>NZ_LMQV01000001.1 GCF_001425465.1 Methylobacterium sp. Leaf456
ACATACATCCTGACCTTGACGGCGCGGCGGTTGTAAATCATTTGCGTAAAATAATGCGGCATTATGATATATCACTATTATTGGCGGCTGAATTGCCGTCATAATCAAGATAATCGATCGATATCTGGGGATCAATATTAATGATGCCTCTGACCAAAAATTTAGATGACGCCTCCTCGATGTGGATTGCTTCTGGCCAGGGGCGCATCTTATCCTATGCGCGCTCCGATCTACTGCCCATCGACGGTTCGAGATGTTGTACGTCGAGGACGGCGAGGCGGAGCCGAGTGGAACGAGAGTTCATCTTGATGTTCCCCTACCGAGCCGGTGGGCGCAGCACGACGGCGCGATTGTTCTCGTGAGACGAGCGTAGCGCGTCGAGCGGTTGATCCGTCTTCCTCTCCTCCAAGGGCAGATAGCCCTCTTGTTCTCATTGAACAATATTCTTCATTGCACCTGAACTTGTACAACATTGTTCAATGGGAATGCCTGCCCCCTTGGGTGCTTCTCATTGATAAGGAGCGAATCATATTGAACCCGATTCGC
Organism: Methylobacterium sp. Leaf456; assembly: GCF_001425465.1. GTDB lineage: Bacteria > Pseudomonadota > Alphaproteobacteria > Rhizobiales > Beijerinckiaceae > Methylobacterium. The sequence goes on from NZ_LMQV01000001.1 coordinate 547, forward strand.
TCATGATGATATGGTACATGTATTGATTAAGGAGCATTCTTCAATGCATGATTCTGAATGGCTCGACGCCTTCATCGGCGGCGCGAGCACCAATAACGCGTCGATCATCACGAAGCCCAAGACGACCTCGGCCGAGTCTAGCTCTGAACGGAAGAAGGACAGGAAGAACAGCAAGCCATGGTTCACTCCGTTCCCGCCGATCGATCGGGTCCAGGCTATGCGGGCGCAGTTCTTCGACAACGGCCCGATGCCCGGAAAGGGCAAGACCCAGCACACGATGAAGCTGCGCGTCTACCTCGACGACGGGCAGCCTTTGAACCAGCGCAACCCGCATTGGCATCGGGTCGTCGAACTCATCGAGCCGAAGAAGGTCGTCGCCTGGGCCGAGCAGGAACACGCCGAGGGTAAGCTCTCAGTGGCGGGGCTCGACCGCTATCGCGACGCCGCCAATACGGCCACGGCTTGGATGCGCGATGAGCCGGGCGCCCTTTGGGCCAAGATGGGCCACATCGGATCGCCGCCGGGCAGCCACTACTTCCACGGCCAGTTCCTGCTTGTCCTGACGCGCGAGGATGAGATGGAAGCGCGGCTGCACCTCGACGAGGCCGTCATCGAGGTTGGCCCCTTCTACGCCAACAAGAGGTCGTCAAAGGCGAACGCGCCAAAGCGACATGCCCTCTACGATCCACACGGCCTCATCGCCGGGACGGAGGACGGCGAATGACGAACATTGATCCTGCCAAGCTCGTTGCCGCTCTGCGCAAGGCGATGGAGAAGGTGGACACCCTGACAGAGCGGGTCGAGTTCCTGGAAGAGCAGAACGGCAAGCGCGCCCGGATGGAGGACGAACTCGCGCGCCAACTGACGAGCTTGCGCACCCAGGTGCAGCAGCGAGCCGATGGCTTCGAGGCGACGGTCTGCGCGGGCTTGCAGGACCTGCTCGACACGCAACTCGCCAACACCAACCGGCTTCAAGGGCAGGGGCGGCACCTGCTCCAACTCGAAGCCTTCGTGATCGGGCACGAAGCCGCTCTGATTGGGCTCACCGGGCGAGAGACGGAACTGGTGCTCCCGGACCACAACCCGGACGAAGTGACTGCGAGTGAGGGTAGCGGGGCGCTGATGCACAGGCTGCCCAGCGATCCAGAGGTCGAGGTGGCACCACAGCCTAAGGCAGCGTGATCGGAGGAGCCAAGGAATGAGTGACCGTCTCGGAGAACCGCCTTCGAGACGGTTGCTCTGCCGCGTCAGCAACCGCGAATCGAGCAGGAGCAAGCCCGAGAGCGCTGAACTCGACGAAAAGCGAGGGTCCGAAAGAAGGGTCCTAACCCGACCCCAGAAAGGGTCCTATCCCGCCGGAAAAGCGAGGGAAAACAAGGAATGGCGCGCCCGAAAGGATTCGAACCTCTGACCCCCAGATTCGTAGTCTGGTGCTCTATCCAGCTGAGCTACGGGCGCCCTTGTCGTACCGTGTCACCCTTGATGGGTGATCTCTTCTTGTTTGGTCGGAGTGGCAGGATTTGAACCTGCGACCCCCACGTCCCGAACGTGGTGCGCTACCAGACTGCGCTACACTCCGAAGCCGCCTGCCCCGTGGGGCGTCGGCGAGCGGGTGTATAGCTGGCACTGTCCGGGGTCGCAAGCGGGTCTTTGCCGTTCGGCGGTTCTTTTCTCGGCAAGTCGGTCTCGGCGCCGATCGGGCGAACCCGATTCCCCGGCCGCGGGTTAAGCCGGGAGAAAACCACGATAGGGACAAAAGACGCCATGCGCACCCAGTCACGGATCGTCACGCCGGCGCTCGCCGCCGTCCTCTTCCTCGGCCTCGCGGGTGGGGCCTGGGCGCAGGGAACCGCCCCGGGCGCCACGGCGCGCAGCACGGGCGAGCCGGGCGCCATGCAGGACAAGGACGGCGGGGCCATGCCGCGCAGCGGTCAGGTCCCGGTCGGGAACCCGAGCCAGGACACGACCGGCGCCATCGGCCATCCGAAGAGCAACAACAGCAACGGCGCCACCTCGGCGCCCGCTTCCCGCTGAGGGCGGGCATGAACGCGCGTGGCGGGCCTCTCAAGCGGGCCCGCCGCGGCGATCAGCGGATTTCGGCGATCTCGAATTCGTTGCCGTTGACCGTGACCGTGTCGCCCACGCTCTTGCCGGTCAGCGCGCGGGCGAGCGGTGCGACGTAGGAGATCGAGCCGGCATTGGGGTCGGCTTCGTCCTCGCCGACGATGCGGAAGGTCTGGCGGGTGTCGTCCTCGCGCAGGACCGTCACGGTCGCGCCGAAGCGGACGGTCTCGCCGTCGGGCGCCTCGTCCACGAGCTGCGCCGAGGTCTTGCGCAGGCTCCAGTAGCGTAGGTCGCGCGAGACGCGGGCACGATCGGCCTTGTTCTCGGGCGAGAGGCCCGACAGTTCGGCCTCCAGCCGTGCCGCCTCGGCTTCGATCCGCGCGAGGCCCTCCGGCGTGACGTAGTTCGGGTGTTGGGAGATCGGCCGGTCGGGCAGGTCCTCGAAGGCCTCGCCACCTTCCGGCTCACGGACGAATGCTCTGCTCATGAGCGCGGCAATGCGCGGAACCGGCGTGCGGTTCCGCGCACGTTCCGTCACGGGATCGCGACGACGGTCCGGCCGCGCACTTGGCCCGCCAGCAGCGCCTCGGCGCGGGGGCCGGCCTCGGCCAGCGGAATCGTCGTGGTCATGCGGTCGAGGAGCGCGAGGTTGAGGTCGCGGGCAAGCCGGGCCCAGGCGGCGCGGCGCGGCTCCAGCGGGGTCGTCACGCTGTTGATGCCGAGCAGCGAGACGCCGCGCAGGATGAACGGCGCCACCGAGGAGGGCAGGTCCATGCCGCCGGCATTGCCGCAGGCGGCGATCGCCCCTCCCCCCTTGGTCATCGCCAGGGCGTTGGCCAGCACACGACCACCGACCGCGTCGATTCCGGCCGCCCAGCGCTCCTTGGCGAGCGGACGCGGCTCGCCGCTCAGCGCCTCGCGCTCCAGGATCTCGGCGGCGCCGAGTTCCTTCAGATAATCCGCCTCGTCGCCCCGGCCGGTCGCGGCGATCACGTGCCAGCCGGCTTTCTTCAGAAGGGCCACCGCCACGGAGCCGACGCCGCCGGCCGCGCCCGTCACCAGGGCCGGGCCGGAGGCGGGCGTGAGGCCGTGGTGCTCCAGAGCCAGCACGGAGAGCATCGCGGTGTAGCCCGCGGTGCCGACCGCCATGGCGCGGGCCGGGCTCAGGCCCTCGGGCAGCGGCACCAGCCAGTCGCCGCGCACGCGGGCGACTTCACTGAGCCCGCCGAGATGGGTCTCGCCGACGCCCCAGCCGGTCAGCACCACGGAATCGCCCGGCTTGTAGGAAGGGTGCTCGGAGGCTTCGACGGTGCCGGCGAAGTCGATGCCGGGGATCATGGGGAAGCGGCGCACCACCGGCATCTTGCCGGTCATGGCGAGCCCGTCCTTGTAGTTCAGGCCCGAATGCGAGATCCGCACGGTGACGTCGCCGTCCATCAGCTCGGACGGTTCGACGTCGCGCAAGGCGAGCGTCTGGCCGCTCTCCGCCTTCTCGATCACCCAGGCCTTGAACGCCGTCATGCTCCGCTCCCCCGATATCACTCAGGGAAGGGAGCTACGGCGGACACAGGCCGATTCAAGGTCGCCCCGTTTTTCGTGATGGCCTCATTTTTCATGATGGCCTCAAGCGCCGGCGGCCGCGTCCGCGGCCTCAGGCTTCTCGCTCCGCTAGACGCCTCGGCAGGGCCGAGGCCGCTGCGCGGGGCGCTCTTCGCGCCCGGAATACGGAAGCCACCGCTCGCGTGCGAGCGATGGTCTGTCCTGCGGCGTGATCAGTAGCCGTCGTAGACACTGCCGCGGGAGAAGCCGAGGCCGACCCCGATGTCGGCCGCCGAGGCACCGGCCAGCCCGAAGGCGTCGGGAATCGAGCCGACGCCGACCGGGCCGTAGCCGGGGCGGGGACCGTAGGCCGGGGCGGCGGCGGGCACCCAGGCGGCGCGGGCGGGCTGGACCAGCACCTGGCGCTGCGTCGTGGCGTAGACCGGCGGCAGGGTCTGCGGGATGGTCTCGGCGGGGCGCACCAGCACCCGGCGGGTCTGCACCGCGTATTGCGGCGGGGTCGTCACCCAGCAGCCGACGAGCTGGCCGTAGGCGTCATAGCTCGTCTGCCAGCGGCGCCCGCCGGGGGCGACCAGCACGCGCTCGGACACGGTGTCGTAGACCGGCGGCGTCGAGCGGTAGACCGTGCGGGCGGGCTGGACCAGCACCTGCTCGGAGACGGTGTCGTAGACCGGCGGCGTGGTGACGCGGCGGTAGCACTCGGCGCTGACGCAGCCGCCGCCGGCCTGGGCCGGGACGACGCTCGCCGACAGCGCGAAGGCCGCGACGAACAGGGCGGGACGAAGAGGAAGGGCGGCCATCTGGAAAGAGTCCTCGGCAAGACGCGTTACTTGAGGTGTCGAGCGCCACCGCCGATTCCGGCGCGCGCTCCTCTCGACGCCACAAGTGCAGCCAAGGTTGCGTTGCGGACAAGCTCGATTGTCGAAGACAGTAAAATTAACCAACGACTCAGACTACGCAGGCCTTTCCATCGTCGCTCGACTTTATCGGAACCGATGCGAGGGCGAGCGGGATTCCCCGATGTCGCCGTCGCGGGTCGAGGGGCGCCCGCGTCCCTCGCCGTCGTGCCGCCGTGAGATCGGTTTGCCCGGCGGGTGCGGTCGAACGGCGCTTGTCAGCCCATCGGTCAGGGTCTAGAGCGCTTGGCCGACCGGGCGGCGCCCGCTTCACGGCAGCCGTGCAGCGGTTGGGGAAAAGTCCGCCCGAGACCGGGCGCGCGTCCCTCGCGGCGCGGGAGAGGATTGCAGGACCGAACGGCCCATGACCTACGTCGTCACCGACAATTGCATCAAGTGCAAGTACATGGACTGCGTCGAGGTGTGCCCCGTGGATTGCTTCTACGAGGGTGAGAACATGCTCGTCATCCATCCCGACGAGTGCATCGATTGCGGCGTGTGCGAGCCGGAATGCCCCGCCGAGGCGATCAAGCCCGACACCGAGGGCAATCTCGAAACCTGGCTCAAGGTCAACGCCGACTACGCCAAGTCCTGGCCCAACATCACCCAGAAGAAGGACGCGCCGTCCGACGCCAAGCAGTGGGACGGGGTCTCGGGCAAGTTCGAGGCGCATTTCTCGGTGAACCCCGGCTCGGGCGACTAAGCCGGCGCCTCCGGCCCCCGCTTCGAAATCTCGTGGTCGGCCCCGCTTGGGGGGCCTGCCCTCGTTTCGTCATCCCCCGCGGATACGCGCCCGACGCGCCGGCAATCCTTTGATTCGCCGGCCATTCGTGCTATACGGATGGCCGCCGTCGCTCACGCCCGATGCGCTTCCTTCGTCACCGCCCCGGCGGGTTCCATCTTCCTGGAAACGAGGTTGGCTGCGATCGACCGTCGGAAGCATTTCGCTCCCGGCGCGTTCTTTCGCGCGGTGTGGGCTGCGCGGACCAATGCCCGGGAACCGGCAGGCCTTCGGATCGGGCCCGCCGGACGAGGCGTGCGCCGGGTGTCCCACCCCGGAAGCGATGAGCGCGGGCTGAGAAGACCCGCGTGGATGACAGTGGAGGCTCATTCCGCATGACCACAGCCAAGAAGACGACGGCAGCAGGCCGCCAAGGCTTCAAGACCGGCGAGTCGGTCGTGTATCCGGCGCACGGCGTCGGGCGGATCACCGCGATCGAGGAGCAGGAGATCGCCGGTTACAAGCTCGAACTGTTCGTCGTCGCCTTCGAGAAGGACAAGATGGTCCTGCGCGTGCCCACCGCGAAGGCCAACAGCGTCGGCATGCGCAAGCTCGCCGAGCCGGAACTCGTCAAGAAGGCGTTGGACGTGCTGACCGGCCGCGCCCGCGTCAAGCGGACGATGTGGTCGCGCCGCGCCCAGGAATACGAGGCCAAGATCAATTCCGGCGACCTGATCTCGGTCACGGAGGTGGTGCGCGACCTCTACCGCTCCGAGGCCCAGCCCGAGCAGTCCTACAGCGAGCGCCAACTCTACGAAGCCGCCCTCGACCGCGTCGTGCGCGAGATCTCCACGGTGAACAAGATCACCGAGACCGAGGCGCTCAAGCTGATCGAGCAGAGCCTCGCCAAGTCGCCGCGCCGCGGCAAGGCCGATGCGGATGCCGAGGGCGACAGCGACGAGGGCGACGTGGAGGAGGCCGCCTGAGGCGGTCGCCGGAGAGCAGCGCCTTCGGCCCACGGTTCACCCTATCGACGAGAGGGTCCGGCGCGAGCCGGGCCCTTTTTTGTGCGCCCGGCAGAGGCCTCTTGAATTTCTTGTGATCGGTTCCACGCGCTCGCAGGGAACCACCCCGGCGGCAGTGTGTTGTGCCTGAGCCACGAATGGCCCGACCCGGGGTTACGTTTGCGTCCGCAGATGCGGGCTTTCAGCGAACGATCCAACGCCCTGCGGTCCTATCCAAGAACGCTCACGAGAGAGGCGGGCATGGCAGAGATCGCGGGGATGCGGCGTCAGTTCGTTCGGACAGCGATGGAGGCGCCGTTCCTTGCGCGGGAAGAAGAGCGGGGCCTCGCGGTGGCCTGGAAGGAACAGCGCAACGAGCGCGCCTTGCACCGGCTGATTTCCGCCCACATGCGCCTCGTGATCGCGCTGGCCGGTCGCTTCCGCCATTACGGCCTGCCGATGGCCGACCTCGTCCAGGAGGGGCATGTCGGCCTGATGGAGGCGGCGGCCCGGTTCGAGCCGGAGCGGGACGTGCGCTTCTCGACCTACGCCACGTGGTGGATCCGCGCCTCGATCCAGGACTACATCCTGCGCAACTGGTCGATCGTCCGCGGCGGCACCAGTTCGGCCCAGAAGGCCCTGTTCTTCAATCTGCGGCGGCTGCGCGCCCGGCTGATGCAATCGACCGAGGAACAGGTCGGCTCCGAAATCCACAGCCGCATCGCCACCGCCATCGGTGTGTCGCGCGAGGACGTGGCCTTGATGGACGCCCGGCTGTCCGGCCCCGACATGTCGCTCAACGCCCCCGTCGGCGAGGACAGCGACGCCTCCTCCGAGCGGATGGACTTCCTCATCGACGGCGCGGCGCTTCCCGACGAGACCGTCTCGGCCCGCGTCGACGGTGAGCGCCGTCTGATCTGGCTGCGTCAGGCCCTCACCGTGCTGTCGGAGCGCGAGCTGCGCATCCTGCGCGAGCGCCGGCTCGCCGAGGATCAGGCGACGTTGGAAGCCCTCGGCCACCGCCTCGGCATCTCGAAGGAGCGCGTCCGTCAGATCGAGAATCGTGCCCTGGAGAAGCTGCGTCGGGCGCTGGCCGAAAAATTTCCGCAGGCGCCGAGCAGCGTCTACGCCTAAGCCGTCACTGAGTTGCGAAGGGGCCGTGCCTGCAGGTGCGGCTCCTTTTTCATGGGCAATGGGGAGGTTCGCACGGACACTTTCCCACCCCACACCGTCATTGCGAGGCGGAGCCGAAGCAATCCAGTGCTCCGCAGTTTCAGAAGAAGCCGCTGCGCCCCTTCTGCCGTATTCCAACCCACGCCCTCATCCTGAGCTGCCCGCGTGAACGGGTCTCGAAGGGAGGGCTCCAGTCTGCGCGCGATCCCTGGAGTCCTCCTTCGAGGCTGCTTCGCAGCACCTCAGGATGAGGGGGATTGGATGGGATGAGCGTCTGAAAGGGAGCCGTTTTGCTTCCTTCGGCCCGCGTCGCGCCCTGAATGGCTCCGCCTCGCGATGACGGCGCGGGTTTACCGGCCGCCGTCGCGAGCGACTCCAAAGAGAAAAAGAATCAGGACGACAGCGCGCGCTCGATCGCCCGCGGCCGTGTCGGCGTGTTGCCGGGGCGGCGGGAGTCGCGGGAGGCGGTCGCCAGCACCGCGGCGAGGCGCTTGGTGGCGAAGTCGATGAAGCTGCGGGACTTGGCCGGCAGGAGCCGAGAAGTGGTGACGAAGTAGACCGGCGTCGCCGGCAGGGTCCAGTCCGGCAGCACCCGGCGCAGGCGACCGTTGGAGACGTCGCTGTCGACATTGATGACGTTGGCGGTGGTGATCCCCTGGCCGGCGACGGCGAAGCGCCGGGCGAGGCTCGGCGAGTTGCAGGAGATCGGCCCACCGACGGTGATCGCCACGCTCTCGCCGCCGCGGCTCAGCGTCCAGACCGCACTGGCGCCCTGCGCGGGCACGATGACCTGATGGTTCTCCAGATCGAGCGGGGTCGCCGGCTCGCCGCGCTCGTCGAAATAGGCGGGGGCGCCGAACAGGCCGTTCTCGACCTCGGCGACCTTGCGCACGATCAGCGAGGTCTCGCGCGGCTCCTCGATCGCGACGGCGAGGTCGTAGTTGTCGCCGACGAGATCGACCGGCGCGGGCTTGAGATCGACGTGGACGTGGATGTGCTCGTGCTGGGACGAGAACTCGGTGATGACGCCGGAGAGATGGCGCAGCACCCAGAAATCCGGCGGCGCGGCGATCTTGAGGAAGCCGCTCGGCCCCTTGGCCACCGCCATCATGTCGTCGAAGGTGCGCTGCGCCTCATCGACGAGGCGCGAGACCTGGGCGAGGTAGGCCTCGCCGTAAGAGGTCAGCGCCAGCTTGCGCGTGGTCCGGTCGAGCAGGCGCAGGCCCACCGCCGACTCGAACAGGGTGATGCGCCGCGACAGGGACGAGATCGGCATGCCGAGCGCGACCGCGGCCTGACTGAAGCTCTTGCGGCGCGCGACCTCGACGAAGAGGGCCATGTCGCGCAGCAGTTGAGGATGCGGCATTGGTCCGCGGTCCACCCGCTCTGTCCGTGCATGAGCGTCTGGCTCTTTACTCCCGGCCATGCGCTCATCTTTCTTCGTCACCATAGCGGTTTCAACGAAACCCGGCCATGCGGGGTCCGTTCGGAAAAGACGTTTCGCTATATGGGATAATCTCAGGGCGCCCCTGGATTGCGCACAATGCAGAGCCGGCCGAGGGAATTTTCTTCCAAAAGCTTTGCCGTCACGCGCGGACGGCGCATCCCCTTAGGTGAAGAGGCTCGATACGCTCGATTCGGTGGCCGTGCGCCCGATCGCCTCGCCGAGCAGCGGCGCGATCGAGATCACGCGGATGTTGCGGGCGAGCTTGACCGCCTGCGTCGGCAGGATCGAATCGGTGATGACCAGTTCCTTCATCCGCGACGCGGCGATGCGCGAGACCGCGCCGCCCGACAGCACCCCGTGGGTGATGTAGGCCGACACGTCCTTGGCGCCCGCGTTCAGGAGGGCTTCGGCCGCGTTCACCAGGGTGCCGCCGGAATCGACGATGTCGTCCACGAGGATGCAGGACTGGCCCTCGACGTCGCCGATGATGTTCATCACCTCCGACTCGCCCGCGCGCTCGCGGCGCTTGTCGACGATGGCGAGCGAGGCGTCGATCCGCTTGGCAAGCGCCCGGGCGCGCACCACGCCGCCGACGTCGGGCGAGACCACCATGCGCTGGCCCGGCGCCAGCCGCTCCTTGATGTCGCGCACCATCACCGGGGCGGCGAACAGGTTGTCGGTCGGGATGTCGAAGAAGCCCTGGATCTGGCCCGCATGCAGGTCGAGGGTGAGCACCCGGTCGGCACCGGCCTCGGTGATGAGGTTGCAGACGAGCTTGGCCGAAATCGGCGTGCGGCCCGACGTGCGTCGGTCCTGCCGGGCGTAGCCGAAATACGGGATCACCGCCGTGATGCGCCGCGCCGAGGAGCGCCGCGCCGCGTCGATCATGATGAGCAGTTCCATCAGGTGATCGTTGGCCGGGAAGGAGGTCGACTGGACGATGAACACGTCCTCGCCGCGCACGTTCTCCTGCAGCTCGACGAAAATCTCCATGTCGGCGAAGCGCCGGACCATGCAGCTTGCCAGCGGCAGTTCGAGGTAGGCGGCGATCGCCTCGGCGAGCGGACGGCTCGCATTGCCTGCGATGATCTTGATCGACGACGTCATGCCGGGCGTCTCTCGGCTCTCTCAACGGGCGGAACGCGCACGACGACGCACGGCCGAGACCGCGCCGCAATCCGGTCGCGCGGGCTCATAACAGCGGGGCCGCGTCGTCACAACAGCTTCGCCGAGCGAAGCTGTTGTGAGGTTTTCCGCTGGCCTCAAGCGCCGGCGGCCGCATCCGCGGCCTTAGGCTTCTCGCTCCGCTAGAGCATCGGCCCGAAAGGTGGTCGCCGGCTTTCGGAAAAAAGCCGATGCAGCACAAGAACGTAGCGCATCGTCCTGGATACGATATCCAGGACGATGCGCTAGACGCCTCGGCACAAGCCGAGGCCCGCTGCGCGCGGCGCTCTTCGCGCCGGGCCATACGGAACGCCCTTGTTTGGCTCGTTGCGAGCAGCGCTCTCAAGGCTCGAGCAGGCGGTGCAGGTGGACGATGAAGTAGCGGGTCTGGGCGCTGTCGACGGTGGCCTGGGCCTTGGCCCGCCACGCCGTCTGGGCGGAGGCGTAATCGGGATAGATGCCGACCACGTCGAGGTCCTTCAGGTCGCGGAAGCGCACGCCCGAGACATCCTCCAGCTCGCCGCCGAAGACGAGATGGAGCTTCTGGTCCGATTCGATCGCCGTGGTCACGGGGCCTCTCCTGCCGCAGGGCTCGGAGCCACGGAAGGCACGAGCCATGCCGCGTCGGTCGCAGAGGCGGCAGGGCGGGTCAAGCCGCCCCCGCGGGGGAGGGGGTTGCGCAACGCTATGGGGAATGCCTCCCTCCGGCCGGCTCAGCCGCAGCAGGAGGGCCCGTGTCCGCTCGCGAAGAAAACCCCCTCGCCTGGACGGTGGAGGAGGCCTGCCTCAACGCTTGGCCCTCGCGGCGCCAGCGCCTCGTCGGCGGCTACCTGCTGCGGGCCTCGGGTGGGCCGTCGCGGCGCCCGAACTCGGTCAATCCCCTGCCCGGCCTTCGGGACGAACCGGAGGCGGTGATCGCGGCCTGCGAGGCGGCCTACGCCGAACTCCGGCGGCCCGCCCTGTTCCGGGTGCCGGAGATCGCGCCCGATCTCGACGCGCCGCTGGAGCGGCGGGGCTACGCCGCCTTCGGCCGCTCGCTGACCCTGCTCGCCGACCTCGCGACCCTCGACGCCGCGTCCGACCCGGACGTCGCGCTGGCGCCCTCCCCCGATGCCGCATGGCTCATCGCCCGCGCCGCCCTCAACGCGGCCGATGCCGAGACGAGCCGCGTCTACGCGGAGATGATCCGGACGATCCTGGCTCCCAAAGCCTTCGCGGCGATCCGGCGGGACGGCGCGGTCGTCGCCATGGCCTACGGCGTGCTCGACCGCTCCCTCGTGGTGATCGAATCCGTCGGCACGCTGGAGGCGGCCCGCGGTCAGGGCCTCGCCCGCCGGGTCGTCGCCGCGCTGCTGCGCTGGGGCCGGGCCCGAGGCGGACGCGCGGCCTGCCTCCAAGTGGTGGCCGACAACGCCCCCGCCCGCCGGCTCTATGCCGGGCTCGGCTTCGACCGCGAATTTTTTTCGTATCATTACCGGAGTCGTGATCCGGCCTGACGCCGAGCCCGGCGATCCTGCTTGACCCGCTGGCCCACGCGGGCGGAATGGGCCGGTCGCTGCCGGGAGGGTCAGGATGGTTCGTGCGTGTGTCGCCGTCGCTGCGTTCGGTCTCGCGCTCGGTTCGGCCGCCGCGGCCGAATGCAAGGGCACGACCCAGGCCGATCTCAACGCCTGCGCCGACGCCGACCTCAAGCGCACCGACACGGCGATGAACGCGGCCTACGGCCGGCTGATGAAGCGCATCGGTCCGGCCGCTCAGCAGGGCCTGAAGGAGGCGCAGCGCGCCTGGCTGCCCTACCGCGACAAGACCTGCGACCTCGAAGCCCTCGGCGCGGCGGGCGGCTCGGCCCAGCCGATGGTGCGCGCGGGCTGCCTCGCCGCGATCACCGAGGAGCGGACGAAGCGGCTCTCCGGCTATCTCGCCTGCCAGGAGGGGGATCTCGCCTGCGTCGGCAACCTCGCCGAGTGACGCAAGACCCGACCCACTTGCCCTCCCCCGCCATCCGGCCGGTCGTCCTCGGTGGCATCGTGGCGCTCGCCGTCGCCATGGGGATCGGCCGGTTCGCCTTCACCCCGCTGATGCCGCTGATGATCCGCGACGGCGGCCTCGACGCCGCCACCGGCGCCGAATGGGCGGCGGCCAACTATGTCGGCTACCTCGTCGGCGCGCTGACCGCGGCCCGCTTCGCCGATCCGCGCCGCGGCCTGCGGTTCGGCCTCGTCGGCGTCGCGGTGACGACGCTCGCCATGGCGGGGATCGGCGGCATCCCGAGCCCGCTGGCAAGCCTCTTTGCCGGCGCCGGGCTGCGGGCGGCGGCGGGCGTGTTCAGCGCCTGGGCGCTCGTCTGCGCCAGCGGCTGGTGCCTCGCCGAACTCGCCCGGCACCGGGCCGAGGCGCTGGGCGCGTGGATCTATACCGGCGTCGGCCTCGGCATCGCGCTGGCCGGCATCCTCGCCTGGCTCGGTGGGCGCCAGCCGGCGGACCGGCTCTGGCTCGAACTCGGACTGATCGCGGCCCTCGGCGCATGGCTCGTCTGGGGTTTTTCGCACGGAGCGAGCGAGGCGGGAACCGCACAGCGCGCCGCTGCGGCCCCGGCGGCAGACCGGAGCGGGCAGGCGGCCCTCGTGGTCTGCTACGGCGCCTTCGGCTTCGGCTACATCGTGCCCGCCACCTTCCTGCCGGCCATGGCGCGGGCGCTTACGCCCGATCCGCTGGTGTTCGGGCTGGCCTGGCCGCTGTTTGGCCTCGCCGCCGCCCTCTCGGTCGCAGGCGTGGCCCGCTGGCTGAAGCAGACGCCGCGCCGCCGGGTCTGGGCGGTGGCGCAAGCGTTCATGGCGCTCGGGACCGCCCTGCCCCTCGCGGTCCCGTCGCTCTGGAGCGTCGCCGCCTCGGCGCTGCTGGTCGGCGGCACCTTCATGGTCGCGACCATGGCCGGCCTCCAGCTCGCCCGCGCGGCGCATCCCGCCGACCCGACCCCGCTCATCGCCCGCATGACCGCCGCCTTCGCCGCCGGCCAGATCGCCGGCCCGCTGACGGTGCGTGCCCTCGGCCTGCTCGACATCGCCGACGGAGCCGCCCTCGCCTGGACCGGGGCGGCGGCGACGGTGGTTCTGGTGGGGACGGCCGTGTGGCTGTGGTGCGAGGCGTGAGCGGTGGCTCACCCCCTTCCCCCCATCCAATCCCCTCATCCTGAGGTGCGGAGCGAAGCGTAGCCTCGAAGGAGAGCTCCAGCTCGCTCAGCGATCCCTGGAGCCCTCCTTCGAGGCTCGCTTGCGCGGGCACCTCAGGATGAGGGGATTGAGTGGGATCGGCCGATGCAGGCGGCCCGATCCTTTCAGAACAGCGAACCCTGCCGCGCCGCGGGCGCGGCGGCCGCCGGCTTCGGAGCTACCTCCGGAGCCGGCTTGCGGGCGGCGCGCTTCGGCTTGGCCGGGGGCGGCGGCGCGGAGCCTTCGGGCACGGCGGTGATGGCGCCGTCGGCGAACTGGAGCTGGAGGCGAGGCGTGGTCGCGGCGGCCTCCGCCGAGCGGATCGGCAGGCCGGCCTCGTCGCGCACCAGGGCGTAGCCGCGGGCCAGCACCGCCTTGTAGCTGAGCGCCCCAAGCATCCGGTCGAGGCCCCCGAGCCGGTCGCGGCGGCGCTCGAGCGCGCGGAGCAGAGCGGTGCGCGGGCGGTGATCGATGCCGGCGAGCCGGGTGCGGGCCTCCACCAGGGCGATGGCCGGCGAGCGGCGGGTGAGCCGGTCGGCCAGCCGCGACAGGCGCTCGCGGGAATCGCGGGCATTGGCGGCGAGCGCGGGCCGCAACCGTGCCTCGGCGAGGTCGAGCCGCTGGCGCTTGCCCGCCAAAAAGGCGTCCGGGTTGGGGATCGCCCGCACCAGGGCGCGGAAATCGGAGCGCTCGCGCTCGAGCCGCCGCAGCACCGTGCCGGCCTGCCGGGCGCCGAGATCGTGGATCTGCGCCAGCAATTCGGTCCGCACCGGCACCGCCATCTCGGCGGCGCCCGTAGGGGTCGGGGCGCGCCGGTCGGCGGCGTAGTCGATCAGCGTGGTGTCGGTCTCGTGGCCGACCGCGGCGATCAGCGGGATCGCGCTCTCGGCGGCGGCACGCACCACCGCCTCCTCGTTGAAGGCCCACAGATCCTCGATCGAGCCGCCGCCGCGGGCGACGATCAGCACGTCCGGCCGCGGGATCGGCCCGCCGGGGACGAGCGCGTTGAAGCCCCGGATGGCGGCGGCAATCTCGGGGGCGGCCCCCTCCCCCTGCACCCGCACCGGCCAGACCAGGACGGGGCGGGGAAACCGGTCGGCGAGCCGGTGGAGGATGTCGCGGATGACGGCGCCCGTCGGCGAGGTGACGACGCCGATGACGCCCGGCAGGAACGGAATCGGCCGCTTGCGCTCGGGCGCGAACAGCCCCTCGGCCGCCAGCACCCGCTTGCGCTCCTCCAACAGTGCCATCCAGGCGCCGATGCCCGCGGGCTCCATCGAATCGACGACGATCTGGTAGGAGGACTTGCCCGCGAACGTCGTGATCTTGCCGGTGGCGACGACCTCCAGCCCCTCTTTGGGCTTCTGGCGCAGCCGCCCGAGCACCCCCTTCCACACCACCGCGTCGATCTTGGCGCTGCCGTCCTTCAGCGAGAAATAGGCGTGGCCCGAGCCGTGCGGCCCGCGATAGCCCGAGATCTCGCCCCTCAAGCGCACATGGCCGAAGGAATCCTCCAGCGTACGCTTGAGCGCGGCGGCGAGGTCGCCGACCGACCATTCGGGGGCGTTGGCGTTGAGGAGCGCAGCGGGCGCGGCCTCTCCCGGCGGCGGAGGCGGCGGAGGCGGCACGGCGGCGGGACGCGGCGGGGGCACGAGCGGCATGCCCCGGACGCTACGGGACCGGGCCGGTGCGGGTAAAGGGCAGGCGGGCCACAGGTTGGGGAGGGATGTGGGGCCGCGTCAGGGCGCAGGCTGCGAGACGCGGCTTCGAGGGCGTCTGCCTCAGATCAACTGTGCCAGGATCAGCGCTGCCGTCAGCGTCGGCGCGGCCACGATCACGACGGCCCAGGGCCAGGCCGGGACGGCGCGGGGGCGGCGGTTGTCGTTGGCGGGCCGCGGCGCGAGGCGGCGGGTCACCACGTAATGCGATAGCCGCACGGCCTTCGGCCCGGGTGGGGCGGGAAGCGCAGGGAGGGTCGAGTGGCGGCAGAGGGGCATGGCTTGCGTCAACGAGCGACCGGGCTCCAGCGTTCCGCCTCGCGCTCGCGGCTCGCGCGGAAATCGGCGCCTGACGCTAAAAATCACCACAGCGAGAATTCGGTGGCGAAATCCGTGGTGCGCAATGGGCAGTTCGGCGCCGGGCAGGGGGCTGCGGGGGCGAGCCCCAGCGTGCCGTCGCCCTGCGTCTCGAAGCGCAGGCGCACGGGCGCGGCGTCCTCGCGGGCATAGGCGAGGCGCACCTCGAAGCGCACCGCGTCGAACGCGTTGCGGTCGGCGTAGACGATGAGGTCGCGCGAGACCGCCTCCCCCGGATTCAGCTCGGAGGGCTCGCTCGGCAGGTCGGTGGCGCCGGAAAACAGCACGCCCTGGCGCAGGATCGGCGCTTGCGTCGCGCTCTCGCGCACGTAGTCGCGGGCGGCGTCCACCGTGGCGGCGCGGTCGAGACTTTGGCGGAAGGCCGCCTCGCGGGCCGCTGCATCCGGGCCGGGCGGGGCGAAGCGGGTGCGCAGGCCGATCACCGTGTAGGTGAGGCCGAGCACGCGCACGCCGGCCTGCCCGACATTGGTACGCGTCACCGTCGAGCGGATCGCGACGTGGCCGTCGCGCTCGCCGACCCGGACGAGGTCGGTCTTGACCGAGACCGAGGGCGGCTCGAAGCCCGGCTTGATCCGGGCCTCGTAGATGAAGGTGTAGACGCCCCAGGCCCCCGCCCCGAGGATCGCCAGCGTCTGCACCAGGGTGTTGGCGCGGTCGAGGCCGAGCCGGCGCTTCGGCGCCGCGGGCGGGGTTTCCGGCACGAAGCCTCCTGAATCTTTCTCAGCCTCAAGCGTCCGCGGCTTTCGGTCCGCTCGATGCCGAAGCTCGCTCCACGGGGCGCTCTTCGCGCCCGGCGATGCGGCGCCATCGCTCGTTCCCGAGCGATGGCTCTTCCCCCGGCCCGCGATTTTTGGGAAGGGGTGAGACCATGAGCCAGACTCCTCTCAACATCCTGCTCGTCGGCTCCGGCGGGCGCGAGCACGCCCTGGCCTGGGCGATCGCGAAGTCGCCCCTGTGCCAGAGGCTCTTCGTGGCGCCCGGCAATCCCGGCACGGCCCGGCACGGCGAGAACCGCCCGAACCTCGCGGTCGCCGACCACGACGCCGTCGTGCGGTTCTGCCAGTCCGAAAAAATCGGGCTCGTGGTGGTCGGGCCGGAGGCGCCGCTGGTGGCGGGCCTCGTCGACGATCTGACCGCTGCCGGCATCCCGGCCTTCGGGCCGACGAAGGCGGCCGCGCAGCTCGAAGGCTCCAAGGGCTTCACCAAGGATCTGTGCGCCGAGCGCTCGATCCCCACCGCCGCCTTCGCCCGCTTCACCGAAGCCGAGCCGGCGCTCGCCTATCTGCGCGAGCAGGGCGCGCCGATCGTCGTCAAGGCCGATGGGCTCGCCGCCGGCAAGGGCGTGACGGTGGCCGAGACGCTGGAACAGGCCGAGGAGGCCGTGCACGCGATCCTGGGCGACGCGGGCGGCGCTCTCGTCATCGAGGAATGCCTGTTCGGCGAGGAGGCGAGTTTCTTCGCGCTCTGCGACGGCACCCGCGCGATCCCGCTCGGCACCGCGCAGGACCACAAGCGCGTCCATGACGGCGACCGCGGCCCCAACACCGGCGGCATGGGCGCCTATTCCCCCGCCGCGATCGTCACCCCGGAGATCGAGCGAACCGTGATGGAGGCGATCATCGCCCCGACGCTCCGCGGCATGGCCGAGCGGGGCACGCCGTTCTCCGGCATCCTCTATGCCGGGCTGATGCTGACGGAGGCCGGGCCGAAGCTCATCGAGTACAACACCCGCTTCGGCGATCCCGAGGCGCAGGTGCTGATGCCGCGCCTCACCGGCGACCTCGTGCCGGCCCTGCTCGCCGCTGCCCAGGGCGACCTCTCGGGCGTGACGATCGGCTTCGATCCGGCGCGAGCGGCGCTCACCGTGGTGATGGCGGCGCAGGGCTATCCCGGCCCCGTCACCCGAGGCTCCGAGATTCGCGGCGTCGAGGCGGCGGAGGCCGAGGGCGGCGCCATCGTGTTCCAGGCCGGCACCCGCCGCGACGGCGACCGACTGCTCGCCGACGGCGGGCGCGTTCTGGCGGTCACCGCGCTCGGCGCCAGCGTCGGGCAGGCGCAAGGCCGCGCCTACGCGGCGCTCGACCGGATCGACTGGCCCGAAGGTTTTTGCCGCCGCGACATCGGCGGGCGGGCGGTGGCGCGAGAATCCCTGGATGTGAACGCGGCCGAAGCCTCCTCGCCCTGATGGACCCGTTCGACCGCGCCTTCGCCGCCGCCCGCGAGGCGGCGCGCCTCGGCGAGGTGCCGGTCGGCGCGGTTCTGGTGCGCGACGGCGCGGTGCTCGCGGTCGCCGGCAACCGCCCCCGGGCGCTGCACGACCCGACGGCGCATGCCGAGATCCTGGCGATCCGCGCCGCCTGCGCCGCGGTCGCCGACGAGCGGCTGCCGGGCTGCGACCTCTACGTGACGCTGGAGCCCTGCCCGATGTGCGCGGGCGCGATCTCGTTCGCCCGCATCCGGCGGCTCTACTACGCCGCGAGCGACCCGAAGGGCGGCGGCGTCGAGCACGGGCCCCGCGTGTTCAACCAGCCGACCTGCCACCACGCCCCGGAGGTCTATTCGGGTTTTCGCGCCCGCGAGGCGACGGCGCTGCTGCGCGATTTCTTCGCCGGGCGCCGGGGCTGATCAGCGGATTCGCCGCGGGCGGAAGCGTAACGCACCGCCGCCGACCTGTCCGCCGACCCGTGCGGCGAGGCAACACTCGCCGTACTTGGTGAACCGTTCGCGAATTCGTTATGGAAAAATCAATCCCAGTCTTGCTATCCCATTGCTTTCTGGGTGGGGGCAACCATGGCGAAGGCGACGCTGGCCGACATCGCGGCGTGTTTCAGAATTCTTCTCGGCCGCGAGCCGTCGGCCGAAGAAATCGGCGTTCATATCAAAGCACATATTGGCAATGATCTTGCCGACGTTCTGAAGAGCTACTTGGAATCCGAAGAGTTTCGGGCCCGCCGGATCGTACAGGTGATGAAGTCCCAGCCCGAACGGCTGCACGCGGTCGGTTACTGAGCTGACTCGACCCTCGGTGCGCGGCCGGTCGATGCGGCGGCCGAGCACCGCACCGGCATCGACCCCGCGGGGCGCCAAGCCATGCCACGACGACAAGCGTCGCCGCATTACTGGTATGCCATATAATGCAACATCAGCGAAGTCCGATCTAGCGCTTTGGTTTGCCAAGCTTTTCGTGTTCGAGCCGGGGTTTCCTTTCGGTCATTTGTGCCCTAAGTTAAGTTTATGCCTCGCCTCGTGACGTACACGATCAGCGACCGAGCGGACGGGCGGTTCGACGTCACCGCCACCATCGAGCCCGACAAGGTTTTCCGGCGCGACGGCTTCGCCACGTTGGCGGACGCCGAAGAATGGGTGGATGGCCTGCGCGTGCTGATGGCCGCGCTCGGTGCCCCCGTCGCCCAGACGACGCCCGTCGAGCCGCTCGCGCCTCCGATCCCGGCCCGCACGCCCCGCCGCGCCCGCTGACGCCGCAGGGCGCACGCTCGTGCTCGCCCTTTGCATGCCGTCCTGCCCGGCGATGGACTGGTAGAACGATCCTGCACGATTGCTGCGCCGCCGCGACGTTTCCGGCTTGACGCACGTCCGGCGCGGCAGGATATTTCCCAATAAGAAAGGTCAATTCCTTTCAAGAACAGATCGGGAGGTGCGCCGTGCAGGATCCGCGGGTCTCCGCCATGTTCGGCCGCGACAGGGCGGCGGCGATCCTGGCCGTCGTCGTCGTCTGGCTGGTCTACGCCTTCACCTTCTGGACCATGCGCGACGCCATCGCGGCGGCCGGGCTCACGGGGCTCATGGTCGGCGTGGGCCTGTGCGTCGTGCTGCTCAACACGGCCGCCGTCGCCGCGATGATCCGCCATTACGGCGAGGATCGCGCCGCGATCTACGGGATGGACCTGTATTATCTCGACGAACTGCGGGCCTGGCGCCGCAAGGGTGAGGTCTGACATGACCGGCTCCCCCTCTCCTCAAGGCCGCAAGCCCGAAGGTCGCACCCTCTACGAGCCGCCGGCCCAGTCGGTCGCCGGGCAGATCTTCGACGCGCTGCTGATGCTGGTGCTCGTGGTCATCACCCTCTACCTGCCGCTGCTGCTCAAGCTCGCAGGCGGCGGCACCACGACGAAGACGGTCGAGAACCCGACCTGGGAATCGCTCGGCCAGAACGCCGTCATGGCGGCGCAGTGGGAAAAGCTCGACTTCACCCCCGAGAAGGCCGCGACGATCATCGGCACGCGCTTCGACTACGCCTTCAACTGGGGCGCGATGGCGTTCACCGCGCTCATCATCGTCGGCTACTTCGTGTTCCTGTTCCGATATTCGGACAAGCAGTACCGCGAGGTCATCGCCGAGCGGTTCGACGGGCCGCCGCGCCCCTGAGACCGTCCGACCCTCCCCTCTTCGTCCTTTCCGAAAACCCGAGGGAGCCTGCCATGGTGGCCGTGATGAACTGGGGCGCCTGGGCGGTCGCGGCCGTCCTCGCCCTGTGGATGGGCTTCGATCTCTGGCGCACCAACCGCGCCTACGACGAAAGCTTCCTGCTCTCCTCCGAGGAGGGCGAGATCGTCGATGCGGATGTCGGCGAGACGGCGGCGAGGTCGTGATGACGAGCACCCTGCAACCCGCCGCGGCTCCGCCCTCGGCCGCACCGGGAACGCCGACCGCCGAGGTCGCGACCGAGAAGTCCCAAAAAATAGCGCTGTTGCGGGTGTTGGGGCCGGGCCATGTCTGGGCGCTCGGCGTCGGCATCGTGCTGGTCGGCGAGTTCATGGGCTGGAACTTCGCTGTGGGGAAGGGCGGGCCGATCGCGGCGCTCGCCGCCTGCTGGCTCGCCGGCATCCTGTATACCTGCGTCGCGATGATCGATTCCGAGATCACCTCGACGGTCGCGGCGGCCGGCGGGCAATACGCCCAGGCCAAGCACATCATCGGGCCGCTCGCCGCCTTCAACGTCGGCCTCTACCTCGTCATGGCCTACACCATGCTGGAGGTCTCGAACGCCATCGTCACCGGCGACCTGATCGAGGCCTTCGCCCACAGTCTTCACTTGGAGGGCACGGTCGACAAGCGCGCCTTCATGGTGCTGACCGTGGTGGCGCTGGCCTTCCTCAACTATCGCGGCGTGCTGGCGACGCTGACCCTCAACCTCGTCATCACGGCCGCCGCCTTCGCCGCGATCGTGGTGCTGTTCGTGGCCGCCCAGCCTTGGGCGCCCGGCGCGGTGCTCCAGCACGAGAGCCTGCTCGTCGGCTTGCCCTACGGGTCGCTCGGCATCCTCGCGGCGATGCATTTCGGCCTGTGGTTCTACCTCGGCATCGAGGGCACGACGCAGGCCGCCGAAGAGGTGCGCTCCCCCGCCCGCGCGCTGCCGCTCGGCACCATGACCGGTATGATGACCCTGCTGATCGCGGCGACCCTCACGTGGTACGTCTCCACCGGCCTGATGCCGTGGGAATATCTCGGCCAGGCGGTGACCCCGCTCTACGACGCGGCGCGGCTCACCGGCAGCCGCTGGCTGGAGCTGTTCCTGTTCCTCGGGACGCTGTTCGCCACCGTGGCCTCGGCCAACGGCTGCATCAACGACGCCTCGCGCGCGTGGTTCGCCATGGGCCGCGACCGCTACATGCCGGTCTGGTTCGGGGCGGTGCATCCGACCTACCGCACCCCCTACCGGGCGATCGTGTTCTTCGTGCCGATCGCGATCCTGTTCGCGATCTCGACCCCGCTCGATCAGACCATCACGCTGTCGATCCTGTCGGGGCTGCTCGGGTACACGCTGATGGGCATCTCGATCGTGCTGTTCCGCCGCAAGTGGCCGCTCGGCACGATCCAGAGGGGCTACGTCCACCCACTCCACCCGTTGCCGGCGCTGCTGCTGCTGGCGCTCTGCACCGTCACCTACCTCGCGGTGTTCCTGGGCTACGGCACGCAGTTGCTGGCCATGATGGCCTTCTACATCGCGGCCTCGGCGTGGTTCGTGCTGCACCGCTACAAGTACGTCCGCCGCGGCGAGCAGTTCACGATGCCCTGGCCCAAGCCCAAAGGGTATTGAGCCGATGTTTTTCGCGGTCTCCGCCCTGATCGCGCTCGCCGCCGCCGTCCTCTGCCTCCGGCAGGGGCGGCGGTCGGCGGCGTGGCGAGCCGGGCTGTTTTCGGACTGCGCAGCATTACTGGAGGCGTCTCGGCTCGGGCGCGACCGGGCCGGCTTCGCCACCCTCGACGGCTCTCGCGACGGGATGCCGGTCACTGTGCGGCTGATCCCGGAGGCGCTGGTGCATCGCCGCCTGCCGCAGCTCTGGCTCTCGGTGAGCCTGCGGTGCCCGCTTCCGACCGAGGCCACCCTCGACGTGCTGCGCCGGCCCGCGGGCGCCGAGTTCTACGCCCCCGCCGACCTGCCGCTGCGCCTCGACACCCCCGCCGGCTGGCCCGCCGACACGCTGGTGCGCGGCACTTCAGGCGCCGTGGCGCTGTTGCGACAAGTCGAGCCGATCTTTGAGAGAATCCTGGCCGACCCTCGGGTCAAGGAGGTGCTGGTGACGCCGCGGGGGTTACGCCTCGTGGTGCAGGCGGCGGAGGGCGCGCGTGGCGCCTACCTGCTCCTGCGCGGCAGCCGGTTCGATCTCGACCATGTCGCGCCTGCGCTCCTCGACGGGACGCTGGCCGGGCTGCATCGCCTCGCCCGCGCCCTGTCGCAGAACGAAGAGGTATCTCATGCGCGCGCCGCCTGACCCGCGGCGCGTCCTCATGGTCGCGGCGCTCCTGCCCGGCATGGGCCATGTCTGGACCGGGCGGGCGGCGCGGGGCCTGGGCTTCGCCCTGTTCGCCATCCTCGGCTTCTGGCTCACGGCGAAATTCGCCGCCCCCGAGGCGAGCTTCGTCGGGCGCCATGCCGGCGGCTTCTTCGTCTGGGCCCTCTCGCTGACCGACGCCTATCGCGGCGCCCGGCTCGACCGAGTGAGGTTCGAGCGGGGCGTTTGATGCGGGATCGCTACGGCGCGATCTCGTTGCCGGTGTAGTCGATGCTCCCCGAAGCCCCCTTCTTCCACTCGTAGATCACGTAGTCCGGCCGGGTGATGTCGCCCTTCTTGTCGTAGCCGATCTCGCCGAGCACGGTCGGTGTCGGCTTGCCCTGGTGCAGGTAGGCGGCGAGCTTTTCGCCCTCGGTCGAGCCGGTGGCCTCGATGGCTTTGGCCAGGATCTGCACGGCGGCGTAGGCGTAGAGGGTGTAGCCCTCGGGCTCGATATTCTTCGCCTTGAAGGCGGCCACCACGTCCTTGGCCGCGGGCTTGTTGCGAGGGTCGGGCGGGAAGGTGGTGAGCGTGCCCTCCGCCGCCGGGCCGGCGATGGCGACCAACTCCTTGTCGACCATGCCGTCGCCGCCCATCAGCGGCGCCTTGAGGCCCTGGTCGCGCATCTGGCGGATGATCAGGCCGGCCTCGGTGTAGTAGCCGCCGAAATAGAGCAGATCGATGCCGTTCTGCTTCAGCTTCGACACCAGCGCCGAATAATCCTTCTCGCCCGGATTGATGCCCTCGACCATGGTCTCCTTGCCGCCCTTGGCCTTGTAGGCCTTGAGGGTCTCGTCGGCGAGGCCCTTGCCGTAGGGGGTCTTGTCGTGGACGAAGGCGATCTTCTTCCCCTTGAGCGTCACCGCGAGGTACTCGCCGGCCAGCGCCCCCTGCTGGTCGTCGCGCCCGCAGGTGCGGAAGGTGTTCCACATGCCGCGCTCGGTGAACTTCACGTTGGTCGAGCCGGGGCTGATCTGGATGATGCCGGCATCGAGATAGACGTCGGAGGCCGGGATCGAGACGCCCGAGTTGAAGTGGCCGACCACCATCTTCACGCCTTCCGAGGCGAACTTGTTGGCCACCGACACGCCTTGCTTCGGATCGGAGGCGTCGTCGCCGCTGGAGAGTTCGAACTTCTGCCCCTTCACGCCGCCGGCCCGGTTGATGTCCTCGACCGCCTGGACGACGCCGTTGCGCACCTGCGCGCCGAAGGCGGCGCTGTTGCCGGTGAGCGGGCTCCCGACCCCGATCTTGATCTGGGCGTGGGCCGCCCCGCTCAGGCCGAGGCCGAGCGCGAGGCCGGCCAGGAATGTAAATCGCTTCATGGTGTCCCCCCGAAAATCCAAGATCACGGCCGCCCCGCTTCCGGACGTTCGCGCCACGTGAACGGCCCGGTGCGGGCGTAGAGCCAGCGGTACTGCGTCGTCATCTGCCGCACCCGCGTCATGCGGAAGGCCACCGAGCCGACGGCGAGCACCACGAGCGCGTCGATGGCGAAGTAGTACGGTGACAGCAAAGTACCGGAGAACAGAGCGAAGTGGATGAAGCGCACCGCCGCCGCGACCCCGAGGAGCGCCGGCAGGCAGGCGCGATAGGGCCGCCAGCCCCGCGCCACGGCGCGCGCCGCCATCCAGCCGGCCCAGCCGCCCATCGCCACGGTGACGAGGAGGAAGGGCAGGATCGAATCCGACTCGTGCAGAACGCCCTGGAGCACGCCTAGACCCCCTCCCCCACGGCCGCCGCCGGGGCGTGGCCGCCTTCGAGATAGGCGGCCTTGATCGAGGGATCGTCAAGCAATGCGCGGGCCGGGCCGCTCAGGGTGATGCGGCCGTTGACCAGCACGGAGCCGCGATGCGCGAGCTTGAGGGCGTGATAGGCGTTCTGCTCCACGAGGAAGATCGTCATCCCCTCCTCCCGGTTGAGCGCCGAGATCGCCGAAAAAATCTGCTTCACGACCAGCGGCGCGAGGCCGAGCGAGGGCTCGTCGAGCATCAGGAGCCGGGGCCGGCTCATCAGGGCGCGGCCGATGGCGAGCATCTGCTGCTCGCCGCCCGACATGGTGCCGGCGCGCTGGCTCAGGCGCTCCTTGAGGCGCGGGAACAGGGTGCAGACCTTGTCCAAGTCCTGCGCGAAGTAGCGCCCGCCGTGCAGCGCGGCGCCCATCTGCAGGTTCTCCTGCACGCTCATGCGGGGAAACACCCGCCGCCCTTCCGGCGACTGGGCGAGGCCGAGCCGGGCGATCTCGTGGGTGGGCCGAGCGGTGATGTCCTCGCCCGCGAAGGAAATCGAGCCGGAGCGGGCACGCGGCGCGCCGAACACCGTCATCATCAGGGTCGACTTGCCGGCCCCGTTGGCGCCGATCAGGGTAACGATCTCGCCCTCGTTGACGTCGAGATCGACGCCGCGGAGCGCCGCGACGCTGCCGTAGTAAGCGGAGACGTTGCGCAGGGAGAGGAGCGAAGCGCTCACGGGCGCGCCTCCTCGGCCACGGGGATCGTCAGCCCGACTTCGGCATCGACCTTCGCCACCTCCTCGTCCTCGACGCCGAGATAGGCCGCGATCACCTTCGGGTCCTCGCGTATGTCCCGCGGCGGGCCGTCGGCGATCTTCTTTCCGTAATCGAGCACGACGACGTGGTCGGAGATCTCCATCACCACCGCCATGTCGTGCTCGATCAAGAGCACCGAGGTGGCGTGCTCGTCGCGGATGTGGCGCAGGAGCCGGGCGAGGTCGGCCGATTCCCGCGGGTTGAGGCCCGCCGCCGGCTCGTCGAGGCAGAGCAACTCCGGGCCGGTGCACATCGCCCGCGCAATCTCCAGCCGGCGCTGGTCGCCGTAGGGCAGGTCGCCCGCCGGATCGTCGGCGCGGCGCAGGAGGTCGATCCGCTCCAGCCACGCGCTCGCCTTGGCCACCGCTTCGGCCTCCGCCCGGCGGTAGCCCGGCAGGCCCAGCAGCCCAAGCAGGGTGTAGCCGGAGGCACGCATCAGCGGGGCGTGCTGGGCCACCATCAGGTTCTCCAGCACGGTCATGCCGGAGAACAGGCGGATGTTCTGGAAGGTGCGGGCGACCCGCGCCCGGCGGTTCACCGCGTGGTTCGGCAGCCGCTCCAGGAGGTGCGCGGCGCCGTCAGCGTGGCGGAGCGTCAGCATGCCCTCGCTCGGCCGGTAGAAGCCGGTGATGCAGTTGAACACCGTGGTCTTGCCGGCCCCGTTCGGGCCGATCAGCGCGGTGATCTCAGCCCGGCGTGCCTGGAACGAGAGGTCGTCCACGGCGGTGAGCCCGCCGAAGCGCATGGTGAGGTGATCGACGGTGAGGACGGCGTGCGGGTCGTCGGGGCGGCGGGTCGCCATCAGCCGTGACCCTCGCGCACGAGGTCCTTACCGATCGCCTTGCGCTGGCCCAGCGCCACCGTGGGCATCCGGTCGGAGATCAGGCCGCGGGGGCGCCAGATCATCATCGCCACCATGGCGAGGCCGAACAGGAGGAGCCGGAACTCGTTCGGGTCGAAGCCCTCGCCGAACACACCCTTGAGGAAGCCGAGGTTGCGCAGCAATTCCGGCCCGCCGACCATGGCGACGGCGGCGACCGCGACGCCGAGCTGGCTGCCCATGCCGCCGAGCACGACGATCGCCAGGATGATTGCGCTCTCGAGGAAGTTGAAGCTCTCCGGGCTGACGAAGCCCTGGCGCACGGCGAAGAACGAGCCGGCAAAGCCCCCGAACATCGCGCCGAGCGCGAAGGCGGTGAGCTTGGTCTTGGTGGTGTCGATGCCGAGCGAGCGGCAGGCGATCTCGTCCTCGCGCAACGCCTCCCAGGCGCGGCCGATGGGCAGGCGGCGCAGGCGCAGGGTGACGAGGCTGGTGACGAGCGCCAGCGCCAGGATCAGGTAGTAGAGGAACACGATGCGGTGCATTGGATCGAAGGGGAGGCCGAACAGCGTCGAGAACCCGTCGGGCCCCGCCTTGAACGGCACGCCGAAGAAGGTCGCGCGGGGGATCGAGGAGATGCCCGCCGAGCCGCCGGTGACGTCGCTCCAGTTGATCAGGACGAGGCGGATGATCTCGCCGAAGGCCAGCGTGACGATGGCCAGATAATCGCCCCGCAGGCGCAGGACGGGAAAGCCCAGCATCACCCCCCACAGGCCGGCGAACAGCCCGGCGAGCGGCAGGCAGACCCAGAACGACAGCCCGAACACCGTCGAGAGCAGGGCGTAGGAATAGGCCCCGACCGCGTAGAAGGCGACGTAGCCGAGATCGAGCAGGCCGGCGAGGCCGACGACGATGTTGAGGCCCCAGCCGAGCATCACGTAGGTCAGGATCAGGATGCCGAGATCGATCCAGTAGCGCGCGGGCGACAGGCCGCCGCTGGCCAAAGCCGCGATCAAGGGCAGGAACAGGGCGAAGCCGACGAAGAGCGGTAGGCCGAGACGCGGCAGGCGCTGGCCGGCGTTCGGCTCGGCGCCGACGGGCTCGGTCGCCTGATGCGGCGAGGGCGTCACCAAGGCCCGCGCCGCGCGCCGCTCCAGTAGAAGGCGCTGGACCAGCCGCACGCAGAACACCGCGGCGCAGAGCCCCGCGACGAGGCCCCAGCGCGGGGTCAGTGCGAGGCCGTCGGACCCGAGATCGGTGCGGTGGCTGACGATCGGGATGCACAGGCCGAGCGCCACCAGGGCGAACAGGCCGGCATCCTTGAGGATCGCGGCGGGCGACGTGGCGGCGGCCATCAGACCTTCTCGACCTCGGCCCGGCCGAGCAGGCCCGAGGGCATGAAGATCAGGACGATGGCGAGGATCGAGAAGGCGGCCACGTCCTTGTACTCGATCGAGAAATAGGCCGACCAGAAGGTCTCGATCAGGCCGATGATCAGCCCGCCGATCACGGCGCCCGGCAGCGAGCCGATGCCGCCGAGCACCGCCGCGGTGAAGGCCTTCACGCCGGGCACGAAGCCGTCGGAGAACGAGACCACGCCGTAATAGAGCAGGTAGAGGAGCCCTGCGACCGCCGCGAGCACCGCGCCGAGCACGAAGGTAAGCGAGATGGTGCGATCGACGTCGATGCCGAGGAGTGCCGCCATCTTCCGGTCCTGCTCGCAGGCGCGCTGCGCCCGGCCGAACGGCGTCCTCTGGACGAGGTACCAGAACCCGAGGAGCAGCACGCTGGTCACCGCCATGATCAGGATCTGCTTGTAGGAGAGCGTCACGGCGTAGCCGTCGCGCTCGAACAGGGTCAGCCCGCCGTCGAGCATGGAGGGCAGCGCCTTGTTGCGGGCGCCTTGGGCCACCTGCACGAAGTTCGACAGGAAGATCGACACGCCGATGGCCGAGATCAGCGGCGCCAGCCGGAACGAGCCGCGCAACGGCCGGTAGGCGATGCGCTCGACGGAAAAGCCCCACAAAGCGGTGAGCGCCATGGTGATGACGAGCACCGCGAGGAAGGCGAGCGCCACAGAGGAGATGCCCAGCGCCGTCAGCACGAGGAAGCTGATCAGCGCGATGAAGGTCGAGACCATGAAGACGTCGCCGTGAGCGAAGTTCACCATGCCGATGATGCCGAACACCATCGTGTAGCCGATGGCGATCAGGCCGTAGATCGAGCCCAAAGTCAGGCCGTTGATGAGCTGCTGTACGAACACGTCCATGCGGCGGCGGTCTCGCGTCTCTCGTGACGGTGGCGCCCGGCGCGTCGCCGGAAGGTGCGTCCCGGCGACAACCGGACCCCGCGCAGGGCGCGAGCGTAGCCGCCGGAATCGCCTACGGGAAGGGCCGTCCTGCCGGTTCCGCGCGACGGCGCCTGACCATCGTCGCGGCGGCTGCTTACAAAGGCGGCAAAAAATACTCCGCGCCGGGTGTCCGTTAAGAGATCGAGAACTCCGCGATGGCCAATCGTGACGAACAATCACGCATATCAGGAGACCGCGACATGGCCCGGCTTTCATCCATCCGTGGAAAGCTCGGGACCGGTTTCGGGGTCATGGTCCTTCTGGTGATCGCGTTCGGCGCGTTCTCGCTCTGGGAGCTGCGTCAGGTCAACGAGACGGCGCGGGAACTGCGCGACCACCGTCTGCCGGTCACACAGATCCTCGCCAAGATCCAGGTCGCCGTCCTGCGCATCCGGGTGAACGGGGGGCGCCTCATCACCGCCGACACGCCGGCCCTGCGCGCCGAGGTGGCGGAGACGATCGCCAAGCGCATCCGCGAACTCGGGGCGTTCCGCGAGGCCTTTCTGCGGCAGCCCTCCACCCCCGAGACCGCCGCCCTGTTCGCCGGCTTCGAGGCGAAGTGGCAGGCCTACACCGCGCTCCAGGCCGAGGCGCTCGCCCGGGCCAACGACGGCGACCTCGTCGGCGCCCAGCGGGTCTACAATACGACCATGTCGGCGGGCAGCAACGCGACGCTGGCGGAACTCCAGAAGCTCATCGACGCCAACGAGACGGAGGCCCGCCTCGCCGGCAGCGCGGCGGAGGCCGCCTACGAGGCGGCCAACCGCAACACGCTGTTCTTCATCGGCCTCGCGTTCCTCGTCGCCATTGGCGCCGCCATCGGGCTCGGCCTGAACGTCGCGCAGCCGCTGCGCGCCATGACGGCGACGATGGGGCGCCTCGCCGCGGGCGACGCGACGGTGGCGATCCCGGCCTCCGGGCGCCGCGACGAGATCGGCGCCATGGCGGCGGCCGTGCAGGTGTTCAAGGACAACCTGATCCGCACCCGCGCGCTCGAAGAGGAGACGGCGCTGGCCCGCGCCGACGCCGAGGTGCAGCGCCGGGCGGCGACGCGGGCCATGGCCGACGCCTTCGAGCGGGCGGTCGGCGGGCTCATCGGCGGCGTCGCCTCCGCGGCGGCCCAGCTCCAAGCGACCGCGCAAGGCATGGCCGGCACCGCCGACCAGACCGCCCGCCGCTCGCTCGCGGTCGCGGCCGCCGCCGAGGAGGCCGAGACCAACGTCACCACCGTGGCGGCGGCGGCCGAGGAACTCGGCTCGACGGTGGGCGAGATCGGCCGGCAGGTCGACGGCTCGGCGGCGCTCGCCCAGGCCGCGGTGGGCGAGGCCGGCCGCAGCGCCGTGCTGGTGAAGGAGCTGAGCGGCGAGGTCGCCCGCGTCGGCGACATCGTCACGATGATCTCGGCCATCGCCGGCCAGACCAACCTCTTGGCGCTGAACGCGACGATCGAGGCGGCCCGCGCCGGCGAGGCCGGCCGCGGTTTCGCGGTGGTCGCGGCGGAGGTGAAGGAGCTGGCGAACCAGACCGCGCGGGCCACCGGCGAGATCACCGGCCAGATCGGCCGCATCCAGGCCTCGACCGGTCAGGCGGTCTCGGCCATCGACGGCATCGCCGAGCGCATCCGCGAGATCAGCGGCATGGCGACCGGCATCGCCGCGGCGGTGGAAGAGCAGGGCGCCGCGACCC
The DNA here is from genome assembly GCF_001425465.1 of Methylobacterium sp. Leaf456. Classification (GTDB taxonomy): domain Bacteria; phylum Pseudomonadota; class Alphaproteobacteria; order Rhizobiales; family Beijerinckiaceae; genus Methylobacterium. The sequence continues at coordinate 30,079 of NZ_LMQV01000001.1, forward strand.
AGGAGATCGCCCGCAACGTCGCCCAGGCCGCCCTCGGCACCGGCGAGGTCACCGGCAACGTCGCGGGCGTCGCCGGTGCCGCGGAGGAGACCGGCGCGGCGGCGAGCCAGGTTCTCGCCTGCGCCACCGAGCTGTCGCAGCAATCCGAGCGGCTCGGCACCGAGGTCGATCGCTTCCTGGCGGGCGTGCGGGCGGCCTGATCGTTTCCGGACGGGCTTGAGCGCCCTTCCCGGCTTTCTGGCAGCGTCCGGGGAGGCCACGCGCGACACGGCTTGCGCATGGCCTCCTTCCTGCTTCACTCTTCTCCCCAAGGAGCCGGCTGCATTCGACAAGGCCGGCCCGTGGAGAGATCCGATGAAGTCCACCCGGCTGACGACGCTGATCTTTGTCGGAATGGTGCTCGGAATCCTCGTCGGCTACCTGTGCAGCATCACCTGGCCCGATCCGCAGACGGCCAAGGAAATCTCGGGCTACATCGCCCTGATCTCGGACATCTTCCTGCGGCTGATCAAGATGATCATCGCGCCGCTGGTGTTCTCGACGCTGGTCGTCGGCATCGCACATATGGGCGACACCGCCTCCGTCGGCCGCGTCGGCGGCAAGGCGCTGCTGTGGTTCGTCGGCGCCTCGTTCTGTTCGCTGGCGCTCGGGCTCCTCCTCGTCAACCTGCTGCAGCCCGGCCACAACCTCAACCTGCCGCTGCCCGACACGGGCGCGGGCACGGGCATCAAGACCGCCTCGCTCTCGCTCAAGGACTTCGTCACCCATCTCGTGCCGAAGAGCGCCGTCGAGGCGATGGCCAACAACGAGATCCTGCAGATCGTCGTGTTCTCGATCTTCTTCGGCGTCGCCCTCGCCGCGCTCGGCGAGAAGGGCAAGGCGCTGGCGCACGGCGTCGAGCAGCTCGCCGAGGTGATGCTGAAGGTCACCGGCTACGTGATGAACTTCGCCCCCCTCGCGGTCTTCGCCGCGGTCGCGGCGACGATCACCACGCAGGGCATCGGCGTGCTGGTCACCTACGGCACCTTCCTGGTCGAGTTCTACTTGAGCCTGTCGATCCTGTGGCTGGTGCTGCTCGCGGCCGGCGCGCTGCTCGTGGGCGTCGGCGGCCTCAAGCGGCTGGTCGGCCTGATCAAGGAGCCGTTCGTGCTCGCCTTCTCGACCGCGTCGAGCGAGGCGGCCTATCCGAAGACGCTGGCGAACCTCGAAAAGTTCGGCGTGCCCAACCGCATCACCTCGTTCGTGCTGCCGATGGGCTACTCGTTCAACCTCGACGGCTCGATGATGTATTGCACCTTCGCGGTGCTGTTCATCGCCCAGGCCTACGACATCCCCCTCACCTGGGGGCAGCAGCTCACCATGCTGTTCCTGCTGATGGTGACCTCGAAAGGCATGGCAGGCGTGCCGCGCGCCTCGCTGGTGGTGATTTCGGCCACATTGGCCCAGTTCAACATCCCGGAAGCGGGTCTGCTCCTCATCATCGGCATCGACCAGTTCCTCGACATGGGCCGCTCGGCCACCAACGTCCTGGGCAACAGCATCGCCACGGTGGCGGTGGCCAAATGGGAGGGGCAGCTCAGCGAAACCGACCAGAGCCTCGACCGGGAGATCGGCGCGGCGCCCGCGCCCTCCGCCGCCGAGTAGGATCTTGTCCGCGATGTCCGCCCGGATCGCTCTCCTGTTGATGCTCGCGCTCGCCGCCACGCCGGCCGCCGCGCTCGATCTCCTGACCGGCACGGTGCGCAAGGCCGCCGAGACCGGCGAGGTGGTGATCGGCTACCGGACGCATTCGGTGCCGTTCTCGTTCGAGGAGCGGGGCGCCCCGGTCGGCTACGCGATCGACCTGTGCCGGGAGATCGTCGAGGACATCGCGTCCGCGACCGGCCGGAACGTCCGCATCCGCACCGAGCCGGTGACCTCGGCAGATCGCTTCGACGCGCTGACCGCGGGCCGCATCGACCTCGAATGCGGCTCGACCACGACGAATGCCGAGCGGCGCAAGCGCGTGGCCTTCTCGCCGGTCACCTATTTCAGCGCGACGAAGCTCTTGGTGAAGCGCGATTCCGGCATCCGCGCGCTGCGCGACCTCGCGGGCAAGCGCGTCGTCGTCACCGCGGGCACCACCAACGAGGCGGCTCTGCGCACCATGCTGGCCAAGGCCAAGGTCAGCGCCGAGATCCTCGTGGCCAAGGACCACGACGAATCCTTCGCCATGGTGCGGGATGGGCGGGCGGACGCCTTCGCCACCGACGACGTGCTGCTCTACGGCCTCAAGGCCGCCGCCGGGGCGGAGGGCGCGGCCTTCACGGTGCTGCCGGAAAAGCTCTCGTTCGAGCCCTACGCCATCGCCTTCCGCAAGGACGACCCGGCCCTCGCGGCTTTGGTCACGGCGACCTTCCAGCGGCTTGCCGAATCGCGCGAGCTGCGCTGGACCTACGACAAGTGGTTCCTCAAGCGGCTGCCCAACGGCGAGCGCCTCGACATCCCGATGTCGGACGAACTCCGCACGAGTTTTTCCGTGTTGGGGCTGCAGGACTGAGGAAGACCACCGAAGCCTGTGGGGGGAGACGTCATGGCGAAGGCACCCGGCACCGCGGCCAAGCGCGTCGCCAAAAGGGTGGCGAAGGCGGCCGCTGACGCCTCTGCCGCGCCCGAGCCCGCCGCGGCTCTGCCGACCGATGGGCTCGCCGTCGCGACGGTCCGCACCATCGCGCTGGAATCCGGCCGGACGCGCTCCGAGCACGATCTCCTCGGGCACAGCGAGGTGCCGGCCGACGCGCTGTGGGGCATCCACACCAAGCGGGCGGTGGCGAACTTCCCGATCACCGGCGTGCCGGTCGGGCATTTCCCCGAGCTCGTGCGCGCGCTCGCCCTGGTCAAGCAGGCGGCCGCCCGCGCCAACCGCCGCCTCGGCTACCTGCCCGAGGACAAGGCGCTGGTGATCGACGCCGCCTGCGCCCGCGTCGCGACCGATCCGGTCTATGCCGAGTCCTTCGTGGTCGACGCGATTCAGGGTGGGGCCGGCACCTCGACCAACATGAACGCCAACGAGGTGATCGCCAACGTGGCGCTCGGTCTGATGGGAAGGAGCCCCGGCGACTATGCCGCGCTGCATCCCAACGACGACGTCAACATGGCCCAATCCACCAACGACGCCTATCCGACGGCGCTGCGGCTCGCGGTGATCTTCGCCACCGCGCCGCTGGTGAAGGCGCTCGACGACCTCGCCTACGCCTTCAAGGGCAAGGCGGTGGAGTTCGCCGACGTGCTCAAGATGGGCCGCACCCAGCTCCAGGACGCGGTGCCGATGACGCTGGGCCAGGAATTCGACGGCTTCCACGCCACGATCAAGGAGGACGTGGCGCGGTTGAACGAGATCGTCGGGCTGTTCCGCGAGGTGAATCTCGGCGCGACCGCCATCGGCACCGGCATCAACGCCGACCCGCGCTACGCCGCGCTCGCCGTCGAGGAGCTGTCGCGGCTCGCCGGCCAGCCGATGGTGCTGGCCTCCAACCTGATCGAGGCGACCTCGGATCTGGGCGCCTTCGTGCTGTTCTCCGGCACGCTCAAGCGCGTCGCCGTCAAGCTCTCGAAGATCTGCAACGACCTGCGCCTGCTCTCGTCGGGGCCGCGCACCGGTTTCGGCGAGATCCGCCTGCCCGCGGTGCAGGCGGGCTCCTCGATCATGCCGGGCAAGGTCAACCCGGTGATCCCGGAGGTGGTCAACCAAGTCGCCTACATGGTGATCGGCCTCGACCTCACCGTGACGCTTTGCGCCGAGGGCGGCCAGCTCCAGCTCAACGCCTTCGAGCCGACCATCGGCTTCTGCGTGCTGAACTCCCTGCGGATGCTGACGGCGGCCATCGACACCCTGACCAAGCGCTGCGTCGAGGGCATCGAGGCCGACCGCGAGCGCTGCCGCAGCCTCGTCGAAGGCTCGGTCGGCCTCGTCACGGCGCTGGCCCCCACGCTCGGCTACGAGGCGAGTTCGCGCGTGGCGCGCCGCGCCCTCGCGGAGAACCGCCCGGTGGCCGATCTGGTGCTGGAGGAGGGGCTGCTCACGCGGGCCCAGCTCGACCAGCTCCTCGAACTCGAAGCGATGACCCATCCGACCCGGCGGCAGAAGGCCGGTTCGGTGGGGTGAGCGGCGCGCCGGGCGCGGCGAGGCAGAACCGGTCCCGGCCCGCCGCCTTGGCGGCGTAGAGGGCGAGGTCGGCGCGCCGCAGGGCGGCGTCGTAGGGCTCGCTCCGGTCGGTCACGGCGATGCCGAAGCTCGCGGTGACGGCGACGTCGTCGGGGATCAGAGCGTAGCGGGCCCCCTGCCCGAGCGCGCGGATCGCCTCGATCCGGGCGCAGGCGGCCTCCGCGTCGCAAGCCGGCAGCAGGATGCAGAACTCCTCGCCGCCGATGCGGCCGCAAAGGGTCTCAGGCCCGAGGGCGACCCGCAGGCGCTCGCCGAAGGCCCGGATCGCCTCGTCGCCTGCGGCGTGGCCGAAGCGATCGTTGATCCCCTTGAAGCGGTCGAGGTCGCACAGGATCAGGCTCGTGCGCGCGCCCGGCGGGCTCGCCGCCAGCGCCCGCACCGCCCGCTCGGTGAAGGCGCCGCGGTTGAGCAGCCCCGACAGGCCGTCGCGCTGGAGCGAGAGCCGCGCCGCCTCGATCACCTCGACCATCATCAGACCGAACAGGGTCAGCCCGAGCAGCAGCGAGAGGATGCCGCCCGCGGTCTGCGAGTAGAAGGCGTAGGTGCTGGCGAGATAGTCGCGCACCCCCGGCCCGCTGCCGGCGAGCCCGGCCAGCACCGCCTTCGCGACGAACTGCGCCGCGCTGAGGATCAGGATCGCGGCGAGCGCGAGGTCGATCGCCCGCCGCCGCGACGCGCCGAGCACGATGGCGGCGGCGATCCCGAGCATGGCCGCGAAGGGCAACTGATAGCCGAGCGCCTGCCCCCAGCCTCCCCGCGGCAGGTCGAACACCACGAGGGCGTTGAAGGCCGCCGACGCCGCCAGGATCACGAAGAGCGGGACGAGCGAGGCGTCGGGCCGGAAGGTCCGCGACAGGCCGGCGGCGATCAGGGTCAGCGCCAGCATCAGCAGGCCGAAGGACAGGGCCGAGACCGCGCGCACCGACGGGATCAGGAAGCCGAACCCCTCGACCGCGACGGTGGCGGAGGCCGACAGGAAGCCCAGCGCGCACCAGCGGCCCAGCGCGATTCCGGAGCGCCAGGTCAGGCCGAGGAAGGCGACGGCGAAGGCGGCGCCGATGGCGAAGTTGAAGACGAGGAGAAACGTGGCGCTGTTCATCGACCGCTGGCGCATCGTCGGCCGCGTCGAAGCTTGGCCTCAGTCTGTTAGAAGTCCGGTCACTAACATTTGATCCATGCGGCAGCCCGTCGCAGCCTCGATTCTGCCCGGCGATGACCGTTCGGGTCGGTATTCTACTCCCCCGTGATGTCCGCCACCGCCTCCCCGTCGAGCACCCGCCGGGCCCGCTCCCGGTCGAGGTCGCCCTCCCAGGCGGCGACCACGACGGTGGCGACGCAATTGCCGATGAGGTTGCCGAGCGCGCGGGCCATGCCGATGAACCAATCGACCGAAAGCACCAGCACGAGGCCGATGGCGGGGATCGCCGGCACGGCGTTGAGCGTCGCGGCCAGGATCACGATGGCCGAGCCCGGCACCCCGTGCGCGCCCTTCGAGGTGACGAGGGAGACGCCGAGCACCAGCATGAGGTCACCGAACGAGAGCGGCGTGTTGGTGGCCTGGGCGATGAAGACGACGGCGAGCGTCAGGTAGATCGAGAAGGCGTCGAGGTTGAACGAGTAGCCCGTCGGCACCACGAGGCCGACGGTGGAGTCCTTGATGCCGAGATGCACCAGCTTGCGCATGATCTGCGGCAGCACCGCATCCGACGAGGCGGTGCCCAGCACGATGGTGAGTTCGGCCCTGAGATACGCCAAGAACTTCCACAGGCTGAGGCCCGACAGCCGCATCACCGCGCCGAGCACCCCGAACACGAACAGGGCGACCGCGACGTAGAACAGGGCCACCAGCGACAGGAGCTGCGTCAGCGAGCCGATGCCGTAGCGGGCGACGGTGTAGGCCACCGCGCCCATCACGCCGAGCGGGGCCACCCGCACGATCAGGCCCATCGCCTTGAACAGGACCGTGCTCAGCGCGTCGATCATCTCCGTGACTGCCCGGCCCTTCTCGCCCCCGACTAAGGACAGGCTCGCCCCGAACAGGACGGCGAAGAACAGCACCTGCAGCACGTCGTTGCGGGCGAGCGCGTCGAAAGCGGTCTTGGGGATCACGTCGAGCAGGAAGGCCGAGATGCCCCCGCCCTGGAGTTTTTGCGCGTTGTCGGCGGTTTGGCCCAGGGCCTTGGCGTCGAGGCTCGCGACGTCGACGTTCATGCCGTGGCCGGGCCCGACGATCCAGGCCAGCACGAGGCCGAGCACGAGGGCGACCGTGGTCATGACCTCGAAATAGACCAGCGCCTTGACCCCGACGCGCCCGACCTTCTTGAGGTCGCCCGCCCCGGCGATGCCGTGGACGACGACGCAGAACACGATCGGCGCGACGATCATCGAGATCAGCTTGAGGAAGGCGTCGCTGAGCACCTTCAGGCTCTTGGCGAAGTCCGGCGCGACGAGCCCGAGCAGGATGCCGGCGAGCAGTCCCGCGATCACCTGCGCGAACAGCGACTTGTGGAGCGGCGTGCGCGCGGCCGGCACTACGGCGGCGGTGGTGGTGGTCATCGGCTCGGCCCCCTACGTCCCGGCTCGGGCAGCAAGGGCGGTGCCAGCAGGCTCACACCAAGCCGGTGAGGTAGTAGACCCCGATCACGAAGAACACCGCCAGGGTCTTGATGACGGTGATCGCAAAAATGTCGCTGTAGGACTGGCGATGGGTGAGCCCGGTGACGGCGAGCAGGGTGATGACCGCGCCGTTGTGCGGCAGCGTGTCCATGCCGCCGCTCGCCATGGAGGCGACGCGGTGCATCACCTCCAGCGGGATGCCGGCCGTCTGCGCCGCCTCGACGAAGCGGCCCGACAGGGCGCCGAGCGCGATCGAGAGCCCGCCCGAGGCCGAGCCGGTGACGCCGGCCAGCACGTTGACGGTCACGGCCTCGTTGATCAGCGGGTTGGGGATCGCCGAGAGCGCGTCCGAGATCGTCTTGAAGCCCGGCAGCGCCGCGATGACCGCGCCGAAGCCGTATTCGGTCGCGGTGTTCATGCCGGCGAGCAGCGAGCCGGCCACCGCCGCCTTCGAGCCCTCGACGAAGCGGGGCGCGAGGTTGCGATACCCGAGGATCACCGTGGCGAGGATGCCGAGCAGAAGCGCCCCCTCCACCGCCCAGATCGCCGCCACCGCCTTGACCGGCACGGTGACCGGGTGGGCGGCCATCTCCGGCGTCAGCGCCGCGCTCGCGGTCTCGCCGTAGGCGGCGGTGATCCAGCCGAGCAGGAGCTTGTTGCCGATCCCGACGATGAGGAGCGGCAGGATCGCCACCAGCGGATGGATGACGACTTTATCCTCCACCGCCTGCGGCTCGTTCGAATGACCCTCGCCGTAACCCTCGTCGCCGGCGCGGCGGCGGCGCCATTCGAGATAGGCGATGCCGAGCCCGAACACGAAGAGCGCGCCGAGGATGCCGAGCACCGGGGCGGCGTAGGCGTCGGTCTTGAAGAACGAGGCCGGGATGATGTTCTGGATCTGCGGCGTGCCCGGCAGGGTGTCCATGGTGAAGGTGAAGGCGCCGAGCGCGATCGTGCCGGGGATCAGGCGCTTGGGGATGTTCGAGCGGCGGAACAGCTCGGCGGCGAAGGGATAGACCGCGAACACCGCCACGAACAGCGAGACGCCGCCATAGGTCAGGATCGCGCCGACCAGCACGATGGCGACGATCGCCCTTCCCTCCCCGAGCAGCCCCGTGACGGCGCCGACGATGGAGCGGGCGAATCCGGAAATCTCCACGAGCTTGCCGAACACGGCGCCCAGCAGGAACACCGGAAAATACAGCTTCAGGAAGCCGACCAGCTTCTCCATGAACAGGCCGGAAAACAGCGTCGGCACCGCGGCCGGATCGGTCAGCAGCACCGCGCCCATGGCGGCGACCGGCGCGAACAGGATCACCGAGAAGCCGCGATAGGCGATCCCCATCAGGAAGAAGAGCGCCGCGAGGCAGATCAGGAAGCTCAAGGCCGAAATCCCCCAGCGGCCGATCCGCGACCGCGTGGGACTATGATGTCCGCCCGCGGGACGGATTCAATACGGCGAAGCCTCGGACGACGCGGATCGGGCGGGAAGTGTCAGGGAGCCGGCGACGTTTGCGCGGCTTGTCTGAGTGCAATGCTTGCATCATAGTTGAGGAGTTTCGGATCGCTCGACGTGCCGACCTACGCATCCTTCGATGGCTTCCGTGTCGAGCTGCGCTCGCGCGATCACGCCCCACCGCATTTCCATGTCGTCGGAGCGGATTTCCACGCCCTCGTCGGGATTCAGGATCTGCGGGTCATGCGGGGCACGATCACGCGGCGGGCCTTGGCCGAGGTGGTGGCTTGGGCGAGCGGGCGAACGGACGAGTGGAGGCGACTCAATGAGCGCGACTGACCTGATCGCGGTCGGCGATCCGCTGCCGCGCCTCGCCGCGGTCGAGCCGGCGGAGGGGGCCTACGACGTGGCGCTCACCTGGGCGGAGGGCGCGCGCGCCTGCCGGCGCGACGTGATCGACCTCGCTCCCATCATCCTCACCTTCAAGGTGTTTCGCCCGTTGCGGGGGGACGCCGCCCTGTTCGCGGCCGTGCGGCTCGGCGAGGGCGGCGCCTCGAGCGTCTGGCCGGGCAATCCCGACCTCGACATCGGCGCGGACAGCCTCGAGGAACTGGCCGAGGAGACGATGACCAACGTCGACTTCGCCGCCTTCCTGGAACGCAACGGCCTGACCTACGATGCCGCCGCCGTCCAGCTCGGCGTGTCGCGGCGCATGGTGGCCTATTACGCCAAGAGCCACGCGGTCCCCCGCCTCGTTGGGCTCGCTTGCCGCTATCTGGAGCTGCGCGGCGCGGCCTGACGCCTACAGCACCCGGTGCATCACCAAGGCATCGACCGGCCCGTGGGCGGGATGGCGAAACACGCCCGGCAGGCGGCCGATCTCGTGCATCCCGAGGCCCGTCCAGAGGGCGACCGCGCGGGTGTTGGTCGCCACCACGAGGTTGAACTGCATCATCGTGAAGCTCAAGCGCCGCGCCGTCTCGAACGAGTGCAGCCCCATCGCCCGCGCGACGCCCCGGCCCTGCGCGTCCGCGTGCGTCGCGTAGGTCCCGTTGGCGACGTGGTCGCCGGCTCCGAGCTGGTTGGCGCGGATGTAGTAGGAGCCGACCACGGCGTCGCCGTCCAGCGCGACGTGGACGTGGTGGGCGGGCGCGAACCAGTAGGCCAACGCCTGCGCGCGGTTCCAGTCGTGGGGTAGTGCGAAGGTTTCGCCGGCCCACAGGATCGGCTCCAGGATCGCCCAGATCGCGTCGTGGTCGGTGGGCTCGGCGGGGCGGATCGTGAGGTCGGTCATGGGCCCGCTGTCTCCCGCACGACAGGGGTGGCGGCAAGCCCTTCGTCGGGCTCTGCCCGACACCCGCCGAAGGGGTGACCCCTTTGGGAACCCGTCAGCCGGAGACCGGGTCGGGTTTCTGCGACGGCGACGGGCGCGCGGTGTCGTCGTCGCTCGGGATCAGCGCGATCCGCCCCCAGCCCGGTAGCTTGATCGCCGGGCGGCGCCAGTCGAGGCCGGCGACCGCGCCGAGCAGGTTGATCTCGAAGCCGTCGATCCAGCCGATCGTCAGCCCGGCATAGCCCTGCAGCGACAGGCGCAGGCCCGTGTGGCTCGGGGTGATCTCGATGAAGCGGCCCGGCGGGGTCCAGTCCTTACCGAGCGCGGTCGGCGGCAGCGGCACGTCGTTGTCGGGGATGGCCGCGACGACGTGGGCCGCGAAGGTGTTCGAGTTCGGGCCGGGCCACGCTCGGTACGAGCCGAGGCTGCGGTGGGGATAGTCGGCCACCGCCGCGCGGATCGCCGGGATCGCGCGGGCCGCCGCCGCGCCGTCGAGGGCGAGCACCGGCTCCGGGTCGTTGCCGAACCAGCGCCCGTCGGGGGCGTAGGCGTCTTTGCGCACCGGCGGCCCCCAGCCGACCACGTCGTAGCGGGTGTAACGAGATGCGCCGGGTTCCTTCGTCACCACCCAGCTGTGATGCGCGAAGATGCCCCGCCAGCGCCCGACGCGGGCGGCGTAGACTCGCACCATCGCCTCCGGCGCGGCCGAGGCCGGCGGCAGGAGGCCCGCGCTCGACCAGTCGGCGGAGGACCAGCTCTCGGCGCGCCCACCCCGCGCGTTCCACCACAGGGCATGGGTCGCGAGCGGCAGCAGGAAGGCCAGCACGACGACGAGGAGAAGGACGAGGGTGGCGAGACGCAGGCTCGCGAGCAGGGCGGCGGTCATGTCCCCCGCATGTTGCCGCGGGCCGGCCACGGTTCAAGCGGCGCGGGGCCGCCTGCGGCCTTTGGCCGGCTCACGGAAGTGAGCCCCGTGCGCGCCCGCACGCTGAGGGGCGGGTGAGGCTTTACGGCAACGCTTGTCCGCCCGCGCGTCACCGGGGCCCCCTTCGCGCTTGTAACAGTGTCACGTCCGCGCAATGAAACATTATAACATGTTGAGCGAGGCACGATGCGGTCGGCGGCGAGGCGGACGGGACGGGGCATGCTGCTGGCCGGGACGATCCTGTCCGGCGGGGCGGTGCCGGCATTCGCCCAGCAGGCGACGACGCTGGAGGAGCTGAGCGTCGCCGCGAGCCCGGTCCAGCCCGCGGCCAAACCCGTGGCCGGCGCCTCGCCCCAGGTTCCCCTGCGGACGCCGACCGGCGTGCTGCCGGTGGTGACCGATTCGTTCTCGTCGGTGACGGTGGTGACGCGCTCCGAGATCGAGCGCTCGCAGCCGACGCAGCTCGGCGACGCGCTGTTCGACAAGCCCGGCCTGTCGGCCTCGAGCTTCGCGCCGGGCGCCGCCTCGCGCCCGATCATCCGCGGCCTCGACAACACCCGCGTGCGCATCCAGGAGAACGGCGTCGGCGTCGGCGATGTCTCGGAGCTGTCCGAGGACCACGCGGTGCCGATCAACCCGATCGCCACCGACCGGATCGAGGTGGTGCGCGGCCCTGCCGCGCTCCGCTACGGCAGCCAGGCGATCGGCGGCGTGGTCGCCGCCGAGAACAACCGGGTGCCGACCTTCATCCCCGCGGGCGGCGTCGCCGGCCGGGTGACGACGGGCTATTCGAGCGTCGACAACGGTTACAACACCGCGGCCAGCGTGGATGCGGGCGGCGACGGCGTCGCCGTCCACGCCGACGGCTTCCGCAGCCAGGGCGACAGCTACAACACGCCGGCCGGCATCCAGACCAACTCGCAAGTCCGGTCGCAGGGCGGCGCGGTCGGCATCTCGGTGATCGGCGACCGCGGCTTCGTCGGCATCTCCTACAGCCATTACGACGCGCTCTACGGCATCCCCGGCGGCGGCTCGGCGGAGCGGCGGGTGCTGCTCGACCCCGTGCAGGACCGCCTGCTGGCGCGGGGCGAGTACCGCCCGCTCGAAGGGCCGTTCGCGGTGATCCGCTTCTGGGCCGGCGGCTCCGTCTACAAGCACAACGAGAGCGGGCTGGAGGACGACGGTTTCCGCACCATCGGCTCGACCTTCAAGAGCCGCGAGGTCGAGGGCCGGGTCGAGGCGCAGCACGTGCCGGTCGATCTCTCGTTCGGCGTGCTCACCGGCGCGGTCGGAATCCAGTCGGACCGACGGGTGCTCGGCACGTCCGGCGAGGCGGGCGGCCTCATCGCGCCGACCGATGCGCGGGCCAACGCGCTCTACGTGTTCGAGGAACTGGCGTTGCCCTCCGGCACCCGCTTCCAGGCGGCGGGCCGCATCGAGGGCAGCCGGGCGACCGGCACGGCCACCAACTTCCCCGGCGACTTCCTGCCCGGCCCGGTCGATCCGCTGGAATTCGACCGCCGCCGCCGCTTCGCCCCCAAGAGCGCGAGCTTCGGCGTGCTGCAGGATCTGCCCTACGACTTCGTCGCGAGCCTGACGGCGAGCTACGTCGAGCGGGCGCCCTCCGTGCTCGAACTCTATTCGCGCGGTCCGCACGAGGCGACCGAGACCTTCGAGATCGGCGACCCGAACCTGAAGCTGGAGCGCGCCCGCACCCTCGAACTCGGCATCCGCCGCGCGGTCGGCCCCCTGCGCTTTGATGCCACCGGCTACGTCACCCGCTACACCGGCTTCATCTACAAGCGCGAGACCGGCACGTTCTGCGGCGACGAATTCGCGACCTGCGGCGCCGAGGACGAGCTGCGCCAGATCGTCTACACCCAGGCCAACGCGCAGTTCTACGGCGCCGAGATCGGCGCGCAGCTCGACTTGATCCCCGTCGGCAACGGCTTCATCGGCGTTGATGCGCAGTACGATTTCGTCCGCGCGCAGTTCGACAACGGCAGCTTCGTGCCGCGCATCCCGCCCCACCGGGTCGGCGGCGGCGCCTATCTGCGGGCCGACGGCTGGTACGCGCGGGTGTTCCTGCTCCACGCCTTCGCCCACACCGAGACCGCCCCGATCGAGACCCCGACGCCGGGCTGGGACGATCTGCGGGCCGAGATCAGCTACACGAAGCCCCTCGATCCGGCGGTGTATGGGGCGAGCGAGATCACCTTGGGGCTCCAAGGCCGCAACCTCCTGGACGACCGCATCCGCAACTCGGCCTCGTTCAAGAAGGACGAGATCCTGTTGCCGGGGCGGAACCTGCGGTTGTTCCTAACCGCGCGGTTCTGAGTCTCCTACAGCCGCAAGCTGTCTGGACGTTCGACAGGCCCTGATTCGAGTCGTAGGATCACCTTCCACGCGAGGAGGCGACCATGGCGACGCACGTGCCGGCAGTCGAGGTTCCCGTCACCGTGTCCCGGCTGCGCGCGCTGCTCCTCGTAGCGACCCTTCTCGCCGCCGCGGGGGTGCTGGCGACGTTTGACGCCTCGGCGAAGGCAACAGTCGAGGCCGATCTCGCCCGCGTGCTGCAATTCATGGCCGCGCTCAAACTTGCCTTCGCGGCCTGCGCGCTCGGCGTGTCGTATTGGCGGCTCGCCCGGCCGGCCGAGGGCTGGCGCGGGATCGCCTACGTCGCCGGTCCGCCGCTCTCGCTCGGCGGCGGTCTGCTGATGCTGTCGCTGACCCATCCGGGGCTCGCCGCGGTCGGCGTCCACGCGGGGCTGGCCATGGTGATCGCCGCCGCCCTGACCGATCCGGCGTTCTTCGCCGAGCGGATGTCGTCCCGCGCCGGTCGCGGCCGAAGTCCCGTTTAACCCCGCCGGGCCGCCCGCCACAGCCGCCAGATCTTGCGCCAGCGGGCGATCTCGACCGCCGTGTTGAGCGGGTCGTAGCCCGCCCGCTCCATCGCCGCGAGGTAGGGCTCGACCAAGGCCGTCGGCAGGAAGGCGGCGCGCGCGGCGGGCGCGATGGTGGACCGCGCCGCCTCGTAGGACGCGAGATGCTGGCGGGCGAGCGCCCGCAGCTCGGCGCAGGCGCGCACGAGGCCGGGGCCGCCGCGGCCCGAGACGACGTCCTCCCGGGTGACGCCGTTCTTCCGCAGCAGGTCGCCCGGCAGGTAGACCTGTCCTTGGCGGGCGTGCCAGGGCAGCGCCCGCAACAGCCCGGTGATGCCGTAGGCGACGCCCGCGTGACCGGCGGCCGCCGCGCCGCCGGGCTCGGCCCCGTCGGCCAGCACCAGGGCGGAGAGGCGGATCAGCGCGGCGGCGGTCTCGCCGCAATAGCCCTCCAGATCGTTCACCCGCGGCATCGGGTCGTCGTAGAGGTCGAACACGCGGGCATCGATCAGATCGACGAAGGGCTGGCGCCCGAGGCGGCGCGTCACGATCGCGTCCTCCAGACCCGCCGCGACGGGGTTGGCCCGCACGTCGCCCCGCGCCTCGCCTTGGAGCGCGTCGCGCCACCATTGCAGGCGGATCTCGCCCGCCATCGGGTTGCCCGCGGCCTCCCGCACCCGCGCCACGGTGAGGCTGAAGGCCGAGAGCGCGAACAGGTGCGGCCGGACGGCGGCGGGGGCGAACAGGGTGGCCAAGTAACGGTCGGGGTCGCCGTCGCGCACCAGCTCCTCGCAATGGCGGAAGGCGAAGGCGAGGCCGCCGCCGCTCTCAGGCTGGGGGCTCGGCGCGGTGCGGGTCTCGGGGCGCGGCGTCATGGAGCGGGGCTCATGCGGCGTCGGGTTGTATCAGGCGCCGCAAGCGGCGTGCCTCGTGAAACGCCCCGGCGCGGCCGGTTCTCCCGAAGCACTACGGCACGGCGATCAGGGCGGCCGCGACCTTGCGGTTCTCCGCGGCCAGGATGTTGTACGTGCGCGCCGCCGCCCCCGTCTGCATCGCGTCGAGGCCGATGCCCGCGGCCTTCAGGCGCTGCCGCAGGGTCTCGGGCAGGAACACGATGTCGGCGCCAGTGCCGACGAGGAGGAGCTCGATCGCCTCGCGCTCGGCCAGCACCGCACTGAGGCTCGACGTCGTGATGGCGTCGGCCTGCTCCACGTCCCAGGCATGGACGCCCGAGGGCAGCATCAGAATCGAGCCCCGGTGCGACATGTCGCCGAAGCGGAATCCGCCGTTGCCGTAGGCGTCGATGCCGTGGCGGCCGGGCAGGAAGCCGCCGGGGCGCGGGCTCCCGCTCACCGCCCGCTCACTCCGCCGCCTGCCGCGCCAGCCCGGTCTCGCGCTGGCCCGACTTCGCACCCGACAGCGTCAGGCCGATATAGATCAGCGACGGCGTCGAGACGAAGATCGCCGAGTAGGTGCAGATCGCCACGCCCGCCAGCATCACCACGGCGAAGCCTTTGATCGCCTCGCCGCCGAACAGCACCAGCGCGACCAGCGATAGGATGGTCGACATCGACGTCATCACCGTGCGCGACATGGTGGAGTTGATCGACAGGTTGAGCAGATCGACCACCGGAATGGTCTTGTAGCGGCGCATCAGCTCGCGGGTGCGGTCGAACACCACCACGGTCTCGTTGAGCGAGTAGCCGACGATGGTCAGGATCGCGGCGATCGAGGTCATGTTGAACTCGATGCCCGTGACGATGAAGACGCCGACCGTGAGCACGATGTCGTGCAGGGTGCCGACGATGGCGCCGAGCGCGAGTTCCCGCTCGAACCGGAACCACAGGTAGAGCAGGACGGCCAGCACCGAGAGCACGACGCCGACGGTGCCCGACTGCACCAGCTCGCCCGAGACGCGGGGGCCGACGGTCTCGGTGCGGCGGAAATCGTAATGCGCGTCGAAGGCGGCGTGGGCCTTCTGCATCACCACGGTCTGGCCCTGCTCGCCGGCCTGAAGGGGAAAGCGCACCAGCACCTGCCCCTCGCCGCCGAGTTCCTGCACCTCGGTCTCGCCGAAGCCGAAGCCGTTGGCGGTCTCGCGGATCTCGGCGACATCGGCCTTCTGGCCGGGCTTGACCTGCAGCTCGACGAGGGTGCCGCCCTTGAAGTCGATGCCGTAGTTGAGCCCGACGGTGAGGAACAGCACCACGGTCGCCACGGAGACGATCGCCGAGAGCGGGAAGGTGAACCGCCGGAACCGCATGAAGTCGAAATGCGATTCGTCGGGCCAGAGGCGGAGCAGGCGCATGGTCGGTCTCGGAGCCTGAAGGCGGCGCGGCGCCTTCCGTCATACGGGCGAGGCGGCCTGCCGCGCGGCAGGCCGGGAGCGATCAGAACGGCAGGGTCTTGGGCCGGAAGGTATTGTACCACACCGCGATCATCATGCGGGTCAGCGTCACCGCCGTGATGACCGTGGTGAGGATGCCGAGGATGAACACCACGGCGAACCCCTTCACCGGGCCGGAGCCCATGAAGAACAGGATGATGGCGGCGATCGCCATGGTCGAGTTCGAGTCGATGATGGTGGCGAAGGCCCGGTCGAACCCGGCCTGGAGCGCCGAGACCAGCGAGCGGCCGGAGCGGGCCTCCTCGCGCATGCGCTCGTAGATCAGCACGTTGGAATCGACCGCGGTGCCGATGGTGAGCACGATGCCGGCGATGCCGGGCAGCGTCATCGTCGCCTCCAGCACCGACATCAGGCCGAGGATCAGGCCGACATGGACGAACAGGGCGATGTTGGCGATGAAGCCGAACACGCCGTAGGTCGCGAACATGAAGACCACGACGAGCGCGGCGGCCACTAGGGTGGCGTTCGTGCCGGCTTCGATCGAGTCGCGGCCGAGGCCCGGGCCGACGACGCGGCGCTCGACCACGGTGAACTTGGCCGGCAGGGCGCCCGCGCGCAGCAGCACCGAGAGGTCGTTGGCCTGCTGGACCGTGAAGTTGCCGGTGATCTGGCCCGAGCCGCCGGTGATGGCCGAGCGGATCACGGGGGCCGACTGCACCACGCCGTCGAGGACGATCGCCATGCGGCGCCCGACGTTCTCCGAGGTCGCCTGACCGAATTTCTGGGCGCCCTTCAGGTTGAACTTGAAGCTCACCATCGGCTCGTGGGTCTGCGTGTCGAAGGCGGGCTGGGCGTCGGTCAACTCGCTGCCGTCGGCCATCACGCGCCGCTCGACCGGCACCTTGGCCCCGCCCTCGTCCTTGTTGGGCAGGAGATCGACATCGCCCGAGGGCGAGTCGGCGAGCATGCGGAATTCGAGCTTGGCGGTGGAGCCGAGCAGCGCCTCAAGGCGGCTCGGGTCCTGCTCGCCCGGCACTTGGATCAGGATGCGGTCGGCGCCCTGCTGCTGGATCGAGGGCTCCAGCGTGCCGGTGGAATCGAGGCGGCGGCGGATGACCTCGATGCCCTGCGTCACGGCCTTGCGCGTACGCTCGGTGAGGCCGGCATCGGTGAAGGTAAGCTGGATCAGCCCGTCCGGCTGCTCGGCGATGTCGACCGTGCTGCCGCCGCCGGGGCCGACCAGCGCGTTCTGGATCGGCTGGGACAGTTCGCGCAGCTTCGGCAGAACCTTGGCCCGGCCCACCGCGTCCGGCACCCGCACCTGTACGCCGCGCTTCAGAGTCTGGATGCCGCCCTCGGACCGCACGCCCTCCCGCTGGAGCACACCGCGCACCTCGTCGCGCAGGCCCTTCACCAGCCCGCCGACGAGGTCGTTCTGATCGACCTCCAGCAGGAGCTGCGAGCCGCCCTGGAGGTCGAGGCCGAGCACGATCGCCCGGGTCGGCACCATCCACTGGATCGCCTTCGGCAATGCGTTGACGAAGCCGTCACGCTGCTCCTTCGAGAAGAAGCTCGGAACCGCGAGGCTCAGGCCGATCAGGATGATCGCCAGGGTCGCGAAAATCTTGGATTTCGAGAAGCGCAGCATCCGCCCGTTCCGAACTTTTTGTCGTTGGTGCCGGGGTTTGGCCCGGCACGTTCACGCCGTGCTTCAGGACGCCTTGACGGGCGCGCCCTTGACGCGGACCTCCGAGACCATGGTGCGAACCACCCGCACGCGGACGTTCGGGGCGATCTCGACCTCGATCTCGTTGGAATCGTCGACCACCTTCGTCACCCGGCCGACGAGGCCGCCGGTCGTCACGATGGTGTCCTCGCGGCGCAGGTTCTTCACCATGCCCTGGTGGTCCTTCAGCCGGCGCTGCTGCGGGCGCAGGATCAGGAAGTACATGATCACGAAGATCAGGACGAAGGGGACGAACTGCAACGCGACATCCGCGCCGCTCGCGGCTCCAGTTGCTTGCGCGAAGGCGGGGGTGATCACGCGGTCGAACTCCTGAAACGGGGACGGGCCCGTGGGCTACGGGAGCCGCGGGCCATGCGAGACGACGGGCCTGTCGAAAAGCGCGCGGACTATAGCCACGGGCGATTCGAAAGCAATCTCATGCTGTGTCGGCCTCAGGCGCCGGCGGCCGCGTCCGCGGCCTAAGGCTGCTCGCTCCGCTAGACGCCTCGGCAAAGCCGAGGCCGCTGCGCGGGGCGCTCTTCGCGCCCGGCCATACGATGCTGCCGCGGCTCCCCATTTCCGTGCGAAGCGCCTACACAGCCGCGCCCCCCGAGGGCATGTGCCCTCCCCTCGAGAACCGGACACGCCATGGCCGCTGAGCCGACGCCCGCCGACCTGCTGCCCCTCTTGGAGCGGATCGCCACCGCCTTGGAGCGCGCCGCGCCCCCGGCCGTCCCGAAGATCGATACCTCGGCGGCCGACGCCTTCCTGTGGGGGCCGGAGCGCCGGCTGATCCCGGTGCCGAAAGTCAACCGCGTCGAGATCGGGCTGCTGACCGGCATCGACCGCGCCCGCGACACGCTGGTGGAGAACACCGAACGCTTCGCGAAGGGGTTGCCGGCCAACAACGCGCTGCTGTGGGGGGCGCGCGGCATGGGCAAGTCGTCGCTGGTCAAGGCGGCGCATGCCGAGATCAACGCGCGCCGGGCTTCCGATGCGCTGCCGATGAAGCTCGTGGAGATCCACCGCGAGGACATCGAGGCGCTGCCCGAGCTGATGAGCCTGTTGCGCGACGATCCGCATCGCTGGCTGGTGTTCTGCGACGACCTGTCGTTCGATGCCGACGACACCTCCTACAAGTCGCTCAAGACGGCGCTCGACGGCGGCATCGAGGGCCGGCCCGAGAACGTCCTGTTCTACGCCACCTCCAACCGGCGCCATCTCTTGGCCCGCGAGATGGTCGAGAACGAGCGCTCCACCGCGATCAATCCGGGCGAGGCGGTGGAGGAGAAGGTCTCGCTCTCCGACCGCTTCGGCCTCTGGCTCGGCTTCCATAAATGCAGCCAGGACGAGTATCTGGCGATGATCGCGTCTTACGTCGAGCGCCACGGCCTCAAGGTCGAGCCGGAGCGCCTGCGCGCCGAAGCGCTCGAATGGTCCACCACCCGCGGCTCGCGCTCCGGGCGCACGGCGTTCCAGTTCATTCAGGATTTGGCGGGGCGGCTGGGGCAGCGGCTCGACGGCTGAACTGGCTCAGATCAGCCGCAACCGTCTCAGCGTCCGCGCGAGGAACGGGCGCACCGGCAGCGACAGGCGGTAGGCGGCTTCCGCCGGGACGAGGAGCGGGCGCCGGCCGAACATGCGCAGCGACAGGATGCGCCCGAGCCAGCGCCAGCCCGGCAGGGCGAGCCAGAGGCGGGCGAAGGCGGCGGCGCCGTCGGTGAGTTTTTCGTCGCGCCCGCGCACATGGAACCGGGCGAGCGCCGTCGCCCGGTCGAGGTCCGGGCCGAGCGCGGCGCCCTCCCCCGACACGTCGACGAAGGCGAGGCGCTCGGCGCCGCGGCTCTTCCGGTAATGGCCGATCTCGGCGCGGCAGAGCGGGCAGCCGCCGTCGTAATAGACGGTCAGGTCGGCCGAATCCGACGAGGAGGGAGACGGGCAGGTCGTCATGGGGCGCTCGGCCTGCGGCTGTTCGCCGGCCGAGCCGGATCCAAACGGAAAGAGGCGGCCCCTCTCGGAGCCGCCCCTGTCCAACGAATCCCGAAAGGATCAGTTGCTGGCGAGGTGCGGGATCGGATCGACCGGGGTCGCGCCCTTGCGGATCTCGAAGTGGAGCTGGGGCGAGGTGACGTTGCCGGTGGCGCCGGACTTGGCGATCGTCTGGCCGCGCTTCACCTTCTCGCCGGGGCGCACGTCGAGTTCGCCGTTATGGGCGTAGGCTGAGACGTAGCCGTTGTTGTGCCGCACCAGCACCAGCTTGCCGTAGCCCTTCACGTCCGAGCCCGCATAGGCCACCGTGCCGTCCTCGGCCGCCTTGACCGGCGTGCCCTCGGGCACCGCGATGTTGATGCCCTCGTTGCCGGCCGAGCCGTAGCCGTTGATGACGCGGCCCTTGGCCGGCCAGCGGAACGACTCGGAGGCTTCCGCCGCCGGGGTCGGGACCGGCGCGGCGGCGTCGGCGCTCGCGACCTTCACGGGCGCGGGGGCGGCGGCCTGCTTCGTCTCCTTGGCTTCCTTCGCCTCCTTGGCGGCGGCGGCCTTCGCGGCGGTCTCCGCGGCCTTGGCCTCGGCGAGCTTCTTGGCGGCGTCCGCCTTGGCGGCCTTGGCCTCGGCCTCTGCCTTGCGGGCGGCCTCGGCGTCGGCGGTGCGCTTGGCCTCGACCTTCGGATCGGCCTTGGTCTCCTTGGTTTCAGTCTTGCCGGTCTCGGCCTTGGCGGTCTGGCCCGGGCGGACGTGCTTCTTGGCGTCCGCGAGCTTCGCCTCGGCCTTCTTGGCCTCGGCTTCGGCCGCCTTCTTGGCCTCGACCGCCTTCTTCACGTCGGCGAGCTTCTTCGATTCCGCGGCCTTGGCGACGGCGGCCTTCTCGGCGGCCTTGGCCTCGGCGATCTTGGCGGCGGCGACCTGCCGCTCGGCCTCGCGGCGGGCTTCGGTCGCCTTGGTCTCGGCGGCGGCCTTGGCTTCCGCGGCCTTGGCAGCGGCCTCGGCCTTCTTCTCGGCGAGCTTGTCCGCGGGCTTGCCGAACTGGAGCTTGGGCGCGGGCACCGGCGAGGCGGCGCGCGGGGTCATGGCGCGGCCGGCATCCGGGTTTTGGCCTGCGGCCGACGGGTTCATGCCGGAGACGGCACCGCCGGTCGCGCTCATGGCCTCGGCCGAGGCCACGCGGGTGGCGGTGGTCGTCGGGCTCGGGCCGATCGCCAGCGGGCGGGGCGAGAGGTTCGGCGCGGGCAGCGCCTGCGACTGGACCCGCGGCGTGCGGATCGCGGGGGCCGGCGCCATGTCGGCCTCCGCTTCCCCGTTGCCGAGGCTGCCGGTGGCCGCGGGCTCGCCGCCCATCAACCCGGCGAACGGGTTGCCGAAGGGATCGCCCAATCGCGAGGCGTCCGAAGAGCAGGCGGCGAGACCGCCACCGATGACGGCGATGAGGGCGAAGCGCGACACCGTCCTCAAGCCCAGAACCGAACCCCGAACCCGCATCGACGCACCCGTTCAACCTGACGCAACCTGATGCGGACATTCAAACGGGATTCAGGTTAAGCATCCGTTCCCGTCGATACGCTGCGATGCGGTTTCGTACGCGGACAGGACGGTTTCTCGATCTTCAGGCCACACGCGCCCGGCCCGGCGTCATCGGCCCGAGCCGTAAGGTCGGCCCGTCGAGCCGCGTCGGCGCGCCCTCGCCGTCGCGGGTCAGCGTCACGAGGCGGCAGCCCCGGCCGCTCCAGAGCCCGGCCACCAGCCGCCCGCCGGGGGTCAGCGCGGCGAACAGGTGTGGAGGCACGGCCGTGACGGCGCCGTTGATCAGGATGCGGTCGAATCGCTGGCGCTCCATGGAGCCGGCGCCGAGCCCGTCGGCGGCCTCCACCGTGGCGTCGTTGAGGTTGGCCCCGAGCCGGTCGCGGGCGGCGCGGGCGAGGCCGGGGTAGCGCTCCAGGCTGCGCACGTGGCCGGCGCCGAGCCGCACCAGCAGGGCGGTGACATACCCAGAGCCGGTGCCGACCTCGAGCACGCGGGCGCCCGCCTGCACGTCGAGGGCGCCGAGCATGGCGGCGGCGATGGACGGCGCCGTCATGGTCTGCCCGTGCGGCAGCGGCAGGGCGATGTCGCGCCGGGCGTACTCCCGCAGGGGCGCGGGCGCGAAAGGCTCGCGCGGCACCTGCTCCATCGCCCGCAGCACGGCGGTGTCGCGCACCCCGCGCTCGCGCAACGCCAGCACGAAGGCGGCGTTGCCGATCCGGCTGAGGCCCGCCGCGTCGTCGGGCCCGTTCACCCTACTCCTCGAACGCCTTGGCGAAGCGGGTCAGCTCCGGCTCGTCGGTGAGGTCGAGGCGCAGCGGCGTCACCGCGATGCGGTTCTCGGCGATGGCCTTGAGATCGGTGCCGTTGCCGGGCTCGAACCGCGCCTTGGCGAAGGCGAGCCAGAAATACGGGTTGCCGCGCCCGTCCTGCCGGGCGTCGATGCGCAGGAGTTCCTGATTGCGCCGCCCCTGGGCCGACACCGCGATGCCGGCGACCGCGTCCGGCTCGCAATCCGGGAAGTTCACGTTGACGACGATGCCGGGCTCGATGCCCGTCTCCAGAATCTTCCGGATCACCCGCGGCCCGTGGGCGGCGGCGCAGGCCCATTTGATGCCGGCGCGCCCGCTCGCGCCGTAGGCCTGACTCAGCGCGATCGAGCGGATGCCGAGGATGGTGCCCTCCATGGCGCCCGCGATGGTGCCCGAATAGGTCACGTCCTCGGCCACGTTCTGGCCGCGGTTGACCCCCGACAGCACGAGGTCGGGCCGGTGCTCCTTGAGCAGATGGGCCACCCCCATGATGATGCAGTCCGACGGCGTGCCCTTCACGGCAAACCGCTTCTCGGAAATCTGCCGCAGGCGCAGCGGATCGTTGAGCGAAAGCGAGTGCGAGACGCCCGACTGGTCGGTCTCGGGCGCGACCACCCAGACGTCGTCGCTCAAGGCGCGGGCGATGCCCTCCAGCGTCTCCAGGCCCGGCGCGTGGATGCCGTCGTCGTTGGTGACCAGGATGCGCATCAGTGGTTGGGTCCCTCGATCCGGGTGAGGCCGCCCATGTAGGGCGCGAGCGCCGACGGGACCGTGATGCTGCCGTCGGGATTCTGGTAGTTCTCCATCACGGCGATGAGCGCGCGGCCGACCGCGACGCCCGAGCCGTTGAGGGTGTGGACGAAGTTGACCGCCTTGCCTTCCTTCGCCCGGAAGCGCGCGCCCATGCGCCGCGCCTGGAAGTCGCCGCAGACCGAGCACGAGGAAATTTCCCGGTACGTCTGCTGGCCCGGCACCCAGACCTCGATGTCGTAGGTCTTTTGGGAGGCGAACCCCATGTCGCCGGTGCAGAGCGTCATGACCCGGTAGGTCAGGTCGAGTTTTTTCAGGACCGCCTCGGCGCAGGACAGCATGCGCTCATGCTCCTCCGCCGATTTTTCCGGCGTGGTGATCGAGACGAGTTCCACCTTGTTGAACTGGTGCTGGCGCAGCATGCCGCGGGTGTCGCGCCCCGCGGCACCGGCCTCGGCGCGGAAGCAGGGGGTGAGGGCGGTGAGGCGCAGCGGCAACTCGTCCTCGGTGAGGATCGATTCGCGCACGAGGTTGGTGAGGGGGACTTCGGCCGTGGGGACGAGCCAGCGCCGTTCCTGTGTAGGCACTTGCAGAGCTACGGCTTTGTACCTTTCAAAGATCGCAGAGAATTTTTTTTCGTATTCCTTTGAGGGCGTGTCCGGCTCTGGTTCTTTCAAAAATGCCAAATCTTCAGGTAGCATATTCTTAAAAAATGCGCTGTCTATCTCGAAGCGCTCGCTCAGAGGTATGATCCGCGTAGCGGAGAACTGATCTTCTTCAAACTTTGGCAACTGCGCAGTGCCGAACATCGCCTCATCGCGAACCAAAATCGGCGGCGCAACCTCCGTATACCCATGCTCGCCCGTGTGCAGGTCGAGCATGAACTGCCCCAGCGCCCGCTCCAGCCGGGCGAGCTGCCCCTTCAGCACCACGAAGCGCGAACCCGAGAGCTTGGCGGCGGCCTCGAAATCCATCAGCCCGGTGGCCTCGCCCAGCTCGAAATGCTGGCGGCCTTCGGTGAGCTTTTCGCGGGAAGAATCGAAGCGGCGGTACTCGACGTTGCCGTGCTCGTCGGCGCCCTCGGGCACGTCGTCCTTCGGCCGGTTCGGGATCGCGGCGAGGCGCTCGTCGAGGGCTTTGGCCGCCTCGCCTTGCGCGTTTTCCAGGCCCGGCGCCTCGTCCTTGAGGCGGGCGACCTCGGCCATCAGTTCCGCGGCGCGGGCCTCGTCCTTCGCCTTCTTGGCGCTGCCGATCTCTTTTGAGAGCGCGTTGCGCCGCTCCTGATTGGCCTGCGCCGCCGAGACCGCGCCTTTCCGGGCGTCGTCGAGGGCGATCAGCTCGGCCGACAGGGGCGCGAGGCCGCGTCTCTCCAGATCGCGGTCGAAGCCTTGCGGGTTCTCGCGGATGGCGCGGATGTCGTGCATGGGCGGCTCTCGGGGCTCGAACGGGGCCCGCTTTGCCGCAACGCCCCCGGCATCACAAGTGCGGCCGGGATCGGCTGAGGAACGGATCGGGTAGCTGAGACTCGTCCAAGCCGTTCAGAGGCTTCTTGAAACAAACTCCGCCGTCATTCCGGGGCGCCGCAGGCGAACCCGGAATCCACGACTGGCCGCGACGCCATGTAGGGCCGCGCATCACGGGTGGATTCCGGGTTCCGCTGCGCGGCCCCGGAATGACGGCGGGAGCTTGTGTGGCGGCCAGGGGCGAAGCCCCCGGCCGCAAAGTCACAAAGATTACTTGATGAGCTTGACCAGGGCCTTGCCCGGCTTGCTCTTCAGCTCCTTGGCGTCGAGCGTGCCGTCGTTGTCCGGGTCGGCGTCCTTGAACACGGCCTCGACCAGGGCGAGGTACTCGGCCTTGTCGATGGTGCCGTCCTTGTCCGGGTCGCCGCTCTTGAACAGGCTCGGGCTCAGCACGCCCTTGGCCTCCTTGGCGTCGAGGGTGCCGTCCTTGTCCGGATCGAGCGCGTCGAACTTGGCGGACGCCGCGGCCTTGACCTCGGCGAGGTCGAGCGTGCCGTCCTTGTCCGGATCGAAGGCGGTGATGACCGCGCTCTTCTGGGCGAAGGCCGGGCCGGCGGCCAGCGGCAGAGCGAGGGCGAGAGCGAGCGCTGCGCTGCGGGTCAGGGACATGGGTCGAGGACTCCGGAAATGGGGGGAATCGGCCGTCGAGCGGCCGGCCACGCTTAGCAGCGGACTTAACTTAAGCTAGGAGAAATGATGCAATGCGGCAATGCAATCCGGGAGGGTCTGGCAAAAACGGCAGGCCGATCGCTGCGCCGACGTGTTCGGAATTTTAGGCCCGCTTCCTCGTTCGTCTTATCGAGCGACGGCCTCGTACCGACCGGCGCACTGGCCGAAAGTCCAGCTTGTAAGACCGCTCCGACGGCATCATATGTCGAAAACTGCACGATTTTTCCTGAAATCGGTCTGCCGCTCGGCCCTCCTGAACCGTCCATATGAGAAATATAAGTGACGGGCCCGCTTGAATTGTGCCCAACAGATCGCCTATATCCAGGGCGTCGAACACGAGGGGCCGGACACGAAAACGGCACCGCCTCCGTTCGAGGCAGGGCCGGTCGTGAGACCGTCCTTCGTCTTCAAACCTTTGTGAGGAGATACACCATGAAGTGGTCCGCTCCCGTCGTCGCCGAAATCTGCGTCGGCATGGAAGTCACCTCCTACGAGTCCGCCGAGATCGAYACCTTCAACTGAGAAGGTCGTCCCGGTCGCCAGACCGGTCTCGCCGAACCCCACCGCTAACTTTGGAGAAACGTCATGAAGTGGTCCGCCCCCGTCGTTGCCGARATCTGCGTCGGCATGGAAGTCACCTCCTACGAGTCCGCCGAGATCGACACCTTCAACTAAGAAGGCTGTCGCCGGACTTCACCGGTGATCGAGGGGCGTCGCCTGAAAAGGGCGGCGCCCCTTTCGTTTGGAGCGCCGCCATGCAGGACGGTGCGCGGCTTGTGCGGGATACTCGGCCGTGGTCTCAGGCGGGCATGTCCGCGCCACCGCTCACACTCGTCCGGAACCTACCTGTTCTCCCCTACGAGCGGCCCTGGATCGGCGGCCCTCAGATCGACCGAATCCCGGTGCACGGCCGGATTTGCAGCGGCGTCGGCAAGAGGCGATGCGCCGACGCTTTCCCCGAGGCGTTGCTCGACGGGCCGCGGGAGAGCCTGCCCGGCCACTACCTCTATGGCGGACCCCTCTACCACCATTTCGGGCATGTCCTGGTCGATTCGATCATCCGCCTCTGGGCCTACGATCCGGCGGTCCATACGGACGGTGTGATTTTCCCCTTGGTGTTCCTCAACGTCCACCCGGCGCATCCCGAGTTCTTCTTCGAGATCTGCCGCAGCTTCGGGATCGAGCGCGATCGGATCCGCATCATCGACACGCCGACGACGGTCGAGGCCGTGCATTTCGCCGAGCCCGGCAGCGTGCTGGGGGCCGGACCCGAGCCCTGGTATCTGGAGCGGCTGGAGCGCGTCGAACGGTTCTTCCTCGACCGCGCACCGGCCGACCTGAAGACCTACGACCGGCTGTTCTTCGGGCGGCGTCATCTCTGCAGCGGCAGCCTGATGGGGGAAAGCTACTTCGCCTCCCGCCTGGCTCGACGCGGCTTCCACGCCATTCAGCCGGAGCGTTACCCCCTCCCCGTTCAGATCCGGCTCCTGAAGGCGGCGCGAGAGATCGTGTTCACGGAGGGCAGCGCGGTCCATCTGACCGAGCTCACGACCGCCCTGTCGGCGGAGCGTGTCACGATCATCCTGCGGCGGCCGGGGGGCGACAACGCCTTGAGGCCGCATCTCGATGCGCGCCTGAGCCGCCCGACCGATGTCGTCGGCCGAGGATCGGGCCTGTTCCGCATCCATCACCAGCCCGAGATCAAGGCCGGCCCCAACTCGTTGTCCTACATGGTCGATCCGTCGGCGGTCTACGACGGCCTGGTGCGGCTCGGCTACACCGAGCCGGGCGGCTTCGACCTGCACGACTTCGTCCGCGCCGAGCGCATCGAGCAGGCGGAATGCGTCGGCACCGAGCCCCGGCACCTCGCCACCCACATCGCCCAAGTCGCGCAGGAGCGCCTGAAGCACGGCCTCACAACGCCGGAACTCTCCGAGACCCGCCCCGTCCTGGCGTGGCTCCGGTCGCAGCTGCCGGGCCGGATAACGACGAAGGGGGCGTGATGCCCCCTTCGTAAGATCGGATGAGGCGTCCGCGCCTCAGAGGCGGTAGCGGATCTGGTCGGTCCAGAAACGCTCCAGGCGGGTCAGCGACTGGTTGAGGCGGCCGAAATCGTCGTCGGAGATGCCGCCGATCGGCTGGATCGTGCGGGAATGCTTGTCGTAGAGGCCCTGGATCACGTCGTGGATCTCGCGGCCCTTGGTGGTGAGGCTGATGCGGACCGAGCGGCGGTCGGTCTTGGAGCGGGCGTGGTGGAGGAAGCCCGCCTCGACCAGCTTCTTGACGTTGTAGGAGACGTTCGAGCCGAGATAGTAGCCCTTCGAGCGCAGCTCGCTCGCCGTCAGCTCCTTGTCGCCGATGTTGTAGAGCAGGAGCGCCTGGACGCTGTTGACGTCCTCGCGGCCGCGGCGGTCGAACTCGTCCTTGATCACGTCGAGCAGGCGGCGGTGCAGGCGCTCCACGAGGTGCAGGGCCTCGAGGTAGGAGCCGGCGGCGCCGAGTTCGGGGGCGGCGGTCTCGGCAGGCTTGCGGGCGGTGTTGGCGGCCTTCGTGCTCATCGGTCTTGCCTCTCTGTCGGGTCGTGCCGGCTGCTTCGTCCGGCATCGCTTATGAACCCAACCTAGGTGCCTCGAATGAAAGCCGATTTAAGCGACAGGATGAACTTCCGATTTACTTCTGTCGGTAAATGCAAAATGAAGCGGTCGTTTTTACCGCTCGTTCAGCCAACATCGCGCGCGGCGAGCCAGGATAACACGAAGTAAATCGCCACGATGCTTGCCTGTACTGCGATGAGCGGGGCCGACATCGGTAGGAGCTGCGGCGTCAGCGCGGCCAGCGTCAGCGCCGAGGTGGCGGCGAGCAGCCAGACCACCCCGCCCCAGGCGCTCGTCAGCCACAGGCCGACCGCGGCGACGAAATCGATCACGGCGAAGTAGACGATCGCGGCCTGCCGCCCGGCGGAAAGGTCGGCGAACGGCGTCGCGCCCGGCCACAGGTCGAGGATCTGCCCCCAGGTGGCGAGCCCCTTGGCGACCCAGGCCAGCGCCGTGATGCGCATGAACCAGACCAGCACCACGTCCCAGCGGGTCTGCTGGCGCGGCGCGGCTTCCTCGATGCGGTCCACCGGGCCCGAGCCCGCGCTCGGGCGCCCGCGCCCGTCGCGCGTCGTGCCGACCTTGGCGAGCGCCCTCATGCCCAAAACCCCTCGCTGCCGTCGAAGCGGGGCGTCTCGGTGCCCTCATCCGCGAAGGCGGCCTCGATCGCCGCTCCGTCGACGGCGTCGAGCGTCGCCGGGCGCCAAGCGGGCCGGTTGTCCTTGTCGATGATGACGGCGCGCACGCCCTCGTAGAAGTCGGGGCCGCGCATCACCTGCCCGCACAGCCGGTATTCGGCCCGCATGGCCTCAGGAAAACTCAAGGAAGGCCCCCGCTGCATCTGCGCCAGCGCGATGGTCAGGCTGGTGGGCGAGCGGGTGCGGAGCGTCGCCGCGGTTTGTTTCGCGAAGTCCGAACCGGCCTCGGCCGCCGCGTCGAGACGCTCCAGAATCGCCGCCACCGTGTCGGCGGAGAAGCAGGTGTCGATCGTCGCGCGCTCGGCCACCAGCGGGCCGGTCTCCGGCGCGGGCGCGGCGAACCGGGAGAGCGTCGCGGCGATGTCGCCGCCCTGCGCCAGGGCCTCAAGCAAAGCCTCGAAATCCTCGGCCCGGACCGAATGGGTCGCGAGCCCGACGGCCAGCGCGTCGCCCGCCCCGATCCGGCCGCCGGTCAGCGCGAGATAGGCGCCGGTGCGGCCGGGCAGGCGCGGCAGCGCGTAGGTCGCGCCGACATCGGGGAAGAAGCCGATGCCGGTCTCGGGCATGGCGAAGCTGGTGCTTTCGGCCGCCACCCGCACGTCGCCGTGCAGCGAGATGCCGACGCCGCCGCCCATGACGATGCCCTCGATCAGCGCGACGTAGGGTTTCGGATAGGTCTTCACGTACGCGTCGAGCAGGTATTCGGCCTGCCAGAACGCCATCACCTCGGTGAGGCGCCCGGCCTGGCCGAGCGCGTGGATGCGGCGGATGTCGCCGCCCGC
Organism: Methylobacterium sp. Leaf456; assembly: GCF_001425465.1. GTDB lineage: Bacteria > Pseudomonadota > Alphaproteobacteria > Rhizobiales > Beijerinckiaceae > Methylobacterium. Next base: position 58,909 of record NZ_LMQV01000001.1, read on the forward strand.
GCAGAAGGCGCGCCCCCCTGAGCCCCGCACCGCGACGCGGGTGACGGTGGGATCGTCGGCCCAGGCCCGGAGCTGCCGGTGCATCGCCTCGACCATCGGCAGGGTGAGGGCGTTGAGCGCCTTCGGCCGCGCCAGGGTGACGATCCCCGCCGCCCCGCGCCGTTCGAACGTGATCTCCGGCTCCGCCGCGTCCGCCATGCCGTTTCTTTCTCAACCCCGCCCGCCGGCTTTCACCGTCCCACCCAACCCCCTCATCCCGAGGTGCCGCGTCAGCGGCCTCGAAGGAGGGCTCCAGTTCGCTCGGTGATCCCTGGAGCCCTCCTTCGAGGCCTCCGCTTCGCTGCGGCACCTCAGGATGAGGGGGAGGATAGGATCGCGTGCGCTCCGCCGAGAGGCGATGGGGGCCGTGTGACGGGTTCTTAGACGAAGTCCGGGCGGGGGCGTCAATCGGCGAGCCCCGCGAGCACCGAGGGCGTCCCCCGTCCTGCGGCGATGACGGCTTTCGGGGGTAATTCGGGATGTGCTAGGCCGCCTTCCGCTCACCCGAAGTCTCTGGAGCCCGCTAGGGAGCCGCCCATGTCGAACGAACCGCGTCCGCTCGCCGTCGAGACCGCGCGGGAGGCCGCGCCCGGCGCCGGGCCCGCGGGGGCCTTGAGCCTCACCCAGCGCCCGCGCCGCAACCGCAAGGCCGAGTGGTCGCGTCGCCTCGTGCGCGAGCATACGCTCACCGTCGATGACCTGATCTGGCCGCTCTTCGTGATCGAGGGCACGGGCCGGCGCGAGCCGATCGCCTCCATGCCCGGCGTCGAGCGCCTCAGCGTCGATGAGGCCGTGCGTGCGGCCGAGCGGGCGGCCAAACTCGGCATCCCGGCGATCTCGTTCTTCCCCTACACCGAGCCGGGCTTGCGCGACCCCACCGGCTCCGAGGCGCTCAACCGCGAAAACCTCGTCTGCCGGGCGGTGCGGGCGGTCAAGCGCGCGGTCCCCGAGATCGGCGTGATGACCGACGTCGCACTCGATCCCTATACCAGCCACGGCCATGACGGGCTGATCGAGGACGGCGCCATCCTCAACGACGAGACGGTCGCGGTGCTGGTCGAGCAGAGCCTGATCCAGGCGGAGGCCGGCACCGACATCATCGCGCCCTCCGACATGATGGACGGGCGCGTCGGCGCAATCCGCACCGGTCTCGACCGCGCGGGTTTTCGCGACGTGCAGATCATGGCCTATGCGGCCAAGTACGCCAGCGCCTTCTACGGGCCGTTCCGCGACGCCATCGGCACCAAGGCGGCCTTGGTCGGCGACAAGCGCACCTACCAGATGGACCCCGGCAACGCGAACGAGGCGCTCCGCGAAGTCGCCCTCGACCTCGCCGAGGGCGCCGATTCCGTGATGGTGAAGCCGGGTCTCCCCTATCTCGACATCATCACCCGGGTGAAGACCGAGTTCGGCGTGCCGACCTTCGCCTATCAGGTGTCGGGCGAGTACGCGATGATCGAGGCCGCCGCCCGCAACGGCTGGCTCGACGGCGACCGCGCCATGACCGAGAGCCTGCTCGCCTTCAAGCGTGCGGGCGCCGACGGCGTGCTGACCTACTACGCGCCCCGCGTCGCCGAGCGCCTGCGCGCGGGCCTCTGACGGGGCGCCTTCCTTTGCGTCCCGCGGCCCGGCGCGCGCTTCTGACCGGCGGCCTCGCGCTGGGCTGGCTCGCGGCGGGATTCGGTTGCGACACCGCCACCGACGCGCGCCGCGCGGTGCTGTGCCGCCGCGCCCTGCCCGCGCTCGCGCCCAACGGTACCACGGCGCGGCTGCTGCGGGTCGGCCCCGGCTCGGGGCCCGGCAGCGTGCGCGTCGATTACCGGCTGGCGGACGCCGACGGCGCCCTGCTCAAGGGCGAGGGGGCCCGCGTGCGCTTCCTCAGTTGCGCCTTCGGCCCCGGCACCGAGATGACGGCGCTGACCACCGAGCGCGGGCCGGTCAGCGGCGCCTCGCTCTACCTGCTGCGGCGCTACTTCCTGGAGACGCCGGAGGCCGAGGCGGCCGACCCGGGCAAATCGTCCGACCCGGCAAAGACGCCGGAGGGCGCGGCGAAACGCTGAAGGTTCAAGCGCCGTTCGCTGTGTCTCTTGCAGCGCCGGCCACGGCCCCCACCTTTTGGGTGATCTTCTCCATCGCTGCGGAGCGCCGGCCATGACGAACCCCACCTTCGGCCCCCGGCCGGGCTACACCGACCCCGCCGGCCTGCCGCCCTATGGCGGCGTGCCGGTGCCCTACATCCGGGCGAGCCTCGGCGGGCGGGCGGTCGCCTACCTGCTCGACCTGCTGTTCATCCTCGTCTTCACGGCGATCCTCGGCACGGCGATCTTCTTCGTCGGCATCGTCACCTTCGGCCTCGGCTGGACGCTGTTCCCGATCCTCGGCATCAGCGGCATCCTCTACAGCGCGATCACCGTCGGCGGCTCCAAGCAGAGCACGATCGGCATGCGGATGATGGGCCTGCGGGTGGTCGCCCCCGAGAGCGGGCGTCCGGTCGACATGCTGACCGCGGCGGTCCACGCGCTGCTGTTCTACGTGGCGATCTCGACCTTCCTGCTGTGGTGCCTCGACATCCTGTTCGGCCTCGTGCGCGCCGACCGGCGCCTCGGCCACGACGTGCTGCTCGGGTTGGCGGTGGTGCGGGTTTAACGCTCGCTCCGACGCGCTCCCCGCGCCCAAACATGCGGCGCAATCGCTCGAATCGCGCGATTGCCTCATCCTTCGGCATCATCCCAGTTGAGCGCCGCCGCGATCCCGCTACACTGGATTCCGGCGGTGCGGCCGCCCGTGCCGCCGGCCCCGAGGGTGAGCCTTTCCAGCGTGACCAGCCATCCGCGCGACACCCCGCAGTTCTATCTGACGGCCCCCTCCCCCTGCCCCTATCTGCCGGGCCAGGAGGAGCGGAAGGTGTTCACCCACCTCGTCGGGCGCCGCGCCCGCGACCTCAACGAAATCCTGACCCAGGGCGGCTTCCGCCGCTCGCAGACCATCGCCTACCGCCCGGCCTGCGAGACCTGCCGCGCCTGCGTCTCGGTGCGGGTGGTGGTGGAGGATTTTCGCATCACCGGCAGCCAGCGCCGGGTGATGCAGCGCAATGCCGGGCTGATCGGCACGCCGGAGCCGAACCGCCCGGCCTCCGAGCAATACGCCCTGTTCCGCCGCTACCTCGATGCCCGCCACGGCGACGGCGGCATGGTCGACATGACCGTGCTCGACTACGCCATGATGATCGAGGACAGCCACGTCGACACCCATCTCGTGGTCTATCGCGAGCGCGGGCCCGACAGCGCGATCCACGGCCGCGGCGTCGGCGCGCCGGTGGCCGTCTGCCTCACCGACGTGCTCGCCGACGGCCTGTCGATGGTCTACTCGTTCTACGATCCGCAAGCGGCCGACCGGTCGCTGGGGACGTACATGATCCTCGACCATATCCGCCGTGCCCGCGCGCTGGGTCTGCCGTATCTCTATCTCGGCTACTGGGTCGATGGCTCCCGCAAGATGGACTACAAGGCCAAGTTCCGGCCGCAGGAACGGCTGATGCCGCAGGGCTGGATGCGGGTGGAGTAGGCGTCGCCGCCACCTGCGGGACGGGCTCCCGATGGACATCCGCGAGTTTCTCGACGATCGCGGCGCCAGCCCGTTCGCCCGCTGGTTCGACGACCTCGATCCTCAGGCTGCCGCGAAAGTCACGGTCGCCCTGGCCCGGATGGAGGCCGGCAACCTGTCGAACGCGAAGGCCGTCGGTGAAGGCGTTCAGGAATACCGCATCGCCTGGGGACCCGGTTACCGCCTGTATTTCGGTCGGGACGGCGACACGCTGATCATCCTGCTGTGCGGCGGCACCAAGCGTCGGCAACAGGACGACATCGCCGAGGCCAAAGCGCTCTGGTCGGAGTATAAGCGACGCAAAGGAGGGGTGAGATGACCCTGACGCGCAGCTTCAAGGAAACGGTGAAGGCGCGGGCCGAGCGCGATCCGGCCTTCCGCGACGCGCTGCTCGCCGAGGCGGTCGATCAACTCCTCGCCGGTGAGATCGAGACCGGCAAGGCGGTCCTGCGCGACTACATCGATGCGACGATCGGCTTCGAGCGATTGGCTCAGGAGACGGGCGATTCGTCGAACGGCCTTATGCAGATGCTCGGCCCCGATGGCGATCCGAGCGCGACCCACCTGTTCGGCATCCTGCGCACGGTGCAGAAGGCTTCCGGCGTGCAACTGGCGGTCGCCGTCGCGCGTTGAGTGGCGGCGGCGGCCTTCAAGAAATCAATTCCGCGCCGCCCGGAACGTGTCGCACGCCTTCGTCTGCCCGCTCTTGTAGCCGGTCATGAACCAGCGCATCCGCTGCTCGGACGAGCCGTGGGTGAACGAGTCCGGCACGGCATACCCTTGCGACTTCTCCTGCAGCTTGTCGTCGCCGATGGCGCTCGCGGCCTTCAGGGCTTCGTCGATGTCGCTCTGGTCGAGGGAGTTCCAGCGGTCGTCGGAGTTCTTGGCCCAGACGCCCGCGAGGCAATCGGCCATCAGCTCGACGCGTACGGAGAGCTGGTTGGCCTCGCGCTCGTTGCCCGCCGACTGCTTGCGGCTGTCGACCTTGCCGAGGATGCCGAGCACGTCCTGCACGTGGTGGCCGACCTCGTGGGCGATGACGTAGGCGTAGGCGAACTCGCCCTTCACGCCGAACTTCGTCCGCATCTCCTGGAAGAAGCCCGTGTCGAGATAAACCTTCTTGTCGAGCGGGCAGTAGAACGGCCCCATCGCCGCCTGGGCCTGACCGCAGCCGGAGCGGGTGCCGCCCTGGTAGAGCACCATCGTGGTCGGCGTGTATTGCCGCCCGGTCTGGTTGGGCAGGATCTCCTTCCAGACGTCCTCGGTGTTGCCGAGGATCTTGGCCGCGAACTGGCCGGACTGGTCGGTCGGGGTCTGACGGCGCTTGGCCTGCGTCTCGGGGTCGGCCTGCTCCTCGCGCTGGCGCCCGCCGCCGGTGATCTGCTCGGCGCCGCCCATCAGGATCGCCGGATTGATGCCGGTGACCCAGGAGATGATGAGCACGATGACGATGGCGCCGATGCCCAGGCCGCCCGCGCCGCCGCCGGGGAAGCCGAAGCCGCCGCCGCCTCCGCCCTCGCCGCGCCGGTCCTCGACGTTGTCGGAGGCGCGAAAGTCATCCCAGCGCATGGCGCTCCCCTAACCCTTGTCGCCCGCGGGCGCGCGGCTGCCCTGTAGAATGAATCCGCGGACGGGACGGTTCCGCTTAACCGGCTCTACCGTCCGCCGTCGAGGGCTGCTTTCAGCATGCGGAAGTCGCGCCATGCGAGCCGCTTCTGCACCGGCTGGCGCAGCAGGTAGGCCGGATGAAGCGTCGCGAGCGCCTTGATCTCGCGCCCGTCGCGCAAGATGTAGGGGTAGAAGCGTCCGCGCGCCTTGAGGATACCGTCCTTGGTGCCGGTGAGCGTCTGCGTCGCCGGGGCGCCGAGGCAGACGAGGAGTTCGGGGTCGGCCAGCTCGATCTGCCGCTCGATGAACGGCCGGCAGATCGCGATCTCCTGCGGGGTCGGGTTGCGGTTGCCCGGCGGGCGCCAGGGCACGACGTTGGTGATGTAGGCCCCCGTCCGGTCGAGGCCGATCGCCGCCATCATCCGGTCCAAAAGCTGGCCCGAGCGGCCCATGAACGGCTTGCCGATGCGGTCCTCGTCGGCGCCCGGCGCCTCGCCGACGAACATCACCCGCGCCTGCGGATTGCCGTCGGCGAAGACGAGGTTTTTTGCCGTGAAGCGCAGGCCGCAGCCCTCGAAGCCGCGCAGCAGCGCCTCCAGCTCTTCCAGTGTCTGCATCTGCGCGGCCCGAGCGCGGGCATCGTCGGCGGCCTCTCCGGGCTTGGCGGAAGCCGCGTTGCCGTAGGTACGCGGCGGCTCCTTCGGCGCGGGATCGCGGCTCGGCAGCTCGCGCCGGAACGGCGAGGCGTCGTCCGGTGCGGAAGCAGGCGCAGAGGCAGGGGGCGCGGCCCGGCGGGGCGGCGGCTCGCGCGGCGGGGCGGCGGCTTCGGCCTCGCCGAAGCGGTCGTGCGGCGCCTCGTCCAGGGCCGCATCGACGCCCGCCTCGACGTGGAAGTCGAGATAGGAGATCAGATCAGCTCTGGCGTCGGGCGCGGGGTGGCTCGGGCTCATCGTTCCCATGTGGCGTGTCGCCGCCCGGCGGGCAACGCCTACGGAACGCCGCAGGTGATCCCGTCGGTGTATATCGTATTCAGGAAGTTGCGTGCCGCCCTTGGTCTTGCGGATGTGGGTGCTGTCGAACCTTCCTTACGGCGATGCTTCGCGATCGTGCAGAGCTGCCGCTACCCGGACGCGCTTGCCTTCCTACCTTGGAATCGATTGAGAGAAATCTAGACCGTTGGAGCGGGCCGTAAGAGCGCGTCGGCGCCCCGGCACACCGCAGGAGGAACCAGGATGGCGCTGCCCGAACGCGAAGGCATGGATTTCGACGTGGTGATCGTGGGCGCCGGGCCCGCCGGGCTCGCCGCCGCGATCCGCCTCAAGCAGCTGTCCGCGCAGAAGGGCGAGGAGGTCTCCGTCGTCGTCGTCGAGAAGGGCGGCGAGGTCGGCGCGCACATCCTGTCGGGCGCGGTGGTCGATCCGCTCGGCCTCGACACGCTGCTGCCCGAGTGGCGCGACGATCCGGACCGCCCGCTCAAGACCGCGGTGGAGCGCGACGAGTTCCTGTTCCTCACCAAGAACAGCGGCCTGACCCTGCCGAACGTGTTCTTTCCCAAGCTCCTGTCGAACCACGGCAACTTCGTCGGCTCGCTCTCCAACACCGTGAAGTGGCTCGGCGCCCAGGCCGAGGGGCTCGGCGTCGAGATCTATCCGGGCTTCCCAGCCTCGGAAGTGCTCTACGACGACCGCGGCACGGTCCAGGGCGTGGCCACCGGTGACCTCGGCATCGCCCGCTCGGGCGAGGCCCGCGACGACTTCACCCGCGGCATGGAGCTGCGCGCCAAGTACACGGTGTTCGGCGAAGGGGCGCGGGGTTCGCTGACCAAGACGCTGATCGACAAGTTCGGGCTCAACCGGAACAGCGACCACCAGAAGTATGGGCTCGGCGTGAAGGAGCTGTGGCAGCTCGCGCCTGACAAATTCCAGCCGGGGCTGGTGCAGCATACGATGGGCTGGCCGCTGCCGAACAAGGCCGGCGGCGGCTCGTGGCTGTACCATTTCGACGACCACCTGCTCTCGGTCGGCTTCGTCACGCACCTGAACTACGAGAACCCGACCCTGTCGCCGTTCGAGGAGTTCCAGCGCTTCAAGACCCACCCGATGATCGCCGAGACCTTCGAGGGGGCCAAGCGCATCGGCTACGGGGCGCGGGCCATCATGGAGGGCGGCTGGCAGTCGGTGCCCAAGCTCGTCTTCCCCGGCGGCTGTCTGGTGGGCGACTCGGCCGGCTTCGTGAACGTGCCGCGCATCAAGGGCTCGCACAACGCGATTCTCTCCGGCATCCAGGCGGCCGACGCCATCTTCGACGCGCTGGCGCAGGGTCGCCAGGGCGATGAGCTGACCGCCTACGAGGAGGGCTGGCGCGACAGCCCGATCGGGCGCGACCTGAAGCCGGTGCGCAACGTCAAGCCGCTCTGGTCGAAGTACGGCACGCTGGTCGGCATCGGCCTCGGCGGTCTCGACATGTGGACCAACACCATCGCCGACGCGTCGCTGTTCGGCACGCTCGGCCACGGCAAGCCGGACCATGCCTGCCTCAAGCCGCTCTCGGAGGTGACGCCGATCGTCTACCCGAAGCCCGACGGCAAGCTGACCTTCGACCGTCTCTCCTCGGTTTACCTGTCGAACACGAACCACGAGGAGGACCAGCCGCCCCACCTCAAGGTGACGAACATGGAGCTGCAGAAGACGTCCGAGCACGACGTCTACGGCGGTCCTTCCGGCCGCTACTGCCCGGCCGGCGTCTACGAGTGGGTCGAGGATAAGGCGGCGAGCGACGGCGTGCGCTTCCAGATCAACGCGCAGAACTGCGTCCACTGCAAGACGTGCGATATCAAGGACCCGAACCAGAACATCAACTGGGTCACGCCCGAGGGCCCCGGCGGGCCCAACTACACCAACCTCTAATCGAGGTTTCGAAAGGACAAGTCCTTTCGCGGGTCCAGGGCGGAGCCCTGGTCTTGGTGGGAAACCGGGGCTCTGCCCCGGTGCCCCGCCAAAGGACTCGTCCTTTGGGATCCCGAATTACAGCTCGTGCCAGGCTGGGAGGTCGAGGCAGGGTAGGCGCTTCGCTTCGTAGACGCCGATCGCCACGGCGCGGGCCAGGGTGTCGGCGGCGGCCGACGCGAGGCGGGCCATGTCGGCAACCGGCCTGCATCCGGTCGAGACCGCGAACACCACGTCGCCGTCGAGCGGGGTGTGGACCGGGTGGATCGCCCGCGCGAGGCCGTCATGGGCCGCGATGGCGAGGCGCTTGGCCTGGGCCTTGGTGAGCGCCGCATCGGTCGCGACGACCGCGAGCGTGGTGCTCGCCCCCGGTGGGGCTTCCCGCGGCCACGACAGGAGGTCCGGCGGCAGCGTCGCGGGGAGGCCGAGGCCGCCGAACTCGCCGTCCCGCTCGAACGGCGCGGCCCAGAAATGGGGCCCCTGCCCCATCGTCACCCGGCCGAAGGCGTTGACGGCGACCAGCGCGCCGACCTGCACGCCGTCGAGGCAGGCGACCTCCGCGGAGGCCGAGCCGAGCCCGCCCTTGAGGTTGGCGGTGCGCGCCCCGAACCCTGCCCCGACCGAGCCCAGCGCGAAGGCGCCGTCGCAGGCGGACTCGGCCGCCGCGTAGCCGAGGTCGCGGTAGGGCGGGAAGCGGCCCCATCGTTTGTCGCCGCCGTTGAGGAGATCGAACAGGATCGCGCCCGGCACGATCGGCACCCGCACGTCGCCGACCGGAAAGCCGCGGCCCTGCTCGGCGAGCCACGCCACGGCACCGGCCGCCGCATCGAGCCCGAAGGCCGAGCCGCCCGACAGCACCAGCCCGTCGATGGCCGGTACGGTGGCGGCCGGATCGAGTAGGTCGGTCTCCCGTGTGCCGGGCCCCCCGCCGCGGACATCGACCGCGGTGACGAAGGGCCGGTCGAAGACGAGGGCCGTGACGCCGCTCGCGACTTGGGCGTCCTCGGCGTGACCGACGCGGATTCCCGAAATGTCGGTGATGCGGTTGAGCCGGGTCATCGCATTCGCCTTTGGCGGCTCTGGCGGAGCGCGTCGGTGGCGTAGAGCACCAGCGCGATCCAGATCAGCGCGAACAGCACGATCCGATCCTCGCTCAGGGGCTCGCCGTAGGCCAGCGTGCTCAAGAGCATCAGGCAGGTGGGCGCGAGGTACTGCATCAGCCCGAGCGTCGCGAGCGTCAGGCGGGTGGCGGCGGCGGCAAACCAGATCAGCGGCAGAGCGGTGGTCACGCCGGTGAGCGCCAGCAGCGACCACGTGCGCGCATCGCTCGGCACCGGCGGGGCCGCGAGCAACAGGTAGCCCATTGCCGCGGGCAACAACAAAAAAGTCTCGGCGCAGAAGCCGACCGTGCCATCGACCCCGACGATCTTCCGGGTGAGGCCGTAGAGCGCGAAGCTGACCGCGAGCCCCAGCGACAGCAGCGGCAGGCGCCCGGCCATCACCACCGCGATGACGACCCCGAGCACCGCGATCCCGACCGCCACCGCTTGGAGCGGACGCAGCCGCTCGCCGAGCACGAGGGCGCCCAGCGCCACCGAGACCAGCGGGTTGATGTAGTAGCCGAGGCTCGCGTCGAGCAGGTGCCCAGTTTCGACCGCGCGCAGGTAGAGCAGCCAGTTGAACGCGATCAGCCCGGCCGAGACGGCGAGCAGGGCGTGGCGGGGCCGCAACGGAAACGGATTGGCGAGGCGGTGGCGCATCAGCGCGATCAGCCCGGTGACGAACAGCGCCGACCACGCGATGCGCTGGGCCAGGATCGTCTCGGCGGGGATGCCGGCGAGCAGCCGGAAATGCACCGGGACGACGAGGCCCCAGCTCAGGTAGGCGGCGAGCGCGTAGAGGAGGCCCAAGAGCGGTATCCGCGGCGTAAAGGAACGCCGCTTTTAGACCGCCGGAGACCGCTGGTCAGCGTTTCTTGGCGCTGGACGGGGTTTCGCCGCGCATCAGCGCGTTCAGACGCTCCGTATCGAAGCCGGTCATCGCCCGCGCCTTGGGCGGCTCGACCGCCGGCCCCTGGGTCACGGTGCCGGTGGTGGTGGGCTCGGGCAGGGCGGGGACGGCCCGCGCCATGACCGGCGGCGCGGTGGCGGCGATGGCCGGATGGGCGAGCCGGTCGGCGGCGACGAAGACGACGCTCAGGCTGCCGAGGCCGGTGATCGTCCCGAAGGCGATGACGCGCGACAGACTCACTGGAGACACTTCCCGAATACGCAACACAGGGAACGGAAACACCATAGGCCCGCCCCCGTTAACGAACCGAAGTCTCGGGCCAGCGGCGCGCCGGCCCCTTTCAGGACATTTCGGAGCACACCCCATGAACGAGCAAGCGAGCGCGAGCGACAGCCCCTTCATCCAGGGCCGCAACGCCCGGCTCTACGGCAAGAGCGTGGAATCCTGCCCCTACCCCGAGGGCTCGCAGGACCGGGAAGCGTGGCTCCAGGCCTACGAGGAGGCCGCCGCCGACGATCCGGAGCAGAAGGGCTGAGGCGCCCGGCTTGACGCTCCCCGCCTCGGGAGGCTGAAAGGGCGGCAACCCCGCCCTCTCGCCCCTCCCCGAGGCCCATGTCAAAACTCCCTCCCCGCGACCGTGCCCGCTTCGGGGCCGACACCCGCCTCGTGCTGGCCGGGCGCGATCCGTCCGAGCAGCACGGCTTCGTCAACACGCCGATCTATCGCGGCTCGACGGTCCTCTATCCGACCTACGACGACATCAAGCACAGGCGCGGCCGCTACAATTACGGCACGTCGGGCACGCCGACGATGGATGCCCTGTGCGAGGCCTGGAGCGATGTGGCCGGCGCGGCCGGCACGGTGCTGGCGCCGTCCGGCCTCTCGGCCCTGACGCTGGCGCTAATGACCTGCGTCAGCGCGGGCGACCACCTGCTGGTGACCGATTCCGCCTACCGCCCGACCCGCATTTTTTGCGATGGGGTGCTCAAACGGTACGGCGTGGAAGTGGAGTACTACGACCCGCTGGTGGGAGCGGGCATCGCCGCGCTGATGCGCGACAACACGCGGGCCGTGCTGGTCGAGGCGCCGGGCTCGCAGACCTTCGAGATGCAGGACGTGCCGGCCATCGCCGAGGCCATGCATGCCCGCGGCGGCACGGTGGTGATGGACAACACCTGGGCGACGCCGCTGCTGTTCCCGCCGCACGCGCGCGGGGTCGACCTCGCGGTGGAGGCCGGGACCAAGTACCTGAGCGGCGGCTCGGACCTGCTGCTCGGCCTCGTCTCGGCCAATGCCAAGCACTACCCGGCGCTCAAGCGCACCTACGAGCATTTCGCCAACTGCCCCGGCCCCGAAGACATTTTTTTGGGGCTCCGGGGCCTGCGCACCATGGGGCTGCGGCTGCGCGAGCATGGCGCGCGCGGGCTCGATATGGCGGCGTGGTTCCAAGCCCGGCCCGAGGTGCTGCGAGTGCTGCATCCCGGCCTGCCGGACGATCCCGGCCACGCCCTCTGGAAGCGCGATTTTACCGGCGCCTCGGGCCTGTTCGGCGTCATCCTCCAGCCCGCCTCGGAAGAGGCGCTCGCCGCCTTCCTCGACGGGCTGGAGCTGTTCGGGATGGGCTTTTCCTGGGGCGGCTTCGAGAGCCTCGTGATCCCGTTCGACCCGACCCTCTACCGCACGGCGACCCGCTGGCAGCCGGGCGGCCCGGCGCTCCGCTTCCATATCGGCCTGGAGGATATGGCGGACCTCAAGGCGGATCTGGAGGCCGGGTTCGCGCGGATGCGTGGGTAAAATGAGATATGTCCGCTAGGATTCTACCTTTGAATGCAACCGAAAGGCGATAGAATGAGCCCAGAGAAACTCGATGTGACGGGTCGGTACGAGCATGGCCGGTGGACACAGGTTCGGTGGGGATTGGACCGATCTCAAGCTTGATGTTTTGCAAAAATATCTGGGGTTCTTCACGAGCGCCCTGCGAAATAAAAATTTCGATCTTTATTACATCGATGCATTCGCTGGCAGCGGCGGCCGTCTCATCGATCGATTGGTGGAAAATCAGCCGTTTCTCTTCGGGGCGGAGGCACGACTTGAGCAGGTCTACGTGCCCGGTTCGGCGCGTATCGCGCTCGAAACATCTCCCCCATTTCAGCAGATTATTCTCGTCGAGCGACACGAGGGGCGATTTGCTGCTTTGACGGATCTTTGTGCCGAATATCCGGATATCCGGGCGCGGACACAGAGGGGCGAGGCAAACGCCGCCATCATCGAATTGTGTCGATCTACCCCCTGGCTCAAGACAAGCCGGAATCGGGCTGGCGTTCGAGCCGTAATGTTTCTCGATCCCTACGGAATGAGCGTCGAATTCGAGACTTTGCGTGAGATCGCCGCAACGCAGGCAATTGATGTCTGGTACTTGTTCCCGCTCAGTGGCGTATACAGGCAAGCTGCCAGATCCGGTCGAAATCTGACTCCGGACAAGAGGGCTGCCATCACTCGCATCCTCGGGACACCGGAATGGGAAAGCGCATTCTACGGGCAGGACAACCGTTCAAACGACTTGTTCGCTTCGCTCGACGACGTGGGCGGATCGATGGACATGCGCCGCACGGCCGACGTGCAAGCTATCGAGACATACGTCAAGAAGCGTCTCGATAGCATCTTCCCTCATGTTTCAAATCCGCTGCGCCTCAAAAGAAAGGATGGGACGCCGCTGTTCTCGCTATTCTTCGCCGTCTCCAGCCCAAATCCGAAGGCGATCGGGCTGGCGCGCAAGGTCGCTACTCACATTCTTGATTCCGGCAGCTCATCCCAGGTCCGTCCGCGAAAATGACGGCCGGTTTTTCGCTTATTTGGACCACCCCATTGTTTGAAGAAGAAGGCGGCATCGCTTGAGCGGCAGAGCTGCTCGATCTCTTCGACCCATGTCTCGTTGATCGCGCGTGATCGAGGACCGCTCTCGCCGCCGACAATAGCCCAAGCGATATCTGTCAAATCTGCATCACGAACCGAGCCTAGAAGTGGCTCGAACGACACGAAGCGGACTGCGGCGGGCACGCTTCGGAGATCATTGAGGCGGTGTAGAACATCGCTCGACTCAACGCTTGTTCCCAGCCACACATTTTGAAGGATCGGAAATGTACTGTCCGACAGGACCAGGCGCATCCGCTCCGGTCTTTTCGTGAGAATCTGAAAAGTGTGCTGCGATGCCGCTTCCATCGCTTGCCAAACGTTATGGATAAAATCTGCAGGCACGTCGGGATGAAAAAGGTCGCTCATCGAATTAACGAAAACTAAGCGACGTCCCTTCCAGCGGCTTGGAATGGCCAAGGCATTGTCATCGCATTGAACGCGCCCGGTCCATACGGCACGTCCCCCGCTCTTGCGAGTGAGACCGGCATATCGCTGGACGCCCATTGCTTCTAAGCGAGCCGCCATTCTCATGGCGTAGCAGTTCGTGCATCCTGCGCTGACAACGGAGCAGCCCACCACAGGATTCCAAGTCGCGTCCGTCCACTCGATCTTCGTTTCAGCCATGGCCGCTTTCCTCTCGGCCGCGGCAGCCGATTAGGTGGAACAAAGGGAGCCTATGAGACAACTCTTGGTCCACAAATACAAGCCTTAAGGCGCCACCCAAGCCCCTTGCCACCCCTCCCCCTCGCGCAAAAAAACCGCCCGGCGGTGGCCGCGGCGGTCGAGGTAGAGCAGGTCGAGGCGCATCGCCCGCACCACCACGGCGCCGAAATTCTCGCGGCCGATGCGGCTGTCCGGGTCCTCGTCCGGCATGGCGTAGGCGCCGCCATCCGCCAGCGGCGTGCCGGGGGGCGGATCGATCCCGTAGCAGACCCGGCTCATCGCCCGCGAGCCGGTCCAGGCGGCCTCCGCCAGCGCGTCGTCGCGGTGGAGGCGGGCATGGCCCTCGATCCGCACCTGCAGCTTGGCGCCCGCGTCGTAGACGTGGAGCGCGGCCGGCGTGCCGGCTTCGATCTCGCGCGCCTTGTCCGAGCGGGCGTCGCAGTGGAAGCGCAGGGTGCCGGTCTCCCCGTCGGCGGCGCGCAGCACCACGGTGCGCAGCCGCGGCTGCCCCCGGGCATCGACGGTGGCAAGCGCGGGCAGGTGGAACGGGCTGCGGCCCGTCTCCGCGCCCTCGGCCAGCCGCCGCCACGCCTCCGCACGGAAGGCGGCGAGGTCGTCGTAGAACGGGGGCAGCGGGTGCAAGCGGGGCTCCGGGCGTGAGGAGGGCGGAGGCTGGGCGCTCCGGCGCCGAGGCGCAAGCTGGGCCTTCCTTTCCCTTCCCCCGCCGGGCTCGATCTGCCAAGGCAAGGCCGGAGCGAAACATCGATCCGAGGCAAGGCACGGCAACGCTTCTCATGCGTTGACGAACCCGAACACCCGCCGCTCCTCCCTCCGCGTCCCCGCGCCAGGCATACCGTCTCCTTTGGCTTCCTCCCCCGCCGCCCCCTCGTCTCCCGCCGGCTCGTTGGCCGCGGCCCCTGGCTTCCTCGCGGGCGGCGGCGCGTGCGGGGCGCTGATGCGCGGGCTCGACTGGGCCGCGACCCCGCTCGGCCCCCCCGAGGGCTGGCCCGCCCCGCTCAAGACGCTGGTCGGCGTGATGCTGGCCTCGCACCAGCCGATGCTGATCGTCTGGGGCCCCGCCCACACCACCCTCTACAACGACGGCTACGCCGCCATGTGCGGCACCCGCCACCCGGACGCGATGGGGCGACCCTTCGAGGAATTGTGGCACGACATCTGGGACTTGGTGGAGCCGATCCTGTCCGCGGCCTATGCGGGCGAGGCGACGCATATGGACGACATCGCCTTCGTCATGCACCGCAATGGCTTCCCGGAGGAGACCCACTTCTCCTTCGGCTACACCCCCGTCCGGACCGAGGACGGCACGGTCGCCGGCATGTTCTGCGCCTGCGCCGAGACCACCTCCGCCGTGAAGTCCGGCCGGCAGATGGCGGCCGAGCGCGAGCGGCTGCACCGCCTGTTCGAGCAGTCCCCGAGCTTCGTCGCGGTGCTGTCCGGGCCCGACCACGTCTTCGAGTTCGCCAATCCCGGCTACCGCCAGCTCGTCGCCCACCGCGACGTGGTGGGCAAGCCCGTGCGCGAGGCCCTGCCCGAGGTCGAGGGCCAGGGTTTTTTCGAACTCCTCGACGAGGTTTTTCGCAGTGGGAAGGGCTACACGGCCCACACGGCGCCGCTGACGATCCTGCGCGAGCCCGGCGGCCAACCCGAGCAGCGCTACCTCGACTTCGTCTACCAGCCGATGCGGGACGCGGCCGGGGCCATCACCGGCGTATTCGTCGAGGGCTCCGACGTCACCGAGCGGGTCCAGGGCAACGCGGCGCTGGCCGAGAGCGAGACCCGCTTCCGCACCATGGCCGACGACGCGCCGGTGATGATGTGGATCACCGACGCCGCGGGCGCCTGCCTCTATCTCAACCGGCGCTGGTACGAGTTCACGGGCCAGGAGGAGGCGCAGGCGCTCGGCCTCGGCTGGCTCGACGCGGTCCATCCCGACGACCGCGGCTGGTCCGGCGAGACCTTCATGGCGGCCAACGCCCGGCGCGAGGGGTTCCGGCTCGAATACCGCCTGCGCCACGCGGACGGCGGCTACCGCTGGGCGATCGATTCCGCGAGCCCGCGTTTCGCCGCCGACGGGACCTATCTCGGCTATGTCGGCTCGGTGGTCGACATCCAGGAGCGCCGCGCCGCCGAGATGGCGCTGGCCGAAAGCGAGGAGCGGGTCCGGCTCGCCGCCGAGAACGCCGAGGTCGGCCTGTGGGACGTCGACCCGATCGCCGACACCCTGTTCTGGCCGGCGCGGATCAAGGCGATGTTCGGCCTCTCGCCCGACGTGCCGGTCTCGATGGCCGACTACTACCAAGGCCTCCACCCGGAGGACCGCGCGCGGGCCAGCGCCGCCTTCGCCGCCGCGGTCGATCCCGCCCGGCGCGCCCTCTACGATGTCGAGTACCGCACCGTCGGCCGGGAGGACGGGCTGATCCGCTGGGTCGCCGCCAAGGGGCGCGGCGTGTTCGAGGGCGAGCGCTGCGTGCGCGTGCTCGGCACGGCGGTCGACGTCACCGACCGCAAGAGCACCGAGGCCCGCCTCATCGAGACCACGCGCCGGCTCGACGCCGTGCTCGACAACGCGACGCAGGCCGTCTTCATGATGGATGAGCAGCAGCACTGCGCCTACATGAACCGCGCCGCCGAGCGGCTGACCGGCTATGCCCTGGAGGAGACGCAAGGGCGGCCGCTCCACGACGTCGTCCACCACACCCGGCCGGACGGGCGCCCCTACCCGCTGCACGAATGCCCGATCGACCAGGCTTTTCCCGAGAACAACCAGGAGCAGGGCCAGGAGATCTTCGTCCACCGCGACGGCTCGTTCTACCCCGTGGCCTTCACGGCGAGCCCGATCCGCGACGAGACCGGCCGCCCCGTCGGCACGGTGATCGAGGCGCGCAACATCGAGGCGGAACTGCGCGCCAAGGCGCAGCTGGAAGCCTTCAACGCCAGCCTCGAACAGCAGGTCGCCGAGCGCACCGCCGAGCTGATGCGGGCCGAAGAGGCGCTCCGCCAATCACAGAAGATGGAGGCCGTCGGCCAGCTCACCGGCGGGCTGGCGCACGACTTCAACAACCTGCTCACCGGCATCACCGGCTCGCTCGAACTGCTGCAGACGCGCCTCGCGCAGGGGCGGCTGGGCGAGATCGACCGCTACGTCAACGCCGCGCAAGGCGCCGCCAAGCGCGCCGCCGCGCTGACCCACCGGCTGCTCGCCTTCTCCCGCCGCCAGACGCTCGACCCCAAGCCCACCGACGTGAACCGTCTGGTCTCCGGCATGGAGGAGCTGATCCGCCGCACCATCGGCCCGGCGATCACCCTGGAGGTGGTCACCGCCGGCGGGCTGTGGTCGGCGCTGGTCGATCCGGGCCAGCTCGAGAACGCGCTCTTGAACCTCTGCATCAACGCCCGCGACGCCATGCCGGAGGGCGGGCGCATCACCATCGAGACCGCCAACAAGTGGCTCGACGCCCACGGCGCCCGCGAGCGCGACCTCGATCCCGGCCAGTACCTCTCGCTCTGCGTCACCGACACCGGCACCGGCATGAGCCCGGACGTGATCGCCAAGGCGTTCGATCCGTTCTTCACCACCAAGCCGCTCGGCCAAGGCACGGGCCTCGGCCTCTCGATGATCTACGGCTTCGTGCGCCAGTCGGGCGGGCAGGTTCGGATCTATTCGGAGGTCGGCCAGGGCACGACCATGTGCCTCTACCTGCCCCGCCACTACGGCGCGGCGCAGGACGAGAGCCTGCCGGAGCTGACCGCCGCGCCCCGTGCCGAGCAGGGCGAGACGGTGCTGATCGTCGATGACGAGCCGACCGTGCGCATGCTCGTCACCGAGGTGCTGGAAGATCTCGGCTACACCGCGATCGAGGCCGCCGACGGGCCCGCCGGCCTGAAGGTTCTGCAATCCGACGTGCGGATCGACCTGCTCGTCACCGATGTCGGCCTGCCCGGCGGCATGAACGGCCGGCAGGTGGCCGATGCCGGGCGCCTGCTGCGGCCGGGCCTGCGGGTGCTGTTCATCACCGGCTACGCCGAGAACGCGGTGGTCGGCAACGGCCACTTGGAGCCCGGCATGGCGGTCATCACCAAGCCGTTCGTGATGGACACGCTGGCGGGCCGCATCAAGGAGATGATCGACGCGCGGTAGTTTTTTGGGATTCTTTTTTGAGATGGCGATCCGGCGGCCCGCGCATCCCCTCGCCCCGCACGCGGGGAGAGGGTCGCGACGACCCTGTCGTCGTCGCGACAAGCGGTAGCGAAGGTGAGGGGGCGCTTCCGGATGAGCCTCTTCCGTCGAAGCCCCCTCACCCCCGGCTGCCGCCTCGCTTCGGCGACGACGGGGTCGCCGAAGCCCTCTCCCCGCAAGCGGGGCGAGGGGATGCGCGGGCCGCCTCGGCGATCATCGGAGCCCCGCCCACACGAAACCCCCGGCGCCGCTTCGGCGTCGGGTGGGGCCGCCCATGGCCCTTGGAAGGGGTGACGCGGGATGCCGGGAAACCCCGGCAGACCAAGCGCTTGTGTCTCAAAAGATCCGGTTTCCCGGCATCCCGCGGTCCGGTGCGCGTGGATTGCGTCCCGAGCCGATTTTTCGTTGCGGTGTCGTCGGCCGTGGCCAGCGGGCGGATAGGCATTCGGGTCTCTGAAATGAGCCCCGGGTCACCACAATCGCCCCTGCCGCGAACGGGCGCCCCGTAGTGAGCGCCGCCGCCCTTCACGCGTCCGAACCCAGAGAGGGGTCGCGCGCCGGGCATTTCCTCCCGAACCGCGCTGTTGCGCCTGAACGCGCTCCGCTCCGAGTCCGGCGTGTCGCCGAACCCGCCGCCCGGAGCGAGGAGACCGAATCCCCACCGCAGGCACCGCCCCCACCCCCCGACTTGAACCCCCCGGTCGGTCCCCGAGGCGCTCCCCCGTGCGGGTGGTGGGTGATGGGAGAGTTGGCATATGATAGGAATTTTGTCAAGTTCACTGACGGCATAAGGCGCCGCTCCTGCCTTTGCCCGTAGGACAACAAAATTTGCGTTTAAACGCGCAAGTATTTTTTTAGCTTTAGATTGCGATAATAATAATATGTTTGCGCTATCGAAATCGGGCTCTAGCTACTGCGCCTCCAATAGCAGCATTGTTATGCGCAATGGCTGCGGAGGGGCTTGGACCGCCCGGAAGGTAATAGGGAAATGGAAGAAATCCATTCACTACCCTTCTGAAATCTGCTTTGGCGCCAGGGCCTACTGTAATAAGAAGCTCATGCGTGCGGGTTCGCGCTTCATCTAAAAGCGGGCTTGAAGGTGTTGAGACCCGTACTAGGTTCCAGGTAGGAGCAATATTGCCGCTCGAAACGATTACAAACTTAATATTGTAAGAAAAAGAATCGGACCTCTATCCTAATGGATGGCCTATTCCAGTATCTTCAGATCGTGACGACCGTAATTGGCTATTGATGATGACGGCATCGATTAGCCAATCTCTTATTCCAAGATTGCTTTTGACTAAAAACGGTGAGCTGGCGCTGTCATGTCCTAAAGATCGAGGGTCATAGCAAGTGTTTCGGCCATTATCATCGTCTATTAATTGTTTCATGGAATAATAATAGTCAAATTTGTCGATTCTATTGGCCTCTGATGATAGCTGTCCTCCAAATCCGAAAGTAAAACTTTGATCGTTCGGCAATGGATTTATAAGTGATACGTTTGGCGAGAGTGTCGATTTTTCGTTTACAGTGAAAGATAGTTCAATTTGTGCCCCCCAAGTTGGAGGGAGTGCAATATCTTCTACTGTTGTAACGTCCATCCCCCGATGCTTTCTTCTTAAGTTTCGCTCCCGGGCCTCATGGCCAGCTTTGCGTAGTTCACAGTAAATTGCTCGTTTGATTTCAAGTTGCATGTATCGAGACTTGAGTGAGTCGTCCCAGTCATAGAATTCGGTTAAGTGCGGCACAGAAATCCCGCATCCTGCCAAGAAAACAGATTGGCTAACGGTAATAAATAAAGCAAAAATTTTCATGAAGTCAATCCTTTTTGAGGGCCACGGAGAACAATAATTCTCTAATTTTTTGTATGGTTTCTGGAGATGAAGATAGTTCAAATTTAGCCGTTCCATCAGCGCTTACTTCGATGCGCTCCTCAATGCAGTGAACTGTGCCGTCTTCGTCAGTCCAGCATCCCGAGTTGTCATTTCGAGTAATTTTATCGGACATAAGGCATCTCCCAATCCATATCGTAGAAGAACAAGGCTCTGGTTTTTGGGCAAGCAGGGTTCAAATATAAATTGTCTATGTTGCGTCAATGCAACAATCACTGTGCATGCTGTTTGAGCCCGGATCAGATGATCAGTACTTGAGCTGTGTAGTGGATATAAATGCGTGTTTAACCCACGGATCGACAAATTTATTAATAATCAATCAGATCGGTAGTAATTCAGACAGCTCGATCAAATTTATGGTGGATAACTGTAAGGCTTATTCGATGTCGGAATCGATAGCTCATACCGTCGGATGATTGACTGACCCCGCCGCGATCCTCACCCCCCGCCCCGCCAGCAGAATCTCCCCCAAAAACGCCAGAATCGCCCCGATCGTACACCCCAACGCCAGCCCGAAACACACGAACAACACCGACGCCGCCGAGCCTTCGCGCAGCGCCCCCACGAACAGCGTCAGCACGGCGATGCCGGTCAGCACGCCGCCGAGGCTCGCCAGGACCACGGCGAGGTCGAGGAGGAGCGAGCGGCGGCGGAGATGGGCGAGGCGGCGGGCGAGGTCGGCGGCCTCGTCGGGGCCGGCGCCGATCAGGTCGGCGCGCAGCGTGTCGACCTTGTCGGCGACGCGGCCGAGGCGGGTCGAGAACACGTTGAGGAGGGTGGCGAGCGCCGAGAGCAGGAAGGCGGGGGCGAGCGCCACCTGAATGATGTGGGCGATGGTGTCGGGGTTGCCCGCCTCGGGCGGGAGCGGGACCACGGCCCTCAGGCCTTCACGCCAACCTTGGCGCCGCGCGCTCGACGTCGCTCGCGAAAGATCAGGACGAGGTTGCGCACGTAGATCACCGTCGAGAGGCCCTGGCCGATGATGATGACGGGCTCGCGCCGGACGAATCCGTAGACCAGCGTCATGATCCCGCCGACGATCGACAGGAACCAGAACGAGAGCGGCATCACGCTACGTCCCGCCCGCTCGCTCGCCCACCATTGCAGGATGAAGCGCGAGCCGAACACGAGCTGCGCGCCCACGCCGAACACCAGCCAGAAATCGAAGCGGGTGACGAACACGTCGTAGAAATAGGCCGGGAGATCCTCGGCGAGCTGGATCAGCATGGGCGGGTCAGCCTCCGTGCTCTTCCGAGGCGGTCGGCGCCGGGTGCCGCCGCCGGATCAGCCACCACACGCCGGCCATGTCGAGGAGGCCGACCCAGAGCCGGTCGAACATCCCGTATTTCGAGCGGCCGGTGAAGCGCGGCCGGTCGATCACGTCGCGGTGGACGACCGCGAACCCCTCGCGGGTGACGAGCGCGGGCATGAAGCGGTGCAGCGCATCGAAATACGGCAGGCTGAGATAGACCGCGCGGCGGAACACCTTGAGGCCGCAGCCGGTGTCGCGGGTGGCGTCCTTCAGGATCTTGCCGCGCACGCCGTTGGCGACCTTGGACTGGAACCGCTTCCAGCGCCCCTTTCGCCCGACGCGCTGGCCTTGCGCGAGGCCGACGCCTTCGCCGCCCTCGTGCAGGGCGCCGTACAGCGCCGGGATGAAGGCCGGATCGTTCTGGCCGTCGCCGTCCAGCGTCGCGATGACGGGGGCGCGGGCGCGCAGCACGCCGCTGCGCACCGCCGCGCTCTGGCCGCCGCTGTGGGCGTGCCGGACGATGCGCAGCCACGGGTGGGTCTGCTGCGCCAGCACCAGGGCGGCCTCAGTCCCGTCGGTCGAGCCGTCATCGACGTAGATGACCTCGAACGGGCTCATGGGCTCGCAGGCGCGGCCGATCTCGTCCACCAGCGACGCGATGTTGCCGGCCTCGTTCTTCACCGGCACGACGACCGAGAGGTGGAGGGTCTGGGTGTCGCTCATGGTGTCGTGCCCGGCAGGACGGCCCAGGCGGAGATTCCCACCGGCTTGCCGCCGTTGATGTTGAAGCCGGTGACGCGCCCGACCTGCTGTTTCTGCCCGCCCGACTTCGCGATTGCATCGGCTTTGGCGAACGCGTCGGCGAAGCGGTCCTCGACCAGGACGAGGCGGCAGCCGCCGGCCGCGAGGTAATCGCGCGCCTCCTCGGCCGTGCTCAGCATGGCGAGGTCGGTGCCCAGCGTGAAGACGAGGCTCGGCTCGCGCAGCCCCAAGGTGCCGGTGCGGACGCCCTCGCAGGGCAGAGTGTTCCGAAGCGCGGCGAGCCGTGGGGCGAGCTTGAGGCTCTGGAGCACCGGCTGGGTCAGGCCGAACACCGCGGGCGAGACGATGAGCGAGGCGAGGATGGCGAGCACCAACGCCCCCTCCCCCGCGCCGCGGCGGAAGGCGGCGAGCGCCAGGGCGGCCAGGGCGCAGGCCGCGAGCAGGAATGGCAGGGCGGCGAGCGGCAGCACCCCGTCGAGGCGCCACGCGGCGGCGCTGAGACCTAATGTGAGCCCCACCGGGATCAGCACGACGAGTCCGGCGACCCAGGCGGCGCCGGGCCGGCGCGGATCGAGGGCGCCGCGATGGAGCGCCAGCACGGTCAGGATGGCGACGGCCGGCATCAGCGGCAGGACGTAGTGCGGGAGCTTGGTCGGCAGCGCCTCGAAGATCAGCCACATCGGCACGATCCAGGCGAGCAGCAGCGCCACCGTCTCCTCGCCGCGCCGTGCCCAGGCGAAGGGGATGGCGAGCGCCGCGAAGGCCGCGCCCGGCCAGAAGGTGGCGAAGAAGGCGAGCGCGTAGGCGCCGGGCGGCCCCCAATGCTTTTCCGCGGCACCCCCGACCTTGCCGAGCATGTCCTTACCCACGGCCTCGCCGAAGAAGGCGCCGCCGCTCTTCCAGGCGATCGCGACGAACCACGGCGCCACGACGAGGAGGACGAGGGCGAGGCCGAGCCGCGGGCGCAGATCGAGCAGCCAGCGGGCCGAGCCCTCGCGGATCGACAGCACCAGGGCGGCGAGCCCGGCGAACAGCGGCACCATCGGCCCCTTGATCAGGATGCCGAGCGCGAGCCCGAGCCAGAAGATCACGGCCGTCGAGAGTGAGGCCGGCCCGCGCCGCCGCTCCAGCCGGGCCCGTCCCAGCCACGCGCGGGCGAGCGCCCCGAAGCTCGCGACCGCGCAGGCCGTGAGCAGCGCGTCGGTCTTGGCGAGCCGGGCTTCCGCCGAGAGCATCAGGCAGGCGCCGAACAGGGCGGCGGCGAGCAAGGCCCCGCGCCGGGGCAGGATCGCCAGCGCGGCCCAGTAGGTCAGCAGGATCGCCGCGAGCGCGCCGATCAGCGAGGGAAGCCGATAGAGGCCGATGGTGGTGCGGGCGCCGGGCACGCCGAGCGCTTCGGCTGTGGCGACGGTCGCGGCCTGGGCCCAGTAGATGCCGACCGGCTTCTTGTGGCGGGCTTCCGTCTGGAAGCGGATATCGACGAGGTCGCCGGTCTCCAGCATCTGCTTGGAGGCTTGGGCGAAGCGCGGCTCGTCCCGGTCCATCGGCTGGAGCGACGCGAGGCCGGGCAGGAAGGCGACGAGGCCGAGGAGAAGCAGCAGCGCGCAGGCGCGTCCGTGGCTCGCGGCGCCTGTTGCGAGCAGGCCGTCCGCCGCCCGCAGCAGACGCGCCAGCGGACCGAAGGGGGCGCGCGCCGTCGGGAGCGGGCGGGAGAGGACGGGCATCGGCGGCTTTAAGGGGCTGACCTTCGTCGAGGCCGACGGATGGCCCCGGCCCGGCCGGGCGCCGTGTCGGTGATCCCGCCGGGATTGTCAAATTCCTTGCGCGCGCCGGCCTCTCGTGCGCTCGCGCACATGAGCGTCCGAGCCAGGGCAAGGCAAACATGCACCGGGCGGGTAGCCGGAGCCGAAGGGCGCCCCTATATTCGGCTCATGGCAAACAACAGCGCAAATCCCTACACCCTCGAAATCGAAGCCTGCGAGCGTCCGGCGGGACACTTCACCTGGGCGATCCGCCGAAACGGCAAGCTGTTCCAGCGCGCCGACCGGGTCCAGACCACGGAAGAGGCAGCCGAGCGCAGCGGGCTCGCCGCCCTGGAAAAGCTCCTGAGCGGTCGCGAGCGCTGATCCGGTCGGCCGCGACAAGCGGCCCACCGCGCTCCACCCCCAATCCATGACGAACCGCGAAAAGGCTCCCGGGTCCGACCCCCGTGGGGCCTTTTCCGTCGTTGATCGCCCGCCAAGGTCGTCTAATCTCCTGAAAAATGGGAGCGAACGCCGATGGCGCGCGAGACGATCTACGACCGGGACCTCGACAAGAACCCGGCCAACCACCAGCCGCTGACGCCGCTGACCTATCTCGACCGCGCCGCCCGGACCTTTCCGGAGCAGGTCGCCGTCGTCCACGGGTCGCTGCGGCGCTCTTACGCCGAACTCTACGCGCGCACCCGGCGTCTCGCCTCGGCGCTCAAGGCCCGCGGCATCGGGCGGGGCGACACGGTGGCGGTGCTGCTCGCCAACACGCCGGCGATGATCGAGTGCCACTACGGCGTGCCGATGACGGGGGCGGTGCTCAACACCCTCAACACCCGCCTCGATTCAGAGGCCATCGGCTTCTGCCTCGACCACGGCGAGGCCAAGATTTTCATCGTCGATCGCGAGTTCTCGAAGCTCGCCCGCGGCGCGCTGGAAAAGGCGGGCGTGACGCCGTTCGTCATCGACTACGACGACCCGGAATTCAACGGCGAGGGCTCCGCTCTCGGTGAGACAACTTACGAAAAATTCCTGGCCTCGGGCGATCCCGAGCACGATTGGGCGATGCCCGCCGACGAGTGGGACGCGATCTCGCTCAACTACACCTCGGGCACCACGGGCGACCCGAAGGGCGTGGTCTACCACCATCGCGGCGCGGCCCTGCTGGCGCTCGGCAACGTCATCACGGCGGGGATGGGCCAGCACGCGGTCTATCTCTGGACCCTGCCGATGTTCCACTGCAACGGTTGGTGCTTCCCGTGGTCGCTCTCGGTGGTGGCCGGCACCCATGTCTGCCTGCGACAGGTGCGGGCGCCCGCGATGTACGCCGCGCTCGCCGAGCACGGCGTGACGCATCTGTCGGGTGCGCCGATCGTGATGTCGACGCTGCTGAACGCCCCCGAGGACCAGAAACGGCCCCTGTCCAGCCGCGTCCACTTCCTCACGGCGGCCGCGCCCCCGCCCGAGGCGGTGCTCGCCGCCATGGGGGAAGCGGGCTTCGACGTGACCCATCTCTACGGGCTGACCGAGACCTACGGCCCGGCGGTGGTCAACGCATGGCACGAGGAATGGAGCGACCTACCCTCCGATGAGCGCGCGAAGAAGAAGGCGCGCCAGGGCGTGCGCTATCCGGTGCTGGAGGGGCTCGACGTGCGCGACCCCGAGAGCATGGCCTCCCTGCCCGCCGACGGGCAGACCATCGGCGAGGTGATGTTCCGCGGCAACGTGGTGATGCGCGGCTACCTGAAGAACCCGACATCGACGAAAGAAGCCTTCAAGGGCGGCTGGTTCCGCTCCGGCGACCTCGGGGTGAAGCACCCCGACGGCTACATCCAGCTCAAGGATCGCTCGAAGGACATCATCATCTCCGGCGGCGAGAACATCTCCTCCATCGAGGTCGAGGACGCCCTGTTCAAGCACCCGGCGGTGGCCGCCGCCGCCGTGGTGGCCAAGCCCGACGACAAGTGGGGCGAGACCCCCTGCGCCTTCGTCGAGCTGAAGGAGGGGCAGGAGGTCTCCCCCGAAGACCTCATCGCGTGGTGCCGCGAGCGGCTCGCCCCCTACAAGCTGCCGCGCCACGTGGTGTTCGGCGAGCTGCCGAAGACGTCCACGGGGAAGGTGCAGAAGTTCGTGCTGCGGGAGAAGGCGCGGGAGGGGTAGGCCGCTTCGCCCGCGGAGCAATCCGTGTATCCTGATGCCATGACCGAATTGCTCGAAAAGGCGGTCGCGACCGCGCGGGGCCTCCCCCCGGAGCTGCAGGACGAGGCGGCGCGGATGCTGCTCGCCTTCTTCGGCGAGCCGCATCCCGTTTACCAGTTCACGCCCGAAGAGGAGGCCGAACTGGACGAATCCGAAGCCGCCGCGCAGCGCGGTGACTTCGCCACGGACGAGGAAGTGCGCGCCATCTGGGCCAAGTATGGGCTGTGAGGCTGCGTCTCACCACGCCGGCCGCGCGTCAGCTCGATCGCGTGCTGGGCTACATCGCGCAGCATAATCCGCAGGGCGCGCATCATGTGCAGGAGCGCATTTCCGATGTGCTGAACGTCCTGCTGCAACATCCCTATGCCGGGCACCGCACGGCTCGGCCCGGCATTCACCGTATGCTGGTATCGCCCTACCCTTACGCCATCACCTAACGCGTCACGGGCGATGAGATCGTCGTTCTCGGCGTGCGCCACGCCGCGCGGCGGCCGCTGGCCTGATCCGTAGGCCTGCCAAGGTTTCACCGGAGCGCGTATGCTCGCAACGGTCGAATCGGCGCATTCGCGCTGCGTTCGCGGGCTCAGGATCGGCGGCTTCGGGGGAGACGATGGCGACGACGCGCAGGACGCTCGTGTTCGGCACCGCAGCCCTGGCGGCGGCAACCGCCGGTTCGGCGGCGCATCAGGCATGGCTGTCGCACGGCGAGCCGGCGGCGCCCGCCCCACGCCTCGATCCGATCCCGGTCTTCGACCTGCGTGAAGCCGATCCGGCCCGGCACGCCCTCGCGCGGCGGGACCGGGTGCAGGGCCTCGCGCAGGCCTGCATCGGGCCGCTGACGCCCGCGGCCCGCCTCGCGCTCTCGGGGGCGGACGCCCTGGCGCGGCGCTGGCTCGTCGCCTCGGGGACGCCCTATGCCGACGAACTCGCGCGCATCGCCGCCGGCACCGGCGTCGGCGGCGTGCACCTGCTCAATGCCAGCTACGAGTGGGGCTGCACCGCGCTCGCCGCCCCCGCGCCGGAGGGCGGCTCGGCGCGGCTCCTGCGGACGCTGGACTGGCCGTTCCACGGCCTCGGGCGCGGCGTCGAGCTGTGGCGGCAGCGGGGGCCGGCCGGCGACTTCGCCAACCTGTCGTGGCCCGGCGCCGTGGGGCTCCTGACCGGCCTCGCGCCCGGACGCTTCGCCGCCGCGATAACCAGCCGCCCGTCCGGCGGCGCGCGCCCGGCGACAGCCCCGCCCTGGATGCCGTGCTGGCCGCCGCCGTCGCGTGGCGCTCCGACGGGCGGCTGCCCGCCCTGCACCTCCTGCGGCGCGTGTTTGAGACGGCGCGCGACTATGCCGAGGCCCGGAGCCTGCTCGAACGCACGCCCATCGCTGCGCCTGCGATCTTCACGCTCGTCGGCGTGGCGGCGGGCGAGACCTGCGTCGTCGAGCGCGACACCGAAGCCTTCACGACGCGCGAGGGCGTGGCGAGCGCCGCCAACGTCTGGCGCTACGGGACGTTTCCGGGCGCGTGGCGCGGCGGCCGCGCCTCGGAGGAGGCGCAGGATAGCGCCGAGCGCGCCGCGATGATCGAAAGCTGGGCGGGCCGGGCCGGCGCGCCGTTCGAATGGGTGAGGCCGCCGATCCTCAACGCGATGACGCGCCTCGCCGTCGAAGCCGATCCCGCCAGGGGGATGCTGCGGGCGGTCGGCTACGAGGAGGCGTCGGGCGAGGAGGACAGCGCCGTGCCGGTGACGCAGGTGCTGGACTGAAGCGCCGTCTCCTGAGCCCATCCGGAGCGGGCCGTATGGCCCGGCGGCCCGATCACGTGCCGGATCACGAGGACGTGTCGCAGACGAGCGCCGCCCCCTCCCCCGCCGGGACGATCCGGGCGGAGAGGCCGAGGGTCGCCTCCAGCGCGTCGGCCGCGAAGGCCTGCATCGTCCGCGCGACATCGGGGCCGATCTCTGCCTCGACCGTCCGGATCGGTGCCGCGAAGGCGAGCGTGGTGACGCCGACGCCGTTGCTGTGGCCGATGTCGAAGGCGATCGAGCGGGTGCGCAGCCCGCGATAGGTGCCGACCAGCGGGACGTGGATGCGAGTGTGGGTGGGGTGCCGCTCGGCCGAGGCGCGCCCGACCGCTGCGGCGATCGCGGGCGGGATGCGGACCGTCGCGGTCAAGCGCGGATGGCCCTCCTCGAAGGAGTAGCGCGCGTTCAGGTCGCTCCGAAAGGCGTCGAGCGCGGCGCCGGCCCGGCACCCCCGTTCGAGCCCGCCGATGAACGCGTCGAGCCTCGGCACGTCGGAGGCCGACGCCGGCAGGGCGCCGACCAGCAGGGCCAGTGCCGCCGTGGCGGCACGCGCGCGGAGTCCGGTGGGCATCATGGGCGAGAGTCCTGTCGGGCGTGTCGATCCGCGGTCTCGGCGCCGCGAGGGCATCGGTCGCGGGCCCTTAGTTTTATCGAAGGTCGCCCTGCGGCCCTCGGGGGCCCCGCTTGGAGCTCGTAGGATGGCCGCCTCTGCCCTCCCGATCCCACCGAAAGCCGCATGCCCCGCACGCTCCTCGCCCTCTCGGCCGCGCTCGGTCTCCTCCTCGCCCTGCCGGCGCGGGCCCAGACCGTGGAGGATGGGTCGGACGCCGCCATCGGCAAGGACAATACGGCCCTCGTCATTGGGCTGATCGCCGAGCGCTTCGCCGCGCTCGATCCGAAGGTGACGACCCTGCGGCGGGCGCGGGATTCCTGGATCTGCGGCGCGGTCAACGTGAAGAACCGGGACGGGCTGTATATCGGCGAGCGCGGCTTCGTGGTCGATGTGGGCAGCCGCTTCTTCGGCCGGGTGCCCGAGGGGCCGGAACTCATGAACCCGCGCGCTGACGGGTTCGCCGAGAAGGAGCGGGTCCGCCAACTCTTCTTCGACCTGTGCCTGGATTGAGCTGGTCCGCGATCACGCCACGCCGAGCCGGCGGGCCACGTCGATGATCGCCGCCATGCGGTAGGGCTTTATCACCAGCACGCTCTCGGCCACCTGCCGCGGCTCTTCGGTGCTGTAGCCGGTCACGTAGATCACCGGCAGGGCGGGCTGGAGCGCGCGGGCGCGTTCGGCGAGGTCCCAGCCGTCGAGCTGGCCCGGCAGGCGGATGTCGGTGAACAGGAGATCGACTTTGGCGCGCTCCCGCAGGAGGTCGTAGGCCTCCTCCGCCGTGCCGGCGCAGAGCACGTCGAAGCCGGCGTCCTCGAACTCCATCGAGACGGCGCTGAGCAGCATCTCCTCGTCCTCGACGACGAGCACGGTCCGCTTGTCGGACATTTTTTTCTCTCCCCCCGCCTCTCGTCTTCGTGCGTTCCGCCCGAGCGGGACGAGTCTATCCCGCCGCCGCGAGCCCCGGCGCGAAGCCGAAGCCCGGCGCCTCCGCCGTGTCGGGGACGGGCGCGGGCCGCGGCGGCGCGGCGGGGAAGCACAGGCGCACCGTGGTGCCCCGCTCGCGTCCCGACACGATGGCGGCCGAGCCGCCCGATTGCTGGGCGAAGCCGAACACTTGGCTCAAGCCGAGCCCCGTGCCCTGGCCCAGCGGCTTCGTGGTGAAGAACGGCTCAAAGGCGCGGGCCTCCACCTCCGGCGGCATGCCGGTGCCGGTATCCGTCACCTCGACGCAGACGCCCTCGCCCGTGCTTGCGCCCTCCTGGGCCGGGCCGGTGCGGATCGTCAGCGTGCCGCCGTCCGGCATCGCGTCGCGGGCGTTGACCGCGAGGTTGAGGATCGCGTTCTCGAGCTGGTTCGGATCGATGCTGAGCGGGGGCAGGCCGGGCGCGAGGTCGGTCTCCAGCCGGATCTTGGCGCCGATGGTCCCACGTAGCAGTTCGGCGAACGAGCCGATCAGCGCGTTCACGTCGGTGCTCACCGGCGAGAGCGGGTGCTTGCGGGCGAACGCCAGCAGCTTGTGGGTGACGGACGCCGCCCGCTCCGAGCCGCGCATGGCGTCGCGCAGGGGCTTGAGCAGCGGGCTGTCGGCGGGCAGGCCACGCTCCACCCGGTCGAGGTTGAGCAGCACCACGTTGAGCAGGTTGTTGAAGTCGTGCGCGACGCCGCCGGTGAGCTGGCCCACCGCCTCCATCTTCTGCGACTGGCGCATCAGCGCCTCGGTGCGCTGGCGCTCCTCGTTGGCCTGCTTCAGGGCGGCGAGCGCCTGATCGCGCTCTTCGATGCGGGCGCGCAACGCCTCGTTGGCCCGGCGCAGCTGCGTCGGCGAGGGCAGGCTGAGCGCGCGCGGCATCAGGTGCCACAGGGCCAGCGCCGTGCCGATGGAGGCCGCGGCGGTGACGATCTTGACCATCGCCTCCAGCCCGTAATCCGGCACGTAGAGCGTCCAGATCGCCATCAGGTGGGTGGCGCCGCAGGCGGTGATGAACACCGCGAACGACCAGAACACCCAGCCGAACACCACGTCGCGGCGGCGGGAGACGAAGGTGGCGAGCGCCACCGGAATCGAGAAATAGGCCAGCGCGATCAGCGTGTCGGTGACGATGTGGGTCCAGATCAGCTCCGGGCGCCACAGCAGGCAGATGCCGTGGGGCGAGAGGTTCTCGACCTCCCAGAGTCGCCGCAGACCGTCGAGCATCGGACCCTTCTTCCTCGCCAGAGCCACGCGCCGGATATTGTATCCGGCACGAGGCTCTGGTTCGTTGTGCCGCATCGGCTGTTTCCGAAAGCCGGTTCCCGCCTTTCGGGCCGATGCTTTCGGAACCGCGCCGGCTCATTGGTGCCGCGCGCGGGCGCGGTTGGCAATCCCGGCCGATTCCCCGCCATGGCAACGCTTGAGGCGAAGGGCCCGGCTTTTTTGCGGCACACGCCGTGAACGGAGGAGGCGCTTCGTCCGGTCGGCGATGGTCCCTCATTGCCGATCGCCCCCGCGAATGCGGAGCGGCCGGCGTCCGCCGGGCGCACGGAACGGGGCCATCGGCCCTGTTTCGCGCCGCTCATATTAAAGATTGCTTAACCATAACGGTCCCACATCGGACGGGTAGCGAGGGGCAGCGCGTGTCGGCGCATCGGGCGATCACGCAGGAATCATCATCCGGAGAGGCCGTCCCGCCGGCCCCCCCGAGCGCGCCGCTTCGCCGGATCGGCCTCGGCAGCCTGCTGGCGGCGACCGCCCGGCACCATCCCGACCGGATCGCGGTGATCGACCCCGCCGACAAGCCGGCCTGGAGCGGGCGGCCCGCCATCACCTGGACCTACGCCGCGGCGGCCGAGATCGTCGAGCGCCTCGCCCGGGGCTTGCGCGGCTGGCGGCTGCCGCCGGGCAGCCGCATCGGCCTGTGCCTGCCGGGCTCGGCCGAGAGCGTGCTCGCCATCCTCGCGGTCGAGGCCGCGGGCCACGTCGCCGTGATGCTGCCGGTCTCGTGGGACGAGGAGCGCCTGCTCGCCGCCGCGCAGGGCGTGGGCCTCGCCGCGGTGCTGACCCAGGCCCGTCTCGGCGGCGCGGCGCCGGCCGAGCGGCTCTGCACCGTGGCGATGCGCTATTTCGGCCTGCGCTACCTCGCGGCCTTCGGCCCCGACGTGCCCGACGGGGTGATCAACCTCGACCGCTTCGTCCTCGACGGCCCGGCCGGGCCCGCCCCGGAGCGCCCGCCCGCGCCCGCCGGATTCGTCACCTTCGCCGGCGGCGATCCCGACTGTCCGGTCTTCCGCAGCAGCGAGGCGCTGGTGGCCGCCGCCGCCGCCCATCTGGTGGCGGCCCGCGTCGCGCCGGGCGAGCGCATCCTCAGCCTGATCGGCCCGCACGACCTGCGCGGCCTCGCCACCGGCCTCGCCGCCGCGATCGTCGCCAGCGCCACCCTCGAAGTGCTGCCGCTGTTCGACGGCGCCGCCTTCGCCAACGCCTTGCGCCGCCCCGGCCCGACCCATCTCGTCGCCCCGGCCTTTCTCGAGAACAACCTCGCGGGCCGCGACCTGCCGCCGGAACTGCGCTCGGCGGTCTTCGTCCACCGCGCGCCCGCGCGCCTGCCGGCCCGCAGCCGGGCGCCGGGCGGGGCCCAGGCGCTACGCCTCGACACGGTGATCGACACGGTGGCCTTCGACGAGACCGCCCTGCTCTCGGGCCGGCGCGGGGGGCCAAGCGACGTCTCGCAGGCGCTCGGCCGTCCCGAGCGGCTGGCGCTCCCCGCTGGGCTGATGGAGATGCGCCACGGTAACGACGCACGTCTCGCCTTCCGCGGACAGGCCTGCGCCGCCGCGGCGCTGCAGCGGGGAACGCCCCGCAGTGCAAACCCGGCAGCGTGGCACGAGACCCCCTACGCCGCGATCCTGTTCGCCGGGCTCGCCACCGGCGTGGACGTGGCGGCGCTCCGCATCGATGCCGACAGGATGGAGACGACTTTTTTGCGCCTGCGTGAGAATCGCCCGTCGAGCGTTCTGGCCGCCTGCACCGAGCCGGAACAGCGCCGTTAAAATTTCGTGATTCCAATGGTTTGCCGGAGTCCCGCGACGGCGCGCCGACCCCGATCCCAGATGCTGCGGCGCCGTTCAGAGCCGCTTCATCGCGCGCCGTTTCGCGTTTCCGCGTCTCGATGGTCGGCGAACCAATCGCGACGGGGCGGGTTATTGTCGGTGCCCCTTCACACGGGGTGCGACATGGGATAACGCTGAAGCTTATGGGTGCGCTGCAACAAGTACTCGTCGTCGATGATGGCCATCGGGCCATCGACCGCTCTCTCGCTGCCGACCTCGCGGGGCTCGGCTATGCGAGCGTCACCGCTTCGATCGAAGCCGCCGACGACGTGCTGGCGGTGATCGCCCGCCCCGCCGCCATCCTGTTCCAGCTCTCCGGCCGCGCCAGCCCGGAGATCGCGGCGCTCGCCGCCCGCCTGCGCGAGCAGATGCGCGCCGGCGGCATCCCGGTGATCGACATCGACGACGCAGGATTCCGCCCCGGCGCGCCGGTCGATCTCAAGAGCCGGATCGGCCCCTACGTGCTCAACGAGCCGGAACTGTAGACCCGTTCCATGGCGGGACGGTGACGGGCGGCTCCCAGCGGGCCGCCTTTTTCATGGCCACAGTGCCGCATCGACGCTTCCCGAAAGTCGGTTCCCACCTTTCAGGCCGATGCTCTCGTCAGAGCGCGAGGCTGATCTCGCTCTCGCGCACCGCCCGCTCGGCCGCGCCGGAGCGCATGCGGTAGGACGGCTCGCCGGTCGGGTCGTCGGGCATCAGCCGGACGATCTCGCCGACCTCGCCGAAGCCGAGGCGCGTGTCGGTCTGGTGCGTGGGCGCGCGGCGGACACGCTGGCCGAGCTTGAATTTGTGGGACATCGGATTCTCCGGTCTCAGACGCGGAAGGGGCCGCGGGTCGGAGGCCGACCCGCGCAGCGAACGCGTTCGTTCAGCGCCGCAGCTTGATCTTGGCCTTGCGGGCGGCGTAGCGCGCGTCGCGCTCTTCCTTCTGCTTGGCCTGGGCGACGCGGGCGCGCTCGGCGGCGGCCTCGATCTCGGCGGCCTTGCGCTCGGCTTCGGCCGCGATTTCGGCGGCGGCGAGGGCGGCCTGTCGCTCGGCTTCGAGCCGGCGCTGAATCTCGCGCTCCTGGGTACGCTCCTCGCGGGCGGCGGCGATGGCCTGACGCTCGGCCTGGCGGGCCAGCACGGCCGGATCGTCGCCGGCGGGGCGGGCGCGAAAGCGGGCCAGCATCGCCTCACGGGCGGAGGCCGAATTCTGGCGGCGGTCGTCGAACGAGTTCTGCTTGGCGAAGCTCACGTAAATTCCTTGAACGGGCCGGGCTCGGGGGTGAGACCCGGCGAAAACGCGTGAAGCCGCCCCGGGCGGAGCGGCTTCGACATCAGGCGAGATCGCGGATCAGGCGACCTGAAGCTGGCCAGCCGACTGCTTGCCGGAGCGGCGATCGGTCTCCATCACGAAGGAGACCTTCTGGCCCTCGGCGAGGCCGCGCAGGCCGGCGCGCTCGACGGCGGAGATGTGGACGAACACGTCCTTCGAGCCGTCCTCAGGCTGGATGAAGCCGAAGCCCTTCTGATCGTTGAACCACTTGACGGTGCCGGTCTGCATGTAAATTCCTTGTTCTCCGCAGGGTACGTGTCGAGGGCCTCTGCGCCACTTGGCGCCGAGCCCATACAGATCATCGATGACGAAGGAAAAAGAGAACCGCCCTGCGGAGGCGTCACGGCCCAGAGAATCCGGCCTCGTATCGATGATCAGAACCATGCGCCTCAAACGAGAATTTAGCAAGGCGCGATTTTTATTGGGCGGTTTTTGAGGAAAATCATCGTCATCGGCACGGATAGGCCGTGAGAAACCGGGCTGTATCGTCCGGCGTCAGTTCCCACACGGTGCGCACGCGCGGCGAACGCCCGTCGGGTGCCATGAGCGGCCCTTCGAACGTGAGGCGGGGAAGACCGATCGGCGGCGTTATGAGCCGGCCCTGCGCGTTGAGCCAGGGATGTGCCGCGAGGGCGGACGCGAACGCCTCCGACTCTGCGGGAGAGAAGCCGAAACCGAGGAAGAACTTCGCCTTGGCCCCACCCACGGGGTGATCGATGTCCAGCAAGTATCTGACGAGCTTGTCTTCTGCGATTTGCCAGAGGCTCGGCCAAGGATGGGCGCTCAAGCGGCGGCACGCTCGACGAGGCGGAGGGAAGCGCCCTGGACAGTCGCCAACGAGCCGACCGGCTCGGCGAACTCGACTACGTAGGCCACGCCGTCCCGGTAGACGCTGAGCACGATTCCCTCGCTGCCCGCCGGCATCGTCGCGCCGTCATCGATCGCGACGTCGGCCGTCAGCATCACGTGGTCGAGATCGCGGAAGGTGTCGAGCGGTGCGGCTTGGCGGAAATGGAAGAACGCTTCGCGGGTCATGGGAGTCCACCTCCTGGCGACACGTATCGTAAACGTACATCGCGGCCGAGCGGTGACAAGGCGCCGACGGACGCAGCAAGGCGATCTGGCGGTGCCGGGGGGCGAGGCCACTCACGCCGCCTTCTTCTTCCCCCGCCCGGCGATCGTCACCAGCCCGCGCATGATCTGCGTCGTCACCTTCAGGCGCTCGGGGATCGTGTCGAGTTCGCGGATGAAGACCACGCTCATGTCGGGGCGGACCTTGGCGAAGGAGCCCTGCTCCACGACCATGGCGGCGAGCCCCTGCGGGTTGGCGAAGGACTTGTCGCGGAAGTGGACGACGACGCCCTTCGGGCCGGCCTCCACCTTCTCGACGTTGGCGTCGCGGCACAGGATCTTGATCGTCACGATCTTGAGCAGTTGCTCGACTTCCGGCGGCAGCGGGCCGAAGCGGTCGATCAGCTCGGCCCCGAAGCTCTCCATCTCGGCGTCGTTCTCGAGGGTCGAGAGGCGGCGGTAGAGGCCGAGCCGCACCGTCAGGTCCTCGACGTAATCCTCGGGGATGGTGACGGGGGCGCCGAGCGCGATGGTCGGCGACCACGCCTCGGCCTGCGGCTCCTCGATGCCGGCTTTCAGCGCGGTGACGGCGTCCTCTAGCATCTGCTGGTAGAGTTCGTAGCCCACTTCCTTGATGTGACCGGACTGCGCGTCGCCCAGAAGGTTGCCGGCGCCGCGGATGTCGAGATCGTGGGAGGCGAGCTGGAAGCCCGCGCCGAGGATGTCGAGGCTCTGCAACACCTTGAGGCGCTGCTCGGCCTGGGCGGTGAGCTGGCGGTTGGCCGGCGTCGTGAACAGGGCGTAGGCCCGCGCCTTGGAGCGGCCGACGCGGCCACGCAGCTGATAGAGCGCGGCGAGACCGAACATGTCGGCCCGGTGGACGATCAGGGTGTTGGCGGTCGGGATGTCGAGGCCGGATTCGACGATCGTGGTCGAGAGCAGCACGTCGTACTTGCCCTCGTAGAACGCCGTCATGACGTCCTCCAGCTGCCCCGCCGCCATCTGGCCGTGGGCGACCGCGACCGTGGTCTCGGGCATCTCCTGATCGAGGAAGCGCTTGACCTCGGCCAAGTCCTCGATGCGCGGCACCACGTAGAACGACTGGCCGCCGCGGTAGCGCTCGCGCAGCAGCGCCTCGCGGATCAGCAGCGGGTCGAACGGCGTCACGAAGGTGCGCACCGCCAAGCGGTCCACCGGGGGCGTGGCGATGATCGAAAGTTCGCGAACCCCCGTCATGGCGAGTTGCAGCGTGCGCGGGATCGGTGTGGCCGAGAGCGTCAGCACGTGGACGTCGGCCTGGAGCGCCTTGAGCCGCTCCTTGTGGGCCACGCCGAAATGCTGCTCCTCGTCGACGATGATGAGGCCGAGATCCTTGAAGGCGACGTTCTTGGCCAAGAGCGCGTGGGTGCCGACCACGATGTCGACCTTGCCGTCGGTGAGCCCGGCCCGGTTCTGGCGCTGATCGCCGGCCGAGACGAAGCGCGAGAGCTGCGCGATGTTGATCGGCAGGCCTTTGAAGCGCTCGACGAAGGTGCGGTAGTGCTGGCGGGCCAGGAGCGTGGTCGGCACCACCACCGCCACCTGCTTGCCGGAGATCGCGGCGGCGAAGGCCGCGCGGAGCGCCACCTCGGTCTTGCCGAAGCCGACATCGCCGCAGACGAGCCGGTCCATCGGACGGCCGGCATTGAGGTCGTCCAGCACCGCGTCGATGGCGGTGGCCTGATCCTCGGTCTCCTGGAAGGCGAAGCGGGCGGCGAATTCCTCGTAGAGGCCCTCCGGCGCCTTGAGCGAGGGCGCGGGTTTCACGAAGCGGGCGGCGGCGACCTTGATGAGTTCGGCCGCCATCTCGAGGATGCGGCGCTTCATCTTGGCCTTGCGGGCCTGCCACGCCCCGCCGCCGAGGCGGTCGAGGGCGACCTCCGAATCCTCCGAGCCGTAGCGGGTCAGGAGTTCGATGTTCTCCACCGGCAGCAGCAGCAGGCCGCCGGTATAATGCAGCTCCAGGCAATCGTGCGGGGCGCCCGCCGCCGTCACGGTCTTGAGGCCGACGAAGCGGCCGATGCCGTGGTCGGAATGGACCACGAGGTCGCCGGGCTGGAGCGCCTGGACTTCGAGGATGATGTCCTGGGGCCGCTTCGACTTGCGCTTCTGGCGCACCAGCCGGTCGCCCAGAATGTCGCCTTCGGCGATGACGGCGAGCCGGTCGATGACGAAGCCGGATTCCAGGCCCCAGACCGCCATCGCCACGTCGGTGCCGCGCTTGAGCGCGTTGACCGCCGTCAGCGTGTTGATCTCCATCGGCTTCTTGAGGCCGTGGTCGGTCAGCACGCCGCAGAGCCGGTCGCGCGAGCCGTCGGACCACGAGCCCAGGATCACGTGATGCCCGGATCCTTGGAGGTCGCGGATATGCGCGACCGCGGCGTCGAACACGCTGGCCGCCTCGTCGGCGCGTTCGGGGGCGAAGTTTCGCCCCGCTTTGGCGCCGCAATCGATCACCGCCCGCTCGTCGGAATCCGGCTGGGCGAACGGCGTGAGCCGCGCGACCGCGGCGGCCTCGACCTTGGCCTTCCACTCGTTGGGCGTGAGGTAGAGCGCGCGGGGCGGCAGCGGCTTGTAGGGCGCCACGCCCGATTGCGGGTTCTTCAGCGCGCTCTCGCGGGCCAAGAAGTAGTCCTGGATCAGCGAGAGGCGCTCGGTCGCCGCCTCCTCCACCTGCGCGTCGAACACCATCGGCACGTCGCCGAGGTAATCGAACACCGTGTCGAGGCCGTCGTAGAACAACGGCATCCAATGCTCGAGCCCGGCATAGCGCCGGCCCTCGCTCACCGTCTCGTAGAGCCGGTCGTCGCGGGTCGCGGCGCCGAAACTCGTGAGATATCCTTGTCGGAAGCGCCGGATCGTCTCGGTGGTGAGCTGCACCTCGCTCATCGGCACGAGATCGAGGGAGCGCAAGGAGCCCACGGTGCGCTGCGTCTCCGGATCGAAGGCGCGGATCGACTCCAGGGTATCGCCGAAGAAATCGAGGCGGATCGGGTTCGGCAGGCCGGGCGGCGAGAGATCGAGGATGCCGCCGCGCACGGCGTATTCGCCCGTGTCCCGCACGGTGCCGGTGCGCAAGAACCCGTTGGCCTCGACCCAGGCCACCACCTTGTCCATCGGCACCACGTTGCCGATCGCGGCCGAGAACGTCTCGACCGCCACCTTGGCGCGGGGCGGCACCCTCTGCACCAGGGCGTTGACCGTGGTGCAGAGGATGCGGGGCTTCTCCTCCGACGAGCGCGAGCGGGTGAGCCGCGAGAGCGCGGTCATGCGCTGGGCCGCGATGGCGCCGTTCGGGGAGACGCGGTCGTAGGGCTGGCAGTCCCAGGCCGGAAAGCTCATCGCCTCGATCTCGGGGGCGACGAATTTCAGCGCGGTCTGGAACGCGTTGGAGCGGCCGGAATCGCGGGCGACATGCACCAGTACCGCCGGGCCCTCGAACGAGCCGGACAGCGCGCGGGCGAGGTCGGCGACGACGAGCGCGTCGAACCCGTCGGGCACGGAGGCCAGCGTCGGGCTGTCGCCGCGCTTCAACGCATCGAGCGCCTTGGTCAGGGCTGCGGATTTCGGCAGCGCGAACCGGGCGGTCTGCGGCTTCGGCGCGGGGGCCTGAGGTTTGGCCGGGGATTTGGGCTGGGGCTTGGCCATCGGGCGTGACAGTTCACAAAAACGGATCGGGACAGGCGCTGCGTGGATCGTCCTCGATCCAAACCATCCCCCTCATCCTGAGGTGCCGGCGCGGTCGCGGCGGCCTCGAAGGAGGGCTCCAGAGATCGCGCGACTTCTGGAGCCCTCCTTCGAGGCTGAGCTGACGCTCAGCACCTCAGGATGAGGGGGATGGATGGGACAAGGGGTCGGCTGTCGCCTCAGTTATGGATCGGCGCGTCGTGCCGATGGAACGCCTGGAGCCGGCGGTAGACCGGGGTGTCGTAGTTCTCCGGCGTCGCGTCCTCGCCGGTGAGCCAGCGAAAGAGATCGCGGTCGGGCACCTCGATCAGCGCCTCGAACTGCGTCAGCTCCGCCTCCGAGAGGTCGCCGATCTCGGAATCGGCGAAGCGGCCCATGATCAGGTCCATCTCGCGGATGCCCCGGTGCCACGCCCGGAACAGGGTGCGGCGGCGGCGCGGGTCGAGGTCGGCGCTGGAGCGGGTGGTGCCGGACATGGAGACGAATCCCTCCGAGATGGCTCTCGTGGTGACGACAGGCATGTAGAGGGGTGTCCGCCGATGGGCAAACCGTACACGCGCGTGATGCCATATGCGCAGATGCGGGCCTGCGGCTAAGCGGAGTATCGTGGCGGCCGCGCCGGTCCCGCGCTTCATGAGACCCATGATCCCCGACACACCCCTGACCCTCACCGCCGATGACGACGCCCCTCCCCGCCCCGCGCGGGACGACGCCCCGTCGCTGCGTCCGAGCATCCTCGACGCGCTCTTCGCCCCCGCCCGCGGCCTGCCCGGCGTCGGACCGAAGATCGCGCCGCTCATCGAAAAACTGCTGGGCTCGGAAGAGCGTCCGGCCCGCGTGGCCGACCTGTTGTTCCATCTGCCCCAGAGCGGGGTCGCCCGGCCGCTCTGCGGCTCGATCCGCGATGCGCCGACCGGCGAGCCGGTGACGCTCGGCGTGACCGTGGCGGCGCACCGCCCGCCGGGCCTCGGCAAGCGCGCCTTCCGGGTGCTGGTCGAGGACGGGACCGGCGACATCAGCCTCGTGTTCTTCGGCATGCCCAAGGGCCGCATCGAGAAGATGCTGCCGCTCGGCAGTCATCGCTACGTCTCCGGCCGGATCGACCTGTGGGACGGCTACCGGCAGATGGTGCATCCGACCCGCATCCTCGACGAGCAGGGGCTCGCGAGCCTGCCCGCGGTCGAGCCGATCTACGGCGCGACCGAGGGCCTGACCTCGCGGGTCATCAGCCGAATCGTCCACGGCGCGCTGGAGCGGCTGCCCGTGCTGCCCGAATGGCAGGACCCGGCCTTCCTGGCGCAGAACCGCTTCCCGGCCTTCGCCGATGCGCTGCGGATCGAGCACCGCCCGGAGGAGGCGCCCCCGCCGCCGCGCGAGGGCGAGACCCCGCCGCCGAGCCCGGCCCGACGCCGCCTCGCCTACGACGAGCTGCTGGCCTCGCAGCTCGCGCTCGCCCTGCTGCGCGCCCGCCAGCGGCGCAAGCCCGGCCGCGTGAATGCCGGCGACGGGACCCTGAAGGCGCGTGTCGAGGCCGCCCTGCCCTTCGGCCTCACCGGGGCGCAGTCCCGCGCGGTCGAAGAGATCCGCGCCGACATGGCCTCCGACCGGCGCAT
The DNA here is from genome assembly GCF_001425465.1 of Methylobacterium sp. Leaf456. Taxonomy (GTDB): domain Bacteria; phylum Pseudomonadota; class Alphaproteobacteria; order Rhizobiales; family Beijerinckiaceae; genus Methylobacterium. The sequence continues at coordinate 98,968 of NZ_LMQV01000001.1, forward strand.
GCTGCGCCTGCTTCAGGGCGATGTCGGCTCGGGCAAGACCGCGGTCGCGCTGCTCGCCATGGCTTCGGCGGCCGAGGCCGGGCGGCAGGCCGCGTTGATGGCACCCACCGAAATTTTGGCCCGCCAGCACTACGAGCGCCTCGTGCCGCTGACCGAGGGCCTGCGCCTTCGCTTGCTGACCGGCCGCGACAAGGCCTCCGAGCGCCGGGCGACGCTGGCCGATCTGGCGTCCGGCAACATCGACATCGTGGTCGGTACCCACGCGCTGTTCCAGGAGGCGGTGGCGTTCCGCGATCTCGGCCTCGCGGTGGTGGACGAGCAGCATCGCTTCGGCGTCCACCAGCGCCTCGCGCTCGGCGCCAAGGGCGAGGCGGTCGACATTCTGGTGATGACAGCGACCCCGATCCCGCGCACGCTGGCGCTCACCTTCTTCGGCGACATGGACGTGTCGGTTCTCGACGAGAAGCCCGCCGGGCGCCAGCCGATCAAGACCATCACGATCCCGAACGAGCGCATCGGCGACGTGGTGGAGGGGCTGCACCGGGCGCTTCAGGCGGGCGACCGGGTCTACTGGATCTGCCCGCTGGTGGCCGAATCCGAGTTCGTGGACCTCGCCGCGGCCGAGGAACGGTTCGAGGATCTGAAGCAGCATTTCGGCGACGCGGTCGGCCTGATCCACGGCAAGATGCCGGGGCCGGACAAGGACGCCGCGATGGAGGCCTTCGCAACGGGGCGCACCCGCGTGCTGGTCTCCACCACCGTGGTCGAGGTCGGCGTGGACGTGCCCGAGGCGACCATCATGGTGATCGAGCATGCCGAGCGCTTCGGGCTCGCCCAGCTCCACCAGCTCCGCGGCCGGGTGGGGCGCGGCTCCAAGGCCTCGTCATGCCTGCTGCTCTATCGCGGCCCGCTGGGGCAGGTCGCCAAGGCGCGGCTTGAGATGATGCGCGCCAGCGAGGACGGGTTCCGGATCGCCGAGGAGGACCTGCGCCTGCGCGGCGAGGGCGAGGTGCTCGGCACCCGCCAGTCCGGCATGGCGGCCTTCCGGCTCGCCCGGCTGGAGAGCGACGGCGACCTGTTGGAAGCCGCCCGCGACGACGCCCGGCTCATCGTCGAGCGCGACCCTCGGCTCCAGAGCGAGCGCGGGCGGGCGCTCCGGGTGCTGCTCTACCTGTTCGAGCGCGAGGCGGCGATCCGGCTGATCGGAGCGGGGTGAGCCGGGGGCTGGAACGCGAATCCGTTCAGGTTCGTTCAGAAAACCCGTGAAACTGAACGGCCCGTTCAGGAAAGCGGAAGCGGCCGAAAAGGACAGCAGAATGTCGCAGCGCCGACGCGCGCTATCGACGTTTTGCCAACAAGATCAGGGATTTGACTGGGCCGACGGACAGCCCGGATGAGCGGGGCAGTAGGCGGAAAATCGGGAATTACCTTGTATCTGCCCCAATTGCCGCTTAACTGGAGATGAACAAACGGCCTCGTAGACCGGGGTGCCACTGGAAAAAAGGAGGGTCGCCATGTCGATCGCACCGTTCCAACGCCTGCCGGGTTCCTCCGAGAATTGGGGAGCCGACGCCCTTTCCGCCGAGCCCTGGCTGATGCCGATCAGCGACCGCGTGAGCCGCGACGAGACCACGGCCGACGCGCTCATGAGCGCGGTGAAGCAGTCCTCGCGCCGGTTCTGGATCGCCGCCAACGCGCTCTGTGCCGTGCTGGCCCTGCTGCTGACCGCTCAGGTCGCGACCGACTGGAACGGCCCGGTCGCCCGCCCGGCGGCCACCAATCAGGTCGCCGACGCCTCGCCGCCGACCATCGCGGCCGAGAAGGCCTCGCTGCAGCACTGATCCGTTCGGTTCTTTCTCCTGATCAGCCATCCTGGCGCGCCGGCTCCCGGCGCGCCTTTTCCATGTCCGGGGCACCTTGCGTCTGGCGCAAGGTCGCCGCCATGGCGTTGAGGCGGGCCTGCGGGTCCTCGGGCTGGATCACGCCCGCCGACATCACGAGCTTGGCCGCGTCGTCCACGCTGATGCCGACCTCCACGATCTCGGAGCGCGGCAGGTAGAAGAAGAACCCCGTGGTCGGGTTCGGCGCGCAGGGCAGGAACACGCCGACATAGTCGTGCGCGCCGCCCTCCTTGGCCTGGAGCGCGTCTCGCACCTCGGTCGCGGCGGGGGCGGAGAGGAACACCACCGACCACGTCCCCTTCACCGGGAACTCGACCAGCCCGACGGTGCGGAACGAGGTGCCGTTGGCCGAAAACAGCGTCTCGAAGATCTGGCGCAGGCCCTTGTAGAGCCCGGAGATGACCGGCGTGCGGGCGAGCAACACCTCGCCGAACTCGATGACCGAGCGCCCGACGAGGTTGGCGGTGAGGAAGCCCAGCATCGTCAGGGCGACGAAGGCGATGACTAGGCCGAGGCCGGGAATCGAGAACGGCAGGTAATGGTCTGGCAGGTAGTTGGCCGGCACCAGGGGCTTCACCCAGCCGTCGATCAGCGTGATGAACCACCACGTGATGTAGATCGTGATCGCCAGAGGCCCCGCGACGATGATGCCGGTGAGGAAGTAGGTCCTCAGCCGCCCGCGGGCGCTGACGCGCTTCTTCGAGGACGCGGCGTCCGGAGCCTCGGGGATCGGCGACAGGGTGGGCGCCACGCAATGCACCTCGGGCGACGGAGCCGGGACGGCGGGCTTTTTCGACGCCGCCCAGGGACAGGGACCCCCGGCAGAGACGTAGCGGTTGGAACCGGGCGGCTCAAGGCTTGAACGGCCGCGCTGCGCCGTCGGACGCGACGGCGCAGCGCGAAAAAGATCGATGGCGCGCGAGGCGACTTGATCGGCCAGGCTTGACGCATACCTCGGCCCTCGGGCCCGTGAGGCCCAGCGTTTTACGGAGGACACGCCATGCACGTCACCATCGAGCAGGCCGAGAAGGCGATCGAGGCCGCCCGCGTCAAGGCGGTGGAGCTCGGCACCCAGATGTGCATCGCCGTGGTCGATTCCGGCGGCAACCTCAAGGCGTTCCACCGTATGGACGGCGCCTGGGTCGGCTCCATCGACATCGCGCAGAAGAAGGCCAAGACGGCGGTGTTCTTCGGCATGAAGACCGGCGCCATCGGCCAGTTGTCGCAGCCCGGCGGCTCGCTCTACGGCATCGAGCACTCGAACGACGGCCTCATCACCTTCCCCGGCGGCATCCCGATCGTCGATTCCGACGGCGAGATGTCCGGCGCCATCGGGGTCAGCGGCTCCTCGGTCGAGAACGACGACGCGGTGGCGCTCGCCGGCGCCCAGGTCGTCGGCGACACGGAACTGCCGGACCACCCCTGGCGGACCTGATTCTTTTGTCGTTTGCGACGGCGCCCCTGCGGCGCTGTCGCGGACGGAGCCGGCCTCACCCCTTCCGCGCCCGCTTCGGCCACGGCCCCTCCGGCATCGGCGGCGGGGCGATCCAGTTGGTCGGGCCGCCGCGAAAAGTCTCGGGCATGGGCAGGCCGCCCTTGTGGCCGTGGAGCCAGAGGAAGACCCGCAGCGCCAGCCACGCATCCTCCAGGGCCCCGTGGCGTGCCCCGGCCCGGCGGGCGCCGATCTTCGCGCAGACGGCATCGAGCGAGGACGAACCCGGATGGCCGCGGTCGCGGTAGGTTTGCATGGTGCAGAAGGCGCGCGACGCCAGCGGCGTCAGGCGGCATTGGCCGAATTCCTGCGCCACGAAGCGCAGATCGAACGCTGCGTTGTGGGCCACCACCAGCGGCGCCCGATGCAGGAAGGCGTGGATCGCCGCCGCGTGCGCCGAGAACGGCTCCTGATGCCGCAGGTCCCAATCGGAATAGCCGTGCACCGCCGCGGCACTCGGATGGCAGTCCCGCCGCGGATCGAAGGCGAGATGGATGTGGTCGAGCACGGGTGCGCCCGCCGACAGGCTCGCGGTGTCGAGATGGATCGCGGCCAGCGTCACGATCCGGTCGGCGGCGCCGAGCCCCGTCGTCTCGACATCGACGAAGACCACCTGCTCCGGCAGGGCCTGCGCTGCGGCCATGACGATCCTTCGGCACGAACCGGCAAAGGTTAGCCCCGCTGCGTCGGACCCGGCAAGGTTCTGGGCGCCCTACTCCACCGTCACCGACTTCGCCAGATTCCGCGGTTGGTCCACGTCTTTCCCCATGAAGACGGCGGTGTGGTAGGCAATGAGCTGCACCGGCACCGCGTAGACGATGGGGGCCACCACCGGGTCCACGTCCGGCATGGTCAGCGTTGCCAGCATGTCGAGCCCGGCGGCGTCGGCACCCCGGGCGTCGCCGACGAGGATGATCCGGCCGCCGCGGGCCGCGACCTCCTGCATGTTCGAGACCGTCTTCTCGAAGATCGCGTCGTGGGGGGCGATGACGATCACCGGGACGCTCTCGTCGATCAAGGCGATCGGGCCGTGTTTGAGTTCGCCCGCCGCGTAACCTTCGGCGTGGATGTAGCTGATTTCCTTGAGCTTCAGCGCCCCTTCCAGCGCCATCGGGTAGCTGGTGCCGCGGCCGAGATAGAGCACGTCGCGGGCCTTGGCGATCTCGCGCGACAGCGCCTCGACCTCGCTCTCCAGCTTCACCGATTCCGCCATCAGCCCCGGCACGGTGATGAGCGCATCGACCAGCGCCCGCTCACGCGCCGCGTCGAGGGTGCCCCGCGCCCGGCCCGCCGCGATGGCGAGGCAGAGCAGCACGGTCAGCTGGCACGAGAAGGCCTTGGTGGAGGCCACGCCGATCTCGGGGCCGGCGAGTGTGGGCATCACCGCGGAGGATTCCCGCGCGATGGTCGAGGTCGGCACGTTGACGACGCTGAGCGTGTGCTGCCCTTGTGACTTGGCGTAGCGCAGCGAGGCCAGCGTGTCGGCGGTCTCGCCGGATTGCGAGATGACCAGCGTCAGACCGTCTCGCTCCAGCGGCGGCTCGCGGTAGCGGGTCTCGGAGGCGACGTCGATCTCGACCGGCAGCCGCGCGATCGTCTCGAACCAGTACTTGGCCACGAGGCCGGCATAGAAGGCGGTGCCGCAGGCGGTGATCGACAGGCGCGACAGTTTTGCGAAGTCGAACGGCAGGGCGCCGGGGAGCGCGATGCGGCCACCGGCCATGTCGACGTAGTGGGCGAGCGTGCGGCCGACGACCTCCGGCTGCTCGTGAATCTCCTTCGCCATGAAGTGGCGGTGGTTGCCCTTGTCCACGAGGTAGGCCTGCGTGGCGATGCGCTGGCGCGGGCGCTTGACCACCGCGCCGTCGATGTCGCGGATCTCGGCGCCCTCGCGGGTCAGGATCGCCCAGTCGCCCTCTTCGAGATAGGTGATCTCGTCGGTGAAGGGGGCGAGCGCCAGGGCGTCGGAGCCGAGATAGGTCTCGCCCCTTCCGAAGCCGATGGCGAGCGGTGCGCCGTGACGGGCGCCGATCAGGAAGTCTTCCTGCCCCGCGAACAGGAAGCCCAGCGCGAAGGCGCCGCGCAGGCGCGGCAGCGCCGCGGCGACCGCCTCGACCGGCCCGTTGCCCTGCGCCATCAGGTGATCGACCAGCCGGGCCACGACCTCGGTGTCGGTGTCGGATTCGAACCGGGCTCCGGTGGCTTGAAGCTCTTCCTTCAGCTCGCGAAAATTCTCGATGATGCCGTTATGCACCACCGCCAGCCGCTCGGTGGCGTGCGGGTGGGCGTTGGTCTCGTTGGGGCGTCCATGCGTGGCCCAACGGGTGTGTCCGATGCCGATGGCGCCGGACAGCGGCGCCTGCGACAGCTTGATCTGGAGGTTCGCGAGCTTGCCCTCGGCGCGCCGACGCTCCAGCCGGCCGTGCTCCAGCGTCGCGACCCCGGCGGAATCGTAGCCGCGATATTCGAGCCGCCGCAGGGCCTCGACCAGCCCATCCGCCACCGACTCGCGCCCGACGATGCCGACGATTCCGCACATGGTCCGATCCTCAACGCCGCCCGGCCGCACACATTCCGGCATCCCGAAACGGGACGCCGCCCCGCTCCGCCCTCTTTCCGTGCAAGGGACGGACCTCGAGGGGGCGCGCGAAACCGGGCTTGTACCGGATCGCGGCGGCACAAGGCCAGGGTTTGGATGGAGCTTTGCGAGCAGGCACCAGCCTCATTGCCAAACCTCGGCCGTCATTCCGGGGCCGCGCAGCGGAACCCGGAATCCACCCGTGATGCGCGGCTGAGACAGAGCGTCGAGGCCAGTCGTGGATTGCACGCCTCCGGCGCGCGCCTTCGGGTCCGGGTTCGCCTGTGGCGCCCCGGAATGACGGTGGTGGCAATCAATCCCGCTTTGCGGCTTTCGCGGCTTTCGCTGCTTTCAGAGTCTCCTTCAGCACCCTGGCGGCGCCCTCGCGAGTCGTCTGCCGCCCGCGGGCCAGCGCCAGGGCGTCGGCGGGCACGTCGCGGGTGATGACCGAGCCGGCGCCGACCAGCGCGCCGTCGCCGATGCGGACGGGGGCGACCAGCGCCGAGTTCGAGCCGATGAAGGCGCCCGCGCCGATCACGGTCCGGTGCTTCGACACGCCGTCGTAATTGCAGGTGATGGTGCCCGCGCCGATATTGGCGCCCGCGCCCACCTCGGCATCACCCAGATAGGTCAGGTGCGAGGCCTTGGCACCCGCGTGCAGGGTGGCGTTCTTGATCTCGACGAAGTTGCCGAGATGGACGCCCTCTTCCAGCACCGCGCCGCCGCGCAGGCGCACATGCGGGCCGATGTCGGCACCCGCCATCAGCCGGGCGTCGTGCAGGTGCGAGAAGGCGCGGATCGTGCAGCCATCGCCGATCACCACGCCGGGGCCGAACACGCAGTGGGGCTCCACCAGCACGTCGCGGCCGAGCACGGTGTCGGCGCTGAGAAAAACGGTCTCGGGGGCGATCAGCGTCGCGCCGCCGAGCTGCGCCGCCCGGCGCAGGCGCGCCTGGATCGCAGCCTCGGCCACCGAGAGCTGGACCCGGTCGTTGACGCCGAGCGCCTCGTCCTCGGCGACATCCACCACGGTGACCGCGAGGCCGTCGGCGACGGCGAGCGCGACCGCGTCGGTGAGGTAGTATTCGCGGTTGGCGTTGTCGTTGCCGATCCGGGAGAGGAGCGACAGGGCGTGCTGGCCCGACAGCGCCATCAGCCCGGCATTGGACAGCCGCACCGCCCGCTCGTCCGCGCTCGCATCCTTCTCCTCGCGGATCGCCACGACGCGACCGTTCTCGGTGAGCACCCGGCCGTAGCCGGTGGGGTCGCGCGCCTCGAAGGCCAGCACCGCGACCGCCGCGCCCTCGCGCAAGGGCGCGCGCAGGCGGGCATAGGTCTCGGCGGTGATCAGCGGCGTGTCGCCGAAGGCCACCAGCACGTCGGCCTGACGGCCTTCGATCGCGTCGCGGGCGGCGAGCACGGCGTGCGCCGTGCCGAGGCGCTCGGCCTGGGGATGGGTGCTGGCGCCCGGCGCCATGCGGGCGACCTCGTCGGCCACGTCCGCGCGGCCGGGCTCGACCACCACGGCGAGGTTTTGCGCGCCCGCCTCCTGTACGGCCGCGAGCACGTGGCCGAGCATCGTGCGGTGGGCCAGCGCGTGCAGCACCTTGGGCCGATCCGAGCGCATCCGCGTGCCCTTGCCGGCGGCGAGCACAATCGCGGTGAACCCCGCTCCCGCCGTGCCGTGATCCGCGCTCATCCGTCCGGTCCCTGCCGCTGATCCTGTCGGCGGCGGTGTAGCCGATCCGCGACCGGGCGCGAAGGCTCGGCGTCCGCGACTCTGACATTTGCCTGACAGCAGCCGTCAGGCGCGCGCGGGGCGCCGGCCGCTATCAGGACTGGGTCTTCTTCCAGTCCAGGAGCTTTCGATGACCCGGATCTTCGCCACCAAGACCCTCGCCGTCGGCCTCGTTGCGGCCGGCCTCTTCACCGCCCCGGCGCTCGCCGACGACCGGCCCGGCCCCGACTGGATGCCGATCGAGGGCGCGGTGCGCGCCCTCGAAGGGGCCGGCTATTCGGGCGTGCGCGGCCTGGAGGCCGATGACGGCGTGTGGGAGGGCAAGGCCGTGAAGGACGGCCGCAGCGTCAAGGTGAAGGTCGATCCCCATAGCGGCGCCGTCACCGAGAAGGCTTCCAAGAAAGCGGACAAGCGCGACCGGGACGGCGACGACGACTGAGCCGGCCCGCGGCTGCGTTTACCCCTCCCCGGCCGGTTCGCGCTCGGTCGGGGAGGCACGTCCGTTCGCCTCTTCCCCCACCCCTGGCGCTTCCCGCGGTTTCGTGTATGGTCCGCCCCGCCTCGACCCGGCTGACGGGCGGGGCTTGTGCCGCTTGCGGCTGACCGTGCTGGACGACATCCCGGCACCGGCCCGACCGCAAGCATTCGAGCGCCAAAACCCCGTTGCGGGCGGTGCTCCCGACCAAACCCCACCTGAAAGGCAAGCCGATGTCGATCACGGCCGAGCGCAAGACCGCGCTCATCAAGGAATACGCGCAGGGCGGCAAGGACACCGGTTCGCCGGAGGTCCAGGTGGCGCTGCTCACCGAGCGGATCACCAACCTGACCGGTCACTTCAAGACCCACGGCAAGGACAACCACTCCCGCCGCGGCCTCCTGAAGCTGGTCTCGCAGCGCCGCTCGCTGCTCGACTACCTCAAGCGCAAGGAAGAGAGCCGCTACCGCTCCCTGATCGAGCGCCTCGGCATCCGCCGCTAAGGGTTTTCGACCAACGCCGCGCGGTCCCTCGGGACCGCGTTTCGCTATGGATCGTCCGGGCATGGGGCCCGGCCGGTCCGCACGGGCGGCTTCGAGGCGCGAGGCGCCGGGGCAGGATCGCGAGGCACTCGGGTTCCCGAGTGCCTCGCCGTCTTGCCTCTGGCGGCGCCGGGTACGCCCGACCGCATGCATGAAGGCAGAAGACATATGTTCGACGTTCAACGCGAAGAGCTGATCTGGGGCGACCGCAAGCTCGTTCTGGAAACCGGCAAGACCGCCCGCCAGGCCGACGGCGCCGTGGTCGCCACCTACGGCGAGACCACTGTGCTGGCGACCGTGGTCGCCGCCAAGGAGCCCAAGGCCGGCATCGATTTCATGCCGCTCACGGTCAACTACCAGGAGCGCGCCTACGCCGCCGGCCGCATTCCGGGCGGCTACTTCAAGCGCGAGGGCCGTCCTTCCGAGAAGGAGACGCTGGTCTCCCGCCTGATCGACCGGCCGATCCGCCCGCTCTTCATCGAGGGCTGGCGCAACGACACCCAGGTCGTCGTCACCGTTCTCTCCCACGATCTCGAGAACGATCCGGACATCGTCGCGATGGTCGCGGCCTCGGCCGCGCTGACCATCTCCGGCGTGCCGTTCATGGGCCCGATCGGCGCGGCCCGCGTCGGCTTCATCAACGGCGGCTACAAGCTGAACCCGCCGGTCACCGAGATCAAGGACGAGTCGACCCTCGACCTCGTCGTCGCCGGCACCACGGACGCCGTGCTGATGGTCGAGTCCGAGGCCAAAGAGCTCTCCGAGGAGGTGATGCTCGGGGCCGTGATGTTCGGCCACAAGCACTTCCAGCCCGTCATCGAGGCGATCGTTCGGCTGGCCGAGAAGGCCGCCAAGGAGCCGCGCGACTTCTCCCCGCCGGAGAACGCCGATGTCGAGAAGGCGGTGCTCGACATCGCCGAGACGGAGCTGCGCGAGGCCTACAAGATCACGGTCAAGCAGGAGCGCTACAAGGCCGTCGACGCCGTCAAGGCGAAGGTGGTCGCCGCGCTCTGCCCCGCTGAGGGCGAGCAGAAGTTCTCGGCCGAGAAGGTCAAGGCCGCCTTCAAGGAGGCCCAGTCGAAGGTCGTCCGCTGGAACGTCCTCGACACCGGCTCGCGCATCGACGGCCGCGACGTGAAGACCGTTCGCTCGATCGTGTCGGAAGTCGGCGTGCTGCCCCGCGCCCACGGCTCGGCGATCTTCACCCGCGGCGAGACGCAGGCGCTGGTCGTCGCGACGCTCGGCACCGGCGAGGACGAGCAGTTCATCGACGCGCTGGAAGGCACCTACAAGGAGCGCTTCCTGCTCCACTACAACTTTCCTCCCTATTCCGTCGGCGAGACCGGCCGCATGGGTTCGCCCGGCCGCCGCGAGATCGGCCACGGCAAGCTCGCCTGGCGCGCGATCCGGCCCGTGCTGCCGCCGGCCCACGAGTTCCCGTACACGATCCGCGTCGTGTCCGAGATCACCGAGTCGAACGGCTCCTCGTCGATGGCGTCCGTCTGCGGCGGCTCGCTGTCGCTGATGGATGCGGGCGTGCCGCTCCGCCGCCCGGTCGCCGGCATCGCCATGGGCCTCATCCTCGAAGGTGAGCGCTTCGCGGTGCTGTCCGACATCCTCGGCGACGAGGATCACCTCGGCGACATGGACTTCAAGGTGGCCGGCACGGACGAGGGCATCACCTCGCTCCAGATGGACATCAAGATCGCCGGCATCACCGAAGAGATCATGAAGATCGCCCTCGCCCAGGCGAAGGACGGCCGCGCCCACATCCTCGGCGAGATGGCCAACGCGCTGACCGCGGCCCGTCCGGAGCTCGGCGAGTACGCGCCGCGCATCGAGACGATGCAGATCCCCACCGACAAGATCCGCGACGTGATCGGCACCGGCGGCAAGATCATCCGCGAGATCGTGGAAAAGACCGGCGCCAAGATCAACATCGAGGACACCGGCATCGTCAAGATCGCCTCGTCCGACGGTAAGGCGATCAAGGCGGCCTACAACTGGATCCGCTCCATCGTCGCCGAGCCCGAGGCCGGCACGATCTACGACGGCACGATCGTCAAGATCATGGAGTTCGGCGCCTTCGTGAACTTCTTCGGCGCCAAGGACGGCCTCGTCCACATCTCCGAACTGGCGCCGCAGCGCGTCGCCAAGGTCGGCGACGTCGTGAAGGAAGGCCAGAAGGTCAAGGTGAAGTTCCTCGGCGCCGACGAGCGAGGCAAGATCCGCCTGTCGATGAAGGTCGTCGATCAGGAGACCGGTGAGGACATCACCGAGAAGCTCAAGGCCGAGCGCGCGGAGCGCGGCGAGCCGGAGCGCGAGGAGCGCTCCGACCGGGGTGATCGCGGCGACCGCGGCCCCCGCCGCGACCGCGGCGAGCGCCGTCGCGAGGCGGGCGAGTAAGCCTCGCTCCCTCGATCATCCGACGACATCGAAAGGCGCGGTCCCGAAAGGGGCCGCGCCTTCGTCGTTGTGCCTGCACCGTCGCGAAAGCGGATGACGGCGCCGCTCGGTTCTTCCCACCCAGCCCCCTCAATCCTGAGGCGCTTCGCCAAAAGCGAAGCCTCGAAGGAGGGCTCCAGGGAGCGCGCGATCCGCTGAAGCCCTCCTTCGAGCCCCCTTGCCGGGGCAAGGGGCGCCTCAGGATGAGGGGGTGGGATCGTTCGAGTCGATCAGGCGATCAGAACCGCAGCGCCTCCAACAGCGGCCGGAGCTTGTACTTGCGGCGGTGGCGTTCGATCAGGGCCTCGATCGTCGCGCTCCATTCGTCGATCAGGCCGGCGGATTCGTGGGCGAGCGCCGCGCGGCGCAGCCATTCGGCGGCTCGCTCGTAGTCGCCCGCCGCGCCCGCGTTCATGATCGCGTCGGCCCGGCTGCGGGCCACGCGGATCACCCAGTCGGAATGGCTGGACTGGGCCGCCTCCATCAGGCGCAGCAGCACCGCCTCCGGCACCGCGTAGCCCGGTGCCTCGCCGACATCGTTCACCGCCTCGTCCACGAGGCCCTCGTCGAGCAGGATTTCGGTGCGCTCGGGCGCCCGCTCCGCCGCGCGCAGGGTCTTGAGAAGATCGCGGCGGACGATCGTCCACTTCGAGCCCGCCGCCGCCTGTGCGGCCTCGAAATCCGCCCGTTCCAGTGAGCCCGCGAAAGCGGTCCGCGCCGCCTTCAGGGCGAGGTCGGCGCGGCCGGATTCCGCCGCCGCCTCCCGTAGCCAGCGGGCGAGCGGCACCACGGAATGGGCGCCGCGCATGGAATCGGACGCGTCCGGCTCGAACGACAGGCCGGCCTCGGCGACCGCGAGGCTCTCCTCCGCCCGGCCCGCCCGGTCGAGCGCCCGAGCCAGGGCGAGCGCATCGTCGGGGTGGCGGAAAGCCTTCCGGGCATAGGCCACCGCCTCCTCGATCCGGCCGAGTCGGACCAGCATCAGGGCGGCGGCCGCGTGCGCCTCTCCGGCGCGGGCGAGGTGGAGATAGGCGTCGTGGCGCCCGGCGGCGGCGAGCACGCGCAGCCGCACCGCGGTCAACTCCTGCTCGGTCCAGTCGGATTCGTCCTCCGGGGGCCATGTCCCGCCCTCGCCGTTCAGGATCGCCAGGAGCGCGGGCGGGTCCCAGCCGATCTCCAGGGCCCGGACCGCCAGGGCGAAGCTGTCCTCGACGCCGTACTCGGCGAGCGCGGCGTCCCAATCCGTTATCGTGTCGGCGAGCGCCGCGCGCTCGTCCTCGTCGAGGTCGCTCATCAGCGCGGCCTCGGCCATCATCCGTCCGAGGTCCTGGAACAGAGGATAGAGCGTCTCGTCGTCGTAACCGCCGCTCGTCTCGATCCACTCCTCCACGAACACCTCGGCGACCGCTTCCAGGATGCCGAGCGCCCCGCGGCCGTCGCCGGCCTCCAGGCGCGGCACCGCCTTGTCCACGAGGTCGCGCAGCTCCGCGGGGTCGCCCGCCGGTTGGTAGTCGTCCCAGTAGTCGCGCGCCGCGTAGCGCCCGGCGAGCACCGCCCTGGCCTGGGCGGCGACGGGGGCGGGATCGGCGCGCCCGCCCGGCGCGGCGGCGCATTCGGCCTCGATCCAGCCCGCGAGGTTCGGATCGATCTCGGCCCGCCGCAGCAGCAGGCGGGCCAGCGCGTCGCGGTCGAGCCGCCCGATCAGCTCGGCGAGGCTCGGCCGCTCCTGCGCTTCTCCGGGCGCCTCGATCAGGGTCAGCAGGGTGGCGACGACATGCTTGCAGGCGCCGCCCCACTCGTAGGGACAGGTGCAGGCGTAGTCCTCGACCTCGCCGTCGTCGATCCGGACGGTGACCCGGTAGGCGTCGCTGCCTTCGACCCGCGCCGTGACGGTGTCGCCCCGCCGCACGAGGTCGAGGACGGCGCCCTCGTCGCGGTAGGCGCGGCCGCGCGCGAACACGGCCTCGTCGGCGAGCTTGCGGATCGCCGCCTCGTCCAGCTCCGTCTCGTTCCGCTTCTCTGTCCTCTTCCTCGCCATGCCGAACGCCTCCCGACTCGGGTGCAGGAAGCCACAGCCGCGCGGCCTGCGCGAGTCGGGTTGCCCGGTCGGCCACGGCTTCCGCGCGGGCGCCCGCGCCGGTAGAAAAGCCTCCCCCGCTGGCAGGAGCCCGCCATGACCGACGAGATCGTCTTCTACACTTCGCCGATGTCCCGCGGCCGGATCGTGCGGTGGATGCTGGAGGAGGTGGGGCGGCCCTACCGCACCGAACTCGTCGGCTTCGGCCCCGCGATGAAGACGGAGGCCTACCGGGCGATCAATCCAATGGGGAAGGTGCCGGCGCTCACCCACGGCGCGACGGTGGTGACCGAGTGCGCGGCGATCCTGGCCTATCTCGCCGATTCCTGCCCCGAGGCCGGGCTGGCACCGGAGCCGACCGCACGGGCGCGGGGCGACTATTACCGCTGGCTGTTCTTCTGCGCCGGCCCGGTCGAGGCGGCGGTCACCAACAAGGCGCTCGGCGTCACCGTGCCGGACGAGCCGCGGATGCGCGGCATGGTCGGCTACGGCAGCCTGGAGGCGGTGCTCGACACCGTTGAGGGCGCGGTCACGGGCCGGGACTTCGTCGCGGGGGATCGCTTCAGCGCCGCCGACCTGTATCTCGCCGCCCATCTCGGTTGGGGCATGCAGTTCGGCACGATTCCGAAGCGCCCGGTCTTCGAGGCCTATGCCGGCCGCCATGCCGCGCGCCCCGCGGCGGTGCGGGCGCGGGAGATCGACGACGGCCTCCTGGCCCGGCAAGCCGCATCATAGCAGTTCTGCCGGAACGCCCGCGCCGCCGCCGCGTTCGACCCGCGAATCCTGACCCAACGAGGACGCGGATAAAAACCATGAACGAGATGATCGAAGACATTTTCGGCGGTACGCAGAACCTGAGCATGACCGAGCGGGCGGTCTCCGTCGCGCTCGGGCTCGGCATCGCGGCCGCCGCCGCCCAGCCGCGGCCGAACAAGCTCCTGTCTCTGGCCGCCCTCGTGGTCGGCGTCGGCCTCGCCGTGCGCGGCGCCACCGGCCATTGTGCCGTCAAGTCGCTGACCCAGGGCGATCACGACCGGCTCGCATGAGCCCTCGTCGCACGGTGAGAACGAGAAAGGGGCGCTCCTCGCGGGGCGCCCCTTTCTCGTATCGGGTTCGATTCGGCTCCGCCTCGCAGGGAGGGGAGCCGGGCGCGCGTCAGAGCGAGCGGTTGCTGGTGCGGCCAGCGATGAAACCGTAGATCGCGAGCACGACGCAGGCGCCGACGATCGAGCCGATGAAGCGGGCGCCTTCGTTGGGGCCGTACCAGCCGACCGCCTGACCGATGAAGGTCGCGAGCACCGCGCCGACAATGCCCAGGATCGTGGTCAGGATGAAGCCCGACGGCTCGAACCGGTTGCCCGGCATGATGAGCTTGGCGATGACGCCGGCGATGAAGCCGATGATGATGGTCCAGAGAATGCTCATGTGCGACCTCTAAAAGCCTGAAGGGCTTGCCGAATCGGGGGGTGATCGAGGCAGGGGCACAGGGCGGACGGGCTGGGGGCCGTGTCCTTCGCCGAGCCTTGGCCGTTTTCGGGTGACAAACGCGCGAGCGGAGCGGGCGGTTGCCTCCGAGCGCGCGCGGTGCAGCAAAAAACGCGGGGCCTTTACGCGGAACCGGTCCCGGCGGCAGAAGGGGCCGGCATTTTCTCAGACGAGGCCATCGCCGACCCATGACCATCGAGCGCTACGAGACCGGACCCCGCATGTGCCAGGGCGCCGCCCATGGCGGGCTCGTGTTCCTGGCCGGCCAAGTGGCCGCCGATCCGGTCGGCAACGGCGTCACCGTGCAGACGCAAGCGGTGCTGGAGCAGATCGACCGGCTCTTGGCGCAGGCGGGCAGCCACAAGTCCCGCATCCTCTCGACCACCATCTATCTCGCCGACATCGCGACCTTCGCCGAGATGAACGCCGCCTGGGACGCCTGGGTCGATCGCGAGAACCCGCCGGCCCGCGCCACCGTCGAGGCGAAGCTCGCCGCACCCGAATATCTGGTCGAGATCGTGGTGGTGGCCGCGCGGGGCGAGCCGTGATCCGGCGGAGCCTCCTGCGAGGGCTCTCGGCAGCGCTCGCCGCCCTCCCCCTCGTCGTTGCCGGCGGCGCGCGGGCGGAGGAGCGCGTCGTCAACATCTACAACTGGTCGGACTATATCGATCCGAAGGTGCTGGAGGATTTTTCCAAGGAGACCGGCATCAAGGTCGTCTACGACACCTACGACAACAACGAGGTGCTGGAGACCAAGCTCCTGGCGGGCAAGTCCGGCTACGACGTGGTGGTGCCGTCCGGCCCCTTTCTCCAGCGCCTGATCAAGGCGGGCGTGTTCCTGCCGCTCGACAAGACGAAGATCCCGAACCTGAAGAACGTGTGGCCGGAGATCGCCAACCGGCTCCAGGCCTACGACCCCGGCAACACCTTCGCGGTCGACTATATGTGGGGCACGACCGGCCTTGGCATGAACGTCGCCGCCGTGCGCGAGCGGCTCGGCGCCAACACCCCGCTCAACAGCTGGAGCCTCGTGCTCAACCCGAGCACGATGGCCAAGCTGAAGGATTGCGGCGTCATGCTCCTCGATTCCCCCGAGGACCTGATCCCGTCGATCCTGCCGTTCTACGGCTACAAGGTCGATTCCAAGCGCTGGGACGACATCACCACCGTGACCGACGCCCTCTACAAGGTCCGCGGCGCGGTGCGGAAGTTCCACTCGTCCGAGTACATCAACGGACTCGCCAACGGCGATCTCTGCCTCGCGGTCGGCTATTCGGGCGACGTGCTGCAAGCGAAGAAGCGGGCCGAGGAATCGAAGAACGGCGTCGAGATCGCCTACTTCATCCCGAAGGAAGGCACGCAGATGTGGTTCGACACCTTCGCGATCCCGAAGGATGCGGCCCATCCGGCGGAGGCCTACGCCTTCATCGACTACATGATGCGGCCGGAGGTAGCGGCGGCCAACACCAACTTCGTCTCATACGCCAACGGCAACCTGCCCTCGCAGAAGTTGGTGAAGCCGGAGATCCTGAAGGATTCCGGCATCTACCCGGACGAGGCGACGATGCAGCGCCTCTCCACCAACACCGCCTGGAACGACACGACGCAGCGCTTCGTCACGCGGAGCTGGACGCGGGTGCGGACGGGGCGCTGAAGCACTCCCAAGTCCAAGATTCCAAAGGGATGATCCCTTTGGCGGGGCGCCGGGGAGCCCCGGCACAATGAAAAGGCCCCCGGCTCGCGAGAGCCGGGGGCCTTTTCATTGTGTTCGATCCTCCCGAAGGAGCGGCCGATTACTCGGCCGCCGCCGGGGGCAGCTCGCTGAGGTTGGCGGCGTTGGCCGCGTTCTCGGACGAGCGCTGCTGCAGGATCAGGCCGTCGCGGCGCCGCGCGATGGAGCGGATGTCCGCCGCGAGCGAGCCGGTGCCGGCCGGGATGAGCGAGCCGACGATGACGTTCTCCTTGAGGCCTTCGAGCGTGTCGACCTTGCCGTTGACCGCCGCTTCCGTGAGGACGCGGGTGGTCTCCTGGAACGAGGCCGCCGAGATGAACGACTTCGTCTGCAAGCTGGCCTTGGTGATGCCGAGCAGGACGGGCACGCCCTGGATCGGCTTCTTGCCCTCGGCCAGCAGCTTCTCGTTGAAGTCGGCCAGCTCCGTGCGGTCGATCTGATCGCCCGTGAGGATGTCCGAATCGCCGCCGTCGGTGATCTCGACCTTCTGCAGCATCTGGCGAACGATCACCTCGATGTGCTTGTCGTTGATCGACACGCCCTGCAGTCGGTAGACCTCCTGGATCTCGTTGACGAGGTAAGCGGCCAGCTCCTCCACGCCCTTGATCGCCAGGATGTCGTGCGGCGCCGGGTTGCCGTCGACGATGTAGTCGCCGAGCTCGACCACGTCGCCGTCCTGAAGGTGGATGTGCTTGCCCTTCGGGATCAGGTACTCGACCGCGTCCGAACCGTCATGCGGCGTCAGCGTGAGCCGGCGCTTGTTCTTGTAGTCGCGGCCGAAGGCGATCGAGCCGGACTTTTCGGCGATGATCGCCGCGTCCTTCGGACGGCGCGCCTCGAACAGCTCCGCCACCCGCGGCAGACCGCCGGTGATGTCGCGGGTCTTGGCCGAGTCGGTCGAGACGCGGGCGAGCACGTCGCCGGCCTTCACCTTCGCCCCCGGATCGAGGCCGATGATGGCATCGACGGGCAGGAAGTAGCGGGCATCCGAGCCGCGCGGCAGCTTGATCGGCTTGCCGTCGCGGTCGAGCACGAGCATCGCCGGCTTGAGGTCGGACGTGCGCGAGGAGCCGCGCCAGTCGATGACCACGCGCTTAGCGATACCGGTCGACTCGTCGGTCGTCTCGGTGATCGACTGGCCGTCGTTGAGGTCCTCGTAGCCGACGATGCCGTCGACTTCGGCGACGATCGGACGGGTGTAGGGATCCCACTCGGCGATCCGCTGCCCGCGCTTGATCGTGTCGCCCTCGTCGACCCGCACCTTGGCGCCGTATTGCAGGCGGTGGACCGCCCGCTCGGCCCCGTCCGGCCCGACGATCACGATCGCGACCGAGCGGCCGGTGGCGATGAGATCGCCGTCCGAGTTCTTGGCGAGCGACCGGTTGCGGACCTTGATCGTGCCCTCGAAGCTCGACTCGACGAAGGACGAATCCGCGATCTGCGCCGCGCCGCCGATGTGGAAGGTGCGCATGGTGAGCTGGGTGCCCGGCTCGCCGATCGACTGCGCCGCGATGACGCCGACGGCCTCGCCCATGTTGACGGGCGTGCCGCGGGCGAGGTCGCGCCCGTAGCAGGTGGCGCAGACGCCGCTCTTGGTCTGGCAGACCAGCACAGAGCGGATCTTCACCTCCTGGATGCCCGCGGCGGCGATCGCCGGCAGGTGACGCTCCTCGATGGTCTCGTTCGTCTTGACGATGACGCTGCCGTCCTGCGCGATCAGGTCCTCGGCCGTGGCGCGGCCCAGGATGCGGATGGCGAGCGGGGCGACCACTTGGCCGGCATCGATGATGGCGCGCATCTTGATGCCGTTGGTGGTGCCGCAATCGACTTCGCGGATGACGGCGTCCTGCGCCACGTCGACGAGACGGCGGGTGAGATACCCTGAGTTCGCGGTCTTCAGCGCCGTGTCCGCGAGGCCCTTACGGGCGCCGTGGGTGGAGTTGAAGTACTCGAGAACGTCGAGGCCTTCTTTGAAGTTCGAGATGATCGGGGTCTCGATGATCTCGCCCGAGGGCTTGGCCATGAGGCCGCGCATCGCCGCGAGCTGCTTCATCTGCGCGGGCGAACCACGGGCACCGGAGTGGCTCATCATGTAGATCGAGTTGATCTGCTTGTCCGCGCCCTTGTCGTCCTTCTGGACGGCGGAGATCCGGCCCATCATCTCGGCGGCGAGCTTGTCCGAGCACTTGGCCCAGGCATCGACGACCTTGTTGTACTTCTCGCCCTGGGTGATCAGGCCGTCGTTGTACTGCTGCTCGTAGTCCTTCACCAGCGCGCGGGTGTCGTCCACGATCGACCACTTGTTCTCCGGCACGACCATGTCGTCCTTGCCGAACGAGATGCCGGCGCGGAAGGCGTGGCTGAAGCCGAGCGCCATGATGCGGTCGCAGAAGATCACCGACTCCTTCTGACCGCAGTGGCGGTAGACGGTGTCGATCATCGCCGAGATCTCCTTCTTGGTCATCAGCTTGTTGACGACGTCGAAGGGCACCTTCCGGTGCATCGGCAGCACGCCGGACAGGATCACGCGGCCCGGGGTGGTGTCGTAGATGCGCGAGACCGGCTCGCCGTCGGGGCCGAGGCCGCGCCAGCGCCACTTGATCTTGGAGTGCAGCGAGACGGTCTTGGCCGCGAGCGCGTGCTCGAGCTGACCGATATCGCCGAACACGCCCTGCATCGGGTTGTTCTTGTCGCCGGGCATGTGCGCGCCGACCGCGCCGTCGGCGACGATCGACAGGTAGTAGAGGCCGAGCACGATGTCCTGCGACGGCACGATGATCGGCTGACCGTTGGCCGGGTGCAGGATGTTGTTGGTCGACATCATCAGGACGCGCGCTTCCAGCTGAGCCTCGAGGCTCAGGGGAACGTGCACGGCCATCTGGTCGCCGTCGAAGTCGGCGTTGAACGCGGCGCAGACCAGCGGGTGGAGCTGGATCGCCTTGCCCTCGATCAGCTTCGGCTCGAACGCCTGGATGCCGAGGCGGTGCAGCGTCGGTGCGCGATTGAGCATCACCGGGTGTTCGCGGATCACCTCATCGAGGATGTCCCAAACCTCCGGCTTCTCCTTCTCGACCAGCTTCTTCGCCTGCTTGACGGTGGCGGAGAAACCCTTGGCGTCGAGGCGCGCGTAGATGAACGGCTTGAACAGCTCCAGAGCCATCTTCTTCGGCAGGCCGCACTGGTGCAGCTTCAGCTCCGGGCCGACCACGATGACCGAGCGGCCGGAATAGTCGACGCGCTTGCCGAGCAGGTTCTGGCGGAAGCGGCCCTGCTTGCCCTTCAGCATGTCGGCGAGCGACTTCAGCGGGCGCTTGTTGGCACCCGTGATGACGCGGCCGCGGCGGCCGTTGTCGAACAGCGCATCCACCGCCTCCTGAAGCATGCGCTTCTCGTTGCGGATGATGATGTCCGGCGCGCGCAGCTCGATCAGCCGCTTGAGGCGGTTGTTGCGGTTGATGACGCGGCGATACAGGTCGTTGAGGTCGGAGGTGGCGAAGCGGCCGCCGTCGAGCGGGACCAGCGGGCGCAGGTCCGGCGGGATCACCGGCACGACCGTCAGGATCATCCACTCCGGGCGGTTGCCCGACATCTGGAACGCCTCGATGATCTTGAGGCGCTTCATCAGCTTCTTGGGCTTCAGCTCGGAGGTCGTCGTCGCGATCTCCTCCTTGAGCGAGGCCGCAATGCCTTCGAGATCGAGCTCCATCAGGATGCGCCGGATCGCCTCGGCGCCGATCATGGCGGTGAACGAGTCCTCGCCGTACTCCTCCTGCGCGCGCAGGTACTCCTCCTCGGAGAGGAGCTGACGCTCCTTGAGAGGGGTAAGGCCCGGCTCGATGACGACGTAGGACTCGAAGTAGAGGATGCGCTCGAGGTCCTTGAGGGCCATGTCGAGCAGGAGGCCGATGCGCGAGGGCAGCGACTTCAGGAACCAGATGTGGGCGACGGGGGCGGCCAGCTCGATATGGCCCATGCGGTCGCGCCGGACGCGCGCGAGGGTGACCTCGACGCCGCACTTCTCACAGATGACGCCCTTGTACTTCATGCGCTTGTACTTGCCGCACAAGCACTCGTAGTCCTTGATCGGCCCGAAGATGCGCGCGCAGAATAGGCCGTCGCGCTCGGGCTTGAAGGTCCGGTAGTTGATCGTCTCGGGCTTCTTGATCTCGCCGTAGGACCACGAAAGGATCTTTTCCGGCGACGAGATCGAGATCTTGATCTGGTCAAAGCTCTGCGGCTGGGCCTGCTGGTTGAAAAGGTTCATGACCTCTTGGTTCATGATCCGCTCCTTGACTCGCGCGATGCCCCGCGCCTGGGCGATCGCGACTGAACCTCAAATCCGGCGCCGCGCTCCGTCGAGCGCCGCTGGCCGTCGTCTCGTCGGAAGGCCCCGCCCCTCCCCGCTCGACCGCGGCGGCTGTTCGCCGCCGCGGGAGGTGGTCCGTGCCGTTACTCGGCCGCCTCGGCCGGCGGCTCGATCTGGTCGTTGTTGGCGTCCCGCTTCGAGGAGGTGAGCTCGACGTTGAGGCCGAGCGAGCGCATCTCCTTGACCAGCACGTTGAACGACTCGGGGATGCCGGCCTCGAAGGTGTCGTCGCCGCGCACGATCGCCTCGTAGACCTTGGTGCGGCCGGCCACGTCGTCCGACTTCACCGTGAGCATCTCCTGCAGCGTGTAGGCCGCGCCGTAGGCCTCCAGCGCCCAGACCTCCATCTCGCCGAAGCGCTGGCCGCCGAACTGCGCCTTGCCGCCCAGCGGCTGCTGGGTGACGAGCGAGTAGGGGCCGATCGAGCGGGCGTGGATCTTGTCGTCCACGAGGTGGTGGAGCTTCAGCATGTAGATGTAGCCCATGGTGACCTTGCGGTCGAAGGGCTCGCCGGTGCGCCCGTCGTAGAGCGTCGACTGCGCCGAGCGGTCGAGCCCGGCCATCTCCAGCATCGTCTCGATGTCGGCTTCCTTGGCACCGTTGAACACCGGGGTGGCCATCGGCACGCCGCGGCGCACGTTGTTGCCGGCTTCCGCCAGATCCTCGTCGGACAGGCCTTCCAACTCGCTGGGCGAGTAGATCGCCTCCATCTCGGTGCGCAGCGGCGCGATGTCCTGGTTCTTCAGGTAGGCATCGACCGCCTTCGCGACCTTGCGACCCAGACCCGCCGCCGCCCAGCCGAGGTGGGTCTCAAGGATCTGGCCGACGTTCATGCGCGAGGGCACGCCGAGCGGGTTGAGCACGATGTCGGCATGCGTGCCGTCCTCGAGGAACGGCATGTCCTCGATCGGCACGATGCGCGAGACCACGCCCTTGTTGCCATGACGGCCGGCCATCTTGTCGCCGGGCTGGATCTTGCGCTTCACCGCCACGAAGACCTTGACCATCTTCATGACGCCGGGCGGCAGCTCGTCGCCGCGCTGCAGCTTCTCGACCTTGTCGAGGAAGCGCTGCTCCAGGCGCTTCTTCGACTCGTCGTACTGCTTCTGCATCGCCTCGATTTCCGTCATCAGACGGTCCTCGACGACGGCGAACTGCCACCATTGCGAGCGGGGGTAATCGTTGATGATCTCCCGCGTCAGGGTGGTGTCCTTGCGGAAGCCCTTCGGGCCGGCGACCGGCGACTGACCGATCAGCACGTCGGCCAGACGCGCATAGGTGTTGCGGTCGAGGATGGTCTGCTCGTCGTCACGGTCCTTGGCGAGACGCTCGATCTCCTCGCGCTCGATGGCCTGGGCGCGCTCGTCCTTGTCGACGCCGTGGCGGTTGAACACCCGCACCTCGACGATCGTGCCGGTGACGCCCGGCGGCACCCGCAAGCTGGTGTCGCGCACGTCGGAGGCCTTCTCGCCGAAGATGGCGCGGAGCAGCTTCTCCTCCGGCGTCATCGGGCTCTCGCCCTTCGGCGTGATCTTGCCGACGAGGATGTCGCCCGCGTGGACCTCGGCGCCGATATAGACGATGCCGGCCTCGTCGAGGTTCTTGAGCGCCTCCTCCGAGACGTTCGGGATGTCGCGGGTGATCTCCTCCGGACCCAGCTTGGTGTCGCGGGCCATCACCTCGAATTCCTCGATGTGGATCGAGGTGAACACGTCATCCTTCACGATCCGCTCGGAGAGCAGGATCGAGTCCTCGAAGTTGTAGCCGTTCCACGGCATGAACGCGACGAGCACGTTGCGGCCGAGCGCGAGCTCGCCGAACTCGGTCGAGGGACCGTCGGCGATGATCTCGCCCTTCTTCACCTGCTCGCCGACGCGCACCAGCGGCTTCTGCGTGATGCAGGTCGACTGGTTGGAGCGCTGGAACTTCTGCAGGCGGTAGATGTCGACGCCGGGCTTGGTCGGGTCGGTCTCCTCGTTGGCGCGGATGACGATACGGGTGGCGTCCACCTGATCGATGATGCCCGAGCGGCGCGCCGCGATGGCGGCACCCGAATCGCGGGCGACCACGGCTTCCATGCCGGTGCCGACGAAGGGCGCGTCGGCGCGAACCAGCGGCACCGCCTGGCGCTGCATGTTCGAGCCCATCAGCGCGCGGTTGGCGTCGTCGTTCTCGAGGAACGGGATCAAGGCGGCGGCGACCGAGACGAGCTGCTTCGGGCTCACGTCCATGAGGTCGACGCGCTCGGGGCCGACGACTATGACTTCACCGGCGCGGCGGCAGACCACCAGCTCCTCGGTGAGGCGCTTGTCGGCATCCATCTGCGCGTTGGCCTGGGCGACGTAGTACTTCGCCTCCTCCATCGCCGAGAGGTACGATACGTCGTTGGTCACGACGCCGTCCTTCACCTTGCGGAACGGCGTCTCGATGAAGCCGTACTTGTTCACGCGGGCAAACGTCGCGAGCGAGTTGATCAGGCCGATGTTCGGGCCTTCCGGCGTCTCGATCGGGCAGATGCGGCCGTAATGCGTCGGGTGCACGTCGCGCACCTCGAAGCCAGCGCGCTCGCGGGTCAGACCGCCCGGGCCGAGCGCCGACAGGCGGCGCTTGTGCGTCACCTCGGAGAGCGGGTTGGTCTGGTCCATGAACTGCGACAGCTGCGACGAGCCGAAGAACTCGCGCACCGCGGCCGCGGCGGGCTTCGCGTTGATGAGGTCCTGCGGCATCACCGTGTCGATATCGACCGACGACATGCGCTCCTTGATGGCGCGCTCCATGCGCAGGAGGCCCAGGCGGTACTGGTTCTCCATCAGCTCGCCGACCGAGCGGACGCGGCGGTTACCGAGGTGATCGATGTCGTCGATCTCACCCTTGCCGTCGCGCAGGTCCACCAGCGCCTTGACGACCGCCAGCATGTCCTCCTTGCGCAGCGTCCGCACGGTATCGGCGGCGTCGAGGTCGAGGCGCATGTTCATCTTCACGCGGCCGACCGCGGAGAGGTCGTAGCGCTCGGAATCGAAGAACAGCGAGTGGAACATCGCCTCCGCGGTGTCGAGCGTCGGCGGCTCGCCGGGGCGCATGACCCGGTAGATGTCGAACAGCGCGCCCTCGCGGGCCGCGTTCTTGTCCACGGCCAGCGTGTTGCGGATGTAGGGGCCGACGTTGACGTGGTCGATGTCGAGCACCGGCAGCTCGGAGACGCCGACGTCTTCCAGCGCCTTGAGCATCTTCTCGGAGATCTCGTCGCCGGCCTCGGCCCAGATCTCGCCCGTCTTCATGTTGACGAGGTCCTCGGCGATGTACTGGCCGACGAGATCCTCGTCGGTCGCCTTGAGGAACTTGGTGCCCTTCTCGCCGATGAGGCGGGCGTTGCGGGCGTTGAGCTTCTTGCCCGCCTCCAGCACGACCTCGCCGGAATCGGCGTCGATGAGATCGACGGAGGCCTTGAAGCCCTTCAGGCGCTCGGCGTCGAACGGCACGCGCCAGTCGGCGCCGTCGCGGACGTATTCCACGCGGTTGTAGAAGGTCGAGAGGATCTCCTCGCCGTCGAGGCCGAGCGCGAACAGCAGCGAGGTGACCGGCAGCTTGCGCTTGCGGTCGATGCGGACGTGCACGATGTCCTTGGCGTCGAACTCGACGTCGAGCCAGGAGCCGCGATACGGGATGATGCGGGCGGCGAACAGGAGCTTGCCCGAGGAGTGCGTCTTGCCCTTGTCGTGGTCGAAGAACACGCCCGGCGAACGGTGCATCTGCGAGACGATGACGCGCTCGGTGCCGTTGACGATGAAGGTGCCGTTGTCCGTCATGAGCGGCATGTCGCCCATGTAGACATCCTGCTCCTTGATGTCCTTGACGGACTTGGCACCCGTATCCGGGTCCACATCGAACACGATCAGGCGCAGCGTCACCTTGAGCGGGGCCGCGAAGGTGATGCCGCGCTGGCGGCACTCATCGACGTCGTATTTCGGGTTTTCGAAAGTGTAGCGGACGAACTCGAGCAGAGCGGTCGAGGCAAAGTCGGAGATCGGGAAGACCGACTTGAAGACGCTCTGCAGGCCCTCGTCGCCGCGCCCGCCCTCCGGCTCGTCCACCATCAGGAATTGGTCGTAGGACGCCTTCTGAACCTCGATGAGGTTCGGCATCTCGGCGACTTCCTTGATCTTGCCGAAGAACTTGCGAATGCGCTTGCGACCGACCAGCGTATTGGCCATGAGACCTCGCTCCACCATTCCCGCGTCCTGGTTGCCCGGGGAAGGCTGACCGCCTCCCGCACCGGACCGGCAGACGCGTCCCGCCGGACCGCCTGCCCCGTAACTGAATTCCCGTCCTCGCTGCGGACCTGATCCGGGGTCCGCCGGTCGCTTGCCGTAGAAGCGACCTTAGCCCGCGGGCGAGGACCCGCGGGCTCCGGTCACGGAAGGCGCATCCGAGCCTTCCGTGCAGTGATGGGCCGGAGGCGGCCCATCGTGGACTTACTTGAGCTCGACCTTGGCGCCGGCCTTCTCGAGCTGGGCCTTGAGCTTCTCGGCCTCGTCCTTGGTCGCGCCTTCCTTGACGGGCTTGGGCGCGCCCTCGACGAGGTCCTTGGCCTCCTTGAGGCCGAGGCCGGTGATCGCGCGGACCTCCTTGATGACCTCGATCTTCTTGTCGCCGGCGCCGGCGAGCACGACCGTGAACTCGGTCTGCTCCTCGACGGGAGCGGCGGCAGCGCCACCACCGGCCGGGCCGGCGACGGCGACGGCGGCAGCAGCGGAGACGCCCCACTTCTCTTCGAGGAGCTTGGCGAGCTCGGCGGCCTCGAGAACGGTCAGCGAGGAGAGGTCCTCGACGATCTTGGCGAGATCAGCCATGTGCGTGTTCCTTCAGGTATATCGGTTCGAACGGATGGTTTTGCGAGGGGATGAAACGGCTCAGGCCGCCTCGTCCTTCTTGGCATAGGCCCCGAACACGCGGGCGAGCTTGGCCGCCGGCGCGTTGACGACCTGGGCGATCTTGGTCGCGGGAGCCTGGATGAGGCCCACGAGCTTGCCGCGCAGTTCGTCGAGGGACGGCAGGGTGGCCAGAGCCTTCACGCCGTCGGGGTTCAGGGCCGTCGTTCCCATGGCGCCGCCGAGAATCACGAGCTTGTCGTTCGTCTTGGCGAAGTCCACCGCAACCTTGGCGGCCGCGACCGGATCGCTCGAATAGGCGAGCAGGGTCGGGCCCTTCAGGAGGGGCTTGATGGAGGCGACGTCCGTGCCATCGAGAGCGATGCTGGCGAGCCGGTTCTTGGCGACCTTCACGGTGGCGCCGGCCTGCTTCATCTGCGAGCGCAGCTTCTGCATGTCGGCGACCGTGAGGCCCTTGTAGTGGGCCACGACGACGACGGCGTTCTGAGTGAACACGCCGTTGAGCGTCGAGACGAGATCAGCTTTAGCTGTCCTGTCCACTGTGCTCTCTCCGGTTGGCGGAACCTGGAGTGGGTCCGCCGGTTGCACATGCCGCCCGGAACGGATCTGGCGCGAAGCCGGATCCGTCGGGCGACGTCTCACGGCCCTGTCCCCTTGAAGCGCCGAAGCGGCCCCTCGCAGGTGAGATTGGTTCAAACCGAGGCCTCTCCGCAGCGCTGTCGCGCTCCGGCGAGGGTCAAAAAGTTCGGTCTTCCCCGTCTGTGCAGGCTGTCGCCGATTAAGCCGGTCGCCCGGCGCCTACAGTCTCGGACAGGACATGGCCGGGCGAAGGCTCCGCGGCAGGGATGCCCCGAAGACCCTTCCGGCCATCGCCGCCCGGTTGCCCGCGCGGCATCTCGAATGGAAACCGACCGATCGGCCGATCCCTTATCCAATGGGTGAATTGATATGAGCGCGGTCTATAGCGGCGTGCAAGCCCCTTGCCAAGCCCTCGCCGAGCCCCAGCCCGCGACTTTTCCGTCGCAGGCAAGTGGCATCGATGGCTGCGGCATCGCCCCGCTTTTCCTCAAGGGGCGGAGCGGACTACGCTCCTCCGATGACGCCCGCCACCGTCGCCATCGTCATCGCCACCCCCGCCGGCCTGCGCCACCTCGCAAGCCCGTCGGAGCGCGCTGCGGCGGGCCCGGCGGAAGACGTGCTGCGCGGCCTCGGGGCGGCGGTGAGGAGCGCGAGTTTTTGGGTTCAATGCGCCGACCCGGCCGCCCAGGCGCGGCTGACGCTTTATCTTTGGGACGTGAAGGCGGAAGTGCTGGCGGAGGTGGCCGCTGGATAGAGCGCCAATCCCCTCTCCCCTCCGCGGGAGAGGGTGGCCTCCGAAGGAGGTCGGGTGAGGGGAGCGACGCTTCGAGAGAGTTCGCCGTCAGCCGCAGCTCGGCGGAACCGTGGTTCCCTTCTCCCGCCCGCTCCGCGGGCACCCTCCCCCGCAGAGGGGTGAGGGTTCAGGCGTAGCGCCTCAGCTCCTTACGCCGCCTCGCGCTCCGGCGTGAACCTCCGCCGCGCGTTCTCCCACCAGCTGCGCTGGCGGGCGGCCTCCTGCTCGGCGGCCTTGGCGGCGTAGAACGAGGCGTTGTGCTCGCCGCGCAGGGCCTCGCGGGTGAAGCGGATCAGGTGGTGGGCGACGAAGCCCATGTTGAACACCGCCTCGATCTGGCCCTTGCGGAGCGCATGCCCCGCCGCGCGCCAGAACGGCATGCGGTAATCCGAAAAGATCCCGACCCGGGTGATGATGTTGAAGCCGAGGATCAGTCCGCGGCGCAGGTTGGTGAAGGTGAGCTTGCCCGCGGTCGGGGTGACGATGCGGTTGCCATAGGTCACGTCGCACTGGTGCTTGAAGCGCTCGAACAGGTTCTCGGGCCCGTAGGCATGGGCGATGGCCCGGCGCCAGCTCGCCACCACGGTGTCGTGGGGCCGCTTGAACAGCACGTTCGATTCGAGGCTCGCGTCGTGCAGCAGCCGGCCCTCGCGCTCCAGCCGGTCCCAGAGCGGGGTCTTGGGCAGCGCCTGGAGCAGGTTGATGGTGAGGACCGGGATCGCCGACTTGTCGATGAAGTCGATCAGGTTCTGCTCCGACTTGTCGCTGTCGGTATCGAGCCCGAGGATGATGCCCGAGGTCACCTCCAGGCCGTAGGAGTTGAGCGTCGAAATCGCCTCGTACATCGGCACGGCGGCGTTGTGGGTCTTGTCGATGCCCTTGAGCGCGTCCGCCTCCGGCGTCTCGATGCCGACGAACACGGTCATGAAGTTGGCCTGCCGCATCAGCTCCAAAATCTCGGGCTGCTTGGCCATGTTCAGCGTCGCCTCGCAGGCGAACTGGAGCGGGTAGTTGTTCTTCTTCTGCCATTCGACGAGATGCGGCAGCATCTCGCGGGTCGCCTTGCGATTGGCGATGAAGTTGTCGTCGACGAAATAGACCACCGCCGGATGGCCGGGCTGGCTGATGATGGCGTCGAGTTCGGCGCACATCTGCTCGGGGCTCTTCAGCCGCGGCTGGCGCCCGTAGAGCTGCGGGATGTCGCAGAACTCGCAGCGATAAGGGCAGCCCGACGAGAACTGAAGCGAGCCGATCAGGTAGCGCTTGAGCGGCGCCGACTCGTAGGCGGGGGCCGGGAAGTCGGACAGCGCCAGCCGCTCCTTGGTGTCGAGCACCACTTGATGGTCGGGGCGCGACAGATCGCGGTCCAGAATCTCGATCAGGCGGTCGGTGGCGTCGCCGATCTCGCCGACATGGAGGTAGTCGAAATCCGGGTACTTCTCCTGCGCACCGGAGACCGAGGGACCGCCGAGCACCGCGACCTTGCCGGCGGCATGCGCCCGCCGGCCGATGTCGTGGATCTGCCCTTCCTGGATGTGCATGCCGGAGACGAACACCGCGTCGGCCCAGGCGAACTCCTCCGGGGAGGCCGCCTTGATGTTCTCGTCGACGAAGCGGCACTCCCAGGTCTCGGGCATGTAGGCCGCAATGACGAGGAGGCCTTGGGGCGGCATGAACGCCTTCACGCCGCCCATCAGCGGATAGGCGTGCGAGAACGTCCCGAAGGACGGCGTGTAGGCGGGGAAGACGCACAGGATGCGCCGGCGGGACGAGATGGGGAGGGTGCAACGCATGGCGCCCTATCTAGCACAGCCGCGGGCGTTGGCCTCCCCCTTCCGCGTCACGTTGCGGTGCGACGCGATGCGCCGCCGAACGGGATGGGCGGCGCCGCTTCGCGCTCCAGCGGCACGTCGATGATGCAGCGCAGGCCCTCGGGGGCGAAATCCAGCCGCACGTCGCCGTCGAGTTCGCGGGCGATGCCGCCGGTGATGAGGCGGCTGCCGAAGCCCCGGCGCCGGGGCTGGGAGACCGGCGGCCCGCCGGTCTCGCGCCACTCGATATGCAGGCGCTCGCGGCCCGATTCGCCGAGACCCACCCGCCACGTCACGCTGACGCGGCCCTCGTCGGTGGAGAGCGCGCCGTACTTGGCCGCGTTGGTGGTGAGTTCGTGCGCGGTCATGCCGAGCGCGAGCACGTAGCGCGGCGGCAGCTCCACCTCCTCGCCCGTCAGCGTCACGTGGTCCTCGCCCGAGCGGTAGGGCGACAGCTCGTTCTCCAGCACCTGCCGCAGGGGGGCGCGGGTCCAGTCCCGGCGGGTCAGCAGGTCGTGGGTCTTGGACAGCGCCAGGATGCGGTTTTCGAGCTGCACCACCTGCTCCTCGCCCCCGCGCGACTGGCGGGCGAGCGACTGCACCGTGGCGAGCGTGTTCTTCACCCGGTGGTTCAGTTCGTGCAGCATGGTGACCTGCTGCTCCTGCAACGCCTGACTCTTGGAGAGTTCGGCCTTCAGGCTCTCCTCGTGGCGCTGGAGGTCGGCGGCCATCCGGTCGAAGGCGCGGCCGAGCTTTCCGAATTCCGACGTGCCGGTCAGCCCCGAGCGGACGCCGAGGTCGCCCGCGCTCCAGGCGCCGGCCGCGTCGAGGAGCTGGCGCACCGGGTGGCGGATGAAGCGGCGCCCGCCCCAGAGTGCGGCCAGCACCGCGATCAGGCTGCCCAGCGCGATCAGTACGGCACCGCGCCGGGTCGCCGCGTCGATGTCGGCGAAGGCGAGCGTCCGGTTGAGGCCCACCACCACGGTGATGCCGTCCAGCGCGCCGTCCGGGCGCACCACGCCGGTGATGCGCATGTTTCCGCGCAGGCCCGCCATCTCCCGCACGCCGCCCCCCGCGAGGGCCCGTTCGAGGCCGTCGGCGAAGTCTCGGGGCACGGAGCGCCCGAGCCAGGCCTCGGTGTCGGGCAGGCGCACCAGCACGGTGCCGTTGCGGTCGGTCACGGTGACGGTCGCGTCGCGGGGCAGGCCGGCATTGCCGAGGCGGCGCCCGAGCCATTCCGGATCGAAGCCGAGATTGATCAGGCCGTCGATCGCGCCCGCGGCGTCGTGCAGCGGATGGGCGAACTGGATCGTCGGCCGGCCGGTGCCGCGGCCGATCACGTATTCGCCGACCGCCGAGCTGCCGGTCTCCATCGCCCGCTTGAAGTAGCCGCGATCGGCCAGCGAGTAGGCGCCGGGCGCCGCGCCGCGGCTGTTGCAGACGAGGCTGCCCTCGCGGTCGGTCACCACGATGATCTGCGAGCCCGAGATGCGCCCGGCGACCGCCCCGAGGAAGGCGCTGCAGGCTGCGGCATCCCGGTTCCGGATCGCGGGCTCCTCGGCCAGGATGTCGAGGGTCTGGCGAGCGCCGTCGGCGAAGTCGCCGAGGTCGGCGGCCACGGCTTGCGCGCCGCGGAGTGCTGCCGCCCGCACCGCGTCGGAGCGGGACTCGCGCAGGGCCTGCTCGTTGTAGACCTGCACGGCGACCGCGGGCGCGAGCGCCAGCAGCACGAGCAGCAGGATGCGCCCCGTCAGGGTCACGGCGCGAACCCTCCGGCGGGCGGTATCCTGAGCGTCTCGGCCCATCCCATACCCGGTCTCTCCGCCGGTCGTCCGGCGACCGCCCCGGTTGCGGGTCGATGCCCGAACCCATGGGTTAGCAAAACATGGGCTGGGGGCAACCGCGAGGGTCGTTCAAAAAGAAGAGGGCGCCCGGCCTGCCGGCCGGACGCCCTCTTCCCGGAGAACCCGTGAGACGGATCGATCAGGCAGTGAGCACCGTCGAGGGCTCGACCTTGACGCCCGGGCCCATCGTCGAGGTGACGGCGATGCGCTGGATGTAGGTGCCCTTGGCGCCGGTGGGCTTCGCCTTGGCGACCGCGTCGGCGAAGGCCTTGATGTTCTCGATGAGCTTGACCTCATCGAAGGACACCTTGCCGACGCCGGCGTGGATGATGCCGGCCTTCTCGACGCGGAACTCGACGGCGCCGCCCTTGGCGGCAGCGACGGCGCCCTTCACGTCCATGGTGACGGTGCCGACCTTCGGGTTCGGCATCAGGCCGCGCGGGCCCAGCACCTTACCGAGACGGCCGACGAGCGGCATCAGGTCCGGAGTCGCGATGCAGCGATCGAACTCGATCTTGCCGCCCTGGACGATCTCCAGCAGGTCCTCGGCGCCGACGATGTCGGCACCGGCCGCCTTGGCGTCGTCCGCCTTGGCGCCGCGGGCGAAGACCGCCACGCGGACCGTCCGGCCGGAGCCGTTCGGCAGGTTGCAGACGCCGCGGACCATCTGGTCGGCGTGGCGGGGATCGACGCCGAGATTCATCGAAATCTCGACGGTCTCGTCGAACTTGGCGTTGGCCTTGGCCTTCACCAGCTTGATCGCCTCGTCGATGCCATAGAGCTTCATCGGCTCCAGACCCTCGCGGGCGGCGCGGATGCGCTTTCCTTCGCGTGCCATATCGCCCTCCCCTTACGCGACGACTTCGAGACCCATGGCCCGCGCGGAGCCACGGATCATCGCGACCGCCGAATCGACGTTGTCGCAGTTGAGGTCGGGCATCTTCTTCTCGGCGATCTCGCGAAGCTGAGCCTCGGTGATCTTGCCGACGGTCGGGCCCTTGCCGGGGGTCTTGGAGCCGGAGGCCGGCTTCTTGCCGATCTTCAGGCCCACCGCCTTCTTGAGGAAGAAGGTGACCGGCGGCTGCTTCATCTCGAAGGTGAAGGAGCGATCCTGATACGCGGTGATGATCACCGGGATCGGGGTGCCCTTCTCCATCTGCGCGGTCTTCGCGTTGAAGGCCTTGCAGAATTCCATGATGTTGAGGCCACGCTGACCGAGCGCGGGGCCGATCGGCGGCGACGGGTTGGCGGCGCCGGCCGGGACCTGAAGCTTCACGTAACCCGTGATCTTCTTCGCCATGGGACTGCTCCCAAAGTGTGCGCGTCCCCGCGCTGCCTAGGCACGGTCGGACGGGCGGTTGCAGGTCGCGGTGCGATCCGACGATCCCGGAGGCGAAGCCGGGCGGATCTCCCGCGGATGACGACGGGCCGAACGGCGCCGCCGATTTCCAGTCAGCGCGGACGCGACCGAAAGGGACGGAGATCAATCAAGATTGATTGATCTCGAAAGTCGGAAAAATCAGGCCTTCTCGACCTGCGCGTATTCGAGTTCGACCGGGGTGGCGCGGCCGAAGATAGAGACCGCGACCTTGAGGCGGGAGCGGGCCTCGTCGATCTCCTCGACCGTGCCGTTGAAGGAGGCGAAGGGACCGTCGGCGACGCGCACCGTCTCGCCGATCTCGAAGGAGACCGTGTGCTTGGGGCGCTCGACGCCCTCCTGCACCTGCCCCTTGATCCGCTCGGCCTCGGAGTCCGGGATCGGCACGGGCTTGGCCTTGTCGGCCCCGAGGAAGCCGGTGACCTTGGGGGTGTTCTTGATGAGGTGGTAGACCTCGTCGGTCAGGTCGCACTTCACCAGCACGTAGCCGGGGAAGAACTTGCGCTCGGCCTCAACCTTGCGGCCGCGACGCACCTCGGTGACCTTCTCGGTCGGCACCATGACCTCGTCGAAGAGTTCGGTCAGCCCGCGCTGGGCCGCCTGATCCTTGATGGACTGGGCGACCTTGTTCTCGAAGTTCGAGTAGGCGTGGACGATGTACCAGCGCTTCGACACGGGTCTTCTCAACTCCTCGGCGTCCGGGGACGCCCGTAAAGGTTCAGGCGCCGATGCCCAGGATCAGGCCGACGCCGATGCGCAGCACCTGATCGACGGCGACGAAGAACAGGCTCGCGATCACGACCATGATGAACACCATCACGGTGGTGATGGTGGTCTCTTTGCGGGTCGGCCACGTGACCTTGCGGGCCTCGTCGCGCACCTCGCCGAAGAACTCCACCGGGCCGGTCCGCTTGGGCGCGGGGCGCGCGGGCGGGGTCGGACGCTGGGGCGTCGTGGAGGCGGCTCCACGGGCAGGCGTGCGCGCCGCGTCGGCTTTCTTGGTCGCTTCGTTCGATGCCATGGCGCACTTGAGACGAAAAATGGCTCCGGGAACCGCGTATCGCGGTGCGAGGACCCTGGGGTCCGGCACCGACGACATCTGACGATCTCGGAATGAGCCCGCTCTAGCGCAAGAGATGCGGCTTGTCGATGGGCCGGGAAGTCAGGAGAAAAAGGTGGAGGGCGCCCGTGGCAGGAGTGGAGGGACTCGAACCCCCAACCCCCGGTTTTGGAGACCGGTGCTCTGACCAGTTGAGCTACACTCCTACGGCGCGCGGGGCGCGGCTCGCGTCATGCCGTAACACGGGCTGCGACGCAAGGGATTTGCGAGGGTGACGAATGCGCAGCCCTCGCGGGGCGGGCCGAGTCGGCGCCCTGCCCTGTTCGAAGCTTTGACAGGCTCAGCCCGCGTCGCTGGCGCCCTCGCCCGCGAGCTGCGGGTTGCGGGTGGCCGGGCGCACGGGGCTGTCGGCGGCGGGTTTACCCTCCAAGGCCTTCTGCACCAGCGGGTCGAGCCGGTCGCCGGCCTCGTCGGCATAGCCTTCGAGGTCGCGGCGCATCTTCGGCGTCCAGAAGGCGACGATGTGATTGTGCACGCCCGCCACCGCCTCGTCCTCCGGGTAGGACCGGAAGAACAGGGCGATCTGGTTGGCCATGCGCACCAGCTTGTCGTTGGGATTCGTCGCGCTCATCGCTTGGCTCGGGCTGTGTATGGATGGGGCCGCAATCCACCCCGCGCCCTCATCCTGAGGTGCCCGCGTGAGCGGGCCTCGAAGGAGGGCTCCAGGGATCGCGCGGCTGGCTGGAGCCCTCCTTCGAGGCCTCCGCTTCGCTACGGCACCTCAGGATGAGGGGGATGGGTGGGAGAGGCGAAAGCCGCCTCTCCCAAAATCATTCCGCCGCTTCGGCGATGCGGGTCAGCGAAAAATCTTCCTCGTAGAACTTCGCCTGCCAGTCGGAGGGCCGGTTGGTGCGCCGGACCTGGACAGCCGTCACCTTGTACTCGGGGCAGTTGGTGGCCCAGTCGGAGTAGTCGGTGGTGATGACGTTGGCGCCGGTCTTGGCGTGGTGGAAGGTCGTGTAGACGATCCCCGGCTGCATCCGCTCGGTCACCTTGGCCTTAAGTGCGATATCACCGGACCGGCTCTCCAGGGCGACCAAGTCGCCATCGACGATGCCGCGCAGCTCCGCGTCGAAGGGGTGGATCTCCAGCACGTCCTCCTCGTGCCAGCGCGAGTTCTCGGTCCGCCGGGTCTGCGCGCCGACATTGTACTGCGAGAGGATGCGGCCGGTGGTGAGGATCAGCGGGAACTTGCCCGTGGTCCGCTCGTCGGTGGCGACGTACTCGGTGATCATGAAGCGGCCGAGGCCGCGGACGAACCGGTCGACGTGCATCATCGGGGTGCCGAGCGGCGCCTTCTCGTTGCACGGCCACTGGATCGAGCCCATCTCCTCCAGCTTGGCGTAGGAGACGCCGGCGAAGCTCGGGGTCAGCGCCGCGATCTCGTCCATGATCTCGCTGGGGTGGGTGTACTCCATCTTGTAGCCGAGGGCGTTGGCGAGCAGCACCGTGCCCTCCCAGTCGCCGTAGCCGCCCATCGGGGCCATCACCTTGCGCACGCGGGAGATGCGGCGCTCGGCGTTGGTGAAGGTGCCGTCCTTCTCGAGGAAGGAGGCGCCCGGCAGGAAGACGTGGGCGTATTTGGCGGTCTCGTTTAGGAACAGGTCCTGGATCACGATGCACTCCATGGCCTTGAGGCCCGAGGTGACGTGATGGGTGTCGGGGTCGGACTGCGCGATGTCCTCGCCCTGGATGTACATGCCCTTGAAGGTGCCGGAGACGGCCTCGTCCAGCATGTTGGTGATGCGCAGGCCGGGCGCGTTGTCGAGCTTGGCCCCCCAGGTCGCCTCGAAGCTCTCGCGGGTGGCGTCGTCCGAGACGTGGCGGTAGCCCGGCAGCTCGTGCGGGAACGAGCCCATGTCGCAAGAGCCCTGCACGTTGTTCTGGCCGCGCAGTGGGTTCACGCCCGCACCCACCATGCCGATGTTGCCCGTGGCCATGGCGAGGTTGGCCATGCCCATGACCATAGTCGAGCCCTGGCTGTGCTCGGTGACGCCGAGGCCGTAGTAGATCGCGGCGCGACCGCCGGTGGCGTAGAGGCGGGCGGCCTCGCGGATCGCCTGCGGATCGACGCCCGTGATGGCCTGCGCCGCCTCCGGCGAGTTGCGCTCCTCGGCGATGAAGCGGGCCCAGGATTCGAACTCGGCCAGATCGCAGCGCTCGCGGACATAGTCCTCGGCGATCAGCCCCTCGGTCACGATGACGTGGGCGAAGGCGTTGACGAAGGCGACGTTGGAGCCGGGCTTGAGCGGCAGGTGGTAGTCGGCCTGAACGTGGGGCGACTTCACGAGGTCGATCTTGCGCGGATCGGCGACGATAAGCCGGGCGCCCTCGCGGATGCGCTTCTTCATGCGCGAGCCGAAGACCGGATGGCCGTCGGTCGGGTTGGCGCCGATGACGAGGATCACGTCGGAGTCCTCGACCGACTTGAAGTCCTGCGTGCCGGCCGAGGTGCCGAGCGTGGACATCAGGCCGTAGCCGGTCGGCGAGTGGCAGACGCGGGCGCAGGTGTCGACGTTGTTGTTGCCGAAGGCGGCGCGCACCAGCTTCTGGACGAGGTATGCCTCCTCGTTGGTGCAGCGCGACGAGGTGATGCCGCCGACGGAATCGCGGCCGTACTTCGCCTGGATGCGCTTGAACTCGCTGGCCGCGTGCGAGATGGCCTCGTCCCAAGAAACCTCGCGCCACGGATCCGTGATCTTCTCGCGGATCATCGGCTTGGTGATGCGGTCCTTGTGGGTGGCGTAGCCGTAGGCGAAGCGACCCTTGACGCAGCTATGGCCCTCGTTGGCCTTGCCGCCCTTGTAGGGCACCATGCGGATGACCTTGTCGCCCTGCATCTCGGCCTTGAAGGCGCAGCCGACGCCGCAATAGGCGCAGGTCGTCACCGCCGAGTGGTCGGGCTGGCCGAACGCGTGGACGGTCTTCTCCTGCAGGGTCGCGGTCGGGCAGGCCTGGACGCAGGCGCCGCAGGACACGCATTCGGACTGCATGAAGTTGGTCGGGCCCGCCGCGACGCGGCTATCGAAGCCGCGGCCCTCGATGGTGAGGGCGAAGGTGCCCTGCGTCTCCTCGCAGGCGCGGACGCAGCGGTTGCAGACGATGCACTTCGACGGGTCGTAGGTGAAGTAGGGGTTCGACTCATCTTTCGGCAGGTAGCGCTCGGAGGACGGACGGACGTGGTTATCGCCCTCGTAGCCGTAGCGCACGTCGCGCAAACCGACCTGACCGGCCGTGTCCTGCAACTCGCAATCGCCGTTGGCCGCGCAGGTCAGGCAGTCGAGCGGGTGGTCAGAGATGTAGAGCTCCATCACCCCTTTCCGCAGGCGATGCAGCTTGTCGGTCTGCGTCTTCACCACCATGCCGTTCTCAGCCGGCGTGGTGCAGGAGGCCGGCGTCCCGCGGCGGCCCTCGATCTCGACGAGGCACATGCGGCAGGAGCCGAACGGCTCCAGCGAATCGGTCGCGCAGAGCTTCGGGATCTTGGTGCCCATCTGCATCGCGGCGGCCATGACCGAGGTGCCCGCGGGCACCGTGACGCTCTCGCCGTCGATGGTCAGGCTCACCGTCTGCTCGGAGAGCCGGATCGGCGTGCCGTAGTCGATTTCCTTGATGAGGGTCATCGGGGGCCTCCTCACTCGGCCGCGACGGGCAGATCGCCCATGCGCCGGAAGTCGTCGGGGAAGTGGGTGATGGCGCTCATCACGGGCATCGGCGTCAGGCCGCCCATGGCGCAGAGCGAACCGTCGGTCATGACCTCGCAGAGGTCGGCGACGAGCTTGAGGTTGGCCTCCGGGCGGATGCCCGCGATGACCTTGTCCATGGTCTCGACCCCACGGGTGGCGCCGATGCGGCAGGGGGTGCACTTGCCGCAGGATTCGGTGGCGCAGAACTCGAAGGCGAAGCGCGCTTGCTTGGCCATGTCCACGGTGTCGTCGAACACCACGATGCCGCCGTGGCCGACGAGGCCCTTCTTGGCCGCCATCGCCTCGTAATCGAGCGGCGTGTCGAGCAGGTCGTCGGGGAAGTAGGCGCCGAGCGGGCCGCCGACCTGCACTGCGCGGACCGGACGGCCCGACAGCGTGCCGCCGCCGAAATCGTCGATCACCTGACGGATGGTGATGCCGAAGGCGTACTCGATCAGGCCGCCATGCTTGACGTTGCCGGCGAGTTGGATCGGCAGGGTGCCGAGGGATCGGCCCATGCCGTACTCGGCATACGCCTTGGCCCCGTGCTCGAGGATGTAGGGCACCGCCGTGAAGGTCATGACGTTGTTGACCAGCGTCGGCTGGCCGAGGAAGCCCTTCAACGCCGGGATCGGGGGCTTGGCCCGGACGATGCCGCGCTTGCCCTCCAGGCTCTCCAAGAGCGAGGTTTCCTCGCCGCAGATGTAGGCACCGGCGCCGAGGCGCACTTCGAGGTGGAAGGCCTTGCCGCTTCCCAAGATATTGTCGCCGAGCACGCCGGCCTTGACGCCGTTGGCGATCGCCTCGCGCAGGGTCTTGAACGCCTGCGGGTATTCGGAGCGGCAGTAGATGTAGCCCCGCGTCGCGCCCGTGGCGACGGCCGCGATGGTCATGCCCTCGATTAGGTTGAAGGGGTCGCCCTCCATCATGATCCGGTCGGCGAAGGTGCCGGAATCGCCCTCGTCTGCGTTGCAGACCACGTATTTCTGCTCGGACTTGGCGAGCATCACCGTGTTCCACTTGATGCCCGCCGGGAAGCCGGCGCCGCCGCGCCCGCGCAGCCCTGAATCGCGCACCTCACCGACGATGCCCTCGGCGTCGCGCTTCAGCGCCGCTTCGAGACCGCGATAGCCGCCATGCGCCCGGTAATCCTCGACCGAGACCGGATCGACCACACCGCAGCGGTGGAAGGTCAGCCGATGCTGACGCGCCAGGAACGGAATCTTTTCGGGGTCTCCGAGACGGAGCGCGTGCTCGCCGCCCTCGACGAAATTCGCGTCGAGCAGGCTCTCGACATCGGCTGGCGTCACCGGGCCGTAGGCGATGCGGCCCTCAGGGGTGCCGACTTCGACCATCGGCTCCAGCCACAGCAGGCCGCGGGTGCCGGTGCGGACGATGCGGACATCGAGGCCGCGGGCTTCCGCGCCCTTGAACAAGGCACGGGCGACGCGGTTGGCGCCGAGCCCGAGGGCGACGGCGTCCTGCGGGACATAGATCGTGATGCTCACGCCCGGGTCTCCTTCAGCGCGGCGTCGAGGGATTCGGCGGTCAGCCGGGCGAGCGGCTCGTCGTCGATGAGGGCGGCGGGCGCGTTGGCGCACAGCCCGAGGCAGTAGACCGGCTCGACGGTGACGCCCTCAGAACTGGTGCCGTGCCAGTCGCAGCCCATGCGGGACAGGATTTCGCCGTGCAACCGGTCGGAGCCCATCGCCTGGCAGGCTTCGGCCCGGCACAGCTTGACGTGACGGTGCCCCTGCGGCGGCTCGCGGCGGAAGTCGTGGTAGAAGGTCAGGCAGCCATGCACTTCGGCCCGCGACAGGTTCAGCGCGTCGGCGATCATCGGCACCGCGTCAGCGTCGACGTAGCCGAAGGTCTCCTGGAGCGCGTGGAGAATCGGGAGCGTCGCGCCCTCGAGCGATTGCAGCTCGGCGACGATGCCGGCCGCCCGCGTAGCGTTCCAAGGCTCAAGAGGGGCCATCGGTTTCCTGCCCAGATTGGTCTCGTTCTTGGAACCGATCCAACCAAGGCTGGCACTAAAGTTCAATCAAGCAGTCGTGTGGCTCGACAAAATTTTTCGATCATACGCGCCAGTTTGCGCTGCAAAAGCATGGTAATATGCGGCAAATTTTTTTTGAGATGGGTTCAAAACGCTTTGTCGGGCGGAAGTTGGAACTTTCTTGCCGCGCGGTCGGCCATGGGTGTTCGCGGTTCCCGAAGGTGCTGCGCGCACTGGGCTTATGCTCTGCTCAGCCGATGATGAGAGTCGCTTGTGCCCTCTGTGCCGGTGGTGGTGACGGGGCGCGATCCGTGCCGGTGACCGGTGGGTCACGCGCGAGTCTGCCGGTCGTCCTCCGGCATTGCCATGCCGCCGGAGCAACCCTATCGGCAGGATCGTGCAGGTCTCGGAGCGCTTTCGGAGGGGGCATTGAGCCCCGTTTCCCCCGTCATAGCGGGGCGAAACCGAGGAAATCCAGCGCACCGAAGTGTCCGAAGGAGGCCCGCGGGAACCGGTTCGTCGGCGCGGCTTCGCCTTCTTTGGAGAGCGCTCGCCCTGGATCGCTTCAGCTTCGCCTCGCGATGACGTGCGTGGGGCGGATGCCGGGGCGGATCGACCGGATACCTTCTCAATCCACCAAGGCGGCGTAGGTCAGCACCCGCAATTCCCGACGCAGCGGCAGGGCCGAGGACGGCACGAGCTGGGCCTGGAGCACCACCGCCATGTCTTCGGCCGGGTCGATCCAGAACGAGGTGCTGGCCACCCCGCCCCAGGCGACCTCGCCCGGCGTGCCGACGATCTGCGCGGCGGCGGGGTCCAGCATCACCGAGAAGCCGAGGCCGAAGCCGATGCCGGTGTAAGACGATTCGGCGAAGCGCGGCTGGCCCATCGCGGCGAGGTCGCCGGGCAGGTGGTTGGTCAGCATCAGATCGACGGTCTTGCGCCCCAAGAGCCGCACGCCGTCGAGGACGCCGCGGTTTAGGATCAGGCGGCAGAAGCGCAGGTAATCGTCCGTGGTCGAGACGAGCCCGCCGCCGCCGGAGGCCAGAGGCGGAACCCGCAGGAACTTGCTGTCGGTGCTGTCGTCGTAGAGCCGGAGTTTGCCCTCGCGGTCGAAGATGTAGTTCGCGGCAAAGCGCGGCTGCTTTTCCTCCGGCACCGAAAAATCGGTGTCGTGCATAGCGAGCGGACGCAGGATGCGCTCCCGCATGAATGCCGCGAAGTCGAGTCCGGAGACCACCGCCACGAGGTGGCCGAGGACGTCGGTGGCGACCGAATAGTTCCACTCCGCGCCGGGCTGGGCCAGCAGCGGCTGCTGCGCCAGCTTGCCGACGAGATCGCCGAGGCTGAGCTTCGAGGTCTGGAAGTCGATCTCGTTGGCGCGGTAGAGCGCATCGACCAGCGTGGCCTCCATGAAGCCGTAGGTCAGACCGCTGGTATGGGTGAGGAGGTCGCGGATCGTGATCGGGCGGAGCGCCGGCACGGTCTCGATCTTGGCCCGGTTGCCGCCGACCATCACCCGCATCTCGGCGAACTCGGGCAGGAAGCGCGCGACCGGGTCGTCGAGTTGGAACCGCCCCTCCTCGTAGAGCATCAGCACCGCGAGCGAGGTCAGCGGCTTCGTCATCGAGTAGATGCGGGTGATGGTCTCAGTCGTGAACGGCTTTTGCCGCGCGAGGTCGGCATGGCCGTGGGTGCGGAAGAACGCGGTCTTGCCGCCGCGCATCACCGCGACCGAGAGGCCGGCCAGCCGCCCCGTCTCGACATAGCCGCGCATCCACGCATCGACCCGCTCCAGCCGCTCAGAGCAGAGGCCGACGGCCTTGGGATCGGTCTCGACCGGCATGCAGGGCTCCTCGCGTTCGCGTCTTCGCGGCCGGTGTAGCGGCCACGGGCGCAAGGGCGCCAGCCCAAACGGCGTCACCACCCCATCGTGCCGGGCCCGCCCTTGAACGGGCCGACGAGACTCGGCGTGACCCAGCCGCCGTAGAAGCCGCCGGGCTGCGGCTCGGCCCGCACGTCGCCGACGAGGCAGGCCTCCATCGGCCCGGCATAGAAGGCGACATATCCGGTGATGTTTCGAAAACCCGGCGTCGGGTCGGGATAGGCCCAGGCGGCGCCCGGCGCTTGGATGGCGCCGCCGGTCACGTCGAACAGCACCGCCCGCCCCTTCCACTCGCAGATGCCGGCCCGGCGGGGCGGCCCGAGCACGCCTTCTGCGACGTCCGCGGGCGGAAAGTAGTAGGTCGGTGGGTGGCTGGTCTCCAGCACGCGAAAGCCGGCGAGGGTCGAGGCGATGGTCTGCCCGCCCAGAATCACGGTCAGCCGCTCGGGCACCGGCTCCAGCCGGGGCGGGCGGGGATAGCCCCAGACGCTCTCCTGTCCGGGGCCGGGGCGGATGGGGATGGGCCGCACGGGCGCCTCCGCTGGTGTTGGATCACCGGTTTGTCGCGGCTCGCCCTCATGCTAGCGCGAAGAGACCTCGGGAGAAGGACGACGCCGTGAGCGAGACCGCCGATTACGCCCTGTTCCTCGATTTCGACGGCACCCTGGTCGAGATCGCGCCGCGGCCCGACGCGGTGCGGGTCGATCCCGATCTCGTGCCGACGCTGGAGCGGCTGCGCACCCGGCTCGGCGGGGCGCTCGCCATCGTCACCGGGCGGCCGGTCGCGGTGATCGACGACTTTCTGGCGCCTGCCCGGTTCGACGTCGCCGGCCTGCACGGGGTCGAGCGACGCGTGGACGGCCAACGGAGCGGCGGGGGCCCCGAGGATCATCCGGCCCTGCGCGCGGGCGTCGAGCGGCTGCACGCCGAGACTGCCCGCTACGAGGCGGTGCT
This sequence comes from Methylobacterium sp. Leaf456, assembly GCF_001425465.1. Lineage (GTDB taxonomy): Bacteria > Pseudomonadota > Alphaproteobacteria > Rhizobiales > Beijerinckiaceae > Methylobacterium. The sequence continues at coordinate 140,734 of NZ_LMQV01000001.1, forward strand.
GATCGAGGACAAGGGCGCCTCGGTGGCGGTCCACTGGCGCCTCGCCGCGCCGGCGGACGCGCAGGCCGCGGAAACGATCGTCAAGGCGGTGGCGGCCGATCTCGGCAGCGCCTACCGGCTCCAGCTCGGCAAGGCGGTCGGCGAGATCGTGCCGGCCTCCGCCACCAAGGCCCACGCCATCCGGGCTTTTCTGGAGGCCGCCCCCTATGCCGGCCGCCGCGCCCTCTTCATGGGCGACGACCGCACCGACGAGATCGCCTTCGCCTCGGTCAACGAGGAGGGCGGGATCAGCGTGCGCATCGGCGACGGCGAGACCGTCGCGCCCTACCGCCTCGCCACGCCCGCCGACGTGCGCGCGCTCCTCACCGCCTGGGCCGAGGGCGGCGACATCGAGCCCGACGCGCTGCCGCGGGCCTGAGCCCACGCTTGTCGACCGGATCGCGGACCCTCTGTTAGGGTCCGCTCAAAGGATGCACGAGACGGCAAACGCATGTTCGAATTTCCGGTGCTGGTCGGCGACATCGGCGGGACGAACGCCCGCTTCGGCCTGATCGAGACGAAGGGCGCGCCGGCCCGCGTCCTCGCCCACGAGCCCACGGCGGGCTATGCCGACCCCAGCGCGGCGATCCGCGCCGCGCTCGACAAGAGCGGGGCACAAAGCCCCCGCTCGGCGATCCTGGCGATCGCCGGCCGGGTCGATGCCCCGGCAGTGCAGCTCACCAACGCCCATTGGGTGGTCGCGGGCGAGGCGATCGGCCGGGATTTCGGCCTGTCGCGGGTCACGGTCGTCAACGATTACGTGCCGGTGGCGGCCGGTGCCGCGGCCATCGCCCCCGACGACCTGACGCCGGTCGGCCCCGAACGGCACGAGGCGAACGGGCCGCGGGTGGTGCTCGGGCCCGGCACCGGCTTCGGCGCGGCCGCACTCGTTCCCTACGAGGATCGCCTCGCCATCGTCTCGACGGAGGCCGGCCACACCGATCTCGGGGCCTGCGACGCGGCGGAGGCGGAAATCTGGGCCGCGGTCGAGCGCACCGACGACCGCATCACCGTCGAGACCCTGCTCTCCGGCCCCGGCCTGTCGCGGCTGCACGCGGCGATCCGGACGGTGCGCGGCGGCGGCGACGGCCCCGCCCTCGACCCCGCCGAGATCACCCGCACCGGCCTCTCGGGCGAGGATTCCCACGCTCGGGAAGCGCTGGACCTGTTCGCCCGGCTGCTCGGGCGCGTCTGCGGCGACCTCGCCCTCACCTTCCTGGCGACCGGCGGTGTCTATATCGGCGGCGGCATCGCCCCGCGGATCGTGCCGGTGCTGCGGGCGGGCGGGTTTCGCGACGCGTTCGAGCGCAAGGCGCCGTTCGCGGCGCAGATGCGCGACATCCCCACCAGCGTCATCACCGTGAAGGACCCGGCCTTCGGCGGGCTGGCCGCGCTCGCGAGTGAGGGCGGACGCTTCGTCTATCACGGACAGGTCTGGACGCCGGGTGGCTGACGGGGCCGCTTTGACGCCGCGACCGGTCGTCCTGCCTGCCTGACGGCCTCGACAATCCGGCCCCGGTCGCCCCCCTCGAAAAGCTCTCGGAATGAGGGGATCGTCGGGAGGGAGTCGAGGTGCCCCTACCCCGCCAGCGCGAAGGCCGGGTCGTCGGCAAAGCTGCCGCCGGTGAGGATCGCCTGTTCGAGGCCCGAGGCTGCCGGCAGCAGGTTCTCGGCGAAGAAGCGGGCGAGCGCGATGCGGGCGGCGTGCGCCGGATCGGTCTCGCCGGCTTTCAGCGCCGCGCTCGACGCGAGCCCGGCGCGGGCGAGGCAGGCGGCGCCCTGCACAAGGCCGAACAGCCGCAGGTAGGGCGTCGCGCCGGGCAGCGCGTCCTGCGGCCGGTTCGAGCCCAGAGCCTTAAGCAGGAAGCCCGTGGCGCGGTCGAGGCTGGAAATCCCCTCGCGCAGGCGCGGGGCCGCGTGGCCGAAGCCGGGGTGGCCGTCCTTGAGCAGCGCTTCCGCCACCCGCCGGATCGCGGCGATCTGCGCCCCCACCGTGGCCCCGCCGTTCAGCGGCAGCTTGCGGGTCACGAGGTCGATCGCCTGGATGCCGTTGGTGCCCTCGTAGATGGCGAGGATGCGGGCGTCGCGCAGGAACTGGGCCGCGCCGGTCTCCTCGACGAAGCCCATGCCGCCGTGGACCTGAAGCCCAAGCGCCGCCACCTCGTTGGCGATGTCGGTGGAAAAGGCCTTGGCGACCGGCGTCAGCAGCGAGGCGCGGTCGTGCGCCGTCTTGCCGTCCGGGCCCTGCGCCGCGTCGAGGGCCTGGGCGGTGAGGTAGCAGAGGCCGCGCGCCGCCGACGTATACGCCTTCATGGTCAGGAGCATGCGCTGCACGTCGGCATGGGCCGCGATCGCGCTGACGGGCTCCGGTGCGCCGGGCGCCCGGCCCTGGCGGCGCTCGCGGGCGTAGTCCAGCGCCTTTTGGGTCGCGGCCTCGGCCACGCCGACGCCCTGGAGGCCGACATTGAGCCGGGCCGCGTTCATCATCGTGAACATGCAGGCCAAGCCGCGGTTCTCCTCGCCGATCAGCCAGCCGATGGCCCCGCCGCCGTCGCCGAAGGCCATGGAGCAGGTGGGCGAGGCGTGGATGCCGAGCTTGTGCTCGACGCCCGAGCAGCGAAGGTCGTTGCGCGAACCGTCCGGCAGCACCTTCGGCACGAGGAACAGCGAGATGCCCCGCGTGCCCGCGGGCGCGTCCTTGAGGCGGGCGAGCACGAGGTGGCAGATGTTGTCGGTGAGGTCGTGCTCGCCGTAGCTGATGTAGATCTTGGACCCCGTGATCCGGTAGCGGCCGTCGCCGCTCGGTTCGGCGCGGGTGCGCAAGGTGGAGAGGTCCGAGCCGGCCTGCGGCTCGGTCAGGTTCATAGTGGCGGTCCATTCGCCCGACACGATTTTATGGAGGTAGCCGGTCTTCAGCGCGTCCGAGCCGTGGGCGGCGAGCGCCTCGATGCCGCCTGCCGTCAGCAACGGGCCGATGCCGAAGGCGAGGTTCGCCCCGTTCCACAACTCGGTGCAGGCCGCCGCGATCAGGTGCGGCAGGCCCTGGCCGCCCTGCTCGGGGGCGGCGCGCACCCCGTTCCAGCCGCCCGCGACGAAGGCCCGATACGCCTCGCGCCAGCCCGGCGGGGTGGTGACGGCGCCGTCTGAAAATAGGGTGCCGTGCCGGTCGCCCGCGCGGTTCAACGGTGCGAGCACGTTGTTCGCGAACCGGCCCGCCTCCTCCAGGATCGCCACCGCATCCTCGGGGGCGATCTCGGCGCCGCCCTCGATCACAGTCTTGGCCAGCACCGCGTCGAGCCCGGCCACGTGGCGGAGCGCGAAGGCCATCTCCTGGACGGGGGCGCGGTAGGTCATAGGGCGTGAACCTGTGCTGACGCTGACGGGACGCTTGCCGTTTGACGGCCCGCACCGGGGAAGGTTAGGGCCGTCGATCCCCTTTCGCGAGATCGTTTCCCCTCCGACATGGACGGATTCCCGTCAACCGCGACGCAACGCCTGCCCGCCGACGTGGCCGGCCTCACGGAGGCCGCCGCGCTGCTGGCGGCCGGGCGGCTCGTCGCGCTGCCGACCGAGACAGTCTACGGCCTCGGGGCCGACGCCACCGATCCGGCGGCGGTGGCCGGCATCTACGCCGCCAAGGCGCGCCCGAGCTTCAACCCGCTGATCGCGCACCTGCCGACTCTGGATGCAGCCATGGCGGAAGGCGTGTTCGACGAGCACGCCCAAAGCCTCGCAAAAGAATTCTGGCCGGGGCCGCTGACCCTGGTGGTGCCGGGGGCACCCGGCGGCACGGTCTGCGATCTCGCCCGCGCCGGGCTCGACAGCGTGGCGCTACGAGTGCCGGGGCATGGAATCGCCCGCGACCTCCTGGCGCGGGTCGGGCGGCCGGTGGCGGCGCCCTCGGCCAACCGCTCGGGGCGGGTGAGCCCGACGAGCGCGGACCACGTGCTGGCCGATCTCGACGGGCGCATCGCCGCGGTGCTCGACGGAGGCGCGTGCCCGGTCGGCGTCGAATCGAGCGTGGTTGCCTGCCTCGGCGGTCCGCCCCGGCTGCTGCGGCCGGGCGGCGTGACCCGCGAGGCCCTGGCCGCTGTGCTGGGCTTTGCCCCGGAGACGGACGGCGATCCGGGATCGCGCCCGGTCGGGCCGGGGCTGCTCGCCTCGCACTACGCCCCGCGGGCGGCGGTGCGGCTCGACGCGACGCGGATCGCGCCCGGCGAGGCGGCCCTGTTGTTCGGCGCCTTTCGGCCCGTCGGATGGGAGGCTGCATGCGCCGTCGAGAACCTCAGCGAGGCCGGCGACGCGCAGGAAGCCGCCACCCGTCTGTTCTCGGCGCTACGCCGCCTCGACGCCGCGGGTGCGGCCGTGATCGCGGTCGCGCCGATTCCGGAAGCGGGCCTCGGCGAGGCGATCAACGACCGGCTGCGCCGGGCCGCCGCGCCGCGCTGAAATCTTTTCGCAGATTTTTTGGAACCGACCGCGGCCGAGCGCATTGTCCGATCACGAAGGCCAGTTCAGCCCCCAATGGCCTTTTCCCTTCAAGGCTCGGAGCAATCCGAGCCTTTTTTCTTGCGCGCTGTGCAAGCCGTTGCCAGCGAAGGCTTTCTCCCGAATCCACTGTCGTCTGCGGACCGAAGCGCCCCCTTGCGCCCGGCCCTGCCCCCGTGCTTCGTCCCCGGCGACGAAGCAGGAGCCACACACGCGATGAACTCGGTCAAGGAACGCCTGGAAGCCCTCGGGCTCACCCTGCCGAAGGCGGCGGCTCCCGTGGCGAACTACGTGCCGTTCGTGCGCTCGGGCAACCTCGTGATCATCTCCGGCCAGATCTGCTTCGGGCCCGACGGCAAGCTCGCCGACGCCCACAAGGGCAAGCTCGGCGCCGAGGTCTCGAACGAGGCCGGGATCGAGGCGGCCAAGCTCTGCGCGCTGAACGTGCTCGCTCAGATCGAGGCGGCGGTGGGCGATCTCGACCGCGGCGTCGTGCAATGCCTGCGGCTCGGCGGCTTCATCAACGCCGTGCCGACCTTCGCCGGGCTCGCCCCCATCATGAACGGTGCCTCCGACTTGATGGTCGCGGTGCTGGGCGACAAGGGCCGCCACGCCCGCTCCACCGTCGGCGTCGCCGAACTTCCCCTCGACGCCGCGGTCGAGGTCGAGGCGATGTTCGAGGTCGCGTGAGCCGCGCCCTCAACGCGCCCGGCTGGCTGACCGCGCGGCCGATTGCCCATCGCGGCCTGCACGACCGCGCCGCCGGCATCCCCGAGAACACGCTGGCTGCCGCCGAGGCTGCGGCGGCGGCGGGCTACGCCGTCGAGTGCGACGTGCAGGTCAGCGCCGACGGCGAGGCGATGGTCTTCCACGACGCCACGCTCGGGCGCCTCACCGGCACCGAGGGCGCGGTGGACGCGACGAGCGCCGCGGACCTCGGCCAACGGACGATCTTCGGTACGGCCGAGCGCATCCCGACGCTGGCGGAGTTTCTCACCCATGTCGGCGGGCGGGTGCCGGTGGTGGTCGAGATCAAGAGCCGTTTCGACGGCGACCGCCGCCTCACCCGCCGCACCGCGGAGGTGGTGGCCGGCTTCACCGGGCCGATCGCGCTGAAATCCTTCGATCCCGGCATCGTCGGCATGCTCGCCGAGATCGCGCCGGCCATCCCCAGGGGCATCGTCGCCGAGGCGAGCCAGGACGATCCCGAATACGACCGCCTGAGCCCGTCGCTGCGCACCGCGCTCTCGGGCCTGCTCCATCTCGACGAGAGCCGGCCCGACTTCCTGTCCTGGCGCGTCGGCGACCTGCCGGGGCCGGTGCCCTATCTCTGCCGCCGTCTCGGGGGCATGCCGGTGATGACCTGGACCGTCCGCACGCCCGAGCAGCGGGCGCTGGCCGCAGCGCACGCCGACCAGATGGTGTTCGAGGGGTTTCGGCCCTGAAGGATCAAGCCGCCCGCACGGTGTCGAGGAAGCGGGCGACGTCCGCACCAAGCTGCTCGGATTGGCGCGACAGCTCGGTGGCCGAGGCGAGCACCTGGGAGGCCGCCGCCCCGGTTTCCTCCGCGGCCGAGGCCACGCCCGCGATGTTGGTCGTCACCGCGCCCGCGCCGGTCGCGGCCTGGGCGACGTTGCGCACGATCTCCTGCGTGGCCGCGCCCTGCTCCTCCACCGCCGCCGCGATGCCGGTGGCCACACCGCTGATCTCGCGGATGCGGCCCGCGATGCCGTCGATCGCCGTCACCGCCTGACCGGTCGAGGCCTGGATGCGGCCGATCTGGCCGGTGATTTCTTCGGTTGCCCGTGCGGTCTGGTTGGCGAGTTCCTTCACCTCCGCGGCGACGACCGCGAAGCCGCGGCCGGCCTCGCCGGCGCGGGCAGCCTCGATCGTGGCGTTCAGCGCCAGAAGATTGGTCTGGCCGGCGATGGTGGCGATCATCGCCACCACGTCGCCGATGCGGGAGGCCGCGTCCGACAGGTCGCGCACGAGCACCGCCGTTTGCCCGGCTTCGCCCACGGCGGCCTGGGCGAGCGCGGCCGAGCCATCGACCTGACGCCCGATCTCGGCCACGGAGGCGCCGAGTTCCTCCGCCGCCACCGCGACGGTGCCGACGTTGGACGCCGCCTCGTCGGCCGAGGCCGCGACCGAGCCGGACTGCGCCGCGGTCTCGGCGGCGGTGGCGGTCATCGCGCGCGCGGTCCCCTGCAACTGGGTCGCCGCCGCCGAGAGGCCGCCGATGACGCCGCCCACGCTCCGCTCGAACGCGTCGGCCATGTCGCGGGCCGCCGCCTTGCGCTGGGCCTCGGCCCCGGCGCGGGCGAGCGCCGATTCCTCCTCCAGCGCGCGGGCGCGGATCAGGTTGTCCTTGAACACCTGCACGGCCGCCGACATCGCGCCGATCTCGTCGCGCCGGCCCCTTCCCGGCACGTCGAGGGTGGCGTCGCCCGCCGCCAGCTGGCCCATCGCCGCGGTCATCCCCTCGATCGGCCGCGAGATGCCGCGCCAGCCGAACAGGGCGGCGAGAAGCGCCGAGAGCAGCGTCACCGCCATGGCGATCCAGGCCGTCATCGCGGCCGAGGCCGCGCTGCCGACGGCGTGATCGACGCTGTCCTTGGCGCCGCGCTTGTTCAGGGCGAGGTTCTCCTGCAGCACCTTGGTGGCGGCCTGCGCCAGCGCCAGGGTGTCGGGCCTGGCGAGCAGGGTCAGCGCCTCGGCCTTGCGACCGGCCCGCATCATCCCCACGACCTCCTCCAGCCGAACGGTGTAGGTCGCCCAGGTGGCGGAGAAGCGCTCGTAGAGCGCCCGCTCCTCGGCCGAGGCGATCAGCGGCTCGTAGGCCTTGCGCAGGTCGGCGAGCGCCTTCTGGCTGACCCGAACGCTCTTCTCGTTGGCGGCGAGCAGCTCCGGCGTGTCGGAAGTGGAGGCGTAGCGGTAGGTCTTCACCCGCTCGTCGCGGGTCGCCGTGCTGATGTCGCCGAGCAGGCCGACCGAGGGCAGCCAGTTGTCGGCGATCGCCCGCACCTCCCGGTCGATCGTCGCGAGCTTGACGATGCTGAGCCCGCCCTGGACCGCGGCGACGACGGCGAGCAGGCTGAACGACCCGGCGAGAGCCGTTTTGAGGGAGACGCGCATGCTGTAGTCCGGTCGGGGCGAGAGCAGTTCTGGTGACCGGATTAATAATTTAAAGCGTTAATTTTCCGTCGCGGATGGATCGGTAAAAGTCATCGTGCCTCTATCGGCCGGGCAAGCGCGCATCACGCCGCCGTGATCGGCGCGGTCACAGGGTGAGAAACGATCATCCGCTAAGTTCGCGGCGGAACGACTTCGGACGTCTTGCGTATTGTGCCCGGATCTTCAGCCTATTCCGCCCGACGGCCTCAGCGCTTGGCCGGTCCCTCCGGCGAATTCGCCCCTTCGGTCTTCGCTTCGGGCGCCCCCAGGAACTCGGCCAGATGCCGCTTCCACAGGGAGGCGTAGCGCAGGGACTGGTGGCCGTGGGTCTCGGGGGAGGCCGGCACCAGCACGAAGCGGCCGTCCTTCACACGCGCCATCGCGGCGTTCATCACGTCGAGCTGGGGTGGGTTCAACTCGTCGTCGGAAAAATTCACTGCCAGCACCTTGGCCTCGATCTTCGCCAGATCGGGGAAGGGGTCGTAGTCGAACGAGGAATCGAACCAGCGCAGCCAGTCGTTGGCGTCGGCCTTGTCGGCGTAGCCCGCGACCATCTTGTCGTAGGTCGCGTCCGACGCGGCGCGGGTGGGCGTCTGTTTCTGGAGACCCAGCACGCTCTCGGTCATGATGTTGAAGATCGGCAGGATGCGCTCGAAGCTTTTGGGCTGCTTGGTGTAGTCGCCGCCCTGCCAGTCGGGATCGGAGCGGATGCCCTCGATCAGCAGGCGCCGCCACAGGGCGTTGCGGCCGCTGACCGGAATCGGCTGGCTCGCCACCGCCATGATCAGGTCCATGGCTTGCGGATAGCGGATGCCCCACATCCAGGCCTGCATCCCGCCCATGGAGGTACCGAGCACGAGGCGCAGGCGCTTGACGCCGAGTTCCTCGACCACCCGGTGCTGGCCCTCGACCACGTCGCCGTAGCCGTAGCGGGGGAAGCGGCCCTTCAGCCCGTCGGACGGCTTCGAGGAGCCGCCGCGCCCGAGCCCGTCGGGCAGGATGACGTACCAGCGCTTGGCATCGAGCGGCGCCCCCTCGCCGAACAGCTCGGGGCCGAGCGTCGGGATCAGGAAGCTCTTTCCGGTGCCGGTGGTGCCGTGCAGGACGAGCACCGCGTTGTCGATCTCGCCGTCGGCGCCGCGGTGCAGCGTGCCGAGCGTGGTGTAGTGCAGCTTGGCCTGTTGCAGGCTCTCGCCGCTCGCAAGGCGCAAGTCTTTGACGACGACATCGCCCTCGCTCTGGCCCGGATACGTCTGCGGCGCAGCCTCGGCCGCGCTCCCGAAAAGCATGGTCATCGCCAGAAGTGCCGCCCGCCCGTGCCTCATGCCTCGTCCTCCACCCAGCCGAAGGAGCGCTCCACCGCCCGGCTCCAGCCGGAGAACAGCGCTGCGCGCCGCTCCGCGTCGAGATGCGGATGCCAGCGCCGGTCAACCGCCCAATTGTCCGTGAGGTCCGACAAGCCGCCCCAGAATCCGGTGGCGAGGCCCGCGGCGTAGGCCGCACCCAGCGCAGTCGTTTCCGAAACCTTCGGGCGCAGGGTCTCGCGGTCGAGGATGTCGGCCTGGAACTGCATCAGCAGATCGTTGACGACCATGCCGCCGTCGCAGCGCAGCTCGCTCAGGCGGATGCCGGAATCGCGCTCCATCGCCTCCAGCACCTCGCGGGTCTGGTAGGCGGTGGCTTCGAGACAGGCGCGGGCGATGTGGCCCTTGTTGGCGTAGCGGGTCAGCCCGATGATGAGGCCGCGGGCGTCGTCGCGCCAGTGCGGCGCGTAGAGGCCTGAGAAGGCCGGCACGACGTAGACGCCGCCGTTGTCCTCGACGCTGCGGGCCAGCGCCTCCACCTCGGCCGATTCCCTGATCAGCCCGAGATTGTCGCGCAGCCACTGCACCAGCGCGCCGGTGATGGCGATGGAGCCCTCCAGCGCGTAGGCCGGAGGCTCGTCGCCGATGCGGTAGGCGACCGTCGTGACGAGGCCGGCCTTCGAGGCGACGGGCTCCGTGCCGGTGTTCATCAGCGCGAAGGCGCCGGTGCCGTAGGTGTTCTTGCCCTCGCCCGGTGCGAAGCAGGTCTGGCCGAAGAGCGCCGCCTGCTGGTCACCCAGGATGCCGGCCACCGGCACGCCCTCGAACGGGTCGCGGGTCTCGCCCAAAACCGCGCTCGACGAGACGATTTTTGGGAGCACCGCGCGGGGGATGCGGAACACGCCGAGCATGCCCTCGTCCCAGTCGAGGCTGGCCAGCGACATGAGTTGCGTGCGGCTGGCATTGGTCACGTCGGTGACGTGCAGGCCCCCCTCCTCGCCGCCGGTGAGGTTCCAGACCAGCCAGGAATCGATGGTGCCGAACAGGGCGCGCCCGTCCTCGGCCTTCTCGCGGGCGCCCTCGACATGGTCGAGCAGCCACGCGAGTTTCGAGGCGGAAAAGTAGCTCGCCAGCGGCAGGCCGGTGAGGTCGCGGAACCGGTCGCGCCCACCGTCGCGGGCGAGCGCGGCGACGTGCCGGTCGGTGCGGGTATCCTGCCAGACCAGCGCGTTGTGCAGCGGTTCACCGGTCGTGGCATCCCACAGCAAGGCGGTCTCACGCTGGTTGGTGATGCCGATTGCCGAGAGGTCGGAGGGCTCCAGCCCGGCCCGCACCAGCCCCTCGCGCATCACCGTGCGGGTGTTGCGCCAGATCTCGCGGGCATCGTGCTCGACCCAGCCGGCTTTGGGAAAAATCTGCTCGTGCTCGCGCTGGGCCTGCCCCAGGATGGCGCCGGAGCGGTCGAACACGATGAAGCGCGTGCTCGTGGTGCCCTGGTCGATCGCCCCGACCGCTTGCGCCATGACATCCCTCCCCGGCCCCGGATCGCTCAGCGTCCGGGGCCGCGGGGGCGATCCTACACGACGATCAGGAAGTCGGAAGCGCTCAGCACCGCGACCTTGTCGAGCACCGCGATCTTGACCTGGGCCTGCGCGCCGGTGCCGTCGGCGTCGTAGAACAGGCTCTTGGTCTTGGCGTCGAAGATCAGGCGGTCGTCGGCGTCGTGGGCGCTCGTGCCGGCATGGAACTGCCCCTCGGCGAACCGCCCGGCCTTCAGCGCGGTGAACACGTCGTCGTCGAGGTAGAGCTTGTCGGTGCCGGCCGTGAAGTCGGCGATGCGATCGACGTTGCCCGCGCCGAGCTTCGTGTCGAACACGAAGCGGTCGGCGCCGATCCCGCCGCTCAGGATGTCGGCGCCCGCGCCGCCCTTGATCATGTCGTCGCCCCCGCCCCCCGTGAGGCGGTTGGCGGCGGCGTCGCCGATCAGGACGTCGGCGCGGTTGCCGCCGACGACGTTCTCGATGCCCTTGAAGACGTCGCGACCCAATCCGGTGCCGGTGGCGTGGTAGACCACGGTCTTGCCGTCGACGGTCGCGCTCATGCCGTTCAGGTCGATCCGGAGCTTCTCGTTCACCGCGCCGTAATCGGCGGTGTCGCCCTGGGTCTCGCCGCCGCGTCCGCCGTCGAGGACGTCGTCGCCCGTGTCGCCGATCAGCCGGTCGTCCCCGGCCTCGCCGACGAGCGTGTCGTTGCCGGCCCCGCCCGAGAGGCGGTTGGCGGCGGCGTCGCCCTTCAGCACGTCCGCGCCCTTGCCGCCGACGACGTTCTCGACGTTCTTGAGGACGTCGCGGCCGATCTCGGTGCCGGTCGCGTGGTAGATCACGGTCTTGCCGCCGACGGTCGTGCTCATGCCGTTCAGATCGACCCGGACCTGCTGGCCCGCCGCGGCGTAGTCGGCGGTGTCGCCCTGGGTCTCGCCGCCGCGTCCGCCGTCGAGCGTGTCGTCGCCCGCGCCGCCGATCAGCCGGTCGTCGCCGGCCTCGCCGACAAGCGTATCGTTGCCGGCCCCGCCTTCGAGCCGGTCACCGCCGTCGCCGCCGTCGAGGATGTCGGCGCCGTCGTTGCCCTTGAGCAGGTCGTTGCCGGCCCCGCCCGAGAGGCGGTTGGCGGTCGCGTCGCCGGTCAGCACGTCGGCGCCGCGGCCGCCGACGACATTCTCCACGTTCACGAGGGCATCGCGGCCGATCTCGTCTCCGAGGGCGTGATAGGTCACGACCTTGCCGCCGACGGTCGCGCGCGTGCCGTTCAAATCGACCCGGATCTGCAGGCGCGCCTCGCCGTAATCCGCGGTGTCGCCCTGGGTCTCGCCGCCGCGACCGCCGTCGAGCGTGTCGTTGCCCGTGCCGCCCACCAGCCTGTCGTCCCCGGCCTCGCCGAGGAGCAAGTCGTCGCCCGTGCCTCCCCCGAGCTGGTCGTTTCCGGCCCCGCCCCAGAGGCGGTCGTTGCTGTCGCCGCCGTCGAGGATGTCGGCTCCGTCGCCGCCCTTGAGCACGTCCTTGCCCGCGCCGCCCGACAGCTTGTCGTCCCCGGCCTCGCCGAGGAACGTATCGCGGCCCGCGCCTCCCTGGAGCAGGTCGTTTCCGGCCCCGCCGTCCAGGCTGTCGTCGCCATCGCCGCCATCGAGGATGTCGGCCCCGTCATGGCCCCAGAGCCAGTCGTTGCCGGCCCCGCCCCAGAGGCTGTTCGCGGCCGCGTCGCCGTACAGTGAATCGAAGCCGCTGCCGCCGACGGCGTTCTCGATGCCCTTGAGGGTATCGCGGCCGATCTCGGCCCCGGTGGCATAGAGGCCGCCTAGATCGACGGAAACGTCCCGGTACGCGTCGCCGTAATCGGCGGTGTCGCCCTGGGTCTCGCCGCCCTCGCCGTCGAGCAGGTCGTTGCCCGCCCCGCCCGAGAGCAGGTCGTCCCCGGCCCCGCCGACGAGGCGGTCGTCGCCCGCACCGCCCGCGAGGAAGTCGTCGCCGGCCTCGCCCCGCAGGACGTCGTTGCCCTCGTCCCCGCCGAGCCCGTCGTCCCCGGCCCCGCCGAGCATCGTGTCCTTGCCGGTTCCGGCATGGAGGATGTCGTCGCCGGTCCCGCCGTAGACGGTGTCGTCGCCGTCGTCGGCGAAGACCACGTCCGCGCCCGCCCCGGCCTCGATCCGGTCGTCGCCGGCGCCGCTGAACACGAGGTCGTCGCCGGCCTCGGCCCGGATCACGTCCCGGGTCGAGACGCCGCGGATCGTGTCGGCGCCCGCGCCGCCGGTCTGGGTCAGGGTGTAGGTCTTGTCGTCCCAGCTCCAGCTGGCGACCTGCGTGCCGCCCGTATCCTTGCCGCCGTAGAGATAGGCGATCGCCGCCTTGTCGAGGTCGCCGAGCTTGGGCAACGTCGAGGGCACGTCGCCGTAGCTCATGACCGTATTCTCGACGGTGTCGAGGGTGGGATCGAGCAGGACGTCGCCCTCGAAGGGGTGCTTCAGGCCGAGCGCGTGGCCGATCTCGTGCGTCAGCACGTGAATCTCGTCGTAGAACGAGTAGTCGTTGACGGACAGATCGAGGAATACGTCGCCGCCGGGCGCCAGGGAGTAGGACCCGCCGCGGTCGATCGCGGTGAAGGGCTCGTAGGCGAAGGCCGCGGCGTCGGCCGAATCCGGGTCCTTGCCGAGGTCGTAGCGCCCGAACCGGATGTCACCCTGGCCCGCCGGAACCAGAAGGAATTCGATCCCGCTGGCCGCCGCCCAACTTCCCAGGGCGAACGAGACGGCCGTCTCCTCCATCTGGGTCAGCGACGCGAACGAGTCCTTGAACTCGACTGAGAATCCCAGATCCGAGAGATAATCGTAGGCTGCGGTCTCGAAGGAATAGGTGATGAACACCGGTTTGCCGACAGTCTTGTCGCCCCACCAGCTCGATCCCGATAATAGGGCCGTGTAATCGCTGACTGTCGTGGACATCGTGACATCACCTCTGCCCTTGGCCTAGGTGACGATCGGCCGTTCCACAAGCACACGTTGCTGCTCGACTGAAAAAGCGCTCTGCGCGTGGCGTTTGGGCGACACCGGTACGGCAGAGGCGGTCAGTCCGCGGCCCGCTCCAGCAGGGCCGAGGTCTCCCGCGCGCCCATCTGCCGGGCCAGCTCCGCGGCGTTCATCCCCGAGGCGTCGCGGCGGGCCGGGTCGGCGCCGCGGGCGAGCAGCCGTTCGACGATGGCGACGCGGTCGAACATCGCCGCCAGCATCAGCGCCGTGCGCGCGCCGTCCGCCGTGCCGTCCACTGCCGCGCCGCGGTCGAGCAGAAGATCGACGATGCCCGCATCGCCCTTGAAGGCGGCGCCCGCGAGCGGGGTCTGGCCGCGGTCGTTGGCGAGTTCGGGGTCCCCGCCGGCCTCCAGCACCACCCGCGCGGCCTCCGTCTGGCCGTTATAGGCGGCGAGCATCAGCAGGCTGTCGCCCTTGTCGTTGCGCAGGTTGGCCGGCAGCCCCTGCGCGAACAACCCGGCCAACTCCTCGGCATGCCCCATCCGGGCGTATTGGAAGACGCGAGCCGCGAAGGCGAGGGTGGCGTCGTCGAGGACGGGGGGCGCGGAAGGCGGCGTCTCGGGGGAATCGGCCTGCATCGGGGGCCTCGTCGGGCTGTGCGGAAGGGGTCGGGGCCGTGATGTGGGGGGCGGAGCGGGTTCGTCCAGCGGGCTCACCCGGTCAGCGCCGCCGCCCGGAGAGCCGCGCGGCCTCGGCGTCCTGGGCGGCCTTGGCCTCGGCGATCTTGCGCAGGGTCTGGAAGCGGGTGATGTCGAACTCGACGTCCCGGATCGTCTCCTCGATCAGGTGGCGCTGCAGCAGGATGCCCGGATCGTCGGCCGCGAGCCCCTCGCGCTCCTGCAGCCGCTGCACCGCCGCCCGCACCACGTGGTAGACCTCCTCGCGCTCTTCCCGGCTCATCGCCGGGCTCACCGCGCGGGCGACGAGATCCGAGAAATCCGCCATGGGGCCTGCTCCTGTGACACGTTCCGGCGACGACCGGGGCCGCTCCGCAAGGGGAGGGACATCGCCCGCGGCGGCGACCCGATCAAGGGGCGAGGCCCCAAAGCCGTGGCCATCGCCCGATCGTGCGGCAGCACCGTATAACCGGGCGCGAAGAGCGCCCCGCGCAGCGGCCTCGGCTACGCCGAGGCGTCGAGCGGAGCAAAAGCCTATGGCCGCGGATGCCGCCGCCGGCGCCTGAGGCCAAGCAATTACAACCTATTATCGACGACGGCGGACCGGATCAGGGAGACCGCACTCCAGAACATCGTGAATAGGAACGCCGCCACGGCGACGGCGTGGAACGGGGCCGGATAGGCCGAGTAGCTCGGCAGCAGGGGCTCGACGAAGGTCGCGAGATAGATCTGCTGCTTCGAGGCGGCGACGCGGGCGCGGTCGAGGATCATGTTCATCGACGCGTGCAGCTTCTCGGCGATCGTCTGCTCGACCATCAGGCCCTCGTATTCGAGCAGGGCCTGGGTGAGGTTGTGCGAGGCGTCGGTGACGAGGCCGTCGGTGGTGAGGCGGTTCTGCAGGTCCTTCATCTGGCCGTCGATGGCCGCGACGGTGGCGACGAGCACCTGGATGCCGCGGGTCCGCTCGTCGAGCTTGGAATCGCGCAGGACGCGCAGGTCGTTCTCGGCCTTGATCTTGTCCTTGCGCAAGAGTTCGATGGTGGTGACCGTCGCCTGGGCCGACTGCACCGGATCGATGATGCCCCAGCGGTTGCGGAACTCCTGCAGCGCCATGCGGGCGCGCTTGAGCCGCTCGACCGCCTTGTCGACCTCCTTCTGCGCCTGGACCAGCATGTCCTGCTGGGCGCGGCGGGAGATCGTGTTGATCAGGGTCTCGGACTGGGCGATCACCTCCTTGGAGATCGCCACCGCGTCCTGGGGCGAGAAGGCCCGTACGGTCAGCCGGATCACGCCGGAGACGACGTCGATCTGCGGCGTGACGTGGTTGCGCCAGTGGCGGACCAGCCGCTCGACCGGCTGATCGGCGTTGTAGCGCGCCCAGAAATCGATCCCGTCGCCCGAGAACATCTTCTCCAGGCCGAGCTTGGCATCGACCGACTCCACCAGCGGGCGACTCTTGATGTAGTCGCGCAGGATGAAGCTGTCCTGGCTGTTATGCTTCTGGATCAGGTCCTGGTACATGCCGAGCGAGGTGGTCGTCATCGGCTCGATGTCGCCGCGCACCGCGAACTGCGATTCGGTGACGTATTGCGGCGTGGCGAGCGCGAAGACGTAGAATCCCACCGCCGCCGTCGGCACCAGCACGAACAGGCAGTAGCTGCGGATCAGCCGCACCAGCATCCGCGGCTGCGGACGCGCTTCCTCCTCCTCCCCCCGGCGCCGGAGGCCGGGCAGGCGGGTCCAGTTCAGGGTCCGGCGCATCCGCGCCGCCAGGGCGCCGCGCCGGCCCGCGGGTACGGGCTCGAGCGTCTCGGCGTTGCGCCGCAGATCCGGCACGGAGCGGCGGGCGAGGTCCATGAGCGACTTGACGCTCGGGCTCGACCGGACCTTCGTCTCCTGCTTGATCTCGTCCGAACTCATCGAAGGGACATCCTCGCGGGGAAACCGCCGCCGGCCGTCGGCCGGCCCTGTGCCGACCTGCCGCCGGCGACCTGTCGCACCCGGCTGCGAAGCGCCGGGCGGGCGCTCGCGGCCACGGCTGAGGTCACGTTCTTTTCGGCCCTTTTTAAGGCGCGGCTTAAGGCGCGGCGATCCGCCGGGATTGCCGCGCGGGGCGACGGCTGCGATAGGCCGCCCTCGCTCTGCAACGGCAGATGCGCGAGAAGCAGCGCGGGACGCGACGGGAGCGGAGGGGCGATTGGGACGGCGTCAGCAACCGGACGGCCCGGCCCACGCAATGGGGCCCCGCACGGCGAAGGCCGGCTTCGCGGAGGTCGTGCTGGTCTGCGGCAAGTGCGCCAAGCGCCAGGGCGTGGACCGCAAGCGGCTCGGCCGCGCCCTCAAGCGCGCCGCCGCCCGGCCCGAGGGCGAGGCGCGTGCGAAGGGTCGTAAAGTGAAGATCATCGAGACCGGCTGCCTCGGCCCCTGCCCCAAGCGCCTGCTCGCGGTGGCGACGCCGGCCTCCCTGGCGCGGGGCCGCGTCGTGCTGCTCGCGCCTTGCCTCGACGCGCTCTCGGCCGCCTCCCTCTCGCTCGACACGCCCGCCTTACCGCCCGCGCCCGACGCCGATGGCTGACCCCGCCTCCGCGCCGCGCCGCCTGCTGCGGGGCCTGATGCGCCGCCTGCCGCTCCTCGGGACGCTGGCCGGGCTGGCGCTCGGCACGTGGCTCGTGGCCACCAACGACCTGACCGCGATCGGCGACGCGTTCGGGCGCATCGGTGCGCTGGGGCTCGCCGGCCTCGTCGTGGTCCGCGCGCTCATCATCCTCTTGTGCGGGCTCGCCTGGGCCCGCCTGCTCGCCGGCGTCGCGGCCGCCGCGCCGGGCCGGGGCAGGATCGAGACCGGCGCCTTCGTGATCCTGCGCTTCGTGCGCGAGGGGGTGAACGTGCTGTTGCCCGTCGCCTCGGTCGGCGGCGAGGTGGTGGGCGGGCGCCTGCTCACCTTCTGGGGCGTGGTCGGCAGCTTCGCGGCGGCCTCGCTGCTCGCCGACATGCTGATCCAGGTCGCCACGCAGGTGGCCTTCACGGTGCTCGGCGCCGGCCTGCTGTGGCGCCTGCCCGGTGAGGCCGCCGCGGCGCTGGCCCGCTGGACCGTGGAGGTCGCGGCCGTCGCGGTCGCGGCGGTGGCGGCCTTCTTCGCCTTGCAGCGGCTCGGCTCCGCCCGCGGCCTGGAGCGGCGGCTCTCCGGCCTCCTGCGCCGCGTCCTCGGCGCCTCCGAGCCGGACGCCGCCGCGGGCCCTTCCGTCCGCGACGCCCTCGACGCGGTCTGGGGGCGCGACCGCCGCGGGCCGCTCGCCCAGGCGACGCTGCTCCACGCCGCGGGCTGGCTGCTGGGCGCCGCCGAGATCTGGATCGTGCTCGCCTGCATCGGCGTCGAGGCGAGCCTGACCGAGGTCTTGGTGCTGGAATCGCTTTCCCAGGCCATCAAGTCGGCCGCCTTCCCTGTGCCGAGCGGGCTCGGGGTGCAGGAGGGCGGCTTCGTCTTCGTCGGCGCCCTGTTCGGGCTGGATGCCGGCATCGCCATCGCCCTGTCGCTGGCCAAGCGCGTCCCCGACGTCGTCCTCGGCCTGCCCGCGCTGCTCGTCTGGCAGACGCTTGAGGCCCGGCGCGCGCAGGTGTTGGCGCCGCCGGGGTAGGGTGGCTTGCCGAATCTCCGGCGCGGCGTAGACTCCCGAAATGTCGTTCGTCACGCTGCACCGGGCTCGCAATCCCGACGAGACGCAGGCTCTCCTTCCGGAATTGAGCGTGGTCGAGACCCTGTGCACCCTGACGACGGATGACGGCCAGCCGGTGCCGGCCGGCGCCCGCGGCACGATCGTCGCCGTGTACGGTCGCGGCGAGGCCTACGAGGTCGAGTTCGCCGCCCCCGTCGTGGGCAACTGCACCGTATCGGCCGACCTTCTCCGGGCCGCCTGAGACGACGGCGTGGCGGATGACCGGCAACCGGATCTAGCCATCGCCGACGACAAGATCGGTCGCTACCTCCTGAACGTCGATCACGCGGAAGGCGGGGCGAAGGCGCGGTTCTTCATCGCGCGCGGCTTCGACCCCGCTGCGCCGGGGGCCTTCGTCGAGGCTCTGCTCGATCATGGCCGGTCCCGGCATCTCGTCTCGGAGACGGCCGGCCCCTTCGGCGTGAAGAGCGTGTTCGAGGGGCCGCTTTCGACGCCCGACGGGGCCGATCCGATCGTCCGGTCGATCTGGCACAGGGCGATCGTCGATGTCCTGCGGATGCTGGTGACGGCCTATCCGATCCGATCGCGGCCTCCGTGAGAAAAGGGCCCCCCTACGCCCCCTGCCCCCGCCGCGCGGTGAGCCACGACGCCGCCAGCACCACCAGCCCCACGGTTGCGATCATCAGGGTCGAGGCGGCGTTGATCTCCGGGTTCACCCCGAGCCGGACCTGACTGTAGAGCCGCATCGGCAGGGTGGTGGCGCCGGGGCCGGAGACGAAGCTCGCGATCACGAGGTCGTCGAGCGACAGGGTGAAGGCGAGCAGGAACCCCGCCGCCACCGAGGGTGCGATCAGCGGCAGGGTGATGCCGAAGAACACCCTGGCCGGCGAGGCGCCGAGGTCGGCTGCCGCCTCCTCCAGCGAGCGGTCGAGGCCCTTGAGGCGGGCGCCCACCACCACAGCGACGAAGCCGGTGGCGAAGGTGGCGTGCGCGATCACGATGGTGGCGATGCCCCGATCCAGGCCGATGCCGACGAAGAGCAGCAGCAGCGACAGTCCGGTGATGACTTCCGGCATCACCATCGGGGCGTAGAGCAGGCCGGTATAGGCGCCGCGCCCGCGGAAGCGCCCGTGCCGGTCCAGCGCGAGCGCGGCCAGCGTCCCGAGCACGCCCGCGATGGCGGCCGAGAGCAGCGCTACCTTGAGCGAGACCAGCGCCGCGGCGATCAGCGGCCCGTCGGCGAACAGCACCGCGTACCAGCGGGTCGAGAACCCGCCCCAGACGGTGACGAGCTTCGAATCGTTGAAGGAATAGACCACGAGCACGAGGATCGGCGCGTAGAGGAAGACGAGCGCGAGGCCGAGCGCGGTGCGGGCGAAGGCGCTCATCGCCCCCTCCCCTCGGCGGCCTCTTCGCGGCGCATCTCCGCCTCGCGAAAAAGCACCACGGGGCCGACGATCAGGATCAGGAGCAGCACCGCGACCGCCGAGGCGAGCGGCCAATCGCGGTTCGAAAAGAATTCGCTCCACAGGACGCGCCCGAGCATCAGCGTGTCCGAGCCGCCGAGCAGGTCGGGGATGATGAACTCGCCGACCATCGGGATGAAGCAGAGCAGCGCGCCGGCCGCCAGCCCCGGCAGGGCGAGGGGCAGGGTGAGCGTGAAGAAGGCCCGCATGCGCCCGGCCCCCAGGTCGGCGGCGGCCTCGAGCAGCGTCGGGTCGAGCCGGCTCATCACCGCGTAGAGCGGCAGCACCATGAAGGGGAGGTAGGCGTAGGTCAGGCCGACCAGCACGCCGGTGGGGGAGTCGAGGATCGGCAGAGGGCTCGCGATCAGCCCGAGCTTCGTCAAGGCGCCGTTGAGCAGCCCCTCGGGCTTGAGGATCGCGATCCAGGCGTAGACCCGGATCAGAAAACTCGTCCAGAACGGCACGATCACGAGCGCCACGAGGATCGGCTGCCAGCGGGCGGAGGCGCGGGCCATGGCGTAGGCGGTCGGCGTGCCGATCAGCGCCAGGATCGCGGTGGCGAGGCCGGCATAGCCGAGCGAGGACAGGGCGGCGTCGCGGTAGAGCGCGTCCTCCACGATCATCCGGTAGTTCTGGAAGTCGAGCGCCTCCAGGAACTCGCGCCAGCCCTCCAGCCCGCCCTGCCAATCGATGACCGGCAGGTAGGGCGGCTGGGCGGTGGCGGGGGAGGAGAAGCTGATCTTCAGCGTCACCGCGAAGGGCACGAGGAAGAACAGCACCAGCCACACGAGCGGCAGCCCGCGCACCAAGAGGCGGGCGAAGCGCCCGCTCATGCCGGCAGCACCCGCGCGGCGTCCGCCGGGATCGCCACGGTGACGGCCGCGCCGACATTCGGCATCGGCTCCGTCATCGGCAAAGCCGCGGAGGCGCGCAGCACCGAGCCGTCGGCCATGGCGATCCGCGAGCGGATGCGGTCGCCGAGGAAGGTCTGTTCGAGGAGCGTGCCGGGCAGGCCGCCCGCCCCGCCGAGGCCTAGCCGCTCGGGCCGCACCGCGACCACCACGGCGGCGCCCGCCGCGCCCTCCCCGCTCGCGCGGATCGGCCCGAGCGCGGTCTCGACGGTGCGCAGGCCGCCGGGCTCGTCCGGCCCGAGCCGGCCCTCGATCAGGTTGACGTCGCCGAGCAGGCCGGCGACGAAGCGGTTCGCCGGGCGCTCGTAGAGGTCGCGTGCCGGGCCGACCTGCACGAGGCGCCCACGTTCTATCACGCCGATGCGGTCGGCGAGCGCCATCGCCTCCGCGGGATCGTGGGTGACGACGACGAAGCCGGTGCCGAGCCGCCGCTGGATCGCCCGCAACTCGCCTTGGGTCTCCTCGCGCAAGGTGCGGTCGAGGGCGCCGAGCGGCTCGTCGAGCAGCAGCAGCTTGGGCTCCCGCGCCAGCGCGCGGGCGAGCGCCACCCGCTGCCGCTGCCCGCCCGACAGCTTGTCCGGGTTGCGCGCCTCGAAGCCTTCGAGCCGCACGAGCTTCATGAGGTTTTCGACCCGCTCGGCCGCCTGCCGCCGGCTCAGACTCAAGCCCTTCAGGCCGTAGCCGACATTGGCGGCCACGCTCATATGCGGAAACAGCGCGTAGGACTGGAACATCATGTTGACCGGTCGCCGGTGCGGCGGCAGCGCGGTCAGGTCCGCCCCGTCGAGCCGGATCGCGCCCGCATCCGGAGCCTCGAACCCGGCCACCAGCCGCAGCAGGGTGCTCTTGCCGCAGCCGGAAGGGCCGAGCAGGCAAAACACCTCTCCGGCTGCGAGATCGAGGGAGACGCCATCGACGGCCGTGTGGGGGCCGAAGCGTTTGGTGATCCGCTCCAGGCTGAGCAGCGGGGCGGAGGGGGGAAGGGGCGCGTGCAAGGCGATCGGTCAGGGGCTCGAAAGGACCTGGCTCATCCCTATCACGCGTCTTCCCGCAGCGCCTCCTGCACCCGCGCTTCCAGCAGGTCGGGGCGGCGGATCACGAGGGCGCCGCGGGTGCGGTCGATCAGGCCCTCGCCGGCCATCACGGTGAACTCGCGGGTCACCTGCTCGCGGCGGCAGCCGATGCGGGCGGCGAGCACGTGGTGGTAGGGCGGCGGCGTCACCACCCGCTCGCCCGAATGTTCGGGATTTTGTCCCGCCCGCGGCACCGAGAGGCGCAGGAGTTCGGCGTAGAGGCGGTGGCGCAGGTCGAGCAGCGCGTGCTCCATCAGCCGCGTGTTCAGCTCGCGCACGCGCTTGGCGAGCAGGCGGAACAACCGGTCGGCGATGGATTCGGAGGCGAACACGATCTGGCGAAACACGGTGGCCGGGACCACGCAGACCTCGCCGCGGGTCAGCGCCGTGACGTTGGCCGAGCGGCCGATCCCGTCCAGCGCGGCGAGTTCGCCGAAGAAGGCGCCCGCGCGCATCTCGCCGAGGATCACTTCCTTGCCGGATTGCGAGCGGTTGAGGATGCGCACCTCGCCGGTGGCGAGGAAATACACGTCGGTCGAGATGTCGTCGTAATCGACGAGCGTCTCGTTCTCGTCGAAGCGCCGCCAATGGCAGCGCGTCTCGTAGGGAGTGAGATCGACACCCGGCTCCTTGAAGAACGGGATGCTCGCCAACCGGCCTGTCGCCACGCCTCTAAAACCTTCTTCGCGCGGGGCGGATCGTGGGGCGGCGCTTGCTGCCGGTCAAGCCGTCGCGGGCCGGCAGGCCCACCTTCGCCGTGGATGAGCCCGCGCCGACCGGCGCGCAGGAAACCGTAGCGCTCACTTCGACCCTCTTGCAACCGAAAGATTTGATACGGAACGAATAAGAAACGTCGCTTGCGCACCCATGATTTGACGCGCCGTGCAACAGATTTTTTGCCGGCCGATGGAAAATTTCCTGCGTGATTTTGGAAGAGAGTAACCGTAGAGTTAATTCTCGAAACCGCTGCGGTCGCGGAGTTAAACAATGTTGGATACGGGCCGTGATTTGTTTCTCCAAGACGCCTTCAAGGTAGGACTGATTTCATCCAGCGGCAGCGCAGGATCGATTGGGTGCCTGATCTGGGATGCTTCGCCCGACGGGGTCGATGTCGAAGTCGATCCGGCGGCGGTCGTGCCCGACACCGTCCATCTCTCGATCGCCTCGCTGGCGATCGACCGGCCGTGCGCCGTGGTGGAGCGCGAGGGCAGCCGGCTGCATCTCGTCTACGTGCGCTGAAGGCCCATCGGTGAGGGGCCGCACCCGCATCGCGCCCCGGCTGCGCTAAGCTCCGGCTTTCCGAACCGGACGGCCGGGCCCATGGACGACAGCTTCTTTCTTCTCCTCGCTCTCCTCGGGCTCGCCCTGGCGGTGGCCGGCCCCGCCGGGCTGCTCGTCGCGCTGGGGCAGCGCGGACGCATCGCCGCGCTGGAGCGCCGAATCGCCCGGCTGGAGGGTGCCGCCGCCGTGAGGACGGAGGTGCCGCAGCCGGAAGCGCCCAGACCGGAACCGCGCTCACCGGAAGCGGTGCCGGTTCCTCCAAGGCAGAACCCGAATCCCGCGGTCACTCCTCCCAAAACCGCTCCCAAAATCACCTCCCCGGCCCAACGGCCGCCCGTGCCGCGTCCGTCCCTCGAAGAACGCTTCGGCACCCGCTGGACCGTCTGGGTCGGCGGGCTGGCGCTCGCCTTCGGCGCGGCGCTGCTGGTGCGCTACTCGGCCGAACGGGGCTTTTTCGGGCCGGGCGTGCGGGTCGCGGGCGCCGTGCTGCTGGCGCTCGGGCTGCTCGCCGCGGGCGAGTTTCTCCGCAGGCGGCTCCGGGGGACGGCGCCGACCCCGCCGAACTGGCCCGACGTGCCGGCGGTCGTCACCTCTGCCGGCACCGTCGCCCTGTTCGGCGCGCTCTACGCGGCGCACGCCCTCTACGGCTTCCTCGGGCCGCTCGCGGCGTTTTCCGGGCTCGCCGCGACGGGGCTCGCCGCCATGGCCGCGGCGCTGCTGCACGGGCCGGCGCTCGCCGGCATCGGCCTCGTCGGGGCGATGGCGACCCCGCTCCTCGTCGGCGGCGGCTCGGCGGGTGTGTGGCCGCTCGCGCTTTATCTCCCCGTGGTGGCCGGCAGCGCCTACGGCTTCGCGTGGCTGAAAGGTTGGCGGGCGCTGGCCGTCGCGGGCGGGCTCGGGGCGGCGGCGTGGTCGGTGCTGATGGCGCTCCACGCCGCCGGGGCCGGGCCGGCGCAGGCGCATCTCGTGCTGCAAGGCGCGCTCGCGGCCCTGGTGCTCGCCATGCTGCCGGGGCGCGGCGTGCCCGATCCCGAGGCGCGCCTCGACCGATTCGCCGCCGCTTCGCTCGCCGCCTTCACCCTCGTCGCCGGCGCGGTGCTCGGCCTCACCGCGGAGGAGGGCGCGCAGGCTGGCTGGATCGCGGCGGCCTTCGCGACGGTGGCGCTCCCCGCCGCCGCCGGTTTCCTGGCCGCTCCCGCCGCCCTCGGCCTGCCGGTGGCGGCGCTGGCGCTCGCGGGCGTCCTCGTGGTGTGGCCGGAGGCGGGCGAGGCCGCGCGCGACCCGCTCGGCCTGTGGCACGGCGTCGATGCAACTGGTGCCCTGCCGTGGTTCGCTCTTGTGGCCGCAGCCCTCGTTGCGGGCGCCGGCACGCTGCGCCTCCTTGGCGGCAGCCGCCTGCCCTACGCCACCGCCCTCGCCTATGCGGCGGGCGCCGGTTCGGGGCCGCTCGCCGCCCTGGGACTCGCGTATCTGCGCCTCTCCGACGGCGGGGTCGCGCCGGGCTTCGCCGCCGTCGCGGGTGCGCTGGCCGCCCTGTTCTGCGGGTTGGCCGCCGCCTTCCGCCGCCAGGGCGAGGGCACGCCCTCCCCGGCCCTCACCCTCGGGCTCGGCGCCTTCGCGTCCGCCGCGGTGGCAGCGCTCTGCCTCGGCCTCGTCTTCGCGCTGTCGGGCGGCTCGCTGACGCCGGCGCTCGCGGGCGCGGCGCTCGCCACCGGGCTGATCGCCCGGCGCCTCGACATCCCGGCGCTCCGCTGGTGCGTCGCCGGTCTCGCGGCCCTGGTGGCGGCCCGGCTCGCCTGGGACCCGCTGCTGACCGGCCCCGGCCTGTCGGGGACGCCGATCCTCAACGGGCTCCTCATCGCCTACGGCCTGCCGGCCCTGTGCCTCGGCCTCGCCGCATGGGTGATCCGCCGCGGCGCCCCGGATGTCCCGGAACAGGTGACGCAGGCGGTGAGTCTCGTGCTCGCCGGCCTGCTCGTGTTCCTCCAGATCCGCCACGCGCTGCACGGCGGCGACCTCACGGCCCCCGACACCAGCCTCGTCGAGCAGGGGCTGACGACGCTCTCCGCCCTCGGATTCTCCCTGGTGCTGGGGCGCGTCTCGGGAGCGGCCGCCTCGCCGGTGATCCGGTTCGGTGGCCTCGCCTTCGCCGCGCTCGCCCTGCTGCAAGGCGCGCTCGGCCTGGGGTTGGCGGCCAACCCGGCGCTCACCGACGAGCCGGTGGCGGGCGGCCTCGTCTTCAACGACATCGTGCTGGCCTACGGCGCGCCTGCGCTCGCCGCGCTCGCCCTGGCGCGGGCCGCGCAGGGGCGCCGCCCGGTCTGGTTCGTGCGGGTCGCGGGGCTTCTCGGCCTCGGCCTTGCCTTCCTCGGCACCTGCCTCGCGGTGCGCCACGGCTTCCAGGGCGAGCGGATCGGCCTCGACCGGGAGACGGGGCAGCCCGAATGGTACGCCTATTCGGCGGCGTGGCTGGTGCTGGGCCTGCTGGCGCTCGCCGACGGCATCCGGCGCGGCTCGACGCTCGCCCGCCTCGCCTCGGCCGTGCTGGTCGGGCTGGCGACGCTCAAGGCGTTCCTGTTCGATCTCGCCGGGCTGGAGGGCCCGTTGCGGGCCCTGTCCTTCCTCGGGCTCGGCGCCTGCCTCATCGGCATCGGCCTCGTCTACCAGCGGCTCGTGTTTGCGCGGCCCGCCGGGGAGCCGGGGTGAGGCGATCCCATTCCGGGACCGCGCCGGAAACGGGCCCTTGAGGGCAGGCTAACCGGAACCGGGCATGGTCCCCGTCGAGCCGCGTTGCGTATCGGCTCCGTCGTGCGGAACACGACACGCCCCGCCGCTCCCCCAGCGAGCGGCGGGGTCGCCGCCCGCTCCGGGCGATGCCGGACGGCCCGCCGCAACCCTTGAGTGATCGAAACTGTTTCCACTTTCTCCCACCGAAGCGATCGGGCGGGATAGGACGGCCTCGCGTAAGGGTTACGACGGAGCCGGACGAGGACACGGGACAGGCGGGATGGCGGACAAGCCGACGGACGAGGACGACCGGGCGGTGGAACGGCTGACGTTCTACATGCTCAAGGAGACCTACGGCGCGGCGGCCGCAGCGCTGATGCGGATGAACCCGCGGGCGGCGAGCGAGCTGTTCCAGGCGTTCGAGCGCCAGATCGCCGAGGCTTTGGAGCGGATGCACGTCCACCGCTCGGAGGGGCCGGATTCGACGACAATCGCGGTCGCGGTCGGCGGCCGCATCGCCGACATCCTCGACCACGCCCACCGCCGCCAGTTCGAGACGAGGCCCGCCGAGCCGCAGCCGGAGGACCCCGCCCTCAAGGCCGCCCGCGAGGCCGGCATCTCGCAGGATGCGGTGGAGATGCTCGCCACCCTCCAGAGCCGCTGGCCGAAGGACTGAAAAAGTCGAAGGTTTCGAAAGGACTTAGTCCTTTCGCGGGTCCAGGGCAGAGCCCTGGGAAGACGCCGGGGCCTTGCCCCGGCACCCCACCAAAGGACTCGTCCTTTGGAATCCCGGACTTTCTCAGAGCACCGGCATGGCGCCTGCGACCGTGATCAGTGCGCCGGAGGTGTAGCTGCTCTCTTCGGCGGCCAGCATGACGTAGGCGGACGCCAACTCCGCCGGCTGGCCGGGGCGGTTGAAGGGGACTTGGCTCCCAAAGGTCTTCACCGCGTCCTGGCTCATCCCGGAGGGGATGAACGGCGTCCAGATCGGGCCCGGCAGCACGCCGTTCACGCGGATGCCCTTCTCGGCGAGCAACTGGGACAGGCTCAGCACCATGTTGCTGAGCGCGCCCTTGGTGGCGCTGTAGGCCATCAGGGTCGGCATCGGGTGCTTGGAGTTCACCGAGGAGGTGAAGATCACGCTGCCTCCCGGCGGCAGATGCGCCAGAGCCGCCTTGGTGGCGTAGAACGCGCCGAACACGTTGGTGCGGAAGTGTTTTTCGAACACCGCGTCGTCGAGCGCGTCGAGCCCCTGGTTCGGCTCCTGGAAGGCGGCGTTGTTCACCAGCACGTCGAGGCGGCCGAACGCTTCGGCCGTGCGCTCCACGATCGCGCGGGCGAAGGCGGCCTCCTTGATGTCGCCCGGCAGCAGCAGGGCGCGCCGGCCGGCCTTCTCGATCCACTGGCCCACCGCCTCGGCGTCCGCCTGTTCCTCGGGCAGGTAGGCGATGGCCACGTCCGCGCCCTCGCGGGCATAGGCGATGGCGACCGCCCGGCCGATGCCGCTGTCGCCGCCGGTGATCAACGCCGCCTTGCCGTCGAGCTTGCCCGCGCCCCGGTAGCTTTCCTCGCCGTGGTCCGGCTCGGGCTGCATCTTCGACGTCTTGCCCGGAAAACTCTGGGGCTGCTCGGGGAAGGGCGGACGCGGGTATTTTGTGAGTGGATCGGTCATCGCAGGTCCTTGATGGAATGCCGCGACAACCGGAGACGGGAGAGGGTGTTCCGACCCCGCGCCGCAGGGCCGCGGGGTCGGGTCGAGGATCAGGCGAGGGCCGCGTCGAGCACGCGCGCCACGTGGATCGCCTCGCGCTTCAGTCCGTCATGGATCTGATGGCGGCAGCTGGTGCCGTCGGCGACGACGAGGTCGTCGGGCGCGGCCTTGCGGAGGGCCGGGAACAGCGAGAGTTCGGCCATGGCGAAGGACACGTCGATGGTGTCGGCGCGGTAGCCGAACGCCCCGGCCATGCCGCAGCAGCTCGACTCGATCACCCGCACGTCGAGTCCCGGCACGTGGCGCAACACCGTCTCGACGGAGCCCATCGCCCCGAAACTCTTCTGGTGGCAGTGGCCGTGGAGATGCGCGACGCGACCGCCCTGGTCCTTCATCGGCAGGGCAATGCGACCCGCCGCGAGGTCGGCGGCGAGCAGTTCCTCGAACAGCAGCGCGCTCTGCGCCAGCGTCTTCGCCTCCTCCCCCGGCAGGAGTGACAAGAATTCGTCACGGAAGGTGAGGAGGCAGGAGGGCTCCAGCCCGACCACCCGCGCGCCGGCCCGCACGAAGGGCAGGAGCGCGTCCAGCGTCCGGCGCGCCTCTTCCCGCGCCCGGTCGGTCTGGCCGGAGGCGAGCCAGGTGCGGCCGCAGCAGAGCGGGCGCCGGCCGGAATGGGCCAGCACGCGGTGCAGGCGGTAGCCCGCCGCGCTCAGGACCCGCTCGGCGGCCTCCAGGTTCTCGCGCTCGAACGCGCGGTTGAAGGTGTCGCCGAACAGGACGATGTCGCGGAAGTCACCCGTCACGTCGGACGGGTGGGCCGGCTCGCCCGCCTCGCGCCAGGGCCGGCGCCACGCCGGCAGCGAGCGCCGGGCCGAGAAGCCGAGTTTCTCTTCGCCGAACTTCGCGAGCGGGGCGTAGCGGTTACGCAGGTTGAGCAAGGGCGCCAGCGCGGCGGCGAGCCCGGCGTAGCGCGGCATCTCGGCCACCAGCCGCTCGCGCAGCGGCAGCCCGTGCCGGGCGTGGTAATGGTGCAGGAACTCGACCTTCATCTTGGCCATGTCGACGCCGGTCGGGCATTCCCGGCGGCAGGCCTTGCAGGAGACACACAGGTCCATCGTGCGCTTCATCTCAGGGCTCAGGAACGCGTCCTGGCCGAGCTGGCCCGAGATGGCGAGGCGCAGGGAATTGGCCCGACCCCGCGTGAGGTGCTGCTCGTCCTTCGTCGCGCGGTAGGACGGGCACATGGCGCCACCCGCGAGCTTCCGGCAGGTGCCGTTGTTGTTGCACATCTCGACCGCCGGGCCGAACCCGCCCCAGTCGGACCAGTCGAGCGCCGTCTTCGCCGGCTCGGTCACCGCGTAGCCGGGGCCGAAGCGCATCAGGCTCCGGTCGTCCATCTTGAGCGGACGGACGATCTTGTTGGGGTTCAGGCGGTTGTCGGGGTCGAAATCGTCCTTCACCGCCTCGAAGGCGCGGGTGAGTTTCGCGCCGAACAGCGGCTCGACGAATTCCGAGCGCGAGATGCCGTCGCCGTGCTCGCCCGAATACGAGCCCTTGTGGCGGCGCACCAGTTCGGCCGTCTCCTCGGCGATGGCGCGCATGGTCGCCACGTCGCCTCCATCCTTCATGTTGAGGATCGGGCGCACGTGCAGGCAGCCGACGGAGGCGTGGGCGTACCACGTGCCGCGGGTGCCGTGCCGCGAGAACACCTCGGTGACGGCGTCGGTGTAGTCGGCCAGATGCTCCAGCGGGACGGCGCAATCCTCGATGAACGAGACCGGCTTCCGGTCGCCCTTCATCGACATCATGATGTTGAGGCAGGCCTCGCGCACCTCCCACACCGCCTTCTGGCGGTTGGGCTCGACCACCTCGACCACGGCGTCGGGGAAGCCGTGATCGGCCATGCACTGGTCGAGCCGCTTCAGGTCGCGCTTGAGGGCAGCAAGGTCGTCGCCCGCGAACTCGGCGAGCAGCAGGCAGTTCGGCTGGCCCTTGGTGATGTCGGCGAGCGTGGTGCGGAACAGCGGGATGTCGGCGCCGAGCACCAGCACGTTGTTGTCGACGAGTTCGACCGCCACGGGATCGAGATCGACGATGTGGCGCGTCGTCTCCATCGCGGCGCGGAACGAGGGGAAGTGGCACACGCCCATGGCCCGGTGAGCCGGCAGCCGCGAGAGCTTCAGCGTCACCGACGTGGTGGCGGCGAGCGTCCCCTCGGAGCCGACGAGGAGATGGGCGAGGTTCGGCCGCGGCTCGATCAGCGAGTCGAGGTTGTAGCCGCCCACCCGCCGCTGCACCCTCGGATATCTTTTTGTGATTTCGTCGCGATGGGCTTCGGCAAGGGCGAGCATCCTGCGGGCGAGGTCGTCCGCCCGCGCGCCGCCCGTCACCGCCTGAATCTCGTTGCCGGTGAGCCCGAAGCCGAAGGTGCCGCCGTCGTGGAACAAAGCCTCGATGGCGAGAACGTTGTCGCTCATCTTGCCGTAGCGCAGCGAGCGGGCGCCGCAGGAATTGTTGCCGGCCATGCCGCCGATGGTGCAGCGGGTCGCGGTCGAGGGCTCGACGGGGAAGAACCAGCCGTCGGCCTTGAGCCGCGCGTTCAGCCGCTCCAGCACGTGGCCGGGCTCGACCGTGACCGTGCCGGCTTGCGCGTCGTAGTCCTTCACGGCGTTGAAGTGGCGCGAGCAATCGACGACGAGGCCGGAGCCGATCGGCTGGCCGTTCTGCGAGGTGCCGCCGCCGCGCAGGATCACCGGCAGATCGTGGTCGGCCGCGACCTTCAGGGTCGCGGCGATGTCCTCGGCGCTTTTGGGAAAGACCACGCCCGCCGGCATGATCTGGTAGATCGAGGCGTCGGTCGCGTAGCGCCCGCGGGTGAAGGCGTCGAAGCGCGCCTCGCCCCGCAGCACCTCCGCGAGCTTGCGGGGCAGCCCCGCCGCATTGCGGACTGCCGCCCGCGGACTCGCCGCCGGTTTCGCGCTCGCGCCCAACCGGGCCTCCCCTCTCGCCGGCCGCTGCCGGCCTTTTTGAATTCATAATTCAAGCGAGGGGGCCGGGTCAAACGGCCTTCGGTCGCGGGCCGCGTCGGTCGCTCACTCCCACCCAACCCCCCTCATCCTGAGGTGCCGCGTCAGCGGCCTCGAAGGAGGGCTCCAGGGATCGCGCGGCCGGCTGGAGCCCTCCTTCGAGGCCTCCGCTGCGCTCCGGCACCTCAGGATGAGGGGGGTGGGTTGGATGGACCGGCGGCCTCAGCCCTCCTTCGGCTCGGAAGCGAGGTAGGCGTCGAAATACCCGATCGTTTTGGTCAGGCCCTCGCGCAGCGCGATCGTCGGCTCCCAGCCCAGCACGGACTGGGCCTTGGTGATGTCGGGCCGGCGCTGGCGCGGATCGTCCGGCGGCAGCGGCCGGTGGACGAGCTTCGACTTCGAGCCGGTGAGGTCGATCACGGCCTCGGCCAGTTCCCGGATCGTGAACTCGCCGGGATTGCCGATGTTGATCGGCCCGGTCACCTCGGGGGCGGTGCCCATCATCCGCATCATCGCCTCGATCAGGTCATCGACGTAGCAGAACGAGCGGGTCTGCTGGCCGTCGCCGTAGAGGGTGATGTCCTCGCCCTTCAAGGCCTGGACGATCAGGTTCGAGACCACGCGCCCGTCGTTGGGGTGCATGCGCGGCCCGTAGGTGTTGAAGATGCGCACCACCTTGATCGGCACCTTGTGCTGGCGGTGGTAGTCGAAGAACAGCGTCTCGGCGCAGCGCTTGCCCTCGTCGTAGCAGGAGCGGAACCCGATCGGGTTGACCCGGCCCCAATATTCCTCCGCCTGCGGATGCACCTCGGGGTCGCCGTAGACCTCCGAGGTCGAGGCCTGGAGCACGGTGGCCTTCACGCGCTTGGCCAGCCCCAGCACGTTGATCGCGCCGTGGACGGAGGTCTTGGTCGTCTGCACCGGATCGAACTGGTAATGCACCGGCGAGGCCGGGCAGGCGAGATTGTAGATCTCGTCCACCTCGACGTAGAGCGGGAACGTCACGTCGTGGCGCATCAGCTCGAAGGACGGGTGGTCGAGCAGGTGGGCGACGTTGCGGCGCGCGCCGGTGAAGAAGTTGTCGACGCACAGAACCTCGTGGCCCTGCGCGATCAGCCGCTCGCACAGGTGCGAGCCGAGAAAGCCCGCCCCGCCCGTGACGAGGACCTTCTTGATGGTTCCGTAGCGCATGACACCCGCTTCGCTCTTTGTGGTGCAGCCCGTCCGGGCGCGCAATGTCGCCGGACTCCCTCGGGCATTTCGTCCCGCGGCGGCGCCCGACACCCCGAAGTTTGGTGTACCGGAACGCTGCGCTTGGCAAGGCTGCGGCCGACAAGGCTGCGGCCTGCGCTGCGGAAACGGTCCGCTACGAGAGGCCGGTCGATCGCAGGGCCGCCCTCAGGTGATCGAGATCGACCACCTGATCCTGTCCCGACCAGTCCGACTGCACGGCGACGTAGTCCAGGTCGCATTTCTGGCTGAGAAACTGGAACACGACCGGGCATCCGACCGGAAGGAGCTCGATCACGGTCGCGCCCGGAGGGCAGAACACGACATTCGACAGGCCGGCGCCGTGCGGGGCCACGACGATCTCGGCCTCGGACATCAGCTTCGCCTGCGCCCGGACGTCCATGTCCTCGAAGGTGACCGTCTCGAAGCCCAGCTTCGAGAGCAGATCGTGAACCTGCTCGTCGTTCACGATCCGCCGATTCTTCGCCTTCCGGCGGGAGATCAGCAGCCGCCGTTTCGCGTCGGCCCGTACGGGCGAGCGCCCCAGATAGAGCGTCCGCAGGAAATCGATGCCGAACGCGGTGATCATCCGCGGCCGGCTCGGGATCAGTGCCGCCTCCGCGCGCACCGCGATCGGCTCCTGGTCGTCGAGGACGTTCTTGGCGGCCAAGCCCGTGAGGCTCAGGAACTCCTGGCAATAGCTCCGCATGGCGGCGCCGGGGGCGATCAGGTTGTCGAAGGCCGCGCCGCTCTCGATCAGCAGGCCGACGCGTTGGGTGATCTCGATCAGCCAATGATAATATTCGAGCCAGTTGTGGTTGTAGGTCACGACCGCCGTGACGCCGGGCAGGTCCGCGTAGGCCTGGCCGAGGCCGCACCGGTCGGCGAGGCAGGCCACTTCGGCAGGGCCGGAACTGACGCTCCGCAGCAGGCGGCCGGCATCGTCGGTGACCGCCGTCTTCCAGTACTCCGTATAGATTCTCACCCGCTCGAACCGCCGCAAGGACAACGTCGCGGCTTGACTTTCCTTTACGAAGCCGTGCCCGACATGGCCGAAGATCCGCGGGCTCGGCAGTTCCCGGCCCGGATCGTCCAGCTTGAAGATCTCGCGTCCCTGATCCTGCGACGGCGCGATCAGGATGCTCGACGTCTTGAGAAGCAGCGCGGGCAGGCGCTCGTAGGCGCCGACCGAGACGGCGTGAACGGGTTCGTCGACGGACGGCTCTTTCGACCACGCTTCGATGGCGGAGTAGTCCGGATCGCCCGAATTCAGGGCGTGCGCTTTGAGCTTGAGGTCGATCGCCTGGGAGAAGTTCCCCAATTCGGCATGGCAATGCGCCTCGTCCCGCAGGAACATCGCGTAGACGATCCTGTCGTTGCGATTCATCGGAGGGCGTGCGGGAAAGTCGCGCGCATGAAGGCGCCGGGCATGTTCGATCCAGCGGAGCGCCGCCGCGGCGCGGCCCGAATGGACCAGAACCTCGCCCAGGTTCTTGTAGTGGAACGAGACCGTAGGCGCGCCGACCGTGACGAGGAGCGCGAGGGCCGCGAGGGCGGCGGCCCGCTCGGCGTCCTGGTCCGGTCGCTGGCGCGTTTCCCTGAAGCGGGACAGCCGCTCGCCGAAGACGGTGGCGAGGCTGTCCCGCCTCTCGGGCGCCGCGGTGCCCAGCGTCCGCAGGAGGATGCCCACGAGACCGGCGAGGTCGGCCTCGATTGCCGAGACTTGCAGATCGCGTGCCCCGTCGCCCATTGCCCGCAGCAGGATCGCCGCCATGTCCGACGCCTGGTCCTTGAGGGAGATCGGAAGATGCTCCCGAATCCGGGCCTCCAAGGCCTCGACCACGTCCCGCGACACCGGCTGCATCGACACTTCCCCCATCTTCGACGGCGATCCGCGCACATGACGCGAGATCCCGGCGCCCGCCTCGACGTGCCCCGATGCCGTACCAGCGGCCGATCCGATCGGAAACTCCCCGTTCGGTCCTGCGTCGGCACCGGCCCGATTACCGGTCCCCCCGCTTGGCGCGGCGGCCCGCGCCGGTGCATGTCCTGTAGCACCCGCCGAAGATGTGCCGAGGACACCCCATGACCGACCTGACGCTCGCCGCCGCCCAGACCCTCGTGGCGACCGCCCTCGAGACCGCTCGCGCGCGCGACCTGAAGCCGCTGGCCGTCGTGGTCTACGACGCCCGCGGCGCCCTCAAGTGCCTGGCCGCCGAGGACGGCACCTCGCTGCGCCGCGCCGAGATCGCCCGCGGCAAGGCCAACGGGGCGCTGGCGCTCGGCCTCGGCTCGCGCGCCATCGCCAAGCGGGCGGAGGAGCAGCCGCACTTCGTCGCCGCGGTGAGCCACCTCGTCGGCCCCGACGCCCTGGTGCCGGTGGCCGGCGGCGTGTTGATCCGTGATGCGCAAGGCCGCCTGCTCGGCGCCGTCGGCATCTCCGGCGACACCTCGGACAACGACGAGATCTGCGCGCTCGCCGGCATCGAGGCGGCCGGGCTCGTCGCCGAGACCGGCGCCTGATTCCAAAATGCGATTCGACCGCCGCCGTTGGCTGCAGGGAGGCGCGGCGCTCGCCGCCGGCCTCGCTTTGCCTGTGGGGGCGGCCGGTACGCCCATCTACCGCCGCGGCAACGACGCCGACCCGGAGACGCTCGACCCGCACAAGACCTCGACGGTGGCCGAGGCGCATATCCTGCGCGATCTCTACGAGGGGCTGCTCACCTACGACAATTACGGCACCATCATTCCCGGTGCCTCAGAGCGCTGGAGCATCTCCGACGACCGCCTGACCTACCGCTTCACGCTCCGACCCGACGGGCGCTGGTCGAACGGCGATCCGGTCACGGCCGACGATTTCCTGTTCGGCCTGCGCCGCATCCTCGATCCGAAGACGGGGGCGAAATACGCCGAGGTGCTGTTTCCGATTCGCGGCGCGGCCGCCGTCAATGCCGGGCAGGCGCCCCCTGAGACGCTCGGCGTCGCCGCCCCCGATCCCGCCACCGTCGAGATCGTGCTGGTCGAGCCGGTGCTTTACCTGCTCGAACTCCTCACGCATCAGACCGCGCTTCCGGTCCACCGTCCCACGCTCGCGCAATGGGGCGACGGCTTCACCCGGCCCGGCCGGGCCGTCACCAACGGTCCCTACGCGCTGATCGATTGGGTGCCCAACGACCGCATCAGCCTGAAGAAGAACCCACATTTCCGCGACGCGGGCGCGATCCCGATCGAGCAAGTCGACTTCGTGCCGACCCCCGACCTCGCCGCGGCGGTGCGCCGCTATGCGGCGGGCGAGATCGATTCGCTCGCCGACCTCCCCGCCGACCAGATCGCCTCGCTGAAAGCACGGTTCGGCCCGCAGGTGCGGCTCGGGCCGGGGCTCGGCCTCATGGCGATCTGCATCAATACGCGAAAAAAACCTTTCGACGACGAGCGGGTGCGTCGCGCCCTGTCGCTCGCCATCGACCGGGAATTCATCGGCTCGGCCGTCTGGGGCGAGACCATGGCGCCGGCCTATTCGTTCTGCCCGCCGGGCCTCGACAACGCGCTCCCCTCCCCGCTCCTGCCCGGCCGCGACGACGGGCCGATCGACCGCGAGGAGCAGGCCCTGGGCCTTCTCAGTGAGGCCGGGTTCGGGCCGAAAAACCCGTTGAGCGTCGAGTACCGCTTCAACGTCACCGACAACAACCGCAACACCGCCATCGCGCTCGCCGATGTCTGGCGCGGCATCGGCGTGATCACCCGCTTCGTCGCCACCGACGCCAAGACCCACTTCGCCTATCTGCGCGACGGCGGCGACTTCGACCTCGCCCGCATGTCCTGGATCGCCGACTATTCCGACCCGCAGAATTTTCTGTTTTTGCTCCGCACCGGCAACGATGGGTTCAATGCCGGGCGCTGGTCGAACGCTCGGTTCGACGGGCTCCTCATCGCGGCGGCTCAAGAGCGCGACGTTGCGAGCCGCGCCCGGATGCTGTTCCAGGCGGAAACCATTGTGCTCGACGAACTGCCCTGGATTCCGGTGCTGCATTACCGCTCGAAGGCCTTGATCTCGCCGCGCCTCCACGGCGTGCACGAGAACATCCGCAACGCCGCCCCGACCCGCTACCTCCGGCTCGATCCGTGACCGCGCTCCTCCTGCGCCGGCTGGCGCAAAGCCTGCCGACGCTGTTCCTCGTCATCGCCGGCAGCTTCTTCCTGATCCGGCTGGCGCCGGGCGGCCCGTTCGATCTGGAGCGGCCGCTGCCGCCCGCCGCCATGGAGAACCTGCGCCGGCTCTACGGCCTCGACGAGCCGCTGCCCGTCCAGTTTTTCCACTACCTCGCCGGGCTGGCGCGGGGCGATCTCGGCCCCTCCTTCACCTTCCGCGACCTCACCGTGGCCGATCTCTTCGCCCGCGGCTTGCCGGTCTCGGCGACGCTGGGCGCGCTGGCGCTCGTACTGGCGCTGACCCTCGGCCTCGCGCTCGGCAGCCTCGCCGCGTTCCGCCGCGGCGGCCTCGCCGACCGCCTCGTCGGGCTGGTCGCCTCCCTCGGCCTCGCGGTGCCGAACTTCGTCATCGCGCCCCTGCTCCAGATCGGCTTCGGCCTCGGGCTGGCATGGCTCCCCGTCGGCGGCTGGGGCGGGGGCGCCCCGCAAAACCTCGTCCTGCCGGTGATCACGCTGGCGCTCCCGCACGCCGCCGGCATCGCCCGGCTCACCCGCGCGTCGCTCGCCGAGGTGCTGGTGCAGCCCCACATCCGCACGCAGCGCGCCATGGGGTTTTCGCGGTTCCGCGTCGCCCGCCATGCCCTGCGCGCCGCGCTGCTGCCGGTCGTCGCGACGCTCGGGCCGCTCGCCGCCGGGCTGATGACCGGCTCGGTCGTGGTCGAGACCATTTTTGGCCTGCCCGGCATCGGCCGCTACTTCGTCGATGGGGCGCTCAACCGCGACTACACGCTGGTGATGGGCACGGTGGTGCTGGTGGCCGTGCTGGTGCTGGCCTTCAACCTGATCGCCGACGGGATCGCCGCCTGGCTCGATCCGCGGATGCGGGCGGCATGAGCGCTTCGCTCACTACTCTCGCCCGCCGACGGCTCGCCCGCGACCGCGGCGCCGTGGCGGCGCTGATCGCGCTCGTCGCCGTCGCGCTGGCCTGCCTGATCGGGCCGTTCCTCACCGGCCACGCGCCGGAGCGGATCTATCCCGATTTCGTCCGCAGTACCCCGAGCCTGTCCGCCCACCCGGCGCCCGACGAGATCCGCCCGGCCCTCGACCGCCTCGCCCAGCGCATGCGCGTCACCCTCGAAGACGTGCACCGGGAGGGCGACCGCGTCCGCCTCACGCTCACGGCCCCGAAGCCGATCGACCCGCGCAACCTCGTCCTCCTGCCCCGCTCCGACCTGTTCGGGCCCGCGACCGTCCTCGAACGTTCAGCCGACGGCCAAAGGCTGGTGGTCGAGGCAACCGTGCGGCGGCTGCATTTCCTCCTCGGCACCGACATGCTCGGGCGCGACCTCTTCACCCGCTGCCTCGTCGCCGGCCGGGTCTCGCTCCTGATCGGCCTCGTCGCGACCCTCGTGGCCCTGTCGCTCGGCGTCGCCTACGGCGCGGTCTCCGGCCTCGTCGGCGGCGGCCTCGACGCGCTGATGATGCGCGTAGTCGACATACTCTACGCCCTGCCGTTCGTGTTCTTCGTCATCGTGCTGCTGGTGTTCTTCCGCGCCGGCCTGTGGCTGGTGCTGGTGGCGGTGGCCGCCGTCGAGTGGCTCGACATGGCCCGCATCGTCCGCACCCAGACGATGAGCCTGAAAAACCGCGACTTTTTCCGCGCGGCCTATGCGCTGGGCTCGGGCACCGGGGCGGTGCTGGTGCGCCACGCCGTGCCCAACACGCTCGGGCCGATCATCGCCGCCGCGACGCTCCTGGTGCCGCGGGTGATTCTCCTGGAGAGTTTTCTGTCGTTCCTCGGCCTCGGCGTGCAGGAGCCGGCGACCTCCTGGGGCGTGCTGATCGCGGAAGGCGCCCGCGCCCTGGAGGCCGCGCCCTGGATGCTGGCCGCGCCCGCGGGGTTTCTCGTCGTGACCTTGATGGCGCTCAACCGCCTCGGCGACGGGTTGTCGGACGCGCTCGATCCGCGGCTTTGAAACAGGCCCGCGAGAGTACCTCGACGAGCGAGAAGCCTCATCCGCATCAAGCAGATCGCCTTGGGTTTCGCCTCACGCCGTCATTGCGAGGCGGAGCCGAAGCAATCCAGAGCGCGACGATGCAAGGAAAGGCGAAGCGGCCTCGGCCGTCCTGTCATCGACGACGAGCCTCTTCCGCACGCTGCGGAGCGCTGGATTGCTTCGGCTCCGCCTCGCAATGACGGGGAGGCCGGTCGGACCGGGCGCGGGCTGTACAACCCGCCAAGGCGACCGCGGGTGCTCGATGCCGGAAAATTCGACAATCCTTGACTTCCCCCCCTCCCCGTGAATGGTGCCGGCCTCATTCTCAAGAGCCCGCCATGCACCGTTACCGTACCCACACCTGCGGGGCGCTTCGCCCGTCCGACGTCGGCGGCACCGTCCGCCTGTCCGGCTGGTGCCATCGCATCCGCGACCATGGCGGCGTGCTCTTCATCGATCTGCGCGACCATTACGGCCTGACGCAGTGCGTGATCGACACCGATTCCAAGGCTTTCAAGGCCGCCGAGACCGCCCGCTCCGAGTGGGTGATCCGCATCGACGGGCGCGTGCGCACGCGGCCCGCCGGCACCGAGAACCCGGACCTGCCGACGGGCGCCGTCGAGGTCTATATCGACGACCTCGAAGTGCTGGGTCCGGCGGGCGAGCTGCCGCTGCAGGTGTTCGGCGACCAGGAATATCCGGAGGAGACGCGGCTCAAGTACCGCTTCCTCGATCTGCGCCGGGAGAAGCTGCACGCCAACATCATGAAGCGCGGCGCGATCATCGATTCGCTCCGCCGCCGCATGCGCGAGGGCGGTTTTTTTGAATTTCAGACGCCGATTCTCACGGCGTCGAGCCCGGAGGGCGCGCGCGACTATCTCGTCCCGTCCCGCGTCCATCCCGGAAAGTTCTACGCGCTGCCGCAGGCCCCGCAGCAGTTCAAGCAGCTCACGATGATCGCGGGCTTCGACCGCTACTTCCAGATCGCCCCCTGCTTCCGCGACGAGGATGCCCGCGCCGACCGGAGCCCGGGCGAGTTCTACCAGCTCGACATCGAGATGAGCTTCGTCACGCAGGAGGACGTGTTCCAGGCGGTGGAACCCGTGCTGCGCGGCGTGTTCGAGGAGTTCGCGAACGGCAAGCGGGTGACAAAGGAATTCCCGCGCATCACCTATGCCGACGCGATGCTGAAATACGGCGTCGACAAGCCGGATCTGCGCAACCCGATGATCATCGCCGACGTGACGGACGAGTTCGGCGAGGACGCGGTCGAGTTCAAGGCGTTCAAGGGCGTCATCAAGTCGGGCGGCGTCGTGCGCGCGATTCCCGCCACGGGCGCGGCGGGCCAGCCGCGCTCGTTCTTCGACAAGCTCAACGACTGGGCCCGCTCGGAAGGCGCGCCGGGGCTGGGCTACATCGTGTTCGAGGAGGAGGGCGGGGCGCTCACCGGCAAGGGGCCGATCGCCAAGTTCATCCCGGCCGACATCCAGGCCCGCATCGCCGCGAAGGCCGGCGCCAAGGCGGGCGACGCGGTGTTCTTCGCCGCCGGGACCGAGGCCAAGGCGGCCGGGCTCGCCGGCAAGGCGCGCATCCGCATCGGCGACGAGTTGGGTCTGTCCGATAAGGATCAGTTCGCGTTCTGCTGGGTCGTCGATTTCCCGATGTACGAGTGGAACGAGGACGAGAAGCGCATCGACTTCTCCCACAATCCGTTCTCGATGCCGAACTACGATCGCGACGCTTTCCTCACCCTGGGCGAGGAAGACTCCCAAGAAATTCTCGGGATCAAGGCGTTCCAGTACGACATCGTCTGCAACGGCATCGAGCTGTCGTCGGGCGCGATCCGGAACCATCGCCCCGACGTGATGGAGAAGGCGTTCGCCATCGCGGGCTACGGACGGGATGTGCTGGAGGAGAAGTTCGGCGGCATGCTGAACGCCCTGCGGCTGGGCGCCCCGCCGCACGGCGGCATCGCGCCGGGTGTGGACCGCATCGTCATGCTGCTGTGCGAGGAGCCGAACATCCGCGAGGTCGTGCTCTACCCGATGAACCAGCGCGCCGAGGACCTGATGATGGGCGCCCCGGCCGAGGTGACGCCCAAGCAGCTGCGCGAACTGCACATCCGGCTGAACCTGCCCGAGAAGAAGGGGTGATGCTGTCGCCAGAACCCTCCCCCCTCCGCGGGGGAGGGTGGCCCGCGAAGCGGGTCGGGAGAGGGGAGCGACGCTTCCGGAGAGGGCGTTCCCCTCTCCCGCCTGCTCCGCAGGCACCCTCCCCCGCAGAGGGGGGAGGGTTTTGGTGACCCTCACCGCCGTCGTCGTCGCCCACGACAGCGCCACCGCCCTGCCCGACTGCCTCGCCGCCCTCACCCGCGAGGGCGTGCGGACCCTCGTCGTGGACAACGCCAGCCGCGACGCCTCCGTCGCGGTGGCGCGGGCGCACGGCGCCCAGGTGATCGAGAACGCCCGCAACGAGGGCTACGGCCGCGCCAACAACATCGGCGTGCGCGCTGCGGACACGTCCCACGTCCTGATCCTCAACCCCGACCTGATCCTCCAGCCCGGTGCCGCGGCAGCGCTGATGGCAGCCGCGCGCGAATGGCCGGATGCCGGCCTGTTCGCCCCGCGCATCCACGAGCCGGACGGGCGCTTCTTCTACCAGCCGCGCTCGCTGCTCGCCCCCTACCTCACCAACCCGAAGGGCGTGCGCGCGCTGCCCGAGGGCGATGCCTGCGCCCCGTTCCTGTCGGGCGCCTGCCTGATGGCCGAGCGCGCCCTCTTCCTCGAACTCGGCGGGTTCGACCCGAACATCTTCCTGTTCTACGAGGACGACGACCTCTGCCGCCGGGTGGCCGATGCGGGCCGCGCTCTGGTCCACGTCCACGGCGCGGTGGCGCTGCACGGGCGCGGGCGTTCCTCGGCGCCGGAGCCCGGCCGCACCTTCCGCACCCGCTGGCATCAGGCGTGGTCGCGCGCCTATGTCTCGAAGAAGTACGGACTGCCGAACCCCAGCCTCGGCATGCTGGCGACGAACGCCCCCAAGGCCCTGCTCTCGGCGCTGATCCTGCGCCGGGCCGGCATCGAGCGCTACGGCGGCTCGGCGATGGGCGCCTGGGCCGCGCTCCGCGGCGCCTCGGCGCTCGCCCGCGAGGGGCTGGCGCCGTAGCCCTGGTGCAACGCCCGCCCTAGCTCAAGCTTGCGTCAAAACGCCGGGCGCGCGGCGGGGACATTCGGCCGCGAGCGGCGTTTCATGAGGCTATCCACCCCGCTCCCGGAGCCGGACGAACCGCGCATGAAGGTCGTCGTCGATCTCAACCGCTGCCAGGGCT
This sequence comes from Methylobacterium sp. Leaf456, assembly GCF_001425465.1. Classification (GTDB taxonomy): domain Bacteria; phylum Pseudomonadota; class Alphaproteobacteria; order Rhizobiales; family Beijerinckiaceae; genus Methylobacterium. Next base: position 181,505 of record NZ_LMQV01000001.1, read on the forward strand.
ACGCCCAGTGCGTCTACGCGGCGCCGCGGCACTTCGTGCTGCAGGGGCGCGAGACCTTGGTCTACGACCCCTCCCCGGACGAGGCGGCGCGGGCCGAGATCGAGCGGGCGGTCCATGCCTGCCCGGTGCGGGCCATCACCGCTTACCCGGACGCTGCCGGAGAGACGAAGTGAGCGAAACGCCGTCCGGGGCACCGGAGCGGATCGTCGTTGTCGGCGCCTCGCTCGCCGGCCTCTCCGCCGCGCAGGCCCTGCGCACTGAGGGCTTCGCCGGATCGCTGACGCTGGTCGGTGACGAGCGGCATGCGCCCTACGACCGGCCGCCGCTGTCGAAGCAGGTGCTGCGCGGGCTTTTTTCGCCCGACACCACCCTGCCCCGCCATCCCGACCTGAACGCCGAATTCCGCCTCGGCACGCCGGCAAACCGCCTCGATCTCGACGCCCGCACCGTGAGCCTCGGCGACGGCACCACGCTGCCTTACGACCGCCTGCTGATCGCCACCGGCACCCGCGCCCGGCCCTGGCCGAAGTCCGACGAGGCCACGCTCGACGGCGTGTTCACCCTGCGCACCCGCGACGACGCGGAAAAGCTCTCGGCCCGGCTGAAGGCGGGGCCGCGGCGCGTCGTCCTCGTCGGCGGCGGCTTCATCGGCTTCGAGGTCGCCTCGACCTGCCGCGACCTCGACATCCCGGTCACCGTGCTGGTGCGCGATGGCCAACCGCTCGAAGCCGCGCTGGGCCCGCGCCTCGGCGGCCTCGTCGGCGAGATCGCGATCGAGCGCGGCGTCGATCTGCGGCTGGGCGCCGAGATCGAGCAGATGGACTCGGAGGGCGGGCGGCTGACCGGCGTGACGCTGAAAGACGGCGAGCGGATCGAGGCCGACATCGTCGTCGCGGCGATCGGCACGGTGCGCAACGTCGAATGGCTCGAAGGCTCCGGCCTCGCGGCGGACGAGGGCGGCGTGCTCTGCGACGGCTATTGCCGGGTGCTGCGCACGAACGGCGACATCGTCCCGGACGTGTTCGCGGCGGGCGACGTCGCCCGCTGGCCGAACCCGCACCAAGATGAGGCGCTGGTGGCCGTCGAGCACTGGGGCAACGCCTGCGCCCAAGCCAAGGCCGCCGCGCGCAACATGCTGGCCGGCCCCGCCGCCGGGCTGACCCGTCACGATCACCTGCCGGATTTCTGGTCGCAGCAATTCGGGCTGACGATCAAGCTCGTCGGCCTCGCCGACGGGGCCGACAGTCTCTCCATCGTCCATGGCTCCCTGGAGGCCCGTCGCTTCGTGGCGCTCTACGGGAAGGACGGCCGCACGGTCGCGGCGGCCTCCATCGACAGCGCCCGCTGGCTCCCGGCCTACGCGGCGGCGATCCGCGAGCGCGCCCCGTTTCCGCCGATCACCGACGCCGTCGATCAGCCGCGCCTGCGTATCGAGGAGCCGTGACGTGAGCTGCACCACGCTGTTCGAGCAGGTGCTCGACCCCGACAACCGGGCGAACCCCTACGGGCTCTTCGCCGAATTGCGGCGCCAGCCGGTCTGTCGGCAGGAGGACGGCACCTACGTCGTCAGCACCCATGCCGAGATCGCTCGCCTCGTCTCGGACCCGCGCATCAGCTCCGAGGACCTGCCCGACCCTCAGAAGTTCCGCTGGACCGGGCACCCGATCACCGACCTGTTCGTCCGCCCGATCCGTGCCGAGATAAGACGGCGCCACCAGCCCTTCATCTTCCGCGATCCGCCCGACCACGACCGCCTGCGCGGCCTCGTGATGCGTGCCTTTTCCCCTGAGCGGGTGCGGCGGATGCGCGAGGAGACCGAGGAACTGACGAACGAACTCATCGAAAAGTTCGCCGGTAAGGCGCGCATCGATCTCGTCGACGACTTCTCCTACCCGCTGCCCGTCACGGTGATCTGCAAGCTGCTCGGCGTGCCCCCCGAGGACGAGCCGCAATTCCAGGGCTGGGCGACGCAGCTCGCGACCGCGCTGGAGCCGAACCAGCGCGGCGACGAGGAGACGCAAGCCAAGAACGAGCAGTGCTTTACCGAGATCTCGGAGTTCCTGCGCGACCTGATCGCCAAAAAGCGCAAGGAGCCGCAGGACGACATCCTCACCGATCTGGCGAACGGCGACGACGACACCGAGCGGATGAACGATTTCGACCTGATCGCCACCGCGGTGCTGCTGCTGGTGGCCGGCCACGAGACCACGGTGAACCTGATCACCAACAGCGTGCTGACGCTGCTGCGCTTCCCCGAGCACTGGCAGCGGCTGCGCGACGATCCGGCCATCGCCCCGCGCCTGATCGAGGAGATGCTGCGCTACGAGCCGCCGGTCCAGTACCGCACCCGGCTCGCCATCGCCGACATCCCGATCGCCGGCGTGACGATCCCGAAGGATGCCCCCGTGGTGCTGCTCTTGGCCTCGGGCAACCGCGATCCCGACCGGTTCCCCGATCCCGACCGCTTCGATCCCGACCGGCCCGACAACCGCCATCTCGGCTTCGGCGGCGGCCTGCATTACTGCGTCGGCGCGCCGCTCGCCCGGATCGAGGCCGAGGTCGCCCTCGTCGCTCTGGCGAAGCGGCTCCAGAATCCGCGCCTCGTCGAGGACCCGCCGCCCTACCGGCCCGGTGCGTCGCTCCGGGGCCCGCGCCACCTGTGCCTGGCGTTCGACGGGATCGCGGGGGCGTGAAGCAGGCAGCGCATCCCACCCCCTCAAGATGAGGGGGTGGGTGGGAGAACCCGGTCAGACCGCCGCGGGCAGCCGGTCCGGCGTCACGGGCGTGATCGCCACCGACTCGCCGCAGCCGCAGGCCGACGTCTGGTTCGGGTTGTTGAACACGAACTGCGACGACAGCTTGGTGGTCTGGAAGTCCATCTCGGTGCCGAGCAGGAACAGCACCGCCTTGGGATCGATGAACACGGTCACGCCGCGGTCCTCGATCACGTCCTCGCCGGTTTTCCGCTCCTCGGCATATTCCATCGTGTAGGACATGCCGGCGCAGCCGCCGTTCTTCACGCCGACGCGAAGCCCCGCGATGGGGCGCTCGGCATCGGCCATGATCGCCTTGAGCCGCTCCGCCGCCCGGTCGGTCAGCGAGATCACCTTGAAACCTGACATCGTGCTCTCTCTCCTGCGGCCGGGTTCAAGGCCCGGGCGGGTGAGTCCTCTGGGGTGTTTCGAAGATAAGCATCCGGCGGGCGAGGGTCCACCGGAGGGGCACCTGCGCACTACGCATTCCGGCATGCTATGCTTGCCGGGTCACGGAGGGGTGCGAATGGCCGATCCTGCGCGGCGGCGGATGACGCCGGAAGAGTTCTTTGCGTGGCAGCTCCATCAGGACGAGCGTTACGAACTCGTCGATGGCATCCCGATCCTGCGCCATCGGATGATGACGGGCAGCAGCAGCCAGCACGACCAAGCCACCATCAACATCATCATCAGTCTGGGAACGCAGCTACGCGGCTCGGGCTGTCGGCCGATGACGGCGGACATCGCGATCCGCACCAGCATACGAAGCCTGCGCCGCCCCGACGTCATGGTCGAATGCGCCGAACTCATCCGCGACACCTACGAGGCGCAGGCGCCTCGGCTGGTCGTCGAGGTCGCCTCTCCCTCGACGAGCGCCGTCGATCGGACGCGCAAGCTTGAAGAGTACAAGCGCCATCCGACCCTGCGCTGCATCCTCCTCGTCGAGACCGTCCTGCCGCAGGTCCTGCTCTATCGCCGCAACGACGAGGGCTGGGCGATCGAGACATTCGACGGCCTGGATACCGTCATCGACCTGCCGGAGATCGGCGGGCGGCTGGCGCTGTCGGACATCTACGACGGGCTGCGGTTCGAGCCGCGCTGGGACCCGACCGCCGCCGCCCCCGAGGGTTAGGGATCGGCGACGGGGCGAGGCCCCGGCCACTCACCACATATCGAGCGCGACGCGGGCCTCGTCGGACATGCGACTCTGGTCCCACGGCGGATCGAACACCATCGTGACGGAGCACGACTGCACGCCCGGCACCGCGGTCACCGCGTTCTCGACCCAGCCCGGCATCTCGCCCGCGACGGGGCAGCCAGGCGCGGTGAGCGTCATGTCGATCAGCACGCGGCGGTCGTCCTCGATCTGCACGCGGTAGATCAGGCCGAGTTCGTAGATGTCGGCGGGGATCTCGGGATCGTAGACCGACTTCAGCGCCGCGACGATGTCGTCGGTCAGGCGGTCGATCTCTTCCGGCGGGATCGCCTGGGCCGCCGCGAGGGCGGGGGCGTTGGTGCCGCCGGTGATGGTGGCGTCTGCGCTCATCGGATCACTCCTCCGGCTGTCGGGGCTCCGGGCCCCGCGGCCGAACTTCTCAAGAGAATAGCATCTCGGCCTTGGTCAGCGCCTCGGCCAGCGCGTCGATCTCGTCGGTCGTATTATACAGGCCGAACGAGGCGCGACAGGTCGAGGTGACGCCGAAGCGGTTGAGCAGCGGCATGGCGCAGTGGGTGCCGGCCCGCACCGCCACGCCCTGCCGATCGATGATGGTGGCGACATCGTGGGCATGCGCGCCCTTCATCTCGAAGGCGACGACGCCGCCCTTGTCCTTCGCGGTGCCGATCAGCGTCAGCGCGTTCATGGCGCCTAGCCGCTCCTGCGCGTAGGCCGTCAGCGCCGCCTCGTGCGCTTCGATCCGGTCGCGCCCGAGCTTCATCATGAATTCGAGCGCGGCCCCGAGGCCCACGGCCTCGATGATCGCCGGCGTGCCCGCCTCGAAGCGGTGGGGCGGGTCGTTGTAGGTGATCGCGTCCTGGCTGACGGTGCGGATCATCTCGCCGCCGCCCTGGTAGGGCGGCAGCCGCTCCAGCCATTCCTTCTTGCCGTAGAGCACGCCGATCCCGGTCGGCCCGTAGACCTTGTGGCCGGTAAACACGAAAAAATCGCAGTCGAGCGCCTGGACATCGACCGCGCGGTGCACGGCGCTCTGGGCCCCGTCGAGCAGCACCGGCACGCCGTGGGCGTGGGCGATGCGGACGATCTCCTCGGCCGGCGTCACCGTGCCGAGCACGTTCGACATGTGGGTGATCGCGACCATCTTGGTGCGCGGGGTGAAGAGCTTTTCGTATTCCTCGACGAGGAAGTTGCCCTCGTCATCGACCGGTGCCCACTTGATCACGGCACCCTTGCGCTCGCGCAGAAAATGCCAGGGGACGATGTTGGAGTGGTGCTCCATGATCGAGAGGATGATCTCGTCCCCCTCCCCGATCAGCCCGGCCTGCCCCATCGCCGAGGCGACGAGGTTGTAGGCCTCGGTGGCGTTGCGGGTGAAGATGATCTCGTCGGTCGAGGCCGCGTTGAGGAACTGGCGCGTGGTCTCGCGCGCGCCCTCGAAGCCTTCGGTCGCGGCGTTGGCCATGTAGTGCAGGCCGCGATGGACGTTGGCGTAGCCGGTCTGCATGCACGAGACCATGGCGTCGATCACGGCGCGCGGCTTCTGCGACGAGGCCGCGTTGTCGAGGTAGACCAGCGGCTTGCCGTAGACCTTTTCCGAGAGGATCGGGAATTCCTTCCGGATCGCCTGGACGTCGTAGGGGGCCACTTGGGGGGTGGGGCGGACGGGTGCGTTCATCGTCTCGACCTTGAAGCGTGACGGCCATGGTGCCGCCGATCCCGCTCCTCCCCTCATCCCGAGGTGCCGGAGCGAAGCGGAGGGCTGTGAGCGAGCCCTCCAGATGTCTGTGCGATCCCTGAAGCCCTCCTTCGAGGCCCGCTGACGCGGGCACCTCAGGATGAGGTTCAGGGTTGGAAAGACGCGAACCCGGGCACCCTCTCCCCTGCGGAGGGGGGAGGGTTACGCTTCCGCGCCTTACCCCCGCCCCTTCAGCCAAGCCTCGATCCCGCCGATCAGCGCCGCGCGGGCGCCCTCGTGCGTGACCGCCTCGACCGCCTCGCCGACGAAGGCCTGCACGAGCAGGCTCTCGGCGGTGGCGCGCGGCAGGCCGCGGGCCATGAGGTAGAACAGAAGGTCCTCGTCGGGCGCGCCGCAGGTGGCGCCGTGGCCACAGGCGACGTCGTCGGCGAAGATCTCCAGCTCCGGCTTGTTCATCATCTGCCCCTCGTCCTTGAGGAGCAGGCAATCGGACTTCATCTTGCCGTCGGTCTGCTGCGCGACTTGGCGGACGATGATCTTGCCCTGGAACACGCCGGTCGACTCGCCGTCGATCACCGTCTTGAACATCTCGCGGCCCACACCCCCGGTCGCCGCGTGGTCGGCGAGTAGGGTCGAGTCCGCGAGTTGCCCGTCGCCGAGCAGCGCCGCGCCGTTGACGACCGCGTTGGCGTCCGCGCCCGCGACGTGCAGGTAGATCTGGTGGCGCGAGAGCTTGGCGCCGGTGACGAGGTTGACCGTCTCCAGCTGCGCTTGGCGCTCGAGCCGCACCGACAGCGTCGAGAGCGCGATGGCCGCGTCGCCCTCGCGGTTGATCCGTGAGTGGCGGAAGGCCGCCTCCTCGCCGATGCGCACGTCGAGGGCGTCGTTCGGCTGATAGATCAGCCCGGACGGCCCCTCGTGGCTTTCCAGCAGGAAGAACTCGGCACCCGCGCCGACATCGACTAGCACGCGGGTCGCCGTCGAGAACGCCGTCTCGCCGGTGCCGACGAAGCGCAGATGCACGGGCGTGGACGGCTTGGCGCCGGCCGCGACCGAGATCAGCGCGCCGTCCGCCAGGAAGGCGGTGTTGAGCTGGTAGACCGGGTTCTCGCGCACCTGCTCGACGGGGGCGAGGAGCTTCAGACGGTCGTCACCCTTGGCTAGCGCCTCGTTGAGCGGCGTGACGTTCACGCCCTCGGGGATCCGGTCGAGGTCCGACAGGGCCGGCACGAGATGGCCGTTGACGAAGGTGAGGCGCACGGCCTCGACCTCGTAGAAGCCCGTGGCACCTGCGACCGCGGCCTCGGCGGCGTCATCCGAGGGCGCCTCGGCCGGCGGGGCGGCGTCGGTGATGGCGGCGCGCAGGTCCGTGTATTTGAACGCCTCGACCCGGCGGCTCGGCAGGCCGGTGGCCTCGAAGAAGCGGAACGCCTCCTCGCGGCTGATCGCGGACTCGCTGGCAAACGCCTTGCGCGAGGTCTCGAACAGCTTGGACAGCCCGGCCTCGGCGGGGGAGCGGAGTTGGGTGATGTCGGCCATCACGCGGCCTCGCCGGTGCGGTACTCGGCGTAGCCGGAGGCCTCGAGTTCGAGCGCCAGGTCCTTGCCGCCGGTCTTCATGATCTGGCCCTTCGACATGACGTGCACCGTGTCGGGCACGATGTGGTTGAGGAGCCGCTGGTAGTGGGTGATGACGAGGAACGAGCGGCCCTGTGCGCGGAGCGCGTTCACGCCCTCGGAGACGATGCGCAGCGCATCGATGTCGAGGCCGGAATCGGTCTCGTCGAGCACGCAGAACTTCGGCTGCAGCAGCGCCATCTGCAGGATCTCCATGCGCTTCTTCTCGCCGCCGGAGAAGCCGACGTTGAGCGCGCGCTTGAGCATCTCCTTGTTGATCTCGAGCTTGTCGGCGGCGCCGTTCACCGCGCGGATGAACTCGGGCGTCGTGAGTTCGGCCTCGCCGCGGGCCTTGCGCTGCGCGTTGAGGCAGGCCTTGAGGAAGGTCATCGTGCCGACTCCGGGAATCTCCAGCGGGTACTGGAAGGCCAGGAAGATGCCGGCGGCGGCGCGCTCGTCGGCGGCCATCTCCAGCACGTTCTGCCCGTCGAGCAGGATCTCGCCGTCGAGGACCTCATAGTCCTCCTTGCCGGCGATGACGTAGGAGAGCGTCGACTTGCCCGAGCCGTTCGGGCCCATGATCGCGGCGACTTCGCCGTCGTTCACGGTGAGGTTCAGGCCGTTGAGGATGCGGTTGTCCTCGATCTGTACGACGAGGTTCTTGATTTCCAGCATGTTCTGCGAAGTCCCAGGTCTAGGTTCGACGGCTGCTCGGCGCTGCGCCGTCAAAGGAATTTCTGAAGCGCGGCGACCGCAGCGGCGGCCGCCGCGATGATCGCCCCGAGCTTCACTGTCATCCGGAGTTCGAGTTCGCGCAGCGAGCCTTCGAACTCCTTCTTCATAGTGCCGATCTCGCTTCGCACTCCGGCGATCTCGGTCCTGATCTCGGTTTTGAGGGCCGCCTCTAGGGCGACCAGATCGGCCTTGGTCGCCACGTCGGCCAGGATCATGTCCCGGGCGAGTTCGGCGTGGGCCTCGGCCTGTTCGCGTCCGACGCCGACCTGTTCAAGCCGCTGCGTGAACTTGAGGGTGTCGAACGCGTAGGTCATGGCCGGCTGTTAGCCCACCGAGCCTTCGAGGCTGATCGAGATCAGCTTCTGGGCCTCCACGGCGAACTCCATCGGCAGCTGCTGCAGCACGTCGCGGACGAAGCCGTTGACGATCAGCGCGGTCGCCTCCTCCTCGGAAAGGCCGCGCTGGAGGCAGTAGAACTTCTGGTCCTCGGAGATCTTCGAGGTGGTGGCCTCGTGCTCGAACACCGCGGACGCGTTCTTCGACTCGATGTAGGGCACGGTGTGCGCCCCGCACTGGTCGCCGATCAGCAGGCTGTCGCAGTTGGTGAAGTTGCGCGCCCCCTTGGCCTTCCGGTGGGCCGAGACGAGGCCGCGGTAGGTGTTCTGCGAACGGCCTGCGGAGATGCCCTTCGAGATGATCCGGCTGGTGGTGTTCTTGCCGAGATGGATCATCTTGGTGCCGGAATCGACCTGCTGCATGCCGTTCGACACCGCGATCGAGTAGAACTCGCCGCGGGAATCGTCGCCGCGCAGGATGCAGGACGGGTATTTCCACGTGATCGCCGAGCCGGTCTCGACCTGCGTCCACGAGATCTTCGAGCGGGCGCCGCGGCAATCGCCGCGCTTCGTCACGAAGTTGTAGATGCCGCCCTTGCCCTCGTTGTCGCCGGGGTACCAGTTCTGGACGGTCGAGTACTTGATCTCGGCATCGTCCAGCGCCACCAGCTCGACCACCGCGGCGTGGAGTTGGTTGTCGTCGCGCTTCGGGGCGGTGCAGCCCTCCAAGTACGAGACGTACGAGCCCTTGTCGGCGATGATCAGCGTGCGCTCGAACTGGCCGGTGTCGCGCTCGTTGATGCGGAAATAGGTCGACAGCTCCATCGGGCAGCGCACGCCCGGCGGGATGTAGACGAACGACCCGTCGGAGAAGACAGCCGAGTTGAGGGTCGCGAAGAAGTTGTCGGTCACGGGCACGACCGAGCCGAGATACTTCTTCACGAGGTCCGGGTACTCGCGGATGGCCTCGGAGATCGGCATGAAGATCACGCCGGCCTTCTCCAGCTCCTTGCGGAACGTGGTCGCGACCGAGACCGAGTCGAACACCGCGTCCACCGCGACGCGGCGCTCGGGGGCGATGCCTTCCAGCATCTCGACTTCGCGCAGTGGGATGCCGAGCTTCTCGTAGGTCTTGAGGATCTCGGGATCGATCTCGTCGAGCGATTCCGGGCCCTTCCGCTTCGGCGCGGCGTAGTAGTAGATGTCGTTGTAATCGACCTTATCGTACTCCACGCGGGCCCACTCCGGCTCCTTCATGGTGAGCCAGCGCTTGTAGGCGTCGAGGCGCCATTCGAGCATCCACTCGGGCTCGTTCTTCTTGGCCGAGATGAAGCGCACCACGTCCTCGGAGATGCCCTTCTCGGACTTCTCCATCTCGATGACGGTCTCGAACCCGTACTTGTACTGGTCGATGTCGATCGAACGGACCCGATCGATGGTCTCCTGCACAGCAGGCATTCAGCCTCTCCTAACCGACGCCGGTTTCAAGGACCGGGGGTTTCAACCAAAAAGATGGCTTGGGCGGGCGGCGCTGAGCTTTGCTCAGGCGGCCTGCCCTCGCCGTTGATATAGGGACGACACGACCCGTTCGAACCCCTCGAGGAAGCGTCGCAGGTCGGCGTCGCCCGAATTCCAGCCCAAACTCACGCGCAGCGCCCCTGCTGCGAGCGCAGGGCTCACGCCCATCGCGGCGAGCACCGGCGAGCGGGCGACCTTGCCCGAGGCGCAGGCCGAGCCCGAGGAGACGGCCACGCCGGCGAGATCGAGGGCGATCAGCGCGGTCGCGGCCTCCAGGCCCGGCACGGCGAAGCTGAGCGTATTGGGCAGCCGCGCGGCGCCCGCCCCGAACACCACCGCGTCGGGCGCGAGCGCGCGAACCCGCGCCTCCAGCGCATCGCGAAGGCCCGCGAGGCGCACGGCCTCGGCGTTGAGGGCGGTGCAGGCGATCTCCGCCGCCTCGCCCATGCCGACGATCCCCGAAAGGTTCTCGGTGCCGCAGCGCAGCCGCGCCTCCTGGCCGCCGCCGCGCAGGAAGGCGGTTTCCAGCGTGACGCCCTCGGCCAGCACCAGGGCGCCGACGCCCTTGGGCGCGGCGAACTTGTGGCCCGACAGGGTCAGGGCATCGAGCCCGAGGGCGTCGAGGCTCAGAGGAATCTTTCCGACCGCCTGCACCGCATCGCTGTGGACCAGCGCCCGGCCGTGGGCGCGGGCGAGTCGCACGATCTCGGCGAGCGGCTGCACCACCCCGGTCTCGTTGTTGGCCGCATGCACCGAGATCAGCACGGCCTCGCCGCGGCAGGCATCGAGCCGCGCGGCGAGCGCATCGAGGCGCAGCGTCCCGCCCGCGTCCACCGGCAGAACCTCGACCGCGGCCTCCGGAAACCGGTGGCCTGCGGCGACGCAAGCGTGCTCGGTCGCCGAGATCATCAGCCGGGTCGGCGCGGGGCAACCCTGGCGGCGCAAGGCCCCCGACAGCACGGCGTTGGCGGCCTCGGTGCCGCCGCTGGTGAAGACCACCCGCTCCGGCGCGGCGCCGACGAGGACGGCGAGCCGGGCGCGGGCTTCCTGAAGGGCGTGGCGGGCGGCGCGGCCCTCCGCATGGATCGAGGACGGGTTGCCCGGCAGGCTCAAGGCGCGCGCGACCGCCGCCGCCACCTCCGGCCGTACCGGGGAGGTCGCGTTATGGTCGAGATAGCTGCGCGCTGCCGTGTCCATCCGTCCTTGAACTGTCCTTGTCGCCCCAGAGCCCGTGATTTCCTTGATTTGTCCCCCCTTCCCCATGCTAAGGCGCCCGCAACGGCGCCCTCCTGACAGGGTCGAGGTTTCGAAATCCTCTTCTTTAGAACGGTTCTAATCACCTAGAATCATTCTAAGACCGCTTTTAAGAGGCGTGCCGAGCGAGTCAAGGCAGGGCCGGTGATACCGGCTCTCGAACCCGTGCTCATCTCGGTGGGCTCGGGAGTCACCTGAGGACATCATGCCCGAAGTCATCTTTTCCGGCCCCGCCGGCCGCCTCGAGGGCCGCTATCAGGCGCCCAAGAAGAAGGGCGCGCCGATCGCGATCGTGCTGCACCCGCACCCCCAGTTCGGGGGTACGATGAACAATCAAATTGTGTACAATCTTTTCTACACCTTCGCCAATCGCGGATTCGCAGCCCTGCGCTTCAATTTCCGCGGGGTCGGGCGCAGCCAGGGCGCCTTCGATCACGGCTCGGGCGAGCTGTCGGATGCCGCCGCGGCGCTCGACTGGGTGCAGTCGGTCAACCCGGAGGCGAAGTCCTGCTGGATCGCGGGCGTGTCGTTCGGCTCGTGGATCGGCATGCAGTTGCTGATGCGCCGCCCGGAGATCGAGGGCTTCATCTCGATCGCCGCCATGGCCAACCGCTACGACTTCACCTTCCTGGCGCCCTGCCCGTCCTCGGGCCTGTTCGTCCACGGCTCGGAGGATCGCGTGGCCCCGGCCCGCGAGGTGATCCCGGTGATCGAGAAGGTGAAGACCCAGAAGGGCGTCATCATCGAGCACCAGATGGTCGAGGGCGCCAACCACTTCTTCGACGGCAAGGTCGACGAGCTGACCCAGACGGTGGATACGTATCTGGACAAGCGGCTTGGCGGGAAGACCGAGGCGGCGTGAGGCGGGGCGTTGCGGCGGCCGTCAGGCTTTGACGGTCGCCGTGAAATCCGACCACTGCTCGACACGGAAAGCGCGGAGATCACGCACCGAGGCGGGGAACCAGGGAAGCGCCTTGAGCGCCATGATGGCCGCGAACAGCTGGGCGAGGTCCTCGGTCCGGCTGACGTAGAGGCTGCCCTGAATCCAGTCGAAGCCGTGACTCGCGAGCGTCGTGCGGATGTCGCTGTAGGCTTGCGAGAGCCCTTTCGGGTGATGAGCCTGTGTTTCCGCCACAACGAAATCGAAGGCGATCGCGAACATCAACGCTCCTTCGGATCGTCGAGGATGTCCGCGAGCGGATAATCGATCTCCTCGCCCGTCTCCACGACCCGCACCCGCATCAGGGGCCCTCCCCGCGGCAGCGGCTCACGGGTGCCGATGATCTCATAGACCGGACCGACCGGACCGAAGCGCCGCCACGTGCCGATCAAGCTGCGTGGCTCGGGCAAGGCGGACGGGTTCGCATCGAGCATGGATGGCCTCCGGGACCCACGTAAGTTCGCACGAAACTCGACATTCCTGCGAGCATCATAAGGCCTCAGACGAGTTCGACCCGCAACTCCCGCCCGACCGCCCGCGCCGCGCGGACCAGGGTCTCCAGCGTCGCGCCCCCGCTCGACGGGTCGAGCAGGCGATCGACCTGGGCCCGGCTCGTCCGCATGCGTTCGGCCATCTGGACCTTGCTGATCTTCTGCCGCTTCATCTCTGCGGCGATCTGCTCGGCGATGACGCTCTTGGCCGCCGCCGCGGTGACCTCCTCGGTGAGGCCCTCTTCGTCCAGCCAGCTTTCGAAGCTCGACCCGATATGGGGGTTGTCCGCGTTCATCCGATGATGTCCTTCAGGCGCCGCCGTGCCAGATCAAGGTCCGCCGCCGGCGTCCGCTGAGCCTTCTTGATGAAGGCGTGCAGGGCGATCAGTCGCCCTTCGTGGAAGCCGAACAGCAGGCGTGCTTCGCGCCGGCTCGGAAGCGTGGACCGCACCTCGAACAATCCGCCCGACATCGGACGACAGACCGGCAGACCGATCGGCCAGCCGAGTTGGACGCGGCGGACATCGAAGCCGACGACCCGCTTGTCCTCCGGCGTCAACCCCCTCAGCCACTCGCGGACCGGCTCATGCCCTGCCGCGCTTCGATAGAACGCGATTGGGATGGCCGGCACGGAAGGCATGAATCGATAGTACCAAAATTGGTACTATCGACAAGGCTCACACCGCTTTCGCCGGCTCCGCCCCCTGCACCACCGGCACGGCCGGCGCCCCCTCCCACTGCGAATGGGCGGGGATCGACTCGCCCTTCATCACGATGGTGAGCGGGCGCAGGCGGGCAAAGTCGCCGACATGGCTGTCGTAGAGCACCGTCGAGAAGGCGCCGACCGAAACGCCGTCGCCGATGACGACGCGACCGACCTTCATGATGCGGTCCTCGTAGAGGTGGGTCTGGAGCGCCGCCGAGCGGTTGATGGCCGCGTAATCGCCGATCGCGACGCAGTCGAACTCGGTGATGTCGGTCATGAGCAGGCAGGCGCCCTTGCCGACCTTCACGCCGAACAGGCGCAGCACCCAGGGCAGGAACGGCGTGCCCATCAGGTGCTCCAGCAGAACCTTGCCGGCCAAGCCCCAATAGGCGACCGCGATGGCCTCGGTGCGCATCGCCCACCACGACCACATCGGCCGCATGCCGGGCCCGTAGCGCCCCATCAGCAGCCATTTGAGGGCGATGACGGTGGAGGTCTGGATCAGCGCGATGACGACGCTCGCCACCACGAACGAGACCGCCAGCCCGAGCCAGTCGCCCTCCAGGATCGCGGGGTAGAACACCCAGTCGATCGCGCAGATGGCGAGCGAGAGGTAGAGCATCGGCGAGAACGAGGTGGCGAAGGCCTCGAACAGGCCGCGCCGCAGCTTGGCCCCCACGCTCGGCTGGAAGGTCTGCGCGGCGGAGCCGAGATCGACCTTCTGGCGCACCGGCAGGCGGATCGGCGGCGAGCCGAACCACGTCTCGCCCGGATGCATCATGTCGTTCTTCGGCGGCTTCGACTTGATGCCGATCAGCACGTCGTCGGGAATCTTTGCGCCCGGGGGAAGGACCCCGTCGTTGCCGACGAAGACGCGGGCGCCGGTTTCGACGGTGTGGAGATGCATCCAGCCGCGGCGGATTTCCTCTTCCCCCACCACCACCTCGTCGGCGACGAAGTTGTTGGCACCGACCGAGACGAGGTCGTGGCGCGAGCCGAGATTGGTCGAGATCTCGGCTCCTTTGCCCATGCGGGCGCCCATCAGCCGGTACCACGCCCGCATGTAGACCGTGGCGAACAGCGAGGAGAGCGTCTCCAAAGTCACTTCCGCGGCGAGCGCGACCAGCCACTTTCGGAGATAGAAGCCCGACCAGATCGAGTAGGTGCCGGTGGTCGCCCGCGGCAGCACCGCCCAGCGGATGCCGGAGATCAGCAGCACCGTGCCCGCCGTCATCAGCATGGCGGTGGGCCAGGTCAGGAGCGGCAGGTAGGCGTGGTAATCCACGTCGGTGATCTCGGAGAGCCGGTCCGAGATGCTGTCGAAGACGAAGAAGGCCGGGAAGATCGGCAGCAGTCCGACCGCGGGCACCGCCGCGAGCAGGAAGGCGTAGACCGCCCCGAACGCCGCGCGGCGCGCGGGCGAGGCGGTGGCGGGTTCGGGTAGCTCGGCGAAGTCGACGGTGCCGACGCGCCGGCCCGGCGAGCCGTCCCAGGATTCGGCGGTGCCGACGACCGTGCCCGCCGGCACGGTCGTGAGGTCGGCGATCTCGGCGTGGTCCTCGATCACGGTGTTGTGGCCGATGACGCAGGAGGTGCCGATGGCCACGTCGTCGCCGATGGTCACGGGGCCGATGACGAGTTCGTTGCCCACCACCTCGGCGTTGGCGATGACGAGCCGGCCGCCGAGCGAGGCCCCGCGGCCGATGGTGAGGAGGTCGGGCGCGCCGACATCGAGGTCGGAGATCAGCACGTCGTCGCCGATCTTGGCGCCCAAGAGCCGCAGATAGGTGGCGATGACGGGCGAGCCCTGGAGCCACTTGATGTGCACCAGCGGTGCGAGGCGCTGCGCCAGCCACCAGCGGTAATAGTAGACGCCCCAGAGCGGGTAGCGGCCGGGCCGGGTCCGCCCGAGGATCAGCCATTTCGCCACGATCGCGACCGTCGCGGTGACCGCGTTGATGCCGATATAGACGAGCAGCAGGACGGCGAGTTCGCCCCAGAAGCCGAGCCCGCCGCCGGTCAGCAGCAGGTAGGTGACGAAGATGCCGAGCCACTGCGACGTGGCGAGCGCGATCACGAAGGGCAGCGCCGCGGCCTGCGCCAGCCCGCAGAGCGCCCGGCGCAGCAGCGGGGGCGGCTCGAAGCTCAGGTCCCGCACGGCCGTCTCGGCCCCGGCGCCGCCGGTGCGCTCGATCAGGCTCGACGCCATCACCCGCAGGGTGCGCCCGGCATAGACGTCCTGCAGGGTGATGCCGGCAAGCGCGGGCGTCTCGCGCACCGCGCCGACGAAGCGGGCGGCGAGCAGCGAGTGGCCGCCGAGTTCGGAGAAGAAGTCGGCGTTGAGCCCGATCGGCTGCTCGCCGAACACCTTCTTGGCGGCGGCCAGCAGGGCGGCCTCGGTCTCGTTGTCGGGCGCCTCCTGCTCGCCGGTGCTGGGCACGACGGTCAACGGCGCGATCTTGAGGGCCTTGCGATCGACCTTGCCGGAGGTGAGCCGCGGCAGGGTCTCGACCGTCTCGAAATGGCCCGGCACCATGTAGGGCGGCATCTGCGCCGCCAGATCCTTTCGGAGTCTCGACCGGTCGATCTCGACGCTGCGCTCCGGCACGAGGAAGGCGACGAGGCGGTCCACCTCGTCGTCGCGGCGCAGCACCACCGCCGCTTGGTTGACGCCCTCCTCGGCCCGGATGCGGGCCTCGATCTCGCCGAGTTCGACCCGGAAGCCGCGGATCTTGACCTGATCGTCGATGCGGCCGTGGAAGAGAATGTCGCCGTCCGCCGTCATCGAGACGGCGTCGCCCGAGCGGTAGAGCACCGGATCGGTGCCGTCGGAGGCGTAGGGGTTGGCGACGAACTTTTCCGCCGTCAGCTCCGGGCGCTTGAGATAGCCCTTCGCCACGCCGGGGCCGCCGATCAGCAACTCGCCGGGTTCGCCGGGTCTCAGGAGGTTCAAGGCCTCGTCGGCGACATACACGGAGTAATTCGGGATCGGGCCGCCGATGGTGACGGGCACGCCCGGGCGCATCTCGGCGGCAGTGGCGACCACCGTCGCCTCGGTCGGGCCGTAGGTATTGAACAGGCGGCGCTGAGGTGTCGCCCAGCGCGCCACCAGCGGCTCGGGCAGGGCCTCGCCGCCGAGCAGCACGAGGCGGACGGTGGGCAGATCGCCGGGGATCATGGCGAGGAGTGTGGGCACCGTGTCGAGCACGGTGACGCCGGCCCGCTCGATCAGGCCGGGCAAAGCCTCGACATCGCCCATCATGGCCGGGCTCGCGACGAAGAGGCAGGCGCCGACGAGGTACGGCACCCAGATCTCCTCCATCGAGAGATCGAAGGCGACGGAGGCTCCCTGGAACACCACGTCCTCAGGCGCCATGCCGTAGACGGCGTTGCCCGAGCGCAGGAAGTGGCAGATGTTGGCGTGGCTGATGACGATGCCCTTCGGCACGCCGGTCGAGCCCGAGGTGTAGATCAGGTAGGCCGGGTGCTCCGGGGTGAGTCCGGCGAGGTCGGGGGCGGGGGCGCCGTCGGGGACTTCGCTCGACAATTCGGAGGTGGTGACGGGGGCCACGCCGTCGGGCGCCTGCGGGCGCAGGGCGTCCGAGACGAACAGGGCTTTGGCGGCAGCGTCCGAGAGGCAGACCGCGACCCGGTCGGCGGGGGCCTCGGCGTCGAACGGGAGCCACGCGGCCCCCGACTTGACGATGGCGATCTGGGCGATCAGCAATTGCGTGCCGCGGGCCATCCACAGGCCGACCACGTCCCCCGGCCCGATCCCGCGGGCGGAAAGCGCGGCGGCGAGCCGGTCGGAGCGGGCATCGACCTCGGCATAGGTCAGGACCGGGGAGCGCCCGTCGGGGCCGCTCGCGGCAGCGTCGATCAGGCAGGGCGCGTCGGGACGCGCCCGCGCCGAATCGCGAAAGATCGAGGCCAGGGTCTCTCGGCGGATCAGATCGGGCCGCGCCTCACCGCGCAGGACCGCCCGGCCCGTCGGCGGGGTGCCCCCCTCGCCGTCCTGCCGGGTCGGGCTCATCTCGGCGAGACCGTCCATCCGCTGCTCCGTGCCGGCCTCGTGGCCGATCGATTGTCCGTCCGCCCCCTCGGCGTCGGCGCCTGACTAGCGCGGCGCGCGGGGCGCTTTTGCGACGGGATCGCGCCCGCTTGGCGGCCCGGTCCCGTTCCAGAACCTCGTGCCGGATATCGCATCCGGCACGAGGTTCTTATCTGCAGTGCCGCATCGGCATAGTCCGAAAGCCGGTGACCACCTTTCGGGCCGATGCTCCGGGGGCGTCCCATACACCCGCTGAACGGCGATGGAACCTGGGGCGCGCGCTCGCGGGCACCGGCGGACCAGATGGGGGCGCGCCCGAGAAGAACGGCCGACGCATGGGCGCCCTGCCGCCGCAGCAGACGGGTCAGGCCCAGCGCCAGCCCTTGGCGTCGAGGACCAGCACGCTGCCCTGGCGGATGCCCATGCGGACCGCGGCGTGGATGTCGAGATGGCCGAGGATGACGAGGAGCGCGCGGGCGACGCCGCCGTGGGAGACCATCACGGTCGGGCGGCGCAGTTCGCTCACCACCTCCTCGACGCGGGTCTCGACCATGGCGTAGCTCTCGCCGTTGTCGCCGCGCGGGCGGTAGCCCCAGCGGTCCCGGTCCCGGTCGCGGGCCCCCGTGGGGTCGCGCCGCCGAATCTCGGCCCAGGTGTGGCCCTCCCAATGGCCGAAGCCGATCTCGCGCAGGCGCGGGTCGGCGCGGTAGCCCGTCGGCGGCAGGCCGATGCGGGCCCGCACCGTCTCCATGGTCCGGCGGGTGCGCAGGAGCGGGCTCGTGACATAGTCGGCGGTGGGCAGGTCCGCCCCGGCGACGCGGCGCAGCCGATCGGCCGCCTCCCCGGCCTGGGCGAGGCCATGGGCGTTGAGATCGATGTCGCGATGGCCCTGGAGCCGCCCTTGCGCGTTCCAGTCGGTCTGGCCGTGGCGCAGGAACCAGATCGTCGGCGCATCGCTCACGCTCGTCCGCTCCGGTGGGAACGGCGGGGGCGGCGCATCTGTTTGGGGCTCAACGCTTCCCCTCCCCGCGGGCCTTGAGCCCGCGATCGGCTCACGAGCGGGTGATCTTCGGTATGAGCAAGACGAACGGCAAGGACGCGGTCGGCCCGGAAACGGGGAAAAACCGGGAAACAGCGTCGCAGGGTGACGTGGAGCACAAGGGCAAGGACAAGAAGGCGAAGAAGGACGCTCGGAAGAAGCGGGCCGACGACCACCCGCCCTCCTCCGCCGCCTGGGCGCGGGCGGTCGATGCCGGGATGGGCACCGCGCCGAGCCTGTCGCCGCACCGCTATCCTTCTGTACCGCGGGCCGCGTCCGGCATCGTCACGGTGGAGCCCGGCACGCGCTTCAGCCTCGCTTCGGTCGATCCCGATGCGACGGGAGGCCTCGAGAAAGCCGAGGCCAAGGCGGCGCTGGCCGACGCGCACGAGCGGATCAAGGCGTTGCAGGAAAAACTCTACGCCGAGCACCGCCGCTCGCTCCTCGTGGTGTTCCAGGCGATCGACACCGGCGGCAAGGACGGCACCATCCGCTCGGTGCTGGAGGGCGTGAACCCGCAGGGCTGCCGGGTGTGGTCGTTCAAGGTGCCGAGCGCGGAAGAACTCGATCAGGACTTCCTGTGGCGCTACCACGCCCGCGCGCCGGGCCGCGGCCTGATCGGCGTGTTCAACCGCAGCCATTACGAGGACGTGCTGGTGGTGCGGGTGAAGGGGCTCGTGCCGGAGGAGACGTGGCGCGAGCGCTACGGCCTCATCAACGATTTCGAGCGGCTGCTGACGCTGTCGGGCACCACGATCCTGAAGTTCTTCCTCCACATCTCCAAGGACGAGCAGAAGGAGCGCCTGGAGGCGCGCCTCGAAGACCCGGAAAAGCACTGGAAGTTCGACCCGGCCGACCTCACCGAGCGGAAAAGCTGGGACGCCTACCGCACCGCCTTCGACGACGCGCTGTCGCGCTGCTCGACCCCCTACGCCCCCTGGCACGTAGTGCCGGCCAACCGCAAATGGGCCCGCAACCTGATGGTGGCCCGCACCATCGCCGACACGCTGGAGGCGATGGACCCGCGCTTTCCGCCGCCGCGGGAGGGGCTCGCGGGGTTGACGGTGCCGGATTGAGGCGGGGTCGCTCCCCTTGACGCGCGGCCCGAAAGAATTTCGTGCTGCGGCCATGTCCCGTGCCCCATCCGCCTCCGGCCCGCTGGCCGGCCGCCGCGTCCTCCTGATCGTCGGCGGCGGCATTGCCGCCTACAAGGCGCTCGACCTGATCCGGCGCCTGCGCGACCGGGGGGCGGCGGTGCGCCCGCTGCTGACCGAGTCGGCGCAGGAATTCATCACGCCGCTCGCCGCCGCCGCTCTGGCGGGCGAGCGGACCCATACCGACCTGTTCGACCGGGAGAGCGAGGCCGAGATCGGCCATATCCGGCTCGCCCGCGACGCCGACGCCGTCGTGGTGGCGCCGGCCACCGCCAACATGATGGCCCGGATGGCGACCGGCCACGCGCCGGATCTGGCCGCGACGGTGCTGCTCGCCACCACCCTGCCGATCCTGATCGCCCCGGCCATGAACGTGCGGATGTGGCTGCACCCGGCGACCCGGCGCAACCTCGCGACCCTCAAGGCCGACGGCGTCGCGGTGGTGGGGCCCAACGAGGGGGCGATGGCCGAGGCCGAGTTCGGCCCCGGACGCCTCGCCGAGCCGCACGAGATCGCCGACGCGCTGGAGGCGATGCTGGCGGCGCGCTCGGAAGGTAGCGGCTTCGGCTTCCTGGCCGGCCGTGAAGTCCCGAAAAAACCCTTGGCCGGGCGGCACGTGCTGGTCACCTCGGGGCCGACCCACGAGGCGATCGATCCGGTGCGCTACCTCGCCAACCGCTCGTCGGGCCGCCAGGGCCACGCGGTCGCCGCCGCCGCCGCGGAAGCCGGCGCCCGCGTCACCCTGGTCTCGGGGCCGGTGGCGATCCCCGATCCGGCGGGCGTCACGGTGGTGCGGGTCGAGAGCGCCCGCGCGATGCTGGCCGCGGTCGAAGCCGCACTTCCGGCCGACCTCGCGATCTTCGCCGCCGCGGTCGGCGACTGGCGCCCGGCGGAGGCCCGCAGCGCCAAGATCAAGAAGGACGGCAGCACGCCTGCCCCGCTGACGCTGGTCGAGAACCCCGATATCCTCGCCACGATCTCCGCCCGCACGGAAGGGCGCCCGCCGCTCGTCGTCGGCTTTGCCGCCGAGACCGACCAAGTCCTCGACAACGCGCGGAAGAAGATCGCGCGGAAGGGCTGCGACCTGATCGTGGCCAACGACGTCTCGGCGGAGGGCGGCGTGATGGGCGGGCTCGACAACACCGTCCACTTGGTCGCCCGCGACGGCGGCGTCGAGACTTGGCCGAAGCTCGGCAAGGACGAGGTCGGGCGCCGGCTGGTGGCGCGGTTTTCCGAGTTGCTGGCGACCCGGTCCGTTTGAGTTCACCGAGCGGGTCCGGCGAGGACAAGACAATCGTCCGCGAACGCGATCTTTCCGAAATCCGCCGCCGTCCGGTGGGCGGTGCACCGGGCATTGCTCACGTCATCGATTCTTAAGGCGATCCGCTCACATCTGAGCGATCGATCGAGAGCGCGGAAGCATGTCGTCCTTCGAACGGGTTCGCACGCTCCTGAGCGAGGAGTTGTTCACACGCACCGCCGGCCGCATCGCCGTGCGGCAGCTGGTCGAGCTGCGAAGTCAGATCGTCTCGCTCTACGCCCTGCTCTCGGTCAACGCCTGCGCCCTGGCCTTCACCCATCTCGGCCTCGCGCCGGCCTGGCTCACCCTCGGCTGTCCGGCGGTGTTCGTGGCGGTGTGCGCGGTCCGCACCCTGCACTGGTGGCGGATGCGGCCCGAGGCCATGTCCGAGGCGCAGGCCGAGCGCCACCTGCGCCGGACGACGATCCTGTCCGCCGTGCTGTCGGTCGGCTTCGTCGGCTGGGCGATGGCGCTCTCTGCCCATGGCGGCCCCTACGAGCAGGGGCACGTGGCGATCTTCATCGCCATCACGGTGATCGGCTGCATCTTCTGCCTGACCCACCTGCCGCTCGCCGCCTTCGGCGTGACGCTGATCGTGACGGTGGCGTTCCTGATCCATTGCCTGACCAGCGGCAACGGCGTGTTCATCGCCATCGCCCTCAACACGACCTTCGTGACGGTCGTGATGGTGCGCATCCTGGCCAACAACTTCCGGACCTTCATCACCCTCACGCGCTCGCAGTTCGAGGCGCAGCGCCTCGCCGAGGAGAATGCGCGGCTGGCGCTCAGCGACAGCCTGACCGGGCTGCCCAACCGCCGCGCCTTCTTCAACGAACTCGAAGCGATGACCGACGCCTCGGCCGAAGCCGAGGCCCCGTTCGCGCTGGCGATCTTCGACCTCGACCGCTTCAAGCCGATCAACGACACCTACGGCCACAAGGCCGGCGACCGGGTGCTGCAGGAGACCGGGCGGCGGCTCGCCCGCTTCACGGACGCCGGGGTGAGCGTGGCGCGGCTCGGCGGCGACGAGTTCGGCGCGCTCATCCGCCTCCCGGCGGACGGCGCCGACGTCACGGCGATCTGCGACCGGATCTGCGAGGCGCTGCGGGCGCCGATCCGGCTCGGGGAGACGCTGGTGACGGCGGGCTGCTCCGCCGGGCTCGCCGTCTACCCCGAGGCCGGCCGCGGGGCCGCCGAGCTGTTCGACCGGGCCGACTACGCCCTCTACCATTCCAAGCTCAACCAGCGCGGCCACACCACGGCGTTCTCGCAGGAGCACGAGAACGCGATCCGCACCGAGCGCGCCATCGAGGCGGCGCTGCACAGCCCCGACCTCGCCCGCGAGATCGAGGTGCAGGTCCAGCCGATCCTCGATCTGCGGACCAACCGCGTCGTCATGGTCGAGGGGCTGGCCCGCTGGACCCATCCGACGCTCGGCCGGATCGCACCCGACCGCTTCATCGCGGCGGCCGAGCGCTGCGGCGCGATCCACCGGCTGACGACGACGCTGCTGCGCCGGGCGCTCAGCGACGCCACCCGCCTGCCGCCGGGGATCGGCCTGTCGTTCAACCTCTCCTCGCACGACCTCGCCTCCGCCGAGACGGTCATCGCCATCATGGAGATCGTGCGCGAGAGCGGGTTCGATCCGCGCCGCCTCACCCTGGAGCTGACCGAGACGGCGCTGATGCGCGACTTCGAGCGCGCCTGCGACGCCATCACCCTGTTGCGGGCGCTCGGCATCCAGATCGCGCTCGACGATTTCGGGACGGGCTATTCGAGCCTCAGCTACGTCCACCGCCTGCCGCTGGACAAGGTGAAGATCGACCGCAGCTTCATGGCCGACCTGCACGCGCCCCGCGGCGAGCGCATCGTCGCCACCATCCTGGACTTCTGCCGCAACCTCGACCTGCCCTGCATCGTCGAGGGCGTCGAGACCGAGGGCCAGCTCCGCATCCTGCGCCGCCTCGGCTGCCGCTCGGTCCAGGGCTACCTGATCGGCCGGCCCGTGCGGATGACCACCCTGCTGGAGCGCCTCGACGAGATCGAGGCCGGCGCGGTGGAGGAGCGGCCCGCCCCGCGGCTCATCGCCTGAGAGCCCCTTTCGGCGATCCGACGCCGGCTCGGATAAGAGCGGCGCTCAATCGCCCCCGCCGCCTCCACAGCCGCCGCACCCTCCCCCGCCGCAGCCGCTGCCGCCATGGCCTCCGCTGCCGCCGCCGCCGTCCCCGCCGCCACTGTCGCCGCCCCCGCCGCCATCGGGGCGCAGCAACCGGCCGTAGGCGTCGAGATGGGTGCCGATCAGCGCCGCCGCGCCGCCGAGGGCGAAGGCGAACAGCACCTCCTCGGTGCGCGGCGCCTCGGCGGCCCGCCGGAAGCGGGCGCGGCAGCGGGCGAGCGCCGCGTCGCCCCGCGCGGTCCGGTCCGGCAGCCGCGCGATCACGAGGCCGCCGAGCACGACCGTAGCGAGGATCATGAGGACGAGGAAGCCGACCGGCCGGTCGCGGGCGGCCCCCACCAGCGCCTTGGCGATCCCGAACAGCACCACCGGCCCCAGCACGAGGGGCACGGTGCGCAGCATCCGGGCTCGGCGCGCGGAATCCGGCACCAGCCCACGGCGCTCCAGCCCGGCCCGCAGCGGCGCCAGGTGCCCCCGCACCGCCCGGTGCAGGGCGCCGTGCGGGAGGCTGCCCTGGACGAGGCCGCGGAACGGGGCGAGGAAGCCCGGCAGCGGGCCGTGGCCCGCCTCGACGGTGATCCGCGAACCGGAGGAGAAGAGCCCGCGCGGGGCGAGGCGGGCTTCGCCGGCCTCGATCAGCCCGGCCACCACGGCGGCGGCGGCCCGTCCCTCCCCGCCCGCGAGCCACGCGGCCTCCAGCAGGTCGAGGTCGTCGGCGGCCTCCCCGCCGGCCCCATCGCGCAGGCGGTCGCACAGGACGACGGCGAGCCCGAGCCCGCCGAGGGCGAGGCCGAGATAGAGCGTCAGGAATTCCGGCCCCGGCCAGTCGAGCGGATCGACGGGCAGCGCGCGGGCCGGCGCCGCGAAGAGAGCGAGGCCCGGCAGCAGCGCGAGGATCACCCCCACCCGGAACCCGTCGCGGAGGAAGGGGGGCCGCGGCAGCACGAACACCCGGTCGGCATCGACCGTGCGGTAGCGCGGCCGATCGCGAAAACGCCCCTGGAAACCCGGCCAGAACACGGGATCCGGCGGGCCGAACACGGCCTCGTAGCGGGCGAGCGTGTCGGCGTAGTGCGCCCGGTAGCGCGCCGCCTCGGCGGGGCCGCCCGCGGTCGGATCGTGGTGGAGCGGCATCCGCAGCACCGTCCCGCACCAGACCTCCCAATAGTCGCGGGAATAGGTGAGGTGCTGGTGCCAGACCGCGTCGACCTCCTCGCTCGGGGTCGTCGGCGTGTCGGCGGTCGCGGCGAGGAAGCAGAAGCGGCGGTATTCCTCGACCGCGCGGCGGGCGAAGGCCGGGTCCCAGCCGCGGTCGCGGGCGAGCCGGGCAGTGAAGTCGAGGGCGTGGTCGCCCCGCTCGAACGGATGGGCCGCGATCCGGGCCCACAGGGCCCGCTGCTCCGGGGTGAGGGTCGCGCGCTCGATCTCCCGCATCGGTGCCTCCCGGGGGATTGCCGATTCTTCTCCCATTCTACCACAGGCGGCGGCAGCGCTTGCGGGTCGGCGCCCGAGACGGCTTGATGGGCCGCACGAAGGAGGCGCGGCATGGCGGCGAAGGCGGACGACACGCGGGCGGAGCGACTGGCCCGGTTCCGGCCGGCCTCCGGCATGGACACGCCGCGCTTCTCAGGGCTCTCGAGCTTCATGCGGCTGCCGGTGCTGGCGCCCGAGGACGCGCCGGGTCTCGTCGAGATCGGGCTGATCGGCATCCCGTTCGACGGCACCACCACCAACCGGCCGGGCGCCCGGCTCGGGCCCCGGGCGGTGCGCGAGGCCTCGACCGGCACGCGGGCGCTCAACCACGCCACCGGGATCGCACCCTACGCGCTCGCTCCTTGCGCCGATCTCGGCGACGTGCCGGTCAACCCCGTGGATGTCGCCGAGACCGACCGGCGCATCGAGGCGTTCTACCGGCCCCTCGCCGAGGCCGGCCTCGTGCCGCTCTCGGTCGGCGGCGACCATTTCGTCAGCTTTCCCATCCTGCGGGCGCTGGGGGCGGCGCGCCCGCTCGGGCTGATCCATATCGACGCCCACAGCGACACCGACGACAGCCAGTACGGCGGCTCGCGGCTGACCCACGGCACGCCGTTCCGCCGCGCCGTCGAGGCGGGCGTGCTCGATCCGAGACGCTGCGTGCAGATCGGCATCCGCGGCAGCATGGATGCGGCGGACGAGCGCGACTGGGCGAAGGATCAGGGTATCCGC
This sequence comes from Methylobacterium sp. Leaf456, assembly GCF_001425465.1. GTDB lineage: Bacteria > Pseudomonadota > Alphaproteobacteria > Rhizobiales > Beijerinckiaceae > Methylobacterium. The sequence continues at coordinate 206,651 of NZ_LMQV01000001.1, forward strand.
ATCGTCGAGATGGAGGAGGTCTGCGCCCGCGGCCTGCCGGAGGTGGCGGCCGAGGCCCGCGCCGTGGTCGGCGAGGCGCCGGCCTATCTCAGCTTCGACATCGACGCCCTCGATCCCGCCTTCGCCCCCAGCACCGGCACGCCGGAGATCGGCGGCTTCACCACGCGGGAGGCCCTGCACCTGCTGCGGGCCTTGCGCGGTCTCGACCTCGTCGGCGCCGATTTGGTCGAGGTGGCACCCCCGCTCGATGCCGGCGGGATCACGGCGCTGGCCGGCGCCGGCATCCTGTTCGAGATTCTTTGCTTGTTGGCCGAGCGGGTCGCGGCGCGGGCGGCGACATAGTCGATGTCGTATCGGCTTCGATGCCGTACGCTGCGACCGAACTCGCGTCCTACTCGCCGTCCTTCTTGCCCATCAGCCCGCCGACGGTGGCGTTCCAGCCGTCGCGGAGTTGGCGGCCGCCGGGGATCTTCATGCCGAGCAGTTCCGGCTCGTCGTCCGTTACGGCGGCGGCGGGCGCGGAGGCCGGCGCGGCGGGCGTGGCCTCGGCCGTCGCCACGCGGGGGCGGGCGACCTGTTTGCGCGCGGCTTCCGCCTTCTCGGCCTTGTCGGAGCGCGGCGTCGCCTTCGCCTCGGCCTTGGGCGCTTCAGGCTTGCGAGCCTCGGGCTTGGGCGTCTCCGGCTTGGCCGGCAGGGAGACGAAGCGGGCGGGCTGCTCGGCCTTGGCCCGCACCGTCTCGGTGCGGGCGGGCGCCAGCGGAGCGGCGACCTTCGCCGGGACGACGGGGGCCGCGGTGCGAGCCGGCGCCAGCGTCGAGGCCGGCTCGATCGGCAGGTTCGGGCGCCCGGAGGCCGCAGCGCGGACGGGCTCGGCCCTCGGTTCCGGGGTCTCGATCTTGGCGACCGCGGGTTTCACGATCTCGGCGCGCGCCGGCTCGGCCTTCACGGGCACGGCCTTGGCGGCCTGGATCGGAGCGACGGGCATTTCCGTCCGCTGCGTCGGCGGCTCGGCGGGGGGAAGCGACAATCGCGTCGGCGCGGCGGCGGGGCCTTCGGCGAGTGCCGGCACCCCGTCCTTCAGGTCGGGCCATTGCGAGGCCACGGGCGCGACCGCGACCGGCCGCACCCGCGGGTCGGCGAGGCTGGAGAAGAACGAGAACGCCCCCACGGTGAAGCCCGCGAGCGCGGTGCCGCCGAGCACGATCCCGGCGGCTAGGCGCAGGCGCGGGCGCGCCCGGCCGGCGCGCGGCGGCGCTTGGTTCGGGCGAGTCTCGGACGGGTGGATCGCCACCGACATGCGGCCGGCCTCTTGCACGTTGTACCCCTGCAACAACTCCGCCTCGACAATGCGGCGGCAAGATGTCCTGACAGTCCGATCCAGTGTTCGAAGGGCCGCCATCCGCACGAAAGCGTCCGCGAATCTGACGACGACCCTCGGCCGGCACCGACTTTTGGAGTCTTGCCGGCTCACGCGAGCCTAACCCGAGAACTCACGACTCTTAACAGCGGCAGGTTTAACGGAGGGTGCACGGCCCCCGCCGCCCCGGTGGCGCGCGGCGGGACGAGGGGGCGGCGTGCCCGGCCCTGACGGCGAGGAGCCTCTTCCTCGCCGTTGGCTCCCGCGACGGCGGGGCGGCGGGTGTCCGCCGAGGGCCCGCCCCCGACGGCGAGGACTTCTCCTCGTCGTTGGCCCCCGCGACGGCGGGGCGGCGGGCGTCCGCCGGGCGCGCCGCGTTCGACCATCGGTCGGACGCGGCGCAACTGAGATAAGAGAAACATCAGTGCCCCGCCCCTGGCCGCGGCGCCCGGCGGCATGGACTTTCACCCCCCGATCGGCCACGGTGCCGGTGTCGAAACCGCAGGAATTCGAGACCTTTAACCGATGCGGACTTGCCGAATGATCCCGAGCGCACCGCGCCGGGCGCCGGCCTGACCGATCGCGAGAGCCCCGTGCCGAACCCCGCCGCTCCCCCCGCCCCTGCCGACATGCCCCCGATTCAGGCGCCCGCCCCCGCGGTGACGACGAAAAACCCGGCCGCGCCGTTCTGGGCCGGCTGGTCGACGCGCACGCGGCTGATCCTGACCGTGCTGGCGATCGACGCGCTGGTCGCGCTGTTCTCCTGCGGCCTCATCGTCCTCAACGCCCGCCACGCCGTGAAGGTGGAGATGGACGCGAGCCTCGCCACGGTGGAGCCGCTCGTCGCCGAGACGATCCAGTCCCTGCGCAGCCCCAGCCCCGACAGCGTGCTCCACGCCCTCGACCTGCGCTTCCGGACCCTGCGCCACGTCCGCGTCGCGATCCTCGACGCCGCGGGCGAGCGGATCGGGGCGAACCCGGCCCGGCAGCGGCGCGAGGCGCACGAGGCGCCCGCGTGGTTCGTCGGGCTGATCGCCCCGGCCCCGCGCCAGCACGATCTGCCGATCGAGATCGGGAAGGAGCGCATCGGCACCGTGGCGATCACCACCGAGCCGCTCGACGAGATCGAGGAGGTGTGGGGCTATGCCCGCTCGCTGGCGCTGGCGAGCCTCGTCCTCAACCTCTCGGTGCTGGCCGCCCTGATCGTCGCGCTCGGCCGCATCCTGCGGCCCCTCGACCAGCTCGCGGCCGGCCTGACCCGGCTGGAGCGGCACGATTACACCGCCTCCATCGACCCGCCGGCCTCGCGCGAACTCGCCGTCATCGCCGGCCGCTTCAACCGCGTCGCCGGGGCGCTCGCCGAGGCGCGGGCCGCCAACGGGCGCCTCAACCGCCAACTCCTCACCGCCCAGGACGACGAGCGCCGCCGCACCGCGCTCGAACTCCACGACGAGTTCGGCCCCTGCCTGTTCGCGCTCGAGGCCAACGCGGCCTCCGTCGCCCGCCTCGCCGCGGGCGAGAAGGAGATCGACCGGTCTCGGCTGAGCCAGCGCGCCGCCGACATCGGCAGCATCGTCGGGCAGGTGCAGGCGCTGAACCGCGACCTGTTGAACCGCCTGCGCCCGCACGCGCTCGGCGAGGTGCCGCTGGCCGATTGCCTCAACCTGCTCCTGCGCGATTTTTCGCGCCGTCATCCGGGTACGGCCTTCGAGGGCCGGTTCGAGGGGCTGGCGCGGGGCTACGGCGACATCGTCGATCTCACCGTCTTTCGCTGCATCCAGGAAAGCACGACCAACGCCGTGCGCCATGGCGCCGCCGCCCAGGTCTGGGCCGAGGCGGACGAGGTTGCGGAAGGCGACGGGCGGGCCTTGCGGATCGACGTGCGCGACGACGGACGCGGCGTCGCCCCCGGCCACCGCGTCGGCCTCGGCCTGTCGGGGATGCGCGAGCGGGTGGAGGCGCTGAGCGGGCGCTTCACCCTTGACAACGGCGCGCCGGGCACGGTTGTCCGGATCGTCATCCCGATCGACCCCGAGCACGAGGGCGAGGATTCGTCCGCCTCGCCCGTGCCCCAGGAAAAGTGATGCGCCGGCCATGAACGCGCAGACGATGTCCGCGACCTCGCCCAAGGGCGAGGCCCCGAGGGGACTGCCCGGCCGCGGGCCGGTGGGCAAGGGCGAGGCGCGCGTCTCGCCGGTCCTCGTCATCGACGACCACCCGATCGTGCTCCAGGGCTGCCGCCGGGTGCTGGAGGATGCCGGGATCGAGACCGTGGTGGAGGCGACCGGCGTGGTCGCGGGCTACCGCGCCTTCCACCGCCTGCGCCCGCAGGTCGTGATCTGCGACCTGACCTTCCAGGGCTCGGGACTCGCCGGCCTCGCCCTGATCCGCCGCATGCGCGCCATCGAGCCCGAGACCCGCGTGCTGGTGTTCTCGATGCACAACGATCCGGTCATCGTCTCCCGCGCGCTGGAGGCCGGGGCCCTCGGCTACGTGCTGAAGGACCACGCCTCGAACGAGCTGTTCCAGGCCTTCGAGCGGGTGCGCGTCGGCGAAGTCTTCTTGGACCGGCGGCTCGCCACCGAGGTCGCGATGCTGCGCGCCGACCCGCGCCGCACGCCCGAAACGCAGCTCACCCCGCGCGAGCAGCAGATCCTGGCCCGCCTCGCTCAGGGTAAATCGTATGGGGCCATCGCGGCCGACCTCTCGGTCTCCTACAAGACCGTCACCAACGCCTGCTCGCAGATGCGTCAGAAGCTGCGGGTGCGGACCTTGGCCGAGCTGATCCACGTGGCGGTGACGCAGGCGCAGCGCCAGGGATGACGCGGTTCTCCGAAGGCGCCTGGGCGCGGAACCTCGCCGCCTACGAGGCGATCCGCACCATGCCGTTCAACGCCGAACTCGCGGCGGGCACGCTGGGTGCGGAGAAATTCCGCCGCTACATCGTGCAGGACGCGCATTACCTGATCGGCTTCGGCCGCGCGCTGGCGCTGGCCGCCGCCAAGGCGCCCGATCCCGACCGGATCGTCCAGTTCGCCCGCGGCGCCGAGACCGCCATCGTGGTCGAGCGGGCGCTGCATGGCGGTTTTTTCGAAACCTACGGCATCGACGCGGCGACCTTTGCCGCCACGCCGCTCTCGCCGGCTTGCGACCATTACGTCTCGTGGCTGATGGCCAGCGCTTACGCCGAGCCCTACGAAGTGGTGCTCGGCGCCCTGCTCCCGTGCTTCTGGATCTACGCCGAAGTCGGCCGCGACATCTTTGCGAAGGCCTCTGCCGACAACCCGTACCGGGCCTGGATCGACACCTATGCCGGTGAGGAGTTCGCACAGGCCGTCGCCGCGATGATTGCCGCGACCGACGAGGCGGCCGAGGGCGCCTCACCGGCGCTGCGCGAGCGGATGCATCGCGCCTATGCCCGCGCGACCCAGCTCGAATACCTGTTTTGGGACGGGGCTTTTCGCGATGTCGCCTGGCCCGTTTGAGAGCCCATTGTGACTGGCTCCTCCCGCCAACCCCCCTCATCCTGAGCCGCGAAGCGGCCTCGAAGGAGGGTTCCAGCGGATCACGCGACTTTTGGAGCCCTCCTTCGAGGCTTCGCCTTCGGCTACGCACCTCAGGATGAGGTTGAGGGGGGGATATGCCGGGATGGAACGGGTGGGACCTCCGACGAGGGTTAGGTCCAACAGCCTCTGACGACGCGGCTCGCCGCGACCGCCGTGCCTTCACTGCGGCGGCGCTCGCGGCCGCACTCGCCCTGCCGCAGCGGGCCGCCGCCCTCAGCGAGCCCACAGGTCGCTCGGACACTCCAAAAAAAATCGCGATCCTGCTCTATCCGGGCATGACGGCGCTGGACGTGGTCGGCCCCCAAAATATGCTCGCGGGCCTCGGGCCCATCGCGCTGGTGGCCGCCCGCACCGGGCCGGTCATGAGCGACACCGGCCTGTCGCTCGTCGCGACCCACGATTTCGGATCTTGTGCCCGCGACCTCGACATCCTCCTCGTCCCCGGCGGCGACGGCACGCCCGCGCAGATGCGCGATGCCGCCACCCTCGCCTTCCTCGAAGACCGGGCGCAGCGCGCGACCTGGGTCACCAGCGTCTGCACCGGATCGCTGATCCTGGGTGCGGCGGGCCTGCTGCGGGGCTACCGCGCCACCTCGCACTGGTGCGTGCGCGACGCGGTACTGCCGCTGCTCGGCGCCGAGCCGGTCGCCGAGCGCGTCGTGTTCGACCGCAACCGCGTCACCGCGGCGGGCGTCTCCGCCGGCCTCGACTTCGCCCTGGCGCTGGCCGCCCGCCTGCGCGGGGACGCTTACGCGAAGACCGCCCAGCTCGTGGCGGAATACGCACCGCAGCCGCCGTTCACGGCGGGGACGCCCGCTTCCGCCGGCGTCGAGACGACGCGGGCGGCGGAAACGATTCTGGCGGAGCTTGTGGCGGGTGCGCGGGCGGCCGCATCGGGGCGATGACGCTCCGCAGGGTGAACGCCATGGCCCGCGGCCCGCTCTGCCTCGTGCGCGCATCCCCGGACGCGCTGGCCGATATCGGTATCGTCTTCGACGACCTTCGCGCCTATTCGCGCCGTGTCGATGGCACGGAGGATCGAGCGAAGGCGGCTCGCGCATTCATCGCCGCCCGTCCGCCCGGCTGCGACATCCGGGATAAGCATGCCTTCGTCGCCTATCGGCACGGCGTTCCGATCGGCCTGCTGGACATCATCGGCGGCGATCCGCGTTCGGGCACGGCCTTCATCGGCCTCCTGGCCGTGCGGGAGAGCGAGCACGGCGCCGGGCTCGGCCGCGCCCTGTACGCCAGGGCGGAGCTGATCATGCGGCTCCGTCTCAAGGCGCGGACCGCTCGGCTGGCCGTCGTCGAGGCGAACCCCGTGATCGAATTCTGGCGGACGATGGGCTTCCAACTGACGGGCGAGGTGAAGCCCTACGAAGGCGCGGCCGTCCGCTCGCGCTCCCTCTTGATGGAGAAGCCCCTCTGCGGCTGACGAGTCCCGAAAACGCGCCGCGCCCGGCCTTGCCGGCTTACGTCGCGAGGTCGCTCATGGCGGAGCGCTCGTCCAGAAGGTCCGCATAGCCGAGGTGCCGCCGGATCTTCGATGTATCGATCACCAGCGGCTGCGCGAAGTCGAAGGGCGGCGGCACGGGGGGATCGCCGCTGCGCGCGGGCAGACGGGCGAGCCGCTCGCCCATGGTCGGCGTGTGCGCCTCGCCGACGTTGAAGACCGCGTTGCGGGCGGCAGCGTGGCGCGCGGCCGTCGCGATCGCGGCGGACACGTTCCGGACATGGCCGTGCGTCCAGCGCCAATGCGGCACGGCGGCAAAGCCGTGGACGCTCGCGAGGTCGGCGTTGTCCTCGGGGCCGTAGACCTTCGGTAGGCGCAGGATCGTCCAGTCGAGGTCCGCCGCCGCCCGGACGGTGCGCTCGGCCAGAATCTTCTCGTAGTCGTGGGCGTAGGCCCCGATCTGCGCCTCCATCCCCCGATAGGGATAGAGGGCCGAGCGCAGGGGCGCATCCTCCGTCAGCGGAGCCGGTTCCGGCGGCCCAGGCTCGGCCTTCGTCAGCCGGCCGTAGGCGCGGTAGACATCGCTGCTCGACACCAGCACGAGGCGCCCCGCCCGCCCGGAAAACGCTCGGACGGCGGCTTCTGCGTCGGCGGCGCCCATCGCCACCATGTGGACCACGACGTCCCAGTCCCGCCGGACCGCCGCGGGAAACGTCGTGACCGGATAGCCGGCCGTGGGGTCGGTGACGTGCGCGACCGCGGGCAGGATCGGGTTCGCACTCGTGCCCCGGTGCAGCACGGTGACCGCGGTGCCGGCCTCGTGGAGGTGGCGCACCGCGTGCGCGCCGATGAAGCGCGTGCCGCCGATCACGAGAACGTTCATCGTCGTCCGCTCCGTCGCCCCCCACCTGCGCCTCCCGCGAAACGCACCCTCAGATCGTCGCTGGGCGCGTCACGACGGGCGAACCCCGCATCAGCAGCACCTGGAACAAGCCGCCGAGCACGGCGCCGAGCGCCCAGCCCCAGTCGCCGCCGTTCGGGATGTGGCCCAGGGCGCCGAGGACGGAGAGGCCGATGGAGAACAGGCTCGCGCCCGCCAGCGCGATCAGCGCCCGCCGGTTCCAGCCGCCCTCGTAGGTGAGCGAGCCGTTCGGATCCATCGTGTAGAGGTGTTCGAGCACGACCCGCTGCTTCTTCACGATGTAGTAGTCGGCGATCATGATGCCGAACATCGGCCCCAGCACCGCGCCGAACACGCTGACGAAGGCGGTGATCGCCTGCGGGCTCGACACGAAGAGCCACGGGCACACCATCACCGAGAGGATCGAGGTGATCAGGCCGCCGAATTTGAAGTCGATCTTTTCCGGGTAGAGGTTGGCGATGTCGTAGGCGGGCGAGACGAAGTTCGCCACGATATTGATCCCCATCGTCGCGACGATGAAGGTGATCGAGCCGAGCGCCACGACCCACGGATTGCCGATCCGCTCGACGATCTCGACCGGGTCCATGATCGCCTTGCCGAACACCTGCACCGTGCCGGCGGTGACGATCACCGTGATGATGGCGAACACGATGAAGTTCACCGGCAATCCGAGGAAGTTGCCGACCGTCATCGCCCGCTCGTCCCGGGCGAAGCGGGCGAAGTCGCCGAAGTTCAGCAGCAGCGCGGCGAAATAGGCGATGATCAGCATCGCCGCGTTGAGGATGTGCCACAGCGTCGAGCCCTCGGCGGCTGGCGCCAGCTGCAGCGACAGGCTGAAGGTGCCGGTCTTTGAAAGAATCCAGATCGCGAGGGCAAACATCACGAGGTAGACGACCGGGCCGCATAAATCGATGAACCTGCGGATCGTCTCCATGCCGTTGAGGAAAATCAGCAGCTGGAACAGCCACATGAACAGGAAGCTGAACCAGCCGAGCGGCGACAGGCCGAAAAGACTGCCGTGGGTGTAGACCTCGGCCGCCGGCCAGAAGGTGAGGATCAGCACCTGCACCGCCTTGGAGGCGAAGTAGGTCTGGACGCCGTACCAGACGATCCCGACGATGCCGCGCAGGATCGCGGCGAGGTTGGCGCCCATGACGCCGAACGACATCCGCGCGACCACGGGAAACGGCGTGCCGTATCGGAGCGAGGGCCGGCCGATGAGGTTCATCAACACGTTGACGACGGCGATGCCGACCACCATCGCGGCCAGCACCTCCCAGCCGGTCAGCCCGAGGAAGAACAGGCTGGCGGCAAAGGTGTAGCCGCCGACCGAGTGCACGTCGGACATCCACATCGAGAAGATGCTGAAGGCGCCCCAGGTCCGGCCCTCGGGCGCCGTCGGCGCCAGATCGTGGCTGTAGAGCCTCGGATCCGCCCCGGCCACGGTGAGGACCGGCGACGTCTCGTGAGATCCTGACATGGGCGTCCCCGCTACAGCTTCATCTTGCTTGGCAACTCATATGCCAAGACGAGGCCGGCGATAAATTCCCTGACGCGGCGGCGCGAAGGCGGATTTTTTGCACCAAGTCTGGTCGATCGGCGGGATTTATTCGATCAAATCCTCGCGAGGCCGCGATCGGCTGGGCCGGCAGGCGGTGACGGGCCGGCCCGCTCCTTGCACGTCGAAATTACGCCAGCCCGTTGCCAGGACGACGGTTTCGGGATTGATCTCGATTGCGAGAGAACCAGATCGGATCACGGCAAAGGTTCCATCCAGCGGGAGTGACGGACCGACATGGCGTCAGGCTTGGCGAGCGACCTGTTTCGGATCAAGACGCTGGAGCGGCTGAACGCCGACGCGGAGGCCGGCGACGACAAGCTGGAGCGGCATCTCGGGCCGTGGAGCCTGATCGGGCTCGGCATCGGCGCGGTGATCGGGGCCGGGCTCTTTTCGCTCACCGGCATCGCGGCGGCCGAGCATGCGGGGCCGGCGGTCGTCGTCTCCTTCGCCATCGCGGCGATCGCCTGTGCGTTCGCCGGCATGTGCTACTCGGAGCTCGCCGGCATGATCCCGGTGGCGGGCTCGGCCTACACCTACGCCTACGCCACCATGGGCGAGTTCATCGCCTGGATCATCGGCTGGGACCTCGTGCTCGAATACGCGGTCGGCGCCGCCACCGTCTCGGTGAGCTGGTCGCGCTACGTCACGCGCTTCCTCACCGACACGGTGGGCGTCACCCTGCCGGGCTCCCTGGTCCACTCGCCGTTCGAGACCTACCAGCTCGCCGACGGCAGCATGGCCAACGGCCTCGTCAACCTGCCCGCGATCTTCATCATCGTGGCGGCGTCCGCCCTGCTGATGGTCGGCATCCGCGAATCGGCCCGCGTCAACGGCGCGATCGTGCTCGTGAAGATCGTCGTCGTGCTCGTCGTGATCGGGGTGGGCCTGTTCTACATCAAGGCGCAGAACTACGACCCCTTCCTGCCGGCCAACACCGGCACCTTCGGCGAGTACGGCTGGAGCGGCGTGATGCGGGCCGCGGGCGTCGTCTTCTTCGCCTATGTCGGGTTCGATGCGGTCTCGACCGCGGCGCAGGAGGCCAAGAACCCCCAGCGCAACATGATGATCGGCATCCTCGGCTCGCTGTTCATCTGCACGATCCTCTATATCGCCTTCGCGGGCGTGCTGACCGGCCTCGTCCACTACGACGCCATGAAGGGCGACGCGGCGCCGGTGAACACGGCGATCGCCCAGACGCCGTTCCCGTGGCTCAAGGGCCTCGTCACCTTCGGCGTGATCTGCGGCTTCTCGACCGTGATCCTCGTGCTGCTGCTCGGCCAGAGCCGGGTGTTCTACACCATGAGCCAGGACCGGCTGCTGCCGGGCTTCTTCTCGGCGATCCACCCGAAATGGAAGACGCCCTACCGCTCGAACCTGTTCTTCATGGTGTTCACGAGCGCGCTCGGCGGCTTCCTGCCGATCTCCCAGCTCGGCCACATGACCAGCATCGGCACGCTCTTGGCCTTCATCCTCGTCTGCATCGGCGTCGTCATCCTGCGCCGGACCCAGCCCGACGCGCCGCGCGCCTACCGCACCCCGCTGGTGCCGCTGGTGCCGATCCTCGGCGTGGTGTCCTGCGCCGCCATGATGGTGTCGCTCGACGGCGAGACCTGGCTGCGCCTGCTGATCTGGCTCGCCATCGGTCTGGTGATCTACTTCGCCTGGAGCCGCAGCCACAGCCGCATCGGGCGCGAGGAGGGGGATCGGGTCACGACGGCGATGTGAGGTTTTCGGCGCGGGCCGATACGGTCCGAGGCGGCTTCCGTTCGGTCGCCGACGCGATCAGTCGTGATCGATGATGACGTCCAGATTGTGCGCCGTGACGGTCACGACAGCGTCGAATGGGTCTACGACATCGACGGTGTAGGCCTCGCCGCCCTTCAGGATATCCACGACCGTGCCGGAAGCGCCGGCCGGAACGCACTGGCCGTCCCAAGAGATCTGATCTGTGCGCAAGGCGACGACGCCGAAGAGGTCAAGCACTCTTCCATCGCGGCGAACCGGTTTGGTCATCGCGAAAGGTTAACTCGACGAGGGCGCGTCGGCAAAAACCCTCAAGCCCGGCGCGCCACGGCCCTTACCGGCGGCTCGGCCAGCGCCACCAGCGGGCGGCCGACTTCGATCGACTGGCGCTCGCGGGCGATGAAGGCGGTGGGCATCTCGGCCTGCATCTCGGCCTCGACGACGCGCAGCTGCGCGTCGGAATGGCAGGGATGGAGGTGGATGATGGCGAGCGCCTTGGCGCGGGCGGCCTTGGCCAGCTCCACGCCCTTCTGCCACGTGGAATGGCCCCAGCCCTTGCAGCAGGGGTACTCACCCTCGGTGAACATGCCGTCGTAGACGATCAGGTCGGCGCCCTCGACGAAGTGAAGGAGCGCCGGATCGGGCCAATTGGCGCCGTGCTCGATATCGCTGATGACGCAGAGCCGCTTGCCCGCGTGGTCGAAGCGGAAGCCCGTCGAGCCCTGGGGATGGTCGAGCAGGATCGTGTCGACCTTTGAGCCGTCGGCGAAGGTCAGCGGCTCGCCCGCCCGAAACCCGTGATGGCGGAAGGTGCAGGGCAGGATGTCGAGGGTGACGGGAAAGAGCGGCGGCGAAAACAGCCGGTCGAGGGAGGCCTGGGCGCTCTCGCCGTCGAGATTCCCGCAATAGGTGTGGATGGTGCGCTCCGCATCGAGCACGGCGGGCTTGAAGAAGGGCAGGCCGGCGCTGTGATCGAGATGGAGATGGCTGAACAGCAGGTCGATCTCTTTCGGCAGCTCGTCGCGGCAGCCGCGGCCGAAGGCGCCGAGGCCGGAGCCCGCGTCGATCACGAACAGCCGCTCGCCGCAGCGGACTTCGAGGCACGGCGTGTTGCCGCCGAACTCGGCCGTCTCCGGGCCGCTCGTGGGCGTCGAACCGCGTACGCCCCAGAAGCGCAAGGTCAGGGTGTCGTCCTTGGCCGGACTCGTCAGGGTCATGGGTCGCTACCGTTGCCCGGGCGTGCCCCCGAGCCTTCCACAGTGACAGCGCCGCCGCACGCATCCGCTTGACGATCCGCGGCGGTCCTTCGGCCTTCTCTTCGGCCGGAGTGTACCGCGTTGAGATGGGCGGCGGCCATGCGGGTGCGTGTGCGAGCCCGCACACGGCGTTTTGATCTGTGTAAAGTCAGCGCTGCGCCACGCGCTCGACCGTCGGTTGCGGGTCGGCGAAGGCGGGCGGGGCGAGGCCGTCGTCGAGGGCGGCCCGCAGGAGGCGCGGCAGGGTCTCTTCGTAGCGGCGCGTGGCGGCGAACAGCGGTGTCCGTCCGCCCTCGAACGGCGCCCGGTAGGCGGCGCGAACCGGATAGAACGGCGTGCCCGGCCCGATCACCGCGGCCCACAGGCTCTCCGGCATCGCGGCGGGCGGCGCCGGCTTGCGGCGGGCGGCGATCAGCACGACCTCCTGGCCGGCATAGGCCAAGGCCTCGGGCCGGCTGATGTCGCCGACGGGAAAGCCCTGGCTGATGCGGTGTGCCCAGAAGGCGTGCTGGCCGCCATCGGAATAGGTGGTGCGCACGGCTGCCGCCCCCTCCTCCGCGAGCTCAGTGATGCGCTCGTTCTCGCTCCGGTGCAGAGCCTGCGCGGCGGCCTCCTTGGCCGGGTCCCTCAAAGGCTGGAACGCGTAGCGCCCGGCCGCGACGCCGACGACCGGCTCCTCGCCGGTGGCCTCGAATCGGTCGGAGCCTTCCTTCAACTGGCGCCAGAAGCCGATGTTCGGATCGGTGCGGTGGCGGGCCATGTTGGCGGCCGTCATCCGGAACGGAAAGGCCTGGAACTGGAACGCCGTCTGCCCGCCGGCGAAGGCCTCGCGGGCGACGGCGAACAGCTCGCCCGCGACCTGATCCGTCATGGCGAAGCACCCCATCGACGAGCAGATGCCGTGCACCATGATCGCCGAGCCGGTGGCGCCGTGCGCCCGGTCGTAGGCGTTGGGATAGCCGATGTCGAAGGAGAGGTAGTAGCGCGAGTTCGGGTTCATCTGGCTCTTGGCCACCGTGTAGAACCCCTCCGGCACCTGCCGGTCGCCGTTCTTCGTTTTGGGCCCGAGCTGCCCCGACCAGCGGCAGATCGGGTAGGTCTTGATCGGCACGTAGCGCCCGGCGGCGTTGCGCTTCCACAGCTCGATCTCGGAGTCGCGCTTGTAGGCCCGCAGCAGGATCGGCGCCGCGGCATTCGTGCCCTTGGCGGCCATCAGCGCCAGGGTGGCGGCGGGGATCGGCTGGCTCGCCTTGTCGGCACGGGCCGGGGCCGCGACGGCGCAAAGCGCGAGGAGCGCCAGCAGGAAGCGGCGGAGAAGGGCAGCGGGCGCGTCGGGGAGGAGCATGCACCGTCTCGATCGAGACCGGCAGGGATAGGCCGGCACCGCCCGCGGCGGCACGATGGCGTGATCTGCCCAAGGTTTGAGGCGGATTTGCGGGGGCGGACGCTCAATGCGCGGGTTCGGGGAGCCGCACACCGTCGATGCCCGTCACCGTATTGCGCTCCACCCGGATCACCGCGTCGAACGGAGCCTGACGGCGGAGCGTCGCCTCGTCGGGCAGGCAGACGATCAGGCCGGCGCCCGCGCGGACGGCGCGCAGGCGACTGACGCGGGCGGTGACCTCGTCGGGCTTGCGCTCGTCCAGCGTCGAGCCGACGACGAGGATGTCGGGGCGGCGCACGAGGCAGCGCACGAACTCGATCGCCACCCGCTCGCGCGGGCCGATGGCGCCCTCCCCCAGCAGTGCGCGCTGGCCCGGTGCCGTGCCCGCGGTGCCGGCGGCGATGCGGGTGGCGAGCCCAAGGCGATAGACGGTCGGCTCCAGCCCCTGCTCGGCGAGCACCCGGCGCACCAGGGCGCGCACCCGCGCCTCGGCCCCGGCTTCGCCTTGGGTGATGCGGCCGAACAGCAGGTTTTCCTCCAAGCTCGCGGCGGCGGTGAGCCGGGCCGGATCGTAGAACTCGACCTTCTCGCGGTAGCGCGGGGGGAGGAGCGCGGCGAAGCTGTGGCGGGCGGCGACGAGGCGCTCTTCCAGCGCGGCGTCGATCAGGCCGAAGCGGTGGCGGGTCTCGTTGTAGCGGAGCGCCAGCCCGATCAGCCGCTCGCGGTCGCGCTGCCCGGCGGGGCCGCGGCGGAAGGCGCGGGCCTCCGGCTGGCGGGCGACGAGATCCTCGAAATAGCCGCGCTCGTCCGCCGGGAACAGCGAGAAGGTCTCGAACAGCGGATGGCCGTCGGGCAAGTCCGAAAAGATTTCGACGGTGGAGCGGGCGACCTGAAGCCCGACCTCGACCAGCGTCCGGGTCAGGTCTTCCGCTTCCAGCACGGCGCGGAGATAAGGGTGGGCGGCGAGCCGCGCGGGCGAGAAGGCCGGGCCGACCGCCTCGCCGAACAGCAGGTTCTCGCCGAGATCGGCCTGATGGTTGTAGCGGGCGGGGTCGAACGGCTCGACCAGCCGCTCCATGCCCTGCGCGGCCAGAGCCTCGCGCACGGCCCGGCGGGCGGCGACCACGGCGTCGGCGGTGGCGGGGTCGTCTTCCGGATCGACCGAGGCTTCGAGGCCCCGCTCGTAGACGAAGGCATCGAGCCCGGTGAGCTTGAGGATGGCGATGCGCTCGGCGATGCCCGACGCCTCGCGGTCGCCGCTGCGGGCGCCGTAGAGCAGGTTCTGGCGCAAAGTCCCCTCGATCAGGATGGCTTCCGCGCCGGCCAGCGCGATGCGCCGCGCCCGCTCGGCGGGGTCGAAGGTGCGCAAAGGCGTGCCGCCATAGGTGAGCGCGCCCGCGGTCGGCTCGATCTGGCCGGCGAGGAGCGCCGCGAGCGCCCGCACGCCGCTGCCGCGCGGGCCCACGAGGGCGATGTGGGCCGGCATCGGCAGGGTGAGATCGACGCCGGTCAGCCGCTCGCCGCTCGCCGGATCGTAGGCGCCGACGCCCTTGGCCGCGAGCACGCCTGCGGGCGGAAACGGCGAAAAATCCCGCGCCGCGCCGGCCTGCCTCGGCTCCAGCGCCTCGAAGATGGCGGCGATGTCGCGAAACAGCGGGGCGACGGCCCGGCGCTCGCTCAACAGCCGCAGGCAGGCCGAGACGAGCAGCGCGGCGAGGCCGAAGGCGCCCGCCGCCGCGGCGAGCGCGCCGGGCAGTACGTTGTCGGCCTCGGTCGCCGCCTCGCCCTGCCACAGGGCGGTGGCGATGAGGAGCGCGGGCAGGATCACCACCAGCGCGAGCGCCGGGGCGCGGGCATAGGCGAGCCGGGCTTCCGCCCGCACCAGGGCCGAGCGGGCGGCGCGTGCGCGAAGCCCCAGGCGGCGGCGCTCAAACGCCGCCGCGCCGTGGGCGCGCACGGCGGGCATGCGGCGGATCAGGTCGCGCAGGCCCGCTTCGGTCGCGGCGGTGTCGTCGCGGCGCAGGCGTCCGCGGGCGGCGGCGCGGCCGAGCAGCAGCGCGCGGGCGAGACCCGTGGCGACGAGGAGCAGCGCGACCACCGGCACGAGCCGGGGCGCGGCGAGTTCGGCCATCACCAGCGCCAGCAGGACCGCCGTGATCGTCAGCCCCGGCAGGACGATGCCGACCGCCGAGACCATCCCCATCCGGGCGAGCGCCCGGCCGACCAGTGCCGGCAGCGCCCGCAGGTCTTCTCGCGCCCCCGGCGGCGAGGCGAGGATCGCTTCCCGCGCCCGCGTCCGGAGGCGAGCGGTCGCCCGCGCCTGGACCGAGAAGCACAGCAGCGCCACGACGCCGCCGAGCGCGGCGAGCGCCCCGGCGGCGACGCTGAGTGCCGAGAGCGCCATCAGCGGCAATTCGGACGGCGGCAGGCTCCAGCCGGCAAACAGCACCGGCGCCTCGTTCAGGTGATGGCCCGGCAGCGGCAGGGCGATGCGCAGGAACGGCAGCGCGTCGGGGCTCGACCGGGTGAGCACGGCGATGAGGTCGCGCAGGCAGACCAGCACGAACAGCGCGAGCGGGCTCCCGAGGCCGACCGCGAGCCCGAGCGCCGCCGCGTGGCGCCGCGGCGAGGAAGCCCAGGCGAACAGGATCGGGTCACGCTGCATGAGCGAGCCTTGAGGCGAGGCCGTACGCGGTGGTTCGATGAGGCATCGGCGGCTCGCGCGGCGATTTCAGACGGACGGCGAAGGCGGCGCCCTGCCCTCTTCGCATGGATCGGCGGCGAGGCAAGCCCGGTGCGCCGGACGGCCCCATTGCATTCGGACATGGCGGTTGCTCTTTGAGGTGCGCCGGGACACATCCCGCGGCGGGTCGCCGGCCCGATTCCGCCTATCGTCGTCCATTGAAGAAGAGGTCCGGTCCGGCGGTCATGACGCGGCGTCCGCCCTTCCCTCCCCCGGCTGCGGGTTTGGCCCGCTCGGCCGACGAGCGCCTGCTCGGCCCCCCGGTCGTGTCGCCCACCGTCACCGTGGCGGGGATCGGCGCGGCCGCCGCCCGCGCCGTGCTGGCGCCCGCAGGGTCCGCCCGGCGGCTCGCGCAGATTGCCCTGCCCGTCGCCCTCCTCGGCTGGCTCGTGTTCGCTCCGATGCGTCCGCCCTTCTCTGCGGCCGGGTTCGGCTGGTGGGCGGGGCTCGCCTCCGGCTGCCTGACCATCTCCGGGCTGCTGCTGCTCGCCCGCGTCGATTGGCGCTGCGGCATCGGCCGGCTCGCCCAGACCGCGGCGCTTTCGGCCTGCCTCGTCGCGCTGCTCCACCCCGCCCCCGGCGACCGGACCGCGCTGATCGCGCTCACGATCTGCGCGCTGGGCCTGTGGGCGGCGGCCCTCGTGCCCGACCTCGCGGACCTCCGCGACCGTCCGGAGATGCTCCCCTGGCGATCCCGCCTCTACCGCCTCGCCGCGCTCCGGTGGCACGGTTCCGCCCGGCAATGGCTCGCCTGGGAGCGGGCCTGCCGGGCGCTGGCGCTCGCCGGCCTGCTCGCGGCCTTCGCGCTCCAGACCGACCTCGCCCTGACGCTCGCAGGTCTCGGCGACCGCTCCGACACCCTGCTGCCGGTGGTCCTCGTGGTCGGCGCGGTGCTGTCGGGGGCGGGGCTGATCGCGGCGCTCGCCGCCGCCCTGCGCCGCCAGCCGGGCTTCGACGGCTTCGTCACCGGGCGCCATCTCGACATCCTCGGGCGCCTGATCTTGGCGCTGGGGCTGGCCGGGCTCTACTGCCACGTCACTGAAGCCGTGGTCGCCGGGCTCTACGGCTCACCGCTCGAGCGCGCCGCCCTGGTCGAGCGGCTGAGCGGGGCCGGGGCGCCGGCCTTCTGGACGCTGATGGGTGTCGGCCTGCTGCCGACCCAGGCGCTCTGGGTCGGCCCGGCGCGGCGCAGCCCGGTGACGCTCGGCCTCGTCGGCACGCTCGTCGCGCTCGGCGCCGGGGCCGGCCACGTCCTGCTCGTGCCGCCGCCCGCGACGGGCTACGCGGCTGCCCTGCTCGCCGAAATCGCCGGGCCCGCCGCCCTTTTCGGGCTGGCCCTGATCGCCGCCTTCCGCCTCGTGCCCGCGGTCTCCGTCGCCGAGATGCGCGGGCTCGCCCTCTTGCACAACCGCCGCCCCATCGCCCTCCCCGGGGAAGCCGCCGGCCCTCCGCCGCGCGCCGGGCTCGCCGCCGCCTTCGCCTCCGAGGCCGGCTTGGTCGAGGCCCTGCGCGGCCTCGGCACGCTCGACGCCGTCCCCCTCGAAGCCCACGGCCCCGCACCGATGCCCGAGGCCGCCGCCGCGCTGCGCCGCGACGAGCGGGCGGTCCGCGAGGCCGCGCTGGTCGGCGGTGCGCTCGCGGGTCTCGCCTTCCTCGCCGCTCAGACTTTGCAGGCGCCGGGCGGCCTAGGCGAGATTCCCGCCCTCGCCTGGGCGCGGCTCGCGATTCCCGCGCTCGCCGCCGCGGCGGCGGGCGCTGCCCTCGGAGCCGGCGCGGCGCTGGCGAGGCACCTGCGCCGCCCCACCTCCGCGCCGCCGCCGGACTGGCGCGAGGTCTTCGTCCTCACCCTCGTCCCCGGCACGGACAACCCTTCCGCGGGTGCGCTAGCCCGGCGCCTGTCGGCCCTGCCGGAGAAGGCCGGGCGGCCGCTGGCTCTGCGCCGGGCGGAGCCCGTGTCATGAGCGTCGATGAGCGCGGCGCCGCCGCCCGCAAGGCGCTCGGCGCCAAGACCGCCGCCGGCTACTTCCTCGATCCGGCCCGGCGCCCGCTCGCCGCCTTCGTCGTCGGCGCCGCCTGCCTCACGCTCGTCGCGTGGCTCGACGGGCTGGCGCGGCTCGCCCCGTCCTATCTCGCCGCCTGGACCTGCCTGCTCGCCCTGCCGGCGGGCGCACTCCCCGTCGCCATCATGATCGAGCGGGCCGATGCGTGGCGCCCGCAGCCCGAGACCGCCCTGCTGGAGACCCTGCGCGGCCTGCTCGCCCTGATGCCGGTGGCGGCCTTGCTCGCCCTGCCAATTCCGTTCCTCGCCCCCCTGCTCTATCCCTGGACGCAAGGAACAGTGCCCGACACGCCGTTTGCCGCCCTGTGGTTCTCAGGCGCCGCCTTCGCGGTCCGGCTCGCCGTCTACTTCGCCCTCTGGATCGGGCTGGCGCTGCTGTTCGCCCGGCGCGGCGGGGAGCCCTGGGGCAAGGCCGGGCGGATCGACGACGGGCGGGCGGTGCTCGGGCTCGGCCTCCACACCGTGGTGGGCACGCTGGCCGCCGACGACCTCGTCATGGCGGTGGACGGGCGCTTCCACGCCGCCGCCTTCGGCCTGCTCGCCATGGCGGCGTGGTCGAGCCTCGCGCTGGCCGCCGCGGTTCTGATCGCCCCGCCCGACATCGGCCCGGCCCGTCGCCGCCATGACCGGATGACGCCGCTCGCCGTGCTGCTTCTCGTCTCGGCGGGCCTGCATGCGGTGCAGTTCCTGATGCTGGGATCCGATCCCGCGGCGGCGTCGTGGTACGGCGTCCGCGGCGGCTCGGCGGGCCGCGCCCTCATGCTCGTCTCCGGCCTCCTCGTGGCGCTCGCCGCCGCGCTCACCCTGCGGCCGGGCGAGAACCGCACCCGGTTCGTCGCGGCCTTCGTCGTGGCGGCGCATCTGGCCGAGATGGCGTGGTTCGTCACGCCGTCCTTCGCCGGCAAATTCCGCATCGGCATGACCGATCTGCTGGCGCTGGCGGGCGTCGCCGGGCTCGCGATGGGGCTGACGCCGCCGCTGCGGCGCCTGTTTCCGGGGCTCGCCGTCACCCCCGCCTGGCCCGGCCGCGAGGCCGCCCGGCGCTTCTCCGAGCGGCGTTGAGCGGCTTTTCTCGCGGGAAAACTCTCCCTTTCCGCTTCCGGCGCTCTACACTCGCCCTCCCGTCAGGCATTCCCCGCGCGACACCGAAAAGACGACCCGCGACCCATGTGCGAACTGCTCGGAATGAGCGCGAACGTGCCGACCGACATCCGCTTCTCGTTCGCGGCGCTCGCGAAGCGCGGCGGGGAGACCGGCCCCCACGCCGACGGCTGGGGCATCACCTTCTACGAGGGCCGCGGCTGCCGCGCGTTCCACGATCCCGAGCCGAGCGCCCGCTCGGAACTCGCCAAGCTCCTGCGCCGCTATCCGATCAAGAGCCGCATCGTCGTCGCCCACGTGCGCAAGGCCAACCGCGGCCGCGTCAGCCTGGAGAACACCCACCCGTTCTCCCGCGAATTGTGGGGAAGGCGCTGGACCTTCGCCCATAACGGCCAACTCAAGGGGGTGAAACGGCTGCCGCTGGGCGGCTTCGAGCCGATCGGCACCACCGACAGCGAATACGCCTTCTGCTGGATGCTGTCGCAGTTGCAGGCGCGCTTCCCCAAGGCGCCGCGCCCGGCCCGGCTCGAATCCGTGATCGCCGGGCTCGCCCGCGACCTGTCGGAACTCGGCGTGTTCAACATGCTCCTGTCCGACAGCCGCACCCTCTACGCCCATTGCGGCAAGCGCCTGTGCTACCTCACCCGCCGCGCGCCGTTCGGCACCGCGACCCTGATCGACGAGGATTGGCGGGTCGACTTCGCCCAGGAGACCACGCAGACCGACATCGTCACCGTGATCGCCACCCGTGCGCTCACCCGCGACGAGACCTGGACCGAGCTGTCGCGCGGCGACACCCTGGTGCTCACCGACGGCGACGTGCGGGTCATTGGCGGCTGACGCGCCACATCGCCGGAGAGGTTGGCCGGAGATGTCGCCGGCCGCCTCCACTGCACTTCGCGCCGTCACGACCCTGGCGGGCCGCGCCTCGTCCGATTTGCCGCATCCTCGCCCTGCTTCCCCGGGACCATCTTTTGAAAGGGTGTGGCTTCCACGCCCCAGACTGCGCAAGCGCGGCCGTATTCGGCCACTGCAGGGTGCGCCGGAGCGTCCGATGCGCTACAACTATGTTAAGCCACGCTCGGACCTGCGACCGCCGCCCGAGACTCTCGCCGTTTCAGTGATCGCCAGAGCCCGATGCACAACGACACCGACGCCACCCTGGATCGCCCCGCGATGACCGACGGCCGGCCCAAGCTCTCCGATTCCATCCGCACGCATCTCGGCGACCACCTGCGCACCGTCTACGAGACGCTGGGCGCGGGCGAGGACACGCCGACCCGCTTCTCCGACCTGATCGGCAAGCTCGAAGCCGCCCTCAAGGCGCAGGGCGAGCGGGTCGATCCGGAGTTCCGCAACGGCCTGCTCGCCGCGGTGCCGAGCTTGCGCGCGTTCGCCCTGTCGCTGACCTCGAACCCGGCCCGCTCCGACGACCTCGTGCAGGACACCCTGCTGAAGGGCTGGCAGCACCGCGCCCGGTTCCAGCCGGGCACCAACCTCAACGCATGGCTCTTCACGATCCTGCGCAACATCTTCTACTCGGACCACCGCAAGCGCGTGCGCGAGGTCGAGGATCAGGACGGCTCCTACGCCGCCCGCCTCGCCACCGCCCCGCACCAGGGCGACCGGCTCGACGTGGAAGACCTCCAGACCGCGCTCGCCAAGCTGCCGCCGGACCAGCGCGAGGCGCTGGTGCTGGTCGGCGCCGAGGGCGTCTCCTACGAGGAGGCCGCCACCATCATGGGCTGCAAGGTCGGCACGGTGAAGAGCCGCGTCAGCCGCGCCCGCGGGCGCCTGGCCGAGTTGCTCGGCTACGACGAGGAGGATCTGTCCTCCGACCGGCTCATCCAGTCGGCGATGCCGGACGCCTGAAGCGGCGCTCCAGACGTCCGTTCCGCCCAACCGATGTCGCGCCGGAATCGTACCGGACCGGCAAGTCCTGCATCGATTCTATCCAGGCTTCGGGAACTTCGGACTCCTGTGAGCCGCCGCGTATACACGTCTCATGTATGGCGCCGAGGTTCGTCATTCGATATCGTCGCGAATCGTACGTGCGGCCGTCCGGCTGTTCCGAATTGCGGGGATGACCCATGGCCGTTATCAGCGAAGATGTCTACGCAACCAACAAAGAACATGCTGTAAAATACAACTCTTCTCCCGAATCGATCATCATCAAGCAGGACGTGGTCGTTTTTCTGGCGTCCAGCGGTTCCGACAGTGCTGCTGTCAATGGCGGTCTTCTGAGATTCGCGCGGCTTTATAATTACGGCCACGTGATCGCGCAGCAGGCGAGCGACGGAGTCCTGTTCAACGGAGCCAACTGCTATCTCAACAATTCGACAGGAGGAGAGATTTCCAGCGATATTGTCGCCGTCAAATTCACCGGGCCATTCGGCACGCTAAACAACAGTGGTCATATCAACGGAGGCTACTCTGCTCAGTTTTCAAATGGTGGAGCTATCAATAATTCCGGCTCCATGAGCGGCCAGATTTGGGGTTATGTCAACGGCTTTAGTTTCATTATAAATAATTACGGGACTTGTATCGGCGAAATTTTCGTAACTTCATCGAGCCCAGGTGATAAGTTCGGGACGGCGATTATAAAAAATACCGGAAAAATCGAAGGGAATATCACCTGTGGTCTCAAATCGGTGGGAGAGAACGTCGTAAAAAACGCAGGTACGATCAACGGTGACGTGCAATTGTCCGATACGGCAGACGTCTGCGACAACCGTGGCGGCCATATCATCGGGGATGTGTTTCTGTCCGGCGGAGACGACACGTTCGACAACCGCGGCGGCCGCGTCGACGGCATCGTCACAGGCGGCACCGGCAACGACATCTACATCGTCGACGGTACGCCGCTCGCGATCCGCGAGCGCGCCGGTCAAGGCTCCGACACGATCAAGGCCGCGACGGTCTCGCTCGACCTCGCGAAATACTTCAGCATCGAGAACGCCACCCTGCTCGGCGGTCTCGCCCTCGACGCGACCGGCGACGAGGAAGCGAACACGCTGACCGGCAACCTCGGCGTCAACGTTCTGAAGGGGCTTGCTGGCAACGACAGCTACGTCGTCCAGAACAAGGACGACCGCGTGATCGAAGTCTCGGGCGGCGGCACCGACACGGTGATCGCGACCGTCTCCTACGAACTCACGGCCGGCCAGTCGATCGAGCGGTTCAAGGCCGATACGCTCGTAGGGGCCGTCGATCTGACCGGCAACGCGCTCGGCCAAATCATCGCGGGCAATGCGTCGAGCAACGTCATCGACGGCCGGGGCGGCAACGACACGCTGACCGGCGGCAGTGGCAAGGTGGCGGACACCTTCGTGTTCTCGACGGC
The DNA here is from genome assembly GCF_001425465.1 of Methylobacterium sp. Leaf456. Classification (GTDB taxonomy): domain Bacteria; phylum Pseudomonadota; class Alphaproteobacteria; order Rhizobiales; family Beijerinckiaceae; genus Methylobacterium. The sequence goes on from NZ_LMQV01000001.1 coordinate 229,139, forward strand.
GCTCGGCACGGGGAACGTCGATCGGATCACAGACTACTCGGCTGCCGACGACACGATCCAGTTGTCCAAGGCCATCTTCACCGCGCTCTCTGGCGGAGCACTCGCGTCCTCCGCCTTCAAGGATCTGAGCGCGGTGGATGCCAAGGTCGATGCCGACGACCGCATCCTCTACGACAAGGCGATGGGCGCCCTTTTCTACGACGCCGACGGCAGCGGATCGAAGGCGGCGGTACAGTTCGCCATCCTCGACAACAAGGCCGCGATCGCGGCCGCCGATTTCTTCGTCTTCGCGTCGTAGAGGACAATCTCGCGAAGCGCGCAGGGACTTCACGCCCGCGCGCCCAAATCCGGCGTCGTCTGCCCGCCGAGCCGCGGACGGTGCCTTCGTCCCTCACGAGATTCCCGCCGCGCTACGGCATCCGAAGCGGAGACCAGCGGGCGGGAGCCTCTGGCGGCGCGTCAGGCCGCGGCCTTGCGGCGACCGCCGGTCTTGCGGCCCTCGCCCGCGGCCTTGCGCGGGACGGGCGTCTCGGAGACGGCTTCGTCGGCAGCAGCGGTCTTGGGCGCGGGCTTGCGGCGCTGCTGGCCGAGGCCGAGATCCTTGGCGAGCGCCGAGCGGGCCGCCGAGTAGTTCGCCGAGACCGTCGGGTAATCGGCCGGCAGGCCGTAGCGGCGGCGGTAGCCCTCGATGTCGAGGCCGTGCGTGGTTAGGTGGCGCTTGAGCGTCTTGTACGGCTTGCCGTCGATGAAGGAGATCAGCGCGTCCGGCGTGATCGACTTCTTGATCTGGGCGGACGAGGCCTTCTCGATTTCTTCTTCCTGCGGGGCCTGCGGCGCCGACAGGCTGGTCAGGGCGGCATGCACCTGCGTGATCAGGGCCGGAAGCTCGGCCGACGGGAGAGAGTTGTTCGAGACATAGGCCGAGACGAGATCCGCGGCGAGTTCGACACGATCGAGCTGAGACACCTGACTGGCTTCCGACATGCTGCAATTCCTAATTTGCCCCACGATCTTCGAAGTATAAGGATTGCCGCATAGTTCAAGTGGGTTTCAGGGGGTTTTCCCAGGAAGTGACTACCAAAATCGAGAAATCGTGTGGTGCAGCGCCGTCATTCGAGCGATCTGGCCCTCCGCACGGCTCCTTTCGCGCCGTTCATGGTGATCTGGGCAAGCTGAGGCCCGGTCGAGACGGGGTGGCTGACCGGTTGATTCGGGGGCTTCACAGAGGCGTGACGCGCTCAGGTCCACGAGAACCGGTCGAAGCGCGGCTCGTGCGGAGGATTGTCGATATTCGTAAGCTGCGGGGCCGTAGCAGTCGGATCAGAAGCCGAACGAGGTCTGCACCGTCGGTCCGCTCGGGGCTGGGCGCGGCGCGGGGCGCGATGACGGGCGATGCTTCGGCTCCGGCTCGGGCAGGCTGCAGCGGTAGACCACGGCGTCCGGCGGACCCAAGGCGGCGTGGAGCGGCACCGTCACGGTGTCGCCGGAGAAGCGCCAGTGGCGCGTGCCGCGGTCCCAGTAGAGCCACACCGTGGCGTCGTGGCCGGCCACGTCGAACACCGCCGCGCGCTTCGACAGCGCCCGCACCGTCCGCGGCTCGTACAAGCCCTTGCGGCGGTAGGCCTCCCGCGAGGCCGCGTCCTGCCGCTCGACGAAGGTGTTCTGGACGATGCGGAGCGTCGCCCCGGGCTTGCGCAGGAACTTTTTGAAGTCGCTCAGGGAGCGCAAGACCACGGGCATCGCCTTCATCCTGTCGTCAAGTCACGGACGCGCACCGCATGATCCGACGCAGCTTCAATGAGGCGGATGACGGTTGTGTGCCGCGCGCGAAGACGCGCAGGGCCGATATCCACCGGAATCCGCCGTCCTCCACAGGAGGCTTCCGGCTTGACCCGCAGGCCCGCCTCGGGCGTTCTGCCCCGATGCTGCTCTCCTTCTTCACGAGCCTGCGCGAGGCCCGCGTCCCGGTCAGCTTGCGCGAATACCTCACCCTGCTCCAGGCGATGGAGCGGGACCTGCCCGAGAAGCGCGTCGAGGAATTCTACTTCCTCGCCCGCACCGTGCTGGTGAAGGACGAGGCCCATCTCGACCGGTTCGACCGCGTTTTCGCCACGGTGTTCAAGGGGCTGGAGACCTTGGGCGAGGCGGTGGAGCCCGCGGCGATCCCCGAGGAATGGCTGCGCAAGCTCGCGGAAAAGTACCTCACCGACGCGGAGAAGGCCGAGCTGAAGGCGCTCGGCTGGGACAAGCTGTTCGAGACCCTGAAGCAGCGCCTCGCCGAGCAGCGGGAGCGCCATCAGGGCGGCTCGAAATGGATCGGCACCGGGGGCACCTCCCCCTTCGGCGCCTACGGCTACAATCCGGAGGGCATCCGCATCGGCCAGGACGGCAACCGCAACTTCCGCGCGGTGAAGGTGTGGGACAAGCGCGAGTTCAAGGACCTCGACGACACCCGCGAACTCGGCACCCGCTCCATGCGGGTGGCGTTGCGTCGCCTGCGCCGCTTCGCCCGCACGGGGGCGGCGGACGAACTCGACCTCGACGGCACGATCCGCGAGAGCGCCCGCCAGGGCTTCATCGACGTGAAGCTGCGGCCGGAGCGGCGCAACGCCGTGAAGGTGCTGCTGTTCCTCGATGTCGGCGGCTCGATGGACTGGCACGTGGAGCTGGCCGAGGAGCTGTTTTCCGCCGCCCGCTCCGAGTTCAAGCACTTCGCCCACTTCTACTTCCACAACTGCCCCTACGAGGCGGTGTGGACGCAGAACCGGCGCCGCCACGAGGAACGCATCCCGCTCTTCGACGTGATCCGCACCTATTCCTCGGACTATCGCGTGGTGTTCGTGGGCGACGCCTCCATGAGCCCTTACGAGATCACCCATCCGGGCGGCTCGGTCGAGCACTGGAACGAGGAGGCGGGCGCGGTCTGGATGCAGCGCGTGCTCGACCACTTCGCCAAGGCGGTCTGGCTCAACCCCGTGCCGCCGGAGAGCTGGGCCTACACCCAATCGATCGGCATGATGCGACGCCTGATGTCCGACCGCATGTTCCCGCTGACGCTGGAAGGCCTCGACGGAGCGATGCGGTCGCTCCTGCGCTAAGTCGAGGTTCCCAAAGGACGAGTCCTTTGGCGGGGCACCGGGGCAGAGCCCCGGTTTCCCTACAAACCAGGGCTCTGCCCCGGACCCGCGAAAGGACTGGTCCTTTCGAAACCTCTTACGAAGTCGCTTACCCTTGGCGGGCCGGGGTCGTGACCTTGAGGCCGTCGAGTTCGGGGCTCACGCGGATCTGGCAGGAGAGGCGCGAGGTGGCGCGCACGTCGGAGGCGAAGTCGAGCATGTCCTGCTCCATCGGCTCGGCCGGGCCGACCTTCTCGGCCCATTCCGCGTCGACGTAGACGTGGCAGGTGGCGCAGGCGCAGGCCCCGCCGCACTCGGCGTCGATGCCGGGCACGTTGTTGCGGATCGCCGTCTCCATCACGGTCGAACCGACCTCGCCGTCGATCGTGCGGGCCGTACCGGCGTGATCGACGAAGGTGATCTTGGGCATGCCTAGCTCCAGGGGCGTCTTTCGCGCGCCGCGCGCGTTCCGACGGATGGCGATTGCTTGAGGGCCGCTGCGCCAGAATGCAAGCCGAGAGATCGACGCGCGGGCCCGCGTGAAACGCGCCCGGCGGCTTCAGGTGCCGGGGCCGGCGCCGTCTTCTTCGATATGCGCCAGCGTGGCCGAGACCGCGGCCTCCAGTGCCGGGAGATCGGGCGCCGCCTCGCCCGCGCGAAGGTCGGCCTCGACCGCGGCGCTGACGGCGGCCACCCGCGCGGCGCCGACGCCGAGCGCCGCGCCCTTCAGGGTGTGGGCGAAGTCGGCCCGCTCCGCGGCCGGCCGGTCTACCGCGGCGATCAGCGGCGTCAGCCGGCGGCCCTGCTCGACGAACAGGCCCAGCACCTCGTCGGCGAGGTCGCCGTCGCCGAAGGTCTGCGCGGTCAGGTGCGCGCGGTCGATCAGGGGAAGCTCACTCATATGATGTTGTCTCGCGCCGTCTCGTCACGGTCTTGTCGGGCGGGTCTCTTCACCCTGCGGCCTATCCCCTGTGGGCGGCTCGTGCCTATCCACAGCGCAGGCCCCCGCGGGGCGTACCGGTTTAACCCGCGGCGCGTCAGAGTTCGAAGCGGACACCCCCTGCCAGGCCCCGGCTTGGTAACCATTCCGTTAAGGTTTTATGGGGGCTCCGCCGGGTTCGCCTATCCGAGGCGCGACCCGCAGGACTAAGGTGCCCCGGTCAAACGGGTAAATCCGTCTTCGCTGCTGAGATCGCCTCCGGGTGTCTCGCGGCCGGACGGCGATGCGTAACGAGGCGTTTTGCATGGCCACCGACAAGAAGCTGAAAGATCCGGCGGAGGCTGCCCTCTCCGCGATCGAGCAGGCTTTGAATCTGGACATCCCGGCCGCGGGCGACGCCGCCCGCGTCGAGCCGCGCCTGCCCGATGTCGGCGACAACGATCCCCTCTCCGATCCGCTGGCCGAGGCCAACGGGCGGCGCATGCCCAACCTCGACCTCGACAACGTCGGCGATCTGCCGCCCGAGCGCCGCTCCCGCCGCGAGGGCGGCCTTCTGCCGCCCGACCGCTCGCTGGTCGCCAACGACGACCGTCAGAACATCGGCATCCTGCAGCAGACGCTTCGGGTGCGCCCGTCGCGCAAGCCCTACGTGTTCGCCGGCATCGCCTCGTTCCTGTGGCTCAACGGCCTCGTCGCGCTCGCCTGGAACCAGTCCGGCGGCGACCTGAAGGCCTTCATCACCGGGCTCACCGCCCTCCAGGCCGCGGTGGTGGCCACCGCCATCGCCGGTCCGATCGTGCTGTTCCTCATCACCGCGATGCTGGCGGTGCGCGCCCACGAGATGCGCCTCGTCGCCCGCGCGGTCGGCGAGGTCGCCATCCGCCTCGCCGAGCCCGAGAGCTTCTCGACGGATGCCGTGCTGACCATGTCGCAGACCGTGCGCCGCGAGGTCGCCGCCGTCGGCGACGGCGTCGAGCGGGCGCTGGCGCGGGCCGGCGAACTCGAAACCCTGGTGCGCGGCGAGATTTCGACCCTGGAGCGGGCCTATTCGGACAACGAGATCCGCATCCGGACGCTCGTCGACGAGCTGATCGCGCAGCGCGAGTCGATCGTGGCCAACGCCGACCGGGTGCGTGGCGCCATCGCCGGCTCCCATGAGAACCTGTCCTCCGAACTCGACGGCGCGGCCGAGCGCATCGTCGCGGCGATCACCGGCGCGGGCGAGCGCGTCACCGGCGCGCTCGATTCCCGCAGCGGTGCCATCACCACGGCGCTGATCGAGGTCGGCGACCGGGTGGTCGGCAACGTCTCGACCCGCGGCGACGACCTCGTGCGCCAGATCGAGGCGACCAGCGCGGGCGTGCGCGGCAGCCTGGAGACGATCGGCACCGACCTCACCGCCACGCTGCAGCAGCGCGCCGACGAGGTCACCCAGGCCTTCGAGCGCACCGGCGGCGCGCTCACCCGCACGCTGGCCGACAATGCCGGCGCGGTGGCGCAATCCCTGGCCCAAACCGGCACGACCCTGATCGCGGCGCTCGACCAACAAGGCGGCGCCGTGCGCGAGACCTTCGAGCGCTCGGCCAAGGGCCTGGAGGAGACCTTCCTCTCCCGCGGCACCGAGCTGACCGACCGCTTCGCCGAGACCGGCGGCACCATCACGGCCCGCTTCGCCGAGACCGGCGAGGGCCTGCGCCAGCAATTCGCCGCCACCGGCACCGGCATCGCCGAGGACATTTCCGCCCGCGGCGCGGTGCTCCGCGCCGAGATCGAGACCGCCGGCACCGGCGTGTCGGAGCTGATCGACAGCCGCGGCCGCGACGCCCAGGCCGCGCTGGCCATCGCCGCCGGCAGCGTCGCCCAGGATTTCTCCGCCCGCGCCGAGCGGGTGCGCGACGAACTCGTCGCCGCGGCGGCGAAGGCCGCCGAGGGCGTGGACGGCCGCGGCGGCGAACTCGCCGGCCGGATCGAGGCCGTCGCCGACCGCCTCGACGAGACCATTGCGGTGCGCGGCACCGCCCTCGCCTCCGGCCTCGACGGCACGGCCGAGCGCGTCGCCGGTCTGATGAGCGGGCGCGCGTCCGAGGCCGTCGCCCAGGTCGAGCAGGCCCTGGCCGGCCTGGGCCAGGGCTTCGTGGCGAGCGCGGACCGCACCGCCGCCACCCTGCGCGAGAGCGTCGAGCGCCTCGGCGCCGACTTCACCGCCCGCTCCGGCGGCGCGGGCGAAGCCATCCGCCGCGGGGCGGAGGAGACCGCTCTGGCGCTGACCGCCAGCGTCGGCGAGGTCGAGAACCGCCTGCGCGAGGCCGCCGCCGCCGCCGCCGCGCTGCTCGCAGCCGGCTCAGTCGAGTCCGCCGAGCGGATCGCCCGCGCCTCCGACGAGACCGCGGGCGCCGCCCGCGCCCGCGCCGACGAGATGGTCGCCCGCCTTAGCGAGGCCGGCGAGGCTCTGCGCCGCGCCGCCGACGAGGCCGCCGGATCGGTCGCCGCCCACTCCACCGACGTGGTCGCGGGCTTCCGCGGCGCCGCCGACGGCGTCGGCTCCGAGCTCTCCGCCCGTACTGACGCCGCCGTCCAGTCCCTGCGCGACGCGCTCGCCCGCGTCTCCGACGAGCTCTCCGCTCGCAGCACCGAGGCGACCGGCGCGCTCGCGCTCGCCGCGGGCCATGCCGGCGGCGAGATCGCCAGCCGCACCGATCAATCGCTCCAGACCCTGCGCGACGCCCTGCACCGGGCCGGCGACGAGCTGTCCGTCCGCAGCCAGGAGGCCACCGGCTCGCTCTCCCTCGTGGCCGGTCAGGCCGGTGGCGAGATCGCGGCCCGCACCGAGCGCGCGGCCGACGAGCTGCGCGGCCTGCTGCATCAGGTGACCCAGGAGATCGCCGCCCGCGGCGCCGAGGCCACCGGCACGCTCGCCCTCACGGCGACCCAGGCCGGCGGCGCCTTCGGTGACCGCGCCGAGCGCGCGGCCCAGGAACTGCGCGATCTCCTCGACCGGGTTTCGGCCGAGATCGCCGCCCGTGGCGACGCGGCGAGCGGCGCGCTCGTCCGCGCCGCCGAGCAGGTCGGGGCCGAGATCGGCCACCGCGCCGAGGGCTCGCTCCAAACGCTCCGCGAGGCCATCGCCCGCCTCGGTGAGGAACTGACGGCGCGGAGCAACGAGGCCACCACTGCCCTCGCCCGCACCGCCGAGCAGGCCGGCAGCGAGGTCGGCGGCCGGACCGAGGATTCGCTCCGCACCCTGCGCGAGACCATTGCCCACCTCGGCGATGAACTGTCGGCCCGCAGCCAGGAGGCCACCGCCGCGCTGGCCCGCACCGCCGATCAGGTCGGCGGCGACGTGACCGGCCGCACCGAGACCGCGCTGCTGGCGCTCCGCGAGGCCCTGACCCGTATCGGTGAGGAAGTCGCGGCCCGCGGCGAGTCCGTCTCCGGCGAGATGGCCCGCACGGCGCAAGGCGTCGGGGCCGACCTCTCGGCCCGCCTCGGCGAGCTGGAAGGGGCGCTCAGTGACCACGGTCGCGGCGCCGTCGGCCTCATCGGCACGCATTCGGACGACGCCCGCGCCAAGCTGGAGGGGGCCGGCCGCGAGATCGTGCTCGCCATCACCGAGCATGCCGCCCGCGTCGGCGACGCGCTCAACCGCAGCCACGCCGCCTTCGCCGAGACCGCCGAGGGCCGCGCCAAGGCCGTGGAAGACGTGCTCGGCAATCGGCTGGCCGCTCTCCACGACATCATCGCCCGCGGCGACATCCTCGCCGAGCGGATCGACGGCGGCGCCCGTGCGCTCGGCGAGGCGGTCGATGGCCGCCTGTCGCGGATCGACCACGCGATCACGGTACAGGGCCAGTCGCTGGTGACGGCGTTGACCGACCGCGAGCACTCCGTCGCCGAGACGGTCGCGGCCCGCATCGCCGAGATCGAGGCCAGCTCCGCCCGCCGGACCGCCGAGATCGGCGAGACCTTCGCCTCGCTCGCGGGTCAGGTCGATGACCGCCTCGGCGCGCGGGCCACCGCCCTCAACGAGGCTTTGGTGCTGCGCACCGTCGAGATCGCCCGCACCCTGTCGGAGGGCGACCGCTCGCTGGGCGACGCCCTCGACCGCCGCGTCGCCGACCTCGCGCAGAACCTCGACCGCGCCGCGGGCGACGTCGTGCGCCGCCTCGACGAGGGCGCCGGCCGCCTCGACACCGGCGTGCTCGCCCGCCTCGGCACGCTGTCGGCCACCCTCGACGAGCGCACCCGCCAGCTCGACGAGAATTTCGGCGTCCAGGCCCTGGAGGCCGTGCGCCTGATCGAGACCCGCACCCGCGAGGTGGACGAGGCGCTGACCCGCCGCATCCGCGAGCTGGTCGGCCTGATGGAGACCCGCAGCGGCGGCGCCAGCGACGCGCTGACCGGCCAGATCGCGGCGATCGAGCGCCTGTTCGACGAGCGCGCCGAGAGCCTGTCCCGGCTGTTCGACGAGCGCGGCGGCTCGGTCGCCGACGACCTCGAAAGCCGCGGCCGCGCCGTCGCGGATGGCCTCGGCCAGCGCCTCGCCGAGATCGGCTCGGCGCTCGACCAGGGCGGCACCTCGCTCGGCGAGTTGCTCGACCGGCGCGGCACGACTCTGCTCGCCGGTCTGCGCGACCTCGTCGCCCAGACCGACGGCCTGCTCGGTGACGGCGGCGGGCGCCTGCGCGCCGCGCTCGATGCCCATCGCGACGAGATTCGTGCGCTCCTCGACGGGCGCGGCGAGGAGCTGCGCGGCCTCATGACCGACGGCGCCGAGGCCGTGCGCGGCCGGTTCGACCAGGGTCTCACCGGCCTGCGGGCGACGCTGGACGAGCGCGCCCACGCGGTGCAGGACGTCCTCGACGGTCGCACGGGTGAAATCCGCGCGCTGCTCGACAGCCGCACCACCGAGCTGCGCGGCCTCGTCGAGGGCGGGGAGGCGGGCCTGCGCTCGACCTTCGAAACGGGCCTGACCGGCCTTGCCGGTACGCTCGACGAGCGCACCCGCGAGGTTCGCGACATTCTCGACGGCCGCTCGGGCGACATCCGCTCCCTGCTCGACAGCCGCACCCTGACGCTGCGCGACCTCGTGGAAGGCAGCGAATCCGGCATCCGCGGCGGCTTCGATGCCGCGCTCGCCACCCTGCGCCAAGCCCTCGACGAGCGCACCCGCGAGGTGCAGGACGTGCTCGACGGCCGCGCGGGCGAGATCCGCTCGCTGCTCGACAGCCGCACCACCGAACTGCGCGGCCTCGTCGAAGGCGGCGAAGCCGGCCTGCGCGGCGGCCTCGACACCGGGCTCGCCGCCTTCCGCCAGACGCTCGACGAGCGCGCCCGCACGGTCCAGGATCTGCTCGACAGCCGCACCAACGAGATCCGGGCGCTGCTCGACGGCCACGCCGGCCGCCTCGACGCCGACATGCAGGGCCGCATCCTGCCGCTGCACGACACCCTGGCCGAGCGTGCCAACGCCCTCGTCACCACGCTGGAGGGCGGCCTGACCCGCGCCGCGGGCGAGGTCGACGCCCGCACGCAGGGCATCGCCGCGCTGTTCGACCAGCGCCTCGGCGTGCTGGGCGACCTCGTGGACGGCCGCGGCCTCCAGATCGCCCGCACCGTCGATACGCGGGCGCAGGAGCTGCGCGCCCTGTTCGACGAGATCCACGCCACCCTCGACACCCTGGTGGACGACCGCTCGACGGCGCTGACCGGCCGCCTCGACGCCCAGGCGAAAGCGATGATCGCGATCTTCGACGAGCGCATGAAGAGCCTCGACGGCGTGGTCGAGGGCCGCTCCGCCGCCTTCGCCCAGCTCGTCGCCGGACAGGCCGACCTGCTCGGCCGCTCGGTGGACGAGCGCAGCGCCGCCTTCACCGCCCGCATCGACGCGCGGCTGCGCGCCTTCGCCACCGTGGTGGCGACCCGCGCCGACGCCCTGGCCGAAGCCTTCGACGAGCGCCAGGACGCCTACGCCGCCATGGTGGACGGCGGCACCGCCCGGATGGTCGCGACTTTGGACGAGCGCGCCAAGCAGCAGACCGCGATCGAGGCCGGCCTGCGCGAGCGCCACGACGCCTTCGCCGCCCTGATGGAGAGCGGCGCCGGCCGCATCGCCTCGGCGCTGGACGAGCGCCTCGCCGGCCTCGGCGCCACGCTCACCGAGCGCCAGCAGGCGCTGGCCGCCCTGGTCGAGGATGCTGCCGGCCGGATCGCCGCAGCGCTCGACGAGCGCAAGGCCGGACTCGACACGGCGCTCACCGAGCGTCAGCAGGCCCTGGCCTCCGTGGTGGAGAGCGGGGCCGGCCGGATGGTCTCGGTTCTGGACGAGCGCGCGCAGCGTCAGGCCACCGCGATCGAGGCCGGCACCGCCCGGATCGCCGCGGCGCTCGACGAGCGCGCCGAGCGCCATGCGGGTCTCGACGCCGCCCTCACAGAGCGCGAGCAGGCCTTCGCGGCACTGATCGAGACCGGGACCGGGCGCATGGTCGCGGCTCTGGACGAGCGCGCCCAGCGTCAGGCGGCTCTCGACGCCGCCCTCACGCGGAGCCGTGACGCCTTCACCGCCTTGGTCGCGGATGGTACCGCCCGCCTCGCCGCGACGTTGGACGAGCGCGCCGAGCGTCAGGCGAGCCTCACCGCCGATCTCACCGAGCGGCATCAGGCCTTCGCCGCGCTGGTCGAGACCGGCACCGGCCGCATGGTCGCGGCGCTCGACGAGCGTGCCAAGCGCCACGCCGCCTTGGCGCAGGCCCATGCCGAGGCTTTGGGCACGGTGCTGGACCAGCGCAACGCGGCGCTGACCCGCCTGATCGACGGCCCGGCCGCCGCGCTCGCCGCCGCCCTCGCCGAGCGCGAGGAGGCGCTGGATCGGCTCATCGCCGAGAAGGGCGCCCCGCTTGCCGAGACCCTGCGCGAGCGCACCGAGGCATTGACCATGCTGACGCACCAGTCGGCCGATGCGCTCCGCGCGGCGCTGGACCAGGGCGCGGCCTCCTCCGTCGCCGCGCTCGCCGAGGCCGACGAGCGGGTGCGCGAGGGTGCGGGCGCCGTCGTCGCCCGGATCGAGCGCGCCAATGCCGGCCTCAAGGACCTCGTGGACGGCGCGAGCCAGAACCTCGGGGCGGTCGAGCAGGGCCTCGGCGCCCGCGTCGAGCAGATCCAGTCGGCCCTCGACCGGATCGCCGCGGAGACCGGCCGCGGTGCCGAGCGGGTCTCGGCCCAGGTCGTGGCGCTCCGCGAAGTCTCGCAGGGGGCGCTGCAGCAGGCGGCCTCCCTCGCCGAGACCTTTGAGGCCCGCGGCACGGCGCTCGCCGAGCGCACCGGCGCCCAGGTCTCGGCGCTCGCCGGCGCGGCCTCGGAACTGGAAGCGGTCGAGGCGCGCCTCGCCGAGAGCCTTGCGGCCCGCCAAGCCGCGGTCGAGGCGGCGCTCGCCCGTATCGAGGAGCGCACCCGCGACATCGAGGCCCGCACCGGCCGCTTCGGCGGCGTGGTCGAGGAGACGCTGCGCACCGCCGAAACCCGCGCAAAGGAACTCGGCGACAGCCTGTCCCAGGCGGCCAAGACCGCGGGCGCGGCGGTGGCGGGCGACTTCGAGCGTCTGCGCACGGGCGCCGGCGAGGAGAGCACCCGCACCGCGGGCGCCGTGCGCGAGGCGATCGAATCGGCCTCCGCCCGGATGATGGAGAGCTTCTCGGCCGCCTCCGACAGCTTCGGCGCCTCGGTCGTGCGGATGAGCGAGATGGCCGCCGAGATCCGTCGCGAGCTCGACGCCACCCGCGCCGACCTCCAGCGCGGCGTGCTCGAACTCCCCCGCGAGACCCAGGACGCGACGAGCGAGATGCGCCGCGTCGTGGCCGAGCAGATCGACGCGCTCAACGAGCTTTCCGCCCTGGTGGCCCGCTCGAACCGCTCCGTCGATGTCGCCCAACCCCGCGCCGCGGCGCAGGGGCGTGCCGCCGCCCCGCAGGCCCCTGCCCCGCAGCCGGTTCGCACCCCCGCCGCGCAGGCCCCGGCTCGTCCGCAGGCGGCCCCGGCCCCGACGCCCGCGCGGCCCGCCGCGCAGGCGCCGGTTCAGGGCAAGCCCGGCACCCGCGACAACCGCGGCTGGCTGTCCGACCTGCTGACCCGCGCCTCGATCGACGACGAGGAGGGCGCCGCCCCGGCTCCCGCTCCGGCCCAGGCCGCCACGCCCGTGCCCGAGGCCCCGGCGGAGCGGGTCTCGCTCGACGCGATCTCGACCGACATCGCCCGGATGGTCGATCATCAGGCCTCGGTCGAGTTCTGGCAGCGCTACCGCCGCGGCGAGTCCGACCTGTTCGACGGTCGCCTCTACACGGCGCAGGGTCGCCAGACCTTCGAGCAGATCCAGCGCCGCTACCGCGCCGACGCCGACTTCCGCCGCACGGTGGACCGCTACGTCGGCGAGTTCGAGCGCCTGCTCGGCGAGGTCACCAAGAACGACCGCGACACCCGCCGCGCCGACGCCTACCTCACCTCCGAGACCGGCAAGGTCTACACCATGCTGGCGCATGCCAGCGGCCGGTTCGACGAGATGTGAGGCGAGGGCGCCGTCGAGACGATGGGAAGGGGGCCTCGCGGCCCCCTTCTTCGTTTCGGATCACAGTGCTCCCACAACCCCCCCCTCATCCTGAGGTGCGGAGCGAAGCGGAGCCTCGAAGGAGGGCTCCAGGGATCGCGCGCGAGCTGGAGCCCTCCTTCGAGGCCCGCTGACGCGGGCACCTCAGGATGAGGGGGATGGGTGGGAGACGCGCCGGTCGGCGGCGCTCAGATCAACCCGAGCGCCACCAATTCCCGCCGCAGGCTCTCCGGCATCTCGGCGATGTCGCCCGCGCTCAGGCGATCGAGGTCGGGCGGGGCGTCGGCGGGTTCCAGGTAGCGCCAGCCCTGGAACGGGCGGCAGGGGCGGGGGGCGACCGGCGTCACCGCGGGATCGAGGACGAGGCGGCAGCGGTCGATGCCGTCGGTGCCGGTGAACGGCTCGATCGCCAGGATCGGCTGGCGGCAGCTCAGCGCGCCCTTCATCACCCAGTAGATCGAGCCCTGCCCGGCGATGGACGCGGCGCGCTTCGGCACCATGCGGGTGACGTGGGACGGGCGCGGGTCGGCGCCGACGCTCAGGGCCACCTCGCGGTGCCCGGCGATCCGCGCCTCCAATTCCCCGATCGAGGCGGGGCCGACGCACAGCTTCAGGAGATGCAGGGCCATGGCCGGGTCGGTGACGGGATGAGGAAAGGCGGGCAGGGCGCCCGTGCGCTTACCCCGCCGCGGCGCATCCGGGAACCGTCATCCGCGTCGCGGTGGGGTTTCCGACGCAGGTTGGGGCAGGCCAGCGCCCTGCCCCGGCAATCCACGGCCGTCATTCCGGGGCGCCGTAGGCGAACCCGGAATCCACGACTGGCCGCGACGGCTCGCTTCAAGCCGTGTATCCCGCATTACGGGTGGATTCCGGGTTCCGCTGCGCGGCCCCGGAATGACGGCGTATCGTGAATGAACACCATCTCTGACCGTGCCGGTGCAGGGCCGTCACAGGCCCCTGCCCTCACGCGAACAGCGCGATCTTCTCCTCGATGCTGAGTTCGTCGAGGTCGAGGAAGGCGGCGGCGAGGTCGTCCACTTCCGCCGGGGCCGGCGCGGAGGCTTTTTCGGCGGCGGTGGGCGCCGCCTCGGCGGCCGGCTGAGCGGTGTCGGCGGGCGGGTCGAACAGGTCGCCGAGGGCGGCCTCCGCCACGGCTTCGTCCGCGGTGATCGCGTCCTCGGTCGGTTCGTCCTCTTCGACGTCCTGCGCCAGCAGCGCTTCGGCCAGGGCGGCCACCGCGCGATCGGCGGCGGCTTCGGCCGCATCCGGGGCGGGCTCGGGCGTCTGCGGTTCGGCGACGGCGTTTTCCGCAACAGCCACCTGGGCCAGGGCCTCGGTGTCGATGTCGGCCACCGCCTCGGCGGCAAAGTCGGCGGCAAGATCGGCCGCGATGTCCGCCGGAGCCACGGCCATCTCCGGCGCGGCGCCCTCCCCCTCCCCGTCGAACGAGTCGGCGGGCACGAAGGCCAGATCGTCGTGCAGCGCCACCGCCGAGAGCGGCGGGCGCGTCGGCGCCACGGGGGCCGCCGGGCTTTCCATGTCGAGGAAGCGATCGACGTCGGTCTGGTCGAGGGCGGCGTTGAGGGTCGCGGCGGTGTCGCGGCGGATGCGGGCCTCGGCATCGAGGTCCGGCACGCCCTCCTCCGGTCCCCAGATGCCGATCATCGAGGCGATCCGGTCTTCCAGGTAGCGCAGCGTATGCACGATGCGGCTCGTGCGCTGCGCCGTCAGATCCTGGAACGAGCAGGCGGTGTAGATTCCCGTGGCGTGGCGGTCGAGGTCGTCGCAGAGCGCGCCGTCGGCGCCGGTCTCGCGCAGCGTCCATGCAGCCTCCTGCACGGCTTCCGCCGCGCCGAGAATGTCCGAGGTCGCCCGCTCGGTGGCGCGCACGATGGAATCGAGCGCTTCCGAGGCCACCGTCAGGCGGCTCTCGCCGTGGTCGGGGGCGGTGAGCGCGGCCACCTCCGCCCGGGTGCGGGCGATGGCGTCGGCCATGTCCATTAGGTCGCCGCGGAAGCGGACCACATCCTCGCCGCCGCCCCGCTCGCCCGTCACCGCCGATTCGAGCCGGTGGATCGCCCCGAGCAGCACGTCGGTGTCGGCGTTGCGGTTGCGCCGCGCGTACTCCTCCAGAAACCAGCGGCCGCGCTCGGTCTCCCGGACGGCAGCCTCGATCAGGTCGTACTGCGACGCATCATGGGGCGTCAGGGAACGCGAACTCGACATCACACCCCGCAAGGACACGGGCGCCCGCGACAGCCGCAGGCCCGCGACGTTTGACGGACAGGCATGACCTTGACAGGTGTCGTTTAACGGCTGCTTACGCTAACCCCTGCCCTCCCCCTCGGACGCGCATCACGACGGGACCGGCGGCCCTTGTCCTCACCCTCCCCCGCGACCGAACCCGATCCTCTTCGGCTCGGCCTGCTCTACGCGGTCGTCTTCGTCGAGATCGGCGTGGCGATGCCGTTCATGCCGGTCTGGCTCGGCGCGCTCGGGCTCGATCCGGGGGTGATCGGCCTGCTGCTGGCACTCCCCATCGCCACCAAGATCGTGGCGACGCGCCCGCTCACCGGCCTGATCGACCGCGGCGTCGCCCCGCGCACGCTGCTGGCGGTGGGCAGCCTGATGTTGGCTCTCACCTACGCCCTGATGCCGGCGGCGGCGGGATGGGCCGTGACTTTGCTCGGACTGCTCGTCGTCCTCAACGCCGCCGCGCAGGCGCCGCTCGTGCCGAGCATCGACTACCTGACGCTCGCCGCCGCCCGACGCGCCCCCAAAAAAATCGACTACGCCCGCATCCGGATGTTCGGTTCGGTCGCCTTCCTGCTCGCCAACCTCGCGGGCGGGGCCCTGCTCGGGGCGCTCGGCGGGCAGGTGGCGGTGCCGCTGCTGCTCACCGGCCTCGCGCTCATCGCCGCGACCGTGGCGCTCGCGACGGGCGAGCGCGCCGCCCCGCGCGAGCCGCGGGCCGCGGTGGCGGGCCCGCCCCCTCGCCTGCCGCGGAGGCTGTGGCTCACCATCGGCGCGGCGGCGCTGATCCAGGCGAGCCACGCGGCGATCTACGCCTTCGGCAGTTTGAGCTGGGCCGCGCACGGCGTCTCGGCGCCGTGGATCGGCGCGCTCTGGGCCATCGGCGTCGCCGCCGAGATCGCGCTGTTCGCCGGGCTCGCTCGGCTGCCCGCGCGCTGGCGCAGACCGTTCCGCCTGCTGGCGCTCGGCGGCATCGCCGCGGCTTTGCGGGCTGTGGGCCTGAGTTTCGCGGAAGGGAATCTCGCCCTGCTCGTGCCGCTGCAGATGCTGCACGCCCTCACCTTCGGGGCGACGCATCTGGGCGCGATGAACGCGGTCTCGGCCTTCGCCCCCGACGGGGCGCGGGGCCGGGCGCAAGGCACGGTCGGGGCCTCGACCGCCCTGGTCTCGGCGCTGGCGACGCTCGCCTGCGGGGCGGTCTACGGCGCGCTCGGCAGCGGCGCGACCTTTTTGATGATGGCGCCGCTGGCGGTGAGCGGGCTCTGCCTCGTCGCGCTTGCCAGCAGGACGGCCCGCGCCTGAGCGACGGGCCGACCGTATCCGCAAAGGTGATCCTGCGGCGCCCGCCCGATCAGTGGAAGACGCCGAAGAACCACAGCAGCAGAATGATCGGCAGCGGAATGCCGATCAACCAGAGCAGGCCACCTTTGAGCATGGATCGTCCCTCCGTCTTCGATGCGGGAAGATCGCGGTGTCCGGCTTTGTTCCGGGATGCGGGAAGGCTTTTCTGCGGGCCGGGGGAAGAGTGAGCACCAGCTCATGTGATGAGGCCGACGCGGACAGATCGAGCGCACCGTCCCGAATCCGGGATCGAGGACGACGCGCTCGCCGATGCGCGGGGCGGCGCGCCTTGCTGGCGCCGCCGCTCGAACGGTCAGCAGCTACAGCCGAAGTTCTTCTGAACGATGCGCTGACCCGCCACGGAAACCGTCACCTCGACCCCGCACGGGATGCCCCATTTCGTGCAGATGTCGATGCAGGCCTGAGCGGCGGTGCCGTTGGGAATCCATGACGGAACCGGAAGGCAGACGCTTCCGATGCCGAGTGGAAGGTTGAGGCACACCTGCCCATTCTGGACGGTGACGCTGATACACTGGGCCGCAACCTTCAGCGAACCGTCGTCCAGAGGCGTTTGATTGTTGGTTGCTTTCGGCATCCTGTCTTGTGCATGCCGACGCGCCGCTTCCAGTGCCTGATCGATCGATTGCGGATCGAATTCCGGATGGTTTGCCATCGTTTTCTCCCATGAAGACAGCGAATCGCTTCGCTGTCCCACATGAATGCACGTGGGAGTGGTAAAAATCAACTTGAAATTGACCTATGGAGATTTTTTGAGGATAAAATATACTCTAGATGAATTTACAGATGGGAGGGAATCACAACCTTTCATTGTTCGGGTAGGAGGCAGTTTCTCCCGACACGCGACAACAACGGTCTCGAGTCTGGGAGTATCGAAAGTTGTATCAACTTCAGGTGGATGGGTGCCGGCTGTCGAGGTCGGGGACCATCCCCATTCCTCCGCGTTCTCGGCGGTCTCCGCCGCCGGGCGATCACCGCAGGACCGCTCGGGCCGCCTACCCGGCCGCGCGCGGCGGCTCGGCGGCGGCACTCCGCCGCCCGAACCCGCGCTCGGCGAGGCTCTGGAAGACGACGTAGAGCATCGGGATCAGGAACAGCCCGACGGTCGTGGCCGCGATCATGCCGGCGAAGATCGGGGTGCCGATGGCGCGGCGGCTGATCTCGGCGGCGCCCTCGGCGAAGACGAGGGGGACGAGGCCGAGGATGAAGGCGATCGAGGTCATCGCCACGGCGCGGAAGCGCACCGAGGCGCCGGCCACCGCCGCCTCGCGGATCGAATGGCCGTCCGCGCGCTGCTTGCGGGCGAACTCGACGATGAGGATGCCGTTCTTGGCCGCCAGCGCCACCAGCACCACGAGCCCGACCTGAGCGTAGAGATCGAGCGAGAGCCCGGCGACCAGGATGCCGCCGAGCGCGCCCAGCACGCCGACGCTGACGGAGAGCAGCACGGGCACCGGGATCATCCAGCTTTCGTAGAGCCCAACGAGGAACAGGTAGGCGAAGACCAGCGACAGGCCGAGCACCAGCCCGGTCTGCCCCTGCGCCTTGGTCTCCTGATAGGCGGTGCCGGTCCACTCGAAGCCGTAGCCGTCGGGCAGGGTCGCGTCCGAGACCGCCGCCATCGCCTTCAGCGCCGTGCCCGAGGAGACCCGCGCGGCGGGGCTGCCTTCGATCGGGATCGAGCGGTAGTTGTTGGTGCGCGTCAGCACCTGCGGACCGCCGACGAAGCGGGCGGAGGCGAAGGAGCGGAGCGGCACCTCGTCGCCCTTGGCGTTCTTCACGTAGACCTGCCACAGGTCCGAGACCTTGTCGCGGTCGCCCGCCTCGGCCTCGATGTTGACCTGCCACGTGCGGCCGAAGACGTCGAAGTTGTTGATGTAGGTGCCGCCGAACGTCGCCTGGAGCGTGTCGAACACGTCGCCGAGGTTGACGCCGAGCACCGCGGCCTTGTCGCGGTCGATGTCGAGGAACAGCGACGGGTTGGCGGCGGTGTAGGTGGTGAACACGTCCGCGAGCCGCGGATCGGCGTTGGCGGCGGCCATCAGGCCTTGCGCGACGCTGCCCAGTTCGTCCGGGCTCTGGCCCTCGATCGCCTCCAGCGCGTATTCGAAGCCGCCGCTGGTCGAGAGGCCGATGATCGGCGGCATGTTGAAGGCGATCACCTCGCCGCTGCGGATCGACTGCGCGTCTCGGCCGATCCGGGCGATCAGCGCTTGCGCCGAATCCTCCGGCCTGGTCCGCTCCGAGAACGGCTTCAGGTGGACCAGCATGAACGCCATGTTCGGGGCATTCACCGTGTCGAGGTAGGAATAGCCGATGACCGAGTAGGTGTCGGCCACCTGCGGCATCGCCAGGATCTGCTTCTCCAGCGCCGTCACGGTCTCGGCGGTGCGCGCCACCGAGGCGCCGTCGGGCAGTTGGACCGTGACGAAGAAGGCGCCCTGATCTTCCGAGGGCAGGAACCCGCTCGGCGTCAGCGCCGCGAGCGCATAGATGCCGCCGCCGCAGGCCGCGACCAGCACGAGCCCGACGAGGCTGACCCGCACGAGCCGGGCCACCGTCGCCGAATAGCGGGCCCGCGTCCGCTCGACCGCCCTTTGCGTCAGGCCGGCGAGCCCGCGGGCGTGGCCGCCGCGGCGCAGGAGCACGGCGCAGAGCGCGGGCGACAGGGTGAGGGCCACCAGCGCCGAGATCACCATGCTGGCCCCGATGGTGACGGCGCATTGACGAAACAGCACGCCGGACAGGCCGGGGATGGCAGCGAGCGGCACGAACACCGAGAGCAGCACCAGGGTGATGGCGAGGATCGGCCCGGTGACCTCGCGCATGGCGAGCTTGGTGGCGTCGGCGACCGATAATTCGGGCCGCTCCTCCATCACGCGCTCGACGTTCTCGACCACGACGATGGCGTCGTCGACGACGATGCCGATGGCGAGCACCATCGCGAGCAGCGAGATGGTGTTGGCGGAGTAGCCCAAGGCCAGCAGCACCGCGAAGGTGCCGATCAGGCTGACCGGGACGGCGAGCGCCGGGATCAGCGCGGCCCGCAGGCTGCCGAGGAACAGGTAGACGACCAGCACCACGAGCAGGAACGCCTCGGCGATGGTCAGCAGCACCTCGTGGATGGTCTGATCGACGAAGGTGGTGGCGTCGTAGACGACCTTCGACTTGACCCCCGGCGGGAAGCGCTTGCTCACCCGCTTCAGCGTGGCCTCCACCGCGTCCGCGGTCTGGACCGCGTTGGCGCCCGGCGCGAGTTGGATCGCGATGGCGACCGCGGGCTTGCCGTTGAGCCGGGCGATGGCGTCGAGATTCTGCGCGCCCATCTCGACGCGGGCCACGTCCTTGACCCGCAGCACCGAGCCGTCGGGGTCGGCGCGCACGACGATGTTGCCGAACTCCTCCACGGTCGAGAGCCGGCCCTTGGTCTGGACGTTGAACTGGAACTGCTGGTCGTTGCCGACCGGGCGCGCCCCGACCCGGCCGGCGGCGGCCTGCACGTTCTGCGCGTTGACGGCGTTGACGATCTCGGACGGCGCCATCTTCAGGTTGTTGAGGCGATCGACGTCGAACCAGATCCGCATCGAGTATTGCTGGTTCACGAACAGCGACGCTTGGCCCACGCCGGGCGTGCGGCTCAGTTCGTCGAGCACGCTGATGGTGGCGTAGTTCGTCAGGAACAGCGGGTCCTGGCTGCCGTCCTCGCTGTAGAGCATCAGGTATTGCAGGATCGCGGTGGCCTGCTTCTGCACCGTGACGCCCTCCTGCCGCACCTCCTGCGGCAGTTGGGCGAGCGCCGTCTGGACGCGGTTGTTGACGTTGACGGTGTCGATGTCCGGGTCGCTGCCGAGCTTGAACGACACGGTCAGGCTGTAGCTGCCGTCGTTGCCGCTCATCGACTTCATGTAGATCATCTTGTCGACGCCGATGACCGCGGCCTCCAGCGGCTGGGCGATGGCGGCCTCGACCACCTCCGCCGAGGCGCCCGGATAGGTCGCGCTGACCTGCACCTCCGGCGGCACGATCTGCGGGAACTGGGCGACCGGAATCTGGGACATCGCCAGGAGGCCGGCCAGCGTCACGACGATGGCCGCCACCACGGCGAGCCGCGGGCGGTCGATGAAGATCGAGGAGATCATCGCGGGCTCCGCCTCTGGGTCCGTTGAGCCGCGCGGCTCACCGGTTCGCCTCCTGCGGGGCGCCCGGCGCCGGGGAGGCCGCCACCGGCTCTCCGGCACGCACGCGCTGGAGGTTGTCGGTCACGATGGTCTCGCCGTCCTTGAGGCCCGACGTCACCGTGGTGCGGCTGCCGACCGGCTGACCGAGCCCGACGTTGCGGCGCTCGGCCTTGCCGTCGCCGCCGACGACGTAGACGTAGTCGCCGCGCTGGTCGGTGAGCACCGCCGCGCGCGGGATCGTCACGAGGCGCACCGGCTCGGGGTTCTCGACGATCACCGTCACGAACTCGCCGTCGATGAGTTCGCGCACCGCGTGCCCGGCCTTGTTCTCGCCGCGGGCCGGGTTGGCGAACACCCCGCGGATCGAAAAACTGTCGGTGGAGGCGGAGACGGTGTTGTCGGTGAAATCGACGTGGCCGGTCTCCCCGTAGGTCCGCCCGTCGGGCAGGACGATGCGGAGCTTCAAGGAGTCGAGGCCGCCGACCGCGGCGAGGCGGTGGCGCAGATCGATCACCGTGCGGGTCGGGATCGTGAACAGCAGGTACATCGGGTCCTGGCTGACCACCGTCGTCAGCACGCCGGTGTCCGACGAGACGAGGTTGCCCGCGGTGATCGCGGTGCGGCCGATCTTGCCGTCGATCGGCGAGGAGATCGTCGTGTAGCTCAGGTTGATCTGCGCGGTCTTCAGGTCGGCCTGCGCGCCCTGGAGCTGCCCCTGCAGCGAGCCTTCCTGCGACTGGTCCTCATCGACCTTCTGCTGGAGCCCGGCCGGGCTGCGCATCAGCGAAGTCGAGCGGGCGAGGTTGAGGTCGGCGAGCTTGAGCTGTGCCTGGATGTTGGCGAGCGCCCCCTTCTTGGCCGCGAGGTCGGCCTCGAACGGCGCCGTCTCCAGCCGGTAGAGCACGTCGCCCTTGCGGACGTCCTGGCCTTCCTTGAAGACTACCTGATCGAGGAACGAGGTGACGCGGGCGACCGCCGAATAGCGCGACACCGCCTGGATGCGGCCGATGTATTTCTCAGACTCGGTCACTTCCTGCGCCGAGACCGTGAGGGTGCCGACCGCGGGGGGCGCGCCCTTCGTCTCCGCGGCGAGACCCGGTGAGGCGAGGAGCAGGGCGAGGAGGAGCGTCCCGCGCGCCGAGCGCACGGCAGGAGCATGGCCGAAAACCGACATCTCAACCTCGATCCCGACACACGATCCGCCGCGCTCGGCTCGTGCCGGACGCTCGGGAGCGGGGGGCCTCCCGGACGGCGGCGTGCAGAGGCACCAAGGGTTAACAAAAGTCAACGAATCCTTGCCCGTTTGGTCTCGCCTGTGGCGATGCGGTATAGGCAGCGCATACGTAGTCCGACCCGTCCCGCAGGGACGCCAGCGGGAGTGATCCGTGCGGATCGAGAACGGCTCCGGTACGCTCGACGCCGCGGGCGCCGACCTCGACGGCGCGCGCGTGACCCTGCGCGGGCGCTGGACCGCCGACCAGGGCCCGGCGGTGGAGCGGGCGGCGGCCGACATCGCCGCCCACGGCCGCGGGCAGGCGGTGGTGATCGATCTCAGCGGCGTCCGGCGCCTCGACACGCTCGGCGCCTGGGTGCTGGAGCGGACCCGCGCCGAGATCGAGGGGGCGGGCTCGCGCCTCGCCTATGCCGGCGCGCGGCCCGAGCACCGCATCCTGCTCGGCGAGATGGGCCTGCGCGAGGCCGAGCCGAAGGCGCCGGACACCCGCAACCCGGCGGTCCGGATGCTCGACGGGCTCGGCCGCCGCGTCGCCCGCGGCGGGGCCGAGGTGCTGGCCGGCATCGCCTTCCTTGGCGAGGTGGTCGCGGCGGCGGGCCGCGTCGCGCGGCGGCCCAAGACGTTCCGCACGGCGGCGCTCGTCAACCAGCTCGAACAGGTCGCCTTCCGCGGCGTGCCGATCATCGTGCTGATCTCGTTCCTCGTCGGCGGCATCGTCGCCCAGCAGGGCATCTTCCAGCTCCAGCGCTTCGGCGCGCAGAGCTTCGTCGTGAACCTGATCGGCCTGCTGATCCTGCGCGAACTCGGCGTCCTGCTCACCTCGATCATGGTGGCGGGCCGCTCCGGCTCGGCGTTCACCGCCGAGATCGGCTCGATGCGGATGCGCGAGGAGGTCGATGCCCTGCGCGTCATGGGCCTCGACCCGATCGAGATCCTGATCCTGCCGCGCATCCTCGCGCTGGTGATCGGCCTGCCGATCCTGTCCTTCCTCGGCTCGCTCGCGGCTCTGGCCGGCGGCGGGTTCACGGCGGCGCTCTATGGCGGGCTCACCATCGACGGGTTCCTCGCCCGGCTCCAGGCGGCGGTGTCGTTCCACCATTTCGCCGTGGGGCTGATCAAGGCGCCGTTCATGGCGCTCACCATCGGCATCATCGCGACGATCGAGGGGTTCGCGGTCGAGGGCTCGGCGGAATCGCTCGGCCGCCACGTCACCGCCTCAGTCGTCAAGTCAATCTTCATGGTGATCGTGCTGGATGGCCTCTTCGCGGTCTTCTTCGCCGCGATCAACTTTTGACACGCGCGAGCGGACGAGTTGGCAGACCCTCACTTCCCTCAAGCGGCGCAGTCCGAGGTGCAGGCGGCGCAGCCCGAAGTGGATGCGATCATCCGCGTGCGTGACCTCGTCGTGACCTTCGGCGAGCGCGCCGTGATGAAGGGGCTCGACCTCGACATCCGCCGCGGCGAGATCTTGGGGTTCGTCGGGCCTTCGGGGCAGGGCAAGTCGGTGCTGACCCGCACCATCCTCGGCTTGGTCCCGAAGCGCTCCGGCACCATCGAGATCTTCGGCGAGGACGTGGACGCGATCACGCTCACCCGGCGCCGCCAGCTCGAGCAGCGCTGGGGCGTGCTGTTCCAGCAGGGCGCGCTGTTCTCGGGGCTCACCGTCAAGCAGAACATCCAGATGCCGATGCGCGAGCATCTCAAGCTCTCCGAGCGGCTGCTCGACGAGTTCGCCCGGCTCAAGATCGAGATGGTCGGCCTCAAGCCCGACGCCGCCGACAAGTACCCCTCGGAGCTGTCCGGCGGCATGATCAAGCGCGCCGCGCTCGCCCGCTCGCTGGCGCTCGACCCCGAGATCCTGTTCCTCGACGAGCCGACCTCGGGCCTCGACCCGATCGGCGCGGGCGAGTTCGACGACCTCGTCTCGACCCTGAAGCGCACGCTCGGGCTCACCGTCTTCATGGTGACGCACGACCTCGACAGCCTCTACACCGCCTGCGACCGCATCGCGGCTTTGGGCGACGGCAAGATCATCGCGGAAGGGACGATCCGGGAGATGCTGGACCACGACCATCCGTGGCTGCGCTCCTACTTCCACGGCAAGCGCGCCCGCGCGCTGGCGCCCACTGCGCCGGCACCAGCACCGGCCTACGCCCATGCGTAAGACCAGTTCGCTCCTTCCGATCGGCGATGCCCGGGCATCGCCGATCGCCCCCGCGACTGCGGGGCGGCGGTCGTCCGCCGGACGCGCTGCTCTCGACCACAGGTCGGGGGCAGCGCACCTAGGACGTCGAAGTGCGGTGGCGCACCGCCTGACCCCTCCGGATCGGGGAGAGAGCTAGTCCGATGGAGACCCGCGCGAACTACGTCCTGATCGGCGCCTTCACCATCGGCGTCGTGCTGGCCGCCTTCGGCTTCGTGTTCTGGCTCCAGGGCGGATCGCGGGGGCAGGCGAGCCAGGCGCTGCGCATCGTCTTCTCCGGCTCGGTCGGGGGCCTGGCCAAGGGCTCGACGGTGTCGTTCAACGGCATCAAGGTCGGCGAGGCGCTCGACGTGCGCCTGCTGCCGCAGGACCCGCGCCGGGTCGTGGCCGTGGTGCAGGTCGATCCCTCGACGCCCTTGCGCGCCGACACCCGCGCACGGCTCGATTCCGCGATGCTGACCGGCGTCTCGCAGATCTCGCTGTCCGGCGGCAGCGCCGACGCGCCCCCGCTCAAGCCCGGCTCCGGCGACCAGATGCCGACGATCTTCGCCGATTCGAGCGACATCCAGGACATGATGGCCGCCGCCAAGCAGATCGCGCAGCGCGCCGACGACGTGCTCCAGCGCCTCGACAAGGTGGTGGCCGGCAACGAGGGCGCGATCACCCGCACGCTCGCCAACGTCGAGTCCTTCTCCAAGACACTCGCCGAGGCCGGCCCCTCCATCACCGGTCTCGTCAAGGCGGTGGACGGGCAGCGCCTCAACCGGGTGATCGAGAACGCCGACACCTTCTCGACCGCGCTCGCCAAGTCCGGCCCCGACATCGAGGCCGGCCTGCACGATGCCCGTGCGTTGGCGGCCAAGCTCAGCGCCTCGGCCGACCGCATCGACGGCGTGCTGAAGGGGGCCGAGGGCTTCCTCGGCTCGGCCTCGGGCCAGCAGGGCGCGGGCACCTTCTCCGAGATCCAGAAGGCGGCGGTCTCGGTGCGCGAGGCCGGCATCGCCTTCCGCACGCTGTCGGAGAACCTCGACAAGCGTACCGCCAACATCTCGACGAGCTTCAACCGCCTGTCGGGGTCGAGCCGCCGCGAGGTCGAGGCCCTGGCGACCGACGGCCAGCGCACCCTCAACACCCTGAGCCGCGCGGCGCGCAGCCTGGAGCGCGACCCCTCGCAGGTGATCTTCGGCGGCAAGCCGACGTTGCCGGAATACAACGGTGCCCGCTGACGTGGTCCCGCGCACCCGATGTGCCGGGGCGCACTGCCCCGTTCGAGCGTTGCCGTAAGCTGGGCGTGGTAGGGTGGCCTTCCGCCCCCTGCCCCAGCGACGGACGGTGCCCGAGCGCATGATGCGAGTTTTCCTTCCCGCCTCTTCCGGCCGCGCGGCGCGTGCCGCCGCCGGTCTCGCGCTGCTGGCCGCCCTCGCCGGCTGCGGCGGCGGCGCGACGCCGCTCACCTTCGACCTCGCCGCCCTCCCCGGCCAGCCGCGGACGACGGGCGCCGCGCGCTCCCTGGTGGTGTCGGAGCCTGTGGGCTTGCAGCCGATGGAGGCCGACCGCATCATCGTGCGCGAGCGCGGCGGCTCCCTGTCCTTCCTCGGCGGCGGCCAGTGGGCCGACCGTCTGCCGCGGCTGATCCAGACCCGGATCATCCAGAGCCTGGAGAACACCGGCCGCCTGCGCTCGGTCTCGCGCCCCGGTGACAAGATCCCGTCCGAGTATCTGCTGGTCAGCGAGATCCGCGAGTTCGACATCGATTCCGGCTCGGGCGAGGCGGTGGTGGACCTCTCCGCCAAGCTGATCGCCGAGGGCACCGGCCGGGTCGTCAACGCCCGCGTCTTCACCGCCCGCGTCCCTGTGCCCAAGGTCGACGCCCAGACCGCCGCCACCGGCCTCGACGCCGCGCTGAGCCAAGTGCTCGGCGATCTGGTGCGCTGGGTGAACGCCGGGCGGTAGGGACCGCCCGAAACGCCGCAGGCCCGGACATGCGTCCGGGCCTGCGATTTCCTCGTCCGTCGTGAGGCGCGTCAGGCGTTCCGCCGGCCCTCGTTCCGCATCTCGTTGCCGGCCTGCGGCGCGACCCAGCGCGGCAGCGCGGGCGCCGCAAGGGTGAGGCGCAGGAACGTCGCGCCGCGGCAGCCGTCCCACAACTCGGCCGGGAGCCGTGCCGCGCCGTCGGTCCAGCGAACGCCGCCGTCGAACGCGTGGAAGCCATCATCCAGGCACGGGTCGTCGAGGGCGACCGTGCGGGCGCCGGTCAGGCCGTCGTCGATCGTCAGCCCGGCGAGCGGCAGGCCGAGGCGGCGCGCGTCGGTCGAGCCCGGCACGACATGGGCCGGCACGCTCGTCTCCGACACGAGGCGCACGTCGCAGGCCCCGGCCG
This sequence comes from Methylobacterium sp. Leaf456, assembly GCF_001425465.1. GTDB lineage: Bacteria > Pseudomonadota > Alphaproteobacteria > Rhizobiales > Beijerinckiaceae > Methylobacterium. Next base: position 255,395 of record NZ_LMQV01000001.1, read on the forward strand.
GCAGGACGAAGCGGGCGGTGAGCCCCGCCACGTCCGGGCGGATGGTCTCGCCGTCGGCGAGAATATGCAACCCGGCGAAGGTGTCGTCGCGCTTGCACCAACCGAGCGTCTCGGCGCGCTCCCCGAGCCGGGCGCGGACCAGATCGACCAGCGCGCCCGCCTCGTGGAACGGGCGGCAGAACGCCAGCCCGCTCTCCGGCCGGGCGTCGGGCGTCGCGGCGAGGTCGGTGAGATCGGCGTTGGCGAAGAAGCGGCGGTTGCCGCAATCGAGATAGCTTTCCGTCGGAAGCCCCTCGGCAAGCAGGACGTCGTGGCTGTCGAGCTCGACGTGCCAGTATGTGACCTCTTCGACGTCCACTTGGGTGATCGTGGTGCCGTTGATGAGGCGGCAGGCCGGGATCAGCACCTCGCCGAGAACATCGACGGCGATGGCGTGGGCGGGGGAGACGAACAGGTCGCGGGCCGGGCGGCCCGCACCGAAAGCGTGCGCGGCGATGCGCACGGGCAGACGTTCAGCGTGTCCGAGACAGGGCATGCTGCGATGGCCGATCCAGCGGATGGGCCGGATTTCACCCGAGGCGGTGATCACCTCGTCGCCGATCGTCAAGCTCTCGACGGCGATCTCGCCGCGATCGGTTCGGATCAGCGTTCCCGAAGCGAAGCAAGTAATCGTCCATTGAGAAGCGGTGTCCGATGGATCGGCGCGGGTAAAGGACCCGTCCCTCGTATCCAAAATCGGAGCGCCTCCGCCATAATCATTGTTTGTGTAGAGATACTTATTCGATCCTATCTGAGTAACAATGCCTCTTGACGTGCGGCCGAAATAGGTCACCGTTACCGGCGATTGGGAGTTCGAATTCGTTACGACGAATTGGTCGTTTGTGATATCTCCGAGTCGACCGGTGTTTTCCGAAGGGCTTGCCTGATCTGCGCTATCGGAAATGGTATTGGAGCCGTTTCCTGCCGACGTCGCATCGTAATAGCCGGCGCCATCGATGAGTTTAAATCTTTGAGTGAATGTTTGTGTCGGCCCGGCCATGAAAGTCTTGCCATGTCGAAGAAGGGGTCGAGGTCCTGGCCGCTTGTACACCAAGGGCCCATCGCATGTTCACACTCATACGATCGGCCTGCATTGCCCGCTATGACGAACGGGACACAACCGAAACTCCAGTTCGGGGCCGGCGCCGCCGTTGCGACGCGCCGGACCGGTTAGAGCATCGTCCCGAAAGGTGGTTTCCGGCTTTCGGAAAAAGACGATGCGGCACAAGGATATAGAGCATCGTCCTGGATCCGATATCCAGGACGATGCTCTAGGCCTGCGGATCGAACCCGTCCTCGACCGTGTAGCCCAGCCGCTCGATCAGCGGCGCCAGGATCGGCACGGCCGGTTCCAACTGGCGGCGGTAGTGTCGGTAGCGGTAGCGCGAGCGGTCGTAGAGCTTTTCCGTCACCTGGGCGTAGCTCGCGGTGCGGGCGTAGCGCGGGTTGGCCTCGTGGTTGAGCACGCCCGGGTCGAAGGGCAGGCCGACGAAGTCGAACACGCTCCGCACCGTCGCCTCCTGGTCGTCGATCATGTCCTCGTAGCGCACGGTGCGGTAGTTCAGGTCCATGACGGAGCGGTAATGCGCCACGAGGTCGGCCGAGAGCACGAGGTGCTCGGCGGCCGTCTCCAGGGCCGAGCCGCAATGGGCGCCGTGGGTGAACACGTTCGACATCGCCGAGACCATGATGTCGAGGGGGTGGCGGATCAGGTGCAGCAGGGGGGCACCCGGAAACATCAGCCCGATCAGCCCGAGATGGACCTCGTTCAGCGGCATCTTGTCGGTGAACAGGGGCGCGCCCTCGCGCAGCACGCCGAGCTGGCGCACCCGCTGGAGATAGTGGTCGCGCAAGGTGTCGAGGCCCTCGCGGCGGTCGCCCATCCAGAGCTCAGTGAGCGCGCCGGGATACTCCCAGGGGCTGGCGAGCAGGCGCGGCGCCGATCCGGCGATCTCGTGGACCAGGGTCAGCTCGTCGCCCGCCGCGACCAGCGGGCTCGCGGTCAGCGTCTGCTCCAACAGCGTCGTGCCCGAGCGCGGGAAGCCGAGGATGAAGACCGGCTGCGGCACGTCGGTGCGCACGCCCGCCCGCGGCAGCAGGTCGAGATGTTCGCGGGTGAAGAACGCCTTGAGCGCCTCGGCCATCCCGACCGCCTCGTCCCGCAGGTAGCCGTGGCCCGACAGCTCGCGCATCCGCTGCTTGGCCGTCGCGAATTCGGGCCAGGCCTCGTCGTAGCGGCCGAGCCGGTCGAGCTGGCGCCCGCGCTCCAGCCGCTCGACCGGGCGCAGCGACCGCCCTTGCGCGGCGCGGTCGAGCAGCGCCACCGCCGCCTCGGCCTGCTTGCGCCGACCCAGGATCGCCGCCCGTAGCAGCAGCATCTGCGGGCTCGGGGGCCCGAGCCGTTCCAGCCGGTCGAGCAGGCTTTCCGCGTCGTCGAGCTTGCGGTCGGCCTCCTCCAGCTGCGCCCAGGCCAGCAGGGTGTGGCGGTTGTCGGGCTCCAGCCCGTCGGCCTCCCGGTAGAGGGCGCGGGCCTCCTCCACCTTGCCCTGGTTCTTCAGGCAGGTGGCGAGGTTCGACAGCACCAGCGGGATGCGCCGCCCGGACAGAGCAAGCGCGCGGCGGCAATGGTACTCGCCGAGCGCCGGGCGATGCGCCTCGGTCATCGCCATGCCCATCAGGTTGTGGGCCTGGGGGTTGGCGGGTGCGAGGCGCACGCCCTGGCGGGCATGGCGCTCGGCGGCCTCGATGTCGCCGCGCCCGAGTTCGAGCAGGGCGAGCTTGTTGACCGGCCAGAAATTGCCGGGCTCGACCGCGGCTAGCCGCTCCAGCAGGGCCGCCGCCGCTTTCGTGTTGCCCTGGCTGAACCGGATCTCGCCCAGAACCGCCAGCGCCTCGGGCTGGAGCGGCGCCCGCTCCAGCACGGACAGGCCGATGCGCTCGGCCCCCGCCCGGTCGCCGCCGCGCAGGGCCTGCGCCGCCGCCTGCCCCTCGTCCGCCAGCGCCGGGTCGGGCGGCGGCGCGCCCTCGGCCTCGGGTGCGTAGGCACAGCAGCGGGCCGCCGAGAGTCCGCTGCCGCAGTCGCAGGCGGGGTGATCCATCGGCCGGTCCGATCCGCGGAAGGTTGCAGGCTGGGACGGTCTAGGCGGTTCGCGCGTCCGGTCAAAGTCCCGTCCGGCAGGCGCCGTCAGAACGACAGCTTCATGCCGGCCACGAAGGTGCGCGGCGCGCCCGCGTAGATCGAGTTCGGCCGCTGGGCAATTGTCGCGACCGTGTCGGTGAGGGCGTTGGCGACCGGGTTGGCGGAGGCGACATAGACCGTGTCCAACACGTTGCGGACCTCGCCGTAGAGATCGATCCGCTTGGCGTAGCCGTCCGGCAACAGCGCCGAATAGTGGAGGTTGAGGTTGACGATCGCGTAGCCCGGAATCTTCAGCAGGTTGGCGTTGTCGGCGAAGTAACCGCCCTGCGCCACCACCTCCGCGAAGCCGCCGAGCCCGGCCAGCGGACCCGCCGGCACGTCGTAGCCGACGCGGGCGAGGAGCTGGTGGTCGGGCACGCCGGGGATGCGGTTGCCGGCCCGGTTCAGAGCCTGAATGCTGCCCGCGGTCCCTCTCAGCTGCTCGACGTAATCGGTGTAGACCTGATCGTCGAAGGTGTAGGCGAGCACGCCGTTCCAGCCCGGCGCGAAGGCGTAGGTCGCGGCCAGTTCGATGCCGCGATGCTCGGAGGCCGGTGCGTTGAACGTGTAGTTGGGGCCTCCTGTCAGGGGCACTTGCGAGACGAACTCGTTGCGGAAGAACTCGTAGAAGCCGGTGAGGCTGAGCTTCAGCCCCTCGACCGCGAGCCAGTCGGCCCCGAGGTCGAAACCGAGATTCTCCTGCGTCTTCAGGCCGGTGTTGTTGCCGGGAACGCCCAGCGGCGTGATGAACAGCGACGAGAACGAGGGCGTGGCGTAGCCGGTGGCGACCCGGCCGCGCAGGGCCCAGGTCGGGTCCGGCTGATAGACGAGCGCGAGTTCGGGCGCGACGTTGAGGAAGCGGCGGTCGGCGATGGCACGCGGCAGCGTCTCGGTCCCGTCGGGCGCGAAGGTGCGGTTGCGCCCGGTGATGGTCGAGTTCTCCACCGAGAGGCCGGTGACGGCCTTCCATTCGGGCGAGAGTTCGAGTTCCAGCCGCGCCCGACCGCCGAGGTTCGATTGCACCGCGTCCTGCAGCGCGACGAGCGAGCCGAGCCGGGCGCCGCCCAGCGCCGTGAGGTTGAAGGTCGAGGCGGTGACGTCGACGGCGCTGTAGGACAGCGCCACGTAGCCGACGGCCGGAAGTCCCAAAAATTCGCCGCGGCGGGTGAGGTCGGTGAGCAGGTTGTAGGAGGGCAGGCTGCCGCGGCCGGACGAGGTGTAGAACGGCTGGTTGTAGTTACGCTCGTCGAAGCCGACCTGCACCCGCCACGTCGTCTGCGCGTCGATGTCGTGCTCCCAGCGCCCCGCCACGATGGTGCGGCGGTCGTTGCGGCGGAAGCCCGCCTGCGCGGCGGTGGCCGGAATGCCGCCGAGGGTGAACTTGGCGCAGCCGAGCGCGGCGGTGTCCGCCGTATCGCAGCGGCGCTGATACGGGTTGAGATAAAAATCGGTCAGCGAGGAGCGGCCGGGGATGTTGGCGTCGATCTCGTTGTTGATGACCTTGAGGGTGAAGCGGTTGTCGGGCGTCGGCGTGTAGCTCGCCAGCAGGTTGACGGTCTGCGTGTCGTAGGACGCGTGCTGCTGGTAGCCGTTGCCGCGCACGTCGCTGGCGAACAGGCTGACCTCGAACGGGCCGCTGGCCCCGCCGACGGTGAAATAGTTGCTCAGGTAGCCGAAGCTGCCGGCATCCACGCCGACCTCGTACCCATCGATCTCGCGGCCGGTGCGGGTGCGGAAGGCCAGCGCGCCGCCGGTGGCATAGTTGCCGAACAGGGCCGATTGCGGCCCCCGAAACACGTCGATACGGGAATAGGCGCGGGGATCGACGAGGTCGAAGCGCGAGGCGCCGTCGGCCTGCGTCACCGGAAAACCGTCCTCCAGCACCACCATGTTGCGGGTCACGCCGGTGGAGCGGGCGTTGTTGCCGCGGATCGAGATAACGACGTCGCGCCCGCCGTTGCCCTGGCGCACGGTGACGCCGGGGCTGTCGAGCAGCACCGAGCCGATGCTGGTGGCGGGCCGGTTGGCGATGGCCTCGCGCCCGACCGCGGTGACGATCTGCCCGACCGGCCGCTCGATCGGCAGCGCCGCCGCACCGGGCGCCGCCGCCACCCCGAACTTTTTTGCTGGTTGAGAGAGTGCGCCCTGGCCGTTGCCCCGGCCTTCGCCGGCCACGGAAATCTCTTCGAGGGTCACGGCTTCGGGCGCGGCTTGGGCGGCAAATGGCTGTGCGGCAAGCAGACAGAGGGCGGCGCGGCGCAAGGGGGCGGGCATGACGGGCTCGTCGGAAACGGAAAAGGGAAGCGGCGCCGGAGGCGGCCGCGGATGGCGTGTCGGCGGGATCGAGGGGCCCGGCCGGATCAGGAGGCGTGCGCGGCCGGGCGCAGGGCGCGGGGGCGCAGCCACGCGCGGGCGCCGAGGTCGAGGCCGATCAGGGCGAGGATCGCGAGCCCCGTGAGCGGAAACAGCGCGCCGAGGCCGAGCACGAGCCCGGTCACGCCCGCCATCACTCGGCCGTCGCGCGGCAGCGGCGGCACGCCGAGCCGGCCCGCGGGGCGGCGCTTCCACCACATCACCCCCGCGGTGACCGAGAGCAGGATCGTGGCGAGGCAGAAGGCCAGCATGGCGAGCTGGTTCGCGCGCCCGAAGAATTCGCCCTTGTGCAGGCCGATGCCGAGCTGGATCGCCTGCCCCACCGGGCCGATCTGCGAGAACCGCACATCGACCAGGGGCTGGCCGGTATACTGGTCGAGGGAGACCATGCGCTGGGCCGTCACGTCGCGGGGATAGGCGGCGGCGGCGTAGACGCCGGCCTCGCCGAGCGGCAGGGCGAGTTCGAAGCCCGCGGGCATGCCCATGTCGCGCACGATGTCCGCCGCCCGGTCGAGGCCGATGGCGGGCGCCGCACGCGGCTGCGAGCGGGGCACAGGCGCGTCCTGCATCGTCCAGCCGGGCTCGCTCAAGACGGCGCGCATCGGCACCGCGGAGACCGGCTTGTCGGCCCAGAGCTGGCGCGGCTGGCCGAGGCCGGCGGCGTTCGACCACGCCCGCAACTCCTGCCCCCACCAGCCCGACCACGGCAGGCCGGTGAGCGCGAGGAACAGCAGGCCGCCGCCCGCCAAAAACCCGGTGACGGCGTGGAGGTCGCGCCACCACACCCGGCGCCGCGGCGTCTCGCGCAAGCGCACCACGCCGCCGCCCCCCTTGCCCCCTTGCCCACGCGGCCACCACAGATAGGTGCCGGTGATCACGAGGATGACGGCGAAGCCCGCCACGATCTCGACGACGAGGTTCGCGGCCGAGCCGAACAGGGTGAGGCTGTGCAGCCGCCGCACCACGATGGAGAACTCCTGCGCGGCCGGCAGCGCGTCGAGGACGTGGCCGCGATACGGATCGAGGAAGACGAGCGTCTTCTCCGCCCCGATCGTCATGGTCACGAGCGCCGAGGCGGTCGGACCGGCGGGCTCGGTATAGGAGAGCGGCACGCCATCCGGCACCGCCTGCATGGCGTTGTAGACGAGGCGGTCCGGCCCGAGCGGGGTGCCGACGGGCGCCACGACGGTGCGGTGGGCGAACGCGGTGGCGTCGATCTCCGACTTGAACAGGTAGAGCGCGCCGGTAACTGCCAGCAGGATCAGGAACGGCAGGCAGATCAGCCCGGCATAGAAGTGCCAGCGCCAGACGGCGCGGTAGACGGTCTCGCGCAGCGGCACGCGCACGCGATCACGCGCGGCGGCCGGGGCGGAGCCCTGGAACGGAACGGACATGGGACGGAGAGCCGAGGTCTGAGGGATCGGAAAACGGATCGCTCAGGCGGCGGGGGGACCTCGCGGGCCGACGGCCGGATCGGGCGGGGCGCGGGCGCGCGCCGCTTCCGAGGGCGGCCATGGCAGGGGGGCGGCGGCGGGCGGCCAGTCGGCGGCCACGGCGGCGACGGGCGTCGGCGGCAGGCCGAGCTGGGGCGCCTGCGCCTGGACGCAGCAGGCGTGATGGCGGCAGGCGGGGCCCCCGTCGTCGGGCGAGCCCGTCCCGATCCCGTGCTCGGCGCAGAGGATGTCGCCGGCCATCGCGGGTGCGATCGGCGCGAGCGCGGTGAGGAAGGCCTGGAGCACGAGCGCGTAGAGCGCGATCACCCCAATGATCGCGCGGCCGGTCACGAAGCGTGGCGGGCGCTGGCGCATCGCGGCACTTAAAAGACGCCGCGGCAAACGGTCAACGCGCCCAGGCAGGGTTTGCGGGGCAATCGCGCCGCGCCGAGGTTTCGGGATCGGATGAGGGTCGCGGCGCAACACTTTACCGCGCCACACCTTTCCCGTCATTCCGAGGCCGCGCAGCGGAACCAGGAATCCACCCGTGATGCGCCGCTGAGGTGGGCGTCGCGGCCAGTCGTGGATTCCGGGGTCTCGCCTTTGGCGAGCCCGGGAATGACGGCCGAGGAGCCTGACCGACGCTGTCCGGCCTCAGCCGCCGGCCTTCAGGCTCAGGTTGGCGATCAGCCGGGCGACGTCCTTCGGGTCGGCGCGCCAGAGGCCCGCCGGCTCGTCCTCGGGGCCGGGGACGAGGCCGAGGCGCTCGGCGGTGCCGGCACGCTCGGCCGCGGGAAGTCCGGCCTCGGTCAGCGCGGCGTCCCAGGCATCGACCGCGGTGCGGGTGCCGGACTTGCAGGAGAGGTCGCCGAGCGGGCTCTCCTTCAGGATGTCGAAGCCGCAATCGGCCTGCAGGGTCGCGCGGGCCTTCATCACCTGCCCTAGGGTGGTCGCGGCGAGCGAGCCGTCCTGCGCTTGAGCCGCGAGCGGCGCCATCAGGCCCAGGGCGAGGGCGAGTGATCCGCGTGCCGACATCCGTGTCCTCCCCGCGGATCGATCCGCTTGGGGGAGAACGTGCCGCCTTTCCCGCGGTTTGTGAAGATTCTCTAAGAAGTCTCTCGCCCGCCGGACGTTTTGCCTCACGCCGCGCGGTCGGCGCGCTTGAGGGCGAGGCCCGGGCGCCCGCCGCCCTCGGCGTCCGGATTGCGGATTTCGCGCATGCGCGGCGCGTGGCCGTCGATCAGGAGCACGAGCACGGTCAACACCAACAGAACCTTGGAGGCCATGGCCTCAGAACCCTCACGCTTGTTGCGGTGCGGTATAGGCTCGAGCTCTGCGTTCTTCGCATGCGCTGGCGCACTTACATCGGTGGAGTGAGGCGGTCGGCGGCGGGAATGGTGAATGAATTGTTATGGCCGGCGGTGACTCGCGAGGCTGCGAGCCGCATCCCCTCTCCCCGCACGGCGGGGCGAGGGGATGCGCGCTTGTCGGCGTGATCACCCGGACAGGCTGGTAGAGCCCGCCGGCCAATGCAGCGTCACCCGCAGGCCCCCCAACTCGGAGCGATCGAGCCGCAGCCCGGCGCCTGCGGTCTCCGCGAGGTCGCGGGCGATGGCGATGCCGAAGCCGGTGCCGGGGCGGGTCTCGTCCCAGCGGCGACCGCGGGCGATGCCGGCGATCGCCGCCGCGCTCATGCCGGGGCCGTCGTCCTCGACCGTGAGGTGTCCACCCTCTCCGCCCGAGACGCGGATGCGGCGGTGGGCCCATTTGCGGGCGTTGTCCAAGAGGTTGCCCAGGATCTCGGTGAGGTCGCCCTCGTCGCCGGGGAAGGCGAGGGTTTCGGGCAGCGCGATCTCCCAGCGCAGGGCCTCGCCGTCGGGCAGGCGCTTGAGGGCGCCGATGATCCGCTCCGCCACCGGGGCGGCAGGGGAGACGCGCCGCCTGAGCCCCCCCGAGGCCGCCCGCGCGCGGGCGAGCGTACGCTCGACCTGGCGGGCCATGGCGCGGGCCTGCTCGGCGATCTCTTCCGAGAGGGCGGGGTCGGCGCCTTCGGTGCGGCGGGCGAGCGCGTCGAGCACGGCGAGCGGGGTTTTCAGGCCATGGGCCATGTCGGCGGCTTGGCGGCGGGCGCGCTCCAGGTCGCGCTCCTGCGCGTCGAGCAGGCGGTTGAGGTCGGCCACCAGCGGGCGCACCTCCTCCGGGAATTTTTCCGGCAGACGCGGGCGCGCGCCGGAATGGACCGCAGCGAGATCGGCCCGGAGCACCCGGAACGGGGCCAGGGCGCGACGTACGAACAGCGCCATGGCGAGCGTCAGCGCCGCGAACAGCGCGACCAGCGAGGGCACGAGCAGGCGCAGGAAGGTCGCGCGGCTCTGCGCCAGATCGCGGCGGTCCTCGGACACGGTGACGGCGAGCGCCACCGTCTCGCCGCGGGCCGGAATCGTCACGCGGCGCGTCACCGCGATCAGTCGGCTGCCGTCCGGCCCGTCGAGGTCGCCCACCGCCGGCTCCACCGTCGTGTCGGGCACGGTGCCGAGGCCGCGGTCCCAGAGCGAACGCGAGCGCAGGGTCTGCCCGCCCCCCTCGATCTGCCAGTAGAGCCCGCCATAGGGCGTGGCAAAGCGCGGGTCCGGCGGCTCCTGCGGCAGGCTGAGCGCCCCGTTGCGCCCGAGCGCGACTTGGCCCGCGATGAGCTTGGCGACCCGGTCGAGCCCGTCCGCCGTGCGGGCGTCGAGCACCCGGTCGAGGATCACGGTGAGCCCGATCCCGGCCAGCGCCAGGGCGATGGCGATCAAGGCGGCGGCGGCGAGTCCGAGGCGCAGCCGCAGGGAGTCGCGCTTCACCTGCTCTCCGGGTCGGCGGGCACGAGGTAGCCGTGGCCGCGGCGGGTCTCGACCACGCCGGGCCCGAGCTTGCGCCGCAGGCGCGTCAGCAGGGCTTCCAGCGCGTTGGCCTCGCGGTCGCTGTCGCTGCCGTGGAGATGGTCCAGGAGTTCGCCCGCGGGCACCACCTGCCCCTGGCGGTGCATCAGGAAGGCGAGCAGGCGGTATTCCAGCGCCGTCAGGTCGATCTCGCGGCCCTCGATCGAGACCGCGCGGGTGCGGGTGTCGAGTTCGACCGCACCCGCCCGCAGCACCGGCGAGGCGTGGCCCGCGGTGCGGCGCAGGATCGCCCGCAGCCGCGCCACCAACTCCTCCATCCGGAACGGCTTCTGGAGATAGTCGTCGGCGCCCGCGTCGATCCCCTCGACCCGCTCGCGCCAGCCGTCGCGGGCGGTGAGGATCAGGACGGGGAGCCGCACCCCGGCCCTGCGCAGGCGGCGCAGCACGCCGAGCCCGTCGAGCCGCGGCAGGCCGAGATCGAGCACCATCGCGTCGTAGGTCTCGGTCCCGGCCTTGAACCACGCCGCCTCGCCGTCGCCGACGCTCTCGGCGACGTAGCCGGCCCGCTCCAGCCCCGCCCGCAGGTCCGCGGCGATGCGCGGCTCGTCCTCGACGATCAGGATGCGCATGGGTGGGTTCTTTTCTTGTTTTGCCTCAAACGCCGGCAGCCGCGTCCGCGGCTTTGGTTTCTCGCTCCGTTAGACGCCTCGGCAAAGCCGAGGCCCACTGCGCGGGGCGCTCTTCGCGCCCGGAATGCGGAATGATCGCTCGGCGCAAGCCCGTCGGGCTCAATCGTCGTCGTCATCGTCGATGACCTTGAGGGAGCCGGCGTCGATCTTCACGTCGCGGCGGCGCCCGTCCGCGGAGAGGATGCGCAGCTTGTAGAACCAGCGCCCGTCGTCGCGCTTGAGATCGACCGCGACCACGTCGCCCGGCACGGCGGTCTTGGCGGCGGCGAGCACGGCGTCGAGGGGGCGGATCTCGCCCCGCTCCAGGGCGGCCCGCGCCCGCTCGCCATCGCTGTCGGCGTGGGCCGGCGTGTTTGCGAGCAGCAGGGCGATCAGGAGGAGGCGGAGCGGGCGCGGCATGGAGGGATGTCCGGGACCGGGGAGGGATGCCCGAATCCCGCTGACGCGAGGCTGACGGGCGGCGTCAGGCCGGCGCAGGAGCCCGTCTGCGAGAAGGCGGCACAGACGGAGCGCCGGCCTCGGCCGAGCCGCCCGCAACCCCTCTCGCGAAAGAGCCATCCGATGTCCCTCACCGCCACGATCGCCCTCATCTACGCCGCCTGCCTCGTGGGCGCCATCGCCAGCCCGGCCGTCACCAAGCCGACCGCCCCCGCGCCGCGCCGCCGCCCCTGGCGCCCCCCGGTGGTGCTGGCCCTGCCGCTCGCCGCGCTCATGCTCGGCGCCCCGGTCCGGCCGGCCCAGGCGGGCGAGACCGCGACCCGGATCGCCGCTCTCGCTCTTCCCGCGCCCCTCGCCGCCCCCCTCGTCACGCCGGACGTTTCCCTCGCCGGCCCGGCCACGGTGATCGACGGCGGCACGCTTGCCATCGGTGGGCAGCGGGTGCGGCTCCACGGCATCGCGACGCCGACCTTCGACCAGACCTGCTTCGACGCGCAGGAGCGCGGCTATCCGTGCGGGCGCGTCGCGGCCGAGGCGCTCGCTGCCCGGATCGGTGACGCGTCGATCGCCTGCGAGGCGCGAGGCGCCGCGGAGGACGGGGCTCCCTACGCCCGCTGCCGCCTCGGCGACGGCGACCTCGCCGCCTGGCTCGTCGAGAACGGCTACGCGGTGGCCGACCGGGGCGTCTCGGCCGACTACGCGGCGCAGGACGCGCGCGCCTGGGGCCGCCGCCGCGGTCTGTGGGCCGGCGTGTTCGACCTGCCGACGAAGGGCGCACGGACCGCGACCGCCGGGCTGTGAGGCCGGATCGATCCCGGCCCGCCGATGCCCGCAAGGATTGTGTCGAGCCCCGGCCCGATTCCGCTCAGGGTGTGTCCCTCGGGCGACATTGGCTCGGATTCGGCCGCACGTCGCAAGCAAAAGGTTGATTTCGCCAGCGTCCGCTCCGATGCTCGCCGCTTCCGCATTCAGGAGAGCGATCATGACCACGCGCGTCCAGATGGAAGCGATCAACGGCGAAGGCGTCACCCGCCTCCAGCCGGAGACGATCAACGGCGAAGGCCCCGGCATTCCGGGTGGCGTCCGCTCGCCGATGTCCTCGCTGCCGCCGATCCCGAAGGTCGTCGTCGTCCGCCTCTGAGGCGTCCGGCTGCGCCGCCCGCGGCGCGCCGACTCCCCCCTCTCGATCAGGAGAACGATATGAACATCCGCTGCCAGATGGAAACGCTCGGCGGCGAGGGCCCGCTGCCGCCTTCGCCGATCCTCGACGCCGCCTCCGAGCTTCCGCCGATCCCGAAGGTCGCCGTCGTCCGCCTCTGAGGTCGGCGGTCAGATCGCGCGCCTCGCAGCCCGCGGCCGGACCCTGTAAGGGTCGGGCGCTTCGCAGCAGGCGGTTCCGAGATCATGGACCATCGTGACGAAACCCCTCCGCGCGCGCTCGCCCGCGGCGGGGCGCTGACCCGGGATCCGGCGCTGCCGCCGACCCTGCTCGGCGTCATCGTCGCGCAGCTCGCGAGCCGGCCCGAGCGACGCATCTGGTCGATGTCCGCCGCCGGGCCTTTTCCGTCGCGGACGCACGGGGCGCTGTGGGACCGCTCCGCCCGCCTCGCGACCGGCCTCGCCGCGGTCGGGGCCGGGCCGGGCCGCCCGGTCGTCCTGCTGGTGCGCGACGTCCTCGATTTCGTCCCCGCATTCTGGGCCGGTCTGCGGGTGGGCGCCACGCTGGTACCGCTGACCGGGCAGGCCGGATCGCGCGAACTCGGCCGCGACGACGCCCCCCTGCGCGCGGCCCTGGCCCGTCTCGACGCGCCGGTCATCCTCCACGACGACGGCTTCACCGACTGGGCTGCAGTTGCGCCGGCGAGCGGCGCGCTGCCCTCCGGCACGACCCTCCTGCGGCTCGATGCCTGCGAGGCCGAGGCTCCCTTCAAGGAGGAGCGGCCCTGCGCCGAGCCGTGCTGCCTCGTCGCCACCTCGGGCTCGACCGGGCAGCTCAAGCTCGTCGCCTTGAGCCAGGAGACGATCCTCAACCGCTTCCATCAGGCCCGGCCGAAATCGCCGGTTCCGGTGGTCTACCTGTCGAGCCTGCCCATCGACGGCATCAGCGGCATCGCCGTCGCGTTCCATCTCAACCGCGAGGTCGTCCATGTCGATCTCGCCGACTTCGCGACCCGGCCGCTGCGGGTGCTCGACGCGATCGAGACCCTGGGGGTCACCCACGGGCTGATGACGAGTTCGCTCGCCGCCTACCTGCTGAAGGCGGTCGAGGGGGCCCCGGAGCGCCGCTGGGATCTCGGCGCGCTCCAGGCGATGGGGTTCGGCGCCGAGCCCGTGGTGCCGGCGGTGATGCGGCGCCTGCGCGCGCTGTTCGCCCGCAACGGCGCTCCGCATGCCCCCCTCTCCGCCGGCTACGGCACCACCGAGACCGGTGCCCTGATGGCGGGGGCCGAGCAGGGCCTGGGCCCGGCTTGCGCCGATGCCGACCCGGCCGATCTCGGGCCGCCCGCCCCCGGGGTGGACTTGCGCGTCGTCGATCCCGCGGGCGCGATCCTGCCCGAGGGGGAACTCGGCGAGGTCGAGGCCCTGTGCCCGCAGACCCTGTTCTCCGGCTATTGGGGCGAGCCGGATGCGACGCGGGCGGCCTTCACCGCCGACGGCTGGTACCGCACCGGCGATCTCGGCATCATGGCCGCCAGGTGCCTGACGCTGCACGGCCGCGCCAAGGACGTCCTCATCACCAACGGCCGCAAGCTGTCGCTGGCCGAGATCGACGCCGCGCTCCAGGCGGGGCTCGACCTCGCGGTGCGGGCCCATGCCTGCGCCGTCCACTGGCCCGGCGAGGAGAGCGAGCGCCTCGTCGTCGTGCTCGCCGCCGAGGCCGAGCCCGCCCGCCTGGAGGCGCTCGCCGCCGAGGCCGCCCGCCTCGTCGGCCGCCGCTTCGGCCTCGCGCCGGGGCGGGTCGTCGCCGTGGAGCCCGGCGCGATCCCCCTCACGGGGGCCGGCAAGATCCGCCGCCGCGCGCTCGCCGCCGACATCGCGGCGGGCCGCGTCGGCACCGTGCTGCGCCACCGGACGACGCGCCCGGACACGGCCGAAACGGCGCCGCCCGCGGAGCAGGGCATCCCGGCGATCTGGCGCGCGGTGCTGGCGATCGAGGGGCCCCTCGATGCTCAAGCGAACTTCTTCGATCTCGGCGGCGATTCCTTACGCGCGCTGGCGCTCGCCACCCGCATCGGCGAGGCTTACGGCGGCTGGATCGCCCCGGAGGCGTTCTTCGCCGATCCGACGCTCGCGACCCTGGTGCGGCTGGTGTCCGAGATCGGCGCGGCGCCCGCGCTTCCGGTCGCGCCCACGGCTGCACATCCCCTGCCCTGGCCGCTGCCGGACGACCTGCGCAGCCGTCAACTCAGCCTGATGGAGACCTGGGCCGGCACCCGCCCGACCCGCGACCGGCTGGTGGCGGGCCTCAACGTCGCGGGGCGCCGCCCGCCGCTGTTCTGGGTGTTCCAGGTCGACGCCGAGTTCCGCCAACTCGCCCGCCATCTCGGGCCGGATCAGCCGCTCTACGGCCTGCGCTCGGGCAGCGGCGTCATCCGGTACCACGAGGACGAGATTCAGCGCCTTGCCCTGCGCTACGTCCACGAGATCGTCGAGACCTGTCCCGCGGGGCCGGTCTTCCTCGGCGGCAATTGCCAGGGCGCGCTGATCGCGCTGCCGGTCGCGCAGCACCTGCTGCGGCGGGGGCGGCACGTGCCGCTGCTGGTGCTGATGGAATGGGGGTTCGCGCCGCAGCCCTATGGCGGGCGGGTGCTCCACCTCTACGGCCGCGACAGCCTCGCCCGCCATCCCGACCACCGCTACCGCGATCCCGAGCGGCTGTGGCGGCGCCTGTATCGGGACTACCGCCGGGCCGAGATTCCCGGCGCGCACGCCCAGTTCTTCCGCGACGAGAATGTCGGGGCGCTCGCCGACACCCTCACCGAGGCCATGGCCCGCGCGCTCGCCGAGCCGCCGCTGGTGCCGGTGCGCGACGCCTACCGGGCGGACCTCGCGGTGGCCGATCCGCCCGCGCGGCTGGGCCCCGGCGAGAGCCGCACCCTGGCGGTGCGGCTGCGCAATGCCGGCCCCTTCGCCTGGGACAAGGCGGCGTTCGGCCTGTCGCTGCGCAGCGTCTGGGTCGGTGGGGACCGCGAGGTCGCCGCCGTGGCGCGCGGCATCGACCTGCCGCTGCCGCTGCCCGCCGGGACGGAGACCCATTTGAGCCTGCCCGTCACCGCCCCCGAGGCACCGGGCGCCTACGATCTCGTCATCGACATCGCCGACGAGGGCTGGACTTGGGCCCCGCTCTGCGCGGCGCCCGCGTTCCGGCAGGCGGTGACGGTCGCGCCTTGAGACGGGTTCAGGCGGCCTTGCCGTTGAGCTTGCCGTCGGCGGTCGCGGCGCGGACGTCGGCGGGGGTGGGCTCGTAGGCGCACCACAGGCAATGGCCCCGCTCGGCCGCCTTCGGGTCGTTGCGCTGGGAGCAGACCGGACAGATCGTCAGCACGATCCGCTGGCCGCGCACGTAGGCGAGGCCGCGGCCCAGGAAGGTGACGGCACCTTGGGGCATGGAAGCGATTCGGTTGTGGGCGAAGGGAGTGCACGCTCCTTAACGGATCGCACCGCCAAGGCGACTCGCCCGGACGGCATAGGCCTGTCGCGCGATGAGCATGGCCGGCTTCTCGAAGACGGCTACGCGCGGGCCGCACCATCGGCCCGGCCCGCGCGTTGACGGCGCGAGTCCGGAAAAGAGAAGCAGGAGCCGTCATGTCGAAGCTGTTCATCGCCAGGGTGCGCGGGGCCGGGGGCGAGCGTCCCCTGATCACGGTGCGGGCGGCGGCCGAGGGCGAGGCCCGGTTGTTCGTCGAGGCCGCCTATCCCGAGGACGAGGTGCTGGAGGTGACCGAGCCCGGCGAGTGGGTCAGCGACGCCGACACCGGCTCCCGCTCCGGCGACGTGCGCGAGCACGCGGGCGTCGCGTGGCAGGCGCCTGCGGCGCGGGCGGAGTAATTCTCCATGTCCTGCCTGCCCGAGGACGTGCGGGCGCTCGCCCTGATGCTGCCGGACGTGGTCGAGGGCGCGCATCAGGGCCATCCCGATTTCCGGGTCGGCGGGCGCATCTTCGCCACCCTCTGGACCGAAGAGGAGCGCGTCGTGCTGCGCCTGACCCCGGAGGCGCAGGCCGCCGCGGTCGAGGCCGAGCCCGACGCCTGCGCCCCCGTCCCCGGCAACTGGGGCGAGCGCGGCTGGACCAGCCTCGATCTTTTCGGCGTCGAGGAAAACGTCCTGCGCGCCGGGCTGCTGGCGGCTTGGCGCGCCACCGCGCCCCCTGCCTTGGTCGCGCGCACCGCGGCGCTGGCGCTCGATCCGTGAGCCGAACCCGACGGAACCGCGGCGGTGGATGCCGGCTTGATCCCGACAAATCTGGAAGGAGACCCCGGTGACGCGATCGGACAGCCCCAAACCCGGCGACGACCACGAGAAGGACCGCGACCCGCCGCCCTCCCCCGCCGAGCCGCTGCCGGAGGAAGACCTGGAGCAGGTCGAGGAACAGCCGAGCTGACGGCTTGGGCATCGGCCCGACAGGTGGAGACCGGCCTTCGGAAAAGCCGATGCGGCACAGAAGCTTGGAGAAGCATCCCGGAGCCGGGACACGGGGCGCTTCTCCGGCAACCGCGGGATGTGAGCGGGAAGGACCGGGCTTTGGATCAACCGGATACGGACGACACGCCGAAACTCGCCGGCATCCTCACCTTCCCGCCGGAGGTGGTGGCCGCCTTGGACGAGCATTGCGCGGTCGAGCGCCTGCCCCGCGACAAGGCGATCTGCGAGATCGTCGCCGAGTACCTGCGGCTCAAGGGCCACCTGCGCACCAAGCCGGCCTATCTCTGCCGCTCGTCCCAGGGCGAGCCGTCCGAGAACGGGGTCTGAGGCAATGGCGACCTCGTTCAAGGGCCTCTACCTCGTCCCCCCGAAGCAACCCCGCCCGAGCCATGTCCGCGTCGCGGATGCGGAGGGCGGCGAGGCGACCCTGACCCTCGACGTCTACGAGGCCCGTGCCGGCCAGCCGCCCTGGCAGAGCCTGCCCTGGCAGGGCGAGTCCGGCCCGGTGCCGGACGACGGCGACCGGCACGGGCCCGAGATCAGCCTGTAGCGCTTCGCCTTTTGCCGAAGGGTCCGGAGCTGCGTAGGCACTCCGCCTTGCCAATCGGAGCGCCCGTGACGTACGAGCCGCGGTTCCGACTTCCGTCGAGAAGCCTGCTGCGGCGGAAGCGTCCGCCGCCCGGCGGCGACATCGACCGCACCCTGGCCGAGGCCCAGCGATGAACGAGCCTCAGGCCCAGCCCGATGCCCCGCCGGCCCTGCCGAAGGCCGCCACCGGCATCGAGGGCTTCGACGCCGTCACCTTCGGCGGCCTGCCCGCGGGCCGGCCCTCTCTGGTCTGCGGCTCCGCGGGTTGCGGCAAGACGCTGTTCGCCACCACCTTCCTGGTCAACGGCGCGACGCGCTACGGCGAGCCCGGTGTGTTCATGAGCTTCGAGGAGCGGGCCGAGGACCTCGTCGCCAACGTCGCCTCGCTCGGCTACGATCTCGACGGCCTGATCGCCAAGGGGAAGATCGCCATCGATCACGTCCGGGTCGAGCGCTCCGAGATCGAGGAGACCGGCGACTACGACCTCGAAGGCCTGTTCATTCGTCTCGGCTTCGCCGTCGACTCGATCGGCGCCAAGCGCATCGTCCTCGACACGATCGAGACCCTGTTCTCGGGCTTCTCCGACGAGGCGGTGCTGCGCGCCGAACTGCGCCGCCTGTTCGGCTGGATCAAGGATCGCGGCCTCACCGCCATCATCACCGGCGAGCGCGGGACCGGCCAGCTCACCCGCCAGGGGCTGGAGGAATACGTCTCCGACTGCGTGGTGCTGCTCGACAACCGGGTCGAGGATCAGATCACGACGCGGCGCCTGCGGGTGGTGAAGTACCGCGGCTCGCCCCACGGCACCAACGAGTATCCGTTCCTGATCGACGCCGAGGGCATCAGCGTCCTCCCCGTGACCTCGGCCGACCTCGACTATCCGGTCTCCGAGGGCGTGCTCCCCACCGGCATCGACGGCCTCGACGCCATGCTCGGGGCGGGCGGCTTCTACCGCGGCTCGGGCATCCTCGTCTCGGGCGAGTCCGGCACCGGCAAGACCATGGTCTGCGCCAGCATCGTCGATGCCGCCTGCGCCCGGGGTGAGCGCTGCCTCGCCTTCGTGTTCGAGGAGAGCGGCGAGCAGATCGCCCGCAACGCCCGCTCCATCGGCGTCGATCTCGCCCGCCACGTCGAGGCCGGCCTGCTGCGCTACGAGGCGGCCCGCCCGAGCCTCTACGGGCTGGAGATGCACCTCGCCCGGATGCAGCGCGACATCGACCGGTTCGCCCCCGACCTCGTGGTGGTCGATCCGCTCTCGGCCCTGCGCGGGCCCGATGCCGAGTTGCAGGCGACTGTTTTGCGCATGGCCGACCTGCTCAAGGGCCGGGGCATCACCGCCCTGTTCACCAGCCTGCGCGAGGACGGCGGCCTCGGCCGCGACGGCGATATCGGCCTGTCCTCGCTGATGGATGCCTGGATCAAGCTCCTCAACGTCGAGGCCAACGGCGAGCGCTCGCGCACCCTCTACGTCATCAAGGCGCGCGGCATGAGCCACTCGAATCAGGTGCGCGAGTTCATGATGTCGGGAAGCGGCCTCAGCCTCGTCGATGCCTATGTCGGTCCGGCCGGCGTCCTGACCGGGACGGCGCGGGCGGTGCAGGAGGCGGAGGAAGCGGCGCAGGATCTGCGCCGCCGCCAGGAGAACCGCCGCCGCCAGCGCGAGGCCGAGCGCCGCCGCCGCTCCCTGGATCGGCAGATCGAGGAGCTGCGCGCGGATCTCGAGGCGGTGGCCGAGGAGGAGGCGATCCTGCTCGACGAGGACGAACGGCGTGAGGCGGCGTTGTTGAGCGAGCGGCGCGTCCTCGCCGTCCGCCGGGGAGGCGAACGATGAGCGAGACAGAAATCGACTTGACCCAGTCCGACTTGCCCGACGACGGCCGCTACCGCCTGCGCCTCTACGTGGCCGGGCAGACGGCGAAGTCGCTCGCCGCCATGGCGAACCTCAGGCGCTTCTGCGAGGAGCATCTCGCCGGCCGCTACGAGATCGAGGTGATCGACCTGATGCAGAACCCGCAGCTCGCGGCGGGCGACCAGATCCTGGCGATCCCGACCCTGGTGCGCCGCCTGCCCGCGCCGTTGAAGCGCATCATCGGCGACCTATCCAACACCGAGAAGGTGCTGGTCGGCCTCGACATCCGGCCCGACCTCGACCGCGCCCCGCCGGCCAAGGGGCCGCCGGAGGCCGATCGCCCGTGAACGCACCCGACCGCATCCGCCTGCGCCTCTACGTCGCCGGCCCCTCGCCGCGCTCGGCCCGCACCATCGACCACGTCCGCCGCCTGTGCGAGGGAGCGCTCGCCGAGGCGTGCGACCTCGAGATCGTCGATCTCTACCAGCAGCCCGGTCTCGCGGCGGAGGACGGCGTCGTGGCGGCGCCGACCCTGCTGCGTCTGAGCCCCCTGCCCGTCCGGCGCGTGGCGGGCGACCTCACCGACGCGCGCCGCGTGCTGGCCACCCTCGGCCTCGACGCCGGAGGGGCGAGCCCGCCCCAGGCCGCCCAGCAGCAACAGCAGCAGGGCACCGGAGGCGGCGATGTCGCATGATCCCGACCCGCAGGCCGATCCTCAAGCGCGCATCCGCGAACTGGAGGCGCGGCTGGAAGAGGCCGAGGATACCCTCACGGCGATCCGCCAGGGCGATTTCGACGCCGTCGTGGTCGAGGGGCCGTCCGGCGAGCGGCTGGTCTACACCCTCGAGAACGCCGACCGGCCCTACCGCGTGCTGATCGAGCAGATCCAGGAGGGCGCCTTCACTCTCGGGCCGGACGGCACGGTGCTCTACGGCAACCGGCGCTTCGCCGAGATGCTCGGCGTGCCGCAGGAGCGGCTCACCGGCCAGCCGCTGGCCCGCTTCGTCGCCGAGGGCGAGGCCGCTTCCCTCGCGCGGCTGCAGCAGGAGGCGGCCTCCGCGCCCACCCGCGGCGAGCTGCGCCTGCGCGGCGGGGACGACGAGGCCGCCGAGCGCCCCGGCTACCTCTCCCTCAGCCGCCTGGAGAGCGGCGGCGACAGTGCGCTGCTCTGCGGCGTGCTCACCGACCTCACCGCCGAGCGGGTGCGCCTGCGCGAACTCGCCGAGGCCAACGGGCGCCTGCGCGCCGAGGTGGCCGAGCGCGAGCGGATCGAGGAGGCCCTGCGCCAGTCGCAGAAGATGGAGGCGGTTGGCCAGCTCACCGGCGGCGTCGCCCACGACTTCAACAACCTGCTCACCGTCATCAAGTCCTCGACCGACCTCCTCAAGCGCCCGGATCTGCCCGAGGAGCGCCGCCGCCGCTACGTCGAGGCGATCTCCGACACGGTGGCCCGCGCCGCCAAGCTCACCGGCCAGCTGCTCGCCTTCGCCCGGCGTCAGGCGCTTAAGCCCGAAGTGTTCGATGCCGGCCGCGGCGTCGCGGCGGTGGCCGACATGGTCGGCACGCTGACGGGCGCGCGCATCAAGGTCACGACCCAGATCGACCCCTGCTTCGACGCGGCCGGCGCGCCCTATGCCTGTCTCGTCGAGGCCGATCCGAGCCAGTTCGACACGGCGCTCGTCAACATGGTGGTCAACGCCCGCGACGCCATGGACGGCGAGGGCACGCTGACGATCCGCGTCGGCCACGCCGACCGCATCCCGCCCTTGCGCACCCACCCGGAGGTGGTCGGCGACTTCGTGGCGGTGTCGATCGGCGACACCGGCTCCGGCATCGCGCCCGCGGACATCAACCGCATCTTCGAGCCGTTCTTCACCACCAAGGGCGTCGGCCAGGGCACCGGCCTCGGGCTCTCCCAGGTGTTCGGCTTCGCCAAGCAATCCGGCGGCGACATCGCCGTCGAGAGCGATGTGGGCCGGGGCACCACCTTCACCCTGTTCCTGCCCCGCGCCGGCATCGCTCCCACCCCCACCGAGCCGGCGGACGAGCCCGAGCCGCTGGCGCCGGGCCACGGCACCTGCGTCCTCGTGGTCGAGGACAACCGCGAGGTCGGCGCCTTCGCCACGCAAGCCTTGGCCGAACTCGGCTACGGCACCGTCTGGGCCATGGACGCGGATCAGGCGCTGGCCGAACTGGAGCGCACGCCGGAGCGCTTCGACGTGGTCTTCACCGACGTGGTGATGCCGGGCATGAACGGCGTCGATCTCGCCCGCGCGATCCAGGCGCGTCGCCCGGACATGCCGGTGGTGCTCTCCTCGGGCTACAGCCACGTGCTGGCGGAAGACGGCCACCACGGCTTCCCGCTGCTGCACAAGCCGTACTCGGTCGAGGATCTGTCGCGGATTCTGCGGCGGGCCGCGCGGCGGAAGGGGATGCGGCGGGGGTGAGCCGGCCTGCCCTGCCCTCCACCGTCATTCCGGGGCGCCGATAGGCGAACCCGGAATCCACGACTGGGCATGACGTCGTGTGAGGCAGGCGCAACACGGGTGGATTCCGGGTTCCGCTCCGCGGCCCCGGAATGACGGCGGAAAGTGGGGGCGAGGCCGCTCTCCGACACATCCCTCCTCCGCTTCGACACGGCCGCCCGAAGGGTGTAAAGGGGCCGCCTTCCCGGAGGCCCCCTTGCTGCACGTCTCGACCCGCGGCGCCGCCGCGCCCTTGAGCTTTTCCGATGCCCTGCTCGCCGGCCTCGCCCGCGACGGCGGCCTCTACGTGCCGCAGAGCTGGCCGCAGATTTCCCGCGACGAGATCGTGGGGTTTGCAGGGCAGCGCTACGCCGAGGTCGCCAAGCGCGTCCTGCGCCCGCTGATCGACGGCGAGATTCCCGACCGCGAACTCGATGCGATGATCGAGCTGGCCTATTCGGGCTTCCGCCATCCGGCGATCTGCCCGCTGGCCCAGCTCGACGACAACCTTTTTCTGCTCGAACTTTTCCACGGCCCCACGCTCGCCTTCAAGGACGTGGCGATGCAGCTGCTCGGGCGGCTGATGGATTACGTGCTCCGGAAGAAGGGCGCGCGCGCCACCATCGTCGGCGCGACCTCGGGCGATACCGGCTCGGCGGCGGTGGAGGCGTTCAAGGGCCTCGATCAGGTCGACGTGTTCATTCTCTTCCCGCACGGGCGCGTGTCGGAGGTGCAGCGCAAGCAGATGACGAGCGTCAACGCGCCCAACGTCCACGCGCTCGCCATCGACGGCAATTTCGACGATTGCCAGAACCTCGTGAAGGCGATGTTCCAGCACGCCGACTTCGCGGATGCCGTGAAGCTGTCCGGCGTCAACTCGATCAACTGGGCGCGGGTGGCGGCCCAGACCGTCTACTACTTCACCGCCGCGGTGGCGCTGGGCGCCCCACACCGGAACGTGTCGTTCGCGGTGCCGACCGGCAATTTCGGCGACATCCTCGCCGGTTGGGTCGCCAAGAAGATGGGCTTGCCGATCGAGCGGCTGATGATCGGCACCAACGCCAACGACATCCTGGCCCGCACCCTCGAACACGGGTCGTACGAGCCGCGCGGCGTGCAGCCGACCACCTCACCGTCGATGGACATCCAGATTTCCTCGAACTTCGAGCGGCTGCTGTTCGAGGCGCTGGGGCGCGACGCCTCCTCGCTCGGGCGCCTGATGGAGGGCCTCAAGCAGTCCGGCGGTTTTTCGCTGAGCCCGGAGGTTCTGGCGACGGTGCGGGCTGAGTTCGACGCCACCGCCGTGCCCGAGACCGAGGTGGCCGACGAGATCGCCGGCTCCTTCCGCCGCACCGGCATGGTGCTCGATCCCCACAGCGCCATCGGCGTGCGCGCCGCCCGGCGACTGCTGGAGAAGGACGCGCACACGCCCGTCGTCGCGCTCGCTACCGCGCATCCGGCCAAGTTCCCCGATGCGGTCTCGCAGGCGACCGGGGCCGGGCGCCCGGCCCTGCCGTCGCATCTCGCCGACCTGATGGACCGGCCCGAGACGATGGCCCGCCTCGGCAACGATCAGGGGCAAATCGAGCGCTACATCACCGAACACGCCCGCATCACGCGGGGTTGAGGTTCCATGAACCAGCATTTCTCGACCTTCGGCGCCTCCCCCGGCCTCACCGTCACCCGGCTCGACAACGGGTTCACGGTGGCGAGCGAGACGATTCCGGGCGTGGCCACCGCGACGCTCGGGGTCTGGGTCGGGGCCGGCTCGCGCCATGAGCGGGCGGACGAGCACGGGCTTAGCCACCTCATCGAGCACATGGCGTTCAAGGGCACGACGACGCGCTCGGCCCGTGCGATCGCCGAGGAGATCGAGAATGTCGGCGGCGAGATCAACGCCGCCACCAGCACCGAATCCACCAGCTACACCGCCCGCGTGCTCGGCGAGGACGCCCGCGTGGCCCTCGACGTGCTCGGCGACATCCTGACCCATTCGGTGTTCGACGCGGGCGAACTCGCCCGCGAGAAGGGCGTGATCCTCCAAGAGTATGCCGCGATCGAGGACACCCCCGACGACGTGGTCTACGACGCCTTCATCGAGACGGCGTTTCCCGGCCAGCCCATCGGCCGCCCGATCCTGGGCCGACCGGAGACGATCAACAGCTTCGACCGCAAGGCAATCGAGGCCTACATCGCCCGCGAATACGTGCCCGGCCGCATGGTGCTGGCCGCCGCCGGCGCGGTGGAGCACGCTGAGATCGTGGACGCCGCCCAGCGGCATTTCGGCGGGCTCAAAGCCGTCGAGGCCCCGCCCGTGGTCGAGGGCGTCTATGGCGGCGGCGAGCGGCGGATGCAGAAGCGCCTGGAACAGGCCAACCTCGTCCTCGGCCTGCCCGGCCTGTCCTTCCGCGACGACGGCTACTACGCCCTGCACCTGTTCTCGCAGATCCTCGGCGGCGGGCTGACCTCGCGGCTCTGGCACGAGGTGCGCGAGACCCGCGGGCTGGCCTACGAGATCCAGGCCTTCCACTGGCCCTTCGCCGATTGCGGCCTGTTCGGCATCGGCGCCGGCACCTCGGGCGCCGACCTGCCCGAACTCATGGACGTCACCCTCGCGACCACCCGCACGGCGGCCGAGGAACTCGACGAGGCGGAATTGGCCCGCGCCAAGGCGCAGCTCAAGGTCTCGCTGCTCTCGGCGCTGGAGACGCCCGGCGGGCGCATCGAGCGCAACGCCCGGCAATTGCTCGCCTGGGGCCGGGTGATCCCGCCGCAGGAGCTGATCGCCAAGGTCGACGCCGTCACCGTCGAGGACACCCGCGCCGCCGCCCGCACCCTGCTCGCGGGCGCGCCGACGCTGGCCGCCATCGGCCCGCTCAAAGGCCTGCTGCCGCTGGCGCGGGTCGCCGGGGCGCTGCGCGGCGCCTGACACGCACGACAACGTGTGCGGGAAGATTCCGCGGTGGCGGGCGGTCTCGCCCTAGGTTATGGCGCAATCCCCGCCGGGCCGGCCATGCTCGGCGGGGAAAAGCGTCAGCGAAGCGAGCCTCATGAACCCTGTCGCCGTCGCGACCATGCTCGGCATCACGATCGGCTTCTTCGGGCTGGTCGCCTACGCGCTGACGGTCGGCGAGGCGTGGCTCCTCGCCATCCTGGCGATCGTCGCCATCGGGCTGTTCGTCCGCTGGGGGGAGTAGGCTGAGGGGGTGTCTCCGCTCGCATCTCACCATCTCCATCATCCCGGGGCCGCGCAGCGGAACCCGGGATCCACCCGTGACGCGCTGCTGTTGAAGGCGTCGCGGCCAGTCGTGGATTCCGGGTTCGCCTACGGCGCCCCGGAATGACGGCGGTGTTTTGGAACGGGACGTGTCCGTCCCTGACTCGTGTCCTCTACTTCCCCTCCTCCAACGCCGGCCCACGCGTCGCGTCCGGGCCCTCCTTCGTCCCGGCGAGCGGGCCGACCTTGACCGGCGCGCCGGTGCGGGCCGCCTCGTAGATCGCCTCCATCAGGATCATGTCCTGCAAGCCCTCCTCGCCCGGCGTGCGGGGGGCGCGGTCCTTCAGGATGCACTCGGCCATGTGGTCGAGTTCGAGCGCGAACTGGTTCTTGTGGGTCAGCACCGGCTCGTCGCGCTGCACGTGGCTGCCCTCGCGGTGGGCGATGGTCAGGCGCTGGCCGCGATAGGCGAAGGCGTTGTGCAGCGCGAGGCTGCCGTTGGCGGTGTGCACCCGCAATTCCCGGCTCTCGTGGACGCCGTAGCTGGTGCCGCATTGCGCGATCACGCCCGAGGGGAAGCGGAGGGTGAAGGCGACGCTCTCCTCGACCTCCTTGAAGCGCGGGTCGTTCTCCGGCGTCGAGACTTGCGCCTGGACCGAGACCGGCTCCTCGCCGAGCAGCGCGCGCACGCCGTTGAGGCAGTAGAGGCCGATATCCGGCAGCGCCCCGCCGCCCGCGAGCGCCCGGCGCAGGCGCCATTGCTCGGGGAGCGCCGTGGTCTGGCCGTTGAACGCCTCGACCATCTTCACCCGGCCGAACTCGCCCGAGCGGGCAAGCCGCACGACCTCGCGGTTGAACGGCTCGTACTGGCAGCGATAGGCGATCATCAGCTTGACCCCCGCCTGCCGGCAGGCGTCGATCATGGCCCGCGCCTCGGCCGACGTGTTGGCCATCGGCTTCTCGCACAGCACGTGCTTGCCGGCGCCCGCCGCCGCCAGCACGTGGTCGCGGTGCAGGCCGTTCGGGGTGACAATGTAGACCGCCTTGACCGCAGGATTCGCCTTCAGCCGGTCCCACTGATCGTAGGCATAGACCGCCTCCTCGGGGATGCCGTATTGGCGCGCCGTCAGCTTCGCCTTCTCGGGCGAGCCCGACATCAGCGCCACGGGCCGCGCCTTCTTCGCCTCGCCGAAGGCCGGCAGAATCTCTTCCAGGCTCAGGCGCCCGAGGCCGACGATGACGAAGCCGACGCGCTCCCCCGGCGGCATCGGCGCGGGCGGCGGCGGGGGCGGGGCGTCGCCGGCATCGCGCCAGTTCGGAAAGACGATCCGCTCGCCCTGCACCGCCCCGGTATCGGCCGGCACCGCGGGGCCGGGCGGCGCCGACCCTTGCGCACTCGCCCGCGTCGCGAGGCTGAGCGCCGCGCCGGTGAGGCCGGCACTCCCCGCCGCCAGGAGGATGCGCCGGGACATTTGCGGAGTCTTGCGCTTATCGTCGTTCATGAGCCTCGCCTTGGAGTGGACGAAGGCGGAACGCCTCAATCGGGCGAGGCGGTTCCCATATCCGTCCCTTGGCTCATCCCCGCGGTGATCTTCATGCCCGTGGTCGCGGGGGTGGGGTCGGGGTCCTCGACCTCGCCGCGCCGCTGGAGCTGGAGCGCCACGAACCAGCAGAGCGCCGCCCAGGCGGCGCCGACGCACCAGCCGGCGACCACGTCGCTCGGCCAGTGCACGCCGAGATAGACCCGGCTGATGCCGACGCAGATCGTCATGACGATGCCGAGCGCCAGCAGCAGCGCCTTGACGTAGACCCGCCGCTCGACGCGGGCCAACAGCGTCGCCAGCGTCAGGTAGGCGATGGCCGACATCATCGCATGGCCGGACGGGAAGCTCGCCGTGAACACCTCCATGCCGTGCGGCACGAGGTCGGGCCGGGGCCGGTGGTAGAACAGCTTGAGGACGGTCGAGACCGCCTCGCCGCCGCCGATGGCGGCCACCACGAACACCGCGATCCTCTTGCGGCCCGACAAAGCGAGGTAGATAACGGCGGCGGCGGTGAGGAACACGATCGTCACCACGCTGCCCCAGCCGGTGATGTCGCGCATCGCCTCCTCCAGCCAGGCGGGGCCGATCGGGTCGGACAGGTCGGCGGGGTTGCGCAAGCCGAGCAGGATCTTGCGGTCGAGCGCGGCGGTCGAGCCCTCGCCGACCTCGTAGGCGAGCGCGAAGAAGGCGTAGCCGAGCGTGCTGACGGCGAGCAGCGAGACCAGCGGCCCGACCTCGTTGAGATGGAGTCGCAGCCAGAAGGCGGTGGAGTGGCGCCATAGGGTGCTGCCGCCGCTGCGGGCGAAATCGGGCAGGCGAGAGGGGGACCGGGTCATGCCGCGCCTCCGAAGGGGATCGTGGCGAGCCGCTCCCAGGGTCCGCCGAGATAGCGCCACAGCACCACGCCCGGCGCGCGGAAGCGCGAGGGCGAAAAGTCCTGCGCGAGGCTGGCGTGCAGGGCGCGGGCCGTCTCCGGCTTGACCTTGTTCTGCACCGTCACGTGCGGGCGCCAGCCCTGCCGGTCCTGCGCCGTCAACGCGTCGCGGAACGCCCCCGCCACGCGGGCGCGGAAGGCCGCGAGCGGCTCGGAATCGAGGTTGAACGCGACGCCGCGGCCGGTGAAGCGCACGCCCGTCACCGCGACCTCCGGCGGATGCTCGGCGCTAGCGAGCGCCGTCACGGTCTCGACCACCGCGTCCGGCGCGTCGCCGGGCAGGTGGTGGAACAGCGTGGCGTGGGCCGGGATGTGGTTGAGCTTTTCCGGAAAGTGGCGGCGCCGCAGGCCGTCGAACGCGGCGAAGGCGACGTCGTCCATCTGCAGCGTCAGGATCAGCGGGTCGGGCTCGGGCAATGTTTGTCCTCGGCGTGTGCGCCGGGGAGATGTGGCGCGGGAGCGTTGCGGTTCCAGCCGGTACCTGTGGCTCGCTTACGCTGTTCAGGGGCGAGCGCGGCGATTAGACAGCGGCCATGGCCCGCAGGAACCGAGAGCTCGTCCACCGGGGGCGCGAGGGATGGCTGTTCCTGATCGGGGGCACCAACGGCGTGCTCGACCAGTATCGCCGCACGCTGGGCCGTTGGTGGCATCTGCGGCGCTGGGCGCGGCTGATCGAGGCGCGTACCGCCCGCGCCGGCCGGCTCGGCATCCGCACGCTCCACACCATCGTGCCGGAAAAGCTCTCGGTCTACGACGACCGCACCCTCGACCTCGCCTACGACCCGCGCCTGTCGCCGGCCCGCCGCCTCGCCCGCCGGCTCGACCGGCTCGGTGGCTTCGTCGATCTCGTCGCCCCCCTGCGCGCCGCCCGCGACGGCGCCGTGCCGCTCTACCGGCGCACCGATTCCCACTGGACCTACGACGGCTGCCTGATCGGCTACCGCGCCCTGATGCGGGCCTGCGGCGCCGTGCCCCCGCCCGACATCGCCGAGCGCCCCCGCTTCGAGACCGAAGGGTTGTGGGACCTCGGCGACAAGCTGCCCGACCGGCCCCGCGAGACGGTGACAAACTGGGCCGTGCTGCGCGACGCGTCCCGTGCCTATGCCAGCCCCCTGGTCGAGTCCTACGAGGCGGCGGGCCGGGCCGGCGACCTGCATGTCGGCGCCCACGTGATCTACAAGAATTCCTCGCCGCAGGCCGACCCGCGGACCGTGGTGCTGTTCGGCGATTCCTACGCGCATTACGCGCCAATCTTCCTGACCGGCCTCCTCGCCGAGTCGTTCCGCGAACTGCACGTCGTCTGGTCGTCGAGCCTGGACTGGCGCACCATCGAGCGGGTGCGGCCCGACATCCTGATGGTCGAGATGGCTGAACGCTTCCTCGCCCGCCTGCCGGACGACCGCTTCGACCTCACGGCCTTCGAGCGGCCGGAGATGGAGAAGCCGGCGCGCCGGGCGGAGGCGGCGCCGGTGGTGTGAGCGGTTGTCGGTTGGCCCGCTCGGGTGAAGCCGCATTCCCCCTCTCCCCGCACGCGGGGAGAGGCCTGTAGGGACCTTGTCGTCCCTACAGGAAGCGAAGCGGCGGTTAGGGGGACCCGCCGGAAGTATCTCCTCCTGAACCGCCCCCTCACCCCCGGCTTCCGCCTTGTCGCGCCGACGACAAGGTCGTCGCGACCCTCTCCCCGCAGAGCGGGGCGAGGGGATGCGCTGTGACCGCTGCGTTCCCTAAACCCCCGCTCGCTTCTGAAAAGCATTCGGGTTCGGCAGGCTCGGCGAGGGCGCACCGATGAGGGAGGTGGGCGCGGCGGCCTGCATCTTCGCGGCGGGGGCCTCGTTGGCGGACGCGTCGACGGGCTTGGGCTTGAAGCCCGCCACGATCTCGCGGGCGCGGGCGAGGTCGGGGGGCGCCAGCTTGCCGGCGACCTCGTCGCGCTTGCGACCGGCTTCCTCGTCGCCCTGGGCGGCGGCGGTCGAGAACCAGAGATAGGACTGGACGAGATCCTGGCTCACGCCGAGGCCGCGGGCGTAGAGCACCGCGAGATTGTACTGGCTGTCGCGCACGCCGTGCTCGGCGGCGCGGCGGAAGGCGACCGCCGCCGTGGCGAAGTCGGGCCGGCCGTTGGCCGCCGGGTTCTCGGCGTGCAGCACCGCGAGGTTGTGCATCGCGCGGGTGTTGCCCATGTCGGCCGCCCGGCCGTACCAGCTCTTGGCCTGGCCGATGTCGCGGGTCACGCCCGCGCCCTTCTCGTAGGCGTTGCCGAGCTTGAACTGGGCCGGGGCGTAGCCGGCGCTGGCGAGCCGCTCGTAGAGCTTGGCCGCGACCCCGAGGTCGCGCGGCACGCCGCGCCCTTCCGCCTCGCGGGCGGCGAGTTCCCAGATCGCGGCGCCGTCGCCGTCGAGGGCCGATTGCTTCAGCCCGGCGAGCGTCGGCGGCACCCCGGCGAGGTCCGGGGCGAGCCCGGCCATGGACGCGACCTGCGGCGGACCGGCGGGCCGGGCGGCGCGCGGGGCCGGTTCGGCGAGGGACTGGGTCGTGGTCGGGTCGGCGGGCACGGCGGCCTGCGACGGCAGCTTGCCCGGCTCGGCGTTCGGTGCGGCGGGCTTGGTCTCGGTGATTTTGGCTTCCGGCGCCTTGGCGGCCTCCGGCGCGGCGGCGACGGCGTTGTTGCTGGGGGCGGCGGCCTCCTCGGGGGCCGGGCCGCTGCCGCTGGCCTGGAACGCCTGGTAGGCGCCGAGCGCCAGCACCACCGCGGCGAGGCCGAGCAGCAGCGTGCGGCGGCGCTTCTCGACGGCACCGCGCCCCCGCGACGGGCCGCCCTCCACGGCCTCGGTGGGTTGCGCGGCGGCGCGGGCGCCCCCGCCCATCCGCTCGCGCAGGCGGGTGGCGAGCGGCGGCTCGCTCTCGGCCTCCGCCTGCGCGGCCTGGGCGGCGCGGCGCGCGGCGGCGATGAAGCTGGTCTTGATGTCGGAGCCCACCGGCGTCGGCGCCTCGGTGGCGGCCGGGCGCCCCGGAGCCGGACGACCGGCGCCGGGCTCCAGCAACTCGTCGGCGCCGAGGATCACGGCGTCGAGCGCATCCTCGGGCCGGGCGGCGGGGCGCGTCCGGGCGGCCGGGGCGGGCGCCGTCGGCTTGGGCGACGCGGCCTTCGGCGCGGCGGGCCGTTCCTGCGAGGCGCGCTCCCGCGGCGCCTTCTCGGCGACGGTCTCGGCCAGCGGCAGTTCCATGGCGATGCCGGCACGCGCCGGTGCCGCAGCGGCCATCGCGCTCGCCGAGGTCATGGTCGCAGTAGGCGCCCGGTCGAGCTGATCGCTCAGGCGCGACAGCAGCGTCTGCACGCCCTCCATCGTGGCGTGGAGACGCTGGTCGGAGGCGCGCTGATGGGCCCGCATCTCGGCGAGGTCCGCCCGCAGCAGGCCGAGCGCCGCGTTCGAGGCCGCGTCCGGCGCAGCTCCGGCCAGGGCATCCTTGACCGCCGCGCGCGTCGCGCGCTCCAGGGCGGCTTCGAGGTCGGGCCCGGCCTTGGCCGGCGCGCCGTCCTTGAGGGCGGGCACGTCTTTCAGTGCAGAAACTTGGGCCACCAGTTCGCCCATGGTCCGCTCCAGGCGGCCGAGGGCCGGGTCGGCGGCCTTCGGCGCGTCGAGGCGTTGGGCCAGCGCGACGACGTGCTGCTCCAAAGCGTCGAGGCCGCGGCCGTCGGTGTTCACCCGATCGACCTTTTCGGCGAGCGTCTCCAGCATGTCCTGGAGCGACGAAAAATCCTTCGGCGCGGCAGGCTGCCGGCGCAGGTTCTCGCCGAGCGTCTCCAGGCGGCCGATCAGATCGCCGACGGGGTTGGAGGCCGGGTTCTCGGCGGCGCGGTCCATGCGGTCGGCCAGCGCCTCGAACCGGCCGAGCAGCATCCGCGACTCCTCCGGGCTCTTCAGCTCGCTGCGGATCTCTTCCAGCAGCGGCTTCAGGGCCGCGACCTCGGACTCGCTGCCGCGCTGGAGCTGGGCGATCTGCGCACTGATCGCCTGCACGCCCTGCGCGAGGCTCTGGATGCGCTCGGGGCCGGCGAGCGCGGCGATGAGGCGGCGAATCTCGTCGAGTTCGCCGAAGACGGTATCGAGCGCGCTCTGGTCGGCGAAGCTCGGCGCGGCGCCGGAGATCGCCCCATCGACCTTGCCGGCCAACCGCTCGACCTCGCCCGCGACGCGGGCGTGGACGTTGGCGGCGACGTCCTCGGCCAGCCGATCGACCTGCACCCGCATCAGCTCGATCGGCGCGGCGATGGCGGCGAAGTCGCCGGGCTCGCGCGCCCGCTGCATGTCGGTGAGGAGCGCCCGCATCGCCTGCTCCAGCGCGCCGACGTCGCGGCCGGTGGCGAGCCCCCCGAGCGAATCGCGTAGCCGCGTCGTCTCCTGCTGCAACTCGGCGATGGCCGGGGACGGCAGGGCGGCGGGCTGGGGCGCGTCCGCGATCGCGGCGGGGCGGCCCTCGCCGCCCTCCTCCAGCTCGCGCTGGCGGCGGCGCACTTCGGCCACCGCGTCGCGCATCTCGCTGGCGAGCGGCTTTCCGCGGCGCCCGAGCGGGCGCGGCGTGGAGAGCTGGCCCGCCATCTCGCCCATGCGGCGCTCGATCTCGGCGAGCCGCCCGGTCAGGCCCTCCTCTGCCGCCTCGGCAGGCGCGGCGGCGGGCTGGAGCTTGGCGGCGAGCCGCGATTCGATCTCGCCGATCATGCGCGCGGCGGCATCGCGCGAGGCCTCGCGCTCCTCGTTGAGCGAACGGTCGAGGGCGTCGAGCCGCCGCATCATCGCGGCGAGCGAGGCATCGACCGGGGCCGAAGGCGCTTCTTGAGGCTTCGATTCCTGGGGTTTCGCTTCGACCTGCACCGGGGCGGCGGCCTCCGGCGCGGACTCGGACGGCTTGTCGCGGCTCGTCACTTGAGCCGGGCCGGTCACGGATTCGATCCACGATTCCAGCGGGACGCCGGCCCGTTTGGCGACCTCGCGGGCGGCCGCGAGCACCTCCGGGTCGAAGCTGTCGATGCTGATCGGGGCGGTCTTGCTCATCGCACGGAGATCCGGTGTCGGCAGCGTCCGGGGGCCCGGCCGGGCGCTGCCCCCTCCGGCGAGGGAGGGGGCGAGGATCGGAACGGTTGAGGAGACCTTTAACAATCTTGGTAAATGGCCGGTTAAGACCCGGTGATGCACTGAGGAATCGCCGCCGAACCGCCGCCCGCCCCGCTTCATCGACCTGTGTTTGAAACCCGGCCGCGTGCGGCCGGCCCTTGCGCGGCTCCGCCGATAGTTTACATATGAACTATCGGCGGAGCCCAGCCTGCGGCCCGCCAAAAATTCTTGCGGGAGGCTGACGCGATGCCGAGCTATCGGGCCCCGGTCGAGGACACGCTGTTCCTCCTCGAAGACGTTCTCGCCCTCCACCGCTACGACAACCTGCCGGGCTTTGCCGACGCCTCGTCGGACGTGCTGCGGGCGGTGCTGGCCGAGGGCGGCAAGCTCACCTCGGAGGTGTTCGCGCCCCTCAACCTCTCGGGCGACCGCGAGGGCTGCACCCGCCACGCCGACGGCAGCGTCGCGACCCCCAAGGGCTTCAAGGAAGCGTACGATGCCTACGCTGCGGGCGGCTGGATGGGCCTGTCGGTGCCCGAGGAATTCGGCGGCCAGGGCCTGCCGCACGTGGTCAGCACGGCGATGCAGGAGTTCATCTCCGGCTCGAACCTCGCGCTCGGCATGTATCCCGGTCTGACGCAAGGCGCGATCGCCGCGCTCCTCGTCCACGCCTCGGACGAGCAGAAGCGGACCTACCTGCCGAGGATGGTCGAGGGGGCCTGGACCGGCACCATGAACCTCACCGAGCCGCATTGCGGCACCGATCTCGGCCTCCTCAAGACCAAGGCGGTGCCGAACCCCGACGGCTCCTACAGCCTGTCGGGCACCAAGATCTTCATCTCGGCGGGCGAGCACGACCTGGCGGAGAACATCGTCCATCTCGTCATCGCCCGGATCGAGGGCGCGCCCGCCGGCACCAAGGGCATCTCGCTGTTCGTCGTGCCGAAGTTTCTGGTGAACGAGGACGGTAGCTTGGGCGAGCGCAACGGCGTCGCCTGCGGCTCGATCGAGCACAAGATGGGCATCCACGGCAATTCCACCTGCGTGATGAACTACGACGGCGCCAAGGGCTGGCTCGTCGGCGAGGCGAACCGCGGGCTGAACGCCATGTTCGTGATGATGAACGAGGCGCGCCTCGCGGTGGGCGTCCAGGGGCTCGGCCAGTCCGAGGCCGCCTACCAGAACGCCGTGACCTATGCCCGCGAGCGCCTCCAGGGCCGCGCGCTCAGCGGCGCCAAGGAGCCCGCCAAGGCCGCCGACCCGATCATCGTCCATCCGGACGTGCGCCGCACCCTGATGCAGATCCGCGCCTTCAACGAGGCGGCCCGCGCCCTCGTGCTGTGGACGGCGCTCCAGTCCGACATCGCCCACCGTTCGCAGGACGCCGCCGAGCGCCAACTCGCCGACGACCTCCTCGGGCTGATGACCCCGGTGGTGAAGGGCGTGCTGACCGACCGGGGCTTCGCCAACGCGGTCGAGGCCCAGCAGATGTTCGGCGGCCACGGCTATATCGAGGAATGGGGCATGTCGCAGTTCGTGCGTGATGCCCGCATCGCCATGATCTACGAGGGCGCCAACGGCATCCAGGCGATGGACCTGATCGGCCGCAAGCTGCCGAAGGACGGCGGCCGGGCGATGATGGCCTTCCTCACCGAGGTCCAGACCTTCATCAAGGATCACGGCGAGGACGAGGCGATGAAGCCCTTCGTCGCGCCGCTCCAGCCCGCGCTGAACGACCTCCAGGCCGCGGTGATGTGGCTGATGCAGAACGCGTTCTCGAAGCCCGACAACGCGGGCGCGGGCGCCACCGACCTGATGCATCTCCTCGGCAATGTCGTCCTCGGCTACATGTGGGGCAAGATCGCCAAGGCGGCGCTCGCCGCCAAGGCGGAGGGGCGCGACGCGGAGCGGATGGACGCCAAGCTGGTGCTCGGCCGCTTCTTCATGGAGCGGACCTTGCCGGAAACGGCGTTGCGGCTCGCGCGGATCAAGGCCGGGTCGGAGACGACCATGGCGCTGTCGGCGGAGGCGTTTTAAACGCTACCGCACAGAACCCTCCCCCCTCTGCGGGGGAGGGTGCCCGCGGAGCGGGCGGGAGAGGGGTCGGCTCCGCACCATCCGGAAGCGGCGCTCCCCTCTCCCGCCCCTCGCTCACGCGAGGGCCACCCTCGCCCGCAGAGGAGGGAGGGAAAAGCCGTGGCGATGACGGACACGAGGAAGCGCACATGCCCGAGGCCTACATCTACGATCACGTCCGCACCCCGCGCGGACGCGGCAAGCCGGACGGGTCGCTGCACGAGGTGACGGCGCTCCGCTTGGCCGAGACGGCGTTGCGCGCCCTCAAGGACCGCAACGGCCTCGACACGGCGCGCGTCGACGACGTGATCCTCGGCTGCGTCGATCCCGTGGGCGAGGCCGGCGGCGACATCGCCCGTGCCGCCGCGCTGGTGGCCGATTACGGCACCCACGTGCCGGGCGTGCAGATCAACCGCTTCTGCGCCTCCGGCCTCGACGCCATCAACTTCGCCGCGGCGCAAGTGATGGCCGGCCAGCACGACATGACGGTGGGCGGCGGCGTCGAATCGATGAGCCGCATCGGCATCGGTGCCTCGGGCGGGGCGTGGCCGGTCGATCCGGCGATCGCGGTGAAGTCGTTCTTCATGCCTCAGGGCATCTCCGCCGACCTCATCGCCACCAAGTACGGTTTTTCCCGCGACGCCTGCGACGCCTACGCCGTCGAGTCGCAGAAGCGCTCGGCGAAATCCTGGGCCGAGGGGCTGTTCAAGAACTCGGTCGTGCCGGTGCGCGACATCAACGGCATCACGCTGCTCGACCGCGACGAGCACATGCGGCCTTCCACCGACATGCAGTCCCTCGGCCAGCTCAAGCCCTCCTTCGTCCAGATGGGCCAGATGGGCGGCTTCGACGCGGTGGCGGTCGATGCCCACCCCGACGTCGAGGCGGTCGATCACGTCCACCACGCGGGCAACTCCTCGGGCATCGTGGATGGCGCGGCGGCCGTGCTGATCGGCTCGCGCGAGGCCGGCGACGCCGCAGGGCTGAAGCCCCGCGCCCGCATCCGGGCGTTCGCCAACATCGGCTCCGATCCGGCGCTGATGCTGACCGGCCCCGTCGACGTGACCCGGAAGGTGCTGGCGCGGGCCGGCATGGACCTGTCCGACATCGACCTGTTCGAGATCAACGAGGCCTTCGCCTCGGTGGTGCTGCGCTACCTCCAGGCCTTCGACCTCGAT
This sequence comes from Methylobacterium sp. Leaf456, assembly GCF_001425465.1. GTDB lineage: Bacteria > Pseudomonadota > Alphaproteobacteria > Rhizobiales > Beijerinckiaceae > Methylobacterium. Next base: position 291,033 of record NZ_LMQV01000001.1, read on the forward strand.
CCGGCGCGGGTGAACGTCAACGGCGGCGCCATCGCCATGGGCCATCCGCTCGGTGCCACCGGCGCGATGATCCTCGGCACCGTGCTCGACGAGTTGGAGCGCACCGGCCGGGAGCGCGCCCTGGTGACGCTCTGCATCGGTGCCGGCATGGGCACCGCCACGATCATCGAGCGGGTCTGATGTGTCTCTCACGAAACGCCCGATCGTCCGTCGCGGTCTCCTTGGGCTGCACCGTGCGACGGGCGTTTCGCGAGGCACGCTCGGGCGGGCGGCGCCGCGCCGCCCTGCCCTCCCCGCGCAAACGCTGCTAAGGGCCTCCCACGCCGCGCCCTTTCTTCGCTGGGCGCGGGCCAAAGCCGACACGGGAGACACGCCACGATGAAGACCAAGATCGCCGCCCTGAGCCTCGCCGCCGCCCTCGCGCTGCCGCTCGGCGCCCGCGCCGACGAGGCTTCCGACAAGCTCGCGGTCGCCAAGACCCTGACCGAGAAGACGGTGCTGAAGAACCTCGACACCGGCTTCGGCGGCGCGCTGGAAAAAACCGTCTCGACCATGCCCGAGGAGCGCGCCGAGACCGTGCGCAAGGAGGCCCGGGCCGAGTTCGACAAGCAGCGCGGCGAGCTACTCGACGGCCTGTCGAAGCAGTACGCGGACAAGTTCAGCCTCGACGAGCTGAAGCGCCTCGAGACGATCTACGAGGACCCGACCTACCAGAAGTTCCAGACCGTCAACGCCGACCCGAAGTCGGAGGTGAACCTGCTGTCGCAGGCGGTGGTGACGCGGCTCCTCAACATGCTGACGCTGGCCGCTGCCAGCGACCAGAAGGGCGGCGCGCCGGGCGGCATGCCGATCCCGGCCAAGTAAGACCGATGGGGGCGCCGGGGAGCCGGCGCCCGAAGCCCGTGCGGGCGGCTTGCCCCCGCCGGCCCGACGAGAGGCCCGAGGAAGAGCGATGAGCGAACCCGCAAAGAACTTCCGCTTCGAGGTCGATGCCGACGGCATCGGGCTCGCGACCTGGGACATGCCGGGCCGCTCGATGAACGTCATCACCATGGCGGTGATGGACGAGTTGGAGGGGATCGTCGACGCCGTCGTCGCCGACGCGGGCATCAAGGGCTGCGTGATCACCTCGGGCAAGCCCAACTTCTCGGGCGGGGCCGACCTCACCATGCTGCAAGGCCTCGGCGCCGAGTACGAGCGCCTCAAGGCGTCGGCGGGCGAAGAGGCGGCCATGCGCCACTTCTTCGAGGAATCGCGCCGCCTCAGCCTCGTATTCCGCAAGCTCGAGACCTGCGGCAAGCCGTTCGCGGCGGCCGTGCAGGGCCTGTGCCTCGGCGGCGCGTTCGAGCTGGCGCTGGCCTGCCATCACCGGGTGCTCGCCGACGACGACAAGACCCGCGTGGGACTCCCCGAGATCAAGGTCGGGCTGTTTCCCGGCGGCGGCGGCACCCAGCGCGTCGCCCGCCTGATGCAGACCGGCGACGCGCTGCAGATGCTGTTCAAGGGCGAGCAACTGCGTGCGCTGATGGCCAAGAACATGGGGCTCGCCCACGCGGTCGCCCCGGCGGCCGAGATCGTCGAGCGGGCCAAGGCCTGGATCAGGGACGGCGGCTCGGCGGTGGCCCCCTGGGACGTGCCGAAGTTCAAGGCGCCGTCCGGAAAGGTCTACTCGCCCGCCGGCATGATGATCTGGCCGCCGGCCAACGCGATCTACCGCCGGGAGACCCACGACAACTACCCCGCGGCAAAAGCGATCCTCGCCTCGGTCTACGAGGGCCTGCAGCTGCCGATGGATCTCGGCTTGCGGGTCGAGAGCCGCTACTTCGCCCACATCCTGCGCACCAAGGAGGCGCAGGCGATGATCCGCACCCTGTTCATCTCCATGGGCGAGATCAACAAGGGCGCCCGCCGCCCGAAGGACGTGGAGCCCTCGAAGATCGGCAAGGTCGGCGTCGTCGGCGCGGGCTTCATGGGGGCGGGCATCGCCTACGTCACCGCTCAGGCCGGCATGGAGGTCGTGCTGATCGACTGCGACCAGGCGGCGGCGGATGCCGGCAAGGCGCATTGCCACAAGCTCATCACCGGCCAGATCAACCGCGGCAAGGCCAAGACCGCCGACCGCGACGCGCTCTTGGCCCGCATCACCGCCACGCCCGACTACGCGGCGCTCGGCGACTGCGACCTCGTGGTCGAGGCGGTGTTCGAGGACCCCGCGGTGAAGGCCGAGGTGATCGGCAAGGTCGAGGCGGCGCTCCCCGAGCACGCGATCTTCGCCTCCAACACCTCGACCCTGCCGATCTCGGGGCTGGCCAAGGTCTCCCGACGCCCCGAGAGTTTTGTGGGCATCCACTTCTTCTCCCCCGTGGAGAAGATGCTCTTGGTCGAGGTGATCCGCGGCACGCAGACCGGCGACCGCGCGGTGGCGACCGCGCTCGATTACGTGCGGGCGATCAAGAAAACTGGCATCGTCGTCAACGATGCCCGCGGCTTCTTCGCCAACCGCTGCGTGCTGGCCTACGTGCAGGAGGGCCACAAGATGCTGATGGAGGGCGTGCCGCCCGCCATGATCGAGAATGCGGGCCGCATGGCCGGCATGCCGGTCGGCCCCCTCTCGCTCAACGACGAGGTCGCCCTCGATCTCGGCCTGAAGATCCTGAAGGCCACCGAGGCGCAACTGGGCTCCGCCGCGATCGACCCGGACCAGAAGCGGTTGCTCGTCGAGATGGTGGAGAATCGCGGTCGGCTCGGGCGCAAGAACAAGCGCGGCTTCTACGACTACCCCGAGGGCGGCCAGAAGAAGCTCTGGCCCGGCCTTTTCGAACTTCAGCCGAACCGGCTCGACCCGGATTCGATCGATGTCGATGAGCTGAAGCACCGCTTCCTCGTGGTGCAGGCGCTGCAGGCCGCCCGCACGGTGCAGGAGGGCGTCATCACCGATCCGCGCGAGGCGGATGTCGGCTCGATCCTCGGCTTCGGCTTCGCCCCGTTCACCGGCGGCGCGCTGTCCTACATCGACTTCATGGGGGCCGCCGCCTTCGTGGAACTGGCCCGCGCGCTGGAGTCCAAGCACGGCCCCCGCTTCACCCCGCCGGACAACCTTCTGGCGATGGCCGGCAACGGTGGGCGGTTCTACGACGCGTTGAAGCGGGCGGCGTAGGGCCCGCCATCGGAACCCTCCTCCCTCAGTGGGGGGAGGGTTTGGTGCAACGCAATGGAACCCGACCGCTCCGCTTTCGTTCTTGGCCCGAGCCGCACACAGCGCTTGGAGCTGAACCCTTGTCGACCCTGATCAAAATCCTGATCGCGTTCTTCCTGCCGCCGATCTCGGTGCTGATGACGAACGGCTTCGGATTGCAGTTCCTCTTCAACATCCTGCTCTGCCTGCTGTTCTACATCCCCGGCTCGCTGCACGCCCTCTACCTGCTGCTGCGCGACCGCTGATCAGGCCAAAGTCAGCTGCCCGCCGCCGACAGCACGATCTCGCGCCGGTGTCCCCGGTCGCGGTGCTCGATCAGATAAATCCCCTGCCACGTGCCGAGCGCGAGGCGCCCGTCGCGCAGGGGCACGGTGAGGCCCGAATCGGTCAGCATGGTGCGGATATGGGCCGGCATGTCGTCCGGCCCCTCCATCCCGTGGACGTAGTGGCCGTGCCGCGGCGCGAGCCCGTCGAGCGCCGTCATCAGGTCGGTGCGCACGTCCGGGTCGGCGTTCTCCTGGATCGTCAGCGACGCCGAGGTGTGGCGGCAGAACACGCTGACCACGCCATGCCGGATGCCGCTCTCGCGTACGAAGGCGGCGACCGCCTCGGTGATATCCGTGAACCCCTGCCCTGGTGTCGCGACGGCCATCGTCGCGCTCGCGTGGCGGGTCGCCTCGCCGGCCTGAAAACCCTGGAGCGGCCCGATCCGGCCCGATTGCCTCATTCCGATCTCTCCATCGTCGCGCCCGGAGCGATCTCGCGCTCGCCGCGGGCCAGGATGCGTTCCAGCACGTCGATCCGGTCGGCTTCGGCCGCCGGCTTGTCCCAGCGGATGCGGCTGACGCGGGGGAAGCGCATGGCGACGCCCGACTTGTGCCGGGTCGAGCGCTGTACGCCCTCGAAGGCGATCTCCAGCACCAGCCCGGCCTCGTGCCCGTGGGTCACCTCGCGCACCGGGCCGAAGCGCTTGGTCGTGTTGTTGCGGACGTAGCGGTCGAGCTTTTGCAGCTCGGCATCGGTGAAGCCGTGATAGGCCTTGCCGACCGGCACCAGCTCCTCGCCCGCCTCCCCGTCGCGCCAGCAGCCGAAGGTGTAGTCCGAGTAGAACGACGAGCGCTTCCCGTGGCCGCGCTGGGCGTACATCATCACGGCATCGACGATGTGCGGCGCGCGCTTCCACTTCCACCAGGGGCCCTTGGGCCGGCCCGGCAGGTAGGCACTGTCGCGGCGCTTGAGCATCACGCCCTCGATGGCGTCGGCATCCGCGCCGGCTCCGACCGAGGCCGGGTCGGCCCGCGCGGCGGCCAGCTCCGGCCAGGCCGCGAAGGGCACGACCGGCGAGAGGTCGATCCGGGCGTGGTCGAGATGCGTCACCAGGGCTTCGAGCCGCGCGCGGCGCTCCGAGAAGGGGAGCGTGCGCAGGTCCTCGCCGTCCGCCGCCAGCAGGTCGTAGGCTCGGACATGGGCGGGGAAGTCTTCGAGGAGTTTCGGCGTCACCGCTTTCCGGTTGAGGCGCTGCTGCAGCACGTTGAAGCTCTGCACGCGGTGCTCCCGCAGGATCAGCAACTCGCCGTCGATGGCCCCCTCGAACGTGATCGCCTCGGCGAGGTCGGGGAAGGCTTCGGTGATGTCCTCGCCGGTGCGCGAATAGACTTTTCGCACCTGCTGCCCGTGGGTGTCGCGCCCGCCCGCGAGCTGGACGCGGATGCCGTCCCACTTCCACTCGGCGGAAAAGGCTTCCGGGTCGAGCTTGTCGAGGTCGGCCTCCTCCTCGATCGGGTGCGACAGCATCGGCGGGCGGAACGGGGCCGGGTTCAGGTTTTCGGGCTGCTCGGCCCGTCCCTCGACCCAGGCGAACAGCGCCGCGTAGGGCGGCTTCAACCCGTGCCAGACCTGCTCGACCGCATCCGCCTCGTGCCCGCCGAGCGCGCCGACCGCGGTCTTGGCCAGCCGCGCCGAAACGCCCACGCGCAGGTTGCCGGTGACGAGTTTGAGCAGGGCCCAGCGGCCGGTCTCGTCGAGGGCATCGAGCCAGCCGGCGAGATGGTTTGGCAATGCGCGTTTGGGCGTGGTGGCCAGCGTCTCGACCACCTCGGCGAGGGTGGGGACGTGCGGGGGCGGATTGTTGTGGCCGAGCCCCGGTGCATCCCCTCTCCCCGCACGCGGGGAGAGGGCTTCGACGACCTTGTCGTCGCCGAAGCGAGGCGGCAGCCGGGGGTGAGGGGGCTTGTCCGATGGAGTCTCAATTGTAGACGCCCCCTCACCCCCGCTACCGCTCGTCTCGCCCCCAACAAGGGGGGCCCCCCCCTCTCCCCGCGTGCGGGGAGAGGGGGGGGCCTCCTCCGGCCCCGGCCAGATCAGCGCCGTCGTCTCCGCCAGATCGCCCACGTAATTGTGCGACAGCGAAAACAGCACCGGATCGACCCGCTCCTCCACCAGCCCCCGGATCAGTGCGGGCTTGGCCTCGCGGAACGTCAGCCCGCCGGTCATGGCGGCGAGCGCCCATCCCCGCTCCGGGTCGGGCGTACCGGCAAAGAAATCCTGCAGCAGCCGGAGCTTGGCGTTGCGGCGCGGCTCGTAGGCGAGGCGATCGAGGAGAGCGGCGAAGTCGTTCACGACGAGGCCTCCTCCAAAGCGGGGCTGGCGGCGGGATCGGGCTCGGCCTCGCCGTCGTCGCCGTAACCCAGCAGATGCAGCGGCTTGGCGCGAAGCCCTCGGGTGCCGCACCAATGTACCAGCGCATCCTCCTGCCCGTGGGTGACCCACACCTCCTCGGCCCCCGTATCGAGAATCGTGCGGCAGAGATCGGGCCAGTCGGAATGGTCGGAGATGACGAGCGGCAGCTCGACGCCCTTTTGGCGCGCACGCGCGCGAACCCGCATCCAGCCCGAGGCGAAGGCGGTGACCGGATCGGGGAATTTGCGCGACCACACATCCTGGATCGAGGAGGGCGGGCACAGCACGATCGCGCCGTGCAAATCCTTGCGCTCGGCAGCGACCACCTTCGGGGTGTCGCCGAGGGGAATGCCCTCGTCCTTGTAGAGGGCGGTCAGCCGCTCCATCGCGCCGTGCAGATGGATCGGGCGGTCCCAGCCCTCTTCGCGCAGCAGCGCCATCACCCGTTGCGCCTTGCCGAGCGCGTAGGCGCCGACGATGTGGGCGCGCTCGGGGAAGAGCTTCACGGAGTCGAGGAGCTTTCGGACTTCGTCGCGCGTGTCGGGATGGCGGAACACCGGCAGGCCGAAGGTGGCCTCGGTGATGAACACGTCGCAGGGCACCACCTCGAACGGCAGGCAGGTCGGGTCGGGCGCGCGCTTGTAGTCGCCCGAGACGACGATCCGCCCGCCCTCCCCCTCGATGGCGATCTGCGCCGAGCCGAGCACGTGGCCTGCGGGGGCGAAGAACACCGTCACGTCGCCGATGCGCATGCGCTCGCCGAGCTTCGCTTCCTCGCGCCGCTCACAAAAATCCTCGCCGTAGCGGGTCGCCATGATGCGCAGGGTCTGGTCGGTCGCCAGCACCGAGCCGTGGCCGGCCCGCGCGTGGTCGGCGTGGCCGTGGGTGATCAGCGCCCGCTCCACGGGCCGCGTCGGATCGACGTGGAAGCGCCCGAGCGGGCAATAGAGCCCTTCCCGCGTCAGGGTGAGGAGATCGGAGGCGCGCTGCGGCATCGGCCGGGATATAGGGCGCCGGTTCGTCCATCCTCAGCCCAAGCCCCGATGTCGCATCAGCGCTCTTCCGGAAATCTCCTCGCCGACCGGCGCTACGCCTATGCCGAGGCCTGCCTCGCGGAAGGGCATGCGGCGGGCGCCGCCGAGATGGCGGAGCAGGCGCTGGAGATGTCTTCCGATTATGCCCCCGCCTGGGTGCTTCTTGGGCGCGCCCGCGCGGCCACGTTCGCCATGAGTGGTGCCGAGGCCGAGCGGGCGGCCGCGTTGGAGGCGTTCGGACGCGCGTTGGCGCTCGATCCCGACGACGTGCTCGGCAGCCGCCTGCATCTCGCGGGGCTGGGCGCCGTCGAGGCCGCCACCGCGATCGGGCCGGCTTATGTCCGGGCCCTGTTCGAGGGCTACGCGCTGCGCTTCGAGCGTCATCTCGTGGACGAACTCGGCTATCGCGGCCCGCAGATGATGGTGGAGGCCCTGGATGCCCTATCCTTGGCCCTCCCCGACGCACCGCGCCACTTCCCCCACGCGCTCGATCTCGGCTGCGGCACCGGCCTGATGGGCCGGGCGCTGGCGGGCCGGGTCGGAGTCCTCGCCGGCTGCGACCTGTCGCCCGCGATGCTGGCGCAGGCCTGCCGGACCGGGCTCTATGCCCGTCTCGCAGAGGCCGACCTCGTCGCCTTCCTCGCCGCCGAGCCGTCGGACTCGGCCGACCTCGTGACGGCGGCCGACGTGTTCATCTATCTCGGCGACCTCGCGCCCGCGCTCCGTGGCATCGCCCACGTCCTCGCGCCGGGCGGGCTCGCAATCCTCACCGTGCAGTCGCCGGAGGCGGGAGAGGGCATCGTGCTCGGGGACGACGGGCGCTACGCCCACGGCGACGCGCATCTCGACGACGGCGCGGAGGCCGCCGGCCTCGCCGTTGTTGCGTTGCAGCAGGCAGGGATCAGGCGGCAGAAAAAAATAAACGTTCCAGGCCGCATTCTCATCCTGCAACGACCTTGCAAAAAAGCTTGAACGTGACGGATCGCTCATCCTGATCGCGCGCGTGCAACGAGACGGCTTCGGTTCCGTTGTGCTGCGAAGCAGCAATCCAGGGTGAACGATGGCCGACGAGACGAACAAGGCATTTCCGGCGAGCCCGGTGACGCGAGTCCCCTTCGCCCTGGCGCTGGCCGGGCTGGCGGGCACCGCCGATTCCATCGGCTTCCTTGAGTTCTCGCAGCTGTTCATGTCGTTCATGAGCGGCAACACCACCCGCTTCGGCGCTGCCGTCTCCAGCTACGACTGGAACGGCACGACGCGCTTCGCCAGCGTCATCGCGATCTTCTGTTTCGGCGCCTTCCTCGGCACGCTGATCGCCGCGTGGTCGGGCCGCTGGCGGCTCTCGGTGCTGCTGATCATCCAGGCGGTGCTGTTCGGCATCGGCCTCTACGTCCCCTTCGGCAGCGACGCCTTCCCGCTCCACGCCTACCCGATCGTGCTGGCCCTCGGCATCCAGAACGCGACCCTGCAGGACGACGCGGGCCGCAGCCTCGCGCTCACCTACGTCACCGGCACGGTGGTGCGCTTCGGCGCGGGCGTGGCCAACATCCTGCTGCACAAGCCGGCGCCCTCGTTCTGGATCCAGGCGCCGCTCTGGGGCGCGCTCAGCACCGGCGCGGTGCTCGGCGGCTTTCTGCATCACTGGTTCGGCGAAAAGGCCTTCCTGTTCCCGGCGGGCTTCGCCGCGGCCCTGGCGCTCCTGTCCCTGGTCCTGACGATCATCCTCAAGGATACGCCCTACGTCTCGGGCGTCGCCGCGCCCCAGCCCGACGCCCATCCGGAGGCCGAGCCGACCGCGACGGCGCCCGCCGCGCGCTGATCGGTCATCCGTCGTCACCCGGGCCACCGCGCAGCCGCTTGATGCTGCCGCGGTGGCTCTTCGATTCGAGCCGGCGCTTCTTCGAGGCGAGCGTCGGCCGGGTCGGCCGCCGGGGCGTGGGCGGCACCGCGGCCTCGGCCACCAAGGCGGCGAGGCGCTCGCGGGCGTCGGCCCGGTTGCGCTCCTGGGTGCGGAAGCGCTGCGCGTTGATAACGAGCACGCCCTCGCCGGTCAGCCGCCGCCCGGCGAGCCGCATCAGGCGCACCGCCACCGCGTCGGGCAGGCTGCGCGAGCGGCGCACGTCGAAGCGCAACTGCACCGCGGTGGAGAGCTTGTTGACGTTCTGCCCGCCGGGACCGGAGGCGCGCACGAAGCTCTCCTCGATCTCCGATTCGTCGATTGCGATCTGCGGCGTGCAGACGAGCGCCACGGCGCCCTCCCCCTCGGTTCGTCTCAGCCCGCTTCCGTGGGCGTGCGGGCCCGCACCGCGAGCGCGTGCAGGCCCCGTTTGAACGCCTCGTCCAGCAAAGAATTCACCAGCCTGTGGCGCTCGATCCGGCTCTTGCCGTCGAACGCCGCCGCGACGACATCCAGCCGGAAATGCGTCTCCCCGCCCGGCCGCGCGCCGGAATGGCCCGCATGGAGGTGCGATTCGTCGATCACCTCCAGATGCGCGGGCGCGAGTTCGGCGGCGAGCCGCTCGGCGATCCAGTCCCTCAGGGTCTCGGCCATTTTCGAACGTCCCTTCGGTGTGTCGCGCTCCGTCGAGCGCCGTTTCGCGCCGCGCGGGCGTCAAGCCCGCATCGATGCATGCGTCATCAGGCCCGACGGCCTTGTCCGTCGGTGCGTCCGCCCCTCATAATCGACCCGTCATGGATCTCAATTCGCCCCTGTTCGACAGCATCCGCATCAAGCCGACCTGCGACGATCCCAAGGAGGGCTCCAAGGCGAGTCCGAAGGGGGGCCGGGCGGGCGCGAAGGCGAGCGCGAGCACGACCGCCGAGGCCACCTGTGAGGCGCCGGGCTGCACCGGCGCGGGCCTCTACCGCGCGCCCAAAGGGCGCAAGCAGGAGGGGCAGTATTACCGCTTCTGCATCGACCACGTGCGCGTCTACAACGCCACCTACAACTATTTCGACGGCATGAACGACGCCGCGGTCGAGGCCTTCCAGAAGGACGCGATGGTCGGCCATCGCCCGACTTGGTCGATGGGGGTGAACGCCGCGGGGGCCGGTGCCGACAAGGCCGGCGCCAATCCCAAGGCCGACAAGCCGGAGACCGAGCGCGACTGGGCCTATGCCGACCCGCTCGGCGTCCTGCGCGCCAACGGCCTCGGCGCCTCGGGCCGGCGGCAGGCGGCCCCGGAGCCGCAGCGCCCGCGCCACTCGGCCGCCGTGACCAAGGCGCTCGACGTGATGGGCCTCGACGACACCGCCGACACCGCGGCGATCAAGGCGCAGTACAAGACCCTGGTGAAGCGCTTCCACCCCGACGCGAACGGCGGCGACCGCTCGTTCGAGGAGCGCCTGCGCGACATCATCCGCGCCCACGACGTGCTTCGTGCTGCAGGAATGTGCTGAGCCGGCACGAAGGATGCACGCGGCGCCGGTCTCCATCGTCGCGGTGAGGGCGGACATTCCGCGTGGGGGTTCTATATCGCGCCTTGAAGCCCCTTCACGCCGTACCCTCGCTGTTCCCCCTTGGCGATGCCGAGGGCCGGCGATTAAGGATGACGGCCCTCAAGGCCAGTCGAGTTAACGATCCCGAGACGATGCAAAGCGCGACCGCGCCGGGCCCGATGCTCCCGCCGGCCGCACCGATGAGGTCCCGTATGCTGTCCGACGAAACGCCCGCTTCCCTGCCCGACCGTGAGGTCTCCGTCCGCGAGGCGTTCGGCATCGACCTCGACCTCAAGGTCCCGGCCTTTTCCGAGGCCGAGGAGCACGTGCCGGACCTCGACCCCGACTACATCTTCGACCGCGAGACCACGCTGTCGATCCTGGCGGGCTTCGCGCGCAACCGCCGCGTCATGGTCACCGGCTATCACGGCACCGGCAAGTCGACGCATATCGAGCAGGTCGCGGCGCGGCTGAACTGGCCCTGCATCCGGATCAACCTCGACAGCCACGTCTCGCGCATCGACCTCGTCGGCAAGGACGCGATCGTCCTGCGTGACGGCAAGCAGGTCACCGCCTTCCAGGACGGCATCCTGCCCTGGGCGCTGCAGAACAACGTCGCGCTGGTGTTCGACGAGTACGATGCCGGCCGCCCGGACGTGATGTTCGTGATCCAGCGCGTGCTGGAGCTGTCGGGCCGCTTGACCCTGCTCGACCAGAAGCGCGTCATCCGCCCGCATCCGGGCTTCCGCCTGTTCGCCACCGCCAACACGGTGGGGCTGGGCGACACCTCCGGCCTCTATCACGGCACCCAGCAGATCAACCAGGGCCAGATGGACCGCTGGTCGATCGTCACCACGCTGAACTACCTGCCGCACGACCGCGAGGTCGACATCGTGCTCTCGAAGGCGACGCATTACCGGAGCGATGCCGGCCGCGACACGGTCAACCGCATGGTGCGCGTGGCCGACCTGACCCGCAACGCCTTCATGAACGGCGACCTCTCCACCGTGATGAGCCCGCGCACGGTCATCACCTGGGCCGAGAACGCCGACATTTTTCGCGATATCGGGTTCGCCTTCCGGGTGACGTTCCTGAACAAGTGCGACGAGCTGGAGCGCCCGCTGGTGGCCGAGTTCTACCAGCGCGCTTTCGGCAAGGAGCTGCCCGAGAGCGCCTTGAACGTCGCCCTGAGCTGATCGGCATGGAGGAGCCCGTGGCGCATCCGGTCCCCAGCGATCCGCCGGAGACGGGCATCGCCTCCGGGCGGGGTCGCACGCGCTACGAGGACGACCTCTACACCTGGGCGCGGGAGCAGGTCGCCCTGCTGCGCGCCCGCCGCTTCGCCGAGATCGACGTCGATCTCGTCGCCGAGGAGCTGGAGGATTTGTCCCGGCACGAGTTCTCCAAGCTCTGCAGCGCGTTGCGTGTGATCGTGATGCACATGCTCAAGTGGGATCAGCAGTCCGAGCACCGCACGGCGAGTTGGATCTACTCGATCCGCGAACAGCGGCGGCGTCTCGACCGGCTCCTGCGCGAGAGCCCCGGCCTCAAGCCGCGGCTCGATGAGGCCCTGGCCGATATCTATCCCGACGCGCGGGACTGGGCCGCCGACGAGACGCATCTGCCGCCGGACGAGTTCCCCGCCGCCTGCCCCTATGCCTGGGACGAGATCCGGGAACGCCCGTTCGATCTCGACTCCGTGAAGAAGTAGATCGCATGGCCCTAACCAACCGCAACAAGTCCGGCGAGCGCAAGGAGCCCGGGGCCGAGCCGCTGAAGCGCTCGGTGGCCGGGTGCCTGCGCGCCATCGCCAAGCGGCCGGAGATCGAGGTCACCTATGCCAGCGACCGCCCGGCGCTGATCGGCGACAAGGCGCGCCTGCCCGAGCCGACCCGGCGCCTCACCGCCGAGGACGCCGCGATCCTGCGCGGTCATTCCGATTCGATGGCGCTGCGGCTGGGCTGCCACGATACGAGCGTCCACCGCCGCCTCGCCCCGGAGAATGCGGCGGCGCGCGCCGTCTACGACGCCGTCGAGCAGGCCCGCGTTGAGGCGATCGGCTCGCGGCGCCTCGCGGGCGTGGCCTCGAACATCACGGCGATGCTGGAGGACCGCTACCACCGCGGCGGCAAGTACGAGAACATCACCGACCGGGCCGACGCGCCGATGGAGGATGCGGTCGCCCTGATGGTACGCGAGCGCCTGACCGGTCAGGTCCCGCCCCCGGCCGCCGTCCGGATCGTCGAGCTGTGGCGCGAGCACATCGAAGCGCGGGCGGGCAAGAACCTCGACGGGTTGATCGGCGCGATCGAGAACCAGCGCGGCTTCGCCCGCTCGGTGCGTGACCTCCTCTCCTCCCTCGACATGGCCGACGAGACGCCCCTCGATCAGGACGACGAGACCGACGAGGACGAGAACCAGTCCCAGGACGACGAGCAGACCCCGAGCGAGGGCGAGGCCGAGGAGAAGTCCCAAGGCGACCGCGCCGAGATCGAGGTGACCGACGAGGCCGCCGACGAGCTGGAGGAAGGCGCCACCGAATCCGCCGACGCGCCCTCGGGCGAGATGCCCGAGGAAGCCGAGGACGCGGAATCGGAGGAGGCGTCCGAATCCTGGCGCCCGCCGACCAACCGCGGCAACGAGCGCACCGGTCCGGATTACCGCGTCTACAACCCGCGCTTCGACGAGGTGATCGAGGCCGAGGAACTGTGCGACGCCGAGGAGCTGACGCGCCTGCGCAGCTATCTCGACAAGCAGCTCGCCCATCTCCAGGGCGTCGTCGGGCGCCTCGCCAACCGCCTCCAGCGCCGCCTGCTGGCGCAGCAGAGCCGCGCTTGGGAGTTCGACCTCGAAGAGGGCCAGCTCGATCCGGCGCGCCTCGTCCGCGTCGTCACCGATCCGTTCCAGCCGCTCTCGTTCAAGCGCGAGAAGGACACCAATTTCCGCGACACCGTCGTCACGCTGCTGCTGGACAATTCCGGCTCGATGCGTGGGCGCCCGATCACGGTAGCGGCGACCTGCGCCGACATCCTCGCCCGCACGCTGGAGCGCTGCGGCGTCAAGGTCGAGATCCTCGGCTTCACCACCCGCGCCTGGAAGGGCGGCCAGAGCCGCGAGGCGTGGCTGGCCGGCGGCAAGCCGGGCAATCCCGGCCGCCTCAACGACCTGCGCCACATCGTCTACAAGTCGGCCGACGCCCCCTGGCGCCGCGCGAGAAAGAACCTCGGGCTGATGATGCGCGAGGGGCTTCTGAAGGAGAACATCGACGGCGAGGCGCTCGACTGGGCTCACAAGCGCCTGCTCGCCCGCCCCGAGCAACGCCGCATCCTGATGGTGATCTCCGATGGCGCCCCGGTCGACGACTCGACCCTCTCGGTCAACCCCGGCAACTATCTGGAGCGCCACCTGCGCTACATGATCGAGGAGATCGAGACGCGCTCGCCCGTCGAATTGCTGGCCATCGGCATCGGCCACGACGTGACGCGCTACTACCGCCGCGCGGTGACGATTATCGACGCCGAGGAGTTGGGCGGCGCGATGACCGAGAAGCTGGCCGAGCTTTTTGAAGAGGATGCCGGCGGCGGGCGCATGGCACCGGCACCGCGCCGGGCCGCCGGGGGGCGCTGAAGCCCCCTCTTATCCCACCAAACCCCCTCATCCTGAGGTGCTGCGAAGCAGCCTCGAAGGAGGGCTCCAGCGTATCGCGCGATCTCTGGAGCCCTCCTTCGAGGGCGCCGCTTCGCGTCGCCACCTCAGGATGAGGGGGATGGATGGGACGAAGCGGCGCTCAGAACGGGCTCACCGGAAAGAAACGCAGATACAGCTCCGCGTATTTCCCGTCGTCCCACACGCGCTGGAGCGCGTCGTCGAGCGCCCGCGACAGGGCCGTGTCGTCGGTCCGGGTCACGAGGCCGATGCCCTCGCCGAAATAGCGGTTCTCCAGATAGGCGCCGCCGGTAAAGGCACAGCAGCTCTCCGAATCCTGGCCGTTGAACCAGAGGGCGAGGTTGAGCCCGTCGGCGAAGACGTATTCCACCTCGCCGCGCTTGAGCGCGCCCTCCACGGTGGCGAGATCGGGAAACGTTTTTCGGACCGCCTTCGGGAAGAAAGCCTTGAGATAGGCCTCGTGCGCGCTGCCCTCGACTGCGCCGATGGTGCGGTCTGTGAGAGCGGACGCGGAGGGGACGGGCAAGCTGCCGCCGTTGCGAACGGCGAAGCGCGCCGGCCAGCGGAAATACGGACGCGTCGCCAGAAAGCGGGCGCGCAGGGCCGGCGTCAGTGGCACCGCGGCGGCGACCACGTCGCCCTGCTTGTCGTTGAGCGCGTCGAGCAGGGTGTCGAAGCGGCGGGCCTGGACCGTGCAGGGGATCGCGAGGCGCTCGCACACCGCCCGCGACAGCTCCACCGCGAAGCCCGTCGGCGTGCCGTCCGGACCCGCGAAATGGAGCGGCGGAAATTCGTCGTCGGTCATGAACCGCACCGCCCGGCCGGTCTGCGGCGCGTCCACCCGTTCGCCGCGGGCGCGGGGATTCCAGAAATTCGGGATGGTGACAGAGGGCGCCGCCGCGGGCGCAGGCTGTTGCGCCAGCGCAACGCTCGCGAGCAAAAGATTAACGCACGTTAACGCAATGGTTTTCAACCCCAGGCCGTGCCTTGACGCGCGGGTTGCGGCGGCGGAGCGATACACGTGCGTAGAGAGGTCTCGGCCCATGCCTCTCCCTAGCACGGCGCGGGCCCGCAGGGAGCCGCCGCCCTGTTCCACTTCGCACGATCGGTCCCGCTGCCGACCGAGATTTCTTTTTTGGCGGGTATCCTCCCGCCGGCCGAGCTGTATCGCGCCGCCGCGCTCGGGCAAAAGCTCGGGAGCGACGCCGCGACGGTGCTGCTCAACGAGGGCCGGATCGCCGAGGACGATTTCTATCGCGCGCTCGCCCGCCATCTCGGCACCGACTTCCTCGACGGCCCGATCTGGCTCGACGCCAACTTGCGCTACCCGCAGGTGCTCACCGCGGGGGCCGCACCCCTCGCCCCCGATCACGCCAAAAGAATCGTCGCGGCGCCGCGCGGTACGGCTATCGCCCGGCTGATCGAGGCGGCCTCACGCCTGGAGCACTTGCCCGCCATCACTACGCCGACACGGCTGCGCGAGGCGGTGTTCGGGCAGGTCGGCCAAAAAATCGCGGCGGACGCCTCCGACGGGCTCGCCCGGCATCGGCCCGAATGGTCGTGCCGGCCAGGCCCTCAGACCCTCGACCTGACGCTCGCCGGCCTCGTGCTCGCGCTCATCGTGCTGCTGACGCGGCTACCGACGCTGACGAGCCTCGTTTTGCTGGTGCTGATCCAGGCCGGGATGCTCGCGTTGCTGACCGTCCGCCTCGCCTCCGTGGGGATCGCGGGTGGCGCTTCCGAGCCGACGTCCGATCTCCTGCCGGACGAGGCGCTGCCGACCTACACGGTGCTGGTCGCGCTCTACCGCGAGGCCGCGGTGGTGCCCCGGCTCGTGCGGGCGCTCGGCCGGGTCGACTATCCGGCGGCCAAGCTCGACATCAAGTTCCTGCTGGAGGCCGACGACACCGAGACGCTGGCGGCCTTCCGCGCGGCGCCGCTGCCGGCCCGGTTCGAGGTCGTGGTGGTGCCGGACGGCCAACCCCGCACCAAGCCGCGGGCGCTCAACGCCGCCCTGCCGCTGGCCCGCGGCGACCACCTCGTGGTCTACGACGCCGAGGACGTGATCGAGCCGGATCAGCTCCGCCGCGCCGCTACCTTGTTTGCCCGCGCGCCGGCCTCGACCGCCTGCCTCCAAGGCCATCTCGTCATCGACAACCCCGGCGACGGGCTGCTGCCGCGCCTCTTCGCCATCGAGTACGCGGCCCTGTTCGAGGTGCTGGGACCGGCGCTCGCCGCGTGGCGGGTGCCGACGCCGCTCGGCGGCACCTCTACCCATTTCCGCACCTGCGTGCTGCGCGAACTCCACGGCTGGGACGCCTGGAACGTCACCGAGGATGCCGACCTCGGCATGCGGCTGGCGATCGCCGGCTACCATGTCGGCGACCTGCCGAGCGCGACCTACGAGGAGGCCCCCAAGCACCTCAAGGCATGGCTGCGTCAGCGCACCCGTTGGATGAAGGGCTTCCTGCAGACGAGCTTCACCCACGGGCGCGATCCGCTGGCGACGTGGCGCCGGCTCGGGCCGGTCGAGAGCCTGTGCGCCCTGGCGCTCCTGCCCGGCACCGTCGCCTCGGCCCTGTTCTACCCGTTCATGATGGGGCCGGGGCTCGCCGAACTCATCCTCGGCGCACCCGGCCCGGAAGCCGGCCTGCTGGCGCATGCGACCTATGCCGGCGCCTGGACGATTTTTTTGGGAGGTCTTGCCGCGATCCTGATCCCGGGCTTCGTCGGCTGCCACCGCCGCGGTTGGCGCGACCTGATGTGGTTCGTGCCGCTGCTGCCGCTCTACTTCGGGCTGGTCAGCGCCGCCGCGTGGCTCGCGGTGATCGAACTCGCCCGCCATCCCCACCGCTGGAACAAGACCGAGCACGGCCTGTCGCGGACCTCGCGCTCCGGCGCCCTCGGGCGAGGGGTCACAGCCGCTTGCTCAATTCCGCGGCCGTCTCCTTCGGCGGCCGGTTGAGGGCGACGGCGCCGACGAAGCCGTTTTGCGCATCCATCAGGTAGACCAGCGCGGTGTGCTCCATGGTGTAGTCGTCGCCCTGCCCCGGCACCTTCTTGGCGTAGGCCCGGAAGGTCTTCACCGCCGCCGCCACCTGCTCGGGGCTGCCGGTGAGGCCGACGATGCGCGGATCGAAGCTCGCCAGATAGGTCTTCAGCGTCTCCGGCCGGTCGCGCTCGGGATCGACGGTGACGAAGGCGACCTTCAGGCGATCCGCCTTCGGCCCCATCGCGGCGAGCACGTCCGAAATCTGCTGCAGCGTCGTCGGGCAGATGTCGGGGCAATGGGTGAAGCCGAAGAAGGCGAGATAGGGCGTGCCGGCGAAGTCGCGCTCGGTCACGGTCTTCCCGTCCTGATTCACCAGGGTGAACGGCCCGCCGATCCCGCTCGCGGCGACCCCCTGACGGGCCTGCGGCACCAGGGTGATCACGGCGGCGGCCGAGAGCGCGACGAGGCCCGCCACGAAGGCGGCGATGGGCAGGAGGACGCGACGGGACGGGGGCATGGGGTTTTCGCTTTGGGCGTGCGACGCGGAAGGCCGCATCCATCACGGCCTGACCCGATGCTGCAACCCCCTTGCGCGCCGTGGCGGCGCAACGCCGCTCTTCCCAGCCACACCCTCATCCTGAGGTGCCCGCGCAAGCGGCCTCGAAGGAGGGCTCCAGGGATCGCGTGACTTCTGGAGGCCTCCTATCGAGGCCGCTTGCGCGGCACCTCAGGATGAGGGGATGGGATGGGAGAGGCCGGTCGAAGCGGCCGTCTCAGGAGGCCGCCGCCTGCAATTCCGGCCCCGGCAGCGCGGTCCCGGCCTCGCGGCGGCCCAGCGCCTCGCCGATCATCAGGATCGCCGGGCCCTCGAAGCCCGAGGCCTCGACCCGCTGCGCCAAGTCGGCGGCGGTGCCGGCGACGGTCTGCTGGCTCGGGCGGGTGGCGTTGAAGACGACGAGGGCCGGCGTCGTCGGCGCGAGGCCCTCCGCCACCGCCCGTTCCAACAGCGCGCCCAGCGTGCGCTTGGGCATGTAGACCACGGTGGTGACGCTGCGATCCGCCAGCGCTCCCCAGTTCAGGTCGTCCGGCAGCGCGCCGCGGCGGTCGTGGCCGGTGACGAATTGCAGGCGCCGCGCCGCGTCGCGGTGGGTGAGCGAGACGCCGAGCGCGGCCGCCGCTCCCTGCGCCGCCGAGACGCCGGGCACCACGGTGCAGGGAATGCCGGCGAGCCGGCAGGCCTCGATCTCCTCGCCGGCCCTGCCGAACACCAGCGGGTCGCCGGATTTGAGCCGCACCACCTGCTTGCCGGTCTTGGCGAGCGAGACCATCAGGGCGTTGATGTCGTCCTGGCGGCAGGAGGGCCCGTGCCCGGTCTTGCCGACCAGCATCGTGCGGGCCTCGCGGCGGGCGTAGTCCAGAATCTCGGGGGCGACGAGGTCGTCGTAGAGGATCACGTCGGCATTGCGCAAAGCCCGGAGCGCCTTGAGGGTCAGGAGTTCGGCATCGCCCGGCCCGGCGCCGACCAGCGTGACGGCCCCCCCCATGGGCAGCGCCTCGGCCTGCCCCATCAACTCGTCGAGGTCTTCTAGTGTCGGGGTGCGGTCCGGCTCGGCGAAGGCGCGGTCGGTGAACCGCTCCCAGAAGCCGCGGCGCTCCGCAAAACCGTGGAAGCGGGCCGAGACGGTCTCGCGCCAGTCGCGGGCTGCCCCGACCCAATGCTTGAAGCCGCGTGGCAGCATCGCCTCGATGCGCGCCCGCACGGTCTGGCCGAAGACCGGGGCGGCGCCCTCGGTCGAGATGCCGACGACGAGCGGCGAGCGGTTGACGATGGCGCCGAACTTCACGTCGCACAGATGCGGCCGGTCCACCGCGTTGACGATGGCGCCGGCCCGGCGGGCTTCCGCAACGAAGGCGATGCAATCGTCCTCGTCCTCCATCGCGCCGATGGCGAAGGCGGCGCCTTGCAGGTCGTCGGGCGTCCAGCGCCGCTCGTGCAGGGTCACCGAGCCGGCGGCGATCTCGGCGGGCACGCCGCGCAATTCCTCGCTCGGCTCCTCGGCGTAGACATCGACGCGGGCGCCCGCGGCGGCGAGCAGCTTCACCTTCCATGGCGCGCCCGCATTGGAGCCGGCGAGCACGGCCCGCTTGTCCTGGAGCGGCACGAAGACCGGCAGCACCGCCAGCGGTTCGAGGCCGGCGCGGGTTTCGCGGGGTTGGCGGGGTGTGCTCATGACGAAACGAAGCTTGTCCGTGACCGATCCGGGATCGAGGGCGGGATCGGCCCCTCGTCCCATCCTCCGCCCTCATCCTGAGGTGCCGCGTCAGCGGCCTCGAAGGAGGGCTCCAGAAAGCGCCTGATCCCTGGAGGCCTCCGTCGAGGCTTCCGCTTCGCTCCAGCACCTCAGGATGAGGGCGGGAGTGGGACAGCGCAGTAAAAAAGTGTGCGCTCAGGCGGCACTGCGCGCAAGCGCTCCGGGCAGGAGCTTGCGGATCTCTGGGATGCACGAGCCGCAATTCGTCCCCGCCTTGCAGCAAGCCCCCACCGCCTCGACCGAGCCGGCGCCCCCCGCGATGGCCGCATTGATGACGTCGAGCCCAACGCCGTGGCAGGCGCAGACCACCGGGCCGGCCGATGCCCCGGCCGCCCGACCGGACAGCAAGGTTCGCCGGTCCACAGCGTCGAGATCGGGTTGCGCAAACACCTGCTTGGCGAGTTCCCAATCGGGCCGCCGGTCGCCCGGCGCCACCGAGAGCGCCGCGACGAGCTTGCCCTCGGTGTAGACGGCGCAGCGGTAGAGCCCGCGGGCGTGGTCGACGTATTCGGCCAGCTCCTGCCCCGGAAACAGCCCGCGGATCGCCAGCGCCATCTCGCGCGAGCCTTCCTGCGTCGCGAACAGCAGGCCGGAGCCGCCGGAGACGGTGGCTCGCGCCCACCACCAGCCGGGGGGCGGGCCCAGCGGCGCGCGGGTGAGGAGATAGCCGCGGGAGCGGTAGGCAACCGGTTCGATGGCGGCCGGCGTCGCCTTCAACTCGGGCTGGCCGGAGACAGGATCGGGGATCCCGCGGGCGAGCGCGGCGGCGCGGCCGTCGGAGGCGGTCATGTCGCTCCAGTGCATCGGCACGAAGACCGAGCCCGGCCGCACGCCGTCCGTCACCGTCACTTCCAGGGTGGCCTGGCCGGCTTCCGTCGAAACGCGGGCGAAGCCGCCGTCCTTGAGGCCGAAGCGGGTCGCGTCGTCGGGATGGACCTCGACGAAGGGCACGGCGCGGTGGCCGGAGAGCCGCTGGCTTTTGCCGGTGCGGGTCATGGTGTGCCAGTGGTCGCGCACGCGGCCGGTGTTGAGCACCAGCGGGCGCTCAGGGGTAGCGGCCTGCGCAAGCGCCGGGGGCTGCACCGCGACGAAGCGGGCGCGCCGGTCGAAGGTGAAGAAGCGGCCGTCGGCGAAGAGCCGGGCGCGGCCTTTTCCGTCCGTCCCGCGCTTCGGCAGCGGCCATTGCTGGGGCAGATGTGCGTCGTAGGCGCGCTCCGTGATGTCGGCCAGCCCCCCGATATCGAAGTCGCGGCTGCCGTCGTTCTCGAAGGCCGAGAGCGCGGCGTGCTCGCGGAAGATGTCGGCGGCGGAGCGGTAGGCGAAGCTGTCGCCGTAACCGAGGCGGCGGGCGACGTCGCCCATGATCGCCCAATCGGCCCGCGCCTCGCCCGGCGCCTTGAGGAACGCGCGCTGGCGCGAGATGCGCCGCTCGGAGTTCGTCACCGTGCCGTCCTTCTCGCCCCAGGCGAGCGCCGGCAGCAGCACGGTTTTCTTGCCCTTGGCGCGGGCGCTGTCGCTGGTCGCGATGGCTTCCGACACGACGTAGAGGTCGAGCCCGGCAATGGCCGCGCGGATGCGGTCGGCCCGGGGCATCGAGACCAGCGGGTTGGTGCCCATCACCCAGAGCGCCTTGATCTTGCCCCGCTCGATCGCCTCGAACAGCGCCACCGCCTTCATCCCCTCGCCGGTGATGATGTTGGGCGCCTTCCAGAAGCGGCGGACGCGGTCCACCTCCTCGGGGCCGAAATGCATGTGGGCGGCCAGCATGTTGGCCAGACCGCCGACCTCGCGCCCGCCCATGGCGTTGGGCTGGCCCGTCAGCGAGAGCGGGCCCATGCCGGGCCGGCCGATCCGCCCGGTGGCGAGGTGGCAGTTGATGATGGCGTTGCCCTTGTCGGTGCCCTGCGCCGACTGGTTCACCCCCTGGCTGAAGCCGGTGACCACCTTCTGGGTCTTTTCGAAGAGGTCGAAGAAGGCGTGGACGTCGGCTTCCGCGAGACCCGTCGCCCGCGCCGTGGCAGCGGCGTCCGGCGCGATCTGGCGGGCGCGCTCCAGGGCGCCGTCGAAGCCGGCGGTGTGCTCGGCGATGAAGCGAGAGTCGAGCTTGCCCTGATCCGCGAGATGGACGAGGAGGCCCGAGAACAGGGCGGTGTCGGTGCCGGGCGCGATCCCGAGATGCAGGTCGGCTTCCTCGCCGGTCTGGGTGCGGCGGGGATCGACCGTGACGATCCTGGTGCCGCGTTGGTTGCGCGCATCGATCATCCGGCGAAAAAGGATCGGGTGGCACCACGCGGCGTTGGAGCCGACCAGCACGATCAGGTCGGCCTCGTCGAGATCCTCGTAGCAGCCCGGCACCGTGTCGGAGCCGAAGGCGCGGCGGTGGGCCGCCACCGCCGACGACATGCACAGCCGCGAATTGGTGTCGACGTGGGGCGTGCCCAGAAACCCCTTCGCGAGCTTGTTGGCGACGTAATAATCCTCCGTGAGGAGCTGCCCCGAGAGGTAGAAGGCGATCGAATCCGGCCCGTGCCGATCGGCGATTTTTTTCAGACTGCCTGCGACCGCGCCGAGTGCGCCTTCCCAGGAGGAGGCCTGCCCGTCCACCATGGGCTTGAGCAGCCGGTCCTGCAGATCGACGGTTTCGCCCAGCGCCGAGCCCTTGGAGCAGAGCCGCCCGAAATTCGCCGGATGCTCGGGATCGCCCGCGATGGCGACGCCGCCCTGCCCGTCCGGCGTGGCCAGCACGCCGCAGCCCACCCCGCAATAGGGGCAGGTCGTCTTCACCGCGGGCGCGGCGAGAGCGGGAGACGGTTGGGTCATGGCGGATCCTCTGCGGATTCTTCTCAGGCCTCCGCCGAGCAAGGATCGGGCCGGGCGCCATGCGCGGAGTTTTCGCGAAGGGGCGGGCCAACGCAACGCCGGCTGTCGGCGGCTTGCGCCCAAGGGCGAATGTCGCAGCCCCGGCCGCCCTGCTAGTCTCGTCTCCAACACCGGATTCGTGGACATTCCACGGGCCGGCCTCAAATAACGAAAGAGACATCAGAGGGAGACGCGACCATGAGCGAGCAGGCGCCCCATCCGGCCGAGGCGGTCGATCCGGTCACCGCCGAGCAGGCCGACAACGCGGGCACGCCGCTGCGCGTGACGGCGACGCCCGCCGCGCTGGAACTGATCGCGGAGCTGAAATCCGAGCACGGCCCGGTGATGTTCCACCAGTCGGGCGGCTGTTGCGACGGCTCC
Organism: Methylobacterium sp. Leaf456; assembly: GCF_001425465.1. Taxonomy (GTDB): domain Bacteria; phylum Pseudomonadota; class Alphaproteobacteria; order Rhizobiales; family Beijerinckiaceae; genus Methylobacterium. The sequence goes on from NZ_LMQV01000001.1 coordinate 313,590, forward strand.
TCGCCGATGTGCTACGCGGTGGGTGACTTCATCACCGGCGACGGCGACGTGCATCTCGGTCAGGTCGGGGGCGCGGATTTCTTCATCTCGCGCTCGCAGTTCGGCGTCTGGAAGCACACTCACATCATTCTCGACGTGGTGCCCGGCCGCGGCGGCATGTTCTCCCTGGAGAACGGGCGCGAGAAGCGGTTCCACATCCGCTCGCGGTTGTTTTCGCAGGCCGAGAACGAGGCGCTGGCGGGGGCGTGCCAGCTCTGACGGGCGTGACGCACAAAGAGCATTGATCCCACTCGCGCCCTCATCCTGATGTGCCGGAGCGCAGCGGAGCCCTCCTTCGAGGCCCGCTTCGCGGGCACTTCAGGAGGAGGGTGGGGTGGGAGAACCGGATCGCAAAAAACCTCAGCGCGCGCCCACCGTCACCCGCGCATCGTCCGCCGCCAGCCGCAGGCCGGTCTCGCCCGCGGCGTCGATCGGGGCGAGGTCAGCGCGTGCGCCGCGCAGCAGTCCGCCCTCAAGGGTGAAGCTCCCGTCGAGGAGGCCGGGGCGGGGGCGGCCGTCGGCGGTGCGGACGTGCCAGGTCAGGGTACGGGCGCCCTCCCCGTCGGCGCTGGGCGGCAGGAGCGCAGCATAGCTCTGGCGCTGCCCGTCGGCGGTGGCGAGATGGCAGGACGCACCGCGGTTCAGACCCAGGACCAGGCCGAGATCGGGGTTGGTGCGGCAGGTCAGGGTGCCGACGGTGCCGCCCGCGGCATGGGTCTCGACGCCGTGGGCGTAGGCGAGGGTGGCGGCGGCGGTGCCGACGAGGAGGGCGACGAGGATCGAGCGCATGGGACGGGTCCGGGATCGGGGGTTCGGATCGACGGCCTTGAGAAGCCGCCCGCTTCCCGAGGAAGCGTTGCCGTTAACCATGATCCCGGTTCGTTGCCGGCCGATGCCGTCGTGCGCCCCGATTGTTACGTCGCCCCGACGGCGACGTAACGAACCTTAACTGCGGCGCAGGGCGTGGACCGAGAACAGCCCGTCGGCATCGGTCCAGGCCTCCAGCACCGACCAGCCGGCCCGCGTGGCGAGCGCCCGGAAGCTGGCAATCGTATACTTGCAGCTGTTCTCGGTGTGGATCGATTCGCCCTCGGCAAAGGCGAAGGCGCGGCCTGCGACGTGGATCGTCTGCGCCACGCGGCTGACGAGATGCATCTCGATGCGCGATTCCGCTTCGTTGAACACGGCGCGGTGATGGAAGCTGTCGAGATCGATGTCGCCGTGGAGTTCGCGGTTGATCCGGTGCAGCAGGTTGAGGTTGAACGCCGCGGTGACGCCGGCCGCGTCGTCGTAGGCGGCCTCCAGCACGTCGCGGTCCTTCACCAGATCGACGCCAACGATGAGCGTTGCCCCCTCCCCCAGGATGCGGCCGAAGCCGTCGAGGAGCCGGGCGGCTTCCGCCGGCTCGAAATTGCCGATGGTCGAACCGGGGAAGAAGCCGGCGAGCGGCCGGCCGGACAGGCGCGGCGGCAGGGCGAAGGGCCGGGTGAAGTCGGCGGCCACCGGCTCGATGGGGAGATCGGGGAAGTCGGCCCGCAGCACCTCGGCCTGCTCGTGCAGAAACTCGGCGGAAACATCGACCGGCACGTAGGCCGACAGACCGGGCAGGTGGCGCAGCAGGCGCCGCAGCTTCACCGTGGAGCCGCTGCCGAACTCGACGAGCGCCGCCCCTTCCGGCAGATGCGCCGCGATCTCGGGGCCGCGCTCGTCGAGGATGCGCAGTTCCGTGCGGGTCGGGTAGTATTCCGGCAGGACCGTGATCTGCTCGAACAGAGCGGAGCCGGCGGCATCGTAGAAGTACTTGGCCGGGAGGGTTTTTCGGGCCGCGCCCAGCCCGGCCCATACGTCGGTCAGGAAAAGGCCGTTCTCGGGAAGCGGCGACGCCGGAGCGTCGGCGCTCAAGCGGGGATCGATCGTCACGGTGACTCTCCGTCTGAGCGGCGTGAGGGCGGAAGGGAAAGGCCCGAGCGTCAGGCGAGCGCGTCCGCGAGCCTCAGGCCCGTGAACTGCCAACGCTGATGGGGGTAGAAGAAGTTGCGGTAGCCGATCCGCGCATGGCCCTCGGATGTCGCCACCGAGGAGCCCCGCAGCACGTACTGCCCCGACATGAACTTGCCGTTGTACTCGCCGAGCGCGCCGGAGACCGGGCGGTAGCCCGGATAGGGGCCGTAGGCGCTCCGCGTCCATTGCCAGACGAGGCCGAAGGCGTCGTCGATCAGGCCCTCGCGCGCGGCGACCTCCCACTCGGCCTCCGTCGGCAGGTCGCGCCCGGCCCAGCGGGCATAGGCGTCGGCCTCGAAGTAGCTGACATGGCGCACCGCCTCGTCCGGATCGACGGGTTTGCGCCCGGCGAGCGTCATGATCGACCAGCCCTCGGGCTCGCGGCGCCAGTAGCCCGGCGCCTCCCAGCCCTCCCGTTGCACGCAGAGCCAGCCGTCGTTGAGCCAGAGTTCGGGCCGCCCGTAGCCGCCGTCCTCGATGAAGCCGAGCCAGTCGCGGTTGGTGACGAGATTGCGGTCGATCGTGCCGCCGAGGATCAGCGTCTCGTGGCGCGGGCTCTCGTTGTCGAAGGCGAAGCCGGTGCCGTCGTGGCCGATCCGGGCAATGCCCTTTTCCAGGGCAGATGTGCCCGAAGATGCCCGCGGTTTGGGCGTTGCCCAGGCCCCGTCCACGGTCGGATCGAGCGGATTCTGCGTGAAGGCGTGCAGGATGTCGGTGTGCATCAATTCCTGATGCTGCTGCTCATGATAAAGCCCGATCTCCAGCACCGGCAGGATTTTTTCGAGCGCCTCGTCGGAGGCCTCGCGCAGCATCACGGTGACGGCGCGATCGACGTGCGCCCGGTAGCCCGCGGTCTCTTCCACCGTCGGCCTCGTGATCATGCCGCGCAGGAAGCGTGGCTGCCGGGGCCCAGCCTGCACGTAGTAGGAATTGAACAGGTAGTGCAGGCGCTCGTCGTAAGCGCGGTAGCCGGGCAGGTGCTCGGCCAGCAGGAACTGCTCGTAGAACCATGTCGTGTGGGCGCGGTGCCACTTGGTCGGGCTCGCATCCTCCATCGACTGGATCTGCTGGTCCTCCGGCGAGAGCGGGGCGGCGCGCCGCTCGGTCTCGTCGCGCACGGTGCGGAAGGCGGCGATCCAGGCGTCGCGGTCCGCGGGGCGGGCGTCGAGCGGCGGCGGCGGGAACGCAGGCCCTTGCGGCCCGGAGTGAGGAAGTGCTGCGCTGGCGGCCATGCGGAAAATCTCCTTCCCCGTTGGACGACGCAGATAGATGTCGTTTGCTACAGGGCAACGCGCCAGCGTGGCTGTCCGTTCGTCGCACCCTACTCTGAGGAGGGAGAAGCGCAGCCTTTTTGCAGCCGCAGAGAGATGTCCTTAACCGTCGCGCCCGGAGACTACCGCTTCCCATTCGCCGCGAGCGGGCCCGGGTGACGGTCATGCGGATCGATCTGATGGCAGGGGCGACCAATCTCGCGACACTTCCCGGGCTGCGCGGCGCGCGCCAGCCTCAGCCGGTGATCCTCGTGTTCGATTCCGGTCTCGGCGGGCTCACCGTGCTGGAGCAGGTGCGCCGCGCCCGACCCGATGCGGCCTACGTCTACGCCGCCGACGACGCGGCCTTTCCCTATGGGCGCCTCTCCGAGCCGCAGCTCGTCGCCCGCGTGCTCGCCGTGATGGAGCGGCTGATCGCGCTCCATAGCCCCGATCTCGTGGTGATCGCCTGCAACACCGCCTCGACGGTGGTGCTGCCCGCGCTGCGCCAGCGCTTCGTCACGCCCTTCGTCGGCGTGGTGCCGCCGATCAAGCCGGCCGCCGCGCTCACCCGCTCGGGGCTGGTGTCGCTGCTGGCCACCCCCGGCACGGTGGCCCGCGCCTATACCCGCGACCTCGTCAAGAATTATGCCGCCACCTGCGCGGTGAGCCTCGTCGGCTCGGTCAACCTCGCTCGCTACGCCGAGGCAGAGATGGCCGGCGCGCCGGTCCCGGACGCCGCCATCCTCGCCGAGATCGCCCCCTGCTTCGACGAGCGCGAGGACGGGCGGCGTACCGACGTGGTGTGCCTGTCCTGCACCCATTATCCGCTGCTGCTCGCCCGCTTCGAGCGCCTCGCTCCCTGGCCGGTGACGTGGATCGACCCGGCCCCGGCCATCGCCCGCCGGGTGGTGCAGCTGCTCGGCGAGGCCGGTCCGGCGGAAGCGTCGGAGGGGCTCGCGGTCTTCACCGGCGGCACCGGGCTCAACCCGGCGCTCGCCCGCGCGCTGACCGGGCGGGGCTTGGCCGAGACAACCGTCGAGGCGATGCCGCTGGCGGCGGATTGAGGTCTACGGCGCCCTTCCTTCCGCCGCGCTTTGCTGCGAAGGGCGGCGTTCAGAAGCCCGACACGCCCGCGAGCAGACCCATGGATTCCGCAGCCGATCCGAGCGGCGGCCCGGCCCGCGCCCCCCGGTTCGACATCTACCGGGTGTCCGAGCATGCCCTCGACATCGTCCCCGGGCGCGCGGGGCGCGACTGGATGGAGGCGACGCCGCAAGGCTATGCCAAGCGCTGCCTGCCGATGGTCGTGGCCAACGCCTCGGGCTGGGACATCCTCTCGCCCTGCACCTTCGAGGCGACCTGGGACGGCACGCCCCGCCGGGACGGCCTCACCGTGCGGGGGCTGGACGATTTTCCCCACCTGAGCCGGATCGTGGCGCCGGATTTCGGGCAGGGCACGCTCACGTTCCGGATCGGCCTGCTGTTCCGCACCGATCCCGGATGGGGCACGTGGCTGCGCGGCCCGCCGAACGTCTGCCCGGACGGCCTCCATCCGCTGGAAGGCCTCATCGAGTCGGACTGGCTGCCCTTCACCGCGACCATGAACTGGCGCTTCACCCGGCCCGGAAGCGTCACCTTCGCCAAGGGCGATCCGATCGGCTTCGTCGTCCCGATCCCGCATCTGCTGCTCGATGCGATCCAGCCGACGATCCGCCCGCTCGACGACGACCCCGAACTCAAGGCGCAATACGAGGCGTGGCAGGCGGATCGTGTGGCGGTCAAGGCGGCGTTCAACGAGACCAAGCCCGGCGAGAAGCTGCCCTGGCCGCTGCACTACGTCCGCGGCGCGATGCAAGACGGCACGCGCGCGCCGGAATCCCACCTAACCAAGCGCAGGCTGAAGGCGCCGCGTTGAGACGGGTTCAGAACCGGTCGATGACGGCCGCCGCCCAGACCAGGGCGGCAATCGCCTGCGTCAGGAACGCACCGGCGGAGGCAAGGTCCTTGACGATGCCGATGCGGGCGTGCCGGCCCGGATGGAGGTGGTCGCACAGCTTCTCGATGGCCGTGTTCAGGAACTCGGCGCCGAGCATCAGCAGCAGGCTCGCCAAGAGCGCAACCCGGACCCAGAGCGAGCCGCCGAGCACCAGCGCGACGGGCACGCCGAGCGCCAGCAGCACCAGCTCCAGCCGGATCGCCCGCTCGGTGCGGGCGCCGTGGACGATCCCGCGCCAGGAATTCAGGAAGGCGAGCCAGAGCGCCGTCATCTGCCCTCCTCCGGCGCCGCGCGGGCGATCCAGCGGGCGAGGATCGGCCCGGTCAGCAGCACCACGAACAGCCGCAGCGTCTGCACGGCGAGCACGAACGGCACGTCCACCTTCGAGCCGACCGCGATGATCGCCACCGAATCGAGCCCGCCGGGACTCGTGGCGAGGAAGGCAGTGAGGTAGTCGATGGCGAGCCACCCGGTCAGGCCCCAGGCCCAGAGCGCGCAGATCAGGACCATCGCCAGCGTCGCCGCGAGCACGCTCGGCAGCGCGTGCAGCACCGTGCGCACGGTTTGCCGAGTGAAGCGCAGGCCGACATACCAGCCGATGCCGGCATAGGCGGCCGCCAGCAGCGGCTCGGGCAAGGCGAGGTCGGCGAGCCCCGCGGCGTGGAGCCCGGCGCCGAGCAGCATCGGCCCGATCAGCGCCGCCGAGGGCAGGCGCAGCCACGTCGCGACGCTCGCCCCTACCCCGGCGATGGCCAGCGTCGCGGCGACCGAGAGCGGCGCGGGCGACGCTCGGTCGGTGGCGGCATCGAGCGCCGCCCCATCCGCCAGGAGCCGCGCGGCGACCGAGGCGGAGACGACGACGATCGCGACGCGCACGTATTGCATGAAGGCGACGAGCCTCGCGTCCGAGCCGTGATCCTCCGCCATCGCCACCATGGCGGCGGCCCCGCCCGGCGACGAGCCCCAGGCGGCGGTGGTGCCCGGCAGCACCTGGAAGCGGGTGAGCACGACGCCGACGCCGGCCGCGACCGCCACCGTCACGAGGACGACGGCGAGGATGACGAGGCCGTCGTCGTGCAGCGTCCTGGCGATCTCGCCGGTGGCCGAATGGGCGACGAGGCAGCCGACGATCGCCTGCGCCGCCAGGAACCCGAGCCGCGGCACCCGGATCGGCGCGCCGCGCACGCCGAACCCGATCGCGACCAGCATCGGCCCGAGCAGGAAGGCGGCGGGAAAGCCGGCAAGGCTCAGGCCTAAGCCGAGCAGGCCGGAGGCCGCGACGAGCGCCGCCCAGCCGAGAAGTTGCGGTCTGTCGATCAAGGGGGGGATGTACGGCGGCGGAAGAGACGAGCCCGGCGCTACACCGGTTCGCCTCCCCTGTCACGAAGCGCCCGGACCGCCCTCAGCGGGCCGGCTGCGCCGCGGCGTCGCCCCAGTTCTTCAGCGGAAACACCCGGTCGTAGGCGAGATTGAAGGTGAAGGCGTAGGCAACGTAGAAGGCCGCGATCGCCAGATCCATCACGAAGGCCTGGCGCAGGCTGATCCCGAGATACCACGCGATCGGCGGCAGCAGGATCACCAGCAGCCCCGCCTCGAACAGCAGGGCGTGCCCGACCCGCAGCCCCAGGCTTTTGCGCGTGTGGCCGACGAGGCGCTGCATCGCCCGGTCGAAGCCGAGATTGTAGACGTAGTTCCAGACTGTCGCGGCCAGCGCGCTGCCGACGCCGATCACGCCCATGTCGGAGCCGTGCAGGCCGAACAGCAGGCTGCCGAGCGGGATGATGAGCGCCAGCCCCAACAGCTCGAACAGGATGGCGTGGCGGAGTCGGTCGCGCGTGCTGCGCATGGTCTGGCCCTCGGATCGGGAGAATTTGTCCGGGGCGTTCTATCTGCGATACTCCGATCAGCAAGTTAGGACGTATCGGAAAGACAGATGGATGGCGGTCTCGCTCGACCAGCTCCAGGCCTTCGTCGCGGCGGCCGAAGCCGGCTCCTTTTCCGGCGCCGCGCGCATCTTGCGCAAGGCGCAGTCAGCGGTCAGCACGCAGGTGGCCAACTTGGAGGCCGATCTCGGGCTCGACCTGTTCAGCCGGGCCGGGCGCAACCCGGTGCTCACCGCGGCGGGGGAGCGGCTCCTGTCCGAGGCCCGTGTGGTGCTCGACCGGCGCGAGCACCTGATCGGCGTGGCGCGCAGCCTGGAGCGGCGGGTCGAGAGCCGGCTGGTGGTGGCCATCGACGAACTCTATCCCGAGCACGCGCTGGGCGCCCTGTTCGCCGACTTCGCCCGGCACTTCCCCTTCGTGGAACTCGAACTGCTGTTCCCGCTGATGGAGGACGTCAGCCGCATGGTGCAGTCGGGGGCGGCCGACCTCGGGGTGATGTGGCGCCAGGAGGTGCTGCCGACCGAACTCGGCTTCCAGACCATCGGCTGGGTGCCGCTCAAGCTCGTCTGCGGGCGCGACCATCCGCTCGCCAAGGCGCGGGTGGAGTGGGAGGAACTGAAGCGCTACCGCCAGATTCTCGTCGCCGCCCGCAGCGACGGCCCGGAAAAGCGCCGCCTGCGGGTCGCCGCCGAGGTGTGGTGGGTCGAGAGCCACTGGGTGATCCTGGAGATGGTCAAGCACGGCATCGGCTGGGCCTTCGTCACCGACCACGTCATCGCCGCCTCGCTGACCGCGCCGTACCTCGTCACCCCCGACCTCCAATTCGACCAAGGCGACTGGCCGATCGCGCTGGAACTGGTCTGGCACAAGCAGCGCCCTTGCGGCCCCGCCGCCGCGTGGCTGCGCGAGCGCTTCGCGGCGGAGCGGATCGGGGGGTGACGGGCGGCTTCAAGCGAGCGCGCTGCCCGCCAATTCCTCCCCCTCCCGAAACGCCCGCGTGCTCGCCGGCGCGTGCATCCGAAAGAACGCGGCGAGCGAGGCGAGCCCCGCCGCCCGCGGATCGCTGGAGCGCCATGCCAGCGCCACCGTGCGGCCGGGCCCCTCCCCCTCGAACGTGCGGGTGACGGTGAGCCCGCTCGGGTCGGGGCCGGCGGGGACGGCGAGCGCCGGGATCAGGGTGTAGCCCGCGCCCGCCGCCACCATCGAGCGCAGGGTCTCCAGGCTGGTGGCGTGGCGCCCGACGGCCCGCGGCGCGCCGCAGGCCGCGATGGTCTGGTCGCGCAGGCAATTGCCCTCGTCGAGGAGCAGCAGGTCCGGCCCGCCGACCGTATCGGCCCGCGGCGGCGCGCCATGCGCCAGCGGGTGGTCGGCCGGGCAGGTGAGGCGAAACGGCTCGACGAAGAGCGGCGACAGCGTCAGCCCCGATGCCGCCACCGGCAGCGAGAGGAGCGCCGCATCGACGCGCCCGTCGCGCAAGCCGTCGAGGATCTCGGCGGTGCGGGCCTCGGAGAGCGCCAGCGTCAGCAGCGGGAATTCCTGGCGCAGGAGCCGCAGGATCAGCGGGAAATAGTAGGGCCCGAGCGTCTGAATCGCCGCGAGCACGAGCCGCCCGGTCAGCGGCGAGCCGCGGCCCTCGACGGCGAGTGCCAGCAGGCGCTGCGCCTCGGCCAGGACCACGCGGGCCTGCCGCACGATGGCCTGCCCTCCCAGGGTCAGGAGCACGCCGCGGTTGGACCTTTCGAACAAGGCCAGCCCCAGCGTGTTCTCCAGTTTGCGCACCTGCACCGAGAGCGTCGGCTGGCTGACGTTGCAGCGCTCGGCCGCGCGGCCGAAATGGCCCTCGTCGGCCAAAGCCACGACGTATTCGAGGTCACGGAGCGAGAGGCCGGAGAGATTCATAGGCTGCATCTATCACGGTCTTTGTGACGATGCATTTGCCAATGGGTCATTCGCAGGTCATACCGCCAACCCAGAACGGTTCCAGGCTTTCGCCGACCCCGCGGGGTCGGCCGCCACCCCGTTCCACCCGAGGAGAGAGTACCGCATGAGCGAGAACCGCCCGATTCTGACGACCCGCCAGGGCCATCCGGTCCGCGACAACCAGAGCACGCGCACGGTCGGCGAGCGGGGCCCGGCGACCCTCGAAAACTACCAGTTCATCGAGAAGATCACCCATTTCGACCGCGAGCGGATTCCCGAGCGCGTGGTCCACGCCCGCGGCGCCGGGGCGCATGGCTATTTCGAGGCCTACGGCAAGATCGGCAACGAGCCGGCTTCCACCTACACCCGCGCCCGCGTGCTGAACGAGACCGGCGTGAAGACCCCGGTTTTCGTGCGCTTCTCCACCGTCGCCGGTGCCAAGGAGAGCCCTGAGACCGAGCGTGACCCGCGCGGCTTCGCGGTGAAGTTCAAGACCGTCGAGGGCAACTGGGACCTCGTGGGCAACAACCTCAAGGTCTTCTTCATCCGCGACGCGATCAAGTTCCCCGACATGATCCACGCGTTCAAGCCGGACCCGGTGACGAACCGCCAGGAGGCGTGGCGCTTCTTCGACTTCGTGGCGCAGCACCCCGAGTCGATCCACATGGTGACGCACCTGAAGTCGCCCTGGGGCATCCCGGCCAACTACCGCGAGATGGAAGGCTCGGGCGTCAACACCTACAAGCTCGTCAACGACCAGGGCGAGGCCGTGCTGTGCAAGTTCCACTTCGAGCCCAAGCTCGGCGTGCGCAACCTGACCTCGGCCCAGGCCTCCGAGATCCAGGCCAAGGATGTCGGCCACGCCACGCGCGACCTCTACGACAACATCAAGGCGGGCAACTTCCCCGAGTGGGAGTTCTGCGTGCAGATCATGCCGGACGGCCCGAACGACCACCTGTCGTTCGATCCGCTCGACGACACCAAGCTGTGGCCGGTCGAGGACTTCCCCCTCCTGCCCGTCGGCCGGATGGTGCTCGACCGCGTTCCGGACAACTTCTTCGCTGAGGTCGAGCAGTCGGCGTTCGGCACCGGCGTTCTGGTCGACGGCGTCGATTTCTCCGACGACAAGATGCTCCAGGGGCGCACGCTGTCCTACTCGGACACGCAGCGCTACCGCGTCGGCGCCAACTACCTTCAGCTGCCGATCAACGCGCCGCAGCCCGGCGTGAAGGTCTACTCAAACCAGCGCGACGGCCAGATGGCCTATGCGGTGGACGGCACCGGCCCGAACAAGCACATCAACTACGAGCCCTCGACGCTCGCAGAGGGTCTGCGTGAGGCGCCCAAGCCCGCGAAGGACTATCACCAGCCGGTCGAGGGGCGTCTGGGTCGCTACCAGACCTCGCGCACCGAGGACGACTACACCCAGGCCGGCGTGCGCTACCGCTCGTTCCAGGATTGGGAGCGCGACGACCTGATTGCCAACCTCGTGGGCGACATGAAGCAGTGCCCGGAAGCCATCCAGCTTCGGATGGTCTGGCACTTCTGGCACGCCGACGAGGATTACGGCCGCCGCGTCGCGGAAGGCGCCGGGATCGATCTGGAGAAGGCAAAGGCCCTGCCGCCGCTGCCGGGTCGCGCCGCGCCGGGCAAGCGCTTGCAGGCCGAGACCTATACCGACGGCTCGCAGGCCCATAGGGTCGCCGCCGAGTAAGTCCCTTTGGGAGTTTCCCTCGGGCGGCAGGCCGCCCGAGGGACGTGACGACCAAAAGAAAACCCCGCCCGACCTCACGGTCGGGCGGGGTTTTCGGTTTGCGGAGACCGGCTTGGGCCGGCCTCCTGTCTTACCCGTTACGGGCAGGAACGGCGGACGCCGCCCTTGCCGACATAGGTGCCGCTCGCCGGGTCGTAGGTCTTGAAGCGGCGGGCGCAGTATTCGTCGTCGCGCTCAGGCGCGGCCTCGACCACCGTCTCGGTGCCGTAATAACCGGCCGGGGCGTAGCCGTTATCGTAGTAGCCGCCGTAGCCGTAGCCCGGATAGCCGTAACCGGCGCCGTAGCCGAGGGCGGCGCCCGTCGCGAGGCCGAGACCGAGGCCGAGACCCACGCCGCCGTAGCCGCGACCGCGGTTCCAGCCGCGGCCATAGCCGTAGCCGTAACCGGGGCGGTTGTAGCCGTAGCCGGTGCCGTATCCGGGCCGGCCGCCGACGCCGTATCCGGCTCCGTAGCCGCGACCCGCGCCGATGCCGTTGCCGGGAATGCCCAGCGCGCCGCCCTGGCCGAGGCCGATGCCGACACGGCCCGGCCCGCCGACGTTGCGCGCGAAGCCCTGATTGCCCTGGAAGCCGCCGCCGCCGATCGCGCCGCCGCCGCCAATCCGGCCGCCGCCGCCGCTGAAGCCGCCACCGCCACCGCTGAAGCCGCCACCACCACCGCTGAAGCCGCCACCACCGCCACCGCCGCCGATTCCGAGGGCGCCGGCACCGCCGAGGCCGATGCCTGCACGACCCTGTGCATCCGCGCTCGCCGGCACGAAGGCCAACGCGCCGACCAGGGCCGCCGAGGCCATGAGAATGCGATTCATCGCTGTGATTCCCGTTACCGGAGGCCGCGTGGTGCGGTCCCGTGACCGGCCGCGCCTCCTATTGACGGTTGAAACGCCCGAGAGCGCGTTGGGCTCCAACGGCTTAGTGTCTCAGTCGATGGATAAGTGTTGGGATTAAATCCGGCGCTGCCGCAATTGCCGGAGGGGATCGTCAGGCGCGGCGGAAACGCCCGCCGAGCGCCGTCAACAATGCGGCGAGCCACATCAGGGCGAAGGGCAGATCGCCGAGGCTCGCGTAGAGGGTGCGGCCCGGCAGCCGCTGGGGCAGGGCCGAATCCAGCACGCCCTCGGTGCCGAGCGGCAGGCTCGCGAGGATGCGGCCGTGGCCGTCCACCACTGCCGAGATGCCCGAGTTGGCGTCGCGCACCAGCGGCAGCCCCTCCTCCACCGCCCTGAGCCGCGCCTGGGCGAAGTGCTGGCGCGGGCCCGGCGTGTCGCCGAACCACGCGTCGTTGGTGAGGTTCAGGATCAGCCCCGGCACCGCGGGCGCGGCGTCCCCCGAAGCGGGCGGCAGGATCGCGCCGGGAAAGATCGCCTCGTAGCAGATCGTCGCCGCCACCGGCGGCAGCCCCGGCACCGAGAGGATGCGCTGGCCCTCGCGGTGGCCCGGCGTGAAGCCGCCCGGCACCGCCACGAACTGGCGCAGGCCCACCGCCCGGAGGATCGCGTCGAGCGGCCCCGGCAGGTACTCGCCGAAGGGCACGAGATGGACCTTGTCGTAGACCTCGCCGATCCGCCCGCCGGGGCCGATGGTCAGGATGGAATTGTGGAACACCGCGTTCTCGCGGGTCAGCGGCTCGCGTCCCCGCGCCGCGCCGGTGACGAGCTGCTTGCCCTCGGGGAGCGCCGCGCCGATGCGCCCGAGCGCCTGCGGATCGCGCTGGATCAGAAAAGGAAAGGCCGATTCCGGCCAGATTAGGTGGGTGACGTCGGCGATGCCGGTGCGCTCCGGCGAGAGCGCCCGGTCGCTCATCTCCAGGTACTTGCCGACGATCTCGTCGCGGATGTCGGCGCGAAAGCGCGCGTCCTGCGGCACGTTGGGCTGGATCAGCCGCAGGCGCACGCCCGCCACCGTCGGATCGGGCGAGGCCGGCAGCCGCAGGGCGCCGTAGCCGGCAAGCCCCGCCAGGGCGACGAGCGCGATGAGCGAGGGCGCATAACGTCCGCGCGCGGTGGTCCCGGTGGCGAGCGTCGCAGGCGCGGCGGCGATGAGGATCGCCAGTAGAGTCAGGCCGTAGAGCCCGATCACGGAGGCCGCCTGCATCGTCCACAGGTTGGAGCCGAGCGCCATGCCCAGCGTATTCCAGGGAAACCCCGTGAACAGGTGCCCGCGCAGCCACTCGGCACCGGCGAGCCCGAATGCGAGCGCGGTGATCCGCGCGGGCCCGCACGACCACACGAGCCGCGCGGCGGCAAATCCCACGGCGAAGAACAATGCGAGCACGGCGGGCAGGCCGAGCACGCCGAGCGGCATCGCCCAGGCGAACTGGTCCGCCTCGACGAGGAAGGCGGCGCCGAGCCACCACAGGCCGGCGGTGAAGTAGCCGAAGCCCCAGGCCCAGCCGATCCCGGCGCTGGCGAGCAGCGTGCGCCGAAGCGAGCCGCCGACGGTCGCTCCATCGATCAGCCAGACCGCGACGGTGAGGGAGACGGCCAGTGCCGGAAACAGCCCGAGGGGCGGCATCGCCGCCGCTCCGAGCGCGCCCGCCCCGAAGGCCAGCGCGAACCGGCCCCAGCCGTGGCTCAGAATGACGCGGTGGGCCAACGTATCGACCAGCCCGGCCTGCGCCGCACCCGGGCGTGCGCCATCGCCGGCCACGCGGGCGGAACTCGCTCTCATGACCGGCTCGGCTCGTTTTCGATCAATGGCCGGATTCGGCGGCCTGGGGCCCGTCCGTCACCGGATTGCGCGGCGGCGGCAGGGCGAGCGGCACGACGGTGCCGATCTTGGCCGGCGCGCGCTGGAGCTTGATCCGCTTCACCCGGCGGGGATCGGCGTCGAGCACCTCGAACTCGATGTCGCCGGGGCCGGCGATCACCTCGCCGCGGGACGGCACGCGGCCGGCGAGCGTGACGATGAGGCCGCCGATCGTGTCGATCTCCTCGGCCATCTCGCCGACGGCCGCGACGAGATCGACCCCGGTGGTCTCGGCGACTTCCGCGAGGCCGGCGCGGGCATCCGCCACGAAGGCCTCCGCCTCGCCCTCCATCCGGTGGACGAGATGGCCCTCGGCCACGTCGTGCTCGTCCTCGATGTCGCCGACCACCATCTCGATCAGGTCCTCGATCGAGATCAGCCCGTCGGTGCCGCCGTACTCGTCGATGACGAGCGCCATGTGGGTGCGCGTCGCCTGCATTCGCACCAGCAGGTCGATCGCCGGCATGGAGGGCGGCACGAACAGCACCGGACGCTGGATACGGGTGGAGGCGAGCGTCGCCGAGAGATCGACCTTGCCGAGATCGAGTCCGCGCAGCGCCCGCGCGGTGGGCTGGCGCCGCGGGCGCGGGGCGGGCTTGGCCTCGGCGGCCGCGTCCGGCGCGCCGGCCGTGGCATGCGCGGCGGCCTGCGGCGAGGCCCGGCGCGGGGCGGCCTCGGCCTTGGCGGCGAGGTATTCGACGAAGTCGCGGATGTGGACCATGCCGCGGGGATCGTCGAGCGTCTCGCCGTAGACCGGCAGGCGCGAGTGGCCGGCGGTGCGGAACAGCTTGAGCAGGTCGCTCAGCGTGGTCTCGACGGCGACCGCGACGATGTCGGCGCGGGGCAGCATCACGTCGTCGACCCGCACCTTGTGCAGGCCCAGCACGTTCTTGAGCATGGCCCGTTCGAGGGGCGAGAACGCGTCCTCGCCGGTATCGGGCTCGGCCAGCGCCTCCTCGATGCCGGCGCGCAGCGAATCGCGCTGGCGCAGGTGGAAGACGCTTAGCAGACGGTCGTACCACGCCTCGCGGGGCGGTTCGGCGTCGGCGGTCGGCGCGGCAAGGGCCGCGCCGCGACTTCGGTCGTTGGTCATCGGTCTCTGGATCGGAGGGATCGGGACGGCCGGAGCGGCCGCGATTCAACCCTCGTAGGGGTCGGGGATGTCGAGGGTGCGAAGGGCGGCGACTTCGAGCGCCTCCATGGCCTCGGCTTCCGCCTCGCCGGTCTCGTGGTCCTGTCCGAGGAGGTGAAGAGTGCCATGGACCAGGAGATGGGCGAGATGATGCGCCAGCGGCTTCGACTGCTCGCCAGTCTCGCGCACGAGCGTCTCATACGCAAGGACGACGTCGCCGAGTGGGCGCGGCGCGCCGGGATGGGAGGGTTGCGCGGGCGCCGGGAAGGAGAGGACGTTGGTCGCCTTGTCCTTGCCCCGCCATGTGCGGTTCAGCACCCGCACGGACGCGTCGTCGGTGAGCAGCACGCTGACTTCGACCGGCCCGGTCGGCGAATCGGGGGCGATGGCGAGCCCGGCCTCGACGGCGCGGATCGCGAAGGCTTCGAGGTCGGGAATGGCCTCTTCCCAGCGGGAATCCTCGACGGCGACGTCGATCTCGGCTTGGCTCACGGAGGGCGGCTCGGCTTGCGGGTCGGGCGCCCCGTCTAGCATCGCCACCGCCCGTGCGCGACCGCCCACCGGAGCCTGCCTCCGGCACCGATGCGTTAGGTTTGAATTCTTCTCATTTCATAAGATAAGGCGCCTTTGTGCGCCGCAATGACTGCGCTGCACAAAGTAAAATTCTGCAATGATCGTTCAACTTCGCCGCCGAAACGGGTTTCGATCGCGCCGGGCGTTTGCGCTCCACGCTGAAGTTTGGCAATCAAGTTCCGCTCTTTCAGGGAGGGCGCCCAAAGACCCGAGCAGCACGTCCCGTGGCCATCCCGGCCAAGCTCGGAAAACCACAATCAAAATCCAAGGACGCACGAATGACCGCACTCTTGCTGATCATCGTGGGCGGGCTCTGTGCCGTCGCCTACGGTGTCGTGACCATCCGCGACGTGATGCGACGGGACGCGGGAACGCAGCGCATGCAGGAGATCGCAGGCGCCATCGCCGAGGGCGCACAGGCCTATCTCAAGCGCCAGTACCTGACGATCGGCGTCGTCGGCATTCTGCTGTTCGCGCTCCTCGCCTATTTCCTCGGGATCAAGGTCGCCATCGGCTTCCTGATCGGCGCGGTGCTCTCGGGCGCGGCGGGCTTCATCGGCATGAACGTGTCGGTGCGCGCCAACGTCCGCACGGCGCAGGCCGCGACGCAGTCGCTCGGCGGCGGGCTCGACGTGGCGTTCAAGTCGGGCGCGGTCACCGGCATGCTGGTGGCGGGCCTCGCGCTCCTCGGTGTGGCGCTCTACTACCTCTATCTCACCCGCGGCGCGGGGCTGGCGCCGGGCAGCCGTGAGGTCATCGACGCGCTGGTCGCGCTCGGCTTCGGCGCCTCGCTGATCTCGATCTTCGCGCGTCTGGGCGGCGGCATCTTCACCAAGGGCGCGGATGTCGGCGGCGACCTCGTCGGCAAGGTCGAGGCCGGCATTCCGGAGGACGATCCGCGCAACCCGGCCACCATCGCGGACAACGTCGGCGACAACGTCGGCGACTGCGCCGGCATGGCCGCCGACCTGTTCGAGACCTACGCGGTCACGGTGGTCGCCACCATGGTGCTCGCCGCGATCTTCTTCGCCGGCAACGACGCCGTGCTCGAAACCATGATGATCTACCCGCTCGCCATCGGCGCGGCCTGCATCGTCACCTCGATCGCCGGCAGCTACGCGGTCAAGCTCGGCGCCAACCAGTCGATCATGGGCGCGCTCTACAAGGGCCTGATCGCGGCCGGCGTGCTCTCGGTCGGGGCCATCGCCGCGGTGAACTTCGCCCTGTTCGGCGCCTTCTCGACCACCTTCACGACGAACACCGGAACGACCTTCTCCTCGGGTGGCCTGTTCGGTTGCGCGGTGCTCGGCCTCGTCATCACGGCGCTGATCGTCGTCATCACCGAGTACTACACCGGCACCAACTTCCGCCCGGTGAAGTCGATCGCCGAATCCTCGGTCACCGGCCACGGCACCAACGTGATCCAGGGGCTCGCGATCTCGCTCGAATCGACCGCGCTTCCCGCGATCGTCATCGTGGCGGGCATCATCGCCACCTACGCGCTCGCCGGCCTGTTCGGCATCGCCATCGCGGTCACCGCCATGCTGGCGCTCGCGGGCTTCATCGTCGCGCTCGACGCCTTCGGTCCCGTCACCGACAACGCGGGCGGCATCGCCGAGATGGCCGGTCTGCCCTCCGACGTGCGCAAGGCGACCGACGCGCTGGATGCGGTCGGCAACACCACGAAAGCCGTCACCAAGGGCTACGCCATCGGCTCGGCGGGCCTCGGCGCGCTGGTGCTGTTTGCCGCCTACACCTCGGACCTGAACTACTTCATCGCCAACGCGAGCCCGACGCAGTACCGCTTCTTCCAGGGCGTCACCGTCGATTTCTCGCTCTCCAACCCCTACGTCGTGGTCGGCCTGCTGCTCGGCGGCCTGATCCCGTTCCTGTTCGCCGGCATGGCGATGACGGCGGTGGGCCGCGCCGCCGGCGCGGTGGTGGAGGAAGTCCGCCGCCAGTTCCGCGAGAAGCCCGGCATCATGCAGGGCACCGACCGGCCCGATTACGGCCGGGCGGTCGACATGCTGACGCGGGCGGCGATCAAGGAGATGATCCTCCCCTCGCTGCTGCCGGTGCTGATGCCGGTGGTGCTGTTCTTCGTGATCCAGGCGATCGCGGGCAAGGGGCAGGCCTTCGCCACGGTGGGCGCCTCGCTGCTCGGCGTGATCCTCACAGGCCTCTACGTCGCGATCTCGATGACCTCGGGCGGCGGCGCCTGGGACAACGCCAAGAAGTACATCGAGGACGGCCATCACGGCGGCAAGGGCTCCGAGGCCCACAAGGCCGCGGTGACCGGCGACACCGTCGGCGACCCCTACAAGGACACCGCCGGCCCTGCGGTGAACCCGGCGATCAAGATCACCAACATCATCGCCCTGCTGCTGCTGGCGATCCTGGCCCACGCCTGACGACGATGCGAGGCGGTCCCCGGTGGACCGCCTCGTCTTCGGCTTGGCAATGACGGGGCTAAAACGAAAGAACCCGCCGCGGGGGACCGCGGCGGGTTCTTTTGTTCGGAACCCTGAAAGTCCCCAAAAAATCAGTCGCAGGATTCCTTGGTGACCGTCTTGCGGTCTCCGACATCGTTCTCCTTCGTCACCGTCTTGCTGGAGCAGCCGGTGCTGCTGCTGTCGCGGCGCTCGACCGTGGTCGAGGAGGTGGAGGCGGGGCGGTCGACCACGACCCGGTCCGGCGCGTCGCGCTCGATCACGGTGGTCTGGGCGCTGGCGCCGGTGAGGCCGGCCAGCGTCAGGGCGGCGGCGGCGAGAAGAGTGTTCCGCATAGCGTCCTCCAAGGGCATGAAAACTGCGCTCTCAACGACGGGGGAACCTCAACCGTTCCGAATCCTCCCGCTTCCCGCACGCGAGAAGCGACGTGACCGGGAACGGGTATGTGATCGAACTCCCCTTGCGCCACACGGTTCGCCGGAATGACCCGAAGACCGGAAGGACGCGCCATGGATTCCAGCCCGATCCGCTACCACGACGGCATCGAGACGCCCGCCCCCGACGAGGCCGAGACCATCGACAAGATCATCGCCTCGATGACCCACGAGAGCGAGATCACCGCCGAACGCTACGGCCACGCGGTGCGCGCCTCGCACGCCAAGGTGAGCGGCGTGGCGGTCGGCGAATTGCACATCCTTCCCGACTTGGCCCCCGAGCTGCGCCAGGGGCTGTTTGCGGAAGGCCGCACGCTGCCGGTCGTCGTGCGCTTCGCCCAAGGGGCCGGGGAGCTGCTGAAGGACCGCGTCTCGACCCATCGCGGCATGGCGATCAAGGTGCTCGGCGTCGAGGGGGAGAAGCTCGACGGCCACGATGCGCCGACCCAGGACTTCGTGCTCGCCACCGGCCCGGTCTTCCCCAACCCCGATGCCAAGAGTTTTCTGGGCAGCATGAAGCAATTGGAGGCCGGTACGAAGGCGCCGGAAGCCGTGAAGGCCGCCGTCTCGCAGACCGCGCGAGCCCTCGACAGCGTGGTGAAGGCGGTCAAGGGCGAGAGTTCGCCGTTGCTCGACTTCTTCGGCCACGCGCCGCATCACCCGCTGGCCGAGCCCTATTACTCGCAAGCCGCGCTCCGCTACGGCGCGTTCGTCGCCAAGATCGCGGCTTTCCCGGCTTCCGTGGCGCAGACTGCCCTAAGGGAGGAGATGCTGGATACCGGTGCCGATCCGGACGTGTTCCGCCACGCGGTGCAGAGCTATCTCGACGGCCACGACGCGGTGTTCGACATCCGGGTGCAGCTCTGCCTTGATCTGAACGCGATGCCGGTCGAGGACGCCTCGACGCGCTGGGACGAGGATCGGAGTCCCTACCGCACCGTCGCCCGGCTCGTCCTGCCCAAGCAGGACGCCCTCAGCGAAGCCCGGAAACGATATGCCGACGACGTGCTGTCGTTCCGCCCGGCCCACAGCCTCGCGGCGCACCGGCCGCTGGGCTCTCTGATGCGGGCGCGGCTCAGGACCTATCAGGCCCTCTCCCGCTTCCGCCACGAGCGCAACCGCGTGGCGGAAGCGGAGCCGGGCTCGATCGATCAGGTGCCCGCCTGACGGTTTCGTGAGGGAGCTTGGCCGGGGAGACGCCGGTTCCGGGGAGGACATCTTCTTCGCCAAGGCTTTTCGGCATGACCCATAAATCCCTCGCGCTCGCCGCGCTGCTGCTCGCGGGCAGCGCGGCCCCGCCCGCCCTGGCGCAGGGGGCGGCGCAACTCACCAAGGTCGCGGGCTTCGCGCATCAGGTGACCGGCATCACCGCCTCCCGCGACGGGCGCCTGTTCGTCAACTTCCCGCGTTGGAGCGAGGACGCGCCGGTCTCGGTGGCCGAATTGAAGGACGGCAAGCCCGTCCCCTATCCCGACGAGGGCTGGAATTCCTGGCGTAATGCCAAGGCCGACGAACTCTCGCCCAAGGACCATTTCGTCTGCGTGCAAAGCGTGGTGGCCGACGCCCAGGACCGGCTCTGGGTGGTCGATGCGGCCGCGCCCGCCATGGCCCAGGTCATCAAGGACGGCCCGAAGCTCGTCGGCATCGATCTGAAGACCAACACGGTGATCAAGACCATCCCGTTCGACGCGAGCGTGGCGCTCCAGGGCTCCTATCTCAACGACGTGCGCATCTCGCCCGACGGCAAGACCGCCTACCTCACCGATTCCGGCGCGGAGGGTGCCCTGATCGTGGTGGATCTCGACGGCGGTTCGGCCAAGCGGCTGCTTGCGGGCGATCCCTCGACCATGCCGGACAAGTCGGTGACCGTGGCCTATGACGGAAAGCCCCTGCGCCGGCCCGACGGGCGCGGCGTGAGCTTCGCCGCCGACGGCATCGCGCTCTCGCCCGACGGCAAGACGCTCTACTGGCAGGCGATCAAGGGGCGTACGCTCTACAGCCTGCCGACCGACGCGCTCACCGGCTGGGCCGCCTCCTCGCTCGTGCCCGAGACGCTCTCGGACAAGAGCCTGTCGGGCAAGGTGGCCAGGGTCGGCGAGAATGGCGTCGCCGACGGCCTCCTCATCACGCGGCGCGACGGGCGGATGATCGTCACCTCGCCGCAGGACGATTCGGTGAAGGTGCGCGACCTGTCAAAGGCGGACGCACCGCTGACCACGCTGGTGAAGGATCCGCAGCTGCGCTGGCCCGACACGCTGAGCGAGGGGCCGGACGGCACGCTTTACGTCACGACCTCGCACATCCAGGACTCGGCCGACTACAAGCCCGGCGCCCCGGTGAGCCTGCCGACGGAGCTGTGGGCGATCAAGCCGGGTGCCGACGCCACCGGCTCGACCGGGCCTACGCGCTGAGCGACACTATTGTTGATCGCTTTGAGTGCAGCTGCATTCCCCCTCTCCCCGCACGCGGGGAGAGGCCTGTAGGGACCTTGTCGTCCCGACAGGAAGCGCAGGCGAAGCCGGAGCGGCGGTGAGGGGGACCTCCACGCGAGAGGCTCCTCCGGAACCGCCCCCTCACCCCCGGCTGCCGCCTCGCCGCGCCGCCGACGAGGTCGTCGCGGCCCTCTCCCCGCATGGCGGGGCGAGGGGGGATCAAGCGGCGCCGGGTTGGCCAGCCGAACATGATCGAGTTTGGGGTACGATCTTATCTGACCGCCGCCTCGCCCGCCCCGATCAGCCGCGCCCGCAGCGGCTGTGCCCGGCCGGTCAGTGTCAGCTCGGTCAGTTCCCCTGGTTCGATCCCGGCGGCCCGGTAGACCGCCTCGGAGACGATGGCGACCTGCCTCATCGGCTTGGTCAGCGCTTCCAAGCGTGCCGCGACGTTCACCGTGTCGCCGAGCGCGGTGAAGCGGGCGTCGGCCTCGTCGCCGAGTTCGCCGACGATGGCGGTGCCGGCATGCAGGCCCAGCCCATAGCGCAGGCGCTCGCCGAGGTCGGCGGCGAGCATGCGGTTCAACTGCTCGACTTCCTCCGCGATGACCTCGACGGCGGCCAAGGCCGCGCGGGCGGCCTTGGTCCGGTCGCCGTCGAGGCCGAACAGGGCCATCAGCCCGTCGCCGAGATGGCGGTTGACGCTGCCGCCCTGCGCCCGCACCGCGTGGCCGACGGCGCCGAGGAAGCGGTTGATGACGAAGACCGTGTCGTAGGCCAGCCGCTCCTCGGCCAGCCGCGTCGAGCCGCGGAGATCCGCGAACAGAACCACGACGAAGCGCTCCTCGCCGGTCCCGGCCCGCTCGGACACACCCGCCATCGCGCCGCGGGCGTGGGGCGTGAACAGCGGCGCCACGGTCAGGTCGCGGTCGGGCCGGAGCTGGCAGGCGAGCCGGATGCCGGGGCTCGCGCCGATGCGCTCCAGCACGAGGCGCTCGGTGCGCTCGGGCGCCGGCAGGAAGCGCCCGCGCTCGCCATCGACGACGCGGATGCGGCAGGTCGAGCAGCGCCCGCGCCCGCCGCAGATGCTGGCGTGCGGAATGCGGCCCCGGCGGCTCGCCTCCAGCACGCTGGCGCCGCGCGGCACCCGCACCACGCGCCCGTCGGGATAGCCGATCCGCACGAGGCCGCCGCGGACCTCCATCAGCGTGCGCAGGCCCCGCGCCAGCAGCACGAGGACGAGCGCGCCTGCATAGCTCCCGAACAGACCGCGGCGGATGGCCCCGAGCCGCTCGATCTGGGCCGCGTCGCCGACGCGCCGGACATCGAACGCCCGCTCGCGCCACGCCGGGTCGGCGGCGGCGAGCGCCACGGCGCGTCCGCCCTGCACGGTGCCGAGCAGCGCCAGCACCGGCACCAGCACGGCGCCCGCCAGCAGCCAGGGGGCGAGGCGCGGGTAGGCCGGCTTCAGCCGCAGCCAGAAATGCAGGCCGAGGCAGCCGTGCAGCCACGCGGCCAGCAGCCCGAGCGTCAGCGACACGCCGCTGCCCGCCGGGCTCGCGACCCAGAACGCCCAGAGCACCTGCGGATAGCCCCGCGCCAGCCCCTCGGCGCTCTGGGCGATGCGGGTGCCGACGACGTGGTCGAGGAGCAGCAGCGGCACCGCGAGCCCGAGCAGGAGCTGCGCCGTCTCGCCCGGCCGCAGCCGAAACAGCCGGCGCTCGTAGAGGGCGTGCAGGCCGAGCGCGAGATGGGCGGCGAGCGCGCCGTAGAGCAGGACCAGGGCGACCGGGTTGCGCCACAGCGCGACCTTCACGGTCAGCCCGGCATGGAGCGCGCCGAGCGAGACGTTGCCGAGCGCGTGGCAGAGCAGGTGGCTCAGCACGTAGGCGAACAGCACGAGGCCGCTGGCGAGGCGCACATGCCTCAGGGTCACTTGCCGCAGGGTCGGGCGCGCCCGCGTCCAGGGGCGCCCGCCCGTCGCCTGCGCCGCCTGCCCCACCTCGAAACGCTCCCCGCACCGGCACCCGTCGCGCCCTCATAGCGCGTCCGCGCGCCCGATGAGACGGCTCGCATCCGCGCACCAAAAAATCTTCGCGGCGATGTCACACCGCGGCGGCCGACCTCGTCATGTCGATCGAAGCCGGATCGACGGTCCGGGCGGACAACGGGGAACGGCATGCGACGTGTTGGCTCGAACGGCATCGGAGCGGGCGGATGGAGGCTGGCCGGTACGGCGTTGCTCCTCCTGGCAGGACAGCCCGGCATCGCGCAGGCCGAGGACGCGACGGTGGCCATGGTGTTCGATCAGCCCCTGCCGAACGTACCGGGCAAGAGTTTGCGGGCCGTGACGGTGACCTACGGGCCGGGCGGCGCCACGCCGGCCCACACCCACGCGCCGAGCGCCTTCATCTACGCGACGGTGCTGGAAGGGGCGATCCGCAGCCGGGTCAACGACGGGCCGGAGCGCGTCTACCGGGCAGGTGAGAGCTTTTCCGAGAAGCCCGGCGACCACCACGGCGTCAGCGCCAACGCGAGCGCGACCGAGCCGGCGCGCCTGCTCGCCGTCTTCGTCCTCGACACCGCCGAGACCGTGCTGACGACGCCGATCCGGTGACCGACCCCAACCTCGACAGGAGAGAAAGATGACCCCTCGGATCGGCAACCCCTACGCGCACGGGCCCGCCGCCATCAAGGCGATGATGGGCGTCGAGGCCAGCCTCCGGGCGGGCGGCCTGGAGCACGGCCTGCTCGAACTGGTGAAGCTGCGCGCCTCGCAGATCAATGGCTGCGCCTACTGCATCGCCCTGCACGTGACCGACGCGCGCAAGCAAGGCGAGGGCGAGATGCGGCTCCACCTGCTCAACGCTTGGCGCGAGTCGCGCCTCTACAGCGAGCGGGAGCGGGCCGCGCTCGCCTGGACCGAGGCGCTGACGCGGCTGCCCGAGACGGGGGCACCGGATGCCGACTACGATGCCCTGAAGGCGCAGTTCACGGAGGCCGAGCAGGTGCAACTCACGCTCCAGATCGGGGCCATCAACCTTTGGAACCGGTTGCAGGTCGGCCTGCGCGGCGTCCACGAGGAAGAATCCTCCGGTGTCGCGGCCTGACGCGCGGGTCGATCCGTTCGAGGCCGAGCGTCCGCGGCTGCTGCGGCTCGCCTACCGGATGCTCGGCTCCTTCGCCGAGGCCGAGGACGTCGTCCAGACCGCGTGGCTGCGCTGGCGCGAGGCCGATCAGGCGAGCGTCCGGGTGCCGGCGGCCTTCCTGTCGCGGGTCGTCGCGCGGCTCTGCCTCGACGCTATGAAGTCGGCCCGCGCCCGGCGGGAGACCTATGTCGGCGCGTGGCTGCCCGAGCCGCTGGTGGAGGGCGCCGAGCCGGAGCCCGACGGCGACGACCTCACCCTGACGCTGATGCTGGCGCTGGAGCGCCTGTCGCCGCTGGAGCGGGCGGCGTTCCTGCTGCACGACGTGTTCGGCGTGCCCCTCGACGAGGTGGCCGATACGTTGGGCCGCGAAGCTCCGGCCGTGCGCCAGCTCGCCGCGCGCGCGCCGCCATGTCCGGACCGAGCGCCCGCGCTATCCCGTGCCGCCCGAAGAGGGCGAGCGGATCGCCCGGGCCTTCTTCGCCGCCTCGCGCAGCGGCGACGTCGCGACCCTGCGGAGCCTTCTGACCCGCGATGTCGAGATGCGCTCGGACGGCGGCGGCAAGGTCATCGCCTTCCTCAACCCGATTCTCGGGATCGAGCGCGTCCTGCGCTCGTTCGCGGGGCTTGCCCGCAAGTACGCGGCAGAGCCGGCGACGTTCCTGCGCGCCGTGCGGGTCGATGGCCTGCCGGGCTTCGTCAACCGCGAGCGCGGCGGCGTGCTGCAGGTGACGGCCCTGGCGATCGAGGACGGACGGATCGCCGGCATCTACGTCATCCGCAACCCGGACAAGCTCGGGCATGTGGCCGGCGCGATGGGGCCGGCCGGAGCGGACGAGGGCGGGGCTGCCTGACACGACGACCGGCCGACCCGCGCGAGGGGGCGATGCGCGGGCCGACCGATGCACCGCGCGGAGCGTGAGCGCCGCGCGATCCTGTGGGCCGCGTCGTCCTAATGGACGCCCGCGGCGTGATGAGGGGGTGGTAGCTCGGCCTCGTCCCGCGGGCCGACGAAGCGGCCGAGGACGCGCCCGAGCCAACTCCCCAAACTGTCCATCAGCAGGAACACCGCCGGCACGAAGACGAGGGACAGCAGCGTCGAGACGATCAGCCCGGCGATCACCGCCACCGCCATCGGCGCGCGGAACTCGCCGCCGACGCCGAAGGCCATCGCCGAGGGCACCATGCCGGCCGCCATAGCGATGGTGGTCATGACGATGGGGCGCGCCCGCTTGCGGCCGGCATCCACGATGGCCGTGACGCGGTCCACGCCCGCGCGCATCTCCTCGACGGCGAAGTCCACCAGCATGATGGCGTTCTTCGTCACCAGCCCCATCAGCATCAGGATGCCGATGACGACCGGCATCGAGATCGGCATCTTGAATATCAGCAGGCCGAGGATGGCGCCGCCGATGGAGAGCGGCAGCGAGAACAGGATCGTGAGCGGCTGCAAAAAGTTGCCGAACAGCAGCACGAGGACGGCGTAGACCATCATGATCCCGGCGCCCATCGCCAGGAGGAAGCCGGAAAACACCTCCTGCATGATCTCGGCGTCGCCGGTCTGGCGGATCGTGACGCCCATAGGCAGGTTTTTGGCGGTCGGCGTGTTCAACGCTTGCTCGATGAGTGAGCCCAAAGCGTCGGAACCCTCCATGTTGGCTTCCACCGCCACGCGCACGACGCGGTCGTAGCGCTCGATGGCGCCGGGACCCTGGTCGAGTTCGATGTCGGCGACGGCTGCGAGCGGCACGGCGGTGCCGTTCTTGGCCGGAACCTTGAGGTTCTCCAGCCGCGCCACCGCGCCGCGGGCGCTCTCGGGCAGCTGCACCCGGATCGGCACCTGCCGGTCGGCGGCGTTGAACTTCGCCAGATTCAAGCCGATGTCGCCGATGGTGCCGACGCGGACCGTCTCGGCGATGGTGTCGGTCGAGACGCCGAGATCGGCCGCGGCACCGGCTTTCGGGCGGATACGCACCTCGGTGCGGTTGAGCGGTGCCGTGGACATCACCGAGACGAGGTGCGGGATCGCCGCCATGTCGCGCTGGAGACGGCCTGCGACCTCGCTCACCACCGCCACGTCCGGACCGCCGACGACAAGGGCCAGATCGCGCTGGCCGCTGTCGCGGAGCGTCCACGAGCGGATATCGGGTTCGTCGGCCAGCAGCGCCGCGACTTCCGACTCGATGGTCCATTGGCGCTTGGCCCGCTGGTTCTTCGGCGTCAGGTTGACGATGAGGGTGGCAAGCCGCGTCTCCTTCTTGCCGCCCGCTTGGCGCCCGCCGTCCACGAAGACCGAGACCACCTCGGGAAGCGCGCGGATGCGTTCCACCACCCGGTCGGCCACCGCGATGGTGTCGGGCAGGCGCGCGCCCGGCGCCAGCTCGATCATGAACAGGGTGCGGGCGTTGTCCTGCTTCGGCACGAAGCCGGAGGGCAGCAGCTTGGTGGAGGCCAGCGAGCCGACGAAGAGCGCGAGCCCGACGAACAGCGTGATCCACTTGTGGCGCACCGACCAGCCGACGAGCCGGCCGTAGGCGCGCATCACCGGCCCTTCCCGCTCCTCCGCATGGCCGTGGTCGCGCAGGAAATAGGCGGCCAGGAGCGGCGTGATGAGGCGGGCCACCAACAGCGACATGAACACCGACACCGCGATGGTCAGGCCGAACTGGATGAAGTAGCGGCCGGCGATGCCCGGCATGAAGGACACGGGGGCGAACACCGCGATCAGCGTCGCCGTGATGGCGATGACGGCGAGCCCGATCTCGTCGGCGCCTTCCAGGGCGGCGCGGTAGGCCGATTTGCCCAGCCGCATGTGGCGGACGATGTTCTCGATCTCGACGATGGCGTCGTCGACCAGGATGCCGGTCACCAGCGTGATGGCGAGCAGGCTGATGCCGTTGAGGGTGAAGCCGAGCGCGTCCATCGCCCAGAAGGTCGGGAAGACCGAGAGCGGGAGCGCGATCGCCGCGATCAGCGTGGCGCGCCAGTCGCGCAGGAACAGGAACACCACGAGGACGGCGAGCAATGCGCCCTCGATCAGGGTGTGCATCGCCGAATCGTAGCTGCCGATGGTCGCCGCCACCGAGGAATCGATGGTCTCGAAGCGGATGTCGGGATAGCCCTCGCGGAATTCCGCGATCTTCTGCTCGACGCCCTTGGCGACTTCCGCGTCGCTGGCACCCGAGCCGCGGGAGACCGAGAAGGCGACGACCGGCGCGCCGTTGAAGCGGGCGAAGGTGCGCGGCTCCTCGATGCCGTCTTCCACCGTGGCGAGGTCGTCGAGACGAACCTTGCGCCCGCCGGGCAGGACGATGGTGGTGGCCTTCAGGTCGCGGATGGTGCGCGCGGCGGCCAATGTGCGGATCGACTGCTCGCGCCCGCCGATCTCGCCGCGCCCGCCCGCCATGTCGACGGAGGTGGCGCGCACCTGCCGGTTGACCTCGGCCGCGGTGATGCCGAGCGCCAAGAGCCGGTCGGGCTGGGGCGTGATGCGGATTTCGCGCGCCACGCCGCCGACGCGCTCGACGCCGCCGACGCCCTTCACGCCCTGGAGCGTGCGCGCGACCTTGTCCTCGACGAACCACGACAGTTCGGCGGGCGTCATGGCGGGGGCGGTGACGCCGTAGATCAGGATCGGCAGGCCGGTGATCTCGACGCGCTGGATCACCGGCTCGTCGATGGTGCGGGGCAGGTTGATGCGGATCTTCGAGATCGCATCCTTCACGTCGTTGACGGCGCGGTCGGTGTTCACTTCGAGCCGGAACTCGACCGTGGTGACGGACGAGCCCTCCGTGATCGCCGAGGTGATGTGCTTGACCCCGCGCACGCCCGCGATCGAGTCCTCGACCCACTTCGTGACCTGCGTCTGCAACTCGGAGGGCGCCGCTCCCCCTTGCGTGATCGTGACCGAGACGATCGGCACGTCGACGTTCGGCATGCGGGTGACGGCCAAGCCCCGGAAGCTGACGAGGCCGAGCACGATCAGCACGAGGAACAGGACCAGGGGCGCGATCGGGTTGCGGATCGCGTAAGCCGAGACGTTCAGGCGCATCGGGCGGCCCGCTCAAGCAATTTCGGAATGAGGCCGACGCGCGTCAGCGCGCGTCCGCGGTGGCTTGCGGCGAGGGGGCTGCGGCGACCGCCGGAGCCCGTGCCGCGACGGAGACCGGACGGACCTTGTCCCCATCCCGCAAAAAACTGCCGGCGCGGGCGACGACGCGCTCGCCGTCGTTCAGCCCGGTGCGAATCTCGATGTCGTCGTCGTCTGACAGGCCGGTGCGGACCTCGCGCGACTCCACCTTGTCGTCCGCGACGACGAGGACGGAGCTGCGCTTGCCCCCGCCGTAGAGGACCGAGGCCTGGGGCACGGTGACGCCGCGGGTGCGGGCGAGTTCGACCGCGCCGCGCACGAAGGTGCCGATGCGCAGCCGCGGGTCGGCATCGAGCCGCACGCGCACCTTGCCGAGCCGGCTTGCCCGGTCGACCTCCGGATAGACCACGCGAACGGAGCCCGACACGCGCTCGCCCTCGCCGATCTCGATGAAGGCGGGCGCGCCCTCGCGGAGCAGCGGGAGCTTGGTCTCGATGACCTCGCCCTCCAGCTCGATCTCGCCCCGCGCGATCAGGCGGAACAGCGGCTCGGCGGCCGACGATGCGGACATCCCGACCCGCGCCGTGCGGCGGCTGACGATGCCGGCCTCCGGGGCGCGGATCTCGGTGCGGGCGAGCCGCAATTCGAGTTCGGCCTTTACGGCCTGGGCCTGGGCCAGATCGGCCTTGGCGATCGAGAGGCCGTTGCGGGCGAAGGTCAGCTTACCTTCGGCCTGTCGAAGTGCGGCGGTGCGGCTCTCCATGACGACAGCCGTGGCGTTGCCGGTCTGCATCAGCGACTTGGCCCGCTCGAAGGAGAGGCGCGCTTCCGTCTCGGCGGCCTCGGCCTGCTCGATGCTCGCTTGCGCCTGCGGCACGGCGGCGGTGGCCTTCTCGACGAGGGCCGCCTGCTGGGCGAGCTGGCGGTCGATCAGGTCGCGGTTGAGGCGGGCCAGCACCTGACCCTTGGCGACGCGGGCGCCCTCCTCCACCAGAAGCTCGACGATGCGATAGCCGTCGATCTCCGGCGAGACCAGAATTTCGTCGCGGGGCACCAGCGTGCCGGTGACGACGACGCTCTCGACGATCTCGCGGCGCGCGGCCTCGACCACGCTGACGGCGGGGGCGCGGGGCGTCACGGCCGGCGCGGTCTCGGCGCGAGCGGCCGGAGCCGCCGCGATGGCGAGCCCTGCGGCGGCGAAGAGGAACAGACGGCGGGCGGCGCTCATCGGGCGGCCTTTTCGGTGAGGCCCGCATCGATCAGGGCGAGCAACTGCCTGATCGCCGGACCGGCCTCGTAATCGGGGATCAGCGCGCGGCTGACGATGAGGCCCTTCATCAGGGGGGCGACCGCCTCGAACAGGCCGGCGGCGTCGCAAGCCGGGGCGATGGCCGAAAAGGTTTCGACGAGCCACGTGCGGCCCTCCGCGTCGCCGCGCTCGACCATCGCGCCGATGGCCGGGTTGCGGGTCGCCTCCCCCCAGAGGTCGAGGCGCAGGATCGCCGCGCCGCGGGTCATCTCGGAGAAGTAGGCGGCGAGGATGCCGGTGAGCACGGCGTGCCGGTCGCCGGCCCGCTCCAGCGCCTCGACCAGCACGGCGCCGCGCTCGCGATCGCGCTCGGCGAGCCCGAGGACGACCGCCTCCTTGGAATCGAAGTATCGGTAGATGTTGCCGGGGCTCATCGCCGCCTCGCGGGCGAGGTCCTGCATCGTCGTGCGATGGAAGCCGTTGCGCACGAAGCAGGCTTCGGCCGCGTCGAGGATGTGCGCCTGCCGCGCGGCCTGCGCGGAGGTCGGTTCGATCCGGGCCGCGACGACGGCGCCCGCGCTCACGAGGAGGCTCCGGGCAGCAGAGCGCAGGCGTGCGGCTGGAGGTCCAGCTCGGCGCAGAGCCGCGCCTGCCAGCCCGTCTGGCCCGCCCCGGTCCAGCCGACCAGTGCGAGCCACGCCAGGGCCACGACGAGGCAGAGGGCGAGGTTGGCCGGTGTGCAGATCTCTTGGGTGATGCGCAGGAGCCGGAGCTGGAGCCGGCTCGGGCGAACCACGGACCCTTCCCAACGACGATCGAGAGAGACACTCACGGGAACCTCCTGCGCTGCGGAATTTGATAGTGAACGTTCATTCTCATGTCAATGAACGTTCATTCTCATCGCCTGGGCCACGCGTGCGGAGGGGCACGATCCGGCCGGCCTGTGGCCCCGATGCGACGGTGGGAGGCGACCACCGGGCATGGAGCCGCCCTCCCCTTTCGCGGGCCCACCACGCCGGGTTAGGCCGCTGCCATGGCGACATCGGAATGGCGCGAGAGCCGCAACGCGGCGGCCCGGGCTCGGCTGGAAAAATCCCTGCGGCCGGGCTTTCCCGCGCATGTCCTGCACCATGCGCTGACCCGGCCGCTGATCCCACCGACGCCGAGCCGGGCGGTGGCGAGCTACTGGCGCCATCACGTGCTGCGGGCCGACCGCCTCGCCCGCGCGCTCGCCGCCCGCACCGGCGCGCCGGAGGGCTGGACGTGGCAGGTGGGGCGCGGCGAGGGCCGGCCCGCAAGCTTCCGGGTGCCGCCCGCGCCCTATCGCGAGGATGCCCACGCTCCCGGCCTCGGCGCCTGCCGCGTCTGCGGCGGGCCGGTCTTCCGCTTCGGCTGGCACCGCGATCTGGCGGGCGACGGCGCCCCGAGCAAGCGGGCCGGTTGGCACGCCGCCTGTGTCATCGCCTGGGAGTTCTGGTGCTCGCCGAGCGATCACCTCAAGGACCTGAAGGCGCGCCAGCGCCACCGCTGCGCCGTCTCGGGCAAGCGCCTGCTGCGCGGCTCGGAGGTCGATCACCGCCTGCCGCTCTACCGGGTCTGGCGCGAGGAGCGCGACCTGCCCTGGCCGTTCCTGCTGAGCTATTGGGGCGCGCCGAACCTTCAGGTGGTCAACCGCGCCGGCCATCTTTTGAAATGCCGCGAGGAGGCGGACGAACGCGCCGCCCTGCGCCGGGAAGCGTTGATCGCCGCGCCGGACGACGACCTGCCCTGACGAACTCTCGCCTTGCGTCTCACCGCCGCCGCTTTATCCCCGTGCCCCCTGCCGCCGCGATGGAGATCTCTGGATGGCCGTGACGAAGAGCGTGAACGGGCTCATCGCCGAGGAACTCGGCGTCCGTGAGGGGCAGGTCGCGGCGGCGGTCGAGCTGCTCGACGGCGGCTACACGGTCCCCTTCGTCGCCCGCTACCGCAAGGAGGCGACGGGCTCGCTCGACGACGCGCAGCTGCGCACGCTGTCCGAGCGCCTCGGCTACCTGCGCGACCTCGCCGAGCGCCGCTCGGCCATCACCGAGAGCATCCGGGCGCAGGGCAAGCTGACGCCGGAGTTGGCGGCGGCGATCGCGGGCGCCGAGACCAAGGCGCGGCTGGAGGACATCTATCTGCCGTTCCGCCCCAAGCGCCGCTCCAAGGCGCAGACCGCCCGCGAGGCCGGCTTGGCGCCACTGGCCGAGATGCTGCTCGCCAAGCCGGAGACGAGCCCGGAGCGGGCGGCGCAGGCCTATGTCGCGGCCGAGAAGGGGATCGAGTCCGCTGAAGCCGCGCTGGAGGGGGCCCGCGCCCTCCTGATCGAGCGGTTCGCCGAGGATGCCGACCTGATCGGGCGCCTGCGCGAGGATTTTTGGAGGACCGGCGAGGCAGTCTCGCGCGTGCGCAAGGGCAAGGAGGCGACCGGCCAGAAGTTCGCCGATTACTTCGACTGGCGCGAGCGCCTCGACAAGATGCCGTCGCACCGGGTGCTGGCGCTGTTTCGCGGCGAGGCCGAGGAGGTCTTGGAGGTCGGGCTCGCGGCGGAGGGCGAGGATTCGCCGTCGGGCCTCCCCGGCCCGTTCGAGCTGGCGGTGTGCCGTCGCCACGCCGTCTCGACCCGCGGGCGCCCGGCCGATGCGTGGCTGCTGGAAACGGTGCGGGTCGCGTGGCGCACCAAGATCCGCACCGGCATCAAGGCCGATCTGCGCACCCGCCTGTTCGAGCGGGCCGAGGACGCCGCCGTGAAGGTGTTTGCCGGCAACCTCAAGGATCTGTTGCTCGCCGCTCCCGCCGGAGGCCGCGCCACCCTCGGGCTCGATCCGGGCTATCGCAACGGCGTGAAGGCGGCGGTGGTGGACGCCACCGGCAAGGTGCTCGCCGTCGAGACCACCTATCCGCACGAGCCGCAGCGACGCTGGAACGAGGCGGTGGCTTCCCTCGGAAAGCTCTGCCGCCGCCACGGCGTCGAGCTGATCGCGGTCGGCAACGGCACCGCCTCGCGCGAGACCGACCGGCTGGCCGCCGAGATTCTCGCCGCCAACCCCGATCTGACGATGGCCAAGGTGATGGTCTCGGAGGCCGGCGCCTCGGTCTACTCGGCCTCCGCCATCGCCTCGAAGGAACTGCCCGATCTCGACGTGTCGCATCGCGGCGCCGTCTCGATCGCCCGGCGCCTTCAGGACCCGCTGGCCGAGCTGGTGAAGATCGACCCGAAATCCATCGGCGTCGGCCAGTACCAGCACGATATCGGCGAGCAGAAGCTGTCGCGCTCCCTCGACGGCGTGGTGGAGGACGCGGTGAATGCGGTGGGCGTCGATGTGAACACGGCGTCCGTGCCGCTTCTGGCGCAGGTGTCCGGCCTCGGCGAATCGGTGGCGGCCAAGATCGTGGCCCACCGCGACGGCAATGGCCCGTTCCGCACCCGCGCAGCGCTGAAGAAGGTGCCGGGGCTCGGGCCCAAGACCTTCGAGCTGGCGGCGGGCTTCCTGCGCATCCCCGACGGCACCGACCCGCTCGACCGCTCCGGCGTCCACCCCGAGGCCTATCCGGTGGTGCGGCGCATTCTCGAAGCGACCAAGAGCGACATCACCGTGCTGATCGGCAACGCGGCCGTGCTCGGTTCCCTCTCACCCGAGCGCTTCGCCGACGAGCGCTTCGGCCTGCCGACGGTGCGCGACATCATCAGTGAGCTGGAAAAGCCCGGCCGCGATCCGCGCCCCGCCTTCAAGACCGCGAGCTTTCAGGAGGGCGTCGAAAAGATTTCCGACCTCAAGCCGGGGATGCAGCTGGAGGGCGTCGTCACCAACGTCGCGGCCTTCGGCGCCTTCGTCGATGTCGGCGTCCATCAGGACGGCCTGGTCCATATTTCGGCGATGGCGCGCCGCCGCATCGCCGCGCCGTCCGAGGTGGTGAAGGCGGGCGACGTGGTGCGGGTGCTGGTGCTGTCGGTGGACGTGCCGCGCAAGCGCATCGGCTTGTCGATGCGGCTGGACGATCCGGTGGACGGGATGGCGGTCGCGCCGCGGAGTGTGGGCCCGCGGCCGGTGCAGGCACCGCTGCGGCCGGCGCCGCAGCCGGAGCGCGGTGGGGCTCTGGCCGACGCATTCCGCCGGGCAAAGGGGCAGCCGCCGGGGCGGTAAGGCGCCCTCCTCTCCCTGCTGTGCGGGGAGAGGGGATGCGCGGCAGCGTCTCGCTAGAACGTCATCCTGGATATCGGATCCAGGACGACGTTCTATATCCTTGTACCGCATCGTCTTTTTCCGAAAGCGGAAACCACCTTTCGGGACGATGCTCTAGAGACCGCCCATCAGTTCGAGCGCGAGACCTCGACCAGATTGTCCGAGAACGACGGCGCGTGGCCCATGTCGGTGAACGCGCCCGACGAGATGCTGTTGACCGTGCCCTCGTTGAGCTGGCGCCAGTAGCCCAGCGTCGCCACCACGATGCCGGCGTTCACGTCGTCGGTGATGCGCGCCACGCCCTTGAAGGCGCCGCGGTCGTTGCCGACCTGAACCCGGTCGCCGTTGCGGATGCCGCGGGCATCGGCGTCGGCCTGGTTGATCATCACGAACTGCTCGCCCTGGCCCTTCTGCTTGTCCTCCATGTTCGCGTAGCAGGAGTTCAGGAAGTAGTGGCTTTTCGGCGAGACGATGTTGAGCGGGAAGCGCTTGGCGAGCTCCGGATCGTTCGTGTGCGACTCGCGCGGGCCGAGGTAATCGGGCAGCGGGTCGAGCGCCTCGCCGGGCTGGAAGCCCTCGTACATCTGCCGGAACGGGGGGGCGACGAAGTTCGTGGCGCCCTCGACCTTCAGCATGCACTTGCCGGTCGGCGTCGGGAAGTTGCCCTCCTTATGCGGCGCGCGGTCGTCGGGCGTGCCCACTTTCAGGCGGGCGAAGCCGTGCTCGCGCATGTAGGCCAGATCGATGCCCTCGCAGGCCGGCGCGCTCCAATCGACGTAGTGCTCCAGGCACTCCGAATCGGTCCACTTGAAGTTCTCTTCCTCGAACCCGAGCCGGGCGGCGAGCTGGCGAAAGATTTCGTTGTTCGGGATCGCCTCGCCGGGCGCCTCGGCGCATTTGGTGTTGTAGGTGAGGTAGAGGTGGCCCCAGGACAGGATCATGTCCTCCATCTCCGCGCCCATGGTCGCCGGCAGCAGGATGTCGGCGTAGGAGGCGGTGTCGGAGATGAAGTGCTCGGCCGAGACCATGAACAGGTCCTCGCGCATCAGCCCCTCGACGATCTTGTCGGTCTCGGGCGCCTGCGTCACCGGGTTCGAGTTCCAGCACATCATGGACATGATCGGCGGGTCGAGCTGCATCTCGCCGGTCAGCGCCCGGCCGATCTGCAGGTTCGAGACGACGCGGGTGCCCTCCGGGATCAGGTCCGGGCGGCAGATGACGTCGAACTTGTAGGGGTGCTCCCAGACGCCGAACTGGGTGATGCCGCCGCCGACATGGCGCCACGCGCCGGTGAGCGCCGGGATGCAGGCGACCGCCCGGATGGTCTGGCCGCCGCCGTAATGGCGCTCCAGCGCCACGCCGATGCGGATGCCCACCGGCTGCTCGGTCGCCATCTCGCGGGCGAGCTTGCGGATGTCGTCAGCGGAGACGCCGGTGATCTCGGCGGCCCATTCGGGCGTGCGGGTGGCGGCGCGCTCCTTCAACTCGGGGAAGCCGACGGTGTAGTTGTCGACGTAGTCCTGATCAACGAGGCCCTGCTCGATGATCGAATTGATCAGCGCCATGGCGAGCGCGCCGTCGGTGCCGGGCTTGGGCGCAATGTGCCAGTCGGCGGCCTTGGCGGTGCGCGAGGCGTAGGTGTCGATCACGACGACCTTGGCGCCCTTCTTCTGCGCGTCCTTCACGATGGCCCAGTGGTGCAGGTTGGTGCTGACCGAGTTGCAGGCCCAGATGACGATGTACTTCGAGTGGATGTAGCTGTCCGGGTCGAGACCCGCGGTCGGGCCGACCGTGAGGAGCCATGCGGTGCAGGAGCCCTCGCCGCAGAAGGTGCGCTCGGTGACGGTCGCGCCCATGCGGTTGAAGAACGCGTCGCCGCCGTTCAGCCCGTGCACGAGGCCCTGGTTGCCGAGATAGCTGTAGGGCGCGATGGCTTGCGGGCCGTACTGGTCGATGATGCCCTTCCAGCGCGACACGATGGTGTCCAGCGCCTCGTCCCAGGTGATGCGCTCGAACTCCTTCGAGCCCTTCGGGCCGACCCGCTTCATCGGGTAGAGCAGCCGGTCGGGATGGTAGTGGCGCTTCTCGTAATCCTTCAGCTTCACGCAGAGGCCGCCGCGGGTCATCGGATGATCCGGGTTGCCGCGCACGCCCTGAAGCTGGCCGTCCTTGACGTCGAACAGCATCGAGCAGGTGTCGGGGCAATCGTGCGGGCAACCGCCGAAGAACGTTTCCGTCAGGCTCTCGGCCTCGGCGACGATCAGGGAGTCCGGCTTGACGATCTCGTTCATGGTTCCTCCGCGGTCGAACCGGGGCCTCGTTCGATGGGCCGGGCTTCGATGGCTGGAGGCAGCATGCCTCATCCTAAGAATAAATCAAAACTGAAGTGGCGACGGTAGCACGATCGTGCAATGCGCATCCCCTCGCCCCGCTGTGCGGGGAGAGGGCTTCGATGACCTTGTCGTCATCGAAGCGAGGCGGCAGCCGGAGGTGAGGGGGCGATTCAGGACGAGACTCTTCCGTCGAGTCCCCCTCACCCTCGCTACCGCTTGCCGCGACGACAACGAGGTCGTCGCGGCCCTCTCCCCGCGTGCGGGGAGAGGGGAATGCAGCTCAGCCCTCGCGGACAAGGATGAGCGTCGCCAGCGGCGGCAGGGTCAGGCGCAGGGAGTGGGGCTGGCCGTGGCTCGCCTCCGCCTCGGTCTGGACGCCGCCCATATTGCCGACGTTGGAGCCGCCGTAGCGCTCGGCGTCGGAGTTGATCGCCTCGCGGTAGAAGCCGCCCACCGGCACGCCGACGCGGTAGCCCTCGCGGGGCACGGGGGTGAAGTTCGAGACCACGATGACGACCTCGCCCTCGGTCTTGCCCTTGCGGGCCCAGGCGATGACCGAGTTGTCGGAATCGTCGGCCACCAGCCATTGGAAGCCGCCGGGCTCGACATCGCGGGCGTAGAGCGCGGGCGTCGCCGTGTAGACGTGGTTGAGGTCGCGGATCAGGTCCTTCACGCCGCCGTGGAGCCCATCCTCCAGCAGGTGCCAGTCGAGCGACTGGTTGTGGTTCCACTCGCGCTCCTGGCCGAACTCACCGCCCATGAAGAGCAGCTTCTTGCCGGGGTGCCCCCACATGAAGCCGAAATAGGCGCGCAGGTTCGCGAATTTCTGCCAGCGGTCGCCGGGCATCTTGCCAAGCAGCGAGCCCTTCCCGTGCACGACCTCGTCGTGGGAGAGCGGCAGCACGAAATTTTCCGAGAAGGCGTAGAGCAGCCCGAAGGTCAGGTTGTGGTGGTGGTAGCGCCGATGGATCGGGTCCTCGGACATGAACTTCAGGGTGTCGTGCATCCACCCCATGTTCCACTTGAAGCCGAAGCCGAGGCCGCCCGTATAGGTCGGGTGCGAGACGCCGGGCCATGAGGTGGATTCTTCCGCCACCGTGATGGTGCCGGGCGCGTGGCTGTAGGTCGCCTCGTTGGTCTTGCGCAGGAAGTTGATGGCGTCGAGGTTCTCGTTGCCGCCGTACTGGTTCGGGATCCACTCGCCCGCGCGGCGCGAGTAATCGAGGTAGAGCATCGAGGCCACCGCATCCACGCGCAGGCCGTCGAGATGATAGTGCTCCAGCCAGAACCGGGCGTTGGCGGCGAGGAAGGCCGAGACCTCCTCGCGGCCGAAATTGTAGATGTAGGTGCCCCAATCCTGATGGAAGCCCTGGCGCGGGTCGGCATGCTCGTAGAGGTGCGTGCCGTCGAACAGGCCGAAGCCGTGGGCGTCAAGGGGGAAGTGGCCCGGTACCCAGTCGAGCAGGATGCCGATGCCGGCTTCATGCGCGGCATCGACGAAGGCGCAGAAGTCTTCCGGCGTGCCGAAGCGGCTGGTCGGCGCGAACAGCGAGACCGGCTGATAGCCCCAGGAGCCGTCGAACGGATACTCGGTGATCGGCAGCAGCTCGATATGGGTGAAGCCGAGTTCCTTGACGTAGGGGATCAGGCGCTCGGACAGCTCCTTGTAGGTGAGGTAGCGGTTGCCCTCGCCGGGCACGCGGGCCCACGAGCCGAGATGGACCTCGTAGACCGACATCGCGGCGTGGCGCGGGTCGCCCTTGCCGCGAGCCTCCATCCAGGCCTTGTCCTGCCACGCCGGCTCGCCGAGTCCGTGCAGGACGGACGCCGTCTGCGGCGGGTGTTGCGCCCGGAAGGCGAGCGGGTCGGCCTTGAGCGGCTGCAAGGCGCCGTTGGGGCCGCGGATCTCGAACTTGTAGTTCTGGCCGGCAACGAGGCCGGGGACGAACAGCTCCCACACGCCGCCGCTGCGCCACAGGCGCATCGGATGGCGGCGCCCGTCCCACTCGTTGAAATCGCCGACGACGCTGACGCGGCGGGCGTTGGGCGCCCAGACGGCGAAGCGGTAGCCGTCGATGCCGTCGAGCGTGCCGGCATGGGCGCCGAGGACGCGGTAGACGAGGTTGCTGCCGACCTGGCGCAGCCCGTCGATCTCGTGCTGCTCCAGCGAGGGGCCGAAGCCGTAGGGGTCGTGGCGGCGGACCGTCGAGCCGTCCCACAGATCGATCTCGATCTCGTAGAGCGGGCGGCCCTCGCCCTTGACGCTCGCGACATACAGCCCGTCCGGGTGCACACGCTCGAAAGGAGTGTTCTGGCCGCCCGTCAGCAAGCGGGCAGCCTTGGCCTCGGGCAGGATGGCGCGGACCTCCCAAGCGCCGGGGGCGACCTGATGCGGCCCGAGCACGCCGAAGGGGTCGCCGTGGTCGGCGGCCATCACGGCGGCGATGGCGTCGGGATCGAGATGGGTGTTCCGCGATTGGGCCACGGGCTGACCGGCGCGCGGCGCGGACGCGCTGCCCGCCAGCGAATCCGCGGGCCGGGGCGTCTTGGCCGCCTCGACCGAGCCTGACCTGTTCGGGACGTCGGCGGCCGCGCGGCCCTCGTTCGAGGGCGTAGCCTTGTCGTCCAGAGCCGTCATCCAGTCACCTCTTCCGATGCGCTCGTTTCGATACGACAACGAGCCGGGGCGCTTCGCGCTCCGTCCCGATCGTCGCTTCGTTCATTCTCATGAGCCGGACCGGCGCGGGCACTCTCGACCCGCGCGCGGAATAAAGAATCAGGCCGATGCGCGGTCGCGCTTGGCCTCGTCCAGCATGTTGAGAACCCCCCGTGCCGGGATTTCGATCCAGTCCGGCCGGTTGTTGACCTCGTAATCGACCTCGTAGAGCGCCTTCGCCAGCAGGCTCAGGCGCAGCAGCCTGCCTTGCGTCTCCGCATCCTCCACCGCCGCCGGGCTGCCGGCGACCGTCTGGGCATAGCCGTCGAGGAAGGCTGCATCGATCATGCCGCGCCACGCGATCGACGCGTTGCGAGCCCGCTCCTCGCTGTCGCCGAAGCGGGCGGCGATCTCGCGCACAACGGTCTCGGCACCGTAGGCGAAGGAGCGCAGCATGCCGGCGACGTCCCGCAGCGGCGTCGACTTCGCCCGGCGCTGCTCGACCGGCCGCGAGGGCTCGCCCTCGAAATCGACGATGATGAGATCGCCCTCGGACGCCAGCACCTGACCGAGATGGTAGTCGCCGTGGATGCGGGTCTTGGTGGCGCCCCGCAGCGGACCGGAGGCGAGCGAAGCGATCAGCGCCTCGACCTCGCCACGGCGCGACGCCAGCGCCTCGGCGGCCGAGCCCGGCGACCACGCGGTGATCGCGTCGAGACCGCGGAAGGCGCGGGTGGCCTGATGGCGGGCATCGTCCGCGAGCGCCTTGAGGTCGTCCTCCGTGAACGGCTCGACCGCGAAGGCCGCGTCCTCGGTCGGCGTCGCGAAGGCCTTGTGCAGTTCGGCCGTGCGCTGCCCGAGCAGGATCGCCCAGCGCAGGTGCGAGGCGAAGGCCTCCTCCGGCGTCGGGGCCTCGCTCTCGGGGGCGAGCACGACGGTGTCGAAGTCGCGCCGCAGGCCCTCCAGCATCAGCGTCCAGGCATCGCCCTGGTTGAGCACGAATTTTTGCAGAAGTGCCAATGCCGTGCGGGTGCCGTCCTCGGCGACGTGCTCGACCACGCCGAGGAGCGCGGGCGTGTTGGCGAAATGGGCTTCTTCCGTGAGGAAGCGGCCGATCTCGATCTCCGGATGGGTGCCGGGTTGGAGCCGGCGCAGGAGCTTGAGCATCATCCGGGCGCCTATGGCGATGGAGGTGTTGCTCTGTTCCGCCGAGAGGCGACGCACGTCGGCGGCCTCGAACGGCACCTCCGGATCGTAGGCCGAGGTGGTCGAGAAGACGATCTGGCCGCGCTCGGAGGGGATCGTCACCCCATCGCGCATCGCCTCGATCAGGGCGACCGCGAAGGGCGCGGCGGCGGCGGCCTCGTAGAGCAGGCCGGTGCGCGGTCCGCGGCGGACGCGGGCGACCGCGTGGTCGAGCAGGGCCTCGTCCTCGCGGCCCTCATCGACGGCGAGCGGCACGAAGTAGTCCTGGCGCTCGCCGTTGGCGAGCGTGACGGCGACCCGCGGCAGCAGGAACTTGCCCTCGCCGGAAGCGTCCTTGACGATGGCGCTGTCATCGACCTGCACGGCCTTGATGCGCGAGCCCTTGGCACCGAACCAGCGACGCGAGTAGATGAAGGCGGGTGCCACCGTGCGCTCGAAGGCGGTGCGCTCGCGGCCCTCGATGAGGGTTTCGACCCCGCCGGTGAGCACCAGGGTGAACAATTCGGGCGTCGCCGGCTGCGGCCCGATCTCGCCCGTGTTCGCCGCCGAGAGCGAGAACCAGTAGAAGCCGTAGGCCGGCAGCGTCAGCAGGTAGGGCAGCTCGCCGATCGCCGGGAACTGGCTGCCGCCAGTCAGCTCCACGGGGATCGCCCCGCGGAGATCCGACAGGTCGAGCTGCACCGCCTGAGGCGCGCGCGAGAGGTTGGCCACGCACAGGATGCGCTCGCCCTCGTGCTCGCGCAGCCACGCCAGCACCTTGCGGTTGGTCGGGTAGAGGAACTGGATCGCACCGCGCCCCAACGCGACGGAGTTGTTGCGGATCGCGATCATGCGCCGCGTCCAGTTCAGCAGCGAAGTCTGCGCCTGGATCTGCGCCTCGACGTTGATCGCGTCGTAGCCATAGATCGGGTCCTGGATCGCGGGCAGGAACAGTCGCTGCGGGTTGGCGCGGGAGAAGCCGCCGTTGCGGTCGGGCGACCATTGCATCGGCGTGCGCACGCCGTCGCGGTCGCCGAGATAGATGTTGTCGCCCATGCCGATCTCGTCGCCGTAATAGAGCACCGGCGTGCCGGGCATCGACAGGACGAGCGACTTCATCAGCTCGATCTTGCGCCGGTCGTTCTCCAAGAGCGGCGCAAGGCGGCGGCGGATGCCGAGGTTGATGCGGGCGCGCCGCTCGGCGGCGTAGAACGACCAGAGGTAATCACGCTCTTCCGCGGTGACCATCTCGAGCGTCAGCTCGTCGTGGTTGCGCAGGAAGATCGCCCACTGGCAGCCCTCCGGGATTTCCGGGGTCTGGCGCATGATGTCGGTGATCGGGTGCCGGTCCTCGCGGGCGATCGCCATGTACATCCGCGGCATCAGCGGAAAATGGAACGCCATGTGGCATTCGTCGCCGTCGCCGAAATACTGCGCGGTCTCCTCCGGCCACTGGTTGGCCTCGGCCAAGAGCATCCGGTCGGGATAGCTCTCGTCGAGCGCCGCGCGGATCGCCTTGATGACGTCGTGGGTCTCGGACAGGTTCTCGCAGTTCGTGCCGTCGCGCTCGATCAGGTAGGGGATCGCGTCGAGGCGCAACCCGTCCACGCCCATGTCGAGCCAGTAGCGCATGGTCTCGATGACGGCCTCCAACACCTTCGGGTTGTCGAAGTTGAGGTCGGGCTGGTGGCTGTAGAAGCGGTGCCAGAAATACTGCTTGGCGACCGGGTCCCAGGTCCAGTTCGAGGACTCGGTGTCGAGGAAGATGATGCGCGTGTCGCCGTAGGGCTCGTCGGTGTCCGACCAGACGTAGAAGTCGCGCTCGGGCGAGCCGGCCGGCGCCTCGCGGGCGCGCTGGAACCAGGGGTGCTGGTCCGAAGTGTGGTTGATGACGAGCTCCGTGATGACGCGCAGGCCGCGCTCGTGCGCTGCCGCGACGAAGGCCCGGAAATCCTCCATCGTCCCGTAGGACGGGTTGACGTCGCGATAGTCGGCGATGTCGTAGCCGTCGTCGCGGAGCGGCGAGGGGTAGAACGGCATCAGCCAGATCGCCGTGACCCCGAGGTCGCGGACATAGTCGAGCTTCTGGGTCAGGCCCTCGAAGTCGCCGATCCCGTCGTTCGTCGAGTCGAAGAACGACTTGACGTGGATCTGGTAGATGATGGCGTCACGGTACCACTGCGGATCGCTGCGATCGATCATCGCGTCGCTGCCTCACGTCACTTCGAGTGCGGGGCCGGCCCCCAGGGTGCCGGATTGCGAGCCTGCTGGGCCCGCTTCTTGGCGAGAACGCGACGGAGAGGCCGCGTTCCGCTCGATCTAACAGCGCGGCGGGCTCAGACAACCCGGCGCGGGCGCAGGCGCCAGACGATCGCCGAGCGCTCGGCGGGGTCGAGCGCGATCCGATGACTTTTGCCGTAGAGCTCGAACTTGTAGCCGAGCAGCAGGTCCTCGACCTCGACCGCGCCGTCGTCGGGCAGGCCGAGCAGCCAGAGTGGCACGTCGTAGGTGCATTCCTGGCGGTTCTTCGGGTCGAGGTTGACCATCACGAACACGCAATTGTCCCGCTCGGGCGTGATCTTGGCGTAGGCGATGATGCTGTCGTTGGTCGCGCCGGTGAAGTGGATGTTCCGGAAATCCCACAAGGCCGGGTTGTCGCGCCGGGCTTGGTTGAGCTTGACGATGTGCTCGCGGATGTTGCCGGGGCGGTGGTAGTCCCACGCCTTCAGCTCGTATTTCTCAGAGTCCAGATACTCTTCCTTGCCGGGATACGGCGCGGCTTCGCACATCTCGAAGCCGTTGTAGATGCCGTAGACCGAGGACAGGGTCGCCGCGAGCGTCGCGCGGACGATGAAGCCGGGCCTGCCGCTGGTCTGAAGGTAGTAGGGGTTGATGTCCGGCGTATTCGCAAAAAAGTTGGGGCGGTAGTATTCGCCCATCTCGCCGGCCAGCTCCAGGGCGTACTCGGTGAGTTCCGCCTTCGTGTTGCGCCACGTGAAGTAGGTGTAGCTCTGCTGGTAGCCGGCCTTGGCGAGCTTCTTCATCATCTTCGGCCGGGTGAAGGCCTCGGCGAGGAAGATCGCGTCCGGGTAGGCCGCGTTCACCTCGCGCAGCATCCACTCCCAGAACGGGATCGGCTTGGTGTGCGGGTTGTCGACCCGGAAGATGCGGGCGCCGTGGGCGCACCAGCCGAGCACGATGTCGCGCAGCTCGATCCAGAGCGAGGGTAGCGCGCCGCCGTAGAAGGTGACGTTGGAGATGTCCTCGTACTTCTTCGGCGGGTTCTCGGCGAATTTCAGCGTGCCGTCGGGCCGCCACTCGAACCATTCGGGGTGGTTCTTGATCCACGGGTGATCGGGCGAGCATTGGATCGCGAAGTCGATCGCGACCTCCATGCCGTGGGCGTGGCTCGCCGCTACGAGCTGGCGGAAATCCTCCAGCGTCCCGAGTTCGGGGAGGACCGCCTCGTGGCCGCCCTCCTCCGAGCCGACCGCGTAGACCGAGCCGACATCGCCCTCCAACGCCTTGAGGGTGTTGTTCTTGCCCTTGCGGTTGGTCTTCCCGATCGGGTGGATCGGCGTGAAGTAGAGCACGTCGAAGCCGAGTTCGCGGATTTCCGGCAGGCGCGCGATCACGTCCTTGAAGGTGCCGTGACGGTTCGGATCGCCCGATTGCGAGCGCGGGAAGATCTCGTACCAAGCGGAGAACCGCGCCGCGAGCCGGTCGGCGATGACCGGCACGTTCACCGGATAGCGCGAGGCGTTCACCCGCTCAGCGTTGCGGCGGATCAGGGCGGCGGCGTCGGGCGCCAGGATCTTTTCGAGGATCGCGGGCGATCCCTCGGGCTCGGCGGCGAGCGCGGCGATCAGGGCGGTGAGCCGCTCCTTGTCGCGGCTTTCCGCCAAGTCGGCGGCGATCTGGACGAGTTCAACGCCCTCGATCATCTCCAGCCGCACGTCCACGCCCGCGTCGCGCTTCTTCAGCGTGTCGCGCATCCAGGACGAGAAGCCGTCGCGCCACGCCTCGACGGTGAACTCGTAGCGGGCGTTTTTCTCCAACGGGAAATGGCCGGCCCAGCGGTCGTTGTCGACGAACACCATCGGGTCGCGGCGCCACGCCGCCTCGCCGACGACGCGGGAGAGGATCGCCGCGTCGATGATCTCGTGGCCGTCGGAGAAGATGTCGGCCTCGACCCGCACCTGCTCGCCGACGACGCGCTTGACCGCCGAGCGACCGCCATCGATCTCCGGGCTCACCGCCTCTATGACGACGCGGCTCTTGCCGTCGGGCGTCGTGGCGGGCGGAGGGGCAGCGACCCTGGCGCGCTCGGCCACGAGGATGCGCCACTCGCCGGGTGCCAGGTCGATGCTGGCACCGGGATGGAAGGCGATGGGCTCGGCCTCGGGCGTGCGGTCGAGGAATGTGCCGAGCAGGCCGCCGGTCCGCGCGATCAGCGCGCCGGCCTCGACG
Source organism: Methylobacterium sp. Leaf456 (assembly GCF_001425465.1). Lineage (GTDB taxonomy): Bacteria > Pseudomonadota > Alphaproteobacteria > Rhizobiales > Beijerinckiaceae > Methylobacterium. The sequence continues at coordinate 357,556 of NZ_LMQV01000001.1, forward strand.
GGCGCGGGCGCCTCGCCCGGATTGTAGAGCACCAGCGTCGCCGAATTCGCCGAAGCCGCGTGGCCGGTGTCGGTGCGGAACAGGGCGACGAAGGGCGCATCGGGGGCCGAGAGGCGCATCTGCGCGCCCTCGACATTGGCCGCCGGCACCTCGGCCTTCAGGGCGTTGATAGCGGCGATGGTGCCGGAGATGTCGATGCCGGTCTCGTGCTCGCGGGCGCCGGGATTGGTCTCGACCACGTGGAGGGAGCGGCGATAGCCCCACTCGTAGCCGATCGGCATCAGCACGCCGGCCGAGAAGAAGGCAGCGAGCGCGTAGCGGGCCTTGAGCCGCGCGGCGACTGCCTCCGGCCCGCCGGGGATCTCGGCGGCGAGGCGGGCCATGTCGTGGTTCTCGGGGAAGGCTATGGAGGGGGCCACCACCCGCAGGCGCTCGTACTGCTCCAGGGCCCAGGGCGCCTTGAGGTTCCACCACGCGAAGGAGTTGAACAGGTAGTCGAAGCCCGCGCCCGCCGTCGCCTGCGCCTCCTCGAAGGTGCAGCCGAGCGTCTCGGCGGCGAACAGGGTCTCCGGCTCGCGGCCCTTGGCGGCCTCGATCAGGGCGCGCCAGACCTCCGGCGGCACCTTGTAGGCGGCGTCGCACCGGAAGCCGCGCACGCCGAGACCTTGCAGCTTGGCGATATAGCCGTCGAAGATGCGCGTCAGCTCCGAGCGCGCGTGCTCGGAATGGTAGTCGAGTTCGATCAGGTCGCCCCAGACCGTGCGCTTGGACGGATCGTCCGGGTCGATCGCCGCCGGGCTCACCGGCTTGCCCTCGGCATCGCGCACGAACAGGTCCGGGCGCTCGTGAAATAGGCGAGCGTTGTCGGCGGTGTGGTTGATGACGAGGTCGCTCATCACGCCGATGCCGTGCGCCTCGGCCGCCTTGCAGAAGCGGGCGATCTGCTCGTCGTCGGGCGTCCCGTCGCCGTCGCGGAACCGCTCGTCGAGCCGGTCGAGGTCGGCCACCGCGTAGAGGCTCTTCGAGCCGCCGGTCTGGTGGAACGGGTTGAGATAGATCCAGTCGAAGCCGAGCCCGGCGATCCGCGGCAGCTCCGCGCTCCAGGCCGAGACCGTGCCGACGAGGAGCGGGAACAGGTTGTAGATGCGCGGTCCCTCGGCGCGGGGAGCGAAGGCGGCGGGCAGCGCCACGGTTCCCGCGTCGGTCCGCGTCGCGGGCGTCACGGCGGTGTTCGGTGCGTTCATTCTCGCCTCCGTCTTCTCGCTCGGGCGTGTTGGGGCTGTTCAGTGGACGGGACGGGCCGTCAGGCGGCCCGTCGCAGCACCAGATAGGGCAGAGTCGCGAAGTGCCGACCGAGATCGAGCCGTCCGTCGCCCGCCTCGATTCCTTCGCCGCCGATCACGTCGGTCCAGCGGCTACCCTCGGGGACGGCAAGCGTCGTCCCGGCGAAGGCCTTGCCGTCCCAAGATCCGTCGGGCGTCGACCGGGCGACGAGGCGGGGCACCGCGACGATCAGGTCGTCCTCGCCGGAGGTCGCCGCCGAGCGGGTGAAGGCGATGACGTGCTCGGCCCGTTCCCCTTCCGCCGCCAGCGGCCGGTAATCGGCGTCGGCGTAGAAGGCGGGACGCGCCGCGCGGTCGGTCAGGAGGCGGGCCAGCGTCGCCTGCTTGACCCGTCCGTCGGCCCAGGAGGCCATCAGGTCGGCGGGCGCCCTGCCCTGTTCGAGAGCCTGGGTGCGGGCCTCGTAATCGACCGGACGGCGGTTGTCGGGATCGACGAACGAGAAGTCCCAGAACTCCGTGCCCTGATAGGTGTCGGGGATGCCCGGCAGCGTGCATTTCAGGACTGTGCGCCCCAAACCCGCGATCATGCCGAGATAGGCCAGCCGTCGGGCGAAGGGCCGCAGCCGTGCGAGGCAGTCCGAGCCCGGCTTGACCAGTTCGGCGAACAGCGCGTGGACCGCGTCCTCGTAGGCCTCGTCGACGTTGACCCAACTCGACCGGCGCTTGCCTTCGCGCAGCGCCTTCTCGGCATAGGCGTCGAGGCGCTTGCGGAAGTCCTCGATCTCGTCCGCGTCGTCGCCCTCCAAGAGTTCCAGCGGCCACGCGCCGAGGATGGCTTGCAGGAACATCCACTGGTCGTTGGCGTCGGGCGCGGGCTCACCCTCGACGGAGCGGATGTGCGGGGCGGAGGCGCGCCGCCACGTGTCCCAGGCGCGGGCCCAGTCCTCTGGCAACTCGGAGAGGGCGAGCTGGCGCGAGCGGGCATCCTCGCCGCGTTTGGTGTCGTGCGTGGCCGTGGTGATCATCGCGTTCGGCCAGTCGCGGGCCCGCGCGGCCTGGAGCGCGTGGAAATGCGCGCGATCGATGCCGTACTCACCGGGATCGCCGCCGACCTCGTTGAGCGCCAGCAACTCGACGAAGCGGTAGAACAGCGTGTCTTCCAAGCTTTTGGCCATCACCGGCCCGGTGAGCTGCTGGAACCGGCGACGGTAGCGCAGGACCACGCCCGGATCGGGCTGTCCGGCGCCGCCGACCTCGATCCGGCCGAGAAGCGCGTCGGCGGCGAAGTCGTGGACCGAGCGGTCCGGCAGGGCGCTCCAGCGCTTGGCCTTGCGCACGGCGCCCTCGATCAGCGCGACGTCCTCGTCCTCGATCTCGCTCTCGTCGAGATCGCCCGGCAGGTACGAGCGGTAGACCGGAAAGCGCGCCACGATCTCGATCAGGGCGCGGCGGATGGCGTTGGTGGAGAAGTCGCGGGTGCGCCGGTCGGCGTCGGCGATGAGCTTGAGGTCGCCTGTCATCACCTCGAGTTCCGAGGCGAAGCTGATCTCGAGAATCTCGGCCTTGGCGGCGCGGAACTGGAAGCCGTAGGGCTCGTCTACCTCGGTCGCCCACTGGTAGAATTTTTCGATGCGGGGCTTGAGCGCCTGATCGACCAAGATGCCGTCGAGCTGGTTCAGCACGTCGTAGCCGGTGGTGCCGGCGACGGGCCAGTCGCGCAGCTTCTCGCCCGGTTCGAGGATCTTCTCGACCACGATGTAGAAGCCGGGGCCGACCGCGGCCTGGAGCGCGCGGGCGTAACCCAACGGGTCGGCCAAACCGTCGATGTGGTCGATGCGCAGGCCGTCGATGCGGCCCTCGCGGATCAGGCGGAACAGCAGGTCGTGCGACTTGACGAATACGTCAGACAGCTCGACGCGGAGACCCGCGAGCGAGTTCACGTCGAAGAAGCGGCGGTAGTTGATGTCGCTCGACGCGATCCGCCAATGGGCGAGGCGATAGCTCTGCTGCTCCAGCAGCCGGTGCAGCGGTCCGAAGGAATCGGGATAGTCGCGGTTGCCGTTCAGGAGATGCAGCGCCCGGTCGATCGCCGCCGCGATCTGCGGCGAGGCGCGCACCGCCGCCGCGAGATCGCGCTTCAGGGCTTCGGCCGCCTCCGGCATCGTGCGACGGCGCTCCGGAGAGGTCTCCTCGCCCATGGCGCGCAGCTGCTCGGAGATCTTGAGCACGTCCGCCGACATGTCGTCGCCGATCTCGCCCAAAGCGGCCAGCGCCCGGTTGAGGATCGTCGGGTAGTGCAGCGGGCAGATCGGGAACTGGTGCTCGTAGTGCCAGACGCTGAAGGCGCCCGCCGGCTCGTCGAACCGCAGTTCCAGCGTCCCCTTCTCCAGGGCCTCGCCGTAGCGCTCGCCGAGGAAGGGGATGACGAGCTTGCCGTTGGCGCCGAGCCGCTCCCAGTCGATGTCGTAGGCGTTGGCCTCCGGCGACAGACCGCCCCATTCGAGCACCGAGAGCCACCACGGATTGTCGGCCCCGCCGACGCCCATGTGGTTCGGGACGATGTCGAGCAGGAGCTTCAGCCCGTGCGCGTGCATCGCGTCGGTGAAACTCCGAAAAGCCTCCTCGCCGCCGATCTCCGGGTTGATCTGCGAGTGATCGACGATGTCGTAGCCGTGGGTCGAGCCGGGCCGGGCCCGCTGCAGCGGCGAGGCGTAGACGTGGCTGACGCCGAGCTTTGCGAGGTACGGGACGATCTTCTCGGCGTCTGCGAAGGTGAAGCCCTCGTGGAATTGCAGCCGGTAGGTCGCCCGCGGCGGGGCCGAGCTGAGCCGGGCGGCGCCCGAGCGGGGACCACGCGCTTCCGCCGAGAGCGCCGAGGCGAGCTTGGCGAGCGGTCCGCCGGGGGCGGCGATGTCGGCGAGATCCCGGTCGAGCTTGCGCCGCCAGTTCGGATAGCCCTCGGTCGAGCCCGGCACGTTGGCCTGGGAGAGTTCGCCGACCACGTCCTCGTACTGGACGGCGGTCAGGATCGAGGGGGCGCGGGCGAGGTAGCGGGCGGCGGCCTCCAGCGGCGCGTGCTCCGGCGGTTCGGCGCTCGGCAGGAGTTGCTGCGAGGCCAGTGCCTCGGAGAGGCGCCAGCGCTCTGTGACGCGCTCGGTGCGCTCGGCTTCCGCCCGCTCGGCGTCGTAGAGGCCGAGGGACTGGCGCGTGTCGGTGTCCACGCCGCGCCACCAGCCGACGAAGGTCGGCAGGTCGTGGGTGGTGATCGCGGTGAGCGCGTCCTTGGGGTAGGCGTCCGGGCTCTTGAAGGCGCCGCCGGACTCCCGCTCGAAGGCCAGGATACGGTAGCTGAGGATGCCGGACGCCATCAGGGCGTCGGAGAAGCCCTCGGGCGCGGTGCCGAGATCCTCGGCGATGACGAGGCACTTGGCGCGGTGGCTCTCCAGCCGCAGCACCGCCAGCATCGGCTCGAACGGCATCGCCACGTAGGCGCCCTCGCGCGCCGACTTTCCGAGCGGGATCAGGAACAGCCGGGCGAGCTGGAAGGCGTGGTCGATGCGGATCGCGCCCGCATGGCGCATGTTGGCCTTCACCAGCGCGCGGAAGGCCTTGAGCCCGTCGCGCTCCATCTCCAGCGGATCGAAGGCGGGCAGGCCCCAATCCTGGCCCTTGGGGGCGAGGAGGTCCGGCGGCGCGCCGATGGAGACGCCGTTGGCGAAGCGCTCGGGGTGCGACCAGATCTCCGAGCCGCCGCGATCCGCGCCGACGGCGAGATCGCGGTAGAGCCCGAGGCGCATGCCGGTCTCCAGCGCGATCTCGGACGAGGCCTTGAGCTGGCTGTCGGCGAGGTATTGCAGGAAGACGTGGTAGCCGATGCGGTTGGCGTGCTCCCGCGCGAAGGCTCGGACGGCCTCCGTCCCCGCACGGCGAAATTCTTCTGGCCAGTCGCCGAGCCAGTGGGCGCCCTGCTGGCGGAAGTGCTCGGACAGTGCGTCGAAAGTCGCGTGCGATTCGAGATTCTCGCCGCCCTCCTCGCGGAAGACCGCGAAGGCGGCCTCCTCGCCGCGACGGGCCGCGGAGTCGTCCCAATAGGCCTCGAGGACCGGGGACAGCACCTCCCAGACGCCGGCGTGATCGACGAGCGCGGTGTCGCGCAGGGCCTCGATGCGGGCGCGGTGGGTTTCCAGAATTTTTGCCGCGCGGCTCTCCGCGAAGCCCGGCAGGGCGCCGGGCTCGATGTAGAGCGTTTCGAGAAATAGCCGCGAGGACGGCGAGTAGGGCGAAATCTTCGTGCGGTCGCTCGGAAACAGGGCGTGGGCCGGGCTGAGGCCCAGGAACGAGGCGCCGCGCAGGCCGGCGTCGCGGGCGGCGCGGCCGGCATCCGTATAGGTGCCGATGCCGAGATTGTCCGGCGAGCGCAGGCCGTAGAGTTGGGTCGCGAGGCCCCAATCACGGGCGCCGTCCTCGGCATAGGCGCGTGGGCGCCAGCAGCGCTGCGGCGCCGACACGATCCAGGTGTTGGCCTTGGTTTCACCGAAGGTCACGGTGAGCCGGTGATAGCCCGGCGTCAGCGGCGGCAGGTCGAAGCCGGCGCCGTCGGCGCCGGGCGTCAGCGCCGCGCGGCCCTCGCGGGCGCGGTCGTGCTCGTCCACGAGCCGCCATGCCACGGTACCGGACGTTTCTTGTGTCCGCAGCGGCACGCGCAAGCCGCGGCGCGCTTCCGCCGCCAGCAGGGGCGGGGCGATGGCCCCGCGCACCGCTTCGACAACGTCCAGGCTGCGGGCGATCTGCGCCTGGTCGCCGGCCGGGAAGCCGAGGGCTTCCAGCATCCCGCGGCGGGCCTCCAACGGGGTATCGACCCGCTGGCCGAAAGCGTCGGTGAAGCCGTCGGCGATGCCGACGAGGGAAGCGAGGGTTTCGAGAGTCACGTCGCGTCCGCTCACTTCACGTCACCGAGGAGAAACAGGCCGCCCCAGGCGCCGAGCTGGCCGCTCTGGCGCGAATAGCCCTGCGACCAGATCATCTGACCGTTGGAGACATCCACCGCGTGGTCGTCGTCCCCGAAATTGGCGACGAAGCGCAGCGACCCGCCTTCGTAGCGCCACGTCACGTCGATTACCTCCTGCGCCGGCAGCGCGGTCGTCGCGCCGCGATAGGCGGTCTTGGTCAACGGCACGACGTTCTGGTGGCGGATCTGGAGCAGGTTGCGGGTGTCAGCCCAGACGGCGCGGTGCGGCTCGCGCTCGGCCTCGTCCCAGTCGACTTTTGAGTCCGTAAAGGTCTTTTCCTCCGTCGGATCGGGAATGACGGAGGTGTCGTCGGCAAAGGCGGAAAAACTCTTGAACTCGCGGCGGCGTCCCTCGCGCACCGCCTTGTTCAGTTCCTCGTCCGGCGCGAAGTCGACGAAGAACAGGAACGGCGCGGAGGCCGACCATTCCTCGCCCATCCACAGCATCGGGATCTGCGGCGCGAGCAATAGTCCGGCCCGCGCCAGCGCCAGCTTGCCTGGGTCGGCGAGATGGCTCAGCCGCTCGCCGAGCGCCCGGTTGCCGACCTGATCGTGGTTCTGGAGGAAGGTGACGAAGGCGGACGGCGGCAGATGCCCCGAGGGCTCGCCGCGTGGGTGGTTGTCGAGCGTCGGGAACGGCTCGCCCTGATAGGCGAAGCCCTCGGCGAGGCTGCGGGCGAGATGCTCGACCGGCCTGTCGGCGAAGCTCGCGTAGTAGCCGGCCTCCTCGCCCGTCAGCAGCACGTGCCAGCCGTGGTGGAGGTCGTCGGCCCATTGCGCGGTGTGGAGGATCGGCTGGGCCGACCCGTCGCGCTCCAGCCAGGAGGCTTGGTTCGCCTCGTTCTCGAGGATCAGGTGGACGTGCCGGTCGGGGAAATTCTTCCGGATGGTCTCGGCCAGCTCGGCCAGGAAATGCTTTTCGGAATCGTCGAGGATGGCGTGGACGGCATCGAAGCGGATGCCGTCGAAATGGTATTCCTCCAGCCAGTAGAGCGCGTTCTCGATGAAGTAGTCGCGGACGACGCGGCCGGATTCCTTGCCGTCGAAGTTGATGCCGGCGCCCCAGGGCGTCTGGTGGCGCTCGGTGAAGAAGGTCTTGGCGTAGGAATGCAGGTAATTCCCTGCCGGGCCGAAGTGGTTGTAGACGCAATCGATCAACACCATCAGGCCCTTGGCATGGGCTTTGTCGATCAGGCGCTTCAACTCCTCCGGGCGTCCGTAGGCGGCGTCCGGCGCATAGGGCAGCACGCCGTCGTAGCCCCAGTTGCGGGTGCCCTTGAAGTCGGCCAGCGGCAGCAACTCGATCGCCGTGATGCCGAGGTCGATCAGGTCGTCCAGACGCTTCTCCAGGCCGGCATAGGTGCCCTCCGGTGTGGCCGCGCCGACATGCACCTCGTAGACGACGGCCTCCTCCCAAGGGCGGCCCTTCCATTCGCCGTCGCTCCAGTCGAAGGCGGCGGGGTCGATCACCTCGGAGAGGCCCGACACGTCGTCCGGCTGGAAGCGGGAGGCGGGGTCCGGCACCACGAGATCGCCGTCGATCCGGAATCCGTAGCGGGCGCCGGCCTCGACGCCGGGCACGGTGACTACGCGCCAGCCCTCGCCGGCCTCGGGGATCGGATGATCCGTCCCGTCGATCACCAGGGTCACGTCGTCGGCGGTGGGGGCCCAGAGGGCGAACCGCACTCCGTCCTCGGCTGCTTCGCTGCCGAACCGCATCGTATGGGCGCGCCGCATCAGGCCACCGCTCTCCGCTGAAGGTCAAAGGTCGTTCAGCCCGGCGGGCGTGTCCTCGGTCTCACAAGGCGCCGCGCCCCAGCTTGTTCCTCGATGCGGGAGTTATGGCGGTCCCGGTCCGCGACAACCATGCGCCGCAGAGGAATCGCTGCACTGCACGCGAAATCCTCCGAACGGAAAAAGGGCGCCCCGCCGTTGCCGGCGGGACGCCCTCGCTGCGATCGCGATGTCCGCGTGGGCGGATTACGCCTGGACGGTCGGGCCGCCGCCTTCCGAACGGCGCTTGGCCATGAAGGCGTCGAACTGCTCGCGGTCCTTGGCCCGCTTCAGCTCCTCGACGAAGTCGGCGAAGGCCTGGCTCTCTTCCTGAAGCGCCCGGCGGCGGGCCTCCAGGCGCTCCAGCTCGGCCCGGCGATACTCCTCGAAGGCCCAGTTGCCACTGGCGGCGGGGCCGAAGCCGGCATTGCCTTTGGCGGCTTCAAAAGCGCGGGCGAAGCGCGACTGGCCGTTGGTGCTGCCGAAACTCCAAGAGCCGGAGCGGGCGAATTCGCGCATCTGGTCGAGCGCCGGATAGCCGGCGATCTTCCAGGCCACGTAGGCGACCGCGACGGGCCAGACGTAGATGAAGCTCACGACGATGGCGCCGATCTCGATCGAGCGCTTCGGGAAGGGACCGCTGCGCGACGCGCCGCAGGACCAGGGAGAGGTAGAGGACGTGTTCACGGCTGAGGGCTCCGGGGTGTGAATGTGAACAACATTCACATGCGGAGCCGCCGAGGCGGTTTCAAGGGCGTGACACGGAGAAGACGTTCAGGGCGCCGGTTTCGACCTTTCGCCGGCTCCGTGGACGAGGGCCAGCACGCCGGCGCGTAAGAGTTCGTACTTGTCCGGCCCGCTCTTCGGAAGTTGGCCGGAGGCCGAGAGCGTGGCGATGCCGTGCGACAGCGCCCAGACTTCGAGCGCCAGGAAGCGCGGATCGACGCCGTTGAAGCCCTCGGGGAAGGTCGCGTTCAGCGCCTCCACCAACAGGTCGAACGGGTTGGGTCGGTCGGGCGCAGGCGCCGGGGCGGCGGCCCCTCGCACCTCGAAGATCGCAGCATAGTAGCCGGGCTCTTCCTCGGCGAAGGCGAGATAGGCCTCGCCCATGCGGGTGAAGCGCTCCAGCGGCGTGCCGCGGCCGGTCAGCGCCCGCGCCAGCCTCTCGGCGAGGTCGGAAAAGCCGCGTCCGGCGACCTCTTCGAGCAAGGCCTCACGCCCGCGGAAATGGCGGTAGAGGGCGGCGGGCGTCACGCCGACGAGGCGGGCCGCATCGACCAGGGTGAAGCCGCCTATGCCGCGCTCGGCGATGAAGCGGCGCGCGGCCTCGATCAGCGCCTCCTTGAGGTTGCCGTGGTGATAGTTGCGCCGGTCGCCCGGTCCCTCGCGCCAGGGTCGCACCCCTCAACTCCTCGCTCCGGCGGCCAATCATGCCGCTCATCGGTGACGCGCGAGCCGGCCCCCGGGTTCGGCGCGGTCACGCGAAAGCGCCTTTTCTCGCGAGTCGTGCGACGAGTCGACCGCTTTGCGCCGCATGCCCCGCCTTCTTCCACGAGCGAGGCTTGACGGGAGCCGGAAATGCAACGTTATAAAGTTACAAATCTAAGGAGCCTTGATGCCGACCGACTCCCGCCTCCCCGTCACCGTGCTGTCCGGCTTCCTTGGCGCAGGCAAGACGACGGTGCTCAACCACGTGCTCAACAATCGCGAGGGCCGCCGCGTCGCGGTGATCGTCAACGACATGAGCGAGGTGAACATCGACGCCGACCTGTTGCGGGCCGGGGGGGCCGATCTCTCCCGCACCGACGAGCGGCTGGTGGAGATGACCAACGGCTGCATCTGTTGCACACTGCGCGACGACCTCCTCGCCGAGGTGCGCCGCCTCGCGACTGAGCGCCGGTTCGACTACCTCCTGATCGAGGGCACCGGCATCGCCGAGCCGCTGCCCGTCGCCTCCACCTTCTCGTTCCGCGACGAGGCCGGCCACGCGCTTGCCGACGTCGCCCGGCTCGACACGATGGTCACCGTGGTCGATGCCGTGAACCTCCTGAAGGATTACGGCTCCAACGAATTCCTGAAGGATCGCGGCGAGACCGCCGGCGCCGAGGACACCCGCACCCTGGTCGATCTGCTGGTGGAGCAGATCGAGTTCGCCGACGTGGTGGTGATCAACAAGGCCGGCGACGTGAGCGCCGAACAGCTCGACCTCGTCCGTTCGGTGGTGCGAGGCTTGAATGCCGACGCCCGCATCGTCGAGGCCTCGCACGGGCGCGTGCCGTCGGAAAAGATCCTCGAGACCGGCCTGTTCGACGAGGCGAAGGCGCAGGAGCACCCGCTCTGGTTCAAAGAACTCTACGGCGCCCACGCGCACGTGCCGGAGACCGAGGAATACGGGGTCAGATCCTTCGTCTACCGGGCGCGCCGGCCGTTCGACCCTCAGAAATTTCAGGCCTTCGTGAACGCGACGTGGCCGGGGCTCATTCGCGCCAAGGGCCATTTCTGGCTCGCCACCCGACCCGACTGGGTCGGCGAGTTCTCGCTGGCCGGCGCGGTGGCGCATGTCGGCGCCATGGGCTTCTGGTGGGCGGCGGTGCCACGCCGCCGCTGGCCCGAGGAAGAAGTGTTCCGCGAGCGGCTGCACGCGGTCTGGAGCGAGACCTGGGGCGACCGGCGGCAGGAACTCGTCTTCATCGGCCGCGATATGGACCGGGCGGCGATTCAAGCCGCCCTCGACGCCTGCCTCGTCGGCGCGGAGGAAGCGCGTTTCGAGCCGGAGGCTTACCGCCACCTGCCCGATCCATTCCCGGAATGGCGCCGGGCGGCGGCCTGATGGGCTTCATCACCCTCCGCGACTGGCGCGCCCGCTCCGCGGCCCTGGCGCAGAGCGCGGCACGCGCCAAGGCGCTGATCGCCCTGGCGCTCGGGCTGACCGAGGACGACGCGCTCTCGGTCAACGAGATCGTCTGCCACGATCCCGCCTGCCCCGGTGCCGAGACGGTGGTGCTGGTGATGCGCGCGGGCGAGCCGACGCGGGCGCTCCGCCTCCCCTGCGGGCTCGACGCGGTGACGGACGCCGACGGCGCGGCGCTCGCGGTGGAGGAGGCGGCCCTGCGCGGCGTTTGAGAGCCGGCTTTCATCATTCCGTCGTGACGGTCGTGGGAGTAGGCCTAGGGATAAATCCACAGCCCCGGCCCGAGACCGTCATGAGCATCAAGCTGAGACCGCTGGAGCGCGAGGACCTCCTCTTCGTGCATCAGCTCAACAACAACGACAGCATCATGCGCTACTGGTTCGAGGAGGCCTACGAGTCCTTCGCCGAGCTGGCGCAGCTCTACGAGCGCAACATTCACAACCAGACCGAACGGCGCTTCATCATCGCCACCGAGCGGAGCGAGCCCGCCGGCATGGTCGAGCTCGTCGAGATCAACCACCTGCACCGCCGCTGCGAATTCCAGATCGCGATCCACCCCGACCATCAGGGCAAGGGCTACGCCAAGCGCGCCACCCGCATCGCCATCGACTACGCGTTCAAGGTGCTCAACATCCACAAGCTGTATCTGCATGTGGACAAGGACAACAAGCGCGCCGCGGGCATCTACGAGAGCTGCGGCTTCCGGCCCGAGGGCATCCTCCGGGACGAGTTTTTCGTGAATGGCCGCTACCGTGACGCTGTCAGGATGTGCCTGTTCCAGCCGGATTATCTCGCTGAGCGCGGCGCGGGCGAAGTGACCGAGCCGGTGCTGAAGACCTGATTTCTTGCGCCGATGGCTTCGGCCACCCTCCCCGTCCTTGCGAGGCGCAGCCGACGCAATCCAGGGCGCGACCTTTCCAGCGAGGGCGAGACCGCGCCGACGACACGTCTCCGTGTGTGCCCTTCCCGTATGGTGCGGAGCACCGGATTGCTTCGGCTCCGCCTCGCAACAACGGCGTGGGGTGGAAACGGGGCGGTCAACCGGACGCCGTTGTATCGGCGCCGAAAACGAAACCGGCCCCCACCCGCATCGGGTGAGAGCCGGATTCTTCTCGGAGCGACCGAAACCGCGCCCCTTCAAGGGCGCGGCTCCAAAGGCGAGCCTTACCGGCCGCCGGCGCCGCGGCCGGACTCCATGCCGCCCGAAGCGCCGCCCTTCATGCCGCCGGCCTCGCCGCCGCGCATGTTGCCGCCGCCCATCGAACCGCGGTCGGCGCCGCCCTTGTCGGAGGTGTTGCGGACATTGTCGCCGCCCTCGCCGCCGCGCATGCCGGCATTGCGCATGCCGTCACGCTCCATGCCCTTACCATCCTTGCCGGCGCGCATGTCCTTGTCGTTCATGCCCCGGTCGTTCGTGCCCTTGGTGCGGGCCTGATCGCCGCGCATCTCGTTGCGCTGCGAATCGCGGGTCTCGGTGCGGCTGGCGTTGCGCACGTCCGTGCGGCTGGAGCGGCTCTCGCTGAAGCCGACGCCGACCGCGCCGCCGCGGCGCTCGGTGGTCGAGACCGTGGTGGAGAGGCGGCGGTACTCGGGCGAACCGTAGATCACGCGCTGGCCGCGGATGGTGACGTAGCGGCGGCTCTCGCCACCGACGCTGACCAGACGGCGATACTCCGGCGAACCGTAGATCACCCGCTGGCCGCGGATCGTCACGTAGCGGCGCGGGCCCGAGGTGGTGCGCTCGGTGACGATCAGGCGGCGATACTCGGGCGAGCCGTAGACCACCCGCTGGCCGCCGATGAACACGAACCGGCCCTCGCGACGGTAGCCGCCGTCGACGGTGGTCGAGCGCACGTCGGTGCGGCTGCTGACACGGGTGCGGTCGCCGTCGCGGAAGCTCGAACGCTCGCTGCGGTCGCCGCGCATCCGCTCACCCCGCTCGGCGGTGTCGCGGTCGCGGCCGGCGCGCCCGTCCATGCCGCGCTCGCCGCGGCCCTCGCCACGGGCCATATCGCCCTTCGCTTCGCCCTTGGATCCCTTGCCCTCGGCCTTGTCCATATCGCCGCCGCGACCGCCCGTCTCACGGCCGGCCATATCGCCCTTGTCGCCCTTCATGGCGCCCCGGTCGGCCTTCATGCCGGCGCCGCCGCGCTCACCGCCCATATCGCCGCCGCCGCGGGACTGCATGCCGCCCGAGGACGCGCCCCGTTCGGCTCCGGCCTGCACGCCGCCGCGTTCCGCGCCGGCACCGGCCGCGCCTTGAGCGTAGACCGAGGTGCTCATCAGTAGGGCGGCAAGACCAAGTGCAACCGTTCTCATCGGCGTAACCTCCAGAATTCGTAATGCGTCCAGAAACGCGGCAAATGTCGAAACGGTTCGCTGAAAAAATTGGCGATCGAAGATGATTTTCGTGCATCTTGATCGACGAAGGCACTGAATAGAGCTTGGCCATAAGCGCTCCACGCCTTCGGGCGAAGCGTCAAAACTATCCGGGCGGGAAAACCGTTCCGGCGAATGCAGACGTCGGAGTGGAGGGCCGCGGCCGTTCTCTCCCGGTCGCGATGGGGCGCCGCGACGGCCCCCACGGCCGTCCGCTCTGCGCAATTGCCCCAAACGTCTTGCATCCGCCCGATTTTCTGCCGATGAGGCCGCATTCAGCCGGACAGGGTCACCGGAGCGGGACGGCATAAGCCGCGCCGCATGCGTCGAGCGGGGAGCGTTGGGACCGATGAGCGAAGAGCCGCGGGAGCTGGGATCGGCCGATATCCAGAAGGTTCTGGAATTGCTGCCCCACCGCTACCCGTTCCTGATGATCGACAAGATCATCGAGATCGACCGCGACGAGCGCTGCATCGGCATCAAGAACGTCACCGCCAACGAGCCGCAGTTCACCGGGCACTTCCCCGGCATGCCGGTCTTCCCCGGCGTGCTGCTGATCGAGGCCATGGCCCAGACCGCGGGCGCGATCTGCTGCCGCCACGTCATCGGCGACCGGGCGGCGGAGCTGAAGACCAAGCAGGTCTTCTTCATGACCATCGACAAGTGCAAGTTCCGCAAGCCCGTCGTCCCCGGCGACCAGGTGCGGCTGCACATGACCAAGATGAAGCAGCGCAAGACGATGTGGTGGTTCCGCGGCGAGGCCCGCGTCGACGGCACCCTCGTCGCGGAGGCCGAGATCGGCGCCATGCTGGTGACGGAGTGACCCCTTTGCGCGACGGTATCCACGAGAGCAGCGTGATCGAGGACGGCGCCCGCCTCGGCGAGGGCGTGCGGATCGGCCCGTTCTGCCATGTCGGCCCCGAGGTCGTCCTTGGTGACGGCTGCGAACTCATCAGTCACGTGGTGGTCGCCGGTCGCACCACGGTCGGGGCGCGGACCAAGATCTACCCCTTCGCCTCGATCGGCCACCCGCCGCAGGACCTGAAGTATCGCGGCGAGCCCTCGACACTCACGGTCGGCTCCGATTGCCTGATCCGCGAGGGCGTGACCATGAACCCCGGCACCGCGGGCGGCGGGCTGGAAACCGCCGTCGGCAACCACTGCGCGTTCCTGGCCAACAGCCATGTCGGCCACGATTGCCGCGTCGGCGACCACGTGATCTTTTCCAACAACGTCATGCTCGCCGGCCATTGCACGGTGGGCAACTACGCGATCCTGGGCGGCGGCGCGGCGGTGATCCAGTTCGCCCGCGTCGGCGACCACGCCTTCGTCGGTGGCCTTTCGGGGCTGGAGAACGACTGCATCCCCTACGGCATGGTGCTCGGCAACCGCGCCTATCTCTCGGGCCTCAACATCATCGGCCTGCAGCGCCGCGGTTTTTCCCGCGAGGACATCCATGCGCTCCGCCGCGCCTACCGCCTGCTCTTCGCGCAGGAGGGAACGCTGATGGAGCGGGTCGAGGACGTGGCCGCCGAGTTCGACACCCATCCGGCAATCCACGAAATCCTGTCCTTCATCCGCGAGGGCGGCAAGCGCTCGATCTGCACCCCGCGCCCCGTCGCTGCGGCCGTCTGATCATGCAGGGGGCTGCCCGGCCGCTCGCGCTGGTGGCCGGGGCGGGCCGCCTTCCCGAACTCGTCGCCGCCTCGCTGGAGCGGGCGGGCCGGCCGTTCCGGGTGCTGGCCGTGCGCGGCTTCACCGAGCGGGCGATGCGGGCGCGTGCCGACGCGACCGTCGATCTCCTCGACATCCCCGGCACCCTGCGCATCCTCAAGGAGTGGGCGCCGGACGCCGTGGTCCCGGCGGGCGGCGTCGCCCGCCCGAGCCCGGCGGCGCTCCTCAACGCCGCCCACGCGGTGAGGAACCGCGACATCCTGCGGGGGCTGGCCGGCGGCGACGACCGGCTGCTGCGCGCCGTCCTGGCGCTGCTCGAAGAGAACGGCCACCGGGTGCTCGGGGTCCACGAGGTCGCCCCCGACCTGCTCGGGCGGCCCGGCCGCCACGGCCGCCACGCCCCGGACAAGGATGCGGACCTGTCGATCGCCACCGGCCGCGCCATGCTCGGCGCGCTGAGCCCCTTCGATGTCGGACAGGCCGCGGTGGTCGCCGCCGAGCGCGTGATCGCGGTCGAGGGGCCGGAGGGCACCGACCGGATGCTGATCCGCGCCCGGGCGCTGGGCCGCAAGCCGTTCGGCTACGGCAGCGCGCCGAAGGGCACGGTGCTGGTGAAGCTGCCCAAGCTCGGCCAGGATCTGCGCATCGACCTGCCGGCGATCGGCCCGCGCACGATCCACCGCGCGGCCGCCGCGGGCTGTGCCGGCATCGCCATCGGCGCGGGGTATACCCTGGTGATCGATGTCGATCAGACCGTCGCGGCAGCCGATGCCGCAGGCCTGTTCCTCGTCGGCCTGGAGGTCGCGCCGTGAGCCACCACCAAAAGATCTGGCTGGTGGCGGGCGAGGATTCCGGCGACCAGCTCGGCGCCAAGCTGATCCGGGCGCTCCGCGCCCTCTCGCCCCAGCCGCTGACCCTCGGCGGCGTCGGCGGCGAGGCCATGGCGGCGGAGGGTTTTTCGTCGCTCTTCCCCATCGATGACGTGGCGGTGATGGGCTACCTGCCCGTCCTGGCTCGCGCCCGCACCCTGCTGCGGCGCATCCGCGAGACCGTGGACGACGTGGTGGCGGCCGGTCCCGACGTGCTCGTCATCATCGACAGCCCCGGCTTCACCCACGCGGTCGCGACCCGTGTGCGCAGGCGCCTGCCCGGCCTGCCGATCGTCGATTACGTCTCGCCGAGCGTCTGGGCGTGGCGGCCGTGGCGGGCCAAGGGCATGGTGCCGTTCATTGACCATGTGCTCGCCCTGCTCCCGTTCGAGCCGGAGGCGCATCGCCGTCTCGGCGGCCCGCCCTGCTCTTACGTCGGCCACCCCCTGATCGAGCGTCTGGCGGAACTGCGCCCTTCGCCTGAGGAGCAGGCGATCCGCGAGGGTCGTCCGCCGGTGCTCGCCGTGCTGCCGGGCTCGCGCCGCTCCGAGATCGAGCGGCTGATGCCGGTCTTCGGCCGGGCGATCGCGGAACTGACCAAGCGCGTCGGCCCGTTCGAGGTCGAACTGCCGGCGGTGAGCCGCCACAAGGCGCTGATCGAGCGCCTCGCGGTCGCCTGGGATCGGCATCCCCGCATCGTCCACGGGGAGGCCGCCAAGCACGCGACCTTCCGGCGGGCGCGGGCGGCGCTCGCGGCGTCGGGCACCGTCACCCTCGAACTCGCGCTGTCGGGCGTGCCGATGGTGGTGGCCTACAAGGTCTCGCGGGTCGAGGAGGTGATCGCCCGGCGCCTGATCCAAGTGCCGACCATCGTCCTGCCGAACCTGATCCTGTCCGAGAATGCCATGCCGGAATTCGTGCAGGCCGATTGCACGCCCGAGCGCCTCGCCGACACCCTGGCCCCGCTGATGGCCGGCGGCCCGGCCCGACGGACCCAACTCGACGCTCTGAGCCGCATCGACGGCATGATGCGGCTTACTGGAGACGAGGAGCCAAGCCGGGCCGCAGCCCGCATCGTCCTCTCGGCGAGGCGCACGGCATGAGCACGCCCGACCCGATCCGCATCTACGTCGATGCCGACGCCTGCCCGGTCAAGGACGAGGTCTTTCGCGTGGCGGCGCGCTACGGGCTGCACGTCTTCGTCGTCTCGAACAGCTTCTTCAACCTGCCGCGCGAGCCCTGGATCGAGCGCGTGGTCGTCGGCGACACATTCGACGCCGCCGACGACTGGATCGCCGAGCGGGCGAGCCCCGGCGCGGTCGTCATCACCGCGGACGTGCCCCTGGCGAGCCGCTGCGTGAAGGCCGGCGCGATGGCGCTGAGCCCGACCGGCAAGGCTTTCACCGACGCGTCCGTGGGCATGGCGCTCGCCACCCGCAACCTGATGCAGGAGCTGCGCGAGGCCGGCGCCATCACCGGCGGCCCCAAGCCGTTCTCCAAGAGCGACCGCTCCGCTTTCCTCGGCGCCCTCGACCGCGCCATCGTGCGCCTACGCCGCGAGCGAAGCTGAAGCGAAAATCGAGGTTTCGAAAGGACGAGTCCTTTCGCGGGTCCAGGGCAGAGCCCTGGTCGAAGGGGATCGGGGCGCCGCCCCGCGCCCCGCTGAAGGGATAATCCCTTCGGAATCCCGGACCTCGACACGCGGGTGGTCCACTCGTCGTACACGAACCTCGTGGGAGCTTGCGGATGATCCGGCGCGCCATCCCTCTTCTCGCCGTGGCCTTCCTCGCGGCGCTCTCGCTCGCCCTGGCGCAGGCGCCGCCGTCGTTGGGTGGCGGGACGGTGCCGTTCTCCCAGTACGGAGCCGGCGGCAGTCCCGGCATCGACGCGACCGCCGCTTTCGCCGCGATCCGCGCCGATCCGACTTCGCCGACCGTGTTCCTGCCGCCGGGGCAGTACGAGGTCGGCGAGTGTCCGACGGATCATTACTTCCGCTCCAACACCACCCTGGTCGGTGCCGGCACGGGCCGGACCCGGATCAAGTTCACGGGCACGAGCTGCGCCGTCAACCTGTTCGCCTGGGGCGCCGGGCGAGCGGACTTCGGCGCCCGCGACCTGACCATCGACTGGAACGGCGCCACCTGCGCGAACACGGGCGGCGTGTGCAGCGCCTTCTACATCACCAACAACACCCGCGCCCGGATCGAGAACGTCGCGATCGTCGGGACGACGGGCGACCGGTGGTTTCACGTTCACGTCGTAGGCTCGACCAACGGCGTGCTCCGCAGCAACCGCATCCAGCCGCGCGACTGCGTCGCCGACTGGCTCTCGAACACCGGCATCTTTATCGGCGGCAGCTACGCGCTGTCGTCGTTTCGGACCGCCCCGATCTCGGGCAACACCCTGACCGTGGCGGACCCGCCCGACCCGACGAAGCCGCCCTACGCCATCAAGGTCGGGCAGGCCGTCGTGGGCGGCCCGTCCCTGCCGCGCGATCTCTACGTCACCGCTCTCGCCACCGGCACGGGCCAGGGCGGCTCCTACATCCTCAACAAGGCCGTGCCGAGCACCGTGCCGGCCGGGCCGATCCACCTCACCTCGACCTACGGCTGGACGATCGAGAACAACCGCCTCGTCAACACCAACATGAGCATCGACTCGCCGATGCACACGACCCGCAGCAACGAGATCGGGCCGTTCTGCTCCGGGCCGGGCATGAACACCTCGAAGCAGGCGACCTACCACACCAGCATCGGCGATTTCGTCCACGACGGCCCGTCCGATGCGGGCGGCGACAGCCTCTACGAC
Organism: Methylobacterium sp. Leaf456; assembly: GCF_001425465.1. Taxonomy (GTDB): domain Bacteria; phylum Pseudomonadota; class Alphaproteobacteria; order Rhizobiales; family Beijerinckiaceae; genus Methylobacterium. The sequence goes on from NZ_LMQV01000001.1 coordinate 376,261, forward strand.
ACCGGGCTGGAGTTCCATGGCGCGAACACGCTGATCGCCGACTCGCGGGTGTCCAACGTCTCCAGCGCGTGCCTGTCCTATTCCGGCGGGCGCACCATCGTCCGGGGCGGCACCTGCGAGCGCTTCAACACCGGCGCGATCGAGGACTCGGCCTTCACGGGCTCGATCTCGGGCAGCACCCTGACGGTCACGAGCGTCACGAGCGGCAAGGTGCAGCGCGGACAGAGCGTCACCGGCCCAGGCGTCGTCGCGAGCACGATCCAAACCGGCGGCACCGGTACGGGCGGCGTCGGTACCTACACGCTCGACAAGTCCCAGCCCGATGTCGCCAGCACCGCCATGATGGGCACGCTCACCGGCAACGGCGGGGCGCTCTACGCCTCCAACGGCGACGAGAACGGCTCGGACTCTCACCTCGCGGACTACACCGTCCGAGGCAGCGGCACTGCGGGCGAGAAGAGTTGCTTTGCGGACAATCCCAACGCCATAGGCATCGTGGTGCAAGGCATCGACTGCTCCGGAATCTCGGGAGCCTCGCCCTATCGCATCTTCGGCGGCACCGCCGTGGTCGGGCTCGGCGCGTTCCGGGCCACGCGCCCGACCGTGCAGGACGGTGCCCCCCCGTGAGGCGGTCAGCGGCGTGATGGCCGCAGCTGCGGCGCATGGGGATACGAAGAGGCTTGCTGAACTGTGCCGCCGACAAAAGCGCGGGAGCGCTGAGCCGGCTGTGCGCCGGTCGTTCTCCCTACGTTGATAGGCTGCCGCCGGTCAGATCGGGCCTATGTCGCTGTCATCGCAGAGAAAAAATGGTCGGAGTGGCGGGATTCGAACCCACGACCCCTAGTCCCCCAGACTAGTGCGCTAACCGGGCTGCGCTACACTCCGACGCCCCAGAGGGCTCGGCGCTCTTAGCTTTCCCCCTTCGCCCGCGCAACCCCTTTTCGGGGCCATCGATCGCATCGGTCGCGGGAATGCACGCCCCTCCCCCATCCGATGTTTCCGGCACCGCCCTCTGAATGCATCCCGCGACACGGGCGCCACCCGGCCTGCGTCGTGACGGCGCGCACCCGGCGGTCGCGCAGCGGCGGATTATTTTTTAAATATAATTGCGTGACAATTCGCACTTTCAAAACAAAACCCGAAGTAATAGCCTCGATTCGTCAAAGAAAACCGAACAAAAAAGTTCAAGTCTCAGGGATTATCGAGGAAGGGCGTGTCATGAAGGGTATCGTTGCTTTCAGTGTTCTGGCGATGGTCGGCCTGCCGCTGGCGGCTCAGGCGGAGTCCGGCAGCGGCAGCCGTCAGGCGGCCGGTGGCGGCTTCATGAGCAGCTACCAGGACGACCCCTACCACGACCCCCGCTCGCTCCACTCGCAGCGGGCGGGCACCGGCCAGATCCTCGGCGCGCCCATGCTGAGCGAGAATGCCGGCGTGAAGGGCGGCCCCGTCCGCTCGGCGATCCGCCGCGGCGACGTCGATCCGAACTGGGCGACGACCGGCAGCGTGCCGAAGAAGCGCCGCGCCGTGCGCTGACGCGAATTCCAGGCGGCGCGGCCGAAGGGCCGCGCCGCCTTCCCGCCTCGCCGCGCCGGCCCTCTCGGGCCTGACCGTCCCGGGCCATCCCGGTGGCGCGCTGTCGCCTATTCGGGATGATCGCACCGCACAAAACGTGCCCCGGCCACACGGTCTCGTGAACGCCCCGAGGCTATCCGCACCCTGTCATTCGAAGTCGGAACAGGGCTAGCCTCCGTCTGCAAAAGTCGAAACCGCCTGCGGCGGGACAAAAACCGACCTGCCGCCCCCAATATCTCAGTCGCTGCAATGCACTGTACGTGCAAGCGGTCTCGAAGAACGAGGATCGGCGTGGACGATATCATTCAAGGCATCTCCAATTTCCGCGGAAGTATCTTTCCGGGGCAGCAGCAGATGTATCAGCAACTGGTCCGCGACGGGCAGCATCCGCAGGCGCTGATCATCGCCTGCGCCGATTCCCGCGTCTCGCCCGAACACATCACCCAGTCCGGCCCCGGCGACCTGTTCGTCTGCCGCAACGCCGGCAACATCGTCCCGCCCTTCAGCCAGCAGAACGGCGGCGTCTCCTCGGCGATCGAATACGCGGTGGTGGCGCTCGGCGTGCGCGACATCGTCGTCTGCGGGCATTCCGATTGCGGCGCCATGAAGGGGCTGATGATGCCCGAGGCGCTCGCCGCCATGCCGAACGTCGCGGCGTGGCTGCGCCACAGCCATGCGGCGAGCCAGATCGTCTGCGAGGCCTACCCCGCCAAGATGGATCCGAAGGACCATCACCGGGCGCTGGCGCTGGAGAATGTCGTCGTCCAGCTCAGCAACCTGCGCACCCATCCGAGCGTCGCGGCCGGGCTCGCCAAGGGTGAGCTGCGCCTGCACGGCTGGTTCTTCGAGATCGAGAGCGGCCAGGTGCTGGCCTATTGCGGCGAGGCCGGTCGGTTCGTGCCGATCGATCAAGCCGGCGACATGCCGGTCGCCCATCGGACGGCCCAGCGCATCGCCGCGCCCGAGATGGCGCGCGTCGCCGTCGCGGCGGAATGAGGAGCACGGCCATGCGCGCCTCCCTCTCGCGGCTTCTGCCGCCGACCCTCGCGCGGGACCTGCCCGCCTCCTTCGTGGTCTTCCTCGTGGCGATGCCGCTCTGCATGGGCATCGCCATCGCCTCCGGCGTGCCGGCCGAGCGCGGCCTCATCACCGGCGTGATCGGCGGCCTCGTCGTCGGCTTCCTCGCCGGCGCCCCGCTTCAGGTCAGCGGTCCGGCCGCGGGGCTGGCCGTCATCGTGTTCGAGTTCGTGCGCACCCACGGCATCGACGCGCTGGGGCCGGTCCTCGTCGCGGCGGGCGCGATCCAGCTGCTGGCCGGGGCGCTGCGGGTCGGCGGCTGGTTCCGGGCGATCTCGCCGGCCGTGGTCCACGGCATGCTCGCCGGCATCGGCGTGCTGATCGTGCTGGCGCAGATCCACGTGTTGACCGATGCGCTCCCGAAGGCCAGTGGCCTCGACAACCTCGTGGCCATCCCGGCGGCCTTCTTCAACTTCGTCTCCGGCGAGGGCAACCGCTTCGGCGCCATCGTCGTCGGCCTCGCCACCATCGCGACGATGATCGGTTGGGAGAAGGTGCGGCCTAGCCGGCTCAAGCTCCTGCCCGGCGCCCTCGTCGGCGTCGTCTCGGGCACGCTGGTGGCGGTCATCGGCAATCTCGCGGTCAAGCGTGTCGAAGTCCCCGAAAACATCCTCTCGGCCGTGGCCCTGCCGGGTGCGGGCGATTGGAGCCGCCTCACCGAGCCGGCCATGATCGTCATGGCGATCACGCTCGCCGTCGTCGCCAGCGCCGAGAGCTTGCTCTCCGCCGCCGCCGTCGACCGCATGCACGACGGCCCGCGCACCCAGTACAACCGCGAACTCGGGGCCCAGGGCGTCGGCAACGTGCTCTGCGGGCTGGCCGGCGGCCTGCCGATGACCGGCGTCATCGTCCGCTCCTCGGCCAACGTTCAGGCGGGCGCCGCCACCCGCGCCTCCACCATCCTGCACGGAAGCTGGATCCTCGCCTTCCTGCTCGTCCTGCCGATGGTGCTCAAGCTGGTGCCGACCGCCGCGCTCGCCGGCATCCTCGTGGTCACCGGCTGGCGCCTCGTCAGCCCGGCCCATGCCCAACACCTGCTCCAGCGCTACGGGCTGGCCACCGCCGCGATCTGGCTCGTCACCCTGGTGATGGTCGTCGCCACCGACCTGCTCACCGGCGTGCTGATCGGGCTGGCCCTCAGCCTCGTTCAGGTGGTGCCGCACCTCCTCAAGGGGCGGCTCAGGATCGAGGGCGGCGCTGCACAGACGGTGCAGGGCGGGACGCTCCAGGCGGTGCCGGAGTTGCGCCTCTCGGGCTCGGCCACCTTCCTCCAACTGCCCCACCTCAACGAGGCCCTGGAGCGCACCCCCGAGGGCACCCCCGTGCGGCTGGCCGCCCAGGACCTCCACCACGTCGATCACACCTGCCTGGAGATGATCCAGGAATGGGCGACCCGGCGTGCCAAGGCCGGCGCCCGCGTCGAGGTGGTCGGCGGCGACGGCGGGTTGCGCAACAGCCTCGCCATGGCGGCGCACGCGGCGCCCAAGGACTGAGTCGGAAATGAAGAAGCCCGGTGCCGCTCAAGCGGCACCGGGCTTCTTCGTGTCAGGGCGCTGCCCTGACGACCCGCCGAAGGGCTTGCCCTTCGGGAACCCATTACTGCGGGGAGGCAACTTTCCGAGCTGCTTCGAAGCGGTTGAGGAACCTCGGTTCCTTTTCCGGGGCGATGCGGATCGTCAGCGCGATCTCGCCGCTGTCCTCCGCCTGCCGGTCCAGCACCTCGGCGTTCTCGTAGAGCCAGTTCAGCGCCGCCCCGTCCTCCGGCGGCAGCGTCAGCGCGAAGGTCGAGCGGGCGCGGGCCACCTGCCCCTCGATCCGCTCGGAAAGGGCCGGCAGGCCCTCACCCGTGAGCGCCGAGACGAGGATCGGCGCCGGCCCCGCGCCGCGATGGGCGGCCGCGAGGTTGAGGAGCCGGGTGCGCTCGCCCTCGTCCAGCAGGTCGGCCTTGTTCCACACCTCGACGATCCGCTCGGCATCCGCCTCGATCCCGAGCTCGCGCAAGACCTGCTCCACGTCCTCGGCCTGGGCCTGGGTGTCGCCGTGCGAGACGTCGCGCACGTGCAGCAGGATGTCCGCCTCGATCACGTCCTCCAGCGTCGCCCGGAACGCGGCGATCAGCGAGGTCGGCAGGTCCGAGATGAAGCCCACCGTGTCGGACAGGATCACCGTCTCGCCGTGCGGCAGCTTGGTGGCCCGCGCCGTCGGATCGAGCGTCGCGAACAGCATGTCCTGCGCCTTGACCTCGGCCTTCGTCAGCGCGTTGAACAGCGTCGACTTGCCCGCGTTCGTGTAGCCGACCAGCGCGATGATCGGGTACGGCACCCGCGCCCGGCTCTTGCGGTGCAGGCCGCGGGTGCGGGTCACCGCGTCGAGGTCGCGCTCGATCTTGGTCATCCGCTCCTGGATCATCCGGCGGTCGGCCTCGATCTGCGTCTCGCCGGGGCCGCCGAGGAAGCCGAAGCCGCCGCGCTGCCGCTCCAAGTGGGTCCACGAGCGCACGAGCCGGGATTTTTGGTAGGCCAGATGGGCATGCTCCACTTGGAGCGTGCCCTCACGGGTCGAGGCGCGCCGTCCAAAGATTTCGAGGATCAGGCCGGTGCGGTCGATGACCTTGGTGCCCCAGGCCTTCTCGAGGTTGCGCTGCTGCACCGGCGACAGAGCGCAATCCATCACCACGAGGCCGATCTCGTCCGCCTTGACGAGACCCGCCATCTCCTCGACTCGGCCCTTGCCGAGATAGGTCGAGGGCCGCGGGCGCTGGACATGCACGCCGATCGCCTGCGCGACGTCGAGCTCGATCGCGGCGGCCAGACCCACCGCCTCGTCGAGCCGCGCGTCGTCGGAGCGGATGTTCTCCGGCTGGCCCGGCGCAAGGCGCTGGCCCGCGCGCGTGAGATAGGGCCCGACCACCAGCGTGCGGGTCGAGGCGGCGATCTCGCCCTCGGGGGCGGCCTGCTGCTGGAGCCGCGCTTCGCCGGGCGTCTGAAGTTCTGTCATTCGGGCCTCTCGCCGGTCAACTCGCGACAGCGAAGCCGGCTCCGTGTTCGATGGGACGCAATGAGCTATGGGGCCGGGAGGCGTCGCGGATCGACGCCTTTCCCTGCCCGGCGAGCACGCCTTTCGGCGCGCGACGTTCGAGAGCACGGCGAAAGTCTCTCGCCCCGAACTCTGCGGACGACGCGCGCATCTGCGGGCGGCTCCAACTCATGCGATCAAATCATCGTCGTCAGGCCCAAACGTTCAACCTCGCATCATCCGCGAAGCGCGGTCCTCACGCCTTCTCGGGCGCGGTCTCGTCCGGCTCGAACAGCTGCACGGGGTGGCCAGGCATGATCGTCGAGATCGCGTGCTTGTAGACGAGCTGCGAGTGCCCGTCCCGGCGCAGCAGCACACAGAAGTTGTCGAACCACGTCACCACGCCCTGGAGTTTGACGCCGTTGACGAGGAAGATCGTCAGCGGAATCTTGTTCTTGCGGACATGGTTGAGGAACGTGTCTTGGAGGTTCTGAGCGCGCTCGCCCGCCATTTTTCTTATCCTTGTTTCGCCACCGGCATCGCGGAAGGACGCGTTCCCTCGTCTCGGCGGTGCGAGGCGTCAAACCTCCGGCGCCGTCGAAGACCGCTTTCCCAAGCCGCGCATATTACAGGGCGAAGCTTCTCCGGACGCAAGCGTTTCCTCGCGCTCGCGTGACGCCGTACCCATCCTGTAGGCGGTCGATCCGGCTTACGGGCCGATGCCGAGGGACTTCAGCTTCCGGTGGAGCGCCGAGCGCTCCATGCCGATGAACTCGGCGGTGCGCGAGATGTTGCCGGAGAACCGGGCGATCTGCGCCACGAGATATTCCCGCTCGAAGATCTCCCGCGCTTCGCGGAGCGCGAGGCTCATCAGCTTCTCGCCGCCCGCGCCCGTCGGCGTCGTCGGCACCAGGGCGCCGATCTCGGTCGGCAGCATCTCGGAGGTGACCTCCTGCTCCGGGTCCGACTGGGTCAGGATCATCAGCCGTTCGACGTTGTTGCGCAACTGGCGGATGTTGCCGGGCCAGTCGTGCGACTGGAGAACCGCCATCGCGTCCTCGGCGATGCGCCGCCGCGGCAGGCCGGTCGCGGCCGAGATCTGCTCCATGAAGAAGGTGATGAGTTCCGGCACGTCCTCGCGCCGCTCGGCGAGCGAGGGGATGCGGATCGGCACCACCGAGAGGCGGTGAAAAAGGTCCTCGCGGAAGCGCCCGCCCGCGATCTCTTCCGGGAGATCGCGGGAGGATGAGGAAATGATGCGCACGTCCACATGGACGCGAGCCGTGCCGCCGACGCGCTGAAAATTCTGATCGACGAGGACGCGCAGGATGCGGCTCTGCGTCTCCTTCGGCATGTCGGCGACTTCGTCGATGTAGAGGGAGCCGCCATGCGCCTCCTCCAGCGCGCCGACGCGGCGCACCCGGCCCTCCCCCGCCTCGACGCCGAACAGCTCGGCTTCCATCGTCTCGGGCGTGATGGTGGCCGCGTTGATGACGACGAAGGGACCGCTGGCGCGGGCCGACGCCGCGTGCAGCGTGCGCGCCGACAGCTCCTTGCCGGCGCCGGGCGCGCCCGAGATCATCACGCGGGCGTTGGTCGGCGCCACGCGCTCGATGGTCTGGCGCAACTGGTTGACGGCGACCGAGCCGCCGACGATGCGGCTTGCCTGCCCCGAGCGGACCTTGAGGTCGCGCACCTCGCGCTTGAGGCGCGAGGCCTCTAGCGCGCGTTCGGCGACAAGGATCAGCCGGTCGGCCTTGAACGGCTTCTCGATGAAGTCGTAGGCGCCGGATTTGATGGCCGCGACCGCGGTCTCGATGTTGCCGTGGCCCGAGATCATCACCACCGGCAGGTCGGGATGGCCGGTCTTGATCAGGTCGAGCACCTGCAGCCCGTCGAGGCGCGAGCCCTGGAGCCAGATGTCGAGGAAGACGAGGTGGGGCCGGCGCGACTCGATCGCGGCGAGCGCCTCGTCGGAGCCCGCGGCGGTGCGGGTGCGGTGGCCCTCGTCGTCGAGGATGCCGGCCACGAGGTCGCGAATGTCGGCCTCGTCGTCGACGATCAGGATGTCGGCGCTCATGGCTGCATCTCCGCGACGCGTCGCGCTTCCATGGCGCCCTCCCTGTTCTTGTCCATCGTCGTCCCGTCTCGCGGCGCGCCCGCCGGGCGGTCCCGTTCCGATCCGGCGCCCTCGCCGACCTCCCGGGGCAGCCGCATGCGGACCTGTCCGCCGCGCCCCTCCGGGTTGTCGTTGAGCTCGATCCCGCCGCCATGCTCTTCGAGCACCTTCGACACGATCGCCAGCCCGAGGCCGGTCCCGCCCTCGCGGGTCGTCATATAGGGTTCGAGCAGCCGCTGGCGCCCCTCCGCCGGAAAGCCTTTTCCGTTGTCGGTGACGTCGATGGTCACGAAGGCGCCCTCGACGGTGAGCTTGAGGCTCACGCGGCCCTTGCCTCCGTCCGCGCTCAGCACGTCCTCGGGCACGGCCTGCACCGCCTCGACGGCGTTCTTGAGGATGTTGGTCAGCGCCTGGGAGAACAGCCGCACGTCGAAGGCCGCGACCACGCGCCTGCGCTCGTCCTCGCCCTCTGTGGCGAACGGGAAATCGATCTCGGGATGCGCCATGCGCAGCATGAACAGGTTCTGCCGGCCGATCTCGGCGAGGTCCTGCTGCGTGATGGCCGGCTTGGGCATCCGGGCGAAGGAGGAGAACTCGTCCACCATGCGCTTGATCTCATCGACCTGGCGCACGATCGTGGCGGTGCACTGCTCAAACACCTCCTTGTCGGCGACGATGACCTTGCCGTACTTGCGCCGGATGCGCTCGGCCGAGAGCTGGATCGGGGTGAGCGGGTTCTTGATCTCGTGGGCGATGCGCCGCGCCACGTCGGCCCAGGCCGAGGTGCGCTGCGCCGTGACGAGGTCGGTGATGTCGTCGAGCGTCACCACGTAGCCGCGGGCTTCCCCTTGCGCCTGCTCGCTCGTGACCCGCACCGCGATGGTGCGCTCGCGCCCGCCCCGAACCAGTTGGATCTGCTGCTGAAGCGCGCGCTGGCGCCCCTCGGCCTCGGGAAAGAGAGCGGCGATTTCCGGCACCGCCTCGGTCAGCGGGCGGCCGACGAGTTCCGCGGCGGTGAATCCCAAGGTCTTCTCCGCGCTCGGGTTGGCGATGGTGATGAGTCCGCCCGCATCGACGCCGAGCACGCCCGGCGACACGCCCGAGAGCACGGCCTCGGTGAAGCGGCGGCGGCGGTCGATTAGGTCGCTGGCCGCCCGCAGGCCGTCGTGCTGGCGGCGCAGCTCCTGCGTCATCGTGTTGAAGCTCTCGCCCAGATGCGCGAGATCCCCATCCGACTTTCGGGCGGGAACGCGCGCGTAAAAATTGCCGGCGGCCACCTCGTCGGCGGCGTTGATGAGGCGGCGGATCGGCGCCACGAACCGGTTGGCGAAGTTGAGCCCGAACCACACCGCCGAGAGCAGGGTGATCAGCGCGATCAGCACGAAGACCGAGGCGAAGGTGACTTGGATCGAGTAGCGCAGGTCGTCGAAGGCGAGGTACTCGGCCGCCGCCGCGCGGGAGACGCCGGGGAAGTCGATGGCGAGCTGGCTGACCTCGCGCTGCACCAGGAGCACGGCGTTGTCGTAGGCCGGCATTCGCAGGAGTGCTGCGAAGACCCGTCCCTCGTTCGGCAGCAGGCAGATCGGGTCGCTGGATTTGGCCGCGTCCTCGAAGGCGGCGGCCGAGGGCAGCCGGGTCTGCTTGAGGACGTCGATGTTGGCCCGCGCCACGATGTCGTTGGGCCCGCGCATGATCTTGGCGATCGGCAGGCCGAGCGCCTGGGCGCGGGTGGTCATGAACGACTCGAACCACTCGCGGTTCACGTCGAACTGGGGCCGCGCGCGGGTCAGGTCGTCGGTGAGGATGCGGATCTCGCGGGCCAGCGACTGGCACTGGTTCTCCAGATGCGCGTCGGCGATCTGCACGGATTTCAGCACCACGTCGCGCACCCGGTCGGTGAAGCCGAGCGAGAGGCCGCGGTCCAGCGTCACGGTCGCCACGATGGCGAGCAGGATCGTCGGCAGGATCGCGATCAGGCTGAACAAGCCGACGATGCGCGTGTGCAGCCGCGCCACCGTCGCATGCGCCCGCCGCGCGTGCAGGAAGACGCGCGATTCCCAGGCGATGACGAAGACGAGGCAGAGCACCAGCGCGACGTTGATCGCCAGCAGGGTGATGCCGGTGTTCTGCGACGGCGTGACCTTGATGAGGCCCGCCAGGATCAGGAAAGTGACGCTCGCCGAGATCAGCGCGACGACCACGACGGCGGCGCCGATCCAGCCGGGCCCCCGCGGCGGCGCGGTGAAGGGCTGCGGCGCGACCACGCCGCTCTCCGCGGACGGGGCGTCGGACGGCGTCTCTCGGTTGCGTCGCGACAGGAACGGCATCGCTGATGCAGGGCCACGACAGTGTGGCGAAATTAATACAAGTCGGGGGTGCGAGGGGGCTTTCAGCCGCGTCCGCGCGCCACCTGTTTCCCACCCAACCCCCTCATCCTGAGGTGCCGCGAAGCGGCCTCGAAGGAGGGCTCCAGCTCGCTCAGCGATCCCCGGAGCCCTCCTTCGAGGCTCCGCTTCGCTCTGCACCTCAGGATGAGGGGGGTGGGTGGGATGCGTCGGTCGGAAAAACGCCTACAGCGTCAACCACTCATGCCCGTCGCGGGCGAGCAACGCGTCGGCCTCCTTCGGGCCGGCGCTTCCGGCGGCGTAGGAAGCGACCGGCGCGTCCTTCCACGCCTTCAGCAGCGGCTCGACCGCGGCCCAGCCCGCCTCGATGTTGTCGGCCCGCTGGAACAGCGTCGTGTCGCCCATCATGCAGTCGTAGATCAGGGTCTCGTAGCCGACCGTCGGCGAAGTCGCGAAGAAGTCGCTGTAGCGAAAGCCGTTCTCGACCGGGGCGATGTGCATCTGTGGCCCCGGCCGCTTCACGTTCAGGGTGCTGACGGCACCGGGATCGGGGCTGATGCGCAGGCGCATGACGTTGGGGGCCAGATCCTTCACGGGCGTGTCGGCGAACATCCGGAAGGGCGGGGGCCGGAAATGCACCGCGATCTCGGTGTGGTGCCGGGCCATCCGCTTGCCGGTGCGCAGGTAGAACGGCACGCCGGCCCAGCGCCAGTTCTCGATTCCGAGCTTGAGGGCGACGTAGGTTTCGGTGCGCGAGTCCTTCGCCACGTCCGGCTCGTCGCGATAGGCCTGCACGTCGCGGCCATCGACCCGGCCCGCCCCGTACTGGCCGCGCACCGCGTCCTCGGGCCGGATCGGGCGCACCGCCTCGACGAGCTTGGCTTTCTCGTCGCGCACGGCTTCCGCCGCGAAGGAGTTCGGCGGCTCCATCGCCACCACGGCGAGGAGCTGGAACAGGTGGTTCGGCACCATGTCGCGCAAGGCGCCGGTCGGCTCGTAGAAGCCGCCTCTCGCCTCGACGCCGATGGTCTCGGACGCGGTGATCTCGACGTGGCTGACATGCTCGCGCCGCCAGACCGGCTCCAGCATGCCGTTGGCGAAGCGGATCGCCATGATGCTCTGGACGGTCTCCTTCCCGAGAAAGTGGTCGATTCGGTAGAACTGGCTCTCGTCGCCCTGCGCCAGAATTTTTGCGTTCAGGGCTTTCGCCGATTCGAGGTCGGAGCCGAACGGCTTTTCGATGACGACGCGGCGGAAGGCGCCGTCCGCCTGTTTCAGCAGGCCGGCCTTGCCGAGCCCCTGGACCACCGGGCCGAAGAAGCGGGCGGCGACCGCGAGGTAGAACACCACGTTGCCGGTGACGCGCTCAGCGAGCGCCCGGTAGGTCGCGTCATCGGCAAAATCGCCTTGCATCACGTGCAGGCGGTCGCGCACGAAGCCCCAGGTCTTTTCGTCGATCCTGTCGGGGTGGAACTCGGCGGACGGGTCCCCTGTGAACGACGCCATCGTGTCGGTGAGGTCCTGGCGCCAGCCCTCGTCGGTGAGCGGGTTGTGATCGACGCCGAGGACCGAGAAGTTCGGGTCCAGCAGGCTGCCGCCCGCGAGGTTGTAGAGCGCTGGCATCAGCAGGCGCTTGGTCAGGTCGCCGCCCGCGCCGAAGATCACCAGGGTGCAGGGCGGTGCCGGGGGGCTGACGGGTTTTTCTTTGTCAGTTGCGTCGGCCATGGGGCGGCTCCGGTAGGAAATGCCTCGACAACAGCCCCCGCGGGGCCGTGTTCCGGCATTGCTGCCCCGCTTCCCCCGCTACTCCTCGGTGCGCACGGCTTGGCCCCGGTCGATCGGCAGGCGCGGGCCCTTCAGCTCCTCGCCGGTCGGCAGGGAGCGGGCGTCCCAGCCGCCGCCGAGCGCGCGGATCAGGGACACCGCCGTGGTGAAGCGGTTGAGCCGGATCTGCAGCGCGGTGATCTCGTTGTTGATCTGGAGCGCCTGGGCGGTCACCACGGTGGTGAAGTTCTGCGTGCCGGCCCGGTACTCGTTCAGCGTGATCTCGACGGCGCGGCGGGCGGAAGCCACCGCCTCGTCCTGCTTGGCCTGCTGCTGGGCGAGGATGCGCACGCCGGCGAGGCCATTCTCGATCTCGCCGAAGGCCGTGAGCACCGTCTGGCGGTAGCTCGCCACCGCGGCCTCGTAGGCCGCGCGGGTCGATTGCAGCACGGCGGCCCGCGCGCCGCCGTCGAAGAACACCTGCTCGCCGGCCGCCGAGATCGCCCAGACGCGGTTGGCCGCCGAGAACACGCCGTTGCTGGCGAGCCCCGAGAAGCCGCCGGACGCCGAGAGCGTCACGGTCGGATAGAAGGCCGAGACCGCGACGCCGATCTGCTCGCTCTGCGACTGCACCAGCCGCTCGGCCTGGGCGATGTCGGGCCGCCGCTCCAGCAGGTCGGAGGGGATGCCGACCGGCACGCCGGGCGGGCGCACCGGCAGCGGCGCGAACGGCAGATTCAGCTCCGAGGGCGGGCGCCCGGTCAGGATCGCTACCGCGTGCTCGAAGGTGGCGCGCTGGAGATCGACCGCGATCAGGCTCGCCTGCGTGGTCTGAACTTGCGTCTGCGCCGTGATGACGTCGGAGCGGGCCGCCACGCCCGCGTTGTACTGGTTCTCGGCGATGGCGAGGCTCTTCTTGAAGCCCTCGACGTTCTCCTGGAGCACGCGCTTCAGCGCATCGTAGTAGCGCATCTGCAGGTAGGAGGTGGCGAGCTCCGCCTGCAGGCTGAGGCGCACCAGGGCGAGGTCGGCGGCCGAGGCTTGGGCGGCGGCCACATCGCTCTCGATCTGGCGACGGATGCCGCCGAACAGGTCCAGCTCCCAAGCAGCCTGCGCCTGGAGCGAGACGGTGGTGCGCTCGGTGCCGAGCGTGCGCGAGCGGGTGATGCTCGGCGCGCCGATCACCGTCGGGAACAAAGCGGCGCGCGCCTGCGCGACGAGGGCGCGGGACTGGTCGTAGAGGGCGACCTGGGCGCGCAGGTTCTGGTTGTCGACGTCGATCGCGCGGATGAGGCGGTCGAGGGTGGGGTCGTTGAACACCCGCCACCAGTCGCCGCGCTCGGACGCGTCGCTTGGGCGGGCGACGCGCCAGCCTTTCTTGGATTGGATGGTGGCGATGCTGTCCTCGCGCATCCCGCCTTGCTTGAAGCCGAGCGGGGTTTCGACGGACGGGCGGGTGTAGTCGGGGCCGACGAGGCAGCCGGAGGTGCTGAGACCGAGGGCGATGACGCCCAGAAAACGCGCGCGCGCAAAAACCCTCTCCCCTCTGCGGGAGAGGGTGGCCCGCGAAGCGGGTCGGGTGAGGGGAGCGACGGTGCCGGAAGCGTCGCCCCCTCTCCCGCCTGCTCCGCAGGCACCCTCCCCCGCAGAGGGGGGAGGGTTTTTTTGCGCGTTGCCGGTCACGTTCCAAAAATCCATCACTCGGCCGGCATCGCCGCCGTCCCGCCCCGGCGGCGGCGCTTCGCCCAGAGCCGGAGACGGTCGAGATACAGATAGACGACCGGGGTCGTGTAGAGGGTCAGGATCTGGCTGACGATCAGGCCGCCGACGATGGCGATGCCGAGCGGGCGGCGCAGCTCCGCCCCCTCGCCGCCCGCGATGATGAGCGGCGCGGCGCCGAGCAAGGCGGCCATCGTCGTCATCATGATCGGGCGGAACCGCAGGACGCAGGCCTCGAAGATCGCCTCGCCCGGCGGCAGGCCGCGGGTGCGCTCGGCGTCGAGGGCGAAGTCGATCATCAGGATCGCGTTCTTCTTGACGATGCCGATGAGCAGGAAGACCGCGATCAGCGCGATGATGGTGAATTCGGTCCCCGTCGTCAGCAGCGCGACGATGGCACCGATGCCGGCGGACGGCAGCGTCGAGAGGATCGTCAGCGGGTGGACGTAGCTCTCGTACAGGATACCGAGCACCGCGTAGACGGCGAGCAGCGCCGCCAGGATCAGCAGCGGCTGGCGGGATGAGGATTCCTGGAAGCTCTTGGCCGTGCCCGCGAACTCGCCGTGGATCGTCTGCGGCAGTTGCAGCTCCGCCATCGTCTTGTCGATGACGGCGGTGGCGTCGCCCAGGCTCTTGCCCGGCACGAGGTTGAACGAGATCGTGGTCGCCACGAACAGGCCCTGGTGGGCGACCTGCACCGGCGCGCTGCCGGTCTCGAACCGGGCGAAGGCCGAGAGCGGCACCATCGTCTCCTTGGCGCTCGACACCGGCGCGCTCGACGAGGCACCACCCTTGCTCGCCGCGATGGCGTTGCCCGCGGCGTTGCGGGCGGAATCCGCCGCGACGCTGGTCGCATCCGGGGTCGAGCCGGATGTGGTGGAGGCCTGGACGTTCGCGGCGTCCTGCGTGGTCGGGCCTGCGACGGTGCCGGCGACCGCGTTGGTCGTGGCCGAGCCGCGTGCCTTGCCCCCGGTGGTCGAGACGTAGATCGTCTTCAAGACCTCCGGATTCTGCTGGTATCGCGGCGCGATCTCCATCACCACGTGGTACTGGTTGAGGGGGTTGTAGATCGTCGAGACCTGACGCTGGCCGAAGGCGTCGTAGAGGGTGTTGTCGATCTGGTCGGGGGTGATGCCGTAGCGGAAGGCGGTCGGCCTGTCGATGACGAGGCGGCTTTCCAGCCCGCCCTCCTGTTGATCGGAGGTCACGTCGGCGAACACGTCGGTGCGCTTCTGGAGCGCCTGGAGGAGTTGCGGCGCGGCGGCGTAGAGTTCGGCCGCGGTGTCGCCCTGCAGCGTGTACTGGAACTGGGCGAAGCTCTGGCGCCCGCCCATCTTCAGGTCCTGGCGCGGAAACAGGTAGAGCCGGGCGCCCGGCACCTGGGCGAGTTTGGGGCGCAGCCGCGCCATCACCTTCTCGATCGGCTCGCGCGTGCCCAGCGGCTTGAGGCCGACGAACACGTTGGCCGAGTTGGTGCCGCGCCCGCCTGTGAATCCGACGATGCTCTCCACCGCCGGATCGGCCTGGACGATGGCGCTCGCCTGTTCGAGCTTCTGCTTCATCGCCTGGAACGAGATGCGCTGGTCGGCCTGGATGCCGCCCATGAGCTGGCCGGTGTCCTGATCGGGGAAGAAGCCCTTGGGCACGATGACGTAGCCGTAGACGGTCAGCCCGATCGCCGCGAACACGCTGAGCGCGGTGATGCGGCGGTGATGCAGCGCGATGCGGAGCGTGCGCTCGTAGCCGCGCAGCAGCGCGTCGAACCCGCCTTCCAGAATGCGTATGAGAAGGTTCGGGCGCTTGCCCTTGTGCGCTTCCGCTTCCGGCCGCAGCAGCAGCGCGCACATCATCGGCGTGGTGGTGAGCGACAGCACCAGCGAGACGAGGATCGCCATCGACAGGGTGACGGCGAATTCCTGAAACAGCCGCCCGACGATGCCGCCCATCAGCAGGATCGGCAGGAACACGGCGATGAGCGACAGGCTCATCGACACGACGGTGAAGCCGACCTCGCGGGCGCCGACGAGCGCCGCCTCGACCCGCGGCTTGCCCATCTCGATGTGGCGCTGGATGTTCTCCAGCACGACGATGGCGTCGTCCACGACGAAGCCGGTGGCGATGATGAGCGCCATCAGCGAGAGGATGTCGAGGGAGTAGTCGAGCATCCACATCGCCGCGAAGGTGCCGACGATGGAGATCGGCACGGCGACCGCCGGGATCAGCACCGCCCGCCACGAGCGCAGGAACACGAAGGTCACGAACACCACGAGCAGGATCGCGATGATCAGCGTCTCTTCCGTCGTGGCGAGCGAGGCGCGGATGGTCAGGCTGCGGTCGCCGGAGATGTTCAGGTCGATGTCGCCCGGCAGCGCCGCCTTCACCTGCGGGATCGCCGCGCGCACCCGCTCCACCGTGTCGACGACGTTCGAGCCGGGCTGCTTGTAGATGAACAGGATCACGCCCGGCTTGCCGTCGACGAGGCCGAGATTGCGCTTGTCCTCGACCGAATCGACCACCTCGCCGACATCGGACAGCCGCACCGCGGCGCCGTTGCGATAGGCCACGACGATGTCGCGGTAATCCGACGCCTGCCGGCCCTGGTCGTTGGCGTAGAGTTGGTAGCGGCGCTCTCCCGCGACGATGTCGCCTTTCGGCGAATTAGCGTTGGCGGAGGCGAGCCCCGCGCGGATGCCCTCCAGGCCGATGCCGTAGTGGAACAGGGCGGTCGGATCGAGCTCGACCCTGACGGCCGGCAGCGAGGAACCGCCGATATCGACGTTGCCGACCCCCTCGATCTGGCTCATGCGCTGCTGCACGACGGTGGCGGCCGAATCGTAGAGCTGGCCCGGCGTCAGCGTGTCGGAGGTGAGCCCCAGGATCAGGATCGGCGCGTCGGCCGGGTTGAACTTGCGGTAGGTCGGGTTGGTGCGCAGCGAGGTCGGCAGGTCGGCGCGTGCCGCGTTGATCGCCGCCTGCACGTCGCGGGCGGCCCCGTCGATGTCGCGGTTGAGGCCGAACAGCAGGATGATCCGCACCGTACCTTGCGAACTCGTCGAGGTCATCTCGTTGACGTCGGCGATGACGCCGAGCCGCCGCTCCAGCGGCGCGGCCACGGTTGTCGCCATGGTCTCAGGTGAGGCGCCGGCCATCTGCGCCTGGACGAGGATGACGGGGAAATCGACCTGCGGCAGCGGCGCGACGGGCAGCCGGACATAGGCGAACAGGCCCGCGAGCAGCAAGCCGACGGTCAGCAGCGTGGTCGCCACCGGGCGGCGGATGAACGGTTCGGAGAGGTTCATGGCGACCCGCCAAGCCCTCCCCCCTCTGCGAGGGAGGGTGGCCCCCAAAGGGAGTCGGGAGAGGGGAGCGACGGTGCCGGGCGGAGCGTGCGCGAGCCGATGGCTCCCCCCTCTCCCCGCACGCGGGGAGAGGCCCACAGGCACCTTGTTGTGCCTGTGGGAAGCGCAGGCGCAGCCGAAGCGGCGGTGAGGGGGCGCTTCCGGTAGAGGCTCCTCCGTCGAAGCCCCCTCACCTTCGGCTGCCGCCTCGCTCCGACGACGACAAGGTCGCCGGAGCCCTCTCCCCGCGTGCGGGGAGAGGGGATGCGCGGCATCGGTTGCGCGATCCGTCTCACGGCGCCGCCTCGCCCGGCGCCAGGCGGTGTCCGCCTTCGCGCCGTCCGGTGATCCGCCGCTCCAGCCGGTCGAACGCCAGATAGATCACCGGCGTCGTGAACAGCGTCAGCACCTGACTGACGATCAGCCCGCCGGCGATGACGATGCCGAGCGGCTGGCGCAGCTCGGAGCCGACGCCGCTTCCCAGAATCATCGGCACCGCCGCGAACAGGGCGGCGAGCGTCGTCATCAGGATCGGGCGGAAGCGCAGCAGGCAGGCCTCGTAGATCGCGTCGCGGGGCGCCTTGCCCTCCTCGCGCTCGGCCTGGAGCGCGAAGTCGATCATCATGATCGCGTTCTTCTTCACGATGCCGATGAGGAGCACGATGCCGATGATGGCAATGATGTCGAGGGAGAGCCCGAACCACATCAGCCCGAGCAGCGCGCCGATGCCAGCGGACGGCAGGGTCGAGAGGATGGTGATGGGGTGGATGAAGCTTTCGTAGAGCACGCCGAGCACGATGTAGACGGTGACGATCGCGGCGCAGACGAGAAAAAGTTCGTTCGAGAGCGCGGTCTCGAAGGCGAAGACCGAGCCCTGCGGCACCACGTTGAAGCTCGCCGGCAGCTTGATCTCCTGTTTCGCCGTCTCCAGTGCTTCCACCGCCTGCCCCAGCGCCACGCCCGGCGCGAGGTTGAACGAGACGGTGGTCGCCGGGAACTGGCCGAGATGGCCGATCAGCAGCGGCGCGCGCCGCTCCTCCACCTTCGCCACCGCCGAGAGCGGCACCTGGCCCGAGGGTGCGGTCGAGGACGGCAGGTAGAGGGTGTTCAGCGACTCGAGCGAGGTGTGAAGCGCGGGGTCGGCTTCCAGAATGACGCGGTACTGGTTCGACTGGGTGAAGATGGTCGAGACGATGCGCTGGCCGAAGGCGTCGTAGAGCACGTTGTCGATGGTCGCGGGCGTGATGCCGTAGCGGCCCGCCGTCGGCCGGTCGATGGTGACGTAGGCCGCCAACCCGTTGCCCTGGTAGTCGCTGGTGACGTCGGCGAGGAGCGGTGAGCGCCGCAGCGCCTCGACGTAGCGCGGCACCCAGGTCTCGAAATCAGAGAGGTTCGGGCTCTCGAGGATGACCTGATATTGCGTCGCCGAGACCGCGGTGTCGATCGTCAGATCCTGCACCGGCTGCATGTAGAGCCGCACGCCCGGCACGTTGGCGGTGGCGAGGGTGAGGCGGCGGATGATGGCGCTGGCGTCGGAGGCCCGCTGCTCCTTCGGCTTCAGGTTGATGAGGAAGCGGCCGGAATTGAGCGTGACGTTCTGGCCATCGACGCCGATGAACGAGGACAGGCTCGCCACGTCCGGGTCTTGGAGCACCACGTCGGCCAAAGCCTGCTGGCGCTCGGCCATGGCCTCGTAGGACACGCTCTGGTCGGCCTGGGAGATGCCCTGGATCACCCCGGTGTCCTGCACCGGGAAGAAGCCCTTGGGGATGACGACGAGCAGGTAGGCGGTGAGCGCCACGGTGCCGAGGGTGACCAGCAGCGTCAGCCCCTGATGGGCCAGCACCACCCGCAGCGCCCGGCCGTAGGCGGCGATGACGCCGTCGTTCAGCCGCCGGCCGAAGCGGGCCAAAAAGCCTTCGCGGCGGGCGACCGGGCCGTCGGCGCCGTGGGCGACGGGCTTGAGCAGGCGCGCGCACATCATCGGCACGAGCGTCAACGAGACGACGGCCGAGATCACGATGGTGGCGGACAGCGTGATGGCGAACTCGCGAAACAGCCGGCCCACCACGTCGGCCATGAACAGGAGCGGGATCAGCACCGCGATCAGCGAGACGGTGAGCGAGATGATGGTGAAGCCGATCTCGCGCGAACCCTTGAGCGCCGCCTCGAACGGGTCGTCGCCCTCCTCGACGTGGCGGGCGATGTTCTCGATGACCACGATGGCGTCGTCCACGACGAAGCCGGTGGCGATGGTCAGCGCCATCAGCGAGAGGTTGTCGAGCGAGAAGCCCCAAAGGTCCATCGCGGCCAGTGCCCCGATCAGCGACAGAGGGACGGAGAGGCTCGGGATCAGCGTCGCGGAAAAGCTGCGCAGGAACAGGAAGATGACCATCACGACGAGGCCGATGGCGAGCATCAGCTCGAACTGCACGTCGTGGACCGAGGCGCGGATCGTCACCGTGCGGTCGGTCAGCACCGCGACCGCGACGGCGGCCGGCATCGTCGCCTGGAGCTGCGGCAGCAGCCGCTTGATGCGGTCGACCGTGTCGATGACGTTGGCGCCGGGCTGGCGCTGGATGTTGAGGATGACCGCGGGCGTGCGGTCGGCCCAGGCGCCCAGCCGCGTGTTTTCGGGCGCATCGACCACGTCGGCGACATCGGTGAGGTGGACCGGGGCGCCGTTGCGGTAGGCGATGATCGAGTTGGCGTAGACCGACGGGTCGCGGACCTGATCGTTGGCGTTGATGGCGTAGGACTGGGTCGGCCCGTCGATGTTGCCCTTGGGCGTGTTGACGTTGAGGTTGGCTATTGTTGTGCGTAGGTCGTCGATGTTGAGGCCGTAGGCCGCGAGCGCCCGCGCGTTGAACCGTACCCGCACCGCCGGCCGCTGCCCGCCGCCCATGCTGACGAGGCCGACGCCCGCCACCTGACTGATTTTTTGGGCCAATCGCGTTTCCGCCAGATCCCGAACTTGCGTCAGTGGGATCGTCGCGGAGGTCAGCGCCAGCGTCAGCACCGGTGCGTCGGCCGGGTTGACCTTGGCGTAGATCGGCGGCGCCGGGAGGTCGGACGGCAGCAGGTTGCCCGCCGCGTTGATCGCCGCCTGGACCGACTGCTCGGCGATGTCGAGCGGGATGTCGAGGTTGAACTGGAGCGTGACGACCGACGCCCCCGCCGAACTCTGCGAGGACATCTGGTTGAGGTTGGCCATCTGGCCGAACTGCCGCTCCAGCGGCGCGGTCACCGCCGAGGTCATCACCTCGGGGCTGGCGCCGGGATAGAACGTCTGCACCTGGATCGTCGGGTAATCGACGGCGGGCAGCGCCGAGACCGGCAGGTTCAGGTAGGACACCGCGCCGACGATCAGGATCGCCAGCATCATCAGCGTGGTGGCGACCGGGCGCAGGATGAAGAGGCGGGAGGGGTTCATGGTCCGCTCCGACTTCCCTGCCGAAGGTCAGCGATCGATTTCGGAACGCAGACCTTCGCGCGCATCCCCTCTCCCCGCACGCGGGGAGAGGGCTCTGCCGACCTCGTCGTCGGCAGAGCAAGCCGGCAGGCGACGGTGAGGGGGCGGCCCCGCAGGTGTCTCATTCCGACAAGCCCCCTCACCCGCGCTACCGCTCGTCGCGCCGACATCCCAAGTCGGGCCTGCCCGACTTGGGCGCTTGGGAGCGGAACTCGGGTAAACCCGAGTTCCGTGGTCGTCGCGACCCTCTCCCCGCGTGCGGGGAGAGCGGGGAGCCTCTCTAGAGTCGCGCTCACTGCTGCGGCCGCCTGCGGCCCCGGTGCTCGCCGGCGCCGTCTTTCGCGCCGGTCGCGCTTGGGGCGGTGTCCGCCGCAGGCGTCGCCGGAGCCCCCGGCGCCGCCGAACCCGCGGTCCCGCCCGGCGCGCCCGAGGCCGGCGCGGCGCCCTGCCCGGCCGTATGGCCGACGACGCGCACCGGCGCGCCCTCGCGCAGGCGGTCGGTGCCGTCGGTGACGACCCGGTCGCCGGGGGCGAGCCCGGCGGTGACGACGGTGCGGGTGCCGTCGGTCTCGCCGGTCTGGATCTTGCGGACCGTGACCTTCTCGTCGCCGTCCATCAGGTAGACGTAGGTGCCGGGCGTGCCGCGCAGGATCGCGGCGTTGGGCACCAGCGGCGCGTTCTCGATGGTTTCAACCGTGAGCCGGGCATTGACGAACTGGTTGGGAAACAGCTCGTCGTCGGCATTGTCGAACAGGGCGCGCAGCTTTACCGTGCCGGTGGTCACGTCGATCTGGTTGTCGACCGTGTCGAGCTTCCCCGTCGCGATCTCGTGCTGGTCGCCGCGGTCGTAGGCCCGCACCGTCAGCTTGGCGCCCTGGCGCAGGCGGCGCATCACGCGGGCCACGTCGTCCTCGGGCAGGGTGAACACCACCGAGATCGGGTGGAGCTGGGTCACGACCACGATGTTGGTCGAGCCGGCGGTGACGTAGTTGCCGAGATCGACCTGCCGCAGGCCGACCCGGCCCTCCACCGGCGAGACGAGGCGGGCATAGGTGAGGTTGAGGCGCTGCTGATCGACCAGCGCCTGGTCGGCCGCGACCGTGCCCTCGTTCTGCTTCACCAGGGCGGCTTGGGTGTCGACGTTCTGCTTCGAAATCGAATCCTGCCGGTTCAGCGTCTGGTAGCGCTGGAGGTCGAGCTTCGAGTTCTGCAGCAGCGCCTGATCGCGGGCGAGCTGGCCCTGGTACTGGGCGAGTAGGGCCTCGTAGGGGCGCGGGTCGATCTGGGCGAGGAAGTCGCCCTCCTTCACGGTCTGGCCCTCGCGGTAGCCGATCTTGGTGAGGTAGCCGCTGATCTGCGAGCGCACGGTCACGGTCGCGAGCGGCGTCACCGTGCCGAGGCCCTGGAGCACAACCGGCATGTCGCCGGTCACGATCGGCGCCACGCCGACCGCCTGCTTCATGTCCGCCGGGCGACCCGGACGACCGGGCGCGGCGGGGTTGCCCGCCGCCTGCTGCTCGGCGGGCTGCTTGCGGGCCTCGTAGCTGCGGTGGGCGACGGCGCCCGCGCCGCCGAGCGCCAGGAGCACGAGCATCCAGCGGCCAAAGCGACGGCGCTTGCGCACCGGGGCAGCCGTGGGCGCCTCCCGGTCCGGGGCTTCCCGGTACTGGCGGGCCGTGTCCGTGCGGATCGGCGAACTCTCGTTCATCCTCAAGACTCGTCGGCGAGCGGGGTTCTTTTTTATCGCGCGGCCATGATCACGCGGACTTGGCTGCCCGATACAACATAGCGGCGATCTCCTTGCGGACCGCAGCAACGGGTTGCCGCATCCCCCCGGATGCCGCATCCCCCGGGATTTTACGGCAACGAGACCGTCCACCCTAAGGTGGGCAATGCGGTGTCTCTAGGGCGCCGACGTTTCCGGCATGTTGCTGGCCGGCGCCTTGTCCTTGGGGGGATAGAGTCGCACCACCTCCCGGAAGCCGTCGTCCACTGGCGTCACGGGCACGAGCACCCGCAGCGACAGGCCCGCGAGACCGGCGCCGAGGGCGAGCAGCAGGCAGATGACAGGGCGCATGGGTCCGTCCCCGGGAAACAATTCGGATCCTCTGGGAAGCGGGCACGAAAAAGGCCGCCGTGTCGAGCGGCGGCCTCTTCAAGCGACCGGACCGGCCGGCCACACCCAAGAAACGAGGGGGCGAAGTTCCTCGGGTGCGGCGGCCGGTCCGACCGTGGACCCAACATGACTTCACGGCTGACGATCGTCAACATTCGTCAGTCCTCGAATTGGCGCTTCCGGCTGGTTTTGACGCCGACTGGACTAGGTCGTGTGCGTGAACGCACGCGACCAACTGCCGGATGCCGGACCACCTCAAGATTTTACCGGGCCGACCCTTGTTTTCGAAACAACTCGATCCAGCGCGTGCAAGTCGTCGGACCACAACTGTGCTTGGGCGCGTCCCGCTTGGAGGCGCCGCCCGATTCTGCCAAGACGCAGGGCATGATCCCGCGCTTCAACCCCGTCTTCGCCGACCTGCCCGAGACCGTCTTCGAGACGATGTCGGGGCTCGCCCGGACGCTCGGCGCGATCAATCTCGGCCAGGGCTTTCCCGATGGCCAGGGGCCGGACGACGTGCGCGCCGCCGCCGCGAAGGCGCTCGACACGGTCAGCAACCAGTACCCGTCGATGATGGGCCTGCCCTCGCTGCGCAGCGCGATCGCGGCGCATTACCGGCACCATCAGGGGCTCGACCTCGACCCCGAGCGCGAGGTGATGGTGACCTCGGGCGCCACCGAGGCGCTGGCCGGGGCTTTGCTCGCCCTGGTGCGGCCGGGCGACGAGGTCGTGCTGTTCGAGCCGATGTACGACGCCTACCTGCCGCTGGTGCGCCAGGCCGGCGGCGTGCCACGCTTCGTCACCCTCAAGCCCCCGCATTTCGGACTGGATGAAGCCGCTCTGGCGGAGGCGTTCACCGAGCGTACCCGCGTCGTCGTCCTCAACAACCCGCTCAACCCGAGCGCGACGGTCTTCTCGGAGTCCGACCTCGCGCTGCTGGCAAAATTCTGCTGCCGCTTCGACGCGGTCGCGGTCTGCGACGAGGTTTGGGAGCACCTCGTGTTCGACGGTCGCCGCCACGTCCCGCTGATGCGGCTGCCGGGGATGCGCGAGCGCACGGTGAAGATCGGCTCGGCGGGCAAGATCTTTTCGCTCACCGGCTGGAAGATCGGCTTCGTGATGGCCCCCGAGCCGCTGATGCGTGGCCTGTCGCGGGCACACCAGTTCCTCACCTTCACGACGCCGCCGAACCTCCAGGAGGGGGTGGCCTACGGGCTGGCCAAGGACGACGCCTACTTCGAGGCCATGCGCGCCGGGTTCAGTCGCTCCCGTGATCGGCTGGCCGCGGGGCTGACGCGGCTCGGCTTCACCGCGCTGCCGAGCGCGGGCACCTACTTCCTCTCGATCGACATCGGCGACGGCCCGGAGGGCGACCGGGCCTTCTGCGAGCGGATGGTGCGCGAGCACGGCGTCGCCGCGATCCCGATCAGCGCCTTCTACGCCGAGGGCGCCGTGCGCAACCTCGTGCGCCTGTGCTTCGCCAAGACCGACGCGACGCTGGATGCGGCGCTGGAGCGGCTTGCGGGGATGCCGCACGCGGTCTGAACGATCGCGCCGGTTCGGTTCTTGTCGAACGGAATGGCCGAGGCCACATCCTGCGTCATGACCACGCGAGTCGATACCTCTCCCATGGCCTTCCGCGAGCCCACCGGCGCCTTCCACAAGCCCGACGGCGTCTTCCGCGAGACCGCCGGCACGGCGCAGATGCGCCGCCTCACCGACGCCAGCCCTGAGGCCAGCCTCCTGCGCCTGGAGCAACTGGCCCACCTGATGGACTCGGCCTTCGTCGTGCCGGGTCTCAACCGCCGGGTCGGCCTCGACGCGGTGATCGGCCTCGTGCCGATCGTCGGCGACATCGCCGGCATGGCGATCGCGTCCTACATCGTCTACGAGGCGAGACGGCTCGGCGCGCCGCGCTGGCTCGTCTGGCGCATGATGGCGAACGTCGCGTTGGACGGTGCCATCGGCACGGTGCCGCTGGCCGGCGACCTGCTCGACGCCGCCTTCAAGGCGAACCGCCGCAACGTCGCCCTGCTGCGCCGCCATCTGGAGCGCAAGGGCGGTTTGCGCCCGAGCGAGATCGAGGGCCAAGCCGTCCGGCTCGACTGAGCCGGGCATCGGCCGCCCTTCAGAAAGGGTGAGCCGATGAACGAAGTCCTGCGACCCGAGTCTGACGCGGTGCCTGTCACCGCGCCGGGCAACGCGCCGCAGAGGCTCCCGCTTCCGACCGCGCCGCGCCGCGGCCTGTCGCCGCTGAACCGGCGGCGGCTGGCCAACTTCCGCGCCAACCGCCGCGGCACTTGGTCGGCTTTGCTGTTCGCGCTGCTGTTCGTGACGAGCCTGTTTGCGGAATTCATCGCCAACGACCGCCCGATCGTGATGCAGTACAAGGGCGAGTGGCTGTTTCCCGTCCTCGTCGATTACCCCGACGAAAAGTTCGGCGGCTTCCTGGCCCAGACCGATTACCGCGCCCCTGAGACGCGGCAGGAGATCGAGGCGAACGGCTGGGTGCTGTGGCCGCCGATTCCCTATTCCTACAACACCTTCATGAGCGATCTGCCGACGCCGTCGCCCTCCCCGCCGACCTGGATGCTGACGGACGAACAGTGCCGCCCGGTCGCCGAGCGAGCCGGCGTCAAGGCCGAGGGGCGCGAACTCGGCTGCCGCGACATCGAACAGCACTGGCTCGGCACCGACAACGCCTCGCGCGACGTGCTCGCCCGCGTGATCTACGGCTTCCGCATCTCGGTGCTGTTCGGCCTCGTGCTCGCCGGCCTGTCCTCGGTGGTCGGCGTGATCGCGGGCGCGGTGCAGGGCTATTTCGGCGGCTGGACCGACCTGATCTTCCAGCGCGTGATCGAGATCTGGTCTGCCATCCCGACGCTCTACCTCATCATCATCATGTCGGCCTTTTTGGTGCCGAGCTTCTTCACGCTGCTGGCGATCCTCACCCTGTTCGCCTGGACCGCTCTGGTCGGCGTCGTGCGTGCCGAATTCCTGCGGGCGAGAAACTTCGAATACGTGCGGGCGGCTCGTGCGCTCGGCCTCTCCAACATCCGCATCATGACGCGCCACCTCCTGCCCAACGCCATGGTGGCGACGCTGACCTTCCTGCCGTTCATCCTCAACGGCTCGATCACCACCCTGACCTCGCTCGACTTCCTCGGCTTCGGCCTGCCCCCCGGTTCGCCGTCCCTCGGCGAGCTGCTGGCCCAGGGCAAGGACAACATCAACGCCCCCTGGCTCGGACTCACCGGCTTCTTCGTGGTGGCGGCGATGCTGAGTCTGCTGGTGTTCGCGGGCGAGGCGGTGCGCGACGCGTTCGATCCGAGGAAGACGTTCGGGTGAGCGGTCAGCGCTGTGCCTGATCCCCGCCGGGCGGGCCGCGCCAGCCGGTCTCGACGGTGAAGCTGACCATTCGCGGCCCGGCGGAATCGCCGCCGACGCCGACGCGGTACTCGCCCGCTTCGACCACCAGCGTCCCGTCCGGCTCGTGGTAGCCCAGCTCCCGCGCCGGGATGCGGAAGGTCGCGGTTCCGGTCTCGCCGGAGGCGAGATCGAGGAGCACCGCGCCCTTCAGCAGGCGCTTGGGGCGGCTGCGGGTCGCCACCGGCTGGCCGAGATAGAGCTGCGCCACCGCCCGCCCCGGCCGCGGGCCGATGTTGGTGACGGGCGCGCGCACCTCCAGGACCGCCTCGTAGCGGTCGCCGACGCCCACTCTGGGCGTCAGCACCTCCGGCTCGCCGTAGGCGAAGCGGGTGTAGGACAGGCCGTGGCCGAACGGGAAGAGCGGCAGCGGCGATGCGTCGGCGTAGCCCATGGTCCAGCGGCTGTTCGGGATGTGCGGGCGTCCGCCGGGCAGGGCGTCGTAGGTCAGCGGCATCTGCCCGACCGTGCGCGGCCACGACACCGGCAGCTTGCCTGAAGGACTGACGTCGCCGAACAGGGTCTCGGCGATGGCCGGACCGCCTTCGGTGCCGGGAATCCAGGCCATCAGCATGGCGTGCGCCTGCGCCGGGGCCGCGCCCAACTCGGTCGGGCGGCCGCCGAACACCACTAGCGCCACCGGCTTGCCGGTATCCGCCACCGCTGCGAGCAGATCGTGCTGGAGCCCCGGCCAGTTCAGAGTGGCGGTCGAAGACCCCTCGCCCGAGCGGTCGCGCGGCTCGCCCATCACTGCCACGACGAGGTCGGCCCCGCGGGCCGCCTCGACCGCCGCGGCAAAGCCCGCGCGGTCGGTGCAGACCCGCGGGCAGCCCTCGGAAAAGACCACCTCGACGCCGGACGCCGCCGCTCGCTCGCGCAGGCCGGTGAGGATCGTGACCGCGTCGTGCGGCTGGCCGTTGCCCTCGTGCGGGCCGACCTGATCCCAGGCGGCGTCGGCGAAAGGGCCGACGAGCGCGATGCGGCGCACGCGGCTCGGGTCGATCGGCAGCACGTCCTCGCGGTTCTGGAGCAGGACGAGGCTGGCGCGGGCGGCCTCGCGGGCGATGCGCCGCGTCTCGGGCAGGAGCAGGCGGCTCTCCGCCCCGGCCGGGTCGATCAGCGGCCGCTCGAACAGGCCGAGCCCGAACTTGAGCCGCAGCACCCGCCGCACCGCCGCGTCGACCGCGGCTTCCGGGATGCGGCCGGCCCGCACCTCGTCCGGCAGGTGGCGGACGTAGAGCCCGCTCGTCATGTCCATGTCGACGCCGGCAGTTATGGCCTTGCGGGTCGCCTCCGCCCCGTCGCGGGCGACGCCGTGCTTCACGAGGCTCGCCACCGCCTGCCAGTCGGCGACGACGAGGCCGGTGAACCCCAGTTGGCGGCGCAGGATGCCGGTCATCAGCCCGGCATCCGCCGTCGTCGGCACGCCGTTGAGGGCAGTGAGCGCCGTCATCACCGAATCCGCGCCCGCCCGGATGCCGGCGCGGAAGGGCGGCAGGTGGAGGTCGTGGAGTTCGGTCGGCGCCACATAGGTCGCGTCGTAGTCGCGCCCGCCGAGCACGGCGCCGTAGCCCGCGAAGTGCTTGAGCGTGCTGGCGAGCCCGCCGTCGCGGAACCCCTCGACCTGCGCGGCGGTGAGCCGCCCGGTCAGCCACGGGTCTTCGCCCAGCCCCTCGACCACGCGGCCCCAGCGGAGATCCCGCGCCACGTCGGCCATCGGGGCGAAGGTCCAGTTGATGCCGGCGGCGAAGGATTCCCGTGCCATCGCGGCGGCGGCCCGGCGCACGAGGCTCGCATCGAAGCTCGCCGCCAGCGCCAAAGGCAGCGGGAAGATCGTGCGGTAGCCGTGGACGATGTCGAGCCCGACCAAGAGCGGGATGCCGAGCCGCGAGGCGCGGGCGGCGCCGTCGGCTTCCGCGGCGAGCCACGCATTGCTGAAGTTGATCACCGCCCCGACCTCGCCGCGGCGGATCGCGCCGGGATCGTTCAGCGGCTCGTTCGAGATCAGGTTGAGCTGGCCGGCCTTCTCCTCCAGGGTCATCCGGGCGAGCAGGGCCTCGATCCGGGCCTCGGCGGACGGCGCCTCGATGGCGGCGGCGGTCTGGGCAGGGATCGGCTGGGCGTGAACCGCGCCGAGAGAGAGCCAGGCCGCCGCGTGGCCGGCCCACCTCGCCATCATCCCCCGCATCCCCATCCCCTCCTTTTTGCGGAGGCGATCATAAGCATGGCTTTACGGCTCGACCATGCGGGTCGGTCGCGTCCTCATCAGGATGCCGTGAAGAAGCGCGGCGATGTTGATCGTTTCCGGTGGAGGGTCGAAAGCCGTTTCAGGCCGCCAGTACCGCCTTGGGGGCGGGCGTCGCCTCGACCTTCACCTGATCGCGGCCGTTGTGCTTGGCCCCGTAGAGCGCGCCGTCGGCCCGGCGCAGCAGGTCGTCGAGATCGCTGCCGGCCTCGCCCACGGCGATGCCGATGCTGACGCCGACGCGCAGGTCGGGATAATCGGGATGCGCGATGCGGCTGACGGAATCGCGCACGCTCTCGGCGAAGCGGGCGGCGAGCCCGGGGCCGGTCTCCGGCAGCAGGCAGGCGAATTCCTCGCCGCCGAGGCGCCCGAACACGGCGCTGCGCGGCAGCATCGGCGCGGCGGCGTGGCAGAAGGCGGTGAGCACCGCGTCGCCGATGCTGTGGCCGTAGCGGTCGTTGATCGCCTTGAAGTGGTCGAGGTCGAGCAGGAGCAGGGCGGCGGGCCGGGCCGCGAGGCAGGCCTTGGCCCGGACGACGAAGGCGCGGCGGTTGGCGATACCGGTGAGCGCGTCGGTCTCGGCGGCCTGCCGCTGCTCGCGCTCGGCCCGTTCCTTGGTCAGCGCCATCAGCACGAAGGCGATGGCGACCGAGTAGAGCGTCCCGACGAAGCAGAGCACGGCGAGCCAGGGCGAATCGGAGAGCGGCGCGAGGGTCGGCGGCGGGAACAGCATCGCGAGCGGGATGCGAACCCAATAGACCGCGGCGTAGGTGCCGAGCAGGACGAGGGCCGGATAGCGCGAGATCAGCGGCTCGCTGCGGCCTTGCCAGATCGTCCACGCGCCCAGCGCGCAGTAGAGGCCGGCGGTCGTGGAGGCGAGGATGATGCGGGCCGCCACGGATGCGTAGAAGGCCGGGACGAGGCAGGCCGCGATCCAGACGAGGCCGCCCGCGACCGCCCAGCCGAGATAGGTGCGGCGGCCCTCGAACGCGCGCACGCCGCTCCAGATCAGGCCGTAGGCGCCGATCATCACGGCATTGCCGAGGCCGATCGAGACCCAATCGGGGATCGCGCCGCGCAGGCCCAGCAGGCAGGAGGCGCCGCTGCCGACCAAGTGGGCGATGCCCCAGATCGCGAGCGCCCGCTCCCGCCGGGTCTGGCTCCACGACAACAGGAACAGCACCCCCACCATGAAGGTGACGGCGACCGTCGTCAGGAAGAGGGTCGGCACATCGAGGCGCATCGTTGCCCTTGATCGGTGCTGCGGAGGCGGCGCGGGCCGCTTCGACCCCTGGTTACCCTATCAGTTCCGAAGGTTTCTTATCCAGCCCACATCCTCGCGATTTTCAACGCACTCTACCCGGCTGAATTGTGGTTTCGTGCTCCGGCTCGTCGTTGAGCGGGTGCAGGTCGCGCACCATGCCCTTCAACCGCTCGTCGAGGACGTGGGTGTAGATCTGCGTCGTGGCGATGTCGGCGTGGCCGAGCAGCTCCTGCACGATGCGCAGGTCGGCGCCGTTCTGCAGCAGGTGGCTGGCGAAGGCGTGGCGCAGCACGTGCGGGCTGACCCGGTCGGCCCGCAGGCCCGCCGCACCCGCCACCGTCTTCAGGTCGCGGGCGAAGGCTTGGCGCGTGAGGTGGCCGCTCTCGCTGTCGGCGGGAAACAGCCAGGGGCCGTCCGGGGGCAGGAGCGCCGCGTGGGCCGCCATCGCGGCGCGGGCCAGCTCGGTCAGCGGCACCAGCCGCTCGCGCCCGCCCTTGCCCTTGACCACGAGGTAGCGCTCGCGGCTCGCGGCGGCCGAGTGCGGCAGGGCGATCAGCTCGGAGACGCGCAGGCCGGTGGCGTAGAGCAGTTCGAGCAGGCACAGCATCCGCGTCGCCGCCCGCGCCTCCGCCCGGTTGTCGGTGGCGGCCTCGGCTCGTTCGCGGGCTACGCCGAGCAGGCGATCGACGTCCGCCACCGACAGGACCTTGGGCAGGCCCTTGGCCCGGCGCGGCGAGGCGACCGGCGCGGTCGGGTCGCCCTCGGCGAAGCCTTCGGCGTAGAGGAAGCGGTGGAAGCCGCGGATGCAGGACAGGCGGCGGGCCGCCGACGAGGCCTTCAGCCCGCGCGGCTCCAGTTCGGCGATGTAGGCGCGGATGATCTCGGCCTCGATCTCGATCGGGTCGAGCCCCTGCTGGCTCAGGTAGCCGAGATAATCGTCGAGATCGCGCCGGTAGGCCGCGAGCGTGTTGGCCGCCGCCCCCCGCTCGGCGGCGAGCATGTCGAGGTAGTCTTGCGAAAAATTTTCCCGCGCCGCGTCCGCGGCCGCGCTCATCGGTTGCCCGGCTGGAGCTTCTGGTTCGGGATGTTCACGATCATCTCGCGCGGGGTCGGCTGGACGAAGGTCGCGAGCGCGAACATCCCGGCAAAGACCAGCCCCGCGAGGATCGCGATCGTGGCGAGGAAGCGGAACAGGGTTGGCAAGGGAACCGGCCTCTCGGCAAGGCTACGCGGACGAGCGGCCGTGTTGCAATGCGGGACCGCCCGCCCCGATTCCCACGGGGCGGCGGCGAAGGCAAGGACCGGCAGAGCACAGGTCGAGGCAAATGCGCAGAGGGCGTTGCGGCTCAGAACCGATTCTTCCAGGCCCGCAGCGCGGTGAACACCGCGGCCGGGTCGCTGCCCTCGGGCAGATCGACCGCCCGCGCCAGAGCCGGCTCACCGGCCCGCAGGAACGGGTTCGTCGCCTTCTCGTCGCCGATGGTGGAGGGGATCAGGAAGCCGCCTTCCTGCGACAACCGCTCGGCTTCCGCCATGCGGGCCTTGAGCGCGGCGTTGTCGGGGTCGGCGGCGAGCGCGAAGCGGGCGTTCGAGAGCACGTAATCGTGCCCGCTATAGACCCTGGTGTCGTCGGGCAGCGGCAGGAAGCGTTCGAGCGAGCGCCACAGCGTGACGGGATCGGCCTCCATCACCCGGCCGCAGCCCAGCGTGAACAGGGTGTCGCCGGAGAAGACCACGCGGGCATCCGCGAAATGGTAGGTGACGTGGTCGGCGCAGTGTCCCGGCGTCTCCCACACCGCGGCCTCCAGCCCGCCGACCGACACGCGGTCGCCCTCGCTCACGGTGCGGGCGGCGCCCGGCACGGCCGAGCCCGCCTTCACCGGCGCGGTGACGCGGGCGCCGGTGCGCTCCACCACCTCGGCGATGCCCTCGATATGGTCGGCGTGGCGGTGGGTGACGAGGATGTCGGTGAGCCGCCAGCCCTCGGCGTCGAGGGCGGCCAGCACGGGGGCGGCCTCCGGCACGTCGATGGCGGCGCAGGCGCCGGTCTCGGGGTCGCGGATCAGCACGCCGATATTGTCGCTCCGGCACAGGAAGGCCCGGATCTCGGGGGCGGCGTTCGGCATCGGAGAACTCCCGTCGCGTCGTGAGGCCCGGCGGCACAAGCTCGGCCGGCGTGGCTGGGGAACCGGTTGCGGGCCGGGCCGGTTCCCGTGTCCGGTTCCATTCACCTTACGGCGGGGGCGCCGGCTTTCCGCCGTCCACATCCTTGGCCGCGCCCCGCTTGCCGGACGCGGCCGCGATCCCCATTGATGCCGGACGAGAGCTGCGCCTCTCGACGAGTCCCGCGAAGGATCGGCCGTGCCGGCACCCCACCCGATGCGCCTCGACGTCACGGACCTGCGCGCCTTCTACGCCAGCCCGCTCGGCGCCGTGACGCACCGCGTCGTCGCCCGCTCGATCCACGGCTTTCTCGGCTCGGTCTCCGGCCTGCGGGTGCTCGGGCTCGGCTACGTCACCCCCTATCTCGGGCCGGTCCACGTCATCGCCGAGCGCACGCTCGCCTTCATGCCGGCGACGCAGGGCGTGGTGAACTGGCCCTCCAGCGGGCGCTCGGTGACGGCGCTCGCCGACCCGACCATGCTGCCGCTCCCCGAGGCCGCGGTGGACCGGGTGATCCTCGTCCACGGCCTCGAAGCGGTCGAGAGCCCGAGCGAACTGCTCTCCGAGGTGTGGCGGGTGCTGACGCCGGGGGGGCGGCTGATCCTCGTCGTCCCCAACCGCACCGGCGTGTGGGCGCGGCGCGACACGACCCCCTTCGGCCACGGCCAGCCCTACAGCCGCTCGCAGCTCGGCCGGCTGATGCGCCAGACCCTGTTCTCGCCGGAGGGCTGGGCCGAGGCGCTCTACATGCCGCCGATCCGCAGCCGGTTCTGGCTCGGCACCGCGGGCGCCTGGGAGCGGATCGGCACCGGGCTGGTCCTCCCCTTCGCCGGGCTCCACGTGGTCGATGCCACCAAGCAGCTCTACCGGCCGGTCACCGTGCGGCAGGTGCGCCGGCTCGAGACCCGCGTCCCGGCGCGCGTACTGGTCCCCGTGGGGCAGCCGGGTTAAGGCCCCGCCATGATCCCGTTCACCGGCTTTGAGGCCGCCCTCACCAGCTTCCTGCTCGCCCTGTCGGGCCTGTTCTCGATCGTGAACCCGGTCGGCTCGGCGCTGATCTTCGCGCAGGTCACCGCCGAGCGATCCCATGCCGACCGCATGGAGCTGTCGCGCCGCATCGGCTTCTATGCCGCCCTCATCATGCTCGCCGCGCTCTGGGCCGGCGCGCCGATCCTCAACTTCTTCGGCGTCTCGCTCGCCGCGCTCCGTATCGCGGGGGGCCTCGTCGTCGCGGCCTCGGCCTGGACGCTGCTCTCGGCGCCCGAGGCGCGCGAGGCCCGCAAGCAGGCCGAGGCGGGTTCGGAATCGGGCGAGACCGTCCGCGGCGAGGGGCTGGCCGAGGTCGCGTTCTTTCCCCTCACCCTGCCCTTCACCACCGGGCCGGGCACCATCGCGGTGGCGATCGCGCTGGGTTCCAACCGCCCGGCGGAGGGGCCGGACCGGATCGGCTTCTATATCGGCGCCTCGCTCGCCGCGCTCGCCATCGCCGGCATGATCCGCCTCGCCTACGGCTCCGCCGACCGCGTCGTCACCCTGATCGGCCCGGTGCGGGCCCGCGTGCTCGGGCGCCTCTCGGCCTTCCTGCTGCTCTGCGTCGGCACCCAGATCACCGTGAACGGCATCGCGGACGTGCTCGGGCCGCTGATCGCCGCCGCCCATAAGGCTTGAACTCCGCGCAATTGCGGTAGAAGCACCCGCACGAAACGGCCGCTCGGAGCGTGGGACAAGCATGAAGCTCGTAGTCGTGGGCGCCGAGGGGCGCATGGGGCGGATGCTGATCCGCGCGGTGGCCGAGGCCGAGGGCTGCACCCTGCACGGCGCCGTCGAGCGGGCTGGCTCGTCCGTGATCGGCCGGGATGCCGGGCTGCTGGCGGGCGTCGGCGAACTCGGCGTGCCCGTCACCGACGATCCGCTGCCGCTGTTCGTCGCCGCCGACGGGGTGCTCGACTTCACCGCGCCGGCTGCGACGCTGGCGTTTGCCGAACTCGCGGCGCAAGCCCGCATCGTCCACGTCATCGGCACCACCGGCTTCTCCGAGGACGACCTGGAGCGGCTGAAGGCGGCGAGCTTCCACGCCCGCCTCGTGCGCTCGGGCAACATGTCGCTCGGCGTCAACCTGCTGGCCGGCCTCGTGCGTAAGGTCGCGGCCACCTTGGGCGAGGAGTTCGACATCGAGGTGCTGGAGATGCACCACCGCATGAAGGTCGATGCCCCTTCGGGCACCGCCCTGCTGCTCGGCGAGGCGGCGGCGGAGGGCCGGAACGTGGCGCTCGCCGACACCCGCGTCTCGACCCGCGACGGCCATACCGGCGCGCGCCGGCCCGGCGACATCGGCTTCGCGACCCTGCGCGGCGGTTCGGTCGTCGGCGATCACAGCGTGATCTTCGCCGGCCCCTCCGAGCGCATCACCCTCTCGCACCACGCCGAGGACCGGGCGATCTTCGCCCGCGGCGCCCTCAAGGCCGCGCAATGGGCCTTCGACAAGCCGCCGGGCCTTTACGGCATGGACGACGTGCTGGGGCTGTGAGCGAAGCGCTCCAAGCGCCTGACAGTGAAGGACATCCGTAGCGGCTCGTCTTTTCGGCGAGGCCGCCCGAGCTTGGGCGTCGGCATGGGCTCTGCTAAGCAGCGCCGCAACGGGCCTGCCCGGTCTTCCAAGATGATGGATCTCCCATGGAGCGCATGCTCGTCCTCGCTCGCCACGGCCAGAGCGAATGGAACCTCAAGAAGCTGTTCACGGGCTGGCGCGACCCGGATCTGACCGAACTCGGCGTCGAGGAGGCCCGCACCGCCGGGCGCTGGCTCAAGGCGCAGGGCTCTCAGTTCGACGTGGCCTTCACCTCGAACCTCAAGCGGGCTCAGAACACCTGCGCGCTGATCCTTGAATCCATGGGACAATCCGGCCTGGAGACAATCCGGTCCGAGGCTCTGAACGAGCGCGATTACGGCGATCTGGCCGGCCTCAACAAGGACGATGCCCGCGAGCGCTGGGGCGACGCCCAGGTCCACGAGTGGCGCCGCTCCTACGACGTGCCGCCCCCCGGCGGCGAGAGCCTGAAGGACACCGCCGCCCGCGTGCTGCCCTACTACATCCAGCACATCCTGCCGCGCGTGATGGGCGGCGAGCGGGTGCTGGTGGCCGCCCACGGCAACTCGCTGCGCGCGCTGGTGATGGTGCTCGATGGCATGACCACCAAGACCATCGCCAGCCTGGAGATCGCCACCGGCATCCCGCTGGTCTACCAGCTCAAGGCCGACACCACGGTCGAGTCGAAGCTGATCCTCGACAAGGACATCGACGCCGCCGACTGAAGTAAAGGGTTCGAAGGGCAAGCCCTTCGCGGGTCCGGGCGGAGCCCGGCCGGCGGAGCCCTTCATGGGGCTCCGCCCCAAACCCAGCCAAAGGGATGATCCCTTTGGGATCCCGTTATTCGGGGAGCACCTCGGTGATCGCCCTCGCGACGCGGGCGGTCGAGCCGGACTCGTCCAGCGGGTTGCGGCGCAGGCGGTGGCGCAGGGCGCTCGGCGCGACCTGCCTCAGATGCGCGATGTCGACGGTCTCGGCGCCGTCGAGGGCCGCCAGCGCGCGGGCGGTGCGCATCAACGTGAGTTCGCCGCGCAGGCCGTCGGTGCCGAGCGCCAGGCAGAGTTTCGCCGCCGCCTCCAGCACCGCGTCCGGCACGCTGACCGTGCCGAGCCGTTCGCGGGCGGCGACGATGCGCTTCTGCAGCGCCTTCTCGGTCTTGGCATGCGCGGCGCAAAAACCTTCCGCGTCGCGCTCGAACGCGTCGCGGCGGCGCACCACCTCGATCCGGGTCGCGATCTCCGTCGGCGTGCCGACTTCGCAGGCGAGGCCGAACCGGTCGAGGAGCTGCGGGCGCAGCTCGCCCTCCTCCGGGTTGCCGCTGCCGACGAGGACGAAGCGGGCCGGATGGCGCAGGGACAGGCCCTCCCGCTCCACGGTGTTGACGCCCGACGCCGCCACGTCGAGCAGCAGGTCGACGAGGTGGTCCTCCAAGAGGTTGACCTCGTCGATGTAGAGGAAGCCGCGGTTGGCCCGCGCCAGCAGGCCCGGCTCGAACGCCTTCTCGCCTCGCGTCAGCGCCCGCTCCAGATCGAGCGCGCCGACCACCCGGTCCTCGGTGGCGCCGAGCGGCAGATCGACCACCGGCACCGGGATCGTGTGCGTCTTGCCTCTGCCTTGCGAACAATGTGGGCAATCGGCGGCCGGAGAATCGGGCGAGCAGGAATAGGGGCAGCCGGCGACCGCGCGTATCTTCGGCAGCAGGGCGGCGAGCGCCCGGATCGCCGTGGATTTGCCGGTGCCGCGGTCGCCGAAGACCAGCACGCCGCCGACCGTCGGATCGACCGCCGCGATCAGCAGGGCCCGCTTCATCTCCTCCTGGGCGACGATGGCGGTGAAGGGGAAGGCAGGCACCGGGCGGGGGTTTCCGTGTCTGACGCCGATCAGGGGTCCGGTGTCACGGACGGTCGGCGGGGCCAAGTGATCATGCACGATTCCGCAGGCGGGGCCAGCCGAGCTTGAGCGTTGGCGGGCAATCCGGCCCGAGGCTCACAAGCCCTTGCAGCGTGTGCGCAGCAGACCGCCGAACTCCTTTTCCGAGCCCTGGACTTGGCTGAGCCGCTCGGCCCGCTCCGGCCCCGACAGGCAGCGGCCGTAGACGCCCGCGATGCGGCGCATGGTGTCGACGTGGCGGCGCCAGACGCGGCAGCGGCTCGCGTCGTCGTCGCCCGAACTCTCCAACTGGTCGATGGCTTGGCGCTGCATCGAATTGGCCACGAGCACGTCACGGGCGCAGGTCGCGTCGCCCTGCGCGAGGGCGGGCGTGAGGCTCGCGGCCAGGATGAGGCCGGCCAATCCCGTGCGGGTCGTCGCGATCATGTCAGGCGGCCTGGGTCGTGGGACCGTGGGCGAGCAGCGCGTAGAGCGCGGTGGCGTCGCGGGCGGTGCGGATACGCTCCAGCATGCCGGGCTCACGCAGCACGCGGGCGACCTGGGCCAGCGCCTTGAGATGGTCGGCTCCCGCGCCCTCGGGGGCGAGCAGCAGGAAGGCGACGTCGATCGGCTGGCCGTCCAGCGCATCGAAATCCACCGGCTTCTCCAGCCGGGCGACGAGGCCGAACAGCTTGCCCAGCCGCGCCAGCTTGCCGTGCGGGATCGCCACCCCGTCGCCGATGCCGGTGGAGCCGAGACGCTCGCGCTGGAGCAGCGTCTCGAAGATGTCGCGCTCGGACAGGTCCGGCAGGTGCCGGGCCGAGTGGGCGGCGAGTTCTTGGAGCGCGTGCTTCTTGTCGCGCGCGCGCAGGGACGGGACGACGGCGTCCTGACTCAGGAAATCCAGGATCGGCATGAAACCAAAACGCCTCGTGGGCGGAATCCATCCATCGATCCCGCACTCGTGTGCGAGGCGCCCAGGCCGGTCGAAGGCCCGGCCCTCGGGAAAGCACGCCCCGAAAGGGGTATACCTCAGGCGCGCTCGTCCGGAGGATCGACCCACCCGATCGCGCCATCGCTGCGCCGGTATACGACGTTGATGCGTCCCGTGCCAGCGTGAACGAAGACGACGACGGGGGCGCCGGTGAGGTCGAGCGCCGTGACGGCCTCGCTGACCGACTGGCGGCGCAAGGTCCGGGTGCTCTCGGCGACGACCGGCGGGTGCTCGCCGGCCTCGGTGGGCTCCTCGTCCACATCCTCGTCCCCGTCGTCGCCCGGCGCGGCGAGGACGGCGTAGGCCGCCTCGATCGCGGCGCCGTTCTGGCTCGCGGCGCCGTGGTCCTTGAGCTTGTGCTTGTAGCGGCGCAGGCGCTTCTCCAGCCGGTCCGCGGTCTGATCGAAGCTCGCATGGACATCGTGGGCGTTGCCCGAGGCCTCCAGCGTCAGGCCGGTGGTGAGATGGAGCACGCAGTCCGTGCGGTAGGCCGTGCCGTCGCGCCGGAGCGTGACGTGGCCGGTGCAGGTGCTGCTCATGTGCGGGTCGAGGTATTTCGCGAGCGTCGCCGCCATCCGGTCCTCGACCCGGCCCCGCAGAGCCGTCCCGAGGTCGAGGCCATGCCCCGTGACCCGCAAACCTGCCATCGATGTCTCCGATCTCCTCCGAGGCATCGAGAGTTAGAAAGGGGGCCCCGGCAAGTCAACGAAAAGACAAGGTGGTCTCTCGCTTGGCCTCGGGCGCCGGCGGCCGCGGCCGCGGCCTTAAGCTATCGTTCCACTGGACGCCTCGGCGCCGGCCGAGGCCGCTCCGCGGGGCGCTCTTCGCGTCCGGCCATACGGCGCTGCCGCGCGATCCGAGCGCCTCCCTCGGGCTCGCTGCCCGTCACCGCCCGGCGTGCGCCATCCGGGTGCGGCGGCGCTCGATCGAGGAGGGAATCCGCAGCGACTCCCGGTACTTCGCCACGGTGCGGCGGGCGATGTCGACGCCCTCGTCGCGCAGGCGCTGCACCAGGGCGTCGTCGGAGAGCACGTCGGCGGCCTCCGCATCGACGAGCTGCTTGATGCGGTGGCGCACGGCCTCCGAGGAATGGGCGGCGGTGCCGGCCGCGCCGGGGATCGCGGCGGTGAAGAAGTATTTCATCTCCAGCGTGCCGCGGCTGGTGCCGATCGACTTGTTGGAGGTGACCCGCGAGACGGTCGATTCGTGCATGCCGATCGCCTCGGCGACCGTCTTGAGGTTGAGCGGGCGCAGGTGCGCGACGCCGTGCAGGAAGAACGCGTCCTGCTGGCGCACGATCTCGGTGGCGACCTTGAGGATGGTGCGCGCCCGCTGCTCCAGGCTGCGGGTGAGCCAGTTGGCCGTCTGCAGGCACTCGGACAGGAACGCCTTGTCGCCATCTGCCACCGCGCCCTTGGAGACGCGAGCGTAGTAGGTCTGGTTGACCAGCACGCGGGGCAGCGCCTCGCCGTTCAGCTCGACGAGCCACGAGCCATCGGGGGCGGCGCGCACGAACACGTCGGGGATCAGCACCTCGACGGCTTGCGCGCCGAAGGCGCGGCCGGGCTTGGGATCGAGCCGGCGGATCTCCGCCAGCATCTCGACCAGATCCTCGTCGTCGACGCCGCAGAGCTTCCTCAGGGCGGGAAAATCGCGCTTGGCCACGAGGTCGAGGCGCGAAACCAGGGCCTCCATCGCCGGATCGAACCGGTCCTGCTCGCGCAGCTGGATCGCGAGGCATTCGGCGAGGTCGCGGGCGGCCACGCCCGGCGGGTCGAAGGTCTGGACGAGCTTGAGCACGCGGGCCACGTCGTCGAGCCGGGCGCCGAGCCGCTCGGAGACGTCGTCGATCGACTCGCGCAGATACCCCGCCTCGTCCACGGCATCGATCAGGAAGCTGCCGATCAGCCGGTCGAAGGGGGACGCGGTGGCGAGGTCGAGCTGCGCGGCCAGATGCTCGCGCAAGCTGGTCTCGGCGGTGAGGCTCGCCTCGAAATCGGGGGCCTCGCCGTCGAAGCTGCCGCCGGTGTTGCCGTAGGGCGCGGGCGTCAGCGAGAGCATATCGCCACCGGCCTGCTCGCGCGGGGCCGGGTTCTCGTCGGCGAAGACGTTGTCGAGGCGGGTGTCGAGCGCGCTCTCCATCTCGCTGCGGCTCGACGTCATGTCCTGGCTGAGCCACGACTCGGGCTCGGGGGCCTCGCCGCCGTCGTATTCGCCGCCGGGCTCAGTTGCGGGCTCCGGCGCCTCCCGCTCCGGCGCGGCCTCGCCCTCGACGCGCTCCAGCAGCGGATTGCGCTCCAGCTCGGCATCGACATAGGCTGCGAGATCGAGCTGCGAGAGTTGCAGCAGCTTGATCGCCTGCAGGAGCTGCGGGGTCATCACCAGGGCTTGGCCCTGGCGCATTTCCAGCCGTTGCAGCAGACTCATGGCGACGCCTAACCCCCGAGCAGCGTTGAGAAATCACGATCCGTACGGGGACCGCGCCGGTTTCGGCACAATTCTTGCTCCTTCATTGGTTAGGTCTAGCCCCTCCCTGCGTGCCCGTCAAAGCGTGATTGGCTCGCTCCCGCGGGAAAACCCACCGCAGCGGCACGGGCGCCACAGGCGCGGGCCTTCGCCGACACGCCGACGCAGTGAGGCCCGGGCGGCGCCAACAAAGTGTTGCGCGCGAGCCGGTGAGTGCGGGGACTGGTTGAGAGAGGGTTAGCGGGCTCGCGGAGTCCAATGATCAGGTGTGCCGCCCGACGTCTCGTTGCCGTCTCAGAAGGCCCACGCCGTCATTGCGAGGCGGAGCCGAAGCAATCCAGAGCGCGACGGTGCCGGACAGGGCGCGTGCTCCACAGAATCAAGCCAGATCGTCGTATAGATCGCGCCAGTCGGGATTGAACGCCTCGATCATCACCCTCTTCGCGTCGCGCGAGCCGGCCTTGGTCTGCTTTTCGCGCGCGATGGCGTCGAGCATCGTCGCGTGCATCTCGTACCAGACGAGGTGTTTGCAGCGGTAGCGCGTCGTGAAGCCTGGAAGCAGGCCTTCGCGGTGCTCGTGGACGCGCCGGGAGAGGTTCGCCGTGACGCCGGTGTAGAGCGTCCCGTTCCGGCCGCTGGCCATGATGTAGACGGCCGGTTGCCGCATCCGATTGCGCCCGCTCGCTCGATCTTGCCGCGTCGCGCTCTGGATTGCTTCGGCTCCGCCTCGCAATGACGGCGCGGGTCTCCTGAGCCGTCTTGGCAGGTGTCGAGGCCGAACCTAATCCGCCTAGAGGCGAAAATCCTCGCCCAGGTACAACCGCCGCGCATCCTCATTGGCCACGATCTGTTCGGGCGTACCCTCGGTGAGGATGCGGCCGGAATGGGCGATGTAGGCGCGGTCGATCAGCCCCAGCGTCTCGCGGACGTTGTGGTCGGTGATGAGCACGCCGATGCCGCGCTGCTTGAGATGCTTCACCAAGTCCTGGATGTCGCCGACCGCGATCGGATCGATACCGGCGAAGGGCTCGTCGAGGAGCATGAAGGTCGGCGAGGAGGCCAAGGCGCGAGCGATCTCGCAGCGGCGGCGCTCGCCGCCCGACAGCGCGATGGAGGGCGACTTGCGAAGCCGCGCGATGTCGAACTCTTCGAGCAGCGATTCGAGCTTGCGCTCGCGGGCCTTGCGGTCGGGCTCGGCGACTTCGAGCACCGCGCGGATGTTGTCCTCGACGGTGAGGCCACGGAAGATCGAGGCTTCCTGGGGCAGGTAGCCGATGCCCAGCCGCGCGCGCTGGTACATCGGCAGATGGGTGATCTCCATCCCGTCGAGGCTGATGAAGCCGCGGTCGGCCGGGACGAGGCCGGTGATCATGTAGAAGATCGTGGTCTTGCCCGCGCCGTTGGGGCCGAGCAGCCCCACCGCCTCGCCGTTGCGGACCGTGAGCCCGGCTTCGTGGACGACGGTGCGGGCGCCGTAGCTCTTGCGCAGGCCCTGCACGTAGAGGACGCCCTGCCCGCCCTCGCCCGCCGGCTGGCCGGCCTCGGAACGGGGCGCGGACCGGCCGCGGCCGAAGATGCGGCCGAACAGGCCGCCGGTGCGGGGCCGCCCGGTCGGCTTCGCGTCGGCGCCCGCGCGCAGCGGAGCCGCCACCGGCATCGCGGCGCCCGTCACGTCAGTTCGCCTGCGCCCGCGTCTTCGGGGCGGGCTTGTCCGCGGCCTTGGCAGGCTTGCCCGCCACCGCCGGCTGGGCGCAGCCCTTCGGTCCGGCAGCCCCCGATTTTCCTTGCGCGTCGCCCCCCTGCCCCGGCACGAACATCGCCGAGACGCGCCCGCCCGCCACCGGGTCCATGTTTGCCCGGCCGGTCGCCATGTCGTAGACGAGGCGCGAGCCGCGGGTGACGTTCTGGCACTGGCTGAGCACGACGTTGCCGGTGAGGATGATGCGCTTGGCTTCCTGGTCGAACACCGCGTTGTCGCCCGTGGCGACCTGATCCTTCTGCGAGACCGTCACGGGGCCGGCGCACTCGACCTTGCGGATGCCGTTGCCGGCCAGCGCATTCGCGTCCTTGGGTTTTTCCGCTTCCACTTCGGCGGCTTTGCCGGGGTCCTTGTCGCGGTCGCGCTTGTAGTGGACGGTCAGCGTCGAGCAGCGGATCGTGCTGTCGCTCTGCACGGCGACGACGTTGCCGGCGAAGACCGCCTTGCTCTCCTTGTCGAACACGTCGAGCCGGTCGGCGTCGATCTTGATCGGCCCCTTGCCGCCGCCGACGGTGCCGAGCGGGGCGGGCTTCGCATCCTTGGGCGCAGCCGGCGCCTGCGCCACGGCGCCCGCTCCGGGAGCGGTGAGCGCAAGTGCCA
This sequence comes from Methylobacterium sp. Leaf456, assembly GCF_001425465.1. Lineage (GTDB taxonomy): Bacteria > Pseudomonadota > Alphaproteobacteria > Rhizobiales > Beijerinckiaceae > Methylobacterium. The sequence goes on from NZ_LMQV01000001.1 coordinate 418,171, forward strand.
GGGCGGCGACGAGCGCCCGCGTGACGGGGCGGCTCATCGGGCCGTCTCCAGCGCCTCGGCGGCGGAGGTGCGGATGCGCTCGGGCGCCTTGCCCCCGTCCTTGGCGTCCTCGCCGTGGAACACCGCCTGGACCCGGCCGACGAAGGAGATCACCCGGCCGTTCTCGATCACGTCGAGGCTGTCGGCGTTGATCGAGCCCGAGGGCACCGTGACGGTGACGGGCTTGGTGGAATGGACGCTGCCGGCCTTGAAATCGACGGTGGCGATCGAGAGGCGGATTTCCTCGCCCTTGTCGGTCCAGAGGCGGATGTCGTTCTCGAGGTTGAGCGAATCCTTGCTCGAATCGAACACGCCGCCCTGCGCCTGGAGATAGGCGCGCCCGCCCTTGTCGTCGGTGGCGACGTGGCCCTTCATCGCCTGCAGTTCGATGATGCTGGGCTTGCGCACGTCCTGCTGCGCGGCGGTGGCCGTGATTTCGTAGCCGCGCTCGCCCTTGCGGAAGCCGGAGAGCCGCGGGCTCTCCATCGTGACCTTGGTGCCGGAGACCGAGATCGGCCCGAACTCGACCGCGGGCAGCGCCGACGAGAGAGGCCCCCAGAGCACGAAGCCGGCGAGCCCCAGCACGGCGAGGCCGGCGGCAGCCGGGATGATGCGGCGGAGCGTGCGCACCTGGGCGCTGTGGCGGCGCGCGCGGCCATGCGCCTTGCGGCGGCGCGCGCTCAGCACGTCGGCGCCCGTGTCCGTCCGAAGGGTGTCGGCCACCTGCATCGCGTTCCCGAGAGGGTCGGCGCGTGCGGTCGCGCCAGGGCCGGCCGGATGGCCCGCCGCAATGGCGAAGTTATGGCCTCGATTGGAAGAAATGATCAACGCCGCCCGCGTGCGCCCCCGCACCGACACGCGTGCGAAACCGCCCGGAATCCCTTTCCTTACGCAGTCCGACCGCGCCCGTTGCACGACCGCATCACGTCGGCCGCTTCAGGAATGCGCAAAGATGTCGGTCTCGGGCCAGCCGGCGAGGTCGAGTCGGGCCCGCGTCGGCAGGAAGGCGAAGCAGGATTGCGCCAGATCGGTGCGGCCCTCGCGGGCCAGCATCGCGTCGAGCCGCTCGCGGGCGGCGTGGAGATGCAGCACGTCGGAGGCCGCGTAGTCGATCTGCGCCTGGCTCAAGCTCTCGGCGCCCCAGTCGGAGGATTGCTGCTGCTTCGACAGATCGACGCCGACGCATTCGCGCACGACGTCCTTCAGCCCGTGGCGGTCGGTGTAGGTGCGGGCGAGCCGCGAGGCGATCTTGGTGCAGTAGACCGGCCCCGGCATCACCCCGAAGGCCTGGAACAGCACCGCGAGGTCGAACCGGGCGAAGTGGAAGATCTTCAGCACGCTCGCGTCGCCGAGCACCTGCTTCAGCCGCTCGGCCGGATCGCCCGGGCGCACCTGCACCACGTCGGCGGTGCCGTCGCCGCGGGAGATCTGCACCACGCAGAGCCGGTCGCGGTGGGGGTTGAGCCCGAGCGTCTCTGTGTCGATGGCGATGGCCGGGCCGGGCGCGAAATCGGCCGGCAGGTCGCCGCGGTGCAGGCGGATTCTCTGGTTGTGGGCGGACATCGGCTGCGGCTTGGTGGGAAAAGAGGCTGCGAGGGCGCGTAACACCCCCGCAGCCTCCTCGAAAGCGCAAGCGCGCCGTGTCGGCTCACTTTTGCTTGGCGATGATCTTGTCCTTGATGTCGGCGTAGACCGCCTCGGGGATGATCTTCTTGTGCACGAGGTCGTCCTTGCCCCGATACGGGCGGCCCTTGACGATGGCGGCCGAGCGCGCCTCGCCGATGCCCTTGAGCTGGCTCAGTTCCTGCGCCGAGGCGGAATTGATGTCGACCAGAGCCGTCTTGTCGGCGGGCGCTTCCGGCTTGGCAGCCTCGGGCTTCGTCGGCGCCGTCGGCGGGCTCGCGGGCGCCGCGGTCGGGGGCTTCGGCGCCGTGGGAGCGGCGGGGCTCGGGCTCTGCGCGAGCGCCGGGGCGGCGAGCAGGACGAAGGCAGTGGCGAGGGTGGCGATACGGGACGCGCGCATGTCGATCTCCCGACATCCGGCCCCGGCGGGGCCGGCGGATGACTGCCGGCGTCGCGCCGGCAACGCCACGGTTAGGCCCGGCCGGTTGAACCGTCCTTGAACGGGGACGGCGAGGGCTTTGTCACGGCTCGATCGGAACCGGGCCGGATGCGGGTCGTTCAGGCACCGCCGCCGGATGTGCGGATCGACGAGACGCCGCCCGGCCCCAAGATACTTCGTCTCAGAGACAGGAGAACGACATGGTCGACACCGACAGGATCACCGGCGCCGCGCGCGACCTCGGCGGCCGGATTCAGGGCGCGGTCGGCGACCTGACCGGCTCGCACCGCGACTCGGCGGAAGGCCGGCTGCGCGAGGCCCAAGGCACCGCGGAGAACCTCTACGGGCAGGCCAAGGACGCCGTCCGTCACGCCGCCGACCGGGCGCACGATTACGTGGACGAGGCTCAGGACTACGCCGAGGACGCCTACGAGCGCGGGCGCCACGCCGTGCGCGAGGGCCACGACCGCTCGGCCGAGTGGCCGCACGTCTCGCTGGTGGTGGCCGGTCTCGTCGGCTTCGGCCTCGGCCTGCTGGTCGCCGCCCGGCGCGATTGAGGGCCCTCGTTGGGGCGTCACGCCTCGACGAGCCGCAGCGCCTCCGGCGCCGGTCGGGGCGCGCTGCGGGTCTGGTTCCGGCCGCCGGCCTTGGCCGCGTAGAGCGCCGCGTCGGCTCGGCGGTAGAGGGCGTCGGCGGTGTCCGAGGCGTCCTGGGCCCCGAGGGCGAGGCCCATGCTCACCGTCACGGTGCCCGCCTCGATCCCGGCCTCGGGGATGGCGAGGCCGGCGACGGCCGCATGCAGCCCGGCGGCGATGCGGGCGGCACCGGCCGCGTCGGTGCCGGGCAGGAGGATCGCGAATTCCTCGCCGCCGATCCGGCAGACGAGGTCGCCCGGCCGCCGCACGGCGTCTGCCGGCCGGCATCCCAGCCCCCGCAGCAGGACGTCGCCGACGCTGTGGCCGCAGCGGTCGTTCCAGCGCTTGAAGTGATCGACGTCGACCACGAGCAGCGCCAGCGGCGCGCCGGAGCGCCGCGCCTCGGCCCAGCGCAGGGCCAGCATCTCGTCGTAGCGGCGGCGGTTGGCCAGCCCCGTGAGTCCGTCGGTCCGCGACAACCGCTCGAGTTCGGCCTGCATCGCACCGCTGCGGCGCAGTTCGCGCCCGAACAGCAGCGACAGCGCGATGGCGAGCCCGCACAGCGTCAGCACCGCGAGTCCGACGACGAGCGCCTTGTCGCGCCACTCCGCCTCGATCTCCCGCACCGAGGCCGCGACGTTGAGGATCAGCGGCAGGTCGCCGACCTGGGTGAAGCTGTAGACGCGCTCGATCCCGTCGCGGCCCGAGCGGCCGGTGAAGCTGCCCGTGCGGGCGACCAGATATTTCGCGAGGTTCGACCGCCCAGCGATGCTGGAGCCGACGTCGCCCTCCCGCAGGGGATGGCGCATCAGGCGGGTGCCGTCGCGCAGGTAGAGGTTGATCCCGCCGTCCTCGCCGACAGACACGCGCTCGAACAGACCGCTGAAGTAGGACAGCTTGAGGCTGCCGAGCACCACGCCGCCGAAGGAGCCGTCCGGCTTGTCGATCCGGCGGCTCAGCACGATCACCGGCACGCCCAGCACGCGCGAGGTCAGCGGCGGGCTGATCTGAAGGCCGAGGTCGGCCCGCTCCCGGTGAGCCTTGAAGTAGTCCCGGTCCGCGTTGTTGATCCGGCGCGCGGGCAGGCCGCTCACGTCGATGACGTTGTCGCCGTTCTCGTCGAGGACGATGAGCGCGCCCATGTCCCGCGTGGTCCCGGCCCGGTCGAACAGGATGAGCTGGCGCAGGTGCGGGCTCGTCTCGTTCAGGCCGCTCGCCTTCATGTTGTCGATCACGGCGCGCAGCGACAGGTCGATCAGCTCGAAATTGCGGGCGATGTCGCGCTCGATCACCTGCAGCAGGTTCTGGGACGTCTGCTCCGCCCGCTCCCAGGCGTCGCGCCGCATGTCGAGCAGCATCGAGGCGGACAGGGCCAGCATGCCGAGCGGCGCGAGCACGCCCAGCACGATCCAGGTTCGGGCGGAGCGGAGCCTTGGCGCGAGGCTCGGCGGGCGGATCATCGGGGTATTGCCCCTCGTTTCGTGATCCGCATTCGCCCACGGACGGCTTAAGAACCCCTTTCGCCGGCGAATGATGGCGTGACACCACATCCCTCGCGTGTCCCGGCGCGGACACGAGAATGTGAAGGTCGCCGCGGGATGACGGGGCGGCCCGGCGCGGAACCCTCCGCCCCGGTGCGGTTTAGCGCGGCGCAGCGACAACCGGCGCCGTCCGGCCCCCTCCTCTCCCACCCCGAGACCGCCGATGGTGCCCGATCCGCGATCCTCCGCCACCCCGGAGCGCACCCCTGCGCGCGCGGCCCTGCGCGGCCTCGACGCGCTCAACTTCACGCTCGCCGACGTGCGCGACGGGCTCGGGCCCTATCTGGCGATCTACCTGCTGGCGGTGCGCGGGCCCGAGCAGGGCTGGAACGAGGCGACCATCGGCCTCGTCATGACCATCGCGGGCATCGCCGGCCTCATCGCCCAGACGCCGGCCGGCGCCCTGATCGACCGCAGCCGCAACAAGCGCGCCATCGTCATCGCCGCCGCGGTGGCGGTGACGCTGAGCTGCCTCGTCCTGCCGTGGATCTCGAACTTCGCGCTCGTGGCGGCGACGCAGTCGGTCTCCGCCATCGCCGGGGCGATCTTTCCGCCCGCGCTCGCCGGCATCACCCTCGGTATCGTCGGGCCCAAGTATTTCGCCAAGCAGATCGGCCGCAACGAGGGCTTCAACCACGCCGGCAACGCCGTCTCGGCGATGCTGGCGGGCGGGCTCGCCTACCTGTTCGGGCCGATCGTCGTGTTCTGGCTGATGGGCATCCTGGCCGCCGCCTCGATCGGCGCGATGCTGATGGTGCCGGCGCGTGACATCGACGACGACCTCGCCCGCGGCCTCGACCATGCCGAGGACCAGGGCGGCGAGCAGCCGTCGGGCCTCGGCCTGCTCCTGCGCAACCGGCACCTGATGCTGTTCGCCGGGCTGTGCGCCGCCTTCCACCTCGCCAACGCGGCGATGCTGCCCTCCGTCGGCCAGCTCCTGACCAAGGTGGTCGGCAAGGATTACGCGACCTCGCTCATCGCGATCTGCATCGTCGCGGCCCAGCTCGTCATGGTGCCGATCGCCGTGATGGTCGGGCGCAAGGCCGACCAGTTCGGCCGCAAGCCCATCTTCCTGGCGGCCTTCGGCTTTCTGGCCCTGCGCGGCGTGCTCTACACGGTCTCGGACAGCCCGTTCTGGCTGGTGGCGGTGCAGTGCCTCGACGGCATCGGCGCGGGCATCTTCGGCGCGCTTTTTCCGATCGTGGTGGCCGACCTGACCCGCGGCACCGGGCGCTTCAACGTCGCGCAGGGCGCGGTCGCGACCGCGCAGGGGCTCGGCGCCTCGTTCAGCGCGACGCTGGCCGGCGTCATCATCGTCGGCGCGGGCTATTCCGCGGCCTTCCTCGTGCTGGCCGCGGTCGCGGCGGCGGGCTTTGCCGTCTACCTGCTGTTCATGCCCGAGACCTACGGCTACGAGCCGAAGCAGGGCAGCGCGAACGGTCCGGTCGTCCCGCCCAAGGTCGTGCCCGCGGAGTAGGTCAGCGCTCGGGCGGGATCGAGTAGGTGCCGGTGGCGTGGCAGACGATGTGCTCGCTGCCCGCGCTGCGGAGCGCCACCTCGCCGACCGCGAGGCGGCGTCCGAGCTTGAGCAGGCGGCACTCGGCGAACAGCGCGCCGGGGCCGGGTTTGCGCAGGAAGTTGAACGACAGGCTGGTTGTCACCGTGAGGCCCACAGGACCGATATTGGCCAGGATCGCGGCGTAGAGCGCGTAATCGGCCAGCGCCATCATGGCGGGACCCGAGACGGTGCCGCCGGGGCGCAGATGGCGTTCGTCGCCATCGAGCCGCATTCGTGCCGAGAGCGGGCCGACCGCCTCCAGATGGTAGGCGCGCTCGCCCGCGTTCATCTGAGGGAAGTCGCGGTCGAGGAAGGCGATCGTCTCTTCCAACGTCATGGCGAGCGATGTGTCTTGGGTGCTCATGCTCCGCCTTGCAGCACGGCCCGGCTTGGCCGACAAGGGCCCATGATCCCGACCCTCGACGGCGCCCCGGACGGTCTCTCGACGCGGCACGACCGCTACGCGGACGCGCGGATTCGTGAGATACTCAAAGCGACCCACTCGATTGCACTCGTCGGCGCTTCGGCCAATCCCGCGCGCCCGAGCTACATCGTGTTCAAATACCTGTCCGAGCGCGGCTACGCGGTGACTCCGGTCAATCCCGGTCTCGCGGGTCAGACCCTGCTCGGCCGTCCGGTGGTGGCTGGACTCGCCGACCTCCCCGGCCCGGTCGACATGGTCGAAATCTTTCGCAATTCCGCCGCCGCCGGACCGCTGGTCGATGAGGCGCTCGCGCTGCCGACGCCGCCCAAAGTCATCTGGATGCAGCTCGGCGTGCGCGACGACGCGGCCGCCGCCCGCGCGGAGGCCGCGGGGGTCGCCGTCATCATGAACCGCTGCCCGAAGATCGAGTACGGAAGGCTGTCGGGCGAGATCGGCTGGACCGGGGTGAACTCGCGGATCATCTCGGCCCGGAAGCCGGTGATGGCCAAGGGCGGGGTGCAGAAGCGGACGATCGATACGCCGTAGCGGCCCGAGCCAACGAAAACGCCCCAGGCCGAAGCCGGAGGCGCTCTCGAGAGGTTTGCAAAGACGATCAGGCCAGCGTCAGCCCGACATCCACATTCCCGCGCGTGGCGTTGGAATACGGGCAGATCTGGTGCGCCGCATCGACGAGGCGCTGGGCGTCGGCGCGGTCGAGGCCGGGGAGATCGACCGTGAGGTCGGCGGTGATGCCGAAGCCGCCTTCCGAGCGCGGGCCGATGCCGACGGTGGCGGTGACCTGGGTCTCGGCCGGGACCTTCAGCTTGAGCTGGCCGCCCGCGACCTTGAGGGCGCCGATGAAGCAGGCGGAATAACCCGCGGCGAAGAGCTGCTCGGGGTTGGCGCCGGAGCCGCCCGCGCCGCCGAGCTCCTTCGGGGTCGAGAGCTTGACCTCGAAATTGCCCTCCTCGGTGCGGGCGGAGCCGTCGCGGCCGCCGGTGGCGGAGGCGGTGGTGCGGTACTTCACATCGACGGTCATGGTCTGTCCTCGCGTCTCGAAGGGTCGGGAAGGCCGATCCGTTCGGCTTGCGATGGAGATAGACGACAGCCGGATTGCGCGCAATCTAGATGTCTCGGAGAGATATGCGCCTCCTGCATGTCGCCCCGCCCGATCCCGGCCTTGCCGCCGCCAGGGTCACGCCCTGCGTCCGGTCTCCGGCATCAGCGCGACGGCGACGAGGCTGATCGCGGCGGCGCCCGTGAGGTAGAGCCCGACCCAGCCGACGCCGCCCCAGCCGGTCAGCCACTGCGCGGCGAAGGGCGCGCCGGAGGCCGCGAGGATGCCGGCGAGGTTGTAGCTGACCGAAGCGCCGGTGTAGCGCACGCGGGTCGGAAACAGCTCGGGCAGGAGCGCGCCGAGCGGCCCGAAGATCCAGCCCATCGCCAGCAGCGACAGGCAGAGATAGGCCAGCACCGGTATGAGGCCGCCCCCGCCCCCGAGCAGCGGCCCGACGGTCAAGCCGACGAGGCCGGTGAAGGCGAGGCCCGACAGCATCACGGGCTTCCGCCCGAACCGGTCGGCGGCGATCCCTGAGAGCGGGATCGCCAGCACCATGAACAGGGCCGCCACGCATTCGAGCAGCAGGAACGTCTTTCGCGGGTAGCCGAGCGTCGCGGTGCCGTAGCTCAGCGCGAACACGGTGGCGAGGTAGAACACCGCATAGGCCGCCGCCATGGCGAAGGTGCCGAGCAGGGTCGGGCGCAGGTGCTCGGTGAAGATCGTGGCGAGCGGCACGCGCTCCGGCGGCGCCTCGGCGAGCGCGGCGCGGAAGGCCGGGGTCTCGGTGAGCTTGAGGCGCACGTAGAGCCCGACGGCGACGAGCGCCGCCGAGGCGAGGAACGGCAGGCGCCAGCCCCAGGATTCGAACGCCTCCTGGCTGAGCCCGACGCTGAGACCCAGGAACAGGAAGTTGGCCGCGATGAAGCCCACCGGCGCGCCGAGTTGCGGGAACATGCCGTACAGCGCCCGCCGCCCCGGCGGCGCGTTCTCGACGGCGAGCAGGGCGGCCCCGCCCCATTCCCCGCCGAAGCCGAGGCCCTGGCCGAAGCGGAGCAGGCAGAGCAGCGCCGGCGCCCACCAGCCGATGGCGGCGTAGCCCGGCAGGCAGCCGATCAGCACGGTCGAGACGCCCATGATCATCAGCGAGGCCACCAGCGTGACTTTCCGCCCGACGCGATCACCGAAATGCCCGAACGCCGCCGCCCCCACGGGGCGCGCCACGAAGGCGATGGCGAAGGTGGCGAACGCCTGGAGCGTCTGCACGCCGGGCTGACCGGCGGGAAAGAAGATCGGCCCGATCACCAGCGCGGCGGCGGTGGCGTAGATGTAGAAGTCGTAGAACTCGATCGCGGTGCCGACGAAGCTCGCGATCAGGATGCGCCGGGCGGACGGCGGGGGCGAAGGGGCAGTCGAAGCGGCGGTCATCGGCTCCAAGGCTTCTCGGCTCCAAGGTTTCTCGGCTCGAAGTCTACATTCAGGCGCCCCGGCTTTGCGGGAGCGGCGCGCGCAAGGCAATGCGCGCCCGCCGATCGGGTTGGCGCTGCCCCGCAACGATGGTAGGTGTTTCGCCACGTCTCCGTAGCTCAGCCGGACAGAGCACAGGTTTCCTAAACCTGGGGTCGGAGGTTCGATTCCTCCCGGGGACGCCATCGGCCGCCCTCCCCCGGTGCAACCGGTTGCAGGCTCGGCGGTTGGTCCTCCGATCCGGCACCGTATCGCGTCGCCGGGTAGGGACCGGAATGGACGACGATACGGCCACGCTCACATCACCGTCCCGCCCCGTCACCTTCCTTGGGCGCGGCCTCGGCCTGCGCGCGTCCGGACGGCTCACGCTTCTGGTGTGCCCGCTCTGCTCGCAGCGCAACGGCGAGCGGATGGCCGCGCTCGGCACCTGCGTCTGGTGCGGCTACGAGCCGTCGCCGCGCGACGAGGAGCCCGCCGCCGGAGACGTATTGCCAGCCGACATGTCTTCGGGCAGAACCTCCCGACTTTGTAACAAATGAGATTTTCTGTGGGTCCCGGCCGGCGAGGCTTGCGCGTTCGGCCGATTCGGTCGAACCAGATCGTGCAAGCGGAGCCGTGCGGGACCAGATGGCGGGGCAGAAGACCGACGAGCGCGATGTCATCCTCGGGCAGCGCATCGCCGAGCAGCGCAAGCGCTCGCGCTTGACCCAGCGCAATGTCGCCGACAGCTTCGGCATGTCGGCGGCCCAGCTCCAGAAATACGAAAAGGGCGTCAACCGGATCAGCGCGATCCACCTCGCCATCCTCAGCCGGATGACCGGCACCCCGGTCTCCGAGTTCCTCGACGGCATCCCGCACCCGGACGCGGCGACCGAGCGGGGTTTCGCCGACACCCCGCAGCAGCCGCTCGCCGCCGAGCCGTGGTCGGACCTCGCCCGCGCCTTCGCCCGCCAGATCAGCGAGAGCTTTAGCGACGCGCAACGGCGGGATCTTTCTGCCGCGATCGAGGCGTTCGGCCGCGAATTGAAGAACTGACGCGGCCCTTGGGCGGTCACTCGGCCTCCGAAGACCCCTCCCCGTCCTTGCGAGGCGCGGGGCCCGAAGCGACAGGCCGGCGGAGACCATTCCTCCGCCTGTCGTTCGTTATAACGGACGCGTTCGCCATTCCGCCTTGACCGTCCCTTTCGGCGGTGCGACAAGCCGGGTTCCGTTATGACGGGTCAAGCGACGCCGCGAAGGCGCGTGCCCGACGCTCGGGGGTTCTCATCCGATGCCGCGCTCAGACTTCCTGTTCACCAGCGAATCCGTGTCCGAGGGCCACCCCGACAAGGTGAGCGACCGCATCTCGGACACCGTGGTCGATGCCTACCTCGCCGCGATGCCCGAGGCCCGCCTCGGCGTCGAGACGCTGACCACCACGAACTACATCGTGATCGGCGGCGAGGTGCGCGGCCCCGATTCTGTGACCTTCAAGGACCTGGAGGAGCTGACCCGCGAGGCCGTGAAGGACATCGGCTACGAGCAGTCCGGCTTCCACTGGAAGAACAACCAGATCGACATCCGCCTGCACGCGCAGTCCGCCGACATCGCCCAGGGCGTGGACGCTGCGGGCAACAAGGACGAGGGCGCGGGCGACCAGGGCATCATGTTCGGCTACGCGTCGGACGAGACCCCGGCCCTGATGCCGGCCCCGATCTACTACGCCCACAAGATCCTCAAGGACCTCGCCGACGCCCGCAAGGGCAAGCAGGGCGATGCCGCCAAGCTCGGCCCCGATGCCAAGAGCCAGGTGACCGTGCGCTACGCCGACGGCCGCCCGGTCGAGGCGACCCAGATCGTGCTCTCGACCCAACACCTCGACGAGTCGCTCGACTCGGCCGACGTGCGCGCCATCGTCGAGCCCTATATCCGCGCGGCCCTGCCGCAGGATTGGATCACCGAGAAGACGGTGTGGCACGTCAACCCGACCGGCAAGTTCGTGATCGGCGGCCCCGACGGCGATGCCGGCCTCACCGGCCGCAAGATCATCGTCGACACCTACGGCGGCGCGGCGCCCCACGGCGGCGGCGCCTTCTCGGGCAAGGACCCGACCAAGGTCGATCGCTCGGCGGCCTACGCGGCCCGCTACCTCGCCAAGAACGTCGTCGCCGCGGGGCTGGCCCGCCGCGCTACGATCCAACTCTCCTACGCCATCGGCGTGGCCAAGCCGCTGTCGATCTACGTCGATCTGCACGGCACCGGCACCGTCGACGAGGCCCGGCTCGAGAGCGTGTTGATGGACGCCCTCGACCTGTCGCCCCGCGGCATCCGCACGGCGCTCCAGCTCAACAAGCCGATCTACGCCCGCACCTCGGCCTACGGCCATTTCGGCCGCGAGCCCGATGCCGATGGCGGCTTCTCCTGGGAGAAGATCGATCTCGCCGACCGGCTGAAGTCGGCGTTCTAAGGCCCGAACCGCCATGGGGAGGGATGAGACCATCCCTCCCGAGGCGGGCGGGAGCGACGAGCGCGCCTTCTACGGGCGTCGCAAGGGCAAACGGCTGCGGCCGGGCCAGGAACAGCGGCTGGAATCGCTGCTCCCCGATTTACGCGTCGCGCTGCCCGAGCGCGGCGACACCCTCGATCCCCCTGTCCTGTTTCCCGTTCCGGTGGACGAGGTGTGGCTGGAGATCGGCTTCGGCGGCGGCGAGCATCTCGCCGCCCAGGCCGCGGCGCATCCGCGGACCGGCATCATCGGCTGCGAGCCCTTCGTCAACGGCGTGGTCAAGCTGCTGCGTGCGGTGGACGACGGGGCTTTGCGCAACGTCCGCGTCTGGGACGAGGACGCCACCGCCCTCCTCGCCGCGCTGCCCGACGCCTGCCTGACGCGAGTCTACCTGCTCTATCCCGATCCGTGGCCGAAGCGCCGCCAGCGCAAGCGCCGCTTCGTGTCGGACGCCTCGCTCGCTGAGATCGCCCGCGTGCTGCGCCCCGGCGGTCATTTTCGGTTTGCCTCCGACATCGACGACTATGCCGGCTGGACCCTGGTGCGGGCCGCCCGCTGCCCGTCCTTGCACTGGACGGCGCAGACCGCCGACGACTGGCGCACGCCGTTCCCCGGCTGGCCCGGCACCCGCTACGAGGCCAAGGCGCTGGCCGCCGGTCGGCTGCCGAGCTACCTGACCTTCGAGCGCGTCTGACAATCGTTTGACGGACCTGCTTGAGGTCTGCGCGATGCGTTCTGCGCGCCTCAGGATGAGGGGGATGGGTGGGAAAAGTTGGCCAAATGGGTTCTGAACGTAGGCTCATCCAACAAAGCCTCGCTGACCGTCTTGCCGAAGCGCCCTCCGGGCACCATCACCGTCACGCTTGGACCTGCGCTGCGCCGGATGCTCCTGCGCGCCCGGAAGGGGGCGTTGCGCGGGCGAGGCCGCCCTATTTACGGGGTGCGGGACAAAACACGCGAGGACGACCGAGATGAACGCGCTGAACGCCCTCTTCACCGAGCACGAGCAGGCGGTCTGGCTCGATTTCGTGGCCCGCGGCTTCGTCGCGAAGGGTGAGTTGCAGGCGCTGGTCGAGCGCGACGACCTGCGCGGCGTCACCTCCAACCCGTCGATCTTCGAGAAGGCGATCGGCCACTCGAACGAGTACGACGACAGCCTCAAGGCCGCGCTCGACCAGTCCGACGCCCGCGTGATCGACCTCTACGAGGGGCTCGCCATCGTCGACATCCAGGCCGCCGCCGACGTGCTGCGCCGGGTCTACGACACCAGCGACGGCGCCGACGGCTACGTGAGCCTCGAAGTCTCGCCGTATCTGGCGCTCGACACTGAGGAGACGCTGACGGAGGCCCGCCGCCTGCACAAGGCGGTGGGGCGCGACAACCTGATGGTGAAGGTGCCGGCCACCCCCGCTGGCATTCCGGCGATCCGCCAGCTCACGTCCGAGGGCATCTCGGTCAACGTCACCCTGCTGTTCTCGCAGGACGTCTACGAAGCCGTCGCCCACGCCTTCATCGACGGGCTGACCGAATTCGGCGCCAAGGGCGGCGACGTGTCGAAGGTTGCATCGGTCGCGAGCTTCTTCATCAGCCGCATCGACACGCTGGTGGACAAGAAGCTCGACGAGGTCGGCGGCTACGAGGAGCTGAAGGGCAAGGTCGCGGTGGCCAACGCCAAGCTCGCCTATCAACGCTACAAGCGCGTCTTCTCCGGCGCCAAGTGGGAGGCGCTGGAGGCGAAGGGCGCGAAGGCGCAGCGGCTGCTCTGGGCCTCCACGGGGACCAAGAACAAGGCCTATTCCGACGTGCTCTATGTCGAGGAACTGATCGGCAGGAACACCGTCAACACCATGCCGCCCGCGACCATGGACGCCTTCCGCGACCACGGGACGGTGCGGGCCTCGCTGGAAGAGGACGTCGAGGGGGCGCAAGCCGTGATGGATCGGCTGGCACAGGCCGGCATCGACATCGAGGCGGTGGGCCGCCAGCTCGTGGACGAGGGCGTCGGGCTCTTCGTCGATGCCGCCGACGCGCTGCTCGGCGCGGTCGCGGGCAAGCGCGCGGCTCTGCTCGACCATCGCCTCAATGCGCAGTCGTGCAAGCTCGGCGACGCGCTGCAGAGCGCGACCGACAAGGCGATCGAGTCCTGGCGCGCGAGCGGCGCGATCCGTCGCCTGTGGGCGCACGACGCCACCGTCTGGTCCGGCCGCGACGAGGCGAAGTGGCTCGGTTGGCTGCGCATCGTCGAGGACGAGCTGGAGCGCGTCGATCTCTACGAAGGTTTTGCGGACGAGGTTCGCTCGGAGGGCTTCACCGACGTCGTGGTGCTCGGCATGGGCGGCTCCAGTCTCGGGCCGGAGGTGATTGCGGCCACCTACGGCCATCGCGAGGGCTTTCCGAAGCTCCGCATCCTCGACTCAACCGACCCGGACGAGGTGCGCGCCGTCGAGGCCGCGGTGAACCTCGAAAAGACCCTCTTCATCGTCGCCTCGAAGTCGGGCTCGACGCTGGAGCCGAACGTGTTTCGCGACTACTTCCTCGGCCGGATGAAGGAGGTCGTCGGCGCCGACAGGGCCGGCCGCCACTTCGTCGCGGTGACCGATCCGGGCTCGGCGATGGAGAAGGCGGCGAAGGACGACAACTTCCGCAAGATCTTCCTGGGCGTGCCGCAGATCGGCGGGCGCTACTCGGTGCTGTCCGCCTTCGGGCTCGTGCCGGCGGCGGCGGCGGGCGTCGAAATCCGCGAGTTCCTTGACGCGGCGCGGATGATGGTGCGCTCCTGCGGGCCGGCGGTGCCGCCGGCGGCCAATCCCGGCGTGCGGCTCGGCGCGGCGATGGGCGTTGCGGCCAAGGAGTTCGGGCGCGACAAGATCACCTTCATCGCCTCGCCTGGCCTCGACACCTTCGGCACCTGGGCCGAGCAGCTCATCGCCGAATCGACCGGCAAGGAAGGCCACGGCATCATCCCGGTCGAGGGCGAACCGGTGGGCGTGCCGGCGGTCTACGGCGAGGATCGGCTGTTCGTGTACCTGCGCCTGACGAGCCGCGCCGATGCGCGCCAGGACGAGGCGGTGAAGATCCTGGAGAGCGAGGCCCAGCCGGTGGTGCGCATCGACCTCGAAAAGGTCGAGCAACTGCCGCAGGAGTTCTTCCGCTTCGAGATCGCGACGGCGGTCGCGGGTGCGGTGCTCGGCATCAACCCGTTCGACCAGCCGGACGTGGAGGCCAGCAAGGTCGAGACCAAGAAGCTCTTTGCCAGCGCCGAGGAGACCGGCGCGCTCCCCGTCGAGACGCCGATCTTCGAGGACGATACCGTCGCCCTCTATGCGGACGCCGCCAACGCCGAGGCTTTGCGCCAGGGCGAGGGCTTCGAGGCGCTTGTCGCGGCCCATCTCGGCCGGGTGAAGGCCGGCGACTACGTCGCCGTGCTGGCCTATGTCGAGCGCAACGCGGCGCATCACGCGGCGTTGCAGGAGGCGCGGCTCGCCGTGCGCGACGCCTGGCAGGTGGCGACCTGCCTGGAGTTCGGCCCGCGCTTCCTCCACTCGACGGGGCAGGCCTACAAGGGCGGGCCGGCCTCCGGCGTGTTCCTCCAGATCACCGCCGACCCGTCGGCCGACCTCGCGATTCCCGGCCGCAAGCTCGGGTTCAAGACGGTGATCGCGGCGCAGGCGCGGGGCGATTTCGCGGTGCTGTCCGAGCGCAAGCGCCGGGCGCTGCGCATCCACCTCAAGGGCGGCGACGTCGCAAGCGGCGTCAAGCGCGTCGCGGCGGCGATCAAGGGCGCGGTGGCGTAGGCCGGCTCGGCTTCTCTCGGGGGAATGGGGATTCGCATCCTCGACCGCCGTCATTCCGGGGCCGCGCAGCGGAACCCGGAATCCACCCGTGATGCGCGGCGACTCACACCGTCGCGCCCAGTCGTGGATTCCGGGTTCGCCTTCGGCGCCCCGGAATGACGGCGGGGGGTGAAACGAAAAAAGGGCGGTGCAGTGCACCGCCCTTTTTCATGTTGGTGCACCACTCAGTGCGTGGTGAGCGGTCCCGGAATCGCCGCCTCGGCCTTGATCAGCAGGCGCTCCTCGTGGCGCTTCATGAAGAGCCAGAGCGCGAGGCCACCGAAGACCACGAAGGCGAGCAGGCCCAGCCCGATCGGGCCGATGATGTGCTCGATGGAGCGGCCGCACCAATAGGCGCCGAAGCCCATGATCGAGGCCCAGGCGACGCCGCCCAGCCCGTTGAAGATGAAGAAGCGGCGGGCATCGAGCTTGTTCACGCCGGCCAGCACGGCGGCGTAGGCGCGCAGCATCGCGGTGAAGCGACCGAAGAACACGATCTTCCCGCCGTGCTCGCGGAACAGGTACTGTCCGAGCTTCAGCCGCCCGTGGTCGAGGGCGATGAGATGGCCGTAGCGGAGCAGCAGCGGCATGCCCCAGCGGCGCCCGACCCAGTAGCCGAGGTTGTCGCCGAGGATCGCCGCGGCGGCGGCGGCGCCCACCACAAGGACGATGTTCAGGCCGCCGGTGCTGCCGGCATAGATCGCAGCGGTCAGCAGGATCGTCTCCCCCGGCAGGGGCAGGCCCGCGCTTTCCAGGGTGATGATGACGAAGACGGCGAGGTAGCCGTAATGCGCGATCAGGTCGCCGATCGGCAGCCCTTGCAGGAAGGACATGGATGAAAACTCTCCGCGATTCGTACGCGGCACTGTTGTGATGAACGTGGCCGCAACAGGGCGCACACTTCTTCGGCGCCCGCGACCGTCAGGCCTCCGCGGCCAGGGGCGCCGGTGCCGGTGCCGGCTCGACGGACGGCTCGCTCGCGACGACGGCCGGATGATCGGCGGTCGGCAGCGGGAACAGATGCATCAGCCCCTCGGACACGCCGAAGAGCAGAGGGTTCGCCCTGGGGCCGAAGCCGGGCGGCAGGAGGTTGACGGTGTCGATCATGGCGTGACGGGTGCCGGTCCCGCAGCGTGGGGGGAAGGATGTCGCGAATGGTGCCCCGCCGCCGGCTCAATAGGCGGACGCGCGGGGCGCTTCCGAGACATCAAGTCGCGACCGGGCCGTCGGTTGCACCACGTGGTCGAATCGCGTGCCGCCGGGCACGCGGTTCGGGCCATCGCCGGCGGCGCTCGCCCTGATCGGTTCTCGGCTCAGAGCCGGTTCGACGTGGCTCTTCATGATCGGTCGATTCTGCGACTCCTCCCATCCTCACCCTCATCCTGAGATGCGGAGCTTCGAAGGAGGGCTCCAGCGGATCGCGCGATACACCGGAGCTCTCCTTCGAAGCCGCTTCGCGGCATCTCAGGATGAGGGGATTTGATCGGATCGCCGGATCCGACAGACTCTCAGTTCGCCTTGAGGAAGCGCTCGACGCTGCCGCCGAGGCTGACCGAATGGCCGGCGAGGTTGTCGGCGATGCCGCGCACCGACTCGGCGAACTCGCCGGTGGCGTTGGCCGCGGCCGACACGCCGCCGATGTTGCCCGACATCTCGTGGGTCGAGGCCGCCTGCTCCTCGACCGCGCTCGCCATGGCGACCGTAAGGTTGGAGAGTTCCGAGACCGCCGCGGTGATGCCGCCGATGGCCTCGACCGCCTCGCCGGTCGCGCTCTGGATCGCCGCGATCTGGCCCCCGATCTCGCCGGTCGCCCGCGCGGTCTGCTCGGCCAGCGCCTTCACCTCGGTGGCGACCACGGCGAAGCCCCGGCCGGCGGCGCCAGCACGCGCCGCCTCGATGGTGGCGTTCAACGCCAGAAGGTTGGTCTGGTCGGCGATCGACTTGATCATCGCGACCACCGCATCGACCTTGCGAGCGCTCTCGGCGAGCAACCGGACGGTGGTGTCGGTGGCCTCGGCCTGGGTGGCGATGCGCTTGGCGCGCTCGGAGACGCTGCCGACCTGGCCGGAAATCTCCTGGATCGAGGCGGTCATCTGCTCGGAGCCGGCGGCGACCGACGAGGCGCGATGGCGCGCCTCCTCCGCCGAGCGGGTCAGGCCCTCGGCGGAGCGTTGCATCTCGCCCACCGCCGTGCCGACGGCCTCGACGACGCGCTTCACTTCCGCGGCCATCTGCACCTCGGCGGTCACCACCGCCCAGGTCAGCATCGGCCCGACATAGCGCCCGTCCGGTCCGTTGATCGCCGAGACGCGCAGATCCAGCGTTTCGGGCCCGACCTTGATCTTGGTCCGGTGCGGCAGGCGGCTCGCATCCGCCAGCATGGTGCGCTGGTGGTGGGGGTTCTTGTGGAACACGTCGAAGGACGAGCCCAGCATCTGCGCGACCTTGATCGGCAGGTGCTGCTCGATCGAGCCGAGCGTCGTCTGCGAAGTCTTGTTGAGGTAGTTGATCTTGAAGTCGTCTTTCGGGTCGGCGGTCATGACGGCGACGGGCATGCCGTCGATCATCGTCATCAGCCGGCTGGTCTCGTTCTTCTTGGTGGTGATGTCGGCGGCGAACTTCACCACCCGCTCCGGCTTGCCCGTGGCGCCGAGGACCGGGTTGTAGGTCGCCTCCAGCCAGACGCGCCGGCCGGCCTTGTCGCGGCGGGCGAACTCGCCCGAGGCGTATTCGCCGTTCCGGAGCTTCGCCCAGAAGGCATCGTACTCGGCGCCCGCGACGTAATCGGGGTCGCAGAACGTGCGGTGATGCTTGCCCTTGATCTCCTCGAGCGAATAGCCGACCACGGCGAGGAAGTTGCGGTTCGCGTTCAAGACGGTGCCGTCCATGGCGAACTCGATGGTGGCGAGTGATCGGTCGAGCGCGTCGAGCCTCGCCTGCGCCTCGTTGTAGGTCGGTTTCCGGAACATCCGCTCAGCCCCTGCAGCGGCGAGCCCCGCACGTCGTCGCGTCGAGGATCACCTGTCGATCATGGGGCGCCGAAGCCACTGACGCTGCTTTCGGGGTCAGTCACGTGTTCGCCGCCTCCTCACGAATGTTTGATCATGCGGGTTAAGAGGCAATTAAGTGCCGGGAGAATCGGGTAAAATTAGCATTTGATGTTTTCGAAAGTGCGCTCGGCCAAGTCTCTGAAGGAATTGACTGAGTGGCGGAATGCAGAGGGCCGGACGCTCTTTGGCCGGATGGCCTAGTCCGAATGCGCAAGTCGATACGATGTCCATGCGGCTCAGGCCGGGAACGGTTCGATTCTGCGATCGATCCCATCCTCACCCTCATCCTGATGGGCTCCGCGAAGCGGAGCCTCGAAGGAGGGCCCAAGAAGTCTCGGCGATCCGCTGGAGCCCTCCTTCGAGGCCGCAGACGCGGCACCTCAGGATGAGGAATTGGGTGGGATGGGCCCGTCAAACGAGCTCTCAACGCTTGGCGATGGGCAACTGGTCGAGCGGCACCGGGGCGGCATGGGGCCGGGTGCCGAGCATCGCGTCGATCAGCGCCAGCACCTCGGTGCGGCCGACATTGGCCGCCGGCTCGAACGGGGTCCAGGTCTGGGTGAAGTCGAGCCGCTCGAACACGTCGCGGTAATGGCGCAGCTCGTTCACGGTGAGCGGCACGCCGCGCACGAAGGCCTTGTGCGCCGAGATCGTCGTCGCCCGCCGGAAATCGTTCGGGTCGAGTTCGAACTTCAGGGCATCGCCGCAGAAGCAGATCTTGCGCTTGCGGTCGAACAGCACCGCGTGGCCGTCGAAATGGCCCGCCGTCCGGTGCAGTTCCAAACCCGGCAAGGGTTCCAGAAAATCGTCGTAGGGCCAGGAGACCTGAAGCGCGGCGCTCCACGTGAAGTCGGCGGCCGGCAGGCACAGCTCCGGGTCGAACCGGTCCTGGAGCTGCACCAGCGCGCCGTAGGCATGCGGGTGCGAGGACGAGAGCACCTGCATCCCGCCGAGCCGCGCGATCTGGTCGAGCGCGGCCTCGCTGAAGACCGGGCAGCCCTCGAAGCCCATGTTCCCGTGCTCCGTCTGGACGAGGTAGGCGCTCGGGCCGATGCCCGAGACCGGCTCGTTCCAGAAGCGCCAGACGCCCGGCTCCAGCTCCTGCCAGTGGCAGGGGAAGGCGTCCTGCGCCTCCCGCTCCGAGCGGAAGCGCCAGCCGTCCTGCGGCACGACGTGGCGGGCGTCGAGGCACATCGGGCAGGAGGGCGGGGCCGCGAAATGGCGCTGCCAGAACCCGCAATTGTCGCAGGTGTAGGCGGGAAGCTTCAGGGCGCCCGCGAAGGGCAGGTAACCGGGCACGGGCGATCCTGTCGCGACAAATGACAACGGCCGGAAGCTAGGGCTTCCGGCCGCGTTCGCATCCCCTGCGGGGCAAATGGTCAGCCGTGGGCGGCTGCGCCGTGCGGCTCGGACTCGGTTCCCTTGCCGCGCTTCTTCCCGATCCAGATCACGATCCTGCGGATCACGACGTAGAAGACCGGGGTGAGGAACAGGCCGAAGAAGGTCGCGCCGATCATGCCGAAGAACACCGCGGTGCCGAGCGCCTGACGCATCTCGGCGCCGGGGCCGGTGGCGATCACGAGCGGCAGCACGCCGAGGATGAAGGCGAAGGCCGTCATCAGGATCGGGCGAAGCCGCAAGCGGCAGGCCTGGACCGCGGCGTCCACCGGGCCCTTGTGCTCGCTCTCCTCGATGTCGTTGGCGAACTCGACGATCAGGATCGCGTTCTTGGCCGCCAGGCCGATGAGCACGATCAGGCCGATCTGGGTCAGGATGTTGTTGTCCTGCCCCCTGAGCTGCACCCCGAACAGGGCGGAGAGCACGCCGGTCGGCACCACCAGCAGGATCGCGAGCGGCAGGGCCCACGACTCGTACTGTGCCGCGAGCACGAGGAAGACGAGCAGCACGCCGAGCGCGAAGACGTAGATGGCCGTGTCGCCCGCCGCCTTCTGCTGGTAGGCGATCTCGGTCCAGTCGTAGGCGTAGCCCTCGGGCAGCGCCTTCTGGGCGATCGCCTCCATCGCGTCGAGCGCCTGACCGGTGGAGATGCCGGCCTGCGCCACGCCCTGCACCGGCACCGAGTAGTAGAGGTTGAACCGCTGGACGATCTGCGGGCCGCTGATCTCGCGGATCGTGGCGAGCGTGCCCATCGGCACCAGCGCGCCGGTGGACGAGCGGACCTTGAGCTGCTCGATGTCGCGCTTGGACATGCGGTAGACCGCGTCGCCCTGCACGCGCACCTGATAGATGCGGCCCAAGGTGTTGAAGTCGTTCACATACGTGCCGCCGAGCGCCGCCTGCACCGTCGAGAAGACGTTGGCGAGCGGCACGTTGAGCATCCGGGCCACCGTGCGGTCGATGTCGAGGTAGAGCTGCGGCGTGTCGTTGGCGAAGGTCGTGAAGACCCGCTGCACCTCCTTGCTCTGGTTGGCCTGCCCCAGCACCTCGCCGACGGCCGCCAGCAGCGGGCCGATCTCCGAGGATTGGCGGCTCTCGATCTGCATCTTGAAGCCGCCGCCCTGACCGAGGCCGCGCACCGGCGGGGGCGGGATGACGATGACGCGCGCCTCCTGGATGCCCGCGGTGGCCTTCAGCACGTCGCCGGTGATGACCGCGGCACTGCGCCCCTGCGCGGCCCGCTCCTTGGCGCCCTTCAGCGTCAGGAACATCACCGCCGCGTTGGTGGTGTTGGTGAAGGTCGCGCCGTCGAAGCCGGCGATGATGACGGTGTTGGTGACGCCATCGACCCCGCGGGCGATCTCGGCGGCGCGGTTCACCACCGCCGTCGTGCGGTCGAGCGAGGCGCCCGCGGGCAACTGCACGACGCCGATGAGATAGCCCTGGTCCTGATCCGGGATGAAGCCCGTGGGCGTGGTGCGCGCCAGATGCAGCGTGCCCGCGATGACGCCCGCGTAGAGGATCAGCATCGCGATGGTGCCGACGGCCGTGCCGGTGAGGAAGCGGACGGTGTGGCCGTAGCCGTTCGACAGCTTGTCGAACCCGCGGTTGAACAGGTCGGCGAGCCAGTTGACGAAGCGGGTGAGGAAGAACTTCGGCTTTTTGTGCTCGTGGTGCGGCTTCAGCAGGATCTTGCAGAGCGCGGGCGAGAGGGTGAGCGAGTTGAAGGCCGAGATGATGGTCGAGGCCGCGATGGTGAGCGCGAACTGCTTGTAGAACTGGCCCGAGATGCCGGGGATGAAGGCGGTCGGGATGAACACCGCGGCCAGCACCAGCGCGATGGCGATGACCGCCGAGCCCACCTCGTCCATGGTCTTGTGGGCGGCCTCGCCCGGCGACAGGCCCTCGGCCATGTTGCGCTCGACGTTCTCCACCACGACGATGGCGTCGTCGACGACGATGCCGATGGCGAGCACCAGCCCGAACAGGGTCAGGTTGTTGAGCGAGAAGCCGAGCGCCGACATCACCGCGAAGGTGCCGACCAGCGACACGGGGATCGCGATCACCGGGATCAGCGCCGTGCGCCAGCTCTGGAGGAACACCAGCACCACGATGACGACGAGGAGCACGGCCTCGAACAGGGTCTTGTAGACCTCGTGGATCGATTCCTCGATGAACTCGGTCGGGTTGTAGGCGATGCGGTACTCGACGTCCGGCGGGAATTTCGTCTTCAGCTGCTCCATCGTCGCCTTCACCGTGGCGGCGGCGTCGAGCGCGTTGGTGCCGGGACGCTGGAACGCGCCGATGCCGACCGCGGGCGTGGCGTTGAGGAAGGAGTTCGTCGTGTAGTCCTTCTGGCCCATCTCGACGCGGGCGACGTCGCGCACGCGCACCAGCCGGCCCTGGTTCGCCTTCACGATGACGTCGGCGAACTCCTCCGGCGACTGGAAGCGGCCCTGCGACTGCACCACGAGCTGGAAGGCGGCACCGGGTGCCGCGGGCGGGCCGTTGAGCTGGCCGGCGGCGACCTGCACGTTCTGCTCTTGCAGCGCGGTGGTGATGTCGGTCGTGGTCAGGCCGTAGGCGGCCATCTTCTGCGGATCGATCCAGATCCGCTCGGCATACTCGTTGCCGCCGAAGATCGTGATGTCGCCGACGCCCTCAAGGCGCAGCATCTCGTCACGGATGTTGAGGTAGATGTAGTTGGCCAGATAGTTCTGGTCGTAGGTCTTGTTCGGGGAGAGCAGGTGCACGACCAGCATCAGGTCGGGCGAGGCCTTGCGCACGATGACGCCGAGGTTGCGCACGTCCGGCGGCAGGCGCGGCTGGGCGACCGAGAGGCGGTTCTGCACCAGCACGTTGGCGATATCGAGGTTGGTGCCGACCTTGAACGTGACGGTCAGCAGCATCGCGCCGTCGTTGGTCGACAGCGACGTCATGTAGAGCATGTTGTCGACGCCGTTGATCTCCTGCTCGAGCGGCGTCGCGATGGTGGCCGCCACCGTCTCGGCGTTGGCGCCGGGGAAGCTCGCGCGCACCGTCACGGTCGGCGGCACGATCTCCGGATATTGCGAGACCGGCAGCTTCTCGTAGGCGACGAAGCCGATGATCAGGAAGATGATCGACGTCACCGAGGCGAAGATCGGCCGGTCGACGAAGAAGTGGGCGAAACGCATCGTTCAAACCTCTCGCCGCCGTGACGCGTGGGACGCCACCCGTGCGGCTTGCCGTCTGCGTTCAGGCCGGCACCTCAGATTGCTCCGGAAGCGCCCGCGCTCGAAAATCTCTTTAATGCGACCGCGCCCCTCGCCCCCGAGACGGTTGCGGCCGTTACTTCTTGGTCGGCGGAAGCTCGGTCGTCTCGGGCTTGACCTGGGCGCCGGGGCGGACCTTGGCCACGCCGTTGACGACGACCAGCTCGTCGCCCTTCAGGCCTTCGGCGACCACGCGGTAGCCGTCGACCATCGGCCCGAGCTTCACGGTCTTGGCCGCGACCTTGTCGCCCTCGCCGAGCACGTAGACGATGCGCTTGTCCTGGTTGGCCGAGACCGCCTCGTCGGGAATCAGGACGCCCTGATAGGGCTTGGTCGCCGGCATCGAGACGATGCCGAACAGGCCCGGCTTGATGAAGCCGTCCGGGTTCTCGACGGTGGCGCGCAGCAGCACCGTGCCGGTCTGGTTGTCGACGCGGTTGTCCACGAAGTCGAGCGTGCCCTTGCGGGTCGGCTTCTCCTCGCCGGCGAGCGCGATCTTGATCGGCGCGCCCTTGCCGCGCTGGGTCACGCCCATGCCGATGCCGAGCGTGCCCTGGTACTTCAGGAACGACTTCTCATCGACGGTGTAGCCGAAATAGATCGGATCGAGCGAGACGATCGTGGTCAGCATCGTCTGGTCGGTGATGACGATGTTGCCCTCGGTGACGAGGCGCTGGCTGATGCGCCCGTTCACCGGCGATTTCACTTCCGTGAAGTCGAAGTTGAGCTGGGCGTTGCGCAGCGCCGCTTCCGCGCTGTCCACGTCGGCCTGCGCGGTCTGCGAGGCCTGGCGGCGCTGGTCGGTGACCTGCTCGGAGATGTTGCCGCCCTTCGCGAGCACCTGCGCGCGCTCCAGATCGGTCTGGGTGAAGGAGAGGCGCGCCTTGGCCGAGGTGAGTGCGGCCTGGGCCTGCTCCAGGGCCGCCTTGTAGGGCCGGCGGTCGATGAGGAAGAGCGTCTCGCCCTTCTTCACGTTGGCGCCGTCCTGAAACAGGATCTTGTCGAGGTAGCCGGTCACGCGGGCGCGCACCTCGACATACTCGATCGGGTCGAAGCGGCCGGTATACTGGTCCTGCTCGACGATCTCCTTCACCACGGGCTTGGCCACGGTCACGCCGGGCGGCGGCGCGCCGGGGGCCTGCGCGAGCGCTGGGCCCGCCCCGAACAGGGCGGCGATCAGCGGCGAGGCGAGGAAAAGAGGCCGGAGGCTGCGCATCATTCGGTTCCCTGCATGGCGCGGCCTAATCCGGGCAGAGCAGGATCGGGCGTGCGCTCGCGCACATGGCCTTCACAATTCGTTCAGAACCGTAGGTTTCCGGCGGCCAAACGCCTCGCACCCCGCGGGCCCCTTAGGTCTCGATCGGCTCGCCCGCGCCGTACCAGTCCTTGAACGCGCCCTTGTAATGCTCGGTGATGTCGAGCCCCGCGCCTTGCGCGGCGGCGAGCGCGTTGACCGAGCGCACGCCGGATGCGCAGGAAAACACCGGCCGCCGCCCATCCGCCTCGACCAGCGCCTTCAGCGCCTGCGGATCGAAGGTCGAGAGCGGGAACGAGACCGAGCCCGGGATGTGGCCGCGGTCGAACTCATAGTCCTCCCGCACGTCGATGAGCAGCAGCGTGCCGTCCGCAAGGCCCCGCTTGACCGTGTCTCGGTCGAGATCGATCACCTGCATCGTGGCGAGACTTTCTTGGAGAGGAGGCACCGCGACGGCTTCGAGCGAGCCGACGATCGCGATGCCGGATGGACACCGTGACTTCTAAGGCCGATTTCGGCCACCTGGCAATCGCCGCCCCCGCCGTGGGCTCAGGGTCGAAACGCAGTCAGCTTGACCATACGAGGGACTGCTTCCGACCCTTTGCAGAACCATCAGCCCGCGCAGGGCCATCATCTCATCGGTCATCGGAGGTCTCTCGGGTTCGAGGTTGGTTGTCGCAACCCGACCCTACCCGGCAACCGCCGATGACCACCCCTCAGCTACACCACCACAAGGGACACAGCCTGCGATAGCGATATCAGCCCTTCGCCGTACCCCGCGGCGGTGCTTTGATCCGGTACCAGCCGACATAGAGGGCGGGCAGGAACAGCAGCGTCAGCCCCGTCGCGGCCAGGATGCCGCCGATCATCGCGTAGGCCATCGGCCCCCAGAACACCTCGCGGGCGATCGGGATCAGGCCGAGGCTGGCGGCGGCCGCCGTCAGCAGGATCGGGCGCATGCGGTGGCGCGTGGCCTCGACCACGGCGTCCCAGGGCGCCATGCCGTCCGCCTCGCATTCCTCGATCTGGCTCACCAGGATCACGGCGTTGCGCACGATGATGCCGATGAGCGCGAGGATGCCGAGGATCGCCACGAACCCCATCGGCTTGTCGAACAGCAGCAGGGCCGGTACCACGCCGATCAACCCGAGCGGCGCCACCGAGAACACCAGAAAAAGCTTCTGGAAGCTCTGGAGCTGGATCATCAAAAAGAGCGCCATGGCGAGCAGCATCACCGGCACGACCGCCGCGATCGGCCCCTGCCCCTTGCCGGCCTCCTCGACGGCGCCGCCGGTGGCCAGCGTGTAGCCCTCGGGCAGCGCCTTGACGTAGGCATCGATGGCGGGCTGGAGCGCGGCCACGATGGTCGGCGGCTGGGTCGCGTCGTTGATGGTGGCCCGCACCGTCACCGTCGGCACCCGGTCGCGGCGCCAGACGATGGGCTGCTCCAGGTCGTAGTCGATCTTGGCGAAGGCCAGGATCGGCACCACCGAGCCGTTCGAGAGCGTGACCTGAAGGCTCTGGAGCGTATCGAGGGAGCTACGCTCGATGGCGCGCGCCCGGCCGACCACGTTCACGAGGTAGATCGAATCGCGCACCTGCGTGATCGCCTGACCGCCGACGACGGCGTTGAGGATGCCGGCGATGTCCTGGCTGGTGACGCCGAGCTGGCGCGCCTTGTCCTGAAGGATCTCGACGCGCAGCACCTTGCCGGGCTCGTTCCAGTCGAAGGTCGGCACGGCCACGCGCGTGTCGGTCGCCACCACGTCGGCGAGCTTGAGCGAGAGGCGGCGCACCTCCTGGATGTCCGGGCCGGAGAGCCGATACTGGATCGGGCGCCCGACCGGGGGGCCGAGGTTTAGGGGCTGCACCAGCACGTCGGTGCCGACGAAGTCGCGCCGGCCGATCTTCTGCAGTTTCGTGATCACCCGGTCGCGGATTTCCAGCGATTTCGTCACGATCACGATCTGGCCGTAGAACGCGTTGGCGAGCTGCTGGTCGAGGGGCAGGTAGAAGCGCACCGCGCCCTGGCCAA
The DNA here is from genome assembly GCF_001425465.1 of Methylobacterium sp. Leaf456. GTDB lineage: Bacteria > Pseudomonadota > Alphaproteobacteria > Rhizobiales > Beijerinckiaceae > Methylobacterium. Next base: position 444,264 of record NZ_LMQV01000001.1, read on the forward strand.
CGTAGGACGACCAGCGGTCGATGTCGGGATCGCCCTTAAGGTGTTCCTCGAACCGGTCGAGCTGCGCCTTGGTCTCGCGGATGGTGGCGTTCTGCGGCAGGGTCAGATCGACGAGGATTTCCGAGCGGTCGGAGGACGGGAAGAACTGCTGCTGCACGTGGCCCATGCCGACGATGGCGAGCCCCATCAGGGCGACGCACAGCACCACCGTGATCCAGCGCAGCCGCATCGCGACGCGCAAGACGGCCATGAAGATGCGGGTGAACAGGCCCTGCTTCTCGGCATGGTGCTTCATGGCCTTGGGCAGGATCGTCACGCCGAGCAGCGGCGCGAACAGCACCGCCACCACCCAGGAGACGAGCAGCGAGGCCGCGATCACGACGAAGAGCGAGTAGGTGTATTCACCGGCCGACGAGCCGTTGAAGCCGATCGGCAGGAAGCCCGCCACGGTCACCAGCGTGCCGGTCAGCATCGGGAAGGCGGTGGAGGTGTAGGCGAAGGTCGCGGCCTTCTTGAGGTTGTCGCCGAGCTCCAACCGCGCCACCATCATCTCGACGGTGATCATCGCGTCGTCCACGAGCAGGCCGAGCGCGATGATGAGCGCGCCGAGCGAGATGCGCTGGAGCGTGACACCCATCACCTGCATCACCACGAAGACGATGGCGAGCACGAGCGGGATCGAGATCGCCACCACGAGGCCGGCGCGCAGGCCGAGGCTGACGAAGCTGACGAGGAGCACGATCACCACCGCCTCGACCAGCGCCTTGGTGAAGCCGCCCACCGCCTCCTCGACGATCTTGGGCTGGTCCGAGACGAGATGGATGCCGACGCCGATGGGCAGCTTGCCCTCGATCACGTGCATGCGCGCCTTCAGGTCCTCGCCGAACTTCAGCAGGTTGGCGTTGGGCCGCATGGCGATGGCGAGGCCGATGGCGGGCTTGCCGTCGACGCGGAACATCGCGGCAGGCGGGTCCTCGTAGCCGCGGGAGATGTCGGCGACGTCGGCCAGCCGAAAGAAGCGGTCGTTGAAGCGCAGGTTCACGTCGCGCAGCGATTCCTCCGAGGTGAACTGGCCGCTCACCCGCAGGGAGACGCGCTCCGGTCCGGCCTGGACCACGCCGGAGGCCGCGACTGCGTTCTGCGATTGCAGCGCCTTGATCAGCGCCTGGATGTCGATGCCGTAGCCCGCGAGCTTGCGGGTGGAAAAATCGAGGTCGATGGTCTCGCCCTGCACGCCCATCAGCAGGGTCTTGCCGATGTTGGGGACCTTCAGGATTTCGGTGCGCACGCCCTCGACGTAGTCGCGCAGTTGCCGGTGGGTCAGGCCGTCGGCGGTGAAGGCGTAGACGTTGCCGTAGACGTCGCCGAACTCGTCGTTGAAGCTCGGCCCCTGCACCCCTTGCGGGAAGGTGTGCTGGATGTCGCCGAGGCGCTTTCGCACCTGATAGAAGGCGGGCTGAATCTCGTTCTTGCTCGTCGTGTCGCGGAACTGCACGAACACGGTCGATTGACCGGGCGTCGTGTAGCTGCGGACGTAATCGAGCACGCTGATTTGCTGCAATTCCTTCTCGATCCGGTCGGTGACCTGATCGAGCGTGTCCTTGATGGTGGCGCCGGGCCAGGTCGCCTGCACCACCATGGTCTTGATCGCGAACGGCGGGTCCTCCTCGCGGCCGAGCCGCGAATAGGCCATCGCGCCGGCCGCCAAGCTGACCAGCATCAGGAACCAGACGAGCGAGCGGTGCGAGAGCGCCCAGTCGGAGAGGTTGAAGTCCTTCACGGGAAAAGCCTTCTTCCGCTGATCAGCGCGGTTCGTCGGGCAGGCGCACGGGCTGCCCGTCGCTCAGGGAATGGATGCCGGCCACCACGACCCGCTCGCCCGGCTGCACCCCGCCGCCGACCGCGATGCGGGGCCCGCCGTCGGGCTCGGCACTGAGCGTCACGTCGCGGCGCGTCACCTGCTGCCGGCCCTCGCCCGCGTCCGAGACGATCCAGACCGAGCGGCGGCCGTCGGCCTCCAAGAGCGCGGTTGCCGGCAGGAGGAAGCGGCGCGGGGTCGGGCGCACCAGCGAGACCGTGATGGTGGCCCCCAGCCGGAAGGCCGGGCCGGGATTCTCCAGCGTCATGCGGATGCGGCGCGTGCGGGTGCCGGTGTCGGCGAACGGCGCGACCTCGCGCACCCGGCCGCGCGCCGTGATCTCCGGCGCGCTCTGGAGCGAGACCGTGAACACGCCGTCCTGCGGCATCGCCCCGACGAGCGTTTCGGGGATGTCCACCACCGCCTCGCGGGTCTCGGGGCGCGCCAGCGTCACGATCCCCTGCCCCGGGCTGACCACCTGACCGATCTCGGCGAGGCGCTGGGTGACGACGCCGTCGAAGTCGGCATGCAGCTCGGTGTAGCCGATCTGGTCGCGCGCCTTCTGCAGGCTCGCGCCGGCTTGCGCCAGACGCGCCTGGGCGGTGTCGCGCCGGGCCACCGCCGCGTCGAGCTGGGCCTGGGTGACGTTGCCGCCATCCATCAGCCGCCGGGTGCGGGCCTCGGTGGCGGCGGCGTTCTCGGATTGCGCCCGTGCGTCGGCGAGTTCGGCCTCGGCGCGGGTCAGGTCGAAGCGCGAGACGATGGGGTCCAAAGCCGCGAGCCGCTGATCCTTCTTCACCACGTCGCCGACGGTGACGTCGCGCGCCACCACCCGGCCGCCGATCTGGAAGCCGAGCTGCGATTGATAGCGTGGCTCCACCGTGCCGGCGAAGGGGCCGAAGATCACTCTCTCGGTGGGCTCGGCGCGCGTGGTCAGGACCGGGCGGACCGGGGGCGGGCCGGGCTCTTCCTGGGAGGGTTGGCAGGCGGCCAGCGTGAGCGGCAGCATCGCGAGCAGGGCGAAGCGCTGCACTCCGCCTCCCACCCACGCCCTCATCCTGAGGTGCCCGCGCGAGCGGGCCTCGAAGGAGGGCTCCAGCGGAGCGCGCGACCCCTGGAGCCCTCCTTCGAGGCTCCGCTGCGCTCCGCAGCTCAGGATGAGGGGGATGGTTTGGGGCGACGATGTCGCGGAGATCGGCACAAGCGTCATCGTCCGCCCTCCCCCGCGGCGGCCGAACGCGGCGCCACCGCGACGCGCTGGCCCGGACGCAGGAACTGGATGCCGGCGACCACCACCGACTCGCCCGGCTGCACGCCGCCCTTGAGCACGATGTCGGTGCCGCCGTACCGGTCGATCTCGACGCCGCGCACCGAGACCGTCCCGGCAGAAGGATCGTAGATCCACACCGCCGGCCGGTTGTCGAAGCGGTAGAGGGCCGACCAGGGCAGCACCACGGCCTCGCGCCCGCCGAAGCGCCCGCGCCCGATCACCACGGCGCCGAGCGTCATCGCCGGCGGCGTCGAATCGAGGCCCATCTTGACCCGCACCGTGCCGCTCTGCGGATCGACGGTCGGCGAGATCTCGCGCACGCGGCCGACCGCCGTCACCGACGGGTCCGACTGGAGGATGATCTGGATCGCCTTGGCCTCGGGCGGGTTGGCGGTGAGCGCCTCGTAGACGTTGAACACCGCGTCGCGCGGGCCGTCCTGGGCCAGCACCATCACGGATTGGCCGGCCTGCACCACCTGCCCCACCTCGAAGGTGCGGCTCAAGACGATGCCGGACACGCCGGCCCGCAGCTCGGTGTAGCTGAGCTGCTCCTCCGAGGTGCCCAATGCCGCCTTTGCCGAATCGACCGCGGCCTGACTGGTGCGCAGTTGCTGCTCGGCGTTGTCGTAGGTCGGGCGCGTGGTGTAGCCGCCGGCCAGAAGCTGCTTCTGGCGCTCGAAGGTGACCTTGGCCTGAGTCAACTGCGCCTCCGCCGAGACGAGCGCGGCGCGGGCGTTGTCGAGGTTGGCCCGCTGCACCAGCGGCTCCAGCACCGCGAGCACTTGATCGGCGGCGACATGGTCGCCGACCTCGACCCGGCGCTCGGCCACCTTGCCGTTGGTGCGAAAGGCGACGTTGGTCTGGGCCTGGGCCTGGATGTCGCCGGTCAGCACCACGTCGCTTGCCACCAGGCTCTTGTGTGCCTGGACGACGCGCACCAGCACCACGGTCGGATCGTCGAGCACCGCCGCATCCCCTCGCGCCTCCCCTCGCACCTCCCCCGCGGCGCGGACGGAAGTCGGCGCCAGCGCGAGGGCCAGGAGCAGGAGGGCGCGTGGGAGACGCGCCGACGGGCGGGATACCGAGAGGGAAGCCATGCGGGACATCGCGGCCTGAGCTTTCCGGGCGCCGGGCTCGCCGTCGCGGACGACGGACGGGATGGGCGCTATCGCGGCGCAGACTTATCGTCTATCTTACCGACCGTCCAGACGGTTTCTTGTCGGGCGGTTCCTGCCGGACGGTTTTTCGCGAATGCGAACGAGGGAGCGATGACGGAGAGGACGCGCAGCCGGCGCGACGACCGGGCGCAGACGATCCTCGACGCCGCCGGCGCGGTTTTGCGCCGGGGCGGCGGGCGGGCGCTCACCATCGACGCGGTGGCGGCGCAGGCGGGTCTGAGCAAGGGCGGCGTGCTGCACCACTACGCCTCGAAGGACGCGCTGATCCTGGCGCTCGTCGCCCGCAAGCTGACGGAACTGCGCGAGGGCATCTCGGCCTGCGAGGCAGGCTCCCAACCGGGGCCCGCGGGGCTCGCGCTCGCCATGGTGGCGCATCTGCGCGAGGCCTATTGCGAGGACGACGACTTTTCCCGCGCGCTGCTGATCGCGGCGGCCGAGAACCCGGAGGCCTTGGCCGGCTACCGCGCCTTCGTCGCCGAGCGGCTGGAGCGGCTGGAGAGCGCCGACCCACCCGGCGCGGGGCCGATGTTGTTCTTCGCCATCCTCGGCCTGATCATGGGCCGGACGCTGGGCTTCCACGATATCGGCGGGGCGCAGGCCGAGGCGCTGTTCGGCGCGCTGGAGCGGGCCGCAGGCGCTTTGGGGCAGGCCGCAGGCGCTTTGGGGCAGGCCGCAGGCGCTTCGGGGCCGGCCCGGCGCCCGGGAGAGGAGGCGCCCACCGGAGATGCGGGATGACGGCGGAACCGCTCCAGGGTCTCGGGCGTAAAAGCCCCGGTCGAACGAGGCCGCGGAAGCCTTCGGAATCGATTACAGGTTTTAGGGGAGAGACGGAACGAAACGGGCCTGGCGCCGCATACTTCTGCGGGTATGGACCGTCGACTGCGCGGGATATGACGATGCCTCCACTGGATGCCGAAGCCCTGGCCGAACTGGCCCGGCTCTGTAACGAGGCTCGCGGGCGCCTTCCCGAGACGGATTTCTACCGACTACGCGTCCTGCTCGACATGGTTCTCGTCGAACTCGGCCGCCAGGAGCCTCCTACACGGGAGCGGACCGTCCCCGCTTACGAGCCGAAGCCGGCCCTACGGCAAAAACGGCCTTGAGCGCCCTCGACGATACCGGCATCAACCTCAAGTCGATAACCGTCACGATGTTTTCGCTACGAAAATCACATCAAGGAATTCGATGTTGTAAGATTATCCCGCGACGATGCAATTTTTGCGGGTGCGCCTCAACGGTCGTCGATCTGGCAGACGAGGCGGATTTTCATGACGCCGTCGTCGGTCTCGTTGCGTACGGTGAGCACCAGGGTGCAGTCCTGGCTGTCCTCGGCCTCGGCGGCCATCAGGGTGGTCATCACGCGCAGAGCCTCGCGCCTGAGCGCGAGCGGGTCGCCGATCTCGCGGCCGACCTCGTCCCGGAGGTCGGCGCCGTCGTGGATGTCGAAGAAATAGCGTGGCATCGGGAGGAATAACTTCTTGATAAAATCCCGCCTCGGGGGGGCGCACCGACGAACGCAGCCGAGTGGAGGCAACACAAAGACAACGCCCGCGAATTTGTACGGTTTCGGACGCTGCGTCCAAAATGACGTATACAATTATGATCATGCTTGGCAGGGGCCGGGCAGGGAAACCCCACGCTAATGCGCGAGGATTTTCGACAAAAATTGCTGAGCCCGCTCGCTGCGGGGCTGGCCGAAAAAGGCCTCCTTGGTGGCGTCCTCGACGATCTCGCCGCGATCCATGAAGATCACCCGGTCGGCGACCTTGCGGGCGAAGCCCATCTCGTGGGTCACGACCATCATGGTCATGCCGTCGCGGGCGAGGCCCACCATCACGTCGAGCACCTCGCCGACCATCTCGGGATCGAGCGCCGAGGTCGGCTCGTCGAACAGCATCACCACCGGGTTCATCGCGAGTGCGCGGGCGATCGCCACCCGCTGCTGCTGCCCGCCCGAGAGCTGGCCCGGATATTTTTTCGCATGCGCCGAGAGTCCGACGCGCTCCAACAGATCGAGGCCGCGCTTGCGCGCGTCCTCGCCGGGGCGTCCCAGAACCTTGCGCTGAGCGATGGTGAGGTTGTCGGTGATGGAGAGATGCGGAAACAGCTCGAAATGCTGAAAAACCATGCCGACGCGCGCGCGGAGCTTGGGCAGGTTGGTGCCCCGGTCCTTCACGCGGGTGCCGTCCACCGTGATCTGGCCCTCCTGGAACGGCTCCAGCGCGTTGACGCACTTGATCAGCGTCGACTTGCCCGAGCCCGAGGGGCCGCACACCACCACCACCTCGCCGCGGGCGACGCGGGTGGTGCAGTCGGTCAGCACCTTGAACTCGCCGTACCACTTCGAGACCGCCTCGATGGCGATCATCGGCCCGGCCGTGGCGGTGGCGGGCGGGGGCGTGACGAGCGGGCCGGCGCGCAGGCCCGCATCCGCGGGGGCCTCGCTCGTGGGGGCGGTCGGCGTTGCGGCGGCGGGCGCGGGCATCGGGGTCGAGGTCATCGGCTCACAAAACCTCAGCGGATGATGGCGACGCGGGTCTGCAGCCGCCGCACCAGCCACGAGGCGGTGAAGCAGACCGCGAAGTAGACGAGTGCCGCGAACAGGTACATCTCGACGAGGCGCCCGTCGCGCTGGGCGACTTTCGAGGCCGCGCCCATGAAGTCGGTCAGCGACAGGACGTAGACGAGCGAGGTGTCCTGGAACAGCACGATGGTCTGGGTCAGGAGCAGCGGCAGCATGTTGCGTAGCGCCTGCGGCAGCACCACGAGCCGCATGGTCTGGGCGTAGCTCATGCCGAGCGCCGAGGCCGCCGCGGTCTGTCCCTTGGGGATCGACTGGATGCCGGCCCGCATGATCTCGGCGAAATAGGCCGCCTCGAACAGGGTGAAGGTGACGAGCGCCGAGGCGAACGCGCCAACCTGGATCGGGGTCGCCGAGCCCGTCGCCCAGGCGCCGATATACGGGACGAGGAAGTAGAACCAGAAGATGACGAGCACCAGCGGCAGCGAGCGCATGGTCTCGACGTAGATCTTGGCGGCATGCGTCACGCCGGGGATGCCCGACAGCCGCATCATCGCCAGCGCTGTGCCGAAGACGATGCCGCCGCTCGCCGCCAGCGCCGTCAGCGTCAGCGTGAATACCATGCCCTGCCCGAACAAGTAGGGCAGCGAGGAGGCGATGACCGAGACGTCGAAATTGGCAAACATCTAGCGCCCCCCCGGCACGGCGACGTACCGCTCCAACAGGGTGGCGCCCGCGATCACCACGAGGTTGATCAGGACGTAGAGAATCGTCGCCGCGGTGAAGGCCTCGAACACCTGGAACGAGAATTCCTGCATCGAGCGGGCCCGCGCCGTCAGCTCCAACAGGCCGATGGTGAGGGCGACCGAGGTGTTCTTGAGGTTGTTCAGGAATTCGGAGGTCAGCGGCGGCAGGATGATGCGGTAGGCGTTGGGCAGCAGCACGTGGCGGTAGGTCTGGGCCGTGGTGAAGCCCAGGGCCGTGCCGGCCATCGCCTGCCCCCGCGGCAGCGACTGGATGCCCGCCCGCACCTGCTCGGCCACCCGCGAGGCGGTGAAGAAGCCGAGGCACAGCACCGCCGTGTAGAACGGCGCGTCGGGCAACTGCTTCACTGCCGTGCCGATCTCGGTCGGCAGCACTTCCGGCAGCACGAAGTACCACAGGAACATCTGCACGAGCAGCGGCACGTTGCGGAACAGCTCGACATAGGCCGTGCCGACCGCATTCGCGGCCTTGGAGGGCAGCGTGCGCAGCACCCCGATCACCGAGCCGAGGCTGAACGCGATCACCCACGAGCAGAGCGCCGTGGCGACCGTCCACGACAGCCCCGAGAGCAGCATGTCGGCGTAGGTGCCGACGCCCTCCGGCGAGGGCTCGAGGAAGATGCCCCAGTTCCAGTTGTAGTTCATCGCAGCCTTGCCCCCGCCCGGCGCCTCAATAGGCGGCCGGGTCCGGGCTGTCGCTCGGGTTGGCGAGCGCCTTCTGCATCGCCTCGCTCATCGGGAGCTTCAGGTTGATGCCCCGCGGCGGGATGGCTTGCGTGAACCACTTCTCATAGAGCGCCTTGCCCTCCGGGCTCTTGTAGAGCGCGGCGGTCGCGGCATCGACCACCGCCTTGAACGGCGCATCGTCCTTACGCAGCATGATGCCGTAGGGCTCCGGCTTCGACTGGGCTTCAGAGGAAATCGTGTAGGCGTCGGGCGTCTTCGAGCCGGCCACCAGCGAGGCGAGCAGCACGTCGTCCATCACGAAGGCGTCGGCGCGGCCGGTCTCGACCATCAGGAACGCCTCGGCGTGGTCCTTGGCCGGCAGGATCTTCATGCCGAGGGATCGGGCGGTGTTGATCTCGTTGATCTGGCGGATGTTGGTGGTGCCCGAGGTCGAGACCACGGTGCGGCCCTTCAGATCGTCGGTCTTGTCGAGGCCCTTGTCCTTCTTGGCGACGAACCGGGTCGCGGTGAGGAAGTGGGTGTTGGTGAAGGCGGCTTGGCGTTGCCGGTCGGCGTTGTTGGTGGTCGAGCCGCATTCGAGGTCGATCGTGCCGTTGGCGATCAGCGGGATGCGCGTGGCCGAGGTCACGGGATTGAGCTTCACCTCCATCTTGTCGAGCTTGAGGTGGGCTTTGACCGCGTCGGCGACCTTGAGGCAGATGTCGAAGGCGTAGCCCACCGGCTTCTGGCTGCCGTCGAGATAGGAGAACGGCACCGAGGAATCGCGGGTGCCGATGGTGATGGCGCCGGTCTCCTTCACCTTCTTGAGCGTCCCGGTCAGCTCCTCGCCGCGCGCGGGCGCGCCCGACGCCAGGGCGGCGATGGCGGCGAGGAGGAACGCATCTCTCAGGCGCATGCGGCGGACCTTTTTTTATTGTCGCGGACGGCCAATGGCGGCCGGATGAGGCCATAGTGAAGCCAGGCGCGACACTTGTCATCCGCCGACCGGCTTCATTGTCATGGCAAGGCTCGTGCCGTGTAAGCCCGTCACACACTTTCGTTCGATCGCGAGGGTCCCGCGCATCCCCTCGCCCCGCCGTGCGGGGGGATGCGCTCGGCCCTCCGCGATCACCCCGAAAAGAAGATCAGAAATCCCGCTGCACCCGCATGCGGATCTGCGTCGTGTCGTAGCGCTTCTCGGCGTAGGCCGGCAGGCCGCCCACGGTGACGGGTCGCGTCTGATCGGTGATGCGACCGCTGAGCGGACCGGTGCCGATGTAGGTGCCCTCGATGCCGATATCGAGGTCCTTGACCGGCGACCAGATCAGGCTGGTGCCGGCGACGATCTGATAGTTGTCGCGTAGGATCGGGCTGAACCCGAAGGCGGCGCCGGGCGCCGGGGCGGAGGCGCCGATGATGCCGCTGACGCGGCTGAAGGCCTCGCGGGTGCCACGCGGAAAGCTGACCTCGCCGTAGCTGCCAAAGAAGGCCGAGCGCCATTCGGGCGCCCAGTAATGCAGGTAGGAGGCCGAGGCCGTGAAGCTCTGCGACAGGGCGATCCGGCCGGTCAGCGGGTTCACCACCGCGTCGGCCAGCGCATGGACGAAGGGCGCGCCCTGCACCGGCCCGAGCTGGCTCGCATAGGTGCCGGTGAAGATCGAGAAGCCGGTATAGATCAGCGCACCCTCGCCGTAGGCGCCCTGCAGGTAGAGCCCGTCACCGGGGGCGATCCAGGGCAGGTTGAGCTTGAGCCCGCCCTGCACCGCCCAGCCGTACTCGGTCTGCGCGCCGGAGTTGAGGCCGCGGGCGGCGAGCAGGGCGGCGGCGGTGCCCGCCGTCACCGGCCCGGTGGCGGAGCCCGGCACGGGCGTCAGGGTCGAGACCGCCGAGTTGGCGATGAAGCCGCCGATGTTCACGTCCTTGACCGCCGCCGAGAGCTGCGCCGAGCCCCAGGGCGCGTCGTAGCGCAGCGCGCCGACGAAATCGGGCATGCGCGAGCGCTGCACCGTGTCGAGGAAGGCCACGGTGTTAGCGGTGCCGTCGGCGTTGGTGCCGAGGATGACCGGGCTCGGCGCCGTGTTGAACACGTTGTTGACGCCGGCTTGGCCCGGCCCCGATGCCGGGGCGCCGAACGAGGCGGCGTAGAACGGGTTCTTGCGGAAGTTCGGGTCCTCCATCGACAGGGTCGCGGACCAGTTCTCGCCGAACTTCTGGGTGTAGGCGAGCAGGTTGGTGGAGGCGACGTTCGAGCCCGCGGTCGAGCTGATCAGCTCGTAATCGTGGGCGTAGAAATCGAAGAACGACGAGGCGCGGCCTGCCGTCAGCCCGGCGAACTGCACGAAGGCCTTCTCGGCGACGATGAAGTTCTGCACCCGCCCGAGCTGGTCCTGGCCCACCGCCGGGAAGGCGTTGGCGATGCGCTGCTGCGTGCCCGAGGTCATGAACACCCCGGTGCGGCTCGCCGCCTCGACCCGCAGGAAGGCCCGCAGCGTGCCGTAGCCGGTCTGGGTGCGCGCATCGAAGTTCATGCGCATCAGCCCGCGATACTGCGACAGGTCGCCGGACGAGTTGTAGCGGTTGTTGACCGGGATGTAGCCGGCCTCGAACCGGGCGCGGCCCGAGACCCGCAGGCAGGTGTCGGTGCCGGGGATGTAGAAGAAGCCCGCCCCGGAGGCGGAGCAGACTCGGACGTACTCGATCGGTACCGCCCGCTTCACCGGCAGGTCGGCGGCTCGCGCCGCGGGAGCGACGACGACGAGGAGCGCCGTACCCGAGAGGAGTGTTTTCGCGAGTCGGTCCATGCCTGCCCCCAGCCGAGTCCGGCGCATCGCCGCCCCGAGCGCGCCCGCGCAGGATCGCTGCCCTGACCGCCGTCTCGCGCGGCGCTCCGGGGCTCGACTTGCACAGCGACGGTGCAAGTTGATCGATGCTGATGCAGGACTTGACGGTCGTTCGATAGACGAAGCGTGGCCGGGCGGATCGGCGAAGACAAGTCTGATCTTGCGGTCCACAGGCGTGCATCCCGGAGTGTGATCTTTTTGCCGGCGTTGTGCTTTCCCCGCTCCGCGCGGGGATGTGGCGCAGCGCCCGGCCGTGCCCGATCCGTTGCGGTTCGATGAAGCCGATCCGTCGCCTTGTTGGCATCCGGGCCATCGGGCGTTGGGGCGCCTGAGCTAAGATCGACGGACCACCCTGAGGAGCCTTGATGCAGAGCCTTCTTCCCGCCCTCGGCCTCGGCGCCTACGTCGTCACGCTGGCCGTCCTCGCCGTCATCAACCTCGTCTACGGGCCGGGCATCCCGACGCCGAAGGTGCCGATGCAGTGGAGTTTTGGCGGCGAGCCGACTTGGTATGCCGACAAGTGGATCGGCCTGTGGCTCCCGGTGGCGATCTTCGTCGGCGTCGGCGCCGTGCTGCTGTTCAAGGCCCGCAGCACGGAGCCCGCCGCGACGTCTGATTACGTCGGGCTGATCCTGTGCTGCCTGTTCTTCGTCGGCGTGCATGGCTGGCACGTCTCGAAGGTCGTCGAGTGGTCGCAGCGGCAGCTCTGATTTTTTTCATTCGATCCCACCCCTCCCCCTCATCCTGAGGTGCGGAGCGAAGCGTAGCCTCGAAGGAGGGCTCCAGGGATCGCGCGACTTCTGGAGCCCTCCTTCGAGGCCCGCCCAGGCGGGCACCTCAGGAGGAGGGTTGTGGATGGGATGCGCTGTCGCAAAAAGTGCGGCTTACCCCTCCCGCTCCCCCTGCCCGGCCACATAGCGCCCGAGCGCGCTCGACGCGTTGAGCATGTGCGCCCGCATCCGCCGGGCGGCGGCCTCGCCGTCGCCCTCGGCCATGGCGGCGAGGACCGCGCCGTGCTCGGCCCGCGAGGCGTCGATGCGACTGGCTTGGCGCAGTTGCGTGCGGCGGAAGGCGGCGAGCCGCTCGCGGATGGCGAGCGCCTGTTCGGCCAAAAAGCCGTTGTGGGTCGCGGCGTAGAGGGTCTCGTGGAAGGCGCGGTTGAAGCCGTCGTAGGCGTCCACGTCGCCCGCCGCCACCATCGCGGCGGAGGCCTCGTGCAGGTCCATCAGGCGGCTGCGCTCCAGCGGCGTGATGCGGTAGGTGGCCAGCCGCACGCACATCGCCTCGATCTCGGCGGTGGTCTCGAACATCTCGGCGATGCGCTCGGGCGTGGTGCGGGCCACGACGCCGCCGCGGCGCGGGCGCAGTTCCACGAGGCCGGCGAAGGCGAGCTGGCGCAGCGCCTCCCGCACGGGGGTGCGCGAGGCGCCGAAGCGGTCGGCGAGGTCCTGCTCGTCCAGCGCCGTGCCGGCCGGCATCCGGCCGCCGGCGATGGCCTCGGAGAGGGCGTTGCGGATGCGGTCCGAGATCAGACCGCGCTCCTCCGGGGCCTCGTCCATCCCGTCTCCGTTCGTGGCGGTGTTCATGGCCGTGCGCTCCGACGAAGCCGCGACGGTCCGTCGTGAGAATGCACGGTAATACAAAAACTTAGAGCCGTATCCGACCCGATGCAATCAGGTCCGATACGGCTCTCGTGAGGCGCCCCTGATCGAAAACCCAGGGCGATCCTTAAGTCCGATGCGGCTCTAGGCCTTGGCGCCGCCGACGTAGCCGCTGACGTACGGCCAGACTTCGAGGCCGCCGCGGTAGATCATGTCGAGCGCGACGTAGAGGATGATCGCGAGGCCGACATAGGCGATCCAGGGGTAGCGCTGGAGCAGGCGGGCGATGAAGCTCGCGGCGAGCCCCATCAGGGCGATCGACAGGGCGAGGCCGATGATGAGGACCGTCGGGTGCTCGCGGGCGGCACCGGCCACCGCGAGCACGTTGTCGAGCGACATCGAGACGTCCGCGACCACGATCTGCCACGCGGCCTGAGCGAAGGTCTTGCGGGGCGCCCCCGCCTCGGCGGAGGCGATGGCGGCGTCCGGATCCTGCCCGTGCCCGGCGCGGATCTCGTGCCACATCTTCCAGCAGACCCACAGCAGCAGCAGGCCGCCGACGAGCAGCAGGCCGACGATGGAGAGGAGCTGGGTGACGAGGCCGGCGAAGATGATGCGCAGAATGGTCGCGGCGATGATGCCGATCAGGATCGCCTTGTTGCGCTGCTCCTTCGGCAGGCCGGCGGCGGCCAGCCCGATCACCACCGCGTTGTCGCCCGCGAGCACGAGGTCGATCATGATGACTTGGAGGAGAGCCGACAACGCCTCCGTCGTCAGAAGTTCACTCATGCTGAAAAAGCCCCCGGTCGGGAAGGTGAAGACTCGGGCGGATGCTGCCGCGATCCGCGGTGCGGACGCGCCGGGCCGCATGCGAGAAGCGTGGCGATTGCCCTTCCGCCCTCATGGCACTGCGCTCCGGAGGTTCGCAACCCCCGGAGCGCGAGACGCTGGCCGATCTGTCACAGGACGATGAACAGGAACCAGACCACGATCGGCGCGACCACGGTGACCAGGGCGCCGTAGGCCATCAGTTTTCGGAAGAAAGCATCCCGATCGACGTTCTTGGCGGTGGCGAGCACGATCGCGCCGTTGGTCGAGAACGGGCTCACGTCCACGATGGTGGAGGAGACCGCCATCGCGCCGATGAAGCCCACCGGTTTCACCCCCGTGCCGGCCTGGAGGAACGGCACGGCGAGCGGGATCAGCGAGCCGAGCACCGCCGTCGAGGAGGCGAAGGCCGAGACCACGGCGCCGATGAAGCACAGGAGCAGGGCCGCCATCATCGGCGAGGCGAGCCCGGCGACGCTGGTGCCGACGAAGGAGATGGTGCCCATCTTCTCCAGCACGACCACGTAGGTGCTCACGCCGGTGATCAGCATGATCTCGGGCCAGCTCACCTGCCCGATCGCCCGCTTCTGCAGGTTCGGCGCGACGAGCGACAGGATCAGGCCGATCGTGATCGAGACGAAGCCGATATCCTGGTTGAAGGCCAGCACCAGCACGGCGAGCGCCACGAGGCCGACGAGGGTGAGGGCTTGGTAGGCGCGCGAGGACGCCATCGGCTCCGGGGCGGCCCGCTCGTCGGCCAGCGGGTCGTCGAGGCCCCGCTCCAGCTTGCGCTCCTCGCTGAACGATTCGGATTCCGAATCGCCGAAGGCCTGGGGGCCGCGCTGGGCCACCGTCACCCGCGCGGGCGGCAGCGCCTCGTCGCCCGGCATCCCCGCGACCGCGGCCCGCGCCCCCATCAGCTTGCGCCCGCCCATCAGGACGAACAGCAGCACCGCGACCGCGAGGTTCACGCCGAGGCTCGCGAAGAAGGTGAACAGCTCGTTGAGCGGCAGGCCCGCCTTGGCCACCACCGTGTTGGTGATGCCGCCGTAGATGCTGATCGGCGAGAAGCCGCCGCCCTGCGCCCCGTGGATCACGAGCAGGCCCATCAGCAGCGGGTTGATGTTGTAGCGGGCCGCGAATCCCATCGCGATCGGGGCGATGATCGCCACCGCCGCCGGGCTCACCGCGCCGACAGCCGTGAGGGCGGCGGTGATGCCGAACATGATCCACGGGATCGCGGCGATCCGCCCGCGCACGGCTCGGACGGCGAGTTGGACCAGCCAGTCGATGGTGCCGTTGTTCTGCGCGATGGCGAACAGGTAGGTGATGCCGACCAGCGTCAGGAACAGGCTGCCGGGAAATCCGGCGATGATGTCCTTGCTCGACATCCCCGCGACCAGCGTCCCGACGAGGAAGGCGCCGACGAAGGCCAGCACTCCCATGTTGATCGGCCAGATCGTGGCGACCACGAACATCGCGCACAGCGCGTAGATCGATATCAATTGTGGCGTCATCGGCGTGTCTCCCGGGGCGCTTTTGCGCGCGTGCTCGGCCGCCGCCGAACCGGGGCCGGTCGGCGGGGCGGCTTATGGTGCCGCCTCCGCTTGTTCGCCTCGTAGGCCGTTTCGTACTCTAAGGCAATATCCTTGTATACAAGATTTGCCTTGTGGAATTATAGCCCTGCGCCTACGATCCGCGTCGCCCCATGGGGAGTGAGGAATGGGGAGTGAGGAATGCGCCGCGCCGAAGCGCTCCGGGATCAGCTGGAGCAGGACATCGTCACCGGCCATTTCCGGCCGGGGGAGCGCCTGGACGAGCAGAGCCTCGCCACGCGGTTCGGCGTGTCGCGCACACCGATCCGGGAGGCGCTGATGCAGCTCGCCTCGACCGGCATGGTGGAGCTTCAGCCGCGGCGCGGGGCGTTCGTGGCCAGTCTGTCGCTGCGCGCGGTGGTCGAGCGCTTCGAGGCGATGGCGGCGCTGGAGGGCATGTGCGGCGCGCTGGCCGCCCGCCGGATCACCGATGCGCAGCGCAGCACTCTCGTGACCGCGCACGAAGCCTGCGAGGCGGCGACGCGGGCCGGCTGCGCCGACACCTATTACTACGCCAACGAGCGCTTCCACCGCGCGATCTACGAGGCGTGCCACAACCAGTACCTCGCCGAGCAGGCGGGGCAGCTCCACACCCTGTTGAAGCCCTACCGCCGGCTGCAATTGCGGGCGCGCCACCGCGTCGGGCAGTCGCTGGCCGAGCACGGGGCGATCGTGGCGGCGATCCTCGCGGGCGATTCAGGGCGCGCGGAGCAGTCGCTGCGCGAGCACATCCTGATCCAGGGCGAGCGCCTGAACGACTTCATC
The DNA here is from genome assembly GCF_001425465.1 of Methylobacterium sp. Leaf456. GTDB lineage: Bacteria > Pseudomonadota > Alphaproteobacteria > Rhizobiales > Beijerinckiaceae > Methylobacterium. The sequence goes on from NZ_LMQV01000001.1 coordinate 460,150, forward strand.
AGCAGTTTCGGGACGGCGGACGTCGCATGATCGGATCAGCGTCCCGAACGGTGGGAGGCGGCCCGCCGCGAGCGTCACCGCACCGGAACGCCGAACCGCCAGGACAGCGCATGCCCGAGTTCCGGGCGCGCCGCGTCGCGGGTTTGGGCGAACCGGGCGACCTCGGCGCGCAGCCGGGCCCGATGGGCCGCGGCGAGCCCGGCGAGAACACGCCGGATGGGTGCGAGCGCGGAAGGCGGGGTCCGCCGTTCGGTCGCTCCGCGCGGAGTGGTCTGGGTTTCGAGTTGGGATGCCAAGATGCGTCTCCGGAGCACGGGCTCGGTCACGTCGGGCGTCTCCTCCACCGCCGATATGGGGGGCGAACTGCTGCGCCGCAACATGGGCTTGGCGCGATGCCGGCTTTGCGTATGCGCAAATCGGGCCAAAACGGCAGTACGCATACGGATGTGCCGCTCTGTAAGAATTTTGTATACGAAGACTTGACCCATGCATGGGTCGCAATACAACGATCCGCGGTGAGCCGGAGGGAGCGGGCCGGATGAACGAGTGGCGTCAGGAACGGGCGGCCCGGGACGCGCGGATCGCGGCGGGGTCCGCCTTCGCGACCGGCAAGGTCGTGGCGGCGGAGAGCGTCACCGATCTGCTGGAGGCGGTGCTGCGCCCCGGCGACCGGGTCTGCCTGGAGGGCGACAACCAGAAGCAGGCCGATTGCCTCGCCCGCGGCCTCGCGGCCTGCGACCCGTCAAGAATCCACGACCTGCACATGGTCCAGTCGGGCATCGTGCTGCCCGAGCATCTCGACGTGTTCGAGACCGGCGTCGCCAAGCGCCTCGACTACTCGTATTCGGGCCCGCAGGGCGCGCGCATCGCAAAAATGCTCTACGGCGGGCAGATCGCGCTCGGCGCGGTGCACACCTATCTCGAACTGTTCGCGCGCTACTTCGTCGATCTGACGCCCCACGTCGCGCTGATCGCGGGCGTCTCGGCCGACCGCGACGGCAACCTGTATACGGGGCCGAACACCGAGGACACGCCGACCGTCGTCGAGGCGACCCACTTCAAGAACGGGCTCGTCATCGCCCAGGTCAACGAGATCGTCGAGCGCGTGCCCCGCGTCGACATCCCCGGCGATCGCATCGACTTCGTGGTGGAGGCCGACCGGCCGTTCTACGTCGAGCCGCTGTTCACCCGCGATCCGGCGGCGATGACCGAGACGCAGATCCTCATCGCCATGATGGCGATCAAGGGAATCTATGCCGAGTACGGCGTGAAGCGTCTCAACCATGGCATCGGCTTCGGCACGGCGGCGATCGAACTGCTGCTGCCGACCTACGGGGAGCGACTGGGGCTGAAAGGTCAGATCGCCACCCACTGGGCGCTCAACCCGCACCCGACCCTGATCCCGGCGATCGAATCGGGCTGGGTCAAGCAGGTCCACTGTTTCGGCTCGGAGGTCGGCATGGACCGCTACATCCGCGAGCGGCCGGACGTGTTCTTCACGGGCTCCGACGGGTCGCTCCGCTCGAACCGCGCCTTCTGCCAGACGGCGGGCTTGTACGCCTGCGACATGTTCATCGGTGCGACGCTCCAGATCGACCTGATGGGCCATTCCTCCACCGTCACCCAGTCGCGGGTGGCCGGCTTCGGGGGCGCGCCGAACATGGGCTCGGACCCGCACGGCCGCCGCCATCCCTCCGACACGTGGATGAAGGCGGGGCGGGAGGCGCAAACGTCGGGCGAGCCTTCCCTGATGCGCGGGCGAAAACTCGTGGTGCAGCTGGTCGAGACCTTCGGCGACGGCTTGGTGCCGACCTTCGTCGAGCGGCTCGACGCGATGGAACTGGCGAAAAAAACCGGCCTCGAACTGGCCCCCGTCATGATCTACGCCGACGACGTGACCCACATCGTCACGGAAGAGGGCATCGCCAACCTGCTGCTCTGCCGCGACGCCGACGAGCGCGAGCAGGCGATCCGCGGCGTGGCCGGCTACACGCCGATCGGCCGGGGCCGCGACCGCGCCAAGGTCGAGGACCTGCGCGCCCGCGGCGTGATCCGCCGGCCGGAAGACCTCGGCATCTCGGCGCTCGACGCCGACCGCTCGCTGCTTGCCGCGCGCTCGATCAAGGACTTGGTCCACTGGTCGGGCGGCCTCTACGAGCCGCCCGCGAAGTTCCGGAACTGGTGAGCCTCCATGCTGCCGCCCCTCCCACCCTCCCCCTCATCCTGAGGTGCCGCGAAGCGGCCTCGAAGGAGGGCTCCAGCGAAGCGCGCGATCCGCTGGAGCCCTCCTTCGAGGCTTCGCACCTCAGGATGAGGGGGATTGTTGGGATCGAGAGAGACCGTCCGAGGAACCCCGATGGAATCCCTGACCTTCCGCCACACCACCCAAAAGCCCCTCCCCGGCACGAAGCGGGAGGCGATCACCGGGGTCGTGGCCTCGGGCAACCTCGAAGTGCTGTTGGAGCGGGTGCTGGCGCCGGATGCCTGCGAGGTCGCGGTCGAGACCGCGATCAACGGCTACGGCGACGTCTGGGAGGCGGTGGTGGCGGATTTCGTCGCCCGCGCCCAGCCGGGCGGCCTGCGCATCAGCATCAACGACGGCGGCGCCCGCCCCGACACCGTAGCCTTACGCCTGCTCCAGGGCGTGCGCCTGATGGAGGCCTGAGATGGCGCCGACCGATCCGAACCACGCGAGACCGATCGGCGATGATCCCTCATCGCCGATCGCCCCTGCGACGGCAGGGCGGCGGTCGTCCGCCGGACGCACGGGTTCCGACCACCGGTCGGATCCCGTGCGACTCGAAATGAGCTGGTACGAGGCCAGCGCCCGCCAGCGCGTGGCCGCCTTCCTCGATGCGGATACGTTCGAAGAATTCGTCGGCCCGACCGAGCGGGCGATGAGCCCGCACCTGCCGCTGTTCGAACTGCCCCGCGCCTTCGACGACGGCATCGTCGTCGGCCGGGGCCGCCTCGACGGGAAGCCGGTGCTGGTGGCAGCCCAAGAGGGCCGCTTCATGGGCGGGGCCTTCGGCGAGGTGCACGGCGCCAAGCTCGTCGGCCTCCTGCGCGCGGCATTGGAGGTACGGCCCGCCGCGGTGCTGATCCTGTTCGACACCGGCGGCGTGCGGTTGCAGGAGGCCAACGCGGGCGAGACCGCCATCGCCGAGGCGATGCGGGCGATCACGGAAGTCCGCGCCGCCGGCATCCCGGTGGTCGGGCTGATCGGCGGCCGGGCCGGGGCCTATGGCGGCGGCGGCCTCATCGCCGGCACCTGCGCCCGGCTCGCCGTCTCGGAGAGCGGGCGCATCTCGGTCTCCGGGCCGGAGGTGATCGAGACCAATCGGGGCGCGGAAGAGTTCGATTCCCGCGACCGGGCGCTGGTGTGGCGCACCATGGGCGGCAAGCACCGCCGCCTCACCGGTGGCGCCGACGCCTACGTGGCCGACACCGTCGCGGCGTTTCGCGACGCCGCCCTCGACCTCATCGCCCGCGCCCCGGCCTTCGACCTCGCCACGCTCGAAGCCGAGCAGGCCCGGCTGGAGGCGCGGCTGACCCGCTTCGGCACGTGCCGCGACGGCGCCGACATCTGGGCGCGGCTCGGCATCAACGACGCGCAAGCGGTGCCGGCCATGACCGACGCCGCCTTCACCGAAATTGCGGCCGGCGTGCCGGAGGCCAGCCACGATGCCCGCTAAGATGGCTCTCGACGCGATCCTCGCCTCGCTCTTCCCGACAGGCCGTTCCGTCGCCGTGACGGACGGCCTGATCTCGGGCGAGGGCTCGCTCGATGGTGGCCGCCTCGTCGTGGTCGGCATCGACGGCGACACGCCGCTCGGCGTCGAGGGCGCGCTGGCGCTCTCCCGCACGGTGCTCGACGCGATGAAAGTTGGCGACAAGGCTCCGATCCTGGTGGCGGTCGATTCCGACAGCCAGCGCATGAGCCGCCGCGACGAGCTGTTGGGGCTCTACGAATGCCTCGCGCATCTGGCCAAGACGCTGCTGCTCGCCGACCGCCTCGGCCATCCGACGGTGGGGCTGATCTACGGCCACTCGGCGGCGGGCGCCTTCATCGCCACCGCGCTCGCGACCCGCGTCCTCGCGGCCCTGCCGGGCGCCAATCCGAGCGTGATGGACCTGCCTTCTGTGGCCCGCATCACCAAGCTGCCGCTCGACAAGCTCGAAGCCATGGCGGCCTCGACCCCGGTCTTCGCGCCGGGCCTCGACAACATGGTGGCGACCGGCGCCGTCCACGCGGTGCTCGACCCCGCGCAGCCGCTCGACGCGCAGCTCTCCGCGCTCATCGCCGACCTGCCCGCGGGCGACACCCGCGACCGCCTCGGCCGCGAACGCGGCGGACGCCCGGTGGCGCAGGCAATCGCCGAGCGGGTGGTGTCGCAGGCGCGCGGTGGCTGAGCGTCTTCCCACCCAACCCCCTCATCCTGAGGTGCCGCGAAGCGGCCTCGAAGGAGGGCTCCAGGGATCGCGCGATCCGCTGGAGCCCTCCTTCGAGGCCCGCCTGCGGCAGGCACCTCAGGATGAGGGCGGGGGTGGGATCGCGGTCGCGCGCCTCCATCGCCATGATCTCGTCCGGGTCGATCCCGCCGCCTGGGGCCCCCTCGTCGCCGCCCGGCCGGACCTCGCGGGCGTGCCGCCGCTCGCCGGCTGGGCCGCGGCCGGGTGGCCGCTGATCCTGCGCCGCCGCGCGCCCGGCGAGGACCGGGCGCTGGTCCCGCTCGGCCTGCCGCTGCCGCCGACGCTCGGCAAGCGTCGCATCGGCTTCAGCCTGCCCGCGGATGTCCTTACGGCCTGCCCGGCGCCGACGCTCGCCGCGACCCGCGCCGCCGTGCCGCCCGCGTGGCACCCGACGCTCGACGCGCTCCTCGCGCTGGGCGCCCGGCACGGCCTCGTCCCGCGCCCGTTCGGCGGCTTGCTGTGGCAGGCGCTCACCGGCCTGCCCTACCTCACCGACGCGTCCGACCTCGATCTGCTCTGGCCGCTGGCCGGCTCGCTCGCCAAAACCTTCCTCGACGACCTCGCGACGATTGCCGCGACGGCGCCGATGCGCCTCGACGGCGAGATCGTCTTGCCCGACGGCGGCGGGGTGCAGTGGCGCGAGTGGCACGAGGCCGGGACCGGCGAGGTGCTGGTGAAGCACCGCGACCGGCTGGAGATGCGGGCAGCCCCTGCTCTGTGGTCTGCGGAGGCACCGGCATGAACGCCCTCCCCGCCCTCCCCACACCCGTCGTCGGCGATCCGGCCGCCCTCGCCCGCCTCGCGGTCGAAGCCCTGCGCCTCGAACTCGACACCTACCCGAAACCCGGTCTCGTCAGCCGGATCGACAGCGGCAGCCACGACGACATGGACGCCGCGACCTTCGAGGCCAGCGCGGCAGCGCTCGAACCGTACTTCGCCGACCTCGCCCGTGCGGGGGGCGACGGCCTGCCCATGGCGCAGCTGCGCCGCATCGGCCTCGATGCGGAAGCCGCGATGCGGGCGGCGACCGGGGGCGTGAACACCCATCGCGGCGCGATCTTCGGGCTCGGCCTGCTGGTTTCGGCGGCCGGCGCGCTGGCGGTGCCGGGGCGCGGCCTCGCCCCCGGCGCGCTCGGCGCCCATGTGCGGGCGCGCCACGCCCGCGCCATCCTCGACGGGCCGGTGCTTCTGCACGCCCCCGGCGCGCGGGCGCGGCGGCGCTTTCGCGTCGGCGGGGCGCCGGCCGAGGCGGCGTCCGGCTTCCCGACGCTCTACGGGGTCGGCCTGCCGGCCCTGCATCGCGGGCGCCGCGCTCGGATCGGTGAGGAGGCTGCGCGGGTCGAGGCCTGCCTCGCCCTGATCGCGGCGCTTAACGACACCAACCTGCTCCATCGCGGCGGCGAGGCCGGCGCCCGCTTCGCCCGCGACGAGGCCGCGGCCTTCGTCGCGGCCGGCGGCGTCGCGCAGGATGGGTGGCGCGCCTGCGCCGAAACCTTGCACCGCGCCTTCGTCACCCGCCGCCTCAGCCCCGGCGGCGCCGCCGACCTGCTCGCCATGACGCTGTTCGTGGACCGGCTTGAGCATCGGCCCGAGAGGTGGCCGCCGGATTTCGGAAAGGAGCCGATGCGGCACGATCGAGGGCGGGCGCCGTGACCCTCGCCCTGCTCCTCTCCGGCCAGGGCGGTCAGCATCCGGGCATGTTCGCCCTCACGGCCGAGCGTCCGGAGGCCGAGAATGTGTTCGCCGCCGCCCGGCCGATCCTGGGCGAGGACCCGCGTGCGCTGGCCGCCGCGGGCGGGCCTCCCCTTCACGAGAACCGAACCGGGCAGGTGCTGTGCTGCACCGCCGCGCTCGCCGCCTGGGCCGTGATCGCGGCAGAAAAACCCGGCCGCGCGGTGGTGGCCGGCTACAGCATCGGCGACCTCGCCGCCTGGGGCGTCGCCGGGCGGCTCGCTCCCGAGGCGGTGCTGCGGCTGGCGGCGCAGCGTGCCGAGGCGATGGACGCGGCCTCGGGCGAAGGTTTCGGGCTCGCGGGCATCCGCGGCCTGCCCGTTGAGGCGATCCGCGCCATGGCCGAGCGCCACGCCTGCGATCTCGCCATCCGCAACGCCCCCGACAGCGGCGTGGTCGGCGGGCCTCGCGCCGCCCTCGACGCGCTCTGCACGGAAGCGCTGGCCGCGGGCGCCCGCCGCGCCGTGGTGCTCCCCGTCCACACGCCCTCCCACACGCCGCGCCTCGCCGTCGCGGCAAAAACCTTCGCCGACGCGCTCGCCCGCGAGGGCCTGCACCGCCCGCCCCCCGGAAGCCCGCGCCTGTTGAGCGGCCTCGACGGTGCGCCGGTCTTCGATGTCGCCAAGGGCCTCGACAAGCTCGCTGGCCAACTCGCGAACACCATCGACTGGGCCGCCTGCCTTGAGGCCGCCCGCGAGTTCGGCGCGACCCGCATCCTCGAACTCGGCCCCGGCCACGCGCTCGCCACCATGGCCCGCGAGGCGATGCCCGACGCGCGCGTCCACGCGTTGGAGGATTTTCGCACGGTGGACGGGTTGCTGGCTTGGATCGGCGAGGGCTGACGCCCTTTCAGGAGGGCGCCGAGGCGGCCCGTGCATCCCCTCGCCCCGCTTGCGGGGAGAGGGCTTCGGCGACCCCGTTGTCGCCGAAGCGAGGCGGCAGCCGAAGGTGAGGGGGCGGTTCAGGACGAGCCTCTTCCGTCGAAGCCCCCTCACCCCCGCTACCGCTTGTCGCGACGACGACGGGGTCGTCGCGACCCTCTCCCCGCGTGCGGGGAGAGGGGAATCCCAGCTCGACCCGATCGAACACCGTTCGAGATCAGGCGAACGCCGCCCGCAACGCCTCCGCGTCGTACGGCTTGCGGATCACCGGCACGGCACCGAGGTCGGGCGGAATCCGAAAACTCTCGCCGTAGCCGGTGGCGAAGGCGAAGGGGATGCCGCGCTCGGTCAGGCGGCGGGCGACGCCGACGCTGGTCTCGGAGCCGAGGTTGACGTCGAGGATGGCGCGGTCGGGGGGCGCTGCCTCGATCAGGCGCAGGGCCTCGCGCACGGTGCCGGCGAGATCGACCGCGGTGGCGCCGAGCGCGGTCAGCACCTCCTCGGCCTCCAGCGCGATGATCATGTTGTCCTCGACGACGAGCACCGTGCCGTCGAGCCGCAGCGGCGCCGGCGCGGGGGCGCGGGCAGGCGCGCGCTCGGGCTTCGGCGGGGCGGCGCGCACGAGGTCGGGGGGAATGGTGAAGCGGGCCTCGACGCCGGAGACGGCGTAGCGGATCTCGGCCTCGCCCTTCAGCTCGTAGGGGATCGAGCGCTCGATCAGCGTCGTGCCGAAGCCGCGGCGGGTGGGCGCGCGCACCGGCGGGCCGCCGCTCTCGCGCCAGTGGATCACGAGGTATTCGAGGGCATCGCGCGACCATTCCACGTCGATGCGCCCGTGGGCGCCGCTGAGCGCGCCGTACTTGGCCGAGTTCGTCATCAGCTCGTGGACGACGAGGGCCAGCGTCGAGAAGGCCTGCGGATCGAGCAGCACGTCGGCACCGCCGAGCACCACCCGCTCGGCCTTGGCGCCGAGATAGGCCCCGGCCTCGAGCAGGATGAGGTCGCGCAAGCTCCCCGGCCCCCAGTTCGTGGTGGTGATCTGGTCGTGGGCCCGCGCCAGAGCCTGTATGCGCGCGCCGACGACTTCGGCGAATTCCTCCGCCGACCCGCCCGCGGTGCGGCTCTGGGTGACGACGCCGCGGATGAGGTTGAGGATGTTGCGCACGCGGTGGTTCAGTTCGGCGATCAGCAGCTCCTGGCGCTCCTGCGCGCCTTTGCGCTCCTTCTCGGCGGAATCGGTGAGCCGCAGGATGACTTCGAGCAGGGTGATCCGCAGGGCTTCGGCCGTGCGCAGCTCGACCTCGGCGAAGGGCAGCGAGCGCCCGTGCACGACCTCGCGCCACGCCTCGAAGCTCTTGCGCGGGGTCAGGCGCACGCCGTTGGGGCCGGGATTGGCCGGTTTTTCCGGGTTGCCGGCCCAGGTGACCGTGCGGGAGACTTCGCGGCGGAAGAACACGAGGAAATCGCGCGGCGTGCGCGAGACCGGCACGGCGAGCATGCCCGCGGCGCGCTCGGTGAAGTCGCGCCCCGGCTCGTGGACCCGGCCGATCTCGTCGGTGGCGTAGGCGCGGCTCGCCGCCGTGCGGTTGAGGAAGCGCACGAGGCCGGTGAATTCCTCCCGCGTCGGCGTCGCGCCCTGCAGCGTGATCTCGCCGTTCACCCACAGGCCGATCCCGTCGCAGGGGATGATGGCGGCGAGTTCGTCGAGGAACTCGGACAGGCCCTCCAGGCTGGTGCCGCCGGAGGCGAGCGCGCTCATCAGCCGGTTGTGGATCTCGCGGGAGCGCGCCTCCTGCGCCACCTCGATCTCGCGCTCGCGGCTCTCCAGGATCCACGAGAACATCTGGCCGAACAACTCGGAGCCGGTGCGGCGCTCCAGCGAGATGTGGCGCGGCTCCATGTGATGACAGGCGAAAAGGCCCCAAAGCTTCCCGTTGCGCAGGATCGAGACCGAGAGCGAGGCGGCGACCCCCATGTTGCGCAGGTATTCGAGATGGATCGGCGAGACGCTGCGCAGGGTCGAGAGCGACAGGTCGAGCAGTGCGCCGTCGGGATCGCGCGGCGGCAGCACGGGCACGCCCGCCTCGTTCACGTCGGCGATGATGCGCAGCCAGCTGCGCTCGTACAGGGCGCGGGCCTGTTTGGGGATATCGGAGGCCGGGTAGTGCAGGCCGAGATAGCGGTCGAGCCCGGAGCGGACGGATTCGGCCACGACCTCGCCCGAGCCGTCGGGGGCGAAGCGGTAGAGCATCACCCGGTCGAAGCCGGTGAGCGCGCGCATCTGCCGGGTCGCTTCGCGGCAGAGCGGCTCGAAATCCACCGTCAGGCGCAGGCGCGAGACCATGTTGCGCACGAGGTTGCCCGCGCTCAGATGCTCGGGCGCGCTCGGCTCCGCCTCGATCACGATCGCGGCGCCCGACATGTGCAGCGCCACGTCGAACAGCAAGCCGCCGGCGATGAGCCGCACGCCGAAGACGCGGTCCACCGCGTCGGGCCCGCGCAGCGTCTGGAGATGGCCGCGCAGCAGGTGGATCGCCTCGACGTCAAGGATCGCGTGGGCCGGCGCGCCGAGCAGCGCCTCGACCGGGCGCCCGAGCCAGTCCGGCGCGTTGGCACTGGCGCGCAGCACGATCCAGTCGGGCGAGACTGCCAGCAGGAAGCCGAAGGACTGGACCGCGCCGAGCACGTGGATCGGCTCCCGGTCGCAGGACGACAGGTCGACCGTCGGTTCCGGGGGGCCGGCGGAGATCAGGGTCATGCGCTCGTCGGGGGGTGTCGGGAAGGGGTGCGCCAGCCACCTTACCCGGTTCCTTCGCGCAAATCTCGCGGCGCCACAACCCGCTTGCGCGCAATCGGTTACGATCAAGGTCCGACACGGCTCCGGGCGCGCCCGAGCCGGGCGGCGAGCAGTCCGGTGAGGACGAGGAGCAGCCCGACCGCGGCGAGCGCCGCGTCGAACCGGCCGGTGGCGTCCTTGATCCAGCCCATCAGCGAGGGGCCGACGAAGCCGCCGATGCCGCCGACCGCGTTGACCAGCGCGATGCCCCCCGCCGCCGCCCGGCCGCTCAGCAACGCCGTCGGCAGCGTCCAGAAGGTCGGAAGCGCGGCGAACACCCCCATGGCGCAGGCGCTCAGCGCCAGGATCGAGACGAGCGGGGCGGAGGCTTGGCTCGCCACCGCGAGCGCGAGCCCGGCGGCGATGGCCGGGGCGCCGGTGTGCCACGCCCGCTCGCCGGTCCGGTCCGAGCGGCGGGTCCAGGGCACCATCACGCATGCTGCCGCGACGTAGGGCAGCGCGCTGACGAAGCCGGTGGCGAGCGGCCCGAGGCCGAAGCCGGAGACGATCTGCGGCAGCCACATCCCGACGGCGTAGAGCCCGGTGCTGAGCCCGAAATAGACCAGAGCCAGCCCCAGCAGCCGCGGTTGCAGCAGCGCCGCCGCCAGCCGCTCCTCCGCCGCCACGGGCCGGGGATCGGCAGCGAGCCGCGCGGCGAGCGCGGTGCGCTCGTCGGGCGTCAGCCAATGGGCTTGCGCCGGGCGGTCGGTGAGGATGCGCAGGGCGACGAACCCGAGGACGAGGCTCGGGGCCGCCTCGATCAGGTAGAGCCATTGCCAGCCGGCGAGCCCCAGCGCGCCGTCGGCGGCGGTGAGGATCAGGCCCGAGACCGGACCGCCGAAGGCCGCCGAGAGCGGCACCGCCGCCATGAAGGTGCCGACGATCCGGGCCCGCTCGGCCGCCGGAAACCAGAAGGTGAGGTAGAGGATGATGCCGGGGAAGAACCCGGCCTCGGCCAGTCCCAGGGCGAGGCGGAGCGCATAGAACGAGGCCTCGCCCGCGGCGAACGCGGTGGCGCCGGAGATCAGCGACCACGTCACCATGATCCGGGCGATCCAGCGCCGTGCCCCGACCCGTTCGAGGATGAGGTTGCTCGGCACCTCGAAGGCGACGTAGCCGAGGAAGAACAGGCCCGCGCCGAAGCCGTAGGCGGCGGGCGAGAGGCCGAGGTCGCGGTTCATCGTGAGGGCTGCGAAGCTCACGTTGACCCGGTCGAGATAGGCGCAGAAGTAGCATAGCATCAGGAACGGCAGCAGCCGCCGCGCCGCCTTCCGGCGGGCCGCGTCCGCGGCCGATGCGTCGAGGCTCACGCGTCGTCGGACGGCGTCTCGTCCTCGTCCTCCGACGCCTCCGCCGCGGCGGGCCGCGGGCCGGTGACGGCGGTGACGAAGTCGCCCTTGCGCTGGGCCTCGTTGTTCGAGACCATCACGCTGATGTAGGAGGCGAGCGTGTTGGGCGCGACGTCGGGCAGGCGCCGGGCGATCTCGGCCTGGGACAGGCCGGTCGGTCCCGCGCTTTCCAGCAGCGCCCGCAGCCGGCCCTTGGCCGAGTTCGCCCGCGGCCCGCGGCTGCCGCGCCCGCGGCCGGTGCGGGGGGCGCCGTCGCCCTCCATCCCGGATAGGGCCTCGGGAAGGGGGGTGCCCTCGACGATGGCGGCGAGCGAGCGCTCGGCGAGCCGCAGCTTGGCCAGCTCCTCCGAGACCCGCTCGTACTCGCTCCCGAGGTCGGCCAGGCGACGACGGATGTCGGTCAGCGTGGACGCCAGCATGTCTCCGTCGCTCATCGGCGGACTCAACTCCTGATATGGTCCGCCCCTCTCAGTCATAGCGGGGGGCGCGCGTCAATTCTTCCGGGGGGTGGAGGGCGCGGATCGGCGGGAGTGTTGCACAATCTTCCCGCCGACCCGCGTCTCCGAGGCGTCTCGGGCGGCCTCCGACGAGGGGTTCGCCGGTCGGTTCGGGGCCCGAACGCCATGGACCCGAACGCCATGGACCCGAACGCCAGGGGCCCGGCCCCCTCCCCCCGAAGGAGAAGGCGGCCGGGCCCCGGATGGTCGGGTGCGTGTGCTCAGGCGCGGCGGCGGCGCTCGGCGAGATCGACGATGCCGGCGGTCTCCTGCGGTCCGACCCAGCGCGGCAGGGACGGCGCCGCGAGGTTCACCCGCAGGAACATCGTGCCGCGGCAGCCCTCCCACAGGGAGGCCGGGAGCGGAGTGGCGCCTTCGGTCCAGCGCCAGTGGGCCGCGCCGTCGGTGTCGAGCGGGTGCAGGCCGGCCTCCAGGCGGGCATCGTCGAGGGCGATCGCGCGCAGGCCGGTCAGGCCGTCGTCGAGGCTCAGCGCGGCGAGGCAGACGCCGAGGCGCCGGTCGTCGCTCGTGCCCTGACGGACGTAGGCCGGGACGCTGACCTCGCTGACGAGGCGCACGTCGCGGGCTCCCGCCGGCAGGATGAAGCGGGCGACGAGGCCGTCGGTGTCGGGGCGGACCGTCTGCCCATCGACGACGAGGTGCAGGTCGGCCAGCGGCGCCTCGACGAGGCTCCAGCCGAGCGCCTCTGCGCGGGCCTGAAGGCGGGCGCGCACGGCCTCGACCAGCGCGCCGTCCTCGTGGAACGGACGGCAGAAGTCGGCCGTGGTGCGGCCGACGGGCGCGTCCGGCCCGAGACCGATGCTGGCGACCTCGAAGAAGGCGCGGTTGCCCATGTCGAGGTAGCTCTCGGCGGGCAGGCCCTCGGCCAGCAGGATGTCGTGGCTCTCCAGCTCGACATGCCAGTAGGTGACCTCGGCGACCTCGACCTGCGTGATCGTGGTGCCGTTGACGAGGCGGATCGCCGGGATCAGCACCTCGCCGAGGACATCGACGCAGACGGCGTGGCCGGGCGAGACCATGAGGTCGCGGGCCGGGCGGCCTTCGCCGAAGGCGCCCGCGGCGATCCGCACGGGCAGGAGGTCGGCGCGGGCGCGGCAGCGTACGGTCTTGTGGCCGATCCAGCGGATCGGGCGCTCCGCGCCGGAGGCGGTCACGGCCAGATCGCCGACCGCCAGATCCTCGACCGCAACCGCGCCGCGCGCCGTCAGGATGCGCGTGCCGGTGACGTAGCAGGGCGCGGGCGTCTCGTTGCCGTTGCCGTCGATTTGGGTGACCTGGAAGCTGATGACGTTCGTGCCGCCGGAGCTCGTCGTCCTGTACTGAAATTGCTCTGTGTTGGCCGCTTGATTGAAGAATTTATAGTCGACACCGCCCGCTGTCAGGCCGATACCGTTGCCGTCGAGGCCGTAATTGCTGTACGCGCCACCGCCCTCGCCGTCGTTGAGGAAGTACACGTTGTTGTATGTGCCGATCGAATTCGACCCGCCGCCGGTGTTGGCGTTGTCGAAGGTGTTGGGATTGGTTGTATTGGTAGTGCCGTTGGCAGGGTTGGTACCCTGGTTGGCGCTGGGCTTCAGCGTGACCGATTGACCATTGATGGTGCCGCTCACGCCCGTGATGGCGTAACCGGTCTCTTGGTTGCCAGCGATGTCATAGTTGCGTGTGGTCGATTCGGTGGTGATCGTGAAGTCGGCAACGAAGCCGTTGGGGCCCGTAAAACGATAACGAATGGTGGGCATGACGATGGTCCCCTGCGTTCGACGATTCTAATTTATTGGTTTCGACACGAAAAAGCGGGTCAAGTCCTGCAGCGAAAGCCCCCTCCGAGCTCCGCCAAAGCTGTCAACGTCGTCCTGGCAGAATAGAGATCGGCAGGAATTTGGAAATAATGATTGCAGGGTGGTCCACAGTTTGCACGCAGGTGTTGTATTTATGCGACAATCATGGGTTGTCAATTTCGTCAAGCGCCAATGCTCAAAAGTTTTCGATGCAACCCGGGTGACAAGCGTATCCTGCGTGCTGTATCCAACAAAGGCATGAATGCCGGAGGCCGAATCGGGTAGAAGTTTTATCGCGCGTTGAGCGTCTATGCGTGCCGTTTTTGCAATATTTATTTTGTTATGGCTCGCTCGATGGATTTTTAAAAATAATCATATTTCTGTCGCGGACGTGTTCTCGTGGTATGATCAGATGATATTCTCGGCTCGTGCTTCAATCGCGCGGTCGGCAGGCGACGTGTGTTGTCTGAGCGTCGCGCGATTATTACAATACCGGCATCTAAGGTTGATGTCGTTGCGCGTCTCGAAAGAGCGAAATCCCGGGAGGAAAAGATGGATGAATGTTATCTTGGTGAGATCAGGCTCGTTGCGTTCAGCTGGCTGCCGCGGAATTTTGCGTACTGTAATGGCCAGTTGCTGTCGATCAACTCCAATACCGCGCTCTACTCTCTGATCGGCACGACGTATGGCGGAGACGGGCGAACGACGTTCGCGTTGCCGAACCTGTTGGGCCGCGTCGTCATCGATCAGGGAGCAGGGCCCGGCCTGTCACCGTACCAGATGGGCCAGGCTGGCGGCGCCGAGGCGGTCACGCTGCAGTCGACGCAGATCCCGCCGCACTTCCACCCCTATACGATGCAGGTCGATAACTCTCAGGGGCAGAGCATCGACCCGACCAATGGGAACATTGCTCAGGTGTTCAACCAAGCGGGGAACGTTGAGTACCAAAGCTTCACAACAGGAAACATGAACAATCCGGCGAACCTCAACCCCCAAAACACGGGCGCCAATGCGGGGGGCGGTCTCCCCCACGCGAACATCCAGCCGTACCTCGTTCTCAGCTACATCATCTGCGTTGCGGGCATCTACCCGTCGCGTGCCTGACGACGCGCCCGCACGGGCCGGCGGCGCAGAGACCCTCCGCCGCCGGCCCGAACGCGAGGCGGACACCGCGTTCCTCCTCGCCCGCCGCACCGCCGACTACGGCGCGCCCTTCCGGGGCCTCGCGCCGCCGCGGCGCGACCCGATGCGGCGGCCGATGTTCGACGGGACGCGCCTCCTTTGCGGTTGAACTGAGGCTCGGCTCAGTATGAGGGGGGCGGGTTACGGGTCGAGGCGCATCGCCAGCCCGGCGGCGGCCATGTGGGCCTTGGCCTCGCCCACCGTATGCTGTCCGAAATGGAAGATCGAGGCGGCGAGCACCGCGCTCGCGCCGCCGTCGCGCACGCCCGCCACGAGGTCGTCGAGCCCGCCGACGCCGCCGGAGGCGATCACCGGCACCCGCACCGCGTCGGTGATGGCGCGGGTCAGCGCGAGGTCGTAGCCCGAGCGGGTGCCGTCCCGGTCCATGGAGGTGACGAGCAGCTCGCCCGCCCCGCCCTCCGAGATCTTTTGCGCGAATTCCACCGCGTCGATCCCGGTCGGGTTGCGCCCGCCATGGGTAAAAATCTCCCAGCGGGCGGTCTCGTTCGCGGCGGAGACGCGCTTGGCGTCGATCGCCACGACGATGCACTGGTCGCCGAACTTTTCCGCCGCCTCCGCCACCAGTTCCGGGTTCTTCACCGCGGCCGTGTTGATCCCGACCTTGTCGGCGCCCGCCAGCAGCAGGGTGCGCACGTCGGCGACCGTGCGCACGCCCCCGCCGACGGTGAGCGGCATGAAGCAGGCCTCGGCCGTGCGGCTCACCACGTCGAGCAGCGTGCCGCGGGCCTCGTGGCTCGCGGTGATGTCGAGGAAGCAGAGTTCGTCGGCGCCGGCCGCGTCGTAGGCCTTGGCCGATTCCACCGGATCGCCCGCGTCGCGCAGTTCGAGGAACTGCACGCCCTTGACGACACGCCCGTCCTTCACGTCGAGGCAGGGGATGATGCGGGTCTTGAGCACAGGTGGCCTGCAGGTTGACGAGCGGCAGAAGTCAGGGGGCGGTGGCCGCGCGGGCGATGGCGGCGAGCGCCTCGGCCGGGTCGATGCGGCCGTCGTAGAGGGCGCGGCCGGTGATGGCGCCGGCCAGCACCGCGCAATCGGGCTCCAGCAGGCGATCGACGTCGGCCATGGAGGCGAGCCCCCCCGAAGCGATGACCGGGATGCGCACGGCGTTGGCCAGCGCCAGCGTCATCTCGATGTTGAGGCCCTTGAGGATGCCGTCGCGGGCGATGTCGGTGTAGATGATGGCCGCGACCCCGGCATCCTCGAAGCGGCGGCCGAGATCCTCGGCGGTCATGGAGGAGGTCTGGGCCCAGCCCTCGACCGCGACCCGCCCGTCCTTGGCGTCGATGCCGACCGCGATCTTGCCCGGATGACGCCGCGCCGCCTCGCGCACGAAGGCCGGATCGCGCACCGCCGCCGTGCCGATGATGACGCGGCTGATCCCCTTCTCGATCCAGCCTTCGAGCGTGCGCATCTCGCGCACGCCGCCGCCGAGCTGCACCGGCATCTTGACCCGCGCCAGGATCGCCTCGACGGCGGCGGCGTTGCGCGGCGCGCCGGCGAAGGCGCCGTCGAGATCGACCACGTGCAGCCAGGAAAAACCCTGGCGCTCGAAGGTGGCGGCCTGGTCGGCGGGGTCGTCGTTGAAGACCTTGGCCTGAGCCATGTCCCCCTGCACGAGGCGGACGCAGCGCCCTTCCTTGAGGTCGATGGCCGGAAACAGGATCACGCGTCTGCTCGTCTCGTTCGAGGGGTCTAGGTTCTTGTGCCGCATCGGCTTTTCCGAAAGCCAGTTCCCACCTTTCGGGCCGATGCTCTAAGGGCGCCAGCGCAGGAAGTTGGCGATGAGCGCGAGGCCGAGCCGCTGGCTCTTCTCGGGGTGGAACTGCGTGCCGGCCATGTTGTCCCGCGCCACCATCGCGGTGACCGGGCCGCCGTATTCGGCATGCGCCACCACGTCCGCGGGCTCGGCGGGCTTCAGGGCGAAGCTGTGGACGAAGTAGGCGTGCAGGCCGTCGCGCCCGGTCTCGATGCCGTCGAGCAGCGGGTGGGCGCGGTCCACGGCGAGGGTGTTCCAGCCCATATGCGGCACCTTCAGCGCCGGGTCGGCCGGCACGATCGGGCCGACATCGCCGGGAATCCAGCCGAGACCCGCGGTCTCCTCGTATTCGAGGCCGCGGCTCGCCATGAGCTGCATGCCGACGCAGATGCCGATGAACGGGCGGCCCTTGCGGCGCACGGCGTCCGTCATGGCCTCGACCATGCCGGGCACGGAATCGAGCCCGCGGCGGCAATCGGCATAGGCGCCGACACCGGGGAGCACGATGCGGTCGGCCGCGGCCACCGTCTCGGGCGCGTCGGTGAGGACGATGCGGGTGTCGGCCTCACCCGCATCGCGGGCGGCGCGCTCGAAGGCCTTGACCGCCGAGTGGAGGTTGCCCGAACCGTAATCGATGATCGCGACGGTCTGTCCGCTCACCGCAGGCCCTCGCGTGCCGGGAAGAAGCCGAGCGCCGTGTCCTCGTCGCGGCGCGGCGTGGCGCGCGCGACCGGCGCATGGCGCGTGGCGGCGGCGTCGCGGTCGAGCCAGCGGGCGGCGAGCTTCATCTCGGCCTCCTCGTGCGAGGCCGCGATCACCGCGTCGCGGGCGGGAAGGCCGCGGCGGCCGTAGGTCCAGCGGCGGAGCGACGAGGCCTCGAGCCCGATCAGAAGGCTCGCGAGCCCCGTGATGAGGAAGCCCGCCCCCGGCGACAGGCCGAGGGCGTGGCCGGCGACGCTCAAGGCGACGAGGCCGGCGAAGACGAGGATCGCGGCGAGCCAGAGCCGGTGTCCGAGAAACCACAGCACCGTGAAGGCGAAGGCGCGCGGGGCGAAACCGTCGCGGACGATCTGCGCCCGCTCGAGGGCCAGGGCATCGCCGCGGGCGGCGCCCTCGGGAACGTGCAGCGTGTAGGTGCGCATCTGATCCGCCCTTTAGAGGGTGCCCTTGGTGGAGGGAACGCGCCCGTCCTCGCGCGGATCGACCGCCACGGCCTTCCGCAAGGCGCGGGCCAGCCCCTTGAACAGGCTCTCGGCGATGTGGTGGGCGTTCTCGCCGTAGAGCGTCTCGACGTGCAGCGTAATCCCGGCGTTCATCGCGAAGGCCTGGAAGAACTCGCGCACCAACTCGGTGTCGAACTGCCCGATCTTTTCCACGCGGAACGTCGTGCGGAATACGAGGAACGGGCGGCCGGAGATGTCGATGGCGACCCGGCTCAAGGTCTCGTCCATCGGCAGGTGGATGTCGGCGTAGCGCCTGATCCCGCGCTTATCGCCGAGCGCCCGCGCGAAAGCCTGGCCGAGCGCGATGCCGGCATCCTCGGTGGTGTGGTGCTGATCGACATGGAGGTCGCCGGTCACCTTGATCTCGGCGTCGAACAGGGCGTGGCGCGCGAACAGCTCCAGCATGTGGTCGAGGAAACCCACCCCCGTGGCGATCGCGGCCTTGCCGGTGCCGTCGAGGTCGAGCGAGACGGAGACGTCGGTCTCCGCCGTGCGGCGGCTGATGCTGGCGTTGCGCATCTGAGTGTCGAGACTGCCCTGATATCGTCGGCGGCCGGTTCGCCCCGCCCGCGCCCGCCTTGTAGTGTGGTTCCCCTCCCGGGGGAAAGGGTGTCGGCGTCATGCCGGCTCGAAGGCGGCGCGTCATCGCCCGGTCATGCGGCGGCGCGAGGTTTTGCCGTCATCGTTCCAAAGGAGGCCGCCATGCTGTCCCGCCGTACCGTGCTCGCCGGCAGCGCCGCGCTGCTGGCCGGCCCCGCGGGTGCGCAAAGCCTGCCGCTGCGCTTCGGCGTGATCGCCGATCCGCAATATGCCGACGTGCCCGCCAACACAGCGATGGGCCGCTACTACGCCGACAGCCTCGACAAGCTTTCCGCCGCCATCGAGACCCTGAATGCGCAGGACCTTCGCTTCGTCGTGACGCTCGGCGACGTGATCGACCGCGATTTCGCGAGCTACGAGCGCATCCTGCCGCTTTATCGGAAGCTCAGGCACGAAACCCGCTTCGTGCTCGGCAACCACGATTTCGAGGTCGCCGCCGCGCATCTCGGGCAGGTGGTCGGGCGGCTCGGCATGCCGGGGCCGTATTACGATTTCGCGGTCGAGGGCGTGCGCTTCGTCGTGCTCGACGGCAACGACGTGTCGCTGTTCGCCCCACCTCAGGGCGACCCGCGCTGGCAACTGGCGCAGGAGCGGCTGGCGGCGGCCAAGGCCGCGGGCCTGCCCAACGCCAAGCCCTGGAACGGCTCGCTCGGGGATGCGCAACGGGCGTGGCTGGAGCGGAGGCTGGCAGCGGCGCGGAACGCGGGCGAGCGCGTCGTCGTGCTGAACCACTATCCGGTCCTGCCGGACAACCCGCACAACCTCTGGGACGCGAACGAGATCGCCGCTCTTCTCGCCCGCTCTCCCCACGTCGTCGCCTACTTCAACGGCCACAACCACGCGGGCAATTACGGTGAGACCCACGGCATTCATTTCGTGAATTTCTGCGGGATGGTGGACACGCCGGACACCTCCGCCTTCGCCGTCGTGGAAATCTCGGGTGATCGATTGGACATCCGCGGCTACGGTCGGGAGCCGAGCCGCGCGCTGCCGCTGCGCGCGGCCTGATTCTTCACGCCCGAACCGACGGAGTGATCGACCCTCATGCGACGCCTCGCCCTGACCGCCCTCCTCGCCTGCGCGGCGAGCCCAGCCGCGGCCGCCTTCCCCTGCGACGAACTGTGGGGCGAGCGCAACGCGATCTACAAGGATGCGGGCTACTGCTTCCGCACCGACCGGGCGATCCGCGCCTTCGGCAATGCGGGTTGCAAGTACGACGACCTTGCCGACGTGCCGCTCTCGGCCCGCCAGCGCGCCGACATCGCCGACATCCAGCGTCAGGAGCGGGAGAAAGGCTGCCCGCGGTGATCGCGGCGTGATGCCGATCGGCCCCGCGAATGCGGGGCGGCGTCCGTCCGCCGGGCGCACGGACGCCTGTCCGTCCAACTCGGTGAGAACGTCCACATCAGTCGAGGCGATCCGTCAGCGCTGCCGGCCTGCGGCCCTTGACCGGAGCGCCGCCCCTGCGCAGGGTCCGCTGAGCCGGCATCCGATCCTTTGATGCCGCAGCGGACGGGCCCAAGCGCCGGACTCGATGAAGACCTTCACCCTCGACGACCTCGCCGCCCTGGTGGACAGCCGGGCCGGCCAGCCTCCCGACACCTCCTACACAGCGAAACTCCTCGCCGACGGGCCGGCCAAGGCGGCCAAGAAGCTCGGCGAGGAGGCGGTCGAGGCGGCCATCGCCGCGGTGCAGGGCGACCGCAAGGCCCTCACCTCGGAGGCCGCGGACGTGCTCTATCACCTGATCGTGACGCTGAAGGCCGTGGACGTGCCGCTCGCCGACGTGATGGCGGAACTCGGCCGGCGGACAGTGCAGAGCGGGCTGGCCGAGAAGGCGGCGCGGAGGCACACGTGATCGGCGCCCCGATCCCGTCGGCCGGGATCGAGGCCGCGGAGCGGCAGAACCCGGTGACCGGAGAAGGGCCGGGCCGCCTCTCCCCCTACCGGATCTTCTCGCGCGAGGAGTGGGCGCACCTGCGCGCCGACGCGCCGCTGACGCTGACCGCCGAGGATATCGGCCGGCTGCAATCGCTCAACGATCCGATCTCGATCGAGGAGGTCGTGGCGATCTACCTGCCGCTGTCACGCCTGCTCTCGCTCTACGTCGCGGCCACCCAGGGCCTGTTCAAGGCGACCCAGCGCTTCCTGCTCGCCGAGCGCGAGGCCAAGGTGCCCTACATCATCGGGCTCGCGGGTTCGGTCGCCGTCGGCAAATCGACCACGGCGCGGGTGCTGAAGGCCCTGCTCGCCCGCTGGCCCAACACCCCGAAGGTCGATCTCATCACCACCGACGGGTTCCTGCATCCGAACGCCGAGCTTCAGCGCATGGGCGCGATGGAGCGCAAAGGTTTTCCGGAGAGCTACGACAGCGCCGCCCTGCTGCGCTTCCTCGCCGACATCAAGGCGGGGCATCGGCGGGTGGCGGCGCCGGTCTATTCCCACCTCGTCTACGACGTGGTGCCCGGCGAGGAGCAGGTGATCGAATCGCCCGACATCCTCATCGTCGAGGGGCTGAACGTGCTCCAGCCCGCCCGCCTGCCGCGGGACGGCACGGCGATCCCGTTCGTGTCCGACTTCTTCGATTTCTCGATCTATCTCGACGGCCACGAGGACGACCTGCACCGCTGGTACGTCAACCGCTTCCTGCGGCTGCGCCAGACCGCCTTCCGCGATCCCCTCTCCTACTTCCGCAAATACGCCGAGGTCGGCGAGGCGGAGGCCCTGGAGATCGCCGACCGGCTCTGGACCACGATCAACCTGCCGAACCTGCGCGACAACATCCTGCCGACCCGCCAGCGGGCGAGCCTGATCCTCGCCAAGGGCGCGAGCCACCGGATCGAGAGCGTGGCGCTCCGCCGGCTGTGACGGCTGGCGCGCCATCACACATCGTCAATCACTGTGCCCTACAAACCGGGGTAGAACGACGCCGACATCAGTGATTGGCCCGAGATCATGTTCGCGTGGCTGCCGTCCATCTACAAGCGCTTCACCGTCCCGACCCGGCGCCGGGCGAAGAAGGCGTATTCGAAGACGCTGCTTCCGGCGATCATCCGCGTCGGCAAGTCCCAATACCCCTGCGACGTGGTGGACGGCCTGAGCGACAAGACCCTGGTCGAGCTGCGCCGCGCCGAGATCAACGTCCTGCCGGAGCGGATCGAGCTGCGACTGGCCGACGAGATCACCTTCCGCTGGGCGCAAGTGCGCTGGCACCACAACAACCACGTCAGCATCACGCCGATCACCCGCTGGGGCATCGCCGCCGGCAAGTGAGGCCGCGAAGCGTGATCGCGCTCTCGGGCAGTGTCTGTGATGTATCGAGAAAACCGACGCACCGTATCCCGGTCGTCGCAGGCACCCTCTCGTCAGTCTTGATCGACTAAAGAGAGTGGTGCGGCCAAGAGGACTCGAACCTCCACCCCTCGCGGGACTAGCACCTCAAGCTAGCGCGTCTACCAATTCCGCCATGGCCGCCCTTGCCGCCGGTCCGTCGGAGCGGGCCGGCATTTCGTCTGGGCGGCGCAGCGAATAACAGAAGCTTGGGGGGCGCACAAGCGCCCGGTCGCCTCTTTCTCGCGCGTCACCCCCGGCGCCCTCAGAGCGCCGGTCCGGTCTCCTCCAAGAGGGGGACCGCGCCCTCGCCGATCGTCACGCCCGCGGTGCGCACCACCTCGGCCTTGCGGATCAGCTCGGTCACCTCCACCGAGATGCGGTTGCCCGTCACCACGATCTGCCCGCGGGCGATCGGGTGGTCGTTGGCGAGGATTTCGACCATGTCGGTGTCGGTGGAGTCGAGTTCGATCACCGCGCCGCGGCCCATGCGCAGCAGCATGTGCAGCGGCATGTGGCTGCGCCCCAGCACGACCTTGAGATCGACCTTCAGTTCGTCCAGGACCGCCACGCGCGCATGCTCCGTCGCTACCGCTCGGGGAATCCTTCGCGAGGGATGGTGAAGCCTTGGTAAACGACGCCCCGCTTTCTCAAGCCTCCCGGCTCGCCACGGCGCCCGCCGCCTTCCTGCCGCGGGCGGGCGTCCCGCCGGTGGCATGGCGCGTCTCGGACGCGCTGGTGCCCTACGAGGAGGCGCTCGCCTTCATGGAGGCGCGGGCCTCGGCCATCGCCCGCGGCGAGGCGGACGAGTTGGTGTGGCTGTTGGAACACCCGCCGCTCTACACGGCCGGCACCTCGGCGAAGGCCGCCGACCTCGTGGAGCCGGAGCGCTTCCCGGTCCATGCCACGGGTAGGGGCGGGCAATACACCTATCACGGGCCGGGCCAGCGCATCGCCTACGTGATGCTCGACCTCAACCGACGCCGGCCCGATCTGCGGGCCTACGTGGCGAGCCTGGAGGCGTGGCTGATCGCGACCCTCGACGCCTTCAACGTCCGCGCCGAGCGGCGCGAGGACCGCGTCGGCGTCTGGGTGCGCCGGCCCGAGAAGGGCGCCACCGTCGAGGATAAGATCGCGGCGATCGGCATCCGGGTGCGGCGCTGGGTGAGCCAGCACGGCCTCAGTCTCAACGTGGAGCCGGACCTGTCGCACTTCTCTGGCATCGTCCCCTGCGGCGTGCGCCAGCACGGCGTCACCAGCCTCGCCGACCTCGGCCGCATCGTCAGCCTGCCCGAAGTCGACATGGCGCTCCGGGCGGCCTTCGAGCCGATCTTCGGTGAGACGCGCGACGAGGGGTGAGTCCGGGGTTCCCAAAGGACGAGTCCTTTGGCGGGGCACCGGGGCAGAGCCCCGGTTTCCCTTCAAACCAGGGCACCGCCCTGGACCCGCGAAAGGACTCGTCCTTTCGAAACCGGGATTCAGGCGTCGGCGGTGGCCGGCGGCAGCGTCGCGACCGGCGGTAGGGCCGGGGTTGCGCGGCGGAGGCGCAGGGCGAGCCGCAGTGCCGGCAGGATCAGGCGGGCGAAGCGAATCTGGCCCGGTAGCTGCCGCGGCATCAGCGGGCGGTAGGCCAGCCGCGGGCTCGCGCGGTCCACCGCGGCGACGATCTCGCCGACCCGCGGCAGCGCCGCGATGCGGCGGGCCTCCGACTCGGGAATTCCGAGGTTGCGCGCCCAGGCGAGGTCGTGCGCCAGACGCCCCTGCCCGTGCAGACGGCGCAGGCGGGCGCGCCACGCGTAGCGGTGCAACGCGCGCGGCACCGCCTCCATCCGGGCGTCGCACAGCGCGTCCGGCTCCTCGCAGCGTGAGCGGATCGTGTCGGCGACGCCGCCCGGCGCCCGGCCGGTGAGGCGGGCGGAAATCCACACCATCACGGCCCGGTCGTGGCGCACCCGGAACCCTCGCTCCAGCAGCGCGGCGACGAAGGCGCCGTCCTCGCCGAGCGGGATCTCCGGCATCCCGCCGACCGCCTCGTAGGCCGCGCGGCGCACACTGAGCGACGCCCCGATGGTGGTGCGGTGGCACGGCCAAGGGTCGGACGGGTCGGGATCGATCCGTGCCTCCATCTCGGTGATGAGCGCGTCGTAGGTGTCCTCCAGCTTGCCGCGCGCCGGCAGCGAGGGCGGCAGCAGCGCCGCCTCCTCCGGGATCAGCTCGACCCGGCCCGCGACCGCGTCGGCGCCCGCGTCCAGCGCGGCAAGGTTGGCCGCGACCCAGTCCGGCGGCACCCGGCTGTCGGCGTCGGTGGTGAGCAGCGTGCCGGCCGCGCCCGCCTCGTCGAGCCACGCGGCGCCCGCATCCATCGCGGCCCGGCGTGCCCAGCCGGCATGGGCGCCTGCATACGTCTTCTCGATCACCCGCACCGGGATCGACATCGAGGCAATGAGATCGGCGACGATCAGGGGCGTGCCGTCGGTGCAGTTGTTGAGGAACAGCACGAGCCCGAGTCGGCCCGGCGCGAGCCCGGCCTGTGCATCGATCGCCCGCAGGCAGGCCGCGATCCGCTCGGCCTCGTTGCGGACGGGCACGGCGATGACGGTGTCGAGAGGGGACGGCACGGCCAAGGACTCCGAGGAAACGGGTAGGCCTCCGATTCGAAGGCCGCGCCGCCCTTGTAGCCACGCTCGATGAACCGACGCTGAGGGACTTTGCCGCGGAAACACCGGCTGCGACCCCCGGTTTCACAAGTAGCCCCCACTTCTCACGACGATCCCCTTGCCGATCCACATTCCTCCCTTTTAGCCGCGCCGCCTCCGGCGACGGGCCGCCAGGATGCGCCTCATGATCCTCCTCTACGGCGCCGTCCTGATCGCGGGCATCGCCAACGCGATCCAGCCCGGGCAGACCACCCAACTCGCCAAGGCGCTGGGCCAGCCCTTCACCGCCGGGCTCGTCTCGATGTTCGTCGGCACCCTCGGCATGTTCGCGGTCGGCCTGCTGTCCGGGCATCTCTCGGTGCCGAGCCTGCAGCAGGCGGGGCAGGCGCCGTGGTGGGCCTGGCTCGGCGGACTCGTCGGCGTCGGCCTGCTGATCGCGCAGCTCTTCGTGGCGCAGAGGATCGGGGCGGCGCCGTTCCTCGGCCTGCTCGTGACCGCGGGCGTCGTCACCTCGATCGCTCTCGACCATTTCGGCCTCGTCGGCTTCGACGTTCACGCCGCCGGCCCGATGCGGTTGTTCGGCGGTGCCCTGATGATCGCGGGCGTCACCTTCGTCGCCCTGTCCTGAGCCGGGGATACGCGGACGGCTGCCTCGTGCGGCCGTCCTCGGCTATGACGGGGCATGGCTCTGTTTCGCGGCTTGTCCGCCTTCCCGCTCACCCCGACCGGTGCGGACGGCACCGTCCAGGGGCCCCTGCTCGGCCGCCTCGTCGACCGCATCGTCGAGGCCGGTGCCGACAGCATCGGTCTGCTCGGCAGCACCGGCGGCTATGCCTACCTGTCCCGCGCGCAGCGGCGGGAGGCCGTGCGGGTGGCGGTCGAGGCGGCTGGCGGGCGGGTGCCGGTCATCGTCGGCGTCGGGGCGCTCCGCACGGACGCGGCGATCGGGCTCGCCGAGGACGCCAGGGCGGCCGGCGCGGACGGTCTGCTGCTGGCGCCCATGTCCTACACCCCGCTGACGGAAGAGGAGGTGTTTTGCCACTTCGCGGCGGTGGTTGAGGCCGGCAGCCTGCCGCTCTGCATCTACAACAATCCGGGCACGACGCATTTCGCCTTCACGGACGCGCTGATCGCCCGGCTGGCAGGCCTTCCCCCCATCGCCGCCGTCAAGATGCCGCTCCCGGCCGACGGCGACACGACCGGCGAGCTGGCCCGCCTGCGCGCGCAGGCGCCGGAGGTGTTCGCGATCGGCTACAGCGGGGATTGGGGCGCGGCCGACGCGCTGCTGGCCGGCGCGGATGCCTGGTACAGCGTGGCCGCCGGGCTGGTCCCGGCCCCCGCCCTTGCGCTCGCGCGGGCGGCGCAAGCCGGGGACCGGGCCGAGGTCGCGCGGATCGACGCCGCGTTCGGGCCGCTCTGGGCGCTGTTTCGCGCGTTCGGCAGCTTCCGCGTCATGTACGGGATGGCCGAGGTGCAGGGCCTCGGCCCGGTCGCGCCGCCCCGGCCGATCCTGCCCTTGGCCGAAGCGGACCACCGCCGGATCGAGGCGGCCTTGCAGCGGCTCGACGGCATCGCGACCCGATGAATCATGCTTAATCGCCTGTTAACGCCCCCCCGCCATTCATCGGTCCCACGTCGCGTCCTCACGCGGGGTTGAACGGACCGATTCGATCACGGTGTCGCGATCGGACGAGTCCGGGTCCCCTGCCCTGCTCCATCCGCCGGAAGATCGATCCGTGACCAGCCTGCTGACCAACATCTCCGCCATGACGGCGCTGACGACGCTGAAGGGCATCAACAATCAGCTCGACGCGACCTCCAACCGGGTCTCGACCGGCCAGCGCGTCTCGGCGGCGGCCGACAACGCCGCCTATTGGTCGATCGCCACCACGGTGCGCACCGACAACGCCTCGCTCTCGGCGGTGAAGGATTCGCTGGGTCTCGGCTCCTCGGCGGTCGACACCGCCTATAACGGACTGAACTCGGTGCTTGCCGACCTCCAGAACCTGCGCGCCAAGCTGCAGACGGCGCTCCAGCCTGGCATCGACCGCGCCAAGGTGCAGGTCGAGATCGACGCGATCCAGGACAA
Source organism: Methylobacterium sp. Leaf456 (assembly GCF_001425465.1). Taxonomy (GTDB): domain Bacteria; phylum Pseudomonadota; class Alphaproteobacteria; order Rhizobiales; family Beijerinckiaceae; genus Methylobacterium. The sequence continues at coordinate 486,577 of NZ_LMQV01000001.1, forward strand.
GATGAAGGCGACGGCCGATTCCTCGATCTCGTCCGGCCAGAACTGGCTCTCGGTCGATTCCTCGCCGAGCAACGGCATCTACCGGGCGACGCAGAGCGTGGTCGCGGGCTTCTCCCGCACCGCCTCCGGCACCGTGACCTTCTCGATGATCGGCGTCGATGTGAACGCGATCAAGCTCTACGACGTGAACGCCTCCAGCATCACCACGGCGGCGACCTCGGCCCAGATCTTCGGCTCCACCTCGCTCACCGGCACCACCGCCTTCGCGGGTGGCACCGCGAACTTCAACACCACCAACGAAGTCGCCTTCTCGCTGACGCTCGGCGACGGCTCGACCGGCACGATCCGCCTCAACCGCACGGCGCTCGCCTCCGCCGCAGTCGATCTCACCAAGGTGACGACGCAGGAATTCCTCGACGCGATCAACAACCAGATCGCCTCCGACACCGACGCCGCCCCACTCGCCGGCAAGATCACCGCCGGCCTCGACTCCTCCGGGCGGCTGACCTTCACCACCGCCGCCACCGACGCCGCCGCGCTGGTCACGATCCAGAACGTGGCGCCGAGCGCGGGCAACACCCTGGTCGATGTCGGCTACGGCACCGGCGTCGCGGGCACCGACGCGCGCACCGGCCGGGGCTCGGCCGCCGGCACCACGGCGGGCAAGGGCATCCTCGACACCGCCGACGGCGGCACCGGCGTGTCGGTCGCCACCATCGACATCTCGACCCTGTCGGGCACCACGGGCGACGCCACCCTTCGGGCGATCGTCACCCAGGTCGAGAAGGTCATCGCCAAGGTGACGGATGCCGGCACCAAGCTCGGCGCCAACAAGACCCAGATCGACGGCCAGAAGACCTTCGTCGACACCCTGATGAAGGCCAACGACCGCACCATCGGCATCCTGGTCGATGCCGACATCGAGGAGGAATCGACCAAGCTGAAGGCGCTGCAAACGCAGCAGCAGCTCGCGGTTCAGGCGCTGTCGATCGCCAATTCCAGCGGCCAGAACATCATGTCGCTGTTCCGCTCCTAATTTTATCGCCCGCGCCGCCCCGCTCGGAGGCGCGGGCCCATCGCTCGCGCGAAGCGCGACCGCTTAAAGGACCGGCGCGGGACGCGAGAAACTCGTTTCCATTTATGCGGGGCGTTTGTCCGGGCCCTGCGGCATTCCGGTTGCACTTGCGGCCCGCGAATCCCTGTGACTATCGTGCGCTCGCGTCCCGGCCCCGGTGCCGGGCTGCCCGCCGCTCGGTGGTTCTTCCCGGCCTTCCGGCCCTGGCCGGCCTCATCGCTCGGACGCTGCCCGCGTGTCGCTCGCATCCCTCTTCGAACCCGGCCACGGCACCGCCGGTGAGCAGGTCCAGGCCATTCTCCAGGCGGTGCGCCGCCATCTAGCGATGGATGTCGGCTTCGTCTCCGAGTTCATCAGCGGTCGCCGGGTCTTCCGCTTCACCGACGGGCAAACCTCCCGCAATCCGGTCTCCGTCGGCGCCTCCGACCTGTTGGAAAAGAGCTTCTGCTACTACGTCGCCCGCGGCATGATGCCGGAGCTGATGCACGACGCCCGCGAGGACCCGATCGCGGCGGATCTGCCGGTCACCCGCGATCTGCCGGTGGGGGCCCATCTCAGCGTCCCCCTGCGCCATGCCGACGGGACGACCTACGGCTCCGTCTGCTGCTTCAGCTTCAACCCCGACCGCTCCCTGACCACCCGCGATCTCGGCTTGCTGCGGCTCTGCGCCGACCTCGTCGGCGCGATCCTTCACCGGGAACGCCGCACCGTTACCGAGCGGGACGAGCGGCGCGCCCGCGTCGAGGCGGTGATCGCTTCCAAGGGGATCGAGATCGCCTACCAGCCGATCTTCTCGCTCGGCGAGGGCCGGCTGAAGGCGTTCGAGGCCCTGTCCCGCTTCGCCGCCGAGCCCCGCCGCGGGCCGGACCTGTGGTTCGCCGAGGCCGCCGAGGTCGGGCTCGGCGAAGAGCTGGAATTCCTCGCCGTCGACCGGGCACTGGCGGGGCTCGATGCCCTCGCTCCGTCGCTGACCCTCACGGTCAACCTCTCGCCCGCGGCGATCATGAGCCCGCGCCTGCCCGCCGTCTTCGCCGGGGCGCCGCTGGAGCGCGTCGTCGTCGAGCTGACCGAGCATGTCGGCGTCGAGTCCTACGAGGCCCTGCGCCAGGCGCTCGCACCTTTGCGGGCGCGGGGTTTGAGGCTCGCCATCGACGATGTCGGGGCGGGGCACGCGACCTTCCGCCACGTGCTCGATCTCGCACCCGAATACATCAAGCTCGACATGAGCCTGATCCGCGGCATCGACCGCGACGCCGCCCGCCGCGCGCTGGCCGAATCGATCACCACCTACGGCCGCCGCACCGGCTGCGACGTGGTGGCCGAGGGCATCGAGACCGAGGCCGAGTTCGCCGCTTTGCGCGACCTCGGCATCACCTGCGCCCAGGGCTACCTGCTCGGGCGGCCCGTGCCGCTCGCCGAAGCCCTGCGGATGCCGCTCGCTGCGAGCTTTCCCGACGCGGCGCCCTGAGCGGGGCGCAAGGCCGGGCCGGCGATGTGTGCCCGCGCCCTTTCGAAACCGGATTTGGAGGATTACTAAAGGGTTCCTCCTGACCGGATGCCCCCTCCCCGTAGCCGCCCGGCGACCCGGTGGGCCGTTCTCCGGGCGGGGCCCGCAAACCGTCAGACACGTCTCGCCATGACCGCGCCGCGCACACTCTACGACAAGATCTGGGACGACCACGTCGTCGATGTTCAGCCGGACGGCTCCGCCCTCCTCTACATCGACCGCCACCTCGTCCACGAGGTGACGAGCCCGCAGGCCTTCGAGGGGCTGCGCGTCGCCGGCCGCAGGGTGCGTGCCCCGCACAAGACGCTGGCGGTGGTCGATCACAACGTCCAGACGTCGGATCGCTCCAAGGGCATCGAGGACCCGGAGAGCCGCACCCAGCTCGAGGCTCTGGCCGAGAACGTGCGCGACTTCGGCATCGAGTTCTACGACGCGCTCGACCGGCGCCAGGGCATCGTCCACATCATCGGGCCGGAGCAGGGCTTCACCCTGCCGGGCCAGACGATCGTCTGCGGCGATTCCCACACCTCGACCCACGGCGCCTTCGGCGCGCTCGCCCACGGCATCGGCACCTCGGAGGTCGAGCACGTGCTCGCCACCCAGACGCTGATCCAGCGCAAGGCGCGCAACATGCGCGTGACCGTCGACGGCATCCTGCCGCCGGGCGTCACCGCCAAGGACATCATCCTGGCGATCATCGGTGAGATCGGCACCGCGGGCGGCACCGGCCACGTCATCGAATACGCGGGCGAGGCGATCCGCGCCCTCTCGATGGAGGGGCGGATGACGATCTGCAACATGTCGATCGAGGGCGGGGCGCGGGCCGGCATGGTGGCCCCCGACGCCACCACCTACGCCTACGTGAAGGACCGCCCGAAGGCGCCGAAGGGCGCCGCGTTCGACGCGGCGCAGCGCTACTGGGAGAGCCTGCTGACCGACGAGGGCGCGCATTTCGACCGGGAAATCCGGCTCGATGCCGCCAACCTGCCTCCGCTGGTCTCCTGGGGCACTTCGCCTGAGGACGTCGTCTCGATCGCCGGCCTCGTGCCGGACCCCGCGACCATCGCCGACGAGAACAAGCGCCAGTCCAAGGAGAAGGCGCTCGAATACATGGGCCTGACGCCGGGCACCCGCATCACGGACCTGACGCTCGACCGGGTGTTCATCGGCTCCTGCACCAACGGCCGCATCGAGGATCTGCGCGCGGTCGCCAAGGTGGTCGAGGGCCGCAAGGTCCACGAGGGCGTGTCGGCGATGGTGGTGCCGGGCTCCGGCCTCGTGAAGGCGCAGGCCGAGGCCGAGGGGATCGACCGCATTCTGAAGGACGCGGGCTTCGACTGGCGCGAGCCGGGCTGCTCGATGTGCCTCGGCATGAACCCGGACAAGCTGCGTCCGGGCGAGCGCTGCGCCTCGACCTCGAACCGCAACTTCGAGGGCCGCCAGGGTCCGCGCGGGCGCACGCACCTCGTCTCCCCGGCGATGGCCGCAGCGGCCGCCGTCGCCGGCCGCTTCGTCGACATCCGCGACTGGCGCGGCTGAGACAGTCCGGTCCCCGGTCCGGCCGCCGCCGGACCGGCCCAGCTTTTTTCGGGGCGGCGCGAAACAGCGATTGACGCCCACGCCGCCGCCCCCTAAACGAACCCCATCGCCGGTCGGACACGACCCGGCGCCCAGGTGGCGGAATTGGTAGACGCGCTGGTTTCAGGTACCAGTCTTGCAAGAGGTGAAGGTTCGAGTCCTTTCCTGGGCACCATCTCCTTCCTAAAGGATTGATGGACAAAGTTTATCAGCAAGGTCATAGGCTTAGAGGTGCCCGGGTAACACACACCGGTGTCACACATGCACCTTGCGATGACGCGACCGTGGAAGCATCCAAAGACCGGCGTCTACTGGCTGCGGAAGCGCGTGCCGGCCGACCTCAAGCCCTTTGTGGGCCGAGTCGAGGTAACACTCAGCCTCAAGACGAAGGACCCAGCGGAAGCCAAGCAGCGCATCTTGGCTGCCTTGGCGGAGCTGGAGGCGCGGTGGGCCAATCTGAAGGTTGGACCCCGGACGCTGTCTGAGCGGGAAGCCCATGAGTTGAGCGCGCCGGCCTACGAGCGATGGCTTGCGGCCTACCGTGAGGACCCCAGCGAGCAGAAGGTCTGGCGAACCGACCTTGCCGACCGGATGTGGGCGCCGTCGGCGCCGGTCGAGATTTCATGCTTGATGGACTTCAGGTTCGATCCGGATATGAGCCGGCTGCGTGAGCAGGAGGCATGGTGCGTGGGCGGCGCCGACGACCTCCTGGCAGCTCAGGGGCTCGTGGTCGACGAAGCCAGTCGCTTGAAGGTGGCGAAGGCGATTGCGGCAGCGATCCAGCGGGCGAGCCTGGTCTTGGCCCGTTTAGCACGGGGCGAGGTTGAAGAGCCCGTGCCCGTCGCACGCATCGCGGAGGTACCGAAGCCCGGGCTCGTGACCGGTTCCGGTGTGAAGGCGGTGCCCTTCGATAACGTCGAGAAGGGGTGGGCTGCCGAGCGGAAGCCGGCCAGGAAGACAGCCTACGAGTGGCCGCGCGTACTGAAGCAGTTTCAGGCACACCTGGGCCATGACGATGCGGCGCGGGTCACGCCGGACGACCTGATTGCCTGGAAGGCGGCGATGATCGAGGCTGGCCTGAAGGCGAAGACCATACGGGACGCGAAGATCGCCCCGGTGCGAGCGATCTTGCAGTGGGCCGTGGATAACCGACTGCTGTCCTCAAACCCCGCTCAGAAGGTCGGCATCCAGGTCAAAACGAGAGCGTCGGAGGCGCGTCGCGGCTTCACCGACGAGGAAGCAAAAACCATCCTGCGGGCGGCGGCGAAGGAAACGGACACCGCCCTTCGTTGGGTGCCCTTGTTGTGTGCATACTCCGGTGCTCGGGTCGCTGAGGCTTGCCAGCTCCGTGCTGAGGACATCGTGAGCCTGGACGGGATCAAGGCCCTGCGCTTCACAGAGGAAGCGGGGCCTTTGAAGACCGCGAGTTCCGAGCGGATTGTGCCGGTCCACCCGGCCGTCATTGAGGCTGGTTTCCTGACGTTCGTTGAGTTGGTGTCGTCCGGACCTCTGTTCCCGACCCTGAAGCCTGACAAGTTTGGCAGCCGCGGCGGGACCGGGACGAAGGTGATCGGCCCCTGGGTGCGCGGCCTCGGGCTGACTGACGAAAGGCTTGCTCCCAACCACTCCTGGCGCCACCGCTTCAAGACCTTGGGCCGGCGGCACGGTCTCGCCGGTGACATGGTGGACGCCATCGTAGGCCATGCGAAGCGCACTGTGGGTGACGGGTACGGCGAGTTCCCGATGCCGGCGCTGCACCGGGAGCTGTCGAAAATTCCGGCGCTCGTTGTTGATTGACGGGTGTCCCTATCGGAGCGGGCGGGCACCGCGGTCGTAGAGGTAGACGGTGACCGGGGAGCCTCAGCGGCTTTCGGCTTGCGGCCCCGCCACCCCGCACCCTGGTGTCGTAGGCCTCGCTCACGTGGAAGCCGTTTTGATGCCGGTGCGGCTCGTCGAGATCAATGTATGGTGTGCCCTTTGCCTGCTCGGCGCAGGGCCGCGGACCCACAGCTTTCCAGGGACTGCTAAGGGTGGTGAGCAGTCATTGGCGGGGCGCCGAACAGCGGACATCAGCCATAGTGGTCTCTAGCATTCGCGTAGGAGCAACTTGCCGAGCCAACAATGTCCAAACGCAAAACGGCCCCACCTGAGCAGGGCCGTCGCTGTCAATTAGATCAATGCGCGAGGTGGCAAGCCTCAAGCCTGCCGACGATCCGCCAGATTGATCACACCGACTGTCTTGCCCGGCGCAATCCAGCGCGGCAGCGCCGGCCCGGCAAGCTCGACCCGGAGGAAGAACGAGCCCTTGCAGCCGGCCCATAGTGCGGCGGGGAGCGCTGCGCATCCGTCTGTCCAGCGCACGCCATCATCCTCCGGATGGAAGCCTTGACCGAAGCGAGCGTCATCGAGCGCAACTTCACGAGCGCCGGTAAGGCCGTCGTCAATGGTCAAGACGGCCAACGCTACGCCGAGGTGGCGATCGTCTGACGAGCCCGGCACGACATGGGCCGGGACGCTCGTCTCCGAGATGAGTCGAACGTTGCGGACGGCGGCTGGAACGACGAAGCGGGCGGTCAGACCCTGCACGTCAGGGCGGATCGTGCGGCCGTCAGCGACGACGTACAGCCCGGCGAAGGTTTCCTCGACCTTGCGCCATCCCAGCGCCACGGCGTGATCCTGAAGCCGCGCTCGCGCCAGATCGACCAGTGGGCCAGCCTCGTGGAACGGGCGGCAGAACGGCAGCGGGCCTTCCGGCCGGGCGTCGGGGACGGCCAACAGGTCGGTCGCCTCGGCGTTGGTGAAGAAACGGCGGTTGCCGCAGTCGAGGTAGCTCTCGGCCGGCAGCCCTTCGGCGAGCAGGATGTCGTGGCTGTCGAGTTCGACGTGCAGGTACGTCACCTCGTCCCGCTCCACCTGAGTAATCGTGGTGCCGTTGACGAGGCGGATGGCCGGGATCAGCACCTCGCCCAGCACATCGACGGCGAGGGCGTGACCGGGGGAGACGAACAGGTCGCGGGCCGGGCGCCCCTCACCAAAGGCGTGCGCGGTGATCCGGATCGGCAGGAGGTCGGTGCGTCCGTGGCACTTGAGCGTGCGGTACCCAACCCACTTGATCGGACGATGCTCGCCGGAGGCGGTGATCACCGGCTCGCCTGCGCGCAGCAATTCGATCGGCACGTTGCCGCGGCTCGTGCGGATCAGAGTGCCACTGGTGAAACAGACGGCAAAGGTGGCTTGGCCGTTGCCCGAGCGCACGCCGCTTTGTGTCGAAGCGGTATCGCGCACACTTCCGTAGCCGCTGTTCACGAAAGAGCTACCGCCATATCCAGCGCCAGAGCCACCGGTGTATCCGCCGCCGCCGCCGCCGCCGCCGAAGCTGCCGTCTTTGTAACCGCCACCGCCGCCACCGCCGCCGTAGCCACCAGCACCGCTACGGTAGCCAGCGTCGCCGCCGGCATAGCTTCCGGTGCGGTTCTGGCCACCGCCTGCGGTGTTGCTAGAGTTTCCGCCCGGCCCCTTGTACCCAGAGCCGCCACCAGCGTTGACGCCGGAACCGCCGTTGCCGTTGCCCTGCGCCGTCGTGCCGTCGGTACCGGCATCGCCATACCCGCCGCCGCCGCCGCCGGCTGCCAGCAGCAGCTTGTAGGTGCCGCTGCCAGCGCCGTTGCCCGTCCCAGCGCCATCGATGAACACAAAGGTCCCGCCGCCGCCGCCGCCGGAATAAAACCCGTTACCACCCTGGCCGCCGACTACGAACTTCAGGTGCTGGCCCGCCGTCAGGTTGAAGCTCGCGCCCATGCTCGCGCCCAGGCCGCCGATACCACCGGCGGCGGAACCGCTGCCGCCCTGCGCGCCGAGGGCAACGATGTTGTAGGTGCCCGTCTGCGTGATGGTGAGGTACTGCGCCCCACCCGTGAAATCCAAAATCGCCATGCCGCTCGCCCCCTTCGTGCCGTAGGCTGCCGTTCTTATCGGCGCTCGCTCATGTTCCGTGTGTTCCGGTCGCCGCAATCCGGTCGCGGCGCCCCCTTTGTGCGCTCAGTTCACCTTGCTCAGTTCACCTGCGTCGGTGCCGGCGTGTCCGCGTCCGTGCCCACGCCCACCGCGCGCTTGTTGAAGGCCGGGTCGCGCCAGATGCTGGCGCCCTCCCAGCGCGCCCATAAGTCCGGGGGCAGGATGCTGGCCCGCTCCTCGCGCCGCGCCAGCGGGCGCACCGTGTGCAGGCCCGGCGTGCCGATCCGCGCGTCGAACTCGGTGGCGTCGAAACGGATGTTCTCTACGTCGTGGACGAAGCGCGGCAGACCGCAGAAGGCGTAGACCGCATCGAGCGCAGCCTGGGGGTGCTCGGCCAGCGTGTCGTAGGGCAGCAGCAGCAGGCGCCCGGACTGGTCGCCGTGCATGGCCTGCTTCATGGCGTTGAGCGGATAGCCGATCAGCCCGCCGGGCCCCATCATCGCTTCGGCGCGCGAATACACCGTGCCGTCGGTGTCGAAGTTGAAGATGCCGGACAGCTGGAAGACGTTGCGCCGTAGCAGCCGCTCGATGCTGTCGATGATCCAGGGGACGTGGCGCACGCAGCAGATCACGCGGCACTCTGGGAACAGCTGGGCGAGCAGATCGAGACGCCCGGTCCAGGCCCGGTTGGTGTCGAAGACGGTCGTGCCGGGCGCCGCAGCGTGGTGGTAGGCATCGAACACGCCGCGCAGCAGGGCCTCGCGCTGGGCATCGTCGACGAACACGGAGGTCTCGTTCGACTGGCTGACGGCCTTGAGCGTGGCGGATACGAGCGATGTGACCGGGCTGCTGATACCGGCAGAGACGGCCGGGTTCTGTCGCAGCAGGGCCGCGAGCAGGGTCGAGCCGGCCCGCGGCAGGCCGGAGATGAAGTGGTACTGGTTCATGGGACCGAGGCGGTGGGCTAACGTGTGTTAACCGACGCTCGCAGCACCGACTCTAACCGTCCACCCCCCAAGCGACGCGGGGCGGGTTGATTCTTCATCGTCTGGGAGGAAACTCACGATTGATGAGCGACCGTGCTCGTTCAGCAACGGTTGGCCAAGACGCCGTTAAGCCGTGTCAACGGAGCTGCATCGCCCTAACAAGCCGGTGCAATGCGATTGGCGCGTCGCTCCGGAAACGATGCCTCGAAGGTCACGACAATGCGACCGCCGAGGGCGGCCATCGCCTTGTCCGTCTCGTCGAGCCGGGGGCCGTGGTCCGGGTCGAGGATGCGCCGCACCCCCCCC
>NZ_LMQV01000002.1 GCF_001425465.1 Methylobacterium sp. Leaf456
ACGGTGTGGCGGGCCGATGGCGGGCTGATCACCAAGGGCGACCTCAACCTGCACCCGACCGCGATCTCGGTCTACACCGGCACCGGCTACGCCTTCGACCCGACGATTCCGATCCGCTTCAACTCGTTCGCCGGCGTTCTGCTGGAAGCCCCCGACCCGAGCCGGCCGAACGACACCTACGGGCTCAAGGTCAACTGGCAGCGCCTCAACGAGAACTACACCCAGTTCCTGGCGGACGCGAACTTCATCTCCGGCGGCTCCGGCGCCCCGTATTCGCGCGACAAGCTGATCTTCGAGGCCAACGCCCACCTCGACATCGGCAAGGGCGTGATCCTCGAGCCGGTGGTCCAGTACGTCGTCAACCCGAACTCATTCTGGAACCCCTACACGGCGCGCCGCGCCAAGGACGGCTTCTACGGCGGCTTCACCCTCGTCGTGCCGCTCGGCACGCTGCTGGGCCTCGCGCCGGGCTGATCGCCGCCCTGCGAATGCGGGTCGCGCCGAGGCGCGGCCCGTCCCAATCAGTCAAGAGTGGAGGACAACGCCATGATGCACGGCGACATCTCATCGAGCCAGGACAGCGTCGGCGTGGCGGTGGTGAACTACACGATGCCCCGCCTGCACACGAAGGCCGAGGTCATCGAAAATGCGAAAAAGATCGGCGACATGATCGTCGGCATGAAGGCCGGGTTGCCCGGCCTCGATCTGGTGATCTTCCCCGAATACTCGACCCACGGCATCATGTACGACGCCGCCGAGATGTACGAGACCGCCGCGAGCATCCCCGGCGCGGAAACGGAAATCTTCGCCGATGCCTGCCGCAAGGCTGGCGTGTGGGGCGTGTTCTCGCTCACGGGTGAGCGGCACGAGGAGCACCCGCACAAGGCGCCCTACAACACCCTGATCCTGATGAACGACCAGGGCGAGATCGTCCAGAAATACCGCAAGATCATGCCCTGGACCCCGATCGAGGGCTGGTATCCGGGTGATCGCACCTACGTCTCGGACGGGCCGAAGGGGCTCAAAATCAGCCTCATCATCTGCGACGACGGCAACTACCCCGAGATCTGGCGCGACTGCGCCATGCGCGGGGCCGAACTCATCATCCGCTGCCAGGGCTACATGTATCCGGCCAAAGAGCAGCAGGTGCTGATCTCGAAGGCGATGGCGTTCGCCAACAACACCTACGTCGCGGTGGCGAACGCGGCCGGGTTCGACGGCGTCTACAGCTACTTCGGCCACTCGGCGATCATCGGCTTCGACGGCCGCACGCTTGGCGAATGCGGGGAGGAGCCGATGGGCATCCAGTACGCGGCGCTCTCAAAATTCCTGATCCGCGACTTCCGCGCCCACGGCCAGTCGGAGAACCACCTCTTCAAGCTGCTGCATCGCGGCTACACCGGCATGATCAACTCGAAGGAGAACCGGCACGGCATGTCGGAATGCCCCTACGACTTCTACCGCCGCTGGATCGAGGACCCCGACGGCACCCGCGACGCCGTGCGCGCCATCACCCGCTCCAGCGTCGGCACCGAGGAATGCCCGATCGAGGGCATCCCCTTCGTCGGCAAGGGGGAAGGCCCGCCCGATCCGCGGTGATGTTTTTGAGACTTTGCCGTGCCTTAACCTGACAGGCCTTCGACCACCCTCCACCCCCGTCATTCCGGGGCCGCGGAGCGGAACCCGGAATCCACCCGTGATGCGCGGCTACACGATGCGTCGCGGCCAGTCGTGGATTCCGGGTTCGCCTGCGGCGCCCCGGAATGACGGCAGAGGGGGGGAGACGACCGTGTTGCCCGGCGGGCGCGGCCGCGCCAGGAAGGGCAGGGGCCGTAGGCCCGCCTTCCGCGAGTTGCGACCATCCACGCCTTCCCAGCCCCTCCCGCCCCCCCATCGCGGCAGCGCTCACGCGGCCATGTCGATCTCCACGTCGGCCCGGCTGCCGCGAATGGCCCGACGCGGCTGCGCGACATCGCCGAATCCGGCCCCTCGCGGCTGCGCTTCCCCCGGCAGGCCGGGACGATGGAGGGCATCCTCGTCAACACCGCAGGCGGCATCGCCTGCGGCGACGATTTTTGCGTCTCCGTCCGGCTCGATCCCGGCGCCGACCTCGTGCTGACGACGGTGGCGGCGGAGAAAGTCTACCGCTCCGACGGCCCGGTGAGCCACGTGCGCAACCGCCTCGATCTGGGGGAGGGTGCCCATCTCGCCTGGCTGCCGCAGGAGACGATCCTGTTCGACCGCGCGCGGCTCAAGCGAAGCTTCGAGGCCGATCTCGCCGCGGATTCCGCCCTCCTCGTCGCCGAAATCGTCGCCTTCGGCCGCGCCGCGCGGGGCGAGACGCTGGAGGACGTGCTGTTCGAAGACATCTGGCGGGTGCGGCGTGCCCAAAAGCTCGTCTACGCCGACACTTTGCGGCTGGAGGGCCCGGTCTCGGCGCTGCTCGCCCGCGCGGCGATCGGCGGCGGGGCGCGGGCGATGGGCACGATCCTCGACTGTTCGCCCGGCGCCGAAGGCCGAATCGAGGAGGCCCGCGCCTGCCTCGACGCCGCCGGCCCCGGCCTCACCGAGGCCGCCGCGAGCGCCTGGAACGGGCACCTCATCGTGCGCCTGCTCGGGCCCGAGGTCGGGGCGCTCAGGGAACTGGCTGCGCGCTTCCTCACCGCCTATCGCGGTCTGCCGATGCCGCGCGTCTGGCAGAGCTGAGGCTGGCGCTCTCGCACGCTCCATGCATGATCCGCGAGACATCGAACAAGAATTCGGAGAGCGCCCGTGCTCCTCACCCCCCGCGAGAAAGACAAGCTTCTGGTCGCCATGGCGGCCCAGGTGGCGCGCAACCGGCTGGCGCGGGGCGTGCGGCTCAACCACCCGGAGGCGGTAGCGCTGATCACCGATTTCGTGGTCGAGGGCGCCCGCGACGGGTGCTCGGTCGCCGAGCTGATGCAGGCCGGCGCCCACGTGCTCACCGCCGATCAGGTGATGCCGGGCATCCCCGAGATGATCCACGACATCCAGGTCGAGGCGACCTTCCCCGACGGCACCAAGCTCGTCACCGTCCACCATCCGATCCGCGGCGCGGCCTCCGACGACGTGCCGGGTACGGTGACGACGCTTCCCGGCGCGATCGAACTCAATGCGGGCGCGCCGCGCACGGTTGTGAGTGTGGCCAACACCGGCGACCGGCCGATCCAGGTCGGCTCGCACTACCATTTCTACGAGGTCAATCCGGGCCTCGTCTTCGAGCGCGAGCGGGCCCGCGGCCAGCGCCTCGACATCGCGCCGGGCACCGCCGTGCGGTTCGAGCCGGGCTCGACCCGCGACGTGACGCTGGTGCCGCTCTCGGGCACCCGCACCGTCTACGGTTTCCGCGGCGAGGTGATGGGCCGGCTGTGACACCGGCCCACCCCCACTCTCGCGTCAGGGCAGGGCGCGCTTCACGGCTCGATCTCCGGCAGGGCGAGGTCGTCCACGCTCCAGGCCATGCCGAACAGGTCGCGCACCGCCTCGACCCGGCCTTCGCTCCCCGCAGCGTAGGTCAGCAGCCCCCCGATCACACCGCGCGGGTCGCGCCCGTCATAGGCCTCGAAGGCGGCCTTGGTCAGCCGCTTGTCGAAGCGTCGGAAGGCAAGCGCAGCGTAGTCCTTGCGCGGCAGGCCGCGATGCTCGGCAGCAAAAGCGCGGATGTCGGCGGCATGCGCCGCGGCGCGCGCCTCGATGTTCGCCTGATAGGCGAGCAGCCGCGCGGCCACCGTCTCGGGCAGGATCGGCACCACGTCATCGACGGCGCCCGCCGCGACCCAGGCCAGCACCGTCTTCTCCAGCCGCACGCCGGTCAGCGCGCGGTGGCGCAGCACGTAGCCGTCGGTCTTGAGCTTGAGGCGATAGCCGTCCTCGAACGCCAGCACGTAGCCCTCGATGCCGGCCTCGCGGCGGGCCCGGGCGACGAACGCGTCGGCGTCCGCGAGCGGGCCCCCGGCCCGCACCACGGCGATGCCGAAGCGCGCGCCGAGCCGCACCAGCTCCGCCTGCGGCAGGTAGGCGCCGCTCACCATCGCCCGCGCCGCCAGCAGGGTGAGCGCCGGCCGCTCGTAGGCCACCACGATCCGGTTGTCCGGCGCGGTGAACTCGAAGATCGGCGTGATGCCGCCCGCGAGCAGATGGCCGGCAAGATCGAGAAGACCCGGATCGGCGTGGCGTTGCGCCGCCGCGGCCTGCCCGGTGGCGCCCATCCGGGTCATGAACACGGTCGTTCCGTCGAGCCGGACCGGATGCACCATCGAGCCGTCGAGCTTGTCGAGGACGTGATGGGGCGCCGACCAGTCGATCTGATCGATCCGCTGGCGCTCGCCGAGATTGAAGAACTTGTGGAAGGGCCGGCCGATGATCCGCCCGTCGCGGTCGAACTTCAGGCCGCGGCATTCCAGAGCTATGGCGGAGCTGAAGGTCTCGGGGACGGTGTAGACGTAATCGATCACCGTATGGTCGGGCCGTCGCGAGACGACGAAACCCCGATCGAAAGAAACGTGCGGCGTGACTTGGTCGAGATGTTCGATGCGAGGGAATATCATATCCGTATCTTTCGTAAGTGGCGAAGACGGGCGAAACCGGCACTAAATTTGCCGGAATACGGGCGACAAATTCGGTTCGCGATGAGCTTACGGTTCGACATGACGGTCTCCTTGTCCGACAAATCCGTCGGCGATTCGGTTATGAGCCGGGCGTGGTGCGGCGGGCAAGACGGCGCCCCGCGAGAGGATCGGTCGTGAGCTACTTTCCCCACTGGCGCCTCAAGACCTCCGGCGAGGTCGCGCCCGACGAACGGCTGCCGACCGGGCAGACGCTGGTGCTCGGGCTCCAGCACGTTGTGGCCATGTTCGGCTCGACGGCGCTGGCGCCGATCCTGATGGGGTTCGATCCCAACACCGCGATCCTGTTCTCAGGCGTCGGCACGCTGCTGTTCTTTGTGCTGACGGGCGGGCGGTTGCCGTCCTATCTCGGCTCCAGCTTCGCCTTCATCGCCGTGGTGATCGCCGCCACCGGCTATGCCGGCACCGGGCCGAACCCGAATATCGGCGTGGCACTCGGCGGCATCGTCGCCTGCGGCGCGCTCTATGCGGTGATCGGGGTCGCGGTGCATCTGTCGGGCACCGCCTGGATCGAGCGGCTGATGCCGCCCGTCGTCACCGGCGCCATCGTCGCGGCGATCGGGCTCAACCTCGCGCCGGTGGCCGTGAAGAGCATCTCGGCGTCCGGCTTCGACACCGCGATGGGGCTGGTGACGGCGTTGCTCGTCGGGCTCGTGGCGGTGCGCGGGCATGGACTGGCGCGGCGCTTGCCGATCCTGATCGGGGCGGCGGTCGCCTACGGGCTCTACCTCGTCCTCGCCAACGGGCTGGGGTTGGCCAAGCCCATCGATTTCACCCGCCTCGGGGAGGCTGCCTGGGTCGGCCTGCCGCATTTCTCGGCGCCGGTCTTCACCGCGCCCGCCCTGGTGCTGATCGCACCGGTCGCGCTCATCCTGGTCGCGGAAAACCTCGGCCATATCAAGGGCATCGCTGCGATGACCGGGCGCGACTACGATCCCCTCATCGGCCGCGGCTTCCTCGCCGACGGGCTCGCGACCATCCTGTCGGGAATGGGCGGCGGCACCGGCGTGACGACCTACGCCGAGAACATGGGCGTGATGGCGGTCACCCGCATCTACTCGACGCTGGTCTTCGTCGCGGCGGCGGGCTTCGCCATCCTGCTCGGGTTCTCGCCGAAATTCGGCGCCCTGGTGCTGACGATCCCCGGGCCGGTCGTCGGCGGCTTGGCGCTCGTGGTGTTCGGCCTGATCGCCGCCACCGGCGGGCGCATCTGGGTGCAGGACCGGACCGACTTCTCCGACGCCCGCAACCTCGTCACCGCCGCGGTGGCGCTGATCGCGGGCGCGGGCGACCTGACGGTACGCCTGGGCGACTTCGCGCTCGGCGGCATCGGCACCGCGACCTTCGGGGCGATCCTCGTCTACCACCTGCTCGGGTCCGGCCCCGCAGAGACGAACTGGGTTCGAAGGGCAAGCCCTTCCCGCGTCTTCGTCACCACGACACCGAACCATCGCAACGCGACCGATCTGTTCGCCGACCGCTGGGCGAGCGACCTGACGCAGATACCCCCGGCTTCGCTGCCGCGTATCGCCTACGCCGCCATGTTCGGGCCGACCACCGGCGACCGCATCCGGCTGGCCGACACCGGCCTTACGATCGAGGTCGAGCGCGATCTGACCACCTACGGCGAGGAGGTGAAGTTCGGCGGCGGCAAGGTGATCCGCGACGGCATGGGCCAGAGCCAGGTGACGAACGAAGCGGGCGCGGTCGATACCGTCATCACCAACGCGGTGGTGCTCGACCATTGGGGCATCGTGAAATGCGATGTCGGCCTGAAAGGCGGTCGCATCGTCCACCTCGGCAAGGCCGGCAACCCGGACATCCAGCCGGGCGTGGACATCGTGGTCGGGCCGGGCACCGAGGTGATCGCGGGGGAGGGGAAGATCCTCACCGCGGGTGGCTTCGACAGCCACATCCACTACATCTGCCCGCAGCAGATCGAGGAGGCGCTCTGCTCCGGCGTCACGACCATGCTGGGCGGCGGCACCGGGCCGGCGCACGGGACGCTGGCCACCACCTGCACCCCCGGTCCCTGGCACCTCGCCCGGATGATCGAGGCCGCCGACCACTTTCCGATGAACCTCGCGTTCGCCGGCAAGGGCAACGCCTCGCTGCCCGGCGCGCTGGAGGAGATGGTGCGGGCGGGCGCCTGCGCGCTCAAGCTGCACGAGGATTGGGGCACGACGCCCCAGGCCATCGACACATGCCTGACGGTTGCCGACGCCCACGACGTGCAGGTGATGATCCACTCCGACACCCTCAACGAGGGCGGCTTCGTCGAGGACACCATCGCGGCCTTCAAGGGCCGCACCATCCACGCCTTCCACACGGAGGGGGCGGGGGGCGGCCACGCGCCGGACATCATGCGCGTCGCCGGGCTGGAAAACGTCCTCCCGTCGTCCACGAACCCGACGCGCCCCTACACCAAAAACACCATCGACGAGCATCTCGACATGCTGATGGTGTGCCATCACCTCGACCCGTCGATCCCCGAGGATCTCGCCTTCGCCGAGAGCCGCATCCGCCGCGAAACCATCGCGGCCGAGGACATCCTGCACGACATCGGCGCGCTCTCCATGATGTCCTCCGACAGCCAGGCGATGGGCCGGGTCGGCGAGGTGGTGATCCGCACGTGGCAGACCGCCGACAAGATGAAGCGCCAGCGCGGGGCGCTCCCCGGCGACGCGAGCGGCAACGACAACCTGCGCGCCCGCCGTTACGTGGCGAAATACACGATCAACCCGGCCATCGCCCACGGCGTGTCGCGCCACATCGGCTCGGTGGAACCGGGCAAGCTCGCCGACCTCGTGCTGTGGACGCCCGCCTTCTTCGGCGTGAAGCCCGATCTCGTCCTCAAGGGAGGCATGATCGCCACCGCCCCGATGGGCGACCCTAACGCCTCAATCCCGACGCCCCAGCCCGTGCATTACCGCCCGATGTTCGGAAGCGTTGGCCGGGCCCCCTTCGCCACGGCGCTGACCTTCGTGTCCAAGGCGGCGATCGAGGATGGCTTGCGCGAGCGGCTGGGCGTGCAGAAGGAGCTGGTCGCCGTCGAGAACGTGCGCGGCGGCATCTCGAAGAAGAGCATGATCCTCAACGACGCCACCCCGGTGATCGAGATCGACCCCGAAACCTACGACGTGCGCGCCGACGGCGAGTTGCTGGTCTGCGAGCCGGCCGAGGTGGTGCCGATGGCGCAGCGATATTTTTTGTTCTGAGGTAGGATCGAGGGTGACATTCGGGAGACCCGCGATGACCAAGGCCGCGCTGAAGCCGCCGGCGGCTGACGATCTGTACGAGACGGACTTCCATGCCTGGACACAGGGTCAGGCCGAACTGCTGCGCGCGCGGCGCTTCGATGAACTCGACCTTGAGAACCTGATCGAAGAGGTGGCGAGCGTGGGCCGGAGCGACAGGCAGCAGATCGAGAGCCGCCTCGATGTCCTGCTCGGCCATCTCCTAAAATGGCGATATCAACCCGGACTGCGCAACAGTCACTGGACTGGCACCATCGACGAGCAGCGTCGTCGGATCGCTCGCGTCCTGAAGGCCAGTCCGAGTCTGAAGCGCTATCCGGCCGAGGTGTTCGGCGAATGCTATCGGTCCGGCCGCCTCCTGGCGTCCAGGGAGACGGGCATCGCCCTCGTCCTCTTCCCCGAAACGCCTCCCTTCACCTTGGAGCAAGCGCTCGACGCTAATTTTCTACCCAAGGATGTCGACTTGCTGGACCAGTCCTGACCTCCTCATGATCCGCGCCACCCGCGTCATCCGCCGCGACGCCCTGCCCCGCGGCGAGATCATCGACCGCGTCGTGCTCGACCACGGCGACCGGCATCGCCGCCGCATCGCCATGCGCGGGGTCGGCGGCACCCCGTTCCTACTCGATCTGCCCCACCCGATCCTGCTCGATGACGGCGACGCACTTGTGCTCGACGACGGCCGTCTCGTCTGGGTCGAGGCGGCGCCCGAGCGGCTGCTCGAGATCCGGGCGCCCACCGATCACGCGCTGAAGCGCCTGATCTGGCATATCGGCAACCGGCACATCCCCGCCGAGATCGGGGCGGAGGCCGTATGGATCGCAGAAGACCACGTGCTCGCCGAGATGGTGCGCGGGTTGGGCGGCAGCGCCGAGCCGGTCGAGCGTCCGTTCCGGCCGGAGGGCGGAGCCTACGAGGGCGGGCACGGTCACGATCATGGCCATGATCACCACCATGGCCATCACCACCATGATTGAGGCGCTGCGGCTGATGGCGTGGCTGTCGCCGGCCTATCCGGTCGGGGGGTTCGCCTATTCGCACGGGCTCGAATGGGCGGTGGAGACCGGCGCGGTCGCCGACGAGGCGAGTTTTTCGGAGTGGCTCGGCGACGTGCTGGAGCGGGGCTCCGGGCGCAACGACCTGATCCTGGCCGCGCACGCCCACCGGGCGGCCGGGGAGGGCGCCGCCCTGACAGCGATCAACGACCTCGCCCTGGCGATGGCGCCCTCGCGCGAGCTGCATCTGGAGACGAGCCAACAGGGCCGCAGCTTCCTCGACGCGACGCTGGTAGCCTGGCCCTGCCCGCCGCTCGATGCGGTCGCCGCCGCCCTGCCGGGGCCGGTGGCGCTGCCGGTGGCGGTCGGCGCGGCGGCCTCCGCCCACGGCATGGCGCGCGGGCCGATGCTCGCGGCCTACGGGCTCGCCTTCGTCCAGGCCATCGTCTCGGCGGGTTTACGGGTCGCGCCGATCGGGCAGGGGGCCGGCACCCGCATCGTCGCCGCGCTGAGCCCCCGCGTGGTGGCGCTCACTGAAGCGGTCGAGCCGCTCGGTCTCGACGCGCTGGGTTCGTGCACGCTCAAGCTCGATCTCGGCTCGTTCCGGCACGAGACCCAGTATTCCCGGATCTTTCGCTCATGAGGGACGCCATGACATCCGCGAACGGCCCCTTACGCGTCGGCATCGGCGGCCCCGTCGGCTCCGGCAAGACGGCGCTGATGGAGCAGCTCTGCAAGCGCTTACGCGACGCCTACGACATCTGCGCCATCACCAACGACATCTACACCAAGGAGGATGCCCGCCTCCTCACCGTCGCCGGGGCGCTGCCCGAGGAGCGGATCATGGGCGTCGAGACCGGCGGCTGCCCGCACACGGCGATCCGCGAGGACGCCTCGATCAACCTCGCGGCGGTGGCCGAGATGCGCCGCCGCTTCCCCCACCTCGACGTGGTGCTGATCGAATCCGGCGGCGACAACCTCGCCGCGACCTTCTCGCCGGAACTCGCCGACATCACCCTCTACGTCATCGACGTGGCGGGCGGCGAGAAGATCCCGCGGAAAGGCGGCCCCGGCATCACCCGCTCCGACCTCCTCGTGGTCAACAAGACCGACCTCGCGCCGCTCGTCGGCGCGGATCTTGCCGTGATGGAGGCCGACACCCGCCGCATGCGGGGAACCCGGCCCTACGTCTTCGCCTCGCTGCGCGACGGCCACGGCGCCGACGCCATCGCCCGCTTCGTCGTCGAGTCCGGCGGCCTCACCAAATGATCCCCTCTCGGAGAAACCGCATGATCTCTCGCTCGATGCCGCTCGCCGTGGCGCTCGTGCTCCTGCCCGGCGCGGCGTTCGCCCATCCCGGCCACGGCGAGGCAATGGGCTGGGCCGCGGGCTTTGCCCATCCGGTCGGTGGCGCCGACCACGTCCTGGCGATGGTCGCGGTCGGGATCATCGCCGGCCTCGTCGGCGGGCGGGCGCTGTGGCTGCTGCCCGCCTGCTTCCTCGGCATGATGACGCTGGGCGCGGGGGCGGCCATGGCCGGCCTCGACCTGCCCTTCGTCGAGCCGGCCATCCTCGCCTCGGTCGCGGCGTTCGCCGTGATGGCGGTCTGCGCCCGGCTGATCCCGCTCGCGGCGCTCGCCGGGCTGGTGGGCGCCTTCGCGGTGTTCCACGGCGCGGCGCACGGGGCCGAGATGCCCGAGACCGCCTCGGGCCTCGCCTACGGCCTCGGCTTCCTCGCCGCGACCGCCGGACTCCACGCCGCCGGCCTCGCCGCCGGAGTTTTGCTGACGCGGGTCCTGCCGCGAGCCGGCGCCGCGCGCCAAGGGGCGTGAACCCAAGGGTGTCTCCCACGGGGCACAGCCGCACCGCTTCGCGGCCAGCGCCCCGGCAGCGCGTTGACGACGGATGAGAGCGCCGTGCTAACCGTAGCGTGACGGTTCCCCTCGGGGATCAAAAGGGAACGCGGTGAGGGCGAAAGCCCGATGCCGCGGCTGCCCCCGCAACTGTGAGCGGCGAGCCTTCCGCCACCATGTCACTGGATGCGCCGCATCCGGGAAGACGGTGAGAGGGCCGTGACCCGCGAGCCAGGAGACCTGCCGTCAGTCGTGGTCACACGCGAGGCGCGTCGGGCGGGGTGCACCGATGGGTTGCCGGGGGCGGCACCGATCCTGCGAGGGTCGGGCGGTCCGCGGCCTCGTTCGCGGTGACGTGCCACTGCCGTTGCCCGAGGCCGTTTTGCCCGTGTCCGATTCCCGTTCCCCGACCGCCCTGCGACTGGCGGCGCTCGCCGTCGCGCTGCTGCCCCTCCCTGCGAGCGCCCAGGAGGCCGTCACCCTCGATGAACTCTCCGTCGCGGGCGAGGCGCCGCGCCCAGTCGCCGCCTTCTCGGCCAGCGCCGGTTACGTCGGCGGCGTCACCGGCATCGGCGGCGCCCTTCAACCGGTGGCGTCGGCGAGCGGCGGCCTCGTCTCCGGTGCGCAGGTCAACGCCCGGCCCGTCACCCGCCCCGGCGAGGCGCTGGAGGCGGTGCCCGGCCTGATCGTCACCCAGCATTCGGGGGAGGGGAAGGCCAACCAGTTCTTCCTGCGCGGGTTCAACCTCGACCACGGCACCGACATCGCCCTGTTCGTCGATGGCATGCCGGTCAACATGCGCACCCACGCCCACGGCCAGGGCTATGCCGACCTCAACTTCCTGATCCCCGAACTCGTCGGCGCGGTGGAATTCCACAAGGGCCCCTATTTCGTGCGCGACGGCGACTTCGCCTCCGCCGGCTCGGTGCGGATCGACTACCTCGACACGGTCGCCAAGAACGTCGCTCTGACCTCGATCGGTTCGTTCGGCTACAAGCGCGCGCTCACCATCGCCTCCGCACCGCTCGGGGCGGGCAACCTCCTGGTGGCGGGCGAGGCGCAGACCTATGACGGCCCCTGGGACGTGCCGGACCGCCTGAAGAAACTCAACGGCGTCGCCCGCTACAGCCAGGGCACGGCCCTCGACGGCTTCTCCGTCACCGGCATGGCCTATTGGGCGAAGTGGAACGCCACCAACCAGATCCCCGAGCGCGCGGTCGCGGAAGGGCTCGTCGGCCGGTTCGGCACCCTCGACCCGACGGATGGCGGCGACACCGGCCGCTTCTCGCTGTCGGGCCGCTGGAGCCACACGAGCGAAGCCGGGATCACCCGGGCCAACGCCTACCTCATCCGCTACCGGATGAATCTGTGGAACAACTTCACCTACTTCCTCAACGATCCCGATCACGGCGACCAGTTCCGCCAGCTCGACGACCGGGTGCTCGGCGGGGCGGAGGCCAGCCACGTCTTCTCCGGCGATCTCTTCGGGATGCCGATGGAAAACGAAATCGGCATCCAGACCCGCACCGATTCGATGCGAATCGGGCTGTTCAACACCACGCGGCGGCAATTCCGCTCGACCGTGCTCGACGATCGGGTGCTGGAGACGAGCGCGGCGTTCTATTACGAAAACCGGGTGCGCTGGACCGATTGGCTGCGCACCAGCGTGGGCTTCCGCGCCGACGGCTACTACGCCGACGTCCGCTCCGACACGCCGGCCAATTCGGGGCGCGCCCGCGACGGCATCGTCAACCCGAAGCTCGGCCTCGTGCTCGGACCCTGGGCCGACACCGAACTCTACCTGAACTACGGCGGCGGCTTCCACTCGAACGACGTGCGCGGCGTGACCGCGACCGTCGAGGCCTCGGGCACGCTTGCCCCCGTGGTGCGCGCGCCCTTCCTCGTGCCCTCGACCGGCTACGAGGTGGGCGTCCGCAACCGCTCGATTGCCGGGCTTGAGACGGCGGTTGCCCTGTTCCGGCTCGACTTCGCCTCCGAGAACCTGTTCGTGGGGGACGCCGGCACCACGGAGCCGAGCCGCCCGACCCGCCGCTTCGGCGTCGAGTGGACCAACCGCTACGCGCTCACCCCCTGGCTTCAACTGGAGGGCGACCTGACCGTGACGAACGCGCGCTTCGCCGACCGCGTCCCCGATACCGGCCGCCGCGTGCCCGACGCGCCGACCACCATCGCCTCGGCCGGGATCAGCTTCGGCGAAGGCGAGGGCTGGTTCGGGAGTTTACGCTTCCGCTATTTCGGCCCCCGTCCGCTGATCGAGGACAATTCGGTACGCTCACGAGCGACCGCGCTCCTCAACGGCCGCATCGGCTACGCCTTCGCCAACGGCGTCAGCCTGTCGCTCGACGTCCTCAATCTCACGAACGCCAAGGCCGACCAGATCACCTACTTTTACGAGAGCCGCCTGCGCGGCGAACCGCTGATCCGTCCGCCCGGCCAACCGCCGCAAGGGACCCCCGACCGCCACTTCCACCCCGTCGAGCCCACCGCCGTGCGGCTGACGCTGGCCGGGCGGTTCTGACGCGCGTCGGGGCCGGGCAGCTCCGGGCTGCCCGGCCCCGACGGCCTCACACCACGAGGAAGTCGCCCGCGCTCAGCGCCGCCTTGTTGTCGAGAACCGCGAACTTCACCGCCGCCCCGGTCCCTGAGCCGTCCGCGTCGTAGAACAGTTCGCCGGTCGTCTGCTTGTAGAGGATGCGGTCGTTGGCATCCGCACCACCCGCGTCGAGGTTCTTGAACGCGCTCTCGGCCAGCTGCCCCGGGGCCAGCGCCGTGAACACGCCCTTGCCGAGCCAGATCGTGTCGTTCGACGCGAAGTCGGTGATGCGATCGACGTTGTCGGCGCCGAGCGCATTGGCGAAGATGAACGTGTCGGCGCCCCGCCCCCCCGTCAGCACGTCGCTGCCGCCCTTGCCGTCCAGACGATTGGCCCCGGCATTGCCCACCAGCGTCTGCCCGAACTCGTTGCCGATGAGGTTGAAGTTCGTCGCCCCCGTCGAGGACAGCAGCCGCAGGCTCTCGATCTCCTGGCCNGGCATTGCCCACCAGCGTCTGCCCGAACTCGTTGCCGATGAGGTTGAAGTTCGTCGCCCCCGTCGAGGACAGCAGCCGCAGGCTCTCGATCTCCTGGCCGGCCGCCAGGGTGTAGTGGCTCGTCGTGTAGACGCTGTCGAAGCCCTCGCCCGCTCGCTCGAACACCCGGTCGTTCGAGGTGTCGACTTGGTAGACGTCGTTTCCGGTGCCGCCGCTCATCCGGTCGATGCCGGTGCCGCCCTCCAGCGTGTCGTTGCCGGCGCCCCCGTTCAGGACGTCGTCGCCCGCCCCGCTCGACAGCTTGTCGTCGCCCGCCCCGCCCGAGAGCACGTCGGTGCCTTCGAGGGTGGCGAAGCGGTCGTTGCCCGCGCCGCCCGTCAGGGTGATGTTGTTGATGCTGGCGGTGGTGGTGCCGTCGCCCTCCAGCGTCGTGGTGGCGCCGAAGCTCTCCATGACGAAGCGGAGCGCGACGGTCGCGCCGGAGCGGTCGATCACCGCGCTGTCGGTGCCGCGGTTGCCGAGCAGCACGTCCTGCCCGCCCGTGCTGACGAGGACGTCGTCGCCCGCGCCGCCNCGCCGGAGCGGTCGATCACCGCGCTGTCGGTGCCGCGGTTGCCGAGCAGCACGTCCTGCCCGCCCGTGCTGACGAGGACGTCGTCGCCCGCGCCGCCGTCGAGAACGTTGTTGCCGGCATTGTCGACCAGCCGGTTGGCGAGTTCGTTGCCGGTGAGGCCGAGCGCGCCGGTGCCGGTGAGTTCGAGGGTCTCGATCGACTGCCCCGCGGCCAGCGTGTAGCCGACCGAGGTGCGGACGGTGTCGGTGCCCTCGCCGGCCTTCTCGAACACGAGGTCGCCGGCGTCGTCGATGACGTAGGTGTCGTTGCCGGCGAGCCCCGAGAGGCTGTCGGCACCGCCGTCGCCGTCGAGGATGTTGTTGCCGGCATTGCCGGTCAGGCTGTTGGCGAAGCCGTTGCCGGTGAGGTTGCGGGCGGCGGTGCCGGCGGGGTCGGCGAACCGGAGGATCTCGATCGACTGGCCGACGCCCAGCGTGTAGCTGCCGGTCGTGACGACGGTGTCGGTGCCCTCGTTGCCGGCCTCGAACACCTGATCGCTGTCGTCGTCGACGATGTAGGTGTCGTCGCCGCCGCGCCCGAGCAGGTTGCTGGCGCCGCCGTTGCCGATCAGCGTCTGGCCGATGGCGCTGCCGGTGAGGCTGAGCCTGTCGCTCGACCGCCCCTCAGCGAAGCGCAGCGTCTCGACCGCCTGCCCATTGTCGAGGACGTAGCTGACGGAGGCGATGAGCGTGTCGTTGCCGTAGAGGGCGCCTGGGAACTCCCTGATCACGTCACCCGCGTTATCGACGATGTAGGTGTCGTTTCCGATCCCGCCCTGGAGATTGTCCGCGCCGCCGCCGCCGTCGAGGACGTCGTTGCCGGTGCCGCCGATGATCCGGTTGGCGAATGCGTTGCCGGTGAGCTTGGTGGAGACTTGCTCGAAATTCGCGGTCCGCAGGACCTCGATCCGCTGCGCGTCCGTGAGGGTGAAGTCGACGGCGGAGTAGACGGTGTCGTTCGAGGCATCGGTCGAGTCCTCGATCACCCGGTCGCCGGCTTCGTTGACGTAGTATGTGTCGTTGCCGCGCCCGCCGATCAGGCGGTCGGCCCCGAGGCCGCCGCTCAGGACGTCGTTGCCGTCCCCGCCGATGAGCGTGTCGATGCCGTCTCCGCCGGTGAGCGCGTCCTGTCCGGTGCCGCCGGTCAGGGTGTCGTTGCCGCCCCGACCGTCGAGGACGCTGCCCTCATCGTTGCCGGTGATAACGTTGTCGAGGGCGTTGCCATTGGCGATCCGGCCCGAGACGAGGACCAGCCGCTCGACATTGTCCTGAAGCGTGTACGCGGTGAGGAAGGACGAGCCCGAGTAGGTCACGTAAACGCGGTCGATGGTGCCGCCGCCGGCGCTCTCCACGACGACATCGTCGGGCGAGTCGACGTAGTAGTTGTCGTCGCCGTTGCCGCCGACCAGGCGGTCGGCCCCGCCGCCGCCGATCAGGATGTCGTTCCCGTCGAGCCCGGTCAGCGTGTTGTCGGCGCCGTTACCGGTGAGGGTGTTGTCGAGCCCGTTGCCCGTGCCGGTCAGCTTGGCGCTGCCGGTGAGGACGAGGTCCTCGACGTTGGCGCCGAGCGTCGTCGAGAACGACGCCACGACGGTGTCGCGACCCTCACCCGCCGCCTCGATCACCGTATCGGCCGGGCTGTCGACGTAGTAGCGGTCGTCGCCCGCGCCGCCGCGCAGGGTGTCGTCGCCGAGCCCGCCGTCGAGGACGTCGTTGCCGGCGCCGCCGCTCAGATCGTCCGCACCGCGGTTGCCGAACAGGGTGTCGTCGCCGCCGCCACCATCGGCCTTGTCGGCGCTCGTGGACAGCAGCACGACCTCACCGGTGCCGTCGCCGACGAAGTTCTGGGCGCCGGAATGGGCCCGGACCTTGACGGTGAAGCTCTCGCTGGCGACCGTGGCCGAATTTTTCACTCCGGTGATCGTCGCCTGGAAGTCGCCGTCCCGGTCGTAGTCGAGGCCGATCGATCGGATGACGTTGCCGAACGAATAGGGCACCGCGGACGACCCGTCGCCCTTCGAGACGGTGATGCCGCCGATCTCAAGGAAAGTGCCGGTCCGTGTCACGTCGAGGATCAGCAGGCCGGCCTGATCGACACTGTAGGTGTATCCGCCGAAATTGACGGAGTCGCCATCGCTGCTGAACGTGGGCTTGGCGGTGACCGGGACGCTGACCGAGCTGCCGCCCTCCCTGATGAACGAGAGCGGGGTGAGCGTGCCGGTGGCGAGCGCCTTGAGGAAGACGTCCCGGGCACCGTTGAGGTCGTTCGGAGCGAAGTTGGCGGCCGCGCTCACGAAGGCGACCGACCGGCCGTCGGGCGAGAAGACGCCGTCCCCGGAATCACCGTTGCCCTGAAGCCCGTCGGCCCCGACGGAGACACGGGTGACCTCGCCCGTCGCGATGTCCCTCACGAACACGTCCTGGAAGCCGTTCGTGTCGCCCGCCACGAGGTTGGAGCCCGCGCTCTGGAACAGGATCCTGGTGCCGTCCGCCGAGACGTCGAGCCCGCTCGAAGCGCCGTTGGACTGGGCGCCCGAGGCCGAGGTCGAGACCCGCGTGATCGCGCCGGTCGCGAGGTTCTTGAGGAACACGTCGGCGACGCCGTTGGTGTCGCCTGCCACGAGGTTGCTCGACGTGCTGACGAAGGCAACGAACTGGCCGCCGTTCACGACCCTGGCCTCGGTGACCAGACCGTTCCCCGCGTCGCCGCCGGCCGTGGTGTTCAAGTCGAACACCTCACTAGTGCTCGTCTTAATAGCCAGAAACACCGGGTATGCGGGCTTTCCCTCAGCTGCTCTGTTCATATATTTCAAGACGAACGACTGACCATCGCTCGCGAAATCGACGTCTTGCGAATACGCAGTGAAGCCGCCGATCCTGGTCGGCTGGGTCAGTTCGTTAGCGTTGAGGACCAAGATATTCTGGTCGGGCGGATTATCGTCATAATCCTCCTGCCCGATAAAATACAGAAGCGAAGAATCCTGGCTGAATCCAATCGGAGTGTAATCACTCCCCAGAATGTCGCTACCAGTAAAGGTCAAAGACTCGCCAGTAACCTGATTTTTGATAGTAAATCCGTCAGGCTCTTTGAGGATCACCTTCTCGCCGTCGGGAGAGGTCAAGGCGGGGGTATTGGTCGGCGGGGTCGGCGCGACGAAAGGCTCGTGGAGCGGCAGGGGTGGGTGCTCGAATTCGTAGGTGAACAGAGAATTGGCCACGAACTGCTCCCGGCTTCGCCCGATCTGCTGTCGATCGGCAACGCGCCCTTCGGGCGACGTGCCGTCTCGATCGTTATTACGGTTGTATCGCAGATCGCCCAACCTGACGAGCGTGGAACCGCGATCCGAATACCGAAAAGCGCTGCACCGTGGCGGATCGGTCGGCCCGGCCCGGCGCTCGATCGAACTGCATCATAATGCAGCAGGCCCGTCGACACGGCCTCGTTGTCGGCGAAACGAGAACCATATGTCCGATTTTCGCGACAGGAGGCCGCCGTGAGAAAGCCGGAGAAGCCGGGCACGCAGGACAGCAAGACGCAAGCGGGCGGGGCGCTCGGCAACATCGACGAGCAGACCGGCGACCCCGGCAAGGGCACGTCGGGGGCGACGATGCGACCCGAGGACGACCCCGACCCGTCGAAGGACCCGAAGCCGGAAAAACCCGGCGATGCCGACAAGCCGAGCTGAAGGCTACTCCGCCGCCCGCAGCGGGGCCTCGCCGTCGCCGAGCCAGGCGGCGAGGTCGGCCCGCGCCCGGTCGGTCAGGGCCCGCTTCTTGAGCGCTGCCTTCTCGGGACCACGCAGGCGCTTGCCGGTCTCGTTGCGCGGCATCCGCTCCAGCGGCGGGAACAGCCCGAAATTGACGTTCATCGGCTGGAACGAGCGCGGCGCGTTGGCCCCGGCCTCCGCGTCCGCCTCGACATGGCCGCCGGTGATATGGCCGATCAAGGCGCCGAGCGCCGTCGTCGGGGGCAGGGGGGCCAGCGTCTGCCCCGCGGCCTCGGCCAATGCGAAGCGGCCCGCCATCAGCCCGACCGCGGCGCTCTCGACATAGCCCTCGCAGCCGGTGATCTGGCCGGCGAAGCGCAGAGCGGGCCGCGCCTTCAGCCGCAGGGTCGCATCGAGCAGGCGCGGGGAATCGAGGTAGGTGTTGCGGTGCAGGCCGCCGAGGCGGGCGAACTCGGCGTTCTCCAGCCCCGGAATCGTGCGGAAGATGCGCACCTGCTCGGCGTGCCGCAGCTTGGTCTGGAAACCGACCATGTTGAACAGCGTGCCGAGCGCGTTGTCCTGGCGGAGCTGGACGATGGCGCAGGGCTTCACCGTCGGATCGTGCGGGTTGGTGAGCCCCACCGGCTTCATCGGGCCGTGGCGGAGGGTCTCGGGACCGCGCTCGGCCATCACCTCGATCGGCAGGCAACCGTCGAAATAGGGGGTCGTGGCCTCCCATTCCTTGAACGAGGTCTTTTCGCCCGCGATCAACGCGGCGATGAAGGCGTCGTACTGCGCCCGGTCCATCGGGCAATTGAGGTAGTCGGCCCCGGTGCCGCCCGGCCCGGCCTTGTCGTAGCGCGACTGGAACCACGCACGCCCCATGTCGATCGAGTCGCGGTGGACGATCGGGGCGATGGCGTCGAAGAAGGCGAGCGCGTCCTTGCCGGTGAGCGCGGCCACCGCCTCGGCGAGTGCCGGGGAGGTGAGGGGGCCGGTGGCCAGGATGGTCGGGCCCCATTCCTCGGGGGGCAGGCCGGCGACCTCTTCGCGCACGATTCGAACGTTCGGATGCGCTTCGAGCGCGGCGGTGACGCCTTGCGAGAAGGCCTCGCGATCGACCGCCAGCGCCCCGCCCGCGGGCACTTGGTTGGCGTCGGCCGCGCGCATGATCAGCGAGCCCAGCGCCCGCATCTCCTGATGCAGCAGGCCCACCGCGTTGCCGTTGGCGTCGTCCGAGCGGAACGAGTTCGAGCAGACGAGTTCGGCGAGGCCGTCGGTGTGGTGGGCCTCGGTGGCGCGCTGCGGCCGCATCTCGTGCAGCACCACGCGCCCGCCGCCCTCGGCAATCTGCCAGGCGGCCTCGGAGCCGGCGAGCCCGCCGCCGACGATATGGATCGGGTCCGTCATCGCGACGGGATAGAATCTTGCGCGCCCGCGATCAATGCGGCCCGTGTGCCACGATGCCCGCGGACGCGGCCGTCGGCGCTCGATGCGGGGAAGGGGATGCCGTTGCCCGAAAAGCGCGCGCGGCGGCGGAATCGCCGCCGCTGACACAGCCGTGCCTTGTCAGGGCGGGCCAGGGGCGTCATCGCTGGGAGAGGAGGGCCCGGCGATGCACCGGGCCGCATCGGGATCGCATCATGTCGGACGGCCCCCATCCGAATCCCCCCGCAGACACGGTCGCCGGGGCGGACCAGAGCGACACCGCGGCGATCCCCCCGGTCGCCGAGGCCGAGGGCGACGCCGCGGAGGCGGGCACGGACGCGGAACGGCAAGAATCGGAACGGCAAGAATCGGATCGCGAGGAAACGGCCCCCGAGGCCGCCCCCGTCGCCGAAGCGGGCCCGCCCCACGCCTTCAGCAGCTTCGTCGCCGGCACCTGCCTCGCGACCGTGGACGGCCCGATGGCGGTGGAGGAGCTGAGCGTCGGCACCCTCCTGGTGACCGCGGGCGGCCTGCAGCGCCCGATCCGCTGGATCGGTGAGCGCACGGTCTCCTGCCACGGTCGCGCCGAGTTGCAGCCGGTGCGCATCGCGGCGCACGCCTTCGGCGAAGGCCGCCCGGAGCGCGACCTCCTCGTCGCCCCCGACCACGGCCTCTGCCTCGACGTGCTCGGCGAGGTGCTGATCCCGGCCCGGCGCCTCGTCAACGGCACGACGCTCGCCCGGGTCCCTCTGGAGAGCGTCACCTACTGGCACGTGGAACTCGCCGGCCACGACATCCTCCTGGCCGAGGGCCAGCCCGTCGAGAGCTGCCGCGACACCGGCCACCGCCGCTTCTTCACCGCGGCCGGAGACGGCCACGCCGCGCCGTCGGAAGCCGCGATCCGGCTGGCGGCGACCGGCGCCTGCCGCCCGATCCACGAGGAGGGCGTGATGATCGAGGTGCTGCGCACCCGGCTGGCGGACCGTGCCCGCTCGCTCGGCTGGCGTCTGTCGGAGGCGTCGCTGGCCGGGCTGCACCTTACGGCCGACGGGAAGGCGATCCAGCCCGACATCGATGGCCTCGTCGTCCGCTTCGTGCTGCCGACGGAGGCGCGCGAGGTGCGCCTCGTCAGCGACACCAGCGTGCCGGCCCACGTCCTGCCGGGCTCCGGCGACGGGCGGCGGCTCGGCGTGGCTTTGGCCGCCCTCACGATCGACGACGGCCTGACCGGCCAGCGCCGGATCGCCCTCGACGACCCGCGCCTGGGAGCCGGCTTCCATCCGCTCGACGGAGAAGGGGAGGCGCGCTGGCGCTGGACCGACGGTGCCGCCGTGCTGCCGGCCGAGCTGTGGCAGGGCTGCCGCGGCGTGGTCTTCCTGCGGATCACCCTGTCCTGCCCGGCTCTGCCCCGCTGGATCAGCCCGCGGGAGGCGGCCGGCGTCGTCGAACTCGCCGGATTCCGACGCCCGCAATAGTTTTTGGGATTTTGTGGCGCGTCGGCCGAGGCCGGCCCGGTTCGGGCCGAGGCTCAGTGTGCGGCGGAATCGAACCGCACGCCCTGCAGGACCATCGAGGCGCTGTAGATGCGCCGGGCCGCCTCAGTGTCGGACAGGTCGAAGAAGCAGCGCGGCACGTAAGCCTCCCTGACGCGGGGACCCCCGGATCAGCTCGCCGGTTCGAGCAGGGGCGGGAAATGCTCCATGAAGCGCACGCCGTCCCACAACTCGACGCTGGCGGCGCCGGCACGTCGGCGCGCCTGCGCCACGGCCTCGCCGTCGTTTTTCGCAGAGATCGATTCGCTCAAGAGGATGTGTCCGCTCGCGCTCAGGACCAGTACACGGTAGGCTGCGGGCAGTTCGGGGCAGATCGGGGGGCCGACGAAGAGGGGCAAAGAGCACTCCATGTCCGTTCAGGCGGAGCGCGCAGGTCTCTCAGCCGCTGGCGCCCGGGAAGACCCTGCCGACAATGGATCGAGTGTAAACCCTCTTAACATGAGCGCAAGCGGAGCCGGTGCCGGGCGGCCTGCGTCGGAACCGCTCAGCCGGGCTTCAGTGCAGCTTGGGTCCCACGAGGAAGCGCTCGCGATCGACCGAAGTCAGCGAGAGGCGCAGCGGGCGGCCGTCGCGGTTGATCGTCAGCGGCACGCGCACGCCGGCCTCGCCGAGCGCCCAGACCTGCCGGAAGAAGCCCGCCAGATCCGCCACCGGCTCGCCCGCCACCTCCGCCAGCACGTCGCCGGGGCGCAGATCCGCGGCCTCCGCCGGGCCGGTGTCGGTCAGGCCCATCACGACGACGCCGTCCTCGGTCTCGGTGGCGTAGAGGCCGAGCCAGGGCCGGGGCGGGCGGTCGGCCCGGCCGCGGCTCTCGAGGTCGGACAGGATCGGCGGCAAGAGCTCGATCGGCACCACCATGTTGATCGCCCGCGCCCCCGCTTGGCCGCCCTGCTGGAGCTGGAGCGAGCCGATGCCGACGAGGTCGCCCGCCGGCCCGATCAGGGCGGTTCCGCCCCATTGCGGGTGGGAGGGCGCGGTGAACAGGGCCTCGTCGAGGACGTACTCCCAGTAGCCCGCGAATTCCTGGCGCCCGACCAGTTCGACCGCGAGGCTGTGCCCGCGCCCGCCCGCCCCCGCGATCACGGCGCGGTCGCCGATCCGCAACGTGGCCGAGGAGCCGAGCCGCAAAGCGGTCAGGCCGAGATCGCCGAGCGCTTGGACGAGGCCGAAGCCAGTCACCGCGTCGTAGCCGACGACGTGGGCGGGCACGAAGCGCCCGTCATGGGTGGTGAGCCAGACGGTCTCGGCCTCGATCACGAGGTAGCCGATGGTGAGCACGAGGCCGTCCTCGCGGATCACCACGCCGTTGCCGGCCCGCTCGGTGCCGAGCGTCTCGGCGGTGAAGGCCTCCGCCGGCACGCGCGAGGACAGCGAGACCACCGAGGTCAGTGCCCGTTCGAGATCGTAGGCGTAGTCGCCCGATTTCGGCTGCTGGGCGGCCGGGATCCTGAATTCGCCGTGCGCGGCCATGCGCTCCCTCTCCCGCGACGTCCCCGTTGCCCCGAACAAGATAGGCGACGGCCTCGCCGCCGACAGCCGCCTGCCGCGCGCTTCCGGTGTGCGCGATGGCGCGGGATGACGCCGCCCGATCGATGGCGCGCGCGGTTTCCCTCCGATAGATTGCCCGCAACGTTTCCGCCGGACGAACGAGCCCGAGCCCGCATGCCGCACGCATCGCCGACCGAGACAGGAGCCGGCCGTGGCGCCGCGTGATGGGTCCGGCGAGGACGCGATCCTCGCGGGTCTCCTCCGTGAAATCGCCGGGCGGGACGAGGCGGCGCTCCGGGCGCTCTACGAACGCACGGCGGCGAAACTTCTCGGCCTCATCCTGCGTATCCAGCGCGATCGGAGCTTGGCCGAGGACGTGCTTCAGGACGTGTATCTGCGGATCTGGCACGCGGCCGGATCGTATGCGCCCGCGGCGGGGGCGCCGCTCCCCTGGCTGTGTGCCATCGCGCGCAACCGGGCCATCGACGGGATGCGCCGCCGAAGCGAGGTCACGATGCCGTCGGGCGAGGCCGGCGAAGCGTATTGGGAGCGGCTCGCCGCGCCGGGCGGCGGCGAGGATGCGATCCTCGATCGCGACGCCCTGGTCGCGTGCCTGTCCCGGCTCGACCCGACCCAGCGCGACTGCGTCGTGCTGGCCTATTGTGAGGGCTGGTCGCGGGAGGAGTTGGCCGCGCGCTACGGCCGTCCGGTCAACACCGTGAAGACCTGGCTGCACCGGACGCTCGCCGCCCTGAAATCCTGCCTGGAGCCGGGCGCATGAGCGGCAAGGAGAGCAGTGGCCGGGAGAGCGACGACGCGCGAAAGATGCGCGCCGCCGAATACGTGCTCGGCACCCTCGATGCGGGCGAGCGGGCGGCGTTCGAATTGGAGCGCACGGTCGATCCGGCGACCGAGGCGGCCCTGCGCGCCTGGGAGCGGCGGCTTTTTCCCCTGGCGCGGGCGGTGCCGCCGGTCGCGCCCGGCCCCGAGGTGTGGGGGCGCATCGCCGCGGCTTTGCCGTCGGGTCGGGCGGGGCAGGGGGAGGCAGTTCCTACCGCCGCCAACGACGACCACCTGCACGACCTCGTTCGAAAAGTCCGGTTCTGGCGCCGCGCGACCGTCGCGGCGGGGGCGGCCGGGCTCGCCGCCGCCGGGCTCGCCCTGACCTTTACAGGGTCGTTGCGGCCGACGCCGCCGGGCGGGCGCTCGGTCGCGGTGG
Organism: Methylobacterium sp. Leaf456; assembly: GCF_001425465.1. Classification (GTDB taxonomy): domain Bacteria; phylum Pseudomonadota; class Alphaproteobacteria; order Rhizobiales; family Beijerinckiaceae; genus Methylobacterium. Next base: position 23,810 of record NZ_LMQV01000002.1, read on the forward strand.
TGACGAGCGGTGGCGACCTGCCGGCGCTGATCGTCAGCGTCGATGCCGCCGACGGCACCGTGCGGGTGCGCCCCCTCGCCGCCCGCGCCCCCGAGGGCCGCAGCCTGGAACTCTGGTATGTCGGCGCGGGCGCCGCGCCCCGGCCGCTCGGCCTCGTCGGCACCGCGCCGTCCCGCCTCGCCCTGCCCCCGGAGGCCGGGGCCACCGAGGGCGCCACCCTCGCGGTCTCGGTCGAGCCGCCGGGCGGCTCGCCCACGGGCCAGCCGACGGGGCAGGTGGTCTATTCGGGCAAGCTGATCCCGGAGTAATTTTTTCGATTTTTATTAGTTAAATCAACGCCCAAGCGCCGCATCCTCAAGCGATGCGCGAGGTGCCCTGCCCTGGCCGGCGCCCGTGGCACCGAGGCGCAAGACAAAAGACAAAACGAAAAACCGCCCGGCCTTGCGGCCGGACGGTTTTCGCCCGTTCGGGCGTGGGGACGCCGTGCGGCGTCCCCGGTTCGGATCAGTACTTGCGCATGAGCGGGGCCGGGGCGACGGCCACGGCGGCCGGCGGGGTGTAGAGCGGGGCCACGACGCGGAACCAGCCTTCGGTCGAGTCGAAGGAGTCGGCGGTGCGGGCGACGGTGCGGGCCACGTAGAACTGCGTGGTGAAGGCGCCGAAGTCGTAGCCGATGAGGCCGCCGAGGAGGAAGCGACCACCGCGACCGATCCGGCCGGAGCCCAGATCGCCGACGCGGTTCAGCAGGTTCGGGTCGAGGTTGACCGTGCCGTAACCGATGGCGCCGATCTCGAACTTGCCGAACTTCTTGGTCGCGGTCAGGTCGAGGTTGAGGGCGTCGGAGATGTTGAACGGGCCACGGGTCCCGAAGGTGTTGTTGCCGCTGAAGGTCGCCGGCGAGTCGTAGAAGTTGTAGGTCAGGTTGGCGGTGGCGTTCCAGCCGTCGCCGGTGTAGCTGCCGGCCACGCCGAAGCGGTAGGTGTTGGAGGCCAGGAACGGCAGGACCGGGTTGACGGCCACGGCGCCGCTGTTGAAGCGGGCCACGCCGCGGTCGCCGTTCGCCTCGTTGAGGTAGACACCGCCGAGGACGCTGACGCCGAAGTTGCCGCCGAGGTCGAACGCCCAGATACCACCGACGAAGGTGCCGACGTTGACCGAGAAGTCACGGATGCCGCCGGGGCCGCTGTTCTTGCCGAAGCCGAACACGGTCGGGGGAGCGACGACGAACTCGAGACGACCGCCGAACGGGACCCACGGGGTCGCCCACACGAGGATCGGAATGTTCACGCCGACGTCCAGAGCGCCCTGGTCACGGCCGCCGTAGGTGAAGGTGTTGATGGCGTAGATGCCTTCCGGCAGCGGGGCGCCGACCGCGAGGCCGACCTGCTCGCCGGGGACCGTGGTGGTCTGGGCCTGCGCAACGGTCGTCGTCATTCCGGCCGTCAGCGCGATGGCGCCGGCGGCGAGCCAGTTCTTCATCATTTTCTCGTTCCTTCCCAAGGATTTCAGGCGTCCGCCCCGTAGCCCCCGCATCCCCGGATCGACCCCCGCTCTCTGTGGAGCGGGACCGAACCGGCCCGATGCCGACGCCCCCTTACGGCCGCACCTCAAGTCTCGACGACGGGAACTATTCTACAGACCGGCTCCGAATGACAGGGGATTGCCCGCAATCTCGGCAGTTCGGGTCATACCGTTGCGCAAAAGCCGCATTTTCGCTGCGGGGCAACGGATTCCTTAACGATGTCTTACTGATCGACCATGATGCCGGCCCGGGCGACCGGGTGGTTGGATAAGGGAAATAGCCAAGCTCGATCAAGCCGTTGGGCGCGGCACAGGGGCGGGCAGGTCCGGCAGACCGGGCGGGTCGATTGCGCAAGGCGCGCGGGATGTCCCGCAGCGCAGCAAACGAGCACGGGGTCCGGCGACGGGTCGGCGCGGGGAATCGGGCGGCGAATCGTCGGGCGCGCCGCCCGGGTTCGGCGGCTACTCGGCCGCCTGACGACCCCGGCCGGCGCCCGGCCCGCGCCGCGCCGCGGCCTTCTCGGGCACGGCTTTGGCGGACGATTTGGCGGGCTTCGCCTTGGCCGGCGCGGCGGGGCGGCGGGCCAGCACCTCGCGCAGGAAGCGGCCGGTATGGCTCGCCGTGCTCGCGGCGATCTGCTCCGGCGTGCCCTGCGCCACGACGCGGCCGCCGCCGTCACCGCCCTCGGGGCCCATGTCGATCACCCAGTCGGCGGTTTTTATCACCTCCAGGTTGTGCTCGATCACCACCACCGTGTTGCCCTGATCCACCAGTTCGTGCAGCACTTCCATCAGCTTGGCGACGTCGTGGAAGTGCAGGCCGGTGGTCGGCTCGTCGAGGATGTAGAGCGTGCGGCCGGTCGCCCGCTTCGACAGCTCCTTGGACAGCTTCACCCGCTGCGCCTCGCCGCCCGACAGCGTCGTCGCCTGCTGGCCGACGCGGACGTAGTGCAGGCCGACGCGGGCCAGCGTCTCCATTTTTTCGCGAATCGTCGGGACGGCTTTGAAGAGTTCGGCCGCCTCCTCCACCGTCATGTCGAGCACGTCGGCGATGGACTTGTTGCGGTAGCGCACCTCCAGCGTCTCGCGGTCGTAGCGCTTGCCCTTGCACACGTCGCAGGTGACGTAGACGTCGGGCAGGAAGTGCATCTCGATCTTGATGACACCGTCGCCCGAGCAGGCCTCGCAGCGCCCGCCCTTCACGTTGAACGAGAAGCGCCCGGCCTGGTAGCCGCGGGCCTTGGCCTCGGGCAGCCCCGCGAACCAGTCGCGGATCGGGGTGAAGGCGCCCGTGTAGGTCGCCGGGTTCGAGCGCGGCGTGCGGCCGATCGGCGACTGATCGATGTCGATGACCTTGTCGAGATGCTCCAGCCCCTCGATCGAATCGTGGGGGGCCGGATGCTCCAGCGCGCCGTTCAGACGCTTGGCCGCCACCTTGTAGAGCGTGTCGATGATGAGGGTCGACTTGCCGCCGCCCGACACGCCGGCAATGCAGGTGAAGGTGCCGAGCGGGATTTTTGCGGTGACGTCCTTGAGATTGTTGCCGCGCGCGCCGACGACCGTGAGGGTGCCGCGGCCCGGATCGCGCCGGACCTTGGGGGTGCGCACCGACATCTCGCCGGTCAGGTATTTCGCGGTGAGCGAGGCCGGGTCCTTCAGAAGCTCCTGCGGCGTGCCCTGGGCGATGATCTCGCCGCCGTGGATGCCCGCGCCCGGCCCGACATCGACCACGTAGTCGGCCTGGAGGATCGCGTCCTCGTCGTGCTCGACCACGATCACCGAATTGCCGAGATCGCGCAGGCGCTTGAGGGTGCCGAGCAGCCGCTCGTTGTCGCGCTGGTGCAGGCCGATCGAGGGCTCGTCGAGGACGTAGAGCACGCCCGTCAGCCCCGAGCCGATCTGCGAGGCGAGCCGGATGCGCTGGCTCTCGCCGCCCGACAGCGAGCCGGAGCCGCGGGCGAGCGTCAGGTATTCGAGGCCGACATCGACCAGGAAGGTCAGCCGGTCGCGGATTTCCTTGAGGATGCGGACCGCGATCTCGTTCTGCTTGTCGGTGAGCCTTGAGGAAATCTCGGAGAACCAGCGGTGGGCCTCGCGCACCGAGAGCGCCGTCACCTGCCCGATATCCTGCCGGTCGATCTTCACCGCCAGCGCCTCGGGCTTCAGGCGCTTGCCGCCGCAGGCCTCGCAGGGCGTGGCGCTCATGAAGCGGCCGATCTCGTCGCGCGAGGCGTCGCTCTCGGTCTCCTTGTAGCGCCGCTCCAGGTTCGGGATGACGCCCTCGAACGGCTTGTTGACCGAGTAGGAGCGCAGGCCGTCGTTGTAGTCGAACCGCACCGATTCCGTGCCGGTGCCGTAGAGGATCGCCTGCTTGGCCGAGGCCGGCAGCGCCGACCACGCGACCGTGGTCTTGAAGCCGAAATGGCGCGCCAGCGCATCGAGCGTCTGGTCGTAATAGGGCGAGGTGGATTTCGCCCACGGCCCCACCGCCCCACGCTTCAGCGACAGGGCGGAATCCGAGATGACGATCTCGGGATCGATCCGCATCTCGTGGCCGATGCCGCCGCAGGTCGGGCAGGCGCCGAACGGGTTGTTGAACGAGAACAGCCGCGGCTCGATCTCGGGGATGGTGAACCCGGAGACCGGACAAGCGAAGCGCGACGAGAAGGTGATCTTCTTCGGGGTCTCGCCTTCCGGCGTGTCGGCGAACTCGATGTCGGCGATGCCGTCGGCAAGCTCCAGCGCCGTCTCGAACGAGTCGGCCAGCCGGCTCGCGATGTCGGCGCGCACGACGATGCGGTCCACCACCACGTCGATGTCGTGCTTGAGCTTCTTGTCGAGCTTCGGCACGTCGTCGATCGGGTAATACTCGCCGTCGATCCGCAGCCGCTGAAACCCCTTCTTCTGGAACTCGGCGATTTCTTTTCGATATTCACCCTTGCGGCCGCGCACCACGGGCGCGAGCAGGTAGAGCCGCGTCTTCTCCGGCAGTTCCAGCACACGATCGACCATCTGCGAGACGGTCTGGCTCTCGATCGGCTCGCCGGTGGCGGGCGAGTAGGGGATGCCGACCCGCGCCCAGAGCAGGCGCATGTAGTCGTAGATCTCGGTGACGGTGCCGACCGTCGAGCGCGGGTTCTTCGAGGTGGTCTTCTGCTCGATGGAGATCGCGGGCGAGAGCCCGTCGATCTGATCGACATCGGGCTTGGCCATCATCTCGAGGAACTGGCGGGCATAGGCCGAGAGCGATTCGACGTAGCGGCGCTGCCCTTCCGCGTAGATCGTGTCGAAGGCGAGCGACGACTTGCCCGAGCCCGACAGCCCGGTGAACACCACCAGCCTGTCGCGCGGGATCGTCAGATCGACGTTCTTGAGATTGTGCTCGCGCGCGCCCCGCACCGAGATCACGCGGGTGTCGCGCGCCGGGGGCGCCGCGTCGAACATCGCGGCGAGGCGGGCATCGGCCTGCTGTTCCTTGCCGGCCCCTTTGCTGACCGCGGTCTCGGCTTTGCGGGCTTTGGCTTTGGCCATGGGCGAAGAATTCTCTGACGGTCGAGCCAAGATGACGGCGCCGGGTGCGGCCGGGCGAGCGAGACTGTGCCGCACGGACGAAGCCGTGCCACGCGGGAACAGGTTACGGGAACGCAGATGGGTTCCGGGCAGCGCGAAACCACTAGAACGGAACAGGTACGACGGCAACGCCGATCACGTCGCCAGCGTCCCGAGCAGAATGAGGGTCGCGAGAGCGCCCAGCCCACTCCGTCCTGCGTGGAGATGGCCCCAGCGGACGACGAGGGCGCGGGCCTCCGGCCCGGCCCGGGTCGGCTCGACCGCCTCCAGCCGCTTGTTGACCGGCATGATGGCCACAAGCGTGTAGGGCCAGTTCGCCACCAGCACGAGCCCGCCGATGAGGAAGCCCGCCCGCCCGGTCAGCCACCATGAACCCGCAGCGAGGACGAAACCGATCACGGCGAGCCCCGCCTGCATCGGCAGGCCGCGGGCATAGGCGCGGCGCCACTGCACCAAGAGGGCGGCATCGGGCAGGAGCAGCCGGGCCGGCTGCTCGGCCAGGGTGATGTAGACGGCCGCCCCCGTGAACAGGGCGGCGGCGGTCAGCGCAAGCAGGGCAGGGATCATCCGGCGGCACCTCCGCGAGAATGGGCCATCCGCGACATGGGGAGCCAAGCGGCCCGGCGCTACGCGGCACCGCCCTCGGCATTGCGCGCCATGAAGGTCGCGGGCGTCCCGTCCTCCGGGTTCACGAACACGATGTCGGTGGGCGCCCGGCGCGGGGTGTCGACCGAGAGGAACACCAGCGGCTCCTCCAGAATCTTCGGCAGCGCGTGCACCGTGTTGCGGTCGAACAGCAGCAGGTGGCCGGGGCCGAACTCGGCCTCGGACGCGGCGTCGCCCATCCAGAAGGTGCCGCGCCCGGAGAGGCAGACCAGCACCTCGTCGCAGGTGGCGTGATAGTGCGGCGGGGTCGGGCGATAGACCCGAAACACCCGCACGCTCGCCGCCGGGCGGTCCGACAGGTAGGCATCGACCAGCAGCGTCGCGGCGCTTTCGGGCAGGCCGTGGGCGATGGCATGGAGGTCGAAGCGTCCGCTGCCGTCGCCGATCGCGCCGCCCTCTTCGGATGCCGCCATGCTGGTCTCCCGTCGCGCGCCGCCTCGCGTTTCAAGACGGCTGGTCCCGCCGGGTTCCGTGTTCGTTGGGACCGGCAGCGTAAGCCAAGGACGGAGCTCCTCGCCTCCGAAAGCTATCGAATGATGGAGCGTCCGGACCAAGGCACTCTAGATTGCCCATTTTTACATCTTTCAGCATAATAAGCAGGCAAATCGCTCAACACGCAGCGAATTCGGCCGAACAAGCATTTCTTTACCGAGAGACATCACAACTGCGACAGAACTTTCTCAAGTCCGGCGCGTCGATGTCCGCTTCCTCAATCGAAAGATCTTCCGCTCTTCGCTCCCCGGGCGCAAAAATGCTCGGCGGGCGGGTTCTCGGTTCGCTGCGCGGGCGCATCGTCGCCGTGGCGCTGATCCCCTGCCTCGCCTTCGCCGGGACGGCCGGGGTGGCGGTGTACGAGCGGGTCGGGGAAGGCCAGGCGATGGCCCGGATGGAGGCGCTGGTCGGCCTCTCGGCCCGGATCAGCGCGATGGTGCACGAGGCCCAGAAGGAGCGCGGCGCCTCCTCGCTGTTCCTCGGCTCCAGGGCTGCGCAGTTCGGCCCCGAACTCGCCGCCCAGCGCCGGCTCACCGACGCGGCCCGCGCCGAGCTGACCGCAGCGCTCGACGCGGCAGAAGGCGGCGCCGATTTCGCCCGCAAGGCCGAGGCGCTGCGCACCGCGCTCGCCCGGATCGAGGCCCATCGCGGCGCGGTCGATCGGCTGGAGACCACCGTCCCGGCCAACCTCGCCCTCTATACCGGCGTGATCGGCGAGGCGCTCAACCTCGTGCGCGAGGTCGGGCAGATCGCCGCCGACCCGGCGGTGGGCGCGCGGATCTCGGCCTATTCCGCCTTCCTGTCGCTCAAGGAGATGGCGGGCCAGGAGCGGGCGGCGGCCTCCGCCGTCTTCGCCGCGGGCAGCCTCGATCTGCCGGGCTACCGGCGGCTCGCCGGGCTGTCGGCCGATCAGGACACCTATGCCCGGCTGTTCCGGGCCGCGAGCCCGGCGGAGGATACGGGCGCCCTCGACGCGGCCGAGGCAACGGACCCCGCCCGCGAGGTTGCCCGCATCCGCGGGATCGCGCTCGGCACGGTGCCGGGGCAGGCGCCGGCCTTCACCGATGCCAAGGGCTGGTTCCGGCTCGCGACCCAGCGCATCGACGGCCTCAAGGCCATCGAGGACCGGCTCACCGCGGCGCTGGCGCGGGAGGCCGGCGCCGCCCGCGCCCGTGCCGAGCGGGCGGTCGCGGTCTGGTCCGCCGGGATGCTGGCGATGCTGGGGCTCTCGGTGGCGCTCGCCTTCGCCCTCGGCTCGGCCATCGCCACCCCCTTGAGCCGCATGGCCCGCGCGCTCACCGCGATCGGGCAGGGCGACACGAATGTGGCCGTGCCGATGAAGGGCCCGCACGAGCTGCGCGCCATCGCCGCGGCCGCGGCCGAGTTCCGCGACAGCGTCGCCGAGCGGGCCCGCACCCGAACTGAGCGCGAGCGCAGCGCCGGGGAGGAGGCCGCGCGCCGCCGCGCCGCGATGATGGGCGTGGCCGACGGCTTCGAGGCGCGGGTCGGCGGCATCGTCGCCGCGGTCTCGGCCGCCGCGCAGCAGCTGGAGGGCGCCGCCCGCGCCATGAGTACGAACGCGGGCGACACCTCCGCGCTCAGCGGTTCGGCGGCGGCGGCCTCGGAGAAGGCGGCGCTGGCCTCCGATTCGATCGCCGCGGCGACCGAGGAGCTGTCGGCCTCGATCCGCGAGATCGGCACCCAGGTCGTCGCCTCGGCGGACGCCGCGGCCAGCGCCGAGGCGGACGCGGCGCGCACCGCCGCCGAGGTCGAGCGGCTGGCGGGTGCCGCGAACGGCATCGCCCGGATCGTCGGGCTGATCTCGGACATCGCCAGCCAGACCAATCTTTTGGCCCTCAACGCCACGATCGAGGCGGCGCGGGCCGGCGAGGCGGGAAGGGGCTTTGCCGTGGTGGCCTCCGAGGTGAAGGAACTGGCGGGCCAGACCGCGCGGGCGACCGAAGAGATCGCCGGGCGCGTCGCCGAGATCGCCGCCTCGGGCGAGGCCTCGGTCGCCGGCATCGGCGGGATCGGCCGCTCCATCCGCGAGTTGGCGCGCATCTCCGGCGACATCGCCGCCGCGGTCGAGCAGCAGGGCGCTGCCACCGCCGAGATCGCCCGCACCACGGTCGAGACCTCGCACGGCGTGCGCACCGTCTCGGACACCATCGCGGGCGTGGCCCAGGCCGCCACCGGCACCAGCGCCGGCTCGTCCCAGGTGCTGGGCGCGGCGAGCGACCTCGCCCGGCAGGCGGCGGCGCTCCGGCAGGAAGTCGGCGGGTTCTTGGAACAGGTGCGGGCGGCGTGAGGGCGGCCCGGGTGTGGCCTGAGGGTGACGCCAACCGACATAGCGTGCCCCATACCGCCGCCGCCTTGACGCAACCACAAGTCAAAGACACCGGAGTGCTGCGCCGAAGAGCGCCTGGACACGCATCGCTTCGGGGCTGGAAATGATTATCATCCGCAAGGACACCGTATGGGGGCCGGGCCTCAAGAACCTTACCGATGACGTTCAAATCGCTCCTGGCGTAACCCTCACAATTCAGCCCGGCACGCAAGTCGAAGGAAATGGACATAGTATTACTGCTTTTGGAAAGCTGAGCGCCAAAGGCACGTCGGCAAATCCGATATTTTTCAACGAAACAGTCATTGAGATGAATGACAACTATAATCTTTACGGAAGAATAGAGATAGATTTTGCACAAATAAACGGCGGCAGATATGATGGGATTGGCTATGGATCCCTTGACTTGAAAAACTCTACTATATCAAATGTTCATGATAGAATTGATGCATACTATCCCGAAGGCGGAAATACTATTATAAGCAACAATGTTTTCATTGACAGTGGCGCTATTGACGCTGGAACTCTCGATTACGGAGATTACGGCTCATTAACGGTGAGTGGCAACATTTTTGACCGGTATTATTCCTACGATGGCCAACATTCGCCGGGATATGAAGGCATCGCCTTGACCACTTACAACGGCAGCGACTCAAGGAATGTGCAGTCTATCGGAAATGCGTTCCTAGACACAGAACTTTATGCCATTGATCTGCAAAAATATGGCCGAATTTCCTCGCAAGGCGATTATTTCAAGCTACGCGAAGGCGCCAAAATATCAGACTACATATACGACAGAAATGACGACCTTTCGGTCGAGAATTTTGCAGACGTAAAAAGGCCATTGTCGAGCCCATCGACCAACATTAAAACCACAATGCTCTCTTTCGTCTCAATCTCCCTGCCACGAGAAATCATTATTGACGCACAATTATTCGGAACGTACAGCGCAAACCTGACGGGCAACAAGCTCAACAACAAGCTCACCGGCAACAGCGGCGACAACATCATCGACGGTGGCCTCGGCGCCGACACGATGATCGGCGGCCTCGGCAACGACACCTACATCGTCGACAACGCCCGCGACGTGGTCCTGGAGAGCCGCAACAAGGGCTATGACAGCGTCGTCACGTCCGTGTCCTACACCCTCGCGGCCAACGTCGAGCGGCTGATGCTCTCGGGCACCAAGGCGATCAACGCGACGGGCAACGCGTTGGCGAACCACCTCGTCGGCAACGGCGCGGCCAACGCACTCGACGGCAAGGGCGGCGCCGACGTGATGGAAGGCGGTGCCGGCAACGACGTCTACTTCGTCGATCATGCTTCCGACCGCGTCATCGAAGCGATCGGCGAGGGCCGCGACACGGTCGTCACCACGGTGAGCTACCGGCTCGCCGCCGAGCAGCAGATCGAAATCCTGCAAACGGCCGACGCCAACGGCAAGGCGGCCCTCAAACTCACTGGCAACGAGTTCAGCAACAAGCTCATCGGCAATGCCGGCGACAACGTCCTCGACGGTGGGGCCGGCATCGACGAGATGCGGGGCGGAGCCGGCAACGACACCTATGTCGTCGATCACGCCCGGGACGTGGTGGTCGAGGCGGTCGGGGGCGGGACGGACACGGTCCTGTCGTTCGTCAGCTACGCGCTCCGGGCCGGACAGGAAATCGAGAACTTGCGCCTGACTAGCAAGGCCGGCTCCGTCAATCTCGTCGGCAACGCGTTCGGCCAGACGCTGGTCGGCAATGTCGGGGTCAACGTCCTCGACGGCGGCCTCGGCGCCGACGTGCTGACCGGCGGCAAGGGCGCCGACACCTTCGTGTTCGCGACGGCGCTCGGCGCGGGCAACGTCGATCGGATCACCGACTTCTCGGCGGTGGACACGATCCGCCTCTCGAAGAGCATTTTTTCGGCCCTGGCGCCGGGCGAACTCAAGGCCGAGGAATTCAAGGACGTCGCGAAGGGTAAGGTCGATGCCGACGACCACATCCTCTACGACAGCCGGGACGGCTCCCTGTTCTACGACACCGACGGTTCGGGCAAGGCGGCGGCGGTGAAGTTCGCCGTGCTCGACAACAAGGCGGCGCTCACCCACGCCGACATCCTGATCGCGTAGGCGAAAGCCGGCCGGGGCAGGGCGCCTGGAGAATCGTCCGGGATCTCGGATCCGGGACGATTCTCTCGGTTCCTGCCCCGCATCGTCCTTTTCGAAAGGCGGCAACAACCTTTCGGGACGATGCTCGGGAGAAACAGGCTTCCGAGGGATTGCATGATCGTCATCCGGAAAGACACGGTATGGGGGCCGGGGGCGCGGACGCTGACGGATGACGTCCAGATCGCCGCGGGCGTGACCCTGACGATCGCGCCCGGCGCCCGGATCGAGGGCAACGGTTACAGCATCGCGACCTACGGCACGCTGTCGGCCAAGGGCACGGCGGCCGCGCCGATCTTCTTCGGCGACACCCACTTCGTGACGAGCAACGACGCCGGCATCAACGGCAGGACGGTGATCGACTACGCGCAGCTCGACGCGGGCAGCGTCAGCGGCGTGGGCTACGGCTCGCTGAGCCTGACCAACTCCGTCGTCAGCAACATGTACGCCGCGATCAACGCCTATTACCCCCGCGGCGGCGACACGACGATCAGCCGAAACCTGTTCCTCGACAGCGGCGGGATTGAGGCCCGCACGGCCGACGGCAGCGAGTACGGCGCCGTCACGATCGGCCAGAACGTCTTCGACCGCACCTTCTCCTACGACGGGACGTATCATCCGGGCGGGCCGGGGGCCGCCCTGTCGGTCCTCGGCAGCGGCGCGCTGCGCGGCCCGGTCTCGACCGGCAACGCCTTCCTCGACTCGCAGGCCATCGCCATCGCGCTGACGAACGACGGACGGGTGACCTCGCAGAACGACTATTTCGGCACCGCGGACCGGTCGAAGCTCGGCGGCCTCGTCTACGACCGCACCGACGATCCGTCGGTGCGCCACACCGTCGATCTCGGCAAGGCGGCGACGAAGGCGCCGGCGGGCCTGCCGGTCGCGACCTTCTCGTTCGTGTCGATGGTCCTGCCCTCCGACATCGTCCAGAGCGCCCGCCTGCTCGGGACGAGCCACGCCGACCTCACCGGCAACCGGCTCGCCAACCATCTCACCGGCAATGCCGGCGACAACGTCCTCGACGGCGGCCTCGGCGCCGACACGATGGCCGGCGGCCTCGGCAACGACACCTACATCGTCGACAATGCCCGCGACGTGGTCGTGGAGGGCCGCAACCAGGGATACGACAGCGTCGTCGCGTCGGTCTCCTACACTCTCTCGGACAACGTCGAGCGGCTGACGCTCGTAGGCACCAAGGCGATCAACGCCACCGGCAACGCCCTCTCGAACCACCTGATCGGCAACGGCACGGCCAATGTCCTCGACGGCAAGGGCGGCGCCGACCTCATGGAAGGCGGCGCGGGCAACGACGTCTACTTCGTCGATCACGCCGCCGACCGGGTGATCGAGGCGGCCGGCGGGGGCCGCGACACGGTGGTGACCACGGTCAGCTACCGGCTCGCCGCCGGCCAACAGATCGAGGTGCTGCAGACGGCCGACGCCAACGGCAAGGCCGCGCTTTCGCTCACCGGCAACGAATTCACCAACAAGCTCATCGGCAATGCCGGCAACAACGTGCTCGACGGCGGGGCCGGCATCGACGAGATGCGGGGCGGGGCCGGCAACGACGAGATGCGGGGCGGGGCCGGCAACGACACCTATCTCGTGGACAACGCCCGGGACATCGTGATCGAGGCGGTCGGGGGTGGGACGGACACGGTGCTGGCCTCGGTCGGCTACGCGCTCCGGGAGGGCCAAGAGATCGAGAGCCTGCGCCTGACCGGCAAGGCCGGCTCCGTCGCCCTCACCGGCAACGCGTTCGGCCAGACGCTGGTCGGCAATGTCGGGGTCAACGTCCTCGACGGCGGCCTCGGCGCCGACGTGCTGACCGGCGGCAAGGGGGCCGACACCTTCGTGTTCTCGACGGTGCTGGGCGCGGGCAACGTCGATCGGATCACCGACTTCTCGACGGTGGACGCGATCCGCCTCTCGAAGAGCATTTTTTCGGCCCTGGCGCCGGGCGAGATCAAGGCCGGCGAGTTCAAGGACATCGCCAAGGGGAAGGTCGATGCCGACGACCACATCCTCTACGACAGCCGGGACGGCTCCCTGTTCTACGACGCCGACGGCTCAGGGCGAGCGGCGGCGGTGAAGTTCGCCGTCCTCGACAACAAGGCGGCGATCACCCACGACGACTTCTTCGTGGTGTGAGCGAAATCCCCGGTCAGGGCGCGTCGAGCGCCACGATCGCGTCGTAGGGGCCGCTGCCGCCGAGGGTGGCCTCGACCGCCGAGTTGATGGCGGCGCTGACGAGCAGGAGCACGGCGAGCAGGAGCGCCGCCTCGGTCAGCACGCGGGCGAGCGCCGCGGCGTGGGCGCGGGCGGCGTGGATCAGGGCGCAGCCCGCCACGAACACGAGGGCCTGCACGGCCGGCATGGTAAGAAGCGTCATCGTCTCCGTCTCGCTCGCATCTTCGCTTCAACGCCGTTGCCGCCGCCCGAACCCGTGCGCCTGCACACGCGCCGTGCAGCAAGAGCCGGGCCGTGGTCCCGCCCGGAGCATCGTGCCGGATGACCGTATCCGGCCCGATGCTCCGGGCTGTTGTGCCGCATCAGCTTTTTCCGAAAGCCGGTTCCCACCTTTCGGGCTGATGCTCTGACATCGCTCAGTGCCGCGCCTCGCCGGAGGCGGGGGTGTTGTCGGCGGCCTTCACCGGCTCGGCCGCCTGCGGCTCGACCTTGAGGTTCTGGCGCAGGCTCTGGAGATGATCGATCACCACCCTGGTGCCGGGCTTGAGGCCTTTCAGCACCGCGGTGGCATCGCCGTAGGCATCGCCGACCTCGATCGCGGTCATGTGGACCGTGTTCTTGTCGTCCACGGTCCAGACCACCTGCTGGTCGAGCTGGGCCGAGAGCGCGATCGTCGGCACCAACAGCCGCTGCTGGCGGCCGACCTCGATGCGGGCGCGCACGAAGCGACCGGGCAGGTAGCGCTCGTCGGCATTGTCGAGCCACGCCTGGATCAGGCGGCGGCCGGTGCGGGGATCGAAGCGGTTGTCGAGGCGGTAGATCGTGGCCTCGCGCTCCGGCTCGCGCCGTACGTCGAGGAGCTGGACCTTGGCCCGCTTATCGTGGACCGCCACCCGCACGGCCTCGGCGTCCTCGGAGGAGAGCGCCATCTGCACGTCGATCGGGTTCACCTGCACCACCGAGACGAGCTTGGTCTGGTTCTCGATCACCATGTCGCCGATGTTGACGAGCGACAGCGAGGAGCGCCCGTCGATCGGCGCGCGGATCACCGCGTAGTCGAGGTTGAGCCGCTGGCGGGCGATGGCCGCTTCCGCCTCGTTGAGCTTGGCGATGGCGGTCGCGAGGTTCGACTGGTTCTGCTGGGCGCGCTGCTCGGTGGCGAAGCCCTTGTCGGCGAGCTGCTCGGTGCGGTTCACCTCGGCCTGGGCGAAGTCGACCGCCGCCTTCGCTTGGTCGCGCATCGCGGTGGCCGATTGCAGCGCCACCTCGAAGGGGCGCGGATCGATGCGGAACAGCACCTGCCCCTTCTTCACGTGGCCGCCGGGCTCGAAGGCGCGCTCCACCACGATGCCGGTCACCCGCGTCTGCAACTCGGCGTCGCGGGGCGAGAGGATCGTGCCGGTATACTCGAAGGCGACCGGCACTTCGGCCTGCGCGGCGGGCACCACCTTCACGGCGAGCGCCGGCTCCCCCTTGTCCTTGGCCTTGGCGCGCGGCTCCACCCGCAGGTGGTGGGCGAGGAAGCCGGGGATCGGATGGCCCATCCCCCACCACGCGCCGCCCGCGATGCCCATCGCCCCGATGACGATGCCGGCGATGACGAAACCGACGCCTGAGCGCACGTAGGACCCCTCCGAAAGCCCGCCGCCGGTCCCGGCGGCATGGCAGGTGGGGGAACACGCGTAAGCCCAAGACGTTGCAAGCGGACTCTTCATGGCCCCTCGGCCGCCTCACCCAAAAAATCCCGGAGACGGCCCCGGCCCATGTTCGCCACGTTCGTCGACCGGCCGATCCTCGCGAGCGTCATCTCGATCATCATCACGACGATCGGCATTGTCGCCGGGCTGACCCTCCCGATCGCGCAATACCCTGAGATCGCGCCCCCCGTCGTCAACATCCAGGCGACCTATCCCGGCGCCTCCGCCCAGCAGGCCTACGAGTCGATCGCGATCCCGCTGGAACAGGAAATCAACGGCGCGCCGAGCCTGATCTACATCCAATCGACCTCCTCGGCCGACGGCAGCGTCTCGGTCGACGCCACCTTCGAGGTCGGCTCGAACCTCGATGCGGCCGCCGCCGAAGTGCTGACCCGGTCAAGCCGCGCCGAGGCCAAGCTGCCGCAGGCGGTGCGCGACCAAGGCCTGGAAATCCAGAAGTCCTCGCGCCAGCGGCTCGGCAACGTCGTGCTCTACGCCGACGAGGGCACCGGCTTCGACGAGCTGTTTCTCGCCAACTACGCCGAGACGCAGGTGATCAAGCCGCTGCGCCGCGTCACCGGCATGGGCCGCATCCTCAACTTCTCGAACATGCGCTACGCCATGCGGGTCTGGCTCGACCCGGCCAAGATGGAAGCGCTGGGCCTGGCGACCGAGACGGTGCTCCAGGCGATCCAGGCGCAGAACGCGCAGGTGACCACCGGCTCGCTCGGCAAGCTGCCGATGGACCGCGCCACGCCGTTCGAGCTGCAGCTCGTCACCAAGGGCCGGCTGGTCAAGCCGGAGGAGTTCGCCAACATCGTGCTGCGGGCCAATGCCGACGGCTCGGTGGTGCGCATCGCCGACGTCGCGCGGGTCGAACTCGGCTCGGAGCAATACGGCGTCACCTCGAACTTCGACGGTAAGCAGGCGGCGACGCTGGGCATCTTCCAGAACCCCGACGCCAACGCCGTCGAGGTGATGAACGGGACGCGCGAGACCATGGCGGACCTCGCCAAAAGGTTTCCCCCAGGGCTGCACTACAAGATCGCGCTCGATTCCACCGAGTTCGTCAAGGAGGCGATCTACGAGGTGGTGCGCACGCTGGTCGAGGCGATCCTGATCGTCACCGTCGTGACCTACCTGTTCCTCCAGAACTGGCGCGCGACGCTGATCCCGACCATCGCCGTGCCGGTGGCGCTGATCGGCACGTTCGGGCCGATGGCGCTCCTCGGCTTCTCGTTCAACACCTTGAGCCTGCTCGGCCTCGTGCTGGCGGTGGGGCTGGTGGTGGACGACGCCATCATCGTCGTCGAGAACACCGAGCGGCTGATGGCGGAGGGCGAGGAGCCGAAACCCGCGGCGCGCGCCGCCGTCAACGAGGTCGGCGGACCGGTCATCGCCACGACGCTGGTGCTCGCAGCACTCTTCGTGCCGGTGGCCTTCATTCCGGGGCTGACGGGGCAGCTCTACAACCAGTTCGCGCTCACCATCGCGATCTCGGTGCTGATCTCGGCGGTCGTCTCGCTGACGCTCACCCCGGCGCTCTGCGGCCTGCTGCTGCGCCCGCACGAGCACGGCTACCGCCGCCCGTGGTGGCAGCGCCCGCTCGACTGGTTCAACACCGCGCTCGAACGGGCGGCGGGCTTCGTCGTCGCCGCGATCGTCTTCCTGTCGCGCCGGGTCGTGCTGACGCTCGTCGTGTTCGCGCTGTTCGCCGGCGCCACCGTGCTGCTCTTGATGCAGCGCCCCACCGGCTTCGTGCCGGAGGAGGACCAGGGTTATCTCTATGCCGAGGTGGCGATGCCGCTCGGCGCCTCGGTCCAACGCACCGAGGCGATGAACACCCGCTTCGGCGAGGTGTTGAGGGCCCGCGACGACGTCGACCACACCATCGGCGTGTCCGGCCGCTCGTTCCTCGCCGACACGGTGGCCCCGTTCTACGGCTTCAACATCCCGGTCATGAAGCCCTGGGACGAGCGCACGACCACCGTCAACGACCTGATCCGCGACATGGAGGAGCGGTTCAAGCACGATCCCGACGGGCAGGTGAGGATCGCCAACCCCTCGCCGCTGCCGGGGCTGGGCAGCCGCGGCGGCCTGACGCTCGAAATCCAGGACCGCTCGGGCAACGGCGGCCTCGGGCTCGCGAAAACCGCCAATGAATTCATCGAGAAGATCAAGGCGCTGCCCGGCGTCAGCGGGGCGACGCCGACCACCGAATGGGGCGTGCCGCAGATCCGCCTCGACATCGACCGGGCCAAGGCCGAGCAGCTCGGCGTGCCGCTCTCGCGCCTGTTCGAGGCGCTCGGCACCTATGTGGGCTCCAGTTTCGTCAACCTCTTCAACCGCTTCGGCTTCGTCTATCAGGTCTACGTCCAGAGCGAGGCCTCGGGCCGGCGCGTGTTCCAGGATCTCGAAGCCCTGACCGTGCTGAACGCCGAAGGCCAGCCGGTGCGCCTCGGCTCGCTGGTCCAGGCGAAGTTCACCACCGGGCCGACCGCGGTCCTGTCCTACAACACCTATCCGGCGATCGAGGTGGCGATCACCATCGAGCCGACCTCCTCCTCCGGCACCATCCTCGAAGAGGTCGAGCGCCTCTCCTCCGAGCTGCCGCGCAACTTCTCGATCGAGTGGACCGAGGTGGCCTATCAGGAAAAGATCGCCGGCAGCTTCGCGCCGCTGATCTTCGGGCTCGGCGTGTTCATGATCTTCTGCTTCCTCGCCGGGCAGTACGAATCGGTGCGTCTGCCGCTCGTGATCCTGCTGGCGACCCCGCTCGCCATCTTCGGCGCGGTCGGATTCCTCGCCTTGCGCGACATGCCGCTCGACGTGTTCGGGCAGATCGGGCTGCTCCTGCTCGTGGGCCTTGCGGCCAAGAACTCGATCCTGCTCGTCTCCTTCGCCGAGGAGTTGCGGGGCAGGGGCGAGGACGCTCTGGCAGCCGCCAAGCACGCCACGCGGATGCGCATGCGCCCGATCCTGATGACCTCCTTCGCCTTCATCCTCGGCGCAGTGCCGCTGGCCATCGCCAGCGGGGCAGGGGCCAACGCCCGGCTCTCGATGGGCACGGTGGTGATCGGCGGCCTCGTGGTTGCCACCATCCTGACCCTGTTCGTGACGCCTGTCTTCTACATCGCCGCCGAGCGGCTGCGGGGGGATGCGAAGGGCAAGGCAGAGGGTCAGGCGGTGCCGGCGGAGTGATTTTCGGGACTTCGTCGCCACCGCTCCGTTCCAGCCAATTCCCTCATCCTGAGGTGCGGAGCGCAGCGGAGCCTCGAAGGAGGGCTCCAGTTCGCGCGGTCCCTGGAGCGCTCCTTCGAGGCTGCTGCGCAGCACCTCAGGATGAGGGGAATGGGTGGGACAAGCGACTTTGGCCCGCCCTCAAATTCTCGCCGTCATGTACCGGGCGCTGTCGCCGTAGCTCGACAGCTTTGCCCGTAAGCCCGGATCGTCCTGCGCCTCGAAGCCGAGCGCCGACCACAGCCCGACGGTGCCGTAGACGGAGACGCAGGCGAGATGCGCGATCCCGAGCGTGCGCGCCTGCGCCGCGAGGATCGCGACGTATCGGGCGGCGGCTTGCCGGCCGCGCACCTGGGGCAGAATCGCGACGTCGTGGACGTAGAGGCAGTCCGGCGACGGCGGCAGCGTGGTCAGGAACGCGTCGAGGGGCGGGACATCGCCCAGCATCCACGGATGCGCGAGTCCGTATCCGACGATTGTTTCGGCGAGCACGAGCTTCAGGCAGGTCGCGGGCGCGAGGTCGCGCTTCTGCGCCAGTACCGCTTGCCGCTCCGGCAGCCCGGCATGGACCAGGGCGGCGATGGCATCGACCCGCGCCATGTCTTCGGCCAGGAGCGGCTGCCACTGCGCCGACGACACCGGTCCGGTCACGTGAGCGGTTCTCCCAACCCCGCCCGCACCTGCCGCGCCAGCACCGCGCCGAGGGGCTTCGATGAGAAGCGCGCGTCGCAGGGCAGGGCGCCCGGCTCCGGGGCCGGGCCGGCGGAGACCGCCATCAGGGTCAGCCCGGGCCGCAGGCGGGCGATGGCGTGGATCAGGGCGAAGCGCCCGTCCGGGTCGGGCAGGTCGGCGTCGATGACGACGAGGCGGAGTTCGGGATGGCGCTCGATCTGGCGGAACGCCGTCGCCCCGTTCCAGGCCTCGATCACCTCGAAGCCGGCCTCGGCCACGCAATCCGCCGTCCCGATCCGCTGGATCGCGTCGCCCTCGACGACCAGGGCGAGCGGGCGCGCGCCGTCGCGGGCAGGGGAGGCGGGCTCGTCCATCGGGTCTCCTCGGGCCGGGTCCCTCCGACAAACGGCGAGACCGCGGTTCGTTGCTCCCGTTCCCGCGCAAAAATGCCGCCCCACCCCTGCCGGAGCGCATTCCGACGAAGTGGACACCGGTTCGTCGAAAGAATGCGCGGCAAAGAAGGATCGAAAGCCGTGCCCGACCCAACGGGGTCGGGCACGGCTTTCGATGGGAAGAATCTACTCCTTCTCCAAGAGTCCCCCGAGCGGGGCGGTGATGCGGCAGACCACGCCGTCGGGCGCGTAATCGGTCCGCGTCTCGCCGCCGACGGCACCGGAGAGGCCGCGCTCGATCAGGCGCGAGCCGAACCCCTTTCGCGTCGGTACCTTGACCGGCGGGCCGCCGCGCTCGGTCCAGACCATCCGGACCAGGGCGTCGGGACCGGTCCCCTCGATCGTCCATTCCACGCCGACGCGCCCGCCGGGCACCGAGAACGCGCCGTACTTGGCGGCGTTGGTGGCGAGTTCGTGGATCATCAGCGAGAGCGAGAGCGCGGCCTTCGGGCCGACCTCGATCGGCGGCCCCGACAGGCGGATGCGGTCGGTCTCGCCGTCGTCGTGGATCGCGAGCGCGCCGGCCAGCACCGCCTCCAGCCCGGCACCCTCGTCGCCCTCCCCCGAGAGCAGGATGTCGTGCGCCTTGCCGAGCGCCACGAGACGGGCGACCAGCGCCTCCTTGACCGAACCGACATCGGTGACGTTGCGCAGGGTCTGCGAGGCGATGGCCTGGGCCATGGTCAGGGTGTTCTTGAGGCGGTGGCTCAGCTCGCGGTTGAGCACGCGCTGCTGCTCCTCGGCCTGGAGCCGGCCGAGCGCCGCCCAGACCCGGTCGGCCACCTCGCGCACGAAGCCGACTTCCGCCGGCTCCCACGCGCGGGGCGCGTCGGCATGGGCGAACAGCAGGCCGACGAGCTCGCCCCGGCGCAGCAGCGGCACCTTGATCTGGGCGCGGATGCGGTGCGCGGCGTAGCTCCCCCCGTCCGGGGCCAGGCCCGGATCGGCGGCGATGTCGGAAATCACCAGAACCTCGCCCCGGCGCAGGCGCGCCACCGTCGCGGCGAACAGGTCGAGCGGATGGGTTCCGGCGAGGCTCGCCATCGTCCCGTCGGTCCGGTCGCGCTCGATCCGGAAGCGGCCTCCGCCGAGATCGATGGCGCCGTAGCCGGCCCGCGACAGGCCGAGCGTCCGGCCGAGAATCTCGGCGGCAACGCTCGAGACCGCGGCGGCGTCGGAGGCGTCGCGCAGGCGGTCGCCGAGTTCGATGAGCGCCCGCTGGCGCGCCTCGACCCGCTTCTCCTCGGTGATGTCCTCGATCATCGCGGTGGTCAGCAGCGCGTCGCCGATCACCTGCGAGACGAGGTTGACCCGGCCCCAGATCAGGCGCCCGTCCTTGCGGCGGTAGCGCTTCTCCAAGGTCTCGCGCATGATCTCGCCCGCCGCCAGCCGGCGGTGCAGGCGGTCGCGCTCGGCCGTGTCCTCCGGCGGCGTCCACTTCGCCACCGAGTGGCCGAGGATGTCGGATTCCTCCGCGCCCCAGATCGCGCAGAGCTTGGCGTTGACCTCCAGGGCGACCAGCGTGCGCGGGTCGATCTGGACGATGCCGACATTGGCGCCCTCGAACACGGCGCGGAGCTGGCCCGAGACGCGGTTGCGCTCGGTGAGATCCAGCATGGCGCCGATCATCCGCAGCGGCGCCCCGCGCGCGTCGCGCACCATCGAGCCGCGGTCGAACACCTCGGCATAGGAGCCGTCGGCCCGGCGGAAGCGGTATTCGTGGCGCCAGTCGTCGCCGCCGCCGTCGATCACGGCCCGAATGTCGTCCTCGACCCGCGCCCGGTCGTCCGGATGGATGCACGCCAGCCACCAGCCGCCGGTGGGTTCGACGGCCTCGGGGGCCCAGCCATAGGCCGCCTCCAGCGCCTCGTTCCACAGCACGTGGTCGGTGACGAGGTCCCAGTCCCAGATCGCGTCGTTGGTGGCCCGCGTCGCCAGCCGCAGCCGCTCCTCGGTGGCGCCGAGCGCGCCCTGCGCCGCGCGCTCGGCGGTCACGTCGCGCACCGTGCCGACGAAGCGGAGCGTGTCGGCGCCCTCGCGCACCAGGGCGCCGCGGGCGGCCAGCCGATGGAGCAGGCTGCCGTCGTCGCCAACCGTGCGGTACTCGCAATCGAACCGGCCGGGGCCGTCGGGATCGAGGGCGGCCCGCACCGCGGCGTCGGTCCGCGCCCGGTCTTCCGGGTGGAGGCGGGGCAGGAACGTGCCCTCGTAGCTGACCGGCTCGTCCGGGCCGACGCCGAACAGGGCGCGGGTGCGCCCGTCCCAGCGCAGGAGGCCGGACGTGAGATCGTAATCGAAGGTGCCGATGCCGGTCGCCTCCACGGCGAGCCGCAGGCGCAATTCGCTCTCGGCGAGCGCGGCGATCTCCGCCCGGCGGGACAGGGCCGCCCGGCGCAGCTCGAACTTGGTCATCACCGAGCGGGCGAGCGCCGCGAGCCCCGCCGCTTGCGCCGGGCTCAGGCCCTCGGGCCGGGGTACGGTGTCGAGCACGCACAGGGCGCCGATGGCGACGCCCTCCGGCGTGATCAGCGGGGCGCCCGCGTAGAAGCGCATTCCCCGCGCCGCCGTGACCAGCGGATTCAGGCGGGTGCGGTCGTCCGCGGTCAGGTCGGGGATGACGAGGACATCGGTCAGGCCCAAGGTGTGCGAGCAGACCGAGCGGTCGAGCCCGGTCTCGGATTCGCTGAACCCGAGCCGCGCCTTGAACCATTGCCGGTCCTCGGTAACGAGGCTGACGAGGGCGGTGGGCGCGGCGCAGAGCTGCGCGGCGAGCGCGACCGCGTCGTCGAAATCCTGCTCGGGGTGTGTGTCGAGGATGCCGTAGCGGGCGAGCGCGGCGCGCCGCTCGGCGACCCCGGTCGCGATCCCCGCCGCGGCGGCGTCAGACGGTCGGCTCATCGGCACGGACGGGTTGGCTGTCGGTCATGGCGTCGTGTCGCCCCTTGCATCCCGTCCCCGCGGGCTCGGCGGCTCGGCCCCATCGAAGACAGTGCCGCAGGCGAACCGGCCGCACCATCCCGTGAGAGAGCGCTTTAGGTCGGCGGATCGATCGCGACAAGGCGACCATTTGGACCATAGACCGCCCCCAGCACCGTCTCGAAATGACGTTTGACGCAAGCGTGGCACTCGCAGGCCACCGCCTCGGTCTCGGCCCGGTCCACGATGGTGATGCGCCCGCGCCCGACCTCGATCAGCCCCTGCTGCTGCAGCATCCGCAGGATGCGGGTCAGGTAGGTGCGCTGCACCCCCAGCATCGCGGCCAGCGATTCCTGGGTGATCGGCAGCACGTCGCTCTCCAGCCGGTCCTGCAGGGTCAGGAGCCAGCGCAGGCAGCGCTCCTCGATCGGGTGCAGGGCGTTGCAGGCGACCGACTGGAGCACCTGCGCCAGCAGGCAGTCGGAGTAGCGGGTGAACAGGTTGCGCAAGCTCTCCGAGCGGCGCTTGGCCTCTTGGAGCCGCACCGAGTCCATCCGCAGCACCGGGCCGCCGATCTGGATCGTGGCGTGCGTCGAGGCCGGCAGGCCGCCGTTGCTGACGACGCCGCCGACCGCCCCCTCGCGGCCGATCGTGGCGGTCTCGGCGCTGCGTCCGTCGATCATCGAGATCAGCAGCGTCACCACCGTCTGGTCGAGGGGGAAGCTGATGAAGTCGACCTCGCGGCCCGCGGCGAACAGCGTCGCGCCGCGCGCGTACTCGATCCGCTCCAGATGCGGCAGCAGCAGCGCGCGGTCCTCGGACCGCAGGGACTTGAGGAGGAGGTTGCCTTCGAAGCAGCGCTCCAGGGCCGAAGGCATGGGGTCGCTCGGTATCCGTCGGATGGTGCGGCGCTCCTAGCGCGAGCCCCGCCGCGACGTCTGTCTACAAGTAGACGCTAAAATCGCCCGACAGCGAAAAACCCGTACAGAATCGCTCTTCCTCATACTCGACAGATCAAGCGCCGATGGGGCGATAACATACGTTATCCGCCACCGCGCCCATCCCCCGACTCCTGGCCTGACGTACCGCCGCCACGCGGCGCTGCTATTTGGCGCTGCACAGCCCCTGCGGGGCGAGACTGCGATGGTCGCGCGGGTCGCAATCGGTGGCGAGGAACGAGGCCCATTCCTTCGGGCTGCCGTAGAAGGCGTTGCGGTCCACGTCGCCGCGCACGCCGGGCACCCGGCCGGTCGAGGTGAACTGCCACAGCATCCACTTGCGGTTGGCGTAGCGCTGCTCCGGCTCGGCCGCGGTCGAGCGGACCCAGTGCGGGTAATCGGGCAGCTCGTCCTCCAGCACGTCCTTGTGGAAGGTGATGTCGGTGTAGATGATCGGCCGCTTGCCGGTGTAGCGCTCCATCTCCTCGAGCATGTAGCGCGTCATCGCCAGCGCCTGAGCCTTGGGCAGCTTCTTCGGGCACTTGGCTGAGTGGCCGTTCCACTCCACGTCGAGCACCGGGGGCAGGGCGGTCGGATCGTTCGGCACGTTGCGCTTGAACCACGCCATCTGGTCCTCCGCCGAGCGGCACCAGAACACGAAGTGGTAGGCACCCCGCGGCACGCCGGCCCGGCCCGCCCCGTCCCAGTTCTCGCGGAAGCGCTCATCGACGTGGTCGCCGCCCTCGGTCGCCTTGATGAAGGCGAACTGCGTGCCCGCGCCCTTCACCGAGGCCCAGTCGATCGGGCCCTGCCACTTCGAGATGTCGATGCCCTGGATCGGGTGGTTCTTGGCCTTCGCCACCCCCGGATGGGGCTTCACGTCGCCCTTGGTGGGGTAGAAGTCGCTCTGCGAGGCGCAGGCCGCGAGCCCGGACAGAAGGGCGGCGGCGAGCCCCCGCTTCAGCCAAGCGCGCGGGGCCGCAGGGCGTCGAGAGGTATACCCGGTGTCCTGCGACATCGATGGACCGCCACTTCCCGCGTGCGAAATCAATGGGTATTCGATGCCCCGCGGGCGGTTAACAGAGCTTTGCCAGCATTGCGGCGGATTTCCGGAAGCCGTTGCAAACCGGGCACATAGGCCGGCCTAGGCCGCCTCCGGCGGCGCAGGCTCCCGTGCTAATTCCCTCATCCGCCTCGGATTTCGCGCGAGTGCCCCATGCGCAACACTCTGTTCACCATCGGATACGAAGGCTTGGCGCCGGAGCGTCTGCACGCCGCGCTGAAGGAGGCGGGGGTCGGCGTGCTCGCCGACGTGCGGGCGGTGGCGAACTCGCGCAAGCGCGGCTTTTCGAAAGGCGCGCTGAAGGCCGGCTTGGCGGAGGCGGATCTCGGCTACGAGCATTTCCGCTCGCTCGGCACCCCGAAATCCGGCCGCGAAGCCGCCCGCGCGCACGACGCCGGGCTCATGCGGAAAATCTACTGCGAGGAGGTGCTGGACACCGCCGACGGCGGGCTCGCCCTCGACGCCCTCGCGGAACTCGCCGCCCGCGCCCCCACCTGCCTGCTCTGCTTCGAGCGCGACCCTGCCCGCTGCCACCGGAGGGTGTTGGCCGAGCGGTTGGCGGAACGGGGGTTCGAGACGGTGGACCTGTACGGCGAGTTTTTGTGATTCTTTTTTGACTTGAGCGACTTGCAGCACTGACAGAACGGCCGCGTGCATCCCCTCTCCCCGCACGCGGGGAGAGGGCTTCATGCCCCCTCGTCGGGGCATGAAGCGAGGCGGCAGCCGAAGGTGAGGGGGCGCATCCGGATGTGTCCTATCCTGAGATACCCCCTCACCCACGCTCCGGCTTCGCCTGCGCTTCCTGCATGGACGACAGGGTCCATGCAGGCCTCTCCCCGACAGATCCTGGGCTTGCCCAGGATCTGCAAGCAGGAACCAAAGTCGGGCAGGCCCGACTTTGGGCGGGGAGAGGGGAACTCAGCGCATCAACCGCGGCGCTCCGAGCCGCGGCTGCACGCCCTCGCGCATGACGAGGCGGCGCAACGGGGCGATCGAGGAGAGGACGACGAGGCCCAAGCCCCGCAGGGCGTCGACCGGCACGAGGTCGGTCAGCAGCGAGCGGTTGAGCCAGTCCACCGCCGTCCCGCGCAACCGGGCGTCGAGGCCACGGTTGCGGGCGAAGCCCGCGAGCGCGACGGGCGTCCCCGGATCGCGCCCGGATTCGCGGGCGGACAGCACCGCGTCGCGGATCGAGGCGGCGTCGCGCAGGCCGAGATTGAGCCCTTGCGCCCCGATCGGCGGGAAGACGTGGGCGGCCTCTCCGATCAGCGCGAGGCGCTCGGCCACCGGGCTTGCCACCGACAGCCCCCGCATCGGCACGAGGCCGCGCGGCCCGTCGATCCGCATCGCGCCGAGCATCGAGCGAGCCTGATGCTCCACCGCCGCCCCGAGCGCGGCATCGTCGAGGGCGGACAGGCGCTTGGCCGCCCGCTCGCCCGTGACCCAGACGAGGCTGGAGCGGTGCCCGCCCGGCAGCGGCACCAGGGTGAAGGGCCCGTTGCGGGTGTGGAACTCGGTGGAGACGTCGCGGTGGGGCCGCGCGTGGGCGAGCAGCGTCGTCAGCGCTCCTTGCGGGTACGACCATTCGCGGGTGCGCAAGCCCGCCGCCTGCCGCAGGGGCGAGCGGCCTCCGTCGGCGCCGACGACGAGCTGCGCCGCCAGGCTCCGCCCATCCGCCAGGGTGAGGATCGCCGCGCCCTCGGTGCGCTGCATCCCGGCGGAATCCGCCTCGAACAAGGTCAGGCCGGGAGTGGCGCGCGCCTGCCGCCGCAGGGTCTCGACCAAGCGGGCGCTCTCGACGTTCCAGCCGAACGCCTCGAGTCCGATCTCGCCCGCCGAGAACCGGGCGGGCGGCGGGCGGAACAGGCTGCCGGTGTCATCGACGAGATGCATCTCGGCGAGCGGCGCCGCATGCGGGGCGATCTCGCTCCAGGCGCCGAGCGCGGTGAGCAGCCGCACCGAGCCGTCGAGCAGCGCCACGGTGCGCCCGTCGGCGACCGGCGCGTGGCGCCCGACGAGGGCGGTCGCCACGCCGTCACGGGCGAGCGCCAGGGCGGCGGCGAGCCCCACCGCCCCGGCGCCGACCACCGCCACCTCGAAGCGCGGCGGCAGGGCGGGGAGGGGGGAAGGCGGGACCGGGACCGTCACGGCGACAAGGCTCCTCAAGCTGGCGCGGAAAGGCGGCCGCCGTCCCTACAGAGGCTGCGCCGGGGCCGGGTCAAGGGCGCCGTCCGCTCCCTGCGACGGCTTGGGCGCCGCCGCGGCGGCGACAAGACGACGCGACAAAATGAAACCAAATCGCCCCGCGCGCATTGCCAAAACATATGTTGGTCCGGCTCCGTCCCTTCCGTGGGTCGCCGGGAGCGACGCATCGTCAAACGGCGCGAGACACACGTCTGAGGGGGCGTTCGTGCGAAAGTTCATCACCACCCGGCCCGAGGCCGCCTCGGGCGATTTCGGCTCTCCCTACGATCCCGTCCTCGCGGGCGTGGCGCAGGGCCTGTCGCGCCTGTTTCCGCCGATCCGGCAGGCGGGCCCGGCCCGCACCGACGACCGGGCGAGCGCGGGCGACGCCGAGATCCGGCGCCATGCCGCGGCGAGCCGGGGAGGGCGCGGATGAGCGAGGCGACGCCCGGCATGCGGCCCGACCTGATCGACCAGCACATCGCGGCGATGACCACGGCGAGCACCAACCTGCTGCGCCAGATGCGCGACGAGGGCCTGCGCTACCGCGTGATCGTGCGGCCCGAGGACACCGCGACGATGCACGTCCACGTCCACCAGCTCACCCCGGAGATCGCCGAGCGCATCCACCGCTGCCTCGCCGGCATCGGCATGCGCGTCGACGTGCAAGAGGAATAGGCGAGGGGACAATCGTTCGAAGCTGCGTGAGCAGCTTCGCGGCGCGAAGAGCGCCACGCGGAGCGGGCCTCGGCTTCAGCCGAGGCATCGAGCGGAGCGAAAGCCCAAGCCTGCGGAGGCGGGCGCCGGCGATTGAGGCCACACAAAAAATCAGGGCGGGCCATCCCGCCCTACAAAAGTGCTTGCCGGCTGCGTCGCGCCCGATATGTCCGCCGGTAGAGGGCGGAACAGGGACGGAGCGAACACGATGCCGAAGGCGATCCGGGTGCACCAGTACGGCGGCCCCGAGGCGATGGTCTACGAGGACATCCCGACGCCGGAGCCCGGCCCCGGCCAGATCCGCGTCCGCCAGACCGCCATCGGCGTCAACTTCATCGACATCTACTTCCGCTCCGGCCTCTACAAGGCCGCCGCCCTCCCCTTCACCCTCGGCAAGGAGGGCGCGGGCGTGGTCGATGCGCTCGGCGAGGGCGTCACCGATTTCCGCGTCGGCGAGCGTGTCGCCTATGCCGGCGCCGTCGGCACCTATGCCGAGGAGGTCGTGGTCGACACGAAGGGCGTCGTCCACGTGCCCGACGCGATCTCCGACGAGACCGCCGCCGCGATGATGCTCAAGGGCCTCACCGCCCATTACCTGCTGCGCCTGACCTACCGGGTGCAGCCGGGCGACACGATCCTGTTCCACGCCGCCGCCGGCGGCGTCGGCCTCATCGCCACGCAATGGGCGAAGCACCTCGGCGCCACCGTCATCGGCACCGTCGGCACGCCGGAGAAGGCGGAGCTGGCGAAGGCGCACGGCTGCGACCACGTCATCCTCTACCGCGACGAGGATTTCGCCGCCCGGGTGAAGGAGATCACGGGCGGGAAGGGGGTTCCGGTCGTCTACGACGGCGTCGGCAAGGCGACCTTCCCGGCCTCCCTCGATTGCCTGAGCCCCCGCGGCGTCTTCGCCAGCTTCGGCTCGGCCTCGGGCCCGATCGAGGCCTTCGACATCGGCATCCTGGCCGCCAAGGGCTCGCTCTACGCCACCCGCCCCACCCTCTTCACCCACATCGCCACCCGTGAGCAGCTCGACGCCAACGCCGCCGAACTGTTCGAGGTGGTGGCGAGCGGCGCGGTGAAGATCCCGATCCATGCGCGCGCCAAGCTCGCCGACGCCGCGCAGGTGCACCGCGATCTGGCGGATCGGCAAACGACGGGCGCCACGGTGATGACGCCGTGATTCCGGGCTCTGCCCGGACCCGCCGAGGGACTTGTCCCTCGGGACCCCGGACTCGGCCGTGAGGCTCGACGAGACCAGCGTTCTGCTCGTCGTCGATGTGCAGAACGACTTCTTGCCCGGCGGGGCCCTGGCCGTGCCGGAGGGCGATGCCGTGATCGGGCCGGTCAACCGGCTGGCCAAAATCTTTCCGCACGCGGTGCTGACCCAGGATTGGCACCCGCCCGGCCACGCCTCCTTCGCCTCGCGCCATCCGGGCCGCCAACCGTTCGACACGATGGCGATGCCGTACGGCGATCAGGTGCTCTGGCCGGACCATTGCGTGCAGGGCACCCAAGGCGCCGCCCTCGCCGCGGGCCTCGACGCGGAGCGGGCCGAACTGGTGATCCGCAAAGGCTACCACCCGGACATCGACAGCTACTCCGCCTTCCTCGAAGCCGACCGGCAGACTCGCACCGGGCTCGCCGGCTACCTGCGCGAGCGCGGCCTCACCCACCTGTTCGTCGCCGGCCTCGCCACCGATTACTGCATCCGCTGGACCGCGCTCGACGCCCGCGCCTCGGGCTTCGCCGTGACCGTGATCGAGGACGCCGTGCGCGGCATCGACCGCGACGGCACCCTGCGGGCCTGGGCCGAGATGGAGCGGGCCGGGGTGGGGCGGGCCATGAGTGCCGATCTCGGCTGAGCGACGCCTTTCCAACCCAACCCCCTCATCCTGAGGTGCTGCGCAGCAGGCTCGAAGGAGGGCTCCAACCCGCCGCGCGCTCCCTGGAGCCCTCCTTCGAGGCTCCGCTTCGCTCCGCACCTCAGGATGAGGAGAGTGGGTGGAAGGGGAGGATCACGGCGTCCCGCGATCCTGTGATCCCATCATCCCTGGATCACGGGTTCAAGGCATCCGGCGCGGCGCCGCACGAAGCCGCCACCGCCCCACGCAACGCGGCCCATAGCCGCCGCACGGTCGCGTTCCCGGCACTGTCGTAAGTCGTGGGGCCGATCGCCGCCACGGGGGCGATCAGGCGCAGGGAGTTGGTGACGAACACCGCCTCCGCCCGGTCCAGCTCGGCGGGCCGAAGCGGACGTTCCTCGACGGAAAGGCCGAGCCCCGGCGCGATCCTCGAAACAATCTCGCCCCGGACGATACCCGGCAGCACGCCCTCCTCCGCGGGTGGCGTCACCAGCGCCCCCCCGAAAATCCCAAAAACGTTGCCGGTGCCGGCGCAGGCGATCCGCCCCTGCGTGTTCAGAAACAGCGCCTCGTCGAACCCGGCCGCCGTCGCGGCGCGGGCGGCCAGCACCGCGTCGAGATAGCCCAGCGTCTTGAGCCGGGAGGCCGGGGAGGTCTCGTTGCGGGCGATCCCTGTGGGCAGGAGCCGTAAGGCTGAGAAGAACAGGCCGGCCCGCGCCGGGGCGGCGCTGGCGAACAGGAACGGCGCGGGCTCTTTCGGCGGGGCGAGGCCGCGCGGGCCGGAGCCGCGGGTCAGCGTCGTGCGGATCGCCGCGAGCGGCAGGGTGTCGGCCAGTTCCCGCATCGCCTGTCGGATCGCGTCCGGGTCGGCCGGGAAGCCGAGGGTTTCCGCCGCCGCGACGAGGCGGTCGATATGGGCGAATTCGAACGCGATCCGGCCCTGCACCGCGAGCGCCGTGTCGAACACGCCGTCGCCGAGCAGGAGGCCGCGGTCGCCCATGTCGAAGGGCAGCGTGCCGCCCTCGACGAGGCGCCCGTCAGCCCACAGCATCGGCCACGCTCATTCGCGCCGCGCCGCGCCACGCGCGAGCGCCTTTGAGGAAGTTGGCGAACAGCGCGTGGCCGTTCTCGGTCAGCACCGATTCCGGGTGGAACTGGATGCCCCAGGTCGGATGCGTTCGGTGCGACAGCGCCATCACCTCGCCCTCGGAGGAGACCGCATCGACACTGAGCTGGCGCTCCATCTCCGGGGTCGGCGTCACGATCAGCGAGTGGTAGCGCCCGACCTGCATCGGCTGCGGCAGGCCGGCGAACAGCCCTTCGCCGCCGTGACGGATCGGCGTGGCGTGGCCGTGCAGCGGCCTGCCGGCCCGCTCCACCCGGCCGCCGAAGGCCGCGCCGATCGCCTGATGGCCGAGGCAGACCCCGAGGATCGGCAGCTCGCCCGAGAGTTCGCGGATCGCGGATAAGCTGACGCCGGCCTCCGCCGGGGTGCAGGGCCCCGGCGAGATCACCACCGCTTCCGGGTTCAGGGCGCGGATGCCGGGAACGTCCAGCGCGTCGTTGCGCACGACCCGGACCGTCTCGCCCAGCTCCTCGAAGTAGCGCACGACGTTGAAGACGAACGAGTCGTAATTGTCGACGACGAGGATCACGGCGCCTCCTCGAACGCGGCGAAGACCCGGGCGGCCTTGGTCAGCGTCTCCTCGTACTCAGAAGCCGGGTCGGACAGCAGCGTCACGCCGCCGCCCGCCTGAAGCACGGCCTGGGTCGCGTCCATGAACACGGTGCGGATCGCGATCGAGGTGTCGAGCGAACCGTCGAAGCCGAGCGCGCCGATCGCCCCGCAATAGAGCTCGCGCGCATCCCCCTCGATCTCGGTGATGATGTCCATGGCCCTGAGCTTCGGCGCGCCGGTGATCGAGCCGCCAGGAAACGTTCTTTCGATGAGGTCGAGGGCGTCCGCACCCTCGCGGAGCGTGCCGGTGACCACCGAGACGAGATGGTGGATGCCGGCATAGGATTCCAGCCCGCACAGGACCGGCACCCGGACGCTGCCGGGCTCGCAGACCCGCGACAGGTCGTTGCGCAGCAGGTCCACGATCATGATGTTCTCGGCCCGCTCCTTCGGGTTGGCCTGGAGGGCCGCCGCCACCTCGGCGTCGCGGGCCGCATCGGGATCGCGGCGCACCGTGCCCTTGATCGGCCGGGTCTCGACCGCGCGGCCCTGCACCTTCAGGAAGCGCTCCGGCGAGGAGGAGGCGACCGTGAGACGATCGAAATCGAGATAGGCCCCGAAGGTCGCCGGGTTGGTCGCCCGCAGGCGGCGGTAGAAGGCGAAGGGGTCGAAGCCGGGCGGCAGGTCGGCGACGAAACGCTGGGCGATGTTGGCCTGATAGATGTCGCCCGCGCGGATGTAGTCCCGGACAGTTTCGACAGCCCCTTCATAGGCTTCCCGCGACAGGTTCGTGCGCCACGCGAGCTCGATCGGGGTCCAGTCGGGCGGCGTTTCCGCAGGCTCGGCCAGCAGCGCGGCGAAGGCGTCGAGGCGGGCTGTCGCGCGCTTCTCCCGGGCCTCCGGGTCGGTCTCCGGGAAGCCCGTGGCGATCAGCAGGCCGGTGCCGCTGCCGTGATCGATGGCGAGCAGTGTGTCGTAGAGGTTGAAGGCGATGTCGTCGGTCAGCCCTGCCCGGCGGGCTGGCGAAATAACCCGCTCCAGGCTCGCGCCGAGATCGTAGGCAAAGTAGCCGATCGCCGCGCCGGGAAAGGCCGGCAGGTCGGGCCGGGGCGCGAGCCGGTAGGGGGCAAGGCAGGCCCGCAGGGCGTCGAGCGGCGCGCCCGGCACCGCGCGCCCGTCGAGGCTCGCCTGCCCGTCGCGATACCGGAAGCGCCCGAACGGGTCGGCGGCGAGCACGGAGACGCGCCCGAGCGTGTCGTGCGGCATGGCACTGTCGAGGAAGGCGAGCCCCGGCAGCCGGGCGAGGCGAGTGGCCGCCGCGACCGGGTCGAGGAAGGGAATTGGGCGGGTCCAGACCATCGGCTTCTAGGGTGTCGTGTCGGGGCTCTTGCCTCGGCGTCCGTCGCGGCGTCGCCTCAACCCACCCAAGGGCGTCCGGCATCGCGCCGTCAATCGCCTCGCATGGTTCGGGCCTGCGGGAGGGGTATGCGCCACCCTGGCCGCAGGCTCATCGATAGCCTCAAGGATCGACAACAAATCACTGTCGCGCACGCATTTTCTGGCCAACCTCGCTCACCCGCGCTCGGCGCGCTCGTAGAGGTCCAGCGACAAAGCGATCCCGAGCCCTCCGAGCTGCGCCAGCAGTTCGGGCGCGAACACGTCGCCGACATTGCTCCCCTCCATGAACCAGCCGACGAAGAACTCGATGTCGCCGCCGCTCGCTCGCCACGCGGCGAAGTGCTGCCGGTAAGGCTCCATCCGCTCGGCCGCCTCGGTGAGGGCCTCGGCGAGGTCGCCCTCGCCCTTGCTCACGAAGAAGGTCGCGTAGGTCTCCTCGTTGACACCGCCGAGCGGTCGGCCGTTCGGGGCCGTGCGTGGCGCCCCCACATCCCAGACGCGCCTCGGAACCAGGGGCAGCAACTCGGCGCAGATGACGGAGGCGACCAATTCGGGATGACGGATGCGCAGGCCGATCCGGTAGCGATAGGGGTGCATCGTCTATCTCCGGGTTCAGCCGACCCTCGCATACGAGCCTTGTGACATGGGCCGTGTGAACGGCTCCGCTCGCAACCGCGCCCCAATGCGGCTATATCGGCGGCTTCACCGCATTCCCGTGAAGTGCCCGCGGCCCTGTTTGCAAGGCGCCGCCCACGACGAGCCGTCATGACCGCCACCGCCTCTCCCTCGGACACCAAGGGCGCCGCCGCGCCGCGGATCTCGTTCGTGTCGCTGGGCTGCCCCAAGGCGCTCGTCGATTCCGAGCGCATCCTCACCCATCTGCGCGCCGAGGGCTACGAGCTGTCGCGCCGCCACGACGGGGCGGACGTGGTCATCGTCAACACCTGCGGCTTCCTCGATTCGGCCAAGGCGGAATCGCTGTCGGCGATCGGCGAGGCCATGGCCGAGAACGGCCGGGTGATCGTCACCGGCTGCATGGGCGCGCAGCCCGACGAGATTCGCGAGAAATACCCGAACCTCTTGGCCGTCACCGGCCCCCAGGCCTACGAATCGGTGGTGGCCGCCGTGCACGAGGCGGTGCCGCCGGCCCACGATCCGTTCCTCGACCTGATCCCGCCGCAGGGCGTCAAGCTGACGCCGCGCCACTACGCCTATCTGAAGATTTCCGAGGGCTGCAACAACCGCTGCAGCTTCTGCATCATCCCGAGCTTGCGCGGCGATCTCGTCAGCCGCCCGGCGGCGGACGTGCTGCGGGAGGCCGAGAAGCTGGTGAAGGCCGGCGTGAAGGAGCTGCTTGTCGTCTCGCAGGACACGAGCGCCTACGGCCTCGACACCCGCTACGCTCCGAGCCGCTGGCAGGACCGGGACGTACGCGCCCGCTTCTATGACCTCGCCAAGGAACTCGGCGAACTCGGGGCCTGGGTGCGGCTGCACTACGTCTATCCCTATCCGCACGTGGACGAGGTCATCCCGCTGATGGCCGAGGGCAAGGTCCTTCCCTACCTCGACATGCCGCTCCAGCACGCGAGCCCCTCCGTGCTCAAGCGGATGCGGCGGCCGGGCAACCAGGAACGCCAGTTGGAGCGCATCCGGCGCTGGCGCGAGGTCTGCCCCGATCTCGCGATCCGCTCGACCTTCATCGTCGGCTTCCCCGGCGAGACGGATGCGGAGTTCGAGGAACTGCTGGAGTGGATCAAGGAGGCCCGCCTGGAGCGGGTCGGCTGCTTCGAGTACGAGCCGGTCAAGGGCGCCGCCGCCAACGAACTCGGCGCCGCCGTGCCGCCTGAGATCAAGGCCGAGCGCAAGCGCCGGTTCATGGCGGCCCAGGAAGTCGTGTCGCTGCGGTTGCAGCGAGCCAAGGTGGGCAAGCGCATCCCGGTCATCATCGACGAAGTCGGCCCCACGGTGGCGCGCGGGCGCTCGAAGTCGGACGCGCCGGAGATCGACGGCACCGTCCACGTCGCCTCCCGCCGCCCGGTGCGGCCGGGCGACATCGTCACCGTGAAGATCGAGCGGGCCGAGGCGCACGACCTGCACGGCCTCGCGGTGTAGCGCGTCGCCCCGCGAATGAGCGACGACCGCCGCTGGCTACGGCTCGGCCTGATCGGCCTCTACGGCTTCATCGGCGTGGTTCACCTCGCCGCGCCCGAGAGCTTCCTGCCGATCATGCCGGATTGGGTACCGCATCCGCGCGGCGTGGTGATCGCCACCGGCCTGTGCGAAATCGCGGCGGCCCTGGCGCTGATGACGCCGTGGCCGCGCTTGCGCCGGGCGGCGGGGATCGGGCTGGCGCTCTATGCGGTCTGCGTGTTCCCGGCCAACCTCAAGCACGCGGTCGAGGGCATTGCGGTCCCGCCGATCCCCGACACGTGGTGGTACCACGGCCCCCGGCTGGCGTTTCAGCCGGTCATGGTGTGGTGGGCGCTCTACGCGACGCACGTGATCGACTGGCCGCGGCGCAAGCGCAGCTAAGTCCAGGTTTCGAAAGGACAAGTCCTTTCGCGGGTCCAGGGCGGAGCCCTGGTCGGCGAAGCCATCCATGGGGCTCCGCCCCAAACCCCGCCAAAGGACTCGTCCTTTGGGATCCCGGACTTAGTTCGCGTGGCCCAGGCGCATGCGGTAGCCGCCGTCGGAATCGCGCTCGAACACCTCGTTGATGCCGGCATGGCGCAGGGCCTCGCCGGAGGTGTCGGGCACGAGGTTCTGCTCGGAGACGTAGGCGACGTACTCGCTGTCCGCGTTCTCGGCGAGCAGGTGGTAGAACGGCTGGTCCTTGCGCGGCCGGACGTCCTCCGGAATCGCCAGCCACCATTCCTCGGTGTTGGCGAATTCCGGATCGACGTCGAACACCACGCCCCGGAACGGGTAGATCCGGTGCCGGACCACCGCACCGAGGCCGAATTTCGCGGTTCTCATGCTGGTCTGCTGATTCATGACCGACAAGATAGGCCTCGCGCCCGCTCCCTGCCAATGCGCGCGCTGCCTTTCGCGACGATCAGGGGAGATTGTAGACCTTGGCGAGGTCCGGGTCCTTGTCGGCGACGAGCCGGGCGAGGTCGACGATGACCTTGGCCTGCTTCCACGTGGCGTCGTCCTGCATCTTGCCGTCGATCATCACGGCGCCGGTGCCGTCGGGCATCGCCGCGACGATGCGGGAGGCGAAGTTCACCTCGTCCGGATCGGGGGCGAACACGGTCTTGGCGAGCGCGACTTGGCTCGGATGCAGCGTCCAGGCGCCGGCGCAGCCCATCAGGAAGGCGTTGCGGAACTGGACCTCGCAGGCGGCCGAATCCGAGAAGTCGCCGAACGGGCCGTAGAATGCCTTGATGCCGTTGGCCATGCAGGCATCGACCATCCGGGCGATGGTGTAGTGCCAGAGATCCTGCTGCGCGGACGAGCGCTCAGCGTCGCCTTTCGGGTCGGACAATACCTTGTAGTCCGGGTGCCCGCCGCCGACGCGGGTGGTCTTCATGCCGCGCGAGGCCGCGAGGTCGGCGGGCCCGAGGCTCATCCCGTGCATGCGGGGGGAGGCGCAGGCGATGGCGTCGACGTTGGCGACGCCTTCCGCCGTCTCGAGAATGGCGTGGACGAGGATCGGCTTCTTGACGCCGTGGCGCGCTTCGAGCTGGGCCAGGAGCTGGTCGATGTAGTGGATGTCCCACGGGCCCTCGACCTTCGGCACCATCACCACGTCGAGCTTGTCGCCGACTTCGGCCACCAGGGTGAACAGGTCGTCGAGGATCCAGGGCGAGTTGAGCGCATTGATGCGCGTCCACAGGCCGGTGCCGGAGGCGGCGAAATCGGTGGCCTTGGCCATCTCGACGAAGCCCTTGCGCGCTGCCTCCTTCTGGTCGGCCGGGACCGCGTCCTCCAAGTTGCCGAGCACGACGTCCACGGTCTTGGCCAGCTCCGGCACGCGGGCGCGGACCTTGTCGTTGTGGGGCGGCACGAAGTGGATCATCCGCTCGAGCTTGATCGGCAGCTCGCGGAACGGCTCGGGCGCGCCGGCGGCGAGCGGCTGGAAGAAGCGGCGGGGCAGTTTCATCGGATGTCTTGGCTCCGGATGGGGCGTCTGACCAACCGGTTAGAGCACCCCGGCCCCCGCCGTAAAGCCGGGCTTTCGGCCGAGGGTGGCGACCCGCCGCACGGTCGGACCCGAGATGGACAGAACATCCGCGGACAACCCTTGCGCCGGATGCATTCGAGCATTGCACGAAACCGCATTCGGGAAGATCATCCGCGGGCGAGCCCAAGATTCGGCCAAGGATTCGGGTGTGCCCGCGCACCGCGTCCGGGTCCGGTTCGCCCCAGATTGGCGAGGATTGCTTGCCCGACGAAGCATGACGGCCTGGAACGCTCCGGGCCGGGCCGTGTTTTCCGGCCGAGGCGGGCGTGTGGATTCACGAAACTCCTGCCGGTCCGTCGCGGCCGGTGGGAGACATCCGGTGAGCGGATGTGTCGAGGGTCCACGCAGATCGAACACCGTCAAGGGACGTGCGTCGATGCCGGAACGGATCACGATTTCGAACGAGCGGGGGCTGCCGGCCGCCGGGCGGATGCGCCGGGGGCTCGTGCTCACCTTGCTCGGCACCGCCATGGCGCTCGGTTCGCCCGCCATCGCGGCCGAGCGACCGGCCGCCAAGAAGATGCAGGCGGAGAAGATGCAGGCCGAAAAGCCTGCCGAGAAGCCATCGCCC
Organism: Methylobacterium sp. Leaf456; assembly: GCF_001425465.1. Taxonomy (GTDB): domain Bacteria; phylum Pseudomonadota; class Alphaproteobacteria; order Rhizobiales; family Beijerinckiaceae; genus Methylobacterium. The sequence continues at coordinate 60,325 of NZ_LMQV01000002.1, forward strand.
GAGGAGCGGCCGGACTACACCGCCGCGCAGGCGGCCAACGCCCGGCCCGAGGGGCTGCCGGCGTCCGTGCGCATCGCGGGCGACGACGTGAGCGCCTTCAAGGCGCTGATCGAGACGGCCGACAAGGCCTCCGATCCCTGGCTGGTTCTGTCGGGGGGTGGGGAGAACGGCGCCTTCGCGGCCGGCCTTCTGACGGGCTGGAGCGAGCGCGGCGACCGGCCGGTCTTCGGCGTCGTCACCGGCGTCTCGACCGGCGCGCTGATCGCCCCCTTCGCCTTCGTCGGGCCCCAGGCCGACGGGGCGCTCAAGCAGAACTACACCGAGATTTCCGCCGCCGACGTGTTCGAATTCGGCGGCACGCGGGATTCGCTGACCGACACGTGGCCGCTTAAAGAGCGGATCGACCGCGCGGTGACGCCCGCGCTGCTCAAGGCCGTGGCGGCCGAGCACGCCAAGGGCCGGCGCCTCTTCGTCGCCACGACCCAGGTCGACAGCGAGCGGCCGACCCTGTGGGACATGGGCGCGATCGCCACCCTCAACGCGAGCGGCGACGCCCGCGCCCTCAAGCTGTTCCGCGAGATCGTGCTGGCCTCGACCGCGGTGCCCGGCGTGTTTCCGCCGGTGCTGATCCCGGCGAGCGCCGGGGACAAGACCTTCGAGGAGATGCACGACGACGGCGGCGCCATGGGCCCGTACTTCCTCGCCCCCGCCGCGGCTTTGGCGGGCGAGGCCCGGCTGATCCTGCCGGCCTCGCGCATCTACCTCGTGGTCAACAACCGGCTGGAGCCGGACTTCCAGATGGCGGGCCGCTCGGTGCTGTCGGTGCTCGGCCGGACCATGTCGGCGGCGATCAAGGCGCAGACCCGCGCGGCGCTGGCGCTGACCCGCTCCTACGCCCAGCGCACCGGCCTCGACCTGCAGGTGGCGCTGATCGACAAGCGCTTCACCCAGACCTCGGAGCGCCCGTTCGACCGGCCCTACATGCAGGCCCTGTTCGCCCACGGCCAAGCGCTCGGCCGCACCGGCACCGCCTTCGCCGACACGCCCCACCACGACGGGGGGCATGCGGAGGGTTCGGGTTCGGTGGGGGCCGTCGCCGGGCGGTGACGGGGTGGGGGAGGGGGTTCGGCCCCGAACCTCCCACCCATTCCCCTCATCCTGAGGTGGCGACGCGCAGCGGCGCCCTCGAAGGAAGGCTCCAGGGATCGCGCGATACACTGGAACCCTCCTTCGAGGCTGCTTCGCAGCACCTCAGGATGAGGTCGTGGGTGGGAAAAGTCTGGCGGCCCAGCAGGCGGTGACGGACCCGCCTCGCCGCCGCATCGAAACCGCAACAGGGGTGACGCTCCGTCACCCCTCCTCCGCCTCAGCCGGGGCGTAGACGGCGTCGCCCAGGCGGCGGAGCGGGCCGCCGGGGCCGGAGCGCTTCCAGAGACGCGTGTTGAGGGCCGCCACCGGATCGGCGCCCGGCAGCGCGAAGCCCTGGTCGGACAGCCGCGCCCAGATCTCGCCGGCGTGGAGCGGCCGGCCGGCCTCCTCCAGGGTGGCCAGCGCCGCCTCGATCAGGGCGCGGCCGTAGCGGCGCGCCTGCACCGTCTCGGACAGGCCGCCGGGCTCCGGCTCCGTCCGTGCGGCGGACGGAGCCGGGGAGGGCGGTGCCGGCACCCACGACGCGGGCGAGGCCGCAGAAGAGGCCACTCGGGCGGGCTCCGCGGCAAGATGGGGCGGGGCAGGGTGGAACGGGGCGGGGGCGTCCGCCGCCTCTGCGAGGGCGGCCGCGCCCCCCTGCCCCGCGAGGCGGCGGCCGAGATCGAGGTAGAGGACGAGGTCGGCGATCTCCCGCTCGATGGCGTCGCGGCGGCGGCGCAGCTCTGCCAGCCTCGCCTCGGCCTGAACTTCCGACAGCCCCATGTTCCAAACGCTCCGACGGCCCCGGTATGGAACGAGGCAAGGGTGGGAACATAGCGCGGGTTGGAATGGAATGGAATACAGGCTCGGTGATTTCGTTCTATTCCGTCTCTATCGAGATTTTCTATGTCCCAAATATTCCACATTCCGTGACGCGCCTCGCGCGATCCGCATCCCCCTGTCGTCTTCCGCTTCCCGCCGTCATCGCGAGGCGGAGCCGAAGCGATCCAGGGCTCGACCTTTCGGAAAGGGGCGAGGCCACGCCGATGCGGCCATCGGCGCGGCCTTTCCGGCGCGTGCGGAGCGCTGGATTGCTTCGGCTCCGCCTCGCCATGACGGGAATGCTTCGATGGAACGAAGCGGGTGCCACTGAGCCGGGGGTGAAATGGAATATTCCTTATGCCGACATATTCCATCTAAGGAACTCAATTATGGAATTTCAATCTAAGAATATTCCATATTCCTTCCCATAAAAGGACCGGAACACACGCTCACCCCCGCGCGGCCTTGGCCGTGCGGGCCGCCTTCGGCGGCACCAGCAGGCTGCCGGGGTCGGCCGGGTGGAGGAGGAGGCCGCCCTCGTCGAGGTCGATGCGGAGCTTCGGAAACACCTCCAAGAGGCCGGCGAGGTCGGCCTTGAAGGCTTGGCGGAAGCTGCGCAGGCTGGCGTTCTCGGCCCCGAACTGGCGGTGCAGGTTCTCCCAGGTGAGGCGCAGGGGGCGCTGGAGGGCGCGGAGCCGATAGCCGGTCCAGAACAGCAGGTCGAGCTTGCGCGCCGAGCCGGAGAAGGCGCGGGCGGCGCGGATATCGACCGGGAGCGCGTGCCGGATCAGGCTGTCGTAGAAATCCTGGTGGAACGAGACGGTCTTCTGCCAGACGAGGCCGTCGTCGCCGCGGCGCCACAGCTCCAGGGAGCGGAACGGGGGCACGTTGAGGGTCGAGGCCTGGCCCTCGCCGTCCCACAGGCCGATCTGCATCGAGCAGGCGGCGAGGCGGTTGAGCTGGTCCTTGAAGGCCCCGATCGTGCCGCGCTCGCCGCCGGTGACGGCGAAGCCCATGGCCTTCATGAACCCCGAGAGGCTGTCGGCGACCTCGACCGTGGGGCTCCTCTGGCGCACCGCCTCGGTGCAGAGATGCAGCAGCACGAGCCGCGCCTTGGGGCCGTAGGGGAGGCCCTGCGGCTCCATCTCGCCGGTCACCGGGTTCTTCAGGCGCCCGGCCATGAGGCTCAGGGAGTTGCGGCCGTATTCCCGCACGAATTCCCGGGTCGGGCCGGGATCGCGGTAGGGTAGGCCGCAGAGCGCCAGGACCGAGTGCAGGTGCTGGAGGTTTTCCGGCGCCGTCGGCTCGTTCTCGATCACCTCGCGCACGGCCTCGCGGCGGCGGCGGTCGCGGCCCATGGCGTCGCGGCGCTCGGCCTGCGCCCCGGCGGCAGCGCGCTCGGCATCACGCTCGCGCTGGCGGTAGAGCAGGTGCTCGACGATCGGCGCGAACAGGAAGCCGCCGCGCGCCGCCTCCAGCTCGGCGCGCAGGTCCGCGTCGCGGATCTGGTCGATCTTGGCCTCGATCCCGGACATGGACCGGTTCTCAGCGCGCCGCCGCCGGGACGGGGGCGAGGGGGGCGAAGGGCGAGTGAGGGATCACGGGTCGCTCGGGTCCTGAAGCGGGTCTTTGCCGCCAACCACCCTGTCGCGATTCGGCTCCGCGGAGTCCCAGGGGCCCAGGGAGTTTTCCCGGCAATTCACGCATCCCCGTCCCGCTCTGCACAGGCAGGCGGTGAGACGACCGCGCAGAGTTCGATACGGGCGTAAAACCACCCACGCAGAGTTCGATACGCCTGCGATCCCCGCCTTGTCCCCGCGATCCACCGGCGAGCCCCGCGATCCACGCCGAATCCCGTGCGCCCTCACGCAGAATCCGATGCGATTCCTCCGCCAGCCCGCGCAGAATCCCATGCGGACCCACGCAGAGTTCGATGCGCATCCACGCAGAGTTCGATGCGCGAACAGAGCACAAGCCACGGGTAGGACAGGGTAATTCGGCGCCCCTATAACTTGCCGAACTGACTCTCGAATAATCCTTTACAGATAGCTTTCCTAAGGGGGTTGGAGCACCGTTCGGCAAAACGAACATGCTGGAACCCCTGATTTTCAAAAGGAATGAAAGGAATTTTGCACAGGGCCAGCTGGGATTCGCCCTGGTTTGTCCCCGCCGTGGGATGCTGCCGCAGCGGCGCAGGAGCGGCTATGAGCGACTCCGAAAAAACAGCCGGAGGCCGGGCGGATGGCGGAGCGGGACGGGGCGGCGATCGACAGGCTGCGGGGGCTGATGGCCGATTTGCGCCACCCTGAGCGGGGCTGCGCTTGGGACTTGGCGCAGACGCCGGAGAGCATCGTCCCCTACACGATCGAGGAGGCCTACGAGGTCGCCGACGCGGTCGAGTGCGGCGACGCGGACGACCTGCGCGACGAACTCGGCGACCTGCTGCTGCAGGTCGTGTTCCAGGCCCGCCTCGCGGAAGAAGCCGGCGCCTTCGGCTTCGATGATGTCGCCGAGGCGATCGTCGCCAAGCTGATCCGGCGCCACCCGCACGTGTTCGACGCGGAGGGGGCGTTCCTGCCGCCGGGCCAGCGGCCGGACGATCCGGCGGCGATCGAGGCGGCGTGGGGACGGATCAAGGCGCAGGAGCGGGCGGCGAAGGCCGCCTCCGGCAAGGTGGAAGCCGAGCCCGGCCCGTTCGCGGGCATGCCGCGGGCGCTGCCGGCGCTGGCACGGGCCGACAAAGTCTCGCGCCGGGCCGCCGCGACGGGCTTCGACTGGCCGGACGCGGCCCAGGTGCTCGCCAAGGTGCGCGAGGAGACCGACGAGGTCGAGGAGAGCTTGGGCGCGGGCGACCCGGAGGCGGTGGCCGAGGAGATCGGCGACCTGCTGTTCTCGGTGGCCAACCTCGCCCGCCACGCGGGCGTCGATCCGGAGGAGGCCCTGCGCCGGGGCACGCGCAAGTTCGAGCGGCGCTTCGCCGCCATGGCGGCCCGCCTCGACGGCCCCCTGGAGGACAGCGACCTCGCCACCATGGAAGCCGCGTGGCAGGCGGCCAAGCGCGCGGAAGCATGAAGAGCGCCGGGGCGTGCCCGCCCCGGCGCTCTTCATTGGTCCTGGTCACGACCGAGTCATGGGTTTCGAAAGGACTTAGTCCTTTCGCGGGTCCAGGGCGGAGCCCTGGTCGGCGAAGCCAACCTCAGGGCTCCGCCCCGAGACCCCGCCAAGGGCCTGAGGCCCTTGGGACCCCGGACTTACGAGATCAGGTCGAGCTTCGACGTCTCGAAGCCGGCGGTGCGCAGGCCGTCGGGGAGGGCGGCGTAGTCGGCGTAGCCGGCCTCGCGGGCCATGGCGTCGAGGGCGGTGCGCTCGTCGTCGGCGCTGCCGGTCCAGAGGACGGCGCCGCTGGTCTTCTGGCGGATCTGGAAGATGCTCATGCCGGGAACCTCATCGGGAAGGGGGCGGCGGCTCGGCCAGCGCATTCTTCGAGGGACTGCGCCGCGAATCCTGTGATGGGACAACCCGTAGGACCGGCCGCGGTTGCACTGCGACTTTGCACCGCGCCATCAAATCGCCCGGCCTCGTGGACAAGGGGAGGGCGGTCCTTGCCCGTCCTCCGTCGAAGCGAAGTCCCATGTCCGCCCGCCTCCTCGCCCTGCCGGTCGCGGCCTGCCTGAGCTTCGCCCCCATGGCTTTGGCCGCCGACGAGGCGCCGCCCGCGGCCGCGGTGCCGGACCCTGCCGCTTTGCTTCCGGCCGTGAGCGTGGTGCCGGCCGAGCGGCGGGAGATCGTCGAGCGGGCGATCGTCACCGGCACGCTAGTGCCCCGCGACGAGATTCTGGTCGCCCCCGAGGTCGAGGGCCTGCGCATCGTCGAGCTCGCGGTGGAGGAGGGGGATCGGGTCGAGAAGGGCGCGGTGCTGGCCCGGCTCTCGCTGGAGATGATCGAGACGCAGGAGGCGGCCAACGCCGCCGCCACCGCCAAGGCGGACGCCGCGATCCTCCAGGCCAGGAGCCAGATCGTCCAGGCCGAGGCGGCGCAGATCGAGGCGCGCCAGGCGCTGGAGCGGGCGCAGTCCTTGGTCAAGACCGGCAACGCCACCGCGGTCACCCTGGAGCAGCGCGTCTCGGCCGCCGAGGGCGCGGGCGGGCGGCTCGACGCGGCCCGCGCCGGGCTCGCGCTCGCCCAGGCCGACCTCGCCGCGGCGAAGGCGCAAGCCCGGGAGATCGCGCTGCGGCGCGCCCGCACCGAAATCCGCGCGCCGGAGGCCGGCATCGTCAGCCGCCGCACGGCCCGCGTCGGCGCCACAGCAAGCGCGGTCGGCGAGCCCCTGTTCCGCCTGATCGCGCGGGGCGAGATCGAATTGGAGGGCGAGGTGCCCGAGACCGCCCTGCCCCGGCTCAACCCCGGCGATCCGGCCCGGCTCGAACTGGAGGACGGGCGCGCGATCCCCGGCGCGGTGCGGCGGGTCTATCCGGAGGTCGATCGGGCGACGCGGCTCGGCCGGGTCCGCATCCGCTTGGCACCGGACGCGGCGCTGCATATCGGCGCCTTCGCCCGCGGCCGGGTCGAGGTGGCGCGGCGCGAGGGCGTCGCGGTGCCGCTCGCCGCCGTGCTCTACGCCGCCGACGGCACCGCCACGGTGCTGGCGGTCGCGGAGGGCCGCGTCGCCGCCCGCCGGGTCGAGACCGGGCTCTCGGCCGAAGGCTTCACGGAAGTGCGCTCCGGCATCGCGGCCGGCGAGACGGTGGTGGCGCGGGCCGGCTCGTTCCTGCGCGACGGCGACCGGGTGCGCCCGGTCCTGCCCGCGACGGCCGCGGCCCGCTGAGGGGAGACGACATGCGCCTCGACATCTCGGCCTGGGCGATCCGCAAGCCGATTCCCTCGCTCGTCCTGTTCCTCGTGCTGATGGTGCTCGGCCTCGTCAGCTTCCGAAGCTTGCCGATCACGCGGTTTCCCAACATCGACATCCCGATCGTCTCGGTGACGATTACGCAATCGGGCGCCGCACCGTCCGAATTGCAGACCCAGGTGACGAAGTGGGTCGAGGATTCGGTGGCGGGTGTGAAGGGCGTCAAGCACATCCTCTCGACCATCTCGGAAGGCTCCTCGATCACCACGATCGAGTTCCGGCTGGAAACGAACCAGGACCGCGCCGTCAACGACGTGAAGGATGCGATCTCGAAGATCCGCATCAACCTGCCGCGCACCATCGACGAGCCGATCATCAGCCGCGTCGAGATCGCCGGCCTGCCGATCATGATCTACGGCGCCTCCGCGCCCGCGATGACGCCCGAGGACCTGTCGTGGTTCGTCGACGACGTGGTGGCGCGCCAGATCCAGGGGGTGAAGGGCGTCGGCGGCGTCGAGCGCCTCGGGGGCGTCGCCCGCGAGATCCGGGTGACGCTGAAGCCCGACCGGCTGCTGGCGCTGGGCATCACCGCGGCGGACGTGAATCGGCAACTGCGCCTGACGTCGGCCGACATGGCCGGGGGACGCGGGGAACTGGCGGGCTCCGAGCAGTCAATCCGGACGCTGGGCGGTTCGGCGAGCCTGGAGACGCTCGGGGCCACCTCCATCGTCGTGCCGGGGGGCCGCAAGGTGCGGCTCGACGAACTCGCGACCCTGATGGATTCGGCCGAGGAACCGCGCACCTTCGCCCGCTTCAACGGCGAGCCGGTGGTGGGCTTCGCGATCTCGCGGGCCATGGGGGCGAGCGACGCCGAGGTCTCGGTGGCGGTCGCCAAGCGCATCGAGGAACTGCACGCCGCCAACCCCAGCGTGCGCTTCGACCTGATCGACACCAGCGTGATCAACACGGTGGGCAACTACCACTCGGCGATGCTGAGCCTGCTCGAAGGGGCGGCGCTCGCCGTGATCGTGGTGTTCCTGTTCCTGCGCGACTGGCGCGCCACCCTGATCGCGGCGATCGCGCTGCCGCTCTCGGTGCTGCCGACCTTCTGGGTGATGAGCGCGCTCGGCTTCTCGCTCAACGCGGTCAGCCTGCTCGCCATCACGCTGGTGACCGGCATCCTCGTCGACGACGCCATCGTCGAGATCGAGAACATCGTCCGCCACATGCGGATGGGCAAATCGCCCTATCGCGCCGCGCTGGAGGCCGCCGACGAGATCGGGCTCGCGGTCATCGCCATCACCGCGACCATCATCGCGATCTTTGCCCCCGTTTCCTTCATGCCGGGCATCGCCGGGCAGTATTTCAAGCAGTTCGGGCTGACCATCGCGGCCGCCGTGTTCATGTCGCTGCTGGTCGCGCGCCTGATCACGCCGTTGCTCGCCGCCTACTTCCTGCGCGACCACGGCCCCGAGGACGAGCGGGAAGGGCCGGTGATGCGGCTCTACGGCCGGATCGTGGAATGGTCGGTGCGCCACAAATACGTGACGCTGGTGCTCGGCCTCGCGTGCTTTGCCGGTTCGATCGCGTCCACCAAGCTCCTGCCCGCGGGCTTCCTGCCGGCGGAGGACGCGGCGCGCACGATGTTCGTGGTGGAACTGCCCCCCGGCGCCCGGCTCGACGACACCAAGCGGGTCTCCGACGACATCGTCGCGACGATCCGAATGATGCCGGAAGTGAAGTCCGTCTTCGTCGATGGCGGGCGCCAGCTGCCGGGCAAGAAGGAGGTGAGGCTGGCCAGCCTCACCATCAACCTCACCCCGAAGAACACGCGCACGCTGACCCAGAAGCAGATCGACCTGAAGATCTCCGACCTCCTGCGGCAGGTGCCCGACATCCGCTTCTGGTCGCTGCAGGAGGGCGGACAGCGGGAGTTCGCCCTGATCGTGTCGGGGCCCGACAAGGACGTGGTGGCCGAGGTCGCCGCGCGCCTCCAGCGCGAGGCCATGGGCGTCCCCTACCTCGTCAACGTGATGTCGACGGCCCCGCTCGACCGCACCGAGATCCGCATCACCCCGAAGCCGGGGGTCGCCGCCGATCTTGGCGTCTCGACCGATCTCATCGCCGAGACGGTCCGCGTCGGCACCATCGGCGACATCGCGGCGAACCTCGCCAAGTTCAACGCGAAGGACCGCCAGATCCCGATCCGGGTCATGCTGCCCGAGCGTCTGCGCGGGCAACTGCCCGAGATCGAGACCCTGAAGGTACCGGTGAAGGCGGGCGCCGCGGTACCGCTCGCGACGGTGGCCGACCTCAAGCTCGGGCGGGGGCCGACCGCGATCGAGCGCTACGACCGCACCATCCGCGTCGCCATCGAGGGCGACCTCCAGGGCTCGGACGCGCTCGGCACCATCATCGATCAGGTGATGGCTTTGCCCGCCGCGACCAACCTGCCGGACGGCGTCACCATCAAGCAGACGGGCGACGCCGAGGTGATGGGCGAGGTGTTCGAGGGCTTCGCGCTCGCCATGGGCGCCGGCCTGATGATGGTGTTCGGCGTGCTGGTGCTGCTGTTCGGCAACTTCCTCCAGCCGCTGACCATCCTGTTCTCGCTGCCGCTCTCCATCGGCGGGGCGATCCTGGGCCTCCTCATCTTCCACATGCCGATCTCGATGCCGGTGGTGATCGGCATCCTGATGCTGATGGGCGTGGTGACGAAGAACGCGATCATGCTGGTGGACTTCGCCGTCGAGGAGACCGCCCGCGGCGTCGATCGCGTCACGGCCATCGTCGAGGCCGGCCGCAAGCGGGCGCGCCCGATCGTCATGACCACCATCGCCATGGCGGCCGGCATGGTGCCCTCGGCGATGGCGCTCGGCATCGGCGGCGAGTTCCGGGCGCCGATGGCGGTGGCGGTGATCGGCGGGCTGATCGTCTCGACCGGGCTGTCGCTGGTGTTCGTGCCGGCGATCTACCTCCTCGTCGACGACCTCTCGCGGCTGTTCGTGCGCCTGTTCGGCCGCTTCGTCGGCGCGACCGACGAGCCCGGCCCGGAGGCGGAGCCCTATCGCCCCCACCCGCCGGCCAACGAGCCCGCTTCGTTCGGGCGGCGCGTCGCCGCCGAGTAGCGGCAGCGCCCCGAGGCGTCTCGAATAAGAGCCGCCTCATAAGAATATGCCGCCAAGGTTGTATCGGCGCGCGGGTCCCCCGATCCGCGCGAATGCATCCGGGGGCGATCTACGTAGAAAACACCAAGTTTTTCTCAACACATTTATTACAGTCTCGCGGACGCCGCTTGCCCGAGTCCGAGGGCGCGCGGCCGACGGATGATCCATGAAGGACGATTCACAGGACCGATACGTCTGCCTCGTCTCGGATCGCCGGGAGCGGGCCGAGCGTCTGGCCTCGGGCATCGCCCTGGTCCAGCCCTGCCGGACGATCGAGCCCGGCGCCGCGCTGCCGATCGGGCATCCGGTCGCCTTCGTCATCGACATCGCCGCCGACCGGGCCGAGGCCGAGGGCGGCGCCTGGATCGGGCGGCTCGCCGGGCTGATCCGCGCGCGGGCGGTGCCCTGCCTCTATCTCGCCCGCGGCAACGCCGCCGGGGACGCGGCGGCCCGGCGGCTGTTCGGCGCCGCCGCGATGATCGATCCCCGCTCCGCCGGCATCGTGCCGACGCTGCTGCGCCTCGTCGAGGAGGCCCAGGCCCGCGCGAATCCGGGGGCGGCCTCCGTCGGCGGGCCGCGGGCGCGGGTCGGGACCGCCACGCGCCTCGTCACCCGGCTGTTCGACGCCGCCGCGGCAGGCCATCCGCCGAGCCCGGCCGTGGCGGAGGAGGGCACCGAGATCGTGCTCGACACGGTGTCCGAGGTCGGCATCCGCGCGTGGCTCGATCTCGTCTGGCGCCACGACATCTCGGTCTACCAGCATTCCTTGAGCGTGGCGGGCTTCGCCGCCGCCTTTGCCGCCGAACTCGGCCTGTCCGGAGCCGACCGGCGGCGGCTTGCCCGCGCCGCCCTGCTTCACGATATCGGCAAGGCGCTGATCCCCCGCGCCATCCTGGACAAACCCGGCCCGCTGACCCCGGAGGAGACGCGGGTGATGCAGACGCACGCCGACCTCGGCGCCGACCTCCTCGGCCGCGAGGCGGCCTACGCCCCCGAGATCCTCGACGTGGTGCGCCACCACCACGAGCGCCTCGACGGCTCGGGCTATCCCGAGGGCCTGACCGCGCCGCGGATCGGCGACCTCGTGCGGCTGGTGGCGATCTGCGACGTGCATTCGGCGCTGACCGAGCGCCGGGTCTACCGGCCGGCGATGAGCCACGCGCAGGCCTTCGCCCTTATGGAAGCCCAGGCCGGCCAGCTCGACCCCGACCTGCTGCGGGCCTACCGCCCCGTGGTCGAGCGTGCCGCGACGGGGGCCCCGAGCCTCGCCGTCGTCCCGGCCATCGCTGGCCGCTGACACAGATCAGACCCCGCCTTTGTCGGCAACCGAGGCCGCCTTGCGGGTCCGTTGCTTCGCGCGTTACCTGAAGCGGCGGCTCTGTTCCGGTCGTGTCGCCGGCCCACCTTGCAAAATACCTTTTCGTAACGACCCCGGACCTAGGATCGCCCCGGGGCCGGTTCGAGACCGGGAAGCCCGAACCGAGCACCGTCCGGGCCCTTCCATGCGCGACACCGAAAAGGTCTATTCCCCGCCGCGAACGCGGCTCGCGCGCTGGCTCGCCGAACCCGGCGCCGACGTGCCGGAACCGATCCGGCTCGCCCTGATCGCCAATCTCTACGGCACGCTGCCGATCTTCGTGGGTGGCGTGGCCAACACCATTCTGGTCGCCGCGGTGATCGCCGCCCGCCTGCCGACGCCGCCGATCCTGGCCTGGCTCGTGATGGAGGTGGCGGTCTGCCTCAGCCGGCTCGCCGTGCTGGTGGTGGCCGACCGCGCGGCGCGGGCGGGGCGCCCGACGCCGACCGACCTCAACCTCATGCTCGCCGTCGCCTGGGCGGGATGCCTCGGCTACGGCACCTTCGTCAGCCTCGTCTCGGGCGATTGGGTGGCCGCGACGCTCGCCTGCCTGTCCTCGGCCGCGATGGTCGGCGGCACGTGCTTCCGCAACTTCTCCGCTCCCCGGCTCACCGGCGTGATGATCGCGCTGACGCTGGGGCCCTGCTGCCTCGGGGCGGCGCTGTCGGGCGAGCCCCTGCTCGCCGTCACCTTCGTGCAGATCCCGTTCTATCTCCTGGCGATGACGAAGGCCGCCTACCGGCTCAACGGCCTCTTGGTCGCCACCATGCGGGCCGAGCGGGAGAACGCGGCGCTCGCCCTCCACGACGGGCTGACCGGCCTCGCCAATCGGGCCGGGCTGAACGCGGCGTTCGAGCGGCACGGGCACCGGGCGCCCGGCCTGCTCTATCTCGATCTCGACGGCTTCAAGGCGATCAACGACACCCATGGCCACGCGATGGGCGACCGGCTGCTGCGCAGCGTCGCCGAGCGCATCGCCGAGGCGGCCGGCTCCGAGGCGGTGGCGGCCCGGATCGGCGGCGACGAGTTCGTGGTGCTCTGCCCCGGACGGGCGCGCGGCGCCCTGATCGATCTCGGCGAGCGGCTGATCGCGCGGATCGCCGCGCCGCACCCGATCGGGCCGGACGGACAGGCGCTCGCGGTCGGCGCCAGCGTCGGCATCGCCACGGCGCCCGAGCACGGCACCGGCCTCGCCGCCCTGATGCGCGCGGCCGATTCCGCCCTCTACCGCGCCAAGTCGCTCGGCAAGGGCCGCTGCAGCGTCGCCTCGCGCAAGGCGGCGGAGTCCGTGTCCGAAGGGCCGCCCGAGGCGGAGCGGATGAGCGCCTGATCCGCGCCATCACGGCGCGGGTTCGTCCGGGGCGGACGAGGATGCGACCGCCCGTTTGAAACCCCAGAAAATCAGTGCTTCTGCGCCGTCTTGCCGACGACCTCGCGGCGGTGCTTGGCCGCCCGCGGGCTCTTGGGCGGCTTGCCGGGGGCGGGGGCTTCGCCCTGCATACGCTCGACGCGCACGTCCGGGGGGCCGCGGCGGGCGAAGGCGTCGGCGAAGGCGTCCGCCGCGCTGCCGCGGATCTCGAAGGTGGTCTCGCGGTCAAAGATGCGGATCGCGCCGATGTCGCCGCGGCCGATGCCGCCGCGGCGGGTCAGCATCGGCAGCAGGCGGCGCGGCTCGGCCCGGTCGCGCCGGCCCATGTTGAGCCGGAACCAGACGCCGGGCTCGTCGTCGCCGACGCGTGGGGCGCCGACGGGTGCGCCGATGCGGGGATCGGCGCGGCGCGGCGGCTCGAAGCCCGGATCGGTCACGTCCTCCGGCACGGGGATGCGCGAGCGGTAGAGCCGCGCCAGCGAGGCCGCGAGGCGCTCCGGCGGGAAGCGCTCCAAGAGCGCCTCGGCCCATTCCTTCTCCCAGTCGCGATCCTCGTCCGACTCGACTTCGGCGAGCAGCGGATCGGCCATCATCCGCTCGCGGTCGAGCACGCGGATCTCATCCGCGGTCGGCGGGCCGCTCCACTCGACGTTGACGCGGGCGACCGCGAACATCTGCTCGGCGCGCCGCCGCCGCGAGGCCGGCACCAGCACCACGCTGGTGCCTTTTCGCCCGGCGCGGCCGGTGCGGCCGGAGCGGTGCTGCATCACCTCGGCATCGTGGGGCAGGTCGGCGTGGATGACGAGATCGAGGCCCGGCAGGTCGATGCCGCGGGCGGCGACGTCGGTGGCCACGCAGACGCGGGCGCGGCCGTCGCGCAGCGCCTGGAGCGCGGCGTTGCGCTCGCCCTGGCCGAGTTCGCCCGAGAGCGCCACGGCGGAAAACCCGCGCTCGGTCAGCGAGGCCTGGAGATGGCGCACGCCGTCGCGGGTGTTGCAGAACACGATCGAGACCGGGGCATCGATGAAGCGCAGCACGTTGACGACGGCGTGCTCGACCTCGCGCGGCATGACGCGAACGGCGCGGTAGGCGATGTCGGCGTGGCCCCGCGTTTCGCCCGCGACCGCGAGGCGCAGGGCGTCGCGCTGGTAGCGCTCGGCCAGGGTGACGATGGCCTTCGGGAGCGTCGCCGAGAACAAGAGCGTGCGCCGCGCCGCGGGCGTCGCCGCGAGGATGAACTCGAGATCCTCGCGAAAGCCCATGTCGAGCATCTCGTCGGCCTCGTCGAGGACGACCGCCCGCAGGTTCTCGGTGACGAGGCGGCCGCGCTCCAGATGGTCGCGCAGGCGCCCCGGCGTGCCGACGACGATGTGGGTGCCGGCCTCCAGCGCGCGCGATTCCCGGCGCGGGTCCATGCCGCCGACATTCGCGATCACCCGCGCGCCGGTCTCGGCGTAGAGCCACATCAGCTCGCGCTGGACCTGAAGGGCGAGCTCGCGGGTCGGCGCGATGGCGAGCGCCAGCGGCGCGCCGGGCGGGGGCAGGGCCTCGTTCTCGTCGAGCAGGGTGCCCGCGATGGCGAGCCCGAAGGCGACGGTCTTGCCCGAGCCGGTCTGAGCCGAGACGAGCAGGTCGCGCCCGGCCTCGGCGTCGAGCACGGCCTGCTGGACGGGGGTCGGCTCGGCGTAGCTGCGCGCGTCGAGCGCCCGGGCGAGGGGAGTGGGAAGCGGCGGAAAGGGCAAGGGGTCGCCTTCACGGCCAAAGGGGCCGGATCGGGAATCGGTGGCCGCTTCTAGCGCCTCGAAGGCACGCCGACCACTACGCGGGCCGCGCGGCGGCGTTGCGCGGGGCCGAAGGCTCCCGGCCCGCGGCGCGGCCCGCTCCCTGCACCGTGACCCGATGTGGGCCGGGCCTCTCTCGCCAGAGCCCGCGAAACCCTCGTAACGTCCCGAATCGATCACACGAGGAGCGCATGGCCGACACGCCCCTGAGCGGACGCCTCGCCGACATCCCCGACGCGCGGGCGGACGAGCCGGAACTCGCAAAAAACCTCTCGGCCTTCAGCCTCGTCTGCATCGGCGTCGGCGCGACGGTCGGCGCCGGCATCTTCGTGCTGACCGGCACGGCCGCCGCGCATTACGCCGGGCCGGGCCTGATGCTGTCCTTCGTGCTCGGCGGCATCGCCAGCGGGCTCGTGGGCCTGTGCTACGCGGAACTCGCCGCGATGATGCCGGTGGCGGGGTCGAGCTATTCCTATGCGCGGGTCACCTTCGGGGCGCTGGCGGCCTGGATCGTCGGCTGGGACCTCGTGCTCGAATTCGCGCTCGCCGCCGCCACGGTCGCGGTCGGCTGGTCGGGCTACGCCCAGAGCCTGATGGCGGATGCGGGGCTCAGGCTCCCGGCGGCGCTCGCCGCCGCGCCGGGGGAGGGTGGGGTCGTCAACCTGCCCGCGGGGACAATCGTGCTGGCGCTGAGCGCGCTCCTGATCGCGGGCAATCGCGGGGCGTCGCGGGTCAACGCGGCGCTCGTCGCGCTGAAGGTCGCGATCATCCTGGCCTTCGTCGGAATCGGCGCAGGCCATCTGCGGCCCGAACTGTGGTCGCCCCTGGTGCCGCCGAACGAGGGCGCGTTCGGCGCCTTCGGCTGGAGCGGGATCTTCCGCGGGGCTGGGGTGGTGTTCTTCGCCTATGTCGGCTTCGAGACCATCGCCACCGCGGCGGGCGAGACCCGCAACCCGCAGCGCGACGCGCCCATCGGCATCCTCGGCGCGCTGATCGTCACGAGCCTGCTCTACATCGCGGTCGCGGGGGTACTGACCGGGCTGGTGCCCTATCGCGAACTCGCCGTGCCGGACCCGATCGCCAAGGCCATCGACGCCACCGGGCTCGCCGGTTTTGCGCTGGCCATCAAGGTCGGGGCGCTCTTGGGGCTGACCACCGCGACGCTCACCGCCCTCTACGGGCAGGCGCGCATCTTCTACGCCATGGCCCGCGACCGGATGCTGCCCGACTTCTTTGCCTCTGTGCATCCGCGGTGGCGGACACCCTGGGCGTCCCAAGGCTTGATCGGCGCGGTGACGGCGCTGGTCGCGGCTTTGGTGCCGATCGACGTGCTCGGCGAACTCGTCAGCATCGGCACGCTGCTGGCCTTCGGGCTCGTCTGCGCCAGCGTGTTGATCCTGCGCCGGACCGAGCCGGAGCGTCCGCGCCCGTTCCGGGTGCCGGGCGGGCCGACCGTGCCGGTTCTGGGGATTCTCGCCTGCCTCGCCCTGATGGCGAGCCTGCCGGGCGACACGTGGCTACGGCTGGCCGCCTGGCTCGCCGTCGGGCTGGCGATCTGGTTCGGCTACGGCCGGGCCCGGAACCAAAACGGCCCGGATCGAGTGATCCGGGCCGGAGACAATCAGTAGGAGCGGTGGGACGGGCCGGTGTGGCGGCCCCCGCCGAAGCGGCGGCGGGCCCACGAGATGGCCTTGGGCAGCAGGAAGACGACGAGGATCTGGCGCAGGATGCCACGCATGCGGGGCTGGTCTCCGTTCGAACGGTTGAGTTGTCAGTCCAATGCCGGAAGGGGCCTGCGCGTTCCGCCTAGAGTTCGAGCGTGAGCGTCACCGGCGCGTGGTCCGACGGCTTGTCCCAGCCGCGCGCCTCGCGAAACACCTCGACCCGGTGCACCGTGCCGGCGAGATCGGGCGAGACCCAGGCGTGGTCGAGGCGCCGTCCCTTGTTGGCCGCGGCCCAATCGGGCGAGCGGTAGCTCCACCACGTGTAGATCTTCTCTGGCTCCGGGGTGAGGAGGCGGGCGGCGTCGATCCAGCCGGCCTCGCCGCGCAGGGTCTCCAAAGCCTCGGTCTCGACGGGGGTGTGGCTCACCACGTCGAGCAACTGCTTGTGGGACCAGACATCGTGCTCCAGCGGCGCGACGTTGAGGTCGCCCACGAGGATCGCCGGCCCGGCGACGCGGCGCCCGCCCCAGGCGCGCAGTTCGCCCAGGAAATCGAGCTTGTGCGCGAATTTCGGGTTCAGGTCGCGATGGGGCACGTCGCCCCCGGCCGGCACGTAGAAATCGTGCAGCACGATACCGGCGGCCTGTCCCGCCTCGGGCCCGAGCGCCGCCGATATGTGGCGGGCGTCCGGCCGTTCGCAAAAACTCATGACCTCGCGGGTCAGGAGCGGGAAGCGCGAGAGGATGGCGACGCCGTTATAGCCCTTCTGGCCGGCGAACACGACGTTCTCGTAGCCCGTCCCGTTGAGCGCTTTCAGCGGAAACAGCTCGTCCGGGCACTTGGTCTCCTGCAGGCACAGCACGTCGGGCCGCACCGCGCGCAGGAAGCGCAGCACGGACTCGATGCGCAGCCGCACCGAGTTGATGTTCCAGGTCGTGACGGTGAGGCGCACGGGACAAGCCTGAGGAGCGGGGGCGACCCGCTCCGATAACCGAGGCCGGGCAAATCGAAAACAGCCGCGCTCGGTCGGTGTGGAATCACCGAAGTCTACCGTAACCCTCCATCGTCATTCCGGGGCCGCGCAGCGGAACCCGGAATCCACCCGCGATGCGCGGCGGAAGCTGGGTATTGCAGCGAACCATGGTTTCCGGGTTCGCCTATCGGCGTCTGCGAATCGCGGTGGAGGATAGCTTGGTCTGTGCCGTCTACCTCCTGGCGCACAAGCGGGACGGCACGCTCTATCTCGGTGTCACGAGCAACCTGTCTCGGCGCATCTGGGAGCACAAGACGAAGACGGCACCGGGCTTCACCGCGCGTCACGCCGTCGATCGCCTCGTCTGGTACGAGGTCTACGATCGGATCGATGAAGCCATTGCCCGCGAGAAAGCGATCAAGAAATGGCACCGCGCCTGGAAGGTCGCGCTGATCGAGGCGATGAACCCGGATTGGGACGATCTTTACGGTCGGCTGAATGCCTGACCGGTCCGTGCATCGTCCATACCCTCTCGACGCTTACTGTCCTGGGACCGCACCACGGAACCTGGGATCCATGAGCGGCCCAACGCTTCGTGTGGCTGGCCGTGCATCACGGGTGGATTCCGGGTTCCGCTGCGCGGCCCCGGAATGACGGCGGTGGTTACTTATGAGGCTCCCGTCAGGCCGCGATGGCCGCCTCCTCCTCCAGGGCGAGGCCGTGCAGCACGGCGCAGAGGCGGTCGCCGGTCATGCGGGCGATGTCGAAGCCGCTCGTATCCGCGACGTCGCCGTAGCGGTCGGCCTCGGCTTTCGACGCGCCGACATAGGCCATCGACCAGTCGGTGAAGAGGCGGCTCTCGACCGCTTCGTAGGCGAGCAGCGCAACGTCGCCGTGGCGCTCGTCCTGCTGGATGCGCTCGAAGGTGGCCTCCACCGCGTCGCTCGGGCCCTCCAGCACCTGCGCGAAGCAGCCGGCGTTGAACATCAGCGCGCCGGTGACGCCGACGCGGGCGTTGTTGATCCGGCTCGTGGCGAGGATGGCGCGGATCGTGGCGTCCACGGCCTCGGGCGCGCCCGCGGTGCGGTTGCGGCTGTAATAGACGAGACGGCGCAAATCGTCGGTCATGGGGGCCTCGCGGCAGGTCAGATGAGCAGGGCGGCGGCTTGGTCGGCGGGCATCGGGCGGCCGGTGAGGTAGCCCTGGACCTCGGTGCAGCCCTCGGCGCGGATCGCGTCGAGCTGGTCGGCGGTCTCGACCCCTTCGGCGGTGATGCGCATGCCGAGGCTCGCGCCGAGCCGGGCGATGGCCCGCACGATCGCCCCGCACTCGGCGCTGCCGGCCATGCCGCGCACGAAGGACTGGTCGATCTTGATCTTGTCGAAGGGGAATTTCTGCAGGTAGCTCAGGGACGAGTAGCCGGTGCCGAAATCGTCCATCGAGATGCGCACGCCCAGCCCCCGCAGGCCGTTCAGCACGGTGAGTACCCCGTCGGTGTCGTCGAGGAGCGCGCCCTCGGTGATCTCCAGCTCCAACCGAGCCGGGTCGAGGCCGGTCTGGGCCAGGACCAGCATCACGGTCTCGACCAGCTTGCCGCCGCGGAACTGGATCGGCGACAGGTTGACCGCGATCGAGACCGGCTGCGCCCACGAGGCGGCCTCGCGGCAGGCGGTGCGCAGGGCCCACTCGCCGATGCCGACGATGATGCCGATTTCTTCGGCGAGCGGGATGAAGGTCGCGGGCGAGATCGGCCCGCGCTCGGGATGGTGCCAGCGCAGCAGCGCCTCGAAGCCCGACACCGCGCCGGTCTCCAGGCTGATCTGCGGCTGGAAGGCCAGGGTGAACTGCTTCAGCGCGAGCGCCCGGCGCAGGTCGATCTCCAGACTGCGGCGGGCCTGCACCGCGGCGTTCATCGCCGGCTCGAAGAAGCGGTAGGTGGCCCGCCCGTCGGCCTTGGCGCGGTAGAGCGCGAGGTCGGCGTGCTTCAGGAGGTCGTCGGCCCCGCGCCCGTCGGCGGGATAGAGGGCGATGCCGACGCTCGCGCCGACATTGAGCATCTGGCCGTCCAGCACGTAGGTGCGCCCGACGAGATCGACGAGGCGGGCGGCCAGCGCCTCGGCCGCCCGAGACTGGTCGGCGCCGGCCCGGCCGACCTGCACCAGGGCGAACTCGTCGCCGCCGAGGCGGGCGATCACGTCCTCCCGGCGGGCGGCGTTGCGCAGGCGCTCGGCGACCTTGCGCAGCAGCGCGTCGCCGACCGGATGGCCGAGCGTGTCGTTGACCGCCTTGAACCGGTCGAGGTCGAGCAGGAGCACCGCCAGCGGCGCGCCGACCCGCTCGGCGGCGGCGAGTTCCGCGCCGAGGCGCTCGTGCAGCTCGGCGCGGTTGCACAGGCCGGTCAGGGGCTCCAGCCGGGCCAGCGCCGCGCTGCGGACATGCTCGGTCACGTCGTCGAAGGTGAGCGCGAAGCCGCCGCTGGACAGGGGCGCCAAAGCCGCCTCGACGCGGCGCCCTCCGTCGAGGGCGAGGCCTTCGCGGGCCGGGCGGCCGGCGCGCAGGGCCTCGTCCAGGGCCTGCGGCTCGGCCGCGCCGCGGGCGGCGAACAGGGCGGCGAGGGTGCGCCCGACCGGCATGCTCCCTGCGAACAGGACCACGGCGCGGTCGTTGGCGAAGGTCACGGTGCCGCCCGCGTCGAGCAGGAGCAGGGGCGTGGCCATCTCGGCGAGCGCCGCCTCGAACGGGCCGGCGGAGCGGGACGTCACGGCGGAGGGGGCGGGCATGCGGCCGGGTCACGTCTCGGATGACGCCGCCTGAGCGTGGCGGCGCCGTCATTGAACGGCCGAGACTTGAAGGGACTGTTAAATTTGCCCGCCGGGTCAAGCGTAGTCCCGAATCTATTCGGGATTTCCATAGTTTCGAGAGTAACCTAAGAGGCTTTTCAGAGAGCCGATAACCTATGGTACGGCCCTGAGCGTCCTTCGACACCGTCCCCGATCGATCCCTTCGGCCCACCCACTCCCCTCATCCTGAGGTGCGGAGCCGAAGGCGAAGCCTCGAAGGAGGGCGTCCCAGGGATCGCGCGGCTGGCGGGAGCCCTCCTTCGAGGCCCGCTGCGCGGGCACCTCAGGATGAGGGGAGTGGGTGGGAGGCGGCTCTCTGCAAATGCCGCCTCGAACCCGCTCTCAGGGGTTCTGCCCCTGGAGCTGGCGCTGGATCGCCTTGTCCTCGGCGCGGCCGTAATTGATGAAGAACATCGACTGATCGACCGCCTTGCCCTTCTGCAGGTTGGTGAGCTGGACCGTGGTGAGGTAGCCCTGCGGATCGGTGATCCGCCACTGCGACAGGGTCTTCATCTCGGCATCGAAATAGAGCTGGATCTTCGAGGTGCCGCCGAGCGTCGAGCGGTCTTCGAGCGCGATGCGCACGCCGCCCGGATCGTTCGTCACCTCCGTGACCGTGAGGTCGCGGGCGAGGTCCATCTTCTCGCGCAGCAGGAATTTCAGCGGCGTCTGCGAGATGAAGTAGAGATCCTGAGTGTTGAGCTTGCGGTCGCGCACCGCCACCGAGGTGCCGTCGGCCACCACTTCCAGCGGCGAGGGCTGGTCGTACTCGAAGCGGAGCCGCCCGGGCTTGACCAGCGAGAGCTTGCCGCCGATGCGCCGCCCGTCGGCGCCGATCTGGATGAACGAGCCGGTCAGCGTCTGGAAGCTGTTGAAGTAGGCGTTGGCCCCGGCGACGATCTGGGCCGGGTCGGCGTCCTGCAGCGAGGCGCCGAGGTTCGGCGCGCCGACCGCCGCGACGCGGGTGCCCGTGGGCGCCGCCGCCGTCGTGGGGGCGGGCGCGGCGGGCTTGCCCGCCGCCTTGATACTGCCGGTCTTGTCCTGGGTTTTATCTTGGGACTTGTCGGTTGCCGCCGCCTTCTCCTTGGCGGGTTTGGCCGGCTTCTCGGCCTTCTTCGGTGCCGCGGGGGCGGCCTCCGGCTCGGGCTCCGGCGCCGCGGGCGGGGCCGGCGGCTCCTCCTTCCGGCCGAACAGGCCGTCGAGGAAGGACGAGACCTGGGCGCTCGCCGGCTGCGGCTGGAGCGCCAGCGCGGCCATCACGAGCAGCGGACCGGCGGCGGGGCGGAAGCGTCGGCCAGTCATCGTGTGGGCATCTCCCAGGGTGCGGGCGTGGGGGCCGGGCGGGGCGGCCCCGTCGGGTGCGGACAGGCCTCGGCGCCGAGGGGGCGCCAAGGGTCCGAAATCGTGACCTGCGATAGAGCCGGCCCCTGTGGCGAATATGCGACGGGGGCCGGATTTGGGTTCTACTCGTCGTCGTAGCCGCCGGTCGGGGCACCGGCGAGGCCTTCGACGAGGATCTCGCGTTTCCCGGCATGGTTGGCCGGGCCGACGATGCCCTCGATCTCCATCCGCTCCATGATCGAGGCGGCGCGGTTGTAGCCGATCTGGAGGCGGCGCTGGATGTAGCTCGTCGAGGCCTTGCGGTCGCGCAGCACCACGGCGATGGCCTGCTCGTAGAGTTCGCCGCCTTCCGCCCCCGCGGTCGCCGCGAAGGCGCCGATGTCGAAGACCGGGGCGTCCGCCTCCTCGACCTCGGCGAAGTCGTCCTTCTCGGCCTTGGCGGCCGCCGCCTTCGCGCCCTTGGCGGGCTTTTCCGGCTGGTCGGACGAGCCGTCGTCAGCGGTGACGGCCTCCAAATACGAGGGCCGGCCCTGGCGCTTGAGGTGCGCCACCACGGTCTCGACTTCCGAGTCCGAGCAGAACGGGCCGTGGACGCGGGTGGTGCGCCCGCCGCCGGCCATGAACAGCATGTCGCCCTGGCCCAGCAGCTGCTCGGCGCCCATCTCGCCCAGGATCGTGCGGCTATCGATCTTGCTCGTCACCTGGAAGGAGATGCGGGTCGGGAAGTTCGCCTTGATCGTGCCGGTGATGACATCGACCGAGGGGCGCTGCGTCGCCATGATCAGGTGGATGCCGGCCGCGCGCGCCATCTGGGCGAGCCGCTGGATCGCGCCCTCGATGTCCTTGCCGGCCACCATCATCAGGTCGGCCATCTCGTCGACCACGATGACGATGTAGGGGAGGGCGGAGCGATCCATCTCCTGCTCCTCGAACACCGCCTCGCCGGTGGTGCGGTCGAAGCCGGTCTGGACCGTGCGGGTGATGATCTCGTCCCGCTCGCGCGCTTCCTTCATCCGGGCATTGTACCCGTCGATGTTGCGCACGCTGATCTTCGACATCTTCTTGTAGCGCTCCTCCATCTCGCGCACGGCCCATTTGAGGGCGATGACCGCCTTCTTCGGGTCGATGACGACGGGGGAGAGCAGGTGCGGGATGCCGTCGTAGACCGACAGTTCCAGCATCTTGGGATCGACCATGATCAGGCGGCACTCTTCGGGCTTGAGCCGGTAGAGCAGCGACAGGATCATGGTGTTGATGGCGACCGACTTGCCGGAACCCGTCGTGCCGGCCACCAGCAGGTGCGGCATCCGGGCGAGGTCGGCGATGATCGGCTCGCCGCCGATGTTCTTGCCGAGGCAGAGCGCGAGCTTGTGCTTGGTCTCGACGAAATCGACCGAGGCCAGGAGTTCGCGCAGATACACGGTCTCGCGCACTTGGTTCGGCAGCTCGATGCCGATGACGTTGCGGCCCGGCACCACGGCGACGCGGGCGGAGACGGCGGACATCGAGCGGGCGATGTCGTCCGACAGGCCGATGACGCGGCTCGACTTGGTGCCGGGCGCCGGCTCCAGCTCGTAGAGGGTGACCACGGGCCCCGGACGAACGGCGAGGATGTCGCCGCGGACGCCGAAGTCCTGAACGGTCTGCTGGAGGTTGAGGGCGTTCTGCTCCAACTCGTCGGCATCGACCTCCTCGCCGTCGGGCAGCGGCGGCTCGGCCAGGAGTTCGAGCGAGGGCAGGGTGTAGTCGGCATTGCCGACGAAGGTCATCTCCAGATGGCGGCCGGCCGGGATCAGGGCCGGGCGCTCGGGCAGATACGCGCGGGGGCGGTTCTCGGCCTCGACGGCGACGGGGGCAGGGGCGACCTCTTGGGCCGGCTCCTCGACGACGGGCTCGGAGGTCGCCTCGATGGCGGGCTCCTCGAACGCCTCGACGATCAGGGTGGCCTCGTCGGCGGGGGCGGCCTTGCTGCGCAGCAGGACCGGGCGGGCGGGGATCGTCAGCGGCTGGACCGCGGCGACCGTCTGGGCCGGCACCGGCTGCGGAGCGAACACCTCCGGCTGGACCAAGATGTCCTGCGGGGCAGGGGAGGGGGCCGCCTCCGCGACGGCGGCGGGCGCCTCGGCCGTGACGAAGCCGGGGCCGCTCAAAGCCTCGTCGATGTCGGCGGGGAAGATCGCGGCGCGGGCCGCCATGGCGTGGAGCCGGCGGCGCGGGGCCGCGGCGAAGGCGGGCCGCTCCGCGACCGGGGCGACGGCTTCGACCGTAGCTGCCTCGACTTGGACAGCCTCGACTTGGACAGCCTCGACCGGCGTCGTCTCAACGGGCGCCGAGACGGCGGTGAAGTCTTCGATGAACGACGCCTCGACGGCCACAATCTCAGGCGCCTGGACCTCGGGCGCCTGCGCCCCGACGACCCGGACCTCGACCACCTGCCCCTCGGCGGGGCCGAACCAGCCGTGCAGCTCCGACCAATCGGGCACGTCGGCCCAGTCGGACGGCTCGGCCGGGACCGGCGGGATGAACGGCGCGTCGAAGGCCGCCTCGACGGGCAGGGCCACGGCGTCGATCGTCACGGGCTCGGGCAGCACCTCGGCGACCGGGGCCGGCGCAGCGGGCTTCGGGCGGCGGTCGGGGGTGCGGAAGAAGCGCACGCCCGGCGGCGGCACGAACGGGCGGCGCCAGCTCGGCACGCCGTCCATCGACTCCACGGTCTGCGCGGCGAGCGCCCGGGCGGATTCTTCCGCCCGCACGGCGGCGGCCTCGGCCTCGCGCTCGGCGGCCTCGATGGCGGCCAGACGCGCCTGCTCGGCCTCGCGCGCCGCCGCCTCGGCGGCGGCTTGCGCGTCGAGCAGGGCCTGGGCGCGGCTTTGCGCCTCGCGCTCGGCCTCCAGCGCCCGGCGGCGGCGCTCCATCAGCACCGGATCGGGCGTGCGGGTGAAGCGCACGGCGGGCTCGGGGTTGAGCTGCGGCATCGCCTGGGCGAGCCCCTGCTGCATCGCGTGGACGGCGGGCATCGGCGCCGCCTCGGGGGCGATGGAAGCGGGGCGGCGGGGCGTGCGCACGAGGATGCCGGGCCCGGAGGCGCGGGTGTCGATTCGGCTCTCGAAGGCCGGCTCGGCCTGATCCGCGTAAGCCTCGTAGGGGCGGGCAGGGGTGGGCATCTCGAAGGAAGGCTCCTGTGTCTCCCAATCCTGCTGCGCGGGCCCGCGGCCGAGCATGGCGCCCGGCGGCACGAGCCAGCTCGGCATCGCGCCGGCCTCGAACCCGTCCGGGCCGGGCAGCGCCGGATCGGTCGCGTGCGGGTGAGCGAGGGGATGCGGCAGGGCGCGTGGCAGCGCCCGCGGCGGGGCGGGCGGCGCGCCGACGAAGCGCCGGGTGAGGTTGGACCGCAGGTTCATCAGCCGGTGGGCGAGGCCGCCCGCCGAGAGATCGAGACGGTCGCCGCCGCGGCTCGGCCGCGACGGGTCACGATGGGAATGCGGAGGCCGTCCCGAAGCGCGCATGATCTGTGAGATGACTCGAAACAAGGTCCGGCTCCCCCTGGAGCGGTTCGCCCCTCAGTTAGGCGGATCGTCGTTAACGAACGCTTGCCCTCCCCTCGGATCGCCCGTCCCGCATGTGCGGTGCGCGCGGGTCGAGAACCGGATATCCTGTTGCACGATTGGACCTTTGGCGGTCTTTCCTGCGCCTTGCCCGCCGCTCCTGCCGGTGTGGGTGAGGATACGCCGCCAACCCGTTGAACAAGAACGCCTCCCGCCCCTTCGCGGCGGGCGGCGAGACCCGAGGCGAGCGTCGAGATCACGGTGAGCCAGAGCCCCACAGCCAAACCCTTCCGCTCGCTCTACCGTCACGGCTTCGCCCGGGTCGCGGCCTGCACCGGGCGCAGCCATCCGGGCGATCCGGCGGCCAACGTCGCGGCGATCCTGGCGCTGGCCGGGGAGTGTCATGCGGAGGGCGCCGCGCTCGCGGTCTTCCCCGAACTTGGCGTCTCGTCCTACGCCATCGAGGACCTGCTCCTTCAGACCGCTTTGCTCGACGCGGTCGAGGCCGGCATCGCCCGGTTGGTCGAGGCGAGCGCCGACCTCACCCCCGTCCTCGTCGTCGGCGCGCCGGTCCGCTGGCGCCACCGGCTCTACAATTGTGCGCTCGCGATCCACGGCGGGCGGCTGCTCGGCGTGGTGCCCAAGAGCTACCTGCCGAACTACCGGGAGTTCTACGAGAAGCGCCACTTCGCCTCCGGCGCCGGGCTGACCGGCGAGACCATTCGGGTCGCCGGCCACGAGGCGCCGTTCGGCACCGACCTCCTGTTCGAGGCCGACGACGTGCCGGGCTTCCGGCTCGCCATCGAGATCTGTGAGGATCTGTGGGTGCCGCAGACGCCGGGCATGGAGGCGGTGCTGGCCGGCGCCACCGTGATCGCCAACCCCTCGGGCAGCCCGATCACCGTCGGCCGGGCCGATTCCCGCGAACTCCTGACCCGCGCCGCCTCGATGCGGGGCCTGTGCGCCTACGTCTACGCCGCCGCGGGCACGGGGGAATCCACCACCGACCTGTCCTGGGACGGCCAGACCAGCATCGACGAGAACGGCGTGCGGCTGGCGGAAGGCGAGCGCTTCCCGGACAGGCCGGTGGCAACGCTCGCCGACATCGACCTCGACGGGCTGACCCAGGAGCGGCGGCAAGCCGGCAGCCTCGACGACAACGCGCGGGCGCGGGCCGCAGGCCCGTTCCGCACGGTCTCCTTCCGCCTCGATCCGCCGTCCGGCGATCTGGGCCTGCGGCGGCGCGTCGAGCGCTTTCCCTTCGTGCCCGCCGACCCGGCCCGCCTCGCCCAGGATTGCTACGAGGCCTACAACATCCAGGTCGCGGGCCTCGCCCAGCGGCTCGCGGCGACGGGCACCAAGCGGGCGGTGATCGGCGTCTCGGGCGGGCTCGATTCCACCCACGCCCTCATCGTCGTGGCAAAAGCCTTCGACCGCCTCGGCCTCCCGCGAAAGGATATTTTGGCCTACACGCTGCCGGGCTTCGCCACCTCGGACGAGACCAAGACCAACGCCCACGCCCTGATGCGGTCGATCGGCACGACCGCGGAAGAGATCGACATCCGCCCCGCCGCCCGGCAGATGCTGGCCGACATGGGCCATCCGTTCGGGCGGGGCGAGGCGGTCTACGACGTCACCTTCGAGAACGTGCAGGCGGGGTTGCGCACCGACTACCTGTTTCGGCTGGCCAACCAGCACGGCGGCATCGTCATCGGCACCGGCGACCTGTCGGAATTGGCGCTCGGCTGGTCGACCTACGGCGTCGGCGACCAGATGAGCCATTACGGCGTCAACGCGGGCGTGCCCAAGACCTTGATCCAGCACCTGATCCGCTGGGTCATCGCCTCGGGCCAGTTCGGCGAGGCTGAGAACCGGACGCTGCGCGCCGTGCTCGATACCGAAATCTCACCCGAACTCGTGCCGGCCACCGAGGGGGAGGGGCCGCAGAGCACCGAGGCCAAGATCGGCCCCTACGCGCTGCAGGACTTTTCGCTGTGGTTCACCCTGCGCCACGGTTTTGCGCCGTCCAAGATCGCGTTCCTGGCGCTGCACGCCTGGGGGGATGCGGAGCGGGGCGACTGGCCGCCGGATTTCCCGGAGGCCAAGCGCGTCGCCTACGATCTGCCGACGATCCGGCGCTGGCTGTCGGTGTTCCTCGACCGCTTCTTCCGCTTCAGCCAGTTCAAGCGCTCGGCGCTCCCCAACGGCCCAAAAGTCTCGGCGGGCGGCGCCCTGTCCCCGCGGGGCGACTGGCGTGCCCCCTCCGATTCGACCGCGCGGGCGTGGCTGGACGAGCTGGAACGGAACGTGCCGATGGGGTGAGGGATACCCTCGCGACCTTGCCCGGTATCTCAGATTGAGATACCGAACGGTATGCGGGTGATCTCCAACAAGGCTCTGGTGGATTTCGCGGCGATCCATCCGCCCGCGGCCACGGCGCTTCAGGCATGGCGCCGCATCGTCGAGGCAAGCACGTTCCGCAGCTTCGCCGACCTCAAGCGCGCCTTCAACGCGACCGATCGCGTTAAGAACTTCTACGTCTTCGACATCGGCGGCAACAAGTACCGGATCGTCGCCGCGATCCATTTCGATACGCAAAAGCTCTTCGTGCGGCACGTCTTCACGCACAAGGAATACGATGCATGGAAGCCCTGACCTTCAGCCATGACGACCTCGACACGCTGACCGGCCACTTCCAGGCGCTGGCCGAGCGCGTGCCCTTGCATCCGATCCGCGATGCGGCGGAGTACGACGCCGCCGTGCGGGTGATGAACGGGCTGCTCGATGCCGGGGCGGGTGAGGAGGGGCACCCGCTCGCGGGCCTGCTCGACGTGCTCGGCAGCTTCATCGGCGAGTACGACGAGGCACAGCATCGGCTGCCCGACGCGACGCCGGCCGAGATTCTGCGGCTGCTGATGGAGCAGCACGGCCTGCGCCAGGGCGATCTGCCGGAGGTCGGCAGCCAGGGGGTGGTCTCGGAAGTCCTGAGCGGACGGCGGGCCCTGAACCTCGGTCAGATCCGACGCCTCGCGGAGCGGTTCGGCGTCGCGCCGGGATCGTTCCTCTGAGGGGAGCGGGCGGCGCGCCGCCCCGTGCGCCGCCGCACACCCCGCCCTCCCCCGGCCACGATGCCACCTTCGCCGACACAAACCGGACCGATTGGCGGGCTATCCGCCCGGTCGAAGGTGCGGCGAAGTGGAGGCGACCGATGCGCAGCTACAACGTGTTCCGGCGCAAGGGCGGCGAGGCCCTGTGCTGCGCGGTGCCGGAGAGCCACGCCGTGCCGCGCTTCGTCGGCGGGCGCCGCTGGACCTTCGGCGGCAAGATCGACGGGCAGGCGAACCCGCCGCCCGGCTTCGACGACCGCGCCGCCGCCACCGCCGTGCGCTTCAACGGCTTCTACCTGTTCCAGGCGCTCGACGAGAAAGCCTCCTGAGGCCCGACGTGAGGTCTCACTCGCGGATCGAGTCGAGCATTCCTTAACGGCTGGCGGGTAGGCTTCCCGGAATCGTCGGGGCCGGAGGCCGACACCATGAGCAGCGAGCAGCGCCAGGACATCCGCAAGCGCACCTTCCTGAAAGGGCGTATCCTCTTCAACAAGGGCGCGTCCTCGATGGACTGCCTGATCCGCGACATGTCGGAGACCGGCGCGCGGCTGGAGCTTTCCGAGACCAGCACCCTGCCGGAGGTGTTCGACCTCTACATTCCGCAGAAGGACGAGACCTTCCGGGCCACCCTGCGCTGGCGCCGCGACGGCGGCGTCGGCATCGCCTTCGCCGACCACCCCGCGAAGCCCGCCGCCGCCGAGCCGGCGCCGATGCCCGACGCGTCCATTGGGGTGCTGCTGCGCCGGATCGCCGAGCTGGAAGCCGAGAACGCGGCCCTGCGCTCGGTGCTCACGACGCTCAGCGCCGGCAAGGCCAGCGCGGCCTGACTGAGCGTGGAATAGACCGCCAGCGCGGCCTGAGCTGAACTCAGACCGCCCGACATGAGCGTCACGCCGCGTCGAGCGCGGCGCGGATGCGCGCAGCGTGCTCGGCCAGCACCGCGGTGTCGGCCATGCCGCCCTCGTGGCGCGTGAGCGGCACGCCCTCGCGGCGCGGAATCACGTGAACGTGCAGGTGGAACACCGTCTGCCCGCCCGCCGACTCGTTGAACTGGAACACGGTGAGCCCGTCGGCGGAAAACGCCGCCTTCACCGCGCGCCCGACCCGCTGCACGCTGGCGATCAGGGCGGCGAGCGTCGCCGGCTCGGCATCGAGCAGGCCGCGGCTCGGCGCCTTGGGGATCACCAGGGTGTGACCCTCGCCCTGGGGCATCACGTCCATGAAGGCGAGGGTGTGCTCGTCCTCGTAGACCTTGTGAGCCGGAATCTCCCCGCGCAGGATTTTGGCGAAGATGTTGTCGGGGTCATAGGGCGGCGTCATACAGGGTTCTCCCATTCGCCCGGCACGTTGCACGGGCGCCCCTCGCCCGTCGATGGCGAAAAATCATCCCGAAAAATCCGCGTCGAACCTTGCGGCCCATGCGCGCGTTGGATGCCCCGTGACGACGGCGACGCTTCCGGGGCGCCGAACGGGAGCGTGAGCATGGCCGAGAGCACGGGTGCGATCTACACTGCGGCGGGCGCCAACCTCGCCATCGC
Organism: Methylobacterium sp. Leaf456; assembly: GCF_001425465.1. Lineage (GTDB taxonomy): Bacteria > Pseudomonadota > Alphaproteobacteria > Rhizobiales > Beijerinckiaceae > Methylobacterium. Next base: position 89,806 of record NZ_LMQV01000002.1, read on the forward strand.
GGCGGCGAAGTTCGTCGGCGCCTTCCTGACCGGCTCGACGGCGATGCTGGCGGAGGGCGCGCACTCGCTGGTGGACACCGCCAACCAGATCCTGCTGCTCGTCGGCCTCAAGCGGGCGGAGAAGCCGGCCGACGCCCAGCACCCCTTCGGCTACGGGCGCGAGGTGTATTTCTACGCCTTCATCGTCGCGCTGTTCATCTTCCTCGGCGGCGGCATCTTCGCGATCTACGAGGGCGCCCACAAGATCCAGCATCCCGAGCCCTCCGCCGACGCGACCATCTTCGGCGTCCACCTGTCGGGCTTCTGGGTGAACGTCTCGATCCTCGGCTTCGCGATCCTGGCCGAGGGCTATTCCTGCATGGTCGCGTTGAAAGCCTTTTGGGCCGAGAAGGGGAACCGCACCGCGATCACCGCGATCCAGCGCAGCAAGGACCCGTCGCTCTACACCATCCTGGTCGAGGACGTGGCGGCGCTGATCGGCCTCTTCATCGCCATGGCGGGCGTGGTCGCGGCGCACGTGCTCGACATGCCGGTGCTCGACGGCTGGGCCTCGATCGGCATCGGCGTGGTGCTGATCGGCATGTCGATCTTCCTGATGTTCGAGACCCACGGCCTGCTGATCGGCGAGGCCGCCGACCCGGAGGTGGTCCGCTCGATCGACGCCGCGGTGCGCGAGGAGCGGGCGGTGCGCCACGTCAACGAGGTGCTGACCCAGCATCTCGGCCCCTCCGACATCCTGGTGAACCTCAGCCTCGACTTCGCCGACGAGATCCCCGCGGGCGAGGTGGAGCAGACGGTGGGCCGGCTGGAGCGGCGCATCAAGGCCAAGAGCCCGGACGTGAAGCGGGTGTTCATCGAGATTCAGGACCGCAAGGCGCACGCTGCGACGACGGATGCGGCGAAGACGGATACCCCGAAGGATGCCGGGAAGAAGGATGTCGTGACGAAGGACCCGGCAACGCCCGCCGCGAGCCCGGCCCGCGCGCCCAGCGGCCCGGAGGCGGCCCCGCCCGGCTCGGCCGTGCCGGCCTGAGACAGCTTCCGATTAACCGACTCGCGTTCAGGCGGCTCCCCACTCTCCCCGCACGCGGGGAGAGGCCTGCATGGACCTCGTCGTCCATGCAGGAAGCGCAGGCGAAGCTGTAGCGGCGGTGAAGGGGACTCGACGCAAGAGGCTGGTCCTGAACCGCCCCCTCACCTTCGGCTGCCGCCTCTCTTCATGCCCCGACAAGGGGGCATGAATCCCTCTCCCCGCACAGCGGGGCGAGGGGATGCGAAAATAGCGACGCGCTCGGGTGAATCTCCTCAGGCCCTTGCCCGCCGCTCCACCACCCGCGCCAGATAAGCCGCCCCCAGCGGAATCAAACTGTCGTCGAAGTCGAAGCTGGCGTTGTGCAGGCCCGGCCCCGGCGTTGCGCCGAGCCAGGCGTAGGCGCCGGGCACCGCCGCGACCATGTCGGCGAAATCCTCGCTGCCCATGCGCGGGATCGTGTCGGCATCGACCTTGTCGGCGCCGAACAGTTCGGTCGCGATCTCGGCGGCGGCCCGAGCCTGCTCGGCGCTGTTGTCGAGCACCGAGAAGACGTCGCGCAGGTCCACCTCGATAGTGGCGCCGTAGGCGGCGGCAAAGCCCTGAGCCAGTTCGCGGATGCGCTGACCGATCAGCTTGCGCAGGGTCGCGTCGAAGGTCCGCACGGTGCCGGCCAGATGCGCGCCCTCGGGGATGACGTTGTAGGCCGCGCCCGCGTGAACTTGCGTGATCGAGACCACCGCGGCCTTGAGCGGGTCGCTGTTGCGGCTGACGATCGACTGCATCGCCTGGGCGAGGCCGGTGGCGATCACGATCGGGTCGATGCCCTGCTGCGGCATCGCCGCATGCGCCCCGCGCCCGGTGATGCGGATGTCGAAGAAGTCGGCCGCCGCCATCATCGGCCCGGTGCGGGTCTGGAACACGCCGTGCGGTCCCTGTGGCGCATTGTGCAGCGCGTAGATCTCATCGACCGGAAAGCGTTCGAACAGCCCGTCGGCGATCATCGCGCGAGCGCCGCCCAAACCCTCCTCCGCCGGCTGGAACACGAACACCGCGGTGCCGTCGAAGTCGCGGGTCTCGGCGAGGTAGCGGGCCGCGCCCACCAGCATGGTGGTGTGCCCGTCATGCCCGCAGGCGTGCATCTTTCCGGGCACCGTCGAGCGGTAGGGGAGGTTGGTCTCCTCGGCGATCGGCAGCGCGTCCATGTCGGCGCGCAGGCCGATCCGGCGCGGGCCCGGACGCCCCTGCAGCACGCCGACCACGCCGGTCTTGCCCAGCCCCCGATGGACCTCGATGCCGAATTTTTCCAAGTGCTCGGCGACGATTGCAGAGGTCCGCACCTCCTCGAAGCCGATCTCGGGATGGGCGTGGAGGTCGCGCCGGAGTGCGGTCAGCTCGTCGGCATAGCCTCGGATGCGGTCGATCGGGCTCATTTGTCCTCGCACTCCTCTCCGCCGCGGCGGAACGGCGACATCTGCGCATACTCGGCGATGGCCGCCCGCACGGCGGCCCGCTCCCGCTTCAGGTAGTCGCCGACCGCGCGGCCCAACCCCGAATCGGCGAAATCGTGGGCCGAATGCATCGGCACCGGGCGGTAGCCGCGGGCGAGCTTGTGCTCGCCCTGCGCCCCGGCCTCGACCCGCTTGAGGCCGCGGGACAGCGCGAAATCGATGGCCTGATAGTAGCAGACCTCGAAATGCAGGAACGGGTGGTCCTCAACGCAGCCCCAGTTGCGCCCGTAGAGCGCGGTGTCGCCGATGAAGTTGATGGCGCCCGCGATCGGCCGCCCGTCCTTCCGGGCGATGACCAGCAGGATGCGCTCGGCCATCCGCTCGCCGATCAGCGAGAAGAAGCGCCGGTTGAGATAGGGCCGGCCCCATTTGCGAGCGCTGGTGTCCTGATAGAACGCGTAGAAGGCGTCCCAGTCGGATTCGGTGATCTCGGCCCCGGTGCGGTGCTCGATGGTGATGCCCGACGCCAGGGCATCGCGCCGCTCGCGCTTGATCGCCTTGCGCTTGCGCGAGGCCAGCGCCCCCAAAAAGTCATCGAAGGTCGCGTAGCCCTCGTTGATCCAGTGGAACTGCTGGTCGATCCGCGGCAGCATGCCGAGCGCTTCCGCCTGATCCGATTCGCGTTCCCGCAGGAAGGTGGCGTGGATCGAGGAGGCCTGCGTCTCCTCGCGCAAGGCCCGTAGCCCCGCGACGATGGCGGCCGCCGCCGCGTCCGCATCCTCGCCGGGCGCGATCAGGAAGCGCGGGCCGGTCACGGGGGTGAACGGCACGCTCACTTGGAGCTTCGGATAGTAGCTGCCCCCGGCCCGCTCGTAGGCGTCGGCCCAGCCGTGGTCGAACACGTATTCGCCCTGGCTGTGGGATTTCAGGTAGCAGGGCGCGGCGCCGACGAGCCGGCCCTTGCGCTCGACCCGCACATGCAGCGGCAGCCAGCCGGTGCGGCGGGAGACGCAGCCCGATTCCTCCAGCGCCGAGAGGAAGGCGTGGGAGACGAACGGGTTGAAGGTCTCGTCACCGGCCGAGAGGGTCTCGGGGGAGGTGGCGCAGGCGTCCCACTCGGCGGCCTCGAACCGGGCGAGGCCCGGCACGGCCCGCACCTGCAGGACGGGCTCGGGGCCGGTCGCCGTCGCGGGGGATGTCATGAGCGCCAACGTAGCGCCGCGGCGGCCGGGCGCAACGGGACATATGGTCGGGTGGGTTTCTGTGAGACGCGGTCTGTTGCGCCTTGATCCTGTGTCCGTCCGCACCCCAAATCGAAAAAATGTGCGGACGCTTCTTCATCGGCCAACCTCCGGAAGTTTACCGGACGGTCTACGGCTATTCCGAGCGGCCGAATTTCCCCGGCCGCTACAACATCGCCCCGACCCAGCCGGTGCCGGTGGTGCTGACCGAGCAGGGGGAGCGGCACTTCCGGCTGGTGCGCTGGGGCCTGTGGCCGACTTGGCTCAAGGACCCGAACGGCTTCCCCGTCCTGTTCAACGCTCGCATCGAATCGGCCGGCGAGAAACCGGCCTTCCGCGGAGCCCTGCGCCATCGCCGCTGCATCTTCCTCGCCGACGGCTTCTACGAGTGGCGCCGGGAGGGGACCGGCAAGGGCGCGGTCAAGCAGCCCTTCGCGGTACGCCGGACCGATGGTGCGCCGATGGCGCTCGCCGGCCTGTGGGAGCCCTGGGGCGGCGCCGACGGCTCGGAGGTCGATACGGGTGCCATCGTCACCTGCTCGGCCAACGGCACGCTCAGCGCGATCCACGAGCGCATGCCCGCGATCCTTGCTCCCGAGGCGGTGGAGGCGTGGCTCGATCCGCGTGTGGATGCCCCCGAGGCCGCCCGGCTCTGCCGCCCCTGCCCCGACGCATGGCTGCGGCTCGATGCCGTGAGCGAGCGCGTCAACGGCACCCGCCACGACGATCCGGACCTGATCGAGCCGGTCGGGCGGGCGGAACGGACGCCGCCGCCCGCGGGCGACCGCCAGGGCGAATTGTTCTGACGCTTCAGCGCCTGCGCAGGCTGACGATGAACTCGTCGCCCCCTGGATAGGGCTCGTGGATCGCCCGCAATTCGAGGGGCAGGATGTCGAGCGCGTCGATGGCCGCCCAGCAGAACCGGAACGCCTCCGTCGTGAACACGCTGCAGTGCACGTCTCGGTAGTAGCCGTCCACGGCGGTGGCACGGGCATCGGCCAGTGCGGTCGCGAGGCGCTCCGGATCGGGGAAGGGCGGGGCGGTGCCGAGATGCAGGTAGGAGGTGAAGGCCACGTGGTCGAAGACCTGGCGCGGACTCGGCCGGTCGAGCTTGGCCAGCCACGCGTCGATCAGGTCGGTGGGGCGCGTCGTCTCGCGGCGGTGGTCGAAACAGCGGGAGCGCTCGGGCAGCGCCAGGGCGATCAGCCCGCCCGGCCGGATCACCTCCGCGAGATGGCCGAGCCAGCCGATCGGGTCGGGAACGTGCTCCATCACCTGTACGGCGACGGCGTAGTCGAAGACCCGCCCGTCCGGGATGCAGGTCCGCAGCGACCCCGAGGGCCAGACGTAGTCGACCTCGCGGATGCGCCGCTGATCGACCATGTCGGGGCGGTCGCCGCCGTACTTCCTGCGCAGGTCCGCGGCATTCGCGTGATCCACATAGGCGACCGGCCCGCGCGTCTTCGAGAGGGTCGGGCGGTCGAGGGGGCCGATCTCCAACCCGCTCATGCGGGCCACGTCGATCCCATCGAGCAGGCGGCTCAGGCGGTCGCGGTGGCGGGTGCTCGGCGAGTCGTGCAGCGGCCGTCCGTCGGCGGCGCGCACCTCGACGACGTCCGCGAGCGCCAGAGGCTCGGGATAGAGCAGGACGAAGCCGGCCTCGGCCGGCAAGCCGTGGGCGACGAGATCCTCTCGGCGGTCGTTAGAGGCGACCCGCGTCAGGTGCGCGCCGTTGACGAACACGTCGACCGGGCTCGGCGTGCGGTCCCCGCCGACGCACCAGCCCCGCAGGAAGGCCGGCGTGGCGGCATCAATGCTCCCGACCGAGACAGGGGGCCGCCGGCGCGTCCGAAACAGCCGCCGCCATTGGCCCCGCAACGTCGCCGACACTTCGCACTCCTCCATGATCGGAGCCCGGTTCTACGGGGCCACCGCGTGACTGCCAAGCGGATCAACGCGGGCGACGCGGGATCCGCGGCTTGGCCGGCACCCCGCGCAGCGGTCCAGGGGGGAGCTGTTCTGAGCGCGTCCCGCTTGGACGTGCGGCGTGCTAACCCGCGCCGCGGAGCCGACGGGGGAGGGCGCGGTTGACGGGAGAGCCGACGCAGTCCGCGTCATCGATCTGGCTGACGGACAACAACCTCGTCCTCTCCTGCGAAGCCGCGCGTCTCTACGGCGAGGGCGGGTTTCCGGGCGATGCCGATCTGCTGGCCCGCCTCTCGGGCCGGGTCGCGCGCCACACCCGCGTCCTCGATACGGTCTTTCCCGGTTGCCCCGCCCGCGCGCCCGGCACGCCCCGCCTGCACGGCGGCAGCACGGTGTTCCGTGTGGGGCAGGCGGCGCGCTTCGCGGCCGAATTCCCGCCGGTGCCGCCGACGCTGCTCCTCGAATCCCGCGACATCCGCCTCTCCGGCAACGCCCTCTACACCCTCTCGGACGGGCGCCCCGAAATCCTGTTCGAGACCGTCCGCCCGCAGGAGCGCCACGTCACCCCCGGCCCGGGGCCGGACCCGGAGCCCTACGACGAGGCGGTCGGGGGGGAGGGGCTCACCTTTCTCCTCAACTCCGGCGGCTCGTTCAATTACGGCCACTGGCTGATCGACGACCTGCCGCGCCTGCGCGCGCTCGCCCTGCTCCGCGCCTGCTACCCCGGCCAGCCGATCACCGTCGCGCTCGTGGCCTACGTGCCCCATGTCGATGCCGCGCGGGCCCGCTCCGTCGCCCTGTTCCTCGGCGACCCGCGCGATGTCACCGTGCGCTTCCTCGATCGAACAAAAACCTACCGCTTCGCTCAGGCGCATCACGCCACCCCCTGCGGCCTGCCGAACGACCGCAAGTCCCCCGACGCCCTGCGCTTCCTGCGCGAAACGATCCGCCGCCGCACCCGGATGCCGCGCCTGTGGCAGCGGCTGCGCCGTCTCGGCCGCACCCCGGAGCAGCGCCTGTTCATCGACCGCCAGCCGGATCGCGGCCGGGCGCTGGTGGAGCGCGACGCTGTGATGGCGCTTCTCGCCCGCCACGGCTTCACCGTGATCGACCCCGAGACCCTGAGTCCGCGCCAGCAGGCGATCCGGTTCGCGGACGCCGAGATCGTCGTCGGCATCGCCGGGGCCGGTATGGCCAACACCGTGTTCTGCCGCCCCGGCACCCCGGTGATCCACCTCGTGCCCGAGGGCTGGCAGGACCCGTTCTACTGGGAGATCGCCGTCGCCTGCGGGCTGACCTACCACGCGGTGTTCGGGCCGCGGGTGGCCTCGGACGCGCCGGATTTCCTGCGGGATTTCCGGGTCGATCCCGCGGACATCGCGGAAGCGCTCAAAGAATCCGGGCTCTGCCCGGACCCGCCAAGGGCTGGCCCTTGGGACCCGTGACTCAACGCAAGCGACGCGGCTTGGAGGCGGTCTTGCGGAAGACTCCGACCAGCTCGACATGGCCCGACCACGCGAACTGATCGACGGGCGTGACCCGCTCCAGCCGGTAGCCGCCCGCGATGAGGATGGCGGCGTCGCGGGCGAACGTGCCGGGGTCGCAGGCGACCCCCACCACCAGCGGCACCTTCGATTCCGCGAGCCGGCGCGCCTGCGCCTCCGCGCCCGCCCGCGGCGGATCGAACACCACGGCGTCGAGACGGTCGAGTTCCGGCCCGAGCAGGGGGCGGCGGAACAGGTCGCGCGCCTCGGCCATAATCCGCGACAGGCCGGCGGCGGCCCGGTAGGCGCGGGTGAGCGCCTGGATCGAGGCCGCGTCGCCCTCGGCGGCATGAACCTCGCGGCCGGTCGCGGCGAGCGCGAGCGCGAACGGGCCGCTGCCGCAAAACAGGTCGGCGACGCGCTTGGCCTTGCCCATCGGCTCCAGCACGAGCGCGGTCAGCGCCGCCTCGCCCGAAGCCGTCGCCTGGAGGAAGCCGCCGGGCGGCGGCACCCGGCGGGCCGGGCCCTCGCCGACCGCCGGCCCCCGGCGCTCCACCACGACATCGCCGTGCAGCGACAGCCGGGCGAGGTCGAGTTCGCCGGCGAGCCGGGTCAGCACGCCGCGCACGCCGTCGCTCACCGGCCCGTGGCCGCGGATGTCCACGTCGAGCCCGGCGCCGGCCGCGGTCACGGCCATGTCGAGGGGCTTGCGACCGTGGCCGAGCGGGGCGGCGAGCGCTTCGGCGACCGCGGGCGCCCGGTGCAGCCCCGGCACGGTGATCGGGCAGTGGTCGAGCGGCACCAGCGCGTGGCTGCGCGCCGCCATCAGCCCGGCCCGCGCCCGGCCCTCGATCTCGCGCACGTGCAGCACGATGCGCCGCCTTCCCTCGCCCCGCGCGTCGAGGAGCGGCGCCAGCTGCGTCTCGATCCGCGCCTGCGCCAGCGCCCCCTCGACGATGCAGCGCTTCCATTGCGCATACGGGTCGGGCGCGAGGTGCTGCACGGCGCAGCCGCCGCAAGCCGCGTAGTACGGGCAGAATGGGTCGATCCGCTCGGGGGAGGGCGTCTCGACGGCCAGCAGCACGCCGTGTCGGCCCTCGCGGCGCAGTTGCACCCGCTCGCCGGGCAGCGCGCCGGGTACCGGCAAGCCGTCCTCGGTGAGGCCGTCGCCGCGGGCGCCGAGGCGGGCGATGGTCAGGGTTTCGGTGTCAGACATGACTCATCCGCTTGGCGCCGATCAGGAATTCGCGGTTGCCGTCGCCGCCCTCGACGGGGGAGGGGATCAGGCCGAGGCCGGTGAAGCCGAGATCGGCCAGGAGCCCCCGCACCGCCTCGCAGACCTCCGCATGCACGGCCGCGTCGCGGACGAGGCCGCCGCGCCCGACCCGCTCGCGCCCGGCCTCGAATTGCGGCTTGATCAACGCCACCAGCGCCGCCTCCCCCGCGAGAAGCGTGGAGACGGTCGGCAGGACGAGGCGCAGGCCGATGAAGCTGACATCGACGACCGCGAGCCGCGGCACCGGATCGAGCGCCTCGAGGGTGCGGATGTCGGTTGCCTCGCGCAGGCTCACCCGCGGGTCGGCGCGCAAGGACGCATCGAACTGGTCGCGGCCGACATCGACCGCGTGGACATGCGCCGCCCCGCGCCGCAGCAGCACGTCGGTGAAGCCGCCGGTCGAGGCGCCGACATCGAGGCAGGGCAGGCCCGTGGGGTCGATTTCAAAGGCGTCGAGGGCGGCGGCGAGCTTCAGTCCGCCGCGGGAGACGTAGGGGTGGGCGGCGGCGGCCTCGATCCGGGCGCCCTCGGCGATCGGGGCGGCGGGGCGCGTCACCGGGCAGCCGTCGGCGAAGACGAGGCCGGCCTCGATCGCAGCCCGCGCCTGCGCCCGGCTGCGGAAATGGCCGCGCTCGACCAGCACCCGGTCGGCACGGAGGCGTTCGCCCGTCATCATCCCTCTCTTTTACGGCCCCGCGGTTTCGTGAAGGGCGGATCGTGACGGCTGCCGCCGCCCCGCCCCTGTCGCACGGCCCCGGCACGCCTTACCTTGAGCGGGCCCAATGCGCGGTGCGGCTTCGAGCGCCCGCGCCGGGGTCGGATAATCCGGTTCCCCCCGAGGGCACAAGCAAGGTCACAAGCGGCCGCCCCGCGCCGGGCGGTCGCCATCGGGAGACGAACGACCCATGCGAGGACAGATGAGCGGTCTCATGACGCGTGCCCACCGACGCCTCCCGCTGGCCGCCGCCGCGCTCGCGGCCCTGTGCGCGCCCGCCCTCGCGCAGGCGCCGGCCAAGGAACCGGGCAAGGAACCCGCGAAGGAAGAGGCCTCCGCCCCGCAGACCTACGAGAGCGCCCTCACCAACGGCAAGGGCGAGACCATCGGCAAGATCATGATCCGCGACGGGGCGAACTCGCTCGTCATGCGGGTGACGGTCCAGGCCGGCGGCCTGCCGCCGGGCTGGCACGGCATCCACTTCCACGCGGTCGGCGACTGCTCGGACCCGGAAAAGTTCGAGAAGTCGAAGTCCCACGTGAACCACGACCAGAGCAAGCACGGCCTGCTCAACCCCGACGGCCCGGACGAGGGCGACCTTCCCAACGTCTTCGCCGCCGCGGACGGCTCGGTGAACGCGGAGGTCTCCAGCGAGACCCCGCTGACCGGCGAGGGGGGGCTACGCGACGGCGACGGCTCGGCGCTGATCGTCCACGCCAACGAGGACGACCACACCACCCAGCCGATCGGCGGGGCCGGCCCGCGGATCGGCTGCGCGGTGATCAAGTAGGGCGCAAGCAGCACCGCCATAACCCTCCCCCCTCCGCGGGGGAGGGTGCCCGCGGCGCGGGCGGGAGAGGGGAGCAACGGTTCCGGAAAGTGCGGAGCCAGCCCCTCACCCGACCCCCTTTGGGGGCCACCCTCTCCCGCAGAGGGGAGAGGGCTTCTCGTCAGCGCTTCAGATTCACCACGCTGCTCTCGCGCGGCTCGGCGACTTCGCGCGGCGGCAGCGCGGCGCGGACCGCCTTGAGGATGCCCTCGGCGTCGAGACCGGCCTCGGCGTACATTTTTTCGGGCTTGTCGTGGTCCTGGTAGGTGTCCGGCAGCGTCAGCGTCCGCACGCGGACCCGGCCGGCATCCAGCACGCCGCGCTCGGCGAGCAGATGCAGCACCATCGCCCCGAACCCGCCGACCGAGCCCTCCTCCACCGTCACCAGAACCTCGTGGTGGTTCGCAAGATCGACCACCAGCTCCGCATCGAGCGGCTTGGCGAAGCGCGCATCCGCCACCGTCACGGCCACGCCCTCGGCCTCCAAGGCGTCCGCCGCCTTCAGGGCCTCCGACAGGCGCGTGCCGAGCGAGAGGAGCGCCACCCGCGCGCCCTCGGGGCGCCGCACCACCCGACCGCGGCCGATGGCGAGCACCTCGCCCTGCTCCGGCAGCTCGACGCCGACGCCCTCGCCGCGGGGATAGCGGAGCGCGATCGGGCCGGTGTCGTGCGCGTGGGCGGTAGCCACCATGTGCACCAGCTCGGCCTCGTCGGCCGCCGCCATCACCGTCATGTTCGGCAGGCAGCAGAGGTAGGCGAGGTCGAACGCGCCCGCATGGGTGGCGCCGTCGGCGCCGACCAGCCCGGCGCGGTCCAGCGCGAAGCGGACNCATGTTCGGCAGGCAGCAGAGGTAGGCGAGGTCGAACGCGCCCGCATGGGTGGCGCCGTCGGCGCCGACCAGCCCGGCGCGGTCCAGCGCGAAGCGGACGGGCAGGTTCTGCAACGCGATGTCGTGGACGACCTGATCGTAGGCCCGCTGCAGGAAGGTCGAGTAGATCGCCACGAACGGCTTGTAGCCCTCCGTCGCCAGCCCGCCGGCAAACGTAACGGCGTGCTGCTCGGCGATGCCGACATCGAAGGTCTTGTCGGGATGCGCCTTGCCGAACAGGTCGATGCCGGTGCCGCCGGGCATGGCGGCGGTGATCGCCACCACCTTCGGGTCGGCGTGGATGACGAAGCTCGGCTATCGCTCGGACGAGGCGTGGCAGACCTTCNGCGTGCTGCTCGGCGATGCCGACATCGAAGGTCTTGTCGGGATGCGCCTTGCCGAACAGGTCGATGCCGGTGCCGCCGGGCATGGCGGCGGTGATCGCCACCACCTTCGGGTCGGCGTCCGCGGCCTTGATCAGGCTCTCGCCGAACACGCGGGTATAGGCCGGGGCGTTGGCCTTGGCCTTGGCCTGCACGCCCGAGACCACGTCGAACTTGACGACGCCGTGGTAGCGGTCGGCCGAGGCCTCCGCCGGGCCGTAGCCTTTGCCCTTCTGGGTGACGACGTGGAGCAGGATCGGGCCCTGATCGCTGTCGCGGACGTTCTTCAGGACGGGCAGCAGATGGTCGAGGTTGTGCCCATCGACCGGGCCGACGTAGTGGAAGCCCATCTCCTCGAACATCGTCCCGCCGCCGACGATCAGCGAGCGGGCATACTCTTCCGCCGCCGCAGCGCGCTGGTAGATCGCCTTGGGCAGGAGCTTGCCGAGCTGCTTGGCCGTCTCGCGCAAGCCGCGATAGGTGCCACCGGAGGCGAGCCGGGCGAGGTAGGCCGACATCGCGCCAACGGGCGGGGCGATCGACATGTCGTTGTCGTTGAGGATGACGATCAGGCGCGAGTGCAGGGCGCCGGCATTGTTCATCGCCTCGTAGGCCATGCCGGCCGACATCGAGCCGTCGCCGATCACCGCCACCATGTTGCGGCGCCGGCCCGGCGCCTCACCCTTGGCCTTGGCATCGGCTTCCGCGAGGTCGCGGCCGACCGCCATGCCGAGCGCGGCCGAGATCGAGGTCGAGGAGTGCGCCGCCCCGAACGGGTCGTACGCGCTCTCGCTGCGCTTGGTGAAGCCGGAGAGCCCGCCGCCCTGGCGCAGGGTGCGGATGCGGTCGCGGCGTCCGGTGAGGATCTTGTGCGGGTAGCACTGGTGGCCGACGTCCCAGACGATGCGGTCGTCGGGCGTGTCGAACACGTGGTGCAGCGCGACGGTGAGTTCGACGACGCCCAGCCCCGAGCCGAGATGGCCGCCGGTGATCGAGACGGCGTCGATCATCTCGGCGCGTACGGCGTCCGCCACCTCTTGGAGCTTGCTCTCCGGAAGGAGCCGCAGCCGGTCGGGCGTCTCAAGACCCTCGAGGATCGTCGTGTCCGCTAGTGCCACCGGAGCAGCCTCATGCCCGAAGAGAGGAAAGGCGCGCAAATCCCTCGCACGCCGTGAATTCTTGAATGTGCGAAGGGAGCCAAGGCCTTACTCGACATCGAGCGGCGCGGTGCCCGCGGCCCGGCCGTCGGGCCCGACCGCGATGGTCTGGATGCGCGCCTCGGCCCGCTTGAGCAGCGCCTCGCAATGGCGCTTGAGCGCCTCGCCGCGCTCGTAGATCGCGACCGACTCGTCGAGGGGCACGTCGCCGCGCTCCAGCCGCCGCACGATCTCCTCGAGCTGCTCCATGGCCCGCTCGAACGGCAGATCGTCCGGCAGCGCCTCCGCGGGCGCGGCAGGTCGTTGAGCGTTCATCCCGGCTTTCCTGCCCGATCCCCTTTGCGCGGGTTATGACGGGCCGGCTCCCGTCGCACAAGCCCGGGTGGATTGCGTGCGACCGATCACGGGGGCACGTTGGCGCGAGCGCGTAAGCCGAGCTTACGGCAACGTCAGCCGAGCTTACGGTAACGTCAGCCAGAACGGCGTGCCCTCGAACGCCTCCGCGCCGCGCCCGATCGCGGCGATGGCGGCGCTCATGCGGCCCCGGCGCCCGAGCCGATCGTCGGCGATGGCGACGAACAGGCGGTTCGGCGTGGCGCTCGGCGCCAGCCGGCGCAGCGCCCGGGCCAGTTCCGCCTCGTCGCGCTCAGGGGAGAGAGCGCAGGCCACCGCGTAGGCGGCGGCCGTCGAACGGCTGATGCCGGCATAGCAGTGCAGCAGCAGCGGGCGCTCCCGGTTCCAGGCCGTCGCGAAGTCGAGCACCGCGCGCACATGCGCCTCGCCCGGCGGCAGGTGGCCCTCCATCGGCGCGACGATGTCGCTGAAGCCGACCCGCAGATGGTGCTCCGGCGCGATTTGTTGCGGGCGCTCGATGGCGAGCCCCGGAGAGCCGAGCGTCGCCAGGGTCACGAGATGGCTGGCGCCGCTCGCCGCCAGGGTCTCGGGCAGCCGCGACAGCGGGCAGACGTGGAGATGCGGCATCAGGCGCCCGCCTGGAGCGCACTGAACCGGGCGAGATAGGCCGCTTCGGCCTCCGCGGTCGGGCGGGGCGTGAGCAGCGCCTCGATCTCGGGCATCGCCTCCACCGGGATGGCAGGGGGGCGCCCAAAGATCTGGTCGGCCTCGGCCACGGAGAAGCCGGCGAGCCGGGTGGCTTCGAGATAGGCCGCGATCCGGTCGGCCCGCTTGACGAGGCGGGCCAGCGCTGGGGTCGGGGCGGCCAAGCCGACCCGCTGGCGGATGGCGCCGAGGAGGCGCCGCTCGACGCTGCGATAGGCGTCGCCGATGGCGTTCTTGAGCGGCGAGATGATGTCGCCGATGACGTATTCCGGCGCGTCGTGCAGCAGCAGCTCCAGCCGCTCCGGGGGCCCGAGCCGCGGGTCGAGGGCGCCGCCGATGGCCTCGACCAAGAGCGAGTGCTGCGCGACCGAGAAGACGTGCGGCCCCGCGGTCTGGCCGTTCCAGCGGGCGACGCGGGCGAGCCCGTGGGCGATGTCGGCGATCTCGACATCCAGCGCCGACGGATCGAGCAGATCGAGACGGCGCCCCGACAGCATCCGCTGCCACGCCCGCGGTTTTTTGGGAGTCCGGGCAACCGTCACGAACGCGGGCTCTCCCCGAGCGCCGCGCAGGCGGCGTGACGGTGGCAGCCGACGAGGTGGTCGTTGACCATGCCGACCGCCTGCATGAAGGCGTGGACGATGGTGGGGCCGACGAAGGTGAACCCTTTCTGTTTCAGGGCCTTACTCATCTTGCGCGAGACCTCGGTCTCCGTCGCGATGGCCGCCCGGCTTCTCGGATTGGTCTGAATCGGCCGGCCATCGCAAAAGTCCCAGAGGAAGTCCGAAAACCCCGGCCCCTCCTCTTGAATCGCCAGCCACGCCCGCGCCCCACTGACCGTCCCGCGAATCTTGGCGCGGTTGCGGATGATGCCGGTGTCCCCCATCAGCCGCTCGACGTCGTCCTCCGTGAAGCGGGCGACGCGCTCGGGCTGGAAACCCTCGAAGGCCCGCCGAAACCCCTCGCGGCGGCGCAGGATGGTGATCCACGACAGGCCAGCCTGGAACCCGTCGAGGATCAGTTTTTCGTACAAGGCGCGCGCATCGTATTCCGGCACGCCCCACTCGGTGTCGTGATAGGTGACGTAAACGGGGTCATTCCCCGGCCACCAGCAGCGCGGGCAGCCGTCGGGATGGGTGATGAGACCGGTCGCGTCGGCGCTCATTCGGCGGCGGCCGTGTCGGTGGGGAAGGCGAAGGTGGCGAAGGCCGGCTTTTCCACGCCCGCGATGCTGCCCCCGGCCCGCAAAGGCTCGCCCGCGGCGAGCGCATCGCCAAGGCGGTCGAGACGGATCGTGGCGAGCCCCCGCCCGCCCGCCGCGCTGCCGACGACCCCGAGGCTGCGGGCGCCCGCCGTCACCTCGGTGCCCGGCGCCGGGGCCGACCCGTCCTTGAAGACCACGGGCAGGATGCGGGTGCGGGCGGTGCCGCGGTGCTGCATGCGCGAGACGACTTCCTGGCCGACATAGCAGCCCTTCCTGAAGTCCACGCCGCCGAGCTGGTCCATCAGGGCCTCGTGCGGAAAAGCATCGGTGAACGCGAAATCGCGCCCGCCCTCGGGCACGCCGAGGCCGATGCGATGGGCGTGGTAGTCGGCCTCCGCGGCATCCGCCGAGAAGGCGCCCTCCGTGAAATACAGGCGCTCGCCGAGCGCGGGCAGGCGCCCGTCGCGCACCCGGATCGTCTCGGCCGCCGTCTCGGCGCCGTCCCAGGCGGCGGCGACGCCGAGCGTCGGGTCGGCACTGATGCTCACCTTGGCGCGCAGGCGGTAGAGCCCGAGCCGCTTGACGAGATCGGGGACGCGCTCGGTCGCCACATCCAGGCGAAAACCCTCCGCGCCGTTGCGCGACACCAGGAAATCGAACTGGATTTTCCCCTGCGGCGTCAGCAGGGCACCGAGGCGGGCCTCGCCCTCGGGCAGGGTCTCGACGTTGCAGGTGAGGATACCCTGGAGGAAGGCGGTCGCCTCCTCGCCCGTGACGGCGACGACGGCGCGGTCCGGCAGCAGGGCGATCGGCATGGTCTCTCCTGAGGGCGGCGTTGGCGTTGCATGGGGTCCACGGCTGACATAAGCCGCGCCCATCCCGGCCTCAATCGCCCGACTGGAGGGAAGAGCCCCGATGGACACGCCCTTCGACCTCGTCCTCGCCGGCGGCACGCTGGTCAACCACGACGGCGCGACCCTCGCCGATCTCGGCATCCGCGATGGCCGCGTGGCCGCCATCGGCGACCTTTCGAACGCCGCGACGGCGGAGCGGCGCGATTGCCGCGGGCTGCATCTCCTGCCCGGATTCATCGACAGCCAGGTGCATTTCCGCGAGCCCGGCCTCGATCACAAGGAGGATCTGGAGACGGGCTCCCGCGCCGCGGTGATGGGCGGCGTGACGGCGGTGTTCGAGATGCCCAACACCAACCCGCAGACGACGACCGCGCAGGCGCTCGCCGACAAGGTGGCCCGCGCCCATCACCGGATGCATTGCGACTTCGCCTTCTGGGTCGGCGGCACCCACGAGAACGCGGGCGAGGTGGCAAGCCTGGAGCGGCTGCCGGGTGCGGCGGGGATCAAGGTGTTCGTCGGCTCCTCCACCGGCTCGCTCTTGGTCGAGGACGATGCGGGCGTGCGCGAAATCCTGAAAAACATCCGCCGCCGCGCCGCCTTCCATTCCGAGGACGAGCCGATGCTGCGCGAGCGGAAAGAGCTTCGCGTGCCGGGCGATCCGGCCTCGCACCCGGTCTGGCGCTCGCCCGAGGTCGCGGTGAAGGCGACGCGACGGCTGATCGCGCTGGCCCGCGAGACCGGCGCGCGCATCCACATCCTGCACATCTCGACCCAGGACGAGATGCCGATCCTGGCCGCGGCCAAGGATGTCGCGAGCGTCGAGGTGACGCCGCACCACCTCACCCTCGACGGCACCGAGGCCTACGCGCGCCTCGGCACCCTGGTGCAGATGAACCCGCCGGTGCGCGACGCGGCCCACCGCGACGGCATCTGGCGCGGCCTCGCGCAGGGGGTGGTCGACGTGCTCGGCTCCGACCACGCGCCGCACACGCTGGAGGAAAAGGCCAAGCCCTATCCCGACTCGCCCTCGGGCATGACCGGCGTGCAGACGCTGGTGCCGATCATGCTCGACCACGTGGCGGCGGGCCGGCTCTCGCTCGCCCGCCTCGTCGATCTGACGAGCGCGGGGCCGAAGCGCCTGTTCGGGATCGCCCGCAAGGGGCGGCTGGCGCTCGGCTACGACGCCGACGTGACGGTGGTGGACCTCAAGCGCCGCGAGACCATCCGCAACGCGTGGATCGCCTCGAAATGCGGCTGGACCCCCTATGACGGCGTGACCGTCACCGGCTGGCCGGTCGGTACGCTGGTGCGCGGCGTGCCGGTGATGTGGCAGGGGGAGCTCGCCAACCCGTCGCGGGGCGAGGCGGTGGTGTTCGAGGAAGCCCTGCCGACCGGCCGAGGGGCAGCCGGGACGCCGAACGCGGGCTGACAATCGCTTCGCTTCTGCTTGAACGCGCTCGTCGTTCCGGGGCGCCGCGGGCGAACCCGGAATCCACCCGTGATGCACGGCTTCACACAGCGTCGCGGCTAGTCGTGGATTGCACGCCTCCGGCGCGCCCCTTCGGGGCCGGGTTCCGCTGCGCGGCCGCGGTATGACGGTGGAGTTGTCGTCGGAGCCCTACTCCGCCGCCCGTCGCATCGGCTCCGGCGCCGCCCGCGCCTGCTCCAGCGCGGCTCCCAGCGCGTCGCCGAGCGAGGTGACGAGGCGGTCGGCGGCGATCTGGCGGCGCAGGCGCCCCAGCGAGGCCGGATCGCGCTCGCGCCAGAAGCCGACCATCACGCTCACCCCCGGCAACGCCTGGCGGGCGCGGCGGAGCGTCAAGCGGATTTGCGAGAGGCTGATCGGGTCGAGATAGGAGAAGCAGATCATCGCCGGGCGCTGCTCCGGCGTCAGGTCCCGCAGCGCGTCCTGCGACACCGCCCGCGCGCTCAAGCCGTGGCGGGTCAGCGTCTGGGCGAGCATCAGGGTGGCGGCCTCGTCGAAGGCGCCTGCGCTCATCACGCAGAGCACGGGCGTCGCGCCGCGCCAGCCGGGCGCGAGGTCGTCGGGGCGGAGCACGATGGCCGCGTCGCTGCGGTCCGGCCCCACGGCGGCGAAGGCCGCTTCCGCCTCGGCGCTGACGGATTTCTGCCGCCGACCGAGGAACGGCAGGCCGCGAGCCCGCACCTGCCCCAGCGTCTCGACGACGGTGCGCACGCTTTGCCCCACCTGCCCCTGCCGCGCGCGGTCGAGGCTGCCGCGGGCGGCGTCCTCCTGCGCCATCCGCAAGGAGGCCAGCACGACCTCGTCGTAATAGGTGACGAGCGCCCGCTCCTTGAGGAACAGCCGGCCCTGCTCGATCGCCTCGGCCGGATCCCCCGCCAGCATGCGCTGATAGAAGATTTCCTGGGGCCCGAGCGCCGGCCGGTCGCCGAGGATCACGTCGAGGAACCACAATCGCTCGACGTGGCGCCCGAGCACCACGAGGCAGACGGTGAGCGGGGTGGCGAGCAGGAGGCCGATCGGCCCCCACAGGAAGGTCCAGATCGTGGCGGCGAGGATCACCGCCATCGGCGAGATGCCGGTGGAGTGGCCGTAGAGCAGCGGCTCGACCACGTGGCCGGCGATGGGCTCGACGATCACGAACAGCAGCGCGACCTCGATCGCCATCGACCAGCCGGGATCGACCGCGACCGCGATGGCGAGCGGCAGCACCGCGCTGATGACCGCGCCGATATACGGTACGAAGCGCGAGATGCCGGCGATGACGCCGAACAGGATCGGGCTCGGCACGCCGATGGCCCACAGGCCCAGCCCGATCACCACGCCGAAGGCGAGGTTGAGGGCGAGCTGCGCGAGAAAGAACCGGCTGAGGCGGCCGGTGGCGTCGTCGATCGCCGCGGTGGTGCGGCGCAGGTCGCTCGAGCCGGCGAGCCGGATCGCGCGGTTCCGCAGGTCTTCGCGCTGGAGCAGGATGAAGATCGTGAACAGCAGGATCAGGCCGAGGGTGGCCAGCGGATGCAGCACGCCGCCCGCCACCGAGCCCAGCGTCTTCAGGAGGCCCGAGCGGGGGGCGTGGATCTCGACCTGCATCGGCCGCTCGGCCGTGCCGAGCCGGGCATCCCCGGTGGTCTCGGGGGCAGGGGGCTGCAACTCCTTGCCGACCTCCTCGGCCATGTCGAAGAAGCCGGAGAAGGTATCGGACAGGCCGCCGCGCTCGGCGGTGGCGGCGCGCAAGGC
This sequence comes from Methylobacterium sp. Leaf456, assembly GCF_001425465.1. GTDB lineage: Bacteria > Pseudomonadota > Alphaproteobacteria > Rhizobiales > Beijerinckiaceae > Methylobacterium. Next base: position 108,504 of record NZ_LMQV01000002.1, read on the forward strand.
TGTGATCTTGTCCCGCAGCGTCAGGGAGTAGCGCGGCAGGTCGGTGGCGAGCTGGGCCGCCTCGCGGGCGATCAGCCCGCCGACCGCGGCGAGGATGCCGAAGGCCAGCACCACCACGACCAGCACCGCCGCCGCCCGTGGCACCCGCATGCGGCGCAGGACGCGCACCGCGGGCAGCAGGACGAAGCTGAGGAGGATGGCGAGCGCCACCGGCACGAGGATGTCGCGCCCGAAATAGAGCGCGCCGGCCACCGTCACGACGAGGAGCAGCGAGGCGAGCGCCGTCACCACCGGCAGCGCCCGCCGCATCAGGCGCGCCGTGACCGGATCGTCGCTCATGACGCAGTGGCCTGTTCGAAGAGGGAGTGGACGAGCACCGGCGACGCTGCTCCCACGCGCGCCCTCATCCTGAGGTGCGGAGCGAAGCGAAGCCTCGAAGGAGGGCTCCAGGGATCGCGTGGCGGGCTGGAGCCCTCCTTCGAGGCTGCTTCGCAGCACCTCAGGATGAGGGGGTGGGTGGGAGGAGGGGTGGTGGAGAAACCCGAGCGCCCGGCCACGCTCAGGACGCCGCCCCGATCGCCGCGCCGATCTGGCTCAGGAGCTTGGGGAAATCGATCGGCTTGGCGTGGTAGTCGTCGCAGCCGGCCTGGATCGCCTTGTCGCGGTCGCCCGACATGGCGTGGGCGGTGAGCGCGATGATCGGGATCGCGCGGGTGTCGCCGCCGGCCTTGAGCGCCCGGGCGGTGGACCAGCCGTCGAGCACCGGCAGGTTCATGTCGAGCAGGATCACGTCGGGCTGGGCCGCGCGGGCCTGCTGCACGCCGGCCTCGCCGTCATGGGCCAGCACCACCTCGTAGCCGCGGCGCTTGAGGCGCCGGGACAGGAAGTCCCAGATCTCCTCGTGGTCCTCGACCAGCAGAATCTTGCCCGACACGCCCGCCCATCCCCTCTCGCGCCGTCACGGCGCTCCGCATCAACGCGCGGAACGCCCGCCGGATCACACAATCGCCGCGGTGCAAGCGTCTCGCCATCCGGCCCCGCCTGCCTGTATCGCTCAAGGCGACGGTGCGAGGGGTGGATATGGTGCGGGAGGCCGCAGTGCAACATGGCGGGACGGAGGGTGATCCGCGCGTCGCCGCCCTGCTGGCGCAGCTCGGCGCGGGCGCCGCGCCTCTGGACGGCGCGGGCCGGGGCGGGCTCGCCGGGATGCGCCTGGGCCGCGCCGCGCTGGAAGCCCGCATCGATGCGGGCGCGCCGCCCCGGTGGTGGGCCGCCGAGACCGGCGGGCTCGACCTCGGCGGGGCCGACCTTTCGCAGGCCGACTTTGAGGAAACCGACCTGTCGGGCGCCAACCTCCGGCGCGCCAAGCTGCCCGGCATCCTCGCCCGCTCGGCGGGCTTCGAGGGGGCCTGCCTGGAGGAAGCCGACTTTTCCGGAGCCGACCTCTCGGGTGCGCGCTTCCGCGGCGTCGCGGGGGGCCAGGCGGCCTTCGGCGAGGCGATGCTGGAGGATGCCGACTTTTCCGACGCCGTGATGCGCTTCGCGACCTTCAGGAAAGCGCTGCTCGACGGCGCGCGCTTTCCCGGCGCCGACCTGTGGGGCACCGACTTCTCCGGGGCCGACGCCGACGATTCGGTGTTCCGCTCCGCCCGCCTGGACGAAGCGAACCTGTCCGACTGCAACCTCACGGGGGCGGATTTCGAGGGCGCCAGCCTGAAGAAGGCGCGGCTGACCGGCTCGCGCCTGCGCGGCGCCAACCTCGCCGGCTGCCGTCTCGACGGGGCCGACCTGTCGGGGGCGGATTTTGCCCGCACCAGCCTCGTGCGGCTCGATCTGACCACCTGCAAGCTGCGTCACGCACGCTTCGCCGGGGCGTGGCTGGAGGGCGTGCGCCTCTCGCACGAGCAGCTCGGCGGCTGCGTCGGCGAGGAGGCGGCGGGCGAGTACGAGGCGGCGCAGGCGAGCTATCTCGCGCTGGAGCGCAACCTCCAGAGCATCGGCAGCCATGCGGGCGCGAGCTGGGCCTACAAGCGCGGGCGCCGGATGGGCCGGCGCCATGCCGGCCAGCAGGCCCGCAAGGCTTTTTTCGCGCGCGATCTGCGCGGCACCGTCCAGCACGGCTATCGCTGGGTCGCCGACCGCTACGTCGAGTGGCTGTGCGATTACGGCGAGAGCCTGTCGCGCATCGCCCGCGCCTTCGCCATCGGCATCGTCCTGTTCGCGGTGGCCTACGGGGCGACCGGCGGGCTGTCGCGGGAGGGCACCGACGTGCCGACCTACAACCCCCTCGACCTCGTGAGCTACAGCGCCCTCAACATGCTCACCGCCAACCCGCCGGAGATCGGGGTGAAGCCCGAGGGGCGCATCACCAACCTGCTCGTCGGCGCACAGGGCGCCGTCGGCATCGTGCTGATGGGCCTGTTCGGCTTCGTCCTCGGCAACCGGCTGCGGCGCTGACAATGGGGACCATGGAGGATCACACCATGACGGGACGCAATGCGCAGCCGGCCCCGCCGAGCGAGGCCGATTTCCGCAACCTCGCCGACGCGCTGCCCCAGCTCGCCTGGATCGCCGACGGGGCGGGCAACCTGTTCTGGTACAATCGCCGCTGGTACGACTACACCGGCACGACGCCGGCCGAGATGGCGGATTCGGGCTGGCGCAAGCTGCACCACCCGGACCATCTGGAGGGCGCCGCCGCCCGCTTCTCCGCCTGCATCGCGGCGGGCGAATCCTGGCAGGACACGTTCCCCTTACGCGGGAAGGACGGGCGGTACCGCTGGTTCCTGTCGCTGGCCGAGCCGGTGCGGGGGCCGGACGGCACGGTCGAGCGTTGGTACGGCACCAACACCGACGTCACCGAGACGCGGGAGGCGCAAGAAGCCCTGCGCCTCTCGGAAGAGCGTTTCCGCGCGCTGATCGATGCCTCCGCGGCGGTGATCTGGAACACCAATGCGGAGGGCGAGCTGACGCCACCGCAGCCGCGCTGGGCCGCCTATACGGGCCAGAGCGAGGAAGCCTATCAGGGCTGGGGCTGGGTCGATGCGGTCCATCCCGAGGACCGGGCGCGGGCGGCGGAGGTGTGGGCGGCGTGCGTCGAGGGCAAGCGCCCCTACGCCGTCGAATATCGCCTGCGCCGCCACGACGGGGAATGGCGCGACACCGAGGTGCGCGGCGTGCCGGTGCTGGCCGAGGACGGCACGATCCGCGAATGGGTTGGGCTCAACATCGACATCACCGTGCGGAAAGAGGCCGAGGCCGAGGCCGAGCGCGCCCGCGCGGCGGCGGAGGCCGCCAACCTCGCCAAGAGCCAGTTCCTGGCCAACATGAGCCACGAACTGCGCACGCCGCTCTCGGCGGTGATCGGCTATTCCGAGATGCTCGGCGAGGAGCTGGAGGATCTGGGCCAAGCCGAGCTGCTGCCGGACCTGCGCAAGATCGAGGCGGCCGCCCGCCACCTGCTCGGGCTCATCAACGACGTGCTCGACATCTCGAAGATCGAGGCCGGGCGCATGACGCTCGCGGCCGAGACCTTCGACGTCGCGAGCCTCGTGGACGACGTGTCGGCGGCGACCCAAAGCCTGATCGCGAAGAAGTCCAACCGCTTCCGCCTCGACCTCGCCCCCGATCTCGGCGCGATGCATCAGGACCAGTTGAAGCTCCGGCAATCGCTGATCAACCTGATCGGCAACGCCGCGAAATTCTCCGAGGACGGCGACATCGCCCTGACGGTGCGCCGCAGCACGGAAGAGGGCGCCGATTGGCTCACCTTCGCCGTCTCGGACACCGGCATCGGGCTGACCGAGGAGCAGATCGGCCGGCTGTTCGAGCGGTTCTCCCAGGCCGACGAATCGACCACGCGCCAGTTCGGCGGCACGGGCCTCGGCCTCTCCATCACCCGCGCCTTCTGCGAGCGGATGGGCGGCGCGATCGGGGTCGCCAGCACCTACGGCAAGGGCGCGACCTTCACGATCCGCCTGCCCGCCGAACTGGCCGAGCGCGAGGAGGAGGAAGCCGCCGAGAGCGTGGCGGCCCGCGTCCGCGAGATCACCGAGGGCGAGGCCCACCTGCACGACGTGGTGCTGCTGGTGGACGACGACCCCGCCGCCCGCGACCTGCTCCAGCGCTTCCTCGAGCGCGAGGGGTTCCGCGTCCGCACCGCCAACGACGGCCGGGCCGGGCTGACGCTGGCGCGGGCGCTCAAGCCGCGGGCGATCCTGCTCGACATCGAGATGCCGCGCATGGACGGCTGGGCGGTGCTGCACGCGATCCGCACCGACCCGGACATCGCCGAGACGCCGGTGATCATCACCAGCGTGGTCAACGAGTTCAGCCTCGCCCACGTGCTCGGCGCCACCGACTACCTCGTCAAGCCGGTCGACTGGAACGCCCTCAAGGAGGCGATGGAGCGCTACCGGCCCGCCGGATGCGAGGGCCACGTCCTCATCGTCGACGACGACGCGGATGCCCGCGAACGGGTGCGCCGCACGCTCCAGCGCGACGGCTGGGAGGTGCGCGAGGCGGAGAACGGCGCGCGGGCGCTGGAGAGCCTCGACATGAGCCGACCGAGCCTGATCCTGCTCGACCTGATGATGCCGGTGATGGACGGCTTCGCCTTCCTCAGGGCGCTGCGCGGACGGCCCGACGGCAACGTGCCGGTGGTGGTGCTGACCGCCAAGGAGATCACCCCCTCCGAGAAGGAGAGCCTCGGCGCCCAGGCCGACCGGCTGATCGTGAAGGGCTCGATGAGTCTGGCCGAGATCGGCCGCCAACTGCGCGACCTCTACGCCCGGCAGGACCGGACGCCGCTGCCGGGAGAACTTCAGGGGCTGATCGAGCGGCTACCCTCCTGACGCCTCGGTGCCCAGCCGCAGCCGGTCCGCCGGCTCGGCCTCGGCGGCGAGACCACCGAGCGCGCGGACCATGCCCTGCATCACCCGGCGCGACATCATCACGCCGACCGTCCGACAATCGGCGCCCTCGAATTTCACCACGACGGTGTCGCCGCCGTCGATGACTTCGACATCGACGAATTCTTTGGTCGATAAGAGGCACAATTCGTCGGACAATCTCGCAAGCATCGTCACCCCCGGCCCGAGATCGGCTTGTCCGAGACCCGCAATTCCCGCGAAGGGGCGGCGCTCGCCGATTCTGGCGGCATGTCTATGCGAGAACTCTTGCTAAATCCCCCCAGCGCGGCGCCCGCCCATGAATTGAGCGCCATATCGGCGCCGCCACAACGAAGAAGGCCTCCCGCTGCGCAGCGGGAGGCCTTCCTTTGCATCAAATGATCTCTTCAAAAGCCGCCGGGCTTCAGTCCTCGTCGTCCTCGTCGATGCGGCTCATGCCCTTGAGCTTGGCGAAGACGGCGTCCGCGTTGAGATCCTCGTCCTCGGCCTCCTCGGCGGCGGGCGCGGTCGAGACCTCGGTCGGCAGCAGCTTGGCGCCGCCATCGGGCTGGACCACCGCCGGGCGGTCCTTGGCGGCGCGCTGGACCTCGAAGTCGAGGTCGATCTGCGAGCAGAGACCCAGCGTCACCGGATCGAGCGGCGAGAGCTGGCTCGAATTCCAGTGGGTGCGCTCGCGGATCTGCTGGATCGTGGACTTGGTGGTGCCGACGAGCCGGATGATCTGCGCGTCCTTCAGCTCCGGATGGTTGCGGATCAGCCAGAGGATCGCGTTCGGCCGGTCCTGGCGGCGCGAGAGCGGGGTGTAGCGCGGGCCCTTGGTGGTACGCTTCACCTCCGGCAGCTTCACCTTCGAGACCGCGACCTTCAGCTTATAGTTCGGCGCGCGCTGCGCCCGCTCGATCTCGTCGCGGGTGAGCTGGCCGGTGGTGATCGGATCGAGCCCCTTGATGCCGGCCGCAACCTCGCCGTCGGCGATGCCCTTCACCTCCAGCGGGTGCAGCTTGCAGAAGTCGGCGATCTGCTCGAAGGCGAGCGAGGTGTTCTCGACGAGCCACACGGCGGTCGCCTTGGGCATCAGCGGACCTTGGGACATCGGGCAAACTCCAGACGGTGTCGTTCGGGGCGTCGCGCCAGGGGAGCGGAAACGGGCTTCCCGCGACCTCCGGCCTTGAGCCCGGAGGATCCCGTGTCGCGATGAATGAGGGGATGGTGGGCTTATACAGGCGGAAGCGGCCCTCACGCAATTGTATTCACCTGTCTCTCGGTTGGCCTCAGTCGCCGGCGCCCGCGTGCGCGAGCTTAGGCTTTCGCTCCGCTCGACGCCTCGGCTGAAGGCCGAGGCCCGCTGCGCGCGGCGCTCTTCGCGCCGGGCCATACGGATTTCCTTGCCTGCAAGGCTCAGGCACCGGCGGCGGCGGCGGGTTGCGGGTGCTCGAAAACCCTTTCCGTCCCCCGCCCCTCCAGAGCCGCCCGCAGCGGCGCGATCTCGGCCGCCATGTGTTCGAGGAAGGCGCGCACCCGCACAGAGCGGCGCAGGTCCGGATGGGTCAGGAGCCAGAGGTCGGCGGCCAGTTCCGGCTCCGGGCCGGAGAGGCGGCGAAGGCTAGGATGGCGGTCGGCGACGTAGCAGGGGAGCGCCCCGATGCCGATCCCGGCGGCCACCGCCTCGCACAGGCCCTGCACCGAGTTGAGCCGCAGAGCCACCCGCTCGGGCGCGGCGCGGGCGGCGACGAAGCGGGCGAACAGGCCGCCCGCCACGCCCTCGTCCGGGCTGACCCAGAGCGGGTCCGCTCCCGGCTCTTCTCCGGCCGGGCCGTAGACCGCCCAGGCCACGCCCGAGAGGCGGCGCCCGACGAGGTTGTCCGGCGGCTCGCGGGTGGCGCGCAAGGCCACGTCGGCGTCGCGCCGCGACAGGTTCAGCGCCTCTTCGGACACGACAAGATCGAGCCGCACCCGCGGATAAAGCCCGCGGAAGCGGGCGAGCATCGGCATCAGGAGATCGACCGCGAGCCCCGCGGGCGCGGTGATCCGTAAACTCCCCGACGGCACCGAGGCGCGATCCGCCACCTCGCGGTCGAACCGGGCAGCCTCCTCCTCCATCCGGCCGGCGGCGGCGACCATCGCCTCGCCCGCGGGCGTCGGCACGTAGCCGGAGCGGTGGCGCTCGAACAGGCGCGCGCCGAGCCCCGCCTCCAAAGCCGCGAGGCGCCGGAAGGCGGTCGAGGGGTTGATGCCGAGATGCGCCGCGGCCGGCGCCAAAGCGCCCCGCTCGGCGATCGCCCGCACGAGGCGGAACTCGTCCCACGCGACCGCCAACGCCCCACCCTCCTTGCATCGATGCAAGGATGATCTTGCACACGGGAGCGTTTCTGCAAGCGGGCCGAACCGCCATACTCCCCGCATCGAAAAGAGGCCGCGGGCACGCGGGCCGCACAGGGAAATTCGAGCGATGGCGAAGGTTCTGGTTCTCTACTACTCGTCCTGGGGCCACGTGGAGCGCATGGCGCAAGCCGTGGCCGAGGGCGCCCGCGAGGCCGGGGCCGAGGTCGCGGTCAAGCGCGTGCCCGAGCTGGTGCCGGAAGAGGTCGCCCGGCAGTTCCACTACAAGCTCGACCAACAGGCGCCGGTCGCCACGGTCGAGGAACTGGCCGATTACGACGCGATCGTCTTCGGCACGCCGACCCGCTACGGCAACATGGCCTCGCAGATGAAGCAGTTCATCGACCAGACCGGCGGCCTGTGGGCCAAGGGCGCGCTGGTCGGCAAAGTCGGCTCGGCCTTCACCTCCACCGCCTCGCAGCACGGCGGCCAGGAGACCACGCTGACGAGCTTCCACACCGTGATGTTCCACCACGGCATGGTGGTGGTCGGCCTGCCCTACAGCTTCGCGGGCCAGAACGGCGTCGGTGAGGTGAAGGGCGGCTCGCCCTACGGCGCCACCACCATCGCCGACGGCGACGGCTCGCGCCAGCCGAGCGAGGTCGAACTCGACGGCGCCCGCTACCAGGGCCGCCACGTCGCCGGCATCGCCGCCAAGCTCGCCGGCTGATTTTTTTGGTTTTTTGGGATTTCCCCGCGGCGGGCCATGCCCGGCCCGCCGCGGGGCAACCGGTCCTCCCCTCATCCTCCCACCCACCGCCCTCATCCTGAGGTGCCGCGTTAGCGGCCTCGAAGGAGGGCTCCAGGGATCGCGCGCGTACTGGAGCCCTCCTTCGAGGCTTCGCTACGCTCCGCACCTCAGGATGAGGGGATTTGGGTGGGATGAACCACCCCCCAATCAAACCGGCTCTCACACCGTCGCCGTCTCCCGCGCCTCCGCCCGGCTTGCGGAAAAATCGTAGCGCAGGTCGGCATGCGCCACCGTCGCGGGTCGGTGGGCGACGATGATGCGGGTCATCTTGAGGTCGCGGAGCGCCGCCGCGATGACCGCCTCGGTGGGTTCGTCGAGCGCGCTCGTGGCCTCGTCGAGGAACAGGATCTCCGGGCGCCGGTAGAGGGCGCGGGCCAGGATCACCCGCTGGCGCTGGCCGCCGGACAGCGTCGAGCCCATGTCGCCGACCAGCGTCTCGAAGCCCATCGGCGTGCGGGCGATGTCCTCCAGGATCGCGGCGCGGGCGGCGCATTCGCGAATCCAGCCGGGATCGGGGCGCTCGTCGAAGCAGGCGATGTTCTCGGCGATCGAGCCGGCGAACAGGCCGTCGTCCTGCATGACGCCGGCGATGCGGGAGCGGTAGGCGGCCGCACCCCGGCTGCGGATGTCGCGGCCGTCGACCAGCACCGCGCCCTCGCTCGGCACGATCAAGCCCATCAGCACCCGCATCACGCTGCTCTTGCCGCAGCCCGAGGGGCCGGTGATGGCGAGACTCGCCCCCGTTGGGACGGACAGCCCGAGATTGCGGAAGACCCAGGGCTCGTCGGCGCCGTAGCGCAGCGACAGGCCCGCCGCCCGCAGCGCCGCACCGCGCACTTCGCCTTGGGCCAAAGCCGGGGCGGCCACGGCCTCCGGGGGGCTCAGCGTCCCGGCGGCGTGCTCCTCCGGCTCGGTCATGACGATGTCGGCGAGCCGGTCGGTCTGGACGTTGAGCATGCGCAGCTGGAAGCCCGCCTGCATCAGGTTGCCGATGCGGGTCGAGAACTGGTCGCGATAGGCCAGGAACGCCACCAGCATGCCGAGCGACATGCGCTGGTCGATGACGGCGCCGGCCCCCAGCACCAGCAGCACGAGCCGGTCGGCCCCGAACAGGAACTCGTTGCCGCGCCCGAACACGAGATCGAGCCGCTGCAGCCGCAGCCGGGCGTTCAGCGCCTGGACGAACTGGTTCATCCACACGCCGCGGCGGCGCTCGCGCAGGTTCAGCAGCTTGACGCTCGCCATGCCGCGCACGGTCTCGATGAAGTGGCTCTGCTGGCGCGCTTCCGCGACCAGCGCCTCCTCGGTGCCCTCGCGATAGGCCTTGTAGGCGATGATGCGAAGCCCCGCGGTGAGCACGGTGGAGGCGAGCGCCACCAGCGCCAGCCAGCCGCCGTAGACGAACAGCATGATCAGCATGCCGACCGACATGATGCCGTCCAGCGCCGCCTGAACGAGGTCGGTGGTCAGCCCCTTCTGGATGGTCGAGAGCGAGCCGAAGCGGGAGATCACGTCGCCGACATGGCGCTTCTGGAAATAGTCGAGCGGCAGCCGCGACAGGTGGTCGAACAGCGAGCCCGACCACTGGTAGTTCAGCTTCGAGCCCGTCAGCATGATCGCCCAGGTGCGGGTGACGCCGAGGCCCAGTTGCAGCAGGAGCAGCAGGGCGAGGCCGAGGCCGACCACGAGCAGCAGGTCGCGGTCGCCGTTCACGATCACCTCGTCGATGACGATCTGCGAGGCGACCGGCATCAGGATTGAGACGAGTTCGATGCCGAGCGACAGCGCCAGGATCTGCGCCATCGCCCCGCGGATGCCGGCCAACCCCCGGAACAGGTCGGGGATGCCGAACCGGCGCTCGAGCTTCTCCCGCACGAAGCTCTGGTTCGGCTGGACCTCCAGCGCCACGCCGGTGAACTCGCGCGAGGCCTCCACCAGGCTCAAGGTCCGGCGGCCGCGGGCGGGGTCGTGGATGACGATGTCCCGGCGGCGCACCTCGGCCAGCACGACGAAATGGTTGAGGCCCCAATGCAGGATGCACGGGGTGCGCGACCGTCCGAGGTCGTCGAGTTCGACCCGGAGCGCGCGGGCCGCGAGACCCATCGTGCCCGACAGGTCGATGAGGTTGCGCAGCGTCATGCCCTTGAGCGAGAGGGCGTGGCGCGCCCGCATGGTGCCGAGATCGACCGCGCGGCCGTGATAGCCCAGCACCATCGCGAGACACGCCATGCCGCATTCGGCGGCTTCCGCCTGGAGCAGCACGGGCAGGCGGCGGCCGAAGCCGAACTTGAGGTCGGCGATCAGGCTCATCGGATGCCTCCGTCGGTCACGAGATCGACGCTGCGCTTGACGCGGGTGATGGGGTCGAGGAGCCAGCGGTAGAGCGGGCGCTTCTCGAGCGCGATGTCGGCCTCGACCCGCATGCCGGCCTCCAGCCGCCGCGGCTCGCCATAGGCCGTCACGCTGTCGGCGTCGGGCCGCACGACGATGCGGTAGACGCCGCCGACCTTGTTCGCGGGATCCCGGCCCGCATCGGGGGCGGCGTTCCCGTCCTCCAACGGCGCGCGGGTCACCTCGGTGACTTGGCCGCCATAGAGGCCGAAGCGCTGGAACGGGAAGGCGGCGTAGCGCAGCATCACGGTCGCACCCGGCTCGATGAAGCCGATGGCCGAGGAATCGACATAGAGGTTGGCCTGCAAGCGCCCCTCGCTCGGCAGCAGGGTGAGCAGGCTCGCGCCCGCCGCCACGGTCTGGCCGGCCTGCGCCCGGATCGAGGTGAGGATGCCACGCTCGGGTGCGCGGACCTCGATGGCGCGGCGCGCCTCGCTCTCGGCCCGCTGCTGTTCGAGCTGGGCCGCGGTGCGGTCGAGTTCGGCCAGATCGCGGGCGAGCGTCTCGTCGTAGGTCGCGAGCTTGGCCTTCAGGTCGCCGAGTTTCCCTGAGACCTGAAGGCCGTTCTGGCGGAACTGGGCGAGCTGCGAGGTCGCCTGGAGATAGAGGTAGTTCTGGGTCTGGAAGTCGGCGGCGCGGGCGAAGCCCTTGGCCACCGCGTCGGCGAGTTCCTGGGCGCGGGTCTTGAGCGGGGGCACCAGCTTTTCCTGAAGTGCGACCTGCTCGGCGACGCGCTCGCCCTGCTCCTCCAAGTTGGCGATCTGCTCCTCCAGGCCGCGCTTCTCGGCCTCGGCCATGGCGGCACGCGCCGTGCGCTGGCGCTCGACGCTGTCGCGCTGGCGGGCGAGCTGGGCGATCACCCGCTCCTGGGTCGGGCCGCTCGCGGAAACCGCATCGAGATCGATGGTGAACAGCAGTTGCCCGCGCTCGACCCGCTCGCCCTCCTTCACCCCCGAGGCGCTGACCCGGCCCGCGAGCGGACTCGCGACCGTGATGAGCCCGACATCGGGCGCCAGCAGCCCGTCGGCGTGGACGCGGCGGGTATAGGTGCCGAGCCACGCGTAGAGCGCGACCGCGGCGACGAAGCCGAGGCAGAGCCGGACGACGATGCGCACCGGCAGCGGCTGGACGATCTGCGCCTCGCCGAGCCACGCGCTGCGGCGGGCCTCGGCGACCTCCTGGCGGAACAGGGGCTTGGTCACCGGCGGCCCCCCTCGGCGTCGATTCGGGTCGCGGAAGATGCGTCATCCCGCCGCAGTATTTCGATTAATCTCAATTTTTTCAGTTTGTTAGCTCCCAATTTCCCCGGCCGCGGCCTCTCGCCGGCTCCCAGGTCAATTTTTGATCCCTCACGGTCCCCCCCGCGACATTCCGTCAACGGGGCCCGAGCGCTGCCGCGATCCTCGGTTGCGGCCGGCGAAGAGCAAAATGTGACCATCGATCGTGTTCCCGAGCAGTCTGGAGCCGATCCAGGCAACGGCAAGGGTTGCGCGCTGAGACAATATCCGTAACTTCGACAGCAGAGCAGCACAACGAGCCGCTCTTATTCCACGGGAAGACAAAAAGACAGAACGTCTTTCTCAGTATCGTGCGATCCGCAGGAGAAAACCATGCAGCAGAACATTGACACCATTCGCGAGCTCGACGCTGCGGAGCTGGATCAGGTCGGCGGCGGGCTGTCCCTGGGCCTCGGCCTCGAGGTCGATCTCAGCCAGGAGCTGGGCGCGGTGTCCGGCACGGTCGATCAGGTCGGCGGCCTCGTGGGCGGCGTGCTCGACAAGGTGCTCGGCGCGGCCGGCGGCCTCGTCTGAGACCTGACAGGGTCGGCATGCCTCGCGCGACGCCCAGAGCCGCACCGGCTCCGGCCGGACGGCGGTCGGGCGTGTCGTGAGACACCCTGGAGCATCGTCCCGAAAGGTGGTTTCCGGCTTTCGGAAAAAGACGATGCGGCACAAGGATACAGAGCATCGTCCTGGATCCGATATCCAGGACGATGCTCGAGAGCCGGATCCGACCTGATCGCATCAGGTCGGCGTCTCTAAGGTCTTGTTTTACTGCGCATTCTTTCGACGAACCGGCCTCCGCTTCGTCGGAATGCGCTCTCAAAGACCCGGCCCGCCCGCGCGCAGCGAGTTCAGCCCCGCCGCGCGGGTGGGCCTTTGCCCGTTCCCGTCTCGGGAAACGCGGCAGCGGAACGGGCGAGAAAAACGTCCGTTCACCCGATGACACGGCCCGGATACGACGGGCCCGGTCGGTGGAGAGGGAGCGACATCCGCGACGCGGCCGTCCGCAGGGGAAGCGGGCGCCGCCAAGGATCGTCCAAGATCGTCAATGGAGCGCCCGACGGCGCCGACATTCGGGAGCGATGCCAAGGATGGGCGTGCCCTTCGCCAACGGATGCGTGCAGGGAGAGGTGAGTGCCCCGCCCGACCGGGTGTTCGGGCGGATCGAGGCCAGCGGCGTCGAGGGGCTGGCCTTCATCGACTACGCCTACGGCGCGCCCGGCCACAGCACGCACAGCGTCGGCGGCTTGCTGGTCGGCACGTGGCACGGCGAGCCCTGGACCCGGCTGACCTTCGCCGGCGAGGCCGAGGGCGAGGCGCCCGAGGAATGGTCGGGCGAGACCTTCGTGCTGCGCGGGCCGGGCTATGCCGGCCACACCCGCTGGAACGGCCGCTACCGCGCCCGCTACATCGCCTTCTCCCCCGGCGCGGTCGAGCGGATGACCGAGACGCCGCTCGCCGACCTCCCCGTTCCCTCGACCGCCTGCGACCTGACCGAGCGGATGACCGTCTTCCACCTGCTCGCGGCGCTCGGTCGGCAGGCCGAGGAGGAGGGCGGTGGCGCCGACCCGCTGCTCCTCAACAGCGTCGGGCTCGCGGTCCTGCGGGCGTCGGGGGCGCTGCCCGCCGCGCCCGCACGCCGCAGCGCGACCCTGACCCGGCGCCAGGCCGCGCGCATCCGCGACCTCGTCGCCGCCCGGATCGGCACGCCGCTGACGCTGGGCGAGATGGCTGAGGCCGCAGGCCTCTCCGAGGGCTACTTCGTGCGCGCCTTCAAGGGCTCGTTCGGGGTGACGCCCTACCAATACGTGCTGCGCGAGCGCGTGGCCCTGGCCCAATCGCTGATCCGCACCGGCACGGTCTCGCTCAGCGAGGCCGCCGCCCGCTCAGGGTTTCCCGACGCCCGCCGCATGGGTCGCACCTTCCGCAAGGTGACGGGGCGCTCCCCCACCGCCACCGCCCGGCTGCGCAGCGCCTGATCCGACCGCGCCACGGCTGAGCCGGCAAAGGACGCTGTCAAGACACACCCGGCCGTCCGCAACGTTGCGGACACCCCCTTTTCCAGTGTAATCGCGACCGTGCCGCCCGCGTCCCGAGGCGGCACTTTCGTTTGGAACGCTCTTCGTCCCCTTGTCGAGGACCCGGATGACCGCGACCTCCGCCCTGCTGCCGACCTATGCCCGCGCACCGCTCGCCTTCGAGCGCGGCGAGGGCGCTTGGCTCGTGACGGAGCGCGGCGAGCGATATCTCGATTTCGGCGCCGGCATCGCGGTCAACGCGCTCGGCCACGCGCATCCCCACCTCGTGGAGGCGCTCACCACCCAGGCGCAAAAACTCTGGCACACCTCGAACCTGTTCCAGATTCCAGATGGCGAGCGGTTCGGCCGGCGGCTCGTGGACGCGACCTTCGCGGACGTGGCCTTCTTCGCCAATTCCGGCGCCGAAGCGAACGAGGCCGCCATCAAGATGGCGCGCAAGTACCACGCGGCCGGCGGCCATCCCGAGCGCTACCGCATCGTCACCTTCGAGGGCGCCTTCCACGGGCGCACGCTCGCCACCATCGCGGCGGGCGGGCAGCAGAAATACATCGACGGCTTCGGTCCCAAGGTCGAGGGCTTCGATCAGGTGCCGGTCGGCGATATCGACGCGCTGAACGCCGTGATCGGCCCCGAGACCGCTGCCCTGATGATCGAGCCGATCCAGGGGGAGGGCGGCCTGCGGGTGATCCCCGGCGAGATGCTGCGCCGCCTGCGCGCGCTGTGCGACGAGCATGGCCTGCTCCTCATCATGGACGAGGTCCAGACCGGCGTCGGACGCACCGGCAAGTTCTTCGCGCATGAATGGTCTGGCGTGACGCCGGACATCATGAGCGCGGCCAAGGGCATCGGCGGCGGCTTCCCGCTCGGCGTCTGCCTCGCCACGGCGGAAGCCGCCCGCGGCATGGTCGCCGGCTCCCACGGCACCACCTTCGGCGGCAACCCGCTCGCCATGGCAGTCGGCAACGCCGTGCTCGACGTGGTGCTGGGCGAGGGCTTCCTGGCCCATGTCGAGCGGATGGGCCTGCTGCTGACGCAGAAGCTCGCCGGCCTCATCGACCGCCACCCGCACGTCTTCGTCGAGATGCGCGGGCAGGGGCTGATGCGCGGCCTGAAGCTCAACCTGCCGAACACCGAGTTCGCCGCCGCCGCCCGCGCGCGGCACCTCCTGGTGATCCCGGCGGGCGACAACGTGGTCCGTCTCTTGCCGCCGCTGATCGTCGGCGAGGCGGAGGTGGACGAGGCCGTGGCCCGGCTGGAGGCCGCGGCGACCGATCTGGAGGCGCAGATGCGCGGCGCGGCCTGAAGGGCTTTTCCCTTGAGTCGCCTTGAGCGGCGCCTCAAGGGCCCCCGGCCGCCTCGCGAAGCGAAGATTCAATGAGCACGACCCTGAACGGCAGCGGGCGCCAAGCCCACCCCACCCAAGTCCGTCACTTCCTCGACCTCAAGGATTTCTCCGCCGAGACTCTGCGCGGCATCCTCGATTCCGGCGCGGACATCAAGCGCGCGCGGGTGAAGGGCCGGCAGGCCGCCGAGCGCCCGCTCACCGGCAAGACCCTGGCCATGGTGTTCGACCGGCCGTCGACCCGCACCCGCGTCTCGTTCGACGTCGGCATGCGCGAACTCGGCGGCGACACCCTGATGCTGACCGGCAAGGAGATGCAGCTCGGCCGCGGCGAGACGGTGGCGGACACCGCCCGCGTGCTGTCGCGCTTCGTCGACGCCATCGTGATCCGCACCCTCGACCACGCCCTGATGCTGGAGCTGGCCGAGCACGCCGAAGTGCCGGTGATCAACGCGCTCACCAAGGTCTCGCATCCCTGCCAGATCATGGCCGACCTCATGACCTTCGAGGAGCATCGCGGGCCGATCCGGGGCCGCACCGTCGCGTGGTCGGGCGACGCCAACAACGTGCTGGCGAGCTGGGTCCACGCGGCGGCCCGCTTCGACTTCACCCTCAACGTCGCCGCGCCCGACGAGCTGGCGATGCCGGCCGCCCTCGTCGCCTGGGCCGAGCGCGAGGGCGCGCGCGTCCACGCCACCAAGGACGCCTACGAGGCCGTGAAGGGGGCGGATGCCGTCGTGACCGATTGCTGGGTCTCGATGGGCGACGACGACGAGCATTTCCGCCACAACCTGCTCTCGCCCTACCGGGTCGATGCCGCGCTGATGGCGCATGCGGCACAGGACGCGATCTTCCTCCACTGCCTGCCGGCGCATCGCGGCGAGGAGGTCACGGCGGAAGTCATCGACGGCCCGCAATCGGTGGTGTTCGACGAGGCCGAGAACCGGCTCCACGCGCAGAAGGGGATTCTGGCGTGGTGCTTGGGGGATGAGGCGTAAGCCTCTCCGTACCGAAGCCGATCGATCGAGGCGCTTCGTACGCATCCCCTCGCCCCGCACGCGGGGAGAGGGTGTCGTCGGCCAAGCGAAGGTGTGACCTGCTTGTGCTCTGTATTTTCGAAGCGCTGCATTGTTGCGGCTACGGCCTACTCATCCGAGCGCATCAAAGCAGGGGCCTGGGCTTAGTGCCCAGGCCCCTGCTGTCAGTTAGCAGTCCGGAAGTTCATCCAGATTATTGCGCGTGGTGTTATCCCGGTCGGTGCGAAGATACTTACCGTTTGGCCCCGGCACGACACGGATCTCTGTCCGTCCGCTGGTCCAGGGGACATAGTAAGTGTGAAGGCCGTTCTCGATGTCGTAGATGGCATCCGCCTTTGCACGGGGTGACCAAGAGTGGCCATCCGCACACAAGGCTGTGATGTCGCCCTGCCAGTCCTTACGCGTCTTCGTTACCGGACGATCTGCCATTTCATAGCTCCTTTGATGGAGCCGGGCTTGACCCAGGGCTGGCAGGCGCAATTATAGAGCCTGCTGTGAGAGTAGCCTGTCCCGCGCCCGGCATCCAGCTGTGCGGGTCGGAACTTCCGGGCCGTTGGGTGTACGAGACCCAACGGTCCTTCCATTTCCGGCAGTCAATCTTGTGCACGCACTTTCGTGCGTAACTTCGAAGTTCGAGGCGTCAGGATTGTTCCTGATAAGACTCCTCGTAACGGTTGCTTTCGCCTAGATCCTCCGCGGTCTCGATCATGGCGCCATCGACCATGTACCGACCGTAGGAAACCCTCTGGATATGCTTGCGTCGCGTTAAATAGCCGAGAGCATTGTAAATCTCTTTAGGCTTTGCTTCGACGCCTGATTTTTCGATTGTCTTCCTAAGGTCCTCGACCGTCCAAGTGCCGGTGCGCGGCATAAGTTGGACGACGACCCCAAGAACGTCACCCGCGTTTGGCGTTCGTATCGGGCGAAGCGCATCGGTGATCCGCTGCACAACCTGCTGCTTCTCAACCGGCGAGAGAGTCTCAAGCAGGCTGAGAATGCCGCGGACCATCGCATCTACGCGAAGGGCCGAGGCATCGTCGGCAGTGTCGGAGCGGTATTCCTGAGCGGCACCCATCGCTAGAGTATGCAGGGCGCAGAGTTCGCTGTCTAGTGCAATCGAATGATTTAACGTCCCATTAACTACGGCGCCCCTGATGAGCACAAGGCCAAGCCGCTATCCAGCGGCTGGCCATGGCAGCTTATCCACAGGGACTGTCGGACCGAGCATACTCTGCAGCGATTCGGGCAATCATGGACAGACCTCTTTCCCCCGTACGGGGACAGGGGACATTCGGCTGAATCCGAACGCCTAATCGGCTTCCGCCCGCTCCAGAAACGCCCCATACGCCGTCGTCACCGCCCCCGTCCGCTCGAAATGCGGGAACGCGCCGGTCGGCAGGCGCAGCACCGTCCAGTTCGGGCGGCCAACGACTTCGCCGACGTGGCGGTAATCCACGAAGTCGCCGCGCGACCCGTGGACCATGAAGATCGGAAGCCGCAGCGCCTCGTAGACCCGCGTGGTGTCGTCCGGGAACAGGTAGCCGGCGATGAACGAGAACGGCGCGTGCTCGGCGCCGGGCTGGTGGGCCGAGAGCTGGTCGTAGGCGAACAGGCCCTCGTCGATGTCGCGGCTGCCCCAGGTCTTTTCGAGGAAGAAACGCATGCTGGGCGCGCTCACCAGCGCGTCGAAGAGCGGGCGGCCCCAAAGCGGGAAGGCGGCGACTTGGCGCGCCATCGCACTGCCGCGGTGGCTATCGAGCGGGCCGCGGCCGGAGAGGCGGGCGTCGAACCCGGTCGGGCTGATCAGGCCCAGACTGGCGAACACCTCCGGCCGGTCGAGGGCGGCACGGGCCAGGAACGCGCAGGACAGGGACAGGGCCATCGCATCGATCGGGACGCCGCCGTGGCGGGCGGAAATCTCGGCGGCTGCGTCGAGGATCGCGTCGGCCATGAGGCGCGGCGTGTAGATCCGATCCGCCCGCTCGGACGAGCCGAAGCCCGGCAGTTCGAGAGCGTAGACCGGCCGCGATCCGCGAAAGTGCTCGTAGAGCGGCCGGACCTCGTAGGCGTTGGCCGCCGCGTTGATCGAGTGGATCAGCAGCAGCGGACGGCCCGCCCGCGCATCCGCCGCGTAGAGGCCGACCGCGCCGGCGCGGGTACGCAGCCGCGTCCGGCGCCCTGGCAGGGCCGGGGGGAGGGGCCCGCCGCGGGTGCGGCCGAGATGGCTCCAGGCGATCCAGGCGCCCGCCGCCGCCAGCGGCAGCAGGGCGGCGGCCTTCAGGGCCTTGCCCCGCCCGACCGATCTCCGTGTCCGATCCACCCGCATCCTCCGGCCTGAAGCATCGTCCTGGATCGTATCCAAGACGATGCTTCAGGTTCTTGTGCCGCATCGGTTTTTCCGAAAGCCGGTTCCCACCTTTCGGGCCGATGCTCCAGCGATGTCCGGCGACAACGCGAGGCCAGGCAGAGGTTTCCCGTCTCAGGCCGAAGCCAGCGGCTTCGACACGTCCTCCAGCGACTTGCCCTCGGCCGCGGTGGCGTAGAGTCCGCCGACCACCGCCGCGACCGCCATCAGCGCGGCGCCGATGAGGTAGCCGACCAGCACCCAATCGCGCGAGCCGGTCTCGACCAGCGTGCCGAACAGGAGCGGGCCCGAGACGCCGCCGATGCCGGTGCCGATGGCGTAGAAGGCCGCGATGGCGAGCGCGCGGATCTCCAGCGGGAAGGTCTCGGCCACCGTCAGGTAGGCGGAACTGGCCGCAGCCGAGGCGAAGAAGAACACCACCATCCAGGCCGCGGTCTGGCCCACGGGGCCGAGGATGCCGAGATGGAACAGGTATCCGACGACGGCGAGCAGCACCGCCGAGATGCCGTAGGTCGCCGCGATCATCGGGCGCCGGCCCACGGTGTCGAACAGCCGCCCGAGCAGGAGCGGACCGAGGAAGGAGCCCAGCGCGAAGGGCAAGAGGTACCAGCCGACATCGCTGCCGGGCACGTTGTAGAACCGCTCCAGCACCAGGGCGTAGGTGAAGAACAGGGCGTTGTAGAAGAACGCCTGGGCGATCATCAGCGCGAGCCCGACGAAGGTCTGGCGGCGGTTCGACACGAACATCGCGTTCGCCACCTCGGAGAGCGGCGTGTGGTTGCGGACCTTCAGCTTGAGGCGCCGGTTCGGGTCGGGCGGAGGCAGGGTGACGCCCGCGTCGGTGAAGCGCTTCTCGATGCCGGTCACGACCCGGTCGGCCTCCGCGGCGTAGCCGTGGGTGACGAGCCAGCGCGGGCTCTCGGGAATCCACGTGCGCAGGAGCAGGATCACGAGGCCGATGCCGCCGCCGACGAAGAAGGCCACGCGCCAGCCCCAGGCCGGGTCGATCACCTCAGGCCGCAGGAGCGCGATCGACAGGAACGAGCCCAAAGCCGCGCCGATCCAGAACGAGCCGTTGATGACGAGGTCGGTCCAGCCGCGCACGCGGGCCGGGATCAGCTCCTGGATGGTCGAGTTGATCGCGGTGTACTCGCCGCCGATGCCCGCGCCCGTGAGGAAGCGGAACAGGCAGAAGCTGTAGATATTCCACGACAGGCCGGTGGCGGCGGTCGCCACGAGGTAGAGGGCCAGCGTGATGAAGAACAGCTTTTTCCGGCCGATCCGGTCGGTGAGCCAGCCGAAGCCGAGCGCGCCGGTCACGGCGCCGATCAGGTAGGAACTCGCCGCGAGCCCGACGTCGAACTCGGTGAAGGCCATCGGCTCCTTGCGCAGCGCACCCACCAGCGCGCCGGCCAGCGTCACCTCCAGCCCGTCGAGGATCCACGTGATGCCCAGCGCCACGATGACGAGGGTGTGGAAGCGGCCGAACGGCAGCCGGTCGAGCCGGGCGGCGATGTCGGTCTCGATGACGCTGCCCGCCGCCACCCGTTCGGGCGCCTGGGCGCCGGCCTGACCTTCCACGCGGCTCGTCATTGGGCCCCCGTTTACCGTGAATCCGGACTCTTGTTCGCAACGACGCGTGAGGCGCGGCGCGTATCCGACTCCCGCAACGCCTCGTAGCGCGAAATGGCCCCATTCCTCGGGCCTGTCGCCATGAACTTTTCCGTCAGAGCGTTCTCACGCACCGCCTTCCTTCCGCTCGCCGGCCTCGGCGGGCTGCTCGCCGCCTCGGCGCTGGCCTCCGACCGGCCGTCGTCGGGCGCCGAGCGCTGGGCGCTGCGGCCGACGACGCGCAGCCCCGAGCCCGCGCCGGCGCCTGTCCCGGTGCTGCGGGGCGTGAAGGCGATCCCGCTGTCCGATCTGCCCGGCGAGCGGCGTTCGGTTCGGGTGATCTACCAGGGCTACGGGCCGGTCGCCGCCGCCTCGGAGCGCTGAAGCGGCCCGACCAGCGTATAATCCCGCCGACGCAGTCGCCCCGCGCCGCGGCGATAGGCCGTGGCCGTGCCGGGCCAGAGGGTGCGGTTGCGGCCCTTTTCGTCGAGATACCAGCTGCCGCAGCCGCCGCGCGCCCAGATGCTGTCGGCGAGCCGCGCATCGACGGACGCGCGGAACGCACTTTGCGCCTGCGCGCGCACCTCCACGGCCCGGCCCGGATTCTTCTTCAGCCACCGCAGGCCCCCGAGCACGTGGGCGACCTGCGCCTCGACCATGGCGAGCACCGAGTTGTGGCCGAGTCCCGTGTTCGGCCCGAGCAGCAGAAAGAGGTTCGGGAAACCCGCCATGGCGATGCCGTGGAACGCGTCCGCTCCCTTGCGCCACGCCTGCGCCAGGGTGCGGCCGTCGCGGCCGGTGAGGGCGAGGCGGTCGAAGCTGCCGGAGGGGGCGAATCCGGTGGCGAGGATCAGCACGTCGAGGGGGTGTTCGGCCCCGTCCGCGGTGACGACGCCGTGGGGCGTCACTTCGCGGATCGCCTCCGTGACGAGGCTGACATCGGGCCGGGCGAGGGTGGGATAGAAGTCGTCCGACAGGAGCACCCGCTTGCAGCCGAGCCGGTAGGACGGCGTCAGCCGCCGCCGCAGATCGGGATCGGCGATCGTGCGCTTCAGGTGGGCGCGGGCCAGCGACTCCGCCCCCGCGGTCAGCCGCGAGACGCGGGTGAAGCCGAACAAAGCCGTGAGTTCCCGCCGCCAGAACAGGCTCGCCCGGTAGAGCCGGCGCAGCGGGGCGAGCCCGAGAAGCGTCTTGGCGACCGCGCCGTAGGGCCGGTCGTGGCGGGGCAGGATCCAGGCCGGACTGCGCTGGAACAGGGTGAGATGGGCCGCATCGCCGGCGATCTCCGGCACGATCTGCACGGCGCTCGCCCCCGTACCGACCACGCCGACGCGTCGGCCCGTCAGGTCGCAGCCGTGGTTCCATTCGGCGGTGTGGAAGCAGGGGCCTGCGAAGCGATCGAGGCCGGGCAGGGCGGGCCGGGCCGGCGCGTGCAGGGCGCCGACGGCGCCGACGAGGACGCGGGTGACGATCACGCCCCGGTCGGTCTCGACCCGCCACAGGCAGGACGCTTCGTCGTAGGTCGCGCCTCGGACGGTGGTGCCGAGGCTCAGGCGATCCGCCAGCCCATGCTCGGCGACAAGGCCCTGGAGATAAGCCTGAATCTCGCCCTGGCGGGGGAACAGCCGCGACCAGTCGGAGCGGGGGGCGAAGGACAGGGAATAGAGATGGGCCGGCACGTCGCTCGCCGCCCCCGGATAGGTGTTGTCGCGCCACGTGCCGCCGATGCGGTCGGCCTTCTCCAGAATGATGAGCCGCGAGAACCCGGCCCGGTCCGCCCGGATCGCCATGGCGAGGCCGGAAAAACCGGCGCCGACGACAACGAGATCGAGCGGGTTCCCGCTCACGCCACCGCCTCCGGAACCGCTTCGAGCGCGCGGCGCAGGAACACGGCCGCCTCCGTCAGCGAAGCCTGGGCCTCCGGCAGAAAACTTTCGGCGAGTTGCCAAGCATGCGGCACCACCGGGAACTGGGTGAGCGACACGCTCACGCCGGCCGCGCGGGCCTTGTCCGCCAGCCTCAGAGAGTCGTCGCGCAGGATCTCGCGGGTGCCGACATGGATCATGAGCGGCGGAAACCCGGAAAAATCGGCCTCGATCGGCGAGGCGCGGGGATCGGCCGGGTCGGCGCCGTCGAGATAGGCCGGCACCAGCCGGGTCAGCGCCTCGGGACGAAACATCGCGTCGCGCCGCGCATTCGTGCGGAAGGACGGGCTGCGGCCGACGAGGTCGGTGGCGGGCGAGAACAGGGCGGCGGCGGCGGGCAGGGGCAGCCCGAGGCGGCGCGCCTCGACCATCGTGGCGAGCGCGAGGTTTCCGCCCGCGGAATCGCCCGCGATGGCGGCGGGCTCCCGCGCCGACAGCGCGCGCCAAGCCGCGACGCAATCCTCGACGCCCGCCGGAAACGGGTCTTCCGGGGCGAGCCGGTAATCGGGGGCGAACACCCGCAGGCCGGCCCTGGCGAAATGGCCGGTGATCGGCCGGTACATCCGGGCCGAGCAGGCGATGAAGCCGCCGCCGTGGAGATAGAGCAGGGCAGGGCGCTCCTCCGATCCATTCTGCGGCCCGCCCTCGGGTTCCGCCCACTCGCCGGCCACGCCGCCGAGTTCGCCGACCGTGAAGGTGACGCCGAGGGGGGAAGGAAACGTCTCGCGGTCGAAGGCCCGGCGGATCGCCCCGATGTCGGATTGCCGGCCGACGCGCGCCTTCACGGCGACCCGCACGGCGATGTCGTAGAAATGCGCGCGCAGGCTCGCCATGCTCTCACCTCTCTCCGACCGTGCGGCGGATCAGCGACCAGTAGCGCACCGGCATCAGGCGCTGGATCAGCAGGGCGCGGCGCGCATCCCGGCCGATCACGAGGCGGGGGGCACGCGCCTCGACGCCGCGCAGGATCGCGGCGGCGACGGTTTCCGAGTTCATCGTCAGCAGCCGCTCGAAGGCGGCGAGACCCCGCGCTGCTTTCTCCGGGTCGAGGCCCTGGGGGATGCGGGCGTTTTGCGCGATGCGGGTCGCCACGCCGCCCGGATGGACCAGCGTCACGCCGAGCCCGGTGCCGGCATATTCATGCGCCAGCGCCTCCGAGAAGCCGCGCACCGCGAACTTGCTCGCCGCATAGGCCACTTGGCCGGCCGGCGCGACGATGCCGAACACGCTCGACAGGTTGACGATCTGCGCCTGCGGCGCGGCCCGCAGCAGCGGCAGGCAGGCGTGGGTCAGCCGCATCACCGCGTGCAGGTTCACGTCCATCAGCCACGCCACGTCGTCGAGGTCGGTCTCCTCGAACCGCCCGGCGAGCGCCACGCCCGCGTTGTTGATCAGGAGCTGGAGCCCGCCGTGACGGGCCTGCACAGCCGCGGGCAGCGCCGCGATGGCGGCGGCGTCGGTGAGGTCGATGACGTGCTCGCTCACCGCCACGCCCGCGGCGCGGGCGGCGGCTGCCACCGCGGCCAGCCCCTCGCCGTCGCGGTCGGCGAGCGCCAGGGCGCAACCGCGCGCCGCGAGTGCGAGGCTCAGCGCCGCGCCGATGCCGCTCGCCGCCCCGGTGACGAGGGCGGTACGGCCCGAAAAGACGAAGCGCCCGGCCATCACGAAGCCGGTCGGGCCCGCGCGGGGCCGCGGTGAGGGGAGGGGGAAACGGACAGGGCAGGGGCTCCGGCGCGGCAGAACGTGAGGTCGCGCCCAAGCCCCCTTTCGTCAAGCCGACGAAAGGAGAGGGCGACTGCGCAGCCAGGACGGCGCGCTTCGACGCTCGCTGGATTTGGTAGCGCTCCCCCGCTACCAATCACGACGACCCGGCCGCTGAACCGGAGCATCACCGATGCGCGACTCCGCCCTCCGCCTCGACGACCTCGTGACGTCCGATCCCGCCGTGATGGGCGGGCGGCGCGTGTTTCGGGGCACGCGCGTGCCGGTCGAGGTCCTGTTCGAGAACCTCGCCGACGGCCTGTCCCTCGACGAAATCCTCGACGCCTACGAGAGCCTCGACCGGGGCGACGTGGTCGCGGTTCTCGAGCTCACCGCCCGTTCGCTGGCCGCGCCGCGGGCGGCCTGAGACGCATGCGCGTCGTCATCGATGAAGGCGTGCCTCGGCAACTGGTGCAGGCCCTGACGGAGCGCGGCGTCGACGCCGCGCGCTTTCCCCGTGGTTGGGTCTCGTTGAGCAACGGCGCGCTCATCCGGGCCTGCGAGGCCGCGGGCTTCGACATCCTCGTCACCAACGACAAGAACATCGCCGATCAGCAGAGCCTGCACGGGCGGCGCCTCACGGTGATCGCCCTGCCGCACAACCGGCGGCGCGCCATCCTCGAACGGGCGGACGATGTCGCCGACACGATCCGCCGCGCCGGCCCCGGTGCCCACATCGTGATCGAACTCGACGGCACGCGCACCGCTCGCCGGCTGGTCGGGGGCCAACTCGTCGTCGAACAGTTTCCCACGGTCCCGCATTTCCGGTTTTGACGGCAACCGTACCGATCCGATAGCGCGGGTGTGCCTCTGCCCTAGATCGACCGGGGACACTTCTTCGACCCGCCCTTCGATGAAGAGCCGACCAGACCTCAGTCGCCCACCACAACCCGGACAAACCCACCCGTGCAGGCAACCCCCACCCGGCGGCGCGGCTCCACGGCCACCGCCTACGCGATCCTGACGCTGACCGCCCTGCTCTGGGCCGGCAACGCGGTGGCCGGCAAGTGGGCGGTGGGCGAGGTGTCGCCGCAGGCGCTCACGACGCTGCGCTGGCTCTTCGCCTTCGGGCTGCTCGCCGTCATCGCCCGGCGTCAGGTGGCGGCGGAGTGGCCCCGGCTCGTGGCGCGCTGGCGCTACCTGCTGCTGATGGGGGCGAGCGGCTACACCGTGTTCGCGAGCCTGTTCTACGCCGCGGGCGCGCGCACCACCGCGCTCAACGTCGCGCTGCTCCAGGGGGCGGTGCCGATCTTCGTCATGCTGCTCAACTTTTTCGCCCGCGGCGCCGGTGTCAGGGGATGGCAGGTCGTAGGCGCCGCGGTCACGCTCGCGGGCGTGGCGGTGGCCTCCTCCCACGGCGACCTGAAGGCGCTGCTCAGCCTCAGCTTCAACCTCGGCGATGGGCTGATGCTGACCGCCTGCCTCGTCTATGCCGGCTACACCGTGGCGCTGCCGTCGCGGCCGAAGGTGTCGGGGCTCGCCTTCTTCACCGGGCTCGCGCTCGCCGCCCTCCTCTCCTCGCTGCCGCCCCTCGCCGCCGAATGGGCGGCCGGACGGCTGATCTGGCCCTCGCTGCATGTCGGCTGGCCGCTCGTCGCCTTCGTGGCGTTGGGGCCATCGCTACTGGCGCAGCTCTCCTTCATCCGCGGCGTCGAGCTGATCGGGCCGAACCGGGCCGGGCTGTTCGTCAACCTCGTGCCGGTGTTCGGGGCAGGGCTCGCCGTGCTGCTGGCGGGCGAGCCGTTCGACGCCTTCGACGGGCTCGCGCTGGCGCTCGTGCTCGGCGGCATCCTGATCGCCGAGACCGCCGGACGCCGGGCGGCGGCCACGAAATAAAACACCAAAAAGCAACCATCGCGGCCAAGCGGACACAGGTTCGGCCCGGCGATGCGCTAAGGTGGCGAATCACCGCCTCGGGACTTTTCGCCCCGCCCATGTCCCAGCTTCCCGCTCCCCTGTCGCGGGCCGGCGATCCGGCCGTCGCGCCCGCGCGCCTGCCGTCCTGGGGGGGAGAAGTCTGGGCGGGCGAGCTGCTGGCCGCGGCGGTGGCCGGGCTCGCGGCGGGCCTGCGCTTCGGGCTCGATCCGGTGCTGCCGCCGGGCTTCCCGTTCCTGACCTTCTTTCCCGCCGTCATCCTGACGACGTTCTTCCTGGGGCTACGGCCGGGCATCGTCTGCGCGGTGCTGTCGGGGCTCACCGCGTGGTACTTCTTCATCAGCCCGGTCGAGACGTTCGTGCTGAATGGTCCGACCGCGCTGACGATGGCGTTCTACACCTTCATCGTCACCGTCGACATCGCCCTGATCCATCGGATGCAGGTGTCCGGCGCCCGGCTCGCCGCCGAGCGGGCGGTGACGGCCGACCTCTACGAGCAGCAGCGCACCATGTTCCAGGAGCTGCAGCATCGGGTCGCCAACAACATGCAGTTCGTGGCCGCCCTGCTGTCGCTACAGAAGCGCAAGATCGCCGACGACCCGAAGGCGGCCATGGCCGCCTTCGACGAGGCGCAGGCCCGGCTGGAGACCATCGCCCGCATCCACCGCCGCCTCTACGATCCGAGCCGGATCGACCAGCCGGTCGGGCTCTACCTGCAGGAACTCTGCGCCGACCTGCTGGAGGCCACGGGCGCGCGCAACATCGTCTGCCTCGTGGACGTGCCGCCGCTGCGCCTCGACCTCGCCCGGCTGACCACCCTGTCGCTCCTCGTGGTCGAGATCGTCACCAACGCCCTCAAGCACGCCTTCACCGAGGCCGGGCGCGGCACCATCACGATCCGCCTGGAGCCGCTGGAGGGCCCGCTCGCGGCCCTGACCATCGCCGACGACGGCCCCGGCATCCCGGCGAGCTTCGACCCGGCGGCGAGCCGTAGCCTCGGCTTCCGCATCGTCCAGGGGCTGGCCGCCCAGCTCGACGGCCAGCTCACCTACGCCAACGAGGGCGGCACGGTGGTGCGACTGGTGTTTCCGACGATGCGGGCGGCGGCGTAAGGGTTTGCCGCTTCGGCTTGTTTGAGCCGCCGATCCCCCTGACCTGACCGGCTGGCTTCGGTCCGGGCCGATTGAGAGCACGCGATGTCGAAGCCCGCGTTGGCGAGTCCTTCGGCTGGCGGGGAGGGGGCGCGGCATCTTTCTTACCCCCTGCCCCGAAGGTCTGGCCCACCGCCCCGGCGAAATGCTCGGCCACGGGGCCGAGGGCGAGCGAGGGGAAGAAGGTCAGCCCGCCGACGATCAGGATGACGCCGATCAGCAGGCCGACGAACAGCCCGCGATCGGTCGGAACGGTGCCGGCGGAGGCCGGGACCGCCTCCTTGTCCGCCAAGTTGCCGGACGATCCCGGATCGGCCGGGGAGGGGGTTTTGGGGGAGTTTGGGCGGGTGCCCTACCCCGGAAGGCGAGTCGAAGCCAAAGCAATCCAGCGCTCCGCAGGTTCCCAAAAGAGCACGCCGCGGGATGAAGCGGCTTCGTCGGCACACGCTCCGCATCGTTCGGCATCGTGGCGGCCGGGATCGCTCCGGCTTCGCCTCGCGAGGACGGGAAAAGCCCACCCCAGCCCGCACCAAAGTCGTTCGCATAAGATATATTATGGAACTAGAGGCCGTCCCCAGGCCGCGCCGTCCCTCTTATGGTTAATTTCATTAACCATAACCCCATCGCATTTTATCGAATTCCGCCAGGGAATCGGATCGGTTCGGCCCGATGATGCCTGCACGGACCACCGACAGTCCGGCACGAAATTGCATCCCGGCAGCGCTGGCGGCAAAATCGTGCATAACGTATCCAATTCGGGCTCTGATGGCGGCGCGACCCTCGCAATCGTCACATTTCCCGGGCAACACGGCCGAATCGATGAACCCGCTCAAGCGTTTCGCCATGTCGGTCCCCATGCCGCTCCGCCTGCTCCCCGGATTGCTGTCGGTCGTTGCGGTCGCAGCCCTCGCCGGCCCGGTGCTCGCCCAGCCCGACGCGCCGCCGATCACCGGGGCGGTCGTACAGGAGCGCGCCGCGGAGCGGGTGCCGGCCAAGCTCGCACGGCTCGCCTCGATGCTCGGCCGCGACGGCGATGTGCGGATCGTGGCGTTCGGCTCGTCCTCGACGGAAGGGGCGGGCGCGTCCTCGCCGGCCATGGCCTACCCTGCCCTGCTGGAGCGCGACCTCGAGGACCGGCTGCAGATCGGCGCGTCGAGCCGGCGCTCCATCACCGTGATCAACCGCGGCAAGGGCGGCGACACCTCCGAGGAGATGGCGAGCCGCCTGGAGCGCGACGTGCTGGCCGAACGGCCCGACCTCGTGGTCTGGCAGACCGGCAGCAACGATCCCTTGCGCGGCGTGCCGGTGGAGCGCTTCGTCGAACTGACCCGCGAGGGGCTCAAGGCGATCCGGGCCACCGGCGCCGACGTGGTGCTGATGGACCAGCAATGGTGCCGCAAGCTCTCCGGCGTCGACGGCGCCGAGCGCTACGGCGAGGCGCTGCATGCGCTCGCCGCCGAGCTGAACGTGCCGGTGATCCGCCGCCGCGCCCTGATGCAGTCCTGGGTCACCCACGGCCTGATGACGCCGGCCCAGATGATCGGCCCCGACGGCCTGCACATGACGGATGCCGGCTACCGCCAGCTCGCCAAGGCGGCGGCCGCCCAGATCCTCGTCGGCGCTGGCCTGATCCAGCCCTCGCTCGCCCGGAACTGAGCCGGGGCAGGGGCCTCTTATCGAGAGGCCACCGAAGCCCACTCCCCGCCCACCATGCCCCACACCGAGCTGACCGAGGCGGCGCTCGCCGCCTTCCTCGACGCGTTCTACGGCAAAGTCCGCCGCGATCCGCTGATCGGGCCGGTCTTCGCCCAAAAAATTTCGGACGCGGACTGGCCCCACCACATGGTGCGAGTGACCGATTTCTGGTCCTCGGTGCTGCTGCGGACCGGCCGCTACAAGGGCAACCCGTTCGGCCGCCATCTCGGCCTCCCAGGTCTCGCCCCGGACCATTTCGCCCGCTGGCTCGGCCTGTTCGAGGCGACCGCGGCGGAGTTCTTTTCTCCGGAGCTGGCCGAGGAGGTCGTCGGGCGGGCGCACCGGATCGGCGACAGTTTGAAGGCGGGGCTGTTCTTCCGGTCCGATCTCGCGGGCGTGCGGGCGTAGTCGGCCTTTCCCACCCAACTCCCTCAGCCTTCGGCTGAGCGCCTCAGGATGAGGGAGTTGGGTGGGAGAAACCGTCCGAACGGCGCTCTACAGATCGACCGCCACGCTCAACCCATCGTGCGCCGGCACCACCCCCGGCGGCAGCTTCTTGGCCAGCGTCGCGTAGTCGAGATCGGTGTGGAGGTTGGTCAGGATCGCGCGCCTGGGCGCGACTTCCTCGATCAGGGCGAGCGCGTCCGAGACCGAGTAGTGCGACGGGTGAGGGGTCTCGCGCAACGCGTCGATGATGAGGAGGTCGAGGCCGCGCAGTTCCGCCTTGGCGGGCTCCGGCATCAGGCTCACGTCGGGGGCGTAGGCGGCGGGGCCGAAGCGGAAGCCGTGGGCGGCCTCGTTGCCGTGCTCCATCGCGAAGGCGAGGGCCTCGATCGTGCCGCCCGCGCCGTCGATCCGCACCGGCTCGCCCGCGCGCAGCTCGTGCAGGTCGAGGATCGGCGGGTAGGCACTGCCCGGCGGGGTCTCGAACGCGTAGCCGAACCGGGCCGTCAGCAGCGCGCGGGTGAGGGGATCGGCGTGGACCGGGATGCGGCGGCGCATCTGGATCACGAGGGGGCGTACGTCGTCGATGCCGTGGGTGTGGTCGGCATGGGCGTGGGTGTAGAGCAGGGCGTCGAGGCTGGTCACGCCCGCATCGATCAGCTGCTCGCGGAGATCCGGCGAGGTGTCGATGAGCACCGTGGTCGGCGCCCCCTCCCCTTGCCCGACCCTTTGCTCGCGCCGCTCCACCAGCAGCGAGCAGCGGCGGCGGCGGTTGCGCGGGTCGGCCGGGTCGCAGGCGCCCCAGCCGGAGCCGACCCGCGGCACGCCGCCGGACGAGCCGCAGCCGAGGATGCGCAAGCTCAGGCTGGCCATGCGCCCTCCCCGGTCGTCATGCCGCGACCCCGTCGAGGGCCGCCGCCTTCGCGAACAGCCGGTAGAAGTTGCCTGTGGTGAGCGCGCAGAAATCCTCGAACGGCAGGTCGAGGGCACGCGCCAGCACGCGGGCGGTGTCGGCGGTGTAGGCGGGCTCGCAGCGCCGCCCCCGATGCGGCTCCGGCGCCAGGAACGGCGCGTCGGTCTCGACCAGGATTCTTTCGCGCGGGACGCTGCGGGCGATGTCGCGAAGCGCGTCCGAGCGGCGGAAGGTGACGATGCCGGAGAACGAGACGAACAGTCCCAGCTCGACCCCGACCTCGGCCAGCCGCGCGCCCGACGAGAAGCAGTGCAGCACCGCCCGGAACGGCGCGCGGGCCATCTCGTCGGTCAGCACCGCCTCCATATGACTGTCCGCGTCGCGGGAATGGATCACCAGCGGCAGGCCGGACAGGCGGGCGGCCTCGATATGGGCGCGCAGCACCCGCTCCTGCACGGCCTCGGGCGCCGCATCCTCGTAATGGTAGTCGAGCCCGGCCTCGCCGATGCCGACGCAGCGCGGAGCCTCGGCCAGCGCCGCGATCGTGTCGGCCGGCACGTCCGGTTCCTCGGCGGCGCCATGCGGATGGGTGCCGACGGTGTACCAGACCGCCGGATTCGCCTCGGCTAGCGCCCGGTAGGTGTCGGCCTTGGCGACCCGCGTCGAGATGGTGACGAGCCGCGTCACCCCCGCCGCCGCCGCGCGGGCGACGACGCCCGGGATGTCCTCGGCGAAGTCGGGGAAGTCGAGATGGCAGTGGCTGTCGACCAGCATGGATTCTTTTGATCGGGGAGGGAGAGCGGAGAGCCTAAGGCCGTCAGGCCGCGGCCTCCGGCTTCTCGAAACGCGGGAAGATCGGGGTCGGTGCCGGCAGCGCCGTGCCGGGGGCCAGGCGGTGGGCCTCATCCGTGAAGGCGAAGCCGCGCGCGTCCACCGGCACCGCCAGCAGGTCGAGGAGCGCCGCGCCCGCCGTCGGCACGAAGGGCTGCACCATCAGGCCGACCCGGCGCAGGGTCTCGACCGTGACGTAGAGCACGGTCGCCATCCGCTCGGGGTCGGTCTTGCGCAGGCGCCACGGCTCTTCGCCCGCGAAGTAGCGGTTGGCGTCGGCCACCACGGTCCAGATCTCGGAGAGGATGGTGTGGAGGGCGAGGTCCCGCATCAGCCCCCTCGCCTTCTCCGGCAAGGCGGCGGCGGCGGCCAGCAGCCGGGTGTCGGCCTCGGAGAAATCTCCGGGCTCCGGCACGGCGCCTTCGAGGTTTTTCGCGATCATCGACAGCGAGCGCTGGGCGAGGTTGCCCAGATCGTTGGCGAGGTCCGCGTTGATGCGGTTGATGATCGCCTCGTGGCTGTAATTGCCGTCGCCGCCGAACGGAACCTCGCGCAGCACGAAGTAGCGCAGGGCATCGACGCCGTAGGTCTCGGCCAGATCCATCGGATCGACGACGTTGCCGAGCGACTTCGACATCTTCTCCCCGCGCGACAGCAGGAAGCCGTGGCCGAACACGCGGCTCGGCACCGGCAGCCCCGCCGACATCAGGAAGGCCGGCCAGTAGACCGCGTGGAAGCGGACGATGTCCTTGCCGATCACGTGCACGTCCGCGGGCCAGAACGGCCAGCGCGGGTCGGTCTCGTCGGGGAAGCCGCAGACGGTGAGGTAGTTCGTCAGCGCATCGACCCAGACGTACATGACGTGGGCCGGATGCCCCGGCACCGGCACGCCCCAGTCGAAGGTGGTGCGGCTGATCGAGAGGTCCTTGAGGCCCGAGCGCACGAAGCTCGCGACCTCGTTCAGTCGCGTCTCCGGGCTCAGGAAATCGGGCCGCTCGGCGTAGAGCGCGAGCAGCTTGTCCCCATACTTCGACAGGCGGAAGAGGAAATTCTCCTCCTCCATCCACTCGACCGGCGTGTCGGTCTTGATCGAGCGGCGGCTGCCGTCGGGACCCAGCACCGTCTCGGCCTCGTCGTAATAGGCCTCGTCGCGCACCGAGTACCAGCCGGCATACTTCGCTAGATAGATGTCGCCGTTGGCCTCCATGCGCCGCCACAGCTCCTGGGCGGCGGCGTAATGGTCGGCCTCCGTGGTGCGGATGAAGCGGTCGTAGGCGCAGTTGAGCCGGTCGGCCATCGCCTTGAAGCGCCCCGCCATGTCGTCGACGAAGGCGCGCGGGCTGATCCCGGCCTTCGCCGACGCCTGCTGGATCTTGAGGCCGTGCTCGTCGGTGCCGGTGGAGAACAGCACCGCGCGCCCGTCGAGGCGCTGGAACCGCGCGATCGCATCGGTGGCGATCACCTCGTAGGCGTGGCCGATATGCGGCGCGCCGTTGGGGTAGGAGATCGCCGTGGTGATGAGGAAGGGTTTGTCCGGCGTCTCGCTCACGTCTGAACTGTCCCGGTTGGTTCGAGCATGGACCGACAGGCCTTGTGGCGCGCCGCGTCCCGCGACGCAACCGAGGCGGTTCGGGCCTCGGGGGTCGAGGCGGCGCCATTCTGGCCACGTTTCCCGATATGTTCGCGCCCTGCCGATGTGGCTTGTCTGCGCTGCATCCCTCCCAACCCGTCACGAGCCCGGACTTCCGGCTCCGGGATCGCCGTCATGATCGCCCGCCTCGCCACGATGCTGCCAAGACGCTTCCGCGCGGTCGAGGTCGCTCCCCCTGCCGATGCCGGCGCGCGAGAGGCCGGCCCGGCGGGCTTTTCCAACATCCAGATCCTGCGGGGCCTCGCCGCGAGTGCGGTGTTCTCGCACCATGCCGCGGCCTACGCGCAACTGGAGCGGGGGGCGGGGCGCCCGGCACAGCCGCTCGACACGCTGATGGGCATCGGCGGCGTGGCGGTCTTCTTCGCGATCTCGGGCTTCCTGATGGCGGGGCTGATCCGGCGCGATCCGCCCTCGACCTTCCTGGCCCACCGGCTGATCCGGATCGTCCCGACCTACCTCCTCGTGGTGGCGCTGACCGTGCCGGTCTACGCGGCCTGCGGCATCGCGCCGTCGGGGATCGCGCCGATCGCCCTGTCGCTCGCCCCGGCCGGCCCGCGCAGCTACCCACTCATCGTGGAATGGACCCTCGTCTTCGAGGTGTCGTTCTATGTCGGCCTGTTCGTCGTGGCCTGGGCCGGCCTCGCCCGCCGGATTTTCTCGCTGGCGCTGCTCTGGCTCGCGCTGCTTGCGCTCGCCTTCGTCCTGCTGCCGGAGGCGTCCCGCGACCGCTACCAGCCGCCGGCCTACCTGCTGCCGTTCGTGGCCGCCTGCGTGCCCTTCGCGGGCGGGCTGCTGCTGCCCCGGCTCCTCGCGAGCGGCCGGATGCGCCCCGGCCTCGGCCTGCTCGCGCTGCCGCTCGCCACCGCCTGCCTGTTCGTGGAGACCGACGCGGCGCGCTGGCTCAGCGGGATCGCCGCCGTGCTGCTCGTCGGCACCGCGGCGAGCAGCCCCCAGGTGCGGGGGACGGGGCGGCCGGTGCGCGGCCTGCTGGCCCTCGGGGACGGGTCTTACATCCTCTACCTCGTCCACTTCCCGGTGCTCGTCGTCGTCGCACGCCTCCTGCCCGCCGAGTGGTCGCCCCTGTCCTACGGTCTCGTCTGCGCGGCGGTCGCCTTCGCCGTGACCGCGCTCCTTGGTCCGCTCGACCTCGCGCTCTACCGGACGCTGCGCCGCCGGGTCGATCGGGCGGCGGCCCTTCGCCTGCGCGGAGGATTGGCCGCCTACCTGCTCCTGTTCCTGGGCTGCGCCGCCTGGGGCAGTACGGAGACGGCCGTGCAGGACTGGCGCGAAGTCCGGGCCCGCGCCGCGCTGGCGGCCCTGCCGCCCGAGACGTGGACGAGCCGGGAGCGGGCCGAGCGCGCGTTTCGTGAACGCGGCCTCGCGCTGCCGGCCTCGGTGCGCGGCCGGCTGGAAGCCATCGAGGCCACCGCGACCCAGACCCTGGTCAAGGCCTGGGCCTACGATCCGGCGACGCCCCGGCGCGCGATGCACCTTGCCCTGTTCTGCGGGGGCCGCCTCGTCGGGATCGACCGGCCGCGCCGCGGCCGCCGGGATCTCGCCGGACAACTAGGCCTCGACGGCCTCGGACGCCGCCGGATCGGCTACGGGATGCCGATCCCGCTCACCGCCTGCCCGGCCGACGCCGCCCCCCTGGCCGTCGTCGTCGATACGGATGGGGGCATGGGCGTGCTACCGGAGCGCTGAAGCCGCTACCGCCCCGCCGCCGCCAGCGTCTCGAACGCCGCCAGCACCAGCGGGCGGCGGTCGAGGTTGTAGATCGCGGCCTCGCGGGCGGAGGCCGCGATGCGCTCGGCGGCCTCGACCAGGGCTAAGAGCCGGGCCGGGCCTTCGCCCTGGCGACGGTCGATCTCGGCGGCGACGTGGCGCTGGATCGCGTCGAGCACGGCGGTCAGCAGGGGCTCGGCGTCGCGGGCGGCCAGGCTCTCGCCGAGCTTGAGCACGCGGCGCCAATCCGGATCGGGCAGGCCGCCGAGCAGGCTCGACACCTCCGCCTCGATGGCCTGCGTGCCGGGATTGAGCAGGGCCACGGCGCGGGCCACCGAGCCCTCGCTGAGCGCGGCGGCGCGGGCGAGCGCCGCCGGTTCGGGCCGGGGGAAGGGGGCCGGGAAGCCCTCGATGACGGTGCGGACCTGTTCGTCCGCGAGCGGGCGGAGCGTCAGCGCGCGGCAGCGCGAGCGGATCGTCGGCAGCAGCCGCCCCGGTGCGTGCGAGACGATCAGGAAAATGGCGCGCGGCGGCGGCTCCTCGATCATCTTGAGGAGCGCGTTGGCGCTGTTGGCGTTCAGGTCCTCGGCGCTGTCGACGATGCAGACGCGCCAGCCCCCCTCCCCGCCCGCCGTGGTGGCGAACAGCGCGAGCGCCTCGCGGGCGGCATCGACCGAGATGCGGGTCGGCAGGGTCTTGGCGCCCGGCGCCTGGACCCGGCGCAGCGCGACCAGGTTCGGATGCGACAGGGCTGCGACCTGGCGGGCCGCCGGGTGCCCCTCGGGCAGATCGAGCTTTTCGGAAGCGGGCAGCGTGCGGGGATCGGCGACCAGACGGCGGGCGACCCGGTAGGCGAGCGTCGCCTTGCCGATGCCGACGGGGCCGCCGATCAGCCATGCGTGGTGGAGGCGGCCCGCGGCCAGCGCCTCGGCGAAGGCGTCCTGCGCCGCCGCGTGGCCGACGAGGCGGGCCTGCTCGCGCGGGCGCGGCACGTGGGCGAGGTCGCCGACCTCGGCCTCCGAGACGGCAGGCGCCTCCTTGCGGGCGCGGCCTCCCTCAGGCGGCATGGTCGCGGTCTCCCGTCTCGCCAGGCAAGGGGGCGGGCGAGGGGGCGGGCAAGAGGTCGGGGCGATGGGCCGCGACAGCCCTACGGATCGCCGCCTCCACGGCATCGGGGCCGGGGGACGCGTCGATCACCCGGCAGCGCGCCGGCTCGGCCTCGGCGATGGCCAGGAAGGCCGCCCGCAGGCGCTCGTGGAAGCCGAGCGCCTCCGCCTCGAACCGGTCCGGCGCTTCCGTCTCCCCGCGCCGACGGGCGCGGGCGAGGCCGGCCGGTGCCGGCAGATCGAGGATCAGGGTGAGGTTGGGGCGAAGGTCTCCCAGCGTCACCCGCTCCAGGCTGGCGATCAGCGCCGGATCGAGCCCGCCCGCGGCGCCCTGATAGGCGCGGGTGGAGTCGGCGAAGCGGTCGCACAGCACGATCGCGCCGCGCTCCAGCGACGGGCGGATCAGACCATCGACGTGGTCGATGCGGGCGGCGGCGAACATCAGCGCCTCGGCGAACGGCCCGAACGGCTTGGCCACGCCCCGCAGCAACGCCTCGCGAAACCCTTCGGCGCGCGGCGTGCCGCCGGGCTCGCGCGTCGTCACGACCTCGCGCCCGCTCCCGGCCCGCAGGGTGGCGGCGAGGCGCGCGATCTGGGTGGACTTGCCCGCCCCCTCCCCGCCCTCGAAGGTGATGAAGACGCCCCGCGGCGCATCGCTCGACATGGACAGCGGGCTAGCACAGGGTTGGGCCGCGCGACAGCGGAGGCAGGTTCGGCGGCGACACCGAACACCCTCCCCCGTCATGCCGGGGCGCGAAGCGAACCCGGACCCGAAGGGGCGCGCCGGAGGCGTGCAATCCACGACTGACCTCGACGGTGCGAAGGGCGTCGCATCACGGGTGGATTGCGGGTTCCGCTGCGCGGCCCCGGAATGACGGGGGAAATCGGGGGGCTCAGACGGCCAGCGCCGTCGTCAGCCAAACCCGCATCGCCTCGAAGGTCGCGACGCCTGCGGCGAAGGCCGCCCCCTCCTGCGTCGAAGCCAAACCGTCCAGCCGCTCGCGGAAGGTTCGCCACAGCGGCCCGGCCTCGCGGCCGCGGCCGGAATAGTAGGCCAGCGGCACGCCATCGCCGTGCAGGCCGCCGACATGGCGGCCGATGACGAGGCCGCCGAGCGTCGAGCCTTCCAGCACGTAGAGCGCGCCCATGGCCGCCCCCTCCCCTTCGAGCCGGGGGGCGGGCGGGGCCGGCAGGGCGGTGCGGGCGAAAAAATCCAGGCCGAGGGCGGAAAGGTCGGCGTCGAGCGCCGCGAGACGGCGGCGCGGCGCGAAGAAGGCTTCGTCGGAAAGCCCTAGGGCGATGGCGGGCTCGTAGGCCGCGTGGAAACCGCGCAGACGGGCCAGCAGGGCGCGGTAGCCGGGGAGCGTCGCCACCTTCCCTTGCCAGTCGAGATCGCGTTCCAGCGCCTCGTGCGGCTCCGCCGTCGCCGCGCGCAGGCGGATGTGCAGGCCGGTTTGCAGGTTCTCGGGCTGTGTCAAAAAAACCCCGGCTCAGGCGTGGACGGTGAAGCAGGCGCCGCCCGCGTTCTCGGCCTCCAGCCGAGCGCCGATCTGCTCCAGCATGGCGCGCACCAGCTTCATCCCGAGACCGGTGCCCCGCGCCTTGCCGCTCTCCCAGTCCGGCGGCATGCCGTCGCCGTCGTCGCAGACGGTGAGCCGCACGGCCTCGCCCGCCTCGCCGGCCTCCGGCAGCGAGCCGTCCCGGCGCTCGCTCTTCACCGTCACGATGATGTGGGCGCCCTTATCGGGCCGGCCCGCATACTTGAACGCGTTGGTGACGAGTTCGGTGGTGATGAGCGAGAGCGCCACCGCGTGGCGATAGGGCACCATCAGTCCGGTCTCGGCGGTCATCTCGACGCTGTGCTGGTCGCCCGCCATGCCGGCGAGGTCGTCGCACAGAGCCTGGATGGTCTGGCCGAGATCGACCTCCTCCAGGCTGTCGCCCTGGTACAGGCTGTCGTGGACGCGGGCCACGCTCATCACCCGCGCCGAGGTCTCGGAGAAGGCCTGCCGCGCGGCAGGATCCGCGATCTGGCGGCGCTGCATGTGCAGGAAGGCGGTGACGATCTGGAGCGAGTTCTTGACCCGGTGGTCGATCTCGCGGGTCAGGAGGTCCTTCTGCTCCAGCAGGCGCTCCTTCTCGGCAAGAAGCTCCGTCAGCTCGGCGATCTTGCGGCGCTGACGCAGGACCACGCCGTCGACGGCCTCGGCCAACTGCTCGGCGAGGTCGACCTTCCACGCGGCGAACGGCGCCGAATGGCCGCGCCGCTCCTCGACCCAGCGCTCGAACGAGCGCCGCGGCAGCACCGCCACCGGCCCGCTCCCGGGCAGGACGGGCTTTCGGGGATCACCGCCCCAGGTGACCGTGCTCGGCATCTCCGGCTTGAACCACAGCAGCATATGGCGCCGCTCGGCGCCGACGAAGACGGCGAGCAGGCCGCTCGCGGTCTCGGTGTAGGCTGAGGCCGGCGCGTGGTGCAGCACCAGCGTGTCGGTGACGAAGCTGCGCGCCCCCGCGGGCAGCTCGGCGCGCAGCCACGCGGCGAGCGCGCCGATTCCCGCCTCGCCCGGCGTCGCGCCGGCCTGCCAGACGGTGTCGTCGGAGACGATCGCCGCCCCGGTCGCACCGAACAGGTCGATCAGGGCCGGCTCGCCCTGCATCAGGGTGTGGGCGAAATCGTCCGAGCGGGTCAGCCGCCGTACCAATCGGCCCTGGATGTCGAGATGGTGCTGGCGCTCGCTCCAGAGCGCCTTGCCCTCGATCTCCTGCACCCGCATGGCGAAGGCGTCGGTGAGCACGGTCGCCGCCGCGCGGGTCTCGGGGGCGACGTAGTGCGGGCGGCGGTGATGGCCGATCATCAGGCCCCAGAGCCGGTTCTCGACCATGATCGAGATCGACATCGAGCCGTCGACGCCGAGATTGCGCTGATACTCGAGATGGATCGGCGAGAGCGTGCGGTTCTGGGCGAAGGTGAGGTCGATCGGCGCGTTGCCCGCCGCCCGGTCGGCCACCAGCGGCACCGGCACGCAGTCGCGGTCGATCACGAAGCGGCTCTTGGCCTTGGTGTAGAGGGCGCGGGCCTGGGCCGGGATGTCGGAGGCGGGAAAGCGCAGGCCGATCAGCGGGCGCTGCCAGTCCGGCACCATGTCCTCGGCGATGGCCTCGCCGTTCCAATCGCTGTCGAAGCGGTAGACCAGCACCGATTCGAAGCCGGTGACGGCGCGGATTTCGAGCGCCGCGATCTGGGCCGCCTCGGTCAGGCTCTCGGCGGCGCGCAGGCGCGCCATGGCGAGTTCGGTGTCGAGCGGGCTGGCAGAAGCAAAATCCTCGGCCCGCTCGGGCGCGAGTTCGAGTTCGACAATGACCCGGCCGAGATGGACGTGGGCGACGAGGTGGAAGTTCTCGTCCCGCGGCGGCAGCGCGATGGTGCGGCGCAGGCCTCGCCCGTCGGTGAGGCTGTGGGCGGCAAGCCCATCGCGGATCGCCGAGACGATATGCGCCGGCAGCACCGCCTCCAGGCGCTGCCCGGTCGGCGGGAACAAGTCGGGCGGCAGCACGTCCGCCGCGTTGGCGCTGAAGGCCAGGATCTCGAAGGTGGCCGCGTCGGCGGCGAGCATCACGGCGTTGGGCTGGATCGAGCCGGGGATGTGGATCGGCTCGCGCTCGCACAGGCCGGGATCGACCGGCTCGGCCCGGCTGCGGCGGGAGATGGCTGCCAGCACCGCCTCCCGCGAGGGGCCGGCGGCGATCTGCGCCATGGGGCTGATCACGAGCCACGTGCGCCCGTCCGCGCCGGGCCGCAGTTCGATGCGCGCCCGCAACGGCGCCGGTAGGCGGCCGAACACGAACTCGAAGCTCTGCGCACCGAGGCTGCTGCGCCGGGTCGCGAGGAACCGGCCGTAGAAGCCCGGCACGCGGGCGCTCGGCACGAGATCGCGGAAGTAGTTGCGCCCGATCATGGCCTCGGGCGCGAAGCCGCAGAGCGCCGCCGCCGCCCGGTTGCAGGCCAGCACGGTCCCGCTGGAATCGAGGGCGAGGAGCCCCGCCTCGACCGCCTCCCGCTCGGCCGCCGTCAGGGCGTCGAGATCGACGGGAGGGTCGATCGGGGCATGGTCCGCCCCGCTGGCGTGCATCTGCGACGGATCGACCATTATGCCGTCCGATATGCCCGCGGCGCGCCCTTTGCGCAATGCTCCGGCGGGCAGGATTCGAGGTCCGAGACCGGCCCGGCATAAGGCCAAGCTGTTGTGCTCTCGGCGTTTTGTCTGGAACCACACAGAACGCGCATGCCGAACCGACCCGCCTCCCGCGGCTCCCGCTCGAGCCCCCGCCGAACCGGTCGGGCGGAGGCCTGTCGGAACCTTAACGATTGAGCGGAGCGGATCGTTCATCCGAAGGGGCGGGCGATGCGTCGGATCGTGCCCGGCCGGCCCTCCCCACATGCCGTATCGGGCATCCGCCGCACGGCCAATATCCTAATATTGAAAATTTTATGAATATTCTTGCGTTGTCCGCACAACAACGAAGTTTCTCATTTTGCGTATGCAGCGTTGCATCAAGTCGTGCGATTGTTACGACGTGCCGCCTCGGACTTTCGTCAACAACGCGTAAGGATGTGTGCTATGCGTTTTGCGATCAAGTATCGCCGGATCGATCCTGAAGTCGTCCATCCGTCCCAGACACTGGCTATCGACATCGAAGGACGGCGCACCGCCGGGCAGCTCGTGGAGAGTCTGGCCGGCGTGTTCGAGGAGAACGGCTGCGACCTGCCGCCGATGACGCGCTGGTTCCGCAGCCGCACCGGGCTGCACCTGATCTGGGCGCAGCCGCAATAAAGTCCGCCCCTCTCTTCACCCGGAACGCGCGTCGTTCCGGGGCCGCGGAGCGGAACCCGGCCCCGGAACGACGGTGGGGGCAGGAACGAGCGACCCACGATCCGGCGGCACCTGTCACCCTGCACGAGCAGCCCTGCCGACCGATACGCTGGACCGCCGCCCGGCGCAGGACTACTCCGGCAAGACTCGTAAAAAAGGCGGGAGGACGCCCGGGTGACAGCCGACGACACGCCCGAGATCCTGCTGATCCGCCAGACCCGGCCGGACGTGGCCGAGCGGCTCTCGACGCGCTTCCGCCTGCACCGGCTGGAGGACGCGCCCGACCGCGATGCCTTCCTCAGCCGGATCGGCCCTCGCATCCGGGGGCTCGCCGTCGGCGCCATGAGCCCGATCGATGCCGCCCTGTTCGACCGGCTGCCGAACCTGGAGATCGTGTCGAGCTTCGGCGTCGGCTACGACACCATCGATGCCGTGGAGGCCGCCCGCCGCGGGATCGTCGTCACTCACACTCCCGACGTGCTGTCCGACGAGGTCGCCGACCTCGCGCTCGGCCTCCTGCTCGCCACGGTGCGGCGCATCCCGCAGGCCGACCGCTACCTGCGCGAAGGGCGCTGGCGTCAGGCGAGCTTTCCGCTCACGACGAGCCTGCGCGAGCGCAAGGCCGGCATTCTGGGCCTCGGCCGGATCGGCCGGGCCATCGCGACGCGGCTCGAAGCCTTCGGCGTTACGATCGCCTATCACGGCCGCAATCCGCAGGATGGGCCTTACGCCTATCACGACAGCCTGATCGGGCTGGCGCGGGCGAGCGACATCCTGATCGTCGCCGCCCCCGGCGGGCCGGACACCAAGGGGATCGTCGATGCCGCGGTGCTGGACGCGCTCGGGCCGGACGGCATCGTCATCAACATCGCCCGCGGCAGCGTGATCGACGAGGCGGCGCTCACCGCGGCGCTCCAAGCCGGTACGATCCTCGGGGCCGGGCTCGACGTGTTCGAGAACGAGCCGCACGTGCCCGAAGACTTGGCCGCCCTCGACAACACCGTGCTGCTGCCGCATGTCGGCTCCGGTTCCCACTCCACGCGGGCGGCGATGGGCCGGCTCCTGACCGACAACCTGTTCGCGTGGTTCGAGGGCCGGGCGCCGCTGACCCCCGTTCCCGAGACGCCGGTGCCGGACGCCCGATGAGGTTCCCTTTCGTGTCGCCGCGCCTGCGCCCCGCCTCCCGCGCTCTCACCGCCCTCGCGCTCTTGGCCGTCCTGCCGCTGGCGGGGGCGCCCGCCGGCGCGCAGGAGGCCGCGCCCCCGCCGCCGAGCGGGATGCCCGCCACCCTGCCCGACACCCTGGCCGGGGCGGCGGGAACCTGGGACCTCGCCATCGCGGGCGGGCAGCGGCGCTGCGTGCTGACGCTGTCGGCCGACAGCGGCCCGGCCGGCCGGATCGTGCGCTTCCCCGCGGGCTGCCGCCGGGCGCTGCCGGTGATGGCCGGCATCGCCGGCTGGCTCTACGGCGAGGACGGCCTCCGCCTCGTCGACGCCAACGTGCGGCCGATCCTCGCCTTCACCCGCGAGCCCGACGGCCGCAGCCTCGGCGCCAGCGCCGGGAACGGCGAGCGCTACAGCCTCGTGCCCCTTCAGATCGCCGCCATGCGCCCGGCCTCCGAGATGCCGCCCGCGCCCGCGGCCTCGCCCGCCGCGGAGCCGGCCGCCGCCCCGGCGCCCCCGCCGGAGGGCCCGGCGCCCCCGCCGGAGGGCCCGGCGCCGGGTCTCTACGCCCTCGACCGCGCCACGCAGCGGGACGCCTGCCGCATCGAGCTGTCGCCGCCCGACGCCGCCGGCAAGGACGCCCCCGTGCGCCTCCTGCCCGGCTGCCGCGACAGCGGGATCACCGTGTTCGATCCGGTCTCCTGGCGCTTCGCCGCCGGCCAGCTGACCCTCAAGGCCCGCCGCGGCCACGCGGTCAACCTCATCGCCCTCCCCGACGGCCGTTGGCGGCGAGACCCCGATGTCGGCGTCACCTTCGTGCTGCGGAAGGTCG
This sequence comes from Methylobacterium sp. Leaf456, assembly GCF_001425465.1. Classification (GTDB taxonomy): domain Bacteria; phylum Pseudomonadota; class Alphaproteobacteria; order Rhizobiales; family Beijerinckiaceae; genus Methylobacterium. The sequence goes on from NZ_LMQV01000002.1 coordinate 150,558, forward strand.
AGCCGTAGGGCGGTTGGGTCGAGGCCCGGTCGGTGCCGACGCTCTCGGTTCCTGTGCCGCATCGACCCGAAAGCTGGCAGCCACCCTTCGGGCCGATGCTCTATGCCGAGAGAAACCGGCCGACGTGTTCGCAGAAGAACGCCGGCTCCTCCTCGGCCACGAAATGTCCGCTCCCCTCGGCAACGAGGCTCTCCAGCCGTGTCGCCCGCGGTCGCATCGCGGCGGCGAGACGGTCCCCGATGCTGTGTCGACCGCCGATCGTCAGCACGGGCATGTCGAGCCTGCGCCGACCGAACGATGCGGCGAGCGCGGCGTCGTCCGGCAGGGCGCGGTAGAGGTTGAAGCCGGCCGTCATGCCGCCGGGCGTCGCGTAGTGTCGCGCATATTCCGTGATCGCCGCCTCCGTCACCGCATCCTGGCGGTGCGACCACGCCCTGATCTGCGCACGGATGTAGTCGCGCTCGCGGCCTCGCGTGAGCATCTCGGGAAATCCGGGCGCTCGATGAAAGCCGTAGTGCCAGGCGCCTCCGCGCAGGGCGTCGCCGCTCTCGGTGCCGGGCACCGCGCAATCGACCATCACGAGCCGATCGACGCGCTCGGGATGCAGGTAGGCCAGGGCGAAGGCGACCTTGCCGCCCATGTCGTGGCCGACGACATGGGCCCGGCCACCGGCCGCCTCGACGATCAGCGCCGCGATGTCGGCGGCGAGCGTGCGCTTGTCGTAGCCCGCCACGGTCCGCTCGGAGAGGCCGATACCGCGAAGGTCCGGGGCGATGAGGGTGAAGGAGCCGGACAGCCGCTCCATCGTGTCGCGCCACGCGAACCAAGTCTGCGGCCAGCCGTGCAGCAGGACGACCGGCGGACCCTTGCCGAGCGTGACGGCGTGGAGCCGGATGCCGTTCGCCTCGATGAAGCGATGGCGACCGCCCGGCGGCAGCGACGCGGCGTCCGCCTCGCGGTCTGGAGCGATCTCGCCCAGCGCCTGCCTTCGCGGCAGCAGGGAGCCGGCCATCGCGCCGAGCAGAAGGGTTCGACGTCTGAGATTCACGGGCCCGCTCCATCGATTTCGACGGCGCGAGTTTGATGATTTCCGCGACCCCGACTATCGGTGGCGGGGGTATGGTTTCCATAACCCATGGTTATCGATGAACGCCGTCTCCGCCCTGCGGGTCTTCGTCCGCGTCGTCGAGCGCGGCTCCATGACCGCCGCCGCCCGCGACCTCGGCATCTCGCAGCCCGCCGTCAGCAAGATCCTGCGCGACCTCGAAGGACATATCGGCGCGTGTCTTCTGCAGCGAAGCTCCCGAGCGATGCGGCTCAGTGAGCAGGGGCGCCTGCTCTACCAGGCAACGAGCGGCGCGCTCTCGACCATCGATGCCGCCATCGAGGATGTCCGCGGCGGTTCCGGTTCGATCACGGGCGATCTGCACATCCACGGCCCCGTCTGCGTCGGGGAGCGCCATCTGAGCCGGCTCGTCTTCGACTTCCAGGGCCGTCACCCCGCGGTGAGGGTCTCCCTGACCCTCGAAGACCGCGCGATCAATCTGATCGAGGCCAACATCGATCTCGCCGTGCGCGTCGGCCGGCCCGAGGCGCAAGACCTGATCGTCCGGCGCATCGGAGCGAGCCGGCGCCTGCTGGTCGCGTCGCCCGACTATCTCGCGCGGAACGGGACGCCCCGGAGCCGCCGCGACCTCGCGCGCCACGGGCTGATCGTCTCGACCACGATCCTGTCCCGCCAGGGCACGGTCACACTCTGCCGCGGGCGGTCGACGACGGAGGTGCAGGCGCATCCCGTCCTCAAGACCAACAACCCCCAGGTGCTCATCGGCGCCCTCGAAGCCGGACGCGGCATCGGCACCGCGCAGCTTCTGCTCGTGGCCGATCACCTGGCGTCGGGTCGTCTCGTCCGCGTCCTGCCCCAGGACGAGGTCAGGGCGAGCGAGCTGTTCCTGACCTATCCGTCCACGAAGTTCATGAGGCCGGTCGTTCGGGCGTTCATCGACTTCATGGTCCCGGCGCTGCGGAGCGTCGAAGGAATCGTCTGATCGCGTGAGGGGGGCCGAACCGGCTCACCGGTCAAAACACCGCCCGCGCGGCGAGATGCGCCCCGAGCCCGAGCAGGCCGACATAGAAGACCTTGCGAAAAACCGGCTCGCTGACCCGGCCGCGCACCCAGCCGCCGACGAACATCCCGCCGAGCGCCGGCAGCAGCGCCAGCAGCGAGACGCCCGCGATCTTCGGCCCCAGCACGCCGGTGCCGGTGAGCGCGACGGCGAGCGCGATGGTCGAGACGGTGAAGGACAGGCCGAGCGCCTGGATCAGATCGTCCTTGGAGAGCCCCAGCGCGCCGAGATAGGGTGCGGCCGGGAACGAGGACACGCCGGTCGCCGCCGTCACCACCCCGGTCGCCGCGCCGATGATCGGCGCGAGCCAGCGCTCGGCGGCGGGCGCCACGGTGAGGCGCAGGGCGGCGAGCCCGTAGGCCGCGTAGATCATCAGGGCGATTCCGAGGGCGATGGTGGCCTCGCGTCCGTAGCGCCCGTGCAGCAGCGCGCCCGCGGCGAGCGTCGCCAGCGTGCTCGCGACCAAGAGCGGCCACAGCCGCCGGGCGAGCGAACCGAATCGCGGGCCCGCCACGAGCTGCCAGACATTGGTGACGAAGGCCGGCACCACGAGGATCGCCGCGGCCTCCGCCGGCGTCATGACGAGGCTGAGCAGCCCCACCGCGACGGGCGGCAGACCGAGCCCGACCACGCCCTTGACGAAACCGGCCAGCAGGAAGGCGAAGGCCGCGATGGCGAGCGCCGACGGATCGAGGGGGAAGATCATTGTCTTGTCAGTCGGCCTTCTTGGAGAGGCAGGCGCGCCGTCATGCGCCATGACGGCTCAGAAAAAACCCGCGCCGTCCTTGCGAGGAGAGTCAGGCGTCGGCCGGGGCATCGAAGTCACAAAAAATCAGTCGCCGAGGAGCAGCGCGTTCCGGAAATCGGTCTCCGGCTCAGGGCCGGCGGCGGCCGCCGGCGGCGCGACGATGTGGGCCGGGACGGTGCAACTGCGCCCCGCATCGGAGCGCGTCGCGAAGGCCACGAGGGCGAGGAGCGCCGCGAGAAAGATCGCGGTGCTCTCCAGAAGGGTTTGTCCCGAGACGAGGGTGGGAGCTTGGCGTGCCATGGGCCAAAACTTCGGCGGAGCCAGCGCCCACCACAATGCGGAACTCGCCCCATTCAGCCTTCGGCTGAGCCGAAGGCTCTTGCGGTCGCGCGGCGGGCGGCGGACCATGGCCCGATGCGCTTCGACCTCACCGATCTCCGCCTTTTTCTGCACGTGGTCGAGGCCGAGAGCATCACCCACGGCGCCGAGCGGGCCGGCCTCGCGCTGGCCTCGGCGAGCGAGCGCATCCGCGGGATGGAACTCGACGGCGGCGTGCCGCTCTTGGAACGCCTGCCCCGCGGGGTGCGCCCGACCCCGGCGGGGCAGGCGGTGGCGCACCACGCCCGCACGGTGCTGGCCCAGCTCGAACAGATGCGCGGCGAACTCGGCCAATACGCCCGCGGCCTGCGCGGCCATGTCCGGCTGCTCTCGGTGACGGCGGCGGTCGCGGCCTTCCTGCCGGAGGCGCTCTCCGACTTCCTCGCGGCGCATCCCAGCATCGACATCGATCTGGAGGAGCGCACCAGCCGCGAGACCGTCGATGCGGTGGCCGGCGGCTTGGCCGACCTCGGGATCGTGGCCGACACCACCGAACTCGCCGATCTGGAGACGCGGCCCCTTCGGCCCGACCGGCTCGTCCTCGTGGTGGCGGGAGGCCATCCCCTGGCGGCGCGGGCGGCGGTCGCGCTCCGGGAGGTGCTGGACGAGCCCTTCGTCGGCCTGAGCCACAGCCGCTCGCTCCAGACCTACCTCGCCGGCCACGCGGCCCGCGCGGGCCGTCCGTTCAAGCTGCGGGTGCGGCTCGGCGGGCTCGATGCGGTCTGCCGCATGGTCGCCCGCGGCGTCGGCATCGCCATCGTGCCGGAGGCGGCCGCGCTCCGCGCCCGCGAGACGGCGGCGATCCGCATCGTGCCGCTCGCCGACCCCTGGGCCTGCCGCCGACTCGTGCTCGCCGCCCGCCGGTTTTCCGCGTTGCCGGCGCATGCGCGCCAGCTCGTGGACCACCTGACCGCGGAGGCGAGCGGTTGAAGGCGGTTTTTTCCACCAAACCCCCTCATCCTGAGGTGCGAAGCCTCGAAGGAGGGCTCCAGGGATCGCGCGACTTCTGGAGCCCTCCTTCGAGGCTCCGCTTCGCGGAGCACCTCAGGATGAGGGGGATTGGATGAGACGGGCCGGCGAAGCAGGCTCGTCAGAACCGCGCCGGGTCGAGCTCGAAGGTCGGCGGCAGCGCCTCGAACCATTCGCCGTAATAGGGATCGCGCGGCAGTTTTTCCGCCCAGCGCGCCCGAAACCGGGCGTGCTCGGCCGGATCGACGGTGCGGGCGCGGTTGCGGCTCTCGTAGTGATAGAGTTCGGCCTCGGCGCAATAGACGCTGCGCAGGCCGCGCTCGTAGAGGCGCAGGCACAGGTCCACGTCGTTGTAGTTGATCGCGAATCCCTCGTCGAAGCCCTGGATCGCCTCGAATTCGGCGCGGCGCACCATCACGCAGGCGCCGGTGACCGCGAGGTAGTTGCGGTTGCCCGCGGTCGAGAAGAAGTGGCCGGGGTCTTCCCGCGGGTAGGTGCGGCGGGGATGGTCCGGCGTGGCGTCGATCACGCTGACGCCGACATGCTGCAACTCGCCGGTCTCGAACAGGAGCTTCGCCCCGACCGCGCCGACGCCGGGGATGAGGAGAAGCGCCAGCATCGCCTCGATCCAGTCCGGCGAGATGATCTCGACATCGTCGTTGAGGAAGACCAGCACGTCGCCGGTGGCCGCGCGGGCCCCGAGGTTCATCTTGGCCGCGACGTTGAACTCGGGCCGCTCCCACGTCACCGCGCGGGCGCCGTGCTGCGCGAGCGCGGCCTTCGTCGCGGGCCGCAGGTCGCCGTTGTCGACCGCGACGATCTCGATTTTTTCGTAGGTGCTCGTCGCCCGGAGGCTGGCGAGGCAAGCGGCCAGGAGATCGACGTTCTCGCCCCGCACCACGCTGTCGCGCCCCGCCGTCGGGATCACGATCGAGACCCGTGGGCGCTCTTTCAGGGGTCGGCGTAAGGAGAAGCTGCCGGCGAACGCCGTGGGGCGGACGCGGTCGAGCCCGCCGGTGCGGCGGGCCCGGTCCTCCAGCGCGCGGATCGCGGCGGCGACCACGTAGCCCTTGTTGTCCATGGCCTGCGCCGTCGAGCCGGGGATCGCCCGCCAGTGGTAGAGGACTTGGGGCACGTGGCGCACGTGGCGCGCGTGCTCGGTGTAGCGCAGCACGAAGTCGTAATCCTGCGCGCCCTCACATTCGGCCCGGAAGCGGCCGACACGGCCCACGATGTCCATCCGGTAGAGCGCCAGATGGGCCGTGTACATGCAGGCCTCCAGCGTCTCGGGCGACCAGTCGGGCTTGAAGAACGGCTCGTAGCGTTCGCCGTCGACCGTGATCTTGTCCTCGTCGGAATAGACGAAGTCGGTCTCCGGGGCGTCGTTGAGCGCCGCCACCAGGGCGAAGAGGGCGTGGGGGGGAATCGTGTCGTCGTGGTCGATCAGGGTGAGCCAGTCGCCGCTGGCGAGCGCCAAAGCGTCGTTGCTCGCCGCGACGATGCCGCCGTTTTTTTTCCGCGAATGCAGGCGCACCCGCGGCTCCTGCGCCGCCAGCCGCGCCAGCATCGGGGCGATGTGGGGGGCGGATGAGGCGTCGTCGCACAGGCACAGCTCCCAGTTGGGATAGGCCTGGGCCCGGATGCTGGCCAGCGCCGCCGCGAGATAGGGCTCGGGCGTGTTGTAGACCGGCATGACGATGGAGATGCGGGGGCGCAGCGCGAAGCCTTCGATGGCCGCGCGCATCGCCTCCGGGCTCGGCAGGGCCGGCCGCTCGATCCGCTCGATCCAGGCGGCGTAGGAGGCCGCGGCCGGGCGCGGCCGGGCGCTGTCCCAGAATTTCTTCCACAGGGCGCCGGGCGGGCGCGACAGGGCGAGCCGGGCCAGCCGCGGGAGGAGGGCGGCGGGGCGACGCTCGTCCGGCTCCAGCCGCGCCAGGAGCCGCCGGGCGACGGCAAGCGCGGCGCGGGGTCCGCTCAGGGGTTCGAGGCTGGCCCGGGCCAAGTGGAACCGCCCGCTCGCGGCCAGCGGATCGAGGCGCAGGCCCCGCACCCGGCGCGGCAGGCGCACGAGATCGTCGATCCCGCCCGCCTCCCGGAGCTCGAGGCGCAGCGCGCCGTCCTCGCGAAAGCCCGAGCCGTCATCGACGTAGAGGAGCGGGACGAGCTTGGTCGTGCCCAGGGGGGCGAGATCGAGCCGCAGCCGCACCCAACCGCCCCTCAGGCGGAACCGGAACAGCCGCCCGCCGCCGGGGCGGGTGAGGCGGAACTGCGGGTCGGCCCCGGTCGAGCGCCACAGGCCCTCGCCCTCCGGCTCCAGCTGTCCCTTCGGTTCGATATGACAGGCGATCATGCCGGCCGGGTTAGAGCATCGGCCCGAAAGGTGGCAACGGCTTTCGGAAAAGCCGATGCGGCACAGGTACCTAGCGCCTCGCGAGGTGAACCGCGAGCCAGATCGTCGGATCGGCGGTCGCCTCGACGCGGTGGCGGCGAGGCGCGGCGATCAGCACATGGTCGCCGGCCTTGAGATGCAGTGGTTCGGGCGCGTCCTCGAAGCGGAGCGTGGCGTTGCCAGCGAGCACCGCAACCCACTCGTCCTCGGCCTGGTCGTACCAGAAGCCCGGCGGGCTCGCCTGCCCGCGGGAGACGATCCGCTCGATCCGGGCGCCCGGCGCGGCCAGCAGCGTGGCGAAGGCCTCCTCGGTGGCGCCCTCCGGTGGCAGGCCGGCGAACAGGTTCGGTGTCTCGTCGCTCATCCACGTCGCCTTCGTGATCGGCCGGCCTGCGACCGATGCGCCCCGGCGGCGTTGACGGACAGCCCAACCGCCCGTGAGCCGCGCCATGCCCGAGACCGATCCCCCGCCGCCCCCGCCCGCCGACCCGGATGCGGGCCTGCCGACCCCGCCGAGCCCCGGCCGGGTGCCGCCGCCGAAGCTTCCGCCGAAGCTTCCGCCGGAACCGGCCTCCGAAGACGACGCGGACGGCAAGACCGGGGACTGATCGCTCCCGCAAATACCTACCGCCGCCCGAACAACCGCTCGATGTCGGCGAGCCCCAGGCTCACGAAGGTCGGGCGGCCGTGGTTGCACGAGCCGGAGAGCGGGGTCGCCTCCATCTGGCGCAGGAGCGCGTTCATCTCCTCGGGCTTCAGACGCCGCCCGGCGCGGATCGAGCCGTGGCAGCTCATCCGCGACAGCAGCGCGTCGAGGCGCCGGCTGACCGGGTCGGGATCGCCCGCGCCCGCCGGGCCGCCCTCCTCGACGCCGCTGGCCTCCAGCGCGTCGAGCACGTCGAGGACGAGGTTTTTTATAGAGCCGCCGGCCAAAGCCGCGGGGACGGCGCGCACCAGCACCGCGCCGGGGCCGAAGGCTTCCAGCGACAGGCCGAGCCGCTCCAGTTCGGGGGCGGCCTCGACGAGGCGGTCGGCGGCCTCCGGCGCCATCTCGACCACGTCGGGGATGAGCAGGCCCTGCCGCGCCACGCCGCCGCCGGCCCGCTCGGCCTTCAACCGCTCGTAGACGAGGCGCTCGTGGGCGGCGTGCTGATCGACCAGCACGATCCCGTCGCGGGTCTGGGCCACGATGTAGGTGCCGTGGATCTGGGCGCGTGCGGCGCCCAGCGGATGGGCCTCGGCTTCCTCGGTTGCGGCCTCCGGGCGCAGGTCGGCGGAGGGCGGGGCCAAGTCGGGCGCATCGCTGTCGTGGGCGAAGGCGGCCTGCGGCGTCTCGGCGAAGCCCGACCGATCCGGCATCGTGGCAGCAGGCGCACGCCAGCCCGAGGGGGCGGCGAGCGAGGGGCCGGAGAACAGGGTGCGGGCCGGGCGCGGCATCAGGCTCGGCACGGTGGCGCCGGTATGGACCGTGAAACGCCCCTCCCCCACCGGGTCACCCCCCGGTCGCAGGGCGTCGAGGGCGGCGCGCGCGCCGGTCGTGGACGAGCGGGCGCCGGCCCGGCGCAGGGCCTCGTGGATCGCGCTGACGACGAGCGCCCGCACCAGCCCCGGCTCGCGAAAGCGGAGTTCGGTCTTGGCCGGATGCACGTTGACGTCGACGAGGCCGGGCTCGCAGGCGAGGTAGAGCGCCAGCACCGGATGGCGGTCGGAGCTCATCGTGTCGGCGTAGGCCCCGCGCACGGCGCCGAGCAGCAGCCGGTCGCGTACGGGGCGTCCGTTGACGACGAAGTGGATGTGGGTGCCGACCCCGCGGTGGAAGGTCGGCAGGCCGACATGGCCCTCCAGCGAAAACCCCTCGCGGGCCATCGACAGCGGCACGGCGTTGGCCGGAAAATCCGGCCCGAGCACGCTGCCGAGCCGGCGCAGCAGCGCGGCCTCATTCGCTTCGGCTTCGGCCGGGAACACGGTCGGGCTGCCGCTCTCGGTGCGGAGCGTGAAGCGCATCTGGGGCTGGGCGACGGCCAAGCGCCGCAACACCTCGGCGACGGCGGCGGTCTCGGCCCGGTCGGATTTGAGGAACTTGAGCCGGGCCGGCGTCGCGGCGAACAGGTCCGTCACCTCGATGCGGGTGCCGCGCGACGCGGGGGCCGGCCGCACCGGGCCCTTGGCGCCGGATTCGATCAGAAGGCTCACCCCCTCCCCGTCCGCGGTGCGCGAGGTGATCGACAGCCGCGAGACCGCGCCGATCGAGGGCAGGGCCTCGCCGCGGAATCCGAGCGAGCCGATCCGGGTGAGGTCGCCGTCGGGAAGCTTCGAGGTGGCGTGGCGCTCGACCGCGAGCGCCAGATCTTCGGCTCCCATGCCGATGCCGTCATCGACGACGCGGATGAGGCGCCGTCCGCCGGCCTCGATCGTCACCTCGACGCTGCGCGCGCCCGCATCGATCGCGTTCTCGACCAGTTCCTTGACCGCGGAGGCCGGTCGCTCGACCACCTCGCCCGCGGCGATGCGATCGACCAGGATCGGATCGAGGCGGCGGACGCCGGCACGCGGCGGCAGGAGGGCGGAGGCGGCGGACATCTGTCCCGAGAATATAGGCCGCGCCCGGTCGGTTCGATAGCGGGCGCGGCCGGTTCCCCTCGACTCTTCACCGCTCCGGCCGTCCGAACGTCACAACTTTCGCTTGCGTCGGCCTCCCGACGAATGCACCCTCCCTGGGCCAACCTCAAAGAGAATCACCGGCACGAAACGAACCTCGTGTTCCAGGGCGCCCGAGCGATCGGCCGGGCGCTCCGGGCGGGAGCGTGTCCGGACGCATGAGGGACCCGGCGCATACGAGGGGGAACATGACCGTGACGGCACCACGCATCTCGTCCGCCGCCGGCCTCGCCGCGGCCCTGGCCGGCTGGATCGGCTTCGTTCCACTCCTCGCGCCGCCCGAGGCACGGGCGCAAACGGCGCAGGCGACGACCCCGGTGACCTGCGGGCAGATCCCGAGCTCGCCCAATTTCTTCCCACCCGCGCCGACGCAGATCGACGCGAGCTGCGCAGCCCTGCCCATCGATGTCCCCGGAGGTTCGGCGCAAGGCAATGTCGATCTGTTCGCGTGGCTGAGCTTCGTCGCCGTGAACTGGCCGGTCGATCCGGCGACCTGCACGGCGGACAAGGGCGTCTCGATCCTGTCGGCTCCCGTCGCGCCGGTCTGGCTGACCTACGCCTCCGACACCAGCGTCTTCGTGCCGGCGGGCCAGGTCCCGGCGCCGTGGTGCCCTCAAGGCGTCGGCGCGGGCCAAGCCGCGCAACAATCCCTGCAAGGGGCGGAGCTGCGGCTCCAGGCGCTCGCCGCCCAGCGGGCGGCGCGGGTCGCGCGGCTGCCCGAGAAGGTGCGGGCACTGGCCGAGGCCCATCCGCAGGTGTCGCTGTTCCTGTCCCACAACGCCAAGGGCGCCGGCCTGCTGCACGACCGGATGGCGCTGGCCGGCGCGGACGCGGTGCCGGTCTCCGGCATCCTCCAGGCGACCGGCCAGCCCGTCGTCGACCAGAACGGCCGCTTCGCGCGCTACTCGGTCTTCATGAACGATGTCGAGTACGCCTACCTAACGGCCAACGACCTCTGGACCAAGGCGGGCCAGCAGAAGGTCACGACGATCTCCTTCCCGGCCAGCAGCAAGAGCACCGGGGCGCTCGGCTCGATGGAGGTCAAGGCGGCCTGGAAGGTGCTGGGCGCGGGCGACGACGCGAGCCGGTTCCTGACGCAGACGGCGATCGTCTACAACGACGAGGACAGCAGCCCGAGCCCGGGCCCGAACCCGGTCACCGTCGGCCTCGCGGGGCTGCATCTCGTGCGCAAGACGCAGAGTCAGCCCAACTGGGTCTGGGCGACCTTCGAGCAGGTCGACAACACCACCCGCTCCTTCGCCAACCCCGCCTGCACCACCTGCGTGGCGAACCAGCCGCCGACGCTCGTGCCTTACCGGGAACTCGACGCCACCGGAAAGCCTCTCAATCCTCCGACGCAGGTCGTGCCGGTGATCCAACCGGACGGCGCGGCGATCAGCCGGAACCCGAACTTCCAGGGCTTGCTGCAGGGTACGCCGTTCGCCTTCTACCAGCTGATCTCGGCGCAGTGGTTGGGCGAGACTCTCAATCCCAATCCGGTGCAACTCGGCAACTCAGTCATCGAGACCTACGTGAAGCCGGGGGCCGCGACGTATGGCTGCGTGCAATGCCACACGGGGGCGACCGCTTCGCCTTCCAACAAGGCCTCGGATCACAGCTTCATCATCAACGCGCAGCAGTAACCGGTCGCGCGCAGGGGCCAGCCTTCCCTGCGAGGGCCGGCCCAAACGTCATTTATTCCCGCGTCCTCACCCCCGCGGCAGCATCCGGTCGCTGATGATGCGGCGCTGGATCTCGCTGGTGCCTTCGAAAATCGTGGTCAGCCGCGCGTCGCGCCAGTAGCGCTCGACGCGCCGCTCGGTGGTGTAGCCGTTGCCGCCGTGGAGCTGCATCGCCTGGTTCGTCACCCGCACCGCCATTTCGGTGGCCAAGAGCTTCACCGCCGCCGATTCGCTCTCGGCGGGCAGGCCCTCGTCGAGCAGGTGGGCGACCTGTTGCCAGTAGGCGCGGGCCTGGGCCACCTCGGCGGCCATGTCGGCGAGCGCGAAGCGCAGCGCCTGGAACTGGCCGATCGGCCGGCCGAACTGCTCGCGCTCCTGCAGGTAGGCGGTGCAATCCTCGACCGCCGCGCGGGCCACGCCGACGGCACGCGCCGCGGTGTGGACGCGGGCGATGTTGAGACCGCGCTGGACCGACGCGAAGCCGCCGGAATCGGCGTCCGCCCCCTCGTCGCCGTAGAGGCCGGTGAGCCGGTCACGCTCGGGCACCTTCACCCGGTCGAGCTTGAGCTCGAAGGTGAGGAAGCCGTGATAGCCGATCTTGTCGATGACCGTGCCGGTCATCCCCTCGGGGAAGGTGCCGGGTTCTTTCAGCACGAGGAAGGGTTCGAGCCCGGCCGAGCGCGATTCGCCGGGTTTTGGGTCGCGCACGCGGGCCAAGACCTCGATGAAGTCGGCGCCCTGGGCAAAGCCGGCCCAGCGCTTGGTGCCGGTGAGATACCAGTGGTCCCCCTCGCGCACGGCCCGCGTCTGCACGCCGGCGAGATCCGAGCCGGCTGTGGGCTCGGACAGGGCGATCGAGCCGATCCACGCGCCGCGCGCGGATTTTCCGAGCAGCGCCGTGCGGCGTTCGTCGTCGAGCGTCTGGGTGCCGAGCCCCTGGCCGCGGGCGAGGATCGAACCGGTGGAGAGCCACGCCCGGGCCAATTCCTCCGAGATCAGGCAGTATTCGAAGACGCCCAAGCCCATGCCGCCGTACTCGGCGGGGATCGTGATGCCGAACCAGCCTTTTTGCGCCATCTGGTCGATGAGCGCGCGGGGCATCTCGCCCTTCTGCGGATCGAGCTCGTCGGCGAGCGGCAGGATGACGTCGCGGGCAAACGCGCGGGCTTCTTCCTGAAGGGCGACGCGGGCGTCGGTGCGCCAGGGCGAGAGCAGTTCCGGCGGGCGCGGCTCCATCGTCTCGGGCTTGCCCATCGCGTCCCACCCTCCCACGGCAACGTTTGTTCGTGGGAGCCGAACGTTCGAGGCGGCGAAACGTTCGCGCAGGCCGCGAATTCCGTAGGGTCTTGCGGGCTTGCGCTCGCCTCCGCCCGCCCTCAGAACGCGGCCATGCTGCGCGTCAACGATCTCACCTACCGCATCGGCGAGCGGGTCATCCTCGAATCCGCCTCCTTCGCGATCCCCGACCGGGCCCGCGTCGGGCTGGTGGGCCGGAACGGGGCGGGCAAGACCACCCTGTTCCGGGCGATCCTCGGCGAGTTGGCCATCGACACCGGCGCGGTCTCGGTGCCGAAAGGCATGCGGATCGGCGCGGTGGCGCAGGAAGCGCCCGCCGGCCCCGAGACCCTGCACGAGGTCGTGCTCGCCGCCGACACCGAGCGCGCCCGGCTGATGCGGGAGGCGGAAGACGCGGACGGCGTGGCCCGCGCCGAGATCGAGACCCGACTCGTCGATATCGGCGCCCACTCTGCCCCGGCCCGCGCGGCGGCGATCCTGCACGGGCTCGGCTTCGATGCGGCAGCGCAAGGGAGGCCCTGCGCGGACTTCTCCGGCGGCTGGCGCATGCGGGTGGCGCTCGCCGCCGTCCTGTTCTCCGAGCCCGACCTGCTGCTCTTGGACGAGCCGACCAACTACCTCGACATCGAGGGCACGCTCTGGCTCTACGACTACCTCGAAAAATACCCGCGCACGGCGATCATCATCAGCCACGACCGGGAACTGCTCGACACGAGCGTCGATCACATCCTCCATTTGGATCGCGGAAAGCTCACGATCTACCGCGGCGGCTTCACCAGCTTCGCGCGCCAACTCGCCGAGAAGCGGGTGCTCCAGGCCAAGGCCAAGGCCAAGCAGGACGCCGAGCGGGCGCATCTCCAGAGCTTCGTCGATCGGTTCAAGGCCAAGGCGACCAAGGCGCGCCAAGCCCAGTCGCGGATGAAGCGGCTCGCCAAGATGGAGCCGATCGCGGCGCTGATCGAGGACGACGTGCCGGTGATCCATCTGCCGAGCCCGGAAAAACCGCTCTCGCCGCCGATCGTCGCGATGGAGCGGGTCCAGGCCGGCTACGGCGAGCGCATCGTGCTGTCCGGGCTCAACCTGTCGCTCGCTCCCGACGACCGGGTGGCGCTCTTGGGCGCCAACGGCAACGGCAAGTCGACCTTCTGCAAGCTGATCGGCGGGCGCCTGCCGCCGCTTTCGGGCGAGATGAAGCGCTCCTCCAAGATGGAGGTGGCCTATTTCGCCCAGCACCAGCTCGACGAACTCAGGCCCAGCGAGAGCGCGGTGGCGCATGTGCGCGACCGCATGCCCGACGCGCCGGAGGCGAAGGTGCGCTCGGCCGCAGCCCGGCTCGGGTTTCCCGCGAGCAAGGCCGACACGCCGGTGGAAAAGCTCTCGGGCGGCGAGAAGGCGCGGCTGCTGATGGGCTTGGCGGCCTTCGACGGGCCGCATCTGCTCATCCTCGACGAGCCGACCAACCACCTCGACATCGAGAGCCGGCAGGCGCTGGTCGAGGCGATCAACGACTACGAGGGCGCGGTGATCCTCGTCTCCCACGACCGCTTCCTGATCGAGGCCTGCGCCGACCGGCTGTGGCTGGTGCGCGACGGTTCGGTGAAGACGTTCGACGGCGACATGGACGATTACCGCCGCCTCGTGCTCGCCGGCCCGGAGCGGGCGGAGTCCGCGGGTGAATCCACCGGCGGCCAGAAGGCCGAGGCGCGCCGCTCCGCGGTCGAGCGCCGGGCCGCGCTCGCGCCGCTCAAGAAGCGGCTCGACGGGATCGAGGCCAGGATGGGCAAGCTCTCGGGGGCGATCGCCAAGATCGACGCGGCGCTCGCCGACGGCACCGCCTTCCTCAAGGACGCGGCCAAGGCCGGCGACCTCGCCCGGATGCGGGCGGAGGCCGCCGAGGCGCTCGCCAAGGCCGAGGAAGAGTGGCTGGAAGTGAGCGGCGAGATCGAGGGGGCGGCGTAGGGCTCGAAGCCCGCGCGCCGTTCGCTCAGCCCGGATGGGCCGCGGCCCAGCGGCCGTTCTGGGTGCGCCCGCCATAGCCGTAGGCGTCGCCGTCGGCAGCGTGGACCAGCACGTAGCATTCCTCGTGCAGCCGCCCGAGCAGGGCCTCCATGCCCTCGAACGCCGCCTTCACGAAGGCCGTGGTCTCGTCCTTGGTGTTGGTGCCGGCGGTGATCTTGAAGTCCATCCAGAAGGCCGAGAGGCCGTCGTCGGTGGGGTTTTCGGCTCCGATGAACCAACTCTTCGGGTCGGCCTCCTCGATCAGCACGGCGGTGACGCCGGGGTCCTTGCCGAGCTTTTCGGCACCGAGCCGCGCGGCCAGTTCGGCGATGCGGGGACGCAGGTCGGGGCGGGGCGTGGGCGTGACGTAGCGGACGATGATCATCGGCATGGGAGCCTCCTGTGTGCGGGTCGCAGGAGCAATCTGGCCGTTGCAGCATCAATGCGAAACGCTATGATGCGCTGTCGTCATCATAGCAAAACCAGATCATGCTCGATCTCGCCTCGGTGCGGCTGTTCCTCCTCGCGGTCGAGTTCGGCAACCTGACGCGGGCGGCGGAGGCCGCCGGCACGGTGCAGCCGGTGGTCAGTGCCCGGATCAAGGCGCTGGAGGCGGCGCTCGGCCGCAAGCTCCTGGAGCGCACGCCCCGCTTCGTCCGGCCGACCGAGGACGGCCTCGCCTTCCTCGCCAAGGCGCGGGCGCTGATGGCGGCGCACGACGCGGCGATGCACTTCGACGACGCGCCGAGCGTGCGCCTCGTCATCGGAGCGAGCGACCACGCGCTGGGCACCGGGCTGGAGCACGTGATCCGGCACGTGCGCGCGGCGCTTCCCCACCGCAGCGCGGTCCAGCTGCGCCTCGGGCTGTCGCAGCCGATCCGCACGGCGTTCGACGCGGGCGAACTCGATGCCGTCATCATCCGGCGCGAGGCCGGCGGCGCCGACGGCGAGGTGCTGGGGCTCGATCCGCTGGGCTGGCGCGCCACCGAGGAGGACATCGTCGCGCCGGACCGGCCGATCCCCCTCGTCACGCTCGGCCCCCATTGCGGCGTGCGCTCGATGGCTTTGCGCCATCTCGATGCCGCCCACCGGCCCTGGCGCGAGGCCTTCGTCGGCGGCTCGTGCAGCGCGCTCGTCGCCGCGGTGCGGGCGGGCCTCGGGATCGCGCCGATGGGCGCGGTCGCGTCCGGGCGGATGGGCGACGTGGGACCGCGCTACGACCTGCCTGCGCTCCCGCCCTCGGAGATCGTGATGTTCGCCCGCGCCCACTCCCCGGTCGCCGCCGCGGCGGCCCGTGCGCTGGAGGCCGCGGTTCAGTCGATGTTGCGCGGTGCCTGAGTCGCCGCCCGCCGCAGCCAGATTGCGGATGCCACGGTCAGCGGCTCCAGCGGCAGGGTCACGGCGCCCTGGCGCTTGCCCCACAATTCCAGCCCGCCGAAGCCGACCCGGCGGACGGTGAGCCACGCGCCGAAGGGAAACACCGTCTCGTTGCCCTCGCCGGCCCCGAAATAGTCCTCGAAGGCGATCGGATCGACCATCAGGGCGTCGTATTGGGCCAGATGCGCCGCCATGCCGACCTTGGAGCGAAACGGTCCGCGGTCGCGGTGGAATGCGGCGAAGCACGGCTCGTAGGCCGAGAGCGACAGGCGCAGGCGTCCGCCGATCCGCAGGTAGGGCGGGTTCGGGCCCTCCCGGCCGAACTGCGCCGGGCCCCAGCCGGCCTCGCGCATCAGCGACTCCGCCAGCGTCACGGGCGCGGACGGACTCTCCGCCGCGATGCCGGTTCCGGGTTCGGCCATCTCAGGCACGGCGATGCCACCCTCGGCCATGTCACGCCCCTCGACCCTCGCCTGACGTCAGCACTATCGTGCATCGCATGCCGTCCGGCGACCGGATTCTTTTTGCACAACGTCCGACGAGCCGCGGTTTTTCCCAACCCTCCCCTCATCCTGAGGTGCCGCAGCGCAGCAGAGGCCTCGAAGGAGGTCTCCAGATATCGCGCGGCTGGCTGGAGCCCTCCTCCGAGGCTCAGCCTGCGGCTGAGCACCTCAGGATGAGGGGGGGGCGGACGAGCGGACTCTCAAAACCCCCCGCCGGTCTGGTCGAAGTCGAGATAGGCGGTCTCGATCACGATCTGGGTGCGGCTGATGACTTCGAGCTTGCGCAGGATCTCGGAGACGTGGGCCTTCACGGTCGAATCGCCGACCTGAAGCTCGTGGGCGATCTGCTTGTTGAGCTTGCCCTGGCGGATCATCGTCAGCACCCGCATCTGCTGCGGCGTCAGCCGGGCGACGCGCTCGGCGAGCGGCGGCTTCTTGCTGTTGGGGCGGGCGGGCGCGGGCGGGGCCGCGCGGTCGGGCGGCATGAACAGGGCGCCGCCGAGCACCTCGGAGATGGCCCGCGTCAGCGTCGCCTTGTCGACGGCCTTGGGCACGAAGCCCGCCGCGCCGTGGCGCAGGGCCTCGTGCATGATGCGCGGCTCTTCGAGCCCCGAGACGATCAGGATCGGCACGCGGGGAAACCGGGTGCGGATGGTGACGAGCCCGTCGAAGCCCGCCACCCCCTGCATGGTGAGGTCGAGCAGCGTCAGGTCGATCGCCGGATTGCGGTCGAGGATGTCGCAGGCGCCGCGGATGCCGTCGGCCTCGTGCAGTTCGGCGCCGGGAAAGGCCAGGGCGATGGCGCTCGCCAGCGCCTCGCGGAACAGCGGGTGGTCGTCGACGAGTAGGAGCCGCAGGGCGCCCTCCCCCGCGCGCGGGGCGGGCCCATGAGCAGATTCATGCGCCGGATCGGTTGTTGCGCTGGCCATCATCGCGGGTCACGCCTTCCGATGGGCCGAGAGGGCCCGGTCTCTACTAGGCTGCATGGAACAGGGCCGGTGGCCTGATCCATGCGCCCGGCGGACGATCGCCGCCACGCCGTCGCGCGGGCCATCGAGGATGAACCATCGTCGATCGATCTCTCTCCAGTATTAGGGCATTTTCAAAAAGCTGGCTGCCCGTGCTTTCGTCCAATCACGCGCCGCCCTCCAGCACGAGCTGGCGCCGGCCCGGACGGTGTCCTTCCGAGCCGGTCTCGCGGAAGCCGAGCTTGTGCAGCAGGCCCCAGGAGGCGACGTTGCCGCGGCGGCACTCGGCCAGGATCGCCCGGCGGGGGAAGCGCGTCCGCAGCAGGCCGAGCACGCCGCCCACCGCCTCGGTGCCGAAGCCGCGCCCGCGCGCCGCGCCCCCGACCCAGTAGCCGATCTCAAGGGCGCCCTCCCCGCGCAGATGCGCGCCGACGATGCCGGCCAGCGTCCTGTCTTCATGCAGCCACGCCCCGAGGAAGCGGTCGCGCCCGTGCCGCCCGCCTGCGATCAGCCCCTCGGCATCCGCGAGCGTGAAGGGATCGGGCAGGAAGTCGATGGCGCCGGTGATGGCCGGATCGTCGGTGAGTCGGTGCAGGGCCGCCGCATCGGCCCGCTCCAGCGGACAGATCGCCAGCCGCTCGGTCTCGATCCGCGGCAGGTCGAGGAGGCTTTCGCTGCGGGCGCGCCGGAACAACATCCCTGGCATGTGGGCGCGTGGACGGGCGGGGAAAGGCACGTCCGACATGGCAAGCCTAATCCCGGCCCGGCGGCGTATACCAGCCGGGTCCGCCCGGCCCTTGCCGGGATGTCGCGGGTTCGTGATGGGAAAGAACCATCGCGGCCGGGGCCCGTTGCCCCGACAGGAGATGTCAGACGAGGTCCGAACAGGTTCGATGCCCGATCCCGCCTATACCGCCCAGTCGCCCTTGTCCTGCGCCATGCGCAGCGCCTGCCCGCGTTGCGGCCGCGGCCACCTGTTCAAGGGGTTCCTGCAGGTCGCGCCATCCTGCGACAATTGTGGGCTCGACTTCTCCTTCGCCGACCCGGCCGACGGCCCCGCCTTCTTCGTGATGATGACGACGGCGATCCCCGCGGTCGCCTTCGGCCTGTGGCTGGAACTGACCTACGACCCGCCGGTCTGGCTCCACTTCGTGCTGACGCTGCCGGTCGTGCTCATCACCTGCACGCTCCCCTTGCGCTTCTTCAAGGGCTGGCTGGTGGCGAGCCAGTACATCCACCGGGCGGCGGAAGGGCGGCTGGCGCGCCCCGCCCCGGCGGCGCCCGCCGAGCCGGGATCGTCCGGCCCGGCCTGAGCCGCCGACACCGCCCGAACGAGAAAGGCCCGCCCCGTGGCGACGGGGCGGGCCTTCTTTTCGTATCGCGTGTCGGGTGAGGCTCAGTGGCCGCCCGTCACGACGGGGGCGGGAATCACCATGTGGGTGAACGGCGGCACGTAGGCCTGGAGCATCACCAGACCGCCGACGAGGCAGGCCAGGATGATGGAGTGCCAGAACACGAAGCGCAGGATCTTGCTCTCCTGGCCGAAGTAGCCGGTGGCGGTCGAGGCGACGACGATCGACTGCGCGTCGATCATCTTGCCCATCACGCCGCCCGAGGAGTTGGCCGAGGCCATCAGCACGCCGTTCAGCCCGAGCTGCTCGGCGGTGATCTTCTGCAGGTTGCCGAACAGCACGTTCGAGGCGGTGTCGGAGCCGGTCAGCGCGACGCCGAGCCAGCCGAGCAAGGTGCCGAAGAACGGGTAGAGGATGCCGGTGCCGGCAAACGCGAGGCCGAGCGTCGCGTCGATGCCGCTGTAGCCCGTCAGCACGCCCAGCGCGAGCATCGCCACGATGGTGATGAGCGAGTAGCGCAGCACCCAGATCGTCTCGAGGTAGACCATCACCAGGCGCTGCGGCGAGAACCGCATGATGAAGCCGGAGATGATCGCGGCGAGCAGCACGCCGGTGCCGGTGTAGGACATGTAGGTGAAGGCGAAGACGGCCTTCTCCGCGATCGGCTTATCGACGACCGGCGGCACCTTCAGGATGACGTTGTGAAGGCCCGGGACCTCGTACTTCCACGTGAAGATCGGGTCGACGATGTCCTTGAACCACTTGGTGCCCCAGAAGCCGAGGATCACCGAGAGCACGATCCACGGCACCCAGGCCATGATGATCTCGGAGGATGTGGCGGTGCGCTTGATCGAGACCGCGCGCGGCGGCTCGCCGGGCACGCCGGCACCCAGTGCCTTGGGGCTGTTGTAGCCGATCGACGGATCGTGGCCGCGCAGGGCCGGCGAGGTCCAGACCTTGGCCGGCTGCCAGAACTTCAGGAACAGCACGAGGCAGCCCATCGAGATCAGCGAGGCGCCGATATCGACGATCCAGGGGTTGATGTAGTTCGAGATGGCGAACTGCGCGACCGCGAAGGAGGCGCCGCAGACCAGGATCGGCGGCCACACCGCCAGCATGCCGCGGAAGCCCGCGAACACCGCGATCAGCCAGAACGGCACGATCAGCGAGAAGAACGGCAGCTGCCGCCCGATCATCGCGCCGAGGATGTAGGGATCGTAGCCCGTGACCGAGGCCAGACCCTGGATCGGGGCGCCGAGCGCGCCGTAGGCCACCGGCGCGGTGTTGGCGATGAGCGAGAGGCCGGAAGCGGCCAGCGGCGAGAAGCCGAGCCCGATCAGGATGGCGCCGGTGACGGCGACCGGGGTGCCGAAGCCGCCCGCGCCCTCGAAGAAGGCGCCGAAGGCGAAGGCCACCAGCAGGAGCTGCAGGCGCCGATCCTCGGTGATGCCCGCCACCGATTGCTGCAGCGTCGAGAACCATCCCTTCTCCACCGTCAGGCGGTAGAGGAAGATGACGTTGAGGATGATCCAGCCGATCGGAAAGAGGCCGCGCACGCCGCCGAACACGGCCACGCGGAGCGCGAGGTCGGTCGGCATGGTGAAGATGAAGATCGCGACGGCCAGCGCCATGATCAGCGCGAGCACGGCGGCGATGTGCGCCTGCACCTTGCCGCTGGCGATCATGCCGAGCAGCGCGATCACGGGAATCGAGGCTGCGAACGTCGACAGCCACGCATTGTTGAATGGGTCGTAAACCTGGTTCCACGTCGACATGGACGCGTCCTCCTCCATGCCCGGATTATTTTGCCCGGGCCTTATGGATGGGTGCTAGCAGAGCCGTTTGGTCCGCTCAACGCGCGGTATCATGTATGCAGGGCAAGCCGGGGAAGTGTCGTGGCCTTGCAACAGGTTAAGGCCCCCTGCCCGCATTAACCTTCGTAAATCGCCGGGCGGCTCGGATACGGGCGTGTCCGGGTGGGGTTCCCCAGGGGATTCCCAGATCGCGGTCCCTCACGGTCGCGACGGCGAAGGAGCCTTCTGCTATGTTCATGCGCATCGATCAGTTGCAGGCCGAGCTGCCCGCCCCCAAGCGCCGCGATCCCAACGCGGCGGCCGCGCTGCAGGAGCTGCTCGGCGGCAAGTACGGCGAGATGTCCACGCTCGGCAACTACATGTTCCAGAGCTTCAATTTCCGCAGCAAGGACAAGCTCAAGCCGTTCTACAGCCTTGTCGCCAGCATCACCGCGGAGGAGCTCGGCCACGTGGAGCTCGTCAGCAACGGCGTCGCCATGCTCAACAACGGGCCCGACAACGACGGCGATACGAAGGACGGCGGCGACATCTCCGGCGCGCCGTTCGAGGACATGAAGGACATCCGCCTCGCGGCGGCCTTCCTCTCGGGCGGGGGCGGCGCGGCGCCGATCAACAGCAACGGCGCCTCGTGGAACAACGACTTCATCACCTCGACCGGCAACGTCGTCGTCGATCTCCTGCACAACTTCCACCTCGAATGCGGCGCGCGGCTACACAAGCTCCGGGTCTACGAGACGCTGACCGACCCGACCGGCCGCGAGGTCTGCGGCTACCTGCTGGTGCGCGGCTCGGTCCACGCCCACGCCTACGCGCTGGCGCTCAAGAAGATCACCGGCGTCGAGATCGAGAAGTTTTTGCCCACCCCCAACATCGACCTGTCGAAGATCCCCGAGAGCCAGAAGTACTTGGCAGAGGGCTCGCACCGCCGGCTCTACACCTGGAGCCCGAACGATTACCGCGAGATCGCCGGCCTGTGGGGCAACGGCGAGCAGGCGCTGCCGGGCGATCCGCCGGGCGAGTTGGAGGTGGTCGAGGGCATGCCGGACGGGGGCAAGATCCACCAACTCACGGGCGTCCCCTCGGCCTTCACGCCGGATTACGCGCCGGAGGAGATGTTCGAGATCGCCGAGAAGCTGACCAAGAAGGCCCGCTGAGGCCGACGCCGGGGAGGCACCCTCCCCGGCTACTTCTTGGACTTGGCCGGCGGTGCTTTCGGCTCCGCCGGCGTCACCGTGCCCGCCACCACCCAGTGGCAGACCGCCGTGCCCTTGAGGGCGAGGCAGTCGTAGGCCCGCCCGCCGAGCGCGGCGTGGTCGGTGATCTCGGTCACGCTCGCGCGCTCGACCGTGCTGCAGCCGAGATCGGATTTCGGGTCGCGGATCGTCGCCAGCGCCGCGGCGGTGTCGCCCTTGGTGTCGCGCAGGAGGCTGCGGAGGTTGGCCAGCGACGTG
The DNA here is from genome assembly GCF_001425465.1 of Methylobacterium sp. Leaf456. Lineage (GTDB taxonomy): Bacteria > Pseudomonadota > Alphaproteobacteria > Rhizobiales > Beijerinckiaceae > Methylobacterium. The sequence goes on from NZ_LMQV01000002.1 coordinate 172,267, forward strand.
CAGCCGATCACCGGCTCGGACGCCGCCTTGGCGGGCGCCCCCTGCGCGGCGGCGCCAGTCGCAGCGCTGATGGCGGCGAGGAGGGCGAGAAGGGACAGAGAGCGGCGCATCGGAAAAGTCCCGGAGGAGCTTCCACCTTTATACCATGGCGGGGACGAGACGCGTCACGGTGCATGATGCGCCGGTGCGGCCGCGCACGCCCTCCCCGAGGGTTTGATGCCGTGTCGGTGCGGGATCACAGCCCGCTCGTCCCCTTCCACCGTCGCTCCGGGGCGCCGCAGGCGAACCCGGAATCCACGACCGGCCGCACCGCGATGCCGAGAACCGCGCGTCACGGGTGGATTGCACGCCTCCGGCGCGCCCCTCCGGGTCCGGGTTCGCTTATCAGCGCCCCGGAATGTACGGGGGAGAGTTCGCCGAAGAACACCTCAGGCCCCCTTCCGCGCCGCCTGCCCCCTCAGCTTGGCGAAGCGCTTGAGGGCCTTGTCCCGGCGCAGGCGGGTCAGGCGTTCGGTCCAGAACACGCCGTCGAGCTGGTCGATCTCGTGCTGGAGGCAGGCCGCGCGCAGGCCATCGACCTCCTCCTCCCGCTCCATTCCGTCGAGGTCGCGGTAGCGGACCCGCACGCGGGCGGGCCGCTCGACCGGCTCGATCACGCCGGGCATCGAGACGCTGCCCTCGGGATGCGCGGCGCGCTCGTCCGAGGCCCACACCACCACCGGATCGACATACGTGGCGGCCGGCTCGTCCGGCTGGAGGCGGATCACCACGATCCGCTCAAGGATGCCGAGATGCGGGGCGGTGAGCCCCATCGCCCCGACCTCGCCCAGCGTGTCGAGCACGTCGCCGGCGAGCGCACGCACGTCGTCCGGCGACAGGGCCATCGGTGCGGCCGGGCGGCTCAGGCGCGGATCGGGATGGAAGACGAGGGGGCGGACGGGCATGGCGGGTTCCGGTGCCGAAAGAGGTTCGGGACGAGCCATCCCTCACGGCGCACCGCGACACAAATTCTCGTGTCCCGCTGCCGACCCGCCCGGCACCCGCCGAGGGCCCCCCATGCGCCGAGCGAGGGAGGCTTTTTGCATGCGCCGGCACGCCGTACAGCAAAGTTTATTGCGAATCGGCGTTGTCGTGGTGCCGAGGCAGGTGTCGATATAAGAAATGATAGGTCGGCAAATCGACCTTTCATGCCCTGACCCCAGTTACGTGCACGATCCCGCCGCGTACGGCCAAGGTTGGGCTGCCGCGAAGAACGCAGGCCCGCTCGTGAAACCTTCGGCCGGGTTGCAGGTTTGCCTCTTCGATCATACGTTTGCCCCGTCGATCGAAGGCCGGTCTTTGCGAGACCGGCCCGATATCCCGAACGGGATGCGGCTCCGGCACCATACCCCTCGCTCGCTTGGACGATCGGGACGGCCTTGAGGCCGGGACGCAACCTGTGCGGCCCCCGACGACGGGGAAGGAGAGACCCGCATGAGCAACGGCACCGTGAAGTGGTTCGATGAGATCAAGGGCTACGGCTTCATCCAGCCCGACGATGGCGGCAAGGACGTCTTCGTCCATATCTCCGCCGTCCAGCAGGCGGGCCTGCGCGGCCTCGCCGAGGGCCAGAAGGTGACGTTCGACATCGAGAACGACCGGCGCAGCGGCAAGCCGGCGGCGATCAATCTTCAGGCATCCTGAGGCCCGACGTCGTTGCGGCTTTCACGATGATCGAAGATTTGCCGCAACAGGGCTGAAAAAGTTACCGCAGCGGCGCGTGGAACCTTGCGACTCTGTTGCGTGTTGCAGCGCACTGGTGCATCCACTGCGCCGGTTGCATAAGGTTCGCGCCGCGTCCCGGCTGCCCGGCCCACGCTTCGATTCGCGCGTTTTCGAACAGCGATCGAGACATCCGGCGGCCGGCCCGATCACCACACGAGAAAGGCCATATGAGCGCATTCGACTTTAGGAACTTCGAGGATCGTCGTCAGAACTCGCAGGCGGCCAAGGCGGCCTTGCTCGAGAAATTCAAGGCCCGTCCCCCGGTGGACGATCCGGAGATACGTGCCAAGCTTCAGGCGCGCGCCGAAGTCGCCCGCGCCCGCGAAGAGCGGGCCCGCGAGCGTGAACGCGCCCGCATCGAGGCTGAGCGCAAGGCGGCGGAAGAGAAGCGTATCCGCGAGGAGGCGGAGCTCGCCGCCCAGATCGCTCGCGAGGCCGCCGAGGCCGCCGCACTGGCCGAGCGCAAGGCGGCGGAAGCCGCCGAGAAGAAGGCTGCCCGCGATGCCCGCTACGCGGCGCGCAAGGCCAACGTGAAGATTCGCCGCTAACGGGCGGTCTCCGTACGAAACCGAGATCACACGCGCCGGACGCTTCGAGCCCGGCGCGTTTTTTTGGCCCGAACACAACGGCGCGAGGCGCCGCGAACCTCCGGGCAAACTACGCAATCTTCCCGGGATTTCACCCGGCGGCGCTTGGCAAGGCCGGGCTTTGTCGGCACCACTTCCCTCAACGACGCGGATCACGCCGTGACGAGGGGAGGACGCTTTGCCAACCATCCGGCGAATCACCCGTGAGCGGGCCGGAAGGCTCGCCCTGCTGGCAGCAGTGGCCGGGTTGTCGCTGATCGCGACGGGCGCTCGCGCCGAGCCGCCGATCCGCAGCGCGGAGGACGCCTTCTGCCGCAGCGAGGCGAAGGCGCAGGTGTTTTCGGCGCCCGACCCGCTCAATCTCGGCCTGCACGAGATCGGCCGCCGGATCTGGGCCTCCTGCATGCAGCGCAAGGCTGCTCCGACGAAGAAGAGCCAGCGCCGTCGGCGTCACCGCTGAGATATCGGGTCGAAGGCGGCTCCACCTCGGCAATGACGGAGTGGGCCGAAGGCAATCAATGCGTCGCCCTAAGCGCCTGATACGACACGGCCTTTGCCGCGCGTCGGCAAAGGCCTGTGTTCCTGCAAAACCCAAAAAATCAGGCGCTGAGTGGCTCGCCGATGCGGGCGCGCAGGCGGGCGCGCAGGTTCTGGTTGGCGGGGTTGCGATCGGCGTCGAGCGCCCACATCAGGCGCAGCAGGCGGCTGATCGGCTGAGCCCGGTCCTCGATCGCCTCGGCGACCTGCTGGTGCAGGGACTTGCCCGAAAAGGCGGCGGTCGGCGAAAGCGTCTCGGCAGTGGTCGGCATCGCGTGCATCCCAAGAGCGGGCTTTGGCCCCCCGCGGGGCGCGCTGATAGACCCTTCCGACTGGAATGGCTATAGGTTTGCCGGCTCGCGGTTACCCGCTTCCCTGCATGGCAGCACCGCTCTTCACAGCCTCTTTACCGCGAGCGGCGAGCGGGCGTAGCCGTCGAGCAAGTCCTGCGGGTCGCGGTAGATCGCGATGCAACCGGCGGCCGACAGGTCGGCCTCGGGGAAGCCGCCGCACAGCAGACCGATCGTCCGGATGCCCGCCTTGCCCGCGGCCTCGGCGTCGTAGGGCGTGTCGCCCACCGCGATCACCCTGTCCTTCGGCAAGTCGGGGAGCTTGGCCAAAGCCGCCTCGAAGATGTCCGGATGCGGCTTGGAGCGGTCGGCGTCGTCCGAACTCGTCGCCGCGTCCACCAGATCCTCGATACCGAGGATCTTCTGGTAGTTCTCGACCTCCGAGGCCTTGCCCGACGAGGCCAGCGCGATCGTGTGCCCCTCCGCCCGCAGGTAGGTGAGCAGGTCGCGCACGCCAGGGAAGGGCCGCACCCGGTCGAGGTAGCGCCGCTTGAACAGGTCGGAGCGATAGGCCTCGATGGTCTCGCCCTCGCGGGCGAGGCGGTCTTGATCGACGAAGACCGGCAGGAGCTGGTCGCCGCCCTTGCCGATCTGGCGGCGGACCGCGGCTTCCTCGGTCGCTATGCCGAAATGGGCGAACGCCTCGACCCAGGCGCGGGCGTGCTGATCGACGCTGTCGAGCAGCGTTCCGTTGATGTCGAAGACGACGGCGCCTCGGGGCGATGCCACGGATGCGTACCTCAGCGCGGGAAGATGTGCAGGCCGTCGTCGGGCAGCAGGTTGCGGGCCGGCCCGCCGGTCTGCTGGCCGCGGCCCTGCTGGTAATAGGGCAGTTCGGGGCGGCGGTCGTTGTCGCTGCCCGAATCGTATTCCCACGGGGTGTTCCAGGGCGCGCGCCCGCTCACCGCCGGCACCGCCGGCCCCTCGAACACCGCCTCGCGCCGCGGGCCCGCCTCGGCCGCGCCGGAGGCCAGGGTCACACTGAGGGTGGCGGCCAGCAATCCGATCGTCAGGGCGCGCATGGCTTGTCCTCGCGAAACGTCGCCCGGTCCGGGCGGTGAGGTTCAAACGGTCGAGCCTGCCCAGCGTTCCCGAGGCAGGCTCCCACCCTGAAACGACGAAGCCCGCCGTCCCTCGAAGGGCGGCGGGCTCTCGAACCGTACCGGAAGAGGGACGGGTTCAGTGCAGCGACACGGCCTCGGCGGCGGCGCGGGGTTTTGCGCGGGTGGCCTTCGAAGCGGTCGTCTTGGCGGCGGCCTTGGCCGGAGCCTTCGCGGCAGTCTTGGTCGCAGTCTTCTCAGTCGTCTTGGCAGCCACCTTGGCCGGCTTCACCGCGGTGCGGGCGGCGGGCGACTTGGCGGCCTCGGCCACGCCCGACAGCGCCTCGGCGGGGGTGCGGACGGCCGGCTTGGCGGCGCGGGGCTTCGACGCCTTCGGCGCCTTGACCGGGGCGGCCTCGGCCACGATCTCGACGGAGGTTGCGGCGGTGCGGCTCAGCTCGGCCTCGGCCTGCAGCCAGTGCATCTCGGCCCGGCCGAAGCCCCGGCCCTCGTCTTCCCAGATGTAGTAGGCGCGCTCGCGCACCTGGTGCTCGCACAACGGCATGAAGCCTCCTGATGGTCGTCCGGCGTGAGCCCGAACGATGGGGAGGTCATGGTTAAGGGGCGGTTAATCGCGCCGAAGTGGTCGCTCTCGGCGACCCCATCCCGTTTCATGGCTGGCCTCAATCGCCGGCGCCCGCCTCCGCGGGCTTAGGCTTTCGCTCCGCTCGACGCTTCGGCTCGACGCCTCCGTTCGACGCCTCCGCTCACGCCGAGGCACACTGCGCGCGGCGCTCTTCGCGCTGGAAGCCGCCGACGCGGCTTCGGGCGACAGCACTCCATCCCCCGATGCTTCTCAGCCCCGCGAGAGCCGCCGATGGTTCGCCCGCACCTTGCGGCGGTAGCCCGCGACCACGGCCCCGGTCGAGGCGCCGGTGGCGATCTGCATTGCCGCCTCGCCCGCGGCAAAGATTTTCTCGCTCACCATGCGCTGCGCCTCGGCCTGGGCGGCGGTTCCGCCCGCCGCGAGCTTGGTCAGCCGCAGGCCGATCACCGCCTGCGACTCGAAGGCCAGCAGGGTCGCATCGACCCCGAGCTGCCACCACGGTCCGAACATTTCTTTGGGTGCTCCCCGAACCGCTTCGCCGACGACGCGGACAGCCGCTTCGTCGGTCGAGCGCGTCACAACAAGGATGTGGCGTCAGTCGAAGCTGCGGCCCTTGGCGGCCGAGCCGCCGAGGCTGATCTTCTTCGGAGCCGGCGTCGGCCGGCCGCCGCGGCCGGTGGGGGCGGCGGTGGGCTCGGCCGCGACGGGGGCCGCCTTCAGGTGCGACTGCCCGTGGATTACCGAGCCGATCTCGCCCGCGACGCGGATCAGGTCGTCGCGCTCGCAGGCGCGGGCGACCTTGAGGCCGAGTTGGTGCATGTGGCTCTTGCCGTAGAGGTAGGTCGCGAGCTTCGCCCGGATCAGCGGCGGGATCGTCTCGAGGATGTAGGGCAGATCGTAGTCGTCGGCGCGGTAGACCTCCCCGAGCAGTTCGAGGGAGACCGGGCATTCCGGATCGACGGTCGCGCCGGTGGTCGGGTGGGCCTGGCTCATGGGTCACCTGCTGGCGAAGGGTTGAAGGGTGAGGTGTCGTCCTCCGCCACGGCCAGGGCCGCGCTCAGAGGACGGGACGCACGCACGGGCGGGGCCGCCACCTCGACCGGACGCGCGAGGAAGCGCGGATCGAGGCATCCGGTGCAGACCGAGGCGATCGCGGTGCGGGCGCGCCGGTCGGCCCGCTCCCAGACGGTCTCCCGCCCGGCCTCACGCCCTTGCCCCGCCGCGCCGGCCCGCCCCTGCCCCGATCCGATCGACGCGTCGGGGACCGGGTTGGGGCGAATCCGCAGGTAGAGCGGTCCCTCCGCGCGGACAGCGGCGGGCATAGCCGAGAGCGCGACGGCGGCAAAGAGCGCGGCGGCGCGGGCCCGCCCCCGCATCGACGCCGACCGGTCGTCCTTGCCCTGATTCATCGGATGCGCGGCCTCGCCCTGGCATTCGCGGGAACCGGCGGGCCCGCTCGCGAGCATCCGGACCGGCAGCATCGGCCTCTATGGTAAACCGGACATGAAGGCCGGGGCGCGGCGCCGTCGCGGCGCGGACACGAAAAAAAGAGCCCGGCGCTGGGGGCGCCGGGCTGGAGCATCGTCCCGAAAGGTGGTTTCCGGCTTCGGAAAAACACGATGCGGCACAAGAACCTGGACGGTCGTCCTGGATCCGATATCCAGGACGACCGTCCAGGGAGCGACCGACGGCTCGTGCGAGCCGCCGGGCCTTGAGGAAGGTGTCGAGACTTCCCGTGAGTCCGCCCTGGGGCGGTGGTGAGGCTTAGTACGCGCCGAACTTGTAGTTGATGCCGGCGCGGACGACGGCGAACTCGCTCTCGCGAACCTGCTGGCCGCCGCTGGCGAGCAGGACGCCGGGGCTGTTCACGGTGACGGTGCGGCCGGCGTTGTCGACGGCGAAGGCGCCGTTGCGGGCCGAGCCCTGGTCGAGGTTCACGTACAGGCCTTCGACCTTCAGGGTCACGGCCGACGAGCGGAAGAAGTTCAGGAAGCTGTCGGTCGGCAGGGCGTACTCGATGCCGCCGCCGGCGGCCCAGCCGGTCTGGAAGTCGTTGCTCGACACGCCGGTGCCGAAGTCGCGACCGCCGCCGCCGCCGTAGGCGAAGCCGCCGGTGCCGTAGACCAGGGTGCGGTCGAAGGCGTAACCGATGCGGCCGCGCACGGTGCCGAAGTAGTCGAGGCCGGCGATGCCAGCGGGGTTGAACACCTGCTGGGCGGCCAGACCGTTGATGCCGGCGGCGCTGTTGACGACCTGGAAGCGGTTCCGCTCACGGCCGAAATCGGCGTACTGGGCATCGGCCTCGACGCCGACGACGAAGCCGGAGCCCGGCGTGAACTGGTAGTTGTAGCCGATCTGGCCGCCGCCGACGAAGCCCTCGTTGGTGCGGCTGTTGTTGAAGGCCACGACCGCGGTGGTGTTGGCCGGCACGAGACCCGAGGCGTCGTTGAGGCCGAGCACGGTCGGAGCGTTGCGGTTGTCGTTGGTGCCGAAGCCGTAGCCGGCGTTGAAACCGGCGTAGAAGCCGGTCCACGTGAACACCGGCACCGGCTGGAACACCGGCGGCGGGGCCATGCGGCGGGGAAGGTCGGCGGCCGAAGCGGCTATGGTGCCGACGACGAGGGCGGTCGAGGCGAGGAGAAGGGTCTTCATGGGGTCGGGTTCCTACGGGTTCGGCGGGAGCCGGCGCGCCGTGCGCTCCGGGTGTTATGGCCTGCATCCTGGCCGGTGAGTGCCGGGGACATTCCCCGGATGTCGTCGCCCTCCTGCGATGAACCAAGCAATTAGGCCGAACCCGTCAACGAAACGTGAAGCTTACGCGCCCGTTTGCGCCCGGCCGGACCGGATGTGTCATGCCGCACATCTTGGCGGTGCGGGTTTATTCGGCGGGGCAAGTCAAGACTTGATCGGGATTCGATCTTGCGGCGTGGTTAACGAAAGCTTTCGGAGGACCCGTGCGCGCATCCTGATCTGGTCGCGCGCACGGGTCACGCGCGAGCGCGAGGGAGTGAAGGTGGCGTTAACCATGTCGGGGCAAGATCGGCGAGCGCCCGGCCCTGTCCTCCCGGCCCCCTACCCTCCTGGACCCTTGCCGATGTCGCTCGAACCCGAATCCCTCGATCCCGAACCGCGGGCGACGCGCCCGCTGCTCTCGTGGACCGTGAGGGTGACGCTCGCCGTGGGCCTCGCCGCGATCGTGCTCGGCCACACCCTCTCGCGCACCATCGATGCGGACGCCGCGCGCGTGGCCGCCCTCGCCATCGACCCCGTGGTCACGGGCTCGATCGGGCCTTCGGCGCGGGCGACCGCCCTCGACCCTTGCGTCCTGCGCGGACGCTGATGGATAAAGGGCGCGGCGCCCGTCTGATGTCTTGCGTGCAACCGTGCCCGGCCCTGTAGAGGAGGGCTCGGCCCGCGCTCTCGATTGACAAGCTCGTGCAGGCCTCTAAGTGTCGCGCGCGTCGGGACTGCGCGACGACGGCTCGCGCGACGGCACCGCGAGGTCCGGCGGAACGCGCCCGGCCTCGACCGACCCGCCGATCCCACGCGCGATGGTTCCCTGCACCAGATGTCTTTTGCCGATCTCGGACTGAGCGACAAGGTCCTCCAGGCCGTCACCGCCGCCGGCTACACCGAGCCGACGCCGATCCAGGCCCAGGCGATCCCGCACGTGCTGGCCCGCCGCGACGTCCTCGGCATCGCCCAGACCGGCACCGGCAAGACCGCGGCCTTCACCCTGCCGATGCTGACCATGCTGGAATCGGGCCGCGCCCGCGCCCGCATGCCGCGCACGCTCATCCTGGAGCCGACGCGCGAACTCGCCGCCCAAGTGGTGGAGAACTTCGACCGCTACGGCACCAACCACAAGCTCAGCGTCGCGCTGATCATCGGCGGCGTCTCCTTCGCCGACCAGGACGCCAAGCTCACCCGCGGCACCGACGTGCTGATCGCCACGCCCGGCCGCCTGCTCGACCATTTCGAGCGCGGCAAGCTGCTGCTCACCGGCGTCGAACTCCTCGTCATCGACGAGGCCGACCGCATGCTCGACATGGGCTTCATCCCCGACATCGAGCGCATCGTGAAGATGGTGCCGTTCACGCGCCAGACGCTGTTCTTCTCCGCGACCATGCCGCCGGAGATCGAGCGGCTGGCCGACATGTTCCTGTCGAACCCGCAGCGGGTCGAGGTCAGCCGTCCGGCGTCGGCCGCGACCACCATCGAGCAGCGTCTCGTGGCGACGGGCTCGGAGGGCCACGAGAAGCGCAAGGTCCTGCGCCAGCTCATCCGCTCGGCGGACGAACTCCAGAACGGCATCATCTTCTGCAACCGCAAGCGCGACGTGGCGCTGCTGCAGAAGTCGCTCGCCAGCCACGGCTTCAACGTCGCCGCGCTCCACGGCGACATGGACCAGCGCGCCCGCACGGCGGCGCTCGACGGCTTCCGCAGCGGCGAGGTTCCGCTGCTGGTGGCCTCGGACGTCGCCGCCCGCGGCCTCGACATCCCGGCGGTGAGCCACGTCTTCAATTTCGACGTGCCGCACCACCCGGAGGACTACGTCCACCGCATCGGCCGCACCGGCCGCGCGGGCCGGGCCGGCAACGCCTTCACCCTGGCGAACCGCTCCGACGAGCGTTCGCTCTCGGCGATCGAGGCGCTGATCGGCCAGCCGATCGCATGGCTCGACGGCGACCTCGCCAGCCTGGCCGAGCCGGCGGAGGACGAATCCGAGCCGCGCCGCCGCCGCGGCACCCGCCGCAGCGCCACCGGCAAGGGGGCTTCGGACCGGGGTTCTTCGGACAGAGGTTCGTCCGACCGGGGCTCCGAGCGTGAGGGCGCCCGTTCCGAGGGCCGCAGCCGCGGCGGTCGCCGCTCCGGGGCCGAGCGTTCCCGCTCCGAGGAGCCGCGCCGCGAGACGGAAGCCCGCCGCGAGGCCGAGCCTCGCCGGAACGTGGAGCCGCGTCGTGAGCCTGAGCCTCGCCGCGAGGCCGAGCCCGTCGCCCCGGCCCGCGAGCCGCGCCGGGCGCCGGAGCGCAGCCGCGGCGAGCCGCGCGGGCGTCACCGCGACGAGGACGACGACACCCCGGTGGGCCTCGGCTCGCACGTGCCGGCCTTCCTCCTGAAGCCCGTCGCACCGCGCAAGAGCAAGGACTGAGGGCGCCCCTCCCCCGAGGGCTTCCCGAGGCGCCGGGGAACGGGCTTTTCTTTGGGGTGTCTCTCGGGATTTTCCTGCGGGCCTCTTAACGTCCTGGCGAGGATCGCGAGGCGATACTCCCTCGAAGGACGGTCCTCGTCCGGAGGAGCGGATAACGCCGGATGAGCCCCGACCTCGACCGCGAGCGCAGCCTCGTCCTCGCGCAGCGCAGCTTCGAGCTGATGCGCGACTATTGCAGCACCGCGACGCCGCGCGCCTACGCCGTGTGGTACACCTACGTGGCCGGCAGCCAGCCGCTGATGAACGACGCCATCAAGCGCCTGACCACGCAGAACGGCACGCTGACCAGCGCCGACATCGACGGGCTCCACGACACCTACATCGACGGGCGCCGCCTCGCGACCGAGATGGACCGGATGAACTCGACCCTCATCGCCGAGGTCGAGGGCATCATGGACATGATCGACGTGTCGATCCACTCGACGACGCAGTACGGCGAGTCGCTCCAGGCCTTCACCCACGACATCGCCAACGCGGCCACCAGCCGGGCGCGGCTGAAGGAGGTGGTCACCGCGATCATCGCCAACACCCGCGACGTGACGGCCAACAACCGCACCCTCGAAGCCCGCATGCGCGAGAGCCGCAACGAGATCGAGACGCTGCGCGAGACGCTGGAGGCGACGCGCCTGGAGAGCCTGACCGACCCGCTGACGGGCCTCGGCAACCGCAAGAATTTCGAGGAGGGCCTGCGCCGGGCGATCGAGACCGGGGCCGGGCACCGCCCGTCGAGCCTGATCGTGCTCGACATCGACTATTTCAAGCGCTTCAACGACCTCTACGGCCATCTCACGGGCGATCAGGTGCTGCGCCTCGTCGCCATCGTGATGCGCGAGCATATCGGCCAGAAGGGCGCGACGCTCGCCCGCTTCGGCGGCGAGGAGTTCGGTATCGTCCTGCCGGAGACCGACCGGGCCACCGCCCGCGAGATCGCCGAGCGGGTGCGCACCAGCGTGACCGGCCGCGAGCTGGTCAAGCGCTCGACCGGCGAGTCGCTCGGCAAGGTCACGGTGTCCCTCGGCGTCGCGATGCAGCGCCCGGACGACAACGCGGTCTCACTCTTGGAGCGGGCCGATTCCTGCCTGTTCGCCGCCAAGCGCGCCGGCCGCAACCGCACGCTGGACGAGAACCAGGCCGCCGCCCTGCCGAACGTGGCCTGAGCGGCGCACCGAGCCTGCGATCAGGCGATCACGGGTTCGCGCAGCGGCGCGTAGGTCGCGCGGTAGCTGCGCGGGCCGATCACCGGGAGCAGCAGGCGCCGCGCCCAGCCGGGAAGTGCGCCCGAGCGCGACATCCGGTCGGTCATCGCCTGGACATGGGCGACGCGGGGGCGCCGCCGCGTCTCGTAAGCCGCGCCGACCTCGCTCCAATCGCTGCGCCCGGCGAGAAGGTCCGCCAGCACCAGGGCATCTTCCAGGGTGAGCGCGGCGCCCTGCGCCCAGACCGGCGCGGTGGCGTGCGCCGCATCGCCCGCGAGCACGACCCGTGCGGCCTCGCTCGCGTCCATGACATCCTCACGCGCAGATTTTCGCTGGCGTCTCGGCGAAGAGGCCCCGCAGCCGGGCGCACTCCCATTCCGAGGCCGTCGCGGCGTTCGGCCGGGCGAACAGATAGAGCATCGTCCTGGATATCGGATCCAGGACGATGCTCTGTATCCTTGTGCCGCATCGTCTTTTTCCCGAAAGCCGGAAACCACCTTTCGGGACGATGCTCTAGCCCTGCATCTGGTCGCAGCCCAGGGTGCGGAGCATCGCGAGTTGCTCGGCGGTCTCGACCCCCTCCATCGTGACCTGAAGGCCGGGATTGTGCCCGAGATGGGTGATCGCGCGCACGATGGTGAGCGAATCCGCATCCTCGCCGAGGCGGCGCACGAACCGTCTGCCGACGGCGCCGAGCGACGCCTTCAGTACTTGCGCACCAGCGGGGCCGGGGCGATGGCGGCCGGGCTGTCCCAGGCGTAGCGGAAGCCGACCGAGACGACGTCGGCGCTGCCGTCGGCGACGGCCGCGAACGGGATGTTGGCGACGTTGTAGTTCTGGCCCGGCCCGGCCACGATCCGGTTCTTGCCGAGGAAGACGTGGGCGTAGCTGGCGTTGAGGACCAGCTTGTCGCTCCAGCGGTAGCTGGCGCCGACGGAGGCGACGTAGCGGTCGCCGTCGGGCAGGCGCACCGAGCGGTTGGAATTGTCGATCGGTCCGTCGTCGTAGCCGAAGCCGCCGCGCACGGTCAGGCTCGGTGACCAGTCGTATTCCAGGCCGACCGAGTAGAAGTAGGAATCCTTGAAGTTGAGCGGCAGGCTGGTGACCGGCACGCCGAACTGCCGCGACACGATGGCGACGTTGCCGAGCCTCGACCAGTTGTCCCACTCGAAGCCGAGATTGATCCGGGTGACCGGGTTGAGCGCCTGGGTCAGGCCGACGCTGAGCTTTTCCGGCGTGTTGAGGTTGGCCGTGACCTGCTGCCCGAAGGCCGGCAGGGCGAACGAGCCCTCGATGTCGTGGTGCACCGAGGAACGGTACCCGACGCCCAACACCGTGCCCTCCCACGGGGTGATCGTCGCGCCCGCGGTCCAGCCCGCGCTCCACGATTCGCCCTTGATGAAGGCCGGCGGGTAGAAGGCCGGGGAGAGGCCGGGCACCGGAATCGCCTGCCGCAGGGTCAGGCGGAAATACTCGACGTTGGCGCCGACGCCGACCGAGAGCCAGTCGTTCACCCGGTAGCCGATGACCGGGTTGAACGAGAGCGAGAAGATGCGCGAGGAGCGGCCGTAGATCGAGCCGGCCCAGTCCGGGCGCGGCTTGGTGACGAGGCCGTAGGGCGCACCGGTCTGGATGCCGACATAAAGCCGGTCGGTGAGCTGGTAGGAGGTCGCGCCCGACGGCAGCACCGCGCCCTGGCCGATCTCGCCGGAATCGCCGAAGGGGGCGAGGAACGGGGCGGTGCCGACGGTCGGCCGGATCTCGCCCGACAGGTCGACGAAGGTCAGGCTCTGCTCGGAGTTGAAGCCCGGCCGCATCGTCACGGTCGCCGGGTTCCAGAAGATCGAGGAGACGCCCGCCGCGCCCGAGGCCGAGCCCGCGAAGGCGAGACCCACCCCCTGCGCGCTCTGCTCGCGCAGCCCGAAGGCGCCGGCCTGCGCCCCCGTCGCGGCGCCCATCGCGGCGACCGCGCCGGCCACGGCGAGCGCGCGGATCGTAACCCCAGTCATGTCGTGACCCCACCGTTTCTTGATCGTTGTGGCGTGCGACGATGGAAGCGGCTCGCACGTGTTCCGTCGAGGGGTGCAACGGCCGGATGAACGAAGAATTGCCGACCGCGGGGTTTTTGCCACGGTTCCGCCGCGATCGGTTTTCCGTGGCCGCGGGGACACTGCCGCCACGTGGGAAACGGGAAGAGCGGTGCCGGCGTTGGGCCTTCATCGCTTGCGCCCCGTCCCCACGGCGGCCATGCTCGCTTCAAAAGGGCTTGAGGGAGATCGCGCGATGAAGCTGATCCGGCACGGCGAGAGCGGTGAGGAGCGGCCGGGTCTGGTCGATCGCGACGGCGGTCTGCGCGACCTCTCAGGGGTGTTGCGCGACCTCGCCGGCCCCGGCCTGTCGCGCGAATCGCTCGACCGGCTGGCGCGGATCGACCCGGCGAGCCTGCCGCTCCTGCCCGCGGGCACCCGGCTCGGCCCCTGTGTCGGCGGCACCCGCAACTTCGTGGCGATCGGCCTCAACTACGCCGACCACGCCGCCGAGACCGGCGCGGCGATTCCCGCCGAGCCGATCGTGTTCAACAAGGCGCCGTCCTGCATCGTCGGCCCGAACGACACGGTGATCCTGCCCAAGGGCTCGGCCAAGACCGACTGGGAGGTGGAGCTTGCCGTGGTGATCGGTGCGCGCGCGTCCTACGTGCACGCCAACGAGGCCCTGCGCTTTGTCGCGGGCGTGTGCATCTGCAACGACCTGTCGGAGCGCGAATTCCAGATGGAGCGCGGCGGCACGTGGACGAAGGGCAAGGGCTGCCCGACCTTCGGCCCGCTCGGCCCGTGGCTGGTGACGCTCGACGAGATTCCCGACCTGAAGAACCTCGGCATGAGCCTCGACCTCAACGGCCAGCGGATGCAGACCGGCTCGACCGCGACCATGATCTTCGACGTGGCGCAGATCGTCGCCTACGTCTCGCACTTCATGATGCTGGAGCCCGGCGACGTCATCACCACCGGCACCCCGCCGGGCGTCGGCCTCGGCATGAAGCCGCCGCGCTACCTCAAGAGCGACGACGAGATGGTGCTGCGGATCGACGGTCTCGGCGAGCAGCGCCAGCGGGTCGTGGCCTTCGACGACTGGACCGCGAAGGTCGCCGCGGGCGAGCCGACGAACTGATTTTTTTAGGACATCAGTGCGGCGTCCACCGCCGCCGGGTTCGTCGCGATCACCCGCAGCAGCACGGCGGCGGCGGGGTCGGGCCGGGTATGGCCTTGCTCCCAGCTTTGGACGGTGGCGGGATCGAGCGCGAAGCGGATCGCGAATTCCTGAATCGTCAGGTCGAGCCCCTGGCGAATTGCGCGGACATCGATGTCCGCGTCCATGATCTGCGCATGAATGCCGAGGGCGGCGAACTCGGCCTGCACATCGCGCTCGTCCGGGATCGTGAGAGCGAGAGTGACGGCGTGGCCGGCCACGATCCGGTCCATGGCGGCGTGCGCTTCGCGCAGGGATGTGCCGAGCGACTTGATGGTCTGGATCGCCGTGACGGGCTGCGGGATCGGCCCCGCCATCGACAGCCGCAGCCTAGCGAGGGAACCGGATAAGGCGGGGGGCTCGGCCGGGGTTTCGTCCCGTCGTGCGAGGGCTTCCTTGAAGGACAAGCGAGTCGGCACCGGTCACCTCCAGGATTTTCGAACCGCTCGCATTCAGGCCGCCGCGCCCGAGTGCGCCCGGTACAAGTCCCTCTACATGCGCGCTTTCGATCGTCAGAACGCCGCCCGACAGCCGCACCGCGCCGGCGAGTCGCACGACACCGGAGGGCGTCCCGATCACCACGATCATCTCGGAGCCTTCCGCCTCGTCGATGTCGATCGTGATCCGATCCGCCGTCCACATCTAGGCAAATCACCGTCCAGCGACAACGCGCGACCCCGAAGGGTTGCCGGTCAAGCATTGTACAACCGCTCACCCCACGGCAAGGCTTGATTTTTCCCCCGCCTTCGCTCTCAAAGGTGTCCATGAGCGACACCGTTGTCCCCCTCACCTCTTCCGCCGCCCCGGCCGCGATCCGGCAAGACATCCGGCATGACTGGACGCTTGCCGAAATCCAGGCGATCCACGACCTGCCGCTGCTCGATCTCGTGCATCGGGCAGGCCTCGTGCATCGGGCGCACAACGACCCGGCCGACATCCAGCGGGCGGCGCTGCTGTCGATCAAGACCGGCGGCTGCCCCGAGGATTGCGCCTATTGCCCGCAATCGGCCCACCACAAGGGCGCGAACCTGCCCCGCGAGCGGCTGATGCCGGTGGAGGCCGTGCTCAAGGAAGCCGCGGCGGCGAAAGCCAACGGGGCGCACCGCTTCTGCATGGGCGCGGCGTGGCGCAAGCCGAAGGACGGGCCGGATTTCGACGCGGTGCTGGAGATGGTGCGCGGCGTGCGCGGCCTCGGGATGGAAGCCTGCGTGACGCTCGGCATGCTGACGCAGACCCAAGCCCAGCGCCTCGCCGAGGCCGGGCTCACCTCCTACAATCACAACCTCGACACCGGCCCGGAATTCTACGGCGACATCATCTCGACGCGTACCTACGAGGACCGGCTCCAGACGCTGGAGCACGTGCGCGAAGCCGGCATCGGCGTCTGCTGCGGCGGCATCGTCGGCATGGGCGAGCGGGTGCGCGACCGCGCCGAGATGCTGCTCGTGCTCGCCAACCACGCGCCGCACCCGGAGAGCGTGCCGATCAACGCGCTGGTCGCCGTCGAGGGCACGCCCCTGGAGGATCGCCCGCCGATCGATCCGCTCGAACTCGTGCGGATGTGCGCCACCGCCCGCATCGTCATGCCGAGGGCCCGCGTACGCCTCAGCGCCGGCCGCAAGAGCCTGACCCGCGAGGCGCAGATCCTCTGCTTCCTGGCCGGCGCCAACTCGATCTTCTACGGCGAGCGCCTGCTCACCACCGCCAACAACGAGGCGGACGAGGACGCCGCCCTCCTGCGCGACATCGGCGTGCCGGTGCCGGAGGTGACGCTGGCGGCGGCGGAGTAGCGCTTGTCCCCTCCCCCTTGCGGGGAGGAGAAGGCCCGTCTCACGCCGCCTTCGCCTGCGCCGCCCGGTCCGGGACGACGATGCGGAAGCGGGCGCCGCTCGGGGTCTCGTCGAGGCATAAGGTGCCGCCGTTGAGGCGGACCAGCTCCGAGGCGATGGCGAGGCCCAGCCCCGTGCCGCCGGGGCGGGTCGAGCCCTGGAAGGCGGCGAAGAGGTTGGCCCGCGCGCGCGGCGGCACGCCGGGGCCGTTGTCCGACACCAGGATCGTGACACGGCCGGAGCCGCGGGCGCCCTCGCGAGCCCCCTCGATCTCGACATGGGCGCCCTGCGTGCGCGCGGCCGCATGGGCCTGGACCGCGTTGCGCACGAGGTTGGTCAGCGCCCGCAGGAGCTGCTCGGGATCGACGTCGATCTCCAGGTCGTCGGGCGCGCGCACGCTCACCTGCACGCCCGCGGCCGGCATCAGGCCGCCGAGATCGGTCAGCTCGTCGAGGAGTGGGGCCAGCGGCACCATGCGGCGCTGGGCGCTGGGCTCGGTCGCCCGGCCGTAGGCGAGCGTCGCCTCGCAGAAGCGGATCGCCCGGTCGAGCGTCGCGACGAGGCGCGGCGCCACGCGCTGCACCACCGGGTCGGCGACGCTCTCGAAGCGGTCGCCGAGGAGCTGGGCGGTGGTGAGCAGGTTGCGCAGCTCGTGGTTGATCTTGCTGACCGAGAGGCCGAGTTCGGCCAGCCGCCGCTTCTGGCGCAGCTCGCCGCCGAGCGCGACCTCCATCCGGGCGAGCGCCGCCTCGGCCTGACCGATCTCGTCGGTGCGCGGCGCGCAGGCCGCCGGGCGGTCGGGCCGCTCGGGATCGTCGGCGAAGGCCGCGATGTTGCGGGCGAGCCGCAGCACCGGCCGCACGATGGTCCGTTGCAGCACGAAGAAGACGAGGCCGGCGGCCAGCGTCGCGATGACGGCGCAGGCGGCGAGCAGGCGCAGCGCGAAGGCGATGAGCCGCTCGCGCAGGGGCCCCTCGTCCACGAGCACCTCGACCGCGCCGACGCCGCTGCGCCCGTTCCCGACCGCCCGGATCGGCGTGTCGGCGGGAAACAGCAGGGTGCGGAAGGCGCCGCGGATGGCGCCGGTCCAGTCCTGCTCGCGCAGGTCCACGGTCTCGGCCACAGTCTCGGGCATCGGCTCGACCGAGAGCAGGCGCCACGCCTCGCCGTCGCGCACCGCGACGGCGCGCGCGCCTAGCTCCGCCAGCAGGCGCCGAGCGAGGTCGTCGGAGACGTTGCCCTCGGGGGCGGCCCGCAGCACCAGGGCGGCGACCTGGGCCGCCGCGACACGGTCGGACAGGCGCGAGAGCCGGTAGCTCGCGAGCAGGGGGACGAAGACCAGGATCTCGGCCAGGACCACGAAGGCCACGGTGAGGAGGAACAACCGGCCGGACAGGCCCAGGCGGGACCGCGGACGGAAGCGGGTTGCTCCCCCCGTCGTCGCAGTCCCGGCCGAGGTCTCACATTGCCTATTCAAGGGCACGGGCAGGGCGGCCAAAGCCGCCGGTTCGTGCCGGTCCGTCCGCTCCGGGGTGCCAGCCCGGCGCGGAAACGGAAAGCGGGGCCGTCTCAAGCGTCACCCGTTGTTGTGGCTGTCGATCTGAGCGGCGCATCCCTCGCCCGGCCTGACCTCTGGCCGAGGCGCCCGGGGCGAGGGAGTGTGCACCACTCGCTTGTGCACAAGTATTATGCCCGGAGCGTCCGCCGCTCAAGACGTCTGCGTAGATAAACCGACAGGAGGGCGAAGGCCGCGAGCCCGGCGAGCGCGGCGATCAGGGTCGGGCTCACCAGGGAGCGCAGGTCGAGGCCGACCGCGCAGTCCGTGCCGCCCGCGTCGAGGCAGGCCGCGCGGGTCGCCTCGCGGGCGGTGAACAGCTCGTCGAGGCCGGCGCCGAGGCCGGAGAAGATGAAGGCGCCGGGCGTGAGGCCGAGCAGGGTGGCCAGGAAGAAGCTGCGGACCGACACGCCGAAGGCCGCGGGCGTGAGGTTGGTCATCCAGAACGGGAAGATCGGCAGCAGCCGCAGGGTCAGGACGTAGCCGAACCCGTCGCGGCGGAAGCCTTCGGCGAAGCGCCCGAGGCGGGGCCCGGCCCGGCGGCGGATCAAGTCGCCCGCGGCGAGCCGTCCGATCGAGAACACGATCATCGCCCCCGTGGTCGCCGAGCCGACCGAGATCAGGGCGCCGGTGAGCGTGCCGAACAGGAGGCCGGACAGGGCGGTGAGCGCCACGGTGACGGCGGGGATCGAGACGACCACACCCGAGACGAAGACGAGGGTCATGAGCCCGATCGCCCGCGCCCGATCCTCGGCGACGGCGGCCTGGAGCGAGGCGCGCGCCTCGGCGATGCGGTCGAGATCGAGCAGGCGCGCGCCGCCGGCGGCGGCGATCCCGAGGGACAGGGCCAGCAGCACAGCGAGCGGCAGCCAGCGCAGCCAAGCGCGGCGAGGACCGCCCTCCTGGCTCATCGCAAGATCATGGGATTCGAAAGGACGAGTCCTTTCGCGGGTCCAGGGCAGAGCCCTGGTTGGAAGGGAAATCGGGGCCCTGCCCCGGTACCCCGCCAAAGGGATGATCCCTTTGGGAACCCGGAATCACCCATCACCCCGGCTTGCGCATGCGGAGGATCTTGAAGAAGCCGCCGGGGAAGGTCGGGGCGAGCCCCATCACCTCGACGCCGTTGCGCCGGGCCCAGGCCTCGATGCGGGTCGCCTTGAAGTCGGAGGACCAGCCGATCTTGGTGCAGAGCGGGGCGACGATCTCCTCGACGCGGGCGACCGGGCCGTTGGACTGGCCGAAATGGTTGGCGAGCACGATGCCGCCGCCGGGGCGGACCACCCGCAGGAACTCGGTGAGCGCGGCTTCCGGGTCCGGCACCAGGGTGATGAGGAACTGCGCCACCACCGCGTCGAAGCTGGCATCGGCGTAGCCGAGGCGGCACACGTCCATGACCTGCAGGCCCTTGACGTGGGTCAGCCCGCGGCGGACGACCTTGCGGTTGGCCCGCTTGAGCATGTCCTCGGAGAGATCCACGCCGCATACGAAGCTGTCGCGCGGGTAGTAGCCGAGCGAGAGGCCGGTGCCGACGCCGGCCTCCAGCACCCGCGGCCCGTGGGCGACCGCCGCCTGGACGGCGGCGCGGGCGGCGGGCTCGGTCAGCTTGTCGTAGACGACGTCGTAGACCGGCGCCCAGCGGGCATAGGCCTTGCGCATCAGGTCGGTGGTCGGCCCGGCCTCGGGCGCCCGCTGGTTCAGCATCTCGTGCGTGACCCTTTTCTCAGATCGTCCCGTCGCGCCGCGAACCGGGCGCAAGCCGGCATGGGGCGAAGGATAGAGGTATCGGAAAACCGGATTGCGACGGGCTTTGCGCGACAGCCCGCATCAGGCCGCCTCGGCCGTTCCGGCCTGCCATTAGGCCGCCTCGGCCGTTCCGGCCTGCCATTAGGCCGCCTCGGCCGTTCCGGCCTGTAACGCGCCGATGCGGCGGATGGTGCCGCCGCCGAGCACGCGGGCGCGGGGACCGTCGTCGGCGTAGATCACGCAGGCCTGCCCCGGTGAGACGCCGTCCTCGGGTGCGGCGAGTTCGACTTCCGCGCAAGCCTCGGACGCGTTCCACGACAGACGGGCGGGGCGGGGCTCGCGGGTGGAGCGCACCCGCACGGCGACGGGCAGGTCGGCGAGGTCTTCCGGCGTGCCCTCGCCGAGCCAGTTGAGGTCGGTCAGCCGGATGCGGCGGGTGGCGAGCGCGGCGCGGGGGCCGACGACGACGCGGGCGGTCTCGGGCTCCAGCCGCACGACGTAGAGCGGCTCGCCGACCGAGAGCTTCAGCCCGCGGCGCTGGCCGACGGTGTAGTGGACGATGCCCTGGTGCTCGCCGAGCTGGCAGCCTTCGAGATCGACGATGGCGCCGGGGCGCGTCGCCTCGGGCCTGAGCTTGGCGATCACGTCGGCATAGCCGCCCCGCGGCACGAAGCAGATGTCCTGGCTGTCGGCCTTGTCGGCCACCGTCAGCCCCAACTCGCGGGCGAGCGCGCGGGTCTCGTCCTTGGGGCGCTCGCCGAGCGGGAAGCGCAGGAAGGCGAGCTGCTCGGGCGTGGTGGCGTAGAGGAAGTAGCTCTGGTCGCGGGCGGGATCGAGGGCGCGGTAGAGGGCGCGCCCTTCCCCCAATGCCGGTCGGCTCGCGACGTAGTGGCCGGTGGCGAGCGCCTCGGCGCCGAGGTCGCGGGCCATGCCGAGCAGGTCGCGGAACTTGACCGAGCGGTTGCACTCCACGCACGGGATCGGCGTCTCGCCCGACAGGTAGCTCTCGGCGAAGCGGTCGATCACCGATTCGCGGAAGCGATCCTCGTAGTCGAGGACGTAATGCGGGATGCCCAGCGTCTCGGCGACATTGCGGGCGTCGTGGATGTCGCGGCCGGCGCAGCAGGCGCCCTTGCGGTGGGTCGCGGCGCCGTGGTCGTAGAGCTGGAGCGTGACGCCGACGACGTCGTAGCCCTCGCGCTTCAGCAGCCCGGCCACCACCGAGGAATCGACGCCGCCCGACATGGCGACGACGACGCGCGTCTCGTGCGGAGGCTTCGGGAGATCGAGCGAGTTCATGGGCCGTGATGGGCCCGTGGGGGCCGTCGCGAGGGCGCGGGCGGGCTCAAGCCCGGCGCGTGTGCGGGAGTCTATAGCGATCCCGGTCCGGGTTTTCCAGGGACGCAAAGGGGGCGAAGACCGGCAAAAGCTGCCGGATGGGCGGCATTTTCGGCTGGGTCGAGGCCCGGCGATTCGGGGATCATCGAAAAATTCGCTCGATCCGGGAGGGGCTTGGCCGGTCCCGCCGGCTGGCGCGCGGCTTGCGCGGGGCCAGCCGGAACGAGGTCGAGGCATGACGGTCGCGCGCACGGACAGGAATGAGGGGACGGGCTGGGCGCCTGCGCGGCCCGCCGCGCCGACCCGCTCGGCCGGGGCCGGCGAGCGCTTCAGCCTCGCGCAGGACCGCCTCGACGCCGCACGGGCGGATGCGCGGATCGCCGCCGCACGGCAGGACCGTGGGCGCTTGGCCGATTCACGCCAAGCCGAGGCCGGGCGCGAGGCACGCCGGGCGGAGGATTCAGACCGGGCGGCCCTCGCCGAGGCGGCGGCGAAACGCGCACCGACGGCCGGGGCATCGAGCGCCGAGGCGGCGGCGCCGCGCTCCGCGGCTGCGGAGAGCGCGGCCAATGGCACCACGACGCGTCTTTCGAAGGAAACCGCGTCGCGTCCCACTGGCGGCGCCAAGGCGCGAGGCGCCGACGTGACGGGCGCCGAGCGCGATGCGGAGGGCAAGGCGTCGTCCGCGCCGGAGGGCACGAAGGCGGACGCCGTTACCGATGCAACGGGCAAGAATGCGGCTGCCGAGCGCGCGACGCAGGAGGACGAGGCCGCCACGGTCGAGCGCCCGCCCGAGGGCGTCGCCGGCCCCGTGCCGATGCCGGTTCTCGCGCCTGCGGCGGCTTCGGTCATGCCGGCTACGGGCCGGCCCGGCGCCGCGCTCTCGGCGCAGCCGGTCGCCGCGCAGGGGGGCCAAGCTGCGGCGGCCGTGCCGGTCGGCGAAGGGGCGCCCGGAGTAGGAGTAGAAGCGGCCGGCGACACGGCCGAAGCCGCCTCGGCCAAGGAGAATGCGATCGACGGCGCCGCGCTGGGCACCGGGGCCAAGGCG
Source organism: Methylobacterium sp. Leaf456 (assembly GCF_001425465.1). Taxonomy (GTDB): domain Bacteria; phylum Pseudomonadota; class Alphaproteobacteria; order Rhizobiales; family Beijerinckiaceae; genus Methylobacterium. The sequence goes on from NZ_LMQV01000002.1 coordinate 194,319, forward strand.
TTCGAGGCGGCCCTGGCCGCGGCTGCGAGCGAGGCCGGCCCCACACCCGCGGCCTCCCCCCCATCACAGAACACCGCCGCGCCGGGCGGCCCCTCGGCCACGGCGGAAACCGCGCCCAACACGCAAAGCACCCCTGCCCTGCCCGCCCCGATCCCCCTCGGCGCCGTGCCGATGACGATCGGGCTGCGCACGCTGGCCGGGGCCGCCCGCTTCGCGATCCGGCTCGATCCGATCGAACTCGGTGCGATCGAGGTCTCGCTCGATCTCGACCGGGAGGCCGGGCGGGCGCGCGCGCATCTCACCGTCGATCGGCCTGAGACCCTGGCCCTGCTCCAGCGCGACGCGGGCGCGCTTCAACAGGCGCTGGCGCAGGCCGGCTTCGAGGCATCTGAGGGCATCGGCCTGTCGCTGCGCGGTGAGGCCGGCGGCCAGAGCGACCAGAATTCCGGGCGCGAGCCCGACCGCGGCGCGCCCGGTGCCCGAGCCGGCACAGCGCCCGGCCGCGACACCGAGACCATCCTCGATCCCTCCGCCCTCCGGCGCCTGCGGGCCGTCGGCGGCCTCGACCTCCGCATCTAGGATCAATCACAATGGCCGCGGGCATCGCCAGCACCACCAGCATCGCCAACGCGACCGCCACGACCACCGCCGACACCAAGGCGATCGCGGGCAACTTCACCCAGTTCCTGACCCTGCTGACCACGCAGCTCAGGAACCAGAACCCGCTGGACCCGATGGACACCAACCAGTTCACCCAGCAGCTGGTGCAGTTCGCGGGCGTCGAGCAGCAGCTCAAGACCAACGACCAGCTCGGCACCATCCTGGCGAGCTCCAAGGCCTCCGCCGCGGCTTCGACCTCGAGCCTGATCGGCCGCTCGGTGGTCGCCGACGGCGCCACCACCGATCTGAACGGCGGCAAGGCGAGCTGGAGCCTCAACCCGGCCCGCGCCGCCGCGCGGGCGATCGTCACCATCAAGGGATCGGACGGCAACGTCGTCGCCACCAAGACGACGACGCTCAAGGCCGGCGCCCAATCCTTCGACTGGAACGGCGCCACCGCGTCGGGCCTCACCGCCAAGGACGGACAGTACACGATCACGGTGGACGCCATCGACGCCACCGGCGCCAAGGTCGCCGTCGACACCAAGGTGAGCGGCAAGGTCGATGGGGTGGACCTCAGCGGAACCGAACCGGTGCTGACGATCGGCGCGTCCCGCGTTCCGGCGTCGGCGGTGAAATCCCTCGTGGCGTCAGCCTCTTAGTGCGATGCAGCAAGTGTTTTCCACACCTGCCCCAAAACGACGAATCGCATTGTACGCACCCACTTCAAGAACTTTTAAGCGGGCGCAAGTAGCTTGGCTCTCGACAGGTCAGTCGAGTGTAGAGCGTATCATGACCGAGACCCCCCGGCCGCGTGTGAAATATGTGATAGGGCCCGACGGCAGCCCCCTGACGATCGCCGATCTTCCCCCCGTCTCCACCCGCCGTTGGGTCATCCGCCGGAAGGCCGAAGTCGTCGCCGCGGTGCGCGGCGGTCTCCTCAGCCTGGAGGAAGCCTGCCAGCGCTACACCCTCACCACCGAGGAGTTCCTAAGCTGGCAGTACTCCATCGATCAGCACGGACTCGCGGGCCTGCGCACCACGCGCATCCAGCATTACCGGCACTGATCGTTTGTCGGATCAGGCTGGTGCGAGGCTTGTCTCGCCCGGCCCGTCAGGAAGCCGCCTCGCGGAGACGCAGGGCGGCTTTTTCGCGTCAGGGAGCCGGAGGCAGGCGCCTCACGCGCGCTTCGAGGCCGCCGGGCCGAGCGGCCGGGCCTCAGCGGCGGCGCGCGCCCGGTCGAGACGTCCGGCGCTGAACCGCGCCCAGGCATAGCCCGCCAAGCCGAGGCCGATGCAGACGGCCGGCACGACCACCAGGGCGTAGGTCGTCACGCTGATCATCGCAGGTTCCTCAGCACGAGAGAGGCTGCCAGAAGTAGAACGATCCCGCCCGCGATCCAAACGAGCATGAGCGCCAGCGCCCGCTCGTCGATGGTCGTGCCCGGAGCGATCCGCATGCCGATCGTCGTGAATGGACCGATCACGCCCGTCACGGTCAGGCCTGCCGCGATGATGTTCAGGCAGGCGGCGAGCAGCTCGACCGGCTCGTTGTGGATCTGCGTTTCCCGCTCGATCTCCTCGTCATCCATCTGAAGAAATTCCTTCAAGTCATTGATCGAGTGAAGATGGTGGCGGATTGGCTTGGCATCTGTCTCAAGCCGTCACGGCAAGCGGACGTGCAGCGATCCCCGGTGCGACCTCATCGGGGCGAAGCGTGGCCGTCATGGATCGCCGTTCGAGCCGACCTGCGCAAGCGGCCCCACCTCACCCCGCATTAACCACCCGCTAACCACCACCTGGGCAATTCTTGCCGGGTGGGTGCCGGAACGGGCCTGCGCCTCCTGCCGCGGGCTGTGACCGACCGTGAAGCCGATCCTCGAACTGGTGACGAAGCTGGGCCCCGCGCGCATCGCCGCGATGGCGGCCGTGACGCTGACGCTCGTCGGCTTCTTCGCCTTCGTGATCCTGCGGGTCTCGCGCCCCGACATGGGCGTGCTGTTCTCCGACCTGTCGATGCAGGATTCCTCCGCCGTCGTGCGCGAGCTCGATGCGCGGGGCATCGCCTACGAGACCAAGGGCGACTCGGGTCAGACCGTGATGGCGCCGCGGGCCGACCTCGCCAAGCTGCGCATGGATCTGGCCGGCAAGGGCCTGCCGAGCCAGGGCGGCGTCGGCTACGAGATCTTCGACAAGGGCGACGCGTTCTCGTCCACCAGCTTCGTCCAGAACGTGAACCACCTGCGGGCGATGGAGGGCGAACTCGCCCGCTCGATCCGCGCCATCGGCCGGGTCCAGGCGGCCCGCGTCCATCTCGTCATGCCGGAGCGGCGCCTGTTCGAGCGCGACCGCGAGGCGCCGTCCGCCGCCATCGTGGTCAAGCTGATGGGCGACCTCGATCCGAGCCAGGTGCGCGCGATCCGCCATCTCGCGGCCTCGGCGGTCGAGGGCCTCAAGCCCGAGCGGGTCTCGATCGTCGACGAGCGCGGGCGGCTGCTGGCCGACGGCGCGCGCGGCGCCGAGGCCGAGGGCGCGGGCCTGATGGAGGAGCGCCAGGGCGGCATCGAGCGGCGCCTGCGTTCGCAGATCGAGGAGATCGTCGCCGGCATCGTCGGCCAGGGCCGCGCCCGGGTGCAGGTCGCCGCCGAGATGGACCTCAACCGGGTCGAGAGCCGCTCCGAGAGCTTCGATCCCGAGAGCCGCGTCGTACGCTCGACCCAGACCCGCTCCGAGAACGCGCAGACCGGGGGCGGCGAGGGGCAGGTCACCGTCGGCAACGAATTGCCCGGCGCCGGCCAGGGGCAGGGCCAGGCGGCGCAGAAGGACCAGAGCCAGAAGAACGAGGAGACCACCAACTACGAGATCTCCCGCGTCACCCGCGTCGAGACCCTGGAGGGCGGGCGCCTCAAGCGGCTCTCGGTCGCCGTCGTGGTGGACGGCGTCTACGTGCCCGGCGCCGACGGCAAGACGACCTACCAGCCCCGCCCCCCGGCCGAGATCGAGCGCATCGCCGCGCTCGTGCGCACCGCCGTCGGCTTCGACAAGGCGCGCGGCGATCAGGTCGAGGTGGTCAATCTGCGCTTCGCCGAGACCCCCGCAGCCGGCGAGTTCGCCGAGCCCGGCCTGCTCCAATCGCTCATGAGCCCGAGCAAGGAGGAGGTGATGCGCATGGTCGAACTCGCCGTGCTGAGCCTCCTCACCCTGATCGTCCTGATGGCGGTGGTGCGCCCGCTGCTCAAGCGCGTGCTCGAATCCGAGGCGCCGATGGCCGCGATCATGGGGCCCGCCGGGGCGCTGGCGCTGGCCGGCGGGGGCGAGGCCGCCGCGGGCGAGGGCGGCTCCGAGCCGGTGCGCGTCAGCAGCACCAACAAGTTCCTGGAATCGGCCAAGATCAACGGTCAGATCCAGGCCGAGACGGTCGAGCGCGTGGTCGACATGGTGCGGGCGAGCCCGACCGAGACGGTCGAGGTGCTGCGCAACTGGATCCACGATTCCTGAACGGATGAAAATGACCATCCGCCATCCGAGAGGGAGTGAATCGTGTCCGCGGGCGTAAACTTCAACGCCGCTATGGAGAGCATCGACTCGTCCGCCGCCTTCGCGCAGATGACGGGGCCGCAGCGCGCTGCCGCGCTGCTGCTGCTGCTCGGCGAGGAGGAGGGCGCGCCGATCTGGCAGCGGCTGGAGGAGGAGGAGGTCAAGATCGTCTCCCACGCGATGGTGCAGCTCGGCTCGCTCGAGGCCGGCACCGTCGAGAAGCTGATCGTCGACTTCGTCTCGCGCCTGTCGTCGGGCGGCGGCATGACCTCGAACTTCGAGCGCACCGAGTCGCTGCTGCTCAAGATCTTTCCGCCCGAGCAGGTCTCGGCGATCATGGCGGAGATCAAGGGGGCGTCGGGCAAGCGCGTCTGGGGCAGCCTCGTCCAGATCGACCCCGAGATTCTCGCGAACTTCCTGCGCAACGAGTACCCGCAGACGGTCGCCGTCGTGCTGTCGAAGGTGCGCGCCGACTACGCCGCCAAGGTGCTCACCATCCTGCCGGAAGAGTTCGCCATCGACGTGCTCAACCGGATGCTGCGGATGGAGACGGTGCAGAAGGAGGCCCTGCGCCACATCGAGGAGACCCTGCGGGTCGAGTTCGTCTCCACCATCGCCCAGACCACGCGCCGCGACGCCCACGAGCTGATGGCCGAGGTGTTCAACGCCTTCGACCGCCAGACCGAGACGCGCTTCCTCGCCGCGATCGATCAGGCCAACCGCGGCTCGGCCAAGAAGATTCGCCAGCTGATGTTCACCTTCGAGGACCTGCTCAAGCTCGATCCGGGCTCGGTCCAGACCCTGATGCGCAAGGTCGACAACGACACGCTCTGCCGCGCGCTGAAGGGTGCCGACGAGCGGGTGCGCCGCTTCTTCATGAGCCAGATGTCGAGCCGGGCCGCCAAGAACCTCACCGACGAGATGGGCTCGATGGGCCCGATCCGCCTCAAGGAGGTGGACGAGGCCCAGGCCAAGATGACCGAACTCGCCAAGGAACTGGCCGAGAAGGGTGAGATCATGATCGCCAAGAACGGTGGCGAGGAGGAGCTGGTCTACTGATGCGCGCCTCCCGCCCCTTCCTGTTCGACACCGATTTCGGCCGCGCCCGCGGCCCCTCCCCGGCGGAAGCCGAAGCGGAGGCGCGCGCCGCCGCCGACCGTGAGGCCGCCGCGGCCACGGCCCATGCCCGCGGCCTGCAGGAGGGCCGCGCCGAGGCCGCCGCCCAGGGGCAGGCGCGGCTGGCCGACGCGCTGACCCGCGTTGGCCTCGCCGCCGCCGGGCTGATCCACCAGTCGGATGCCCGCGACGCCGAGCGCGAGGCGCAGGCCCTGGCCTTCGCCTCGGCGCTCGCCAAGCGCATCGCGGGCGAGGCCCTGGACGCGCGCCCGCTCGCGGGCGTCGAGGAGGCGGCCCGCGCCGCTTTGCGCCATCTGCGCGGCGTGCCCCATCTCGTGTTGCGCCTGAACGAAAGCTTGGTCGAAGAGGCCGAGACGCTGATGCGCCGGCTCGCCCGCGAGCACGGCTTCGAGGGCCGCCTCGTCGTGCTCGGCGAGCCCGACATGCCGCCGGGCGACGCCCGCCTCGAATGGGCCGACGGCGGCGTGGTCCGCGAGCGCGCCCGCATCGAGGCCGCCGTCACCGAGGCCCTGACGCCTTGCCTTCCTTCCGAGATCTGAGGCTCCGATGTCCCGCGACGATTTCAGCCTGCCCCAGCTCAGCGACACCGACCTCGCCTACGACGAGGGCGGCCCCGGTTCGGTGCGCGATGTGCCGACAGCGCCGAAAAGTGCTGCCGACCTGGAGCAGGTCTTCGACGTGCCGGTGGTGGTCTCGGCGGTGCTCGGCTCCTCGCGCATGCCGATCGGCGACCTGCTGCGGCTCGGCCCCGGCGCCGTGCTGGAGCTCGACCGCAAGGTCGGCGAGGCCATCGACATCTTCGTCAACAACCGCCTCGTCGCCCGCGGCGAGGTCGTCCTCGTCGAGGAACGCCTCGGCGTCACCATGACCGAGATCATCAAGAACGATCACTAGCCGCTTCGATCGACGCTTTTCCTATCCAACCCCCTCATCCTGAGGTGCCGGAGCGAAGCGGAGGCCTCGAAGGAGGGCTCCAGGGATCGCGCGGCCTCTGGAGCCCTCCTTCGAGGCTGCTGCGCAGCACCTCAGGATGAGGGGAGCGGGTGGGAAGGGGCGATCCGAACGGACGTCACGAAAAAAAGTTCTGGAGAACCCACCATGCGGCTCCTCATCGTCGGACGGCTCTCGAGCGAGCTGGTCACCGCCTCGAAGATCGCCATGCACCGCGGCGCCTCGGTGACCCATGCCGAGGGCATCGAGCAGGGGCTCGCGGTGCTGCGCGCCAAGGGCGGCGACCTCGTCATGGCCGATGTCGGGCTCGACATCGCCCGGCTCGTGCGGGCGCTGGCCGAGGAGCGCATCCGCACCCCCGTGGTCGCCTGCGGCATCGCCTCGGACGCCCGCGCCGCGGTCGCCGCGATCCAGGCCGGCGCCAAGGAATACATCCCCCTCCCCCCGGACCCGGAGCTGATCGCCGCGGTGCTGGAGGCGGTGGCGGCGGACGCGCGCAGCTTCGTCTGGCGCGATCCGTCGATGGAGCGGGTGGTGAAGCTCGCCGAGCAGGTCGCCCGCTCGGAGGCCTCGGTGCTTATCACCGGCGAGAGCGGCACCGGCAAGGAGGTGCTGGCCCGCCACGTGCACGCCAAGTCGAACCGCGGCAGCCGGCCCTTCGTCTGCGTCAATTGCGCGGCGATCCCCGAGGCCCTGCTCGAATCCGAGCTGTTCGGCCACGAGAAGGGCGCCTTCACCGGCGCGGTGGCCCGGCGCATCGGCCGGTTCGAGGAGGCCAACGGCGGCACGCTGCTCCTCGACGAGATTTCCGAGATGGACGTGCGGCTGCAATCCAAGCTCCTGCGCGCCCTGCAGGAGCGGGTGATCGACCGGGTCGGCGGCGCCGCGCCGGTCAAGGTCGATATCCGCGTGCTCGCGACCTCGAACCGCAACCTCGCCGAGGAGGTCAAGAAGGGCACCTTTCGCGAGGACCTGTTCTACCGCCTCAACGTCGTCCACCTGCGCCTGCCGCCGCTGCGCGAGCGCCCCGCCGACATCCTGGAACTCGCGGCCCACTTCGCCCGCAAATACGCCGAGATCAACGGCGTGCCGGTGCGCGCGCTCGCCCGCGAGGCGCAAGGCCTCGTCGCCCGCAACCCGTGGCGCGGCAACGTGCGCGAACTCGAGAACACGATCCACCGCGCCGTGCTGCTCGCCCAAGGCGCCGAGATCGGCCCCGACGCGATCCTGAGCCCGGAGGGCGAGTCGCTGAGCCCGCCCGCCCCGTCTGGTCCGGTCGAGCGCGCGGCGAGCCTGGCGGAAGCCGCCACCCGCGGCCTCGTCGGCCGCACCGTGGCCGACGTCGAGCGCGACCTGATCCTCGACACCCTCGACCACTGCCTGGGCAACCGCACGCACGCCGCCCGCATCCTCGGCATCTCGATCCGCACGCTGCGTAACAAGCTCAACGAGTATGTGGATGCCGGGGTGCAGGTGGCCGAGCCCGGCGGCGTGCGGGCGATGGCGGCCTACGGCTGAGTCCCGGTTTCGAAAGGACCGAGTCCTTTCGTGGGTCCAGGGCAAAGCCCTGGTCGGCGAAGCCATCATGGGGCTCCGCCCCAAACCCCGCCAAAGGGATGATCCCTTTGGGAACCCGGACTTTACGCCGCCTCCGGCACCCGCGGCGCGTTCAGGCCCCCGAACCGCCGATCCCGCGCGGTGAAATCGCTCACCGCCGCCGCCAGATCCGCCTCCCCGAAATCCGGCCACATCCGGTCGGTGAAGTGCAGTTCGGCATAGGCCGCCTCCCACAGGAGGAAGTCGGACAAGCGCTTCTCGCCGCCGGTGCGGATCAGCAGATCGACGTCGCCGGCCTCGCCCAGGGCGCCGCTCATCGCCTCGCGGGACAAACCGTCCGGGCCGAGCCGGGCGGCGGCCGAGAGGATCGCGTCGCGGGAGGAGTAGTCGACGGCGATGCGCAGGCTCAGCCGGGTGCCGGCGGCGGTGGCGGCCTCGGCCCGCTCGATCGCCTGGGGGATGCCGTCGGGCAGGCGGTCGCGGCGGCCGATCACGGTCAGCCGCGTGCCGGTGCGGGCCAGTCGGTCGGTCTCGCTGCGGAGATAGGCACGCAGCAGGCGCATCAGCCCGCCGACCTCGTCGGCTGGGCGGCGCCAGTTGTCGGCGGAGAAGGCGTAGAGTGTCAGCGTCCCGATGCCGAGATCGGAGGCGGCCTCCGCCACCCGCTGGATCGTCTTGACGCCGGCCCGGTGCCCCGCCCCGCGCGGCAGGCCGCGGGCGCTGGCCCAGCGGCCGTTGCCGTCCATGATGATGGCGGCGTGGAGCTTCGATCTGCGGTCGAAATTGCTTTGCATCGTAAAGCTCCCGGACGAAATCGAAGACGAGAACGGACAATCGCGCGGATTGGATGCGAATTCGGTGCCGGTCAGGCCGGCTCGGCGAGGCCTGTGGCCTTCTTGCCACCGGCGGCCGCGGCGTCCTTGCCGGCGAGCTTGCCGCCCGCGGTCTGGGCGTCGCGCACCACCTGTTCCAGCACCGCGAGATAGTCGAGGAAGCGGGCGCGGCCCGAGGGCGTCAGCCGGCACAGGGTCTGCGGGCGGTTGTGGTCGTAGCCCTTCTCCAGGGCGACGAGGTCGGCCTCCTGCAGCACCGCGAGGTGGCGGCTGAGATTGCCGTCGGTGAGGCCGCACAGGCGCTTGAGATCGGGGAAGGCGAGGCCGCGGGGATGGGCGACCAGCGAGGTCAGCACCGACAGCCGCGCCCGCTCGTGGATGACCCGGTCGAGCCCCTCGTAGGAGAAGCGCGCTTCCGTCGCGTCAGGCATCGAGGCCTCCCTCGCTCTGGCGGTGGACGATGACGGCGAGCAGCCCCTGGCCGGCCACGAAAGGCAGGCCCATCAGCCAGGGCGAGAGGTGGCGGCCCTCGCTCGCCAGCGCCAGCACGGCGAGGCCGGCGAGCAGGTACCACGCGCCGACGATCTGGACCGGGCGGGGCAGGATGCGGGCGGAGGCGAACAGCCCGAGCCCGACCAGCACCTGCCACAGCCCCGGCAGCATCCATAAGGCCTCGGGCACGAACCGAGCGAAGACGAGCCCGAGGCAGAGCCCCGCTCCACCGGCCGGCAAAAAGCCCTCGATGGCGTTGAACACCATGGCGTCGGCGAGCCCCGAATGGACCCGCCGCGAGCGACGCACCGCCTCGAAGCCGATCAGCGCGCAGGCCGCAATGGCCGTCGCGATCCACAGGCCGAAGAAGGCGACCGGCCGCCCGGTCGGATCGTCGAGGACGAACGCCTGCCCCGCCGCCACCGCGAGCGCCAGCGCGCCCGTCGCGGCGAGCGTCGCCGCCCCGAGACCGCGGAAGGCGGTGTCGCGCGCGATCTGCATCCGGATCGCGACGATGTCGGCCAAGGCTCTGTCCAGATCCCGCATGGGGCGCCCCTCCGAGGCCGGCCATACTTTGCATCGCAAAGTACACGCGAATGCAGAGTCGTCAAGCGCCTTCGATTGGCCAGGGCTCCGCCCTGGCGACCCGCCGAAGGGCTCGCCCTTCGGAAGCCCGTATCAGGAGGCGCTGCTCGCAACTCCGTCGAGCGGGACGTTCGAGCCCACAGGGCGCGGCAACACCGAACCCGCGCGCGTCTTCCGCCTGCCGTCGATACGGCCCATATTGCCCCCATGCCCGCACCGAAGAAACCGCGCGCCGCGACCGCGCGGGCCGACAAGCCCGAACTGAAGCCGCTCGACGAGCATCTGGCCGCCCTGCTCAACCCGGCGCTCAACCGCGACCGCATCCGCCCGGCGGAGCCGGTGCCGGAGCCGCCGCGGAAGGGGCGTGGCCGCAAGGGCGAGGCCAAAGGTGAAGCGAAGAGCGAGGCGACGGCCTACAAGCGCATCGCGCAGGACGGCTTCGCCGAGGCGCCGCAGGCGGGCTTCGCCCTGGGCGACGCGGCCGATGTCGATCCGCGCCTGGCCCAGGCGCTCGGCCTGACCCCGCCCGACGATGGCCCTGCCCCCGGCAACACGCCCGAGGAGGCGCCCTCGCTCGCCACGGAAGGCGTGTCGGCCACCGTCGAGGCGCTGGAACGGCTGCTCACCGAGGGCAACCCGCTGTTCAAGAACGGCGAGGCCTGGGTGCCGCACCGGCCCGAGCGGCCGGCGAAGTCGGAGGGCGGCTACACATTCACCCTGAAATCCGAGTTCACCCCCGCGGGCGACCAGCCGACCGCCATCGCGGCCCTGGTCGAGGGCGTGAAGGGGACCGAGCGCGATCAGGTGCTGCTCGGCGTCACGGGCTCGGGCAAGACCTTCACGATGGCCAAGGTCATCGAGGAGACCCAGCGCCCGGCCCTGATCCTCGCGCCGAACAAGACGCTCGCGGCGCAGCTCTACGGCGAGTTCAAGAGTTTTTTTCCGGATAATGCCGTCGAGTACTTCGTTTCCTACTACGACTATTATCAGCCGGAAGCTTACGTCGCCCGCTCCGATACGTTCATTGAAAAAGAAAGTTCGATCAACGAGCAGATCGACCGGATGCGCCACTCGGCCACCCGCGCCCTGCTGGAGCGGGACGACGTCATCATCGTCGCCTCGGTCTCCTGCATCTACGGCATCGGCTCGGTCGAGACCTACACGGCGATGTCGTTTACGGTCTCGCTGGGTGAAACAATCGAGCAGCGCCAGCTCATCGCCGACCTCGTGGCGCTCCAGTACAAGCGCATCCAGTCGGACTTCGCCCGCGGCACCTTTCGCGTGCGCGGCGACGTGATCGAACTCTGGCCGGCCCACTTGGAGGATCGCGGCTGGCGCATCGGCCTGTTCGGCGACGAAATCGAATCCATCGTCGAGTTCGACCCGCTGACCGGCAAGAAGATCAACGAACTCAAGTTCGTGAAGGTCTACGCCAACTCGCACTACGTTACGCCGCGCCCGACGCTGCAGCAGGCGATCAAGGGCATCAAGACCGAGCTGAAGCTCCGCGTCGAGGAACTGACCAAGATGGGCCGGCTGATCGAGGCGCAGCGCCTGGAGCAGCGCTGCACCTTCGACATCGAGATGATCGAGGCCACCGGTGCCTGCAACGGCATCGAGAACTATTCGCGCTACCTGACGGGGCGCAAACCCGGCGAGCCGCCGCCGACCCTGTTCGAGTATCTGCCGGACAACGCGCTCGTCTTCACCGACGAGAGCCACGTCACCGTGCCGCAGATCGGCGGCATGTACCGGGGCGACTTCCGGCGGAAGGCCACGCTCGCCGAATACGGCTTCCGCCTGCCCTCCTGCCTCGACAACCGCCCGCTCCGCTTCGAGGAATGGGACGCGATGCGGCCTATGTCGATCCACGTCTCGGCGACGCCCGCCAAGTGGGAGATGGAGCGCACGCAGGGCGTCTTCGCCGAGCAGGTGATCCGCCCCACCGGCCTCGTCGATCCGGTGATCGAGATTCGCCCGGCCCGCTCCCAAGTCGACGATCTTTTGGGGGAAGTCCGCGAGGTCGCCCAGGCCGGCTATCGCACCCTGGTGACGACGCTGACCAAGCGCATGGCCGAGGACCTGACCGAGTACCTGCACGAGAACTCGGTGCGGGTGCGCTACATGCACTCGGACATCGACACCCTGGAGCGCATCGAGATCATTCGCGACCTGCGGCTCGGCGCCTTCGACGTGCTGATCGGCATCAACCTCCTGCGCGAGGGCCTCGACATCCCGGAATGCGCGCTGGTCGCCATCCTCGACGCCGACAAGGAGGGCTTTTTGCGCTCCGAGACCTCGCTGATCCAGACCATCGGCCGCGCGGCCCGAAACGCGGATGCCCGCTGCATCCTCTACGCCGACAACATCACCGGCTCGATGGAGCGGGCGATGGCCGAGACCGAGCGCCGCCGCACCAAGCAGCTCGCCTACAACGAGGAGCACGGCATCACGCCGCAATCGGTCAAGCGCGGCATCAGCGACATTCTGGAGAGCGTCTACGAGCGCGACCACGTCCGCATCGACACCGGGCTCGCCAAGGACGCGATCACGGTGGGCCACAACCTCAAGGCCGTCATGGCCGACCTCGAGAAGCGGATGCGGGCGGCCGCCGCCGACCTCGACTTCGAGGAGGCCGCGCGCCTGCGCGACGAGCTGAAGCGGCTCCAGACGACCGAACTGATGGTCTCCGACGACCCCATGGCCCGCCAGGGCGACATCGAGCGCGAGGCCGGCCGCTACGGCCAGAAGGGCAGCCGCATCGCGAAGCCGACGCTGGACAACATGGGCCCCGGCACCGACCGCGAACTCCCCGCCGGCGCCGTGCCCTGGCAGGAGCGGCCCAAGGCCCGCTCGACGCAAGGGCTGGGCGGCCAGAAGCCCCGCTACAAGGGCGGCGGCGGGCGTAAACGGGGCTGACGAAGAAGCTTGCCCGAAACTCGGGCAGGGCGAGATCGGAACCTCGGCCGCAGGCTCGGATTGGCTTGTCAGATCCGCTTGCCGCACGACGGAGCCCTCCGATGCGCCCCACCCTTCGACGTCCCCTCGCGGCGGCCCTCCTCGCCGCGACGATCCTCCCCGGTGCCGCGCTGGCGCAGAGCGTGGCCAACCCCAACGACCAGCCCACCGCCGGCACCTTGCCCTCGGGCACGAGCACTCTGCCCCGCCAGGACCCCGCCCCCGACCGGCCGACCGGCGACGTGAGGGCGCCGAGCGCGATCCGCTCCTCGACCTCCGTGGTGCCCGACGGCGGCAAGACCCGTACGAACCCCCTCGACCACCTTTCCGCGCGCTACCGCTCCAGCCTGGAGAACTGAGCCGCAACCGCGGCCCGGTCACAGCCGTTTGACCGAGATCGGACAAGGGAGAGCCGCATGGGATTGCTCGATCAGGTCATCGGCGGGGTCGTCGGACAGGTTCTGGGCGGGGGGCGCGGCGGCGCGCTGTCCTCGCCGATCGTCAAGGCGGTGCTCATGCTGTTGCTCGCCAAGGGCGCGAGCGGCGGGCTCGGCGACATCCTGGGCCGGCTCGGCGGCGGGCATGAGGGCGGCGGCAACGAGGGCCGTCCCCCCATGCCGGACCCCGGTGCCGACGACGGCGATCTCGGCGGGTTCGGCCAGGGCCGCCGCAGCGGTCCTCCGGTGCAGCGTGACGAAGGCGGCGAGTTCGGCGACCTCGCCGGCATGCTCGACGGGCCGGGCGATGGCGGCGAGCGTGCCCCCGGCGCCGGCCCTTATGCCCGGCTCGACAGGGACCAGGTGGATGCGGCCGGGCAAGAAGCCGCGGGCGGGCTCGGTGGCCTGATCCAGAGCTTCGAGCGCAGTGGCCTCGGCGACGTGATCGGCTCGTGGATCGGCCACGGCCCGAACCAGTCGGTCCAGCCGAACCGCCTCGCCGAGGCGCTCGGCCCCGACACCGTCGAGAACTTGAGCCGCGAGACCGGCCTGTCGCGCGACGACCTGCTCGGGCAGCTCGCCCAGGCGCTCCCCGGCGTCATCGACGCGCTCACCCCGCAGGGCCGCCCCCCGAGCCGCGAGGATTCCCGCGGCTGGTAAGCAATCCATGGCCTACGAGCTACACTACTGGCCGATGATCCAGGGGCGGGGCGAGTTCGTCCGCCTCGCCCTGGAACAGGCCGGTGCCGAGTACATCGACGTCGCCCGCCTGCCGCACGAGGCGGGCGGCGGCATCGAGGCGATGATGGACCGGCTGGAGGACGAGCCGCTCCGCCCACCTTTCGCCCCGCCTTTCCTGCGCGACGGCGATGTCGTCGTCGGCCAGACCGCGGCGATTCTGCTCTATCTCGGCCCCCGCATCGGCCTCGTCGGCGCGAGCGAAGCCGACCGGGTCTGGACCCACCAGATCCAGCTCACCGTCGCCGACATGGTGGCGGAGGCCCACGACACCCACCATCCGGTCGGCGTCGGGCTGTACTACGAGGACCAGAAGCCCGAGGCCCTGCGCCGGGCACGGGATTTTGGCGACAATCGCATCCCGAAATTTTTCGCGTGGTTCGAGCGCGTGCTCGCCCGCAACCCGGCGGGGCCGGACCATCTCGTGGGGGACGCGGTCTCCTACGCCGACACCTCGCTGTTCCAACTCGTGGAGGGTCTGCGCTACGCCTTCCCCAACGCGACCGCCCGGGCGCTCGACGCGACGCCGCGGATCGTTGCCCATGTCGAGCGCGTGGGCCGCCTGCCCCGCATCGCCGCCTACCTCGCGAGCGAGCGCCGCCGCCCGTTCAGCGAGGACGGCGTCTTTCGCAGTTACCCGGAGCTGGACGAAAACTGAGGGTCGAGCCGATGCCGTATGGCCGGGCGCCAAGAGCGCTCCGCGCAGCGGCCTCGGCTCCGCCGAGGCGTCTTGCAGACCAAGAAGCCCAAGGGGATGCGATGCCCGCGGACGCGACCGCCGGCGCTTGAGGCCGGCAGGACGGCAGGGGCGTCGATGGTAGCGACGGCCCTGCGCGCCTCGGTTGCTGTCCGGAAGCGCGGCTGCCGCTATCTTAGGTCAGCTCCACGCCAGTCCCGGCGGAGTAGGATGGCGCCGTGACCGAGACCGAGAGCCCACGCCCCATCGACGACCCGCCGCACGAGGCCTCCCCGGAGGCCGCCGCCCTCGCCCGCGCCCAGGATGCAGCCGGTCTCGGCCTGTTCACCGTTGAGGCGTCCGGCACGACCCTACGCCCGAACCCGGCCTTCTGCCGCCTGCACGGCCTCGAGCCCCAGGCCGCCCTCCCGCTGGCTGCGGTCGAGGCGCTGGCCTTCTCCGCGGACGGGGCCGCCCTTTCGGGCGAGGCGCCGCCGAACGAGGCCGTCTACCGCATCCGGCGGGCCGATACCGGCGCGGTGGTGTGGCTGCACCGCACCCTCGTTCCCGCACCGGGCGGATGGGCGGGCGTGGTGCGCGACGTGAGCGCGGAGCGCGGCCACGAGACCGAACTGTTCGAGCGCGAGCGGCATTACCGCACCCTGTTCGAGCAGATGGACGAGGGCTACTGCGTCATCCAGTTCCTCGACGGCCCGCGCGGGGCCCTGGACGACTACGTCCACGTCGAGGCCAACCGCGCCTACGCCCAGCATGCCGGCATCGAGAACGTCGTCGGCAAGCGCCTGCGCGAGATCGTCTCGGGCGACGAGGCGGCGGGCTGGCTCGCCCTCTACGGCGAGGTTCTGCGCAGCGGCACGCCGATCCGGTTCCAGCGCGAGCTGGTCGAGACCGGGCGCTATCTCGAACTCGCCGCGTTCCGCATCGAGCCGCCGCAGCGGCGGCAGGTGGCGGTGCTGTTCCAGGACATCACCGCGCGCCGCCGGGTCGAGCATCGGCTCCACACCCGCACCGCCGATCTCGAAGCCGAGGTGACGGCGCAGCGGCGCGACCGTGATCGCGTCTGGGCGCTCTCGCCGGTGCTGAAGGCCGTGACCGGCCCGGACGGGCGGATCGCGGCGGTGAACCCCTCGTGGACCCGCGCGCTCGGCTGGCCCATGCCTGAGTCGCTCGGCCGGAGGCTCGACGCCTTCGTCGTCCCCGAGGAGCGCGCCACCCTCACGGCGGCCCTCGACGGGCTCGCCGACGGCACGGACACCCGCCGGGAGCTCGAACTGGAGCTGACCTGCCTCGCCACTGAGGGCGAGCCGCGGCGCGTGCTGTGGACGATCGTGCCGGAGGACGGCCTGCTCTACGGCTTCGGCCGCGACATCACCGAGCAGCGCCACGCCGAGGAGGCCCTGCGCCAGTCGCAGAAGCTGGAGGCGGTGGGCCAGCTCACCGGCGGCGTCGCCCACGACTTCAACAACCTGCTCACCATCATCCGCTCCTCGGTCGAGTTCCTGCGCCGCCCCGAGCTGCCGGAGGCGCGGAAAGCTCGCTACCTCGATGCGGTCTCCGACACGGTGGACCGCGCCGCCAAGTTGACCGGGCAGCTGCTGGCCTTCGCCCGGCGCCAAGCGCTCAAGCCCGAGACCTTCGACGTGTGCGAACGCCTGCGCGGCATCTCGGAGATGCTCGATTCGGTCACCGGCGCCCGCATCCGCGTCGTCACCGACCTGCCCGGCGGTGCCTGTTTCGTCCGCGCCGACGCCAGCCAGTTCGAGACCGCGCTCGTCAACATGGCGGTCAACGCCCGCGACGCCATGGACGGCGAGGGCACGCTGCATCTGCGCCTCGACGCGCCGCTCGCCCTGCCGCCGATCCGGGGACACGCGGGCGCGGCGGGCGCGTTCGTCGCCGTCTCGGTGGCGGATTCCGGCGCCGGCATCCCGCAGGCCGACCTGATGCGGATCTTCGAGCCGTTCTACACCACCAAGGAGGTCGGCAAGGGCACCGGGCTCGGCCTGTCGCAGGTGATCGGCTTCGCCAAGCAATCGGGCGGCGACGTGGACGTGAAGAGCCAGCCGGGCGCGGGCGCCACCTTCACCCTCTACCTGCCCGAGGTCCCCGCCCCCGCCGACGCGCCCGCGGCCCGCCGCGAGGTGTTGTCCGGCGGCGCGGCCACGGCGCTGCGCGTCCTCGTCGTGGAGGACAATCTCGAGGTCGGGCGCTTCTGCACTCAGATCCTCGAAGACCTCGGCCACCGCCCGGTCTGGACCGAGAACGCCGAGGCCGCGCTCACGACGCTCGCCGCCGCGGCGGAGCCGTTCGACGCGGTGTTTTCCGACGTGGTGATGCCCGGCATGGGCGGCATCGCCCTCGCCCGCCTCCTGCGCCAAAAGTTTCCGGAGCTGCCGGTGGTGCTGACCTCCGGCTACAGCCACGTGCTGGCGCAGGACGATGCGCACGGCTTCGAACTCCTGCGCAAACCCTATTCCGCGCAGGAGCTGTCCGAAGTCTTACGGCAAGTGACCGGCAAAGTGACGGGGAAGTAGGAGGCTCAGCCGCCGCCCGCGGTGTCGGGCGAGCCGGCATTGCCGATCGGCTGCTCCGGTTTTTCGGAGTTGCCCGCGGTGCCGGGATTGTTGGTGATGTTCGTAGCTCCCGTGGCGCCGGGCGCCACCGTCCCGACCGAGCCCGGACCGCCGTTGTCGACGCCCCCCGGCTGGACGACCGCGGTGGTGCCGTCGGCGGGGCCGAGCGTCTGCTTCGGACCAGGCGGCTTGATCTCGGCGGGGCCGGCTTGGGCCAAAGCCGCGGTTGCCAACGGCAGGGCGAGGGCGGCGAGGAACAGCGGTTTCATGGTTGCTCCCGTTCGGTGGATTCAGCCGAACCAACGCGAGCATCGTCCGATCGTTCACCTCAACCTGCGACGAAGGGCCCGCCGGGGCGGCGGACCCTTCCTCGTTTCAGCGATTACTGCCCGGCCGGCTTGTTGGCCGGCGGCGGGGTAGGCGCGGTGGCCGGCGGCGCGCTCGGCTGGGTCGGCGCGGTGGTGGCCGGCGGCGGGGGCGGGGGAGCGTCCTTCTTCTCGTCCTTGCAGGCGGCGAGGCCCAGGGCAAGGAGGCCGAAGACGGGCAGAAGCCGGGCGATACGCATGGCGGGCGGTTTCTCCGTTTGTTTGTCCAGGTCGAACGGTGGGCGCGGGAAAACCGTTCCGTGTGCGATCACGAACCCGGCATCACCTGACAAACCTCACAAAAGAACGTCGAACGCCCCCCCTGCACGATCCGCGTGACATGCCCGGTGCAGCCCCGCGCCTGGCAGGGAAAGCCCGTACGGTCGTAGACCCGAAACACGTGCTGGAAGCCGCCGCTCTGGCCGTCCGGGTGGGCGTAGTCGCGTAAGGTCGAGCCGCCCGCGGCGACCGCCTCGGTCAGCACCGCCTTGATGTCCTTGGCGAGTTTTTTCGCCTTCGCTGTCGGGCTGCCGTCGGGCTTGGCGAGCGTGCCCGCGGGCAGCGCCGGGTGCAGGCCCGCCCGGTGCAGGGCCTCGCAGACGTAGATGTTGCCCAGACCCGCGATCAGGCGCTGGTCGAGGAGGGCGGCCTTCAACGGCGTGATCTTGTGGTGAAAGAGGCGGGCGATGGCCGCGCCGTCGAGGGCCTCGCTCAGGGGCTCGATCCCCATCTGGGCGAAGTGGCGGCAGCGTTCGAGGTCTTGGGTCGGCACGAGGTCCATGAAGCCGAAGCGGCGGGCGTCGTTGTAGGTGACGGTGGCCCCCGTCTCGAACGCCATCACCACGTGGTCGTGCTTCGGGGTGCCCAGCGCCCCGTCGAGGTAGAAGTCGCCCGGCGACAGGTTCGAGCCGTCGGGCCGCGCCACGTCGAAGCGCCCGCTCATGCCGAGATGCAGGATCAGGCTCTCGCCGGAATCGAGCGCCGCAATCAGGTATTTGGCCCGCCG
Organism: Methylobacterium sp. Leaf456; assembly: GCF_001425465.1. Lineage (GTDB taxonomy): Bacteria > Pseudomonadota > Alphaproteobacteria > Rhizobiales > Beijerinckiaceae > Methylobacterium. The sequence goes on from NZ_LMQV01000002.1 coordinate 212,785, forward strand.
CGACAGGTCGAGGACGCGCCGCCCCTCCAGCCGTTCGACGAATCTTTCGGGGAAGGGGAAGCGCAGGTTCGGCCGGCGCAAGGAGACGCGGGTGATCCGCGCGCCCACCATCGCGGGCGCGAGGCCCCGGCGCACGGTCTCGACTTCGGGCAGTTCGGGCATTCTTTTTGGACTTCACCAGGATGGGCTGCCCCACCCCTCCCCCCTCATCCTGAGGTGCCGCGCAGCGGCCTCGAAGGAGGGCTCCAGGCATCGCGCGATGCGCTGGAGCCCTCCTTCGAGGGCGCCGCTGCGCGCCGCCGCCTCAGGATGAGGGAGAGGGGTAGGAAGCAGGGGCATCATAGGCTGTGTCGGTGCGATCCGCACCGGCGCCTTCCGCCGCTCCCCCTGCCGCATGGCGGTTCCCGCGCGGTTTCGCTATGAGGCTCGGCCAGGGGATGCAGCGGCGCGGACGGCACGGAATCGGATGAGCGGCAACAGCACCGGGATCGGCCGAGACGCGGCTTCTGAGGCGAGCGGCGAGGACACCGCCGATTTCGGCTACGAGCGCGTCCGGCTCTCCGAGAAGCAGGCCCGGGTCGACGACGTCTTCCGCTCGGTCGCCCGCCGCTACGACCTGATGAACGACCTGATGTCGGGCGGCCTGCACCGGGCCTGGAAGTCCCACCTCATCGGCATGCTGCGCCCCTCGCGCACGCGGCCCTACCGCCATCTCGACGTGGCGGGCGGCACCGGCGACATCGCCTTCCGCACGCTGGAAGCCGGCGGGCCGGATACGCACGTCACCGTGCTCGACATCAACGAGGCGATGCTGCGCGTCGGCGCCGAGCGCGCGGGCCACAAGTACGACGGCCGCATCGACTTCGTCACCGGCAACGCCGAGACCCTGCCGCTGCCGGCCGACACCTTCGACAGCTACACCATCGCCTTCGGCATAAGGAACGTGCCGCGCATCGATGCGGCGCTGGCCGAGGCTAAGCGCGTGCTCAAGCCCGGCGGGCGCTTCCTGTGCCTGGAATTCTCCCGCGTCGACCTGCCGGTGCTGGAAAAGATCTACGACGCCTATTCCTTCCACGTGATCCCGCGCATCGGCGAGCGGGTGGCGGGCGACCGCGAATCCTACCGGTACCTCGTGGAATCGATCCGCAAGTTCCCCTCCCCCGGCGCCTTCGCCGGCATGATCCAGGCGGCCGGCTTCTCGCACGTGACCCACCGCCGGCTGTCGGGCGGGATCGTCGCCATTCACTCGGGCTGGAAAATCACTTGATTTTCTTCCGGCCTCAGACGCCGGCGGCCGCATCCGCGGCCTTAGGCTTCGCTCCGCTAGACGCCTCGGCTGACGCCGAGGCCGCTGCGCGGGGCGCTCTTCGCGCCCGGCATTCGGCATTACCGCAGGGCGGGCTCGAGCCATGCTAGGCGCGGTCTTCCACCTCGCCCGCGGCGCCCATGTCGGCTTCGTGCTGGCCCGCGAGGGCGGGCTCGCGCTGATCGATCCGGCCGGCCTGCCCCCCCATCTGCGCCTCGCGCTCCGGCTCGGGCGCTCGCTGGAGCGGCGCGGCATCGCCGCCGATCCGGGCGCCAGCCCGCTGGAGCGGGCGCTGACCCGGCTCGGGCCCTCCTACGTCAAGTTCGGCCAGTTCCTGGCGACGCGGCCCGACATCGTCGGCATGGCCGCCGCCCGCGATCTCGAACGCCTTCAGGACCGGGTGCCGCCCTTCCCGCAGGGCATCGCCCTACGGGTGGTGGAGCAGGAATTCGGCAAGCCGGTCTCGGCCCTGTTCACCGCCTTCAGTGAGCCGGTGGCGGCGGCCTCCATCGCCCAGGTCCACAAGGCGACCGTGCTCGACGCCGACGGCACGCAGCGGACGCTCGCCGTCAAGGTGATGCGCCCCGGCGTGCGCGAGCGGTTCGCCCGCGACATCCAGGCGATGCGCTTCATGGCACGCATCGTCCAGGCGCTGCTGCCCGACGCCGAGCGCCTGCGCCCGCGGGAAGTGGTCGAAATCCTCGCCCGCTCCGTCACCATGGAGATGGACCTGCGCCTCGAAGCGGCGGCGATGTCGGAACTCGCCCAGAACACCGCGGGCGACGCCGACTTCCGCACGCCCCGCCCCGAATGGCCGCTGACGGCTCGTGACGTGCTCACCAGTGAGTGGATCGACGGGGTGCGCCTCAACGACCGCGCCGGCATCGTCGCGGCGGGCCACGATCCGAAGGCCCTCGGGCGCACGGTGATCCAGTCCTTCCTGCGCCAAGCCATCCGCGACGGCTTTTTCCACGCCGACATGCATCCCGGAAACCTGTTCGTGGACCGGGACGGGATCCTGGTCGCGGTCGATTTCGGCATCATGGGCCGGCTCGGCCACGCCGAGCGGCGCTTCCTGGCCGAGATTCTCCTCGGCTTCATCACCCGCGACTACCGCCGCGTGGCGCAGGTGCATTTCGAGGCCGGCTACGTGCCGCGCCACCATTCGGTCGACGACTTCGCGCAGGCCATCCGCGCCATCGGCGAGCCGATCCACCAGCGCCGGGCCGACGAGATCTCGATGGCCAAGGTGCTGACCCTGCTGTTCGACGTCACCGCGCTGTTCGACATGAGCACCCGCACCGAGCTGGTGATGCTCCAAAAAACCATGGTGGTGGTGGAGGGCGTCGCCCGCTCGCTCGATCCCCAGCTCGACATGTGGACCGGCGCCGAGCCGGTGGTGCGCTCGTGGATCACCCGCCATCTCGGGCCCATCGGCCGGATCGAGGGCGGGGCGCGGGCCGCCCTGACGCTCTCCGAGGTCGTCGCCGACATCCCCGACATCGCCCAGCGCATCCGCCGCATCATGATCCGCCTCGACGAGGAGGGCGCGCGGGACGTGAAGGCGCTGGAGCGCATCGCCCATCTGGAGCAGAGCCGGGCGCTGTGGTCGACGCTGGCGCTCTGGGCGATCGCGGTGGGGGCGCTGGTGCTGGCGTTCCGGTAGGGGCCTCGCCCGGCATCAGAGGGTCGCGAGCCTAGTCGGAGACGCTGACGGCCCGTCCCCGAACCGTCTAGGCTCAGGCCTCTCAGGCGGGGGGAGGCGCGGATGCCGACGGTTCGGGACATCGAGGCGGCCGGCTACCGCTCGCTGCGGAGCCTGCGCTTTCCCGTCGGCCCGCTCTCGGTCTTCGTCGGCGGCAACGGCACGGGCAAGACCAACCTCTACCGGGCGCTTGCGCTGCTCCAGGCGGCCTCCGCCGGCACGCTGACCCGCGAGCTGGCCGCCGAGGGCGGGATGGAATCGGTGCTGTGGGCCGGCCCCCGCCGCCGGGGCGAGCCGGCCCGGGTGAGCCTGCGCGCGGCGCTGTCCGACGACGAGACCGGATGCAGCTACGGCTACGCCGTCGAGGTCGGCCTCGTGCAGCAGACCGGCGATGCGACCTACGGGGCGGCGTTCCGCCTGGAGCCGCAGGTGAAGGCGGAGCGGCTCACCGTCCAGGCCGGCGCCCGCCCCTCGGTCGTGCTCGACCGCGACGGCCCATCGGGCTTCGTGCGCGACGAGGAAGGCCGCAAGCGTCCGCTCGGCACGGGGCTCCTCGCCACCGAGACGGCGCTCGCCGCGCTTCAGGACGGAATGCGCTTCCCCGAATTGCAGATCGTCCGGCAGGCGATGGGCGCGTGGCGCTTCTATCACGATGTCCGCACCGATGCGGGCTCGCCGCTGCGCAAACCCTGCCTCGCCGTGACGGCGCCGACGCTGGCCTCCGACGGCCACGACCTCGCCGCGGTGTTCGCGACGCTCGCCCATATCCGCGGCGACACCGCCGACCTCGACACGGCGATCGACGAGGCCTTTCCCGGCGCCCGCCTCGTCGTGCCCGAGCCGGGGCGCGAGGCGCGCTTCGGCCTCGTCCTGCCCGACTACCCGAAGCGGGTATTCGAGGCGTCCGAGCTGTCGGACGGGACCCTGCGCTACCTCGCGCTCGCAGGCGCGCTGCTCGCCTACCGCCTGCCGCCCTTCGTGGCCCTGAACGAGCCCGAGGCCAGCCTGCATCCGGACCTGATGGAGCCCCTCGCCCGGATGATCGTGCGGGCGGCGCGGCGCACGCAGGTCTGGCTGGTAACCCATTCCGAGCGCCTTGCCGCGGCGGTGGCGAAGGAGGGCAGCGTGCGCCCGCGCGTGGTGACGAAGCGCGACGGTGCGACCTGGATCGAGGGGCTGCGCCTCGGCGGCGATTTTTCGGACGAGGAATGAAAGGGCGGAGGGTCGCCGGATATCGTGGCCGCCTTGCCGCTCCGATTTTTCGTAGCTACCTTTAATCGGTGTGGATGGTCTGGGACGAGCCGAAGCGGGAGAAGAATCGGCAGCCGCCGCCGGCCGGGCACGGCCTCGACTTTGCGGATGCCCGCGACCGCTTCATCTGGGAGACCGCGGTGATCGCACCGAGCCATCCCAGCCGTCACGGTGGAGGGCGCTTCAAGGCGGTCGGCCTCCTCGACGGCAGGTTGGTGACGCTGGTGTTCTCGCCGCTCGGCACCGAGGCCGTCTCCGCCATCAGTCTGCGGATCGCCAGCAACCGCGAGAGGAAGGCCTATGCCGCGGAGCAAAGTTAAGAACGTGCCGCTTCTCGACGCGGCGGAAGAGGCCGTACTTCAGGCCAGCATCGCCGCCGACCCGGATGCCCCCGAACTGACCGACGCGGAGTTGGCTGGGCTGCGGCCGGCCCGCGAAGTGCTGCCGCCCGCGCTCTACGAGGCGCTGACGCGGCGCGGTCGCCCGGCCTCGCCGAACAAGCGCGTGCAGGTGACGCTCCGCATCGATCCCGAGGCGCTGGCGGCGTTCAAGGCGACCGGGCCCGGCTGGCAGACCCGAATCAACGAAGCGCTGGTGCGCGACGCCGCCCGCTTGCGGCGCGAGGCGAAGGAGGGCTGAGCCCTATTCCCGCTCGCGGGCGATGTCCGGCGCGTCGGGGTGCTTCATGCCGACGACGTGGTAGCCCGCGTCCACGTGCAGCACCTCGCCGGTGACGCCCTTGGACATGTCGGAGAACAGGTAGGCGGCGGTCTCGCCGACCTCCTCGATGGTCACGGTGCGCCGCAGGGGCGCGTTGTACTCGTTCCACTTGAGGATGTAACGGAAGTCGCCGATGCCCGACGCGGCGAGCGTCTTGATCGGGCCCGCCGAGATCGCGTTCACGCGGATCTGCTTGGGGCCCATGTCGGCGGCGAGATAGCGCACGCTCGCCTCCAGCGCGGCCTTGGCGACGCCCATGACGTTGTAGTGCGGCATCCACTTCTCGGCGCCGTAATAGGTCAGCGTCAGCAGCGAGCCGCCGTCGCGCATGATCTTTTCCGCGCGCTGGGCGATGGCCGTGAACGAGTAGCAGGAGATCAGGAGCGACTTGGTGAAGTTGCCCTCCGAGGTCTCGATGTAGCGGCCGGTCAGCTCGTCCTTGTCGGAGAAGGCGATGCAGTGGACCACGAAGTCGATCCCGCCGGGGAAGGCGTCCGCGGTCGCCGCGAACACGGCGTCGATGGACGCCGGGTCGGTCACGTCGCAATGGCCGACGACCTTGGCGTTCAACTCCTTGGCCAGGGGCTCGACCCGCTTCTTGAGCGCGTCGCCCTGGTAGGTGAAGGCGAGCTCGGCCCCGTGCTGCGCGGCGCTGCGGGCGATGCCCCAGGCGATCGACCGGTTGTTGGCTACGCCCAGCACCAGCCCGCGCTTGCCCGCGAGCAATCCGCCCGCCTTCTGATCCGACATGCGTCACCTTCGCTTCGGCCAAGCGGCCAGCCCTGCCGGAGGCCGCCCGCGCAAGGCCGCTTCCTTAGCGGAGGGGCGGCGGAGGGGGAAGCCTGAAGGTCGCTTGATGGGGGAGGTCCTTGCATCGGCTCCTCCGATCCATCCCCCTCATCCTGAGGTGCGGAGCGTCGCGGGCATCTCAGGATGAGGGGATTGGGTGGGAGGGACGGCCGGCTTACGCCGTCCCGGCCTTCGCCTCGCGGCGACGGCGGGCGTAGTCGACCAACGCCGCGTCCTCGCCTGCCGGCAGGGTCACGGCGGTCGTCGCCAAAAGATCGCCGCGGGTACCGTCCTTCTTCGGCAGGCCCTTTCCGCGCAAGCGGAAGGTGCGGCCGGAACCCGTCATCGCCGGCACCTTCATCTCGACGGCGCCGGTCAGCGTCGGCACCCGCAGGGGGCCGCCCAGCACCGCGTCCTCCAGCGGCAGATCGACCATGGCGCGCAGGTCGGCGCCCTCGACCTTGAAGACCGGATGGGGCAGCACGCGGATGGTCAGCAGCGCGTCGCCGGGCTCGCCGCGGGGGCCGGCGGAGCCGCCGAGGCCCCGCAGGCGGATGGTCTGGCCGTCGACGACGCCCTTGGGGACCATCACGTCGACGTCGCGCCCGCCGGGCAGCCCGATGCGCATCTTCTCCTCGCCCGCGATCTGCTCGAGGGTCACGCCGAGTTCGGCCGCCACGTCCTCGCCGCGGGCCGGCCCGCCGCGCCCGCCCATGCCGCCCGACCCGGCACCGCCGGCGCGGAACGCCTGCTCGAAGATGCTGCTGAGGAAATCCTCGCCGACCCCGCCGGGGCCGGCCCCGCCGCCGCCGCCGCGACGCTGCGTGAAGCCGTCGAAGCCGCCGCCGCCGCCGAACCCGGAAAAGCCCTCGAATCCGGTCGCACGCGGCTTGCCCTCGGCGTCGATCTCGCCGCGGTCGAACTGGCCGCGCTTGTCCTTGTCGCCGAGGATCTCGTAGGCGGTGTTCGCCTCCGAGAAGCGCTCCTTGGCCTTCGGGTCCTTGTTGCTGTCGGGGTGGTAGGCCTTGGCGAGCTTGCGGAAGGCCTTCTTGATCTCGGCCTCGCTCGCGCCTTTCGGCACGCCCAGCACGTCGTAGGGGTTGCGCATCGGGTTTCTTTTGTGGGGTCAGCGATCGAGAGATACGGCTATGGCCGCCTCGCTTCAACGTGGGAAGGGCGTTGCGGTTCTGCAACACCCGTCTGCACGCCTTTGGGCAGCCTCATGATCGCGCCGAGCGCAGCCGCTTCAGCTCCCACTCGCCGCCGCTGAGCTTGCAGCCGGTGCCGCGCAGGAAGCGGCCCTTGCTCTCACCCTTGCCCTCCCCGCCCGCGACCACGGTCGCCAAAAAGTCGCGGCAGATCTCGTCGCCCGCGACGTAGGGCAGGCCGGTCGGGTTGACCGAGCCACGCATGGCGGTCTCGGGGTTGTCCCACTTCACCGGGCGACCGTTGCCCTGCGGGTCGAGCGCCATCGACAGGGCGCCGTGGGCGCGCCGCCAATCCTCGTCGCCGAGGTCGGCGCCGAACCGGGTCGGGCGCTTGGCGATGCTGCCGGTCACCAGCGGCTCGGGCGCCGCCGCGGGTTCCTTCGCCTGGAAGGACAGCACGGGGCCGCTGCAGCCGGTGCAGGACGCGACGGCGAAACCCGCCGCCATCCACGCGAAGGCCACCGGGACCGCCCGGTCGAGGGCTTTACACAGACGCAGACGCATTACACCTGAACTCAAGGCAGACTGAAGGGTCCGTCCGGAGCCAGGCCCGACCTGCCGGCCGGGCACGGCTCCCAGTTCGTATTTTGACGCGCATTCCGGGCGACGAACCGGTATCCACTTCGTCGGAATGCGCGTCGGGGTGTGTTGCCCGTGCCGGTGCCCCCCGACCCGGATGCCACAGGGGTGAAAATGGCCATCGAACGGTTAAGAGACGGTGAGCCCGCCAGCGCCGGCGTGGACCCGAGCGATTTCACGTTGTCGTCAGACCCCTTCGCGCTGTTCGACGTGTGGATGGCGGAGGCCGAAGCCGCCGAGCCCGAGGACGCCAACGCCATGGCGCTCGCCACCGCCGACGCCGACGGCCTGCCCGACGTGCGGGTGGTGCTGCTGAAGGGCTTCGACCGGCGTGGATTCGTGTTCTACACCAACCGGGAATCGGCCAAGGGCGAGCAGCTCGCGGCCAACCCGCAGGCGGCGATCGTGCTGCACTGGAAGTCGCTGCGCCGCCAGATCCGCGCCCGCGGCCCGGTCTCGCCGGTGACGCCGGAGGAGGCCGACGCCTACTTTTCGAGCCGCCACCGCGACAGCCGCATCGGTGCCATCGCCAGCCAACAATCGCGCCCGCTCGCCGACCGCCCGACCCTGATGGCCGCGGTGGCGGAGCTCTCGGCCAAGTACGAGGACGGCCCGGTGCCGCGGCCCGAGCATTGGAGCGGCTTCCGCCTCGATCCGGTGCGGTTGGAGTTCTGGCAGAACGGCGATTACCGCCTGCACGACCGGGTGCGCTTCACCCGCGAGGGCGAGGGGTGGAGCCGGTCGCGGCTCTATCCCTGACTTCGAACCGTGTGACGAGCCGGCTCGTCACACGGTTCGCCCGCGCGAAGGCGCGGCGGCGGTCGTCCGCCGGGCCGTCGAACCCGACCTCGTCGGGATCGACGAACTTAGAGATGAGGCGCCAGCACGGCCCGGATGGCGTTGAGCACCTGCTCCTCGGTGTAGGGCTTTCGGACGAAGCGCCCCTGGGCCGGCACGTCGCCGTCCTTGGGGCGCACTTTGCCCGACGTGATGACGATGCCGATCTCCGGCCAGCGCCGGTTGATGCAGGCGGCGAGCTTGATGCCGTCGATGCCGAGCGGCATGTCGATATCGGTGACCACGGCCCGGATGCCGACCTCCCGGTCGAGCAGGCGGATCGCCTCGTTGCCGTTGCTGGCCTCGCGCACGGCGTAGCCGGCGTCCTCCAGCATCGCGACCGCGGCATGGCGGGTGACGGCGTCGTCCTCGACCACGAGCACGGTCGGCCTCGGCAGCGCCTCGCTCACACGTCTTGTCCCCGACCCTCTCGAGAGCCCGCCCATGGCGTCCGGTCGCACGGAACGCCCGCCCCGGCAACCGTCCCCAACGGATAGCAGGCCCCCGCCGATCCGCCTTACAATTCCGCGTGCCGGACGGGCCGCCCGCTTCCTCTTTCGCATCGCAGCGGCGACCCTGGATTTCCGCCCCCGTGCGGCTTAGACCTGAAGCCGGACAGGCCCCTCACGCGATGCCGCGAAACGGGGCAGCGAGGGACCGGCCTTGGCCTCCAACGAACGTCGACGGGTGATGCTGCTCACCGGCGCGAGCCGGGGCATCGGGCACGCCACGGTGAAGCGCTTCTCCGCCGCGGGCTGGCGGGTCATCACCTGCTCGCGCCACCCCTTCCCCGAGAACTGCCCGTGGGAGATGGGACCCGAGGACCACCTCCAGGTCGATCTGGCGGATGCCGCCGACACCGTGCGCGGCGTGCGCGAGGTGGCCGAGCGGCTCGCCGCCGAGGGCGGGCTGCTGCACGCGCTCGTCAACAATGCCGGCATCTCGCCGAAGGGCCCCGGCGGCGCGCGGCTCGGGGCGCTCGGCACCGAGTACGCCGACTGGGCCCGCGTGTTCCAAGTCAACTTCTTCGCGCCGATTCTTTTGGCGCGGGGCCTGCGCGATGAACTCACCCGCGCCCGCGGCTCGGTCGTCAACGTGTCCTCGATCGCGGGCTCGCGGGTCCATCCCTTCGCGGGGGCGGCCTACGGCACCTCGAAGGCGGCGCTCGCCGGGCTGACCCGCGAGATGGCCGCCGATTTCGGGCCGCTCGGCGTGCGCGTCAACGCGATCTCGCCGGGCGAGATCGACACCTCGATCCTCTCGCCCGGCACCGACAAGCTGGTCGAGCAGATCCCGCAGCGGCGCCTCGGCACCCCGGACGAGGTCGCCAAGGCGATCTACTTCCTCTGCACCGAGGCCTCCTCCTACGTGAACGGCGCCGAACTCCACATCAACGGCGGCCAGCATGTGTGACCGCCGGGCGGCGCTCGCCGCCCTGCTGGCGCCCACCGCCCTGCTGGCCCTTGTCGCGTTACCCGTCCTGGCCGAGCCGGCCTCCGTGTCGGCCGAGCCGATCGATCTGCCCTTCCGGGTGACGGCGATGCGCGGCCCCGGCAGCGAGGTCGCGCTCGCGGTGGCGACCTCGGGCCTGCTGCCGGTCGCCCGCGCCGGGGCGAGCGCCGATCCCAAACTCGCACCGAAGGCGGTCGAGGGTCCGCGGCCGGTCGTCGTGGTCTGGGGCGAGGGCGGCGGCGCGGTGATCCATCTCGACGGCGAGAGTTTACGCACCACGCTGGTCGGCGCCGAGGCGATCGAGGGATTTGCTGCCGCCGAGACCCCGCGCGGCGCGGTGCCGGGCTCGCGCGTGGCGCAGGACGGCCCCTTGAGCGCCTACCTCACTGGCCCGACCCGGGCCCTCGGTGATGCCCCCGGTCAGGCGGCGGGCCTGACCATCCGCGAGCGCCAGCCCATCGGCGTCACCGCCGAGCCGAAGGCGGTGCCGGTGGCGACCCGCACCCTGACGCCCGGCTCGGATCAGGTTTTTGCGGGCCGCGCGCCGCGCATCGCCTCCCTCGACGGCCGCCCGGCGGTGATCGCCGTGACGGTCCAGGGCGCGTCGGAATCTAGCCTCGTCGTCGCGACCAAGGAGAAGGACGCCGGCTGGAATCTGACGGCGCGGACGCCGCCGCAGGCCGGAACCGCGCCGCTGAGCGTCGCCGGCATCGCCACCTTCTCCGGGGCCGGCTCCGAAGTCGCCACCGTGCGAACCACCGAGGGCGGGGGCGAACTCCAACTCTGGCGCCTCGCCGGGAGCACCCTGACGCAGGCCGGCGCATGGCCCGGCTATGCCGGCCCGGATGCGGGCGAGGCGGCGAGCCTCGCCGCTTTGCTCCCCGGCGAGCCGGCCTCGCTCGTCCTGCCGCTGGCGGGCCGCACCGCGCTGGCGGTGCTGTCGCTGAAGGGCGGTGCTCCGGCCGAGCGGTGGCGCATCCCCCTGCCCGCCCCCGCCGCCCACGGCATCGCCGCCTTGAGCCCCAAAAAAATCCTCGTCGGCCTCGCCGATGGGCGGCTCGCCGCCGCGACGGTGGCGCCGTGAGCGCCGGGGCGAACGCGTCCGCCGACGACGGCCGCCTGTTTCCGGGCCGCCCGCTGATCGGCGTCTCCGTCGCGGTGATCCGGGACGGCCGCGTCCTGCTGGCGCAGCGCGCCGCCGAGCCGATGCGCGGGGTCTGGACCCTGCCCGGCGGGCTGGTCGAGGCTGGCGAGCGCTTGGCCGAGGCGGCTTTGCGCGAGTTGGAGGAGGAGGTCGGCAGCCGCGCCGAGGTGGTCGGCCCGAGCCTGACCCCGACCGAGATCCTGATGCGCGATGCCGACGACCGCCTGCGCCACCACTACGTCATCCATCCCCACGCCGCTGTCTGGCGCGCGGTCGAGCCCGCGCCGGGGCCGGAAGCGCTCGCGGTGCGCTGGGCGCGCCTCGACGAGGTCGCGGACCTCGCCACCACGCCGGGCCTGATCGACACTCTGCGCGAGGCGTTTTTGCGCGTGTCTGGAGAGGCAACCGCATGAGGCGGCCGGTGCCCTTCGCTCTGGCCACCCTGCTGGCGCTCGGCCCCGTGCTGGCGGCCTCCGACGCGGGGGCGCAGCAGCGCTCCGCGCCCGCGCGCGCGCCGGCCAAGCCGCCGGAGAAGGAGCCTCCGCCCCCGCCGGAGCCGCCGCCCGCGCCCTACGACCGCGATCTGATGCGGCTCTCCGAGATCGTCGGGGCGCTCGCCTTCCTGCGCAACCTCTGCGCCGCTTCTGACGCCGCCGAGTGGCCCACCCGGATGAAGGCGATCCTCGAATCCGAAGGCGTCACCCCCACTCGCCGCGACCGCCTCGCCGGCGCCTACAACCGGGGTTTTCGGGGTTACAGCCTGACCTATCGGGTCTGTACGCCGGCCGCGACCGAGGCCTCCCGGCGCTACCTCGCGGAAGGCGAGCGCCTCTCCCACGCGATCGCCGGCCGCTTCGGCGGTTAATCTTTGAGATTGGGACAGGCTTCCCGTCATTCGATGACCGAACGGCGGAAGCCCCCTCGCCTTCTCCGGCATCGTCGCGCTCTGGATTGCGTCAGTTTCGCCTTGCAATGATGCCGGTGCTGCGGCTCTGTTGCCTCAACACCACAGTCCCGACTGCGTCCGAAAAACCTTCGCAATCGAGCGTCCGCATTAACCTCTTCGCAATTCCCTGCTTTCCGGCCCGTCCCCGACGCCGTATCGTGCCGATGTCTTGCCGGCACCATGCCGGCCGGGAAACGAAGTCCGCGCCATGATCCATGACCCCGCTCCGTTCGAATCCGATCCGGAGAGCAAGCGCGCCGCGCTGGGCCTCGTGACCGAGGCGTTCGCCGAAGGCTGCCTCGACGGGATCGACGGTGACTGCATGGCCCAGGCCGCCCTGTTCGCCGCCTTCCAGGAACTCGTCGCCACCTACGGCGAGGATGCGACCGCCCGCTACGCCGAGACCCTGCCCGAGCGCATCCGCGGCGGCGGCTTCACCACGACGCTGCAGCACTGAAGGGGGCGACGCCTCTTCGAGCTTCGACAGGCCGAGGCTCGCCAACCTGAGCATGATCCCTCTCCCGTGGGAGAGGGGGCCGAGACAGGGCCGACGGCATCGCCCGGCCCGATCCTGAACTGCCCCGCGCAACGCGGCCCCGGGCATCCAGTCGCCGCAAGGGCGACGCTTCACCTTCCCTGACAGCCGTCCCGCTCGATCAGGTCCGCCAGCGCGGTGTCGAGCGCCTCTTCCAGCGTCGGGTGGTAGAACGGGCGATCCAGAAAGGTCTTCGCGTCGAGCCCGTCCTGCACGGCGTGAGCGACCAAGTGGGCGAGGTGCTCGACCTCGGGGCCAATCATCTCGGCGCCGACGAGGCGCCCGCCCGGCTCGGCGTAGAGGCGGATGCCGCCCTGCGCCTTATCCATCACGCGGGCGCGACCCTGGTCGCAGAAATCCGCCCGGCCGACGCGGTGACCCGCCTCCCCGTCGAAGCCGCCGCCCACCGAGGCGATCTGCGGCTGGCTGAACACCATCGCGAGCATGACCCAGCGCTCCGGCCGCTCGATGCTCTCGCCCGCGGCGAGGCGGGCGGCGTTGCGCCCGGCGATCCGGCCCTGGCGGCTCGCCTCGTGCAGGATCGGCCGGTCGGCGTTGGCGTCGCCCGCGATGAACAGGCGGGTCCTCTCGCAACGCTGGGAGCGGGAATCGAAGGCGGGGCTGCCGCGCTCGTCGAGCGTCGCGCCGGTCGCCTCCAGACCGAGGCCGCGCACGTTCGGCGGGCGGCCCGCGGCGGAAAGCACGCGTTCGAAGCGGCCCGAGCCACCCTTCCACGACAGGCGCACGCCCTCGCCGTCAGTCTCGCCGGCCTCGATCTCCGTGCCGAGATAGAGATCGAAGGCATCGGAAAAGATCTCGCGGCCGGCGCGCGACAGGTCGGGATCGCGCAGGCCGCCTAAGCTGTCGCCGGGATCGAACACGCTGACCCGCACGCCGAGCCGGGCCATGGCTTGGGCGAGTTCGAGCCCGACCGGGCCGGCGCCGAGCACGGCGAGCGAATCCGGCAGATCCTCGATCTCGAACAGGGTGTCGGTGGTGAGCACGCGCTCGCCCAAGTCCCGCAGCGGCTCCGGCACGCTCGGGCTCGATCCGGTGGCGATCACCGCCGCCTTGAAGCGCAGACGGGTGTGGTCGTCGATCCGCAGCGTCTCCGGCCCCTCGAACACGGCCCGGCCGGTGAGGCGCGATTCCGCGGGCAGATCGTCGAGCCCCTTGAAGACCGAACCGACGAAGTCGTCGCGGAAATGCCGCATCCGCGCGAGCACCGCTGGCCCGTCCACCCGCACGTCGGCGACGCGTACGCCGAACACGTCGGCGGACTTCGCCGCGTGCGCCGCCTCGGCCGCCGAGATCAGCAGCTTCGACGGCATGCAGCCGACTCGGGCGCAGGTGGTGCCGCCCGGCCCCTGCTCGATCAGCACCGAGCGGGCGCCCTCCTTGAGGGCAGCGCGGTGGGCACCGATGCCGGCGGTGCCGGCGCCGATCACCGCCACGTCGCAGTCGATCTCGCGCATGCGCTCAGGCCGCCATGGTCAGGACGGCGCCGCCATCGACCCGCAGGTTCTCGCCGGTGATGAAGCTCGCCTGCTCGGAGCAGAGGAAGGCGACCGCGGCGGCGACCTCCTCCACCCGCCCGCGGCGCTTGGCCACCATGCCGGGGCGCTTCTCCTCCAGGAAGCTCTCGATCGCCTCGTCGAACGAGACGCCGAGTTGCTTGGCCCGCTTCTCCATCATGGCGTCGGTCATCGGCGTGGCGACGAAGGCCGGCGCCACCGAGTTCACCAGCACGCCGTCCGCCCCGTAGGCCTTGGACAGGCCTTTGGTGAGGTTCATCAGCCCGGCCTTGGCGGCGCAGTAGGGCAGCTCCTCGACATAGGGCTGGACCGCGTCCTCGGAGGTGAAGAACACGATCCGCCCCCACTTCTGCTCACGCATGCCGGGGATGAAGGCGCGGGCGACCCGCACCGCGCCCATCAGGTCGGCCTGGATGGTCGAGAGCCAGCCGTCGTCGTCGATGTCGAGGAAGTCGCCGGTGGCGCCCGTCACGCCCGCGGCGTTGACGAGGATCGCGGGCTTCACGTCGAACGCCGTGTCGGCGAAGTCGCGCAGCTTCAGCGCGCCCTCGTTGGAGGAGAGATCGGCCTGACAGGCCTTCACCTCGCCGAGCGCGGAGAGGCGCTGCGCCGCCTCCTGCAGCTCCTTCTCCTTCAGGTCGGAGAGGACGATGCGGACGCCCTCCCGCAGGAGGTATTCCGCGCTGGTGTAGCCCATGCCGGAATCGCCGCCGGTGATCACCGCGACGCGGCCGCTGATACCGAGATCCATGGGAGGTTCCTTGTTGGGCGGCGGGCGCCGACGCGACTGTCTTCTGACGGGAAATGCGCGGGCCAACCGGGCGGCCTCCGCGATCGTTCCGCGCCCCGCCGCCTCTGCGGCGATCGGACCGGGATGAGGCGCGCGGATTTGCCCGCGATCCGCTCGCGGCGGTAAGGTTCGGGCGAAGCAGGAGGGCGTGACGATGAGCGAGACGGGAACCGGCGCGCTGCCGCCGACGCGGGGCGGCGTGGTCGCCTACCTCACGGTGGACGGGGCGATGCGGGCCTCGGAGTTCTACCAACGGGCCTTCGGGGCCGAGGTCGCCGCCGCGATCCCGCCGGACGAGAAGGGGCGGACCATGCATGTCCACCTCATCCTCAACGGTTCGTCGCTGATGCTCTCGGACGCGTTCCCAGAGCACGGCCACCCGCTCCAACTGCCGCAATCCTTCGCCCTGATGCTGCCGGTGGATGACATCGCCGCATGGTGGGACCGGGCGGTGGCCGCCGGCGCCACGGTGGTGATGCCGTATCAGGAGATGTTCTGGGGCGACGTCTACGGGCAGCTTCGCGACCCGTTCGGGGTCACGTGGGCGATGAACCAATCGAAGACTTAGCTTGGTCGGCCTCAATCGCCGGCGCCCGCATCCGCGGGCTTAGGCTGCGCGCTCCGCTCGACGCCTCGGCAAAGCCGAGGCCGCTGCGCTCTTCGCGCCCGGTGACACGGCATGATCCCTCTCACGAGGAATCACATCTCAGGAGCTTCCGCATGATCGAGGATTCCGACGATCCCCGCGACCTCGTCCTGACCCGCCTGATCCCGGCGCCCCGCCCCGCCCTGTGGCGCTGCTGGACCGAGCCGGAGCTGCTCAGGCAGTGGTTCGCCCCGAAACCCTACACGACGCCGGTCGCCGAACTCGACGTGCGGCCGGGCGGGACGAGCCTGATCGTGATGCGCAGCCCCGAGGGGCAGGACCTGCCCAATCCCGGCGTCTATCTGGAGGTGGTGCCCGAGGAACGCCTCGTCGTCACCAATGCCTATACCCGCGCCTGGGTGCCCTCCCCCAAACCGTTCCTAACGGTGATCCTGACCTTCGCGGACGAGGCCGGCGGCACCCGCTACACCGCGCGGGCCCGCCACTGGACGCTGGAAGACCGCGCCGCCCACGAGAGCATGGGCTTCCACCAGGGCTGGGGTCTCTGCGCCGACCAGCTCGAAGCCCTGGCCAAGGGTTTGGTCTGACCCCAAGTCCCGGTTTCGAAAGGACAAGTCCTTTCGCGGGTCCAGGGCGGAGCCCTGGTCGGCGAAGCCATCCATGGGGCTCCACCCCAAACCCCGCCAAAGGACTCGTCCTTTGGGAACCCGGATTTAGGCCCGCTCGACGCGGTAGCGGAGCCAGACGGTGCCGTCGTCGAAGGGCTCAAGAGCCGTGCGGGTGAGGCGCAGGCGCGAACCCATCGAGTCGGCTTCCTCGCCGTCGAAGTCGAACAGGGCCGGCGTGCCGAACACGCCATCGACGGCGGGTGCGAGCAGCAGGCTCAGCTCGTCGATCAGCCCGGCCCTCAAGAGCGAGCCGTTGATGCGCCCGCCGCCCTCGATCAGCAGCCGCTGGATGCCGAACAGCTGTTTCAGCTTGCGCAGGGCCAAGGCGAAATCGACCTCGTGCTCGCCCGCGACGATGTAGGACTGGCCCCCGGCCCTGAGGCGGCGCAGGCGGTCGTCGGAGACCTGCCCCGTCGTCACCACGACGACGTGGTCGCCGGTGATGTCGTTGCGCGCGCCCCAATCCATCGCGCCGCGGGCGTCGAGCGCCACGGCGTAGCCGGAGGCATCCCGCTTGGCGACGTGGTCCTCGCGGGAGACCGGCTCTTCAGAGGGCGGCTCAGCCAAGGGCTTCGCGCTGTCGGCGTAGCCCTGCATGGTGATGCGCCCGCACATCCAGGCATCGCCCCCGAGTTGGCCGTGGACCTCCTCGTAGTGGGCGTCGGCATCGACCGTCTTCCAGCGCCGGACCTTGATGCGGCCATCGACCGAGGTGGTCATGTGGCAGACGGTGTAGGGGCGGTCCTGGGTGTGCTCGCTCATCGATCGCCTGTTCGGTTCGGAATTTCCGTCCCGAACTAGGGCGGGGCGGGGCGATGTCCCGGCGGGCCCGATCACATCAGCTGCGGCGGCTCATCCGGCCCGAGGACATGCCCTCGCAGCAGCAGCCCTTCCCCTTCATCGCCGTGCGGCTCATCGCGCCGCCCTTCATGTCCCCCTTCATGTCTCCCTTGGCGCACATCGCGGCCTTGCCCTTGGACCCGCCGCAGCAGCTCATCGCCAGGGCGGGGCTTGCGCCCATCAGTGCGAGGGCGGTCGCGGCCGCAACGAGTGTCTTCACGGGGCTGTCTCCTGGATCGCCCGCGCCCGACGGCACGGATCGAGACGGCTTGCACCTTCCCATCGTGGCAAGGTCAACCCGCGATCCGCTGCTCCGGCAGCGCAGGGCGCTCGCGCATCGCGGCCCATTCGCGCCGGGCGGCCCGGGGCGGGGCGGCGTGACGGGCCGGCAAGGCCGGCGTCAGCGCGGCGGGCACGAGGATCGGGCGCGGATCGGCCTCCACCACCTGCTGGACGGTGGGGGCGACGCTGCGCTCCATGAAGCCGCGCATCAGCGGCACGATCTCGGCGCGGAAGCGCGAGCCGTTGAAGATGCCGTAATGCCCCGCTCCCGGCTGGAGGTGATAGGCCTTGGCGCTCTCGGGCAGGTTCACCGCCAACCCCAGCGCCGCCTTGGTCTGGCCGATGCCGGTGATGTCGTCCTTCTCGCCCTCGATCGCCATCAGGTGGCAGCGGCGGATCGCGCCGAGATCGACCCGCTCGCCGCGATGACGGAACACGCCGCGGGGCAGCTCGTGGTCTATGAACACGCGCTTGATGGTCTCGAGATAGAACTCGGCGGTGAGGTCCATCACCGCGAGATACTCGTCGTAGAAGGCGCGGTGCTTGGCCGCCGAATCGCCGTCGCCGCGCACGAGATGGTCGAACATCGCGTGGTGCGCGTCCGTGTGGCGCTGCAGGTTCATGCCCATGAAGCCGGCGAGCTGCAGGAAGCCCGGATAGACGGAGCGGCCCGCGCCGGGATAGCCCGGCGGCACGGTGTGGATGCAGTTCTGCTCGAACCACGCAAACCCCTTCTCGGCGGCGAGCGCGTTGACCGCGGTCGGCGAGCGGCGGGTGTCGATCGGGCCGCCGATCACGGTGGCCGAGCGCGGCACCAGCGGGTTCTTGTCCGCCTCCATGCGGGCGATGGCGGCCAGCACCGCCACCGAGGGCTGGCACACGGCGGCCACGTGCAGGTCGGGCCCGAGCGCCTCGAACAGCTGGATGCAGGTGTCGACGTAATCGTCGAGGCCGAAGCGGCCGGCGGCGAGCGGCACCTGCCGGGCGTCCATCCAATCGGTGATGACGACCTGATGGGTGGGCAGGAAGCCCTCCACCGTGCCGCGCAACAGCGTGGCGTAGTGGCCCGACATCGGCGCGACGATCAGCAGTTTGGGACGCGCGTCGCGTTCCGGCCCCGGCTCGCCGAAGGCGATGGCGCGGCAGAACGGGTTTTTCCAGACGATGCGCTCGGGCACGCCGAGATTGAACGCGGGCTTGGCGTAGACGCGGGTGGCGCGCTCGAACATCTCGCATCCGGCCGCGAGCGTACGGCTCTGCGGGGCGTAGGCGAAGGGATTGAACGGATTCCCGCAGGCGATGCGGGTGGCCTCGGCAGCCAAGCGCATCGGCGCAAGCCACAGGTGTCCGGCCTCGTACAGAGGATACAGCAAGCGAGCACTCCCCGGAGCAGCTCGCAAACCCAAGCTGTCCCTCTCTTCAGGTGGTGGGGGATTAAACTCACATTTCTGCAGAAAGTTTCCTTTGTTCGATTCGGCGCTGGGGACAAACGGATTTATTGTGCATCGCCGCATTCCGGTTGGGGCGTGCCTGCCCCTTCAACCCTCACGGCCGTCATTCCGGGGCCGCGGAGCGGAACCCGGAATCCACCCGTGATGCGGGGCCTCACACCGCGTCGCGGCCGGTCGTGGATTCCGGGTTCGCCTTCGGCGCCCCGGAATGACGTTGCGGAGGAAAAAACCCCTCAGGCGCTCGCCTGCGTCACGAACTTCGTCACCAGATACGCTTCGATCGCCTCCGAGCCGCCCTCGCTGCCGTAGCCGGATTCCTTGACGCCGCCGAAAGGCGTCTCGGGGAGCGCGATCCCGTGATGGTTGATCGAGATCATGCCGGATTCGACGCTGGCGCCGATTCGGGTCGCGCGGGTGGCGGAGCGGGTGTAGGCGTAGGCCGCCAAGCCGTAGGGCAGGCGGTTGGCCTCTTCCAGCGCTTCGTCGTCGGCGGAGAAGCGGCGGATGGCGGCGATGGGGCCGAACGGCTCCTCGTTCATGATGCGGGCCTCCAGCGGCACGTCGGTGAAGACGGTCGGCTCGAAGAAGTGGCCGCGGTTGCCGATGCGCTTGCCGCCCGTCGCGAGGCGCGCGCCCTTGGCCTCGGCATCGGCCACGAACGCCTCCATCGCCTCGACCCTCCGGCCGTGGACCAGCGGGCCCATCCCGGTGTCGGGATCGAGCCCGTCGCCGACGACGAGGGCCTTGGAGGCCGCCACGAACCCGTCGACGAAGCGGTCGTAGACTTGGCTCTGCACGAGGAAGCGGGTGGGTGCGACGCAGACCTGGCCGGCGTTGCGGTACTTGTTGGCCGAGAGCACGCGCACGGCCTGATCCACGTCGGCGTCGTCGAAGACGATCGCGGGCGCGTGGCCGCCGAGTTCCATCGTCGCCCGCTTCATGTGGCGGCCGGCGAGCGCCGCGAGTTCCTTGCCGACCGCGGTCGAGCCCGTGAAGGTGATCTTGCGGATGACCGGGTGCGGGATGAGATGGCCGGAGATCGCGGCCGGATCGCCGTAGACGAGGCCGAGCGCGTCGGGCGGCACGCCCGCGTCGAGGAAGGCGCGGACCAACTCGGCGCAGGAGGCCGGGGTGTCCTCGGGGCCCTTCAGCACCACCGAACAGCCGGTGCAGAGCGCGGCGGAGATCTTTCGCACCGCCTGATTGATCGGGAAGTTCCACGGGGTGAAGGCCGCGACCGGGCCGACCGGCTCGCGGGTGACGATCTGGAGCACGCCCTCGGCGCGGGCCGGGATGACCCGGCCGTAGGCGCGGCGGCCCTCTTCCGCGAACCACTCGATGATGTCGGCGGCGACCCCGGTCTCGGTGCGCGATTCGGCCAGCGGCTTGCCCTGCTCGCGGGTCATGGTGCGGGCGATGGGCTCAAGGCGCTCGCGCATCAGGCCGGCTGCCCGGCGCAGCACCTTCCCGCGCTCGAACGCCGAGACCTTGCGCCACGTCGCGAAGCCGCGCTCGGCGGCGGCGAGCGCCGCGTCGAGGTCGTCCCGCGTCGCCACCGCGACCCGGCCGATGCTCTCGCCGGTGGCGGGGTTGAGGATCGGCAGGCTCTCGCCCGCCCCGCCCCCGCGCCACTGGCCGGCGATGTGCAGCGAAACGTCGAGATCCATGAAGCCGTCTCCTTGGGGAGGAACGGCCCTTATCTAGGAGAGCCGCCCCGGCTTGGGGACCGGGGACGATGGGAGGCTGGAATTACGAACGATCACGCCGCCGCGCGGCCGGTCTCCGGCCGGCTCACCACCGCGCGAACACCCCGGCGGGCGTGGAGCGTGCCGCCCTTGGGCACCACCTGCCAGCCGTCGCGGCAGCCGTCGATCGGCTCGGAGACCACGGTGAGGCCGCGCTCGCTCTCGCGGTAGTAGAGGCTCGGCGGGCGCCCGTCGCAGGCCCAGCGGAAGGCGGTGAGGCTGTCGCCGTCGGTCAGCACGGCGGTGAAGCGGAAGGCCTCCGTGATCCGGGCCGCCTGCATCAGGTCGCGCACGGTGGCGCAGGTCGCCTCCATGGCGCCGACCGGATCGGCCTCCAACCCGTTGGCCAGCGCCAGCAGGAACAAAGCCTCGGAATCGGTGGTGCCGCGGCGGGTATCGTAGAGGTCGTCGGGGATCAGCGCCTCCAGGCGCCGCTTGATCCGGTGATAGCCGCCGATCTGGCCGTTATGCATGAACAGGTGGCGGCCATGGGCGAAGGGATGGCAGTTCGCCCGCGTCGTCGCCGTGCCGGTCGCCGCCCGCACATGGGCGAAGAAGGTCTTGGCCCGCACCTGGCGGCAGAGGTTGACGAGGTTGTCGTCCGACCAGGCCGGGCAGACGTCGCGGTAGAGGCCGGGCTCGGCGTGCTCGCCGTACCAGCCGATGCCGAAGCCGTCGCCGTTGGTTTCCGTCTTCGCCTCGGCCGCGTGCAGCGACTGGTGCACCAGCGAGTGAGTCGGCGCGCAGACGAGCTCGTTCAGGAACACAGGCTCACCAAGATAGGCGAGGAATCGGCACATGGCGGGACGTCGGCCTCCTTTGCCTCCTGGGCCGGCTATGCAAGCCGCGGTCCGAACCGCTCCGCTCGCGTCACCGGAGTGTAACAATTCGACCGACAGCGTGAACAGCCCGTTAAGAAAGACTCTTCCGGCGGAGGCGAGGCGGGGCGACGATCCGCCCTGAACCATTCATCCGCCCACCTGTTGTCGCAGGGCCAACGTCGTCGCAGATTGACGACCAGCATACCCGTCCGCGTCTCGCCCGTCCGGCGCCGCGTTCTCGCCGCGCCGGCCTCTTTGTCATCGCCAGAGGAGGCAGCATGCCCCAATCTCCATCCGACTGTCCCGTCGCGCTCGTCGTCGAGGACGACGAGGCCGCCCGCGATCTCGCCGCGGCCCTGATCGAGGAGACCGACCTCGACGTGATCGCCTGTTCGAGCGCGGAGGACGCGCTGGCGGTGCTGGAGCGGGGCGACGTGACCGTCGCGATGGTGGTGGCCGACACGCGGCTCGCCGGAAAGATGGATGGGGCGACGCTCGCGCGCACGGTCGGGGACCGCTGGCCGCAGGTGCGCCTCGTGGTGACCTCCGAGGGCAAGGCCCGCGCCGACCTGCCGCCGCGCGCCGTCTACATGAGCAAACCGTGGCTGCCGCTGGACCTGCTGCGGCAGGCCGAGCGCGCCACCCTCACGGCTCGCGCCGCCTGAAGACGGCCCCGAACACGAAAAAGGCCCCGCCGCTGGCGGGGCCTTTTTCGTGTTCGATCGAGCCGGTCGGGCCGGCCCGAAACGTCTTACGAGGCGGCGGCGGGCGTCGCGGCGGGGGCGGCGGCCGGCTGCTGCGAGAAGCTCGGGGCGCCGGGGCGACGCGGGGCGCCGGTACGGGGCTTCGGCTTCGGCGCGGCGATCAGGCCCTCGCGGATCGCGGTCTTGCGGGCCTGCTTGCGGGCGCGGCGGACGGCCTCGGCCTTCTCGCGGGCCTTGCGCACGGACGGCTTCTCGTAGGCCTTGCGCTGCTTCATCTCGCGGAAGATGCCCTCGCGCTGCATCTTCTTCTTGAGGACGCGAAGCGCCTGATCGACGTTGTTATCGCGGACGAGTACCTGCAACGGAATCAACCCCTGAGCTTGACTGTTTCGGACCGCACCGGCCTCGGATTTCCGGCTGAACCGGGAAAAAGCCGTCGGGCGCCCCGGTCCCCGGTTCCTTCCGGGGGAGGCGTCGCGACGGCGGCCGAGTCGGCGCGAATGAATGGCACCTGGGCGCGCGACTTACACGAAGCCGGCTCCGGTTGGAAGTGCGCGCGGAAGACAAGGCCTTCCGAAAGTTTTTCCCAAGCGCTTTTTATGAGCGCTTTTTCGGCCCCTCACGCGTGCGCGGCGATGAAGTTGCGCACGAGCGGGTAGGTCTGGCTCTCCCACTTGCGTCCGGAGAACACGCCGTAATGGCCGACCCCGGCTTGGAGGTGGTGGCTCTTCATGTGCGGCGGCAGGCCTGAGCAGAGGTCGTGCGCCGCCATGGTCTGGCCG
This sequence comes from Methylobacterium sp. Leaf456, assembly GCF_001425465.1. Lineage (GTDB taxonomy): Bacteria > Pseudomonadota > Alphaproteobacteria > Rhizobiales > Beijerinckiaceae > Methylobacterium. Next base: position 235,482 of record NZ_LMQV01000002.1, read on the forward strand.
ACCGCGCAGATGTCGTCGCGCTCGCCCTCGACCGTCATCAACGCGGTGCGCCGGATCGCGCCCATGTCGATCCGCTCGCCGCGGTAGGTCAGCTCGTTGCGTGCCAGCGTGTAGTCCTGGAACACGGTCTTGACCGTCTCGAGGTAGAACTCGGAGGCGAGGTCCAGCACTGCGAAATACTCGTCGTAGAAGGTCTCGACGGCGTGCGCCTTCTCGGTCTCGCCATCGACGTAGTGCCAGAACAGGTTGGTGTGCGCGTCCTGATGGCGCTGGGCGTTCATCGCCACGAAGGCCGTCACCTGCATGTAGCCCGGATAGACCCGCCGGCCCGCGCCCTTGTGGCGACCCGAGACCGTGGCGATCAGGTTGTCCTCGAACCACTCGATCGGCTTCGAGGTGGCGAGCCGGTTCACCGAGGTCGGGCTGATGCGGCAATCCACGGGCCCGGCCATCAGCGTCATGCTGCGGGGCTGGGCCGGGTTCTTGGTGTGGGCCATCACGGCGGCGGCGGCGAGCGCCTGCACCGCGGGCTGGCACACCGCCATCAGGTGGGCGCCCTCGCCGATCGTCTCCATGAAGCGCACGACGTGATCGACGTAGTCGTCGAAGCCGAAGCGGCCTTCCGAGAGCGGCACGTCGCGGGCGTTGTGCCAGTCGGTGATGTAGACGTCGTGGTCGGGCAGGAGCGTGCGCACGGTGCCGCGCAGCAGCGTTGCGAAGTGGCCCGAGAGGGGGGCGAGCAGCAGCAGCTTGGGCTGGGCGGTGTCGATGTCCTTGCGGAAGCGTAAGAGCGTGCCGAACGGCGTGGCCAGCACCGGCTCCTCGACCACCGGCACCGCGCGGTTGCCGACCGTCACCGTGTTGATGCCGTAGGCGGGCCGCGCGAAGGTGAGGCCGGCCCGCATCATCATCCGGGCGCCCGCGGACCACCATTTGGCGTTATGATGCCAGGGCGAGCGCATCCAGGGGGCCGCCACGTCGTGGAGGAGGTTTCCCCACTGGCGGGTCTGCCGGGCGATGTCCGACTGGACATCGAAGGCTTGATACAGCATCGGGTCACACTCCCCAGCACCAACGTCCCGATGCCCGGCGTCGGCCGCTGCGCTTTTTCAGTCCGCGGCCGCCGCCCCCGCGCCGCGATCTCGGACGGTCCAGGCTAAGCCGTTCGCAAAACCGCGCAACCGACCAAAAGTACACAGATGCAGCCTGTGGCGTGGATGCATCACATCGCGCGGACGCTCCTCGGGAGAACGTCCGTTCCTCGTGTCGCACGAGTGGCTTGAGCCGGGCTTGCGCCGGGCCGTGCGTCCGGCCCACCCCATCCCTGGCAAGCGGCTTGCCAAGTTGTTCGACAAGGATCTTGCCAAGCATCCGGCACAAGTCTTGGATCGGCCTCCGCCGGGACGAAGCGGGGAAACACCATGGCCGAGGCGACGCTCACGATCTCCAGCAGGAATTATAGTTCGTGGTCCCTGCGCGGCTGGCTGCTGTGCCGCATGGCCGGGCTCGATCTCGCGGTGGAGCTGCTGCCGGGCTCCGACGCCTCGACGCGGGCGGAACTGCTCCACCTGTCGCCGTCCTTCCTCGTGCCGCGGCTCGACCACGACGGCATCGCGGTGTGGGACGCGCTCGCCATCGCCGAATACCTGAACGAAATCAGGCCCGAGGCCGGCCTGCTGCCGGAGGCGCCGGCCGAGCGCGCCCGCTGCCGCTCGATCTCAGCGGAGATGCACGGCGGCTTCATCAACCTGCGCTCGGCGCTGCCGATGAACCTGCGCAGCCTCCATCGCGGCTTCAAGATCTTCAACGGCGCCAAGGGCGACATCGAGCGCATCTGCACGATCTTCGAGGATTGCCTGTCGCGCTCGGGCGGGCCGTTCCTGTTCGGCGCGACGCCCACCATGGCGGACGCGATGTACGCCCCCGTCTGCACCCGCTTCCGCACCTACGACGTCGCCCTGCCCTTCACCTCTGCGACCTACCGCGACACGATCCTCGGCTGGGACCTGCTCAACGAATGGGCAGCTTTGGCCGAGGAGGAGCCGGACGAGATCGAGGAACTCGACATGGAGTTCTGAGGAGCGGCCCGGCAGGACGAACTGCCGATCATCGTCAGGCGTCGAAATCCATGACGAGGCTCGTGGCCGTGCGGCTGCCGCTCGACGCGCCGGTGGCGCCGTACCCGCCGCCGCTGCCGAGCGACGACTGGAGCTGGATCAGGAAATCCGAGATCAGCTTGGAGGCGGCCGCGTTCACGTCGCTCGTGGTGCCGTCACTCGCAGTCTCGCTGCCGCCCGTTGCCCCGGACGGGGGCGGACCGCCCGGACCTCCGGGGCCGCCCGGTCCCCTTGCCTCGTCGCCGCCGCCCGAGAACAGCGACTTCAGCGTGTCGGCCTGATCGCTCGTGAGCGTGCCGGCGCTGACCTGATCGGCGATGAGGCCGTCGATCTTCTCCTTCATCGCTGCCGGATCGGGGCGAGAGGCGCGGGCGGAGGAACCCGTGCTGCCAGTGCCGTCCGCGGACAGGCCGGCATCGATCGCATCGAGCGCCGAACCCAGCGCCGTCGCGTCGGTGACGCTGATCGAGCCGGAGGTGACGCCCTGCTCGATGCGGTCGTCGATCCGCTCCCGGCCGCCGGGCGGCGGACGGAACATCTGGGCGGCGGTGCTTCCCGAAATCGCGGTCACGGCGGACTCTCCCGGTGCAGGCGAAGGACGGCCCGGCGCGGGACTTTTTCCCACAAACCGGACGGCGTCAGAAGAGCCGCGCGTGCTTAACGGACCGTTGCCGGGCCGGAACGGATTGGTTTCGCGATGTTTCCGGGCGGCTCTCAGCCGGCCCGGCTCGAGGCGGCGAGCGGCAGCTCGATGCGGGCGCAGAGTCCCCCCACCTTCCCATCCTTCTGGCGGTTCTCCAGGGTCAGGCGCCCGCCATGGCCCTCGACGATGGCGAGCACGATCGACAGGCCGAGCCCGAAGCCGGTGGCCGTGTCGAGGTTGCGGGCGCGGTCGCCGCGGACGAAGGGCTGGAGCATGGCGTGGCGCTCGGCCTCCGGGATGCCGGGGCCGTCGTCCAGCACCTCCACGGCGACGCCGGGGCGGCTCCCCTGCACATCCATCCCCCTTGCAGGCCCCATCCGGATGCGGGCGCCGCCGCCGTACTTCACGGCGTTGTCGACGAGGTTGGTGAGCGCCCGCTGCAGGTCGTCGGGGCGCCCGCGCACGAGGACGTGGCGGCTGCGCTCCAGGCTCACCGCCGCGCCGACATCGGAAAACCCGTCGCAGACGGTCTGGACCACCGAGGCGAGGTCGATCAGCGTCGGTGCGCCCTCGCTCGCGCCGCCCTGCCCGTCGCGGACGTAGGAAAGGGCGGATTCGACCAGGCCGTTCATCTGGTCGAGGTCGCGCAAAGTCATCTCGCGGGCGCGCTCGTCCTCGATGAACTCGGCGCGCAGCCGCAGGCGCGTGATCGGCGTGCGCAGGTCGTGGCTGATCGCGGCCAGCATCTGGGTGCGGTCGTCGAGGAGGCGCAGCACGCGGGCGCGCATCCGGTCCAGCGCCCGGGCGAGCGCCAGCACCTCCTCCGGGCCACGCTTGGGCAGGGGCGGCGCCTCCTCGGCGGTGCCGAAGGCTTCCGCCGCCGCGGCGAGGCCGGCGAGCGGCGCGGTGAGCGCCCGAGTTGCCCAGAACAGCAGCAGCAGCAGGCTGACGCCGACGAAGACGAAGGTGAAGATCAGGGCGCCCTGCCCGATCGGCGGGCGCGGGTTGTCGTCGGGGAGCGCCGCCCGCAGCCGGGCGCCCGCGGGCGTGGCGAGGCCGATCTGGAGGAAGCCGGATTCGTGCCCCGCGGGGGCGAGGTCGGTGAGGACGAGGCTGCGCCCGAACCCGTCGCGCAGCCGCTCGACCAGCGGGTGGTGTTCGAGCGGCGGCGCTTCGCCCCCGGCAGGCCCTTGCGCGCCCGCCGGGGGCGAAGCGCCGTCCCAGGGGGCGATGCGCAGGCTCGGCAGGCTGCGGGCGCCCGCATGCAGGATCGCCTCGCGCTCGGCCGGCTCGGCGGCGTCCATCAGGCGCGCCACGGTCGCGAGCCGGATCGCGGCGACGCCGGGCCGCCCGTCCGCCCGCCACGGCTCGCGCAGCGCGATCACCGCGACGGTGGCCAGCAGGTGCGCGGCCAGCATCGCCGCCACGACGAGGAGCGCGATCTGCCCCGCCGCGCTCTTGGGGCGCGGCCAGGGCAGCCATCGCGCAAACAGGCGCCGCCGCGGGACGGCCTCCGCCAAGGGCGCGGACACGGCAGGCGTACGGCCGGCGCTCATGAGCGGGCGATCTCCGGGGCGAACAGGTAGCCGCCGGAGCGGATGGTGCGGATGATCTCGGGGTTGCGCGGATCGCGCTCGATCTTCTGGCGGATGCGCGAGACCAGCACGTCGATGCTGCGCTCGAACGGCCCCGCCGCCCGCCCCTGCGTCAGGTCCAGAAGCTGGTCGCGCGACAGCACGCGGCCCGGCCGCAGGCAGAGCGCGTGCAGGAGGTCGAACTCCGCCCCCGTGATCGAGAGGCGCGCGCCTTCCGGACTCAGCACCTGCCGCAGGCCGGCATCCAGCGTCCAGCCGGCGAAGTGGAACCGGCGCACTCCGTCGCCGTCCTGCGGCTCGGCGCCCTTCCGCCGCAGGATCGCCCGGATGCGCGCCAGAAGCTCGCGCGGGTTGAACGGCTTGCCGAGATAGTCGTCGGCGCCGATCTCCAGCCCGACGATCCGGTCGATCTCTTCGGATTTCGCCGTGAGCATCAAGATCGGCACCTGCGACGACGCCCGCAGCCGCCGGCACAGGCTGAGGCCGTCCTCGCCCGGCAGCATCAGGTCGAGCACGATCAGATCGACGCGGGCGTCCGTCAGCACCCGGTCCATCTCGCGCCCGTCGCCAGCGACGCTGACGCGGCAATCGTTGGCGCGCAGATAGCGGGCGACCAGCGCAGAGATTTCGCGGTCGTCCTCGACGACGAGGATGTGGGGGGTGGGGGCGTTCGCGCTCATAGCGGGACAAGTCTTAGGCACGCTCGGGCTCGGGCCGGAAGCGGGAGGTGCGAGAAGGATTGTAACTGGCCGTTTCGGCGGCGTTGAACAGACACACACCGCAACGGAGCGAAACGCTTCGATTGCCCCGTCGCCCGCGGATTCTTATGTCGGGCACGCGCCCGGACCGTCTCGGGCCCGGGAGGAGAACCCCATGCAGAGCCCGAACCGCCTCTTCGACGACGTCGCCCGGCTGTTCACCGATGCCGCCGGGGCGGCCCAGGGGGTGCGCCGCGAGGCCGAGACCCTGATCAAGGGGCAGGCCGAGCGCCTGATCCGCGACATGGACGTGGCCACCCGCGAGGAGGTCGATGTCCTGCGCGATCTCGTCGCGGCCCTGCGCAGCCAGAACGACGCGCTGGCCGCCCGCGTGACCGCACTGGAGGCCCGGCTCGGCAGCGAGGCCGGCACCGCGGGCAGCACCGAAGCGGTCTAATTTTTTTGCGACTACGCCGCCGCGGCAGTGGGAAACCGGGGGTCTCTTTCCCGATTTTCCCACCACGGCGGGGCCGCGATCCGCACGTGCGCGGGCGGCAACACCGTCCGGATTCGAATGTTCTTTGCACAGGAAGCAGCGGTGGACAGCGTTCGTTGCCCACCGCTGATGCCGGGACGACGCTTTGAAGCCCGCCGGGGCTGCGGGCTATAACTGGTCTCAAGATGATTCGCCCCGTCGGGACAGACCGACCGGACCGCGGGGATGAAGTGAATTCTGACCGAAATCCTCCGCAGGACGGAGAACGGCGGGACTCGTCCGGGTTCCGCCACGGCCCTGCTTTGCCCGCCGGCCCGATCGGACCCATCCGACCGGACCGACTACTTGGATCGCCATGACCCAGCTCAGCCTCCTCGAAGCCAACGACCGGTCCGAGCACCCGATCGACGTCGTCGAGCGCCTCGCCTCGCTCCGCGACTGGATCTTCGACCGGATCGAGACCGACGAGATGTCGGTGTCGGTCTCGGGGCGCTGGGCCGAGTATCACGTCGCCTTCACGTGGATCGAGGAGGTCGAGGCCCTGCATGTGGCCGCCGCCTTCGACCTGAAGGTGCCGGAGCGGCGCCGCGCGGAGATGCTGCGCCTCGTCTCGCTGGTGAACGAGCAGCTCTGGATCGGCCATTTCGACCTGTGGTCGTCCGACAGCGTGGTGATGTTCCGCCACTCGCTCCTGCTCAACGACGGGCTCGCCCCGACCCAAGGGCAGTGCGCGGCCCTGATGAAGGCCTCCTCCGACGCCTGCGAGCGCTACTATCAGGCGTTTCAGTTCGTGCTCTGGGCCGGCAAGTCCGCCCGCGAGGCCCTCGACGCGGTGCTGTTCGAGACCGAAGGCGAGGCTTGATCCTTTTTCGATCCGGTGGGATCGAGGAGGCATGACGGACACGCCCGCACCCCTCTCCGGCTCTCTTGCCACCTTGCCCACCCCGCTGGTCCTCGTCGGTGCCGGCAAGATGGGCGGCGCCCTGTTGCAGGGCTGGCTCGCGGGTGGGCTTGAGCCCCACACCACGGTCATCGTCGATCCGCAGCCCTCGCCCGAGATCGCCGAGCTCTGCGCGACGCGCGGAATCCGGCTCAACCCGGACATCCTTGAGCCCGCCGGCACCTTGGTGCTCGGCTTCAAGCCGCAGGGGCTGGATGCGGCGGCGCCCGCGCTCGGCCCCTGGATCGACGAGGCCACGCTCGTCGTCTCGATCCTCGCCGGCAAGACCATCGCCGACCTGAAGCGCCGCCTGCCCGGTGCCCACGCGGTGGTGCGCGCGATGCCCAACCTCCCCGCCAGCATCGGCCGCGGCGCCACCGGCGCGGTGGCGAGCCCCGAGGTCGATGCGGATCAGCGCGCGGCCGCCGATGCGCTGCTCGCCAGCGCCGGCCTCGTCGCATGGCTCGAGGACGAGGCCCTGATCGACGCGCTCACCGCCGTCTCGGGCTCGGGTCCGGCCTACGTTTTTCTGATGGCGGAAGCCCTGGCGGAGGCCGGCATCGCGGCCGGCCTGCCGGTCGAGCTCGCCCAAAGCCTCGCCCGCGCCACGGTGGCGGGTGCGGGCGCGCTGCTCGATGCTGACCCGCGCGCGTCGGCGCAGCTGCGCAAGGACGTGACCTCGCCCGGCGGCACCACCGCGGCGGCGCTCGGCGTGCTGATGCGCGAGGGCGGCCTGCCCGATCTCCTGCGCGAGGCGGTCGAGGCCAACCGGCGCCGGGCGGGCGAATTGTCCGGGTAAGCCCGAAACCGCTTCAAGCCTCGGAAGGCGCACCTACATGGAAGACAGACCGAAGACGGAGCCTGATTCCATGGACGAGACCGGCGAGCCCCAATCCGGTGCCAAAACTGGCAAGGCGAAAGCGAACGCCGCGTCCGAGGCGGTCGCGCACGTCAAGCCGAACCCGCGCGAGGCCGCGGTCGAGGCGCTGATGCGGCTCGCCGCCGAGCAGCCCTGGAACGACATCGAGATCGGCGACATCGCCCGCGAGGCCGATCTGTCGCTGGCGGACTTGCGTGAGCTTTTTCCATCGAAGGGCGCGGTGCTCGGCGGCCTGTCGCGGATCATCGACCGGGCGGTGCTGGAGGGCGATTCGAGCGATCTGGCCGACGAGCCCTCCCGCGAGCGCCTGTTCGACGTGCTGATGCGCCGCCTCGACGCGATGACGCCCTACAAGCCGGCCCTGCGGCGCATCTCGTTCGCGCTGCGCGGCGACCCGCTGTCGATGCTGGCGCTCAACGGTGTGGCGCTCAACTCCCACCGCTACATGCTGGCGGCGGCCGGGATCGACACCGAGGGGCCGCTCGGGCGGGTCAAGATCCAGGGCACGGTGGTGGCCTTCGCCCGCACCGTCGAGGTCTGGCTCGACGACGACGATCCGGCGCTCGCCCGCACCATGGCGCGGCTCGACCGGGAAATCCGCCGCGGCGAGACCTTCATGGAGCGCGCCGAAGACGCCCGCCGCCTCACCGCGCCGCTCCGTGCCATCGGCCGCGCCCTGATGGAGCGCCGCCCCCGCCGCGAGCGCGCGGAGCGCAGCGCCGACGAGGACCCGGCGGCGGCGATCTGACGGTGCCGTACGGCGATACGCCGGCTCCCTCTCGCGCGACGGGGCGAGAGGGAGCCGGCGGCGTCACGCGACCGAGCGCTCGGACGCAAGTCCGAGATGCCCCGCAAAAACATCCGCCGGCATCGGGCGGCCGAACAGGTAGCCCTGGAGCTGGCGGCAGCCGAGATGGATCAGCCAGAGGGCCTGGGAGGAATCCTCCACGCCCTCCGCGACGAGGCGCAGATCGAGCGCGCGGGCGATCTGCACCATAGCGCTCAGGATGCAGCGGGCCTTGTGGTCGGCGGCGACGTCCTGGGTCAGCAGGCGGTCGAGCTTGAGCGTCTGGATCGGCAGCTGGCGCAGGTAGCCGATATTGGCGTAGCCGACCCCGAAATCGTCCAGCGCGATGCGCACCCCGCGGGCGGCGAGGCGCTCCAACTGCGCCCGCGCCCGGTCGAGGTCGTTGAGCAGCACCTCCTCGGTGATCTCGACGGTGAGCGCGCGCGCTGGAAAGTCGAGTTCGTCGAGAAGCCCGAACACCTCGTCAGCAACCGAGCCGGCCTTGAACTGGCTCGGCGAAAGGTTGACCGAGAGGTAGTCGAGCCGCCCCGCCGCGATCCACGCCTTCGCCGGCGGGCAGGCCCGGCGCATCATCGCGGCGAACAGGTCGGGCATCAGCCCGCGCTCCTCGGCGAGCCCGAGGAAGGTGTTCGGCGCCAGAAAGCCGAGGGTCGGGTGGGTCCAGCGGGCGAGCGCCTCGGCCCCGACCGGGCGGCAATCGGTGCCGTCGACGATCGGCTGGAACCACGGGGTGATGCCGCCCTCGCGGATCGCCCGGGCGAGATCGGCGCCCAGCGCGTGGCGCGCCTCGATCGCGCGGCCCATCGCGGCGTCGAACCGGGTCGCGCGGCCGCGCTCGGCCTTCGAGCGGTAGAGGGCGATGTCGGCGAAGCGCTGCAGCTCGCCGCCGGTGCGGGCGTCGTCGGGGAAGACCGCGATGCCGACCGAGCAGGAGGCCTCCAGGCTGCGTTCCCGGTGCGGGACCGGCCGGCGGATCGCGGCGGCGAGTTCCGCGCCGAGGCGGGCGAGGTCGGTGCCGGGCGGGGCGGGCAGGAGCGCGGCGAACTCGTCGCCGCCGAGCCGGGCCACCAGGGCGGCGGGCCCGAGCAACGCCTTCAGGCGGCGGGCGGTGCGCCGGAGGAACACGTCGCCGGCCTCGTGGCCGAGGCTGTCGTTGATGTCCTTGAAGCGGTCGAGGTCGAGCAGGAGCAGCGCGAAGCGGGCCCCGTCGCGCTGAGCCGTCGCCAGGCTCTCGTCGAGCGCGCGCACGAATCGGGTCCGGTTGGCGAGCCCGGTGAGTCCGTCCCGCTCGGCGAGGTCCAGGGCGTGGGCGCGGGCGTTGGCGAGTTCGCGGGTGCGCTCCTCGACCCGCACCTCCAGCTCCGCGGCGAGGCGGCCGAGCTGCCGGTTGACCTCGTACAGCGCGCGCGACTTCTCCTCCAGCAGCGCTTCCGCCTCGGTGCGGGCCGCGCGCTCACGCTCCAGCCGGCGCTCCAGGCGGCGGACGCGCGCCTCGGCGTCGGGCGGCTCGGCGAGCGCGAGGGGGAGAGAGCCCATTGACACGGGCGTCAGGCGGCGTGGCGGATGGAGAAGCGCACGAAGGGGCCCGCCGGCTCCTCCATCCGCGACGTCGCGATGGCGACGGGCTGGCGGTAATGGTCGGCCGCCGCGCGGATCATCCCCTCCGCCAGCGCTTCGAGCGGGCGGCAGCTCGCGTAATCGAGGTCGATCGCGTCCGTGCCCCGGCGGTTGAGGCGGAACACCGGCAGCTCGGCATCGGGATAGAGCTTGTGCACCTCGACGTGGATGTGTCCGTCGACACTGTCGAGGAAGTCGAACAGGCTCGCCTGCGCGGCGAAGAAATCCGGATGGGTCACGGCGAAGCGGCCGCACAGGTGGCGGCCGAACAGCCCGAGCAGGTCGGGGGCGGGCGTGCCGGTGCGGCGCGCGAGCGCGGCGACGAGGGCCTGCATCTCGGTATGCGGATAGGTGCCGACCGCCGTGTAGGCGCCGCCACTCGGCACGGCCGCGTCGTCGATCATGTCGTCGGCCGTGTCGGCGCCATGCGTCGCCGACACGAAGTCCAGAAATTCGGTGAACACCACGCCCTTCATGATCACCCGCCGCCACTGATCTTTGTTAAGACGCTGACGCACGCGGTTTACCATCGGGTTAAGGCCGATCGGACATGTCCCTCACCGTATCATTTGGCTCGCAAGGAATTGTCTGCTGACTGACAATTGAGTTGCGCGCGCCGCGGAGGCGGGCCGGCCGCCGCCCTGCCCTTTCGCCGCGGACCGGCTGGCGCCGATCCAACGGTCTGTTAACCTTGACGGCGCGATAACCTCTTCCGTCCCCACCGGCCTCGTCCCGAGGCGGGCCGGGAGCGTGGAGCCGTCCAGAGTCCGACCATGCGCGCCAAGCCCTTCCTTCGCGCCTGCCCCCTCCTTCTCGCGGCGCTGGCCCTCCCGGCCGTGGCGCAGGCGGCACCGCGTTCCGCCAAGGCGCGCGCGGCGGCGGGCGTCACGATCGACTACAGCGTGAACCTCGCCGGCATCCCGATCGGCAACGCCCAACTCACCGGCGCTTTCGAGGGCCCGCGCTACCGCATGGACGTGTCGGCGGTGCTGACCGGCCTCGTCGGCGCGGTGACCGGCGGCCAGGGCTCGGCCCGCTCCAGCGGCACGCTGGCGCAGGCCCCGCTGCCGAGCGCCTTCTCGATCGCCACCCGCACCAGTCATTCCGGCATCGCCGTGCGCATGGCGCTGGCGAGCGGCAACGTCACCCAGGCCGAGGTGACCCCACCGCTACTCGACACCGGCGACCGCGTGCCCGTCACCGCCGCGGCGAAGCGCGGCGTGGTCGATCCGGCGAGCGCGCTGGCGATGCCCGCCCGCACCAAGGGCGCGCTGCTCGACCCCGAGAACTGCAACCGCACGCTCCCCGTCTTCGACGGCGCGACCCGCTTCGACGTGGTGCTGAGCTACGGCGAGACCCGCGAGATCCAGAAGCCCGGCTATGCCGGCCCGGTGCTCGTCTGCAACGCCCGCTACGTCGCCATCGCCGGCCACCGCGCCGACCGGCCCGGCGTGCGCTTCATGGAGGAGAACCGCGACATGTCGGTCTGGCTCGCCCCCGTCGAGGCGGCGCGGGTGCTGGTGCCGCTGCGCATCGCCGTGCGCACCACGCTCGGCACCAACATCATCGAGGCGACCCGCTGGACCCAGACCGGCACCAGCACCGCGAAGGGCTCCGAGGCGGCGCCCGCGACGGTCGCCGAGGCCAGCCTTCCGGGGCGCTGAGAAGCACGGGGGGACGCCGTGCTCGCCCTCCCCTTGCGCGGCCTGCGCGTCGCCGCCTTCGCATCCCTCGCCGCGATCCCGGCCCAGGCCGGCCCGCTCACCGCCGGCCCCGATTGCGGCCCCGACGCCTTCTCCACGGCGGAGGTGATCGAGCACCGCCCGCCCCGCCGCGGGCCCCTCACGGCCGTGCCGCAGACGCTCTGCGCCGACCTCGCGCCGCAGACGCCGCCGGCCCAGGTGGACATCCATCTCTATACGGGGCTCGGCGCCCCGGTTGGCAGGCAGGCCCCCGGCGACCCATATGAGGGAAGCCGCCGCGGCCCGCTTCCGCGCCCGTAGCGGCATCCCCGCCTCTCCGACGGCCTTCGGCGCCGTAGGGAACGCCCCCGCCGCATGACGCTTCGCCATCTTTCCCGCGAGTCCCGCGCGCGCGGCGTCACGGCGGTGCTCGGGCCCACCAACACGGGCAAGACGCACCTCTCCATCGAGCGGATGCTCCAGCACCCCACCGGCATGATCGGCCTGCCGCTGCGGCTCCTGGCCCGCGAGGTCTACCTGCGCGTCGTCGCCAAGGTGGGCGTCGAGAACGTCGCCCTGGTGACCGGCGAAGAGAAGATCAAGCCGGACCGGCCGCGCTACTGGATCTGCACCATCGAGGCGATGCCGCGCGACCTCGAAGTCGCGTTCGTGGCGATCGACGAGATCCAGCTCGCCGCCGACATGGACCGCGGCCACGTCTTCACCGACCGCCTGCTCTATCGGCGGGGCCGCGAGGAGACGCTGCTGATCGGCTCCTCGACCATGAAGCCGCTGGTCGAATCCCTCATCCCCGGCGTGCAGACCACGACGCGGCCCCGCCTGTCGCAGCTCACCTTCGCGGGCGAGAAGAAGATCTCGCGGCTGCCGCACCGCACCGCCATCGTGGCGTTCTCGGCCGAGGAGGTCTACGCCATCGCCGAGTTGATCCGGCGCCAGCGCGGCGGCGCGGCGGTGGTGCTCGGCGCGCTCTCGCCCCGCACCCGCAATTCCCAGGTCGAGCTCTACCAGTCCGGCGACGTCGATTATCTCGTCGCCACCGACGCGGTGGGCATGGGGCTCAACCTCGACGTCGATCACGTGGCCTTCGCGGCCAACTGGAAATACGACGGCACCCGCTTCCGCAAGCTGACGCCCGCCGAGATGGGCCAGATCGCCGGCCGGGCCGGGCGCCACATCGCCGATGGCACCTTCGGCTCCACCGGGCGCTGCCCGCCGTTCGAGCCCGAGATGATCGAGGCGCTGGAGAGCCACGACTTCGAACCCTTACGCATCCTGCAATGGCGCAACCCCGATCTCGATTTCGGCTCGCTGGAGGCGCTGCAGGCGAGCCTCGACGTGCATCCGCAGGAGCAGGGCCTAACCCGCGCCCCCATGGGCGAGGACCAGCAGGCGTTCGAGATCCTGATGCGCGAGGACGACATCCGCGACATGGCCAAGGGCCCGGCGGCGGTCCGCCGCCTCTGGGACGCCTGCGGCCTGCCGGACTATCGAAAAGTCCATCCGCAGACCCACGCCGACCTCGTCGCCCAGCTCTACCGCTTCCTGATGCGCGGCATGGCCGGGCGCATCCCCAACGACTGGTTCGCCCAGCACGTGGCGATGATCGACCGCACCGACGGCGACATCGACGCCCTGTCCCAGCGTATCGCCCAAGGCCGCACCTGGACCTTCGTGGCGAATCGCCCCGACTGGTTGCTCGATCCTCTGCATTGGCAGGGCGAGACGCGTCGGGTAGAGGACAGGCTGTCCGACGCCCTGCACGAGCGCCTTGCGAGCCGCTTCGTCGACAGGCGCACCAGCGTCCTGATGCGGCGCTTGAGAGAGAAGACGATGCTGGAAGCCGAGATCACCTCCGGCGGTGACGTCACCGTCGAAGGTCAACATGTGGGCCGTCTGCACGGCTTCCAATTCGTGCCGGACCCTCAGGCCGAGGGGCACGAAGCCAAGACCCTGCGCTCGGCCGCCGAGAAGGCCTTGGCCGGCGAGATCGAGGCCAGGGCCGACCGCTTCGCCTCCGCGGCGGATGCGGCGCTGGTGCTCTCGCACGATGGCGTGATCCGCTGGACCGGCGACCCGGTCGCCAAGCTGACGCCCGGCGACAAGCTGTTCGAGCCCGGCATCCGGCTGGTGGCCGACGACAGCCTCGCGGGCCCGGCCCGCGAAAAGGTCGAGGCGCGGCTCGCCGCGTGGCTGCGTGCCCACGTCACCCGCCTGCTCGGGCCGCTGATGGAGATCGAATCGGCCGCCGACCTCACGGGGCTCGCCCGCGGCATCGGCTATCAGGTGGTCGAGGCCTTGGGCGTTCTGGAGCGCGCCAAGGTCGCGCACGAGATGCGCAGCCTCGATCAGGACGGGCGCGCGAACCTGCGCCGCCACGGCGTGCGCTTCGGCGCCTACCACATCTTTCTGCCGGCCCTCCTGAAGCCGGCGCCGCGCACGCTCGCGGCCCAACTCTGGGCGCTCAAGAACGGCGGCCTCGACCAGCCGGGGCTCGACGAGATCGCGCATCTGGCGGGCTCCGGCCGCACCTCGATCAAGGTCGATCCGGCCATCGCCAAGGGCCTCTACCGCGCCGCCGGCTTCCGCGTCTGCGGCGAGCGGGCCGTGCGCGTCGACATCCTGGAGCGTCTGGCCGACCTGATCCGTCCGGCCATCGCCTACCGCCCCGGCACCACCGTGGGCGAGCCCCCGGCCGGGACCGCCGACGGCGACGGGTTCGTGGCGACCGTCAACATGACCTCGCTGGTCGGCTGTTCGGGCGAGGACTTCGCTTCGATCCTGAAGTCGCTCGGCTACGTGGCGCAGGCCCGACCCGGCCCGGCCATCACCGTGCCGCTCATCGCCGCCGCCCCGACCGTGCCGGCCGCGCGCGCCGCCGAAGCGGTTTCGCAGGAGACGGCATCTGAGGAAGCTGCTTCTCAGGAGGCCGAATCCGAGGCTCCGGCCGAGGCGGAGACCGCCGTCGCGCAGCCCGAGGCCGCGGAGCAGGACGGCGAGACCCCGGCCGCCGCGGAAGGCGCCGCCGAGGACATTCCGGCTTCGTCCGAGTCCCGGTCCGAAGAGCCTGCGCCCGAGACCCCGGCGGAGGCCGCTTCCGAGGAGGCCGTCGCTCCGAGCGCCGAGACCCCGACGGAGCCGGCTCCCAGCGAGGACAGCGCCCCGATGCCGGCCGAGACGGCGCAGGCCGTCGAGGACGCAGCCGCGACTGGCGAGGTCGAGGCGGTCGATGCCGCCGATTCCTCCGTGCCGACCGAGGACGCCCCCGAGGCGGAGGCGCCTGCCGCGCCGGCCGAGCCGGAAGCGATCGAGGTGTGGCACCTGCACCGTCCGCAGCGCCATTCCGGCCCGCGCCACGGCCGCAGCCAAGGTCGCCAGGACGGTCGCGAAGGCGGGCGTGAAGCAGGCCGCGAGGGCGGTCGCCGCGACGGGCGTCCGGGCGAGGGCCGCGGCGACGGCCAGGGCCCGCGCCGTCCCCGCGAGGACCGGCCCGAGGGCGGCCGTCCGCCCCGTCCGGCGGAAGCCAGGGGCGAGGGAAGAGGCGAGAACCGCGGCGAGGGCGGCCCGCGCCGCGACGGCGGTCCCCGCAACCGTCCCGACCGCCGCGACGACAACCGCCGCCCGAACCCCGAGCAGCGCCCGCCCCGCCGCGAGCGCCAGCCCGATCCGGATTCGCCCTTCGCGGCCCTCGCCGCCTTGAAGGCGAAGCTCGAATCGGACGGGGGCAAGCGCTGAGGCCTGAAAGGCCCCGCAAGGCATGAGCGAGGCGCGTCAGCGCCTCGACAAGTGGCTGTGGTTCGCGCGCTTCGCCCGAACCCGGTCGATGGCGGCCCGGCTGGTCGCCGAGGGCCATGTCCGCGTCAACGGCACGCGGGCGCAGGCGCCGGCCAAGGCGGTCCATCTCGGCGACGTGCTGACGGTGGCCGCCCCCCACGGCACGATGCTGGTCCGCATCCTCGACCTCGGCGAACGCCGCGGCGCCGCCCCGGAGGCGCAACGCCTGTACGAGGCGGTCGTGGACGAGGCGTCCTGAAGCGTAGGACAAGCCCTCAACGGACTCCTGCCCCGTGCGGAGGCGGCCTACAGGCCTGTGAAGTCAACCACTGCCTTCGTCCACGCGATCCGTCCGTCGGGACCGACCTTCCATGAGACCACCGCCGACATGGGAAACGGCCCGAACGGTCCGCCTCCCTCCTGTGTGAACCAAGCCCTTTGAATCGCGGCATCCTGCTCGCAGGGGGCGATGGGGCGAAAGCCCTGATCCAGGAGCATCGCGCGCAAAGCAGCCGGATCGCTTCCCGGTGGAAACACGGCGTCGAGGCGTGACATCAGGTCGAGAGAAAGGGCTTCACGCTCGGTCGTGTCCCGTGACGTGGTGTAGGAGCCCCGGTCCTCGGGAGGGTCCGAGGATGATCAGGCGGCCACGGCGGACAGCCTGAGGATGGGATCCTCGCTCAAGGCGATGGACCGCGAGCAGCATGAACAGTGGAAACGCCCCGGCCTCGCCATAGNGCGAGGTCGTGTCCCGTGACGTGGTGTAGGAGCCCCGGTCCTCGGGAGGGTCCGAGGATGATCAGGCGGCCACGGCGGACAGCCTGAGGATGGGATCCTCGCTCAAGGCGACGAGGCTTTCCAGGCTCATGTAGCGGCGTGAGACCGCCCACTCGTCGTTCTGCTCCAACATCAGCGCCCCGACGAGGCGCAGGACGGCCCGGTCGTTGGGAAAGATGCCGATCACGTCCGAGCGGCGCTTGATCTCGCCGTTGAGGCGTTCGAGGGGGTTGGTCGAGGCGATCTGCGGCCAGTGCTCGCGCGGGAAGGCCATGTAGGCCAGGACGTCCTCGCGCGCCTCGTCCATCAGGCCGGCCAGCTTCGGATAGCGCTCGCGCAGCGTGTCGGCGACCGAGGCCCACTGCTCTCGGGCGGCCTTCGCACTGTCCTGGGCGAAAATGGTCTTGAGCATCGCCACCACGGCGGGCCGCTGCTTGGGCGCGACGTGGGCGAGCGCGTTGCGCATCCAATGCACCCGGCAGCGCTGATGGGTGGCCGAGAACACCTTGGCCGCCGCCGCCCGCAAACCCTTGTGGTCGTCGGCGACCACCAGCTTCACGCCGCGCAGGCCGCGGTCGGCCAGCGAGCGCAGGAACGCTTTCCAGAACACCTCGGCTTCCGAGGCACCGGTGGCCACACCCAGCACCTCCCGCCGGCCATCCGCGTTGACGCCGACCGCGACTATGACGGCAACCGAGACGATCCGGCCAGCCTCGCGCGCCTTCACGTAGGTGGCGTCGATCCACAAGTACGGCCACGCGCCTTCGATCGGCCGAGAAAGGAAGGCGTTGACCCGCTCGTCGATCTCCTCGCACAGCCGTGAGACCTGGCTCTTCGACACGCCCGAGCCACCCATCGCCTTGACCAGATCGTCCACTGCCCGCGTCGAGACGCCGTGCACGTAGGCCTCCTGGATCACCGCCGTGAGCGCTTTCTCCGCCGTGCGTCGCGGTTCCAGGAACGAGGGCAGGTAGCTGCCCTTCCTCAGCTTCGGGATCGCCAGATCGATCCGGCCAGCCCGCGTCTCCCAGGCTCGGTCCCGATAGCCGTTCCTCTGCGTCAGCCGGTCCGAGCTGCGCTGGCCCATCGGCGCGCCCGTGCGCGCCTCGACCTCCAACTCCATCATGCGCTCGGCCGCATAGCCCAGCAGATCGCGCACAAGGTCGCCGTCCGCCCTCTTCTCGATCAGATCGATCAGGGCCATCCTGTCGTCGGTCATCGTCGTCTCCGGTGTGAGAGTTCAAGCTTCGCAACTCGAACCCTACTCGAAGACCGGCGATGTCGATCAGATCGATCAGGGCCATCCTGTCGTCGGTCATCGTCGTCTCCGGTGTGAGAGTTCAAGCTTCGCAACTCGAACCCTACTCGAAGACCGGCGATGGCCACCTCAGCGGTGGGCCGCTCCTACACCACACACTGGGACACGACCCATGATGGGGCGCAGCGCCCAGAGCCTGGTGCCGGGCGACGACGAGCCGTTGCACGCAACACACCCTCGCGATTTCCCGCTCCGTTCTCGATCCTGTGCGATGTGAGAGCCGTCTGCCGGTAGCCGCCGTCCCTCCGAGCCGTGTTAGGTCTCGGTCTGGCGCGTCCACTCTTCAAGGAGAGGAAGGCATGACGGACGGACCCACGATCACGCTCGCGCGGGCGGGCATCGGCAGACTGCCGTCCACGGTGAGAACGCCGCGCTACGATCCGGCGGAGGTTCGACCCGGCATCGTGCATCTCGGACTGGGCGGTTTCCACCGCGCCCACATGGCCCGCTACACGCACGACGTGATGGAGGCGGATGAAGCAGCCCGCGACTGGGGCATCGTCGGCGCCGGTCTGATGCCCGGCGACGAGCCCATGATCGCCGCGCTCGAGCCGCAGGACGGGCTCTATACCCTGGTCGAACGCGACGGCACGAGCGAGAGTGCGTCGGTCATCGGCGCGATCCCGCGGGTGATCTTCGCGGGACGGTCCACGGACGAGCTTCTTGCGGCAATCGACGAAGAGACCATCCGCATCGTCAGCCTGACCGTGACCGAGAACGGCTACTGCCTCGATGCCTCGACCAAGCGCCTCGACCCCGAGCATCGGCTGATCGCGGCGGATCTGGCCAATCCCGAGACGCCGACGAGCGCCATCGGCGTGATCGTCGAGGCCTACCGACGTCGGCGCCAGGCCGGAAAACCGGCCTTCACGGCTCTGACCTGCGACAACATCCAGCACAACGGCACCGTTCTCAGGAACGCGGTCCTCGATCTCGCGCGGCTGCGCGATGCCGCACTCGCCGACTGGATCGAGGCGAACGCGCGGTTTCCGAGCACCATGGTCGACCGCATCACGCCGGTGACCTCCCCCGACGATGTGGCGTGCTTCGCGGAGCGCTACGGCTTCCGGGACGAGCGGCCCGTCTTCTGCGAGCCGTTCAAGCAATGGGTGATCGAGGACGACTTCCCGTCGGGCCGTCCGCCCTGGGAGCGAGTCGGCGCACAGTTCGTGCCGGATGTCGCACCTTACGAGTTCATGAAGCTGCGCCTCCTCAACGGCAGCCATCTCGCGGTTGCCGGGCTCGGGCGGCTCGCCGGCTACACCACCATCGACGAGGCCCTGCGCGACCCGCGGATCGCCGGCTACATGGCGGCGCTGATGGACCGCGAGACCGGGCCGACCCTGCCTCCGATCGAGGGGATCGACCTCTCCGCGTACAAGCGCACCCTGGTCGAGCGCTTCTCGAATCCGGCGATCAAGGACACGGTCGAGCGGGTCAACACCGATGCGCCGATCAATGTGCTGGTCGATCCGATCCGCGATCGCCTGCGCGACGGCCAGCCGGTCGAACTCCTCGCGCTCGCCCTCGCCGCCTGGCTGCGCCGGGTGTGCGGCGAGGACGAGAACGGCGAAAAGATCGACGTGCGCCACCCGCTCGCCGACGAATTGCGCGAGCAGGCGGTCGCAGGCGGTCCGGACCCGCGCCCGCTCTTGTCGATCCGCCGCCTGTTCGGCGAACTCGGCGACGACGAACGCCTCGTGACGCCGACCGGACGCTGGCTCGCGCTGCTCTACGACAAGGGTGTTTCCGCGGCACTCGACGCCGTCGCGCGCGACGGCGCTCGATGATGCGCCACCGTCCGTCCGGCGTTCCGAGCGCCCGACGATCACGCTCTCGATAGCAGGTTACAAATGTGCGTCGGTCGATGGTCGGCGGGTAGCCGCGGTCCAAGCCGCGCCATACAACTTAGGACAGAGCGTCGGACACACGGCGCCTGACGGGAGACGCCCATGGTACGGGGTTCGGGCTCGCGGGCAGCGAGCGTACGGCGCCGCGTGACCACGATGCTCGCGCTCGCCGCGGCGGCGTGGTGCGGTCCGGCCTCGGCCGAGCCGACGACGATCACCGTCGCCACGGTGAACAATGGCGACATGATCATCATGCAGTCGCTGACGCGGCAGTTCGAGCAGGCGCATCCCGACGTGCGGATCCGCTGGGTGATCCTCGAAGAGAACGTCCTGCGCCAGCGCGTCACCACCGACATCGCCACCCGCGCCGGCCAGTTCGACGTCGTCACGGTCGGCAACTACGAGGTGCCGATCTGGGCCAAGCAGGGCTGGCTCCGGCCCTTCGACGATCTGCCCGCCGAATACGATGTCGGCGACCTGATCGGAACGGTGCGCGAAGGCCTCTCGGTCGACGGCAAGCTCTACGGCCTGCCGTTCTACGCCGAGAGCGCGATGACCTATTACCGCAAGGACCTGTTCGAGAAGGCCGGCCTGACGATGCCGGAGCAGCCGACCTACGCGCAGGTCCGCGACTTCGCCGGCAAGATCACCGACCGGCGTGCCCGCACCTTCGGCATCTGCCTGCGCGGCAAACCGGGCTGGGGCGAGAACATGGCCTACCTCACCACGCTCGTGCACACCTTCGGCGGGCAGTGGTTCGGGAAGGACTGGAAGCCCGAGATCGAGTCCGCGCCCTGGAAGAGCGCGATCGCCTACTACACCGACATCCTGAAGAAGGACGGGCCGCCCGGCGCCACCTCGAACGGCTTCAACGAGAACCTCGTGCTGTTCGCGGGCGGGCGCTGCGGCATGTGGATCGACTCCACCGTCGCCGCCGGCCTCCTCTACGACCCCTCCCAATCGACGGTCAGCGACCGGACCGCGTTCGCCGCGATGCCGGTGGGCGACTACACCGGCGGCCCGACCTGGCTGTGGAGCTGGAACCTCGCCATCCCCGCGACCTCCCAGAAGAGGGACGCGGCCAAGACCTTCGTGCAGTGGGCGACCGGCAAGGACTACGTGCGGCTCGTCGCCAAGGAGAAAGGCTGGGTCTCGGCCCCGCCGGGCACGCGCCGCTCCACCTACGCGAGCGAGGAGTACCGCAAGGCGGCACCCTTCTCCGGCTTCGTGCTGAAGGCGATCGAGACCGCGAACCCGAACGGGCAGACGCGGGAGCCGCGCCCGCCCGGCGCCAGCGGCGCGCAGTTCGTCGCGATCCCGGAATTCCAGGGCATCGGCACCGCGGTCGGCCAAACGCTCGCGGCCACAGTGACCGGGCGCAACACGATCGAGGAGGCGCTGGCGATCGCCCAGAACGCGACCGCGCAGACGATGCGCCAAGCCGGCTACCCGAAATAGGCGCGAGCGGACCCAAGCGATGGACTCGACCACAGCGACCGCCTCCACCGCCCCCGCGAAGAGCTTGCGCCGACGCGAGTTCAACGGTCTGCCGCTGATCGCGCCCTCGGTCGGCGTGCTGCTGCTGTGGATGATCGTACCGCTGGTGATGACCCTGTGGTTCTCGTTCCTGCGCTACAACCTGCTCGACCCGACGGTCAGCGGCTTCGCGGGGCTCGACAATTACCGCTACCTCGTCGCGGACGCGAACTTCTGGGTTTCGATCCTCAACACGCTGCTGCTGATCGGCTCCGTGCTGGTGGTGACGGTGGTCGGCGGCGTGTTGCTCGCGGTTCTGTTCGATCAGGATTTCCCGGGCCGCAACATCGCCCGGCTCTTCGCGGTGGCGCCGTTCTTCGTGATGCCGACGGTCGCCGCGCTGATCTGGAAGAACCTGATCCTGCATCCGATCTACGGCATCTTCGGCTCGTTCGCGGTCCTTCTCGGCGTCGAGCCGATCGACTTCTTCGGCCAGTATCCGCTCCTCTCGGTCATCCTGATCGTGTCCTGGGAGTGGACCCCCTTCGCCTTCCTGATCCTGCTCACCGCGATCCAGTCGCTCGACCGTGAGCAGCTTGAGGCCGCGCGCATGGACGGCGCGGGGGCGTTCGCGCAGTTCTTCTACATCGTGCTGCCGCACCTCTCCCGCGCGATCAGCGTCGTGGTGATGATCGAGACGATCTTCCTGCTGACGATCTTCGCGGAAATCTTCGTCACCACGGCGGGTGGCCCCGGCAACGCGACGACCAACCTCGCTTTCCTGATCTACGCCCGCGCGCTGCTGCAGTTCGATGTCGGCGGCGCCTCGGCGGGCGGCGTGGTCGCGATCATCCTCGCCAACATCGTCGCCGCGTTCCTCGTGCGCTCGATCGCGCGCCGGCTGGAGATCTAAAAGCCATGGCAGCGACAGCCGGTCGGAAGCTCGGGATGGCGGTGCTCGGCTGGGGCGTCGCCTTCCTCCTGTTCTTCCCGATCCTCTGGATGTTCCTCGTCAGCTTCAAGACGGAGAGCGAGGCGATCCTGCCGGGCCTGTTCTTCACGCCGACGACGCAGAGCTACGCGCAGGTTCTCGACCGCGCCGACTACCTGAACTTCGCGCTTAACAGCGTCGTCATCTCGGTCGGCGGCACGGTGCTGGCGCTCGCCTTCGCGATTCCCGCGGCCTACGTGATGTCCTTCCATCCAGGGAAACGCACCCGCGGCACGCTGCTCTGGATGCTCTCGACCAAGATGCTGCCGCCGGTCGGCGTGCTGGTGCCGATCTACCTGATCTTCCGCCAGCTCAACCTGCTCGACAGCCGCACCGGGATGATCATCATCTACGCGCTGATGAACCTACCGATCATCGTCTGGATGCTGTTCACCTTCTTCAAGGAGGTGCCCAAGGAGATCCTGGAGGCCGGGCGCATGGACGGCGCCGGCACCGCGGACGAGGTCCGCCACATCCTGCTGCCCCTGACCCTGCCGGGCATCGCCTCCACGGGGCTGCTTTCGCTGATCCTGTGCTGGAACGAGGCGTTCTGGAGCCTCAACCTGACGACCTCGACGGCGGCCCCGCTCACGGCGTTCATCGCCTCGTTCTCGTCGCCGCAAGGGTTGTTCTTCGCCAAGCTCTCGGCCGCCTCGACCATGGCGGTGGCGCCGATCCTCATCTTCGGCTGGCTGAGCCAGAAGCAGCTCGTTCAGGGTCTCACTTTCGGCGCCGTGAAATAGGGAACCGGTCTATGGCCAACCTCCAGATGCGCGACGTACGCAAGAGCTACGGCACCGTCGAAATCATCAAGGGCGTCGATCTCGACATCCGCGACCGCGAGTTCTGCGTCTTCGTCGGCCCCTCCGGCTGCGGCAAGTCCACCCTGCTGCGGATGATCGCCGGGCTCGAAGAGATCACCTCGGGCGACCTCGAGATCGACGGGAGGCGCGTCAACGACGTGGCCCCGGCCGACCGCGGGCTCGCGATGGTGTTCCAGTCCTATGCGCTCTATCCGCACATGACGGTACGCGACAACATGGCCTTCGCCCTCAAGCTCGCGGGCGTCGACAAGGCCGAGCGCGACCGCAAGGTCGCCGAGGCCTCGCGCATCCTCCAGCTCGACAAGTATCTGGAGCGGCGCCCGAAGGAACTGTCGGGCGGCCAGCGCCAGCGCGTCGCGATCGGCCGCGCCATCGTGCGCTCACCGAAGATCTTCCTGTTCGACGAGCCGCTCTCGAACCTCGACGCGGCCCTGCGCGGCCAGATGCGGGTCGAGTTGGCGCGACTCCATCAGGAGCTGAACGCAACGATGATCTACGTCACCCACGATCAGGTCGAGGCGATGACCATGGCCGACCGGATCGTTGTGCTGCAGGGCGGCTTCATCGAGCAGGTCGGCTCCCCGCTCGAACTCTACCATCACCCGGCCAACCAGTTCGTGGCCGGCTTCATCGGCTCGCCGCACATGAACTTCCTGCCCGCCAAGGTCGAGGCGGCCGACGGCAACGCCGTGCGCGTGACCGCGGCCGGTAGCAAGCCGATCGCGGTCGCGGTCGAGACCGGCGGCGTCTCCGCCGGATCGCCGGTGACGCTCGGCATCCGGCCGGAGGCGATGCGGCCGGACCCGAACGGCGAGATCTCCGGCGAGATTCGCCATGTCGAGCGGCTCGGCGGCGTCACCCTGGTCCACTTCGCGCCGCAGGGCGCGGAGGCGGCGATCATCGCGCAGGTCGACGGTGCGGCGCAGGCCAAACTCGGCGAGCGCATCACCCTCGGCGTCGATCCGGAGGGGTGCCACCTCTTCGCGCCCGACGGCAAGGCGCTGCCGCGCCGCGTCCGTCATCCGCTCGCTGCGTGAAGCCGACGCGATGATCCTGGTCTCCGGCGAGGCGCTGATTGATCTGTTCGTGGACACGCGCGACCCGGAGGCGGAGCGCGGCCGCGTGCCCGCCACGGCGGTGGTCGGCGGCGCGGCCTTCAATCTCGCCTTCGGGATCAGCCGGCAAGGGGCGAGGAGCGGCTTCCTCGGCGGCTTGTCCGAGGACGGGTTCGGACGGATGCTGGCGAGCCGCCTCGAAGCGGAGGGCGTCGACATCTCGCTTGCCAAAACGAGCAGGCGTCCGACGCCGCTCGCCGTCGTCGCGACCGATCCGGAAGGCATCCCGAGCTACACCTTCCACGCCGACGTCGCCGAAAGCGATCTGACCGCAGAGGACGTTCCGCTCGATCTGTCCGGCATCGCCGCGATCGCCGTCGGGTCTTTCCCGCTGATCCTCGAGCCGATCGGCACGACGCTGGTCGGCCTCGTCCGGCGGGCGGCCTCGCAATGCGTGATCAGCGTCGATCCGAACCTGCGCCTCAGCCTCGTCCCGGATCTCCGCCACTGGCACACCCGCTTCGACGGCATCGTGCGCCACGCCTCGATCGTGAAGGTGAGCACCGAGGACATCGACGCGGCCTACGGCCGCGACGCCGACGAGGGGAAAATCGCGCAACGCTGGCTCGACGGCGGCGCTCAGCTCGTGGTGACCACCGACGGCCCGCACGGCGCCACCGCCTATCATCGCTGCGGCAGGGTCAAGGTACCCGGCCGCGCGATCAAGGTGGTCGACACCGTCGGCGCGGGCGACACCTTCCACGCCGCCATGCTCGCCTGCCTCGCGCGGACCAATCGCCTGACACGCGAGGCCATCGCCGGCCTCGATGGGGAGGGCCTGCGCATCCTGCTGACCGAATGTGCGGTCGCGGCCGGCATCACCTGCTCGCGCCGCGGCGCGGACCTGCCGACCCTGGAGGAAGTGCGCGCGGCGTTGCGGGAGGTTTGACGGCTCTTTGGATCGGGCAAGGCCTGCGCGACGCCATCCGGAGCGCCAAATCCTGAAGTGAGGCGCGGCATGTATCTCGGGCTCGATCTCGGCACCTCCTCCCTCAAGGCCGTCCTCGTCGACGGGAGGCAGAACGTCCTCGACCACGCCTCGGTCGCGCTCTCGGTCGAGCGGCCGCATCCGGGCTGGAGCGAGCAGGATCCGGCCTCCTGGCTCGCGGCCGTCCATGCCGCGATGGGCGAGTTGAGGAGCCGGCGGGGCAAGGAGCTGGCCGCGGTCGAGGGCATCGGCCTGTCCGGGCAGCAGCACGGCGCCGTCCTGCTCGACTCCGACGACCGGATCCTCCGCCCCTGCATCCTCTGGGACGACACCCGCGCCGCGGCCGAGTGCGGCGAACTCGAAGCGGCGTTTCCGGACCTGCGCCGGGTCAGCGGCAACATCGCCATGCCGGGTTTTACCGCGCCGAAGCTGCTCTGGGTGCGGCGGCACGAGCCCGACATCTTCGCCAGGACCGCCCGCGTCCTGCTGCCGAAGGCGTGGCTGCGCCTCGCCCTGACCGGCGAGGCGATCGAGGAGATGTCGGACGCCTCCGGAACCTCCTGGCTCGATGTCGGCCGGCGCGACTGGTCGGAGGCCGCCCTCGCGGCCACCGGCTTGTCCCGCCGTTCGATGCCACGCCTCGTGGAAGGCAGCGCACCGGCGGGGCAGCTTCGGGCGAGCTTCGCCGAAGACTGGGGGTTGACGAAGCGGCCGATCTTCGCGGGCGGCGCCGGCGACAACGCGGCAGGCGCCATCGGTCTCGGTGCGATCCGGCCGAGCGAGGCGTTCGTCTCGCTCGGCACGTCGGGCGTCCTGTTCGCCACGACCGACGCCTTTCGGCCGTATCCGGAACGGGCGGTCCACGCGTTCTGCCACGCCTTGCCCGATCTCTGGCACCAGATGGCCGTGACGCTCTCGGCGGCGTCCTCCCTGGCGTGGTGGTCGGGCATCACCGGGATGTCCCCCGGCGATCTCGTCGCCGAGATCGGCACACCCGCCCGGCCGAGCCGCACGATCTTCATGCCCTATCTCGCGGGCGAGCGGACGCCGCACAACGATCCCGCCGTGCGGGGCGGTTTCCTCCATCTGGCGCATGCGACCGACCGGGCCGCGATGACGCAGGCCGTGCTGGAGGGCGTCGCCTTCTCGCTGCGGGACGGGTTCGACGCCATCGCGGCATCCGGTACGGTGCTCGCGCAGGTCGATGCGATCGGCGGCGGATCGCGATCGCGATCCTGGCTCGCGATCCTGGCGAACGTCCTCGGACTGCCCCTGAACCGTCTGGCCGACGGCGAGCAGGGCGGCGCCTTCGGGGCTGCCCGCCTCGCGCGCCTCGCCGTGACGGGCGAAGACCCGGCCGCTCTGTGCACGCCCCCACGGCGCTTCGAGACGATCGTCCCGGATCCGGCCCTGTCCGAGGCCTACGGGGAGCGCCTCGCCGCGTTCCGGCGGGCCTATCCGCTCCTGGCCGGGTGAGCCCGGTGCCGGGCCGGCTCACCGCTCAGATGCTGCCCGGCCCCTTCGCGTAGCCGAACAGCGTGAACAGGTCGCAGGAGAACTTCGCGCCGAGCACGAAGGCGTCCGGGATCGGTCGGGGCCGGAACGGGAAGCGGGTCTGGTCCGGATTGATGATGTACTGAAGCTGCGGCGTCAGCCGTGCGGCGGGGTTGAGCTGGATGCCGTAGTTCAGCTCCATCATGATCTGGTTGGTCGCCACGTCCCGCGGATCGAGCCCCTGCGCCGCGCGGGCGGCGCGGATGTTGGCGAAGCCGAGCGACGCGTATTTCTGGTTCGAGATCACGAAGCCGACGGTGTCGTAGGGGCGATCCCGGAAGGTGCCGGTCTGGACGAGGCCGAGTTCCAGGAAATAGTCTTGGATCTGCCGGCCGCCGGTGGATTTCATCGCCACGCCGAACAGGGTCAGGCCTTGTGGCTGCGCCGGGTCCGGACGCCAGATCATCTGGTCGAAGCGGGCATAGACCAGTGATCGCCCGAACTGCGTGAACGGGTCGAGCCCGGAGAACACGAACGCGCCGCCCGCCACGTCGCGCACGGGATCGTTGTAGCGCGAACGATCGATCACAGCGCCGATGCCGTAGTTGCGAGGCAGAACGTCGTTGGCGAAGGTCGTCGAGTAGCCGACCTCGATCGGGATGACGGCGCCCGTCGCCTTGCTGGTCGAGAAGTCGATGCCGTTGTCGGTCGGCAGGAGAAAACTCGGATTCACCTCGTAGGCGCCGATGTGGAAGAAGTATTTGTATTCGTCATCGAGCCAGACCTTGGCGTGCCCCGCCCAACTCGATGTCGGAAAGAAGGTGAAATTGGTGTTCTTGAAAATGAAAGTCGGAGAGCCGCAGGTGGAATTGTTCTGGAATTGGCAGTAGAGCGGTGAAATCAGGAAGGCGCCCTGGCCGTTGAGGCGCCCGATCTCGAAGTCGAGGCGATTGTCGAACAGCTTCTGCTGATAGCTGAGCAGCGTCAGGCGGGATGTCTGGCCGCCGCCGAAGATTTCCTGGACCGACGTGTCGTTGCCGATGAAGTCGCCCGACAGGCTTCGTCCGTGGCGCTGCGTCACGATGGTGTGCAACGTGGCGCCCGCGATGCCGGCGAGCCGGTTCAGATCCGCATCGATGCCGAAGAAGAGCTGTGCGGCGTAGGCCGTGCCCTGGCGGATGCCGCCGATGGGGTTCGCCGCCGATTCGCTCGTGTAGTTCAACAGGAACGTCAGGCCGTTGCCGAGGTCCAGCGTACCCTGTGCGAGCTTCGGCGGGGCCGCCGTGGCACCCTGCTGCGCGGCATTGCCCCGGGCGGTGTCGACGCCCGAGATCCCCTGCGGCCGCCCCGCACGGGGCCGGGCTCCCGTCGAGATCCGCGTCTGCGACAGGGCGACATGGCGCGTCGCGGGGCGCTGCTTCGAAGGAGCGGCGTGAGGGAGCACTTTGGGCGTCTCGTCCGACGGCATCGCCTGGGCCTGCGCACCGGCCGCGAACAGCATCGCGCCCACGGAGACAGCAGTCACCTTCGTGCCGACGATCCTCATCGCCATCGCCCCTGTCGCCGCTCGACCTACCCTCGTGGCCCCGTCTGTGCGGGGCTTCACGAAGCTTAACAGGCCGAAAGGCGATTGGTCAGGCCCGGCGCGCGACGCCGGCTTTGTATGGATCTGTTCAGACCGGCTCGTGGCAAATTTGCCTCACCCTGAGTTGCAATCGCACTGCGGGGTCGACGCGTGCCCGGCGGGCTCGCGGTCTCGGTGCGGTGCCGTACTTCCGCCTCGGCCGCCCGTCTTGATCGACGTCGATTTCTAGAGCATCGTCCCGGATATCGGATCCGGGACGATGCTCTAGGTTGTTGTGACGCATCGTCTTTTTCCGAAAGCCGGCGACCACCTTTCGGGATGATGCTCTAGAGATCGAAGTTGGTCGGCAGCATCACCACGTCCCGAATGGTCATGCCGCGTGGCCGGGTCAGCATGAACAGCACCACTTCGGCGACTTCGGCGGTGTCGAGCAGGCTGCCCGATGCCTTGGCTTCCGCCAGCTTCTCCGCCGGCCAGTCGGCGATGAGCGCGGTGATCACCGGGCCCGGCGAGATCGATCCGACCCGGATCCCGTGCTTGAACACTTGACGGCGCACGGTCTGCACGAAGCAGTTGATGGCCCATTTCGAGGAGGCGTAGACCGGCTCCCAGGGCGTCGGGAAATGGGCCGCAAGCGAGCTGGTCACGATGATATCGCCGCTGCCTCGCTCGATCATGTGGGGGAGGACGTCATGGACGTTCTTCATCACCACGTTGACGTTGAGGTTCAGCATCCGGTCGATCGCCGCGCTCTCCGCGTCGATCAGATCGCCCCCCACGTAGCTGCCGGCATTGGCGTGCAGGATGTCGAGCCGGCCCGCCGCCTCCAGCACGCGCGGCAGCAGGGCGGCACAGGCGACCGGGTCGAGCAGATCGAGGACCAGCGGAAGAGCGGACGACCCATGCCCTCCACAGATCCGCTCGAGCGCCGCTTGATCGCGATCGACCAGCACGACACGAGCGCCAGCCGCGAGCATCGCCTCCGCGCTCGCCAAGCCGATGCCCGAGGCCGCTCCGGTAACGACGGCCACTTTCCCGTCCAGTTCGTTCGCCACGTCTTCTCTCTCCTTCCTCAGTCTTCCGGAGGGGCCCCCGGCCCGCAGGCCGGGAGGAATGCGGAGGTTCCGTGTTACGGACCTGTACCACGGAACAAGCGGTCGAAAGGACCGACCGGCGCTGCTTCTCGAAACCTCAGCCGATCACTATTGGCTGACCGCGGCGGGCACGAGGCGGTGACGAACGGCGCTCTCGTCAACGCGCTGCGGGTCGAGCCCGATCTCGGCACGCTGGCCGGCGGCGGGCTGCCCGGCACGATCTCGTCGAGCGGCTGCGGCACCCGAATCTTCCGGCCCGCGGCGGTGATGAACGTCTCATTGCGTATCAGGTCGCTGACCGCCTGGACGCTGGAGATGCACGGGAGATGGCGGCAGCCATCCTCGTCCTGGACCTGTAAATAAGAACCGACGCGGCAGACAGCTTCCATCCTGGTGTCTTGAAGACCATGCCGCGACCCAGCCGTTGATCAGTGCGTTCGCTGAGTGGTGGGCCGGGATCGCGGGCGTTCCACTCGGTGGCGGATGTCGGCGTGAGAGCCATCATGCTCCCATTCGTTCCCTTGCCGCCCTCATGGAGCCTCGTGCCGGCTTTCGGCGAAGTCGCTGGTCGACGACGCGCCTGCCTAACCCCACGCGATCGCGGATCGCCGCAAGCACGAGGCTCGAGCCGACCGTGTCGTCGCGTTCCGGTCCGTGCGGGGCGGGCGAACCCGACACATCGAGAGTGAACGCGCGCACGGGTTGGCGACCGAGAGCGCGACCGTGCCGTCACCCGGCGTCCTCCGGCGTAAGGGCAGCCAAGAGCAGCGTTGGGGCGGAAGGCGGCGGTTCGGCATCCGCTGGCCCGATATCGGTCGATGGCGCAGTGCGGCTCCACCCGGCAAGCGAACCTGCAATATGATGCATAAGTCCTATGTGACCGCTCAAACCTGCGATTTTTTCATATGGTCCGGCAGCGTCAGGGAAAATTTGAACTCTGGAACGCCTTTAGCGTATTTCTGTCTCAGGTTCGCAGGTTGACGGAAGCAGATGCTGCGACGTAGAGCGAAGCGGACATTATACGATGGTCCATCGGGCGCGTCGTGCGACAACTTGCTTGCCGTTGATCGGATAGGCGCCCACGCGCCATCTCACCCGTCCAACATGATGTGATGCCGTGTCGGAAACAGCTGCGACCGATATGTTTTCCGCCGTGCGTATCGTGAGCGCATCTCTCATTGATGGCGGGAGAACGATGGCTATTCGTATTAAAAAAGCCGATACGAACGAAGCATTGATTCTTCTTTCTCCGAAAGATGCTGAAGATTTGCAGATGCGTATCTCTGAGGCGCTCGAGGACCCAAATCCACCCTAGAGAAAATCCAATCGGCCATACGACCGGAATAATTTATGCGTATCGATGGCACTACGCGGGGCATAACATATCCGAAAGGCGGATATTGCTTGCCGTTTTCGCATATATACTGAGAATTTTACATTCTCCCTGGCCCCAGAAGCATCGGATTAGCCGCAGAATCGCGTGCAATGACCGGGTGAGCGGATGCGCAAGACGCTGGCGGGGTATGCCCCCGATGCAGTTTGAAATGATCCCAGTTCGGCATACACATGCATTATATCTCAGAATGGTGTGATGCCGACATGGCCGGATTCGAAATGCGTCGCTTCCTCTCCCAGGTGTCCCGCTAGGCATGTCCATGGATGCCAGCCGACTGGCGAGCGCTGCCGCGGAGGCTTACGCTACGCAAGCCAAGCCGCCGCTCACCGAGGAATTGGTCGCCAAGGTGCGGGACGCCCTGCTGGCGGCCATCGCTGAAACAGGCGCCGCCGGGGAGACGGGCCGGATCGAGCGGTTGAACGCCGCGCTCGACGCGTTCGAGACGGATCTCGACGCGGTGGTCGGGCCGCGGATCGCCTCGCTCGACGAGACTTCGGCCGCGGTCACGACCCGGCATCGCTCGGAAGCCGGGCAGCCCCTGAGGGCCTTCGGTGGCCAGTAAGCCCCGCCGCTCGCGGCATCCCCTCCGTTCGCCCATCAAGTTGGAAAACAGGTCGCGCCATGAGTGAGGATACGGGGACTGTCCGGCGCTTCGCGCATCCGGGCCGTGGCCGCAGCGTCGCCCGCGGGGTGCCGAAGGGTCGTCAGGTCGATCCGCAGGCCAAGGTCGAGATCGAAGGCCTGCTCGGCACCCGCTCGCGCCAGCGAGACCTGCTGATCGAGCACCTGCATCTGGTTCAGGACACCTACGGGCAGATCAGCGCCGACCATCTCGCCGCCCTCGCCGACGAGATGAGCCTCGCCTTCGCCGAGGTGTTCGAGACCGCGACCTTCTACGCCCATTTCGACGTGGTGAAGGAAGGAGAAGCGAACATCCCGCGCCTGACGGTTCGGGTCTGCGACAGCATCACCTGCGCGATGTTCGGCGCCGACGAACTGGTCGAGACGCTCCAGCGCGAGCTCGCCTCCGATGCGGTGCGCGTCGTGCGCGCCCCCTGCGTCGGCCTGTGCGACCACGCGCCCGCGGTCGAGGTCGGCCACAACTTCCTGCACAAGGCCGATGCGGCTGCCGTCCGCGCCGCGGTCGAGGCCGAGGACACCCACGCCCACATCCCGGATTACGTCGATTACGACGCCTACCGGGCGGCCGGCGGCTACGCCGTGCTGGAGCGGCTCCGCAGCGGCGACATGCCCGTCGACGACGTGCTGAAGGTGCTCGACGACGGCGGCCTGCGCGGCCTCGGCGGGGCCGGTTTCCCCACCGGCCGCAAGTGGCGCTCCGTGCGCGGCGAGCCGGCCCCCCGCCTGATGGCGGTCAACGGCGACGAGGGCGAGCCCGGCACCTTCAAGGACCAGCTCTACCTCAACACCGACCCGCACCGCTTCCTCGAAGGCATGCTGATCGGCGCCCACGTGGTCGAGGCCGCCGAGGTCTACATCTACCTGCGCGACGAGTACCCGATCTCCCGCGAAATCCTGACCCGCGAGATCGCCCGGCTGCCCGAGGGCGGCACCCGCATTCACCTGCGCCGGGGCGCGGGCGCCTATATCTGCGGCGAGGAATCCTCGCTGATCGAATCGCTCGAAGGCAAGCGCGGCCTTCCGCGACACAAGCCGCCCTTCCCGTTCCAGGTCGGCCTGTTCAACCGCCCGACGCTGATCAACAACATCGAGACCCTGTTCTGGGTGCGCGACCTGATCGAGCGCGGCGCCGATTGGTGGAAGAGCCACGGCCGCAACGGCCGCGTGGGCCTGCGCTCCTACTCGGTCTCGGGCCGGGTGAAGGAGCCGGGCGTGAAGCTCGCGCCCTCCGGCCTCACCATCCAGGAACTGATCGACGAGTATTGCGGCGGCATGAGCGAGGGCCACAGCTTCGCGGCCTACCTGCCGGGCGGGGCCTCGGGCGGCATCCTGCCGGCGTCGATGAACGACATCCCGCTCGATTTCGGCACGCTGGAGAAATACGGTTGCTTCATCGGCTCGGCCGCGGTCGTGGTCCTGTCCGACCGGGACGACGTGCGCGGCGCCGCGCTGAACCTGATGCGGTTCTTCGAGGACGAATCCTGCGGCCAGTGCACGCCCTGCCGCTCGGGCACCCAGAAGGCCCGCATGCTGATGGAGAACGGCGTGTGGGACACCGAACTTCTCGGTGACCTCGCGCAATGCATGCGCGACGCCTCGATCTGCGGTCTCGGACAGGCGGCCTCGAACCCGGTCAGCACCGTGATCAAGTATTTTCCGGACCTTTTTCCGGAGCCGCGGGCCGTGGCGGCCGAGTGACGCTTGAAGTGACGCCCGACCCGACGCCTAACCCCGATACCGACGCCCCGACGAAGCCAGAGCCTGGAGCGGACGCATGAGCAGCGGCGACAAGACCGAGCGGCCGGAGATTCGCGCCAACGGTCGGCAAGATGCCGGCGGCCAAGCTGGTGGCGGCCCGGCCGACGGTGTGCAGACCGCCTCCGGCGGCGCCTACTCGCAGGGCGCCAAGTCCGGCGGGCAGGCCGCGCCCGAGCCGACCGGCACCTTCGGCCTCAAGGACGCCCCGGTCGCGCCCGCGACCATCGCGTTCGAGCTCAACGGTCGGCAGGTCGAGGCGCAGCCCGGCGAGACGATCTGGGCGGTGTCGAAGCGGCTGGGCACCCACATCCCGCATCTCTGCCACAAGCCCGAGCCCGGCTACCGCCCGGACGGCAATTGCCGCGCCTGCATGGTCGAGATCGAGGGCGAGCGCGTGCTCGCCGCCTCGTGCAAGCGCACGCCCGCCATCGGCATGAAGGTGAAGACCGAGACCGAGCGCGCCACCAAGGCCCGCGCGATGGTGCTCGAACTGCTGGTCGCCGACCAGCCCGAGCGCGCGACCTCGCACGACCCGTCGTCGCATTTCTGGGTTCAGGCCGACTATCTCGACGTGTCGGAGAGCCGCTTCCCGGCCTCCGAGCGCTGGTCGAGCGACGTCAGCCACCCGGCCATGAGCGTCAACCTCGACGCCTGCATCCAGTGCAACCTCTGCGTCCGCGCCTGCCGCGAAGTGCAGGTCAACGACGTGATCGGCATGGCCTACCGCTCGGCGGACGCCAAGGTCGTGTTCGACTTCGACGATCCGATGGGCGCCTCGACCTGCGTCGCCTGCGGTGAGTGCGTCCAGGCCTGCCCGACCGGCGCGCTGATGCCGTCCGCCTATCTCGACGCGAACCAGACCCGCACCGTCTATCCCGACCGTGAGGTCAAGTCGCTCTGCCCCTATTGCGGCGTCGGGTGTCAGGTCTCCTACAAGGTCAAGGACGAGCGGATCGTCTACGCCGAGGGCGTCAACGGCCCGGCCAACCACAACCGGCTCTGCGTCAAGGGCCGCTTCGGCTTCGACTACGTCCACCACCCCCACCGCTTGACGGTGCCGCTGATCCGCCTGGACAACGTGGCCAAGGACGCCAACGATCAGGTCGATCCGGCCAACCCCTGGACGCACTTCCGCGAGGCGTCCTGGGAAGAGGCGCTCGACCGCGCGGCGGGCGGCCTCAAGCACATCCGCGACACGGACGGGCGCAGGGCGCTCGCGGGCTTCGGCTCGGCCAAGGGCTCGAACGAGGAGGCCTACCTCTTCCAGAAGCTCGTGCGCCTCGGCTTCGGCACCAACAACGTCGATCACTGCACGCGGCTGTGCCACGCCTCCTCGGTGGCCGCCCTCATGGAGGGGCTGAACTCGGGTGCGGTGACCGCGCCGTTCTCGGCGGCGCTCGACGCCGAGGTGATCGTGGTGATCGGCGCCAACCCGACCGTGAACCACCCGGTCGCCGCGACCTTCCTGAAGAATGCGGTGAAGCAGCACGGCGCCAAGCTGATCATCATGGACCCGCGGCGCCAGACCCTGTCGCGCCACGCCCATAAGCATCTCGCCTTCCGCCCCGGCTCGGACGTGGCGATGCTCAACGCGATGCTCAACGTGATCATCACGGAGAGGCTCTACGACGAGCAGTACATCGCCGGCTACACCGAGAACTTCGAGGCCCTGAAGGAGAAGATCGTCGACTTCACGCCGGAGAAGATGGCGCCGGTCTGCGGCATCGACGCCGAGACCCTGCGCGAGGTGGCGCGCCTCTACGCCCGGGCCAAGTCCTCGATCATCTTCTGGGGCATGGGCGTCAGCCAGCACGTCCACGGCACCGACAACTCGCGCTGCCTGATCGCGCTCGCCCTCATCACCGGCCAAATCGGCCGTCCGGGCACCGGCCTGCACCCCTTGCGCGGCCAGAACAACGTCCAGGGCGCCTCCGACGCCGGCCTGATCCCGATGGTCTACCCGGACTATCAGTCGGTCGAGAAGGCGGCCGTGCGCGAGCTGTTCGAGGCGTTCTGGGGCCAGTCCCTCGATCCGCAGAAGGGCCTCACGGTCGTCGAGATCATGCGCGCGATCCACGCGGGCGAGATCAAGGGCATGTTCGTCGAGGGCGAGAACCCGGCGATGTCCGACCCCGACCTCAACCACGCCCGCCACGCGCTGGCGATGCTCGACCATCTCGTGGTGCAGGACCTGTTCCTGACCGAGACCGCCTTCCACGCCGACGTGGTGCTACCGGCCTCGGCGTTTGCCGAGAAGGCCGGCAGCTTCACCAACACCGACCGGCGCGTGCAGATCGCCCAGCCGGTGGTCGCGCCCCCCGGCGACGCGCGCCAGGATTGGTGGATCATCCAGGAACTGGCCCGGCGGATGGGTCTCGACTGGAACTACGCCGGCCCGGCCGACATCTTCGCCGAGATGGCGCAGGTGATGCCGTCCTTGAACAACATCACCTGGGAGCGCCTGGAGCGCGAGGGGGCGGTGACCTATCCGGTCGATGCCCCGGACCAGCCCGGCAACGAGATCATCTTCTATGCCGGCTTCCCCACCGAGAGCGGGCGCGCCAAGATCGTCCCGGCGGCGATCGTGCCGCCGGACGAGGTGCCGGACACCGAGTTCCCGATGGTCCTCTCGACCGGCCGCGTGCTGGAGCACTGGCACACCGGCTCGATGACCCGGCGCGCGGGCGTGCTCGACGCGCTGGAGCCCGAGGCGGTGGCCTTCATGGCGCCCAAGGAACTCTATCGCCTGGGCCTGCGTCCCGGCGGCGCGATGCGGCTGGAGACTCGGCGCGGCGCCGTCGAGCTGAAGGTGCGCTCCGACCGCGACGTGCCGGCCGGCATGATCTTCATGCCGTTCTGCTACGCCGAGGCCGCCGCCAACCTCCTGACCAACCCGGCGCTCGACCCGCTCGGCAAGATCCCCGAGTTCAAGTTCTGCGCCGCGCGCGTCGCCCCCGTGGCGACCGCGACCATGGCGGCCGAGTGATCGGGCTCTGAAACCGGCCTATATCGAGGGCGGCACGGCAAACTGGCGCATGGGGCGGGATACGGTATCCAGCCCCGTGCGCCTGCTTGCCATGAGAGAGACCGCCATGCTCGGACCGGCCCCTTTCCTCTCCGGCTTCGCCTTGCACGACATCGAGGCCGGACCCGTGCGGATTCGGGCCGCCGTCGGCGGGTCGGGGCCGCCCGTCCTGCTGATGCACGGCCATCCGCAGACCCACGCCACCTGGGAGCACGTCGCGCCGCGTCTGGCCGAGCGTTTCACCGTCGTGGCGATGGACCTGCGCGGTTACGGCGATTCCGACAAGCCGGAGGGCGGCGAGCGCCACGTCGCCTACGCCAAGCGCAGCATGGCCGCCGACGCCGTTGCGGTGATGGCTCGGTTCGGCCATGAGCGCTTCGCCGTGGTCGGCCACGACCGCGGCGGACGGGTCGGCCATCGCCTCGCCCTCGATCATCCCCACGCCGTGACGCGGCTCGCTCTGTTCGACATCGCGCCGACCGCGACGATGTACGCCCGCACCGACAAGGATTTCGCCACCCGGTACTTCTGGTGGTTCTTCCTGATCCAGCCCGCGCCGCTGCCCGAGCGGTTGATCGGAGCCGACCCGGAGTTCTTCCTGCGCACCCATGTCGAGGGGCAATCGAAGACACCCGGTTCGCCGAGCCCGGAGCTGTTCGCGGAGTATCTGCGCGTCTACTGCGATCCGGCCACGCGTCACGCGATCTGCGAGGACTACCGGGCCGCCGCGACGATCGATCTGGAGCACGATGCCGCCGACGCCGAGCGGCGCATCGAGGTTCCCGTGCTGGCGCTGTGGGGCGCCAAGGGGACAGTCGGGCGGACCTACGACGTGCTGGGGACGTGGCGGGAGAAGGCACGGGACGTGCGCGGCCATGCGCTGGATTGCGGCCACACGCTCCAGGAAGAGCGCCCGGACGAGGTCGCCGCGGCGTTGCTGCAATTCCTGGGATGAACCCGTTCGCTGCGGCGGCCCGTCCGTCCCGGATCGGGATCGCCACAGCGCAAGCTTGACGCCGTGTGCGCCGCGTCACCGCGGGCCGGATGGCCAATGCCGTAGCCGCGAACAGGCTCGGCGTCACCGAGGCCTCGAAGAGAGGTGGCCGCAAGCCCACTCCGTCACCGCATCGCCGCGGCATCCATCACGGCGGCGAGATCGTCCCCGCGCGTCGCGGTCACCCCACCCTCGCCCCGCTCGGACGGTCCATGTTCCACATGATCTTCGGTCTGCCCGGCCTCTACATCATCGCCAGGGTGGTATGGCCGCTGCCCTGGCCGTTCGCGCTGAAGGCCGCAGTCGCGGTGCT
Organism: Methylobacterium sp. Leaf456; assembly: GCF_001425465.1. Classification (GTDB taxonomy): domain Bacteria; phylum Pseudomonadota; class Alphaproteobacteria; order Rhizobiales; family Beijerinckiaceae; genus Methylobacterium. The sequence goes on from NZ_LMQV01000002.1 coordinate 272,330, forward strand.
GCTGCTCGTCGCGTCCCAGTATCACCTGTGGAGCCGCCTCTCGTCCGGCTCGGTGTTCGCGCCGGAGTTTCCCCGCGCGCTGGTCGTCCTGTTCAACTGGGCCTTCGGCACCCTCGCCCTGCTGGCGACGATGCTGATCGCGCTCGATCTCGTGGCGCTGGCCGGCCGGCTCGTGCCCGGAAACGGTTGGATCGTGCCCGTGGGCTGGCGCTACGCCGCGGCCGTCCTGGCCATGCTCCTGTCGGCGGTCGCCGTGCAGCAGGCCCTGCGCGTGCCGCCGCTCAAGGACGTCGCGATCGAGATCGAGAACCTTCCGCCCGCCTTCGACGGCTACAGGCTCCTCCAACTGACCGACCTGCATCTCAGCCGCCTTTTTCCGGAGCCCTGGGCGCGCGAGGTCGTGGCGCGCTCCAACGCGCTCGGCGTCGATCTCGTCGTGATCACCGGCGACCTGATCGACGGGTCGCTGGCCGCCCGCCGCGCCGACGTCGAACCCTTGCGCGATCTGCGGGCCCCCGACGGGGTCTGGCTGATCCCCGGCAACCACGAATACTTCTTCGAATACGCGGCGTGGATGCGCCGCTATGCCGATCTGGGTCTGAGCGTGCTCGCCAACCGCCACACGGTCCTGCGGCGCGGCGACGAGGCCCTGGTCCTGGCCGGCGTGACCGACCTCTCGGCCGCGCATGCGGGCCAGCCGGCCCACGACCTCGATGCGGCGCTGGCCGGCGCCCCGGCCGATGCCCCCGTCATCCTGCTCGATCATCAGCCGAGGGCGGCGGCCCGGGCGGCGGCGAAGGGCGTGGCCCTGCAACTCTCCGGTCATACCCATGGCGGGATGATCGCGGGTCTCGACCGGCTGGTCGCACGGGCCAACGCCGGCTTCGTCTCGGGCGCCTACGCGGTCGGGGGCATGACGCTCTACGTCAACAACGGCACGGGCCTGTGGCCGGGCTTCGCCCTGCGGCTGGGCCCGCCATCCGAGCTGACGCGCATCACGCTGCGGACCGCGGTTCGGCCCCGCGCGCGTTGACGAAAAACCGGGTCCGGCGTGCCGCAAGCTTGGCGGCACCTTTGTTGCTCAGACTGCCTCTGCCCGCTCCGCCCGGACCGGGCCCCGTCGCGACGCGGCCCCGGCCGCGCCCGCGGGTCACCCTGTTTCGAGGAGGTGGATGCATGGCCTTGTCATCGGAGTTTCGCCGCAGGCTCGACGGCTACGGTCTGACCACGGCCGAGATCCTGTATCACCTGCCCGATCACCCGCACCTGCTCCAGACCTTCGTCTGGCAGCAGCTCGACCTGTTTCCGCGCTTTCCCGAGCTGAAGCGGTTCCTGGCCTTCTGGCAGGAGCGCCTGGACGGGCCGCTGCACTCGGTGCGGGTCATGCACAGCCGCCTGATCAAGCCGGCCGAGCTGACGACGGTCTCCGGCGAGTTCCACCTGCACTGAAGGGCAAGTCCCGGGATCCCAAAGGGATCATCCCTTTGGCGGGGTGTGGGGCGGAGCCCCGAGATGGGCTTCGCCGACCGGGCTCCGCCCTGGACCCGCGAAGGGCTTGCCCTTCGAACCCGCGATGCGAGCACGCTCGCCTTACGGCTGCTTGTGGATTGGATCGACCCAGTAGACCGTCTCGGGCCGCTCGGCGGTCTCGACGTCGGGCAGGTTGACCACCACCGCCTCGTTGTCCGAGCGCACCAGCACGCAGTGCAGCGGCTCGTCGGTCGAGGCGTTGATCTCCTGATGCGGGACGTAAGGGGGCACGAAGATGAAGTCGCCGGGGCCGGCCTCGGCGACGTATTCGAGGCGCTCGCCCCAGCGCATCCGGGCGCGGCCGGAGACGATGTAGATCACGCTCTCCAGCGCACCGTGGTGGTGCACGCCGGTCTTGGCATCGGGCTCGATCGCCACCGTACCGGCCCAGATTTTCTGGGCGCCGACGCGGGCGGCGTTGACCGCCGCCTGCCGGAACATGCCGGGCGTCTGGGCGGTGTTGGGGTCGAGCCGGTCGCCGGGGATCACCCGCACGCCGTCGTGCTTCCAGCGCGCGGCGGCGCCCGCATCGTGGTCGTGGTTAGGGTCGTGGTCGTGGGGCTCGTGATCGTGGGTGTGGCCGATATCGTGCATGTCCAAAAGCCTCCTGCGCGATCATCGCATGACGGCGAGCGCGTCGGAAAATCCGGTGTCGAGGATCGCCTCGGCGCGCGGGGCGCGGGCCGCCGGGATCAGGCCGGCGCGGACGTAGAGATCGATGATGCGCTGTTCGTCGGCGACGACGCTCTCGTCGATCGGCACGGTGCGGTACTGCGCCCGCCCGAACCAGCGCAACGGCACCGCCTCGGGCAGGCCGATCAGCCGCGACCATGCGGCGGCGTAGGGCGCCGGATCGGTCAGCGCCCAGGCCCGGGCCTTGGCGAGGCGGGCGGCGTAGTCGGCGAGCAGCGCGCGCTTCGATTTGAGCGCGGCCTCGTTCGCCACCGCGTAGCTGAGACCCGGCGTGATGCCGTTGCCGTCGCGGACCACCCGCACGAGCCCGGCGAGTTCGGCCGCGGAGGTGTAGGGCTCCCAGGTCGACCACGCATCGACCGCNACGTTCTTCCGATCTCTTGGCGAGGCGGGCGGCGTAGTCGGCGAGCAGCGCGCGCTTCGATTTGAGCGCGGCCTCGTTCGCCACCGCGTAGCTGAGACCCCGGCGTGATGCCGTTGCCGTCGCGGACCACCCGCACGAGCCCGGCGAGTTCGGCCGCGGAGGTGTAGGGCTCCCAGGTCGACCACGCATCGACCGCGCCGGAGGTCAGCGCCAGCTTGGCGTCGGCGGGCGGCAGGAAACGGAACTGCACGCCGTCCGCGGGCACGCCCGCCTCTTCCAGGGCGGCGAGCACGACCTGATGGCCGATCGAGCCGCGGTTCGTGGCGATGCGCTTCCCCACGAGGTCTTTCACGCTGCGGATCGCGGAATCGGGCCGCACCAGGATGGCGAGCCCGTCCTGCCGGTTGCGGAAGGCCAGGAACGCCTTGACCGGCACGTCCGCGGCGGCGGCGAAGGTGAAGGGCGCGTCGCCCACCCCACCCGCATCGATCGCCCCCGCATTCAGCGCCTCCAAGAGCGGGGCGGCGGCGGGAAACTCGCTCCATTCGAGCCGGTAGGGCAGGCCGTCGAGCACGCCCGCGGCCTCCATCAGGGCGCGGGCGTTGCCGCGTTGGTCCCCGACGCGCAACGTCTCTTCCGCGCGGGCCGGCGCGAGGGCGGCGAGCGCCAGCGCGATCAGAACGAGGAGGCGGGCCATCACGCGGCCTCCGCCGCGGCGCTGCGGCGGGCCAACAGGTGCCTGAAGGCGGGCAGCAGTTCGCGCCCGTACTGGATCGCGTCCTCCAGCGGGTCGAAGCCACGGATCAGGAAGGTCCGCACGCCGAGATCGTGATAGTCGAGCAGCGCGTCGGCGACCTGCTCGGGCGTGCCGACCAGCGCCGTCGAGTTGCCCGACGCGCCCGTCTCGGCGGCGATCGCGGTGTAGAGCCGCTTGTCGAGGCGTGGCCCTTCCGCCGCCGCGGCCAGCAGCCGGCGCGAGCCCTCGTTCTGCGGCGTCGCGGCCGGCCCGAGGCCGCGGGCGGCCCGCAGCCGCCGGGTTTCGGCGAGGACGGCGTCCGCCCGCGCCCAGGCCCGCTCCTCGGTCTCGGCCAGGATCGGCCGCAGCGACAGGCTGAAGCGGGGCGCCCGCCCGTGCGGGGCGGCCGCCGCCCGCACCCGGCCGATCAGCTCGCGCACCTGCGCCTGGGTCTCGCCCCAGAGCGCGTAGGTGTCGGCGTGCCGGCCCGCCACCGCGAGCGCGGCGGGCGAGGCGCCGCCGAAATAGACCGGAATCGTCGTCACCGGTTTCACCTCGGAGAAGCCGCCCTCGATCCGGTAATGTGTCCCTGCGTAGTCGAACGGCGTCTGCGAGGTCCACGACAGACGCAGGATGTCGAGGAACTCGCGGGTGCGGGCGTAGCGCTCGTCCTTGGTGAGGTGGTCGCCGTCGCGGGCAAGATCGCGGTCGTCGCCGCCGCTGATCGCGTGGATCGCCACCCGCCCGCCGGTGAGCCGGTCGAGCGTCGCGAACTGGCGCGCCGCGACGGTCGGCGCGGTGAAGCCGGTGCGGTGGGCGATCATCAGCCCGATCCGCTGCGTCGCGGCGGCGATCTCGGCGGCGATCAGCAGCGGGTCGGGCGCCGTCGCGTAGAAGGCCACCAGCACCCGATCGAACCCGCCGCGCTCGTGCGCCTGCGCCAGGAGGCGCAGGTAATCGGGCTCGATGGATGCTCCCCGCGGGGCGCGCGACTCGGAGACCTCGTGCGGGGCGACGAAGCCGATGAACTCGGTGGCGTCCGGCGGCAGCAGGCTCATGGGGTTCTCCTTGTCTAAAGGCCGAGCGCGGCGCGGCCGGCGGCGACCCGCACCGCGTCGCCCTGCGGCCAGTGGATGCGCGCGCACAGGACGTCGCGCAGGTGCCGTTCCAGCGGATGTTTTCGGGACAGCGCGGCGTTGCCGCACAGCTCGGAGACCCGCTGCACGGCCTGGATCGCGTTCTCGGTCACGGTCAGCTTGACGAAGCCTGCCTCCTGCGGCGCGGGCGGCGTGCCGGCGTCAGACTCGGCCGCGAGGCTTGCGACGAGCCGGGCGTTGACGGAGAGCAGCCGCTCGTTCTCGCCGACCGCCTCGTGGAAGCGCGGCAGGCCGGCGAGCGGCGCGCCGAGACTGCCGGGGACGCGCTCGTGCAGGAAGCGCACGAACCACGCTTGCGCTGCCCGCGCGACGCCGTCGTAGAGGGCGGCGAGTAGGGCGCAGCTCCAGGCCTGTTGCAGCGGATCGGGCCGGCGCCACTCTTCCGGGCGGCGCAGATCGACCCCGTGGTCGCCCGGCACGCGCACATCCTCGAACACCACGTCGTGGCTGCCCGAGGCGCGCAGGCCGAGATGGTCCCAGGTCTCCTCGATGCGGCCGATCCGCGGCTCGGCCTCGTCGGTGCGGGCGAAGACGAGGCCGTAGGCGAGCCCCGGCGCGCCGGTCGAATAGATCTTGCGCCCCGTGAGGCGCCAGTCGCCGCCGTCGCGCCGGGCGATGGTGGCGGGTAGGCCGCCGCGGGCCGGCGTGCCGAGGTCGGGCTCGACCCGCAGCGCATTGATGAGGGCGCCGTCCGCCGCGGCCTCCCGCCCGACCCGGTCGGCGAGCGCGCGCGGCCACGGCGTGCCCTCGCGATGGATCAACCCGTGCTGAAGCAGCGTCATCGCCAGCACGAGCGCGACCGCCGGATCGCCCGCACCGACCGCCCCCACCACCTGCGCCGCCCGCGCCAGCCCGGCCCCGCCGCCGCCGAGTCGCGCCGGCACGGCGAGCCCGATCAGGCCGGCCTCGCGCAGGGCCGCGAGGGGCGCGTGCGGGAAGGCGGCGGTGCGGTCGCGCTCGGCCGCGCCGGCGGCGAAGCGTTCGGCGAGCGTGCGGGCAGTGTCGAGGGGCGCGGAGGCCGTGGTCATCGAGGGGCATGGGGTAAGGGTGAGGGGGCCGGGCGGCGTGCGGCAACGATCGGCAAGCGGTGTCCCCATGCTCGACGCGAGCCCTCACGCGGTCAACGAAACGTGTTTCCAAAGTCGGGGCCCTCGGAAGGAGGTTCTGCCCGCCCACCACGGAATGCCGGAAGATCACGCTCTGCCCCGTTGCCGACGCGCAGGACATCTGCTGCGGACGCAACTGCGATAGGACTTCGCTCGAAGCTTCCGATCATGGCGCCGATGTTCGGCGAACCGAACCACGGGATGGAAAATCTTCTCGCTCAGGTCGTCTTCGAAAAATTCCATCACAAGGCACGGCCTATCTTAAAAAAATGCTTCGGTTGACTTCGCCGATGCATGATTGAAGACTGAATACATCGGCCCGACCCACGAGGCCGTTCCCCCTATCGATGCGCCACGCCGTCCCGGCTCACCGGGCGGATGTCCGCGCGCGTGCCCTATCTCGGAGACGACCATGACCGACGAGCCCCCGCGCCCCGGCCTCCTGCCGTCGCGCCGGTCCCTGCTGCGCGCGGGTGCCGCCGCGGCGGCCCTGCCGCTCGGGTTCGGGATGGGCGGCGTGCGGGCCTGGGGCCCCGGCCCGGCGGTGCCGTTCGATCCCGGCCCGATCTGCCGCCCCACCGCCGCGGAGGCGACTGCGGGCCGGCTGAAACCGATCAAGCTCGCCTGGAACGCCACCGCGATCTGCACCGCCGCCGCGCCGCTCGCCAAGGAGCGCGGCCTCTTCGCCGCCCACGGCCTCGACGTAGAGTTCGTCAACTTCGGCGGCTCGACCGAGGCGCTGTTGGAGGCCATCGCCACCGGCAAGGCCGATGCCGGCATCGGCATGGCGCTCCGCTGGCTGAAACCCCTGGAGCAGGGCTTCGACGTGAAGATCACCGCCGGCCTGCACGGCGGCTGCCTGCGGCTTCTCGGGGCGAAATCGGCCGGCATCACCGACATCGCATCGCTCAAGGGCAAGACCATCGCGATCAGCGACCACGCCAGCCCGGCCAAGAATTTCTTCGCGCTCCTGCTCGCCAAGGCCGGCATCGATCCCGAGACCGGCGTCGAGTGGCGGCCCTACCCGGCCGATCTCCTCAACCTCGCGGTCGAGAAGGGCGAGGCGCAGGCGCTGGCCGATTCCGATCCGCGCACGTGGATCTGGCTGAAGGACCCGAAATTCGCGGAAGTCGCCACCAACCTGTCCGGCGAGTACGCCGACCGCACCTGCTGCGTCGTCGCCGTGCGCGGCAGCCTGATCCGGGGCGATCGCGCGGCCGCCAGCGCGCTCACCCGCGCCGTGCTGGAGGCTGGCCACCGCCTCCACGCGGACCCGGAAGACGCCGCCCGCATCTTCTCCGGTTACGGCGGACGGGGCTCGGTCGAGGATCTGGCCGCGATGCTGCGGAGCCAGCACCACGGCGACCGCCCGGTCGGCGCCGACCTCAAGCGCCAGCTCGTGCTCTACGGCGACGAACTGAAACAGGTGAACGTCCTCAAGCGCTCGACCGACACCGCCAAGTTCGCCGAGCGCGTCTATGCCGACGTGCTGAGCTGAGGGCGCCCCCATGGCCCATCTCACCGGTTTCGCCGGCACCCTGCCCGCAGCGGCGCGCCTTCCCGGCCCGCCGCTGCGGGCGCTCGCCCTCGGGGCGGCATGGCTCGCGCTGGCGGCGGCGACCTACGCCCTGCCCGAAGAAGGCGATTTTGCCTACACCGCGACCTTCGCGGGCGGGGCACTCGCCCTCGGCCTTACCCTGGCGCCGCTCGCCGCCCTCTGGGCCCGTCTCGGCCGGGCCGGGGCCTCTCTGGCGCATTGGACGCCGTGGCTGACGCTCGTGGCGCTGGGCTTCCTCGCCTGGGAGCTGATCACCGCGAAGTTCGCGTGGCTGCCGATGCCGTTCTTCCCGCCGCCGCAGGCGATCCTGGAAGTGTTCCTCGACGATTGGCCCCGGCTCGGCGGCAGCATCCTCGCTTCGCTCAAGCTGCTGGCCGGGGGCTACCTGATCGGTGCGAGCCTCGGCTTCGTGCTGGGGGTCGCCATCGGCTGGTCGAAGGCGGTGGGCTACTGGGCCCATCCGATCCTGCGCTTCGTCGGGCCGCTGCCCGCGACCGCGTGGCTGCCGCTCGCCTTCTTCGTGTTTCCCTCGTCGTGGTCGGCCAGCACCTTCCTGATCGCGCTCGCCACCGGCTTCCCCGTGACGGTGCTGACGTGGTCGGGCGTCACCGGGGTCAACAAGGCCTATTTCGACGTGGCGCGCACGCTCGGCGCCTCGCCCGCCTTCCTCGTGCTGCGGGTCGCGGTGCCCGCGGCGCTGCCGCACGTCTTCGTCGGGCTGTTCATGGGGCTCGGCGGCTCCTTCGCCGTGCTGGTCGTGGCGGAGATGCTCGGCGTGAAGGCCGGCCTCGGCTGGTACCTGCAATGGGCCCAAGGCTGGGCGGCCTACGCCAACCTCTACGCCGCGCTGATCGTGATGGCGCTGATGTGCTCCGGGCTCATCAGCCTGCTGTTTCGCTTACGCGACCGGGCGCTCTCCTGGCAGAAGGGGCTGGTGCAATGGTAGCCGCGACGCTCGAACGCCCCATCGCCGATGTGGCCGGATCGCGCCTCGCGGTCGAGTCCGTCTCCCACGCCTTCGACATCCGCGGCGCGGCGCTGCCCGTCCTCGACCGCGTCTCGCTCGACGTGGCGCCGGGCGGCTTCGTGGCCCTGCTCGGCCCCTCCGGCTGCGGCAAGTCCACCCTCTTGCGCCTCGTCGCCGGGCTGGAGCCGCCGGGTGCGGGCCGCATCGCCGTCGACGGCCGGCGGGTCGAAGGCCCCGACCCGTCGCGCCTCCTCGTGTTCCAGGACCCGACGCTCTATCCCTGGCGGACGGTGCGCGGGAACGTGATGCTCGGGCTGGANCCGGGTCGAAGGCCCCGACCCGTCGCGCCTCCTCGTGTTCCAGGACCCGACGCTCTATCCCTGGCGGACGGTGCGCGGGAACGTGATGCTCGGGCTGGAGGCGCGCCGTGTCCCACGGCTCGAGCGCGCGGAAAAAGTACGGGCGGCGCTTCGCCTCGTCGGGCTCGACGGCTTCGCCGAGGTGTTTCCCCATCAGCTCTCCGGCGGCATGGCGCAGCGCGCGGCGCTGGCCCGCGCGCTGGTGAACGCGCCGCGCCTGCTGCTGCTCGACGAGCCGCTCGGCAAGCTCGACGCCCTGACCCGGCTCGCGCTCCAGGCCGAGATCCTGCGGCTGTGGCAGGAGACGCGCTTCACCGCACTCCTCGTCACCCACGACGTCGAGGAGGCCCTGGTGCTGGCCGAGCGCGTCATCGTGCTCTCCGACCGCCCCGCCGCGATCCGCGCCGACCTACCCGTGGATCTCCCCTATCCGCGCCACCGCGACGATCCCGAACTGGTGCGCCTGCGCCGCACCATCCTCGGCATCCTCGGCCAACCGATCTGATCGGCTGCTCCCTTCCGGGCCGATGCGGAAAAGTGGAATCCGCATGAGCGGCGGCCGGACCCGCGGGCGCCACCGTGTCGCGTGCCGTCGCCGCCCCGGAACGTGCGGCGATCCCGTATGGGATGGGGTCGTTGCCCTTCGGCACATCAGGGAACGCCCGAGCGGCGCGACGCGCGTTTTGCAGTCATCGACCACAGAGCGGCTTCGCAGCGCGACCGCGGCGCGGATCGGTCCGTTCCGGCACCTTCCGGCGCTGTTCCGCCTCGCCTGGGCGACGAGCCGCGCCCTGACGCTCGCCAGCATCGGCCTGCGGCTGGCCCGCGCGGCGATCCCGGCGCTGATGCTCTACCTCGCCAAGCTCGTCGTCGACACCGTCGTGGCCGGGCGGGCCGACGCCCTGGCGAGCGCCGCGGACTGGCTCGCCCATCCGCACCTGCGGCAGGTCGGCCTCCTGATCGGGGCGGAGCTCGCGCTGGCACTCGCCTCCGATCTGCTGGGGCGGGCCACGACCCTGGTCGATGGGGTGCTGGCCGAGATGACCGGCAACGCCACCACGCTCCGGCTGATGGCGCACGCCGCCACCCTCGATCTCGCCCAGTTCGAGGACCCCGCCGTGCAGGACGGGCTGGAGCGCGCCCGGCGGCAGGTGGCGTGGCGGGCCAACCCCATGGGCCAGCTCCTCGGCCAGCTTCAGGACGCGCTGACCGCCCTGTCGCTGGCGGTCGCCGTCGTGGCGTTCCTGCCCTGGGCCGTGCTGCTGCTGGTGCTCGCGCTGATCCCGGCCTTCCTCAACGAACTCCACTTCAACCGCCAGGGCTACCGCCTCGCCTACCAGCGCTCGCCGGACCGGCGCGAGGGCGACTACATGCGCCAGCTCGGGGCCGGGGCCGAGACCGCCAAGGAGATCAAGCTGTTCGGCCTCAGCGGATACCTCGCCGAGCGCTTCCGCGTCCTCGCCGATAGAGCGCTGCGTGAGAACACCCGACTCGCGCGGCGACGGGCGATCGCGGGCGGGCTGTTCGCCAGCCTCGGCACGCTCGCCTACTACCTCGCCTACGGCGTGATCGCGCTGCGCACGGCCACCGGCACGCTGACGCTCGGCGATCTCACCTTCCTGACCGGCGCCTTCCTGCGCCTGCGCGGCCTCGTCGAGGGGCTGCTGCTCGGCCTGTCCCAACTCTCGGGGCAGGCGCAGTATCTCGACGACCTGTTCGGCTTCCTGGCGCTTGCGCCCCGCCTGCCGGTGCCGGCGCAGCCCGCCCCATTCCCGACGCCGATCCGCGACGGCTTCGTGTTCGAGGCGGTGGGCTACCGCTATCCCGGCGCGGAGCGCTGGGCCGTGCGCGACCTCTCACTGACGATCCGGGCCGGCGAGGTGCTGGCGCTGGTGGGCGAGAACGGCAGCGGCAAGACCACGATCGTCAAGCTCCTGGCCCGGCTCTACGACCCGACCGAGGGGCGCATCCTGCTCGATGGGCGCGACCTGCGCGACTACGACCCCGACGTGCTGCGCACGCGCATCGGCGTGATCTTTCAGGACTTCGTCCGCTTCGACCTGACGGCGGGGGAGAACATCGCGGTCGGGCGCATCGCGGCGCGGGCGGAGGCGGAGCGGATCGAGGACGCCGCGGGCCGGGCTCTCGCCGACGCCGTGGTGGCGCGGCTGCCCGCGGGCTACGACCAGCGGCTGGGGCGGCGCTTCGAGGACGGGGTCGATCTGTCGGGGGGCGAGTGGCAGAAGCTCGCCATCGCCCGCGCCTACATGCGCGAATCCGAGGTGCTGGTCCTCGACGAGCCGACCGCGGCGCTCGACGCCCGCGCCGAGGCCGAGGTGTTCGCCCGCCTCCGCGCGCTGGCGCGCGGGCGGACCGCGCTCCTCATCTCGCACCGCTTCTCCAGCGTGCGCCGGGCCGACCGCATCGTCGTGCTGGGCAACGGCCGGGTGCTGGAGGCCGGCTCGCACGAAGAGCTTGTCGCGCGCGGCGGGCGCTACGCCGAATTGTTCGAGCTGCAGGCGGCGGCCTACCGCTGAACCGCCATTATTTCTGCAGCGGCACGCCCTTGGTGGTGAAGCGCTGCCCGCCGCCGGGGCGATATTCGTGCCGCGGCTGACCGCGCCCGTTGCTCTTGCCGGCCCCCTTGCCGGCGCCCTTGCCCAAGCCGGTGCCCGGCGGCTGCGACAGCGGCACGAGCTGGTCCGGCCGCGGCCCGATCAGGTCGGCACGGCCCATCTCCCGCAGGGCCTCGCGCAGGAGCGGCCAGTTCTCGGGGTCGTGGTAGCGCAGGAACGCCTTGTGGAGGCGCCGCTGGCGCAGGCCCTTGATCGCCTCGACCGGCTCGCTGCCGCCGCGCCGCACGCCTTTCAGCGTGTTGACCTCGGTGTGGTACATCGCGGTGGCGGTCGCCATCGGCGAGGGAAGAAAGGTCTGCACCTGGTCGGCGCGGTAGTCGTTCTTCTTGAGCCACAGCGCGAGGTGCAGCATGTCCTCGTCGGTCGTACCCGGATGCGCCGCGATGAAGTACGGGATCAGGTAGTACTTCTTGCCGGCCTTCTCGGCGGCGGCATCGAACATCTCCTTGAAGCGGTCGTAGGTGCCGATGCCCGGCTTCATCATCAGGTCGAGCGGCCCGCGTTCGGTGTGCTCCGGCGCGATCTTGAGGCGCCCGCCGACATGGTGCGTCACCAACTCCTCGACGTATTCGGGGCTGCGCACGGCCAGATCGTAGCGCACGCCGGAGGCGACCATCACCTTCTTGACGCCCTCCACCTCGCGCACCTTGCGGTAGAGCCGGATCAGGTCGTCGTGCGAGGTGTTCAGGTTCGGGCAGATGTCCGGGAAGACGCAGGACGGCAGGCGGCAGGCCGCCTCGATCTTCGGGTCCTTGCAGGCCATTCGGTACATGTTGGCCGTGGGCCCGCCGACATCCGAGATCACGCCGGTGAAACCGGGGGTCTTGTCGCGGATGTGCTCGATCTCGCGCAGGATCGAGCCCTCCGAGCGGTTCTGGATGACGCGGCCCTCGTGCTCGGTGATGGAGCAGAAGGTGCAGCCGCCGAAGCAGCCGCGCATGATCGTCACCGAGAACTTGATCATGTCCCAGGCGGGGATCTTGGCCTCGCCGTAGGACGGATGCGGGGCCCGCGCGTAGGGGAGATCGTAGACCGCATCCATCTCGTCGCTGGAGAGCGGGATCGGCGGCGGGTTCAGCCACAGGTCGCGGTCGCCGTGGCGCTGGACGAGCGGGCGCGCGTTGCCGGGATTGGCCTCCCGGTGCAGCACCCGCGAGGCGCGGGCATAGGCCTCCTTGTCGTCCTTGACCTCGTCGTAGGCCGGCAGCCGGATCACGGTGTCGCCGGGTTTGCGGGCGGCGGCCTCGTCGGTGGAATCGAGGTCGTCGGCGGGGAGTTCGGTGTAGTGCTCGGGCACGCGGCGGAACAGCGCGACGCCGCGCACCGAATCGAGCTGGTGCGGCGCCTCGCCCGCGGCCATGCGGTTGGCCACCTCGACCACGGCGCGCTCGGCGTTGCCGTAGATCAAGAGGTCGGCCTTGGCGTCGGCCAGGATAGAGCGGCGCACCTTGTCGGACCAGTAATCGTAGTGGGCGATGCGGCGCAGCGACGCCTCGATGCCGCCGAGCACGATCGGCACGTCCTTGAACGCCTCGCGGCAGCGCTGGGTGTAGACGATGGTGCTGCGGTCCGGCCGCTTCCCGCCCTCGCCGCCGGCCGTGTAGGCGTCGTCGTGGCGCAGGCGCCGGTCGGCGGTGTAGCGGTTGACCATCGAATCGAGATTGCCGCCGGTGACGCCGAAGAACAGCTTCGGCTTCCCCAGCGCCTTGAACGGCTCGGCCGACTGCCAGTCGGGCTGGGCGATGATGCCGACCCGAAAACCCTGCGCTTCGAGCAGTCGGCCGATGATGGCCATGCCGAAGCTCGGGTGATCGACGTAGGCGTCGCCCGTCACCAGCACGATGTCGCAGGCGTCCCAGCCGAGGGCGGCCATCTCGGCGCGGCTCATCGGCAGGAACGGCGCCGCCCTGCCCGCGGGCGGCGGCTTGCAGGCCAGGGGGGACGCGAGGGCCGGAAGTCGTGGGGTGGACGCTTGGAGTTCCATGGTTCCCCTGCATAGGCCACCGGGCCCGCGATCTCAACGAAGGCGGGACGGCGACACCGTGCCGCCGGCCGGAGGCGACGGGGCTAAGCGATGCGGCGGTCAGTCGGCGAAGGCGCCGCTCGCCCGCTGCTCGACGGCGATCTGGATCAGTCCGGCCCGCGACTGGACGCCGAGCTTGCTCCGCATGAGCGCGCTGGCGTTGACGATGGTGCGGTAGCTCACCGAGAGCGTGTCGGCGATCACCTCGTAGGATTTGCCCCGGCTCATCAGCGAGAGGATCTGCAGCTCGCGCACCGACAGGGTGGCGAGCGGCGCGGGCCGCACCGTCCGGTTCAGCATCGCAACCTCGGTGGCGAGCGCGTGCGGCAGGCTGACCCGGCCGGCCTTCACCGCGGCGAGCGCGTCGAGGAAGGCGCCGCTGCCGGCATCCTTCAGCACGAAGCCGAGCGCGCCGCCCTCGAGGGCGCGGGCGACCACGATCGGGTCCGCATGCATGCTGAAGGCGAGGATGCGTACCTCCGGCTCCAGTGCCTTGAGGCGCCGGATCAGCGACAGGCCGGAGAGGCCGCTGTCGCGGAAGCTCAGATCGGTCACGACGAGGGGCGGCCGATGACGGTGAAAGACGCGGTAGCCCGAGACGATGTCGGTCGCCTCATGGATCGTCCGGAAGCCGGCTTGGCCAGCGAGCGAGCGGACGCCGCCCAGCACGACCGGATGGTCGTCGACCACGAGGAGGCCGTCCGACCGGTCGGGCGCCGGGACGGTGCCGGAGGGTCCGGAGACGGGTCTGTCGATCAGGGCGGTGGTCACGGTTGCGTCGTCACCCGGATGTCATGAGAGGCGAGCCGCGCCAGCGCCGCCTCGTGGTCGGCGCCCTGGGCGCGGGCGTTGTAATAGTGCTGGACCATCTCGCCGTAGAGGCTCTTGTGACGGCCCCGTTGGCCCGCGATGCCGCCGAGGCCGTCGATCAGGCGGCGATAGGGCTCGGGCTTGCCGATCTCGGCGAGCATCTGGCCGAGCTGCACCGTGCGGTTGGCCATCATCCGCGGGTCCTCGACGAAGCCGGTGCGGGCGGTCTTGAGCGAAGTGCGCAAAGCCGCGACCTCGGGGGCATCGTCCGCCAGCGGGCGGCCCGCCTCGCGGCCGGCGAGCCAGCGGGCCGGGTCGGTCCCGTCGGTCGGGGTGAGCCAGCCGGGCAGCTCGCCCTCGGAGGTGCGGGCGACGACCGATTGGCCCTCCTCGCGCGGCTCCTCGCTGCCGCAGGCCGCGAGAAACAGTGGCAGAAGCAGGAGAGACCACCTCATCGGCCGCCCTCCGACGCCACCGCGAGGCTGCGCGGCCCCTCGGCCACGGGCAGGCGTGCCACCGCCTTGAGGCTCGTCAGATCGATCACGCTCACGTCGTCCGAGAACCAGTTGGCGACGTAGGCGCGGGCCGCGCCGCCCTCGCCCGCCACCACGATTCCCTCGGGATACCGGCCGACGCCGATGGTCGCCGCGATCGCGAGGGAGGCCGCATCGAGCGCCGTGACGGTCCCGGCGCCCTGATTCGTCACCAGCACCCGCGCCCCATCGGGGCTGACCGCGACGCCGTAGGGCATCGCCCCGGCCGGCACGGTGGCGACCGCCTTCAACGCGGTGGTGTCGATCACGGTGAGACTATTGCTGCGCACGTTGCCGACGTAGAGGCGCGCCTCGGCCGGGTCGAGCGCCAGCGCGAACGGCGCCTCGCCCACGGGAATCGTCGCGACCCGCTCCATCCGGGCGGCGTCGATCACGCTGACCTGTCGGCTCTCCCGGTCGGCGACGAACAGCCGCCCGGTCCGGTCGAGGACGAGATGGGCCGGATCGCGACCCGTTGGGGCCGACCCCTCGACGCGCCCGTCCGCCGCCGCGATCCGATCGACGCGGTGGCCCGACCAGTCGGTGGCGAAGACGGTGCGGCCGTCCGCCGAGGCCGCGAGGCCGAATACCTGACCGGCATAGGGCAGGCGCCGCAGCACCCGGCCCGTCGCCGCCTCCGCCACCGTGATCGCGTGCCCGTCGGGATGGCTGAGGAACAACAGCCCGCCCCCTGCCGCGACCGTCGCGGGGGCCGACGGCACCGCCGCGGCGTCGGCGACAGTACCCGCCTCGATCCGCGACAGCCGCGCCCCCTGCTGGCTCGCGACCCAGACCGTGCCGGCGAGCGCGGGCGCGCCGGAGAGAGCGAAGAGGATCGCGGCGAGGAGCGGCCAACTCATTGCGTCCGCTTGCCCCCCTCGGCGGCGGCCTTCAGGCCCTTCAGCCCGTCGGAGAAGAAGCGGTTCATCGCCTCGCGGCCGGCGTCGTCGCTGAGGTTGTCCGGCGGCTCGTTGCCGGTGTCGCCGCGGTAGAACCGGCCCATCCACTCGACCTTGGCGCCGTCGCCTTCCGGCGAAACCGTGAAGGTCGCCGAGTAGGAGGAAACCGGCAGCGCCTTCAGGTCCGGCTCACCCGACATGCGGTAGGAATAGGAGCGCGCGTCCGCCTTCCACTCGTCGAGGCCCTCGGTGAGGGTGCCGCCGTTCTTCAACGTGAGCGTGCGGCTGCCGCCCTCCCCGTTGCCGCCCTTGCCCTCGGCCTTGGCGATGTCCGGGTGCCATTGGCCGATGCCGGCGAAGTCGCCCGCGACCTTCCAGACGGCGTCGGGGCTCGCCTTGATCGTGATCGACTGGCTGACCTTCTGCGGCGTCGGGCCGTGGGCAAGCGCCGCGGTGGCGGCGAGCGCGAGCGGCAAGGCGAGGAGCGAGAGACGCATGCGTTACATCCTGGTGGGCTGAAGGGGGCGGGCCGGGCGAAAGCCCGCGAGGAAGGCGGCGAGCGCCAGCGCCAGCGCGAGGCCGCCGAGAAAAGGCCGCGGATCGATCCGTCCGGGCAGCGGGCGCGGCGTCGCGGCGGCGGTGAGGGTGGCGGCGAGGCCGTCCGGCCCGTCGAGATGGGCGTAGGCGAGGCCTGTCTGGGCACCGAGCGCCTTGAGATGCGGCTCGCGCACGGAGGAGAGATGCTCGGTGCCCTTGGCAGCGGACGCGCCGAAGGGAGCGTTGCGCGGGTTGTAGCCCTCGCGCGATTCCGCGTCGTCCGGCGGCGGGCCGAAGCGGTTCTCCTGTTGGACGTCGGTCTCGCCGTAGAAGCCGGCCTCGCGGCCGCGGTCGTTGTATTTCGGGATCGGCGACAGCGCGTGCCCGCCCGCCCCGACGATCAGGCCGCGCACCGCGCCGGGCTTGCCGTCGAAGGGCGGCAGACCGGTGGAGGGGAGGGGCGGCGTCTCCTGCCCGTCGGTGACGAACAGGAGGTCGGTGTCGAGTTCCCCCGCCATCTGGATCGCCCGGTGCAGGCCCGCGGTGATGCGGCTGTCGCCCTCCCAGGCCATGCGCCAGTCGATTCCCGCGAGCGCGCCGTCGAGCGGCGCGAAGTCGGCGCACACCTCGATCGGCGTGAACAGGAGGAACGGGCGCCGCTCGGTGAACAGCGCCAGCGCGAGGCGCGAGCCGCAGGGCAGTTCCGCCACCATCCGGCGTAAGCCTGCCCTGGCGACGTCGAGCCGGCTCGCGGGTTTGCCGTCGAGGGTGTAGTCGCGCACGTTCATGCTGCCGGTGATGTCCACCACCGCCAGCACCGCGACGCCGGAGCGGGTCAGGGGCAGCGGCCCGGCGAACACGGCGGCGAGCGCCAGCACGAGCGCGGCGGCGAGCGCCTGGAAGCGGCGGTCGCGCAGGTTTTTTCCGAGTGGCAGATGGCGGACTGGATTCACGGTCCACCCCGCGGCTGGCCGGGGATGTCTGTCCAGATCTGCTTGGGCTCGGCCTTCAGTTCGTCGCCGAACTTGCGGTCGAACTCGGGAAAGTCGCGGATCAGGCGCGAGGCGACGTCGAAGTTGAACTTCGCGTCCCAGAAATCCGGTCGGGCCTGGAGCGCCCGGCGGTAATCCTGCCGCGCCAGCGTCACCTGCGGGCCGGCCTTGTCGAGATCGCCCCGGCCGATGAGGTCGAAGGCTTTTCGCACGCGGGCGTTGGCCAGGACATAGCGGGCGCGGGCCGCGCCGTCGGTCGCTCCGCTGCGGTCGAGGCCCTCCAACAGCGGCTCGGCCTCCTCCAGCCGATCCCGCGCCGCCAGAAATTTCGTGCGCGCGACGAGAAGCGCCACGGGGGCGTCCGGCGCCACGGCGACGTCGCGCCCGCCCTCCAGCGCCGCGATGGCCGCGTTGGTCCGCGACGCGTTCCACGCCGCGACGCCCGCCGCGACGGCGCCTGCGAGCAGCAGGATCGGTAGCAGGACGAGCAGATGCGGCCGGGTTGCCCGCCACACGGTGCCGACACCCGCCGCGAGACGGATGCGCCGAGAGGGGGCGGAGTGTGAGAGGATGAGCGAGGTCATGCGGCCTCCGGCTGAGCGATGCGACCGGGTGCGGCTTCCCCCTCTCCCCGCATGCGGGGAGAGGCCTGTAGGGACCTCGTCGTCCCTACAGGAAGCGCAGGCGTAGCCGCAGCGGCGGTGAGGGGGCGGTTACGGGAGAGACGCCTTCGGTGAGTCCCCCTCACCTTCGCCTGCCGGCTTGCCGCGCCGACGACGAGGTCGTCGCGGCCCTCTCCCCGCGTGCGGGGAGAGGGGATGAAGGGGTAGCCGGATCGGCTGATCGGAGGCGGGCTCATGCCGCCTTCCTCCGCTCTGCCCCAGCCTGCCCGGCCGGCGCGGCGCGTTCCCCCGTAGCGCGCGCCCCCTGTCTCAGGAAATCCGCCTCGGCGAGCTTGGCCAGCACCAGCAGCAGCAGCCCGAGCGCTGCGACCGCGTAGGCATAGCCGGTCAGATCCCGCCGGGGGCGGATCTCGGTGTAGGGGATCGGGTCGCGCTCCAGCGCCTCGATCTGGCGCACGGCGCCGGCGACGGCCTCCGCGCCCTCCGCCTCGAAGGCGCGGTAGGGCACGGCGAGGCTCTTGAAGAACAGGTCGAGATGACGCTCGGGCGCGGCCTGGGGCGTGTCCTCGCCCGCGGGCTTGTCGTGGATCGAGGGCGAACCCTTGGTGCGCAGGAACAGCCAGTAGAGGTTCGGCCGCACCTTCGCGAATTCGGCCCGCAGCTGCGCCTGGATGCGCGGATCGATCACCGCCGCCCCGTCCGAGACCAGCAGCAGCGCCCGCGACACGCCGGGCGCCGCGGGGCCGAACTGCGACAGCGCCATCCCGAGGCCGCGGGCGACGTTGGTGTAGTCGAGGCCCGGCCGGTCGATCGCCGAGATCGCCGCGCGCACGGCGTCGCGCCGGTCGGTCATCGGCATCACCAGCATCGGCGCGGTCGAGAAGGCGGTGACGGCGAAGAGATCGTGTGCCCGCTCGCCGACGAAGGCGCCGAGGATGCGCCGCGAGGCCGCCGCCTTCGATTCCTCCTCGCCCGAGGGCTGACGGCCGGCAAAGGTCTCGTTCATGCTGCCGGAGCGGTCGATCAGCATCGACACCTGCGCGCCGATGCCGGTGCGGGTCACGCTCTCGCCCGCCCGATAGGGGCCGGCGAGCGCCACGATCAGCCCGGTGAGCGCCAGGAGGCCGGCCCCCGTCAGCACCGCGCTCAGGGCCGCCGAGAGCGGGTCCGCGGGTGCGGCCGAGACCGCGGAGATGGCGGTGCGGCGGGTGGCCGAGCGCAGCAACGGCAGAAGCGCCAGCGGCAGCAGCCACAGCAGCCAGGGCGTCGCCACGCCGAAGGAACCGAGGGGCGCGCCCATTAGGCGCTCCGCTCGGCGGCGGCGAGACGGGCGAGCAGAGCCTCTACGTCGCTCAACGGGAAGACCCGGGCGGCGGCCTCGGTCTCCCGGCCGAAGAACGCCTGCCGCGACGCCGCGAAGAATTTTTTCAGACCCTCCTCCTGCCCGCGGAAGGCGGAGTGGCCGGCGAGGAAAAGGGAGAGGTCGTCGGCCAGCACCCGGCGCCCGGCGGTGGCGTCGAGGGCGCGGTGCAGGGCGAGGAACGCCGCGCGGGTGCGATCATCGCCCTCAGCCTTGCGCTTCACCCGGCGCAGGGCCTTCAGGCCCAGGGCGAAGGGGCGCCCGCGCCGGGGCGCGAACGGCCCCCAGGCGCGGTCGCGGGCGAGCGGCACCAGGGCCAGCGCCGCGAGCGCCAGCAGGGTGAGCGCCGTGGCGGTCGCGGGCTGCGGATCGAGGCGCGGGGCCCGCCCGTCGGGGAGCAGGTATTCGGCCGGGTCGTCGCGGCGCTCGGGCTGCACTTCGCGCAACGGCGAGACGCCGATCTTCCAGGCCGGCACCTGCGCGGTCGCGGTGGTGAGCCCGCCCTTGCCGTCGCTCTCGATCGTCAGGGCGAAACCCGGCACGTCGAGAGTGCGGGAATCCAGCGCCGCGTAAAAATCCTGATAGGTCAGACGCAGGCGGATCAGGGTGGCGTCGCCCTCGCGCCGCTCCTCGACCGCGACCGACCGCAGATCGAGCCAGTAGGTGACCGGGCCGGGCTTCGGCAGCGACGGGCGCTGCAATGTGAATCCCGGATCGACCCGGATGTCGGCCTGCACCTGCACGAGGTCGCCGAGGAAGTAGCCGAAGGCGCGCGGCACGCGCAGTTCGACGCCGCGCACCTGGGCGAGCGCGGGTGAGGTGACGAGGATCAGGAGGACGAGGAGGAGCGCGCGCATCGTCACGTCGTCAGCAGGTGACGGGTCAACGCTTCCGCGTCGAAGCGGTCGGCGAGGCGGAAGGGGGGGCGGGCGAAGGGGGTACAGAGGCGGCGCAGGGTCTCGATCCGCTCGACCTCGCGCTGTCGCCAGCGGCGGCGCAAGCTCGGGCGCAGGAGGACGAGCCGGCGGCCGGCGCCCTCCAGATCGTCGAGTTCGACGAGGCCGAAGGCCGGCAGGCCGTCGTCCTCCAGCGTGTCGGCGAGCAGCACCGGCGTCACGTCGTGGAGGGCGAGCGCGGAGAGGACGCGGGTGATCGCGGCCTCCGGCCAACGGAAGTCCGAGACGAGGAAGACGAGCTTCGGGCGGCCCGCGAGCCGGCGCGCGGCCTCCATCAGCCCCTCGGCGCTGGCGCCCGCGCAGGTCGCCTCGCCGATCCGGGCGGCGGCGAGCGTCGCCGCGGCGCGGTGGCGGGTGGCGGGGAGGTAGAGGTCTTCGCGGAACGCGGCGTCCGCCGCCATCAGGCCGAAGCCGTCGCCGATGCGGGTCGCCGAGCGGGCGAGCGCGGTGCAGAAGGCCGTGGCGAGCCCGAGCCGGTCGGCCCGGCCGCGGAAGCGCATGGAGGCCGAGAGGTCGATCAGTGCGTAGGTCTCGACGGGGCTGCGCGCCTCGAACCTGCGCACCGCCACGCCCTCGAACGGATCGCGCAAGCTCGCGCGAATGTCGATGCGCCGGGCATCCGGCAGGCGCAGGAAGCTCACCGTGTCGCGAAACGTGCCGAGCCCCCCGGCGTCGCGCCCGCGATGGGCGCCGACCCGGTGGCCGCCCGGCCGCCAGCGCGGCCAATAGACGATGTCGGCCCCGTCCTCCGGGGCGCTCACGGGGCCGGCACCGTGTCGAACACGGCGCGGATCAGTTCGGGCACGATCTCCGAGCGGCGCATCTCGTAGACCGGTTCGAGGAAGACGCGGTGGGCCATCACCTCGGGGAAGACCGCGCGGATGTCCTCCGGCACCAGCCAGTCGCGGCCCTCCAGCCACGCCCGGACGCGGGCGGCGCGGACCAGAAAGGCGACGCCGCGGGGCGAGGCGCCGCCCTGCACCAGCCGCTCCATGTCGATTCCCGACAGGCGGATGCCGACGGCGGACGGGCGCACCAGCGCCTCCCACAGGCCGATGACGTAGGCCTCGATCGCTGCCTCCGCCCGCACCGCATGCTGGATCGCGCTGGCGATGGCGCCGATGCGATCGTGGTCGAGCACGCCCGCGCCGACGGCGTCCATCAGGCGGTCGGTGTCGTGGAAGCGCGGATCGAACACGAGGGCGCGGCGCGCCTCGGCATCGCGCGGCGCCTCCATGCCGATCTCCATCAGGAAGCGGTCGCGGGCAGCCGCCGGCAGCTCGAAGGTCTCCTCGCGCTCGACGCGGTTGCGGTCGGCGAAGACCTGGAGGTTCGGGAAGCGATATTCGCGGTTGAACGCCGCGACGCTGCGCTCGGCCATGATGCGCAGGAGCAGCGCGTGGACCTGGGGCCGGGCACGGTTGATCTCGTTGAAGAAGAACACCGACAGGTCCTGCGCCTGCCGCAGCACTGGGCCGGGCTCGACCCGCGGGCGCCCGTCCTCGCCGAGATAGGTGTGATAGATCAGGTCGGTCGGCATCATGTCGACCGTGCCCTCGACGCGCTCGTAGGCGCCGCCCAGGGCCCGCGCGACCGCGCGCAGCAGCGTGGTCTTGCCGACGCCGACATCGCCTTCGAGCATGACGTGGCCGCGGGCGAAGATCGCGATGGTGACGAGGCGGATCGCCCGCTCCTGGCCGACCACCGCCTTGGCGATCTCGCGCTCGAAACGCGTGGCGGCCTCCCGCCAATCGGTCAGCATCGCGTCGCCGGGGCGCAGGGTGTTCATTCGCCGGATGGGCCCTTTTTCGTTTTTTTAGGAGCGCCGGGCGCATCCCTCTTCCCTCTGCGGGAGAGGGTGGGCCTCGCGTCAGTGAGGAGCGGGTGAGGGGAGCGACGGCGCCGGACAATGCGGAGCCGGCCCCTCTCCCGCCTCGCATCCGCAGGGCACCCTCCCCCGCAGAAGGGGGGAGGGTTACTCAGCAGCGGATCAGTTCGCCGCGATCTTGCTGACGTCGTATTCCCACTTGCCGGTCTTCTTGAAGTTGTCGACGCGCTTCTTGTTGCGCTCTTCCATCTGCTTGATGGAATCGGCCTGCTTGTTCAGCTCCTTGGGGTCGTGCTTCGGGTCGTACTTCGAGCCGGCGATCTTTTCCGGGAAGCCGGGCTTGGGCTCCCAGCAATTGCCCGGGGCCTTGCACTTGGTGCCGTCATAGGCGGCGGCCGGGGCGGCGAAGCCCGCGGCGGCGATGACGGACACGGCGGCGATGAGCACGGTCTTCATGGTTTCCTCCGTTTTTTGGTTGCGTTGGTCGCGAGCGGCGAGCCGCCCCCTCGATCGCGCCGGGTGCGATCCGGCCCTGAAACCCGAAAGGATCACTCCTCCAGCGGCTTGCACTGGCCCTTGGCGTCCTTCGGGATGACGTCGCCCTGCTTGTAGGGCGTGTAAGCTTTCTTCTGCTCGTCGTTGAGCCACAGCGCATCCTGCTTCGGCCCCGTGTAGAGGTGCCGGATCCAGGCGATGGTCTGAAGCATCTCGTCGGGCGTCAGGTTCTCGTTGTGCGGGCCCATCATGCCGTTGGCGCCGCCGAAGATCGTCGCGAACAGGCCGACATCGGTCGTGTTGGACGGGTAGGTCCAGTAATTGTCGTTGAGGCCCGGCCCCAGCTTGCCTTCCGCCAAGTGGCCGTGGCAGCCGGAGCACGAGGTGGCGAACAGGCTCTCGCCGTTCCTCAGGCACGACTTGTCGTCGATGTAGAGATTCTCGCCGGTCTCGAGGAACTTCTTGACGGCCGGCGTGTCGCGGCCGCCCTCCTTGCCCTGGCTGACGTCGAGGTTCTCGCCCGTCACCGTGTTGCGGAACACGACGCCCGATTGCGGGGCCGATTGCGGCTGCGCGAGGGCCGTCAGGCCCGCGCCGCCGAGCACGACGAGCGTGGCGAGGGCGGTTGCGATCGTAGTCTTTCGCATCATCGGGATGAGTGTCGCTTCCTGAGATTTTTGTCGTTTTCTTCTGGGAGAGGTGCCGGCCCACGAGGGCCGGCGACCGAAAAATCAGTTCGAGACGGGGAGGACCGGCACGCCCTCTTCCTTCAGGATCGCCTCGATGCGGGGCTTGGCCTTGGCGATGGCCGCGTCGAGCTCGGTCTTCAACGCGGTGTCGGCGCGGCGCACGCCCATGGCCTGGTCGAAGCTCTGGGGCATCTTCCGGCCGTCGCTGCGGGTGGTGTCGTCGGGCACCGGCGTCACGCGCAGCTTGGTCGAGGAATCGCGCACGTAGCGGGCGACGTCCGGTCCGAAGGCCACCGCCACGTCGGCCTTGCCGGTGGCGACTTCGGAGACCATCCGACCCGGATCGATCTGGGTGTACTGGTTGCGCGGCGCGCGAAAGTTCACCAGCGAGTAGAGGTAGGCCATGTCCTCCTCGTAGCGGCCGATGTCCTTGAGCATCGCCTCGCCGGGGGTGCCGAAGCCGACCACCATGTGGTCGATCTCCTTCAGCCGCGGATCGCTCCACGACTTGATGTCGAGGTCGCGGTCGGCGCGGGTGATGAAGACGTAGCCCGAACGGTAATACGGCTTGGTGGTCAGCACGCGCTCGTCGTCGGCATCCAGCCCGACCACCACGTCGCAGACGTTCTTCTCGAGCCCGTCGCGCACGAGGTAGATCGCGGGCTTGCCGATCCAGACGAACTGGGCCTTGCGGTCCATCGCCTCGGCGACCGCGGTGGCGATCCGGTTCTCGAGCCCCGAGCCGTCCTTCATCGAGAGCGGCGGCTGCTCGGCGGCGCAGATGCGCAAGGAGCCGGCATCGGGTTTGGCCGGCGGCGTTGCCGCCTTCTCCTGCGCCAGAGCAGGGCCGGCGAGACCGAGAAGGGCGGCCAGGGCGACAGCGTGGGCGGTCGCGCGGCGGCGTCCGTTCGCGAGCGGCATCGTTCGTTTCCTCTGGGATTCTTCTTGGGGTCGTCGTCTGAGGCGACGGTTCCGGTGCCGGCTTATGCTGCCTGTATCCGGAGTATTCGGCTGTTCCTCCGAAGATCGGAGGCAAGGCCGGAACGGCGCGACTCTGATGGGGGAACGAGAGCCGCGCCGTCCCTGAATCCTCCCCCCTCTCGTCGAGAGGAGGAGGTTTCGATCGCTGGCCTTACTTGGCGGCCGACTTCCACTCGCCGACGTTCGGATCGTCGTAGGGACCCTTGCCGTCGAGCGAGAACACGATCACGCCGCCGCCCATCTGGGTGTAGTTGGCAAGCTTCTTGAAGGCGCCCACCGCGCCGAGACCGGCGGTCGGGTCGGCGAGGTCGAACACGAGGCCCACGCCCGGCCAGCCGCCGACGCCGTAGTAGATGGCGACGTACTGGTTGCCCTTGTGGGAGTAGGTCATCGGGTAGCCGATCGCGCCGGACGGCATCTTGAACTTCCAGAGAAGGTCACCCGTGTCGGAATCGCGCGCCTTCAGGTAGCCGTCGAGCGTGCCGTAGAAGACGAGGTCGCCCGCGGTCGCCATGGTACCGCCCCACACCGCGAAGCGCTCCATCTTCTCCCACTTGTAGTCGCCGGTGATCGCGTTGTACGCCTTGATCTGGCCGAGACCCTCGTAGTTCTGACGGTCGCCCTTCGGGCCCGGATACATGTTCAGCGTCGCACCGACGAAGAACTGACCCGCACGGTACGGAAGCATGAAGGGCTCCCAATCCATGCAGATGTGGTTGATGCCCATGAAGAACAGTTCACGCTTCGGATCGTAGGAATCGTGACCCTGGTTGTGGTAGCCCATCGCCGAGGGGCAGATGTCCTTGGCGAGGTGGTCCATCCGGGTGCCGTATTCCGGATCGCGCACCGGCTGGCCGGTCTTGAGATCGACCGACTTGAACACGTTGACCGTGTCGTCGAGCTTGTTGGCCGAGACCAGCGAGCCGTCGGTGCGGTCGAGGGTGTAGACGATGCCGTTGCGGTCTGGGTGGGTCAGCAGCTTGCGGGCCTTGCCGTCCTTGTCCTTCTGCTCGGAGAGCATCATGACGTTGACGCCGGCATAGTCCCACTCGTCGTGCGGGGTCTTCTGGTAGCCGAACTTGGCCTCACCCGTATCGGCGTCGCGGCCGAAGATCGTCATGGTCCACTTGTTGTCGCCCGGACGCATGGTCTCGTTCCACGGCGCCGGGTTGCCGGTGCCGAAGTAGATCAGGTTGGTGCCCGGGTCGTAGGCGTACCAGCCCCAGTTGGTGCCGCCGCCGATCTTCCAGGCGTCACCTTCCCAGGTGCCGGTGCCGAGGCCCTTCTGGCCGTAATGGGCGTTCTTGACGTTGAAGTCGTCGGCGAGCAGCAGGTCCTTGTCCGGACCGGTGGCATAGGCGCGCCACACCTGGGCGCCGGTCTTGACGTCGTAGGCGGTGAGGTAGCCGCGCACGCCGAGCTCGGCGCCGGACGAACCGATGATCACCTTGTCCTTGACTACGTAGGGGGCGATGGTGAGCGTCGAGCCGACCTTGATGTCGGAGTTTTCGACCTTCCACACCGTCTCGCCGGTCTCGGCGTTCAGCGCCGCGACGTGACCGTCGAGCTGCGTCTTGAGGATCAGCGACGGGGTCTTGCCGTCGCCCGGCCAGTAGGCGAGGCCGCGGTTGACGAGGTCGCAGCAGGCGACGGCGCGGGCGGCCGGGTTCTGCT
Source organism: Methylobacterium sp. Leaf456 (assembly GCF_001425465.1). GTDB lineage: Bacteria > Pseudomonadota > Alphaproteobacteria > Rhizobiales > Beijerinckiaceae > Methylobacterium. The sequence continues at coordinate 297,836 of NZ_LMQV01000002.1, forward strand.
TCGGCTTGTCCTGCCACAGGATATGGCCCGGATCGTCCAAGCCCAGCGCGAACGTGTTGTTCGGGAACGAGGTGTGGATGTACATCTTGCCGTCGACGACGAGCGGCGCGCCCTCGTGGCCGTTCAGCAGGCCGGTGGAGAAGGTCCACGACGGCTTGAGCTGCTTGACGTTCGATTTGTTGATCTGCTTGAGATCGCTGAAGTTGTTCGAATCGTAGTTCTTACCGGGCATCACCCAGTTGTCGTCGCTCTTCGACAGCTCGACCAGCTTGTCGTTGGCGAACGCCCCGCTCGACAGGGCCACCGGCGCGAGCGCCAGCATCGCCAGTGCCGAGACCGATGTCACGTATCTGCTCATCCTGCGTCTCCTCGCTCAACCGCCACGCCTTTCGGCCTCGCGGCACCACTCAGATTTCTTAAGTCCGAGGTCCAGGCTCGCTTCCAAGTCGATCCACGATCCGCATCGAGTCCCTAAGCATTCCCTTAGAGCAGCGCGGCCTTATGAAAGACTTATTAGCGCCCCTTCGCCTATAATTTCTAGGACTTTATTGGAGGACATGTCTTCAGGTGGTCGGACATTTGTTGGCGGGAGCATAAGGCAAACTTAAGTTTGCCGTCCGGTAGGTGCAGCGCACACTTGACCGGCTTTGCTCTGCGCGCCACCACTTCGCCTCAACGGGCCCTCGTCGAAGCGGCTCGACCGGGAGCCGGGGGAGACACTTTGTCCATGGGAGGAGGCCTAGGCTCCGGGCGGCGTCGGCTGCGCGCACTCGTGCTCATCGGATGCGTGGCGGCGCTCGCGCTCACGCCGGCGCGCGCGTCGGAGGAGACGCCCGATCCGATCGATGTGGACGCCACCGGCGCGCTCTATCCCCGCGACGGGCGCCGCGACCTCACCGCCGAGGACCGCCAACGCTTTCCCGGCGCGGGCGTGCTGTGGTGCCGCCGCTCCGACGGGGTGCCGCGCAAGGCGGCGGCCGCGTGGCTGATCGGCGCGCCGACGCTGGTGATGCTGAACGCCCACAATTTCCGCAACCGCCAGCTCGAGACGACGCGGATCGTGGCGGATTGCTACTTCCAGATCGGCGGCCGCAACTACGACTTCGTCGCCGACAGCTTGGCGCTCGGCGTGGCCCGCGACGCCGAGCGGCTGCACATCACCGACGACTGGGCGCTGCTGCGCCTCGCCCACGCCGCCGAGGCGCCGGCCCAGCCCCTGCCCGAGGCGCCCCCGGCCCTGACGACGGGCGACCAGACGCTGCCGGTCACCATGGTCTCGCCGGGCGGCCACGGCAATTACCGGGGCGAGGCCAGCCTGGAGACCTGCACCATCCGCCGGGTCGATCCGCCGACCGAGGGCGGCACGCGGCGGGCCCGCCACGATTGCAACGACGGCTACGGCGGCTCGGGCTCGGGCCTGTTCGACGAGGCGGGCCGGATGGTGGCGATGCAGAGCGCCTCGCTCTCGATGAACTCGCGCCACGCCTTCGATATCGAGTTCCATTACGGCTCGGCCCTGCTGATCGAGGGCGCCCTGCTCGACGCCCTGCGCGAGGCGGCGGGACGGCCGAACGGCGCGCCGTGATCGTGCCCTGCCCGGCCTGCTCGGGACTCGGTCCCGGCATGGCGCCGGGCGGCGCGGCGCGCGGTCAGATGTAGGTCGAGGCGAGCGCGGGCGAACCTTCGAGCGCGTGGGCGAGCACTTCCAGGCCGTGGGTGATCTGCGGCCGAGTCGAGGGGCCGCCGAGGCACAGGCGCACCGCCTCGGGCGGCGTGCCGGAGACGCAGAACGGGTCGCTGCCGACGACGCCGAGCCCGGCCGAGCGACCCTGGCTGGCGAAGGCCGCGCGGGTCCAGCCCTCCGGCAACGTGATCCAGACGTGGAAGCCGTGCGGATCGGCGGTGTAGGTCTCGCGCGGCAGCAAAGCGGCGGCGATGCGCTGGCGCGCGGCCGATTCCTCGCGGACGAACTGCACGATCGCGTCCGCCGTGCCGTCCATGATCCAGCGCGTCGCCAGGGCGGTGGCGATCGGCGAGGCCATGACGGTCGCCGTGCGCAACGATCCTGCGAGGGGCAGCGCCGCGCGCGCATTCGGGGCGATGAGGAAGGCGAGGCGCAAGCCCGCGCCCAGGCACTTGGCCAGACCCGCCACGTAGTAGGTGATCTCGGGCGCGAGTTCGGAAAAGCTCGGCGGCGGCATCGGACAGAGATGCGCGTAGGCGTCGTCCTCGATGATGCTGACGGCGTAGCGTCGCGCCACCGCGACGATCGCTTCGCGCCTTGCCCGCGGCAGGGTCGCGGTGGTCGGGTTCTGCAGGAGCGGATTCAGGTAGATCGCCTTCGGGGCGACCCGCGTGCAGGCGGCGGCGAAGGCGTCGGGATCGACCCCGTGCCGGTCCATCGGCAGGCCGACGAGGCGCAGGCCCAGATGCGCCGCGAGCGCGCGGATGCCCGGATAGGTGATGCACTCGGCGCAGATCGCCTCGCCCGGTCGGGCGACCTGGGCCAGCACGCCGGAGAGCGCGCTGTGCGCGCCGGGGCAGATCAGCAGCCGCTCCCGCGCCGCCTCGATCCCGCGGCCCCTCAGCCAGCGTAGCGCCGCCTCCTTGTCCGCGTCGGTCCCGCCGAAGCCCTGGTAGCGCAGCAGGTTCGTGAGATCGCCGGACAGCTCGGCGAACGCGGCCTGCATCCGGGCCCGCAAAGCCGGGGCGTCGGGCTCGGGCGGCAGGTTCATGGTAAAGTCGGCCGGCCCCACCCGCGGCGGGGTGGTATCCGAGCGCGGCGCACGCCCCGGATCGACCACGAAGGTGCCCTGGCCGACGCGCCCCTCGATCAGCCCGCGCTGGTGCGCCTCGACATAGCCCCGCGACACCGTGGTGAAGTTCAGGCCGAGCGCCTCGGCCAGCGCCCGCTGGGTCGGCAGGCGCGTACCCGGCGTGAGTCGCCCGGTGCGGATGTCGTCGGCCAGCGCCTCGGCGATGGCGCGATAATGCGGCTTGCCCCAGCGCTTGAGGTCGGGCGCCCAGCCCCGCGCGGCGCCCTCCGGGCCTGCATCTCCGCCGCGTTCGGTCGCCGCCATCCGCTCAGGTCTCCGCTGCGTCACGATGCGATCAATGGTCGATTGTATGGCCTGCAATCGCCGTACCGTCGGACAACACGGCAGAGTCGGAAACAAAAATCCATACAATCCCGACAATTCATGGCCTGCGAACAAGCAGACATTGATCACAAGCTACGCATCGCCTGCCGACGATTTGGGCGCAGCCCGCTGTAGTCGAGCAGGGCAATCCCGATCGATTGATCGGATATTTGTATGCATCCTATTCGAGCGCATTGATCGGCGCCGAGTCCGGAGCGGCTTGGCATCCGGATTGCCATGAGGGGCCCGTGGCCGTCGGCGGCTCGAACGTCGCGGCCTCATCCTTCAAGGAGCGAGAGCCATGCCTGCCGTGAACCGCGAGCCGCACAAGAAGGGCGACTTCCTGGTCGATTACGAGGAGAAGGTCTTCGAGGACGTGAAGGCGGAGCCGGGCCAGAAGGCGCTCGTCACCTTCCACACCGTCGCGTTCGAGGGCTCGATCGGCCTCGTGAACCTGCTCCAGGCGACGCGCCTGCAGCGCAAGGGCTTCGACACCTCGATCCTGCTCTACGGCCCCGGCATCACGCTCGGCGTCCAGCGCGGCTTCCCGCGGCTCGGCGACGAGGCGTTTCCGGGCCATCTCAACTTCAACAACCAGCTGGAAAAATTCATGTCCGAGGGCGGCAAGGTCTATGCCTGCCGGTTCTCGACCCAGGCGCTCTACGGCCACGGCGAGGCCGCCTTCATCGAGGGCATCCGCATGATCAACCCCCTCGACGTGCTCGACTGCATCCTCCTGCACAAGCGCGACAACGCGGTGATCCTCGACACTTGGACCGTCTGAGCATCCCGGCGGTCGCGCCCCGCGGCCGTCGTCTCACGTCGGAGGATCAGCCATGTCGGACAGCCGGATCGTGCGGGCCGCCGCCGTCCAGATCGCGCCGGATCTTGAGCGGCCGGACGGCACCCTGGAGCGCGTGCTCAACGCCATCGAAGAGGCCGCGGCCAAGGGCGCGCGCTTCATGGTCTTCCCCGAGACCTTCCTGCCCTACTACCCGTACTTCTCCTTCGTGCTGCCGCCCGCCATGCAGGGCGCCGAGCACATCAAACTCTACGAGCGCGCCGTCACCGTGCCCGGCCCCGTCACGCAGGCGGTCTCGGCCGCCGCGCGGCGCCACGGTGCCGTGGTCGTGCTCGGCGTCAACGAGCGCGACCACGGCTCGCTCTACAACGCGCAGCTGATCTTCGACGCCGACGGCAGCCTGAAGCTCAAGCGGCGCAAGATCACGCCCACCTACCACGAGCGCATGATCTGGGGTCAGGGCGACGGCGCCGGCCTCGACGTGGTGGACACCGCCGTCGGGCGCGTCGGGGCGCTGGCCTGCTGGGAGCATTACAACCCGCTCGCCCGCTACGCCCTCATGGCGCGCCACGAGGAGATCCATGCGGCGCAGTTTCCGGGCTCGCTGGTCGGCCAGATCTTCGCCGACCAGATGGAGGTGACGATCCGCCACCACGCGTTGGAGGCCGCCTGCTTCGTGGTCAACGCCACCGGCTGGCTCACCGACGAACAGGTGGTCCAGGTCTGCCCCGACGAGCGCCTGCGCGGCGCCTGCCGCGGCGGCAATTGCACCGCCATCGTCTCGCCCGAGGGGCGGCACCTCGCCGAGCCGCTGCGGGAGGGCGAGGGTGTCCTGATCGCCGACATGGACCTCGCGCTGGTGACCAAGCGCAAGCGGATGATGGACTCGGTCGGCCACTACGCCCGGCCCGAACTCCTGAGCCTCGTCCACGACGACCGCCCGGCCCCGTTCGTGCACCGGCCGGCCCGCACTCAGTCCGAATCCCGGAGCCTCGACCATGAGCAGCAGCCCGCTTCCGACGAGTCTTCCCTCCGTGGCACCGGCCGTGACGGGTCTGGTCGGGATGCCGACGGAGCGCCTGATCAACGCGTTGCAATCATACGGCGTTAGGCTCGCCGACAGCCGCGCCGGGGCCCCGAGCCGCCGCGGCGGGGCGGGCCCGTCCGACCACAAGGCCATGACCATCGCGGGCCGCACCGTGATGGTGCCGGTCCACACCGAGGCGGCCTTCGACTCGCCCTTCCTCGTGCGCCGCCCGGATGCCGACGGCGTGTCGGTGATCGAGCACGACGGCGCGGTGATCGGGCACGCGACCTTCCCCGGCAAGCCGCGCTTCTACGCCCTTTCGACCTTCGACGGCGTGCCCTATTCCAAGATCGCCGTACTGCACGGGCGCGACGTGCTCGCCACCACCGTGCTGCAGACCTGCATCCGCTACGCCAGCCGCACCAAGACCTGCCGGTTCTGCTCCATCGGCCAGTCGCTGAGCGCCGGCCGCACGATCGCGCACAAGAGCCCGGCGCAGCTGGCGGAAGTCGCCCGCGCCGCCGTGCTGCTCGACGGCGTGCGGCACATGGTGATGACGACGGGCACGCCGAACGCCACCGACCGCGGCGCGGGCGTGCTGTGCGAGAGCGCGTTCGCCGTGAAGGCGGCGGTCGATCTGCCGATCCAGGCGCAGTGCGAGCCGCCCGACGACGACCGCTGGTTCGAGCGGATGAAGGCGTCCGGCATCGACGCGCTGGGCATGCATCTGGAGGCCGTGACGCCCGACGTGCGCGCCCGGATCATGCCCGGCAAGGCGTCGGTGCCGCTGGAGCGGTACTTTGCCGCCTTCGAAGCCGCCGTGCCGGTCTTCGGCCGCGGTCAGGTCTCGACCTACATTCTGGCGGGCCTCGGCGACGCGCCCGAGGCGATCCTGGCCACCGCCGAGCGCCTGATCGGGCTCGGCGTCTATCCCTTCGTCGTGCCGTTCGTGCCGATCTCGGGCACGCCGCTGGAGAGCCATCCGGCGCCCTCGCCGGATTTCATGCACGCCATCCTCAAGCCGCTCGCCGACCTGTTGGCGCGCGCGAATCTGCGCTCGGCCGACATCAAGGCCGGCTGCGGGCGTTGCGGCGCCTGCTCGGCTTTGTCCAGCTACGAGCGCACGGGGGCGGCGGCATGATCCTCGACCCCGTTCCGCCGTACCGGCCGAGCCACTTCCATGTGAAGTTCGCGGTGGCCCCCTGGGAGCGGCGCGCCTGCGCGGCGCTCCGGCGGCAGGTCTTCTGCACCGAGCAAGGCATTTTCCGGGGCGACGACCGCGACGCCATCGACGCGCAAGCGATTCCCATCTGCGCCCTCTCGACGCTCAGCGGCGAGGCCGACGCCGTCGTCGGCACGGTCCGCATCCACGAGGCCGCCCCCGGCGAGTGGTGGGGCTCGCGCCTGGCCGTCGCCCCCGCCTTCCGCGGCACGGCGGCGCTCGGGGCCGGGCTGATCCAGGTCGCCGTGTCCTCCGCCCATGCTCGCGGCTGCACCCGCTTCCTCGCCCACGTGCAGGAGAAGAACGTCGCGCTGTTCGAGGCGCTGCACTGGGACAGCCTGGACCGGATCGACCTGCACGGGCGGCCCCATCGCCTGATGCAGGCCGAGCTGTCGGCCTACCCGCCGATGCACGACCCCGAATGGGGCCTCATCACCCTCGCCAAGGTCGCTTGATGGGCATGCCCCTCGATCTCCCCGCGCTCGCCCGTGGGATCCGCGAGGCGCGCGGCCTCGCCCACAAGCGCGACATCGACGCCGTCGTCGCGCGGCTCGGGCTCGGGGGGCGGCACGCAATGGTCCCGGTCGGCGACGATTGTGCCGCGATCCCCGACGGCGACGGCCACCTGCTCTTCGCCATCGAGGGATTCCTCGACGGGTTCGTCTCCGTCGACCCGTACTTTGCCGGCTATTGCGGCATCATGGTCAACCTCAGCGACGTGGCGGCCATGGGCGGGCGCCCGCTCGCGGTGGTCGATGCCCTGTGGAGCCGGGACGCGGCGACCGCCGACCCGATCCTGGCCGGGCTCTCGGACGCGGCTTCGCTCTACGGTGTGCCGATCGTCGGCGGCCACACCAACACCCGCGCGGGCGCTGCCAACCTCGCGGTCGCGGTGCTCGGCCGGGCGGGCCCGCGCCTGCTGACGAGCTTCGACGCGGCGCCGGGCGACGACCTGATCGCGGCCATCGACCTGCGCGGGCGCTTCCGCGAGCCGAATCCTTACTGGGACGCCTCGACCGGGGTACCGGGGAATCGCCTGCGCGGCGACCTCGCCCTGCTGCCGGGCCTCGCCGAGGACGGGCTGGCGGTGGCCGCCAAGGACATCAGCATGGCCGGCATCGTCGGCACCGCGCTGATGCTGCTCGAATGCTCGCGGGTCGGCGGCGTCATCGACCTCGCCGCGATCCCCCGCCCGGACGGCGTGCCGCTCGCCCGCTGGCTCACCGCCTTCCCGAGCTTCGGCTTCCTCCTCGCCGTCCGCCCCGACCGCACGCCGGCCGTGCTTGCGCGCTTCACCGAGCGCGGCATCGCGGCGGCCGGGATCGGGCGCCTCGACGCGAGCCGCGTCGCGCGCATCCGCGATCGCGCGGAGGAGGCCGTGGTCTGGGATTTCGTCGGCGGCCCGCTCATCGGTTGCGGCCGGACTGACGCGAAGGCCGCGCCGTGACCGGCCTGCGCATCGCCGTCCTGACCCACTCGACCAACCCGCGCGGCGGCGTCGCCCATTGCCTTGCGCTGGCCGAGGCGCTCTGCGCCATGGGCCACGAGGCGGTGGTCCACGCCCCCGACCCCACCGGCCGCGGCTTCTTTCGCGATGCGGCCTGCCCGACCGTGTCGGTCGCCTCCCGATCCGTCGGCGAGACGACCGTCGAGCGCGTTCGCGCCCGCATCAACGACTACCTCCGCCATTTCGGGACGCCGGCGGCCTGCGACTTCGACGTGTTCCACGCCCATGACGGGATCGGTGGCAACGCGCTCGCCACCCTCCGGCACCGGCGCCTGATCCCGCGCTTCGCCCGCACGATCCACCACATCGACAGCTTCACCGACCCGCTGCTGGCGGACTGGCAGGAGCGCTCGATCCGCGAGGCCACGCGCCTGCTCTGCGTCAGCCGCCTTTGGGCCGACCGGATCGCCGACGAGCTCGGCACCCGGGCCGACATCGTCGGCAACGGCGTGGACCTCGCGGTCTATCGCAGCACGCCGAGCGAGGTGGACGCGGCCGTGCGGGCACGCCTTGGCCTCGGCGCCGGGCCGGTGATCCTCGCTGTCGGCGGCTTCGAGGAGCGCAAGAACACCGCCGGCATCGTCGCGGCCTTCGCCCGCCTGCGGCAGAGCCACGCCGGAGCGCAACTCGTGGTCGCGGGCGGTGCCTCGCTCCTCGACCACGCCGCCTACCGCGCCCGCTGCCACGCGCTGCTTGCGACGCACGGCCTCGACGTCGGTATCGGCCAATTCGTGATCGAGACCGGCCCCGTGCCGCAGGCCGAGATGCCGGCGCTCTACCGGATCGCCGACGCGCTGGCCTTCCCCTCGTGGAAGGAGGGTTTCGGGCTCTGCGTGCTGGAGGCGATGGCCTGCGGCACGCCGACAATCGTCTCGCGGCTCGCGCCCTTTACCGAATACCTCGCGGAAACCGACGCCCTGTTCGTCGATCCGGCCGATTCCGAGGCCATCGCCGCGGCGATGGCGCAGGCGCTGGTGCCGGACATCCGCGCGCGGCTGCGGGCCGCCGCCCCGGCGCGGGTCGCCGCCCATTCCTGGCGCGCCTGCGCGGAGCGCCATGGACCCGCCTACGCGGTCTGCGCCCGCGCCCGACAGGAGCCGATCCATGCCTGAGATGCGCTTCCACGTCCGCTGGCCCGATGGGCGGCGCGAGGCCTGCTACTCGCCCTCGCTCGTCGTGAAGGAGTTTTTCGCCCCCGGCGAAAGCTACCCCCTCGACGACTTCGTCGAGAAGACCCGCACGGCGCTGACCATCGCCAGCGACCGGGTGCGGGAGAAGTACGGGTTCAGTTGCTCGGCCGCCCTCGACCAGCTCGCCCGGATCGAGGCCGCCGCCGAGCGGCAGGCGCCGGGCGGCCACGTCACCGTCGAGGCCTTCGAGCCCTGAGCCGACACGCCCCTCTCAAGCCTCACGGAGCCTGAGCCATGACTTCTACGACGCGTCACGTCCCCGTCGTCATCGTCGGCGGCGGGCAGGCCGGCCTCTCGGTCAGCCACCATCTCAAGGAGCGCGGCATCCGGCATCTCGTCTTCGAGAAGGAGACCGCCGCCCACACCTGGGCGAGCCAACGCTGGGACACGTTCTGCCTCGTCACGCCGAACTGGCAATGCGATCTGCCCGGCCACCGCTACGACGGGCCGGACCCGGACGGCTTCATGAAGCGGGACGAGATCGTCGCCTATCTCAAGGCCTTCGTCGCCAAGGTGGATCCGCCGATCCGCGAGGGCGTCGCCGTCACCCGCGTGTCGCGGCGCGAGGACGGCCCCTTCTCGGTCGAGACTTCGGAGGGCGACTACACCGCCGACGAGATCGTCGTGGCGTCCGGCGGCTACCACAGGCCGATCATCCCGCGCATGGCCGAGCGGCTGCCGGGATCGATCACGCAGATCCACTCGAACCAGTACCGCAACCCGGCGCAACTGCCCGAGGGCGCGGTGCTCGTCGTCGGCTCGGGCCAGTCCGGCGCGCAGATCGCAGAGGACCTGCATCTCGCCGGCCGCAAAGTGCATCTGGCGGTCGGCGACGCGCCCCGCTGCGCCCGGTTCTACCGCGGCCGCGACGTCGTCACGTGGCTCGCCGACATGGGCTATTACGCGATGACGGTCGAGAACCATCCCCTGCGCGATGGCGTGCGCGACAACACCAACCACTACGTCACCGGCCGCGACGGCGGGCGCGACATCGACCTGCGCCGCTTCGCTCTGGAGGGCATGCGGCTCTACGGCGCACTGGAAGACTTTTCAGACGGGGCACTGCGCTTCCGCGACAATCTCAAACGTTCGCTGGATTCGGCCGACCGGACCTACAACGGCATCAACGCGGCGATCGATAAGTACATCGCCGAGAACGGCATCGAAGCCCTGCCACAGGCGCCCTACCGACCGGTCTGGGAGCCGGGTGAGCCGGTCATGCGCCTGCCGCTTGCCGGCTCCGGCATCACCAGCGTCGTGTGGTGCATCGGCTTCACGCCGGACTTTCGCTGGCTCGACGCCTCGGTGTTCAACGGCGCCGGCAACCCCAAGCACAAGCGCGGTATCACGAGCGAACCGGGCGTCTCCTTCATCGGCCTGCCCTGGCTGAACACCTGGGGCTCGGGCCGCTTCGGCGCCGTCGGCCGCGACGCCGAGCACATCGTCGGCGTGATCCAGAAACGCCTCGCCGCCGAGCGTGCCGCCCTGAAGGTCGCGGTCTGACACCGGCCTGCGCCCCGACGCGGTTGCCGGTCAGCGTGTCCTTCGACTCCCCCGGTTATCACCGGCCTGGATGGCTAGGTGTACGGTCCCAGGAAGGTGCGATAGAGGCTCGGGAAGCCGTGCTCGGTGGCGAGTTCGGCGAACAGACCTTCATCCGCCCAGTGATCGACGGCGCCGAGCCATGTATCGACGGCGATCACGTGCCGGGGATGTCGCGCTCGGCCAGGGCGCGGGTGAGATGGAGCGCGCTCGCCCCCTTCCACGTGCCGACGTCGACGACCACGCTCGGGCGGAACTGCTCCACCGCTTCATCGAGATAGGGGTCGCGGCTGCGCCAGCCCTGCAGGTCGAGGGGGTGCAGCGCCTCCGGCGGGTCGGCGAAGGGATCGCGGCCGTGCCACAGGGCGGCGATGAGGTCCTGGCGGGTCATTTTTCTTGATAGTAGATAAGGCATCGGGGTCAGGCGGCGCGGGCCTGCGCGTAGAGCGCCTCGCAGCGGTCGAGCCATCGCTCGCGGGTGAACAGACGCAGGACGCGCACCCTCGGCACTGCGCGCGGAATGGACAGCGCCGTGCCGATCGCGCCCGCGAGGGCGATCTCGTCACCGACGGAGACGAGGCGACCGGCCTCGCCGACCACCTCCTCGGCCGCGCCCATGGCGAACCCCGCCACCGGTAGGCCGCAGGCCATCGCCTCGACGGCGACCAGCCCGAACGGCTCGTCCCAGCACGGCGTGAACAGGAAGACGGAGGCGCGGCCGATCTCATGGCTGAGCGTCGCGCCGTCGTGATGGCCGCCGTAGCGGATCGGGCCGCCGAGGAGCGGGGCGACTTGTGCCTGCCAGTAGTCCGCCTCCTCGATCGGGCCGAACAGGGTCAGCGGCAGGCCCGCCCGCCGCGCCGCCGCGACGGCGTGGTGGGGACCCTTCACGGCAGCGATCCGCCCGCACCAGACCGCGCTGCCGTCACCCGTCTCGCGGAACGGCCACGCGGCGGGATCGATGCCGTTGTGGAGCACCGCCACCTCGGGCGGCACCCCGTCCGGCCACCAGCCCCGTGCGTGGGCCTGCGAGGTCGCGGTGATGCGGTGGTCGGGGGTCAGGCTTTCGTGCACGAACCAGCGCAGCGCGTCGTAGGGCGGCACGTGCAGCGAAGTCACGGTCGGGACGGCCTCCAGGCGGCGGCGCTCCAGCGGCAGGCGGCTCAGGCTGTTGTTGTGCAGGACGTCGAAGCCGCCCGCGGCGATGCGGTCGAGGGCGGCCGCATAGCCGGCATCGACATGGGCCTTCAGCCCGGCGTCCCCGCGGTGCTCCATTCCGGGGAAGCTTGCCTCGTGATGCACCGGGATCACCGGGTCGAGGGTGAAGCGCCGGTCGCTGTCGCCGGCGGCGAACAGGGTGACGGCGTGGCCGCGGGCGCTCAAGCCGTCGGCGAGGTGCCAAGTATAGGCTTCCAACCCGCCGGCGAAGGGCGGGGCGATCGGATGGCGCAGATGGGCGAGGAGCGCGATCCTCACGCCGGCTCGGCCTGGGTCTCGCGCGCCCGCGCCTCCAGATGGCGGATGACCGAAGCCGAGTTGGTGTAGGGCTGGTGGCTCTGCTGGCCGGTGAGGGCAAGGTCGGCGGCGTCGGGGCGACGCAGGATGCGGATTGGCCGGTCGGGCGTGTCATCGATCAGGCCCATCACCTTGAAGGCGTAGAGCCAGTGGCCCATCGTGCGGTAGCCCCACTTGGCCTCGAACAGCTCGGCGTTGCGCACCACGCTGTCGAGGTGTTGGATCGGCGGCATGTGGTGCGGGTGATACTGGTGATAGGCCAGCGCGCCCTTCATCCAGGCGATCGGGATGTCGCGCTGGTCGAGGATCTTGCCGAAATCGGTGTCCTCGCCGCCGTAGCCCACATAGCGCTCGTCGAAACCGCCGGTCTCCTCGAACGTCGCCCGCGACATCGCGAAGTTGAGCGACCAGAAGCAGCGGTAGTCGGTGCAGATCTCGATGCCGGAGGCCGGGGGGCCGCGCCGGTCGGAGTGCTTCTCGGCGACCCGCGCGAGGTCGTCGTAGTCCCAATCATTGAGCGTGGCGTGCTCGGGCAGGTGCAGCACCTCGCCCATCAGCAGGCCGTCGAGCGCCGAAAGTCCTTGGGCGTACTCGGCGACGAAGCCGGGCGTCGGGATGCAATCGACGTCGAGGAACGCGATCGCCTCGCCCGACGAGGCCGCGACGCCGCGGTTGCGCGCGGCGGCGAGCGGCAGTTCGGTGCTCTGCACATGAATCTGGCGCACGGGGAAGCCGACCTCGGGCAGGTCGTAGGGCGCGTCCTGCATCACCGCGACGACGAAGTCGGCGGGCTTCTGGGTCTGGCGCTCCAGCCCACGCAGGACGTTGCGCAGATGCGCGGGCCGCCCCTTGGCCAGGGTGACGACGGAAACGGTGGGCATGCGGGCTCCGGCGATAGCGGGGACGGTTCGTTCAGTTCGTCGCGACGACGCGAAGCGGGGCGGGCGCCTCGGCGGCGGCATCCAGCCACAGCTCGTCGGTCAGCCCTTCGAGCCAGCCGGCGGCGCGTGCCGCCGCATCCGGGGCGTAGAGGCCGCGCAGGACGCTCCCGTCGAGGCCGCGGGCGCGGGCCAGGAGGTCGCGCCAGCCCTGGAGGTCGCCGGGCCATTGCGGGGCCTGGACCGCGGCGCCCAGGCGCACCAGCGCCTCGGCCTTGCGGGTTTGCTCGCCGAAATAGCGCCATTCGGGCATCACGATGAGACGCCCGCCGACGCGGGCGACCTCGTGGACGGTGTTGTCGCCTGCCGAGGCCACGACGATGTCGGCGGCGGCGAGATAGTCGGTCACGGACGGCACCCAGCCGAGTTCGCGCAAGTTGGAAAAGTCGGTCTCGTGGCCCTCGCGGTGGGTCGGCCCGAGCGTCAGCCACAGGGCCTCGGGCGCGGCGCGGGCCGCCACCGTCAGCGGCGCGTAGGGTGTGCCGCTACCCCCGCCGCCGGTGACGGCCACCACGATCTCGCGCTCCGGGTCGAGGCCGAGCCGGGCCCGCGCCTCTGCGCGCTCGGGCACGCGATCGACGCTGGTGCACAGCCCGCCGCTGTAGAAGGTTTTCTGGCGGAGACTGGCCGGGTAGTCGTCCTGCTCCAGCCGCTCGTCGAAGGGGGCGAGCATGCCGACGCAGGCCTCGTAGGCGCCGACATGGCCGATATCGCCCCGATCACCGTGCATCCGGATCTGCACCGCGGGCACGCTGGCGATGCGAGAAAGCAGCGCGATCTCGGCCGAGACATCGACCACGAACAGACCGACCTCGCGGGCATCGAGATGGTCGAGAATGGTCCGCATGGTCCGGCGCATTTCGGCGAGGCCCAGCGGCACGCAATGCATCACCGGCGGCGTCGGCTCGGCGTAGAGGCGCGGGGTCGGCACCGCGGCGCCGATCATGTTGGGCAGCGTCACGATCTCGATGTCGCGGGCGAAGTCGTCGAACAGGTGTGGGCCGGCGGTCAGCACCGAGACCGGACGGTCGCGGGCGAATTCGGCCGCCACCGCCATGGTGCGGTGGGCGTGCCCCCGGCCCTGGTGGTGGACGAAGAACGCGATGGGTTTCTTCATGGTCTCGCCGTCGTCAGGAAAACAGGGCGTCCGGCCGCAGGGCGGCGGCGATCTCGGGCGGTTCGGGATGGCGCAGCAGCCGGATCGCGGGAGCGGTCTCGTCCCAGGCGATAAGGCCGGCGGCGCGGAACTGGTCGAGCCAGTAGGTCATGCACCAGCGCCCGTGCCGGGCGCGGAAGCGGGCCGCGTTGGCCAGGATCGCGGAGAAGTGCTGAAGCGGCGGCACGTGGACCGGGTGGTGCTGGTGATAGGCCCGCGCGCCCGCTACCCAGAAGGTCGGCAAGCCGGATTCCGCGAGCCGGGCGGCGAGATCCGTCTCCTCGCCGCCATAGCCGATGTAACCCTCGTCCATGCCGCCGACCGCTCGCCACGCGTCGGCCGGGAGGGCGAAGGACAGGCCCCAGAGCTGTCCGGCATCGGGCTCGCGCCGCAAACCCGCCGCGGGCAAAGGAGGCCGGGCCGGATGGACGCGGCCGACCCGGTCGAGCACCGCCGGGTCGGTGTTGTGCATGACGGCATCTGGCGGCAGATACAGCACTTCGCCGAGGAACAAGCCGCGTTCCGTTCGGGCCGCCTGCATGTAGGCCGCGACGAGGCCGGCCGACGGGATGCAGTCCACGTCGAGGAATATCAAAAGATCGCCGGCCGCCGCCTCGGCGGCCCGGTTGCGGGCGGCGGCGAGCGGCATCGGCTCGCCGGGCACGTGGCAATGGCGCACGGGGCAGCCGGGATCGGGCAGGTCGGGGGCGCGCTCCGGCTGCATCCAGGCGATCGCCAACTCGCGTGGGGCCACGCTCTGGCGTGCGAGGCCGTGCATCAGGTGGCGCAGGCGGTCGGCCCGGCCGCGGACCAGGGTGAGCACGCTCGCCGAAACGTCGGAACCGGTCACGCGGTGGTGGCCGGCACGGCATAGGCCACCGCCCGGCGGAAATGCAGCACGCCCTCGATGATGCCGCGGGCATGCGAGGCGCGGGCGACGTAGGAATGCGCCAGCGCCGCGTGGGTGGCCAGCCCATCGGAATAGTTGGCGACGATGATCGCCTGGGTCCGGTCGCGCAGCATCTCGATGTCGTTGCCGGAATCGCCCGCCACGAACACCGCCCGCTCCGGCAGGCCGTAGAGGGAGCGGACGTGATCGACCGCCGAGCCCTTCGAGGCGGTGGCGGGCAGCACGTCGAGATAGCGGCCGTGGCTGTGGATCACGTTCGCGGAGAGGCCGGCCTCACGCAGCCGCTCGCGCACGTGCTGCGCGGTCTCGCCGTCGCCGAAGAAGCTGAGCTTGTGCCCCCGCTGCTCCAGCGGCCCCTGCGGCACGAGTCCGTCGAGCAGGCCCAGTGCCGCGTCAATGGCCTCCCGGTCCCAGCCGACCGAGACGGCGGCGCGCCACGCGGCGTCGGCGGTGTAGGTCACGCCGTTCTCGTCGAGATGGTAGATCTCCGAGCCGACCGAGGTGATCATCACCTGCGGGCGCGGGCTGTCCTGCTGCTCCAGCACCGCCATGGCGCTGTGGAACGAGCGGCCGGTGGCGACCCCGAAGGCGAGCCCGGTCTGTCGGCTGCGCCACCGCCGGAAGGTCGCGAGCGCGGATTCGCAGCCGACCAGGGTGTTGTCGATATCGCAGATCAGGAGCTGGCGCGGGTTCCGCAGCGGCGGGGTGCGGGCGAGCAAAGCGGCGAGCAGCGCGTGGTAGCGCGCGGCGTGCCGGTCCCAGTCGTAGGCGGCGGCCGCCCGCGCCCCGCCCGCGACGCAGGCCGCGCGGAAGGCTTGGTCCGTGAGGATGTGCAGGCAGGCCGCCGCGATGGAGGCGGGCGCGCGCGGATCGACGAGCAGGCCGTTGCCACAGGTCTCGACGATGTCGTTGGGGCCGCCGCTGTCGGTGGCGACCAGGGGCAGGCCGGCGGCGGAAGCTTCCAGCAGGGTCAGGCCGAAAGGCTCGTTGAGCGCCGGGTTGACGAACAGGCCGCCGCGCTCGCGGGCATAGGCGTAGATCGCCGGCACGTCGTCGGGGCGGTGGGTCTTGGGATAGGCCACGCGCCCGTAGAGGTCGTAGCGGTCGATCAGGACGAGAAGGTCGCGCATGGTCGCGGCCATGTCGCCGTCGAGCGCGTCGATGTCCTCGCGGGTGCCCGCGACGAGGACGAGGTTGGCGCTTGCCTGCAATTCCGGGCTCTCGCCGTAGGCCCGCACCAGCGCCGCGAGGTTCTTGCGCGCCACCGGCCGGGCCAGCGCCAGCAGCGGCGGCTTGCCCGGATCGGTCAGGAAGCGGTCGATCGTGGCATCCACCCGCGGATGCGGGCGGCTGGTGGCGAAGCGCGCGAGGTCGCTGCCCGGCGGCAGCACGCGCACCCGGCCCGGATCGTAGGCGTCGTAGCCGCCGTATTGCACCTCGGCTTCGTCGCGCGAGGAGGCGACGACGAGGCTCGCGCGGGTCAGCGCCGCCTCCTCGGTGGCGATCCGGCGCGTCAGGTCGGGGCGTGTCGCGGCCTCGCCGAGCATCGCCGCTTTCACCCGCCCGAGGGAGTGGGCGGTGAACACGAACGGGATGCCGAGCCGCTCCTCCACGATCGCCGCCACGGCGGCGGCGTCGGCGTAATGCGCGTGGACGATGTCCGGGGCCCACGGCTGGCGGCCGATCCAGGCCACGAGGTTCTCGGCGTAGCTCGCGACCTCGCCGTGCATCTCCTCCTTCGAGCGATAGCCCGGCGAGGCGCTGGCGAGCCGCAACAGCCCGACCTTGTCGGCGATCCGCTCTTCGGGCACGGCGTAATCGGGGCCCGGCGCACCGTGGAACAGCCGCGTCGCCACGACGATCCGCGTGACGGCCGCGTCCCGCGCCGAGGCGCCGACCAGATCGAGCAGGTAGCGGATATGGCCGCCGGTATCGGCCGTCAGTCCGTAGACAACGTCGCTGCCGCGCAGGCAGCCCTGGAGGGCGACGTGTAGGACGAACATAGGGCGGTCTATGGACCGGATCGTCCCATGCCGGTCACAACATATGTAGGTGGAACTGTTGCTGCGCGTCGCCCAAATCGCTCCCAATATTTTTCCCGTTCCACCGCTGCACCATGGCGGTACGGAGCGGATCGTCCACGATCTCTCGATTGCATTGAGAAACATCGGCGTCGAAGTGACGCTGTTCGCCTCAAGCGACAGCGTGACCGACTTAGCCCGCGTCGGCGACCATCCGAGTCTGGCGGCCCTGGAGCGGCGGTTCGGACGGGTCGCGCCCGGCGTGCCGGCCGCACTCGACGCGCTGCAACTGGAAGCCCTGCGCCGGCGGCTCGACGACTTCGACATCGTCCACGCCCACGGCGAGTTCGCCCACGCGGCCCTGCTCGGGGCGCGGCGGCGCCACAGCCTCACCACGGTGCATTGGCGCGTGGACGAACTCGACCGCGCGCTGTTCTTCGCCGGCTTCCCCGACCTGCCGGTGGCGGCGATCTCGGCGGCGCAAAACAAGGGCATCCCGCAGGCCAACCAGGCAGGCGTCGTGCATCACGGCCTCGCCGCGGACCGCTACGCGCTGTCCCGCGCGCCCGGCGCTCACGTCGCCTTCGTCGGACGGATGACCGACCAGAAGCGGCCGGACGTGGCGATCCGCGTCGCCCGCGCCGCCGGGCTCCCGATCCGGCTCGGCGGCACCATCGATGTCGGCAACCCAGATTACTTCGAGCGGATGGTGCGCCCGCTGCTCGGGCCGGATGCGACCTATCTCGGACCCGTGGACGACCGCGCGAAGAGTGACCTGCTCGGCGGCGCCCGCGCGCTGCTGTTCCCGATCGACTGGCCCGAGCCCTTTGGCCTCGTGATGATCGAGGCGATGGCCCACGGCACACCGGTGATCGCCTGGAACCACGGCTCGGTCCTCGAGATCATCGAGGACGGGGTGACGGGCTTCGTCGTCGCATCAGAAGAAGAGGCGGTCGCGGCCCTCGCCCGGATCGACCGGCTCGACCGCTCGGAGGTGCGCCGCCGCTTCGAGGCACGCTTCACGGCGGAGCGCATGGCCCGCGACTACCTCGCGCTCTACCAGCGCCTGCGCGCCGCCTGATGCGCGTCGCGCTGCTGACCTGGGACTACCCGCCGGCCCCGAGCGGGCTCTCGACCGCGGCCCGCGAGATCGCCGAAAGTTTGGGCGAAGCGGGCACCGACGTGACCGTCTTCACCCTCGACCGGACCGGGCGGTCACGGGTCGGCGGCGTCACGGTCGAAGGCCTCGCGCTGCCGCCCGGCGGCGGGCTGGCGCGCCTGCGCCGGTGGGGCGCGCTCGGGCATCTCGCCGCGCCGGCCGCCTTCCGCCGGGCGGTTCTGGCGGCGCATGCGCGCGCGCCGTTCGACGTGATCGAGGCGACGAACTGGTACGCCCCCGCCGTGCTGCTCGCGGGCCGGCGCGACCTGCCGCTGGTGACGCGCAGCTCGACGCCCGCCGCCTTCACCCGCGGGGCTAAGCCAACGAACCTGCGTGACCGCCTCGACGGCCGCGCCGCCGACGCGCTGGAGCGGCGGCAGGCGTGGGGCAGCGCCGGGCTCATCGCCAACACCGAAGCGCACGGCGCGGTGATCGCGCAGGCCTATCGCCTGTCCGGGCGCCAGCCCTCCGCCGTCATCGGCCTCAGCCTGCCGCCCGAGATCCTGACCAGCGCCCGCAGCGCCGCCTATCCGCAGGAGGACGCCCCCCTGCGCCTGCTCTTCGTCGGACGGGCGGAACTGCGAAAAGGTTTCGACGCCCTGCTCGCCGCGGTCGCGATCCTCACCGAGGAGCAGGCGCGGGGCGCCCTGCCGCCGTTCCAGCTCGACCTCGTCGGCGTGCCGCCGGACGACCTTCCCCCAGACCTGTCCGAGGCCGCGCGCCGGCACATCCGCGCCCGCGGCCGGATCGACGCGGCGGCTTTGGCGCAGGCCTATACGCAAGCCCACGCGGTGCTCGCCCCCTCGCGCTACGAGAGCTTCGGCCTCGTCTATCAGGAGGCCCTGGCCTACGGCCGCCCGGTGGTCGCCTGCGCCGAGGACGCGAGCGCCTGCGCCTTCGTCGGCGAACCGGGGGCGGGGCCGCTGGCGCAGACCGCCACCGGGCCGGCCCTCGCCGACGCCCTACGCCCGCTCCTCGTCGATCCCGCCCTGCGCCGCGCCTACCGCGCCCGCACGCTGGCGGCGGCCGGGCGCTTCGACCGGGCGAGACTCGGACGCGAAACTTTGGCGCTGTATGAGGCAGCCCGAAAGAGATGATCGGCTTTGCCGAAACCACTAGGGCTTTGCCCTGGACCCACCAAAGGTCTCGACCTTTGGAATCCAGGACTCAGCGCCTGTTTGACGGGCTCATCCCATCCAACCCCCTCATCGTGAGGCGGAACTGACGCGATCCAGAGCGCGACTTTTCCGGAGAGAGCGCCGACGACGCGGCCCAATGAGCGAATCCCTGGACCATGCGGAGCACTGGATTGCTTACGCCTCCGCCTCGCAATGACGGCGTGAGGGGGAATCCGCCGCGATCATCCGGAAACCGTGTCAGCCGCGGTAGGGGCGGAGCAGCGCTTCCACTTCCTCAGGACGGCCTCGGCCGGGGTCCAGCGCCTCGTAGCGGCGCGAGCGGGTCTCGACATGGGCGCGGCTCAACCGATGCTCGATCGCGCCGTGGAGGGTGATGAAACTCTCGCGCCACCCGCCCGCGAGCAGCGGCCGCTCGTGGACGCGACCGGCGTACGTCACGTCGCGGCGGTTGAGCCGGTACTGCACGTCCGGAAAAACGTCCGCGAGAACGCCGTCGACACAGTTCTCCCGCCCCAGCCCGATCGAGCGGACGGCGCCGGCCTCGGCCATCGCCGCCAGCGCGGGCAGCAGCCGGCCGGCGGCGGGCGCGAGGCTCTCGTCGGCATCGAGCTGTAGCATCCAAGGGTGACGGGCCAACGCCTGCAGCGCGTTGCGCTGCGCGGCGAAATCGCCTTCGAGCGGCCGGGCGGCCACCCGCACCCCATCCTCCGCGAACCCCGGCACCGCCACCGCCCGCGGCGGAGCCGCCTCCGCATCGAGCAGGATCGCCACGTCGTCGGTCCAGCCCGCCTGCGCCGGCAGACCGGCCAGCACCCCGTCGAGCTCGAACGGGCGGCAGAGCAGGCCGAGGGAGACCGGGCGCGTCGGCGACCCATCGAGGTCGTACAGTTCGGCCCGCGCGGCCTGTTCCGCATGCGGATGCAGCAGGGCCGCGTGGCCCTCGGCGTCGAGCGGGCGGACGCCGCGGCCGTGCCGGGTCGCGGCGATGCGCAGCGTGTAGAGGTCGAGCCCGTAGGGCGCCTGCCCGTCGGAGACGAAGGTCTCCCGGGCCAGCGCCTCGCTCAGATGCGCGCGCCAACGGGACGCGTCCGCTGGCCCGTCGAGCAGGACGCCGCAGGAGCCGCAGGCGAGCGGAAAGGCGCGCCGACGTCCGTCCGGAAAGGTCAGATGCCGCTCGCTCGGGGCCTGCATGTCGGCCGCACAGACGAAGCACCGGCGCATGGTCGTCATGTCGAACGGTATCCCCTGCGGCGCCGCGCACCTACGGAGGCGCCGAACCGACGCCCGACCTTGGCGGTTCCCCACACGATCCCGCTTAAGCCCCCGAGACCCGTGCATACCGATACCGCTCTCCTCCGATCCAGACCGGCAGATGCATCGATTGCGTCCCTCGCCATCGTCGGCAATGCGCCGGGGACCGGCGCGGCGGAGGCGATCGATGCTGCGGAGTGCGTCGTGCGCTTCAACAACGCGGCGGGCTTCCGCGGCGCCACCGGCTCCCGCGTCACCCACCTCGCCCTGGTCAACCGCGGCGGCCAGATGCGCGAATGGCTGGAGGACCGGCATTTCCTGGAACGCCCGTTGGTGCGGGCGGCTCAAGCCTTCATCCTGCCCTTCCCGATGCTGCCGGACGAGCACAACCGCCCCGAGCCGATCTGCTGGACCAGCGACATCCTGGCCCTGCTGCACCCGACGGGCCGCCCGGTCCACATCCTGTCGGAGGCCCTGCACGATCATGCGCGCGATCTCCTCGCGCCGCGCACGCCGGGCCGCCCGAACCCGAGCACCGGCTTCCTCGTGACATTGGCGCTGCTTTGCGCCCGCGCGCCCGGCGCCCCGCCGGTCCAAGCTTACGGCTTTGGCTTCGACGGCTGGCCCGGCCATCCCTGGGCCGCCGAACGCGCGTGGTTCGTGGGCGAAGAGGCGGCCGGGCGCCTGCATCTCCATCCCTTCGAGAGTGCCCCATGCCCACGTTGATCACGGTGCTGAAGGGCGGCGGTCGCTACGACGCCCCTTGGGTCGAGCGGCTGGCCCGCGGCGTGCGCCGCCACGCGCCGGCCTTCACGCGCATCCTCTGCCTCACCGACCTGCTGCTCACTGTTCCGGGCGTCGAGCGCGTGCTCCTGCGCCACGATTGGCCGGCCTGGTGGGCGAAGATGGAGGCGTTCCGCCCCGGCCTCACGGACGGCACGACGCTGCTGTGCGATCTCGACACCGTCTTCACCGGCCCCGCCGACGCCCTGGCAGAGCCCGGCCTCGCGGCGATGGAGGACTACTTCCACAAGGGCCGCCTCTCCAGCGCCCTGCTGCGCTGGGACGGCGACGCCCTCGCCGGCCTCTACGCGCATTTCGCGGCCGAGCCCGAGCGTTGGATGACGCCCGGCGCCTGCGGCCCGGTGCCGAACGCGGTCCACGGCGATCAGGTCGTGATCGACCACCTGCTCCGGCGGGAGGGCCTGCGCCCTCGCTTCTTCCAAGAGATCGCGCCGGGCCTGCTCGATTTCTACGATCCCCGGCGCGACGCCCATGGCCCGGTCGTGATCTTCATCGGCGAGTCCAAGCCCGACACCGCCCGCGGATCGGTCCACGCAGCTTGGATGAGCTAACCAGCAGCGCGCCGGTTGCGGATCACCGAGTGCAGCGCCCCGTAGATGCAGACCGCGAGCGCGCCCATCAGCACCAAGAGGGTGATCGTCCGGTTCCAGAGCCGGTCGAGCCCGAGATCGGTGGTGACGAGGTCGGGCCGGTCGGACCAGCGCGTGGGCGTGGTCGCCGAGGACATGCGCCGGCTCAAGGCGGCCTGGGCGCAGGCCGGTTGCGCGATCCCCTATATGGGCTTCAACCTGATCCCGCTCTCGGTGATCCCTCAGATCCGCATCACCGATAAAGGTCTCGTGCTGGTGCCGGAGATGCGGCAGGTGCCGCTGTTCGAGGCGGCTTAAGGCGAAAAGGCGGTTCAGCCCGCGCGCGCGGCGGCTTCGCGCTCGGCCTGTTCGGCGAAGCGCCGAATCAGCCAGCGTCCGGCCGGGCCGGGCGGCCGGTCGGTGCGGTAGATCGCGGTCAGCGGCAGCCGCCGGCGCTTGGCCTCCGGGATGCGCAGCTCGACGAGCCGGCCGGCGGCGAGATCGGCCTCCACCATGTGGGCCGGCATGCTGCCCCAGCCGATCCCGGCGAGCAGCAGCGTGTGCTTGGCGCTGAGGTCCGACAGCCGCCACGTGCGGGTCGCGACGACGCCGAACTCCTGGCCCTGCGTCAGCGGCGAACGGTCGGCGATGACGAGCTGGACGTGCTCACGGGCGAGCCCCGGCACGGCGGCCTCCGCCCGGGCGAGCGGATGGGCGGGTGCCGCCACGGGCAGCATCTCGACCTCGCCGACGGCGATCGTCTCCAGTGGGTCGCTCGCCCGGTTCCAGAGCTCGACGGTGATGCCGATCTCTGCCGTCCCGCCGACGACGAGCTGCTGGACCGCCCCGAGCGCCTCGACGTTGAGCCGCAGGCCCACGG
The DNA here is from genome assembly GCF_001425465.1 of Methylobacterium sp. Leaf456. Classification (GTDB taxonomy): domain Bacteria; phylum Pseudomonadota; class Alphaproteobacteria; order Rhizobiales; family Beijerinckiaceae; genus Methylobacterium. Next base: position 320,608 of record NZ_LMQV01000002.1, read on the forward strand.
TCGGAAACTCGATCTGGAAGGCGGTCAGCGCGTCGATGAGCCGGGCGCCGGGCATCAGGACGCTCGCCACGAGCCCGACCTCGGCCTCCAGGCCGCCGAGCAGCCCGCCGACCTTGGCCCGCAGGGCATCGATGCCATGGGCGACCGTGCGGGCCTCGGCCAGCACCGCGCGCCCGGCCTCGGTGAGCTGGGGCTTGCGGGTCGTCTCGCGGTCGAACAGCGGCAGACCGAGCTGCGCTTCGAGGTTGGCGATGGTGTAGCTGACGACCGAGGTGGCGCGGTTGAGCCGTCGCCCGGCCGCGGCGAAGCTGCCGGCCTCGACCACCGTGAGGAAGACCCGAAGCTGGTCGAGCGTCGGCGTTCCGGGGCCTTGCATGTCGATTCCCTCGAACGATGCGCCGGGGGCGCTCGCGAAGATTTCGACAAGCAAGGGCGGCGCCGACGCGACGAGGCCGGCCCCGCATGGGCGGGACCGGCCTCTTGGACACCAGACTCGGACGTCGGATGCGGGGTTCGGGTTAGCGGACGGCGCGGGCGCCGTGCGTCCGGCCGATCGAGCCCGTGGTCTCGACGCGCTCGACCGAGATCGGGCCGACCGCGTTGCGGTCGAAGCGCTGCTCGTAGCGATACAGGTTGCCGGCGCCGGCCGTGCCTTCGAGGCCGCCGGGGGCGGTGGCGGCGGGGATGCCGGCCGGCGCATTGTAGCTCTGGGCGGAGGCCGCGGAGGACAGGCCGGCGACGAGGGAGAGGGCGAGGGCGGAAGCAGTGACGAGGCGGGTCATGGGGAACTCCATCGGGTGGGTGGCGGTGACGGCCTGCGGTGCGGTGAAGCCCCGGTCGTCATTGGGTGAGAGGAAGATGGCTCCGATCCTCCCTTCGGAAAACCGGAATAAGATCGAACGAAACGTTCGAGATACTTGAAAAGCGATGGGGCGGCGGGTCAGCGCAGGCGTTCGCCGCGCACCGAACCGGTCGTGACGGCGCGCTCGGGGTAGCCGCGGCGCTGCACGAAGCGCCCGACGTTGCCGGGCGCCGCGAGGCCGGTGAGACCGCCGGGCGCGGTCGCGGCGGGGATGCCGGCGGGCGCGTTGAAGCTCTGCGCCAGGGCGGCGGTGGACAGGCTGGCGCCGAGGACGGCGCCCAACAGGATGCGCGAGATCATGAACCACTCCCAGGACTCACGATGCCGCCGCGACGGACAAGCGCGGGCAATCGGATGTCCTAAGAACTGAGCACCGGTGCCTTCGGTGGCAACAGGGACTGCTTCAAATCAATGCACAAAGAACGGGCGTGGTGAAGACGGGCCGAGGCCGAGGGCCAGCATCCGACAGGAAACCTTCAATAAAAACAATTCACTGCATAGGCTCCGGCGAATTTATCGGCTGCGCGGTGCCACTGGCACGCTTCTTTCGCGAGGCGTGCGGGATCGCACGATGAAACGGGTCCGTCCGCGGCCTCTACCAGGGTGCCGGCGCGCCGGTCAGCGCCTCGTAGGGCGGCGGCGTCGCGTCGAGGCGCCGCCCGGAAGCCAGCACGATCCGATCCGAATGCGCGCGGGCGACGACCTCACCGAGGCTGCGCGCGGGAAGCAGGATCAGGTCGGCCGGGCCGCCCTCGCGGATCGTGCCGGCCTCAGTGAGGCCCATGATCGCGCCGGGGACGGGGCCGGCGAGCGCCGGGGCCCGTTCCAGCGGGTGGTCGAGATGGAGGATGCGCACCGCGGCGCGGACCGTGTCGAGCATGTCGTGGTCGCCGTAGGCGTAGAAGCCGTCGCGGCAATTGTCGCCCGCGACCGCCACCGGCACGCCCGCCGCCATGAGTTCCTGCACCGGCGCGACGCCGCGCCAGCGCGGGGTGCGCCCGCGGGTGCGGTCCTGAAGGTAGAGGTTGACCGTCGGCAGGGTGACGATGCGCAGGCCCGCCTGCGTGACCCGCCGGATCGTCGCCGCCGCCTGCTCCGGCGGCTGGAGCGCGAGGCTGCAGCAATGGCCGCAGGTGACGCGGCCCTCGTAGCCGTGCCGGAGGGTGGCGCGGGCCACCGCATCGAGGGAGGCGGCGGCCGGGTCGCCGGTCTCGTCCACGTGCAGGTCGATGTCGAGGTCGCGCGCGCGCGCCAGGGCGAACAGGCGGTCGAGGTCGGCGTCGAACTCTGCCCGCGCCGCCCCGTGCAGGCCGCCGGTGGGGCGGGTGACGCCGCCGAGCAGGCCGCCGGATTCCGCGATTAGGTCGGCGAGCCGCTCGCCGTAGCCGCCGGCATAGCCGTCGAGCGGCATCAGCCCGACGCCCTGGAGCGCGATCCGCCCGGCCCAGGCCGCGCGCATCTCCCGGAACACCGCCCAGGTCGTCGCGGCCTGATCGCGCAAGGAACCACTCTCTTGGCCGCCCTCCTGACTGTCGAGATGGGTGCGGATCGCGCCGACGCCGTGCGCCTGCGCGCAGGCGAGCCCGAACGCCATGCGGCGGCGCAGATCCTCCCCGTCCCAGTACCGGGTCCGGTCCGCCCGCGTCGCGTCGAGCGCGCCCGCGAAATCGCCGTCGGGATTGGGAGTGCGGGCGACGGTGTGCCCCTTGTCGAGATGGGTGTGGACATCGACGAGGCGCGGCCAGGCCTGCCGCCCGGCGAGGTCGGCGGCGGGCAATTCGGCCGGGGACTGCCCCGCCGGCCGAACCGGGCCGAACCGCCCGTCCGCGATCACGAGGTCGAGGAGCGCCGCGCCGTCGGCGTCGCGCTGCGCGCCCTCGGGCACGCCGTCGGTGAGGAAGGCGACGGGCACGCGCGCGTTGCACAGGCGGAAGGCGTCCGCCTCGGGCAGGAAGGTCCGGGTCATCCGGGGATCATAGCGCAGCCTGCGGTCCGCTTGCTGCGATCAATGCGCTTCCGCCGTCTTGGCCTGCCGCACGGCGGCCTCCCGCGCCTCGACCGAACTGCCGAAGCCGTTGAAGAACAGGTTCAGCAGCACCGCCGAGATCGCGGTCAGCAGGATGCCGGATTCGAGCAGCGGGTGGAGCGCGTGCGGCATCTGCTTGAAGAAGGCGGGGGCGACGAGCGGGATCATGCCGAAGCCGACCGAGACCGCGACGATGAACAGGTTGTTGCGATTGCCGGAAAAATCGACCGCGCCGAGGATGCGGGTGCCGGTCGCGCCGACCATGCCGAACATCACGAGCCCGGCCCCGCCGAGCACGCAGGGCGGCACCGCCTCGACGAGGGCCGCGAGCTTCGGGATCAGCCCGAGCCCCAGCATGATGCAGCCGCCGACCACCGTGACCATGCGCGAGCGCACGCCGGTGACGCCGACGAGGCCGATGTTCTGCGAGAACGAGGTGTAGGGAAACGTGTTGAAGATCCCGCCGACGAGCGTGCCGAGGCCGTCGGCGCGCAGGCCCTTGGTCAGGCGCTTCTCGTCCACCGGGTCGGCGGTGATCTCGGCCAGCGCCAGGAACATGCCGGTCGATTCGATCATCACCACGATCATCACGATGCAGAGCGTGATCGCCGAGACGGGATCGAAGCGCGGCCAGCCGAAATGGAACGGCCGGATCACGTCGAACCACGGCGCCGCGCCGACCTTGGCCAGATCGACGAGGCCGAACGCAGCCGCCACCAGCATGCCGACGACGATGCCGATGAGGACCGAGGCCGAGTTGACGAAGCCGGTGGCGTAGCGGGTGATGGCCAGGATCGTCACCAGCACGAAGGCGCTGATGCCGAGATAGAGCGGCGCGCCGTAATTCGGGTTGCCGACGCCGCCCGCCGCCCAGTTCACCCCGACCTTCATCAGCGAGATGCCGATGACGAGGATGATCGTGCCGGTGACGACCGGCGGGAACAGCGGCAGCAACCGCCCGATCATCGGCGCCACCAGCAGCCCGAACAGGCCGGCGGCGATGACCGAGCCGTAGATCGTGGCGAGCCCGAGGGCCGGGTTGGTCCCCATGGCGATCATCGGCGTCACCGATGCGAAGGTGACGCCCATCATCACCGGCATGCGGATGCCGATGCCGGGCAGGCCCCAGCTCTGGATCAGGGTGGCGATGCCGCAGGCGAACAGGTCGGCGCTGACGAGGATCGCGATGTCCTCCGGCGACAGCCCGAGCGCCCGCCCGACGATGAGCGGCACCGCCACGGCGCCGGCATACATCACCAGCACATGCTGGAGGCCGAGCAGGCCGAGCACGGTCGGCGGGACCGGGGCCGTCGCCTCGGCCAGGGAAGGAGACGCCGTCGTCGCTGCACGCTCGCCCATACACGTAGTCCTTCCGTGCCCGCCCTGATCGCAAGGCGGGGGGCAAGGCATGTGCCAGCTTGTCCGTGCGGGCCCGCCGCGACGGAAGCGCGACGCCCGACTTCCTCTGTCCGGGGCTCGCCGGATGTTGTTGTGGACGTGTGGTCCTTCGGCGGGGGGCGGCACAACCTTTGCTGCGCTCGACCGTTGAACAGGGCTGCCGCCCTCCAAGGATTTCTCCGTCATGCGCTGTCTCAAGGCCGGGCTCGGGCTCGGCGTCGTCCTCGCGGCCTGGCTCACCGTGGCCGGCCTGTCGGCGGGGGGCCTCGTCGCCACGGCGACGGGGGCTTCGGCCCAGAGCCTGACGCCGCCGGCCGGGCAGCCCCGCGTCACGGCGCCGGGTGGCCGGCGCGGCAAGGCCGGGCTCCGGCATCGCAAGCGCCACCGGTAACCCGCTTCCCCTCTCCCTGCCTGGAAAGCCCCCAAAGATGTCCGTCAGAACGACCCTCGCGCTCGCCCTCTGTGCCGGCCTCGGCTTGAGCGGCGGCGCCCTTGCCCAATCGGTCGGCGCGCCCGCCGGCCAACCCTCCGTGACCGCGCCCGGAGGGACCGAGGGCACCGCCGGTCCGGCCAACGAGCGCCGGGCGATCGAGCGCGGCGACGCCATCCCGGCCCCGCCCGGAATCGGCGTGCCGGTCGAGGCGCCGCCCCCGCCGCCGGAGGAGCGTCGGCTTCCGCCGCCCCCGCCGCGGCCCTGAACGCCTCGTAAAAATCGAGAAACGCCGCCGGAGCCCTCCGGCGGCGTTTCTTTGCCGGCGCGAACCTACTGCGCCAGCTTGTCGTCGATGCCCTTCACGTACCAGTTCATGCCCAGGATCATCGGGTCGGGCGCGCTCTCGCCCTCCTTCACCGCGACCGTGCCGTCCTGCTTGGTCACCGGGCCCTGGAACGGGTGAATTTTGCCGTCGGCGATGCCCTGCTTGGTCTCCTCGGCCATCGCCTTCACGTCGTCGGGCATGTTGGTGAAGGGGGCGAGCACGACCATGCCGTCCTTGAGGCCGCCCCAGGTGTCGTGGCTCTTCCACGTGCCGTCGAGGACGGCCTTGGTCTCGGCGATCACGTAGCCGTTCCAGTCATCGACGATCGAGGTGAGCTGCGCCTTCGGGGCGAATCGGAACTGGTCGGAGGACTGGCCGAAGGCGAGCTTGCCGGCCTTTTCCGCCTCCTGCAGCGGTGCGGCCGAGTCGGTGTGCTGGGTGAGGATGTCGGCGCCCTGCGCCAGCAGCGCCTTGGCGGCCTCCGCCTCCTTGCCGGGGTCGAACCACGTGTTCACCCAGACGATCTTGATCTTGATGTTCGGGTTGACCGATTGCGCCCCGAGCATGAACGCGTTGATGCCGCTGACGACTTCCGGAATCGGGAACGAGGCGATGTAGCCGACGGTGCCGGACTTCGACAACTTGCCGGCGATCTTGCCGCAGACGTAGCGGCCCTCGTAGAAGCGGGCCGAGTAGGTCGCGACGTTGTCCGCGCGCTTGTAGCCGGTGGCGTGCTCGAACTTCACCTTCGGGAATTTCTTCGCGACCTTCAGCGTCGGCTCCATGAAGCCGAACGAGGTGGTGAAGATCAGCCCGGCGCCGGAGCGGGCGAGTTTCTCGATGGAGCGCTCGCTGTCGGCCTCCGGCACGTTCTCGAGGAAGGTGGTCTCGACCTTGTCGGGCATGGCCTCGACCAGCGCCTTGCGGCTGAGGTCGTGCTGGTAGGAGTAGCCGTAATCGGCCACCGGGCCCACATAGACGAAGCCGACCTTGAGCTTGTCGGCGGCGAGCGCCGGGGCGGCGGCCAGCGCGATGCCCATCGCCGCGCCGGCCCACCGCGTCAGAACCTTACGAACCATCGGATGTCCGCCCCTGTCCGGCACCGCCCGCGGCCGCTCATCGGCTCGTCGTGACGTTTGCGCCGAGTGAGCGGGAGCAAGACCAGGGCCAGCGTCCCCCGATGTTCATGCCGCTTCCGTTTTATGCGTTCGGATTACGCACCCAAGCCCGTCATTCCGGGGCGCCGAAGGCGAACCCGGAATCCACAACTGGCCGCGACGGTCCGACTTCGGCCAGGCATCCCGCATCACGGGTGGATCCCGGGTTCCGCTGCGCGGCCCCGGGATGACGGAGGTGGCGATACCGAAGCGAGCAATCGGAAACGATATCAGTGATGCCCGGCCATGTGGCGGCCGATGGTGCCGGAATCGGCGGTGGCCGCCGGCGTCTCGTAGACGAGGCGCCCCTCGGACATCACCACGATGCGGTCGGACAGCTCCAGGATCTCGTCGAGGTCTTCGCTGATCAGCAGCACGGCGGCGCCCGCGTTGCGGGCCGAGACGATGCGGTTGCGGATCTCGGCGATGGCGGAAAAATCGAGGCCGAAGCAGGGGTTGACCACGATCAGGAGATCGACCGGGTCGGTCAGTTCGCGGGCCAGCACCGCGCGCTGCACGTTGCCGCCCGAGAGCGTGGCGATCGGCGCCTCGGACGAAGCGGTCTTCACCTTGAAGCGGGCGATCAGGTCCTTGGCCCGCCGGCCCATGCCGCGCCGGTCGAGCCAGAAGATGGGACGGGCCTCGATGTCCTCGCCGCGGCGGTCGAAGGCGCGGAAGGCGAGGTTTTCGGACACCGACATCCGCGGGGCGCAGGCGTTGCGCAAGGGTTCTTCCGGGATGAAGCGCACCCGGTGGCGGCGGCTCTCGGTCCGGCTGCCGCGATAGGGCTCGCCCTGGACCGCGACGCGTCCGCCGGTCGCCCGGATCTGGCCGCCGAGCACGTCGGCGAGTTCCTTCTGGCCGTTGCCCGAGACGCCGGCGATGCCGACGATCTCGCGCCGCCGCACGCGCAGATCCGCGATGTCGATCCGGCGCAGGCCCGACACGTCGGTCGCGCTCAGGCCCTCCACTTGCAGCACGTCGTGGGCCGCCTCCGGCTCGCCGATGCGGGCGGCGAGCGTACGCACGGAGCGCTCGCCCACCATCATCGCCGCCATGTCGTCGCGCGAGACCGCGCCGACCGTGCCGCCGCCGACGAGGCGCCCGCGCCGCAGCACGCTGAACGAGCGGGCGAAGGCCTCCACCTCGCGGAACTTGTGGCTGATCATCAGCACCGAGAGCGCGCCCGCGTCGCACAGGCCGCGCAGCAGCCCCAGCACCTCCTCGGCCTCGTCGGGCGTCAGCACCGAGGTCGGCTCGTCGAGGATCAGGAAGCGGGCCTTGAGGGCGAGCTGCTTGACGATCTCCAGCTTCTGCTTCTCGCCGGCCGCGAGTTCGGCCACCGGCCGGTCGAGATCGAGCCGGAACGGCATCCGCTCCATGAAGGCGGCGAGTTTCGCCCGTTCGGTCCGCCAGTCGAGGATCGCGGGGGCGTCGGCGCGGGCGATGACGAGGTTCTCCGCCCCGGTCAGCGACGGCACCAGGGTGAAGTGCTGGTAGACCATGCCGAGCCCGCGGGTCTGCGCGCCCTTCGGCCCGCTGATCTCGGCCTCGCGCCCGTCGATCAGCACGGAACCGCTGCTCGGGGCGTAGAAGCCCATCACGCATTTGACGAGCGTCGACTTGCCCGCGCCGTTCTCGCCGAGCAACGCGTGGAAGCCGCCCGGCGGCACGAGGATCGACACGTCGTCGAGGGCGGTGAAGCCGCCGAAGCGCTTCGTCATGCCGACCGTCTCGACGCCGATGGCACCGTCGGGAAGCGGGGCGGGCGGGGGGATCGTCGCCATGGCGCTTACCCGATGACCCGCAGGATCGCCTCGGAGGAGGCGACCGCACCGAACACGCCGCCCTGCATCGTCACCATCTTCAGCGCCGCCGCGTGGTTGCCCGGATCGGTCGCCGCGGTGCCGTCCGAGACAATGACGCATTCGAAGCCGCGGTCGTTGGCCTCGCGCATCGTGGTGTGGACGCAGACATCGGTGGTGATGCCGGTGAGGATCAGGTTGCGGATGCCCCGCGTGGTCAGGATCAGTTCGAGATCGGTGGCGCAGAACGAGCCCTTGCCGGGCTTGTCGATCACCGGCTCGTCGGGAAGCGGCGCCAGCTCGGGGATGATCTCCCAGCCGGGCTCGCCGCGCACCAGCACCCGCCCGCAGGGGCCGGGATCGCCGATGCCGGCCCCGATCCGGCGCGAGCGCCAGCGCTTGTTCGCCGGCAAATCGGCGAGGTCCGGCCGGTGCCCCTCGCGGGTGTGGATCACGTGGAAGCCGCGTTTGCGCGCCGCCGCCAGCAGCCGCCGGATCGGCTCGATCGGCGCGCGGGTCAGCGCGAGGTCGTAGCCCATGGCATCGACGTAGCCGCCCTTGCCGCAGAAATCGGTCTGCATGTCGATGATGACGAGCGCCGTGTTGGCCGGGCGCAGGTCGCGGTCGAACGGCCAGGGATAGGGCTCGGCCTCGACGGTGAGCCCGGCCTCGGGCGCCTCGGCGGTGGGGACGAGAGCGGCGCTCATGCGGCCTCCGGTCGGTGGCTTGTCCAAGGGGGTTCGTCGCAGCAATCTTGTCGTGACGATCCGTTTGTGATGACGGCGCCCGACGGGATCGAGGGCGGAGAGCTGCGCTGGAGGGCGATCGGTTCCATGGGCAGCGTCGCGGTGCTCGTGGTCGTCAACACCGTGCGCGAGGGGGACGAGGATGGCAGGGAAATTGAGATCGTCCGCATCATCTCGGCCCGACGTGCCGACCGCACCGAGCGAAGCCGCTACGAGCGGGAAACTCGTGAGTTTTGAGGTCGATCTGACGAATCTGCCGCCGCTGACCGAGGCGCTGAAAGCCGAACTCGCCGCGCTCGACGCCCTGCCGGACGAGGCGATCGACACGAGCGACATCCCGCCCCTGACTGAGGAATTCTGGGGCGAGGCCGTGCGCGGAAAATACTACCGCCCGACCAAGACCGCGACGACGGTGCGCATCGATTCCGACGTCCTGGCTTGGCTGCGCCGCCAGGGCCCCGGCTACCAGACGCGCCTCAACGCGATCCTGCGCCGCGAGATGCTCGCGGCGCTGAAGAAGGGCTGAGGCGGCGCTCACTCCGCCGCCTCCCGCCTCGGCCTCTCGCCGTAGACCCGCGTCGGCGCCGCAAAACCGCAGCCCGTGCCGTCGGTGACCTTCACGGTCTCCTCCCACGGCAGGCGGTACCGGCCCGCGGCGAGGTCGTGCATGTAGGTGTAGGGGCAGTCCCCGGCGCCGCCCTTCACCGCGGTATAGCCGCGGTGGCCGAGCTGGTAGATGTTGTTCTCGACGCCCCAATGCGCGCGGGCCTCGCGCACGAGGTCGGGCCGCACCTCCGCGGTGATGATCTCGTCGACGCGCCCCGTGGTGCCGTGGGCGATGACGGTGCCGTCGAAGTCGACGATCATGCCCTCGCCCATGGAGTCGAAGCTGCCGTCGGAGCCGCACAGGCAGACGTTGGCGGTCACCATCAGGTTGCAGAAGGCGTTCGACTGGTTGGTGAAGCGCCAGGATTCGCGGATCGGCGCGGTGTAGCCGGCGGTGCGGATCATGATCTCGGCGCCCTTGTAGGCGCATTCGCGTGCCATCTCGGGGAACATGCCGTCGTGGCAGATGATGAGGCCGAGCTTGGCCCCCTTCGGCCCCTCGATCACCGGGATGCCGAGATCGCCCGGCTCCCACGGCTCGACCGGCACCCAGGGGTGCATCTTGCGGTAATAAAGCTTCAGCTCCCCCGTATCGTCGATGATCAGGCCGGAATTGTACGGGTTGCCGTTGGGGTTGGCCTCCATGATCGAGAAGCAGCCCCAGATCCGGTGATCGCGGCAGGCCTGCTTGAAGGCCGCCACCTCCGGCCCGTCGAGGGAGACCATGATCTCCGGGTTGGTGTCCATTGACAGGCCGTGGAGCGCGTATTCGGGGAACACGACGAGGTCCATCGTGCCGAGATTGGCCCGCGCCTTCCCGACCATCGCGACGATGCGATCCGTCTGCGCCTTGAGGTCCGCAGGGGTGACGACCGTCGGCAACTGGAGCTGCACGAGGCCGATGACGACGCCGTTCGGGGATTTGTTCAGTCCGCCGAGACCGTTCATGTGATGTCCTTACTTGAGCGACAGTTCGCCCGGTGCGCCGGCCAGCGCCCGGTCGGGAGACGAGGTGGCGATCAGGAGCGCCAGGGTGAGCACGTAGGGGGCGGCGTAGAACAGGTAGTAGCCCTGGGAGATGCCGACCGATTGCAGCGCCGGCCCCAGCGCCCCGGCGCCGCCGAACAGCAGGGCGGCGCCGAAGCAGGCGAGCGGGTTCCAGCGGGCGAAGATGACGAGCGCCACCGCCATCAGGCCCTGGCCCGACGAGATGCCCTCGTTCCACGAGCCCGGATAGTAGAGCGACAGGTAGGCGCCGCCGATGCCGGCCAAGACGCCGCCCGCCGCGGTGGCGAGCCACCGCACCCGATCGACGTCGTAGCCCATGGCCCGCGCCGCATCCGCGCTGTCGCCGACCACGCGCACGATCAGCCCGGCCTTGGTGTTGCGAAAACCCCACCACAGGGCGACGCTGAGCGCGGCGCCGACGAGGAACAGCACGTTGACGCGGAGCGCCGCCTGCACCTGCGGCAGGTCGGACCAGAAGCCGAAGGGAATCGCGGGGAGCGGCGGGGCCGAGGGCTGGATGAACGGCTTGCCGAGGAAGAAGGCGAGCCCTGAGCCGAACAGCATCAGGGCGATGCCGACCGCCACGTCGTTGACCCGCGGAAAGCGGCAGATGAAGCCGTGCAGCAGGCCGAAGACGCCGCCCGCGAGGCCCGCCACCGCGACGCCCGCCCACGGGCTCTCGGTCATGACGGCAGTGGCGTAGGCCGCCATGGCGCCGAAGACGAGGGTGCCTTCGAGCCCCAGATTGATTCTTCCTGAGCGCTCGGTGAGGGTCTCGCCGAGGCTGACGAACAGGAACGGCGTCGAGACGCGGATGGCGCCCCCGATCACCGCGAGCAGGACGGTCCAGAGGCCGAGGTCGTCGCTCATGCAGCCGTCTCGCGCTTCTCGGCCCAGAGATGGGGGTTGAACGGCTTGAACCGGCCGTAGAGCGTCTCGCTCGTCAGGACGACGAGGAAGAGCAGCCCTTCGAGGACCAGCACGGTCGCGTCGGGCAGTTGCATCCGCCGCTGGATCAGGCCGCTCGACGCCTCGATGCCGCCGAGCAGAAACGCCACCGGCAGGATCGCCAGCGGGTTCTGGCGGGCGAGGAACGCGACGAGGATGCCGGTATAGCCGAAGCCCGCATTGAGCGAGGCGTTGGCGTTGCCGTGCACCGCCGTCACCTCGAAGAAGCCGGCGAGCGCGGCGCAGGCGCCGCCGAGCGCCGTGAAGCCGACGACGAGGCGCCCGACCGGCAACCCCTGGATCTGCGCCGCCCGTACGTTGCCGCCGGCGATGCGGGCGGCAAAGCCCAAAGTCGTGCGCTCGGTGAGGCCATAGGCGAGGAGGCAGGCGAGCACGCCGATGCCGAGACCCCAATGCACGTCGAGGCCCGGCAGCGGGCCGACCGCGAAGGCCTCGCCGATCGGCGGGGTCGAGGGCTTGTTGAGGCTCGCCGGGTCGCGCAGCACCGCCTCGATCATGTGGTTGGCCAGCGCGATGGCGATGTAGGACATCAGCAGGCTGGCGATGGTCTCGTTGACGCCGCGATAGGCCCGCAGCGCCCCGACGCCGCCGATCCAGGCGGCCCCAGCGAGCGCGGCGGCGAGCGCCATCAGCGGCACGGCGAGGAACGGCGGGGCGCCCTGAAGCGGGATCGCGGCGGCGGCGGCGGCGAGGCCGCCCAGCACGATCGCCCCCTCGCCGCCGATCACCACGAGCCCGAGCCGGGCCGGCAGCGCCACGCAGAGCGCGGCGAACAGCAGGGGGGCGGCCCGCTGCAGGCTGTTCTGGAGGGCGAACGGCGAGCCGAAGCCGCCGCGCCAGACGAGATCGAGGAAGGCGAGCGGGCTTTTTCCCAGCGCGAGCAGGAACAACGAGAACAGCAGGAAGCCGACGATCACCGCGCCGACCGGGATCGCCACCACCTCGGCCCGGCGCGCGAGCCACGCCCGGAGCTGAAGCCCGGCCGAGGCGTGGGGCTCGGCGAGCGGTAGTGCGGTGGTGTCAGCGCTGGTGGACATCGCGTGTCATCGTCGCATTCCTCACCATCGGGCGGGGCAGAAACCGTGCCACTCGTGGTCAATCGCTTCGGTCGGCCGCGCATCCCCTCGCCCCGCCGTGCGGGGAGAGGGCTGCGGCGACCTGGTCGTCGCCGAAGCGAGGCGGCAGCCGAAGGTGAGGGGGCTTGCCCGGACGAGCCTCACCCGTCGAAGCCCCCTCACCCCCGCTCCCGCTTGTCGCGACGACGACGAGGTCGTCGCGACCCTCTCCCCGCGTGCGGGAGAGGGGGGAACCGACGGCGTCCGAGGCGATCAGTCGGACAGGTGGTCAGGCCGAGCCCTTCACGCCCTCGACGAGGTAGTTGGTCTTCTCCAGCTCGGCCGCGTTCTCGGCGAGCGCCTTGCCGGAGCCGGCGATCTCGTTGCCCCGGTTGTCCTTGAGCGGGCCCTTGATGATGGCAAAGCCCCCCTTCATCATCTCGGCCTTGACCGCGTCGGCGTTCTTGCGCGCCTCCTCGGAGACCGCCGGTCCGTAGGGGCTCATCTTGACGAAGCCGTCGGGCAGACCGCCGCGCAAAAAATTGGGCGGGGCCTTGCCGGCCTGCATGTCGGCGACGAAGCCCTTGTAGATCGAGGCCCAGTTCCACTCGGCGCCGGTGAGGTATTTCCCCTTGGCCAGCGCCGACTGGTCGGCGTGGTAGCCGCAGACGAAGGCGCCGCGGCGCGCCGCGGTCTCGACCACGACCTTCGGGCTGTCGACGTGGCAGGTGATGACGTCGGCGCCGCCGTCGATCAGGGCGTTGGTGGCTTCCGCCTCCTTGACCGCGAGCGACCATTCGCCGGTGAAGATGACCTGCACGGTGATCGAGGGATCGACGCTGCGGGCGCCGAGCAGGAAGCCGTTGACGTTGTTGAGCACCTGCGGGATCGGTTTGGCCGCGACGAAGCCGAGCTTCTTCGACTTCGAGGCATGCGCCGCGACGATGCCGTTCAGGTACTGCCCCTGCGCGATGTAGCCGAAATACGAGCCGGCGTTCTTCGGGTTGGCCTCGGTCCAGAGCCCGCCGCAATGGCGGAACTGCACCTTGGGGTTCTTCTTGGCCTCGATCAGAACGTGGGGATCGAAATAACCGAACGAGGTTGGGAAGATCAGCCCGGCACCATCCAGGTTGATCATGCTCTCCATGGTCTTCTGGACATCGGTGGTCTCGCGGACGTTCTCCTCCTCGACCACCTGCACGCCGGGCAGCGCCTTCAGCGCGGCAGCCCCCTGGGCGTGGGCTTGGTTGTAGCCGTAATCGTCCTTCGGTCCGACATAGATGAAGCCGACCGTCAGCGGCCCCGCCGCCCGTGCGCGACCGAACGGCAGCGTGCCGAGCGAGAGCGCGGCCGCGCCGCCGAGAAGATGTCTGCGGGAGAAGGTTGGAGCTGCCACGCGTTCGGTTCCGTCTCGACGATGCCGGCGGAGCCGGTGCAAAAGTCGGACCCAATCCAGCCGGGCGACGCGCCGGAACATTTGGCGGGAAGAATTTTCTCACATCTGCACGAAAAATTGACAATGGCGGAGCCATCGCCCAGCGGCATGGCCAAAGCTTGCATAGTTTCGCGGCAGGCAGCTGCACCGTCGTGCCCGTACGACAACCAATCGATCTCTTCGAGGCCCGTTGGCTCCCCCCTCTCCCCGCCGGGCGGGGAGAGGCCTGCCTTCACCTTGTCGTGCAGGCAGGAAGCGGAGGCGAAGCCGAAGCGGCGGTGAGGGGGTATCTCAGGATACAGCGCAACCGCATGCGCCCCCTCACCTTCGGCTGCCGCCTCGCCGCGCCGACGACGAGGTCGTCGCGGCCCTCTCCCCGCGTGCGGGGCGAGGGAATGCACGCAAACGGCGGCGCCTCTCACCGGCTCGGCGTGAAAACCTGTCCGAGGGCGGCCGGGCCCGGCGAGCCGCCGCGGCGGCGGCCGAGGGAGAGCAGGACGAGGGCCAGGATGGTCGCGAGGTAGGGCATCGCCGAGAGCAGTTGCCCCGGCAGGCCGAGGCCGGCGGCCTGGGCGTGAAGCTGGAGCACGGTCGCCCCGCCGAACAGCAGGGCGCCGGCCGCGACCCGAAACGGGCGCCAGGAGGCGAAGACGACGAGCGCCAGGGCGATCCAGCCGCGCCCGGCGGTCATCGCGGGGGCCCAGAACGGCGTGTAGGCGAGCGACAGGTAGGCGCCGGCCAGCCCGGCGCAGGCGCCGCCGAACAGCACCGCGAGGAAGCGGACCTTGCGCACCTTCACGCCCAGCGCGTGGGTCGCGGTGTGGTCGTCGCCCACCGCGCGGAGCGTCAGGCCGGCGCGGGTGCGCCCCAGGAACCACCACACGGCGACGACCAGCACCAGGGCGGCGTAGACGAAGGCGTCCTGCCCGAAGAACAGATGCCCGATGCCGGGCAGGTCGGTGAGGCCGGGCAGCGCCAGATGCGGCGCCGGCTCGCGCTTCATCCCGACATAGGAGGCGCCGACAAGCCCCGAGAGCCCGAGCCCGAGGATGGTCAGCGCCAGCCCCGAGGCGACCTGATTGGCGGCCAACCCCACCGTCAGCACCCCGAACAGGGCGGCCAGCAGGACGCCCGCGCCCGCGCCGCCCAGCGCCCCGAGCCCGGTCGAGCCGGTCTGCATCGCCACCGCGAAGCCCGCGGCGGCGCCCAGCACCATCATGCCCTCGACGCCGAGATTGAGCACGCCTGCGCGCTCGGTGACGAGTTCGCCGATGCCGGCGAGGATCAGCGGGGTCGCCGCCGTCAGCACGGTGACGAGCACCATCTGGACGATGTCGAGGGTCATCAAACCTCCGGGCGCGCGGCCTGGCCGCCCGGCACCAGCCGGACATGGCAGCGGGCGATCACGTCGGCGCCGAGCACGAGGCCGAGCAGCAGGCCCTGGAAGGCGCGGGTCAGGTCGAGGGGCAGCTTGAGGTCGATCTGCGCGTTCTCGCCGCCGATGGTGGTGAGCGCGATGACGAAGGCCGCGATCAGGATGCCCGGCGGCGACAGGCGCCCGAGGAAGGCGACGATGATCGCGGTGAAGCCGTAGCCCGGCGAGATCTCGGGCTGGAGCTGGCCGATGCGGCCGGCCACTTCGAGGATGCCGGCGAGCCCCGCCGCGCCGCCGGAGATCGCGAAGACGGCCAGCGTCAGCCGTGCCTGCGAGAACCCGGCGAAGCGCGCCGCACGCGGGCTCGTGCCGACGAGCCGCACCTCGAAGCCGAACAGGGTGCGGGCCAGAACCAGAGCCGCGAGCGCGAGGGCGAGCGCGGCGACCAGCACGCCCGCATGCAGCGACTCGCCCTCCATGAGATAGGGGAGCCGGGCGAAGGAATCGAAGCCGACGCTCTGGGGAAAGTTGTAGCCCTTCGGGTCGCGCAGGGGGCCGCGGACCATGTAGTCGAGCAGCAACTGCGCGACGTAGACCAGCATCAGGCTCGTCAGGATTTCCGAGACGCCGAGGCGCACCTTCAAGAGCGCCGGGATCATCGCGTAGGCAAGCCCGGCGAGCGTGCCGGCCACGAGCATCGCGGGCAGCACCCAGAGGCTGAAGCCCTCCATCCCGTGGGCCGCGATGGCGACGATCCCGCCCGCGAGGCCGCCGACGACGTACTGCCCTTCCGCGCCGATGTTCCACAGGCCGGCGCGGTAGCAGAAGGCGAGGCCGGTCGCGATCAGCGCCAGCGGCGCGGCCTTCAGGGCGACCTCCTGGATCGACCACACCTCGCTCAACGGGGCGACGAAGTAGGTGAGGAAGGCTTGCGAAGGCGCGACGCCCAGCGCCGAGACGGCGATCCCGCCGATCAGCACCGCAAGCGCGAAGGCCAGCACGGGGGTGAGCGCGTCGAGCCAGGGCGAGCGGCGGGCGCGGGGAATCAGATCAAGACGCATGCGCCAGCGCCTCCGAGCGGCTCTGCGGGGCCGGGATGGCATCGCTCGCGCCGCCCATCAGCAGGCCGATGGCGGCGCGGTTCGTCCGCCCGGTCGGCACCGGCGGCGAGAGGGTGCCGTCGTGTAGGACGGAGATCGAATCGGCGATCTCGAATAACTCGTCGAGATCCTGGCTGATGACGAGGATGGCGGCGCCGCGGGCGGCGAGATCGATCACGGCTTGGCGCAACTGCGCGGCCGCCGCCGCATCGACGCCCCAGGTCGGCTGGTTGATGACGAGGATGCCGGGCTCGGCCAGGATTTCCCGCCCGACCACGAACTTCTGGAGGTTGCCGCCCGAGAGCGTGCCTGCAGCCGGATCGGGCCCGGCCTTGCGCACTTCGAAGGTCTCGATCACCCGCCGCGCCAGTTCCTGCGCCGCGCCGAGGCGCAGCAGGCCGAACCGGGCGAGCGGCGCGGTGGCGTGGCGCGCCAGCAGCGCGTTCTCCGACAGGCGCATCGACGGGGCGGCGGCGTGGCCGTTGCGCTCCTCCGGCACGAAGGCCGCGCCGAGACGGCGGCGGGCGTTGATGCCGCGCCGGCCCACCGCCGCACCGTCGATCCGCAACGCGTCCGGCCGCGGCGCCAGGGTCTCGCCGGACAGCGCGGCGAACAGTTCCGCCTGCCCGTTGCCGGCAATGCCGGCGATGCCGAGGATTTCGCCGCCCGCCACAGACAGCGAGATGGCGCGGAGCGGCGTGGCGTGCAGGCCCGGCGCGGGCAGGTCGAGCTTTTCCAAGCGCAGGCGCTCGCGGCCCCCCGCGGGCGCGGTTTTGGGCGTCACGGCGCGCACCTGCGTGCCGACCATCATCGCGGCGAGCGAGCGGGCGGTCTCGTCCTGCGGATTGCAGGCACCGACGACGCGGCCCGCCCGCAGGATCGTGGCGCGGGTGCAGAGCCGGCGCACCTCGTCGAGGCGGTGCGAGATGTAGAGCAGCGCCCGACCCTCGTCGCGCAGTCGCTCCAGCACCGCGAACAGCCCCTCCGCCTCGCCCGGCGTCAGCACCGAGGTCGGCTCGTCGAGGATGATCAGCTTCGGGTCCTGCAAGAGGCAGCGCACGATCTCGATGCGCTGGCGCTCGCCCGCCGAGAGCGACCAGACCGGCCGCTCGGGATCGAGATGCAGGCCGTATTCGCGCCCGAGCCGGGCGATCCGCTCCCGCAACGCCCGCCCATTCAGGGACTTGGGCATCACCAGCGCGATGTTCTCGGCCACCGTCAGGTTCTCGCACAGCGAGAAGTGCTGGAACACCATGCCGATGCCGAGCGCGCGGGCGGCCTCGGGGCTGCCGAGCCGCACGATGTCGCCGCGATGCGTGACGACGCCCTCGCTCGGCTCCAGCAGGCCGTAGAGGATCTTCATCAGGGTCGACTTGCCCGCGCCGTTCTCGCCGAGCAGCGCGTGGATCTCGCCGGCCCTGATCTCCAGATCGACGCCGTCATTGGCCGTGAAGGCGCCGAAGCGCTTGACGATGCCGTAGGCGGCAAAGAGCGGCGTCGGCCCCGATGCGCTCACCGTCAGAACACGTGCACGGAGATGCCGGCGAGGAACGACTTCTCTTCCGCGCCCGGACCGGCGCCGCCCTGCGCGAAGCCGATATCCTTGTCGACGCCGAACTTGTTGCGCCAGTACTGGAAGCCCACGAAGGCATCGAGCTTGCCCGGCTGGTTCCAGACCAGTTTGCCCACGTCGAGCACGAGGTTGGTGCGGGACAGGAACTCGACGTTGGTCGGCGCCGTGCCGGGGATGCCGCCGTTGCCCTTCGGCAGGACGATGTTGTTGAAGCCCGCGAGCTTCAGCGGAAAGCCGCCGAGGAATCCATCGAGCGGGAAGCTGTAGACGATCTCGAACTCGGGGACGGTGTTGAACTCGACGCTGCGGAACGGCTCGGGCACGAATCCGTTGCGGTTCCACTCCTTGTAGGCGTGCACCGCCACGTTGAGGAAGCCGGCCGGCACGTCGATGGCGAAGGAGAGGCCGCCGACCACGTCGCGCTTCATCGGCCCGAACACGGTGTTCTTGGCGTTCATGTCGAAGCCGAACGACAGCGACACGTCCTTGATCAGGCCGGGATAGGCGAAGAACGTCGCCCCCGTCAGCTTGGTGAGGCTGAGCGTGCCGCGATACAGGCCGTAGGCCTCCGTCGCCCCGTAATCGTAGACGACGTTCGCGCCGCCCGGGCCGTTCGAGGTCCCGGCCGGGTCCTGGCTGCCCGACTTCAGGATGTCGAGCGAGAAGAAGTTGGTGCCGTATTCCCAGGCATCGGCGTGCGAGATGTTGAGGATGTGCTTGGGAATGTCGCGCCCGGCGAGCGGGTCGGCGCTCTTGGTGCTCGGGACGCCCGGCTCCGAAGCCGGGAACGAGTAGCGGTAGCTGACCTGCGTGTCGGCGAAGAGGAAGAACGACACCGGCTTGACCGGCGCGGCCTCGACCGGCGCGACGCCCTTGCGCACCTTCTCCATCGCCGGGTCGGCCGCCGCCGCCTGTCCGACCAGGGCGAGCGACAGTGCCGCCGCCAAACCCGCCGTGAGCCCCCGAGCCGCCATGGCCGTCCCCTTTAGTTCTTCGCAATCCCGTGTGTGGCGGGCAGCAACCGATATGCCAGGGCAAGCTTGCGCCGCGATGGCGGCCCCGCGCGTCACATAAAGGCAACATTTTCCGGTCCCGAGCCGGTCGAGCCGACGGGGCAAGTCGGTCGTGACCATGGCGCGGGTAGGATTGATCAGATCACGGCCGGGCCGCGCAGCCGAACATCGGGCCTGATCTCGGACTCTATTTCTGCCCAATCGGCGCGCATCTGCATCATTGTCCGGCGAAGCCATACCGGCGGCTCGCGTGCCGCGTCGTCGGGCGGGGTGGGCACGCGTCTTGCGGCCGGCGGACGATGATGACTTCGATCCGCCCCGCCCGGATCGCGGCCCGCGAGACCCAACCGATGCCCGTCCTCGAAGCCGAACCGTCGCCCCTGCCGATCGATCTCGCGACGGCGGCGCTGATCGTCATCGACATGCAGCGCGACTTCCTCGAACCCGGCGGCTTCGGCGAGAGCCTCGGCAACGACGTGTCGCTGCTCGCCGCCGCGGTGCCGCCGACGCGGGCGCTGCTCGCCGCCGCGCGGGCGGCGGGCCTCCTCGTGGTGCACACGCGGGAGGGCCACGCCCCCGACCTCTCCGACGCGCCGCCGGCCAAGCGCGAGCGCGGCGCGCCGAGCCTGCGGATCGGCGAGCCGGGGCCGATGGGCCGCATCCTGATCCGCGGCGAGCCCGGCCACGACATCGTCGCCGAGCTTGCGCCCCAGCCGGGCGAGCCGGTGATCGACAAGCCGGGCAAGGGCGCGTTCTACGCCACCGGTCTCGGCGCCCTGCTGGAAGAGCGGGCCATCGCCACGTTGATCGTCTGCGGCGTCACCACGGAAGTCTGCGTCCACACCACCGTGCGCGAGGCCAACGACCGCGGCTATCGCTGCGTCGTCGTCTCGGATGCCTGCGCCTCGTACATCCCGGCCTTCCACGAGGCCGGGCTCGCCATGATCAAGGCCCAGGGCGGCATCTTCGGCTGGGTCGCCGAGTCCGCCGCCGTCACCGCCGCGCTCCGATGACGGCAGAGGCAGGGGGCCAGAACCGCATGTGCGACGAATCCACCCCGCCGGCCTTCGATCCGGAGGCCTATGCGGGCGCCGTGGCCGGCGCCCTCGGGATCGCGCTCGATCCGGCCTGGATCGCGCCGGTCGCGGCCAACCTGCGGGTGCTGCACGCCGCGGCCGCGACCGTCGGCGCCTTCCCGCTGCCCGACGAGGCCGAGGCCGCGCCGGTGTTCACGGCGTGAGCGCGGTGACGGACTGGAGCACCGCCCCGGCCGCGGACATCGCCGCGGCGTTCGCCGCCGGCGCGGTCACCGCCCACGCCGTCACAGAAGCCGCGCTGGCGCGGATCGCCTGCCTCGACGGGCGCGTGAACGCCTTCACCGACGTGGTGGCCGAGCGCGCGCTCGGCCGCGCCGGGGCGCTCGATGCCGCCCGCGCCCGCGGCGAGGCGCCGGGCCCGCTCGCGGGGGTGCCGTTCGCGGCCAAGAACCTGTTCGACATCGCCGGCCTGCCGACGCGCGCAGGCGCGCGGATCAATCGGGCACATCCGCCCGCGACCCGCGACGCCGCGCTGATCGCGCGCCTGGAGGCGGCGGGCGCCGTGCTCGTCGGCGCGCTCAACATGGGCGAGTACGCCTACGACTTCACCGGCGAGAACGTTCATGACGGCAACACGCTGAACCCGCACGACCTCGGGCACATGTCCGGCGGCTCGTCGGGCGGCTCGGGCGGGGCGATCGCCGCCGGCCTCGTGCCGCTGGCGCTCGCCTCCGACACCAACGGCTCGATCCGGGTCCCTTCCGCCTTCTGCGGCTGCTTCGGGCTGAAACCCACCTACGGGCGGCTCAGCCGCGCCGGCACCTTCCCCTTCGTCGGCAGCCTCGACCATCTCGGGCCGATGGCGCGCACGACCCTCGACCTCGCGCTCGCCTACGACGCCCTACAGGGCCCGGACGCCGCCGACCCCGTCGCCACCACACGCCCGCCCGAACCCGTCACGCCGCATCTGACTGAGGGTGCGGCCGG
This sequence comes from Methylobacterium sp. Leaf456, assembly GCF_001425465.1. Taxonomy (GTDB): domain Bacteria; phylum Pseudomonadota; class Alphaproteobacteria; order Rhizobiales; family Beijerinckiaceae; genus Methylobacterium. Next base: position 341,518 of record NZ_LMQV01000002.1, read on the forward strand.
CCTGCGGATCGCCGTGGCGGGCGGCTATTTTGCGCGGGGCGGGGAGGCCGACGCCTTCGAGGCGGTCGCCCATTGCGCCCGCGCGCTCGGCATCACCCGTACGGTCGAGATCCCGGAAGCCGCGCGCGCCCGCGCGGCGGCCTACCTGATCACCGCCGCCGAGGGGGCCGCGCTCCATCTCGACCGCCTGCGGACGCGGGCGCGGGACTTCGATCCGGCGGTGCGCGACCGGCTGATCGCGGGCGCGATGCTGCCCGCCCCCTTCGTCGAGCGGGCGCAGCGCTTCCGCCGCTGGTACCGCACGGCCGTGCTCGCCCTGTTCGAGACGGTGGACGTGATCCTCGCCCCCTCGACGCCGTGCCGGGCGCCGCGCTCGGGGCAGGCGACCTTCGTGCTCGACGGCGTGGAGTTGCCGGTGCGCCCGAATATCGGCCTGTTCACGCAGCCGATCTCGTTCGTCGGCCTGCCGGTCGCCGCGGTGCCGGTCCGGCTCGATGGCGGATTGCCGCTCGGCGTGCAGGTCATCGCCGCGCCCTGGCGCGAGGACCTTGCCCTGCGGGTGGCGCATCATCTCGAACGCGAGGGGTTTTCGCGCGCGCCCGTCGCCGCGCTGGAGCAGGCCTGATGGTGATCGACGATCCCGCGGTGAAGGCCGAGGTCGAGGCGGTGTTCGCGCACTACGAGGCCGCCCTCGTCGGCAACGACGTGGCGGTGCTGGAAGCCCTGTTCCACGACGATCCCCGCACGATCCGCTACGGCGCGGCCGAGAACCTCTACGGCATGGACGCGATCCGCGCCTTTCGCCGCTTGCGCGCACCAACGGGTCTCGCCCGCTCTCTGAGTGATACCGTCATTACCACCTACGGACGAGACATCGCCGTGGCGATGACCCTGTTCACGCGGGATGACGCGCTTGGCCGGATCGGGCGCCAGAGCCAGACTTGGCTGCGCTTCGCCGACGGTTGGAAGGTGGTGGCCGCCCATGTGAGCGTGATCGACCGGCCGATTTGAAGGTGCTGCACGCTCGCCGCAAAAGCCCGACCGCCGAGGTCGTGTGGCTCGGTGCGCTTCTCAAGCCTGCGGAGAACAGTAGATCCGATCCATCACCGACGACCATCTGTGGGGGTTAGCGGATGACGATGGCATCGCCTGCCTTCGTGGCACCTCCAACGGGCAGGAATTCGATCTCGCATTTCATCGGCATTTCCCATCGCCGGCCACTTTCCCGTGGGCATCGTCGCCCGCGAAGATGAGGCACGCGTTTGGGCTCCGAAGGGCCAGGGAAACGGCGCGCCGGGCATGCCGATGCGGACGAGCCGAAATGGAAGCGGGCCGGACCTTGAGGTCACGGCCCGCTCTTTTTGCCGTGGTGGGCTAGTTCGATCCGATCCAGAATGTGCGACCGATTTCGCGGTTTCGGACGGTAGGGACCAAACTTGCCTATGGCGAAGGGTTCAATCTCCCCTCTTTTTGGGATCAAACTTGTAAGGCGACCCATAGTATTACACGAAGCCCCCTGTAAGTGCCTGTTTTTGCTTGGGTTGGCCTAGGAATGCGACCCATACTCGGAGCAGTTCCGAACCATAGTATCGACCTGGACGACGCAAAGTAGCGTCCCACGTAGCAGCCCTGGAGGAGGTCACGACAACAAAAAGCCCCGGTCAGGGCCGGGGTTCAGTGTTGCAATAATACATACGCTTCGTTTTACTCTACGATCTCCCGAAGATAGAAAGCCGCTCCTACGCGGCTTTTCTCGATCGCGGGTGGAACGCCGGTGAGAGCTTCTACCAGCGCCCCCGGCCATACTCCCCTGGTCTTCGCCAACTCGGACAGCGAGACGTACTTCGCACGAAACGTATCGAGGTCCGCGTGGCTGATGAGGTCGACGGGACAGCGATTGATCGGGTTGATGACTGTCCGACGGGGCAGGAACCCTTCCCGGATCAGGCCTGTCACGACCGCTGTCGACGTCTTCAGGATCTTCTCGACGGCGCGTGCGGTCATACCCTCGTACGCGGGGCCGTGGACGTGCCGCTTGATCTCCGGCAGGTCGACGAGGACCGAGAGATAACCGTCGACGCCCGCCTGACGGCCGATCCAGGTGAGTTTTCGATCGAGGATCAACCGTGTGATCTCGGCGATGGAACAGTTGGCGCGCTTCGCGGCGAAGGGGATAGGGTAGGCTTGGTCCCGCGTGCCCGTGACGGCTTCGGCTCCGTCGAGCAGGCGCGCGAGAAGGGCGTCGAGATCGGCGGTGGCATAGCTCGCCCTGCGCCGACCACGTCCGCCCGTGTGAACGGCGAGCGGGGTGACGAAGCCCTGGGCGGTTAGGATCTGTGCCGGGACACGGCCGGCGTTGAGGTACGTCGCGACTTCCTTAAGCGGGATGCAGGTCTCATCGTTCACCAGGAAGCTGCGGGCACGCTCTGCATCGAAGGTCACGAGGTGATCGGCGAAGCGCTGATGGTCCTCGCCGATCAGGGCGGCAGCCGCGAGAACTTTCCGCAGCCGCTTGGGATGACGACCGTACTCGCGCGACGCGGTGTAGATCGAGTGCAGCACCCGTTTCTCGACGGGTTGGCCCAAGACATCGTCGCCCGGTCCGACCGGTACCGTCTCGACGATGAACCGGCGAAGGATACCGCGGACAGCGTCGAAGGCCGCACCTTCCTGGTCGTGGGCCAGCCACTCGTACAGGAGGCCGAAGGCGGCATGGGGTCCCTCGCCCCCGCGTCCACCGAACGGATGGGCTCGCCATACCTCTTCGAAGAGCGCACGGATGCCCTCCTCGCCTCCGCGGGCGAAGCAGTAGCCGGCATCGCCGGCGTCATGCCACTCTTCCTCCGTCAGCGACCTGAGCTTCGCCGCAGGTCCCCGGGTTGCGAGCAGACCCAGCATCTCGCAGGTCGTGATCGCGGCGTGCAGGTCCAACCCGTCGAGCAACGTCCCCCCTCGCGCGGTCGCTTCGAGCCGATCGCGGACGTAGGCCTCGAGGGCTGACGGCGTCCGTGGAACGGCCGCGTCGGCGAGCCGTGCGATCTCGGCCTCGCGCCCCCGCATGTGCAAGGCGAAGTCGTGCAGCGCGTGAGGACCGTCGAGCTCTTCGCGGCCGATCTCGACGAGCGCGCAAGCGTGCACCGGGCATGCCCGGAAGACGCGCAACAGCCACTCCGTGCGGCCGTAGGGGGCGGGCTCGTCGCATCCTGCGGCTGCCTCGATGTCGGCCCGCAGGCAGGCAGGGCATGCGTGGATTCGAGCGCGCCTGACCGAACGTCTGGCGAGGCTCTCGCCGCGCAGGCGGAAGTCTATGCCGTCGCGCCGGAGCGAGGCTTGTTCGAGAGCCTTGACGGGTATGTCCGTTAGGATCGCGAGCTTCGCGAGCGCCGTAGGCTCGCCGTCGACGCAGGCCTGGAAGGTCATGCCCATATCGAGGCAGAAGTCGCGTGCGGACCGAACGCCATTGCGCTCGGCCAGCCGCGCGGTGAAGCTCGACACCGACTCGCCGGGGGCGAGACGGCAGCGCAGGGCAAGGACGGGGCTCATCGACCGTTCCCTCCCGACGTCTTGCGCGAGCGCCGGCGACGAGGTTGCGTCGGCCCGTCCGGCGGCGTGGGCTTCGGAGCCGTCGTGCCGGTCCAGTCGCGGCTGACGAACGGGTTCTCGTCGTCGGCATTGCCGGAACGCCTCCCGAAGGCCTTAGCGAAGTGGTGGATGGCGAGGACGCCGGGTGTGGCTGCGTCGCGCGACCCGTGGAGGGCGATCTCGTCGTCGGCCTCATCGGATTCGAGGTAGGCTGGCACGAGCGCCATCTCGATGGCGTCCTGGGTAACCTCGACCGCGACGCCGAGGCGACCGCCGGCGGCGTGGATGAGGCGCGGCGCGATCTCGTCGTCACCCTGGGCGGTGAGCCCTGCGACCTTCGCCAGGCCCGTGATCATGGCGGCGATATCCTCATTGTCGTCCGGCATCCGCAAATGCTTCATCTGCAGGAAGGTCGCTCGCCGCTTCAGCTGCTCGTCACCTCGGATGAAGTCGGCGACGGCGGGCAAGCCACAGACGATGATCGACGACCGCCATTCGAGGTTGATCATCAGGTCCTTGATGGTGTTGGCGACCTTAACCTGCTCGGCGGCGTTCACGGTCTGGGTGATGTGCTGCATCTCGTCGAAGATGAGCAGTATCTTCTTCCGGTCCTTCAAGCGGAACCGTGTGCGCTCCCAGACGAGGTGCTCCTTGATATCCCTCTCCAGGGGATAGCCGACTGTGCTCACTGTATCGCGGCCGAGCTGCTTGAGCGTGCAGGGCGAGGTGACGGTCACGGACACGAGGAGCCCATCGGGACCGTCGAGGTCGTACCCCTGCAGCAGCGGGTGACGGCGGATCACCCGCGTCAACGTCTTGGTCTTCCCGGCCCCGCTCGGTCCCGTCAGGACTAGCAGGCGTCCCTCGGGCCGGTTCTCGTTGGTGCTCCCAATGGTCAGGTTGGCGCGGAAGGCGTGGTTGACGAGGAGGCGCGCGATCGCCTCCCCGAGCTCCCTATCGATCTTCGAGGCGACGTACTTACTCCTGACTTTCTCCATGACGATCCGCAAATCATGTGAATTGCTCACGGCGTGCTCCTATTTGGTAAACATCGGGGTTGGTCGATTGGCGGCCCGTGCGGGATTGCCCCCGCCGCCGACGGCGCGGCGTCAGTCGTCGATGCTGAGGCCGGGACGTTTCTTCGGCGCGGGCCGCCCGCCTTCGTCGGGATCGACGCGCAGGGTCGGTCTCCGCGGTCGCCGCGGGGTGGCTGGCGCGGCGGGCTCGCCAGCGGAAGCGTCACCGCCTGGGCCCGAGACAGTTCCGCTGACGGGGATGGCGGCCGCGAGTGGATCACCGGTGGGGATGGCGGTAGCGAGCGGATCGACGACGGCGCGTCCGGCGAAGTCCGCGTCGGTTGGGATCGCGAACTCGAGAAGATCCTTCTCGGCGCGCGCGATGTCCTCCGGCTCGGCGAACCGCGTCAGGAAGTTCGCCGCCCGCTCGGCCTCGCTCGTCCGGGCTTGGATCGCGCGAAGCGCCTCGAGGACGGCCGCCTCGCTCATCCGCGCCTGGTCGGCGTACTGCTGCCGGAGCCGCGCGCAGAGGGCCATGTGATCGGCGAGGCGGACCCCGTCGAACCCGGAGGTCGCCGCGCGGGCCTCGTGCCACGTGCCGTCGATCTCGATCGAGATCGCGCCGATGTCCTGCGGATCGACCTTGACGGCGAGGCTCACGCCGCCCCGCTTCAAGTAATGCCTGCGCAGTACCTCGGCCCGGTAGTCGAGGCCCATGAAGCGCAAGCCGTGTCGTCCGAGGGTCCGCTCTAGCCGCAGGCCGAAGATCGCGCGCCGCTCGTTGCGACCCGGGACCGGGATGACGCCGTACAGGTCGGTCTGCCGCTTCCAGGCATTCGCAGGCGTCTCACCACCAAGACCCGCATGGGGTAGGTTGTGGTAGGCGTCGAGCACCCAACGCACGAGCGTCATCGCGACGGTTTCGATCGGGACGCTGACGCGATCCAGCGCGGGGTAGTCGCCGCGGGCTACGGAGTTCGCGAAGGTCTGGCCCGTGAACTCCCTGATGAAACCGAGGCTGATCGTCCGGAGCATGCGCTCGACGGTCCCGCGCAGGTGCGGCATCCCGGCGGGAGGCACGTCGTGGGCGCTGCCGAGGGCGATCACGGCGAGGTGGAACTCCTCGGCGATGAACGACGAGCCGCTGTCCGTGACGACGACCTCGGGGCGTAGGGCCATGCCATCCCAAGCGGAGCGCGCTCCGGCCGCGACGGCGAGGTGACCTTTGTCGGAAGCCACCATCTCCAGGGTCGAGAGTGCGTTCCGGACGCTCGCCGTCGCGTCGAGGTGGAAGGCCAGGATGCACTTCGTAGCGACGTCGATCGCGACGCAAAGTATCCAGCGACGCTTCCTGAGTTCGTCCTTCTGCTCCTGGGACAGTCCGTCGAGGAGGTCAGTGCTCGAGAGCAGGACGAAGAGGTCGATCTTCCACTCGTCGATCTCGATGCGCTGGCCGGGGCGGAGTGCCTCGGCCTGGCTGACGATGAAGCGATGCGTGCGGGTGGCCGCCTCGACGCCCTCCCGTCCCGCCATGACGAGGAACTCGTCGAGGGCGGCGATGCGGCGCGAGAGCGTTCGATCCGACGGCACGGCATAGGACGGGAGCCCTTGCTCCACGCGCTGCGCGTTCAACTCGTCGAGGGCCGCGCGTAGCTTCTTGTGGCATCCCTCCCGGGTCGGCTTCTTCTCGGACACGAAGCCACGTTCGAAGCCGGATGCGAAGCCGGCTGCGTGCTCGAGCAGCAGCTTCTCGACCTCGGGGGCGTAGCGCGGTGTCCTGTTGCCGCAGCGGTGGAGCTTCGGCCGCAGCGCTAGCGGGCTGCGACCCGCCCGCTCGTAGGCTGCCAGCCACTGGCGCGCTCTCCGGAACCCAGGTCCCTCGTACCCAGCCTTCCTGCCACCGGAGCGAGGTTTCCTGGGCTTGGCGGGCTTGCCGTCCGCGGAGGGCGGCCGGCCGCGCGCCGCTATGTCCGAGTTGATCTCCTCCTCGATCTCGGGGAGGTTCGCCTCGAACCAAGCCTTCGAGCGAAGCCGCGGGCCACGCTCGCGGCGCGGCTTGCTTGCATCATCGATCTTCTGCGCGGCTTCTCGCTTCAGGATCCGAGTGACCCAGTCGAGCTTGCGGGCGATCTCTGACTGATCCCTATCGGGCAGGCCGGCGAGGGAACTCGCCCCGGCTTCGAGCCGCGTCCGGACCGCGAGGGCCCCGTGGTGGCGGGCGCTGAACTCGATCCGGCCGGCGAGCGACAGCGCTGCGAGGCGTTCGCGCTCGAAGCCCTCGTGGATCCCGCTGTCGACGTTGTGGAGGACGACGCCGGCTTCGGTCTCGCCGATCACGCGGTAGGGCGTGCCGTCGACCGTCAGGCCGTCGGACTTCTGGAGCCGCAGGTTCGCAGCATTCGGTACGATGGGGAGGTTCATCGCGCGCCCTCCCAATCGGTGCGGGAGGCCGCCGCGACGCGGCTCGCATGGCCGATGCGCTCGTCGCGCAGCAACACGATGTCACCGGTTCCAATGAGCCGCACGACGGCGCGGAAGCCGGCAGCTCCATGGCCGCTCCTGGCCACGAGGTCGCTGATGCACGCATCGCCCGTGATGGTTCTGACGATGTCGCGGATGGCGGCATCGGCCATGCTCGGGGGATCCCGCCGAACGGCGTGCAAGAGGCAGGCGTTCGCGATGGAGACCGGCGACATCCGTCGCTCGGTCATCAGAGCGAGGCCATCGGCGAAGTCGCGTGGGATCTGCGGCGCGATGTGCCGCAGGAAGCCCGCGAGATCATACTTGGTGGCGCGTTCCTCGTCCTTGACGGCGATCGCGATGCGGCGTCCGTTGACGAGGTGAGCCCGGAAGTCGAAGGTGTGGTGGCTGGGTGTGCCGTCGGGGAGGACGAACGCGACGGCAGGCGGCTGATCGTCCAGGCGGACGACGTCACGCCGGGCGAGCAGCAGGTGAGCGGCGTTGCGCTCGATGGTGCTCTCGTACGTGAGCTGCCGATGGTCGGTCGTCGTGACCAGGCTGCCGCGGAGCGAGCCCTTGGAGCGCAACGTGATCGTCCGCGAGGCGGTCGAGGCGGTGGGCGGCGTGAACGACGCGTCTGGCTCGTTCGGGCCCTCGAGGGGCATGGGGTTTGTCGTCTCGGACATGGGTATCCTCTCGTCTGGGGTCACGTTGCCGGTCGGCGACGCGAGCGGGAGCGGACAGCCGTCGGGGATCTGCGGCGCGATGCGGCGCAGGGGGGATGACGGCTGGGCTCGTGGACGGGAGGATGCTGGGATTGCCTTGGAGCTGGTCCGGCTCCCAAAACTTGGCGCAGGCGCTTGCGTCGCTGTCATCGACATGCGACGCTCCAGCATGTGCCAGTCCAGTGCGATTCATCGCACTGGAGGATCACAGCATCCTCATCTCGTGGTTGGGATGGCCGACAAGCTTTCTAGGGCTTTGGCGTCGGCACTCTGGTTATCACCGATGGGGGGCGTCCGATGTGGCGTCGGGCGTCCCCTGGTGATCCGGAAAGATCACAGACTGCGTATGGCGGTCTCCTCTTCGTAGCTGGTCGGCCTCTGCCGCCGCTCACCGCAAAACTTAAGCGTAAATCGCGGCGCGGCACTAGCAGCATCGCTCTCCCGGATGCGCCTCCGCGGGCCTGAAGCGGGTGCGATTCGCCAGGAATCGCTGTCGAGTCAACCGCTTGGCCGGACTCGGCTTTTTGTTCCGAGGCGGGTCTGTTCAGGCTCGAAACATTGCGAATCGAGTAAGGTTTACTGGCGATTCACCATGAATCGCCGACGCAGGCCGGCTCATCTGATTGGTCCGATGGGCCGGAACGCTCGTGAGAGCTCGATATCCGGGCTCCCGCATGGTCTGCACGAGCAGCATGACGAGCAGCACCACGCCGATCTGGATCAACAGGTAGAGGGCCAGGTGGATGTGCCAGCTCTCCAGGTCGTGTCGGAGATCGTCGACTGCGCCTGCAGCTGACCGCTCGATCGCGGCGGCCAACGCGTTGGCCTGCGTCGGCGTGAAGCCGGACTGCGTCAGTGCCGAGGTAGGGCTTGTGTGCAGCGTCATCGGATCAACTCCTGTTCGAGAATCGATCGAAAGGCGTGATCTCCGTGACCGGGATGTCGGCTTCGTAGCGATAAATCTCCAAGCGGAGCCAGCCGACCTCGGCAGCGACCTCGTCTGCCGGCACGTCCTTGTACCAGCCGCGCACCTTGCTCACGTTGCCATCGTCCCAGCGGTACCGGCGAGCCTTGAGGGCATCTTTAGCTTCGAACGGCGCACGCACCGCCTTGAGGCGGTAAACGCTCTCGAACGCCCGCTCTAAGAGGTAGCTGAATCCTGTCCGCCCGGACTGCGGCAGCCGACGCGCCAGGCATTCGAGTGTCGCCTGGCAGTCGTCGACCGCGCGATGGGCCGAGTAAATGAAGCCCAAGTCGGTTGCGATGTAGCAGAGCTTGCTGCCCATGCCCTCGGCCGCCCACGGGACCTGCACGAGCGAACATCCCCACGGCTTGGTCGCCAACGCCGGGCAGAGGTCCTCCGCGAACTTCCGATCAAAATTCGCGTTGTGCGCGATCACCAGATCGGCCTCTGCTACCAGCGAGTTGACTTGAGCGCGGTCGATCATCCGGCCCTCGACCATCGCTCCGTCGATCCCGGTCAGCCGGGTGATTTCGGGCAGGATCACTCCAAAGGGCTGCTGAAATGAGCCGTACGGCGTGCCGGCTGCGACTAAGCGTCCGTCCACAGTGTACGTGAAAGGCAACAGCCCGACTTCGATGATCTCGTGATATGTGGGGTCGAGGCCTGTGGTCTCGAGATCGATAATGAGGCCCTTTCTGACCTCGGCATCACCTGGAGTATCGAAGGTGCGACGAGGCTTATGACGACGCAGCACACGATAATCGCCGTTTCGCTCAAGCGCAGTGGCGACCAGTTCGGGATCGATATCGAGCATGTGGCTTGCTCTCCGTTCGTTGCGGGCAAGCTCAACATAGATGTTCCTGTGGGAAACGATACACAGGGTATCGTTTTAAAGCGATCACATTTTCGTGAGCGGGCCTTGTAGCATGGATCGGCGGCTGCTCAAGGCTGGACGGGTCGCGCTCGGATGGTCGCAGGCCGATCTTGCGGAACGCGCTGGCGTGCAGCGGCTCGTGGTCGTCCGCTTCGAAAACGGTAGGCAGGTTCCCCACTCCCGAACGATGGAAAGCTTAATCGCTGCTCTGAAGGTCGGAGGTGTTGAAGAGATCAGGCGTGAGGATGGGGCGGCTGGGATTGTCCTGCGGGCCGATGTGTACGCTCAAGGCTACGTAGATCGTCCGAACGAAACGTAATAGACGATTGAGAGCTATGCGGATTTCGTTCCGCAAAGTGACGTGCGTCCTGACACGTCGTGCCGGCGAAGCGCTCCCCGTCTGAAGAACACAAGACGATGCGGACCGGATCAGCCGGTCGCCAGCGTGATCAGAAGATTAAGACCATTGCTGCACCCGTCGATCATCCCGCCCCGAACAAAGCGTCGTCAGTTGCGGAATTACACAAGCATATCTCGCGCGAGGACGCTGGCACGCTCGAACCGCGCCCGCGTTGAGGCCTCTATTCGGGATAGGCCAAGCCTTTGCGCCATCATACGGACGCGCTCGGCTTCCGAAGCATCGGATCGCAGTGTCTGCGCGAGGCCGATAAGCTCAGGCATTGGCGTATCAGCATGATTGCGGAGGCCGGCATCGGATGCACGGTGGGAACAGCTCACCTGCGGCGGCTGGTGGGGCGGCCACAGCACCGTCCGGCCGTCATCCTCGCTTCGCGCAATGGCAGGGCCGATCTGGTCCGAGACGGCTTCGCGAATCAGGGTGCTGACACGCGGGAGTCCATGGGCCCGCGCAATACGCCGTAGCAGGACATCCTCGTAGATGGGCCCCTCCACGGCGGCCACATGCTCCACAGATGCTCGCAGCACGTTGCGGTAGGAAGCATCGTGGAAACGAGCCGGCTCGATCGGAAGGCCGCAGTCGGCGAGGTCGGCAATCCGGTAGCTCTGCTGTCCCTGCGAAACCTCGATCGCGGGAGCTGAGCTGCGGCGCAGCGTGATCTGATCCGCATAGAGGCTCGGCGAGATCGGGTCCGACGGAGCCTGCGGATCGTTCGCTGGCTCCGGTGGAGGTTCCTCAACGGGTACGACGGACGGCATCTCGTCGGTAGGTTCGGGGTTGTCCGGCTCTGGGGTAGCAGGCGTAGTGGACGCATCGGCTTGAGCCGCTTCGGCGGCCCGCGTGCGATCCTGCTCCAGATCCTCGCGCAGACGCTGGTCGAGCTTGGCGAGCGCGCCCTCTGCGTTCATCCACCACTCGGTGCTCCACACGCGACGGATGCGCCACCCGAGGTCGGTCAGCACGTGCTCGCGCAGGCGGTCGCGGTCCCGGGCCGTGGCCGAGCTGTGGTAGGTCGCGCCATCGCACTCGACCCCGGCAAGGTAGCGGCCAGGGGCGTCCGGATGCACCACGCCGAGGTCGACCCGGAAGCCCGACACGCCGATCTGCGTGTGCACGGTCCAGCCCTTCGCCTGAAGCGCAGCCAGCACGGCCGCCTCGAAGGGGGATTCGACATCACCACCGGTTGGCGCGAAGGCCTCGGCGAGCGCCCGCGCGCCGCGGTCAGCGAATTCGAGGAAGTGCTTGAAGTCGCGCACGCCGCGCGCCCGCGTGCGGCCGAGGTCGATCTGCTCAGGCCGGAGCGAGGCGAAGACCACGAGTTCGCGCCGAGCACGGGTGATGGCAACGTTCAGGCGGCGGTAGCCGCCGTCTTTGTTGAGCGAGGACACGGTGCTGACCGGCCGTCCCGTCTGGTCCGGGCCGACGGCGACCGAGAATATGATCGTGTCGCGCTCGTCGCCCTGCACATTCTCCAGGTTCTTCACGAAGACCGGCTCGTGCCAGCGGTCCCGGTCGAAGAACGGCTCCAGCTCCGGATACGAACGCCGCTGCTCGTCGAGCAGGTTCTCGATCAGTCGCTGCTGCTCGCCGTTGAAGGTGACGATGCCAAGCGAGCGGCGCTCCTGCGCGAAGCTCGGCTCGCGCAGGCGACGCACGATCTCGGCGACGACTGCCCGGGCTTCGGGTCGGTTCACGCGCCCCGAGCCGCGCTCGTAGACGCCGTCGGGCACCAGAGTCAGCCGCACGGCCCGGTCGTCGGTGACCGGCGACGGGAAGGTGACGAGGCGGCCGCCGTAGTAGTGCGCATTCGAGAAGGCGATCAGGCTCTCGTGCCGGCTGCGGTAGTGCCAGTCGAGGTTCCGCCGCGGGATGTTGGCGGCCAGGCATTCGTCGAGAATGGACTCCTGGTCCGAGACGTCGCTGCCGTCCTCGATGTCGTCGACGCCGCGGTCGCCGACATTGGTCGGCGGGAGCTGCTCGGGGTCGCCGACGATCACCACCTGCTTGCCCCGCGCGATCGCGCCGACCGCGTCCCAGGGCGAGATCTGCGAGGCCTCGTCGAAGATGACGACGTCGAACGGCTCCTTGTCCGGCGGCAGGTACTGCGCGATCGAGAGCGGGCTCATCATCACGCAGGGGGTGAGCCTGGTCAGCGCCGTCGGCATCCGGCCGAACAGCTTGCGCAGCGGCATGTGCTGCGTCTTCTTCGTCAGCTCGTGCGAGAGTGTGCCCCATTCCGGATCGGCCCCGAAGGCGGTCGGCCCGGGGATGCCGCCGCCGAGGCGCGAGCGCACCACCTGCTTCGAGAGCTCGGTGACGCGCCGGTCCGCCGCGCGGAAGCGGGCGATTGTGTCCTCGTGGCGCTCCGGGAGGAAGCGGCGCAACACCGGGTCGTGGCTGACGACGCGGTCGATCCACCACCGAGCATAGGCGGTCTCGAACGCCGCCTCGGCCCGGTCGGGAGCGACGCGTCCCTCCTCCAACGCCTCGATCAGCGGGGTGAGGCCGCTGCCGCGCGCGTTCTGCGCGGCCGCCTGCCACGCGCACCAGCCCTGAGCCCGCCCGAGCCCGGAGGCCCAGCGTTGCGCCAGTGCGATGCTGCGCTCGATCCAGTCGGCCTCCGCCGCCAACGGCTCGTCAGGGTCGGCGCGCCCGGCCAGCTGGCTGAGTGCCTTCATCGCATCAGTGGTGCGCGCACGATCCTGCGCGAAGGCGGCATAGGCCTGCGCGATGCGACCGCCCTCAGCCAGCGCCCGCGCCTGCTGCTCGACGAGTTGCACGAGGTGGTCGCGTAGGCCGTCGATGCTGAGCGAGAGTGGTCCGAGGATGTCGAGAAGCTGCTCGACCTTCTCGGCCCAGGTGATGGCCGGCTGGAACTCGGCCGCCGGCATCTCCGGGTTGCTCCATGGTAGCCCCAGCCGGGCGAGGACGAGTTCCTCAAGGCAGCCCGCCTTCACGTGCCGGGCGACTTCGATCAGACCGGTGAGATCCGGCCCGATATCCTCCGGCAGTGTGCCCTCGGCGTAGGGCTGGACCTGCAGCAGCACGCGCTTCAGCCGTCCGCTGCGAACCAGGAAATTGGATCCTTGTGCGGCGACCCACTCGGTGAGGAGACCGGCAAGGTTCTGGTCGAGGATGCCCGGCCGGTACCGGCCAGAGAGGCGACCGAGGAGTTCGGTGCGCGTCGCTTGGAAGCGCTCGCGCGCGGCGACGGCCCGGCGCAGATCGCCGGAGCCATCGGCCAGGAAGGCGGCACCGCAGCGGGCCTCGGGCCGGACGAGATAGTTGCCGAGCACCATGAGCCCGCGTGTGCCGGCGTAGGTCGCGAGCAGGGTGGGCAGGCCGATCGCGTCGGCGAAGGCTTGGCCGCTGACGCGGAGCGTCGACAGGGCGTCTGTGTTGGCGCGGATCGCGGCTCCCATATCGTCGCGCCAGACCGGCGACCACTGGGTGGCCTCGACGCCCTGCAGCGGATGGTCGACGAGGGAGCCCACCGAGGAAAGGACTGGGCGCAATTCCCGGCAGCCCGCGCGGAGCGTCGCGAGCGTCTCCGCGCCGTACGCGAGATGGTCCGGCCAGGTGAGCACGAGCCCGAGGTCGCCGCCACCGGCCGCGATCACGCGGCCGAAGGCTTCGTAGGCCGACAAGCCGTTCTCACGCCGTCGATGGAGCGCGTTCACGAGGCCGTTGAGCTCCTCGCGCAGGCTCGCGAGCTCACTGGTTGCCGCGTCCCAGGTGCCCTGCGAGGGCGTGGTGCGCTCATGCCAGGCCCGGCGCAGCTGCCCGAGAACTGCCGACTTCTGCGCCTTGGTCGAATGGACCTCCAGGCAGTAGTCGCCGAGACCGATCTCCTGCAGGCGGCGCTGCACGACCTCCAGGGCGGCTGTCTTCTGCGAGACGAACAGCACCGTGCGGCCCTGCGCGAGGCACTGGGCGATCATGTTGCCGATCGTCTGGCTCTTGCCCGTACCGGGCGGCCCGAACAGCACGAAGTCCTTGCCCTGGGCGGCGGCCAGCACCGCAGAGAGCTGGGACGAATCGGCCGAGAGCGGCGCGAACACAGTCTCGGGCGGATACTCGTAATCGAGGCGCGCGGGCTCGGGGAAGGGCGTCCCGTCGCCGTAGGAATGCTTCGGCGTGTCGATGAGGTGGCGCACCACCGGATTGCGCTTGAGCACCTCAGCGCGGTCGACCAAGTCCTTCCACATCAGGTACTTGGTGAATGAGAAGGCCGAGAGCACGACGTCCGGCACCACCTCCCAGCCGCGCAGGTCGCGCACGTGCGCGCGCACGATCTTGAAGATGGCGTCGACGTCGATGCCGGAGGCGTCCCGCGGCAGATCCCCCTCGAACTCCGGTATGCGCAGCCGAAAGTCCTCGCGCAGCATCTCCAGCAGGGTCGGGTTGATCCGCACCTCGTCGTCGTGCAGCGCCAGGCGGAAGCCGGCGCGGACGCTGGAGCGTTTCAGCGAAACCGGCACCAGCAGCAGCGGAGCGCGGTAAGCGGCCTCGCCCTCCTTGCGGGTCCACGAGAGGAAACCGATCGCGAGATAGAGGATGTTGGCCCCGCCCTCCTCGAAGCCGTTGCGGGCGAGGCGGAAGAGATCGAGCAGGCGGCGGTCGAGCTCTGCCTCGGTCGAGGTCGTGTAGATCTCCCGCCGGGCGAGCGCCGCCTCAAGATAGCTGCGCCGACCGTCGTCGTGATGACGCCGGGCGTAGAGATCGGCGCTGCGCTCGTCGGCCCCGCTCAGCACGTCAGAGACGGGCTTCAACCGGAATTCCTGCCCCGCCGCGAGGCCGTCCTCCAGGCCCCCGGGGGAAACGCATTCGAGCACGACCGAGCCCTTGCCGGGCTTGAAGTTCAAGAGCTTGTTGCGGAGCGTCAGGTCGAGGAGCTTGCGCTTCCAGCGCTCCATTCGACCGACCGGGGTCTCGGGAGCCTCATCGGCGGGCGGTCGCGCCTCCTCGTCGAAGCTGGGCGGTGCGGAGAGCGGCTGGTTGAGCGGTGCCGTCGGCGCGGGCGCGAGGTCTGCCGGCCTGCCCTCACCAAGATCCATCGGGCGGATGCCGCGCCGCCGGCAGCGCCGAACATCGATCGCGACTTCGAGCGGGGCGGGCGCGTCGTCCTCGACCTGGGCGCTACCCTGCGTGATCGCGACCTTGAACGCGGCCGGTGGGTTGTGGGTCAGCAGTGTCGTCTCGACGAGGACGAGGTCCTGCAGGTCCCGGCGCTTGCGCAGGAGCTGCATGTCGTCGACGGTCGCGCTCGCGAAATCCTCGTCCTGCAACCACAGGCCGACGAAGGCGTGGCCCTCCGTCAGCACCAGGACCGGGTTTAAGCCCGCCTGCTCCAGGCAGGCGGCGTAGAGGAGCGAGAGGTCGAGGCAGGTGCCGACCTTGCGTTCCAGAACCTCGCTCGGACCGCGCACCTTCTGGCCGGCCTGCTCGAAGCTCGCCGGCGGCAGGACGTAGGCGATGCGACGGTCGGCGATGGCCGCCCAGATCGCCTCGGCGAGTTCCCAGGTGCGGGCCTTCTTCCGCGCGCTGTAGCCGTTCAGGCCGGTCTCGCGCCCGGCCTCGCCGAGCTTCGTCGCGGCATCGCGCAGCACGATGTCGACGGCCGGGTCGTTCGGCCGGACGAAGGCGGCGAGCAGTTCCGGGGCGCTCCGGCCGCCGCCCCATTGCGAGGGCGGGAGCAGGCGGATCTCCGCCACGCTCCGGGCGCGTTCGCCGCCCGCATCCTCCAGGACGCTCGTCAGTTCGAGGCGGCTCGCCTCGGTGAAGCCGGCGAGCAGCGCCGCATCGAGCCGGATATCGGGCGTCTCGATGTGATGGTTCGAGCCGGCCGGGACACGGTCGATGCGCAGGGTCAGCGGCTGCACGACGGCCGGCCGGCTCTCGATCCGTACCCGGAGATCGACGAGATCCTCATCGGACGGGTTCGCGACCACAATCTCCCGGATCACCGGAATAGCGTTCTCGTAGTAGGCGAGGCTGACATGCTCCGTCGCCGTGCACGCGACCCGCACGACCTCCTGAACGTCGATCTCAGCGACGGGCTCGATCGTCTCGTTGCTCACTGTACGATCCATCGACTCGAGAAGCGCTCGCCCTGCTTGTAGCGGGCGAGCTTAGGTCCGACCTCGTCGCAGGTCTCCCCGAACGCATCCCGGATGACACTGAACTCGGCGTCATTGACGTAGCCGGTCACGTAGCAGACGTCTTGGTACTCGCCCTTGATGCGGTTGCGCATCTTGATCCGCGTGGTCGCCATGGCGGTCTCGAGCGGACGCTCCTTGTAGAGGGCGGTGCCGTAGTCGAGGATCTGCGTCTCGGCCGACATGAATTCCCAGCGGTCGTCGCGCTGGGTCTGATAATGGCGGGCGAGCTTCGGGTACCGTCCTGTAAACCCGACCGGGCGGTCGCCTGTCGCGAAGGCTTGCGCCTCCTCGCCGAGCGCCTGCTCGAAGAAGCGCGCTCGCTCGCCCCACTGGGCGCGCAAGGCCCGCTCGCGCGTCTCGCGCCGGGCGCTCGCCTCCTTCTCCTTCTCACGGTCGAGCTTGCTGCGCTCCTCCAGCTCGCGCTGACGCTTGAATTGCTCCTCGACGCTACGGGTCTTGCTCGCGTCGATCTCGGTCTGCGTGGTCGCGGCTTCGGCCGGCTCGATCCATAGGGGGAGGTAGCGGTGAGTGATGCCGTCCCGGGTCATGGCCTCGGTGATCGTGGCGAGATCGACGGACGCCGCGTAGACCGCGCCGCACTCGCCGCGCTTGACGGCGATGAAGGCCCCATCCGCCGAGGTCGGCGCGACGACAGGTTGGCCCGGCAGTTCGTCGCCGAGCCGATCCGAGAGCCGAGCGAGAATGGCCGCGTGCGCTTCGGCCTTATCGGGCGCAACCCGGCAGAGCACGCTCGATGCGTTCGGCACCGCGACGACACCGAAGCCCTCGCCCTTGCGCTCACGCACCAGCGCTTCGACCTCGTTGGCCTTGGCCGCCTCAGCCTGCCGCGCGGAGGCCAGGGCGGTCGCATCGACGATGGCGAGCCGAGCGAACAGGTTGCCGTTAACCGCCTCCACCAGGGTGATCACCCGGTCGACCGGCTCGCGCAGCAGGCGCTCGCGCTCGGCGAAGATCAGGTCCTGCTTGGCGAGGTCGTTCGGCCCGCAGGCTGCGAGCGGCAGATCGAGCTTGGCCCCGAGCGCCGCGCTCCGATCGCGGATCTGCCGGTTCAGGAACACGTCCGACAGGGGCGCGTGGTACAGGCAAGCGGCCCCACGACCATCCTCGAACACCAGCTCGCCGCGCAGGTTGCGCACGACGGAGGGAGCCTTGCCGCTGTCGTTGTAGAGCACGATCAGGTCGCCGCGGCCGCCCTCGATCAGGAAGCGGCTCTTGGCCGTCACCGCCCGGGCGAGCCGCGCCGCCGCATCGATGCGGGCGCGCTTGCCCGCGTAGGCGTCGGCGAGCTCCTTCAGGCGCTCGTCGGAGGTGTCGGGCGAGATCCCGGTCACGTCGGCGACGAAGCCGGACAGGAAGGTCTGGAGATCCTGCGGGATACCGCCCTTCAGGGTGGTCTCGGCCTCGGCCGCGTCGCGCTTCAGGCGCTCGACGAGAGCCGCGCGCTGGTTCTCCGCTTTGTCGCGCTCGCGTCGGCGCTCCTCCGCTTCGCGCTCGCGGCGCTTGGCGTCGCCCTGCTCCGCCAGCGTCGCCTGCGCCTTGGCGGCGACCTCGGGTGCGATCCAAATCGGCAGATAGCGGAAGCTGACGCCGTCGCGGGTCAGCCCCTTCACCAGGGGCGCGAGATCCTTGGCGCTGCCGTAGACGGCCCCGCACTGACCACGCTTGATCGACAGAAAAGCTCCGTCGGCACTCGCCGCTACCATGGTGGTCGCGCCGCCGAGTTCCGCCTTCAGCAGGGCCTCGTAGAGCTCCAGGAGACGGTCGTGCAGCGCCTTGTCCCCAGTCGCCACTCGGCAGACCGTGCGCGAGCCGGTGCCGAAGGCGAGCACGGCCAGGCCCTCCGAGGTCCCGCGCGAGACCTCGCTCTCGGCTTCCGCCGCTCGGATGCCCTCTTGCTGGCGTGCGGCCTCGATGTCGGACTTCAGCACCGTGCCGGCGAGCGCGTAAACGCCTGTATCGACCGCCGAAGCGATTGTGCCGAAGAGCCCGGACTGTGCACGTAGCGCGCCGCGGTCAAGGGCCAGCAGGTCGGCGCTCAGCTGCTGCGCGCTGGTGCAGCGGGGCAGGGTCTCCCGGACCGGGGCACCGAGGCTGCGCAGCTTGGCGACGAGCTGTTCGAGGGCGATCCGGTCGGCCGGCGCGTCCGGCAGGGCGCAGGCCAGCGTGCGTTCAGGATCGAAGACGAGGTTGCCGTCGAGGCCGCGAACGACCGCGCCCGCGCGCGGCGAGCTGTTGTAGAGGAGCAGGATGTCGCCGGGATCGCCCTCGACGAGGAAGCGGTTCTTGTCGGTGACGGCGCGCTGCACCGCCTCGGCCTCGCGCACGCGTGGCTCGATCTGCGCAAAGCGCCGCTCGATGGTCTCCACGACACGCGGCAGTTCCTGCGGCGAAGCCCCTTCCGACTGTTTGAGGAGCGGAGCCAGTTCGGTTCGCAGGTCCTCCGCTACCGGGCCGCCCAGTAGGGCCTCGATACGCTGGCGCTGTTCGCCGAGCCGACGCTGCGCCTGGAGGCGGGAGCTGCGGTCCCGTTCTTCGCCCCCGAGGTCACCGAGATAGGCCTCGTAGCGCCGCGCGACGGCCTCGATGCGGGCGGGCAGGCTGGCATCCATCGCCACGGCGAGGCTCGGGCCAACACTCGGTCCGCGCCCAAGCCGGTCGGCGAGGCCGGTGCTGAGGAAGCCGTCCCCAGCCAAGCCCTGGGCATCCGCGAAGCTCGTGATCGCCCGCCGCGTCACCCCGCCGTAGACGCCGTCGGCGATCGCATCGGCCGCAAGATAGCTAGCCGCGCGCAGAGCCTCTTGCAGGCGGACATGGTCCTCGATCGGCCGCCCGATCTCCTGGCGTGCCGCAGGGGGACCATCGCGTCCGACGCGCGCTGCCCAGGCTTCCTTCTGACGCTGGTAAGTCGCAGCGATGCAGGGGACGGCGCGCGCGCGCAGAGCTGCCGTGACCTTGCCGGTCTCCGGGATGCGGCAGGTCTTGAGCGTGCGCTCGACCAGCTCGTTCGACTCCGCCTTCAGCTCCGCGCCGGCGTCGGGCTTGAGGTGACGCAGTGCGTAGAAGGGCCGGGCCATCTCGAGATCGATGCGGCGCAGGCCGGCATCCTCGCAGATCAGGATCGGCAGCGGGGTGTTGGCCTTCTCGCAGTCGAAGGACGGCCCGAGATCGCGGGTCGACGCCACCGGCTTCGGCAACGAGGCGGTGCGCGGGGGCTCGGACACGGCGGCGGCCTCCTTGCGCAGGTCGGCCAGCCGCTTCTTCAGCCCGTCCGAGGTCTCGGCCTTGGTCCGCGCCTCGGCCTGCGCGCGCAGGCTACCCATCCGGTCGAGCGCGGACAGTCGCGCGGCCTCGGTCTGAGACAACGCACCGAGCCCACCGACCTCCCGGCTGATCGTGTCCGTATCGGGTGCGGACGGGCCGGTCCGGGCGGCGAGTTGCTGCTCGATCCGGCTCTGGATCCGCGCAACCTCCGAACGCACGACGGGCGAGGCGTCGCGCTGGTAGTTCGCGAGCGTGGTCTTGAGTACCTGAAGCTGCTCGGCCCGGCCCTGCGCCTCGGCCCGCGCCTGACGCAGCTCGCGCGCCTCCGCAGTCTCGACATCGGCGACGATAATCCGAGTGCCCGAGAAATGCAGCTCGATCGCCTCGCGCGGTTCGACGGCCAGGACGCGGTTGCTGCCGTCGCGGTAGGCGAAGGACTGGTTGCAGGTAGTCGAGACCGACCAGCCGTTCTCGTCCGACGTGGTGCAGCTGAAGCCCCTCCGCAGGTTCGGCTCGGTGAAGCGCCGGCACTCGGTGAAGAAGCTGCCGAGACGCCCGTCGTCCGGGGCAATGCCACGCTGGATCATGCCGGCGATGTCGGCGTTCCGGCGCGCGAGTGCGCGATCGAGGCAGAACCGGTCCGTATTGGAGAGCCGAGCCCAGGCATCACGGGCGGCCTGCGCCTGGGCGGCACCCAGAAGCCCACCGAAAATGTCGAGCGGCGTGACCTGGGCGATGGCCGGCACGATTGATACCGTGATCGCTGCGACCAACAGAAAACCGCGCGTTCCGCCCCGGGCCATTGTCGCACCCCGTACATTTGT
Organism: Methylobacterium sp. Leaf456; assembly: GCF_001425465.1. Taxonomy (GTDB): domain Bacteria; phylum Pseudomonadota; class Alphaproteobacteria; order Rhizobiales; family Beijerinckiaceae; genus Methylobacterium. The sequence goes on from NZ_LMQV01000002.1 coordinate 361,824, forward strand.
TACGCACGGTTTGCCGGGTTGGCATGACCCATTCAAGGTTGAATCGGCCACAATCCAGAAAATGCTGGCCCACGGATGACGGCGCGTCTGTGCGGATGAGCAAGGTGGGGACCAAGCCCGAATGGCGGCGGTCTGCACGGTCCGTTTGATATTCGCCGCCAGGAGCCGCTCGCGACCCTTCTTGGGCCTTCGGGAGGTCTGCATATCGGCAGTCCGATTGGCCTCGAAAGAGCGAGCATGGCTGCCAGCCTCCCGTCCGGTTAGAGCGCACTTGGCAGAGAGACGGACTTTACCGTTAAGGCCGCTCACGATCTTCGAAGTAGAACTCCGTCGCAAAAGAGCTTGCAGGTCGTTATGCATATTATTTCGGCGGATCTCAAGGATGCCTAACGCGCAATCAGCTTCCAAGTCCCGGTATCGAGCCGCCCCTACCGGAAAATGGCTTGACGCCATTCTTTAAGTCCTCCTTAGCCTCGTTTACGAGATCACGCCACTCATTCTCGATATCGACCCGCTCATCGAACGTAAATTCACGATCATTTAGTACGCAAACCAAGGGGAATCCTGGGTCTATATCTTTAATATCGGGGTTATATATTTTTAGAAGCGCATCTTCAGGGCTATGACACCGCACTGTTCCTACAATTTCACCGAGCGCAAGTCCAAACGCAATTGTGGCCGCGAAGCCATTGCTTGAAAAAAGCGGCCAAACACTGTGACCTTTATTATAAAACTTGTCGACTAGTTCGGCCGACATGGCTGTAGGCGGGAATGTTGCTTTATCAAACTCGTTATAGAACAGATAATTGCCAATCCCTGATAGCAACAGTTGCTCCAGTTGAGTTGATGTCACCCCTGCCTTGCGGTATACATCAACAGTCCGCTCGTGAGCTCGTTTTGCTTGGAACAATGCAGGAAACACAACCCGGTTGTTGCCTCTTCTTTGATCAATAATCACCCCCATATCTGCACCAGTTCTGGCCTCATTGCCCTTAGTTGCAAGATTGAATACGTCAACTATGACGCATTCTTTGAATCCTTCAGTAGATACAGCACGGCTATATGCTATAAACTTCGGGACACAAGATGCTATTTGCGATATCAAAGCGCCGTTCAATTCTGGTTCATGAGTATCCATTTCATATAGCTTGGCTGTCTCATGCTCTGCCTCGGTTATTGCCCAAAATAGGGCCCAGCAGGCAGGGTGTTTGAAATTCTGCTTGTCAGATATGATATTTTCGAAAACTTCTTCAAAGATCTTACTTCCATTATAATTAATTACATTTTTGATTTGCTCTTGTGCATCACGATGCATCGCACAGGTATTTTTTACTAGCGAATAACCTTCGCCATCGCTAATAATATCTCGGTATTCTTGCGTTTTACACGAAGCTACAATGCCTTGATGGCGATGCTTGAGATTTTCAATCAAATTCACAACATGCGGATGCATTGTTTGCTGCTCTTCGAAGGCTTAGAGGGCGTCACCACCGTGGATCGAATGGGTTGTTGCAGGGTACCTCGGAGAGACACTCCAAGCAGCGCATTCTCGCACAGCCTGGACTTATTTGCGCCATTGCCCCTCCCATCGTGCGTCGGCTCCAGAGTGGGCCGTCAGCCCGCCTGAACGGCTGATATGAGCGTAAAGCCAGAGATCAGCTTGTGGTGTTGGCGAGGGACGGATCTTCCTCGACGAGCGAGAGGACCCTCGTCCAATCGTAGCCCTTCGCGGCATCGGCAAGCGCGTGCCGGCGAGCGGCATGGTCCTCATAGAGACCCTGCCGTGCTGTGATGCCGTCCCAGACAACTGACACTCACCGGATCCCTGTGTGGCAGCGAAATGCCACCTCATGAGGGTGGCGGGTGAGCCCAACGACGACCTGAAGTTTCGGGCCGCCGTCGTGGTCATGCAATTGCGAGCGCGCAACACCGGGGTCGCGTCGTGCGCCGAGACCGACGATGGCGTGGCCGACGGGATCACTTCTGTCTATCGTCACACGTTGCAGGCCGCGCCATCGCCAGTCGAGCGAAGCACGAATGCGGTCGCATGGGGAACCGGATGAAGCCGTTTACGCGCACCATCATCGAGCTGTTCGACGGCAAGCGGCGCTATCTCATCCCACTGTACCAGCGTCAGTACGCTTGGAAGGTTTCACCGCAGCTCGAGCTTCTTTGGCATGATATCGCGCGCGAGACGGCGCGGCTGGAGAAGGGCGGCGTCGCGGTTGCGCCTCACTTTATGGGCGCGATGGTGATCGCTCAGGTCAAAACGTTCGGGCGGCAAGTCCCGTCCTACGAGGTCATCGACGGGCAGCAGAGGCTGACTACATTCCAGTTGCTCATGATAGCACTGCGCGATGTGGCGCGTGCGTATTCCCCGGAGTACGCTGCCGAGGCGGGCAAGCACCTGTTGAACGACGGGGTGATGGAACACCCACAGGTCGAACGCTTCAAGTTGTGGCCGACCCTGTCGGATCGACGTGCTTTCGCGACCGCCGTCGACGTCGATGCCGTCCTCCCGGACGCCGACGTTGCGGACGTCGAGGAAGGCGTGGTTCGCCCGGCCACGGCGGCGCACGCCTACTTCGTCGATCGCATTAGGGCGTACGTCGCTCCGGACGGCATCTACGACGCGTTCAAGCTCGAGAAGCTGTTCGAGGCCTTAAAATCCGGCCTTGCGGTCGTCGCGATCGAGCTCGAAGGTGGCGACGATCCGCAAACCATCTTCGAGACGCTGAACAGCCGGGGCGTCGATCTCACGGCCGGCGACCTCATGCGCAACTTCATTTTCCAGCGGGCCACCGGGCTCGGCCTGGAGGGTGTCAATCTGATCGTCGATAACCTGTATCGGCGGTACTGGTTACCCCTCGACGCGTGGTTCTGGCGCGAGGGGGACACCCGCGGTCGCCTGACCCGCCCACGTTTAGATTGGCTCCTCTCCGACCATCTCGCCATGATGAAGGCCGAGCTCGTCTCGGTGGAGACGTTGTTCGACAGCTATCGACGCTGGATCATCGACGACAAGCCGTTCGGCGGCGATGTCGAGGCGGAGCTGAGGTCGATCGCGGACAGCGCAGCCGTTTTTCGTCGCCTGACCGCTCAGGACAAAACGGACGTGCTCGGACGCTTCGGCCGGTTCTCGCGCGCTTTCGACGTCTCGACGGCGACGCCGCTGGTCCTCTACCTCGGCACGACGATCAACGACCCCGCCGAACTGGGTGCGGCACTCGCCATCATCGAGTCGTTCATCGTCCGTCGCGACATCTGCGGACTGACGACGGCGGGCTACAACAAGGTCTTCACCGACCTCATCTCACGCCTGCGGTCGGTAAATCGCCAAGCTCTGCTAGGCACCTTGCGGGACGGTCTGGCCGCGGGGACCCTCGATACGGTTCGCTGGCCCGATGATGCCGAGTTCGGCGATGCCTGGCGCTCTCGCACGCAGTACAAGCCGGCGCGGCAGGGCAGGCTGCGTCACCTGTTCGAGCGGCTCGAGGAACGCAAGCGGGCGAATGCCTCGGAGATCGTCGAGATCAAGACCGATCTCACGTTGGAACACATCATGCCCCAGAAGTGGCGGACGCACTGGCCGATCTCTGGGTTCGGTCACGATGACGAGGCCGCGCCGAGCGCCGAGTACCTCTCACGACAATCGGCTCGCGAGGGCAAAGTCCACACGCTGGGCAATCTGACGCTGCTCACGCACGCTCTGAATGCCGCCGTCTCGAACGGCGCTTTCTCGGTGAAGATGCCAGCGATCCGGGCGCAATCGGCGCTCGTTCTCAACCGCGAGCTGCACGACCACGCCGATTGGAATGAAGAGACGATTACGGCCCGCGGGACGTCTTTATTCAAAGTCGCGGCTCAGCTCTGGCAGGCCCCGCCCGCACCGCCGGCCGGAGCGGCGTGATCGGGAGAGGCGGTCATGAACACGAAGGGGTTCCCCAGACCGGTCAACGAGACCCAGCGCGAGTTCCTGCGCCTGTGCGAGGCGGGCGGCTGCGCGCGGGGCGGCGCACCCCGCGGCAAGGTCTTGGAATTGCTCCGCGCCAGCGGAAAAAGCCTCAACTTGCTCGCGCACCGGGAAGCGCAGGCCCATCTGGCGGCCTATCCAAGAGCCAACCCCTGGCACGTGTGTTTCGCCATCGGTTTGTCCTGGGGACATCTTGCTCGGCTCGACGTCGACTTCACTGGGGCGGTCGCGGGCGTACTCGGCCACTGGAACGACGGCGACCTCGCTGCCGCGAAGACGTTCCACATGGAGCGCGGGCCTACGCCGATCGAGCAGTCGCTCCGCGGCGCGCACAACCTGTTCGGGCGGGTGCTGCTACCGGACGCGCTGCCGACGACCCTCGATCGCCTCGCGACGGCCCAGCAGCGCTGGTTCGCACCGATCCTGACGGGGCCGGATCGACCGCGCTACATCGGCAGTTGGAACGCGACGGCGATGTTCATGGTTGCTCTGTTCGCCCAACCCGGCTTGGCGGCCTCTCAGGTCGAGCCGAAGCCGATGCTGCCGCCCGGCGGACCGATCTTCCGGGGGCTGCAGATGCTGCACAAGGCCGGCGTTTTGAGGAACAGCCCGGCCTCGACCGAGCTCGACGATCAGGCTTTCGAGCCCGGCGCGCTGTACGTCAACAACAGCCTCTTGCAGGAATTGTGCGCCGGTCTGCCAAGCTGGGGCCTCATCGACGCGCACAGCGGCGTGTACATGCTCGGGACGCGCCATCTGCAGTCGGACTCGTGGTCCTGACGGAGGGGCGAGCGACCATCGCAAGCGTCCTGATCCAGGTGCCTGAGCACCGGCGACGAAGAAGTCAAATCACATCGCGCTCACATGGGACTAAAAATCGATTTGAAGAGGGGGGCTCGGCGTGGTGAGAAAGAAGAAAGAGCAAACATACGGCGAGTGGCTGACCGACCAACTCGAAGCCAAGGGGATAACGCAACTCGCGCTGGCCGATGAAAGCGGGGTGAGCCCGCAAGGCATCTACCTCATCGTCTCCGGAAAGACGCAGAATCCCAGGCAAGCGACCCGAGACAGCATCGAGAAGGCGCTCAAAGCAAAACCAGAGAAGGAGATCGTCGAGACGATTGAATCAGAGACCAACATCGTCGGGATGGGCAACCTCGAGGAGTTTAATCCTCATGATACGGGCGACGCCCCAGAGACGAAGGGGATATATGTCTTATACGATACCTTCGATCGCCCAGTATATGTTGGCAAGGCGGTTAAACAGACCATCAGGAAGCGTCTTGAGCAGCACAAGGACAGATTTTGGTTTCGAGACCCAATCGTTACCAAAGCCCGGTACATTGAGATAAACGATATCAATATGTGCAGCAAGATCGAGATGCTATTGATTAGATTTCTCGGGTCGCACAACGTACTCAACAAGCGCGGAGCTGAAGCGTTTAAGCGAAGCGATATCCAAGAGGATACGTAAGATCTACAGCTTTGACGGCTCTACTGTCCATGTGTATGCCGCCTATTCCCGCTCCGCGCATACAGCCGGCATACTTCGGTTGGGATCACCGCGTCTCTCCGAGATCGCGGGCGGGGTGGGACGCGTCGGTCAAGACTGGCAACTGACAAACCACTTCATCCATCACGGCCGCGCCAGCACGCAGATGCTGTGCCACGACCCCGGGCGACCTATCGGTCAGCTCCCGCCAGACTTTCTGTTCGACGACGCGAGTGCGCGCTCGAAGTCCGCCCTCATGGCGGAGTTGCCGCACCGCATCTTCGACAAGCACCGGGTTGCGGACGGCGGCGTCACGGTTGGTACCCTGTTCACCGAGATCTGCGACACGACGCCCGCAACGGTCGCGCGCGTCTCCGACGCCCTCATCGGGTTGCGCGCGGCGAAAGAGGTGCAAATCTACACCTCCGACGGTAAGGAGAGGCTGCGGAGCCTGGACTGCGACTGGGGCGATGTGATCCTACCCGCCGTGCAGCGGTCCATGTTCAGCCCGTACACGTGATCGCGTCTCCGCGGCAGCTTTGAGCCCGGCTCGTTTCGTCCGGCAACGCCCGCACGACCTCCACCGGTAGACTCACCCCGCCGAACGGTGGGCAGATGAGTACTTGGCCTTATAAGCAGCGACGAAGTCAGCATCCCCGCAGATGCAGCGGCCCGTCGTGTCGCGCGCGTGGGGATCGGCGAGGTGGGTGCCGAGCGGTCGCAGCAAGTTGATGCGTGTGACGGACGTCGGCGCGTCCGGTTCCCCCCGGGCGTGCCTCACGAGGTCGGCGGCAAGCATAACGCCGGCGAGCGCCGACTGAAACGCCATCGGGACGGTGGCTCCGACCGGCTGTCCGCCATCGGTCAGCTGGAAGACGATGCCCCCGCACACGGCGTGCTGATAAAAGCTCCGCAGGGGCTGCCCCGCGAAGGGTCGCAGGGGCTCGGCTGGAACGCCCAGCGCGGCGGCGATCCGCTCGACGAACGCGGCGGGGACCGGTTCCGAAGTCTGCAGCATCCGCCGCACCTCCGGCTGCGCCTCGGGCATACCCAGTTCCTCAGCGATGCGATCGTCCTCGTCCTTCACCGCGCCGGCGGGGAGATAGAGGCAGGCGAGGCAGGGCTTGCCGTCCGCGAACCCGTGCCGTGAGACACCGAGGTCGCCCTCCTGGGTCCAGGCGTTGACGATCCATCGGGGGAGGGCACCCTGGACCGCGACGCGGTCGCGCGCCGTGTCCAGGGCGACGGCAACCCGATCCAGCCGCCAGTCGTCCCGCGCGGCGAGATACTCGGCCCACGTCGCGCGGTGGCGTGCAACGCGCAGCCCGGTCCCGGCCAGCAGGGTGGCAGCAACCTCGACCTTCGCACGATCGACGTCGACCTGCGCCGCCATCGCGTAGCGCTGCAAATTCGACAGGTCGACGGCCTCGTGGTCGACTAGGTGCAGCGTTCCGGCCAGGGCGGGCAGGCGGGCGAGCCCCCAAACTGCACCGTTCCCGATGGCCCCAAGGCCGACGAGATGCACCTCGCCCAAGTCGACGGGGCCAACCTCGCCGCCCGCGGCCCCCTGTGCGGCCGGGCGATAGCTGCGCAGGTCGAGGGCGACCTCTCCGTCAAGGCCCCCGCCCGGGATCTGGTCGGCGACCACGGCCCGAAACACGTTCGCGGCCGCGATGCAGGCCGCGCCCCCCGCACCGAACGGGTTGGCGCTCGGCCCGCACCCGACCGGCCCCGCGGGGGAGAATCGCGCGATCCAGCCGTGAGATCCAGCAAAGAGCGTCCGCCCCGGGATTTCCACCCCGGTGCGGCCGACGCAGACGGCGACGCTCGCCCGCCTGACGTCGCCCCCCAGATCGATGGCTGGGTTGATCGCTCGGGCCAAGCCGCACAGCTCGACGGCACGTTCGGCGGCTGGGCCGTCGAGGGCGTGGATCGCGAGGGTCGGGTACAGGCGGGCGAGCAAGCGGACCGTGAGGTCGAGCAGGGCCGCGCCTTCCGCCGAATGCGCGGCCTCCCCGTCGAAGGCGAGTCCGACGACCTGCGCCTGCAGCCGCCCCGAGAAGGCGGCCGTACCGAAGTCGGCCAGGATCTGCGACGCGGCGGTTGCGGCGCGGTCGAAGAAGTTCGCGAGGGCCATCGTCAACCTATGATCGTGATGAGTCGCGACAGTGTGCCGGCGGGGACCCGCACCCAATGGGCGCGGGCGTCGAGCCGGTAGGCGGCGGTGTCGGCGAGCGCGAACGGGCGGGCCGCGTAGTCGGGCACGACGAGCGACAGGCTGCCGACCGCCGTGGCGATCGCGAAGGCGTCGTCGGTGTCCGAATGATAGGCCCGGCCGGGGTGGCTGTGGACCTGCCCAAAGAGCGTGAGCTTCTCGCGGTGGAGCCGGACGTTGATGCGGTGGAGTTCGTCCGGTCCGATGCAGACGCAGACGCCGTCGTCGGTGCGGACGTGGCGCTGGGCGGGGACCCAGGTCTGCTCGACCGCGAACCGCTCACCGTCCTGACGGCCGACCCAGAGCGCCAGCCCTTCATGGCCGGCGCGGCCGACCGAGCGCATATGCTCCTGGGCTGCGTCCGCGCACGCCCGGGGGAGCGAGACCGACCGCACCGCCGCGAGCCCGCTCACTCCGGGACGCGTTCGAGGTTCAACCCCATGCCGATCGCCGGCATCTGCGCGACCAGCTGGTAGTGCTCGATCGGGTTGACCCCGTGGCTCCAGATCGTGTCGAGGATGAAGGCCAAGGAGCCTTCGCCAGAGCGGCGGTGCAGAAGCCATGCGTCACCTGTGTGCGCGGGGTTGTCGTGGTATTCCCGGACGCGGGGCAGGCACAGGAATGGCGGGTCGTCGGGCGAGTTGAACTGCATTAAGTCCGTCGCCGGCATCTGCCCCATCTGGATGAGCTGGAGGTACATCTCCTTTGGCATCCCCGGCGGCATCGGTGGCCGGCGCAGCATGTTGATGTTGAGCTCGCTCGCCTTGATCGGCGCGCGGGTGAAAGGGTCGACGAAGCGCACCGAAAGCGGCCGGACGTCGTAATCGGTGAAATCGACGACCACGCAGGCGACGATGGGCGACGGGCGCAGCTTGGGGGCCGCGAACATCACGCACACCTCGGGGAACTCGGCGTCGAGGAGGATCTGGCCGCGCTTGCGGTAGGTCCCCTCCAGGGCCCGATAGGCGGTGACCTCCCGCGCGAACTTCGCGCGGGAGACCGCAGGGTCGACGGTCTGCGGGCCGCTCACCCGGCGACCCCCGCCTTGAGGCTCAACCACACGAGGTCGCCATCGTGCAGCCCGACGCCAGCGACGGTCTGCGTCAGGTCGTACGGGGTGCCCTGCTCATCCTTCAGCTGCCACTCGTCCTCGGGCCGCCCGACGTTCTCGGACTTCCGCAGCGCCTCGGTGCGGACCTGCGCGAGCGGGGTGTCCGGGCGGACCTTGAGCGCGATCTCGGTACCGTTGACGACCACCTTGAGAGTGATGTCGCGGGCGGCGGGGGGCCGCCGCTTGACCGTTTGAAAGTGCTCAACCCCCTCCCGCGCGAGGTCGAACATCTCGTGATCGGCCACGCGGACGTCGTCGGCCCCGGGCAGGACGAGGTACACATCGAAGGCGGCGGGATCGACGCTGGCGAGCTTCTTCAGGACGACGCCCGTGATCCGGCGGACCGGCCATTCCTGGTCCTGCCCGTCGATGAAGAAGCGGTAGAGGGTGTCGCTGCGGCAAACCAGGAACCGCTCGACACCGTGGTGGCGCAGGTCGAAGGTCTCGTCGAGCCGCAGCGGCTCCAGCGCGTTGTCCGGCAACAGGGCGAGGGCGGCGTAGTCGTCGACGGGGTGCTTGCCTGCCGCCCTGATGATCTGCCGCCCCGTGGGTACCGGGTCCGTGAGGTGGACCTCGGTGAAGTTCAGGTTCTCGTCGCCGATCTGGACCGCCACGCGGTCCTCTCCGTGTCCGTGCATCGCACTCTCGCCGCCCGTGGGCGGCCCCGCGGCCGCCCTTCTGATCCCTCCAGCGCGGCCGGGGACGGCGATTCGGTAGTCGAGCTAAAAAGAATCTTCGGCGGTGCAGACGAAGTAGAACCGGCAGGTGGGACAGTCCCCCGATGGGGTCGGCGGGAAGCGACCGGCCTCAATCCCGGCGATGGCATCGGCGTACGCGGCGAGGCCCGCGCCGCCCTGGTCCGGGTCGATGTCCACCGCCTCGGGGGTGGCCGGGTAGACCGCCTGCAGCCTGACCGTGCGGTCGGGGTGAGCCTGACGGAGTGCCTCGCCCAGGAGCTCCCAGATCGCTTTCTGTGCCTCGCTCTTCGACTTGCGTCCCGTCCGGTAGACCTGCGCTACGATGCTCCCGTCTGGGCGTTCCACGACGCGGTCCGCGCGCACGCCGATCGTGCCGCCTGCGGTGGCGGCGTGCCACCGTCGGTCTACGGCCCGACCGCCGTCGTCGAGCAGCGCGACGGCATTCTCGACCATGGTCTCGGCGGCGGCGCGGTAGACCGGCTCGAACCCGTGGTCGACGGGCCCGTGCTCGGCCCAGACCTCGGTGAGGCGCTGGCGAGCCGCGGCCGGATCCACGGCCTCGCCTCCGGCTTGCTGGGTGGAGATCCAGTCGATGGTCGCCCGCACGCACCGGTGGAACGCGAGGTAGGCCCCGGCCGCGCTCCGGTCGCCGAGGTCATCCAGCACCTCGTAGCGGTAGCGCGCCGGGCACTTCGTCCAGATCAGCAGGTCGCGCCCGTCGTGGGCGTCCACGGGTACGACGGCCACAACCTCGACCGGCCGCGTCCCCGGGGCGACCGTCGGCGCGGGCCGGGGCTTCGGCAGCCGCGCCCCGAGGCCCTTGAGGTACTTCGACGGGTTGCAGGTCGCCTTCGCCGTATAGCGCTTGGCGCTGGTAATCGAGAGGACGTCCCGCGCCCGCGACAGGGCGACGAAGAAGAGGCACTCCTCTTCGGCGTCGTGGTCAGTCGGACCAATCGCGAGATGCTCCATTCCGGGCGGGGCGGGGCAGCGCACACTCTGGCGTTTGCCCGGCACGTAGCGCGTGGCCACTTGAGGCAGGTGCACGGCCGCAAACTCCAAGCCCTTGGCCGCGTGCACAGTCATCATGCGCACCGCGGGGATTCCGTCGGCCTCCGGCGGCACGACGCGGAACGCGCGATCGTCGTCGAGGCGCTCGATGCGGCGGATCCGCTCCAAGAACGCGCGCCGCCCGCCCCGCCCGCCGGTGGCGTCGGCGTGCTCGCGGGCGAACTTGAGCAGCTGGTAGATCGCGACGAGGCACTGCTGTGACCGGACGCTCGGGTCTTCGACGAAGCGCCGGAGATAGCCGCTACCCTCGAACAGGTAGCCCACAAGCATACGCCAGGCCGTCGTACCCCGGTTGACCCCGGTGAGCTGACCGGCCAGCCGAATTAGGCCCACGCGCCCCGCATCCGTGAACCCCTCGATCGCCTCGGCCCGCGCGCACACCGCGAGGATATCCTCGCGCGCGGCGTCCGCCTCCCGGATCGCTACGAGCGCGTCCGCGCGCGTCGCGCCATACTCCGGCAGCTGCGCCACGCGGATCAGCCCGGCCGCGTCCGCGTCGGCCCCGAGCGACACGACGGAGAGCAGGTCCCGGATCTCCGGCCGCTCGAACAGGTCGCCGAGGTAGAGGATCGGGACGTCGAACTCTTGGAGCAGCCGGCCGAACCGGGCGAGGCACAGGTGGGTCCGCGCGAGGATGGCCTGCCGGTCGTAGGGGATTTCCTCGGCCTTGAACCGTTCGATCTGGTCGCGCACCGCGTAGGCTTCCGAGCGCAGATCCTCGGCCTGCAGATGGTCGACGTACCCCGCCGCCCCCCGGTGGGGATGCCATTCGACCGGTGGCTTGGGGGCCGCGGCGATGTCCCGCCCGTAGTGTTCGAACAGCTTCACCACCGCCTCGCCCGAGCGGTAGTTCGTGGTGAGCGAACGGCTCTGCCCGTCCAGGTAGCGGGACGCGAAGCCAGCCGCGTTGGCCGGGGCCGCGCCGCGGAACCGGTAGATCGATTGCCGCGGGTCGGCCACGGCCCAGACGCGCCGCCCGTCGACCGCGATCTGGTCCAGCAGCGCGGTGCCGGCCGCGTTCACGTCCTGGTACTCGTCCACGAGGATCCACCGGTGGCGGTCCCGCACGGTCGCCCTCGCCCCTGCATGGTCGGCGAGGACCCTGGCCGCCTTGCCGACGAGGTCGCCGAAGTCGACCGCGCCCCTGGCATCGAGCCCCTCTTGGTACGCCGTGTAGACGCCGCCGACCTCGACCGCCTTCTCAGCCGCCTCGACGGCCTCCTGTGTCTCGGCCGCGGCCAGCGCCGCCTCGGCCGCCGCGAGGTACGCGGCCGGGCCGACCATCTCGTCCTTCGCGCGCGAGATCGCCCGGAGGATCGGGCGCAGCTCGAGCGTCGGGTCCCACAGATTCTGAAAATGCCGGAGCTTGAGGTCCGGCAGTATATCTTCGAGCAGGCCAAGCCCGTGCGCCTCGTCGAGGACGTCGAAGTCGGTGCGCAGCCCCGCCTGCGCCGCATACAGGCGCAGGATCTCCAAGCCGAACGCGTGGAAGGTGCCGATCCACATCTGCGCGGCCGCGGCCGCGTCGAGGCGCTCGACCCGCTCGCGCATCTCCGCAGCCGCCTTGTTCGAGAAGGTGAGCGCGAGGATCTCCCACGGCTGAACGCCGATGCCGAGGAGGTACTCGATCCGCCCCACGAGCGTGCGCGTCTTGCCGGTGCCCGGCCCGGCGTCGAGGATGAGCGGCCGCTCGTCCCATTCCGCGGCGGTCCGCTGGTCCGGGTCGAGCGGGATCGCCGGCGGCGGCTCCTCGATCGCGTCCAGCTCAGGCAGCGGCGGCAGAAGCATTGCGCGGATCGCCTGCATCGTCACGAACGGCAGTGGAAGCCCGACCTCCCCCGCGATCTGCGAGGGCGTCTGGCGATCACGCACCAAACGCTGGCGCAGCAGGTCGGCCGGCAGCAGGAACTCCTGTGCGAACACGTCGGCCTGTGTTTCGCGCCGCTCGCGCGGCGAGTAGGCGACGACCCGTTCCGCGCCGATTTCAAAAGCCTGACCGCCGAAACCGGGCTCGGTCGAGCGCACGAGCGATTGGCGCTCGTCATGTAGATAGAAATGCCCAATCTCGTGCGCGGTGACGATCGTCCTTTGACCGGCGTCAAGATGCCCTGCAAGACGAATGAAGCCGTCACCTCGCTCCAGCGCCCCAATGACTTCTGGGCCGTACACAGTTCCGGGTTCGAGCGTGTCAACTTCAAGGTCGGCGATCTGCAGAGCCGCTGCGACGAGAGCTGCTCCTGTTCCGTCGACGGCCCGTGCGGCAGCTTCAGCGTGTACGCGTCGCGCAATGACCCGGATGCCGCGCCAAGCGTCCACGCCTACCCCCTACCGGTTAGCCAGAATGCCTTGCGATCCTCGGACATGCTGGACGCGCGAATCGCTTCGTCCCATGTTCGGGCCCGACCCGTCGTCGGCGGTTCGGACGCTTTGAATGCCGCCGTCAGTGCGCGTGGTCGCGAGTTCTCTAGGATGGCCTCGAACCATTCGATTGCGCATCCGAGACATTCGGCTCCCGCGCGCTTGAACCACCCTGGGATCGTTGACGGGACGATTTGGCCTGTGCCGATATCCGACACGATCGACCGCGCGATACCAAGCTTGGCCGCGAAGGTTCTAACGTCGAGGTCTTGTCGTTCGAGCATCGTCCGGAGATCCGGAACCTCAGCCTTGCTATCCTGCTCGGTCGTACGGCGTACAGCAGCCTGCACCTTGGCGGTATAGTCTCGCGGTTGATACTCCGCTGCTGTTGCTCCGCCATGATAGGGGAGCTTGAGGATTTCAAGCGCTTCAGCGCGAATGGCATCGGCATACTGAGGGTAATCTGAGATCCAGGCGTCGATTATCCCGGGCGTGATCGCATTAACCGCTTCATGGAAGCGGATGAGCACGTCTTCCAGTCGCTCGATCGCATCGCTCATGGCTGCTGTCCCAGCAATTGCATGATCTGCTGCGTAGCACGATCGACCCAATCCTCTGCCGTCTTCGGCGTGATCTTCAACATCGACGAGATGCTGGCTCCTGTCTTCGAACTGTATGGGAAGCCAGCCTCATGGAGCTGGTAGGCCAATCGGTGTTTCTCCGGAAGCTGTCCGAGCACGGTTGCGATCACGGCATGATCCTCCGGGCCCAGGGACGATTCATCCGGTGGTTCGATCGGCTGATTGCTGGCATCGCATGGAGCAGGCTGTTCGATGTTCTGCCGAACGTTACGCCTGCGAATCTTGTCGATAAGACGGTGCCGCAGTTTGCCCTTAAAGGACTTTTCGAACCCGGCACCGTCCGCGGATTGCAGATCGAGAATGTCATCGATTAGATCCTCGACGACCTCGGCCACAGGGTCATCACTGTCGTTCCGTTGGCGATACCCGTACATAGCGTGCACGATCCGATCAGCTCGCGCGGCGAGATGCTGGACCAGGACTCCGCACAGACGTGCGTTACCACCAGGAGAGAGTTGGCGGCACGCGGCCACGATCTGCCGAGGATCCTGTCCCGACAAGCCATTCTCGTCGACGATGGCTTTCCACTTCTCACGCAGTCGCTCCTGCGAGGCACCAATGCTGGCGTTCATACGAGCCCTCATCCTGCGAGAGCCTGCCCCCCAGAGCGCGAGGGCCGGCTGTGATCCGGTAGTGCGGGCAGAAAAATTCTCGCACCGCAGCGGCAGAGCTTCGGTTTCATGATCCAAAGCGAGCGGCCCGAAACGCCGGCCAGTACAGGGTGGTCCGACGGGATTTGTATCCCCGCCCATTCGAACCGCGGTTGTGTCTCGCGGTCGTTGCAACACGGTTTTGCCTTTCGCGGCCGCGTCGGGCTGTCTCATCCTTTTCGCTGGACGAATCCTTTTGGCAGGCGACCCGGAAGAGTCGCCTGCCGTTACGCGTCATCAGTTAAGTCTTATACAGGCCGGGCGCGGTCTGCCCGGTCTGCGTAGGTGTACTGCCTTAGCCTGCTCTGCGTAGGCAGATCGTCAGATTGGTCCGTGATCGTAGCTAAGATGAGGGAAGAATAGCCAATCTGACGTATTCGTAATGGCTACACATGCGACGCCTATACGGGCAAAATTATACCGGTACGACAGGTATATGGGCTAAACGGCAGGAAAGCGTTCGCCCTGAAGAAGCCATCGCGTTGAAATCGCAGGTTATTCTCGCTTACCCAGCGCAACGAGCTTATGGGCTGCATCACGCTGGGTTACAGGCTAAACGACGATTTTATGGGCTACGCTTCATCACGCTTTGCTACTACTATGGTTCGTTCGAGCCCCAACTTAGCGTCCGAGGACTAAAACTATCTGTCGCCGGACAAAACTCCCCTCTGCGTTGCAGTTAGGCGCTTCTGTTTACGAGCAGCCCGTCGTGCCGCCGCAGGTGTCGCATTTCAGGCAGGTGCCGTTGCGGACCAGCGTGAAGTTCGCGCATTCCGGGCAGGCCTCGCCGACATAGCCCTTCATCTTCGCCTCGGCGCGGCGATCCGCGACGGTGCGCTCGGCCTTCGCTTCCGGCTTGGCGAAGGGCAGGGTCTCTATGTGGCCCAGTGCCTGCGGCTCCGCCTTGAGAGCGGTCGCGCCGCGCACCGCGTGGACCGCGCCGCCGGCCGGCGTCGTCTGGCCGGCCGAGGCCGCGCCGACCCCGATGGTCGAACCGGACGGACCGCCCTGGATCAGGGTGAGCCGGTCGGCCGAGCCGCGCAGCAGACCGCGGGAGACCACCGAGGAGGCGACCGGCGCCGGCTTGGTCGTCTCGCGGGTCGTGTCGCCCTCGCCGCCGCCGAGCACCGTGCCGCCGATCTCGGCCGGGTTGACGTGGGCGAGGTCGGTGCGGCCGAGATAGGACACGGCCAGTTCGCGGAACACGTAGTCGAGCAGCGAGGTCGCGTTCTTGATCGCGTCGTTGCCCTGCACGAAGCCCGCCGGCTCGAAGCGGGTAAAGGTGAAGGCCTCGACGTATTCCTCCAGCGGCACGCCGTATTGGAGGCCCAGCGAGATCGCGATGGCGAAGTTGTTCATCAGGCTCCGGAAGGTCGCGCCCTCCTTGTGCATGTCGATGAAGATCTCGCCGAGCCGCCCGTCCTCGTACTCGCCGGTGCGCAGATAGACCTTGTGCCCGCCGACGACCGCCTTCTGGGTGTAGCCCTTCCGCCGGTCCGGCATTTTTTCACGCGAGCGGATGCGCTCGATCCGCTCGATGACGCGCTCGACGATCTTTTCCGCCGCGATGGCCGCCTTGGCGGCGGCCGGCGCCTGGATGATCGCCTCGAGCGTCTCCTCCGCCTCGTCCTCGTCGTCGGCGATCAGCGCCGAGTTGAGCGGCTGCGACAGCTTCGAGCCGTCGCGGTAGAGCGCGTTGGCCTTCAGCGCCAAGCGCCAGGACATCAGGTAGGCCGACTTGCAGTCGTCCACCGTGGCGTCGTTGGGCATGTTGATGGTCTTGGAGATCGCCCCCGAGATGAAGGGCTGCGCCGCCGCCATCATGCGGATGTGGCTCTCGACCGAGAGGTAGCGCTTGCCGGTACGTCCACAGGGGTTGGCGCAATCGAACACCGCGTAGTGCTCGAGCTTGAGGTGAGGCGCGCCCTCCAGCGTCATCGCCCCGCAGACATGGGTGTTGGCGGCCTCGATGTCCTTCTTGCTGAAACCGAGGAACGGCAGCAGTTCGAAGGTCGGGTCGGCGAGCTTCTCCGCCGGGACCTTGAGGGTCTGGGTGAGGAAGTCGTCGCCCAGATTCCAGCGGTTGAACACGAACTTGATGTCGAAGGCCGACTTCAGGCCGGCTTCCACCGCCGCGATCTTGTCGTCGGTGAAGCCCTTGGCGCGAAGCGAACCGGGGTTGATCGCCGGCGCCTGACCCATCGAGCCGTGGCCCACCGCGTAGGCCTCGATCTCGGCGATCTCGGCCTCGCGATAGCCCAGCGCCCGCAGGGCGTCGGGCGCGGCTTGGTTGATGATCTTGAAGTAGCCGCCGCCCGCGAGCTTCTTGAACTTCACCAGGGCGAAGTCGGGCTCGATGCCGGTGGTGTCGCAATCCATCACGAGGCCGATCGTGCCGGTCGGCGCGATCACGGTGGCCTGC
Organism: Methylobacterium sp. Leaf456; assembly: GCF_001425465.1. Taxonomy (GTDB): domain Bacteria; phylum Pseudomonadota; class Alphaproteobacteria; order Rhizobiales; family Beijerinckiaceae; genus Methylobacterium. The sequence goes on from NZ_LMQV01000002.1 coordinate 378,455, forward strand.
GCATTGCGGTAGCCGTGCTGCTCGCCGAGGCTCAGCGCCCGGTCCCAGGCCGCCTTGGCGTGGGCGCCGAGATCGGCCTGCGGGATGTTGGCGAGGTCGAGTGGCACGGGGGCGACGTTGAGGCCCTCGTAGCCGTGGACCTCGCCGTGGGCCGCGCGGCGGTGGTTGCGGATCACCCGCAGCATGTGAGCAGCGTTCTGCGGGTATTCCGAGAAGGTGCCAAGTTCGGCCGCCATCTCGGCCGAGGTGGCGTAGGCCACGCCCGTCATGATCGCGGTGAGCGCGCCGGCGAGCGCACGGCCCTTCTCGGAATCGTAGGGCAGGCCCATGGTCATCAGCAGGCCGCCGATGTTGGCGTAGCCGAGGCCGAGCGTCCGGTACTTGTAGGAAAGCTCGGCGATCTCCTTCGAGGGGAACTGCGCCATCATCACCGAGATTTCGAGCACCACCGTCCAGAGGCGGTTGAGGTGCTCGAACGCCTCGACGTCGAAGTGCTTCGATTGGCGGTCGTACATCGTCAGCAGGTTGGCCGAGGCCAGGTTGCAGGCGGTGTCGTCGAGGAACATGTACTCGGAGCACGGGTTCGAGGCCCGGATCCGCCCGCCGGTCGGGCAGGTGTGCCAGTCGTTCATCGTCGTGTTGAAGTGCAGGCCCGGATCGGCCGAGGCCCAGGCGGCCTCGCCGATCTTCTCCCACAATTCGCGCGCCTTGACGGTCTTGGTGACCTTGCCGGTGGTGCGGGCGGTCAGCGCCCAATCCTCGTCGGCCGCGACGGCGCGCAGGAACTCGTCGGTCAAGGAGACCGAGTTGTTGGAGTTCTGGCCGGCCACCGTGAGGTAGGCCTCCGAATCCCAGTCGGTATCGTAGACCGGGAACTCGATCTTGGTGAAGCCCTGCTTGGCGAACTGCACCACGCGCTTGGTGTAGGCGTCCGGCACCATCGCCTTGCGGGCGGCCTTGATCTCGCGCTTGAGCGCCGGGTTGCGCTCGGGATCGAAGCAGGCGTCGCCCTCCGCCTCGCACTGGGTGCAGGCCTTCATCACCGCGGTGAGGTGTTTTGATACGACCTTGGAGCCGGTCACCAGGGCGGCGACCTTCTGCTCCTCCTTCACCTTCCAGTCGATGAAGGCCTCGATGTCCGGGTGGTCGATATCGACGATCACCATCTTGGCGGCGCGCCGCGTGGTGCCGCCGGACTTGATCGCGCCCGCCGCCCGGTCGCCGATCTTGAGGAAGGACATCAGGCCCGACGACTTGCCGCCGCCGCCCAGCTTCTCGTTCTCGGCGCGCAGCATCGAGAAGTTCGAGCCGGTGCCGGAGCCGTACTTGAACAGCCGCGCCTCGCGGACCCACAGGTCCATGATGCCGCCCTCGTTGACGAGGTCGTCCTGCACGCCCTGGATGAAGCAGGCATGCGGCTGCGGGTGCTCGTAGGACGAGGCGGACTTCACCAGTTCGCCGGTCCGGTAGTCGCAGTAATAGTGGCCCTGGCTCGGGCCATCGATGCCGTAGGCCCAGTGCAGGCCGGTGTTGAACCATTGCGGCGAGTTCGGCGCCACCATCTGGCGCGCCAGCATGAAGCGCAGCTCGTCCTGGAACGCCGAGGCGTCCTCTTCCGAGGAGAAATAGCCGCCCTTCCAGCCCCAATAGGTCCAGCAGCCGGCGAGCCGGTCGAACACCTGGGTGGACGAAATCTCGGAGACGTAACGCTCGTCCTCGGGCAGCGCGGCGAGCGCGGCTTCGTCGGGCACCGAGCGCCACAGGAACGAGGGAACGCTGTTCTCCTCGATCCTTTTCAGGCGGGCCGGGACGCCGGCCTTGCGAAAATACTTCTGCGCCAGCACGTCGGCGGCGACCTGGCTCCAGCTCTCCGGCACGGAGATGCCGGCGAGCCGGAAGACCACCGAGCCGTCGGGGTTGCGGATTTCGCTTACCGCCTCGCGGAACGCGATGGAAGCGTAGGGGGACTGGCCGGCCGTGGTGTAGCGCCGCTCGAAACGCATGAACATTTCCCCGTGAGACGCGTGGAAGCGCCCGGTGCGGGAGGTGCCGCACCGTGTCAGGATGGAAAGCAGAATGTCCGCTCCGGCCGCGTGACCCTCGCACGAAACCGTTCGACCGGTGCGCGAACCGGGTTTTGGACCCGGCGCCGACCCGTCCGAAGCGATGCCCGAACCTTAAGGCCCGGCTGCCTCTGACGTCAATAACTAGTGCCGGCTACCCGTGTTCCGCGCTAGATGTAGTGGTTGGCGGCATAATCCTGTGGATATCGCGGCCGTTCCGCTAAGTGCCGTTTCGGCCTCTCGGATTCGCCTGCGAAAAATTTTGGATTCACAGGCAACCGCGCCGGCTCGGCCGATGGCATGGTAAACGGGCGTTCGGAACTCCGGGCGGCGTGCCGAAAATGCGACAGAGGCGCGGTCTCGCTGGACGGCGCGTGCGGGCTGCCGCATAACGCGCGCATCGTGAACGAGCCGGCCTGCGCGCCGGGAGGAACCATGGCCCTCAAGGACACGTTGCTGCGCATCTTCACGTGGTGGAACGGGCAGACGGTGTCGCTCGCGCTCATCACCGCGCGCAGCGGGCAGTTCGTCGGCACGGACGAACTCGGCAATAAGTACTACAAGGCGCTGGGTCCGCTGATCGACCGCTCGGTCGGCCCGGAGCGGCGCTGGGTGGTCTATAACGGCTATGCCGACGCCTCCCGCGTGCCCCCCGGCTGGCGCGCATGGCTCTGCCACAACGGCGACACTCCCCCGAGCGAGGAGGATTACCGCCCGCGCGAGTGGCAGAAGCCCCACGAGGAGAACCTGACCGGCACGGCCGCCGCCTACCGGCCGAAGGGCTCGCAGCTCTCCTGGGGCGCGCGCCCCGCCGCGACCGGCGACTACGTGCCGTGGACGCCCGGGGAGTGAGCAGGCCTCAGGTGTAGCGGAAGGGCTGCGGGCGATAATGCTCGAGGTACTTCCCCACCAGCGGTAGCGCGCGGAGACCGGTGGGGATGAACATCTGGAGGCTGTAGCGCTCGCCGTTCCGTAGGACAGCCTGCGTCCGGTCCACCGGAAGATTCGTCAAGCGGGCGAGCGTCAACCGGACGATTGGTTCGTCGATATGGATCGCAGGCGCGATCTCCTGCGCCGTCGCGCCGTCCTTTCCGCTGAGGATCAGCTGGGCCAGGACGGCGCGGGCATCGTCCGCCTTGATCGCCACCCGGCCAGAGGTGTCCGCGGCGAGCAACTCGGCTGGTAGCTCCCAGCCGACGATCTGGTTGCGCCGAACGAGGTCGGCGAGAATCTTCGTCTCAATGAACCGAAGGATTCGGCCGCTGCTGGCATTGAGCAGGATGTTCGCTACGAGCTGGACGACCGATTTACCGATCTGGGCTTCGATCAGCGGCCCTTGTATCGTGCGAAGCCGCTTCTGGATGCGCCGTAACAGGGTCTGGAGATCCTTGCCCGTGATCTGCGGCCAGGGAGGCAGGCCGACCTCGCGAGCGGCCTCGCCAAGGAGCGGGATGATCAGCACTTCCCCGGGCGAGTCGTAGCAATCGCCCCGGTGTTTGGTGTTGACCTGCCCCTCGCCCTTGATGCTCGGGCTCTGCGGCGGGAGGCTGAAGACGGTGGCCAGGAAATGCTGACAGTTCCTGCGCCCAAGTTGATAGTCGTGCGCGCGGAACGGCTCGTGGAGAAAGCCGCCGAACCCACCCAGCAGGCCGCAGGCGATCGGATAGGTCTCCGTCTCGCCTTCCTTCAGCGAACGGACCGGCGAGATCAGGAACCGGCTGCGGTCCTGGCTGTCCAGTGCGCGCCCGAGTTCCGAGGATCGGAACCGGGCTTGGTTGAGCAAGGTCGGCAGCAGCGCCTTGACGACCGCTCCGAGTTCGGCCTCCGGCTGCCCCTGATCGAGAAACGTGGGCGGCTCGGGAAACGGCGCCACCATGAGGACCGCCCGATCCGCGGACCGGCTGGCCTCACGCGGTTCGTCGAAATCCCACAGGGCCGCCTCGACGAAATCGAACGGGCTGTTGTTGACGACTCCGCCATCGATGGAGAGGAACCGGAAGCTCTTCTTGAGATCGCAAGCCGAAGGAAAGTTTGCTTTGATCGTGCCGTATTGCACCGGCATCGGATATTGTCGCGCAATATATTGCGAGAACGGTGTGTCGATCAGTCGTGGGGCCAGTCCGCCGGGAAACGCGGCCGAGGCGAGGGCGCTGTTGCCGTACGACTTCCAGTCCGGCGGCACCTCCGCGCCGAGGCGCGACGGAAGCGTGTTCGCATCGAGCGTTATCTTTTGGTCGAGCTGCAGGAATTGCTTTGTGTCCCAACGCGTGTTCTGAGTAAGAGGGGCGCCGATATTCTCGATTTGGTAGTGCAGGCGGTCGCCGTGAGTAAGCATCCCGTATCGTGCTTGGCCGAAGAAGAGATTGAACGGAATGCCGCGCAAATTGGTCACGGTCATGAAGATGTGCATCGTCGCCGCGAGGAACGGGAACGGTCCCGGGCAGATCTTGAGGTGATCCGGTTGGTCCTCCGGGACAGACGCGAAGGGTGGGCAGGCGAGGGCATCGTTCTCGATGTCGTCGACTAGCTTGGCATTCAGGAGAGAGAGCACGCGACGCATCTCGGCCAAATCGTCGCTGCCGAGGAGATCCTTGGCCTTGCTCCCGGCTTCGGCGACCATGCGCGGCTGCTCGACCCACGCCTTGTGCAAGCTTGGAAGCACGCAGCGGATCCTCTGCGGCGGAGCCTTGGACGTATAGTCCGCCTCTCCGATCTCGGCCTCCGACAACGCCTCGGGCGAGAGTCCTCGCTTGAGCGCGACGATGCCGAGTGCCCCCGTGATCGCGCCGGCCGACGCGCCCGCGATCGTTCGCATCTTCACACGATGGGACGGAGCGTCTTTCGATCGCCCCTTCTCCCACTCGTTCAAGGCTTGTGCGAGAAAGTCGATGACGCCCGCCGTATAGGCGCCGGCCGAAATGGCTCCTGCGAGCGCTAGGCCGATCTCGAAATCGGGCTTCCCGGATCGGGGCACGGCCCCAGTGGAATTTTCAATGCTATCGTTCATGATTCGTCCAATAGACTGGCAAAATAATTTTCGTTTATAATGGCTCATATCATGACGGTCAACAATTTTACAGAGCAATTCAAATATAATGTTTCATTATATGAGCCTATTTCGATTTAGGCTTTATAAAAAATTGAAAGATTTTTTTGGCCTCATATAATATTGTGTATCCGATGATATTTAAAAATATTGAAATATTTGATGTGTTTTGGCCGGATGATGCGGGAAAGATTTATTGCCTTTGGAGGCGACGACGCATCCCTGTGCCGCTCCCCGATGAGTCTGGTCGGCATCGCGGTGCCCTTTTCTCGGACGGCGGGCGCGTGAGCCTTCGCCGTTGCGGCGCCCGCCGCCTGGTTCGCGGCGACAGGTTGAGCGCGGTAGAGACGGGCATTCCTGGCGCTCGGGCGCCAGCGATCGGGCTGGCCGCCCTTTTTCCACCACCCTTGGGGTGTTGAGAACGGCCGGACCTATCCTCGCTCCATGACAAGACTCAAGAGGGCGCCTTGAGCCGCATCACCGCCAGATCGTTGCGCCGGACCGCGCTCGCCGTGTGCGCTCTCGGCCTCGCCGCGCTGCCGGCCTCGGCCGACAAGATCAAGAACCCGACCGCGGTGTTCTCCGGGCTCGACAAGATCACCGGGCGGATCGTGACCTTCGAGGTCGCCATCGACGAGACGGTGCAGTTCGGCGCGCTGCAGATGACGCCGCGGGTCTGCTACTCGCGCCCCCCCACCGAGACGCCCAAGACCACCGCCTTCCTCGAAGTCGACGAGGTGACGCTGGACAGCAAGTACCGGCGCATCTTCACCGGCTGGATGTTCGCGTCGAGCCCGGGGCTGCACGCCATCGAGCACCCGATCTACGACGTGTGGCTGACCGATTGTAAGGGCGGCACCGACGTGATCGCCGAGGCGAAGGACCAGGAGGACGTGCCCGCGCTCGCCTCGCGCCAGGAGAAGGCCGGCCGCAAGAAGGGCAGCGACCCGACCAAGACCGCGCAGCAGGTCAACCAAGCCGGTCAGGTCGATGTCGAGGGGCCGCGCGGCGTGCCGGTCCAGCCGAAGCAGAAGCCCTCGCGAAAGTTCTTCCCGAACAACGAGGGCCCGGCCCCGGCCCCGCCACAGCCGCGTGAGCCGCAGAACTTCTTCGACGCGCTGTTCCGGTAGCTGCCGGAATCTTGGGGTTTCGAAAGGGCGAGCCCTTTCGCGGGTGCAGGGTGGAGCCCTGCCTCAACCCGCTAATCTTTGCCGCGAAGACATGAACGGCCCATCGGGCTTGCGCGAGCCGGCGAAGCGCGCCAGCCCGATGGGGTTCGGCAGACCGACATAGATCGCCTCCATCCCGCCCGAGAGGCGGTAGGCCTCGTGCCAGAAGGCGGTGCCGGAGCGGTCGCGGGCGAATTTGCGCCACCATGTCCGGTGCGGGTCGGAGCGGGTGAAGGTCTCCAGGCTCTCCAGATCGCGCCAGTACTGGCGCATGCCAACATGGTTGAGGCCGAACACGAGGTTCTCGTGGACCAGGAGCCCTTCGGGCATCTGCCGCTGAATGGCGCCGAGGCCGCGGGTGATGCCCAGCAGCGCCATCAGGCCCCGCCACGTGCCGACCCGGAAGCCGAGATAGACCACGACGAGATCGGGATAGCCGGAGAGATCGACCGATTCCCGGTCGGGCCGCGTCTCCTGAGCCGCCTCTTGCACTGCATCCACCGGCATGGCACCAACTCCATGTTTACACCGTCATCATAGAAGCGGCGCGTACAGTGTCAACATCGCGGCCGGCGAAGGCCGGCTATCATCACGGCGAGCTGCGCGAGGCGCTGGTCGCGGCCGGGCTCGCGATCCTTGAGGAGGGGGGCGATCCGGCCTCGCTCGGCCTGCGGGAGGCGGCGCGCCGGGCCGGCGTCTCGGCGATGGCGCCCTACCGGCATTTTTCCGACAAGGACGCCCTGCTCGCCGCCGTCGCCACGGTCGGGTTCGAGCGGCTGCGGGCCGATCTGGCGGCAGCGGACGGAAGCGTCTCTCCACCCCCTTGTGGGGAGGAGCCGGAGGTGGTGCCTTCTGAGCCACCCCCACCCCGAACCCCTCCCGACAAGGGGGAGGGGACCCGCGCTCGATCCGATGTCCACCATGCCGCGGAGATGGACGAGTCCGATAAGGGACAAGCCGCCCTGGTCGCCCAGGGCGTGGCCTATGTCACCTTCGCGGCGGCCAATCCGGGGCTGTTCCGGCTGATGTTCAAAAGCTGCTCGGCCGCGCCCCCGGAGGCGCTGGCGAAGGCCTCGGGCGATGCCTTCGTGGTGCTGGCCGCCCGCGTCGCGGCTCTGGTGCCGGCGGAGCACGCCGCGGACGAGGCGTTGCGGTGCTGGGCGCTGGTCCACGGCATGGCGGTGCTGGCGCTCGACGGGTCGTTCGGCGCGGGTTTGCGCGGGAACGTCCCGGCCGTCGTCGCGCTGGCCGAGCGGCTGCTCGCCCTCGACGCGCGTCGGCGATGACGCCGATCAGTCCGCGTCGCGCTTGATGCCGAGATCGGCCAAGGCCTCGCTCCCGGAAAACACCCGCGCCGGGTCGCCCCACTCCGCCCGCTCGGCGGCGGCCTCGGTGAGGCGGCGCTTGTAGACGTGGCGGGGCACCTCCTCGACGCCGAACTGGCCGAGATGATCGGTGAGGAACTGCGTGTCGGCGAGGCGAAAGCCGCCGCGGCGGAGCCTCGCGACGAGGTGGACCAGGGCGACCTTCGAGGCGTCGCGGGCCTCGTGGAACATGCTCTCGCCGAAGAACGCGGCGCCGAGGCAGACGCCGTAGAGCCCGCCCACCAGCCGCCCGTCCTGATAGACCTCGACCGTGTGGCAGGCGCCGCGATCGTAGAGCGCGCCGTAGAGGTCGCGGATGCGGCCGTTGATCCACGTGCGGTCGGTGTCGCGGCGGGGGGCGGCGCAGCCGTCGATCACCGCGTCGAAGTCGCGGTCGGTCGCGACCTCGAACACGTCCGAGCGGACGGTGCGGGCGAGGCGCTTCGGGACATGGAACCGGTCGAGGGGCAGGACGCCGCGCGCCCGCGGCTCGACCCAGTAGATCGTCGGGTCGTCGGCATCCTCCGCCATCGGGAAGATGCCCGCCGCGTAGGCCTTGAGCAGGATGTCGGGCGTGATGTCCACGGAAGTCCTGTCGTGCATCGGAAACGTTGTCGCTCCGGCGGGACGGGAACGCCAGCCCCATCCTCGACTGCCGTCATTCCGGGTTGGCCTCCGGCGCCCCGGAATGACGGTGCAGGGCATGAAAAAGCCGGCCCTATGACGGGGCCGGCTCTCGTCTCGTGCTCCGATCGCTCAGCGCTTCGGGTCGGTCTCCGAAAGCCCCTCGCGCTCCAGAAACCCTTCGAGCCAGTGGATGTCGTACTGGCCGTTCTGGACGTCGGTGTTGCGCACCAGCGTGCGGAACAGCGGCAGCGTGGTGTCGATGCCGTCGACCACGAACTCGTCCAAGGCGCGACGCAGGCGCATCAGGCACTCGTTGCGGGTGCGTCCGTGAACGATCAGCTTGCCGATCAGCGAATCGTAGTTCGGCGGGATGCGGTAGCCCTGGAAGGCCGCCGAATCGACGCGCACGCCCAAGCCCCCCGGCGGGTGGAAGTAGGTGATGAGGCCGGGGGAGGGCCGGAAGGTCGCCGGGTGCTCGGCGTTGATCCGGCACTCGATGGCGTGGCCCTCGACCTTGATGTCCTCCTGCGCGACCGACAGCCCGCCGCCGGCGGCGACCCGGATCTGCTCGTTGACGAGGTCGATCCCGGTGATCATCTCGGTGACGGGATGCTCCACCTGGATCCGGGTGTTCATCTCGATGAAGTAGAACCGCCCGTCCTCGTAGAGGAACTCGATGGTGCCGGCGCCGATATAGCCGAGCTGGCGCATGGCGTTGGCACAGATGCCGCCGATCTCGGCGCGCATCTCGGCGTTCAGCGCGGGCGAGCCGCCTTCCTCCCAGACCTTCTGGTGCCGGCGCTGAAGCGAGCAGTCGCGCTCGGCCAGATGCACGGCGCCGCCCTGGCCGTCGCCGAGGATCTGCACCTCGATGTGGCGCGGCTTGGTCAGGTACTTTTCGAGGTAGACCGCGTCGTCGCCGAAGGCCGCCTTGGCCTCGGTGCGGGCCATGGTGAGCGCCTGCTCCAGATCCGCCTCGGTGCGGGCGACCTTCATGCCGCGCCCGCCGCCGCCGGAGGCCGCCTTCACCAGCACGGGGTAGCCGATCTCGGCCGCCACGCGCTTGGCCTCGTCGGTGTCGGTGATGCCGCCTTCCGAGCCCGGCACGCAGGGGATGCCCAAGGCCTTGGCCGTGCGCTTGGCCTCGATCTTGTCGCCCATGACGCGGATGTGCTCGGCCTTGGGGCCGATGAAGCCGATGTTGTGGTGGGCCAGCACCTCGGCGAAGCGGGCGTTCTCGGACAGGAAGCCGTAGCCCGGATGCACCGCATCCGCCCCGGTGATCTCGCAGGCCGCGATGATCGAGGGAATGTTGAGGTAGCTGTCGCGGGCGGTCGGCGGGCCGATGCAGACGCTCTCGTCGGCCAGCCGCACGTGCATGGCGTCAGCGTCCGCCGTGGAATGGACCGCCACCGTCGCGATGCCGAGCTCCTTGGCCGCGCGCAGGATGCGCAGCGCGATCTCGCCGCGGTTGGCAATCAGGATCTTGTCGAACATCCGCCAGCCATCACTCGAGAACGAGAAGGGCTTCGCCGTACTCGACGGGCATGCCGTCCTCGACGAAGATCGCGGTGACGGTGCCGGCGCGGGGCGCCACGATGTCGTTGAAGGTCTTCATCGCCTCGATGAGCAGCAGCTTGTCGCCGGCCTGGACCCGCGTGCCGACCTCGACGAAGGGCTTCGCCTCGGGCGAGGGCCGCAGGTAGGCGGTGCCGACCATCGGCGAGGGCACGGCGCCCGGATGGCCCGCGCCGGCCTTGGCGGGGGCCGGGGCCAGGGCGGCGGGGATCGCCGCGGCCGGGGCGGGCGCCGCCGCTAGGGCGGGAGCGGGCGGGGCCACCTGGACCGCGACCGTCTCGATCTTGCGAGCGACGCGGATGCGCAGGTCGCCCTTCTCCACCTCGATCTCGGTCAGATCGGTCTCGGCGACCATCTTGGCGAGTTCGCGCACCAGATCGGGATCGAAGGGTTCGTTCTTGGCCATCGGCTCTTGGTTCTGCAGTCAGGAGGCGGACGGAGTGCGGCCGCGCAGGAGATGGGCGAGGGCGTCGAGCCCCGCCAGGTAGCTGTAGGGACCGAAACCCGCGATCACGCCGGCACAGACCGGCGCGATCAGGGAGACATGGCGAAACGCCTCGCGGGCATGCACGTTCGAGAGGTGGATCTCGACCGCGGTCACGCCGGTGCCGGCGATGGCGTCCCGGAGGGCGATCGACGTGTGCGTATAGGCTGCGGCGTTGATGAGCACCCCGGCTCCGGCACGGCCCGCCTCCTGCACGAACGACACGAGTTCGCCCTCGTGATTCGTCTGACGGAAGGTCAGGGCGATATCGAGGCGGGCCGCGCGCTCTTGCAGATCGCGCTCGATGTCGGCGAGCGTCGCCGCGCCGTAGATGCCCGGCTCGCGCGTGCCCAGCAGATTGAGGTTCGGCCCGTTGAGGCAGTGAATCGCGGTCATGCCAGCCGGATTTCTGATCGCCGGGGGTGCGGAGGCCGCCCGGCGCGGAGGGCCGGTCTTAGACGAGGGGGCGCGCCCGCGACAAGGGCGGTCGTGATTTACGTGAGGTGGGCGTCCCCGCGCTCACACTGTCCTTCAACCCGCGCCGTCATTCCGGGGCCGCGCAGCGGAACCCGGAATCCACGACTGGCCACGACGTCGCCAACAGCCGCGCATCGCGGGTGGATTCCGGGTTCTCGCCTTCGGCGAGCCCCGGAATGACGGGGAGGGTGACTCGGAAGGGGCCTCAGTAGGTCCAGCGCTGGGCCTTGTTCACCAGAAAGTCCCGGAACGCCTGGACGCGGGCCACGGTGCGCATCTCCTCGGCGTAGACGAGGTAGCTCTCCATGGTCGGCATCTCGACCTCGCGCATGACCTGGACGAGGTTCTCGTCGCCGTCGACGGCGTAGTCGGGCAGGATGCCGACGCCGATGCCGGCCTCCATCGCCTTGTGCAGGGCGTTGATGTTGTTGACCGTGAAGTGGACCGGGCGGCGGTCCTCGCCCTCGCGGCCGATGCTGGAGAGGTAGTGGGTGGCCAGCAGATAGGACGGCTCGTTGCCGCCGAAGGAGACGAGGCGGTGCTCGTCGAGGTCGGCGATGGACTTGGGCTCACCGAAGCGCTTCACGTAATCGGGGCTGGCGAAGGCGTGGTAATGCACCGTGAACAGCCGCCGCTGGATCAGGTCCGGCTGGGCCGGGCGGCGCATGCGGATGGCGATGTCGGCCTCGCGCATGGCGAGGTCGAGTTCCTCGTTGGTGAGCACCAGCTCGACCCGCACATCCGGATAGAGGTCGAGGAATTCGGAGATGCGCCCCGCGAGCCAGGACGAACCGAGGCCGACGGTGGTGGTGACGCGGAGATCCCCGGAGGGACGCTCGCTGGTCTCAACGAGGCGGGCGCGGGTATTCTCCAGCCGCAGCTTCATGTCGCGGGCGGCGCGGAACAGCAGGTCGCCCTGCTCGGTCAGGATCAGGCCGCGGGCGTGGCGGTGGAACAGCGGCGCCTTCAGCTCGCGCTCCAGCGCGCTGATCTGCCGGCTCACCGCCGACTGGCTGAGGCCGATGTCGTCGCCCGCCCGCGTGAAGCTCCCGGCCTCCGCGACGTTGAGGAAAATCCGGATCTTGTCCCAATCCAAGGCCGTCACTCCCGCCCGTCGAGGTCAGCCCGTCACGGGAGGCCGCGACCTTCGGGCGTTGCACGACATCCACCCTACACGCGTCGCCGCCATTCGCTGAGCGAAGGGCTCCTGGCGAAACCGTAGGGTTCCTGCATGGTTCAGGCTAGGACGGCAAGCTTGCGATTTGGTTGCGTCAAAGGATCGTCAACAGGGAAGTGGGCGCCGCCGAACCGCGCCCACCCTTATCCCCAGACGAACGTTACTCGGCCGCCGCCTTGGCTGGGCTCTCGCCGACATCCAGCGCCGCCAGATACTTCTCGGCTTCCAGCGCCGCCATGCAGCCCATGCCGGCCGCGGTGATGGCCTGGCGGTAGACGTCGTCGGTGACGTCGCCCGCCGCGTAGACGCCGGGAATCTCGGTCGCGGTCGTGCCCGGCGTCACGGTGATGTAGCCGCCGTGGCGCATCGGCAACTGGCCCTCGAAGATGCCGGTCGCCGGCTGGTGGCCGATGGCGACGAACAGGCCGTCGGTCGGATGCTCGACGATCTCGCCCGAGCGCAGGTCCTTCAGGCGCAGGTGCGTGACGGAGGGGGGCGTGGCCGAGCCGCAGATTTCCTCGACCGCGTGGTGCCACTTCACCGTGACGTTGGCGTGCTTGAACAGGCGCTCCTGCAGGATGCGCTCGGCCCGGAACTCGCCGCGGCGGTGGATCACCGTCACGGACTTGGCGAGGTTCGCCAGATACAGGGCCTCCTCGACGGCGGTGTTGCCGCCGCCCACCACGGTCACGTCCTTGCCGCGGAAGAAGAAGCCGTCGCAGGTGGCGCAGGCCGAGACCCCGAAACCCTGGAACTTCGCCTCGGAGGGCAGGCCGAGCCACTTCGCCTGGGCGCCGGTGGCGATGATGAGCGCGTCGCACGAGTAGGTCTCGCCGGAATCGGCCTCCAGCCGGAACGGGCGGCTCTTCAGGTCGACGCTCGTGATGTATTCCGAGACGATCCTGGTGCCGACATGCTCGGCTTGGGAGCGCATCTGCTCCATCAGCCACGGGCCCTGGATCGCTTCCGCGAAGCCCGGATAGTTCTCGACATCGGTGGTGATCATGAGCTGACCGCCGGGCTGGAAGCCGGAGATCAGCAGCGGCTCGACCATGGCGCGGGCGGCGTAGATCGCGGCGGTGTAGCCGGCCGGGCCTGAGCCGATGATCACGAGTCTCGCGTGGGTGTGGGCCATCTCTGCCGTCTCCTCGTTTCCGGCAGCTCCCGAGGGGCGCCGTCGTCCTGTCGATTCGCGCGCACTCTGCCACGGCGCGCTGAGAAATTTTTTGCCAATGATGCCGCCGCGATGTCCCGTTCCGGGCGGTACGCTTCGCCTAGATCGATCCCTTCGCCACGGTCGCCTTCGCCGGCACGGCTTTGCGGGCCGGATCGAACCGCTCGCGGTGCGCCGCGTAGGCCTTGGCCATCGCCTCGGCGATCTCCGGGGTCGCGTCGATCGGTGCGTAGCGCAGGGCCTCCAGGCGGCCGATGAACGGTTTGAGCGCACCCGCCATCGCGAGCCCGGCGAACATCCGCCGATGCCGGATATAGGTACGCGGCAGATCGAACAGCAGGAGGGGCACGCCGGTGCTCGCCGCCTCGCCGACCATGTTGGCCGAATCCGAGGTGACGACGATGTGGTCGGCGATGGCCAGCATGCCGACATAGGGGTTGGCGCCGCTGCCGTCCCAGAGGAAGCCGCCCTTGCGGCGGATCAGGTCGGCGAGCGCCGCGCTCAGCTCCGGCGGCGTGCGGCGCGAGACCGTCATCATCAGGGTGCAGCCGCCGTCGGCGAGCTTGGTGAGGTCGCGCACGAGGCGGCGGGTGTCGGACTTGCGGTAGCTCAGGTGCCGGCTGTCGCCGCCGATCAGCACGGCGATGCGCGGCCAGGGCAGCACGGCGAGCCGCGGGTCGGGCTGCGTGCGGGCGGCATCGAGCCGAGCGCGGGAGACCGGGTGCGGCGCGGTCAGCGTGGTGAAGACGTTGGGGCCGCGCAGATCGTCGTAATCCGGCACCCAGATGAAGTCGGCGGTGTCGTGCCCCGTGCGCGGGTCCTTGAGGAAGGCCGTGAAGGTGCGCCCCTTCGAGGCGCGCCGCACCGCCCGCAGATAGGGCACGGCGCGCCGGCCCGAGGCGATCAGGATGTCGGGCAGCGACCCTTCGAGCAGGCCGCCGGCCCGACCCGGCGCGTCGCGCGGGTCGATCGGCCCCCAGGGGGCGGTCCAGGTCAGGGGGCGGCCGCGGGGGATGCGCCGGGTCTCGACATCGAGGCCGAGCGCCTGAGCGATGCCGATGCACTGGTTCTCGTCGCCGGCCTTGCCGTCGGTCACGATCCAGGCGCGGGCGCGCCCGATCTCGGGCGGTACGCCGCCGTCCCCCGCCACGCTGCCGCTCACGCCACGCACGTCCCTGAGATCTTTCCGGACCCTACCGGGCCGGGAGCTGGCGGCGCAGCCACGCCGCGTAATGCTCGGCGAGCGCCGCGACGCGGCGCCGCTCCGAGGCCGGATCGTACCATGCGCCGCCCGAACTCGCCGGCAGGGCCGAGAGCTGGGGATGGCGGGCCAGGACCGCGCCGTCGCGGCCGACCAGCAGCGCCTCGCCGTCGAGATAGTCGGTCACGCCGCCGCCACCGAAGCTGCCGCGGCTCGCGCCCTGCGACCCGGCATAGGGGTTGAGCGAGAGGCCGCTCACCCGCACCACCAGGGTCGGGGCCCCGCGCACGATCCGGTCGCCGAAGGCTTGGCGGAGCGCCGCGGTCAGGTCGGCGCGCAGCGCCTCCGCCTGCAACCCGCCGCCTTGGGCGGCGAGCGGGCGCACATCGACGGAGACGCCGCCCAGCCGCCCGAAATCCTGCGCGAAGGCCGGCCCCGCGATGAGGGCGAGGCCCATCACAGCCGCGAGACCGGGGATGCGCATCAGGCTCAGGCGCCCCACTCGACGGCGACGACCTCGTAGGACTTGCCGCCACCCGGCGTCGTCACCTCGACGGTGTCGCCGACGCCCTTGCCGATCAGGGCGCGGGCGATCGGCGAGGAGATCGAGACGCGGCCCTCGCGCACGTCCGCCTCGGGCTCGCCGACGATCTGGTAGGTCTTCTCCTCCTCGGTGTCCTCGTCGAGGAGCTTGACGCGCGCGCCGAACTTGATCTTGGCGCCCGACAGCTTCGAGGTGTCGATGATCTCGGCCCGCGCGATCATGCTCTCCAGTTCGAGCACCCGGCCCTCGTTGTGGGACTGGGCCTCCTTGGCGGCATGATACTCGGCGTTCTCGGACAGGTCGCCCAGAGCCCGCGCCTCGGAGATCGCCTGGATGATGCGCTGCCGCTCCACCTGCTGGCGATGCTTCAGCTCTTCCTCGAGAGCTGCGTAGCCCCGGATCGTGATCGGAACCTTGTCGATGCTCATGGTCTCGCGCCACAATGAAGAGGCCCGGCGGGAGCGATGAACTCCTTCCGGGCCGGAAATCGGCTGGCAGTTCTGGCTGCGAGGCGCCCTCTCCGCCGGGCACCTCGCGCGCCGGAGGTATTTAGGCCGCGAAGTATTCCTGCAAGGCCCGCACCCGAAGATCGCCTTCGAGATAGGCGCTGATCCCCTCGGCGGCCGCCATCGCGCCGGCCAGAGTGGTGTAGTACGGCACTTTATGCAAGAGGGCCGCCCGCCGGAGCGAGCGCGAGTCGGACAAGGCACCCGCCCCCTCGGTGGTGTTGATGACGAGGGCGATCTCGCCGTTCTTGATCGCATCGACGATGTGGGGCCGGCCCTCCAGCACCTTGTTGATGCGGCCCGTGGGGATGCCCTCGTCGGCCAGATACCGCTGCGTGCCACCGGTCGCCAGGATGGTGAAGCCGAGTTCCGACAGCAGCCGGATGGTGGGCAGCACCCGCGGCTTGTCGTCGTCGCGCACCGAGATGAACACCGTGCCGGAACGCGGCACCGCGGTCCCCGAGCCGAGCTGGCTCTTGGCAAACGCCACGCCGAAGCCGGCATCCAACCCGATCACCTCCCCGGTCGAGCGCATCTCCGGCCCGAGCAGCACGTCGACGCCGGGGAAGCGGGCGAAGGGGAACACCGCCTCCTTGACCGCGATGTGGTCGAGCTTCTTCGGCTTGAGGCCGAAGGTGTCCAGGCGTTCGCCCGCCATGATCCGCGCGGCGATCTTGGCGATGGGCTCGCCGATCACCTTGGCGACGAACGGCACCGTGCGCGAGGCGCGCGGGTTCACCTCCAGCACGTAGATCGCGCCGTCCTTGATCGCGTATTGCACGTTCATCAGGCCGCCGACCTTCAGCGCCAGCGCCATGGCCTTCGTCTGGCGCTCCAGCTCGGCGAGAACCTCCGGCGAGAGCGTGCGCGGCGGCAGCGAGCAGGCCGAGTCGCCCGAATGGATGCCCGCCTCCTCGATGTGCTCCATGATGCCGGCGATGAACACGCTCGAGCCGTCGCAGACCGCGTCCACGTCGACCTCGGTCGCGTCCGACAGGTAGCGGTCGAACAGCAGCGGGTTCTTGCCCAGCACGGTGTTGATCTGCCCCGTCTTGTCGTTGGGGTAGCGCGCCTTGATGTCGGACGGGATCAGGCTCGGCAGCGTGCCGAGCAGGTACTCGGCGAACTGCGTCTCGTCGCGGATGATCGCCATGGCGCGGCCACCCAGCACGTAGGAGGGTCGTACCACGAAGGGGAGCCCCAGCTCGGCGGCCACCAGCCGGCTCTGCTCGACCGAGTAGGCGATGCCGTTCTTGGGCTGCTTGAGGCCGAGCTTGTCGAGGAGCCGCTTGAACTGGTCGCGGTCCTCGGCGAGGTCGATGGCGTCGGGCGAGGTGCCGAGGATCGGCACGCCCGCGGCTTCGAGCGCACGGGCGAGCTTGAGCGGGGTCTGGCCGCCGAACTGCACGATCACGCCGTGAAGCGTGCCCGCCTGCCGCTCGGTCTCGATGATCTCCAGCACGTCCTCCGCGGTCAGCGGCTCGAAATAGAGCCGGTCGGAGGTGTCGTAGTCGGTCGAGACCGTCTCCGGGTTGCAGTTGACCATGATGGTCTCGTAGCCGGCTTCCGTCAGCGCGAAGCAGGCGTGGCAGCAGCAATAGTCGAACTCGATGCCCTGGCCGATCCGGTTCGGGCCGCCGCCGAGGATGATGACCTTCTTCTTGTCCGAGGGGTACGCCTCGTCGGCCACCGTCCCGGCGAAGGGGGCGACGTAGGTCGAGTACATGTAGGCGGTCGGCGCCTTGAACTCGGCGGCGCAGGTGTCGATCCGCTTGAAGACCGGGCGCACGCTCAAGGACCGGCGCGAAGTTCGCACCGCGTCCTCTTCGGTGTTCGCGAGCACGGCGAGCCGCGCATCGGAGAAGCCCGCGGCCTTGAGCTGGCGGAAGGCGCCGGGCGTCGTCGGCAGGCCGTGGGCCTTCACCCGGTTCTCCAGATCGACGATGGCCTGGAGCTGTTCGAGGAACCACGGATCGATCTTGCAGGAGGCGTGGATCTCCTCGTGGCTGATCCCGAGGCGCATCGCCTGGGCGACCTTGAGCAGCCGGTCGGGCGTCGGCGTGCCGAGCGCGGCCTTGATCGCGTTGTGGTCGTCGCCGTTGCCGAGGCCCTCGATCTCGATCTCGTCGAGGCCGGTCAGCCCCGTCTCCAGCGAGCGCAGGGCCTTCTGCAGCGATTCCGCGAAGCAGCGGCCGATGGCCATGGCCTCGCCGACCGACTTCATCGCGGTGGTCAGCGTCGGCTCGGCGCCGGGGAACTTCTCGAAGGCGAAGCGGGGAATCTTGGTGACGACGTAGTCGATCGTCGGCTCGAACGAGGCCGGGGTCGCCCCGCCCGTGATGTCGTTGGCGATCTCGTCCAGGGTGTAGCCGACGGCGAGCTTGGCCGCGACCTTGGCGATCGGGAAGCCGGTGGCCTTCGACGCGAGCGCCGACGAGCGCGAGACGCGCGGGTTCATCTCGATGACGATCATGCGGCCGGTGGCCGGGTCGATGGCGAACTGCACGTTCGAGCCGCCGGTCTCGACGCCGATCTCGCGCAGCACCGCCAGCGAGGCGTCGCGCATCACCTGATATTCTTTGTCCGTCAGCGTCAGCGCGGGCGCCACCGTGATCGAATCGCCGGTGTGGACGCCCATCGGATCGATGTTCTCGATGGAGCAGACGATGATGCAGTTGTCCGCCTTGTCGCGGACGACCTCCATCTCGTACTCCTTCCAGCCGAGCACGCTCTCCTCGATCAGCACCTCGTTGGTCGGCGAGGCGTCGATGCCGCGCTCGACGATCTCCAGGAATTCCTCGCGGTTGTAGGCGATGCCGCCGCCGGTGCCGCCCATGGTGAAGCTCGGGCGGATGATCGCCGGCAGGCCGACTTCGGCGAGCGCGATCAGGGCCTGACCCAGCGCGTGCTCGATGTAGCGGCGGCGGCGGTCGCCCTCGGCCCCGGCCCAGGCGCGCTCGAACTCGGCGAGCGCGGCCTCGCGGGCCGCCGGCTCGGCGTTGGCGGCCTCGATGCGGGCCTTCTCGGCCAGATACTTCTCGCGGTCGGCCTTCTTGGCGGCGGATGCGTTGGCGAGTTCCGATTTCGGCGTCTCCAGGCCGATCTTGGTCATCGCGTCGCGGAAGAGGTTGCGGTCCTCGGCCTTGTCGATGGCCTCCGCCGTGGCACCGATCATCTGCACGCCGAACTTTTCGAGCACGCCCATGCGCTTGAGCGAGAGGGCGCAGTTCAGCGCGGTCTGGCCGCCCATGGTCGGCAGGAGGGCGTCGGGCCGCTCCTTCTCGATGATCTTGGCGACGATCTCCGGGGTGATCGGCTCGACATAGGTGGCGTCGGCCATGTCCGGGTCGGTCATGATCGTCGCCGGGTTCGAGTTCACCAGGACGATCCGGTAGCCCTCCTCGCGGAGCGCCTTGCAGGCCTGGGTGCCGGAATAGTCGAACTCGCAGGCCTGCCCGATGATGATCGGCCCCGCACCGATGATGAGGATGGAGGAGATGTCGGTGCGTTTCGGCATGGAGCGCCTTTTTAGCCTTTCGCGCGCGCTCGCACCCCCGCGCGCCGCCTCCTTCGAGGGGCGCCCGAGGGGATCGGGCGTCATGGATGATCGTTAAGCCCCGCGTTTACACCCGGCCGCACGGGTTTGAAAGGGCGGTGCCGGAATGCCCCCAACTGCTGCGGTGCACGCCATCGTGGGCCCGGAGGCGCCGGCCGATCGTCGGAGGGATCATATCCTCGAAGTGTAATTATTCGATTTATCAAAGTTAAAGCTGAGATTGATGTTTTAAAAACGACTCGCTACCGGACGATGATCGGCAAGCGTGACGATCATCATGAGAATAATTCCGAGGAAGCGAACGATGTCAGTGAAGAATGTTCTTGCCGTGGTGGGCTTGGTCTCCGGCCTCGCGTCGGCGCTGCCGGCCGCCGCCGACGAGATCACGGTCAAGACCCTCAACAGCGGGCCGGGCGGGTCGATGGTGTTCGATCCGGCCTTCGTGAAGGTGAAGCCCGGCGACAGCATCAAGTTCGTGCCGACCGACAAGGGCCACAACGTCGAGACCATCAAGGGCATGGCGCCCGACGGCGCGGAATACGTGAAGACGACGGTCGGCCAGGAGGCCGTGGTGAAGTTCGACAAGGAGGGCGTCTACGGCTTCAAGTGCTCGCCGCATTACCTGATGGGCATGGTCGCCCTCGTGGTCGTCGGCGACAAGCGCGACAACCTGGAGGCGGCCAAGGGCGTCACCCACGGCAAGCTCGCGCAGAAGCGGTTCGATCCGCTCTTCGCCCAGGCGCAGTGAGCGCGACCCGCTGAAAAGCGGCGGCCGCTCAGTCGGCCGCCATCACCAGCGCCCAGAAGCGCTTGTAGCGGGTGCCCGGCGCATCGACGCGGGCGATCCCGACGCGGCGCAACTGCGGCATCAGCATGTTGCGGTTGTGCTCGGGCGAGGCCTTCCAGCGGGCGAGCACCCCGTCGAAGGTCTCGGCGCCCGCGCTGAGGTTCTCGCTGGCGTAGCGCTTGCCGAAGCCCGCGCTCGCCATGCGGCTGTCGAAGGTGCCGGCGACCTCGTGGCTGAGGCGGCCCGCCCGCGCGTTGGCCCCGGCCTGGAGCGAGGCGGCGCGGATCAGTCGCGAATCGATGGCGACCGGCCCGAGGCCGTGTTGCGCCCGGTAGCGCGAGATCGCCTCGGCCGCCGCGCCTTCATCGAGGATGACCGGCACCGTCGGCAGGTTCGCCTCCAGCACGGGCGAGCCGCCGCAGCCGGAAAGGACGAGCGCGAGGAGGATCGCGGCGGAGGCGGGACGCAGGAGCGGCATCGACGGGTTCGCGGGTGATGAAGGACGGCGCACGGCCCTTCATCGGCCGATGCGGCGAAACCGCGGCGAAACCGGAAAGGGTCGCTCGGCTGCCGCCGCAGGGTGGCGCACACGCAACAGGGCCCACTGAGAGCCTGTCGCATCATCGAACGGCGATGGAAGGGAGAGGAAGTGGCGCGGGCGACGGGGCTCGAACCCGCGACCTCCGGCGTGACAGGCCGGCACTCTAACCAACTGAGCTACGCCCGCGCTTGGTGTCTGCCGGAGGGGCTGGCCTCGCTGCCGGCGACGAGGCGGGGTTTAGGTGGGGCGCCCCGAGCTGTCAAGCAACGGAATCGCCGTTTCGCGATTTTGGTCCGCAGCCGGCTTCCGAGCGGTTCGAGGGCTGATGTTTTGGAGTCTCGCGTACGCGCTTGCGCTGCTTTTCCGTCCGCTCTGCCGCGGCCCTTCATGCGTGCGGCGGGGACGGCCCATGCGCTGGTATACCAGCTTCGCCGTCTGTCACCGCATGGGGTGATTGTGCGACGCGCAATGCCCTTGTCTCTCTCGGGGGGCTCGTCTAAGCCTCGCCCGGCGCCCAGTCTGGCATTGGAGGAATTCCATCGGGAGGATTCTTCTCCGCGGCCAGGCGTCGACGCGAGGGCACCTCCATGATCCTCCCGCGCAACGAAACGAGGGGTTCGGCATGACCGGCCTGCTGGCGGACTATCTTCCGCTCATCGTGTTCCTCGGCGTCTCGCTGTTCATCGCGGTGGCGCTCCTCGTCGCGCCGTTCATCGTGGCCTATTCGAGCCCCGATCCCGAAAAGCTCTCGGCCTACGAGTGCGGCTTCAACGCCTTCGACGACGCGCGCATGAAGTTCGACGTGCGCTTTTACCTCGTTGCGATCCTGTTCATCATCTTCGATCTCGAAGTCGCGTTCCTGTTCCCCTGGGCGATCACGTTCGGGGAACTCGGCTGGTTCGGCTTCTGGTCGATGATGGCCTTCCTCGGCGTCCTCACCGTCGGCTTCGTCTACGAGTGGCGCAAGGGCGCCCTCGAGTGGGACTAGGCCTCGCCTAAGCCGCCCTTCGTTTCCTCGCTCAGAGGCAGAGATGGCCCTGAACCCGACCCTGTCCCGCGCGCCCGAGATCGCGCCCCAGCCGAAGGGGATCCTCGATCCCGCGACCGGCCGGCCCATCGGCGCCACCGATCCGATGTTCCTGTCGATCAACGACGAGCTGGCCGACCGCGGTTTCCTCGTCACGAGCGCGGACGAGCTCATCAACTGGGCCCGCACCGGCTCGCTGATGTGGATGACCTTCGGGCTCGCCTGCTGCGCCGTCGAGATGATGCAGATGTCGATGCCGCGCTACGATTGCGAGCGCTTCGGCTTCGCCCCGCGCGGGTCGCCCCGCCAGTCCGACGTGATGATCGTCGCCGGCACGCTGACCAACAAGATGGCCCCGGCGCTCCGCAAGGTCTACGACCAGATGCCGGAGCCGCGCTACGTCATCTCGATGGGCTCCTGCGCCAACGGCGGCGGCTACTACCACTATTCGTACTCGGTGGTGCGCGGCTGCGACCGGGTCGTGCCGGTCGACATCTACGTGCCGGGCTGCCCGCCTTCCGCCGAGGCGCTGCTCTACGGCGTCCTGCTGCTGCAGCGGAAGATCCGCCGCATCGGCACGATCGAGCGCTGAGGGGCTGGCGATGAGCGAGACCATTCCGGCCGTCACCACCAACGGCATCGTCCTGCGCGGCACCGTCGCGGCGGCCCAGGGCGACGAGGCCCTGCGCGCCATGGGCGAGCGCATCGCCGGGGCGCTGGGCCCCGCGGTCACCGACTGGGGGATCGCCTTCGGCGAGCTGACCCTCACGGTCCAGGGCAGCGACATCGTCTACGCGCTGACGTACCTGCGCGACGAGCCGGCCTGCGCCTTCCGCTGCTTCATCGACATCTGCGGCGCCGACTATCCCCAGCGCGCCCGCCGGTTCGACGTCGTCTACCACCTGCTGTCGCTCCGCCATAACGCGCGCGTCCGCGTGAAGGTGCAGACCGATGCGGCGACCCCGGTGCCCTCGGCGATCACGGTGTTTCCCGCCGCCAACTGGTACGAGCGCGAGACCTACGACCTCTACGGCATCCTGTTCTCGGGTCATCCCGACCTGCGCCGCCTGCTCACCGATTACGGCTTCGAGGGCCATCCGCTGCGCAAGGACTTCCCGCTGACCGGCTTCGTCGAGGTCCGCTACGATCAGGACGAGGCGCGCGTCGTCTACGAGCCGGTGAAGCTGACGCAAGAGTTCCGGAACTTCGACTTCCTCTCGCCGTGGGAGGGCACGGATTACGTGCTGCCGGGCGACGAGAAGAAGTCGAGCTGAAGGTCGCGGGCATGTCCGAACACAACATCCGCAACTTCTCGATCAATTTCGGGCCGCAGCACCCGGCGGCGCACGGCGTGCTGCGCCTCGTGCTCGAACTCGACGGCGAGGTGGTCGAGCGGGTCGATCCGCATATCGGCCTGCTCCATCGCGGCACCGAGAAGCTGATCGAGCACAAGACCTACCTCCAGGCGACGCCCTATTTCGACCGGCTCGACTACGTCTCGCCGATGAATCAGGAGCACGCCTTCTGCCTCGCGATCGAGAAGCTCGCGGGCATCGCGGTGCCGCGCCGGGCTCAGCTCATCCGTACCCTGTTCTGCGAGATCGGGCGACTGCTCTCCCACCTCCTCAACGTGACGACCCAGGCGATGGATGTCGGCGCGCTCACGCCCCCGCTCTGGGGCTTCGAGGAGCGCGAGAAGCTGATGATTTTTTATGAGCGCGCGAGCGGTGCGCGGCTTCACGCCAACTACTTCCGCCCCGGCGGCGTCCATCAGGACCTGCCGCCCGCTTTGATCGAAGACATCGACGCGTTCTGCGACCCCTTCCTTCAGGTGGTGCAGGACCTCGATGACCTCGTCATGGCCAACCGCATCTTCAAGCAGCGCAACGTCGACATCGGCATCGTCACCCAGGACGAGGCCATGGCCTGGGGCTTCTCCGGCGTGATGGTGCGCGGTTCGGGCATCCCGTGGGACCTGCGCAAGTCGCAGCCCTACGAGTGCTACGAGGAGATGGATTTCGACATCCCGGTCGGCAAGAACGGCGACACCTACGACCGGCAGGTCATCCGCATGGAAGAGATGCGGGAATCGGTGAAGATCATGCGGCAGTGCTGCGCCAAGCTGCGCGAGCCTGCCGGCCAGGGCCCGATCGCCTCCACTGACGGCAAGTTCGCCCCGCCGCCGCGCCGGGAGATGAAGCGCTCGATGGAAGCGCTCATCCACCACTTCAAGCTCTACACTGAAGGTTTTCACGTGCCCGAGGGCGAGGTCTACGCGGCCGTCGAGGCGCCCAAGGGCGAGTTCGGCGTCTATCTAGTCTCGGACGGCACCAACAAGCCGTACCGCTGCAAGATCCGCGCGCCGGGTTTTGCGCATCTCCAGGCGATGGATTGGATGTGCCGCGGCCACCTGCTGGCCGACGTGTCCTGCGTGCTCGGCACGCTGGACATCGTGTTCGGTGAAGTGGACCGCTGAGGGAACGCGTCGGACGTCATGGCCAACCGCAGATTAGCCCCCGCCGCCGAGCAGCCCCAGCACTTCGCGTTCTCCCCCGAGAACGCCGAGTGGGCCCGCGGCCAGATCGAAAAATATCCGGAGGGGCGTCAGGCCTCCGCCGTGATCCCGCTCCTGTGGAAGGCGCAGGAGCAGAACGGCGGCTGGCTGCCGCAGAAGGCGATCGAGGCGGTCGCCGATCAGCTCGGCATGCCGCATATCCGGGTGCTGGAGGTCGCGACCTTCTACACGATGTTCGCGTTGGAGCCGGTCGGGCGCTTCTGGATTCAGCTCTGCGGCACCGTGCCGTGCGATTGCTGCGGGGCCAAGGAACTGAAGGCCGCGCTCCAGGCGCGCCTCGGGCCGCCCGGCCACGTCTCGGCGGACGGCAACTTCTCCTGGCTCGAAGTCGAGTGCCTGGGCGCCTGCTGCAATGCGCCGATGGTGCAGATCAATCAAGACTACTACGAGGACCTCAGCCCTGAGAGCCTCAACAAGCTCATGGACGACCTCGCCGCCGGGCGCCCGGTCAAGGTCGGCTCGCAGGTCGGCCGGGTCTCGTCCGAGCCGAAGGATGCGGTCAACACGCTGACCGACCCGACCCTGTTCGACGGCTCCCGCGTCGGCGCGTGGCGCAAGCGCTTCGAGGCGACGAAGGACGAGGAAGCGATCAAGCAGGAAGAGGCCGCCTCGACCGAGGCGCGTGCAGCGACCGAGGCGAAGCCCGCCCATCCCCAGGCCGGTCGCCCGGTCGAGCAGGGCAACGCCGACGGCCCGGCCCAGCGCGTCGCCGCGGGGCAGAATCCGGTTCGCGAGTCCGACAAGGCGGAGGCCGCCGAGCGCGGCACCTCGCAGGCCAAGACCGGCGCGGCCCGCCCCGGCGACAGCCCGGCGCTCGACTCGCCGGCCGAGCGCGCCGCCGCGGGCGAGCCCCCGGCCAAGACCGACACGCCCGACGCCGAGACCCGCGCGCTCGCCGAGGACGCGGCTCTGCGCACCGAGCCGCCGCAGCACCCGGCGGCGGCCGGCGCCGACGACGGCGTGCCCCAGCCGGAGAACCCGGAGGCCCGCGCCGACGCCGTCGGCCAGCGCCCCGAGGGGCTCGAGGCCGCCCGCGACAACCGACCGGACGATCTCACGAAGATCAAGGGCGTCGGCCCGGTCAACCAGACCCGGCTCAACGCACTCGGCATCTGGCACTACGATCAGATCGCCGCCTGGACCCCGCGGGAGGTCGCCTGGGTCGGCGCCTACCTCGCGTTCCCCGGTCGCATCGACCGCGAGAACTGGGTGAGTCAGGCGGCCGACCTCGCCGGAACGAAGGGCTGAGGAGCAAACCATGCTCGCCGATCAGGATCGCATCTTCACCAACCTCTACGGCCTGCATTCGCCCGATCTCGAAGCGGCGAAGAAGCGCGGCGCGTGGGACGGCACCAAGTTCCTGCTCGACCAGGGCCGGGACTGGATCATCGACGAGATGAAGGGCTCCGGCCTGCGCGGCCGCGGCGGCGCCGGCTTCCCGACCGGGCTGAAATGGTCGTTCATGCCCAAGAAGTCCGACGGGCGCCCGCACTACCTCGTCGTCAACGCCGACGAGTCGGAGCCGGGCACCTGCAAGGACCGGGAGATCATGCGGCACGATCCGCATCTCCTGATCGAAGGCTGCATGCTGGCCTCCTTCGCCATGGGCGCGCATGCCTGCTACGTCTATCTGCGCGGCGAGTACGTGGCGGAGAAGTTCGCGCTGCAGCGCGCCGTGGACGAGGCCTACGCGGCCCGGCTCGTGGGCCAGTCGAACGTCCACGACTACCCGTTCGACATCTACGTCCACCATGGCGCGGGCGCCTATATCTGCGGCGAGGAGACGGCTCTCATCGAGAGTCTCGAGGGCAAGAAGGGGATGCCGCGGCTGAAGCCGCCGTTCCCGGCCAATATGGGCCTCTACGGCTGCCCCACGACGGTCAACAACGTCGAGTCGATCGCGGTGGCCGGCACGATCCTGCGCCGCGGCGGCGCGTGGTTCGCCGGCTTGGGCGGCAAGAACAACACCGGCACCAAGCTGTTCTGCGTCTCGGGCCACGTCAACAAGCCCTGCAACGTCGAGGAAGAGCTCGGCGTCACCTTCCGCGAGCTGATCGACAAGCATTGCGGCGGCATGCGCGGCGGCTGGGACAATCTCTTGTGCTCGATCCCCGGCGGCTCCTCGGTGCCGCTGGTGCCGGCCGAGCAGATCATCGATGCCAAGATGGACTTCGACACCCTGCGCAACCTCGGCTCGGGGCTGGGCACCGCGGCCGTGATCGTGCTCGACAAGTCGACCGACATCGTCGGGGCCATCGCGCGCATCTCGTACTTCTACAAGCACGAGAGCTGCGGCCAGTGCACGCCCTGCCGCGAGGGCACCGGCTGGATGTGGCGCGTGCTCACCCGCATGGCACAGGGCCGCGCGCAGAAGCGCGAGATCGACATGCTGCTCGAAGTCACCAAGCAGGTCGAGGGCCACACCATCTGCGCGCTGGGCGACGCCGCCGCGTGGCCGATCCAGGGGCTCATCCGGCACTTCCGGCCGGAGATCGAGAAGCGGATCGACCAGTACAGCGCCAACCCGCATTCCGATGCCGTGCCGATGGCGGCGGAGTGACCGCCGCTCCGATGCTCAACGTCGAGATTCAACGATGACCAAAATCCTCGTCGACGGCACCGAGGTCGATGTCCCGGCCGACTACACCCTGCTCCAGGCCTGCGAGATCGCGGGCGCGGAGATTCCGCGCTTCTGCTTCCACGAGCGGCTGTCGATCGCCGGCAATTGCCGCATGTGCCTGGTCGAGCTGAAGGGCGCCCCGAAGCCCGTGGCGTCCTGCGCCTACGCGGTGAAGGATTGCCGGCCCGGCCCGAACGGCGAGCCGCCGGAGGTGCTGACGCGCTCGGGCCTGACGAAGAAGGCCCGTGAGGGGGTGATGGAGTTCCTCCTCATCAACCACCCGCTCGATTGCCCGATCTGCGACCAGGGCGGCCATTGCGATCTTCAGGATCAGGCGATGGCCTACGGCGTCGACTCGACGCGCTATCACGAGAACAAGCGCGCGGTCGAAGAGAAGTATATCGGCCCGCTGGTGCGCACGGCGATGAACCGCTGCATCCACTGCACCCGTTGCGTCCGCTTCCTGGCGGAGGTGGCCGGCGTGCCGGACCTCGGCGCCATCGGCCGCGGCGAGGACATGGAGATCACGAGCTACCTCGAACAGGCGATGGGCTCGGAGCTTCAGGGCAACGTCGCCGACCTCTGCCCGGTCGGCGCGCTGGTCCACAAGCCGCAGAGCTACAACGTGCGCCCGTGGGAGCTGCACAAGACCGAATCCGTCGATGTGATGGATGCGGTGGGTTCCGCGATCCGCGTCGATGCCCGCGGCCGCGAGGTGATGCAGATCGAGCCGCGGGTCAGCGAGGAGATCAACGAGGAGTGGATCTCCGATAAGACCCGCCACGTGGTCGACGGCCTGCGCCTGCAACGGCTCGACCGGCCGTTCCTGCGCGAGAACGGGCGCCTGCGCCCGGCCTCCTGGGGCGAGGCGTTCTCGGCCATCGCCGCCAAGCTGAAGGGCGCCGACCCCAAGCGCGTCGGCGCGCTGGTCGGTGACCTCGCGGGCGCCGAAGAAATCTTTGCGCTCAAGGCCCTGATGGTCGCGCTCGGCGTCACGAACCTCGATTGCCGCCAGACCGGCGAGGCCATCGATCCGGCCTGGGGCCGGGCCGCCTACACCTTCGGGCCGACGATCCCCGGCATCGAGGCGGCGGACGCGATCCTCTTGGTCGGCACCAACCCGCGCACCGAGGCCTCGCTGCTCAACGTGCGCATCCGCAAGCGCTGGCGCATGGCCCCGCTCGCCGTCGGCCTGATCCTCGACGAGCAGCCGGACCTCACCTACCCCTACACCTATCTCGGTGCCGGCCCCGACACGCTCGGCGCGCTCGCCAAGGGCGAGCACAGCTTCCTCGACATCCTGAGACAAGCCGAGCGCCCGCTGATCATCGTCGGCGAGGGCGCGCTCGGTTCGCTCGGCGCGGCGGCGGCGCTGGCCAAGGACATCGGCGCGGTCACGGCCGAGTGGAACGGCCTCGGTGTGCTGCACACGGCAGCCGCTCGCGTCGGCGCGCTCGATCTCGGCTTCGTACCGGGGGAGGGGGGGCTGACCTTCTCGCAGATGCTGGAGCCGGGGGCGCTGGACGTGGTGTTCAACCTCGGCGCCGACGAGCGGGCGATCCCGCCCGGCGCCTTCGTGATCTACCAGGGCACCCACGGCGACGCCGGGGCGTCGCGCGCCGACGTGATCCTGCCGGGCGCGGCCTACACCGAGAAGAGCGCGACCTACGTCAACTTGGAAGGCCGGGTGCAGATGACCAACCGCGCCGGCTTCCCGCCGGGCGATGCCCGCGAGGACTGGGCGATCCTCCGCGCGCTCTCCGACGTGCTGGGCCAACGCCTGGCCTACGATTCGCTGGGTGCCCTGCGCAAGGCGATGTACGCCGCGCATCCGCACCTCGCGGCGGTCGGCGCAGTCGAAGCGTCGGATGCGGTGGCGACCCTCGACACGCTCGCGGCGCTGCCGGCGGGCTCCGAAAAAGCGGCGTTCTCGTCGCCGGTGGCCGACTTCTACCTCACCAACCCGATCGCCCGCGCCTCGCGGGTGCTCGCCGAGTGCTCCGGGCTCGCCCGGGGCCGCGCGCTCGAAGCCGCGGAATAAGGGGCGCCTCGATGACCTTCCTCGAGGTGCTCGGCACCGTCCTCCTGCTGGCTCTGAAGAGCTTCGTGCTGCTCGCAGCACTCTTGGTCTTCATCGCCTACGCACTCTTGGCCGACCGCAAGATCTGGGCGGCGGTGCAGCTCCGCCGCGGCCCCAACGTCGTCGGGCCCTGGGGCCTGTTCCAATCCTTCGCCGACCTGTTGAAGTTCGTCCTGAAGGAGCCGGTAATCCCGGCGGGCGCCAACAAGGCGATCTTTTTGCTGGCGCCGCTGGTCTTCGCGATGCTGGCCTTGGCGTCCTGGGCGGTGATCCCGATCGCGGACGGCTGGGCCATCGCCGACATCAATGTCGGCATCACCTACATTTTCGCGATTTCGAGTCTGGGCGTCTACGGCGTCATCATGGGCGGTTGGGCCTCGAACTCGAAATACGCCTTCCTCGGCGCGCTCCGCTCGGCGGCGCAGATGATCTCCTACGAAGTCTCGCTCGGCTTCGTCATCATCTGCGTGCTGCTCTGCGCCGGCTCGCTCAACCTCTCGCGCATCGTCATGGCGCAGGACACGGCGCTCGGCATCTTCGGCTGGTACTGGCTGTGGCTGTTTCCGATGTTCGGCGTATTCTTCGTCTCGGCGCTCGCCGAGACCAACCGCCCGCCCTTCGACCTGCCGGAGGCCGAATCCGAACTCGTGGCCGGCTACATGGTCGAGTATTCCTCAACGCCGTACCTGCTGTTCATGCTCGGCGAGTACGTGGCGATCATGACCATGTGCGCGCTCGGCACGGTGCTGTTCCTCGGCGGCTGGCTGTCGCCGATCCCGTTCGCGCCCTTCACCTGGGTGCCCGGCGTGATCTGGTTCACGCTCAAGGCGAGCTTCCTGTTCTTCATGATCGCCATGGTGAAGGCCATGGTGCCGCGCTACCGCTACGACCAGCTCATGCGGCTCGGCTGGAAGGTGTTCCTGCCCCTTTCGCTGATCTCGGTCGTCGTCGTCGCCTTCGTCCTGAAACTCACCGGTCTCGCGCCGGGCGCTTGAGAAGGATCGCGCCGTGAAGCTCGATCAGGTCGCCAGAAGCCTTCTCCTGAAGGAATTCGTGTCGGGGTTCGTCCTCGCCATGAAATACTTCTTCAAGCCGAAGGCCACGATCAACTACCCCTTCGAGATGGGCCACCGCGGACCGCGCTTTCGCGGCGAGCACGCGTTGCGCCGCTATCCCAACGGGGAAGAGCGCTGCATCGCGTGCAAGCTCTGCGAGGCGATCTGCCCGGCCCAGGCCATCACCATCGAGGCGGGGCCCCGCCGCAACGACGGCACGCGGCGCACCACGCGCTACGACATCGACATGGTGAAGTGCATCTATTGCGGCATGTGCCAGGAGGCCTGCCCGGTGGACGCCATCGTCGAGGGGCCGAACCTCGAATTCTCGGTCGAGACCCGCGAGGAGCTGCTCTACGACAAGGAGAAGCTGCTCGCGAACGGTGATCGCTGGGAGCGCGAGATCGCCCGCAACATCGCCACCGACGCGCCCTACCGCTAAAGGCTGAGCGCCATTCCCCATTCGCCGCCGCGAAGCGGCGAAGTGTTGTGCGCCGCGAGGCCGGGTTCTATAGACGGGCCGCCGCCTGCGGCCGAGGGTCCACCGAGGCAGAAGGGAGCCGCCCGCGAGGGCGGCCGATGCTGAAAACCGCATGACCGCAGCCGCCGCCTTCTTCTATCTCTTCGCGGGCTTCGCCGTGGCCTCGGGCTTCATGGTGATCGCCGCCAGGAACCCCGTCACCTCGGTGCTGTTCCTGATCCTCGCCTTCGTGAACGCCGCGGGCCTCTTCGTCCTGATGGGCGCCGAGTTCCTGGCGATGATCCTCATCGTCGTCTACGTCGGCGCGGTGGCGGTGCTGTTCCTCTTCGTCGTGATGATGCTCGACGTGGACTTCGCAGCCCTCCGCCAGGGCTTTCAGCGCTACCTGCCGATCGGCGGGTTGATCGGCGCGGTGTTCCTAATCGAGCTGCTGCTGGTCGTCGGCACCTGGACCATCGATCCGGGCCTCGTCCAGGCGCCGCTCGGGCGCGCCGCCCACGGCGAGAGTCTCACCAACACCCAGGCGCTCGGCCGGGTGCTCTACACGGACTACGTCTACTTCTTCCAGATCGCCGGCCTGATCCTGCTGGTCGCGATGATCGGCGCCATCGTCCTGACGCTGCGCGACCGCGCCGGCGTCAAGCGCCAGAACATCTCGGTCCAGAACGCCCGCACGCAAGGCATGGCGGTGGATACGATCAAGGTGCCCTCCCGGCAGGGCGTGGAGGTCTGAACATGATCGGCCTGAGCCACTACCTGACGGTCGCCGCGATCCTGTTCACGCTCGGCGTGCTCGGCATCTTCATCAACCGCAAGAACGTCATCGTCATCCTGATGTCGGTCGAGCTGATCCTGCTCGCGGTCAACATCAACCTCGTGGCGTTCTCGACCCATCTCAACGACATCACCGGTCAGGTCTTCGCCCTGTTCGTGCTGACCGTGGCCGCCGCCGAGGCCGCCATCGGTCTGGCCATCCTGGTGGTGTTCTTCCGCAACCGCGGCTCCATCGCCGTCGAAGACGTGAGCATGATGAAGGGCTGAGGTCGCGCACGCGAGACCACCCCTTCGTCCGCCTGCTGCGAGGCACGATCCCCCATGTATCACGCCATCGTCTTCTTCCCGCTGATCGGCGCGCTGATCGCCGGCCTGTTCGGCCGCACCATCGGCGCGCGGATGAGCGAGCTCGTCACCACGGGCTGCCTCGCCTTCGCCTGCCTGCTCGCCTGGGGCGCCTTCTTCCTCGTCACCGGAGACGGCCGCGCCGAGACGGTCCACGTCGCCCAGTGGTTCACGGCGGGCGACCTCGTGGTCGACTGGGCCTTCAAGGTCGACACGCTGACGGCGGTCATGCTCGTCGTCGTCACCTCGGTCTCGACCCTCGTGCACCTCTACTCCATCGGCTACATGCACGAGGATCCGCACCGGCCGCGCTTCTTCGCCTACCTGTCGCTGTTCACCTTCGCCATGCTGATGCTGGTGACGGCCGACAACCTCGTGCAGATGTTCTTCGGCTGGGAAGGCGTCGGTCTGGCCTCCTACCTGCTGATCGGCTTCTGGTACGAGAAGCCCTCGGCCAACGCCGCGGCGATGAAGGCCTTCATCGTCAACCGCGTCGGCGATTTCGGCTTCTCGCTCGGTATCTTCCTCGTCTTCGTCCTGACCGGGTCCGTGGGCTTCGACGCCATCTTCGCCAAGGCGCCGGAGCTGAAGGACGCGACCTTCCACTTCCTCGGGGCTGACTGGCACGCCCTGACGTTCGCCTGCCTGCTGCTGTTCATGGGCGCCATGGGCAAGTCGGCGCAGTTCCTGCTGCACACCTGGCTGCCGGACGCGATGGAGGGCCCGACCCCGGTCTCGGCGCTGATCCACGCCGCCACCATGGTGACGGCCGGCGTGTTCATGGTCGCCCGCCTGTCGCCGCTGTTCGAGCTGGCGCCGACCGCGCTCACCGTCGTCACCGTCATCGGCGGCATCACCGCCTTCTTCGCGGCGACCATCGGCCTCGTGCAGAACGACATCAAGCGGGTCATCGCCTACTCGACCTGCTCGCAGCTCGGCTACATGTTCGTCGGCCTCGGCGTCGGCGCCTACGCCACCGGCGTATTTCACCTCTTCACCCACGCCTTCTTCAAGGCGCTGCTGTTCCTCGGCGCCGGCTCGGTCATCCACGCGATGCACCACGAGCAGGACATGCGGAACATGGGGGGCCTGCGCCAATACATCCCCTTCACGACCGCGATGATGACGATCGGCACCCTCGCACTGATCGGCTTCCCCTTCACCGCCGGCTACTACTCCAAGGACGCGATCATCGAGGCGGCCTACATGTCCGACCGCCCCGGCCACGTGCTGGCGTTCCTCGCCACGGTGATCGCCGCGCTGATGACCTCGTTCTATTCCTGGCGCCTGTTCTTCCTCACCTTCGAGGGCCCGCAGCGCTGGGTCGCCCACGGGGCGCACGGCCACGACGATCACGCGCATGCCGATGCCCACGCGGCGCATGCCCATGACGCCGACGGCAAGCCCGGCCATCACGAGGGTGTGGCGCATGACGACAAGGGCCACGACGTCGAGCCCGCCTCGCACAGCGCGATCGAGCACCACGACGATCACGGCGCCCACAAGCCGCACGAGAGTCCGCTGGTGATGACGATCCCGCTGGCGGTCCTGGCCTTCGGCGCCCTGTTCGCCGGCCTGATCTTCAAGGAGCGGTTCATCGGGCACGACATGGACAAGTTCTGGGGCTCGGCGCTGCCGCACCACTCCGGCAACGACATCATGCACAAGATCCACGACGCGCCGGGCTGGGTCGCCAACGCGCCGTTCGTGATGCTGGTGCTCGGCTTCGTCCTGGCCTTCTGGATGTATCTGCGCCGGCCCGACCTGCCGAACCGTCTCGCGACCTCGCAGCCGATCCTGTACCGCTTCCTGCTCAACAAGTGGTACTTCGACGAGATCTACGATCGGCTCTTCGTCCGCCCGGCCAAGAACTTCGGCCTGTTCCTGTGGAAGGAGAGCGACGGGCGCGTCATCGACGGCTTCGGCCCCGACGGCATCTCGGCCCGCGTGGTCGACGTGACCCGCGGCGTGGTCCGTCTCCAGACCGGCTACGTCTACCACTACGCCTTCGTGATGCTCGTCGGGGTCGCCGGCCTGATCACGTGGTACCTCGTCTCCGGCGTGCCGGCGGTCGGAGGAGCACACTGATGGTCGGCCTCGGCATTCTCTCCGGGCTCCTGATCGTCCCGCTCGCGGGCGCCGCCTTCATCCTGACGCTGGGCGAGGAGACGGAGGCCGTGAAGCGCAACGCCCGCTGGGCGGCGCTGATCACCACGGTCGTCACCTTCCTGCTCTCGCTCGCGGCCTGGGCCCGCTACGACATCGCGTCCCCCAGCTTCCAGCTCGTCGAGAGTCACGCGTGGCTGGCCGAGACCATCCGGTTCAAGCTCGGCGTCGACGGCTTCTCGATGCCGCTGATCCTGCTGACCACGTTCCTGATGCCGTTCTGCATCGGCGCCTCGTGGCTGTCGGTCGAGAACCGGGTCAAGGAGTACTTCGTCGCCTTCCTCGTGCTGGAAACCACGATGATCGGCGTGTTCTGCGCCCTCGACCTCGTGCTGTTCTACCTGTTCTTCGAGGCCGGCCTGATCCCGATGTTCCTCATCATCGGCATCTGGGGCGGCAAGCGGCGCATCTACGCGAGCTTCAAGTTCTTCCTCTACACCCTGCTCGGCTCGGTGCTGATGCTGCTCGCCATCATGGCAATGTACTGGGAGGCCGGCACCACCGACATCCCGACGTTGCTTAGCCATCGCTTCCCCGTCGGCATGCAGTGGTGGCTATGGCTGGCCTTCTTCGCCTCCTTCGCGGTGAAGATGCCGATGTGGCCGGTCCACACCTGGCTCCCCGACGCCCACGTCGAGGCGCCGACCGCGGGCTCGGTGATCCTGGCCGGCATCCTGCTGAAGATGGGCGGCTACGGCTTCATCCGCATCTCGCTGCCGATGCTGCCGGATGCGAGCGCCGAGTTCGCCCCCCTCGTCTTTGCCCTCTCGGTGATCGCGATCATCTTCACCTCGCTCACCGCGATGATGCAGACCGACATCAAGAAGCTGATCGCCTATTCCTCGGTCGCCCATATGGGCTTCGTGACGCTCGGCCTGTTCACCCTGAACGAGCAGGGCATCCAGGGCGCGCTGTTCCTGATGATCTCGCACGGCATCGTCTCGGGCGCGCTCTTCCTCTGCGTCGGCGTCGTCTACGACCGGATGCACACCCGCGAGATCGCCGCCTATGGCGGCCTCGTGCGGCGGATGCCGCTCTACGCCGCCGCCATGATGGTGTTCACCATGGCGAACGTGGGACTGCCGGGCACGTCCGGCTTCGTCGGCGAGTTCCTGGCGATGATGGGCGCGTTCAAGGCCAACCCGACGGTCGCCTTCTTCTCGGTCTTCGGCATCATCCTCTCGGCCGGCTACGCGCTCTGGCTCTACGCGCGGGTGATCTACGGGAAGCTGGAGAAGCCCAACCTCCAGGGCATTCTCGATCTCGATCTGCGTGAAAAGATCATCATCGCGCCGCTCGTCGCGCTGACGATCTGGTACGGCGTCCACCCGGCCCCCGTGCTCGACACCTTCGCGCCCTCGACCGAGGCGCTGATGCAGAACATGCGCACGGCGCTCGCCAACACGCAGAATGCGGAGGCCGCCGCCAAGGCCGCCAAGCTCGCGGCGGCGGAGAAGACCGCCCCCGAGACGTCCCAAAAAATCGAGGCCGCCGCGCGATGACCCCGATCCAGTCCGTCCTGCCGTCGATCACGCCGGTCCTGCCGGAGATCGTCCTGAGCGTCGGCGCGCTGCTGCTGGTGCTCTGGGGCGCGTGGCGCGGCGAGCGCTCGGCCGAGAGCACCAACCTCGGGGCGCTGGGGCTCCTGATCTTCACCTTCTTCCTCGTGGTCTCGCAGACCGGCACGGTGACGACGCTCAACGGCGCCTTTATCGCCGATCCGTTCGCCCGGGTGATGAAGGCCCTGATCCTGATCGGTTCGTCCGCCACGATCCTGCTGTCGCGCGACTACTTCCAGCGCGAGCGCATCGACCGGTTCGAGTACCCGATCCTGATCGTGCTCTGCACCATCGGCATGATGGTGATGGCCTCGGCCAACGACCTGATCTCGCTCTATCTCGGCCTGGAGCTGCAATCGCTCGCGGCCTACGTCATCGCCGCCTTCCACCGCGACGACGTGAAGTCCACGGAAGCCGGCCTCAAGTACTTCGTGCTCGGCGCACTCTCGTCCGGCATGCTGCTCTACGGCGCCTCGCTGGTCTACGGCTTCACCGGCACGGTCTCGTTCCCCGGCATCGTCACCGCGCTCGGGGACGGGGGGCCGGCGAGCTTCGGCCTCGTGCTCGGCATCGTGTTCGTGGCCGCCGGCGTCGCCTTCAAGCTCGCCGCCGTGCCGTTCCACATGTGGACGCCCGACGTCTACGAGGGCTCGCCGACGCCGGTGACCGCCTTCTTCGCCTCCGCGCCGAAGATGGCCGCCATGGCGATGACGGTCCGCGTGTTCATCGGCGCCTTCCCGGACGTGACCGCGGTCTGGCAGCAGATCATCGTCTTCGTCTCGATCGCCTCCATGGCGCTCGGCTCCTTCGCGGCGATCGGCCAGCGCAACCTCAAGCGCCTGATGGCCTATTCCTCCATCGGCAATGTCGGCTACGCCCTGATCGGCCTCGCCGCCGGCTCCGAGGAGGGCATCCGCGGCGTGGTGATCTACATGGTGATCTACCTCGCCATGACGCTCGGGGCCTTCGCGGTGCTGCTCAGCCTGCGGCGCAAGGACAAGATGTTCGAGACCATCGACGACCTGTCGGGGCTCTCGCGCACCCATCCGTGGCTGGCCTTCAGCCTTGCCGCGATGATGTTCTCGCTCGCCGGCATCCCGCCGCTCGCCGGGTTCTTCGCCAAGTTCTACGTCTTCGCCGCCGCCATCAAGGCGGACCTCGTGGCGCTGGCGGTAATCGGCGTGGTGACCTCGGTGGTCGGCGCGTTCTACTACCTGCGCCTCGTCAAGGTCATGTACTTCGACGAGCCCCAGGCCGCCTACGAGCGCATCCCGCCGGGCTCGGCCATCGTCTTGGCGGCGTCCAGCGTCGTCGTGGTGCTGTTCTTCCTGATCCCGGCCCCGCTGGTGGCGGCGGCGGGCAGCGCTGCGAAATCCCTGTTCTGAGGCGCATGACCTTCCGGCTCAGCCCGGCGGCCCGCGCGGACGGCCACCGCCTGCACAGCCACGACCGCCTCGGCTCGACCAACACCGAGGCCCTGGCCCGCGCCCGCGACGGCGAGACCGGCCCGCTCTGGATCGCGACCCGCGTCCAGGAGGCGGGCCGGGGTCGGCGCGGCAACGTCTGGCAATCGCCCGAGGGCAATCTGTTCGCGAGTCTGCTCTGGCCGGTGGCCGGCGTGGCGCCGGAGATGGTCGCGACCCTGGGGTTCGTGGCTGGCGTGGCTCTGGTCGATGCGATTCGGAATGTGTGCCGAGGCAACCCCTCTCCCCGCACGCGGGGAGAGGGCCGCGACGACCCCGTCGTCGGCGCGGCGAGCGGTAGCGACGGTGAGGGGGCTTTTCCGGGTGAGCCTCCGCCTTCGACCCCCCCTCACCATCGCCTGCCGGCTCGCTCTGCCGACGACGAGGTCGGCAGAGCCCTCTCCCCGCGTGCGGGGAGAGGGGATGCTGCGGCTGCCTTCCGCCTGAAATGGCCAAACGACATCCTGATGGACGGCCAAAAACTCGCCGGCATCCTGCTGGAAGCCGAGCAACTCCCCGGTGGGCGGCGCGCGGTCGTCATCGGCTTCGGCGTCAACGTCGCCGCCGCGCCCGACGATTTGCCCTACCCAGCCGCGGCCCTTCGCCCCGCGCATGCGGTCGATGCGCCCATTCTGTTCGAATCCTTGACGGAACGATTTGTCGAAGCGGCCCGGATCTGGAACAAGGGGCGCGGATTCCAAAACATCCGGCAGCTCTGGCTGGAGCGCGCGGCGGGGGTCGGGGCCCCCGTGTCGGTGCGAACCGCCGAGACGGTGCTGTCGGGCACGTTTGACACGATCGACGAGGGGGGGCGGCTCGTGATCCTCGCCCCGGACGGAACACGACGAACCGTGACGGCGGGCGAGGTGCATTTCGGACGTGCCGCGACGGCGGCCTGAGACTGGATAGACGACAAGATGACGACACGGCAGGACGAGCTCGTCTTCGTGCCGCTCGGCGGCGTGGGCGAGATCGGCATGAACGCGGGCCTCTACGGGATCGGACCCGAGCGGGCGCGCAAATGGATCATGGTCGATTGCGGCATGGGCTTCGCCGGTGAGGAGGGGCTACCGGGCGTCGACCTGATGTTCCCCGATCTCACCTTCATCGAGGAGCGCAAGAAGGATCTCCTCGGCATCTTCATCACCCACGCGCACGAGGACCATATCGGCGCGATCTCCGAGCTGTGGCCGCGCCTGAAGGTGCCGGTCTACGCCACGCGTTTCGCCAAGCAGCTCCTGGAAACCCGCCGCCTCTCCGAGCCCGGCGCGCCCAAGGTCGATCTGCGCGAGATCAAGCCGGGCAAGCGCGTCGTCGTCGGCCCGTTCGACATCGAGTTCGTGCCGGTGGCCCACTCGATCCCGGAATCGAACGCGGTGGCGATCCGCACCGAGTTCGGTCTCGTGGTCCATACCGGCGACTGGAAGCTCGACGACACACCGGTGGCCGGCGACACCACCTCGCCGGAGGCCTTCAAGGCGCTCGGCGACGAGGGCATCCTGGCGCTGATCTGCGATTCCACCAACGTCCTGCGCGAGGGCCGCTCGCCGAGCGAGTCCGAGGTGTCGGCCACGCTCCGGCGCATCATCCAGGAATCGCCCCATCGCGTGGCGGTGACGACCTTCGCCTCGAACGTGGCCCGCATCCGCGCGGTCGCCGAGGCCGCCCAGGCCTGCGGTCGCGAGGTGATCGCGGTCGGCCGCGCCATGGACCGGGTCATCGATGTCGCCCGCGAATGCGGCTACCTCGACGGCCTGCCGGAGTTCCGCGGCGCCGAATCCTATGGCCACATCCCGCGCGACAAGCTGGTCTGCCTGCTCACCGGCTCGCAGGGTGAGCCGCGGGCGGCGATGTCGCGGGTCTCGCGCGACGACCATCCGGCGATCTCGCTGACCGCGGGCGACCGTGTCATCTTCTCGTCGCGCGCGATTCCGGGCAACGAGCGCGATGTCGGCGCCATCATCAACGACCTGATCGAGTCCGGCGTCGAGGTCATCACCGACCGCACCGAACTCGTCCACGTCTCGGGCCATCCCCGGCGCGAGGAGATGGTGGCGATGTACAGCTGGACCCGGCCCAAGGCCGTCGTCCCGGTCCACGGCGAGGCTTTGCACCTCGACGAGCACGCCCGCTTCGCACGCAGCCAAGGCGTCGAGACGGTGGTGAAGGCCCGCAACGGCGCCGTCGTGCGGCTCGCTCCGGGCAAGCCCGAGGTGGTCGAGCACGTCCGCGCCGGACGCCTCTACAAGGACGGCAACGTCCTGATCGACCACAAGGACCGGGCGATCCCCGAGCGGCGCAAGCTGTCCCAGACCGGCATCGTCTCGGTCGCCATCGCCATCGACGACCGCGGCATGGTGGTCGGCGAGCCGGCGGTGGACATCATGGGCCTGCCCAACCGCGGCCGCGGCAACGAGCCCCTGCTCGACACCGTGGTGGACACCGTCAACCGTACCCTCGGCAACCTGCCGCGCGGCAAGATGAAGGACTCGGAAGCGGTCGAGAACGCGGTGGACCGCGCCATCCGCTCCGCCGTCAACGAGGCCTGGGGCAAGAAGCCCGCCTGCCACGTGCAGGTGGTCGAGGTTTGACAGTCGAAGTGTGACAGTCTCGTGCGGCGCTCTAGATGGCGCCGCATCGTCATTGCGAGCGTGAGCGAAGCAATCCAGCGGCGCGACCTCTTCTTATGAGTCGCGCTCTGGATTGCTTCGGCTCCGCCTCGCAATGACGAGATTGGTTCGGGCAGGGAGGAGCAAAAAGATGATCGGACGGCTCAATCACGTCGCCATCGCGGTGAAGGATCTCGACGCGGCGACCGCGGTCTACCGCGACACGCTCGGCGCCAAGGTGACGGAGCCGTTGCCGCAGCCGGAGCACGGCGTCACCGTCGTCTTCGTGGAACTGCCCAACAGCAAGGTCGAGCTGATGTCGCCGCTCGGCGAGAACTCGACCATCCAGGGCTTCGTCGACAAGAACCCGTCCGGCGGCATCCACCACGTCTGCTACGAGGTGGACGACATCCTCGCCGCCCGCGACCAGATGAAGGCGGCCGGGGCGCGGGTGCTGGGCACCGGCGAGCCGAAGATCGGCGCGCACGGCAAGCCGGTGATTTTTTTGCATCCCAAGGACTTCTTGGGGACGCTGGTGGAGCTGGAGCAGGTCTGACCGCTTCGGAAACCCTCCCCCCTCCGCGGGGGAGGGAAGTCGCACGGCGCTCGCGGCGCCTGAAAGTTCGAGTTCGATGACCCCGCTTCGCACCCTCGCCGCCTCGACGCCGCTGACCCTCCTCACGGTGGCCGCGCTCGTCGCCGTGCTGGTGGCGGTGGCCGTCAAAGGGTTCGCGCTGACGATCTTCGGCGCGCTCGCCCTCTACTTCGTGCTGTGGTGGACCTTCCTCTTCGCGATCCTGCCGCTCGGCAACGCGGCGGAGGCCGATCCGCAGCGGCTGGTGCCGGGCCAGGACCCCGGCGCGCCGGCGGCCCCGCGCCTGCGCGAAAAGGCGCTGCTGACGACGCTCTTGGCCGGCGCCGCCTTCATGGCCGCGATCCTGATCTTTCCGCTGGCGCGGCTTTAACTTCAGCCGCATGAGCCCCGCCCAGTCCCCCGCACTCCGAAAAACGCCGCGGCGGATGCGGCCCGCTTGGCTCGACCGTGACAACCGCTTCGAGGGGCGCGGCCTCGGTGCCGGCCTGACCCGGCTGACCACCTTCTTCCACGACGGCGCCCGCGGAAACCTCGTACGGATCGGGCGGGGCTTTCGCACCCGCGGGCTGGTGATCGCGGTGCGGGGCGAGGGCAACCGCATCGAGATCGGCGACGACGTGCGCTTTTCCGGTCGGATCGGCCTGCGTGGCGAGGGCATCACCGTCCGCATCGGCGACCGCACCGACGCCAAGACCACCCGCATCGTCGCGGGCGGGGCCGATGTGCGGATCGGAGCCGATTGCCTGATCGCCAGCGGCGTGCGCCTGCGCAGCGGCGACCTGCACGCCATCGTGGAGCGCGCGACCGGTCTGCGCCTCAATCCGCCCGAGCCGGTGATCGTCGGAGACCGGGTCTGGATCGCGGCGGAGGCCGCGCTGATGAAGGGCGCGCGCGTGCCCAACGGCTGCGTCGTCGGCTTCCGCTCGACCGTGATGCACGGCTTCGACGAGCCGGACTGCGTCCTCGTCGGCACGCCCGCGCGTGTCGCCCGGCGCGGCATCCTCTGGTCGCGCTGAGCATCGGCCCGAAAGGTGGGAACCGGCTTTCGGAAAAAGCCGATGCGGCAGAACAACCTAGAGCATCGGCCCGAAAGGTGGGAACCGGCTTTCGGAAAAAGTCGATGCGGCACAACAGCCTAGAGCACCGACGCAATCGTCAATTGACAGGCACGGCTCCGGCTTCGACACCTTGAGGGAAGGCCGCCCGCCGCAGAGGCGGCCCGCAAGGGAGAGACGCCATGGCCGCGACGATGCCGGGGCCGCGCCCGCCCGCCGACGGCGAGGGCGGCGGCAACACGTGGCTCCTGCCGTTCATGCTGGCGCTGTTCTTCGCCTGGGGGCTCGCCACCGTCCTCGTCGACATCGTCACGCCGAAGCTCAAGAGCCTGTTCGACCTGAGCTACACCGAGGCGACGCTCACCCAGTTCTGCTTCTTCGCCGCCTACGCCCTGATCTCGCTGCCCGCGGGCGCGATGGTGACGCGCATCGGCGCCATGCGCGGCCTCGTCGTCGGCCTCGTGGTGATGGCGGCGGGCTGCCTGCTGTTCGCGCCGGCCGCCCGGATCGGGCTGTTTCCGATGTTCCTGCTCGCCCTGTTCGTGATGGCGTCGGGCATCGCCGTGCTGCAGGTGGCGGCCAACCCCCTGGTGGCGCGCCTCGGCGATCCGGCGCAGGCGTCGAGCCGGCTGACGCTGGCCCAGACCTTCAACGCGCTCGGCACCACCGTCGGCCCGGTCATCGGCGCCTGGACGATCCTGGCCCACACCGTCACCCCCGCGGGCACCGATCCGGCCGCGCTCGCCGCCGCGCGGCAGGCCGAAGCCGATGTCGTCCGCACGCCCTTCCTCGTCATCGCTGCGGGGCTCTGTGCGCTGGCGATCCTGTTCTGGTTCCTGCGCCGCCGGGTGCGGGAGGAGCGCGCGGCCGAGACCGCCGGCCCGTCCGGGCTCGGGCTCGATCTGTTGAGGCAGCCCCGCCTCGCGCTCGGGGCGGCGGCGATCTTCCTCTATGTCGGCGCCGAGGTCGCCATCGGCACGCTGATGGTGAGTTGGCTGGAGCAGCCGCGGGTGCTCGGCGCGACGCCTGAGACCGCCGGCCATCTGCTGAGCTTCTACTGGGGCGGGGCGCTGGCTGGGCGGATCGTCGGCTCGTTCGTGCTGCGGGTGGTCCGGCCGGGGGCGGCGCTCGGCGCGGTCGCGCTCACGGCGGCCGGGCTCACGGTGCTCGCGGCCTCCAGCACGGGCACGCTGGCGGGCTGGGCGCTGATCGCGGTGGGGCTCGCCAACGCGATCCAGTTCCCGACGATCTTCGCGCTGGCGATCGAGGGCCTGGGCGAGCGCACGGCGCAGGGGGCCGGCATCGTCTGCGTGGCGATCGTCGGCGGCGCGATCGTGCCGGTGGCGACCGGGGCGCTGGCCGACGGCTTCGGCCTCGCGACGGCGCTGGCCGCCCCGGTCCTCTGCTATCTCTGCATCGCCGGCTTCGCCCTGGCCCACGCCCGCGACGCCCTGGGCCGCTCGGCCGACTAACGAAATCTTACGGCAGGGCCCGAAAAACAAAAAGCAAGGCACGAGGCCTTGCTTTGAAACAATCGAGTGTTTTGCAGCCTAGCTTTATCTCGCGCATTGCTTACGGCGCGGCGGCTGCTTGTTCCTCCCGAGACTCGGACCGTGCGCCACCTCGTTGGGCGGCGACCATCGCGGGGTGCTTATAGGAAGAAGATTTCCCTTTGTCATCAGGCGGGAGACGGTTCGCAGCGCTTTTTTGCCGACCTTGCGGCAAACTGCCCTCCGGGCGCCGACGCGAAAGTGATTTCATGGGGGCTCCTCCCACCCAATCCCCTCATCCTGATGTGGGGGGTAGGAGTGTGCGCGCTGGCAGGAGGCACGGCCTGTATGCCCGGCGCGAAGAGCGCCGCGCTTGAGCGGCCTCGGCGTCAGCCGAGGCGTCGAGCGGAGCGATAGCCTAAGGCCGCGGACGCGGCCGCCGGCGCCTGAGGCCCCACAAAGAAAGGCAGCGAAGCTGCCGCTTGTGTTTTAGGGACGCAATGTGTTGTGTGCCTCGCGCGCCGGCCCGTCTCCTGCCGCCGGGCACGCCAGTCGTTTCAAGGTCGAAAGATGCGTCTCTCCCGCTACTTCCTGCCGATCCTGCGCGAGACGCCGAAGGAAGCCGAGATCGTCTCGCACCGGCTGATGCTGCGCGCCGGCATGATCCGCCAGGAGGCCGCGGGCATCTACGCGTGGCTGCCGCTGGGCCTGCGCGTGCTCGACAAGGTCTGCAAGGTGATCCGCACCGAGCAGGATCGCGCGGGCGCCGTCGAGATCCTGATGCCGACGATCCAGGCCGCCGACCTGTGGCGCGAGTCCGGCCGCTACGAGGCCTACGGCAAGGAGATGCTGCGCCTGAAGGACCGGCACGAGCGCGACCTGCTCTACGGGCCCACGGCGGAAGAGGTCGTCACCGAGATTTTCCGCGCCAGCGCGCGGTCGTACAAGGACGTGCCGAAAAATCTCTACCAGATCTCGTGGAAGTTCCGCGACGAGGTGCGCCCGCGCTTCGGCACCATGCGCTCGCGCGAGTTCCTGATGAAGGACGGCTACTCGTTCGATCTCGATCAGGCGGCGGCGCGCCACTCCTACAACAAGGTGTTCGTCTCCTACCTGCGCACCTTCGAGACGCTGGGCCTGCGGGCGATCCCGATGCGCGCCGACACCGGCCCGATCGGCGGCGACCTCAGCCACGAATTCATCATCCTGGCCAACACCGGCGAGAGCGAAGTCTTCTGCGACCGCGCCTATCTCGACATGCCGGTGCCGCCGCCGTCGGTCGATTTCGACGACGTGGCCGGCCTTCAGGGCGTGGTCGATGCCTGGACCTCGCATTACGCGGCGACCGACGAGATGCACGACACGGCGGCCTTCGCCGAGGTGCCGGAGGCCAACCGCCTCTCCGCCCGCGGCATCGAGGTCGGCCACATCTTCTATTTCGGCACCAAGTACTCGACGCCGATGAAGGCCGTCGTCACCGGCCCGGACGGGCAGGAGCGGCCGGTCCACATGGGCTCCTACGGCATCGGCCCGAGCCGGCTGGTCGCCGCGACCATCGAGGCGAGCCACGACGAAGCCGGCATCATCTGGCCGGACGCCATCGCCCCGTTCGACGTGGCGCTGATCAACCTCAAGGTCGGCGACAACGCCTGCGACACCGCCTGCGCCGAGATCCAGGCCGCGCTCGAGACCGCGGGCCTCTCGGTGCTCTACGACGACCGCGACGACCGGCCCGGCGCCAAGTTCGCCACCGCCGACCTGATCGGCCTGCCCTGGCAGGTCATCGTCGGCCCGAAGGGGCTGGCGGACGGCAAGATCGAGCTGAAGCGCCGCGCCACCGGCGAGCGCGAGACGCTCGACCCGGTCGATCTGCCGGCCCGGCTGCGGCGCATCTGAGGCGGACGCGGATGGCGCTCGCGCTCGGCGACTGGAAGGGCGCGCTCGCCCGATTGCGCAAGGCGCGGGCAAGCGCCTCGACGCGGCCCTTCGCGGGCTTCGAGTGGATCATCGCCGGCCGCTATCTCCGCGCCCGGCGTCGCGGCGGCGGCGTCTCGGTGGTGGCCCTGTTCTCGGTGCTCGGCATCGCGGTGGGGGTCGCCACCCTCATCATCGTGCTCTCGGTGATGAACGGCTTCCGCACCGAGTTGCGCTCGAAGATCATCGGCCTCAACGGCCACGTCTTCGCCGCGCCGATCGACAAGCTGTTCACCGACTACGTCGATCTCTCCGAGCGCTTGGAGAAGGTCGCGGGCGTGCGCGCCGTGGTGCCGATGGTGCAGGGGCAGGCC
Organism: Methylobacterium sp. Leaf456; assembly: GCF_001425465.1. GTDB lineage: Bacteria > Pseudomonadota > Alphaproteobacteria > Rhizobiales > Beijerinckiaceae > Methylobacterium. Next base: position 422,931 of record NZ_LMQV01000002.1, read on the forward strand.
TTCGCCTCCTCGCCCTATGGCGGCTCCGGCGTGCTGGTGCGCGGCGTGCGCGAGTCCGATCTCGCCAAGATTCCCGCCGTCTCCTCGGCCATCAAGAGCGGCACGCTGGAGGGCTTCGACGACGGCACCGGGCTGGCGCTGGGTCGGCGGCTCGCCGATTCCCTCGGGCTCCAGGCCGGCGATCAAGTCACGCTCCAGACGCCGAAGGGCGCGAGCACGCCGTTCGGCACCGCGCCGCGCTCCAAGAGCTACACCGTGAAGGCGATCTTCGAGATCGGCGTCACCGATTTCGACACCACCATGGCCTTCATGCCGCTCACCGAGGCCCAGGCCTTCTTCAACCGCGACGGCGACGTCAGCCTGATCGAGATCTATCTCGACGACGCCGACGCGGTGGGCGAGATGCGCGAGCCGCTGGAACTCGCCGCCGAGCGGCCGGTCCTGCTGACCGACTGGCGCCAGACCAACCGCACCTTCTTCGGCGCGCTGGAGGTGGAGCGGAACGTGATGTTCCTCATCCTCAACCTCATCGTCATCGTGGCGACGCTCAACATCATCTCCGGCCTGATCCTGCTCGTGCGCGACAAGTCCTCCGACATCGCCATCCTGCGCACGATGGGGGCGACGCCCGGCACGATCATGCGGGTGTTCCTCATCAACGGCGCGCTGATCGGCCTCGTCGGCACGGTGATCGGGCTGGTCGGCGGGGTCTTGTTCACCCTCAACATCAAACCGATCCAGCGCACGCTGTTTCCCGGCGCCTGGGACCCGACCGTGCGCTTCCTCGCCGAGATCCCGGCCGAGATGAACACCACCGAGGTCACGATCATCGTCGTCACCTCGATTCTCCTGTCGCTCGCCGCGACCCTCTATCCCTCCTGGCGCGCCGCCCGGCTCGATCCGGTGCAGGCCCTGCGCTACGGCTGACGAAACCCGTAACGGACACCCCATGGCACAGACGCAAGCCGGCGCCGCGCAGCCGGTGCCGGCCCTGTTCTTCTCGGGCGTCGAGCGCCGCTACCCGCAACGGGACGGGGCGCTGGAGATCCTGCGCGGCACCGATCTGGCCATCTGGCCGGGCGAACTCGTCGCGCTGGTGGCGCCCTCGGGTGCGGGCAAGTCGACGCTGCTCCACCTTGCCGGCCTGCTGGAGCGGCCGGACGGCGGCGAGGTCTATATCGGCGGCCAGCCGACGGCTTCGATGTCCGACGGCGAGCGCACCCGGCTGCGGCGCGAGGAGATGGGCTTCGTCTACCAGTTCCACCACCTGCTGCCGGAATTCTCGGCGCTGGAGAACGTGGTGCTGCCCCAGCTCATCCGCGGACTCGGCCGCAAGGAGGCCGAGGCCCGCGCGGCCGAACTCCTGGGCTTCCTCGGCCTCAAGGAGCGCCTGCCGCACCGCCCGGCGGAGCTGTCCGGCGGCGAGCAGCAGCGCGTCGCCATCGCCCGCGCGGTCGCCAACGGCCCGCGCCTGCTCTTGGCCGACGAGCCCACCGGCAACCTCGACCCACAGACCTCGGGCCGGGTGTTCAGCATCCTGCTCCAGCTCGTGCGCGCCTCGGGGCTCGCCGCGCTCATCGCCACCCACAACATGGACTTGGCCGCCCGCATGGACCGGCGCGTGACCATCCGCGACGGGATGATCGAGCAGGTGGGGTGAGGGGCGCTTGCCGGAGGGAGAGTCGATTGAGCACGCATACGCCCCCCGCACCGTTCGTCATCGGCGTCGGGCGCTCGGGCACGACGCTGCTCCGGCTGATGCTGGACGCCCATCCCGATCTCGCGATCCCGACCGAGACGCATTTCCTCGGCGCGCTGCTCTCCACTGAACCCGGCGCCTCGCCCGCAGACCTGCTCGCGCGCATCACCGGCAGCGAGACCTGGCCCAACATGGGCATGACGGCGGACGCGCTCGCCGAGGCCGTCGCCGCGGAAGCCTCGCCCAATCCGGCCTCGGTCGCGCGGGCGTTCTACCGCCTCTACGCGAGCCAGCGCGGCAAGACGCGCTGGGGCGACAAGACCCCGCCCTATCGCGGCCTCGTCTCGGTCATCGCCGCCGCGCTGCCGGAGGCCTTCTTCGTCCACATCGTCCGCGACGGCCGGGACGTGGCCCTGTCCTATCGCGGGCTGTGGTTCGGGCGCGGCGACGACGTCGAGGAGCAGGCCCGGTTCTGGGTGAGCGAGATCGAGCGGACCCGGCGCTTCTGCGAGGGGGCGAACGCGGTCGAGATCCGCTACGAGGACCTCGTCACCGATCCGGCCGGCGTGCTGACCGCGCTCTGCGCCCGCCTCGATCTCCCGTTCGATCCGGTGATGCTGGACTATCACCGGCACGCGCCCGAACGCATGGCCGAGTTCGTCCAGCCCTTCGGCGTCCCGCCGACGCAGGAGGTGACGATCGAGCGCTTCCTCTCGATCCACGCCCTGACCGGCCGGGAGCCCGACGCCAGCCGCATCGGCCGCTGGCGGACCGAGATGACGCCGGCCGAGGTGAAGGCCTACGAGCGGATCGCCGGGCCACTCCTGGCCGATCTCGGTTACGAGACCGCCGTCGGCTGACGCGGTTCGCGGCGGACGGGGCATCCCCATAAGTTCGATCGGAAAGAGCCGTGGCGGAGATGCGATGACGATCGTGATGACCCTGCTGGTGCGCGACGAGGAGGACATCCTGCGGGAGAACATCGCGTTCCATCTCGACCGGGGCGTCGATCACGTCATCCTGATGGACAACGCCTCCGTCGACGGCACCGCCGAGATCGCCCACGACTTCGCGCGAAGGGGCGTGCTCACCTACTGGCACCAGCCGGAGGACGATTACGCGCAAGGCCGCTGGGTCACCGCGATGGCGCGCCGCGCCTTCACGGAGTTCGGCGCCGAGTGGGTGATCAACAACGATGCCGACGAGTTCTGGTGGCCGCTCCAGGGCTCGCTGCGGGACGCCCTCGCGACGATTCCGCCCGACACCCTCGCGGCGTCCGCCGAGCGCACCAACTTCGTCGCCCGCACGCCCGAGACCGGCCCGTTCTGGCAGCGGATGGACGTGCGCTGCCGCGTCAGCCTCAACCCGCTCGGCCGACCGCTGCCCGGCAAGGTGGCCCATCGCGGCCACGCCGACATCGAGGTGGCGCAGGGCAACCACGTTGCCACCCGGCCGGGGCAGCCCCCCTCGGTCGCGCCTGCGCCGATCCTGATCCTGCATTTCCCGGTGCGGACCCGCGCGCAACTCGTCAACAAGATCGCCAAGGGCGGCGCCGCCTACGCCCGCAACACGGACCTCGATCCGGGGATCGGCAGCACGTGGCGCATTCTCTACGACACGCTCCGGCGCGACGGGCTCGACGCGGTCTACGAGGGCGAGCTCTACGACGCGGCCCGGATCGAGGCGGGCCTGCGCGACGGGCACTTGATCCGCGACGAGCGCCTCAAGCAGGCGCTGGCCGCGCTCTCCGACGCCCGAGCCTGAGGTTGAGCCGGCGCCCCGGATTCGGTCCCGTCCGGGGTTGCCAACCTGCCGCGATGCCGTGAGAGTCGAAGCCTTACGCCCCCTCGCCGCACGAGGCGCGCCGGGCGACGGCCCGCCCTGGGGCCGACCCCTCTCGCCCCTCGACGAAGCCTTCCCGAGTTCATGCCGATCGTTCGCATCAACGGCCGCCTCGTCTATTACTGCCACGTGCCGAAGGCGGCCGGGACGGCGATGGAGGCCTATCTGCGGGCGCAGTTCGGGCCGCTCGCCTTCGCCGACGAGCAGTTCTACGACGTGGACGCGCCCGACCGCTGGACCCGCAGCTCGCCACAGCACCTCGATGTCGAGAGCCTGGGACGGCTGTTCCCCGCGGACTTCTTCGACGACGTGTTCGCGGTCGTACGCGATCCGGTGTCGCGCCTCGTCTCGGCCTACAAGTTCCAGAAGCTGGTCGAGGGATTGATCCCGTCTGATACGAGCTTCGACGCCTGGGCGCTCGGCCTCGACCGCGCGACGATCGGGCGCCGCTTCGCCTTGGACAACCACCTCCTGCCGATGCACCGGCTGGTGCCCGAGGGCGCGCACGTCTTCCGCCTGGAGAGCGGCCTCGGTGCGGTGATCGAATACCTCCGGGGGCTGGCCGCCCCCGAGGCCGTGCTGCCGGACTCGGTCGAGCCGGTCAACGTGCTGTCGGTCCGCCTCGACTGGATGGGTGCCGCGGACGAGGCCGTCACCGTCGGCGACGCCGCCCGCCGCCATATCGCCGCGCTGTACCGCGAGGACTACGAACGCTTCGGCTACCCGCTCCCGTCTCCGGTGGGGCCGAAGGCCGAGGCGGCGGCGGCAAGCTCCGGCTGCGACGAGGCCGCGTCAGACTGATTGCGATCGCCCCGCGCATCCCCTCTCCCTGCGTGCGGGAGAGGGCGCGGAGCGGCTTCCCGATGTGTCCGCCCGGCCACGCCCGCCAGCCTTCATCAACCTTCCGTTCACCCTACCGCCGTCCGGCGGATTTTCGGGCTTTACAAAGAACAAAACAAGAACAAAACTCGCTCCATCACCAGGGAGCGACCAGATGGCCAAGCGCGGGTTCCTCACCAACCTCGTCGAGTTCACCGCCTTCGGCATGCTCTTCGGCGCGGTCGCGCTGTGGGCGGTAGCCTTGGCGCCGATTCACTAACCGTTCGCGTCCGGGCGCGGTTTGTTCCCGCGCCCGGCGGGTTGCGCACAGGAAACCGTGGTACGGGACGCAAGCTGGCGCTTCCTCGCCGCAGGAGTGATGCTCCGGGGCGACGGCCGGTGGATATCGCGGGCAAGCGGAGCCGGCATGGTCGACTCTTTAAGCCGAGGCTCCGATCCTGATGGGCTTCGAGGCGGGCCGCTCCCGCCGAGTCGGTCCACAAAGAGTTCGCTGGTGCGCACCCTCAAAGAAGTCGGCTTCGTCCATCTCCACGTCCACTCGTCCTACTCGCTGCTCGAAGGCGGCGTGAAGGTCGCCGACATCGTGAAGGCGGCATCCTACGACCGGCAGCCGGCGCTGGCGCTCACCGACACCAACAACCTGTTCGGCGCGCTCGAATTCTCGGAAAAAGCCGCGGGCACCGGCATCCAGCCGATCGCGGGCTTGCAGCTCACGGTCTGCTTCGAGGCGCCCGATCCGATGGCGCGCATGCCGCAGGCGGCCTGTGCCAACATCGTCCTGCTCGCCCAGGACGAGACCGGCTACGGCAACCTGCTGCGGCTGGCGAGCCGGGCCTATTTCGACGGGCCGCTCGGCGCCGCCCCCAACGTCGCGGTCTCCGCTCTGGAGGGCAACGTCGATGGCCTGATCGGCTTGACCGGCGGCCTCACGGGGCCGCTCGACACCTGCCTGCGGGCGGGGCGCGTCGATCAGGCGGCGCGGCGTCTCGAAGTGCTGAAGGGTGCCTTCGGCGAGGAGCGGCTCTATGTCGAGGTTCAGCGCCACGGCCTCGACGACGAGCGGGCGGTGGAGCGCGAGCTGCTGCGGCTCGCCGACAAGCACGGCCTCGGGCTGGTGGCGACGAACGAGCCGTTCTTCGCCAAGCCCGACGATTACGGCGCCCACGACGCGCTGCTCGCCATCGCCGACGGCCGCCTCGTCTCCGACGAACGCCGCCGGAGGCTGACCCCGCGCCACGCCTTCACCACCCGCGCGCAGATGCTGGAGCTGTTTCGCGATCTGCCGGACGCGCTATCTGCGACGGTCGAGATCGCCATGCGCTGCGCCGTCCGGGTGCGCACCCGCAAGCCGATCCTGCCGAATTTCGGTGCGGTGGCCGCGGGCGAGGCGGCGCCCATGGCCGAGGTGCTGGCGGAAGCCGCCGACGCCCCGGTCCAGGCGGTCGCCGCCGACGAGCCGACCGAGCTGTGCCGCCAGGCCGAAGCCGGGCTCGAACTGCGCCTGAAGCAGCACGGCACCGCCCCCGGCTTCACGCAAGACGATTACCGGGCGCGCCTGAAGTTCGAGCTGGACGTCATCGTCAAGATGAAGTTCCCAGGCTACTTCCTCATCGTCTCGGACTTCATTAAGTGGGCCAAGGACCACGACATCCCGGTGGGGCCGGGCCGCGGCTCGGGCGCGGGCTCGCTGGTGGCGTGGTCGCTCCTCATCACCGATCTCGACCCGCTGCGCTTCGGCCTGCTGTTCGAGCGCTTCCTCAACCCCGAGCGCGTCTCGATGCCGGATTTCGACATCGACTTCTGCGTCGAGGGCCGCGAGCGGGTGATCCGCTACGTGCAGCAGCGCTACGGCGAGCGGCAGGTCGGGCAGATCATCACCTTCGGTACGCTCCTCGCCCGCGGCGTGCTGCGCGACGTCGGCCGCGTCCTGGAGATGCCATACGGGCAGGTCGACAAGCTGACCAAGCTCGTGCCGCAGAATCCGGCGAACCCGGTGACGCTGGTGCAGGCGATCGAAGGCGAGCCGAAGCTCCAGCAGGCGATCGAGGAAGAACCCATCGTCGCCCGGCTGATGGAAATCTCCAAGAAGCTGGAGGGCCTGCACCGCCACGCCTCGACCCACGCGGCCGGCGTGGTGATCGGCGACCGGCCGCTGGAAGAGCTGGTGCCGCTCTACCGCGACCCGAAGACCGGGATGCGGGTGACCCAGTTCAACATGAAGTGGGTCGAGCAGGCCGGCCTCGTGAAGTTCGACTTCCTCGGCCTCAAGACGCTCACGATGCTCCGGTGCTGCACCGACCTGCTCCTGCAGCGCGGCATCGAGGTCGATCTGGCAAAAATCCCCCTCGACGATCCGGAAACCTACAAGCCCATGGGCCGGGGCGAGACGGTCGGCGTGTTCCAGGTGGAATCCGCCGGCATGCGCAAGGCGCTCTGCGAGATGCAGGCCGACCGGCTGGAGGACATCATCGCCCTGGTGGCGCTCTACCGGCCGGGCCCGATGGCCAACATCCCGGTCTATTGCGAGCGCAAGCTCGGGCGCGACGCGGGCAACGAGGCGAGCTGGTACCCGCACCCGATGCTGGAGCCGATCCTGCGGGAGACCTTCGGCATCATCGTCTACCAAGAGCAGGTGATGGAAGTCGCCAAGGTGCTCGCCGGTTACTCGCTCGGCGAGGCCGACATGCTCCGGCGCGCCATGGGCAAGAAGATCAAGGCGGAGATGGACGCCCAGCGCGACCGCTTCGTGAAGGGCTGCCAGGACAGCGGCATCGCTCAGGCGAAGGCCGACGAGATCTTCGACCTGCTGGCGAAGTTCGCCGATTACGGCTTCAACAAGTCCCACGCGGCGGCCTACGCGCTGGTGACCTACCAGACCGCCTATCTGAAGGCGAACCATCCGGTCGAGTTCCTGGCCGCGGCCATGACGCTCGACCTCGACAACACCGACAAGCTCGCCGAATTCCGCCAGGACGCGCAGCGCCTCAAGATCACGGTCGAGCCGCCCTCCGTGAACACCTCCGGCGTCGTGTTCGACGTGAAGCAGGGGCGCATCCTCTACGCGCTCGCCGCGATCAAGGGCGTCGGCCGCGCGGCGGTCGAGTCGATCGTCGCCGCGCGGGGCGACACACCGTTCAAGGACCTCGCCTGCTTCGCCCGGCGCCTCAACCCGCGCCACGTCAACAAGCGCACGTTGGAGAACCTGATCGCGGCGGGCGCGCTCGACTGCATCGAGCCGGACCGGGCCCGGGCCTGGGCCGCGGTCGAGCCGATGATGAAGATGGCGCAAGGGGCGGCCGAGGCCGAGACTTCGGGCATCGTCGACATGTTCGGCGGCGTCGCCTCGGTGGACGTGGCCTTGCGCATCCCGCCGCACGAGTTCTGGACGCTCACCGACAAGCTCAAGCGCGAGTGCGACGCCATCGGCTTCTTCCTCTCGGGCCATCCGCTCGACGAGTACGGCCAGATCCTCGAGAAGCTCAGGGTGCAGTCCTGGGCGGATTTCGGCCGGGCGGTGCGGGCGGGCTCGGCCCAGGTCGGCCGGGTGGCGGCCTCGGTGCTCGACCGCTCGGAGCGGCGCACCAAAAGCGGCAACAAGCTCGGCATCGTCACGCTCTCGGACCAGACCGGCCATTTCGAGGCGATCATCTTCTCCGAGGGGCTCAACCAGTACCGCGACATCCTCGAACCGGGCCGCCCGCTGGTGCTGACGCTTCAGGCCAACCTCGAAGGCGAGGACGTGCGCGCCCGCATCACCACCGCCGAGCCGCTGGATCAGGCCGCCGCCCGCCACCAGAAGGGCATGCGCATCTACCTGCGCGACGACCGCCCGATCGGCTCGGTGCACAAGCAGCTGTCGCTGCGCGGCGAGGGCGAGGTCTCGCTGATCCTCATCCTCGACGGCGGCGACCGCGAGGTCGAGGTCAAGCTGCCGGGCCGATATCAGGCGACGCCTCAGGTCGCCGGCGCGCTCCGGGCCGTGCCCGGCGTGGTCCAAGTCGAGATGAACTGAAGTCAGGGGTTCCCAAAGGACGAGTCCTTTGGCGGGGCACCGGGGCAGAGCCCCGGTTTCCCTCCCAAACCAGGGCTTCGCCCTGGACCCACGAAAGGACGTAGTCCTTTCGAAACCTGGGATTCAAGCCGCTCGGGTTATTGGCGGGGTGTCGGCTCACGTCGTCTGGCGTATCCGGCTCATTCCTTGACGCAACGCCTCGTTCATCCGGCTCTGCCAGCCCTCGCCGGTCGCCTTGTAGGCGGACAACACATCGGCATCGACCCGCAGCGAAACGTGTTCCTTGGGCGCGGCCGAGCGTGGGCGTCCGCCCTTGTTCTTCGGCAGGGCCGCGAACAGGCTCGCGGGCGCCTCGGCGATCGGGCGGGCTCGCGCCGCCTCTTCCTCCGTCATCTCGGGCGCCATCACGTCGTCGACGTCCTCGGGCATCGCGCCCGGCGGCTGGTCACTCGGGCGGGTTGTGCTGGGCATAGGTGCGCCTCTCCTTCTCGCTGGCGGTGCGCAGGCTGACGAGCGACCACGCTTCCGTGCCGAGCGGCGACAGAATCGCGGTGACGATCCGGCCATCGCTCCACAGCCCGACGACCAAGAACCGCTCCCGGCCGGTGCGACTGGGCGCGGTCTCGGCGAACACGGCGTTGCTGGCGTCGAAGTGCGTCGCGAAGTCGGCAAAATCGAAACCGTGCTCTCGGAGGTTCAGCGCTCGCTTCGGCTCATCGTAGGGGATCGCCATAGAGGTTTTTGTAGCACGAAAACCGGGCGGGCCAAACAGGTCTTCCCGCCCCCGCCGCTCCGTCCGAGAGGCATCTCGACGTTGCGAACCCGGGCTCCGCCCTGGACCCGCGAAAGGACTTGTCCTTTCAAAGCTTCGGACTTTTTTACCATGGCCACGCTTCGAGCGTGTTCGGCCTTACGGGCGCCACAGCTCAGTGGTCCTCCGGTGCCCGGTTCTCGGCAAAACATCGGATGATGGCTTCGACTTCGGCTAGAAGCGATGAAGCGGCCGAGTTGTTCGAAGTGGCCGCGGCGCCGAGAGGGCGCCGCCTGGAGGATTGACGGTGATGACCAGACGCGGGTTCAGGATGCTCGTGGCGGCCGGGCTGACGGCCCTGGCCGGCGGGGCGCAGGCCGCGCAATGCGGCAACACCGCCGCCGGGTTCGAGGCCTGGAAGGACCAGTTCGCCGCCGAAGCGCGCGGCCGGGCGAGCGCGGCGAGCCTGCAGGCGCTGGCCGGCACCTCGTACTCCACGGCGACGATCTCGGCCGACCGCGGCCAGAAGAGCTTCAAGCTCTCGCTCGACCAGTTCCTGGCCAAGCGCGGCGGCAACACCATCGTCTCGCGCGGGCGCGCCCTCAAGGCGCAGAACGCGGCGCTCTTCGCCTCGATCGAGCAGCGCTACGGCGTGCCGCCGGGCCCGCTGGTCGCGATCTGGGGCATGGAGACCGGCTTCGGCGCCGTGAAGGGCAACGTCAACACGCTGTCCGCGGTGGCCACGCTCGCCTACGATTGCCGCCGCTCGGAGTTCTTCACCGACCAGCTCTACGCCGCGCTCAAGCTCGTCGACAGCGGCATCATCAACTCTGCCACCCGCGGCGCCGCCCACGGTGAGGTCGGCCACACCCAGTTCCTGCCGAAGAACGTCCTGACCTACGGCGTCGGCGGCAGCCTCGACAGCGCCCCCGTCGCCCTGAACTCGACGGCGAACTTCCTGAAGGGCCACGGCTGGCAGCGCGGCGCGGGCTACCAGCCCGGCGACCCCAACTTCGCCGCCATCCAGGGCTGGAACGCGGCGGGCGTCTACCAGCGCGCCATCGCGATCCTCGGCGCGCGCATCGACGGCCAGTGAGCCCTTACGGCGGGCCGTCCGCGGCCCGCCGTTCCAGCCGCTCGGCGACGAGCGTTTGCAGGGTCCACAGGTGCCGGTCGCGGATGCCGAGATCGGCGCAGGCCTCCACCGTGCGAAACAGATACTCGGCGCTCGGGCCGAGATGGCCGCAGGCCGCCGCGATCTTGTCCGCGAGCGCCTCGTCCGACAGGCGGCCGGTGTAGCGCTCGCTCGAACGGTTCGCCACGAAGGTCAGCGCGGGCAGCGGGCCTTCCTCCGTCGCGACGCTGAGCCAGCGGGCCTCGTAGCCCTTGCCCTTCATCTCGCGGCGCCAGACCGGCATCAGCGTCGCGTGCGGGTCGGCCTCGTCGAGCCGGAACGCGACGCCCCGGCACAGCCCGCCGCGCTCCAGCGCCAGCACGAGCCCCGGCCGCTCCGGCGTGCCGCGGAAGCGATGCTGCAACAGGCAGAACCGCCGGTGCCAGCCCCGCACCGTGCCGACGCGTTTTTCCGAGAACGCGAATTCCGGATTCCACAGCAGCGAGCCGTAGGCGAACACCCACAGCCCCCCCTCGGGTGACAGGCGGCGGGCCAGCATCGCGGCGAGATCGGGCGCCATGTCCGCGTCGGTGAGGAGCGCGAGGGCGCTCGGATCGTCCGCGATCTTTTGGGGGTGGGCGCGGGCGATGAGGTCGAGGGAGAGGGTAGGAGAGGGGGGACGGGGAGGCATCGCCTTCCAGCGGAACACTCCCCGAGCGTGAGCGCAACCCTCGCTCCCACGCTACCCCCTCATCCTGAGGTGCCGCGTCAGCGGCCTCGAAGGAGGGCTCCAGCTCGCCGCGCGATCCCTGGAGCCCTCCTTCGAGGCTTCCGCTTCGCTCCAGCACCTCAGGATGAGGGGGAAGGGGGGAGCGGCGTTGGGCGCCTACGCCGCCGTATCCAACTCCGGGAACGGCTCGCTGCGGTGCCCCTCGCAGACATCCTCCTCGTCGCGCAGCACGCTGAGCGCGCCGCCCTCGTCGCGCACCACGAGCTTGGGCCGCTCCGGCTTGCCGAAGGTGCGTCCGAACATCCGCGTCCTGACGCAGTAGAGCCGCCGCCCGCCATCCTCGAACGGGCCGGCCAGCCGGCTGTGCTCCAGCCGCACGGGCAGCAGCGAGACCGAGCCGAACTCGACCTGCCCGAGCGCCAGGGCGGCGATGCGCTCGCGGAGCGTACCGGGGGCGGCGCGGGGCGGCGGTGCGGTTGCGGTGCAGGCGCCGAGCCAGACGGCAAGTCCCGCCGCGCCCCACACCCCGCCGCCGCTCCGCATCGCCGAATCTCCCGCCCCACGAGAAGCGTAGCCGTTTCGAGCCCTGCGTGAAACGGCTCCGGCGGCGCAATCGATCCGCCGTCATCCCGGGGCCGCGTAGCAGAACCCGGAATCCACCCGATATGCGCGGCTGCGTGATGCGCCGCGGCCAGTTGTGGATTCCGGGTTCGCCTGCGGCGCCCCGGAACGACGGTGCACACATTCCATCCCCCAAACCCGAAAAACCCCTATCTTCCCCCCATGCAATGGATCGACGAGGGCCTCGTGCTGGGCCTGCGCAGGCACGGCGAGACGTCGGTCGTGCTCGAACTGATGACGCCGGAGCGCGGGCGCCATCTCGGGCTCGTCCATGGCGGGCGCTCGCGGCGGATGCAGCCGGTGCTCCAGCCGGGAAACTGGGTGCGGGCGACGTGGCGGGCCCGGCTCGACGGGGCGCTCGGCGCCTACACGGTCGAGCCGCTGCGCTCGGAGGTCTCGCGGCTGATGGGCTCGGGGCTGGCGCTCTATGGGCTCGGCCATCTCTGCGCGCTGCTGCGGCTGCTGCCCGAGCGCGATCCCCATCCCGACCTCTACGAGGCGGCCCGCGTCCTGATCGAACACCTCGACGAACCCGAGATCGCGCCGGCCCTGATGGTGCGGTTCGAACTCGCGGTGCTGGCCGGCCTCGGCTTCGGGCTCGATCTCGCCCATTGCGCGGCGACGGGGGCCAACGACGCCCTGGTCTACGTGTCGCCCAAAAGCGGGCGCGCGGTCAGCGCCTCGGCGGGCGAGCCCTACCGCGACCGCCTGCTGGCGCTGCCGCCGTTCCTGCGCGACCGCGCGCAGCCGGGCAGCGGCTGGCGCACGCCCGACGCCCAGGATGTTCGGGAGGGGTTTACCTTGACGGGGTATTTCCTCGATCAGCACGTCTGGCGCCCCCGCGCGCTGGCGCCGCCGGAGGAGCGGGCACGATTCGTCGCACACGGCACTGGCCAGGGGTGACGACGTTCGTGTTATGTTCTTTCTGATTCTTTCGTGCAGCGGGGACGGCCGAGGCCGCCCGCGCTGCGCCCGGCAAAAAATCGCCGCCCCGCCGTCGCGGGGGCGGACGACGAAGGATCGTCGTCCGTTCCAGTTTGTCTTGGAGTGAACGATGGGCCAGCCCGTCCTGCCGCCGCCGGGCGACGGCATCGAGAGCGTCGAGCTGAAGACGGCGCTGGAGGAGCGCTACTACGCCTACGCGCTCTCCACGATCATGCAGCGCGCCCTGCCGGACGCCCGCGACGGCCTCAAGCCGGTGCATCGGCGCATCCTGCACGGCATGAACCTGCTGCGGCTGAACCCGACCGCCGCGTTCAAGAAGTGCGCCAAGATCGTCGGCGACGTGATGGGCGACTTCCACCCCCACGGCGATCAGGCGATCTACGACGCGCTGGTGCGCCTCAGCCAGGATTTCGCCCAGCGCTATCCGCTGGTCGACGGCCAGGGCAACTTCGGCAACATCGACGGCGACGGCCCCGCCGCCTACCGCTACACCGAGGCGCGCCTCACCGAGGTCGCCCGCTTGCTGCTCGACGGGATCGACGAGGAGACGGTCGATTTCCGCCCCTCCTACAACGGCGAGAAGGACGAGCCGGTCGTCCTGCCGGCGGCCTTTCCGAACCTCTTGGCCAACGGCTCGCAGGGCATCGCCGTCGGCATGGCGACCTCGATCCCGCCGCACAACGCCGCCGAACTCTGCGACGCGGCGCTCTACCTGATCCAGAACCGCGAGGCGTCCTCCGAGCAGCTCTGCACCTTCGTGCAGGGGCCGGACTTTCCCACCGGCGGCATCCTGATCGATACGCCGGAGACCATCCGCGAGGCCTACCGCACCGGCCGCGGCGGTTTTCGCGTCCGCGCCCGCTGGGCCAAGGAGGATCTCGGCCGCGGCACGTGGAACATCGTCGTCACCGAGATTCCCTACGGCGTGCCGAAGGCCCGGCTCATCGAGAAGCTCGCCGATCTCCTCCAAGAGAAGAAGCTGCCGCTGCTCGCCGACGTGCGCGACGAATCGGCCGAGGACGTGCGCGTCGTGCTGGAGCCGCGCTCGCGCTCGGTCGATCCGGTGATGCTGATGGAATCGCTGTTCCGGCTCTCGGAGCTGGAGGCACGGATCCCGCTCAACCTCAACGTGCTGGTGGGCGGCCTCGTCCCCCGCGTCATCGGGCTCGCCGAATGCCTGCGGGAATGGGTCGATCACCGCCGGGTCGTGCTGCAGCGGCGCTCGACCTACCGCCTCGGCCAGATCGAGCGGCGCCTCGAAATCCTCGGCGGCCTGCTCATCGTCTATCTCGATCTCGACGAGGTGATCCGCATCATCCGCGAGGAGGACGAGCCGAAGGCCGCGCTGATGGCCCGGTTCGAGCTCACCGAAATCCAGGCCAACGCCATCCTCGACACGCGTCTCCGCTCCCTGCGCAAGCTCGAAGAGATGGAGCTGAAGCGCGAGTTCGACGCGCTGACCGCCGAGAAGGCCGGCATCGAGGCCCTGCTCGGTTCCGAGAAGCTGCAGTGGACCGAGATCACCAAGCAGATCCGCGCGGTGAAGAAGACCTTCGGGCCGGACACCAAGCTCGGCAAGCGCCGCACCACGCTGGAGAACCCGCCGGACACCGCCGGCATCGACTTCACCTCGGCCATGGTCGAGCGCGAGCCGATCACGGTGCTTCTCTCCGAGAAGGGCTGGATTCGCGCGCTCAAGGGCCACGTCGCCGACCTGTCGGGCGTCGCCTTCAAGGGCGACGACACGCTCAAAGTCTCGTTCCCGAGCGAGACGACGCAAAAGCTCCTGCTGCTCGCCTCGAACGGCAAGGTCTTCACCATCGAAGCCGCGAAGCTGCCCGGCGGGCGCGGCTTCGGCGATCCGGTGCGGCTGATGGTCGATCTCGACGACGGCACCGAGATCGTCGCCGCGCTCCCCTACCGGCCGGACGGCAAGCTGCTGATCGCGGGCTCCGATGGGCGCGGCTTCATCGCCCCCTCCGACGCGCTGGTGGCCAACACCCGCAAGGGCAAGGCGATCCTCGGCCTCGACGAGGGCGCCAAGGCCGTCCTCCTCGTGCCGGCCGAGGGCGACCACGTCGCGGTCTGTTCCTCGGACAAGCTGATGCTGGTCTTCCCGGCCTCGGAACTCACCGAACTCGCCCGCGGCAAGGGCATGCGGCTGCAACGCTGCCGCATGAGCCAGCTCGCCGACGCCTGCGTGTTCACGCTCGGCGAGGGCCTGCCTTGGCGCGACGGCTCGGGCCAAGCCAAAATCGCCAACGCCGCCATGCTGGAAAAATGGATCGGCCACCGCGCCGAAGCCGGCCAGCTGATGAGCCGGAGTTTCCCGAAGTTCGAGCGGTTCGGGAAGTAGGAGGCTCCGCTTCCCTCCCATCCTTCAACCCCCTCATCCTGAGCGGCGGAGCAAAGCGTAGCCTCGAAGGAGGGCTCCAGGGATCGCGCGATACACTGGAGCCCTCCTTCGAGGCTGCTTCGCAGCACCTCAGGATGAGGGTTTAGGGTTGGATGAAGCACAGTATCGAGCCGGATCGAACTTCGAAGCCAAGTCGAAAAACCCCGACGCACCTTGAGAAGCCCGCGCCGCCCCTCGTGAAAGCTCCGGCCAGGGCCGGATCAACTCGAGATTTAAAACTCACCGGAATCATACGCAATAAAAATTGCATTCCTGCCGTGAGGTTGTAAGGCTTCTCGTCGCGAAGCGGGGGCGAATGCAATGCCGGATCAACCGTTTTCCCTGACGGGAGGCCAAGTGCTCGTCGCGCTCGCGGTGTGCGGCATCATGGGGATGATGGGCCAGGGCGTGCGCGCCATCGTCGGCCTCAAGAACGCCGGCTCGCTGGACGGCAGCCGCGGCAATTCGCAATCGCCGTTCGACGCCGCCTATCTGGCGCTGAGCTTCATGATCGGCGCCATCGCCGGCATCCTGGCCGGCCTCGTCACGGGCCTCGACCAGTTCACCACCGGCCTGACGCTGCAGAAACTCCTGGCGATCGCGGCCTCCGGCTATGTCGGCGCGGATTTCGTCGAGAACTCGATGTCGCTGGTGTTGCCCAAGGGCGCCCCCGCGCCGCAGGCACCGCCGCCGGCTCCGAGCCCGGCGCCGGCCGAAATCGCGCCCGTGGCCCCGCCGCCGCCCGTCCCCTCGCTCGCGCCCGCCGCGGCCGACCGCTTCACCGCAGCCCTCCATGCGGTCGCCCCGCGAGTCGATATCGGCAAGTGGGGCCGCCCGCTCGAGGACGCCTTCGCCAGGTTCGATTTCGGCACCGACCGGAGGCAAGCGGCGGCCGTCGGCCAGTTTCTGGTCGAGGCGGGCGACGCGCTCAGTGAGGTCGTGGAAGACCTGTACTACACCCATGTCGAGGCGGTGATGCGGGCGTTCGGACCGCACTTCGCCAGCGAGGCGGAGGCGGCGCAGTTCCTGCGCGATCCGCGCAAGCTCGCCAACCGGGTCTACGCCAACCGCCTCGGCAACGGCGACGAGGCTTCCGGCGACGGCTACCGCTATCGCGGGCGGGGGCTGATCCAGCTCACCGGCAAGGACGAGTACGCCGATTTCGCCAGGAGCATCGGCCAGACCCCGGAGCAGGCCTCCGATCTCTGCGAGACGGCCGAGGGCGCCGCGATGTCGGGCTGCTGGTATCTCGCCGCGCGCCACGGCCTGCCGCCCGCCGACGCCTGGGACATCCGCATGGTGACGCGGCTGGTGAACGGCCCCCGGATGCTCGGGCTTGCCCAGCGCACCGCCTATTCGAACGCGATGCTGGAGCGGCTTCGGGGGTAGGGGCAGGCCCGGCCTGGCGCCCGCTGAGGTGCGAGCCCCGGAACTCACACGCAAATGTTAACCGGTCCTCCGCAATGCCTTTTAAGTTGCGTTAGCATCTAACATTTAAAGCTGTCGCCCCAGCAGAAAGGCAGGGGCGCATGTTCCGGAGAGACGAAGGCGGGGCGGTCATCGTCGTCGTGAGTCTGATCATTCCGGCTCTGCTGATCGGCCTCGGCGGGGCGATCGAAGCCTCGCGCGCGGTGAGCTTCCGGCAGCAATTGGCGAGCGCCGTCGAGCTGTCGTGCAAGCAGGGCGCGCTCTACGTCAACGCCAGCAAGACCAAGGACACGCCGACCCTCGTCGACGGCAAGCCCGTGTTCAAGTCGCGCAGTAACGAAGTCGAGGCCATCGCGACGCGGAACTTCGAAGCGAAGAACATGTCGGCGGCGGTTCGGGGCAAGAACATGAACCCCGACGATCTGCACGTCCATGTCGAGGCGAGCGCGACGATGCCGCTGGTCCTCGCCAAGGTCCTGCGCAAGGAGACGATGAGCTTCTCGGTCGCGAAGGATTGCAGCACCATCACGACCGCAGAGGGGTACAACAACACGGTCAGCCCCTCCGTCGTCTTCCGCGAATCGTTCGAGGGCGGCCACTCCATCTCGGCCGATACCGGCACCGGCTGGGGCGTCGTCGGCGGATACCGCAACAGCAACGCCTGGAACGGCTGGACCACGCAGGGCGCGGGCGTCGAGATCGACAGCCAGCGCAGCATCGCCGTCAGCAAGGTGCTGTTCGGCTCCTACTTCGCCGAGCTGGACAGCGACTGCAACACGTCGGCCAACACCGGCAACCGCAGCTGCAAGTCGAACTCGACCATGGCGCGGACCGCCACCCTGACGCCCGGCACCTACCAGATCCGCTACTGGTACATCGCCCGCCAGCAGGACGGCTCGGTCGGCAGCCGCGTCGTCTGCGGCGCCAAGGACGGCGACGTCTCGTACTACACCAAGGACGGCCAGACCAACCGCATCGAGGTTTTCTTCGAGAAGAAGGGCAACTACAACTACAATTTCGCTAACCTCGTCGATGTCTGCGTGATGTCCAACGAGTGGACCGAGCGCGTCATCAACGTGAAGGTCACGACCGGGGACGAGTATCGCTTTTCCTGGCGGGCCGCGGGCCGCGAGGATACCTATGGCGGGTTGATCGACAACATCCGCATCTGCCGCAACTACTGCCCGGCGGCCTGAGCCATGCGGCGCCCCGCTCCCTTCAGCGCTGCCGCCCGGCGCCTCGGGCGCGACCGGAGCGGGGCGACCAGCGTCGAGTTCGCGATCCTGGCCTGGCCGCTCGTCGCGCTGATCCTGATGGCGTGCCAAGTGGCGATCCACCAGTATACGGTACTGATGTTGAGCAACACCCTGTTCGACACCGCGGCCACGCCGCAGGTCTCGGTGCTGGCGGGCAACCAGTCGGGCTACAAAAGCGACGTCTGCGCCAAGCTGCCGTTCATGACGACGAAGACCTGCGAATCCAGTCTCCTGGTCGAGATGGCGCCTTTGTCCGCCGTCCCCACCGCGGCGCAGGCCATTCAAGGCACCGTCTTCTCTTCCGGCCTGCCGATGAACGTGCTGGTGCTGCGCGCCTCCGTTCCGATTTTGCGGGTCTTCCCGGCCCTGCCCAAGGTCTCGGCCCAGGCTTCCGTCGTGTTCCGCAGGCCCTGACATGCGCGCGCGCCTTCGCACCCCGCGGGATTGGTTGGCCGACCGGGACGGCAGCGTGCTGGTCGAGTTCGCCGTCCTCAGCATCGTGCTGCTGATGTTCTCCGCCGCGGGCGTCGATCTGGCCAACATCGCCGGCTACCACCGCGAGATCGAGCGCTCGACCACGCAGATCGCCGCCGCGATCACCTCGTGCCCGCCGTCCTCGACGCCGGGCTACGTCAGTTGCACCACGGATACGATCAAGGACTACACCGCCCGCAAGGCGAATACGCTGATCCGGTTCCCGACGATGGAACTGTCGATCATGCAGATCAACAAGGTGTCGGGCGCGATCCGGGTCTGCGCCGGGACCGGCACCTATCTCGACGCCGACATCAAGACCCGCGCGCTCGCCGTGCTCGATGACAAGGACGTCGCCATCGTCGTCGTCATGTCGATGAACTACCTGGCGTTCCTGCCGGTGCTGACCAAGCTCTATGTCGGCTCGGGCTCGAAGACGCTGCGCGGCTTCACCATCGCGGTCCAGGCCAGCAACGCCCAGGTTTGCTGACGCTCAGGTCTGGGGCCCGAGCCCGTCCGGCCGGTCCACGTCGAAGCCGGTTGCAGCGTCGCCCGGCACCTCCAGCACGTCGGTCCGGCGGCTCAGCAGCGGACCGGCGCCGCGGTCGCCGGAAAGGGCTTTCAGAGCGTCTTTCAGCACGTTCAAATCGAGCAGAATCGGGTTGCCGCGGCGGTGATCTCGAACCGGAACCACGGCGCTCGGGGCAGGATCGGCCGCCCGGTAGGCCGCGATCAGCCCGTCGAGATGGGCCGACCCGATCCGCGGCATGTCGCCGAGCAGCACCAGGGCGGCCCCCGTTCCCGGTGGCAAAGCGGCGAGCCCGGCCCGCAGCGAGGTCGAGAGCCCGGCGGCATGGTCGGGGTTCTCGACCAGCGTCAGGTCGAGCCCGTCGAGCGCCGCCGCGACCGGCCCGGCATGGGCGCCCAGCACCACCACGACCGGCCGCGCCTCGGACGCCAGCGCGGCTTCCGCGGCATGGCGCACCATCGCTTTGCCGGCGAAGTTCGCCAGCATCTTCGGCTGCGCCCCGAACCGGGTCCCGAGCCCGGCGGCCAGGATCACCGCCGCGATTTTGGTCTCAGGCATCCTCGCCCGCCCGCGGCTGGCCGCGCTGGGGGATCTCGCTGAGTAGCCCGCCGACGCCCATCCGCACGATGTCGGCCCGCGTCACGGCAATGCCGGCGAGCAGCCGGTGCAGGACGAAATCGAAGCCGTTCTCCTTGGGCGAGCGGGCGCAGCCCGGCGCGCCGATCACCGGCATGGTGCCGAGTTGCCCCAACAGCAGCAGGTTGCCCGGATCGACCGGCATGCCGAACTGCTCGACCCGGCCGCCCGCCGCCTCCAGCCCGGCCGGGATCACGTCGCGCCGGTCGGCGATAGCCGAGGCGCCGAACACCACGGCCAGCTCGCATCCTTCCGCCCCGATCCGGCCTAGGGCCTCGGCCACCGCGTCCGCGGCATGCGGCACGCGGGTCTCAGTGACGATCCCGGCGCCGGTCGGCGCGAGCCGATCTCCCAGCGCCCGCAACGTTTTAGCGATCGTCGCGGGTTTCAGGCCGGGCAGCAGCGTCGAGACCACGCCGACCCGCCTCAGCCGGTAGGGGGCGAGCCGCAGCGGCGGGCGGGGTGCGACGGCCACCGCCCGTTCCAGGGCGGGGCCGGCGACCGCGTAGGGGATGATCTTGATCGTCGCGACCATCTCGCCCGCCGCCACCGGGCGGAAGGCCGGCAGGGTCGCGACCGTGATCGCCTCGTCCACGAGGTTGACCGCATCGATCCCCGCGGGCTCGACCAGCAGCACGCCCGCGGCCCCCGCCACGAGGTTGCAGCGGCCGGTGAACGCCCGCTCCGGCGCCAGCCCCTCGCCGGCCAGATGCAGCGCCAACGTCGCGGCGGCCTCGTCCTCGCCGACATCGCCCGGATCGAGCCGCACCGCCACGATCTCGCCGTGGCCGGACTCGGCGAGCCGCAACGCCTCCTCCGCCGGGATCGGCCGGCCCTTGCGCAAGGTCGCGCCCTCCGCCCGCACGGTGTGGGCCGCGATCAAGCCTGCGCTGTCGCGCGTCGCGACCGGTCCGAACCGCATCGGATCAGGCCCCCGCCCGCGCGGCGATCCGCTCGCGCCGCAGGGTCGCGACGACCTGGGCCAGGATGGCGAGCGCGATCTCGGCGGGGGAGACGGCGCCGATATCGAGCCCGATCGGCGCGTG
This sequence comes from Methylobacterium sp. Leaf456, assembly GCF_001425465.1. Taxonomy (GTDB): domain Bacteria; phylum Pseudomonadota; class Alphaproteobacteria; order Rhizobiales; family Beijerinckiaceae; genus Methylobacterium. The sequence goes on from NZ_LMQV01000002.1 coordinate 443,249, forward strand.
GATGCGGGCAATCTGCTCGTCCGCGAAGCCGGCTTCCTTCAGCCGCTCGACGCGGCGCGCATGCGTCTTGCGCGAACCCAGCGCGCCGACATAGGCGCAGTCCGCCTTGAGCGCCGCGCTCAGTGCCGGATCGTCGATCTTGGGATCGTGGGTCAGCGCCAGGAGCGCGGTGTAGGCGTCGAGCGCAACCGTTCGAAGAGCCGTGTCGGGCCACTCGGCGATCACCGTGACGCCGGGGAAGCGCTCAGGGCTGGCGAAGGCGGTGCGCGGATCGATCACGGTGAGGTCGAGGCCGAGCTGTCGCGCCATCGGGGCCAGCGCCTGGGTGATGTGCACCGCGCCGACCGCGACGAGCCGCACCGGCGGGGCGTGGACGGCGACGAAGAGCGGGTGGCCTTGCCGATCCTCCACGAGGCCGCTGGCGCCGCTGGCGAGCCGTTTGCGCAGCACCTCGGCCAGGGGATCGGCGTCGATCTCAGGCTCCCGCACGAGGCGTTGGCGGCCGTCGGCCGGATCGGTGACGACGAGCGCCGGGCGGCGGGCGGCGCGCTCGGCGTTGAGGGCGGTCAGGGTGTCGAGGCGCATCGTATCCCTCAATCCACCCGTTCGACGAAGACGCGGATGCGCCCGCCGCAGGAGAGCCCGGCCCGCCATGCGGTCTCGTCGGCCACGCCGAATTCGAGGGTGCGGGGCCGCCCGTCGCCGATCACGTCGAGCGCCTCGGTAATGACCTCGCCCTCGACGCAGCCGCCGGAGACCGAGCCGAGGAAGCCGCCCGCCTCATCGATCAGCAGATGGCTGCCGACCGGGCGCGGGGCCGAGCCCCAGGTCTCGATCACGGTGGCGAGCGCGACCGCGCGGCCCTCGCGCCGCCACGCTTCGGCGGCGCGCAGGATGTCGTCCTCGGTGGAGAGCATTTTTTCAAGTCTCGGATCGCGCGGTCCGCTGGCCCAACGTCGACTTTGAGTCCGAGCGTCCCTTTCCCGACAGGTAGGCGCACGGTGCCGTTCCGCAATGCGGCGCGAGAGGCCGCTTGCGCGGGAAGCGGCGGCCCTTATCAAGGAGGGCTCGTCGTTCGGGAAAGGTCGATCGCTGTGACGGGACGGATCGCGCGCTTGGCCCTCGCCCTGTGGCTCCTCAGCGGCGCCGCGCAGGCGGCCGAGCCCCTGCGGATCGGGCTGGCCCTGCCGCTCTCGGGCGCGGATGCCGGCTTCGGCCAGGGCGCCCGGCTCGGGGCTGAGCAGGCGGTGGCCGAGATCAACCGCGCGGGCGGCGTGCTTGGCCAAAAACTCCAGCTTGTGGTGCAGGACGATGCGGGCGACCCGAAGCAGGCGGTGGCCGCGGCCCGCAAGCTCGCGGCAAGCGGCGTGCGCTTCGTCGTCGGTCCCATCAATTCGGGGGCCGCGGCTGCGGCGAGTTCGGTCTACGAGGAGGCCGGCATCGTCTCGGTCGTGCCCGGCGCGACCTGGGCGCCGCTCACGCGTCGCGGCGCGAACCTGCTGTTTCGGCTGGCCGGCAGCGACGCGCAGCAGGGGGCGCTCGGCGGCACGCTGCTGGCCCAGCGGTTCCGCGACCGGCCGGTGGCAATCGTCCACGACAAGACCAGCTTCGGCCGCGCGCTCGCCGACGAGGCCGCCCGCGCGCTGAAGGCCGGGGGCGGTCGCGAGCGGCTGTTCGAGGGCGTCTCCCGCGACGACCGAGAGGTGGCGGGGTTGGTGGCCAAGCTCAGGGCGCTCGGGATCGAGGCGGTGTATTTCGGCGGCCTCCAGGCGCCCGCCGCCCTGCTGGTCAAGGCGATGCGCGAGGCCGGCCTGAGCACGATGCTGATCGGCAGCGACGGCCTCCTCGATAAAGATTTTTTGCAAGGGGCCGGTCCCGCCGCGGAGGGGACGGTGATGACGCTCGTGCCCTCGCCCCCGCGGCTGCCCGAGGTCCGGGGCGCCGCCCGCGCGCCGCGCGCGCCGGAAGCCGAGATGTTCGCCGGGCCCGCCTACGCCGCGATCGAGGTCATCCGCCAGGGGGCGGAAGGCGCGCACTCGACCGATCCGGCCAGGGTCGCGGCCCATCTCCACGGCGGGGCGCAGCTGCGCACGCTCATCGGCGAGATCGCGTTCGATGCCCGCGGCGACCTCGCCCGGCCGCCCTTCGCGGTGGCGACGTGGCGCAAGCTTGCCGACGGCCGGATCGACTACGCCGGCACCGAGGCGGTGCCGTAGCCCGCGAAATCGGCCGGCGACGAGCTTTCCCTTGACGATAAACCCGCGTGCGGCGCCGCATATTCTTGCGCAAACTCCCTTCGACGCTTAAGTCGCGGGGCTGGTGCCTTTCGCGAAACGCCCGCCGCCCTGGCTTGTGCCGGGGCGATGGCTCGGCTCATCGGGAATTTCGCGAGCGGCACCTGACGCCCGGCCCGCGCCTCGCGCACCCCGAGCCCGACGCTCGGCGGATCGGACCCGTGGACCTGCGCGTTCTGCACGACAGATTTTTCAAATTGGCCGGTGCGCCCCGTGCAGGCGGCTCGGCCGGAGACGAGTGTATGGCAAAAGAAGAACTGATGCAGTTCGACGGCTTGGTCGTCGAAATCCTGCCGGACGCGCGCTACCGGGTGCAGCTCGACCAGGGCCACGAGATCGTGGCCTACACGGCCGGCAAGATGAAGAAGAACCGCATCAAGACCCTGGCCGGAGACCGCGTCACCGTCGAGATGTCCCCCTACGACCTGGAAAAGGGCCGTCTGGTGTTCCGCCACAAGGACGAGCGTGGCCCGACCGGCCCCCGCCCGCCCCAGCGCGGCGGCCAGCAGTTCCGTCGCCGCTGACGCGACGACCCTCGCCCGCCTGACGAAGAGCGGCCGGCCTTAACGGTCGGACGAAGCGGGCTTGCGCTTCGCCTCTGCCCGGCAGCGGTCGGAGCAGTAGCGAACCTCGTCCCAGTCCCGCTCCCACTTCTTGCGCCACGCGAACGGCTTTCCGCACTGCGCGCAGATCTTCTGCGGGAGATCGCCCTTCCGGCGCATGGGGGGCATCGGTGATCCTTCGCCGTCAGCGCCCGAGATGCGGCACTTCCGCGAGCGGCACCGGGCTCCAGCGGGTGAGCAGCACGTAGCCGTCGCGGGCGGCGATCACGACCTGGCGGCGGTGGCGATGCGTCACCGTCCCGGGCGTGTGGCGGTGGGCTTCGCGCCAGCCCTCGGCCTCGGCCACGAAGACGCGGTTGTCGCCGAGCTTCGCGATGGTCTCGATCCGCCCGAAGGCGCGGATGCGGCGCAGCACCTCGTCCACGTCCTGGCGGAAATCGAGGGTGCGGTCGGCGTCGCTCACCCGCGGCCAGTAGGAGCCGTCGCCCTGCGGCTCGGGCCGGCGCCAGCGCTCGGCGAGTTCGCGGCCGATCGGTCCCACGGCGAGGCGGCGGGCCGCCATCTGGCACTTGATCAGCAGGGTCTCGTGGCTCTCGCGCGGGTCGGTCGGAAACAGCTCCTGGGCGAGGATGTCGCCGGTGTCGAAGCCCCGCTCGGCCAGCACGTGGGCGGTGACGCCCCAGCTTTCGTAGCGGTCCGTCACCGCCCGGAACAGCGGGTAGGGCCCCCGCCCCGTCGGCAACGGCGAGGGATGGATGTTGAGCGCGTAGCGCACCCGCCCGTGCCAGCCGCGCACCAGCCAAGGGTAGCCCGCCACCACCAGCGCCACGTCGCGCCCGTGCTCCTTGGCCAGCCCCTCGATGTCGTCCGGCAGCATGCGCGAGAGCTGGATCGGGATGCGGTGGCGCCGGGCGTGGGCCACCACGACGTCGTTGTGGTCGTAGACCGCGTCGCAGGGCCGCGTGAACAGCTTGACCGGCGTCCAGCCCGCCTCGACCAGACCGTCGAAGACGGAGCCGAGGAAGTCGATGCCGGCGAACGCGAATTTCATCTCGGACCCTGCCTGTTTCGTTCGCCTGCGACCTTACGTGCCGGGGACGAACCGCCCCGTCCAGCTCCACGGCGGGCCGCCGGACCTTAGCTAGCCGATCCGGGACAGAGGTGAAGCCGGAAAGGTGGGCTCAAGATGGATCGCGTCGTGATCTATGGAGGGGCGGGCGGCATCGGCGGCGCCACGGCCCGGCTGTTGCGGGCGCGCGGCGTGCCGCTCCACCTTGTCGGCCGCGATGCCGGGCGCCTGGAGCAGATGGCCTCCGAACTCGGCGAGACCGGCTTCACCGCGGGCGACGTGACCGATCCGGGCCTGTTCGCCCGCGTCGCCGAGGCGGCGGGGGATCGCCTCGGCGGCCTCGTCTACGCGGTGGGCACGATCCAACTCGCGCCGCTGGCCAAACTGAATCCCGAGCGGATCGAGGCCGATTTCCGCATCAACGCGCTCGGCGCCTTCCTGGCGGTGCAGTCCTCGGTAAAAGCGCTCAAGGCCGGGGCCGGGGAAGGGACTTCGGGCGTCGTGCTGTTCTCGACGGTCGCGGTCGCGCAGGGGTTTGCCAACCACGCGTCCGTCGCCATGGCGAAGGGCGCCGTCGAGGGGTTGGCCCTGTCGCTCGCCGCCGAACTCGCGCCCGCGATCCGGGTCAATGTGGTCGCGCCCTCGCTCACCCGCACGCCGCTGGCCGAGTCCATTACCCGCAACGAGGCACTGGCCTCCGGGATCGCCGGCATGCACGCGCTCCAGCGCCTCGGCGAGCCGGAGGATGTCGCCGAACTCGCGGCCTTCCTGGTCGGCCCGCAGGCCGGCTACGTCACAGGCCAAGTCATCGGCGTCGATGGTGGGCGCTCGCGCCTGCGCACCAAGGGCTGAGGATCGCTGCGGTGAGAACCCTTCGCCTGATCCTCGGCGACCAGCTTCACCGCCGCATCGCGACGCTCTCCGATTTCGACCCCGAAGCCGACATCGTCCTGATGGTCGAGGTACGGGCCGAGGCGACCTATGTCCGCCATCACAAGCAGAAAATCGCCTTCCTGTTCTCGGCGATGCGCCACTTCGCCCGCGATCTGGAGGCGGAGGGCATCACGGTCGATTACGTCCGCCTCGACGATCCCGAGAACACCGGCTCGTTCACGGGTGAACTGGAGCGGGCGTTCGAGCGGCACGCGCCGGAGCGCATCGTCGTCACCGAGCCCGGCGAGTGGCGCGTTTGGGAGATGATGCAGGACTGGCGGGAAAGCCTGCCGCTGGAGATCCGCGAGGACAACCGCTTCCTCTGCTCCCGCGCCCGGTTCGAGGCCTGGGCCGAGGGCCGCAAGAGCCTGCGGATGGAGACGTTCTACCGCGACATGCGCCAGCGCACCGGCCTCCTGATGAAGGGGGCCGAGCCCGAGGGCGGGCGCTGGAACTACGACGCCGAGAACCGCAAGGCCCTGCCGAAATCGTTGGAGCCGCCGGAGCGCCTCGCCTTCCCGCCGGACACGATCACGCAAGAGGTGATCGCGCTGGTCGAGGCCGAGTTCGGCGCGCATTTCGGCCGGCTCGATGGTTTTTCCTGGCCCGTCACCCGCGCCGACGCGCTCAAGGTGCTGGCCGGCTTCCTGAAGGAAGGGCTGCCGTGCTTCGGCGACTATCAGGACGCCATGCGCGACGGTGAGCCGTTCCTCTACCATTCGCTGATCTCGCCGATGCTGAACGCCGGCCTCCTCGACGCGGAGGAGGTCTGCCGCGCCGCCGAGCGGGCCTATCGCGAGGGCGGGGTACCGCTGAACTGCGCCGAGGGCTTCATCCGCCAGATCCTCGGTTGGCGCGAATACGTGCGCGGCCTCTACTGGGCGCGCATGCCCGACTACGCCCGCACCAACGCGCTGTCGGCGAAGCGCGACCTGCCGTGGTTCTACTGGTCGGGCGAGACGGAGCTGAATTGTCTGAGGGCCTGCATCGGCCAGACCCGCGACCACGCCTACGCCCACCACATCCAGCGCCTGATGGTGCTCGGCAACTTCGCCCTGATCGCCGGGATCGAGCCGGCTCAGGTCGAGGAATGGTATCTCCTCGTCTACGCCGACGCCTACGAGTGGGTCGAACTGCCCAACGTCCACGGCATGGTGCTGTGGGCCGATGGCGGTGTGATGGGCTCCAAGCCCTACGCGGCGTCGGGCGCCTATATCGACCGGATGTCGGATTACTGCCGGGGATGCGCCTACGACGTGAAGCTGAAGGCCGGGCCGAAGGCGTGTCCGTTCAACTATCTCTACTGGAATTTTCTGATCGAGAACGCGAAGCGCCTGTCGGGCAATCCGCGCATGAGCATGCCCTACCGTACCCTGGAGCGGTTCGGACCGAAGCGCCGGGCCGAGATCGCGGCGGATGCGGGCCGCTTTCTCGATTCTTTGGCTGCGGATCAGAGCGAATTCCAGATCGCCAGCCCGAGATAGGGGCCGGGGCGGGCGCGTCCGTTGGCCTGCCCCTCGAACTGGCAGCCCGCCGAGAGGCGGAAGCGGTAGCCGCCGAAGGCGTAGTCGGTCGCGTGGAGCCCCAAACTCCATTTGCGGTAGCCGGTGCGGTCGAGGTAGGCCGCCGCCTCCGGGCCGAGATAGGCGCCGAACATCGAAAAACCCCAGGACAGGCGGGCCCAAGCATCGTTCCTCGCCGAGCCGAGGATCACGGTGGCGGTCGCCAGCGTGGATTCGGTGGGCCGAGCCCAGACCTCGCCATGCAGGCGCAACCCTCTGCGTAGCGGCAGCATCACCGCGCCGCCCGCGCCCGTCAGCATCTCGGCGGAGAGTTCGGGCCCCGCCAGCACCGTCACCACGCCCCAGGGCCGCACGAACTGGTAGCCGCCGAGCGCCGCGCCGAGCAGAGTGGTCCGCACCAGCACCGGCAGGCGGCCGCCGCCCTCCAGGCGCATCCCGCCGCCGCCGCTCACCAGCACGACCGGTCCGTCGCGGTCGAACCGGTCGAAGGCGACCTTGGCGCCGCTGGTCGAGAAGGTCGAGGCGCCGGCCTCCAGGCTGCTGAACAGCACGGTGCGCAGGCCCGCATCCTCCGCCGCGGCCGGGCTCCCGCTCGCGGTGAGGGCGAGGGCGGCCGTCCACCGACGCACGTGTGCCCAAGCCACGCGCCGCGCCCGCGGCGGCGTGCCGTCGTTCTCGTTCGTGTGGATGCCCCTCCGCATCGGTCGTCGCGTGCATTCGTGCCGAGGGGGCGAATGTCTGTCGCAATCTCAGGCTGTGACCAGAAGTTTATGAAACATTAAGCAAATTTCCTGCTCGGCTCATCTCTAGGTTAATAAATAAGGCGATCGCCCAACCTGAAGGTTTCGATTAAAGAGGAGGTCGTCGCTGGAGTGATTCGCCGCACGCGGGCAAGTGCCCCGCACTCGCACCCGCTTGGCGGAACCCTCCGGTTGGGCTAGAGCCGCGCCTGTCCGAAGCCAATGGCCGAGCCGGTTTGTCCTCCGCTGCGCGCACCTCCGATGTTCTCACCTTGCTTGCGAGCCAGGAGAGCGAGCGGCTGACGGTCGGCGAGATCATCGCCGTGCTGCGCGACCGGGCGTTCGCGCTGCTCGTGGTGCTGCTCGGCCTGCCCAATTGCCTGCCGATGCCGCCGCCGATCCCGCTGGTCTGCGGCCTGCTCCTGCTGCTCATCGCGGTGCAGATCGTGGCCGGCATGTCCTCGCCGTGGTTGCCCAAGCGCGTGCTCGGCCAGTCGGTCGCCCGCGAGACCGTGGCCAAGGCCGTCACCCGCGCGGTGCCGTTGCTGCGGCGTCTGGAGCGCTGGTCGAAGCCGCGGATGAGCGTGTTCGAGACCGCTATCGGCATGCGCAGCACCGGCGTGCTGATCCTGGCGATGGCGCTGGCCCTGATCGTGGCGCCGCCCTTTTTCGGCCAGATCCCGCTGGGGCTCGCGGTCTCGCTGATCGGGCTCGGGCTGGTGGAGCGCGACGGCATCGTCGTGCTGATCGGCGTCGCCATCGGCGGCGTCGGCGTCGGCATCTCGATCGGCTTCGTCTACACCCTGTTCGCCAGCGTGATGAGCGCCCTGCACTGGCTCAGCCAGTCGATTCCGGGGTTGGCGTCGTAAGACCGCTCTCCGACGGGTCGCCCGGATCAAGCCGCATCGACTCGCCGAGTCGATGCGCGGGCTCCGAACCGGCTGTCGGTGGACGAAGCTCTCCGCTGCGACGACTCTTCCCCCACCGAGGAGGGCGGATCACGCCTCCAGATGGCGCCGCCGGACGAGACGGCGCAGCAGGCCGCCGCGGGGGCCGATCAGCATCGAGACGAGGTAGAGCGCGCCCGCCGCCAGCACGATCGCCGGCCCGGTCGGGAGGCGGATGCCGGCGTGGTAGGAGACGAGGAGGCCGGTCACGCTCGCCAGCATCGAGATCAGCATCGACACCGGGATCAGTCCCGAGAGGTCGGCGGCCCAGAACCGGGCCGCGATGGCCGGCAGCAGCATCAGGCCCACCGCCAGCAGCGTGCCGAGCGCCTGGAAGCCGCCGACGAGGTTGATGACGACGAGCGCCAGGAAGGCCGAGTGTACCGGCCCGCCGACGCGCCCAACGGTGCGCAGAAAAAGCGGATCGACGCACTCGATCACCAGCGGGCGGTAGAGGGCGGCGAGCGCCACCAGCGTCAGGCTGCTGATCCCGCCGAGCAGCGTCAGGGCGTCGTCGTCGAGCGCCAGCACCGTGCCGAACAGGATGTGCAGGAGATCGATCTGCGAGCCGCGCAGCGAGACGAGAAAGACGCCGCCGGCGAGCGAGATCAGGTAGAAGGCGGCGAGACTCGCATCCTCCTTCAGCACCGTCGAGCGGGTGACGAAGCCCGCCGCCAGCGCGACCGCGAGGCCGGCGACGAGGCCGCCGAGCGTCATCGCCGGCAGCGACAGGCCGGCGACGAGGAAGCCCGCGGCGGCCCCGGGGAGGATGGCGTGGCTCATCGCCTCGCTCATCAGGCTCATCCGGCGCAGCATCAGGAAGACGCCGAGCGGTGGGGCCGACAGCGACAGGGCGAGGCAGCCCGCGAGCGCCCGGCGCATGAAGCCGAACTCGACGAAGGGGCCGACGAGAAGGTTCGGCAGGTCGGCGAGCGTCACGGAGCGGCTCCGTGGCCGGCATGGGAATGAGAATGGGCGTGGTCGTGTCCGTGGTGGTCGTGCGCCGCGGTGGGGCCGACCTCGTGTCGGCAGATCGCGGCGGCCTCGTCCCAGGCCTCCGACAGGGCGAGCGCGCGGGCGAGCACCGGCGGCGTCAGCACTTCGGCGGTCGGCCCCCAGGCGATGGGGCGGCGGGCCAGCACCAGGGTCGAGGGGAAATGCGCGCGCACCTGATGCAGGTCGTGGAGCGCGGCGATCACGGTGCGGCCCTCGGCATGCCAGCCGCGGATCAGGGCCAGGAGGTCGGCGGTGGTGCGCTCGTCGATGCCGGTGAAGGGCTCGTCGAGCAGTATCAACTGCGCGTCCTGCAGGATCAGCCGGGCGAACAGCGCCCGCTGGAACTGGCCGCCCGAGAGGGTGCCGATCGGCCGGTCCTCGAAGCCGGTGAGCCCGACCGCGGCGAGCGCGTCGAGCAGTCTCTGGCGGTGCCGCTTGAGGCTCGCCCAGGCGCCGAAGGGCCGCCACAGGCCCATCGCGGCGAGATCCAGCACGCTGACCGGGAAGCTGCGGTCGATCTCGGCGGCTTGGGGCAGGTAGGCGACGGCCTTGGTCCCCGTCTCGATCGCGCCGTCGAGCGCCCCGACCTCGCCGACGATGCCCTTGAGCAGCGTCGACTTGCCGGCGCCGTTCGGGCCCACCAGCGCCAGCAGGTCGCCGGTCGCGACCGTGCCGTCGAGATGATGGACGGCCGGATGCCGGTCGTAGCCGAGCGTCAGGCCGCGGAAGCGGATCGCGCTCACGGGGCCACCGCCCACAGGATCACGGCCCAAAGCAGCCCCGAGAGGATGAGCGCTGCGGCCACGCGCAGGGACGCCCCGCCGCGGAACAGGGAGCGGCGCGGGAGACGGTCGGCCCCGCCGGCACGGATCATGGGGCTTTCCCGGAGGTGTGAGCGGTGTCGAGGCGGGCGCCGCGCCGTCGTTGCCCGATGGCGGGCGGGCGCCTATCTTGAGGCGGCTGATACACTGTAACACGGCCTCGTTTCAATCGGGCCGGATGGGGAGGCCGGGATGCGCGCAGACGCGCAGCACAACCCAAGTCACGATCGTCTGCACGATCATTCGCACTATCACCACCACGACGGGCCGCAGGGCCGGCACGGTTGCGGGCAATGCGCCGAGGGTGCGACCGAGCGGGCCGAGCGACTGTGCCAGGCTCGCGGGCTGCAATTCACGCCGCTCCGCCGGGACGTGCTGACGGTGGTGGCGGCGGAAGGGCGCCCGCTCGGCGCCTACGACATCGCCGAGCGGATGAGCGTGAAGGGGCGGCGGGTCGCGGCGGTCTCGGTCTACCGGGCGCTCGATTTTCTCACGGAGCAGGGCCTCGTCCACCGCATCTCCAGCCGCAACGCCTTCGTCTCCTGCGGCCACGAGCACGGCGAGGGCGCGAGCCTCGTCTTCCTGATCTGCCGCCAATGCGGCGGCATCGACGAGATGACGGCGCCTGCGGTGGAGAGCGCGCTCGGCGCCACCCTGGCGCGGGCGGGGTTCACGCCGACGAGCCGCATTCTAGAGGTCGAGGGCGAGTGCGGGGCGTGCCGCGAGCGCGGCGGAGCGGCCGGGGGCTGACGGTTCGACTCTACGCTCGTCATTCCGGGGCGCCGAAGGCGAACCCGGAATCCACGACTGGCCCCAACCCTTTGAGCGGTGCATCACGGGTGGATTCCGGGTTCCGCTGCGCGGCCCCGGAATGACGGCGGTGTTTCTAAAGGAATCAAAAGGCGTTGCGGTACGCCCGCGGTGAGATCACCGTCTGGACGATGATGCTCATGTCGAGCCAGATCGACCAGTTGTCGATGTAGTGCAGGTCGGCCTGGACGCGGGCTTCCATCGCCGCGTCGGTGCGGGTCTCGCCGCGGAAACCGTTGACCTGGGCCCAGCCGGTGATGCCCGGCTTCACGTTGTGGCGCCGCGCATAGAGGGCGATGCGGCGCTCGAAGCTGCGGTCGTGGGCGAGCGCGTGCGGGCGGGGGCCGACCAGCGACATGTCGCCGAGGATCACGTTGAGGAGTTGGGGCAACTCGTCGATGTTGGTCTTGCGTAAGAGCGCGCCGATGCGGGTGATGCGGTCGTCGTCGCGCGAGGCCTGCCGGAACGGCGCGTCGGCCTGCACCTTCATGCTGCGGAACTTGTAGACCCCGAAGGCCTGCTGGTTGAAGCCGTAGCGGCGCTGCCGGAAGAAGACCGGGCCGGGACTGTCGAGCTTGATCAGCACGGCGACCGCGAGGAACAGCGGTGCCAGCAGCACCAGCCCGATCCCGGCGAGCGTCAGGTCGAACACGCGCTTGAGCATCACCTCGCCGGCCGAGAGGGGGCGGCGGCCGATATTGATGCCGGCCAAGCGCCCGACGCGGGCGACCTGAAGGTCGGGGAAACGGTCCATCATCACGCCCGGGCGCAGATGCAGGGCGGCCGGCACCCGCAGGAAGGCGTCGATGCAGCGCTCGATGTCGGCGGCCTCCGACCACGGCACCAGCACGAACACGTCGTCGGGGCGCAGGAAGCGCACCACCGAGACGGCCAGATCGAGGTCTTCCGAGAGCAGGGCCTCGGCGCTGGCCGCCCCCGTGCTGGCGTTGAAGCGGCGCAGGTAGCTCGTCCCGACGACGCGCAGGCCCAGCGCCTCGACATCGTTGTTGGCGTAGAAGTTGGCGATGTCCTCCTCGTAGCCGACGAGGTGGACCCGGCTCGCCGAGGCCGAGGCCGGCGTCACGTGGCGGCGCACCAGGGCGACCATGCGGGCGCGCACGAACAGGGTGGCGGGCAGCCCGACGAGGAAGAAGGCGGCGGACGCGACGCGGGAGAAATCCGTCGAGATCTTGGTGGCGAAGCCGATCAGCAGGGCGACCGCCCAGGCGAGCAGCCACAGGGTCGCGGTGCGGCGCCGGTGCGGCGTGTTCGAGAGGCAATGCTCGATGCTGTACTCGCCGCGGACGAGATTGGTCAGCCCGATGATCAGGGCCAGCAGCCCAGCCGTCTGCACGTTGCGGCTGAGTGCGAGCGGGATCAGCTCGCCGCCGGTGCTGTAGGCGTAATAGGCGGCATCGACGAAGACACCTGTCGACGTAATAGCCAGAAAATCGGCGACCAGCAGGGCCAAGGAGATGCCGAGCCGCAGGGCCGTGCGCTCGCGCCGCGGCATCAGGGCGGCCCAGACGGCGCGGCGTGCCCGCCCGAGGGAGAGGCGCTGGTAGGTCTGCGGAGGACGCTCGTGAAACATGGGTCTCGCGCGGGTGCTGCCTTAAGGTGGCGCCGAAGTGCCGGCCTGAGGCGAGGACTGTCCCGGAACGAAACGACCGATCGTCGTCCCGCCCCTTCTCGGGGGTGTTGGCGCAAGCGGCGCACCGGATCGGACGGGCTCGGAATGGAACGGCGTGGTTGCCCGGCCTCCGCCGGGCTGTCATGGAGCGGCAGGGCGGGCGCGCAGGCGGACGGAGCGCGATATGGGAGCCGGTGCGTCGGACGCGGGGGCAAGCCTCGGCTTGCAGGGGCCGCCCGTGATCGTGTCGGGCGGCGAGGCGCCGAAGGGCACCGGGCCGGCGCTCGCCGTGCTGATGGGCCTGAGCCTGTCGCACCTGCTCAACGACCTGATCCAGTCGCTGCTGCCGGCGATCTACCCGCTGCTCAAGCAGAGTTTTCACCTCGATTTCGGGCAGATCGGGCTGATCACCCTGGCGTTCCAGGCGACCGCCTCGTTGCTCCAGCCGGCCGTCGGGCTCTACACCGACCGGCGCCCGCTGCCGTTCTCGCTCGCCGTCGGCATGGTGCTGTCGCTGGCCGGCCTCGGGCTGCTCGCCGCCGCGCCCACCTACGGCGCGCTCGTCGCCGCCGCGGCCCTCGTCGGGCTCGGCTCGGCGATCTTCCATCCCGAGGCGAGCCGGGTGGCGCGCCTGGCGTCCGGCGGGCGCTACGGGCTGGCGCAGTCGGTGTTCCAGGTCGGCGGCAATGCCGGCACGGCGCTGGGGCCGCTGCTCGCCGCCTTCGTGGTGGTGCCGCACGGCCAGAGCAGTGTCGCGTGGTTCGGGCTCGCCGCACTCACCGGCATTGCCGTGCTGTCTGTCGTCGGCCGCTGGTACGCGGGCCGGCTCGCGACAGCGCCGCGGGTGGCCCGCACCGGGAGCGGTGCCGCCGCCGGCCCTCTCAGCCGGACCCGGATCGTCGTCACCATCGCGATCCTGCTGGCGCTGATTTTCTCGAAATTCTTCTACACGGCGAGCTTTGCGTCGTACTACACGTTCTACCTGATCCACCGCTTCGGCGTGCCGGTGGCGCAGTCGCAGCTCTACCTGTTCGTGTTCCTCGGCTCGGTGGCGCTCGGCACGCTGCTCGGCGGGCCGATCGGCGACCGGTTCGGGCGCAAGCCCGTGATCTGGGGCTCGATCCTCGGCGTGCTGCCCTTCACCCTGGCGCTGCCGCATGCCGACCTGGTCTGGACCGTGGCATTCTCGGTGCCGATCGGCCTGATCCTGGCCTCGGCGCTGCCCGCGATCCTCGTCTACGCGCAGGACCTGCTGCCGGGCCGGATCGGCCTCGTCAGCGGGCTGTTCTACGGCTTCGCCTTCGGCATGGGCGGCCTCGGCGCGGCGCTGCTCGGCGAACTCGCCGACCGGGTCGGCATCGAGCAGGTCTTCGCGATGTGTGCCTACCTGCCCGTCATCGGGTTTTTGGCCGTGATGCTGCCGCGGCTGCGCTGAAGCTGCCGCGGCTTCGCGGAGCGGGCCTCGGCTTTTCAGCCGAGGTCGTCCAGCGGAGCGAGAGCCCAAGCCCGCGGATGCGAGCGCCGGCGACTGAGGCCCACCAAGAAGATCAGGCCGCCTCTTCGGCCTCCGGCCGGGCGACGGTCTGGATCATCTCGAAACCCTCGAACTGGGGATGGCCGAGATAGAGCGGCTTGGTGGTCGGCACCCGGCCGTGGGCCTTGCGGAACTGCTCCGAGCGGGTCCAGGCCTCGAAATCGGCCTTCGAGCGCCAGATCGTGTGCGAGGCGTAGAGGATGTGGTCCTCGGCCTCCGGCCCCTTCAACAGGTGGAACTCGACGAAGCCCTCCATCTCGCCGAGATGGCTGTCGCGCCCGAGCCAGACCTGCTCGAAATCCTGCGCCGAATCCTTCACCACCTTGAAGCGGTTCATCGCGATGAACATGCCCGATCAACTCCCGATCCGTTGCGGCGCCGGCTGGGCGCCGTGTTGCCGTGGTCCGCGTCCCGACTGGAACTCTCTCGAAGCGGCGACGCGTGCGACGATCCGCCGGAAGAGCTGCGAGACGCGTTTAATCCGACTCTACGTAGTCCTGCCCGAGGACTGAAGCCCGGAGCCGGCGGTTCATCGCCGCGCCCTGCGTGAACAGGCTGCCGAATGCACGATATAGGCGAAATTCTGCATGACCGCATGATTTCGCTATAGGTACATTTCGTGAACGCAACGACGGCGATTGCTGAAAACTCCCGGCCATCAACAAAGAGGCTCTTGCATTTAGCATGCATCTCATGGTGAAGCTAAGCCGAGGCTGCTCCACAGCGATACGATTGTCTCCCGATCTGCGAGCCCGGTCCGTTCCGGCGATGAGAACCGGGATCAAGACATGCGGATTCGTTGCCGGGAGTTCGAAAGCGCGGTCGACCTGAGGTCCTTGGGCCGGCCGCGATACCGTCAGGGGACCATACCGTAAGATGATGCCGAAACAGACAACCGATGTTGACCGCCTCGTCGGGCTCCGGATCACCGCGCTGCGCAAGGCACGAGGCCTGAGCCAGACCGCTCTGGGCACCGCCGTCGGCGTGACCTTCCAGCAGGTCCAGAAGTACGAGAAGGGTCAGAACCGCGTCGGCGCCGGGCGCCTGCGCGAGATCGCCCGCCTCCTCGAGGTGCCGGTCTCCGCCTTCTTCGACGAGGACAACGTGGCCGGTGCACAGGAGCAGGCCGAGGTGTTCGGCTTCCTGCGCGCCAACGGCGCCGTGGACCTTCTGCGCGCCTTCGCCGCGATCGAGGACGACCAGGTCCGCCGCGAGGTCCTGGCGATCGTGCGCAGCGCCGCCCGCCTCGGCCGCAAGAAGGACGCCGCCCTCGACGCTTGAGGACGGAGTTCGAGAACGACAAGTCAGGCCGGGGCCCGTCCCCGGCCGCTTTCCCTTCTCGCGCGCCCTTCTCCTCTGCGAGCCCCTGGAGGGCAGCTCAGGCGCCGTCCGATTCGGCGATGAGGTGGAAGAAGGTTCCGGTGACGAGGCCCCGGCGATGGCCGGCAAAGCCCAAGGCCACCCGCTCGGCATCCGTCACCCGCGCCAGCGCGTTCGCCGCGTCGGGGGTTGGCGTCAGCTCGCTCGCGTAGTGGAATTCGTGGCCGACGAGCCGCGTGCCGGCCGCGCCGAGCATCCCCGCCTCGACCAGGCGCGCCACCCGGTAGCCGAGATGGAGCCGGCGCTTGGCGTAGGAGGTCGCCACCGGCAGCAGTCCCGCCATCGGGTGGGTGAGCCCGTCGGCATCCTCCAGGCTCTCCCCCAGCACCATGTAGCCGCCGCACTCGCCGTGGACCGGCCGGTCTTCCGCGAAACGCCGCAGGCCCTCGCGGAAGCGCGTCGCGGCGGCGAGCCGCCCGGCATGGAGTTCGGGATAGCCGCCGGGGAGCCAGCAGGCGCCGCAGGTCGGGTCGGGCGCCGCGTCGGCGAGGGGGGAGAACGGCACGATCTCGGCGCCGGCCGCGCGCCAGCCCGCCAGCATGTGCGGATAGAGGAACGAGAAGGCGGCGTCGCGCGCCACCGCGACCCGCTGGGCCGGAGGGGAGGGGAGGGCGCCCGCGCCCGGCTCCGCCCGCCCGCCCGCGACGGCGACGATGGCCTCGAGATCGAGGGAGGCCTCCGCGAGGTCGGCGAGGCGGTCGAGCCGGGCTTCCAAGTCGGCGGTCTCACCCGCCTGGACGAGGCCGAGATGGCGCTCGGGCAGGACGAGCCCGGCCTCGCGGGGGAAGGCTCCGAGCACCGGCATGCCGATGCGACTGAGCCCCGCCTCGACGAGGCGGCGATGGCGCGGGCTCGCGACCTTGTTCAGCACCACCCCGGCCACGCGGATGCGGGAATCGTAGGTCGCGCAGCCGAGCGCCACCGCGGCGGCCGATTGCGCCGCGCCCGACACGTCGAGCACCAGCAGCACCGGCCAGCCGTAGCGCGCGGCGATGTCGGCGTTGGCGCCGGTGCGGCCCTCGCCCGCCACGATCCCGTCATGCAGGCCCATCGAGCCTTCGGCGATCACGAGGGCGGCGTCGCGGGTGGCGAGCCCGGCGCAGGCGTCGAGCAGCGGGTCGGGCATCGCGAAGCTGTCGAGGTTCATGCTCGGATGGCCGGTCGCGGCCTCGTGGAAGGCCGGATCGATGTAGTCCGGCCCGCATTTGGCGCCGCGCACGATGAGGCCGCGCCGCCGGAGCGCCCGCATCAGCGCCAGCGTCACCGTGGTCTTGCCCGAGCCCGAGCGTGGCGCGGCGATGAGGAGGCCGGGGGCGCTCACGTGGCGTCTCCGGGCGCGTTGACCGCGCCTTGCGGCCGGAACCGGCGGTCGTAATCGGGGGCGTAGAGGGCGCTCTCGCGGAAATCCGACGGGTCGAGCGCCGGGCCGACCAGGATCAGGGCCGTGCGCTCGATCCCTTCCGCCTTCACCCGCTCAGGGAGAGAGGCGAGGGGGCCGGTCAGCACCCGCTCGTCGGGCCATGTCGCGCGAAACACCACCGCGGCCGGGCAGTCCGGCCCGTAGTAGGGCGCGAGTTCGGCCGCGACCGTGTCGATCACGTGGATCGACAGGTGCAGCGCCAGCGTCGCCCCGGTCGCCGCGAAGGCCGCCAATGTCTCGCGCTCCGGCATCGGGCTGGCGCGGCCGGAGGTGCGGGTCAGGACCAGCGATTGGGCCAGCCCCGGCACGGTCAGTTCGCGCCCGAGCACCGCCGCCGCGGCGGCGAAGGAAGGCACGCCCGGCGTCACCGTGTAGGGAATGCCGAGCGTATCGAGCCGCCGGGTCTGCTCGGCGAGCGCGCTCCAGATCGACAGGTCGCCCGAATGCAGCCGCGCCACGTCCTGGCCTCTGGAATGGGCCGCGGAGATTTCGGCCATGATCGCGTCGAGATCGAGCGGCGCGGTGTCGACGATGCGGGCACCCACAGGGCACCACGACAGGATTTCGGGGGCCACCAGCGAGCCCGCATAGAGGCAGACCGGGCAGGCGGCGATCAGATCGCGCCCGCGCACGGTGATGAGGTCGGCGGCACCGGGGCCGGCACCGATGAAATGGACGGTCATGGCCGCCCGCTTACGGCATCGGGGCGTATCAGGCTACGCGCACGCGGTCCCGCCCCGCCGCCTTGGCCGCGTAGAGCGCCGCGTCGGCGCGCTCCAGGGCGGTGTGCAAGCTCTCGTCGCGGCTGCGCATGGCCACGCCGAGGCTGACCGTCACGGGGATCGCCGCCGCCTTCCACGGTACCGGCGCGCGGCCGATGCCGTGGCGCAGGCGCTCGGCGAGGGCCGCCGTCGCGGTCGGATCGTGGCCGGGCAGCAGGATGGCGAATTCCTCGCCGCCGAGCCGGGCGAGATGGCCGCTCGCGGGCAGGACGGCGCCGGCGCGCCGGGCGAACTCCCGGAGCACGGCGTCGCCGCCGGCATGGCCGAAGCGGTCGTTGACCGATTTGAAGTGGTCGAGGTCGGCCAGGATCACCCCGGCCGCGGCCCCGTCCTCGGCCAGCGACAGACCCTCCCGGTTGAGGGCGCCGGTGAGCGGGTCGGTGCGGGCCATGCGGGCGACGACGGCATGCGCCTTCTCCGCCTCCAGGGCCAGGATCGAGGTCGTCAGGATGATCGAGGCGACGTGATCGACGACGAAGATGAGGACGATCGTGGAACGCGTCCCCGCCTCGCCGAGCGGCAGCACGGGCAGGACGATCGCCACAGCGGTGGCCAGCAGGGCGAGACCGATCAGCTGCCGCAGCGGCGAGCGGCAGGAGCGGGCCGGGGCCAGCACGTCGAGGGCCATTGCCGTCTCGTGCAGGGCGTAGGTGAGGGTGCTGCCGGTGTTGACCGCCTCCGGCCCGAACCCGGCCAGCGTGAGCAGGATATGCGTGGTGGTCGGCAGCCCGAACAGGGCGAGCATCGGCCCCGTCGTCGCCCGGCGGCCGTCGGATTGCCGCAGCCCGACCCAGAAGGTCGAGCCGGCGAGCGACCAGCCGAGCGGCGACCAGACGCTGCCGTAGGAGCCGAAATCGACGAACCACACTGCCATGCCGGCGCAGACGGCGTAGCTCAGGCCGAACAGCAGGAAGTAGGCCTTCTGCCGCTGCAGCCACCACGCGCAGAGGAAGATCGCCCCGCAGGAGCCGAACACCAGCGAATCGGTGAACTGTAGGGTGGGGACCGAGAGATCCATTACCTTCGAGAGTGCGCGACGTGGCGAAGACGCTGGGCGACAGGGCGTGAAGGGTTCCCTTCGTTTCCCGGAGAATGAAGAAACGGAGTGAAGAAAGGCTCACCGCCAAACGGCTCAGCCGGGGGCCTGAGCCAGCGCGCACGTCGCGCCCGCGCTGACGATGCGGGGCAGGATCAGGCGCGCCCCCGATCCTGCGGCGGCGAGCGCCGCGGCTTCCGCCACCGAGCCGACGCCGCGGCTCGTGGCGATCCGGACCGAGCGGGTGACGACACGCGCATCGGCCGCCGTGAGCGCCGCCGGCTCGATCCCGCGTGGCCTCACGCCGAAGGCCGCCGCGGCTCCCAGAAAATTGGGCTCGCCGGCCCGGTCGGTGGCGGTGGCGAGCGCGGTGAGCGCGTCGGGGGCGAGCCCGGCCGCGTGAAGCGCCCGGCGCACTAGCGCGACGATTTCCTCCGATGTCGTGGCGGCGCGAAAACCGACGCCGGCGACGATGCCGGTCACGGCTTGGTCCAGACCCACTGCGTCACCGGCATGGCCGGGCGCCAGCCGGTGAGCCCGCCGACCGGCGCCGCGTGGGCGATCGAGAGCCGGCGCAGGCGCCCGCCGGCTTCCGCATGGGCGGCGAGCAGGGCGGCCTCGCCCTCGAGCGTGACCGCGTTGGCTACCAGCCGGCCCGCAGGGGGCAGGGCGGCGCGGCAGGCGGCGAGCAGGCCGGGCTCAGCCACGCCGCCGCCGACGAACACCGC
Organism: Methylobacterium sp. Leaf456; assembly: GCF_001425465.1. Lineage (GTDB taxonomy): Bacteria > Pseudomonadota > Alphaproteobacteria > Rhizobiales > Beijerinckiaceae > Methylobacterium. The sequence continues at coordinate 462,455 of NZ_LMQV01000002.1, forward strand.
TTGCGGAGCGGGCAACTCGGCGAGCGATTCCGCGGAGGCGCCGCGCACCACCGTGACCCGCGCGCCGACGCCGAGACCTTTGGCGTTGCGCCCGATCCGCTCGGCGCGGTCGTCGCGCCGCTCGACCGCGACGGCGCGGTTGGCCGGATGGCGTAGGCACCACTCGATCGAGACCGAACCGGCGCCCGCACCGAGGTCCCACAGGGTCTCGCCCGCCCGCGGGCGTAGCGCCGAGAGGGTCACGGCGCGGATTTCGGCCTTGGTGAGCTGCCCGTCGTTCTCGAACCACGCATCGTCGAGACCGGGGCTGAGGGAGACGATCCGGGCCTCGGGCGACGCCTCGACCTGGACGGCCACCGTGTTGAGCGGGTCGATGTCGGCGAGGGCGAAGTCTTTTGCGATTCCCGCGCGCAGGCGCTCGCGCGGGCCGCCCATCGCCTCCAACACCGTCAGCCGCGAGGCCCCCATGCCGCGCTCGGTCAGAAGCGCCGCGACCGTGGCCGGCGTCGAGCCGTCCCAGGACAGCGCGATGATGCGCGCGCCGGGCTGGAGATGAGGGACAATGCCAAAAAGATCGCGGCCGTGGAGGGTGATGCAGGCGGTCTCGGGCAGCGACCAGCCGAGCCGGGTGGCGGCGAGGCTGAAGGCCGAGGGCTGGGGGAAGGCGCGGATTTCAGCAGCCGGCAGCAGGCGAGCGATCTCGGCGCCGATGCCGAAATGGAAGGGATCGCCGGTGGCGATGAGGCAGGTCGGCCGCCCGCGCCGGGCCAGGATGTCGGCGTAGGCGTCGCTGATCGGGCTCGGCCAGGGCCGTTCTTCGCCCGTCAGCGGCGCCGCGAGCGCGAGATGGCGCCGTCCGCCATAGACGACCTCTGCCGCATCGAGGGCGGCGGCGGAGGCGGGCGAGAGCCCGGCCCGGCCATCCTCGCCGATGCCGACGATGGCGAGCCAGGGGCTGCTGCCGGGCTCGGGAGCGAGTGGGTCCGTCATGGCCGGGGATGTGTGAGACAGGGGGCGTTCTCCCTGCCCAGAACCGATCCGGCCCGTCAAATCGATCGAGGATGAGGCGGACCGGCTTCGCGCCGGCCCGCCCTCGTGGTCAGACCGCCGGACGGGCGGCGAGCGGGGCGGCGATCTCCGGCACGGCCGGACCTTCGACGCCGAGATAGGCGCGGCGGGCGGGCTTCAGGACGAACCACGCCAGCGCTGCGACGATCAGATCGAGGGCGATGGCGATGCCGAAGACCGGCACCCAGCTTCCCATGCCGTCGTGGAGCAGAGCCGCGACGGGGCCGCCGAGCAGCGAGCCGACGCCCTGCGCCATGTAGAGGAAGCCGTAATTGGTCGTGGCGTGCTTGGTCCCGAACGTGTCGGTGAGCGTCGAAGGGAAGAGCGAGAAGATCTCGCCCCAGGCGAAGAACACCAGCCCCGAGAGCAGGGCGAAGGCGTAGGCGTTCTCGCGGAACATCAGCAGCATGCAGATGGCCACGGCCTCCAGTGCGAAGGCAACCGCCATGGTGTTCTCGCGGCCGACATGGTCCGAGACCCAGCCGAAGAACGGCCGGGTGAGGCCGTTGGTGATGCGGTCGAAGGTGAGCGCGAAGGGCAGCGCGGCGAAGCCGAACACGATGGCGTCGGCCACGCCGAACTCCTTCGCGAAGGCCGCGAAGTTCGCCACCACCATCAGGCCGCCGGTCGACATCATCGCCATCATGGCGAACATCAGCCAGAACAGCGGGGTCTTGAGCATCACCGAGGGCGCCACGTCGCGGGCGGCGCTGGCGACCTTGTCGGCGGGAATCGCGGGCGTCTCGCCGGGCTTGGGGCTGCGCAGGCCCAAAGCCGCCACGACGCCGACGACGGCCATGATCGCGCCGAACACGAGCAGCGTGTGGCGGTAGCCGGAGGCGGCCATCATGTCGGTGATCGGGAAGGTGGTGGCGATGGCGCCCATGCCGTAGCCCGCCGCGACCACGCCCGCCGCGAAGCCGCGCCGCTCGGGGAACCAGCGCACCATGAGCCCGACCACGCCGACATAGACGATGCCGGTGCCGAGCCCGCACAGCAGGCCGTAGGTGGCGTAGAGGCCCCACAGCGAATCGACCTTCGAGGCCGCGACCCAGCCGAGGCCGGAGAGCGCGGCGCCGAGCGCGATCATCGCCTTGGCGCTGAAGCGCTCGATCAGCCAGCCCTGGACCGGCGAGAAGAAGGTCTGGAGCACGATGAGCAGCGTGAAGGCGACCTGCACGGCGGGCAGGCTCGCCCCCGTCGTCGCCTGGAACGGCTTCACGAACAGCGTCCAGACATATTGCGGGCTGGAGATCGTCATCATGACGACCAAGCCCAGGGCGAGCTGGATCCAGCGGGTCCGGTTGGATGTCGTATCCATCATTCACTCCTCGACGGCTCCGGGCCTGAGCAAGGGGTGTGCCAAGTTCTACGCTGGCGATGCGCCGATAACCTATGCTGTTCTGTGCTCTGCTCGGTAGAACTAGCGGGATCGCAAAGGGATCATCCCTCTGCCGGGGCACCGGGGCAGAGCCCCGGTTTCCCCTCACTAGGGCTCTGCCCTGGACCCGCCAAAGGGCTCGCCCTTTGGGAACCCCTGACTCAGAGGCCCTCGGCGCTGCCGTCGGAGCGGGGGTCGTGGGTGGCTTCGATGCGGCCGTTGTTCGCGTGGCGCACCAGCATGCCGGCATGGCCCAGCGAGTCGATATAGGCGCCACCCAACTCCTCGATGTCGTGGCCCATCTGCTCGAGCGCCGCGATGCAGGCCGGGTCGAACCGGTCCTCCACCTTCACCGAGAGCGATTCCGCGCCCCAGGTCCGGCCGTAGAGCAGGCGCGGGGCGTCCACCGCGTCGGCGACCGACATTCCGTAATCGGCGTAGCGCGAGAAGATCTGCGCCTGAAATTGCGGCTGCCCGTCGCCGCCCATCGAGCCGTAGGACATCACCCGGCCATCGTCGAAGGCCGCGAGTGCCGGGATCAGGGTGTGGAACGGGCGGCGCCCCGGCTCCAGCGGGTTCACGGCGTTCGGATCGAGGGAGAACGACATGCCACGGTTCTGCCAGCAGATGCCGGTCCCCGGCAGCACGCAGCCCGAGCCGTATTCCCAGTAGACCGACTGGATGAACGACACGGCCATCCCGTCGCCGTCGATCGCGCCCATCCACACCGTGTCGCCCTCGCCCGAGCGCACCGGGATGCTGGCGGCGCGGCCCATGTCGATCAGCGCCGCCTCCCGGTCGAGCCGGCGCGGGTCGAGGAAGGCCGCTGGGTCGCCCTTGAGTCGGTCGAAATCGGTGACGAACCGGTCGCGGATCGCGAAGGCCCGCTTCGTCGCCTCGATCAGCCCGTGATAATGCGCCGTGCTCTCGGCTTGGCGCACGTTCAGCCGCTCGAAGAGGCCGAGGATGATGAGTGCGGCGAGCCCCTGGGTGGGCGGCGGGAAGTTGTAGAGCGTCGCGTCGCGCCGCCGCAGCGTGAGCGGCGCCCGCTCCCGCGCCGCGTAGGCCTGGAGGTCGGCCCGCGTCACCGGCGCGCCGAGGCGTTCGAGGTCGGCGGCGATCTCGCGGGCGATGTCGCCGCGGTAGAAGTCGGCGAGCCCCGCATGGGCCAACTGCGCCAGGGTGTCGGCTAGCTTAGGCTGGCGCCGGAGCGCGCCGGCCGCATAGGGCTTGCCGTCGTCGAGGTAGGTCTTCGAAAAATTCGGCTGGTCGTGGAGCGTGTCGAGTTCCTTCGGCACGTAGCGCGCCTCGGAGGCCGAGACCGGGCAGCCCGCGCGGGCGTGGCGGATCGCGTCGCCGAGGATCGCGTCCAGCGGCAGCCGCCCGCCGAAGGCACGGGCCATGGCGAGCGCCAGCTCCCAGCCACCGACCGTGCCGGCCACCGTGACCGCGGCATCGGGGCCGCGCGAGGGGATCGCCTCGACTTCCTGCTCGCGGTAGCGCGCCCGCGTGGCCAGCGCGCCCGCAGGGCCGCAGGCCTCGATGCCGCGCACCCGGCCGTTCTTCTCGCGGATCAACCAGAAGCCGTCGCCGCCGATGCCGTTCATGTGCGGGTAGACCACGGCGATGGTAGCCGCCATCGCGACCATCGCCTCGATGGCGTTGCCGCCCTGGGCCAGCACGCTCTGGCCGGCCTTGGCCGCGAGTGTGTAAGGCGCGGCGACGGCCGCGTGGGCGAAGACGGGGGTCTCGGGCATGAACGGAACTCGGTGTGTCGATACGGGAACGGCACGGAAGGCAGGATCAGGACCATGCGCCGGCCGCGACGGCAACCGCCGTCACGGTAACGGACGCGGCGGGCCGCGCCGGCTGGCTTGCGCGAAGCTTGAAAAAGGTTCCGCGTAGACCCTTCGTTTTTCTCGATGTGGCGGAAATGGGACTGTGCAAGGCCGCGTCAAATGACATGATGTTTCGCGGCGAATCGGCGGGCACTTCTCCACATGAAGCAGAATGAGCGGGCGCTTCTTCAGGAGCGCGTGAGAACACTTGTCTTGCGTCACGCTCTCGAAGCAGCGCTTCAGCGTGTCGCCGACCTTTCCGGCTTTCGCGCCGAGGAAGACTTGATGAAGCTCGAACACGCCATCGTCTGCGCGACCCGCCGGGTCGGCGAGATGCCGGGCGACGTGAAGCTCGCCACCCTGGTCGCGGTCGAGGACGCCGTCGCGATCATCCGCGGCGCCTTCGACACGGTGCATCAGACCGTCGAGGTTGCGCCGGCTCCCGCGCTCGCCGCCTGACCCAGGCGCAACTTTCCATCCCCTCTCCGGCGCGCGGCGATTGAATTGCCGCGCCGTCATGGGCATATCGCCCCGGCTTTTTCCAAAAGTCGGAGGGATCTGCGTGAGCGAGACGGTGGAGCGGCACGAATTCGGTGCCGAGGTCGGGCGCCTGTTGGATCTGGTCGTCCACGCGCTCTATTCCGACCGCGAAATCTTTTTGCGCGAGTTGGTGGCCAACGCCGCCGACGCGACCGACCGGCGCCGGTTCGAGGCCCTGACCAACGAGGCCCTGGCGCTTCCCCCGGACGCCAAGGTGCTGATCGCCCCCGACAAGGCGGCGCGCACCCTGACCATTTCCGATGCCGGCATCGGCATGGCCAAGGACGATCTTGCCCAAAACTTGGGCACCATCGCCCGCTCCGGCACCCGCGCCTTCTCGCAGGCGCTCGGCGAGAAGGCAGGCGAAGGGAAGGGCAGCGAGGGCGAGGATCTGCGTCCGAGCCTGATCGGCCAGTTCGGCGTCGGCTTCTACTCCGCCTTCATGGTGGCCGATCGCGTCACCGTCACCTCGCGCCGCGCCGGCACCGACGAGGCCTGGACCTGGGCCTCCGATGGCAAGGGCAGCTACACCCTGGAGCCCGCCGCCTGCGAGCAGGCCGGCACCGACATCGTCCTCCACATGAAGGACGACGCCGACGAGTATCTGGAGAGCTACCGGCTCGACCACGTCGTGCGCAAATGGGCCGACAACATCGCCGTGCCGATCGCGATCCGCGACGAGGAGGGCAAGGAGGAGGCCGCCAACCGCGGCACCGCGCTCTGGCGCAAGCCCAAGTCCGAAGTCACGGAAGAGCAGTACAAGGAGTTCTACCGCACCGTCAGCCACGGCTTCGACGAGCCCTGGGCGACCCTGCACTGGCGGGCCGAGGGCGCGCTGGAATTCACCGGCCTTCTGTTCGTGCCGAGCATGAAGCCGTTCATGGCGGTGGAGGACGACCGCCGCTCCAAGGTGCGGCTGCACGTGCGCCGCATGTTCATCACCGACGAGGCCGAGCTGCTGCCGAACTGGCTGCGCTTCGTCCACGGCGTGGTCGATACCGACGACCTGCCGCTCAACGTCTCGCGTGAGATGCTGCAATCGACGCCGACGCTCCAGAAGATCCGCCGGGCAGTGACGACCCGCGTGATCAACGAGCTGTCGAACCGCTCGAAGAACGCCGAGAAGGCTGAGGACTACCAAAAATTCTTCGAGAATTTCGGCCCGATCCTCAAGGAGGGCATCTACGAGGATTACGAGCGCCGCGCCGAGATCGCGCCGCTGCTGCGCTTCCGTTCATCGACGGAAGCCGGCTGGACCTCGCTGCCCGACTACGTGTCGCGGATGAAGCCGGACCAGGAGGCGATCTACTACCTCGTTGCCGACGACGTGGAGGCGCTGAAGAACTCCGCCCAGCTCGAAGGATTTCGCGCCCGCGACGTCGAGGTGCTGCTGCTGTCCGACCATGTCGATGCGTTCTGGCCGGAGCAACTCGGCAAGTTCGAGGACAAGCCGCTGCGCTCGGTCACGCAGGGCGCGGCCGACCTGTCGAAGTTCAAGCCCGAGGGCGAGGCCGGCGAGGCGCCTCAGGCCGACAAGCTGGTGGCCGCGCTCAAGCTCGCGCTCGGCGCCGACGTGTCGGACGTGCGCACGACCGACCGTCTCGTCGACAGCGCGGTGGTGCTCGCGGCCTCCGGTTCGGGGCCCGACCTGCAGATGCAGCGCCTGCTGCGCCGGGCCGGGCGGGGCTTCGGGGGCGGCGCGCCGATCCTCGAGATCAACCCGCGCCACGCCCTGATCCGCGCGCTCGACGCCCGCGCCGAGGCCGGCGAAGACCTCGCCTCCGAGGCCGGCACCCTGCTCGACCTCGCCCGCGTGCAGGACGGCGACACCCCGCGCGATCCGGTCGCCTTCGCCCGCGCGGTCGCGACCGCGCTCGCGGGGACGTCGGCACCCTCAGTGTGACGAGGGACGGGGCGCGGGATCAGATCCGCGTCCCGTCGTCCCTCGGCGGCGAGCCGCAGCGGAACCGCGCGACCCGCCAACGGTCGCCGTGCAGGTTCTGCCATGCCGCCATCTGCGGCTGAGCCACGGCGAGGCATTGCTGCGGGGTGACGATGTCTTCGTTGAAGCGGTGGACCCGCATCACGCAATGTGTGGGGTTGGCGACCATGCAGGTCATGAAGTAGAGGCCGTAGAGCATGCGGTGAGGCTCCGTGACGTCGTGAGCATCGCCTCCCGGGCCGTGGCGTTTCTTGATGATTTGCCGAGAAAGCACATCGCAATCGGCGTGCCGAAGGTTCCGCTGCGCCTTGTCTGAAATGCACGGGCCGGCCGCTGTTGTCGCAGTGCAACATTCTGGGTGATGCAACCGGCTCCAGCGCGCGGCGTTGACAGCTTCGCCCTTCCCGCGCGAACAGCGAAGCATGACCGCCGCCCCCTCTCGCGATCCGCAGACCGCCCGCCACGACAAGCGGGTCGCCTTCGGCATTCTCGGCCTCGTCGCTGCGACCGTCCTGATCGGTGCGCTCGCGCCGATGGGACAGCCCGCGGGGCATAAGGCCGCCGCGCTGGCGCCCGCCGACGATCCGGCCTGCGCCGAGTGGGGCGACGGCTGCAAGGTCTGCCAGCGCCTGGAGACCGGCGCCGCCTGCTCGCTGCCGGGCATCGCCTGCACGCCGGGCAAGGTGGCCTGCCTGCGCGGCACCGGAGAGCCGTGAGCCGACCCGTCTTACGGTTCGCACCGAGCCCGAACGGCCGGCTCCATCTCGGCCACGCCTTTTCCGCCCTCACCAACGCCCGCATCGCCGAGGATCTCGGCGGCCAGCTTTTGCTGCGAGTCGAAGACATCGATCTCGGCCGGACCCGGCCCGAATTCGTGCAAGGCCTCTTCGACGACCTCGCGTGGCTCGGTCTGCGTTTTGAGTCCCCGGTCCGGCGCCAATCCGAGCACTTTTCGGCCTATGCGCGGGCGCGGGATGCGCTCGCTGCGCGCAAACTGCTCTATCCGTGCTTCTGCTCGCGCGGGCGCATCGCGGCGACGGTTGCCGAGTGCGAGACGGTGACACGCGATCCCGACGGCGCGCCGCTCTATCCCGGCACCTGCCGTGTGCTCTCCGGCGACGAAGTCCTGGCCCGCATCGAGGCCGGCGCGCCGCATACGTGGCGCCTCGACAGCGCGGCGGCCCTGGCCGAGGTCCCCGCCCCCCTCGCCATCCGCCGCTTCGCCCCGGACGGCGTGGAAGAGACCATCCCGGCCGATCCGGCCCGCTGGGGCGACGCGGTGATCGCCCGCCGCGACGTGCCGACGAGCTACCATCTCGCTGTCGTCTGGGACGATGCGGAGCAGGGCATCAGCCACGTGGTGCGCGGCCAGGATCTGGAGGCGGCGACCGACCTGCACGTCCTGCTGCAGCACCTACTCGGCTTGCCGAGCCCGGCCTATCACCACCACGGCCTGATCCGCGACGAGACCGGCGACAAGCTCGCCAAGTCGAAGGGCTCGGAATCGCTGGCGGACCTGCGAGCGAGTGGCGTCGCCCCAGACGCAATCCGCGCCATGCTGGGCTTCGCCTGAAATCCGGGTTTCGAAAGGACGAGTCCTTTCGCGGGTCCAGGGCAGAGCCCTGGTTTGAAGGGAAGCCGGGGCGCTGCCCCGGCGCCCCGCCAAAGGACTCGTCCTTTGGGAACCCGGACCTCAGCGCATCGCGTCGCGTTGGGCCATGGTGGTGGCGGATTTCGACTTCTGCATCGTCGCTTCGATCTGGTCGCGCTGGCGCTTGAACTCGGCGAGGAGCCGCCCGTCGAGTTCGCGCCCGCGCGGCACGCGGATCTTCATCGGATCGACGAAGTGGCCGTTGATGACGACCTCGTAGTGCAGGTGGGCGCCGGTGGAGAGGCCGGTCGAGCCGACATAGCCGATCACCTGCCCCTGCCGCACCCGCGCGCCGGCGGTGACGCCGCGGGCGAAGCGGGACATGTGGTTGTAGGTCGTGACGTAGCCGTTGATGTGCTGGATCTCGACGCGGCGCCCGTAGCCCGAATCCCACTCCGCCTTGATGACGGTGCCGTTGCCCGCGGCGACGATCGGCGTGCCGATGGGGTTGGCCCAATCGACGCCGGTGTGGAGCTTGGCGTAGCCGAGGATCGGATGGCGCCGGTAGCCGAAGCCGGAGCGCATGATGCCGTCGGCGATGGGCTTGCGGATCAGGAATTTCTTCAGAGACCGGCCCTGGTCGTCGAGATAGTCGATCGAACCGTCGTCGGGCGACTGGAAGCGGTAGACCTTGCGCCACTCGCCGCCGAGATTGAGCGCGGCGTAGAGCAGTTCCGGCCGCTCGGCGGCGGCGGGGCCGGCGTCCTCGTCGTAGGTGTAGAACAGGTCGAGCCCGTCGCCCGCCGAGATGCGGCGCTGGAAGTCGATGTCGTAGCTGAACACCCGGACGATGTCCTCGACGGTGGGGCGCGGCACGTCGTGGCGCGCGGCCGTCTCGTAGAGGCTCTGGTAGAGCCGAGGGCCGGTGCCCTCGTCCTCCTCGTCGTCGCCGTCCTGCGCTTCGGCCTGCACCGGTTGGCTCCGGTTCTTGGTCTCATCCACCGGCGGGGCCACGGGCACGAAGGCGCCCCGGTCGTTGATCGCGGCGATCGCCTGTACGCCGCTCTCGCCGTAGAGCACCACGCGGGTCACCTGCCGCCCGTCGCCGGGTTTGGGCCCCGGTGCCACCTGAACCCGGAACTGCTGGCCCTCGGACAGGCCCGACACCTTCGCCTTGCCGCCGAGCGCCGCGACGATGCCGGCTATGCCTGCGTCCGAGGCATGGCCGGTGGCCTTGAGCATCGCCTCGACGGTGTCGCCGCGCTTGAGCGCCAGGTCGCGCTCCTCCACCAACGGCGCCTCGCCCGAGCGCAGCTCGACCTTGGCCAGCTTGGTGACGTTCTCGGGGACGACCAGCACCTCGATCGACTTGAACGGGCTGCCGTCCTCCGGCTTCTTCTGATCGAAGCCGGGGAAGGTGGAGGCCTGCCGCAGCGTGCGCGACAGCATGATTTGCGGCGCGAGCGGGAGCGCCGTGCGCCGTCCGGCCTCCGCCGTGAGACGGCGCTCTTCCTCGACCTGCGCGGTCACGTCCTCGTCGGACAGAGCGGGCGCGTTCGGGTCGAGGGCGACGTCGGTGAGATCGCGCTTGACCACGCTGACCTCGGCGCCGGGCGCGTCGGCGGCGCTCGGCTCGGGGGCGCGCTCCTGCGGCTCGTCGGAGACGAACTTCATCGGATCGAAGCGCGGCACGTCGGCGGCGAACACCCCGGTCTGCATCGACAGGGCCGAGGCGATCCGCACGAACGGCTTGACCTTGATGATCTCGCGATCCCCGAGCCGCACCGTCACGGGCGTGCGAAACGTCTGCTTGGCAGAGGCGATCATCAGGTTGCGCACCAACCGGTCGCCCTTGTGGGCGAGGGCGACGCTCGCCTCCTCCGCCGGCTGGGGCCGGACGATCAGGGCCGGCTTGTCGGAGATCGCGGCGAGCGACACGTCGCCTTGCAGCGAGACATGGATTGCGGCGCCGATCAGCAGCGCGCCGGTGATGCCGGTGAGCGCGCTGGCACAGAGCCAGCGCAGGTTGACGTCGCGGCGGTCGATCTGGCGGGCATTCGCCCCGAGGAGGTTGAGCGGCGGCTCGACGCCCCGCGGCAGGTTGGCCGGGCGCCGCTGCGCGCCGGCCGCTCCTCCGATCTTCAGCCGCTCGCGCGTCACGGGCTTCCTCTGGATGGGCGCTTCGGACCGGATGTCTCGAAGAGATTTACCAGAGTTGCCCTGAGCGGGCGACCTGGACCTGAGCCCCGGGATGTCCGGGGCCAGCATGTCCACATTGAGGCGGGCCTCTCGATCGGGAAAGCCTCGCGCGTGAGCGTGCTGTCACACCCCCGTGATCCGCCCGTGATCGAATGCGGGGAACTTTTCTCGTTTTTCCGATTGACGGGGGCGGTGTGCCCTCGTAGAAGCACGTCACCGACGGGGCGCCGCGGCCCATCACTTGGGCGGCACAGCGAACCGACGGTCTTCGTGACTGATGGGGCGGCACGCTGATCCGGGCGACTGGATCGGACGATCGCTGTCCTTCGTGTCCCGGATGTGTCGATCGGATGACGGTTGACAGGACGGTTCGCCGGC
>NZ_LMQV01000003.1 GCF_001425465.1 Methylobacterium sp. Leaf456
TGTGAGAGTTCAAGCTTCGCAACTCGAACCCTACTCGAAGACCGGCGATGGCCACCTCAGCGGTGGGCCGCTCCTACACCACACACTGGGACACGACCTCACGCTCGGGCTTGTCGAAGGGCGTGGAGGGTGGACATCCGCCGCTGCCCCATCCCCCGGCACCCCTGATGCCTTTCAGAAGGGGCGGGGTCGCCGGCTGCAGAGCGAAGGCGTAGGTCTGCAGTCCGTACATTCCGCCGCCGAGCACGCAGGCGGTCGCGATGCCAATCTTCCACCATGCCATTGGATCGCATTCTCCGCTGCGGTGTGGGCCGCCCGGAATCGATCCGCTTCCCGGCCGCGAGCCCGGCATCTTGGCGCATCGGATGCGGACGAGTCACCCGCCGCCTGCCTGTCGGAGCGAGGGACGCCCGCTCCGCGATGGCCTGCCAAGACAAGTTGCTTGATCATCGCCGCTTGAGCCTCTAAGCGGGCGGCGCCTTTGCGTCCGGCATCTCGGCCGGCGTGTCCGCGATAGGAATGCACGATGGGCAAGGAAAAGTTCTCCCGCACGAAGCCGCACTGCAACATCGGCACGATCGGTCACGTCGATCACGGCAAGACGTCGCTGACCGCAGCGATCACCAAGGTGCTGGCGGAGTCGGGCGGGGCGACCTTCACAGCCTACGACCAGATCGACAAGGCCCCCGAGGAGAAGGCGCGCGGCATCACGATCTCGACCGCCCACGTCGAGTACGAGACCACCAACCGCCACTACGCNAGCCTACGACCAGATCGACAAGGCCCCCGAGGAGAAGGCGCGCGGCATCACGATCTCGACCGCCCACGTCGAGTACGAGACCACCAACCGCCACTACGCCCACGTCGATTGCCCCGGCCACGCCGACTACGTGAAGAACATGATCACCGGTGCTGCCCAGATGGACGGCGCGATCCTGGTCGTGTCGGCCGCCGACGGCCCGATGCCGCAGACCCGTGAGCACATCCTGCTCGCCCGTCAGGTCGGCGTGCCGGCGCTCGTCGTGTTCCTCAACAAGGTCGACATGGTCGATGACGAGGAGCTGCTCGAACTCGTCGAGCTGGAAGTGCGCGAGCTCCTGTCGAAGTACGACTTCCCCGGCGATGACATCCCGATCACCAAGGGCTCGGCCCTGATGGCGCTCGAGGACAAGGAACCGAAGATCGGCAAGGAAGCCGTCCTGAAGCTGATGGAGACGGTCGACGCCTACATCCCGCAGCCGGAGCGTCCGATCGACATGCCGTTCCTGATGCCGATCGAGGACGTGTTCTCGATCTCAGGGAGAGGCACGGTGGTGACCGGTCGCGTCGAGCGCGGCATCGTCAAGGTCGGCGAGTCGGTGGAGATCGTCGGCATCCGCGCGACCACCACGACGACGGTGACCGGCGTCGAGATGTTCCGCAAGCTGCTCGACCAGGGCCAGGCGGGCGACAACGTCGGCGTGCTGCTGCGCGGCACCAAGCGCGAGGACGTGGAGCGCGGCCAGGTCGTGTGCAAGCCGGGTTCGGTGAAGCCGCACGCCAAGTTCAAGGCCGAAGCCTACATCCTGACGAAGGAGGAGGGCGGGCGCCACACGCCGTTCTTCACCAACTACCGCCCGCAGTTCTACTTCCGCACCACGGACGTGACCGGCATCTGCACGCTGCCCGAGGGCACCGAGATGGTGGTAGCTCGGCTTCGTCAGGCGCCCGTCCGCACCGAACGCGGCCCCGCCGCCGAGCACCGTCNCGCCACACGCCGTTCTTCACCAACTACCGCCCGCAGTTCTACTTCCGCACCACGGACGTGACCGGCATCTGCACGCTGCCCGAGGGCACCGAGATGGTGATGCCGGGCGACAACGTGACGATGGACGTGGTCCTGATCGTGCCGGTGGCCATGGAAGAGAAGCTGCGCTTCGCCATCCGCGAGGGCGGCCGCACTGTCGGCGCCGGCGTCGTCGCCGCCATCAACGACTAGTTTTTTCCGATTGGGCGCACTGCTTCACGAGTGCGCCTTTCCGTCGAGACTTGGGGAGGGCCGGCGAAAGCCGGCCCTTTTCTTTTGGCGGCGGCTGCCATTCTCTCATGCGCTTGAGTCCGCCCTCCCCGCGGGCTTTTCAGGATCGTGCGGCGTGATCGACAAGCTGGAATTCCTGCTGGCGCTCGCCCGCGAGCAGCATTTCGGGCGCGCGGCCGAGACCTGCGGCGTCACCCAGCAGACGCTGTCGGCGGGGGTGAAGAGCCTGGAGGATCGCTTCGGCGTGCGCCTCGTCCAGCGGGGCTCGCGCTTCCAGGGTTTCACCCCCGAGGGCGACCGGGTGCTGGCCTGGGGCCGGCGCATCGTCGGCGACGCCCGCGCCATGCAGGACGACGTCGCCGCGCTCCGCCGCGGCCTGTCGGGCCATCTGCGCATCGCCGCGGTGCCCACCGCCCTGCCGATGGTGGCGGCGCTGACCACGCCCTACCGGGCCCGCTACCCCAACGTCCGCTTCAGCGTGTTCTCGACCACCTCGGAGGACATCTTCTCGCTGATCGACAACCTCGAGGCCGATGCCGGGCTCACCTACATCGACAACGAGCCGCTCGGCCGCGTCACCACCGTGCCGCTCTACACCGAGCATTATCAGCTGCTCACCGCGGCGGGCGGTCCCTATGCCGAGCGCGCTACCGTCACCTGGGCGGAACTCGCAAAAATTCCGCTCTGCCTGCTGACGCCTAACATGCAGAACCGCCGGATCATCGACGAGCAGCTGCGCAAGGCCGGCGGCGAGCCCGCGCCGACGCTCGAATCGAACTCGATGGTGGTGCTGATGACCCATGTGCGCACCCTGCAATGGGCGAGCGTGATGCCGGCGATCCTCGCCGACGCGCTGGGGCCGACCGAAGGCCTGCGGGCGATCCCCATCGTCGAGCCGGACCTGCGCCACGCCATCGGCCTCGTCGCCCCCCGCCGCGACCCGGCCACCCCGATGGTGACGGCCCTCCTCACCGTCGCCCGCACGGTGGCGCGCACGCTGGACGGGGGGGATCCGGCGCCGGCGGTGCTGCACGGGGGTGGATAGGGGGCGCTACCGCCGCAGCGACACCGGCTCGTTCCAGCAATGGCGGCGGAAGGCGGTGATCGCGTCGAGGCCGGCCTGGAGCGTGAACTCGGTCGCGTAGACCGTGCCGACGGACAGCGCCAGCGCGCCGGTCTTCTCGAAGGCGTCCATCGCGGCCGCGTCCTCTGCCAGCGTGAAGTGGAACTCCCAGCCACCGAGTTCCCCGAACGTGATCCGCTCGATCAGGGCAGAAGACGTGTCGCCGGGAGCGCCGCGAAACTTCACCGCGGGATAGACGTCGTCCGCGATGATCCGGGCGAAGGCCTTCTCCTCCGTGCTGTCGACCGTGACGCCGACTTCGATCTTGCCCTCGCCCTGCTGGCAGCGGAAGGAGAGCGCGCCGGTAAAATCCGTCGCCGCGTCCTCGGCGGCGAAAAGATGCGCCTTCACCCCCTTGACGGAGAGGCGCCAGCGATACGGATCCTCGCCCGGTGGTGCGGCGAGGGCCGCCGTCGGGAGCAGGAGCAGCGCGGCGAGGCCGGCGCGGAGCCTCACGCCACCCGCCCCACCCGCGGTCCGCCCAGCGCCTCCACCGTCTCGACGATGGTGCGGGCGCGGTGCGCGAAGGTGTGGGCGGCGAGCACGATGTCTCGGGCGCGCAGCGCCCGGGCGCGGGCGGCCTGCGGGTCGGCGAGCATGGCTTGCGCCGCGGCGGCCAGGTCCTCGGCGCTCGCCACCGTCGGGATCGTATCGCCGAACACCTCGGCGAGGCCCGCCACCGGATCGGTGAGGATGGGGGCGCCCGCCGCACTCCCGTCGAACAGGCGGTTCGACAGGAAGCCGTTCGCGCGCATCGAGTCCCAGTGGTCGTTCAGCAGCACGCCTGCGCCCGCATAGGCCGCGGCGAGGCGCTCGTTGGGGAGGTGGGGGCCGCGGACCATTTTGGGCGGCACGATGCCCTCCCACATCGCCCCCCAGATCGCCAGCGGCAGCCGCCGCTCGATGCACCAGCGCACCATTGTGCGGTACTCGCGCTGGGAATTGCCGACGAACAGCAGCGGCGTGTCGATCCCCGCCGCCGCGCCGGGCGCGAACAGGACCGGATCGGTCGCCTGATGCAGGGTCGAGCAGGGCACGCCGTATCGGTGGCGGA
This sequence comes from Methylobacterium sp. Leaf456, assembly GCF_001425465.1. Classification (GTDB taxonomy): domain Bacteria; phylum Pseudomonadota; class Alphaproteobacteria; order Rhizobiales; family Beijerinckiaceae; genus Methylobacterium. The sequence continues at coordinate 4,195 of NZ_LMQV01000003.1, forward strand.
AGGTCGGCAGGTAGACGTCGGAGGCGATGAAGACGTGGTCGAACGCCGCCGGCTCGTCCGCCTCGATCAGGTTCGGATGGCTGATGAGCCACATCAGGTTGAGCCGGTCGGGCTCGCACCGGTAGCGCCCGAGGCCGCGCAGCACGAGATCGACGTCCACGGCCTCGCCGCCGTACCACGCATCGACCGGATCGATCCGCACGATCCAGCCGAGCGGCTCCAGGGCCGCCTTGAGCCCCTTGGCGAAGTGGGTGTCGCCCCATTGCGGGGCCATGCGCAGGTCGGGTGCGGCGATCTTGATCGCCATGCGCAGGGCCTGCGCGGCGCGGCGGCGGCGCGGCGCGGAGGGCGCCGCTTGCGTGCCGACGCGGACCGGGCCGCCCTCGAACGGGCCGGAGCCGCCCGCCAGCGCCAGATGCACGAAGGCGGGCCGCCCCTCGGTGACGGCGACCGGCAGCAGCAGCACGAAGGACAGGTTTGGCGTTGCCCCGGCCCGGCGGGCGATGGCGTGAGCCACGACCTCGCCCTCGACGAAGGCCAGGACTGTCGCTGCGTCCTCGCCCTCCACCGTGCCGAACACGAAGCGGCCGGCGACCCGCTCGATGCGCCCGCGCCTGTCCGGCGGCTGCAGGGTGACGGGGCTGCCCGCGAGGTCGGCCCCCGCGGCGGGATCGACCGCCCGCAGCACGGCGCCGGGAGCGAAGGCCGGGGCCGGCACGAAATGGCACCGCTCGCGCAAGGCGCCCGTCGGCGCGATCCGGGCGAAGACCGTGCCGTCGAGCAGGAGGTCGGCCCCGCGCGCGCCGGGGAGCCGGACGGTCAGCAGGCCGCCGCGCAGCACCGGCAGGAGCGATCCCCGACCGTTCTCGCCCTCGCCCATCAGCGATCCCCCTCGAAGCAGCGCCGGTACAGGTAGAAGCGCAGCCGCTCCGCGGTCAGCTCGGCGTGGAAGGCGAGCCCGTGGGTGCGCCCGCCGCCCGCCGCGCTCGGGTGGGCGGCGGCGGACGGCTCCGCGCCGAGGCCGGCGACGGCGCCCACCGCGATCAGCGGGTCGGCGAAGGCGGAGGGCGCGAGCGTCACGGGCAGGCCGCGCCGCATCGCCTCGGTGACGAGGCAGAGACCCAGCACGCCGATATCCTCGACCGGTGCGAGGCTCGCCAGCGCATCCGCCTCAGCCAAGGCGCGGGCGAGCGCCGCGGGGCCGCGCTCGGTCCAGGGCTCGGTGCCCGTCGGCCCGATCCGCCGCCAGGGCCCGGATGCGAGGTCGGCGGGGGCGAGGATCGCGTCGCCTTGCGCCGGGAGTGAATCTTCCGCACCGCCGAGCCGGAGCAGGGCCGGGCGGTCCGGCGGCGCCGGCGGCTCGGCCGGGGACGGCAGCGGCAGGGTGCCGAGATGGAACGGCCGGGCAAGGCCGGGGGCGGTGATGCCGAGCCCGTCGGCGTCGAAGACCAGCCCGTCGACCGGGCGCCCGAGGCGGCGGGACAGGTCCGCGATCACGCCATCCGGCAGGCCGAGGGCGAGGACGGCGCCCTCGCGGGGCAGGAACGGTGCGAGGGCCGCCGCCAGCGTCTCGGGCGAGGCGAAGGCGTCCGGCCCCAGCGGCAGGTCGGCGACCGGGTCGGCGGGGTGGAGCGGGCGCGGCGCGGGCGCGCGGCCGGCATGGGCCAGGGTGATCTCGGCGCCGTCGGTACCCAAGTGGATCAGCAGTTCGGCCAGCAGGGCGGCCTCGGGCTCGGGGCCGAGGATCACGGTCAGCCGTGGGTCGGCGGGCCAGTCGATGTCGAGCCGCAGATGGCCGTCGTCGAGCCGCGCCGCGGTCTTGCGGGTGACGACGGCGTTGGTGTCCTCGACCGGGGCCGCCGCCGTCACCTGCCCCCAGGCGATGTTGCGCCGGTAGAACGCCAGCAGTTCGGGCACGTGGAGCGGGCGGAAGATCGAGAAGTAGCGCAGCGCCAGATCCCAGTCCTGCACCCGCGGCAGTGTCTCGTCGAAGCCGCCGAGCCAGTCGTAGAGATGGCGGTGGTGGCAGATGGTGTTGAGGTCGATGAAGTTGGCCTCCGCCAGCCGGACGGAATCGAACGGCGCGACGGCGAGCGCCTGCAGCGCCACCCGCGTGCCGACGATCTCGGTATCGAGATAGCCGGCGTAGGCGCAGGGGCGACTCGGCGCGGCGAGCAGCGCGCGGAGCATCGCGTCGAGGAGCGACGGGTGCCAGAGGTTGTCGGAATCGAGATAGGCGATGTAGTCGCCGCGGGCGAGCGCGAGGCCCCGGTTGCGGGCGACGGCGCCGTTGGCCCGCTCGAAGGCGAGGTAGCGGATGCGCGGATCGGCCATCTGGGCCACGACCTGCGCGGTGCGGTCGGTGCTGCCGTCGTCACAGACCAAGAGTTCCCAGTTCGGATAGCTCTGCTCCAGCACGCTGCCGATCGCCTCGGCGATGGTGTGGGCCCGATTGAAGGTCGGCATGATCACCGAGACCAGGGGCATGGCCGGCAGCGGCGCCGCGAGGCGCGCGCGGATCGCCCGGTCGCTCGCCTCGATCGCCTCCGCGGTCCCGGCTTCCGCCTGCCGCAGGAGCCGGGCGATCCAGTCGCCGTAGAGGCCGGGCGACGGGTCGGGCGGCTCGGGCAGCGACGGTTCGGGGGCGGCCGGTTCCGCCGTCGGCGGGCCGCTGGGGGTTCGGTGCAGAGAGGCGTCGAGCGAGGCGTCCGCCGCCCCGGATCGCACTGCCTCGGCGAGCACCGGCTCGGCCGCGAGGGCGTCGAGGCCCGGCACCGGATCGAAGCCGGCCCCCGCTCCGACGGCGAGGTAATGGGCGAAGCCGCAAGGGATGAGCCCGGCCGCGATCGCCCGGCCGACGCTCGGCCAGCGGCGGCGGTACCACGCCTCGTCGAACAGGGGCGAGGGCGAGCGGCCCTCGCTGTGGCCGCGCCCCCGGTAATCATTGAGCGCCGCCGCGCCCGCATCGCCGTTCGCTGCGTGGAAAACATCGGGATAGGCCGAGCGATACCAAGCGGCGTCGAAGCGCGCCCCGGGGGCTTCGAGGAAGGCCGCGAAGGCGGACCGGATCGCCGCGACGAGGGCGGGGTCGGAAAAGCGCGCCTCGTCCTGCGGCGCGGTCCCGTCGGCCTCCATCGGCCGGGCCTCGTCGCTGCCGACCGAGAAGCTGGCGAACGGCGTCTCCGGCGTGTGCGCGAGGGCGAAGTCGAGCCGGCGCGCGGCGCGGGGCAGGCCGAAGGCGAAGCCTTGGGCCGGGCGGCCGGGGGCGTCGGCGCGCACGCCGTCGGCCACGACCTCGCCGAGGGCCACGCCGTCGGCGAAGACGGCGAGCCGCACCGGGTCGTCGGGCCGGAGGGCGTCCGCGGCCCAGCCCTCGACCAACCGCCCCGACGAGCGGGTCAACCCCAGCCGCACCGGCGGCGTGCGCAACTGAAACTCGAACGGGCTGCCCGACAGCTCGTCGTCGCTGTCGGCGAAGCGCACGGAAGCCGCGTGCCACGCCCCGTCGAGGCAGGCGGGCGGGACCGGGCTGCGGAAGCCGCAGGCGGCCATCGCCGTGGATTCGTTGCCGAAGCCGGGGACGAGCCGGCGCGCCTCGACCCTGACCGGAGGGCCGCCGTCGTAGCGGATCTCCAGGTCCGACCCTTGCGTCGCCCAGCCGGCGATGCAAGCCGCCGGACGGTCGAGATAGGCCACGCCGGAGCGGGGCTGCCGCAGGAGCGCGGGCTCGCCCGGCAGCCGGATGTCCGTGCCGGCGATCCTGACGTGCACCGTGTGCGGCCGGTCGTCGTAGACCCGGGTCGGGAGCCGGCCGGCGAAGCCGTGGAAGCCGTCGCCGTAGCCCGCCGCGGCGACGTCGAGGCGCGAGGCGTCGGCGCGGAAGCGTCCGGCCGGGGCGCCGTCGATGACGAGTTCGAGGTCGAGCCGCGCCAGCGGGGCGTCCGGATCGAAGGCCCAGCCGATGGCGGCGCCGTCGAGCACGCCCTCGAAGCGGCCGAGGATGCGCGTCTCCCCCTCGCCGAGAACCTCGGGCGCCGAGGCGTCGGCGCGGTAGAGACGGGGGCCGCCCGGCAGCGGCGCCTCGCTCGAACCGGCGACCACGCTGACCTCGTGCTCGGCCCCGTTCGCGAAGGCGTCCGGGATGCGCAGCGAGAACCCGCCGTGCCCCCGGCCGAAGCCCGCGGCCTGCACGTCCGGCCGCGGGCGGTCGGCGAGGGCCTGCGCCACGATCCGCCCGTCGATCCGGAGCGACACGGTGACGAGGCGGTCCGGCTCCTGCCGGTCGGTCGTCCAACCCTGCGCTTCGCCGCCGCTGATCTTCTCGAAGTTTCCGGGAAAGCGCTCCGGGGTTCCGGACAAGCGCTCCGGCTCGGGGCTCGGACGCCGACGGGAGCCGAGGAGGCGCCGGAGGAGGGGCATGGAGCGAAAACTTCCGTCTTCGGGACGGCGGGACGCGCCGGGTTTTCTCCCGCCCCCTCCCCGGCGTCAAGGCAGCGCCGAAACCTCACGCTGCGCGCGAACTTGCCTGTCTAAGGCGTTGGCAAACCGCAAAAAAGTCAGGAGCGGTCGGCGCGCTCGATCACGGCGCAGAGGGTGAGCGGGCCCTTGTCGTTCTTCATGGTCGAGCAGGTGACGAGCGCCCCGCCCGCCTCGACGTTGCTGTGGCGCATCCGCCCGGCGGCGTCGCGGGCGCGCTTGGCGGCCTCGCGCAGGGTATCGGCGCCGATGCCGGTGACGGCGCGGCCGGCCTTGGCGAACAGCTCGTAATAGGCCTCCGGCGGGCTCTCGCTCCGGTGCTGCGCCCCGACCGAGGACGGGTGGACGCCGCCGCAGGACAGGGTCAGCGAGGAATTCTCCCCGGCCTCGAACCGGGCGAAGTCGGCGCTGCGCTCGGCCACCGTCGCCCCGGTCGCCGCGGTGATCCGATCGATCAGGTCGGTGCAGGACGGTTCGGCGCGGGCAGCGCTCGCGCAGAGCAGGAGGGCGGGGAGGAGCAGGAGCGGGCGCATGAGGTCCAAGGTAGCGCCTGCCCGATGCCTTGGGGCGGGCCGGCGCTGAGGCCTAACGCCGCTGTGCTTCTTGCTTTGCCGCATCGGCTTTTCCCGACAAGCCGGCGGCCACCTTGTCGGGGCGATGCTCTACGGCTGCCAGGGCGCTGCCGGCTCCGCGGTCTCGGCTTCCGCCGCGGCGCCCGCGTCGAGCTGGGTCTGGATCGCCCGCAGCGCCTCCTGCACGCCCTCCCCCGAGGCCGCCGAGAGCACCATGGCGGTGCGGCCCGCCGCCCGCTTCAGCCGGGCGAGCTGCTGCTTGCGGGTTTCCGGGTCCAGCGCGTCGGCCTTGGAGAGCGCGACGATCTCGGGCTTGTCGTCAAGGCCGCCGCCATAGGCCTCCAGCTCGCGCCGGACCAGCTTGTACGCCTTGCCGGCATGCTCGCTCGTGCCCTCCACGAGATGGAGCAGCACCCGGCAGCGCTCGACATGGGCGAGGAAGCGGTCGCCGAGGCCGACGCCCTCGTGCGCGCCCTCGATCAGGCCGGGGATGTCGGCGAGCACGAACTCGCGCTCGTCCGAGCGCACCACGCCGAGGCCCGGATGGAGCGTGGTGAAGGGATAGTCGGCGATCTTGGGCTTGGCCGCGGTGACGGTGGCCAGGAAGGTCGATTTCCCCGCGTTCGGCAGGCCGACGAGGCCGGCATCGGCGATCAGCTTGAGGCGCAGGATCACCCACATCTCCTGGCCTTCGAGGCCGGGATTGGCGTGGCGCGGGGCGCGGTTGGTCGAGGTGGTGAAGTAGGCGTTGCCGAAACCGCCGTTGCCGCCCTTGGCGAGCCGCATCCGCTGGCCGACCTCCGTCATGTCGGCGATCAGCGTCTCGCCGTCCTCGGAGAGCACCTGCGTGCCGGCCGGCACCTGCAGCACCGCGTCGTCGCCCTTGGCGCCGTGGCAGTTCGAGCCCATGCCGTGCTCGCCCTTGCGGGCCTTGAAGTGCTGGCGGTAGCGGTAGTCGATCAGGGTGTTGAGGCCCTGCACGCACTCGATCCAGACATCGCCGCCGCGCCCGCCGTCGCCGCCGTTCGGCCCGCCGAACTCGATGAACTTTTCCCGCCGGAACGAGACGCAGCCCGGGCCGCCGTCGCCCGAGCGCACGTAGACCTTGGCCTCATCCAGGAACTTCACGGCTAAACGTCTTTCGGTTCTGGAGCATCGTCCCGGATCCGGGATCCGGGACGATGCTCCGCGTTGTTATGCTGCATCGGCTTGTTCCGAAAGCCGGTTTTCACCTTTCGGGCCGATGCTCTGGTCAGGTCGCCGTGCGGCGGCACTGGCCTTCGAGGTTGAGGTACCGGACGCTGCGCAGGCCCGCCTCGAACCAGCCGCCGGAGGCGGCGGAGGCCGGGCGGGTCGCGCCCTTCGCGTCCCCGTACAGGTTGATCGTGATCGCCCCGTCGGGTGAATTCAGGGTCGGCTGTTCGCCGTCCCTGACGTAGGTCCAGGCCGGCCGCGGATCGAAGATGGTCTGCTCCCCGTCCGCCTCCTTCTGGAAGATCTGGGCGTATTCGCCGCCCCCGGTCGGTGCGGTGAAGTAGAACCCGACCTTCGGGGTGCGGCTCGCGAAATTGTAGAACTCGCAGTAGAGCCGCGGGTCCGCCGGCGCTGCCGGCAGCGACGCCTCCGGGACCGGCCGCGGCGGTGGCACCGGGTTGCGGTCGATCGAGGCGAGGAACACCGCGAGCGCCGCCGCCGTGAGCCCGGCGGCGATCCCGGCGACGGTCCTCGTCCTCATGCCGACCTCCCGCGCCGGTCGAGCCAGCCCGCCCGGTCGAGCCGGAACGCGTCGGCCGCCACCGTCTCGCCGCGGGCCACCGAGAAGAACCCGCCCGGCCCGGCCGGCACGAAGCCGCAACGCTCCAGAATGCGCCGCGAGGCCGGGTTGTCCAGCATCACCGCGGAGGCCAGCGCCCGCCCGTTCGCATAGGCGAAATAGGCCTCGATCATCGCCTCGGCGGCCTCCGCCATCAGCCCCTCGCCCCAGGACGGGCGCCCGAGCCAGTAGCCGAGATGCGGCGCGTCCGATTCCGGCTTCGGCTCGATCCCGACGATGCCGACGGCTTGCCCCGGGCTCGACCGGCGGCAGAGCGCCATGATCAGCCAATCCCCCGCGGCGTTGCCGGCACGCGCCCGAAGCACGAACTTTTCCGCCTCGTGCAGCGGCAGCGGCGAGGGGATCGGTGCCGTCATCCGGGCCACCGCCGGATCGCCCGCGAGGCGGGAGACGGCCTCGGCGTCGCGGGCGGTGGGCCAGCGCAGCCACAGCCGCCGCGTCTCGATGCGGAAGACGTCGTCTCGGGTCAGGTCGGGGAACATCCGCGTCCGCTCTTCAAACTGGCGCCGGGCGCCGGTGCGGGACGACGAAGGGGGAGGATGGCGGCCCATCCTCCCCCGTGTTCCGATCCGTAAGCCTCCTGACGAAGCTCGCGAGACCGTCCGCCGGTTCGGTGTGGGACACCGGCGGGACGCTCGCTTCGTCGCGGTGAAGCGTCCGCCGTTACTCTGCGGCCTGGGCGACCGGCACCACCGCGACGAACGCGCGGCCGCGACGGGTCTCGAACTGCACCTTGCCCTCGACGAGCGCGAACAGGGTGTGGTCCTTGCCCATGCCGACGTTGGTGCCGGGATGCCATTTCGTGCCGCGCTGGCGCACGATGATGTTGCCCGGGATGACGGCCTCCGAGCCGAACTTCTTCACGCCGAGGCGCTGGCCGGCGGAGTCGCGGCCGTTGCGGGACGAGCCGCCTGCTTTTTTGTGTGCCATGGGATTGCTCCGGAATTCTTTTGGGTGTCGGCGTTCGGACGATCAGTCGATCACTCGGCGGCGGCCGGGGCGGGCTCGGCCTCGGCCTTGCGGGCCTTGCGTGGCTCGGCCTTCGAGGACTTGCCGCCGGCGCTGATCTCGGTGATGCGCACGACCGTGAAGTCCTGGCGGTGACCGCGGCGGCGGCGCGAGTTCTGGCGGCGGCGCTTCTTGAAGGCGATGACCTTGCGGGTGCGGCCGTGCTGGACGATCTCGCCGGTCACGCCGATGCCCGACAGGAGCGGGGTGCCGACCTGGGTGGCCTCGCCGTCCGTGAAGAGGAGCACGTCGCCGAAGGTGACGGAGGCGCCGGCCTCGCCCTCGAGGGTCGCGATGGTGATGACATCGTTGGCGGCAACGCGATACTGCTTGCCGCCGGTCTTGATGACTGCGAACATCGTTGGTCTTTCGTGTTCTCTGCCGACCTCCGGCGCTGGCGAGCGCCTGGGTCGTCTTCTTGTTCAGGTCATCCGCGCGAAGCTCGGCCATGGCCGTGCGCGCGAACGCGAAACGCGCGGACTTCGTCGAGGAAGCCGCGCGTTGTGAGGCGGATAGTCGAAGACGTGCGCCGCTGTCAATGGAGACCCGTCAGGCGGGTGTCCGTTCTGGCTTGCCGGCATCGATCATCACCGCCTCCACCAGCGCCGGGTCGCGGTCGATGATCGCCAGCAGCACCCGCGTCGCCGGGTCCGGGGCATGGCGGCCCTGATCCCAGTTCTGGACCGTGTCGAGTTCGAAGCCGAAGCGCACGGCGAAATCGGCCTGCGACAGGCCAAGCCGGGCGCGAATCGCCCGCGTATCCACCTTCGGGATCGTCAACGGCGACGCCTCGACACCGAGCGCGCGGAATTGGCTGGGCACGTCGTTCGGCGCCTCGCTCCAGAGCCTGACCGCCACCGCCTCGTCAGCAGTGATGCGATTGAGGGTGGCGTGGGCGCGCTTCAGCGAAAGGCCGTGGCGGGTGAGCAGGCGGGCCAGATCGACCGGTCGGGCGATCTCACCCGCCCGCTTCAGGCGCAGGCGGATGGGGGAACCGGAACGGACGCTGTCGGCGGCCGGGATTGCGTCCCGTCGTGCGAGTGCTTCCTTCAACGACAAGGCCTCGGACATCGGCTTCCACCATCATCTTCCGGGCGATCGCGTTGAGGCCCCGCCGCCCGATGGCGCCCGGATGCAGGCCCTGGATATGCGCCTCCTCAACGATCAGGATGCCCGCCCGGATGCTCACGGCTCCGAGGAGTTCGAAGCGTCCGGCCGGCGTCGAGACGGTGACGAGCATCACGTCACGGTCGACCGAGCCGATCTCGATCGCGATCTCGTCAGGCTCCTACATATACGCGCGGCGCGTAGGGTTCGACAGGGGCGCCGGCTACTTCTTCGTCAGCCCGCCCAGCACATTCCGCAGAATCGCGTTCCCCACCTCGGTCCCGACCTTCCGCGCCATGGAGCGCGCGGCGTTGCCCAACACCTGCTCGACCAGGCTCGGCGGGGGGCGGCGCCCCCGGCCCTTGCCCTTGGGGGCCTCCTCGCCGCTCCCCAGCACGGAGCCGAGCCAGCCGCCCAGCATGCCCCCGAGGCCTCCCTCCGTCTGCGCCGCGGCCTCCGCCGGGGCGCTGTCGAGGTCCTTGCGCTTGGCCAGCATCTCGTAGGCGCTCTCGTTGTCGATCGCCTCGTCGTACTTTCCGCGATAGGGGCTTGCCTGGATGAGGGCTGCGCGCTCCTGCGGCGTCAGCGGGCCCACCCTCCCCTGCGGCGGGGCGATGAGCGCTCGCTCGACGATCGACGGCGTGCCCTTGGCTTCCAGAAAACTCACCAAGGCCTCGCCGACGGCGAGTTCGGTGATGGCCTTGCCGACATCGAAGCCGGGGTTCTGGCGGAACGTCTCGGCCGCGGCGCGCACGGCGCGCTGGTCGCGCGGCGTGAAGGCACGCAGCGCGTGCTGCACCCGGTTGCCGAGCTGGCCCAGCACGGTCTCCGGCACGTCGAGGGGGTTCTGGGTCACGAAATAGACGCCGACGCCCTTGGAGCGGATCAGGCGCACCACTTGCTCGACCGCATCGAGGAGGGCCTTGGGCGCATCGTTGAACAGCAGGTGCGCCTCGTCGAAGAAGAACACCAGCTTGGGCTTGTCGAGATCGCCGACCTCGGGAAGCTGCTCGAACAGCTCGGAGAGCATCCACAACAGGAACGAGGCGTAGAGGCGGGGCCGCTGCATCAGCTTGTCGGCGGCGAGAATATTGACGAAGCCCCGGCCGTCCCGGTCGGTGCGCATGAAGTCCGACAGGTTCAGCGCCGGCTCGCCGAGGAACTGGGCGGCGCCCTGGTTCTCCAGCACCAGCAGCGCCCGCTGGATCGCGCCGATCGAGGCGCTCGCGACGTTGCCGTAGGTCGCCGACAATTCCTTGGCGTTCTCCGACAGGAAGGTGAGGAGCGCGCGCAGGTCCTTCAGGTCGATCAGCGGCCACTGGTTCTCGTCGGCCACGCGAAAGGCGATGTTGAGCACGCCTTCTTGTGTGTCGTTGAGTTCGAGAAGGCGGGCCAGCAGCAGCGGGCCCATCTCGGTGATGGTGCAGCGGATCGGGTGGCCCTGCTCGCCGAACAGGTCCCAGAACACGGTCGGGAAGCGGTCGGGCTCGTAGGCGATGCCGAGTTCCTCGGCCCGCTTGACGAAGTGGGGCTTGGCCTCGCCGGCCGCGGCGAGCCCGGACAGGTCGCCCTTGATGTCGGCGGCGAAGACCGGGACGCCCGCGTTGGAAAACCCTTCCGCGAGCAGCTGCAACGTCACGGTCTTGCCGGTGCCGGTGGCGCCCGCCACGAGGCCGTGGCGGTTGGCGAGCCGCAGGGTCAGCACCTCGGGCTTCGGGGTCGGGCCCGTGCTCCGGCCGACCAGGATGGTGCCCGTATCCGCGCTCATATGTCCCCCCGACCGAACCGCGATGTCCCCGGACGGCCGAGGTTAAGGCTGCAAGGCGTCATGATCCAGGGCCGGGCGCCCCGGCAACCCTTGATTTCGGCGTGCACGCATCCGACAGACGTTCCGCACCGAGGAGGACGAGGTTCATGGAAGAGCTGATTGCCCGCGTCACCAACCGCACCGGGATCGACGCGGCGACCGCCAGCACCGCGATCGGCCACATCCTGGCCTTCCTGCAGAAGGAGGGGCCGGCGACCGAGGTGAGCAAGATGCTCGCCGCACTCCCCGGCTCCGAGACCGCCATCGCCCAGGCGAACGCCCAGGACAGCGGCGGCGGTGGGCTGATGGGCATGCTCGGCGGCATGATGGGCGGGGGCGGCGTGATGGCGCTCGGCCAGAAGCTGATCTCGGCCGGCGTGCCGATGAACCAGATGCAGCCGCTCGGCCAGGAGCTGTTCGCCTATGGCCGCGAGACGGTGGGCGAGGACACGATGGGCCCGATCGTCGCGTCGATCCCCGGCCTGAACCAGTTCGTCTGAGCGTCTCGCCAAGCTCTTGAAATCGTTAGCCGGTTTCGTTCGCCGGCTATCGCCTGACGCTTGCGCGGGCTCACCCCGCGGCACCGCGCAAGCCCCTGTCCGGCCAACGGTTTCTTCGTCATAAAAGCGTGCGGCCTTCGTGGTGTTGTCGCCCCGCGTCGACAAGGGCCGCGCAGGGGCGCGCCTCGACGCGACGGGTCGGATGGACATGCTGCCGAATTTTTCCCCGCGCGAGGCCGGTGCGGCGTGGAAGGCCGGCTGGGAGTCGAAGGTGCAGGCCCCCTTCGCCCGCTTCCGCCAGACGTTCGAGGGCGGCGACATCGCGCTCCCCGGCGGCACGCCGATCCTCCTGAAGCCCCGCCGCAAGGTATGGCTGACCGAGCCGGGGCTCGACCCCTGCCTCGGCCGCATCGGCACGCTGGAAGTGCGGCTCGCCACCACCAAGGCCGAGATCCGCCGGGCGCAGCGCCTGCGCTTTCGCGTGTTCTACGAGGAGATGTCGGCGGTGCCGACGGGACTCGTCGCGCTCAAGCGCCGCGACGTCGATGCCTACGACGCGGTCTGCGACCATCTCCTCGTCATCGACCACGCGGCGACCGAGGCGAAACCCTTCCGCAAGGCGCGGCCGAAGGTGGTCGGCACCTACCGCCTGCTGCGCCAGGACCGGGCGGAGGCGCATTTCGGCTTCTACTCGGCGGGCGAGTACGACCTCGCGCCGCTGATCGAGCGCCACCCCGAAAAGCGCTTCCTCGAACTCGGCCGCTCCTGTGTGCTCAAGCCCTACCGCACCAAGCGGACTGTGGAGCTGCTGTGGCACGGCATCTGGGCCTACGTGCTGCACCACCGCATCGACGCGATGCTCGGCTGCGCCAGCCTGGAGGGCACCGACCCGGATCGCCTCGCCCTGCCCTTGAGCTTCCTCCACCACCACGCCCGTGCCCCCGAGGCGTGGCGGGCGCGCGCCCTGTCCGAGCGCTACGTCGCGATGGACCGGCTCGCCCGCGAGGCGGTCGATCCCAAGGCCGCGCTCGCGGGCCTGCCGCCGCTGATGAAGGGCTATCTGCGGGTCGGCGCCACCTTCGGCGACGGCGCGGTGATCGACCGCCAGTTCGGCACCACCGACGTGCTCGTGGTGCTCCCGGTCGCGGCCATCGCGGCGCGCTACATCGGCCATTTCGGCGCGGGTGCGGATCGGCACGCGGCCTGAAGCCATCGGGTTGCGGGCGGGCGCCCAACCCGCCCATACCGTCTCCCGATTACTCGATCCGGTTCAGCCGCATGTCCCCTCTCCCCGCATGCGGGGAGAGGCCTGTCTGCACCTCGTCGTGCAGACAGGAAGCGCAGGCGAAGCCGGAGCGGCGGTGAGGGGGCGCCTCCGGGTGAGGCTTCATCCTGAGCCGCCCCCTTACCTTCGGCTGCCGCCTCGCTTTGCCGACAACGAGGTCGGCAAAGCCCTCTCCCCGCACGGCGGGGAGAGGGGATGCGTAGGTAGCCGAGACAACAATTCTGAGATCGGATGGCGCCTGCGCCCGTCCGCTGCGTACGAAAAAGATGCTCGCCCCCACCCTCCCTTCCGACCGCCTCGGCGCGATGGCCGCGGCCATCGCCTGCGTCGCGGTGGTCGGCATCGGGCTCGGGCTGTCGATCCCGCTGCTGTCGCTAGAGATGGAGCGGATGGGGGCGTCGAGCGTCGTCATCGGCCTCAACACCGCCGTGGCGGGGCTGGCCGCGATCCTCACCGTGCCGTTCGTGCCGCGGCTCGCCGCCGCCCTCGGCGTGGTGCGCCTGCTGGCCTCGGCGATCGCGCTGGGCGGCCTGTGCCTCGTCGCCTTCAAGCTCCTGCCGCACCTCGCCCTGTGGTTCCCGCTCCGCTTCGTCTTCTCGACGACGCTCGGCGTCCTGTTCGTGCTCTCCGAGTTCTGGATCAACGACGCGGCGCCGCCGGATCGCCGTGGCCTCGTCATGGGCATCTACGCCACGGTCCTGGCGCTCGGCTTCGCCATCGGCCCGGCGCTGCTGACGGGGCTGGGCACGGAAGGGTTCGCCCCCTACCTCGCGGGCGCCGGGCTGTTCTTCCTCGGGCTCCTGCCGCTCGGGCTCGCCCGCAACCTCTCGCCCGCACTCGGCCACGGCGAGGGCGGCGGGCTCGCGCGCTACCTGCGACTCGCCCCCGTGGCGGTGCTCGCCGCCGCGCTCTACGGCGCCGTCGAGGCCGGCGCCTTCGCGATCCTGCCGCTCTACGGCCTGCGCATCGGCCTCGATGCCACCAGCGCCGCTGCCCTCGTGAGCGCGGCGGCGCTCGGCAACGTGCTGTTCCAGATCCCCGTCGGGCTTTTGGCCGACCGGATCGACCGCCGCGCGGTGATGCTCGGCGCCAGCCTTCTCGGGGCGCTCGGCGCCGCGCTGATCCCGTCGGTCTCGGACTCGCTCAAGGGGCTCGCCGCGCTGATCTTCGTCTGGGGCGGCATCGCCGGCACGCTCTACACCGTCGGCCTCGCCCATCTCGGCGCCTCCCTGCGGGGGCCGGATCTGGCGGGCGCCAACGCCGCCTTCGTGATGCTCTACAATGTCGGGCTGATGCTCGGGCCGCCCCTCGTCGGCGGCGGCATGGACCTCGCCCCGCCGCACGGCTTCGCCTTCGCGCTGGGCCTCCTGTTCCTGGCGTTCGTGGTGCCGGTGGCGGCGAGCCTGTGGCGCAGCCCCGCCTGACGGAACGCCCCCGCGGGATGGACCGTTAACGGGCATAAGCTGCACCGTTCCCTCTCGCCCGCGGAGCCCGCTATGAGCCTGATCGGCCGCCTCGTCACCAAGATCCTCGGCACCGAGGACCGCCCGGTCGTCCGCGACGACCGCAACGCCGGATCGAGCTCCCCGATCGGCCGGCTGGTGACCAAAATCCTTCGGAAGTAACCCCGCCTCGCCGCTTGCGATGGCGGTTCGGGAAACCCCGCGCCGTCATTGTGAGGCGGAGCCGAAGCGATCCAGGGCGCGACCTTTTCGGAGGGAGCGAGATCGCGCCGACGAAACGGTCCAGTAAGCGACTTTTCTGGACGATGCGGAGCGCTGGATCGTTTCGGCTCCGCCTCGCGATGACGGGTTTGGATCGGATGGCGAGCGGCCGTCCGTCGGACCGACAGTTCTCCGCCCTGTCCTGATGACGTCCTCACACGGCGGGCTGTTTCCCCCCGCTCGAATCCTCACGCCCCCGCGCTCGGATTCCCGTCGCGGTCCGCATCCCCGACCGCGCCGACCCCTGTGGCGGCGTGCAGTTCCCCGGTTCGCATCATCGTTGACCGAAAGCCGGCATCCACCTTGAGGGATGCTGCGTCAGCGCCCGGCCACCGCCTCCTGCACCACGTCCTTCACCAGCGGGCCGGCCGGCACGTCCCGGTGCCAGAACCGGCCGGTGCGGCCGGTCTCGTAGCCGGACTGGTAGAGGCTGCGCATGTAGCCGGTGTCGAAGCCGCGCGACGTGGAGGTCTGGGGCGCGCGCTCGTCGATATAGGTGAGGTTGAAGCCGATGCCGTTGCGACGGGCGAAGGCGTCGGTGGCCACCAGCGTCGCCCGCGAGCGCGCCCGGCTCGCGGTGGTGAACGACTTCTCGACGATCGACAGGGTGTTGTTGTTCGTCACGTCGAATTCGGGTTCCAGCCGCCCGTTGATGACGACGAAGATGTCGGCCTTGCCCGCGCTCTTGATGCGTCCGTCGCGCACGAGGAAGGACTGCGGCAGGGTGAAGACCGGCGTCACCACCGAGCCGTCGACATGCATCTCCTGGAACGCGCGGCCCTCCGCCTGCACGTCGAGGAGTTGGGGCGGGAAAACCGCCGGGATGCTGGCCGACGCCGTCAGCACGTCGGTGAACAGCGCCACCGCGTTCGGCGCCCCGCTCGCCGCGATGGCGCCCATGTTCCAGATCACCGCGCGCTGGCTGTCGAGGTTGGTCGTCACCACGAGCAGGCGCCTTCCCCTGGCGTGCTCCTCGGCGACCGCCCGCAACAGGTCGGGGGTGACGTAGCGGGCGATCAGGTCGCGCAGGCGCCCGTCGCCGAACAGCCCCGAGCCGAACAGCACGTTGGCGAGACTCGCCCCCTGCACCAGCGAGCCCGCGACGCCGCTGGTGTAGATCTCGGTGAGGTAGGAATCGTAAGCCGGTCCGAGGAAGGCGAAGGGCGCGATCAGCGCGCCGGTCGAGACGCCGGACACTATGGTGAATTCCGGTCGCGTGCCGGACGCCGTCCAGCCGTTGAGCACGCCCGCGCCGTAGGCGCCGTCGCCGCCGCCGCCCGACAGGGCGAGATAGCTGAAGGCCTGCCGCTTGCGCTCGGGCGCCGCCGTCATCGTGACGAACTCTGCCGCGGTGGCGTCGGCATAAGCGCGCACGCCCACCATCCCCGGCACGGTGGCGGCCTCGGCCTCGGCCTTGGTGTAGGCGGTGCGCGGCAGCGAGGAGCAGGCGGCGGCCTGGCCCGCGACGAGGACGACCGCGAGCAGGCGAGACCAGCGGGAGCGAGGAGACATCGGTCGGTAATCCAATGAGCCCGTGCGAACGGCTCAGCTTATACCAGAGAACGAGCTTGGCCGTATCGCGTTCCCGCATGCGGCGCGCGACGGGGCCGGCATGGTGCGGTGCGGCCACAGCGGCCTCGAGCCGAGAACCCGGCGGGTTGCGCGCAAGCGGCCTGTGCACAGGCCGCTTTTCTCAATTCCTCTCATATGTTCGCCGAACGGTAAGGCCCTAAGATCGTTCTGAGAGCGTGACGCGGCGGGTCGCGCCGGTTCCGCGCCGGGTTCGAGCGCCCGGAACGTCTCTGGGGGAGGGCTCGAATGCTCAGCGGCTCGGCGATCCTGCGCGTCCTGCTCGTGCTGGTGGCGGCGGCGGGCATCGCCGGCATCGTCCAGTTCGTCTGGATGCGCGGCACCCCCACGAACACCGAGCCCTCCGCCGCGACCCGGTCGGAGCCGAGTCGGCCCGCCCCGCCGCCGGAACCTGTCCCGCCGGAGCCCGCCCCTCCCCCGGCGGCCGAAGCGCCGCCCTCCGCGCCGCTGTCCCTGCCCCGCCGCGAGCCGACCCCGCCGCCCGCGCCGGCCCCCGCCCCGCCTTCGGCCGCGCCCGATCCGACCGAGGCGGCGGCGGAGAACGCGCCCCCGGCCGCGGTCGCGCTGGTCGATCTCAACACCGCCACGCTCGCCGAGCTGAACGGGCTCAAGGGCGGCGGCGCGATCGGCCGGACGATCATCGGGCATCGGCCCTACACGTCGGTCGATCAGCTCCTGTCGAAGCGCGTGCTCAACCGCGCCACCTACCAGCGGATCAAGGATCAGGTGACGGTGAGGTAGTTTTTTGTCTGGCCTCAAGCGTCGGACGCCCGCTGTCACGCGAATGGGCGCGCCCGTCTGGTGCCCCGCCGCCGCAGGCCTTAAGACGGAGAGGTCGAGACACCCGACGCGAGGCGATCCATGCACACGACATCCGGCGCACCGATCCTCCGCCAGGATCTGGGCGTCGAGGAGACGACCGAATCCGACAACATCGTGCGCTGGGACGGCGAGCGCCTCTACGTCGAGCAGGACATCTACCACAACGGGCAGTTGGTCCACCGCAAGTACCGGCGCACCGTCACCGAGCCGGTGGCCCGCGCCCTGCAGGCGATCATCAACCGCTCGCACCAATGAGGCGGGCGCTCGGGGCGCTCGCTCTCCTGGCCGCGCTGGCCGCCCCGCTGCCGGCGCTGGCGCAAGGGCAGGTCAACGTCCGTTTCGTCGCACCCGAGCGCCATACCGATGCCGAGAGCCGCTTCGGCTCCGGGCCTTCCCTACGGGTGACGCTAGCCGAGATGCGCCGCCTGTTCGAGACCCTGGGCGGCCGGGTGCTGGCGCCGGGCCAGAGCCTCGACATCGACGTGCTCGACATCGATCTGGCCGGCTTCGACCAGCCGGGGGCCGGCGTCCCGTTCGGCCTGCGCGTCGTCAACGACGTCACCCCGCCGCGCTTCCGCCTGCGCTACGTTCTGCGGGAAGGCCGGCGCACCGTGCTGTCGGCGGAGGAGGCGGTCTCCGACCTCAATTTTCTGATGCGCTACGCCCGTTCCTCCTCCGGGCAGACCTTCTATTACGAGCGGGAGCTGCTGCGGGACTGGTTCCAGGCGCGCATCGCCGAGCGGCGCCCGCCGCGGGCTTGAAATACCCTCCGCCGTCGTTCCGGGGCCGCGCAGCGGAACCCGGAATCTACCCGTGATGCGCGGTCTCACGAGGCGTCGCGGCCAGTCGTGGATTCCGGGTTCGCTTCGCGCCCCGGAATGACGGCGCGGGTAGGCCCGCCTCCGCATCCGTGGGTTTCAGCCTGCGTCGAAGCCCGTCATCGGGCCGACAGCCGCCTCTGCCATGCCCGGGCGTCGCACCCGCCCGGACCCCCTCCCCCATGCGCATCGTCCTCGTCGCCAACGCCGCGTCGGGCTCCTTTCGGGACGGCCTCACGCCCGGCGCGATCCGCGAACGGCTCGCCGCCGCCGGGTTCGACCTCGCGCCCGAGCCCGATCCCGACCTGCCGCTGCCCGAGCGCCTGGAGCGCGCCGCTCGTAGCGAGGGCGCCGCCGCGGTCGCGGTGGCGGGCGGCGACGGCACGCTCAACTGCGCCGCCGGCATCCTCGCCGGCACCGGCGTGGCGCTGGCGGTGCTGCCCTTCGGCACCATGAACCTGCTGGCCAAGGACCTCGGCATCCCGCTCGATCTCGACGCGGCCATCGCCGCCTTGCGGACGGGAAAATCCCGCGCCGTCGATCTCGGCGAGGTCAACGGCCACGTCTTCCTCATCAACTCGGTGATCGGCATGCCGGCCCGCGTGGCGCGCCATCGCGAACGCATGCGCGGGCGGCGCCTCGGCCCGTTGGGGCTCGCGCGGTTGGCCCTCGCCACCTTGCGCCATCTCGGCCCCTATCCGCGGCTGCGCGCCACGGTGAGCGTCGGGGGCGCACGCGAGCGGCTGGCCTTGCGCCTGCTCTGCGTCGTCAACAACGACTACGCCGAGGGTTTCGGGAAAATCCTGGAGCGCGACCGGGTCGATGGCGGGGGGCTGGCGCTCTACATCGCCCGCCGGCTGCCGCCGTGGCGGCTCGCGCGGCTGGCGCTCGGCTTCGCCGCGGGGCACTGGCGCGGCGTGAGTGGCCTCGAACGACATGAGGGGACGGGGCTCGCGATCTCGGCGGGCCGCCGCGCGTTGAGGGTGATGAACGATGGGGAAATCCGCTTGATCGCTTCGCCCTTGCGCTACCGCCTCCGACCCCGCGCGCTCACCGTCATCGTACCTTCGGAGGACCGGCCGTGAAGCGGATCGCGCATATCTCCGACCTGCATTTCGGCCGCACCGACCCGGCCGTGGTCGAGGGGCTGGTGGACGAGATCAACCGCGCGCCGCCCGACCTGATCATCGCGTCCGGCGACTTCACCATGCGGGCGCGCCGCCGCGAATATGCCGAGGCGCGCGCCTTCCTGTCCCGGCTCAGTGCGCCCTGGGTCGCGGTGCCGGGCAATCACGACATCGCCCATTTCAAGCTGTTCTCGCGCTTCTTCCATCCGTTCCGCCGTTACCGGAACTACATCCACCCCGAGACCGAGCCGACCTTCCTCGACGACGAGATCGCGGTGATCTGCCTCAACACCGTGCGCACCTGGGCGCCGGAGACCGACTGGTCTCAAGGAAAGATCACCCGCTCGCAGATCGCCCGCACCGAGGCGCGGCTCGCCGCCCTGCCGAAGGGCGTGTTTCGCATCGTGGTCGGCCACCATCCGTTCATGCCGCCGCCCTGGGACGAGGAGGCCCGTCTCGTCGGCCGGGCCGACGAGGCCCTCGACGCCTTCCGCCGCCACGGCGTCGGCCTGACGCTGGCGGGCCATCTCCACCGCCACTACGCCCGCTTCGTCGCGGCGCCCGAGACCGGCGCCGCGCCCGATGCGGAAACGGTCGATCACGGCACGGCCGAGGCGCCGGGCACGCGCCTGCTCGCGGTCCAGGCGGGCTCGGCCACCTCGACGCGCCTGCGCGGCAACGAGCCCAACGCCTACAACCGCATCCGCATCGAGGACGGGCGGGCGAGCGTGACGGTGCGGGTGTGGACCGGGCGCGGATGGGCGGATGCCGAGGGGGTGCCGGAATCGTCCTGAGCGGCGTTCTTTTTTCCCATCCATCCCCCTCATCCTGAGGTGCCCCGCGAAGCGGAGCCTCGAAGGAGGGCTCCAGGGATCGCTGAGACTTCTGGAGCCCTCCTTTGAGGCCGCTTACGCGGCACCTCAGGATGAGGGTGTGGGTGGGATGGACGGGATTTCTACCTAATCCTCGTCGTCGTCCTCGAAGGCGCCGCCCAATCCGAACGGATACGCCGCCTCGACCAGATACGGGCCGCCCCCGCGGGAGGTGCGGGCCGAATACAGCGCCGCGCGCTCCGCCGTGAAAGTCAGGTGCGGAAAAACGCCCGCCTCGCTCAAATACCGCGCCACCGCGCCCGCATCCGCCTCGCGGTTGAGGCGGGCGAGCGTCACGTGCGGGGTGAAGCGGCGGCGCTCCGGCTCGGCGCCGGCCCGGCGGGCGATGCGCTCGTGCTCCTCCTGCAGGTCGGCGAGGTCCGGCGTCAGCGCCACCGAGGCGTAGACCGCCCGCGGTCGGTCGCCGCCGAAGCTCGCCAGCCCGTCGAGCGTCACCGTGAAGGGCGCGCGGGCGCGGGCCTCGGCCAGCCCCGCGTCGAGGTCGGCCGCCAAGGCGCCATCGACCTCGCCGAGGAAGCGGAGCGTCACGTGGTAGTCCGACGGCTCGATCCAGCGCGCGCCGGGCAAGCCGCCGCGGAACAGCGTCAGGCGCTGCGCGATCTCGGACGGGATTTCGAGACCGGTGAACAGCCGCGCCATCGCCTCAACGCCCCCGTTTCAGCGTGTCCAGAAACGTCTCGACGGTGGGCAGGATGCTGGCCGCCACCGTCTCGACGCCCTTGGCGTTCGGATGCAGCCCATCCTCCAGGGTGTGGGCGCGGTTGCCCGTCACCCCTTCGAGGAAGAACGGGTAGAGCACGAGGCCGTGCGCCTTGGCGAGATCGGGATAGATCGCGTCGAACCGGGCGCGGTAATCGGCGCCGAGGTTCGGTGCGGCCAGCATCCCGGCGAGCAGCACCGGGATGCCGCGCTCCTTCAGGCGTACGACGATGGTCTCCAACGCCTTGCGGGCGGCCGCCGGGTCGGTGCCGCGCAGCATGTCGTTGGCGCCGAGTTCGAGGATGACGCCGTCGGTCCCGTCCGGCACCGACCAGTCGAGCCGGTCGAGCCCGCCCGTGGTGGTGTCGCCGGACACGCCCGCATTGGTGATCTCGACGCTGCGCCCCTTGGCCTTCAGCGCCCGTTCGAGCACAGCCGGGAAGGCCGCGTCGGAGGGCAGGCGGTAGCCCGCGGTGAGGCTGTCGCCGAGCGCGACGAGCTTGAGCGGACCCTCGGCGGCGCGGGCCATGGTACCCCCGAGCGCGGCGGCGGCAAGCACGGCCATCAGGAAGACCCTTCGTAAGCCCCGCAGAGCACCCATATCGAGACCGCGCCGCGTGTCGCGCGCCCGGCCTGTCCGTGAGACAAGCCCGATAGCAAAAAAGTCCCGGATGGGCCGGGACGGGGAGCCCCTGTCTGCTGCGTCCGCCATGTCGTTCGCGCTGCGCAAGGCCGCCGTCCTCCGTTCGGTCCCGTCCATCCTGGCTGCAAGATCGGTCCCTCCGCGATGTCGAACAAGGCCGTCTCCCTGTCGCAGATCGAGCTGAGCCTCGGCCGCGGCCCCGCCCGGGTTCACGTGTTGCGCGGCATCTCGCTCGATGTCGAGCGGGGCGAGGCGGTGGGGCTCGTCGGGCCCTCGGGCTCGGGCAAGTCGACGCTGCTGACCGTCATGGCCGGGCTGGAACGGCCGGATTCCGGCCGCGTCACCATCGCGGACACCGACCTCTCCGGCCTCGACGAGGACGGCTTGGCGCGCTTTCGCGGCCGCAACATCGGCATCGTGTTCCAGGCCTTCCACCTCGTGCCGACGATGACGGCGCTCGAGAACGTGGCGCTTCCGCTGGAACTGGCCAACGCCCCCGACCCGCACGGGCGGGCGGCGGCGGAACTGGAGGCGGTGGGCCTCGGTCATCGCCTGCGGCACTATCCGGCGCAGCTCTCGGGCGGCGAGCAGCAGCGCGTCGCCATCGCCCGCGCGCTCGCCCCCGATCCGGCAATTCTCGTCGCCGACGAGCCCACCGGCAACCTCGACGAGGCCACCGGCCGCCAGATCGTGGACCTGCTGTTCGGGCTCAAGCGCGACCGCGGCGCGACGCTGGTCCTCGTCACCCACGACACCGGCCTCGCCCGGCTCTGCGACCGCACCGTGGCGCTCCGCGCCGGCCGCATCGAGCAGCCGGCGGTGGCGTGAAGATCAGTACCGTCAATACTTCCGCGCCCGACATCACCCCATCGGTAGTCTTCGCCGTGCGTTCGGACCGGATCGATCGAGTTCGATCCAGCGTGAAGATTGACGGTTCGCGTGCGATGATCGACGGAGATTGAGCACAGTCGTTTCAAAACCGGGGGTGGTGGCGATGTCGAAGCGTGGGCGCGCCCGCTCTGCCGATCTCGGCCTCGCCTGCGCGCTCGCGCTTCTGCTGGCGGCGGGGCCGGCGCGGGCGCAGATCCGCATCCCCGACGCGCCCGACCCGCTGATGGCAGGACTCGCGATCCCGGCCTCGGCCCCGGAGCGGGGGATGTGGTCGGCGGTCCATGCCTGGCCGCTCATCGCCATGCACGCGGCGCTGACGCCCTCGGGCTCGGTGCTGACCTTCGGCGCCCCGCCCGGCGCGCAGCGGCAGGACGGGCGCGTGTTCGACATCTGGGACCCCGACCGCGGCCTCGGCAGCGCCGCCCACACCCTCCTGCCGAACGCGGAGGCCGTGGACAGCTTCTGCGCCAGCGCCATCACCCTGCCGAGCGGGGCGATGCTGATCTCCGGTGGCGCCGGCTACGATTCCGGCCTGACCTCGAAGGAGAGCGCCGCCTTCGATCCGGGCCGCCGCACGGCGAGCGCGGTCGTCTCGCAGCTCCGCTTCCCCCGCTGGTACGGCACGCTCATCACGCTCACCGACGGGCGCGCCCTGATGGCGGGCGGCGGCAAGCCCTACGCGCCGGGCGTCTACGACGTCGCCGGCAGCCTGAAGCGGGGCGAGGTCTCGATGACCCCCGAAATCTACCTGCCGGGTTCGGGCTGGCGACTCCTGAGCCGCGCGGGCAGCCGCGAGGCGTTCGGTCCCGATCTCAATCGTTGGTGGTATCCGCGGATGTGGGTCGGGCCCCGCGGCGGCGTGTTCGGCATCTCTTCGGACCGGACCTGGGTGCTCGACCCGACCGGCGCGGGCGCGATCGTCACGTTCCCGTTCAAGACCCCGGCCAACGCCGACACCCGCCCGAACATCGGCCCGACCTCGACGGCGGTGATGTACGACACTGGCCGCATCCTGCAGGTCGGCGGCAACGGCTACAGCAACGGCTATCCGATGCCGTCGAGCAACCGGGCGACGGTGTTCGACCTGAACGGCACGCGGCTGACCACCGCCGACGTCGCGCCGATGACCCATCCGCGGCAATGGGCCAACGCGACGGTGCTGCCCGACGGGCGCGTCCTCGTCACCGGCGGCTCGCGCTACGCCGACAACGACGGCGCCGACGCGGTCCATGAGGCCGAGATCTGGAACCCCGCCACCCGCGCCTGGACGCTGGGCGCCAGCGCCGGCACGTATCGCGGCTACCACTCCTCCGCGATCCTCCTGCCCAACGGCACGGTGCTGACGGCGGGCGGCGGCGTGAAGGGGCCGGTCGCCAACCTCAACACCGAGATCTACTATCCGCCCGCCCTGTTCACCCGCGTGAACGGCCGGGCCGTGCTGGCCCCGCGCCCGCGGCTCGCCAGCCTCAGCGCGAGCCAGTTCGATTACGGCGGGCGCGCCACGCTGACCCTCGCCGCCGACGCCTCGGTCGCCCGCGTGGCGCTGATCGGCCTCGCCTCGGCCACCCACAGCTTCGATTCCGGCCAGCGCTACCAGCGCCTGAGCTTCACCCAGGACGGGCGCTCCCTACGCATCGCGATGCCGGCCCATGCCGGCCTCGCGCCGCCGGGCTATTACCAGCTCGTCGTGCTCGACCGGGCCGGCGTGCCGTCGCGCGGCGTCATCGTCGCCATGGCGGCGGCCCCGCCCCAGCCGCGCGGCACCGTGCGCTTCTCGACCCTGCGCCCGGTGGCGATGCCCGATCTGCGGATGCGCCTATCCGGCACGCTCGCGGGCCTCCATCCCGCGGACGCGGCGGCCGACCGGCTCGACGGCGCCTTCCTCGTGCGGGCGGGCCTCGCCGACCCGGCCTGCGTCTCGTTCGAATCGCGTCGCTACGGCGGGCGCTTCCTGCGCCAGTCGAGCCGGCGGCTGCGGCTGAGCCCGTTCGAGCGCAGCACCGCCTACCGCGAGGACGCCACCTTCTGCCCGCAGCCGGGGCTGTCCGGGCGCGGCACCTCCTACGAACTGAAGGCGAGGCCCGGCACGTACCTCCGCGCCCGCGGCACGCAGCTCTGGCTCGATCCGTCGGTCGCGGACGAGGCCTACGCCGCCTCGGCGAGCTTCGAGACGGTGGACGCTCCGCCGTAACGCGCGCGACCCTCGCAGGTGTGCGGGGCCGTTCCCACATCCGTATCCGGCCGCCCGCACGAGGGTGCAGGGCGCGAAGATGGGAGGGGACGATGGGTCTACTCGACGGGCTTCTCGGGCACGGCAGCGATCTCGCCGCCGGCGAGGTCGATCAGCAGCTCGCGGGCGTGCTGGTGCCGGGCGAGAGCGTGCGCGTCGCCTTCAAGGTGATCCGCGACCTGATGGTCTTCACCGACCGCCGCCTGATCCTGGTCGATCGCCAGGGCATGACCGGCCGCAAGGTCGAGTATCTCACCGTCCCCTACCGTGCGATCACGTCGTTCTCGGTCGAGACCGCGGGCAGCTTCGACATGGATTCCGAGCTGAGGATCTGGGTGTCGGGCCGGCCCGACCCGATCCAGCGCACGCTCAAGCGCGGCGCCGACATCTTGGGGATTCAGCAGGCCATCGCCAGCTCGCTGAAATAGGCCTCGATCCCGGTCCGCGGGCTCCGTGCCCCCCCCGCCTTGCATCAGGCGGGATCGTCGGCAGGTGCGGTTTACTGCGGCGCAGGTGTCGCTGGCGCGGGCGCGGGGTTCGTCGGCTGCGGCGCGGCCTGGGCTTCCTGCTCGGCGAGCCGCTTGTCCATCCACGCGACAAAGGCGTCCGTGCTCATCTCGAGGTAGTTGCCGAATTTCGTCCGGAACTTCGCCTCCGTCTCCAGCGTGTCCGGGCAGCTCGGCTTGTCCGCGGCGACGTGCGTCCGGATCTCCTCGGCTGCGGTGGCGGGCTGCGGGTCGAAGGCCGCGACCTTGGCGTCCAGCGCCGACCGCTGCCGGGCGGTGGTCGCGAAATCGCAATCCTTGATCGTGCGCTGGAACATCAGCCCGGCGAAGTAGGCCTTGAGCTGCGCCGGCGACGACGGCGTGGGCGCGGGTATCGAGGCGAAGGGGAGCGAGCCCGTCGCGGTCCGGCCGTCGAGCTTGTCGTGCAGCGTGTAGGCCAGGGTGTAGGCGCCGGGCTCCAGCCCGGTCAGGTTGAGGCCGACATTGAGATACATCGTCGGTACCGGCGGCGCCTGCGCATCCAGGGTGAAGTCCTGATCGAACACCCCCTTCTGGCCGGCGAGTACGCGGTCGCCGGCCAGAACCTCGTAATCGAGGCGCAGGCCGAACTTTCGCTGCCCGGACGCCGCGGGCCGGATCGTCTGGCCCTTGACTTCGAGATAGGTGCGCATCTTCTCGCCCGCCGGGAACGCGTTGGAGCCGCGGGCCGCGATGTCGCCGAACTCGTCCGCCGGCCGCGTGACGAATTGCAGCTTGGCGATCGCCAGCGGCTGCGCGGCGGGGGCCGCGGGGTGGGACTCGGGGCCGGGCTTCGGGCCTTCCGCGACTTGAGGCGCGTTGCTCTGGGCTTGGGGAGCGGTGCTCGGGGGCGGCGCGGCGTTGCAGCGCCGCAGCGACTCGTAGGCCGGCGCGAAGTCGGGGATGTCGAACTCGGCCGCGGCATCCTTGATGCGGACCTCGATCGTCTTGGACGCCATCAGCTGCGGGACGATGGTGGCCGGGAAGCTGCTGTGCATCATCTCGCCCTCGCCGACCCAGGTCGACTTGGCGTTGATCACCTTCTTGCCGATGGCGAACGGCGCCCGGATCTTCTGGTCCTTGTCCCAAGCCCAGTGCTCGTAGCCCAGCACGATGACCGCGTTGGCGCCGTCGAGCGTGAACACGACCGCGTTGGCGGCGTCGTCGTCGTCCTTGTCGACGTAGCTGTAGGTCATCAAGCACGGGTTGGCGCTGGTGTCGCCGACCGTTCGCTCGACCTTCCAGCCCTTGACCGTCTCGAACATCGTTCGCTCGTCCGAGCGGGCGGGGGCGACGGCCAGCGCCGACAGCAGGGTGAGGGCCAGGACCCAGGAGCGTGAGGGCGACATCGGGACTCGCGAGGGACGGGAAGGCGTTCGTCGGGACCAAATCAGTCCCACGGCGACGGTCCGCGGCAAAGCGCGAACTCTTGCACTAGCGTCCCAAATGCAGCGCGTTGGGATGGCAGATCCGGGGATCGCTCGAAGGGCCGGATGGCGGGCTTGGCCCGCGCCCGCTCTTGCCCTCCCCCGAAAAACCCTCTAAGCGCACCGCCTTCGTATCCGCTCCGGCCGGGGGCTGAACGGACGGTGCCGCTCGCGGCATAGGTTCCTTCAAAAGAACCGTCGTCCGGTGTCTCCGCCTTCGATCAACCGCTCGGGCCATCAAACGGCTCGAAGGGCTTGGCGCCGAGAGGATGCGAGTTGAGCCGGCCCGACTCCGCTTGAATCCGCGGTGCGGGCCTCCTTTGTCGTTGGATAAGGCCCGAAAATGCCTCTCTACGAGCACGTCTTCCTGGCGCGCCAGGACGTGACGTCCCAGCAGGTCGAGACCATGGTCGAGACCTACAAGGGTGTCATCGAGGCGGGTGGCGGCACGATCGAGAAGATCGAGTCCTGGGGCGTCAAGTCCCTCGCCTACCGCATCAAGAAGAACCGCAAGGCGCATTTCACGCTCCTCAACATCTCGGCTCCCCCGGCGGCTCTCGCCGAGATGGAGCGCCAGATGCAGATCTCCGAGGACGTGCTGCGCTTCATGACCGTCCGCGTCGAGCAGCTGGAGGCCGAGCCTTCCGCGATGATGCAGAAGCGCGACCGCGACGACCGCAAGGATCGTGACCGCGGCGACCGTCCGCGTCGTCGCGACGACGATTTCGGCGGCGGCTTCGGCGGTGACCGCGACCGCGGTGATCGTGGCGACCGTGGGGACCGCGGCGAGCGGCCCGAGCGCAGCTTCGGCGGGGAGAACTGATCATGGCATTCGGTGCTGGTGGTGGTGGCGGCGGTGGTGGCCGTCGTCCGTTCTTCCGTCGTCGCAAGACCTGCCCGTTCTCCGGCGCGAACGCTCCGAAGATCGACTACAAGGACGTGAAGCTGCTCTCCCGCTACGTGTCGGAGCGCGGCAAGATCGTCCCGTCCCGCATCACCGCGGTCTCGGCCAAGAAGCAGCGCGAGCTCGCCCAGGCGATCAAGCGCTCCCGCTTCCTCGGCCTGCTGCCCTACGTCATCAAGTAAGGCCCGAATGGCGACGCGTTCCTCGCGTCGCCATTCGCCCCCGCGACTGCGGGGCGGCGGTCGTCCGCCGGGCGCCTCGATTCGACCGAAGGTCGGCATCGAGGCAACTCGATAAAGACTATCGTCGGCCCGCTCGGGCCGGCGAATTTCGTGAGGGCGACCCGGCTGGCGGGCCGCCCGATCGTTGGGGCGTCACGCGACGCCTCTAACCCTGCGCACGCAGCGGGACAGCGGATTTTTCGTGAGAATGGGCAAGGACATCGGAATCGGCGTCGGCGCCGGCCTCGTGGCCGCGCTGCTGTTCGGCGTGCTGCTCAAGGCCAGCGCGCTCGCCATCCTGCTCTACCTGCTCGCCCCGCTGCCGATCCTGATCGTCGGCCTGGGCTGGAGCCACAGGGCCGGGCTCGCCGCGGTGGCGAGCGGCACCCTCGCGCTGGCGCTCGTCGTCTCGCCCTATCTCGGGCTGGCCTTTGCCGCCTATCTCGCGCTCCCCGCATGGTGGCTCGCCTATCTGGCGATGCTCGGCCGGCCGGGGCCGGACGGCACCCTCGAATGGTATCCCACCGGCCGCCTGCTGGCTTGGGTCGCGGGCACCGCGGCGCTGGCGTTCGTCGCCATCGCGGTCATCGCCTCGCCCGATTACGACACCTTCCGCACCCAGATCAGCGAGATGAGCCGCCGGGTCGTGCAGATGCAGGTCCAGCGCGGCCGCCTCCCCGCGCCCGCACCGGGCAACGCCGAGACCGATGCGGCGAAGGACGACGCCCCGAAGACGGACGCGCCCGCCGCCTCCGACGACCTCGCCGGCGAAGTCGCCGACGCGCTGGCGACGCTGGCCCCGGCGCTCGCCGCGCAAGGCTTCGCGGTGCTCCTCACCTTCTACCTCTGGGCCGCCGCCCGCATCGTCCAGATCTCCGGGCGCCTGCCCCGCCCCTGGCCGGACATCCCGGCGACCGCGATGCCGCGCAGCGTGCTCCTCGTCCTCGTCGGTGCCTTCGCGCTGTCGCTGGTGCCGGGTTTCGTCGGCGTGCTCGGCATCGCGCTGATGGGCGCGCTCTCGGCCGCCTTCGCCATGCAGGGGCTCGCCGCCTTCCACGATCGCAGCCGCGGCCGGCCCGGCCGGCTCGGCCTGCTGGTCGGCCTCTACGTCGTGCTGTTCCTCACCCAGGGCATCGCCATGCTGGCCCTGGTCCTGTTCGGCATCGCCGACACCGCCCTCGACCGGCGCCGTCCCCAAGCCCGCGGCAACGCATAAAACCACCGCGCGGCAGCGCCTGAGACCCAAGCTTCCGCACACTCAAGGAGAAGTCAGATGGAAGTCATCCTGCTCGAACGCGTCGCCAAGCTCGGCCAGATGGGCGAGACCGTGAACGTGCGTCCCGGCTACGCCCGCAACTTCCTGCTCGCCCGCGGCAAGGCCCTGCGCGCCACCGAGAACAACAAGAAGCACTTCGAGACCCAGCGCGCCCAGCTCGAGGCCCGCAACCTCGAGCGCCGCAACGAGGCCCAGACGGTCGCCGAGAAGCTCGACGGCCAGAGCTTCGTGCTGATCCGCCAGTCCGGCGAGACCGGCGTGCTCTATGGTTCGGTCTCGACCCGTGATCTGGCCGAAGTCGTCACCAAGGACGGCTTCTCGGTCGAGCGCGGCCAGTTCGTGCTCAACCAGCCGATCAAGACGCTGGGCCTGCACACCGTGCCGGTCACGCTCCACCCCGAGGTCGAGGTGAACGTCACCGTCAACATCGCCCGCTCGCCGGAAGAGGCCGAGCGTCAGGCCCGCGGCGAGTCGGTCACCGAGCGCGAGCAGTTCAACCTCGACGACCTCGGCCTCGAAGTCGGTCAGGCGCTGGCCGATGCCGGCGAGGGCGCCGACGACCGCGGCTGATGCGGCCGGCCGCCCCGCAAGCGGGGCGGCTCGGGCTCATACGACGACGCCGGTCCCGGTCACGCACCGGGGCCGGCTTTTTATTTCCAAGACGTTTTATTCCAAAACGTTTTCCCCGAGAGGCGGGGGCCGTTCCTCGAAGGCGGCGGCGGGAAGACGCCTGCAAGGCCGGGCCCGTCCGGCCGCGGGCCGTCCCGTCCGGGGCGAGGGATCGAACGTCTTCGTCACGAAAATAATTCCTCGAAACCCCCGTTCGGCTCGGATGATCAACGCCGCGTGATCCGTTCGCGGATCATGATCGTACGGTCGCGCACCGACTGGCGCGCGCCGACTGGACGATCGTAGAAAAATCTCGAATTGTGCCGATCCCGTCGGCATTGCCTGTTCCGTGACAGCACGCGTTCCTTGGAGGGGCGCCTACCCTTCTTCAACAACAGTCAATGCCCCGATCGGCGTCGAGACTGAATGACTTGGCGGCGCGTCTCCGACAAAAATCGCAGGACCGGAAGTTGTGACCCGGCAAGGATGCAGTATAGAATGAGCGCCGTTGCGGATGGTGATCCGAGTGTCAGGCTGATCGACCGGGCCAGCGCCGAGACACTGCAGTCCGTCGAGATCGCGGCCGGACTGAACCACGTCCTGCTGGCGGCAGCGCGCGCCGACTGGGCGGCTTGGTCGAACAACCTGTCGGTTCGGCTCCGGTTCGACTGGTCGGAGGCCCTCGCCGGCACCCGGGCGCGGGTCGTGCTGACCTACAAGACGCAGCACATGGCGGCCTACCCGCTCAACAGCTACGGGCCGACCCTCTTCGCGTTCGACGTGCGCGAGCCCGAGTCGCATTACGACCTGAAGATCCAGGTCGAGATCGAGGAATTCGCAACCTCGGCCGGGATCGGCGGGCTCCCGCGGGCCCTGCCCCTGGGGCGGTTGACCGTCGCCGCCACCGAGATCGGGCCGGCCTACGGCGTCGGCTACGCGGAGATCGTCAAATACGCCATCTCCTCGGCCCACGCACTCGGGCTCTGCGAGGTCTACATGACGGGCGGCAGGCTCAAGCGCTTCGAGGACTGCATCCTCGACAGCCTGAGCCGGGGCATTCCCTACAGCGTCGTCCGCCTCGGCGACGGCGAGGGCCGCGTGCTGGGCTACCCGGCCTATTTCGACCAGAACCGCCTCCTGTCCGAGGTGCTGTACTACCAGTTCGGTCCGCAATCGATCCGCAACGAGGTCGATGGCAGCGGTCGCTGGCTTCACGACCTGATCACCGAACTGGGCGACCTCCTCCGCCTCGGCATCGACACGGCCGACCGCATCGGCCTGCCGGTCGCCGAGTTCTTCGAGGGGCATGAGCAGAGCGTGACGCCCGGCATGGCGGCCTACGGTTGCGCGACGCACTTCGCGTTCGGGCGTTTTCCCCGGATGGGGCGGCAGGAGGCCGTCGGCACCAACGTCTTCCAGCAATTGGCGCAGGTGCCCTGGTTCTTCCCCGGCATCGCCAAGGCGGCGCGATCGGTCACGACCATCGCGCCGTGGGACCTGTCGCATGAACTGCGGGCCGCACTCGGCATCGAGCGGCTCGCGCACATCGCCGTGCCCGGCCACTACACCTGGGGATCGGACAAGGGGCTGGGGCAGTTCCCGGTGCTGTACAAGCAGGTCCGCGCCGCCATCCTGGCGCGGGGCGACCTGCGCGGGCAGCTTTTTCTGGTCGGCGCCGGCCTGCTCGGGAAATATTACTGCGCCCTGATCAAGCGGCAGGGCGGCGTCGCGCTCGATATCGGTTCGGTCTTCGACTCCTGGGCGCGCAAGGGCCTGCCCTACGCCGTCGAGAACGGCGAGAGCATCAAGCTGTCGCGCCTCGACGCGGCGGCGGTGCGGCCCGTGGCGCGCGGCTAGACAGCCATCCGCAGCGGTGGACAACGGGGAGAGGTTGGGCCCCGGCGTTGACTTGTTCTCAATTCGTTCCAGCATGGCGCCCGTGATTCCCAAGGCTGAGCGCCGCGGGCGTCGTGCGTTTCCGGAACCGTGGCGCGCAGGCCCATGAGCGGCGGCTTCGAGCATCGGTCTGACAAGGTGGCCGCCGGCTTTCGAAAAAAAGCCGATGCGGCACAAGAACCTGGAGAGGCGTCTTGGATCAGGGATCTAGGACGCCTCTCCAGAAAAAATTCACCATCCCGGCGCAAGGTCCGGCGGGCATGGAAACGGGCGGCCGGGATCGGCCGCGGCAACGGAGCGTGAGACGCCATGGCCCTGCCCAACGCCCTCGCGGCCAAGCTCGAAGCGGTCCAGGCCGAGTACCGGGTGCCGCCGCACAACATCGACGCGGAGCAGGCGCTGCTCGGCGCGATCATGGTCAACAACGACGCCTATTACCGCGTCTCGGATTTCCTGCTGCCCGAGCACTTCATGGAGGCGGTCCACCGCCAGATCTTCGAGGTCGCGGTCTCGCTGATCAAGGCCGGCAAGCTCGCGACCCCGATCACGCTCAAGACCTATCTCGGGGACATCGATCTCGGCGGCATCACGCCGATGCAGTACCTCGCGCGGCTGGCGGCCGAGGCCACCACCGTCATCAACGCGGGCGAGTACGGCCGCACCATCTACGACCTCGCCATCCGCCGCCGCCTCATCACCATCGGCGAGGACATGGTCAACGGCGCCTACGAGGCGCCGGTCGAGTCCAGGCCCCGCGACCAGATCGAGGCGACCGAGCGCCGGCTCTACGAACTCGCCGAATCCGGCAAGTACGACGGCGGCTTCCAGAAATTCTCCGACGCGCTGACCGCGGCCATCGATATGGCGGCCAAGGCCTACCAGCGCGACGGCAAGCTCTCGGGCATCTCCACGGGCCTCACCGACCTCGACGCCAAGATGGGCGGGTTGCAACCCTCCGATCTGATCATCCTCGCGGGGCGCCCGGCCATGGGCAAGACCTCGCTCGTGACCAACATCGCCTTCAACATCGCCAAGGCCTATCGCGGCGAGAAGCAGCCCGACGGCACCATGCAGACCGTCAACGGCGGCATCGTCGGCTTCTTCTCGCTGGAAATGTCGGCCGAACAGCTCGCCACCCGCATCATCGCCGAGCAATCCGGCGTGGCCTCCTACAAGATCCGCCGCGGCGACATCCGGCCGGAGGACTTCTACAAGATCACCGACGCGGCCCGCGACATGCAGACGATCCCGTTCTACATCGACCAGACCGGCGGCATCTCCATCGCCCAGTTGGCCGCCCGGGCGCGACGCCTCAAGCGCCAGAAGGGCCTCGACCTCCTCATCATCGACTATCTCCAGCTGCTCTCGGGCTCCGGCAAGAAGAGCGACAACCGCGTGCAGGAGATGACCGAGATCACCACCGGCATGAAGGCGCTGGCCAAGGAGCTGGCGGTGCCGATCATCGGCCTGTCGCAGCTCTCGCGTCAGGTCGAGAATCGCGACGACAAGCGCCCGCAGCTCTCGGACCTGCGCGAATCCGGCTCGATCGAGCAGGACGCCGACGTGGTGATGTTCGTGTTCCGCGAGGAATACTACGTCGGCAACAAGAAGCCGCGCGAGGGCACGGAAGAGTTCTTCGCCTGGGAACAGGAGATGCAGCGCGTCCACGGCAAGGCCGAGGTCATCCTCGGCAAGCAGCGCCACGGCCCGACCGGCACGGTGGAGCTGCAATTCGACGCCAACATCACCCGGTTCTCGAACCTCGCGCAGAGCGATCGGATGCCCGAGCAGATGTGATAGGATCGCGCGGTCCTGATCGATCGGAGCAGCCCGTGGCTCTCGCAACGCAGGCGCGCCCGCCCGCGCCGCCGACGCTCAACGAGGTGTTCGAGGCCGAGCAGGGTCTCGTCGGCCTCATCCTGGCCGAGCCGGCCGTCTACGGCCGGATCGCCGCGCTCCTGCGCGACGCGGATTGGACCCAGAACCTGCATCGCGGCGTGTTCGAGGTCGTGGGACGCTTCCTCGCGGAGGGGCGGCCGGTGTCGCTCGATACGGTGCTGCCGCGAGTCAGCGACGTGGCGCCCGATGGCGCACCCGCGGACCTCTATCTCGCCGCGCTCGCGGCGCGGGCGCCGGCATCCGCGCGGGCCGAGTCCCTCGCCCGCCTCCTCGCCGAGGCGGCCGACGCGCGCACCGGCCCCGATCATCTCGACCGGGACCTCTATGCCTGGGCCTACGAGCAGGCTCTCGCTCTCCGGCGCGGGCAGTTCCCCGCCCTCGACGCGCTCAATCTGGCCGAGGAGATCGAGGATTTGGGCGGCGTGATCTACAACCGGATGGAGAGCGCGCTGCGGATCACGCTGATGCATCTCCTCAAGTGGGATCATCAGCCGGAGAAACGGACGCGGAGTTGGCATCTGTCGATCCGCAACGGCCGCCTCGACGTCGAAGACGTGTTGGAGCGCCATCCGAGCCTCAACCGCCGGGTGCCCGGTGCCGTGGCCAAGGCCTATCGCCGGGCCCGCATCGACGCGTCCGGCGAGACCGGCCTCGACGAAAGTGTGTTTCCCGCCGAGTGTCCCTACGACCGCGAAAGCATCATGACCCGGCCGGTGCCCTGGCCGCCCGCGAGCGGGGAGTCCTGATCATCGCCGCCGATGCTTGTCCCGGCCACGGCGCCCGCCTGACGGTCGATCTCGCGGCGCTGGTGGCGAACTGGCGCGCGCTCGGGGCCCACGCACCGCAGGCCGAATGCGGCGCCGTGGTGAAGGCCGACGCCTATGGCTGTGGCCTCTCGGCGGTGGCGCCGGCGCTCGCGCGGGTCGGCTGCCGCACCTTCTTCGTCGCCCACCTGTCGGAAGGTGTCAGTGCGCGAAAGCTGCTGCCGGAGGCGGCGGTCTACGTGCTCAACGGGCTGCCGCCCGGCGCGAGCGCGGCCTTCGCCGAACATGGGCTGCGCCCCGTCCTAGGGGATCGGGACGAAGTCGCCGAATGGGCCGCCCTCTCGGAGGGGCGCTGGCCGGCGGCGCTCCACGTCGATACCGGCATGAACCGGCTCGGCCTGTCCGTGGCGCAAGCGCTGGCGCTCGCGGGCGATCCGGTGATCGCGCGGGCCGGGATCGACCTCGTGATGAGCCATCTCGTCAGCGCCGAACGTCCCGCCGACCCGCTCAACGCCCGTCAGGCCGCCGATTTTTTCGGGCTTCGCGCGGCATTCCCGCGGGCGCGCGCCTCCCTCGCCAACTCGTCGGGTACTTGTCTAGCAGACGACACGCGCCACGACCTGTTGCGGCCGGGCTATTCCCTGTTCGGCGGCAACCCCGAGCCGGACCGACCGAACCCGATGCGGCCGGTGGTGCGGCTGGAGGCGACGATCCTTCAAGTTCGCGATGTCGAGGCCGGCGCGACCTGCGGCTACAACGCCCGCTGGACCGCCCCCTCCCCCCGCCGCCTCGCCACCCTGTCGCTCGGCTACGCCGACGGCTATCCCCGTGCGGCGAGCGGACGGGGCCATGCCCTCGTCGGCGGCGTCCCCTGCCCGATCCTCGGGCTGATCTCGATGGACCTCATCATCCTCGACGTCACCGAGGCATCTGACGCCCGCCGCGGCGCCACCGCGACGCTGATCGGCGACGGCCTCGACATCGACACCGTGGGCGCGGCCGCGGGCACGATCGGCTACGAGATCCTGACCGGCTTGGGTTCTCGTTATGTTCGAAATTATGTAGAGTGACGCCTCACCCACCCACCCCCTCATCCTGAGGTGCCGCAGCGAAGCGAAGCCCTCCTTCGAGGCCGCTGACGCGGCACCTCAGGATGAGGGGCGCGGGTGGGGTGTTCGAAGAGTCCGCTCCCACATGGCCAAGATCCAACAGACCTTCGTCTGCCAGTCCTGCGGGGCGGTCTACAATCGCTGGCGCGGGCGCTGCGAGGCCTGCAACGGCTGGAACACGATCCAGGAGGAGGCCGCCGCCGCCGGCCCGCAATCGGGCCCCGCCGCGACGCGTCCCTCGCGGGCGCGGGGCCGGGTGTTTCCCCTCGAAGGGCTGACCGGCGAGGCCAAGGAGGCGCCGCGCACGCCCGCGGGCATCAACGAGTTGGATCGCGTCACCGGCGGCGGCTTCGTGCGCGGCTCGGTGATCCTGCTCGGGGGCGATCCCGGCATCGGCAAGTCGACCCTGCTGATGCAGGCCTCCGCCGCCATGGCGAAAAGCGGCGAACGTGTCGCCTACATCTCCGGCGAGGAGGCGGTGGGGCAGGTGCGGCTGCGCGCCGAGCGACTGGGCCTCGCCCAATACCCGGTGGAGCTCGCAGCGCAGACCAACGTCGAGGACATCGTCGAGACGCTGTCGCAGGGGCACCCGCCCGCGCTCGTCATCATCGACTCGATCCAGACCATGTGGACCGAGACGGTGGAATCGGCCCCCGGCACGGTCACGCAGGTGCGAAGCTCGGCCCAGGCCCTGATCCGCTTCGCCAAGACCACCGGCACGGCGGTGATTCTCGTCGGCCACGTCACCAAGGACGGGCAGATCGCGGGGCCCCGCGTGGTCGAGCACATGGTCGATGCGGTGGCCTCGTTCGAAGGCGACCAGGGCCACCATTTTCGGATTCTGCGCGCCGTAAAAAACCGCTTCGGGCCGACCGACGAGATCGGCGTGTTCGAGATGACGGATGCGGGGCTCGCCGAAGTGCCCAACCCCTCCGCCCTGTTCCTGGCCGGCCGCGATCACGCCGCGCCGGGCACCGCCGTCTTCGCCGGGATGGAGGGCACGCGCCCGCTCCTCGTGGAAATCCAGGCGCTGGTCGCCCCCTCCTCGCTCGGCATGCCGCGCCGTGCCGTGGTCGGCTGGGACCCCAACCGCCTGTCGATGGTGCTCGCCGTGCTGGAGGCCCATGGCGGCATCCGGCTCGGCGGCCACGACGTCTATCTCAACGTCGCCGGGGGCCTGCGCATCTCCGAGCCCGCGGCCGATCTGGCGGTCGCCGCCGCCCTCGTCTCCTCGCTGTCGGGGTCGGCGCTGCCGTCCGACTCGGTGTTCTTCGGCGAACTCGGCCTTTCGGGAGCCGTGCGCCCGGTCTCGCAGGCGCCGGCCCGGCTGAAGGAGGCGCTGAAACTGGGGTTCGGCAAGGCGGTGACGCCGCAGGGCCGCGGCGAGGTCGGAGATCGGGCGCTGCCGACGGATGCGCTCCGCCACATCGCCGACCTCGTGGCCGGCATCGCCTCGGGGGCGCCGCGCCGCGGCGGCGGCCGTCCGAAGGCCGTGCGCTACGAGGAGGAGATGTAAGCGTCGGACGCCGCCGTCAGAGCGGATGCGTGCGGCACCACTCGACGATGCAGGCCAGCAATTCGGGGACCGGAAGCTGCTCGATGTCGCGGTCCGAGAAGCCACGTTCCTTCAGGCTTGCGTAGTTGTCGGACATGAAGTCGAAGAAGCGGCTCCAGATCCGGGCCGGCCCCGGCGACCGCAGCCCGGCCTCCGCCGCAAGCCAGTTCCTGACCTGGGTCAAAACCTCCGTCGGCTGGTTGCCGTGGACGGCGATGTCGGAGTTCGAGAGGTCGGATAGCGCCGCCTGATAACGGTACCGCTCCGCTTCGAGAATCAGGCAGCGCTTTCCCTCGAAGGCCGCGCCGCCGAAGGTCTGACAGCCGACATCGAGACCGAGTTCGAACGGCATGTTGAGGCGGTAGAACTCGCCTTCCCGCTCTGCCTTCAGGCGCGAGAGATCGTGGATGCCGTATTTCGAGTCGCGGATGAGCCCGATGATCTTCTCGATCCGGGGACGGCCCGAGTTCAACCGCTCCAGGGCGATCCGCGGCGCGAATCCGAGGTCCGTCACGCAGAACAGCAACGGCCGGAGCAGTGGCAGGTAGTCCTCGTCGAACGGGCAGTTCACGAAGATGGAGGTCTCGAAGGACACCGTCGGCCGTCCGAAGGCGCGTCAGCGGGCGGGGCCGTCGCCGTAGCTGTTGCGTCCCTGGATCGTCCCATCGGCCCGATGGATGTAGAGGTCGGCCTGCTCCGCGCGCGCCTTGCCGCGGGCATAGTCGATCGCGGCGTCCTGGGTCGGGAAGGTCTTCGAGGCACGCACGGCGCCGGTCCGCCGGACGGCCCATCCGCCCCCGAGCGCGGGCATGACATGCTGACCCTTCTTGGCCATCGCCGTCCTTCCGAACCAATCTTGGAGATCGTAACACGCCGATCGGTCGTCAGCTACGCTCCAGTTGCATCACCGCGGCGGTGCGATGGGTCCGGTCGGTGCCTCACCCCCTCAGGCTGAACGGGTTGAAGTCCGTCCCGCGGTCGTCGGCATCCACGCCTTCCGCGCGCTTCAGCCACGCGATCAGCGGCAGGCTGAGGGGCAGCGCCAGCACCTCCCAGGCGACCTTCAGCAGCCAGACCGAGAGGCCGAGCCGCACCAGTTCGGACGCAGGCAGCGTGCCGGCGAAGGCGAGCGTCAGGAACAGGGCGGAATCGACCGCCTGCCCCACCACCGTCGAGGCGATGAGGCGAAAACCCACGAACCGCCCGCCGAGCGCCAGCTTAAGCCGGGCCAGCACGTAGGCGTTCAGGAACTCGCCGACGAGGTAGGCGCTCATGCCCGCCACCGCGATGCGCGGCGTCGCGCCGAGCACCGTCTCAAAGGCCTGCTGGTGCGCCCAGAACGGGGCCGGCGGCAGCGCAGCGGCGACCCAGTAGCTGACGATCCACACCACCTGCACGGCGAAGCCCGCCCAGACCACCTTGCGGGCGCTGGCATAGCCGTAGACCTCGGTCAGCACGTCGCCGAACAGGTAGGAGAGCGGGAAGACGATCACGGCGGCCGTGAAGGTGACGCCGCCGACCTCGGCGATCTTGCCCGACAGGATCAGCGAGACGATCAGCACCCCGCTGAACAGTCCGGCGATCGGTACGAGATAGCGGGGGGCGGGAGCGGGTGCGACCACGCCTCAGAGGCTCCGCCAGCCCGAAGGTGACGGCCGAGTTCGGCCGGGGTATATCGGTGGAAACGACTGAGGGCGCGCGGTCCGGGGGAGCCGCCGCGGCCGCACTTGCGTCTCCCGCCCCGGACCAGCGTAACCAGCGATGCCGTTTTCCGTCCTCGACCTCGTGGTGCTCGGCATCGTGCTCGTGTCCGCGTTGCTGGCCGCCGTGCGCGGCGTGACCCGCGAGGTGCTTGCCATCATCGCCTGGGTGGCGGCGGCCGCGCTCGCGTGGTCATTGCATCCGATGCTGCTGCCCACCGTCAAGCAGCACGTCTCCAGCGATACCGTGGCGCTGGTCGCCTCGATCGGAGCGATCTTCCTCGCCACCCTGATCGTCGTCTCGCTCATCACCGTGAAGGTGTCCGACCTCGTGCTCGACTCGCGCATCGGCGCGGTCGACCGCTCGCTGGGCTTCGTGTTCGGGGCCGGCCGCGGCTTCCTGATCTGTGTGATCGGCTGGGTGTTCCTGGCGTGGCTCGTCCAGGGCAAGGTGCCGGATTGGGCCGCTCAGGCGAAGAGCAAGCCGCTGCTCGAAAGCTCCGGCGAGGCGCTGGTGGCGCAACTGCCCGACAACCCGGAAGGCTTCCTGAAGCAGTTGCGCAAGCCCAAGGACGGGCCGGCCGAGGAGCCCCCGCCGGAGACCGACCTGCCGGCCCAGCGCCGCAGCGATGCCGCTCCGACGGCGCCTGCGCCGAAACGCTGATATGCTGGAATCGCTCTTGGTTGCGGTGCGATCCCCGCCTAGGTAACGGTTTCACGACGGTCCCGGACCCGAACGGTTCCGACCGTTTACGCCGTGCCGGACGCGGGAGCGCGGTTCCGCCCGCGCCGCCAGGATTCGAGAGCGACATGTCAGCTGCCAGCGCGAGCGTCGAGTCCCATGACTGGGACATCGACGGCGATACGCTTCGCGAGGAATGCGGCGTCTTCGGCATCTACGGGCACGACGACGCCTCGGCAATTACGGCGCTCGGGCTCCACGCCCTGCAGCACCGCGGCCAGGAGGCCGCCGGCATCGTCTCCTACGACGACGGCGTCTTCCATTCCGAGCGCCGCCAGGGCCTCGTCGGCGACAATTTTTCCGACCGCGGCACCATCGAGCGCTTGGCCGGCCGCTCGGCCATCGGCCACGTGCGCTACTCGACCACCGGCGGCACGATCCTGCGCAACGTCCAGCCGCTGTTTGCCGAACTCGCCGGCGGCGGGCTGGCGGTGGCGCATAACGGCAACCTGACCAACGCGCTGTCGATCCGTCGGGAGCTGGTGCAGGACGGCGCGATCACGCAATCGACCTCGGACACCGAGGTGATTCTTCACTTGGCCGCCCGGTCGCGAAAGCCCCGCATCGTCGAGCGCTTCATCGACGCGCTTCAGCGGATCGAGGGCGCCTACGCCATCGTCGCGCTGACCAACAAGAAGCTGATCGGCGCCCGTGACCCGATGGGCATCCGCCCGCTGGTGCTCGGCGAACTCGACGGGCGCTACATCCTCACCTCAGAGACCTGCGCGCTGGACATCATCGGCGCCCGCTTCATCCGCGATGTCGAGAACGGCGAGATCGTCGTGATCTCGGAAGAGGGCGTCGAATCGATCCGCTTCGCCGAGAAGCGGCCGATGCGCCCGTGCATCTTCGAATACATCTACTTCGCCCGCCCCGACTCGGTGGTGAACGGCAAGAGCGTCTACGCCGTGCGAAAAAGCATCGGCCGCGAACTCGCCCGCGAGGCGGCGGCGGACGCCGACATCGTCGTGCCGGTGCCGGATTCCGGCGTGCCGGCCGCGCTGGGCTTTGCCCAGGAGGCGGGCCTGCCGTTCGAGATGGGCATCATCCGCAACCACTATGTCGGGCGCACCTTCATCCAGCCGACCCAGACCGTGCGCGAACTCGGCGTGCGGATGAAGCACTCGGCCAACCGCGCGGCGATCGAGGGCAAGCGCATCGTGCTGGTGGACGACAGCCTCGTGCGTGGCACCACCTCGGTGAAGATCGTGAAGATGATGCGCGATGCCGGCGCCCGCGAGGTGCATTTCCGCATCGCCTCGCCGCCGATCACCTATCCGGATTTCTACGGGATCGACACGCCGGAGCGCGAGAAGCTCTTGGCCGCCACCCACGATCTGGAGGGGATGCGGAAGTACATCGGCGCGGATTCGCTCGCCTTCCTGTCGATCCCCGGCCTGTACCGGGCGATGGGCGAGGAGGCCCGCGACGAGGCCTGCCCGCAATACACCGACCACTGTTTCACCGGGCAGTACCCGACCGCACTGACCGACCTCGCCATCGCCGGGCCGAAGCGGCTGGCGATGCTGGCCGAGGCGGATTGATCCATGGCGGATAAGACCCTCGACGGCCGCATCGCCGTCGTCACCGGCGCCTCGCGCGGCATCGGCCGGGCGGCGGCCCTGGCTCTGGCGGAGGCCGGCGCGCATGTCGTGGCGGTCGCCCGCACGCAGGGGGCGCTGGAGGACCTCGACGACGCGATCCGGGCGGTCGGCTCCTCCGCGACGCTGGTGCCGCTGAACCTCACCGATTGGGACGCGATCGACCGACTCGGCGCGGCGCTCAACGAACGCTTCGGTCGGCTCGATATCCTGATCGGCAATGCGGGCGTGCTCGGCGCGCTGATGCCGCTCGCCCACATCACCCCGAAGGTGTGGCAGCAGACGCTCGACGTGAACGTGACGGCCAACTGGCGCCTGCTCCGTTCGCTCGACCCGCTGCTGCGCCGCTCGGATGCCGGCCGGGCCGTGTTCGTGAGTTCTGGCGCGGCGCACAAGGCGCGGGCCTACTGGGGACCCTACGCGGTCACCAAGGCGGCCCTGGAGGCGATGGTGCGCACCTACGCCTCCGAGACCGAGACGAGCCCGATCCGGGCGATGCTGCTCAATCCCGGCCCGCTGCGCACGGCGATGCGCCGCTCGGCCATGCCGGGCGAGGACCCGGAGACCCTGCGCACGCCGGAGGAACTGGCGCCGCACTTCGTGCGCCTCTCGTCGCCTTCATGGAACGAGACCGGCCGCCTCTACGATTTCCCAAGCGACCGGACCTTAAGTTTCCGCGCCCCCGAGTAACGGGGTCCGGGGCCAAGGCCCCGGCTGGATTCGGGCAGAGCCCGTTCTTTCTTCTAGGGTTCATCGATGATCGACGTCCGCTGCATCTGCGCCATCGGCCAGCGGGGCCAGCTCGGCCTCGACGGGCAATTGCCCTGGGAGGGCAACACCGATCCGCTGTTCGTGGAGGACGTGACGCGGTTCTTCGCGCTGACCATGGGCCACGTGCTGATCGCCGGCCCCAAGACGGTGGCGTCCGTACCCGCGTTCGCGTTCAAGGACCGCACCATCGACGTGATCCGCTCGCACGAGGACCCGGAAGAGGTGCTGAAGCGCTATCCGGGCCGCCGCATCTTCGTCGGCGGCGGGATCGCGGTGTGGAACGTCTACGCCCCATACATCCAGCACTGGGACGTGACGCGGCTGCCCTATGACGGCGAGGCGGACCGCTGGTTCGATCCGGCTTGGCTGGTGGGTGGAGCGTTGCGGCAGGGGTAATCCAGTCGCTCAGAACATCCCGTTCGGGTTGGCGGAATCTTCCGGCAGGATCTGCAGCACGTCCCAGTGCTCGACGATGCGGCCGTCCGCGTCGAGGCGGAAGATGTCGATGGCCGCGTAGTCCTGGTCGCCAGGCCAGTGCTGGCGGCAATGCAGCACGACGAGGTCGCCCTCGGCCACCGCCCGCTTCACCTCGACCCGCTTGCCCGGCCATTCGCGCGCCATGCGCTCGAAATAGGCGACGAACCCGTCCTTGCCGGTGGCGACGTGCGGGTTGTGCTGGATGTAGTCGGCACCGGCATAACGCTCGATCGCCTCGCGCGGGCGGCAGGCGTTGAACATCAACTCGTAGAAGGCGATCACATTCGCCTTGTTGCGCGCGAGGTCGGCCATGCGGTGTCCTGTGTGAGCGGTCTCGGGCGAGCCCAGGGAACGCTCGCGCGCTCTGAGCCATATAAAGGCACCCGCGCGGTCCGCGGCCATGGTTCGGAGACGGCGGATGAGTGTCCACGCGTACCGGTTCGGGATCGAGGAGGAGTATTTCCTCGCCGATGCGGAGACGCGCGGCACGCCGCGGCGGTCGGTCAAGCCGTTCCATGTCGAGGCGGGGGAGCGGCTGCCGGAGATCGGGCGCGAACTGCTGCAATGCCAGGTCGAGGTCTGCACCCCGCCCTCGACCGCGTTTTCCGCGGCCCATGCCGCGCTGCTGGGGCAGCGGCGGCAACTCGCCGAGATCGGGGCCGAGCACGGGCTTCTGGTCTTTGCCGCCGGCACCCATCCGATCGCCGACTGGGCGCGCCAGCTGCCGACCAAGGGCGACCGCTACCGCGGCATCCTGCGCGACGTGGGCCTCGCCGGGCGGCGCAGCCTGATCTGCGGCATGCATGTCCATGTCGAGGTGAAGGACGCGGACGCCCGCGTCGGGCTGATGGACCGGCTGCTGCCGTTCCAGCCGCTGCTGTTCGCGCTCTCGGTCTCCTCGCCGTTCTGGCAGGGCAAGCCGACGGGGCTCTCGGCCTATCGCCTAAGCGCCTTCGGCGAACTCCCCCGCACCGGCCTGCCGGAGCTGATGGGCGATGCGGGATCTTACGAGCGCTACGTCCGCATCATGACCAAGGCCGGCTCGATCCAGGATGCCAGCTTCCTGTGGTGGTCGCTGCGCCCCTCGATCAAGTTCCCGACGCTGGAACTGCGCATCGCCGATTCCTGCACGCGGCTGTCCGACGCCATCGTCGTGGCGGCGCTGTTCCGCTGCCTCGTGCGCCTCGTCGAGCGGCGCCCGGACATCAATGCGGGGCTCACCGGCGTGTCGCGGGCGATTGCCGCCGAGAACCTGTGGCGGGCGCAGCGCAGCGGCACCGAGGCCGAGCTGATCGACGAGGCCTCGGAGGAGGCGTTTCCGTTCGCGCAAGCGCTCGACACGCTGCTATCGCTGATCGCCGAGGATGCCGCGGCGCTCGGCTGCGCGGCGGAGGTGGCCGACGCCCGCCGCATCGTCCGCGAGGGCACCAGCGCCGAGCGCCAGATTGCTGCCTTCGAGGCGGCGCGTGGCGGCGACACCAGCAACCGTCAAGCGCTGGACGCGGTGGTGGATTGGCTGGCCGAGACGACGCGGGCAGGTTAGCCCCCGCGCCTCAGCCCTTCTCGAACGGGTTCTTCGTCGTCCGCAGCGACAGCCGGATCGGCGTGCCGGGCAGCTCGAAGGCTTCGCGGATGCCGTTGACGAGGTAGCGGGTGTAGGATTTCGGCAGGGCGTCGAGCTGGTTGCCGAACAGGGCGAAGTGCGGCGGGCGGCTCTTCACCTGGGTGCCGTAGCGGATCTTGATGCGCCGGCCCGAGACCGCGGGCGGCGGGTTGCGCTGGAGCGCGTCGGTGAGCCATGCGTTGATCCGCGCGGTCGAGACGCGGCGGCTCCACACCTCGGAGGCGTCCACCACCGCCTGCATCAACTTGTCGATCCCCTCGCCGCCGAGCCCCGAGAGCGACACCACCGAGACGCCGCGCACCTGCGGCAGCAGGCGGGTGCAGTCCTCGCGCAGCGTCTTGAGCAGACCGGGCTGGTCGGCCACGAGGTCCCACTTGTTGAGGCCGATCACCAGGGAGCGCCCCTCGCTCTCGACGAGATCGACGATGGTGAGATCCTGCTTCTCGAACGGGATGGTGGCGTCCAAGAGCACCACCACCACCTCGGCGAAGCGCACGGCGCGCAACCCGTCCGAGACCGCGAGCTTTTCGAGCTTGTCATCGATGCGGGCCCGGCGGCGCATGCCGGCGGTGTCGTGCAGCTTGATCTTGCGGCCGCGCCACTCCCAGTCGAGGGAGATCGAATCGCGGGTGATGCCGGCCTCGGGGCCGACGAGCAGGCGGTCCTCGCCGATCATGCGGTTGATCAGCGTCGACTTGCCGGCGTTGGGGCGGCCGACGATGGCGACGCGTAGGCCCTTGCCGCCTTCGCCGTCGTCCTCGTCGTCCTCGTCCGGCTCAGGGAGCACGTCGCGAAGCGCATCCTGCAGCGAGCCGAGGCCCTCACCGTGCTCGGCGGAGAAGGGAATCGGGTCGCCGAGCCCCAGCGAGAATGCCTCGTAGGCGCCGGCCATGCCGGCCCCGCCCTCGGCCTTGTTGGCGATGAGGATGACCGGGATGCCGGCCCGGCGCACCAGTTCGGCGAAGGGCCGGTCGGCGGGGAGCACGCCGGCGCGGGCGTCGATGACGAACAGCACCGCGTCGGATTCGAGGATCGCGGCCTCGGTCTGGGCGCGCATGCGGCCCAAGAGCGAGTCGGCGTCAGCCTGTTCGAGGCCGGCGGTGTCGATGATGCGGAAGGCGACGTCGCCGATCGAGCCGTCGCCCTCGCGCCGGTCGCGGGTCACGCCGGGGCGGTCGTCCACCAGCGCGAGCTTGCGCCCGACCAGCCGGTTGAACAGGGTCGATTTGCCGACGTTCGGGCGTCCGACGATCGCGACGGTCGGCAGGTCCATGGGAGTCTGTCTTTCGGCGCGGCCGAGGGGACGCGCTGGTCTTCGTGAGGATAAGGCATTCCGG
The DNA here is from genome assembly GCF_001425465.1 of Methylobacterium sp. Leaf456. Classification (GTDB taxonomy): domain Bacteria; phylum Pseudomonadota; class Alphaproteobacteria; order Rhizobiales; family Beijerinckiaceae; genus Methylobacterium. Next base: position 48,657 of record NZ_LMQV01000003.1, read on the forward strand.
GACGAGCGAACATCGCCCGGAGGGTATGCCGTCATTGCGCGCGGGGGCGGAGTGATCCAGGGCGCGCCCTATCCGGAGAGGTCACGCTCCGGACTGCTTACGCCTCGCCTCGCAAGGACGGACGGGTCAGCGGGTGATCGGCGGCGGGGGCGCGGCGTTCTCGGGCTTGGCCTCGGTGACCGTGACCGGCCCGCCCGCAACCAGCGCGGCGTAGATCTCGACGCGCTGGCGCAGGCCCTGCGGGGTGTCGTTGTCGCCCGCGATCTGGTCGAACCAGCGACCGGCGCCCTCGATGTCGCCCTTGCGGAGCGCCGTCAGGCCCAGCATCTCGCGGGCGGTGTGGCGGAAGGTGCCGGTGGGCGTGGCGAGGCCCTGAAGCTGGGTGAGCGCGGCGGCCTGATCGGTGCCGTCGAGGCGCAGCAGGGCGGCGCGGAGCCGAGCGAGGTCGCGCAAGGCGTCACCCGCACCCTTGTCGGCGGCGAGCGCGTCGTAGGCGGTGGCGCCTGCCGCAGAATCGCGCTTGCCCGCCTCGGCGGCGTTGCGGAAGCGGGCGAGGAGCGCATAGCCCGCCGGGCCGTCCGCCTGGATCGCGGCGAAATCGCGCTCGGCGTCCGCGGTGTTGCCGTCCTTGGCGAGGCGGTTGGCCCGGTCGAACCGCTCCGAGGTCGCCTCGGCGCGGACCAGTTCGGCGTGGCGCCAGTAGTTCCAGCCGCCGACGCCGGCCACCAGCAGGATCGCGCCGGTGATGATCAGCGCATTGTAGCGCTTCCAGATCTGGATGAACCGGTCGCGGCGATAATCCTCGTCGACCTCGCGGATGAACTCGTTGTTCTCGGCCATCTGTATCCGTGCGTCCCTCGCGGGCCGCGCTCGCCTCGCCTGTCGTCGTCGGGCCCGCGCCTAGCACAGAGCCTCCGGTTTGGCGAAATTTTTTGGATTTTTCGCTGGGTCGTCTTACGCCTGCCCCGGCCAAGCCGCGACGCCGATCAGCAGCGGGTGCAGGTATTTCGCGAACACGAACCACGCCACGAGGCCGACCACCACGGCGATGGCGTCGTTGCGCCAGCCCGCGGGCGCGGCCTGTCCGCCGTGCTGCGCGGCCACCTGCCCTGCGGTCAGCGCGCGGCGCTTGGCGCTGATGCGGGCGGCGACCGCCCAGGCCAGGAAGGCGCCGAACAGCAGCATCGAGCCGAGATCGCCGTTGGCCAGCAGATGCGCGGTCGCCCAGATCTTCACGGCGAGCAGCATCGGGTGCTTCAGCCGGGTGCGGATGTGCCCAGGCAGGTAGGTGGCGGCCAGACTGATGAAGGCGAACAGCGTCAGCAGCACCGCGAGGTGGCGGGTGAAGGTCGGCGGCGACCAGACCGGGATCATCCCCTCCTGCCGATACAGCCCGTAGCCGTAGGCGGTGAGCGCGAGGCCGAGCACCGAGAGCAGGGTGTAGCCGAGCTTGTAGCGCTGCTCGCCGACGCGCCCGATCACCTCGGCGCGCTTGGCCCGTGCCATCGAGAAAGCGTGGGTGCCGAGGAACAGCACGAGGCCGAGGATCAGAACGAGCATGGGGCGGCCTGTGGACGGCGCCTGCGCCGGCCGATCCGGACAAGCTTCCTGTAACGGTTCAAAACGCAATCCTGATGGGATGTCCAGGCTGCTCCGCCCCCTCTCCGTGCTGCTGGCCGTCTCGTGCGGCCTCGTGCCGCTCGGGGGCCGCGCCGTCGAGCCGCCGCTCTCGGCGCTGACCGTGACCGGGCCGGAACGGCTGATGTTCTCGGCGACCCGCGATGCCTGCGACGGGGCCGACGTGCCGGACGCCCCCTCCCGCGCCTTCCGCGATGCGTCCGGCGGGATCGCGATGTTCGGCCTGCACTACCGCAACCGCGCGCTGCGGGGCCCCGACTTCGACAGTCTCAAGATCGATTGCCGCGTCGTGCTCGATTCAGGCGGCAAAAGCGATCCGGCGCTCTACGACGACCGCTCGTGGATCACCGCCACCTGGACCGAGGACGGCGCCAACGTCGCGGCGCTGATCCACCACGAGTTCCAGGCCAACGAGCACGAGGGCCGCTGCCGCTCCAAGGTGTACATGGAGTGCTGGTACAACACGATCACCGCCGCCGCCTCGCGCGACGGCGGCGCGACCTTCGCGCAGACGAAACCGCCCGTGGTCGTCGCCGGGGCGCCGTTCCGGCAGGAGGAGGAGCAGGGCCGGCATCGGGGCTTCTTCAACCCCTCCAACATCGTCGGCGACGGGCGCTGGCGCACCTTCCTGGCCTCGACCACCGGCTGGGACCGGCCCGGCAGCGACCAGCCGGCGGGCGTCTGCCTGTTTCGCTCGGACGACCCCGCCGACCCCACCCGCTGGCGCGCCTGGACCGGCACCGGCTTCACCGCGGCCTTTCCCGATCCGTACCGCAAGGCGGTGAAGCTCGCCGACACCTGCCGCCCGGTCGGGCCGTTTCCCGGCCCGGTCGGGGCGGTGGTGCGCCAGCGCGGCACGGGGGCGTGGATCGCGGTGTTCATGGCGGCCAAGGGCGGCGCCTTCGCGGAATCCGGCTTCTACTGGACGACCTCGCGCGATCTCCTGACCTGGGACGTGCCGCGCTTGGCTGTGGCCGGCGCCACGCTCTACGACGACCCGTGCAAGGCGGGGCCGCGCCTCATCGCCTACCCGTCGCTCATCGATCCGGAGGCCGAGGGCCGCAACTTCGACGATGTCGGCGAGCGGGCGCTCCTCACCTACGCGACGCTGCGGGTCGAGGGCTGCACGATCACCTCGGATCGCGACCTCGTGCGCCGGTCGGTCGCCATCAAGGTCTGGCCTTGAGGGGCGCGCCGCCTACCTCGCGGGCGAAACCCGGAGCCCGCGCATGACCCGCCACTGCCTGCCCTGGACCGATCTGCCGGCGACCCGCGCGCCCTCGGGCGTGGCGAAGCGAAGTCTGGAGGGCAAGGGCGCGAGTCTCGTGCGGGTGTCGATTCCCGCGGGGACGGAGGCGCCGCGCCACAGCCACGACCACGAGCAGTTCGTACAGGTGATCGAGGGCTCGGGCACGTTGGAGACCGAGCAGGGCCGGGTGGCCTTCGCCGCGGGCAGCCTGTTCCACTTCCCCGCGGGCACGTGGCACGCGGCGTCGTTCGACACCGCAACGGTGCTGGTCGAGACGAATTTTTCGGGCTGAGACGGTTTTGGGGCCGTCCCATCCACCCCCCTCATCCTGAGGTGCCGCGTCAGCGGCCTCGAAGGAGGGCTCCAGCCAGCCGCGCGATTTCTGGAGCCCTCCTTCGAGGCTTCGCTTCGCTCCGCACCTCAGGATGAGGGGGGTGGGTGGGAAGCGCCGTCAGGCGATCCCCAGCGCCGCCTTTTCCTCCAAATAAGCCGCCCGCACGCTGTCCTTGCCGTAAGCCCGCTCCAACCGGCGCACCGTGAAGTGGGCCCGCGCCATGCCCTGGAAATGGTCCATGAAGGCGGTGTTGACGGCCGCGCCCCCCAGCGCCCCGATCACCGGCACGGCCTGGGCCGCGACCTTCTGCGAGACGACGATCCCGAAGCGCGAGGCGATCTGCGCCGTGAGCCGCACCAGCGGCGGGGCGCCCGCGTCGAGGAGCGAGCGGTGGGCGGCGTAGCGGGTCGCCTCGGCCATGGTCTTGGCCAGCGCCGCGCGCACGGCGAAGTAGCCGCTCTCTGTAAGCGCCGTCTCGGGGCCGTTGCGCCCGCCGAGCGCGAAGACCTGCACGCAGGCGAGCGCGCCTTCCGGGTCGCTCAGATCCTCGCCCTCCTCGCGGGCGATCTCGGCGATGGAGCGCAGCATCAGCGTGGTCGAGAGCGGCAATTCGATTGCCACGGTGGCGAGCCCGAAGGCGCCGCCGAGCGCGCCGGAGAATGCGGCGAGCGCCTTGTGGCGGGTCTCGCTGGAGCCGACGAGGCGGCCGAGCCGCGCGCCCGCCCCCTCCTCGATCCGCTCCACCGCCGAGCCCGAAGGCTTCACCGCCTTGTCCGGCAGGGTGGCCAGGGCAACGCGGAGTGCCGTGCGCATCGCGGCTTCCGTCGAGCGGCCGACCGCCTCGGTGAGGGGCGCCGGCAGCGCCCGGCCGATCATGTCGAGCGGCGCCCCGGCGGCGGCCGAGAGCCGCGCGGCGAGTCCCGGCCGCTCCAGCACGTCCACCGCCCGGCGGAGCGCCGCGCGGTCGGCCGCCGACAGCGGCGGCAGGGCGGCGGGCGCGACCGGAACCGGCAGGGTCTCGCCGCTCAGCGCGATCTCGTTCACGTCAAGAATCTCCCGAAACGCGTAGGCAGGAGCAAAACGGAGGCCGGGGGGATGGTTCCAGGGCGGCTGCCCTGGTTTCCCGGTATGCCTCAGGCGCCGGCGGTCGCGTCCGCGACCTTAGGCTTTTCGCTCCGCTCGACGCCTCGGCTGAAAGCCGAGGCTCGCTGCGCGGGGCGCTCTTCGCGCCCGGAATGCGGAATGAACGCCGTTCACGCCTTGGCGGCCACCGCCTCCTCTTCCGGCGCGGGGCCGGCCTCCGCCTCCTCCCGGCCTTCACCCAAGGCGGCCAGCGCGATGCAGAGCAGCGCCACCGGAATGCCGATCAGCGCCGAGGCGACGAAGAAGGACGGGTAGCCGAGCCCGTCCACCATGTAGCCGGAGAAGCCGCCGATGAATTTTCCGGGGAGTGCGTAGAGCGAGGACAGCAGCGCGTACTGCGTCGCCACGAAGGCCGGCGAGGTCAGGCCCGACATGTAGGCGATCAGCGCCGTGCCGGCGAAAGCGCCGGAGAAGTTGTCGATCGAGATGCTGGCGATGAAGATCTCGGTGTCGTGGCCGCTGACCGCGAGCCACGCGAACATCAGGTTCGAGCCCGCCGCGACGATGCCGCCGAACAGGAGCGAGGCCTGGATGCCGAAGCGCATCACCGCCCAGCCGCCGGCGAGCGCCCCGACGAGGCCGACGATCACGCCATAGACCTTGGTGACGTTGGCGATCTCGACGAGCGAAAAGCCCTGCTCGATGTAAAACGGCTGCGCCATCACCCCGGAGATGATGTCGGGCAGGCGGTAGAGCATGATCAGCGACAGGATCAGGATCAGCCGCGGACCCTTCCGCCGGATCAGGTCGCCGAACGGCTCGACCACGGCGACCCGCAGGGTGTCGGCGACCCCGCGCGGCTCCGCGTCGGCGTCCGCCGGATCCTGACGGGGGGCGAACAGACAGCCGGCGATGCCGACGAGCATCAACAGCGCCATGGCCTCGTAGGCCATCGCCCAGCTGTAGCCTTGCGCGATGTAGAGGGCGCCGGCCCCGGCGAAGGCGCGGGCGATGGCGTAGCCGAGCTGGTAGCTGCCGAGCATCAGCCCCTGGCGTTCGGTCGGCGCCGCGTCGATGCGCCAGCCGTCGACCACGATGTCCTGCGTCGCCGAGGCGAAGGCGGTCACCAGCGCGCAGACGACGATGTAGAACAGGTCGTCCGAGGGGGCGCCGAAGCTCATGGCGACGAGGCCGCCGGCCACCGCGATCTGCGACAGCAGCATCCACGAGCGCCGCCGCCCGAGCCACCGCGACAGCAGCGGCAGGTCGAGCCGGTCGATCACCGGCGCCCAGACGAACTTCAGCGAGTAGGCGAAGGAGACGTAGGACAGGAGCCCGATGCTGGTGCGCTGGATGCCCGCGGTGGCGAGCCACGCCGACAGCGTCGAGAACACCAGGAGGATCGGCAGGCCGCAGCCGAAGCCGAGGGCCAGCATCAGGAGCAGGCGCGGGTCCTCCAGCACGTCGCGGGGCCGCAAGCCCCTCCGGCCCTTCGCTGCCGCCATCGCCGATCCCCTCTTTCGCTCCGTCCGGCCTATGCGCAAAAATCGCGGCAGCCTCGGGGCTGCTAGCCACAACGCCTTGCGGCGGGCACGCGACTTCGGGATTCCGGCGCCTGCAACGCTTTCCCAACGCTTGCCCGTCTATGGATAAGGCAAGCTTGACGGAAGCGTGAAGTCGGTTCCGGAACGGGAGCGACCGTCTCTCGTTGGGGGGAACCGATCGCTCGCTTGCGGCATCGGTTTCATGGGTTCGCGTGCGGCTCTCCCCGAGCGGCACGCCTCGCGTCGGCGTCAGGATGACGGGTTTTCCCACAGAGGCGACGGCCTTCCCGCCCGGTTTCACCGTCGAGGTGTTCGCGGCCGCCTTCGAGGCGAGCCCGACCCCGATGGTCGTCACCGATCCGCGCCGGGACGACAACCCGATCGTCTGGGCCAACGGCGCCTTCCTTGGGCTGACCGGCTACGGCCGCGACGAACTCTACGGCCACAATTGCCGCCGGCTTCAGGGCCCGGCGACCGACCGGACGACGCTGAACCGCCTTCGCGAGGCGATCGGACAGGGCCGCGCGTTCGAGTGCGAATTGCTCAACTATCGCAAGGACGGCACGCCGTTCTGGAACGGGATGACGGTCAACCCGGTGCGGGACGCCGCAGGCGAGATCCTCTACTTCTTCTCGGCCCAGGCCGACATGACCGACAAGCACCGCCTGGAGGCCGCCATGCGCGACGCCAACGGCGCGCTGGAGCGGGAGGTGGGCGAGCGCACCGCCGACCTGCGCTTCGCCCTGGAGCAGAAGACGGCTTTGCTCCACGAGGTCGATCACCGGGTCAAGAACAACCTTCAGGTCATCTCCTCCCTGATGCTGCTGAAGGCGCGCCGCACGCCGCAGGGCGAGGCCCGCGACGCGCTCCAGGCGATGGCCGACCGCATCGGCGCCCTCTCGACCGCCCACCGGATGCTCTACCAGGAGGGCGACGCCGCCCGCTTCGAGTTCCGCGAATTCGCCGACGACCTGATCGCCGACCTCGCCGCCGCGCACGGGCCGGGCTCCGCGCATGGGCCGTGCGCGGCGCGGGTCGAGAGCGAGATGGAGCCGCTGGCGTTGCCCGCCGCCATGGCGGCGCCGCTCGCGCTGCTGCTGCACGAACTCGCCGGTAACGCGCTGCGCCACGCCTTCCCCCGCGAGCGGGCGGGCCGGGTACGGGTGAGCGCGCGGCGTTCGGGCGAGTCTTTGGAACTCGCCATCGAGGACGACGGGATCGGCCTCACGGCGGGCCCCCCCAACCCGACGGGGTTCGGGCGCATGCTGGTCGAGATGGTGGTGCGGCAATTGCGCGGCACCATCGCGTGGTCGGAGGCCGAGCCCGGCACCCGCGTCGCGATCCGCGTACCGCTGCCCGCGGACGGCCTCAGGTGACGGGCCTTTCCCAGCGCCGCCGCTTCGTGCCATCTCCTCCCGATGGCGGGATCGTCCCGCCGCGACGCGGGGAAGGAGAGGCGGGATGCCCGAGGTGAGCCCCGCAGCGGGCGACAGCCCGGCCGCGGGCGAGAGCCCGCCAGCGGGCGAGGGCCTGCGCATCCTCGTGGTCGAGGACGAGGTGCTTATCGCCCTCGAACTCGAATGTCTCTTGGAAGACCTCGGCCATGTCAGCGTCGGCGTGGCCAGCGCCTCGGCGGAGGCCATCGCGCTCGGGCAGCGCACCGCGCCCGACGTGGCGCTCGTGGACATCCACCTGATCGACGGCCCGACCGGCATCGAGGTCGCCCGCGCACTCAGCGCCGACCCGCGCACCACGGTGGTGTTCATGACGGCCAACGCCAAGCGCATCCCGCCGGACTTCGCGGGCGCCGTCGGGGTGATCGCCAAGCCCTATTCCGAGCGCACCGTGGCGAGCGCGCTCGACTACGTCGCCCGCTGCCGTTCCGGGCAATCGGGCGATGTGCCGTCAGGGGAGACGCTCGACGGCTTCTGCCTCGCGCCGCGCGCCGGGTAGGGTGGAGGACGGGCTGCGCTCGACGGGCTTTTTGGCCGGGCGGATCGCCTGCGCGAAGGTGAACAGCATCCCCGGATCGACCGCCCGCTTCACCGCGGCGAGCTTGGCGTAGTTTTCGCCGTAATAGGCGTCCTGCCAGTCGGCCAGGGACGGGTCGGAAAAGTTCTGGAAGGCGCCGACCGCGCCGGTGCGTCGGTTGACGTCGTCGTAGAAGTGCTGCTGCCAATCGAGGGTCCGGGCGATTTGGCTCGCCGAGTCGGTCGGGCTCCACCAATTGGCCTCGACGGTGAACAGCCAGTCGGACCCGCGGTGGACGTAGGCCGTGTCGGTCCGACCGAGGCGGTCGATGGCGCCGCCGACTTGGAAGAACTTGAAGCTCACCGGCATGGAGGTGGCCGGCATTTTTGCCGCCCCGTCGAACATCGCCGCGACCGCCTCGTCGTCGATCGAAGCGGCCCGCATGTAGCTCGACTTCTCCTGATAGGAGTACGGGAACGTCGTCTCGGTCAGGAAGTCCTGGCCCTGCCAGTACGGCACGTCCGCCTTGATCTGCGACCGGCCCGTGTCGATCATCTCCCAGGTGGACTTGAAGATGTCCTTCAGTGCGTAGGCCGAGCCGTGGAGCTGGCCGAGGATCGAGAGTGTGAGCGGGGCGTGGTCGCATCCCTCCTGCCGACTCGGGATGGTGACGGCGATCTTGGAGCCGAAATCGTCGGGGGCGCTCGCGAGTTCGCTCAGCAGGAGCTTCAGGACCTTGGGGAGGTCCTTGCTCCAGGTGAGGTTGAACACCGTCACCGAATCCGCCGGGCGGGTCTCGAGGGTGAAGCCGGTGCTGATGCCGAAATTCCCGCCGCCGCCGCCGCGGCAGGCCCAGAACAGGTCGCGGTCGGTGTCGGCGTCGGCCCGCACGAACTGGCCGTCGGCGGTGACGAGTTCGGTCGCGCGCATGAGATCGGAACCCACGCCGAACTTGCGCATGTTGAAACCGATGCCGCCGCCGAGCAGGAAGCCCGCGGCGCCCACCGTGTCGCAGCGGCCGTGGGTGATGGTGCGGCCCATCCGCTCCATCTGCTTGTAGGCGAGCAGGTTCAGCGTCCCGCCCTTGACCGTGACGAGGCTGCCGCTGCCGGCCACCGGCGTCACGCCCGCCATGAGGGACATGTCGATCAGCAGACCGGGCGTGGTCGAGAAGCCGGCATAATTGTGCCCGCCGGAGCGGACCGCGAAGGGCATGGCCTGCCGCTGCACCCAAGCGATGCAGGCCTGCACGTCCGCGGCATTGGTGCAGCGGGCGATGCCGGCGGGCAGGGTCGCGCCGTAGCGCAGGTTGTTCGGCCGGCAGATGTCGGCGAAGAACGGGTCCTCCGGCCGCAGCACGCCGCCCTTCACCGCGCGCGCCAGATCGGTCCAGGCCGAGGGCGGCGGACACGCGCCCGCCTCGAACGCGAGCGCCGAGCCCGGCATGAGCCGGGCCGCCGCGGCGAACCCGCCGAGCCCGACGAGAAACTTCCGGCGCGACGACCGCAATTCGAGTGTCATGGCCCCGTGCATCCTGTGCTTGTCGGGATCGATTTGGCCGATGATTCTTTCACGGGACGTTAAAATTGGGGCGGCGGGTCTTTTTGGAATTGGATGTCGGCGCCCGTGTCGTCGGCCTATCCAATCAAACCCCCTCATCCTGCGGTGCCGCGTAGCGGCCTCGAAGGAGGGCTCCAGTCCACGCGCGATCCCTGGAGCTCTCCTTCGAGGCTTCGCTGTGCTTCGCACCTCAGGATGAGGATGAGGGTTGGATTTTTTTTGGACATTATTGCGCGGACATAATGGATCTACGGGTAATTCCGGTTCCAATCAGTCTTTCTGGGTTCCGGAGCATCCCCGTCATTGCCGGCGAAGGCGAAGTAATCCAGCGGTGCGACCTTTCCGGATGGCGCGGAGCCTTGGATTGCTTCGGCTCCGCCTCGCAACGACGGAGTGCTCGATCTGAGAACGAGAGGCGCGGCCCGAGACCCCTGCGCGCCGCCCTGTGCCGAATCGGCTGTTACCGCGCCCGCTCCGCTTTCAGCCGGTACAGCGCGTCGAGCGCCTCCCGCGGCGTCAGGCTGTCGGGGTCGATCGTGTCCAGTAAGTCCCCCAGCGTGTCCTCGGGCGGAAGGGCGACGGCCTCCGGTGGGGGCGGGGCGATCTCGGTAAGGCTCGCAAACAGCGGCAGGTCGTCGATGCGGGCACGCGACGGGCGCTCGCGTTCGGACGATTCGAGCCCCTTGAGGATCGTGCCGGCCCGCGCCACCACGCTGGCCGGCAAGCCGGCGAGGCGGGCGACCTGCAGGCCGTAGGAGCGCTCGGCCACGCCCGGCACCACCTCGTGCAGAAACACCACGTCGCCGCGGTGCTCGGCAACCTTCAGGGTTGCGTTGTCGAGGCGCGGCAAGCGCTTGGAGAGCGCGGTCAGTTCGTGGAAATGCGTGGCGAACAGCGCCCGGCAGCCGTTCTTCTCGTGGAGGTGCTCCAGGCAGGCCCAGGCGATGGAGAGCCCGTCGAAGGTCGCGGTGCCGCGCCCGATCTCGTCGAGGACGACGAGGGAACGGCGCGTCGCCTGGTTCAGGATCGCGGCGGTCTCGACCATCTCGACCATGAAGGTCGAATGCCCCCGCGCGAGGTCGTCCGCCGCGCCGACGCGGGAAAAGAGCCGATCGACCACGCCGAGATGGGCAGAGCGGGCCGGCACGAAGGCGCCCATCTGCGCGAGCACCGCGACCAGCGCGTTCTGGCGCAGGAAGGTCGACTTGCCGCCCATGTTCGGGCCGGTGACGAGGCGGATGCGCCCGGCCTCCTCCCCCGACAGGTCGCAGGCGTTGGCGATGAAGGCTTCGCCCGCCTTGCGCAAAGCCGCCTCCACCACCGGATGGCGTCCGCCCTCAACGGCAAAGGCGAGGCTGTCGTCGAGGCGGGGCCGTGCCCAATCGAGTTCGACCGCGAGTTCGGCGTGGCTTCCCGCCACATCCAGCGCCGAGAGCGCATCGGCGATGTCGGCGATTGTTTCGGATTGGGCCATCACGCGGGTGGCGAGCGTGTCGAACACTTGCGCTTCCAGCGCCAGCACCCGGTCGGAGGCGCCCGCGATCTTCGATTCCAGCTCGCCGAGTTCGACGCTGGTGAAGCGCATGGCATCGACCATGGTCTGGCGATGCACGAAGTCCTTCATCAGGCCCTTGAGGCAGGCCTCGCCCACCGCCTGCGGCACCTCGATGTAGTAGCCGAGCACGTTGTTGTGCTTGATCCTGAGCGTGCGGCAGCCGCTGGCCTCGGCGTAGCGCGCCTGCAAAGCCGCGATCACCTTTCGCGAGTCCTGGCCGAGCAGGCGGCCTTCGTCGATCTCGGGGTGATAGCCGGCACGCACGAAATTGCCGTCGCGGCGGTTGAGCGGCAGGTCGTCGGCGAGCGCGGCTGCGAGTTCCGCGGCCAAATCCCGGTCGGCGTCGTCGAGGCGGCGCACGAGGCGGGCGATGCCCTCGGGCAGCTCAGTGCCGCCGAGGCCCTCGGCGATGGCGAGCGCGGCGTCCAACCCGCCGTGCAAAGCGGCGAGGTCGCGCGGGCCGGCGCGGCCGAGGCCGAGCCGCGACAGCGCGCGGGCGAGGTCGGGGGCGGCCTTGAGCGCGTCGCGCAGGTGCGCCCGCAGCGACCCGTCCGCGACGAGGAAGGCCACGGCATCGTGCCGCCGCGCGATGTTTTGCAGGTCGGTCAGCGGGCCGGCGAGGTGTTCGGCGAGCAGTCGCGCGCCGCCCGCCGAGACGGTGCGGTCGATGGCCTCCAGCAGGCTGCCCTTGCGCTCGCCCGACAGCGTACGGGTGAGTTCGAGATTGGCCCGGGTCGCCGCGTCGATGGCGAGCGTCGCCCCGGACGCCTCGCGAGAGGGGGCCGAGAGCGGCACCTTCGCCCCGAACTGCGTGCGCTCGATGTAGAGGAGCGCGGCACCGGCGGCTGCGATCTCGGCACGGGAGAAGGAGCCGAAGCCGTCGAGCGTCTTGATGCCGAACTGCTCGCGGATGCGCCGCTCGGCCGAGGCCGGCTCCAGCTCGGCGGCGGCCAGCGGCACCACCGCGGCCTTCGTGTCGCGCCACAGTCGCGTCAGCGCCGGGTCGGCGTGGATCGCTTCCGACAGCACGATCTCCCGTGGTTCGTGCCGGGCGATGGCGGCGGGCAGTTCCGTACCGTCGACTTCGCTCAGCGAAAATCGCCCGGTCGAGATGTCGATGGCGGCCAAGCCATAGGCCTCGCGGGCGTCCGACACCTTGCGGCGGCCGATGGCGAGCAACAGGTTGGCGCGGGCCGGATCGAGCAGGCGATCCTCGGTGAGCGTGCCCGGCGTGACGAGGCGGGTCACCTCGCGCCGCACCACGGATTTCGGCCCGCGCTTCTTGGCCTCCGCCGGGTCCTCGGTCTGCTGGCAGACGGCGACGCGGTGGCCCAGCGCGATCAGGCGGTGGAGGTAGTCGTCGGAGCGCTCCACCGGCACGCCGCACATCGGGATGTCGGCGCCGCCGTGCTTGCCGCGCTTGGTCAGCACGATGCCGAGCGCGCGCGAGGCGATCTCGGCGTCCTCGAAGAACAGCTCGTAGAAGTCGCCCATCCGGTAGAACAGCAGGCAGTCCGGATTGGCCGCCTTGATCTCGATATACTGCGCCATCATCGGCGTGGCGCCGGGGATGTCCAACGGGGATGTGACGGGCGAGGAGGTCACCGAATCCGCCGGGTTCGCACGACGCTCGAGGGCCAGGGAACGAGAGGCCTGGGGGCGAGGGGAACTGGAACGCATGGGGAGGAGGCTAGCAGCTCCGCCCCCATGCGGCACCGGAGACGGAGCGCGAACATCGTGGACAAGTGTGCGCTCTCCCCAGGCGGTGCAAGCGGGCACGAAAAAGCCCGCCGGGCTTTACGCCGGGCGGGCCGTCTCGTTCTGAACTCGTAGGGATCGTCGCCGAGGCCGGCGACGATCCTCGAAGATCGATCAGTAGCGCGGGCCGTTGGTGGTGTTGCCGAGCTGCTGCTGGTAGCCGGGACGCTCCGGGTTGCGGGCGTTCGGGTTGCCGTGGCGCATCGTGTTGTAGCGGCGGGCGCGGCGGTAGGCCTTGGTGGTGCCGTGGCGGTGGTGCCAGCCGTGGCGGTGATGGTGGCGACCGCCATGCACCACGGTCTCGACCGCATCGCCGGCGACGATGCCGGGGGCGGGCATCGCCGGGGCGGCCGAGGCCGAGCCGGCGCCGAGGCCGCAGAGCAGCACGCCGGCTGCGAGGGTGAGGGCAATCCGCATGGGTCTCTCGTCCGTCCGTAGTTCGGTCCGTGCTCGCTCGGCACGTCGAGCCCTCAAGTCGCTGAACGGCCTCGCGTTCCATGGGTAGGGGCTTTGTTCCCTGACAAATATTTGGTGGAGTCAACGGAATATTTCTGGATGGCCGAAACGTGCGGTCCCGACCGTTGCGTGGGGGCGCGAACCGGGCCAACTCCCCGTGCCATGCCGCTCGCCGCTCCGCCCCGCCCGTCCGATTCCGTCTCCCTGCCGATCGAAGCCGCCCTCCCCGCCCTGCGCGCGGCGCTCGACCGGCGCAACGCCGCTGTGCTCGTCGCCCCGCCGGGCGCGGGCAAGACCACGCGGGTCCCGCTCGCCCTGCTCGACCAGCCCTGGCTCGACGGCCGGAAGATCATCCTCTTGGAGCCGCGCCGGCTCGCCGCCCGCGGCGCGGCCGAGCGGATGGCCAAGACGCTCGGCGAGCGCGTCGGCGACACGGTGGGCCTGCGGGTGCGGCTCGGCTCCAAGATTTCCGCCCGCACCCGCATCGAGGTCGTCACCGAGGGCGTGTTCACCCGCATGATCCTCGACGACCCGGAGCTGACCGGGATCGGCGCCGTGCTGTTCGACGAGTTCCACGAGCGCTCGCTGGACGCCGACCTCGGCCTCGGCTTCGCCCTCGACGCGCAAGCGGGCTTACGCGAGGACCTGCGCATTCTGGTGATGTCGGCGACCCTCGACGGCGCCCGCGTGGCCGGGCTTCTCGGGGATGCGCCGGTCGTCGAATCCGAGGGCCGGGCCTATCCGGTCGAGACGCGCCATCTCGACCGTAGTACGGGCGAGCGCATCGAGGACGCGATGGCCGGCGCGATCCTGCGGGCCCTGCGGGCCGATCCGGGCTCGTTGCTCGCCTTCCTGCCGGGGCAGGCCGAGATCCGCCGCACCGCCGAGCGGCTGGAGGGCCGCCTGCCGGAGGGCATCGACCTCGCCCCCCTCTACGGCGCGCTGACACAGGGGGAGCAGGACCGGGCGGTCGCCCCGGCCCCGTCCGGCCGGCGCAAGGTGGTTCTGGCCACTTCCATCGCCGAGACCTCGCTGACGATCGAGGGCGTGCGCATCGTCGTCGATTCCGGGCTCGCCCGCGTGCCGCTCTACGAGCCCGGCAACGGCATGACCCGCCTCGTCACGGCCCGCGCTTCCCGCGCCTCGGTGGATCAGCGCCGGGGCCGCGCCGGGCGCACCGAGCCAGGTGTCTGCTGGCGGCTCTGGCCCGAGGCCGCGACCGCCGCGCTCGAACCCTTCGCCCGGCCGGAAATCCTGTCCGCCGACCTCGCCGGCCTCGTGCTCGATTGCGCCGCCTGGGGGGTGTCCGACCCGACCGCCCTGCCCTTCCTCGATCCGCCCCCCGCTCCGGCGCTCACGGAAGCCCGCGCGATGCTGGCCGATCTCGGCGCGCTCGACGGCGACGGGCGCCTCACCGCCACCGGCCGGACCCTGCGGGCCCTGCCGCTGCCGCCGCGCCTCGCCCGGATGGTCGCCCGCGCCGCCGAGATCGGCCACGCCCGCCGGGCCGCGGAACTGGCCGCCCTGCTGGTGGAGCGGGGGCTCGGCGGCGATTCCGTCGATCTCGCCGACCGCCTCGACCGCTTTTGCCGCGACCGCGGCGGGCGCGCCGCCGACATGCGCCGCCTCGCCGAGGGCTGGGCCCGCCAGGCCGAGCGCGCCGCCGGCGCCCGTCTCCCCGAGCCCGATCCGACCCTCTCCGAACCCGGCGCGCTGCTGGCGCTGGCCTATCCCGACCGGGTCGCGCGCGCGCGGGGCCGCGAGGGCGCGGTGCTGATGGCCAACGGCCGGGCCGGATTGTTCGACCCGGCGAGCGCGCTCGCCCGCGAGTCCTTCGTCGTGGTGGCCGACCTCACCGGAACGGCGGCCAACGCCCGCATCCTCGCCGCCGCCGCCATCTCCTCGCAGACCATCGACGCGCTGTTTTCCGACCGGATCGAGACGGTGCGGAGCGTCTCCTTTGACGGTCAGGCGCGGGCCCTGCGGGCGCGTGAAATCCGCCGCCTCGGCGCGGTGAGCCTCGACGAGCGCACCCTGCCCGTCCCGGCCGACGCGGAGGCCGCGCGGGTGCTGGCCCGCGGGATCAGTGGGCTCGGCATCGAGCGTCTGCCCTGGACGCCGGCGCTGACGCAGTGGCGCGCCCGCGTGCGCTTCATGCATGAGGCGGAAGGTGGCGAGTGGCCCGACCTTTCCGACGAAGCGCTGGCCGCGTCGGTGGAGGACTGGCTCGCGCCGGGCATCGTCGGGCGCCATTCGCTGGCCGCGATCACCGCCGACGACCTCGGTCAAGCGCTGCAATCGCTGCTGCCCTGGCAGCTGCGCGCCCGGCTGGAGGCGGAGGCGCCGAGCCATGTCGAGGTGCCGACCGGCTCTCGCATCCCGGTCGATTACGAATCCGGCCCCGAGCCGGTGCTGGCGGTGCGGGTGCAGGAGCTGTTCGGCCTCGACCGGCACCCGACGCTCGGCGGCGGGCGGGTGCCGCTGGTGCTGCACCTGCTCTCGCCGGCCCAGCGCCCGATCCAGATCACCCGCGACCTGCCCGGCTTCTGGCGCGGCTCCTGGGCCTCCGTCCGCTCGGAGATGCGCGGGCGCTATCCCCGCCACCCCTGGCCGGAAGACCCGCTCGCCGAGGCGCCGACCCGGCGGGCCAAGCCGAGGGGTACGTGACGCGACGGCCCGCGCAAGGCTACGAGGGCGCGACGAGGGAGGAATCGTGATGAGGATGCGCGCGGCGTTGTGTCTGGCCCCGTTGCTGTGGCCCGCGGCGGCCGCGGCGCAGGACAAGCCCCAGGACCTGCCGCAGGGCAGGCCCCTGGTGATCCCCCAGGCCGAGGGCGAGAAGCACGGCAAGATCTTTGGACGCGCGCTCGCCTGCGGCGTCCCCCGCGAGCGGGTCGATGCCGCCATCGCCGCCGGCCGGACCCGGATGCAGGCGGCGGTCGGCCGCGCGCTCACCGACGAGCGCTACCTGCTCTCCCTCGACGACGCCATGCGCCTGGAAACCAGCCTGCCGGCCCCCTCGCCCGCTTCGTGCGAGAAGGGCCTCGCGGCCTTCGAGCGCTTGGAGAAGACGGCGCCGTAAGGCTCTCGGTCAGCTCTCTTTTTCATCCCACCCTCACCCTCATCCTGAGGTGCCGCGAAGCGGCCTCGAAGGAGGGCTCCAGGGACCACCGAGCGAACTGGAGCCCTCCTTCGAGGGCGACGCTTCGCGCCGCCGCCTCAGGATGAGGGGGATTGGGTTGAACGAGGGGCTTCGCTCAGGCGAAGCGGCCGCCCTTCTGGATCACCTCGATCTTGTAGCCGTCCGGGTCGGTGGCGAAGAAGAAGGTCGCGAGTGGGGTGTCGCCGTGCTTGAGGGTCTTGAGGTCGGTGGCCGGAAAACCCTCCCGCGTGAACCGGGCGTGCTCGGCCTCGACATCGTCCACCACGAAGGCGATGTGGCCGTAGCCGTCGCCGAGGTCGTAGGGCTCGGAGCGGTCCTTGTTGACCGTCAGCTCCAACTCGAACGGCGAGGCGGGGTCGCGTAGGTAGAGCAGGGTGAAGTCCGGGAAGTCGAACCGGTCGGCGGGCTCCAGGCCGAAGGCGCGGGAATAATAGTCGCGCGAGCGCGCCTCGTCGCGGACGCGGATCATGCTGTGGACGGGCTTGGCCATCGGGGCTCTCTGTTGGACGTCGATGGGCGGCCAGATGGCGCAGCCGGGGCCCGCGAAAAGGGGATTAACCGTTCATCAACCTTAAGCGGCGCTTGCTTCCCCCCATGTCATGGAGCGCCCGACAGGCCGACGCCGACCTCCTCCTCCCCGGCGACGCGGCGCTCCGCGCCGCCGCCGAGGGATGGCGCCGGGCGCTGGCGCAGGAGCGGCGCATGGCCGCCAACACGGTCGAGGCCTACGAGCGCGATCTGCGCCAGTTCCTGACCCATCTCGACGCCCGCTCCGGCCCGCCGACGATTCACAAGCTCATCGCCCTCAAGCCCCGCGACCTGCGCGCCTTCATGGCGGCGCGGCGTTCTGAGGACATCTCCGGACGCTCGCTGATGCGGATGCTCGCGGGCTTGCGTTCCTTCGCCCGCCATCTCGAACGCGAGGGCCACGGCAGCGTCGCGGCGCTCGGCGCGGTGCGCCAGCCCAAGGTCGAGCGGCGCCTGCCGCGCCCCCTGCCCGTCTCCGCCGCGGTGGCGATGACCCGGCCGGAGACCCGCGCCGACGACGCGCGCGAGCCCTGGGTGCTCGCCCGCGACGCGGCGGTGATCGCGCTGCTCTACGGCTCGGGGCTTCGCATCTCCGAGGCGCTGGGGCTCACGGCCCGCGACGCCCCGGTGCCGGGCATCGATGCGGTGCGGGTGACCGGCAAGGGCGGCAAGGTCCGCGACGTGCCGGTGCTGCCCGCGGTGGCTTCGGCGGTGGCCGACTACCTCGCCCTCTGCCCGCACCCGCTCGATCCGCAAGGGCCGCTCTTCGTCGGGGTGAAGGGCGGGCCGCTCTCGCCGCGGATCGTGCAATACGCGGTGGCGTCGCTCCGCGGTGCGCTGGGGCTCCCCGACAGCGCGACGCCGCACGCCCTGCGACATTCCTTCGCGACCCATCTCCTGGCCCGCCAGGGCGAGCTGCGGGCGATCCAGGAACTCCTGGGTCACGCCTCGCTCTCGACGACGCAGCTCTACACCAAGGTCGACGCCGCCCGGCTGATGAGCGCTTTCGACGCCGCCCATCCGCGGGCTGGCAAGCAAGAGCATCGGCCCGAAAGGTGGCTGCCGGCTTTCGGAAAAAAGCCGATGCGGCACAAGGAGCTCGATCATCCGCCTGGATCCGAGATCCAGGCGGATGATCGAGCCGGCGCAACAAACCCGTGAGGTTGTCGCCGTCACGGCTTCGATTCACCATGGTCTCGCCGCGATTGCGTGGCGGACTGTGCCCCAGCCGGCGGTCGAGGCCGCCCGAGTCGCTCGAAGGAAACAACCGATGCGCGTCAGCGGAATCTGCGTGGCGATCCTGCCGGTCCTCGCCGTCCTCGCCGTCACCGCCCTGGTGAAGACCGTGCTCCTGCCCGTCACCGCGCTGAAGGGCGCGCTGGCACGGACCCGCACCGCGCGGGCCTGAGCCTGATTTTCCGTCGCGCCCGGGTTTCTCGGCGCGGCTGTTCGTCCAGGGCTTGCGGTTTTGATCGCCGCCATCGCCGCTGGTTCCCCCCTCTCCCCGCACGCGGGGCGAGGCCTGTAGGGACCTTGTCGTCCCTACAGGAAGCGCAGGCGAAAGCCGGAGCGGCGGTGAGGGGGCGCTGCCGTCAGAGGAGGCTCGTCCTGAGCCGCCCCCTCACCCCCGGCTGCCGCCTCGCTTCGGCGACGACAGGGTCGCCGAAGCCCTCTCCCCGCAAGCGGGGCGAGG
The DNA here is from genome assembly GCF_001425465.1 of Methylobacterium sp. Leaf456. GTDB lineage: Bacteria > Pseudomonadota > Alphaproteobacteria > Rhizobiales > Beijerinckiaceae > Methylobacterium. The sequence continues at coordinate 67,189 of NZ_LMQV01000003.1, forward strand.
GGATGCAGCGGCGGAAGCCGTGATCAGGCGGAAGCCGTGCCGGACTTCGCCCCCCGTCCTCCAAAAACACTCACCGCGAACGCCACCGCCAAGTTCAACGCCAGCGCCACCACGCCCGCGTTCAAATCCTGGATCGGCCCCGGCAGTCCCGGAAACAGCTTCGCCAGGGTATAGCCGCCCACCACCGTCACCGAGACCGCGGCGACGCCCGCCAGAATCCCGGCCATGGCGCCGGCCTTGGTCAACGGATTGTCGCGCCACAGGCTGAAGAAGAAGGCCGGGAAGAGCTGCGTCACCACGGCGTAGCCGATCAGCAGCAGCTGCACGATGGTCTCGCCGCCGTAGAGGGTGAAGCCGACGCAGGCCAGCGCGAGCACGGGCGCCATGATCTTGGCGAGCCGCCCCGTCGAGGCGTCGGTCGCGTTCGGTGCCAGCGGGCGGTAGAGATTCTGTGCGATGAGGGTGGCGCCCGCGATCAGGATCATCGAGCCCGGCACCAGCGCGGTCAGCACGCCGGTGGCGCCGACGACGCCGACGAACCACGGCGGAAAAGTCTCCAGCGCGATCTTGAACAGGGAGAGATCGACGTCGGGCCCGGTCAGCCCCGGCACCTGCAGCACCGCCGCGAATCCGGCGAAGAACACGAACAGCAGCATGAGCTGGTAGAGCGGCAGGAACACCGCGTTGCGCCGGAAGGTGCGGGCGTCGCTGGCGGTGTAGATCGAGGCGAAGATGTGCGGGAACATCCAGCCGCCGAGCGCCGTGAGGATCGTGGTCGAGGCGAACCATGTCGCGCTCTGGCCCCGATCGGGCAGCGCCAGGAAGCCGGGTTTCGCCTGATCGATCGCCGTGAACATCGGCCCGATGCCGCCGTAATAGTGGTAGGGCAGATAGAGGCCCAAAAACACCACCACGGCGAGGATGAGGATGTCCTTGACCACCGCGGTCCAGGCCGAGCCGCGAATCCCCGACACCATCACGTAGACGCTGACGCCCGCCGCCCCGATCCAGATCGCGAGCGTGGGCGGGATCACGCCGTAGGAGGCGGTCGAGACGATGATGCCGAGCCCTTTGAGCTGGAGCACCATGTACGGCACCAGCGCCACGAGCCCGACGAGGGCCACGAGGATGCCGAGCGGCCGGCTCTCGTAGCGGGCAGCGAAATAGTCGGGCTGCGAAAACAGGTTGTGCTGTTTGGCGAATTTCCACGCGGGCGGCAGCAGCCAGTAGGAGATCACGTAGATCAGCGTGAGGTAGCAGAGGATGTAGTAGGTCGGCCCGCCCTTGCCGTAGGCCCAGCCCGAGCCGCCGAGGAAGGTGAAGGTGGTGTAGATCTCGCCCGCCATCAGCAGGAAGACCAGCACGGTGCCGAAGCCGCGCTTGCCGACGCTCCACTGCTCCATGTCCATGTCGTGGCCGGCCCGCGCCCACAGGCCGAGGCCCAGCGCCCCCACGAAGGCCAGCGCGATGATCGGAAGCGCCGCGTTCATGGCTCTTCTCCCGCGTCGCGGTTGGCCGGATCGGTGAGGTAGATCACCGCCATCACGGCCGCGGTCGCCACGGTGCAGCCGACGAGCCACGCCAGCAGCAGCGGCATGCCGAAGACCAGCGGCTCGACCCGGTTGAGGAGGTAGGGGCCGAGCAGCATGCCGGCGGGCGGCAGCACGGCGAGCCAGCGCAGATGCTTCACGCGCCCGCCCTCCCCGGCCGAGTCAGCGCGCGTTCCATGGCTCGTTGCGTCATGCGGTCCCCAACCCTTCGCTGCCGCGAAGATGAGGCAGAAACCGCGCCAGGGCGAGGGGAAGGATTTTGTTTCCTCAGGCCGCTTCCCGGCGCCCCTCCAGCAGCCCCGGCAGCGCCCGCAGGTTCAACGGTTTCGCCAAAAAGCCGTCGAAGCCCGCCGCGTGGGCTGCGTCCATGTCCTCGCGGCCGGTGTTGGCGGTGAGCGCGACGAGGTGGAGCGGGCTCGCGTGCGTCTCGGCCTCGCGGGCGCGCAGGCGCCGGGCGGTCTCCAGGCCGTCGAGGCCGGGCATGCGGATGTCGATGAGCGCGAGATCGAACGGGCCCTGCGCCTCGGCGATGGCGAGCGCCTCCAGCCCGTCACGGGCGAGCGTCACCTGGGCGCCGAGCCGCTCCAGGGCCTTGGTGGCGAGCAGCGCGTTGATCGGGTTGTCCTCGGCGAGCAGCACCCGGCGGCCGGACGCAGCCTTGGGCGCCACGGCGCGGGCGGGCGGCTTGATCTCGGCGGCCGGGGGCGCCTCCGGCGGGGCGGCGTTCGGCTCCAGCAGGCGGTCGAACAGGGAGCGGGCGCGCACCGGCTTGATCAGGTAGCTGTCGAAGCCCGAAGCGTTGACCGCGCCGAACTCGCGCCGGTCGAACGGCGAGAGCAGGATCAGGCAACAGCGCACGCCGCAGCGCCCGGCCTCCGCGGCGAGCGTGCGGACGGGGGCGTCGCCGAGCCCGCGGTCGGCGATCACGGCATCGAAAGCGGCGCTCGCCAGGGCGTCGAGCCCGGCCTCGATGGTGCCGACGACCACGGCCGCCGCGCCGGAGCGGGTCAGGCGGCGGGCGAGATAGGGCGCCTGGAACGGGGAATCGGCCACGATCAGCACCCGGCGGGCTCTGAGCGCCGGCGGGGCGACCGGCAGGCGCGCGTCTTCAAGGGCTTCTTCGGGCGCCGGCAGCGGCAGCACCACCCGGAAGGTCGAGCCGCGCCCGAGCGTCGAGCGCGCCTCGATCGTCCCGCCCATCCGCTCGACCAGGCGGCGGGTGATGGCGAGCCCGAGCCCGGTGCCCTCGTGCCGGCGGCTCGCGCTGCCGTCGCCCTGCTCGAATTCCTCGAACAGGATCGGGATGCGGTCTTCCGGCATGCCGGGGCCGGTATCCTCGATGGTGAGCGCGATCCCCTCCCCTTCGCGGGTCAGGCTCACGCCGACGCCACCGTGTTGCGTGAACTTCACGGCGTTGCCCGCGAGGTTGAGCAGGATCTGGCGCACCCGGTCGGCGTCGCCGACGCGCAACGCCACGAGGTCGTCGGCGATGTCGAGCGCGATCTCCAGGCCCTTGTCCTGCGCGCGCGGCGCCAGCAGCTCCACCACGCCCTCGACCAGAAGGGCGGCGTCGAACGGCTCGGCGGCGAGATCCAGGCGCCCGGCCTCGATCCGCGAGAAGTCGAGGATGCCGTCGACCAGCGTCAGCAGCGCCTTGCCGCTGGTGCGCAGCGCCTCGACATAGGTGCGCTGCTCCGGGTCGAGGCGGGTGTCGAGCAACAGGTCGGCCATGCCGAGGATGCCGTTCAACGGCGTGCGGAACTCGTGACTGACGGTGGCGAGGAAGCGGGACTTGGCGACGTTGGCGGCCTCCGCACGGCTCTTGGCCTCGTCCAGCGAGCGCACCGCCTCGACATGATCGGTGACGTCGCTGCCGGCCCGCAGCCAGTTCGGACCGCCCTCCAGGCCGGCGGCGGGCAGTTCGACGAAGGAGAACCAGCGCGGGGTGCCGTCGACCGGCACCAGCCGCTCCTCCACTTGGCGCACGCCGTCGGGGCGCACCTGCACGGGGCCGCGCTCCAGCACCTGGGGCGTCAGCGTCGAGCCGATCAGGTCGAGCGGCTTGGCGCCCAGCAGCGCGGCGAAGCCTTCGCTGGCGAAGGTGATCCGCCCCTGTCCGTCGCGCTGGACCACGGCCTGCGTGGTCGCCTCGACCAGCACCCGGTAGCGCTCCTCGCTCTCGGCGACCTGCCAGAGCCGATCCTGCAGCGATTCCGACGGCAGGTCCGCCGCGGCGTGCCGCCGCAGCCCCACGACCACCAGGGCCGCGAGCCCGGCGACGACGCTCACTCCTAAGATGGTCAGCGCGAGGGTCATTGCGCGGCACGCCACTCCCGGCTGCCGGGGGTGGCAGCGTTCGGAGGCGACCGTGACAGGGGCGCGTGAAGCCGTGCTTGAGAAAGGCGGTTAGGGAAGCGTATGCGAAATCACGCGAATTGTCGGCAAACCCGCTGCCCGCCTCCCTCTTCCGCCTCGTCTCCGCACCCGAGAATGCTTCACCTCCGCAAGCGGATGGTGTAGGCGCGCCCCCTGGCCGGGACATCGCGGAGCCGCACGGGCCCCGCCTGTCGGAAGAAAACCCGGCTCAAAGCCGCCGGGAGTGCCACGGATGACCGCCCGCATCGACGCCGCCTTCGCCCGCTGCCGCGCGGAGAAGCGGGCCGCCCTCGTCACCTACGTGATGGCGGGCGATCCCGATCCCGAGACCTCGCTGAAGGTTCTCGAGGCGCTTCCCCGCTCCGGCGCCGACATCGTCGAGTTCGGCCTGCCCTTCACCGATCCGATGGCGGACGGTCCGGCGATCCAGGCCGCGGGCCTGCGCGCGCTCAAGGCGGGGCAGGACCTCAAGGGCACGCTGGCGCTGGTGCGCCGCTTCCGCGAGCGCGACGCCGACACCCCCGTGGTGCTGATGGGCTACTACAACCCGATCCACACCTACGGCGTCGATCGCTTCCTGCCCGACGCTCACGAGGCCGGCATCGACGGCCTCATCGTCGTCGATCTGCCGCCCGAGGAGGACGACGAGCTGTGCCTGCCCGCGCGCGAGCACGGGCTGGCCTTCATCCGGCTCGCCACCCCGACCACCGACGACAAGCGCCTGCCCGCGGTGCTCGCGAACACGGCGGGCTTCGTCTACTACGTGTCGATCACCGGCGTGACCGGGACGGCGACGCCCGATTTCGGCAAGGTGGCGCAGGCGGTCACGCGCATCACCGCCAAGACCGACCTGCCCGTCGTGGTCGGCTTCGGCGTCCGCACCGGCGCGCATGCAGCTTCGGTGGCCGAGGGCGCCGACGGCGTGGTGGTGGGCTCGGCGCTGGTCGATGCCCTCGCCCGCAGCCTCGACGGCGAGGGACGCGCGAGCGAGGGCACGGTCGAGGCCGTCGCCGGGCTGGTGCGCGAACTGGCAGGCGGCGTGCGCGGCGTGACGAAGGCCTGAAAGCCCGCCGCCTCAGCCATCGTCCCCTTGGCAGCGGGGCGGGGGCGGCCCGATATCAGCGTGTCACGGTTCGAGGAGCGAGAGACCCCATGGTCGAGGCGATGAACTGGATCTCGGAGGTCGTGCGCCCCAAGATCAAGACGCTGTTCAAGCGCGAGACGCCGGAGAACCTCTGGATCAAGTGCCCGGATACCGGGCAGATGGTGTTTCACAAGGAGGTCGAGCAGAACCACTGGGTCATCCCCGGTTCGGAGCACCATCTCAAGATGGGCGCCCAGGCGCGCCTCAAGATGATGTTCGACGAGGGCACGTGGATCGACGTGCCGCTGCCCGAGGTCGCCGCCGACCCGCTCAAGTTCCGCGACGAGAAGCGCTACGTCGATCGCCTCAAGGAGGCCCGCGCCAAGACCGGCATGGCCGACGCCTTCAAGATCGGCTTCGGCCGCGTCGCGGGCCTGCCGATGACGCTCGCGGTGCAGGAATTCGGCTTCATGGCCGGCTCGCTCGGCATGGCCGGCGGCGAGGCCTTCATCCGCGGCGCCGAGACGGCCCTGGAGAAGCGCACCCCCTACGTGCTGTTCGCGGCCTCCGGCGGCGCCCGGATGCAGGAGGGCATCCTCTCGCTCATGCAGATGCCGCGCACCACGGTGGCGGTGCGCCGGCTCAACGCGGCCAAGCTCCCCTACGTCGTCGTGCTGACGAACCCGACGACGGGCGGCGTCACCGCCTCCTACGCCATGCTCGGCGACGTGCACTTCGCCGAACCCGGCGCGCTGATCTGCTTCGCCGGCCCCCGCGTGATCGAACAGACGATTCGCGAAAAACTGCCCGACGGCTTCCAGCGGGCGGAGTACCTGCGCGAGCACGGCATGGTCGATCAGGTGGTACACCGCCATCAGCTGAAGGACACCATCGGTCGGCTCTGCGGCCTGCTGATGGACGTGCGCCGCGACGCCCCCGTCCCGACCGTCCTGCCCGACGCGGCCTGACCACTTTTTGTGTGACTGACGAAGGTTCGAGCGCGAGATGGACTCCTCCGACGCGCTGATGGCGCGCTTCCTCGCCCTGCATCCGCGCACGATCGACCTGTCGCTCGGGCGGATCGAACGGCTGCTCGCCGCCCTCAACCATCCCGAGCGGCGCCTGCCGCCGGTGATCCACGTCGCCGGCACCAACGGCAAGGGCTCGACCATCGCCTTCATGCGGGCGATCCTGGAGGCGGGGGGCTTGGCCGCCCACGTCTACACCTCGCCCCATCTCGTGCGCTTCCACGAGCGCATCCGCTTAGGGGGCATCGGCGGCGGCCAGTTCGTGGCCGAGGATCGCCTCGCCGACGCCTTCGCCCGCTGCGAGGCCGCCAACCGCGGCGAGCCGATCACGGTGTTCGAGATCACCACCGCGGCCGCCCTGCTGCTGTATTCCGAGGCCCCCGCCGACGTGCTGCTGCTCGAAGTGGGCCTCGGCGGTCGGGTCGATGCCACCAACGTCATCGACCGGCCCGCCTGCGCCGTCGTCACGCCGATCGGGCGCGATCATGCCGAGTATCTCGGCGACACCGTCGAGGCGGTGGCGACCGAGAAGGCCGGCATCTTCAAGCGCGGCTGCCCGGCGGTGATCGCGCCGCAGGACTACGCCCAGGCTGATTCCGTGCTCTGCCGCGCCGCCGAGCGGGTCGGCGCGACCCCCGTCCGCGTCGGCGGCCAGGACTTCTCCGTCCACGAGGAGAGCGGCCGGCTCGTCTATCAGGACGAGACAGAGCTGTTCGACCTACCCCGCCCTCGGCTCGCCGGGCGCCACCAGCTCACCAATGCCGGCACCGCCATCACGGCGTTGCGCGCGGCGGGCTTCGGCGACATCGGCACGGCCGCCCTTGAGGCGGGCCTGCGCAACGTCGACTGGCCGGGCCGGCTCCAGCGGCTCCGGCACGGGGCGCTGGCCGAGCGCATGCCGCGGGACGCCGAGCTGTGGCTCGACGGCGGCCACAACGCCGACGGCGGACGGATTCTGGCCGCCGCCATGGCCGATCTCGGCGAGCGCAGCGACGTGCCGCTCGTGCTGATCGTCGGGCTGCTGGGCACCAAGGACGCCGAGGGCTTCCTGAAGAACTTCGTCGGGCTCGCCCGCTCCCTCGTGGCGGTGCCGATCTCCGGCCAGATGGCGGCCCGCCCCGCCGAGGAGGTCGCCGGGATCGCCCGCTCGGTCGGGTTGCAGGCGAGCACCGCCCACAGCGTCGAGGCCGCCGTGGCGGGCCTTGCCGATACAGTCTTCGAGCGCGCGCCCCGCGTGCTGATCTGCGGTTCGCTCTACCTCGCGGGCGCCGTACTGGAAGCCAACGGGACGATCCCCGCCTGATGCCCCGCCGCGCCGCCGATCCGCTCCTTTTGAGCGGTAGAGCGGCATGTCCGGCGGCGCATCGCCGTCGGCAAAGCCCCTCGGCGCCCGAAATCCCCGCTTCGGGCCTCCGGACGACTTGAAACGCCAGCAAGGGGTGTGGCCTTCCCGCTACATCGCGACCGGGGGAAATGGTCTAGCTTCATGGCGATCGGGCAACTTGCTGGGGATCAAAAAATGAAAAAGCTTCTGACATCGCTCGCCGCCTTCACGGCGCTCACCACCGTCGCTTCCGCTGCCGACCTGCCGCGTCGCGCCGCTCCGCCGATCTTCACCCCGGTTCCGGTGTTCACCTGGACGGGCTTCTACGCCGGTTTCAACGCCGGTTACGGCTTCGGTCTGCAGGATTCCATTGCTGCCACGCAGGTCAACACGATCGACCAGCGCGTCATCAACGGCCCGCCCGGCACCGTCGGCGCCTTCCTGTTCAATAACGCCGGCCGCAACGACGGCTTCGTCGGCGGTGGTCAGATCGGCTACAACTACCAGTTCACCCCGGGTTCCGGCATCGTCGTCGGTATCGAGGCGGACGCTCAGTACGCCGATCTCGGCGGTCGCAACGGCCGTGACGGCACCTGCGGCAGCCGCGGCATCTCCTGCGCCTTCACCCCGGGCGGCGTGCTGCAGCCGGGCGTGACGCTGATCAACCCGACCGGTCTCGCCGGCCTCGACTTCTTCGGCACCGTCCGCGGCCGTATCGGTTACGCCTTCGACCGCGTCCTGTTCTACGGCACCGGCGGCTTCGCCTACGGCAGCTTCGGTGGCGGCCGCGCTGTCGACACCGACGACTTCAAGACCGGCTACGCCGTCGGTGGTGGTGTCGAGTACGCGCTCCCGACCGACTCGTTCCTGAACTTCTTCCGCTCCTCGGCGGTGACGCTCAAGATCGAAGGTCTGTACGTGAACTTCGACGGCAACCAGAGCCGTGGTGGCTTTGCCAATGCCAACGGCACCATCATCACCGCCATCCCGCTGACCGCCGCCGTCGCGGGCAGCAACGCGACCTCGATCCAGGTCAACAACTTCGCCCGCCGCGACAACGACTTCGCCGTCATCCGCGCCGGCCTGAACTACAAGTTCGGCAGCTACTAAGCCGAACCCATAAGGGTCTCGAAACCGAGGGAGCCCGGCCGCAAGGCCGGGCTCCCTTGTTTTGTGCACCGCGCTGGTGCCCGACTGGCACGAAAAAAAGCCCGGCCTCGCGGCCGGGCTTTCCTATGAAAGCTGTTCGAGCGAGATCAGGCGCTGGCCTGGATCCAGCGCGAGAGGTCGCCCTTGGGAGCGGCGCCGACCTTCTGGCTGGCGAGCTGACCATTCTTGAAGATCATCAACGTCGGGATCGAGCGGATGCCGTAGGTCGAGGCGATCCCGGGGTTCTCATCGACGTTGACCTTGACGATCTTCACCTTGCCCTGGAGGTCCGCGGAGATCTCTTCCAGCGCCGGGCCGATCTGACGGCACGGGCCGCACCACTCCGCCCAGAAATCCACCACGACCGGCTCGGCGGACTTCAGCACGTCCTGCTCGAAGCTCGCGTCGGTCACTTTCACCGTCGCCATCGTACACGTCCTTTCGACTCGTATCGTTCGGGGCACCGGGGAGCGGGGTCGGCGCCTCCTGGGCTCGATCGGGAACTTGGCGACGCCCCCGGCAGCGGTCAAGGCGCCCGGCCCCGCCCGCGAAGCCGGCACGGGTCTGAGGCGCGGGGCGAGCATGGGTGTGCACAGCTGTCCACAAGCGCCCCGTCATTGCGCCGCTTGGCCGCCCCTGGGCCGTTTCCCCTCGCCATCTCGGCCTCGCGCCCCATGTGCGAGTCGGACTCCCACCTGCGAGTCGGACTTCGGTCAGCCAGACTTCGGGACAGGCGGACAAGGAATCGAGACGTGATGCGCACCCTTCCCTTCCTGCTCGCCACCGTCGCGGCCCTCGGCCTCGACGCGTCGGCTTTCGTTCGGTCATCGGCCGCACAAGAGGCGACTCAGGAGGCGCGCCCCTCTCGCGTTGAGGGCGAGGCGTTCCAGGCGCCGGCTGCGCCCGGCGCCGGCACGACCACCGCGGAGCAGGGCCCGCCCAACACCGAGTACAAGCCGCTCCTGCCCAACCAGACCCGCGCCCCCGAGCCGACGCAGAAGGCGCAGATCGAGACCGCCGTCTTCGCCAAGGGCCTCGACAGCCCATGGGCGATGGAGTTCCTGCCGGACGGGCGCGTGATCGTGACCGAGAAGGCCGGCAAGATCCGCATCGTCGCCAAGGACGGCACGCCGGGCCAGCCGGTGGCGAACGTGCCGAAGGTCGATGCCAAGGGGCAGGGCGGCCTGCTCGACATCGCGCTGAGCCCAGGCTTCGCCTCCGACCGCACGGTCTACTTCAGCTACAGTGAGCCGCGCGACAAGGGCAACGGCACCACGGTGGCGAAGGCCAAGCTCGTCGAGAGCGACGGCAAGGCCCGGCTCGACGACGTCAAGGTGATCTTCCGCCAGACGCCGACCTATGACGGCGACAAGCATTTCGGCTCGCGCCTCGTCTTCGCGGGCGATGGCAAGCTGTTCGTCACGGTCGGCGAGCGTTCCGACAAGCAGACCCGCGGCCAGGCGCAGGACCTGTCGAGCGGACTCGGCAAGGTCTTCCGCATCGACACCGACGGCAATGCGCCGAAGGACAACCCTTTCGTCGGCGGCGACAAGGCCAAGCCCGAGATCTGGTCCTACGGCCACCGCAACGTCCAGGCCGCCGCGCTCGACGGCCAGGGCCGGCTTTGGACCGTGGAACACGGCCCCCGCGGCGGCGACGAGTTGAACCGCCCACGCCCCGGCCTCAATTACGGCTGGCCGGTGGTGACCTACGGCATCGAGTATTCGGGCGAGAAGATCGGCGACGGCGCCACCCAGGCCGGCGGCACGGTGCAGCCGGTCTATTACTGGGATCCGGTCATCGGCCCCTCGGGCATGGCCTTTTACGACAAGGACCTGTTTCCGGACTGGAAGGGCGAGTTCCTGATCGGCGGCCTCGTCAGCACCGGTCTCGTGGCGCTCAAGGTCGATGGCGACAAGGTCGTCACCGAGGAGCGCATTCCCCTCGACCACCGCGTCCGCGACGTGAAGGTCGGCCCCGACGGCGCCGTCTATGCGCTCACCGAGGACGACGGCCAGATCCTGAAGCTCACGCCGAAGAAGAGCAGCTGAGGGCGCTCGTGCGTCCCACCCAAATTCCCTCATCCTGAGGTGCCCCTTGCCTCGGCAAGGGGCCTCGAAGGAGGGCTCCAGCGTATCGTGCGATCCCTGGAGCCCTCCTTCGAAGCCGCTTCGCGGCACCTCAGGATGAGGGGATGGGTGGGATCAGCTTAAAGTTGCCATCTCCCCCTCATCCAGCCGCCGCACCACCGGCCCCGAGGTCCACACCAGCAGCGCGGTGACGCGCTTGCCGAGCCAGACCGAGGCGGCCAGACGCGCGTAGAGCGCGACCTGGGCGGCCTCGCGCTCGGGGATCGGGGCGTCGTCCTCCGGCGGGCGGCCGGTCTTGAAGTCGCAGAGCGTCACGCTGTCCTCGCCGACCACAAGGCGGTCGATGCGGCCGGTCACGTCGCGCTCGATCCCGTCCACCGTCAGGCGGCCCGACAGCGCGACCTCGGCGCGGGCTTCGCACGAGAACAACGGCGCCAGCTCCGGCATCGCGATCAGCCGCAGCACCGCGCGCACGAGTTCGTTGCGCTTGGCCCCGTCCAGGGTCGGAGCACGGGCGCCGGCGAAACGGGCGGCGGCTTCTTCTCGGCGGGCCGGGTCGATCCGGGGCAGGTGCTCCAACAGGGAGTGGATCAGCGCGCCGCGGCGGCGGGCCTCTGCGTCGCCCTGGCGGCGGCGCGGCGCGCGGTGGCCGTCCGCTGCACCCAGTGCACCCGACGGGCTCAACGGCGGCGCCGCCTCGGCCTCGGGGGCGGCCGGGGCGAACAGCCAATCCGGCACCGTCTCGGGTTCGGGGAGCGCCGTGTGCGCGGCGTGGCCGGGCGCGGCGGCCCCGCCCTCGCGCCAGAGGGTGACGGGCCCGTGCGCAGTCTCGATCCCCTCGCCGGGGCCGAGGTGCCGCTCCAGGCCGATGCGCACCATCTCGCACCACGAGGCCGGCGTCTCGCGGGTCGCGCCGCGATAGGGGGCAATGACGAGATGGTCGGCCGCGCGCGTCATCGCGACGTAGAGCAGGCGGTTGTGCTCCTCCCGCGCGCGGGCCTGAAGGGCCTGGCGGGCAACCGACGTCGCCGCGCAATCCTGCGTGCGCCCCCCGGTCCAGACCGGCGGGAGCGGGCCCTCAGGGGGGGCGTCGAGCGCCAGCAGCGGCGGGTCGTTGCGTCCGAGCGGCTCGCAGCCGTCGATGACGACGACGACCGGGGCCTCAAGGCCCTTGGCGCCGTGGACCGTCATCACCCGCACCTCGTCGCGGCCGGATTCGAGGTCGCGCTTGACCGAGAGGCCGGTGCGACCGCGGCCGGGGCGGGTCACGTAGTCGGCGAGGAAGGCATCGAGGCAGGGGGCGGCATCGGCCCCGGCCTCGGCATCCGCGGCTTGCGCCAGGAACACGTCGATCGCGTCGCCGGCCTCGCCGCCGAGCCGCGCAACGAGTTTGCTTCGCCCGCCATGGGCCCCGAGGAGTGCCGCATAGAAGCCGAACGGGCCGTTCTCGGCCGCGAGCCGAATCCACAGCGCCAACGCCGTGCGCCCGCGGATCGCGGCTTCGTCGCCCGCGTCCGCGTGGCGGGTGAGCGCGTCTTCCAGGGTCTCCGCGAGGGGGCGGCGGGCAGCGATCCGGGTGAGGTCGTCGTCGTCGAGGCCGACGAGCGGGGTCTTGAGGGCGGTGGCGAGCGTCAGGTCGTCGGCGGGCAGCAGCCCGGCGCGGCCGACCGCGACGAGATCGAGCACGGCGATGTGGCCCGCGACCTCCAGCCGGTCCTGGCCGGCCACCGGCACGCCGAGGCCCTTGAGCGCCCGGATCACCTCCTCGAAGGCCGCCGAGCGCTTGCGTACGAGGATCAGCATGTCGCCCGGCCGCCAGACCCGGCCGCAGGCATCCCCCGTGGTGGTCCAGGCCCGGACCGCGCGGGCGATGCGGCGCGCCACCGTGATCGCGGGGGCGTTGGCCTCCGGCGCATCGACCGGGGCGGCCCAGGCGTCGGGTTCTTCCGTTTCCGCCGGCTCCTCGATGCCCCATAGCTCGACCGCGCCGGGCACGTCGCCGCGGGCGGAGGCGTGGACGGTGCCGATCGCCCGATCCTCGAAGGACAGGCCGGCGAAGTGCTCCGGCACCTTGAACACGGCGTCCACCGCCTTGAGCACGGGGTTGGCGGTGCGGAACGACAGGGTCAGCCCGACATCGGCGAAGCCGATCGACGCCTCCGCCGCCGCCCGCTCCCAAGCGCGGCGCGTCAATTCGAACTCGCGCGGGTCGGCGCCCTGGAAGCTGTAGATCGACTGCTTGGGGTCGCCCACGGCAAAGCGCGTGCGCAGCAGGCCGCGGGCCCCCTCGCCCGCCGCGAACTCAGCGGTGAGCGTGCGCAGAATCTCCCATTGCTGCGGGTTGGTGTCCTGCGCCTCGTCGACCAGCACGTGATCGACGCCGCGGTCGAGCTTGTACAAGACCCAGGAGGCGCCGACGCGGGAGAGCAGATCGAGGGTCTTGTGGATCAGGTCGTCGAAGTCGAGCGCGCCCTGGCGCGTCTTCTGCGCCTCGATCCGGCGGTGGATTTCGGCGGCCAGCCGATAGAGGCCTTCGGTGCGGGCCAGCGCGCGGGCGGCGCGCAAGGAATCGAACAGCGGGATCAGCCGGGCCTGCTCGTCGATCAGCGCCTGTTTCACCTCCGGGGGCACCGCCTTCGTGCCGAGCGAGCGCTCCGCCTTCGGCTCGTCCTTGTCGGTGAAGAAGACCGAGCGGTAGGGGGCGAGCGCCTTGCCGGCGTCGAGCAGAGTGTGGGCCTCGGTCAGCGCGTCGGCGAGGCGCTCGTCGGTCGCCTTGCCGGTGCGCAGCATCTTTGCCAGCGCCGTCCAGTCGCCGAGGTCGCCATCCTCCAGAATCTCATTCTCGATGGTCTCGACGCTGGCACCGTCCTTGAGCGACAGCGCCCGCGGCAGCCGGGCGAGCGCGGGCGCCAGCGCCCGGTGGTCGGAAAAGAGGGCGCGAGTGCGCATGGCGGCGCGGATCGCGTCACGCAGCGTGTCGCCGGAGGCTTCTGCGCCGACCACGGCGAGCGCCCGCGACAGGCCCGCGTCGCCGCCGAGGATGGCGTCGGCCAGCACGTTGTCGGTCTCGATCTCGAACATGTCCCGGGCCTGGGTCTCGTCGAGGACGACGAAGCGGGCCGGCACGTTGGCCTCGAACGGGAACATGTGCAGCAGCCGCTCGCAGAGCGCGTGCAGCGTCTCGATCTTGAGGCCGCCCGGCGTCTCGACCGCGCGGGCGAACAGACGGCGGGCAAGGCGCAGGGTGGCGCGGGCCGGGCGCGCGCCGGTGAGTTCGGTGAGTTCCGTGGTGAGCGCGGCGTCGTCCAGCGTCACCCAGCGGCCGAGGCGCTGAAAGACGCGGATCGACATGTTGGCGGCGGCCGCCTTGGTGAAGGTGAGGCAGAGGATGCGGCCCGGGGGCGCCCCGTCGAGCAGGAGCCGCAGCACCCGGTCGGTCAGCACCTTGGTCTTGCCGGCCCCCGCATTGGCCGAGACCCAGGCCGAGAGGCGCGGGTCGGCAGCCTGCCGCTGGGCCGACTTCGTCCGTTCATCGACGATGAAGCCGCTCACGGCGCTTGCCTCCGGCTCATGATCCTGTCGGCTGATCCACTGGGTTGCAGCTTGCTCCTCCCCTCTCCCCGCGCGCGGGGAGAGGCCGGCCTGCACCTCGTCGTGCAGGCCGGAAGCGCAGGCGAAGCCGGAGCGGAGGTGAGGGGGCGCTTCAAGGCGAAGCTCAACCGGAACCGCCCCCTCACCTTCGCCTGCCGGCTCGCTTCGGCGACGACAGGGCCGCCGAAGCCCTCTCCCCGCGTGCGGGGAGAGGGGATGCGCGGACGACCGAAGCAGTCAGCCGGAAGCGGCATCAAGCGCCCTCCCCCTCGCCCGCCAGCGACCATTCGAGGACGCGGGCCAAATGATCGTAGTCGCTGTAGGCGCGCACATACTTTGGATATGGGCGCGAGACGTAGGGTGCCTCTCCGGTCATGTAACGAGCGAGAAGGCCGCGCAGGCGCGCGACATGCTCTTCGATAATTGCGCTAACCGCTTTTGCTTCACCCGTTGGTGGCTTGATCGGGATCGGCCGGAACGGTTCGCGTCCGCCAGAGGCATGGACGTAGAGGAGATCAGGAGGCGCGCCGGCCTTCAGTCCCTCGAAAGCGCCGTGCATCAGCATCGCGGCTTCCAGGGTCAGCTGTGGTGAGAAGCCGGCAAAAACTTCGCGGTTGCTCGGCGGATTTCCGGTCTTGAAGTCGATGATGCAGAAGCCTCCATCAGCCCGCCGCTCGATCCTGTCAGCCCGGCCTGTAAGGGTGAAGGTCTCCGAGCCGAGCGGGATGTCCCACTTGCCGGACATCTCGGGATGGATGCCGGCGAGGTCCGGGCGGCGCGTCAGCTCCCACTCCAGAAACTCGATCGCCATGCGCTCGTAGCGGGGGAACCACTCCGCATAGAGTTCGGGATACTCGCTCTCGATGCGGGCGAAGACGTTGACGGCGAGATCGGCCAGGCGCTGCTGGGCGAGGACGGGATCGTCGATCGGGCCGGGATAGGCCTGCGCGAACTGCGCCACGACATCGTGCACGAGGCTGCCGCGCTCGGAGGCGCCCGGCACCACGGCGACCGGTTCCAGCGCCTCCAGTCCGAGCACATGCTTGGCGAAGATCGAATAGGGATCGCGCACCAGCGTCTCGATCTCGGTGACGCTGAGGCGGCGCGGAAAGAGGGACGGGTCGGGCTTCGGTGCCGGGCGCGCGAGGCGGGGCGGGGCGGGCTCCCGGCCGCGGTCGAGCACGGCGGCGAGCCCCCGCAGGCGGCGTCCGCGGGCGAGCACGGCCTCCCACGGGCCCTCGCCGCCGAAGGCGCGCAGGCGCTGGAGGAAGCGCGAGGGTACGGTCGGCGAGCCCTCGCGCTTGGCCGCGCGGGTCAGCACCGCGTCGTGGGTGCCGAGCAACTGCACGAAGTCGTGCGCCGCCTGCCCGATCCGCCGCTCGGGCGGAGAGAGGCCGACCTGACCCCGCATCGGCCGGTTGAGGAAGGCGTCGGTGGTCTGGCGCACCGGCCAGACCGCCTCGTCGAGGCCGCCGAGCACGATCCGGTCGACGGTGAGCAGCCGCGCCTCCAGCGGCCCGAGCAGGCGCAGGCGCGGATGCGCGCCGTCGCGGGCGCAAGCCACGGTGCGGTCGCGGGCGAGCGCGGTGAAGACAGCGGCGTAATCGCCGAAGCGGCCGGGTAGTTCTTCGTCGGCCGCCGCTTCGAGGTCGTCGAACAGTTGGTCCAGCGTGTCGAGGGACGGGTCGTCGATCTCGTTTTCCGGGCCTTCGAGCATCCGATCGCAGGCCTCGCGATGGAGGGCGGCCAGCGCCACGAGGTTGCCGACAGCGGGCTGCTCATCGCCGCGGAACGGGCCGAGCGCTTTCTCGAGCCGCTCGAGAACCTTTGCCGCCAGCTCCCAGTCGATCGCCTTGAGCCGCTTCTTCGCCCGCGGCACCCGCGCTGTGGTGGTGCGCTGGATTTCGAGCGCGGTCCGCATGCCCGCAAAGCTGTTCTTCGGCACCGGGGCGGGGCCGCGCAGGCCCCCGATCTCGAGCGCCGCGCCCGCGCGCACCACCTCGCTGCGGGTGAGCCCGAGCCGCACGAAGGGATGGGCCAGCAGAGAGATCACGCGGGACGGGGCCGGCTCGGCGGCCAGTTCCGCCACCAGCCGGGCGAAGCGCCCGCCCTGCGAGCGGGCGAGCCCGAGGCCGGCCGAATCCTCCGCCACGATGCCCCAGCGGGCGAGTTCGGCCGAGACGCGCAGCGCCAGCCCGCGGTCGGGCGTCACCAGGGCGGCGGTGGCGCCGGGCGTCTCAAGCGTCTCGCGCAGCGCGAGCGCGGCGATCAGCGCCTCCTCGCGCTCGTCCGCGGCCTCGACCACCGCGAGGCCGGCGAACCCGTCGCGGGCGAGCGCCAGTCGCTCTGCGGCGTCGAGCCCGGCCCAGGCATCGGTGGTCTCGGCCGGGCGCAGGGCCTGCGACAGCAGTTTTTCTCGCGCCACCGCCTCGGGGGGCGGGTCGCCCAGGGGGGCGACGGCCTCGCGCCCGACGCTGAGCGCGCTGCGACCCATGAGCTGGCGCAGGATCGCCTGCGGATGGCCGTGGGCGGCGTCCTCGGGGTTGCCGCCGCCGTCGATGGCCTCCCAGCCTTCGGGATCGAGATGGAGGTCGAGGCCGGGTAGCACCACGGCACCGCGCGGCAGCCGGGCCACCGCGGCGATCAGCCGGGCGGTGGCCGGGACCGAGCCGGTCGAGCCCGCCACCACCACCGGATCGCCCGGCCGCTCGCGGGAGAGCCGGTCGGCCTCGGCCAGCACGAGGCGGCGGGCGCGCACCGCCGGGTCGGCCAGCGAGCGGGACGCGAGGATGCCGGGCCAGTTCTCGGCGGCGATGCGCAGGAAATCGAGGGTGAGGCTGAAATAGCGCGAATGCTCGGCCTCGACCGCGGCGCCGATCTCGTTCCAGGGCAGGCCCTCGACGGTGAGCGCGTCCATCAGTCCTTCGAGGTCGGCGGCGAGCGCCACCGCGTCGGCGGGCGAGGACGGCACGAGGAACGGCACCTCGTCGTCGATGGGTAGCAACTCGCGGTCCACGGTCTCGGCCCATTTCTGGACGAGGCGGGCGAGGATCAGCCGCCGCTCCAGGGCAGCGACCGCCGGATGCAGCAGCTCTTCGGGCGTCTCCAAGAGCGCGTTGGCCGAGAGGTCGAGTTCCGCCTCGTCGGCCTCGCCCAGCGGGATCATCCGCGGCAGCAGGGCCGCGCCGCCGAGGCGCTGCGCCAGCACGGTCGAGAGCGCCCGCACGGCGCGCTGCGTCGGCAGGTAGAGCGTGACGGAAGCCAGCGCGAACGGATCCTCGCCGAGCGCGCCGACGAGGCGGCCCGAGACGAGCGCGTCGGCGAGCGTCGGCAGGAACGGGGCGCCGGGAGGGATGGTGAGGACGCGGGGGGCGGACATGGCGGCCGTCTGTGATGTCACCCGAGGCGGCGGGCGCGCTCGTGCGTGAAGTTGATCGCGTCGAACCCGGCGGTGACGCTGGAAACATAAAGGTCGAGATCGTCCGTGACGAGGCCAACATCGTCGCGCAGCGCGGCGAGGATGCCGGCATCGGTCAGGCCGAGGCGTGGGAATTCCGGCTGTGCGAGCGCTGCCGCGCAAGGGACGTGAATTTCCGGTATTATGCAGCATCTCCACCAAGCCCCACCCGTGAGCGCGACCGCTCCCGCTGCGGGCGGCCGATGGCGAGTAAATTCGTTAACTCATGCTAATCCTCGGTTGTCCGAAGGACGGCGACTTGGTACGAAGCACACAATTAGCTCTGTGACTATGGACTAGCACAATGCCTAAGATGGTACCCCATAGAATAATCTCCGAAAAATTCCGAGACCACCCGGTTGTGAAATTGCTTTTTGAAAAAGATGGCTTTGATGCAATCGATGGCTTACATAATTGGGCGGATATATCTTGCGAACAATTTTTCATAATCCCGCGGGCCTTTGCAAATTTTCCCGTTTTGAAGCTACTTAAAAAACACGGCGAATTCGATATCGATGATGAAAGAAACGCAGTTTATTTGCCAATTGTGCCGATACAGGCGGCAATGTTAAATAAGTCGTGTTATGCGGATCCTCCCATTCCTTCGTATTGTGATGTTGCCCAGCGCCTACTCGCTTATTTTGAAAAATTGAACGATTTTGCCCGCGCTCAGAGCGGCAACAAAGAGTCCTTTAAGCGCATCGCGGCAGACATTCGAATGATCCAAAGTCAAATGCGGCAGGGCTTGGAAAATGGAATGTTGCATGCTGCCTATCCTGTCGAAATTCCTCCGGAAATGCAAAAATACGCGCATCCGAAAAGCACTGAGTTTCCCGGATCGGGCGGAGCGTCTAAAAACTAAATAAATTAAGTGGAGCTGCTTGCATGTGCGTTACTGCAATACCTCGACAGCGGCTTGGATAGCCGAGCTGCTGTCGCTGACGCATGAAGCCGGGAGCCCCTACCGGAACCTCGTGGCGGTAACTCAGGTGAGCTTGTTACCTAATTCCGTGAATTTCCTCTGCCCTGACGGCAAAATCCCGGAAGGCTTCGACGTCCGGCCGCGTCCCGGTTCCTGAAACTGCCGGATCAGGTTCGAGGTCTCGCCCAGCACGTGCGGCGTCGTGACGATTCGGTCAGCTTTCGCCAGCAGCGTTTCGAGCAGAGGCATATCCTCGCTCCGGTCGCTGCGGGTCCGCTTATGCACCTCGACGAAGGCCGGCGAGGCGCGGCCGACCGTGAGCAGGACCAGCAGGTTGGTGTCGAGGAGGCACGCCCGCATCACCCCTCGGCCATCAACGGCACCCGGTCGTCCACCGGGAGCAGCCTTCCGTCGGGATCGGCGATCCGCACGGTCTTGTAGGTGCGGTTGAGGTCGAGGTCGCGCCCGAGCCGGTTGGTGACGATCTTCGGAGCGTCCCAGGGGCGAGAGAAGCCGAGGGTGATCGACCAAACCTCGGCCATGTCGTCGAAGCGGACTTCTTCGAGGCCGAGATTCGTCAGGCTTTCTCCGGCGAAGGCCTCCGCGACGTCGGTCTTCGCCTTGGCTACCGCTTCCTTCACGTCCATGGCAACCTCCGAGCGTATCGCCCGAATGTAAGCGTTCGCGCCGGCCAGGGGGAGGCCCGATCACCCCCTACCCGAACCGCGCCAACAACCCCGATCCATCGACCCCCAAGGCCTCGGCGATCTCGGCCAAGGCCGCCTTCTCCTTCTCCCCGATGCCCTCGTGGTCGGCGACATCGGCGGCGATCAGGAAGACGTTGCGGCGCTGCTCCTCCGGGCGGTCGGCGATGACCGCGACGCGCACGAGGTTCTCGGAGCGGCCGGCGCGGGTGCGGGCGCGGCCCAGGCCCTCGTAGAGGGCGTGTTCCAGCATCAGGCTGTCGTAGCCCTTCTCAAGGATCGGATTGGCGTGAAGCCCGGCGAGCGCCGTGTCGAACTCTTCCGACATCACCTCGCCGTCGGCGACCGCGACGTTGGCGCAGGCCGAGACCGCCGCCTGCATCAGGCTCTCGTCGCCGGCATAGGCCGTCAGCGTGCGGCGGAAGCGCTCCACCGTTTCCGAGATCAGACCCATTCCCGCCCTGCCGTCATGCCCGAACCGGCTTCAACACGCCGCGCGGCCCCAGGTTCAAGGCACCAACGGCACCTGTGCGCTCTGGCGCACGCGGGCTTCCGCCGCCTCGATGGCACCGGGCGTGCCGACATGGAGCCATTGCCCGTCCAGGCGTAGCCCGTGCAGGCTGCCGCTCTTGGCCGCCCGGTCGAACAGCAGGGTGAGCGAGAACGAGCCCTCCGGCGTGTCGGCGAACAGCTCGGGCTTCAGAATGGCGACGCCCGCGTAGATGAAGGGCGCGACCTCGCGCTCGCCGCGCCAGGCGAGACGCCCGTCGGCATCCATGTCGAAATCGCCCGCGCCCTCGTAGCCGAGGCTGGTCGCCGTCGGCGCCACCAGCAGCAGGATGTCCATGGTCTGCGGGTTCCAGGCCTCGATCAGCCGGGGCAGGTTCGGGCGCGGGCCCTCCAGCCAGAACGAATCGGAGTTGAACACCACGAACGGCTCGGAGCCGAGATGGTGCAGCGCCTTGCGGATGCCGCCGCCGGTCTCCAGCAGCGCCGCGCGCTCGTCGGAGATCACGATCGCCGGGCCGCCGACGCGGTGGGAGAGATGGCCCTCCATCAGGTCGGCGAGCCAGTGGACGTTGACGATGGCGGTCTCGATCCCGCCTTCGGCCGCCCGGTCGAGGGCGTGGTCGATCAGCGCCTTGCCGGCGACCTCCACGAGTGGCTTCGGCACGGTGGCCGTGATCGGCCGCATCCGCTTGCCGAGGCCCGCGGCGAGCACGAAGGCGCGCGTTATTTTTTTGGGGTTGGTCGCGTCGTTCATGGCGGCCATCGGAAGCGTTGGAGGCAGGATCAGGCGGTGGGCGCGACGAGACTCGGCAACTGCGTCTCGTGCCAGGCCCGCAGGGGGCCGAGCGCCGGATGGGCGAGGTTGCGGGCGAGGTAGCCCTCGATCCGCGGCAGGTGGGCGAGGTAGCCCGGCTTGCCGTCGCGCTTGTCGAGCCGGGCGAAGATGCCGAGGATTTTCGTGGCGCGTTGCGCCGCCAGCACCGCGTAGGAGCGGGCGAAGCCCTGGAGGTCGAAGCCGGGATCGCGGGCGCGGCGCTCACGGATGTAGAGGCCGAGCAGCCGCAGCTCGAAATCCGCGCTGCAATCGACGCGGGCGTCCTGCAGCAGCGAGGCGACGTCGTAGGCCGGGTGGCCCATCACCGCGTCCTGAAAGTCGATCACGCCGACCCGCTCCAGCCCCTCGCGCTCGGGCAGCCAGATCAGGTTGGGGGAGTGGTAGTCGCGCAAAGTCCAGGTCGTGCGCTCGGTCAGCAGGTCCTTGAGGGCGTCGCCCCAGAGCGCCTGGAACTCGCGCCGCGCGTCCGGCGGCAGGTGGGTGTTGCGGATGGCGGGCGCGTACCATTCGGGCATCAACTCGACCTCGAACAGCAGCGCCTCCGCATCGTAGCGCGGCAGCCCGTGCTCGATACCGTCCGCCACCGGCACCCGGTCGGGCAGATCGGTGGCGTGGAGCTTGGCGAGCAGGCGCACGGCTTCCGCATAGCGCTCGGGGCGCGGCGCGCCGTTCTCGACCACCGGCTCGGAGCCCAGATCCTCCAGGATCAGCAGCCCGGCCGAAAGATCCTCGCCGAGAATCTTCGGGGCCGAGACGCCGAGGCCGACCAGCGCCCGGTCCATGCCGACGAAGGCGTGGATGCTTTCGGCGAGCTTGACGACGGCGCTGTAGGGCTTGCCGTCCTTCACCGGCGGGCCGTCGGGGCGCGGCGGCGCGATCATCAGCACCGCAGTCTCGCCGCCGGGCCTCACCAGCCGCTCGTAGGCGCGCGACGAGGCGTCGCCCTGCATCGGCACCCGGTCGGCCTCGTCCCAGCCGGTGCGGGCGATCAGCGCGCGCACCGCGCGGGCGCGGTCGATGCGCTCGCGCATCCCCGGCGTGCCGTCGATCCGCACGAAGCGGGCGCCCTCGCCGTATTCGGGCCGGAGCGAGAGATCGACCGAGAGGGTCTCGGCGTCGCGCGGACCCAACCGCTCCGGCCACTCGACCAGGGTGATGGCGGTCTCGGCGAGTTCATCGAAGCCGAGTTCGACCAGTTCGTCGGGCCCGCGCAGGCGGTAGAGGTCGGCGTGGATCACCGGGCGGCCGCTCCGGGTCTCGTAGGGCTGCATCAGCGTGAAGGTCGGGCTCGGCACTTCGAGCCGCGGGTCGCCCGCGAGTTCGCGGATCATCGCGCGGGCGAGCGTGGTCTTGCCCGCGCCCAGCCCCCCGGAGAGGGCCACGAGGTCGCCGGGCAGGAGGAAGCCCGCCAGGAACGCGGCCATGTCCTCGGTGGCGCCCTCTTCCGGCAGCAGCACCTCCCAGGCCGGGCGCCGCTTGGGCGTCTCGGATGAGGAAGCCCCGGCCGTGCCGTCCGTGTCCTCGCTCAACGCCTCACCCTCCGCACGCACCGCCGGACGCCCCCCCGGACACATGGGTCCGACGGTTTCGCGCGATCCTAGCAGGGGATGCTTAACCGGTTTTCTTACCGCAGGCGAAACCTTGAAAGTTCGGCCCAAGCTCCGGTCGGGATGCGGTTTTCCCTACTCCGCCGCCTCCAGGCTGGCGGCGGCGCGGCCGTTCGGCGTCGGGCCGTTGCGCGGCGTGCGGGCGGCCTCGGCTTCCGGGCTCGGGCCGGGGAGCTGCCCGTTGCCGGGCGAAGGCTCGGCGGGAAACAGGCAGGAGACGCGGGTGCCGCGGCCCGGCGCGGAGGCGATCTCGACCCGGCCGCCATGCAGCTCGACGAAGGAGCGCACGATCGACAGCCCGAGACCCACGCCGCGGTGCTTGGTGCCGAGCGTGTTGCTCTCGAACCGGTCGAACACCCGGTCGATCACCTCCGCCGGGATGCCGCGGCCCTGGTCGATCACCGACAGCGTCAGCGCGCCGCCCTGGCGCCGCGCCTCGACGCGCACGTGCTGGCCGGGCTCGGAGAAGCCGACCGCGTTCGACAAGAGGTTGAACAGGATCTGGCGGACCCGCTTGCCGTCGGCGAACACGCTGCCGACGCCGTCCGGCACGTCGAGGTCGAGGCCGATATGGGACTCGGCCAGCCGATCCTCGATGCCGCGGGCGGCAGCCTCGACGGTGGCGCGCACGTCGATGGTCTCGCGCTGGAGTTCGAGCGAGCCGGCATCGATCGAGGCGAGGTCGAGGATGTCGTTGATGATGACGAGCAGCGCGGCGGACGAGCGCATGATGTGCTCGGAATACTCGCGCTGGCGCTCGTTGAGGGCGCCGACGGTCTCGTCGCCGAGGAGCTGGGTGAAGCCGATGATGTTGGTGAGCGGCGAGCGCAGCTCGTAGGAGACGTGGTGGACGAAGGTGTCGCGCAGCTGCGAGGCACGCTCCAGGGCGTCGTTCTTGTCGGTCAGCGCCCGCTCGACGTTGGCGCTCGCGGTCACGTCGATGAAGGTCAGCAGCGTCGCGCCGAGCGGCAGCGGCTGGGCCGAGCAGTCGAGCACGGTGCCGTCGCTCATGTCGAGGCGGCAGGAATGGACGCTGCGGGAGTCGCTGAGGCCGGTGATGGCCTGCCGGATGCCGGCCCATGTGCCCTGGTCCGGCGTCAGCGTCCGGCAGGCGGCGATGACGGCGTCGACGTAGGGCTTGCCCGCGAGCGTCGCCGGATCGATCCGCCACGTCGTGGCGAAGGCGCGGTTGGCCACCGTGAGGCGTCCGTCGGCGGCGAACACCGCCACGGGCTCCTTGAGGGCCTCCAGCGTCTCGGCCTGCTCCTTCATCAGCGCGTCGTAGCGCGAGGCGAGCTTCATGCTCTCCGAGACGTCCTGGAACAGGTAGGTCAGGCCGCCCTGCGGGTTGGGGTCGGCGAGTACGCGAAGCGTGCGCCCATCGGGCAGGTACCAGGGCGTGTCGGTGGCCTCCACCGCGCGGTAGGCGGCGAGCACCTCGGCCTTCCACGAGCGGAAATCGGCCTGCTCCGGCAGCTTCCGGGCCGCGCGCAGCCGGTCGAGAATCTCGCCGTCGAGGGGTTTCGAGTCGAGGAAGGCCGGGTCGAGGTCCCACAGGCGCTGGTAGGCGGCGTTGTGGAAGATCAGGCGCTGGCGCGCGTCGAACATCGCCACCGCGGTCGGCAATTGGTCGAGGGTGCGGACGTTGGCGTCCATCTGCCGTTGCAGGTCGGCGCGCACGCTCTCCAATTCCGAGACGTCGACGGCGATGCCGACGCGGCCCGTCTCGGTCGCGCTCTCGCAGACGTCGAGGGTGCGGCGCGCGCCCGCGACCACCGCGGAGAGGCGAAGGGGCTGGGGGTGAGGCTGGGGCTGGCTCTTGGCGGCGGGGCGCCGGGCGATCTGCTCGCGGGCGGCGCGGTCGAGCAGTTCGAGCCCGCCCTCCACCACCGCCTCGCGGTTCGGCGCCTCGACGGCGGCGGCGTAGGCCGCGTTGGCGAAGGCGAGGCGCCCGTCCGGCGCCCGGTGCCAGACCGGCTGGGGAATCGCGTCGAGGAGGCCGGCGAGCGCCGCGAAGCCGCGCTTGGCCTCCTCCAGGGTGCCGCGCAGCTCGATCAGCTCGCGCCGCTCCTCCGTCGTCTCGCGCAGGCGCAGCAGCGCCCGCCCGCCGACCGCCCCGCCCTGCGCCTCGATGTAGCGCCCGGCGAGGCTGCGCAGGTTCATCCGGAAGCCGGTGCCGCGCTCGCGCAGGGCCGACACGGCGGCGTCGAGGAGTTGCGCGTCCTGCGCGGCGAGCCACGTGCCGAAGGCGAGCAGCCGCTTGGCCCCGTTCTGCGCGCCGCGGGGATCGGCCGCGCCGCCCCGGAGATCCTGAGCGAAGCCGGCATCGCCCTCGACCGCGGGCTCGCCGCGCCCGGCCCAGGTGACGAGCACCTGCCGCTCGGAATGGAGCAGCATCTCGGCCCGGTCGTGGGCGCCGCTGAGCGCCGAGAGCGCATCCTGCAGGGCGCGCTCGCGGCGCATCCAGCGGCCGCGCTCGCGCATGTGCAGCAGCGACAGGATCGTCGCGAACACGGTCAGGCCGATCAGCACGGCCAAGCCGGCGGCGTTGTGCGTGTGCATCGGTCCCAGCATCGACCCCGCGTCGCCGGACGGAGCGCCCTCGGCCGCCGCCGCCAGCGGCGCCGCGACCCAGAGGACGCCGGCACGCGCGAGGCCGCGCACCGTCCGTTCCAGACCCATTCTCAAGCCCCCGACACCCGCGCCGGACGGCGACGGCCGAACGCCGCCGTCCGGGCAAAGGCATCCCGTCACCCCCGACCATCGGCCGAGGCGTGGGCGCCCGCTCCGTTCGTTCGCCCCATCCTAACGCGGGGGGGATTCCGGCTGGAAGCGCCTTTATGGCCCGAAGCGGGACCGCGCTGCATTCGGACGCGGCGGGGCGCACAAAAGCCACAGTAGCTTTTGGTTGGCCTCAGGCGCCGGCAGCCGCGTCCGCGGCTTTGGCTGCTCGCTTTGCTGGACGCCTCGGCTTTGCCGAGGCCGCTGTGCGGGGCGCTTTTCGCGCCCGGTTATACGGATTTCCTTGCCTGCACCGTTCAGGCCGGTTTCGGTTGATTCGGTCGGCTTCCACCTCACTCCGCGGGTGGGGACCAAACGAAAAAAGAGCCCGGCCTTGCGGCCGGGCTCCCTGGTTCGTCCGTCGGTGCGCCGATCGCGTCGGCGTCAGCCGTTCAGTAGCGGTAGTGCTCGGGCTTGAACGGGCCGGTCTCGGCGACGCCGATATAGGCGGCCTGGTCGGGGCGGAGCTTGGAGAGCTTCACGCCGATCTTCTCGAGGTGCAGGGCCGCGACCTTTTCGTCGAGGGTCTTCGGCAGGGTGTAGACCTGCTTCTCGTACTTGCCCGGGTTGGTCCAGAGCTCGATCTGGGCCAGCGTCTGGTTGGTGAACGAGGCCGACATCACGAAGGACGGGTGGCCGGTGGCGTTGCCGAGGTTCACCAGACGACCCTCCGACAGGAGGATGATGCGGTGGCCGTCGGCGAAGGTGATCTCGTCCACCTGCGGCTTGATGTTCGACCACTTGAGGTTCTTCAGGCCGGCGACCTGGATCTCGTTGTCGAAGTGGCCGATGTTGCACACGATCGCACGGTCCTTCATGGCGCGCATGTGCTCGATCGTGATGATGTCCTTGTTGCCGGTCGCGGTCACGAAGATGTCGGCGCGCGGCGCGGCGTCTTCCATGGTGACGACCTCGTAGCCCTCCATCGCGGCCTGGAGCGCGCAGATCGGGTCGATCTCCGACACCATCACGCGGCAGCCTGCGTTGCGCAAGCTAGCGGCCGAGCCCTTGCCGACGTCGCCGAAGCCCGCGACCATGGCGACCTTGCCGGCCATCATCACGTCGGTGCCGCGGCGGATGCCGTCGACCAGCGACTCCTTGCAGCCGTAGAGGTTGTCGAACTTCGACTTGGTGACCGAGTCGTTCACGTTGATCGCCGGGAAGAGCAGCTTGCCTTCCTTGGCGAGGTTGTAGAGGCGGTGGACGCCCGTGGTGGTCTCCTCGGAGACGCCCTTGATCGAGTCGGCCAGACCCGCGAACCAGCCCTTCGGCTTCTCGGCGAGCTTCTTCTTGAGGAGCGCGAAGAAGATCTCCTCTTCCTCGGATTCCGGCTTGTCGAGGAAGGCGGTGTCGCCGTTCTCGGCGCGGAGACCCAGATGGACGAACATGGTGGCGTCGCCGCCGTCGTCGAGGATCATGTTCGGCATCGAGCCGTCATGCCAGTCGAACAGCTTCGAGGTGTAGTCCCAGTACTCGGTCAGGGTCTCGCCCTTGACGGCGAAGACCGGGATGCCGGCGGCGGCGATGGCTGCGGCGGCATGGTCCTGGGTCGAGTAGATGTTGCAGGACACCCAGCGGATGTCGGCGCCGAGAGCCTTGAGCGTCTCGATCAGCACCGCGGTCTGGATCGTCATGTGCAGCGAGCCGGCGATCTTCGCGCCCTTGAGCGGCTGGCTCGCGCCGTACTCCTCGCGGGTCGCCATCAGGCCCGGCATCTCGGTCTCGGCGATCGAGATCTCCTTGCGGCCGTAATCGGCCAGCCCGATGTCGCGGACGATGTAATCGTTGGCTGCAGCCATGTGATGTCCCTCTGGAAGCGGGGCCCTTGCGGCCCTCGTGCGCCGGCGGACCGGCGCGTCGGCCGTCCCTGTAGCAGGGCGCGGCTTACGGAGCAATCAAGACATAAAGATGTCTTTATGCGTTTTGCCGAGGTCGGGGTTCACGGCGGCGCACGGCCCGACGGTGACCGACCCTCCTCTCCGACCGACTGGTGCCGATCGCGGTCAGGCCGTAGAGGGCTGCCCAACGAACCGGCCTCGACGTCGTTCGAACGTTTATGAGGACGTCGCCCATGAGGTCGCCCATGAGGTCGCCCATGAGACTGCTCATGAGACTGCCGCGCCTGTTCCGGAAGCGCCGCCCGGTGCCGCGCCGCATGCCGGGCTTCGACGAGGCCTATTACCTTCGGGCCTACCGCGACGTGGAGCGGTTCCCCGGAACGCCGCTGCAGCACTATCTCCTGTTCGGCTGGCGGGAGGGTCGCGATCCGAGCGCGGGCTTCAGCGGTGACGGCTATCTCGCCGCCAATCCCGACGTCGAAGCCCGCGACGTCGATCCCCTGACGCACTTCCTCGATCTCGGACTGGCCGAAGGGCGGACCGGCTGGCAGAAGGAAGTCGGCGCGCCGGCTCCGGCCGCGCATGTCCCCCGGTCTCGGTTCGAGGGGCCGCTGCGGGACTTCGTCGAAGAGACGATGGTCTTCATGTACTGGGTCGATCGGGGTCTCGCGGAGCCACCCTCCGCCCCGGACTGGAGAGCGATCTACCCGAGATTCGAGGTCTTCGGCGACCGGGACGTGATCCCGCTGCTGCCGAAGGCGTTCGTTCCCGTCTTCGAGGCGATCCGACTGCCTTCGGCGAAATCGGACATCGCGCGCCTCTTCCTCCTCCGCGAGCACGGCGGATTGTATGTCGATGCCCATGTCGGCCCGACCTCGCCTCAGAATCTCATGGAGACGCTGAAGGATCTCGAGACGGTCCATGTCGTCCTGTTCGGCAGGGAATGGGCCATGTCGAAGGCGACGGATCTCGACCTCATGAACGGCGTCCTCGCGGCGCGGCGGGGCGCATCGGAGCTCGACCGCGTCATCGACCGCGTGGTTGGCAACGTTCTCGCGCAGAAGCGAAAGGAGGAGGCCACGTTAGAATACGTCCCTTACGACCTCTTCGGCCTGACGGGCACCTTCATCATCGTGCAGGAATTCTTCGATCAGGCGTTTCCGAAGCCTCGGATCAAGGCCGAGTTGCGGGAGCGGGTCTCTGTCCACTTCATGAAGAACAACATCGATTCCGGTTTCGGCGTCTTTACGCACTACTCGTATCGGAAACCGAACGAGCACTGGAGCGAGCGCCAGAGTCGCGAGCGGTTCTTCCTGGACTGAGAACGACGCATGGAGGTCCGCGATGGGGGAATAGCCTCACGCGGCGCTACGCCGGTCGAGCGCCGGGCTGGGGCCAGCCGTCTCGACCCGGTCGCGACCGGCGTGCTTGGCGGCGTAGAGGGCCGCGTCGGCGCGCACGAGCAGGCCATCGACGCTCTCGCCCGCGGCGCGCGCGGCCACGCCGAAGGAGCAGGTCCGGCGGCCGACCCCCGCGATCTCCGTCTCGGAGACCCGCAGGCGCATCGATTCGGCGAGCGCCTGCGCCGCGGCGAGGTCGGTCGAAGGGCACAGGATCACGAATTCCTCGCCGCCCCAGCGGCCGAGCCGGTCGCCCGGCCGCGCCGCGTCGCCGAGCGCTCCGGCGAGCGCCACCAGCACGGCGTCGCCCACCGCGTGGCCGTGGCGGTCGTTGATCGCCTTGAAGTGGTCGATGTCGGCCAGGATCAGGCTGAGTCCGGCGCCCTCCTCCCGCACGGCGTCGGCCAGCGCCTCGTCGAGGGCGCGGCGGTTGCTCAAGCCCGTCAGCGGGTCGGTGACGGCGAGGCGTTCGAGGTCGCGGGTGCGCTCCTCGACGCGGGCCTGGAGCGTGGCGTTCGCCTCCTGCAGGTCGTGCAGCAGGGCGGCGTTGTCGTCGAAGGCGCGGCGCAGCTTGGCCGCCATGGCGTTGAATACGCCCGCCAGCAGATGGAGTTCGTGGTGGCCCCGCGCCCGCAGCCGCAGCGGCCGCGCCCCGAGGGAGCGGGCGTCGAGCCCGGTCACGAAGGCGCCGATCTCGGCCAGAGGGCGGCCGACCATGCGGTAGACCACCACGGAGAAGATCGCCAGCAGCGCCAGGGTCTTGAGCAGCGAGTTGATCAGGATGACGATCAGCGTCTCCTTGACCTGATCGAGGGCGATGCCGTCGTTGGAGCGCACGATCCAGTGGCCGACCCGGTGCGGGCGGCGGTTCTCGTCGGTGTAGACGAGGTCGAACCGGCGCTCGAACGGCCGGTCGAACAGGGCGGGCCAGCGTTTCGCGCCCTCCTCGCCGCCGACTTGGCCGCCGACGCGCTCGACCATTCCGCCATGCTCGTCGCGCAGCTCGGCGCCGGTCACCACCGGCATCTCGGCGACCCCGCGCAGGATGCCGCGCAGCACGCCCGCGTTGAAGTTCCACAGGGCGTCGGCGAGCCCCTCGCCGAAGGTGCGCTCCATCGCCCGGATATCGGCCTCCAGGCGCTGATGCGCGCTGCGGTATTCGGTGAAGACCTGCACGCCCGTCACCGCGACCGCGACCACGAGATAGCAGCCGAGGATCACTCGCAGCAGGCGGACGGCGAGCGACGAGCCGAACAGGTGCCGCGCGGGGCCGGACCAGGGGGTGTTCGAAGGGTCGGTCGGAGCCGGATCGGGAGGCGGGGCCGAGGCTGTCACGCGGTCTCCTCGGTCTCCCATGGTGAGGGCGGCTCGCCGCCGGGGCGCGGCGCGCCCAAAAACTTGCCGAGGATATCGTATCCGAATCGGAAGCTTAGCGGTTTGTTGACGCACCGTCACGTTCCGGTGGACGGGCTTTCCTTGCCGGGGCATCGTGCTGGATGGTCGTATCCGGCACGATGCTCCAAGTGTTGTGCCGCATCGGCCCGAAAGCGGGTTCCCACCTTTCGGGGCGATGCTCTACTCGGTCGTCAGGAACGTCCGGTCGTAGGCCTCGCGGATCGTGGCGAGGTCGCCCGGCTCGGCCCAGGCCTCGACGATGGCCCGGTAGGCCGGGCTCGACCGCTCGGCCCGCAGGATCGCGTCGATGCGGGCGATGCGCGCCCGGCCCCATTCGGTGTTGGGGCACATGACGCGGCTGAGCAACGGCGCGGGCGCCTCGGCGAAGGGGAGTGCGGCCACGCCCTCCGGCTGGCCGAGGATGTTCGCTTGGTAGGCCGCGATGGCCGAGTATTCCACGAGGTAGTCGAGCCGGTCGGCGAGCAGCATGCGGAACGCCTCGCGAAACTCCGAATGGACCGTGGGCGGTCCGCTTGCCCGCACCAGGGCGTCGATCTCCGGCCCCTGGGTGCGGTCGCGCAGGAAACTCGTGCGCAGGCTCCTGTCCGCCAGCAGGGCCGGCAGCGACAGCGGCCCGCGCGCTTCGAACCGCGCCCGCTCCGGCGCATGGACGACGATCCGCAGCGGATAGAACATCGCGACCGGCAGCGAGAACACCGCGAAGGCCTCCCGCTCCGGCGTTCGGATGCCGCCGACGAAGCAGATCTCGGTGCCGTCCTTGAGCGCGCTGACGACGCGGGGGAAGGGGCCGCGCAGGGTGCGGGCGGGTCCGCCGGATAGGCGCGCATCGAGCAGGTGGCGGATGCGGTCGAAGATGCCGGCCTCCCGGTCCTCGCCCTCCGCGATCATGAAGGGCGGGGCGTCGTAGACCGCCCAGGCCGGCGCCTCCTCGGCACGCGCGCCGCCCGCCGCGACGAGGAAGGCCGCGAGGAAGAGGGAAAGGCAGGGGCGCGCCAGCATGTCCGGTCGAGTCGCACCGAACCCGTCAACAAGCCGTTGCCGGCCGAGCTTGCCGCCGTATCGTTCAGGCCGTCCCGTCGCGCAACGCCCGGCGGATGATCTTGCCCGTCGTCGTCGTCGGCAAGCTGTCGCGGAAGTCGAGCGCCCGGGGCACCTCGTGCGCCGAGAGATTCCTTTTGGCGAAGGCGAGGATGTCGGCGGCGAGATCGTCGGAGGGGGTATACCCTTCGCGCGGCACGATAAAGGCCTTCACGATCTCGGTACGCAAGGAATCCGGCACGCCGACCGCGGCGGCGAGCGCCACCGCCGGATGGCGCAACAGGCAATCCTCGATCTCGGTTGGGCCGATGCGGTAGGCCGCGGAGGTGATGAGGTCGTCCTCGCGTCCGACGAAGTGGACGTAGCCGTCGGCGTCGCGCCGCGCGGTGTCGCCGGTGAGCCACCAGCCGTCCCTGAATTTTTTCGCGGTCGCCTCGGGCTGCTGCCAATAACCCAGGAACAGCACCGGGTCGGGGGCCTTCACCGCGATCTCGCCGGGTTCGTCCACGCCGGCCTCGCTCCCGTCCGCCCGCAAGACCGCCACGCGATGGCCCGGCACCGGCCGCCCGGTCGAGCCGGGTCGCGCGACCCCGGCCCGGCGGCAGGCGGCGAGCACGAGGTTGCACTCGGTCTGGCCGTAGGCCTCGCCGATGGTCAGCCCGAGCGCGTCGCGGGCCCAGGCGAAGGTCTCGGGGCCGAGCGCCTCGCCCGCCGAGGCGATGTTGCGCAGGCCCGAGAGGTCGAACCGCTCCCGCGGCGCGGGGACCGCGCGCAGCATCCGCAAAGCCGTCGGCGGCAGGAAGGCGTGGCTGACCCGCAGGTCGGCGATCAGCCGAAAGGCGGCCTCCGGCTCGAACCGGGCGAAGGGCCGGGCCACCACCGGCATCCCGAGCCGCAGGCTCGGCATCACCACGTTGAGCAGGCCCCCGGCCCAGGCCCAGTCGGACGGCGTCCAGATCGGCCCGTCTCTGGGCCCGGGAAAGTCGTGCATCATCGAGAAGCCCGGCATGTGGCCGAGCAGGACGCGATGCCCGTGCAGCGCCCCCTTGGCGAGCCCGGTCGTGCCGGAGGTGTAGATCATCAGCGCCGGATCGTCCGGCCCGGTCGCCCGCGTTTCAAGCTTTTTGGCCCCTCCCGCCGCTTCGATCGCGGAGAGCGCTTCGGCGCCGTCGGCGGGGCCGTCGACGCTGACGACGAGGGTCAACTCGGGTAGCGCGTCGCGCAGGGGCGCGAGCTTGGCGAGCCCGGCCGCGTCGGTGACGACGGCGCGGGCCCCGGCATCGCCCAGCCGGTAGCGCAGAGCCTCCGCGCCGAACAGGCCGGCGAGGGGCAAGGCGATGGCACCGAGCCGGTAGGCGGCCAGATGCGTTACGACCACGTGCGCCGATTGCGGCAGCAGCACCGCGATCCGATCCCCCACGCCGACGCCGCGGGCCGAGAGCCCGGCGGCGAGCGCCAGGGAGCGAGCCCGCAACGCGCCGTGGGTGATCGTCGCCACCGTGCCGTCGGGGGCGACCTCGAGGATCGCCGGGCGCTCCGGCTCGGACAGCGCCCAGCGGTCGCAGACGTCGGCCGCGATGTTGTAGCGCTCCGGGATCTCCCAGCGGAAACCTTCGGTCAGTTCTTCGTAGGTGGCGGCCGGCTCCAGCACGGCATCGTTCCTCGACCCTCGCGGGGCTTCCGTGTCGGCGGACCCCGCGTCTCCTCGTTCACCGTGGGCCGGCTTCTCGCCGCGCCTTCCGGCCCGCCGCAACCCCGACCTTCGGCTCAATCCTGCTTGGGGAAGCCGCCGGCATGGATGAAGTCGGTGATCGGGCGGCGCGCGTTGGGGCGCTCCTTCTCCCGCTGCTCCTCGCTCAACTCCGACCAGGGCGTCGCGCGCCCGACCGCGTAGGCGGCCTCGATCCGGTGATGCTCGGGCACGTTCAGGACAGTGGGCGCCCGGTCGCGGTCGAACCCGCCCATCCCGTGGACGTGCCAGCCCAGCCGGTTGGCCTGGAGCGCGAAGGCGAGCGAGGCCGCGCCCGCGTCGAGCGAGTGGCTGGGGGCGGGCTTGAATTCGTCGCCGACCTTCATCCGGCTGTTGGAGACGAGGAAGACCAGCGCTCCCGTATCCACGGCCCACTTGCGGTTGCCCGGCGTCAGCAGGTCGAGGAAGACCGGCCAGTCGGACGTGTCGCGGAGCGCATAGAGGAAGCGCCAGGGCTGCGAGTTGTACGAGGAGGGCGACCAGCGCGCCGCCTCGAACATCCGCATTAGTTCGGCCTCCGGCAAAGCCTCCCCGGTGAAGGCGCGGGGCGACCAGCGCTCAGTAAAGAGCGGCTCGATCGCGTGGTCGGGCGTGCGGGTGGTCGGGCGCTCGGAATCGGTCGTCACGTGGTCGCACTCTCCTGCATCGTCGGGCGCACTGAGGGCGCCGTCGCATAGACGAGGTATGGCACTGCCCGCTGCGCTGCAAAAGGGCGGTCTAGCGGTCCTTCAGGAGGCCCGAGGCGAGACAGCGAAACGCCTCGATCGCCTTGGGCAGGACGGCGCGGGGCTCCTCCGCAGCGGCGACCCAGAGGGCGGCGTCGAGGGCCGCGCCGTTGATCAGCCGGGCCGCGGCTTCGGCATCGACCGGCCGCAGGGTGCCCGCGTCGATCAGGGTCTGGATCGTCTCGGTCGTGGCCCGCAGGCAGGCGGTCTGGCCCGGCCAGCGCGAGGGATCGCCGAGCACCGCCGGCCCGTCGAGCAGCATGATCCGCTGAATCTCGGGCTCCAGCGCGAGTTCGATGGTGGCGACGCATTCCTCCAGGAAGCCCGCCCACGGCGTCGCCGCTCCCTCGCGCGCGGCCCGCGCCTTCGCCACCATCTCGGCGTCGAGCTGTTCGATCACCGCGCGCAGCAGGCCCTTCTTGTCGCCGAAGTTGTGGTAGAGCGCCCCGCGCGTCAGCCCCGCCGCGGCGGTCAGCTCGTCCATTGAGGCCGCCGCGAAACCCTTGTCGGCAAAGGCCTTTCGCGCCGCGCACAGCAGCTTGGCCCGCGTCTCCTCCATCATCCGCGCGCGCTGCCCGGCCGCCATCATGGTCTCCGCTTCTTCACATGCAGCGCGTATGCGGATTGACATACGCATCGTATGCGAGCATCTCTCTCATATACGGTGTGTATATGAAGCATGCCGCCGCGCCGGGGAAGGGCTCCGGCCTTCGAGAGGATCAAACTATGACGAAGCGCGACGCGATCATCCCGCCCGGCCGGCAGGCGCTCTACGAGCGGCACCGCTACTCCGCCGCGATTCGCTCCGGCGACCTGCTGTTCGTCTCCGGCCAGGTCGGCAGCCGCGAGGACGGCTCGCCGGAACCGGACTACGCGACCCAGGTGCGCCGCGCCTTCGAACGACTCGACGCGGTGCTGCGGGAGGCGGGCTGCAGCTTCGACGATGTGGTGGACGTGACCACCTTCCACACCGACCCGGAAGCGCAGTTCGAGACCCTGATGGCGGTGCGCGACACGGTGATCGGCGCCCCGCCCTATCCGAACTGGACCGCGGTCGGGGTGACGTGGCTCGCCGGGTTCGACTTCGAGATCAAGGTCATCGCCCGCATCCCGCCGATGGCCTGAGCCGCTGCGCGGGGTTTCGTGCTAGCCTTCACTCCAAAACCCGGAGGAAAGGCATGCCGACCTACGCCGTCACCACTGCCCGCGCGATCACGCCCGAGCAGCGCGCCCGGATCGCTCAGAGCGTCACGGCGATCCACGCGGCGGAGGCCGACGCGCCGCGCTACTTCGTTCAGGTGATCTTTTACCACGTCGAGCCGGGCTCGATCTTCATCGCGGGCGAGCCGGCCTCGCCCGACCACGTCTGGGTGCGGGCCGACATCCGCGCCGGGCGGAGCGCGGAGCAGAAGGCCGCGATCCTGACTCGGATCATGCGCGAGACCAGCGCGATCCTCGGCATCTCGGAACAGGACGTGTGGGTCTACGTCTCCGACATCCCGGCGCAGGGCGTCCTCGAATTCGGCAACGTCCTGCCGCAACCCGGCGGCGAGGCGGAGTGGCTCGCTGCGTTGCCGGAGGACTTGCGGGAGAAGTTGAGCCGGGCGGCTTAAGCGTCTGCGAGGCCTCGCCATTCCCCTCCAGGAGACCCCCATGGCCGAACCCGCCCTGCTGCTGCGCGAGAACCGCGACGGCGTCGCCACGCTCACCCTCAACCGGCCGTCGGCCCGCAACGCCCTCTCCTTCGCCCTGCTGGAGGCCCTCCGCGACGCCTTCGCGGCGCTGGCGGAGGACGAATCGGTCCGCGCCGTGGTGCTGGCGGCGTCCGGGCCGGCCTTCTGTGCCGGGCACGACCTGAAGGAGATGACCGGCTACCGCGCCGAGCCCGACCGGGGCGCGCAAAAGTTCGAAGACTTGTTCGGGCTGTGCTCGGCGGTGATGATGGCGGTGCCCGCCCTGCCCCAGCCGGTGATCGCGGCGGTGGAGGGCGTGGCGACCGCCGCGGGCTGCCAGCTCGTGGCCTCCTGCGATCTCGCGGTGGCGGGCGCGCAGGCGCGGTTCGCCACGCCCGGCGTGCAGATCGGCCTGTTTTGCTCGACCCCGATGGTGGCGCTCTCGCGCAACCTGTCGCGCAAGGCGGCGATGCGGATGCTGCTCACCGCCGACATGGTCGGGGCCGAGGAGGCCCGCGCGCTCGGCCTCGTCAGCGACGTGACGGAGGCCGGCGGCGCGCTGGCCCAGGCGCAGGATCTCGCGAAAACCATCGCGGCGCGCAGCGCCGACACGGTGCGGGTGGGCAAGCGCGCCTTCTACGAGCAGATCGAGATGCCGCTGGCCGACGCCTACGCCCATGCCGGCCGGGTGATGGCGCAGAACATGCTGGCGCGCTCGGCTGAAGCAGGCATCGGCGCCTTCCTGAACCGGAAGAGGCGCTGAAGCGCGAACCCTTTGGCTGTCTGCGCATTGGCTTCGGCGGCGCCGCTCGGTCTTGCTTGGCCGCGCCTTCTTTCGACGAACGGGCTCCGTTTCGTCGGAATTCGCTCTGAGCCGACACGAGGCCTCGCGAACGGACCCCATGCTGCTGCAACGCCCTCCCCTCCCCGAGCCCGGCCCAGCCTCCAAAAAAATCGTGAGCTGGAACCTGCTGCGCCGCACCGGCGCGGCGGTGGACTGCCTCGCGGAGCTGATCGAGCGGGAGCGGCCCGACCTGTTGCTGATGCAGGAGGCGACCCGCGAGATCGGCGCGCTGCCCGAGCGCGTCGGCGGGGTCTATGCCTGGGCGCAGTTGCCGGGGCGCATCCATGGCCTCGCGATGTGGAGCCCGGTGCCGTGGGGCAAGCCCCCCGAGATCGTCCCGCTGCCGCCGGGCGTGCTGATCGACCGGGTGTGTCAGGTGCTCGATTGGGACGGCTTCGGCGTCGGCAACGTCCATCTCTCGCACGGGCAGGTGCTCAACCGGCGCCAGCTCCGGCGGATCGAGAGCCATCTGCCGGCCCGCGCGGCGGTGCTCGGCGACTACAACATCGTCGGCCCGGCCCTGCTCCCCGGTTTTCGCGATGTCGGGCCCCGGCGCCCGACCCACGCCATGGTCGACGTTCTGCCGCTGCGGCTCGACCGCTGCCTCGTACGCGGCCTCGTCTGTCACGAGCACGCGGTGCTGCCCCGTGGGTTGTCCGACCACCATCCGATCACGGTGCGGCTCTCTCCCGCGCCGGAGGGGCCGGGCGCGCCGGGGCGGCTCAGAGGTATGGCAGCAGCAGTCGCACGGCTGCGTCGCGCAGGCGCACGAGGTGCGGGCGCGCGTCGAGATCGGCCTGTGTCAGCC
Organism: Methylobacterium sp. Leaf456; assembly: GCF_001425465.1. Classification (GTDB taxonomy): domain Bacteria; phylum Pseudomonadota; class Alphaproteobacteria; order Rhizobiales; family Beijerinckiaceae; genus Methylobacterium. The sequence continues at coordinate 103,689 of NZ_LMQV01000003.1, forward strand.
GGGTCTCGCATTTCCCCGAAATGAAGTCGTCGAGCCGGCGGGCCAGCGCGGCGTCGTAGACCTCGACGTTCAGCTCGAAGTTGAGGCGGAAGCTGCGCGAATCCCAGTTCGCGCTGCCGACGAAGCACCATTCGCGATCGACCGACAGCGCCTTCGAGTGGTCGAACGGCGGCTCGTCGAGCCAGATCCGCACGCCGCTCTCGAGCAGCGGCTCGATATGCGCCCGCGTCGCCCAATCGACGATGCGGTGGTCGCTACGCCGCGGAATCACGACATCGACCTCGATGCCGCGGGTGGCCGCGAGGCACAGCGCGCTGACGATGAGGTCGTTGGGCAGGAAGTAGGGCGTCGTCAGCCGGATCGAGGAGCGGGCGCAAGCGATCGCCTGCAGGACCACGGTGGCGATCTTCTCGATATCCGCATCCGGCCCCGAGGTGACGACGCGGGCGGTCAGGTCGCCCGCGGGCGACAGCCGCGGCATCCACGCCTCGCCTTCCAGCTCCTCGCCGGAGACGAAGGCCCAATCGACGATGAAGGCCTGGGCGAGCTGCTCGACCACCGGCCCCTCTATCCGGAAATGCGTGTCGCGGATCGGGAATTTCGGCTTATCCGACACGCGGTTGCCGTCGGAGATGTTGACGCCGCCGGTGAAGGCGATCCGCCCGTCGAGGATCAGCAGCTTCTTGTGGGTGCGCAGGTTCAGGAACGGCATCCGCCAGGGCAGCACCGAATGCATGAACAACCCCGACGGCACCCCGAGCCGCTGCAGCCGCCGCCACGCCGCGGGGAAGAAGTAGCCGCTGCCGATGCCGTCGAGGATGACGCGCACCTCGCAGCCCCGGTCCACGGCCTTCTTTAAGGCCGCGATGAAGGTCTGCCCGATTTCGTCGTCGAGGAAGATGTAGCTCGAGAGCGCGACGCTGCGGCGCGCGTCGGCGATTGCCGCCAGCATCGCCGGATAGGCCTCGTCGCCGTTGCGGAACACGGTGATGCCGGTGCCGGCCACCGTCGGCAGCCCGGTGATCGCCCGCACCGCCCGGTCGAGCGGCGCGTAGGCCTCCGGCACGGCGGCCGGGGCTTGGGGTGTCTCGTCGTATTGGACGGAAGGGCGCCGCTTGAGCTTCCTCGCGCGCCGCTCGACCCGGTTGAGGCCGAAGGTGAGGTAGAGCGCGGTACCGAAGACCGGCGAGAGCCACACGAGCCCGGTCCAGCCGATGGCCGAGCCGACCACGCGCTTGCGCATGAGGATGTGGAGGCTGACGCCGAGCGAGACCGCCACGCCGAGGGCCGCGAGGAGGTCCGCGCGGATCACGGCGGTTTGCGCGAGCCAGCGGGTCAGGATGTCTTCCACCGGTCCGCCCGCCGCTCCGTGCCGCGCCCCGCGAAGCTGCGCCCCGCGAGGCGCACATAGGCCAAGCCGGGCCGGTCGAACAGCCGGACCCGAGAAACGGGAAGGGGCCCCGCCTCGCGGCGGAGCCCCCTCTTCGCTTTCGTTGATGGCACCGGCGAGGATCAGTCGTCGGCGAAGATGTCCCGGTCCTTGGTCTCGGGCAGGAACAGCAGGCCGATGACGGCGGTCATCAGCGCGATGACGATCGGGTACCAGAGGCCGTAATAGATGTCGCCAGTCTGGGCCACCATGGCGAAGGCGGTGGCGGGCAGGAGGCCGCCGAACCAGCCGTTGCCGATGTGGTAGGGCAGCGACATCGAGGTGTAGCGGATGCGGGTGGGAAACAGCTCCACCAGGGCCGCCGCGATCGGCCCGTAGACCATCGTCACGTAGAGGACGAGGATCGTCAGGATGGCGATGATCGTCAGCTTCTGCGCCGAGAAGATGTCGACCACCTTGGCGAAGTTCGACAGGCCGTCCTTCGGGTCGATCGCGATCTTCACGATCTCCGGGTTCTTGGCGTCCGGATAGCCCGCCGCGGTGAGCGCCGCGCCGATGTCCTTGGCGAAGGTCGGGTCGGCGGCGGCGAACTCACGCCCGGCGACGCTGACGGTGGCCTTGGTGCCGGCCGGCTGGTTCTCGGTGGAGTAGTTCACCGCGCTCCGGGCGAGCAGCGCCTTGGCGATGTCGCAGGAATTGGTGAACTTGGCCGTGCCGACCGGATTGAACTGGAACGAGCAATCCGCCGGGTCGGCCTTGACGATCACCTGCGTGTTCTGCTGCGCCGCGTGGAGCGCCGGGTTGGCGGCGGCGGTCAGCGCCTTGAACAGCGGGAAGAAGGTCAGCGCCGCCAGCACGCAGCCGCCCAGGATGATCGGCTTGCGGCCGATCCTGTCCGAGAGCGAACCGAAGAACAGGAACCCGCCGGTGGCCAGGATCAGCGACCACGCGATGAGGACGTTGGCCGTGAACTGATCGACCTTCAGGATCGATTGCAGGAAGAACAGGGCGTAGAACTGGCCCGTGTACCAGACCACGGCCTGGCCGGCGGTGAGGCCCAGCAGCGCCAGCAGCGCCCAGCGAGCGTTCTTCCACTGGCCGAAGGCCTCGGACAGCGGCGCCTTGGAGCCGGTGCCCTCCTCCTTCATCTTCTTGAAGGCCGGGCTCTCCTGCATCTGCATGCGGATCCAGACCGAGATGCCGAGCAGCACGATCGAGACCAGGAACGGGATGCGCCAGCCCCAGGCGGCGAACGGCGTGATGGTCGAGGCGGTGCCGTCGGCGGCGGTGACCGGGACGGGGGCGTAGTTGGCGTTGACGTAGATCTGCGTGAACAGGATCACCATCAGCGACAGGAGCAGGCCGAGCGTCGCGGTGGTCTGGATGAAGGCGGTGTAGAAGCCGCGGCGGCCCTTGGGCGCGTGCTCGGCCACGTAGACCGCCGCTCCGCCGTACTCGCCGCCGAGCGCGAGGCCCTGAAGCATGCGCAGGGCCAGCAGCGTGACGGGCGCGACCCAGCCGATGCCGTACTCGTTGAGCGTGGTGTAAGATGGCAAGAGGCCGACGAAGAAGGTCGAGATGCCCATGATCAGGATGGTGATCAGGAAGGTGTACTTGCGCCCGACCAAGTCGCCGAGCCGGCCGAACACCAGCGCGCCGAACGGGCGCACGAGGAAGCCCGCCGCGAAGGCGAGCAGCGCGAACACGTTACGGGTCGCTTCCGGGTAGGCCGAGAAGAACTGCGCGCCGATGATCGCCGCCAGCGAGCCGTAGAGATAGAAATCGTACCATTCGAAGACGGTGCCCAACGAGGAGGCCAGGATGACCTTCTTCTCGTTGCCGGTCATCGGTCGGACGTCCGCTTCCGTCCGCGGTATTGCGGCTCCTGTCGCCATCAGGCGCTCCTCCAGATCTTGAACTTGTTTTTTGACACCGCGCTTGGTGCGCGCGAACGCTATGTCAAGACGCCCTGCGACAGAAGAGGGCGGGGGGCGCCGAAATCGGATTTTTCATCAAGAATTTATGCGTAGAGGCGGCGGCGTTTCAAAAACGACTGAGGGTGTGCTGTCGAGGGCACCCGAGTGGCTGCTCTGCACGTTCAGATGGCGCGCTTATTCCTGAGTTTTTCAAGTTTTTATAAAAATCGATAGTGAGGTCGGAAGTGCAGTCCGCCGGCTTCCTTCCTTCGACCCAACCCCCTCATCCTGAGGTGCTGCGAAGCAGCCTCGAAGGAGGACTCCACATGTCGCCCGATCCCTGGAGCCGTCCTTCGAGGTTCCGCTTCGCTGCGCACCGCAGGATGAGGCGAATGGGCGGGAGGCGCATCCGAAACGACCGCTCAGAGGCGGCCTTCCACCCAATCGCGCATCAGCAGGTGGGCGATGGCGGTCTCCGGTGGGATGGTGAAATCCTCGGGATGCGTGCCCGCCAGCATCCGCGCCGCGTCCCCGCGCGAGAACCAGCGCGCGTCCTCCAGCTCGGCCGAGTCGATCGCGATGGCGTCCGACAGGGCCTCGCCGACGCAGCCGAGCATCAGCGAGGAGGGGAACGGCCAGGGCTGCGAGGCGTGGTAGGCGACCGCGCCCACCCGCACGCCGGTCTCCTCGAAGGTCTCGCGGCGCACCGCGTCCTCCAGCGTCTCGCCGGGCTCGATGAAGCCGGCGAGACACGAATACATCCCCGGCTTGAAGTGGGGGCTGCGCCCGAGCAGGCAGGATTCGCCCCGCCGCACCAGCATGATCGCCACCGGATCGGTGCGCGGGAAATGGTGGAGGCCGCAAGTCCCGCATTCGCGCCGGAAGCCGCCGGCGCCGACGGCCGTCGGGCTGCCGCAGCGGCCGCAGAAGCCGTGCCGGGCGTGCCACGCCAGCAGCGACTTGGCGGTGGCGGCCAGCCCCAGTTCGGCCCGCGCGACGCGGCCCTCGCTGGCGAGCGCCCGCAGATCGACCGCCCGGAAATCGGGCTCGGGAAACAGTTCGGCGGCCTCCGCGGCGGCGGCGGCGGCGAAGACCGGCCGCTCCCCGAACCGGCCGAGGAAGACCTCGTGGCTGAGATCGCCGGCCCGCGTCCCCTCGCGGGGGTCGAGCAGCACGCTCGCCTCACCGACCGCATTGCGAAAAACAACCCGCTCGCCTGCCATCAGGACGAGCCCGGCCCCCTCCCCCGCCTCGGCCAGCGCCGGGGCGGCACCGGCCTCCGCCGAATGGCGGACGAGGCCGCTCTCGACATAGGCCAGGGCGTCTCGCCCGCCTCCCTCCGGCGCGCCCATCAGGCGGCCGCGAAGAGTTGGGCGGCGCGCTCAAGGATCTGGGCGCGGGCGTGCGGTGGGTAGGGCTTGCGCTCGCCGTGGCCCCAGACCGGGCTCGGCCAAGCGGGATCCGAGCGGAACCGGGCGATCACGTGGACGTGGAGCTGCTCCACCACGTTGCCGAGTGCCGCGACGTTCACCTTGTCGGGCTTGGCGAGCGATTGTATCACCCTGGCCGTCAAGCGAATCTCCCCGGTCAAGGCCGCCGCGTCCGCCTCGTTCAGGTCGGTCAACTCGCTCACGGACGGCCGGCGCGGCACGAGGATCAGCCACGGGAAACGCGCGTCGTCCATCAGCAGGACCGAGCACAGGGCAAGGTCGCCGACGGGGTGGGTGTCGGCGCGGAGTCGCGGGTCGAGGGAGAAATCGTCGCTCATGCGGGGGGCATCTAGAGCATCGGCCCGAAAGGTGGCCATGGGCGGCTGCAAAAGACCGATCCGCCCCGCATGTCGCCGCGGGGCGTCCCGGTGATCCCGGCCCCGGTCCAGCGCGTCCTGTCCCGCCTGAGCGCGGCGCTCGAAGCCCGGCGCGTCGATCCCGTGCCGCCCGCCCCGCAGCCGCCCCTCCCCGCCCCGGAGGTCAGGCCGGGCTGGCGGCCCGAGCCGACCGAGGAGACTGCCCGCGTCGCGGTCGTGGCGGCGCGCACCCCCGCCCCGCTGATCCTGGCGCTGCACGGCCTACCTTGCGCGACCGGCATCGTCGCCGTCGGCGTCCGGGTGATCGAGGATCTCGCCGCGCAGGCGCCTGACGTGATCGTGGTCGAGGCCGAACCCGAGCGCTTCGACGCCCCGGCGCTGATCCGGGCGTTGCGCGAGCGCGAGGAACTGTCCCGCACCCCCGTGCTGCTCGTGGCCGAGGGCGAGCCGCGGGCGCTGCGGCGGCTCGCCCGCGAGGTCGGGGCCAGCGACGTGCTGGCCAAGCCCTTCGACGCGCTGGAGCTTCAGGACCGGGTCGGCGTGCTGATCGAACTCGCCAGCGCGCGCGCCGACAGCGCCCGCCGGGCGCTTGCCATGCGCCGCGACGCCGCCCAGGCGCTCGCCGACGCCGCCGCCCGCGAGCGCGAGATCATCCGCCGCCTGATGCTGGCCGCCGAGTTCCGCGACGATCAGGCCGGCGACCACCTCACCCGCGTGGCCGGCTGCGTGATCGCCGTGGCCGAGGGCCTCGGCCTCAGCCAGGCGGAGGCCGACGACGTGGCGCTCGCCTCCACCATGCACGACATCGGCAAGATCGGCGTGCCCGACCACATCCTGCGCAAGGCCGGCCCGCTCACGGACGAGGAGTGGGTCGAGATGCGCCAGCATGCGCTCCGCGGCTACCGCATGCTGCACGACAGCCCCTCGCGCCTGCTCCAGATCGCCGCCGAGGTGGCGCTGACCCATCACGAGCGCTGGGACGGCACCGGCTATCCCCGCGGCCTCAAGGGCGAGGAGATTCCGCGTTCCGGCCGGATCGTGGCGGTCGCCGACGTGTTCGACGCGCTGATCTCGGCCCGGACCTACAAGCCGGCCTGGCCGCTGGAGAAGGCGCGCGCGCATATCGAGGCGGAATCCGGCCGCCACTTCGACCCGGCCTGCGTCGCCGCCTTCCTCTCGCGCTGGGACGACATCGTCGCGCTGGTACAGGAGCGCAGCACGTAAGACCAAGTTGCCTGGAACAGGACCGATGGTCCTGTTCCAGGCGCCCGGCGGACGACCGCCGCCCCGCAGTCGCGGGGGCAACCGACGATGGATCATCGTCGGTTGTCATCACCCAAGGAACAAGCCGCCCCGGCTCGCCGTCTTCGACCGGAGAGCGAGGAGGCCCCCATGATCCCGACCTATCGGCGCGCCCTGATCGTCGGCGCCGGCTCCGGCCTCAGCGCGTCCCTGGCCCGACTCTTCGCCGCCGAGGGGCTTTCCGTCGGCCTCGCCGCCCGCAACGTCGAAAAGCTCCAAGACCTCGCCGCCGAGACCGGGGCCGCGCTGCATGCCTGCGACGCCGCCGATCCGAGCGCGGTCGAGGCCCTCTTCGCCCGGCTGGAGCCTGCGCTCGGCGGCGCGCCCGACGTGGTGGTCTACAACGCCAGCGCCCGGTTGCGCGGCGGCATCGCCGACCTCGATCCCGTAGCGGTCGCCCGCGCGATCGCGGTGACGGCCACCGGCGGCTTTTTCGTCGCCCAGGCCGCGGCCCGGCGGATGCTTCCGCACCGCCACGGTGCGATCCTGTTCACCGGCGCCTCCGCCAGCGTGAAGGGTTTTTCGGGCTCTGCCCCCTTCGCCATGGGCAAGTTTGCGCTCCGCGGCCTTGCGCAAAGCCTGTCGCGCGAGTTGCAGCCGCAGGGCATCCATGTGGCGCATGTCATCGTCGACGGCGCGATCCGCTCCGCCGCCCACCCCGATTCCGAGGACCACCCCGACGCCACCCTCGATCCGGAGGCGATCGCACGGACCTACCTCGCCCTGCTGCGCCAGGACCGCAGCGCGTGGAGCGACGAGGTCGCGGTGCGGCCGTGGGTGGAGCGGTTTTGAGAGGAGCGGAAGCGGCCCCATCCGGCCCGCGATCACCTCGGGCGAGACCCGCGCCGTCATTGCGAGGCGGAGCCGAAGCAATCCATGTGTGGACGCCCCCCTTCTCGCAAGATGGTCGGATGAGTTTTTCGGGGCTGCGTTCTCTTGCCTCCATCTGTCCGGCCTGTGAGCGCAGCCTCGGGCTGTTGGCCGAGATGGGGGCCGCGACGGGGGACCCACACAGAGCGACGACCTGAGATCGGCCACTGGATTGCACGGTTGATCCCCTGTCCCGGATCGAACGATCCCGGTTCCTCATCGCCCTCTTGCCGGCGCGTCAGGCGGTCTGCCCCCGGATCGGGCCGCCCTCAGGTGGTCGCCGGCTGCGGTCCCGCCGCGGGCAGGGCCGGCATCCGGTAAAGACCTGTAGGGACCTTGTCGTCCCTACAGGAAGCGAAGCGGCGCTGAGGGGGCGATTCAGGATGTGCCTCCTCCGGGCAAGTCCCCTCACCGTCGGCTGCCGCCCCGCTTCGGCGACGACGAGGTCGCCGAAGCCCTCTCCCCGCACGGCGGGGCGAGAGGATGCGCGGATCACCGCTGCGCCGAATGCGTCGGCTTCTCGGGTTGGGGCGCGATGCGGCCGCCTTCCTTGAGGTCGGCGGGGGGGCTGAGGATCAGGCGCTCGCCGCCCGAAAGCCCCTGGTCGATCTCGACGGTGCTGCCCTTGTCGCGGGCGATATGAACATTCGCCCAGGTCGCGGTGTCGTCCTCGCGGGCGAGCGCGACGCGGGTGCCGCCCTGGTTGAACACCAGCGCTTCGGCCGGCACCGCCACCGTCGGGACGCCGGTACGGGGGATCGCCAGCGTCAGGTAGACGTAAAGGCCGGGGCGCAGCACCCGGTCGGGGTTCGGCACGTCGACCTGGGCCGTGAGCGTGCGCGAGGAGGCGAGCAGCGCCACCGAGGAGCGCTCGACCTTGCCGGTGAAGGTGCGGCCCGGCATCTGCGGCACCTTGATCTCGGCGAGCACGCCGGGGGCCACGCCGATGGCGGCGTTCTGCGGCACGTTGACGGAGATGCGCAGCACGTCGTCCCGGTCCATCGACAGGAGCGGCGTGCCGGCGCCCGCATCGGCCTGGACGAGGTCGCCGACATCGACGCTGCGGGCCGTCACCACCCCGTCGAACGGTGCGGTGACGGTCTCGAAGCCGGTCAGCGCCTTGAGGCGCCCGACGGTCGCCTCCTGGGCCTTGATGTTGGCCTCGGCCACCTTCACGTCGGCCTCGGCCGAGGCGAGGTTGGCGGCCTGCGACAGCACCCCGGCCTGGGTGTTGTCGGCGTTCTGCTTGGAGGCCCAGCCCTGCCCGGCGAGCGTGGAGGTGCGCGAGTTCGTCGCCTGGGCGAGGTTCACGTTGGCCTTGGCCTGATCGACCATCGCCTTGGCGCGTAGCAACTGCGCCTGGAGCTGGCCGAGCTGCGCCTCGGCTTGTGCGAGCTGCTGGTCGAGATCGGGGGCGGCGATGCGCAGGAGCACGTCGCCCTTCTTCACGCGGGAGCCGAGATCGACCCGGCGCTCGGCGATGTAGCCGGTGGCGCGGGCGAAGATGCGGGCGGTGGCGAAGGGTTCGGTCTGGCCCGGCAGGGTGAGCGAGACGGGGCCTTCGAGGCGCTTGGCCTCCACCGTGCGGAGTTTCGGGACGAACGCCTTCTGGCGCCGCTGCGTCTCCTCGGCGCGGGCCGCGCGCTCGGCATGGCCGTGCGCGCCCCAGGCGATCAGCCCCGCGGCGACGAACGCGGCCAGCAGGAAGCCGCGCTTGCGCGGGGGCGGCGGGATCTCGCCGGAGTGTTTGTCTTCGGTCGCGCTCACCGGACGATCCTGTCGTCGTGTCTGCCGTGGGACGCCCGCATCATGCCGCTTCCGAATGAATCGTCGGTCCTCAGCCGGGATTCCTCCTCTCCCCGCGTGCGGGGCGAGAGGATGCGCGGGCAGTCGATGCGTTCAACCCTTGAGCGCATCATACATAATCCTGAAGCGGCTTGACCTCGCCGCGGCGCAGCAAGGTGTAGAGGAGCGGCACGAACAGCAGCGTCGAGGGCGTGCCGAGCGCGATGCCGCCCATGACGGCCCGCGCGAGCGCCGCGTTCTGCTCGCCGCCCTCGCCGGTGCCGAGCGCCATCGGGATGAGCCCCAGGAACATCGCGCCCGCCGTCATCAGCACCGGGCGCAGGCGCGTCTCGCCCGCGGCAATCGCCGCCTCGAACGCCGAACAGCCGGTGGCCTCGCGGTGTTCCTTGGCGAAGGTGACGAGCAGGATCGAGTTCGCCGACGCGATGCCGACCGACATGATCGCGCCGAACAGCGAGGGGATCGAGAAGGCGGTGTTGGTGATGAACAGGGCCGCGACGATGCCGCAGAAGGCGATGGGCAGCGCGGCCAGCACCACCAGAGGATCGCCCCAGCTCTGATAGTTCACCGCCATCAGGAGGTAGACGGCGACGAGCGCGATGCCGAGCCCGATGCCGAGGCGGAAGAAGGCCGAGCGCATGTTCTCGATCTGGCCGCGCACGGTGATCTTGTCCGGCGCCGGCAGCGCCTTCTGCTCCTCGGCGACGATCCTGTCGATCTCGCGGGCGACCGAGCCGAGGTCACGGTCCTGCACCGCGGCGTAGACGTTGAAGGTCGGCTGGGTGTTGACGTGGTTGATCACCGTCTGGGTCGGCTGGCGGGTGATGGTGGCGACACTCGACAGCAGCGTCAGCGCGCCCGGCCCGAATCCGCCGGTCGCCGAGGCGCGGGCGAAGAGCGGGGTGTTCTGCAGGTCGGTGAGCGAGTCGTTGCGGTATTCGGGCGTCTGCACCCAGAGCTGATACGGGATGCCGGTCCTCGGGTCGGTCCAGAAGTTCGGCGTCACCTGGAAAGAGCCCGACAGCGAGACGTTGAGGTTCTGGGCCACCTGCTGCTGCGTCAGCCCGAGTTCGGAGGCCAGGCGCCGGTCCACGTCGATGTAGAATTGCGGCACGTCGACGATCTGGTGGAGATGGACGTCGACGAGGCCGGGCATCGCCTTCAGCCGGGCCTCGATCCGGCGGGCGGCGGCCAAGTCCTTCTCGGTGTTGCGGCCGGAGACCTGCACGTCGATCTGCGCGATCACCCCGAAATTGAGGATCTGGGTGATGATGTCCGAGGGCTGGAAGTAGACCGTCAGGTCGGGGAAGCGCTCGTGCAGCACTTCGCGCAGGCGGCGCGTGTACTCCGCCACGGGGCCGTGGCCCTCCTTCAGGTCGATCAGCATCTGCCCGTCGTTGTAGGAGACGAACGAACCGTCGGAGAAGGCGAAGTTGTAGTTGTTCGACGGCAGGCCGATATTGTCGAGGATCTGCCCGATTTCACCTTCGGGGATCACCTCGCGCACGACCTTCTGGACCTCGGCGAAGACCTGCTCGGCGGTCTCGATGCGCATGCCGGGGCGCGTGCGCAGGTGGAGCGTCATCTGACTCGATTCGACTTGCGGGAAGTAGTCCTGGCCGGTGTGGACGAACAGCACGCCGGTGCCGGCCAACAGCAGGCCGACCAGCGTCAGCGTCGCCAACCGGCGGCGCAGGACCACGTGCAGGAGCCCGACATAGCCGCGGTGGAAGCCCGCGAACCACGCCTCGAACCGGCGGCGGAAGCCGCCCGCGAGCCAGAACACCGGCCGCGTCAGCCACGTCGCGGCGCGCACGATGCGGCCCCGGCGCGGCGCCTCGTCGTCGCGCCCGTGATGCTGGAGGTATTCGCGCGCCACCAGCACGTCGATCATCACCGGGACCAGCGTGCGCGACAGCAGGTAGGAGGTCAGCATCGCGAACACGACCGCCAGCGCCTGGGGCGTGAACAGGTACTTCGGCGTGTCGGTGAGCGCGAAGACCGAGACGAAGGCGGCGCAGATCGACAGCGTCGAGATCAACGCCGGCTTGGCGATGCCGGCCGCGCCCTCGACCACGGCGTTGCGGAACGGGCGCCCCTCCTCGAACAGCCGGTAGGTGTTCTCGATCGCGACCGTCGCGTCGTCGACGAGGATGCCGACCGCGAGCGCCAGCCCGCCGAGCGTCATCACGTTGATGGTCTGGCCCAGCGCCGCCAGGATCGCCAGCGAGGTCATGATGCACAAGGGGATCGAGACCAGCACGATCAGCGTCGAGCGCCACGAGCCGAGGAACAGCAGGATCGTCAGGCCGGTGAGCGCCGCGGCGATGGCGGCTTCGTGCAGCACGCCCTCGATCGCCGCCGAGACGAAGACCGACTGGTCGAACAGCGGCTTGATCTCCATCCCCTCGGGGGCCGCCGCGCGGATGTCGGGGAGCGCCGCCTTGAGGTTGTTGACGACGTCGAGCGTCGAGGCGGTGCCGTTCTTGAGCACGCGCATCAGCACCGAGGCCTGCCCGTCGGCGCGCACGATGTTGACCTGCGGCGGGCCGCCGTCGCGGACATAGGCCACGTCGCGCACCAGCACCGGCTGGCCGCCGACGACCCGGATCGGCATCTCGTTGAGGCTCGCGATCGCGTCGGGCGTCGCGTTCATCTGCACCGGGTATTGCTGCTCGCCGATCTTGGTCAGCCCCGAGGGGATCGTTAGGTTCTGCTGGGTGACGGCGTTGGTCACGTCGAGCGGCGTCAGGCCGAGCGCGCGGAGCGCATGCAGGTCGAGATCGACCATGATCTGGCGCGGCGCGCCGCCGAACGGGGAAGGCAGCGTCGAGCCCGGCACCTGCGTGAGGCGCTGGCGGATGCGGTACTGCGCGTAGTCGTAGACCTTGTTGAGGCTGTCCTTGGTCGAGGTCAGCGCGAGCTGGATCACCGGCACCGAGGAGGCGGAGAAGCGCACGATCACCGGCGGCTGCACTCCGGGCGGCATCAAGGCGCGGATCGAGTTCGTGGACGAGACGATCTGGGCGATGGCGAGATCGATGCTGACCGAGGGGTCGAAGTAGATCTTCATGATCGACGTGCCTTGGAGGCTGGTCGATTCCATCCGGGCGATGTTGTTGACGTTGTTGGAGATTCCGAACTCGGAATAGGTCGTGATCCGCTTTTCCATCTCGGGCGCGGACAGGCCCGTATAGGTCCAGACCACGACGACGACGGGGATGTCGACGGTGGGCAGCACATCCTTCGGCGTGACGACGACCGCGCCCACGCCGCCGAGCATCATCAGCACGGCGAGCACGTAGGTCGTGATGCGGAACTTGAGCGCGTACTGAACGAGACCCATGCCGAACCTTGGGCCGATCCTTGCGAGCGGGCGAAGCCGGGCGGCACACAGAGCCCGGCGATGTTTCCGTTCTATGTCCGGATACGGAACGGAATAGCAGCGCGCCGCGATGCCGCAGCGGGGTTAAGCCTTCCGGTGTAGGCTGCCAAGCTCCGAGACGCATCCCAAGACTGTAGAGCGTCCGGCCTGTCACCGTCCGCATACCCCATTCGGGGTATTTTTATTGATTCCCCAAAACGTTGCCGAAATCCCACGCCGGCCGATTTCGTGCCGAAAACTTCGCCGTGCATGGACGGTGCGGCCGGGTCGGCCTATAGCGGTCAAGCTTCGCTCATCGGATTCGCCTCGATGGCTCTCTCACGCCCGGCACTGATCGTCCTGCTGGGTCTGGGCTCGGTCGCGCTTGTTTCTCCTTGCCCCGCGCAGACGCTGCCGCGGGCCGGCCTGTCGGGCTCCGAGGTCGGCATGGACTTTTCCGCCCGGCCCCTGCGCGGGGGCGGAGCCGGGCGCCCGGAGGCCGACGCGGTGATCCGCGCGCCCAAGGGCATCGGGCGCAGCCGCACCCTCGTCCTCGGCACGCCGGAAGACATCGAACGCCCGGTGGCGGAGACCGGAGAGGGCGGCTGGCCGGTCGATCTGCGCCGCTTCGCCCCGCCGCGCTCCGCCGCGGCCGAGCCCTGAGGCGGGAACCGCAATGCGCGCCGCCTCCCATCGCTCGCCCCGCGCACAGGCCGGCTTCACCCTGTTGGAGATGGTGCTGGCGCTGGCGCTGATCGGGCTCGTGGCGACGCTGGCGCTGCCCCGCTCGCCGCGCGACAGCGGCACCTCGCTGCGGATCAAGGCCTACGAGGTGATGGCGCTGCTGCGGGCCGACCGGGACGCGGCGCGCGCCGGCGGGGCTCCGGTGACCGCCCGGGTCGATCTCGTCGAGCGAACCTTACGCTCCGGCGCCTCGGAGCGCGCCGTGGCGCTGCCGCCGCGGATTTCCGTCCGCTTGTCGGAGGGGTTGGCCGGCGGCGTGCGCTTCTTCCCCGACGGCACCGCCACCGGCGGCGAGATCTTCTTGGCGCGTCCCGGCCTCGGCAGCCTGCTTGCCGTGCGGATCGACGGCCTGACCGCGGCGGTCGATCTCGACGAGGGCCGCTCGTGACGGCCGCCCGCATCCGGCGCGACCGGCGCGGCGGCTTCCTCATGGTCGAGGCGCTGGCGGTGCTGGCGATCAGTGCGGCGATCCTTCTGGCCCTCGGCTCGCTCACCCGGCTGATGCTGCACCAAGCCGATGCGGTGGCCGAGCGCACTACCCGGCTGGAGCGGGCCGAGCAGGGGCTGTCGGCGCTGTCGCGCGACATCGGCCGGATGGCGCGGGCCCGCTGGGACGGGCCGGAGCGGGAGCGCTTCGTCTTCGCGGGCGAGCCCTGGCGGATGCTCTTCGCCCTCGACCGGCCCGCCGCCGACGGCAGCGCGCTCGGCGAGACCGTGGCGGTGCTGCTGCGCAGCGATCGCAACGGGGCGGGCGGACGCCTGATCCGCGCCGAGGCGCCGCTCGTCCCAGGCCTCACCGGCGCGGACGCGCTGGCCTTCGGCCCGGAGCGGGTGCTGTACGAGGGCCCGGCCCGCATCCGCTTCGCCTACGTGGCGCCGCGCACCGACACCACGCCGGAGCTGATCGTCGATGCCTGGCCCCCGGTCGGCCCGCCGCCGGTCGCGGTGCGGGTGGGGCTGGCCGATCCCGCCGGCGGCGACGTCGCCTCCGCCCTGCGGGTGCCGGTGCGGGCCGAGGGTGAGCCCGGCTGCGTGCGGGCGCGCACGCATTACTGCAGCCGCACCGAGGAGGGCGGGGCCGACGACGACGCGGCGCTCGGCGCCATCCTCAACGCGGTGACTCAGGACCGCGCCGCCTCGCAGAGGCGCAATGGGCCATGAGGAGAACCGGAGGCACGCGCGACGGCTTCATCCTCGTGGCGGTGCTCGGCGTCATGGCCCTGCTGGCGAGCCTGCTCGGCGGCACAACCGTGCTGGTGCGGGCCGCGTTCGAGGGGGTGCAGGCGAAGTCCGACGACCTCGCGCTGGACGGGCTGGTGCGGGCCGGGCTCGATCTCGCGGCCTACGAACTCTACGGGTTGAAACTGCCCCCGGTCCTGATCGACGGCCAGGAAATCCGGTTGGACGCCGGCACGGTCACCCTCTCGGTCACCGACGAGGCCGGGCGGATCGACCTCAACGGCGCCGCCCCGGCGCTCCTCGCCGCCGCCTATCGCGCCGTCGGCGGCCGCAGCCTCCAACCGGAGGTTTTTGCCGCGCGGGTCGTGGCATGGCGCGACCGCTACGAACCGAAGGACGGGCAGGCCAACCTCGGCGCCGCGCTCCGCCAGCCCGACGGCAACGCCCGCCCGCATCGCCGCGAAGGGTTCCGCAGTATCGGTGAATTGCGCTGGCTCCCCGGCCTCACCGCCGCCGAGGCCGAGGCCCTGGCCGGGCTCGTCACCGTCAACAATCCCGGCGGCAAGGTCGATGTGACGAGCGCGCCGCTTCCCGTCCTGCTGGCGCTGCCCGGCATGCAGGCACCGCTCGCCCAACAGATCCTCGCCCTGCGCCGCCGCCCCGACGGGCCGGACCGCATCCTGCCGCTCCTGAAGGCGCAGGGGGATTTCGTCGCGACCAAGGGCGGGGCCGCCCACCGCATCCGCCTGGAGGCGCGCCGCGGTGCAGGCGCTTTGCGCCGGGCCGAGGCGGTGATCACCCGCGCGCCGTCCAAGCTCGCGCCGTACTTCGTGGTGGAGTGGTCGGGATAAGAGGCAAGGGCACGGCGACACGTTGAGCGACCCCAGCCGGCCCCTGATGGGGTCCGGACGAAGACGACGCATGTCCTGTCGCAACATCAATAATACCAAGAACTAGTCAGCGCAAGGCCGGTCATAAATCCGATGCGAACTCGAATTTTTAATCCTTTCTTGAGATGTATTATTTGCGAAACCACCTCGCCATGGTAGCCAATACATACTCCGCCTGATTCGATTCGCGGGGCCGGCTCCTCGGAGCCCAACAGAGGGTTGGGAAATGTCGTATTCGAAGCACATGCTCAGGGCCGCGGCCGTCCTGGGAGGCACGCTCCTGTCCGGAATGCTGACGTCGGGCGCAGCCCTTGCGGCGTCCGAAGGTCCCCCGGTCTGCCCGGCGACCTACGATCAGCTCAAGGCGGCGGTGACCCAGGCGGCGGCCGCCGATTCCACGGGGCTCAACAACGATTACTGGGCCGTGCTCGTCGGCCGCTCGGGCCGGGTCTGCGCCGTGGCGTATTCCGGCGCGAACGTCTACTCGCAGTGGCTCCTGAGCCGCCAGATCGCCGCCGCCAAGGCCTTCACGGCCAACGGCCTCAGCCTCGACGCGCCGAAGGGCCCGCTCTCGACCGCGCAGCTCTACGGCTTCGTCCAGCCGAGCCCGAGCGGCGGCAACCCGCTGTTCGGCCTCGACGCCGGCAACGTGATGAACTCCAGCGACATCTACGAGGGCGACATCTCGACCTTCGGCACGGCGCAGGACCCGATGATCGGCAAGCGCCTCGGCGGCACGATCACCTTCGGCGGCGGCCTCTCGGTCTATGTCGGGCGGCGGATGATCGGCGGCCTCGGCGTGTCGGGCGACACGGCCTGCGCCGACCACTCGGTGGCGTGGCGCATCCGCACCATCCTGAACCTCGTGCCCCCGTCCCAGACCGACACCATCACCCTGACCTCGGGCGCCACCCCGACCACCGGCGGCCATCCGCGCTGCCCGAACGATTCGGGCACCCAGGGCCAGACCGCGACGAACTAAGTTCGGCTCAAGCCCTCTCCCCGGTCCGCCGGGGGGAGGGCCTCCTCCTGCCGCGCGACCTGCGCCCGGCCGAGCCAGAGCGCGTTGGCGAGCCACGCCGCCGAGAGCGGCACGGCGACGATTGCCGCCGCATGGCCGCCGTAGCCGAGCGCCGAGAGGCCGGCATAGGACCACGCGCCGACCTGATCGCCGAGCCGGTAGACCACGGTGTCGATGAAGCTCTTGGCCTTGTAGCGGTCCTCCCGCGGGACCACGGTGAACAGCACCTCGCGGATCGGCCGGGCGATGGCGAAGTTGCCGGCCCGGCGCAGCACGTAGATCACGACGACCACGCCCACCGTCGGCGAGAGCGCGAGCGCCGCGAACCCGACGATGCTCGCGAAGGGCAGCAGCGCCAGGGTAACGCCGACGCCGAGCCGCTTCACGATGCGGCCGGTGAAGAACAGCTGCACCCCGAGCGTCAGGGCGTTCACCGCGAGATCGACGGTGGCGAAGAAGGAGGTCTGCGCGCCCTTGTCGGCGAAGCTCCGCTTGGCCACCGCCGCCTGCTCGAAATACAGGAACGTCGCGGTGATCGAGAACAGCATCAGGAACAGCGCGATGTTGAGGAGGTAGGGCGAGGCGACCGTCCGCCGGACGCCGGCCCACACGTCACCGCCAATGGTCTCGCCGGCCCGCGCCTCCTCCGGCACCGCGTGCAGCCGCCCGATGATGCCAGACAAGCCCCGCATGGCGAAGACCGCGGCCTCCAGCAGCACGGCCGCCGCGACCAGCAGCGCCCAGGTCGGCACGTCGCGGGCGAGCGTCGCCGTCACCGCCGAGCCGCAGATCGCGCCGAGCGTGGCGCCGGCGGCGATGAAGCCGAACAGTCTTTTGCCCTGTTCGGTGGTGAACACGTCGACGATCGTGGCCCAGAAGATCGACACCACGAACAGGTTGAAGATCGACAGCCAGACGAAGAAGGCCCGCCCCACCCACAGAGCCGCCTCGCCCTCGGTGAGCGCGATCAGGCCGGCGAAGATCAGGATGTTGAGGATGAAGAAGCGGTAGGTCAGCGGCACGAAGCGGGCACGCGGCAGGCGCTTGACCAGCCACGCGAAGGGCAGGTTGAGCGCCAGCATCCCGAGAAGCGTCGCCAGGAACAGCCAGGGCAGGTTCTCGAGCCCGCCCGCCACGCCCATCTGGTCGCGGATCGGGCGCAGCACGTAGTAGCTCGCCAGCAGCGCGAAGATGTAGGCCCAGGACCAAGCGAGCGCCGGCCCCTCGCCCGGCCGCACATCGACGAGGCGCGCGAGCCGGGCGGACAGGCTCAAGGCGCGACCCCGAGCTTCGCCTTCAGCTCCGGCGCCGACAGCTCATGGCCGAATCCGGGCGAGCCCATCGCGAACTTTCTGGCCGCATCCAGCTCGCCGACCACGACGGGATCGAAGCCCGCATCCGTCACCAGCGTCCGGGCTGTTTCCAGCGCCGTCAGATCGTCGCCCGCGATCGGCACCGCCATGCGCGGCTCGGGGCGCCCGGCATTCTTGAGGAAGAGCTTGTAGTTGGCCGCGTTGAAGGCCCGCACGATCCGCGCGCCGGGCAGGTACTTGGCCGAGACCGCGCCGATCCCGTTCTTCTCCACCTCGTCGTAGATCTCGCCGTCGCGCGCCTTCACGGCGTTGCCGGCATCGATCACCACCTTGCCCTTCAGCGCGGCGGCGTTCTCCTTCCCGAGTTCCGGATAGGCCTTGTAGGGCACAGCGATCAGCACGGCGTTGCCGAAGGCGATCGCTTCCGCCGGCGTCCCGGCCCGCGCCTTGGGGCCGAGCTCCTCGATCAGCGGCTTCAATTCCTCCGGATGGCGCGAAGAGAAGAACACCTCGTAGCCCGCCTTGAGCCACAACCGCCCGAGCGTGCTGCCGATGTTGCCCGCCCCGACGATCCCGATTTTTTTGGGATTTTCCGATTGTGCCAGAGCCGGATAGGCGAGAGTGCTCACCAGGAGCGCGAGCACCGCGCGGCGAACAAAAGAATCAAACCGCATCGATGAAGGCCTCCATCTTGCGCCGCTCGGCGGCGTCCGGCAGGCGCCCGCGGGCGGCCCCCATGTTGTCCTCGACGTATTGCGCCTTGGCCATGCCGGGGATCGGGCAGGTCACGGCCTCGTTGGCCAGCACGTATTTAAGAAAGAACTGCGCCCAGCTCGCGCAGCCGAATTCCTTGGCGAAGTCCGGCACCGGCTTGCCCTTCACGGCGGTGAACAGCCGGTCGCGGCCGAACGGCACGTTGACCATCACGGCCACACCCCGCTCTTGCGCCAGCGGCAGGACCCGCTCGGCGGCCTTGCGGCTGTCGAGCGCGTAATTGACCTGCAGGAAGTCGAGTTTCTCGCGCTTCAGGACCGTTTCCAGTTCCAAAAACTGGTCGTCGCGCCAGACCGTGACGCCCACGTACCGGATGCGGTCTTTCTCCTTGAGCCCGCGCAGGATCGCGAGGTTGCTCTCGGTGTCGATCAGGTTGTGGACCGCGATCAGGTCGATCCTGTCGGTGCGCAGGCGCTTGAACGAGCGCTCGGTCTCGGCTTCAGCCGCCGCACGCCCCGTCGCCGCGACCTTGGTGGCGAGAAAGATCTTGTCGCGTAAGCCTTCGAGGATCAGGCCGAGCACGTCCTCAGCGGTGCCGTAGCTCGGCGCGGTGTCGATGACTTTGCCGCCGAGCGCGACGAAGCGCTCCACCGCCTCGCGCAACGGTGCTGTGGCCTCAGACAACACCGCGACCTCGTAGCGGCGCGAGGTGCCGATCCCCATCGCCGGCAGCCGCTCGCCGGTGGACGGAATCGGCCGGACGATCAGCGGCTCCTCGGCGGCGCGGGCGGCGCCCGGCCCCTTGAGCGTAGCACCGGCGGCGGCGAGCGCCGCCCCATGCAGAAGCGTTCGGCGGGAGATCGACATGGGGCCTCCTTCGCGGGCGTGCCGGACGGAGATAGGGCGGCGAGCCGGGAAGGGGCACTCCGCAGGGCATCACGGGCCGGGGGGCCGATGTCGCGGGTGCCTTCGAGGATTGGAGGCGCGGCGCCTATCCCTCGAACCGCGCGAACGTCACCGCGGTCTCGCCGTAGGCCCGCCGCTCCAACTCACGGAAGGAACCTTCGGGCAGGACCGGGCCGGCGCTCGCCACCTCCTCGACGAGGACGAGGGCGCTCATGGCGAGCCAGCCGCCCCGGGCGGCGGCCGTGAGCGCGGCGGGGGCGAGACCCTTTCCGTAGGGCGGGTCGCAAAAGACCAGGGTCGCGGGCGGGTCGGCACTGGGGCCGAGGCGGGTCGCGTCGCGGCAGATCAGGCGGGCGCGGGCCCCGCCATCGAGCGCCGCGAGATTGTCGCGGATCAGGCCGCCGGCCTCGCGGCCGTCATCGACGAGGAGGGCCGAGGCCGCACCGCGCGACAGGGCCTCGAAGGCGAGCGCCCCGGTGCCCGCGAACAGGTCGAGCACCGCCGCGCCCTCGACCGCATCGTCGTAGGCGTGGGTCAGGACGTTGAACACGGCCTCGCGCAGGCGGTCGGAGGTCGGGCGGATGCCCCCGCGAATACCCTCGCCCCTGGGCCCGGCGAGCCGGCGCCCGCGCCACTGCCCGCCGACGATCCTCACGCCGTCTCAGCCGCGCCGCACATCAGGCGCCGCCGCGCGGCGGACGCCCACCACCCCGCGAGCCACCGGGCTTGCCGCCGGGACGACCGCCGCCGCCCGCGCCGCCGGGACGCGAGCCGCCGGGCCGCGCCCCGCCCCCCTTGAACCCACCGCCCGGACGGCCACCGCCGCCGCCGGCCTTGAATCCGCCACCCTTGAACCCGCCACCCTTGGCGCCGTCGCGCGCCTCGCCCTGGCGCGCGCCGCCCTTGAAGCCGGGCTTGCCGCCGCCGCCCGCGGGACGGCCGGCACCCTTGAAGCCGCCACCGCTGCGCTCGGGCCGACCCTCGGATCGGCTGTCCGGACGCCCCTCGCCGCGCGGGGCGCGGGTCGGGCGCTCGCCGTCGCCCGAGCGCTCGGGCCGGGGCCGGTCGCGCGGGGGACCACGGCGCTCGGGTGAGGCCCCATCGAACGACCGCTCGCGGCGGGGTGCAGCCTCGCTGCGCTCCCGGAACGGACGTCCCTCGCTCGGGCGCTCGCGCGGCGGGCCGCGGCGCTCGGCGCCCCCCTCGTCGTCGCGGCGGCGGGGGCGGGCATCGCCCGCGGGCGCCCGGCGCGGTCCGGCCGAGCGGGCGTCGCCTTGCTCCTGTCCCCGCGCCTGACCGTAGCCCTGGCCACGCTCCGGACGATCCTCGCGCGGCCGCCGCTCCTGCCGCTCGGCGCCCTCTTCGTTGGCGTTGCGGAAGCGGACGCGGCGATGCGGCTCGGGGGCCGGGGCCTCGGGGGTGGCCTGGAGCCGCTCGACCAGGACGCGACGCTCGCCGACCGCCGTGATGGCGCCGACGCGCTCGCGACCGCGCTCGGCCGCCGCCGCGCGGGCGGCCTTAGGGTCGCCGCCGCGGCGCGGCACTTTCGCGGCACGGGGCCGATCCTCGTCGTCCGCCCGCCAGACGGTGGGCGAGGCGGCGCGCTGGGGCTTGGCCGGGGCACCCGCGCCCCGCCCCGAGGCGGCGGGCCGGGCTGGATCGCGCGGCGGACGGGCGCCGGCGCTGCGCGGACGCGGGGCGGGGCGCTCGGAGTCCTGGGCGCGGGCGGCGGCCTGCCCCTGCCCCTTGGCGGCTTTCTTGGGGCTGCCGAACGGGGCGATCGCCTCGCGCACCGGGCTCTCGAAATCGACGCCGGCTTCCTCGGCGAGCGACTTGCCGAGTTGCTCCTTGAGCACCTTGGTACGGATTTCCTCGACAAGCCCGACTTCGAGGTCGCCGAGCTGGAACGGCCCGAACGAGAGCCGGATCAGCCGGTTCACCGACAGACCGAGATGTTCGAGGATGCGCTTGACCTCGCGGTTCTTGCCCTCGCGCAGGCCCAGCGTCAGCCAGACGTTGTCGCCCTGGGCCCGGTCCAGCGTCGCCTCGACGGGGCCGTACTCCATCCCCTCGATGGTCACGCCCTTCTTCAGCTTGTCGAGGTCGGCCTGGTTCACGTCGCCGAAGGCGCGCACGCGGTAGCGGCGCAGCCAGCCGGTGTCGGGATGGGCGATCACCTTGGCGAGCCCGCCGTCGTTGGTGAGCAGCAGCAGGCCTTCGGTGTTGATGTCGAGCCGGCCGATGGCGACGACGCGGGGCAGGTCGTCGGGCAGGCCGTCGAACACCGTGGCGCGCCCCTCCGGATCGCGGGCGGTGGTGACGACGCCGCGGGGCTTGTGCAGGATCCAGAGCCGGGTGCGCTCGCGCGCCGGCAGCGGCTCGCCATCGACGGTGATGCGGTCGGAATCCGTCACGTTCATCGCGGGCGAGGTCAGCACCTGCCCGTTCAGGGTAACGCGGCCGGCCTCGATCAGGGCCTCCGCATCACGGCGCGAGGCGATGCCAGCGCGGGCGATGGCCTTGGCGATGCGCTCGCCTTCCGGCGTGGCGGCGACTTCCGTGGGCTTGGCCTCCGCGGGCTTGGCGGCGGCTTGCGCGGGCGCGACGGCATCTTCCGCGGGCGCGGCCTGGGTGGGGTCGTTGTTGTCGGTCATCTCGGCCCCTTAGCAGAGCGAGGGGCCGGGCAAAAGGAAAAGGCGGCCCGAAGGCCGCCTCTCCTTACCGGGCGCTCAAGCCCGAACGTCCGTCGTGTTCGTCACAGCCGCGGCGAGCGACCGCGCACGGCGCCCATCACCGCCGAGATCAGGAACAGCGCGATGGCGACGAAGAAGACGATCTTGGCCGCTTCCATCGCGGTGCCGGCGATGCCGCCGAAGCCGAGCAGAGCGGCGACCAGAGCGACGACGAGGAAGGTAACTGCCCAACCGATCATGGTGTCCTCCTAGAGGGGTCCGTATCTGGCTTGGAGAATTGCCAAGCTGCCCGGTTCGTTCCGTCGATGGACCATAAAACGTGTTCGGGGCGAAACGGTTCGCCGGGCGGCGGGCCCGAAGGCCCCGCCCGGCGTCGAATTAAATCTTGCTCTTCACCTTATCGGCAGCGTCGCCCGCGGCCTGCTTGGCGTCGCCCTTGAGCTGCTGGCCCTCGCCCTTGACCTCCTGGGCCTTGCCGTCGGCCTGGAGCCGCTCGTTGTCGGTGGCCTTGCCGATGCCCTGCTTGACGTTGCCCGCAGCCTCGTTGGCGAGGCCCTTGATCTTGTCGGCGGTGCTGCTCATGGCGCGTCTCCCGGTCCGGGCCCGTCCCGACGGTGGCGTCGGGCTCGGTCGGACGGGGATTCCAACGAAAGCCGCGGCCGTCATGTTCCGCCGATTAACATTGGGGCTTGCGGGCGAATCACCCGAGGGCCGGTGATGGCACCGGCACCTCCGCCGTCATTGCGAGGCGAAACCGACGCGATCCGGAGCGCGACGCCTCCAGGGGAGGCGCGCGTGGGACCGCTTCATTCAGCGGCTCGCCCTCTTCGGGGAATGCGGAGCGCTGGATCGCTTCGGCTTCGCCGCGCGATGACGGGATGGGGCGGAAGCCGGTGCGCTCGACTTGAAGCCGCGCCAGGCCGGCCCCGGCCCGCTCACGCCGCGATCGTGGCGGCCTGCTCGTCCTGCGCGGCGAGCAGGGCCGCGGCCTCGGCGGCCGGGCGGGGTGGGCTGAATAGGAAGCCCTGGACCTCGCGGGCGCCCTCGGCGCGGACCGCGGCGAGTTGCGGCTCGGTCTCGACGCCCTCGACCAGAGTGGTGATGCCGAGGCTCGCCCCCAGCCCCACGATGGCGCGGATGATCGCGCCCGCATCGGGGCTCGCCGCGCAGTCGCGCACGAAGGAGCGGTCGATCTTGATCTTGTCGAAGGGGAAGCGGCGCAGGTAGCTGATCGAGGAGTAGCCGGTGCCGAAATCGTCCATGGAGATGCGCACGCCCAAGCCCCGCAGGCCGTGCAGGGTCTCCAGGTTAGCCTCAGTGTCGTCGAGCAGCACGCTCTCGGTGATCTCCAGTTCCAGCCGGGCCGCGGCGAGGCCGGTGGCGGCGAGCGCCGCGACCACGGTCTGGGCAAAGCCCCTGTGACGCAGTTGCAGCGGCGAGACGTTGACGGCGACGCTGGTGTCGCCGGGCCAGCCCGCGGCGTCGCGGCAGGCCTGGCGCAGCACCCACTCGCCGAGCGGCACGATCAGGCCGGTCTCCTCGGCCAGCGGAATGAACACCGCCGGGCTGACGAGGCCGCGCTCGGGATGGCGCCAGCGCACCAGCGCCTCCATGCCGGTGATGCGGTCGTCGGAGAGATCGACCAGCGGCTGGTAATGCACCTCGAACCGGCCGACCTGCAGCGCCTCGCGCAGCTCGCGTTCGAGGGCGATGCGCTCGCGCACGGTCTCGTCCATCTTCGGCTCGAACAGGCGGAAGGTGCCGCGGCCCGCGGCCTTGGCCTCGTAGAGGGCCATGTCGGCCTCCTTCAGCAGGCGCTCGATGTCGCCCGTCCCGCCGGCTTCGGGGAGGGCCAGCGCGATGCCGACGCTCATGCCGATCTCGGCGGTGACGCCGTCGAGCCGGTAGGGCGCGCTGACGGCCCCGATCAGGCGCTCGGCCACCGCCGTCGCGTCGTCGGCGTCGGCCACGGCGTAGAGCACGGCGAACTCGTCGCCGCCGAGCCGGGCGACCACGTCGCGCCCGCGCACCTGCGCGCGCAGCCGCGCCGACACCGCCTTGAGCAGGCCGTCGCCGACGGCGTGACCGAAGCTGTCGTTGACCGGCTTGAACCGGTCGAGGTCGAGGCAGAGCACGGCGAGCCCGGCGCCGGCCTCGCGCGCCTGGCCCAGCCGCTCGATGCCGATCTCGCGGAGCGCCGTGCGGTTGGGCAGGTCGGTCAGCCCGTCGTGGCGGGCCATGTGGACGATCCGGGCCTCGTTGCGGCGCCGCTCGGTCACGTCCTCGAAGGTCGAGACCCAGCCGCCGCCCGGCATCGCCCGGTGGGTCACGGCGATCACCCGCCCGTCGGCGAGTTCGCGCATCAGCGCCTTCGGGCCGTCGGCGGTGAGCGAGGTGCGGGTGCCCTCGCTGACGGAATCGACCGTCATCCCGGCGCGATAGCGCCCCAGCGCAACCAGTTGCTCGATGATCGCCTGCTGGCTCATGCCGACCTGCAGGGCGTCGGGCTCCAGCCCGAACATGTCGAGGTAGCGCCGGTTCCACACCTGCAAGCGATGCCGAGCGTCGAACAGGCACAGGCCCTGGCTCATGTTCTCCAGGGCGGCGTCGAAGCGCCGGTTCTGCTCGGTGAGTTCGGCATGAGCCTCCACCAGGGCGTCGCGGGTGCGACGCTGCTCGCTCACGTCGCAGCCGACGCCGCGATAGCCGGCGAAGGCGCCGTCGGCGGAGAAGCACGGGCGACCGCTGATCTCGAACCAGCGTGGGGCGCCGTCGGGATGGCTGTAGATGTAGGTCAGATCGCGGAACGCCCGCCGCGCGGCCAGCGCCGCGCGGTAGAGATGCAGGCCCCCCGCCTCGAACTCCCAGGCGAAGGCCGAGCGATCGACGCCGAGCAGCTCCGCGACCGGGCGGCCCAGAAAGGTCTCGGCCTCCGGCGAGAGCCGGGTGAAGCGGCCCGCTTCATCCGTCTCCCAGATCCAGTCGGAGGCGATATGGGTGAAGTCCTCGATCTGCGTATGGTTCATGGCGGGAGGCCCGTTGTCGTCCCGCGGCCTCACCGCGGTCTCAAGGCGCCGAGTCTTGCCGACAATTGTTAATTTTCGGCGTGCCCGCCGTTTGGGCATTTTGCTTAAGCCTTGACCGGACAATGGAATCCCGACGAGCGGGCCGGCCGGCCCCGGCGGGAGCCATCGCGGGCCGTCGCCGTTGTCCAGAACCTTTTTGGGACTTTGACAAGGAATCCTGCCGATGGCGGAGGGCGACGACCTGTTTCCGGGCTTCGACCCGCTCTGGATCGAGGGCCCGGCCGGGCGCTGGTTCGCCCGCGTCGGCGGTCGCGCGGACGCCCCCCCGCTGCTGCTGCTGCACGGCTTCCCCCAGAGCCATGCGATGTGGCACCGGCTGGCGCCCGGCTTGGCCCAGACGCACCGGGTGATCGCCCTCGATCTCAAGGGCTACGGCTGGTCGGCCGCACCCGATTCGGATCACGGCGAGGCCTACGCCAAACGGCGGGTCGCGGAGGAGATCGTCGCGGCGATGGAGCGGATCGGCCATATCCGCTTTCGGCTGGCCGGGCACGACCGCGGCGCGCGGGTCGCCTACCGGCTGGCGCTCGACACGCCGGGCCGGGTCGAGCGGCTCGCGCTGCTCGACATCGTGCCGACCCATGTCCAGTGGGAGCGGATCGAGGCGCAGCCGGGCATGAACGCGCATTGGCCGTCGCAGGCGCGGCCCGCGCCGGAGCCGGAGCGCGAGATCGCCCGCGACCCGGACGGCTATTTCGAGGGGTTGCTGCGCCGGTGGAGCAACCGGGACGACCTCTCGGCCTTCGACGCCCGAGCCCTGACCCTCTACCGGCAGGCCTGGAACGTGCCCGAGCGCATCCACGCGATGTGCGAGGATTACCGCGCGGGCGGCCCCGACGGGCCCGACCGCGCCGCCGACCGGGCCGACCTCGCGGAGGGGCGCACCCTGCCGATGCCGGTCTTGGTGCTCGCGAGCCGGCACTACCTCGATAAGGACAAGCCGGAGACGGCGCTCGACGCGTGGCGCCGGACCTTCGCGCCGAAGGCCGAGGAAGTCTCGATCGACAGCGGCCACTTCATGGCCGAGGAGGCACCGGAGGCGACGGGGGCGGCGCTGACGAAGTTCTTCGCGGGGTCATAAAAACCCTCACCGTCATCGCGAGGCGGAGCCGAAGCGATCCATGACGCCGCATCAACAGGAGGGGGCGCGTTCTTCGATGAAGCGCCCGCGACCGACTCGCCCCTCCTCGCACCGTCGCGCGCTGTTATTGTGGACGGCCCCTGACGGCATCGGTGTGCCATGATGAGGTTGTCGAAGACTTCATCGAGCGGGATCGTCCATGGAGCGGTGTATCCGCATCGGGGTGGACATTTCGAAGCAGTCGTTTCGGCTGCGCGCGGTGAACGCGGCCGAGCAGCCGGTGCTGTGGCGCCGGTTGCGGCGTGGCTGGGGATGATCACCCGGGGGGCGACCCCATGCTGCGCGGACTGCTCGTGGTGGGGCGGTCGCCGTCGTCTGGCGGGTGCAGGGTTCGAAGGCGAAGACCGGGCCGAAGACCGCGCAGAAGACCGGTGATGCGAGCGTGGGCGGGGACGAGCTGCGGCTGCAGGCCTGGATGCGGGCGCTGCTGACGCGCAAGCCGCCCAAGCTGGTGGCGCCGGCCAACAAGTTCGACCGCATCGCCTGGAGGCTGATGCAGAGCGGCTTCCCCTCTACCCGCGTGCTGGGAGAGGGGAAGCCGCGGCGCCGACGTGATCCATCCGAACGGGACTTTCGGCCGGTTGCGCTTGCGCCCGGTCTCGGCTCACATCCGGCCGGAAACGCCCGCCCAAGAAAGACGCGCCATGACCGATCTCAAAACGCTCCGCAGCCTGTCCGGCCTGCCGCCGGAGCCCGCCGCGCTCAAAGGTTCGGCCCTGCTGATGATCGATCTGCAGAACACCTATCGCGAAGGCGTCATGCAGCTCGAAGGTGTCGAGCCGGCGATCCGCGAGGCGGCGACGCTCTTGGAGCGGGCCCGCGCCGCCGGCATTCCGGTGATCCACGTCCGCCACGATGCCGGGCCGGGCTCGCCCTACGACGTCACCGCGCCGATTGGCCGGATCAGCGACGAGGTCGCCCCGCGGGACGGCGAGGCCGTCGTCACCAAGGCCTATCCGAGCGCCTTCGTCGGCACCGATCTCGAAGCGCAGTTGAAGGCGGCCGGCGTCGAGGACGTGATCGTGGCGGGCTTCATGACCCATATGTGCGTGAACTCGACCGCGCGCAGCGCCTTCAGCCTCGGCTTCCGCCCCACCGTCGTGGCGTCGGCCACCGCCACCCGCGCCTTGCCGGGGCCGGATGGGAGCACCGTCCCGGCCGCAGCGCTGCAGGCGGCGAGCCTTGCGGCGCTCGCCGACCTGTTTGCGGTCGTGGCTCCGGACGCGAACGCGATCCGGTAGGTTTTCCAGGGCTCTGCCCTGGACCCGCGAAAGGACTTGTCCTTTCGAAACCCTGACTAGGTGCGGCGCTGGGCTGGGCTGTCCCAGCCGTCGAGCACCTTGTCGAGGGTCAGCGGGTATTCGCGGATGCGCACGCCGGTGGCGTTGTAGACTGCGTTCGCCAGCGCCGCGCCCGCGCCGCAGATGCTGACCTCGCCGAGCCCCTTGCTCTTCAAGGGGTTCGCCTTGTCGTCGAGCTCGGGCAGGAACACCGCGTCGATCGCCGGCACGTCGGCATGCGCCGGCACGTGGTACTCGGCCAGATCGTGGTTCACGAAATGGCCGTACCGGGTGTCCACCTCGGCGGCTTCCATCAAGGCCGCGCCGATGCCGAAGATCATGCCGCCGAGGGCCTGCGAACGCGCGGTCTTCTGGTTGAGGATGCGCCCGCCGGTGAACACCCCGAGCATCCGCCGCAGCCGGATTTCGCCGGTGTCGGCATCGACCCCGACCTCGGCGAAATGCGCGCCGAAGGAATGCTGCGAGAATTTTTCCTTCATCGCGCCGGGCTTGATCTCGCCCTTGGCCTCGACGCCCTGCGCACCGGCCAAGTCCGTCAGCGCCTGCGAGCGGTCGCCCGAGACGACGCGCCCGTCGGCGAACGTCGCGCCCTCCGGATTCATGCCTGCTTGCGTCAGCAGCGCCTGACGGAGGTTGTCGCAGGCCACGTAGAGCGCCGAACCCGCCGAGCCGGCGCCGAACGAGCCGCCGGAGCCCGCGGCCTTCGGATAGGCCGTGTCGCCGATCTCGACGCGGATGCGCTCCACCGGGAGGCCCATCATCTCGCCCGCGATCTGCGCCAGGATCGTGTAGGTGCCGGTGCCGATATCGGTCATCGCCATCCGCACCGTCAGCGTGCCGTCGGGGTTGAGCCGCACGCTCGCCTGCGACGGCATCAGAGGGTTGAGACGCGCGGCCGCCGCCATGCCCATGCCGACGAGCCATTGCCCGTCCCGGCTCGCGCCGACGGCGCCGCGCTTGTCCCAGCCGAAGCGCTGGGCGCCTTCGCGCATGCAGGCGACGAGTTGGCGGGTCGAGAACGGGACCTTCTTCTCCGGGTCCTGCTCCGGCTCGTTGCGGATGCGCAGCTCGACGGGATCGAGCTTCAACTGCTCGGCCAGCTCGTCCATGGCGCACTCGAAGGCGAGTTGCCCCACGGCCTCGCCGGGCGCCCGCATCGCCGAGGCGACGGGCTTGTTGAGGTTGGCCAGCCGATGCCGGGTGACCCGGTTCTCCGCCGCGTAGAGCGCGCGGGTGACGTTGGCGGAGGTCTCGTAGAACCCGTCGCCGGGCGTGGCCGCCGACCACGATTCGTGGGCGATGGCCGTCAGCCGCCCGCTCGGATCGGCGCCCAGCCGGATGCGCTGGATCGTGTCCGAGCGGTGCGTCGCGACGTGGAATTCCTGCTGGCGCGTCAGCGCCACCTTCACCGGGCGCTTGAGGCTCTTGGAGGCGAGCGCGGCGAGCGTCGCCTCGGGCTGCGGCTGCAGCTTCGAACCGAAGCCGCCGCCGATGTAATGCGAGATCAGCCGCACGTTCTCAGGCTTGAGCTTCAACACCTGCGCGAGCGAGACTTGGCCGCGGTTGAGCATCTGGTTGGCGGTGTAGAGCGTCACCCGCTCGCCGTCCGGCCCGGTCTCCCAGTTCGCGAGGGTGGCGTGCGGCTCCATCTGCGCGTGGATCTGCACGGGCGTCGTGTATTCCACGTCGAGCTTCACTGGCGCGGCGGCAAAAGCCCCGTCGAAATCGCCGAGTTTCGAGTCCGGCGGCGTCTGCATCGCCTTCGGCTCGAACGCCGTCGGCTTGGCCTCCCGCAGCGACGCTTGGGGCTTTTCGACCGCGTAATCCGCCTTCACCAGGGCGGCGGCCGCGCGGGCCTGCTCGAAGGTCTCGGCCACCACGAAGGCGATCGGCTGGCCGTTGAAGCGGATGTCGGTGCCCTGCAATTGCGGGAACACCTGCTCCTTCTTCTCCCCCTGCTCCGGCACGGTCTCGTGGGTCATCACGAGGATCACACCCGGCGCGCGCTTGGCCGCGTCGATGTCGAGCCGCCGGATCGTGCCCTTGGCGATCGTCGCCTCGACGACGAAGCCGTAGGCCGGATTCTTGAGATCGCGCACTTCGTAGGCATAGGGCGCGCGGCCGGTCACCTTGAGGCGGCCGTCGATGCGGTCGATCGGGCGACCGACGAGGCCGTCGGCCCGGTCCAGCGGCGTCGTGCCGATCGGCTGGTTCATGTCCATGGTTCAGCCCCTTAGACGCGAAGAGCTTCGGCGACGGTCGCGCGCAGCGTCCGGCGGGTGAGCGGGATCTTGAAGTCGTTGGAGCCGTAGCCGCGGGCGCCCTCCAGCACTTGGCTAGACGCGGCATCCGCCGAGCCGGTCTCGACCAGCGCGGCCTCCGCCGCCTCGACTCGCCAGGGCTTGTGGGCGAGCCCGCCGAAGGCGAGTTTGGCGGACTTCACCCTACCACCTTCCCCTTTGGCGATGATCGCCGCGACCGACACCGTGGCGAAGGCGTAGGACACGCGGTCGCGGACCTTGCGGTAGAGGTGGACGCCCTCGACGGGCTTCGGCAGCGTCACCGCGGTGATGAGTTCGCCGAGCTTCAAGCTCGTCTCGATCTGCGGCGTGTCGCCGGGCAGGCGGTGAAACTCGGCCATCGGGATTTTTCGCGAGCCGCCTTGCGCATCCATCGTCTCGACGGTGGCGTCGAGCACCCGCATGGCGACGTTCATGTCGGACGGGTTCGTCGCGATGCAGGCCTCGCTCGTGCCCAGCACCGCCATGATGCGGTTGAACCCGCCGATGGCGGCGCAGCCCGAGCCGGGCTCGCGCTTGTTGCAGGGTTTTGACGTATCGTAGAAGTAGTAGCAGCGGGTGCGCTGCAACAGGTTGCCGGCGGTGGTGGCCTTGTTGCGCAACTGGCCCGAGGCGCCCGCGAGCAGGGCCTTGCCGAGCACCGCGTAGTCCTGGCGCACCCGCGGATGCGCCGCGAGGTCGGAATTGCGCACCAGTGCGCCGATCCGCAGGCCGCCGTCGGGCGTGTCGGCGACATCGGTGAGCGGCAGGCGGTTCACGTCGATCAGGGTGGCCGGCGTCTCGATCTGGAGCTTCATCAGGTCGAGCAGGTTGGTGCCCCCGGCGATGAAGCGGGCATTGGGGCGCTCGGATGCGAGGCGCGCCGCTTCCTGGACGGTGGCGGGGCGCTCGTAGGCGAAGGCTTTCATGTGCGTCGCCCTCAGATCTTGGTCGAGGCGTCGCGGATCGCCGCAACGATGTTGGGATAGGCCGAGCAGCGGCAGATATTACCGCTCATCCGCTCGCGGATTTCCGCGTCGGTGAGGGAGGCCTTCTGCGTCAGGTCGTCGGTGACGTGGCTCGGCCAGCCGGCCTCGATCTCCGAGAGCATGCCGGCGGCGGAGCAGATCTGGCCCGGCGTGCAGTAGCCGCACTGGAAGCCGTCGTGGTGCAGGAAGGCGGCTTGCAGCGGGTGCAGGGTCTCGCCTTGGGCCAGCCCCTCGATCGTTGTCACCTCGTCGCCCTCGTGCATGGCGGCGAGCGAGAGGCAGGCATTGATCCGCCGCCCGTTCACCAGCACGGTGCAGGCGCCGCACTGGCCGTGGTCGCAGCCCTTCTTCGAGCCGGTGAGGTCGAGGTGTTCGCGCAGCGCGTCGAGCAGGGTCGTGCGGGTGTCGAGCGTCAGGTCGTGGCGCTGGCCGTTGATCGTCAGCGAGACCGGCATGGTCTGCGGCTGCGGATCGCCCATTGCGGGGGCGGCGACCGCCTTGCCGCGCAGCGTCGCCCCGAGGGTCGCGAGCACGGCGCAGCCCTCCATGATCCCGCGGCGGGTCGGATCGAAGCGCGTGTCTCGCGTCGAGCGTTCTGTCATGCCTGCCGTCCCGCTCATCCGCTGGGCGGCACAGGCCCAGTCTGGAATGGATCGAAATCTGCAGGCGGAACGCGGCAAGCCGCCGGGTCGATCCGGCGACCCCCCGCGCCCCTATGGCGCAGTCGTCACCCGAGCCCGGTCAGGCGTTCGAGGAAGCGGCCCTTGGCGGCGTGCCGCTGGCGGATGTCGGCGAGGCGTGCGGCGAACTCGGTCGCGGTGCCGCGTTCGTCCGCGATCGCCTTGAGGTCGCCCAGCAGTTCCGCGGCGCGGTCGTAGCTCTTGGGTTTGCGCTGCTCGATCTCCTCCTCG
Source organism: Methylobacterium sp. Leaf456 (assembly GCF_001425465.1). Classification (GTDB taxonomy): domain Bacteria; phylum Pseudomonadota; class Alphaproteobacteria; order Rhizobiales; family Beijerinckiaceae; genus Methylobacterium. Next base: position 135,311 of record NZ_LMQV01000003.1, read on the forward strand.
ACCGCGTGCCATGCCTTCTCGCCTTGCCGCGCCACGGCGGTGAGCCGGGCGCGGCGTGCCGTCTCGGCCTCCTCCGCCTTGCGCCGCCGCTCCGCCTCGCGCCGCTCGGCCGCTTCGTGCGCGCGGGCTTCGCGCAGTGCCGCAGCCCGCGCCCTCAGGGCGCCGACCGTCCGCAACGCGTCCGTGGACCGGTCCCGGCCTTCCGTCCGTCCGAGGCGGCGCAGCTCGGCTCCGATATGCGGGTCGCAGTCGAGAACCCGCAGCAGCAGGGCGGTCTTTTCCGCCGCGGGGAGGTGCTCCACCGCCGCCCGCGCCGCCTCGGACGAAGAACCCGGCCGCGCCGGCTTGGCCTCGGCCGCGGCGTCGACGAGGTCGGGATCGAGGCCGAAGAACTCGGCGAAGGCGGCGAGCGGGCCGGTCAGCGGACCGAGGCCGGGCAGCGGCTCGGGCTCGTCGTCGGGAAGCGTCCCGGCCTGCACGCCCAGCAGCCAGACGAGATAGAGCGCCCGCAGATCGCCCGCGAGGATGTCGGCCCGCAGGGGGCTGAGCTCCTCGATGCGGCCGGAGCCGTCGTCGAGCCATTCGTCGTCCGGCTCCTCGGGATCCACCGTGATGTCGAGGACGAGGTTGTCGCCCGAATCCCTGAGCCTCGCCTCCTCCACGTCGGCGACGATGCCCGCGATCGTCGTCCGCTCGACCAGCCGCGTCGGGAGCCGCAGCATCAGCCGCCGCGTCCCCCAGTTGGTGAGGTAGACGTGCACGTCGAACCAGCGATCCATGAAGTTGCCGGGATCGCCTTTGAGGTCGCCCCACTCGTAGTGATTCGTGAAACTGGTCGCGGTGATCTCGGCGCGGCTCGAAATCGCCCGGAGCGCCTTCCGGTCGGCCCCCGAGAGGGGGCGGTCGATCGCCAGGAAGGCGTAGAGTTGGAACTCGCTCATCCGGTATCCCCATCAACAATGGGGATACGGTGTCCCCATCGACAGTGGGGATACGGTATCCCCGTCAGCCATGGGGGTGCAGGACGCCATCGGTCTCGATGATGTGCAAGGCCTGCTCTAAGCTCAGGCTCTCGTAGACCGGCCACCATTGGCCCGTATGTCGCATCCAGTCGATGTCGAACCGGTCGTGGCCCGTCCGGACGAGGCGGGCGAAGGGCGCGTCGAACTCTTCCCCCGCATTCTCGCCCGACCCGACGCGGTAGCGCTGCATGAAGCGGTAGCGGCCCCCGGCCCAGGCGCCGCGGATGTCGATGACGTAATTCCATTCGCTCGGTCGGATCTCGGGCAGGAAGCGGGGCTTGAACACGTCGCGGACGAACGCGTCACAGGCCGCGACGATCTTCTGCTTCTCCCCCTCGTCGGGCAGGGCCGGCTTCGCCTTGGCCATCCTGCCCGGTATCCAGGTTCTCTCCGCCGCATCGTCCCGGCTCCGCGTGTTGGGCGGTCCCAGGATCGGGCGGGCGGCCCGCTTCGGCAACCCGCCCGCCGCGTCGACTCAGCTCCAGGCGTGGAAGGGCGGGTTCACGCCGTTGAGGGCGTGGTTGCCGACGATCGCCACCTTCCAGCGCACCGGATCGTGCAGCGTGTGGGTGCGGGCGTTGCGCCAATGTCGGTCGAGGTTGTGCTCGGCCAGCGTCGAGCGGGTGCCCGACAACTCGAACAGGGTGTTCGAGGCCGTGAGCGCGACTTCGGTGGTGAGCACCTTGGCCTCTGCGGTCGCGATCTGCGCCGCCGCGACGCTCTCCGCGGTCGGGTTCGCCACCGCCGCGTCGATGGCGAGGCCGGCACGGTCCAGCAGCGCCTCGGCGGCGTGCTGGCGGATCGTCAGGTCGCCCACGGCGCGGATGGTATAGGGGTCGTCGGAGGCGCGCTCCTGGCCGCTGTCGATCCAGGGGCGGGCCTTCTCGCGCACGAAGGCAATCGTCTCGTCGAGCGCCTCCCGGCCGATGCCGGCATCGACCGCCGCCTGGATGATCTGGAAGATCGCGCCGTCCGCGCTCGGATGCTCGTAGCCGCGCCAGGCCGGAACCAGGCGGTGCTTCTCCACGCGCACGTCGTCGATGATCACCGTGCCGCTCGCGGTGCCGCGCTGGCCGAAGCTCGACCAGTCGTCGATCACGGTGAGCCCCGGCGCGTCACGATCCGCGATGGCGTACCACGCGCGGCCCTCTTCATCGAGGGCGACGATCGGCACGAGATGGGCGAGTAGCGCCCCCGACGCATAGAATTTTTTCCCCCGCACGATGACATGGTCGCCGTGATCGGTGAAGCGGGTCTCGAACTCGGCGGCGCGCTTCGTGCCCTTCTCGGAGAAGGCGTTGCCGAAGCGGGTGCCGGCCAGCACCTCGGCGAACAGCTCGGCTTGCTGCGCCTCATCGGACACCGTGCGGATCGCCGCGACGATGCCGAGATGGTTCTGGGCGATCTGGGCGATGGACGGATCGGCCGCGGCGAGGATGGCGATGACCTGCGCCAACGTCCGGTAAGAGACTTCCGGCCCGCCATGGGCCTTGGGCACGTTGATCGACCACAGGCCGCTTTGCGAGAAGGCGTCGAGCTCGGCGAGCGGGCGGGCGTTGGTGCGGTCGCGCTCGGACGCGCCCTCGCGGAATTGTTTGGCGAGTTCGTGCGCGACCCGGATCGCCTCGGCGTCGTCGCGGATGACGTGGGCGGGGGCTTGCGGGCGGGCGGGGCCGGGCACGCCCTGCGGCCGGCTGCCGGCTTCGGCGGTGGTGGGGCTGACGGCGATGGTCATGAGGGGTCTCCGGCGTTGGGCAGAGGCTGCGATGTCCCACCCATCTCCTCATCCTGAGGTGCCCGCGTCAGCGGGCCTCGAAGGAGGGCTCCAGCGAAGCGCGCGATCCCTAGAGCCCTCCTTCGAGGCCTCCGCTGCGCTCCGGCACCTCAGGATGAGGGGGAATGGATGGGGGATGGGTTGGCTCAGGCGGCTTCCGCGCGCTCGGCCCGCGCCGCCTCCAGCGCCCGCACCCGCGGGATCACCTCGTCGCCGAAGTATTTCACCTCCTCCTGGAAGTGCAGGAACGCCAGCAGCGCGAGATCGACGCCCACTTCCTTCAGCGCGACGATGCGCTCGGCGATCTGGTCCGGCGTGCCGATCAGGTTGGTCTTGAAGCCGTCGTTGTACTGGACGAGGTCCTCGAAGGTGGATTTCGCCCAATTGCCCTCACCTTCCGGGCTCGCCTTGCCGGCGTTCTTCACCTCGTGGCCGAAGGCCTTCACGGCGTCCGGGTCGGCGTGGTCGACGATCTCTTGCAGGACGGCGCGGGCCTCCGCTTCCGTCTCGCGGGCGATGACAAAGGCGTTGACGCCGACCTTGACCGTGTGGCCGTTCTCGCGCGCCTTGGCCTGGAGGTCGGCGACCTGGGCCTTGATGCCCTCGGGCGTGTTGCCGTTGGTGAAGTACCAGTCGGAGACCCGGGCCGCCATGTCGCGCGCCGCCCGCGAGGAGCCGCCCTGGAAGATTTCCGGCAACCGGCCAGGCTTCGGCTTCAGGGTGTAGTCGCTGTAGCGGTAGAAATCGCCGCGGAAGGTGAAGTTGTCCTGGGTCCAGATTCCGCGAAGGGAACGGAGGAATTCCTCCGAGCGGCGGTAGCGCTCGTCGTGGTCGAGCCAGGGCTCGCCGATGGCGCGGAACTCGCCGGAGAACCAGCCCGAGACGAGGTTGATGGCGATGCGTCCCTCGGTTAGCTCGGAGATCGTGGCGATCTGCTTGGCGGCCAGCGTCGGGTTCCAGGGCCCTGGCAGGATCGCGGCGATGACGGTGAGCCGGGTGGTCGCGGCGGCGAGCGCGTGGCTGAAGGCGACCGATTCGTGCTGGTACTCGGCGCCGTAGCCCGCGGTGAAGCGAATCTGCGTCAGGGCGTAGTCGAAGCCGGCTTCCTCGGCGATCTGCGCAAGCTTGCGGTTGTAGGCGGCGTCCCAGCTGGTGCGTTGAGGGATCTTGCTGATGACGAGGCCGCCCGAGACGTTCGGCACCCAGTAGGCGAAGCGGATCGGCTCGGAAGGTGTACGGATGGACATGGGCGACTTCGCTCGGGTTCGGTGATTGTCGGAAGCATCGGAGCGCGGGATCGTGAGCTTTGCTCGATCACGTCTCGATCTTTCCAAATCATCGTCCTGCGATGTGGCTTCGTCAAAGGAAGGATCGGGCCTTTTTCGGCGACGATGGGAAAGGTCGTTCTTCGGAAATTCGTGCCGATGCGACAAACGTTTTCCTGAATACGATATGCCGCTCCGCTGCCGGCGAACGGTCGCCGAAACGAAAAAAGCCGCCCCGGCGGGGCGGCTCCTTCATCGCGAAAAAATCGCTCGGTTCAGTACACCCCGCCGGCCTGGGCGGCGGCGCCGGCGTCCGGCGGGACCGTGGCGGGTGGGCCGGACGGCGCGGCGACGTAGGCGTCGGGCGGGGCAGTGCCGGGCTTGAACGCCTCCAGGATGGTGCCGCCGCCCTCGCCCGAGCCGGCGCGGGTGCCGGACGACGCGTTGACGCGGATCAGCTTGATGCCCGGCGGCACGCGGAACGGCGTCGGCGGCTTGTCCTTGAGCGCGACCTTCAGGAAGTCGAGCACGATCGGGGCAGCCAGCCCGCCGCCGGTCGCCCGGTCGCCGAGCGAACGTGGCTTGTCGAAGCCGAGATAGACGCCCACCGCGAGATCGGGGGAGAAGCCGACGAACCACGCGTCCTTGGCGTCGTTGGTGGTGCCGGTCTTGCCGGCGAGCGGCTTGCCGATCTGCTTGAGCAGGGTGGCGGTGCCGCGCTGGACCACGCCCTCCATGATTGAGACCATCTGGTAGGCGGTCAGCGGGTCGAGCACCTGCTCGGACTCGTCCACGAGCTTAGGCTCGTCCTGACCCGACCACTTCTCCGCCTCGCAGCCGATGCACTTGCGGTTGTCGTGGCGGTAGATCGTCTCGCCGGTGCGGTCCTGGATGCGGTCGATCAGCGTCGGGCGGATGCGCCGCCCGCCATTGGCCAGCATCGAGTAGGCGGTGACCATGCGCATCACCGTGGTCTCGCCCGCGCCCAGCGACATCGGCAGCACGGGCAGCAGATCGTCGTAGACGCCGAAGCGGCGGGCGTATTCGGCGATGAGCGGCATGCCGATGTCCTTGGCGAGGCGCACCGTCATCAGGTTCTTCGAGTGCTCGATGCCGTAGCGGAGCGTGTGCGGGCCGCCGGACTTGCCGTCGTAGTTCGACGGCGACCACGCCTCCTGGCCGGGGCCGGCCTCGATGGTGATCGGCGAATCCTGCACCACCGAGGACGGGGTGTAGCCGTTGTCGAGCGCCGCCGAATAGACGAGCGGCTTGAACGAGGAGCCGGGCTGGCGCATCGCCTGGGTCGCGCGGTTGAACTCGGACTCGTCGTAGGAGAAGCCGCCGACCATGGCGTGGACGCGGCCCGTGTACGGGTCCATCGCCACGATGGCGCCGGACACCTCGGGCTTCTGCCGCAGGCGGTAGAGGGCGCGGCCGGTATCCAGCGGCTCGACGTAGACCACGTCGCCGACCTTCAGCGCGGTAGCGACGGCGCGGCCGGTCCACTTCACGCCTTCCGCAGTGATCGAGCCGGTCTCGCGGTCCTTTGAGACGGTACCGGAGGCCTCGCGCCGCGGCTGGAGGCCGATCTGTGCCACGCCGCCGGACGTGCTCAGCACCACGGCGAGCCGCCAGGGGGCGATATCCCCGAGCGACGGCATCTCGGAGACGGCGAGACCCCAGTCGCGGCCGACGAGATCGACCTGCCGCTCGGCCCCGCGCCAGCCGCGGCCCTGGTCGTAGCGCACGAGGCCGTCCACCAGCGCCTTGCGGGCCCAGGACTGCATCTTCGGGTCCAAGGTGGCGCGCACCGACAGGCCGCCCTCGTAGAGCTTGGTCTCGCCGTAGCGCTCGGAGATCTCGCGGCGCACTTCCTCGGTGAAGTAGTTGGCGTTGGCGGCATTGGGGAAGGCGACGCGCGGGTTGACGCCGAGTGTCTGCTTCTTGGCCTCCACCGCCTCGTCCTGGGTGATGTAGCCGTTCTGGGCCATCAGGCCGATGATTTCGTTGCGGCGCGAGAGCGCGGCCTGCGTCTTGCGGTAGGGGTGGTAGTTGTTGGGGCCCTTCGGGAGCGCGGCGAGATAGGCCGCCTCGTTGATGGTCAGCTCGTGGACCGATTTGCCGAAGTAATCCAGCGCGGCCGCGGCCACGCCGTGCAGGTTGCGGCCGGGCACGATGGTGCCCAAAAAGATTTCGTTCAGGTACAGCTCGAGGATCTTGTCTTTCGAGTACGTCGATTCGATCCGCAGCGCGATGAGCGCTTCCTTGATCTTGCGGTCGTAGGTCTGCTCGCTGGAGAGCAGGAAGTTCTTGGCGACCTGCTGGGTGATGGTCGAGGCGCCCTGCTTCTTGCCCGACTGGGCGTTGGTCAGGATCGCGCGGACGATGCCCTCGGGGTCGATGCCGCCGTGCTTGTAGAAATTCTTGTCTTCCGCCGAGAGGAAGGCGGCGACGATGATCTTGGGCATCGCCTGGATCGGCAGGTAGAGCCGCCGCTCGTGGGCGTATTCGGCCAAGAGCGAGCCGTCCGCGGCGTGGACGCGGGTCATCACCGGCGGCTCGTAGTTGGCGAGCGCGGCGTGGTCGGGCAGGTCCTGGCTGTACTTCCAGTAGAAGAACGCGCCCGCGGCGGCGGCGATGCAGAACATCACCGCGCCCGCCGAGAACAGGAAAGCGAAGAATCGCAGGATGAAACGCATCCGGTGTCCGTCCGTCGCTCGTCCGCTGCGCGCTTGAGGCTCGGGCTCGGCACAAGGGGCCAGCCCCGGCTCAGGGCTCGTATCGAGGCCCCGCGCGATCCGCGCGGCGTCTGGCGGACGGGGGCCTCTCGTGAAGGCCCCGTATCGACACCGGTTCTATGGTGAAACTGGGGCGATGGAGGCCGCCTTGCGCGGCGGGCTCGCGCCGGGGCGGGACAGCGTCGCCCGGCCGGCGAAGAACAGATCGATGGCTTTGGCCATCGAGCCCGTCACCTTGGTGCGCCATTCCTCCGAGAGCAGCTTCTCGAGGTCGCTCTTGCTCGACAGATAGCCGAGTTCGACCAGCACGGACGGCACGTCGGGCGAGCGCAGCACGCGGAAGCCCGCCTCGCGGTGGGGCTTCGCGCTCATCTCCATCACCGGCGAGAGCTGGCCCATGAGCTTGCCGGCGAAGCCCGCCGAGAAGCCGCGGGTCTCGCGCAGCGTCAGCTCCTGCAGGATGTCGGCGACGTCGCTGGCGCCCTCCCCCGCGTCGGAGCCGCCCGCGGCGTCGGCCTTGTTCTCGCGCTCGGCCAGCCGCGCCGATTCGCCGTCGGTCGCCTTTTCCGAGCCAGTATAGATCGTGGCGCCCTTCACCTGCGGGGCCGACGAGATCGAATCGGCGTGGATCGAGACGAACAGGTCGGCCTTGGCCTCGCGGGCGATGCGCACCCGCTCGGACAGCGCCACGAACACGTCGCGGTCGCGGGTCAGGGCGATGCGGTAGCGGCCGGTCGCCTCCAGGCGCTCGGACAGCGCACGGGCGAAGCCGAACACGATGTCCTTCTCGTAGACGCCGGTCGCCGCGATGGCGCCGGGATCGATGCCGCCGTGGCCCGCATCGATCACGATGAGGGGCCGCGTGTCGGCGGCCTCCCGCGGGGCGGGCGTCTTGGCGGCGGACGGGTTCGGATCGCCTGCCACCGAAGCCTTGCGGAAGGCGTCGCGCTCGACCCGACGGAACGGGATGGTGACGAGGGTCGCCCCGCCGCGCGTCGTCACCGTCTCGATCCCATCGACCACCGCGGGCCCGGCGAGATCGACGACGATGCGCGAGCGGCCGGGCGCGAACAGCCCGTAGCGGAACGAGGCGACGACGCCCTCGCGCTTGCGCCCGGCCTCCGCGCCGACCTGGAAGTTCACCTCCGGCAGGTCGATCACGGCGCGGTCGGGCCGCTCCATCACGAAGGCGCGGGCCTCGACCGGCTTGGACAGGGTGAGCACGAGCTTGGTCGTTCCGCCCTGGCTCGCGAGATCGGCCGCGATGGCGACCGCCGCGTTTCGGGCGGGCCCGTCCTGCGCCGGCGCCGGGCCGGAAAGGAGCAGGCTTCCGGCGAGAGCCAGCAGCCCCCCGGCGAGGGCCAGGGAGCGAAGAAGTCCGAAGCGAAAGGTGCGGGTGCGCGGCTGCATCGGTCGGCCAAGGTTCCGAAAGCCTCCGATACGGGATACGGCCGGGATGGTTAACCGTTCCTCACCCCGCGCGCGTCGGTTGCCGGGCCGTTGTTGTGCCGGCGCGACACCGGCCTCGTCGCCGGGGAACGCCTGGGCCGCGTCCAAAATCCGAGACCGGCCGGCCCGTTCGGCCGTTCCCGTCCCATGTCCCTCGCGATCCACCCGCCGCTAAGGTATGGTGGCGCCAAGCAGAAGGCGGTTCCGATGTCAGAGCGACGTGAGCTGTATCGCAGTCCGAGCGGCGACGCTTGGTATCTCGGGCGCGAGCCCGCCGACGGGAGAGCCTTCGTCATCCACGAGCCGAACGGGCCATCCGGCGGTCGGCACAGCCATATCGAATTGGGAAGCTTTCTGACGACGGCGTCCGGAAAGCCCGAACAACAAGCCTTGCTGCGTCTGATCGGAACCCTTGTCGACATCCCTCCCTATTCCAGCCGGCCCTGAAGGCCGGATGCGCCCCGTCGCTCCGACGTGAGGTCTGAAATAGTTCTACGAATGTCGTTTGTCCTGATGTGAATCATCGCTGATGTATTCGGCGTATCGTGTGTGTGGCTTGTGTTCCGGGCGCCTTATCTTGGTGGTCGGGGCGGGCATGATGTGAAGCCCGAGGCCGTTCTGTACGGCTTCGCGGTCCCACCATCGCGAGGCCGCGGAGTTGCCCTCGGCCGACGCGCGCGAAGACGGCGTCAACGCATGAGCCCCTTGCATTCATCCCGCGACACTCTGTAATGGTATCGACCCCATTCCCGAGCCGGCGCTTCGGCGGCCCTCGGGGGCGCCCGGGTCCCGTGACGGCGCCTGCCTCGCTCGAATTGCTTCAGCGTTCAGTCGGCGCCTCCCGGCATGCGGGCGGGTGTCACGGCGTTCGCGGTCTACTCGGGCTTATCCGGGGAACGCCGCGCCCACGAAATCTCAAAGGGCCGCTCGACGGTCCGCTCAGTTCGCGAGGCCGGTTCAAGGATGGTAGGACGCACAGCATCGGTTGCCGTTGCTCGTGCTCGTGGCGCGCGGGTTCCGCGTTGCCCCGCGTCTCCCGCCGTGCCGGCCCTGTTCAACCCCCAGCGCGCCGATGCCCGGCGCCGTACGGCGGTTGACGGCAATCCCCTCCCCGCAGCTTCCGCGACCTCGGCGACGAGGCCGGCACGCGCCACTCCCCCACCGGCCCTGAGGCCGAGGGCGGCGCCGCCGGGACCACGCGGCGCGAGCGCGAGGGAAACGACGTCGGCCGCCATGTCGAAAGTTCGTCATGGCCAACAACAAGATGCTCATCGATGCGACGCACCCGGAGGAGACCCGGGTCGTCACGGTCCACGGCTCTAGGGTCGAGGAATTCGACTTCGAGGCCGCCAACCGCCGGCCGCTGCGGGGCAACATCTACCTCGCCAAGGTGACCCGGGTGGAGCCCTCGCTCCAGGCGGCCTTCGTCGAGTACGGCGGCAACCGCCACGGCTTCCTTGCCTTCAACGAGATCCATCCGGACTATTACCAGATCCCGATGGCCGACCGCCTCGCGCTGCTGGAGGCCGAGGCGCGCGAGGAGGAGGAGCACCGCGAGCGCGAGGAGCGCCGCACGCGGGGCCGCCGCACGCGCGGGCGCCGGGCCGAGGCCCGCGGCGCGCGCGGCGACGAGACCGTCTCCGCCGAGGATGCGTCCGATACGGCCGTGAGCGCCGACGCGGCTGTTCCCGGCGAGGGCCCGTCCGCCGATTCCGACAGCCCCGAGGCGATCGAGGCCGTGCGCGCCGCGATCGTCGAGGAGGGCGGCGAGGCCGTGGCTTCCGAAGAGACGCCCGTGCCGGGCGGCGACGCCTCCGCGGCCCTGCCCGAATCGGCCCTGGAGCCGGGCGCCGAGGCGGCCGCCTCCGCCGAGCCTGAGGTCGAGCCCTCCGCCATCTCCGAGGCGCCGAATCCGCCGGTCGAGGCCGCGGAGCCCGCTGCCGACGAGGCTGCGCCGGAGCCCGTTGCCGCCTCCGCCCCCGTCACCGAGGAGGCCCGCGCCGTTTCCCCCGACGTCGACGAGGATTCGGACGAATCCGACGAGGACGACGACGATTCCGACGACGAAGACGATTCCGAGGAAGACGACGAGGATTCGGACGATTCCGACGAGGATGACGAGTCCGACGACGAGGACGGCGAGCCGCGGGTCGCCCAGGTCGGCGGTGCGGGCGACGCCCTGGCCGAGATCCCCGAGCGCCCCCGCGCCTACCGCCGCCAGTACAAGATCCAGGAGGTGATCAAGCGCCGCCAGATCATCCTGGTGCAGGTCGTCAAGGAGGAGCGCGGCACCAAGGGCGCGGCGCTCACCACCTACCTGTCGCTGGCCGGCCGTTACTCGGTGCTGATGCCCAACACCGGCCGCGGCGGCGGCATCTCGCGGAAAATCACCTCGGCCGCCGACCGCAAGCGCCTGAAGGAGGTCGTGTCCGACCTCGACGTGCCGGAGGGGATGGGGATCATCCTGCGCACGGCCGGCGCCTCGCGCACCAAGCCCGAGATCAAGCGCGACTTCGAATACCTGATGCGCATGTGGGAGAGCGTGCGCGAACTGACGCTGTCCTCGACCGCGCCGGCCCTGGTCTACGAGGAGGGCTCGCTGATCAAGCGGGCGATCCGCGACCTCTACAACAAGGATCTGGACGAGGTTCTGGTCTCGGGCGAGGACGCCTACCGCGAGGCCAAGGACTTCATGCGGATGCTGATGCCCGGCCAGTCCAAGGTCGTGAAGCCGTACCGCGAGGTCGCGCCGCTGTTCGCCCGCTACGGCGTGGAGCAGCAGCTCGACGCGATGTTCTCGACCCACGTGGCCCTGCGCTCGGGCGGCTACCTCGTCATCAACCCGACCGAGGCGCTGGTCTCGATCGACGTGAACTCCGGCCGCGCGACGCGCGAGCACGACATCGAGGACACCGCGCTCAAGACCAACCTCGAGGCGGCCGAAGAGGTCGCCCGTCAGGTGCGCCTGCGCGACCTCGCCGGCCTCGTCGTGATCGACTTCATCGACATGGAGGAGAAGCGCAACAACCGCGCGGTCGAGAAGCGGCTCAACGAGGCGCTCAAGAACGACCGCGCCCGCATCCAGGTCGGGCGCATCTCGCCGTTCGGCCTGCTGGAGATGAGCCGCCAGCGCATCCGCACCGGCGTGCTCGAATCCTCCTCGATTCCCTGCGCCCATTGCGGCGGCTCGGGCTTCGTGCGGGCGACCTCCTCGGTGGCTCTGCACATCGTGCGCTCGCTGGAGGAGGCGCTGCTCAAGTCCGCCTCGCACAACCTGATCCTGCGCACCCATGCCGAGGTGGCGCTCTACATCCTCAACCAGAAGCGGGCGCACCTCTACGATCTGGAGCAGCGCTTCTCCGTCACGATCACGGTCGTGGCCGACCAGCATCTTGCCGCGACCTCGCCGTTCGGGCTCGACCGCGGCGACCTCGCGGTGAAGAACGCCGCGCCGGTCAGCGGCATTCGGGCGACGGCGATCTCGCCGGCCTACGATGCCGACGATTTCGAGGATGAGGTCGTCGAGGAGGAGGCCGTCGAGGCCGAGGCCGAGGAGGCCCCCGCCGCCGAAAGCCGCCCGGCGCCGGAGGCGAACGAGGAGGGCGGCGGGCGCCGCCGTCGCCGTCGCCGCCGTCGTGGCGGACGCGGCGGCGAGGGTGAATCCCGCGCCGACGGCGACGAGAACGGCCAGGACGGCGACGAGGGCCAGGAGGGCTCCGAGGAGTCCGACGAGGGCGAGGGCGCCGAGGAAGCCGGCGAGGCCGTGACCGGTGAGGCCGTGCAGGCCGCCGAGCCGACCGAGGCCGCCTCCGACGAGGACGAGGGCAACGGCCGCCGCCGCCGCCGGGGTCGCCGGGGTGGTCGCGGCCGCGCCCGCACCCGCGACGAGGCGCAGGACGGCGTTCAGGACGAGGCGGAGGGCGACGCCGACGCGGCGCAGGTCGATGAGGGCCGGGCCGAGGCGCATGCCGAGGAGACTGCCGTCGACACCCTTCCGGTCGGCCCAGAGGAGCCCGTCAGCGCCGCCGACGTGACCACGGTCTCGGTCGATGCCCGCGATGGCGCCACCGCCGCGCCGCCGCCGGTCGTCCCCGCCCCCGAGGCCGAGCCGGTCGCCGCGGAATCGCTGCCGCAGCCCGTCCCGGCCCCTGAGCCCGCCCCCGAGCCGGTGGCTGTGGTCCTCACCCCCGCCGACCCGAACCGCCCGAAGCGCGCCGGCTGGTGGTCGCGCACGAAGGCCGCGATCAGCGGGGAGTAAGTGGAAGGATGGGGCCGGGATCGTTTTCCGGCCCCTGTCGGCAAGCCGGCTTCTGGCCTAACAGACCGGCTTTAATCCTCATTTCCCGCCGTCATTCTGGGGCGCCGAAGGCGAACCCGGAATCCACGGCGGGCCGCGACGCCCTCCAAAGCCGCGCATTACGGGTGGATTCCGGGTTCCGCTGCGCGGCCCCGGAATGACGGTGGTGAGTAAGAACGCGAGGTTGAGACTCTGCCTCAGCCCGCGTTGAACCTTCCGCTACCGCCCCAACCACCCCCTGATCCGCACCACCGCCTCGCGGCACGCCTCCTCCGAGCCGGCGAAGGAGAAGCGGACGTGGTGGCCGCCCTCCCCCGGATCGAAATCGAGGCCCGGGGTTGCCGCGACGCCGGTCTCGGCGAGCATGCGGCGGCAGAAGTTGGTGGCGTCACCCGAAAGTTTGGCGATGTCGGCGTAGAGGTAGAAGGCGCCGTCCACCGGGTGGATGCCGGTGAAGCCTAAGCCCGGCAGCGTGTCGAGGAGCAGGGCGCGGTTGCGACTGTAACCGTCGCGCACGGTGCCGATCTCGTCGAGCGCGTCGAAGGCCGCCAGCGCCGCGACCTGTGAGAGGTAGGGCGCCGAGATGTAGAGGTTCTGGGCCAGCCGCTCGATCGGCCGCACCAGCCGCTCCGGCACCACCATCCAGCCGATGCGCCAGCCGGTCATGCAATAGAACTTCGAGAACGAATTGATGACGATGGCATCCGCATCGAACTCGAGCGCGGTCGCGGTCGGCACGCCGTAGCTGAGGCCGTGATAGATCTCGTCGGAGATGAACGGCAGGCGCAAGTCCCGCGCGGTGGCGGAGAGGTCGGCGAGGCGGGCCGGCTCGATCACCGTGCCGGACGGGTTGGCCGGGCTCATCACCAGAACCCCCGAGAGAGTTTGCGCCGCGTGGACCTCCCGCACGAGGGCGCTGGTCGGGGCGAAGCGGTCCTCGGCCCGCAGGATCATCGGCTGCGGGATCAGGTCGAGGGCCCGCAGGATGCCGTGATAGGCCGGATAGCCGGGGCACGGCACGCCGACCCGTGCGCCCGCATCGAACAGGGCGAGGAAGGCGAGGACGAAGCCGGCGGACGAGCCCGTCGTCACCACGACCCGCTCCGGCGCGATCCGCACGCCGTAGGTCTCGGCGTAGTGGCGCACGATGCGCTCGCGCAGCCGCGGCATCCCGAGCGCCTCGGTGTAGGGGATGCGCCCATCGGCCAGCGCGGCTTGCGCCGCCGCGATCACCGCCCGCGGCGCCGGGGCCGAGGGCTGGCCGACCTCCATGTGGATCACGCCCTCCCCGCGCCGCTCCCGCGCGCCGGCCTCGGCCATCACGTCCATGGCGAGGAAGGGCGCGACGGCCTCGGCCCGGCGCGAGAGCGAGAGGCTGGACTCGGTCGGCATTAAGCGGGCTCCGGGTTCGCGGGGAGCGCCGCCCATAGCAGATCGCGGCGGGTACACCCTACGGTGCGCTCTCGACCGCCCGGCCGAAGGCCTGGACCAGGCCGCCTTCGAGCTTGTTGTCCATCGCCGCGAGGATCGCGAGGGCGTCGCGGGTCGCCATCGGCTTCTTGTAGGGGCGGCGCTCGATCAGGGCGGCGTAGATGTCGCAGATCGTCAGCAGGCGCACCGGGTCGGCGATCTGCGCGGCGCTGAGGCCGTCGGGATAGCCGGAGCCGTCGAGCATCTCGTGGTGGTGGCGCGTGACCGCGAGCGTGACCGGATCGCAGCCGCCCGAAGCACTGAGAATCTCGTGGCCGATCGGCGCGTGGGTCTGCATCACCGCCCGCTCGTCGTCGTCGAGGCGGCCCGGCTTGTTCAGGATGGCGTGGGGGATGCGCGACTTGCCGACATCGTGGACGAGGGCGGCGCGGGTGAGGAGTTGGCGGTCGGTCTGCGCCAGGCCGAGGCTGAGGGCGAACGCCGCGACCGTTCCGGAGACCAGCAGGCAGTGCTGGAAGGTCACGTCGTCGTAGGCCCAGACCTCGTCGAGCCAGCGCGACAGGCCGCCGTCGTGGATCGCGTCGAGCACCGGATCGATGCCGCCGTCGACCGCCTTCATGTCGATCGGGCCGGTCTCGGCGCTCTTGAGCAGGGTCGTCATCGTCGCGCCCGCGCGCTTGATCTCGCGGGTGACCACGAGGTCGGCCACCGACTTCTCCGGCCAGATCTCGCGCACGAGCGAGCCGACCACCATCCGGGGTTCGACATGGGCCGACAGGCAGATCGTGGCGCCGAGGTTGCGCGCTTCGGTGAAGGCCGACTGGCTTTCGCTGCGGGTCAGGTAGATCAGCGGCGCGCGGGAGCGGCCGGGCCGGCTGGCCAGCCGCCGCAGGCAGCTCTTGGCCTCCGGGCGGCTCAGGGTGATGTCGGCGACGACGCCGCCGAACGGGCCGATCCGGTCCCAGGTCTCGTCGGTGCCCACGACCCGGCACTCGGCCACCGCGTTGATCGCATCGACCAGCGGCTTGCTCCGGTCGGGTCGGTCGCTGAGGACGACGATCACGCCGCGATTCATCCCATCCGCCCTATGACCGATTCTGTCCCGAACTTGTGACGGGTGGAACTTATCATTCCGCTAATCCGATCTCATAGAGCGGCCGGAAACACATCATCCTTCGACTTCGCCGCTTCCACCGTGCGGTGCCGCGAAAACGCCGCACCGCGACGGCAGGACTCGAAACCGGTGTCCCGCGGAGCCGGCCGAAAAGAGTCGCATCGGCGAAGTCGCCCGCGCGTGTCATAACGCGGCGTGTCATAACCCCGCCTGCCGTTCCCCGGCCGCCTCCGTCGCCGGAGGCCGGCCCTCAATCGTTCGAGGTATCGATGCAGCCCTTCCGCTCCGTTCCGGCCCTCGCGCTCGCCGGCACTCTCCTGCTCGGTGCGGTCCCGGCGGCCTTCGCGGAAGAGCCAGCAGCCTTCACCGACGCCCAGCGCAAGGCGATCGAGGGCATCGTCAAGGACTACCTCGTCAAGAACCCGGACGTGCTGCAGGAGGCCATCGCCGAGGGCGAGCGCCGCGCCCAGGAGACGCAGAAGCTCGCCCAGGCCGCCGCGCTGAAGGAGTCGCGCGAGGCGCTGGTCAACTCGCCCCACGGCATCGTGGCCGGCAACCCCGCGGGCGACATCACCGTGGTCGAGTTCTTCGATTACAATTGTGGCTATTGCCGCAAGGCGTTCTCCGACGTGCAGGCGCTGATCAAGTCCGATCCGAAGCTGCGGGTGGTGCTCAAGGACTTCCCCGTGCTGGGCGCCGAGTCGCTCGAGGCCAGCAAGGTGGCGCTCGCGGCCAAGCTCCAGCTCAAGCCCGAGAAGATGTTCGACTTCCACGCCAAGCTCTTGGAGACCAAGGGCCGCATCAACGCCGAGCGGGCGCTGGCCGTCGGCAAGGAACTCGGCGCCGACGTCGAGCGGCTGAAGAAGGACGCGCAAGGGCCCGAGGTGAAGGCGGCGCTCGCCGAGAACGTGGGGCTCGGCGACAAGCTCAGCCTGTCGGGCACCCCGGCCTTCGTCATCGGCGACGAGATCCTGCCCGGCGCCGTCGGCGTGGACGCCATGCGCAAGACCATCCAGGACGTGCGCCAGTGCGGCCACGCGAGCTGCTGAGGTGACATCTGCCCGCGCCGTCGGCGGCGCGGGCTCGGCCGAGGTCAGTTCCGCGTGGCGAAAACGATCTTGACCTGTCCGGTCATGGCGTAGCCGCTGAGGCGTAGGGTGCTGATCCTCCGCGAGCCGACGGTCAAATCGATGGCGATGCGTAATTCGGTGGGCGAGTTCCATCGGATGCTTTCTCCCCGCTCGCCGACGAGGACGCCGCAGGCGCCGTTCAGAACGAGATTGGCGTCGTCCCAGGCCTGCTCGTCCGGGCGATCACCCTTCGAAACGTAGACCGAGTCGAAGCAGTAGGGTGAGATTGCCCCTCCCCCATTCTGATTGAAGACGACCGCTTTGAAGCGTCCATCCGGAGCAGAATAGCTCTCGACGACCCAGGCGTCGGCCCGCTGCGCTCCGCTCGGTGCATCGGATCGGCCCAGCATCCAAGCTGCGCCTGAGACGACGATCACGATCAGGCCGAGCGCCGCCAGGGCCGTTCGGCAGAAGCGGAACGTCGCGGCGAGCCACGTTCCGAGAACCGTCAAACCTTTCCCGATCACGGCGGCGTTCAAACCGTCGGTGCGTCCCGCAACGCCCGTCGCAGCACCTTGCCGACATTGGTCTTGGGCAGCGCTTCGTGGACCACGACCCTGCGCGGCACCTTGTAGCCGGTGAGACTCGTGCGGGCGTGGGCCCGCAGCGCGTCCGCCGTGCAGGCGGGGTCGCGCAGGACCACGTGGGCCACCACCATCTCGCCGCTGTCCTCGCAGGGCGCGCCGACGACGGCGCATTCCACCACCGCCGGATGGGTGGCGAGCACGTCCTCGACCTCGTTCGGGTAGACGTTGAAGCCGGAGACGAGGATCATGTCCTTCATCCGGTCGACGATGCGGATCTGCCCGTCCGGGGTCATCACCGCCACGTCGCCGGTGCGGAAGAAGCCGTCCTCGGTGGTCGCCCCGCGGGTCTCCTCCGGCCGGTTCCAGTAGCCGGCCATCACCTGGGGGCCGCGCACGCAGAGTTCGCCCGGCAGGCCGAAGGGCAGGACCGCGCCGTCGGCCCCGCGGATCGACACCTCGGTCGAGGGCAGCGGATAGCCGATGGTGCCGGTCCAGTCGGTCAGCCCGAGCGGGTTGGCGGTCACCACAGGCGAGGTCTCGGACAGGCCGTAGCCCTCCAGGATGGTCTGGCCGGTGATCGCCTTCCAGCGGGCGGCGACCGAAGACTGTACCGCCATGCCGCCACCGACGACGTAGCGGATGTGGGACCAGTCCACGCTGCCGATCCTGGGGTGGTTGTTCAGCGCGTTGAACAGCGTGTTGACGCCCGCGAAGTCGGTGAACCGCGTGCCGGCCAGCGTCTTGACGAAGCCGTCGATGTCGCGCGGGTTCGGGATCAGCAGGCAGCAGCCGCCGAGCCGGAAGAAGAACAGGAAGCAGGCGGTGAGCGCGAAGATGTGGTAGAGCGGCAGCGCCGTCACCGCGACCCTCGCGGACGGGTCGTCCTCCGAGGCGCGGAACCAGATCCGGCTCTGCTCGACGTTGGCGACGATGTTGCCATGCGTCAGCATCGCGGCCTTGGCCACCCCCGTGGTGCCGCCGGTATATTGCAGGAAGGCGAGGTCGCCTGGGGCGACCGTCACCGTCGGCGGCTTCATTCCGCGCCCGGCCTTCACCACCGCTTCGAAGCGCTGGGTCTTGGCGGGCGGCAGCCGGAACGGCGGCACCGCCCGCTTCACCCGCCGCGACACCGCGTTGACGACGTGGCCCTTGAGGCGGAGCAGATCGCCCGGCGCCGCCACGACGATCCGCTCCAGGGCCGGGACGTGCGGCAGCGCCTTCTCGACCGTGTGGCCGAAATTCTCGAGCACGAAGAGCGCGCGGGCACCGGAATCGTTGAGTTGCGCGGCGAGCTCCCGCGGGGTGTAGAGCGGGTTGACGTTGACCACGGTGCAGCCCGCCGCCAGCACGCCGAGCAGGCTCACCGGGCCGGCCGGGACGTTGGGCATCATCACCGCCACGCGGTCGCCCTTGCCGAACCCCTGGGCGGACAGCCACGCGGCGACCGCGCGGGCCGCCGCGCCGACCTCGCGGAAGCGCAGGCTCGTCCCGAAGCAGGTCAGCGCCGGCCGCTCGGCGAAAAGCTGGATGCTCCGCTCGAACAGGTCGACGACCGTGCCGAGCGCCTGGGTCTCGATCTCGTGGGGGATGCCCGGCGGGTAGGCGGACAGCCAGGGCCGTTCCGCGCTCCGGTTCTCGGCCATCCTCGTCCTCCCGGCCCGCGACTGTCGGGCGTTGCCCCCGGCGGCCGGACTCGCGCCGGCTCGGCCTGTTTCCTGAGAAGGCTTAAGCGTTCCGGACGGGTCCGATCAACCCGCGGCCCCTAGCCCGTCACCCCGCTCCGCCCCGGCCGCAGGCGCAAGCCCACCAGCAGGACGTGCGGCAGGGCCGCCGCCGTGATCAGGCCCGCCGCCAGCGTGAGGTCGCGCCCATCGAGCGGGCGGCGCGGCCAGGGGCCGAGGCCGAGATCGCGCGCCGCACCGATCAGCGCCGCGCCGAGCCACAGGGCGAGGAAGGCCGCGAGCATGCCGACGAGGCCGCGTCCCAGCGCCCGCCAGCGGCCCCGCGGCGCCGAGCGCCCCGGCCGGCCGGTCAGGGTGACGCCGAGGCCCATGGCGAACCCGAACACGCCCGCCCCCGCGGCGGCGCCGAGCGCGTAGGCGATCGCCATCGGCGTGCCGTTGAGGAAGGCGCCGCTGCCGGTGCCGAAGCCCGCCCGCAGGATGAGGCCGCCGAAGGTCGGATGCAGGCTCGCGCCCGCCATCAGCGCGAGGCCGAGGATCGCCCCGATCAGCCGCCGGACCATCCCCGCGCGCCCCGGCGCCAGGGTGGCGACGAGGATGCGGGCCAGCCCGTAGACGAGCACGAAGGCGAAGAGCGGGTAGCGGTCGAGGAAGAAGCCGTAGAAGCGGTTCGCCACGTCCGGCGGCATCGCCGCACGTTGGTCGAAGCCCGTCGCGTAGGTCGCGACGAGCGCCAGCAGCGCCGCCGCCAGCGGCGCGGCGGCAACGGTCCAGGCGGCGGGCGCGGACAAGGCCGGACCGCTCAGCGCTCGTAGTTGTCGCGCACCAGCCGGTCGAGCAGGCGCACGCCCCAGCCCGCGCCCCAGCTGCGGTTGATCTCGGACGGAGTCGAGGACATGGCCACGCCCGCGATGTCGAGATGCGCCCACGGCACGTCGTTGACGTAGCGCTTGAGGAAGGCCGCCGCCGTCGCCGCGCCGCCGTGGCGCCCGCCGGTGTTCTTCATGTCGGCGAACTTCGAGTCGATCGCCTTGTCGAAGGCCGGGATCAGCGGCATCCGCCATACCTTCTCGTTCGCCGCTTCGCCCGCGGCCGTGATCTTGGCCGAGAGGTCGTCGTCGTTGGAGAACAGGCCGGCGATGTCCTGGCCGAGCGCGACGATGATCGCGCCCGTCAGCGTGGCCAGATCGATCATCGCCTTGGGCTTGTAGGTCGCCTGGATGTGCCAGAGCACGTCGGCGAGCACGAGGCGGCCCTCCGCGTCGGTGTTGATGATCTCGATGGTCTGGCCCGAGAGCGAGGTGACGATGTCGGACGGGCGGTAGGAATTGCCGTCGGGCATGTTCTCGACGATGCCGATGGCGCCGATCACGTTGGCCTTGGCCTTGCGCGAGGCGAGCGCGTGCAGGGTGCCGACCACGGCGGCCGAGCCGCCCATGTCGCCCTTCATGTCCTCCATGCCGCCGGCCGACTTGATCGACACGCCGCCGGAATCGAACACCACGCCCTTGCCGATCAGCGCCAGCGGCGCCTCGCCCGCCTCGCCGCCGTTCCAGCGCATGATGACGAGCCGCGGCTCGCGGGCCGAGCCCTGCGCCACCGCGATCAGCGCGCCCATGCCGAGCTGCTTCATCCGTGCGAGATCGAGAACCTCGACCTCGACGCCGAGCTTGGTCAGCTCGGAGACGCGTTTGGCGTATTCCTCCGGGTAGAGCACGTTCGGCGGCTCGTTCACGAGGTTGCGCGCCAGTACCACGCCCTCGGCGACCCCGGCGGCGTCCTTCGCGGCGGTCTCGGCGGCGGCCGGGTCGGCAGTCAGCAGGGTGAGCGAGGCCGAGGCCTCGTCCTCATCCTTCTTCTTGGTCTTGTAGCGGTCGAAGCTGTAGCTGCGCAGGCGCGCGCCGAGGCTGAAATCGGCGACATCCCGGGCGCTGCCGGCGAATCCCTGCCAGTCGAGCACGACGCGGGCCTTGCGCATCCCGACCTTGCCCGCGGTGAAGCCGCCGAGCAGGGTCCAGTCGAGCTTGGCCCGGTCCTTCTCGGAGCCGAGCCCGATCACTACGAGCCGGTCGGCCTCGACGTTGGCGGGGGAGGGCAGAGACAGCGCCGACTGTGCCTTGCCCTTGAAGCGTTCGCTGGCAGAGGCGCGGGCGACCAGTTCGGCGCCCTGGCGCCCCAAAATTTCGCTCGCCGCCCCCGACAGGGCGAGGTCGTCGCCGACGAACACCACGAGGTCGCCCCCGGATCCGCGCGACGTCAGCGGCTCAAAGGCGATTTCGATCCCACCGGCCATGTGCTCTTCGCTTTCCACCCGTCGTTCCGGCGGCTTTTCGCGCGCCGCGCGTGAAGCCGGCGACCTGTGTAGCCGCTGATGCGGAGAACGCAACGCGGCGCGGGGTGCGGCGATGAGGCTGCTCAATCGGCCGGAAACAGGATCGCCTCGTAATCCTGTGCCCCGTTCAGCACTCGCAGCACTTCGATCGTCTCGCTGACGAGGCGGTAGAAAATCAGGTCGTCGCCATAGACCCTTCGGCGGATGCCCGAAGCCTCGCGGCCCGGCAGCAGCGGGAAGGCGCGCGGCATCGCGGTAAGCCCGAGGCAGCGCTGTTCGAGTTCGGACACGAAGCTGGCCGCCCGCGTCCGGTTGTCGAGACCGATGAAGCGGCCGATTCGAACGAGGTCGCCGACCGCCGCTTCGGTGAGGACGACGATCACGGCTTCCCGGCGTCTTCGTCGAGGCCGAGTTCGGCCCGGATGCGGGCGAAGGCCTCTCCGACCGGCATGACGCGACCGGCCTCGGCGTCGGCGATCCCCTCTGCGAGCGCTGCGTCGAGGGTGCGCAGGCGCGCCTCGCGCTCCTTCTCTGCGAGATAGCGAGTGCGAACGAGGTCGCGGATATACTCGCTGGTCGTCGCGAACGCGCCCTCGCGCACCTTGTCGCGCACGAACTGCTCCAACTCGCGCGTCAGCGTGACGGTCATCTGACCGGTCGGCGTCGGCATTCCAGCCTCCTGGCTTACTGCAGTGGAGATTACAGTGAAAATCACTGGCGCATAGCCCGGCAGACGCTATCGGCCTCCAGCCCCTCGCCCCGAAACAGCCGCATTCCGGGCGCCCCGAACCGTCCGGGTGACACGGCTTGGCTTGGCCGCGCCGAGGGGCGAGAATACAGGGCGGGGACGGCGCGAGGGCGCGGCAAGAGGCGCAGGATGAGCCAGATCGAGCGCTACATATTCAGGATCGCGCTCGGGGCCTTCCTCGCCTGCCTGATCGGGCTCACCGGCACGATCTGGGTGACGCAGGCGCTGCGCGAACTCGACCTCGTGACCGCCAAGGGCCAGACGCTCCTCGTCTTCCTGTTCATCACCGGGCTGTCGCTGCCGACGCTGATCACCGTGATCGCCCCGGTCGCGCTGTTCATCGCCTGCGTCTACGCGTTGAACAAGCTCAACGGCGATTCCGAGCTGATCGTGATGTCGGCGGCCGGCATGGCGCCGCGGCGCATCCTCAAGCCGTTCCTGACGCTGGCGCTCACGGTGAGCGTCGTGACCGCCTTCCTGACGATCCAGGTGATGCCCTCCTCCTTTCAGGAGTTGCGCGACGTGCTGACCCGCGTGCGCGGGGATTTCGTCGCCAACGTCGTCAAGGAGGGGCAGTTCACGCAGCTCGACAGCGGCATCACCTTCCATTTCCGCGAGCGCGGGGCCGACGGCTCGCTCCAGGGCCTGTTCATTCAGGACAAGCGCGATCCGGGCAAGGCGGTGGTCTATCTGGCCGAGCGCGGTCGCGTCGCCGAGGCCGACGGGCAGACCTACCTCGTCTTGGAGAAGGGCAGCATCCACCGCCAGCAGAAGGACAGCCGCGATTCCTCGATCGTGAGCTACGAGCGCTACGCCGTCGATCTCGCCGCCTTCACGCCGCCCGACGCGGAGGTGGTCTACAAGCCGCGCGAGCGCTCGACCACGGCCCTGCTCTTCCCCGACCGTTCGGAAGCCTACTACCAGATGCAGAAGGGCCGCTTCCGCGCCGAGCTGCACGACCGGCTCTCGGCGTGGCTCTATCCGCTCGCGCTCACCTTCATCGCCTTCGCCGCGCTCGGCGATCCGCGCACCACGCGCCAGGGCCGCGGGCTCGCGGTGGCGGGCGCGGTGGTCGGCGTCGTCGCCTTGCGCATCGTCGGGTTCGCCGCGAGCAGCGCCGCCGTGCGCAGCCCCGGCGCCGTGGTGGCGATCTACGCCGCGCCGCTCGGGGCCATCGTCCTCTCCGCCCTGCTGATCTTCGGCGGCGCACAGGTCCGCGCCTTGAGCGAGCGCCTCGCCCGGAGTCGGCGGGCGCTCCTCGCCTCCCTGCGGCGACGCCCGCAGGCCGGCTCCGCCTGAGGAGGGCGCCATGCTGATCGGGCCGACGCTCGGGCGCTACTTCGCGTGGCGCTTCGTACGCACCATCCTCGGCGTGTTCGTCACGGTGTTCGCGCTCGTCTACACCCTCGATTTCGTCGAACTGCTGCGCCGCGCGGGCGACACGCAGGGGGCGTCCGCCGGGTTGATGGCCCAGCTCGCGCTCTACCGCACCCCTGCGGTCGCCGAGAGCGTGCTGCCCTTCGCGATCCTGTTCGGCTCCATGGCCGCCCTGCTCCAGCTCTCGCGCAAGCTCGAACTGGTGGTGGCGCGCGCCGCCGGCATCTCGGCCTGGCAGTTCCTCCAGCCCGGCGCGCTGGTGGCCCTCGCCATCGGCGTGGTGGCCATCGGCGCCTACAACCCGCTCTCGGCGGCGCTCAAGCAGCGTTCCAGCGAGATCGAGGCCAAGATCTTCGCCAAGTCCCCCAAGGCGGGCAGCGGCAAGGATCTCTGGATCCGCCAGCGCAGCATCGACGGGCAGGCGATCCTGCGGGCCGAGACCGCCATCGAGGGCACGACACGGCTCGCCGGCGTCTCCGCCTTCCTGTTCGACGATTCGGGCGTGTTCACCGCCCAGGTCGAGGCGGCGCGTGCGATTCTGCACGACGGCTGGTGGGAGCTGCAGGACGTGCGCGTCCTCACCAAGGATTCGCCCCCTGAGAGCCACGACAGCTACCTGATCGCCTCGACGCTCGATCTCAGCCAGATCCGGCAGCGCTTCACCCCCCCGGAATCTGTGCCCTTCTGGCAACTCCCGGAGACCATCGCGCGCCACGAGCGGGCGGGGCTGGATGCCACGCGCTACCGGCTCCAGTACGATGTCTTGCTGGCGACACCCCTGCTCTACCTTGCGATGGTTCTCGTGGCGGCAACGGTTTCCTTAAGGTTCTTCCGGTTTGGTGGGGTCGGCAAGCTGGTGCTCGGTGGGGTGGCGGCGGGCTTCGTTCTGTACGTCGCGCGGCAGGTCATGGAGGGCCTGGGCGCATCGGGGATGGTCGCGCCGACAGTGGCGGCGTGGTTCCCCGCCGTGGTAGGGAGTCTCCTCGGTACGCTCACGCTTCTTTATCAGGAGGACGGCTGATGCGCGGTTCTCCGGTGAGGGAGGCGTCGGGTGGACGGGGGCGTCGTGCAGGGGGCTGCACAGGGGACGGGTGGCGCGTTGCGTAAGGTCGCCGACATCGCCGTGACGGTCTCGATGGCTGCGCTCATGACGGCGGGCCTCGGGCTCGCCGCACCGCGCGCGCTCGCCCAGGCCGGGCTGGAGCGGCTCGCCGGGTCCCCGCAGGACCCGAAGGGCCAGCGCCTGCTCGTCGAGGCCGACGAGCTGATCTACGACAACGATCGCAACACGGTGACGGCCCGCGGCAACGCGCAGCTGAGCTACGGCTCGCGCACGCTCCAGGCCGAACGGGTCCGCTACGACCGGGGTACCTCGCGGGTCTTCGCCGAGGGCAACGTGCGCCTGACCGACGAGACCGGCGCGCTCGTCACCGGCGACCGGATGGAGCTGACCGACGACTTCAAGAACGGCTTCGTCGACGCGCTGCGCATCCAGCAGACGGTCGAGCTGAAGGGCGAGACCGTGCGCACCCGCATCTCCGCCCCGCGCGGAGAGCGGATCGCGGGCGAGGTGTCGAGCTTCGACTACGCCACCTACACCGCCTGCGAGCCGTGCAAGGACAACCCCGCCAAGCCCCCGCTGTGGCAGATCAAGGCCGGCAAGATCATCCACGACAACGAGACCCACACGATCTCGTACGAGGATGCCAGCCTCGAACTCGGCGGCATCCCGGTCGCCTACCTGCCCTATTTCGAGTCGGCCGACCCGACGGTGAAGCGCAAGACCGGCTTCCTGACGCCGCGCTTCATCACCACGACGGCGCTCGGCTCCGGCCTGTCCACACCGTTCTTCATCAATCTCGATCCGAGCTACGACCTGACGCTCTCGCCCGCCTTCCTGACCCGCCAGGGCGTGCTCGGACAGGCCGAGTACCGCCAGCGGCTCGACAGCGGCGCCTACAACGTGCGCCTGTCGGGAATCTTCCAATCGACCCCCTCGGCCTTCCTGCCGGGGCCGCTGGGCGCGGCCGACCGCGAGTTCCGCGGCTCGATCGAATCGCGCGGGCGCTTCCACGTCAACGAGCGCTGGCGCACCGGCTGGGATCTCGTCGGCGTCACCGACAAGTGGTTCCTCGACAACTACCGCATCCGCAACCAGAACATCACCACCGACTATTTCCGCGAGGCGGTCTCGACCGGCTACCTGATCGGCCAGGGCGACCGCTCGTGGTTCGAGGCGCGGGGCTACTACTTCAAGGCGCTGTCGAGCTTCGACTGGCAGAAGGAGCAGCCGATCGTCGCCCCGGTGATCGACTACGACAAGCGCATCGACGGGCCGGGCAAGATCGGCGGCGAGGTGCGGTTCGAGGCCAACGTCACCAGCCTGACCCGCGACGCGACCGACTTCCAGGGCATCCCGCGCACCGGCAGCTATCTGTTCACCCCGACCGTCAACGGGGTGACCTACCCGCTCTACGACACCTGCACGGTTTTCGAGCGCGGGAGCTGCATCGTGCGGGGCCTCGGCGGCACCACCACGCGGCTCTCGGCGCAGGCCTCGTGGCGGCGCAGCTTCATCGACGATGCCGGCCAGGTCATCACGCCGTTCGCGTATCTGCGCACCGACCTGTTCTCGCTCAACCCGAGCCGCACCGGCTTCCAGAACGAGTTCGTCGGCAACATCGCCAACGTCGACGACGGCCTGACCGGCCGCGTCATGCCGGCGATCGGCATCGACTACCGCTACCCGTTCGTGGCCGATTTCGGCGGGCTTGGCGTCCACACCCTCGAACCGATCGCCCAGGTGATCGCCCGGCCCTCCGAGACCCGGATCGGGCGCCTGCCCAACGAGGACGCGCAGAGCCTCGTCTTCGACGACACCTCCCTGTTCGCCTGGGACAAGTTCTCCGGCTACGACCGGGTCGAGGGCGGCGTGCGGGCCAATCTCGGCGGCCAGTATTCCGTCGTCACCCCGTCCGGCTGGTACGCGAACGTGATGTTCGGCGAGTCGATCCAGATCGCGGGCGTCAACTCGTTCCGCCGGGGTGATCTCGCCAATGTCGGCCTCGATTCCGGCCTGGAGGACCGCCGCTCCGACTTCGTCGGCCGCGCGCAGCTCTCGCCCAACCAGAACATCAGCTTCATCAGCCGCTTCCGGCTCGGCCAGGGCGATCTCGGCGTCAACCGCTTCGAGACCGGCGTCACCGCGCGCTTCGCGCCGTTCCTGCCGCTCGAGACCTCGCTGTTCTACTCCTACTATCAGGCCCAGCCCGCGCTCGGCTTCTCCCACCGCCGCGAGGGCGTGACGGCGTCGGCGACCTACCGGATCACCCCGAACTGGTTCCTCACCGGCTCGGCGCTGGTCGACCTGACCCACTACCTCGATGTCCGTGATACCTACGACAATCTCTTCCTCGCCAACCCGGCCACCGCACCGGCCTACAAGAACCCCGGCGCGGTCTACCTCTCCGGCATGAGCCTGGGCGGCGGCTATCAGGACGAGTGCACCACGATCTCGGTCAACTACATCGTCTCGCCCATCGCCACCGCGATCGGCGTGCGCGAGCGCAACCAGACCTTCCTGCTGCGCCTCGAACTGAAGACGCTGGGTGAGGCGGACCTGCGCCAGAACGTCGGCACCGTGACCACGGCGGACGGCATCTCGGCGGTGCGGTAGGGCCTCGGGCCGAACGGTGAACGACGGCGTCCGGAGCCGTCGTCCCGATACAGGCCGCGCGGCGCGACCGCCCCGGGGTCAGGGCGCCCGCTTGAGCATCGTGCCGAATATCGTATCCAGCACGATGCTCTCTATCTTTGTGCCGCAACATCTTTTTCTGAAAGCCGGTTCCCACCTTTCGGGCCGATGCTCCTAGGGGGCGTCGTTCGGTGGCGCATCGGCGAATTCCGTCGGCGCGACACCGGTTTCCGCTTTGAAGACGCAACTGAAATGGGAGAGGCTGAGGAAGCCGACGCTGGAGGCGATATCCTTCACCGTCGCGCGATTCGCCTGGCGGAGAGCCAGCAGGCGGCGCGCCTCGGCGATCCTGCGGCGGCAGATGACGTCGCCGACCGTCTCGTTGTCGGCGGCGAAGACCGCCTGGATGTAGCGCTTCGAGAGTCTGAGCGTCGCCGCGATGGCGTCGATGCCGAAGGCGGGGTTCGGATACCCCTGCTCGATCACCTGCAGGATGCGTCGGCGATGGGCGAAGCGGACCGGCGCCGCGCCGGACGTATAGTCGCCCCCGTCCAGCACCAGTCCCAGCAACTCGACGATATGTCGCCCGGCCGCCGCCCGCGCGCTCGGGTCCAGTTCGTGGAGCCCCTTGGCGAAGGAGTTGGCGAAGCCGGTGAACATCCGGACCAGGGCACCGTCCTGCGATGCCTGGGCCACGATGTCGTCGATCTGCGGAGCGTATTGCCGCACGACCGCGCCGGGGACGATCAGGTTGTTGAACTGGGTGTACGTGTCCTGAACGTAGGAATAGGTGTCCGACGTACTGACGAGCGCGAACTGGTTGCCTCGGACGGCCGCCTCGCGACCGCGCTGTCCCAACAGGATGGGATCGCCCAAGGGCAGCAGGACGAAATAGGCATCGAGCGCATCGCGCGAGATGTGGCTCGGCGTGCGTTGCACCGTCATCGCATCGGATTCGACGCGCGCGATGCTGAGATCGCCGACATAACATCCTTCGATCTCTCCGTTCGCGAAATCGGACGGAAGATCGAAGTCGTATTCGTAGAAGAAGGCGTTGAGCGTATCCTTCCAGACCTTCTGTCTGCTCGTATGCGGGACATCCGTCAGGTCGAACCACACATGGTCGAGGGAGGGGGTGACGCTCATGGCACGCGATCCCGGATGTCGATCACGGAGCTTCGGCAAACCGACCAAAACTGAGATCGATGTCGTGTCTGGACGGCTTTCTGCAGCTTGAAGGTGTTCGGGGCATGAAATGAATCGGTTTCGTTGTGGTTTCGCAGATGTCGAACATGGATCTGCGAGAGGTGTGTTCGTTTGATAGTCTTTGTCAATGCGGGGCCGCGCGGTGTTATGACCGGGTGGCGTGGAACGCCGGTCCGGCGTCGGCAAGCGGATCGGATCGCGGTATAGCTCCCGCCCATGCCTGCCACCGAACGCCCCCTCGCCCTCACCCTCGGCGATCCCTCCGGGATCGGCCCCGAACTCGCGCTCAGTGCGTGGCGGCTGCGGGCGGAGCGGGGTGTGCCGCCGTTTCAGCTGATCGGCGATCCCGACTTCCTGGAGCGCACCGCCCACCGCCTCGGCCTGTTCGTGCCGGTCGCCGAGGTCGAACCGGATGACGCCGTCGAGGTGTTTCCCCGCGCCCTCCCCGTCCTGCCGCTGCCGAGCGGCGCGCGCGTGGAGGCCGTGCCCGGCGCGCCGGATTCGGCCAATGCCGGCGCCATCGTCGAATCGATCACCGCGGCCGTCGATCTGGTGCGGACGGGCCGCGCCTCCGCGGTGGTGACCAACCCGATCGCCAAGTTCGTGCTGACCAAGGTGGGCTTTGCCCATCCCGGTCATACCGAGTTCCTGGCCGCGCTGGCCGCGAGCCCCGGCCGCGAGCCGCCGCTGCCGGTGATGCTGCTGTGGAGCGAGACGCTCAGCGTCGTCCCGGTGACGATCCACGTGGCGCTGCGCCGGGTGCCGGAACTGCTGACCCAAGCGCTGGTCGAGCGCACCGCCCGCATCGTCGAGGCGGACCTGCGGGCCCGCTTCGGTTTTGACAAACCCCGCCTCGTCCTGTCGGGCCTCAACCCGCATGCCGGCGAGGCCGGCACCATGGGCACCGAGGACCGCGACGTGCTGGCGCCCGCCGTTGCGGCGCTCCGCTCCGAGGGCATCGACATCCGGGGCCCGCTGCCGGCCGACACGCTGTTCCACGAGCGGGCGCGGGCGACCTACGACGTGGCGCTCTGCCCGACCCACGATCAGGCGCTGATCCCGATCAAGACGCTCGCCTTCGACGAGGGCGTGAACGTCACGCTGGGGCTGCCGTTCGTGCGCACTTCGCCCGACCACGGCACCGCCTTCGACATCGCCGGCCAAGGCGTCGCCCGGCCCGACAGCCTGATCGCGGCACTCAAGCTGGCGCGGCGGCTGGCGTCGAGCAACGTCACCCCCTTCCCCGTCCGTTCGTAGAAAACCCCGCTCATGACGACCGAACCCGTCAGCTCGGACGGCTTGCCGCCGCTCCGCGAAGTGGTGCGCCGCCACGGCCTGGAGCCGAAGAAGGCGCTCGGCCAGAATTTTCTGTTCGATCTCAACCTGACCGGACGGATTGCCCGCGGCGCCGGTTCGCTCGACGGCGTCACCGTGGTCGAGGTCGGCCCCGGCCCCGGCGGCCTGACTCGCGCCCTGCTGGCGGCGGGCGCCAAGCGCGTCATCGCCATCGAGCGCGACCCGCGGGCACTGCCGGCGCTCGCCGAGATCGCCGCGCATTATCCCGGCCGCCTCGACGTGGTCGATGCGGACGCGTTGGACTTCGATCCGCGCCCGATGATCGGCGACGGGCCGGCGCGCATCGTCGCCAACCTCCCCTACAACGTCGCGACGCCGCTTCTCACCGGCTGGCTCGGAGCCGACGACCACGACGCGACAGATGTCGAGGCTTGGCCGCCGTGGTGGGACTGCGCGGTGCTGATGTTCCAGCGCGAGGTCGCCGAGCGCATCGTCGCCGACGAAGAGGACCGCGCCAATTACGGGCGCCTCGGCGTGCTGTGCGGCTGGCGCACGCAGGCCACCATCCTGTTCGACGTGGCCCCCACCGCCTTCGTGCCCCCGCCGAAGGTGACCTCCAGCGTCGTCCACCTGCGCCCGCGGCAAGAGCCCCTGCCCTGCCGCATCGCCGACCTGGAGCGGGTGACTCGCGCGGCCTTCGGCCAGCGGCGCAAGATGCTGCGCCAGAGCCTCAAGGCGGCGACGCCCGATCCGGCCGGGTTGCTCGCCGCCGCCGGCCTGCCCGACACGGCGCGGGCTGAGGAGATCCCGGTCGAAGGTTTCGTGGCGCTCGCCCGTGCGCTCGCCGAGCAGCGATAGCTTCGGCCCGATTTCTGCAAGGTCAGAGGCGCACGGCGGCGACGCCGTCACCAGACTCCGTGCCCGGCGGCGTGTTTTCGCTTGAACGCCCGCGCGGTTTCGGACGATGGTCGGGCGAGGACGCATCAGACGTCCATCGATTCTGTGGGGCCGGCATCATGATCAACAAAGGTTTCGTGTCCGATCTTCTTGTGGGCAATTCGGTTGCCGAATTGCCCATGTCTTAATCATCCCGTGTTCGCCCGGTGACCGGGCGCACCCCCGCGCAGACGCTTTCGCTCTAGCACCCGAGACGTGTTGATGAGAGGCGCCTGTCCGAACGGGACGTGATCGGCCGTGAGAGTTTTCGACGATATCCTGGCGCCGGCGCCCGGCCCGTCCTATGGCGGGCTGTTCTCCACGCGCGTCTACGAGGCCGAATCGGGCGGCACGATCCGCCTCGAGGACGCCGCCCTGCTGTTCCGCGGCGAGTTCGCCCGCGTCGGCGCCGACCTCGTCGTCAGTGACGCGTTCCACCGCGTCGTGATCCAGGATTACTTCCGGGTCGAGACGCGCCCGCGGCTGGAGGCGCCCAACGGCGCCGCGCTGAGCGAGACCGCGATCGAGGCGCTGAGCCTGCACCCGCACGGGGAGCAGGTCGCGCAGGCCGGCGCGCCCCAGGCCAACGATCCGGTCGGCCGCGTCCAGACCCTGACCGGCACGGCAAACGTCATCCGCAACGGCACCAGCGTGACGCTTCAGGTCGGCGACCTCGTCTACAAGAACGACGCGCTCCAGACCGGCCGCGATTCCGCGCTCGCCGTCTCCTTCCTCGACGGCACCCTGTTCAGCCTCGCCTCCGACGCCCGGATGGTGGTGAACGGCATGGTCTACGCCGAGGGCGGGTCGGGCAACTCAGCGCTGTTCGACCTCGTCCAGGGCACGATCTCGTTCGTGGCCGGCAAGGTCGCCAAGACCGGCGACATGAAGGTCGGCACGCCGGTCGCCACCATGGGCATCCGCGGCACCGCGGTCCACATCCAGATCGAGGCCGATGGCGGCAACACCCGCTTCTCGGTGATGACCGAGCCTGACGGCACGGTGGGCCGCTTCGACGTCTACGACCGCAACGATCCCACGAAGCTCCTGTTCACGGTCTCCGACCCGAACGTCGCGACCGTCGTCATCCCCGAGGACGGGCGCGAGCCGCGGGTCGAGACCGCGCAGAAGACGCCGACTGAACTCGCCAAGGAGAACGGCCTCGTCCAGTCGCTGTTCAAGACCATCGCGGAGGCGCCGCGCCTGCCCGTGGTCCCTGGGCCGGGCGGCGGGCCGGGCTCGGGCGTGCCGCCGAACGTCTTTCCCGGCGGCCCCGATGGTGGCGGTCCGGACTCGACCGGCCCGCGCCTGCCCCCCGACACGCTCCAGCCGCCGGGCCCGGTGACGCCTGCACCCGGCGGCAACGACACGCCCCGCGACGACGGCCCCGGCGTGCCGCCGACGGAGCCCGACCGCGACGCGCCGCCGCTCGCGGTCGCGCCCCAGACCGTGCCGGTGGTGCAGGACGCCGCCCTCGTCACCACCGATCCGGCCCGCGGCCTGCTCGGCACCGGTGCGGTGACGGGATCGGCCGCGCTCAGCGTGCTCGCCGCCCGTGCCGGCACGGTGCTGGGCGGGGCCGAAACGGCGCTCTCCGACGGCAGCGTGACGCTCCGCGGCAGCTACGGCGACCTCGTGCTGCACGCCGACGGCACCTATGCCTACACCGCCGACCGTGCCGCCTTCCTCGCCGAGGGCCGGGTCGGCACCGACGCCTTCAGCGTGACGCTCGGCGGCCCGAACGGGGCGCTCCTGCACACGGTCTTCACGATCGACGTGACCGGCCTCAACGACGCCCCGACGGTCGCGCGGGCCGTCACGCTCGCCGAGAGCCGGGCGGGCGAGGCCCGGACGATGAGCGCGGCCGACCTCTGCGCGGGCGCCGCCGACATCGACGGCGACAGCCTCGGGGTGACCGACCTCGCGGTGGCGAGCGGCGGCGGCCGGATCGTCGATCTCGGCGAGGGGCGCTTCCGCTACGAGCCCGGCTCACCGTCGCACGGCACCGTGACGCTGAGCTACCGCGTCAGCGACGGCCATGGCGGCTCCTGCCTCCAGACCGCGACCTTCGACCTGATCGAGACCGAGGCCGCGCCGGTCCTGACCCTGCCGGGCGAGGGCGCGAGCTACCGCGAGGACGGCGCTCCGACCCGGCTCGCCGAAGGACTGACGATCCGCGACGCCGACGGCGCGAGCTTGAGCCGCGCCACCGTGCGGATCGCCGAGCATTTCCAGAAGGGCGCCGACGCGCTCGCCGTGGACCTGCCCGAGGGCAGCCCGATCCGTGCCCATTACGACGCCCGCACTGGGGTTCTGACCCTGTCCGGCGAGGCGAGCCTGTCGGATTACCGGAAGATCCTGGCCTCCCTCACCTACGCCAACGGGAGCGACGCGCCGTCCGAGGCGCCGCGCACGGTCTCGATCGTGGTGGTCGATACCGACGGGCTGGCGAGCGCGCCGGTCCTGCGCGACGTCGCGGTGATCGCGACGCCCGACGCGCCGGAGGCGCGCGACGACAACGCCTTCGTCGAGGTGGGCAACGCGGTCACGGTCGCGGTGCTGGCCAACGATGCGGACCCCGACGGCGGCGCGGTGCGCATCGACGGCCTCGGCGAGCCCGGCCACGGCAGCGTCGTGCTCAACCGCGACGGCACGATCACCTACACGCCCAAACCCGGCTTCACCGGCCCCGACAGCTTCACCTACACGATCCGCAACGCCGACGGCCTGACGGCGCAGGCCACCGTCGACGTGATCGTCGGGCGGGCCGGCCACCAGACGGTCGGCGGCGACGTGTTTCTCCAGGGCGCCTACATGGAGATCGGTGTCGCCGAGCACGGCTCGCTCGGTTCGGAATCTGATGCGCCGGAAGGCTTCCACCCGCAGGCGGGCGGCTCCAAGCAATTGTCCTTCGTCATCGACGACGACGGCTGGGACACCGGCCAGGAGACCACCTCCAACGACGTGACGATCCCCGGCACGCCGGAGGACGCCATCGTCATCGCGCACGACGGCAAGAGCTTCGCCAACTCCGAGCGCACCGGCACGATCGGATTCGAGGCCACCACCACGGACACGTCGAGCGGCGGGCGGCTCCAGGCGACGACGATCGGGACGACATCCGACGGCCTCAAGATAACACAGGTGATCGACCTCGATCCGAACGCCACCTACTTCCGCACCACGGTCACGCTGACGAACACCACCGACGCGACGATGACGGACGCCCGCTTCCTGCGCAGCTTCGACCCCGACCAGGACGCGATCCGCTACGGTGATTTCGCCACGGACAACGACGTGCTGGCCAACCCCACGGCCAAGGGCGGCGTCGCGGTGGTGCAGGCCTACGGCACCCAGTCCGGCGTGTCGGTCAACCTCATCGCCTTCGATGGGGCGGCGCGCGCCTCGAGCGACGGCTTCTATAATCACGACGCCTACCTGCCGAACGTCTACGATACGCCGAAGGACCCGGACGGCGCACATATCGACACCGGCATCTCGCTCAACATCCGATTCGGCGACCTGCGCCCCGGTGAGAGCGCCACCCACACCTTCTACACCTCGCTCAACGGCAGCCAGGGCGCCAACGACCTCGTGGTCGGGTCGTCGCGGCCTGAGACGCTGGACGGGCGCGGCGGCGACGACATCCTCCTCGGGCTCGGCGGCGGCGACACGTTGACCGGCGGCACCGGAAGCGACACCTTCGTGTTCGACACCGCGGCCTTCGGCAGGACCACGATCACCGACTTCACCGCGGGCGCCGACACCCTCGAATTCGACCGTTCGGTGTTTTCCAGCGCCGAGGCGGTGCTGGGGCGGGCGGTGCAGTCGGGCGACGACGTCACCATCGCCTACGACCGGACGCACGTGCTGACGCTGAAGAACCTGCTGCTGGACCACCTCCAGGCCAGCGACATCCATATCCTGTGAGGGGTCGGCCGAACGTGACGACGAGCCGGTCATGACCTCCCACCCTCCCCCTCATCCTGAGGTGCCGCGCAGCGGCCTCGAAGGAGGGCTCCAGAAGTCGCGCGCCTTCTGGAGCCCTCCTTCGAGGCTGCGCTTCGCTGCGCACCTCAGGATGAGGGCGCGGGAGGGAAAGCCTGTCTTCCCCGTTGCGAAGCGGGCCTGAGCACCGCCCTTGCCACTCCCCCGCCCCTTCCGCCGCGCCGCCGCGCCGGTTCCACGCCCCCAAACCACCAAAAGAATCGGCCTCGACCGGGCGCTCGCCCTCCTCGTGCTCCTCGCCCTGGTGGCCGTGCGGGTCTGGGACCCGGCGCCGGTCGAGACCCTGCGGCTGCGCACCTTCGACGCGCTGCAGGCTCTCTATCCCCGCCCCGTGACGCTGCGGCCGGTCACCATCGTGGACATCGACGAGGACAGCATCCGCGCCTACGGGCAATGGCCCTGGGCCCGCACCCGCGTCGCCGAGATGGTGCGGCGGCTGACCGAGGCCGGCGCCGCGGTGATCGCCTTCGACATGGTATTTCCCGAGCCCGATCGGCTCTCGCCGGCCCGCGTCGCCGAGAGCCTCGACGGGCTCGACGCGAGCGCCCGCGACGCGCTGGCGCGCCTGCCCGACAACGACGTGGTGCTGGCCGAGGCGATCCGGGCCGGTCGGGTGATTTTGGGGCAATCGGCCTTGGAGCAGGCGTCCATGGAGGCGCCCGACCTGCCGCGCACGGGCTTCGCCACGCTGGGGCCCGACCCTGGCGCCCATCTCGCGCGCTTTCCCGGCCTGCTGCACAACATCCCCGAACTGGAGCGGGCCGCCGCGGGGCGGGGCCTGTTCACCATCGTGCCTGAGCGCGACGGCATCGTCCGGCGGGTGCCGCTCGCAGTCGAGGCCGGCGGGCGGCTGGTGCCGGGGCTGGGGCTCGAAATCCTGCGGGTGCTCACCGGCGCCGGCACTGTGCTGCTTCGCGCCGACGCCGCCGGGGCGCAGGCGCTGGCGCTGCCGGGCTTCGAGATCCCCACCGACGCCACGGCTAGCGTCTGGCTCCACTTCTCGGGCCGCGACCCCGCCCGCTCCCTCCCGGCCCGCACCGTCCTCGACGGCAGCCTCGATCCCGAGCGCGTGGCGCAGAAGATCGTGCTGGTCGGCACCTCGGCGCTCGGTCTTCTCGACAACAAGACCACGCCGGTCGAGCGGGTGATGCCCGGCGTCGAGGTGCAGGCGCAGCTCCTCGAGAGCGTGCTGTCGCGGACCACCCTCTCCTATCCGAACGATGCCATCGTCGCGGAGATCGCGCTGACGCTGGGCGTCGGCCTGATCGTCGTCGTGTGCGCGCCGCTGTTCGGCGCCGTGCGGCTACTGCTGCTCGGGGCCGTCATCGCCCTGTTCCTGGCCGCGACGGCGTGGTTCCGCTTCAAGGAACTCGGCATCCTGCTCGACGCCACCTTCCCGCTGGGGGCGAGCCTCACGGTCTACGCGGTGCTGGTCTTCACCAACTACACCCGCGAGCAGACCGGGCGGCAGCGCATCCGCGCGGCCTTCGGCCAGTACCTCTCGCCGGCGCTCGTCGAGCAGCTCGCCGCTCATCCCGAGACCCTGCGGCTCGGCGGCGAGGAGCGGCCGCTCACCATCATGTTCTCGGACGTGCGCGGCTTCACCGGCATCGCCGAGTTCTACCGCGACGATCCGGCGGGGCTCACTGCGCTGATGAACCGGTTCCTGTCGCCGCTCACCGACGCGATCATCGAGCGCCGCGGCACCATCGACAAGTATATGGGCGACGCCATCATGGCGTTCTGGAACGCGCCGCTGGACGATGCCGACCAGGAGGCCAACGCCTGCCATGCGGCGCTCGCCATGATCGCCCGGATGGAGGCGCTCAATGCCCTGCGCAAGGCGGAGGCCGAGGCCGGCGGCCATCCGGTTCTGCCGATCGACATCGGCATCGGCCTCAACACCGGCCGCTGCGTCGTCGGCAACATGGGCTCGAACTTGCGCTTCGACTACTCGGTGCTGGGCGACCCCGTGAACGTCGCCTCGCGGCTGGAGGGGCAGTCCAAGGCCTACCGGGTCAAGACGATCCTGGGTGCGGCCACCGCGGCGGCGGTGGCCGACCGCTTCGCGGTTCTGGAGATCGACCTCGTCCGGGTGAAGGGGAAGAGCGAGGCCGAGGCGATCTCGACGCTGGTCGGCGATGCGACCGTCCGCGATTCCCTCGCCTTCCGCCGGCTCGCGGCGCGGCACGCCGAGATGCTCGTCGCCTATCGCCGCCGCGACTGGGCCAGCGCCCGCGGCCGCGTCAGCACCTGCCGCTCCGAGGGCGCGGCCTTCGGCCTGTCCGGCCTCTACGACCTCTATCTGGAGCGCGTCGCCGCCTTCGAGTGCGTCCCGCCCCCGGCCGACTGGTCGGGGGTGCATGTCGCGCTCACCAAGTAGCCGCCTCCCGCTCAGTGCGCGGAGAGCGAGGCGCCCGGCTTGTCGTGCCGGCCGAAGCGCTCGACCAGGGTGGCGCTGGCCTCGTCGAGGCCGACCACCTCGACCGCGCGGCCCTGGCGGCGGGCCTTCTCGACGACGCGGTCGAGGGCGCCCACCGCCGAGATGTCCCAGAAATGCGCGGCGTGCAGGTCGATGACGAGGCGTTCCGCCGGTTCGCGGGCATCGAGCGCCTCGGCAAAGGCGCCGGCCGAGGCGAAGAACACCTGACCGCTCACCCGAACGGTGCGGGTGCGCCCATCCTCTGACAGCTCGGAGGCCACGCGAACCATCCGCGAGACTTTTCCCGCAAAAAACACCCCCGACAGCAGCACGCCGACGAGGACGCCGATGGCAAGATCCTTCGTGGCGACGACGACCGCGACGGTGGCGAGCATCACCACCGAGGACGGCAGCGGGTTGGTGCGCAGTTCCAGAAGCGAGCGCCACGAGAAGGTGTTGAGCGAGACCATGATCATCACCGCCGTCAGCGCCGCCACCGGCACGACGGCGAGGAGATCCTGCAACGCCACCAGCAGCACCAGCAGCGCCGCGCCCGCCACCAGCGTCGAGAGCCGGCCGCGGGCCCCCGACGAGACGTTGATGACCGACTGCCCGATCATGGCGCAGCCGCCCATGCCGCCGAACACGGCCGAACTCATGTTCGCGACCCCCTGGCCGACGCATTCGCGGTTCTTCGAGCTGCCGGTGTCGGTCATGTCGTCGACGATCTGCGCGGTGAGCAGGCTCTCCAGTAGGCCCACCGCGGCGAGCGTCGCCGCATAGGGCAGGACGATCCGCAGTGTCTCGAAGGTCAGCGGCACGTCGGGGAGCGCGAAGGACGGCAGCGTCGTCGGCAGCGCCCCGAGATGGGCGACGGTCCGCACGTCGAGCCCGAGCCAGGCGGTGAGCGCGGTCAGCGCTGCGATGGCGATCAGCGGCGAGGGCACCGCGCGGGTGAGGCGGGGAAAGCCGTAGATGATGGCGAGCCCGAGCGCGATCAGCCCGTAGGTGGCCGGCGTGACCCCCGTGAGTTCGGGCAATTGCGCCAAGAAAATCAGGATCGCCAGGGCGTTGACGAAGCCGGTCATCACCGAGCGCGAGACGAAGCGCATGAGGCGCCCGAGGCGCATCAGCCCGGCGGCGATCTGGATCACGCCCATCAGGATGGTGGCGGCGAACAGGTACTGCACCCCGTGATCGCGCACGAGATCGACCATGACCACGGCGGTCGCGGCGGTGGCCGCCGAGATCATGGCGGGCCGCCCGCCCGCGAACGCGATGACGATGGCGATGACGACGGAGGCGTAGAGCCCGACCTTGGGATCGACCCCGGCGATGACCGAGAAGCCGATGGCTTCCGGGATCAGCGCCAGCGCGACGACGAGGCCCGACAGCGTGTCGGCCCAGGGCGAGCCGAGCCACGCACGGGCGGCGTTTTTGACGGAGGACATCTTTTGAAATTTCCGCAAGGACGCAGGCCCGCGCAGGAGGCGGGGCGATGGGGGCGTCTCGAATGCGTGATCCGGCGGATCGGCGGCCGGAAGAGCCACCCGGGCTTGCACCGGGTCCAGGCGAATGCCCTCGCTCCTACAATGTGGGGTGATGCGGCGCAACACGGCAGAACGGCCCCGCCATGGGCGGGGCCGTTGCCGGTCTTCGTCGGGAAGGCGCCGCCGGCTCGGACGACGGCACGGGGCTCAGGCGGTGAGCCGGCGCGGGGCGGTCTCGACCCGAGCGGACGGGCCGACCCAGCGCGGCAGGGCGGGGCCGGCGAGGCGGACTTCCAGCGAGACCGGGCCGTCGCACGCGGCGAAGAGCGAGGCCGGCAGCAGAGCCGCGCCGTCGGTCCAGCGCCAGGACGCTCCGTTGCCGTCGCCGTCCACCGCGTGGAAGCCGGCCTCCAGACGCGGATCGTCGACCGCGATCGGGGTGCCGTCGATCGAGAGCCCGGCCACCGGCAGGCCCAGCCGCCGGTCGTCCGAAGTTCCCGCGATCACGTGGGCGGGGACGCTCGTCTCCGAGACGAGGCGCACGTCGCGGGCCTCGGCCGGCAGCGTGAAGCGGGCGCTCAGACCCTCGACCTCGGGGAGGATCGCGGCGCCGTCGGCGACGAGGTGCAGCCCGGCCAGCGGCGACGCGTCGAGGCGCCAGCCCAGCGCCCGCGCCCGCGTCTCCAACCGTGCCCGCACCGCCTCGACCTCCGGGCCGTCCTCGTGGAACGGGCGGCAGAACGGCTGCGGACCTTCCGGCCAAGCGTCCGGCACGGCGTGCAGGCGCGTGACCGCGGCGTTGGCAAAGGCATCGCGGTTGCCGCATTCGAGGTAGCTCTCGGCGGGCAGGCCTTCGGCGAGCAGGATGTCGTGGCTGTCGAGTTCGACGTGCCAGTAGCTCACGCTCTCGACCTCGACCTGCGCGACGGTGGTGCCGTTGACGAGGCGAATCGCCGGGATCAGCACCTCGCCGCCCTCCTCGACGCAGATCGCGTGGGCCGGGGAGACGAGGAGGTCGCGGCTCGGGCGGCCGGGGCCGAAGGCGTTCGCGGCGATCCGCACCGGCATGACGAGGCTCGGCTGCGGATGGCGGCGGCACTCGAACGTGCGGTGGCCGAGCCACTGGATCGGCCGCATCGCGCCGGAGCCGGTGACGACGAAGTCGCCGACCGCGAGGCTCTCCACCGCCCGCTCGCCGAGCGCCGTGCGGATGCGCGTGCCGGCGGCGAAGCAGACCACGACCACCGTGCCGCCGTTGCCGTCGTCCCGCGCCTCGTAAGCCGTCGAGGTCGGATTTTCGAGGGTGAAGCTCTGGCTGAAGTTGCTGCCGCCGCGCAGGCCCGTCACGGTCAGCAGGCTGCTGGTGCTGTTGAAGCTGACGCTGGCATTGGTCAGCCCGGCGAGGTCGAGTTCGCTGCTGCCGTTGAAGTTCGCGATGGTGTTGCCGAAGGTGACGCCGTTGACCTGCGCCGCCGTGTCGAGGGTGAGGCGGGCCGTGGCATTGCCCGTCAGCGTCGAGAAGGTGATGTCGCCCGTGCCGGCCGCGCTCGTGTTGCCGAGCACGAGGTTGCCGCCGGACAGCGTGGTGCCGCCCGCATAGGTGTTGGCGCCGGTGAGCGTCCAGGTGCCGCCGCCGGTCTTGATCAGGGCGCCGCTGTTCGTCTCGGTGTTCTGGTCGATGATGGTGCCGCTGACGACGCCGTTGCCGGCACCGCCGAGGGTGAGCTCGAAGGAATCGGCAGCACCCGTGTTCTGGCTCGCGCGGATCGCGACGCCGCCCGGGGTACCCGCGGCGCCGGTGAGCGTGACGGTCGTGCCCGCGACGTCGTTGACGATCGCGTTGCCCTCGTCCTCGACGCTGACCGTGCCGGTATAGGTGGTGTCGACCGAGCGGTTGAACTCGATGACGCCGCCGTCGTCGACGCGAATGTTGCCCGCGATCCCGCCGGCGGTCCCGCCGTTGCCGATCTGCAGCGTCAGCGGCCCGATGGTGAAGCTCGGCTGGTCGGTCCCGACCGTCGTGTCGCTGATGTTGAGCGAATCGACGACGGTCAGCCGGTAGTTGATCGGGTTGGCCGGTGCCCCCGTCGCCGGGTAGTTGGCCGGCGTGCCGCCGCGGAAGCGCAGCGTTCCGGCCGTCGTGGGCGAATTGAGGTTGGGAAACTGGCCGCTGGTGAGCGTGATGTCGTTCTGCAGGTAAATGCTGTCGTTGGCCGGCGTGCCGTTGGCCGTATTGGTCTCACTGACGATGTCGGCGCCGGTCGTCGCGAAGTAATTGGCCATTTTCGACCCTCTTTTGGTTATGAATCTCCCGCTCGGTCTGTCTTCGGCGTGGCGGCCGACACGATGGGCGCTGTTTGTCAGGACAGGGCGCCGTTTCGGTAATGAGACTGACTTCGCTCCCGATCTCTGGGGCCGGGTGCCTGCACGAGTCGAGGGAGGTGCACGTCCAAAGACGGTCATGACTCCGTCATTTCACCGTTTTACACATTATTAACTAATAATAGTGTTTTATATGCAACATAGCTTTGCCATTTTGTTGATTATGACAGTGATGAATAGGAAAAGTCGTTGGGATTATCCGGCAAAGCGCTTTGGCTTTCTTGCCCGGCCCTCGGATGCGATGTCCGGCACACGAATCGTTGGTCCGAGCACGAGCCGGCTCGGTGATGGAGGCTCGAATCAGATGTCGGATCGGCCGTCGCCGCGTCAGCGCAAAAAGCTTACCGCCACCGGCACCAGCACGGCGGTCAGGAACGCGTTCAGCCCCATGGCGATGCCGGCGAACGTGCCGGCGACCTCGCTGACCTGAAACGCGCGGGCCGTGCCGAGCCCGTGGGCGGCGAGGCCCGCCGCGAAGCCGCGGGCGCGCATGTCCTCGACGCGCAGCAGGCGCATCAGCGGCGTGACGATGACGGCGCCGGCCATGCCGGTCAGCATCACCAGCACGGCGGCCAGCGTCGGGTCGCCGCCGAGCGCCTCGACGATGCCCATGGCCACACCCGTGGTCACGGATTTCGGGGCCATGGCGAGCATCACGTCGAAGGGGATGCCGGCGAGCTTCGCGAAGACCAGTGCCGAGCCCATGGCGGTGAGGCAGCCGACGACGAGCGCCGCGCCCATCGGCAGGAGGGCGCGCATCACCGTCTCGCGGCGCTCGTAGAGCGGCACGGCGAGCGCCACGGTGGCGGGGCCGAGCAGGAAGTGGACGAACTGCGCGCCCTGGAAGTAGGTCGGATAGGGCGTGCCGGTGGCGAGCAGCACCAGCGCGATCATCCACACCGCGTGGATCACCGGGTTGGCGATGGGGTGACGCCCAGCGGCCTGGAAGAACCGGTCGGCGACCGCGTAGGCCAGCAGCGTCACGGTCAGCCACAGCAGCGGCGTGCGGCTGAGATAGACCCAGAGGGCGAAGTCGCCGGTCATGGCCGCTCAGCGCCCCGCCGGGCCATCAGCCGCGAGACCGCGACGAAGGTCAGCACGGTCGCGGCCAGCGTCAGCGTCACCGAGAGGCACAGCACGATGGCGAGCGCGATCCCGTGGCTCGCCAGCACGTCGAGCCGGCCGACGATGCCGACGGCGGCCGGTACGAACATGATCGAGAGATGGGCCAGCAGCCCCTTGGCCGTGGTCTCCACCCCGCCATCGACCAGCGGCGGCGGCAGGAAGCGGGTGGAGGCCGGGCGCCAGCGGTCGCGCAGCGCCAGGAAGGCGAGGAACAGGGCCATGCCGATCACCGGCCCCGGCACCGGCAGGCCGACGGCGCGGGCGAGAGCCTCGCCCAGGAGCTGCGCCAGCAGGATCGCGGTGAGGCTGACGATCATCGGGGCGCTCAGGCGAGGGGTGTGGCGCCGCCCTGGGCCCGGCGCCGGGCGGCGTGGATGCCGGCCTCGTCGAACCCCAACAGCTTGCCGAGCCGCCAGACCAGCGCGTCCTCGAATTCGTGGACCGCCCCGTCGGCGCCCGCGACCGACCACGCCATGGCGAGCAGCTTCTCGCGCTGCTCCGGCGCGCCGTCCTCGCCGATCCGCTCGACCAGGCTCGCGAGGTCGCGGGTCTGGGTGTCGAAGGCGGCGGCGCGCTCGATCAGGGCCGCGGCCTCCGCATCGGTCCCGGCGTAGCGCCCGCGCACCAGCCGGACCAGCCGCTCGGACTCAGTCGTGTCGAGCACCCCGTCGGCGCGGGCGACGTGGACGAGCAGCGCGGTCGCGGCGAGGTGCTCCTCGCTGCCGTCGGGCAGCGGTTCGGCCTCCGGCGGCAGGCCGAAGGCGGCGGAGGCGTAGGCGAAGAGGCGGGACAGCAGGGCCATGGCGGGAACGCTCGTAACCCATCCGGGCGCGGGGTGGGAGAGTCGCGGCGCATATCCATTCCAAGTGCGCCGATCCCGCCCTGCGGTCGAGATCGGCGCGTCCAGCGGACGACCGCCGCCGCGCGGTCGTGCGGGCAGAGAACGATGAGACGAACGCATCGCTCTCTGGATCAGATCTCGATCCGCCCGCCGGGCGCCAGCCCCGCATCGAGCGCGACGCTCTTGACGATGGCGTGGACGGGGGAGCCTTCCGCGAGTCCGAGGTCGCGGGCCGAGGCGCGGGTGAGGCGGGCGAGCAGGATCGCCTGGCCGCAGGCGACCTCCACGAGGCAGGCGGCCCCCTCCTCGCGCAGGGCCGCAACCCGGCCGGGCAGGATGTTGCGGGCGGAGAGCCCCCGCGGCGCCTCGGTCGCCAGCAGCACGTCGCGGGCGGGCAGGCGCAGGTTCAGCCGCCGACCGACCGGCAGTGACAGCAGCGGCACGGTGAGGCGCAGATCACGTCCCTCTCCGGGGCCGGCGAGCAGGGTCAGGCCCACGCCCTCGTCGTGGCCCTCGACCGTCATGGCGAGCACGCTGCCGACCTCCGCCCCGTCCGGGATCAGGTCGGCCCGGCGGAGCACCGCATCGACCGGGCCCTGACCTGCGACGCGGCCCCCTTCCAGCACCACCACCGTCGAGGCGAGGCGCGCGACCTCGGCGACCGAGTGGCTGACATAGACGATCGGCAGCCCGGCTTCGTCGCGCAGCCGCTCGACATAGGGCAGGATCTCGCGCTTGCGCGCCTCGTCCAGCGCCGAGAGCGGCTCGTCCATCAGGAGCAGGCGCGGGCGCGCCAGCAGCGCTCGGCCGATGGCGACGCGCTGACGCTCGCCCCCCGACAGGCCCGCCGGGCGCCGCTCCAGCAGCGCACCGATGCCGAGGAGTTCGGCGACCGCATCGAGACTCGGACCGCCGCCGCCGCGGGAGAAGAGGCGGCCGAAGCGCAGGTTCTGCCGCACCGAGAGATGCGGCAGGAGCCGCGCTTCCTGGAACACGCAGCCGATCCGGCGCCGATGCACCGGCACCCGCACGCCCCTGGCGGTATCGAGCAGCACGGTGCCGTCCACCACGATGCGCCCGCGCTGCG
This sequence comes from Methylobacterium sp. Leaf456, assembly GCF_001425465.1. Taxonomy (GTDB): domain Bacteria; phylum Pseudomonadota; class Alphaproteobacteria; order Rhizobiales; family Beijerinckiaceae; genus Methylobacterium. The sequence goes on from NZ_LMQV01000003.1 coordinate 178,684, forward strand.
GTTGGGCGAGGCCCGCGATCAGGTCGATCACCGTGGTCTTGCCCGAGCCGGAGCGCCCGAACAGCGCGGTGAGCCCGGCGCCCGCCGTGAAGGCGACTTCCAGCGAAAACGTGTCGCGGCGCAGCGCGACGTCGATCTCGATCGTCACCGGGGCGGGCTCCACCGCAGGTTTGATGCGTTGTCGGCGGCAAGCCAGGAGCGCCGATGATCACCGTCCACCATCTGGAGAACAGCCGCTCGCAGCGGGTGCTGTGGCTGCTCGAGGAACTCGGGTTCGCCTACACGGTGAAGCGCTACGAACGCGACCCCGCCACGATGCTGGCCCCGCGGGAGCTGCGCGCCGTGCATCCGCTCGGCAAGTCGCCGGTGATCGAGGCGGACGGCCAGGTGGTGGCCGAGACCGGCGCCATCGTCGAGTTTCTGACCACCCGCGCGGGCGGCGCCCTGGTGCCGCCGGCCGGCAGCGCCGAGGGAGCGCGCTACACCTACTTCCTGCACTACGCCGAGGGCTCGGCGATGCCGCCGCTGCTGCTGAAGCTCGTTTTTTCGCGGTTGGCCCCCGGCAGCCCCGCCCTGCTGCGGCCGCTGGTGCGGGCAATCGCGAACAAAGTCACCGGCGGCTTCGTCGATCCGGAATTGCGCCGCCACGCCGCCTACTGGGAGGCGGAGTTGGCCGAACGCCCGTTCTTCTGCGGCGAGGATTTCACCGCCGCCGACATCATGATGAGCTTTCCGCTCGAAGCTTTTTTCGCCCGCGGGACCGGTGCGGGGCCGCGGGTGACGGACTGGCTCGCCCGCATCCACGCCCGGCCGGCCTATGGCCGCGCTCTGGAGCGGGGCGGCGCCTACGCCTATGCCTGAGGCGGCCCGCATCACGCCACCCCCAGCCGCCGCTGCATGCGCCGGGCCAGCACCTCGGAGGCGACGAGCGCCAGCATCGAGACCGCCACCGAGACCAGCGTCAGCCGGAGCGCCGCCCCCTCCCCGCCCGGCACCTGGGTCAGGGTGTAGATCGCGGACGGCAGGGTCTGGGTCTCACCGGGGATGTTCGAGACGAAGGTGATCGTCGCGCCGAACTCGCCCATCGCCTTGGCGAAGGCCAGCACGGCCCCGGCGAGGCAGCCGGGCAGGCTCAGCGGCAGCGTCACGAGCAGGAACACCAGCGGCGGGGCCGCGCCTAGCGTGCCCGCCGCCTGCTCCAGCTTGCGGTCGACCGCCTCGATCGACAGCCGCATCGCCCGCACCATCAGCGGAAACCCCATCACCGCGCAGGCGAGCGCCGCCCCGGTCCAGCGGAACGAGAGCACGATCCCGATCTCGGCGAGCCAGCCGCCGAACACGCCGCGGCGGCCGAAACCGAGCAGCAGTAGGTAGCCGGTCACCACCGGCGGCAGGATCAGGGGCAGATGCACCAGCCCGTCGAGCAGCGCGTGGCCGGGGAAGCGTTTTCGCGCGAGCAGCCACGCCACGGCGAGGCCCAGCGGCAGGCTGCACAGGGTCGCGACGCTTGCGACCTTCACCGAGAGCAGGAGCGCCGTCACCTCGTCGGGGGTGAGGCCGAGCCCGCTCAGCACGGCGCGCTGAGACCTTCGGCGCTCAGGAGCGCTTCTCCGTGCCGATCACCACGAAGCCCTGGCGCTCGAAGAACGGCCGGGCGGCGGGGCTGCGCAGATAGGTCAGGAAGGCCGCGCCGTCGGCATTCCGAGACTCCTTGATCAGCGCCGCCGGGTAGACGATCGGCGGATGGCTGCCCTCGGGGAAGATCGCCACCACCTCGACGCCCGGCTCGCTCGCCGCATCCGTGGCGTAGACGATGCCGAGCGGGGCCTCGCCGCGGGCAACGAGGAGCAGCGCGGCCCGCACGTTCTCGGCCTGCGCCACCTGTCCCTTGACGCCGTCCCAGGCGCCGAGCTTTTCCAGCGCCGCCTTGCCGTACTTGCCGGCCGGCACCGCCTCGACATTGCCCATGGCGAGCCGCCCGCCGCCGAGTGCCTTGCTGAGCTCCTTGGCGAGATCGACGCCGGGCTCCAGCGCGATTCTCTGCGAAGCACCCTTCGGCGCCACCATCACGATGGCGTTGCGCAGGAGGTTGACGCGGGTGTCCGAGCGGATCGTGCCGTTCTTCTCGGCATAGTCCATCCAGGCGAGGTCGGCGGAGACGAACAGGTCGGCGGGCGCGCCGGCCTCGATCTGCTTGGCCAGCGCGTTCGAGCCCGCATACGAGATCCGCGTCGTCTTCGCGGTCGCCTTGGTCCAGGCCGCGCTCGCCTCGTCCAGTGCATTCTTCAGGCTCGCGGCGGCCAAGACCGTCACCGGCTCCTCGGCGCGGGCCGGCGCGAGGCCCCCCGCGGACAGCGCGAGGAGCAGTCCGGCGATCCAGACGCGGCGGGATGCGAGCATGACACGAGCCTCCGGCGCCGCCGTTGCGACGGCCCGGAAGCGTTATAACTGAGCGGGAACGACGCTGCCAGGGGCGGCGCCTTTCCTTTCAAGCCTCAGCTGTTGTCCGGCCCGGTCGCCGACGGCTCCGGCTCGCCCGCCGTAAAACCTTCGAGCCAGTCGAGGCTCTGCTGCGAGCCGACCTCGTAGGGGTTGGCGGAATCCGGCTGCCCCTGCGCCTTGGCGGCCCGGCCCTCGTCGTAGATCGCACGCGACACAACAGCCATCGGGTCATCCTCTCCAAACATTCGTCCCGCCGACAAGACGGCCGGCGCTTAGAGGTTCCTCACCCCTGCGGGGGCGGCTCCTCGCCCGGCCGTGTCTCGGCGCGGTGGAGGCGGCTCAGCAGCACGAGCAGCGACCCCGGCAGCGGCGCCTCGAGGGCGCCCGCGTCGAGAATCGGCGGGCGGCCGGGGCGGCGGCGGTCGGGCCGCGGTTCCTGCTTGACGACGATGGGCGGGCGGCAACGGGCAGATCTGGGTGTCATGACGACCGGAACTCGGGGACGCCTGTGGTGAACGAAGTGCGGGTGTGAACGCGGGTTTTCGGCGCCGGTTCCGCGGATTTCGTCCAAAAATTAAACATCTTGCCTGCGGATTAGGCGGGTTCGGGCTTGCGTGTGGCGCGCCCGTGACATCCGGCGCCGCGATTGCGCACCTAGCAAAACCCGTGGCCGGACGGGTCGGCGGATGGTAGAGGGCGCTCCATGCTCGAAGGCCTGCCGCCGCACCGTCCCACGCACGTCCTGCGCCTGATCACGGACGAACCGTCCGCGCGCGCCATGACGGAACTTTTGGGCGAGATGTTCGATCCGATGGAGACGGCGGTGGCCGCCTTCGAGGTCGAGGAGACCGGCGTGGAGACCGGGACTTGGCGCCTCGAGGCCTATTTCTCGGAAGAGCCCGACGCGGAGATGATCCGCGACCTGATCCGCCCGCTCGTGGGCGATCAGGCCGACGCGGTCTCGTTCGACACCATCGATCAGCAGGACTGGGTGCGGGCCTCGCTCGAGGGCCTGAAGCCGGTGCGGGCCGGGCGCTTCCTCGTCCACGGCTCGCACGACCGCGAGCACGTGCGCCCCAACGACCTCGCCATTGAGATCGAGGCGGCGCTCGCCTTCGGCACGGGGCACCACGGCACGACGCTCGGCTGCCTGCGGGCGCTGGTGGCCGAGTTGAAGCGCCGCCGCCCGGCCCGCGTGCTCGACGTCGGCACCGGCACCGGCATTTTGGGATTTGCCGCCGCCCGTGCGCTTCATACGCCGGTCGTCGCCGGGGACCTCGACCCGGAAGCCGTCCTGACCGCCCGCGAGAACGCCCGCCTCAACGGGCTCGGGCCCCTGATGCGGCTTTACCAGGGGCCGGGCGTGCGCCACGCGCTTGCGAACCGTCCCCGCGGCTTCGACGTGGTGTTCGCCAACATCCTGGCACGGCCGCTGAAGCGCCTCGCCCCCACGCTCACCGCGGTGGTGGCCGACGACGGCGTGCTGATCCTGTCGGGCCTGATCGAGCGCGACGTGCCCGGCGTCCTCTCGACCTACCGCCACCGCGGCTTCCACCTCGCCCGCTCCGGCCTGATCGAGGGCTGGGCCACCCTGGTCCTGCGCCGGGGCGGCGCGGCGGCCAGACCGCGGTAGATATTTGCCGCGCTGAGATTCTTCGGGGCGGGCCTCGGCTCGACCGCTCGCCGCCGCCCACTTCATCGTTCGAAGTCTTCATTCGAAGTCTTGGTCAAACACCCGCCGCGACGCCGGCTGCGGCTTTGGGCTCGGTGTCGCGGCGGGTGTCGTTCCAACGCCCGTCGAGGGGCCGGGATCGCTTCGGTGAGCGTCCCGGCCAAACCGCCGATCACACGACGAAGAAGTCGGCGTGGGTCAGGGTGGCCTTCGTGTCGATGACGGCGAACTGAATCGCCGCCTTCGCGCCGCTGCCGTCGGAATCGTAGGACAAGGCCCCCGTATCCTTGTCGTAGAGGATCCTGTCGTCCGCATCGACATGGCCCAGCGACAAGTCCTTGAACGCTGTCTCGGCCAGTTCGCCCCGCGTCAGGGAGGAGAAGATGCTCCGGGCCAAATGGATCGTGTCGGCTGCGGCAGAGAAATCCCTGAGGTGATCGACGTTGGTCGGCCCCAGGTCCGTCGCGAACACGAACGTGTCCGAGCCTGCCCCGCCGATCAGGATGTCGGCACCGCCCCGGCCGTCCAGGACGTTGGCGCCGCTGTTGCCGGTCAGCGTGTTGGCGATGGAGTTGCCAGTGCCCTTGAGGTTGCTCGCGCCGGTGAGCGTGAGATTCTCCAGTTCCGAGCCGCCGAGCGAGTAGGAGACCGAGGCGTAGACCAGATCGGTGCCGGCGGCGCCGTTGGCCTCGACGCAGCGGTCGCCGACGTTGTCGACGTGGTAGGTGTCCGAGCCCGCCCCGCCGATCATCCGGTCGGCGCCGCCCTTGCCGTCGAGGACGTTGGCGCCGCCGTTGCCGATCAGGATGTTGGCGATGGAATTACCGGTGCCGTTGAGGTTGCCCGTGCCGGTCAGCGTGAGGTTTTCCAGTTCCGAGCCGCCGAGCGCGTAGGAGACGGAGGCGTAGACGTGGTCGGTGCCGGCGGCACCGTTGGCCTCGACGCAGCGGTCGCCGACGTTGTCGACGTAGTAGGCGTCCGAACCGGCTCCGCCGATCATCGTGTCGGCGCCGCCCTTGCCGTCGAGGACGTTGGCGCCGCCGTTGCCGGTCAGCGTGTTGGCGATGGAGTTGCCTCTGCCGAACAGGTTGCCCGTGCCGGTGAGCGTGAGGTTTTCCAGTTCCGAGCCGCCGAGCGCGTAGGAGACGGAGGCGTAGACGTGGTCGGTGCCGGCGGCGCCGTTGGCCTCGACGCAGCGGTCGCCGACGTTGTCGACGTAGTAGGTGTCCGAGCCGGCTCCGCCGATCATCGTGTCGGCGCCGCCCTTGCCGTCGAGGGCGTTGGCGCCGCCGTTGCCGATCAGGATGTTGGCGATGGAGTTGCCTCTGCCGTACAGGTTGCCCGCGCCGGTGAGCGTGAGGTTTTCCAGCTCCGAGCCGCCGAGCGCGTAGGAGACGGAGGCGTAGACCAGATCGGTGCCTGCGGCGCCGTTCGCCTCGACGGCCCGATCGCCGACGTTGTCGACATAGTAGGTGTCCGAGCCGGCTCCGCCGATCATCGTGTCGGCGCCGCCCTTGCCGTCGAGGACGTTGGCGCCGCCGTTGCCGATCAGGATGTTGGCGATGGAGTTGCCCCTGCCGTTGAGGTTGCCCGTGCCGGTGAGCGTGAGGTTTTCCAGCTCCGAGCCGCCGAGCGCGTAGGAGACGGAGGCGTAGACCAGATCGGTGCCGGCGGCACCGTTCGCCTCGACGGCCCGGTCGCCGACATTGTCGACATAGTAGGTATCGGACCCCGCCCCGCCGACCATCCTGTCGGCACCGGCGCCGCCGTCGATGCTGTCGTTGCCTTTCCCGCCGTAGAACGTGTTGGCGCGACCGTCCCCAACGATGGTCTCCGGATTGACGTCGGCGATGCCGATCGAGAGGGCGCGGTCCGTGCTGGCCCCGCTCGTGTCGGTGGCCCGGACCGTGACGGTGTGCGAGGCGGCCTGTTCGAAGTCGAGCAGGAGGCCGTCGGCGATCCGGATGTGTCCGCTGTCGTCGATCGAGAAGCGACCGCCCGCATCGTCCGTGAGGGACCAAGTCAGGGAATCGCCGACATCCGGATCGGAGGCGGACAGGCTGGCCACCAGGGTGCCGTTCGCACCGTTCTCCGACGCGACCGGAGGGGCGCCCACGACGACGATGTCGGACGGCGCGTCGTTGAGGCCGGTAATCGAGACATTGAGGCCTGTATTGAGCGTAATGAGTCCGCCGATCAGTTTGACGGTGGCAGTGAGCGGGAAGTTGCCCGAAAAGTTCTCCGGGAGATTGAGCATCAGGCCGTCGAGCAGGCCGGAGGCGATGTTCTGTGGATCGAGATCGAGGTTGATCCCCGACGACAGGGTGGCGCCCGTCGGCAGACCGCTGATGCTGACGGAGGCGATGCTGCCGAGATTGAGGCCCAGAAGCGTTCCGCCGATGGCGACGCCCGAATCTTCCGTTCCCGTGATTTCGACGATATTGGCGAGTAGCGCAGGCATGGCTGTATCCCGTATCGATATCAGGCGACGCTGAAGACCGTTCGGTCCAGTGCTGAGGCTAAGCTGTTTTTCCAGATTAGCCTTGTGCCTATACGCTGCTGAGCAGTCTAATAGTTTGTTGTGGAGATATGAATGATTTTACGCATGATATTTCTGGACATTTGAAGGAGAGCGATTTTTGAATATAGGTTATTTAGATTGCGCAATCTGAAATAGAAAAGCCGCGTATCTGCTGTGGATGCAACACAGGATTGCCTTCGCGAGCTCTCTTGGCAAACGTTTCTGAAAAGGTGTTTCGCCTCTCGGGACGGTCCATTGCCATGGGCTGATCATTCAGGCTTGGAAAACGTCGGCTTCCGTGTCGTCCGGCGCAGGGCCGGCAGCGGCACCGCCGCTCCACCCCGGCATTGTCCCCGCCCCGCCCCCAGCGTAACCCTTCCCCCATGACCCGCGCCCGCTTCCAGACCTTCGACGATCCGAGCCACGCCAAGGGGCCCGAGCGGATCGAGGCCCTGCGGGCGGCGTTGCGCGAGGTCGGGGCCGACGGGTTCGTGGTGCCGCGGGCCGACGAGCATCAGTCGGAATACGTGCCGGCGGAGGCCGAGCGGCTGGCGTGGCTCACCGGCTTCACCGGCTCGGCCGGCACCGCCATCGTCCTGCAGGAGGGGGCCGCCCTGTTCGTCGATGGGCGCTACACCGTGCAGGCGCCGGCCCAGGTCGACACCGCCGCCATGACCGTGGTGCCGGTCGCCGAGACGACGCCGGAGGCGTGGCTCGGCGCGCATCTGACAGCCGGCCAGACGCTCGCCTACGATCCGTGGCTGCACACGCCGGACGGGGTCGCGCGGCTGGAGCGGGCCGCTGCCAAGGCCGGGGCGAGCCTGCGCGCGGTCGAACAAAATCTCGTCGATGCGGTCTGGGCCGGGCGTCCGCGCCCGCCCGCGGGCCGGGTCGCGGCCCATCCCGAGGCTCTGGCCGGCGAGGCGGTCTGCGAAAAACTCGCCCGCCTCCGCGCGGCGCTCGGTGAGGGCGGGCTCGACGGGCTCGTGATGTCCGATCCGCACAACCTCGCCTGGACGTTCAACCTGCGCGGAGCCGATCTCGCCCACACGCCGCTGGCGCTCGGCTACGCCCTCGTGCCGGTCGAGGGCCGGGCCGCGCTCTATCTCGGCTCGCCCGACATCGACCCGGCCCTGCGCGCGGCGCTCGAACCGCTGGCCGACCTGCATCCGCGCGCCGGCTTCCCCGAGGCGCTGGCGGCGGCCTGCGCCGGGGCCGCGCGGTTGCGGCTCGATGCGGCGACCGCCTCGGCGGCGCTCAAGGGGCGGGTCGAGGCGGCCGGCGGCGTGGCCGATGTCGGGCCCGATCCGGTCACCGCCATGAAGGCGGTCAAGAACACCGCCGAGATCGCGGGCGCCCGCGCCGCCCACCACCGCGACGGGCTCGCCGTGACGCGCTTCCTCGCCTGGCTCGACCGGACCGGGCCGGTGAGCGAGATCGCGGCGGTGGAGGCGCTGGAGGATTTCCGCGCCGCGAGCGGCGAGTTGCGCGACGTGTCGTTCCCGACGATCTCGGGCTCGGGCGCCAACGGTGCCATCGTGCATTACCGCGTCACCCGCGCCACCGACCGGTCCTCGCAACCCGGCGAGCTTTTTCTGATCGATTCCGGCGCGCAATACGCCGACGGCACCACCGACATCACCCGCACCGTCGCGGTGGGCGCGCCCTCGCCCGAGATGCGGGCGCGCTTCACCCGCGTGCTCAAGGGCCACATCGCGATTGCCCGCGCGGTCTTCCCCGAGGGGACGACGGGGGCGCAGATCGACGCGCTGGCCCGGCTCAGCCTGTGGGAGGTCGGGCTCGACTACGACCACGGCACCGGACACGGCGTCGGCGCCTTCCTCTCGGTCCACGAAGGGCCGCAGCGCCTCGCCAAGACCGGCACGGTGGCCCTGAAGCCCGGCATGATCCTCTCGAACGAGCCGGGCTACTACAAGCAAGGCGCCTACGGCATCCGCATCGAGACCCTCGTCCTCGTCGAGGCGCGGGCGATCGAGGGCGCGGAACGCACGATGCTGGGCTTCGAGACGCTGACGCTCGCCCCCCTCGACCGGCGCCTGATCGACTTGGACCTGCTCGGCGAATCCGATGCCGCCTGGGTCGATGCCTACCACGCGCGGGTGCGCGACAGCCTCGCGCCCGATCTCGACGGGGCGACGCGGGACTGGCTGGCGGCGGCGACGCGGCCGCTCGCCGAGGGCGTCAGCGCCGCGTGAGCGGCACCGCGGTGACGAGGCGCCACGCCTCGCCCTCTTCCCGCTGCCAGACGCTGCGCACCTGCGGGTCGCGGCCGTCCGGCGTGTGCATCGGTCCTTCCACGACCTGGCGCTCGGGCGTCACGGGCGTGGAAGGCACGAGCGTACCCGGATTGAGGAGGAAGTGCCCGATCAGGGCATCGGCCATGATGCCGGGCTCGGCGGGATCGAACCCGAAGCCCAGAAAGAAGCGTGCCTTCGGCCCGCCCTTCGGATGGTCGATGTTCAGGAGATACGAGACGATCTTGTCGTTGGGGATGCGCAGCGGGCCGAACCCGCTCACGGCACGGGTCGCCCGGTGAAGACCACATCACCGGCCGCAACCGTCGCGAGCGCGCCCATCGGCTCGGGAAACTCGACCTCGTAGGCCACGCCGTCGCCCCAGACCGCGACCACGGTGCCCTCGGTCCCCGCCGCGATCGCGTCCCCGTCCATCGTCGTCACGGCGATCAGCACGCGCACGTCGTCGAGTTCCCGAAGCGCCGCCTCGGGACGATCCGCGCGCCACTGATGGACGACCTCGACCGACATCCGCGAGAGAGTGCGAGGCCCGCCGCGGGCCGTCAACTCCCCGGTGGCGCCGGCCGTCGTTTCGAGGGGGGATCCGCGAAGGCATGTGCGTGATAGACCGGCCTCCATGACCGCCGTCCTCTTCGTCTGCCTCGGCAACATCTGTCGCTCGCCGCTGGCCGAGGCCGCGTTCCGGCTGGAGGCCGAGCGGGCCGGGCTCGCCGTCACCGTTGATTCCGCCGGTACGAGCGACTGGCATGTCGGCGAGCCGCCGGACCCGCGCGCCATCGCGGTGGCCCGCGCCCACGGCCTCGACATCGCGGGGCTTCGCGGCCGGCAGGTGAGCGGCCGGGATTTCGAGGCCTTCGACCATGTCGTGGCGCTCGACCACGCCAACCTGTCCAAGCTGCGCGCCCTGCGGCCGGAGGGCGCGCGGGCGGAATTGAGCCTCCTCCTCGACCACGTGCCGGGCCGGGCGGGCGAGCCGGTCGCCGACCCGTATTACGGCGGGCCGGAGGGGTTCGAGACCACCTGGGCCGACGTGACGAGCGGCGCCCGGGCGCTGGTGCGCCGGATTGCGGAAGGGCCGTGAGCGCGGCGCTCGCCGGCCGTGCCGCCGCGCTGCTCGGCGGGGCGCTGGCGCAGGTCCGGACGCTGCCCGGCGGCGACCTTTCGGAGTGCGTCCTGATCCGCCTCGCCGACGGGCGCGAGGCGGTGGCGAAGTCGGGCCCCGCCCCGCGGGTCGAGGCCGCGATGCTGGCGGCGATTCATGCGAGCGGCGCCCCTGCCCCGACGGTGCTCGCCGTGGACGACACGGTCCTCGTGCTGGAGCGCCTGCCCGACGCCGGCGCGCCCATGCCGGCCGAACTCGGGCGCGCGGTGGCCCGCCTGCACGCGGTGTCGGGCGAGCGCTACGGCTGGGACGCCGACTACGCCTTCGGCCCGGTGACCATCGCCAACGGCTGGAGCGACGACTGGCCGGCCTTCTGGGGGGAGCGGCGCCTGCTCTGCCATGCGGGCCACGTGCCGGGCCCGCTGATGCGGCGCCTCGAAACGCTCGCCGCCGATTTGGAGAACCGCCTGCCGGCCCGGCCCCGTCCGGCCCTGCTCCACGGCGACCTGTGGGGCGGCAACGTGCTGTCCGAGGCGGGCCGCGTCACGGGGCTGATCGACCCGGCCTCCTATTACGGCCATGTCGAGGTCGATCTCGCCATGCTGGCCCTGTTCGGTCGCCCCGGCCCCGGTTTTCGCGAGGCCTACGGGGCGCCGGTGCCGGGCGAGGCGGAGCGTGTCGCGCTCTACCAGCTGTGGCCGGCGCTGGTGCATCTGCGGCTGTTCGGGGCTGGGTATCGCGGCATGGTCGAGGGGCTTTTGGCGGCGGCGGGCGTCTGACGACGCGTCCCCCACCCGCGCCCTCATCCTGAGGTGCCGGAGCGAAGCGGAGGCCTCGAAGGAGGGCTCCAGTTCGCGCGTGGTCCCTGGAGCCCTCCTTCGAGGCTCAGCCTTCGGCCGAGCACCTCAGGATGAGGGTGTTGGATAGGAGAGAACGCCTTCTCCCAAAAACCCCTACTCCGCGGGCGCCGCCAGCGGTGCCCCGGCGCGGGGCTCGAACCGGCCCTCGCCCGTCGTCACCATCTCGATGCGGTTCTCGTGGTGCTGGTGCAGGGTCGAGCGGTGGCCGATCGAGACGATGGTGGTGCCGGGCAGTTTTTCGCGCAGCGTCCGGTAGATCGTCGCCTCGCTCGCCTCGTCCAGGGCGGCGGTGGATTCGTCGAGGAAGAGCCAGTCGGGCTTGGCCAGGATCGCACGGGCGATGGCGAGCCGCTGCTGCTCGCCGCCCGACAGGCGCCGCTCCCAGGTGTCGATCTCGTCGAGCCGGTCGGCCAGCGCGGGCAGTTGCGCCGCGATCAGCGCGTCGCGGATCGCCGCGTCGGAATGCTGGTCGGTGGTGTCGGGATAGACCACTGCGCCGCGGAGCGTGCCGAGCGGGATGTAGGGCCGCTGCGGCAGCACCATCGCCAACTGGCCCTCCGGCACGTCCACCCGGCCCTTGCCGAACGGCCAGATGCCGGCGATCGCCCGGAACAGGGTCGACTTGCCCGAGCCCGAGGGGCCGGTCACCAGCGTCGCGCCGCCCTTCGGAAGAGTGAGGGAGGGCGCCCGCAAGATCTCGCGCCCGTCGGGGAGCGCCAGCGTCAGGTCGCGGCCGGTGACGTCGCCCGAGCGGTCGTGGCCCTGCGCGAGGCCGTAGCCGGCGCCCGCCAGCGCCTCGGCCTTGGTCATCGCCCGCTTGAACGCACCGAGACGGATGGTGTTGGCCTTGTAGGCGGCGAGCGTGGTGTAGGCGGTGATGAAGAACGACAGCGAGTTCTGGACGTTGCCGAACGCGTTCGAGGTCTGCTGCAGCGTCCCCAGCGTGATTTTCTTCGCAAAGAACGACGGGGCGGCGATGACGAGCGGGAAGATCGTGCTCGCCTGCCGGTAGCTGAAGGTGAAAGCGATCAGCTTGATGCGCCGGTAGATGATGCCGACGTAGTTGTCGATGATGGCGTGGAACAGGCTCGTCAGCCGCGAGGCCTCGGCCCGCTCGCCCCGCAGCAGCGCGATCTGCTCCGAGTAGATGCGGTTGCGCGCCAGCGCGAAGCGGAAGTCCGCCTCCACCTGCTCCTGGCGGAAATCGAGGCCGATCAGCGGCTTGCCGATGATGTGGGTGAGCCACGTGCCCACCACCGCGTAGGCGATCACCAGCCAGACGAGGAAGCCCGGCACGATCGTGTCGGTGAACGGCAGCACGAAGTCGCGCGAGAGCGTCCACAGGATGACGATAAAGGAGACAAGCTGCGCCGCCTGCGACAGGAGCCGGATCGACAGGCCCGCGGTCTGCTGGATGAAGGCGTTGACGTCCGACTGGATGCGCTGGTCCGGGTTGTCCGCCTCCTCGTCGGTGAAGGGGATGCGGTAGTGGGTGCCCTGGCCGAGCCAGCGTTCGTAGAGGCTGTGCGTCAGCCACGTGCGCCAGCGGACCTGCAGCGCCGAATCGACGTAGAGGTCGAACATGCCGATGACGATGTTCAGCGCCGCCAGCGGCACGAAGATCCAGACGATCTGATACCAGAACGCCGCCGCGTCGAGCGCCTGCAGCGAGTTGTACATGTCGCGGTAGAAGAAGTTGAAGCCGAGCGTCAGCGCCACGTCGGCGAAGTTCACGAAGATCGACAGGCCGACGAGATTGCGGCCGATCTCGCCTTCCGTGCGGCCGAACCAGCGGAACAGGCCGATCTCCTTCGTCGGCGCGTCGCGGTTGGCGAAATAGGGGTCGGCGATGAGGGTGATGTCGCGGATCGGGCGCCAGTGGGAAATCGCCAGCACGATCCCGGCGAACACGACCGCGCCGGTGGCGGCGAAGTCCGGCGGCAGCAGGGCCGCGACGACGCCGGGCAGTGCGCCCATCGCCGCGAGCGTCTTCGAGAGCGCCAGCAGCAGGTAGCCGAGACCGTAGACCGAGACGAAGATCTTCAGATAGGCCGAGATGTCGCGTGAGGCGTAGAGCAGCCCCGCCATGGCGAAGCCCGCGAGCGAGACGTAGAACGGCGGCGAGGGCAGGCCCGGCATCGCAAGCAGCAGGAGCGCGACGAGCGCCGTGAGCGCGGCCTGTAGGCCGAGCCCGCTCTTGAATGCGGCCACGCTTGTGTCTCCCTCTCGCTCTGGCGGCCCGGCCTGCGGGAGGCGCGGGACTGTCCCGCCGGGGGACATCGCCGAATTCGACGGCCCTGGCTATCCGTCTTGGCGAGATCGTGGCGCGGGGGCGCCGCTGTCACGTGAATTTTCGGTCATGTCGGGGGGCTTCAGAGCGCGGCGGGGTCGGTCTGCGACACCGTGGACCGATGCCGGCAGCTCCACTCAGGCCGCCCGGGCCGGCTCGTGCGCCTGCGTCGGCACGGCGGCGGCCAGCACGGTCTCGCGGAGATCGGGCAGGGTCTGCGCCGGGACGGGCGCGGCGTCGAGGAAGGCGTTCAACTCGGCCTCGGACACGTGACCGAAGGCTTCCACCAGATAGGCCAGAGCGTCGTCGGACATCGCCGGTCCTCCCGTTGCCGCGTCGGCGCCTGGGACGACCCGCCTGCGAGCCGCGCGCCTTGCTGATTGGTATTTGGTATACCAGATGGCGCGGAAGTCAAGTTCCGAGAGTGTGAGCTGGTGGCGGTATCGTGCGGATGTCGGTGGTTATGACGCGTTGGCGAAGCCCGCGCCTCGGGGCGTCTTCGACGGATTGTCCGACCCAATCCCCTCATCCTGGCGGGCCGCGAAGCCGCTTTGAAGGAAGGTTCCAGAAATCACTGCGATCCCCGAAGCCCTCCTTCGAGGGCGACGCTGCGCGCCGCCGCCTCAGGATGAAGGCATGGATAGGAGAAGGGTCGCTCAGTTCGCCGTATTCGGCGCGCCCGTGCGGAAGCGGCGCGGGGCGGGCTTCGCCTTGGGCTGGGGATCGCTCTTGCCGACCAGGGTGCGCTTGACGCGCTCGTTGAAATCTTCGGTCGTAACCGAGCGCGCCGCGCCGTTGTTGTTGGTCTGGGCCATGAGAGCCTCCGCTGTTTCTGCCTGAATACGGGCTCGGGTTGTTCGCCCGAAACACCAGCCCAAGGCACCGGATTGCGCGGAGGGTCTTCACTAATATGGAGCGCGGGGTCGCGAATACGACCCCACGGCCTCGCTATTCCGCGGCGATGCGGTGGATCGTGCCCACCGCGCCCGACCCGAGGATCTCGCCGATCTCGGCGTCCGAGCAGCCCAGCACCTCGCGCAGGATCTCGTCGGTGTGCTCGCCGAGCAGCGGCGCGCGGGTCACCTCGGTCGGGCTCGCCGAGAGCTTGATCGGGTTGCCGACGGTGAGATGGCGCCCGCGGGTCGGGTGCTCGACCTCGACCACGGTGCCGTTGGCCCGCAGGGCCTCGTCCTCGGCGATCTCGCGCATCGACAGGATCGGCCCGCACGGGATGTCGTAGGCGTTCAGGATCTCCATCGCCTCGAACTTGTCGTGCTTCATCGTCCAGGCTTCGATGCGGGTGAAGATCTCGTTGAGATGCGGCAGCCGCGCCTTGGGCGTCGCGTAGGCCGGATCGGTCTTCCAGTCCGGTTCGCCGATGATGTCGCAGATCGGGCCCCAGACCGCCCCTTGGGTGATGAAGTAGATGTAGGCGTTGGGGTCCTGCTCCCAGCCCTTGCACTTGAGGATGCGCCCCGGCTGGCCGCCGCCGGAATCGTTGCCGGCCCGCGGCACGGCATCGCCGAAGGGCACGCCCTCGCCGTACTGGCTGTATTCCATCAGCGGCCCCTCGCCGAGGCGCTGCTGGTCGCGCAGCTTGACCCGGCACAGGTTGAGCACCCCGTCCTGCATCGCGCAATCGACCCGCTGGCCGAGGCCGGTCATGGTGCGCTGGTAAAGGGCGGTGACGATGCCGAGCGCCAGATGCAGGCCGGTGCCGGAATCGCCGATCTGCGCGCCCGAGACCATCGGCAGCCCGTCGCGGAAGCCGGTGGTGGAGGCCGCGCCGCCCGCGCACTGGGCGACGTTCTCGTAGACCTTGCAATCCTGGTAGCGGCCGGGCCCGAAGCCCTTCACCGAGGCGAGGATCAGTCCCGGATTGGCCGCCTGCAGCTTGTCCCAGGTCAGGCCCATCCGGTCGAGCGCGCCGGGGGCGAAGTTCTCCACCAGCACGTCGCACTCGCGGATCAGCCGCCACAGGATCTCGTTGCCCTTCGCCGTCTTGGCATCGAGCGTGATCGAACGCTTGTTGTGGTTCAGCATCGTGAAGTAGAGGCTGTCCACGCCGGGGATGTCTTGAAGTTGCTGGCGCGTCGCGTCGCCCGCGCCCGGCCGCTCGACCTTGATCACGTCGGCACCGAACCACGCGAGCAACTGCGTGCAGGTCGGACCGGACTGGACATGCGTGAAGTCGAGGATACGCACGCCGTCGAGAGCCTTGCCCATCGCGAGGTCCCCTCCCAGATTCTTTTTTCGGTATCGGCGCGGGAGGCGATGGCGTCGCCCCGCGTGCCGCTTTACGCGAAGTCCGGTCCCGAGGCCCACCGGTTGAGCAGGGCCCGCCCTGCCTCCGATGAGTGCGACGGCTGTCGACTTCGTCTCTGGTTTCTGGCATACCAGATGCCAGACGTCAACAAACCGGGGATGGGGGCTGCGTGGCGCGCAACGCTGCACACAAGCCTGAACCCTCCCCAACTCGTGACAATCGTCTGCTTGTGTTCCACACATGGCGACGCCACGCTTGGCCTGCGCGGACTGAACCACCCCGGACAGGCATCCCCTCGGACGCGAAGGTCGAATCGGACGCGATGGAAAATCTCTCGATCAAGCCGATCGTGCCGGCCACCAGCCTGCGGACGCTGGCCTACGAGGCGCTGAAGTCGGCCATCACCAACATGGACATCTACGGCGCGGTCGGCGACGTCCGCCTCGACGAGCGCGGCCTGTCGCAGACGCTCGGCGTCTCGCGCACGCCGATCCGCGAGGCGCTCACCGTGCTGGAGCAGGAAGGCTTCGTGCGCAACGAGCCGCGCCGGGGCGTGTTCGTCGTCAAGAAGACGAAGCGCGAGATCGTCGGCATGATCCAGGCCTGGGCGGCCCTGGAGAGCATGGCGGCGCGGCTCGCCTGCGCCAACGCCCCCGAAGAGGACTTGGCCTGCCTGCGCCGTTCCTTCCCCGAATTCTTCGAGGGCCGCCCGTCGGACCATCTCGACGAGTATTCGGAAGCCAACATCCGCTTCCACCAGAAGATCATCCGCCTCGGCGGCTGCGCCGTGATCCAGGACCTGTGCGGCAACCTGCTGGTCCATGTCCGCGGCATCCGCAACACGGCGCTCCGCCAGGGCGACCGCGCCTCGGAATCGATCCGCGAGCACGTGCGCATCATCGAGGCGTTGGAGGCCCGCGACGCCGACCTCGCCGAGCGCCTCGTGCGCGAGCACGGCCTGGGGCTGGCCGCCCATGTCGAGCGCTACGGCAACCACTTGGATTGATGAGGCGGGAGGCGTTCGCTTGACCGGCGGCGGCTCCTGTGGCTCCTGAGCCTCGGCACCCCGACTCCGTAGCTCAGCTGGATAGAGCAGCCGCCTTCTAAGCGGCAGGTCGTAGGTTCGAGCCCTACCGGGGTCGCCACCCTTCAAAACCGCCGTTGATTTTACTGCGGTTTCTCCGTTGAAAGTCCCACTGGCTCTGGCGGCCGGAAAAAGTGGGACACTCCCCTCCCCCGTTCGGTCGAAGTCGATCAGGTGCATGGCACCCCCGGCGAGCCGCTTCTGCTCGGCCTTGCGGGTGTAGTGCTCGGCCATCTTCGCCGTCCGCCAGCCGAACATCGCCATGAGCTGCCGCTCGGTGGCGCCGTTCTCGGCGGCGAGCGTCGCTCCGGCCTTTCGAAGGCCGTGGGCCGAGCAATGCGGCAGGCCGGCCTCGCGGCAGCGATCCTTGAACCAGTTCCCGAAACCGTTCGACGTGAACGGCTTGCCGCGCTCGGTGATGAGGAAGGTGAGGTTCTGGCTCGGGCATGCATCGATCGCGGCGCGCAGGGCTGGCAGCATCGGCACCTCCAGCGTCATCGGCTTGGTGTTGCGGCCCTTGTGCTGGGTGTAGCGCAGCCACGCGCCCTGAAGGTGCTGGCGCCCGAACACCACGGCGTCGGAACGGCGCCCGCCGGCGAAGAGCAGCAGGCACAGGGCGAGATGGGCCCGGCTTCCGAGCGGATGGCGCTCGATGAAACGCGTGACCTCGTCCACGCTCCAGGTGTGGAAGCCTTCAGATGTGGTCGAGAGATAAGCCACGTCACGGGCCGGGTTGTGCGAGGCGAGCGCGACTTCTGGCTGGACGGCCCATTTGAAAGTCGCCCGAATCGCCTTGATCGTATTGTTCGCCCCGTCCGGCACGTTGGCCTTGCGGTCGCGCAGGATGCGAAGCGCGGCGGGCGTCAGACGGGCCAGCGGGAAATCGCCGAAGACGGTTTTCGCCCCCGGCTTGGTCGGCTCGTCGTAGGTCGCCTCGAGCAGGGCACGGCGGCGGCGCTGCGTCACCGGATCGAACGTCCTGAACTTGGCCGACGCAACGTATTGCTGGCAGAGCCACTTCCACGTGTCGGGCAGCATCGCGTGCCTGTCGCGCGGCTTTTCCTCGGGCGTGCCGTCGAGGGCGGCCCGGTAGGCCTCCATGAAGGGCTCGGTCCATGGCACGTCGGGCAGGCGGATCTTCGGCCAGCCCTTGCGGCGCAGGTAGACCCGGACGTTGCCGTGCCGATCCACGTCCTCGACACAGTACCGCGGCAGCCGGCCCGGCATCTCGGCCTCTTTGCTCATACCGCAAGGTCTCCCCACTCATCGTTCCGCGGAGCGCCCTCGCCTTCCGCGTCATCGGGCAGCGCGGCGAAGGCCGCGTCAAGCCTGAGCCGATCCCACACGGTGCGGGCGTTGATCCGCTTCGGCGGCGGCATGCGGCCGTCGTTCACCATCACATCGAACAGCGAAGCCGAAACGCCGACATAGGCTGCCGACTCGACACGTGAGAGGCCACGCGGCGGCAACGAGATGGGCAGCAAATCGACCGGACGGCGGTCGCGCGGCGTCATGCGGGCTCCCTGAGTCATGTCTGCTTGCGAAAAGTCTGATTAGTGCCGCGCTTGTCGATCGCTGCATCGATTCTGGAGTAGGATGCAGGTGCCTGCATGTGCGCAGTCACAAGCCTCAATTTGACTTCGGCAAAAGATACGGCGCATTCGGGCCGCTTGTTGGTGGGCTGATGGTGCTGGTAATGCTATTTACTGCGAGAAATAGATCGGATAACGAAGAATCTAGCGCTGCCGTCGCTAAATTTAAATTGCTTCGTCAGTGTGTCTGAGCGCAACTCTGTGATAAGACGGCCCTGCTGTTTTAGCTGTCGCATTGCTCCGCTGATCTCATTTTTGTCCATGCTCAACTGTTGCATCAAGGTGCTTGGCAAAACCAGTGCGAATGGATGTTGCTGGCCTTTCCATTGCAGATGCGTAGCGAGACAGTCCACAGTAGGAAGTTGCGCCTTTGTCAAAGCCGTGCTGAGGTTCCGTTTTGTCCTGGCCGGATCAGAAAGCCAAAGGAAGATACGTCGGACGTTCTCCTGATCCCGTCGCGCTCGGTCAGGTGATAATTCGAGGGCATCGCGTGCGCACGAGCGCACGGCGTCGAGCAACTCAGCCTCGCCCCAAGGCAGGATGCCTGCCTCGACAGCAAGCCTACCCGCCGCATAGCAGGCAGCAAACTGATCCAATGCGCGACGCTCTGCGTTCGCGTAGGCGTTGTCATCGAATCCGCTCCGGAACATGTTGCGATAAGTGACCAGCGCAGCGGTGACCGTTGCACGGTTTTCAATGAGGTACGAAATAAATGCAGGCATGACGCTGCCGTAGTGTGTCGCGGCGGCTTCATTAAGCTGCCTCGCCAACGCTTCTGTTGCACTAGATAGCCGCTCAGTCGGAGTATCGTCGGGTAAGCGGTCAAAGATGCCGACTGGGTCGTCCAGGTTGGCGTTGACTGGTACGTACATCAGCCGAACAGCCGCTCCTGTCCGCCGTGCACGGGGGCGCGCCGTTTCGGCAGTCGAAAGCAACACCGTGCGGAACGTCCGCGTATCTGCCCCAGCCTTGAGCGACCATTCCCGCGCACGCGCCCTGGGACGGCCCTCAGCGAGTTGGTAGGCGACCGCATCAGTGACTTTGGCAGGTGCCTCGCCAGAAACCGCCTCCATACCATCGACCGTGATTGGCAAGTCCCCGCACTCTTGTGCAATTTCCTGAAAGGCTAGCGGCGTACCATCCCATGACCCAAGAAAGGTGCTCGACATTAGAGAGGCCCCGACCCGCAGGGCTGTGCTTTTGCCGCGTGATGATGGTCCAAACAGGTTGACACCAAAGCCGCCTGCCTGAACGCCTTGAAAAATGAGTGTTGGTGCTGCCAACGCGGCGACAATCATCAGCATTGCGCGAGTCGAGCAGCGCACTGGTTGGCCAATCCGCTCTTGCCAACTTTTTAGTGTTCCGGCGGTTGAGCCCGGTGCACCCTCACGCGTCGCGTGCGTACGGGGAAGGCGCTGCCCCGAGGGTAGTTCAACGTTGCCGTATACAAACCTCGCACAGTCCTCGCCCCATCCTCCCGGCAAATCGGCGCGAAAGGTGGCACTCTGTCCGGCTGGAGAGGATGCGTATTGGCTAGCCATAAAATCGAGTTGAATGGCTTGTTTACGCGTAAGTGGGATACCGATATATCCACCGTTGCGCAGCTTGCGATTTATTGCGCGTGCTTCACTTAATTCACCGAAATCAACGAGTACTGCAGCACTGTTTCCGGCAGCATCGAAAAATTTTAGCTCAATCGCCCTTGTACTGTCGGATTTGACGACGATCCGTCCGGGCATGATCCGTGGCTGGTTGCTTTTGTCGAGAGGCATTTGTTTTACCTTCTATATGCAGTCGTTGAGCAGCATCATCCTGAGATACTGAGATAACTCGCTCAGTATCTCAGTAGAAAAATTAGGAGCGGACACGCGCAGATTCGCGTGAATTAAGTGCTGCAGTATTACGGATTGTCATAATAAAGATTGGCCGTATCTTGCAAATCTGAAGCCCATCCTGGGCCCTTTCGGACTGTTCCATTGTTCTTTGTCGATACCACTTCAATGCTTGTATGAAATGAACTTGTTCCGTGATCCAGTCAGTACTAAGACCCTGTTGATGCCCGGTCATTGGAAGCCGGGAGTAGGCGCCCGTGCACACGTCTAAAATTTTTCATGCCGATGAGGTCGGCAGGGCGTAGATTTGTGCTCGTGACATAAGCTCGCATGAGTCCCGTCCAACGGTTGCGGCAGAGCTGAGTACGTCGAGGCACTGGGGCAACCTTAAGGGGATTGCACCAGTCTTTGATCGAGTAGTTCAGCCAGCCTTCCGCGCCGCCGGCCTCCTCAGAAATGGGCTGAAAGTGGAGGGAGCGTGGACCCGGTGCCCAGTCAGCGAGGCGTTCGCGCAGCAGCGCTTGGGTCCCTTTGTCTTTTGGATGTACGCCCGTTAGAGTGTGGAAATGTAGCTGTGTTCCGAACGCGCCTTCGCTTTGTCCAAATGGCGGGGCGAAAACGATGTCGAGGGCCCAGATCAGGGGGATGTGGTCAAGACCGGGCTTGCTAAACTGACGAGTAAGGGCTCGATGAGCGCCTGGAACTGAGAAACTGAGCGGTTCAGTGACGGGGCGCCAAAGGCGCGCTGGTACAATCGTGAGGGCCGAGAATTGAGCGCGTTCCTCCGGTGAGAGGCTATCCCAGTAGGTGAGGACCGGTATCGTTGCGGTCGCACGGGCGTCAACGTTCCAATATTTGATACAATTGGCGTATTCGGGCATAGTTCAGATCCTAAGATGCGGGCATGCGTCAGCCTCTGCTACGAAGCAGATTGTTGCCCGATGAATTTTGTGATTGGCCGTCGAAAAAGGGTGTGAATATTTGGTAATCGCGTTCCTAGTGAGCTTGGCCTGATTCGGTTTCAAGTCCGCACTGCATTAATAATTCCAAGTTGATAGGTTTGGGGGCAACAACAAATGGAATGGCTTTCCGAAGCTGGCGCGTCGCGCTTTGTATCGAATTCCAGCTGTGGCTGCCCGATGCGGGTTCGCTGAGTAGGGCTACAAACCAGTCTGCACCCCGCTCCACGATGAAATCCCCGACTGTTAATGCCGGAAGCGCGGTCTTAAGTTCTGCCCAAAGTGCCGGATCGCGGCCCCGGGCGCTAAGCTGAAGCTTTTCAAGGGTCGGTTCGATAAGATCGATGGGTCCCTTCAAAGATGGATCTCGCCGGTCTCTATTGGCGGAATAGAATCGAACGACATCGACGTAGGGGCCCTTTTGCATGAATACTTTGAATAGCGTTTTCATGCGACGATCGCGAGGCTCAATGCGAATCAAGCCGTGGACCCTGTAGGTCCAGCCGCTTATGTCATCGGGTAAAGTAAAGCCCCGATGCTTCCAGGGTATCAGTGTGATGATGCCAATAAATGGTATGGTCCGTATCGGTGACGCGTTAAGGCATGCGTACAGGTCACGCCTGACGTTGTTAATCATGGAAGGTCCCAATCTTAAAACCGGGCCGCTATTGAAGGGCGTGATGACCACGCGAGACCACATCCCCCGCTCGTCGTCAGGGAGGGCGAAAGCAAGGTCTTGGACGCTCTTAATCATACGCGAACGCAGCTCGGTTCGCAGAGCGGGGGGGATTCCTGAGGCAATGGGCGGCGCTCGTCGTGACATCGATCTCTCGTCTCAGCTTCTCAGAGTGGTGCTGTCCGGCAGTCCGGAACGAGAGGGAAGAAACCAAGTCCGGGCGTCAAATTCCATTGAGTGCGTGGGGCTGCCAGCGCTGGGAGTGAGCATCCAGCGTTCATTTGACAAGGCGAATAAATTATGTCTGCGAAGCTATCGCCGGATCAGCAATGACGTCTCACAAGACAGGCGCGGATCGCGTTCTGTGGCGCCGGTTGGTACTTAAGCGCTTGGTGGCGCTTCATATTCTCCTCCGCCGATCGTGCGCGCATCTTGCACCTTTTATGCGAGGGCATGTCGATCCGCGCGGTGGTGCGGACGACGGGCGCCAGCAAAAACACGATCGCGAAGCTGCTGGTGGACGCCGGCAAGGCGTGCGCTGCCTACCACGATGAGCACGTCCGCAACGTCCAAGCGCGGCGGGTGCAGGTCGATGAGATTTGGTCGTTCACTTACGCCAAGCAGAGGAACGTAGCGGACGCGAAGGCGGCGCCGGATGGTGCGGGCGACACGTGGACTTGGACTGCGATCGACGCGGATACGAAGCTTGTCCTCTCCTACTTCGTCGGCGGCCGGGACGGCGAATGCGCCAGCTGGTTCATCGACGATCTTAAGGCTCGGCTCGCCACGCGCGTCCAGCTCACGTCTGACGGGCATAAGGCGTATCTAGAGGCCGTCGAGAGCGCCTTCGGTGCCGATGTCGATTACGCGCAGCTTGTGAAGCTCTACGGCACCCCGCCGGGCGCGGAGAAGGGCCGCTATAGTCCTGGCGAATGCACTGGCACCCGCAAGACCACGGTCGAGGGCAAGCCCGAAGCTGCGCACGTTTCCACGTCCTACGTCGAGCGTCAGAACCTCACGATGCGGATGCACATGCGCCGCTTCACCCGGCTCACGAACGCATTCCCGAAGAAGGTCGAGAACCACGCCTACGCCGTGACGCTGCATTTCATGTACTACAACTTTGTGCGGCTACATGCGAAACTGCGGATGAGCCCGGCGATGGCGGCGGGCGTGACGGATCAGCTATGGGAAATTGCAGACATAGTCGCGCTGGTTGAGGCCGCCGATGCCAAGCCTAATAAACGTGGGCCGTACAAGCGGCATCTTGGCGCGATTGAGGCAAGCGTTTAAGTTACGCCGATTCAGTGCTCATTGGAAAGATGTCAATTGTGAATTTTGGGCTTCATAGGCGCGCTGAGATAGCGCTAGATAATCTTGATAAACGTGACCGCAGCTCTGTCGAGCGCGCTATATTAAGTATCGCAAATACAAATCATGCAGATTTGCTAACAAAACATGACGTGAAGAAGTTAGGTGGGGCTGCCAGCGGCAGAACCCTATACACAAAAAGAGCGGGAATAAAATACAGAATTGTATTTTCTATAGACCAAGGACAGGTTTTAATTGAAGACATCGTAGCGCGCGAACAATTAGGGCGCGCTTCTGGAGCCAGAAAATGAGGCGCCTGGCTCGACACAACCTTGACCCCGCCGCCGCTCGCGTCCAGTTGACTGAACTATCCAATCTAATCGCAACACGTAGCGTGCTCAGAGAGCGCGATGATGTTCTTCCATTTTTTCGAACTCGGCCAGACATATGTCTGATGTTTTCTTATTATCTCCCTGATATTAAAGAGCCTGATTGGTTTGCAATTGAATTTGTGATCTACGGGGACTTCCGAGCTGATCTTATCGTTGGGGATTTTAACGCCAAGCGCTACATGCTTATTGAGTTCGAGGACGGGTCGCCTAACAGTATTTTCTCTAAGAAACCAAAAACAGCCCCGGCATGGGCGTCTCGCATGGAAGGCGCCTTTTCTCAAATAGTGGATTGGTACTATAAGTTGGATGATATGAAAGCCACCAACGACTTTGCAAATACGTTTGGAGATCGCGATGCAGTTTTCGAAGGACTGATTGTTACTGGCAAAGATATGAAGCTGGCACCTCAGGAGAAGGCCCGCCTAAAATGGCGCATTGAAAACGTAAGAGTGGCCTCCAAAAAGATAAACACTATATCTTTTGATGAATTTGTGGAGGATGCCGATTTTAGGCTCAGAAGGTATCACAATGTGTGAGCCCAGCCCCCAGGCTGGGTGGCATGAAGAAAATTCAAACTGACCCACTGCCGATCCGACCAGCGACTGGCGCTGGACACGCTGACCCCAAACCGGGCTGTGGCCTGATGACAGGAGGCGCCCGTGGCTGCGGCCGACACGACCCGCTCACGTAAATCCACGGACAAGGGTGAAGGCATCGGCATCCTCCTTCACCCCTCAACGTCCCGATCCTCCAGCCATCCCAACCCGCTCGGGCACGGCTCTAGTACTACAGCTGGGTTTGTGCGTTGTCATGGCGGAGGTGGGCCATGCCGAGGATAACAGGAGTGGACGCGGCGCGCTGGGCGCGAGGCTTCGATGAGGTGCTGGAGCGGATCGGCGGCCGGTTCGGACCGGCTGAGCCCCGCAGGCGGGTCGAGGCCTACCTGCGGGGCCTTCTGGCGCCAGTGGAGCGCAAGAACGGCTGGCAACTGGCGGAAGCCGCTGGCGATGCCACGGCCGATGGGGTCCAAGAGTTCCTGAGCCGGGTGCGCTGGGACGCGGACGCCATGCGCGACGACCTGCAGGCATATGTCGCCGAGCATCTGGGCGATCCGAACGCGGTGCTGGTGCTCGACGAGACGGGCTTCCTGAAGAAGGGGGGCAAGTCGGCTGGGGTACAGCGCCAGTACACCGGCACGGCCGGGCGGATCGAGAACGCGCAGGTCGGGGTGTTCCTGGGCTATTCCGGATGCCACGGCCATGCGCTGATCGACCGATCGCTCTACCTGCCCAAGTCTTGGACGGACGATCGCGCCCGCTGCCGGGCCGCGCATGTTCTCGATGACGTGCCCTTCGCGACCAAGCCGGCACTGGGCCTTGCCATGTTCGAGCGGGCGCGCGTGGCCAAGCTGCCATTTGCCTGGATCGCGGGCGACAGCGTCTACGGGGGCGACCGCGCCATCCGCCGCTGGGCGGAAGATCACCGGATCGGCTACGTGCTGACGCTCACGTCTGGCCAACGGCTGGCCATGCGCCCGGTCGCGGAGTGGTTTGCCGATCAGGTCGAGGCGCGGCCCGAGGACGCCCCGTCCGTCTGGCAGCGTCTGACCGCGGGTGACGGTGCCAAAGGACCGCGCCTCTACGACTGGGCCTGTGTCCCCTATCGCGGCGCGGTGCCCGGCTTCCAGTGCGCGCTTCTGGTCCGTCGCTCGCTGGCCGATCCGGACGAGCCGACCTTCTACCTGACCCACGCACCGACCGGCACGCCGCTGTGCGACCTTGTACGGATCGCAGGCAAACGCTGGACCATCGAGAGCAACTTCGAGCAGGCCAAGGGCGAGGTCGGGCTCGACCAGTACGAAGTGCGTTCCTTCATCGGTTGGCACCGCCACGTCACCCTGGCCATGCTCGCCCACGCCTACCTCGCCGCCCTGCGCCGGGCGGCTATCGGGGGGCGTGGTCACCACCGACCTCGCCGCGGACCTGCTGCCGCTGACCGTGCCCGAGATCCGGCGCCTGCTGGCTGCCATCGTCGGCCTGCCTCCGCCCAAACCCGCCGCGATCCTGCGCTGGTCCGTCTGGCGACGACGCCATCAGCAACGGGCCAGACGCGCTCATTGGCAACGACGGACCCAAAACGCCAAACGACCCATCAAAAAGCGTAAACCGACCAAAACCCGGCTGTAGTACTAGCCGGCGGTCACCGGCTGCCGGCCGAAGCCGGTGCGGACCTAACGCTGCTGAAGGGCGTGATCGCAGCCTGTCGCGACTGCGGGGTCTTCCCTGACATCGCTCAAAGCGGCATGGATAGAAGATGGAAGCTCGGCCATACTGCTGGGGTGTCGAGCATACCCATGCCTGGTCTAATCGCTTCCGCCGCCTGCCCATCCACTACGAACGCCACGCTGATACTCTAAACTTCAACAAGCTCTCAACCAGCTTCATCGCTCTCAACATGATCATACAGTTCTGTTAGGTTCTCCTGTTCGGAGTAGTATGAGGCGCATGGATCCCAAGAACGCTTGATTGGTCTCGTGCGCCATCTTTGAAATTGCGGCCGAGATGGTGGAGGGGTATGTGTAAGGTGAGTACCTCGAAATCAACTCAAATTCAAGGAAATCAAACAATGTCTAATGAAGTGCCGCAAAACAGACATCAGTCGGCTGTAAGGCCTCGGCGGGTGGCCGTAAAAAATCTGCCGCCACAGCCAATTTTGAATTTTGCGCAGAGTTTGGCTCAATTGCTGATTCCGCAGTGGAAAGAGATCGACGATAAGTACTTTGATCAAGGTCGTGTAACAAAGAAAGCTGACGATTTAGAAAAACGAGAACAGGCGCGCGCAGTGATTGAGGCGGTTGTTGAGGCTCTGGATAATGGACGGATCAATGCGGAGATCAGATTTAGCGCTGCGCATAGACACCAGCTTGACGTTTGGGCAAGTAGAAAGGCGAAAGAAATGGAGGTACGTCTGACATCATCAGGCGATAGTGATCAAGCATTTGGTTTATATCTATCGGGCGAGTATGAGATTCATGAGATTGATTTTCCTTTATTTATAAAAAACTTCGAGCCTTATTTCTGGAGAAGTGTTGAGATAAATTGGAATAATGGAACTATTTCGTATGATTGGTTCGATCTGACACTAAATAATGTGCCTGTTGCAATTTGCCTGCCCTCTGAAGCCCTGAAAGCATTTTGCAGCATTGAGCCTGCAGTAGATATCGTCGATTTGCGCATGGGATCTCATCGTAATATTGCACTGCGATTATCGCTTACCGCATGCGCGTGGCGATATATTGCGCACCGTACCCGTATATCAAAGTTGGTTGAATTGCCAGAACTGAAGAATTATTTAATTGATTTCGCAAGAATGCGGAAATGGGTCGTATTGCAGTCTGATGATGTCACGTCGGACAATGACTGTGCAGCTGATGTATTTGCGGTAACGCCTGATACAATAAGGAAATATGCTGAGCAAGTGCTATCGCAGTTTGAGGAAGATAAATTAGATGCGTCCATTATTTCTCCGCTAAAGTAAGATGTCGCCGTGCATCTTGCTTGCGCCGCTCGTGCGTGCTCAGTTGGGGTCGCTGCTGTCAATGAATCTGCTATCATTTTATTGTTGTGGGTAGCCTAGTGTCGTATGCCGCGGTTGGACGCTGCGAATCGTGGAGACGGTTTGCAGTTCAGCATGCTGGGGGCGGGAGCTATGGTCGGTTCCGATGGCGGCGATGGGCGACGGGATGCATCACATCTGCCCACGGGCGCGTTTCCATAATGGCCATAGATAGGTGCTTGCTCCTTCTGTCAGCGTAGGATGGAGGGCGAGGTTAACGCGGTTCCGTTGTGGGTGGACAATCTTTGAACTTTGCTCGACCCTAACGCTTCCTGGTACCCGACGACCTAATAGTGGAGAATCGACTTGGCCTGGCCGCAGTTCAGCAGCAGCACGGATGGGATGCTGGTCTTAGCCGGCGTCTATGGCACACGACAGACGGAATCCCTAATCTTAAGGCGTTCGACGACAATGACCGCACCCCAGCGGTTTTCGCGCGTCACTTAGCGGAGGCGATAGGCCAACAGTGGCAGCCGGTCGCCGCCTGAGGCAAGCGATCAGATTCACACCGCGTCGAAGCAAATCTAGGGTTGCCAGAGCTTCGGATTCCGCCAGAGTCGTCTCCGGAGGACGGCTGATATGGATGAGCGGCTCGCGCGCAACATTGCAAATATCCCATCTTTGGAAGGGCTAGCGCAGTTCGAGGCCAACGCGCGGACACGCCAGGCTCTGACCCTCGAAATGAGCGCGGCCATCCATGCGCGGACGGGCGAACTTGGCCGCAAGCTGATCGCTGACCGGACGGGACTGGACCTCAGCGAGCTGTCACCCGCCGAGGAAAAAATCGTCCAGGCCATCAGCGTCTACGCGGGCATGAAGAAGCGTGAAGGCAGCAACGCCAACCGCGCCATCGGGCAGATCGAGCGGCAGGGCTTGCTCGGCGCGGCCGAGATTTCGGTTATGAGCGGCAAGCCGACGATGGGCTACGAGGCTCTCGCCGCGGCCAATCACGCTGAACTCACCTACGAGCAGATCGTCGTCGATCATCCGGAAGAATTTTCGCCGCGCGCCCTGTGGTTTGCGCGCCGGACGCTCAAGCTGCCCAATGACAACGCCAAGCCGCCGGCGAAGGCGATCACGCCGGTCCAAGCGCGGACCGAGACGCTGCTGCGCTGGCTGCGCGAACGAAGCGAAGCCAATTCGGGCCAGCTGCCAACGCATACCAATGCCGAAGCAGCCACCGCGCTGGGTATGGACGAGATGCATCGGCACGGCCGTGTGTTCGGCAACATCCAGTCGCGCATCGACTTCGCCTGCTATCTGAGGGGATTGCCGCCGCTAGGGTTGACTGCCGACGCGCCTTTCGGCCGGGCGTGGCAGCGCGATGAGCGCTCATGGGGATTTCCGGTTACCGCCATGCAGGTGGCCGCGCAGGGCCGGGCGTGGCGGGCTCAGGACTTCGATGCCGTTTTGCAGGAAACCGAGCGGCTTCCGGGCCAGGCGCATCTGCCGTGGCGCAAGGAGCTTAGCGAGTATGAGGATCGCGTTCGCCACTGGGCGTTCGGCTTGCAGGCGTCCGCAGCCACGGAGTCGAACCAAGAATCAACCGCGCCCGAGCCGGCGCGCCGTAATCCTATCTGGTCGCGTGACGAATTGATCCTCGCGCTCGACCTCTATCTTCGCCACCGCGATGCGCCGCCAGGAAAGGAAAGCGCGGAGGTCGCCGAACTCTCGTACTTCCTCGGCCAGCTAAGAGCGCCTAACAGAACCGTTTGATCTGGTTGAGGGTGATGAGACTTGCCGCGAGGCTGGTGAAGGCCTGGTAGATGTCGGCGCGTCGCTCGTAGCGGNGGTTGAGCGTGTCGAAGGTGTCGAAGGCCTGGCTAAGAGCGCCTAACAGAACCGTTTGATCTGGTTGAGGGTGATGAGACTTGCCGCGAGGCTGGTGAAGGCCTGGTAGATGTCGGCGCGTCGCTCGTAGCGGATGGGCAGGCGGCGGAAGCGGTTGAACCAGGCATGGGTGCGTTCCACGACCCAGCGGTGGCGGCCGAGCTTTTCACTGCTCTCGATGCCCTTGCGGGCGATGCGCGGGACGATCCCGCGCGCCCGGCATTCCTGGCGACGCGCCTTGGCATCGTAGGCCTTGTCGGCATGCAGTTTGTCGGGGCGGCGACGCGGTCGGCCACGCCGGCCCGTGCTCAGCGGCGGGATGGCATCGAGGGTCGGCGCCATCTGCGGGCTATCGTGTCGGTTGGCCTCGGTCAGCCTCAAGCCGAGCAGCGTACCGCGGGCGTCGGTGACGATGTGGCGCTTCGTGCCAGGCTTGCCCCGGTCCGTCGGGTTCGGGCCGGTGGCAGCCCCCCCTTTTTGGCCGGAACAGAGGCACTGTCCAGGCTCGCTCGACGCCAGTCGATCTCACCAGCTGCGTGCAGGCGCTCCAAGAGAACTTGATGCAGCCGCGCCCACACGCCGGCTGCCTGCCAGTCGCGCAGGCGCCGCCAGCAACTCATCCCGCTCCCGCAGCCCATCTCGGCCGGCAGCATCTCCCAGGGAATGCCCGAGCGCAGCACGAACACGATGCCGGTCAGCGCCGCCCGATTGTCGATCGGAGGCCGTCCGCCCTTCGGGCGCGGCCGAGGCGGCGGCAGGAGTGGAGCGATCTCGGTCCAGAGATCGTCGGGAAGCAGAGGGCGAGCCATACCCAACCAACGCCTCACCGACCAAAGCGTGCCGTTCTGTTAGGCGCTCT
>NZ_LMQV01000004.1 GCF_001425465.1 Methylobacterium sp. Leaf456
CCGCCCTGCGCACGAGCGGGATGGCGGCCATGGCCCTGTTCGACGGAGCCACCAACGGCCAGCGCTTCCGGGCCTATGTCACCGACACCTTGGTGCCCGYGCTGAAACGGGGTGACACGGTGATTATGGACAACCTCGCTGCTCACAAGGTGGCCGGCGTGCGCGAAGCCATTCAGGCGGTGGGCGCCAAGCTGCTCTACCTTCCGCCCTACTCGCCGGACCTCAACCCAATCGAGCAAGTCTTTGCCAAGCTGAAGGCTGACTTGCGCAAAGCCGCCGCGCGGACGCTTCCAGATCTGAGGGCGGCAATCCGATCCGCCTTCGACAGCCTCACCCCAAAGGCCTGCCGCAACTGCCTCACAGCGGCCGGATACGACGCATACGATCCAACCTGATCGGCAATAGCTCTAGATCGGTTGGCCGAGGATGCCGAGGATCGTGCGGCGCAGGCGCACCAGTTCGGGGTCGTCGCGGTGGCGCGGATAGGGGAGATCGACGGGCAGGTCCGCGCGGATCGCAGCCGGACGGTCGGAGAGCACGATGACGCGTTCGGCCAGCACCAGGGCTTCCTCCACGTCGTGGGTGACGAGGAGCGCGGTGAAGCGCGTCTCCTGCCACAGCCGCAGGATTTCGGCCTGGAGCGCGAGCCGGGTCAGGGCGTCGAGCTTGCCGAGCGGCTCGTCGAGCAGCAGCAGGCGCGGCGCGTTCACCAGCGCGCGGGCGAGCGCCGCGCGCTGCGCCATGCCGCCGGAGAGCTGGTGCGGGAACACCTCAGCGAAGCCGTCGAGCCCGACGAGGCGGAGCGCCGCCCGGACTCTTTCCGCGCGCTCGAGCCGTGGGACACGGCGCGCCTCCAGCCCGAGCATCACGTTCCCGCGCACCGTCCGCCAGGGATAGAGCGTCGGGTCCTGGAACATCCAGCCCGAGCATCACGTTCCCGCGCACCGTCCGCCAGGGATAGAGCGTCGGGTCCTGGAACACGAGGAGGCGCGACGGGTCGGGGCCTTCGACCCGGCGTCCATCGACGGCGATGCGGCCCGCGCCCGGCGGCTCCAGCCCGGCGACGAGGCGCAGCAGAGTGGACTTGCCGCAGCCGGAAGGGCCGAGGAGCGCCACGAAGCCGCCCGGCGCCACGTCCAGCGAGATGCGGTCGAGGACGGGCAGGGCCGTGCCACGGATGTCGAAGGCGTGGGAGACGGCCTCGACCGCGAGGCGCGATCCGGCCGCAGCCGTGGCGGGGCGTTCGAGGATCGCGGCTACCATTGCACCAGACCCTTCTGCCAAGAGAGCACCCGGTCGCGTAAGCGAAACAGCAGGGAGATGAGCCCGGAGCACATCAGCGCCATCACGATCAGCGCGGCGTAGAGGTTGGCGTAGGCCGCCCACCCTTGCGCCCATTGCAGGTACCAACCGAGGCCGGCCTTCACGCCGAGCATCTTGGCCACCACCAGCACGGCGAACGCGCCGCCGAGCCCCATGAACAGCCCGACGAAGACGTGCGGCAGCGCCGCCGGCACTGCCACCCGCAGCACGAGGAAGGCGGGCGAGGCGCCCAGCGTGCGCGCCACATCGAAATAGGCCTTGTTGACGCCGGCAACGCCGGACCACGTCAGCACCGTCACGGGAAAGCCGGTGGCGAGCGCGATCAGGAAGGTGCTGGCCGACCACGACGAGGGGAACACGAAGAAGGCGAGCGGCAACCACGCGGTCGCGGGCAACGGCCCGACGAAGCGCAGGATCGGATGGGCCCAGTAGCCCACCGCCTTCGACCAGCCGATGGCGACGCCGAGCACGAAGCCGAGCCCGGCGCCAATCAGGTAGCCGCCGGCCAGCAGCTTCAGCGAGGCCAGGATGGAGCCGCCGAGCCGGGGCCAGTCGTCGAGGAAGACTTCCAGGATCGCCTGGGGCGGGGGGAAGAACGGCATCGGCAGGAGCGCGAACTTCGCGGTGATCAGCTCCCAGGCGAGGAAGCCCAGCGCCACGAGCGTGAGCCACGGCGCCCAGTGTGCGAGGGCGGCCCCGGCCCGGCCGAGGCGGGCCGAGAGGGCAGCGAGCGGCGCCAGGGCGAGACCGAGGACGAGCTCACCGCCCGCGAAGGTCACGGTGTAAGGAAAGTCGCCTTCCTCTGGCAGGGCGTAGGTCGCACCCGCCAGCGCGAGCCACGCCGCCCCGAGGGCGAGCGCCCGCAGCGGCGGGCCGGGCAGACGCATCGCCCTCGGCAGGGTACCGGCGAATCCGGTGAGATGGGTCATGGGGGGCGCCCTCAGCTCAGTACATCGGCGTAGACGCGCTCGGCGAACTTCGCCGTATCGGTCGAGCGCTTGAGGACGTTCACCTGTTTCAGCTCGTCGCCGTAGAGCACGAGCTGGCGCTTGAGGTCGGCGCCGACCGGGCGGTCACCGTGGTGCTGACTCCTCAGCATCGCAGCGAGATCCTCGACCGAGCCCCGTCCACCGTAACTGGAGAAGATGCGGGCGGCGTCCTCCGGGTCCGCGTGGACGCGGTGACCGGCCTCCAGCACGGCGCGAGTGAGCGCGCCCGCCGCCGCGCGATCCCCCCGGATCAGGCTGCCGCGCACGGCGACCACGCAGCAGGTGCGGTCGCCGTAGTCACCCGACAGGTTGGTCGCGACCTCCGTGAATTTCGGGTCCTTCAACCAGATCCACGTGCGGGGATCGGAATCGGCCAGCGCCTGCGCCTCGCCCTTCTCGACCGCGAGGTTGAGGAGGTCGGCCGGGTATTGGCGCCACTCGACGCCGGTCTCCGGATCGATGCCGGCCTTGGCGAGCAGGAGCGCGAAGAAGTTCTTGGCGGGGCTCGCGTGGTCGCTGATCGCGATCGTTCTGCCCTTGAGCGACGCGATGTCGGTGATGCCGGCGGATTTGGCCGCCAGCAGGCGCAGGCAGCCGCCGTGCAGGCCGGCGGTGATCTTCACGTCGAAGCCCTGCTCCAGGGGCTTGAGCCAGCGGAGCGCCATGCCGATGCCGGCATCCGCCTTGCCGGTGGCGATGGCCTCCAGCAGCGCCTCGGTCGAGCCGCCGAAATTGACGAACTCCACGTCGAGGCCGTGGGCGGCGAAAATTCCGCGCTCCTTGGCGAGAGGCGCGGCGGCGGTGCAGATCGCGGTGGCGTTCCAGGCGAGCTTGATTGGTTTCAGCGGGCCCGTGGCGGCCCCCGCGGCAGTGGGGCGGCAGATCGGGCCGGGATCGAACGGCACCGGGCCGGGCCCCCAGGCGCGCACGCCACCCATCCCGAACCCGAGCGGCAGGGCCGCCGCCGCGGCGCCTGCGCGCAGCAGGGACCGGCGCGACGGCAGGAGGCCGGGGCGCGGGGGCTCGTCGGTCATGGTCGTCTCCAAGAAGGGGCACGCGCGCAGGCCTCCGCCCGGTGAGCCGGGACGGCGTGGCGCATCGAAAGGGGGGACGGTCTCGTTGGTCGGGCCGATGTATTCAATCTTCAATCGCGCAGCGATGAAGTCAATCGAAGTATATTTCTAAGATGCGGCGCATCCTGCGATAAAACTTCCTGAGACCAGCCCGGACGAGAAGATTTTCCATCCGGCAGCTCGGCTCGTCGAATATCGGCGACGATCGGAAGGATTTCGGCGAACTCCTATCGCATCTGCGTATGCAGCAGATGTCCTGCGCGTACGCAACAGAGCAGAGCGTGATCTTCCGACAATCCGAGGTGGGCGGGCAGAACCTCCTTCCGGCGGCCTCGACTTTGGAAACACGTTTCGTTGACCGCGCGAGGCCGCGCCCCGAGCATAGGGACGCCGCCTGCCGATCGTCCACGCACGCCGCCCGGCACTTCTCAACCGCACCCCATGCCCCCTCGATGAATACGGCCGCCGCGCCCCTCGACACCGCCCACACCATCGCCGAACGCTTCGCCGCCGGCGCGGCGGAGCGCGATCACACAGCCGCCTTCCCGCACGCGCCCCTCGCGGCCCTGCGCGAGGCCGGCCTGATCGGGATCAGTGTGCCGGAGCGGCTCGGCGGCGGCGGGGCCGGGCTGGCGCGGGCGGCGCAGGTGGTGGGGGCCATCGGTGCGGGCGATCCGGCGGTCGCGCTCGTCCTGGCGATGACGCTGCTCCAGCACGGGTTGATTCATCGCGAGGGCACGCCCTGGCCGCGCGCGCTCGCCGACCGGATCGGGCGCGAGGCCGCGACGGACGGCGCCCTCATCAACGCGCTCCGGGTCGAGCCCGATCTCGGCACGCCGGCCCGCGGCGGGCTGCCGGCCACCGTCGCCCGACGCGACCGCCTCACGGGGCGCAAGATCTATTCGACCGGCGCGCCGGGGCTCGCCTACGGCCTCGTCTTCGCCCGCACCGACGAGGCCGAGCCGCGGATCGGCAACTTCCTGGTGCCGATGTCGTCCTCCGGACTGCGCATCGAGGAGACCTGGGACCATCTGGGCCTGCGCGCCTCGGGCAGCCACGACGTGGTGTTCGAGGATGTGCGCGTGCCGGATGCGTACGCGGTCGATCTGCGACGGCCGGAGGAATGGCGCAGGCCCGATCCGCTGCAGCAGGCCTGGAGCTGCGCGCTGCTCGCCGCCCTCTACGACGGCGTCGCGCGGGCGGCGCAAGCGTGGTTCGCGACCTTCCTGCACGAGCGCGTCCCCGGCAGCCTGGGGGCGCCGCTCGCGAGCCTGCCACGATTCCACGAGGCGGTTGGCGAGAACGAGCGGCTGCTCTCGGTCAACGCCCGGCTCGTGGCGAGCTTGGCTGCCGAGACCGACGCGGGCGCGCCGCCCGCGCCGCAGGAGGCGGGCTTCGTCAAGCTGACTGTAACCGAGAACGCGATCCAGGCGGTGCAGCGGGTGTCCGAACTCTGCGGCAACGCCGCGCTCTCGCGAAAGAATCCGCTGGAGCGGCACCTGCGCGACGTCCTATGCGCGCGCATCCACTGGCCGCAGGGCGACGCGGTGCGGGTCGCCGCCGGCCGCGTCGCGCTCGGCCTTTGACAAGGAGAACCCCATGAGCCCGCTGCCGCCGGACGCCACCGAGTTCATCGGCTTCGTCGCCCCGCACGAGGTCTCCGAGTCGCGCGCACCGCGCGGCCCCGCGATCGAGCCGGACTATCTCCGCCTCCTGGCGCAGGCGCACGAGCGCGGCGGGTTCGACCGGGTGCTGGTGGCCTTCTACGCGACCGCGCCCGACCCGCTGCCGATCGCCGCCGAGATCGCCGCCGCGACGCACCAGATCGGGCTGATGATCGCCCACCGCACCGGCTTCACCGCGCCCACCGTCGCGGCGCGCCAGTTCGCGACGCTGGACCGGCTCACCGGCGGGCGGGTGGCGATCCACGCGATCAGCGGCGGCGACGACCGCGATCTCGCCCGCGACGGCGACCACCTCACCAAGGACGAGCGCTACGCCCGCACGAGCGAGTTTCTCGACATCCTGCGCCTGTCGTGGACTTCGGACACACCGTTCGACTACGCAGGGACACATTACCGGATCGCGGGCGGCTTCTCCGAGGTGAAGCCGGTGGGGGCGATCCCGGTCTATTTCGGCGGCGCCTCGCCCGCCGCGCTCGCGGTGGCGGGCCGGCACGCCGACACCTACGCGCTCTGGGGCGAGACCCATGCGCAGGTGCGCGAGCTGATCGGCCGGGTGCGCGCGGCGGCCGCCCCGCACGGGCGCGCGCCGCGCTTCAGCCTGTCGCTGCGGCCGATCCTGGCCGAGACCGAGGAGCGGGCCTGGGCGCGGGCGGAGGCCATCCTCGCCGAGACCCGGCGGCTGCGGGCCGCCCGCGGCGTCGGGCCGGCCGCGGCACCGCAGAACGAGGGTTCGCGCCGGCTGCTGGCCGCGGCGGCGCAAGGCTCGCGCCTCGACAAGCGGCTCTACACGGCCATCGCCGCCGAGACAGGCGCCTCGGGCAACTCGACGGCGCTGGTCGGCACGCCCGAGCAGGTCGCCGACGCACTGCTCGACTATCACGATCTGGGCGTACGCACCTTCCTGATCCGCGGCTTCGACCCGCTGGAGGATGCGATCCAGTACGGGCGCGAGCTGCTGCCCGCCTTCAAGGATCTGCTCGCCCGCCGCTCCGCCGCGGCGGAGGCCGCCTGATGGCCCGCCTCCTCGTCCTGATCCTGCTCGCGCTCGCCGCCCTCGCGCCGGCCCGCGCACAAGAGACCCTGCGCGTCGGCGACCAGCGCGGCAACGCCCGCGCCCTGATGGAGGCCGCGGGCGTACTCGACGGCCTGCCCTACCGGCTCGAATGGAGCGAGTTCCCCGCCGCCGCCCCGCTGCTGGAGGCGCTGAACGCGGGCGCGATCGACGCAGGTGGCGTGGGCGACGCGCCCCTCACGTTTGCCGCCGCCGCGGGCGTACCGGTCAAGGCTTTCCTCGCCTTCCGCAACCGGCAGGACGGGCTTGCCATCCTGGTGCGGCCCGATTCCGCGATCCGCAGCGTGAGCGACCTCGTGGGCAAGCGCATCGCCACCAACCGCGGCTCGATCGGCCATCAGGTCGTGCTCGCCGACCTGGAAGAGGCGGGTTTGCCCGCCGACGGCGTGCAGTTCCGCTTCCTGCCGCCCGCCGACGCCAAGCTGGCGCTGACCTCCGGCGCGGTCGATGCGTGGTCGACCTGGGAGCCCTACACCTCCGCGGCCGAACTCGCCGGNCTTCCTGCCGCCCGCCGACGCCAAGCTGGCGCTGACCTCCGGCGCGGTCGATGCGTGGTCGACCTGGGAGCCCTACACCTCCGCGGCCGAACTCGCCGGGCTCGTGCGGGTGGTCCGCGACGGCAACGGCATCACGCCGGGCCTCAGCTACGCGGTGGCGAACGAGAGCGCGCTCAAATCGAAGCGCGCGCTGCTCGCCGACTACGCCGCCCGCCTCGCCAAGGCCCGGGCCTGGGCCCTGACCGACCCGGCGCCCTACGCGGCCGCGTGGTCGCGGCTGATCGGCCTGCCCGAGGCAGTGCCCCTGCGCTGGTTCGGGCGGGCGCAGTACCGCACCGTGCCGATCGACGAGAGCGTCATCGCCGACGAGCAGCGCATCATCGACCTCTACGTGCGTGCCGGCCTGATCCCGGCGGCCCGCGCCCCGCGCGCCGAGGCGATCCTCGACGCGGGGTTTTCCGACGCGCTCGCCGTCATGCGATGATCGGGCAGGAGATTTTTTCATGCACGACGACGGCCCAAACCACGACCACGCGCACGATCATGATCACGACGAGGACGCCGCCGCGCGCTGGAAGCACGACGGCGTGCGGGTGATCCCCGGCGACCGGCTCGACCCCAACACGGCTCAGACGCCGGGGATGTTCCGGCAGGCGGCGGTCAACGCCGCCCGCGTCGGTGCCCAGAAGATCTGGGCCGGCACCGTGGCGATCGAGCCCGACGCCAAGACCGGCGTGCACCATCACGGTGCCCTGGAGAGCGTGATCTACATCGTCTCCGGCCGCGCCCGAATGCGCTGGGGTGAGCGGCTCGAATACGTCGCCGAGGCCGGCCCCGGCGACTTCATCTTCGTGCCCCCTTACGTGCCGCATCAGGAGATCAACGCCTCGACCGACGAGCCCCTGCACTGCGTGCTGGTGCGCTCGGACAACGAGGCCGTCGTGGTCAACCTGCCCGACGTCGAGGCGGCGGAGGCTCCCGAGACGGTCTACTGGGTCGATCCGATCCACAAGCAGCCGTGAGGCTCCAAGGCTCTCAATCCGAGCAACGAAGCAGTCACCCACGATCCCCCATTCTGCACCGTCATTCCGGGGCCGCGCAGCGGAACCCGGAATCCACCCGTGATGCGACGCCGCACGATGCGTCACGGCCAGTCGAGGATTGCACGCCGCTGGCGCGCCCCTTCGGGTCTGGGTTCGCCTTCTGCGCCCCGGAATGACGATGGGGGATGTGCGGTCGGTCGAAGCTTTCGGATCGAGGGGCTCTCGCGGCGATTAGAAATTTCGTGAATGAATTTCGCCAATCGATCCCCTATTGCGAATAAAATTATCCAACTCCTACAAACAACGAAATCCGCTTTCATTGACTTAGTGCTGGATCCGCCGATCATCTTGGACTGTTCTTCCAAGGGAGCCGCCGATGTCGAGCCAGACCCCCGCCTCCATCCACGCCGAGACGCTGGCGCTGCATGCCGGCTGGCGGGCCGATCCGCAGACCGGGTCGGTTGCGGTGCCGATCCACCAGACGACCTCCTACCAGTTCCGCGACACCGATCACGCCGAGAGCCTGTTCGCGCTCCAAGAGCTCGGCAACATATACACCCGCGTCACCAACCCGACCGTCGACGTGCTGGAGCAGCGGCTCGCCGCGCTCGAAGGGGGCGCCGCAGCGCTGGCCCTCGCCTCGGGGCAAGCGGCGTCCGCGCTCAGCGTGCAGAACCTTGCGCGCGCCGGCGACAACATCGTCTCCTCGACCGACCTCTACGGCGGCACGTGGAACCTGTTCGCCCACACGCTGAGGGAGCAGGGCATCGAGGTCCGCTTCGTCGACCCCACCGACTCGCACAATTTTTCCCGCGCGACCGATGGGCGGACACGGGCCTACTACGCCGAGACCCTGCCGAACCCGAAGCTCACGGTCTTTCCCATCGCGGAAGTCGCGGCGATCGGCCGGCCGCTCGGCATCCCGCTCATCGTCGACAACACCGCCGCGCCCCTGCTGGCGCGGCCGCTCGACCACGGCGCGGCGGTCGTCGTCTACTCGACCACGAAGTATCTCGGCGGCCACGGCATCGCCATCGGCGGGGCGATCGTCGATGGCGGGCGCTTCGACTGGGCGGCCCATCCCCACCGCCAGCCGGCGCTCAACACGCCGGACGACAGCTATCACGGCGCGGTCTGGACCGAGGCCGCGCGGCCGATCGGCCCGGTCGCCTATGCGCTGCGCGCCCGCGTGCGGCTGCTGCGCGATCTCGGCCCC
The DNA here is from genome assembly GCF_001425465.1 of Methylobacterium sp. Leaf456. Lineage (GTDB taxonomy): Bacteria > Pseudomonadota > Alphaproteobacteria > Rhizobiales > Beijerinckiaceae > Methylobacterium. The sequence goes on from NZ_LMQV01000004.1 coordinate 8,899, forward strand.
GCGGTCTCGCCGCTCAACGCTTTCCTGACGCTTCAGGGCATCGAGACGCTGCCTTTGCGCATCGAGCGCCACAGCCGCAACGCGCAAAGCGTCGCCGACTGGCTCGGGCGGCGCCCCGAGGTCGCGCGGGTGATCCACCCGTCCGTCCAGGCCGGCGCCGCGCGCGAGCGGGCCGACCGCACCCTGAAGGGCGGCTATGGCGGCCTCGTCGGGTTCGAGTTGGCGGCGGGCCGCGCCGCCGGGCGGCGCTTCATCGACGCGCTCCGGCTGTTCTATCACGTCGCCAATATCGGCGACGCCCGCAGCCTCGCGATCCATCCGGCCTCGACCACGCACTCGCAGCTGACGCCCGAGGAGCAGCGGGCCACCGGCGTCACCGACGGCTATGTCCGCCTCGCGGTCGGACTGGAGCACATCGACGACATCCTGGCCGATCTCGATCAGGCGCTTGCCGCCGCCGGCTCCCTGGCGCGGGCGGCCTGAGATGACGGCGTCGCTCCCGATCCTCGACCTCGCCCGGCTCGATGCGGGCGAGACGGAAAGAAGAAGCTTCCTCGAAGACCTGAGACGTGCGGCCCGCGAGGTCGGCTTCTTTTATCTCGTCGGCCACGGCATCCCGGAATCGCAGATCGCAGGCGTGCAGACGCAGGCGCGGCGCTTCTTCGCCCTGCCCGCGGAGGAGAAGCGGGCGGTCGCGATGGTGAAGTCACCGCATTTCCGCGGCTACACCGAGGCCGGCGCCGAGATCACCCGCGGTCGGGCCGATTGGCGCGAGCAGTTCGACATCGGCGCCGAGCGCCCCGCGCTCCCGCGCGAGCCCGGCGCCCCGGCCTGGACCCGCTTGCAGGGCCCGAACCTCTGGCCCGCGGCGCTGCCGGAACTGCGGCCCGAATTACTGGCGTGGCAGGAGGCGGTGACGCGGGTCGGCATCCGCCTGCTCGAAGCCTTCGCCTTGGCGCTCGGCCAGCCAGCCGAGGCCTTTGCGCCGATCTACGCGGGCGCGCCCAACCAGCACATCAAGATCATCCGCTATCCCGGCCGCGAGGCGACCGACGACGACCAGGGCGTCGGCGCTCACAAGGACAGCGGCTTCCTCACGCTCCTCGTGCAGGACGGCGAGGGCGGACTCGAAGTGGCCGACGATGCCGGCGGCTGGATCGCGGCGAGCCCGGTGCCGGGCGCCTTCGTGGTCAATGTCGGCGAACTGCTCGAACTCGCCTCGAACGGGTATCTGCGCGCCACGATCCACCGGGTGGTGACGCCGCGGGCCGGGCGCGACCGGCTCTCGGTCGCCTTCTTCCTCGGCGCCCGCCACGACGCCACCGTGCCGCTCCTCGACCTGCCGACGGACCTCGCCGCGCAGGCGCGGGGGGCGGCCGGCGACCCGGACAACCCGCTCTTCCGCGAGGTCGGCCGCAACTATCTCAAGGGCCGCCTGCGCTCGCACCCGGACGTGGCGGCCGCTCACTACGCCGATCTGCTCGCCAAAGAGGCGAGGGCCGCATGAAAGACGTTCTCGGTCGTATCCGCGCCCTCCTGCGCGCCATCGAACTCCCCGCCGAGGCCGGCCCGCTCCCGCTCGCCGCGGGCACGATGCTCGGCAACGAGTGGCTGGCCCCGCATCTCGCCCGCCTGCCGGTCCGGACGCGGGGAATGGAGCGGTGCTGAATCCCGGGTTCGAAGGGCAAGCCCTTCGCGGGTCCAGGGCGGAGCCGTGGTCGGCGAAGCCATTCATGGGGCTCCGCCCCAAACCCCGCCAAAGGGATGATCCCTTTGGGATCTCGGGACTCGCCGCCTCAGTGCAGGTGGAACTCGCCGGAGACCGTTTTCAGCTCGGCCGGCTTGATCAGACGGCTATGCATGACCCGCACCGAGTGTAGCGGCCCGTCCAGCCGCTCCTGCCAGAAGGCCAGGAAGCGTTTCAGCTCGGGGAAGCGCGGGAAGAGGTCGAGCTGCTGCCAGACGAAGGTCTGGAGCAGATGCGGGTGATCGGGCAGGTGATACAGGATCTCAGCCGTGGTCAGGCTGTAGCCTTCGAGCCTGCGGCGAAACTCCGATGACAGGGCCATGCATCCACCTCGTCGAAGCAGGGTGACCCGACGCAACTCCGACCGGGGCCGCGTCGTGACGCGCCCGACCCTGAGCGGATCGGGCAAGATCGCTGAGCAACAACGGTGCCGCCAAGCTTGCCGGGCGGCGGATCGGGCCGCCGCCCGGCGAGCGCCGGTCAGAAGTCCGGGCCGCCGGGGAGGGCCGGCTGCGCTTTCTCCTTCGGCCGGTCGGCCACCAGCGCCTCCGTCGTCACCAGAAGTCCCGCGACCGAGGCGGCGTCCTGGAGCGCGGTGCGCACCACCTTGGCGGGATCGACGATGCCGGCCTCGACGAGGTCGCGGTAGGTCTCGGTCTGCGCGTCGAAACCGAAGGTCTCGGACGGATTCTCGAGGACCTTGGACACCACGATCGAGCCCTCGACGCCGGCATTGGCCACGATCTGGCGGATCGGCGCTTCGAGGGCCTTGAGCACGATGTTGATGCCGGCCCGCACGTCGGCATTGTCGGTCGTGAGCCCCGCCACCACCGCCTTGGCCCGCAGCAGCGCGGTGCCGCCGCCCGGCACGATGCCCTCCTCGATCGCCGCGCGGGTGGCGTTGAGCGCGTCGTCGACCCGGTCCTTCTTCTCCTTCACCTCGACCTCGGTCGCCCCGCCGACCCGCAGGACCGCGACGCCGCCCGCGAGCTTGGCGAGGCGCTCCTGCAGCTTCTCGCGGTCGTAATCCGAGGTCGTGTCCTCGATCTGCGCCTTGATCTGGCCGACGCGGGCGTCGATCTGCGCCTTCTCGCCCGCGCCGTCGACGACCGTGGTGCTCTCCTTGTCGATGCGCACGCGCTTGGCCTGCCCCAGCAGCGGGATCGAGACGTTCTCCAGCTTGATCCCGAGATCCTCGGAGATGACCTGCCCGTTCGTCAGGATGGCGATGTCTTCCAGGATCGCCTTGCGCCGGTCGCCGAAGCCCGGCGCCTTGACCGCCGCGATCTTCAGGCCGCCGCGCAGCTTGTTCACCACGAGGGTGGCCAGCGCCTCGCCCTCGACGTCCTCGGCGATGATGAGCAGCGGCCGGCTCGACTGCACCACCGCCTCCAGCACCGGCAGCAGCGGCTGGAGCGAGGACAGCTTCTTCTCGTGGATGAGGATGTAGGGATCGTCGAGTTCGGCGATCAGTTTTTCCGTGTTCGTCACGAAGTACGGCGAGAGGTAGCCGCGGTCGAATTGCAGGCCCTCGACCACGTCGAGTTCGGTCTCGGCGGTCTTGGCCTCCTCGACAGTAATGACGCCTTCCTTGCCGACCCGCTCGACGGCTTCCGCGATGAGCCGGCCGATCTCGGCGTCGCCGTTGGCCGAGATGGTTCCGACCTGGGCGATGGCGTCGGAGGCCGTCACCTTGCGGGCGCGGCCGGTGATGTCCTTCACCGCCGCCGCCGTCGCGAGGTCGATGCCGCGCTTGAGGTCGAGCGGGTTGAAGTTCGCCGCCACCGCCTTGGCGCCCTCGCGCACGATCGCCTGGGCCAGCACCGTCGCGGTGGTGGTACCGTCTCCCGCGAGATCGTTGGTCTTGGAGGCGACCTCGCGCACGAGCTGGGCGCCGAGATTCTCGAACCGGTCCTCCAGTTCGATCTCCTTGGCGACCGTCACGCCGTCCTTGGTGATGCGAGGCGCCCCGAAGCTCTTCTCGATGACGACGTTGCGGCCCTTCGGCCCCAGCGTCACCTTCACGGCATCCGCGAGGATGTCGACGCCGCGCAGCAGACGCTCGCGCGCGTCGCCGGAGAATTTCACGTCTTTCGCAGCCATTCCAGTCTCCCGATGTCGTTGCGGTGGTGTCGTGTCAGGCGGCGATCACGCCCAAAATGTCGGATTCCTTGAGGATCAGGAGGTCCTGACCATCGACCTTGACCTCGGTGCCGGACCATTTGCCGAACAGCACCCGGTCGCCGGCCCGCACGTCGAGGGCGTTGACGCGGCCCTGCTCGTCGCGGGCGCCGGGGCCGACGGCGACGACCTCGCCCTCCTGCGGCTTCTCCTTGGCGGTGTCGGGGATGATGATGCCGCCCTTGGTCCGCTCGTCACTCTCGACGCGGCGCAGCAGGACGCGGTCGTGCAGGGGTCGAAACGCCATGGTTTGGGCCGTCCTCTCTCCGTCGAGGGCCGGGTGAAAGCCCGACCGATGCCGTCAGGGTGTCAACGAGCGTTCGTCAAGTCAACGGGATTGTTCTTTTTAAAGAACGGCACGCGAGAGTGTCGGTGATGCTTTGCGACGAGCTTCGAGAGAAGATTTGCGCAGAGCCGCGTCGGCTTATCGGCTTGTAAGGGCGGGGAATCGCATTGGACGATCTTCGGCAGGTTTCAGGGCTCCGGGTGGGTCCGGCGAAAACCTTCCGCGTCGCAGCGTGATCTGCGAAGTTCCTTCTCACCAGCCTCAGAAAGAAAGAAATCCGTTTCGGCCAAGCTCCGCTATAGGTTGGATACGATATCCAACGGCGGAGGCATGCGATGACCGGGGCTCTCGACAGGCGCGGTTTCCTCAAACTGTCGGCCGCGCTCGCCGCGGGCTCGGCGGCCGGGTTCTCGTGCATCGAGGTGGCGCGCGCCGCCCCCGTCGAAGTTCCGACCGTCGATACGTTGTCCCTGCGCGTGCTGATCGATTCCGCGCACGACCAGTTCCTGAAGCCCGCCACCGTCCAGGGCGTGCGCCACCAGCCGCCGGGCAATGGCCGCGGCGCCGACTATCGCAAGGTGCTACACAACCAGTGGGGCCTCTCGCTCTTTGCCGAGTCGAAGGCCGGCGAGGAGGCCCGCACCATCCTACTCGATTTCGGCTACAGCCCCGAGGCTCTGCTCAACAATATCGAGATCCTGAAGGTCGATCCGACCAAGGTCGATGCCCTGATCGTCAGCCACGGCCATCACGACCATTACGGTGGGCTCACCGGCTTCCTCGACAGCTACCGCGACCGGCTCCAGCCCGAGCTGAAGCTCTATGCCGGCGGCGAGGACAATTTCTGCCACCGGCTGTCGCCCAGCGGCGTGCAGGGTCAGTTCACCGATTTCGGCCAGCTCGACCGGCGCGAATTGACCGCGCGCCGGATCAGCACCGTGCTGTGCGAGGCGCCGACGGTGGTCGCCGGCCATGCCTTCACCACGGGCCAGATCAAGCGCACTTCGTCCGAGCGCATCCTGCCCAACACCTTCGTCGAGCGCGGCATCAAGGACGGGCTCGGCTGCGACGCCAGCCACTATTCGCCGGCCGAGCTACAGGGGAAGATCATCGCGGACGAGCACGTCCACGAGCACGCCACCTGCTACCACGTGCGCGGCAAGGGCCTCGTGGTGATCTCGTCCTGCGGCCATGTCGGCATCGTCAACTCGGTGCGGCAGGCACAGGAAGTCTCCGGCGTGGAGAAGGTGCATGCCATCGTCGGCGGCTTCCATCTCGGACCGGCGCCGAAGGACTACCTGACCCAGGTCGTGGCCGAGATCGGCGCGCTGAAGCCCGACGTGGTGATCCCGATGCATTGCAGCGGCCTGAACTTCGCCCTCGAAGCCCAGGCGCAGCTGCCCGACCACGTCATCGTGCCGACCACCGGCAGCCGGCTCACCTTCGGTGCGTAGGCGCCTCGCAGCGGCGTGCCTGCTCGGCCTCGCGCTCCCCGGGCCCTTGTGCGGCCCCTTGCGGGCCGAGGAGGCGCCGCGCCGGTCGGCCGCCGAGCTGATGGACATGCTGATGTGGAACCGCGAGCCGGTCGGCGGGCCGTTCGCGCTGATCGATCAGGATGGGCGCCCCCGCACCGACGCGGATTTCCGCAGCAAGCTCGTCCTTCTCACGTTCGGCTATACCGGCTGCCCCGATGTCTGCCCGACCGACCTGATGCAGGTCGCCCGCGCGCTCGATCTCCTCGGCGCGGCGGGCGAGGCGATCCAGCCGGTCTTCGTCACCCTCGACCCGGCCCGCGACACGCCGGCCGTGCTCGCGGAGTTCGTGCCGAGCTTCCATCCGCGCCTGATCGGGCTCACCGGCAGCGAGGCCGCGATCCGGCAGACGGCGGACGCCTTCAAGGTGTTCTATCGGCGGGCCGAGGACGCCATCGAGCACTCGGCCTTCGTTTACCTGCTGGACCGTCAGGGCCGCTATCTCGGCTTCTTCCCGCCCGGCACCTCGGCCGAGCGGATGCTGACGATCATCCGGCCTCACCTCGCGCCCCTTCAAAGGTGATGAACTGCGCCGAGGACCAGACGCGGCTGCCGTCGCGCTGGCGCCCGGAGAAGTACACGGGGCGGAAGCCGAAACCTGCGTTCTCCGGCTCGACCGTGATGTGGCCGGCGACATCGCGCGGCAGCGCCGCCTCGGTCATCCGCTCCAGCGCGAGAAAAAGCCCGGCCCCGCCGAGGTCGCGCCGCAGGGCGCCCGCCTCGATCAGTTCGCGGCCGGTGATGTCCCACAAGAAGTCGGGCGCGTGGACGAAGGGCGCGGGCCGCCGCGGATCGCCGACCTTCACGAAGCCGCCGATCGTCCCCTCGACGCGGATACGGCACGCATCGAGATCGCCGATGTCGATCTCGATGGCGTCGCTGTCGCCGTAGGTCTCGGAGCGGAAGGCGATCTCGGTCGGGCCGGCGCGCCACGCGGTCTCTTCCGGGTGCTCGAAGCCCTCGGTCGCGACCCGGCGGATCGTGCCGTTGAGGATGCGGATGCGCCCCTCCCAGGCGGCCCAGCGGTAACGGTCGCGGATGCGCGCGCCGCCGAAGCGCAGGCGCACCAACCGTTGCGAGAACCCGAGTTCGGCATGGAGATCGCGGCGCCAGATCTCGCCCGTGTGGTCGTGGGCGCTCAGTTCCTCGAAGCCGGCCTCGCCGAGGAAGCGGTAATCGAGCCGGGCCGGGCCCTCGTGGGCGAAGGCGTCGCCCTGGCGGTGGGGGCCGCAGGTGACGAGGAGCGCGCTGCGCTCGCCCGTGGTCGCGAAAGTGTGGCGCGCCCGCAGGGCCCGGCCGACCGCGCGGCGGTCGAGCGTGTCGGCGAGGATGCCGGTGAGGCCGCCGCGCACGCCGAACACCTGGACGCCGGGCGCGCCGCCGCCGGGCCGCCCGCGATGCTCGTCGCCGTTGGCGCAGACGCCGAGCCGATAGCCGCGGGCGATCACGTCGCGGTAGAGCCACTCGAACTGGCCCCAGGCCGAGGCGATCTCGACGAGGCGCTCCAACTCGGGATGGTGCCAGTCCGGGATGTAGCGGCGCCCGCCGACATGCGGGATGACGAGGTGGTTCTCCGGATCGTGCGCGTAGGCCGCCCACAGATCCTCGACCGGCCAGCGCCCGACCTCGACGCCGGTACTCCCCATGCTCTCGTTCCACAGGAAGGTGCGGTTGTGCTCACCCCGCTCGTCGAAGGGGAAGCCCGGCGGGTCGTCGCCGAGGAACAGCACCTGATGGTCGCCGCCCGCGGTCGAGCTGCCGCACCATTCCTGCACCGCGTAGGCGACGAAGCGGCCGGGCGCATCGAAGCCGGCGGTGACCCTGACGCCTTCGCGCCAGCCCTCGTCGGTGATCTGGAAGTCGTTTACGGTGTAGCCGTAGACATCGACGCCCGCCACGTCGCGGGCATAGGCCGCGTTGTAGGCCGGGCTGTTGGTGCCGACCGTGTCGTGGGCGTGGACGTGCAGGTCGCCGTAGATGGCACGGGGGACGGGGGCATCGGGTAGGCCCGTGACGAAGGCGACGCCTTGCGCGCCCTCGTGGGCGGCGGCGATGCGCAGCTCGCCGGAGAAGGCCGGCCAATCCTCGATCCTCAGGCGCGCCCAGCCCTCCACGGGCAGTTCGTGCCGGCGGGCGTAGACCTCGCGCTCGCTCGAGAAGGCCGTGAGATCGAGCGCCCCGCCGCAATCGCGGGCGACGTTGCCCCAGCGGTCGAGGAGTGCCACCGTCACGGGCGGCGCGACGCCCTCCGCGACGAAGCGGGGCGCGCCGATCTGGACCCGCTCCGGCGGCCCGGCGACGAGCGCGATCACCGGGTCGTTCGGCACCGCGACGTAGCGCGAGGTGCCGAGCGGATCGACGTAGCAGCGGAAGCGGAAGCCGTCCTCGACGAAGGTCTGGACGCGGGTGCCCGGTCCCCCGGCCCGCCGGTCGCCCAGCCGGATGACGATGCGGTCGCCCGCATTCAGGTAGCCGTCGATGACATCGACGATCACGGCCTTCTGGAACGGGCGCTCGTGGCCCTTCTGGTCGAAGCGCACGCTGAGCGACTGCACCGTGGCGGGCGATTGGCCGGGCAGCAGCGGGCCGGCCTCGTACTCGGCACTGACGTAGTTGGCGGCACTCGGGTCGGCGGTCTGGAACAGGGCCCAGTCGGAGTAAAATTTGAAGGTCGCCTTGAAGGTGGCCCCGTCGGCGATGCCGCAGGCGCCGACCTCGTAGATCAGCACGATCTCGTGCCAGCTGCCCGCCACCAGCCGGTCGTGGCTGCACTGCACGGTGCCGAGGAAGGGCCGCGCCTTGATCGCCGCGTAGAGCCCCTCCGGCGCCACGTGCGCGCCCAGCCGCCTCCGGCGCTCGCTCTCGTCCTGCATCGCCCGTTCGTCCCGCTCTCGCCCGCTTATCGGCGGAGGCTATAGCTTTGATTTCGCAAGATGTCTTGCGCGTCCGCATGATCTGTACATAATACAAATGGATCTAGATAGATCTACTTGCGATCTCTCAAATAAAAGAACGATCATGTCGTCGCGCATAATTCGGTGGGCTATTCTTCTCTTCGCTCTTCTCGCTGCCTCCGCCGCCGCCCGGGCACAAGGCCAGGGCCAGCCCTTGCCTGTGCGGATCGGGGCGATTCCGGTGCTCGGCGCCGCGCCGCTGTTCGTGGCCGAGCGGGAGGGCTGGCTGTCCGCGGGCGGCCTGAAGCCGGTCGTCGCGCTCTACGATTCCGGACCGAACGCCGTGCAGGCGGCGGCGAGCGGCACGCTGGACGTCTACGTCGCCGGGATCACGCCGGTGGCGATCGGGCGGACCCGCGGGGTCGATCTCAGGGTCGTGGCCGCGACCGCCATCGGCGAGAACGTGCTGGTGGCGGGCCCCAAACTCGCCGGGCCGCTCACCGGCGGCACCGCGCCGGCGGAGGTGTTTCGGCGCTTCCGCGCGGAGACCGGACGGCCCGCCAAGATCGCGACCCAGCCGCCGGGCTCGATCCCCTACACCAACCTGTCCTACTGGCTGCGCGAGGTGCACCGGGTCGATCCCGCCGACGTGCAGATCCTGACGCTCGGCATCGACGCGGCGCAGCAGGCGATCCTGGCCGGCGCGGTCGAGGCCGCGACGGTGCGCGAGCCGGGCCTGACCATAATCCGCGAGCGCAACCCGCAGATCCGCCTCGTCGCGGGCGGCAGCGACCTGTTTCCGGGCCAGCCGGGCACCGTGGTGGCGGTGCGCGGCACCTTCCTCGAACAGAACCCGGAGGCGGTGCGCACCCTCGTCTCAGGCATCGTGCGCGCCGTCGATCTGATCAAGCGCGAGCCCGAGCAGGCGCTGCCCGCCGTCGAGGCCGCGCTCGGTAAGGGCATCGTCACCGCGGCGACGCTCCGGGCGGCGCTCGCCTCGCCCGCCACCCAATACGTCGCCGATCCACGCACCCTCGTGGCGGCGACGCGGGCGATGCTCGCCTTCCAGACCACGCTCGGCATCAGCGAGACGCCCCCGCCGACGGACGGCCTGTTCGATCCCCGCTTCTTCGAGGCCGTCCAGGCCGAGGCGAGCGCGAAGTAGATGAGCCAACGAATGGAAAACCGCCGCAGCTTCCTGCGCCTCGCCGGGGTCGGCGCGGCGACAGGTGCCGCCACGGGTGCCCTCGCGGAGGCAAACGCCCTCAATGTGCCGCCCTGGACCCGCGAGCAGGGCGCCACCGCCCCCGGCTACGGTCGACCTGCGCCCGAGGAAAAACTTGCGCGTTATCCGCGGCTGCCGCCGCGCTTTCCCGGGGCGACCTCCACGGTGACGCCGCTTCAGGGGCTACACGGCATCGTCACACCGAACGGCCTGCATTTCGAGCGCCACCACGCCGGTATTCCGGCCATCGACCCGGACCGGCACCGCCTTGCTATCCACGGCCTCGTCGAGCGCCCGCTGATCCTGACCATGGACGACATCGTCCGCTTCCCCGCGGTGTCGCGGCTGCACGTCCTCGAATGCTCGGGCAACACGCCCTGGCTCGGGGCCAAGCCCGACTGGACGGTACAGGACAGCCACGGCCTGATCTCCTGCGCCGAGTGGACCGGCGTCGAACTCGCGACCGTGCTGGCCGAGGTCGGCGTGAAGCCCGGCGCCGCCTGGCTTCTCGCGGAAGGGGCGGATGCATGCGCCATGACCCGCTCGATCCCGCTCGATTCCCTCGACGGGGCGATCCTCGCCTACGCCCAGAACGGCGAGAGGCTGCGGCCGGAGCAAGGCTATCCGCTGCGGCTGTTCCTACCGGGATTGGAGGGCAACCTCAGCATCAAGTGGCTGCGCCGCATCAAGCTCGGAGACCGGCCGTTCCAGACGCGGGAAGAGACCTCGAAATACACCGACCTGATGCCGGACGGCACGGCGCGCCAGTTCACCTTCGTGATGGAGGCCAAATCCGTCATCACCGCGCCCTCGGGCGGTCAGCATTTGCGCGAGCCCGGCTTCCACGAGATCCGCGGGCTGGCCTGGACCGGGCGCGGGCGGATCGCGGGCGTCGAGGTCTCGACCGACGGCGGCGCCTCCTGGCGGGAGGCGCGGCTGGAGGGGCCGGTTCTGCCGCGCTGCTTCACCCGCTTCCGCCTGCCCTGGCACTGGGAGGGCGGGCCCGCACGGCTGCTGAGCCGGGCGCGGGACGAGACCGGCTACGTCCAGCCCTCGCGCGAGGCGCTGGTCGCGGTGCGCGGCACCCGCTCGTTCTACCACAACAACGCGGTGTTCGGCTGGAGCGTCGGAGCGAACGGGGCGGTGACCTATGCGGCGTGAAGCTCTTTTTTCGCTCACCCTTAGCGTCGGTCTCGTCGCTCCCGTCGCTGCCCAACCGCTCGGCATCGGCCGCCCGGCCACGCCGGAGGTCGTTGTCGCCTGGGACATCGACGTGCGGCCCGACGGCCAGGGTCTGCCGCCCGGCCACGGCAGCGTGCGCGACGGCGCGGCGCTCTACGCCGCGCGCTGCGCCGGCTGCCACGGGGCCCGCGGCGAGGGCGCCGCCGCCGAGGCGCTCGCGGGCGGGCAGGGCAGTCTGGCGAGCGCAAAACCCTTGCGCACGGTCGGCAGCTACTGGCCCTACGCCACGACCCTGTTCGACTACGTGCGTCGCGCCATGCCGTTCGACGCGCCGCAATCGCTCTCGGCGGACGAGACCTACGCGGTCAGCGCCTACGTGCTGCACCTCAACGGCCTGCTGCCGGAAGAGGCGAGCCTCGATGCCGCCGCACTGCCGCAGGTCGCCATGCCGAACCGCGACGGCTTCACCGCCGATCCGCGACCGGACGTCCCGGCGCCCGCGGCCCGCCCCACCGATCGCACGGAGGCCCGATGAGTCTCACCCGCCGCCATCTCGCCGGGGCGCTCGCCGCCGGTCTCGTCCTCGGCCGATCCGGCCCGGCCCGCGCCGGGCGGACGGTGCGCCTGAGCTACCAGCGCTCCTCGACGCTGCTCACCGTGCTGAAAGCCAAGGGGACCCTGGAAGAACGGCTCGGCCGCCAGGGGCTTGGGGTGAGCTGGCACCTGTTCACCAAGGTGCTGGAGCCGATGAACACCGGCGCGGTCGATCTCCACGCGGATGTGGCCGACGCGGTGCCGATCTTCACCCAATCGGCGGGCGCACCCCTGACCTTCTACGCCATGGAGGCCGGCTCGCCGCGGGCCGAGGCGATCATCGTGCCCGAGGAATCATCGATCCGCACGGTCGCGGACCTGAAGGGCCGCAGCGTCGGCGTGTCGAAGGGCTCGGGCTGCCACTTCATCCTCGCGGGCGCGCTCAAGCGCGAGGGCCTGCGCTTTTCCGACATCCGCCCGGCCTATCTGGAGGCGCCCGACGGGCTCGCGGCGTTCGAGCGGGGCGGCATCGAGGCGTGGGCGATCTGGGATCCCTTCCTCGCCATCGTCGGGGCCAAGCGCCCGGTGCGGGTGCTGGCCGACGCCACTGGCCTGTCGAGCTACAACCGATACTACACGGTCAACGACAGTTTTGCCGCCGAGCAGCCAGAGGTGATCGCCACCGTCTTCGCCGCGCTGGTCGAGGCCGGGCAATGGGTGAAGGGCAATCCCGAGGAGGCCGTGGCGCTGCTCGCGCCGATCTGGGGCGACCTGCCGCCGGACGTCGTCGCCACCGTCAACGCGCGGCGCTCCTACGCGGTCGGGGCGGTCGAGCGGGCGGCGCTCTCCGAGCAGCAGGCCATCGCCGACACCTTCTTCGAGGCCGGGCTGATCCCGCGCCGGCTCGACGCCACCGCGGTGCGGCTGTGGCAGCCGCCGGGCGGGCGGGGTTGAGACCGATGGCACATCCGCTCCGCTTCGGCGTCTGGGCCCCGGTCCACGGCTCGCGCGCCGCCCGCCACGATCCGGACGAGCCGCACGACGCCTCCTGGGCCCGCAACCGCGCGCTCGTGCTGGAGGCCGAGCGGCTCGGCTACGACAGCGTCCTCGTCGCGCAGCACACGGTGAACCCCTACGACGAGACCCGCGACCAGCTGGAGGCCTGGACGGCGTCGGCCGCGCTCGCGGCGCTCACCAGCCGGATCGAGATCATCGCGGCGATCAAGCCGGGGCTCTACCACCCGGTCGTGCTGGCCAAGATGGCGCTGCAGATCGAGTATGTCAGCGGGGGCCGGTTCGCGCTCAACCTCGTCAACGCCTGGAACCGCGCCGAATTCGAGCGGGCGGGCCTGCCGTTTCCGGCGCACGACGAGCGCTACGCCTACGGTCGCGAGTGGATCACGCTGGTGGACCGGCTGTTGCGGGGCGAGCGGGTCACCCACGAGGGTCGCCACTTCCGCGTCAAGGATTACCAACTCAAGCCCGCCGGCACTTTTCGGGCGCGACCGACGCTTTATGTGGGCGGCGAGTCCGAGCCGGCCCGCGCGCTGGTCGCCGACCACGGCGATGTCTGGTTCATCAACGGCCAGCCGCTCGACGCGGTCGCCGGCCTCATCGCCGACGTGGCGCGCCGCCCAAATGCTGCGAGCCGCCTGCGCTATGGCCTCTCGGCCTTCGTGATCGCGCGGGAAACGGAAGCCGAGGCCCAGGCCGAGTTCGCCCGCCTGCTCGATTTGAGCCGCAGCGACGAGGCCATCCGCGCCGACACCCGCGCCCGCACCGACGCGGCCAGCGTGATGTTCGCCAAGACCGATGCGGCGGCCTCGCACCATGTCGGCACCAACGGCGGCACCGCGGCCGGACTCGTCGGCAGCTACGATGGGGTCGCGCAGCGCATCCACGCCTTCCACGCGGCCGGCATCGAGCTGTTCATGCTGCAATTCCAGCCGTTCGAGGCCGAGATGGCTCGGTTTGCCCAAAACGTCGTTCCGCGGGTGAGAGGATGAGGCCGGTCGATCCGATCTCCGGCGCCGCGCTCCGCGACGGCGTCGATGCGGTCCCGCCCGCACCGCGGCTGTTCGTGCTGGGGCTCCAGCACGTGCTCGTCATGTACGCCAACGCCATCGCGGTGCCGCTCATCGTCGGCGGGGCGCTGCAATTACCCAAGGACCAGATCGCATTCCTCGTGAACGCCGACCTGTTCGCCTGCGGCATCGCCACGCTGATCCAGACAGTCAGCATCGGCCCGTTCGGCATCCGGCTCCCCGTCATCATGGGCGTGACCGCGGTGGCGATCCAGCCGCTCTTGGCCATCGCGGCGATACCCGGCGTCGGGCTCACCGGCATCTACGGCGCGGTAATCGTCGGCGGCCTCTACGGGCTCCTCGTCACGCCCTTCATCGGCCGGGTGATGCGCTTCTTCCCGCCCGTCGTGACCGGTACGATCCTCCTGATGATCGGCATTGCCTTGACCCGCGTCGCCGTCGGCTGGGCGGGCGGGGGCGCGGGCAAGCCGGACTTCGGCGCGCCCGCCACGATCGCGGTGGCGGCCTTCGTGCTCGCCGCGACCCTACTGATCGCCCGGTTCGGACCGGGCTTTCTCGGGCGCATCGCCGTGCTACTCGGAATCGGGCTCGGCACCGTCGTCACCGTGACGCTCGGCTGGACGAGCTTCGACGGGCTTGCCGCCGAGCCGTGGCTGCGGGTGGTATGGCCGCTGCAATTCGGCGCCCCGACCTTCCACCTTGTGCCCTGTCTGATCCTGTGTCTCGTGATGACCGTCGTGTTCATCGAGGCGACCGGCATGTTCCTGGCGCTCGGCGTCATGACCGGGCGTCCGGTCGGGACGGAGGACATCCGCCGGGGCCTGCGCGCCGACGCCCTGGGCACGCTGATCGGCGGCCTGCTCAACACCTTCCCCTACCTGTCGTATTCGCAGAATGTCGGCCTCGTCGGGCTCACCGGCGAGCACAGCCGCTGGGTCTGTGCCATGGCCGGCGCGATCATGCTGGTGCTCGGCCTCGTGCCGAAGGTGGCCTTCCTCGCGGCCTCGATCCCGCAGGCCGTGCTCGGCGGGGCGGCACTGGTGATGTTCGGGATGGTCGCGGCGACCGGCATCCGCATCCTGGCGCAGGTCGACTACGCTCGGCCCGGCAGCCGCGACGCGCTAATCATCGCCGCCTCGCTCGGGATCGGCCTGATCCCGATCGTGCAGCCGCAATTCTTCCGCGCGGTGCCGGACGCCTTCGGTCCGATCGTCAAGGACCCGATCCTGCTCACCGCGATCGCGGCCATCGCCCTTAACGCGCTCCTCGGGGAGACGCGGGCTCAGCCGGAACCGGAGAGATCCGGCAGCGGGATCGGCGCCTCCGAGCCCGAGATCGCCGCCTCCAGTAGGTCGAGCCTGTCCTGACCCCAGAACGGCTCGTCCCGAAAGAAATAGAACGGTGCCCCGAACACCTGCCGCCCAATCGCCTCGCGGGTCAGCGCCGCCTCCCGCTCGCGCAAGGACGGCTCGTCGGTGCGGGCGATCAATCGTGCCCCGTCGAGCCCGGCGGCCTCGGCGAGGCGGATGATGGTGGCGGGATCGGCAATGTCGAACTCGTCCGCCCAGACGGCGCCGAGGCCCGCATGGACGAAGTCGGCGACGTCGGCGCCCTCGTCGAGGGCGGCGAGCAGGACGCGGTGGGCGAGGGAGGGATCGGCCGGGTAGAACTTCGGATGCAGATTGAGCGGGATGCCGCGGATGCGGCGCCAGCGCTGCATCTCGACGAGGCGGTATGCCTGCCGCTGCAGCGGCCGCTCCTTGACCGGCTTGCCGCCGCCCGCCGCGAAGACGGCGAGCAGATCGACCGGCTTGTAGACGATCTCCGCACCGGTGCGCTCGGCCAGCGCCCGGAAGGCGCGGCTGCCGACATAGGACCACAGCGACAGGAAGCTGAAATAGTAGGTGACGCTCGGCGTCGAGGAACCCTGCGCGACCACGGGCGGCACCTCCGGCATGCGACAATCCTTACGGCGCAGAAACGGAGCGATTTATACGCCGATGGGGCTCAGCCGCGCGAGCGGCACACCGCCCGGCGTGCCCCGCAGCAGCGTGAGGCAGCGATGCTTGATCGCCGTGAAGCGCGGTTCGGTGATCAGCCCGCGCTCTCGCGGGCGGCCGAACTCGAGGGGGATGTCGTCGAGGATGCGCCCCGGGCGCGGCGTCATCACGATGAGCCGGTCGGCCAGGAACAGCGCCTCGTCGATGTCGTGCGTCACGAACAGGATCGTGGTGCGGTGGCGCGTCCAGATGTCGAGGAGCAGTTCCTGCATTGTCAGCCGGGTCTGCGCATCGAGCGCCCCGAACGGCTCGTCCATCAGCAGGACGCGCGGCCGGTTGATCAGCGCGCGGGCGATCTCGACGCGCTGCTGCATCCCGCCCGATAGCTCCGCCGGGTAAGCCTCCAGGAAGTCGGACAGTCCCACCTGGGCCAGCAGCGACCGGGCGCGCTCCCGGCGCTCGGCACGGCTGACGCCCTTCATCTTCGGGCCGAAGGCGACGTTGTCGAGGACTCTGAGCCAGGGAAACAGCGTGTGCTGCTGGAAGACGATGCCGCGATCCGGGTGCGGGCCTGTCACCGCCCTCCCATCGAGGCTGACGCTACCGCGCGACAGCGCGAGATGGCCGGCGACCGCGCCGAGCAGGGTCGACTTCCCGCAGCCCGAGGGCCCGAGAATGCAGACGAACTGGCGAGCCGGAATGTCCAGGTCGATACCCTCGACGACATCGAAGGCCGAAGCGCCCTGCCCGAGGCGGATCGCGCCGCCGCGGATGGCCACGTGGCCGTCATCCGCCCTGTCGTCCACTTGGAGTTCGGCGAGTGCGGCGCTCATCGTTGGACTCCCGCGCCGGCCCACGGCGTCGCCCAGGCGCCGAGCCGGCGCACCACGAGGCTCGATCCCATTCCGAGCAAGCCGATCAGCAGCATGCCGACGACGATGTCGTCGTAGTTCTGCAGGGTGTAGGATTCCCAAGTGAAGTAGCCGATCCCGTACTGGCCGGAGATCATCTCAGCGGTGATCAGGCAGAACCACGCCGTGCCCATGCCGATCGCCGTGCCCGTGACGATGCTGGGCGCCGCACCCGGCAGGATCACCTCACGCAGGATCGCGGCGTCCCCCGCCCCGAGGCTGCGGGCGGCGGCGACCAGCCGCGGATGGACCGATTCCACCCCGTGCACGGTGTTGAGTAGGATCGGAAACAGCGCCCCCGTGAAGGTGATGAAGGCCATCGACACCTCGGAGGACGGGAACATCAGGATCGCCAGTGGAATCCAGGCGACGGCGGGGATCGGCCGCAAAACTTCGAGCGGCGGCAGCAGCAGGTCGTGGGCGCGCTTCGAGCGGCCGATGGCCAGTCCCAGGACGACGCCGACGCCGAGCGCGGCAAGGAAGCCCGACAGCACCCGGGCGAGGCTTGCCGCCAGATGCGTCGGCAGCGCGGGCGCGTGTAGCAAGGCCCAGGCGGCCTGCGCGGCCGCCGTCGGTGTCGGCACATTGCGGAAGGTGACGACGCCGAGATCGAGCCGGTAGGTGGCCGCGAGATGCCACGCGGCGAGGCTGAGTGCCAGGGCGAGGGCGCGGAGCGCGAGGCGCCCGAGTGGCAGCGCCCGCAGGCTCCGGGCCCGGACCGTGGACCGGCGCGCCGCGCGCAGGGCCGGCGCCGTCTCGATCGCGGAGGCGCTCATCGGGCGGACAGCTTCGGATGGCCGGCTCGCGCGCCGGCGAAGTCGAGCACCTCGCCGCCCTGGGCCGCGGCGTAGCCCTGCGCGTCGCCCTTGAGCAGGAAGGCGCTCAGGCCGCCCTGTCCGTCGCGCACGTACCAGGCCTGCGTCGCGAACAGCTTGATGCCGGTGCCCCGGTCCTGCGCGTAGACCGCGCGGGCCTCGCGGCCCTGGCGTTCGATCTCGGCGAGCGCCGCGAAGGCGGCCTCCGGCGCGGCGTAGTGGCGGACATGGGCCTCGCCGCGCACCCAGACCTGCGCCACGCGGGACGGATCGGTGATCGGCTGCCCCGTGGCGGCGTCGTCGGCCTTGAGCGCCAGCGGCGCCTCGTCGGTCAGCCGTGCCTCGTAGTTGAGCCCGGCCTGGGCGCTCGCCGCGCGGATGAAGCGGTCGTCGACGAAGCGGTCGAGATCGATGTCGGAATCGGCCTTCTTCAGGAGTTTCAGCGTCTCGAACGAGGTCTTCACCGCCTGCCGGTAGGCGGGCTTCCACGTCACGTCGCGGGTCTGGAGGCCAAGCGGCCCGTGGAACAGGTAGGCGACCTCCGCCTCGATCCCGGTCACCCGCTCGATCAGCTCGGCATACTTCTCGGGCTCGGCCGCGATCAGCCGGTCGGCCTCGATCGCCGCGCGCAGGTAGGCGGTGACGATCTCCGGGTACTTGTCGGCGTAGTCGCCGTCCGCGAGCGCGCCGTGGAAGGTCGGGGCGTTCGCCTGCGCCCCGTCGTAGATCTTGCGGGCGAAGCCGCGCCACGGAAACAGCTCGGCGAAGGGCACGAAGTCGGCATGCGCCTCGATCTTGTTGGCGAGCAACGCCGCGCCCGCGACTTCCGGCGCCTGGGTGATGATGGTGACGTCGCGGCCCGGCTCCCAGCCTTGCGCCCTCACCGCCCGCAGGAGCAGTCCGTGCGCCGTCGAGGCGAACGGCACCGAGATCGTCTTGCCCTTCAGGTCACTGAAGGATTGTACGGGCGACTTTCTCGGCACGACGATGCCGTTGCCGCTGCCGCGCAGGCTTCCCGAGAGCACCGAGATGAACAGCGAGCGGCGCCCGGCCTTGGCGAAGGCGTAGCCGTTGAGCGAGCCGGGGAAATCGGCCATCGCCCCGAGATCGAGCTTGCCCGCCACCATCTCGTTGGTGAGTGGCGCCCCGCTGCTGAAGTTGCGCCACTGGATGTCGTAGGTCGCGTCCTTGTACTTGCCGTCCCGCGGCAGGAACTTTTCCAAGAGCTTCAACTCGCGGATCAGCAGCCCGCCGGTGGCGCAGTTGATCGTGGTGTCCTGCGTGCCGACGGCGACCCGGATGGTCTCGGCCCGTACCGAGACGGGCGCCGCCGCGCCGAGCGCGGTCGCTGCCAGCAGGAGGGTGGCGAGGCGGCGGGTGAGCGGGAAGCGTTGAGGCACCGGGGGCTCCGTGGACGGTTTTCGTCGGCCGCTCGGAAAGACGGCGACGCCTCCGGTGTGCCCTCCGCACGGTCGCCGCAGCGAGCAATTAATTTCGTCGGTGGGATGGGAATTGTTCGGTCCTGCTGTTGTTGTTGCCAATTAAAAAATATCTTCCCGCAAAATTCTGCGCCGGAGAAGAATGCGTTCAATCGAGCCCCTAATTTGGAATTGCTCTCAAGTACGCCGCGCCGACAATCGAACCGGGAGACGGGCCGAAGACCGGACGTCGCCCCGAGGTCTCTCCCCATGTCATCGGCCCCCCTCGCGCTTCCCGAACCCCGCCGCCCGGCGCCGCTGATCGCGAGCGCGCTGTTCCTCAGCGAGACGGTCGAGGGGCTGGACGACGGCGCGAGCTTCCTCGACGGACTGACGCCGGCCGAGATCGCCCGCGTGCGCGCCGCCGGCCGCTCGGTGAGCCTTGCGCCCGGCGAGAGCGTGTTCACGCAAGGCGCGCCACACGAGGGCATCTTCCTGATCGAGGAGGGCCGCGTGCGGGTGTTCTATTCCGGCCCGTCCGGGCGGCAGGTGACGCTCGCTTACTGGACGCCCGGCCACTTCATCGGCGGGCCAAGCATCCATGGCGGCGGCTGCCATCAATGGTCGGGGGTGGCGATCGAGCCGGTACGGGTCACCGTGCTGTCGAGCGCGACGCTGCGGGGCCTGATCCGTCAGATGCCGGCCTTCGCCCTCTGCCTCATCGCCGCCTTGGAGGCCAAGGGCCGGTGCTACACCGCGATGGCGCAGATGCTCGGCACCCGTTCCGTCATCGAGCGGCTGGCGCAGTTGCTCCTCAACCTCGGCGACCTCTACGGCACCCCGGAGAACGGAACCGTCGTCATCCGCCGCCGCATCACCCACGACGAACTCGCGGCGCTGGTCGGCTCGACCCGGCAATGGGTGACGATGATGCTCAAACGCTTCCAGCGCGAGGGCATTGTGGCGATCGACGCCGCGCATATCCGGCTGGTGCGGCCGGGGCGGTTGCAGGAGATCGTGCTGACGGAGGGGTGAGGCCGGCCCCACCCTCGGATTTGCGGCCGTGCCCGCATCGGCTAAGCCGGTCCGTCACGGGGGATGGGTGATGGCGGCGATCCGGACTATTGCGGAGTTGGAGCGCATCTACGGCGCGCTCGGTGAGGTTGCCGTGCCATCGACCACGAAGGTCGTCGACCACGTCACGCCGCATTACCGCCGCCTGATCGAGGCCTCGCCGTTCTTGGCACTCGCCACTGCCGGTCCCGGCGGGCTCGATTGCTCGCCGCGCGGCGACGTGCCGGGCTTCGTGCGCGTGGCCGATCCCCGCACGCTCCTGCTGCCCGACCGGCGCGGCAACAACCGGATCGACAGCCTGCGCAACGTGATCGAGGACCCGCGCGTCGGCTTGATGTTCCTGATCCCCGGCCTCGGCCATGCGCTGCGCGTCAACGGGCTCGCCACCATCGACGGCGACCCGGACCTCTGCGCGTCCTTCGCCGTGGAGGGCAAGGCGCCGCGGACCGTGATGGTGATCGCGGTGCGCGAGGTCTATTTCCAGTGCGCCCGCGCCCTGATCCGCTCCGGCCTGTGGCGGGCCGGGAGCCAGGTCGATCCGAAGACCCTCCCGACCCCAGGGCAAATTCTCGCCGAATTGAGCGCCGGGAGCATCGGCGGCGAGGCCTACGACGCAGCCTGGGCCGAGCGGGCGCGCCGGACGATGTGGTGAAGGGTCCTATGCCGCCAACCGGTCGAGGGCCCAGCGCGCGGTCTTGCGCACGTCCGGGTCTGGGTCGTTCGCAATCCCCTCCAGCCCCGCCCGCGCCGCCGGGTCGGCGATCTCGCCGAGCGCGGCCGCCGCCTCCTTGCGCAAGCCCGCCATCGCGTCGGAGAGTGCGACGAGCACCATCGGCACCGCGCGGCGCGCCTTGAGCCGGCCGAGGCTGCGCAGCGTCTTCTGGCGGACCTGCCACGCGGCGTCCCCCAGAGCCGCGATCAGCACCTCGGCGGCCTCCGTATTTCCCGCCCGGCCGAGCGCCTCGGCGGCGGTCTCGCGCACGCTCCATTCGGGATCGCGCAACGCGCCGGCGATGGCCTCGACCGCGCTGGCGTAGCGCGAGAAGGCGAGGCCGCCGATGGCGGCACGCCGCACCTCGGAATCGGCGTCGCGGGTCGCCGCGACGAGCGAGGGCAGCGTCTCCTCCCGCTTCAGATAGGCGATGACGCCGACGCCCTGCGCCCGCACCGCCGGCTCCACGTCGCCGAGCGCGGCGACCGCCGGGCCCAGCGCCTCGGGCAGGCGCAGGCCTCGCAACGCCCGCAGGGCGGCGGCTCGCACGAAGGCGTCGGCATGGCCCACAAGCGGCAGCAGCGGCACGCCGGCCGACGAGTCCTTCAGCTCGGTCAGGCTCTCGGCGGCGGCGGCCGCGACCGACCGGTCGGGATCGGTCAGCGCACCAGCCAGCGCGGCGGCGGTGTCGGGCCCGTCGAAGCCGCCGAGCGAGAGGGCTACTTGGCGCCGCACGTCCGGGTCGGCGTCCGCTGCGGCGCGCGCCAGATGCGGCACCGCCTCCGGGTCGGCGGTCTCGGCGAGCGCCAGCACCGCGACGCGGCGCACCGCCGGGTCCGCGTCGGCGAGGCCCTCGGCGATCTCGGCGACGTCGCCGAAATCCTCGAACGGATCGGTGATGGGCATCGGGCTCACCGCAGCAGGTAGGGGATCTGGACGGTGACCGCGCCGGTCGGGCAGTCGGTCTCGCAGGGCATGCAGTACCAGCACTCGTCGTATTTCATGTGGGCCTTGCCGGTGAGGTCGCTGATCCGCAGCACGTCGAGCGGGCAGACATCGACGCAGACCGTGCAGCCCTTGTCGGCGATGCATTTGTCCGGGTCGACGGTAACCGGGACCGTGCTGGGCTGGTGGGCGAGGGGCATCGGTGTCTCCTGAAACGGGTGCCTTCCTTCCATCCCCACCCTCATCCTGAGGTGCCCGCCTCGGCGGGCCTCGAAGGAGGGCTCCAGAAGTCGCGCGATACGCTGGAGCCCTCCTTCGAGGCCTCCGCTTCGCTCCGGCACCTCTGGATGAGGGTGTTGGGGGGAATGAGGCGTGTCGCTCTTCAAGCCTGCTTGCGGACGCGCTGGCGGTCGTAGGCGCCGCGCTCGCCTGCCTCGATCGGCACGATGTACGGGGTGATCGGGCGCTTCTCGCTCACCATGCGCCCGTCCACCTTCCGCAGGAGAGTGTGGCAGAACCACTCCGCGTCGTTCTTGCTCGGATAGTCGGTGCGGTTGTGGTAGAGGCCCCAGCGACTCTCGGTGCGGAACAGCGAGGCGTGGGCGGCCATCTCGGCGCAATCGAGGATCGAAGCGGCCTCCAGCGCCCGCATCAACTCGTGGCTGTCGCGGGCCACCATGCGGGTCTCCAGATCCTCGCGGATTTCACCGAAGCGGCGCTGGCCGATCTCCATCTTGGCCGTCACCTTGGGCGGCTGGAGGTAATCGTTGACGAAGCGGCGGGTCTTGTACTCGATCTGGTTCGGCGGAATGCCGTCCTCGCGCTTCGTCGGGGCAAGCACCCGCTCGCGCTCGTAGGCGACCTGCTCGGCGTCGATCGCCGGGAGATCGATCTCGCCCGCGAAATCGATGGCGTGCTCGCCCGCCACTGCGCCGTTGGTGAAGGCGCCGAGCATGTAGTTGTGGGGAACGTTGGCCATGTCGCCGGCCGAATAGAGCCCCGGCACGGTGGTGCGGGCGAATTCATCGACGAACACGCCCGACGCGCTGTGGCCGGAGCAGAAGCCGACCTCCGAGATGTGCATCTCGACCATGCGCTCGCGGTAATCCGTGCCGCGGTTCTCGTGGAAGCGCCCGCGCGAGGGCCGCTCGACCTTGTGCAGGATCGTCTCGATCTCCGACACGGTGTCGGCGTGCAGGTGATCGAGCTTGAGGAAGACCGGGCCGTTGCCGCTCTGAAGCTCGTTGTAGAATTCCTGCATCATCTGGCCCGACCAGTAGTCGCACTCGATGAAGCGGTTGCCGGCGCTGTTGGCGGTATAGGCCCCGAACGGGCCGGCGACGTAGGCGCATGCGGGGCCGTTATAGTCCTTGATCAGCGGGTTGATCTGGAAGCATTCGAGGTTCGCGAGCCCCGCGCCCGAGTGGTAGGCCATCGAATAGCCGTCGCCGGAATTGGCGGCGTTCTCGTAGGTGCCCCAGAGATAGCCCGAATGCGGCAGGCCGAGCCGCCCGGCCGCCCCCAGGCACAGGATCACGGCCTTGGCGCGGATGGTCAGGAACTCGGCGGTGCGGGTGTT
This sequence comes from Methylobacterium sp. Leaf456, assembly GCF_001425465.1. Classification (GTDB taxonomy): domain Bacteria; phylum Pseudomonadota; class Alphaproteobacteria; order Rhizobiales; family Beijerinckiaceae; genus Methylobacterium. The sequence continues at coordinate 31,979 of NZ_LMQV01000004.1, forward strand.
GACCGCGACCGCACCCGCCACCGCGCCGTCGGGCGCGTTGAGCAGGCGGGTCGCCATGAAGCGGTTCGAGATCAGCACCTGCGCCTTGCGCAATTGCCGGTAGAGCGCCTTCTTGACCGTGTCGCCGTTCGGCATCGGCAGGACGTAGGTGCCGAGATGATGCACCTTCTTGACGTCGTAATCGCCGTTGTGATCTCGCTGGAAGCGGATGCCGAACCGGTCAAGTTCCTGGATGATCTCGAAGCAGCGCTCGGCGTACCTGTAGACCGGCGCCTGATCGCAGATACCGTCGTTGGCGATGGTAATTTCCTTGGTGTACTGCTCCGGCGTGGCGTAGCCGGGGATGACGGCGTTGTTCAGCCCGTCCATGCCCATGCTGATCGCGCCCGAGCGCTTCACGTTGGCTTTCTCCAGCAGCACCACGCGGGCCGCCGGGTTGCGCAGCTTGGCCTTCAGCGCCGCCATCGGCCCGGCGGTGCCGCCGCCGATCACCAGCACGTCGCAGGCGACCTCGGAGGTCGCGTCGCGAATCTCGTCCATAGCCAAGGCCCTCAAGCCGCCGTGCCGTCGGAGAGCGCCCGCAGGTACGGCCAGGGGAAGATCCCGCGGTCGTGCCCGTCGGAGAAGGCGAGGTTGACCGCGTAAGTGCCGACCGGCTCGACCGCGGTGATGGCGAGGTCGTCGGGCAGCGCGGGCGGCAGCCCGTCGATCCCGGCCCGGACGGTCTCGGCGCTGCGGCTGTGCGCCCGCAGGGTGGCGGCCGCGAGGTGCGAGGCCGAGCCGTCCTCCCAGATCACGTCGAGGCGGCGGCGCCCCTCGGTGAGCCTGATCTCGCGCGGGATCGCCGCCATGTCCGTCCTCCTCGACCAAACGTCTCGACCAGCGCGGTTAGACCGCCGGGCGGAGGGCGATTGAAGCAAGGAATTGCCTTCCGGCACCGGAAGGGGGGGCCTGCGAGGCTTGTCGAGCCCATAAGGACGAAACGCATCATCGCTGCGTCGTTGCGCGGAAAAATCTCCCCGGAGCTGAGCAATATTTGGATTCTGCATTCATTGATCTTGCCGCCGTCGATCGGTCATCTTGACCACACGCGGCCCACGGTGCCGACCGCAGGCCTTCGAGGCCGGGGAGGTGCGGGCTGCGCCCAGTTTCCGGAACCGATGACGCGTCTCATACCCCATCTCGCCCTCGCTTCGGTCGCCTACCACTACGGCCCGGCACCGGTGTTCGAGCGCGTCGATCTCGCGGTCGACGCCGGCGAGCGCGTCGGCATCCTCGGCCGCTCGGGCGTCGGCAAGTCGACGCTGCTGCAGGTCCTCGCCGGGCTCGCCGCCCCGTACTCCGGCACGGTGCGGGTCGATGGCGCGGATGTGCGCGGCCCGGTGCCCGGCTGCACCGTGATGTTCCAGCGGCCAGCGCTGCTGCCCTGGGCCACCGTCCTCGACAACGTGCTGCTGCCGGCCCGCTTCGGCAGGCGGCTCGGGCGCACCGACGCCGTGGCGGAGGCCCGCCGCTTGCTCGACGATCTCGGCTTGAGCGAGCGGGCAGGGGCCAAGCCACACCAGCTCTCCGGCGGCCAGCAGCAGCGCGTGGCGCTCGCCCGCGCACTGGCGAGCCGGCCGCGCATCCTGCTCCTCGACGAACCGTTCTCGGCGCTCGATCCCGAGATGCGCGCGAGCCTGCGCGCCGACGTGCTGCGGCTGGCTGAAATCCGCGGGCTGACCCTGATCGTCGTCACCCACGATCTCGCCGACGTGGCGGCGCTCGCCCGCCGCGTCGTGGTGCTCGCCGGCCGCCCGGCCCGCATCGCCGACGATTTCTTGTTGGGTCACGACGCCGAGGCCGAACTTCGCCGCCGCCTCGGCCCGACCACGCCTCAGCGCGCCGCCGCCTGACCTCCCAAAAAGTAAAAAAAACGAGACCCGATGAGCGCCCCCGACGATCTCTCCGCCCTGTGGACGCACGAATGGACGCGGGCCGACTGGACCCGGCGCGACACCCTCGACGCGCTCGCCCGCGGCGGGCTGGCCGCCCTCCTCGGCGGCGGGACGCTCGGCCTGTCGGGCCGGGCAGCGCATGCGGCCGACGACGAGACCGTGCGCATCGGCTACCTGCCGATCACCGATGCCACGGCACTGCTGGTGGCCCACGCCAAGGGTTACTTCGAGGAGGCCGGCCTCAAGGTCGCCGAGCCGACGCCGGTGCGCTCGTGGTCGGCCCTGGTCGAGGGGTTCGCGGCGGGCAAGTTCAACCTCGCCCACCTCTTGAAGCCCATTCCGGTCTGGATGCGATACAACAACAAGTTCCCGGTCAAGGTGCTCGCTTGGGCCCACACCAACGGCTCCGGCATCGTCGTCGGGGGAAAGAGCGGGATCGAGGACTTCAAGGGCCTCGCGGGCAAGCGCGTCGCGGTGCCGTACTGGTACTCGATGCACAACGTCGTGCTGCAATACGCGCTGCGGGAATCCGGCGTGACGCCGGTGATCCGCGGCGAGGCGGCTGCAGGCGAGTGCGCCCTGCAGATCCTGCCGCCGCCGGAGATGCCGGCGGCGCTGGCGGCGGGCAAGATCGACGGCTACATCGTCGCCGAGCCGTTCAATGCGCTGGGCGAACTCAAGGCCGGGGCGCGGATGCTGCGCTTCACCGGCGATATCTGGAAGAACCACCCCTGCTGCGTCGTCGTCGCCCACGAGCGGCAGGTGACGGCCAACCCCGAATGGACTGGCAAGGCGGTCGAGGCCATCGTCCGCGCGCAGGCCTATTGCGTGAAGAACCGCGAGGAAGTCGCCCGCCTCATCTCCAAGGAGGGCCGCGGCTACCTGCCGATGCCGGCCGACGTGGTGATCAAGGCCACCACCGATTACGGGCCCGCCTACGAGCGGAGCGGCGCAATCCGCCATCCCGATTGGGCGGCACGCCGCATCGACTTCCAGCCCTGGCCCTACCGCTCCGCGACGAAGCTCATCGTCGAGGCAATGGGCCAAACCGTGGTCGAGGGCGACGCCACCTTCCTCAAAGGCCTCGATCCGGACTTCGTCGCGCGCGATCTCGTGGACGACCGCTTCGTCGCCGCCGCGCTCAAGCGCTATCCCGAATGGCCGGGGGCGAGCGATCCGGCCGCGCTCACCCGCCAGGAGACCTTGAGCCTGTGAGCGGGGGCGTTACCCTCGCCGCCGAGGCCGCGACCGTGCCGCCACGTCGTCCGGCCCGGATCGGCCCCGCGCTCGACCGGCTGGCGACGCTCCTCGGGCTCGCCGGGCTCGGCCTCGTGTGGTTCGTCGCCGGGCTCGTGCTGGAGAGCGTGCCGGGCTACGCGGCCTTTGCCGGCTTCGCGCCCGGCCCGGCACTGGCCTCCTTCGCCGAACTCCTCACGTCCGGCGAGGCGTGGCGCGCCGCCGCCCCGAGCCTCTTACGGATCGGCCAGGGGCTCGGCGTCGCCTTCGGGCTCGGCGCGCCGCTCGGGCTGCTGATGGGCTCGTCACCACTCGCCGAGCGCATCCTCCAGCCGCCGTTTCAGCTCCTGCGGATGATCTCGCCGCTCGCCTGGATGCCGGTGGCGGTGCTGGCCTTCCCGAGCTGGGACGGGGCGATCGTCTTCCTGATCGCGGCGGCCGCGATCTGGCCGATCCTGTTCGCCACGACCGCCGGGGTGAAGCGGGTCGATCCGGTCTGGCTCGCCATGGCGCGCAACCTCGGCGCCGGCCGCCTCGCCACGTTGCGCACCGTCGTGGTGCCCGCCGTGCTGCAGGATATCCTAACCGGACTGCGCCTCGCGCTCGGCGTCGCCTGGATCGTCTTGGTGCCGGCCGAATATCTCGGGGTCACGAGCGGGCTCGGCTACGCCATCAACGACGCCCGCGACACCCTCTCCTACGACCGGCTCGCCGCCCTCGTCCTGCTGATCGGACTGATCGGCTTCGCCCTCGACAGCGGGCTCGGACGGCTCGCCGCCCGCGCCCGCTGGACTCCCGCCACCTGAAGGATTTTTTCGAGATGACCGTGAATGCCGTGAGAGAGATCGTTCAGACCTTCGAGACAATCGACCGCGACAGGCTTCAGGCGCTGTCCGAGCGGGGCCGCGCCGACCCGTCCGTGGTGAAGACCGTGCGGGCCAAAACCATCGCGGAGGGGCGCCGCTTCCGCCATCTCAACTACGTCCGCAACCTCGACGCTCACGTCGTCGACGAGCCGCCGGCGCTTCTGGGCGACGACACCGCCCCGAATCCGACCGAGGCGCTGCTCGCCGCGCTCGGCACCTGCGTCGCGGTCGGCCTCCAGGCCAATGCGGTGGCCCGCGGCTGGACCGTGCGCGGCATCACGATCGAGTCGGAAGGCGACATCAACATCACCTCGGTCTGGGGCACGGGCGACCTCTCGGAGAAGCCGGTCGGGCTCACCACTGTCCGGCTCAAGGCTCATCTCGACATCGACGGCGCGAGCCCGGAGGAACTCGACGCCCTGGTGGCGCATGCCGCGCAATGGTCGCCGGTGCTCAACACGGTGCAGAACCCGGTCTCCGTCACCCTGGCCCGGGCCTGACCCCGCCATGGTGGCAAGTGCCCGTATCGCGCCCTCGCCCCGCACGGTCGCGGAGATCGTGCGCGAGGACCTGCGCCCCCGCCTCGCGGCGATCGATGCCGGGCGATACCCGGACGACGTGCTGCGGTCGCTCGGGGCAGCGGGCGCCTACGCCCACCATATCGAGGGCTCGCCCGCGGGCCTGCGCGCGGCGATCGATGCGATGGCGCAGGCCGGTGAAGCCTGCCTCTCCACCGCCTTCTGCATGTGGTGCCAGGATGCGCTGGTCTGGTATCTCGCCCGCTCCGAGGAGGCCGGCGCGCGCCGCCACCTCGCCGCCTTCGCTGAGGGCGCGGGCCTCGGCGGCACCGGGCTGTCGAACCCAATGAAGGCGTTTTCCGGCATCGAGCCGCTGGCGCTGCGCGGTGAGCGCGAGGGCGCCGGCTACCGGGTGCGCGGGCGCCTGCCCTGGGTCTCGAACCTCGCCCCCGGCCACCTTTTCGCCGGCATCTTTTCGTTGCCCGACGGCCAGAGGGTAATGGGCCTGTTCGAGGCGGGCAGCGAGGCGGTCGCGATCACCGCCAACGCCCGCTTCGTGGCGTTGGAGGGCACCGGCACCGTCACGGTGATGGTGCGCGACGCATACCTGCCCGACGCCGACGTGATCGCCCACGACGCGGGCGCCTTCGTGCCGCGCATCCGCAACGGCTTCGTCCTGCTCCAGACCGGCATGGGGCTCGGCCTCGCCCGCGGCGTCGCCCGCCTGATGCGCGAGGACGCCCGCGGCCGCCACGACGGCCGATCCCTGCCGCTCGGGCCCGAGGCCATCGAAGCGCGGGCCGAGGCACTCCGCGAAAGAATCGCCGCGGCGGCCGAGCGTCATGCCGAGACCGACCGCGCGACCTTCCTCGACACCCTGCGACTTCGCCTCGACGTGTCGTTCCTGACGCTGGAGGCGGCGCAGACCGCCATGCTCCAGTTCGGCGCCCGCGGCTATCTCGAAGGTTCGGAGCCGTTCCGCCGCCTGCGCGAAGCTCAGTTCGTCGCGCTGATAACGCCTTCGGTGAAGCACATCACGACGGAACTCGCGAGGGTGGCCTGACTCGCCGGGACCGTGTCTGACCCGTACCCGGTAGCGGTGCCATCGCGGAACCCGTGTCGCATGTTCCGACGCGATCTCGGCCCCTGGACCACTCCCTCACGTCAACGCGCGGTCACGAGCGAATACTCCGCCCCCTCGCCCAAAGCGGCGCTGATACGCCGATGCTGGTGCGTTTCCCTCCACGTCGACTTGCGTATCCATCTGCCGGCTAAGCCGCCAGCCTTTGTCGATTGCGGGGTGAGGTGTTCAAGGCGGAACAGCTGGCAGAGCGGTTCTTCAGCAGCCTGGAATGACTTATCGGACCACCGACCTGGCCGGCGAAGATTAAGAAACACAAGCAGCTTATTTGTGCGAACCTGCTGATATTATGAGTGTCGTCAATAGATCTGCTTCTTGCTCTATCAAAGACATCTTAATCGGCTAAGCTGATAGTCCGCTTGGGGCGAAAGCGGCGGTTCGGCGCATGTCAGTCCAAGGTCGGCTAATGGCGCGTAGCCGACCAGTCGGCATGCGAACTCCTGACCCTTTGCAGACTTAGCGGCTGGACGGATGCGGCGTCTGCTTCGCGGAAAGAAGCGGACCTCCCCGCGTCGGTCACGATATCAGCGTGTCGTGGCCCACTTTCGTGAAATACGATTCCGGGAGGAATTCGCTGCAATCCAAGGGATACACGCCGCCCAAATCCCTCCCCACTTGACGGCTCGGAGGCGCTGTACGGAAGCCGCGATGACGCCAAACCGTGGCATGCTCCGCAGCGCTCTCGGAGCCGCAGCCAGTCCCAGGTCGGGCCATTCCCTCCGGCGGCCGCGATATGACCCGGCACGATCGAACATCCGTTGCGCCTGCCATTCTCAGATTTAGCCCCGGCGGCGTGGTTCGACGGCTACGTTTCGATAAATTCGACCTGATCGGGGGGAAGCGCCCGCCACCAGGCGTCCGGCGCATGGAACGCATCGTAAGTGAACCTCAGCACGTTCTCGGGCTGGACATGCAACGGGTCTGTAGCTCCTCGCGCCGCGTTGCGAGCAACAAGCACCTCCCATGGCACATCGAACACCTTCCACTCGACGGTAAGGCCGTGTCGTTCGACAACATCAAGCTCGTCCTCGAACAGGTCGCGCGTCAGATGGGTGTCGGCCATCACAACGCTGAAGCCCTGGGCGAGGGCGGTGTCGAGGGCGGCGACCTTCACGGCATGGAGGAGTCGATGGGCTTGGCCGTCCAGGCCACCGCCGCGCACAGCCCAGTAGACTTGCCGGTCCGGTGGCCAGAGCGACTGACGGAGGTCGTCCAGGGTCAGATGCACCCAGCCGTCCAGCGGGCCGAACTGACGCGCGTAGGTTGTCTTGCCCGCTCCGGGACAGCCGATCAGCCCGACCACCCGCTGACGAACAGGCTCAGGCATGGTCGGCGGCGGCCTCGTCCTCGTCGGCCACGGGATCGGCCTCGATGGCCTCGCCCCGGAGAATGCGGGCCTGGACCTCGGCGACGCGCCGGGCGCCCTGCGCGTGACGGCTCGACACCGGGCCGTCCGGGCGATGCTCGCCGCCCCGCTTGATCGCGAGCAGGTCCGGATCGCCCCAGCGATCGAGCAGGACCTGGAAGGCTTCGTACCGGGCGGCGTCGAAGGCGATCCGTTGGCCCATCATGTCCTTGTAGGGATGGGCCGGATGGAGGGCGGCGAAGGGCACCCAGCCCGCCGGGATCGGTGTCGCCGCCGCATGCGTGCGCCCGCTGCGCAGGAGCTTGGGCAGGACGTGGGTGTGCGGACCCTCCGGACTCGTGCCGCCGGGGCCCGGAATCGGGGCGTAGACCTCGATGCGCCCGACCCGGGCGAGGAACACGCGATGCGGGCGCATCGCGACGAGGTGCCGACCGATCGGGTTGGCGTGGTCGAACAGGGGCTGCCCGACGCCAGAGCGAAGGCAGGCGATGGCCTCCGGGTCGCTCGTGCGCACGCAGGCATCGACCGCGAGCAAGTCGAGCCCGAGGTCGAACAGGACGGCGTCCCGGTCCCGCTCGCGTGCGGCCTCCCGGTCCGGACCGAGTTCGGTGACCACGCCGCGCCGGCTCATGGCGCAGGCCGCCTCCGGCAGGCAGAGGGCGACCGCATGGTTCCAGCCGGAGGCGACCGCGGTCTCGTAGGCCACGGGGCGTAAGGCAGGGCAGGCGCTCAGGGCGATGGCGCCGCGCCCGGTCGCCATGCCGAGGCGGTCGTCCGGCAGGCCCGCGACCGCCTCGTCCGGGTCGCGCATGAACTCGGCGATGGCACCGAAGCTGCCGAGGCTCCAGGCGGTGCCCACGTCCTCCAAGGCGTCGCGCAGCAAGGCCGAGACTGCCTCAACTTGGGATGATGACGCCATCGTTCGTCTCCGTCAGCGCCCCGGACCGCGCCCAGGGCAGGATGTATCGGGTTCCGTCCGCGGCCTGCCCCCGCTCCACCGTCACGCCGAACACGCGGGCGAGCAGGGAGTCGGTCAGCGCCTCCTCCGGCTGGCCGTCCGTGACGAGCCGGCCGCCGGACAGCACGACGATCCGGTCGCAGAACCGCGCGGCCAGCGCTAGGTCGTGCAGGACGGCGACCACGCCGGTGCCGTCACGCGAGGCGGCGTGCAGCAGCGCCATGGCGTCGAGGCCGTGGGCGGGGTCGAGGGCGGTGACCGGCTCGTCGGCCAGCAGCCAATCGGCCTCGACCGCGAGCGCTCGGGCGAGCAGCGCGCGCATGCGCTCGCCCGAGGACAGGGTCGGCTCGGTCCGGCCGGCGAGGTGCCCGACATCGGTGCGCGCCATCGCCCGCGCGACCGCGTCCTGATCGGCGTCCGAGAGCCCCGCGAAGGCGCGACGGTGCGGCAGGCGACCGAGCGCCACGATCTCGCGCACCGTCATCGGCCACTCGACCCCGGCGCCCTGGAACAGGGCCGCGATGCGTCGCGCCCGCTCGTCACGGCTCAGGCTGGACAGCGCATGGCCTTTGAGGGTGACGCGGCCTCGTGCAGGCGCGATCAACGCCGCTAGGACGCGCAGCAGCGTGGTCTTGCCGGCTCCGTTCGGCCCGACGAGTCCAACGAACCGTCCGCGCTCCAGGACGAGGTCGATGTCCGACAGGATCGTTCGGCCACCCAGCGTTACCCGGACTTCGTGGAGGGCGAGGCTCATGCCCGTCCCCCGCGGTTGCGTAGCAGGAGGACGATCAGGAACGGGGCCCCGACGAGCGCGGTGACCACGCCGAGCTTCAGCTCGGGGCGGGTGGCGAGGAGGCGGACGCCGATGTCTGCGGCGAGCACGAGGACCGCGCCGGCGAGCCCGCTCGGCAGAAGGACGGCGCCGGGACGGGCTCCGACGAGCGGGCGCATCAGGTGCGGCACCACGAGGCCGACGAAGCCGATGGCGCCGGAGACCGCCACCCCGCTTCCCACCGCGAGCGCAGCGCCGGTGACGAGCCGTAGCCGCAAGGAGACGAGATTGACCCCGAGGCTCGCGGCGGTGTCCTCGCCGAGCGTCAGGGCGTCGAGCGCGGAACCGGTCGAGAGCATCAGGCCCCAGCCCAACACCATCAGCGGCAGGCAGAGGAGGACGTGGTCCATGCTGCGGTCGCTGAGCGATCCCATCAGCCAGAATACGATCTCCAGGGCAGCGTACGGGTTGGGCGAGAGGTTGAGTGCCAGGGCGGTCAGCGCGCCCGCAAGGCTCGACAGGGCGACGCCGGCCAGGATCAATCCGAGCGTGGAGCTGCCGCGGGCGGCGAGCGCGTTGAGGAGCAGCGCCGCCACGCCTGCGCCGGCGATGCCGCCGAGCGGCAGGGCGAGGCTCAGCGAGGCGGCGAGCCCGCCGTAGAAGACCAGCACCGCGCCCAGGGCCGCAGCCGAGGAGATGCCGAGGATGCCGGGATCGGCCAGCGGGTTGCGCAGGTAGCCCTGCATCGCCGCCCCGGTCAGGCCGAGGCTGAACCCGACGAGGCCACCGAGGAGCGCACGCGGGATGCGCAACTCCCACAGCACCATCGCCGGTAGCGTGGCCTGACCCGCGACGATGTCCGCGAAGGCGGCCGGCACATCGAAGCGCGCGTAGCCGATGGCGACCGACGCGAGCGTCAGGGCGATGACCGCGACGGCGAGGAAGGCGACGGCAACACGGTGGAGGCGCGGCGTGTCCACGCGCCGCAAGACGGGATCGGCGATGGCTCGAACCGGTGCGTTCATGGCCGAGGCGCCCGCGCGTTCGCGGCGGCCGCCAGCCGAGCCACGACCTCGGCGACCTGGGGGCCCGGGCAGGTCCAGAAGCGGTTCGGGATGGCGACCGTCCGGCCCTTGGCCGCGAGCGCCCGGAAGACGGGATGGTGCAGGAGCGTGTCGGCAAGCGAGGGCATGCCCGGCGCGCCTTCGTCCACCACGATGAGGTCCGCGTTCGCGAGCGCGGCGGCTTCGAGCGGAACCTGCCCGAACCGGTCGCGTCCGATCTCGGCTGCGACGTTGACGAGGCCGGCGGCCCTGATGAGCGCATCGCCGAGGCCGCCGGGTGCGACCGTAAAGGCGTTCGGGCGCATGACGAGGGCCCGCAACGGCCGGGTCGACGGGGTGAACGATGCGAGCCTGGCATCGAGATCCGCGACCAAGGCTTCCCCCCGCTCAGGGTGCCCGAGTGCTTGCGCGACCTGCCGGATCTGGGCACGCACGCCGTCGAGGTCGGCCGGCACGCCGAGTTCGAGCACGGGCGAGCCAACGTGCTTGAGCATGCCGACGGTCGTGCGCGTCGTGAAGGCGCCCGCAATGACCAGGTCAGGGCGAAGCGCGACGACCTCCTCGGTCAGGCCGCGGGTGACCGGAACTCCAGCGGCCTTGGACGCGACCGTCGATCCGCGAGGGTCACTTGCGAGATAGGTGACGGCCATCACCTGAGCGCGGTCGGCGAGCCGCAGGACGAGCTCGTCCGCGCACAGGTTCATCGAGACCACGCGCACGGGCGCCTCGTTCGTGCCCGCAGCGCCGGCTGCGGGCACGAAGGACAGGATGGCCCAGAATGCGAGGATGGCCCGTGGTGGCATCGTCACCTCAGAACGTGGTCATGCGCACGCCGCCGTAGACGGCGAGCCCTGGTCCAAGGAACCCCGTGGGGTTCTCGTAGCGGCGGTCGAACAGGTTATCGATGCGACCGAAAACGCTGACGGTCTCGCTGACGTCGTAGTTGACCGCGAGGTTGACGAGGGTGAAGCCAGGGTTCTTCAAGCGCGGGACGGAGAAGTCCCGGTTGCCGTCGACGAAGGAGCCGAGCACGACCACCGTGCCGCTGAAGGTCAGGCCCGGCAGCGGGTTCCAGAACGCCGTGGCGCTGCCCTTGTGTCGCGGCCGGCGCAGAAGCTCCTGGTTGGTGATCTCGTTCTTGGTGACGGTGTTGGTGTAGTCGACGCGGCCCGACAGCGTCTCCGAGAGTCGCACTGAGACGAACGCCTCCGCGCCGTAGGATACGGCCTTGCCGACGTTCTCGTTCGAGGTGAAGCTGGCGTTGGTGTTGATGAGGTTGGTGAAGTCGTTGCGGTAATAGGTGGCTCCGACCAGGACCCGGTCGCCGAGCGGCTGCTCGAACCCTACATCGTAGCCGAGGCTCTCCTCAGGCTTGAGGTTCGGGTTGGCGAAGAAGTTGAACGTCGGGAAGCTCTGGTAGAGTTGGCTCAGCGTCGGCGCCTTGAAGCCGGTCCCGACGCTGCCCTTCAGGCGCGTGTCGGTGAAGGGCAGTATGTAGCTCGGCGCGACCCGGAAGGTGGTGGCCGGGCCGAACTGGTCGTTCTCGTCATGGCGTAAATTGGCGACGAGGAAGGCGCGGTCGAACGGTGTAAGCTGCACCTCGCCGTAACCCGCGGTGTTGCCGTTCCTCGCGCGCAGGGAGTCGGGAACGGAGCCTGGTGAGGTCGTGAAGAGGCTCTCCTCGTCCCGCTGGGCGCCGAACAACACGATGTTGCCGGGGGAGAGCTGGTAGTCGCCGCGATACTCGAAGCGTGTCCGTTCGCCCAGGCCCGTGGTGGCGTCGGGCGTCGCCAGCGGGTCGAGCGGTCCCTGCTGCCGGTTGAACAGGTTCGAGTAGTTGATCGCCAGGATGTTGTGGAAGCCGGCGAACGGTGTCCACTCGGCCTCGTTGCGGGTGAAGACCTGCTGGACCGCCGCCTCGCTGCGGAAGGCCGCCGGTGCCGCCGGGAAGGTGCTGAAGTCGTCGCCCGTCAGCAGCAGCCGCGAGTTGATGAAGCGGGTGACCGAGTTGATGCGGAACGTGTCGGTGAACTGGTAGCCGAATTTCGCCGAGACGGTCTCGTTGTCGTAGAAGTTAGGATGGATCGGGCGTCCGAACGGCACGAGGTCGGGCGGTGTGACCGGTGTTGCGGCCGCCCGGAAATGGGAGACCGAGACCGAATAGTCGAAGCCGTTCTCGGAACCGCTGATCCGGCCCGACTGGTTGAAGGTCCCGAACGAGCCGCCCTCCAGGCGCAGCGACGCCCGCACCGGCCCTTCGCCGCGCTTGGTCGTGAAGGCGATCACTCCGCCGATGGCGTCCGAGCCGTAGAGACCGCTCTGGGGGCCACGCAGCACCTCGATGCGGGCAAGGTCGTCCGTCAGGAGTTGGCCGAAGTCGAAGGACCCGTTGCCGTTCGACGGGTCGGTGGCGTCGATGCCGTCGATCAGCACCTTCGTGTGGTTGGAGTTGGCGCCGCGGATGAAAACGGAGGTCTGGCCGCCGGGGCCACCCGTCTGTACGACGTTGAGGCCCGGCACCTGCTGGAGCGCATCCGGGACGGTGCGGCGCTGCTGCTGTTCGAGCGTGCGCTCGGTCAGGACGGTCACGCTTGATCCGACCTGTGTGGTCGGCGTCGGCACGCCGGTCGCCGCGACCGAGATCTCGTCGAGGGTGGTCTCGACGCCGGCTGGGGCGGCGGCGAAGGGCGCCGCGGTCTGTTGGGCGTTGGCGAAGGTTGCTGTGAGCAAGGCCGATCCGGCGCAGGATAGCGCCAGCACGCTCCGGAGAGCGGAACCAGGGGAATGGGGCACGGGAGACAAGCCTCGGGCGACGGCAGTGGCACGTCACCGCGAACGAGGCCTCGGCGCTCGCGTCCTCACGGGATCACGGCGCTTCGACACCCACCAGGACACCCCGCCCGATGCGTTTCGCGTGTGACCACGACTGACGGCAGGTCTCCTGGCTCGCGGGTCACTGCCCTCTCACCGTCTTCCCGGGCGAGGCTGCCCAGTGACATGGTGGCGGAAGGCTCGCCGCTTACAGTTGCGGGGGCAGCCGCGGCATCGAGCTTGCGCCCTCACCGCGTTCCCTTTTGATCCCCGAGGGGAACCGTCAAGCTCACGTTATTTCAGGGCCGCGCGTCGAGTCAATGTAATCGAAACCCCAGACTCCCTCCGACTTCGTGCCGAGGCGCCGATGAACAGCCATCGGCTCCAGTCCCGCCATCCGAGCTACAGATACTTGAGCCAAGCGATGTCGCGCCTCGACGCCTTGAAGCGCGAGAACCACGCCGTCGGCCAGTAGAGGGGCACGATCAGCCCGACGTACCAAACGAGAACCCACCCGTAATCGGCGACGCCGAACACAGCGCCCTGCGTCGCGCCCCAGGTGGCGAACGCGCCATGGAAGAGCAGCCTCAGCACCGTCAGGTGGAACAGGTAAAAAAACATCGGCGCGCCGCCGAACACCGCCAGCGCCGTCACGAGCGGGCGGTCGCCGATCCGCTCCAGCGCGACGATCAGCAGCGCCCCGGTCCCGAGCGTCAGCAGCAGGAACAGGAGCGAAGGCGGATATTTCGTCAGGGCGAAGAAACTCATCGCGGTCCGCAGGGCGCTGTCGTCCACGACGAACCAAGGCTTGTCGCCGTAGCCGTTCGCCAGACGCAGCAGCGCGAAGGCGACCAGCATCGCGCAACCGAGTACCGCGAAACGGCGCTGTCGCGTCTGGGTGTCGACACCCGGCAGGAACCACGGGCCGATGGCGTAGCCGAGCACGATGACGCCGATCCACGGCAGCACCGGATAGGTCGTCTTGGCGACCAGCCCGAGGGGAAGCGCGATGACGTCGCGCTGGTGCAGCAGGGCCCAGATGAAAAACAGCGGCTGGTCGGGTCGGAGCTGGATCGGGTCGAGGAGGTTGTGACCGCACACGGTCAGAAGCCCGACCGCGAGGAGACCTGAGCGCGGCAGGCCGATTAGCGCCGCCAGGACGATCATGCATACGCCGATGCACCAGATCACCTGAAGCCAGAGCGTCGGGCTGGCCACGCCCCAGTACAGTTCGGAGAGGTAGAACACCTCGAAGGCCATCAGCACGAGACCGCGCTTCACCAGATAGGCGCGCGTCTCTGCCAGCGTATGCCGGGTGCCGAACAGGTACGCGGCCACGCCCGTCAGCACGATGAAGATCGGCGCGCACAGGCTGACCGCGAGACGGGCCAGATACAGGGCCGGCAGGGCGGTCCTGGCGTCGATCGGATCGGCGACCGGCACGTGCAGGAACCAGGTTTCGCGCAGGTGGTCGAGGAGCATCAGCACCATCACCAGCCCGCGCAGGGCATCGATCGAGACGATGCGGGCCTGCACGGCCGGCGATGCGGCCTCGCACCCGGCATCCCCGCGGCCGGCGCCGGGATCCATTGGATTCGTTGCGGTGGACGACGGTCGGGAAATCGGTTCGGCGTGCGGGGCGATCATGCCGGCCATTGCTTGAGGCGCCGCACGGCAAGCGCCGCGAGGAGGAAAGCCGCCGCTCCGAGGCAAACCAGGGTCAGGAGCGCCTGACGCGCGGCGGCCGCGCGCGCGTCGGCGGGCGCGAAGGCCGGTACGGCGTCGTAGGCGTCGAAGTCGAGCCGTGCCGGGCAACCCGCGCAGACGGGTGCCGGATCGACGGCCTGAGCGAGGATGCGCGGTTCGAAGAAGGCGCGCAGGCTTCGCCGGTAGGCGGCGGCATCAGTGAGGAAGGCCGCATGCCGCCCGGCATCGGTGCCGGATGCGGTCTCCAGGGCGAGCGTGAGGGCGGTGGCGGGCGAGAGCAGGGCGAGGCGCCGGCTCCAGGCCGAGGCCGCGAGCGCCTGCGCGCCCGCCGCCCTGTGATGATCGGCCAGGGCCTCGTCGTAGTAGTCATCGCGGGCGAGGCGCTTCAGTTCGGGCGCGTCGGCGAGTTCGGGCCGGCGCGCGTCCTCCGGGCGTTTTGTGGCGAGCCACGCGGCCGTGACCCTCGGGGCCTCTTCCCCGGCGTAGAAGCGCGCCTGCGCCTGCCGGCTCGCGTCGATCGCGGCGATCCGCGACGGGACCGGTGCCAGGGCATCGACCGCGAGGCCGAGCGCGGTGGGCAGGGCGATCGTGAGGCAGGCCCAGGCCAGCACGAGGCCGGCCAGCGCCGTCACCGCCCCGCGCCACAGGCTCGCCGCGAGCGCGCAGGCCGCGACCCAGAAGACGACGTAGGCCGCAAGCGCCGCCGCGAGCAGCGCCGCCGCGCCCGACCAGTCGGCGAGATCGCCGAGACCGCCCGAGAGCAGGAGGGCGAGCATCGTCCCGCCGAGCGTCGCAGTGAGGGCGACAAGGGCGGCGGCGCCGAACTTGGCGCCGGCCACGCGGCGCGGACGCGCGGGCTGCGCCGCGATCATCCGCAGGATGCCGCTGTCGTGCTCCGAGGAGAGCCGCGTGCCGGCGAGCGCGATGATCGCGAGCGGAACGAGGACGACCAGGACGAAGGCGAGATCGAACGGGCCGAGCCGCAGGGCGGCCGCCGAGCCGATCTCGGTGGCGGTGTCGTCGAACACCGTGCTGAAGCCGAAGCCGACCTTCGTCACCGCCGGCTGCACGTCGGACTGGCCGGCGGCGAGCACGGCCAGCGGCGTCGGCGGCTTCACCGCGTAGGCCGCCATGAAGTAGGTCATGTAACCGAAGGCGTCGGTCGGGTCCTGCCAGTAATTCACCTTGATCGCCGCCGGCCGGCCGTAGCGGAGATGCGCGGCCTTCGCCTCGCGGACGGCGCGTTCGCCGTCGGCGGCGGCCGCCGCCAGGGCCGTCCGCGCGGCGGCGACACGCCCGGCGCCGGTCCAAGCGGCGAGGCAGAGCGCCGCGACGAGGGCGGCGAGGATAGCCCAGGTGAGGCGCTCGCGCAGGATCAGGCGGAGTTCGGCCGCGAGCAGCAGGGGAAAGCGGGCGGCGCTCACGGCTTCAGCCTCCGGACCAGGGGCACGCACAGCCCGGCGAGCCCGGCGAGCCAGAGGGCGAGCACCAGGGCCGGCACGACAGCATCGGCCAGTCCGCGGCTGAGCGGCAGCGGCGCGTGAGCGAAGGGCGGGATTTCCCGCCACAGCTCGGGTCCGGCCACGAGCGTCGCGCCCCCGCGCTGCGGACGGTCGCGGATCTCGGCGTTCATCCGCTCGGAGATCGCGCGGCGATAGGCCTCCGCGGTCCAGACGAAGTGGGCGTGCTGGGCGAAGTCGGTGCCGGCGAGCGTCTGCGACAAGGCTTGCAGGGCGACGCGCGGCGAGAGGAGGCCGGCCCAGGCGAAGGCCCGTTCCCGCGCCGCGAGACCGTCGAACAGGGCGCCGAACTCGCGGTCGTAGAGGTCGAAATGGTGCTCGTCGTTCTCGACCATCATCAGTCCGCGCAGGTCGACGGGCAGCGCGTCGGCCTCGCTCACGCCGTAGCGCGCCAGGACCTCGCGGGTGCGGCTGTCGTTGGCCTCCGCCGTCCTGTGGGGGCGCAGTTTCGCGTCGATGCGCGCGCGGACCTCGCGGTGCGACACGGCCGGCACCGAAATCTCAACCGCGGCGGGGGCGAGGCGGGGCGCGGCGATGCACAGCCCGACCCAGATCGCGAGCGCGGCGGCGAGCGCGTGGCGGGCCGTGCGGGCGACGAGCGACACGAGCATCGCGACGAGAAGGAACACGGCGGCGTAGGCGAGCTGCACCGCGATCCAGGCGAGCAGGCGCGGCCAGGCCTGCCATCCCGCAGCGTCCCGGCTCAGGGCCGCCAACGCGCCGATGCCGAGGAGCGGCAGGCCAACGACGAGAACGAGAGCGAGCAGCAGCGCGGAGAACCGCCCGGCGAAGAGCGGTCCCGGCGCGATGCCGTTGCCCAGCGCGAGACGCAGCGTGCCGCGCTCCCGGTCGGCCGCGAAGGCCGAGAAGCCCAGCAGGATCGCGGCGAGCGGCACCACGAGCCCGACGATGTCGGCGACGCTGCCGAGGCCGGCGCGGGCGAGCGGGCCGGCATCCTGCACGGCGCGGTAGACCGCGTCGTTGAAGACGTGGGCCTCCACCCGCACCATCCGGCCGGTATAGGGCTCGCTGCCGGGATCGAGCACGGCGAGCGGCGACGAAGGCTTGAACACCCACAGGCCGAAATGGTCGGCCGAATGCGGGTTCTTGGCATCCTGCCCGAGCCAGCGCGCGCGCTCGGCGGCGGTGACCGCATCGACTTGGTGCCCGTAGCGCACGGCGTCGCGCCACGCGCCGAGCCCGGCGACGCCGAGCAGCAGGACGAGCACCGCGCCGATCCAGCGCAGCCGCGCGTCGTGCAGGCACAGCGCGAGTTCCGCCCCGATCCGCCTCACGCCGCGCGCTCCGCGAGCCGGTCGATGTAGAGCCGCTCCAGGGCGACGTGGTCGAGGGTTCGGGGGTCGATCTCCTCGACGATCCGCCCGCCGCTGAGCACGCCGACGCGGCCGGCCATCTCGCGCACCCGGTAGAGGTCGTGGGTCGCCATCAGGACCGCGGTGCCCCGCCCGGCCGCCGCGCGGATGGTGGCGGAAAAGTCCGCCGCCGCGCTCGGATCGAGGCCGGAGGTCGGCTCGTCGAGGAGGAGGAGCTGGGCGCGACGGGCGAGCGCCACCGCGATGCCGACCTTCTGGCGCATGCCCTTCGAGTAGGCGCCGGCCTTCCGCCCATAGGCCTCCGGGGCGAGCCCGGCCTCGGTGAGCAGGGCGCGCGCCTCGTCCTTCGATAGTTCGAGGCCGGCGAGCGTCGCGAAATAGCGCAGGTTTTCCACGCCCGAGAGGCCGGGATAGAGCGCGACCTGTTCGGGGATGTAGGCCACGTGCCGGCGCGCGCCGACGGGGTCGGCGCCGGCATCGATCCCGCAGACCCGGATCGTCCCAGAATCCGCCCGGAGGAAGCCGAGGATCAGGTTGATCGTCGTGGTCTTGCCCGCGCCGTTGGGTCCGAGCAGCGCGAACACCTCGCCGGCGTCGAGGCGCAGGTCGAGCCCGCTCAGAGCCGTGCGGGCCCCGAAGCGTTTGACCGCGCCGCCGATCGCCAGGACCGGCTCGTCGGCCGGAAGAACGGAAGCGCCCATCAGAACCGCACCGTCATCGTGCCGGTGAAGCGGCGCGGCGCGCCCGGATAGACCCGGAACCGGTTGAGCGAGCTTTCGTAATACTCGCTGTCGAACACGTTCTCGACGTTCAACCCGAAGCGGAAGTTTTCGTAGCGCCAATAAGCCAGGGCATCGACGGCGACGTAGGCCGGCAGGCTGAAGCTGTTGGTCGAATCCGCCGCCCGCTCGCCGACGCCGCGGATGCCGCCGCCGATGCCGAACCCTTTCCACGGCCCGGCCTGCACCTCGTGGACGGCGAGCAGGCTGCCCGAATGGCGCGGTACGTTGATGAGCGGCGTACCGACCGGCAAGGACGGGTCCTCGGTTACTACGGCGTCGGCGTAGACGTAGCCTGCCAGAATCTTGACCTCCGGGGTGAGCTGGCCCGCCGCCGTTAGTTCGATGCCCTGGCTGCGCACGCCACCGACCGCCACGGAGATGCCGCTGCCGCTCGCTTGCGGCGTCAGCACGTTCTGCCGATCGACCCGGAACAGGGCGGCGGTCAGGCCGAGCGCGCCGTCGAACAGGTCGAACTTGGCGCCGACGTCGTAGCCGATGCCGGTCTCCGGCGCGAAAGGACCGGATGCCGAGGAGGCGGCCGCATCGGGGCCGATATTCGG
Source organism: Methylobacterium sp. Leaf456 (assembly GCF_001425465.1). Lineage (GTDB taxonomy): Bacteria > Pseudomonadota > Alphaproteobacteria > Rhizobiales > Beijerinckiaceae > Methylobacterium. The sequence continues at coordinate 50,551 of NZ_LMQV01000004.1, forward strand.
CCGGAAGCTCGTGCCGACATTGGCGTAGAGGGCGAGTTCGGGCGTCGGCTGGTAGACGAGGCCGGCGCGGGGCGTGGCCGCGAAATAGGTCTGATCGACCTGGGAGCGCGGGGTGCGCTCGCGGAACGACTGCTCGAAGAAGTCGAAGCGCGCGCCGACCAGCGCCTTCCATTCCGGGCTTAGCGCGATCTGGTCCTGCACGTAGAGGGCGGTGTTGGTGATCCGCTCCAGGTTGTTGCGGAAGCGGTCGATCGGCGGCAGCGCCTGCCCGTATTGCGGATTGTAGATGTCGATTTCGTAGGTCGAACCCGGTCGGATCGTGGCGCGGTTGTAGACCGTCCGGCTGTCGGTGCTCTCGCGCTCGAAGCCGAGGAGCAGGGTATGGCCGATCCCCGCCGACTCGAAGCGGCCGACGAGTTCCGCCTGTCCGATCGCCACGTCCCAGCGGTAGTCGCGCACGTTGCGGTCGCGCGACGCGACGCCTCTGTCGGTGATGGCGCGGATCTCGGCGGACTCGCCCTCCAGCGAACCGGTGTTGAAGTAGGTAGCGAGCCGCATCTGCCAGTCGGCGTCGAAGCGGTGATCGACCCGCACCTGCATCGCGTTGTTGGTCTGGTAGGTGCTCTGCCCCGGCTCGCCGAGGAAGCGCGAGATCGGGAGGGCGCCGAGCCGTCCGTTCACCGCGACGACGCCGCGGTCGAACACGATGCGGTTGCGCAGGAACTCGGTCTCGACGGTGATCTTGGTGTCGGGCGTGACCTGCCAGGAGATCACGGGGGCGACGAGCAAGCGATCGCCATCCACAAAGTCGCGAAAACTGTTCTGGCGGCCCGCCGCGAGGTTGAAGCGGTAGAGCAGCGTGCCGTCCTCGTTCAAGGCGCCGCCGGAATCGACGGTGCCGCGGACCTGCTCGAACGAGCCCCAAAGGCCGCCCATCTCGACGAAGCGCTCACGTGTGGGCTGCTTGGTGATGATGTTGACGAGCCCACCCGGATCGCTGCGCCCGAACAGGCCGCCGCCGGGGCCTTTGAGCACCTCGATGCGCTCGACGTTCTGGGCGTCGGGCGGGGGCGGCGTGCCGCGGTTGAGCGGGAAGCCGTTCTTGTAGATCTCCGAGGTGGTGGTGCCGCGGATGGCATAGCTGAAGATCGACAGGCCGCCGAAATTGTTCTGCTGGGCGAGGCCGGGCGTGTAGTTGAAGACGCGATCGACGCGGGTGGCGGCGAGATCGGTGATGACCTCGCGCGGCGCGACGGTGACGATCTGGGGCACGTCGCGCTGGGGCGTGTCGGTCTTGGTCGAGCTGACCGCCCGGTCGGCGCGGTAGCCCGGCGTCGGCCCGATCAGGCCGATCGCGCCGGGGGCCATTGTCCGTCCGGAGGGAGGAGCGTTGTCGGCCGCTCGACCCGAGCCCTCTCCGGCGACCGAAATCTCGTCGAGCGTCGTGCTCTCCTGCGCGCGGGCCTCGAAGCCGGATGCGCCGGCCGAGAGGATCGCGGCCAGGGCGAGGCGTGGGACGCGGCGGCGTCCGGCGGAGGCCGCGGCCGGCACGGAGTCCGGGGCAATCGGGTTCGAACGAACGGTCACCAAGACGCTCAAGGTTGTCGAGCGGCGGCCGTGCGGGTGCCCTCGCGGGCGCCGGCATGTTCAGCCGGGCCCGCTCGTGCGCTCCGCCGGGACACCCCGCCCGAGAGACGTTTCGTTGCCCAAGGCAGGTCTCCTGGCTCGCGGGTCCGCACCCCGGCCTGGCCTTCCCGGTGCGTGGCACCAGTGACCCGGACGGCAGGGGCTCGCCGCTCACAGTTGCGGGGGCAGCTTCGGCCTCGCTCCGGAGAGCCCACCGAATTCCCTCTTCGCCCACGGACCGAAACCCGCGGGAACCTTGGCCCTTCCAACCTTGCCGATGGAGCCGGTCCGGTCAATGCACTGCGACGCACAATGCAACAATGTTACATCTTTTGTGTCCATCGAGACACAGGCGGCTCGGCTCGCTGGGCAACCGGCGTCAAGCGATGGCTCACCCTTCCTGTCACATCGATGCAACAGTGATGCGATTTGAATTCATCATTTTAATTATTCCAAATCCTGCCTCCCCGCCATGCCAAGTTTTTATTCGAAATACCAACATCTTGGCTAGCCAGGAAGAACAGTTTGGAAGCCGTATAAACTATCCGAGCATCTGCACAAGTCTTGCTCCATCGCTCCCGCGACCGCAGGAGAACGGCAGCGACGCGAGGGGCCGTGAGCGACAGGACTTGGGGAATGGACGGCGTATCAGTCGATGCTCTTCATCGCCGCGAGGGATCGAAGCTGCAGCGTTTCCTTCTGCGCAGGCTCGGCAACCCGGCCGACGCCGCCGACGCGACGCAAGAAACCTATCTGCGCATGCTCGCGGCCCTGTCGCGTACGCGCGTCGAGCATCCGACCGCGCTCCTGTTCCGGATCGCCCACAACGTCGCCCTGCGCACCCGCAACCGCCGCCGGCTCGAGCACCGGCTGTTCGCCGACGAGGGCGAGGTGGACCTGGCGGATGCCATCGACGGCTTCGCGCTGCCCGAGCGGCAGCTGATCGCGCGGCAGGAGCTGAAGCGCCTCGCCGCGGCCGTCGATGAATTGCCGCCGCGCTGCCGCGAGGTGTTTCTGCTGACCCGGTTCGATGGTCTCGCGAACGGGGAGATCGCGACGCGTCTCGGCATCTCGCGCAACATGGTCGAGAAGCACATCATCAAGGCGCTGCTGCATTGCCGCCGCCGGCTCGACGATTTTTGAGACCACGACCTCAGGATGTCGGCGCCTCGTTGATCTAAAGGACGGAGCACATCGCCGGGCACACGGCGAGATCCGGGGGAAGACGGCGTGGCCGGCAGCGAACAGACCGACGCGGGCGACGACCCGATCCTCGAGGCCGCCGCGGGCTGGGTCGCCCGTCTGTCCTCCTCCGACGCCACCGAGGCCGACCGGGCCGCGTTCGAGGCTTGGCGGGCCGCCGACCCGGCCCATGCTAGAGCCCATGCCGAGATGGAGAGCCTGTGGCGCCGGCTCGGGCAGTTGCCCGACCGCCGCCCGGTGCCGTCCGAGACACGGCGCGGGCGGACCTCCAAGATCGTGCCGGGCCTTGCCGCCGCGGCACTCCTGGCATCCGCCCTGTCCTACCAGTACGGCCTGATGGATCGCCTGCGGGCGGACCTGTGGAGCGGCGTCGGCGACATCACCCACGCGACGCTGCCCGACGGCAGCCGCGTCGATCTCAACACCGACACCGCCCTGGCGCTGCGCTTCACCGCGGGCGAGCGCCGGATCGAGTTGCTGCGCGGCGAGGCGAGCTTCGACGTGGTACCGGACCCGAGCCGGCCGTTCACCGTCGAGGCCGGGGGGTTGAGCGCGCGGGCGGTCGGAACCCGCTTCTTCGTGCGCGCCGACGGGACCGACAGCCCGGTCGGTGTCACGGAAGGCCGCGTCGATGTCGCAGAGGCGGGCCGCCGGGCCCTGGTCTCGGCGGGGCAAGCCGTCCACCGCGGCGAGGATTCTTCGCTCACCGCCACAGCGGCGAACGTGGAGCGCAGCATGGCTTGGCGCGAGGGCCGGCTTCTGTTTGCCGGCCAGACGCTCGCGACGGTGCTGACCGAACTCGGCCGCTACCGCCACGGCCGCATCCTCCTGCTCGACCGCCGCCTCGGCGAGCGGCGCGTGACCGGCGCGTTCGACACCCGCGACACCGATGAGGCGCTGGACGTCATCGCCGCCACCATGGGCGCACGCATCGGGCGTGTCTCGCCCCTGCTGGTCCTCGTCGGATCGCCGCTTTGAGAACTTGCGAAAAAAATCGGCGTGCGACGTCAGGAGATACCGCCCCCGTTGATCTTGATCGGTGAAGGGGGAGAGAGCGCGAAGCGCGCCGCCCCTCGACGGATCGATGGGGCACGAACATGGCGTTTCGCGGCGGCAAGGTTTTTTCACGGGGTCGGATCGCGGGGATCGCGCTGGCGGGCGTATCGTGCGCGGTGATGATGCAGGCCGCCGCCGCGCAGACGACCGCGCCGGCCATGCGCTCCGTGACGGAAGGGACCAGCGTCCGGCTCGCCATCCCGAGGGGGTCGCTGGAGAGCGGCCTCGTCGCCTTCACCGAGCAGGCCGGGGTCAAGCTGGTCTATCCGACCGAGCTGACCGCGATGCTGGAGACCGGCGGCATCGAGGGCGAGTTCTCTCCGATCGAGGCCCTGACCAAGCTGCTGGAGGGCACCGGCCTGATCCATCGGCCGGCGGGTGCCTCGACGATCACCCTGATCAACCCGCGCTACGTCCAGCTCGGCCCGGAGCCGACGACGGCCGTGCGCCTCGACGAGCTCAGCGTCGCGGGCGAAGGCCGGGGAACGGTGATAGCCGCGGCCGGCCTGCCGCCCCGCTCCGGCACCGTCGGCCAGCCCCCGGTGCCCTATGCCGGCGGGCAGGTCGCGACCGGAACCCGGATCGGCCTTCTCGGCAACCGCTCCGTCATGAAGACGCCGTTCAGCACGACCGGCTTCACCGAAAAGCTCATCCGCAACCAGGAGGGGCGCTCGGCGGCCGACATCGTCACCAACGACCCCTCCGTGCGTTCGGACGCGCCGGTCTTCAGCGACCGCGACTCGTTCTTCATCCGCGGCTTCTCGGTCACCAGCGTCGACACCGCTTTCGACGGCCTGTTCTACCTCGCGAACCCACGCCGGATGCAGCTCGACGGCATCGAGCGCGTCGAACTCCTCAAGGGGCCGACGGCGCTGCTCACCGGCGGCGTCGGCCGCGTCGGCGGCACGATCAACCTCATCCCCAAGCGCGCCTACGACGAGCCGCTGACGCGGATCACCAACTCCTACTTCAGCAACGCCAATTTCGGGACGCATCTCGACATCGGTCGTCGCTACGGCGACTTCAAGGAATGGGGCGTGCGCTTCAACGGCGCCTATCGCGCGGGCGACACGGCGCTGGACAACCACGCCCTCGAAGTGAGCAATGCGACGCTCGGGCTCGACTATCGCGGCGAGCGCTTCCGCGCCTCGCTCGACATGAGCCATCAGCGGCAGAACGTCACCGCGCCGGCCTCGCTGTTCAGCGCGGTCGCGCCCGGCATCGTCATCCCCCGCGCCCCGAACGGCCGGATCAACACGGCGAGCCGGTTCGAGTACAACGACAGCGTCTACGACATGGTCGCCGGCCGGGTGGAGTACGACATCCTGCCCGAGACGACGGTCTACATCGCGGGCGGCGTCAGCCGCTTCCGCGAGAACTCGCTGTCCTCGTTCTTCACGATCACCAACCCGAACGGTAGCGCTCTCAACTCCTACGCGATCGCGCCGACCGGGATCGAGGGTTACACTGGCGATGTCGGGATCCGCAGCCGCTTCGAGACCGGCTTCATAGGACATTATCTCACGGTCTCGGCCGTCGAGGCCAACAACAAGATCTTCCGGAACGGCTTCATCCCGGGAGCCTTGGGCTTGCCGCGGGATGTGCCGACCAACATCTACGATCCGGCCTACCTGCCGTTCGGCAGCATTCCGAACGTCTTCCCGCGCGCCGGCGCGCAACCGCTTCAGGCCGACGGCCTGTACCGCAGCGTGGGCATTTCCGACACCCTGTCCTTCATCGACGATCGCATCCTGCTGACGCTCGGCGGTCGCTTCCAGGAAATCGTCTCGAAGGCATTCCAGACCCGGCCGGGTGGTTCCGACCCCGTGGGGACGCAGACGTATGGCTACGCCGAGAGCCGCTTCAGCCCCGCCATCGCACTGGCGGTGCAGCCGTTCGACAATCTCACGCTCTACGGCAACTATATCGAGGCGCTCCTCGAGGGGCCGACCGCGCCCGGCGTCGGCGTGGACAACCCCGGCGCGGTCTTCGCCCCGATCGTGAGCAAACAGAAGGAGGTCGGCGTCAAGATCGACTTCGGCACGGCCATGCTTACGACCGGTCTGTTCGAGATCGAACTGCCCAATGCCTTCGCTGCCCCCTCCGCCGTTCCCCAGCAGCTGCCAATCTTCGGGGTGAACGGTCTGCAGCGCAACCGTGGCGTCGAGGTCAACCTTTACGGTGAACCCCTGGAAGGCGTGCGCCTGCTCGGCGGCGTCTCCTTCATCGATGCGAAGCTCGCCAAGACGGCAGGTGGCACCTTCGACGGCAACGACGTGCCCGGTGTGCCGGACACGTCGATCAGCCTCTATGGGGAGATCGATCTGCCGCCGTGGATGCTTCCGGGACTGACCCTGACCGGCCGCGTCCTCTATTCCAGCAGCGTGTTCTACGATCAGGGAAACACGCAGGCCGTGCCGGGCTGGGCCCGGTTCGACGCGGGGGTGCGCTATGCCTTCGAGGGCTATGCCGGCAGGCCCGTCCTGCTCAGGGCCACAGTCCAGAACCTGTTCGACGAGGCGTATTATGCCTCGGCCGCGCGGGGCTTTCTCGGTATCGGCGCGCCGCGCACCTTCATCCTGTCCGCATCGGTCGATTTCTGATGTCACCTGCGGATCGCCGGACATGATCGGCGCGACGCTGCACGCGCGCCGGTAGGAGACCGATGGCCACACGAGCCAGACCGACATCCCTCCGCGAGCGGGCCTCCGTCGCCAGCCGCGTCGTGCTGGCGGCGGGCGGCGGCTACGGGATCGCGGCGCTCGCCACCGCGCTCCTGTCGCTGACGCTGCCGCTGGCGCGCCCCGAAGCGGTGGCCGTAGCGACGCTCGTCAGCTTTCTCCTGATGCCCGCCATCGCCGTCGCCGTCTTCGCGATGCGCTCGCTCCGGCGGGCGGCGCTCTCGCTGGCGGGTGTGGCCCTCGTGCTCGGCGGCCTGCTCGGGCTGGCGATGCGGGGCGCGCCGTGAAGGGCCGTTTCCGCACGTCGATGGCGTGGCTGCACGTGTGGTCCGGCCTCGTGGTCGGCTGGGTGCTGTTTGCGATCTTCGTCACCGGCACCGCGAGCTACTACCGCGCCGACATCACCCGCTGGATGCGGCCCGAGTTGGCGCAGGCCCCGCCCGTCGCGGCAGCCGATCTGCCGAAGGTGGCCGAGCGGGCGGTCGCCTATCTCGAACGGCATGCCTCGAAGGCCAAGACGTGGTTCATCGGGATGCCGCAGCCAGAGCGGCCGCTCCTCGACCTGTTCTGGCGCACCCGCCCCGGCGCGCCGCCCGGCCACGTGCTGCTCGACCCGCGGACCGGTGCCGAGGCGATGGTGCGCGATACCGAAGGCGGCGATTTCCTTCACCGCTTCCACTACGAGCTGCACATACCGCCGCTCTGGGGGCGCTGGATCGTCGGCATCTGCGCGATGATCATGCTGGTGGCGCTGATCTCCGGCATCGTCACCCACAAGCGGATTTTCGCCGACTTCTTCACCTTCCGCCGGGACAAGGCGGCGCGGCGCAGCTTCCTCGACGCCCACAACGTCACCGGCGTGCTGGCGCTGCCGTTCCACCTGATGATCACCTATACCGGTGTCGTCGCGCTCGCGACGTTCTACATGCCCTGGGGCGTCACGACCGCCTACAAGGGCGACACCCGCGCCTTTTTCAGGGAAGCTAACTGGATCACGGCGCCGCGCCCGCCGATCGGCCGAACCGCTCCGCTCGCGCCCCTTGGGCCGATGATAGAAGAGGCGCTGGCGACCGTGCCGGAGCGGCTCGAACGGCTGACCGTCACGAATTTCGGCGACGCCGGGGCCACCGTCGTCGCGATGTTCGAGGAGCCGCACGGCCTCGCCCACACGCCGACCCACATCGCCTTCGATGGCGCGAGCGGAGCTTTGCTGGAGATCCGCGGCGGCGATCTCAAGCCCGCGGCCAAAACGATCTCCACCCTGATCGGCCTGCACGTGGCGCACTTCGCCGAACCCGGCCTGCGGCTGCTGTTCTTCCTCTGCGGCGTGATGGGCTCCGCCATGGTGGCGACTGGCCTCGTGCTGTGGTCGCTCGCCCGGCTGCCGAAGCTGGACGTGACACCGTCCTTCGGTCTGCGCCTCGTCCAGGCGCTCAACGTCGGCAGCATCATTGGCCTGCCCGCGGCGGTCGCGGTCTACTTCCTCGCCAACCGGCTGCTGCCCCTCGGGCTCGCCGACCGCGGGGAGTGGGAAATCCGTGCCTTCTTCGCCGCCTGGATCGTGGCGGCCCTGATCCCGCTTGCCCGGCCGCATCGCCGGGCCTGGAACGAGATGTCGATGCTGGTCTCCGGCCTCTGCCTCGCCGTCGTGGCGGCCGACCTCGCCATGATCGAGGCGCATCCCTTACGCCGGCTCGGCGAGGGCGAGGCCCTTTTCCTGTGGTTCGACGGGGCGATGCTGGCGCTCGCCGCGCTGTTCGCGTTCGCCGCCCGCAGGATCGCGCAGTACCGCGGCCCGTCCCGCACTGACCGTTGGCACGAGCCGGTGCTCGCGGCCCCGGCGGAGCGGGCCCGCGCATGACGCCCGCCATCCTCGCGCTCAATCTCGGCCTGAGCTTCGCCGCGCTCGTCGCGCTCTGCCTCAGCCTGAACCGCCACCATGCGGAGATTTTCGGGACCAAGCCGAGCGGGCGACGGGTCGTGCTGCTGCGCGTCCTCGGCTGGGGCGGCCTCGTGCTTTGCCTGCTCGTCGCCGGGGAGGCGGAGGGCTGGGGCTTCGGGCCGGTGCAGTGGGTCGGCGCGGTGTCGGGCGCCGGCGCCGGCCTCGTCCTGCTGCTGTCCTACCGCCCCCGCCTCGTCGCGCCCGCCGGCGTCGCTGCCGTCGGTCTCGCGATGACGGCAGGCCTGCTCCTGCACGTCGCTTGACCGCGGGTCCCGCAGCGGCGTCCCGCCTTCCTATGCGTGACAGTTGTTTTTCACCGCGTGCAGCGCATTTGCCCATCACGAGATGCGCCGCGACGATGGCGGATCACATCCCGACGCGGTCGAAATCCAGCGCCGAGGCGCAGAGCGCCACCTGGGTCCGGTTGCGCACGCCGAGCTTGCGCATGATCTCGGAGACGTGGGCCTTCACCATCGAATCGCCGATGCCGAGTTCGAACGCGATCTGCTTGTTGAGCTTGCCCCGCTTGATCATCGACAGCACGTTCATCTGCGCAGGCGTCAGCGCGGCGATCCGGGCGGAGGCATCCGCGGTCTCGCTCGCCTCGTCGTGGGCATGAGCGAGGTCGGGCACATAGATCGAGCCGCGCATGATGCTGTCGAGCGCCTCCATGTAGGTCGCCCGCGTCGCCGATTTCGGCACGAAGCCCGCCGCCCCGAGCCGCAGCGCCTCGCGCACGATCCGCCCCTCTTCCAACCCGGAGCAGACCAGGATCGGGATGCGGGGGAAGCGGATGCGCAGGGACATCATCCCATCGAAGCCGGTCACGCCCTTCATCGACAGGTCGAGGACGATCACGTCGATGCCGGGGCGCTCGGCCAGCACGGCTTTCGCCGCCCCGATCGAGTCCGCCTCCTCGATGCGGGCATGCGGCAGCCCGAGGCGGATCGTGCTGCGCAGCGCCTCGCGGAACAGCGGATGGTCGTCCACCAAGATGATGTGCATCGCGCCAACTCGTTCGGGCGCAACCCGCGGCGCCTCGACCGTAAAAGTGATGATCGCCCCGCAAGACGAGCGTCAAGGGCGCGATTTCAAACAAATTCATTATGGTCATCGAGCGAGATCGCAATTCTGATGTGGCAAATTCGTTCGGGACGAACTTGCAATTCTAAGACTTCCCTATGAGGCATGGACGAAAGTTAGCGTGCGGCGGGCAATCTTTCCCGCCATACCTCCATTCGAGCCCGGCTTCGGGACGCCAAGCTCTCACGAAGTATTCTGGTCGCCCGCTCGCCGCGGCGGATCGTCGGATGCTTGTCGTGAGGCTCCCGCCGACTGGCTCCCTATCAGAATCGAAAGACGCGGCGCGGCCCACGCGACCGCCAGGGAGAGACGCATGGCCAGGAAGACAGCGGGGCACGGCCCCCGCACGCTGATGCTCGCCACCGCTTCGTCGCTGATCCTGTCCGGCCTGCTCATGGCGGCGCCCGCCTCGGCCCAGAAAGCCGAGACCAAGGATGCCCCCAAGGCCGAGAAGGCCTCGACCGGCGCAGCGGTGACCTGGGAGGACATCCTCAACGACCAGAACACCGACAAGGACGTACTCATGTACGGCATGGGCATCAAGGCCCAGCGCTATTCGGGCCTCGACAAGATCAACACCAAGAACGTCAGCCTCCTGAAGCCGCGCTGGTCGTTCTCCTTCGGCGACGAGAAGCAGCGCGGCCAGGAGGGCCAGGCGCTGGTGCATGACGGCGTGATCTACATCACCGCCTCCTACTCGCGCATCTTCGCGCTGGACGGCAAGACCGGCAAGAAGCTGTGGTCGTTCTCGGCCCGCCTGCCCGACGACATCCGCCCGTGCTGCGACGTGGTGAGCCGGGGTGCGGCGATCTACAACGGCAAGATCTACTTCGGCGCGCTCGATGCCTCGATGTATGCCCTCGACGCCAAGACCGGAAAGGTGGTTTGGAGTAAGAAGTTCGACGACCACGCCGCCGGCTACGCCTATACCGGCGCGCCGAACATCATCAAGGACAAGAAGACCGGCAAGGTCGTCCTCATCCACGGCAACTCGGGCGACGAGTTCGGCGCGCAGGGCAAGCTCTACGGCCGCGATCCCGAGACCGGCGAGGAAATCTGGATGCGGCCGCTGGTCGAGGGCCATATGGGCCGCCTCGCGGGCAAGGACTCGACGCCGACGGGCGACGCCAAGGCGCCGTCCTGGCCCAACGACAAGGACGGCAAGAAGGTCGAGGCGTGGAACCACGGCGGCGGCGCCCCCTGGCAGACCGGGGTCTACGACGAGAAGACCAACACCTTCGTCATCGGCACCGGCAACCCGGCCCCGTGGAACCACCATTACCGCTCCGGCCCCGGCGGCGACTGGAAGCCCTACGACAGCCTCTACACCTCGGGCCAGATCTACATCGACCCGTCGAACGGCGAGCCGGTGGGCTTCTTCCAGCACACCCCGAACGACGCGTGGGATTACTCGGGCAACAACGAGATCATCCTGTTCGACATGGAGAAGGACGGCAAGACCATGCGCCTCGGGGCGCACGCCGACCGCAACGGCTTCTTCTTCCTCACCGACACCGACAAGCTCACGGCCCGCGACGGCAAGATCAGCAAGCAGACCGCTTTGGTCGCCGCCTATCCCTTCGTCAAGGACATCACCTGGGCGACGGGCTGGGACCTGAAGACCGGCCGTCCGATGGAGGTCGAGGGCCAGCGCCCGCCCGCGCCCGAGGAGGGTCAGGCCAAGGGCAAGTCGATCAAGGTGACGCCGAACTTCCTCGGCGGCAAGAACTGGAACCCGATGTCCTACTCGCAGCAGACGGGTTTGTTCTACATCCCGTCGAACGACTGGACCGAGGATTACTGGACCGAGAACGTCACCTACAAGGCCGGCTCGGCCTATCTCGGCCAGGGCTTCCGCATCCAGCGCAAGTTCGACACCCATGTCGGCGCGCTGCGTGCCCTCGATCCGAAGACCGGCAAGATCGTGTGGGAGCACCTGGAGGCGATGCCGCTCTGGGCCGGCACCATGACGACGAAGGGCGGGCTGGTCTTCACCGGCACCTCGGACGGCTTCGTGAAGGCGTTCGACGCCAAGACCGGCAAGCAGCTCTGGGCGTTCCAGACCGGCTCGGGCGTGGTCTCGGTGCCGAGTACCTGGGAGATGGACGGCAAGCAGTACATCGGCATCTCCTCGGGCTACGGCGGCGCGGTGCCGCTGTGGGGCGGCGACATGGCCGACCAGACCAAGCTCGTCTCGCAGGGCGGCTCGTTCTGGGTGTTCGAGCTGCCGACCGATACCGCCTCGGCGCAGTGACCCAATGTGCGGGAAGGCTTGACCTTCCTGCCACCACGGCCGGGCCGGCGCCACTGCGCCGGCCCGATGCGCCACATCCAAGAATCGGAAGAAGGGAGCTGACCCGATGTCGGCCCGGACCCGCGGCGCGCGGCGCGCCCTCCTGATCGCCGGCCTGCTCGCGCACGCCCTGCCGGCGGCGGCGCAGACGGTGGTTCACAACAAGGACGAGCGGCCCGATCCCTGGGTGGTCGGGACCTGCACCATCGCCCCTGGCGCGAAATGCGCGGGCGCCGACCTGCGCCACGCCGACCTTAAGAACGCTGACCTCGGAGGCGCCGACCTCACCGGTGCCAACCTCGCCCGCGCGGACCTGCGCGGGGCGAACCTGCGCGGCGCCATATTGGAAAAGGCCAATCTCAGCGGCGCCCAGCTCCAGATCGCCTTCATGCAGGGCGTGAAGGCCAAGGATGCCCGCTTCGTCGGGGCCAACCTCGACCATGCCCGCATCGTCGGCGGCGATTTCAGCGGCGGCGACTTCACGGTGGCCGACCTCGAAATGGTCCAGGCCAAGCGCGCCCAGTTCGTCGGCGCCCGCTTCATCGACACCGACCTGCAGGAAGCGAAGTTCTACGAGGTGAATCTCACCGGCGCGGTGATGGAGGGCGCCAAGATCCGCTTCGCGATCTTCCAAGATGCTTGGATGCAGGATTGCAAGGGCTGCCCGGTCCACTGGCAGACCGACAAGCCGGTCTGGGAGGCCTATCCGGCCGCGACCGCCCTGAAGCACGAGGACGAACCGCAGGCGGGCAAGTGACGGCGCGGCCGATGGCGCTGGCGATGCTCGGCACGGCCTTCTCTCTGCCGGCGCTGGCCGCGGGCGAGGCGGAGGCCGGGATGCGCGCGGCCTTCGCCAAGTGCCGCGCCACAGCCGAGGGCACCGAGCGGCTCGCCTGCTACGACCGGCTCGCCGCGCACCTCGCCCCGCCCCGCTTCCAGGGCCGCCTGACTGCGCAGACCGAGCCATTCGAGATCACCGCGCCGACGCTGCTGCGCTACGAGAGCGATGGCCCGATCTTCGTCCTGTACCTTAAGGACGCGGACGGCGGCATCGACCAGAACCTCCACATCGGCGGCGGCGGCAGCGCCACCCACCGCATCGACGCGCCCGGAACCTACTCGCTGCAGGTCAGCGGGTCGGAGACGTGGCGCATCTGGCTAGACCCGACCCCGTGAGCCGCTCGGCCGAAAACTTCCCCATCGAGACGAAAGGCATCCGCCGATGATCCGCATGCTCCGGGCCGCCGCCCTCGCCCTGCCACTGGCGCTCGCCGCGACCGCGCTCGTCCAGGCCCACGGCGACGGCGCGCCCTCGGCCATCGACACGACCGGCCTTGAGCCGCTCGGCGAGAACGACCGCGACAAGAACCCCTATGTCGGCAACGCCAAGGCGATCGAGATCGGCGCGTCCGGCTACAACAAGAACTGCGCCCGCTGCCACGGCATCGACGCCAAGTCCGGCGGCATGGCCCCGGACCTGCGCGAACTCGACAAGACCGAAGCCTCCGACATCTACTTCCTCACCCGCGTCCGCGGCGGCGCCCAGCGCGATGGCCGCTACCGCATGCCCCCCTTCGCCGACATCCTGAGCCAGGAGGCGATCTGGGCGATCCGCACCTACATCGAGAGCGAGGCCGGCAAGGATCCGGCCATCGCGGCCAAGATCAATTGATTCCGCGGATGCTCGCGCATTCGGCCTCGGCGCTCGCGCTGGCGGGGGGATTGCTCCTGCCCGCGCCCGCGTATGCCGAGGTCAAGGAATACCAGATCCGGCGCATGCTGATGCTGAAGACGGAGTGCACGGTGACCGGGCTCGACACCGCCCGGATCGCCGACGATCCGCGCCTGCGCGAGCGCTTCCTCGCGACCTGCGAGAACGTCAGCCACTATCCCGACGGGGTCGAGATCGTCTGCCCCGACACCGAGGACGAGCGCGACTGCACCCTGCTCACCGCCAAGCGCGAGTTTCCCCACCTGAGGCTGCTCGCGCGATGACGGCCCCCGCGCCCTGGCCCGGCCGCCTCTCGCTCGGCCTGCACTGGGGCGTCGGCGTGGGCGTGCTCGGATTGATCGCCTTCGGCTTCTGGCTGCGCACCGTGCCGGGCGGGCCGGACAAAACCGCGCTCGTCCAGATCCACAAATCCGTCGGCGTGCTCGTCTTTGCCGCCGCGCTCGCCCGCGTGGCGTGGCGGATGCGCGAGGGTTTTCCCGCGCCCGCCGGGCCGCACGCGCCCTGGGAGCGGCGCGGGGCGATCGCGCTCCACGTCTTCCTCATCGTGGCGACGCTGCTGATGCCGCTCTCCGGCATCCTGCGCTCGCTCGCCTATGCCCGCCCGGTCTCGGTGTTCGGGCTGCCGGTGATCCCGAAGCTGTTCGAGGCCAAGCACGAGACGCTCTACGCGGTGGCCTCTAACCTCCACGACGGGCTGGCGCTCGCCTTGAGTGCGGCGCTCGCGCTCCACGTCGCGGCGGCCCTCAAGCATCACTGGATCGACCGCGACGCCACGCTCACCCGCATCCTCGGCCTCGCCCGGAGGACCGGGCGATGAGGCGCGCCGCTCTCGCCGCCGCGTTCGGTCTCGCCGTCCTCGCGGGCGCCGCCCGGGCCGATGCCGCGTCCGACTTCGACAGCGACGAGACCACCGGCTACCGGGTGCAGAACTACCGCGCCCCGGTGACCCGCCCGGTCGAGGGCGGGACGCGAATCGATCTTCCCGCCCTCGACCGCCTGCGCGACGAGGGCGCGGTGCTGATCGACACCATGCCCCAGCGCGGCGGCTTCGACCCCGCCACCGGCGCGTGGCGCATCGTCGATCGGCGCGAGACGATACCCGGCGCGACGTGGCTGCCCGAGACCGGCCGCGGCCGGCTCGAACCGCGGCTCGCCGCCTACTTCGCCCGCCATCTTGCCCGCCTGACCGGTGGCGACCGGGGGCGCGCAATCGTGTTCTTCTGCCTCGCCGATTGCTGGATGTCGTGGAACGCGGTCAAGCGCGCCGCCGCGCTGGGCTACACCCGCCTCTCCTGGTTCGCCGACGGCACCGACGGCTGGACGGATGCCGAGCGCTCGCTGGTCGAGGCCGTCCCACCGCCCGTCCTACCCCTCGAAGACCGCTGAGCCGAGGCCCCGCGATGCCGTTCCTGTCCCCCTTCAGGCCCTTCATCGACCGGCCGCTCGCCCGCGCGGCGGCCCCATCCAGCGGCAGCCGCGACCCGCTCGATTCGCCGCTCTGGCCGATCATGGCCGAGCGCTATCTCGGCCGGCGCCGCGCCGTGTTCGACGACGCGGTGCAGGTGGTGCTGCCCCCCGTGACCGAGGACCAGACCCAGGTGCCGGTGACCGTCGATGCCCGCGCGCTGGGAAGCGCCGACGAGGTGCTCGTTATCGCCGACCTCAACCCGTTCCCGCTGACCCTGCGGCTGGAGCCGGTGGCGGCCAAGCCCTTCGTGGCGTTCCGCATGAAGATCGAGCAGGGCACGCCGATCCGCGCCGCCGTGCGCCGGGGCGACGTGTGGCACGTCGGCGGTCGCTATCTCGATGCGGCGGGCGGCGGCTGCTCGGTGCCGCCGGTGGTGGAGAAGAAGGTCGATTGGAAGAGCCTCGGCGAGACCCGCGCCCGGGTCTGGAGCGAGGCCGACGACCTTCGCCTGCGCCTTCGCATGACGCACCCGATGGACACCGGCATGCTCGCCAACATCCCGCTCTTCCTGATCGAGGAACTGAGCGTGGCCGATGCCGCGGGCGCGGTGCTGGCCCGCCTCACCCTGCAGGAGCCGGTGGCCGACAACCCGACCCTGACGCTCCTGCCGGACCGGCCGGCGGCTGGCGAGGCGCTGACACTGAAGGCGCGCAACACCAACGGCACGGTGTTCACGGCGCGGGTGCCGATCCCGCCGAATACGGCTTCCGCGGCCGCTCCGGCCGCCGGGCAGAAGGGACGGCTGTGATGCGCGAGACCACGCTCACCCGCCGCGCTGGCCTCGCCCTCGGGCTCTGCGCCACGGCCCTGCCCTGGCTCCCGGCCGAGGCCGCGCCGCTCGCCTACCCGCTCGCCCCGGTCGAGATCGCCCCCCGCGTCTGGACGATCTACGGCGCGCCGGAACCGATCACCCGCGCCAATGGCGGGGCGATCGCCAACATCACCGTGCTCGACACGAGCGACGGCGCGGTCCTGATCGATGCCGGCCCTTCGCATCGATACGGCACAGCGCTGAAGGCGCTGGCCGAGCGTCTGACCGGCAAGCCGGTCGTGCGGGTCTACCTCACCCACATCCACGCCGACCACGTGCTCGGCGCGACCGCCTTCGCCCCCGGCACGGTGAGCGGCGGCCCGGCGCTCCGCGGCGACCTGAAACGCGCCGGCACCGACCTTACCAACGGCATGTACCGGGTCGCGGGCGACTGGATGCGCGGCACCGGCGTGCCCGAACCCGGTCGGGTCGCGGAGGCAGGCGTCGAGATCATCGGCGAGCGCCGCTTCCGCATCCTGCCGCTCGCCGGCCACACCCGCGAGGACCTGTGCCTGTTCGAGGAATCGTCCGGCCTGCTGTTTCCAGGCGACCTCGTCTTCCTCGACCGTGCCGCCACCACCCCCGATGCCGATCCCGAGCGCTGGCGCGGCGCGCTGGCGAGCCTCGCCGAGATCGATCACCGCCTGCTGATCCCCGGCCACGGTCCGGTTGAGGCCGGGCGCCGCGGCATCGATCAGACGCGGCGCTGGCTCGACACGGTCGAGGCGCGCATCGGCGACGGCTTCTCACACGGGCTCGATGTGACCGAACTGATGGAAACACCCCTGCCGGACTGGACCGCCGGGCTCGCCGTGGCGCGCTACGAGTTCGCCCGTTCGGTGATGCATCTCCTGCCGGCCCTGGAACGCCGCGACCTGCCGCGACTGACTCCAGCTTGATCTGCGGCTCTGTCAGCCTGCCATACCCCTGCGAGGGGGAGCGCCTCAACTGCTGACGATATCTGAGGCTGTCACCAGGGGAATCGCGCTGCTTCGTCCAAAGGTCCGGTTAGCTCTGAGAACGGCAATTTAGTGTTGGCAAGCAGAATGTCTGCTCCTGGCGCACAGCCGAACAAGCCGGGGGCGAACTCCTGATTTCGACCTGCCGCCGACGGGTCTCTTCGCGCTGACGGGGCCGAGCGGAGCCGGAAAGTCGACCCTGCTGCGGGTTCTTGCCGGGATCGAGGCGCCGCTCGCCGGTACGGTACGATGGCCCGCGGACGGGCCGCCGACATGGGTCTCCGTCGAGAATCCGGTTCCGGCCGGAACGCTGCGCCGGGCGCTGGCGGAAGGTTCGCAGGCGACGCCCGAGGCGGTGGCGCGTGCCGCCGCGCGGCTCGGCCTCAGAGACGATCCGCACTGGCCCGGCGGCCTCGACGCCCCGATCCGGGCGGGTGCCGAGAACCTCTCCGGTGGACAGCGGGTGCGGATCGCGGTCGCCCGCCTGCTGCTGCGGCCGGGCCTCGCCTTCTGCGACGAGCCGACCGCCAAGCTCGATCCCGTGAACGCGGCCCGCGTCCGGCAGGCCCTGTGGGAGGCATCCCGCACCCGCCTCGTGATCGTCGCGACACACGATCCCGCGCTGGCGGCGCTCGCCGACCGGCGCGTGAATCTCGGGGACGCCCCTGCCGAGAGGCAAGCCGCATGACCCGTGTCCAGGTGGCTGCTCCGGAGAAGTCCGGGTGTCGAGAGGGCGAGCCCTCTCGCGGGTCCAGGGCGGAGCCCTGGAAGATCCGGGGCGCTGCCCCGGTCCCCGCCGAAGGGATGATCCCTTCGGGATCCCGTGACACGGCCCACCCCTGGCGCCTCGCCTTCGGTCTGGCCGCCTTGGCGGTCGCGGCCAACCTCGCGCTCGCCGGCACGGCCGCGTCCTTCCTGGCGGCGGTGGCGCTGGCCGGCGCCGGCCCGGCTGCGCTGGCCTTCAACATCCACCATCCGGCCGGGCTGGTGCGCCTGTTCGCACTGCTGCGCACCGGCGCGCGCTACGGCGAGCGCATGGCCGGCCATCGGGCGGCGCTCGCCGATCAGGTCCGCCGCCGGTCGCGCCTGTTCGCCGCCCTGGCGCGCGCACCGGAAAGCCGTGGCGCCGGCTGGCAGCTCGGCCGCCCGGAGCGGCTGGCCGATTACATCGACGACGTGGCCGACATCGATTTCGCCCGGCTGCGCGTCGGCTTCCCCCTCGCGACGACCGGCACGGCGCTGCTGGCGCTCGCGGTTGCCACGGCCTGGCTCGCCCCGCTCGCCCTCGTGCCGCTTGCCGGGTTGGCCGTGGCCGGCCTCGCCCGCGCCCGCGTCACCGCCCGCCGTCTGGCTGCGGGCGAGGTGCGGGTCCGGGCTGCCCGGCGGCGGGGTGCGGCGGATCTCGGCGCGGTGCTCGCCGGCGCCGTACCGCTGACCGCAGAGGGCCGGCGCGGGGCCGCCCTGAAGGCGGCCCTCGATCCCCTTCGCGACGCGGAGCGGGAGACGGCCGACGGGCGCCGGGCGCTCGCGCGGTTCGAGGCCCTGCTGGGGCTCGCCGGCCCTGGCACCGCCCTCGCCGTGCTGCTGGCGGCCTGGGCCGCGGGCCAGCGCGGCACGGGGCTGCTGCCGGCGACGTTCCTGGCCTTCGCGTGGCTCGGGATCGCCGAGCCGGTGCTCGCGCTGGCCCGCTCGCTCCTCGGCGCCGTTCGGGCCCGCGCCGCCCGCGCGGCCCTCGGAGACGGGGAGGGCGCACCGCCCAAACCGGAGTCGCCGCCCGTCACGGCTGCAGGGGCGCTCGCCCTGCGCGGCGTCCGCCTGCGGGCCCCCGGCGGGCGCGACCTCGGCCCCGCGCCGGACCTGACGATCGCCCCCGGCCGCCAGCTGGTGCTCGTCGGCGCCAGCGGATGCGGCAAGACCAGCCTGCTCAAGACCCTCGCGGGCTGGAGCGACGACCGGCCGGGCGAGGCGATCCGGCTCGGCGGCGTGTCGCTTCCGGCGCTCGGGCGACGGGCCGCGACGCATCTCGCCCTGCACGACGCGGCGATCCTCGCCGACACCGTCCGCGAGAACCTGTTCGCGCCGGGCGCGGCCGATTGCGACCTCTGGGCGGCGCTGGCCATGGTCGAACTCGCTGGCCGCATCCGCGCGGGCGGCGGCCTCGACGCCTGGATCGGGGAGGGCGACCTGTCGCTCGGCGAGGCCCAGCGCCTCGCTCTCGCCCGCGCGGCGCTCAGCCCGGCCCCCGTGATCCTGCTCGACGAGCCGGCCGAGCATCTCGGTGACGATCAGGCGGCGCGCATTCTCGCGCGCCTGCTGGCGGCCTGGGCCGATCGCGCCGTCGTGCTGACGAGCCATCGCCCCGATCTCGCGCTGCCCGCGCGGATCGTGTCGTTGGACGCAAGGCGCGACGCTGCCGACCGAGCCGTGAGCGCGGTTTGATCCATCGCAAGGGCCCGCGCCCGGAGACGGCGCACCGTTCGGACACGGCGATGTCGGCGCCGGAGTTCGGAGGGAGGCCAGCATGCGCACCATCTCCAACGGAGCCGAGGAAGCCTTCCTCGGCGTCTGGAACCTGTGTCTCGCCGCAGGGATGATGCTCGCTCCCTGGGCGCTGAGCTTCCTCGATCAGGCGCAAGCCACCTGGAACCTGTGGCTCTGCGCAGGCGCCGTCCTCGGGCTGGCGGTGCTGTCCCTGCTTCAGACCTACGACGTGGAGGAAGTTCTCCTCGCCCTCATCGGCGTCTGGGTCTGCGCGGGCCCGTGGGTCATGGGCTTCGACGACGCGCAGGTTCCCCTGATCATCCATCTCGGCTTCGGCCTCGCCCTCGTGGTCTCGGCGCTCGCCGAATTGTGGCGCCTGCGCGAGGCGCCGGACGCACGCTCGTTCTGACGATCTGGAGCCGGCCCGGACGATGACCCCGCCCAGCGATCTCCTGAACCTCGTCCTGGCGCTGGTCTTCGTCGCGGGCTGCCTCGGCATCCATGCCGGGCGCCATCGGCCGGGCGACGTCACCCTCCTCCTCGTGCTGGCCTTGATCGGGACCGTGAACCTGTTCGGCGTGGCGGTGCTGTCCCGGCTGGGGCCGGCGATGGACCCGCATCAAGCCGCCCTGATCGCGAGCGTTCGCCCGCGACACGACTGATCCGCGGCCTCGGATCGAAGCCTTGCGCTGGATCAAAGCCGGCCTCGCCCGTCGCCCTCACCATGGCCATGCGTGAAATTTGGAGGGACGACGATGACATCGGTCGCGAGAGCCGTGTCGGGGATGACGGTGCGGGCCGTCGGGATGCCGCGGGGAGCCGGCCGCTGGGCGCCTCCGCGGGCGGCGAACGCCCAGGACACGATCGAGGACGGATACCGGCATGAGAGCATCGGCAGCCTGCAGGCGCTCGGCCTCGCCGTCGCCGCCTCGATCCTGCTGACCGGCCTGCTCTGGGTCGCCCTCTGATCCGGGCCGGCGAACCGCGGCGCGCTTGTTCCGATGCAGGCCAAGGTGCTCCGCCGGGTCGAGGCCTGCGCCGTCTGCCGGACGGAACGCCACCTTATCGAAGGCGAACTGCCTCAGGCGGTCTATCCCGCCGTCACAGGGCACGAAATCGTCGGCACGGTCGAGGTCCTCGCACCCAGCGTGCGGGAGCCGCGGCTCGGTGTGCCGGGCTGATCGGATGGCGCACCCTGGGGATGGCGGGCGAGGCCCGCACGGTCGGGCTCTACGGCTTCGGCGCCGCAGCCTACATCGTCGCCCCGCTCTGCCGCCGGCAGGGCTGCCGGGTCTTCCCCTTTCCCCGTCCGGGCGACGGCTCGACGCAGGACTTCGCCCGCGCGCTCGGTGCCGAATAGGCCGGCGGCGCGGACAAGGCGGCGCCCGAGCCCCTGGACGCGGCACAGATCTTCGCCCCCGACGGCCGGCTGGTGCCGGTGGCCGTTGCAGCGGGGCGCAAAGGGGACCGGGTCGTCTGCGGCGGCATCCACATGAGCGCGATCCCCTCCTTCCCCTCCGCGCGGCGGTGGGGTGAGCGCGCGCTGCTCTCGGTCGCCAACCTCACCCGGGCCGACGCCCGCCCCTTCTTCGCTGCCGCGACGGCCGGGATCGTCACCCGCACCCATCCCTTCCCGCTGGCGCGGGCGAACGAGGCCATCGCCGGCCACCGCGCCGGTTCGCTCAACGGCACCGCAGTGCTCGTGCCGTTGCCGAGGGCCTTGCGCTGGATCAAGGCCGCGTCATTGCCCCGCGCCCAGGCTGTGGCCATCGTCAGCAGCGGAGGCCACGCGATGCGCCAGTACCTCGTCAACTTCTACAAAGTCGTCACCGACGACCATGGCCACGACCGCAGCATCCTCCAGCATCAAGCCCTCGTCAGGGCCCGGTCGGAGGTGTCGGCCCTGTTCGAGGCGAAGGCGATGTTCCGCGAGGCGATGGGCGTCGCCGATTGGCGCTTGCGCGCCGATGCCTGCGAGGCCGTCACGCTGGCGGACGTCGCCGCCTGAAGCGGCGGGAGGAGGAAGATGAGGAGGGAGACATGGACCGCGAACTCACCGAACCGGTTCATTGGCGCGGGCGGCATTGGGCGGTGACCGGCTACGGCATCGAGGCCCTCGACGGCCTCTACCACGTGCCGGCCTCCGACATCTGGCCCGAGGGGGCGCCGCCGCCGGACTGGATTCAGGCGCTGCGCCGCCGCTACGGGACCGATTGCGACGATCTGGACGAGGCCGTCCGCGTCGCCCGTCTCGTCTTCGCGCCGGAGGCCGGCACACCGTGAGCGACGCGCGTCTCGACAGCCCGGCCGGGGAGGGCGACGCGCTCGCGGGCGAGGACGACGATGCGGAGGAGAGCCCGGTCGTTGGCCCGTCGAAGCCGCGCCTGCTGCGCGTCCTCGGCCCCGGCCTGATCACCAGCGCCTCCGACGACGACCCCAGCGGAATCGCGACCTACGGCCAGGCCGGGGCCCAGCTCGGCTACGGCCTGTGCTGGACCCTGCTCTACAGTCTCCCCCTGATGGTGGCGGTACAGATGATCTCCGCCCGGATCGGACGCACCACCGGCCACGGCATCGCGGGCGTGCTGGCGCGTCACCATCCGGGCGCCGTGCTGCAAGGCGTCGTCCTGCTGCTCTTGGCGGCCAACGTCCTCAACCTCGGGGCCGATCTCGGCGCCATGGCCGACGCCGTGACCCTGCTGCTGCCGGGGCCGCGCTGGGCCTACGTCGTCGCCTTCGCGCTCGGCTGCACGCTGATGCAGGTGGGCCTGCGCTACGCACGCTATGTCGCCGTGCTCAAATGGTTGACGCTGAGCCTGTTCGCCTATCCGGCGGTGCTGGCCGTCGCCCACGTCTCGTGGCGCGACCTCGCCCTCGGCGTGCTGCTGCCGCGGCTCGACGCCAGCCGGGAGACGCTGACCACCCTGGTCGCGCTGTTCGGCACCACCATCAGCCCGTACCTGTTCTTCTGGCAGGCGGCCGAAGAGGCCGAGGACCTCGTCGCCTATCCGCGGCGGAGCGACCTGCTCCACGCACCGGACCAGGGTGGGCCGGCGCTGCGGCGCATCGAGATCGACACCCTCGTCGGCATGGGTTTCTCCAACCTCGTGGCGCTCGCCATCATGGCGACCACCGCCGCCGTCCTGCACGCAAACGGCGTCGCCGACATCCGCACCTCCGCCGACGCCGCCGAGGCGCTGCGGCCGCTCGCCGGACCGTTCGCCTCCGGTCTGTTCGCGCTGGGCATCGTCGGCACCGGTCTGCTGGCGGTGCCGGTGCTCGCGGGGTCCGCGGCCTACGCGATCGGCGAGGCCCGGCGCTGGCCGGTCGGCTTCGGCCGGCGTGTCCTGGAGGCGCGCGCCTTCTACGCCACGGTCGCCCTCGCCACCGGATTCGGCATGGCGGTGAGCCTCGGCGCCATCGATCCGATCCGGGCGCTGTATTGGAGCGCTGTGGTCAACGGCGTGGTCGCGGTGCCGATCATGGCGGTGATGATGCGGATCGCGGCCCGGACCGGCATCATGGGCGCCTTCGCGATCCGCGGTCCCCTGCGGGCGCTGGGCTGGATCGCGACCGTCCTCATGCTCGGTGCCGTCCTCGCGATGTTCGGGATGGTCTGGCTGAACCGAGTGGTTGCCTGCTCAGGATGTCTACAGTCGCCACCAATGGGACTCCGAGCAGATCATCTTGTCGGCAACGTAGATAGACCAAATGGCCTAATCTTTTTGTGGTGTATGATTCTCGATACTTCTCACAGATTGGAAGTCGGGATAGGTATTTGCATGGGGGCGACCCCGATTCGGGAGGTGAGACGTGTTGAGTTCGACCGGACCATCCACGCGCCCCTGCCTCCATGATCATACGGACGGCGGTTGCGCCACCTGCAAGGTCCGCCTCCTCAGCGTCTGCGGGGCGCTGACGGGCGAGGATCTCGACGATTTGGAGGCGCTGAGTCAGTCCCTCCATCTGGCACCGCATCAGGCACTGTTCCGGCAGGGTGACCCGGTTGACGCGGTCTACAACGTGACGGAGGGCATAGTGCGGGTGTCGCGCCTGCTCCCGGACGGGCGCCGTCACGTCATGGGCTTCGCCATGGTGGGCGACTTCCTCGGTCTCGCACTGCCGGAGCGCTACACCGTCACCGCCGAGGCGCTCGGCCCCACCAGCCTGTGCCGGTTCGAGAAGCGCGCCTTCGCCGGCCTCGTGGCGGGCAAGCCCCGCCTCCTCCAGCGCCTGCACGAGCGGGCGGGCTACGAACTCACCCTGGCGCAGGACCACATGACCCTGCTCAGCCGCCGCACCGCCGAGGAGAAGGTCGCGAGCTTCCTTCTCGCGCTCCGCGAGCGCTACATCCGCATCGGGCAGACCTCGGTGACCGTCGCCCTGCCGATGGGCCGGCAGGACATCGCCGACCACCTGGGTCTCACCATCGAGACGGTCAGCCGCCTGCTGACCCGGCTCGATCGCGAGAAGGCGGTGCTGATCGTGCCCGGCGGGGTGCGCCTCGTCGATTTCGGCCGACTCGAACGCCTCGCCGCCGCCTGAAGGAGGCGTCATCGTTCGAGGGTCTTCAGATAGGCGATGAGATTCTGCGCCTCGTCCGGGTCGAGCCGGAACTCCGGCATGGTCGGGTGCCCGGTGACGATGCCCTCGGCCAACGCCTCGGCCAGATCCTCGACGGGATATCGCCGGTGCAGGTCACGGAAGGGGGGCGCTTCCGTGAGCGGGCTGACGCCGACGCGTCCCACGGCGTGGCAGCGGGCGCAAGTCGCGAGCGCGATGCTTTCGCCGCGCCGCGTGCTCGGCCCGGCCTGCGCGGCAAGTGGCAGCAGCGCAAGCGCGATGGCGAGGACACGGCGCATCAGTGGCACATCAGGCAGCAGACGGTGCTGCTCCGCAGGACGTCGCGGGTGACGCCGCCGAACACCCATTCCCTCAGGCGGGAATGGCCGTAGGCACCCATCACGAGGAGGTCGGCGTCCTGAGCCCGCGCGAAGCGCAGGATCTCGGCGGCGTCGGTGTCGACCGTGCGCAGGAAATGGGTGGTGACGGCGGCGCCGTGCCGGGCGAGATGGGCGGCCACGTGCTCGCCGCCTTCCAGCCGGGCATCCGCTCCGGTGGTCACGACATGGACCTGATCGGCGTTGCGGATGAAGGGCAGGACCGCCGAGACGGCGCGGCGCGGCGCCGGACCGTCCTTCCACGCCACCACGATGCGGGCGCCCTTGAGGTGCTCGAGCCCCGGCGGGACGACGAGCACCGGACGGCCGGCCTCCATCATCACCGGCCCGGGCGGCACGTCGAGCTGGCGCGGTGTCTCGTCCTCCGGGCCCCGGCGGCCGAGAACGACGAGGTCGGCCGCCCGCGCCTCGGCCACGAGATGGATCACCGGGCCGGCCAGCGCCGGATGCCACTCGCTCCGCACCCCCTCGCCGAGGTTGCCGGAGAAGATCTTTCCGGCCTGGTCCAGCACCGCGCGGATCTTCGCGGCGTTCTCCTCTTCCTGGCGCTGGGCATCGTAGATGTCGTGGACGAGCAGCGGCGCCGGCACCTTCCCGGCAGCGGCCCCGGTCAGCATGGCCTCGAACCGCCGCGCGAGCCCCGCGGCGAGCCGGATCCGACCCGCCGCCGCCTCCGTGAGATCGACCGAGACGAGGATGTTCGCGTAGCTCATGACGGTCTCTCCCAGGGCCGCTCGACCGATCCCGCGGACGATCCTCGCCGTCGAGGAGCGACCGGGCCTTGATCCAGCGCAAACGCTCCGGTCCCGTCTCAGGCCGAGAGGGGCCTCTCAAGCCTTCGGCGCGGCCGGCTCCGCCGGGACGGCGCCGGATCCGACCGCGGTCGCCGACGGAGGAACCGGTGCCGCCGAGCCGGCCCGGCGGCGCAGGCGCAGCATCGGCCGCTCGATCGCGAACCAACCGAGCGCCGACAGCAGCCCCGTCAGGGCGAGGTAGGCCGTGACTTGGAGAAGGGGCGTCGGTGCGAAGGCATAGGCGGCGATCATCCCGGCGAGCCAGTGCCAGAGATAGATCGAGTAGCTGAGGCGTCCGATCAGGACCGGAATCCGCCGCTCCAGCATGCGGCGCAGGCCCGAGGTGCCGACGAGGAGCGCGGGGACCAAGATCAGGAAGGCGAGGCCCTGGACGGTGTAGCGGGAGACGTCGCGGAACGTCTCGTCGCGCACGAGAAACCCCGCGGCGAGGAGACCGAGCGCGGCCGCCTGCGCGCTGCGGGCGCGCAGGATCAACAGGAAGCGCCGCGTCTCGCTCTGGACGACGAGCAGAGCGGCGAGCGCGCCGAAGGCGAGGGAATCGAAGCGCGTGTCGGTGGCGGCGTAGATGCGCAGCTCCGGCGCGGCCCCGCAGGCGGTCGCCGGCTGTGGGTCCTGGCAGAGCGCGTGGAGATGGGCGCGCCAGGCCGGCTCCACGAGGCAGACGACGACGAGGAACCCGGCGGAGGCCCGCCATCCCCCCCAGCGCAGCAGCGCGAGCAGGGTGAGCGGCCAGACCAGATAGAAATGCTCCTCGACGGCGAGCGACCACAGGATGCTGAAAGGGTGCGCCACCGCCACCGGGCCGTGGGCGCCTGCGACCGTCAGGTCCGAGCGGTAGCCGGCGACGATGTCGTAGTAGTTCGCCCCGTAGAGCAGCGCCGAGGCCCATTCGGCGGCGGTGAGCGATCCGCCCATCGCCCGGAAGACCGCGCCGGTGACGACGATGAAGACGAGGGCGGCGGGCAGGAGCCGCAACATGCGCCGCAGGTAGAAGCCGAAGAAATCGATGCGGCCGGTGCGGAGATACTCGTCGGCGAGCTGCCCGGTCAGCAGGTAGCCGCTGATGAAGAAGAACAGCGTCACGCCGAACCCGCCGGGCACGATATGGGCGGGTGCCGCGTGCGAGGCCACGACGAGGAGCACGGCCACCGCCCGCAAGCCGTCGAGCGCCGGAAGGTAGCGGGTCGGCAGCAGGGCCGCCCGGTCCCGCTCGGGCTCGGTGGCGGCGGCGATCCCGGCCGGGAGAATGATGTCGGCCCCGCTCATCGCCGTGCCTCCTCCGCCTCGCCCGGTGGAACGAAGACGCGGATGCGGTCGATCTCGAGCTGCGCCGGGAACGACGTCGTCGCGTCGGGGCTGCCGGTCCACGTGCCGCCCACCGCGAGGTTGAGGAGCAGGAACATCGGCTGGTGCAGGTCGGCGGGGGTCGCCGCCGCGAAGACCGGCGCGCCGTCGAAGGACCAGACGATGCTCTCAGAGGTCCACGTCACCGCGTAGGTGTGGAACGCCTCCGACAGGTCGGGCACCGGCACCTTGCGCTGTTCCTGCCGGTGGCGCCCGCCCTCGTTCGTGTGCAGCGTGACGTCGAGCGTGGTGGTGCGGTCCCCGTAGACCTCGAGGACGTCGATCTCCGGCGGCCATCCGCCCGCCCGCGCGAGCAGCCAGAAGGCCGGCCATAGGCCCTTCCCGCGCGGCATCCTGGCCCGGATCTCGGCATAGCCGTAGCGGAAGGCGAAGCTCCCGTGCGTCGTCAGCATGCCGGACGCGTAGGACAGGCCCTGGGCCGCGCGGCGCTCCGGGACCGAGAGCGGCCACGCCCGGATCGTCAGCACGCCGTCTGTAACCGAGAACGGGTTCGCGCCCGCGAGCGGCACCATCTCCCGGTCGGGGCGGGGATCGACGTAGTATTCCAGCTCCCGGTTGCCGCGGTTGGTCCGCCAGCCGTCGGGATAGGCGAAGGCGAAGCGGCCGGGCGCCATCACCGATGTGTCGAGGCTGTCGAACGCCTCCGAGAAGGCGAGGCGCCAGCCCGCGGGCGGGCCCGGCGCCTCCGCGGCCGGCAGCGGCCCACCCGCAAGGAGCGCGACGAGGGCGAACGCACCGATTTCCCGACATCTCGCGCTCATGGGACTGCGCCCTCCCGGCCCGCCTGCGGGGGAGGCCGCACCCGCCACGAGGCGTCGCGCGCCAGCACCGAGAACACGACGAGGTTCTGCAGGGCCGGCATGATGAAGATCGGCGCCTCGCTCAGGCCCGAGACGGCCATCAGCAGGGTCACCTGATCGCGGGTCGGGTCGGGCGAGCGGACGAGGCGCCACAGCAGGCCGGCGACGAAGCCGAGGCCGGGCAGCGCGCCGAGGAAGCCGAGGCCGAGCACGAGCTGGACGCTCATGTTGTGGGTGTTGACGTGGCTTCCGTAGAAGGTGGTCGGAACGCTGTCGGCGATGAGCTGCTCGGTGCCGTTGTAGCCCCAGCCCAGCAGCGGGCGCTGCGCGATCAGGTCGGCGGCGACCGCCCATATCTCGGTGCGCCCGGTCAGCGTTGTCAGCTCGCTCGCCGACCCGCTGCGGGTGAGGCCCCCGAACAGCCCGTCGAACCCGGCGAGGCCGCCGAGCGAGACGACGAGCAGGGCGAGCGCCGCCGCGACGGCGACCGGAACAGCCAGTACCTGCAGGCGCCCGCGCTCGCGCAGGGCCACCAGCGCCCAGGCGAGCAGGCAGGCGAGCAGCGTGGTGCGGCTGTTCGACAGCAGGATCGCGGCGACCGCCACGACGAGGCAGGCCAGGAAGGCGCCGCGGGTCAGGTGCCGCTCGCGGCGGGCACAGACGGCGAGCGTCAGCAGGTAGCCGGCCTGCTGCGCGCAGACGTTCGGCTGGCCGGACACGCCCTGGAAGCGCCATTGCGGCTCCCCGTGCGAGGGCGGAATCCAGCCCATGTCCGGCACGAGGTTGCCCACCACGAGGCCGCCGCCGATGAGCGCGAACAGGCTGCCGGTCATCACCCGCAGGGCCGTCCGCTCGGGCAGGCGGACGGCGACGAGGCAGGCGAGACCGAGATAGCCGATCAGCCCGATCCCGTTGACGAAGGTGTAGAGTGGCGCGAGCGACCACGCGGCCGAGACCGTGGCGAGGACGACGTGCAGACCGGCCAGCGCCAGCACGGGATCGCGCAGCAACCAAAGGAAGCGGCGGGCCTGGAGCAGCGTGACGGCGGCGAGGAACAGCCACGCCATCAGCTTCAGGGCGTTCTGCGGGGTGAGGCCGACCTCGCCCTCCTCACGCTGGTCGAACGCGACGTTGAGGCCGGCGAGCACGATCACGAGCACGAGGGCGAGGCCCACGGGCCGCGCCGCCGCGGCTCCGGCGAGCACCAGCGTCAGGACGGCCAGCAGCGCGGCGAGCGCGGGCGCGGCGTAGACCGCGGACCCGAGACGGGGCCCGAGGGCGACCGCGCCGGCCCAGGCCGCGCCGATGAGGAGCGGGATCAGGAGGAGGCTGCGGTCGAGGGAGGCCGCGTCAGCGCGCGGCATCGGCGACCGCTCCCGCTCTCGCGCCGACGACGAGCTGATCCGGCCGGATCACGATCTCGATCACGTCGTCGGGCAGGATCGCCGTGTCCTCCTCGGCGGCGAGGCGGACGGTCCCGTCCGGGCCCTTGCGGTGGATCAGGATGTCGGGGGCGCGGCCGGTGCCGCGCAGCTGCGCCTTGAGGGCGCCGGTATAGATCAGGCGCTCGCCCGCCGAGCGAACCTGCGCGCGCTCCCGCTCCATCTCGACCACGGTCGCCTGGAGGTTCTGGAGCAGGGCGGAGCGGTGCTCGTCCGCCGTGCGGTCGAGGCGGCGCTCCAGCTCGGCGAGTTCGCGCCGCGCCTGCGCCAGACGGGTGGTCGCGTCGGTCTGCTGGCCTTTCAGCATGGCGACCGCGCGCCGTTCGTCCTCCAGGCGGTAGGTCGGCGAGATGCCGCGGGCGGCGTTGGCCGCGGTCCGCTCGATCGCCAGGACCTGCTGCTCGACAGTCGCCTGGCTCTCGCGCAGCGACCTCTCGAGGCCGGCGACGGTCGACTTGGCCTGTCCGATCAGCGCCTCGATGGACTGGCGTTCCTTGCGGAAGTTGGAGACGCGGGTGGCGAGGTCGCGGCTCTCCAGGCTGGCGATCTGCTCGATGACGCGGGGCTCGACCGGGGCCTGCTTCAGGACGGCGAGATCGATGCTGTCGCGCCCGTCGATCTCGGCCTGGAGGCTCAGCACCCGCGCTTGGCGGCGGACGAACTCGACCCAGTGCGAGTCGTATTGGCTCTGCATCTCGGGGGCGGCGAGAAGCGGGTTCTCGGCGCGGAAGCGCAGCGCGTCGTAGCCGCCCGCGACCGTCACCGCGTGGCGCACCGTCATGCCGGGTCGGTAGGGCAGGGCGCCGGGGCGGGCGACGTCGCCGCCGATGTAGAACGGGCGGTGCTCGACGAGTTCCACCGTGACGTCCGGGTTGCGCACGGTCCCGCTCGCCTCCAGCCCGGCGGTCACCGCCCTGCGCAGCTCCGCGAGGCTGAGGCCCGCGGCCCGCGCCTCGCCGAGGAAGGGCAGGGAGACGCTGCCGTCAATGTTGACGGTGACGCGGCGGCGGTAGTCGGCCATGCCGAAGATCGCCACCTCGACGATGTCCCCGGTCCCGAGCCGGTACTGCGCCAAGGCGCCGTTGATGCCGAACGGCATCAGAAGAGCCGCGAGCCAGATCCGGGTTCCCAAAGGGATCATCCCTTTGGCGGGGTGTGGGGCGGAGCCCCATGACCGACCAGGGCTCCGCCCTGGACCCGCGAAGGGCTTGCCCTTCGAACCCGGACTTTTCATGGGGTGGCCTCCCAGACCGTGAGAGCGAGCGCGAGAGCGGCGAGCAGGGTCGTCTGAGTCAGGACCGCGCGGCGCGCGGCCTCCGGCGACAGGATGTCGGCACGGCGGAACAGGCCGATCAGGCCGGCGAACAGGAAAAGGCCGGCGCCCGCGCAGGCCGCGCCCTGCCCGGTGATGCCGGCGAGCGCGTCGCCGGCCGCCATGCCTAAGGCGAGCAGGGCGAGGCTCGACCCGAAGACGCGGAGCGCCTCGCGCAGGGGCGAGGCCGTCAGCACCAGGGCCATCGGGACGATCCAGGCGGCGGTGCCGAGCGGCACGCAGGCCAACGCCAGCCAGACCGTCGCGCCCGCGGCCCCCTCGTAGCCG
Organism: Methylobacterium sp. Leaf456; assembly: GCF_001425465.1. Classification (GTDB taxonomy): domain Bacteria; phylum Pseudomonadota; class Alphaproteobacteria; order Rhizobiales; family Beijerinckiaceae; genus Methylobacterium. Next base: position 80,869 of record NZ_LMQV01000004.1, read on the forward strand.
GGAAACAGCAGCGCGATGACCGGCGCGGTCAGGGGAATGGCGGCGAGCGCGACCGCGGCCAGCGCGAGGCCCGCCCGGCGAATCTCGCCCGCCAGCAGCGCACTGCGCCCCTCCGGCGCGAGGGCCATCGCGCCCAGAAGCTTCGGATAGCGCACCTGCGCCACGGTGCCGACGATGGCGAGCCCGACCATGGCGAGGTTCGCCCCGAAGGCGAACAGCCCGAGCTGGTCCGGCGCCGAGAGCAAAGCCGCGATCCAGCGGTTGGCCGTCGTCGTGACGAGCCAGAGGGTGTTGAAGGCAAACAGCGGCAGCGCCGCCCGCACCATCGGCAGAACGATGGCGGGGCGCCACGCCCACGCATGGCGCGGCTGCGCGAAGGCCGCGGCCAGCAGCCCCGACCAGAGAGTGAGGGCGGCGAAGCAGCCGGTCACGCCACCGAGGAGCAGGCCGGCGAGCCGCGGGGCGGTGAGGCCGGCCTGCTGCAACAGGGCGAGCAGGGCGAAGTCCCAGTGCTGGCTGGCCGCCCGGTAGATCGAGGTCGGGGCATGAGCCACCATGCCGAGCACGCCCGCGACCACCGCGAGCGCGGCGTCGCCCGGCGCGAACCGGCCGCTCAGCACAGCCCCCAAAACGGCGAGCGGGGTGAGGATCAGGAGCGCCCCGAGGCCGAGCGCCCAGGAGGCGCGCAGCAGCTCGACGCCGCGGGCCGCCGCATCGGGCGCGCCGCCCGCCAGATCGCGGTCGGCGAGTTGCGACAGGCCGAGATCGGCCCGCGCCGCGTACTGGAACAGCGTGCCGAGCAGAGCGAAGGCGCCGAAGGCGACCGGGTCGAGCAGGCGCGGCACGATCAGCGTGGTGGCCATGCTGAGCAGGCTGACGAAGCAGACGCCGACCGCGTAGGCGGATGGATGCCCGAGGAAGGAGAGACCGATCCGCCGCCGTACGCCCCGTAGTGCAGCGGAGCGGGGCAGGTCGACGCATTCGAGGTCCGTGCTCACCGGGCCGCTCCCCGCGACAGGGCGCTTGGCAGCGAAAGGGAGGCCGGCTCGGCGGCCACCGCCTCGGGGAAGCCCGGAGGAGCGTAGAGATGACCCAAGGCGAGGAGCTGGGTGGAGGAGCGATAGGTTTCGCTGTCCTCGTAGAAGAAGCTCAGATCGGGCTGCGCCTCGGCGATGGCGCAGTAGCGGGCGTATTCGGCCGCCCCGTCCCAGTGCTGGCCGCGCTGCGCCTCCACCATCGCCCGGGCGTGGAAGTCGGAGAAGAACTTGAAGTGGAGGAGCGCAGCGGTGACCGGCGCGGGCCGGAACGGCGTCGTGGCGTGGTTGCCGGTCCAGTGGAGGCCCGGCCGCACCTTCAGCAGCGCTACCTTGCGCAGTTCGGGCGGGAGCGCCCGGCCCCAGGGCAGGCGCGAGAGGCCGAGCCGCTCGCCCAGCGGATGCAGGCGGGCCATCCGCCACGCACGGCGCGCCAGGAGCCCGGCCCGGCCGACCTCCCGCAGTTCGGGGTAGAACACCCGCAGCCGCGGGCCGCCGACATACTCGACCGGCGCGGTGCGCGAGCCGAGGCGGCGGCTTCGCGCGTAGGCGCGGTCGAAATGCGGGCAGACGGCGAGAAAGGGCAGGCCCGCCGCGTAATGCGCCCGATGGACCGGGCCGCGGCTGTACATGTCGAGCATCAGCGTCTCGACGCCCTCGCTGCCCGTGGCGTCGAGGAAGGCGCAGAACCGGGACAGCCGCAGGGTCTCGCAGAACGGGTAGACCAGGAGTTCGTCGGCATCGACGAACAGGCACCAGCTTCCGACCGTCAGGAAGGCCAGGAGCGCGTTGATCCACGCCATGCCGCAGCCGGCCTCGCGAAAGCTGTCCCCCGTCGCGAAGACGTGGCAGTCCGGTTGGGCGAGGAGCCAGTCGCGGCTGCCGTCGGTCGAGCCGTTGTCGACGACGAAGAAGCGGTCGATCCCGAGGCCGCGGTGATGGTCGAACACGTGCGGAAGCCGGATCGCCTCGTTGCGCACGACCATCAGGGCGGACACGGCCGAGCGGGCCGGTGAGATCGGTTTCCGGTCGAGGCGCGTGAGCGGCATGGCACTCCTCCGGGCGGCGCTGTCAGAGTTCGAGGAAGCGGCGGGCGCGACCCAGGAGCCGGCGCCCGTTCATCGCCGCGCCCGCGAGGCAGGCGGCGAGCAGGGTGCCGAGGCCGTAGAGCGGCAGGCTCGGGAAGGCGGGATCCCGCGGCGTCTCGGGGCGGGACACCACCTCGACGTCGGTGCGCTGCGCGCCGCCGCTGGCGGTCTGCCCCTTCATCCGCGTCAGGGCGTCGGCCAGCGCGGTGCGGTCGCTGGCGGCCTCCTGCTGCAGGCGCTCCAGCACCATCGTGGCCCGTTGCCGCTCGGTCAGCGTGGCGCGGATCGCCCGGATCTGCCCCTGGAGCGCGGCCTCGCGCCGGTTCCAGTTCTCGGCCTCGGCCGCGGCGCTGCGGACGATGCGGTTCGATTCCGCCGCGATCTGCTCGGTGACGGCGCGCTGCTCGGGCGACATCACCACGGTGCGGCCGAGCGCGTTGCTGAGGCTCTGCTTGAGCGCCTGGATCGTGGTGGAGGCCAGCACCTCCGGGGCGCCGTCGAGGCCGTTCGCGGCTTGCAGCGCGGCGAGCGTACCGGCCCGCGTCGTCAGTTCGATCGCGCGCGCCTTGGCGAGCGCCGCCTCCTGGCTCAGCGTGACGAGCTGCGCGTCGAGCGAGATCTGGTCGCCGCGGTCCACGAGGCCGGAGCGGGCCATGTAGTCCTCGACCGCCTGGGTGCTCGCCTGCTGCCGGGCGCGGATCAGCCCGACGCGCAGCTCCAGCCACTGGAACAGGGCCTCCGCCGCCCGGCGTTTGCGGGCGACCTGATCGGACAGGTAGGTCGAGACCAGGGTCTGCGCGATCGCCTCGGCCTTGGCCGGGTCGGCGGACCAGAACCCGACCCGCAATGTGTAGGAGCGCCGGTCGCGCGCCACGACGAGGTGGCGCCGCACAGCCTCGCGCAGTTCGGCGTCCGTGGGCGCAACGGGATCGGGCACCCAGCCGAGCCGCGCGAGGAGCGGGGGACGCGCGAATTCCGGGTCGTCCGCGATGGCGTGGCGCGCGATGACCGCGTCGAGTACCGAGGTCGCCGAGACGAGGTCCATCTCCGACTGCACGGCGTTGTCGTCGAGCGGCTGGCGCATGCTGAGCGCCGAATCGGACTGCCCCTCCCGGTCGGTCGGGCGCAGGATGACGCTGCCGGCCGCCTCGTAGCGGCGCGGCAGGAACGGCCACGCGACCGCCGCCACGCACAGGACGAGGAAGAAGCCGGCGAGGAAGCGCCGCACGATCGCCGAGGCCGGCGCCATGCGCTGGGGCAGATCGCCCGGCAGGAAGCGGACGGTCTGCCCGAACGGCGGCGGAATGCGGCGCGAAGTCAGGTCGTCCACGGGGGTTGCCCTTCGGGTCGGAGGGGGAAGCGGTTGGTCAGGTCCGCGCCAGGGCGTAGAGACGGTTGCGCAGGCCCCCCGAGATCAGCCGGAACACCGTGTAGAGCGCGGTGATCACGAGGAACTGTCGGGTGTCGAGGAAGCCGGCGCGCAGGCAGTCGCGCCGGAACCGCAGCTCGTTGAGGGCGTAGCGCAGCCCGCCGCGGCGGCGGCGCTGGTCGATGCTGGCGCGGATGTGAACCAGCACCTTGGGGATCACCCGGAAGCGCGCGCCGTAAAGGGCGAGGCGCACGAACAGGTCGTAATCCTCCAGCAGGCCGTACTTGGCCCGGTAGCCGCCGACCGCGCGCAGGGTGGCCGTGCGCACGAAGATCGTCGAGTGTTGGATGACGTTGCGCCAGCGAAGCGCCGCGATCAGCGCCTCGTGCGTCACCGGGGCGACCTTGAGGCGGACGGGGCCGCCGGCATCGAAGAACTCGTCGTTCCACGAGCAGAGGAAGTCGCGGTCCGGGGTCTGCATCGCGCAAGCGCCCTGCAGCTCGATCCGGTCGGGCAGGCAGAGGTCGTCGCTGTCCATCCGGGCGGTGAAATCGCCGGTGCAGCGGTCGAGCCCGGCATTGAGCGCGTGGGCGAGGCCGACATTCTCGGGCAGACGGATCACGTCGAGCCGGGCGCCGTGCGGGCCGACCGCGTGGCGGGCGATCACCGCCTCCTGCTCGTCGCCGACGGGGCCGTCGAGGACGAGCACCACCTGATCGGGCAGCACGGTCTGCGCCCACAGGCTGTCCAGCGAGGCCTCGAGGTTGGCCGCGGTCTCGCGGGCATAGGTGGACATCAGCACGCTGACGCTGGGGCGCTCGGGGAGGGCAGCCGGGATCGGGGGCGACATGGGCATCGCCCTCACTTGGCGCCGCAGCGGCGCAGCACCGCCCGAGGGGTGGCCAGCAGGATCCTGAGATCGAGGCGCAGGCTCCAGCCCTCGATATAGGCGCGGTCGAGGGCGACGCGGCGGTCGTAGCCGAGGCTGCTCCGCCCGCTGACCTGCCACAGCCCGGTCATGCCCGGCACGACGGCGGTGTAGAGGCTGGCCACCGGCCCGTAATGGGTCATCTCCGGCCGCGTCACGGGCCGCGGGCCGACGAGGCTCATCTCGCCGCGCAGGACGTTCACGAGTTGCGGCAGCTCGTCGAGGCTCCATCGCCGCAGGAAGGCGCCGACCGGCGTCACGCGGGGGTCGCGGTCGAGCTTCTGGCTGAGGCGCCACTCGTCGTTGGCGTGCGGGTGATACGAGAGGTACTCAGGTAAGCATTCCGCGGCGCCGGGGATCATGGTGCGGAACTTCAGACAGTCGAAGCCCCGCCCGCCCTGGCCGATGCGGCGGTGGCCGTAGAACACGCTGCCGCCGTCGAGAGAGACCAGGGCGGCGATGACGAGGAAGAGCGGCGACAGCAGGACGAGCAGGCAGGCCGCCCCGCCGACATCGAGCGCCCGCTTCGCGCCTTGGGCGAGCTGATGCGCGGTCGGATGGACCCGCGGCGCGATCAGGCCGACGGCCGCGGGACCGCCAAGCGTGTTGCCAAGAATGTCCGCCCCGGACACCGGGTCGAGATCGATCTTCGTGCGTGCTGAACCCTTGTCCATCCCACGTCCTCCCGGTTTACGGAGAGGTCAGGGCGCGCGACCGCCGATCGAAAGCGGACGTCCGGTCGGACTCAACGAACACGGTGCGTCCAGCACGTCCGGCGTGCATCGTCCATGCTCGAAACTCTGAAGAACGGCCCTGCGAACGATCGAAGATCGCACCGGATCGTCTGAAGAGGCGCCCTGTATCCCGGTCCCTGACCTACGCCAATGCAGGCAAGCAGGACCGGTCTGGCGGCGATTCACAATCTATGCTGAAGCGGTAATTCCGACGTGCCGACGTGTTCGAATGATCGTGGCGGTTCCGCCTCGCGATGACGGGGTGAAGCGGAGCCCGAGGGGGGCGGCCGGAGGCCGTGCACGGCTCTTTGCCCTCCCGTCCGAACCGAGGCTAGCCCGTCGGGATGAGCGCATGGGGCCCGGAGCGGTGTCCCGCGCCGGGCCGTCGTTCGTCGGGGATCAGGCGAACATCCAATCCCCGTGGTGGAGCTGCGTGGGCTGGACGTGGTCGAGCGTGGTCAGCGGGGTCGGGCCGCTGCCCCAGGCGTCGAAGGCGACGTCGGTGCCGCCCGCCGCGTTCTGCGTCAGCGTCAGGTGACCGTCGGCGAGCGGGTCGCCACCGGTGTAGCCCGTCGCCTTCAGCAGGTTGCGCAGGTCGATGACGTCGGTGCCGGACTGGAAGTCGGTGACGTGGCCGGCCTGCCAGGGCAGTTCGTCGAAGCGGAAGCTGTCGCCCCCCGCGCCGCCGGTCATCGTCGCTGGGCCGTGCTTGGCCACCAGCGAATCGTCGCCCGCCCCGCCCGACAGGTGCGCCTCGTTCCAGGCCGAGGCTAGGAGGTAGTTGTTGCCGGCGTTCCCCGTGGCCGTCTGCGGGCCGCTGCCGTTGAGCTGCAGGTTCTCGACGTTGTCCGCGAGGGTGTAGTCCGACAGGGTGGTGCGCACGAGATCGACGCCGCCGCCCTTGGCCTCGGTCACGTGAGCTGACGCGTTGGTCACCATGTAGGTGTCGTCGCCGGCCGCCCCCGTCATCGTGGCGGCCTTTCCGCCATCGACGAGCAGGTCGTTGTCGGCGCTACCGCCGAGCGTGGACCCCGAGGCGGTGAACGTTTGGGTGGGGTCGGCGGTCCACGGCAGGTCCGTGTGGGACGCGGCCGGCTGGGTCGTGGGCGTCGGCGTCTCGGGCGTCGTCGTCTCGGGCGCCGTCGGCGTCGTGGCGGGCTGGGTGGTGGCTGGCGGCGTGCTGGGCTGCGTGGCGGGCTCGGACGACGGCGTGGTCGTGGCCGGCTGCGAGGCGCCGGTCCCGGTGTCGGCGGGCGGAGGCGTGCCGCCGCCGGGCATCTCGGAATAGGCCCGGATGTAGTCGATCAGCATGTGGTTGGTGCTGCCGTCCGGCTGACCGGCCCACTGGCCGCCCGCCGCGAGGTTGGCCAGCATGTACATCGGCTGGTGCATGTCGGCGGGCGTCGGCGCCTCGTAGACCTGCTTGCCGTCGAGGTACCACGTGATCGTATCGGGCTGCCAATCGACGCCGTAGGTGTGCATGCCGCCGCTCGACAGGCCCGGCACCTCGGTCGCCTTGTTGACGAATTGATGCCCGTTCTGGTCCCAGTGGACGGTGGTGACCAGCGAGTTGGGGGACGAGCCGACGACTTCCATCACGTCGAGCTCGGGCGGCCACGCGCCGCCGCCCTGCAGCAGCCAGAAGGCCGGCCACATGCCCGCTCCGTCCGGGATGTCGGCGCGCATCTCGAAGTAGCCGTAGGTCTGGCTGAACGACTTCTCGGAGTTCACCATCCCGGAGGTGTACTGGTAGCCGTTGACCAGCGACTGCGTCGCCGCGTCGGCGGGCGCCTCCTTGATGTCGAGGACGCCGTTGGCGACCGTGTAGGTCCCGAGATGCGCCGTCGGGGCGTAGTCGGCGTTGATGTACCACTCTGCCTCGCCCTGCGAGGTGTTGGTGCTGCCGTTGGCAGCCCCCCAGGGGTAGCCAGTCCCCCATTTGGTCGTGTCGAGCGTCTGACCGCTGAACTCGTCCGAGAAGGTCAGCGAGGCGGTGCCGGCGAGGTTGTTGGGATCGATAGCCATGAATCTCCTCATGCGGCCTCGTTCCCGGCGGGACGCCGAGGCCGGATCGTTCGTGTGGGAAAGGTTTTCGGAATGCCGGACGGCGGCGGGACGCCGAGGTCGAGAAGGGACGCAGGGTTCGGCCGCGTCGGATCGGAGCGCATCGCGTCGGATGCGCTTCAGGGCATCGGTCCGAAAGCAGGAGGGAGGCCGCGCGATCCGGGGCGGATCGGCGGGACGGGAATCGCGTTTCAGGCCAGCCGCATGAGCACCTCCTTCGATGGTGGCAAGGGGCCGCGCGCGCGGCGGCGTCCTCGGAAGAGGGCGCGGCGCGCGGGCGGATGGGGGGCGGTCACTTCTCCCGGAAGGCCCGGGCGACCTGATCGGCGAAGGGTTTGGTGACGTAGGAGAGCACGGTGCGGGCTTGCGTCTGGACGAAGACCTCCACCGGCATGCCGGGCTGGACCTTCACGTCGCCGAGCCGGGCGAATTGCTCCTCCGGCACCGAAATGCGGGTGGTGTAGTAGACTTGTCCGGTCTTGGGATCGGTCGTCACGTCGGCCGAAATCATCGCCACGCTGCCCTCGATCTCCGGCGTGGTGCGTTGGTTGAGCGCCGAGAACCGCAGGATCGCCCGCTGGCCCGGATGGGTCTGGTCGCGCTCCTGCGGCGGCAGCCGCGCCTCCACGGTGAGGCGGTCCTGCGCCGGCACGACCCGCATCAGGGTCTCGCCCGCCGCGATGACGCCGCCGACGGTGTGAACGGACAACCCATCGACGATGCCGTCCTGCGGCGCGCGGATCTCGACCCGGCTCAACTGGTCCTGCGCCGAGACCTTGCGCTCGACGAGTTCGGCGACGCGGTTCCAGGTCTCGCTGAGGTCCTGGCCGACCTTGGTGCGCAGGTCCTGATCGAGCTGGATCAGCTGGAGCTGCGTCTCGCTGATGCGCCCGCGGCTCTGGGCGACCTCGGAGACGAGGGCGCCGCGCTCGCCGCGGATGCGCACGAGGTCGCGCTCGAGCGCCGTCACCCGCTGGATCGGGATCAGCTTCTTCTCCCAGAGTTCGCGCACGCCCTTGATCTCGCTCTCGATCAGCTCGACCTCGCGGCCCTTGGCCTCGATCTGCTCGGACAGGCCTTTGATCTGCTCTTGCGACTGGGCGATCCGCTCGGTGAGCTGCGCCTTCTGGCCGTCGAGGGCCGCGCGCCGGATCGCCATCAGGTTCTCCTCCGCCTCGATCACGCGGCCCGCCTCCTCCTTCCGGGCGAGGAGTTCGGCCGGGAAGGCGATGGTGTTTGCGCCCGCCTGCTCGGCCTGGAGCCGGGCGCGGCGCGCCAGCGCCTCGTCGAGCGCCTTCGAGACGATGGCGAAGTTCGCCTGAAGCAGGGTCGCGTCGAGGCGCACCAGCACGTCGCCCGCATGCACCGCGCTGCCGTCGCGCACCCGCAATTCGCCGACGACGCCGCCGGAGGGGTGCTGGACCTTCTTGACCTGCGATTCGACGACGAGGAGGCCCGAGGTGACGACCGCGCCCGAGAACTCGACCCGCGTCGCCCACAGGCCGAGGCCGAAGACGAGCGCCGCGAGCCCCGCCGAGGCGGCCGCGACTTGCGTGCGCAACCGCCGCGCGATGGCCGGGCTGAGCCCGTCCGACACGGGCGAAGGCAAGGGCAAGAGGAGGGTGCCGAGACCGATCACGAGGCGGCTCCCGCGGCTTGAGGATGGGGCATCGGTGCAGCGGCTTGCGAAGCGGCTTGGCCCGCGGGCGGGACCGCCTTGAGGGTGTGGGCGAAGATCGTCTCCTTCGGACCCACCGTGAGCATGCGCCCCTCGCCCATGACCAGCACCCGATCGACCGCGGCGAGCGCGCTCGGGCGGTGGGCGACGACGACGACGATGCCGCCGCGGCGGCGCACCGCCATCAGGGCGTCGGTGAGCGCCTGCTCGCCCTCGCCGTCGAGGTTCGAGTTCGGCTCGTCGAGGACGACGAGGAACGGGTTGCCGAACAGGGCGCGGGCAAGCGCGATGCGCTGGCGCTGCCCCGCCGAGAGGTCGGTGCCGCGCTCGCCGATCCGGGTCTGGTAGCCCGAAGGGAGAGCCTGGATCATCGCGTGGACGTTGGCGGCTTGTGCCGCCGCGATGATCGCCTCGGCGCTGGCGTCGGTGCGGAAGCGGGCGATGTTGGCCGCGACCGTGCCGGGCAGAAGCTCGGATTCCTGGGGCATGTAGCCGACATGGCGGCCGAGCTGATCCGGGTCCCAGTCGCCGAGCGCCGAGCCGTCGAGGCGCACCGCGCCCCGCACGGGGGTCCAGAGGCCGACGAGCAGGCGGGCGAGGCTCGACTTACCCGAGGCGCTGGGGCCGACGATGCCGAGACCTTGGCCCGCTTCCAGGGTGAAGCGGATGTCGGCGGCCGTCAGCCGCGCCGCGCCGGGGGGCGCCACGCTGGCATTCTCGACGCTCAAGCTCGTCCGCGGCGCCGGCAGCGCCATCCGCGGCGGCGCCTCGGGGGTCGCGAGCACGGCCGCCAGGCGCCGGGCGCTCTGGCGGGCCATGGCAAAACCCTTCCAGTGGCCGATCGCCTGATCGACCGGCGCCAGCGCGCGGGTCGCCAGGATCGAACTCGCCACGATCACGCCGCCGGTGGCGTCGCCCCGCAGCACGAGGCAGGCGCCGAGCCCGAGGACGAGGGACTGGATCAGCATCCGCAGGACGCGCGACAGCGCGCCGAGGCCGGCGGTCGTGGCGGCGGCGCGCTCCTGATAGAGGCGGTGGGGCCGGTTGGCCCGGTCCCAGACGCGGGTCAGCTCGGGCAGCATCCCCATCGCCCGGACAGCCTCGGCGTTGCGGTTGAGGCAGGCGACGACGTGGAGCCGCACGCTTCCCGCCGCCGTGGCCTGTCGCGCGGGGCCGCGCACCGCGGCCTCGGCCGCGAGCGTCAGCCCGATCATCAGGAGCGCGCCGACCAGCACCGCCGCCCCGATCCAGACGTGGAACAGGAAGCACAGGGCCAGATAGACCGGCAGCCACGGCAAGTCGAAGAACATCGCCGGACCGCCGCCGGTGAGGAAGCTGCGAACCTGATCGAGGTCGCGCACGAGCTGCGCCCCGTCGCTGCCGACGGAGGCCTCTCCCGGTCGCAGCACGGTGGCGCGGAAGACGCGTTCGCTCAGCGCCTCGTCCACATGCGTGCCGACCGTCAGCAGCAGCCTTCCGCGGATGAGGTCGAACAGGCCGTGGAAGGCGTAGAGCAGGACGATCAGGGTGGTGAGCCCCATCAGCGTCGGCAGGCTGTGGCTCGGCAAGACCCGGTCGTAGACCTCCAGCATGTAGAACGAGCCGCTCAAGGCCAGCAGGTTCAGCACGCCGCTCAAGAGGCCGACGAAGAGAAGCGCGCCGCGGCAGGGGCTGATCGTCTCGATCAGGGCATGGCCGCGGACGCGGTGGAACCCGTGCCCGACCCGGTCGAAGGCCCTGGCGACACGCTCGGATATTCCGTCGGCGGTCGGATATGGCGCCCTGATCTGCATTGACCCTCGTCCATCAGGATTTTAATTCCCACCTCTGTGAGAAATACTGAAATCTTACTTGAGAATTAACCAAGATCAGCATCGCGAACTTCGGTTCGGAACATGGCGAGGCTTGGGCTCGGCCGTAGGCCAGGATCGGGATTTCCCGCCAAAATCCCGGCAAAGGCGGCCAAGCCGGCTGCTGCGTGCGCCCACGTGCGGCGGCGATAGCCCGAAGGGCGTAGACAGCCTTGGCGATTGCGCCGGTGCGGGCCGGACATCGATCATGCCGCCCTGAAATCGGTCGTGCGCCGACCCCGCCTTGGCCGGCGCGAGGACGGTGCAGCCCGTCCGCACCGGCAAGAGGGCACCATGGTCGAGACCCCGTTCGGCCCCTCGCCGCTCACGGATTCCACGCTCGCCCGGCTCGCCTGCGATCACTTGCTGAAGGAGGGGCGCCCGGCCCGCACGCTGCTGCGCGCGTCAGACCTGCCGCTCTCGGTCATGGAGCGGCCGGAGGTCGTCGGCGCGGTGCAGCAGGCGAGCTTCCTCGAACGCGCCGCGCGCGAACTCGACGACGACCTGCTCGGATTCCATCTCGCCAGCGGCATCGACGGCCGGGTGTTCGGGCCGTTCTTCCATCTCCTGGCCTCCTGCGCCGATCTCGGCGAGGCCTTGTCCAAGCAGGCGCGCTACCTCACCACAGTGAACCGGGCGCTCCGCTGTCACGTGAGCGAGGGCGCCTCGCCGTTCACCCTCAGCCTTGGCCTGGAGGGGGTCGATCGGGCGCTTGCCGGGCAGGAAATGGCGTTCTGGATCACCTTCGTGGTGCAGATGGCCCGCACCCTGACGACGCTGAACCTCGTGCCGACGGGCGTGTCGTTCGCGCAAGGCGCCCCGGTCGGCGGCTTCGCGATGGACGACTACTTCCGGTGCGAACCGGTCTTCGGCGCGGCCGTCGACGGCGTGGCCTTCGAGCGTCAGGTGCTCGCCCTGCCGCTGATGCGCAGCGATCCCTACCTCAACGCTTTCCTGACCGCGTTCCACGAGGAACGGCTGGCGCGCGACGTTTCCGCCGCGCCCGTCCTGGCGGCCCGCGTCAGCGACGTGCTCACCTCGCTGCTAGCGCAGGGGCAGGCGCGGCTGATGACGGTGGCGGGCGAGTTCGGCATGAGCGCGCGAACCCTCGGGCGGCGGCTCGCCGAGGAGGGCGTGACCTTCCGGGCGATCCTCGACCGCCTGCGCGCCGACCTCGCGACCCGCTACGTGCGGGACACGTCGATGCCGCTGTCCCAGATCGCGTGGCGGCTCGGCTACAAGGACCCAAGCGCCTTCATCGTCGCCTTCAAGCGCTGGACCGGAAAGACCCCCTCGGCCCTGCGGCGGGAATACCGCCCCTGACCGTAGCGGGCGGGCTCGCCGGAGGGACTACCCCTTGCGGGGGAATTGCGAGCCGCACGAACCCCTTGCCACTCTGCAACCGTCGAAGCGGGGCGGCACTCAGCAAATCCGCCTCGCACCGAAGCGTCCTGAGGGAGTCCGCCTTCGGGTTCCGACAGACGATCTCCCGGAACGACGGCAGCAGGAGGCGGCCCCGATGTGCGGAGTGGTCGGCTACGTGGGCGATCCCGGTCCGGAGGAAAGCTCGGCTCTCCTGCGCGGCATGTGTGAAGCCCTGCGCCACCGGGGGCCGGACGATGAGGGCGTCATGGTCCTCGACGGCGCCGGCCTCGGCCACACGCGGCTCTCCATCGTCGACCTCGCGGGCGGGCACCAGCCCATGGGGTCCGAAGACGGGCAGGTCGTCGTCAGCTTCAACGGCGAGGTGTTCAACTTCGTCGAGCTGCGCCGCGAGCTGGAGGCCAGGGGCCGGCGCTTCCGCACCACGTCGGACACCGAAGTCCTGCTGCAGCTGTACGAGGAATTCGGCCCGGACTGCGTGGAAAAACTCAACGGCGACTTCGCCTTCGCAATCTGGGACGCGCGGCATCGCCGGATGGTGCTGGCCCGCGACCGGATCGGCGTCCGGCCGCTGTTCCTCACGCGGCACCGCGGCCTCCTCCTGTTCGCCTCGGAGATCAAGGCGCTGCTGAGCGTGCCGGGCGTCGAGGCCGAGATCGATCCGGTCGCCCTCGACCAGACCTTCACCCTCTGGGCGCCGATCCCGCCGCGCACCGCCTTCAAGGGCATCGAGGAGCTGCCGCCCGCCCACATGCTGATCGTCGAGGACGGCCGGGAGAGTCTTCGGAGCTACTGGGACCTCGCCTTCCCGCCGCAGGGCGTGCCGGCGCCGGCCCGGCCCGAAAGGGAACTGCGGGCGGAGGTCCGCCTGCTCCTCGAAGACGCCACCGCGATCCGGATGCGCTCGGACGTGCCGGTCGGCGCCTACCTCTCGGGCGGGCTCGATTCCTCGGCGGTGGCGGCGCTCGCCGCGCGCCGGGCGCCCGCGGGACTGAACACCTTCTCGGTCACCTTCGACTCGGCCGAGCACGACGAGAGCGCGTTCCAGGCCGTGATGGCCAAAAACCTCGGCACCCGCCACCACGCGGTCGCCTGCGACGGCGGCGCGATCGCGGACGCCTTCCCGGCCGTGGTCGCCCATGCCGAGCGGCCGATCCTGCGCACCGCGCCCGCGCCGCTGTTCCTGCTGTCGCGGCTCGTGCGCGAGAGCGGCATGAAGGTCGTGTTGACCGGTGAGGGGGCGGACGAGGTCTTCGCCGGCTACGACCTGTTCAAGGAAGCCAAGCTCCGCCGGTTCTGCGCCCGCCAGCCGGAATCGCGGCGGCGCCCGCAGCTCCTGCGCCGCCTCTATCCCTACCTGCCCGGCCTGCAGCAGCAGACGCCGGAATCCCTCGCCGCCTTCTTCGGCTCCGGGGCGGACCCGCTCGACGATCCGCTCTATTCCCACCGCCCGCGCCTGCGCGGGACGGCGGCGGCCAAGATGTTCTTCGGCGCCGACCTGCGGGCGAGCCTCGGCGGCTACGACGCGGCCGAGGAACTCGTCTCGCGCCTGCCGGACGCCTTCCGGGCCTGGCACCCGCTGCATCAGGCGCAGTATCTCGAAACCCGCTTCCTCCTGCCGGGCTACATCCTGTCGAGCCAGGGCGACCGGATGGCGATGGCCCACGGCGTCGAGGGCCGCTTTCCCTTCCTCGATCACCGCCTGATCGAGCTGGCCGCGACGATCCCGCCGGCGATGAAGCTCAGGGGCCTGCGGGAGAAGCACATCCTGCGCGAGGCCGTGCGCGACTGCGTGCCGGCCGCGATCCTGGACCGGCCCAAGCAGCCCTATCGGGCCCCCGACAGCGCCGCCTTCTTCAGCCCCGGAGCGCCCGACACGGTGAGCGCCCTGATGGAGCCGGACGCCGTGCGCCGCACCGGCCTGTTCAACCCGGCCGCCGTCGCGCGGCTCGCCGACAAGTGCCGCGGGGGCAAGAGCGGCGGCTTCCGGGACAACGTTGCCTTCGTCGGCATCCTCTCGACCCAGCTCTGGCACCGCGCCTTCGTCGAGCGCCGGGCGAGCGAGGCCCCGCCGCGCAGCCGCGCGAGCGCGATCTGACCACACCGGCCGTCAGCGGCCGTCTTTCAGCACCGCCACCGAGGAGGGGGACCATGCCGAACGGTATCCAAGATCAGGTTCGCGATCAGGTTCGTGCCTTCGTCGTCGAGACCTTCCTGTTCGGCGACGCCGCGACCGACCTGCCCGAGCAGGGCTCGTTCATCGAGCAGGGCATCATCGACTCGACCGGCATCCTCGAACTCGTGGCCTTCGTCGAGGACACCTTCGGCCTCGTGGTGGCCGACGCCGAGATCCTGCCCGCCAACTTCGACTCGGTCGCCCGCGTCGCGGATTTCGTCGCGCGCAAGCGCATGACGGCGCAGGCCGCGTGAAGGGGCATCCGATGCGCATCGAAACGTACCTCCGCGACAGCGCCCGCCGGCTCGGCGACAAGGTCGCCCTCGTGACTCCCGAGCGGCGGCTGACCTACACCGAGCTCGACGCGCTGTCGGATTCCCTCGCGGCGGCGCTCCAGGCCCGCGGCGTCGAGCGCGACGACCGCGTGGTCGTCCAGATGGGGAACGGCTGGCAGGCGGTGGTGTCGCTGTTCGCGATCCTGAAGGCCGGCGCGGCGCTCAGCCTCGTCAATCCGACGGTCAAGCCGGACAAGCTCGGCTACATCCTCGACAATTGCGAGGCCCGCGCGCTGCTGATCGAGGGATCGCTCGCGGCGGCCGCCGCCGAGCGCATCGCCGCCAGCCTCAGCCTCGCCGTGACGATCGCGGACGGCGCGGTCGCCGACTTGCCCGGGGCCGTCGCGTTCGAATCCTGCCTGGAGCCGGCGCGACCGGGCCCGCATGGCGGCATCGATTCCGATCTGGCGATGCTCGTCTACACCTCCGGTTCCACCGGCCGGCCCAAGGGCGTGATGATGACCCACCGCAACGTCGATGCGGCAGCGGGTTCGATCACCACCTACCTTCGAAGCGATGAGGACGACGTGGTCCTCTCGGTCCTGCCGCTCGCCTTCGATTACGGCCTGTATCAGGTGCTGATGGCGGTCCGCGTCGGCGCCCGGCTCGTGCTGGAGCCCTCCTTCGCCTATCCGCAGGCGATCTTGGCGCGGATGCGGGAGGAGGGGGTGACGGGCCTGCCCCTCGTGCCGACCATGGCCGCGCTGCTGCTGCGGATGCGCTCGCTCGAACCAGGCAGCGTGCCGACGCTCCGCACCCTCACCAACACCGCCGCCGCGCTCCCCGTGCCGCATATCGAGCGGCTGCGGCAGCTGTTTCCGGGCGCGGCGCTCTACTCGATGTACGGCCTGACCGAGTGCAAGCGCTGCACCTACCTGCCCCCCGAACATCTCGACGGCCGGGCCGGCTCGGTCGGCATCGCGATCCCGAACACGGAGGCGCGGGTCGTCGATGACGACGGGCAACCGGTCCCGCCGCACGTCGTCGGCGAACTCGTGATCCGCGGCCCCCACGTGATGCAGGGCTACTGGCGCGACGAGGCCGCGACCCGCGCGGCGCTCCGCCCCGGCTGGAACCCGTGGGAGCGGGTGCTGCACACCGGCGACCTGTTCTTCTCCGACGCCGGCGGGTTCCTCTACTTCGTCGGCCGCAAGGACGACATCATCAAGACCCGCGGCGAGAAGGTCGCGCCGAAGGAGGTCGAGGCCGTCCTGCACGCCCTGCCGGGCATCGCCGAGGCGGTCGTCGTCGGCCTGTCCGACGCCGTGCTCGGGCAATCGATCCTGGCGCTCGTCGTCGCCTCCGATGCGAGCCTGACCGCAGCCGACGTGCTGCGCCACTGCCGCGGGCATCTTGAGGACTTCATGGTCCCGCATGCGGTCGAGTTCCGGACCGAATTGCCGAAGACCGACACCGGCAAGATCAGCCGCCGGCTCGCCGCCGAAATCCTGATGGAGGCCTGATCATGACGCCGGCTCTCGCCCTCAAAGCCGTCACGCCACCCTTCACGGCCGAAGCGCTCCGGCTCGACGCCGAAGCCGCCGTGGCACAGATCACCGACAGCCTGCGCCGACAGGTGCGCGGACGGTTGCGCAAGCGCGGCCTCGTGCTCGGCCTGTCGGGGGGCGTCGATTCGAGCCTGTGCGCGGCGCTCGCCGCCCACGCCTTCGGGCCGGGCCGGGTGCTCGGGCTGATGATGCCCGAGCACGATTCCGACGACGACAGCCTGACGCTCGCCCAAGCCGTCGCGGATGCCTTCCGGATTCCCTGGCTGATCGAGGATATCGGCCCGATGCTGGACGCCATGGGCTGCTACGCGCGGCGCGACGCGGCGATCCGCAGCGTCGTGCCTGAATACGGCGCGGGCTGGACCTCGAAGGTCGTGATCGCCGATCCGTTGGCCGGCGCCGAATACGGCATCTCCTCCCTCGTCGTGCGCGCGCCGGACGGGGCGACCCATCGGCTGCGGCTGCGGGCGGAGGCCTATCAGGCGCTCATCGCCGCGACCAACATGAAGCAGCGCACCCGAAAGCTGATCGAGTACACCCATGCCGATCGGCTGAACTATGCCGTCGTCGGCACGCCGAACCGGCTTGAATACGACCAGGGCTTCTTCGTCCGGAACGGCGACGGGGCCGCCGACGTCAAGCCGATCGCCCACCTCTACAAGACCCAGGTCTACCAGTTGGCCCGCCATCTCGGCGTGCCGGACGCGGTGCTGCAACGCCCGCCGACGACGGACACGTGGTCGCTGCCGCAGACGCAGGAGGAGTTCTACTTCGCGCTGCCCTGGCCGACGATGGACCTATGCCTCGCCGGCCTCGCAGCAGGGGCGCCGCCCCACGAGATCGCCGCCTGCACCGGGCTCACCGAGGCGCAGGTGGCGCAGGTCGCACGCGACATCGCGGCCAAGCGCCGGGCCACGGCTCCCCTTCACCTGCCACCGCTCCTCGTTGGCGATTGAGGTGCGCACCGCCGGGGGAGGGCCCATCATGGAACCGGACGGCCTGGAATCGGACCGAGCGCGGGAGCACATTCGCGCCCGACGCTTGGAGAAGCTGCGCTTCTGGCGCACGGCCTGCGCCGACGGCATGCCGGTGGCGACGCGCCACAACGACGAATCCGGGGCGGCGCCGCTGTTCTTCTTCCACGGCGACTGGGACAACGGCGGCCTCTACATGGCCCGGCTCGCCGCCGAGCTGCCCTGCCCGGTGATCGGGCTCGCCCCCCATCTCGACCCGGTGCCGCCGACCGTGCGCGCCATGGCGCAGGACCGGCTGCCCGCGATCCTGGCCGCGCAGCCGGACGGCCCCATCCGGATCGGCGGCTTCTGCAACGGAGCGCTCGTCGCCTACGAGGCCGCGCGCCTCCTGATCGCGCAGGGCCGGGCGGTCGAGGCGGTGCTGCTGGTGGCCCCGCCTTCCCTCAATGCCCGGCGGCGCTATCGCGGCCTCCTCGCCGGGGCCGAACGATGGCTCGGGGCAGGGCCGGACGCGGCGCCCGCGCGGCGGCACCGCCTCGTGCAACTCATGGGCCGCCTGATTCAGCTGTGGCGTCTGAGCGGATACTCGCCCGCCGCGTTCGGGACGGTGCTGACCCGCAAGCGGCGGCTGCGCGCGGCGGCTCGCGCCCGGCTCCACCCGCGGCAGGTGCGCAAGCCGAACGAGATCGCCGCGGAGGCCGCGATCCTCCACCGCCGCCGGGCGCTGCTCGCGGCCTACGAGTCGGCGGTCTACCCCTACGCGCCCGCACCGATCCCGGCCCGGCTCGTCGTGTTCGGGACCGGCCTCGACGCGGCGGGCCGCCCCGCCCCCGGCTACGATGCCGCCTATGACGGGCGCGCCTGGTCCGAACTGTGCCCGCAGGCCGTCTGCGTCCCGGTCGCGGGCGATCACTACACCTGCATCGCCGACCACGTGTCCGACCTCACGCGGGCCATGAGCCTGGCTCTACGCGCTGGCCCTGACGCGGAGACCGAGACGGCGCGCCGCGGTGCGTGGCTCGGCCCCGTCCTGGCGCCCGTGCCGGAACGGGCGCGGTTCTCGGGCTGAAGCCCGCCGCCATCACACGAGGGCCGCCACGGCCGACATCCGGGGACCGATAGCGAAGGGTAGGGGAGCGAAACAATGATCGGCACCGTCGCCAACGACGCCTATGGGCGCGTGATCCGCCTGCTGCGGGCGGGCGGCCCGCCCTTCGCCGAGGGTCCCCTGAAGCCAACCGCCGCGCCCGCCCGCGCCGGACCGGACGAGGCGAGGCCCCCGGAGGGCCTCCTCGTCGCGCCGAGCACGGCCTCGGCGCGGGAGTGGGACGCGTTCGCGCAGGACTGCGACGCCTCGTTCTGGAGCAGTTGGGGCGGAGCTTGGATGTGGCAGCTCAAGCTCCATACGCGCTTCCGGCTGCGGCGCTTCGATCTGATCCTGACCGGGCCGACGGGCGAGAGCCGCAAGATCGGTCAATGCGCCGTCGGCCTCGGGACCCGCCTTCGCGTGGTCTCGGACGGCCTCGTCCTGCAACCCGAACACGCCGACCTGTGGCCGGCGGCGATGGAGGGCCTGCTGCGGCATCTCGGCCCCGGCCGCACCGTCTATGGATCGTTCTGGAGCCTGGAGCCGCCGCGCCACGAGGCGATCATCGCGTTGCCGGACATCCGGGTCGTCGCCGTTCGGCGCCTCGTCGTCGAGGCGATCGATCTGCGGCCGGCCGATCCCTGGCCCGACTTTTTACGACGGATCAGCCGCAACGTCGTGCGCAACGCCAAAAGCTTCGGTCAGGCCCATGCCGACCGGATTTTCGTGACCCGGCACGGGGTGCGCTGCCTCACGCTTCTGCCGGCCATGATCGAGCTGCGGGCCAGGATGTACGACCGCAAGCAGGTCGGCTTCAGCCGGACGCGGGCGGTGGTCAACTACGCGCTCCGCGGCCTGCTGCTGCGGTCCTACGTGGCGATGCGCGTGTCGGCGGTGCGCCGGCGCCCCCTCGCCGCCGTCGGCACGGTCGCATTCGGACAATCCGTCGCCTTCCTCGACGGAGCCTCGGCCTCGCACCCGGCAGGCGCCGGATGGGACGTCCTGCTCCACGTCATGGAGGATGCCCACCGCGCCGGCCGGACCCGCTTCCTCCTCGGCTACACCGACGTGCCGGAGGATTACGCCGGGCCGGCCTGGGAGAGCCCAGTGCGCTATCGGCGGGACTGCCGGGCGCGAGGCATCGAGACCAGCCTGTTCGCCTTCGACTACGCCGTCGCGGGCGGCGGCGACCGCACCCTTCCCCCGATCCTGCACGAGCGTACCGACCCGTGCTGGACGGGCGGGGCGCAGACCTGAAGCGGCGGCCGACGGAGATAGCGACGATGGAACACCTTCACCGCTTGCAAGCCGTCGCCGCGGCTCCGCCCACTCCCGAAACCTTTTCAGCCAGCGGCGAGAGCCCGCTCTTCGTCGCGCGAAAACACTGCCCGGTCTGCGACGGCGACCGTCTCACGACCCTCTACGAGTCGACCTACGACAGCCCCCCGATCCGGGGGCATGTCGAGAGCCATTATCGGAGTCAGGGCCAAGTCGATCACGCCCTGCTGCGGGGCGTCGATTTCACGATCCTCGAATGCCGGGACTGCGCGCTGATCTTCCAGAAGATGGTCCCGACGCCGGAGATGATGCACCACCTCTACGACCGCTTCATCGATCCGGAGAAGCTCAAGGCTTACGAGCAGTCCCGCCTGACGCTCGACAACCACCACGACGTCGCCGCCCGGCTCGGCCGCTTGCTGCTGCGCATCGGCAAGGAGCCGAAGGACACGACCCTGCTCGATTTCGGCTTCGGCTACGGCCGCTGGGCGCGGGTCGCGGTGGGGATGGGCATGAAGGTGTTCGCCACCGAGATCTCGCCGGAAAAGATCGCCTTCGCCCGCTCCATCGGCGTCACCATCCTCGACGAGGCCGAGTTGGAGCGGCGGCGCTTCGACATCGTCCACACCGAGCAGGTGTTCGAGCACCTGACCGATCCGGCGGCGGTGTTCGCGATGCTGGCGCGCTGCATCGCCCCCGGCGGCGTGCTGAAGCTGGCGATGCCGCGGCAGGGCCGCATCCGGCAACTCATCGCCCGCCACGGCTTCATCGACTGGTCGCCCTACGAGCGGGATTTCCGGTGCGGGGCGTTCAACGACTACAACGCGATGCTGCCGCTCGAACACCTGAACGCGTTCTGCCGGCGCTCGGTCGAGTTGCTGGCGGATCGCCACGGCCTCGTCGTCGAGACCGGAAGCTACGGCGGCAGCGCCGTCCTCCTCGACGCGGCGGACCGGGGCCGCCTCCTCGCCTCCGCCCGGCACTCCGCCCGGCGCCTCCTCAAGGATATTTACGTCCGGCTCGGGCCGGGACGGGCCGACACCGGCAGCTACGTGCTCGCCCGCAAGCCCTGAGCGGCGGTCGATCCGCCGGATTTTGGTGGCGCATCGGCTTCCTTCGACGAGCCGGCGGCTCCCTTTCGGTCCGATGCTCGAGCCGGTGGACCGAGCTCCGGGCCGGCTCCAACCGAGCCGCTCCTCCCTCTCGTCCTGCCGGTCGTGGCGCCGGCCCTCGTCTCGCGCCGATCCATCGTCGTCATAGATGTCGGGTCGGAGGCAGCTCGATCCGAACCGTCCCTACGCATTCAAAAGCGCTTATGCGAAAGCCACCATGCAAAAGCGCCCCGGCCGGGCCGCCTCATTCTTTCGGGCTATGCATAAAATCCGCCAAATTGATGTGGATCAAATTCCAATGGAAAGATAAATATCAAATATGCTTGTTGAACTTGGAGGAAGCAAATTAGATGCAGACGAAATATATCCAATGATAGAATATCAAAAATCTATTAAATGATAAAATCGTCCATGTCCATCTCGCTCATCGTCGTCAACAGAATCTCCGCATTCGATTTTCCATCGCCGCATCTCACGAAGCCCGCGGCTCAGAAGCCTCGAATCGAAGATTGCAGAATAGGAAGCGACCGACATGACCGCCAAACCCAAACTACCCGCATCGGACAAGACCAGAAGCCAGTCACAGCGGCGTGATTGGGACCCGATCCGCAAGGACACGTGCAGCGTGCTGCTGGCGACGTCGAACGCGATCCTCCGCGAAGGGCTGCGCAGCATGATCGCGCAGTGCGGCTTTCGCGTCTTCGAGTGCCCGGTCACCGAGCGCGGGCTCACCCTCGACGAGGCGAGCGTGCGGAAATGCCGGATCTTCGTCATCGATGGATCGGAGGACGCCGATTTCAGCCGCACCAAGGCGTTTGTGGCGCAGATCCGCGAGCGGAACGCGCTCGGGCATATCGTCGTCCTGATCCCGCCGCACCTCGTCCCCGATCCGGTGATCGTCGTGGAGGCGAGCGCGATCGTGACCACCGATGTCACGGCCTACGCGTTCGGCAACCTGCTGCAACTCGTATCGCAGAACTACGTGATACGCTCAGGCAACGTGGCCGTCGCGCCCGTTGCGGACCCGGCGAAGACCATCAACGCCGCGGTCCCGACGCTTCGCATCGGACCACTGCCCCCAATCGACACCAGGACGGTCACGGGATTGTCCGGTCGCGAGAGCGAGATCCTGCTCCACGTGATCCGCGGCTCCTCGAACAAGGTCATCGCCCGCGCCCTCGGGATCGCGGAGGCCACCGTCAAGATCCACGTCAAGGGCATCTTCCGGAAGATCGGCGTCGCCAATCGGACGCAGGCCGCCTTCCATGTCTTCAATCAAGGCTGGCTCGGCGCAGACGAGGCGAGCCGACGGGAGGCCGTCGTCCCGTCGGCGCAGAAGAACAACTGCTTCCCGACCGGACTGGACATCATCGTCCCGCACGACCTGCTGCGGTGACGGCGGTCAACGGCCGCAGGGGCCGGTAGGCGTCGTTGTAGAGGAACGTCAGGCGCTCGCCCCAGGCGGCCAGCGCCATGTTCGCCGCCCCGAGCATGATCTCGACGGCGGTCTTCAGGCTCTACGGCCATGATCGCGTCGGCCCGAGCGGAGAGTTCGTCCAATCGTACGCATGGATGGCTGCGGCCATCGGGCCGTTTCCGACAGGCGCGTGCAGCATCGAATCAGAACACCTGTAGTTCCGCGCGAACTATGTCCGCCCGCATCCTGAACGGCAATGCGTCGTCAGGGCCGAGCGTCCGAACGTTCGTTTCCGTACGATCGGCCGGTAGAGCGACGACACTTGATTCAGGTCAAAGCGCGCCGCCCCCGCCGCTCCAGTCTCGCCGACCGCCACGGGCCGGAGCGTTCCCATGACCTATGCGAGCATCATGGTCGCCGTCGATCTCACCGCGCCCTCGCGGGAGCGCGTACGGCTCGCCGGGCACCTCGCCGACGATTTCGGGGCGGGCCTGATCGGCGTGGCGGCGGAGGAGCCGGCTTTCGCGCTCGCTCCGGTCGGCCCGACCCCGGCCAGCGCCTACGCGCTCGCCGCCGCGAGCGAGAGCGTGCTCACCGATCTCAAGGCCGCCCACGCCGCCTTCCTAGAGGCGGCCGGCCCGCGCAGCGGCGTCGAATGGCGCTCCAACCTCGACTTCCCGCTGCCCTACCTGATCGCGCAGGCGGCCTGCGCCGACCTCGTCGTGGTGAGGCGCCGGAGCGAGACCGGTCCGCCGGCCTTCACGCTCGATCCCGGCGACCTCGTGATGCGGCTCGGCCGGCCGATGCTGCTGGTGCCGCCGGGGACCGACCATCTGGAGGCCAAGCGCGTCGCCATCGCCTGGAAGAACACCCGCGAGGCACGCCGGGCGATGCGGGATGCGCTGCCTTTCCTCCTGCGTGCCTCCCACGTCGCCGTGATCACCGTCGACGAAGGCAAGGGGCGGGACGACGAGGACGGCCGGGACACCGTCCGCCTCCTCCAGGCCCACGGCATCGAGGCCAGCGCGGTGCAGGGCGGCAGCGGCGACGCCACCACAGCGGAGGCGCTCCTCGACGCCGTCGGCGAGCAGGGCGCCGACCTGATCGTCGCGGGCGCCTACGGCCACGGCCGCCTGCGCGAATGGGCCTTCGGCGGCGTGACCCGCGACCTGCTGCACGGCGCGCCCGTCTGCTGCCTGCTGAGCCACTGACGCGGCGAGAGCATCGTCACGAAAGGTGGTTTCCGGCTTCCGGAAAAAGACGATGCTCGGGGAGCCTTCCGATGCCGGGCAAGCGGCCTTTCTTGATACCGCACGCGGCCGACATCCTCGTCTGCGACGGAAGCCGGGCGCTGGTCCTGCGCAATGCGGGCACGCCTCAGTCCCTGGACATCCAGGTCCGGCTGACGTTCGATGCGCCGCCCAACCCGCCTACCCGCGAGCAGGGCGCCGACCGGCCGCCGCGGGTCCGCTCCGGCGACCGGCGCAGCGCCATCGATCAGACCGACCGGCACGATCTGGCCGAGCCCCGGTTCGCCGAACAGGTCGTGGGTGCGTTGGAGCGCCTCGGCGCGCCCTGCCCGAGCGTCTGCGGCGGGCGGTGGTGGCCGAGATCGACAAGGATCTCACCCGGCACACGGTCGGGGAGATCGGCCGCTGCCTGAGCCATGCCTGACGCCTCGCCGAGCTGAGACCGCCGAGCGAGGGAGCCATCAACCCAGGACCGTCGGCTTGCCGGGGTACCCGACGAGCGTCGGCCGGGCGATCAGGAAGCGGCGGTCAGTGGGCCATGAACAGCGGCAGGTCGCAGCGAGCGAGCAGCGACTGGGTCACGCCGCCCAGGATCCATTCCCGCAGCCGCGAATGCCGGAAGGCCCCCATCACGATCAGGTCGGCCCGGAACCCGGCCGCCGCGCGGCGCAAAGCCTCGGCGGCGTCTCCGTCCGCGGGCCGGTCCTCGACCGTGACGGTGACGCCGTGGCGGG
This sequence comes from Methylobacterium sp. Leaf456, assembly GCF_001425465.1. Lineage (GTDB taxonomy): Bacteria > Pseudomonadota > Alphaproteobacteria > Rhizobiales > Beijerinckiaceae > Methylobacterium. The sequence continues at coordinate 104,868 of NZ_LMQV01000004.1, forward strand.
CAAGGTGGGGCGCGAACTCCACCCCCGGCACGCGGTCCTGCAGCCGCTCGGGCTCGTCCACGCAGACGAGCGCGACCGCCTCCGCCGCCCGCAGGAAGGGGAGGGCGTCGTTCGCGGCGCGCGCCGCCTGGGCGCTGCCGTCCCAGGCCACGATGATCCGGCGCGCCTGGAACGTGTCGCCGCCGGGGGGAACGACGATCAAGGGGCGCCCGCTTTCGAACAGCAAGCCCTCGATCACGTCGCGGTCGGGCAGCACCGCCAGCGGCTCGGCGTCGAGGATCGTCAGGTCGTGAAGCCGCGCCAGCGCCGAGAGGCGGGCCACCAGGCGGTCGTACTGGAGGCTCGGCGACTCGGTCGTACAGACGACGCCCGCTCGGGCCGCATCCTGCGCGATCCGCTCCGCGGTGCTGCGCGCGAGGGAGGCCATGCGCCGGTTCTCGGCCCCGACGAGTTCGTCGACGAAGTTGCCCAGCACCAATCCGGTGGTCACGAAGCGGATGGACGCGGATTCCACGGTGAGGTGGGCGCCGGCGTCTCGCGCGAGCGTCAGGCCGTAGCCGAGCGAGGACGCGACTTCGTCTCCGCGCCCTTCTTCCGTGAGGGCGACCATGACGTCCCGGACGCCCGTGAGGACAGGAGAGGAGGAGGCGGGCATGGTGAACTCCGTTGGACCGACCGTCCGACTTGTCACCCGTCACCGCCGCTCCGCCTTGATCCAGCGCAAGGCCCGGCGGCCTGTCGGCCTGATGTTGGACCCCGCGAGAGAGACGCGGAAGCGACCGAGATGACGACGAGCGTCCACCCAGTTCCGGCCGCGCGGGAGGCGGGCCAGCCGACGTTCGCCCACCTGGCGGAGCAGGTGCGGGGATGGCTGGCCCTGCTGCCGCTCTCCGGGCTCGGCATCGGCCTGTCGGCGCAGGCGCTCGGGCGGCCCGACCTCGCCTTCCTCGCCTTCGCGGTGCCGACGCTGGCGGTGCTCACGGTGCTCGCCGTCCAGATCGCCGCGCACCTCGCCCGCGGCGATGTCGGGCTCGATCTCGTCGCCCTGCTGTCGATGGGCGGGGCGCTCGCCCTGTCGCAGCCGCTGGCCGGCGTCGTCATCGCGCTGATGTATGCCGGCGGCCAGTCGCTGGAGGCCTATGCCGCGGGCCGGGCGGGCGCGGCGATGACGGCGCTGATCGCCCGCCAGCCGCGCACCGCCCTGCGGGCGGAGGACGGCACGATCCGCGAGGTGCCGCTCGCCGCCGTGATGCCGGACGACCGCATCCTCGTGCGCGCGGGCGACGTCGTCCCGGTGGACGGGCGCGTCGCGGCCGGGCGCGCCGTCCTCGACGCCTCGAGCCTGACCGGCGAGGCCTTGCCGGTCACGGTCGACCCGGGCGCGGAGGTGCTCAGCGGAACGCTGAACGTCGGCGCGCCCTTCACGCTGATCGCGCAACGGCGGGCCGACGAGAGCACCTATGCGGGCGTCGTCCGACTGGTCGAGGCCGCCCGGTCGAGCAAGGCGCCGATGGCCCGGATGGCGGACCGCTACGGCCTCGCCTTCCTCGCGCTGACGCTGCTCGTCGCCGGCACCGCCTGGGCCGCCACGGGCGATCCGTTGCGGGCGCTCGCCGTGCTCGTCGTCGCCACGCCCTGCCCGTTGATCCTGGCGGTGCCGGTCGCCCTCGTCTCCGGCCTGTCGTCGGCGGCCGGCCTCGGCGTCCTCATCAAAGGGGGCGGCGCCCTCGAAGCGCTCGCCCGCATGCGCGTCCTCGTGATCGACAAGACCGGGACGCTCACCCACGGACGGGCGTGCCTGAGCCGAGTCCGCACCGTTCCCCCCTTCGCCGAGACCGAGGTGATGCGGCTCGCCGCCTCCCTCGATCAGGCCTCGGGCCATCCGATCGCGCGAGCCCTGGTGGCGCTGGCGCGCGCGCGCGGCCTGACGCTCGCCCAGCCGTCGGACGCGGTCGAGGAGGCCGGTGAGGGCCTCGTCGGCTGGGTCGAGGGCCGCCAGGTCCGGGTCGGCGGCCCGCGCCTGATGCACCGACACGGCCTCACTTTCCCTCCCTCTGAAGCCGGGCCGGAGGGGGCGGCCGTCGCGACGGTGCTGATCGCCGTCGATGGTCGGCCCGCGGCAATCCTGGACTTCGCCGACCCGCTGCGGACCGACGGGGGCCGAACGCTCGCGGCGTTGCGCGCCTGCGGCATCGAGCGGGTGGTGCTCGCCACCGGCGACCGGCGCGCCGTCGCGGAGGCTCTCGTCGCCGGCCTTCCCATCGACGATCTGACGGCCGACCTCGACCCGTCCGGCAAGACCGCGATCGTGGCCCGCGAGCGCCGCCACGGCCCGGTGATGATGGTCGGCGACGGGATCAACGACGCGCCCGCCCTCGCCGCCGCCGATCTCGGCGTGGCGCTCGGGGCGCGGGGCGCGGCGGCGGCGGCGGAGGCCGCGGACATCGTCCTGCTCGTCGATACGCTCGATCCGCTGCCGCAGGCCATGCGCATCGCCCGGCGGGTCCGCGCCATCGCGCTGCAAAGCGTGCTGGCCGGGCTCGGGCTGTCGCTCGCCGGCATGGTCGCGGCGGCGCTCGGCCATCTCACCCCGCTCCAGGGCGCATTGCTCCAAGAGGCCATCGATGTCGCCGTCGTGCTGAACGCGATGCGGGCGCTCGGCGGCGCGCCCCGTCCGGCGGCGCAGGAGGGGCCGCCTGTTCCGTAACGGGCGATCCGGTCTCCGTTGCGGTGGATCAAGGTGCGTCCGGCGGCGGTGGAGCACGATGCAGACAGGCCGGTGCGGCGGGCTCCGGCGTTCCTCGCGGGTCAAGGCCGATGCGTACGACCACATTCGTCCTCGCCCTACTCCCGGCAGCGTGCCGTCCCGCCATGGCGGCCGGTGAGGCGTCGGCGCCACGCGGCCATGCCTTTGCCCAGGCTCACTGCGCGCGTTGCCATGCCCTCGGTCTCCGTGGGGCGAGCCCGTTGCATGCGGCACCGCCGTTCCGGGGTCTCGCCCGGACCTTTCCCATCGACGACCTCGCCGACGTACTGGTCGAGGGCGTCGAGCGGCGTCATCCGGCCATGCCCGATATCCGGCTCGACCCGACAGCGGCCGCGGATCTCTCGGCCTATTTCCGCTCGTTGCGGCCATGAGCGCCGACATCGCAACGGCGGCCGTGGCTGCGCCGGGGAGGACGCCATGGACGGTTCGTTGCTCTATGTCAGCCGCCGGATGTGCACCGAGGCCGAGATCGGCGACATCGTCGCCGTGTCCCGCGTCAGGAACGCCAGCCTCGGCGTCAGTGGCGCCCTTATCGCCTCCCGGACACGGTTCGCGCAGTTCTTCGAAGGGCCGCCGGCCGGCATCGCTACGTTGATGGACAGCATCCGCCGCGACGACCGACACACGGGAATCGACGTCGCCCTCGAGGCAACCACGGAACGCCGCCGTTTCTCCGGATGGGCGCTGGCCTATATCGGCAGCTCGGTCTTCATCGACGGGCTGATCGTGACCATCGCGGAGCGCGCCACACCTTGCCCGGATCCGGGCCATCTCGAGCGCCTGATCCGGGCGATGCAGGAATTCGCGCAGGGTCGGTAGAGCGCATCCCGACGAGGTGGAAACCGGTTCGCCGCAAGAATGCACGGCTAAAGCACCGTCCCGAAAGGTGGTTTCCGGCTTTCGGAAAAAACGATGCGGCACAACACCATGGAGCATCGTCCTGGATCCCATATCTAGCCTGCCGACGACGCCCGCAGCACGTCCTCCGGCGCAGCCGGGCACGTGGCGCTGGCTCTGCGAGCGCTACTTCGCTGCCCCTGAGTTCACGGAGGGCTGGATCCGCGCACGAAGAAGGTCCGCCGAGCCCTCCTGGAGGCGACGTTCGCAGAGCCGATCGCTCCGGACTCGTCTAAGGTCTTCGCTGATCTTCCACTCTCCCGGATGAGCGCCAAGGCCATCCGCGTCCTGAGCGATCGCCGCGCCGACAAGCGCGAGGCGGCCAACGGCAGGCTGAAGGCGGTGCGTCAGGTGTTCGCTTACGGGGTCGAGGCGCAGCTCACCGACGCCAACCCGGCTCGGGATGTACCGTACCTGCGTGGCAAGACGGACGGGTTTCATACCTGGAGCGTCGAGGAGGTGGCGCAGTATGTCGCCCGCCATCCGCCCGGCTCGAAAGTCTATCTCGCCCTGGCACTTCTGCTCTTCGTAGGCTGCCGCCGCGCCGACGTGGTGGCCCTGGGCCGACAGCACGTCCGCAAGGGGTGGCTGCGCTACACCCAGCACAAGAACCGCAACCGCGCGCCGGTCACCTTGGAGCTGCCGGTGCTGCCGATCCTGCAGCGGTCGATCGACGCCTTACCTGTGCCGGCGACCGAAACGATCGGTCTGACCTTCCTGGAAACCGAGTGGGGGAAGCCATTCACGGCGAACGGCTTCGGCAATTGGTTCCGCAAGCGCTGTACCGAAGCCGGCTTGCCTCACTGCACCGCCCACGGTCTGCGCAAGGCAGGCGCGTCGCTCGCAGCCGAGAACGGCGCGACGGAGAGCCAGCTCATGGCAATCTACGGCTGGACCAACCCGAAACAGGCGGCGCTCTACACCCGAAAAGCGCGCCAAAAGGTGCTCGTTGGGAACGCCATGCACCTGATTAATCTGGCTGGATCGGGAGAGGAGAGTGCCCCACCGAAAGCAGCGGTAGGATGAAGTGGGACTTTTGAGGGGACTAAGTGCTTGTAAGTATTGAGCTCTGAAAAGCTTATGGTGCCCAGGGACGGAGTCGAACCGCCGACACTGCGATTTTCAGTCGCATGCTCTACCAACTGAGCTACCTGGGCATCAGCCGCTGCGCTGTGCGCTGCGACGAGCGGGGGTATAAGGAAGGCTCCCGATCCTGTCCAGCCTGGTTTTGCATCGGCGCCGCGGGTTTTTTGACGTTCCTGCGATGGCCTCAGCGGGAGCGGTCGTCGTCGCTCTCCGGCCGCGGGGGAGGGGTATTTTCGTCGGGCGGGCCGGGGATGACGTAGCGCTCGCCGAGCCAGCGGCCGAGGTCGATGTCGGCGCAGCGGGGCGAGCAGAACGGCTTGGCCTCGGGCGTCGCCGGGCGGCCGCAGATCGGGCAGGGCGGCGCCTTCTTCGCGGGGGCCGCGCTCACGCCGCCGCCCCCCAGGCGCCTCGCACCGGAAAGCCTTCGCCTTCGAGCAGGCTCAGGGTCTCGTTCAGCGGCAAGCCGACGACGGCGCTGTAGGAACCGACGAGCTTCACCGCGAAGGCGCCAGCCAATCCCTGGATGGCGTAGCCGCCGGCCTTGCCGCGCCACTCGCCCGAGGAGAGGTAGCCCTCGATCTCGCGGTTGGAGAGGCGCTTGAAGCGCACCCGCGTCTCGACCATGCGCTCGCGCAGGCGGTCCTTGGCCGAGAGCACGCAGACGCCGGTATAGACCCGGTGCGCCCGGCCCGAGAGCAGGCGCAGGCAATCGGCGGCCTCGTCCAGCGTCTCGGCCTTCGGTAGCACGCGCCGGCCCACCGCCACCACCGTGTCGGCGGAGACGAGGTAGGCGCTGCGCAGGTCCTCCCGCCGCCGGGCCGCGGCCTGGGCCGCTTCCAGCTTCTCGCGGGCAAGGCGCCGGGCGAGTTCGCGGGGCGATTCCGACTTGCGCGGTGTCTCGTCGATGTCGGCGGGCAGGAGCGCGTCCGGCTCGATCCCGACCTGCTGGAGCAAGGCCAGCCGCCTCGGTGAGGCCGAAGCCAGCACGAGGAGCGGGCGGGCCAAGGAGCCGGAAAGGGGGCTGGCCGGGGCGCCGGAGATCGGCGGCTGGCCTTTAAGGGTCGGATGGTCGGTCATCGCCGTGGTCTTACGCGCAAGCCCGCCGACACCGCAACGCGGGCCGATGCGTCGGCAGATTTCAGGCCGAGTGCGGCCGGGCAGGGCGCCGTCCCGTGTTCGCGCCGGACGACGATACGAATTTTCCACAGATCGGCGGAGGAAAGCAAAAACGTCCTAGATCGGGAAGCTTCGACCCGAACCAGGACAGGCCGCACTTCCGCGACAAGCCGATCGACTGAAAATAGCACAAAAATATCTGACAACGAGCAAATAATGCCAGAATTGTTGCACTGAATGACAGGATCGACATTAACTTTTATTGGACTTCAGTAGTTAATACCGTTACGAACCTCCTAATCACCCGTAGACAGCGCGGTCGAAAAACGAGACAGATTGGGGGCGAGACGGCGACCGGCCGGCTCACAACAACGGACGACAGCCATGAAGAAGCTCGACACCAAGACCCTCAAGACGGTTTCCGGCGGCACCTTCTGCTTCACGGTCAAGACCAGCTGCAACAGCCCGTGCAGCAGCAAGAAGTCTTCCAAGTGCTGATGCTCTGAGAACTTCGCCTTGAGGGCCACTGCCGGCTCTCGGCGATGTTCTCGGTTTCAAAATTTCCTCTCGAACCAGGATGACGATCATGAAGAAGCTCGACACCAAGGCCCTCAAGACGATTTCCGGCGGCACCTTCTGCTTCACCGTGAAGACCGGCTGCAACAGCCCGTGCAGCAGCAAGAAGTCCTCCAAGTGCTGATCGCGCGAGAGCCGTGATCGGCTCTCTGCACGCTCCCTTCCTCTCGACCAAGGATGACGACCATGAAGAAGCTCGACACCAAGTCCCTCAAGACCGTTTCCGGCGGCACCTCCTGCTACACCCCGAAGAACAGCTGCCACAGCCCGTGCAGCAGCAAGAAGTCCTCGAAGTGCTGATGCACTGAGAGCCGCGCCGCGCCGACCCAGAACGGTCGGCCGCGACGACGCTCCGAGAGGCCCGCCCGGCTGCCGCCGGCGGGCTTTTTGCTGTTCTGGGCTCGCATCGGCCGGATCCGCGCGACTTTTCGATTCGCGCCTTAAGTCCTCCTTCGCATCCCATCCGTCACATCGTGGGCGGGGAGACCGATCGGGCGAGGGAGGCCGGCATGGCGGGGGACGCGTTCGGACTGGGCATGGCGGGCCGCAGCCTCGTGCGCCTGCCCCTGCCGCTGCGCCGCCGCGCGGTCCTGCTGGTTCATCACTGGACCGACGCCGTCGAACGGCTCCGGGGCCGCGACACCGGGACCGGCCACGCCGCGCTGTTCATGCGGATCCTGCGGATGCCCCGCGCCGAGGCCCTGCGCCTGGAGCGCGCCGCCGCGCTGCACGACCGCATGACCGAGACCGAGTGGGCCGCTTTGCTGCTGCGCGACATCCGGGCGAGCCAGCGCGACCTGCGCCACATCCGCGTCGAGGAACCCGAGACTCTGACGCGCCTCGCCGAGACCGGGCGCCCGGTCATCCTCGCGCCGCTGCATATGGGCGCCTACGTCGCCGGCCTCGCCCACACCATGCTGAGCTACTTTCCTGGTCGTCCGATGCTCGTCCTGCGCCAGCGCGACGACATGCCGATGGAAACCGCGGTGATCGAGCGCATCCGCGAGGTCGGCGTCGAGATGCGCTTCCTCCAGGTCGGCAACCGCAAGGATTTCCTCTCAGCGGTGCGATTCGCCCGAAAGGGCGCGGTGATCGTCGTGTTCTGCGACCTCGACCCGAGCTACGGCGCGCCGGCAGCCATGCCGATCTTCGGGATGCCGACGCGATTCGCCTTCGGCACCGACACGCTGGCGCGGCTCACCGACGCCGTGGTCGTGCCCTGGGTGACCGAGATGGAGCCGGGGGGCGACACGGTCCGCATCGGCACGCCGTTCGAGGTCTACGCCGACACGGCCGAGGAGCGCGCTCGCGCCGCCGGGCTGATGCGCCGCCACATCGAGGATGCCCTGCGGCGGCGCCCGGAGCAGTGGCATCTGTGGCCGATGCTGTCCGATTATTTACCCCCTTCCGACATCCTGCCCGGCGCCGCCTCATCGGCCGTGCCGGACCCCGTCCGGGACGCGGCGTGAGCCTGGGTCGGCACGCCCCGTGCCGACGAGCGATGCCCGAATCGATCCCATGAGCGACCCCGACACCGACACGCAAGATACCGACTTGCAAGAGGCTCAGCCCGCGAGCCCGACCGCCGCGTTCCAGAAGCGGCGCCCCGGCGCCACGATCCACCTGCGCCAGGACCGCGGCGCGGTGTGGATGACGTGGTTCTTCGGGGCGATCATCGTCTCCGTGGTGGCGGCCCTGTTCCTCGGCCGCTTCGCCCGCACCGAATCGGTGCGCGGCTACGTCTCGGCCTCGTCCGGCCTCACCCGTCTCGACGCGCAGGCACCCGGCATCGTCCAGACCATCGACGTGCGCCAGGGCGATCGGGTCCGCCAGGGCCAGCGCATCATGCAGATTCAGCTGCGCGAGCAGACCACCGGCGGCGTCTCCACCGTCTCGGCCAATCAGCGCAGCCTGCGCGAGCGGCAGGCCAACCTGAAGCGCGAGCAGGCGCGGCTCTCGGCCTATCTCGACTCGACCCGCGACGACGAGCGCGACACCGAGGCGAACGTCGCGGGCGTGGTCCGCTCCTTCGACGAGCAGGAGAAGGTTCTGCGTGAGGGCCTGCGCCAGCAGGAGGACATGGTCCGGCGCATCCAGAAGTATCTCGACCAGGGCTACGCCACCCGCGAATCGCTCAACAGCCAGCAGCGCATCGCCCTTGACTACGCCCGCCAGCTCAGCGAGCTGCGCGCCCGCCGGGCCGAGCTGAAGCAGGAGACCGCCGAGCGCCTGCGGGCGCAGCGCACCAACGTCACCGAGAAGGCGGCGCAGCTCGCCTCGGCCGAGAACGATCTCAGCGCCGTCGAGGCGCAGTTGACCGGCGTCAATGCCCAGTCGCGCCTCGACATCGTCGCGCCGGCCGACGGTCAGATCGCCGGCCTGTTCGTCGAGCCGGGCGCCTCGGTCTCGGGCGATCAGGTGGTGGCGATCGTCGGCGAGGCCGGGGCCGAGCCGCTGATTGTGCTCGAAGTGCCGGCCCGCGCCATTGGTCTCGCCAAGGTCGGGCAGGACGTGGTGCTGAAATACGACGCCTTCCCGTTCAAGACCTTCGGCATCGCCCACGGCACCATCACGGTGATCTCGGACACGCCGCTGCGCTCGCCCACCGTCGCGGTGGCCGCGGCGGGCGACGTGTCGATCAGCCCCGAGAGCCTGAGCCGCCAGTCGAGCTACCGCGTCGAGGTGCGCCCCAACGCCCGCACGGTCCGGGCCTACGGCGTGGACGAGCCGATCCGCGTCGGCTCGACGCTCTCGGCCGACATCGTGGTCGAGAAGCGAAGGCTGATCGACTGGATGCTCGACCCGATCCAGGCGATGCGGGGAAGAGGTTGATGAACACCCGCCGCACCATCCCGATCCTGATTGCGAGCAGCCACCCATGAACGACTGGCTGAAAGGCATCCTTACCGGGCGGCGGCGGGTCCGCACCCTGGTGCAGAGCGAGACCAACGAGTGCGGGCTGACCTGCCTCGCCATGGTGGCGAACTATCACCGCCACGACATCGACCTCAGCTACCTGCGCGCCCTGTTCCCACTCTCGCGCACCGGCATGACGCTGGGCGACATCGTCGAACTCGCCGACGGCTTGGGGCTGGACGCCGGCGGCTACGCGCTCTCGAACGTCACGGAACTCGCCAACGTCGCGCTGCCCGCGATCCTGCACTGGAACGGCAACCACTTCGTGGTGCTCGAATCGATCAAGGGCGGGCGCTACCGCGTCCACGATCCCGAATTCGGCCTGCGGCTCTACGATCAGGCCGACATGGAGCGGATGTTCTCCGGCATCGTGCTGGAATTCGCGCCCCGGATGGACATCAAGCAGTTCAAGTCCGAGCGCAAGCTGACCCTGATCGAGCTGGTGCGCGCCACCCGCGGGCTCGGCAGCACGCTTTGGCAGATCGCGCTCGTCTCCGCGGCCATCGCGCTCCTCGGCCTCGCCACCCCGGTGCTGCTGCAGGTCGCCCTCGACGTCGTGATTCCGCAGGTCGATCTCGACCTGTTGCAGGTGCTCGCCGCGGGGCTCGCGCTGATGATGGTGTTCGAGGCGCTCGGGCGCTGGCTGCGCGATTTCGTGACCCTGCGGGCTTCGACGCTGCTCGAGTTGCAATTCACCCGCAACGTCGTCGGCCACGCCTTCCGCCTGCCGCTCACCTATTTCGAGCTACGCCATCCCGGCGACTTCGTCGCCCGCGTCGACTCGATCGACCACGTCAAGACCTACCTCGTCGGCGGCCTCGTCACGGCGTTCGCCGACAGCCTGACCTCGGTCCTGCTCGTCGGGATGATGTTCTACTACGCGCCGCCGATGGCCTTCGCGACGCTGCTGACCCTCGCCGCCATCTTGGCGATGCGCTTCCTCACCTTCCCGAAGCTGAATCAGGCCACCGCCGGCTCTCTCGAAGCGCGCTCGGAGGAGCGCGGGCGCCTGCTCGACGGCCTACGCCGGGTCGACAGCCTCAAGGCCCACAACGGCACGGAACTGTTCGCGCTGCGCTGGTTCGAGAGCTTCACCCGCTTCGCCAACCTCGATTTCCGCGCCCGCAAGGCCGGCCTCGACGCCGAGCTGATGATGCACGTCGTCATCGCCTTCAGCACCGTAACGACCCTCTACATGGGCATCACCGGCGTGCTCTCGAACGCGCTGACGATCGGCACGCTCTACGCCTTCTTCGCGCTCCGCACCGACTTCTTCGAGCGGGTCAACCTGCTGACCCACAGCCTGATGCAGCTTTCGGCGCTCAAGGTGCATCTCCAGCGCCTCGACGACGTGGTCGGCCAGGACCCGGAGCCGGGCGTCGAGGATTCGAAGTTCCAGCGCCAGCTCCGCAAGGAGGTGCGGCTGGAGGACGTGACGGTGCAGTTCGGCCGCGGCGACGAGCCGATCCTGACGGGCGCCAGCCTCACCATCGACATCGAGCGGGCCGAGACCATCGCGATCATCGGCACCTCCGGCTCGGGCAAGTCTTCGCTGATGAAAATCCTGGCGAGCCTGCATGAGCCGGCCCACGGCCGCGTCGTGGTGGACGGCCTGCCGCTCGACCAGTTCGGCCGTCGCGCCTTCCGGGACAATCTCGGCGTGGTCTTCGCCGATGACGGGCTTTTTTCCGGCACGGTCGCCGACAACCTCTCGCTGTTCGACCCCTCGGTGTCGCGGGCCGAGATGGAGGCGGCTCTGGTCCGCGTCGGGCTGGCCGACGAGATCGAGCGGCTGCCCCAGGGTTTCGCCACGCAGATCTCGGAGGAGAACGGCCTGCTCTCGACCGGCCAGCGCCGCCGTCTGGTCCTCGCCCGCGCGCTGTGCCGCCGCCCGCGCCTGCTGCTGCTCGACGAGGTGACCGCCAACCTCGATCCTACCACCGAGGCCGCCCTGGTGGAGAGCCTGCGCTCGGTGCGCGCCGCCAAGGTGTTCGTCACCCACAGCGAGCGGCTGCTCGATCAGGTCGATCGGGTGCTGCGCATCGAGGACCGCCGCCTCGTCGAGGTCACGGCTCCGCCCGCGACACGCGCAGCGCTCCGGGGTTGATCCCGCCGGCGCGGGGCACGACCGGCAGCGCCGCGCGCCGGGCCGGCTCGGTCCGCGAGCCGCGCAGCGCCGGCACTGCGGCCTCCCGCGGGACCGGGCCGACATCGGTCATGACAGGGGCGCTGCCGCTGCCGCGCAGAGCCAGCGGGGCAGGGCGCTCCGGCACCGGAATCGGATCGAACCGGCGGGAAGCCGGCACGCTCGTGCCGACGTCGAGCTGTCCGACCGCGGCCGCGAGTTGCAGGCTCAACACGTCGCGCTCGGTCGTCACCGCCGCCGCGGCGACCTCCGCATCGGCGAGTTCGGCCCGGATGTTCAATTCGTCGAGGACAGTCCGAAAACCCGCGCCGCGCTCGATGGCGAAGCCCCGCATGGTCGCCCGCAGGTAGCCGACCCGCTCGGTCAGCCGGGCGAGCTGCGCGCCGATGCCCGCGCGCTTGGCGTAGGCCGTGCGGGCGGCGGTGACGCGGGTCAGCTCCTCGTCCTGCACCTCGTAGCCACGCTGGCGGGCCACCGCCGAAGCCTCGGCGAGCTTCGGGAAGGCGCCGGGCTCGTAGAGCGGCATCCGGGCGACGACGCGGGTGGTGGTGTCGGCGAGCCGGTCGAGCGCTGGGCTGTAGCGCGACTGCGCCGTATGGCCGAACTGGAGGTCGACCCGCGGCAGCAGCGCGCCGACGCTCGCCTGCGCCTGCTCCTGCGCCGATTGCGCGTCGAGCCGGGCGGCGGCGAGTGCCGGATTGCTGGCCAGCACGAGGTCGGCATAGGCGTCCTCGCTGCGGGGCAATTGATCGGGCAGGCGCGGCGGCACCATCCGCTCGGGCTCGATCCGGGTCAGCCGCTTCAGCTCCAGCCGCGCGGCGGCGAGCTCGATCCGGGCGCGCTCGCGGACGGCCTCCGCCTCCTGTACCCGTGAGAGGGTCAGGGCCACGTCGGTGCGGGTCGCGTCGTTGAACTCGAATTGGCGCGTCGTCGCTTCGTTGATGCGCCGGATCGCTGCGACCTGCGCCTCGCGCGCCGCGAGGATGCGGCTATCGCGCAGGACCGCGATGTAGGCGACTGCGGTGTCGAGCAGCACCTGCTGGCGCTGGCTCAAGGTGATGAAACGCCCGGCCTCGCTGAGCGTGCGGGCGGATTTCAGGTTGTTCCAGCGCTGGAACCCATCGAACAGCGGCAGCTCGGCGGTGAGGCCGAACTGGTCGGGCGCGCGCCGCGGCGTCGCGTCGAGGCCGACCTGGATCGGTTCGATCTGCGGCGAATAGGTGTAGCGGCTGTCCAGCGGCCGGTCGATGACGACGCCGACCTTGGGCATGAACGCGTCGATCGCGCCCCGCAGCCGCGCGTCGGTCGCATCCTGCCGCGCCTTGTCGGCCCGCAGGACGAAGCTCTGCTCCAGCGCGGAAGCCGAGGCCTCCTCCAGGCTCTGCGCCGCAGCGGGACCGCTGAGCACCGGCATCAGGCACAGCCACGCGGCGGATCGAACCGATATCGGACGCTTCGATGCCACAGCCGCCGGCCGCCCCCCGCACCGCGTCCGAATCCGGCGCGGCAACGGGATGGTTATCGGCGGGTTATGCTTAACATTAATTTACGCGAGGCACCGATCTCGGCGGACGACGCGCCACCCTCGATGTCGAGACGAGCGCGCGTGGCATGGTCGGCGTACTGGAATCCCGACTCGGCCAGCGCGGCTGCGTCTACCTCGACGACACCGGGGAAACGGTGCCCAGGTGAGGCCGCCCGGCTGCGGCATCGGAGCCCGCGAACCCGAGCGAAACCCACCGGTTGATCGCGCATGAGCGCATCAGACCCGACCCAAACCCCCTCCGACACCGCCGAGGTGATCGACGCCCGCCGCCGCGAGATGGCGGTGGAGCACATCCTGTTCGGCGCCCTGCGCCATCTCGCCGGCCGCCATCCCGAGATGCTGGACGAACTCGACGCCAGCCTCGACCATCTCTGGGACCGATCGGAGGGCACGGCGCGCGACGACGAGGCGGTGCGTGAGATCGCCCGACGCTTCATCAAGAGCCTGCGGGCCGAGACATGACGCCTTCGCAATTCGTTCGTCATCGAGCTGAAAAATCGGACGAATCGCCGAAGGCACGGCATTGAGGGGCGATCCGAGAGGACCGCCCCTGACAGAGCCTCACACCACGAGGAAGTCGCCCGCGCTCAGCGCCGCCTTGGTGTCGAGAACCGCGAACGTCACCGCGGCCCTGCGGCCCGAGCCGTCCGCGTCGTAGAGTAGCTCGCCGGTCGTCTGCTTGTAGAGGAGGCGGTCGTCGGCATCCGCACCACCCGCGTCGAGGTTCTTGAACGCGCTCTCGGCCAGCTGCCCCGGGGCCAGCGCCGTATGTCGGACCGGGCGATGTCGTGATCTTCGCCGAGGGCAACGAGCACGAGCCGGTGGCGGATCACAACGCCACCGACATCGACGAGCGCTGCTGTAGGAGCCAGAGTGGAGGCCATGCGCCGAACCCTGAGCCGGTCGTACCCGTTGCTCGCCTGACCCGGGCCGATCGTCCCGCCTTCCGTTTCAGCCGAGACCCGCCTTCATGGCCCGCAAGCGCCTGCGCCCCACGATCGAGAGCCTGGCCGAGTCCGTCGCGAGGCTCGGCCTGCCCGCTCGCAGCGTCGATCTCGAAGCGCTGCGGACCCATCTCGAACTGCCGGAATTCGGGGCGGAGGTCGAGGACGAGCGCGTCGCCGGCGCCTTGCGCGAGAGGGCGGCGGCGCGCGCCTTCGTCGAGACTGGCATCCCCGCGCTCAAGCGCGCCATTCCCGCCCTGAGGGCCTCGGTCGCGAAGGACGGCGGGGTCGGTTGGACCATCCGCGTCGCGATCCCGCTGTTGGACGCCGGCCGGATGGATCTGCGGGTGGAGGCGGCGCCGGAAGGCGAGGCGGCCGAAATCCTGGCGGAGATCGCCGCGCGCAACGATCCGACCCACCGCCTCGACGCCCTTCGGGCCGCCCTGACGGGGGCCGAGGCCGAGATCGTCGGCGCTCTGCGCAAGCCCATCGACCGGCTGAGGGGCCAGATCCTCGCCGACCTGCGCGAGGTCGGCGCCGACGCAGCCGCCTATCTCGAACACATGGACCGCTCGCTGCGCTCCCGCGCCTTCCGCTTCGGTCCCCGGCTCGCCCGCTCGCTTGCGGACGCCCTGACGCCGGTACGCCAGCGGGCCAAGGCGGTCGCGCGCGAGGGCTCGCGCCTGCGGCGCCTGCGCGATCAGGTCGGGTTCGGGGCCTACATCGAGAAGTTCGGCGCGGCGCGGCGCCTGAACCGGCGCATCCTGTTCCACATGGGGCCGACCAATTCGGGCAAGACCTATGCGGCGCTCCAGGCGCTGACGGATGCGCCAACCGGCGCCTACCTCGCGCCGCTGCGGCTGCTGGCCCTGGAGAACTACGAGGCCCTGCGCGAGCGCGGGCTGCGGGCCGGCATGGTCACCGGCGAGGAAGTTTTGGGCGAGATCGACCCGACCCACACGGCCCGCACCATCGAGACCGCCGACCTGACCCGACCGATCGACGTCGCCGTGATCGACGAGATTCAGATGCTCGCGGACCCGGACCGGGGCTGGGCCTGGACGAACGCCCTGTTCGGTGTGCCGGCCCGGACCGTCATCGTCTGCGGCTCGGACGACGCTCTCGCCTATGTGCGCCGCGCGGCGGAAGCGGCCGACGAGTCGCTGGAGGTGATCGCCTTCGAGCGCAAGTCGCCGCTGTTGCTGCAGGACGAGGCGGTACCGCTGGAGACGGTGGAGCCGGGCGACGCCGTGGTCGCCTTCTCCCGCCGCGCCGTGCACGAGAACCGCGAGATCCTGGTCACCCGCGGGCACCGGGTCGCGACGATCTACGGCGCGCTCTCGCCCGAGGTCCGCCGTGCCGAGGCCGCGCGGTTCCGCTCGGGCGAGGCCAACGTCCTCGTCACCACCGATGCGGTCGGAATGGGTCTCAATCTCGGGCCGCTGAAACGGATCGTGTTCTCGGCGGTGCGCAAGTGGGACGGCACCAGGGAGCGGGCGCTCACGAATTCAGAAATCCGCCAGATCGCCGGCCGGGCCGGGCGCTACGGGCATCAGGAGGTCGGCTACGTCGCGGCGACCGAGCCGACCGCGCTCGAACCGATCCGCCTCGCGCTGTCGGGCGCGCCGACGGCGCCGGCGGCCGACACCCGCTTCTTCGTGCGCCCCGACCTGACCGCGATCCGCTCCGTGGCGGAGGAGATGCGCACGAACAGCCTCACCGAGGTGATGACGCATTTCGCCCGCGCCACCTTCTACGCCGGCTCGCCGTTCCAGCCCTCGGCCCTGGAGGAAATTCTGGACGTCGCGCGCACGATCGACCGCGCCCGCCTGCCGATCGAGGAGAAGTTCGTGTTCTCGGTCTGCCCGATCAACCGGCGCGACGAGATCGCCATGGGGATGCTGGAGCGCTGGAGCCAGGCCCGCGCCCTCGGCGCGAGCGTCCCGGCCCTGCGCGCCAACATGGCGGGCGAACTCGATTATCAGGAGCGTACGGTGAAGCTCGCCAGCGCCTATCTCTGGCTCGCCCGGCGCTTTCCCGAGACCTTCGACGACGTCGAGGCGATCCGGCAGATGCGGGGGCGCGCCAACGACGCGATCGAGCATCACCTACGGGAGACGGCGACGCGCAAGGCGGAGCGCCGGACGCGCCGCGTCGTCGAGGCACGAAACTGAACGGAACCATAAGGGGAGGCGTGCCAGGGTTCGATGGCTGGCAGCCCGCTCGATGTCGCGGAACGCCACCGTCTCGTGCTCAGGGTAAAGGCGGTGGCCTGAAGGCCGTCTCGCTCGGGCAGGTGGCCCGTGTGCACACATCTTGAGAAGCCACAGACACGCGTTCGACAACGAAGTTCGTGTCGCGCCAGCCGATCAATGCAAGGTGATTGATGGGACTGGCGCGCCCTGCGGGAATCGAACCCGCCTTTTCAGCGTGAAAGGCTGACGTCCTAACCGATAGACGAAGGGCGCTGGCGCTGGGCCTGCGGCTCTATAATCGGCTCAGGCCTCGGGGGCAACGGCCGTGTTGCGGTCTTTCCGACGTCGGATGCGGAAATCCGGGGGGCCGCGCCCTTGCGCACCCTCGCACCCTTGCGCCGGACCCGTCCCGGCGCGCAGATGCCGCATGAACCCGCGGGCGGCGGGGCGAAGGGCGGGGAGGAACCATGCGGATACTCGTGGTCGGGGCCGGGGCGACCGGCGGCTATTTCGGGGCGCGGCTCGCCGAGATCGGGCGCGACGTGACGTTCCTGGTGCGTCCGGCGCGCGCCGAAAAACTCGCCGCCGAGGGTCTGCGGGTGAAGAGCCCGGTCGGCGACGTGCACATCGCCGCCCCGAAGACCGTCACGGCGGACACGCTGAGCGAGCCGTTCGATCTCGTGATCCTCTCGGCCAAGGCCTACGACCTCGACGGAGCGGTGGCCGACCTGCGTCCTGCCGTCGGGCCGCGGACGGCGGTGCTGCCGATCCTCAACGGGATGCGCCATCTCGACGTGCTCGACGCCGCCTTCGGGACGGAGCGGGTGCTCGGCGGCACCTGCTCGATCGTGGCGACGCTGACGAAGGCCGGCGAGATCCGCCAGATGAGCGAGTTGCACAGCTTCACCTACGGCGAGCGCGACGGCGCGCGCTCTGAGCGCATCGCGGCCATCGAGGCGCAGATGGAGGGCGTGCGCTTCCAGGCCCGGTCCAGCGACAAGGTGGTGCTGGAGATGTGGGAGAAGTGGGTGTTTCTGGCGACGCTGGCCGGCGCGACCACGCTGATGCGCGCGAGCATCGGCGACGTCGTCGCAGCACCCGGTGGGCCGGCCTTCATCGAAGGGCTGCTCGACGAGTGCCAGGCGGTGGCCACGGCCAACGGGTATGGATCGCGTGAAAAAGTGCTGGCGGGGGCGCGCAAGATCCTGACGGCGGAACGCTCGCCGATGACCGCCTCGATGCTGCGCGACATCGAGGGTGGTGCGCGCATCGAGGCCGACCACATCGTCGGCGACCTGATCGAACGCGGGCGGAAGGCCGGCATCGAGACGCCGATCCTCGCCCGCGTCCTCACCGGGCTGAAGGCCTACGAGAGCCGCAGGGCGCGCGAGGCGGCCTGAGCCGCTTCAGTAGCGGCCCGGCGGGGGCGGCGGCGGGTTGCCGTATTCGAGCTGGGTCTTGGCATCGGGGCGCCGCGCCGGGGGCGGGGCCGGATCGTAGGCCGGCGCGGCCGGCGCCGTCGCGCAGGCGGCGGTGGTGACGGCGAGCAGGGCGGCGCCCACGAGCAGTTTCAGGGTCGGCATCGGCGTTGTCTCCAGGGGCGTCCCGACAGGCTCTGCTTGACGGACGGCGCCATCCTGCCGTTCTGAGGGGCCAACCCGCCGGAAGCTCGGCCGTATCGTGACGGCCTTCGGGTCGAAGCGTGGCCGTACGGTGGCATGTTAAACGCAATGTTTCGGAGCCGATCCTGACCCCCTCCGCCCGCATCTCCGCCGCCATCGAAATTCTGGACGACATCCTCGCGCGCCGCCGCCCGGCCGCGGATGCGCTGAAGGATTGGGGCCTCGCCCACCGCTTCGCCGGCTCGGGCGACCGGGCGGCGATCGCCAGCCTCGTATATGACGGGTTGCGGCGGCGCGCCTCCGCCGCCTTCGTGATGGGGGCCGAGACTGGGCGCGCCGTGACGATCGGCATGCTGCGACTGCAGCGCGGCTTGGCCGAGCCGACGATTTCGAGCCTGTTCGACGGCGCCCGCTTCGCCCCCGAGCCGCTGACTGAGGACGAGCGCGCCCGGCTGAAGGAAGGCGGCCTTGGCGAGGCCCCGCCGGAGGTGGCGGGCGATGCCCCGGCCTTCGTGCTGCCCTCGCTCCGGGCGGCCTTCGGCGACGCCCTGATGGAGGAATTGAAGGCCTTGGGGCGGCGGGCGCCCCTCGACATCCGCGTCAACGCCCTGAAGCAGACCCGGGAGGCGGCGACCGCCGCGCTCGCCGATCTCGGTGCCGAAGCGACGCCGCTCTCGCCGCTCGGCTTGCGCGTGCCGATGGGCGAGGACGGGCGGGGCCCGGCGCTCCACGTCGATCCGCTTTTTCTGGAAGGCGGCTTCGAGATTCAGGACGAGGGCTCACAGCTCGCGAGCCTGCTGGCCGGCGTGAAGGCCGGCGAGACCGTGGTCGATCTCTGCGCGGGCGGCGGCGGGAAGGCGCTGGCGCTGGCGAGCCTCACCGGCAACGGCGCCCGGCTCATCGCGACCGATGCCGACCCGCGCCGGCTCGCCCCGATCCACGAACGCCTGCGCCGCTCGGGCGCCGAGGTGGAAGTCCGGACGCCGCGGACCGGTAAGGCGCGGGCCGACGTGCTGGTCGATCTCGACGGCACGGTCGATCGCGTGCTGGTCGATGCCCCCTGCACCGGCACCGGCACGTGGCGCCGCAACCCCGACGCCAAGTGGCGGCTGCGCCCCGGGAGTCTGGCGAACCGCATCGCCGAGCAGGCCGAGGTGCTCGACCGCGCGGCCCGGCTCGTCCGGCCCGGCGGCACCATCGTGTACGTCACCTGCTCGGTCCTGCCCGAGGAGAACGACGCGGCCGTCGATGGCGTGCTCGCCCGCAGTGGCGGCGCCGTCGCCTCGGTCGCGACCGATCTGTCGAGCGTGCCGGGCCTCTCCGAAAAAGTCCGGCGGACGGGGCGGGGCGTGCAGATGAGTCCGGCGCTCACCGGCACCGACGGCTTCTATGTCGCGACGATGACACGCATTTCGTGATCGTCGCACCGGGATCGGCCCGGCGCTTGCCTCGTTGATGGCGTGACTGCACGTCGCGCGGACGATCCCGCGCGGCTGCCGCCGAGACGGGACCGACCATGACGAGGCACCTTCCATGACGTTGCACCGGCGCGCGCTGCTCGCGGGCACGGCGGCGGTGCTCACCGGCGAGCGGGCGCTCGCCCAAGGCACCATCCAGGCGCGACCGCCCGTGCGCGTCTCCGACGACGTGGTCCAGCCCCTGCCGAAATCGGCGCCGGGCTCGGACCTCGAAGTCATCGATCTCTGGCCCGAGCTGCCGCCGGGCGGGGGCGGGCCCTTTCGCTCCGAATACCGCTTCGACGAGACCCTGACCGGCGTCGTCACCGGCGTGGTGCGGCCCTGCCTGCTGGTGATTCGCCCGGAACGCCCCAACGGTGCCGCGATGGTCGTGGCGGCGGGCGGCGGCTATCGGCGGATCGATATCGGCAACGAGGGCCTGCCCGTCGGGCAATGGCTCGCCAAAGCCGGCATCACCGCCTTCGTGCTGATCTACCGGCTGCCGGTGGAGGGCTGGCGCGACGGCGCCGACGCCCCGCGCCAGGATGCGCAGCGGGCCATGCGGCTGGTGCGCTGGCGGGCGGAAGAGTTCGGGCTCGATCCCGACCGCATCGGCGTGCTGGGTTTCTCCGCGGGCGGTCATCTCGCGGGCACCACCGCCACGGACGCCGAACAGGATCTCTACGACGACCTCGACGAGGCCGACGGCCTCAGCGCGCGGCCGAGCTTTGCCGGGTTGATCTATCCGATCATCACCATGCGGGCGCCCTACGACCGCACCATCTCCAGCCGCAAGGTGCTGGTGGGCGACGATCCGCCGGATGCGCGCCGCCGGGCCTATTCGGTGGAGGTGCAGGTGAACGCGCGCACGCCGCCGATCTTCATGGTCCAGGCCTCCGACGACAGAATCGCGGTGACCGACCATCCGCTGCTGATGCACGCGGCGCTCCGTCAGGCGGGCGTGCCGGTGGAGATGCACCTGTTCGAGCGCGGCGGCCACGGTTTCGGCCTCGGCGTGCCGGGAAGCCCGGCCTCGGCCTGGCCCGGCTTGTTCATGGCGTGGATGCGCGGCCACGGCTTGCTCAAGTCATGAAAAAGGGCGGCCCCGCGGGGCCGCCCTCTTCGTGTCGGATGGGATCAGAAGCAGCGGCGCTTGCGCACCACGGTCACGCGGCCGAAAGGACCGCGGCGCTTGGTGATTACGGTCTTGCAGCGGGGCCCGCGGATCACCTCCCGGCGAACGACGCGAGCCTGCTGGAACAGCCCGTCCGAGACCGGAGCGGCGCCGGCGAGGGGGAGGGCGGAAGCCGGCGCGGCGGCGCCGAGGCCTGCGAGCGTGACGGCAAGTCCGAAGAGAGCGGCTCTCATGGTCGGAAGTGACTCCTGTCCGTTTCGAGGGGCGGTGGGTGTCGCCCCGGCGGCGTGAACGTCCGATTAACCGGATGGGTGCCGCACGAACCGCACGGGGGACACGACGCCGCACGCGTTGCGCCGCCGGGATGCGTCGTCTAACCGGGTCGCAAAGGGCTTGGATCGCATGACCAACGACATTCCCGCCGTCGACACCTCCCACCACGACAAGATCCTGATCGTGGATTTCGGCTCACAGGTGACGCAACTCATCGCTCGCCGGGTGCGCGAGGAGGGGGTCTATTGCGAGATCGTACCCTTCACCAAGGCGGAGGCCGCCTTCGAGGCGCACCGGCCCAAGGGCGTGATCCTGTCGGGCGGGCCTGAATCGGTCACGACCGATCTCTCTCCGCGAGCCCCGCAGAAGATCTTCGAGGCCGGCGTGCCGGTCTTCGGCATCTGCTACGGTCAGCAGACCATGGCGGCGCAGCTCGGTGGGCAGGTCGAGGGCGGTCACCATGCCGAGTTCGGCCGCGCCGAGGTCGAGATCCTCTCCGACTCTCCGCTCTTCAAGGGCGTCTGGCACGTCGGAGAAAAATACCCGGTGTGGATGAGCCACGGCGATCGGGTGACGAAGCTGCCCGACGGTTTCACCACGGTCGCGATGTCGCGCAACGCGCCGTTCGCCGCCGTCGCGGACGAAGCGCGGAGATATTACGCAGTCCAGTTCCACCCGGAGGTGCACCACACCCCCCACGGCGCGCTGCTGATCCGCAACTTCGTGCGCGACATCGCCGGCTGCTCCGGCGACTGGACCATGGGCACCTACCGCGAGGAGGCCATCGCAAAGATTCGTGCGCAGGTCGGCAAGGAGAAGGTGATCTGTGGCCTGTCCGGCGGCGTCGATTCGTCGGTCGCCGCCGTGCTGATCCACGAGGCGATCGGCGACCAGCTCACATGCGTCTTCGTCGATCACGGCCTGATGCGGATGGCCGAGGGCGAAGAGGTCGTGCGCCTGTTCCGCGACCACTACAACATCCCCCTCGTCCACGTGGAGGCGCAGGACCTGTTCATCGGTGCGCTGGAGGGTGTCGACGACCCAGAGGTGAAGCGCAAGACGATCGGACGGCTGTTCATCGACGTGTTCGAGGCCGAGGCGAAGAAGATCGGCGGTGCCGCGTTCCTGGCGCAGGGCACGCTCTACCCCGACGTGATCGAGAGCGTGTCGTTCTCCGGCGGCCCCTCGGTGACGATCAAGAGCCACCACAATGTCGGCGGCCTGCCCGAGCGCATGAACATGCGCCTCGTCGAGCCGCTGCGCGAACTGTTCAAGGACGAGGTGCGCCTGCTCGGCCGCGAACTCGGCCTGCCCGAGAGTTTCGTCGGTCGCCATCCCTTCCCCGGCCCCGGCCTCGCGATCCGCTGCCCCGGCGTGATCACCCGCGAGAAGCTGGAGGCCCTGCGCAAGGCCGACGCGATCTACCTCGACGAGATTCGCCAAGCCGGTCTCTACGACACGATCTGGCAGGCCTTCGCGGTGATCCTCCCCGTCAAGACCGTCGGCGTGATGGGGGACGGGCGCACCTACGACCACGTCT
Organism: Methylobacterium sp. Leaf456; assembly: GCF_001425465.1. Classification (GTDB taxonomy): domain Bacteria; phylum Pseudomonadota; class Alphaproteobacteria; order Rhizobiales; family Beijerinckiaceae; genus Methylobacterium. The sequence goes on from NZ_LMQV01000004.1 coordinate 127,084, forward strand.
GCGCGCTGCGCGCCGTCACCTCGGTCGACGGCATGACCGCCGACTTCTACCCCTTCGACATGGCCTTCCTCGGCCGCGTGGCGACGCGGATCATCAACGAGGTGAAGGGCATCAACCGCGTAACCTACGACATCACCTCGAAGCCCCCCGGCACGATCGAGTGGGAGTGAGCGCGCAGCGCTCGGGCGAGACATTTCGCGATCGAACGAAGCCCCGCCGACCGGCGGCGGTTTCGATGCAAGGGCCTGCGGCGATCCCCGCAGCCCGCGATCCCGCACGCGTTGCAACCACCGGAACACACACGCTCAACCTTAATCGCGGCGAGCTTGGCCGGATTACGAAAAAAATGTGGCACGACGCTTCACAAGCCTGACGCTTCAAGTAAGCTCGATTCCGCGCCAAGGTTGAATCGGCCGCGAGCGAATCGACCAGACCCCGTTTCAAGCGGGCGAATGAATTCGCGCGATGCTGCGGCTCCTCGGCATTTCCCATATCTGGAAAAGCCACCATGAGCATCGTGTCGAAGTCTCTCTTCGCCGTCGCGGCAGTCCTGCTCGTCGGTATCGGGACAATGCCGCGCGCGGCGGCCGGGCCTCTGGACGGACTTGCCGGCGCCGCCGTCGGGTTTGCGCTCGGCGCGATGGTGGCTGCACCGCGCCCGCAATACTATTCGGTCCGACCCAGAACGGTCGTCGTCTACCGCAACAGGCGCGCGCGAGGCACTTATGCTTCCGCGTCGGCGCGGCGTCAGAGCGGCAGCGTGATCCCGGCGCGCATCAACACCGCGTCCGACCCGTTCTCGGGCTCAGCCCAGCCGATCCCGGTGCGCGGCAACTGAACCTCGCCCCCCGCAACCCCGCTCACGGGCACCCGCACGCATGCGCAGCGCACTCGCCGCCGCCTTCGGCCTCCTGTTCGCGGGCGCCGCGCAGGCGGGCCCGATCCTGAACATCGACAAATCGATCGAGAAGGTCGCCGGCTGGTCGATCGGCGTCAGCAAGGCGCTGAACGGCTGCCTCGCCTCCGCCACCTACCAGGACCAGACGACGGTCTGGATGGGATTCGACGGGGACAAGAACGAGGACTTCCTCGCCTTCACCAACCCGCGCTGGAAGTCGATCGAGCCCGACCGCGTCTACCGTCTCGCGATGATGACGGGGCGCGGCCGGTGGAAGGGCCCGTTCACCGGCGTCGAGCGAACGAACGAGCGCGGCCTGTACGCCTCCGGCCTCAAGAAGGGCTTCGTCCTCGACATTGCCCGGGCGGGCGCCATCGATGTGATCTTCGAGCAGAAATCAATCGCGCGCCTGTCCCTGTCCGGCTCGTCCGACGCGATCGATGCGATGCACGATTGCCAGAAGGCCGTGGTGGAGGCGAAGGCGTCCGCCGGCAAGGAGGGCGCCAAGGCCGAGGCCTCGCCGAAGAAGGGCGGCGGCTCGTCCGGCACGGGCTTCTTCGTGTCCGATGTCGGGCACATCCTGACCAACCACCACGTGATCGAGAATTGCAGAGAATTCTACGTGGCGAAGTTCGGGGTGCCGTCGATACCCGCGCGCTTGGTCGCGAGCGACGCGCAGAACGATCTGGCCGTGCTCGGCACGGGCATCGAGAAGCCCGTGGTGCCGGCGATGTCGCTGCGTCCGCGGATCGGCGAGAGTGTCTACGCCTACGGCTTTCCGATGCTGCATCTGCTCGCGGCGTCGGGCAACTTCACCGTCGGAAACATCACGGCGTCGGCGGGTGTCGGGGACGACACGCGCATGCTGCAGATCTCGACGCCGATCCAGCCCGGCAACAGCGGCGGCCCGCTCCTCGATCAGTACGGGGCGGTCGTGGGCGTCATCAACTCGAAGCTGAACGCCCTGAACGTCGCGCTGGCGGGCAAGGGCGATATCCCGCAGAACATCAACTTCGCGATCAAGACGATGATCGCCCTCAACTTCCTCGACGCCAATGGCATCCCGCCCGCGGTCGGCACCAAGAGCCCGACCCCGCTCGACGCCGCCAGCGTCGCCGAACAGGCCAAGCTCTTCACGGTCCACGTCACCTGCCGCTGAGAGGTACCGGCGAGCGTTCCGACGTTCGGACCACGTCTCTCTGGATCTGCTCGACCGTGCCGGAAGCGCCGACGCTCGACCGCGCGGTGGCAGCGACGACACCGATCAGGTGATCGCCGACTGCCAGGCACCATCGCCCTGCTCGATCGCTGCGGCTACAAGGAGAGCGGCAAGCCCCTGACGTCGAACGACAGCGTCCGCTCGATGAGACCCGCCCGATGATCGTCGCCGGTTCGGCACCCCTGCGTCTCGCAGCGATGGGCGTTCTCCTGGCTGCCGTGATCGTGGGCGGCGCGTTGACCCTGCCGGAGGCCGCCTCGAGCGTCGGCCTTCTACAGGCCGCCGACGACCCGGCCCGCCTCTCGACGCTTCGCCTCGCCTCCGTCGCCACCGAACAGCGGATCGCTTCCGAGATCGACGACGCCGTGAGCCGAGGCGATGGCGATCTCGCGCGGAGCTTCCTCGATCTCGCGGCCGCTCAAGGCTCGACGGTCGATGCGGATCGCCGTGCCAGGGGCGCGGCTCTGGCCGTGCCGCCGGAAGGCAGCCCCGGAGCGGCATTTCTCGACGGTGCCACGACCGGCGCCTCCGACACATGGATGGGGGTGGCGGGGTCGCTCTCGGCCGACCTCCTCGGGATCGGCGACGTGCGCGACCTCTGGCAAGAGGGTGGCAAGCTGATCCAGGGCGAGCCCTACGACACCGTCATTCTTGGGCTCTCAACGGCGGGTCTTGCCCTGACCGGTCTGACGGTGGCCGCCTTGGTGCCGAGCGGCGGCACCAGCATCGTGGCCAAGGCGCCCGTGACACGGGGCTTGAGCTTGCTCAAGGGCGCTCGTCGAGCAGGCTTTCTTTCGCGTGAGTTGATCGAGAAGGTGGGTGGGATGGCGGTCGGGGCCCTGGACAAGGCCGCTCTCAGGCAAGCCGTTGCAGGCGCTCGCGCCTTTGACCTTCCCGCGGTGCGGTCGGCGGCTCAGCGGGTGCTCCGGCCGGGCGCCGTTCGTACGATCTCCGGCATGGGGCAGGATGTCGTCGCGCTGGAAGCGCGGATCGGCCAGCGCGGCACGGCTCAGGTTCTCGGTATCGCGCGGAATGCGGGAGAGCTTGGACGCGCCCGCCGTCTGGCCGACGCCATGGGCGGGAGAACACGGGCGACGCTCAAGCTGCTCGGAACGGCCGCGCTCGTTCTCGGGGACGTCGTGGGGCTGCTTCTTCAAACCGTCTGGCTTGCGGTCGGCTGGATGGTGGTGGCCGCACTGGCCGCGCGCAGGCTGGGGCTGACGCTTGGACGCATGATATGGGGCCCAGCCCCGGCTCGCCGATCAGCAGTGTGATCCACCGCGCATTCCAGCCCGCAAGCCGCTGGGAGAAACAACGATCTTCGAAGAGGAAATGGTGCCGCAAGAGGGATTCGAACCCCCGACCCCCTCATTACGAATGAGGTGCTCTACCAGCTGAGCTATTGCGGCGTCGATGGCGGGACGGGCGTGTTAAGCGGTCCGCGATCGTGGCTGGGTCTTAGACGGATGGGGTGATCTTGGCAAGCCTCAGCGTGGCGTTCGAAGCGTTCAAGCGGCGTCCGGCGGGGCGATGGTCCAGGGCACTTCGAAGACATGTTCTTCGAGATTCGGGCCGCGTCCGCCGCGGTCGATCACGAGGAAGTTCTGGGGGGCACCGAGTGGGGTGAGGACGCCGTGCCAGATGCCCAGACCGTAGCAGACGCCCTGGCCCGCCGCGGTGACGAAGGCGAGCGGCCTGCCCGGACGGCCGTCCTCGTCGGGGCAGACCACCACGAGGAACGGGGCGGGGCTCAGCGGCACGAAAGCCTGAGCGCCGAGCGGGTGGCGTTCGACGAGTCCGAGCGACAAGGGCAGTGCGTAGGGCTCGGCCTCGACATGGCCGATCACCACGCGGCTTCCCTCGCCCGAGACCGGGATCTCGGCGAGGTCGTGGTAGCGGCGCGCCTTACCGGCGTTCATCGGGCGCGGCGCGACCGCCGCCTTGTCGATCACCGTGCCGAACGGGGCGAAGGCCTCCGTGGTCAGCGGCGCGACGAAAATCGTGCGTGCGCTCATCGGGCCGACCGGACGATGCTGAGGGCAGGGTGGCGGTTCACGTCCTTGTAGAGCAGGTAGCGGAACGGGCCGGGGCCGGCGGCGTAGCAGGCCTGCGGGCAGAAGGCGCGCAGCCACATATAGTCCCCGGCCTCGACCTCGACCCAGTCGCGGTTGAGCCGGTAGACCGCCTTGCCCTCCAGCACGAACAGGCCGTGCTCCATCACGTGCGTCTCCTCGAACGGGATCGAGCCGCCCGGCTGGAAGGTGACGATGTTGACGTGCATGTCGTGGCGCACATCGTCGGGCGAGACGAAGCGTGTGGTGGCCCAGGCGCCGTCCGTGCCCGGCATCGCGACGGGGGCGCTGGTGCGCTCATCGGCGACGAAGGCGGGCGGCACCTCGATGCCCGGCACGCGCTCGTAGGCCTTACGGACCCAGTGGAAGCGGGCGGGCTCAGACCCATCGTTGCGCAGGCTCCAGGCAGCGCCCGGCGGCAGGTAGACGTAGCTGCCGGGATGCAGCGCGTGCGCCTTGCCGTCGAGCACGAGGCGCAAAGCCCCGCCGACCACGAACAGCACGCCTTCGGCTTGCGAATCGGGCTCCGGCCGCTCGCTGCCGCCGTTCGGCGCCACTTCCATCAGGTATTGCGAAAAAGTCTCGGAGAAGCCCGAGAGGGGGCGCGACAGCATCCAGGCCCGCGTGCCCTCCCAGAACGGAAGCACGCTGGTGACGATGTCGCTCATCACGCCCTTGGGGATCACCGCGTAGGCCTCGGTGAACACGGCGCGGCCGGTCATCAGCGCGGTCTGGGGCGGGAGGCCGCCGCAGGGCGGGTTGTAGGGAGAGGCGGTCATCGGAAGGGCTCCGGGGGAGGGGGCTTACCGGGCCTCGTCACGCACGAGGTCGGCGGCGAGCGCGTTGTGGCGGGCTGCGAGCGCGCGGGTATCGACGGTGGTCAGCCGCCCTTCGCGCACGACCACGCGGCCGTTGATGATACTCCAGGCGACCCGCTGCGGCGCGCAGAAGACTAGAGCGGCGACCGGATCGTGCAGGGCGCCTGCGGTCTCCAGCCCGCGCATGTCGAAGGCGACCACGTCCGCCGCCATGCCGGGGGCGAGCGCGCCGATGTCGTCGCGGTCGAGCACCTGCGCGCCGCCGCGCGTGGCGATCTCCAGCGCCTCGCGGCCGGTCATCGCGGCGGGGCCGAAGCCGACGCGGGCGAGCAGCATGGCTTGGCGCGCCTCGCCCAGCATGTGGGAGCCGTCGTTGGAGGCCGAGCCGTCGACGCCGAGGCCCACGCTGACGCCTTCGCAGCGCATTTGTCCCACCGGGGCGATGCCCGAGGCGAGCCGCATGTTCGAGCAGGGGCAGTGGGCGACACCCGTGCGGGTACGCCCGAACAGCTTGATCCCCGCGTTGTCCAGCTTGACGCAGTGGGCGTGCCAGACGTCGCGCCCGGTCCAGCCGAGTTCGGCCGCGTATTCGGCCGGCGTCATCCCGAATTTCTCGCGGCTATAGGCGACGTCGTCGGCGGTCTCGGCCAGATGCGTGTGCAGGCCGACGCCGTAGGCGCGGGCGAGGATGGCGGATTCGCGCATCAGGTCGCGGCTGACCGAGAAGGGCGAGCACGGCGCCACAACGATGCGGCGCATGGAGTAGCGCTCGGCATCATGCCAGCGCTCGATCAGCCGGCGAGTCTCGGTCAGGATCGCGCCCTCGTCCTCGACGACCGCATCCGGCGGCAGGCCGCCCTTGCTCTCGCCGACGCTCATGGAACCGCGCGCCGCGTGGAAGCGCATGCCGATGCCCTCGGCGGCCTCGATCGAATCGTCGAGCCGGCAGCCGTTCGGGTAGATGTAGAGATGGTCGCTGGACGTCGTGCAGCCGGACAGGATCAGTTCGGCCATCGCGGTCTGGGTCGAGACCCGGATCATCTCCGGCGTCAGCCGCGCCCAGATCGGGTAGAGGGCCTTGAGCCAGCCGAACAGCTCGGCGTCCTGCGCGCCTGGCACCGCGCGGGTCAGGGTCTGGTACATGTGGTGGTGGGTGTTGACGAGGCCGGGCATCACCACGTGGCCGGCCATGTCGATCACTTCGTCCGCCGTCTCCGGCAGGGTGTCCATGGCACCGACCGCGACGATGCGGTTGTCCTCGATGTAGACCCCGCCGCCGCGGATCTCGCGACGCCCCTCGTCCATCGTCGCGACGATGTCGGCGTTCTTCAGAAGCAGCGCGCTCATCGCGTGGTGTCCTTCAGCCAGTCGGCGAGAACCTGTCGTTCGTCCGCGGTCATTTCGGTGATGTTGTTGGGCGGCATGTTGTGGGTCAGCACCGCGTGGCGGCGGATCGCCTCGGCCTGACGGCCGATGGCGGGGCCGGTATCGAGCAGGACGCCCTTCGGAGCGACGCCGATCCCCTCCCAGGCCGGCTCGGCGGAGTGACACATGGCGCAGCGCCCGGCCACCAGCTCGACCACGTGGTCGGGCGGGCTCGCCTTCGCCAGCGAGAGGGCGGCGTCGGCTGAGGCGAGCTTCACCTGCGCGGGCGCTTCCGCCTGCGGCGGCAGGCCCAGCATCGAGCGGCCCCCGGCGGTGCCGGCGAGCGCGACTGCGAAGGCGGCCCCGAGGCCCGCGGTCGCCGCGGCCCAGGCCCACCAGGGCGAGCGGGCGTGGTCGGCATGCCGCACGTTGTAGAAGAAGCGGATCACCGCGCCCGAGGCCGTGATGAGGGCGACGATCAGCGGGATCGTCGCGTTCGCGCCGAACAGCATCGGGTAGTGGTTGGAGATCATCAGCAGCACGACCGGCAGGGTCAGGTAGTTGTTCTGCGCCGAGCGCTGCTTGGCCTGCTTGCCCAAGTTCGGGTCAGGCCGCTCGCCCTTCATCAGCGCGGCCACGACCTTGCGCTGGTTCGGGATGATGACGAGGAAGACGTTGCCGGCCATCCACGTCGCCATCAGGGCACCGGTATGGATCAGCGCGCCGCGCCCGCTGAACACCTGAGCGAAGCCGAAGGCCGCCGCCGTGATGACAAGGAGGCCGACCGCGGCAAGGCCGGATTCGCTTTGGCCGATGGGCGAGCGGCAGATGCGGTCATAGACCAGCCAGCCGAGCGCGAGCGCACCGATGCCGACCGCGGTTGCGGCCGGGGCGGAGAGGTCCATCACCGCCGGATCGACCAGATAGAGCTTCGACTGGGCGTAGTAGATCCAGGCGAGCAGCACGAAGCCCGACAGCCACGTCGTGTAGGCCTGCCACTTGTGCCACGTGAGATCGGGCGAGAGGTGCTCGGGCGCGACGAAATACTTGCGCATCTCGTAGAAGCCGCCGCCATGCACTTGCCACGCGGCCGCGCCTTCGCCGGCCGGGATGTCGGGCGTGCGCTTCAGCGAGGCATCGAGATGCATGAAGAAAAACGACGAGCCGATCCAGGCCATCGCCGCCACGATGTGCAGCCAGCGCAGCAGCAGGCTGCCCCACTCCCAGACGAAGCTCTCCATGGCCGTCCCCTCCGAATGCTTTCCCCGATCCTAGCGATGCCGGGCCGCTTGTATGCCCGCCGAATTCCTTGTCAGTTTTCGAATTTTTCGTAAGCTGACACGGGGCCAGGATCGTCCGACCATGCGATTGTCCTGCCACGGCGCGTCGCCGTCCGACTCTCCGGAGCCTCGCGATGTTGTCGCTGGAATCGATCCGCATTTTTATGCGCGCGGCCGATACGGGCAGTTTCTCGGCGGCCGGGCGCTCGCTGCGGCTGTCGCCGTCCGTGATCAGCTACCGCATCCAGACGTTGGAGGAGCATCTCGGCTGCCTGCTGCTGACGCGTACCACCCGGCGGATGAACCTGACCGAGGCCGGCCGCGTCTTCTACGACCGCTGCCTCGATGTCGCCGCCTCGGTCGAGCGCGCCGAGAAGAGCGTCGAGACGCAAGGCGCCGCCCCCCGCGGCACCCTGAAGGTCACCGCCCCCCTGAGCCTCGGGCGGCGCGTCGTGGCGCCGCTGATCCCGGCCTTCCGCGAGCGCCATGCCGAGGCCGACGTGCACCTGCGCCTGTCCGACCATCTGCTCGACCTCGTGCAGGAGGCGGTGGACGTGGCGGTGCGCCTGTCGCAGATGCGCGATTCGACCTTCACGCTGCGCAAGGTCGCCGATGTCGAGCGGATGCTGTGCGTGTCACCCGGTTATCTCGACGCGCACCCGGCGCCAGAGACCCCGGCCGACCTCCTCGACCATTCCTGCCTGCTCCTGCGCTTCCCCGGCTCGGAGCAGTTCCGCTGGACCCTGCTCGACGGCGACGAAGCGGTGACGATCCCGGTCTCCGGCCGCATCGACGCCGACGACAGCGACGTGCTGACCGAATGGGCGCTCCAGGGCCAGGGCATCGTGCTCAAACCGGTCTACGAGGTGGCGCCCTACCTTGCCGACGGGCGGCTCGTGCCGGTTTTGGCGGACACGCCGCCGACTTCCGTGACGCTTGGGGTGGTGTATCCCTCGCGAAAAATGCTGCCGAACCGGGCGAAGACGTTTGTCGAGATGACGACGGAGGCTTTGCGGGGGTATGTTGGGGGGCAGTTAGGGTTGGTGGGGAAGCGGGTGGTGCGGTAAGTTTCAGTATCCAGGCGGCTTGACCGAGTGAATAACCGCGGAGTAAAAACAGGCTTAGATTTCTTGATGTAAGATAGACGACCGGTTGCGGCCCCATCCAGGAACCGGTGCCGTTATTATTTCTGATCAATTCATAATCGAAAAAATGTTCGTTTTGACGTCCTATGCAAGGCGTTTTAGGAATCTATATTGTCTCTTTTGCGTTAGCTAAACGTCCACCATGGCATGCCAGGAGAAATTATTATGAGCGATGGACAAAGCAAGATTCTTGCTTCTTTAGAATTCACCGATGATTCCGAAAAATTGAAGGAAGATTTGAGTAAGTGCCTCGACGGCGAAAGCAAATTAATCAGTGGGGCAACCGCTGAATTGATGGGCACTGGTGCCGACACAATCATTCTTATCCTAGGAACTAGTGGAGCGATTGCTGCAGTGAGCCGGACCATCATTGCGTGGATTACCGCCAATAAGGCACGAACAGTCAAAATCAACGGATCTCAATTTAATGGATATTCTGCTGAAGACGTGGCAAAAATGTTATCGGCAACTCCGCAACTAAATCAGTCGCAGAGCAAGGCAAAAGAGGAGAAAAACCCGTGATAATGAACGACGCCGATATAGCTCGTTTGTTTGCAGCACGCGTCGCTCAGCCGTTGCTGATGACAAAAGAAGATCAAACATCAGAAAACATAATCAACTCCACACGGCTTCAGCATTATCGTAAGGCGGGGCTTTTTGCAAGCCACCTTCTTGACAAGGAAATCGCTGACCAGATAGCGGCCTATGCTGTGCCTGGTCTATCAGGATGGCTTGGAAAACTACGCCAAATGCTTGTAGACGCCAATCCAACTTTGTCAAACGCGTCACGTCAAGCGCCTATAATAATAGTCGAGTCATATGATCGATATACATCAGTGAAAAAATTCACAACAGATGAGGCCTACATATTTGTCGATAATGGTCTAATACTTTTTCTTTGGCAGATGAATAAAGCATATTTATCAATAGAGCCGTCGGGAGTTCATTCAACGCATGCGTTAGCAACTGCAACTCTTGCGCATCACGCTGTACAATTGAAACCACCGGCGTGGGCAGAAGCCAGAAGGAATACGCAGCGTCTATTCCCTCCTCCTCCATACAGACCACCACAGAATCGAGATTCATTCGATCTACTTCTTGGACTGACGATACATCACGAGCTATTTGTAATGGCTCACGAGATTGCACACATTGAACTAGGACATCTAGATCCAAATTGGAAACCAAGTGCAAAGATTGAGCTACCTTTAACTGCTAGCACATTTCTCGAAAATGGATTAGATTTGAATGCAATTAAAGAATTCGAGGCTGATGAACTCGCATTGGATTTAGTTGTGAAATTTCTCGGACAAGGACTTGATTACAATATCGAAGCAACCATTGTATATTTGTTCCAATTTTCTCGTTACCTTCTATATCTTGAAATGGTATTGCGCGAGTGCAATGATATTGGCGGCAGCTTTGTTTGGGCAGCTCGCCACTTCTATCTGCGTGATCGAATGAGTAAATATGACAAAAACATTGGAAGTGCGATCGTAAATCACTCGGAATTTCTCGAAGAAAAGCTTGAGCCTGCGATGTATGAAGCAACAGAATTATATTGCGATATTCTCAATAAAGATCCTTAACACGCTCGAGATTAAATTTACTTTCATCGCGTCTTTATTTATATAATAACAAATTCGGTAAATTATATCAACTATGGTTGTTGCGCCTGACGATTAAACGCATTGATTTACTTCAGAACTGTTGCGCCTGAATTGCTTCGGCCTCGCCTCGCGATGACAGCGTGAGGCGAAAGCCGAAGCGTTCAACCAAAACAAAAAATCACCCCGCCGCCGGCAACCGATCCTTCAACCGCAGCCAAGCGATCCGCTCGATCTGCCGCAGCGCCTCCGCCAGCTCCTGCTCCGCGTCGTTGCGCAAACGATCCTCGAACGCCGCCAGAATTTCTTCACGCGAGCGACCCTTGATCGCCATGACGAAGGGCAGGCCGAAGCGGTCGCGGTAGGCGGCGTTCAGGCGCTCGAACTGGGCGAGTTGCTCCGGCGTCAGCGCGCCGAGGCCCGCGCTGCTCTGTTCGGCGGTGGAGGCGTCCGTGAGGCCGCCCGATTGGGCGAGGCGGCCGGCGAGTTCGGGGTGGGCGAGCACCAGGGCGCGCTGGTTCTCGGCCGGCTGGTGGCGGAGTGACTGGACCAGAGCGGCGTGCAGGCCTTCCGCCGTGTCCTCGCGGGCGGTGAGGCCGGAGGCCCAAGCCTGGAGCGCGATCTCCGGCGTGTCCTCGAAAATGTCGCCGAAGCAGGTGACGAACTGCGATGCGCTCATCGTGCTAGGCTTGAGAACCGGGGCCGGGTGGCGCTCGGCCCAGTGGCGGGCGATGTCGATGCGGCGGGTCAGCCACACGCCGTCGTGCGCCGCGACGTGGTCGAGGAAGCGGGCGATGGCCGCGATTCGCCCCGGCCGGCCGACGAGCCGGCAATGGAGGCCGACCGACATCATCTTCGGCGCGGTGGCGCCCTCGGCGTAGAGCGCGTCGAACGTGTCGCGCAGGTAGGTGAAGAAGTGCTCGCCGGTGTTGAAGCCCTGGGGCGTGGCGAAGCGCATGTCGTTGGCGTCGAGCGTGTAGGGCACCACGAGCCCGGTGCCGGCCTTGCCGTGCAGCCAGTAGGGCAGGTCGTCGGCATAAGCGTCGGAGAGGTAGGCGAAGCCCCGCTCCAGGCCGAGTTCGAGCGTGTTGACCGAGGAGCGGCCGGTGTACCAGCCGAGCGGGGCCGAACCGGTGACCTCCTCGTGGAGCCGGATCGCCGCGTCCATCTGCGCGGCTTCCTCAGGCCGCGTCATGTCGCGGTGGTCGATCCACTTGAGGCCGTGGCTGGCGATCTCCCAATCAGCCTCGCGCATGGCGGCCACAACCTCCGGGTTGCGGGCCAGCGCGGTGGCGACGCCGAACACGGTGACCGGCACCTTGCGCTCGGTGAAGAGCCGCCACAGCCGCCAGAAGCCGGCGCGGGAGCCGTACTCGTAGAGCGATTCCATGTTCATGTGGCGCATCCCCGGCCAGGGCTGCGCGCCGACGATCTCGGACAGGAACGCCTCGGAGGCCGCGTCGCCGTGCAGGAGGCAGTTCTCGCCGCCCTCCTCGTAGTTGAGCACGATCTGCACCGCGATCCGCGCGCCGCCGGGCCAGTCCGCCTGCGGGACGGTGCGGCCGTAGCCGATCATGTCGCGGGTGGTGTGAAGCGATGGGTTCATGACGGGCCCCCGTGTTGCAGCCGGCGGAACGGTTCGTGCAAGCACGATACCGCCGCCGGCGCGGACGCATTGTTCGGAGTTTTTCGAAGCTGTTCCCGAAAAGCCGGGATGGTGCGCGCGGCCCGATCTGCAAGTGTCGCAGGGCAGGTTCGCCGAAACCGCATGCCTGCCAAGCTTGCCGCCGCCGGGCGGCCACCACGAGGGGAACCGGCCGATGACCCAAGCATCGCATGAGACGCAAAGTCCGCCCCGCCGGCTCACGACCCACGTGCTCGACACCTCGACCGGCCGCCCGGCCGCGGGGCTTACGCTGCATCTCACCCGCATCGAGGGCGAGACGAGGCACCACCTCAAGACGGTGGCGACCAACGCGGACGGGCGCTGCGACGCGCCGCTGCTCGCTGGCAAGGAGATGGCGCCCGGCGCCTACGAGATCGCCTTCGAGGTCCAGAACTACTTCGGCGGCGATGACGCCTTCCTCGACATCGTGCCGGTGCGCTTCCGCATCGCCGCGCAGGGGCCGGCCCACCTGCACGTGCCGCTCCTGATCTCCCCCTACGGCTACAGCACCTATCGCGGGAGCTGAGCTGCCTGCCGGATCGCCAGAGGCGCGGACGAAAAGACGCCCGACGATCCACCGCGCATCCCGAGGGATGCACACAGCCAAGACGCCACAAGACCTTGGCCCACAGCGAGGAACGTCCCATGACTGACGCCCCCAAGGCGGCAGCGGAGACCAATGCGGTCGACGCGATGCTGCCGATCCCCAAACTCGCCGCCTACGGCATGCAGCACGTGCTGGTGATGAGCGCGGGCGCGGTGGCGCCGCCGCTGATCATCGGCGCGGCGCTCAACCTCTCGGCCGAGACGGTCGCCTTCCTGATCAATTGCGATCTCTTCGTCACCGGGCTCGCGATCCTGATCCAGAGCCTCGGGATTCCGGGCTTCGGCGTGCGCCTGCCGATCATCATGGGCGTCAGCTTCGCCTCGGTCGGGCCGATGGTGGCCATGGCCCAGGACCCGACGATCGGGCTGCCGGGCATCTTCGGCGCCACCATCGCCGCCGGCCTGTTCGGCCTCGCCATGCGGCCGTTCTTCTATCGCCTCGCGGCGTTCTTCCCGCAGCTCGTGACCGGCACGGTGATCCTGATCATCGGCGTCACGCTGCTGCCGGTCGGCATCAAGTGGGCCGGCGGCGGCGCGGCTGCCACCGATTTCGGCGCGCCGGTGCATCTCGCCGTCGCCGGTCTCGTGCTCGGCGTGATCCTTCTGGTCAGCCGCTACGCCAGCGGGTTCGTGGCCAACATCGCCGTGCTGATCGGCCTCGTCGCCGGGCTTCTGGTCGCGTGGCCGCTCGGGCTGTTCAACCTCGAAGGCCTCGCCGCGCGCCCCGTCATCGAGCTCGTCGCGCCGTTCAAGTTCGGCTGGCCGACCTTCCACCTCTCGGCGGTGGTGGCGATGTGCATCGTCATGATGGTCACGCTGGTGGAATCGACCGGCATGTTCCTCGCGGTCGGCGACATCGTCGGCAAGCCGGTCGACAAGCCGACGCTGACCCGCGGCCTCATGGCCGATTCGCTCTCGACGCTGATCGCGGGGGTGTTCAACACCTTCCCGCACACCTCGTTCTCGCAGAACGTCGGCCTCGTGAACATGACGCGGGTGCGCAGCCGCTACGTCACCGCGGCCTCGGGCTTCATCATCCTGGCCGTCAGCCTGTTTCCGAAGCTCGCCTTCGTCGTCGCCTCGATCCCGCCGGCCGTGCTGGGCGGCGCCGGCATCGTGATCTTCGGCATGGTGGCCTCGGCCGGGCTCAAGATCGTCGGCGAGGCCGACCTCGGCGACCGCCGCAACCAGATCGTCGTGGCGGTCTCGATCGGCCTGTCGCTGATCCCGATGGCCGCGCCGAACTTCTTTTCCGCCACCATGCCGGACTGGACCGGGCCGATCCTGCACAGCGGCATCACGCTCGGCTGCATCAGCGCGATCCTGCTGAACCTGTTCCTCAATTCCGACCGCCTCGGCCAGCCGGGCAAGACCCACGACGCCGACGCCGCACCCACGCCCGCGAACTCGGCGACGCCGGGCCCGGCCGCGCTCGGCCGCGCGGCCTGAGGGGAGGGGACGATGGAAGCCTCGACCCCCAACCTGTCGCGCCGGGGCTTCCTGCGGGGAAGCGCGGCGGCCGGCATCGCCATCAAGGTGTCGCTGCTGCGCGGCACCGCGGAGGCCCGCCTCGTCGAGGCGTCGCCCGGCCCCGGCTGGATCGCGGGTGGCAAGCCCCGCACCCGGCTCGACGCCGTCGCGAAGGTCACCGGCGCCAAGACCTTCACCCGCGATTACCGCGCCCGCGACATCGCCGGCTGGCCCGACAATCAGGCCCACGCCTTCCTGATCGCCGCGACCAAGGCGGATCGACGCTTCGAGGGGCTCGACCTCTCGAGGCTCGGCGAAGGGCTCCAGCCCGACCGGCTGGTGCTGCACGAGGATCTCGTCGCCGACGGGCTCGCCGTGCCGCCGCATGCCGACTTCTTCGGCGACCGCTTCCTGGTGCCCAAGGGCGAGACCCCGCGGCTGCTCGGCCAGCCGGTGGCGCTGCTGATCTACCACGACTACCCGCGCTGCGCGGCGGCCAAGCGCGCTTTGCGCTTCAACGAGGACGTGGTGCGCTACGGCGAGACCACCGCCTACGCCGCACCTGCGCATTACGGCGCGACGCGCTGGGTGCGGATCGAGGGCGAGAGTCCCGAGGCCGAGGACCGCTTCTCGCCGTTTCGCGATGCCCCCATCTTCACCGGTTTCAAGGGCGACGAGCCGGCTTGGCCCGCCGCTGGCACCGAGGGTCCGGCGGCCCGCGGCATGGCGGCGGCTGAAAGCATCGCCGCCGAGATCGCAGCGGCGGGGGACGACGCGCTCGTCCTCAAACGCTCCTACTTCTCGCAATCCGTCGATGCCTCGGCGATGGAGGCCGACAACGGCAACGTCTGGTACGACGCGAACAGCGGCACGCTCCACCTGATGATGGCGACGCAAGGCCCCTACGAGGTGGCCGAGCAGGCCGCCGCGCTGGTGAAGGCCTCGCGCTTCGCCGTCTCCGAGATCGACCTGAAGGCCGGATACACCGTCGGCTACGGCACGAAGGACCACCACCTCCATCCTCTGCTCTGCGTGCTCGCCGGGCTCTACGGCGGGGGACGGCCGGTGCGGCTCGCCAACGACCGGTTCGAGCAGTTCCAAAACGGCCTGAAGCGCCACAGCTTCACCATGGACACCGCCCTGATGATCGACCGCGCCAGCGGCCGGTTCCGGGCGATGACCGGGCGTTACGTGTGCGACGGGGGCGGGCGCCCCAACTTCTCGATGTCGGTGTCGTTCGTCGGCGCCACCGCGGCGCAGTCGATCTACTATCTGCCGAAATCCGACTTCCAGGCGGTGGCGCTCGCCTCGCGCGCCGTCGAGGCCGGCTCGACGCGGGGCTACGGCACGCTTCAGACCATGTCGGCCACCGAGATGCTGGTGGACGAGGCGGCCGAGCTGCTGGGCCGCGACGCGATCGAATTGCGGCTCGCCAACGTGTTCCGCTCGGGCCAGCGCAACAGCCAGGGCGCGGTGCCGGCGGGTGCGCTCCGCAACGACGAAATCCTCGAAAAAGCCGCCGCGCATCCGCTCTGGCGCGAGCGGCAGGCGAAGAAGGCGGCCTACGAGGCCGCGCATCCGGGCAAGCGCTACGGCGTCGGCTTCGCCCAGGTCCACAAGGATTACGGCACCGGCGCCGAAGCCGCGCTCGCCTCGCTCGAGATCGACGGCCAAGGCCGGCTGACGCTCCGCCACGTCGCCCACGAGATGGGGCCGGGCGTCACCACCTCGCAGGCCGTGATGGTCGGTGAGATTCTGGGTCGCGTGCCGGAGACGACCGAGTTCGGCGTCGTGCGCTGGCCGCAGATGCCGCTGGAGACCACCGACCAGCCCTACACCACGCCGCAGGCCGAAGAGGACCGGCTCTCGAAGAACCCGCGCTGGACGCCGCGCTTCACCTCGCCGATGAGCGCGACCAACTCGGCCTACTACCTCGGCCACGCCACGCGCAGCGCCGCCCGCATCTTGCGCGATCACGCCCTCTGGCCGGCCGCCCGCTCGCTCTGGGGCCAAGGCTTCGGCGGTGGGGCGCTCGCCTCGTACCACACCATGCGCCCGGACGAGCTTCGGCTCGCCGATGGCAAAGTCTCGGGCGCGGGCCTGCCGCCGCTGAAGCTTGAGGCAGTGGCGGCGGAGGCCCACCGGCTCGGCCTGCCGGTCGGGGTCACGCTCCACACCTTCAACCGCTGGCAATGGACGGAAGCCGAGTTCGAGCTTCCGGGGACGGGCCGTACCCGGCTGCCCATCGACGCCCTGGCGCTGCGCTACGGCGCAGGCGCCTCGCCGGAGCGGCAGGCCCTGATGACCACCGGCGGCTGGCATTTCGTCGAGCGGTCGGCGGTGTTCTATCCGCCGACCCAGCGCAACAACGTCGGCACCACCTACTACGCGCCGATGGCGACGCTGGCCGAGGTTGCCGTCGATACCGGCAGCGGCACGGTGACGATCCTCTCGCACCACTCGATCCTCGAATGCGGGCGTCAGATCGTGCCCGAACTGGTCTCGGGCCAGATTCAGGGCGGGCTCGCCATGGGCATCGGCCACGCGCTGAAGGAGTTCCTGCCGCTCTACGAAGACGGGCCCGGCGACGGAACGTGGAACTGGAACCGCTACGAGCTGCCGCGCGCGAAGGACGTCGCGGTCTGGAACCAGACCGTCGAGATCCTCCCCCCGCTCTCCGAGACCGATCCGCCGAAGGGCATCGCCGAGGTGGTGATGATCGCGGTCGTGCCCGCGCTCGCCAACGCGGTGGCGCACGCCATCGGTTACCGCTTCCACGACCTGCCCATCCGCCCCGAGCACATCCGCGAGGTGCTGGCATGACCGCCCTGCCGAAACCCCAGACTCTCTCGCTCACCGTCAACAGCAAGCCGGTCTCGATGCCGGTGCCGCAAGGCGTCTCGATGCAGGAATTCCTGCACGAGTGGCTCGGCCTCACCGGGGCCCGCATGGGCTGCGGCCAGGGCATCTGCAACGCCTGCACCGTGATGGTCGAGGAACCGGGCAAGCTGCCGCGGGAAGTCCGCACCTGTATCACCGGCGCCCACTGGTTCGAGGGCAAGACGGTCCGCACCGTCGAGGGCCATGCCCGGCAGAACGCCGACGGCAGCCTCACGCTCTCGCCGGTGCAGCAGGCCTTCGTCGAAGGCTTCGCGTTCCAGTGCGGCTACTGCACGCCGGGCTTCGTCACGGCCGCGACCGTGCTGATCGAGCGGCTGAGGGCGGCACCCGTGCCGCGCGAGGCGGTGGAACGCGTCGTCAGCGAAGCGCTCGACCCGCACATCTGCCGCTGCACCGGCTACGTCCGCTACCATACGGCGGTGCGCGACCTCGTGCTCGCCACCCCCGGCCTCGTGACCGCGTGAGGCCGCCGA
Organism: Methylobacterium sp. Leaf456; assembly: GCF_001425465.1. Lineage (GTDB taxonomy): Bacteria > Pseudomonadota > Alphaproteobacteria > Rhizobiales > Beijerinckiaceae > Methylobacterium. The sequence continues at coordinate 144,604 of NZ_LMQV01000004.1, forward strand.
TGCGCACATTTCTTCTGACTCTCGCCGGCCTCGCCATCGGCGGCACCGCGCTCGCCGGCCTCGTCTTCTCCGGCGCGCTCAACCGCAGCGTCGTCTCCCGCACCGTCGAGACGCCGCTGACCGCCGAACAGATCAAGGCCCTGGCGCCCCAAGGCGCAAAGGTCGCCGCGGCGGCCGATTGCTATGCCTGCCATACGGCCCGCGGCGGGGCACCCTGGGCCGGCGGCATGCCGTTCGAGACGCCCTTCGGCGTGATCCACGCCACCAACATCTCGCCGAGCCGCGAGGGCATCGGCGGCTGGAGTCGGGCCGAATTCCACCGGGCGCTGCGCGACGGCATCGCGCCGGGCGGGCGCCATCTCTACCCGGCGATGCCCTACACCTCGTATCGCGGCATGACCGAGGGCGACGTCGATGCGCTCTTCGCCTACATGACCACCCGCACACCGATGCCGGTGGGCAACGCCAAGAACGGCCTCGCCTTCCCGTTCGACCAGCGCTGGACGCTGGCCGCCTGGAATTTCTTGAACCTTCCCGCCTCAGTCGCAGAGCCCAATCCTGAACGCTCCGAACTGTGGAACCGAGGTCGTTACGTCACGGAAGCGCTCGGCCATTGCGGCGAGTGTCACACCCCGCGCGACCTCACCCAGGGCTTGCGCACCAGCAAGGCGCTGACCGGCGCGGTGATCGAGGGGCTGGAAGCGCCCGACATCACCCCCGCCGGCCTGACCCACATGGGCTTTTCAGCCGCGAGCCTCGCGACCTTCATGGGCTCGGGCCTCTCGGCGCAGGGCGCGGCCACGCACCAGATGTTCGACGTGGTGCATTTTTCGACCCGCCACATGGACCGGGCCGACCTCCTGGCGATGGCCGCCTACTTCTTCGACCGCGATGCTTTGACTGACGAAGCACCCGCCGTTCTGCCCGAACCAGCACCGGTGGCGGCGGATGTCGCGGCGCGGGCGCAGGCGACCTATGCCGGCCTCTGCGCCGGCTGCCACGGCGCGATGGGGGAGGGCATTCCCCACGTCTCGGTGGCGATGCGCGGCAACGCCTCGCTGCGGACTGCCAGCCCCTCAGGGTTCGTCCGCGCCGTGCTCGCCGGCCTGCCGGCCCAGAGTTTTCCCGACGGCGAGCGCATGGAGGCGATGCCGAGCTTTGCCGCCGACCTCGACGACGCCGCGATGGCCGACCTGACGAACTGGATGCGGGCGGAGTGGGGCGGACAGGCGCCGACGGTGCAGACGCGGGACGTGGCGGCGGTGCGGGCGACGCTGACCACGCGGCATGCGGCGGGTGATTAGGGCGATGCCGGTCCCAAACGCTTCAACCCGACCGGTGCGCATCCCCTCTCCCCACGTGCGGGGAGAGGGGGGCGCCCGCCCGTTCACGCTGGAGCCCGCGCCATGGACCAACTGACCGGCATGCGCGTCTTCGTCCGCGTGGCGGAGCTGAACAGCTTCTCCCGCGCCGCCGAGGATCTGGAGATCGCCCAATCCACCGTCACCAAGACGGTGGCATGGCTGGAAAATCGGCTCGGCACCCGGCTGATCAACCGCAACACCCGCGGCCTCACCCTCAACGAGGCGGGCAAGCTCTATTACGAGACCTGCCGCGCCATCCTGCGCCAGATCGAGGAGGCCGAAGGGCTGGTGCGGCGCCACGACGCCGAACTCGACGGCACCCTGCGCATCTCCACTTCCGTCGCCTTCGGCGAGGCGGTGCTCGGGCCGATGCTGCTGCCGTTCATCGCGGCCAACCCGCGCCTCAAGGTCGATCTCACCTGCGAGGATTCCTACGTCGATCTCATCGCGCGGGGCATCGACGTGGCGCTCCGCATGGGTCGGCTCACCGATTCCTCGCTCGGCGGGCGCTATCTCGGCGCCAACCCGTGGGTGATGGTGGCCGCCCCCGCCTACCTCGCCCGCGCCAAGCCGCTCACCACGCCGGACGATCTCGGCGGACACGATTGCATCGTCTATTCGAGCGTCCAGGGCGACGCCGTCTGGCAGATGCGCAGTACCGACGGGCGCACCCATGCGGCGAGCGTGCGCGGCTGCCTACGCTCCAACAACCTGCCGACGCTGCTCTCGGCGACGCGCTCCGGCCTCGGCGTGGCGATCCTGCCCCGCTACGTCGCGCAGGGCGCGCTCCAGGCCAGCGAACTCGCCGAGTGCCTGCCTGGATACGTCCTGCCCGATCAGGAACTCTACGCGGTGTTCCCCTCGCCCAAGCTCGTGCCGCGCAAGGTCACCGCGCTGATCCGCCACCTCGCGCCGCGCCTGCGCGGGGCGTGGTGGCAGGAGCGGGACGGCAATACTCAGATATTCTCAGGCGGAATAAATCAAATCGAACTACCGGTCTTCAGCGATCAATCCAATTAGAGTAAAAACAAACCGTCACAAAAAACTCTGGAGGACACCGTGCCCAAGATGCGCGCGATCGATGCCGCGGTTCTCGTCCTGGAACGCGAGGGCGTGACCTGTGCCTTCGGCGTTCCCGGCGCCGCGATCAACCCGCTCTATTCGGCGCTGCGGGCGCGGGGCACGATCCGGCACGTGCTCGCCCGCCACGTCGAGGGCGCCTCGCACATGGCCGAAGGCTACACGCGGGCCAAGGCCGGCAATATCGGCCTGTGCATCGGCACGTCCGGGCCGGCCGGCACCGACATGATCACCGGGCTCTACTCGGCCTCGGCCGACTCGATCCCGATCCTGTGCATCACCGGACAGGCCCCGCGGGCGAAGCTCCACAAGGAGGATTTTCAGGCCGTCGACATCGAGTCGATCGCCAAGCCCGTCACCAAGTGGGCCGTCACGGTCCGCGAGCCTGCGCTGGTCCCGCAGGTCTTCAGCCAAGCGTTCCACCTGATGCGCTCCGGGCGCCCCGGCCCGGTTCTGATCGATTTGCCGATCGACGTTCAGGTCGCCGAGATCGAGTTCGACGCGGAGGCTTACGAGCCGCTGACGCCCTACAAGCCCGCCTGCTCGCGCCGTCAGGCCGAGCGCGCGATCGCCATGCTCCAGGCGGCGGAGCGCCCGCTGATCGTCGCCGGCGGCGGCATCGTCAACGCGGATGCCTGCGAACTCCTGGTCGAGTTCGCCGAGTTGACGGGCGTGCCCGTCATCCCGACCCTGATGGGCTGGGGCGCGATCCCCGACGATCATCCGCTCATGGCCGGCATGGTCGGGCTTCAGACAAGCCACCGCTACGGCAACCGCACCTTCCTCGAATCCGATTTCGTGCTCGGCATCGGCAACCGCTGGGCCAACCGCCACACCGGCTCGGTCGAGGTCTACACCAAGGGCCGCACCTTCGTTCACGTCGATATCGAGCCGACCCAGATCGGCCGCGTGTTCGGCCCCGATCTGGGTATCGTCTCGGATGCCGGCGCGGCGCTCCGCGAGTTCATCGCGGTGGCCCGCGACCTGAAGGCTCGCGAAGAGCTGCGCGACCGCGCCGTCTGGGCGTCTTCCTGCGCTCATCGCAAGCGGGCGATGCTGCGCAAGTCACACTTCGATCAGGTGCCGCTGAAGCCCCAGCGGGTCTATCAGGAGATGAACGAGGCGCTCGGGCGCGACGTCTGCTACGTCACCACTATCGGCCTGTCGCAGATCGCGGGCGCGCAGTTCCTGCACGTCCACCATCCGCGCCATTGGATCAATTGCGGGCAGGCCGGCCCGCTCGGCTGGACGCTGCCCGCGGCGCTCGGCGTCCGCGCCGCCGACCCGGACCGCAAGATCGTCGCGCTGTCGGGCGATTACGACTTCCAGTTCCTGATCGAGGAGCTGGCGGTCGGGGCGCAGCACAAGCTGCCCTACCTCCACGTCGTCGTGAACAACTCGTATCTCGGCCTGATCCGGCAGTCGCAGCGCGGCTTCGGGATGGATTTCGAGGTGAGCCTCGCCTTCGACAACATCAACGCGCGGCCCGAGGGCGATGCGGTGCCCGGCTACGGCGTCGATCACGTCGCGGTCGCGGAAGGGCTCGGCTGCAAGGCGATCCGGGTGAAGAGCCCCAACGAGTTCAAGGACGCCTTCGCCCGCGCCGAGGCACTGATGGCGGAGCATCAGGTCCCGGTCGTGCTCGAATTCATCTTGGAGCGCGTCACCAACATCAGCATGGGCACCGAGGTCGACGGCATCAACGAGTTCGAGGAGATTCTATGCCTCGACCCCGAGCTGTCGCTGAAGTCCAGCCAGATGCTTCCCGCGCCCGTCGCGGCCTAAAAACCCACCACCGTCATTCCGGGGCCGCGAAGCGGAATCCGGAATCCATGATTGGGCGTAGCGCTGGACCTTGGATTCCAGGTTCTCGCCTGCGGCGAGCCCCGGAATGACGGCGCCAGTGCGACGAAGACAACGAGAGCCGAACCATGCCCAATTTCGCTGCCAACCTCACCTTGCTCTTCAACGAGCACGCCTTCCTCGACCGCTTCGAACAGGCCGCCCGCGCCGGCTTTCGCGGCGTCGAGTTCCTGTTCCCCTATGACTTCGGCAAAGAAGCGATCCACGAACGCCTCGTGCGCCACGAACTCACGCTCGCGCTACACAACTTACCCGCGGGCGACTGGGCGGCGGGCGAGCGCGGCATCGCCGTGCTGGCCGAGCGCCGGGCGGAGTTCCGCGAGGGCGTGGCCCGGGCCATCGACTATGCCGGCACGCTCGGCTGCGCGCAGATCAACTGCCTCGCCGGCATCGCGCCGGAAGACATCGAGCGCGCCCGCCTGCACGATACTTTCCGAGAAAACCTCGCCTTCGCGGCAGGGGAGCTGAAGAAGGCCGGCATCCGCCTCTTGATCGAGCCGATCAACACCCGCGACATTCCCGGCTTCTTCCTGACGAATACAGCTCAGGCCGCGGCGCTGATCGAGGAAGTCGGCTCCGACAACCTGTTCGTGCAGTACGATATCTATCACATGCAGATCATGGAGGGCGACCTCGCCCGAACCATCGAAGCGAACCTGCCGCGCATCGCCCACATCCAGCTCGCCGACAATCCCGGCCGCCACGAGCCCGGCACCGGCGAGATCAACTATCCGTTCCTGTTCAACCACCTCGACGCCATCGGCTACCGCGGCTGGATCGGCTGCGAATACCGCCCGGCCACCACCACGAGCGACGGCCTGAGCTGGTTCGCGCCGTATCGAGGCTGAGCGCCCTTTCCACCGGCTCTTCCCCGCCCACTCCCCCTCATCCTGAGGTGCGCAGCGAAGCGAAGCCTCGAAGGAGGGCTCCAGCGTAGCGCGCGCGTTCAGGAGTTCTCCTTCGAGGCCGCTCCGCGGCACCTCAGGATGAGGGAAGTGGGTGGGAGAAGCCGCCGCATTGCACGGCTGGCCTCGACGCGGCCTGGAGCCGCCCCTCACTCCAAGGACACATCACATGGCGACCATCGGATTCATCGGACTCGGCATCATGGGCCGGCCCATGGCAGAGAACCTGATCAAGACCGGGCACACGCTTTTCCTCAAGAGCCGCCGTGAGGTGCCGGCCGAGCTGATCGCGGCCGGCGGCACAGCCTGCACCTCCGCCCGTGAAGTCGCCGAGCGGGCCGACATCGTCATCACCATGCTGCCCGACACGCCGCAGGTGGCCGAGGTGCTGTTTGGCGCCGACGGCATCGCCGAGGGCCTGAGCGGCTCAAAGATCGTGATCGACATGAGCTCGATCGACCCGATCGCCACGCGGGGCTTCGCTCAGCGCATCAACGAACTGGGCGCGGCTTATCTCGACGCGCCGGTCTCCGGCGGCGAGGTCGGGGCAAAGGCCGGCAGCCTCACCATCATGGTTGGCGGGCCGGAAGACGCCTTCGCGCGGGCCAAACCCCTGTTCGAAGCGATGGGCAAGAACATCACGCTGGTGGGCGGCAATGGCGACGGCCAGACCACCAAGGTCGCCAACCAGATCATCGTCGCGCTCACCATCGAGGCGGTCGGCGAGGCGCTGGTCTTCGCCTCCAAGGCGGGCGCCGATCCGGCCCGCGTCCGCGAGGCCTTGATGGGGGGCTTTGCCGCCTCGCGCATCCTCGAAGTCCACGGCGAGCGGATGGTGAAGCGGACCTTCGATCCGGGCTTCCGGATCGACCTGCACCGCAAGGATCTCGGACTTGCGCTCCAGGGCGGGCGCACCCTCGGCGTGGCCCTGCCCAACACCGCGACCGCGCTGGAGCTGTTCAACGCCTGCGCGGCGAACGGCGGCGGCGATCAGGACCATTCGGCGATGGTGCGCGCACTGGAGCGGATGGCCGCGCACGAAATCGGCCAAGGCAAGTGATCGAGACCCATCGGGCGGCGTGACGACGCCGCTCGATGGGGGAGGGGGACCGGCAAAAGCCGGCGCAAACGAGGGGGGATTTCATGCTCGCACGATGGCTCGTCGCCGCTTCGCTCGCGCTTCTACCGGTCTGGCACGGCGTGACAGGTCAGGCCTGGGCCGCCGATCTCCCCTCAGGAATCGTGCCGCCCGACGCGCGGCCGGTGAAGGAAATCCCGTTCTTCGTCTTCAGCGACACGCAGATCAGCTACCGTTATCAGTACCCCTCGGCCAATCCCGGCAGCCAGGTGCGCGAGGCCGACGGGAGTTTTCGCAACCGGGACGCGCCCAAGCACATCCTCGGGATCGCCCATGCCGACGCCTGGGCCTACGGCACCAACTTCTTCGCCCTCGACATCCTGAAATCGGGCTCGCAATTCCCGGCCGGCACCACCAATGCGCCGGGGGGCTTCGCGGCCTACGATTACGGCAACACCGAAGCCTACGGCCTCTACCGCGGCACGCTCAGCCTCAACGCGCTCTCAGGCACCAAGGCCTTCACGATCCCCGGGATCGTGAAGGACGTGTCGCTGTCCTACGGCTTCGACGCCAACGCCCAGAACTCGCCGTTCGGCCCGAAGAAGCGCGACGTGGTCGGCGGGCTGAACTTCGCCTTCGACGTGCCCGCGGGCTTCCTCAACCTGTCGGTCCACGCCTACAAGGAATGGAACCGCAACGGCTTCAACCTCGGCACCGACCGCTCGGTGAGCTTCGACACGGTGCCGGAGTTCGAACTCGTCTACAGCTTCCCGCTGACCTTCACCGGCCTGCCATTGCGGATCGCGGGCTTCAACAACGTCGTCCTGCCAAAGGGCCGCGGCGTGACCAATCCAGCGGCCTTCGCCTTCAACCCGAAGACCGGCCTCGAATTCCTGTCGCGCACCAACCTCGTGCTCGATCTCGGCCAACTGTTCTACGATCAGCCCAACCGGGTCGATGCCTTCATCGGCTTCCAGTACTGGCACAACAAGTTCGGCAACATCGAGCGCGTCGACTTCAAGGGCACGGAAGAGAAGAGCTTTTTGGCGGGCGTGTCGTTTCACGTGTTCTGAGACGCCCGACCACGTCATCATCGCGAGAGGCGGCCCACCGGCCGAGCGAACCATGCGCCGTCACCGCTACGCCAAGATCGTCGCCACCGTCGGCCCGGCGACCCACTCGCCGGAGATGCTGAAAGCCTTGTTCCTGGCCGGCGTCGACACCTTCCGCCTCAACTTCAGCCACGGCGTCCAGGCCGACCACGCCAGGGTTCACGCCGCCATCCGTGCGTTGGAGGCCGAGGTCGGGCGCCCCATCGGCATCCTGCAGGATCTGCAGGGCCCAAAAATCCGCGTCGGCACGGTGCGCGACGGACGGCTCGACCTGAATGCGGGCGAGCGGGTGCGCTTCGTCCTCGAAGGGAATGAGGGCGGCAAGGACGCGATCCCACTGCACCACCCCGAGATCTTCGCCGCCGTGGTGCCGGGCCAGGATCTGCTGATCGACGACGGCCGGGTGCGGGTACGCGTCGTCGGCGTCGAGGCGCAGGCGATCGAGGCCGAGGTCGTCACCGCGGGGGTGATCTCGAACCGCAAGGGCGTGAACCTGCCGGGCACGCTCCTCGACCTCTCGCCGCTCACGGAAAAGGACCGCGCCGACCTCGCCTTCGGCCTCGAACTCGGCGTCGATTGGGTGGCGCTCTCCTTCGTGCAGACGCCCTCCGACGTGCTGGAGGCGCGCGGCCTGATCGGCGACCGGGCCGGCATCATGTCGAAGATCGAGAAGCCGCAGGCGCTCGACCGGATCGAAGACATCATCCGCCTGTCGGATGCCGTGATGGTCGCCCGCGGCGATCTCGGCGTCGAGATTCCGCACGAGGATGTGCCCGGCCGCCAGAAGGAGTTGATCCGCGCCTGCCGGCTCGCGGTGAAGCCTGTGGTTGTGGCGACCCAGATGCTCGACTCGATGGTCGCCGCCCCCGCGCCCACCCGCGCCGAGGCCTCGGACGTGGCGACCGCGATCTACGACGGGGCGGACGCGGTGATGCTCTCGGCGGAATCGGCCACCGGCCGCTATCCGGTCGAGGCGGTGGCGATGATGGACCGCATCATCCGATCAGTAGAGGGGCACAAGCTCTATCGCTCCATCGTCGCGGCCTCCGAGCCCGGCGAGGAGGAGACCCCGCCCCACGCCGTCGCGACCGCGACCGCGGTCCTCGCCGAGGCGATCCAGGCCCGCGCGATCGCCGCCTACACCACCAGCGGCACGACCGCGGCGCGGGTGGCCCGCAAGCGCCCGGCGGTTCCGATCCTGGCGCTGACCCCGAGCCGCGCCACCTCGCGGCGCCTCAGCCTGCTCTGGGGCACGCACAGCGTCCACACGGCCGACGTCGATTCCTATGAGGAGATGACGAACGAGGCCGCCCGCCACGCTCGCGAGGAGGGTTTTGCGAAGGAGCACGACATGATCGTGGCGGCGGCCGGCATCCCGTTCCACACGGTCGGCAACACCAACAACATCCGGGTGATTCAGGTCTGAGGAACGCCCCCGCTCCAACCCTCACCCTCATCCTGAGGTGCGGAGCCGAAGGCGCAGCCTCAAGGGAGGGCTTCTCCGATCGCTGAGCGAGCTGGAGCCATCCTTCGAAGTCCGCTTGCGCGGGCACCTCAGGATGAGGGGGGTTGGAATGGGAAGGATCAGGCCGCCTTCTGCCGCAGCCCCGCCACGGCATTCCACGTCGGCGCGATGACGTAGCTCGTCACCGGGATCAGCAGCGCACCGACGGCGAGGCCGACGAGGCCGGAAGCGGCGGCGGTCACGAGCCATTCGACGAAGCCGTGAGCCGCCGGGACGAGGCCCGCCACCGAGGCCGCCGCGTCGTGGATCACGTGGGCCGGCGCCTTCACGCCGTACTCTTCGAGGCCGTGGATCAGGATGCCGCCGCCGACCCAGATCATCGCCGCGGTGCCGACCACGGCCAGAACTTTCAACAGATACGGCATGCCCTTCACCACCGCCCGGCCGATGCCGCGGCCGAGGCCTCCCACGAAGGACTGGTTGGTGTTGGCGGCGAGCGCCATGCCGGCATCGTCCGCCTTCACGATGAGCGCGACCGCGCCGTAGACCGCCACGGTGATGCCGATGGCCACGACGGCGAGCACCGCCGCCTTGGACCAGAAACTGCCCTCGGGTATCGCGGCGAGCGTGATCGCCATGATCTCGGCGGACAGGATGAAGTCGGTCTTGATGGCGCTGGCGACCCGGCGGTCCTCCATCGCGCTGTCCGGTCCGCTCGTCACCTCTTCCTCGTGGCCGTGGGCCTTGTGAGGAAACAGCGCCTCGTAGACCTTCTCGGTGCCCTCGTAGCAGAGGTAGGCGCCACCGAGCATGAGCAGCGGCGTGATCGCCCAGGGGGCGAAGGCGCTGAGCGCCAGCGCGCCGGGCAGCAGGAACAGCAGCTTGTTGCGCAGCGACCCCAGCGCGATCCGGCCGACGATCGGCAGTTCCCGCTCGGCGGCGAAACCGACGACGTAGCGCGGCGTCACCGCGGCGTCGTCGATCACCACGCCCGCGGCCTTCGCCCCGGCCTTGGCGGCTTGGCCCGCGACGTCGTCCAGCGAGGCCGAGGCCATCTTGGCGAGCGCCGCGACATCGTCCAGCAGCGCGATCAGTCCAATACTCAACGATGGCTCCCCGGCACGGCTCCGCTCTGAAGACGAGCGAGCGGGCGATTTGATCCGCGGCTCTTACGCGAATCGCGGGCCTCAGGCGCTTTCCACCGCCTCCATGTCCAGGGACAGGTGGGCGCGAAACAGCACCCGGCCCTCCTCGTCGCGGGCAATGGCGAAAAAGTCCTGGCGGTCGTCGGAGGCCGTCACCCCGCGCACGACCTTGGTCATGATCCGGGCGAGCCGCTCGCGCACGGCGTCGGGGCCTTCCAGGTCGAAGCCCTCCTCGTCCTTGACGAAGTTCGTGCCGTCATGAAGATCGAAAAAATATAGGGGCATGTGACGCTAGGTTGTGGGATTATGTCCCACATTAACACTCCTCGCGCGCGCGTCGCCAGAGCCGGCGAGGTCGCAGGATGGCCTAGGCCGGCCAGGATGGTGCCGGCTCAAGCGAACCGCTAGGGACGGGCGCCCACCTGATACTCCGCAACAGGCGCTCCCGATGTCCGCAATTTCTTCGACCACCCCGCGGCGCGCGTGGTGATCGATCCCGAGACGATCGCCGGCCTGTTCGGCGTCGCGGTGGTGGCCGGCGCGGTCGATGCCATCGCGGGCGGCGGCGGGCTGATGACGCTCCCCGCGCTCCTGCTCGCCGGGCTCGATCCGGTGAGCGCGATCGCCACCAACAAGCTCCAGGGCACCGCCGGCTCGACCTCGGCGACGCTCGCCTTCGCCCGGCGCGGCCTGATCCGCTGGCGGGAGGCCGGCCCGGCCGCGCTCGCCGCGGGCCTTGCCGCCATCGGCGGCTCGCTCTGCGTCAGCCTGCTGCCGCGCCCGGTGCTCGACGCGATGGTGCCGGTGCTGCTCGTGGGCATCGCGCTCTACTTCGCCACCGCCCGGCGGATGAGCAGCGAGGACGCGACCGCGCGGATCGGCCCCGGCCTGTTCGCCCTGACGCTCGCCCCGGCGGTCGGCTTCTACGACGGCGTGTTCGGTCCCGGAGCGGGCTCGTTCTACATGATCGGCTTCGTGACCCTGCTCGGCCTCGGCGTGGTGCGGGCGACCGCGCACACCAAGCTGTCGAACGCCGCGAGCAACATCGGCAGCCTCGCCCTGTTCACCATCCAGGGCGTGGTGGTCTGGCCCGTCGGCCTCGCCATGGCGGTGGGTGCCTTCATCGGGGCGCAGGTCGGCTCGGCGCTCGCCGTGCGCCTCGGCGCCCGGCTGATCCGCCCGCTCCTCGTCGTGATCGCCTGCGCGATGGCCCTGCGGCTGCTGTCGAACCCGGCCAATCCCCTGCGGCAGGCCGTGGCCGGGTTCTTTGGCTGATCGCCGGGGCTGCGACGCGGCGCGGACTCGCGCCGACCGTCTTCCAGAACTAGAACAAAAATAGTACGAATGGACCGGGGCGCGATCGGCCCGAACAGGAGAACCCCATGGCCTTCAAGCCGAAATCCGCCGCCGAGACCAAGGCCCGCGACCTCGGTCTGGCGCTTGCCCGCCTCGCCGAGAACGAGGGCGTGCCGGCCAGCATCGGCATCGACGCCCTGCGTCGCGCGAGCCCGCGCCTGACGCCGCTGGCGATCGAGCAGATGGTGCGCAAGCAGCGCGACACGGTGGAGGCGACGCTGGCCGAGCGCGGGCTGGCGCTCACCGACTACGCCGACCAGGGGCCGAGCCGAGGCATGGAATTCACGATCGAGTCGGCGGCCTGAACGCAGGCGAAGTGCGCCGACCAAGGGCCGGCGCGACGATCCGAACGTCTGGCCGTGAGACGGACCGACGACGACACACGGCGCAGCTCTGCACCTGATCGACCGTTCGTCCAATTGTGGAAAGGTTTGGCTCCCCGAGCAGGACTCGAACCTGCGACAAAGCGATTAACAGTCGCTTGCTCTACCAACTGAGCTATCGGGGATCACCCGGCCGCCTCGGCGGCGCTGGGGGGTCATTAGCCTCGCTCGATTGCCGGCGCAAGGGTCTCGGGCGATTCCGGCGGCGCTTTTTTGCGAATGGCCGCGGTTGCCTCGCCGCACGACGGTTCCGTGACGATCGCGCCGGAAAGGGCGTTGCCGAACGGCCCGCGGCTCTGCTAAGGACGCCTCGCTCCGGGCCGGCCGCCCCGCCGGAGCTTCGCGCTTTCGAGCCGCGAACGAGGCCTCGTGGCGGAGTGGTTACGCAGAGGACTGCAAATCCTTGCACCCCGGTTCGATTCCGGGCGAGGCCTCCAACTTACACCTAAACTGCTTGAAAACATAGCTAAATCTCCTCAGTTTGGGTGCCCGATCCGATTTGGGTTGGAACCTTGCGCGGCGCGAGCTTGGAATTTGCCACGCTGTTGAGGTGCCGCTGCTCAACCGCACGGGTGTATCGCTCGACCTCGGCCAGCGATTTGTGCCCCGTGATGCTCGCGATTTCGTGAGGACTGCATCCGGCCTCGGCGAGGCGACGGGCGGCCGCCTTTCGTAGCCCATGGGCCACACAGTCGTCCGAGAGACCCGCTGCGTCGATGGCGTCCGCCATCTTGTTGCCGAGCCCCTTGGTCGAAAAGGCCTTGCCGTGCGCGGTCGCGACGATGGGGCCGTTGTTTTTCGGCCACGCAGCCAGCACCTCGAGCAAATCGGGGTGAAGCTGTAGCTCGAGCTTCGTGCCAGTCTTCTCTTGCTGGACGTGGATCCATCTGCCGTCCAGGCTCACGTCGCGCCACGCCATGCGCGCGACATCGACCACGCGTTGGCCGGTGTAGAGGAACAGGGCGAACAGGGTCCGCTGCTGCGTGCCGAGGGGCCAGCGGGCTTCGAAGGCCGCGACCTCCTGCTCGGTCCAGGTGTGGTGCTCGCCCTCCTTGAGCTTTTTGATGTGGAGGGTCGGGTCGTCCTTCCGGTAGCCCCGGTTGATAGCGAACTTGACGAGGATGCGCAGCTTCTTGAGCGCATCGTTGGCCGCCGACGGCCGATCCACCCGCTTCGCCATGATCCGCTCGACCACGACGCGCTGCATCCCAGCGACCGGCCGGCGACCGATGTCCTCGAGCAAGAACAGGCGCTCGTAGGCCAGCCGATAGGCTCGGCGGGTCGGCGCCTTGAGCGAGATGAACTGCGCGCTCTCGAAATACTCGGCCAGCAGCCGGTCGAAGGTGCCGGGCCCGCCGCGCTCCTTCACCTTCTCGACCGTCGTCATGGCCAGCGCCGCCTGATACGCGACCATGAACGGCTCGGAGCCGGGCAGGCCGGGCAGCGGCGTGCGTTTGCCGCCGGGGCGGCGGAAATAGTATCGCACCGTCCCGTGCCCGTCGCGGAAGTGATCCACGTATCGCAGTCGCAAGCGGGTCACTGCCAGTCTTCCCAGCCGTCTTGCTCCGCGGGGTTTATGCCGCGCTCGGGCAGGGCGGCGAAGAACGCCTCGATCTTGCGCCGATCCCACAGGATGCGCGTGTTGACGACCTTCGGCTGCGGCATGCGCCCGTCCCGGACCATCTCGTCGTACATGGCGGGAGAGACCCCGACGTAATGGGCTGCCTCGACTCTCGAGAGGCCGAGAGGCAGGAAAGCCAGTTCGGCGCTCGTGTCTCGAGGCGTGGGAGAGGTTTTTACCCTACCCATCCCGACCCCCTCCGTCCTCGTCTCTTCCGCATCCCTGGGTGAGGGCGGTACGGCGAGCGTGTACGGCCGCGCGGCGCCGGATTTCGCAATCATCACAGTGCAGCGTTCGCTTGGCGGCGACCATGTGCGCCTCGCAGGCGAAGCAGCGACCGGAATACATGCCGGGATGCAGGACGCTGATGCGCGGCGCGGTGAAGGCGGCCCCGAGCGCGTCGGGCCCTGGCCTGGCAGGCTCCCACTCAACGGGCTCCAGCCACATCCTGTCGGTCGCTCTGGCGACCTCGCCGATGAACCGGGCGAGCGTCTCGTCGGGCATCGGTTGATCCGGCTCGTCCAGCGTTTCGCCGGCCCATCGGCTGATGTTCGCGGCGAGAAGAGTGGCGCGCTTCGCAAACAGTCGGTTCGTCAGCTTCTCACGCATCCCGCCCCTCCTGCTCTTCGAGAGCGGCGCGGCCGGCGTTCAGAAGGGCGACCAGTTCGGCCGCCTCCGCTTCGGTCCTGGCCATGAAGATCCCATCGTCGCCGCGGTAGACGTTGCGGAGCATGCTGTGACCGACGCGGAACTCGGGTTCCTCCCGCGCCCCGTCCTCGCGCTCGCGGTCCTTCGACCGGAGGGCGGCGATAGCGGCGGCGGCTTCGGGGATGCCGGTGACGCCGTTCTCCAGTGTGTCGGCGAGATAGATCGTGCAGGGCTTGATGTGCTCCCGCAGGATCGCCTCGATCTCGGCGATGGTCTCGCGCTCACTGGCCATGGCTAGTCTCCGCGGGCGTGACCTCAGCAGGCTTCGGCGCCGCCGGTCGGAGCACCAACATCGTGCTGTGATTGTCGTGCGGCCTCTCAATGCCGAAGTCGCGGAGCCAGCCGCCGCGCGTTTCGGCGAACTGGCCCTTGCAGACCGTGATTTCGCGCAGGCCGTCGTGCAGCGTATCGAGGATCGCAGTCTCGGCCTTGGTCTCAGGCGTGAGCACCACCTGAGTGAGGCCATCCGCGAGGTAGAAAGCGCATTTCATGGCTGGTCCTTCACGAGAGCGAGCGCATCTTTCAGCGCCTTGATGCGGATGGCACAGGCGAGGGCGTCGATGCCCCGCCCGGCGGCGACGTGCTGGATGCGCCAGCCCTCGGCCTGCTCGATGAGCTTGCGGATGCCGGCTTGGGGGCTCATCGCGTCTGCCCCTCCTGCGTCGAGGCATCGGCGGATGCGGGCGCTTCCGTGGTGGCGGGCTGGGCTGTGGCTGCGGCGTACCGGCCCTGCTTCAGGCGTCGGATCGCGTGGCGGCGGGTGAGGTAGCCCAGCGCGTTGTAGACCTGCTTTTGCGTGACGGTCGGGTCGCGTTCCTGTGCCGCCGCCACGATGTCGCCGACCCGCAGGTCTGCACCTGGGCTGAAGAGGCCGCCGACGAAGCGCAGCAGATCGCTCGCCAGCGGCAGTGGGGCGGCCCTTTGGCTCGCGAGATGGGCGGCGACTGCCTCTCGCTCGTCGTGGTTCATCGCGTCGATCAGGAGCGCGCAGGCTCGAACGATGCTGCTCACCGCTTCCCCTCCGTGCTGTCGGGCTGGGTGGCGGCGAGGGCGGCGCGGACTTGCTCGGCAATCAGCCTCGCCAAGCCTTCGCGCAGGTTGTCAGCTTCCTCCCGCGCCTCGTCCCGCTCCTTCTCCGCGGCATCGACCCGCCCGGCCTTGGCGATGAGATCGGCGACTTGCGGAAGATCGAGCGCGGCGCCCGCCATTCTTCGGGCGACGCGGACCCGAGCGCTTGGGGCGGACAGGATTGGTTCTGGGCCGTAGTACTCCGGCCTGCCAAGATGGTGTGCGTCCGGATCGATGATGCGGGCGATCTGATCGACCAGCCCCTCCCGCAGGGCGTCGAGATCAATCGCCATGGCCTACTTCCCCTCTGCGGGAGTGGAGGACGTGGCGGGGGTGGGCAGAACGATCCAATCTTCCTCAAGCTGATCGCAGCGCGTCGGAGTCCAAGGGGTGATAACGCCACTGTCATAGACCAGTGCAAGGTAGGAGAGCGCTGGAGATTTTGGCCTAGTCAGCCGAACGCTCTTGCCGGGCTTCCAAGCTTTTCGCCGGCAGGATGCGCCCCGCTTAATCGCCGCAAGAGCGAATTCGTAGCCCTCGCCGCCCGCGCTTCCGTGTGCCGGGGCGGCGAGGAATTCGGACGATCTGCCGGCTATCCCGGCGCCGGCAGCCATCAGCGCCAGCCAGGTCTCCTCAAACGTCGCCAGCGCGCCTTCCATCTCCTCCGGCAACTCGGGCGCACGTTCCCAGCGAACGATCAGAACTCGCCCCGCTTCGTACAAGTCGTTCCACGCCGGTCGGACGATCTCCCGCCCGCCGCCCGCCGCGGGCTCGGGTGCGGCGGCTGTTTTCCAGCCGTGATGCCAGCAGAAAGCGGCGTAGGCGGCCACGTCGAGCGGATCGCCCTTGCCGACGTGGCGCAACAGATCGCGTTGGCAGTCGGTGGCCCAATCGTCCTTGAGCCAGCCGTTCTGCCAGCCGTACTTTGCCTCGGACGCGCGTAGCTTCGACTTCAGCGCCGCCGCAAAACGGTCAACGAGATCGTCAGTAGCGATCTGCTCCGCCGCCCCGCCCCCGGCCGGAGGGGTGTCTGGTCGCCCGGACGGGGTGGCGAGGAGGCGTTCAACGTGCGGCAAGATTTGCCACAGAGCTTCGGCGCCATCGTCGGCAGTCCCAGGGTATTTATCCCAAACCTCAATGGTGTCCTTGATCGTCTTGACCAAGCTCTCAACATTTCGCCGCATCTCATCCGGCACCGGCCCTGCGGACGACGCGAGGGCGGCGGAAGCTTCCGACAACGTGCCAACCCAGGCCCGCAGCGCGCCATGACTCGGCCATGACGGGGGCGCGATCAGGTGAGTGTCGCGTGTGGTTTCTAGACCCTCACGAGAGCGCTGCTCGGTGTCGAAGTCCAGCCAGTATTCTATCAGCTTCGCGATGACCCGGAGCTGGCTAGCGATCGTCACCGGATCGGAGGCGCCGGCCTCCAGGGTGTGGGGCTCGGACATCATGCCAGCACCCCTTCGCGACGGGCGATGGCCATGTATTTCGTGATCTTCGCTTCTTTCGCCGCGACGGTCTCGGCGGCCGGGATCGGGTTGCCGATGTCGCCGTGATTGTGGAGGATCCGCGCCACCGCGATCAGGTCATGCAGCTCTTCGACGATCCGCTCCGCGTTGGTGAGCGGCTGGCCCGCCTGGACCTCGGCAAGGCCGAAGCGCAGCGCCTTCATCACGCGCTGGCCGACCTCGTCGCATTCCTCGGCGAGGCACAGGAATAGGTGCTCGGTCTCGGTCATCTCAGCGCGCTCCAGTTGAGAGCGCCTGAGCGCTCAGGCGTGACGGGTCGTTCGGTGAAGTCGTGTCCCGACCCCCATCCGCATCGCTCTTCGTGGGGCGGGGGGTGTCGCAGACGATGGGGCGATGGCTGTGGTTGGCGAAGCCCCAGTTGCCGTTCGGCTGAGTCGCGTCGGTGAAGCCTTCGCAGGCGTCGCAGAGCGGCGTGCCGCAGACGAACTGTCCGGTGTGGCTGCACTCGGTCACGGCCTGCTCGCCGCACACACCGCAGCGGATGCCCCGATGCTTCTCGCAGAACTGGCCTTCGACCACGGGCGCGCCGCAGCGGCTCTGGTAGGCGGGGACATATCGGCAGGAGGGCACCACCCCCTCACCCGCCTCTTGGATGCGCGAGGTCATGGGGTGTCTCCGAGCTGCGATAAATCTGGTCGGAAGAAGCCGTGCAAACTCTTGCATGAGGCAAAGGGAACTGAATTAGAATTTGAGCCCTTGTTATTGTATGTGGAAGGTAAATCCCGTGCCCGGGCGCATCTTAATGTCCTTTGTATATTTTGGATTAGCCGTAGGTCCCGCGCTGTCACAAGCGCCTGACATGCATCAGCATAGTCGTTCACAGGCGCCGAATATGCCTCCTGTGCGTGAGACGGTGCCGGATAGTGTCCGTCCAAGCACTCCATGGACAGATCCAGAAACAACGCGCGACCTTGGAGAGAATCGGCAACGAGGTGCTGTCCCCGAAGCTGATAAATAGCTTTACCTGCAAATCTTTCGATGGCCAGAGGGCTAGTCATGTCTCTTGGCCTCCACGCTGGCCGGATGGCCGGGCGATGAGACAGGGCGGGCGGAGAGGACGGCGCTCATGGGCAGAATTGAACGTTCCGCCAAGCAGTTAACATCTGATAGTCGGCAATTTTCCGGCAAGCTCCACGCAAGCAATTTATGATTGCTGCTATTCGTGTGCTGGACCCAACTCCTGTGACTGCCAGGACGAGATGATCCGCTGTACGGGAAGCTGCGCCGATGACCGACCTGTCCGCCGACGACAAGAACGCACTCAACGAGCTTGCCTTCTACATGCTCAAAGAGGCCTACACCGCCTCTGTGCAGGCGTTCGTTCGAAGTGATGCAGAAGCCGCGCGCAAGCTTATCGATGGTGTCGAAACGATCCTGACGGCGGCTGTGCAGGCCATGCACAGCGCTGAGACTGAAGGGCCGCGCTCGCGTGAGATCGCCTTGGCGCTCGGATCGAAGCTGATGGGCGTCTTCGAGAGCGCGCATCATCTGCCGGCGGTCGTCCGAACACCTGAAGCAGTAGCGTCGGCGCCGACGGACCTGCTGGCCGGACGGCAGGCCTTTGCCTTCTTCGCGACGCTGAAGGCTGCCTGAGGCGCAGGCCACTTGCGGCAGGCCGCCCGCGAAGCTATCGATGACGAGCGAGCGCATCAGATCGCTCCCCGAGTCGGAGAGGTCTCTCGGATGAGGGTGCGGCAGTGACGGGCGGGCGGGGCGCCGGAGATCGCGGCCAGGGCTCTCGCTACGAGGCTGCCGGCCGAGGGTGAAGCCGGTGCGGGCCGCGCCGCATTCTCGTCGGCGGCGAACAGGCGGACCGTGAGGACCAATCGCTCCAGCTCGGCGAGCACGGCGGCATCACGCTCGGCCGCCTGAACGAGGCTGTAGGTCTCGGGGCAGTCGGGGCGAACACCGATGCTGACCGCCTCACGGCGATAGCGGTCCTGACGCACCACCATACTCTGGAGGCCGGAGGATAAGCCGGAGAGGTCGAAGTCGGCGAGGTCGGACGCGCTCAGCATGTGCGCGCCTCCGGGCAATCGACAATGCGCTCCAGGGCTTCGCGGCGGCCGGGCGTGAGCCGGCGGTAGTTCTCGACCAGCCTGACCTCGCGGGGCGAGAAGGCGCCGCGGCCCGCGACGCCGGTCAGGAGGAAGCCGGGATCGATGTCGAAGAAGCGGGCGACCTTCGCGACTTCGGCCGCGCTGAGGGATTGCGTGCCGCGCTCGACCTCGCTGAGAAGAAACGGCGCCCATTCGAGCGCGACGGAGGCCTCCCGCTGCGGCAGGCCCTTCCGCTTCCGAGCTGCGTAGATGCGCCGACCGATGGCGCGATCGTCAGGGTTAACAGGCCGGGGCATCGATGCGCGCCTTTCCTGATGCGAGACTGGTTCATCGGCGGGTGACGCGGCCGTCGAAGCCGCGCTTGAGGCCGGAGGCTTTGGAGCCCGGCATGGGCCGGCCCTTGGGCCGCTCGAAGCCGAGGATGGAGCGCTTTTGCGCTTTGGCGTCGGCGATCACCGCGAGGTCGCCGGTCGGTCCGTGCGTCTTGGTCTGGGCGCACAGCTCGTGGACGATCGCCCGGTTGCCGAAGTCGTTGGTGCCGCCGAGGCCGAGCGCGCGCAGGTGCTCGTCGATCAGCCTCTTGCCCGGCCGCATGAAGAGGCCGCACAGCGGGCAGATGCCCTTCTGCTGCTCGTAGAGCTCGAGCTTTTGCGAGGGCGTGAGGGGCCGGCGCGCGGTGGTGCCGACGTCCTCGTAGGTGACGGCGTCGCAGCGGATCATAGCGCGCTCGCCTCCTGTGGCGTGCGGCAAGCGGTCCACCAGCGCCTCACGTATTCCTGCAGGAAGACCTCGCGCTCGCACTTCGGGCAGTCGAGGCAGGTGATCCGCTCCTGGCCCCAATAGGTGACGTGGCCTTGAAGAACCTCGCCGTCCGTCATCGGGATTTCGTGCCGACAGTGCGGGCAGGTGACGCTGTCGCCGCTCACGACCGACTCCCCATCGCAGCAAGGGCGACCTCGACGGACTCGCAGGCAGCGTTTGGCAGGACGCAATGCGCGTCCGGATCGCGGTAACTGCTGCGGACGGCTTCCAGGCCGGCGCCGGCCGGGCCGAAGGCGTTCACGGCGCGGCAGATGTCGGCGGCGGCCTTCGCGCTGAGCGGGCCGTCAATCTGCATGTGCTGGCCCTTGGCGGGATCGCCGAAGCTGATCCACGTCGTGCCGTCGGGGCGCTGGCCGAAGGTGGCCGGGAGCGGGAGATGGGCGAGGCGGGCAGCGGCCATAATCAGCGACCCTCCGCCTTGGCGACGGCGGCCTCGCTGCGCTCCAGCAGGAGCGCGAGCGGCACTTCGGCGACGGACTCCCCTCGGTTCTTGAGGACGACCTTCGTCTGGTCCGCGTCGATGTTGAGCCCCGAGACGATGAAGCGGGCGAAGCCGAGCAGGCCCTTGAGCTGCACCAGCATCTCGGGCGCCGCCGCCAGCACGCGACCGTTCGCCTCGCACTCGGCAGCGAACGCCCCGTCCTTCTCCTGATCGCGGCAGAGGAAGTCGTCGGGCGCGCTGACCCGGGCGATTACCATGCTGCTTTCGTCGTGCTGGACGTCGTGGTTCTCGACGTCGAACACCCACGGTCCTGCTGTGTGCTGCGCGCTCATCACAGCCACCCGAGCGTGCGAGCGCAGAGGACGGCGCCGACCGCGGCGGCGACCCACGCGCCCGGCCCGGCGATCACGACGGCCAGGACAGTGCTCGGGTTCAAGCGCGGCTCAACAGCCGCCGACGGACGCGGATTCATCGTAGACCTCGGGGCAGGGGGTGTTGCCGTTGGCGGCGACCGGGCGGCGGCGCTCGGCCGCGTCCAGCAGATGCGTTTGCGAGACGACGAAGAAGGTGACCGTCGCGAGCACGAAGGCGGCGCAGGCGACGGCCAGGGCGAGGCCAGCCATGAACTCGGCGGTCATGACGCCCGAGCCTCGGTCAGCTCGGCCCGCAGCGCCCGGATCGTGGCGTCGCGCTCGCCGACGATGGCGGCGTAGCGGTTGGCCAGCGCCCGCTCATCGTCCCGCTCCTGCGCGATGTCCTCGACCTGCTTGGCGGCAGAGAACTTCGGCGGGAACAGTGCGGCGCGGAACAGCTCCTTCGCCGCCTCGGGAAGGGCGTCGTACTGCCCTTCCCGGTCGACGATCTCCAAGCCGCGCCGCAGCAGGATCGCGACGGCGACGGGGTCGGTGAGGCCGTCCGGAACCTCGGTACGCACCGGCGGCGACAGGTCGATCGAGCCCTGCACGATGGCGATTGCAGCGGAGCCCATGGCGGTCAGGCCGCGGCGGGGCTGACGAACCCGGTCTCGTAGGCGCCGCGGGCGAACGAGGCGTCCGCAGCAGCACCCGACCGGCCGTAGGCGAACTGCTCCTCCGCACGGGCGAGATCGGCACAGGGCGCGGTTTCCGTGGTGCCGTAGAGAGCGGCGGTGACGGCGGCGCCGCGGTCGTGGGCGGCAGCGGTCAGCGCGGCGTCGGCGGCCTCGGCCGTGTCGGCCCGGCGCATGGCGGTCGAGAGGATCGCCCGGTTGTTGCGCTCGATGCGGGTCTTCAGGGCGTCGGCGAGATCGGTCTCGCTGGCGTAGGTGGTCGAGGTTGTCGATCCGGCGGGCTTGGGCGAGCTGATCGAGGCCTTCGCCGAGGTCGGAATCACTCAGGACGACAAGCTGCTGATCGGCGTGAGCCAAGGCTATGGCCTGATGAACGCGATCAAGACGGCGGAGCGGAAGTTGGCGTCCGGCACGCTCCGGCACTCGGGCTCCGGCCTTGCGGCGTGGTGCGTGTCGAACCTCAAGATCGAGCCGACCGCGACCGCGATCCGAGCGACGAAGCAGAACGCGGGCGACGCCAAAATCGACGCCATCATGGCGGTATTCAATGCGGTGGCGCTGATGGCGACCAACCCCGAGCCGGCCAACACCCGCTCCGTCTACGAAACGCGCGGCCTGCGGGTCGCCTGAGGAGGCGACATGGCCCCACAGGACGAGCGGCCCGCCAAGGCGCCGCCGATCACCATCAGCATCCAGGTGTTTCGCGAGATCGTCGGCGCGCTCGGTGCTGGACTTGCGGGATACGGCGCATGGCTGCACTACCCGCCGGCCGGGTTCATGGTGGGCGGCGGCGTGCTCGTCGGCCTCGCCATCGTCGGGACACTGCGCGGTAGCGCGTGATGGCAGGCCTGTTTGCGACCATGCTCGGCGGCGGAATGCGCGCGGCTGAGCGCGAGGTCACATCGTGGTCGCCGGACGACGACCGGTGGTACGGCGACCCGGGCGGTGCGGCGACCTTCGCCGGTCGGCGCGTGACCCCGGACATCGCGCTTCAGTTCTCGGCCTTCTATGCCGGCACGCACCTGCTCGCGAAGACGGTCGCCTCGCTGCCGCTGCGCATCTACCGAAAGGACCCGGCGACCGGGAAGAGCTACGAGGCGCCCGAGCACCCGCTCAACGACCTGCTGGAGTACCAGCCGAACGGGTGGCAGACGGCGTGGGATTTCCGGGCCATGCTGATGATGCACCTCGTCATGCGCGGGAACGCGTATGCCGAGATCATCGCCGGCCCCCGCGGATTCGCCGACCGGCTGGAGCCGATCCATCCCGACCGGGTCGCTGTTGACCGGCTGCCCGACCGGACGCTGCGTTACACGATCTCGGACGAGATCGGCGGCACGCGGCGCCTGCTGCAGGATGAGGTGCTGCACCTGCGCACCGCCTTCGCGCCGGGCTTGGTCGGCATCGGGCCGATCGCCTACGCTCGACAGACGGTCGGCCTAGCGCTCGCGACTGAGGAGCACGGCGCCCGCCTGTTCTCGAATGGCGCGCGCCCGTCCGGCGTCGTCACGGTGCCGAAAGCCTGGAGCGACGAGGCGTTCCAGCGCTTTAAGGAGGACTGGCGCCGGACCTACAATGGGCTCGCCAACGCGGGTGGAACGCCGATCCTCGAAGAGGGCGCTAAGTTTGAGGCGATCAGCCTGACCGCCGAGGACGCGCAGTTTCTCGCGACGCGCCAGCATCAGATCGAAGAGGTGTGTCGCTGGCTCGACGTTCGAACGGCACAGTCAGCCTACAGCTTCATAAGACATTGATTTGACTTGCGATTGGCCGCCTCTGAGCGGCCTTTTGCTTGGCCGGCAGGGCGTTCCCTGATCGGCGTCTAAGTACCTGAAAAGATTAGGAACGGCGCCATTGGGCGGCGAGCGGCGGCGGGCGAACGCGACATGAAGCGCGACATGGATGCGACGAGAGGCGAGCATGAGCAACGAGCAAAATTCCGATCTGCTGCAAGGCTATGAGGCCATCGGCAAGCATCTTCACATGAGTCCCGATGCGACAAGGCACCGGGTGAAGTCGGAGGGCATCCCGGTCTTCCGGATGGGCCGCATCGTCTGCGCCCGCCGCTCGACGCTGAATGCGTGGCTCGTCGAACGCGAGGCCAGGGCCGGCAAGCCGGAGGTCCGCCCCTAATGCGCGCGCCCTCAGTCCAGCATTTCGAGGTGGTGGTGAATGGGACCGCCATCGGGTCCGTCACGCAGCTCCCGTCCGGCGACTGGTTCGGGGACGTGGGCGGCGAGCGCCGGCTTGGGCCGTATCGGACGCCTACCGAGGCGCGGGCCGCGGTGGTGGCGCGAAGCGAGGCGCAGGCCGCCGCCCGCGACACGAAGCCGGGGACCGGCCCCGATGCGTGACCTCGGCGCCGTCGATGCCCTGTGGTTCGCCTCGCACCCGGAGGAGACCCACCGCATCCGCCCAGCGACCGAGGAGGAGGCCGCCGCCTTCCGAGTCGTGCGGCTGGCCTTCCCGAAGCTTATGACGGTGGTGCGCCGATCGGACGGGGCGAGCACGAGCGTCGCGGTCCCGGCCGGCGACGACATCGAGCGGGCGGCGGATTTCGAGCTGGCCGGCTGGTTCGATGCCGACCTCGACGCCGCGGCGGACCTTCCCCCTTAAGGCACCGCCTTAGAGCGCGAGCAACAGTTACCCCGCGGTCAGACCCTACCGAAATACTTCTCGGCCTCTTTGAAGATGACCGCGACGGCCAAATCCGAGGCAGGGGGGCCAAAACTCGCAATTTCCTCGCCGGCAGTAGTAGTTGTATTAATTATCCCGTGATCCGGATATAAGGTAATCACCAACTCAAAGATATCTGAGGGAGCCCTGCGAAACATGAGACGTTGAGCCCAAAACTTTCCTGTTAGATCTGATCTGATATGATATAGACCTGTCTCGTAATCCTTAGATAAAGATCGAACTTCGGCATCGATCTGCTGAACTGCCTCAAAGATTGGCTTATACAAATTCCTTAGCCGCTGAATCAGCATGGCCTCGGTTTCAACATCAGGTCTAATTGCTTGTGACGCGCTCGCGCGAAGCGAGGCAAGGCGGCTTTCGTTTGACATGGCTCGGTCCCCATTATTTGAGGTGGGCGGTCTGATCCTCGAAGAACGGGCGGTCAATCCCCTCCGTTTGAACTCGGGCGAAACTTACCGCTCGTTGGATGTCATGACCTATCGCGCAACCAAAGCGTGACAAGGCATGGTTTACCCGCATTTAGAGCGATGCACCGCCTACGGCTCGAGGGCCTTGAGGCGACGCCAAAATTTCGGCCCCGCGCGCCGGCACCGGCTCCTACGCGACGCGCCAGCGACGCACTCCCCGAGGAATTGGCCATGTCCGACCGCGAACCACCCCACCGTGGGGCGCTCGTGCCGCTCACCTATGGCGGCAAGCCCATCCACGACCGCGGCGAGATGGTCAGCCTCACCGACATGTGGCGGGCGGCCGGGGCGGACCCGAGCAAGCAGCCGGCAAAGTGGCGCGAACTGCCATCGACGCGGGATTTCGCGGCCCACCTCGCGGACGTAATTCTCCGAAAATCGGAGGATGGGCTGTTCGAGAGCCGGCGCGGCGTCGGCGGCGGCACCTGGGCGCACTGGCAGCTCGCCTTGGCCTATGCCCGATACCTGAACCACGACTTCCACGCCTGGGCCAACAAGGTGGTGCGGGAGCGGATGCAGGAGATGCACGAGGCGCCGCGGCTCGCAGCCAAACCCAGCGACCCTGAGATGGTCCTGCAGGTGATCCAGCACCTTCAGGCGCAGATCGCGGCGCAGAACCCCCGCGTCGCCGCGCTCGACCGGCTGGAAGGCGCCGAGGGCTCGCGCTGCATCACCGACACGGCGAAGCTGCTCAAGATGTCCAGGGACGCGCTGACGCGCTGGCTCGTGGCGAACCGCTGGATTTACCGGCGGCCCGGAACCGAGACGTGGTTGCCCTACCGGGACAAGGAGCAGGCACTGCTGCTTGAGAGCGTGCCCTACCACTTCACCGGCACGGACGGGACCGCGCG
Organism: Methylobacterium sp. Leaf456; assembly: GCF_001425465.1. GTDB lineage: Bacteria > Pseudomonadota > Alphaproteobacteria > Rhizobiales > Beijerinckiaceae > Methylobacterium. The sequence continues at coordinate 169,668 of NZ_LMQV01000004.1, forward strand.
GGTGCGGATGCGCCTCCTTGTGACGCCGAAGGGGTTGGCGAAGCTAGCGATTTTGCTTGATTAGAACCGCAACAAGCCAGTCGCCTACCCAATTAAATTTTTGTCTCAATACCTTCCACTTCAGAGTGAATTTTAACCTCGGCAGCTTGGCATCCATCCGCATGTATGGGGCGACTAATTCGTCGAACACATCATTGAACTTGACAATTTCTAACGTAAATTTGTCTTCATCGTCTAACAGCTCTTGGGTTGCAAGATCGAAGCCTAAGAGTGCCTGCCTGCGGCCATTACTAGATAATCTGTTGGCCGCCCTCCAAGCTCGCTCAATTGCGATGATTACTTCTGGACCGAATAAAAATTTTGATTTCAAGCTACCTTGAGCTAGCCGACTTAGCACCGTGGAGTCGGCACCACCTGTGCCTCTCTGTATAATTTCCATTGTGGCGCTATTTACTAAGTCGTAAACCTCTAATCTTTGCTTAAATAAGTCTAGCACAACCTTTTCTTTTGCGGTCTGCCATTGCCGATATGCAATAAGACTAGCTATGCCGCCCGCCACTAAGGCGACAAACGGCGTTCCAATAGCCTGAACATAAGCTGTCCAATGGGGCTCTAAGGGCGGGCACATGCTGCTCTTGGTCCTGGGCTCGATGCCCACACCTTAGCCTTTATGGGCAAACCTAACCAAGCGACCATCTATGCGAGCAGCCCGGAGACGCGCCGATGCCGAACGCCAAAGGCGATCTAAGCCCCGAGGAAGAGGCCGAGATCGAGACGGTCTATGTCGAGGCCAAGGCGTGGGCGCTGGCCGCCGCCGAGCGAGCGGACCCGAATGCGGTCGCCTCCGCCCTGCTTCTGGTGGGGATGCACGTCTACGAAGATAGTTTGGGGACCGTGGCCATTGCCGAGCTACTGACCGAACTCGCCGAGGGCGCCCGAGCCAAGGCCGATGCCGGACCCTCCGGCAAGCACCGACACTGAGGCCCCGCCATGCCGATCAAGACGCTCGCGCCGAGACTGCGCGCCGCGGATCTCAGGACCGCCAAGCCGCCGGCCTACACATGGGCGACTCGCAAGGCGACGGAGGCCAATCAGGAGTTCTACCAGACGCCCGAGTGGAAGGCGCTGAGAACCCGCCTGACCCGAGAGCGCGGCAAGCGGTGCGAGGACTGCGGTCGCACAGGAACCCGCATCTACTGCGACCACGTGGTGGAGCTGAGGGACGGCGGCGCGGGGCTGGACCCGAGCAACATCCATCTGCGGTGCGGATCGTGCCACGTGAAGAAGACGGCGGACGCCCGCGCGAGACGACTCGGCCTTCGATAGCTACGCGCGCCTAGTCGCTAGTCTTCGCCCGTGTAGCTTCTAAGCGTGATAATGCCCTCCGGTGTTATGTTCGCGTCCATACGCTCAGCGGTAAATTCCACGAGCTTACCGTCAAGCCGATATGTAAGCCGCACCTCTCCTCCGTTCGCGAAACGGATATGATGGCTGCGAACTTTCTCAGTGCTATCGATGTTGTGATACAGCACTTCAGTAAGATCACCGATGACTACCGATTTTATTTTATCTAATTTCATTTTAACGGTGCCGAATTCATCGACGCTTATAGCTCCTGCAGTGGTTTGTAGCTCGACGGAGCCGTCCTCGCGCTCAACGCCGGTCACGTGCGGGCCGCTAATCTTCTTGTCGCCGTCTGACATTCGGGTCACTCCTCCGATGATTCGCTCTGCACTCTAGGATGGTGCGCATAAGAGGGCGAGCGCTCGTCGCATGGGGGAGAGGGGCAAAACTCGAACGGGTGAGGGGGTCGGCATCGCAGGGGTATCCATTCGCAGATTTTTTTGCTGTGGGGCGCGTGATGGGTGCGGAGTTGCTGCGGATTTGCCAATGCCGCGAGCGGTTTAGCCCTTTTGAAATCAGCGATTTTAATCAATTCGGGCAGCGGCTTAGGTCTGCTTTGACGCACCCAAGTTTGGCTAAGGTCTGCTAACTCTCAACTCCGCAGCAACTCCGCAGGGTACGCACCCGGTACGCGCCGGCTGAGCACTGCTTACTGGCGGCCTCGGTTCGCCCTCAACCGACCCCCCCCTTCCAAAATTGCATCGCAGTGCGCACGGACCTCCCCATCCGGTCCCGGTCCCTGATGCCTGCGAGATTGGACCCGCCCGCACCCATGACAGACATCGGCCTGCTCCGGCGGGTCGCCGAGCGCCGAGAGTCGGAGGCCGACCGCGAGGCGCTGGCCGACCGCCTTCGCTCCTACCTCGACGGCGCTTCCGCCGGGCTCAGCCTGGACGCGGCTTTCGGGCTCGTCCCTGGCGCGGGGTGCATTGCGTGGTGGCGCGTCGAGGCGCTGGCGAAGCGAGACGCCGCGCTCCGGGCGCTGGCCGCTCGCCACTACGACAGCCTGACGGTGCGGGCGCAAGCATCCGCGATCCGAGCCACGCTCAGTGCCTACGCCTCGGGGTGCTGGCGCTTCGATAGGGCCAGCCTATCGGCACCCATCACGTACATCGGCACCGAGCGCGAGATGCTCTTCGACGTGATGAAGGCGCGAGCCGCGGTTCCGAGCGCACGTCAAATCCGGCGCGTCCTCAGTCCCTAAGCGTGGGCCATCAACCCCCGCTTTTCATGGCCCACGCAGGCACTCAGGTTCGCAGCATGTACCAGCCGCCCCACCTCGCGCCCTACAGCATCCTCGACCGAACCGCCGTGACGGCGAGGGGGGTGATTGCCCGGCTGCGCGGCATTGCCGGGATGGGAGAGGCGCCCGAAACGACGGAGCAGGCCGCAGAGCGCCGCAGGTCGCAGCGGAGTGCGGCCGGGGCCGAGATAGCCCGGATCGAGGCCGAGCGCGACGCCGAGTTGCCCCGCCTCGCAGCCGCTGAGGAAAGGGCTCGGAAGCATCTCGAAAAGCTGACGCCCGGCTATCAGCAGGCCGTCGCGGACTTCGATCGTGCGCAGGCCGTGCATAGCCGCCGAGCCCACGATTTCGCCTATGCGCGCGAGCTGGCCGGCCGGCGGATCGTGGCGAACGCCGATCCGGTCATCGATGAGTTCCGGCAGGATCTCTTCGCGCTGTTGGAGGCCAACAGGCTCACGCCCATCGACCGCGACATCCGCCGCACGGATCGCTGGGACGTGAAGGCGCAGAAGTACGACTGCGAGGAGTGGAGCAACGTGCCCGCGATGAATGCCCGGCGCATCGCCATCCTCGACGCGATCAACGAGGCCGAAGGCATGAAGGGCGAACCGGATCAGACGGGCATCCGCGACCGGCTGGTGAAGCTCGTGGAGGCGCTGCCGGACAACACCGTTCTCACGAAGGTCGCAGGCTGATGAGCATTGATCGCATCCTCGCCGCCGCCGCCGCACAGCCTTGGGCGCTGATGCCCGAGAAACTGGCCGAAATCCGCGCCTTCTTGGAGCTGCGCAGCGAGGGCGTGCGCTTCACCGCCGCCGAGATCGAGGCTCGGGTCGGGCCCGGCCGGACGGGCGAGAGCGGTGTGACGGGGCCCGGCGCCGTCGCGGTCATTCCGATCATCGGCATCATGACTCAGCGCGCCAACATGCTCGACGCGATCAGCGGGCCCGGCGGCACCTCGACCGAGATGGTGGGGGCGCAACTCCGGCGGGCCATCGCCAACCCCGACGTCAAGTCGATCCTCTTAGAGATCGATAGCCCCGGCGGCTCGACCTACGGGGTGCAGGAGCTGGCCGACGAGGTGCATCGAGCGCGGGATCGCAAGACCGTCGTCGCGCAGGTCAACAGCCTCGCGGCCTCCGCCGCCTACTGGGTTGCATCCGCCGCGAGCGAGGTGGTGATGACGCCGGGCGGCGACGTGGGTTCGATCGGCGTCTACGGCACGCACAGCGACATGTCGGGTGCGATGGAGAAGGCCGGCATCCGCAAGACCTTCATCTCGGCCGGGAAATACAAGACCGAGGGGCATCCGTTCGAGCCGCTGACCGATGAGGCCAGGGACTACGCGCAGCGGCGGGTGAATGAGGCCTACGAGACCTTCGTCGGCAGCGTCGCCCGCGGGCGCGGCACGACCTCGGCGCAGGTCAAGGCCGAGTTCGGGCAGGGCCGGACGGTCGGCGCGCGCGAGGCGGTGCGGCTCGGCATGGTCGATCGCATCGGCACCATGCAGGACACCTTCCGGCGGCTGAGCACGGCCGCGCCCGTCGGCTCGCCGTCACGTGCGCTCGCACCCGCCGGGATGCTGGCCGCCGATGCCCTGGCCGCCTCCGGGCGCGACGAACTGCGCCGCCGCCGCCACCGCCTAAGGACGCTGTGACCATGCGTGAGGTCCATCTGTTCCCCGGCCACGCCCGCCGCGCAGAGGTGCTGACGACCGCGCAGGCCGCCGCGGCGCTGCCCCTCGCCGAGGGTTTCCACCACGTCCGCGAGGCTGCTGCCCGGCACGCTGCCGAGGTGCGCACCTTCGGCGACCACGAGGCGGTGATTGCGGCCGACGCCGCGGGGTTTGAGCGCGCCGTGACCGCCGCCGTTGCCGACCTGCGCGTCGATGCCCTGATCGCCGATCCAGAGGAGCTGCGGGCAGCCCGCGGGATCGTGGGCGACCTGTTCGCTGTGATGCGAGGCCGACGCCATGCCGAATGAGCCCAGGGGGGTCCATCTGGCTCTCGAAAGCCTCATGGCGCCCGAGCCGCGCCGCCGCCTCATCCAGGCCGTGGCCGACAACATGCTCGAGCGCACGAAGCGCGAAATCCGCGCCGCCGGGGTCAACCCCGACCGCTACAAGACCTTCCTCGACGGGCGACAGGTTCAGAACCTCGACGGGCTCAATCCCGACCACTGCACGATCACCTACCAGTTTCAGGCAGGGGTGCCGCCGGAGGTGGTGCATGGCTGCCTCGACCTGCTGCGCGCCAACTCGCCCGCCGTGACCGGCCGTTACCGCGAGTCGCACCGGGTCTATGCCGACAAGGCGGACGTGACCGACGCGCTGCCGCTCGCCGACGACAAGGCAGAGGCCGTCAAAGAATACGTCATCATGCCGACCGTCCCCTATGCTCGAAAGGTCGAGAAGTGGGATGGCGTCTATGAGGGCGTGACGGTCATGGCGCAGCGCCGCTACGGGAACTCGGCCGAAGTTTACTTCGAATTCCGCTCGCCGATACTGCCCTACGTTCCCGGCGCCTGGGGTAAGGCCGACCGCGCCGCACTGCGCGAGCAACCGAACCGCATCAAGACGATGCAGCGCGAGCGCGAGACGCGGCTGCCCTGCATCTTCATCCGACCCTTGGGGGCGTAACCATGTCAGGCGTTCGCGTCGAACAGCTTCGTCTCGAAGTCGAGACCCACGGCTACGACGAAGCAAAGCGGCAGTCGGACGGCCTCGCGAAGTCGCAGGACGGCCTCGCCAAGTCGAGCGTCTGGTCACGGGGGGTGTCGACAACACCTACACCGTGCTCACGAATGGCCGGCTGACCGAGTTCGGGCCCGGCCTCGCGCTCCTCCTGAAGGTAGACCGCGGCAACACCGGCCCGGCTTTTCTCGCGCCTGACGGCCTTGCGGCGCGCCCCTGGCTCGATGCGGCCGGCACTCCCTTCGCCGAGGGCCAGCTACAGGCGGGCCGCTTCGTCTGGGCGATCCCCGACCCGGACCGTAACGCGTGGATCTCCGACCTGTTCGGCGGTCTCACCGTGGCGCTGTTCGATGCCGTGATGCGGAGTTGGTGGATCTCGCTGTCCGATGACCCGCGCGGCATCGGCCCGAACGCGCCCTGGCGCAACGGCGGCACCGTTGGCTGGACCGGCGAGGATAACCCGGCCTTCACGATCACAAGCCCCGAGGGTCGCCGCCTGACCCTTCAGCTGATCCGCGAGGCGCTGCCGACCTCACCCGATGGGTTGCGACCCGGCGAGCCCTGGCTCAACGGCGAGACCATCGCCTTCGTCCCCGACCCGAACGCCTGACACCGTCGAACGCTCGCACCGAGGAAGCCCCCATGCGATCCATTCTCTTGCGCGCCCTGGTGGTCGGCGCGATCCCGCTGGCCTTGACGCCAGCCGTCGCGTTCGACCCGGCGAAGCTGCCGTCCCCGACCTACAACCGCCTCGGCGTGGATCGTCTGACGATCCAGGGCCCCGGTTCGACCGGCGACGCATCGAGCCTCAGCGTCCGCCCGCCGAACACGATCACCGCGGCGCCGCTGTCGGACCTGCTGAAGAACGTGCCCCGCGTCGGCGACGACGGTGCGGTCTCAATCCTCAACGGACCGACCCTCGGTACCTTCCTCAACGGGCGGTTCACGGCGCAGCCTGGCGCGTTGGTTCTGCCGCCAACGGACCAGGGGTCCAGCGGCGACGTGTCGGCCATGAGCGTGGTGCCGAACCCGGCGGCCCCCGACGCCAGCCTTGCCAAGCGGCTCCACACGCCGATCTTCGGCGGCCCCGTCACCGCGCCCAGCCTCACGCTGAGCGCGCCCGGCTCGACGGGCGATGTCTCGGCAATGAGCGTCGCCCCGAGCGCGACCGCGCCCGACGGCAGCCTCGCCAAGCGACTGCATACGCCGACCTTCACCGGCCGGGTGACGGCGCCGGCCCTGTCGCTGACGGCGCCCGGCTCGACCGGCGATGTCTCAAGCATGACGGTGGCGCCGAAGCTCGGCCCGCCCGCGGCTCCCCTCGACACGCTGCTCAGCGCCGTGCCGGTGCCGTTCTCGAAATACGGCCCCGGCGGGCAGCCCGGCGTCGATGCCACCGCGACGTTCGCCGCGATCCGCGCCGACACGACTTCGCCGACCGTGTTCCTGCCGCCGGGGCAGTACGAGGTCAGCGAGTGTCCAACGGATCATTACTTCCGCTCCAACACTACCCTGGTCGGTGCCGGCATGGGCCGGACCCGGATCAAGTTCACGGGCACGAGCTGCGCCATCAATCTGTTCGCCTGGGGTGGCGGGCGAGCGGACTTCGGCGCCCGCGACCTGACCATCGACTGGAACGGCGCCACCTGCGCGAACACGGGCGGCGTGTGCGGCGCCTTCTACATCACCGACAACACCCGCGCCCGGATCGAGAACGTCGAAATCGTCGGAACCACGGGCGACCGGTGGTTCCACGCCCAGGTCGTGGGCTCGACCAACGGCGTGCTCCGCAACAACCGCATCCAGCCGCGCGACTGCGTCGCCGACTGGCTCTCGAATACCGGCATCTTTATCGGCGGCAGCTACTCGCTGTCGTCCTATCGAACCGCCTCGATCTCGGGTAACACGCTGACCGTGGCGGACCCGCCCGACCCGACGAAGCCGCCCCACGCCATTAAGGTCGGGCAGGCCGTCGTGGGCGGCCCGTCCCTGCCGCGCGATCTCTACGTCACCGCTCTCGGCACCGGCACGGGCCAGGGCGGCACCTACATCCTCAGCAAGGCCGTGCCGGCCCCCGTGGCGAGCGGCACGCTTCACCTCACCTCGACCTACGGCTGGACGATCGAGAACAACCGCATCGTCAACACCAACATGAGCATCGACTCGCCGATGCACACGACCCGGAACAACGAGATCGGGCCGTTCTGCACCGGGCCGGGCATGAACACCTCGAAGCAGGCGACCTACCACACCAGCATCGGCGATTTCATTCATGACGGCCCGTCCGATGCGGGCGGCGACAGCCTCTACGACACCGGGCTGGAGTTCCACGGCGCGAACACGCTGATCGCCGACTCGCGGGTGTCCAACGTCTCCAGCGCGTGCCTGTCCTATTCCGGAGGGCGCACCATCGTCCGGGGCGGCAGCTGCGAGCGCTTCAACACCGGCGCGATCGAGGACTCGGCCTTCACGGGCTCGATCTCGGGCAGCACCCTGACGGTCACGAGCGTCGCAAGTGGCAAGATCCAGCGTGGCCAGAACGTCACCGGCTCAGGCGTGGTCGCGAGCACGATCAAGGCCGGGGGCACCGGTACGGGCGGCGTCGGCACCTACACGCTCGACAAGGAGCAGGCCGATGTCGCCAGCACCGCCATGACGGGGACGCTCACCGGCAACGGCGGGGCGCTCTACGCCTCCAACGGCGACGAGAACGGCTCCAACGCCTACATCTCGAACTACACCGTCCGCGGCAGCGGCACCGCGGGCGAGAAGGCTTGCTTTGCCGACAACGTCGGCGCCACGAACATCCGCATCCAAGGGCTCCAGTGCTCCGGCACCTCCGGCACCTCGCCCTACCGCATCTTCGGCGGGACGACGGTGGCGAACATCGGCACGATGTCGGCCCGAGGCCTGACAGTCTACGATGGCAACCCCTTCACCACCTCGCCGAAATACGCCGCGGGCATCGCGACCGAAAACGGCGGCGACCGACTGGTAATCGGCATCAACGACAGCCGCGTCGGCACGCAAATTACGGCGGATCAAGGGTCGTATATGCTGATGCAGCCGGGGTTCCTTCCCTTCCAATTGTATACCCGTGCGGCAGGGGCCGCCACCGCATCGTCTGTCCTAAACTTTACGCTGACAGGCGGTATCTATGCGAGCGACAATATCACGGCTTCCCGCTTCACTGCGGGATCGTCGGCCGGCGTCTCCTGCAACGGTCCGCCAACGGCGAATTTTCAAGTCACGGGCGGTATCGTGACCCGCTGCTGACAACACCTAGGTGCTGGCCCGCCCTCCCAGCGCCTAGTCCCTCCGCTTCGTCACCACGTATCCGCGCCGGCCCAAGCACTCGATCATCTCGGACAGCGCAGCCGGATCGATCTCGCCTGCCTCGCAGGCTCTCACCGCCCCGGCTTTCCCAACGATGACGACCTGGGTCTGGTCGGCCGGGCCCTGCCAGATGAGACGGCCATAGCCGGTCTCCAGCACGGTCGGATCTTGGTCACGCACGGGCCACATCTGCACCGCGTCGGCGATCCGGTGACCGAGGGTTCCGCCCTCAAGTCGCAATTCGCCGACCTGCTTAATATTCAATGAGATAAGAGAGATTTCCGTCATAAATTATTCTCCGTCCCATGCCGGGGGCGGATCTCATATCACAGAGTAGGTCGGGCGTCCTGCCGCAGCTTGCTCTGATCTCGCCTGCCGTCACCACCGGAGAGCACCACCATGTACGTCGCTGCAATCCAGCGCGCTCTGATCGCGCGCGGGTATGACGGGGAGGGCCGCTGATGGCCGCCTCCTCCATCATGACGCCCCTCGGCATCGCCGCCCTGAAATCCCGCGAGGGCGTCCGGCTGAAGGCCTACCTCGACAGCGTCGGGGTGCCGACCATCGGCTACGGGCACATCAAGGGCGTGGCGCTCGGGCAGAGGATCACCCAGGCGCAGGCGGATGCCTTCTTCCTCGACGATCTGGCGAGCCACGCCCTGCCGATCCTGTCGAGCATCAAAGTGCCCGTCGCGGATCACGAGCGGGATGCCCTGATCTCGATCGCCTTCAACATCGGTGTCAGCGGCTTCCGCGGATCGACCTTCCTCAAGCGGTTGAACGCGGGCGACCGCAGGGGCTGCGCCGAGGCGATCATGATGTGGCGCAAGCCGCCGGAGATCGTCAGCCGCCGCACCGCCGAGCGGGACCAGTTCCTTACGCCCTACAGCAAGGCCGCGCCCAAGGCCCGCAGCGTGGACGCCCGGCCGGTTAGCGTGCCGCTCTCGACGCTGACGCCGATGGACATGCCGCCGGTTTCCGGCCCCGTCTTCGCCCCCGCGCCGCGCAACCCTGGCGCGCCGGCTCCGATGCCGCCCTTGCCCCCAGCCATCGTCCAGCCAGCGCGGCCGTCTTGGAGCGACCGGCTCGTATCGTGGCTGAGCCGTCCGTGGTTCGGGTGATCCCCGCCCCGCACACGCTGCCGACGACGATCGCCGGGGCGCGGTCGGGGGTGAGCGAAGCCTGAGAGGAGATCACCATGCCGAAATTTCGCAAGAAGCCCGTGGAGATTGAGGCCGTTCTGTATTGCGGCCAGTTCAACACCGAGATCAGGCCGTGGCTCATCAGCGCGAATGTCCAATGCAAAAGCGATCACGCGATCATCCGCACCCTCGAAGGCGACATGAGATGCGAGGTCGGGGACTGGATCATCCGCGGCGTGAAGGGTGAACTGTACCCCTGCAAGCCGGACATCTTCGCCGCGACCTACGATCCGGTGTGAGCAGGGCTCGGTCATGTTCACCGCCGACCAGATCGTCGCCCATCTCGTCGGCGACTACCTCCTGCAAAGCCACTGGATGGCGACGGAGAAGACGAAGCGCAGCCTCGCCGCGGCGATCCACGCCGTCGCCTATACGGTGCCCTTCGCCTTCATCACACTTGACCCGCTGGCCCTCACGCTCATCGCGGCCCTTCACTTCCCGATCGACCGCTGGCGCCTCGCCCGCTTCGTCGTCTGGCTGAAGAACGGTGCCCGCGGCCCAGTGACGGCGACCGGCTACACCGACGACGTGCCGCCGTGGCTGGCCGTCTGGCTGCTCATCATCGCCGACAACGTGCTGCACATCCTCATCAACGGCGCCGTCCTCGCGCTCGTCTGATCCCCGCCGCCGGCCGGACCAGCCGCGCACCCCTCCCACATCGAGAGACACCCCCATGATCCGCGCGCTTCTTCTCGCGGCGCTGGCGCTCGCCTGCGTCGGTTCTCCGGCTATGGCTGGAGCCATCGGCGTCAGTACCAGCGAGCGCCTGTACGCCTATGCCGTGCCCGCCTCTGTCATCTTCGCGCTCGCCTGCTGCGGCATGATCCTGCGCGCGCATTTCCGCGGTCGCGTCCCGCCGCCCGACGCGCGCATCTGGCTCGTCCCGCTCGCCTTCATGCTGACCATGCTGGTGGGGCCGGCGCTCGCAGAGACCGTCACGGTCAACGGCCAGCCCGTGGTCATCCTGCCCTGGGGCGATCAGATCGCAGCCTTCGCCGTCGCTCTGCGTGAGCCGATCCTGACCGTGCTCCTGCCGATCGTCGCGGCCTACGCCGTCCAGGCCATCCGCCGGGTTTACCCGTGGGCCGCGCTGTTTCTGTCGCAGAAGCGGGTGGAGATGATGCTGGAGGCCGCCGTTGGCTACGGTCTCAACGCCGTCCAGGGCGCCGCCAAGGGCAAGACGCTCTCGGTCGAGGTCGCGGTGCCCGTCATCGCCAAGGGCACGCAGTACGTCATCGACACGGCCCCGGCGGCGGTCATCAAGGCGGCCGGCGGCAGGGACGGCATCGCCGCCCGCATGTTCCGCAAGCTCGATCTGGACGAGGGCGGCAGCGAGGCGACCGTGCTGGCGCCGGCTGTTGAGCGGATGGACCGGTTCCCGCCGCCCACCGCCGAGGAACTGCGCGACGCGGAGCTCATGACGCGAGGCTGATCCGGTGCTCGTCTCCGAGGCCGCCGCCCAAGCCCCGAACCCGCAGGCGGTCATCGATCAGACCGCCTCGTTCTACCTGAATCAGGGCGTGCTGGGCGCGACGTGCCTCGTCTTCATCGGCCTGTTCATCGGCGCGTGCCTCGTCATCCGGGCCCTCTACAAGGATCTGAAGAGCAGCCACGCCTCCGCGCTCGCGGCGCAGATCGCCGATCGCGAGAAGCTGGTGCTCGCCCTGAACGCGGCGGCTTCGGCTGCCGAGAAGGCGGCCACGGCGCAGGCCAGCCTCGCCTCCGCGCTCGAGACCAACAAGGACGCCAGCGAAGACCTCACGAAGCAGGTGGAGCTCGCGGCACAGGAGACCCGGCACGCCGTCGGCAACATCCTGGCCGCCATCAACGGCCTTGCCACGCAGGCCGCTCGGGGGCGCCCATGATCTGGAGGCGCGTCATGCTGTGGTTGTTCCCAAGGCCGCCCGCGCCCCCCGATCCGGCTGTGCTCGACGCGCTGCTGGCGCAGACCATCGAGGCGCAGCGGCGGGCTGGCGACGCGGCCGAGGACGTCACGCAGGCCGCCGACGACAACCGCGAGCATGTCGGGGCCGCGGTCGGCGCCCTTAAGGAGCGGTCGGCCGAGCGTCTGCGCCACCGCGGGCGCGGGCACCTGTCCAGCGATGTGCGCGCCGTCGTCGAGGCTACCCTTCAGCAGATGGACGAGCGCGCCCGCCACGGGCAGGAGAGATCGCGGTGATGGTCTACAACGAGGGGCCGACCGGTATTCGGCAGCTGCTCTACCTGACGGCTTTCGTGCTGTTCATCGGCTACCAGTGCGTCAACATTTTCGTGCCCAACGCCGACATGATCGTGGCGACGCGCATCCTCGCCGCGGCTTTCTACAGCGTCGTCGTCTACGCCTATCTCGGCGACGCCTGGGCCGCCGTGCGCCGGCCCGTGCCGACCAAGGCCGACTTCCTCATCGTCGGCATCTGGCTCTCGTTCCTGTCGCACCTGATGCAGACGGTCTACGCGGCAATCTACCGGCTCGCGGACGCGCCGCAGTGGCTCCTCAACGCTGAGATCGTGCCGGTGATCGTGCTGCTCTCGATGCTCGGCGCGGTGTGCCACGTCGCAGCGACCGGCTCGGTCAACGGCGAGGTGCCGCGCCGCAGCCGGATCGCCCTCGGGATCGGCGTCGGAGCGGCCGTGCTGATCGTCGGCGCCGTGGTGGCGACCCGTCCGGATATCGGCCCGGCGGTCGAGCGGGCGCGCCCGTGGATCGGCGACTGGTGGCGCACCGGGTTCGTGCCGGGCGGCATCCCGACCGGGCCGCCGCCGGCCTAATCCGCCCCACCCCTCCGCCCACCACAAGGCGCCCAGCTTCGGCCGAGGCGCCTTTTTCGCGTTCAGGCACAATCGCCTATCTGCGCACCGCGGCTTCCCGCATGAAAATCACGTCGGCAGAGCGCAAATATGGAATGTGAGAAGACGTTTGATTCTTGATCGAGTCCAATTTATATCCGAGCGGATAAAAGAAGTCCTCGAACTTCCAAATATTAATATGGTCCGTGGCATCCTTCGATATTCCCGCTTCGACCTGAATAAAGTCGATTGCGCCTGCGCTCAACATCGGGCCAAAGCCGATGAGGGCCTGGAAGTCGTCTCCTTTGGTGTCAATCTTTAAATAGTCGATATGAGAGACGCCGTTATCCGCGCAAAAGCTGTCGCCGCGAACCATGCCCACCTCAATTGAGTCGGGGGTCCCTGGCGGAACTAGTTTGTTGTTGGCAGAGTCTGGGCCAGAAATGGTTGTAATAAAAGCTCTCTTGTTCTCGGAACCAAGAGCTAGGTCGTAAAACTTCACGCGATCAGGCTCGCTGGATCTAGCAATATTTCCTTTCATTTCAACGAGTGTGCTCGGCACAGGTTCGAACGCCCAAACCTTTGCCTCTCTAAAAGCGCTCAGAAAGTTAGCCGTTACCAGCCCGACGTGCGCGCCGACATCAAAAACATTTTTGATTTTTAGCCTCGGCCACTTCTTCTTGACATATGCAGCAACATTGTCGTCAAGATCGCTATTTTGCAGTTGCGCCATGTTCGAACCTGCCAAGGATTTAGCCGCCGATTTAGCCGACGATGAAGCATTCCCGTCGGGTTACCGAGGGCCGCGCCACGGGGCAAGTCCGGTCGCGCTGGCTGCATTAGGCGCATCGCGGCTTCGTTGCCGCCGGGCGCCCGCGCGCAGCCTTCAATACGATCCACCGACGGAGACGCGCCATGACGGCGCTGGCTCCCCCTCGCGCTCTGATCGTACGGCTGCATAACGGGGGGCGTCAGGCCGTCACGTCGGGCCCCACGTGCTCTCCAGCCACTTTCGCTTGCTCTCCTCCCGTGCGATCTTCCCGCTCGTCGACTTGATCAGGAAGCCGCGCGGTAGGACCGCGACGTAGGTCGGGGCGATGCCGCAGATCGCCAGGACAGCGTCGCGTAGGGCGCTCTTGAGGGCGTTTTCGTCTGCATCCTCACTTGGCTCGGCCAGCAGCGACAGTCGGCCCGACCCGACCGCCTGATCGTGGGGCGCGCAGAGCAAGACACGACCGGGGGCGATGCCGGGCAGGCGGGACACCTCGTCCTCGACCTCGTGGGCGATGATGTTGCGGCCGTTGACGATCAGCATGTCGTCGTTACGGCCGTAAACGGTGAGCTGCCCGTCCTTCACCCGGCCGATGTCGCGGGTGTCGTACCAGCCATCGCGGATGCGTTCGGCGGTCAGGTCGGGCTGGGCGTGGTAGCCCTCGAACAGGAACGGGCCGCGCAGATAGATCGTACCGACCCCGCCCTCCGCCATGGGGCTCCCGTCCTCTCCGCGGACCTCGATCTCGACGCCTGGCAGCAGCGTGCCGGACGAGAGATAGGGCGAGTCGGCATCGCGCGCCGTCGGTGCCCCGAGATCGGTCTGGGTTACAGCGAAGACGTTCTCGGCCATGGCATAGCTGACGCCGAGTTTGTCCGGGCCGCAGCCCATCGCGGCGTAGCGCCCAGCGAAGGCATCGAAGCTCGCGCTGCGCGCCGGCTCCGAGCAACTGATCACCCCCCGCAGCGAGGTCAGGTCGAAGGTCCGCGCGCCGTTATCGGCCCGAACGATGTGGTGGAACGCGAAGTTCGGCAGCCAGACGAAGGCCGCGCGCTGTTGCTCGATAAGGTGCAGCAGCAGGGTTGGGTTGGCGACCCATTCCATGGCGTCGAGGCTAACGATCGGGTTGCCCATGATCGTTGGCATCAGGAAGCTCGTGATGAGGCCCATGTCGTGATAGAGCGGCAACCATGAGGCGATCCCGTCGCCCGGCTTCAATCCGATGCTGCTCGCATAAGCTTCCACGTGCCGCCGCACGGTGGCGTGGCTCAGCATCACCCCCTTCTTGTGGCCCGTCGTGCCCGAGCTGTGCTGAAGGAAGGCGGTCGCGGTCGGAACGGTCGCGGGCAGAGCGTTGACGGACTCCGCCAGCGTCTCGGCGGTGACGGGCTCGATCTCCTCGATCCGCTGGACCGGCACGGAATCCGGCAAGGTTCCCTCGAGCGCCCGCGTCGTGAAGACGGCGCCGGGGCGGACGCGCTGGAGCAGGACGTCCATCGAACGCCGAAACACCTCCGGGTCCTGCTTCGACGTGAGCGGCGGCAGGATCGTCGGGACGAGCCCGGCCAGAACGCAACCGATGAAGGTGGTGTAGATGTGCTCGGAATGCGGGAGCATGATGCCGACGATCGCGCCGCGCGGCAGGTGATCGAGGCGGCGGGCGGCACCGAGCGCGTGGCGCAGCATCCAGCCGCAATCCAGGGTCCGCTCGGCGCCGCGGCTCACGAACAGCGCGAAGCGTGCGTCGGGCGTGCACAGGGCCCGATCGACGAAATCGGCGAACAGGTTGGTCGCGGGCAGCTTCACCTGGGACAGGTCGACCGGGGGCATATTGGCCTCTGGATCGGGCGTGACCGCCGGCTCGGCCAGGGCCTGCGCGACCGCAGGCGCGCTCGACGCCGCATCGGGCGGCGTGTCCGGCTCATCCGAGGCGACGAGGCCGAGATGGCGCAATGCCGCGCGGATGGCCCCGACGGTTCTGGCATCGGCCGTGTCGTCGAAGGAGAACTGGATGCCGAAGACGGTTTCCAGATGGGCCATGATGTTGAGCTGGCTCAGGCTGTCCCAGCCATCAACGGTGTCCGAGCCCGAAGCCTCGGTGACGAGCGTCGGCGCGACCTTGAGGTAGTCGGCGATCGACCCCGTGAGGGAGATCGGGACGGTCGAAACCGTGTCCGCGGCCGGACCGCGGCCGTAGCTCCGGATCCCCATCGGCGCCGTGTCCGCCCCCGAATCCTCGTCCGCGGGCGGTGGTGCCGCCTCCTGCGCAGGCGGGGGTGGCGGATCGGATCGAACGGGTGCGGCGGCCAGCGCGGAGGGCGCCGGTTCGAAGGCGACCGGCGCGGCCACACCGGGATCGAAGGCGATCGGGTTGGCCGGCAACCCGTCGAACTTCGCCACGGTGGTGAGGTAAATGTGTCCCGCCAGTGCCCGGTAGATCGGATTGTCGAAGTGATCCATGTCGGGAAGCTTGTAGAGCTTCGGCGGCAGCTCAATCGGCGGGATGATGGTGATTCCGGACCCGGCCATCCGCTTGGCGAATAGCGGATAGAATGTGCGCGCCCGTTCCTGCCGGAACGGATTGCTGTCGGCATTATGATAATGCGTGCAGAAGAACACGATCCGCGCATGGGGCTGCAACGCCCTTAAATATTTGATGATTGTCGCCCAGCTCTCGACCGAATCCTCGGTCTCGATGAAGGGGGTATATTTGCAAAGCGGCCAGAACTCCTTGAGTCGCGCGCTTTCCGCTACGGGAAAGTTCACCTTGAACTCGCCGAGGTCAGCGTTGTTGTAGTGCACCAGCTGATGGCCAATATCTCCCAAATTATCCATCATCAGTAGATCGAATTTTTCGTAGACCAAATTGTGTATAAAGGGCTTCGTCTCCGGCGGCAGATTGTTTCGGCCTGACAATTCCCGATAGTTCTCGGCTAGTGCGCCGTCGAGCCATGCTTCTTTCGGATGGCCCTGGTACGAAAATAACTCTCGAAGTTTTTCAAATTCTGGAAGCTTGCTCCGCTGCTCAATGAAGTACTCAACGAAGTGATCGCTACGAACTATGCTGACGGCGTTGAGCCTCGCGCAGCCAAGATCGGTCATCAAAGCTGTCGGAAGGCTGGACAGACACGTTCCCAGCGATGCGATTTTGAGCATTATCGTAATGAACTTCTTCGCAGATGATCATGCCTCGGCGCGCACGGTGCGACGGGCGGCTTTGTAGAGCATGGTTCCGCGAGCCTTAAAAGGGAGGCTCCTTCTAGAGTGAGGCAGCCTTCGCGCGCATCGTCGATAATGCCGTCGCCCCCCCGCCCGCTGCAGGCGCCCGGCTTCTGCTAGGCGCCTTTTTCGTTTCAGGCGTGCAAATTGCACTCTGCTCCCTGGCAAACCCGCTGCCCCCAGGCCCAGCCTGCGGGCCATCAAATGTTCCCTCCGCCGGCGTCAACCGGCGTGGGACCATCTGGTATCGCGGCGCATCCGGAGAAGCTGAATTCCTTAATTTGCTGGCGACAACCAGGGCGTTAGCGACCTGATGCCGCCCATTCGGCGCAGGATTGCTTGTACTCGCCGATGATGGACTCCAGGCTGCTCGTAGTGAAGTTCTGCTTAGAAAGCAGAAATTGCGGGTACTGCGCTGTAGCGATCTCGTATAAGCGCGAGGCGAAAGGCTTCTCAATCAGGCGTGACTTGGTACGCTTCCAGCAGATCACCTGATTAGGAGCTTCGGCGGATATGCGCATCTCGATCGAGGGAAAGAAGGTCTCAATGAGGTAGAGCAGCTTAAACACGTCCCCAGTCCAGCCGGTGTAGCTTCCGTCGGTCATTGGCACGACCTTAAGCCACAAATCCAAGTGGAGAGCTTCGCACCAGTTGGCCGGCCGAATGTCGTCGATAATGACGACGGCGTCGTTCTTAGTGAAACTCATAACGTTGGTGAAGTCACGCAGCGTCTGCTCGGCAGTATGCAGACCGTCGATGAAAGCCACATCAAACGGCTTGCCGATCTCAACATGATCGGCAAAGTATTTATCCGACGGAATTCGAAACATTTCAAAATCTTCACCGAGAAATGATTCGTCCTCAAACTTGGGCTGAGGATCAACGCCGACCCTCCAATCTGCCTTAATCTCTTTAAATGTAAGACCTTTCTCAACGCCAATTTCCAAATAACGCGGCTGGTCAAACAGAGACAGGAAGCTGTTGATTAATTCGGGCCGCTGCATGGTGTCCCCCGCCGTTATTAAAAACGAATCATGCCTGGCTCGGGTGGTACGGAAACGCCTTAAGGAACGCAAGCGCGCGGCGCGGGGCCGGGCGGCTCCTGCATCACTCCCTTTCCACCCGCGCCAACACGATCGCCGTTCGGGCCGCGCTCCACTTGGTCGCCAGGCCACTGTCCTTGTCGCCGAGCACGGAGGCCGCGAACGCGCTGGCCTGAACGGCGGCGCCGAGATCAACCACGTAGCCCTCAGTGAGTGGCGCCTTGTCCGTCGCGCCGTTGAGCACCGCCTTCACGAGGCGGACTACATCGTCCTCAGTGACGGTTTTCGATTTGTAGAGGTCGGAG
The DNA here is from genome assembly GCF_001425465.1 of Methylobacterium sp. Leaf456. GTDB lineage: Bacteria > Pseudomonadota > Alphaproteobacteria > Rhizobiales > Beijerinckiaceae > Methylobacterium. The sequence goes on from NZ_LMQV01000004.1 coordinate 187,671, forward strand.
ACGGTGGGAGAGGATTCGGCCATTCCCCGACGCTATCGCTTCCCTTGGTCCTTGGCGACGGGGGAGGGGAGGTCAGGGCGCCTCGGAAAACGCAGCCCATGCTTGCTGTCGGGCAACCAGCCCCGCTGCGATGTGCTGCTAGGGTGTCGGTGCGCTCGGATGCAGGGCCGAGACTGCCAGAGCCATTTCCCTCCGGTGTGGTGCCCGTAGACCTTGTGGGCTCGACCGCCGCGCCGGATGCGCTCCAGCCATTCGCGCGTCGTCATCCAGACCTCAGTCTGGTCCCACGCGAGTGCCTCAAGCGGATGGGTCATCGAGCAAGGGCGCCGAAAGTCGGCGTGGTAGTAGCTCGGCTTTCCGGCGATCGCAGCCTCGGCGCGCTGGATGCGCCGCTCTCGTCGGGTCGTCATCCCTCAGCGCCCTCCCGCAGGAGGAAGGGCGGCGACCCCGTGGAGATCGACCGGCGGCCCCAGATAGACCGGCGGCATGGCCTCGGATCGGACGTAGTTGAACTGGTCCGCAGTCGGGTCCAGCACGCGCCCGTCAGGCAGCCGCAGGAAGAAGTGGTTGCATTCGCCGAGATCGCTTTCGGCAAGCTCGGTCTCGACGCCGTACATGCGCAGCAGGGCCTCCAGCGGCGCGCTCACGGCCCAGCACATCATGCGCGGAGAGCCGCCGTCGAGGATGCCTTCACGGAACTCTGAGGCGAACCAGACAAGCTGCTTGTCGTCCATCGTTCAATCTCCTGCCTTCAGGGTTGCGAGACCGGACTATTGGTGCGGCGGCCCGCGCCGGACCTTCTTCTTCCGCCCTTCGAAGGATGCGACGTTGCCGTCATCGAATAGCTTGTCGGCGTCACGAGCCGGGTCGTAGCTAGCGCAGGTGACGCCTAGACAATTGTCCCACTCGTCCAATCGAGTTCTATCGCTCAGAGCCGGGCACACCGTATATACCCAGCCGCAAGCATCGCATTTAAACCGGTCCACAGGCGTACCGTATTCGTTTTTTTCTGGTCCGAGATACATCGCCTAATCTCCTGCCTTCAGGGTTGGATCGGGGTGGGGCGCTCCGGTTTCAGGGGAGGGCGCTGGCCCAACGGCATGATCCGCCAAAGCCTCAAGCTGCTCCCGGCTCAACTCGGGATGCTCGATGCCCATCTCGCCGATGATCCAAGATCGGCGCTGGGCGTGGTGCTCGGCCGGGGTCATCTCGCGCTGGGCGGCGCGCTTCAGCCTTTCCAGCAGGGCGGGGTCTGTGGTGATGCCGGCGAATGGATCGGGGAGGGGGTGGGCGTCTCCCTCTGCGAGGGGCGGGGTATCGTTGGGCGTCCCCTCTGCGAGAGCCGGGCTCTTGCCTTCGGTCAGACCCTTCGGTTCTGACCCCTTCGGGGCGGCGATCCCTGACGCGGGCGCCATGTATTTGAGCGTGGACTGCCACCATTCGGCCTCGCCCAGCCGGCCGTTGCAGTAGCCGCCGGACCACGCCGCATCGTCGCCGATCGGCGTGTAGGTCAGGCCATCTTCGCTGATGCCGTCGTCTCTCGACTTCTCGGCGGCCATGCGCTTGCGCCAGTAGGCCATCTGGTCGTCGGCCTTGGCGCGGAGGGTCTGCATCTGGGTCTCAAGCCGCTCGGCAACGCGGCGCCACGAGGTCGCCTCTTCCCGCCAGCGCTGCCGATCCGCTGCGAGTCGCAGGGTGCCGTCGAGGCCCTGCTTCATCTGCCGAACCAGCGCGTCGGGGTCGTGCCCTTCGGCAACAAGCTCGGTACGTAGCTCGTCACCGCTCATGGCGAGGATGCGGTCGATCTCGCGGTCGCCAGCCTCGTGGCAGTCGCGGGATTGGGTCGCCTTCTCTGTGCGCATGGTCAGATTGTTCCACTGTGCAGGAGGGGAGACGAGGGCCGAGAGCATCGGTCATCGGCCGCGGCAAAGGCCTCGGGGTCATCCGTCCAGCGCGTCGCCGAGCCTTTCATGCCGGGCCAGCACATCTGGCCGCATCGCTCGCAACAGCGCCGAACGCTGCCGTAGGGCTGGCCGCGCTGCGTCACGAGGTGAAGGGGCTCGACGCCGCGCGAGGGATCGAAACCCGAAGGGGCGGGATGCGGAGCAGCCCGATCCGTAGGATGAGAGCCCGACCCCCTCGGGGCGCGCCCTGAACCTCTCTCACTCACGATTGGCCTCCTCTCGCTGAAGGGGGAGGGGACGGGGAGAAGGATTAGGTGCCCGCGGCATGACCCCGAGGTCCACGAACCGTGGGTCGCCGAAGCCGGGAAGCACCAGCGTCCAGGCGCGGCGACCGTGTGGCTTGGAACGGCCGGGTCCCTCGACGACGATCCGAAGGCCGGCCGCTTCCTCAATCCGTCGCACCAAATGCTCTGGCTCGCAGGCATGCTCGACCCACGGCACAGCCAAGAGGTCAAGATCGCGCGTGAACGACCCGTGCATCATCAACGCGTAGCCCTCGGCCCATGCGAGGCAGCGGGCGATGGTGAAGATCTTGGCGTAGTCGGGATCTATGACCCCGTAGGGCAGCGCGTCTGCTGGGGCTGTTGCAGTGACCTCACTCACGGCTCCCCTCCCTAGCGAGAGGCGCGGGCCGGGCGGAGGGGTCGGAGGCCTTGCGTAGTGCTCGGATGCGCGCGCGCTCTTTCCGCTCGGCCTCGTCACACTCATCAAGGATTGGGAGCATTGCTGTCCGCCGCTCGGCAGGGGTCAGGCCGTCGTAGTCGGGCGACCAAAGGAAGCCGATAGTCTCGGCGGCCTCATCCAGCAGCGCGCCATACTGGAAGGTCACCTCGTCCCAGTTCACGCATCCAGACAGGCGAAGGGATGCGAGGTAGCGATCCGCGAACGCGTGGCACGGCTCACACATGAGGCCAGAGACGAAGCCCTCGTCGGAGGCGCCGACCTCGCGCACGTAGGTCTGCCCAGTTGCAATTACCTCGCCGCACTCAGGGCACGTCCGATCCATGCGGCTGCGACGACGGGTCGTTGTCCAAAACTCGCCCATCAGCCCATCCTCCCCGTGCCGCACACAGGTTGCCGGTCAGGGCCGATCCGGGGGGAGAGGGGAGCGGAGAGCGCCACGGGAAAGCCGTCGTGCGTCACGCCGTCGAGCGTGCGGCCTGCCTTGCGCTTGCCGACGCGGCGGACGTTGCGGCCGTCGGCGAAGGTGTGGATCTCGCCGGGTCCTTCGACCTCGCTGACGGAGACCCACTCGCCGTTCTGCTTGTGGAGATACGGGATTTCCGCCTTGGCGCACTGGTCGCGGATCGTGCGGAACCATGCCGGGTTCGTCGGCCGGGCAGCGTGCGCGCCCTGGCTCGTCTCTCCGCCCGTAATCACCCAATCGACGCATTCGAGGTGGTCGGGCGAGGGCTCGTCGTAGCCGGGCTGTCCGCCATCGTCGTAGGTGCCGCCGGGGAGCCAGCGGATCGCGTCGGCCTCCCAGAGGCAGATTGGCCCGAGCATCGGCTCGACCGACAGGAAGATGAACCGCGGATCGAGGTACCGCCGAGCCCGCTTCAGGTGCGGCACGTTGCGGTTGGCGCGCTCCTGATCCTCGCAGGTCGTCCCGAGCGCGGCGTTCGCCGGCAGCCCGCCCGCAGCCTCCGCCATCTCGACCGCGTTCTGCGGGCGCTTCGATAGCAGGAGCCACAGCAGGCTCGGCGTGTCCCGCATCAGGTCGAACCATTCGCGCCGAATGCCGGGGTCGGGCCGGTTGTCGAACGGGTCGCACAGGCTCGGGAACACGCTGATGGTGCGCCCCGCGGCTTGGGCCTCGCGGTTCCAGGCGAGCGGCTGGCGCCAATAGCTCTTGCTGGTGCGGCTGCGCTCGCCGTGCGGGCCCCATTGAACCCGACCCATGCGGGTGTCCATCAGGTGCTCGGCGTAGCAGCCGTCGCACGCAGGGCTGACCTTGGTGCAGCCGATCCAGGGCGACCACATCCGGTCGGCCCACTCGATTTTCGTGGTCTCGGCCATGGCTCAGGCCTCCCCTGCGTGCTTGCGGGAGGCGGAACCGACTGTGCCGACTTTCGTGCTGGCGTCGGGCCCTGTTTGTTCGACAGGGAAGCGGGCGTCAGCGTCTCGAGCCGCCTGCGCGACCTGCTGGCTGAACTCCGGCGTCCACGAGAACTCGACGGCGATCAGCCGCCGCGCGGTGGTCTCGTCGTCCCAGGTCGCCCACTGGTACGGGATCAGGCTGAACCGAATCGGCTCGCCACTGGCGACGGCGGTAACGAGCTTCGAGACACCCGTCTTGCCGCACTCCGCGATCCAGGCTGCCGAGGGGCTGAACACGTCCGCCCGGCCGACGAGGCAGTCCACTTCCTCTCGAGCATCGGCGGCGTACTCACTCCGCATCCACAGCAGCGCCGCGCGCTTGAGGATCATATGCTCGAGGCTTTCGCGGGCTCGAGCCTTGCCCTTCGGCACGCGCTGCGCCTGCTCGCAAACCTCGAGCGGTAACCGCGTCCACGAAACCCGCAGGCCCGGCCCAGAGAAGAGGGGCAGGCCGTCGGCGACTGGTTCTCGAGGCCCCCACCCATCATCCTGTCGAGTGAACAGGCGCTGCAACCGCCGAGCGTGCCATCGAGCGACAGCCAGCGGGTCGGGCGGGTTGGAAGTCGGCTGAAAAGCCGTGCAATCGTATGAAGCCGATCCGCCGGGTTGGGAATTGTAAGCCATTGCAGGGACTTCCATGTGGAAGAACGGGCGAGGCCTCCAAACAAGCTTCTCCCGGCAATACGAGACGCGAGCGCCTCCGAGCCTGCGGCCTGAGCCGGGCAATAGCCTTGCAATTCCCCAGGCGATCCGTGAAAACCCCTGCCGCTCAGGGGGCGGCTCACGCGGCCGACCCGGTCCGGCGGTGAGGGAAATACGGCTCCATGCTCGATTATGCGCAGGCGCGACGCCTCATGGTCGATTGTCAGCTCCGGACCTTCGACGTCAACGACAACGCCGTGCTCGACGCCTTCGACGCCGTCCCGCGCGAGCGCTTCGTGCCCGCCGGCCGCGAGACCTTCGCCTATATCGATCAGGCCCTGACGGTCGCGACGCAGAGCGACGGCCCGCGGGTGATGGCGGCGCCGATGATCCTGGCCCGCATGATCCAGGCGCTGAAGGTGCGCCCCGGCACCCGCGTGCTCGATGTCGCCGCGGGCTACGGCTACAGCGCCGCCATCCTCGACCGGCTCGGCGCGCAGGTGACGGCGCTCGAATCGGACGAGGCGCTGGCCGGTGCCGCCCGCGAGCGGCTGGGCGGCCAGGTCGAGGTGGTACGGGGCGGCCTGACCGAGACGGTCGCGGGTGGCGCCTTCGACGCGATCCTCGTGGAGGGTCGGGTCGAGACCCGGCCGCAGGCGTTGCTCGACCAGCTCAAGGACGACGGCCGCCTCGTCTGCGTGCTCGGCCCGGACCGCAACGCCAAGGCCACCCTGTTCGTGCGCGCGGGCGACGCCTTCGGCGCGCGCCCCCTGTTCGACGCCAACCTGCCGGCCCTCAAAGCCTTCGCGACCGAGCCCGGCTTCGCGTTCTAGGAACACACGAGCCCGCCGCCCCGATTCCATCAGGTCGGCAGCGGCTCGAAACGATTCCTTAACCCTGTGGATCGTACCTGCCCTATCGTTGGGCAGATCGGCACCGGATCGGTGCATTTTCGGGCAGCCCACGTCGCTGCGCCGGCCGGCGATCGAGCCGGCGACATCGGCCTTGCGCCGAGTTCGACGGATTCTCGCTTCGAGCCCGGACGCGACCCCGGTCGGGTGTCGCTTTTATGAGCCACCCCACCGGCAATCCGATCACGCGGGCGTGCGTGGCCCTGTCCCTGCAGGATCAAGCTCGGCTATGCTGCGCCCCGAGGCGGGCAGGCTGTCCCGGCGCTTCAGGCGCGGGAGAGGCCGTGCCGACGAGCCCGGCGGACTTCGAACCGGCGACACCCTCTCGAGGGCGGACGCGGGGCGGAGACCGAGCCGGGCACGGCGAGACGGCGAATCGAGAAACCGCAAGGGCTGATCGACGTGAGAGAACGGAACCCTGCGGCGCGCTCTGCACTCCGGCTCGCCGGTGCTGTCGTCACGGCACTGGCGGTCGCGAGTCCGGCCGGCGCCGAGACCCTCGAGAGCGCGTTGTCGCGCGCCTACCAAGCCAACCCGGCGCTGAACGCCGCGCGGGCCAACCTGCGCGCGACCGACGAGGACGTGAACCGCTTCCAGTCCGGCTACCGGCCCAACGCCGCGATCTCGGCCGATATCGGCGTCTCGCAGTTCCAAGGCTCGATCTCCGGGATTCAGGTCGGCGGGCGACGGGGCTCGACCGTTCCCGCCGGCGCAGGTCTCACCGTCAATCAGAACCTGTTCGACGGCTTTCAGACCGACAACCGGGTCCGCTCGGCCGAATCGACCGTGCTCAGCACCCGCGAGTCGCTGCGCCAGACCGAGATGAACACGCTGTTCAACGCCGCCCAGGCGTACATGAACGTGCTGTCCGACACCGCGACGCTGGAACTCCAGCGCAACAACGTCGAGGTGCTGGAGGAACAGCTCCGCCAGACCCGCGACCGCTTCAACGTCGGCGAGGTGACCCGCACCGACGTCGCCCAGGCCGAGGCCCGCCTCGCGGGCGCCCGCTCGCAGGTGGCGACCGCGGAAGCGAACCTGCGCGCCTCGATCGGCATCTATCGCCAGATCGTCGGCGTCGAGCCGCGCCAGCTCGCACCGGGTCGCCCACTCGACCGGTTCGTGCCGGGCAACCTGGATCAGGCGATCCTGATCGGCCTCAAGGAGCACCCGCAGATCCTCGCCTCGCTCCATGCCGTGGACGTGGCCGAACTGCAGGTGAAGGTCGCCGAGGGCTCGCTCTACCCGCAGGCGCAGCTCACCGGCGCGGTGCAGCAGCGCTACGACCAACAGTTTCCCGGCGACAACGGCGTCACCGCCTCGATCGTCGGCCGCGTCAACATCCCGCTCTACCAGGGCGGCCAGGAATACGCGCTGATCCGGCAGGCCAAGGAAAACGTGGGTCAGGCCCGGCTCGTGGCCGACCGCGACCGCGACACGATCCGCGCCTCGATCGTCCGGACCTGGGGCAACCTGGAGGCCTCCAAGGCCCAGGTGATCGCCTCGCAGGCCCAGGTGCAGGCCAACGAGGTGGCGCTCAACGGCGTGCGCGAGGAGGCCCGCGTCGGCCAGCGCACCACCCTCGACGTGCTGAACGCGCAGCAGGAATTGCTGAACGCCCGCGTCAACCTGATCCTGGCCCAGCGCAACCGCGTGGTGAACTCCTACGACGTGGTGCAGGCGGTGGGCCGGCTCACCGTGCGCTTCACCTCGCTGCCGGTCACGCCCTACAGCCCGCGGGAGCACTTCGATCAGGTGCGCGATCTGTGGTTCGGCGTCCGCACCCCCGACGGACGCTGAGGCCGGACGGCGGAATCCTGTTGGCGGCGATGCGCACCCGGTTGATGTCGGAAGAGACGATGAAATAGTTGGTTAACCATTTCGTCGTCTTGTCAATCGTCACCGAGTATCGCCCGAGATGAGCGCAGCGAGCCTTAAGGTCCAGGACAAGACGCAGGAACCCTCCATGGAGGAGATCCTGGCTTCGATCCGCCGCATCATCGCCGACGATCAGGCCGCCAAGCCCGCCGAGGTGGCCGAGGCGCCGCCGCCGCCGCCGCCGGTCGAGGACGACATCCTCGATCTCGCCGAGGTGGCCGAGCCGGTGCGCAAGCCCGAGCCCGTGCCGTTCGAGATGCCGGAGATCGATTTCCGGATGCCGGAGTCCGAACCGGAGCCGGAACCGACGGTCGATTTCGATTTCGAGCCCGAGCCGACCTTCGAGCCGGAGCCCGCGCCCAAACCGGAGCCGGTCTTCGTGGCCCCGCCGCCTCCGCCGCGCCCGGCCGAGCGAATCCGAGCCGCGGTCGAGGAGGAGGTGACCGAACGCCTCGTCTCGTCGAGCACCGTCGAGAGCGTCGGCCAGAACTTCCAGCTGCTGGCCCACACCGTTCTGTCGAACAACGCCCGCACGCTGGAGGATCTCGTCAAGGAGATGCTGCGGCCGATGCTGAAGGGCTGGCTCGACGAGAACCTGCCGCTGATGGTGGAGCGGCTCGTGCGCGCCGAGATCGAGCGCGTCACGCGGGGGCGGTAGCCGCTTTCCTGCCCCCCACCACCCTCATTCCGGGGCCGCGCAGCGGAACCCGGAATCCACCCGTGATGCGACGCTCTGCAACCCGCTGCGGCCAGTCGTGGATTCCGGGTTCGCCTGCGGCGCCCCGGAATGACGGCGAGGTTTTCAGGAATGCATCGTCAGGCGCCCGAGATGCCGCTAGAGCTGTTGCCGACCGCTGCGAGTCGTTCGGGGTTCCCTGGCACGGCGTGATCTGATTCCCTTTGGTCCTCGACAGGAGGATTGATGGGCTCAG
>NZ_LMQV01000005.1 GCF_001425465.1 Methylobacterium sp. Leaf456
CGCTCTAGAGCGTGTTACGCTCTAGAGCGTGTTATGCACTTGTCATGATCTTTTCTGGTTGTTTGAGCATGAGGCAGACGAAGGCGACCATGTGAAGGCCTGCCAAAGTGCTGGCGTATCGTTCGTAATCCTTGACCAGCCGTCGGCAGCGGGTGGCCCAGGCAAACGAGCCCTCATCCTGAGCTTGTCGAAGGATCGACCACCCATCGGCGCGGCAACAGGACAAACCCGCGCTTGGCCTCAGGCGCCTTCACCACCTCCAACGCGATGCCGTTGGCGCTCGCGGCGGCTGCGGGCTTGGGCCCGGAATAGCCCTGATCGACAAAGGCCAATTCGACCCTGTCCTGTGTCTCTGCCTGAACCTCGGCCGACAGCCGGCCGACCTCGGCTCGGTCATCGACATCGGCCGGCGTCACGTGCAGCGCTACGACATGGCCGGGCGTGTCCACCGACAGATGCACCTTCGAGCCCCGCTTGCGCTTGCCCCCGTCGTAGCCCGCCCGCTCGCCGCTCTCCGGCGAGGAGCGCAGCATCCGGCTGTCGAGGATCACCGCCGAGGGCTCCGGCTCCCGCGCGGCCGCCATCCGCAGAACCGCCCGCAGATCACCGGCCACCTCCGCGAAGCTGTCGACGGCCAACCAACGCTGCGTCTGCTGGTAGACCGCCGCCCACGGCGGCAGGTCGTGCGGCACGAACCGCCACGGCGCGCCCGTCTTCACGATGTAGCGCAGGCCGTTGAACACCTCGCGCAGGTCGTGGTCGCGCTGGGCCGAGTCCTCCCGTAGCAGTGCGAGATTGGGCGCTACTAGCGCCCACTCTTCATCGGACACATCGGACGGGTAGGCGCGGCGATCAAGCGGCATCCACCTCAACGCCAAACAGGCCAATCAGTTCATAACACGCTCTAGGCGCCCACTCTTCATCGGACACATCGGACGGGTAGGCGCGGCGATCAAGCGGCATCCACCTCAACGCCAAACAGGCCAATCAGTTCATAACACGCTCTATGCACCATTGAAGCTGCCCAATGGTCGAATCGAGCTCCGGTTTGCGCTGGATTGGCTTCGCGATGGGAGTGAAGGCTCTTGCGGGTTTGACTGGAGTCGCGAGAGGTAAAATTTCAACTCTTCCTTGCGATACGCTCTCGTAGATGGGGCTATTGAGAGCTGGTGTATTCGCGAAGATGGGGAGCAGTTCGAAACTCCTCTGCATCATTGGTCCGGCCAATGCTTATGGCTTGAGGCGTACAGCACCTGCCTCCGACAGTCGAGGGTTGTGTCCCAGGCGGTGTTGTAGCGGAGGGGTGGTCATCGGCGGTTGCCGGGTAGGGTCGGGTTGCGACAGCCAATTCCGAACCCGAGAGACCTCCGATGACCGACGAGATGATGGCCCTGCGCGGGAACGGCGCCCATCGTGGCAGGCCACGATGGGAACCCGCCGATGGAGAAGAGTGCCGACGCCGATCTGCTGCGTGAGATGATCGGCTTTGCGGCCGGGGGAACGGCGCCCATCGTGGCAGGCCACGATGGGAACCCGCCGATGGAGAAGAGTGCCGACGCCGATCTGCTGCGTGAGATGATCGGCTTTGCGGCCGAGCGCCTAATGGAGTTGGAGGTGGGCGGCCGGACCGGGGCGGCCCACGGCGAGAAGAGTGCCGAGCGACGGGTCCAGCGCAACGGCTACCGCAACCGGGACCGGCATCTCGAAGAGCCAGATCAGCCGGCTCTGCCAGGAGATCGACGAGCGGGTCAACGCCTTCCTCGACCGCCCCATCGTCCTTCGAGAGCCTCAGGATGAGGGGCGAGTGGCCGTATCTCTGGATCGACGCGACCTCCGTGAAGGTGCGCGAGGCCGGCCGCATCGTCTCGGTCGCCGTGATCGTGGCGGTCGGGGTGAACGGCGACGGCCGCAGGGAAGTGCTCGGCATGGACGTCGGCCCGTCGGAGGCCGAGACGTTCTGGACAGCCTCCCGCGCAAGCTCGCGCGCCGGGGCCTGCGTGGGGTCAAGCTCGTGATCTCGGACGCGCACGAGGGCATCAAGGCCTCGGTGGCCAAGGTCACGAACGCCACCTGGCAACGCTGTCGCGTCCACTTCATGAGAAATGTGCTCGCCCACGCCGGCCGTAGCGGGCGGCGCGTCGTCTCGGCTTTCATCGCCACCGCCTTCGCCCAGGACGACGCCGAGGCGGCCAAAGTGCAGTGGCGCAAGGTCGCCGACCAGCTCAGGCCCAAGCTCCCCGAGCTCGCGACCCTGATGGACACGGCCGAGCCCGACGTTCTGGCCTACATGGGCTTCCCGGCCGCCCACCGGGTCAAGCTTCACTCCACGAACCCTCTTGAACGACTGAACGGCGAGATCAAGCGCCGGACCGAGGTGGTCGGCATCTTCCCCAACGAAGCCGCCATCGCCCGCCTCGTCGGCGCGATCCTGCTCGAACAGAACGACGAGGGGGCGGTCCAGCGCGCCCGCTACATGACCCTGGAAAGCATCGCCCCGATCGGCGATGATCCCCTCGCCAGCCTGCCGACCCTGGCAGCCTGATCCTCCCGGCCCAAGCCGGCAATCGTGGTGGCCCTCGGTGAGCTGCACCACGCCAAGCGACACGACCAGGCCGGGCATCCCGTTCGCAAGCAACATCACCATTCATACGGTCGTGCGCGCGCCGCTGGCCAACGGCCGCAACGTGGTCGTCGTGCGCACCTTGCGAGGTTTCGGCGGCGAGGCGGCCGAAGGCCGTAGAACCCCGAGATCATCCGATCGCGAACAGAAACTCGCTCGCGAATCGTCCACCGAAGCCATCGGCGCGGTGCCGAACGGGCGCGTCAACGAGCCCAGGATGTGGGTCTCTCGGCCAGGAATGGCGAGCGCGCGAACACCGACGTCTTGACGGTCCCCTCGGCCCGGAGGAATCCGCCGTCGGCTACTGGGTGCGTGAGCCGATCCCCAGCGTCGCCAACGCCACGCATCTGCGTGCCGGAAAACGGCTCGCCCCGGCGACGCTCTCGGTGGTCTCGCGGATGGACGAGGACGGCGTGGTCTTCGCCGACGGCAGCGAGCAGGACTTCATCGCCTGCGATTGGGGCCGGCACGTCGAGGTCGGGTCGCCCTCCCGGACGCGCAATCTGATCGCGCCTTGAGATTCGCGATTTTCATCTGAATATTGTTCGGATCTTATTTCATGATCATCGTATCGATTGAGAGATGCGCCCGACCACACTGGATTGGGCGCATCTCCAAGCCTTCGTTGGACCGCGTCGTCTCTCGGCAAACCGGCAGGAAGGCGCTCCCGCGCCTTCAGTTGCCGTAGAGGTAGGTCGGCAGCCAGAGCACCATGCCGGGCCAGAGATACATGATGACCATGCACAGGATCACGATGCCCATATACGGCATCATGCCGGCGAAGATCTGGTTCAGGGTCACGTGCGGGGGGGAGACGCCCTTGAGGTAGAAGGCCGACATCGCCACCGGCGGCGAGAGGAAGGCCGCCTGCAGGTTCACGAAGACCAGCACGCCCCACAGGATCGGGTCGATGCCGAAATGCTTCAGCAGCGGCATGAAGATCGGCACGAAGATGATGATGATCTCCGTCCATTCCAGCGGCCAGCCGAGGACGAAGATGATCGCCTGGGACAGGATCATGAACTGGAGCGGCGTCAGCCCGAGCGAGAGCACCCACTGCTCCACCAGCGCCTGACCGCCGAGCAGGGCGAACACCGCCGAGAACAGGGCCGAGCCGACGAACAGCCAGCAGATCATCGCGGTGGTCTTGGCGGTGAGGAACACCGCCTCCTTGGTCCGCTTCCAGTTCAGGGTCCGGGCCTGGAGGGCGAGGAGGAAGGCGCCGGCCGCGCCGACGGCGGCCGATTCCGTCGCGGTGGTGATGCCGAACAGGATCACCGCGAGCACGAGAAAGGTGAGGATGCCGAGCGGCATCACCGAGGAGGAGAGGAGCTTCAGAACCTCGAACCGCTCCGCGTCCATGCGGCGGTAGTAGCGGGCGAGCACGACGAGGCTGATCGCCGAGGCGACGGCGAAGCTCCAGTAGAAACCCATGGCCGGGGCGGCATCGACCGCGACCGCCTCCGGCGCCGGCCCGCCGCCGAGCACCTCCAGCCCCTCGGGCGGCGCGTCGTCGCGCTTGGCCGTCTGGTAGATGGTGACGTACCACCAGACGATCCCGAGCACGGCGCTCGTCATCAGGAAGGGCACGAGCGCCGTACCGAAGTTCTTGAGCGCCTTTCCGCGTGGAATCGCGGCGGCTGCCGTACCGAGGCTGCCCGGCGCGAAGCTGGCGCGAAAGAGGCCGACCAGCATGTTGTTCGAGGCCGCGGCCTGGAGGCGGACCATCCAGTCCTCCACCGGCACCTTGACCTGATCCTCGGGCAGGCGCGGGGCGATGCTCGGGCGCAGGCTCGCCCAGACGATCACGTAGGCGACGTAGAGCAGCGCCAGGAAGAAGCCGGGGAAGATCGCCGCCGCGTAGAGCTTGACCACCGACTGGCCGGCCACCGCCGCGTAGACGATGATCATGACGGAGGGCGGGATCAGGATGCCGAGCGTGCCTCCGGCGGTGATGACGCCGGCGGCGAGCCGGGTGTCGTAGCCGGCCTTGAGCATCGGGTTCATGGCGATGACGCCCATGAGCACGACGACCGCGCCGACGAGGCCGCTGGCGATGCCCCAGAAGGTGCAGACGATCAGCGTCGCCACCGCGAGCGAGGCGGGCACGCGCCGGAACGAGAGCTGGACCGCGTAGAACATCTTGTCCACCAGCGCCCCGCGCTCCATCACGTAGCCCATCAGGACGAAGAGCGGGATCGAGATCAGCACGTCGTTGGTCATGGCGCCGTAGGTGCGCTGGACCATGAGGTCGAAGATGCGGTTGTCGATCAACGCCTCGTTCGGATTGTAGAAGGCGTAGAAGCCGAAGAAGATGCCGAGCCCCATCAGCGTGAAGGCGGTGGGGAAGCCCATCATGATCGCGACGACGATCAGTCCGAGCATCAGCAGGCCGAGGCCCGGATCGGTCATGTGGTGGGGTCCCCTGCCATGCCGCGCTGGCGCGCGGATTCCTCGATTGCGTGGGCGCGGGCGATCGCGGCCTCCCGCGCGGCCTCGTCGACATGCTCGCTCTGGGCGAGCTGCTCCTCGACGACGTCGATCTCGCTGACGTCGCGCAGGCGGCTCGGCCATTGCCCGGTGCGCAGGCAGACGATGCAGCGCACGATCTCGGCGAAGCCCTGGAGCATGATCAGCGCGCCCGCGACCGGGATCACCGTCTTGAAATGGTAGATCGGCGGCCCGTCCGCCGTGGTGGTGGAGTGCTCCCCGATCCGCCAGGACAGGGCCGCGTAGTCGTAGCCGGCGTAGATCAGCGCCAGGATGCCGGGGATGAAGAAGACGAAGTAGAGGACGAGGTCGAAGGCGGCCTGCGTCCGCGGTCGCATCGACCCGTAGAGGAAGTCGCCCCGCACGTGGGCGTTGTTGGCCAGTGCGTAGGCGCCCGCCAGCATGAACAGCGTGCCGTAGAACATGTTGCTGGCGTCGTAGATCCATGCGGTGGGCATGTTGAGCCAGTAGCGCTTCACCACTTCGAGGCAGATGAGCACCATCAGCCCGATGATCAGCCAGGCGGCGGCCTTGCCGACCCAGGTCGAGAGGGCATCGACCGCGTGGAGGAAGCGCTGCACGCTCATGGGGAACCCTTGGCGAGGGGTGTGGGGCCGTCCGGCGCGCGGCCGGACGGCGGGGTGTCGTCGCGACGGTGTCGGAGGTGCGTCCGGGATCGTTCCGCGCCGTCATCGCGCGGCGCGGCGACGGCGATCCGGGGTGCCGCCTCTCCGGAAGAGAGGGGCCGACCGGATCGCTTCGCTCACGCTCACCCCGACGGCGCCGGGCGGAACCCGCCGCGATCGATCCTCGGGCTAGATCTTCTTCGCCGCGGCATTCTGGCCGAAGTAATGGTCGAAGGCCATGCGTCGATTGACGACCGTATCCTGCTCCCAGCGCGCCGTGCGCTCGGCGAAGGCGATCTGCGAGGCGATGATCTCCTTGAACAGCGGATTGTCCGCGGCCTTCTTCTTGACGACCTCGTCGTAGACGTCGAGCTGCTTCTTGAGCAGCGCATCCGGCGTCTTGTAGAACTTGACGCCCTTGCCCTGCAGCTCCTGATAGGCCTTCGAGTAGCGATCGATCGCCTTCCACTGCATGTCCTGCGAGGCGGCCTCGGTCGCGTTGGCGATGATCGCCCGCAGGCGCTCGGGCAGGGCGTCGTACTTGGTCTTGTTGAACAGGATCTCGAAGGATTCGGCGTTCTGGTGGTAGCTCTGCAGCATGCAGACCTTCGACACGTCCGAGAAGCCGAGCGCGAGGTCGGAGGCGGCGTTGTTGAACTCGGCCGCGTCGAGCAGGCCGCGGTCCATCGACGAGACGATCTCGCCCGCGGGGAGCGCGTTCACGGCGGCGCCGAGGCCGGTGAGCACGTCGATCGAGATCCCGACGGTGCGGAACTTCAGGCCGTTGAGGTCGTCCGCCTTGGCGATCGGCTTCTTGAACCAGCCGAGCGGCTGCGTCGGCATCGGCCCGTAGGGCATCGAGACGACGTTGGCGCCGATCGAGGCGTAGAGCTTCTCCAGCAGTTCCTTGCCGCCACCGTATTTGTGCCACGCCATCAGCATGTTGGCGTCCATGGCGAAGCCCGGGCCGGAGCCCCACAGGGCAAGCGCGGTCTGCTTGCCGTAATGGTAGACCATCACGCCGTGGCCGCCGTCGAGCGTGCCCTTCGAGACGGCGTCGAGCAGGCCGAAGGCGGGCACGACCGCGCCCGCGGGCAGCACCTCGATCTTGAGGTCGCCGCCGGTCATGTCGTTGACCTTCTTGGCGTAGTCGAGCGCGAACTCGTGGAAGATGTCCTTGGCGGGCCACGTGCTCTGCCAGCGCATGCTGATCGGCCCCTGCGCCTTCACGACGGTCGGCGCAGCGACGACGGTCGCGGCCGTCGCGGCCACCCCGAGGAATCGGCGACGCGTCGCGCGCCGGCCGGTCGGCTCCGTTGAACTCATCCTCGTCCTCCCTCACGCGCAGCCTTTGGCGGCCGGCTTGGGGGCGATTCTAAGCCTGAATAACGTATCCTGTCTTCTGCTTCGAACACGGCGCGCTACGAATTCGGCGACCTGTCCCCAATCCGTAGGTCCGTAATCGGACCTCGAATTATTGCCGTCGAAGCCGGATTAATTCATCGTCCTCGACGTTGGGGCGTTCGAATCAGTCGTCGCACATATTCTGTGGTCCGGCTCCTGTCCCTGAACCGTAACGCGCGGTACGACTCCGCCTCTTTTATTGCGACGCACAAAGGAATTTATCCGAATTTTCAGTCGAGCGCTGGCGAGGGCGCTCCTGCGCGCCCGAAAATTCCGTTCGATCCACCCGCTTCATGCGTCGCATCCTCTGCGCCGTCGGCGTCGCATCGAGGCGGAGAATGCACGTCATCGATGGACATTATGAAATCATCCCATTTGATTCATTGGTGCGCCGCACGCACATTCCTCTTCACGAAGCGACGGCAACCCGCCGCAAGAAGACGAACAGGCTGAACACCATGACCAAGCCCATCATCGCGCGCGCCGCCGGCCTGGCGCTGACCCTCCTCGCCACCGCCGCCGTCGCGGGCGAGCCGACCGCCATCGACAACACCAAGACGGTCGGCGCCCTCGCCCTGGAAACGCAAGGTCTCGCCACCGACACCGGCTCGGTGCACCGCCAGGGCGGCTACGCCCTTCCCGGCGCCGTGCAGTGGACGGTCCCGGCCGCCGACGACCGGGTGAAGCAAGCCGCCGCCTTCTAAGCGGCGCAGAAAAGCGAACGGCCAAAAGGGCCAGGACAAGAGCCGGGACGAAGGTGCGCGTATTTCCGGCGCCACCCGAGTCCCGGCATCCAAATCCCGACATCTTGGCCTTGTCCGATCCGGCGACTAGGTACGGCCGATCGCCGGCTGAATGAAAGCGCCGGCCGCTCGCAATCCTGGAGCAAGCCTGTACCCTCCGGGGCCGCTTCGTGTTGTCCTCTTAAGGCAGCCGGACCGTGCCGTTTGCCGGAGGAACACGCTTGTCCCTGTTCGCCAAGCTCGGGCGCCGTGCCGCCGAGGGGACGCCGGTCCGCGTCGGCCTGATCGGCGCCGGCAAGTTCGGCACGATGTTCCTGTCCCAGGCGTGGCGGGTGCCCGGCCTCCATCCGGTCGGCGTGTGCGATCTCTCGCCGGCCGGCGCCCGGACCGCGATGCGCCGGGTGGGCTGGCCCGAGGAGCGGTTCCGGGCCGCATCCTTCGAGGAGGCGGCGCGGAATGCGGCCACCTGCGTGACCGACGACGCCGCGGCGCTGATCGCCAGCCCCTTCATCGACATCGTCATCGACGCGACCGGCAGCCCGGCCGCCGGGATCCGGCACGTGCTGGCGGCTTGCGCCCACCGCAAGCACGTCGTCATGGTGAACGTGGAGGCGGACGCGCTCGCCGGCCCGCTGCTGGCCCGCCGTGCGGCCGAGGCCGGGATCGTCTACTCGATGGCCTCGGGCGACCAGCCGGCGCTGATCGCCGAGTTGATCGATTGGGCCCGCACCATCGGGCTCGACGTCGTCTGCGCCGGCAAGGGCACCAAGTACCTGCCGGCCTATCACCGATCGACCCCCGACACGGTCTGGGGCCATTACGGATTCAGCGAGGCGCAGGTCGCCGGCGGGGATTTCAACCCGCAGATGTTCAACTCCTTCCTCGACGGGACGAAGTCAGCCCTGGAGATGGCCGCGGTGGCCAACGCGTGCGCGCTCGATCCGCCGGAGGACGGCCTGACCTTCCCGCCCTGCGGGGTGGACGACCTGCCCGCGGTGCTGCGCCCGCTCGGCGAGGGGGGCGTTCTCAACCGAAAGGGAACCGTGGAGGTGGTCTCGTCGCTGGAGCGCGACGGGCGCCCGGTGTTCCGCGACCTGCGCTGGGGCGTCTACGTGGTGTTCGAGGCGCCGACGGCCTACGTGCAGGACTGCTTCCGGCAATACGGGCTCGGGACCGACCCGAGCGGACGCTTTGCTGCGACCTACAAGCCCTACCACCTGATCGGTCTCGAACTCGGCACCTCTGTGGCCAGCATCGCCACCCGCGGAGAGCCGACCGGCACGACGGGCGACTGGCGCGGCGATGTGATCGCGGTCGCCAAGCGCGACCTGAAGGCGGGCGAAGTGCTCGACGGCGAGGGCGGCTACACGGTGTTCGGCAAGCTGGTCCCCGCCGAGCGTTCGGTCGCCCTCGGCGCCCTGCCGATCGGTCTGGCGCACGGCCTGCCGCTTCGCGACGCGGTGCCGGCCGATCGCCCCATCCGCTGGTGCGACGTGGCCTTCGACGCGGGGGCGCAGGCCGTCGCGTTCCGCCGCGAGATGGAGGCCATCTTCCGACACGAGAAGGGGCTGGCCGAGGCGGCTTCGGGATCGTCCTCTGGCGGTTTCGAGCACCGGGGAACCGAAGGCACGGGCACCTGATCGAGGAAACCCGCATGGCCGTCCGGCACGTCGCGCTCCGAACCGAGGACGGTGAGTGCCCGACGCACGTGACAGCATAGAGCATCGTCCCGAAAGGTGGTTTCCAGCTTTCGGAAAATGAGGGTACGGAATAACAGCATAGAGCATCGTCCTGGATCCCATATCCAGGACGATGCTCTGGCGCTTCAAGATATCGCTCGAAACTTCACGATATCGATCAGCACATCCATCCGATTCGCCGGACACCGGATCATTCAGCGGCGACGGAACCAGCGCCGCACGCCGATCAGAACGGCCGCGACGAGAACCAGCAGGCCGAGGACGGGGTGCACGAGGGCGCCGGCCTGGAACAGGACGAACACACCGAGCGCGGCCATCCACGGCTTCATCCGCCCCTCCGCGGGGCCTGTTTCGAAGCGGGGGGCAGGGGGGCCGTTCGGGCTCCCGCCGTCGGTGAGCCTGGGATGACCGATCGACGGCAGACCGCTCCGCCCCGGAGCGGCGGGACCGCGCTCGGAGGCCACGACCCTCTCGGCCTCCAGCAGGATCGGATCAGGCACTGGGGCCGGCGGCTCTGCCGGACTCCACCAACGGTCGAGGGGCGCCAGCCCCTGAGCGGAAAGCTGACGGAACGGCGTGCGCTTCGGGCGGTCCGCGCGATCGACCTCGTTTCGCTGTGAGTCGTGCCGCTCGGCCAGACGTCGCGCCTGCGCGACCAGCGGCGCCCCGGCCTCGGGCGTCACCATCCGGACGAAATGGGCGAAGCCGAGAGCGGCCCTGAGCACCCCGTCCTCCGAACTGCGACCCCAGCGCCGGCCGGCGGGCCCGTGCCGGTCGAGGGCGTGGAGCAGGGCGCGGAACCGGCGCAGGGTCTCACGGGGCACCGCGACCCATTCGTTCACGGTCAGCCCCGTCACCTCCTGATGCCGGCCCCGCCGCATCACCCGGGTCTTGTCGGGATGGACCGTGAAGCCCTCCGCCGCAACGATCTCGCCCACATATTTGAGCAGCGGGCCGACCTTCTCCGCCGCCGCACCGGAGGCCGAGAAGGTGAGGTCGTCGGCGTAACGCGTGTAGGTGAAGCCGAGGCTGAGGCCGAGCCCGGTGAGGCGCCGGTCGAGGCGGGTGCAGATCAGGTTGGTCAGGGCCGGGCTCGTCGGCGCCCCCTGCGGCAGGCGGCGGGGGCCGCGGGCGGCGTGGAGGCGTTGCCCGTCGATCTCGATGACGTCGGTGTCGGGCTCGGTGCAGAGGAGCGCCAGCACGATGGCGACCGGCTCGGCATAGCCAAGGCCCCGGAACTTGCCCTTGACCCGGCGGAAGTCGAGCGTCGGGAAGAAATCCTTGAGATCGAGGTTGACCACCACGTCGCGCCCGACATGCAGGCCGGCGTTCGTCACGATCGAGCGGCCGGGCACGAAGCCGTGGGCGGCCTCGTGGACGGGGGCGTGGGCCAAGAGCGCGTCGAGCACCCAGTACTGCGCCCGCTTCAGCCGCGGCATCGGCGCCGAGATCAGGCGGGTGCCGCCGGTCTTCTTCGGGATCGTGAAGCGCCGGTAATGGCTGACGGTCGCGAGCGCCCGGTCGTAGGCGAGGAAGCGTAATTCGCCGAGCGGGATGCCCATGGCCCGCGCCAGCGCCTTGGGGCTTTCGAGCCTCGGTAGGCCCGGCCCCGGTTCGCGCCCGCTCTCGTCGGGTGCCGAGAGCCCGGCCGAGACGCCCTCGCCGAGATGGAGCACCTCCGCGTCGCGCCGGGCGTGCCACGCCAGCGCCCGCTCGTGGCGGCTGCGGGCGTTGCGCAGCTTGGTCTCGCGGCGGCGTTCCAGGGCCGCCTTCTTGCGGCGGCGGTGCATCTCCTTGAGTGCGGCTTCCGGATCGCGCCACAGCCCCTCGCGGCGGTGCAGCTCGGCGAGTTCTCGGGAAATCTCGCCGCGGCGGCGGATCAGGTCGGCGGGGAGGTTCGGCCGATCCGCCCCGTCCGGCCAGAAGCCGAGGCGGATCATCTCCTCGAGGATCACCTCGTCCTTCGAGGATTCGCGGATGCGGTCGTAGAGTTGCTGGCGGGTCAGCGAGCCGGGCTGCGCGCTCATGGGCAGCCTCCGGAAGCCGGAAAGGAAACGAGGGACGCCGGCCGGGAAGCCTTCGTCAAGTCTCGGGACCGGCACGCTCCACTCGATGCCGGCACGACCACCCGGCGGCGTTTGGGTTCGGCGAACCCAAACCGCGAACGCCGCCGGGTGGTCAGTGCCGGCCCAGTGAAGAGCGGGCCGGTGACGCTTTGCCGGGCAGGGTGCAGGGACGGCGAAACGCCGCCCAGGATGCAAGGTCCGCCCCGGACAACGCCCCTCGTGACGGTGAACCTAGACCGAGCGGGAGCCGGCATCAATCGCTGATCCTTCACGCCCGAGACCCCATCGGCTTGCCCTCGACCTGTGCGTGGAAGAAGCGGCGTAGCGCCAGCATGTGCTCGCAGGGGCCGCGCATCAGCCGGTTGCGGATGAAGAAGCCGCAAGCACAGGAGCCGCCGACCATGCGGTCGTCGGCATCGATCTCGACGGTGGGGCGCAGCGGCGTCCCGTCGTCGAGCACGGTGCCGCCGATCCAGCGCAGGCCGTCGGCGTGGCGGACCGGATCGAGGGCGACGAGGCCGGCGGCGAGGAAGCGGTCGGCCTTGGCCTCCTGCTCAGAGGCGAAGCGCAGCGCGCCGGCCTCCAGCGGCTCGCGGGTGAGTTCGCGCAGGCGATAGACCCGCTTGTCGAGGTCGAACATGGCGCGGCCGGCCTGGACATAGCCGCCGAGCGCGGCCTCGACGGTCGAGCGGGCGAGGCCGGTGTCCGCGGCGAGCGTCTCGGCGCCGGCGAGATGGCGCCGCCCGAGCGCGGCGAAGACGCGGGCGGCGGTGTCGGCATCGACGTCGGTGCGGGGCGCCAGCAGATCGAACCGGCCGGCGCGCGACCAGTCGTTGGCGGTCCAGCCGGATAGGCCCAGCGTGAAGCGCAAGCCTCCGAAATCCAGCACCGCGAAGGAGGGCAGCCCGGTGCCGAGCAGGTGCAGCCGCACGGATTTGGCGAGCGGCAGGGCGCGCGCCAGGATCGCCAGCCGCCGCCGGCCCCAGAGCCGGATCTCGGCGCCGCTGCCCCGGTAGATCGAGCGGCGGAAGGTCAGCCGCTCGTTCCAGGGCTCGATGACGACGCAGACCGGCCGGTCGGGCTCCAGCAGGAAGCGCAGCGAGCGCGGCCCGTGCCGCTCCCGGCAGGCGCCGAGGCGCGTCAGGATCGCGTGCAGGTCCATGGGGTGGAGGTCGACCGTGAAGGCGGGCTGCGCCATCGCGCTCGACACTTGGAGGAAGCCGCGCATCCACGAATCGGGCAGCTCGATCTTGTCCTCGCGATAGGCCGCCTCGCCCGTCGTCTGCACCTCGAAGCCGGTCGGGTCGATGGCGAGTTCGGTGTCGCGGTAGCTGCGGATCTTCTGGAATTCGTCGTAGAGGGCGTGGCTGTAATCGACGTTGGTGGTGCCGTAGGCCATGGCGCCGAGGCGCTCGAACGTGTCGTGGTCGCAGGACAGACGCCCGTAGCTCGATTCGTCGAGGCTGAACGCTTCGAAGAAGATCTCGTCGGGATGCACGGTGATGACCGGATCGAGCACGATCCAAGCGTCGAAATTCTGCTTGTAGAGGTAGTCGAAATAGCGCCGCCGCGCGTGATGGAACGGGCGCATGATGGCGCCGCTCCGAAGGTCGATCTCCCCCGCTTCCCGCCGCAGGGCCTCGATCTCGGCGCGGATCGCGTCCCGGTCACTCAGCGCTTCGGCGAGCAGTTGCTGCTCGTTGGCCTGGAGCCACGCGAGGTAGGCGGTGCGATCCTTCGGCTTGAAGCGCAGGTCCGACACGACGACGTGGTGGAGCGCCGAGATCGCCTCGCGGAACGGCAGATGGCGGGCGACCTTGCCGGTGAAGAAGGTCGGTGCGCGCAGCGTGTCGGGGGCGAAGCCGAGCCGGGTCGCGCCCACGTCGGTCTCAGCCCGGCTCTGCCCGAGATAGCGATGGACGAAGTTCATCGGGCGGCCTCCGCGCGGGCGTCGGGTTCCCGCGTCTCCGGCGCGCGCCGGGCGAGCGGGGTGTCGAGGCCGGGATGGGTGTCGGCGATGTCCCGCAGGGTCAGGATCGCGGCGGCACGGTCGCGGGCGGTGCCGCTGAGCGACAGGTCGGAAAACAGCGGCAGCAGGCGCTCGGCCCGCTCGCGATGACCCAGGGCCTGTGCCCGCAGGAAGGCCGCCATCCGGTCCTTGGCGACCCGGCCCTTCAGCACCTGCAGCATGACGATGCGGGCGAGCGGGATCAGCCGGGCGAAGGCGTCCTCGCTCGCGACGGCCTGCTCGGTCAGCATCTCGGTGACAAGGAGATGCATGGAGGGCGAGGGATGTTCGAGCAGGCGTAGCAACTGCGCCTCGGCGTCGCCCGGCCGCAGGCGGCTGCGCAGCAGCGTGCGGGCAAAGGCCAGCACCTCCGGCCGGACGCTGTCGGTGACGATCGCCAAGGCGGCCGGCGTCCAGGCCGCCTCGGGCCAGTTCTCGAAGTGGGCGCGGGCGAAGGCGGTCGCGTCGGGCCAATCGCTCTCGATCAGCAGCACCGCATCCTCTGCTTCTGCCTGGAATCGAGCGGGCTCGGCCTCGTAGGCGGCCATCGCCCAACGGCGCACCGCGACATGCGGATGGCCGCCGAGCCGGGCGATCTGGCGGACGCTGAAGAGACCGGGCGCGCGCTCGACCAGAACCGTGGCCCCGAGCAACTGGGCGCCCTTGGCTCGCGCCTGGGTGAGCCGCCAGACGGTGCCGGGATCGAGGGTGGCCAGCGGACCCGGCATCGCTTCGGTCAGGAGCGCGACGATGTCGCCCGGATAGGCGTCGTCCGGCGCGGTATGAAACAGGGTGTCGATCAGGTCCCGCGCGAGGCGCTCGGCCAAGGCCGGATCGAGGCTTGCGAGGCGCACGACCAGGGGACGCGCCGCGACCCTGAGCGCAAGCGAGGGGCCGCTCGCCAGAGCCAGCACGCGCTCGGCCTGCGCGGCGAGCCGCGCATCGTCGGAGCGTGCCAGCAGGCCGAAGGCCGCCGCCTGGATTTTTTCCGATTCCGACCCGATCAGTGCGTCCCAGAGGTCCGGGGGCAGGCTGTCGGCCTCGGCACCGGAGCGCGTCAGCAGGTCGAGGCCGGCCGCCACCACCTCCGGCGCGGGATGGCGGAGCAGGGGCGCGACCTCCTCGCGCGCGAGCGAGAGGTCGTGGGCCGGCCAGAGGGCGGCGAGGCCGGCGCGCAGCGCCGCGATCGCCGCCGGTGCCGTCGCGTCGGGCGCCGGCGGCATCGTGGCGAGCCATGCCGTGAGCCGCAGACCGAGCGCGGTTGCCGCCGCCGTCGGGACGCCGCGTTCGGCGAGTCGCGCCACCGCCGCCCCGACCTCCGGCTCGGGGCTCGTCAGCAGGGCGAAGGCGAGGGCTTCGTGCGACCACGGCAGGGCGGGGTCGGCCTCGATCCGCCGGAGCGCGAGGTCGCGGGCCTCGGGCAGGCGGGCGGCGATCAGCGCCGCCAGCAGTTCGGGATCGGCCGCGCCGCGGGCGAGCCGGTCGCGGGCGGCGTCGAAGCCGAGGCGCTGTGCTGGGACGATCGGCGCGGCGAGCAGACGGCCGAGCTCGGTCGGCGTCAGGGTCTCGCGGGCGGAGGCGTCGGCCCGCAGCACCCGCACGCCCAGCATGGCGACGGGCGCGACCGCACTCCCCGCCGCGAGCCGCAGCGCGAGATCGGGCCGGGCGCTCCAGAGATCGGGAAAGGCCTCGTCGCGGCTTTCGGGATCGGGCTCGGCCGTCTCGATGAACCGCAGCGATTTCGGACGCGGGATCGCCCCGGGGGCGTTCCGGTACAGGAGCTGATTCGCGGTCCAGTGATGCCCGAGCGGTCCGTAGGCGCGAGGCTCGCGGCCCCAAGTCCCATCGGACCGGCGCACCCAGGAGGTCCAGGCCGATCGCGGCCGCAGGTTCTCCGGGCGCACGGTGAGGAGGAAGTCCGCCGCCATCGCGGCGAAGGCCGGGTCGCCGACTTCGCCGCGCTTGCGCAGCGCCCGCCAGATGCGGCGGCGCAGGTAATCGTGAGTCACGGTCGACAGGCCGACGACCGTGTCGGCGCCACGGCGCAGGCCGTCGAGCGGGAAGGACCGGCACAGCTCCGGCACGTAGGCATGGCCCCCGCCGCGCCAGTACATCGGCTCGGCGGTCTCGAAGCGGTACGCGGTGGCGGCGAAGAGGCCTGCATCGTCGGCCATCTCGGCGTGCTTGAACAGGCGGCGCAGCCCGATCAGGTAGGGCGGTCGGGCCGGCAGGCGGAGGATCGCGGCGCAGAGCGTGGCATGCAGGCCGCTGTCGCCGCGCGCGCGGCGCCCGAGCGCCACCAGGGCCGGCCCGACCCGGCCGGGATCGGTGCGGGCGAGCCCGTCGAGGGCGCCGCACAGGGCCTCGACATCGCCGGCCTCGGCCGGGCGGGCGATCGAATCGGGAAGGTCCGCGTCGGCAGCCGCCTGGGCCTCCGCCGAGAGGGCGAAGCGGGCGAGGTCGCGGGTCGCGACGCTGTCGCTGGAGGCGGCGATGGTCTCAAGCGCCGGCCGCGCGGCGGCGCCCCCGGTGCGGTCCAGCGCCCAGACCAGGGTGTAGGGTGCCTGGGCGGGCCCGAGTTCCTTCGCCAGGGCGAGCAGGTCCGGCATCGCCGCGGCGATCCGCAATTGCCCGATGCGCCAGAGCAGGCGGGCGCGGTCGCGCTCCGGCCACCGTTCCCGCCGACAGGCCGCGAGCCGGGCCAGGAGCACGCCGTCGCGTCCCCCCGGCATCGCGCCAGACGGTCCCGCATCGCCGAGTTGGTCGGAGCGGCGGTAGCCGCCGTTGAGCTTCGACACGACGACGCTGTCGAAGATTTTTTGGGCGGCCTCGGCGGAGACGGCCTGCGCCGTCTTCGTGCCCTCGCGGAGCGCCGCGCCGCGGCGCCCGTGGCGGGTGTTCACGAGGAAGCGCGCGGGGCCGGCGACCGCGTCGTTCTCGACGAGATCGACCTCGTAGACCTTGTCGGAGGTGCCCTCGCGCAGGTGGAGGGCGGCTTTGCGGACGAGTCTCATTCCGGCCTCCGGGCCGAGGGACGGGCGGGGCGTTCAATCATCGGACGAGAACACGTCGTCGCCGATGAAGATCATGTCGCGGTCGATCTCCGGCGGCTCCTTCTGCGAGCTGTAGGCGAAGAACACGCGGCGGCTGCGTCCGTCGGCCCCCGTCAGGGTCAGGGTGTGGCGGTCCAGCGCGTAGCGCCCGCCCTCGGGGGGGCGGCGCCGGCCGATCGCGGTGGAGACGCCGGTGTCGGCGCCCGAATTGATCGCGCCGACCGAGCCGCCGCGTCCGTAGCTTCCATCGGAACGGAAATCGTAGCGGCTCTCGACGGCGATCGCGACGCTGCCGCCCATCGCGCTGTTGCCGCCGCCCGACAGGCGCCGATAGGCGCGCTTCACGGTTTCGCCGGAGGCGGCCGGGAAGGCGCGGAAGAAGCTGCCGTCGCCGAGCGCGTAGTCGTTCGATCGGCCCTTGAAATCCGTCAGCACGAAGCCCTTGCCCGCGCGGGTCCAGCGGCCGAACAGGCGCAGCTTGGCGAGGCGCTCGGCGGCGAGATCGACATCCTCCAGGGCCGTGTCGGCGATCTCGTAATACGTGCCGTCGCGCAAGAAAATCAGCGGCTCGAAGTCGATGGTCATCATCCCGCCGACGCCGAAGCCGGTGGTGGAGCGGAAATACACGCCCTCGACCGCATCCCAGTTGGCGGCATAGCGCGGCGGCTGCCCCGCGTCCGCGGGCGGCGCAACGGGGTTCGGCGGCGGTGTCGGCCTCGCATCGGCGACCGGCGGAGGCGCCTCCCTTGCCGGCGGTGCCGACCGGCGGCCACCTTTGCCCACCAGCCCCTCGTCGGTGAGCGCCAGCGCCTGGAGCTTGCTCGCCGGGATGAAGTCGTTCGACAGGGTGGCGAGGAAGCGCGGCAGCACGCCGAGCTGCTTGGCCGCCTTCCAGCCGGCGTGGTGGAGCACCATGCGCAGCTTCACCTGCTCGGCGAAGGCCGCGCGGGAGCCCGCTTGCGACAGCGGCGGCTTGCCCGCCAGCGGCTCGACGAAGGTCTGGCGGATCGCCCGGAGCGCCGACGGGCTCGGCTCGGCCATGGAATCGTTGGCGACCATCCATTGGAGCGCGACGAACGCCGCGAGCACGTCGCCGGCATCGTCCGGGCGGAGCGGCGTGCCGTCGAGGAAGCCGCGGAAGATCGTATCGTAATCGTGCCGGGCCATCTCGCGGGCGGTCTCGGCCGCGCCGATCGGGTTCGTGGCGCGCTGGGCACGGACCTCGCGGGCGACGGTGGCGGCGCGCAGCTCCGTGGACGAGGTGAAGGGCAGGGGCGTGACCGGGCCGGCGTCCTGCGACAAGACCGGGCTCGCCGCCAACGCCAGCGCCACGACGAGGCACCGGATCGCGGATTTCATGAAACCTCCCCTCCGCCTCATGCCCACCACGCCCCCGCCAGTGCGCGGAGGCCGAACCAGAGCCCGGCGAGGATCGTCAGCAGCATGAACGGCAGCATCGGGATCATCAGCCAGCCCATCATCGTCAGCGTGTAGAGCAGCCCGCCGAGATCGAGCCCGCAGATCACGCAAGGGTGCCGGCTGCCCTCGTCGACATGGCAGCCGGTGAGGAAGGCCAGCCCGAGGCCCAGCGCCAGCAGCAGCGCGGGGGTCCAGACGATCAGGATCAGGATCGGCATCATGCGCGATCGCCCTCGCACGATCCGGTTCAGCGCATCGCCACGGAGGCCGCGACGCGCTCGGCGCGGGCGAGCGCGTCGCCCTTGGCCGCGTCGGCGAAGCCGAGCACCCGCAGATACCGGTCGTTCTCGAACACCACCGTCTGGGTCGCGGCCATGGGGCGGGCGGTCTTCGCATCGGTGAAGGTGCCGCGCAGCCGCACCACGACCGCGCCGCCGCGGGTCGTGCGCTCTTCGTCGGTCACGGCGATGTCGCGCGCGTCCTTCTGGCTCGCGAACAGCCTGCGAGCGTAGGCGGCTTCCGCCCCGTCCGGCACCGGCGCCTGCCCGAGGGAGGGCGCGATGACGATGGCGGGCTGCTCGCGCGCGGGATCGACGTCCTTCGGCCCCTCGGTGAGGATCAGGCCGTTGCCGGCGAAGACGATCGCGGGGCGATACCCGGCGGTGTCGCCGATGGTGTAGGGCAGGGCCGCGACCTGATCGGCCACGCTGGCCTTGCCGCGGAAGGCGATGGTGCGGAGCGCCGCCTCGACCGCTTGGCCGGGCACCTGCTTGGCGGCCGCCTCCGGCACCTGAACGGTGACGAGGCCGGTGCCGGGCTGGCCTCGCACCACGGCGACCCACTTCCTATAGGTGAGTCCGTTGGCACTCTGGCTGCCGCGCAGCACGAAGCCCTCGCCGCCCTGGACCGGCAGCGCCTCGCGCGCGCCCTTCACCCGGAAGCCGCTCGCGGCGAGGGCCTCGGGCGTGAACTTGCCGTCGATCTGGTCCCAGGCCTCCGGCGGCATTTCCATGAGGATGATCGAGGCGCCGGAGCGGTGCTCGAAGCCCGAAAATCCCTTGGCCGGGCTCATGCCCGCGGGCGGCGCGAGGCCGAGCGAGCCGGCGGGCGGGAAGACCGGCTCGGCCCGTGCCGGCAGGATCGCGGCGAGCGTCGAGCCGACGAGGCCGGCGACGAGGCCGCGGAGCGAAGGCCGGCGCAAGCGGGCGAACAGGGCGCGCAGGAACGATCCGTCGGTCATCGAAAACGCCTCACGGGGGTCTGGCAGAGAGGGCGGATCACCGGGTCGCGACGCGACTGATGACGAAGGTATTGCCGGAGAACTGGACTTGGCCGGGCGCGCTCATGTGCTCCAGCATCAGGCGCAGGTTGCGGCCGAGCCGGGCGGAGTCGGAGCGGGTCTCGTACCAGTACTCGGCGGTGGCGCCGCCGGCGCGGACCGGGCGGTGGTGCTCGTAGCAGCGGAAGGCCGCCATGTACTCCTCGGCCGCCTGGACCTCCTGGGCCGAGAAGCCGTTGAGCTTGACCACGTAGGCGCTCGGCAGGCCGCCGCAGGCCTCCCCGCCGGGCGCTGCCGCGACCGCGGCATTGCCGGCCGGTGCCGGGGGCGGTGCGCCGGCCTCCGCGCGGCGGCGGGGGGCGATGACGCCGTCGAGCTTGGCCGCCAGCGCCGCCGCCACGTCGCCCGCGATGGACTTGGCCTCGGCGCCGACCCGCTCCAGCAGGCATTCGCGGTCGCAACCCTGCGGCAGGGGCGGCAATTGCAGCCCGGCCACCTCGAACGAGCCGAGCGACTGGCCGGTGCGGACGTTCAGCAGCCGGCCGGGGATGCGCACCTCGGGCCGGACGATGTCGGAATAGGCCGACTTCGAGGCCGAGGCGTAGATCTGGAACACCGCCACCACGTCGAGCGGCGGGTTCTGCACCGTGCGGGCGACCTCGATCAGCTCGGCGTCGCGGCGGCGCACCCGGTTGGCTTGCGTGAAGCCCATCGCCACCGCGGTCTCGTCGTAGACGTTGTAGCCGCGCAGGTTCATCGTCTCGGACAGTTCGGCGATGACCCGCTGGAAGATGCGGTTGCCGCGCGGCACCGCATCATCGTCGGCATCCTCGCCCATCACCACGAGGTTGGGCCGCCCTTGCGCCTGGGCCGGTGCGGCCGAGAGCGCCAGGCCGGCGGCGAGCGCGAACAGGGCAGCCGCGAAAGAGGTTTTTTTGGCGCGAGCGAGCATCGAAAATCTCTCCTGAAGGGCGGCTTTCAGTCGGCGCAGGGCCGCGGCGTCGGGGCCGCGTCGAAATCGTCGAGGTCGAGGGACGTGCTTCGGCGCGGATCGCTGATGCCGGCGCAAGGCATCGCAGCCGGCAGGACGAAGCGCAGCGCCCCGGTGCGGGCCGGCGCGATCAGGCTGACCTCGACCCGGCGGTTCACCCGCGAGAGCGGCGCCAAGGAATCCTTCGGGCGGCTCGGGCCCCAGCCGTGGACGCGCAGCCGCGTGGGGGCGATGCCGTAGCCTTCCACGAGATGCGCCTTCACGGCCCGCGCCCGAGCGAGCGACAGGCGGCGGTTGTAGGCGAGCCCACCGGCCGCATCGGTATGGCCGGCGATGAGAAAGCCGTGGCCCGCGAGTACCGGCGCGCGCAGGGCCTGCCCCAGCGGTTCGAGCTGGATGCGCGCCTCGGGCGTCAGGCGGGCACTGTCGTAGGCGAAGAACACGGTGAGATCGACCGAGCGGGCGGACACGACCCGCACGGCCGGCCCGCCGTCGCCGGGGGCGACCGCGAGCGGGGCGCCCGGATTGCCGTCGGCGAAGGGGGCGAGCGAGCGGATGATCGCGGGGGCGCTCGGGTTGGCGGCACCGGCCTCCACCCGCTCGGCCGCCTCGTCCCGCGGCGGGGGCGCCTCCGCCTCCACCGGGCGGGCACCGGGGACTTCGGTGAGCGGGTTGGCGCGCGCTTGGCCGGCGAGCGCCACTGCGAGGCAGGCCGCCAGTATCGGGGCAGCGCGGCCCATTCGGCCAAGCCGGTGCGATGTCCGTTCGCCGCCCGCGGTTCGGCGGCGCGCAGGCGCGTCCTCGTGCACACGCGCATCGATGCTGCGCATCGGGTCCCCCTCTCGATTCCGGGCCTTGCTTCGGCCCCTCACACCCCGTCCTTGGGCAACCCAGAGCGCGTTTCGCGCATCCGCCGCCGAACTTTTTCGTCGTTGTTCAGCGGCCCCGCAGGATCGCGTTCATCCGGGCCGGATCGAGCGGCCCGTCCGGGGCCGCGGGCGCCGGCGCCGTCAACGGATTGGCCGCAGAGGGCCGCGGAGCCGGGTCGGCGGCGGCCACGGGGCGGCCTTGCGCCGCCGCGATCTTCGATAGGATCGGGCTGCGGCCGAGCAAGGCCGACAGCCGGGTCGCATTGTTGAAGCTCGTTATGTCCTTCGGGTCGAGCCCGCCCTCCTTGTGGAGCGCGACCCCCGCCACCGAGGCGTCGAACATCAGCGAGCCCGAAGAGCCGCCGAGCGTGTCGCAGCGATGGCGCAGGTCCGGCCCCTCGGCCTGATCCTTCAGGGCGAAGCAGCGGAACCGGCTCATCACCTTGGGCCGCCCGAGGGGATGGTGGATGACGAGCATCGAGCGGTTGCCGGGCACCGCCTCGCCGGAGAGTTTGGCGGCGCCGTAGGTCGCGGTCGGATTGCCGGCGACGCGGGCGAGCGCGTAATCCAGCCGGGCGTCGAACTCGACCGGCTTCGGATCGATCTCGAAGCGGCGCGAGCCTGTTCCGTCGAGCGTCAGGTAATCCATCAAGATCGACGCCTTGACCGGCGCCATCTCGCCGCCCTGGGGCAGGCAATGATGGTTGGTCAGCACGACATCCCCCGGCAGCAGCGTGCCCGTGCAGGAGGCGCCGACCTGCTGGCCGGTTCGGGCGTTCTTCAGCACGATGTCGACGCGGCCGATGGGCCTTGCGAGCGCCGCGAGCCCGTCCTTCGGGTCGAGTTCGGCGATCGGCTCGAACGCGCCCTTGTTCTGATCGACATAGGCCGCCGCGTCGCCGGTGGTCTGGCGCAGCGGCAGTTGCGCCCGCCCGTAATCGGCGGGGTCGAACCCGACGCTCTGGCTCACGGCCGGGCCGGAGGCGCCGAGCACGAGCAGCAGGCAGGCCCCCGCACCGAGGGGGCGGCGTCTCCGGCGAATCGAGGTCATCGCTTCCCTCCGCATCGTCGCGGCTCTATGCCCGGCTCGGGTCGATAGGTCAAAAAGCCGTGAACGGATTGCTGTCCCATCGCCGTTCCTCAGCGCGTGAGCGCGTGGACGAGGCGCGGGCCGGACGCCGCGCCCGCCTCGGATACGGCCTGGACCGCGTAGACGAGGTTTTGGCGTCCGCCCTCGCGCAGGAAGTAGCCCTGCGCCCCGTCGGCGAGCCGCACCGCGGGCAAGGCGGCGGCGCGCAGTTCCGGGCCGACCTCGACCGTGAGGCCCGGTGATTCCGCCCGGACGGCGATGCCGCACAGCTCCGGTACGAGGCGGGTCGGGGCGAGGCGATCCCCGCTCTCGACCGGCACGGGCCGCCGCTCGGGCGGATCGGCCCCGAAGGCGACCCGGCGGCAGGACGAGCCGGCAGGCGCCCGTAATTCCTCGACGCGGATCGCGTGCGGCGTCGAGGCCGTGAAGGCGGGCTCGCCCGTCCCGGCGCTCGGGATGGGGCGCGGTGCGAGGGCGAGGGCTGCCACGACGCCTGTGGCGGCGAGCACACCCGCCGGCAGCGCGAAGCGCCGGAGCCGTCGCGGCGGCGCAGCCGTTTCGGTCGCAATAGGCCGAGCCGGTTCTTCGGGGCTGGTCAGCGCTGCGATGGCTGCCGCCAGCCTCGTCCCCGGCAGCATCGTCGGTGCCACCGGTCGCCCGAGCGCGACAAACGCCGCCTCCGCCTGCGTCCGCTCAGGCCCCTCCGGCAGCAGGATCGCGATGCGGGCCTGGGGCGCCTCGGCCAGGAGCGCGCGGGTGCGCTCGATCTTGTCGAGGAGCGCGTAGTCGCCGGGCAGCACCGCGAGGTCGAGATCGACCGCGCCGGTCGCCCACAGGATCAGGTCGGCTTCCGCAGGCTCCGCGACGAGGCGGTGGCCGCGCGCGGCGAGGGCGTGGGCGAGGCCGACCGGGACTTCCCAGGAGCGCCCGGCATCGAACGAACCGGAGAGACGCAACTCGTGCGGGCCGATCTCGCGCCCGACGAGCCGGGCGAGCGGCCCGCCCGCGGCGCAGAGCCGGGCGTAGTCGGCCGACCAGGGCAGCGGGCGGTAATCGCCGTCGGCGAAGGCGGCCGAGGCCGGCAGGCCGGGGCGGGGCGTGAGGGCCCGCAGGCGCAGGGGGCCGGCGGTGGTGGGGATGATTATCAGAATGGCGGGCGGGCTCATGCGGAGGAGTCCCCGATTTCACGCGCACCCAGAACCCTCCCGCCGTGGGGGAGGGGAGAGGGGTCGCGGCGCGTTTGGGGGACGCGATCCGTCACAACAGGAACACCGCGCAACGCGGATCACGCAGCATCCGGCCCAAAGCCTCCGCCTCCGGTACGGCGGAATCGAGCGCCAGCACGATCGCGCCCTCGACCGGGGGCGGGAGGTCGAGCCGCACGGCCTCGTCGTCGCGCCACGCCTCGATCGTCCGCGGCGGACGCGTGTCGGCGCCGCGCAGGATCAGGAGCGGCGGCGTGCCCTCCAGAATCTCCAACGCGAACGGGCCGACCCGGCGCCGCAGGAGCGCGCCGTCGGAGGCCGCCGCGGCGAGGGTCGCGTGGGCGATCGCCTGGGCGGCGAGCAGGGTGCGGTAGCGCCGGGTGGCGTCGGGATCGGTGCGGAGCGCCCGCACCACCGCGAGATCGACCGGGCTTCCACCCGCGCGGGTCGCGTGCGCCCAGAGCGCGGCGTGGCCGACGCGCGGGGTGGGGGGCGGCGCCCGCATCAGGGCGCGGGCGGCGTGGAGTTCGGCGAGCAGACGGGCTTCGTCGCTCACGCCGCCGCCTCCCCGGCATAGGCGGCGGACAACGCTTCGGCGAAGACCGCGCGGTCGGCCTCGAAGCCGGCATCCGGCGGATGCTGCCGGGCGAGCCCGGCGAGCGCCCGCTCCAGCCGCGCAGTCTCCTCGGCGACGCGCAGCAGTGCCGTCTCGGCGGCGGCGAAGCCCGCGGTCAGCCCGGCGCGGTCCTCGAAGCCGGCGCGGCGCACCCGGCGCAGGTCGGCCTCCGCCGCGTCGAGGGCGGCGCGGGTCTTTTCGGAAAGGCCGTCGCGTTCGAGGATGCGGAGCGCCGCCGCGATCCGCAGCATCCGGGCGAGATGGGCGGCAAGCGCCGCTGCCCGCTCGGTGAGCGCCGCGTAGCTCTCGGCCTCCGTGCAGGCGGCGCGCTCGGCGATGTCGGCGCCGCCCGTGCCCCGGCGCAGGCGGTTGGCGATGCCCGATTGCACCCGCCCGAAGCTCGCCGCCCGCAGGGTCGTCAGCGGGCGGGTGCGGTGGAACGGCTCCAGGCGCAGGAAGTCCGCGAGATCCTCGCGCTCGGCGCCGGTCAGGATCTTGGGACCTTCCGGCCAGTCGGCGAGCAAAGCCGCCAGCGTCGCGGTGGGCTCGGCGGCGGTAAGATCGGAGAGGGCCGCGTCGAGACGGTCCTCCCAGCCCTGATGCGCGTCGAGGGAGGCGGCCGACGACAACCCGTCGAGGCCGTCCACGAGATGCGCGCCGGCCTCGAAGGTCACGAAATGCTCGGCCACCGTACGGAAGCCCGGCCGCTCGCCCGAAGCCATCTCGGCCTGCCAGAAGGCGAGGATGTCGGCATCGGAGAAGGCGCGGCGCCCGCCGAGGAAGCCGAGCAGCGCGCGGAAGCGCCGCTCCTCCCGCGCCAGCGGCAGATGGGCGTTGCGGTAGGCGGAAAGATGCCGGGCGAGGCGCTTGGCGAGGAAAGCGGCGCCGTCGGCGTCCGGCGCGGCGGCCAACTCGTCGAGCCAGCCGGTGACGGTGCCGAAGCTACCCAAGTCTTCCGCCGTCAGCACGAATTCACCGAGCGCCAGCAGCCGGGCGAGGCCGGACCAGCCGGTGTGCCAGCCGGCCTCTCCTTCGAGGACGAGGCCGCGCGTATCCGCGGTCGCGCTCCCGGAAAACCGCGCCGCGCAGGCCTCCGCCGTGGCGAGGCCGGGATCGAGGGCGAGGGTGACGAGGTCGCGGCCGTCTCGGGGCCCCGTCGCCTGCGCCAGCGCAGCGAGCGCGTGGGCGAGGTCCCAGAGCGGGCGGTCGCGGTTCGGGCGGACCGCACCGGTGACGACGCGGGCGAGCCACGCCCGGTCGGCACGCGACAGGTCGCGGCCCTCGCCCACGGCAGCGAAGTCGGCCGCGCAACGCTCGTCGTATCCGCCGGTCATGCGCGCCCCCTGCGCCCTCCGCTCCGGTTCGCCGAAATCGCCTTGGCCGGCCCATCGATAGCCGCAGGCCGGCGTCGCGTCACGGTCAGCGGCCGACGATGCGCGGCGCCACGGCCTGGACCAGGGTCTCGACCTGGCGCGTGGCCGCCTCGCGGGTCTCGGCGACCGCGCGGATGATCAGCCGGTCGCCGCCGCGCAGGACGATGGCGGTGGCGCCCGCCGTCTTTCCGATCGGATAGGTGCTGATCCAGCCCACCGCCGGGGCCACGCCGAGGCCCGAGAGGCGGCAATCCGGGCTCTTGGCCCGGCACAGGGCTTCGAGCTGCGCGATGGAGCTCTCGCCGGAGCGCACGCGCTCCTCGGTCCCGTCGGTCTGGCGGCCGAGTTGCAGATCGACCATCGGGCCGCCGGGGCACCCGAGGCAGACCAGGGTGAGGCGCTGGGGCTCGACCCGCGCGGAAAAACCGTCGCCGAGCGCCCGCTTCGCGTCGTCGGCCACGGCCGTCAGGTTCTGGACGGCGAAGCCCTGGGCGTGAGCCGATTGGCTCCAGAGGCCGAGGAGGACGAGGGCGACGATCCGCATGGGGCACTCCTGAACATCAAAAAAAGCCTCAGCGCACGACGATGCGCGCCGTCGCCTCCGTCACGCCGGGCGTCGCCCGGATCTTGTCGAGCAGATCGAGCACGTCGGGCGGCGGGAGCAGCTTGGCCTCGCTGTTCGCGCCCGGCGCCGCGGCGAGCCAGCGGGCGGCCAGTTCCGGCGGCAGGCCGCCCTCGATGCCGAAGCAGGAGAACAGGTTCTCGAACGGCTCGCCCGCCACGATCTCGTCGAGGCCGTAGCCGCGGGGATAGCGCCGCGCCTCACCGGGCTTGAGGGGAGCGAGCGAGGCGGGGTTTTCGCGGACGGGGAGCGCCACGAAGGCGGTCTCGTCGGGGGCGACGATCCAGCAATAGAGGCTCTGGCGCGCCCGCGATTCGATGCGCAGCTCCAGCCGCTGCCCGGCCGAGAACGGCGTGGCGGTGGGGGCGACCGTGAGCCGGCCGCCGTCGGTGCGGGCGGTGGCCGCGAGATGATCGAGGAAGGGCCGCGGGGTCGGATCGCAGCCGAGCCCGTCGAGACCGATGCGGCGGCGCCCGGTCGGGGCCAGCACCGCGCCGTCGCGCTGGAACTCGACTTCCATGAAGGTATGCCGCTCGCGGTCGGTCAGGAAGCGGCCCCGCGCGGTGAGCGGGCCGGCGCAGACGGTGCCGGGCGGGCTGCGGCGCACGTCGAGGCGGGCCCCTTTCAGCACGCGGTTGACTGATCGCGCCTCGGCATCCAGCGCGATGACGAGACGGTCGGTCAGCACGCCGGCGCAACTCGAATGACCGCCCTCGGCCACGAAGGGGCAGACCTCGACGGCGCTGGCATTCGGGGCGGCCTGGCCGAGGGCTTTGACCGCACCCTCCATCACGGCATCGACGTCGGCGACGCCCGCGCCGACGCGGATCGGAACGCTCACCGGCTCGCTCGTCGCCTTGCACTGGACCGAGCGGGTGATGGCCTGGAGCCGCAAGGCGGCGGTCTCGCCGGCCCGGCGCGGCTCCACGAGGAAGACGCTTGCATCACCCGAAAACGCCGCGCGGATCTGCGCCTCGGCCTCCACCCCGGAGAGCCCGGTGGTGCCCTCGCGCAGGGCCTTGATGCGCACCACGTCGGCGGCCGCCGCGAGCCGCACCCGGCCGCTCGCCTGGAGCCGGCTCTCGATGGCCAGCCGCACCTCCTCGGCCTGCTCGCGCGAGAGCGCCGTCTGGCCCGGCTCGACGCCGATCACGGCCAGCGTCAGGTCGGGCCGCCCGGCGCAGGCGGAGACGGCGTCGAGGAAGGGGCCAAGGGTGGCGGTGGTGGGGTCGGCGCGGGCGGGGGTCGAAGTGACGATTGTGGCCAAGAGGGCGGCCACCAAAAACCCTCTCCCCTCTGCGGGGGAGGGTGCCTGCGGAGCAGGCGGGAGAGGGGAGCGACGGCGCCGCTTGGCCGCCATTGACCCGTTATCTCCGGAAGCCGGGCTCCCCTCTCCCGACCTCCTTTGGAGGCCACCCTCCCCCGCGGAGGGGGGAGGGAAGGCGGCGCGGTGCCGGCTCATTCCGCCTCGTTCGCCCGCGCGTACTGATCCAGCGCCCGGACGAAGACTGGGTTGAAGCGCCCGTCGAGCGCGCCCGGATAGTAATCCGCCTCCTTGATCGCCCGCTGGACCGTGCGGATCGTCTCGGGCCTGAGCTTCTGCTGCGCCGTGTCGGTGGCCGAGACCGAGGCGGCGCCGAGTTCGCCCTTCTTGAGCGCCCGCAGCACCATGTCGGACGAGCGGACGCCGGGAAAGTAGCGGGAAAAGCCGTTGTCGATCAGCGTCGCCATCGTCGCCATGGCGACGGGATCGCCCTTGTCGGCCGCTTGGCGGAACAGGTCGAAGCCCTGGCGCAGGTCCTTCGGGAAGCCGTAGGCGCCGGTCGAATAGTGCGGCACGAGCTTCGAGATCGAGGCGACATCGCCCCCCGCGACCGCGCGCTTGTAGAGCGCCACCGCTTGCGCCTCGTCCTTGGGGATGCCGTTGCCGTATTCGAGCATGCGGGCGGCGTTGGCGAGCGCCACCACGTTGCCGCCCTCGCCGGCCTGCCGATAGAGCCGGTAGGCCTCTCCTTGCGAACGCTTCACGCCCTGGCCGTACTCGTAGAGCGTGGCGAGGTTGTTCATGGCCGAGACGCTGCCGGCCTTGGCGGCCCGGTCGTAAGCCGCGAACGCCTCCTTGGAACGCTCGGCTCGGTCGTAGGCGCGGCCGAGCTGGTAATCGAGGCGGCGCAGGGACGGATAAGCGGACGCAGCGCCGCGGCAGGCCTCGATCGCGGCGGAGGCCTCGATGCGGCCGAGCTTCACCCCCGGCACGCTCTTCGGGCGGTCGGGATCGTCGGTGCCGGCGGCGAGTTCATCGCAGCGCTTCACCCGCGGATCGCTGCCGGGGTTCGCGCCGCCGAGATAGCCCTCGGCGAGGCTGCGATAGGCGCAGACCTCCCCGCAGGAATTCAGATAGGCCTGATACTGCCGCTGCGCGCCGAACTTGGCCCAGTTCTCCCCATCGATCGCCGCCGCGTCCCGGCGCCGGCCCGCGAGCAGCCGGTCCATGGCTTGCGGCCGGTAGGTGCAGGCCTCGCCGCACGATCCGACATAGGCCTCGAACGCCTCGCGGGTGCCGAGGCTCTCGGCGCGCCGCCACGCGGCCTCGTCGCGCAGGGTCGCGACGCCGCCCGCGACCGCCTCGACGGGAAGCGAGGCCTTGAGCACGATCGGCGCGTCGTCGATCTCCGGCACCTGCTCGCGACCCGACGCGCGCCTGGCGCCCTCAGAAACCTGCTCGCGCAGGTAGCGCTTCAACTCGGCCCACTGGACCAGCCCGTCGCCGTCGCCCTGCGCTTCCTTCGCGTCGGCCTGCCCCGAGACGCCCATCAGGAAGCGGCTGGTGAGGAGACCGAGCCGGTTGGTCTCGTCCCAGTTGGCGGGCGTCGCGCCGGAGGTGGCGACCACCCGGACGAGGCCGCTCTCGGGCTTCGGCTTGGCCGGCGCGAAACCCGGCGCGGAGACGGCGAGCAGGCTCTCGCCCTTGCGACCGGTCTCGCCGGTGAAGCAGGCATCGACCATGACGACGAGCTGGCGCTCGGGCCCGATCTTGCGCTTCACGAGGTCGAGGTTGCGGTAGAGCGTCTCCAGGGCATAGCCGCTCTCGCCCTGGTTCGGGTTGCCGTCGTGCGGCAGCAGGAAGGGCTGCTTCGTGGCGAGGTCCGGCACGCCGTGGCCGGAGAAGTAGACGAAGACGTTCGAGCGGCCCTCGCGCACGCTGCGCCAGAGGCGCCCGGCCTGCGGGTTGCGCTCCGTGCCGAAGGCTTGGTTGAACTCGTTGAGCGTCGCGTCCTTGAGGACGAAGACGTTGCCCTCGCGGTAGCCGAGCCGCCCGATCAGGTATGCGCGGATCGCCTCGGCGTCGTTGTGGGCGAAATCGACCGGCACGGTCTGCTTGTAGCTGCGGTTGCCGATCACCACCGCGACGGAATCGGCGTTGTCGGCGAACGGGGCCGGTAAGGGGGACGGATCTGGGGCAGCGCGGGCGGGAGGGCCGAGGAAGCAGGCCGCTCCGAGGAACGCGGCGGCGAACAGCGCGATCCGCCGCGCGGCGGGCACCGGGGCTCGTCTCGGCAATGATGCCTTCAAGGGCGTCCTCCCTTCGGCTCGCGGGCCGACCTCAACGTCCTTGACACGGGGCACGCCCGAATCGGGCGCGGGACAGGGTTAGCCGCGCGCAACCTGAGAAACAATGCCGCCCGAGGCGGTCGGCTTGAAGGCCCTCATCCCCCCGCGAACAGCGCGAGGACGAGGCTGAGGGCGGCCAGATGCAGCGGCGAGAGGGCGGTGAGCAGCATCTGGCCCCCTCACGGCAGGTAGAGGCCGGTGCCGCAGCGGCGCACGCGGCGCGCTTCGACATAGCCGGTATAGCGGTTGAACACCTCGACGGTGCGGTAGAGGCAATACCGCCCGGAGTTGCGGCCGTTGTAATAGACGCCACCATTGTCGAGATCGACGCCGATGAACTCCTGGTTGCCGCTCGGCGGGGCGGCTCCTTCAGCGGAGGCCGGGTTCGCGGCGGTGAGCAGGCCGGCGGCGGCGAGCACGAACATCATCGTCCGGGTCATGGTGGCATCTCCCTGATCGAGCGGTGTGTCCGCCCTCGACAGGGGCATGGGCGCGGCAGACCGGTTTTCGCCGAAGGCCCGCCGAACTTTTTGGATTTCCTAATCAGGGGCCGGCGCGGGGCCCCGAGCGACGGCGCCGCACAGACCCACTTGACATAATCGCAATATGAATATTAGTTACTCGCACGATGCGAATAAGGGGCCGTCATGAGTGAGGACGCGTTTCTCGCCACCTACGATCCGGACGCCTACGGTCGCCTCGCGCTCACCGTCGATGTGGTCCTGCTCGGGCTTCGCGACGGCCGCCCTGCCGCGCTGCTGCTGAAGCGTGACGAGCATCCGCAGGCCGGGCATTGGGCGCTGCCCGGCGGCTTCGTCGGCGTGGCGGAAACGCTCGACGCGGCGGCCGGGCGGGTGCTGCGCGAGAAGGCGGGGCTCTCGGGGCTCCATCTCGAACAGCTCTACACCTTCGGCGCGCCCGGCCGCGATCCGCGCATGCGCATCGTGTCGGTCGCCTATCTTGCGCTGCTGCCGGAGGCCGCCTTCACCGCAGCCGGCCGCAACGGCGCGGGCCTGCTGCCCGCCATCATCGACGTGCCCTGGGCCGGCGAGGCGGGCGGGCCGGTCGCTTTGCGGGATGCCGCAGGGGGCGGCCCGCTCACCCTCGCCTTCGACCACGCCGACATCCTCGCGCTCGCGATGCTGCGGCTGCGGGGCAAGCTCGACTACTCGGGCGTCGGCTTCGCGCTGCTGCCGGAGCGCTTCACCCTGCGCCAGCTTCAGGACGTGCACGAGACGATCCTCGGCACTCCCCTCAACAAACCCGCCTTCCGCCGCCGGATGCTCGACCGCGGCTGGCTCGAACCCACCGGCGCGCGCGAGGCCGGCACTTCGTTCCGCCCGCCCGAACTCTACCGCTGCCGCAAACCGTAAGGAGAATGCTATGGCTACGATCCGCAATCTCGGCCCGGTCGCCCAACTGCGCAGCGAGGCGAGCCGGCACGTCATCCGCTACCGTAACGGACGCGTCCGCCAGAGCGGGCGGGGCCTCGTGTTCTGGTTCCGCCCGGAGAGCGCGAGCATCAGCGAGGTGCCGATGGACGACCGCGAGATGACCCTGTTCGTGCGGGGGCGCAGCCGCGACTTCCAGAGCGTGACGGTGCAGGGCACCATCGGCTGGCACGTCGTCGATCCCGTGCTTCTGGCGAGCCGCATCGACTTCTCGATCGGCCTCGCGAGCGGCCAGTTCCAGGGCGAGCCGATCGAGCGGATCGAGGCGCGGCTCTCAGGGATCGCGGGCCAAGCGATCCTGCAGCACCTCGGCGCGAGCCCCGTGCGCGCCCTGCTGGACGCCGGGCCGGAGCCGCTGCGGCTCCTGCTCGAAGCGGTGCTGACCGACGCCCCCGCGCTCGCCGAGATCGGCGTCGCCCCGGTCTCGGTGCGGCTCACCAACCTCGCGCCGACGAGCGAGCTGGAGCGTGCGCTCCAGACGCCGACTTTTGAAGCCCTGCAGCAGAAGGCCGACGAGGCGACCTTCGCCCGGCGCGCGCTGGCCGTCGAGAAGGAGCGCGCCATCGCCGAGAACGAACTCGCCACCCGCACCGAGCTGGCGCAGCGCGAATCCGGGCTCATCGCCCGCGAGGCCGAGAACGCCCGCGACCGCGCGGCGGGCCTCGCGGAGGCGCGCGGCCTGGAGGCGGCGGCGGAAGCCGAGCGCATCCGCCTCGTCGAGGGCGCGCGGGCCGAGGCCGAGGCGCAGCGGGTGGCGGTCTACCGCGATCTTGCCCCGGCCACCCTGCTCGGGCTGGCGGCGCGGGAACTCGCGGGCAAGCTGGAAACGATCGAGCACGTCAACGTGACGCCCGATCTGCTGGCGAGCGTGATGGGCGAGTTCCGTCGTGCGGCAGCGCCCCTCACCGTGCCCCGCTGAGGAGAGCAAGCGATGGCGGCGATCCCCCCGCGCGCCGTGTTCGTCACCCGCGACACGGATTACGAACTGCTGCTCGCCCGGCACGCGACGCGCGGTCAGGCCAAGTTCTTTCTGGAGAGCCGCGGGCAGTCCTTGAGTGAGGTCGAGGACCGTCATGCCCGCTTCAATGCGGTGCTGGCCCAGGCCCGCGCCGCGGTGCCGGGGGAGTGGCGGCAGGCGCTGGCGCGGCGGGCCGACCTCGACCGGTTCCTGTTCGCGCCGGAGGACGTCGTCGTCGCGGTGGGCCAGGACGGGTTGGTGGCCAACGTCGCGAAGTATCTCGATGGACAGCCGGTGATCGGCCTCAACCCGGCGCCGGACCTCTACGACGGCGTGCTGGCGCGGATCGGGATCGAGCGGCTCGGGCCCCTGCTGCCCGCGAGCGTCGCGGGCGCGGCCCCGATCGAGCGGCGGACCATGGTGCAGGCGGTGCTCGACGGCGGGCAGCGGCTGCTGGCGCTCAACGAGATCTTCGTCGGCCACCGCAGCCACCAATCTGCGCGCTACCGGATCGCGGCGGGCGAGGCGGCGGAGGATCATTCGTCGAGCGGGCTCATCGTGGCGTCGGGCACCGGGGCGACGGGCTGGGCGCGCTCCATCAGCGAGGCGACCGGCCTCGGCTTTCCCCTCGGCCCGGAGGAATCCGCCGTCGGCTACTGGGTGCGCGAGCCGTTCCCCAGCGTGGCCACCGCCACGCATCTGCGTGCCGGAAAACTGCTCGCCACGGCGACGCTGTCGGTGGTCTCGCGGATGAACGAGGGCGGTGTGGTCTTCGCCGACGGCATCGAGCAGGATTTCATCGCCTTCGACTGGGGCCGGCGGGTCGAAGTGGGCCCGGCCTCCCGGACACTCAACCTGATCGCGCCTTGAGGTTCGTGAGTTTTCATCGAAACATTGTTCCGCAATTTATGTTGCTAGAATTTTTTGTCTGATTATTGAAAATATTAGCACCAAACAAGATTTATGAAAACATCCTTCTGGATGGTTTTCATTGCAAGGTAAGGAATACGCTGCGCTGCCTGTCGGAAAAAGATCGAATCGATACAATCGAATGCGGGAGGCCCGACGGCTCGATCCCGCGGTGTGGCGGTACGGCCGGCCGCCACGCGGCGAGGGCGGCGGTAGGAGCCGATTACTCCGCGACGGGGGCGGTCCGTCGGGCGACGTCGAGATGAGCACGAGGGCGGCTGCCGATCGCCCCGTCGATGGGCCGCGCCCCTGCCGCGAGGCGGAGGAACGCCCTGGAGACCTCACGCTCCGCGCGCGTTCGGGTCGGCGGACGCTGATGCGAGATCGACCGTGCGCTCGCTGACGAGGCCGGCCTGCATGGCGAGCCAGACCAGATGGGCGTCGGTGCGCGCGCCGATCTTCGCCTTGATGCCGTAATGCTTGTTCTGCACGGTCTTGGGACTGAGATTGAGCGCCCCGGCGATCGCCTCCGTGGTCAGCCCCGAGGCGACGAGGTGCAGGATCTCGACCTCGCGCGGCGACAGCTCGGCGATCGGCGTCGCCGGGCCCGAGGCGGGTCCGGCGGAGACCGCCCGCGCCATGTCCTCGCTGAGCGCCCGGCCGCCCGCGAGCACGGTGCGGATCGCCGTCACCAACTCGGCGGGCGGGCTGCTCTTCGTCACGTAGGCGCAGGCGCCCGCCTCCAGCGCCTTGAGGGCGAAGCCGACGTTCTGGTGCATCGAGAAGACGAGGATGCGGGCCTGCCGGTCCCATTGCCGGATGTGGCGCAGCCCTTCGAGGCCGCTCGGGCCCGGCAGCGACCAGTCCATGATGACGATCGTCGGCGTGCAGGCCTTGTACGCCCGGTAGGCGTCCGCGGCGGTCTCGGCCTCGGCGACGACCCGGTGGCCGGGCTGCCGTTCGAGGAGCCGCCGGTAGCCCTCGCGGACGACCGGGTGGTCGTCCACGAGCAGGATGGTGACGTCCTCGCTCATGCGGCCTCGCACAGGGGCTCGGCGGTGAGCGGGATCAGGGCGGCGACGCGGATGCCGCCCGCCGCGCGGGCGATGGCGAGCCGCCCCCCGAGCGCCGCGACCCGCTCGCGGATGCCGAGGATGCCGAAGCCCGAGGCGCTGACGATCCGCGCCGGGTCGCCGCCGCCGTCGTCCTCCACGACGACGGAGATCGCCGCGCCGGCCCGCCCGTTCTCGCTCAGGCTGACCGTCACGGTGTCCGGCGTCCCGTGCCGCACCGCATTGGTCAGGCATTCCTGCACGATGCGATAGACGTTGAGCGCGGCCGTCGCCGGCATCGTCGAGAGGTCGCAGCCGACGCTGAGCGAGACGACGGGTTTCCGGCCGGCCGCCTTGAGGTTCCACCCCTGGATCAACTGGTCGAGGCTCGGCCCAAGGCCGATCTCGTCGAAGTCCGGCGGTCTCAGGCGACCGAGCGCGTCGCGCAGCGTGCCCATCATGCGCGCGGCGATGCCGCCGATGGCCGCTGCGTCGCTCGCGAGATCCGGCCGCTCGGCCGCCCCCAACTCGATCGAGGCGGCGAGCGCGTGCGTCGCCGTCAGGCATTGCCCGAACTCGTCGTGCAGCTCGCGCGCCAGCAGGCGCCGCTCGTCCTCCTGCACTTGGAGCATCTGCCGCATGAGCCGCAAGCGCTCCGCGTGGGTGCGGGCCAGCCGCTCGGCCAGATCCTCGACGGCCTGCCCGATCAGGCGGAACTCGCGCGCCCTGAACGTCGGCAGGCGGATGTCGGTCCGGCCGCCGCCGAGCGCCTTCAAGCC
The DNA here is from genome assembly GCF_001425465.1 of Methylobacterium sp. Leaf456. Lineage (GTDB taxonomy): Bacteria > Pseudomonadota > Alphaproteobacteria > Rhizobiales > Beijerinckiaceae > Methylobacterium. The sequence continues at coordinate 34,936 of NZ_LMQV01000005.1, forward strand.
GCGGATGATGGTGAGCCCCGGCCGCAGCGCGTGGCCCAGGATCAGGAAGGCCAGGAGGCTGAAGCCCGCGACCGCGGCGAGGACGGCGCCGGTGGCCAGGCTCACCTCGTGCCACGCCTGCCGCATGGCGGCCTCGGGCAGCGGCGCCACCACGACGCGCCCGGCCTCCCGGCGCTGGATGATCAGCGGTCGCGTGACCGGCAGGCTGTCCCCGAACAGCGCGCCGTAGAAGCGCTCGAACCAGCGCGGGGCGCCGTCGCGGTAGCCGCCCCAGCCGCTGCAGAGCCGGCGCGGCTCGTCCTCGAGGGGCTGGCCGAGCGGCACGAACGCGACGCAGACCGTGGGGGCGATCTCCCGCAGGGTCGCGGCGGTCTGCCAGTTCGGCGAGGCGAGCCGGGCGGCGGCGTGCGCGCTGCCGAGCCAGACATGCGATTGCAGCACCCGGACGACCCGGTCGGCGGAAGCCGCGGCCTGCGCCTGGATGCTCCGGTGCGCGTCGAACAGCACCCAGGCCGCCGTCGCCGTCAGGCACAGCATCGCGACGCCGACGAAGCGCAGAACCAGACCCGGCAGCAATCGCATCGGCGGCGCGTCCTCCGTGACGGCGCGATTATTCGTCGCCCGATCCTACCCGCGCAAGCGACCCGGTGAAGATCGGGCAAATTGCCCGCATCGAGCGGCGCCGATCAGGCTTGTGTTTCTCAGTATTTTTATTAGCATCGATCGGGAAATCACCCAGTATTCATCAGATAAATCGGGACTTGCTTGGCGCCGATCGAATGCGCCGAAGTGAATTCCCGCGCCCCATGCCCTCCATCGTCGGCGAGCCGGGATCCCCCCATGTCGAGCACCCGCATGCCGGATCGCGCCGTCCCGACACGCCGGCCGTCGAGGATGGAGCGCTCAGGCGTGGTCGCCCTGACGGCGGCTGCGGGCGCGCTCGTCCTCGCCCTCACGCTCGACCGGTTCGCGACATTGGGAAACCTGTTCGCGCTCCTGCGCGGCATATCCGTCGTCGGCATCCTCGCGCTCGGCATGGCGCTCGTGGTGATGGGGCGCAACATCGACCTGTCGCAGGTGGCGGTCGCGCTGATCTCGACCGGCGCGGTGGCCAAGATGCTGGCGGGCGGCATCCCGCTGCCGGCCGCACTCCTCGGCGGCACCGGTTTCGCGCTGGCGATGGGGGCGGTCAACGCGGGCGCCGTCACGCTCGCCGGCATCCCGCCGCTGTTCGCGACCCTGGCGACCGCGATGCTGTTCGTCGGCCTCGCCCGGTCCAGCATCCTGCCGGGGGCAAGTATCCACCTGCCCGCCGGGAGCGGCTGGCTGGCGCATCTGGGCGGAACGGTCGGCGGCGTTCCCGTGCCGCCGCTGGTGCTGGCGGCGTGCGCGATCCTCACCCACCTCTTGCTGGAGCGGACCGTGCCCGGCCGCTTCGTGCGCGCGGCCGGGATCAACCCCAGGACGGCGGCGGTGGTGGGCCTGCCGGTGCGGCGCATCGCGTGGCTGCAATACCTCTTTTCCGCCACTACGGCCTTCGTCGCCGGGCTGATCATGCTGTCCTCGTCCGGCCTCGTCGATCTGCAGCTGGCGAACGCGACGCTGATATTCGACGTGCTCCTCGTCGTCGTGCTCGGCGGGGTCGGCCTCTCGGGCGGACGGGGCGGGGTCTTCGGGGTGATGGCCGCCACGCTCCTCGTCGGCCTCATGACGAACGCGATGACGATCCTCGACGTCGCCGCGCAGGTGCAGGGCATCGCCAAGGGGACGGCGCTCCTCCTCGTCCTCCTCGCCGACGGCGCGCTGCGCCGCGGCGAGGCCCCGGCGGCGGGGATCTGAGCCGGCAATCCATTCAAGGCAAGAATCCATCCAAGGAGGACTTCATGGGACGGACCGCACGCGCCCTCGCCCTGCTGGGCCTGACCGCATCCGCGGGGCAGGCGTTGGCCCAAGCACCGGCGAACGGCGATCCGCGCGCGCAGATGCGCCCCGCCTTCGACCGGGCGGTGAAGGGCAAGACCGTCGCCTGGGTGCCGCTGACGCTCTCGACCACGATCGGCATGATCTGGACCCGGGTGATGCGGGAGAACTTCGAGCGCTACGGCGTGAACTTCGTCGTCCGCGATCCGAACTTCAGCGCCGACGCGCAGTTGCAGGCGGTCAACGCGCTGATCGCCGAGCGGCCCGACGTGCTGATCGTCCAGAACGCCAACGTCTCGGTGCTGGCCCGCCCGCTGAAGCGGGCCATGGAGGCCGGCATCCCGGTCGTCCAGGTGAACATGATGTCCAACACCGCCACCGACGCCTATGTCGGCGTCGACAACGTCGATCTCGGCCGCACCGTCGCGCAGGAGATCGTGGGAGAATGCGGCGGGGGCCGCTCTTCGGGCAAGGTCGCGCTGGTGCAGGGCGAGGCCACCGCGGCAGCGAGCCTCGAACAGCTCCAGGGGGCGATGGAGGTGTTCGAGCGCGAGCCCTCGATCAAGGTCGTCTCCAGTCAGGCGGCCAACTGGGACAGCAACCGGGCCAACGCGATCACGGCCACCGTCCTGCAGCAGCACCCGGACCTGTGCGCGACCTACGGCGTCTGGGGCACGATGCAGCAGGGCGCCGCGCAGGCGGTGAAGGCGGCCGGGCTCCAGGGGAAGGTCAAGGTCTACGCCACCACCGACGGCCCCCGCGCCGATTGCGACGCCGTCGAGCAGGGCCTGTTCCACAAGGTGCTGTCCTACCGCTCCGACGTGCAGGGCGTGCAGATCACCGACGCGGTCCTCACCCTGCTTCAGAACCGCGACAAGCCCGGCACGAAGCAACTCGTCTATCTCTCGAACAGCACCTGGGTCGCGGGGCGGAAAGACCGGGCCGCCTGCTTCGACCTCGACCCGCCGACGGACCGCTGAACCGCTCCGGACGGCCGCCCATGCGCCGTGTCGCGCCCGATACGTGGATGCCCACCGTTGTCCTCGCGGTGATCGCCACGACCTTCGCGCTCCTCGTGCCGAACGCCCTGTCGGTCGGGAATCTCCAGCTCCTCGCGACCGATTTCGCCGAGCCGGGGCTGGTGGCACTGGCCCTGTTCCTGATCGTGCTCTGCGGCGGCATCGACCTGTCGCTCGGGGCGATCTTCGCGCTCGCCAACCTCGCGGCCCTGCTGCTGTTTCGCGTCTACGGCTTTTCCATCGGCCTGACCGTGCCGGCGGTGATCGCGCTGGGCGCCGGCCTCGGGGCCGTCAACGGCGTCCTCGTCGCGGTGGCGGGCCTGCGCCCGTTCCTCACCACGCTCGCCATGCTCCTCGTCCTGCGCGGCGGCTACGATCTCGTCTCGCAAAAGTTCACCTTCGCGCTGGCCGCGGCCGCCCATGACGGACCGGTCTGGCAGTTCCTCGGCGGCGGCCAAGTACTGGGCGTTCCGGTGAACCTGCTGGTGCTCGGGGCCGTCGCCCTCGGTCTGCACGCGGTTCTGACGCGCACCCGGTTCGGGATGCACGTGATCGCGACGGGGTCCGATCCGCGGGCGGCCCGGCAATCCGGGGTGCGGGTGGAGCGGGTGCGGTTCGGGGTCTACCCGGCGGCGGGTGTCATCGTGGCCTGCGCCGCGATCCTCTACGCCGCCCGCCAGGACGCCGCGGGCTCCAACGTCGGTTCGGGCTGGGAGGTTGCCGCGCTGACCGCCCTGGTGATGGGTGGGGCGAGCCTCGCGGGCGGGCGCGGCAGCGTCGTCAACGTCCTCGTCGGCGCAGCCAGCCTCTCGCTCCTGTCCGGCGGCTTGCTGAGGCTGAACGCACCGGGCAACGCCGCCTCGGCGGTGATCGGCGCGAGCCTGCTCCTGGCGGTCGGGGCCGGCCTTTGGTTCGCCCGCAGACGCGAGCGCGCGCACGCCACTGTAACCACGGACGCCGCGCCCGGCGCCGTCGTTCCCGAGTCCTCCGGCGAGCGTCGCGGCGGCTGCGCCTTGCGCCTGACCGGGATCGGCAAAAGCTACGCGGGCAACATCGCCCTCGACGGCATCGACCTCGCGTTCTCTCACGGAGAAATCCACGCCCTCGTCGGGCAGAACGGAGCGGGCAAGTCGACGCTCGCGGGAATCGTCGCGGGCGAGACCCGCCCCGATGCGGGGACGATCACGCTGGACGGCCGCCCTCTCACCTTCGCCACGCCCGCGGACGCGAACGCGGCCGGTATCGCGATGGTCTATCAGGAGAGCAGCCTCGTCCCGGACCTGACGGTCGCCCAGAACCTGCAACTCGGCACCGAGCCCTTCCTCCTCGACCGTGCGGGCGCGCGGGCCGATGCGTGCGCCGCGATGGCGGCCTGGGGCTGGCGGATCGACCCGCAGGCGCGGGCCGGCGATCTCGACACGGCGGCGCGGCAGATGGTCGAGATCGCCCGCGCGGTCCGGCGGCGGGCGCGCCTGATCGTGTTCGACGAGCCGACCGCGGCCCTGACCCCGCGGGAGCGGGCGACCTTCTTCCGGATGATCCGTCACATGCGCACGCACGGGACCGCACTGGTGCTCGTGACCCACGCCCTCGAAGAGGTGCTGGCGCAGGCCGACGCCGTCACGGTTCTGCGCGACGGACGCCTTGTCGCCACCCGCCCGGTCGCGGCGATCACGCGGGCGGACCTCGTGCGGCTGATGGTCGGCCGCACGGTGGCGGGCGAGGCATCGCCGCGTCGCGAAAAAACGACCGCGAAGCGCGCCGACGCCCCGCCCGCCTTCGCGGTCGTGCGGGCGCGGGCCGGCGCCGCGGTCCGGGGCATGACCTTCGATGTGAGGGCCGGCGAGGTGGTCGGCCTGACCGGCCTCGTCGGCGCCGGCCGCACCGAGACGGCCCGGCACGCCGTCGGCCTCTACGCTCCGCGCCGCGGCGGCGCGATCCGGCTGCACGGGCGGCCGGTCGCGTTCACCGATGCCGGGCAGGCGGTGCGGGCCGGGCTCGTCTACGTCACCGAGGACCGCCAGACCGAGGGGCTGTTCGAGAGCCTGTCGGCGGAGGAAAATATCGTGCTCGGCATCCTGGCGACCCGGCCGGGACGCCGCTTCCTGTATCCGCGGCGGCTTGTCCGCGCCCGCATGGCACGCCCCTGGCTCGACGCCTTGCGGGTGGCCGCCCTCGATGCGGGCGGCCCCCTCGGCAGCTTCTCGGGCGGCAACCAGCAGAAGGTGGTGCTCGCCCGCGCCCTGGCGCAGGCGCCCGACGTGATCCTCGCCGACGAGCCGACCCGCGGCGTCGATGTCGGTGCCGTCCCGGACATCCACGCCGCCCTGCGGCGGGCGGCGGGCGAGGGCAAGGCGGTGCTGGCGATCTCGTCCGACCTGTCCGAGGTGCTGAGTCTGTCCGACCGCATCGTCGTCGCGCGGGCCGGCCGCGTCGTCGCCACCTTCGAGGCGGCCGAGGCGCGCGAGGAGGCCATCGTCTCCGCGGCGATGACGTGACCGGCAGGCGCGCGCACCCGGCGCGTCGGGCGCTCCGTTCCGTCGGAGCGCTCCGGCGAGGGCGGCGCGCTTCAGTCCACGCCGAACTTGAAGTTCAGGCCGACGCGGGCGAGGTTGCCTTCGGTCTTGATCCGGGTGAGCGTCACCGGCTGCGGCGTGAACCCGAAGGACGGGATCGGCACGGCGGAGCCGACGATGCTGCGGGTGCCGAGATCGTAGTGCAGGTACTCGGCCTTGAGGGTCACGGCGGCGGCGCGGAAGACGTTGAGGGGGCTCTCCGTCGGCAGCGCGACCTCGATGCCGCCGCCATAGGCGTAGCCGGTCTGCATCCCCTGGCGCGCGCCGACGGTCACCGCCTGGAAGGTCAGCGGGCCGCCGGGGCAGTTGCAGACGCTGGTCTGATCGACGACCGAACCGTAGGCCGTCTCGCCGTAGGCGAAGCCGCCGGTGCCGTAGACGAGGACGCGATCGAAGGCGTAGCCCAGGCGCCCGCGCACGGTGCCGAGGTAGTTCAGGCGCCCGCGCGCCTCGGCCGCGAGATCGTTCCGGAACACGAAGCCGCCGCCGAAATCCTGCGTGAAGGAGGCGCTACTGCCGCGCCGGGCCCGCAGGTCGGTGTATTGCGCGTCGGCCTCGAACCCGACGACCACGCCCGAGCCCGGCGTCAGCTGATAGTTGGCGCCGACCTGACCGCCGCCGGTGAAGCCGCCGCCGTCGAGACGTGCCCGCTCGAAGCCGAGTTCGTCGACCACGCGCGCCTGGAAGCCGCCGGGCACGAAGGCCGCGGTCCGGGCGCGGTCGTCGCTCCAGGCATAGCCGAGGTTGAATCCGCCGTAGAGGCCGGTCCAGGTGAAGACCGGGACCGGCGCGAACACCGGTGCTGCCGCGCGGGGCGCGAGGTCCGCCGCCCCGGCGCCGGCCGCACACAGGGCCGAGGCCAGAATCGACCCGCAAGCGAAGAGACGACGCCGCATGTGTCCGTGAATCCCCAAAACCGTGTTCGGGCGCGGCGCATTCGCGCTCGGTCGCCCGCGATGGCGTCGCCATCGCTGCGACGCCCCGTCCCCCATCATTTGATCGATACGGCCACGCTTGTCGAGCCGGTTGGGTTGTGCCCGCGATACAATTTTTTGGCGAGGATCGGGGCCGGGATGGCGCTGCGCCGTCGATCGTGGCGCTGGGAAGCGAGGCCCACCCCGCGGATGCGGTCCGACGCCCGCAAGACAGAGCACCCCGACCCGGTGGGGTCGGAGTGCTCTGTCTCGCGGGCTGCCGGTTCGACGCGCCTCGCGGAGGCCGGTAGGCCGGCCCCTGCGAGGTTCGCCCGGTCACTGCGTCGGCGTGTTCGTGAGGAAGGTCTGGTTGGCGCCGCCGTGGCAGGCCCAGCCGAACACGGCGGTTCCGGCTTGGTTCGAAGCCCCGGGCACGTCGAGGCAGAGGTTCGGCGCGTAGGCCGTGGTGTAGGCGTTGCCGCCCCCCTGCGGCTTCGTCGTCCAGGCCTGGTTCGTGCCACCGTGGCAGGCCCACTGATAGATGCGCGTGCCGTTGCCGACCGGCAGCTTCTCCAGGCTGAGATCGAGGCACTTGCCGCTGGCGGCGTTGACCAAGGCGGAGCCGCCCGCCGTCGTCCGGGGCGTCCAGCTCTGCTCGGCCGAACCGTTGCAGGCCTGCTGCGTGATGGGGGCGCCGTCGTTGCCGTTGCCGGCCGGGATCGCGAGGCACATCCCGGAATGCGCCGCCTTCAGGAGCGTGCCCGCGGCGGCGACGGTTCCACCGGCGAGCGGCGGAGCGGCGCAGAACGAGGCATCCTGCTTGAACAGATCGGAGTTGTCGGCCTTGTCGATGTAGAAACCGTAGTTGCGGTGCCGGACGTAGTAGCCGGGCCAATCGACCGACTCGTACGAAGAGCAGGTTCCGGTGTTGCAGCCGCAGGTTCCGGCGAGCGCCGCGCGCTGGTTGAAGCTCGCCCCCCGTTTGAAGACGTCGCCGCCATCGTTGGCCTGCTGGAGGATCTGGAAGTTCTGGTGGCGCAGGTATTGGTTGGTGGCGGTGCTCGACTGGAACGACACGCCGGTGCCGGCCAGTCCCGTGACCATCCGGAAGGTCGATTGTTGACGATCGCCGTCGTTGGCCGGCGCCACGAGGCGGGCCGTGCCGTTGACGTTGGTGAGATAGAACTTCGTGTAGTTGCTGGCCTGCAGACTCACCGCGGTGCCGATGCCGGTGCCCGTTCCTCCGTCGGTGCCGCCGGTGCCGGTGCCGCCGCCCGTGCCGCCGGTGCCTCCACCGGCGGTCCCGCCGGTGCCGGTACCGCCGCCGGTGTTGCCGCCCGTAGTGCCGACGACCGGCGCCGCGGATTGCGGGGGGGCGGCGACGTTGCCGACCGCCACGATCACGCCCGGCGAGGGCACGCCCTTCTGGTCGATCGCGACGAGCTGATAGTAGCCGGGCGGTGCGATGGCGCCCGAGGCCGGGCTGCGCAGCGTCACCGTCGTGTCGGCCTGGGTGAAGGTCAGGGGGATGCGGCGCTGGGTGAAGTTGAAGCTGTGCGTGGTCTGGCTCAGCCCGATCAGCACCACCTGCGCCACGCCGTTCTGCGAGGCGAACTCGAACTGCATCGCCCCGCCGTAGCCGAGCCGGTTGGTGTCGAGGCTGACGATCTGCGGCCGGGGCGCGAGCGCGGCCTTCCCGTTCACGGTGGTGAACAGGTAGGGCGGATAGAAGAACTCCGCGTTCTGGTTGGCGACCGGGCCGGGGGCGCCGCCGCCCGCCACCACCAGGGCGCCGTTCTGCAGCAGGATCGCGCTCGAATGGTAGCCGCGATAGACCGAGCCCGAGGCGCCGACCGACCAGCGGCCGGTGTTCGGGTCCCAGAACTCGCTGGCCAGCACCACGTCGCCGTCGCCGCGGTCGTTGTACTTGCTGCCGCCGGTGACGGCGACGGTGCCGGTCGGCAGCACGGTGGCGTTGGCCCAGCCGCGGCCGAAATTCATGGTGGCGGTGTCGTTCACAGCGGGGGCGTTGCCGTTGATGTCGATCACGGTGGCGCGGTTGCTCGACAGGAAGCCCTCGCCGTTGGAATAGGCGTTGCCGCCGACCTGGAGGATCTTGCCCGGCGCGTACATCACCGCGGTGGAGGCGGGGCCGACATTGGGCGCGTCCGCCGCGTTGCCGACGTCGCGCTGGCCCTGCTTGAAGGCTTGCGTCGTCACCGAGCCGTTGTTGGCGGTGTCGAGATACCACATCTTCTCGGAGGAGATGCCGAACACCTTGCCGTTCGGGGCGATCCAGGCACGGGGATACCAGAAGCGATTGTAGTCGGGCCCGAACGCGTCGCGGCTCTTGGCGCCGAACAGGCTGCGCCAGTTCTGGCCGTCGAACACCTCCGGCGTCATGCCGGTCATCCAGTTCTTGTCGATGGAGCCCTGCGGGTCGGCCCAGCCGCCGAGATAGGGGTAGGAGCCGCCCACGATCACCTGCTGGCCGTTCGGCAGGGTGAGCATAGTGGAATAGTAGCGGTCGTTGGCGAGCTGCGCCCCGATGGCCGAGACGCCGTTGGCGGCGGTGTTGAGCACCGCGCTGCCCTTGTTGTTGCCGTCGTTGACGATGCCGCCCGACACGAGCAGCGAGCCGTCGGCCTGGAAGGCCTGCGCCGCGCAGAAGCTGTTGATCCTGGTCACGCCCGGCAGGGTGACGTGGCTGTTGCCGGAAAGGCCGGCATAGGGGTCCCACACGTCGAAGGTGCGACCGTCCTGGGTTCCGGGATTGCCGCCGGGCGTGCCGAACGAGACCACCTTGCCCGACGGCAGCAGGCCCATGTGGATCGCGTTCATCGGCCAGTCGCGCAGGCCCGACCACATGCCGACGGCAGGCGCCGCATTGGGGATCGCGAGGTTCGCGAGCAGCGGGTCCTGGACCGGGTTGACCACGATCCCGAACTTGGCCGCCTGCGCCGAGGTCATGAGGCCGGTGGCCAGCATCGTGGCCGAGAGCAGGGCGGTCCGGCGGGCACGGGCCCGGCCGAATGCCGCGTCGCGTCGCATCATGTCGAAAGCTCCGTCGTCGATCAGCAGAAGGGGAAAAGGGTCAGAAGGTGGAGGCGGCCTGGCGCGTGCCGCGCGGGGGCTGTCCGAGCCCGTCCTCGAAGGTCTCGAGGGCGGTGAGGTCGGTGATCAGCCGGGGGGCATCGAGCGGATCGCTGCCGTAGGTCATCGCGATCTCGCCGCGCCGGTCGAACACCAGCACGGTCGGGGGCGGCTCGGGCAGCAGGCTCGCCGGATAGCGCAGCCGGGCCAGGATCGCCGCGGCGGAGGCCGCGTCCGAGTCGAGGAAGCGGAGAGGGGTGGTGGGCCCGACGAGTCCGTCGGCCATCGCCCTTAGACGCCCCGCCCCGTCGCGGGCCGGATCGGTGCCGAGCGCCAGGAAGCGCACCCGCTCCCGCAGGGGCTCCGGCAGGGCGCGGGCGAGCTTGTCGAGTTCCAGCGTGCGCACCGCGCAGACGATGGTGCATCCGCCGTTCACGAACGCGACGACCACGAGCCGGTCGTGCAGGCTCTCGGCCGTGATGCGTGCCCCGTTCTGGTCGACGCGGAGCGGGGACTCCGCCAGGGGCCGGAGCAGGCCGGCGAGGTCGCTCGGCCGGGCCGCGCGCTCCGGGGCGGCGGCCATCGATCCCGTCGTCGCGAGGACGAGGAGACCGAGGCCTGCCGCGAAGGTTTGTCTGATGATCGAAGGCATTGGGCCGGTCGTCGAAGTCTTATCGAGTGGATGTGATGTGATCTTCGACTCTAGGCGTTGACAAAAGGTGTGGCGCGTTTGCACAAGATGGTTTTGACGCCGATAACCTGAACGAAATCTTGTTGTTGGTCGCGGGCGACTAGACAAGGCACTTTGGGTAAGGCTTCCAGAGTCTTGCCGGGATGCGCCGACCGAGCGTTCGATTCGACACGGCCGGGGCCGGGGGCGAACGGATGCCCCGCGGGGCGGCGTCCGCGTACGGGGCCGCGATGGTTTCGCCAAGTCCGGATTGCGTTGCGCCGTACCGACAACGCAATCCGATCTCGCCCGACATCTTCCGGCCGGTCGGTCTGTGATCGATCTGCGTCGAGCCTCTCGACCGAAAACTCCCCGAAAAATTCAGTCGATCGGCGAATACGGTGGTACGAAAGCATCGCGCTGCATGGCCCTACTGGTCCTGATCCAGTCGTTTTCGCCGGCGTCGTCGTCCGCAACATCCCGTTAACCATAAATCCCTAACGTCGCCGCGAACGATCGGATCTGGGCGCAAAGGCTCGTCGGCGGCATGAAGTGGGGGGCATTTGTCGTTGGAGCGGCGCTCGGCGGCGCCGTGGCCGGCGCGGCGCTCGCCGCCGAACCGCTGGGCGGGCCGGTCTCCGGCCTCAACCCGGACTATGCCGGCGCAGCCGCGGGGCCGCGGCCCTCCGGCGGCATCGTGCTGCGCGGCACCGACCGCTTCGTCGGCGGCGAGGCCCCGGCGCGGGCGCCGTTGCAAGGCGCCCTGGTCAGCCTCAACCTCGTTGAGGTGCCGCTCGCGGAAGCCGCCAAGGCGGTGCTCGCCGACACGCTGGGCTGGGGCTACAGCCTCGACGAGCGCGCCGCCGGCACCATCACGCTCCAGACCGGCGGTTCTGTGACCCGCGACACGCTGCTGTCGATGTTCGAGACCGCGCTGGGCAGCCGCGGCCTCGTGCTGCGCCGCCGCGGGCGCACGGCGCAGATCGTGCCCTCCACCGGCGCGGGCGTGAACCCGGTGCAGGGGCCGGCCGCCGAATCGGGCGCCGTCACCGTGCCCCTGCGCTGGATCTCGGCCGCCGAGATGCAGGCGGTGCTGGGTTCGATCGCCCCGCGCGAGGTGGTGCTGCGCGCCGACCGGGCCCGCAATCTGCTGATCCTCTCAGGGGATGCCGGGCAGATTCGGGCGCTGCGCCAGACCATCGAAGTGTTCGACGTCGATTGGATGCGCGGCATGTCGACGGCGATGTTGCCGGTGCGCAGCGCCAACCCCCGCTCGATCGCCCGCGACCTCACCCAGATCTTCGGCGGCGAGGCGGCGGGCACCGGCGACATGATCCGCTTCGTGGCGAACGAGTCGCTCGGCGCCATCCTCGTGGTCAGCTCGCGCGCCGCCTATCTCGACCGGGCGCGGGCGTGGCTGGAACAGCTGGAGACCTTCGCGGCCGAGCGCGAGCGGCAGCTCTTCGTCTACCGGATCCAGAACCGCTCGGCCAAGGAACTCGCGATGGTGCTCCAGAGCGTCGTCGCCGCCGAGACCGGGATGTCGGTCGGCGGTGGCATGGGCGGCATGGGAGGCGGCCTCGGCGGGGGCATGGGCGGCGGGTACGGCGGCGGCCTGATGGGCTCGGACCCGTCCGGGCCCGGCGGCGGCGGGCTCGGTAGCGACCCGTCGCATGGCGGCTCGGGCAGCCTGCCGAGTCAGAATTCGGGCGGCTTCGGCTCCACCCTCGGCGGCTCGCCGGGGGGACAGGGGGGCGGATTGGGCGGTGGGCCTTCGGGCGGGCTCGGCGGCGGTCTCGGCGCGAGCCCCGGCGGTCTTTCGGGCGGGGGCGGCACCCTCTACGGCGGCGGCTCGGCCTATGGCGGCAGCGGCATGGAGAGCGGATACGGCGGCTACGGCGGCGGCATGGGCGCGCGGCGCGACGCCATCGGCATCGTCGCCGACGAGGCCAACAACAGCCTCGTCGTCTCGGCCACCCGCAACCAGTACGACAAGATCCTGCGCATCCTCGGCCGCCTCGACGCGATGCCGACCCAGGTTCTCCTGGAGACCGTGATCGCCGAGGTGACCCTCAACGATGCGCTCCGCTTCGGCGTGCAGTGGTTCCTCAACAAGGGCGGCGCGCAGTTCAACAACGTCCAGGGCGACGTGGTCGGATCGACCGGGCGCGGCGGCGGCACCGCCTCGCTGGTCAAGGCGGCGGTCGGCGGCGTGCCGGGCTTCAACTACCTGCTCAACGCCTCGGACTTCAACGTCGTGCTCAACGCGTTGCAGGGCGTGACGCGGGTCAACGTCATCTCGTCGCCCAACATCACCGTGCTCGACAACCGCACCGCCAAATTGCAGGTCGGCGACCAGGTGCCGATCGTGCAGCAGACCGGCCAGAGCGCGCTCTCGACCAACGCGCCGATCCTCAACCAGATCGAAATGAAGGATACCGGCGTCATCCTCTCGGTGACGCCGCGGGTGAACAAGAACGGCCTCGTGGTGCTCGACATCAACCAGGAGGTCAGCGACGTGGTGAAGACCACGACCTCGAACATCAACTCGCCGACGATCCGCCAGCGCCGCGTCGCCACCAGCGTCGCGGTCAACGACGGCCACAGCCTCGCCATCGGCGGCATGGTGCAGGAGAAGGCGCAGATCTCGAGCGAGGCGGTGCCGGTGCTGGGCGAACTGCCGTTCGTCGGTCAGGCCTTCCGCAACCGGATCGACGAGCGGGTGCGCACCGAACTGATCGTGTTCATCCGCCCCAAGGTGATCCGCGGCACGGCGGAGGCCGACCGCATCGCCGAGGATTTCCGCCAGCAGTTCAAGGCGATGATGCCGGTGCGCCCGGTGCCCGCGCCCCCGCCGATGTCGGTCGCGCTGCCGGGCCAGGAGGGCGTGCTGCGGCGGATGATGGAGTGAGGGTGGGATCGAGGCCGACCGTTATGACGGCCGGACCGCCTCCGCGGGCGCCAGCGTCCCGCGATAGGCGACGACCAGCCCGACGAGCGGCACGCTGACCGTGATGTCGAACGCGAACCGTCCATCGCGCTCCGTCTCGAAGCTCTCGCCCACGGGCAGCAGGAAGCCCGGCATCGGGATTTTCAGGATCGACCAGCGCCGGGGCACGAACCGGAGGCGGTCGCCGTCGGGGATCAGGGCCAGCGCGAAGGCGGCGAGGCCGAAGCGCTCGATCAGCAGGGCGCGGTCGCGGCCCGTCCCGGCGGACTGGAACGAGACGACGGTCGCCCGGCCGATGGTGCGCGTCCAGCGCTCGCCACCCGGCTCCTGCGCGAAGGTCACGCTCACGGCAACGTCGGAGGCGGTGTCCGGGAAGCGGAAGAGCGCGCAGAGGAGCCGGGCCAGGAGCCCGTTGCCCCGCCGGACGCTCGCCGAGCCGGTGAAGCGGCGCGTGCCGATCCCGTCGTGCAGCGCCCGTACGGGGGCGGGCAGGGCATCGAGGGCGGACCCGAGGATGGCGCGGTAGAGCGTGCCGCCCGGTTCGCTCACAGGATGCGGTCCCGGAACTGCGGGGGCGCGATCCAGCAGGTGTCGCGCTTTCCGAACAGGCGGTAGCGGTTGCGCGCGACGAGGCGGTACATTGGATCGCGCAACGCCGCCGGGACGATGCGCAGGAGGCCGGCGAACCGCCAGGGGAAGCCGAGCCCCTCGTAGATGAAGAGCACCGCGTCGCTGTCGCGGCGCATCCGCTCGCCCTCGACCACGAGCAGGCTCACGGGATCGTTCGGGTCCATGCCGTGGCGGCGATAGAGCGACTGGCCGAGTTCGCTCTGCATGGAGGCGAGGCGGAAGACGGCGGCGCGGTCCCGTTCGAGGATGAAGCGGGCGTTGGCCGAACACAGCACGCATTCGGCGTCGAACAGGATGATCGGGCCGGAAAAGGGCGTCGTCATGCGAATGTTGTAGTCCACGGGGCTGCTTTTGGAGAAGCGCCTGTGACCCGTCTCACCGCCGCAGGGCCGGGTCGAGCGGCTTCGGGCGGAGCGTCGCCGGGGGGCCCATGAAGGCGGCGGTGAAGCTGCGGCCGCGCTGGTCCAGGGTGACGTGGTCGGGGGTGATGGCGGTGACGCGCCAGTCGCCGCGGCCCTCGCCGGCCTTCAGCCACGCGCGGTCGCCGCTGCCGTCGTCGATGAGCGCGGAGGCCGCCGCGCCGTCGAGGCGGATGCCGCGCACCGTCAGGACCGGGCGGGGCGGCTCGCCCTCGGCCACGGTTTCACGGCTGCCCCGCCCGGTCCAGGCGCGCCGGCCGGGATCGAACAGCGGGCGTTGCAGCGCGGCCGTGCCCAGCGGCTCGGTCCAGGGCGCGGAGGGGGGCGGCGCCGGATCGATCCGCACGGGCCACGCGAAGGCCGCGAGCGCCAGGGCGGCGGCGAGACCGAACAGGGCGCGCGGCAGGAGGCCGGTGGGTGGAACACGCAGACTCACGGGGCGCGGCCTCCGGTCTCCGGTGGCGGCAGTTGCACGCCGCGGACCGTCAGGCTCGCGCGCATCACAAGGGGGCGGCCGGCCTCCTCGTCCGCCGGGCGGGCGACGTCGAGTTCGGCGGCCTCGACGGCGATCAGCGGCGCTTCGGTTTCGAGCGCATGCAGCAGGCCGTGCAGGCCCTCTGCCGTGCCGCGCAGGAACAAGCGCAGGCGCGGCAGGGTGGGTTGGGCCGGATCGGGCTCGAGGTTCGTCGCATCGATCACCACCGCGCGGCTCCCGGCGAGCCCGTCGAGCCGCACCCGGAAGGCGGCGAGCAGGCCGTCGGCGTCGGCGGCCACGAGCGGCGCGGGCAGCGGCGGGCGGGCGCTCGCGGCCTGGGCGCGGGCGAGGCGGTCGCGGGCGGCGGCGATGTCGCCCTGCGCGTCGATCGCGCGCGAGACCGGGCCTATGGCGAGCGCCAGCAGCAGCCCGAGGCCGCCCAGTGCGACGAGCACCGGACGGTTCGGCAGAATGTCGGGCAAAACGCCGGCAAAGGGGAGGGCGGGGCGCTTCACGGCTGACCCCCGCTCTTCAGGCGCGGCAACTGGACCACGATGGTGCGCGTGCCGTCGGGGGCGACCGCGTAGCCGCTTAAGAAAGGCGCCCCGAAGCCCGGCACCTTGCTCAAGGCCGCGAGCGCGGCCGGCTCGTCGGCGGCGAGCAGGGTGAGGCGGGCGCCCTCCGCGTCGAGGCGCAGATGTGTGGCCGAGACGGAATCCGGCAGGGCCACCGCTACGGCGTCCAAAGTCTTGGCCAGGGGCGGGGCCCTCCCCGAAAAAATCGCCGCCGTCCCGGCCTGGACCGGGGCGGGCAGGGCCGGGCCGGCGGCGCGGCGGGCCTGCGCGAAGGCGTCGTCGAGGGCCGCCAGCGTGGCGTCCTGATGGGCGCGAAAGCCCCAGAAGGAGGCGAGCATCAGCAGGGCGGCGCCGGCCAGCAGCGCGAGGTCGCCCTTGCGGGCGCCGCCGGCCAAGCCCTGGAGGCTGCGGTGGCCGCCGGTGAGGAGATCGACCGGCATGGTCCGCTCCTCGTCCGGCCCGACCGTGACCGGGCCGGCGGCGATGCCGGCCTCCGCCAGCGCCGCGAGCAGCGGATCGAGGGCGGCGCGCTTGAGGACGACGTGGCGCACCCTGAGACTCCGGGCGGACGCGTCCTCGCCCTCGACGTACCAGTCGCTGTGGACGCCCGCGGCCCGGAACGGGGTGGCGGCTTCCAGTTCCTGCGCCAGCACCGCGCGCATCCGCGGGAGCGCCGCGCTAGGCAGGGTGAGGGTGCGCATGAAGCAGCGGGCCGGATCGACCAGGATTTTTGCTCTGACGCCGGCCTGTCCGGCGCGGATCGCCGAGAGTTGCGCCGGCAAATCGTCGGCGCCCGCGTCGAGGCGCTGGACCAGGGGCGTGTCGCCCCGCCGGTCGATCAGGGTCAGGCCCGGCTCGGCGGGGCCGCCGACGCGGATCGTCAGCAGGCCCGGCGCGCGGTCGGCCCGCACCTCGCTCAAGCCCAGAAGGTAGGCGGTGGCGTCGAGGCTCTCGCGCAGCACGGCCTTGCGTCCGGCGAGCGCGCGGGCCGGATGGGCGTCCATGGCACTCACGCGCGAAGGCTCCGGGAAAGGTGGGCGAGACGAGTTGTTAAGTCTCCCGGTGTTTACGTCGGCTTAAAGGGCGCAGGGCCTGCCGGAACGCTGGTGCGGGGTCGGCCCGCGGCGTCGGGGGCGATCCGGGACATGCTGAGCGTCTGGGGTTCGAAGAGCCGGCCGCAGCGGGCGCGGCCCGACCGGCGCGGAGGCGCCCGCGACCGGCTCGATGCGCCTCGCGCCTTCATCGATTCCTTGGCCGCGAACGGCCTGCTCGATCCGGCGGGGCACGAGCGGGCGCTGGCCGCCCTCGATCTGCCCGGCCGCCGGCCGCTGCCGGTGCTGCTCACCGAACTCGGCCTCGTCCACGAGGCGAACCTGACGGAGGCGCTGGCCGAGGCGACCGGGCTCGCGGTGCTGCACGAGGAGGATCTGCCGGCCTCCCCCGTCCTCTCCGAACTCATCGGCGCCGATTACTGCGCCCGCGCCCGGGTGCTGCCGCTCATCGAGGAGGCCGACGGCCTCGTGGTCGCCCTGGTCGATGCGTTCGACCCCGAGATTCCCGCCGCCCTCGAACACCTCACCGACCGCCCGGTCACCTGCCGGCTGGTGGGCCCGAGCCAGTTCGAGCGGGCTCACCGCGCCCTCTACGGCGATGCCGCGGGCGAGGAGGACGGGGGTGCCGACGATGATTTGAGCCGGCTCGCCGACGTGGCGAGCCAGGCGCCGATCGTGCGGCTCGCCGCCCGCCTCGTGCGAAAGGCCTTCGAGCTGACGGCCTCCGACATCCATCTGGAGGCGGAGGAAGCCGACATGCGGGTGCGCTACCGCGTGGACGGCGTGCTGGTAGAGGCGGAGCGGCTGCCGAAATCCGTGCAGCTCGCGCTGACCACCCGCATCAAGATCCAGGCGGGCCTCAACATCGCCGAGCGGCGCCTGCCCCAGGACGGGCGCATGAAGGCGCCCGACCGCGGCCAGGACGTCGATATCCGCGTCTCGACCCTGCCGACCGCCCACGGCGAGAGCGTGGTTCTGCGCGTGCTCGATGGCTCGCGCCGGGTCGAGGACTTTTCGTCGCTCGGCTTCGATGCCCCGGCGATCGCCCGCATCGCGGCGATGACGAGCCGCCCCAACGGCCTCGTGCTGGTCACCGGCCCGACCGGTTCGGGCAAGACCACGACGCTCTACGCGGCGCTCCGGCGGATCAACGGCCCGCATCTCAAGGTCGTCACCGTCGAGGACCCGATCGAGTACCGGATGGCCGGCGTCAATCAGGTCCAGGCGCACGCCGGGATCGGGCTCGATTTCTCGGCGGCCCTGCGCTCGATCCTGCGCCAGGACCCGGACGTGGTGATGGTGGGTGAGATCCGCGACGGCGAGACCGCGCGCATCGCCGTGCAGGCCTCGCTGACGGGCCATCTCGTGATCTCGACGCTGCACACCAACTCGGCGCCCGCCACCGTGACCCGGCTGATGGATATGGGCGTCGAGCCCTACCTCATCGCCGCGACCCTCAACGGCGTGGTGGCGCAGCGCCTCGTGCGGCGGCTGTGCGGAACCTGCGCCACGCCCGAACCCGCCACCGATCAGGAGCGGCTGCGCCTCGCCGTGCCGGCCTCCGTGCCGCTCAGCCTCAAGCGCGCTCGCGGCTGCCCGGCCTGCAACGGCACCGGCTATCGCGGCCGCATGGTCGTGTCCGAGATCATGCCGCTCGACCCCACGCTGCGCTCGCTCATCGCGGACGGGGCGGGGGAGGCGGCCATCACCAAAAGCGCCCGCGAGGCCGGGATGGCGAGCCTCGTCGAGTGCGGCCGGGCCCGGGTGATCGCGGGCGACACCACGCTGGACGAAGTCGGGCGCGTGCTGGAGGGCCAGCTCTGATGCCGCGCTTCGCCTATCAGGCCTATGCCGCCGACGGGCGCGCCCGCTCAGGGAAGATCGAGGCCGACAGCCGCCAGCGCGCGGTGGCGCAATTGCGCGCCGACGGATTGCAGGTCTTCGCCATCGAGGCCGCCGCGATGGGGCCGGCCTCGTTCTGGAGCCGCGACCTGTTCGGGCGCGACCGGGTCAACGACGCCGCCCGGCTCGCCTTCTTGCGGGAGTTCGGCACGCTGGTCGGCGCCGGGCTCACCGTGGACCGGGCGCTGCGGCTGGTGGAGCGCCAGGCTTCCGCCGCGCTCAAGCCGATTCTCGCCGACATCCTGGAGCGCGTCGTGGCCGGCGCCTCGCTGTCGCGGGCGATGGTGGCCCATCCCCAGGCGTTTCCCGCCGACATGGTCGACATCGTGCGCGCGGGCGAGGCGACGGGGACGCTGGTCGACGTGATCGGCTCGCTGACGGGTTCGATCGAGCGCCGCGACGCGGTGCGCCGCCACCTGTCCTCGGCGATGATCTACCCGGCGCTGCTGGTGCTGATGGCGACCGGCACGCTCGTGATGATCGTCGTGGTGCTGGTGCCGGCGCTGGCACCCTTGTTCGACGGCACGGGGCGCGAGCCGCCCTTCGCGATCCGGGCGGCCGGCGCACTGGGCGATTTCGTCGGCAAGGGCTGGCCCTGGCTCGTCGGCGGGGGTGGGCTGATTGCGCTGGCGCTGGTGAAGTTCTGGCCGGACCCGGCTTTTGCCGCCGCCCGCGGGCGCTTCGCGCTGCGGCTGCCGCTGGTGCGGGAGATCGTGGTCGGGATCGAACTCGGGCGCATCTGCCGGGTGCTCGGCACGCTCTTGACCGCGCAGGTGCCGATCCCCGACGCGGTGGCGGCCACCCGCCCGCTCGCCGGCAACCGAGTGTTTCGCGCCGCCCTCGACGAGGCGGGGCGGCGGCTCACCGAGGGGGCGAGCCTCGCCATCGGCCTATCGAGCCTGAAGGCGCACGCGCCCTCGACGCTCAACCTCATCGCCAGCGGCGAGCAGGTGAACCGCCTCGGCCCCGTGCTGATCCACGCCGCCGAGATGCACGAGACCCAGACGCGCCAACGCATCGACCGCCTGCTGGCGCTGATGACCCCGCTGGTGACGGTGACGGTCGGCGGGCTGATCGGCGGGCTCATCATCTCGGTGATGGGCGCGATCACGAGCGTCGGGCAGTTGGCGCAATAAGGCCTGGGATCCTAAAGGGATCATCCCTTTGGCGGGTCCGGGCGGAGCCCAAGCAATCGCTTGCAGCGATCGCTCGGTTTCTTGCTTGGCCTCAAGCGCCGGCGGCCGCGTCCGCGGCCTTGGGCATCTCGCTCCGCTGGACGCCTCCGCGTAGCCGAGGCCGCTTCGCGGGCGCTCTTCGCGCCCGACATAATGAGCCCTTTCAGGGCGCATGCCCCATGAGCAAGGCGGCGTGCAGCCCGACCGCCAGGAACGGCCCGAACGGCAGCCGAAATTCCCGCGTGATTTGCCGGCCCGCGAGCGCGGCCAGGGCGAGGGCGACCAGCGCCGCGGTGCTGGCGATCAGGATCAGGAACGGCAGTCCGGCCAGCCCGACCCAGGCGGTGGCCGCGCCGACGAACTTCACGTCGCCGAGGCCCAGCCCGGTGCGGCCGCGCAGCCGCGCGTAGAGGGCGCGCAGGGCCCAGAGCAGTCCGAACGCCACCGCGGCTTGCGCGAGGCAGGCGGCGAGGGCCGCCGGGTCGGGCTCGCGGAGCGTCGCGACGGCGAGGCCTGAAGCGAGGAGGAGCAGGTTGAGCGGATCGGGGATGATCCGGCGGTGCCCGTCGATCACGCTGATGGCGAGCGTGATCGGCAGCGGCAGGGCTGCCAGCGTCAGCGAACCGGGATCGAGGATCATCGCCGGCCAAGCAGGACGATGCGGCTTTCCGGCACCTGGGTGAAGGTCATCGGCACGGCCCGCATCGGGTGGGGCGGTGGGGGCGGGGCGTCGCTGAAATCGAGGGGGCGCAGGTCGGGGGAGGGCTTGGCCATCTCGCCGCGGGCGCTGCGGGCGAGCAGCGATTGCCAGAAGGCGAAGGCGGCGACCGCGGCGGCGGCGACCGCGGCCAGCCAGAGGGTGAGCAGCAGCCCGGCGGAGACGCGCCCGTTCAGCTCGCGCATCAGCCCGAGCGCGAAGGCGGCATACCACGACACGCCGGAGACCGCCCCGGAGACGAGGAACACCGCGGTGCTCAGGTGCGACACGCCCTCGAACATCGGCCGGCTCACGTCCCGAAGCACGCTCGGCAGGACGAGGGCGTGGATCAGCAGGCCGTTGACGGTGAGGACCAGCACGATGACGAACTTGGCCAGGATCTTGGGATTGCTGAGTTTTTCCGGCGCCTCGACGGCGTAGACGGCAAGGAAGCCGAGGCCGGAGAGCCAGAGCAGGGCGATGCCGACCGAGACGACCTTGCTGACGAACAGGAAGGTGCGGGCGATCTCCGGCGGCAGGCCGCCCCAGCGCATCCAGCGCAGGATCCAGAAATCCAGCATGGTCGCGCCGCCGAGGCCGAAGCACAGGCCGATCAGGTGGAGGCCGACCAGGAGGGTGAGCAGCCGGATCGGCGGGAAGGGCGCGGGCAGCGGCAGGCTGATCACCGTCGGCAGCGCGTCGGCGGCCGCAGGCCCGATGCCGAAAAGCACCGTCAGGATCAGGACGAGGGACAGCGTCTTGAGGGGCTGAGAGCTTGCCGCGGCCATGAGCGCTTCCCGCAGGCGCGGGACGATGCCCGCCGGATCGTCCGGGAGCGTGGCAGGATTCCGATAACAAACATCAAAAGAAGTGCGGGACGGCGGGCGCCGCCGACGGCTGCGGTCAGGGCTTGTTCGGAACTCCCGGCGATCCTGGCTTCCGAGCAGACCACAGGTGGCGACGATGACGGACGACGCGGTTCAGGACGACACAAAGGCCGACGAGCGGCAGGCCGGCTTCTCGCTGGTCGAGCTGCTGGTGGTGCTGGCGATCATCGGCATGATCGCCACGATGGTGACGCCGCAGGTGCTCGGCTATCTCGGCCGCGCCAGGGGCGACACCGCCCGCGTGCAGGTCAAGAACATCGCCCAGGCGTTGGAGCTGTACTACCTCGACCTCGGCAGCTACCCGACGGCGCAGCAGGGGCTCCAGGCCCTGGTCCAGCCCAGCGGCCCGACCTGGCGCGGCCCGTACCTGCGCGACGCCCGCGGCCTGATCGACCCGTGGAACCAGCCCTACCTCTACCGCTCCCCCGGCCTGGGCGGAAAACCCTACGAAATCTACTCGCTCGGCAGCGACATGAAGATCGGCGGCAGCGACGACGCGACGGACGTGGCGAGCAATTGATCTACTCCGCCGGCCGGTCCCAGGATTGGGGCTGGTCGTCGGCACCCGAGCCCAGGGGGCACTGGACCATGACGCTGTCGCTCCAGCGGCCGTACTTGTAGCCGATGGCCGGCAGGTAGCCGACGCGGGCGAACCCGCAGGCCTCGTGCAGACGGAGCGACGCCTCGTTCTTCGCGTCGATGTAGCCGATCATCTGGCGATAGCCGCCGGCCGCGCAGGCCTCGATCAGCGCCGGGAGCAGACGCCGGCCGATGCCTGCGTGCAGATGGTCGGGGTGGACGTAGATCGAGTGCTTGAGGGTGAAGCGGTAGGCCGGGCGCTTGCGGAACGGCACGGCGTAGGCGTAGCCCGCCACCTGCCCGTCGCGCTCGGCGACGAGATGGGGCAGGCGCTTGCTGCGCATGTTCTTGCGCCGCCGCTTCAGCTCGTCGGGGAGCAGGCGCTCCTCCTCGAAGTCGCCGGTGTCGCCGACGCCGCGGCGGATGTGGCGCTCGTAGATCGCGATCATCGCCGGCACGTCTGCATCCGACGAGGGCCGGATCACGATGTCCGGCCAGTGGGCCGGACAAGTTCTCTCCAAAAGCGCCGTCTCCATCTGCGCCCCTTCAGCCATCAGGCCCCCTCGCGCAGCACGTAGGTGTGGAAGCGGATGCGCCCGTCCGGATCGGTCTCGCGGTAGACGCCCTGGATCTCGGCCTCGAAGCCGGGGAACAGGTTCGAGGCCGCCTCGAACATCTTGAAGTAGTCGAGCATGGGTTTGGCCCGTTCGTCCAGGCGCTCGCCCGGCAGCACGGTGCCGATGCCCGGCGGATAGACCAGCATCAGGGTGGTGGCGATGCGCCCCTCGGCTTCCGCGATCGGCACGTAATCGACCCGGTTGCGCGTCAGCATCTGGGCGGCGGCCTTCGGTGGCATCACCATCTCGGGCAGGTGCTCGGGCATGAACTGCTTGCGCTGGAGCGCGGAGGTGCCCGATTCCCGGTGGAAGGTGTGGTAGTCGGCGCAGAGGTCGCGCAGGCGCACGCCGCGGTAGCGCTTGGGCCGGGCGCGCGTGAATTCCGGCATCGCCTCTTCGAGCAGCACGTTGTCGTCGTGCAGCCGCTTGAAGGCGACCAGCCCCGAGATCAGCGTGCCGGCTTTCGAGGATTCGACGCCCGGCGTCAGCAGGAAGAGCAGCGAGTTCAGATCGTTCTTCTCCGGCACGATCCGGTTCTCACGCAGGTATTGCGCCACGATCGGCGCGGGCACGCCGTGCTCGGCATAGGCGCCGGTCTTCCGGTCGAAGCCGGGGGTCAGGATGGTGAGCTTGTTCGGATCGGTGATGGCAAAGCCCGGCTGACCGCCGTCGCGGTGTGAGGGTCCGACATGGGTGAAGCCGTGCCAGGACGCGCCCGGCGTCAGCTCCCAGTAGCGGGCGTCTGAAGCCAGGATGTCGGTCGGGATCGATTCCCACGGCGTCTCGCCGCCATCGGGGCCGGACACGAGGTCGGGCACGAAGGGATCGAAGAACCAGCGCCGCTTCGGATCGGCCTCGCGCTCCTCGAACTCCTTGCGGATGGCCCGCGCCTTCTTGCGCCACTCGATGCCGAGCCGGATCGTGTCGTCCCACAGGACGACGCCGGAGCGGCCCTTCATCATCTGCGCGCCGACATCGAGCGAGGCGAAGATCGGGTAGAACGGCGAGGTCGAGGCGTGGACGAGGAAGCTCTCGTTCAGGCGCTTGTGCTCGACGCGCCGGGTCTGGCCGCGGATATGGCCGTCGCGGGTGTGGATCTGCGAGGCCTGGGAGAAGCTGGCCAACTGCTTGTGGGTCGATTGCGTCGCGATGATGCCCGGCGAGGTCTCGTCGAGCCCGGTCAGGCCCATGGCGAAGCGGCGGACGTAGAGCGGGTGGAACTTCATGAAGCCCGCCCAGGCCTCGTCGAACAGGATGTAGTCGCACAGGTGCCCGATCCGCTCGACGATGCTTTGCGCGTCGTAGATCGTGCCGTCGTAGGTGCATTGCTCGATGACGGCGCAGCGGAACGGACGCTCCTTCCGCCACGCCTCCTTGTCCTTCACCAGCGGGTTTTTTCTGATTTTCTCGCGGATGCGCTCTTCATCGAGCGACTCGTGGTAGATCGGGCCGATCAGGCCGTAGGCGTTGCGGTCGGTCTCCAGAAAGATCGGGATGCCGCCCGCGAGCAGCAGGGCGCCGTGATGGGCGGCCTTGTGGTTGTTGCGGTCGAACAGGACGAGATCGTCCTCGGCCACGAGCGAACCCAGCACGACCTTGTTCGAGGCCGAGGTGCCGTTGAGGACGAAGTAGGTCTTCTCCGCGCCGAAGATCGCCGCGGCCTCCTTCTGCGCCTTCAGCGCCGGGCCCTCGTGGGTCAGCAGGTCGCCGAGATCGAGCACCGAGTTGTCGAGGTCGTCGCGGAAGATCGCTTCGCCCAAGTGCTCGACGAAGATGCGGCCGATGGGGGAGCGGTTGTAGAAGATGCCGCCGTTGTGGCCGGGGCAGGTCCATAGCTGGTTGCCCTCCTCGGCGTAGTCCACCAGCGCGCCGAAGAACGGGGTCTTGAGCGTGTCGGCGTACTGCGTCACGCGGGAGACGAGGCCGCGGGCGATGAATTCGGGGGTCTCTTCCGCGAGGAAGATATAGCCGTCGATGAAGTCGAGCAGCTCGACGGGGATGTCCTCCAGCCGCTTGCGGCGGACCATGATGACGATCGGCATCTCCAGGCCGCGCTTTCGCATCATGTCGATGAGGGCGGCCGCCTTGCCGTCCAGCCCGCGCTTGCCCCAATCGACCACGAGGCAACCCACCGCCGCATCGGTCTGGACCGCGATGGAGGCGTCCTCGACGCGCCGCGCCCGCACCACCTCGAAGCCGCGATGCTCGACGGCCGCCACGATCTGCTCGACCCGCGCGCCCTCCAAGTCGCCCTGTTCGAAATGGGGCGTACACATCAGCACGGTGAAACGGCGGTGGAAGTCCATGGACCGGGCTCTCCTCGCGAAGGTCTGGCCCTGCCTTTCCGGTCCATCCGCGACGATTCGATGACAGCCGGAGAATCTCCGTAGCCGGCTGGGTCGCAGGGGCGGGCGCCTACGCCTTCAGCCGTGCCCTGATCCGGTAGGTCAGGCCGTCACGGACGTCGCGGTAGCCGTCGAGGCGCTGCTCGCGGGTGCCGTCCTGGTTCAGCGTCGGGTCGGGGGTCGGCCAGTATTCCACGTCGGCCGCCAGCGTGTGGGTCAGCTCCAGGGCGCGGTGGTGGGCTTCCGGCGAGAGGGTGATGATCAGGTCGAAGTTCAGACCCTCCCAGTCCTCCAGTTCCTCAATGGTGCGCGGCTTGTGGCGGGCGGCGTCGATGCCGATCTCGTCGAGCGCCGCGATCATGAACGAATCGCTCGGCTCCCCCGAGCGCACGCCTGCGGACTGCACGTAGGTGGACTTGCCGAAATAGTGGCGCGCGATCGCTTCTGCGGCGAGCGAACGCACCGCGTTGAAGTTGCACATGAACAGGACGGACTGCACCCGCCGCTTCTTCGGCCCCGTCCCCGGGATCGCGTCGTCCGCCATGCCCCGCCTTACGAAGGCCGCCTCGCGTCACTCGTCATAGGGCCCCCCCGCCTCGCCTGAAAGCGCAACGTTTTTCCGATGCGCCCGGTGCCGCGGGCAGGATGATGCGCGCCGCGCTCACGCTTGCTGTCGCGGAACCGACACCGGCTTCTGCCCGAAAGCCGGTTCAGCCCCTCCAATGCAGGGCGAAGACCAGGGTGAACAGGCGGCGCGCGGTGTTGTGGTCGAGATCGACCTTGCCTTCGAGGCGCTGGCGCAGCAGCTCGGAGGCCTCGTTGTGCAGGCCGCGCCGGCCCATGTCGATCGCCTCGATCTGCGTCGGCGAGGCGGTGCGGATCGCGCTGTAATAGCTGTCGCAGATCATCTCGTAGTCGCGGATCACGCGCCGGAACGGCGTCAGCGAGAGCAGGTGGGTCATCACCGGCTCGCCGGCCTCGGTCGTGATCGCGAAGGAGAGCTTGTTCTCCACGAGCCCGAGGACGAGGCCGTAGGGGCCGTCGTCGCGCTCGGGGATCGTGAAGCAGTTGTCCTCCAGGATGTCGTAGATCGCGATGGCGCGCTCGTGCTCCTGGTCCGGGTTGCCGCGGCCGATCGAGGCCTCGTCGAGGCGCACCGCCGCGAGCCGGTTCCTCGGTTTCTCCGCCGCCGCTCGCCCCGCTTCGGCCGTCATCGCCGCCGCCTTCTTCTCGCCGGTGCCGAATCCGCGGGCACCGCTCTCCCGTCACATGAGCCGAAAGCCCGCGCCACAGGCAAGGTTTTTAAAGATTCAAACGGATCGCGACCGAGCGGGCGTGGCCGTCGAGCCCCTCGGAACGCCCCAACGCGATGGCCGCCGGCCCGAGCGCGCGGAGCGCCGCGGGGTCGCAGCGCAGGATCGAGGTGCGCTTCATGAAGTCGAGCACGCTCAAGCCCGAGGAGAACCGGGCTGAGCGCGCGGTCGGCAGCACGTGGTTGGGGCCGCCGACATAATCGCCGATGGCCTCCGGCGTGTGGGAGCCTAAGAAAATCGCACCCGCGTTGCGGATCTTCAGCGCGAGCGCGTCGGCGTCCTCGGTCTCGATCTCGAGGTGTTCCGGCGCCATGGCATCGACCAGCGGCACCGCCTCCTCGAAGTTCCGCACCCGGACGATGGCGCCGTAATCGCGCCAGCTCGCCCGCGCGATTTCGGCCCGCGGCAGGGTCGCCAGAGCACGCTCGACCGCCCCCTCGGTAGCATCGGCCAATTCGTCCGAATCCGTGATGAGCACCGACTGCGCCGCGGGGTCGTGCTCGGCCTGGGCCAAGAGGTCGGCGGCGATCCAGTCGGGGTTGGCGTGGCCGTCGGCCAGGATCAGCACCTCGGAGGGGCCGGCGATCATGTCGATGCCGACCTGCCCGAACACCCGCCGCTTGGCCGCCGCGACCCAGGCATTGCCGGGGCCGACGATCTTGGCGACCGGTGGAATGCTCTCCGTTCCATAAGCCAGCGCGGCCACGGCCTGCGCGCCGCCGACGCGATAGATCTCGGTGACGCCCGAGAGGTGAGCGGCGGCGAGCACCAGCGGGTTGAGCTGGCCTTCGGGCGTCGGCACCACCATGACGATGCGCGGCACCCCCGCCACGCGCGCCGGCACCGCGTTCATCAGCACCGAGGACGGATAGCTCGCGGTGCCGCCGGGCACGTAGAGCCCGACCGATTCGAGCGCGGTCCAGCGCCAGCCCGCGGTGACGCCGAGATCGTCGGTGGAGAGGTGATCCTCGGGGATCTGGCGGCGGTGATAGGCCTCGATCCGCTCGGCGGCGAGTTCGAGCGCCGCGCGCGCCTCGGCCGGGCAGGCGGCGACGGCGGCCTCCACTTCCTCGGCGGTGATGCGCAGGGAGGTCGCCGAAAAGTCCTGGCCGAGCCGGTCGAAACGGCGGGTGTAATCGACGAGCGCGGCATCGCCCCCGGAGACGACGCCCGCGATGATGCCACGCACGGTCTCGTCCACGTCCTCGGCGATCTCGCGCTTGAGGCCGAGCAGGCGCTTGAAGGCTTGCGCGAAATCGGGCGCGCGGCTGTCGAGGCGGATCATCGGGCGGGGCCGGTCTTGCGAGAGGGGATCTTGCGAGAGGACATTACGGGCGGTTCTCGACGAGGGGGCGGACCGCCTCGTGGTCGGGCGTGCCGTCGGCCTCCCAGACGGGGCCGAGATCCTTCAGGCGCACCTCGACGCATTCGAGGTCGAGGCGGATCGCGGCGCCGCCGGAGAAGACCAGGGTCGCGGTGCCCGACGGCGCCTCGCCCTCCTCGAACGTGATGGCGAGCAGGCTCAGGGTGTCGTCGGAGGACGCGCCCGGCGTGATGCCGCGGGTCTTCACGCCGTTGACGCGCTCGAAATGCACGCCGGTCAGCCGCCGCCGGGGCGCCTCGCCAGGGGCGACCGACCAGTCGAACCGGCGCGCCACCAGCACGAAGCGGTGCTCGCCCGGCAGCCACGCGAGGTCCCCCGCCCGCAGGACGGCGTCCTGCAGGTGGGCCGAGATCACGGCGAGGTCCTCGGCATCGAGGGCGGCGAGCTTGAGAAGCTCCATTCGTGGCTCCGGGCGCCTTGAGAAGGGCCGATGACGGAAGACGTTGGGGCGTAGGTAGCGACGCGGTCCCTTCCCGGCAACCGGAGGAGTTTGTTTGCCCCGGTTGCCTCAAGCGCCGGCGCCCGCTGCGCGGGGCGCTGTTCGCGCCCGGTGATACGGCCGTCATTGCTCGTTCATGAGCGCGCGGCGAGACTGGCCGGAATCTTGAGGAGGGAATGATGGGACGTGGACTTCCGGCGCTGGGCGCCGCCCTGATCCTCGGGCTGGTCGCCGGGCCGGCCGCCGCCCAGTACCGGTACGACGACGGCTACGGTCCGCCTCGTCGCTACGCGCCGCCTCCGGGCTACTACTATGAGCCGCCGGCGCCCCCGGCGCATGTGCGCCGGCCCGACGGCGACCCGCGCGGCAGCCTCTGCGTCACGGCCCGCGGCAGCTGCCCGACCTGGCTCGCGCCGCCGAACGCGCCGTGCGCCTGCGACATCCCCGGTTTCGGGACGAAGCGCGGCGGCGTCGCCCCCTACTAGCTAGGCGCGCACGCGCTCGATCTGCGCGCCGCAGCGCCCGAGCTTGGCCTCCAGCGCCTCGAAGCCGCGGTCGAGGTGGTAGACCCGGTTGATCTGGGTCTCGCCCTCGGCCGCGAGCGCGCCGATCACCAGCGACACCGAGGCGCGCAGGTCGGTCGCCATCACCGGCGCGCCCTTGAGCCGCTCGACGCCCTCGACCACGGCGAGGTCGCCGTCGAGGCGGATCTTTGCGCCGAGCCGCGCCAGTTCCTGCACGTGCATGAAACGGTTCTCGAAGATGGTCTCGCGGATGCGCGACTGGCCCTTGGCCAGCGTCATCAGTGCCATGAACTGCGCCTGCAGGTCGGTTGGGAAGCCGGGGAACGGGTCGGTCGTGACATCGACCGGGACGATGCCGCCGCCGTTGCGCCGCACCCGGATGCCGCCCGGAATGTCGCTCACCTCGGCGCCGGTGGCCGCCAGCGTCTCGAGGGCCGAGGCCAGCAGATCGGCGCGGGTGTTGACGAGCGAGACGTCGCCGCCGGTCATCGCCACCGCCATGGCGTAGGTGCCGGTCTCGATCCGGTCAGGCAGCACCTCGTGGCGGGCACCACCCAGACGCGCCACGCCCTCGACGACGATGCGGGACGTGCCCGCGCCCTCGATCCGCGCGCCCATCTTGATGAGGCACTCGGCGAGATCGACCACCTCCGGCTCGCGGGCGGCGTTGTCGATCACGGTGGTGCCGTAGGCCAGCGCCGCCGCCATCAGCGCCACGTGGGTGCCGCCGACGGTGACCTTGGGGAAATCGATCTCCGCGCCGCGCAGGCCGTTCTTGGTCTTGGCGACGACGTAGCCGGCGTCGATCTCGATCTCGGCCCCGAGCTTTTCGAGCGCCATGATCAGCAGATCGACCGGCCGCGTGCCGATGGCGCAGCCGCCCGGCAACGACACCTTCGCCTCGCCGAAGCGCGCCAGCAGCGGCGCGACCACCCAGAAGCTCGCCCGCATGGTCGAAACGAGGTCGTAGGGCGCCGTGGTGTCGATGACGTTGGAGGCGGTGAGCCGCACGGTCTGGCCGGTCTCGGTGGTCTGGCCCGGCCGCTTGCCGACGACCATGTGATCGACGCCGTGGTTGCCGAGGATGCGGGTGAGCGCGGCGATGTCGGCGAGCCGCGGCACGTTGATGAGTTCCAGCGTCTCGCCGGTGAGCAGGCTCGCGATCATCAGCGGCAGGGCCGCGTTCTTGGCCCCCGAGATCGGGATCGTGCCGTTGAGCGGCGCGCCGCCGGTGATGTGGATACGGTCCATGGGGGTCCTCGGCTCGCGCGCGCTCAAGAAGCGCCGCGCGGCGGTCGCATCGTGTTTTTACGGATGCGCGGCGTTCCGGCGCATCGCCTCGTGGTTCAGGTATAGGCGCAGTCCGGCGAAAAGAAGAAGCGTGGCCGCAACATCGGGCCGGCGTCGCTCAGGTGCTCGAACGATCCCGCTCGTCCGGCGGGGGCGGCGCGGGCGCCTCGGTCTCGGCCGGGCCCGGCTCCTCGGCCCGGCCGCGGGCCTGCGTCTTGCGACGGCGCAGGTTGTCGCGCAGGGCCGCCTTGAGACGGGCAGCGCGGTCGTCGTTCGGGGGCATGGATGTCTGCGCCTTCGATGCTCCCGCCAGCCTACACGATGGCGCCTTCGCCTCGAAGTTGGTGCAGCTCTCCTCCTGAATCTCGCGACCCATCGTCACCCGAAGCAGCGCGTCGGGGGCGTGATTCCGTCGCGTCCGGGGCCATGCACAGCAGGAATGTCTCGAACTCACCTTGAACCAATTCGAAAATACGCCCAATCTCGCGGACGCAGCGGAACCGCATGACGACGGTGCCGCCGGCCGACGACGAGGGGCTGACCGACAAGCCGCCCGCGAAGGACGGGCGATCCTCGAGCCGTCGTGCCGTGAACGGCCCGGACCTGCCCCGATCGGATCAGGCCCAGACCCGGATTCTTCGAGCCGAGACGCGCCCTCGAGAAGAGCGCCCGGCCAGCACAAGCGTCGAGGACGGATGCCCGTGAACCTGATGCCCGCGAACGCCGACGACGCCGCCAAGAGCGCGGCCAAGGGGGCGTCCATGCCCGACCATATGCTCATGGGCGGCGACGGCGGCGTGGACGATGCGCCCGCCATCGACGCTTGCAACATGCGTGCCGGTGCCGGCCGCACCACATCTGCGCGCCCGGCCGGCCCGCGCACCGACTACGAGAACTATTTCCGCGGCGCCCTCGACCGGCTCCACAGCGAGCGCCGCTACCGCGTCTTCGCCGACATCGAGCGCATCTCCGGCCGCTTCCCGCAAGCGACGTGGCGCCGGCCCGAGGGCGGCACCCGCGAGATCACGGTGTGGTGCTCCAACGACTATCTCGGCATGGGCCAGCACCCCGAGGTCGTCGAGGCCATGACCCAGACTGCCGCCCGCTGCGGCGTCGGCGCGGGCGGCACCCGCAACATCGCCGGCAACAACTCGCCGCTGGTCGATCTGGAGCGCGAGCTCGCCGACCTGCACGGCAAGGAGGCCGGCCTCGTCTTCACCTCGGGCTACGTCTCGAATCAGTCCGGCATCTCGACGATCGCCAAGCTGATTCCGGACTGCCTGATCCTGTCGGACGCCTTCAACCACAACTCGATGATCGAGGGCGTGCGGCATTCGGGCTGCGAGAAGCGCGTCTTCCGCCACAACGATCTCGCCCATCTCGAAGAGCTGCTGATCGAGGCGGGCGACCGGCCCAAGCTGATCTGCTTCGAATCGGTCTACTCGATGGACGGCGACGTGGCGCCGATCGCCGCGATCTGCGACCTCGCCGACATCTACGGCGCCATGACCTATCTCGACGAGGTCCACGCGGTCGGCCTCTACGGCGAGCGCGGCGCCGGCATCGCCGAGCGCGACCGGGTGATGCACCGGGTCGACGTGATCGAGGGCACGCTCGCCAAGGGCTACGGCTGCGTCGGCGGCTACATCACCGGCTCCGCCATCCTGTGCGACGCCGTGCGCAGCCACGCCGCGGGCTTCATCTTCACCACGGCGCTCCCGCCGGCCATCGCGGCCGCCGCCCGCGCCTCGGTGCGCTACCTCAAGCGGTCGAACACCGAGCGCGCGGCGCACCAGCGCCAAGCGGCCGAGACCAAGGCGGCGCTGGCCGCGGCCGGCCTGCCGGTGCTCGCCACCGAGACCCACATCGTGCCGCTGATGGTGGGCGACGCCGAGCTGTGCAAGGCCGCCGCCGACCATCTGCTGGAGCACCACGACATCTACATCCAGCCGATCAACTACCCGACCGTGCCGCGCGGCACCGAGCGCCTGCGCATCACGCCCTCGCCCTTCCACGACGAGGCCCGTATCGCCGCGCTGACGGCGGCCCTGGTCGAGACCTGGGACACGCTTGACCTGCCGCGGGCCGGCACGGTGTTCGCGGCGGCCGCCGAGTAAGCCACGGAGTAGGCTTCCCGCCTCTCCGCCCCGCGGTTAGGGTGCCGCCATGGCGCCCGCCCTCGACCGCGACCGCATCCTCCAGGCCTTCGAGGCGCTCGGCACGGACCTCGCCGAGCGGGGCCTCCTCATCGAGATCGCCGTCTACGGCGGCGGCGCCCTGATGCTGCAATTCGCGTGGCGGCGCGGCACCGACGACATCGACGCCGTCGTGCGCGAAGGCTTCGACGAGGCGGCGCTCGCGCCCTCGGTCCGGCGCGTCGCCGAGCGGATGGGATTGCCCCCGGACTGGCTCAACAACGCCGTCGGGATGTACACGCCGCTGAACGAGGACGAAGGGCTTTTTCTCGCCGCCGGCAGCTACCCCGCCGACGGCACGCCGGGCCTGCGCACGGTTCTGGCCAAGCCCGATTACCTGCTCGCCATGAAGTTGCAGGCGCTGCAGAATCTCGACCGCGGCGACCGCGACCTAAACGATGCGGCGGCGCTCGCAAAGCATCTCGGCATCACCGACGAGGTCGCCCTGCACGCGCTCTACCGCTCGATCTATGACGAGGCGCCGCCGGAGGACGCGAGCCTGCGCTTCAGGGCCGTGCTCCGGGGCTCGAACCCGTGAGGCCCGCCAGCCTGCGCGAGGTGGTGGAGCGGGCCCGCGGCGACGGCGACTGGGACCATCACCTGCAAAACTTCCTCGACGCCTTCTACGCGCTGGACGGCGATCGCGCGGCGCAGGTCGCGATGATCGCCGAGGAGCCCGGATTCCTCGACGAGGCCCGGCCCGACGCCTTCCTCGGCGGCGTCGGCGAGCACCTCGCCCGGCGCTGGCGCTTGCCCTTCATCCCTCCCTGGGTGCGCGACGAACGGCGCTATCTCGCCACCGCGATGTTCTGGCCGGACGAGAGCAATCTGCGCGGCTACCTCCTCTGCGTCAGCCCCGTGGCGTTCCGGGTTCGCCTGATCTTCACCGGGCCGGACCCGCTCCAGCGGGCGCGGTTTCCCTATCACCGCGGGGTGGTGCGCTACCCGCTGACCTTCCCGCCGGAGCCTCAGAACACCACCACCAGCCCGTCCTCCGCCGCGATGTAGCCGTCGGGCTCGCGGGCGATCATCTCCGGGCTCATGTGGGTCAGCATCAGCCGCTTCGGGGCGATCTCCGGCAGGCGCGCCCGCAGCGTCGCCCAGTCGAGGTGGAACTTCACCGGGCGCTCCACGGTGTAGCCCTCGGCGATCATCAGGTCGGCGCCTTGGCCCGCGGGAATGATCGCCTCCACCCACTCGGTGTCGCCGGTATAGGTCACGACCTTGCCGTCCACGGTGAGCCGCAGCGCCTGCGCGGGCGCGCCGGAGGGATGACGCATCGTGAAGGCCTCGGCCCGGACATTGCCCAGCGCGACCGGATGCGCGGGGTCGATCTCCTCAATCTCCACGGTAAAGCGCCGTTCGGCAGTGGAGGAGCCGGGAAACAGCGCCTCCATCGCCGCGGGCAGCCGCTCGCGGATGCCGGGCGGGCCGACGATGGTCAGCGGATCGGTGCGGGCGCTCACGAGCTGCCCGTCGAGGATCAGCCAGGGCAGGCCACCGAAATGGTCGCCGTGGAGATGGGTGACGAACACCGCGCGGATGCCGTTGGGATCGACGCCGAAGCGGCGGATCGCGATGAGCGAAGAGGCGCCGCAATCGATCAGGAACGCGCCGGCCTTCGCCTCCACGTGGAAGCAGGTGTGAAAACGCCCGCCCGAGCCGAAGGCGTCGCCGCAGCCGAGGACTTGGAGCCGCATGTTTTTCTCCCTGGCCTCAAAGCCTATTCCACCGGTTCATCCCATCCGAACCCCCTCATCCTGAGGTGCTGCGCAGCAGCCTCGAAGGAGGTCTCCAGCGTATCGCGCGATCCCTGGAGCCCTCCTTCGAGGCTCCGCTTCGCTCCGCACCTCAGCATGAGGGAGAGGATGGGACACATCACGGCATCGAACCGGCTCCCGGACGCGGGCGGCCGCGACCGTCTCTCGCGCATCTCGGGCGCGGCCTCCGCTCGGCAACAGCGGTGCCGGCGTTTTTGGTTTGCGCTCAGCCCCAAGATCGGTTGTGACTCCGGGCTCGCGAATCCAAACTCTGAAACGAGGAACGGAACGGCATGTCGGGTGGGCACGGAGCGGTCGAGACCTCCAACAAGCGCGTGGCGCTGCTGATCTCGGTGCTGGCCCTGTTCCTGGCCGGGGCCGAGACTTTGGCCAAGAGCGCGCAGACCGAGGCGCTCGGCGCCAATGTCGAGGCGGCCAACCAATGGGCCTATTTTCAGGCCCGCACCATCCGCGGCACCGTGCTGAAGACCGCCGACGAGGTGATCGCCCTGCTGCCGCCGGGCGCCGACCCGGCCGCGATCAAGGCCAAGCGCGACGAGTGGGCCGCCACCATGGCGCGCTGGGAATCCGACCCGGCCAAGGGCGAGGGCCGCAAGGAGCTGTCGGCCAAGGCGCAGGCCTCGGAGGGGCGGCGCGATCTCGCGCTGGAGCGCTATCACCATTACGAACTGGCCTCGGCCGCGATCCAGATCGGCATCGTGCTGGCCTCGGCCGAGGTCATCACCGGCATCGCCGCGCTCGCCTTCGCCGGTGGCCTGCTTGGGGTGCTCGGGCTGGCGCTGGCGAGCTTCGGCCTGTTCGCGCCCCACGCCCTACCGTTCTTTCACTGAACGCGCCGCGTCGGGCCGCGCCGCCATGAACGCCCCGCAGCCCCCGTTCCTCAGGGTCGAGCCCGCCGCGCCGTCCGCGGCCTCGCTCGCCCTGATCGAACGGATCTACGAGGCGGCGGCGGTGCCCGAGCTGTGGCGGGCGGTGCTGATCGACCTCGCCAGCCTCGCGGGCGCGCCGCAGGCGGTGATGATCGTCTCGACCGGCACGCGCTTTCGCGACTGGGTAACGACCTCGCCCGAATTCGACGCGCTGGTGCTGGCCCATACCGCGCGCTTCCCCGACAACATCCGCACCCGGCGCCTCCTGGAGATGCGCCATCCGGGCTTCCTCTCGGATCTCGACGTGGTCTCGCAGGAGGAGATCGACACCGATCCGCTCTATCGGGACTTCCTGATCCCGCGCGGCTACGGCTCGGGCACGGCCACCGCCGTGATGGTGCCGAGCGGCGACAGCGTCATCGTCCATTGCGAGCGCCCGCACGCCGAAGGGCCCTTCGGCCTGGAGACGCTCGCGGTCCTCGATACCTTGCGCCCGCACCTCGCCCGCGCGGCCCTGCTCTCGGCGCGCCTCGAGATGGAGCGGATCGCCACCACCACCCGCACCCTGGAACTGCTCGGCCTGCCCGCGGCCGTGCTCGGCTCCGGCGGCCGCCTGCTCGCGGCCAATGCCGGGCTGACCGCGCTGATGCCCCATACCCTGAGCGACCAGCCCTCGCGCCTCGCCGTCGTCGATCCGGCCGCCGACCGGCTCCTGCGCGAGGCGGTCGGCGGGCCCGCGCAGGCCGGGCCGCTGCCGGTGCGCTCGATCCCGATTCCCGCCCACGGGGAGCGCCCGCCGGTGATCCTCCATCTCGTGCCGGTGCGGGGCGCGGCCCACGACGTGTTCGCCCGCGCCCGCGCGGTGCTGATCGCCACCCCCGTCGTCGCCCGCGACGTGCCGAGCGCCGACGTGGTGCAGGGCCTGTTCGACCTGACGCCCGCGGAATCGCGCCTGGCCGCCCTGATCGCCGCGGGCGACGCCCCGATCCCTGCGGCGGCCAAGCTCGGCATCACCCCGAGCACCGCCCGATCCGTGCTCAAGCGCGTCTTCCAGAAGACCGGCGTGTCGCGGCAGGCCGAGCTCGTCGGGCTGCTCACCGGGACGGCGCTGAACGGGTAGCGCCGCGCGGTCGCAGGGCCGGAACCCGCCTTGTCAGAGGCGGTTGAGCCGGCTCCGACGAACGTCAGCAGGACCCCCTCATGGCTCGCTTCTCTAACAAGGTCGTGCTCGTCACGGGCGCGGCGTCCGGCATCGGCGAGGCCACCGCCCGCCGCTTCGCTGAAGAAGGCGCCCGACTGGTTCTGGCCGACCTCAACGAGGAGGGCCTGCGCAAGGTGGCCGACGGACTCGGCGCCGAGGAGGTTCTGACCCACGCCGCCGACCTCTCGAACGCCGACCGGTGCAAGGAGACGATCGAGTCGGCCATCCAAAAATTCGGGCGGCTCGACGTGCTGGTGAACAATGCCGGCAAGGACCATCTCGGCCGGGTCGACGAGGGCGACCTCAAAGACTTCTCGGTGGTGGTCGAGACCGACCTCTACGGCGTGTTCTACATGACCCGCTTCGCCCTGCCGCACCTGCGGGAGAGCCGTGGCTGCATCGTCAACGTCTCATCGGTCTCGGGGCTCGGCGGCGACTGGAACCACAGCTTCTACTGCGCCGCCAAGGGCGCGGTCACGAACTTCACCCGCGCGGTGGCGCTGGACGAGGCGAAGGCCGGGGTACGGGTGAACGCAGTGAACCCGTCGCTCGTCTACACGCCCTTCACCGCCGGCATGCAGGACCAGCCCGACCTCGTCGCCAAGTTCGAGGAGCGCATCCCGATGGGCCGGGGCGCGAAGCCCGAGGACATCACCGGCGTCATCGCCTTCCTGGCGAGCGAGGACGCCCACTTCGTCACCGGCGTGAACCTCCCCGTCGACGGCGGCCTCTCGGCCTCGAACGGCCAGCCGGCGTTGAGCTGATAATCCTCCTCGCGGTCATTCCGGGGCCGCG
The DNA here is from genome assembly GCF_001425465.1 of Methylobacterium sp. Leaf456. Taxonomy (GTDB): domain Bacteria; phylum Pseudomonadota; class Alphaproteobacteria; order Rhizobiales; family Beijerinckiaceae; genus Methylobacterium. Next base: position 71,222 of record NZ_LMQV01000005.1, read on the forward strand.
CAGCGGAACCCGGAATCCACCCGTGATGCGACGCCCTTCGCACCGTCGCGGCCGGTCGTGGATTCCGGGTTCGCTTATCGGCGCCCCGGAATGACGGTCGCGGGTTGGAAACGTGGCGAGCGCTAACCGGATCTCAAGAAAGATGCAGGCCCCGCTACCAACTCGCCACGTCCGAAAAACCACTCTATAAGCCGCGCTTCGCGCGAGGCGGGAGGGCCCGCGCGCTTCACCTTGTCGAGGTGAGCGGAGAGAGTGTCATGACCGAGCGGTGGACCCCCAAGACCTGGCGCACCCTGCCGATCCAGCAGGTGCCGTCCTATCCGGACGCGTCCGCGCTCCAGGCGGTGGAGACCCAGCTCGCGAGTTTTCCCCCGCTCGTGTTTGCCGGCGAGGCCCGCAAGCTGAAGGCGGCTTTGGCGCGCGTCTCGACGGGTCAGGCCTTCCTGCTGCAGGGCGGCGACTGCGCCGAGAGCTTCGACGAGCATTCGGCCGACAACATCCGCGACTTCTTCCGCGTGTTCCTGCAGATGGCGATGGTGCTCACCTTCGCCGGCGGCTCGCCCGTGGTGAAGGTCGGCCGCATCGCCGGCCAGTTCGCCAAGCCGCGCTCCTCGCCGACCGAGACGCTGGAGGGCGTGGCGCTGCCGAGCTACCGCGGCGACATCATCAACGGCCTCACCTTCACGGAGGAGGCCCGCATCCCCGATCCGCGGCGCCAGTTGGAAGCGTACCGGCAGTCGGCGGCGACGCTGAACCTTCTGCGCGCCTTCGCGACCGGCGGCTACGCCAACCTCGAGAACGCGCATCGCTGGATGCTGGGCTTCGTCAAGGACAGCCCCCAGTCCTCGCGCTACCGGGACGTGGCCGAGCGGATGTCGGACGCGCTCGACTTCATGCGCGCCATCGGCATCAACCCGGAGACGCACCAGGAGGTGCGCACCACCGACTTCTACACCAGCCACGAGGCCTTGCTGCTCGGCTACGAGGAGGCGCTGACCCGCGTCGATTCGACGAGCGGCGACTGGTACGCCACGTCCGGCCACATGCTCTGGATCGGCGACCGCACCCGCCAGCCGGACCACGCCCACGTCGAATACGCCCGCGGCATCCGGAACCCGATCGGCCTCAAATGCGGACCGAGCACGACGCCCGAGGGGCTGATCCGCCTGATCGATCTCCTCAACACGGAGAACGAGGCCGGTCGCCTTTCGCTGATCTGCCGCTTCGGCGCCGACAAGGTGGGCGACCACCTGCCGGCCCTGATCCGCGCGGTCGAGCGCGAGGGCCGCTCGGTGGTGTGGGTGTGCGATCCGATGCACGGCAACACCATCGCGGCGGGCCGCTACAAGACGCGTCCGTTCGAGCGGGTGATGCAGGAGATCGAGGGCTTCTTCGGCGTCCACCGCGCGGAAGGCACCATCGCCGGCGGCATCCACCTCGAGATGACCGGCAAGGACGTGACCGAGTGCACGGGCGGCGCTCGCGCGCTCACGGCCGACGACCTGCAGGACCGCTACCACACCTACTGCGACCCGCGCCTCAACGCGGAGCAGGCGCTGGAAGTGGCGTTCCTCACGGCCGAACTGGTCAAGCGCGAGCGCGCCGAGATCGAGCACCCGCGCCTCGACGCGGCGGAATAATCGGCCTTGAAGGAGTAGCTTCCCCTCTCCCCGCACGCGGGGAGAGGGTCGCGACGACCCTGTCGTCGGCGCGACAAGCGGTAGCGAAGGTGAGGGGGCCGGTCCGGAAGAGGCTCCTCCTGCACCGCCCCCTCACCTTCGGCTGCCGCCTCGCTCTGCCGACGACAAGGTCGGCAGAGCCCTCTCCCCGCACGGCGGGGCGAGGGGATGCGCGGGCGGGTAAGGCCTAAACCGCATCCGTTGCTGTTCGGCTCTCGCGCTGCCGTCTTCGCTCGGCCCGCGCCAACTCCTCGGAATTGAGAAACCCCGTCGCCGCCGCGATCTCGGCGGCCGGCATCGCGGTCTCGCGTCTGAGCCGGTGCGCTTGATCGAGGCGCAGGCCCAGATAATGCCGGTGCAGGCTCGTCCCGAGCCGCTCGCGGAACAGCCGCTCCAACTGGCGCACGCCGATCCGCGCAATCTCGGCCAAAGCCTCGCGGGTCAGCGGAACCTCCAGGTTCTCCTCCATGGCGGCGAGCACCCGCAGCAGCCGCGGGTCGCGCAGGTCGAAGCGCTGGCGCAAAGCCATCCGCTGCGGGCTGAGTCCTTCCCGGATCTGGTTGTGCAGGAACCAGTCGGCGACGCCTGCGGCCAGCCCGGGGCCGTGGTCGCGGCCGATCCGGTCGAGCATCATGTCGAGGGCGGCGATGCCGCCCGAGCAGGTCATACGGTCGGCCCCGACCTCGTAGAGCGCGCGCACCACCTCGACGTGGGGAAACCGCTCGCGGAAGGCCGGGATGTGCTCCCAGTGCAGCGTGCAGCGCCGCCCGTCGAGGAGGCCCGCCCGCGCCAGCAGGTAGGGCCCGCCGGAGAGCCCGCCGATCACCGTGCCGGGCCGCAGCGCCAGTCGGCGCAGCCACGCGAACAGGTGGGAATCGTCGAAGTCCGACGGGTTGCCGCCCGCACAGACGATGACCCAATCCGCCCCCGGCGGCTCGGCGCCGACCGCGACATCGGGTGCGATGCTCAAGCCGTTCGAGGCGGCGACCGGCGCGTCAGTGGGGGCCGCGTGCCACCAGCGATACAGGATGCGCCCCGACAGGGCGTTGGCGGCCCGCAGCGGCTCGACCGCCGCCGCATAGGTCATCAGCGCGAAGTCCGGCACCAGCACGAAGCCGACGACCGTCGGTTCGGGGTCGGGAAGGAGAGCGGGGCACATTCTGCCGCGATCTGCCGGAAAGGCGTCGTGATTTGCAAGGGAGTGATGTCTAAGAGAGCGTATTGATCGCTTCGTGCCGAGGGGCGGTGGGTTTCCTCGATCCCACCCCCCCCTCATCCTGAGGTGCCGCGTAAGCGGCCTCGAAGGAGGGCTCCAGTTCGCTCGCGATCCCTGGAGCCCTCCTTCGAGGCTGAGCTGACGCTCAGCACCTCAGGATGAGGGGATTGGATGGGATCACCCCGTTGCGACCGGCGATCCGAGTGGACGAACGCGATGCGCTATTCCCTCTTCAGCGTCCTCGGGCAGGCGCTCCGCGGCCAGCGGGACTGGACGCCGCAATGGCGCGACGCGGCGCCGAAGGCCGAATACGACGTGATCATCGTCGGCGGCGGCGGGCACGGGCTGGCCACCGCCTATTACCTCGCCAAGGAGCACGGCCTCACCAACGTCGCCGTGCTGGAGAAGAGCCACATCGGCTCAGGGAACGTCGGCCGCAACACCACCATCGTGCGCTCGAACTACGGCTTGCCGGGCAACATCCCGTTCTACGAGCAATCGATGAAGCTCTGGGAGGGCCTGGAGCAGGACATCAACTACAACGCCATGGTCAGCCAGCGCGGCGTGTTGAACCTCTACCATACCGACGCCCAGCGCGATTCTTACGCCCGGCGCGGCAACGCCATGCGGATGGCCGGCATCGATTCCGAACTGCTCGACCGCGAGGGCGTGCGGGCGATGGTCCAGTTCATCGATTTCGACAACGCCCGCTTTCCCGTGAAGGGCGGCCTGCTCCAGCGCCGCGGCGGCACCGTGCGCCACGATGCGGTCGCCTGGGGCTATGCCCGCGCGGCGAGCGACCGCGGCGTCGACATCGTCCAGAACTGCGCGGTGACCGGCATCCGCCGCGAGAACGGGCGCGTCACCGGCGTCGAGACCAGCCGCGGCTTCATCGGCGCCAAGAAGGTCGGCCTCTCCGTCGCCGGCTCGTCCTCGCTGCTGGCGTCGATGGTCGACATGCGGCTGCCGATCGAGAGCCACGTGCTCCAGGCCTTCGTCAGCGAGGGCGTGAAGCCGTTGATCGACTGCGTGATGACCTTCGGGGCCGGCCATTTCTACGTCAGCCAGTCGGACAAGGGCGGCCTCGTCTTCGGCGGCGACATCGACGGCTACAACTCGTATGCGAGCCGCGGCAACCTGCACACCATCGAGGACGTGATGGAGGGCGGCATGGCGCTGTGGCCGGGCCTCGGCCGCCTGCGGCTCCTGCGCCACTGGGGCGGCATCATGGACATGTCGATGGACGGCTCGCCCATCATCGACCGCACCGACATCGGCGGCCTCTATCTCAACGCCGGCTGGTGCTACGGCGGCTTCAAGGCGACGCCGGCGGCGGGCTTCTGCTTCGCCCACACCATCGCCCGCGACGAGCCCCACCCCGACAGCGCCGCCTTCCGCCTCGACCGCTTCGCGACCGGCCACGTCATCGACGAGAAGGGCATGGGCGCCCAGCCCAACCTGCACTGATTTTTTGCCTCCCATCCAAACCCCCTCATCCTGAGGTGGCGGCGCGAAAGCGTCGCCCTCGAAGGAGGGCTCCGGAAGGCACTGCGATCCCTGGAGCCCTCCTTCGAGGCTCAGCCGAAGGCTGAGCACCTCAGGATGAGGGCGAGGGTGGGATCGATCCCGGCAACGCCAACGAGGACGGACGAAGAGCCATGCGCATCCGATGCCCCTATTGCGGCGAACGCGACAACGGCGAGTTCAGCTATCTCGGCGACGCCGCGCCCGTGCGCCCGGACGGGATGGAGGCCTCGGCAGAGGCCATGCACGACTATGTGTATCTGCGCGACAACCGCGCCGGGGAGATCCGCGAGCTCTGGTATCACGGCGCCGGCTGCCGCGCCTGGCTCGTCGTGACCCGCGACACCCGCACCCACGCCATCGGCGAGGTCGCGCCCGCCCGCGACATCGCCAAGGCCCGCGCCGTCACGCCCGCCGGGAGCGCCTCCCATGCTTGATCGCACGCCGGACTTCCCGTCGCCCGTCCGGGAGGTGGGGCCGTCCCAAAAATTCCGCACCGCTACCGGCGGCCTGATCGACCGCCGCCGCGCCCGCGACTTCACCTTCGATGGGCGGACGCTGACCGGCTATCACGGCGACACGCTCGCCTCGGCGCTGCTCGTCAACGGCGTGCGGCTGGTCGGGCGCTCGTTCAAGTATCATCGGCCCCGCGGCATCCTTTCGGCGGGCTCCGAGGAGCCCAACGCCCTGGTCGAGCTGCGCTCAGGAAGCCGGCGCGAACCCAACACCCGCGCCACCATGGCCGAGCTCTACGAGGGCCTGGAGGCGACGAGCCAGAACCGCTGGCCGTCGCTCAGCATGGATGCGCTCTCGGTCAACGCGCTGCTCTCGCCGATCTTCGCCGCGGGCTTCTACTACAAGACCTTCATGTGGCCGGCTTCCCTGTGGGAGAAACTCTACGAGCCGATGATCCGCCGCGCGGCGGGCCTCGGCCGGGCCGCCGACGCGCCCGATCCCGACACCTACGAGCACGCCCACGCCCATTGCGACGTCCTCGTCATCGGCGGCGGCCCCGCCGGCCTGTCGGCGGCGCTCACTGCCGGCCGCTCCGGCGCCCGCGTCATCCTCGTGGACGAAGACTTTTGCCTCGGCGGCCGGCTCCTGGCCGAGCGCCGCGAGATCGACGGCGTGAGCGGCCCCGAATGGGTCGAACAGGCTGTCGCCGAATTGAAAAACCTGCCCGAGGTGCGGCTCCTGTCCCGCACCACCCTGTTCGGCGTCTACGATCACGGCGCCTACGGCGCGGTCGAGCGGGTCTCCGATCACGTTGCCGTCCCGGCCCCCCACGCGCCGCGCCAGCGGCTGTGGCGGATCGTGGCCAAGCGCGCCGTGCTCGCCGCTGGCGCCATCGAGCGCCCGCACGTGTTCGGCGGCAACGACCGGCCCGGCGTGATGCTGGCCGGCGCGGTGCGGACCTATCTCAACCGCTACGGCGTGCTGCCGGGCGAGGCGCCAGCCGTCTTCACGTCGAGCGACGACGGCTGGCGTACGGTGGCCGACATCGCCGCCGCCGGTGGCCGCGTCGCGGCGGTGGTCGATTCCCGCTTGGACGTGCCGGTGCCTCTGCGCCGCATGGCCGAGGCCGCGGGCGCCCAGGTGGTGGCCGGCGGGCAGGTGATCGGCACGCGGGGCCATCTCGCCCTTTCGGGAATCGACGTGCGCGATTCCTACGGCAGCACGCTGAGGATCGCCTGTGATACCCTCGCCATGGCCAACGGCTGGAACCCGGTGGTGCATCTCGACTCGCACCTGTCGCGCCGCCCGGTCTGGGACGAGGCGATCCACGGCTTCGTGCCGGGCCAGCTGCCCACCGGCATGGTCGCGGCCGGCGCGGCCTCGGGCCGGCTGACGCTCTCCGATGCGCTCGAAAGCGGCGCCCGCCTCGGCGCCGAGGCGGCGGAATCATGCGATTTCCGGGCGACGGCGACGGCCACGCCGCGCACCGACCCGGAATCCACCGCCCACACCCCGCTCTGGCGCGTCGCCAAGCCCAAAGGAAAAGCCTTCGTCGACTTCCAGAACGACGTGGCGGCTTCCGACGTGGAACTCGCCCACCGCGAGGGCTTCCGCGCGGTCGAGCTGCTGAAGCGCTACACCACCCTCGGCATGGCGACCGACCAGGGCAAGACCTCGAACCTCGCCGGCCTGTCGATCATGGCCGAGCTGACCGGCCAAAAAATCCCGGCGGTCGGCACCACGGTGTTCCGCCCGCCCTTCACCCCCGTCGCCATCGGGGCCTTCGCCGGCCATCACCGCGGCAAGGAGTTCCGCGCCACCCGCCACGTGCCGTCCCACGCATGGTGCCTGGAGAACAACGCGCAATTCCTCGAGACCGGCCTGTGGCTGCGCCCGGCCTATTTCCCGCGGGCCGGCGAGACCGATTGGCTCCAGACCGTGGTGCGCGAGGTCGAGACCGTGCGCGGCAAGGTGGGTCTCTGCGACGTCAGCACCTTCGGCAAGATCGACATCCAGGGCCGCGACGCGCTCGCCTTCATCGAGCGGGTCTGCGCCAACCCGTTCGGCACCCTGAAGGTGGGCCGCTCGCGCTACGCCCTGCTCCTGCGCGAGGACGGGTTCGTGCTGGACGACGGCACCGTCTCGCGGCTGGCGGACAGCCACTTCGTCATGACGGCCTCGACGGCCAACGCCGCGCGGGTGATGCAGCACCTCGAATTCTGCCGCCAGTGGCTCTGGCCGGCCCTCGACGTGCAGATGGTCTCGGTGAGCGAGCAATGGGCGCAATACGCCGTGGCCGGCCCCCGCGCCCGCGACGTGCTGAGGCGCATCGTCGATCCGGGCTTCGACCTCTCGAACGAGGCGTTTCCCTTCCTGGGGGCGGCCGAGATCACCGTCGGCGGCGGCATCCCGGCCCGCCTCTTCCGCATCTCGTTCTCGGGCGAACTCGCCTACGAGATCGCGGTGCCGGCGGGCTACGGCGACGCGGCGTGGCGGGCGATCCTGCAGGCGGGGCTGCCCTACGGCATCTGCCCCTACGGCGCCGAGGCGCTCTCGGTGATGCGCATCGAGAAGGGCCACGCGGCGGGTGCCGAGATCAACGGCCAGACCACCGCCCGCGACCTCGCGCTCGGGGGGATGCTCGCCAAGAAGAAGGACTATGTCGGCCGCCTGATGAAGGAGCGCCCGGCGCTGACCGACCCGGACCGCCCGATCCTCGTGGGCTTCCGCCCGGTCGATCCGAGCCAGCGCCTGCGGGCCGGCGCCCATTTTTTGGCCGTTGGCGCCGAGCCGAGCTTGGCGGCGGACGAGGGCACCATGACCTCGGTGGCCTACTCGCCGAGCCTGAAGCACTGGATCGGCCTCGGCCTGATCCGCCGCGGCCACGAGCGCCACGGCGAGCGGGTGCGCGCCTACGATCCGGTGCGCGGCGGCGATGTCGAGGTGGAAATCGGCGCCGCCGCCTTCGTGGACCCGGCGGGGGAGAGGATGCATGGCTGAGCACGCGACCCTCTGGCGGCCCCGCGGGGCCTGGGATCTCTATGCGCAGGCCGGCCGCCACGGCCGGCGCGAGGGCCCGGCCGGCGTGACCGTCACCCCCCGCGAGGGGCTCGCGCTCATGAGCGTCACCGCGGTGGACGGCGCCGAGGACCGGCTCGCCGCGGCGATCCGGGACCGGCTCAGTCTGTCCCTGCCCGAGCCCGGCGCGGCGCTGTTCTCCGGCGAGACCGGCCTGATCTGGTCCGGCCCCGGCCAGTGGCTGGCGCTCGCCCCCGCCCGCGGCGATCTCGACGGGCTCGGCGCGGCGGTGACCGCCCTCGCCGCGGTCGCCGACCAGAGCGACGGACGGGCGGTGCTGCGGCTCTCCGGCCCGGACGCCCGCCGCGTGCTGGAGAAGGGCGTCTCGGTCGATCTGCATCCCCGCCGCTTCGGCCCCGGCCGCACGGCGGTGACTTCGGTGGCGCATATCGGGGTGCAGCTCTGGCAGCGCGACGATGGCCCGACCTACGAGATCGCCGTCGCCCGGAGTTTCGCCGGCAGCCTGTGGTCCTGGCTGGAGGAGGCTGCCGCCGAATTTGGCTGCGAGATGCGGGCGGGCGGCTGAGTCGATCGCTTCGAGCGCCGCTGCATTCCCCTCTCCCCGCACGCGGGGAGAGGCCTGCATGGACCTCGTCGTCCGTGCAGGAAGCGGAGGCGAGGCCGGAGCGGCGGTGAGGGGGCTTCGACGGAAGAGGCTCCTTCGGACAAGCCCCCTCACACCTCGGCTGCCGCCTCGCTTCGGCGACGACAAGGTCGCCGAAGCCCTCTCCCCGCACAGCGGGGCGAGGGGGTGCGCGGGCGACCGAGGCGAGCAGCCGGAAACGGTAGGCGCGCCCCGTCAGAAATCCGTGTGCAGCCGCGTCCCGAAGAAATCCGCCGGGCCGCGGTCGCGGTTGTAGGCCGGGTTCTCGACGTGCTGGTAGTTCAGTGACACGGTGACGCCCCTGGTCAGGTTCATCGCGTAATAGACCTCGACGGCCCGCTCCGGGCTGTAGTTGAGGCGCCCGTCGCCGATCAGCAGGCCGAGGCCGCCATTGGCGAAATAGGCCTGATGCGCGCGGGAGATCGTATTCATCGAAGCCCCCAGGCCCACCGTGTCCTGCGGGCGGCCCCAGGCTGCGCCCTTCAGCGAGAGGCCGCCGGAGACCGCGCCGTCGACATCGGTGAAGGACAGGCTCTCGGAGCGCCCGTCGTTGGCGCTGGCGCGGGCGAACAGGCCGAGATCGGGGGTGAGCGCCTGTTCGAGGTTGACGTAGACCCCGCTCTTGCGCCGCGGCGCGCGGTTGGCGGCGACCGCCTCGTTGATGTCGGCGAAGCTGCCGCCCTGGGTCAGCGCCACGACCTGCCGGAAGTCGGCGGTGTTGCCGACGTTGGAGAAGAAGCCGAGCCTCAGCTTGCCCGGCTGGTCGATGATGGGGAGCGCGTAGCGCCCCTCGAACTCGATGTTGGTGCCGGCCCGCTCGAAGACACGCGGGTCGAGCACGTCGGAGGAGGGTTGCTTCGGCACTTGGGTATAGGCCGCCCGCACCGCGAACTCGGCCCGGTTGTACTCGACCATCAGCCCTTGCGTGAATCCGGGGAGGTTGGCCGGGAAGTCCCAGGCGGCCGAGGCCCACAGGCCCCAGTTCATGAAGTCGATGCGCGGATCGTGGGCGTAGATGTTGCCGTCGAAGAAGTCGCCGAGCGCGAACTTGCCGGCGATGACGGTGATGCGCTCGACATCGCGGGTGCCCGCGATCGAGTTCGGCCCGTCCGGCACTTCTTCCGTTTCGCCGCCGAGCCCGAAGGTCTGGCGCACGAAGTAGCGGTTCGAGCGCAGCTTCGGGAACGGGGCGCCGGCCTTCTGCGCCTCGCCGTTGACGAAGCCGGCCACGCCCAGCGTGCGCGACAGGCCGAAGCCCTGGCTGAATTCCGGGTTGTAGTAGAGCTCGGTCCCCTCCGCGAGCTTGAGGCCGAGGAACAGGGTCGCCGTCGTGGTGGCCTGCGCCTGATCCGGCACGAGGCTCTGCGGCCCGCGATAGGGCGCGCGAAACCCCCCCACGGCCTGGTTCACGAAGGTGGTCTGGCCGTGCAGCGAGAAGCGGGTGTCCCGCGGCGCCTCCGCGTCGTCCGGCTGGAGCGCCAGCGCCTGCGGGTGCCACGTCAGCCGGGCCATCATCTTGTTGGAGACGAAGGCGGTGCGGGTCGTTACCGGCCCGCCGTCGGGCCCCGGCAGCACGCCGAGATCGAAGCGGCGGCTCTCGCCGAGGTCGCTATAGCGGTAATCGAGCCCGAGCGACCAATGCGGGTGGACCGCGAACTGCACGCCGGCCCCGAGCGTGAAGCCGATATAGGTCACGTCGCGCGAGGCCGTCGCGACCGGGCCGCCTGTGAGGTCGGGATAGGTCGCGAGCACCCTTCCGTTGGCGCCGGTCAGGCCGGCGGTGGCGTAGATCAGGTTGTTGCCGAAGGCGTAGCCGAGGCGCCCGCGCAGGGCCCCGAACAGGTCGGTCTTCTCGCGGATCAGGGCGAAGGGCGCGTCCAGCCCCTCGTAGCCGAAGCCCGGCGCATCCGAGCGCACGCCCCGCTTGAGGTTCGAGCCGACGAGGTCGGCCTCGACGCCGTAGACGAAGGCGCCGCTCTGCCAGTTCCAGCCGGCGAAGCCCCCCGCGGCCACGGTGGTGGCGTCGGCGCCGAGATCGCGGCTGCCGGTGGCGTCGCCCGTGGCGAAGGCCGGCAGTCGCCGCGCGCCGACCGTGGTCGGGCCGAAATCGTAATTGCCGAAGGAGGCCCCCGCGCTGCCTTGCAGTCCGAGATAGGGGCCGGACCAATCGATGAAGCCCGGCGCCACGGTGAGGTCGGCGGCCCGCGCGCCGAGCCCGAACAGGGCGGCGAGGCAGGCTGTGCCGCATGCAAGCGCGCGCTTCGTCCCCACCCCGCAGCCTCCCCTGCAAGCTTCACAGGCGAGCTATCAGATGCTCCCGCCGCCGTAATCCGCGGCGTGCCTCCTCCGCATCATTCGACGGGGGACGGTTGCAGATGCGCCACGGGGGAGACGTAAGACCGCATCGTCCGACAGGACGATGACAGCCGACGAAGCGGTTTCGCGAAAGTCGGGGAGATCGGTCAAAATCGCGTGGGAGGGGATGCCGACCGGCAGCGCGTCCCCTTGCCGCGGTCAAGCTCTGCTGTAGGTAGGCGGTGCCTTGACCCCCATCAGGTTAGGCAACCGACTTGAAGGGCGCATCGGCGACGATGCGCCCGCTTTCGTTTCGAGCCGGGCGGCCTCGAGGCCGCCTCAAGACCCACCGCCCCTTCACCACCATCGCCGTCATTCCGGGGCGCGAAGCGAACCCGGAATCCATCCGTGATGCGCGGCTTTACACAGCGTCGCGGCCAGTCGTGGATTCCGGGTTCCGCTACGCGGCCCCGGAATGACGGCGGAGGGCTTTTTACGGCAGCTGGCCCTACTCGGCGGCCTTCGCGGCGGCGGGCTTGGCCGCCGGCTTCGGCGCGGTCTTCGGGGCTTCCGGCTGGATCGCCGCCTGCTGGTTCACGTCCGGCACGCGGGTCCAGGTCTGCGAGCCGCACAGCACCTTGAGCAGGCAGCCCTGCACGCTCAGCTCGGCCTCGCTCTCGCGCTCCAGGCTGACCTGATAGATCTTGCCCTCGTCGGCATTGTAGATCTCGCCCGCGAACGACGCGTCGTCGGGCTTGAGGTTGTCGAGCAGCGTCAGGCCGATGATCGGGCGGGCGCGCTTCTTCGGGTCGGGGTTCTTGGCGTCGGCGCGCGGCGCGCCGGCGTCGTCCGTCGGCGACTTGAGCCACACCACCTTGCCGCAGGCGTTGGAGCCGGACGGACCGCAGCGGTCGATCCGCACCTTGGCGCGCCCGTCGCCCGTCAGCCACGTGCCGGACAGATCCTTGGGGGCCGCCTCGGCGGCGGTCGATGCCAGGAGGGCCGTGAGGGCGGAGGCAGCAAGACCGGTGGAAAGACGCATGGCAGGCTCCTGAGGCTGTGCCCCGTGACGGGGCGGGGGCTTTACGGAGATCGGCAGTCCCGCCGAGAGGGACGGGAGGAACGTTCGCCCGGCAGAAGGCCCCCGCATTCAGGCGAATTTTCGGCAGTGTTGCGCAGAAGCCATGGCGAAGCCGGAAACGGCTCCGCTTTCCCCGCCATCGGGCGTTTCGAGCGCTCGTCCGGGCACTTCGGGCCGCTTCGGTTGAGGCCAGCCGAACCCGCCGCTATAAGCCGCCCGCGCCGGCTGCCCCGCGCGTCGCGCGATCCCCTCTCCTCAGCACCGGACGAACCCCATGGCCACCGAGCGCACCTTCTCGATCCTCAAGCCCGACGCCACCCGCCGCAACCTCACCGGCGCGGTCAACGCCGTGATCGAGGCCGCGGGCCTGCGCATCGTCGGCCAGCGCCGCATCCGCATGAGCCGCGAGCAGGCGGAAAAGTTCTACGAGATCCACAAGGAGCGCCCGTTCTTCGGCGAGCTCGTCGAGTTCATGACCTCGGGCCCGGTCGTGGTGCAGGTGCTCGAGGGCGACAACGCGGTGGCCAAGTACCGCGAAGTCATGGGCGCCACGAACCCGGCCCAGGCTTCCGAGGGCACGATCCGCAAGCAGTTCGCCGAGTCCGTCGGCGAGAACACCGTGCACGGCTCGGATAGCGTGGACAACGCCAAGGCCGAGATCGCCCAGTTCTTCACGGACGCCGACATCGCGGCGTAATCTGCCTCTCGTCGCATCCCAACGGATGCGACGAGGTTCGGAGGACGGCTACCGCCGCGACTCCTTCGAGGCCGATGGAACGGCATCCTTCGCCGGGCGGGCGTCGCCCGGCGGACTCACCCGCGCGACAATCGTGCGGCGCGCGGCGCATTCCGAGTCGGTGTGACCCTGCTGCGCTAGCGCCGTGGCCAAGCTTGGCCGGAAACAGGGTCCCGACGATTTCCCGTCATGACGGATCCCGCTTCCATGCGCTCACCGCTCCCGCGCACCGGCCGCCTCGTGCTCGCGGCCGGCCTCGTTTCGCTGCTCGCCGCCTGCAACACCGCGGGCCGCCCCGGCCAGTACGCCGCGCTCGAAGGCTACACGCCCGATCCGACGCTCAAGACCGCCTCGAAGTCCAACCTGACCGGCCGCGTGCGCAACGCCTGCGCGATCGTCCAGTCCCGCCTGCAGAAGGTCGAGCAATCGACGCTGAGCGCGCCTTGCGGCTGCTACGCTGACCGCACGCTGGCTTCGCTGGATAAGGACGAGGTCGCCTCCTACCGCGCCACCGGCTACTTCAACGACACCGCGACCGCCAAGGCGCTCAACGCCCTCGACAGCTGCAAGCTGCCGCGTCCGGTCTGATTTTTTCAACGCTCCCGGTCGTCAAGCGACCGGGAGCGTGTCCTCTTCTCACCGCACCACGTAGACCTGCGTCCCCACCGACACGCGCTCGATCAGGTCGGCGATGTCGTGGTTGTACATGCGGATGCAGCCGTAGGACGCGAAGGTGCCGATCGAACTCGGGCGGTTGGTGCCGTGGATGGCGTATTCGCCGCCGCGCAGGGTCATCGCCGCCACGCCCATCGGGTTGCCCGGCGAGCCGCCGCGGATGAGGTTGGGCAGCCAGGGCTTGTCGCGCTTCACCTCGCGGGGCGGCGACCAGTCGGGCTGGTAATACTTGCCGTCGATCTCGGTGGCGCCGCTCCACTGCTTGCCCGGCTTGCCGACCGCGACCGCGTAGCGGATCGCCGTGCCGTCGCCGTTGACGAGGTAAAGCCGGCGCTCGGACGTGCGCACCACGATGCTGCCGCGGCCCATCCCTTCGGCGAAGGGCACGACCTCACGGGCCTGCGCAGAGCCGACAAGGCACAGCCCCGCCGCGAGCGCACCCGCCAGGGCCGCCCTGTACTTGACTGATCCGAACATCGAAGACCGCCTTTCCGAGCTTGAGCGTAACTCGGAAGAGCTTGGACCGTTCCGGCTTGCCGCATTGCTTTATGCGGACGCGTTTCGGGTCGCCGTGCACCGCCGACTGAAGTCACGCCGAATCCTCGGCTCGCGGGATCGCGCGCATTTTAAGTGTCGGAGTAAGGAACGCCCGCTCAGCGCTCGTGGAGGCGCGCGGCCTCGGAGGTGCGGGCCTGCCAGCCGTGGCGGACGAGTTCCGGGTCGGCGTGCTCCTCCTGCGGATGGCCGACGCAGAGATAGGCGACGAGGTCCCAGGCCTCCGGCACGTCCAAGAGGCGGGTGACGCGGGCGGGCTCGAGGATCGAGACCCAGCCGACGCCGAGCCCGTGGGCGCGGGCGGCGAGCCAGAACGCGTGGACGGCGGCGACCGCCGAGTAGCGCAGCATCTCCGGCATGGTGGCGCGCCCCAGGCCGTGGCCGGCCTCCGTCGCGCCGTCGCAGAACACCGCGAGGTGGATGGGCGCTTCCTTGAGCCCGGCGAGCTTCAGGCTGGCATAGAGCGCGCGGCGCTCGTCGGCGTAGCCGTCGCGGGCCGCCCCGTTGCAGCGCTCGAAATCCGCCGTCACGGCAGCGCGGCGGGCGGGATCGGCGACGCGCACGAAGCGCCAGGGCTGGCTGTTGCCCACGGAGGGCGCGAGCGCCGCGAGCGCGAGGCAGGTGCGCAGGGCGCTCTCGTCCACCGGGTCGGCGCGGAAGCGGCGCACGTCGCGGCGCCACGCGAACAGGTCGCCGAGCCGCGCCCGGAAGGCGGCGTCGAAGACGGGCGGTCCGTTTTTCTCGCAGGGATCGGGCATCGTCCGGCTTCTGGCGCCGTTGCGGATCAATGGCAACGGCCGGGCTCGGGACGAAAAAAGGGCGGCGCTCCGAAGAGGCCGCCTGAAGTCCTTGGGTCTCGAAACCTCCGGGTGCGGGCGAGCCGGGACCGGAATGACGCCCGAGGGCTGGGGAGCTCGGGTTTCAGGCGTCACCCCGGGGACGCGCCGACGAGGTTTCAGGTCACACATGATCGTGTCGCGGTGACCTTGGCAAGGCGAGATCGCGGCAAGACCGTGGCCGCAGCATCCGACGGTGCGGCGGCGCACACGATGATGTCATGTTGGTTGCGCCGGAGCGAAGGACGCGGTTCGGCCCTGCATGGCCGGCGAAGCACCTTGTCGGCACCGACCGGGCGGCCCATCATTCCTTGGGAGACCAACCGGCGGCCCCGTCCGGGCCGATGCTCTCGATTTTCGTGCCGCATCGGTCTGACAAGCCGGTGCCCACCTTGTCAGACCGATGCTCTGGGAGCGACGATGAGCGAGGGGCCAAGCGCCGAGCCGCGGGATTCGCAGGTAATCCCATTTCCATCGAACGCCACGCCGCAGGTCGCCTTCCAGCGCGACGAGTTGCGGATCCTGTTCAACCTCTACGGACGCCGCGTCGCCGAGGGTGAGTGGCGCGACTACGCGCTGGATTTCCGCCGCGACAAAGCGGTGTTCTCGATCTACCGCCGCGCCTCCGAGATGCCGCTCTACCGCGTCGAGAAGGACCCGAAGCTCGCCCGCCGCCAGGGCGCCTACGCGGTGATCGCGGCGAGCGGCCTCGTGATGAAGCGCGGCCACGACCTCGCCCGCGTGCTCGGCGTCCTCGAAGGCCCGCTGAAGGCGGTGTAATCCCGGGATTCCGAAGGGATCATCCCTTCGGCGGGGCGCGGGGCAGAGCCCCGCTTCGTCTCAAGCCTTCCGAAGTTGTCCCGCGGCCTCCGCCAGCCGCCGGATCGCGCCCGGGTCGGGCTTGCCCGCGGGCACGACCCAGCTTCCGCCGACGCAGAGCACGGAGGGGTGGGCGAGCCAGTCCGGGGCGGTGGCCTCGGTGATGCCGCCGGTGGGGCAGAAGCGGACCCGATGGAACGGGGCGGCGAGCGCCTTCAGCGCCTTGAGCCCGCCCGCGGCTTCCGCCGGGAAGAACTTGAAGCGGTCGAGCCCGTGGTCGAGGCCGCGCATGATGTCGGCCGAGGTCGCCACGCCCGGCAGGTAGGGCACGCCGGAGGCCAGCGCGGCTTCCGTGAGCGGCGCGGTGAGGCCGGGGCTGACGATGAACTTCGCGCCCGCACTGACGGCAGCGTCGAGGTCGCGGGCGTTCAGCACGGTGCCGGCGCCGACGACGGCGCCCTCGACCGAGGACATCGCCCGGATCACGTCCAAAGCCGCGGGCGTGCGGAGCGTGACCTCCAGCGCGGTCAGCCCGCCCGCGACCAGGGCCTCGGCCATCGGCACGGCGTCGGCCGCGTCCTCGACGACGAGGACGGGGATGACGGGGACGGAGCGCATCAGCGCGTCGATGGTGCTCATGTCGGTCTCTCCCGGTTTCGTCAAAGGCCCGCCGCGGCCAGCATCGCCGAGCCGCCGCGCTCGGCGTCGTCGGCGCCGTGGCGCATGAAGGCGAAGAGTTCGCGGCCGGTGCCGAGGCCGTCCGGCGGCCGCACGGCGTCCTCGCGGGCCTCCCACTCGGCCGGATCGACCAGCACCTCCAGCACGCCGTCTTCCGCCGAGAGGCGGATGACGTCGCCGTCGCGGATGCGGCCGATGGGGCCGCCGCCGACCGCCTCGGGGCTCAGATGGATCGCCGCCGGCACCTTGCCGGAGGCGCCCGACATCCGCCCGTCGGTGACGAGGGCGACCTTGTGGCCGCGGTCCTGCAGCACGCCGAGCGGCGGGGTCAGCTTGTGCAGTTCCGGCATGCCGTTGGCCCGCGGGCCCTGGAAGCGCACGACCACGATCACGTCGCGCTCCAGCTCGCCCGCCTTGAAGGCGGCGATGACGTCGTCCTGATCGGAGAAGACGCGGGCCGGGGCTTCGATGGTGCGCCGCTGCGGCTCGACCGCGCTGGTCTTGAAGGTGGCCCGTCCGAGATTCCCCTTCACCAGCCGCATCCCGCCGTCGGGCTGGAACGGATGGGCGGGCGGGCGCAGCATCGTGTCGTCGAGCGGCTCGGCGGGCGCGTCCTCGAAGGTCAGCGCGTCGTCCTCGCCGGTGAGCTTGGGGTCGCGGGCGTGGTCGCGCAGGCGCGTGCCGGCCACCGTCAGGATGTCGTCGTGCAGGAGGCCGGCATCGATCAGCGAGGCGATGACGTAGGACATGCCGCCGGCCGCGTGGAAGTGGTTCACGTCGCCCGCGCCGTTCGGGTAGACCCGGGCGGTCAGCGGCACGACGCCCGACAGCCGGTCGAAATCCTCCCAATCGACGACGATGCCGGCAGCCCGCGCCATGGCCGGGATGTGGATCGCGTGGTTGGTCGAGCCGCCGGTGGCGAGGAGCCCGACGATGGCGTTGACGATCGCCTTCTCGTCGATGCAGCGCCCGAGCGGGCGGTAATCGTTGCCGTTCGGGCCGATCTCGGTGAGCCGGTGGATCGCCGCGCGGGTCACTGCCTGGCGCAGGCGCGTGCCGGGATTGATGAAGGAGGCGCCGGGCATGTGCAGGCCCATCACGTCCATCATCATCTGGTTGGAGTTGGCCGTGCCGTAGAAGGTGCAGGTGCCGGCGCCGTGATAGGAGGCGGACTCGGATTCCAGCAGTTCCTTGCGCCCGACCTTGCCCTCGGCGAAGAGCTGGCGAATGCGCTGCTTCTCCTTGTTGGCGAGCCCCGAGGGCATCGGCCCAGCCGGGATCAGGATCATCGGCAGGTGGCCGAAGCGCAGCGCCCCGATGATGAGCCCCGGCACGATCTTGTCGCAGATGCCCAGGAGCGCCGCGCCCTCGAACATGCCGTGGCTCAAGGCGACCGCGGTCGAGAGCGCGATGGTGTCGCGGGAGAACAGCGACAGTTCCATGCCGCGCTGGCCTTGGGTGACGCCGTCGCACATGGCGGGCGTGCCGCCGGCGACCTGCGCGGTGGCCCCCACTTCGCGGGCGAAAAGCTTGATCTGCTCGGGGTAGCGTCCGTAGGGCTGATGCGCCGAGAGCATGTCGTTGTAGGCGGTGACGATGCCGATATTCATGGCACGCCCCGCGATGATCGCCGACTTGTCCTCGCCCGAGGCCGCGAAGCCGTGGGCGAGGTTGCCGCAGGCGAGCCTGGGGCGGTGGACGCCGGCCTCGCGCTCGCGCTCGATCAGGTCCAGATAGGCGCGGCGGCTGTCGCGGGAGCGGGCGATCACCCGTTCGGTGACCGCGGCGACCTCGGGATGAAGCTCCGGCATGGCGGATCAAGCCTCGTTCGTTTCGCGAGACGCCCGCAGAGGTGGCGCCCGGCTCGTCCGTCCTTACCATGGAGCGGTTCGAAACGGGATCGCGGCCGATGGAACGATTCGGTGAGCTGTCAGGCGTAGGATTGCTTCTGCCACGCTTCACGCCCGTCATTCCGGGGCCGCGAAGCGGAACCCGGAATCTACCCGTGATGCGCGGCTATGGCAGGCGTCGCGGCCAGCCGTGGATTCCAGGTTCGCCTACGGCGCCCCGGAATGACGGGGGAGAGGCGTCAATCCGGCAGCGGCGCCTCGACGGTGAAGACGAGGCCGCGGGGGCGGTAGTCGATGGCGGCGCGGCCGCCGAACTCGGCGGCGAGCACGCGCTCGATCATGCGGGTGCCGAAGCCGACGCGGCTCGGCTTCTCCACCGGCGGCCCGTCGAGTTCCTCCCAGTGCAAGCGCAGGAGGGCGGGCGACGCGCCTGGACCGTCGGCGCAATCCTTCGTCGGCCGGGCGCCGGGGCGCTGGCCCTCGACCTCCCAGTTGAGAATCACCTTGCCGGTGTCGTTGGAGAGGCCACCGTATTTCGAGGCGTTGGTGGCGAGTTCGTGGAGCGCCATCACCACGGCCAGCGTCAGGCGCGGCGACAGGCGCACCTCCGGCCCGCCGACGCGGATGCGGCCGCGCGGGCTGACCCGGAACGGGCTCAGCGCCGTCTCGACCGCCTCGGCCAAAGTCGCGCCGACATCGCTCTCGGAGGTGAGGATGTCGTGGGCGTTCGCCAGCGAGTTGAGGCGGGCGTCGAGGATCTTCTGCGCGTCCTGGATCGAGGCGGCGTTGCGCAGCGTCTGGTGGGCGATCGACTGCACCGTCGCGATCGAGTTCTTGACCCGGTGCTTCATCTCGGCGGCGAGGAGCGCCCGCTGCTCGTCGGCGCGCTTGCGGTCGGTCACGTCGAGCGAGATGCCGGCCATGGAGAGCGGCGCGCCGTCGGCCCGGTAATAGGCCCGGCCGCGCAGCTGCACCCAGCGCACCTCGCCGCCGGACGCGGTGACGCGGTGCTCGACATCGTAATCGGCCCGCCGGTCGATCGCCGCCTGCATCGCGGCTTCCAGCTTCGGGCGGTCATCGGGCACGACCGCCGCGACGAGGTCGTCGTAGGTGAAGGTCTCGCCGGGCGGGCGGCCGAAATTCAACTTGCACAGCTCCGAGGCGACGAGGCGGCGCTCGGTCAGGTCGAGGCTCCAGGCGCCGAGGCGCCCGGCGGCGAGCATGAAGTTGAGGCGGCTCTCGCTGCGGTTCAGGTCGTCGTTGCGGCGCTCGACCTCCTGCTCGAGGGCGTCGCGGTCGCGCTGGAGCCGCACCAGCCGGTCGCGTTCCAGCGTCACGTCGAACTGCGAGGCGAAGAAATAGGTGAGCTGCCCGTCCGAGTCGAAGACCGGCGAGATCAGGAGCCGATTCCAGAAGATCTCGCCGCTCTTCTTATGGTTCTGGAGGTCGATCTCGATCGGCACACGTCGCTCGATGGCGTCGCGAATCCTGTCGACGTCGTCGCGGTCCGTCTCCGGCCCCTGCAGGAAGCGGCAGTTCTGCCCGAGGATTTCCTCGCGCGCGTAGCCCGTGAGCTTGGTGAAGGCGTCGTTGACGAAGACGATCGGGTTGTCGGGCTGGCTCGGATCGGTGATCAGCATCGGCATCCGGGTCGCCCGCACGGCGGCGGCGAAGGGGTCGTTGCTCTTGGAGACGCGGTGCAATTCCGCGTCGATCCGGTCGTGCTCCTGGCGGCTGGTCACGGTCGGCGTTGTCCCGGCGATTCCTTGAGGCAGTCCAAACAGGCGGCCCCCACGACCCACGGACGGGCAGCCCCATATCATTTCGGGCGCTACAATCGCATCACAGACGCGAGAGCGCTACCGTCCGTCACCCCTTCGCGGGGCCCGCGTAGAGCCCGGCATGGGCGTCGCGCAAGACGTTCTTCTGCACCTTGCCCATGGCGTTGCGGGGCAGCTCCTCGGCGAAGAGCACGCGCTTGGGGCACTTGTACTTGGCGAGCCGCTCCTCCAGCGCGGCGAGGATGCCGGCCTCGTCCGGCGCGCCCTCGCCCGCCACCACGACGGCGGTGACGCCCTCGCCGAAATCCGGATGCGCCAGCCCGATCACCGCCGACTCGACCACGCCCGGCAGCGCGTCGATCTCGGTCTCGATCTCCTTGGGGTAGACGTTGTAGCCGCCGGTGATGATGAGGTCCTTGCCGCGGCCGACGATGTGGACGTAGCCGTCGCGGTCGACCTTGCCGAGATCGCCGGTGACGAAGAAGCCGTCGACCTTGAACTCGGCCGCGGTCTTCTCCGGCATGCGCCAGTAGCCCTGGAAGACGTTGGGGCCCTTCACCTCGATCATTCCGACCTCGTCCGCACCGAGCGGTGCGCCGGTCTCGGGCTCGACGACCCGGAGCGACACACCCGGCAGCGGAAAACCGACGGTGCCGGCCCGGCGCGCACCCTCGTAGGGGTTCGAGGTGTTCATGTTGGTCTCGGTCATGCCGTAGCGCTCGAGGATCGCGTGGCCGGTGCGCTCCGACCATTCGCGGTGCGTCTCGGCCAAGAGCGGCGCCGAGCCGGAGACGAACAGGCGGATGTTCGCGGTCGCCTCGCGGGTCAGGCCCGGCTCCTTGAGCAGGCGGGTGTAGAAGGTCGGCACGCCCATCATCGCGGTGGCCCGCGGCATCAGTTCGAGCATTTTTTTCGGGTCGAGCCGGGGGAGGAACAGCATGGTGCCGCCGGTGGCGAGCACGACGTTGGTCGCCACGAACAGGCCGTGGGTGTGGAACACCGGCAGCGCGTGGATCAGCACGTCGCGTTCCGTGAAGTGCCAGTACTGAGCCAGCGTGAGCGCGTTGGAGACGAGGTTGTCGTGGCTCAGCATGGCGCCCTTCGAACGCCCGGTCGTGCCCGAGGTGTAGAGGATCGCGGCCAGATCGTCGGGGCCGCGGGCCACGTCGGCGAAGTCGGTGGAGGCCGAATCCGCGGCATCAGACATGCTGCCGCGCCCGTCGCCGTCGAGGGTGCGGACCTGCGCGACGCCGGCCTCGCGGGCAACCTTCGTAAGATCGGACTCGCGGGCGGGGTCGCAGACGAACAGGGACGGCTCGGCGTCGCCGAGGAAATAGGCGATCTCAGGCCCGGTATAGGCGGTGTTGAGCGGCAGGAAGACTGCGCCTGCCCGCACCGCGCCGAGATAGAGGAAGACGACTTCCGCGCTCTTCTCGACCTGCACCGCGACCCGGTCGCCGGGCTTCACGCCCAGCCGCGTCAGGGCGTCGGCATAGGCGCTAGAGCGGGCCAGCAGGTCGGCGTAGCTGTGGCGCCGGCCGTCCGGCACGGATTCGATGAAGGTGCGCCCGCCCGGATCGGCCGGAAGATGGGCGCGCACGAGGTCGAACAGGTGGTTCCCGGCTGCCTCGGCCATCGTCTCGCGTCTCCTGCCCGTCCCAAACTTTTTGGCTCGGTGACCGCATTGGCGCAGGGCGCGGCTCCGTTCAAGCGGAGCAGGAGACGGAACAAGGACCATCGCTCGGATCGTGCGGCAGCACCGTATCGCCGGGCGCGAAGAGCGCCCCGCGGAGCGGCCTCGGCTACGCCGAGGCGTCCAGCGGAGCGAGAAGCCCAAGCCCGCGGACGCGGCCGCCGGCGCTTGAGACCAAAAAGGAAGCGAGAAAGACGTCAGTCTTTCGGGATGCGCCCGACCGAGCAGAGGGTGCGCAGCGCCCCGGCGCTGTCGGTGTAGCAGCTTGCCGACCAGCCGTTCTGCTGGATGAACGACTTGCGGCCCTCGCGGAGCGCTGTCTCGTAGGCGCGGACCAGGATCGGCTGGATCACGCCCGCCGGCTCGCCGATGACGAGTTCGGAGGCGGTCGTCAGCTCGCGAAAATAGGCGGCGGAGGGGGAGGGTTCGCCCGACGAGGCCTGCACGATGGGCTGGGCCCGGCAGGTGAGGTTGAGCGTCACGCCGCTGGCCGCCCGCACGTCGATGCTCGGGCCCATCCGCCGACCGGGTCTTTTCGCCCCGACAGCTCGGGCGATCTGCTGGGCCAGCCCGTCGCACTCGTCCGCCAGGGCGGGGGAGGGGGCGAGCAGCGGGAGAGCCAGGAGGGCGGTGAGGAGCGAGCGGCGCATGGTGCTCCTCTATGCGCGCGCCCTCGCCGCGCTTGCAAGACTCTGTCGGCGCGCACCGGTATGGCTATACCCGGCCCCTCAAGCCGGTTGACCGAGGAATCCCCATGACGGTGTCGAGCGAGGACGAGCTGGCCGCCCTGAAGCGGATCGGGCGCATCGTCGCCGACGCGCTGGAGACGATGGGGCGGGCGATCGAGCCCGGCATGACCACGTGCGAACTCGACGGGATCGGGCGAAGCGTTTTGGAGGCGGCGGGCGCGCGCTCGGCGCCCGAGGCGGTCTACGGCTTCCCCGGCGCCACCTGCATCAGCGTCAACGAGGAGGTCGCCCACGGCATCCCCGGCGAGCGCCGGATCGCGGCGGGCGACCTCGTCAACATCGACGTGTCGGCGGAGCGGGACGGCTACTTCTCCGACACCGGCGCCTCGTTCCCCGTGCCCCCGGTGACGCGGGCGACGGAGCGGCTGTGCAAGGACGGGCGGCGCGCCCTGTGGACCGGCCTGCGGCAGGTCGGCACCGGCAAGCCGATCGCCGGCATCGGCCGGGCGGTCGGGGCGTTCGCCGCGAAGAACGGCTACACGCTGGTGCGCAACCTCGCGAGCCACGGCGTCGGCCGGGCGCTCCACGAGGAGCCGACCGAGATCGCGACCTGGCCCGACGCCTCCGAGCGCCGGATCATGACCGAGGGGCTGGTGCTCACCGTCGAGCCGTTCCTGTCGCTCGGCGCCGACTTCGCCGAGAACCGCGACGACGACCCCTGGACCCTCTACAGCCGCCCCCGCGCCCGCACGGTGCAGTACGAGCACACGGTGGTGGCCACCCGCAACGGGCCGCTGATCCTGACCATGGCGGGGCCATAGCCCGAGCCGAGTGATGTGCCGTCTGTCCGGGCGCGAAGAGCGCCCCGCGCAGCGGGCCTCGGCTTTGCCGAGGCGTCGAGCGGAGCGAAAGCCTAAGGCCGCGGAGGCGGCCGCCGGCGACTGAGGCCAGAAACAAAGGACGGGCTTGACCGTCTCGCCTCGCCCGCCGAAACCTTCCCGCCGCCGCGCCGGAAGACGCGCGGATCAGCCGGGAGGGACGAGGATGCCTGCGACCGTGGGACGTTGGCCGTGGCCGATCCTGATGGCGGGGGTTTTGTTCGCCGCGCCGGCCCTGGCGCAGCCCGCCGAGGCGCCCGCGCCCCGGGCCAAGCCCGCCCAGAGCCAAGCCCGCCCGAAGGCGGCGGTCCCGCCGATCCAGGTCTGGGACGCCCGCATCGAGGGCGGCGACCTGCGGATTTCCGGCAGCATCCGCAAGAGCGGCCAGACCGTGATCCTCGACGACGACATCTCCGTGCTGTCGGACAAGCGCGGGCGCTTCGAGTTCCGCCTGCCCTACCGTCCCGCGACCTGCGTCGCGCTGCTGAAGAGCGGCGAGGACGAGCGCGAAGCGGTGGTCGCCAACTGCGCCCCCGAGGGCCAGCCCGGCAAGGCGGGCGAGCCGGGCCCGGCCGGGCCGCAGGGCGAGGCGGGTCTCCAGGGTCCGCCCGGCGCGGCCGGCATCCAGGGCCCGCCCGGCGCACCGGGGCCGCAAGGCCCGAAGGGCGAGGCCGGCCCGGCCGGTCCCGCGGGGCCCAAGGGGGAGGCGGGTCCCAAGGGGGAGACGGGCGCCAAGGGCGAGGCCGGTGCCAAAGGTGAGGCCGGTGCCAAAGGTGAGGCCGGTGCCAAGGGTGAGGCCGGCGCGAAGGGCGAGGCCGCCACGGCTTCCGCCGGTCCGTTCCGGGTCGTCCGCACGCAGACCTGCCCGGAGACCGGCTGCACGCTCTCGTGCGAGCCCGGCGAAGTCTTCGCCTCGGCGATCTGCCTCAAGGGCGGCGCGGCCAGCTTCGACTCGGAGACCGCCGCCACCTGCCCGGCGGGCAGCGGCGGCATGACCGGGTTGTGCGCCAAGCCCTAAGCGGCCGTCGCGCCGGCTCGACCCGGCGCATCCCGCACAATCCCCCTCATCCTAAGATGCGGAGCCCTCCTTCGAGGCTGCGTCGCAGCACCTCAGGGATGAGGGGATCGGGTAGGATGAATGCGGTCGAAAAGGCTCTGAAAAACTAAAGAAACCTCGTCCTCACGCCGCGCGCGCACGCCGCGCGGGGGCCGGCGTCGGCGTGGGGGCGGCGAGATCGACGGCGGGCAGCGCATCCATGCCGCGGCTGGCCGGGAAGGTGACGATCACCTCGGTGCCCTCGCGCGGCTTCGACTTGAGCGTGAAATGGCCGCCGTGGAGATCGACGAGGCCCTTCACGATCGGGAGCCCCAGCCCCGAGCCCTGCTCTGCGGTCTTGATCGCGAGCGACCCGCGCCCGAACGAGGACATCACGGTGCCGAGTTCGTCCTCGGGGATGCCGGGCCCGGAATCCTTGACGCTGAC
Source organism: Methylobacterium sp. Leaf456 (assembly GCF_001425465.1). Classification (GTDB taxonomy): domain Bacteria; phylum Pseudomonadota; class Alphaproteobacteria; order Rhizobiales; family Beijerinckiaceae; genus Methylobacterium. Next base: position 95,828 of record NZ_LMQV01000005.1, read on the forward strand.
ATATTGCCCGCCGGACGCCGTCCAGCCGACCTTGATGACGATCTCGCCGCCGGGCGGGGTGAACTTCACCGCGTTCGACAGGAGGTTGAGCACGATCTGGCGCACCGCACGCTCGTCGGCCCACAGGCGGGGCAGGGTCTCGTCGACGAAGCTCGCGAAGGTCTGGCCTTTCGACCGGGCGCGCAACGCCATCATGTGGCGGCACTCCTCCACCGTGTGGGCGAGCTGCATCGCCTCCTCGGTCAGGTCGTAGCGCCCGGCCTCTATCCGCGAGAGGTCGAGGATTTCGTTGATCAGCGTCAGCAGGTGCATGCCGCTGTCGTGGATGTCGTTGGCGTATTCCTTGTAGGCGGGCGCCGTGTGGGCGCCGAACACCTCGTTCTTCATCACCTCCGAGAAGCCGAGGATCGCGTTCAAGGGCGTGCGCAGCTCGTGGCTCATGGTGGCCAGGAAGCGGGACTTGGCGAGGTTGGCTTCTTCCGCGCGCCGCCGCGCCTCGTCGGAATTGGCCTTGGCCTGTTCGAGTTCGGCGAAGATCGCGTCCTTCTCGGCCCGCGATTGCAGCGTGCCGACCGCCGAGTCGTACAGGCGCCGGGCAAGGCCCGCGAACAGCAACTGGCTGCACACCGTCATGACGACCAGCAGCACCGTGTCGGTGTCGCGGGAGAACACCAGCAGCGAGAGCGCCGCGAGCATCAGCGGCATCAGGCCCGAGACGGCGGCGATCGGCACGGTCGCGGCCAGCATCGTCGTCACCGCCGCGACGATGACGAGGCCGAACAGCGCGAAGGTGCGGGCGTCGGGCGCGCCGACGAGCAGCATCATCGCCCAGGCGAGGCTCTGCCCGAACTCGGCGGCGATGAAAGCGCGCCGCCAGCGCGCCATCGACAGGCTTTCCGGCGGCTGGCGCAGGAATCGGCGGGCGAGGCCGACCGTCAGCAGTATCGTAGCGCAGGCGCCGACGCACCACACTGCCGCCATGGCCGGGCGCAGCCAGATCAACGAGGCGGCGGCGAGCGCCACGGCCAGCGCCAGCAGCGGCAGGGCGGCGCCGGCCCGGTACTGTGCGTAGAGGCGCAGCAATTCGCGGTCGAAGGCACGCTCCAGCCCGCTCGTCGAGGTCAGCCGCTCGCGGGCCGAGCGCATGTCGCGCGCGATGCCGCGCCGCTTGGCCACCTCCTGCGAGGAGGGCCCGCGGCCGCGCTGCACCATCTCCGCTGTGAGGTCGGCCATGCCTGGGGGTTCGGGTCGCTGAGGGGTGTCGAGCGTCGCGACCGCGGGACGGCCGGATACGGGCCTTCAGGGTGCCCGCGAACCGTTAAGAAGCGGCTTCGGGAGTGTCGCGAATTGTCCCGATTTCGTAACCGTACCGGCTATCTTGTATTCAGGTGCGCTGGCGCACATCAGTCGGCGCGCTGCGGGTCCAGACTCGGAACGATTCCAGATTCCGGAGCGGCGGCATGCTGACCATCCACCTGAACGGCGCGGCCCGCGAGGTCGACGCCGATCCCGACATGCCGCTGCTGTGGGCGATCCGCGACCGGCTCGACCTCACCGGCACCAAGTACGGCTGCGGCATCGCGCAATGCGGCGCCTGCACGGTCCACATGGACGGCCAGCCGGTGCGCGCCTGCCAGACCCGTATCGGCGATGTGGGCGAGGCCAAGATCACCACGATCGAGGGCATCGAGGGCAAGGTGGCCGAGGCGGTGCAGGGCGCGTGGCGCAAGCTCGACGTGGTGCAGTGCGGCTACTGCCAGTCCGGCCAGATCATGTCGGCGATCGGCCTGCTCACCGAGAACCCGAAGCCTTCCGACGCCGACATCGACGGCGCCATGGACGGCAATGTCTGCCGCTGCGGCACCTACCAGCGCATCCGCGCCGCGATCCACGAAGCCGCCCGCTCCCTCGCTTAATTTTTTTGCACTCCGATCCGAAGGAGCCGGCATGCTCAAGCTCGATTTAACCGACGCACCTGTCCCGTCCCGACGCGCCTTCCTCGGCGGCGCGGCCATGGGTGCCGTGCTGCTCGCCTTCCGGCTCGACCTGCGCGGGGCGCGGGCGGCGGAGGGCGGCGGGCCCGACCTGTCCAAGGGCCCGGCCCAGCCCAACGCCTTCGTCAGGATCGCCGCCGACGACACCGTCACGGTGATGATCAAGCATCTCGACATGGGCCAGGGCAACACGACCGGGCTCGCCACCATCCTGGCCGACGAACTCGACGCCGACTGGGGCCAGATGCGCACCGCCTTCGCGCCCGCCGACGCCAAGCTCTACGCCAACCTGCTGATGGGCCCCGTGCAGGGCACCGGCGGCTCCACGGCCATCGCCAATTCGTGGTTCCAGCTCCGCAAGGCGGGGGCGGCGGCCCGCGCCATGCTGGTCGCGGCGGCGGCCGACACGTGGGCCGTGCCGGCCTCCGAGATCACGGTGTCGAAGGGCGTGCTGTCCCACAAGTCGGGCCGGCAGGGCCGGTTCGGCGAGTTCGCCGAGGCCGCGGCAGCCAAGCCGGTGCCGCAGGAGCCGAGGCTGAAGTCGCCCGCCGAATGGACCCTGATCGGCAAGGGCGTGCCGCGCATCGATTCCAAGGCGAAGACCGACGGCACCGCGATCTACTCCCTCGACATCCGCCGCCCCGGTCAGGTGACGGCGCTGGTCGCCCACCCGCCGCGCTTCGGCGCGAGCGTCAAAAAGGTCGATGCGGAGGCCGCCCAGGGCATGCCCGGCGTCGTCGCGGTGGTGACGATCCCGACCGGCGTCGCCGTCATCGCCCGCGACACGTGGACCGCGATGAAGGCCCGCGAGGCGCTCAAGGTCGAGTGGGACGATTCCGCCGCCGAAACCCGCTCCTCGGACGCCATCCTCGACGAGTACCGCAAGACCGCCCGGACGCCGGGCCTCGTCGCCTCGCAGGCGGGCGATGCCGACGCCGCGATCAAGGGCGCGGCCAAGGTGGTGGAGGCGGAGTTCTCCTTCCCCTACCTCGCCCACGCCTCGATGGAGCCGCTCAACGCCACGATCGAGCGGGCTGCGGACGGCTCGTTCGACGTCTATGCCGGCTGCCAGATCCAGACGATCGAGCAGGCGGTGGTCGCGGCCACCCTCGGGGTGACGACCGACAAGGTCCGCCTGCACACGCAATGGGCCGGCGGCTCGTTCGGCCGCCGCGCCACGCCCGGCGCCGACTACTTCGCCGAGGCCGCGTCCATCGTGAAGGCCTGGGACGGAAAGGCTCCGGTCCATCTGGTCTGGACCCGCGAGGACGACATGGCCGGCGGCTATTATCGGCCGCAGGTCTACCACACCGTCAAGGCCGGCCTCGACGCCAAGGGACAGGTCGCGGGCTGGCGCCACACCATGGTCGGCAAGTCGATCATGATCGGCTCGCCGTTCGAGGCGATGCTCGTGAAGAACGGCATCGACGGCACCACGGTCGAGGGCGCCTCCGACACGCCCTACGGCTTGCCGGCCTATCGCTTCGAGGTCCACAACGCCCGCGAAGGGGTGCCGGTGCTGTGGTGGCGCTCGGTCGGCCACACCCACACCGCCCACGTCATGGAGGTGATGATCGACGAACTGGCGCACGCCGCGAACGCCGACCCGGTCGCCTACCGCCTGTCGCTGCTGACGCGGGCGCCGCGCCTGTCGGCGGTGCTGCGGCTCGCCGCCGAGAAGGCCGGCTGGAGCGGGAAGTCGAACGAGAAGGGCCGGGGCCTCGGCGTCGCCGTGCATCAATCCTTCGGCTCCTACGTCGCCATGGCGGCGGACGTGACCGCGGGCGAGTCGGGCGTGAAGGTCGAGCGCATCGTCGCGGCGGTCGATGTCGGCATCGCGGTCAACCCGGACGTGGTGCGCGCCCAGGTCGAGGGCGCGGTCGGCTTCGCCCTGTCGTCGGTCCTGCGCAACCGCATCACCCTGAAGGACGGCGTGGTGCAGGAGACGAACTTCGACAGCTACCAGCCGACCCGCATCTCCGAGATGCCCCGCGTCGAGGTCCACATCGTCCCCTCCGACACGGCCCCGACCGGCATCGGCGAGCCCGGCGTGCCGGTGCTGGCGCCCGCGATCTCGAACGCGATCTTCGCCGCCACGGGCCAGCGGCTGCGCTCGCTGCCGCTCGATCTGGCGAGCCTGCGGGGGGCGTAGCTCCCCCCTCTCCCCGCGCGCGGGGAGAGGCCTGTAGGGACCTTGTCGTCCCTACAGGAAGCGGAGGCGAAGCCGAAGCGGCGGTGAGGGGGCTTCGACGGACGAGTCTCCTGCGGATAAGCCCCCTCACCATCGGCTGCCGCCTCGCTTCGGCGACGACGGGGTCGCCGAAGCCCTCTCCCCGCACGGCGGGGAGAGGGAATGCGCTGCGTGCCGGCGAGCAGGCCCCGTCAGCTGATGTAATTCACCAAACTCATCTCCGAGAGCATCGACGTCACCTTGTAGCTCGCCTGGAGCTGGGTCTGCAGGCTGACGAGCTTGGCCGCGACTTCCTGGGTCGAGACGGTGTCGATGCCGTCGAGCGAGTTCTCCAGGGTCGTCTTGGTCGCGGTGGCGATCGATTTGGCGTTGGCCATGCCGCTGGAGGCCAGCCCGAAATCCGTGACGAGGCCTTCGAGGCCGGCCCGGTCGGCGTCCGGGGTGAGGGCGGCGGAGACCCGCTCGGCGGTGGCGTTGAAGCGGGCGGTGTCGACCGCGCCGGTCGCGTCGGTGAAGTTTTCCGCTGCCACCGCGGCGAGGCCGGCCAGCGTCTTGCGGATCGCCGCCTCGTTGGCCTGGGCGCCGATGGCCACGGTGCGGCTCGTGCCGACCTGCACGGTCGCGGTGCCGCGCGGGTCGGTGCCGTCGTCGCCCTTGTACCAGATCACCGTGTCGGCGCCGGCGGTCGCGGCGTAGCCGTTGCCGTCCTCGGAAACGCGCCGCGGCGCGAGGCCCGCGGTCGGCGAGCCCTCGAAGAAGTTGGTCGAGGCCCGCGTCGTCGAACTCGCGGCGAGATCGGTGCCGGCGGCGGTCTTCAGGGCGTTCTGGAGCGTCTGGTTCAGGTTGGCCGCGGTCTCGTCCGGATTCGCCCCGATGGCGAAGGTGTTGGCCGAGGCCGCGTCCGCGCTGCTGCGCGCCGTCAGCTTGATCGTCGTGGTGGTGCCGTCGTGGAGCGCCAGCGTCACGGTCAGGGCGTCGCCGGCCTTCGGAGTGCCCGTCACCGAGAGCGCCAGCGAGGCCGGGCTGCCGTCGTCCGTGAAATCGACCGACAGGCCCGGCGGCGACGCGCTCTGGGCGCTGGCGAGATTGCCGGCGCCGGGCAGGCCCTTGAGCAGGGTCTTGAGGTTGGCCGCGGTCTCCGCCGCGTCGGCGCCGATGGCGAAGGAATCGGTGGCGCCCACCGCCGGGGTCGTCCGGGCGGTGAGGTCGTAGGTCGCCTGGGAGCCATCGGGGAGGTTGACCGCCACCCGCACCCGCGTGCCGTCGGTGGGGTTCTCGGCTAACGCCGGATTCGTGGTGGCGGGCGTGCCCGCGGTCAGCGCCGCCGTGATGCCCCCGCCCGCGGGCGCGGTGACGCCGGTGAGCGAGAAGCCGAAATTCGCCCGCGCGGCGGCGTTTCCGTCCTCGGTGAGGGTGATGTCGGCGCCCGCGAGCGCCTGGGTCAGGCGGCCGTTGCCGTCCGGGCCACGGTCGGCCGCCTTCTGCTCGGCGATCAGGTCCTTGAGGCCGTCGAGCCCCTGGGCAGGGTCGCCGTTGAGGATCGTCTCGCGCGAGGCGACGGGCCGGGTGTCGGTGGCACGGCCTGAGAAGACGTAGACGTCGCCGGCCTGCTGGTTCAGCGCGTCGATGGCCGCCGAGAGGTTGTTGTCGGCGAGCTGCACGCTGGTCGCGGGCAGCGCCTGAACGCGCGAGGTCAGCAGGCCGTTGAGGTTGGAGCGGGCGCTGTCGTTGAGCGTCTTGAGCTGGGTCAGGCTGGCGGTCGTGAGCTTCACGCGGGTGTCGGCGGAGGTGATCGCCGCGAGGTAGCCGTCCTGCGCGCTGATCCCGGCGCGGGCACTGAGGCTGGTGGCGCGGCCGGCGCCGAGGCCGGCATAGGTCTCGGCGGTGCGCCCGGTGGCGAGCTGGCGCGACAGGTCGTCGAGCTGGCCCTTCATGCTCGTGAGGTTCGAGGCCTGCCGGTCGAAGCGGTAGGTGCCGGCGGCGAAGGCGCTGATGCTGGTCATGGGGGCCCCGTCAGATCCGCATCAGGGTGTCGAGCATGTCGCGGGCGGCGGTGAGCACGCGGGCATTGGCCGTGAAGGCCTGCTGCAGGGCGATCAGGTTCGACATCTCCTCGTCGATGCTGACGCCGGAGGTCGAGGCGAAGCGCCCCTGCGCGGTCGAGAGGGCGATGCTCTGGCCCTCGTCGAGATCCTGGGCGGCGGCCGCCGCCGAACCCTGCACCGAGATCACGCCCTGGACGAACTCCGCGACGCTGGAGCGCGTCGGGGCGTCGATGCCGCCGATGCCGCTGGCCGAGGAGAAGGTGCGGGGCGTCGTCGTCAGGGCGTCGTAGAGCGCCTGTGGCCGAGTCGCGTCGCCGGTACTCGTGCCCGAGCCCGTGATGCCGACGAGGCTCGCGGCGTTGCCCGCCACCGCCGGGTTGACGCTGATGCGCTGCGCGAAGCCCGTGAGCTGCGAGCCGCCCTCGAACGAGCCGGTGAACAGGGTGGCGGCCTTGCCGTCGACGAAGAGCGGGATCTGGGGCTTCCCGCTCTTGATGTCGGTGGCCGAACTCACCTGGGTGACGCTGGCCGAGGCCGCGAGCAGGCTGGCGCTGCCGGTGCCGGCGATGCGGACCGCACCAGAGCCGCCCTCCGCCTCCGCGACGCTGTAGCCGCCGCCGAGCGCATCGGACAGGGCCTGCGCCATGGTCGCGGGGGCGCCGTCGCCGCTGCCGGGCAGGCGGAACGGGATCACCGTCGCCTCGGCATCGTCGGTCAGCCCGGCCGGCACCGAGTCCGGCGGCGCGCCGGTGAAGGGCATCAGGATCAGGTTGCGCTGCACGCCGCCGTCCTGCACCGTCAGCGTCACCGCGTTGCCCGAGGACAGGCCGGTGAGGTCGATATCGAGCGCCCCCTTGGTGCCGTCGGCGGGCGCGGTGCCGGTGGCCGCGCGGTCCGACAGCGAACGGGCGAGGCCCGCGGCGAGGTCGTCGAGCTGGCGCTGGGCCTGGGGCAGCACCGTGTCGCGCAGCTCCACCGCCGCCGCCATCGAGCCGGAGCGGATCGCCCCGGTGGCGATCAGGTCGATCTTGCCGCCGCCGGGCGTCGTCGCCACGATGGTGCCGACGCCGCTTTGGCTCGGATCGTCCGAATAGAGCGCCTGCGGCGAGAGCGTGCCGCGGTTGGAGAAGCTCAAGGTGGCGGCGTTCTCGTGGTCGAGCAGCGTCGCGCCCGAGCCCGTCAGCACGCTCACGCTGCCGTCGCTCTGCGTCGTCGCGTTGATGTCCATCAGCGCCGAGAGGCTGTTGAGCGCCTGATCGCGCTGGTCCTCCAGGTCGGGGCGGCTCATGTCGCTCTTCGGCGTGGCGCTGAGGCGCGCGTTGAGCTTGGCGAGCTGCCCGAGCAGGGTGTTGGCGTCGCCCGTGTCGGAGGCGAGCCCCGCCTCCAAGCCCGAGCGCAGGGCCTGCACGCCGTTGGCCGCGTTGGCGATGGTCGTGGCGAGGCCAGAGGCCGCCGAGACCACGGTGTTGCGCGCCGCCGTCGAGGTCGGGTTGGCGGCGAGCGATTGCAGCGAGCGGGTGAAGCCGTTGAACATCCCGTCGAGCGCCGACGAGTCGCCCGGTCGCCCGTAGAGCGCGTCGAGCTGGCCGCGGATGCCCGCCATGGTCGAGGTGTAGGCCGCCCCCGAGGTCTCGGAGCGCAGCTGCTTGAGCGCCGCCGCGTCGATCGCCCGCGCGATGGTGCCGGAGGCGACCCCGGCATTGCCCGGCCCCGTCGTGACGGGCGTGAGCGTGCGCCTGACGTAGCCGACGGTGCCGACATTGGCGATGTTCTGCGAGACGACGCCGATCTGCGACTGCGTCACCCGCAGGCCCGCCGTTGCCGTCGTGAGCGCGTCGAAGGCCAAGGTCAGGCTCCTTCATCGGGTCCGGGTGTCCCCTCCCCACAAGGGGGAGGAGAGTTGTTGAGAATCAGCGAATGACGTTGATCAAATCCGAGATCATGCTCTGCGCCGTCGACATCACCCGGGTGTTGGCCGAGTAGGCCTGCTGGGTGACGATCATCTTGGAGAATTCGGACGCCACGTCGGTGTTCGACTGCTCGACGTTGGCGCCCACCACCGTGGTGTCGCGCAGCCCGCTCAGCGGTTCGCCGGAATTGGTGGTCTGCTGATAGTTGCCGAGCGAGTCGGGCTTGAGCCCGTCGGGATTGATGAACTGAGCCACCTCGATCCGGGCGAGTTCGAGGGTCTTGCCGTTGGAATAGGTGCCGCTGATGACGCCGTTCTCGCCGACATCGACCGCGTTGAGCGAGCCCGAGGCGTAGCCGTTCTGCTTGAGCGTGTTGGTCGAGACCGTGCCGCTCGACGAGGCGTACTGGGTCAGGCCGCCGCTGAGGTCGAGGGTTACGGGGCCGACCGGCACGTCATCGACCGTCAGGCTGTCGATGGCCAGGGTGCCGCCCGCAGGCGCCGTGAGCTGGCCGTTGGTGAACTGGAACGCTTGGCCGACATTGGTCCAGCTCGTGTTGCTGCCCGAGACGCTGCTCTTGTCGGCGTAGAACAGGTTCCACGTGTCCTGGGTGGCTGGGGTGGTCGCGCTGCTGGCGTTCGCTACCTTGGCCCAGCGGGTCTGCAGGCTCACCGGCGCGCCCGAGGCGTCGTAGACGGTGAGCGCGGGGCCGGCGATGCTGTTGTCGATCAGGGTCTGGGCGCTGGCGTCCGGCACCGTCTTGCCGGTCGCGTTGCCCTCGGTCACCAGCCAGTCGCTGCCATCGACATTCTGCAGGAGGCCGTTGTTCGTCTTGGGCCCCGTCGTGGTCGGCGTGCGGGGGAGATTGGCCGCGTAGGTGATCGTGCCCGTGGCCTTGGCCGGCAGCAGATCGTTCGAGATCTGGATCGGGCCGTTGGAGACCGTCTGCCCCGTGGCCGGGTCGAGGCTCGCGCCGGTGAGGTAGGAGCCCGCGCCGTTGACGAGGTAGCCGTCCTTGTCCGGGGAGAAGTCGCCGCGGCGGGTGTAGAGGTTGTTGCCGGAGAAAGCCGTGCCGCCGCCGGAATCGACGCTCTTCTTCTGGACGACGAAGAAGCCGTTGCCGTTGAGCGCCATGTTGGTGGACACGCCGGTGTCGCGCAGGTTGCCCTGGATCGTGTTAGTCAGCTCGGAATAGGCCGCGACCGTGCCGGCGACCTGATGCTTGGTGTCCCGCTCGGCGATGAGATCGACGAAGTTGGTGTCGATCCGCTTGTAGCCGGTGGTCTGCGAGTTCGCGATGTTGCCGGAGATGTTGTCGAGGGAGAAGGCCTGCGCCCTCAGGCCCGAGACCGCCGTCTGCAGCGCGGAAAAAACGTCCATGGCCCTGGCTTCTCCCAAAGGACCGCTCGCGGCGGCCGGCACTTCGGGACGAGACGGCGCAACCCCTGTGCCATTCTTAAATCATTGAAATCATTGAGGTGGGTGGCGACGCGCCCGGCAGATTCGGACCTCGCCGTGGCTTGAGGCCGGCAGAAACTGCCGCCTCGCGCCGTTTACGCCCCGTTATGTCGAATGTTGTTAGCGTGCGCTGCTGGCCTTCGCCCGGACGAGATCGATGAAAAGCAAGAGGACGAGCCTCGTCCACCTGATCTACTTCTCGCGCCTGAACCTCTCGGCCGACCCGGCCGCGCGGACCAAGCAGATCGGCGAGATCACACGGCAGGCTCAGAAGAAGAACGAGTTCGCGGTCATCACGAGCTTCCTCATCCTCGACGGCCCGTTCGCGCTGCAGGTGGTCGAGGGCGAGCGGGCGTCGGTCCACGAGACGTTCCAGCGCATCGCCAACGACAACCGCCACCGCGATGTGCAGATCGTGGAGTGGCGCGAAATCGTGAAGCGGGAATTCGTCACCTCCTTCACCACGGTGACGCGCGGGGCCGCCAACGAGGTCCATTTCGCCAAGGCCGGGCTGCTGCCGATGCTCCAGCGCGGCACGCCGAAGGGCGCCGCCATCCACGGCCTCGCTGCCACCCTCCAGGCCGAGTCGATGGCCAAGCAGGGCATCGACCACCTTTTCGTGTAAGGTAGAAGGCCTCACAAGGGCTGCGGGAACCCATGAGCGACACCCTCCCCATCCTGATCGTCGACGACCAGCCCAAGCTGCTGCGACTCGTCATCGAGCTGATGACCCGGCTCGGCTTCCCCGAAGTCGATGGCGTGGCCGACGGCGCCGAGGCGCTGATCCGCCTGCGCGAGCGCCGCTACGCCCTGGTGATCTCCGACCTCGCCATGGAGCCGATGGACGGCTTGCAGCTCCTGCGCGAGATCCGGGCCGACGACACCCTGATGAACACGCCCTTCATCCTCACCGAGGCCTCGTTCGACTTCGAGGACATCAACCTCGCCCACGTGGCGGGCGCCGACGCCTTCATCCTCAAGCCGTTCGACATCAACCTCCTCAAGACCAAGCTGAAGCAGGTGCTCAACCGCAAGCCCCGCCGCCGCGAAGCCCCGCTGCCGCCGGAATCGACGCTGAGCCAGGAATTCCCGCTGCTTGGCAAATTCTGAGCGCCGTTTCTCCCATCGATTCCCCTCATCCTGAGGTGCTGCGCAGCAGCCTCGAAGGAGGGCTCCAGTACTCACTGAGAGTTCTGGAGCCCTCCTTCGAGGCTACGCTATGCTTCGCACCTCAGGATGAGGGGGGTGGGTTGGAAAGTGGTCGGAGAAAGCCGCTTCGCAACTCAAGGCGCGCGCACGAACCGTAAGCCGCCCGCACAGGGCGCCACTGGCGCCAAAAAGGGACCATCGCGGGTATTTCGTGAGGCGCCCTTAACCTTGTTCCGATAAGAACCTCGGACGAGGGAGCGGCTCAGGACCCCATGCGATTGCCTGCCGAACATCGTGCCGACATGCGCGCGCCGACCCAATCGGAGGAGGGCGACGGGGCGCCCCTCGATGCCGCGGCCCTGCCCGAGACCATCCGCGAGCGCGTCCTGCAGGCTGGCCTGTGGCTCGGCCTGATCGTCGTCGCCCTCGGGATGACGGTGCTCGGCGTCCAGTTCGGCATCGATCCCGCCGCCCGCGGCGGCATCGTCGCGGCCGCCGTGGCGGCGGCCCTGCTCCTTGCCGCCCTGACCCTGGTGCGGCTCGCCCACGACATCGTCCGCAGCGCCGACCGCGCCGGGCAGCTCGCCGCCGCCATCGCCGAGGGCCCCACCGCGGCGGCGCACGGCCGGACCGGGCTCATCGATTTCGACACCCTGCTCGGGCGCCTCGCGACGCTGCGCGCCGCGCGCGACGACCTCGCCGGGCAAGTCGCCGCCGCCCGCCGCTCGCCCGAGGCCCGGATCGGCGCGGCGCTCGCGGCCGGCCTGCCCGGCGCGGCCATCGCGGTCCGGTTCGCTGAGGCCGACGGGCGCGTCGTCCTGGCCGGACCCGCCGCGGGGGGGCTGGGCGAGGGGGACGAGACCGTCCTGCCCGACGGGCGCCGGTTCCGCGCCACCCGCGCCGCCCTGCCCGACGGGGCCGGGCTGACGCTGCTCATCGACGTCACCGAAGAGCGCGCGCGCGAGGCGGCTTCAAACGAGCGCCTGTGCCGGCTGGAGACGGCGCTCGACACCATGCCCCAAGGCTTCCTGCTCTACGATGCCGACCACCGGCTCCTGGCGGTGAACCGGCGCTACCACGAGATCTTCCGATTGAGCCCCGGCCGCGTCGTCCCCGGCATGAGCGCCGCGGAAGTGCTGCGCCTCAACATCGAAGCGGGAAGTCATCCGGAGGCGAGCGTCGCCGATGCGCTGGCCGAGGTCGATGCCCTGCTCCGCTCCGAGTCCGCCACGCAGGTCCAGCGGCTCACCGACGGGCGCGTCGTCGCGGTGGCGATGCATCCGCTGCCGCATGGCGGCTTCGCGGCGATCTATGAGGACGTGACCGAGCGCTGGCAGGCGGAGGCCCGCATCGCCCACATGGCCCGGCACGACGCGCTCACCGACCTGCCCAACCGCCTGCTCCTGCGCGAGCGGATCGAGGGCGCGGTGACGCTGGCGCGGCGCGACACCGGCTTCGCCGTGCTGTGCCTCGACCTCGACAACTTCAAGCAGGTCAACGACACCCTTGGCCACGCCGTCGGCGACGAGCTGCTGCGGGCGGTGGCGCACCGGCTGCGGGCCTGCCTGCGCGAGGTCGACACCGTGGCGCGCCTGGGCGGCGATGAGTTCGCGGTGATCCAGGCCGGGGTGGAGGGGCCGGAGGATGCCGGCACGCTCGCGCGCCGCATCCGCGACGTGGTGAGCGCGCCCTACACCCTGACGCACCATTCCGTGACGGTCGGGGTCAGCATCGGCATCGCGCTGAGCCCCGCCGACGGGCTGGAGCCGGACCGCCTGATGCAGTGCGCCGACGTGGCGCTCTACCGCGCCAAGGCGGACGGGCGCGGCGTCTACCGCTTCTTCGAGGCCGAGATGGACGCCCGCCTCCGGGCCCGACGCGCTCTCGAACTCGACCTGCGCGCCGCCTTCGAGGCGAAGGCGTTCGAGCTGCACTACCAGCCGATCTACGACATCGCCGCCGAGCGCATCTGCGGCTTCGAGGCGCTGCTGCGCTGGACCCATCCGGTGCGCGGCCGGGTCTCGCCCACCGAGTTCGTGCCGCTGGCCGAAGAGATCGGCCTGATCGTGCCGCTGGGCGAATGGGTGCTGCGGCAGGCCTGCCGCGAGGCGGCGGGCTGGCCCGACGACCTCAAGGTCGCGGTCAACGTCTCGGCGGCGCAGTTCACCTCGTCGGGCCTCATCGCCACGGTGCGGGACGCGCTGGCGGAGAGCCGCCTGCCCGCAACCCGGCTCGAACTGGAGATCACCGAGAGCGTGCTGCTGGTCAACGGCAACGCCACGGTCGCGATCCTGCACGGCCTGCGGGGCCTGGGCGCCCGCATCGCCATGGACGATTTCGGCACGGGCTATTCGAGCCTCAGCTACCTGCGCAGCTTCCCCTTCGACAAGATGAAGATCGACCGCTGCTTCATCCGCGACCTCACCATCGAGCAGGGCTCGGGCTTCATCGTGCGGGCGGTGATCAGCCTCGCCTCCAGCCTCGGCATGACCACCACGGCGGAAGGCGTCGAGACGCCCGAGCAGCTCCGTCGCCTGCGCGAGGAGGGCTGCAACGAGGTGCAAGGCTACCTGTTCAGCCCGCCCGTGCCCGCGACCGAACTGCCGGCGCTGCTCAAGGCCTGGAACGGCGGCGGACGGCGCGCCGCCTGATCACGCCGCTTCGCGCGCCGGCGGGCGCTCGCGCGACACCTTCGCCACCGCCTCGCGCAGGGTGGCGAGGTTCGCCTCCGGGGCCATGCCGGCGGTGGCCAGATGCCGCCGGAACGCCCGCGCGCCGGGCCGGCCGTTGAACAGGCCCAGCATGTGTCGGGTGAAGGAATGGAGCCGCGTGCCGGCGGCGAGCGCGTCGTGGATCGTCGGCGCCAGCGCCTCGACCGCGGCGAAGGCGTCCGCCACCGGGGCGGGCTCGCCAAAAAGTTCGGGATCGACGCCGAGCAGGATCGCCGGTTCGGTATAGGCGGCGCGCCCCACCATCACGCCGTCGACTTGCGTGAGCCGTTCCTGCGCGGCTTCAAGGGTCGCGATGCCGCCGTTGATCGCGATCGGCAGGCCGGGCCGAGCCGCCTTGAGGCGGGCGACGCGGCCGTAATCGAGCGGCGGCACGTCGCGGTTCTCCCGCGGCGACAGGCCCTTCAGCCACGCCTTGCGGGCATGCACGATCAGCCCATCGACGCCCGCAGCAACCACCGCCTCGGCCATCGCGTCGAGCGCCAGTTCGGTGTCCTGATCATCGACGCCGAGGCGACACTTCACCGTCACCGGCACGGACACAGCGGCCTTCATCGCCGCCACGCATTCGGCCACCAAAGCCGGCTCGCGCATCAGGCAGGCGCCGAAGCGGCCCTCCTGCACCCGGTCGGACGGGCAACCGACATTGAGGTTGATCTCGGCATAGCCGAACTCTTCCGCGATCCGCGCCGCTCGCGCCAGATCGCCCGGATCGGAGCCGCCGAGCTGCACCGCCACCGGCTGCTCGGTCGCGTCGAACCCGAGCAGCCGTTGCCGGTCCCCGTGCAGCACCGCCCCCGTGGTCACCATCTCGGTGTAGAGCCGGGCGCGCCGCGACATCACGCGATGGAACGCCCGGCAATGCCGGTCGGTCCAGTCCATCATCGGCGCGACGGAGAAGCGCAGGTCGCGGGCGATCATCGGCCGTTCAGTGCCGGTGGTCGTGGTCATGTCCGTGCTTGTGGTCGTGCGAATGCTCATGAGCGTGTTCGTGGGAATGCTCGTGCGTGTGGGCATGCGTGTGCCCGTGATCGTGCTTTTCGGCGTGATGATGATGATCGTGGTCGTGATGGTCGTGCGAGTGGTCGTGGCCGCAGGTGCTGTGATCGTGGGCGGCCTTTTCCGGGCGGAAGGCGCGCGAGACCGGCTCCGCGGAACAGCCTGAGCCGCGCACCAGCTCTGCCGCGCTCGCCGGCACGTAGAGCACGTCCGCGCCGACCTCGGCCGGGACGTGGCTGCCGCCGAGCTGCCAGGCGAGGCGCAGCAACCGGGCCGGGCTGCCGGCGCGCACTTCGAGCAGCGCTTCCTCGGCGGCCTTGATGCCGACGAGGCGCCCGTCCTCCAGGCGGAGCGCATCGCCGTCCTCCAGGCCGGAGGCCCGCTCCAGGGCGAGATCGACGCAGAAGCCGCCCGCCGTGTGGAAGTGGGCATGCGCTTGTCCGCGGGCCGCGTGGTCGAGGGTCAGCGTATCGACGACCTGCTCGGGCCGGACGGCGGCCTTGCGGACGATCTGGCGGGCTGTGGGCATGGCATCCTCGGGACGACGCGCGGGCCGGAAAGGCCGACGTTTTTGCAACAGGTGCGCCTCAGATGGCAGGCGCGGGCCGAAAAGTCATGCCCCGGCGTGAACCGGTCGCAATCTTGGCCGTTTCACGTGCCGGTGCTGGGAGACCATCGGTGCCCGGCGGCGATCGTGTCCGCGACGAGGCCGGAGCACCGTTGCACAAGGGAGTTGCACGACCATGAAGACCCTGATCGCCGCCGCGCTCGCCGGCAGCCTCGCGCTCTCGCTCGGCGCCTGCAACACGCCCCAGGACCGCGCGCTCGGCGGCGGCGTCCTCGGCGCCGGCCTCGGCGCTGCGGTGGGCGGCCTCGCCACCGGCCGGGCCGGCGGCGCGCTCGCCGGTGCCGCGATCGGCGGCGCCGGTGGCGCCATCGCCGGTGCCGCCACGGCCCCGCGCTGCCCCTACGGCACCTACCGCGACGAATTCGGCAACGTCTACTGCCGCTGATTCCAGCGAGAAGGCAGAAGGGGCCGGGGCTCGGGGAGCCCCGGCCCCTTCGCGTTTGAGGCGGGCTTGCGCCGCGCCCCGCTTTGCGGCGTTAAGCTGCGGTGATCGATTCCCCCGAAAAGAACCTCCGAGCGCCCGTGCCCCGTCCCGATCCCTTCCGCGTCCCCCCGAACGGAGCCGGCCGGTGAGCGGCGGCCTCTGGGGCAAGATCGGCGGGGCCGGGCTCGGCGGGCTGGTCGGCGGGCCGATCGGCGCGCTCATCGGCGGTGTCGCCGGCCACTTCCTGGTCGATCGCGAGGGCGCGCCGTTCGGGCCGACGCCGCGGGACGTGGTGTTCACCACCGGCCTCGTCGCGCTGGCGGCCAAGATGGCGAAGTCCGACGGCGTGGTGACGGATTCCGAGGTCCAGGCCTTCGGGCAGGTGGTGCAGGTCGAGCCCGAGGCGCGGGCCGGCGTCGAGCGCCTGTTCGATCTCGCCAAGGCGACGACCGATGGGTTCGAGGCCTATGCCGGCCAGCTCGCCACGACCTTCGGCGACGAGCCCGCGCTCTTGGAGGACGTGCTCGACGGCCTGTTCCACATCGCCAAGGCCGACGGGGCGATCCACGAGAAGGAGGAGCGCTATCTGCGCGCGGTCGCCGGCATCTTCGGCTTCGACGACGATGGTTTCCGCCGCATTACCGCCCGCCACGTCCGGCTCGCCGACGATCCCTATCTCGTGCTCGGCCTGGAGCGCTCGGCCGACGACGCCGCGCTGAAGGCGGGGTATCGCGGGCTCGTGGCCGAGACCCATCCCGACCGGGCGCTCGCCCGCGGCCTGCCGCCCGAGGCGGTGGCGATCGCGACCCGCCGGCTGGCGGCGATCAACGCCGCCTGGGACCGGATCGCGGCCGAGCGGGGCCTGCGGTGACGTTTTCGCCCGATTCCCCGCATGTCGCCGAGGTGCTGGCCTCGGCCAACCGCGGCGAGCGGATCGGCGGGCCGACCGACCTGCTGATCCTGCACTACACCGGCATGGCGACGGGCAAGGACGCGCTCAAGCGCCTGCGCGACCCGTCGGCGGAAGTCTCTGCCCACTACCTCGTGTTCGAGGACGGGCGCGTGGTGCAGCTCGTGCCCGAGGCCGAGCGGGCGTGGCATGCCGGGCGCGGCTTCTGGGCCGGCATCACCGACATCAATTCCCGCTCGATCGGTATCGAGATCGTCCATCCGGGCCATGTCGGCGGCCTGCCGCCCTATCCCGACGCGCAGGTTCGGGCGGTGATCGCGCTGTGCGCCGACATCGTCGGGCGCAACGCGATCCCGGCGGCCCGCGTGCTGGCCCATTCCGACGTGGCGCCCGCCCGCAAGGAGGACCCCGGTGAGAATTTCCCGTGGGACCGCCTCGCGGCCGCCGGCATCGGCCACTGGGTCGCGCCGGCCCCGATCCGCGACGGGCGCTTCTTCGCCAGGGGCGAGGAGGGCGAGCCGATCGCCGCGCTCCAGGCGATGTTCGCCCTCTACGGCTACGACCAGCCGGTGACGGGCCGGTTCGACGAAGGAACACGCGCCGTCGTCACCGCCTTTCAGCGCCATTTCCGTCCCGCCCGCGTCGACGGCGTGGCCGATTCCTCGACCATCACGACGCTGCGCGACCTCATCGCCGCACGGCCGGGCTGAGACCGTTTCCGGGTGATCACCCCGGTTTCCACCCCACGCCGTCATTGTGAGGCGGAGCCGAAGCAATCCGGTGCGCCACGCTGCCGAACGGTGTGGATCGTGCGCCGACGAAGCCGCCTCATCCGGCGGCGTGCCTTCTTCGGATCACGCGGAGCCCTGGATCGCGTCAGTTCCGCCTCGCGATGACGGGGGTGCGACGGCATCGAACGGCCGCATCTGACACGTTCGGGAAAGAACCGGTGTCGGGCGGCGTTTCGTCGCCACCGCGCGGTGAAGGCTGCGCCTGCCCTATCTGCCGGCCCTCATGTTCGTGTTCTACTGGATCGTCGGCGTCCTGTTCGGGGCAGTGCTGCTCGCGGCGCTCGCCCGCCGCCTCGGCGCGCCCTATCCGGCCTTCCTGGCGCTCGGCGGGGCCGGGCTCGCCTTCCTGCCCGGCGTGCCGAATCTCAGCCTCGATCCCGACCTCGCGCTCGCCCTGTTCCTCGCCCCCGTCCTGATGGATGCGGGCTACGACACCTCGCTGCGCGATCTGAGGCGCGACTGGCGCCCCATCGCCGGGCTCGCCGTCGGCGCCGTGCTGGTCACCACGGCGGTGGTCGCCGGCGTGACGAAGTGGCTCGTGCCCGACATGCCGCTCTCGGCGGCGATCGTGCTCGGCGCGGTGGTGGCCCCGCCCGACGCCGTGGCCGCCCTCTCGGTGCTCGCCCACGTGCCGCTGCCGCACCGCCTCGCCACGATCCTGCGCGGCGAGAGCCTGCTCAACGATGCGGGCTCGCTCCTGATCTACCGCCTCGGCGTCGCCGCGGCGATGACCGGGCATTTCTCGGTGACCGAGGTGGCGCCGGCCTTCCTGATCGGCGTCGTCGGCAGCTTGGTCGTCGGGCCGCTCGTGGCGCTCGCCTATCTGCGGCTGCTGCGCCGCTTCGAGGACGTGTCGATCGCCATCGTACTCCAGTTCGTCGTCACCTTCGGCCTCTGGGTCGCCGCCGAGGCGGTCGAGCTGTCGGGGGTGCTCACCGTGGTCAGCTTCGCCATCACCGTGGCGCGGTACGCGGCGGACCAGACCGCACCGCGCCAGCGGGTGATCTCGAACGCGGTGTGGGAGACGGTGATCTTCGTGCTCAACGTGCTGGCCTTCGTGCTGATCGGCAACCAGCTCGGGCCGATCCTGGCGCGGCTGACCGAGGCGCAGGCGATGTCCTACGCGGTCGTCGCCGGTGCGATCGTCGCCACCGTGATCGTGGTGCGCATCGCCTGGGTGCTGCCCGCGAGCGGCATCCGCCGGATGCGGTTCGGCGAGCCGCGCGAGGGCGAGCCGCGGGCCGATCTCGGGGTGGGGGCGGGCTTCGCCGTCTCCTGGGCCGGAATGCGCGGCCTCGTCACCATCGCCGCCGCGCTCGCCCTGCCGGAGGGCGGGCCGGACGGCAGCGGCTTCCCCTATCGCGACCTGATCGTGCTGACCGCCTTCTGCGTCGTGATCGGCACCCTGGTGATCCAGGGATTGAGCCTGCGCCCGCTGCTGGCGCGGCTCGGCCTGGAGGATGCCGACCCGGTCGGGCGCGAGGTCGGCCGGGCGCGCGCCGAGGCCTACGGCGCCGCGGTCGAGACCCTGAAGGGTGACACCTCGGAGGCCGCCGACACCCTGCGCCGGGAGTTCCACGCGGTGCTGGCCCAGGCCGAGGCGCACGAGGAGGGGCTCGCCCCCGAGAGCCTGCCCACCGACGCGCCCCGCCGCCGCGCCTTGCGCGCCGCCCGCGATCGCATCCTGACGCTCCGCCGCACCGGCCGCATCGGCGACGACGCCTTCTTCGTGCTGGAGGAGGAGTTGGATTGGGCCGAGCTCAACGCCACGCCGCGGGCCGAGGCGTGAGAGGTCTTTTTTAGGTCGGTGTCGGCGGGTCGGACGCTCTTCTCCGCCTTATGAGGGAAAGCCCGTCCGACGCTGCGCTGACGGGCAGCCGGCCCACACCGTCATTGCGAAGCGGAGCCGAAGCAATCCAGGGCGCGACCTGTTCGGAGAAGGCGAGGACGTGCCGACGAAACGTTCACTCGCGTGAACGATCCGATGAATGCAGAGCCCTGGATTGCTTCGGCTCCGCCTCGCAATGACGAATTTGGATTTTATGCGACGCGAATAATCGTAGATCTTCTTTAGATTTGGTTCGATCCATCAACATTTGGGCTGGGGCTAGCGGACGAATGCAATTTTGAGCCCCCGTGAGAGCCGAGTTTGATGAAAATTCAATTCGTAAATCGCCGTAACAATCCCAAGTTGCCCCAAATCTCACATCCCCATCATTCGCAATTCGGTCAAAAAGATTTGGTTGATCCGCAAAACCCAATGTCCATAACGGCAAAAATTGCCTGGACGCGCACGCACCCCGATTCGAAACTGTCAAGTTCCGTACAGATGCTTCCCATGATCCTCGCAACTTCGCACCACCGGGCGCGTCCCGTCGGGGCCCGCCCGCATCTCGGGAGCGCGTGACGCGATGGTCGTGGCCTCGCTCACATGCCTCGTCGCTGGCGCCGTGCTGGCGGGCACGGCCCATCAGTTCGAGGAGCGGGTGGCGCTCGCCGAATCCGTCGCGGGCGGGCTGCTGATCCTCGGGCTCGCCCTGATCGGCTCCGGGCTGCCGGTCTTTCGCTAGTTTCGGCGCGTCGCCAGCCGGGCCTCGATCGCGTCCCAGATCGGCCCCGCGAGGTCCGGGCCGCCGAGGCGCTTGATCGTGCGCACGCCGGTCGGCGAGGTCACGTTGATCTCGGTGAGGTGCCCGTCGATCACGTCGATCCCGACGAGGATCAGGCCGCGCCGCCGCAGCTCCGGGCCGATCTTGGCGCAAATCTCAAGCTCGCGCTCGGTCAGGTCGGAGGCGCCGGCGGCACCGCCGCGGACCATGTTGGAGCGGATGTCGCCCTTGGCCGGCACCCGGTTGATGGCGCCCATCGGCTCGCCCTCGACGAGGATGATGCGCTTGTCGCCCTCGGTGATTTTTTCGAGGAAGCGCTGAACCACCCACTGCTCGCGGAAGGTCGCGGCGAAGAGATCGAACATCGAGCCGAAATTCGGATCTTCCTCGGAGACACGGAACACGGCGGCGCCGCCGTGGCCGTGCAGCGGCTTCATCGCGATGGTGCCGTGCTCGGCCCGGAACGCCTCGATCTCGGCGCGATCGCGCGAGATCAGCGTCGGCGGCATCAGGTCGGGGAAGTCGAGGACGAACAGCTTTTCGGGCGCGTTCCGGACTTCCGTCGGGTCGTTCACCACCAGGGTGCGGGAAGCGATTTTCTCCAGCATGTGGGTGGCGGTGACGTAGGCCATGTCGAAGGGTGGGTCCTGGCGCATCAGCACCACGTCGACTTGGCCCAAATCGATCCGCTCCGGGGCCTGGAGCGTGGCGTGCGCCCCCTCCACGTCCTGCACCGTCACGGGCGAAGCGTGGGCGGTGACGCGCCGGCCCTGCAGCGAGAGCCGGTCCGGCGTGTAGGTGTAGAGGGTGTGGCCGCGCCTCTGCGCCTCCAGCATCAGGCCGAAGGTGGTGTCGCCCGCGATGCGGATCGACTGGATCGGGTCCATCTGGACCGCGACGGTCAACGCCATGCTCGTCCTCGCGCCTTCACCCGCCGCGCCGCTGCCGGGACATCTCATCCCGGCAGCGGCGAAAAATATCAGTCGTCCGCCTGCCCGGCGCCGCGGCCGCGGCCGTTCTTCGAGCCGGTGCGCTTGTCGTAGTCGGTGATCGCCGAGCGGCACTCGGGCGAGAGCCGCGAGCGGTTGCGGGTCATGCAGTTCTCGGCATCCGGGCTGTTCGGATCGACACCCGCGCAAAGGCGGAAATAGTCGTTGGCGCAGCCGAGCTGCAGCCCCTGGTCCTCGCGCTGGGCCTGGGCCGGGGTCACGGCCAGAGCGACCACGGCGAAGAGGGCGAGTCTCAGGGCCACGGACAAGCCCCGCGAAATCTGCGGGCGTCTGCCAAGTCGTGAGAAGTCCGGACGCATCCTGCCTTGTCCTTCGCTCGATCCCAGAGGGTCCTTGAGGCCCCGCATATCGGGCATCCCGCCGAGTTAGCAAGCGCAGCATCGGGTGCCCAGCGCATCGTGCCGGATATCGGATCCAGCACGATGCGCTGTGTTCTTGTGCCGCATCGGCTTTTTCCGAGAGCCGGTTCCCACCTTTCGGCCCGATGCTCCAGCCGCACGCCGCCCCGCCCGGGAAAGCGGCGCTTCGCCCAATAAAGAAGGCCCCGCAGCGGAATGCGCGCGGGGCCTCAAGTCGAAGGGAGGATAAGCCCGCCATGGGCGGATGAGTCCGAGCAAGAAGCAGGCCGGTGTCGTCGGATTGCCACCTGCGACGCCTCGCCGCTGCGCCCTACGCGGATGAGGCCCGCGGACGGACCGGTCGAAACACTCCGTTAACCACGTCGTGATGAGCTTGGCCTCGACAGCCCGGCCGGACGGACCAGCCCGTCCACGGCGCTCGTGCCCACCCCGCGTCGCCTCTCCCGAGGCGGCGGGGGGCGGCTGGCGCCGGTTTCCACCGCATGACGGGACAGGCTCATGACGCCTTCAACCAAGACCCCTGCGACCAAAACGCCCTCCGAGCGACCGACCCCCTTCCTGCGCAGCCGCGGCCCCGCCACCGTGGTGCCCTTCCCCAAGGCCCCGGCACGCCGCCTGCGCCGCGAGGACGACGACGCGCCCCGCGGCCAGATCCTGCTGTTCACGGGCGTGCGCTACGAGAGGCTGCCGGACGCGGACGCCCCGGCGGTCCCGCAGCGCCGCCGCTCGTGATCCGCGGGGGCGGGCCCCGCCTTCCACTCCCGCTGGCTTCGCTGGTGCTCGCCGCGCTCCTCGCCTCTTGCGCGCAGGAGGGCGATTTCGGGCGGCCGGCCAAGGGCACGTGGAACAGCCTCGTCGAGACCACGGGCACGATCGCGGCCCGCGAGCGAGGCTTGGCGGCCTCGGCCTCGCCCCTCACCGACGACGAGGAGATTCTGCGCGACCGCGCTTGGCGCTTCCTGATGCCGGCGCAGGGGCGTGCGGCGTTCGAGGATGCGCTTGCCAACCTCACCCGGGTGCGGGCGCTGCCGACCGCGTGGCGGCCCGACGACCTCCCGGCCTATCACGACGACCTGCTCGATCAGGGCTTCCGCTCCCCGTACTCGCGCTATCGCCGCCTCTCCGAGGACGCCACCGCCGACGGGCGGCTGATCCCGTCCTTCGCGGGCGTGGCCTCCCGCGTGTTCGAGGCCGACGCCATGCGCCTGCGGGCGCTGCCGCTCGCGAAAAGCCTCGACGAGTGGGACATGCGGCAGGCCGCCATGCGGGTCGCCGAGAACCGCTGCCTCGTCGCCTGGGTCCGCATCGAGACGGGCCTTCGCGTCGCGCGCTACCGCTACGCCCTGGAGCATTTCCTGGTCGAGATGCCCGGCCGCGAGGCGGTGCCGGCCGAGCAGGCGCTCGCCTTCCTGGAAGGGCGCCGCCGCCTGCTCGATCCGCTGCTGCCGCCGGAGGCCGTCGAGCGCTGCGGGCTGGCCGAGGCCGCCGCGGTGGCCCTGGCACCTCCCGTCATCGCCAAGTATTAGGCTCGCCCGAGCCCGAAGCACCCAGGCAAACATGCGAACCATCGTCTACGCGGATGGCGGCTGCGACCCCAATCCCGGCCCCGGCGGCTGGGGCGCCGTGATCCAAGCGCCGACCGGCACGGTCGAGCTGTGCGGCGGCGAGCGCGCCACCACCAACAACCGCATGGAGCTGACCGCCGCGATCAGCGCGCTGGAGCATTTCCCCGAGGGCGCTCAGATCGAGATGCGCTGCGACAGCCAGTACGTGGTCAAATCCGTCACCGAATGGATGCGCGGCTGGAAGGCCCGCGGCTGGCGCACCGCCACCGGGCCGGTGAAGAACATCGACCTGATGCAGCGCCTCGACGCGCTCGCCTCCGCCCGCGACGTGAAGTGGACCTGGGTGCGCGGCCATGCGGGCGAGGCCGGCAACGAGCGCGCCGACCGCCTCGCTGCGCAAGGCCGCCGCGAGGCGCTGACGGGGGTCAAGAGCGCGTCGGCCTCGGCGGCTGCCGCTTCGTCCTCGTCTTCCGCGACGGCGTCGGCCTCCGCCACGGCCGCCGCCCCGGCGGCGCCGAGCCTCGTCCAGAAAACCACCCCGGTGGCGCTCCCCTCCGACCTCGTCGGGGCGCTCACCCGCGCCGCGGACCGCGCCGGCACCACGCCCCAGGCGCTGCTGGAGGAGGCTTTGCGCCTCGCCCTCGATCTCGGCCCCGCCGGCATCGCCCGCGCGCGGCAAGACTTCTCCACGCGCAAGGCGTCGTGAGGGGAGGGCGGATGGACGCCGCCTTCTTCGACCGCCCCGCCGCGACCGTCGCAGCGGCGCTGATCGGCCACGTCCTTCTCGTCGAGGGCGTCGGCGGCGCCATCGTCGAGACCGAGGCCTACGACCGCACCGATCCGGCCTCGCACAGCTTTTCCGGCCCGACCAAGCGCAACGCCAGCATGTTCGGCCCCCCGGGCCGCGCCTACGTCTACCGAAGCTACGGCCTGCACTGGTGCCTCAACCTCGTCTGCGAGCCCGGCAGCGCCGTGCTGCTGCGCGCGCTCGCCCCGAGCGCCGGCCTCGACACCCTACGCGCCCGCCGCGGCCTGACCGATCCAAGGCGCCTCTGCGCCGGCCCCGGCCGCCTCGCCCAGGCGCTCGGCATCGATTCTTCGTATGATGGCGTACCTGTAGACCGGGCGCCCTTCGCCTGGGAGCCGCCTGCGGGGCCGGTGAGCGTGGCGGCGACCACCCGCATCGGCATCACCAAGGGCGCCGATACGCCCTGGCGCTTCCTGCTGGCGGGCTCGCCGTTCGTCAGTCGGCCGCTGCCGCGGCGCTCGCTTCTCCCACCCTCCCCCTCATCCTGAGGTGCCCGCGCAGCGGGCCTCGAAGGAGGGCTCCAGAAATCTCAGCGATCCCTGGAGCCCTCCTTCGAGGCTTCCGCTTCGCTCCAGCACCTCAGGATGAGGGGGAGGGGTGGGGGAGACGAAGCAAAAAACCGTCAGGTCTCGACCAGCCCCGCACTCGACTCCGACACCCCATGCCCGTGGGCTTCCGCCAGATACGCTTCCGAGCGCATCTCGATCAGCCGCGAGACGGTGCGCTCGAACTCGAAGGCCTCGCGGCCGTCGGGGGCGGTGTAGAGGCCCGGCGGCTCGGCGGCGGCGGCGGCGACGAGCTTCACCTTCGCGTCGTAGAGCGTGTCGATCAGCGTGATGAAGCGCTTGGCCTCGTTGCGCTCGGCCTCGCCCATGACGGGAATCCCTGAGACGATCAGCGTGTGGAAGGTGACGGCGAGTGCCATGTAGTCGGACGCGCCGAGCGGCTTGCGGCAGAGGTCGTCGAAGCTGAAGCGCGCCACGCCCCCGGCCTCCTCCGGCACCGCGACCGCGCGGCCCTTCACCCGCACCGTACTCGGGCTGCCCTTGGCCTTGCCGGTCAGCGCCTTGAAGGCGGCGTCGAGCGCCGCCCCGGCGGCAGCGTCCGCGGGCACGTGGTAGACCGAGGCGCCGCCGAGCTTTTCCAGGCGGAAATCCGTGCGGGAATCGAGCCGCAGCACGGTCACGCGCTGCTTCAGCTCCGCCACGAACGGCAGGAACAGGGCGCGGTTGAGCCCGCCCTCGTAGAGCCGGTCGGGCTCGACGTTCGAGGTCGCCACCACCGTGACGCCGTGGCGGAACAGGGCGGCGAACAGGCGCCCGAGCAGCATCGCGTCGGCGATGTCGGTGACGGTGAACTCGTCGAAACACAGGAGCGTGGCTTCCGCGGCCAGCGCCTCGGCGACCGGCGGGATCGGGTCGTCGCCCTTGGCCGTGCCGTTCTTCACCGCCTGCCGGTGGGCGTGGATGCGCTCGTGCGCGTCGGCCATGAAGCCGTGGAAGTGGACGCGCCGCTTCGGGCCGGGGGCGGCCTCGTGGAAGATGTCCATCAGCATGGTCTTGCCGCGGCCGACCGAGCCCCAGACGTAGAGGCCCTTCGTGGCCTCCGCCGCCTCGTCCTTGCGGCCGAACAGCCAGCCGAGCGCCGAGCCCTTCTTGGCCCGGCGCCGCCGCGACAGCGCCTGCACCAGATCGTCCAAAGCCGCCACGAGGCGCAGTTGCGCCGGGTCGCGCTCGATCGTACCGGCCGCGACCAGCGCGTCGTAGCGGCCGCGCACCGGACCGGGATGGGGCGCGCCGGAGCGGGCGTGGTCGGAGGGAGCGAACTTGTCCGTGGGCATCCGGGGCCGCGTCTTTGGGCGGCCGTTCGGGCCGGGGTTTTTTCTAAGTGCAGCGCGCTCCCGCCGGGATCAAGTCGGTATGGTCGAGCCGGCGGGCGCGGGCCAGCCATGCGGGGGACACCGCCGATCCGGCACTTTGCTGCATTGCAACAAGCGCGGTTCGTCGCCAGTTTCCGCCGCGGGAGGGGGAGCATGCCGGCCGTCGATTCGAGGTCGGCCGGGCCTTGAGGCGAAGGCGCGTATCATGCCCTCACCGGACTTGTCTTCCCGAACCGAGCCTTGCGCGAACGTCGTCTGCCGCCGCCTCTGGCCGGGGGACGCCGCCGCCGTGCGGGCCCATTTCCTGCGCCTCGACCGCGACGCCCGCGCCAGCCGCTTCATGGCCGCCCTCGGTGACGAAGCGGTGGCGGCCCATGCCGAGCGGGCGATGCGGGCGCCGGGGCTGATGTTCGGCGTCTTCGTCGACGGCGCGCTGCGGGCCTTGGGCGAACTGCGTCCGCTCGGCCGCGAGGGGCTGGCCGGCCGGTTCGGAGCCCGCGCCGAGGGCGCGCTCGCGGTCGAGCGGGGTTTTCGCCGCACCGGCAACGGCTTGCTGCTGCTGGAGCGGCTGGCGGAGGCCGCGCGCAACCGCGGCGTCCGCGAACTCCATCTGCGCTGCTTATCCGTGAACGGGGCGATGCGGCGGCTGGCCGCCCGCCTCGGCGCCGAGGTCTCCTTGCGCGACGGCGAGAGCGAGGCGGCGCTCCGCCTCACCCGCCCGACGCCGCTCTCGCTGTGGCGCGAGGGCGTGGAGGGGCTGATCGATCTCGGGCTCGCCGTCGCGGCGCCCGCCGCGCTGCCGCGGGCGGCGTGAGGCCGGTCAGGCGGCCTCGCCCGGCCAAGCGACGATCCGCTCGACGTATTCCTCTTCCTCGAACTCCTCCTCGTTGCCCGAGACGCGCCCGCGCACCGAAATGCCGGCCTCGTGCACGCTGGCCCGGCGCCCCGTGATCAGCGGGTGCCAGCCCGGCAGGTCGCGGCCCTCGCGCAGGAGGCGGTAGGCGCAGGTCGGCGGCAGCCACGGGATCTCGCGCACCGCCTGCGGGGTCAGCCGCACGCAGTCCGGCACGCGCTTGGCCCGGTTGCGATAGTCGCGGCAACGGCAGGCATGGGCGTCGAGCAGGGTGCAGCCGATGTCGGTGTGGTGAATCTCACCCGTATCGTCGTCCTCGAGCTTCAGCAGGCAGCAGCGGCTGCAGCCGTCGCACAGGCTCTCCCACTCCGCCGGGTTCATCTGTTCGAGGGTCTTGACCCGCCAGAACGGCCCTTCGCCGCGCTCCGCCATGATGTCGGCGCCTCGCTTCTCTCGTATCCGTACCATTCCGGGACGGCGCCCCTCCTGCCGCAAGGCGGGGGACGGGGCAAGCGGAGCCGGCATGTGTTGCTCCCCCGCCGTCATTCCGGGGCCGCGCAGCGGAACCCGGAATCCGTCCGTGATGCGACGCCCTGCGACCCGTTGCGGGCAGTCGTGGATTCCGGGTTCGCTTCGCGCCCCGGAATGACGGTGGGCGGTGGAATCCGCTCGTGCTGCGGCAATCCCGTCCCGGCCTTCCGCCACACGCCCGCCCGGATCGGCAGCGAGGCTGGGTCACCGACGCCTCCGTTAAGGTTAAGCGAAACTCAAAGGCCCCGGGCCGGGCCCGCGGCCCCGGCTTCGCGTTCCTTAACGGAGACGAAAGCTCGCCGGCCCGCCGCTGTCCTGTTACAGAACGGCGGGGACACGGTCGGCCGACGTCCGGTGCCCGAACGGCCGGCCCTGAAGGTTTGAGAGAAGCGGATCACCCCGTGCGCCTGCCCAGCCTCAAGACGCTGAAGACACGGCTGTCGCGGGCCTCGCTCGCCTTCGACGCCTGGATGAATTCCAGCCTCTACGAGGGCGGCCACTCCACCACCGAGGCCTACGAGCGCTTCCAGGCGCGCATGCAGGTCTTCTCGTTCCGCGGCTGGAAGCGCGTCGCCCTCGATCTGACGAGCGAGGGCGTCACCGTCGGCGTCGCGGGCGCGATGGTCCTGCTGTTCCTGGCCCAGCCCGCCTTCAACCTGACCAGCGACAACTGGCTGAAGGCGCAGGACCTCGCCGTCACCTTCCTCGACCGCTACGGCACCGAGGTCGGGCGGCGCGGCATCAAGCACGACGACTCGCTCAAGTTCGACGACTTCCCCGAGCTGATGATCAAGGCGCTGCTCTCCACCGAGGACCGGCGCTTCTACGAGCATTACGGCATCGACCCGATCGGCACCGCCCGCGCGCTGGTGTCGAACTCGAGCGGAAAGGGCGGCACGCAGGGCGGCTCGACCCTGACGCAGCAGCTCGCCAAGAACCTGTTCCTGTCGAACGAGCGTTCGCTGGAGCGCAAGGTGAACGAGGCGTTCCTGGCCTTCTGGCTGGAGAGCCACCTCACCAAGAACCAGATCCTCAAGCTCTATCTCGACCGCGCCTACATGGGCGGCGGCACCTTCGGCGCGGTGGCCGCGGCCGACTACTATTTCGGCAAGCGCCTGCAGGACGTGACGCTGGCCGAGGCCGCGATGCTGGCGGGTCTGTTCAAGGCGCCGACCAAGTACTCGCCCAACGTCAACCTGCCCGCCGCCCGCGGCCGGGCGGTGGACGTGCTGCACAACATGGTCGAGGCCGGCTTCGTCACGGAGGGCCAGATCCAGACGGCTTTGCGCAACCCCGCCACCCCGGTGACGCGCACCCGCGACATCACCGCCGACTACTACCTCGACTGGGCCTTCAATGAGGTCCGGCGGATGGCGGATGCCGGCAAGCTCCGCTCCGACCGGGTGCTCACCGTCAAGACGCCGCTCGACCTCTCGATCCAGCGTTCCGCCGACCAGGCGGTCGAGGGCATGCTGCGGCGGCTGGGCGACCAATACGACGTGGACGAGGCCGGCGTCGTCATCCTCGATCCCGATGGCGCGCTCCGGGCGATGGTCGGCGGCGCCGATTACGGCGAGAGCCAGTTCAACCGCGCGACCGATGCGCTGCGCCAGCCGGGCTCCTCGTTCAAGCCCTACGTCTACGCCGCCGCGCTCGCCGCCGGGCTCTACAAGCCGGATTCGCCGGTGGTCGATTCGCCGGTCTGCGTCGGCAACTGGTGCCCGCAGAACTATGGCCGCTCCTATTCGGGCCGCCAGCCGCTGTGGCTCGCGGTGGCGAAATCCGTCAACACCATCCC
Source organism: Methylobacterium sp. Leaf456 (assembly GCF_001425465.1). Taxonomy (GTDB): domain Bacteria; phylum Pseudomonadota; class Alphaproteobacteria; order Rhizobiales; family Beijerinckiaceae; genus Methylobacterium. The sequence continues at coordinate 124,468 of NZ_LMQV01000005.1, forward strand.
GATCAAGATCACGACCGCCATCGGCAAGGGGATGGGCATCACCCATGAGTGGAACGCCGCGAAGGCGGGCCGGGCCAAGATCATCCAGCTCGCCAAGGCGATGGGCGTGACGACGCCGCTCACCGACACGCCCTCGCTGCCCATCGGCGCCACCGAGGTGACGGTGATGGATCAGGCGGCGGGCTTTGCCGTATTCGCCAACGGCGGCCGGCTCGCCAAGCCCTACGCGGCGGTCGAGGTGAAGAATTCCAGCGGCGAGACCATCTACCGCCACGCCGACGAGCCGCCGGTGCAGGTGCTCTCGTCCCAGGTGACGGCCGACATGAACTACATGCTCAACAAGGTCGTCGAGGAAGGCACGGCGCGCAAGGCCCAGATCGAGGGCGTGAAGGTGGCGGGCAAGACCGGCACCACCAACGGCTACCGCGACGCGTGGTTCGTCGGCTACACCGGCAACTATGTCGGCGCCGTCTGGTACGGCAACGACGACCACAGCCCGACCAACAAGATGACCGGCGGTTCGCTTCCCGCGATGACGTGGCACGAGATCATGGCGCCGGCCCACCAGGGCATCGAGCTGAAGCCGATGCCGGGCCTCAACGACCGCAAGGGCAGCCCGCAGGTCGCCCAGGCCGAGACGGCGGCCGCCGCCGCGAGCGCGGGCGGGCGACTGTCGCGCCGCTCGTTCGAGGTGCTGTCCGGCCTCAACGGCCTGTTCCGCAGCGTCGAGGCGGAGCGCTCGGCCACGACGCAGGGAACCACCCAGGGCCCGGCCCGCCAGGGCTCGCTCGGCCCCCAGAAGGTCCCCGGCCTCGCCCCGGTGGACGTCGCCGAGGGCGCCCGCGCCGCCGGCTTCGGGACGCCTTGAGCGCTGCCCGCATGGACATGCAGACACCGGCCGGGACCGGCAGAGGCGCCGACCCCTCGGCCGCGCCGCCCGCGCGGCGGACGCCGCGGCTTGGCGCGTTCCTGCGGGGCGCGACCTCGCGAAGCGCGCGGGTCGGGCTCGTCGTCTACGCCCTGGCGCTCGGCGGGCTGCTCGGCCTCGTCACCGCCGACTACGCCACGAGCGGCGGCTATCCCTTCGGCGGTACGCCGATCGGCAGTTGGACGGCGTGGCCCAAGGCCGGCGCGTTCGACGCCGACCCCTATGCCCGCGCGGTCAACGCCCGGGCCGGAGACATCCCGCTCGCGGTCGGCGAGGGCATGCTGCTGACGGCCGCCGCCGACGATTCCGGCCGCACGCTCGACGCCACCTGCACCTACCGGCTCTCCGGCATCACGCCCCCGGCCCGCGCCTGGACTTTGACCGTCACCGGCCGCGGCAAGGCCGAGCAGGCGCCGATGCGCGACAACTTCACCTCGACCGAGATCCTGCGCGACGCCGACGGCCTGTTCGCGATCCTGCTCTCGCCGGAAGTCCAGCCGGGCAACTGGCTGCCGATGCCGCGCCCGCGCGGGCCGGTGCGCCTCGCGCTGCGCCTCTACGACACGCCAGTGGCCGCGAGCGTCAGCTCGCTCGACCGCGACAGCCTGCCGGCCATCGAGCGTGTGGGCTGCGCCCGATGAGCCGCGGCCCGTTCCTCCTCGCCACCGGCGCCGGGTTGGTGCTCGCCGGCCTCGTCCATGTCGCCACCGTCCTGGCGATCCCGCGCTTCGCCGAGGGCGACGCGTTTTCCCGCGCCCAGGCCTCCGAGACGCTGGATCACCCGCTTCGCATCCACGGCCTGACCGGGGATGCCCCGCCGCAGGAATCCTGGCTGCCCAACCCTGATCCGGCGGTGTCGGTCGGCGTTTGCTCCTACGATCTCGACGACGGGCCGATGCGCGTCTCGGCCCAGGCCGGCTCGCTGATGCTCTCGGTCTCGGTCCATGCCCGCCGCGGCGCCTTCTACGCGCTCACCGATCAGGCGGCGGTGCGCGGCGGCCTCGACCTGGTGGTGATGACCCGCACGCAGTTCGACGAGGCGCTGGCCAACGACGTCGCGGGCGAGGTCACCCGCGACGTGCGCATCGTCGCCCCCGCCCGCCGCGGCTTCGCGGTGGTCCGCGTCATCGCCGCCCTGCCGAGCCAGCGCGCGGCGGCCGACGCCGCCGTGCAGGCGGTCGGCTGCACCATCGACAGTCCCGCCGAGCCGACGGCCGAGGACGGGAAGGGCTGAGGCGACGGGCGCCGTCTGCGGCTATACTGCTCCGGCTCCGCGCTCTCGCGCCCACAGACAAAGACGCCGGACCGGTCTTGCCCATGGACGACCACACCGAGTTCTGGTTCGCGGCGGCCATCGTCGGGATCGCGCTGATCCTGTCGGCCTTCTTCGCCGGCGCCGAGACCGCCTACACCGCCGCCTCGCGCGCCCGGATGCTGGCGCTGGAGAATGCCGGCAGCCGGCAGGCGGGGCTCGTCAACCGCATCCTCGCCGGGCGCGAGCGGTTCATCGGCGCGATGCTGATCGGTTACAACGTCGTCGCCATCGGGGCGGCCGCCTTCACCACCGGCGTTCTGGTCCACCTGTTCGGCAAGATCGGCGTGCTCTACGCCACCGCGGCGCTCTCGGTGCTGGTCATCGCCTTCGCGCAGGTGCTGCCCAAGACGCTGGCGATCAACAATCCCGACCGGATCGCTTTGGCCTCCGCCCGCCCCGTCGCCTTCGCGGTCGGCCTCCTCGGGCCGCTGGCGCTCGCGGTCGAGGCGGTCGTGCGGATGCTGCTGCGCCCGCTCGGCCTGTCGATCGATGCCGGCCGCTCGATCCTCACCCCCACCGAGGAGATCCGCGGACAGGTCGCCCTGCTCCACCGCGAGGGCGGCGTCGAGAAGGCGCAGCGCGACATGCTCGGCGGGCTGCTCGATCTCGGCGAGCTGACGGTCGCCGAAGTGATGGTCCACCGCACCAAGATGCGCACCATCGACGCCGGCCTGCCCTCCGAGGAGATCGTTCGGGCGGTGCTGGCCTCGCCCTACACCCGCATGCCGCTGTGGCGCGACAGCCACGAGAACATCGTCGGCGTGCTCCACGCCAAGGACCTGCTGCGGGCGCTCGATGCCGCGGGCGGCGTGGCGGCGGGGCTGAAGGTCGAGGTCTTGGCGCTGGAGACGTGGTTCGTGCCCGGCACCACGACGCTCCGCCACCAGCTCAAGGCGTTCCTGTCGCGAAAGACCCATTTCGCGCTCGTCGTCGACGAGTACGGCGAGGTGATGGGTCTCGTGACGCTGGAAGACATTCTCGAAGAGATCGTCGGCGACATCGCCGACGAGCACGATGTCGCCGTCTCCGGTCTGCGCCCGCAGGCGGACGGCTCGGTGCTGGCCGAGGGCAGCGTGGCGGTGCGCGACCTCAATCGGGCGATGGACTGGACCCTGCCCGACGACGAGGCCACCACGGTGGCCGGCCTCGTCATCCACGAGGCCCGCGCCATCCCCGACGCCGGCACCGCCTTCAACTTCCACGGCTTCCGGTTTCAGGTGCTGCGCAAGGCGCGCAACCGCATCACCTCACTGCGGATCACCCCGGTGGCGCCCGCCCCGCGGCGGGGGGCGTGAGCCCGGAGCCATCCCCTGGACAGGGGGTTGCGCTGCGCACAGTTTGATTGTGCGCCGTAAGATGTTCCTCTAACGTCGATTTCTTAGGGTCTGCTGCACGCCGTCGGCTGCGCGATCGTCCCGGCCCCGCGGTCTCCGCCGCGAACGGGACGTGTGCCGGCCGCATCGTGCTCGCGTGGAAACCGATTCGCCCTCGGCGGGTTGGCGCGTCCGGGGGCCGACCATATCTGAGGCGGCTCGCCGCCAGCGCCCTGCCGCGCCCGGCCCCTGGATCGAGGAGACGGCGCGCGTCGGAGCGCGCATCGAGGATGGACCATGAGTGACCCGGGCCGGGATGACCCGCAACTGCTGGACAACCAGCTCTGTTTCGCCGTCTACGCCGCCGCGCACGCCTTCGGCCGCGCCTACCGCAACCTGCTGGCGCATCACGAGCTGACCTATCCGCAATATCTCGTGCTGCTGGTGCTGTGGGAGGAGGAGGGGATGTCGGTCAAGGAGATCGGCGGCCGGCTCTTCCTCGATTCCGGCACGCTCACGCCGCTGCTGAAGCGGCTGGAGGCCTCGGGCCATGTGCGGCGTGCGCGCGACCGGCCGGACGAGCGGCAGGTCAGCATCTTCCTCACCGACAAGGGCCGCAGCCTGAAGGGTCAGATGGACTGCCTGCCCCTGACGGTCGGCGGCATGACCGGCATGAGCCTGGACGAGCGGCGCGCCCTTCTCGACAGCCTCGAGACCATGCGCGAGGCCCTGCATGCCGGCGCGGCCGGGACCGAGGTCGCGGCCTGAAGGCCGGCACCGGACAGAAGAAAGCCGCCCGAAGGCGGCTTTCCTGCGCGTTAGAGCATCGTCCCGAAAGGTGGTTTCCGGCTTTCGGAAAAAGACGATGCTCTAGAGAGGTCTGACGGCGATCAGGACTTGGTCTTGAGGTAGGCGATGATGTCGTCGACCTTCTTCTCGTCCTTGATGCCGGGGAACACCATCTTGGTGCCCGGAACCTTCTTCTTCGGGTCGGTCAGCCACTCCTTGAGGTTGGCCTCGTCCCAGGTGATGCCGGAGTTCTTCAGCGGCTCGGAGAAGGCGTAGCCGTCGCGGCCCTGGCCGGCCTTCTCGCCGACGATGCCCTTGAGCTGCGGGCCGACGCCGTTCTTCTCGAAGTTGTGGCAGGACTTGCAGGGCGCAAACGCCTTCTCGCCGGCGGCGGCATCGCCCTCGGCCTGGGCGGCGACGGGCAGCAGCAGCGCGAAAGCGGCGCCGAGGATCAGATGACGCATCGTGGGTTTCCTCCATGGGTGCGGCCGGTTCGCGGCGCGCGTGTGCAGAGGTTTCGTTCCTGAGACGGACCCGCACCGCTCTGCGATGATGCGGGATCCTGGACTTCGCTCACCCCCTGCACGGTCCGAGCGAAGCCGGGAAAGCCCGGCCATTCGGCCGGGCCTCCGATTCGAATGAAATCAGGACTTGGACTTGAGGTAGGCGATGACGTCCTCGACCTTCTTCTCGTCCTTGAGGCCCGGATAGGCCATCTTGGTGCCCTTGATCTTGTTGGAGGCCGGGCCGATCAGCCATTCCTTGAGGTTGGCCTCGTCCCAGGTGACCCCGGAATCCTTGACTGCCTGCGAGTAGCTGTAGCCCTCGGCCGAACCGGCCTTGCGGCCGACCACGCCCTTGAGGCTCGGGCCGACGCCGTTCTTCTCGAAGTTGTGACAGGCCTTGCAGGGCGCGAACGCCTTCTCGCCGGCGGCAGCGTCGCCCTCGGCCTGAGCAGCGATCGGCATCAGCACCGCGAGGGCGGCGCCGAGGATGAGGTGACGCATCGTGTTCTTTCCTCCGTGGGAGCGGCGTCGCCGCCCCGCATGCGGCAGCGCTTTCCTGCCTTAGAACAGATATAGACTAAGCTGTGCCACCGTCCAGTCGAGCTGACACCGTCTAACGCGTGTCACGCCGTTTCCGGTTCCGCGCCCTTGCGGCGGTGGAGCGCCGTGCGTCGCGCCGGGTTTCGCGCTAGATTCCCCTCATTCACGGTGCGCCCGATCCTCGCAGGGCGCGGCTGAAGCGGCGCTGAAGATCCGCGCGGCCGGCCCGGCGAGACCCCGATCCGCGACACCGGCCCCAACCCGAGGAGACGCCGCCCATGTCGATCGCCTTTCCCGTCCCCGATGCCGGCGTGGTCGCCCGCCGCGAGGCCATCGTCGAAGGGCTCGCCGCCCTCGTCGCGCCGGAGGCCCTGGTGACGACGGAGGACGAGCGCCGCGCCTTCGAGACCGACGGGCTCACCGCCTACCGCAAGATGCCGCTGGCCGTCGTGCTGCCCTCGACCACCGCGGAGGTCTCGGCGGTGATGGCGTTCTGCCACGCCAACGGCGTGCCCGTGGTGGCGCGCGGCGCCGGCACCTCGCTCGCGGGTGGGGCCATCGCCCAGGAGGACGCGATCATCCTCGGCGTTGGCAAGATGACCCGCATTCTCGATCTCGACTTCCCCAACCGCACCGCGCGGGTCGAGGCCGGCATCACCAACCTCGCGATCTCGGGCGCGGTGGCGCACGAGGGCTTCTTCTACGCCCCCGACCCGTCGAGCCAGCTCGCCTGCACCATCGCGGGCAACATCGCCATGAACTCCGGCGGCGCCCACTGCCTGAAATACGGCGTGACGACGAACAACCTCATGGGCGTCACGCTGGTGACCAACGACGGCACCGTGGTCGAACTCGGCGGCCAGCATCTCGACGCGCCGGGCTACGACCTGCTCGGCCTGATCTGCGGCTCGGAAGGCCAACTCGGCATCGTCACGGAGGCGACCGTCCGCATCCTGCGGGCGGCGGAGGGCGCGCGGCCGGCGCTGGTCGGCTTCTCGTCGGTGGAGGATGCCGGCGCCTGCACCGCGGCGATCATCGGCGAGGGCATCATCCCGGTCGCGATCGAGTACATGGACCGCGAGGCGATCCTGATCACCGACGACTTTTCCGGGGCCGGCTACCCGCGGGATGCGGCCGCGATGCTGATCATCGAGGTCGAGGGTTCGGACGAGGAATGCACCGACATGCTGGCCCGGATCGAGGCCATCGCGGCGCGCTTCGACCCGACCAGCATCCGCGTGTCGAAGTCGGAGGCCGAGTCGGCGGCGATCTGGAAGGGCCGCAAATCCGCCTTCGGCGCCACCGGCCGCATCTCCGACTACATCTGCATGGACGGCACGATCCCGACCGGCCAGCTCGGCCCGGTGCTGGAGCGCATCGGCGCGATCTGCGCCGAACAGGGTCTTCGCGTCGCCAACGTGTTCCACGCGGGCGACGGCAACCTGCACCCGCTGATCCTGTTCGACATCAACAAGCCCGGCGAGTTGCAGAAGGCGGAGGCCGCGGGCGACGCGATCCTCAAGCTCTGCGTCGAGGTCGGCGGCTGCCTCACCGGCGAACACGGCGTCGGCATCGAGAAGCGCGAGCTGATGCGCTTCCAGTACGCGCAGGAAGACCTCGAGCAGCAGATGCGCGTGCGCAACGTGTTCGACCCCGCCTGGCTGATGAACCCGGCCAAGGTGTTTCCGCTGGAGGGCCGGGTGGCGGCGTGAGTTTCGGCCGATGCCCCGCTACTTCTTCCACACCCGCATCGGCGACGCCGTCCTCCCCGACGAGGAGGGCGTCGAGCTGTCCGATCCCGACCATGCGTGGCGGGTCGCTCGCGCGACGATCCGCGAGAGCCTCGCCGAGGAAGCCGACACCGCCCGGTTGATGCGGGCGAGCCTGATCGTCGCGGACGCCTCCGGCGAGACGGTGTTCGAGTTTCCGTTCTCCGAGGTCGTCGCGGCGCCGCCCGAGGATGACGAGACCCGGCACTGAGCCGGAGCTTACCCCTCCGGTCCCAGCCGCTCGCAGCGGAACGCGCCGTAGCCGCTGCGCGCCAGCCGCTCGGCGAGCGCCGGCAGGAAGACCTCCGCCTCGGAGGCGAGCGTCCAGGGCGGGTTGATCACGATCAATCCGGTGCCGGAGAGCCGCGTCGGATCGTCGGGCCGCTCGATCATCAGGTCGAGGCGCAAGGCCGGCCGCTCCAGGCCCGCGTCGAGCGCGGCGGCCATGCGGTCGACTCCCGAAAGATCCTTGATCGGATACCACCCCAAAAAGATGCCGGTCGGCCACTTGCGGGCGGCTTTGAGCAGGCTTTGGCCCAGCCGGTCGATCTCGCCGCGCTCCTCGTAGGGCGGGTCGATCAGCACGAGGCCGCGGCGTTCCGGGGGCGGGATCAGGGCGTTGAGCGCGGTCCAGCCGTCGAGATGCAGCACCTTGGTGCGGGAATCGCTGGCGTAACGCTCGGCCAGCGCTTCGGCATCGACAGGGTGGAGTTCCACGAACACGCCCTTGTCGCCCGCCCGCAGGGCCTCACGGATGATCGCGGGCGAGCCCGGATAGGTGGTGGCGCCGTAGCGCGCCCGGACATCGGCGACCGCCGCGCGATAGGGGGCGAGCAGCGCTTCGATCTCGGGGGCGAAGGGCGCATCGAGCCGGCCGATCCCGTCGTGCCACTCGCCGGTGCGCCCGGCCTCGTCGGCGTCGAGATCGTAGAGGCCGATCCCCGCATGGGTGTCGATGGCGCGGTAGGGCTTGGCCTTGGCGGCGAGATGCGCGAGCACGCGGGTCAGCACGAGGTGCTTGAGCACGTCCGCGAAATTGCCGGCGTGGAAGGCGTGACGGTAGTTCAGGGCGGGCTCTCCGGGCGTCGAGCCCGCCGCTTATCAGGAAAGCACCGTCCGCGTGAGAGCATCGGCGTTGCCCGAAAGCCGATGCCCACCTTTCGGGCCGATGCTCTCGTTCTTGTGCCGCATCGGCTTTGCCCGAAAGCCGGTGCCCACCTTTCGGGCCGATGCTTCAGCGCGCCGCCTCGATCGTCACCTCGCCGGCGCGGCAATTCTGGCGCGCCACCTCGGGGCAGGGGGTGAAGCCGCGCAGGTCCTTCGAGAAGCAGATCCGCACCTCCTGCAACTGCCCGCGGCGGCAGGTCACCGCCATCATGTCCGGGCGCAGGCCCTTGTTGGCGGCGACGAACTGGCGGGCGATGTCGATCGGCGCGGCGCGGATCGTGCCGTCCGGCTTATTGAGCGCGTCGGGGATCGTCACCGCGGTGCGGGCGGTCTTCACGGCCTTGAAGTAGGCGAGCGGATCGAGGCCCGAGCAGGTGCCGTGGGTGCGCCATTCGTGGCGGGCCAGCCCCTCGCTCGGCATCACCTCGCCCGCGGCGTCGATGGCGTTGCGGGTGAGCGGGCGCTCGACCGCGGAGCAGTTCGAGGGGAAGCCGCGGTCGTATTGCGGCCACAGCCCGTGCACGACGAAGCCGAGGCCGCGGCCCGGCGCGCATTGGCCGTCGCGGTCCCGGCGCGCGCCCTCCCCGTCGCAATAGGTCGGCGACCACGACAGCGCCAGCACGTAGAAGTCGAAGGTGCCGGGCTCCCCGCCGCCGCGCCGGAACCCGCCGAAATCCTGCGCACCCGCGGCCGACGAGAGCGTCAGCCCGAGGGCGAGCGCGGCGAGGAGGCGGCGGAGCATGGCGGTCTCGGAGAAAGCGCGGGCGGTTTCCCAGACGATGCCGGGCGTGGGCCGCAAGTCAAGCGTGTGCCCGAAGCCGGCCGCGCTTTTCCGTCAGGGACGGGCCATCCGGCAGGCGGTGGCGTAGGCGTAGGCGAGGTTGCGGTCGAGACCGTGGACGCAGAACTCGACGCCCCAGGTCGCGCCGATGATGCCGAGGCTCTCGCGCACCGAGTAATCGACCTTGCGCCGCACCCCGTCCGAGGTGGTGGCGACCGCCGAGCAGTAGCGGCGCGGGATGAAGTCGACGCCGTAGGGCCGCCACGCCGTGCGCTCGATCCGCTCGTAGGAGAGGATCGTCAGCGACGAGTTCCAGAACTTCGCCTCCTTCTCGGCGAACTGGTTCGACACCTTCTCCAGCACCGACGTGTCCTGGCAGCCGGGGATGTCGGCGTCGTAGGGGAAGGTCTGCTCCTCGGCCGGCGAGATTTCTTCGCGGCCGGAGCGGGCGAAGGCCGGGTGCACGGCCGAGACCGTGACGAGGCCCAGCGCCAGGACGGCGAGGGGAAGGTTCGGGCGCATGCCGCTCAGATCCGCCTGTTGAGGATGGCGAAAGACGATGCCGGGCGGGGGCGCCAAGTCAAGCTTGCGCGAGGCGGGGTCGTCGTTTTGGCGGCCGCTGGGGTTTGGGGGGCACAGTCCTGCGGGGGCAGGGCCTCAGTAGATCGGCTCGTCCGAAGGCCCGTGCGCGGGCATCGGTTCCGCTTCGTCCTCGGCGGCCGGCGCGGCGGCCACCCGTGGGCGGGGCGGCGGGGCGGCGGCGTAGGCCGAGGGGGCCGACGGGCTCGGGCTGCGGGCGTAACGAGACGCACCACTGCGCGAAGAGGTCGGCGACACGCCGTAGGGATCGTCCTCCTCGACGTCGATCGGCGCCTGGGGGGCGGCCGGCTGGCGCGCGGGCGGGCGGGGCGTCGCCATCGGCCGCGGCGTGCCGTCGGCCGCATAGAGTTGCGATTCGAACTTCAGCAGCGGCTTGCACACGCGGCGCAGGCCCCGCGGGTCGTGGCGGGCGAGATCGACGTGGATGTGGTCGTAGTGGAACACGTTCGAGCCCGGCGCCAGCACCGTGGTGAAGCGGGCGCAGGCCCCCACGAACACCTCGCGCAGGAAGCCTTGCTCGGCCTCTGTGCCGCGCCAGCCGCCCTTGACGGTGATGACGTGGCCGTCGGCCAGCGTGAAGGACATGATGTCCACGGCGTTGCCGAAGGAATGCTCGGACAGCTTGGCGCCGACCTGATTGTTGCGTCCGCGGCAGGAATAGGAGCCGGCGTTGATCTCGGCCACCGGCACGCCGAAATAGAGGTTGGCGGCGGGCTGGATCGTGTCGGCGAGCCACGCCTCGGCCTCGGCGAGCGCCGGGCAGGCCAGCGTCATCCGCTGCTTGAGCGCGACCGTGCCGTTGCCGAGCCGGGTGACCCGGTAGGGCTGCTGCATGCCGCAGGGACCCGGCCCGTCGATCTCGCGCGCCAGCGAGACCCACGAGGTCGGTTGAACCAGCTTCCGGGCGATGCAAGCCTGCTCCGCCTGGTCGCGCCACGCCTCACGGCGCTCGAAACGGTTGATCGCGCAACCGGTGAGGCCCGCGCCGAACAGCGCCAGGGCCGAGAACGCAAACACTTTACGCCACATGAGGCTTTGATGCGGGCGAGTCCGTAAACGCGACGCTAACGATGCGGGCGGATGCGCCGCCACCGTGTCTCCTTTGCATCGGGCCTGTGGAGCGGTGTTGACAGCGGCGGCGCCCAAGCGTCACGCGGGAGGCATGATCTCGCTTCTCGATCTCCGCGCCCGCATCGAGGCGGGCCGCCTCGCGCCGGACGCCGCCATCGCCGAGGCGCGCGAAGGCATGACCCAGCGCGATCGAAACCTCGGTGCGATCCTGCGCATGGCGCCGGAGGGGCCGGTGCCGGCGGAAGGCCCGCTCGCCGGCATCGCGGTCGGCATCAAGGACATCATCGACACCGCCGACATGGCGACCGAGCACGGCTCATCGATCTACACCGGCTGGCGCCCGCGGGCCGACGCGGCGGTGGTGGCGCGGCTGCGGGCCCTCGGCGCCGTGCCGCTCGCCAAGACCGCGACCACGGCCTTCGCCGGGCTCGACCCGTGCGCGACGGTGAACCCGCACGATTCGGCGCACACGCCGGGCGGCTCGTCCTCGGGCTCGGCCGCCGCGGTCGCGGCCGGGCTGCTGCCGCTGGCGCTCGGCACCCAGACCGGCGGCTCGGTGATCCGCCCGGCCGCCTTCTGCGGGATCGCGGCGATCAAGCCCTCGTTCCGGCTGATCCCGACGGTGGGGGTCAAAACCTTCTCCTGGGCGCTCGACACGGTCGGACTCTTTGCCCGCGGCGTGCCCGACCTCGCCCGGGCGCTCGCGCTGATCGTCGAGCGGCCGGCCATCGAGACCGCGGAAGCCGGCACGCCGCGCATCGCCCTCTGCCGCCAGGAGTTCGCAGGCGAGGCCGACGCGGACGCGCTCGACGCGCTGACCCGCGCCGCGCGCGCCGCCGAGCGGGCCGGCGCAACCGTGTTCGATCTCGCGCTGCCCGAGCCCTTCGCCCGCGCCTGGGCCGCGCATCCGACCGTGCAGGATTTCGAGGCGCGCCAGGCGCTTGCCTGGGAATACGCGACGCACCGCGCCGCGCTGCCGCCGGTGCTGGGGCCGCAGCTCGACCGGGCGCAGGAGCTGACCGCCGCGCAGTACGACGCGGCCCGCCGCGACGCCCACCGGGCGCGGCGCCAGCTGAAGGAAATGTTTTCCGGCTTCGACGCGATCCTGACGGTGTCCGCGGTCGGCCGGGCGCCGGCCATCGCCACCACCGGGGATGCCCGCTTCAACCGGCTCTGGACCCTGATGGGCGTGCCCTGCGTCACCGTCCCGGTGCCGGGCGACGGGCTGCCGCTCGGCGTGCAGGTCATCGCCCGCTTCGGCGACGACGGGCGGGCGCTGGCGATGGCCGGGACGATCGAGGCGGCGCTGCGGGCGGAAGGCTGACCCGGATGGACCGCGACGGCGTTGCCGCGCCCGGCCACGGCGTGACGCTCGCCGAGGCGGCCCGCGTCTGGGCCCGGATCGCGCTTCTCAGCTTCGGCGGCCCGGCCGGGCAGATCGCGGTGATGCACCGCATCCTCGTCGATGAGAAGCGCTGGATCGGCGAGGCGCGCTTCCTCCACGCCCTCTCGTTCTGCACCCTGCTCCCCGGCCCCGAGGCGCAGCAACTCGCCACCTATATCGGTTGGCTGATGCACCGCACCGCGGGCGGGCTGATCGCGGGCGGGTTGTTCGTGCTGCCCGGCCTCGTCTCGATCATGGGCCTGAGCCTGATCTATGCCGCTTACGGCGGCGTCGGGATCGTCGGCGGCCTGTTCTTCGGCCTCAAATGCGCGGTGCTCGCCATCGTGCTTCAGGCGGTGGTGCGGGTCGGCGCCCGGGCGCTGCGGAACAACGCGATGCGAATGATCGCGGCGGGCGCTTTCGGGGCCATCTTCCTGTTCGACGTGCCGTTCCCGCTGATCGTGCTGGCCGCCGGGCTGATCGGCTACGTGGGCACGCGTGCCGGCGCTAAAAGCTTCCGCGCCGGCGGCCATGGCGGCGGGGCGGAGAACGGCCTCGCCGACGCCGACAGCCTGCTCGGGCTGGGTGTGCCGGCCCATGCCCGGCCGAACCTGCGCCACACGCTGGCGCTCTCCGGCCTGTTCCTGGCGCTCTGGCTCGGGCCGGTTCTGGCGCTCGTGGTCGGGCTCGGGCCGGACCACGTCTTTAGTGCCATCGCGGTGTTCTTTTCCAAGATGGCGGTCGTCACCTTCGGGGGCGCCTACGCGGTGCTGGCCTATGTCGCGCAGGCCGCGGTCGACACCTATGGCTGGCTCAGGCCCGGCGAGATGCTCGACGGGCTGGGGCTGGCCGAGACGACGCCGGGCCCGCTCATCATGGTGACCCAGTTCGTCGGCTTCCTCGGCGCCTTCCGAGGCCAAAGCGGGCTCGATCCGTACGTCGCGGGTGTGCTCGGCGGGCTGCTCACCACCTGGGTGACGTTCCTGCCCTGCTTCCTCTGGATTTTTGCGGGGGCCCCCTACGTCGAGGCCCTGCGGGAGAACCGGGCGCTGTCGGGGGCGCTCGCCGCCATCACCGCCGCGGTGGTGGGGGTGATCCTCAACCTCGCGGTCTGGTTCGCGCTGCACCTGCTGTTTTCGGAAGTCAGCAGCCTGTATCCGGGGCTCGGGCTGCGGCTCGATCTGCCGGTCTGGTCGAGCCTGAATGGGCCGGCGCTGCTGCTCTCGGGCGCCGCGATCCTCGCCGTGTTCCGCTTCCGCGCGGGCGTGATCCCTACGCTGCTCGCGTCCTCCGCCGCGGGCGTGGGACTGCACCTCGCCGGGTTGGCCTGACGCGAACCTTTAGCCTGGATCGGCCCCTACGACGCCTTGGCGAACGGCCAGCGCGCCCGCGCCGGCGCCGTGAGATCGTCCACGAGGCCGAGGCGCAGCCGCTCCAGCCCGGCCCAGGCGATCATCGCGCCGTTGTCGCCGCACAGCGGCAGCGGCGGGGCGACGAAGCTGAGGCCCACCTCGCCGGCCTGGGCGGCGAGCGCCCGGCGGATCGCGCCGTTGGCGGCGACGCCCCCGGCCGCGACCAGCGCCGTCGGATGGCCCGCGACCGCACCGAAGCCGCGCAACGCCACCCGGACGCGGTCCACCACCACGTCCACCACCGCGGCCTGGAAGCTCGCGCAGAGGTCGGCCACGTCGCGGCTCGCGAGCGGCGCGAGGCGCTCGGCCTCGATGCGGAGCGCCGTCTTGAGGCCGGAGAGCGAGAAATCGGCCTCGCGCCGCCCCAGCATCGGCCGGGGCAGGGCGAAGCGCTCGGGATCACCCGTTTGCGCCAGCCGCTCCACCTCCGGCCCGCCGGGATAGGCCAGGCCCAGGAGCTTCGCGACCTTGTCGAAGGCCTCGCCGATGGCGTCGTCGATGGTGGTGCCGAGGCGGACGTAGTCGCCCACGCCCTTCACGGCGACGAGCTGGGTGTGGCCGCCCGAGGCCAGCAGCAGCAGGTAGGGGAAGGCGAGCCCGTCGGTGAGGCGCGGCGTCAGCGCGTGCGCCTCCAGATGGTTGACGGCGAGAAGCGGCTTGCGCGCCACCAGCGACAGGGTCTTGGCGGTGACGAGCCCGACCAGCACGCCGCCGATCAGGCCGGGCCCGGCGGCGACCGCGATGCCGTCGAGCCCCGACAGGTCGGTGCCGGCCCGCTCCAGGGCGCGGGCGATCAATCGGTCGAGCACCTCGACATGGGCGCGCGCCGCGATCTCGGGCACCACCCCGCCATAGGCCGCGTGCTCGGCGATCTGGCTCAGGATTTCATTGGACAGGATGTGTCCGCGTTCGCCCTCGTCGAGGGCGACGACGGCGGCGGCGGTCTCGTCGCAGGTCGTCTCGATGCCAAGGATTTTCATCGGGTCTCTGGGGACTCCACCCGGTACGCTGGCGTTCCGCACGTTGCGCGCTCGATCTCCGCGCGCATATTTCGACCACTCCAGACGCCGGACGCGTTCCGCCTACTGGGTGGTGACACGTCTACGCAGAAACTTCGCTTTTCGACAGGGCAAATAGGCAGTTTGTGCGCATCGGGCAGGAATGGGGGAGGTCGATGCGGATCTGGGTGTCACGGCCCGAGCCCGGCGCCGCGCGCACGGCCAAGCGCCTCGAAGGGCTGGGCCACGCCGTCCTCGTCGCGCCGGTGCTGCGGATCGCCCCGACCGGGATGCCGGTGCCGGAGGGCCCCTTCGACGGGCTGATCCTGACCAGCGGCAACGCGGTCGCCGCGACCGACGGCCTGCCGCGCGACTTGTCGGTGTTCGCCGTCGGCACCCGCACCGCCGAGCGCGCCCGGCGGGCGGGGTTTTCGCGGGTTCACTGCGCGGAAGGGCATGCGGGCGATCTCGCGGCCCTGGTCGCGGTGACGCTGCAACCGGGAAGCCGCCTGCTCCACGCCGCGGGCGAGGACCGCAAGGCGGAGCCGGCAGTGAGCCTCGCGGCGGCGGGGTTTTCCGTGACGATCTGGAGCGCCTACGCGGCGCGCGCCGCGGCGACGCTGCCGGAGGCCGCGGCGCGCGCGCTGCGGGCCGGCACGGAACTGGGGGGCGCGCTGCACTTCTCCCGCCGCAGCGCCCGCGTGGCCGCCGAATTGTGCCGGGAGGCCGGCTTGGCCGGAGCGTTTCGCGCGTTGAAGCATTACTGCCTGTCGCCCGATGTGGAAGCGGGACTGGCCGAGTTCGGAGTCGCGGCCCATTTTGTGGCGATGCGACCGAGCGAGGACGCCCTCCTCGCCGGACTTCCGCCCCCGGACCGACCGGCTCCTCCCCTCGGGGAAGAGGCGTGAGGCCCGAGGACGGTCAGCGAAACGACGGGATGGATGGCGCCGCCCGACCGCTCTATGGGAGCGCGGTGCCTCTCAAAGGTGGCGAAGGGAGCGAACGCCGGTGACTTCACCCAAGGATGGTCCGAAGCCTGCGGACAAGGGCGCGTCCCCCGCCTCTTCTTCCACGCCCAAGCCCGGCACGCCCGCTCCCGCGGGTACGCCCCAGGCCGGCAAGCCCGTCTTGACGAAATCCGAGCCGGTGAAGCCCGGCCCGACCGGCAGCAGCGCGCTGCCCGGCGGCGCCCCGTCCTCGCCCGGCACCGGCCGCCCCCAGGACGCCAAGACCGGCGAGCCGCTCAAGTCCGGCGCCACCGGCAGCAGCGCCGTGCCGCCGGTGGGCGCCAAGCCGTCCGATCCCATCAAGCCCATGGGGGCCACGTCGTCGGTTTCGTCCACCGGATCGACCCCGAGTGCCCCGTCGAGCGCGTCCGCCGCGCCCTCGAAGCCCGGCAGCGTGGGCAGCCCCGTGCCGCCGGTCGGCGGTGCGCCCAAGCCCTCCGATCCAAAGCCCTCCGAGCCGGCCAAGTCTTCGGTCGCCGCCTCCCCGACGCCGGGCACCGCCACGGCCAACACCTCCGGCGGCGCCGTGCCGCTGAAGCCCGGCGCCACCGGCAGCAGCGCCGTGCCGCCCGCGACCGCCGCCGCCAAGCCCGGAGACCTGAAGCCCGACAGCCCGGCCAAGCCCGGCCCGACCGGCAGCAGCGCCGTGCCGCCCATCGGTGCCAAGCCGTCCGATGGAAAGCCCTCCGGTACCACCACCGGCAGCCCGTCCGCGTCGGGCCCGACCCGCGTGACCGAGTCCGCCTCGCTCACCGATGGGCCGATCCTCGACATGAAGGCCAAGCGCGTCCCCGATCCGGCCGAGGCCGGCAAGGCGGGTGCCAAGGACGCGGCAAAGGACGCGGCGAAGGGCCAGACCCGTCCCGATGCCAAACCTGCGGCCGAGACGGCCAAGTCGCGGGCGGGCCTCGGTGCCGTGGCGGTCTCCGGGCTGCTCGGCGGCCTCGTCGGCGCGGGCCTCCTCTACGGCGTCACCTCGTTCCAGCGCACGGGCGATTCCCGCCTGGACAACCTCGACAAGGCGGTGGCGGGGCTGGCCACCAAGGATGCCGTGGCCGCCCTCGACAAGCGCATCGCCGCCGACGAGCAGGCGCTCAAGCCCCTGCCCGAGGCGATCAAGCGCGCGGAGGCCGCCGCCAAGACGGCCGGCGACAAGGCGCAGGAAGCCCTGCAGAAGGCCGGCTCCGCGCCTGCCGCCGCGCCCACGGGTGACGGCGCCGCCCCGGCGCCGGCCGTCCCCGCCGACCTCGCCGCCCGCCTCGACGCCCTCGACCAGCGCGTCTCGGCTCTCCAGGAGGAGCCGGCCCGCGACGGCAACGCCGAGCCGAAGGCAGTGCAGGCGCAGCCGAGCGACGGCACCGCGCTCGCCGCCCTCGACGAGCGGATCAAGACGCTCGAAGCCGTGGGCAAGGATGGAGCCCCCGCGCCCGACCTGACCCAAAAGCTCACCGCGCTCCAGGGCGAGATCGACAGCCGCACCAAGGCCAACGAGACGGCGGATGCCGGCCTCGCCAAGCGCCTCGACGAGTTGCAGAAGTCGCTGGATTCGAAGATCGTCGCGGCGACGCAGGCGGTGCAGGAGGCGACCCAGGCCGGCAAGCAGGCCGCGGAAGCCTCTCAGGCGCGCTCCGACGAGACCGTGAAGGGTCTCGACCGCAAGCTGCAAGAACAGGCCGACAAGCTCGCCACCCTCGACAAGGCGCTCGACCAGACCGCCAAGGCGGCGACGGTGCAATCGGCCCTGCGGATCGTCGCCGCCGACCGCATCGCCACGGCGCTCGATGCCGGCCAGCCCTATCCGGAGGCGCTGGCCAGCCTGCGCAGCCAGGAGCCGGCGGATTCCAAGCGCGTCGCGGCGCTCACGCCCTTCGCCGACAAGGGCGCGCCGACCCCGGCCAAGCTTTCTGCCGAGTTCCGCACCATCTCGGCCAAGATCGCGGAGGCCAAGCGCGCCGCCCAGGCCAAGGCGGTGGCCGAGAGCGGCAGCGTCGGCGACCGGCTGATGAACATGGCGAGTTCGCTGGTGCAGGTGAAGCGCGCCGACGCCCCAGCTCAGGGCCAGGGCACCGCGGGCGGCGCCGAGGGCTCGACCGCGCCGGTCCAGGCCGCCCTCGACAACAGCGACCTGTCCGCTGCGACTTCGGCCTTCGCGGCTTTGCCCGAGGAGGCGAAGGCCCAGGCCGGCGACTTCGGTGCCCGGCTGACGGCCAGGGCCGAAGCCGGCAAGGCGGCGCAGTCGCTGCTCACCGATGCCTTCACCGGCCTCCCCCCGGCGCGCTAGGACCCGCGCGCCCGATGACGGTGTTTCCGACGATGGGCCCGCGTTTCGCGTGCCCTCATTCCCTTCCTGCTTGTCCGGGCCGCGAGCGCCCGCTCGCCGTGCTTCCAAGGAGGCCCTGACCCATGTGGCGCGCCCTCGTTTTCCTGGCCCTCCTGGCCCTCGCGGCCTACGGGGCCGTGTGGATCGCCGACCATCCGGGCACCGTGAACGTCGTCTGGAACGGCTACGACGTCCAGATGAGCCTCGCCATCGCGCTGACCGGCGTGCTGGTGGCGGCGATCGTGGTCGCCGTGATCTGGGCGATCGTCACCGGCGTCATCGGCCTGCCGGCGAGCATCAGCCGCTCGACGCGTGAGCGGCGCCGCAACAAGGGCCTCGCCTCGCTTTCCCGCGGCATGATCGCGGTGGGCTCGGGCGATCCGCTCGCCGCCCGCCGCCACGCCAGCGACGCCGAGCGGCTGCTGGGCTCGCAGCCGCTGACGCTGCTGCTCAAGGCGCAGGCCGCCCAGATCTCGGGCGACCGCGACGCCGCCGAGCGCGCCTTCCGCAGCATGGCCGACGATCCCGAGACGCGGGTTCTGGGTCTGCGCGGCCTGTTCGTCGAAGCGCGCCGCCGCGAGGACGAGCCGACCGCCCGCGCGTACGCCGTCGAGGCTGCGCGGCTTGCCCCCAGCGTCACCTGGGCCAACGAGGCGGTGATGGAGGCCCATTGCGCCGATGGCGACTGGTCGGCCGCGACTGAGACGGTGGAGCGCCGCGCGCAACTCGGCCTGATGGACAAGCACGCGGCGCGGCGCCAGCGCGCGGTCCTGCTCACCGCCGCCGCGCAGAGCAACGAGGCGGGTGCTCCCGACACCGCCACCGATCAGGCGCTCAAGGCCGTCAAGCTCGCCCCCGATCTCGTGCCCGCCGCCGTCATCGCCGGGCGCCTACTGGCGCGTCGCAACGACCTGCGCAAGGCCGCCAAGATCGTTGAGGGCGCGTGGAAGTCCACGCCGCATCCCGAACTCGGGCGTGTCTATCTCAACCTGCGCACGGGCGATTCCGCCCGCGACCGCGTCGCCCGCGCCGAGACGCTGGCCAAGCTCTCGTCCTGGGACCCGGAGGCCCGGCTGGTGCTGGCCCAGGCCGCGGCCGAGGCCAAGGAGTTCGGCCGCGCCCGCGAGACGCTGGCGCCGCTCCTCGACGACCGCCCGAGCGTGCGGGTCTGCCGGATGATGGCGCGGATCGAGGCCGCCGAGCACGGCGGCGACAGCGGGCGCTCGCGCGAATGGCTGGCCCGCGCCGCCCGCGCCCCGCGCGATCCGGCCTGGGTCGCCGACGGCGTCATCTCCGAGCGCTGGGCCCCGATCTCGCCGACGACCGGGCGCCTCGACGCCTTCGTCTGGAAGACCCCGCCGGAAATCCTGGCGGCGCCTGAGGATGACGACGCCCCCGTGGCGCCGGAGCACGCCGCCCCCCGGATCGAGGCGGTCGCCCCCGCGTCCGCCGCCGCGCCGCCCCCGGCCGTGCCGGTCCCGCCGCCGACCACCGTCGAGGCCGTGCCGGCCGCAAAGCCCGGCTTCCTCGAGACCGGCGCCGGCTCCTCCGCCCCCGCGACGCCATCGGCGCCCGCTTCGACGACGGCGCCTGCGGCAACGCCTGCGCCGCAGGCCATCCCCCGCGCCCCGGTCCCACCGGGCACGCCCGTGGAGCGCCCGCGCCACATCGCCTGACAGCCCAGGGCGCCGGCAAGCGGCATCGCAGCCGTCCGGCGGCGATCGATCGGGAGCGTCACGCTCCCGCTTGCCAGAAGCCGGCGCCCCGGTTACAGCACGGCTCCCGCCGCGCGGGACCGCACCGAGCCTCGGCTCACGGCGGTTCCCGGTGGGACTCCGGAGGGGTGGCCGAGTGGTTGAAGGCGCACGCCTGGAAAGTGTGTATACCGGAAACGGTATCGCGGGTTCGAATCCCGCTCCCTCCGCCACTCTATCAGCCTAAGTGTCTTTATTAGTTCGATTTTTCGGATCGATTCGATCCGTAACCCCTCGGTTTAGCCCACATTCTGCATCGGCTTGCAGCGCACGCTACCGCACCGCGTCGGACGGGTGCCTGAGCGGACGAGATTAACGACAACGGCTCGCTTTCGTAGGATAGGGCGCCCAGCCAAGCGTTGGCGGCTTCGCCCACACGCATTCTGCAACCGTCATGCTGGACGAGTTGCTGTATCAGAACGGTTCCCTGCATCCTTTCATCATCGTCAAGGGCCGCAAGGCCCTTCCCAGCCCGCAAATCATCTAGCCATCAGGATTCCCCCATGGCCGGCCTCAAGGACAAGCGTGGCTTCATCGATAAGGACCGCCTCGATCTGTCTGAACGCAAGGCTGTCGAGTTTTGGATGAAGCGATGGGGCGTCACGCAGGACCAGCTTACGGCAGCGCATCGGAAGGTCGGCCGGATGACGAAGGATATCGCCGCCGAGTTGGGCAAGAAGCGGTAGGCGCATGCTGGCCGCAGCGGGATAGCTCGTTGGGAGATGTCGTCGCGTTTTCGGAGCAGCCTGATAATTGGTCCGGGGACGAGAAGGGGCTGCGCGTATGCCGATCAGCAGGATGGAACTCGCGGGCGCGGGCGCGCCGGAGGCGCTCGTCAAACGCATCCTACAGGCCGAGCCGAACCTTCCCGTACCTGTGCCGATCCAGGAGCTGTGCGCACGCCTCGGCATTCTCAAGATCGAGGACCTCGATACCGACGCGTTCGAGGGCGGTCTCGCGACCGACGCGAAGCGGTCCGAAGGCACGATCCTGGCCAAGCCCGGGGGCGAACCGCGTCGCCGCTTCACCATCGCGCACGAACTCGGTCACTTTCTGATGGCGCACCACGTTCCGGATCAGCCCGGTCGGTTCCTGTGCAAGAGTTCTGACCTCCTTCGCCTCACGGCGAAGGCGAGCGACCCGCGGCAGCGCAGGGAGGTCGAGGCCAACCGCTTCGCCACCCTCATGCTGATGCCCCCGCATCGGTTGCGGGCGGCCATGGCGGATTGTCGCGAGCCCGACCTGCAGCACGTTCTCGGGCTCGCGCGCGAATTCGCGGTCGGCAAGGAGGTGGCGGCTCGGGTCTACGTGCAGTACCACCCAGAGAGAATTGCCATCGTCGTGGCGGGCAAAGGCCGGGTGCAGCGGTGCTATCGCAGCCTCTCCTTCCCGGACGTCACCTGCGGGGTCGGCAGCCCGATCCCGACGGGCTCGCTCTATCACAGCACTCCGCATCGGCCGAACACCGCGAGTGGCATCGCCGCACGCAGTCCCGATCTCTGGATCGATGTGAAGCGCGACCTCCGCGTGCCGTCCCTCACCGAGCAGGTGTACCTTCAGCAGAATGGCTTCGCGATGATCCTGCTGCGTCTGGAACCCGTCCCTGAGGAGAGCGCGGCGGAGCGCAGGCTGGATGAGGGCTGGCGTTACCGCTTCCACTCGGGGCGACGGTAGGCAAGATTCCGTTCTGTCGGAGCAGCCCTGACGGCCCTCGAGCATCGTGCTGGATACCGTATCCGGCACGATGCTCTAAACTCTTGTGCCACATCGGTTTTTCCGAAAGCCGGTTCTTACCTTCCGGGCTGACGCTCCAGCCTGACCCATCGTCCGAACAGGCTTCACCGCCTCGCATGGCCGATTCGACGCGTCCCTGAGGGCGGCAGAAGACACCGCAGGGCGCGAAGCCCCGGCCGGAGGTCGGATCAGACCACGAAAAAGTCGTCGTGGGTCAGCTTGGCGTGGTTGTCGAGCACGGCGAACTTCACCGCCGTGCCCTTGCCCGAGCCGTCGGCGTCGTAGAACAGTTCGCCGGTCGTCTGCCGGTAGAGGATGCGGTCGTCGGCATCGACGCTGCCCGCGCTGATGTTCTTGAACGCGTGGGCCGCGAGCGGGCCGGCATCGAGCGCGGTGAACACGTCCTCCAACAGGCGGATCGTGTCGTCCACCGGCGCGAAGTCGGTGATGCGGTCGACGTTGTCGGCTCCGAGCTTGGTCGAGAAAAGGAAGGCGTCCTGCCCGCGTCCGCCGGTCAGGACGTCGGCGCCGCCGCGTCCGTCCAACACGTTGGCGCCGTCGTTGCCGACGAGCGCTTGTCCGAACGCGTTGCCGGACAGATCGGGGTTGCGCGCGGCCGACCCACCGGACAGACGAAGCGCCTCGATTTCCTGGCCCGCGGCCAGTCCATAGGAGACGCTCGTCACCACCGTGTCGCGGCCCTCGCCCGCGGCCTCGATCACCACGTCGCGGGCGTTGTCGACGATGTAGGTGTCGTCCCCGGCCTTGCCGACCAGGGTGTCCGCGCCGCCCTTGCCGTCGAGGGCGTTGGCGCCCGCATTGCCGCGCAGCGTCTGCCCGAACTCGTTGCCGGTCAGGTTCAACTTGGTCGTATTGGTCGACTTGGCGAGCTGGATCGTCTCGACCTCCTGGCCAGCGGCGAGCGTCTAGGACGTGACCGCGGTCACCGTGTCGTTGCCGCCGCCCTTGCCCTCGAACACCTGGTCGCCGGCATGATCGATCGCGTAGGTGTCGTTGCCGCCGCCGCCCTCCAGGGTGTCGGCGCCGCCCTTGCCGTCGAGCGTGTTGTTGCCGGCGTTGCCGCGCAGCGTCTGCCCGAACTCGTTGCCGAGCAGGTTGAGGTTCTGCATGCCGGTGGCGGGGGAAAGGCGCAGGATCTCGATCTCCTGCCGGGCGGTCAGCTGATAGCCGATCGTCGTGACCACGGTACCCTGTCCGCCGCCCACGGCCTCCACGACCCGTTCTCGACCGCGTAGAGCGTGTTATGTACTCGTCATAAGCTTTCCTGCTTGACTAAGCATGCGGCAGACGAAGGCGACCCTATGTAGGCCTGCCAACGTGCTGGCGTATCGTTCGTAATCCTTGACCAGTCGCCGACAGCGGGTGGCCCAGGCGAAGGATCCCTCATCCTGAGCTTGTCGAAGGATCGACGACCCACACCGGCGTGGCAACAGCACAAACCCGCGCTTGGCCTCGGGCGCCTTCACCACCTCCAACGCGATGCCGTGTACGCTCGCGGCCGCTGCGGGTTTTGGCCCGGAATAGCCCTGGTCGACAAAGGCCAACTCGACGCTGTCTTGCGTCTCTGCCTGAACCTCCGCGGCCAGCTGGCCGACCTCGGCCCGGTCATCGACATCGGCCGGACCGACATGCAGCGCCACGACATGACCCGGCGTGTCCACCGCCAGATGCCCCTTCGAGCCCCGCTTCCGCTTGCCCCCGTCGGAGCCGGCCCGCTCGCCGCTCTCGGGCGAGGACCGCAGCGTCCGGCTGTCGAGGATCACCGCGGACGGCTCCGGCTCCCGCGCGGCCGCCATCCGCAGCACCGCACGCAGGTCGCCGACGACATCGGTGAAACTGTCGGCAGCAAGCCAACGCTGCGCCTGCTGGTAGACCGCCGCCCACGGCGGCAGGTCGTGCGGCATGAACCGCCACGGCGCGCCCGTCTTCACGATGTAGCGCAGCCCGTTGAATACCGCGCGCAGGTCGTGGTCGCGCTGGGCCGAGTCCTCCCGCAGCAGCGCGAGATAGGGCGCCACCAGCGCCCATTCTTCATCGGAAACATCGGACGGGTAGGCGGGACGATCGAGCGGCATCGCCCTCAACGCACAACCAGACCGTTATTTCATAACACGCTCTAGATCCAGTAATCCGCTCCAACGCCGGGCTGGAAAGCCTTACCGGTATAGGGCGGGTAGCCCGACCAACCGCCGGTCGAGAACGCGCCGACCGCGAGCGAGATCATCACGAGCCCGGCCCCGCCCGCCGTCAGCATCATCGGGGCGGCGACGAGAACCACGATCGCGCAGAAGAGCAGGAACAGGCTGCGCGTCTGATCGGCGACCGAGCCGGCAGCCCCGAGCATGCCGTGATCGAGGACGCCGCACCCGCCGAGCGGCAGCAGCACCAGGGCACACAGGCATGACGTGAGGTGCCGGAGCGACCGGCCCCGGCGGACCGTTCCACCGGGAAGCGCATGCACGGGAGTAGACTCAAGCATCGCGGCCCCGTCCGTTCCGGTTCATGGGCAGAGAGTTCGCCTCCGTGATCGGGCAGGCCGAAAGGCTCAATGAGCCCTAAAGCCGCGCCGCGATCCCATCGGCCACCCGCAGGGCGTTGGCGACGATGGTGAGGGTCGGGTTCACGGCGCCGATCGATGGGAAGAAGCTCGCGTCGGTGACGTAGAGGTTGTCGATCTCGTGCGCCCGGCAATCGAGGTCGAGCACGGACATCGCCGGATCGGGGCCGAAGCGCAGGGTGCCGGCTTGGTGCGCCGTGCCGCCGATCGGCGTGTCCTTGCCGAGATAGAGCGTGCGGTCGAACAGGTGGGGATGGATGTCGAGGCTGTCGCAGAGGCTGCGCAGCTTTTCGCGCAGCCGGGCCTGGGCTTCCGCGTTGGTCGCCGTCAGGTCGAGATGCACCCGGCCGTCGCGGTAGTGGATGCGGTTCTCGGGGCGTGGCAGATCCTCGGAGGTCAGCCAGAAATCGATCGAGTGCCGGGCGATGAAGTCGAACGGCCGCGTCGGCAGCCATTGCAGGAAACCCGGCAGCCCCTCCGCCTCGATCTGCATCCCGTCCGACTTGCCGACCATCTGGATGTGACCGAGAGGAAATTCCCACTCGTTCAGCGGGCTGCGGTCGCGGCCGTAATAATAGTCGTTGAGGCCGAGCGTCTTCTGGAACTGCGTCGGGTTCGGCTCCTTCGAGATCGCCAGCACGGTGGTGTTGTTGTGGCGCATGTAGTTGCGCCCGACCTGGCCCGAGCGGTTGGCGAGCCCGTCCGGATGCGCGTCGTTCCCCGAGCGCAGGAACAGCAGCGCCGAGGACAGCGCGCCGCAGGCCACCACGAACAGATCGGCGGTGAGCGTGTGGCTTCTGCCCTCGATCATGACCTCGACGCCCGTGATCCGGCCGCCGCCCGCATCGGTCAGCAGGCGCTCGGCATAGGCGTTGCGCAAGAGCGTTACGCTGGGGTGGGCGGCCAGCGTCGGATCGATGCAGACGATCTGCGCGTCCGCCTTCCCGTTGGTCAGGCTCGGATAGCCGTCGAACGGGTCGCAGCGCAGCAGCGGCGAATGCGGCAGGGTCCCGCCCTTGCCGTCCTCCTCCATCAACGCACCCATCGGCAGATGGAACGGATGGTGGCCGGTTCGGGCAAGGTCGTCGGCGAGCTTCTGGATGCGCGGCTCGTGGCTGATCGCGGGCTTCGGGTAAGGCAGCGGCGCGGGCGGCTCGGTCGGGTCCTCGCCGCGGGCGCCGTGAACCTGAAACAGATCCTCCGCCGCCTGATAATGGGGCGCGAAGCTGTCGTACTTCAGCGGCCATTCCGGCGAGATGCCATCGGCGTGGCGCTGGGCTTCGAAGTCGCTCTCGCGAAGCCGAAACAGCACCCCGCCGTAGACCTTCGAATTGCCGCCGACGAAGTAGTGCAGGCCAGGCTTGAACGTGTCGCCGTTCGACGAGGTCCAGGTCTCGTCTGCTTGGTAGCGGGCCTTGCGGAAGACCGCGTCGGTGTCCCAATTCTCGCGCTCGCGGGGCAGGTAGTCGCCGCGCTCGATCACGAGGACGCGCTTGCCGGTACGGGCGAGGCGCCACGCCGCCGAGCCGCCGCCCGGCCCCGAGCCAACGATGATCACATCGTAACGGTCGTCGCTCATCCGCCTCGCTCCGCGTTCCGACGCGTGAACGGACGGCGCCGCCCCCCGTTCCAGGCAGGTGCCCCCGCCGAACTTCTGCGAGACATGCGCGAACCGCATCGACCCCGTGACGTTGGCAGCCGGAAGACGAAACCGGGAGACCCGGATGACCCTTGAGGTGTTCGCCGCCTTCGCGGCACGTGCCTGTCTGGTGCTGCTGTTCCTGCCGTTCAGCGCCCTCGACAAGGTTCTGAATTTCTCCGCTGCCGTCGGGCAAGCCGGGCAGGCCGCGCGTTCGCGACCGCTCGCGATGGCGCTGATCCTGGCCGGGCTGTTCGTCGAGGTCGTGATGTCGCTGGGCGTCCTCACCGGCATCGCCGACCGCTTCGCGGCTTTCGTGCTCGCGGGCTATTGCGCGGTCACGGCGCTGCTGTGGAAACCGTTCTGGCGCAAACCCGATTTTCGCCTCCGGGGCCCGAGCGAGGGCCGCGAGACGTTCTGGGATTTCCTCAAGAACTTCGCCGTGGCGGGCGGCTTCCTTGCGCTCGCCTGGGGCGGGCCGAGTGCGCAGGGCGTCGCAGCCTTCCTGCACGATCCGTTCGGGTCGACGCATCCCTACGCGCAAGCCATTCCGGAGACAGGTCGATGAGCGAGCAGGGCGACAAGCCGAGCGTGCCCTACTGGCACCTCTACACCGACGAGGGCGGCATCAGCCGTCAGGTCCGCTGCGCGATGACCGAGTTCCACCTCGCCTCGATGAAGCCGCCGGCCTCGCCGCAATGGCAGGGCGTGAAGCACCATGACGGCATGACGACGATGGTTACCGTCCAGCCGGTGGGCTGGGAGGGGACGTGGCACGAGAACCCGGCGCCGCAATGGATCATCCCCCTGAGCGGGCGCTGGTACGTCGAGGCGATGGACGGCACCCGGATCGAGATGGGCCCCGGCGAAATCTCGTTCGGCGAGGATCAGGGCTGCCGTACGATCGACGGCAAGACCGGCCACAAGTCCGGCACAGTCGGCGACGCGCCCGCCGTCCTGATGGTGGTGCAGTTCGACACGAAGCGCGAACGCACCACGCCCTGCCGGTTCGGGTGAGCCGATGGACGGATTCGAGATCCACGATCCCCGGTTCCGGCGCTACGTGCTCGACAATGCCGGGCTGGAGGAGATCGCGGCCGGCTTCCGCTGGGTCGAAGGTCCGGTCTGGATGGGCGACTGGAACTGTCTGCTGTTCCAGGACCTGCCGCGTAACCGCACCCTACGCTGGAGCGAGACAGAGGGCCTCTCGATCTACCGCGCGCCCTCCGATCACGGCAACGGGCAGGCCCGCGACCGCGAGGGGCGGCTGATCACCTGCTCGCATCACGGCCGCTGCCTCTACCGCACCGAGCACGACGGGCGCGTGACACGGCTGGTCGATCGCCACGCGGGCAAGCGGCTGAATGCGCCCAACGACGTCGTGGTGAAGTCCGACGGCACGATCTGGTTCACCGACCCGCTCTACGGCATCGCCAACGACTACGAGGGCGGCCGGCAGGATTCCGAGCAGCCGCCGGCCCTCTACCGCTTCGATCCGGCAACGGGCGGAATCCGCATCGCCGAGGGCGATTTCGACGGGCCGAACGGCCTCGCCTTCTCGCCGGACGAGCGGCGCCTCTACGTCTCCGAGACCGGCGACCAGAGCCATCCCGAACCGCGCCAGTACATCCGCGTGTTCGCGGTCGGCGCGGACGGCACGCTGACGGGCGGCGACCTCTTCCACACGATCGAGCCGGGCTATTGCGACGGCATGAAGGTCGATGAGGACGGCAACGTCTGGTCGAGCGCCGCCGACGGCGTTCACTGCCTCTCGCCGGAGGGGCAACTCCTCGGCAAGGTGCGAGTACCCTACCGCGTCTCCAACCTGACCTGGGGCGGGGTGCACCGGAACCGCCTGTTCATCGCCGCCTCGCAGCGCGTGTTCTCGATCTTCCTCGACCGCCGCGGCGCGAAGCTGCCGGGAGCCGGGCAATGAAGTCCCCTCGGACGGCCCTTCGCATTGCCGCGATCCGGCTCCTCTGCCCCCACCCGGCTGCGACCGCCGCCTTCTACGCGGCAGCCTTCAGTGCAAGCGTTGCTCCCGACGGCTCGCATGTTACGATCGGTACGCAGAAGATCGAACTCGCGCCCGCTTCGGAGCGGGGACCCGAGTTCGCGCCCTCCAACGCCACGGAGTTCCAGCACTGCGCCCTCGTCGTCTCCGATATGGAGGCGGCCTACGCGCATCTGCGCGGGGTGCCCGACTGGACGCCGATCTCGCGGGCAGGGCCGGAGCGACTGCCGGCGTCCTCGGGCGGCGTGAGCGCGTTCAAGTTCCGCGATCCCGACGGGCACCCGCTCGAACTGCTCGCCTTCCCGCCCAATGCCGTGCCGCCGGTCTGGCGGGACCGGCCGGGGCTGTTCCTCGGGATCGATCATACTGCGATCACGGTCGCCGACACGGAGCGCGCGGTCGCCTTCTATGCCGGTCTCGGCTTCTCCGTCGCGAGCCGGGGGCTGAACCGCGGCCCGGAGCAGGCTCGCTTGGATGCGCTCGACGATCCGGTGGTCGAGGTAACGGGCCTGACGCCGCCGGGCGGGGTGCCGCCGCATCTAGAGCTTCTTTGCTAACGCGCGCCGGGCACGGTCCCGAGCCCCTGCGCCGACGGCTCGCCTCTGGCCACCCGCATCGTCCTGGCCGGAGGGAGCAACCTCCGTGACCCCGATGGCCATAGGCTGATCGACATTAGCGATGCTGCGCTATCTTGATCACTTTCGGTGCAATAGAGCTTCTTAATTTCGTCTTTTTCATTCCAAGGCAATACAAATTTTATAATAAATCGAAATTGGATATTTATTCGGCGCCAGGTGAACCATCAATCGAAAATTCAAGCCATTGCACAAGAAGGTCCGGAAACGGTGTAGTCCTGACACTCAGCTTGTTCGTTTCGAATCACGGCTTTCCACCCCGAGCGGTCATTCCACCTTTTCGAGATCAATGCGCGAAAAACGACCGTTTTTCAGCCGCTTAGAGCCTGCTTGACCGGTCGGCACAGTCGCGTGTTGGCTTCGTGAGAAGCCGATGGGGACGGACGCGGATCGTAAGACGTATCGGGATCGAGGCGGTCGCTACCCGAGCGACCGGACGGATGCTCGATGGGCGACGGTCGCGCCGCTGTCGAGCGGTTACGATCCGCTGACGGCAGACCTGCGGGAGATGGTGAACGGCTGCCCGTGGCTGAGGGTGTGGAAGATCTCCGCGCCCATCCGCACCGCCTCGGACAGCGAGGAGGCGCCGACCGGCATCACCGTGAATTCCTGGAAGTCGATCGGTTTATCGGCGTGCGCACCGCCGTTGGCGAGATTCATCATCGGCACCGGCAGGACACGGCCCTGGACGCCGCCGACCTAGCGGTAGAGCGGCAGCCCGGCGGTCTCCGCGGCGGCCTTCGCGACGGCGAGCGAGACGCCGAGGATGGCGTTGGCGCCGAGCCGGCCTTGTTGGGGGTGCCGTCGAGCGCGATCATCGCCTCGTCGACCGCGACCCGATCCTCGGCGTCCATGCCGCCGATGGCATCGAGAATCTCGGTCTGCACCGCCTCGATCACGCCCTTGCCGTTGTAGCGACCCTTGTCGCCGTCGCGCAGCTCCACCGCTTCGTACGCGCCGGTCGAGGCGCCCGAGGGCACGGCCGCGCGGCCGAAGGAGCCGTCCTCCAAGAGGACATCGACCTCGACGGTGAGGTTGCCACGGCTGTCGAGAATCCCGCGGGCGGCGATGTTGGTGATCGCGGTCATGGGACCGTCTCTTCAGGCCGTCGGGATCGGGCGATCGACGGCGCGGGGGCCGTGACCGGTCCCCGCGATCACGCTCAGATCTGGATGAGCCGGATGTTGTTGGTGTTGCCTGGAGCATGGAAGGGAATGCCGGCGGCGGCCACCACGATGTCGTTCGGCTTTGCAAACCCTTCCGCCTGCGCGTAGTGCGCCGCCTTGGCGGTCATCTCCTCGTAGGAGTCGACGTCCTCGGTGTGAACACTGTGCGCCCCCCAGAGCAGGCTCAGCCGCCGCGAGGTCGCAAGGTTCGGCGTCAGCGCAAGAATCGGCGGTTGAGGCCGCTTGCGGGCAACCCTTGCAGCGGTCGTGCCGCTCTCCGTGTAGGTGATGATCGCACTGGCGTGGACGGCCTCGGCGAGCGTTGCCGTTGCCGTGGCAACGGCGTGCGGGGCCGTTTCTTCGGTCTCCGGTTCGGAAGCTGCCACGATCGAATAGTAGAGCTTGTGCCCCTCGACCGAGCGGATGATGCGGTCCATCATCGAGACCGCTTCGACCGGATACTTGCCTGCTGCCGACTCGGCCGAGAGCATGACGGCGTCGGCACCGTCATAGACGGCCGTCGCCACGTCCGAAGCCTCGGCGCGAGTGGGGGCCGGCGCAGTGACCATCGAGTCGAGCATCTGGGTTGCCACGATCACCGGCTTCACGAGATGCCGGCACAGGCGGATCAGCTCTTTCTGCCGGCCCGGCACGTCCTCGTGCGGAATCTCGACACCAAGATCACCGCGAGCGACCATCACGGCATCGGAGAGGCGGACGATGTCCTCGATCCGCTCCAGTGCCTGCGGCTTCTCGATCTTCGACATCAGGCCGGCCCGATCACCGATCAGCGCGCGGGCCTCGATGATGTCGGAGGGCTTCTGCACGAAGGAGAGCGCCACCCAGTCAACGCCGAGTTCGAGCCCGAAGGCGAGGTCGGCCCGGTCCTTCTCGGTCAGCGGCGATAGGTCGAGCAGGGTGCCGGGCAGGTTGACGCCCTTGCGGTTGGAGATCGGGCCGCCGGTGACGACGAGCGCCTCGATGGCTCCCGCGCCCAGACCGCTGACCCGGACACGCACGCGGCCGTCGTCGATCAGCAGCTCCTGGCCCGGCACCACGGCTGCGAAGATCTCGGGGTGATGCAGCGGAATGGCGTCCTTTCCGCCGTCGGAGCCTTCGCGCACGAAGCGCACGGTTTCGCCGGTCACCAGTTCCAGGCGCCCGCCCGCAACGGTGCCGATGCGGATCTTGGGTCCCTGCAGGTCCTGCAGGATGCCGATCGGCCTGCCGACCTCCTGCTCCAGCGCGCGGATCGCGGCGTGCACCTTGGCGTGGTCGTCATGCGTGCCGTGGCTGAAATTGAGGCGGAAGGTGTCGACGCCGGCCAGGAACAGCGTGCGCAGCATCTCGGGCGTGTTCGATGCCGGGCCGACCGTGGCGACGATCTTGGCGTGGCGGTGACGACGCATGGGCTGGTTCGGCCGTAATCGACCGCCTCTGAAAGGGTTGGATCGGGTGATCGGGATCGCTCAGACGATCAGGATCGCGCGGAAGTCGTTGACGTTGGTGAGGGTTGGGCCGGTGACGACGCCATCCCCGAGTGTCTCGAAGAAGCCGTGGCCGTCGTTGCGGTCGAGGCTGGTCGTCAGGGACAGACCGACCGCTGCGGCCCGTATCGGGGTGTCGGGAGTCAGCACCGCGCCGGCGATCTCCTCGATGCCGTCGACTCCATCCGTGTCGCCGGCGATGGCATAGATGCCGGCTTGGCCGGCCAGCGCGACCCCCAGCGCCAGCAGGAACTCGACGTTGCGGCCACCGCGTCCGCTGCCACGCACCGTGACGGTGGTTTCGCCGCCGGACAGCAGCACGCAGGGTTTTGCGAGGGGGAGTCCGTGGGCGGCGACGCTTCTGGCGATGCCGGCCATGACCTGGCCGACCTCACGGGCCTCACCCTCGATCGCGTCGCCCAGGATCAGCGCCGGCACACCTTCCTGTTGAGCGAGATCGGCTGCGGCACGGAGTGCCATCAAAGGCGTCGCCACCATCCGCAGGTCCGGCGTGCCGAGGCGCGGATCGCCGGGTTTGACCGACTCGCCCCGTCCGCTCAGCAAATGCGCACGCACCGCGTCCGGGATTTCGACCTTGTAGCGGTCGAGGACCGTCAGGGCATCGGCACAGGTGGTCGGATCGGCGACCGTTGGACCCGAGGCGATATCGAGCGGATCGTCGCCGGGGGTGTCGGAAATCAGCAGCGTCACGACCCTCGCCGGATGGCAGGCGGCGGCGAGGCGTCCACCCTTGATCGCGGAGAGATGCCGGCGGACGCAGTTCATCTCACCGATCGACGCGCCCGACTTGAGCAGGCCGCGATTGACGGCCTGCTTGTCGGCCAGCGTCAGTCCCTCCGCTGGAAGGGACAGCAGCGACGAGCCACCGCCCGAGATCAGGCAGAGGACGAGGTCGTCGGCGGTGAGGCCGGCGACCCGGTCAAGCATGCGCCGGGCGGCGGCCTCGCCGGCCGCGTCCGGCACGGGATGGGCGGCTTCGACGACCTCGATCCGCGACGTCGGTGCGCCGTGTCCGTAGCGGGTCACGACGAGCCCGGAGAGTTCTCCCGACCAAGCTGCTTCGACGGCCCGAGCCATCGAGGCCGCTGCCTTGCCGGCGCCGACGACGATGGTGCGTCCCGGCGGCGGGCTCGGCAGATGCTGCGCAAGGCTGACGGCCGGGTCGGCCGCCGCCACGGCGGCTGCGAACAGCCGCCGCAGGAGATCTCCGGGCTCGGTCACCCTCGCCCCCTTACTCGTTGTCGCCCTGGATCGCGGCGATCACCGCGTCTGTGACCTGGCGGGTCGTCGCCTTGCCGCCGAGGTCGGGCGTGTGCAGGCTCGGGTCGGCGGTGACACGCTCGACCGCGCGCATCAGACGGTCGGCAGCCGGCTTCTCACCCAGGTGCTCCAGCATCTGGCAGGCGGTCCAGAAGGTCGCGACCGGGTTGGCGATGCCCTTGCCGGTGATGTCGAAGGCCGAGCCGTGGATCGGCTCGAACATCGACGGGTAGGTGCGCTCCGGGTTGATGTTGGCGGTCGGCGCGATGCCGAGCGAGCCGGCCAGCGCCGCCGCGAGGTCCGAGAGGATGTCGGCGTGCAGGTTGGTGGCGACGATGGTGTCCAGGGTCTCCGGCTTCATCGTCATGCGCATGGTCATGGCGTCGACCAGCATCTTGTCCCAGGTCACGTCGGGGAAGTCCTTCGCCACCTCGGCGGCGATCTCGTCCCACATCACCATGGCGTGGCGTTGCGCGTTCGACTTGGTGACGACGGTCAGGAGCTTGCGCGGACGGGACTGGGCCAGCTTGAAGGCGTAGCGGATGATGCGGTCGACGCCCGAGCGGGTCATCATCGAGACGTCGGTGGCGACCTCGTTGGGATGGCCCTGGTGGACCCGGCCGCCGACGCCGGCATACTCGCCCTCCGAGTTCTCGCGCACGATCACCCAATTCAGCTCCGGACCGCTGACGTGGCGGAGCGGGCTGGTGATGCCCGGCAGGATGCGGGTGGGGCGGACGTTGGCGTACTGGTCGAACGGCTGGCAGATCGCGAGCCGCAGGCCCCACAGGGTGATGTGGTCCGGCACGTCCGGCGCGCCGACGGCACCGAAGAAGATCGCGTCGTGATCCTTGATCTTGTCGCGACCGTCCGCCGGCATCATCACGCCATGCTTCTTGTAGTAGTCCGAGCCCCAATCGAAGTGATCGAACTTGAAATTGAAGCTGCCGGTCTTCTCGGCGAGGGCGTCGAGCACCTCGATGCCGGCGGCGATGACCTCGATGCCGATGCCGTCGGCGGGGATGGCGGCGATGTTGTAGGTCTTCATGGCGGTAGCCTTTCTTGGTGCTGGAAGGGTGGGGGAAGGATCAGCGCGCAACGGCGCTGGTGGACTCGGTGCGGCTCCCGGATCGGGCGACGATGAGCGTGACGACGGCCGACAGGACCAGCAGCCCGGCGACGAAGACCAGACCGCCGGTGAAGCTCCCGGTCTGATCCTTGATCCAGCCGATCGCCCAGGGACCGACGAAGCCGCCGAGATTGCCGATCGAGTTGATGGTGGCGATGCCGACCGCCGCCGCCTGACCCGAGAGGAACATCGTCGGCATGGCCCAGAGCGGGGGCTTGGCCGCGCTGATGCCGACGTTGACGAGGCTCAGCGCGGCGATGACCGCGAGGGCCGAGGTTGCGCCACCGGCCAGCATCAGGCCGACCGAGGCGACGAGGCAGGCGATGACGACGTGCCAGGTGCGCTCGCCGGTCTTGTCGGAATGGCGCGCCCACAGGATCATGGCGACGATCGCGATGGTCGGCGGTACGCCGTTGAGGAAGCCGACCGCCATGGTCGACAGGCCGAAGCTCTTGATGATCTGCGGCGCCCAGATGCCCAGCGTGTAGAGGCCGGCCGAGGTGCCGAAGTAGACCAGCGCGAGTGCCAACACGCGGGGATCGGCCATTCCGGCCAGGATACCGTGCTTGGCGGCCACCTGCTTGCGGGCGTGTTCCGCGTTCATCTCCGCCACGAGCCAGTTCCGCTGGTCTTCGGGCAGCCACTTCGCCTTCTCGGGCCGGTCCGTCATGTAGAACAGGACCACGACACCGAGGATGACGGCCGGGATGGCTTCGATGATGAACATCCATTGCCAGCCGTGCAGGCCCCAGATCCCATCCATCGCCAGCAGCGCGCTGGAGAGCGGCGAACCGATCACCACAGAGATCGGTGCGGCGGCCATGAACAGCGAGACGACGCCTGCGCGGTAGCGGGTTGGGAACCAGTAGCTCAGGTACAGAATGATGCCGGGAAAGAAGCCAGCTTCCGCTGCGCCGAGCAGGAAGCGCAGAGTGTAGAAGCTGTATTCACCTTCCACGAAGGCGAAGGCACCTGAGATGATCCCCCAGGTGATCATCACCCGTGCGATCCAGAGCCGAGCCCCGACCTTGTCGAGGATGATGTTCGACGGCACCTCGAACAGAAAATAACCAAAGAAAAATACGCCCGCCCCGAAGCCGAATACGGCTGAGGAGAAGCCAAGATCCTTGTTCATCGTCAGCGCGGCGAAGCCGATATTCACGCGATCGATGAAGGCGATGAAGTAAAGCAGGCAGATGAAGGGTACCAAGCGCCACGAGACCCGGCGCATGGTCGCTCGCTCGAGCGAGTCAGCCATCGTTTCCTCCTGTTGCCGGAGCGCTCCATTGATTCTTGAGCGCCATCTTCCATGCAAGCATGAATATCGTTAAGAGGCTGCAAAAGCGATGTCAACCCTCGCTCCCCAACTGGTATGGAAGGTGATAGGCGTGCCGTATCGGAGGAGGCGTAGAGTGAAGCGGGTCGGGCCTGTGAGAAACAGCGTCGAGGAGGGCGAGCGGAAAAAATCACTCGTCGACGACGCCTACGAGGCGATGCGAACGGCCATCCGCGACTCGACCTTCGCGCCGGGCTATCAGGCTTCCGAGCAGGAGATCGCCAACCGGCTCGGCATGAGTCGCACCCCGGTTCACGAGGCTGTGATTCGCCTACAGGGGGACGGCCTTGTGGAGGTCCTGCCGCGCAAGGGGATCCTCATCGTCGCGCTGTCGCCGGATGACCTCCGGGAAATCTACGATGTCGTCATCGCGATCGAGGGGCGGGCAGCTGAACTCATCGCAGCGCTCCCCCAAGCCGAGCGTACCAATACCGCAAAGGTTCTCGATGACTGGACCGATGAGATGGTCGCCGCCGAGAAGCGCAACGATCTGCCGGCATGGGGCAATGCCGACAGTGCCTTTCACACGGCCCTGATCGAGCGCGCGCGCAACAGCCGGATGTCCCGGATCATCCAGACCGTCAACGATCAGTCGCATCGCCTGCGCATGTTGACGCTCAACCTGCGCCGAGGGCTGGATGCCTCGGTTGAGGAGCACCGGCGCATCGCTCAGTCCATCCGGTTCGGCCATTCGGCTGAAGCCTCGGACGCTGCAAGGCAACACCGCATCCGGGCACGCGATGAGCTGCTGCCGCTGCTCACCAGTTATGGCCTGAAGCATCTATAGCTGAGGCGTTATGTGGCCGGTCCTTCCGGTGTACCGGCACATCGTCCTGACGGTTCGATATGGCACTCTCCACCTTTGCCCCCGACGACGCAGCGGACGTTCTGTTGAACGCGTACCGCGCCCACCGCCTGCTCGAGGAACTTCCGGAAGAGATCCGCCCGGTCACGCTCGCCGAGGGCTACGACGTGCAGGATCGCCTCGTCGCGAAGCTTGGACAGGTTGTCGGCTGGAAGCTCGGTGCCGGAAGTCCGCGCGCTAGGCGCGAGACAGGTCTCGGTCTGCCGATCGCCGGACGCATCCTGGCCGACCGGATGTTCGACGCGGGCCAGCCGGTCGAGCTGGCGCCAGTCGGCCCGGTGATCGTGGAGTTCGAGATCGCCTACGTGCTGGGCCGCGCGATCGGTCCCAATGACCAGATCGAAGATCCGCTCTCAGCCGTTGCGACGGTGCATACGGCGTTTGAGCTGGTGCGCTCGCGGTTCCGCGACCGTCAGCGTGCCGGGTGGCCGAGCTTTGCTGCGGACAATGCGGCGTTCGAGGCGTTCGTGCTCGGACCGCAGATCCCGGTCGCCGATCAGGCGCCGCTCGAACCGACGTTGGAGGTGCGGGTGGACGGCGTGTCCGTTGCGGCGGCTTCGACGGGTGCCGACAGGATTTCAGCGGAGACGGCGTTCGCTGATTTCATCACCCTGGCGCAGAGCAGAGGAATGCCCCTCCCCGCCGGCAGCATCATCTCCACGGGCACGCAGTCGGTGCCGTTCCAGATCGACCAGTCAGCGCAGATCGTGGCATCCTGGCTCGACGCCAGCCTCACGCTATCCCTGCGTTTTCGCGCATAGAATCATGAGTGTGGTTTTCACACCCTTTCAAGACGGAAGAGCATAATCCGCCGAGTGGCCGAGGCCTTTGTGGATTGTCAGATTTTAAATGGGCTCCGCCTCTGTATGACAGCGCCCAAGCCGATGCTCAGCGGAACGTCAGAACGCGCTGATAGTGCTCAACCCACGGACCGAGCATCTTCGCAAGCCTGAGCTTGAAAGACTGCGACTTCGCCGGCTTCGAAAACGCCACATCGGCCATTGCTGGTCTCCTTGAACACGGACGGATGCGTGTGCTCCACCGTCCAATTTCGACCAATCATGCTCCCCCATGTTGCGATGCAGCAATTGACATGGCAGACCTTCTGCTATGCGCTCAGATCATGAAGCGGTGAGGGTCCTCGTTAACGCACTCTGGTTTCGCGGGGCTGATCCGAGCGCTCAGGCTGCCAACGTCGAAGCCGCCGGTGGTCGTACCGACGAGGCACAGGTTCGCAGTCGGGGCGGCGGCGGCATCCGATCCCATGCCATGGAAAACCTCGACGAGTCGCTTCTGCAACGCCTTCCACACCGGCAGGGCCACGCTGGGAACGCCCTCCGTGAGCCAGACGAGGTGAGGTCGCTCGCGTAGGCCGCGTCGATCGGCGCGCGGACCGCGCCGTGAGGAGCGAGCGGGGGTGGGGCGCAAGGTGCGTGGCGACATGCGGCCACACGGTTCAGGAGGAACGACCCAACGACGTCACTTCGGCGTCGCTGCAATTCCTCGCCCGCACCCGTTCGATGGAACGGTTGCCCGGCTGCCCCGATCCGATGCGGCCACGATCGGTTACTTGATGAGAGCTTAAGCGTTGCATGATGAGCGTGCATGCCAGCCGCACGGGCACGGGCCTACGGCGATCGGCGCATTCGATTATATTGCACCGCAACAAAAACTGGCGTGAACGCATCCGCGCCTGCGACATTCGAGTGCCCCTCATGAGCGTCTCTCGCTTCATTACCCAGGTCCGCCGGCAGCGCCGCGAACGCAAGATCTATCGCGAGACGATCGGGCGGCTCTCCAAGCTCAGCAATGCGCAACTCGAGGATATCGGCATCGCCCGCTGGGAGATTGCGGAGCGGGCGCGCGGTTGAAACCCGGCGGCAGACGTGCCGATCGAGCGAGTGCCTGCTTTCCTTCGCGGAGGCGAGGTCGTGTCCCGTGACGTGGTGTAGGAGCCCCGGTCCTCGGGAGGGTCCGAGGATGATCAGGCGGCCACGGCGGACAGCCTGAGGATGGGATCCTA
>NZ_LMQV01000006.1 GCF_001425465.1 Methylobacterium sp. Leaf456
AGCGTCGGTCGATCCAAGCGCAGTTTGACGATGAACGCGGCTTGCGCTTCGAGGTGCTGCGAGCGCCGGTCGCCGCCCTGCGGCTTGGCCGCCACCCGGCCTTCCCGCTCGAAGTTCTCCTGCCAGCGAATGGCGCTGGCGGGACTGACCCCGAACCGCGCCGCCGCCTGACGGCGCGAAGCGCCCTCGGACACGGCCTTCACGACCCGTTCGCGCAGATCCGATGACAACGCTGAGCCCATCAATCCTCCTGTCGAGGACCACAGGGAATCAGATATGACAACGCTGAGCCCATCAATCCTCCTGTCGAGGACCACAGGGAATCAGATCACGCCGTGCCAGTGAACCCCGAACGACTCGCAGCGGTCGGCAACAGCTCTAGCGTCGCGGCCAGTCGTGGATTCCGGGTTCCGCGGCGCGGCCCCGGAATGACGGCGGAGGGGTCGGGACACGCGGCGGTGGGCAAGCGCGGGCGCGCGAGCTAAAGGAGCGCCAGCCTCACCGGACCGCCGATGCTCCTCTTCCGCTCCCTCGCCTTCAACCTCTGCTTCTACGTCGCGACCGCGCTGATCGCGATCGGTGGCCTGCCGGCCTTCGTCACGCGCAAGGGCGTGATCCGGGTGGCACAGTTCTGGGGGCGGACGATCCTGTGGCTGCTGCGGGTGGTCGGCGGGACGCGGGTCGAGTTCCGCGGCCTGCACAACATCCCCGAGGGCCCGCTGCTGGTGGCGGCCAAGCACCAGTCGGCGCTGGAGACTCTGGCGCTGACGACCCCATTCGACGACTTCGCCTACGTGCTGAAGCGCGAGCTGATGTGGACGCCGATCGTCGGCTGGTACTTCGCCCGCGGCGGCATGGTGCCTATCGACCGCTCCAAGGGCAGCAAGGTGATGGCGGCGATGAACGCATCCGCCAAGGCCGCCATCGGCCAGGGGCGCCAGCTCATCATCTTCCCCGAGGGCACCCGCCGCCCGGCCGGTGCCCCGCCCGCCTACAAGCAGGGCGCCTCCCACCTCTACACCGCGCTGAACGTGCCCTGCCTGCCGGTGGCGCTCAACACCGGCCTCTACTGGCGCCGCCGGGGCTTTCGCCGCATGCCCGGCACCACCGTCATCGAGTTCCTGCCGGTGATCCCGCCGGGCCTGTCGCGCGTCGAGTTCCTGAACACGGTGCAGGAGCGCATCGAGACCGCCTCCGCCGCCCTGCTGGCGGAAGGCCGCGAAGACCTCGCCCGCCACGGCCACCCCGTCGCCGTGCCGGTCGGCGGCTCGGAGCCGGACACGTCCGGCACGCTCTGACGGAGGTGGTCGAGGCCGCCATCGCCCAGCCGCTGGAGGCCGCGGTCATCGGCGTCGACAAGATGATCTACGATCCCGCGGCCGGATTCCTCGACGAGGGCGAGGCAGCGGTCTCTCTGCCGACGGTTCCACGTCGCCGTATACTGCAGGAACTCGAAGGTCAGCTGTTCCGGACATCCCGGCGGACCCTCGGGACGCACACGGCCGAGGCTCGACAGGGTGCGCCGCAGGACCCGCGCGGTGCAGAGCCAAGCGGGCTGATCGAGATAGATCACTGCGTCGGCGGCGGCCAGGCGAGGGCCGATGGTGCCGAGATAGTTGCCGTCCACCACCCAGGCCGGGAGGGCTGCGATGCGCTCGACTTCCGCGCGGAACGCGTCCGATCCCGCTTCGACCCAACCGGGACGCCAATAGGCATGGTCGAGGTGGAACACCGGGAGCCCGTGCCGAGCGCCGAGACGGCGGGCCAGCGTCGTCTTCCCGCTGCCCGGCGGCCCCAGCACGACGATGCGCCGGGGCGACGGATCGGGCTCGCAGCTCACGCTCTCGGACGGCTCGACCATAGGCGCCCCTTGCGCACCCGTCAGGCTCCGGGATCGACAAGCGTGAAGCGGGGCTCCGCGCCCCGCGCCCCGCCAAAGGGATGATCCCTTCGGAATCCCGGGACTTGCCGCGTCAGGATTTCGGGCGGCCGCGCCGCAGCAGGAACACACCCTGTGCGCCGAGCAGGTTCCAGAACCACCACGGCATCGAGAAGCGCATCGGGCGACCGCGCACGTCCAGCGCGGTGGCCTTCTCGATGCGGGCGCCGACGAGGCGGCACAGGCCGACGAAATCGCGGATGGTGCAGTGGTGGATGTTGGCGGTCTCGTACCACGCCTCCGGCATGGTTTCGGTCACCGGCATCCGGCCGCGGAAAGCGAGTTCGGTCCGCACCCGCCAATGGCCGAAATTAGGGAACGAGATCACCACCTGCCGCCCGATCCGCAGCAGGTGCTCCAGCACGATCCGCGGGTTGCGCGTCGCCTGGATGGTCTGGGACAGGATCACGACGTCGAAGGCGCCGTCGGGATAGTTGGCAAGATCGGTGTCGGCGTCGCCCTGGATCACCGGTAGGCCTTGCGCGAGGCAGGCGTTGACGCCCTCGCGCGACAATTCGATGCCGCGCCCGTCGACCCCGCGGCGATCGCGCAGCAGCGCCAGCAGCGAGCCGTCCCCGCAGCCGATGTCGAGGACGCGCGCGCCCGGCGGCACGAGGCCGAGCACGACGATGTGGTCGATGCGGGCTCCGGCCTCGCGGGGCAGCCCTTCGGCCGCGTCCCACGGGGCGTCGGAGGCGGCGTCGGTGAAGCGTTCCGTTTCCACGGCAGGTCCGCTCACAGGCCGCGCGCCCGCGCTGCCGCGTCGATGAAGCCGCGGGCGGCCGAGAACATCGCCGGCTCGTCGAGCAGGAAGGCGTCGTGGCCCTTGTCGCTCTCCACTTCGACGAAGGCGACGGGGGCCGCCACCGCGTTCAGCGCGTGGACGATGGCGCGGGAATCGGAGGTCGGAAACAGCCAGTCGGAGGTGAAGGACATCACGCAGAAGCGGGTCTTGGAGCCGCGGAAGGCATGGCCGAGCACGCCGCCATGGTCCTCGGCGAGGTCGAAATAATCCATCGCCCGAGTGAGGTAGAGATAGGCGTTGGCGTCGAACCGCTCGACGAAGGAGAGGCCCTGATGGCGCAGGTAGCTCTCGATCTGGAAGTCGGCGTTGAAGGAGAAGGTCGGCGCGGCCCGGTTCTGCAGGCGGCGGCCGAACTTCCGGTGCAGCGCCGGCTCGGAGAGGTAGGTGATGTGCGCGCCCATCCGGGCGACGCCGAGGCCCTTGGACGGCCGGGTGCCGGCCTCGAGATAGCGGCCCTCCTCCCAGGCCGGGTCGGCCATGATGGCCTGGCGCCCGACCTCGTGGAAGGCAATGTTCTGCGCCGAGTGGCGGGGGCCCGTGGCGATCGGCATCGCGGCAAACACCCGCTCGGGGAAGAGCGAGGCCCATTGCAGCACCTGCATCCCGCCCATCGAGCCGCCGATGCAGAGGAACAGGTCCGGCACGCCGAGCCGGTCGAGCAGCATCGCCTGGGCGCGCACCATGTCGCGGATCGTCACCAGCGGGAAGTCGAGTCCGTAGGGGCGCCCCGTGGCGGGATCGAGCGAAGCCGGGCCGGTCGAGCCCATGCAGGAGCCGATGACGTTGGAGCAGACGACGAAGTAGCGGTCGGTATCGACGGGCTTGCCCGGCCCGACCAAGGTCTCCCACCAGCCGGGCTTTGCCGTGACCGGGTGACGATGGGCGAAATGCTGGTCACCGGTGAGCGCGTGGCAGATCAGCACCGCGTTGGAGCGGTCGGCGTTGAGCGTGCCCGCGGTCTGGTAGGCGATCTGGAACGGCCCGAGCCGCGCGCCGGAATCCATCGCCAGCGGTTCGTCGGCGGAGAAGCGCATCACCGGGCTGCGCGGGTCCATCGCCTGCGAGGCCTCGCGGCGCGCGTCTTCCCGTAGCACCGTGTCGCTGCCCGGCTCGATGTGGGTGAGGGTGGAATCCATTGCGCGTCCCGGATGCCTCAAGCCCGGAGCCGGCCCACCGGAGGAGCCGCCCGTCCTCCGCGCATCCCGCAAGATTTCGGGAGCCCGGCCCGCGGCGCCCTTCGGTGGGCAGCCCTCGGCCGGGCCTCCATCGGAGGTAATGCCCGGCCGGGCGAGCGTCAACGCGGGCGAGAGAAAGGTTAAGCTGCCGAAGCCCCTGCCCCGCATGCGGCTCTTCGTCGGGGCGGCGCTGGGGAAAGGATCGTGCTATCGATTGCGCACGATGCAATGCCTCGCCCGCGCAACGGTTTTCGTTCCGGGCGATTTTCCCCGGAGGCTTCGTCATGAACCGCCGTGATACCCTACGCGCCGGCGCCTCGTTCCTCGGGCTCTTCGCCGCCGCGCGCCTCGCCGGACCGGCCTCGGCCGAGACCGGCACGACGTTCGAGGTGACCAAGACCGAGGCCGAATGGCGCCGGAGCTTGAGCCCCGCCGCCTACACCGTGCTGCGCGAGCACGGCACCGAGCGCGCGGGCACCAGCCCGCTCAACAAGGAGAAGCGCGCCGGCCGCTTCGTGTGTGCCGGCTGCGACCTGCCGCTGTTTGCCT
Source organism: Methylobacterium sp. Leaf456 (assembly GCF_001425465.1). Lineage (GTDB taxonomy): Bacteria > Pseudomonadota > Alphaproteobacteria > Rhizobiales > Beijerinckiaceae > Methylobacterium. The sequence goes on from NZ_LMQV01000006.1 coordinate 4,469, forward strand.
CGGACACCAAGTTCGAGAGCGGCACCGGCTGGCCGAGTTTTTTCCAGCCGCTGCCGGACGCCGTCGGCACGCAGGTCGACACCGCCTACGGCATGCGCCGCACCGAGGTGCATTGCCGCCGCTGCGGCGGGCATCTCGGCCACGTCTTCGAGGACGGGCCGCGCCCCACGGGCCTGCGCTACTGCATGAACGGCGTGGCGCTCCGCTTCGAGCCCGCCGCCGACCAGAAGGGAGCCGCATTATGACCCAGAAACCCTCGCGCCATCCGCGCTCCGCGAAGGCGTTGTGGCTCGGCGGCCTCGCGGGCTTGGGCCTGCTGGCCGCGACGGCACTGCCGCTCGCCCCGGTCTCGGCGGAAGAGGCCGGGCGGCGCCTGCCCGACGCGACCGAACGGGCGCAGGAGAACTCCGGCCTTCGCACCGCGACGCTCGCCGGCGGCTGCTTCTGGGGCGTGCAGGGCGTGTTCCAGCACGTGAAGGGCGTCCACCAAGCGGTCTCGGGCTATGCCGGCGGCACCAAGGCCAGCGCCAACTACGACGCCGTCGGCACCGGCCGCACCGGCCACGCCGAGGCCGTCCGGATCACCTACGATCCGGCGGTGATCCGCTACGACGAGTTGTTGCAGATCTTCTTCTCGGTGGCGCTCGACCCGACCCAGGTGAACCGCCAGGGCCCGGATGCCGGCCCGCAATACCGCTCGGCCGTCTTCCCGGCGGATGCCGAGCAGGCGCGGGTGGCGCGTGCCTATATCGGCCAGCTGGACGCCGGAAAAGCCTTCTCGCGGCCCATCGCCACGACGATCGAACAGAGCGCCGTCTTCTACCCGGCGGAGGACTACCATCAGGACTACATGACCCTGCATCCGAACAACGGCTACATCGTCGCCAACGACGTGCCGAAGCTGCAGGATCTGAAGACGCACTTCCCGGAGCGGGCGAACGCGAAGCCGGTGCTGGTGGGAAAGTCGAAGGCGTAAAACGATATCGCCCCCTCCTGCCGGCAGGAGGGGGCGATATCCAAAAATCAGTCCTTCTCGGGCTCGATCTGCTGCAGCCCGCCGATGTGGCGCTGGGCGTAGAGCGGCAGGCCGATCTGGCCGATGAGGTCGAGCTGCGTCTCGAGGAAGTCGATATGGCCTTCCTCGTCGGCGGCCAGCTCCTCGAACAGGATCTTGGTGACGCGGTCGTTGATCGAGTCGCAGTACTTGGCGGCTTCGAGGTAGAGCGCCCGGGCCTCGTTCTCGGCCGCGAGATCGCACTCGATGATCTCCTGGACGTTCTGCCCGATCTTCAGCGGGTCGAGCTCCTGGAGGTTCGGGAAGCCGTCGAGGAACAGGATCCGGTCGATGAACCGATCCGCGTGGTTCATCTCCTCGATCGATTCCTTGCGCCAGAACTTGGCGAGATCGACGTAGCCCCAGTCGTTCAGCAAGCGGAAATGGAGCCAGTACTGGCTGACCGCGGTCAGCTCGCTGCGCAGGCCCCGGTTCAGATATTCGATGACCTTCGCATCACCCTTCATCGGCCCTTACTCCTCATCGTGCGAGGCGTCGGGACGATCAGTCGAACCGTCTCAGGCAGCGACGCCCTCGGGCTCCCTTGTAGTTTGGAACGATCCCAAACTGCAAGTCGCTTCGCAGCCGGTGGAGCAGGCGTGGGCCGCATGACTATGCCCCGCATGGCTCTCGGCCTCGGCGAGCGCGTTGCGTAGGATGCCGCGGATGGTGCGGGCGCAGCGCCCGCATTTGGCGCTGCAGCCGAGGCAGCCATAGACCTGGGCCGGCGTGCGCGGACAGGCGGGGCCCGCCTGAAGGCACGCACGGACCTGTCCGTCGGAGAGGACGTTACAAGAGCAGACGATCATGCGGGGATCGCGAACCTGTCGTGCCTGTCGGGTTCCGCCGGGCGGCGGCGCCTGGAGCCCTCCCGATCACCCTATCTCGCCGGCGTCCTTGAAACGCCCGTAGATTAGAATGATTGAAAAGATCAAGCTTTTCAGGACTTTAGCCGGCAGGTTCGGCCTTGGCAACTCCCCGTGCGCGCAATCGAACGCGACGCGAGCCATCGCGCATGCGGGCGCCATCAAGCGGCCGCGTCCGTGGCGGGGCGGTTCAACGGAACGCGATCAAGGACTTGGCGGACGCGGCTGAAGCGACGGTTCGGCGGCCCCGCCTCAATGCGCCATCAGCACCGGCACCTTCGCCTGCGACAGGATGTGGCTCGTCGGCCCCCCGAAAATCATCTGGCGCAGGCGGCTCTGGGTGTAGGCGCCCTTGATCAGCAGGTCGCAGCCGACGCTCTCGGCGGTGTCGAGGTAGAGTTCGCCCGGCGTGCGGCGCCCGGCGAGCAGCTCCTTGTGCGAGGCCTCGACCCCTTCGGCGGCGAGCGAGCGGGCCACGTCCTCGGCGCTCGGGCCCGGCACCATGCCGCCCTCGGCGCTGAGCACGAGGATGCGCCGGGCGCGGCGCAGGAACGGCATGGCGAAGGCGATGGCGCGTGCCGTCTCGCTCGACCCGTTCCAGGCGATCAGGATCGATTCGCCGAGACAGTCCGGGGCCTGCGGCGGGGCCAGCAAGATCGGGCGCCCGCTTTCGAACAGGGCGGTCTCGAAGGTGGTCATGCGCGGCGCGCCGTCCTCCGGCCCCGGCCGCCCGACCACGGTGGCCGAGAACAGGCGGGCGTACTGGCCGAGGAAGGCGTCGCCCGGCGGCACGTCCGGGCGCCAGCGGTAGCGCGGGCCGGCGTTCGCCGCCGCATCCGGCGAGCAGGCCGCGCCGTATTCGCGCCGCGGCAGGTTTGCTGCCTCCATCGCGGCGACGAAGCGGGCGCCGGCATCCTGGGCTTCCGCCTGGTCGGCCTCCTCGTCGCGCAGCCACGTCATGCCGCCGACCATGTCGACGGGGACGTATTCGGCGAGCGCCGGGCGCAGGGCGATGCCCTCGATCACGCTGCCGAAGCGGCGCGCCACCAGCACGGCGGTCGCGAACACGGAGGGCAGCGCGTCGTGCAGCGTGACCGGAACGAGCAGGGTCTTCATGGCCGGCCTCCTCGAACGGGTTTTTTGGGACTTTGCGGTGCGGGCCGCAGGATCGAAGTGGTGAGGCTAGATCGAATCGGCGTCGTGGAAAACCGGTCCCGTCGCCGCCGTCCCCGGCCGATCCGCCCCGTCACGCGGCGTTTTCCACCGATGCGGTTTCAAGCGACCCGGCGCGGGTGAGTGATCCGCCGCATCATGAGGCAAATGTGGTGGACGACGGACAAGCTTGACCGTTCCGACAAGTCGTCGCTCCGAAGAATTCAATCTCAGGGAACCATGGCGCCGGACGGCAGTTGTCCGAGCGAAGTCGATGTCACGGCCTCGACCGGTTCTACCGGTCTGTGAGGCCGTCACCCATGTCGATTGATCCAATCAGAGGTTCAGTATGCTGAAGAAATACGCTGTCGCGTCCGCTCTCGTCGCCGTCATGGCCACCCCGGCCTTCGCCCAGAGCATGGGCGATTTCCGCATGGACGCGCTGCAGGCCAACTCGTTCGAGATCCAGTCCAGCCAGATCGCGCTGCAGAAGAGCCGCAACCCGACTGTACGCGCTTTCGCCAAGGAAGCGATCCGTGACCACCACGCAGCCGCCGTGGCGCTGACCGGCGGCGGTCGCGACGCCGTCGCGGGCGGCATCGGTGGGCCGATCGGCGGCCTGATCGAAGCTCCGCTGCAGATCGCGGGCGGTGCGGTCGGCGCGGCCACGGGGGCTGCGGCCGGCGTCGTCGGCGGCACGCTCCAGGGCGGCCCGGTCGGTGGCCTCGAAGGCGCTGGCACCGGCGCGGCGCGCGGCGCGGCGGCCGGCACCCGCGCGTTCGACGTGGACACCACCGCGGGCACCGGCCTCGGCGGTCGCCTGAACCCGCAGCAGCAGCAGATGCTCGCCGAGTTGTCCGCCACTCCGGCCGGCCCGCAATTCGACCGGCTCTACGGCCGCCAGCAGGTGATGTCGCACCAGATGTCGCTGCAGATGCACCAGTCCTACGCCCAGTCCGGCCCGAACCCGGCCCTGCGCAACTACGCCCAGCAGGCCGTGCCGGTGCTGCAGGAGCACTACACGATGGCCCAGCGCCTGCCCGGCGCCCGCTGAGTCCAGCGACCCAGTAAGTAAAGAAAGAGCGGCGGGCCGAGAGGCCCGCCGCTCTTTTTGTGTCCCATGATCCGGAAGCGAACGGGCGGCGGAGATGCTCCGCCGCCCGTTCGATTAGAGCATCGTCCCGAAAGGTGGTTTCCGGCTTTCGGAAAAAAGACGATGCGGCACAATAACATAGAGCATCGCCCTGGATCCGATATCCAGGACGATGCTTTAGATCAGCTGCACTGGATCAACGCGGAAGGGGCGAGGCTCAGGCCGTCGCGGGCGACGACGGAGTGGAACTCGCCGGTCTTCGGATCGCGCACGCGCAGCTCGCCGGTGGCGATGCCGAAATGCGCGCCGTGCAGGTGGAGTTCGCCGGCCTCGACCGCCTTGCGGACGAAGTCGAAGGTCATGAGGTTCTTGAGGCTCTGGCCGACCATCGCGTATTCGAGGCGGGTGAGGTAACCCTCCTTGTCCTTGTGGTCGCCGGCATCCGCGAGCGTCTGCTTGGCCGGCTCGACCAGCGAGACCCAGTTGCCGATGTAGTTGCCGCTCGACAGTGGATCGGAGCCGAGGCCCGCGGCCTTGATGCCGCCGCAGGTGGCGTGGCCCATCACGACGATGTGCTTCACCTTGAGGGCCACCACCGCAAATTCGAGCGCCGAAGACGTGCCGTGGTGGCTGTCGCCCTTCGTGTCTTCCGCCGGCGGGACGATGTTGGCGACGTTGCGGATCGTGAAGATCTGGCCAGGCCCGGTGTCGAAGATCACCTCCGGGGCCACGCGGCTGTCGCAGCAGCCGATCAGCAGCACCTCCGGCTCCTGGCCGGCACCGAGCGCTTCGTACTTGCGCCGCTCGTTCGGCAGGCGCTCACCGAGGAAGGTCTTGTAGCCTTCCGTCAGAACCTCAGGAAACATCGTGTCGCTCTCCGGTTATGGTCGAGGGTGCGGCAGCGCACGCGCAGCCCCCGATCGACCCTTCGAGCGTCGGACGGGGTTTGCCGCATCAGGCGCCGCCTCAAGGCGGAAATGACCCCGTTGCCGGTGGTGCCACCGGCAGCAATGTCATGCGTTGCGCCAAGTTAAACGCACAGGCGTGCCCGGAACGTCCCCGGTCACGATTTGTTGCGCCAAATCCGCGAGACCGGCGGGCTCGACCCGCTCCTGGCTCGCGGCAAGTGCGTCAAGGCACCACCAGCGGGTGCCGCGGACCGGATTGTCCTCGGTCTCGGCGAGCCGGCTCGTGTCGATCCGGTCGCTCTGGAGCCGAACCACGAAGTAGCGCTCGCGGGCGAAGCGCGACTTGCGAAACAGGTGGAACGGCCCGTCACAGACGGCGACCAGCGGCCCGAGTTCGACATCCGTGACGCCGATCTCCTCTGCGAGTTCGCGGCGGCAGGCTTCCTCATGGGTCTCGCCGGGCTCCAGCCCGCCGCCGGGCATGAACCAGAAGCCGCGCGCGTCGGGGTTGTCCGGGTCGATCGGGCGGACGGATTCGTACTCGATCAGGAGCAGGCGCCCGGCCGGGTCGAACACCAGGGCGCGGGCGACGTCGCGGGCCGGAAGGTCGGTTTCATGGTCGGTTTCGCTCATCCCCCCGGCCTATCAGCAAACCGGGTCGCGTCCGAGACCTTTGGCCGGCGCCCAGATCACCACCGGCAGCCCCTCCGCGTCGTGCTCGAACGTCGGCGGCAGGGCGACGGCGCGGCCCTCGGCGATGTCGCGGGCGACGATCAGCGCCGCCATGGCGTCGAGATGGTCGTCCGCGCCCACGCCCCGCGGCGGCGTCGAGGCGACGAGGGACGGCGGCAGGCCGGCGACCGCCAGCAGCAGCCGGCGCTCGGTGAGTCCCACGGCCTCGCGCTTGCCGGCCTCGAGCGGCCGATCGCCGTTGAGGCGGAAGAAGGCGACCTCGGGATGGACCTCGTGCACCCGCGTCCGCAGCGCCGGCTCGGCCCGCAGCAGCCCATCCACCTCCTTGATGTAGCGAAAGATATTCCAGCACTGGAGCGAGGGGGCGAAGGGCGGCCCGGAGTTTTCGCGCGAGAGCGCCTTGGCGGTCTCGTAGTCGGCCGCATAGACCGCGGCGCGGGGCGGCACCGGAAAGACGCTGGTGCGCTTCGCGCCCAACAGGGCGCGGGCCGCGTTGTCGGCCGAGCGCCCCTTGTCGTGGATGCGCTCGGGCAGGCCGATCGGCACGTCGATGCCGACGACCTCCGGCGCCTCCGGGGCGTCGAGCAGGTCGCGGACGGAGGAAAAGCGGGCGGCACGCCAACGCTCGGGATCGTCCCGGTCGATGAGCACGCCGGCCCAGGCGCCGCGGCACCCGTCCAGTCCCGCGATCCAGCGCGCCATTTCCGATCCTCGATTGCCGGATTGCTCGATTGTCCTTGGGTCCGGCTTCGCACAGAGTCGGCCGAACTCCTCCCCCGATACGAGGCCGCCGCTTGCGCGAGGATGCGACGAAACGGTTTTCCGCGGAGCCTCTGACGGTGGGGCTGCGCATCCTCGATGCCCGTGTCACCGGCTGGGGCTTTCCGCGCTGGGGCAGTCCCGGCTCGGCCGGGCTCGATCTCCATGCCTGCCTCGACGCGCCTCTGCTGCTGCCCCCCCAGGCGGCGGCCGTGCTGATCCCGGCGGGGGTCTCGGTGCGGATCGGCGATCCCGGTTGGTGCGGGCTGGTCTATCCCCGCTCGGGGCGGGGGCATCGCGACGGGCTCGTGCTCGGCAACGGCACGGGGGTGATCGATGCCGACTACGAGGGCCCGCTGCTGATCTCGGCCTGGAACCGCAACCCGGCGGGCGAAGCGATCCGCATCGAGCCCGGCGAGCGCATCGCGCAGATCGTGTTCACGCGGGTGGTGCGGCCGGAATTCGCGCTGATCGAGGAGGGGGTCGAGGGCGATGCCGCGGGCGGGCGCGGCCAGGGCGGCTTCGGCTCGACCGGGCGGTGAGGCTCGAGATAAGCTTGGCCATAGAGAGACTTAGCGGATCGCCCTCCCGAACTTTTCCCCGTCTCGTCCGTTGATCAGGCCGAACCCCGCAAGCCCGACGAGACCGCCATGGCCGCCCACGAGATCCTCGGCTATTTCGAGCACCGCACCGACGGGGCCTGGATCTGCGTGAAGCCGTTCACGCTCAACACCCGATCCAGTCGGGTCGACATCCGCCGCGGCATGCGCTTCGAGTACGGCCGCCGCGTCGGCGGGCTCGACCTTGCGGAGTATCTGGAGCAGCTCGGCTCCCAGTTCGGCTCCTGATTTTTTGTCCGGAGTTCGGTGATTTCGGCACGGCGGTCGCGAAAAATGCGGCCGTAAAGCCACGCCGCCTCGCTTTTTCTCTCTCCGCACAGATCACCGGGAACGGATCGTCGGCTACGCGATTTGCGATGTGGCCCGGCGACCGATGGGCCGCTCACTCGCTCTGACGCCACCACGCGCGAGGCCTAGGACCCCCCGATCATGTCCCCCGCGACGGCCCGCCTCGTCCCGCCCTCCGCCGAGGAGATTCCGACGACCCGAGAACGGATCGTGGAGGTGGCGGCCCGGTCGTTCCGGGAGATCGGCTACCAGAAGACCACGGTCGCCGACATCGCCCGAACGCTGAAGATGAGCCCGGCCAACGTCTACCGCTTCTTCGATTCGAAGAAGGCCATCAACGAGGCGGTGGTCGAGCGGGTGACGGGCGAGATCGAAGCGATGATTTCGGCCATCGCGGACAGTCCGAATCTCGACGCGCCGGAACGGATCACCCGCATCGTCACGGCGCTGCACACCGATTGCCGTCGCCGCTGGGAGGCGCATCCGCGCGTCCACGAGATGGTCGAGGCGGCCATGAGCGAGAGCTGGTCGGTCTGTCAGGCGCATGTCGATCGCATCGAGGCGGTGCTGACGCGGGTGGTCGAGGACGGCGTGCGCGAGGGCCACTTCACCATCGCCGACCCGAAGGCGGCGGCCGCCTGCCTCCACGCCGCAATCGTGCGCTACTGCCATCCGCTGCTGGTGAGCCGGCAACAGGACACCGCGCTCCCGCCGCTGCCGACGATGATCGCGTTTTTGCTCGGGGCCTTGCGGGCGTCCGAACTGTAGCGCCGGTTCGTCCCACCCAAATCCCTCATCCTGAGGTGCCCGCCTCGGCGGGCCTCGAAGGAGGGCTCCAGCGTATCGCGCGATCCCTGGAGCCCTCCTTCGAGGCTCAGCCTCCGGCTGAGCACCTCAAGATGAGGGTCAAGGGTTGGAAGGCCGGCCGGTGAGCCGAAGCGGCCCTCTTACTCCGAAGCCGCGCCCGGCGTCGGGGCCGGCTCGGAGACCTGCGGCTGCGGGCCGTCGTAGCCTTCGATCACCACGATGTCGGCCTCGGCACCATTCTCCTGTAGGGCGCGGGCGGATTGGTAGAGGTCCGAGTTCCAGCAATCGAGCGCCGCCGCGTAGCTCGGGAACTCGATGACGACGTTGCGGGCGCGCGCCGTGCCGGCCACCGCCTCGTAGGCGCCGCCGCGCACGAGGAAGCGACCGCCGAAGCGGGCGAAGGCGGCGCCGTTGGCGGCGGCATAGGCCTTGTAGGCCTCCGCATCCTGCACATCGACCCGGACGATCCAGTAGGCCTTCGCGATACCCTGGGCCATGCTCACGCTCCCTCCATCTCGGCGACGATTCTTTGGGCGACCGCGCAGGGGTCGTCGGCCCCGGTGATCGGGCGCCCGACCACGACGTGGTCGATGCCGGCCGCCCGCGCCTGACCCGGCGTCATCACCCGCTTCTGGTCGCCCAAACCGGCATCCGCCGGGCGGATGCCCGGCGTGACGATCAGGCGCTCGGAACCGACGACGCGGCGCACGGCCTGCGCCTCGACGGCCGAGCAGACGATGCCGTCGATGCCGATGTCGCGGGCTTGGTTCGCGCGCTGCGCCACCAGTTCGGCCACCGGCAGGGCGTAGCCGGCCTCCGCCGCGTCGGCGTCGTCGTAGGAGGTCAGCACCGTGACCGCCAGGATCTTCAGGCCGTTCCCCCGCCCCTTCACCGCGGCCCGCATGGTCTGCGGATAGGCGTGCACCGTCAGGAACGTCGCCCCGAGGTTCGACACCGAGCGCACCCCCTCCTCGACGGTGTTGCCGATGTCGTGGAGCTTGAGGTCGAGAAACGTCTTCTTGCCCTGCTTGGCCAGCCGCTCGGCGAAGGCGAGGCCGTCGGCGTAACCGAGCCGGTAGCCGATCTTGTAGAAGGTCGCCGCGTCGCCGATGCGCTCGACCAGCCGCTCGGCTGCGCCCACGTCGGGCAGATCGAGGGCGACGATCAGGCGGTCGCGGGGGTCGGCGATGTCCGGCATTCAGGCGCTCGAAGGTGAGGGACCGCGGGCAGCGATCCCCTTCCCAGGCGCGTCTGTCAACGCGCTCGCGACTTCCGCCCTCAGCACCGGAAGCAGCTCGGCCTCGAACCAGGGGTTCTTCCTGAGCCAGCCGTTGTTGCGCCAGGACGGGTGCGGCAGGGGCAGGATGCGCGGCCGCATCGAGGCCGCCAACACATCGCGCCAGCCCGCCACCGTCTCGGTGAGGCCGCCGGGATTGCGTCCGAGATGCCAGGCTTGCGCGTACTGGCCGATCACCAGGATCAGGTCGAGCTGGGGCAGGCCGGCGAGCAGGTCGGCCCGCCATGCGGGCGCGCATTCCCGCCGCGGCGGGCGGTCGCCGCCCTTGGCGTCGAGGCCGGGAAAGCAGGCGCCCATCGGCAGGATCGCGACCTTGGTCGCATCGTAGAACGCCGCCTCGGACAGGCCGAGCCATGCCCGCAGGCGCACGCCCGAGGGATCGCTGAACGGCACGCCGCTGCGATGCGCCCGGTTGCCCGGCGCTTGGCTGGCGATCAGCAGGCGGGCGCTGCCGCTCCCTTGCACCACCGGCCGCGGCTCGTGCGGCAGGGGCGCGCCGAAGCGGGGCGCGTCGCGGCAGATCCGGCAGGCCCGCAGGGCGGCGGCGGTCTGCGCGAAGTCTTTTTGTAGGACGGGCGCGGAGGACATCGCATCCGGAAATGGGGCGGAAAGCCCCAAGCCGCGATGCGTCATCCGCGCCCGCCGTCGACCTTACACGATCAGGATGTCGGCGTGGTCGAGATGCGCCTTTTCGTGGTTGTCCACCACGGCGAAGCGGATCGCCGTGAACGCCGTGCCGCTGCCGTCGGCGTCGTAGGACAGGTCGCCGGTGTTGTGGTCGTAGAGGATGCGGTCGTCGGCATCGACTGCGGCACCGGCATCGCCCAGGTCCTTGAACGCGTCGTCCGTGAGATGACCCGCACCGAGCGCCGTAAAGAGGCTCTTGGCCAGCCGCACCGTGTCGCTGCCATGGGCGAAGTCGGTGATGTGATCGACGTTGTCCGAGCCCAGCGCCGAGGCGAAGACGAAGCTGTCCCGGCCCGCGCCGCCTGTCAGCAGGTCGTCGCCGAGCCCGCCCTCGATCTTGTTGTTGCCCGCGTTGCCGACGATGGCGTTGTCGAAGGTGTTGCCGACCAGCGTGTAGCCGGCCTTGCCCGTCGAGGCCGCGAGTTGCAGCGTCTCGATCTCCTGGCCGGTGCCGAGCCGGTAGTTGCCCGAGGCGATGACCGTGTCCTGGCCGCCGCCCTTGGCCTCCACCACCCGGTCGTTCCAGTTATCGACCAGGTAGGTGTCGTTGCCGCCCTTGCCGACCAGGGTGTCGGCCCCGCCCTTGCCGTCGAGGACGTTGGCGCCGTCGTTGCCCGTGATCGTCTGGGCGAATTCGTTGCCGGTGAGGTTGAGGGCCTTCGTCTTCAAAGGGGCCAGAGCCGAGAGCGTCTCGATCTCCTGGCCGGCCTGGAGCGTGTAGCTCCGCACCGCCAGCACCGTGTCGTTGCCGCCGCCGACGCTCTCGAAGACGCGGTCGCCGATGTTGTCGACGACGTAGGTGTCGTCGCCGCCATAGCCGTAGAGGGCGTCGGCCCCACCCTTGCCGTCGAGGACGTTCGCGCCGAACGTGCCCTGGATCGTCTGGGCGAACGCGTTGCCGGCGAGGTTGATCGCCGCGCCGCCGACGTCGTCGCCGGCCCGGAGCAGTTCGATCTCCTGGCCGGCCTGGAGCGCGTAGCTCACCCCGGCCACCACCGTGTCGGTGCCCCCGCCGACGGCCTCGAAGACGCGGTCGCCCCGGTTGTCGACGATAAAGGTGTCGTTGCCCAGGTTGCCGGTGAGCTGGTCTGAGCCTGTCCAGCCGTCGAGGCGGTCGTCGAAGGCCGAGCCGATCAGCATGTCCCTCGCGGACGAGCCGACGATGGCGGCGCCCGAGGTCAATTCGCTACCATTGGCGGAGAGATGATCGCCTTTACCGATTTTCGATCGAAAATCGATCGATCCTCCCGACCCGAACAATTGCAAGGAAATGCCGTCAAGGGACGGCATCGGGGTCTCCAGATGAGAAAACGAATTGAACTGTTCCAGTGTTCCAGCTGCATAGAATGCCTCTAGAACCTCGACATTCGAAAAGGTGTATCCCTTCAAGCTACCCGAGACGATGACGGTGTCCATTCCAATGCCGCCATCGATACGACCCGCTCCGGATTCAACGATGTCGATCGAAAAAATGTCGCCACCGGCATTTCCAATTAAATCATCGGTCCCTCCGCTCGTATAAAAGTGGTCACTACCATTACCACCGTAAAATTTGTCATCGAATTTGGTCCCATAAAAGGAGTCGCCATTGTTTGATCCGGTCACCGTCAGGCCTGACGTCATGGCGTCGGGCCTCAGTGCGATCGCGAATCCGTCCGTGACCGACGAACTGAAATCAAGCGTCCCACCCGCGCCATCAATGAAGATGCTGATTTTAGATTTGCTTAAAGTCGTTTCACTGTCGATAAATTTACTGAATAATTGGTACTGCGCGACAGTTCCGCGATGGCCGTACCCATCCAGAATCTCGACATTCTTGATCGTCGTATTGCTGAGAAGACCGAGTTGAAGAGTATCGATGCCATCGCCGCCGTCGATCACCGCGCCATCGTAGCTGAATCCGCCCATCTGGAACGTGTCGTTGCCCTTGCCGCCCAAGAGCTGATCGGCACCGCCGCTCTCGAAGATCAGGTCGTCGGTGATGATGACGTCGTCGCCGTCGCCGCCATCGATGATGTCGGCGGCCGACGAGCGCGCCACGATCACGTTGGCGCCCGCGTTGCCCTGGATGACGCTGCCCTTCTCGGAGCCGTACACGGCGATCGGCGCATCGCCCGACAAGGTGAGATGCGTCGCATCGCCCTGAAGGTCGAGCGTGATCTGTTGAGCGGCTCTATCGGCCCCGACCGTCAGGTTGTCGGTCTTGATCGCCACGTATTCCTGGGCCGAATACGTGGCATCGGCGACGACGGTGTCGCCGGGCTTTGCTGCGTCTGTTGCCTCTTGGATCGTTTCGTAATCTTGCGGCACGCGAAGGACGGCCATGACGGATCTCCAAACGTTTCTTGTGTGCCGATTGCTTCGGCATCACTGGTCACGCCAGCGGTGCGGGCACGGTTCGACAGTCGAACCACGCCCGCGTCTCAAGCGCGGCCGCGCACAGTGGTGCAACGTGTGGCTTTTTCGGGGCTGGCGCGGCAACCGCGTCGGCGCGAAATCCGGAGGCGTCAGTCCTCGCCGGGCGCGTCCTCAATGTAGAGTTCCTCCAGCAGAACCTTGATGACGGCCACCAGCGGCAGGGCCAGCGCCACGCCCCACAGGCCGAACAGCACGCCGAGCAGAAGCTGGCCGGCGAAGATCGTCGCCGCCGGCAGGTCGAGGGCGCGACGCTGGATGAACGGCGTGAGGCCGTAGCTCTCCGCCGCCTGCACCGCGAGGTAGACGCCGGTGGCGCCGAGCGCGCCGTTGAGGCCGGAGGCGAGGCTGCTCAGCACGATGATGGCGCCCGCGATCATCGGGCCGAGGGTCGGCACGAAGGCCAAGAGTCCCGCCTGGAGCCCAAGGATCAGCGCCCCGCCGATGCCGAGGAAGGACAGGCCCGCCCAAGTCAGCAAAAAAATCGCCGCCATGGTGAGGAGCTGGCCGAACAGCCAGTGCCGCAGGGTCTCGCCCGATCCGTCGAGGACGCGGGCGCCCTTGTCGCGGTGGCGCGCCGGCACGAGGCGGAGCGCCCCGTCGCGGTAGCCCTTCGGATCGGCCGCGATGGCGATGCCGAGGAAGGCGATGACGAGGACGTTGCCGAGCGCGTTGAACAGCCCGAACACCACGGTCGCCGCCGGCCCGAGCACGCTGCCGGCATCCGACAGGAGCGAGCCGGGGCTCTTCAAGGCGCCCGAGGCGAGGCCGGCGAGGCCGCCCTGCTTCGGTCCCTTGTTCTGCCCGTCGTCGTCGCCCTTGTCTTCCGCCGGCTTCGGAGCGGATGTCTCCGGCCCCTGCGAAAAGTCGAGCTCGATGCCGTGGTCCTTGAGCCAGGTCCGCACCGTCTCGGATTGCTGGCGCACGGTGGTGCCGAGGTCGCGTGCCTGGGTCGTCACCGTGGCGCCGCCGAAGGCGACGAGCGCCAGCGAAAGCGCGCCGAGCGCCAGCGTCGCGATGGTCAGCCGCAAGGCGCGCGGCAGCGGCAGCACGTATCCGAGGCCGCGGGTCAGCCCGTCGAGAAAGACGGCGAACAGGATGCCGGAAAAAATCAGCAGCAGCGTCGCCGAGGCGGTCCAGGCGAGCCAGAGCGCGGCGGCGAAGCTGACCACGGCGATGCCGGCGGCCGTGAGCCGCCGCGGCCCGATGGAGGAGGTTGTGCTCATCGGGCTGTTTTCGCTTTCGATTGTGGTGTGGGGCATCAGGCCCAGGCTTCGGCCGCAGCCTCGTCGGCCTGGGTCGCCTCGACCCAGCCGCCGGTGGCGCCGTCGGCGAGGTGCTCGCGCTTCCAGAACGGGGCGCGGGTCTTGAGGTAGTCCATCAGGAAGTCGGCCGCCCCGAAGGCGGCCTTTCGGTGGGGCGAGGCGGTGATCACGAGCACGATGCCCTCGCCCGGCCGCACGAGGCCGTGGCGGTGGATCACCCGCACGGCCTGGACCGGCCAGCGCGCGCGCGCTTCCTCGACCACCCGGCCGATCTCGGCCTCGGCCATGCCGGGGTAATGTTCGAGTTCGAGTGCGGCGAGCCGCCCGCCCTCGTCGCGGCAAAGGCCGGAAAAGGTCACGACGGCGCCGGCGCGCCCCATCAGCGCCGCCTCGACGCGGGCGATCTCGGCGGCGGTGTCGAACGGCTCGGACTGGATGCTGACCGGATTCATCGCACTCGTTCGATAAGACTTCGCCGGGAGTCCGTAACGGGGCGAGGGTCTCGACTTACCCCATCGCCCCGTGCGCCTATATGGCCCATTCGAGCCCGCGCGCCACGGCGCGCCGGCCCCGCCAGATGACGAGCCGCCCGTGACGCCCGACCTGATCCTGCCCTATCACGGCGTCCTGCCGGTCTTCGCCTCGCGTCCCGTCTGGTGCGGGCGCGGCAGCACCGTGATCGGCACCGCGACGCTGGGGGCCCAGGCGTGGCTCGGCGACGACAGCGTGATCCGCAGCGACGGGCAGGTCATCACTGCGGGCGAGCGCCTGTGGCTCGGGGCCCGCTCCACCGTCCACATCGCCACCGAATCGACCCCGACCCATATCGGCGACCGGGTCACGGTCGGCCGCAACGCGGTGGTGCATGCCTGCACCGTCGGCTCGGACGTGGTGATCGAGGACGACGCGATCATCCTCGACGGCGCCACCGTGGGCGACGGCGTGCTGATCGAGGCCGGCGCCACGATCTTTCCGCGTTCCACGTTGGAGGGCGGCTTCGCCTATGGCGGCAACCCGGCCAAGCAGTTGCGCCCGGTGACGCTCGAAGAAATCGCCGAGCGGGCCGAGCGCCTGCGCGAGGCCGCCGACGAGCGCCCGGCCGGGCCGGAGCCGCTGGCGCCGGAGGTGGAGGAGAGCGTGTTCGTGGCCCGCACGGCCCGGCTCTCCGGCCGCATCGCGCTGGGTGCGGGCGTCACCGTGCTGTTCTCCTGCGAACTCGCGGCGGAAGTCGGCCCGATCGTGATCGGCGCCGACACCAACATCCAAGACAACACCGTGATCCGCACCCGCGGCGAGGGCGTGGTCATCGGCCGCGACACCACCATCGGCCACAACGTCCGCATGGCCGACTGCCGCATCGGCGCGCGCAGCCTCATCGGCATCGGCTCGGTGCTGGCGCCCGGCACGGTGGTCGCCGACGACGTGATGCTGGCCGGCGGCTCGACCACCGATCCGGGCCAGTTGTTGGAAGGCGGCCACCTCTGGGGCGGGCGCCCGGCGCGCATCCTCGGGACGCTCGATCCGAAGAAGCGGGCGCTGATGGCCCACATCGTCGAGGGCTATTGCCGGCACGGGCGGGAGTACCGGGCGTTGCAGGCCGAGAGCGAAGGGTAAGGGCCCGCTTTGTCCTATGCCTCCCCTCATCCTGAGTTGCTGAGCGTCAGCTCGGCCTCGAAGGAGGAGGGCTCCAGTTCGCGCGCGATCCGCTGGAGCCCTCCTTCGAGGCCGCTCCGCGGCACCTCAGGATGAGGGGTTCGGGTGGGACGGAGGGCAGCCCTACCCGCACGCGATCTGATCGCACCGCCGCACCGCCGCGATCATGCGCGCCAGCGACTTCACACCCGGATGCCCCAACATGCCGGTGTTGCCGAGCACGTAGGAGGGCGTCGCGGTCAGCCCGAGATTGGCCGCGAGGTTCATGTGAGCGCGCAGCGCCAGGCGCACCTCCTCGCTGTCGGCGATCTCCTCGAGTTCCGCGCGGGAGACGCCGGTCTTGGTGCCAATGTCGAGGGCCTTGAGGCCGTCGATCTGGCCCTTGGTGGCGAGCAGTTGGCCGTAGAAGGCGAAGGCCGCGGCCGAGCCGAGCTTGCGCTGGACCGCGAGCGAGACCTTTGCGGCTTGGGCCGACATCGGCGAGAGGATCGGGTTGTGGACGAGGCCGATGCGCAAGGCCGGGTCGGTCCCTGAGAGCGCGGTGACGTCGGCGGCGGCCTTTCGGCACCAGGGGCAGTTGTAATCGAAGAACTCGTAGAGCGTGACCTCGGCGTCGCGCGGGCCGACATAGGTGACGCCGCGCAGTTCCTGGATCTGGCCAGTGATCTCGCCGGGCAGCCGCATGTTGGCGACCGGCCGGCCCTCGTCGTTCTCGACCTTGAAGAACTGGCCGTAGCTCTGCGCGGCGGCAGGCCCCGCAACGGCGAAGCCGAGCGAAGCGGCGAGGAGGCGGCGGCGGTCGAGGCTCATGGCGCGAAACCCTGTCGGCGCGGCCGGCGACGACCGCTCGCTGCGCGCCTTATCGACCGAGCATGGTTGAAATTCGGCTTAAAGATCCCGCCCGCCGCCCTCGGAAAGCGGGCAGGGCGCCGAACCTCACGCCGCCTCGGCGGTCGCCGCCCGTTCCTTGGCGAGCTTGCCCACGCTTACCTGATCGACCTTGCCGGTGCCGAGCATCGGCAGCTGCTCCAGCACCACCACCTCGGCCGGCACCGCGAGGTCGGAGGCGCCGCGGCTCTTGGCGAAGGTCTGGTAGGCGGCGCGGGTGGCGCCCTTCGCTTGCGTGAACAGGATCAGGCGCTCGCCCTTGCGGGCGTCCGCCACGGCGGCGACCGCGCTCGGGGCGTCGGGCCAGAGTTCGGCGGCGAGCGCCTCGACGCCCGCGAGCGAGACCATCTCGCCCGCGATCTTGGCGAAGCGCTTGGCCCGGCCCTTGATCGTCACGAAGCCCTCGGTGTCGAGGGCGACGATGTCGCCGGTGTCGTGCCAGCCGTCGGCGGGAGGCTCCAGCACGCCGGGTCTGTCGGCCTTGAGATAACCCAACATGATGTTGGGGCCGCGCACCGAGAGGCGTCCGCCCTCGTCGATGCCGGGCACCGGCTCGAGCCGCGCCTCGATGCCGGGCAGGAGCCGACCCACCGTGCCGAAGCGGTTGAACATCGGCGTGTTGAGCGCCAGCACCGGCCCGCACTCGGTGACGCCGTAGCCCTCCAGAATGCGCAGGCCGAACTTTTCCGCCCAGGTCTTGCGCGTCGTCTGCTTCACCGGCTCGGCGCCGGCCACTACGTAGCGCAGCGAGCGCAGGTCGTAGGAATGGGCCATCTTGGCGTAGCCGGTGAGGAAGGTGTCGGTGCCGAACAGGACGGTGGCGTTCGAGCCGTAGATGAGCTCGGGCACGATCCGGTAATGCAGCGGCGAGGGGTAGAGGTAGACCGGCACGCCGGAGACCAGAGGCAGCACCAGCCCCGCCGTCAGCCCGAAGGCGTGGAACACGGGCAGCACGTTGAACACCTTGTCGCGCGGCCCGAAATCGATGCGGGCGGCGACCTGGGCGGTGTTGGCGAGCATCGCCCGGTTGGCCAGCACCACGCCCTTCGGTGTGCCCTCGCTGCCTGAGGTGAACAGAATCGCGGCCGGGTCTTCGCCCCGACGCGACACCAGCGGACGGCGGGGACTCAGGAACCCCTTGAGCTTGTCGGCCGTACCGACGCTCCCGCGCACGTCCTCCAGATAGATGAGCCGGACGTTCTCCTTGATCCCGTCGATCAGGGCGCCGAGGCGGCCCTTCTCGATGAAGGCGCGCGACGTCAGGATGGTGTCGACCTCCGCCGCCTTGCAGGCCGAGAGGACGGCGGCCGGGCCGGCGGAGAAGTTGATCATCGCCGGGACGCGGCCGGCGCTCGCCAGCGCGAAGAAGGTGACGGCCGCGCCGTTGGCGTTGGGCAGCATCAGCCCGACGGGCTTTTTGCTGTCCGGCAGCAGGGTCTGGAGTTTCCGGGCGAGGATGTTGGCGCCCATCACGAGGCGCGAATAGCTCATCGTGCCCGAGACCGGGTCTTCCAACGCCGTGCGCCGCCAGCCGTGATCGCGGCCCGCCTCGATCAGGGCTTCGAACACGCCGCGCTCGATGTCGGCGGTCTCGAACACAAGGTCCGACATGATGTCGTAGAGGGCGGCGCCCGCGGCGCGGCGGCGGTTCTTGCCCTTGAGGGCCGGGTCCACTTCCAGCCGCACCGGCGGCATGATCGTCACGGTGATCTTGGGCCACCACGCCCGGCGCACCTGATCGCGCTTGAGGCGTGAGAAGATGGTGCGCTCCGGGCCGTCGATCTTCACCGGCACCACCATGGCGCCGGACTTGTCGGCGATCAGCCCGGCCCCGTCATAGACCTTCATCAGGCTGCCGGTGACGGTGAGCCGGCCCTCGGGGAAGATGATCAGCGTCTCGCCGGATTTGACCGCGTTGATCAGCGTGCGGGTGGCGAGCGGCCGGGTCGGGTCGAGCGGCATCGCCTTGGCGACGCTGAGGAACGGCTTCACCCACCAGCGCTGGGCGATGCCGTGATCGATGGCGAAGACCGGGTCCTGATCGAGCAGCGAGAGCGCCAGCGGCGCGTCGAGGAAGGAGACGTGGTTGAGCGCCACGATGGCGTTCGGGCCGGCCCGCTCGACGTTCTCCAGCCCCTTCACCTCCAGGCGATAGACCGCGCGGAACAGGATCGAGAGCGCATCGCGCAACGGGTTCGTCGGCAGGGTCTTCAGGATGACGGCGCCGACGATCAGGTTGAGCACCGCCACGAGCGCCAGGAGCTGCGCCATCGACAGGCCGGCGGCCTGGAGCGCGGCGAGCGCCAGGGTGCCGCCGACCATGAAGGCGGCGGTGAGCACGTTGACCGCGCCGATGACGCGGGCGCGCTTGGCCTTCTCGGTCCAGGCCTGCACCGCCGCGAAGGACGGCACGACGTAGAGGCCGCCCGCGGTGGCGAGCCCGAAGAAGTCGATGGCGATGCGCAGGCCCGATGCACTGGTGATGAAGTCCCAGGCCCCGACCGGCACGTCTCCGTGCGGCGGCACGTGCGAGACCGCCCAGGCGAGATCGAGCCCGAACAGACCCATCAGCACGGCGCCGACGGGGGTCGGCAGCAGGACGATGCGGCCGCTGGCGAGCCAGGAGGCCAGCCCCGAGCCGACCGCGATGCCGACCGAGAAGATCGCGAGCAGGGTCGTCGCGACGATCTCGGTGCCGTTGAGCGTCTGGCGCACCAGCGTCGGCAGCAGCGAGAGGACGACGACGCCCACCAGCCAGAACCAGCTGACGATGACCGAACCGCGCCACAGCCGCGTGTCGGCCCACAGATCCTTGAGGAGATCGGCGGTGGAACGGGCGATGTTGGGATCGACCCTGAGATCGGGCGCGCCCTCGCCGGTCTTCGGGATCGCGCGGGCCGAGAGCCAGCACAGGACCGCCATGCCCATCAGCCCGGCGCCCAAGCCCAGCGCGTGGCCGCCCATCGCCATGGCGAGCCCCGCCGTGATGGTGCCCAGCAGGATGGCGAGGAAGGTCGCGGCCTCGACCAGCGCGTTGCCCGCGGTCAGTTCCTCGCGCTTCAGGTGGTCGGGCAGGATGCCGTACTTGATCGGCCCGAACAGCGCCGCGATGATCCCGAACAGGCCGAGCGCGCCGAACAGCATCGGCACCGAGTGCAGCCAGAAGCCCAGCACCGAGAGCAGGGCCGCAAAAATTTCCGCGAATTTCAGGCGCTTGGCGAGCAGCGCCTTGTCGTAGCGGTCGGCGAGCTGCCCGCCGAGGCCCGACAGGATGAAGAACGGGCCGACGAACACGGCGCTCGCCAGCGTCACCAGCACGCTGCCGCTCTCCCCGCTCTCGGCGTTCACCTGGAACAGGATCAGCAGCGCGAGCGCGTTCTTGAGGAAGTTGTCGTTGAACGCGGAGAAGAACTGGCACCAGAACAGCGGCGCGAAGCGCCGCGTCGTCATCAGCGTGCGGAACATCGTGGTCTCCCGGCTTGCGGCATGACTGCCCGCCGACGGGCGGTGCGTCAAATCCTGCCTTTGCACGGTGTTCAAATTATCCACGAGACATCGGCCCGCAAGGTTGATTTTGCACGGTGTGCAATCTAACGCGGCGAAGCGTGCGAGCCCGCACGCTTCTTTTCGGACTTCCCACCCACACCCCTCATCCTGAGGTGCCGCAGCGTAGCGGAGGCCTCGAAGGAGGGCTCCAGCCGGCCGCGCGACTTCTGGAGCCCTCCTTCGAGGCCGCTTCGCGGCACCTCAGGATGAGGGGAATGGGTGGGACGGGCCTTGCCGACGAGCCGTCTCGACCAGAATGCAGGATCAACCGGCAACCTCCCCCCGCAAGAAGCCGGCCCGCAGCAGCGGCCCGAGGGGGGAGCACGACCGCAACAGTTTCGTCGCGCTGGTGGCAGGCGCCGCCGAGAGCCTCGTGCGCCACGAAGGGTTTCGCGCGCTCGGGATGCGGCGGCTCGCCGGCGCCATCGGCTACGCGCCGAACTCGATCTACAACGCGGTCGGCGACCTCGATCAGGTGGTGCTGCGGGTCAACGCCCGCACGCTGGAGCGCCTGCACGGGGCGCTGGCGGCCGCCACCGATCTGAGCCGGCCCCCGCGGGACAACGCCCTGGCGCTGGCGGACGCCTATCTCTTGTTCGTGGCCGCCGACCCGCGCGTGTGGAGCCTGCTGTTCGAGCATCTGGCCGCGCCCGACCAGCCGTTTCCGGACTGGTACGCGGCGGCTTTGGCGCGCCCGGTCGGCCTCGTCGATGCCGCGCTGGCACCGCTGATCGCCGACGCGGCCGAGCGGCGCCGGGCGGTCGCGGCGTTGTGGGCGGCGCTCCACGGGCTCGCCTCGCTCTCGACCTCGGGCAAGCTCGCCGTGCTGACACCGGACGCGCCGCGGGACTTGGCGCAGCTGCTGGTGGGGCGGTTTTTGGGATAGGCGCGCCGGTCGATGCCCTTCCCCTTCGCGGGAGAGGGATCTGCAGCGGCGGTCTTCAGGACAGCCGGAAGACGGGTATAGAGCCCGCAACACGGCCGCCCGCACGGATTTTCCTTCATGACCCATCCCCCCGTCCCGACGCTCCATCACTTCGAGGCGGTGGCCGAGCGCTACGACTTGATCCTCTGCGATGTCTGGGGTGTGCTGCATGACGGGCGCTACGCCCACGTTGCGGCAGGCGAGGCGCTGATCCGGTTCCGCAACCTGCCGGGGCCGCGGACCCGGCGGGTGATCCTGGTCTCGAACGCGCCGCGCCCCTGGCCGGGCGTGCAGAAGATTCTCGACGGCTACGGCGTGCCGCGGGAGGCCTACGACGCGATCCTGACCTCCGGCGACCTGACCCGGCGGCTGATCGCCGAGCATCCCGGCGAGCGGGTGCATCACCTGGGGCCGGAGCGCGACGCGCCGATCTTCGAGGGGCTCGACCTGACGCTGGTGCCGGGCGAGGACGCGCAGCGCGTGGTCTGCACCGGCCTGTTCGATGATTACACCGAGACCGCCGAGGATTACCGCGACACCCTGGCCGCGTTTCGCGAAAAGAACGTGCCGATGATCTGCGCCAACCCCGATCTCGTGGTCGAGCGCGACAAGAAGCTGATCCCCTGCGCCGGCCTGATCGCCCAGGCCTACGAGGCCATCGGCGGCGAGGTGGTCTATGCCGGCAAGCCGTACCGGCCGGTCTACGAGACGGCGCTCAAGATGGCTGGCGAACTCGACGGCGGCTCGGAGCCCGCCATCGCCCGCACGGTCGCGGTGGGCGATGCGATCCGCACCGACATCGCGGGTGCGGCCGCCTACGGCATCCCCTCGATCCTGGTGGCGCGGGGCATCCACGCGGAAGAACTCGGCGTCACGGCCGACCACCACAGCCTCGGCGACATCGCCGATTGGCTCGGCCGACAGCCGGCGCGGCCCGATGCCGTGATCGAGCGACTGGTGTGGTAGCCGCCGTTATCCCTGCGTACTCAAAAGGCCATCCCCAAATCCTTCCACAGGTCGCCAACAGGGCGGGCGGTTGCTATGGGGGCCGGGATCCAAGCGGGACCCAAAACCCATGACGAGACCGGAGGCAGGCGGACCCAGCGGGGCGGAAGCCGTGCGGCACGAGCGGCTGCGGGCGCATTTCGCGGCCTGCGGCTACGTGCCAGCCTCGCCGCCGGTGCTGCAGCCGGTGGAGCCGTTCCTCGAACTCTCAGGGGAAGACATCCGCCGACGCATCTTCGTGACCCAGGACTCAGGTGGGGCCGAACTCTGCCTGCGGCCGGAATTCACGATTCCGGTCTGCCGCCTGCATCAGGCGACGCGGCCGGGCGAGGCCGCCGATTACAGCTATCTCGGCCCCGTCTTTCGCCTCGCCGCGGGCGAGCCCGACGAGTTCGTCCAGGGCGGCATCGAGTCGATCGGGCGCACCGACACGCCCGCCGCCGACGCCGAGGTGATCGGGCTGGCTATCGAAGGCCTCGATCTGCTGGGCCGCACGAACACGGCCGTGCGGCTGGGCGACATGGGCCTGACCCACGCCTTCCTCGACGCGCTCGCCGTGCCGCCCGTCGCCAAGCGCCGGACGCTCAGGGCCATCGCGGCGGGGCGCTCGCTCGAAGAGGTCGTCAACAGCGCCCAGACCGAGGACCCGCATGCGGGCCTGCTCGCCGCGATCCAGGGCCAGGATGCGGGTGCCGTGCGCGGCTTCGTCGAGGACGTGCTGTCGATCGCCGGCATCTCGCAGGTCGGCGGGCGCAGCGCGGGCGCCATCGCCGAGCGCTTTCTGGCGCGTGCCGCCGCGCAGGCGCAGGGCGGAGCCGGGCTCAATCCAGGGAACCGCGACCTGATCGAGCGCTACTGCGCGATCACCGGCGATCCCGACACTGCTGCGGCCTCGGTGCGGGCGCTCGCCCAGGAGGCGGGGCTGGAGCACGCCGGGTTGGAGGCCGCGCTCGCCCTGTTCGAGGAGCGCACCGGTTTCATGGCGGCGCGCGGCCTGCCGATCGAGCGGTTCCGCTTCTCCGGCGGCTTCGCGCGCAATCTCGATTACTACACCGGCTTCATCTTCGAGGTGACCGCGGAGAGCGGTGGCCCGACGCTCGTCGGCGGCGGGCGCTACGACGGCCTGTTGCAGCAACTCGGCAGCCCCGTGGCGCTGCCGGCGGTCGGCTGCGCCTTCTGGCTGTCCCGGTGCGCTGAGGGAGCGTCTGTATGAGCGATCAGCCCCTGGTGCTGGCCGTGCCCTCCAAGGGCCGGCTTCAGGAGAATGCCAGCGCCTTCTTCTCCCGCGCGGGCCTCCGGCTCGTGCAGAAGGCGGGCGGGCGCGAGTATCGCGGGACGCTGGCCGGCGTGCCCGGCGTCGAGGTGCGCTACCTCTCGGCCTCCGAGATCGCCGGCCAGCTCGCCAGCGGCGCGGCCCATCTCGGCGTCACCGGCGAGGACCTGATCCGCGAGACGCTGCCCGATCCGTCGGCGAGCGTCGAACTGCTGACGCCGCTCGGCTTCGGCCATGCCAGCGTCGTCGTGGCGGTGCCCCAGGCCTGGATCGATGTCCGCGCCATGAGCGACCTCGACGAGGTGGCGAGCGAAATGCGCCTGCGCCAGGGCCGGCGGCTGCGCATCGCCACCAAATACGTCAACCTGACCCGCCGCTTCTTCGCCGAGGCCGGCATCGCCGATTACCGCATCGTCGAGAGCCTGGGCGCCACCGAGGGCGCGCCCGCGTCCGGCTCGGCGGAGATCATCGTCGACATCACCACCACCGGCACGACGCTGGCCGCCAACGCGCTGAAGATCCTCGACGACGGGGTGATGCTGCGCTCGGAGGCCAATCTGGTCGCCTCGCTGAAGGCGCAGTGGGGCGAGACCGCCCGCGGGGCGCTGCGCACGGTCCTCGGCCGCATCGCCGCGGAGGAGCGCGCCCGTACGACGCGGGAGGTGCGCGCGGGCCTGCCCGAATCCGGCGCCATCGATCTCGCCTCCATCGCCGCTCTGCACGAGGCCGAACTGCCCTACGGGGCGCCGCGCGGCCCGGACGGCGAGATCGTGCTGCGCTGCCCGGCGGACGGGGTGTTCGACCTCTCCGACGCCCTGGTGCAGGCCGGGGCGCGGGCGGTGACCGTGCGGCGGATCGATTACGCGTTCCAGGCGGAGAACCCGCTGGCGGAGCGGCTGCTGGCGCGTCTCTGACGGCTTTTTCGTCCTCCCCCCTCATCCTGAGGTGCCCGCGCAAGCGGGCCTCGAAGGAGGGCTCCAGCTCGCTCAGCGATCCCTGGAACCCTCCTTCGAGGCTTCGCCTTCGGCTCAGGATGAGGGCTTTGGGTGGGAGGGTGCCGCGCGTCGGCGCTACTGTCCGCCCTGCTTGGCGAACTCCGACAGCACACTGCGAAGTATCTTCAGCCGGCTCTCGTAGGCCGCGGTCAGGCACGCCACGTCCGCCCCGCAGGCGCGGCGGTCGGTGAGCCACGTCTCCTGATCCTCCTGCATCTTGGTGCGGTTGCCCATCGGCAGCAGGTCTTTGAGGATGTCGAAGCGCACGCCCATCTCGACATCGAGATCGTTGAGGGCGCGGGTGTCGCAGACCGCGCGCTCGTCCGGCGTCTCGGCCTTGGCGCAGGGGAAGCTCGCGGCGCAGGCCGGGCCGGCCGCACAGCTCAGCATCAGGGCGAGGATCGGCGCGCGCATGGAAGAACTCTCCTGGTGGCGAACGGCCACGCTTGAGTCGTCAACACGCGAACGGCCCGGCAGTGCCGCCGGGCCGGACGATTCAAGCGCGAAGGCCTATGACCACGGCTTCACGATCGCCAGGATGACGATGCCGATCATCAGCACCGTCGGCACCTCGTTGATGATCCGGTAGAAGCGCTGGCTGCGGGTGTTGCGGTCGGCGGCGAAGTCCTTGACCGCCCGGGCGAGGAAGCCGTGGGCGCCGCTCATGGCGATCACCAGGGCGAACTTCGCCTGCAGCCAGGGCGCGGCGTAGTAGCCGCTGGCCCAGGCCAGCCACAGGCCGAGCCCCCAGGTGACGATCAGGGCCGGCGTCATGATCGCCTTGAGGAGCCGGCGCTCCATGACCTTGAAGGTCTCGGACTGCACCCGCGAGCCAGCCGGCAGGCCGGCGTGATAGACGAACAGCCGCGGCAGGTAGAGCATCGCGGCCATCCAGGCGATCACCGCCACGACGTGGAAGGCCTTGATCCAGAGGTACAGGCTGTCAGACACCGGGTGAGGAACTCCGCGACGGGGACGCCGCGCGCAGGCGCGGCAGAAGCTCTTGGCAAAGGAGTGGCGCGAGCGGCAGCGCCGGATCGTCCACCGCGTCGAGGGCGAGCCAGCGAGTCTCCTCGATCTCCGCGCCACAGACCGGGTCGAGGCCCGGTGCCGCCGCCTGCCGGTAGACGACCGCCTCGACGACGTGGCCGGGCTCGTTGGCGGCCTCCGCCTCGAACCGGCCGAGGCAGATCGCGCTCGCCGGATCGAAGGTCAGGCCCAGTTCCTCCCGCAATTCGCGGGCGAGGCAGGCCGCGTCGCTCTCAAAACCCTCGAACTTGCCGCCGGGCAGCATGAAGCGGGCGCTGCCGCGCTTGCGTACCAGCAGCAGCGCCGCGCCCCTGTCGTCCTGCCGCACCAGAGCCAGAGCGGCAACGCGGATGCGGCTCACCGGCCGGCCCTGAGCCGGGCGAGCATCCGCTCGACATGGGCGACCGGCGTCTGCGGGGTGATGCCGTGGCCGAGGTTGAAGATGTGCGGCAGGCCCGCCGTCGCCGCCAGGATCGCGTCCACCTCGGCGTCGAGCTTTTCTCCGCCCTCGATCAGCGTCTCGGGATGCAGGTTGCCTTGCGTCACGGTGGTGGCGGGGATGCGCTGGCGGAGCGCGGCGAGATCCACGCCCCAATCGACGCCGACCGCGTCGGCCCCGGTCTCCGGCACGACGCGGGCGTGCCCGTCGAGCCCCGAGCCGCGGGCGAACACGATGATCTTCGCGTTCGGCACCTGCGCCCGGATGCCCGAAATCATGCGGGCGATGGGGCCGAGGGAGAACCGCTTGAGGGCGTCGCCGTCGGCGGAATCCGGCAGCACGCCGGCATGGGATTCGAAAATCTGCACCGCGTCCACTCCGGCGCGGAACTGGCGCACGAGGTACTCGGTCTGGACCGTGACCAGCCGGTCGAGCAGCGCGTCGAGCAGGGCCGGGTCGGAAGCGGCCAGCGCGCGGGCCGGGGCGAGGTCGGGCGTGCCGCGCCCGCCGATCATGTAGCTCGCCACGGTCCAGGGCGCGCCGCAGAAGCCGAGCAGCGTCGTCTCGTGGGGGAGCGCCCCGCGGATGCGCTCCACCGCCTCGAAGACCGGCGCGAGGTGGGTGAAGATCGCGGGGTCGCCGGCCTCGCGCAGACGCTCGAACTCGGCACGTCCTTCGAGCGCGTCGAGGCGTGGCCCCTCGCCTTCGACGAAGCGCACGTCCTGACCGAGCGCGTGGGGCACCACGAGGATGTCGGAGAACAGGATCGAGGCCTCGAAGCCGAAGCGGCGGATCGGCTGGAGCGTCACCTCGGTGGCGAAGGCCGGATTGTAGCAGAGATCGAGGAAGGAGCCGGCTTCCGCCCGCGTCGCCCGGTATTCCGGGAGGTAGCGCCCGGCCTGGCGCATCATCCAGGCGGGGGGCGGGGTGATCGCCTCGCCCCCGAGCACGCGCAGCACCGGCCTGTCCATCGTCGCGTCCGCCATGCCGTCTCCCGCCCCGCTCGGTCGCCTTGGTCGGGTGCCGGCGAGGTCGCGACCGCGCCGTCCCCAACCCGGCCCCTCTTAAAGAAAGAGAGATTCTAGACTCTCTGTTTTTTCTCTTGGACGTTGGATCGTGATGCCGCAAGCGCGTCCACAGGCCCTCCCCACAGCCGCGGCGTTAATCGGCTCTTAACGGATTGGGTCTAATCTCTTGGATAGGCCAAGCTTGCCATGGGCTTGCGAGCCCGAGCGTGCCCGCCTTCGGCCGACGGTCCCGGATTCTCCCATCGGGCCGAATCCCGCAAGCCGTGCCGGACGCGGTGTTGAGGGCGGAGTCGATAAGATCGGCACCGCTTCCCCGCCGACCCGCTCGGGAGCCGGTTTATCCCCATCCATCGACTCCCGCCGGGCGGGCTGGGGATGACGGGGTGGTTCGGACTCCGCAAACCGCTCGAAACACTGACGTTTTCCGCCACCTTCGTCGCCCCGGCAGCCCCCGTAGCCGTCCTTCCGGGGCGCGAAGCGAACCTGGAACCCACCCGTGATGCGCGGCATCGCACGGCGTCGCGGCCGGTCGTGGATCCCGGGTTCCGCTGCGCGGCCCCGGAATGACGGTGGCAGGGAGATCGTCAGGCTTCGGACCCCCGTAAGGAGCCCCTTCGTAGCGGCCCGGCTTCCCTGCGGGCGCGCGCCCCTCTAAGCATCGCTGAGGCGGGCGGCCTTGCGGCGGCCCGGATTGCGTCATCGAAAGCCGATCTTTCCGACGATGAGCCGCAGCTACTTCCATCTCCACCTCGTCTCGGATTCCACCGGCGAGACCCTGATCAATGTCGGGCGCGCCGCGGCCGTGCAGTACGAGGGCATCTCGGCGATCGAGCACGTCTATCCGCTGGTGCGCTCCGGGCCGCAGCTCGAACGGGTGATCTCCGAGATCAAGGCGGCGCCCGGCCTCGTGCTCTACACGCTGGTGGGTCACGAGCTGACCGAGCGCCTGGAGGAGGCCTGCCGCGAGACCGGCTCGCCGACGCTCAACGTGCTCCAGCCGGTCCACGCATTGCTGCGCTCCTATCTCGGCGCGACCTCGACCGAGCGGCCCGGCGCCCAGCACATGCTCAACGCCGAGTACTTCAAGCGCATCGACGCGATGAACTTCACGCTCGCCCACGACGACGGCAACCTGCCCGACGATCTCGACGAGGCCGACGTGGTGCTGGTCGGCGTCAGCCGCACCTCGAAGACGCCGACCTCGATCTATCTGGCCAACCGCGGCCTCAAGACCGCGAACCTCCCGCTGGTGCCGTCGATGCCGCTGCCGCCGAGCTTCGACCGGGTGCGCAAGGCGCTGATCGTCGGCCTGATCGCCAGCCCCGAGCGCATCGTCCAGATCCGCCAGAACCGCCTGCTCAGCCTCAAGGCCGACGACAATTCCTCTTACGTCGATCGCGATGCCGTTACCGACGAGATCACCGCCTCGCGCCGGCTCTGCGCCAAGTACCGCTGGCCGACGATCGACGTGACCCGCCGCTCGATCGAGGAGACGGCCGCCGCGATCCTCGACCTCTACCGCGAGCACCGCCTGAAGTTCATCGCGACCTGATGCCGGTCCCCGACGAGACCGGCTTTACGGCCGGCGAGCTGAGCGACGCGGTGGCCGCCGGCCGCGGGCGCCGGACCGAGCTGAGCCCGTCCTTCCGCGACTGGATCCGCCCGCCGGACCTGATGGTCGGCGCGGTCCATCCCGAACTGATGCGGGTCTATTTCGAGCAGACCATCGTGCTCGGCACCACCCTCTTCACCCTGCCCGACGCCGAGGTGGTGGCCGAGGGCGTGATCTTCCTCGACGGCGCGGCGCAATACTGCAACCAGCTCAACACGTTCGCGGTCAGCCAGGAGGCCGGCTACCGGGCCCAGGCCGCCCGGCGTGCCACCTTGCGGCGGGTGGAGATCGCCGAGCCGGTCGTGCTGCTCGCAGGCACCGGGCACCAGATGTACGGCCACTGGCTGGTCGATTTCCTGCCCAAATTCTTCCTGCTCGACCGGGCCGGCCACGACATCACCCGGCTGCGCTACCTCCTGCCGACCGACACGCCGGACTTCGCCCGCGTCTGGCTCGGGCTGTTGGGAATCGGCGCCGACCGGATTTTTGCTTACGACCGCGAGCGCGACCGCCTCGCCTGCCGCGAACTCCTAGTGCCGACGACCCTGCGCTTTGCCGGCCGCGCCTCGCCGCTGATGCGCGAGGCCCGCCGCTTCCTCATGCGCCGGGTCTTTCCGCCGCCGCGCTGGCGACTCGGTCGCCGCCGGCCGCCGGCCGGCACCCGCCGCCTGCTGATCTCCCGCTCCGACAACGCCGACACCCGCAACCGCCGCACGCTGCGGGAGCGGGCCGAGTTGGAGGCGCGCGCGCTCGCCCGCGGCTACGAGATCGTGCGGCCGGAGCGGCTGAGCGTGCCCGAGCAGATCGCGCTGTTTCGCTCCGCCGAAACAATCGTCGGCGAATACGGCTCGGGGCTGCACGGCTCGCTGTTCGCGCCCTCGGGCGCGACCGTCGTGTCGCTGCGCGACAACGGCCTCGAACTCGGCTTCCTGCAAAGCTCGATCGACCACACGCTGGGACATGCCAGCGGCTACGTGTTCGGCACTGCCCGCGACGCGCAGGGGTTCTTCTCGGTGCCCCCGCCGGATATCGATCTCGCCTTCGACTGGATCGACGCGCGCGGTCTGAGGTGAAGGGTACTCCTTTGACTGTCACTTCTCCCTGGCGTCCGTCTGAACCGCTGATCCTCGCCTCGGGCAGCCGCACCCGCCGCGATCTGCTGGCGAGTGCCGGCCTGCCTGTCGAGGCGGTGCCGGCGGCGATCGACGAGCGTGCGGTGGAGACCGAGGCAGGCGACTTGTCACCCACGGCGCTCGCTCTCCATCTCGCCCGCGCCAAGGCGCGGGAGGTCGCGGCGCGCCATCCCGGCCGGGTCGTGGTCGGGGCCGATCAGGTGCTCGAATGCGACGGCGCGGTGCTGCACAAGCCCGCCGACCTCTCGGCGGCGGCGGGGCATCTCGCCCGGCTCCAGGGCCGGACCCACGCGCTGCATTCCGCCGTCGCGCTGGTGCGCGGCGCGAAGGAGGACGGCTTCGTCGAGACCGCGCGGCTGACGATGCGGCCCCTCGATGCGGCCGGGATCGAGGCCTATCTCGGACTGGCCGGCGCGGCCGTCACCACCTCGGTCGGTGCCTACCAGCTCGAGGCCCTGGGCATCCACCTGTTCGCGCGGATCGAGGGCGACCATTCGACCATTCTCGGCCTGCCGCTGTTGCCGCTGCTGGCGCGGCTGCGGGCGATGGGCCTGCTGACGTTCTGAGGACGGGAGCCGGCATGCACGAGCATTCGCACGATCACGCCGGCCATGATCACGACCATGGCCATAGCCACGATTCCGGCCACGCCCACACCCCAAAAAATTTCGGGCGGGCTTTTGCGGTCGGCATCGCGCTCAATGTCGGCTTCGTCGGGGTCGAGGCGGCCTACGGGGTCCTGTCGAACTCGATGGCGCTGGTGGCGGATGCCGGCCACAACCTCTCCGACGTGCTCGGGCTTGCCGCCGCGTGGCTCGCCGCGGTTCTGGTGAAGCGCACACCCACCGCCCGCTTCACCTATGGGCTACGCGGCTCCTCGATCCTCGCCGCCCTGTTCAACGCGGTGATGCTGCTGGTCGCCACCGGCGCGATCATCGCCGAGGCGGTCCAGCGCTTCCTCGAACCGGCCCCCGTGGCCGGCACGACCGTGATGGTGGTGGCCGGCATCGGCATCCTCATCAACGGCTTCACCGCGTGGCTGTTCGCCTCGGGCAGCCAGCACGACATCAACATCCGCGGTGCCTACCTGCATATGGCCGCCGACGCCGCGGTCTCGCTCGGCGTGGTGCTGGCCGGCCTCGCGATCCTGGCGACCGGCTACGACTGGATCGACCCGGTGGTGAGCCTCGCCATCGCCGCCCTCATCATCGTCTCGACCTGGGGCTTGCTCACCGAGAGCCTGCGCATGGCGCTCGCCGCCGTGCCGCCGCGGATCGACCCGCTCGCGGTGCGGGCCTGCCTGACCGGGCGCCCCGGCGTCGTCGGCCTGCACGACCTCCACATCTGGCCGATGAGCACCACCGAGGTCGCGCTCACCGCCCATCTCGTCGTGGCGGAGCCCCCCGCGGGCGATTTCCTGAAGGAGACCGCCGAGAGCTTGCGGGCGCTGTTCGGCATCCACCACGCCACCCTCCAGATCGAACTCCAGGGCCGCACCGCCTGCACCCTGGCCGAGGATTGCAGCGCATGAACCGGAAAGCCTTCGTCGTCGGGCATCCGATCACCCATTCCCGCTCGCCGCTGATTCACGGCCACTGGCTCGCCGAGCACGGCCTCGACGGGAGCTACGAGCGCGTCAGTGTGGCGCCGGAGGATTTCGAAGCGTTCTTCCGCGGCCTGCCCGAGTCCGGGTTTGCCGGCGGCAACGTCACGATCCCGCACAAGGAGGTGGCGTTCCGGCTCGCCGATTCCCTGACCGAGCGAGCGAAGGCGATCGGCGCCGTCAACACGCTGGTCGTTCAGGACGGCAGGGTCGTCGGCGACAACACCGACGGAATCGGCTTCATCGCCCATCTCGACCGCAGCCTCGGCGCGGATTGGCCGGAGCGCACGGGCCGCCGCGCCGTGGTGCTGGGCGCGGGCGGCGCGGCGCGTGCCGTCGTCGCCGGGCTGATCGAGCGGGGGCTGACGGTGGCGATTACCAACCGCAGCCCGGAGCGGGCGCAGGCGCTCGCCGCCCTCGATCCGGATCACGCGCGCGCCCTGCCCTGGGAAGACCTGCCGGCGGCGCTCCCCGAGACCGGGCTTCTGGTCAACACCACCTCGCTCGGCATGGCCGGCCACCCGCCCCTCGACATCGACCTCGCGCCGCTGCCGGCGCGAGCCGCGGTCTGCGACATCGTCTACGTCCCACTGGAGACGCCGCTGCTGGCCGCCGCGCGCGCGCGGGGCCTCGCGGCGGTCGATGGGCTCGGCATGCTGCTGCATCAGGCGGTGCCGGGTTTCGCCGCGTGGTTCGGTGTCCGCCCCGAGGTGACGCCGGCCTTGCGCGAAACAATCGTCGCGGATCTCGTGTCGAAATGAGCGAATCCGAAAAGAGACCGTTCGTGCTGGGCCTCACCGGCTCGATTGGCATGGGCAAGTCGGCCACCGCCGCGATGTTCTCCGCCCGCGGCGTTCCAGTTCATGACTCGGACGCGGCGGTCCACGCCCTCTACGGGCCGGGCGGCGCGGCGGCGCAGGCCATCGGCCAAGCATTTCC
Organism: Methylobacterium sp. Leaf456; assembly: GCF_001425465.1. Classification (GTDB taxonomy): domain Bacteria; phylum Pseudomonadota; class Alphaproteobacteria; order Rhizobiales; family Beijerinckiaceae; genus Methylobacterium. Next base: position 36,441 of record NZ_LMQV01000006.1, read on the forward strand.
CGGCACGCTGACGCCGGAGGGCCGCGTCGATCGCCCGGCCCTGCGCGAGGCCGTGCTCGGCGACGCGGAAAAACTGCGACGGCTGGAGGCCATCGTCCATCCCCTCGTCGGCGCCGAGGCCCGCGCCTTCCTGGCCCGCCACGCGGGAGCCCCCCTCGTCGTCCTCGACATCCCGCTGCTGTTCGAGACCGGAGGACAGGCCCGCTGCGACGCGGTGCTCGTCGTCACCGCCCCACCGGAAGTCCAGCGCGCGCGCGTGCTGGCCCGCCCCGGCATGACGGAGGCCGCCCTCAACGCGATCCTCGCCAAGCAGATGTCGGATGCCGAGAAGCGGGCGCGGGCCGACCACGTGATCGACACGAGCCGGGGCTTCGAACGTGCCGAGGCCGAGGTGGAGGCGCTGATCGGGCAGTTGCGGAGACCGGCCTGACCGTCAGGCGCGCTGGACGTTGCCGCGCTGCATCGCCCGCTCGATCGCCTCCTCGTCGCAGACGACGTCGTCGCTCTCGAAGATCGTCGCGCCGAGATCGACCGGCGCCTCGCGCTCCTGCGACGGGGACACGAAATGGTCCTCGAACACCCGCATCACGTGATCGACGCCGAGCTTGGTCACCTGCCGCAGGTCGTCGGCGTAGTAGCGCCCGCAGGAGGCCGGCGAGGTGATGATCTCGAAGCTCGGGAAGTAGAACACGTCGTCGTAGCGCGCCCGCGCCTCGTCGGCGGCCACCCGCAGGACCGCCTTGCTGTAGACCGTCGATTCGAGCACGTGGCGCGGCTCGTAGGTCGCGGCGAGCGCCACCGGCGAGACCGTGAGCAGGATCTTGACGGACGGGTTGCGGCCCCGCACCCGCTCGATGAACGCGAACAGATCCTGCCGCACCTCGTCGAGGCCGAAATTCACGAATTCGTGCCGCGCGGGATCGAAGCTGCCGCCCGCCACGCCCGGCGCCAGGGGATAGACGCAGCCGTCGCGCTTCGAGCGCCAGCCCTCCGTCAGCCCCAGGGTGAAGACCAGCCAGTCGCTCTCCAGGAAGACCGCGCGCACGGCGGCCAGATGCGCCGCCTGCGCCGCACGCACCGCCTCGGGGCTCGCCAAGGGCTCCCGGTCGATCTGCGGCCGGAACGCATCGACGTATCCACCCTCGGGATGCGCCCACACGTCTTCCACCGGCTCCAGCGCCCCGAAGGCGCGGTCGAACAACTGCACCGCCTGCCGCACGGTGTAGACGTTGCCGTAGCGGGCGGAGAAGATGCCGTAATTGCCCGCCGCCCGCGCCGCCTCGTCGAGATGGTCGGGGGCGGCCTCCGGCACGAAGTAGTGCAGGCCGAGCTTCTGCACCCGCTTGCCGATATGCTGCGCGAAGCAGCTTCCCATGGTCGACACCTTGTCGGTCGCCCCGATGCGGCCGCTGCGGGTCACCGGATCGATCCGCCCCGGTGCCGGGGCCGACATCGCCTTCGACCAGAAGCAGTGGTCCGGGAGGTCGCGGTAGGGGTGGCTCATCTCTCGACCTCCGCGCGGAACGCCGCGTCTATCGACGGCACGAGGCGCCGGATGGCGCAATTGTCGGGGCTCAGCTGCTGCTCGGCATAGAGCTTGTAGAAGCGTGCGATGCAGTGCTCCAGGCTGTCGGAGACCACCGCGCCCTTGCTGATCCAGCGGTACTCGCTCGCAAGAGCGAAATAGTCGCCGATCTCCGGGTAGACCGGCCAAGTCGAGCCGCCGAGCGTGTCCTCGGTGTGGAGCGCGCGCTCCATGAAGCTGCGGTCGCCGGTAATCTTCACGGCGATCATCCGCGCGATCTGATCCAGCACGACCGTCTTGGGATGGTTGATCGTGTGCATGAACACGCCGTGCCGCTGGACGTGGCCGAAGAACAGGTTGAAGTTCATCCCGCACTCGTCGAAGCGGTTCTTGATCGAGGCCTTGTTCTGGTCCCAGATCTTGAAATAACCCAGTTTGGCGAACATCGCGCGGTTGAACAGGCCGCGCACTGCCTGCTCCGAGAGGCCGTGCAGGTAGCCCCAGGCGACGATCCGGGAATGGTAGTTCGGCGTGATCGTCGGGCCGCCATCGGTCCGCAGGAGATAGGTGAGATCGGGGTGGAAGCCGTGGAAGGCGATTGAGGGAAACGCGATGCGCTTGGGGCCCCGCCCGGGCTCTTCCTTCGGCCCCGGAAAGCCCTCGCTCGAGATCCAGTAATCGGCCTCGGCGACGACCGGCAGCCGCGCGTCGAGGCCGCGCTGGGTCGCGAACTCGCGGATGTGGATGCCGTATACGGTCGTGTCGGGGAAAAGCTGCTTTAACGCGCTGGCGACACCCGCGGTCTGACAATTACTTGTCAGAACGATGCTCGAAACCATCCTGTGCCCCGTGTACGATTGCTGGAACAGCCTGGATGCCGAATCCCCCGACGGGGTAGCAGACCCTCGCCAGGGTGCCAAGGCGACCCTCTTCCTGTTCTTTTTGTGGCCTCGATCGGCGCCGGACACCCATGGACGCTCCAACGGACCCGACCCTCCAGGCCCTGCGCCGCGGCGGCCTCGCCGGCGCCCGGACCTTGCGGCTGACAGGCCCGCTCGACGCCCTGCCGGAGGAGGTGTTCGGCCTTGCCGACAGCCTCGAACAGCTCGATCTCAGCGGCTGCGGGCTCACCGAACTGCCCAAAAATTTCGCGCGGCTGCGGCGGCTGCGGGTGCTGTTCTGCTCGGGCAACCGCTTCGAGCGATTGCCGCCGGTGCTCGGCGACTGTCCGGACCTCGCCCAGATCGGCTTTCGCGGCACGGGCCTGCGCGAGGTGCCGGGCGAGGCGCTGCCGCCGCGACTGCGCTGGCTCACGCTCACCGACAACCGGATCACGCATCTGCCCCACGCGCTGGGCGAGCGCCCGGAGCTGCAGAAGCTGATGCTCGCCGGCAACGCGCTGACCGCGCTGCCGACGACGCTTCAAGGCGCAAACAATCTCGAACTTGTGCGGCTCTCCGCCAACGCCTTCGCGGCGCTGCCGCCCTGGCTCTGCGATCTGCCGCGGCTCGCCTGGATCGCCTGGGCCGGCAATTCTTTTGAAAGTCAGGCGGCGCCGGCCCGCGCGCCCGACGTGCCGTGGGGGCAGGTGGAAGCCGGCCCCCTGCTCGGCGAGGGTGCCTCCGGCCGCATCGTTTCGGCGATCTGGCATCCTCCGACCGGGCCGGCCCAACCCGTCGCGGTGAAGCTGTTCAAGGGCGCCATGACGAGCGACGGCCTGCCCGAGCGCGAGATGGCCGCCTGTCTCGCCGCCGGCCGCCACCCGAACCTGACCGGCGCCCTGGGTCAGGTCGTCGATCACCCGGACGGCGCGCAGGGGCTGCTCATGCCGCTGCTGCCATCGGACTGGCGGGTTCTGGCCGGCCCGCCGAGCCTCGAGAGCTGCAGCCGCGACGTCTACGATCCGGCCCTGCGCTTGGCGCCCGACGTGGCCCTGCAGATCGCCCGCGACGTGGCGCGGGGCGCCGCCCATCTCCATGCAAGCGGCCTGCTGCACGGCGACCTCTACGCCCACAACACCCTGTGGGACGGCACCGCGGGCGAAGCGGTGCTGAGCGATTTCGGCGCCGCCTCCCGCCTGCCGCCCGGCGCGGCCAGCGCGGCGTGGCAGCGGATCGAGACCCGCGCCTTCGGCCTGCTGCTCGGCGAACTTTTCGATTGCTGTGCGAGCGAGCCCGAGGACATCGCCCGGCTGCGGGACTTGGAGCGGGCCTGCGTCCAGGCCGATGCCGCGGCCCGGCCGCTCATGGCCGAGGTGGTCGATACCCTGTCCGGGCTTACCGACAGGCTCCGTTCAGACGGGTAACCATTCCGGGTTAGGATCACCCAATCCTTATCCCGTCGGCCGAGTGCCAAAAAATGCTGCGCGAGATCGTCCTCGACACCGAGACCACCGGCACCGACGCCAAGGGCGGCGACCGGCTCATCGAGATCGGCTGCGTCGAGCTGATCAACCACGTCCAGACCGGTGCAGTCTTCCACAAGCTCGTCAATCCGCAGCGGGCGGTGTCCGAGGGGGCGTTCGCGGTCCACGGCATCTCGGACGCGATGCTCGCCGACAAGCCGGTCTTCGCCGACATCGTCGATGAGTTCGTCCGATTCTGCGGCGACGCCCGGCTGGTGATCCACAACGCGCCGTTCGACGTCGGCTTCCTCAACATGGAGTACGGCCGCCTCGGCCCCGCCGCCCCGAAGGCGATCGTGCTGGAAGAGGTGGTCGACACCCTGCTGATGGCGCGGCGCAAGCATCCGGGCGCGGCCAACAACCTCGATGCCCTATGCAACCGCTACGGCATCGACACCGCGCGCCGGGTCAAGCACGGGGCGCTGCTCGATGCGCAGATCCTCGCCGAGGTCTACGTCGAGCTGCTCGGCGGCAAGCAGACCAGCCTCGGCCTCAGCGTCGCCGAGCCGGTGGAGACGATCGCCCTCCTCGCCTCGTCCGATTCCGGGCCGGTCGGCCCGCGGCCGATGCGCTCGCGCCTGACCGACACGGAGCGCGAGCGGCACGCCGCCTTCGTCGTGACCTTGGGAACCAACGCGGTCTGGCGTGACTATCTCGGGGAGCCGGAGACGGCCTGACGTTACGATGTCGCACATTGCTGCGATGCAAAACGTTTCATCTTGCAGCGCAACATAATCGTCCCCATACCATCCCTGTGGATGGCGTCGGGATGGTCGGGATGATGGAAGCGCTTCAGGACGTAGGGCAAGTCGCACCGATCCGGATCGCGACGCGGCCAGGAACACGAATTGTCGACAGCGAGAAGATCACGGTCAATCTCGGCTACGTCGATCTCGGCCATGTCGATCTGCTCGTGTCCGAGGGCGCCTACGCCAACCGCAGCGACTTCATCCGCACGGCGGTGCGCAACCAGATCGAGCGCCACGCCGACATCACGCGCCAGTCCGTCGCCCGCAAGGCGGTCGAGATGGGCCTGCGGCATTACGGAAGGGCCGAGCTGGAAGCCGCGAGAGCGGCCGGCGTTGCCCTCGACATCCGGGTGCTCGGCCTCGCGGTGATCGCCGCCGACGTCTCCCCCGACCTCGCGCGGGCCAGCATCGCTTCCCTCGAAGTGCTCGGCAGCCTCCAGGCGAGCCCGGCCGTCAAGCGGGCGCTCGCCGACCGCCTGCGCTGATCCCTCCCCCTCCTCGTGAACCTCCGGCGCGTGCGCGCGCCCGTCGCCGACCCGGAAAGCGAGACTTATCGATGACCGATCAATCCTCCACCCTGATGGCCGACATGGCCGAGGCGAACCGGCTGACCCGGGCCGGACGGCTCAGCGAGGCCACCGCGCTGATCCAGCGCAGCCTCGGTGCCAACGGCATGGGGCCCGCGCGCCCCGCGCCCGCCGCCCCGAATGCGCCCCGGCTCGAAGGGCCGGCCGGCGCGGACGCGCCGCCTCCTGAGGCCGCGATCCCCGAGGGGCTGCGCGACGGCCTCGACCAGATGATGCGCAACCTGCGCAACCTCGCACCCGCACTGAAGGGCTTCGGGGGTGGCGAGACGCATGCACCGCAGCCCGGCGGCACCGCGACCGGGGACGGGCAGTTCGTCGAGCGCAGCTTCTCCAACGCGGCCGGCGCGCGGGACTACAAGCTGTTCGTCCCGAGCCCGCGGCCGGGCCCGCGCCCGCTCGTGATCATGCTGCACGGCTGCTCGCAATCGCCCGACGACTTCGCCGCCGGCACCCGCATGAACGAACTCGGCGAGGAGCTGGGCTTCTTCGTCGCCTATCCGCGCCAGTCGGGCCGGGCCAACGCCCAGCGCTGCTGGAACTGGTTCGAGCCGTCCGATCAGGGCCGCGAGATGGGCGAGACCGGCATCATCGCGGGCCTGGCCCGCGCCATCGCCACCGAGCACCCGATCGACCGCGCGCGCATCTACATCGCCGGCCTCTCGGCGGGCGGGGCTGCGGCGGCCAACATCGCCCGCGCCTACCCGGACCTGTTCGCCGCCGTCGGCGTGCATTCGGGCCTCGCGGCGGGCTGCGCCCGCGACCTGCCCTCCGCACTCTCGGCGATGCGGGTCGGCGCGCCGGGCTCCGAGGCGCCGGGCGGCGCGGCGGGCTTCGGCGCCGGCTCGGTCGCGCAATCGCTACGGGTGCCCACCATCGTCGTCCACGGCGAGGGCGACGGCACGGTGAGCCCACGCAACGCCGACGCGATCCTGGCTCAGGCCGGGGTCAACGGGCTGACGCCTCGGACCGAGCGCGGCAGCAGCGCCGGCCATTCCTATCAGCGCACCCGCTACGCCGACGAGGCCGGCCGGGTGCAGGTCGAGGCGTGGTCGATCCAGGGAGCGGGCCATGCCTGGGCCGGCGGCAGCCCGGCAGGCAGCTACACCGACCCGAACGGCCCGGACGCCTCGCGGGCGATGCTCGACTTCTTCCTCGGCCACAGCCTGCCGAGCCGCCGCGACTGATTTTCTAGTCCGGCCGCGCCTCGAGCGCGGCCGCTGCAGCGAGCGCCGCCCGCCACGCTGTCCAGTCCGCCGGTTCGAGCCCGACGGTCTTCGGCATCACCAGCGCAGCGGCGAGATCGCCGCCGACGAAGCTCAGGCCGCGATACTGCGCGAAGTTGGTAAATTCCGCCGACAGCCCGGCCGGATCGGGTTCGACGCTTCCCACCGCCAGCAATTCGAGCGGCACGGTGAGGCCGCAGCGCAGGGCCTTCGACAGCGCCTCCTTCAGGCACCACAGCCGCATCTGCCGCTCTGGCTCCGGCCCGTCGAGGCGGGCCGCCAAAAGCTGCTCGGCCCGCGGGCTCTGGTTCACGAGCAGCGGCACGGCATCGGTGCGCACCCGCTCCACGTCGATCCCCATCGGGCAGCCTTCCGGAAACGCCACCGCCAGCGCCACCGGGCCGGCATGGGACAGGCTGATGCCGAGATTGCGCACGCTTGTCCCCGACACCACCGGCTGCTCCAGCACGCCGGGCCGGACGGCCAGCGCCCGCGGATCGATCTCGGGATGGAGCCCGGCCAGCGCGCGCTTGGCCGCATAGCGCCCGACCAGCAGCCCGTGGCGGCGGCGCGCATGCAGCCGGTCGGTGACGAGCGCGACCTCGTCGGGATGCAGGAATTTTTTGGAATTCGCGTCGAGCCAGTCGAGGGGGGCTGCGGCGAGGGTAAGGCTCGCGCGCAGGGGCTCGCCCCGGCTGGTGAGAGGGAGGGGCAGGGTGTGGACGAAGGGGGCCGAGGGTTCGGCGGATTGTCCGGTCATGGGGCTGCCGGTTCCCCTCCCCCTTGCGGGGAGGGCCAGGGGTGGGGGTCGGGCCGGATGAGGCGCGAGCGGTGCCTTCTGCATCACCCCCACCTCCTCCCTCCTCCCTGCAAGGGGGAGAAGGGAACTCTACGACGAGCCGATCCGACCGATCCGATTATCCAAACCAACCCCCCTCATCCTGAGGTGCTGCGAAGCAGCCTCGAAGGAGGCCCCCAGCGGATCGCGTGATCCCTGGAGCCCTCCTTCGAGGCTTCGCTACGCTTCGCACCTCAGGATGAGGGAGGTTTGATGAGATGAGCGCGTAAGAAAGTAGCTCTCAAACCTCCCGATCATACCGGAAGGCATGGGCCACCCGCGGCATGCCGATCCTTTCGTAATACGCCTCGACGCCCGGCGCGGCGGTGAGCAGGACGCTCGTCTCCGGCCCCGCCGCCCGGCGGGTCTCCTCGATCAGCTTTTGGCCGATGCCCAGCCCCTGCACGTCGCGGGCGACCGCGAGGTCCGAGAGGTAGGCGCAGAACGCGAAATCGGTGAGCGTGCGGGCGACCCCCACCAAGCGTCCGTCGAGGCGGGCGGTGAGGATGAGGTCGGAGCCCGCCAGCATGCGCCCGAGTCGTTCGAGGGACTCGGCCGGGCGGCGCGGGGCGAGGCCGGAGGCGACGAGCACCTCTTGGAATTCCTCCGCGCCGAGATCGGGCTCCCGCGCGTAGACGATCGCCCCGCCCGCCATTTTCGGCCTCAGGCCTCGCCGGCTTCGGCGAAGCGGCCGTGGCAGTGCTTGTACTTCTTGCCCGAGCCGCAGGGGCAGGGCTCGTTGCGGCCGACCTTGCCCCAGGTCGAGGCGTCGGCGGGGTCGCGCTCCAGCACCGCCCCGTCCACGGAGAGGTCGCGCGCGGCGTAGCCGTAGGCGGGGCCCGCGCCGCCGTCGCTGCCGGTGCCGTCATAGGCCATCTCGTTGCGGCCGGTGACGGGGTCGCGGTGCTCCTCGAACAGCGGCGGCAGCTGCCCGCCGCTGAAGCCCGCCTGCTCGAAGCCGGCGCCGGCCTGTCCTTCCGGCTCCTGGTACATGATCTCGACGCGGGCGAGCTGCGCCGTCACCTGTTCGCGGAGCGCCGTGACGAGGCCGTTGAACAGCTCGAACGCCTCGGACTTGTACTCGTTGAGCGGGTCGCGCTGGGCGAAGCCGCGCCAGCCGATCACCTGTCGCAGGTGATCCAGCGTCACGAGGTGCTCGCGCCACAGGTGGTCGAGAGTCTGCAGCACCACCTGCTTCTCGATATAGGTCATCACGTCCGCGCTGTTCTTCTCGACGCGCTCCTCGTACGAGGCATCGGAGGCCTTCTTCAGGCGCTCGCGGATCTCCTCGTCGGCGATGCCCTCCTCCTTGGCCCACTCCTCCACCGGAAGGTCGAGGTTGAGCAGGTCGACGGAGCGCGCCTTCAGCCCCGCCACGTCCCACTGCTCGGCATAGGCGTTCTCGGGAATGTGGGTGGCGACCACGTCGTCGATCACGCCGTGGCGCATCTCGTCGACGGTCTCGCGCACGCTGTCCTGGCCCATCAGGTCGCGGCGCTGCTCGAACACGACCTTGCGCTGGTCGTTCATGACGTTGTCGTACTTGAGCACGTTCTTGCGCATGTCGAAGTTGCGCGCCTCGACCTTCTGCTGCGCCTTCTCGATCGCCTTGTTGATCCAGGGATGGATGATCGCCTCGCCCTGCTCCAGGCCGAGGCGGGTGAGCATCCCGTCCATCCGGTCGGAGCCGAAGATGCGCATCAGGTCGTCCTTGAGGGACAGGTAGAACTTTGAGCGGCCCGGATCGCCCTGGCGGCCGGAGCGGCCGCGCAGCTGATTGTCGATGCGGCGCGATTCGTGGCGTTCGGTGCCGAGGATGTAGAGGCCGCCCGGCAGCGCCTTCTTGCGCCCCGCCTCCGGGTCGGCCGGCTCGCCGGACGCCAGCACCTTCTCGCGGTTCTGCGCGATCTCGGCCTTCAGCGCCTCGATCGCCGCCTCGCGCTCGGGGCCCTCGGCCATCGCCCCGAGTTCCTTCTCGATGCGCATTTCGAGGTTGCCGCCGAGTTTGATGTCGGTGCCGCGGCCGGCCATGTTGGTCGCGATGGTGATCGCGCCCGGTACGCCGGCTTCCGCCACGATGTAGGCCTCCTGCTCGTGGAAGCGGGCGTTCAGCACGGCGAAGCGCCGGGTCACCCGGCCCTCGCGGGCGGCGGCGTAGACGTCGGTGAGCGCGTTCGGGTCGGAATAGTCGAGCGCGGTGTAGCCGGCCTTGCGCAAGAGGTCGGCCAGGACCTCGGACTTCTCGATCGAACCGGTGCCGACCAGCACCGGCTGGTGGCGGGCATGCGCCTTGTCGATCTCCTTGATGATCGCGTCGAACTTCTCCTCGACGGTGCGGTAGACCTCGTCGTCCTCGTCGACGCGCTCGATCTCCTTGTTGGTCGGGATCTCGACCACGTCGAGCTTGTAGATCTCGGCGAACTCGTCGGCTTCCGTCGAGGCCGTGCCGGTCATGCCGGCGAGCTTCTTGTAGAGGCGGAAATAATTCTGGAAGGTGATCGAGGCGAGCGTCTGGTTCTCGGGCTGGATCGTCACCCGCTCCTTGGCCTCCAGCGCCTGGTGCAGGCCTTCCGAGTAGCGCCGGCCCTGCATCATGCGGCCGGTGAACTCGTCGATGATCACCACCTCGTCGTTCTTGACGATGTAGTCCTTGTCGAGCGTGAACAGGGTGTTGGCGCGCAAAGCCTGGTTCACGTGGTGGACGAGCGTCACGTTGTGGGCGTCGTAGAGGTCGCCCTCCTTGAGGATGCCGGCCTCGCGCAAGGCCTCCTCGATGAACTCGTTGCCGGCTTCCGTCAGCGAGACCTGACGCTGCTTCTCGTCGAGGTCGTAATGCTCGGGCACGAGCTGCGGCATGATCGCATCGACGGCGACGTAGAGTTCCGAGCGGTCATCGACCGGGCCAGAGATGATGAGCGGGGTGCGCGCCTCGTCGATCAGGATCGAATCGACCTCGTCGACGATGGCGAAGTGGTGCCCGCGCTGCGCCATCTGCGACAGCTCGTACTTCATGTTGTCGCGCAGGTAATCGAAGCCGAACTCGTTGTTGGTGCCGTAGGTGATGTCGCAGGCATACGCGTCCTTGCGCTGCCCGTCGTCGAGCCCGTGGACGATGGTGCCGACCGACATGCCGAGGAAGCGGTAGACCCGGCCCATCCACTCGGCGTCGCGCGAGGCGAGGTAGTCGTTGACGGTGACGACGTGGACGCCCTTGCCCTCCAGCGCGTTGAGGTAGACCGGCAGCGTGGCCACCAGCGTCTTGCCCTCGCCGGTCTTCATCTCCGCGATGCCGGACTCGTGCATCACCATGCCGCCGATCATCTGCACGTCGAAGTGACGCTGGCCGAGCACGCGCTTGGCCGCCTCGCGGACCGTGGCGAAGGCCGGCACCAGCAGGTCGTCGAGGCGCGTGCCGGCGGCGAGCTGATCGCGGAACGCCTGCGTGCGGGCGCGCAGCTCGTCGTCGGAGAGGCCGGCAAGCTCGGGCTCCAGGGCGTTGATCGCGGCGACCCGCGGGCGAAAACCCTTCACGCGACGGTCGTTGGACGAGCCGAAAATCTTCTTGAGGGCACCGAGCATCGTGAACCTGCGGTCCTGGAAAAAGTCGCGCGGCGGCATTCGGTCGGGAACGCCGCCGGCCTCGCGTTGGGCGGGCTTATAGAGATAAATAGGGCGTCCCGCATCTGCCCGCATCCGGAAGTGACGGGGCGAGGCCGAAGAGTCTTTGCTGCACGCGAAAACGGGGGCAGCCGGAGTCACGAGACCGCGCGCGGGTGTCCGGCCACGCTTGCCTTTGATCCGAAGAGGTTCCACCTCTGGCCCGCCGCGGCAGCCGCCGCGTCCGGAAATATCCGCCCCGCATGAAGACCGGTCTTCAAGACGCCGGCCCGCGGTGGCCTCGCCCGAGGACGAGCCTCATCCGATGACGATCCCGACCCTTCTCCGGCGCGCGAGCGCCGCCGCCCTGATCCTGGCGCTGCCGTCGCTGGCGCTCGCGCAGGGAGCGGCACCCGGAGCGTCACCGGCCCCCGCCCAGCCCGCCGCGGCGGCACCCGGCCCGGACACGGTGGTCGCCAAGGTGAACGGACAGCCGATCCTGGGCGCCGACCTCGCGCTCGCCGCCGAGGACCCGGCCCTGTCGCTGCCGGGCGTGGACGAGGCGGCCAAGCAGAACCTGCTCGTGGATTACATGGTCGATCTCAAGGTCGGCGCGCAGGCCGCCGAGGCCGCCAAGGTCGGCGACTCAGCCGAGTTCAAGCGCAAGCTGGCGTACTTCCGCGACAAGCTCCTGCTCGACGACTACCTCGAGCGCGAGACCAAGAAGTCGGTCACGCCGGAGGCGGCCAAAGCCCTCTACGACCAGACCGTGAAGTCGATGAAGCCCGAGGAGGAGGTGCGCGCCCGCCACATCCTCGTCGAGAACGAGGACGAGGCGAAAAAAATCGCCGCCCGCGTGAAGGGCGGCGAGGATTTCGCCAAGATCGCGGCGGAGGTCTCGAAGGACCCCGGCTCCAAGACGGAAGGCGGCGACCTCGGCTTCTTCACCAAGGACCGGATGGTGAAGCCCTTCGCCGACGCCGCGTTCAAGCTTAGCCCCGGTCAGGTGTCCGATCCGGTCAAGACGCAGTTCGGCTGGCACGTGCTGCGCGTCGAGGAGAAGCGCACCAAGCCGGTGCCGAGCTTCGACGAGATGAAGGAACAGATCGACCAGTACCTGACCCGCAAGGCGCAGCAGGACACGATCATCAAGCTGCGCGAGGCGGCGAAGGTCGAGCGCACGGGCGCGGCCCCGGCCGAGACGCCGGCGACGGGCGAGCCGAAGAAGCCGTAAGCGGTTTTTTGGGGGAAGGCCCGGAGCGATGCCTCCGGGCCGACGACGGGAAGCGTCACGCGCCGTCGGGTTTATCCGCGTGGGTTCAGCCGCATTCCCCCTCTCCCCGCACGCGGGGAGAGGCCTTCATGGACCTCGTCGTCCATGAAGGAAGCGGAGGCGAAAGCCGGAGCGGCGGTGAGGGGGACTCGACGGAAGGGGCTGGTGGTTCTTAACCGCCCCCTCACCGTCGGCTGCCGCCTCGCTTCGATGACGACAGGGTCATCGAAGCCCTCTCCCCGCGTGCGGGGCGAGGGGATGCACGGCTCTACGAAGCGATAGACGGAAAGTGTTTTCGGGCGTCGACCCGCGACGCCACGATCACCCGCGCGCCATGGCGCGCGGCGCGTTCCTCAGAACGTATAACCGATCTTGCCGCCGAAGTTCGTCAGGCCGCGGTTCTCGCCGCAGAGGCCGGCGTTCGACATGTGCTCGACGGTGGCCATCACGCTCCATTGCGGGGTGATGCGGAAGCCCAGGGCGGCGGCTTCGCGGAAGAGCGGCGAGCAGCCCAGCGAGTTGAAGCCGTAGGGCGTGCCGGCTTTCGGGCCGGTATAGCCGTTGTGCGCGGCGCCGCCGAAGAAGCCTTCGAGGAAGACGCGGCGGCCGAACGTCTCGGGGAAGAGGTCGATCGACCACGTGCCGCCGAGATAGGCGTAGCTGGTGCGCCCGCCGGTGTTGTAGCTGCCGCCCACCGTCGGGCGCGGCACGAAGGCCTGCCAGAACGGATCGAGGCTGACGACCGGCTTGGCGAACAGGATTTCGCCATTGACGTTGGCGGTGCTGAAGCCCGGCGCCTTGCCCTCGGCGCTGCCCGGATCCTGCACCGAGCCGCCGATGCGGATCTCGGAGACGAAGCTGTAGGGCTGGACCGGCGCGACGTAGGGCATCGGCGCGGGCGCCCGGACGCCGAGATCGGCAGCCTGCGCGGCCGAGGCGGCCAGCGCGCCGGCCACGATCAGGGCCGTAGTCCGAGCGAAAGGTGAGGTCATCGGCGGTGCATCCGTTTCAACCGCCCTCGAATACCACGCGGCCCCGGAGCCATCCCGTAGATTCATCCACCCGTCACGCTTTTGCCGGGCCGGTGGGGCGCGGGGGCCACACTTTCCCGCGCCGCGGTGCCTCCGCCCACGGCCTCACGCCGGAGTATCGGCCCGAAAGGTGGGAACCGGCTTGTCGGAGGAAGCCGATGCGGCACAGGAATCGAGCGCGTCGTCGTCAGGCCGAGCGCCACCACACCACGCCCATGATCACGACGATCGCCACGAATTGCAGCAGCACCCGCAGGCGCATCAGCTTCTGCGAGAGGTTGGCGCTGCCGCCGCGCATCATGTTGACGAGGCCGAACAGGAGGACGGCGGCCACCGCGAGGCAGGCGAGAAGAACGACTTGGTTGGAGGACATCTTTTGCGACTTGTCCCGATAGGGGCCCGCGCGCGTCGCGCAGGCTCATGGTGATCGATCCGCGCGCCGCTCAGTTCCGGCGCAGCAGGCGCTCGAAATAGTCGAGTTCCTCCTGCGGACGCGAGGGGTCGCCGAGCTTGCGCCGCAGCTCCTCCATGATCCGTCGGGCGCGCTGCACCGCCGATTCGTCGGCGCCCGGCACGCGCACCCGGCCGTCGGAATTGTCGCGCCCGCGGGTCGGGCGGCCGAGGGGGTCGTCGTCGCCGCCGCCGGGGCGGCCCTGCTGGGCCTGCTGCTGGCCCTCGCCCTCCCCCTGGCCTTCGCCCTCGGCCATCTGCTGCATCTGCTTCTGCATGCCCTCGGCGCCGCGCTTCAGCCCGTCCAGCGCGCGGCCCTGCGCGTCGACCGCGTCGCCGTTGCGGCCCTGGCCCAGCGCGTCCTCGGCCTCCTTCATGGCGTCCTCGGCGTCGGCGAGGCCCTGCTCGCCCTGGAGGCCCTGCTGCTTCATCCGCTCCTTGAGATCCTGGAGCTGCTCGCGCAGGCCCTGCTGGCGCTGGCCGGGGCTCTGGCCCTTCTGTCCCTTCTGACCCTGGCCCTGCTGCCCTTGCTCGCCCTGCTGGTTCTGGCCCTGTTGACCCTGCTGCTGCTGGCCCCGCTGACCCTGCTGGCCTTGCTGACCCTGGGGCTGGCCGCCCTGCTGCTGTTGCTGGCCCGGCCGCGGGCGCTGGCCGGGGCGGGGGCGCTGCTGCTCGCCCTGCTGACCGTCCTTGTGGGTCTCGTCGCGCAGCTCCTGCTGGTCGCGGGACATCTGGTCGAGTTCGTCGAGCTGCCGGTTCATCTCGGCCTGCCCGTCGCCGGACTTCTGGCCCTGGTTCTCGGCGCTCTGGAGATTTTCAAGGGTGTTGCGGAGCTGTTCGAGCAGGCGCTGCGCCTCGGCCGTGTTGCCGCGCTGCATCGCGTCCTGCATGTCCTTGAGCATCTTCTCCAGATCGTCGGGGGTGACGGTCTTGGCGCCCTTCTGCTGCTGTTGCTGCTGGCGCTCGGATTGCTGCTGGCGGTTCTGAGGGTTCTGGCGCTGGCGCTCGGCGAACTCCTTCATGAACTTGTCCAGCGCCGACTTCAGATCCTCGGTGAGCTTCTTGATCTCCTCGTCGGGCGCGCCGCGCTCGATCGCCTCCTTCAGCCGGTCCTGCGCCGCACGCAGCGCCTTCTCGGCATCCGACAGGTCGCCGTCCTCGATCTTGAGGGCCATCTCCCACAGGAGGTCGGCCACGCCGATCAGGTCGTCGTCGGATTTCGCTGCGCGAAGCCGGTTGGACGCGGTGGTGAGCCCGAGGAAGATCGACGGCTCCGGCGTGAATTTGTCCGGGGCGATCAGCAGCGCGTCGAGGGCGGTCTGGACGCGCTTGCGCTCGTCGTCCGGCGCGGTGACGAGGCGGC
This sequence comes from Methylobacterium sp. Leaf456, assembly GCF_001425465.1. Classification (GTDB taxonomy): domain Bacteria; phylum Pseudomonadota; class Alphaproteobacteria; order Rhizobiales; family Beijerinckiaceae; genus Methylobacterium. The sequence goes on from NZ_LMQV01000006.1 coordinate 51,481, forward strand.
GGCGTTCTTCCGCCAGCGCGCGGGCCAGCGCCTTGGTGAAGGGGCGGGCCGGCAGCGTCGTCTCGGCGGGTTGGGTGCGGCCCTCTTGCCCGGCCTCGTCGCGCACGACCAGCGTCAGCCGCACGCGGGCGCCGGACCAGGGATTGTCGGTGAGATCGACCAGCGACTTGGTGTCGTGCTCGCCCGTGGCGTCGGCGGGCAGCGCCAGAGCGAGCTTGGGCACCGGCACCAGCGAGCGGCCGGGCTTCAGCGGCTCGACCATCCCCTCGGCCGACGCGATGCCGTAATCGTCCTTGGCCCGGTAGGTCAGCGAGAAGGTGCCGCGCCCGTTCACCTCGAGCGCGCCGATCTGCTGCACCTCGGGCGGCAGGTCGGGGATCGTCTCGATCACGAGGCGCTGCGGCTCGGAGCCGGAGGCCGAGATGCCGAGTTCGGCGGTGCCGCCGGTGAGGCGGAACCGCTCCTCGCGCAGCGACGCGCGGGCATCCGCGCCTTGCGCCAGGACAGGGCGCGGGGCCGGCTTGCGGTCCGGGGTCTCGTCCTTGGCCACCGGCATCAGGGCGGCGTTCGGCGTCAGCGCCGCCTCGCCTTGGCCGGCGATGCGCACGATCAGGGTCGAGTTCACCGGCGCGCGCAGGCGCTGCACCGCGTCCTTGCCGCCGGCCATGGTGACGATCAGCGGCGGCACGCGGGTGTAGATCGGCGGATCGATCCAGCCGTCCACGCGGAAGCTCGGGGCCGCGGCCGGGGGCTCGCGCCAGTCGAAGGCGGCCGCGACCCGCCCGCGCCATTCCGGGCCGGCGACGAACAGGGCGGCGAGCGCTGCGACCAGCGCGCCGGCCCGCAGGGCGCGGGGATCGTGGCGCGGCATGTCCGGCCGCGGTCGCCCGACCCGCAGCCGGGCGACGGTCGCAGCCGCCCGCTTCTGGTGCAGCGCCCAGAGCGCGCGGGTCGCCGGATCGGCCCCGCCGACGGCGAGCGTGTCCTCGATGGCAGAGGCCGGATCGTGGGTCAGCCCGGTTTCGCGGGCGGCCTCGCGATCGATCCGGGTCAGCGCCTCGCGCCGGCTCGGCCGGGCGACGCGCAAGACGGGCAGGAGGGCGGCCAGCGCCAGCAGCGCGAACAGGCTCAAGCCCACCATGCGCCACAGCGGTGGCAGATCCAGCCACAGGCCGAGCCAGGAGGCGGTGAGGAACAGGAACACGACGCCGAGCGGGCGCCACAGCACCGGCCAGACCCGCTCCCACAGGCCCGCGGCCCGTGCGCCCGCCACGAGCCGGTCGAGGCGCTGCCGCGCGTCGCCGGGCTGCGGCCCGGCCTCTGGGCTCGTCCGTTGCGCCTCGCTCATCGTGATCGGTCGCGGCTCCCGTAGACAGGCCAGGAAGCTAGCATGGTGCCGGCCCGGCACCATCGGGTCAAATCAGCCCAGCCGCGCTCGGGTGTTACGCCAGCCACTCCGGCACGCGGTCGAGGCGGATCAGGTCCTCGTAGCTCGGGCGCGGGCGCACCACCGCCGCGCGGTCGCCGCTCACCAGCACCTCCGGGACGAGGCGGCGGCTGTTGTAGGTGCCGGCCTGGACCGCGCCGTAGGCGCCCGCGCTCATCACCGCGATCAGGTCGCCGGCCGCGACCGCCGGCATCTCGCGGGCGAGCGCCAGATAATCGCCGGTCTCGCAGACCGGGCCGACCACGTCCGCCGTGATCCGGGCGGCGTCGGGCGCGGCTTCGGTGAGCGGGCGGAGCGCATGGAACGCCTCGTAGAGGGTCGGGCGGATCAGGTCGTTCATCGCCGCATCGACGATGACGAAGGTCTTGGCCTCGGTCGGCTTCACGTAGACCACGCGGGTGACGAGGATGCCGGCATTGCCCGCGATCATCCGCCCGATCTCGAAGACGGGCCGCAGGCCGAGCGGCCAGAAATGCGGGCGCAGGATCGCGGCGAGCGCGGCCGGGTCCGGCGGGGGGGCGTTGTCGTCGCGGTAGGGGATGCCGAGCCCGCCGCCGAAATCGACGTGATGCAGCCCGTGCCCGTCGGCGAGCAGCGCGCCGGCCAGCTCGCAGAGCCGGCGCGCGGCGCTCTCGAACGGGGCGAGATCGGTGATCTGGCTGCCGATATGCGTGTCGACGCCGACGAGATCGAGCCCCGGCATCCGGGCGGCGCGGGCGTAGACCTCGCGTGCGCGGGTGATCGGAATGCCGAACTTGTTCTCGGACTTGCCGGTCGAAATCTTGGCGTGCGTCAGGGCATCGACATCGGGGTTCACCCGGATCGAGACCGGCGCACGTTCACCGCGCGAGGCGGCGACCTCGGAGAGCGCCGCGAGTTCCGGCTCGCTCTCGACGTTGAAGCAGAGGATGCCGGCTTCCAGCGCGGCGGCCATCTCGTCCTTGGTCTTGCCGACGCCGGAGAAGACGATGCGCTCGCCCGGCACGCCGGCTGCGAGGGCGCGGCGCAACTCGCCCTCGGAGACGATGTCCATGCCGGCACCCCGGCGGGCGAGCGTCGTCAGCACCGCCTGGTTCGAATTCGCCTTCATGGCGAAGCACACCAGCGCGTCGTCGCCGGAAAAGGCCTCGGCGAAGACGCGGTAATGCCGCTCCAGCGTGGCGGTGCTGTAGCAGTAGAACGGCGTGCCGACCTCGGCGGCGAGCGCGGTCAGATCGACGTCCTCCGCGTGGAGGCGCCCGTCGCGGTATTGGAAATGATGCATGGCAGGCTCAAAGGGGCGCTCGGCGCGTCGCCCGCGTCTTTAGCCCTCGGCGGCTCCGCCTGAAAGCCGGAGCCTACAGGATCGCGTCGAGGATGAACGGCTCCTTCGGGATCCGGTAGCCGCGCTTGCCGCCGCGATTGGTCGTGACCGGCACGCCGTCGCCGCCGGGCGGGATCGCCGCGGGGCTCAGCTCGTCGCCGGCCTGGACCGCGTCGGGATCGGGCGCGGCGGCCCGGTCGCCGACGCTGGTGGTCGGCAGGCCGCGGGGCGAGGCGGTGCCCGGCGGCTGCAACCCGCCGCGGCGCCCGCAGGCGGTGCAGGCGAGCGCGACGAGGCCGATCGCGATCAGGGCGGGCAGGCGGGAGGGCATCGGCGTTTCCGGCCAAGAGTCTGGCGATGAGTCCGGCGCCAGCTTAGCCGTTTAGGGCGTGCCGTGCGAGCCTGTCTCGGCCACAGGCGCGCGCCGACAGCGAAGAAGGATACGGAAGAGCCTCAGCCCTTCTTACGCGCGTTCGCATCCTTCGGCGGGGTGTAGGCGTCGATGGCGCGGCGGCAGTTCTCGGAGAGCTTGGCCCAGTTGGTCTTGAAGCACTGGTCGGTGGCCGGATCGTCCGGGTCGAGGTTGCCGCAATAGCTCAGGTAGTCGCCGGTGCAGTACTTCTTCAAATTCTCGTTGCCGCGCTTGGTCTGCTGCGCCTGCGCCGGCGCGATCAGGAGGGCGGCCGCACCCGACAGCACGAGGGCGAGAGACGTCAGCTTCAAGGCCATGATGTTCGCTCGATCGCGGTTCGAAGGATGAAGGCGGGCGCGATGAGCCTGCCGCTTGTCCGAAACAAGGCGGACGCGCGACCATCGCGAGATGGTTTTTCCTGTTACGGATTCGGAAACACCCTCGCAAGGGAGCGGGTTCGGACGGGTCCGAACCTGCCGCAGGCAAGTGCCGCCGCGCACGATCGAGGGTTTCCGGACGATCCGGACGGCGGAGCGTGGGAGGTCGTGAAAAATCAGCGCTCCGCCATGGCCGAGGCCGGGAAGGCGCCGACGTTCGGCAGGCGGTCGCGGCGGGCGAGCGCCTCGGCGACCTCGCCAATGCGGCGGCGCAGCTCGGCGGTGTCGTCGTGGCCGCGGGCGGCGAGCGCGGTGCGGGCCGCCTCCAGTTCCGCGCGCAAGGCCGCGACGTCCTCAAAGGCGGCGACCGCCTGCGGGTCGGCGGCCCGGCGGGCGGCCTTGAGGCCGTCGAGGACGGTGCGGTGGGCGTCCTCCAGGGCGTGCAGCGTGGCGAGGCCAGCCTCGCCCTCTGCCCGCGAGGACGACAGGTCCTTGTCGAGGCCGGCGATCTTGTCCTGCGCGCGGGCGAACTCGGCCTCGCTGCGCAGCCGGGCGGCCACCGCGGTCTCGGCCTCCATGGTGCGGGCGCCGAGCGCGGCCATCTCGGCATGGCGCTTGGCCGCCTCGGCCTCGGCCCGGCGCTCCAGCCGGCGCTGCGCCACCGCGAACTCGGCCCGCAGATGGTCGCGCTCGGCGGCGACCTCGGCGGTACTGACGGGCAGCGTCGCCTCGATGCGCCGCCGGGCCAGCCGGGTCGCACGGGCGTTGACGGTCGGCAGGGCGATCAGGGCGCACAGGCTCGCCAGCAGGAAGCCGAGCCCGAAGATCATCACGGTCTCGATCACGCGGGGCGCCCTCGTGCGGCCTTCGACCGGTTCTTTCGGTCGCCGGTCTTTTGCCCGGCTTACCTCAGCGGAGGCAAGTGGCGGAGCCTGGAACGGCTCCGGCAATCGCCTGAAAGGCGATTGGGCCGCATTCCGGGCGCGAAGAGCGCCCCGTGGAGCGGGTCTCGGCGGAAGCCGAGGCGTCTAGCGGAACGAGAGCCAAGCCCGCGGAGGCGGGCGCCGGCGCTTGAGGCCAGCTAGAACGGATTCCAGGTCGGGCGACTCGTGAACTTCAGATAGCCGACATTGATGCCGAGCCGGGCGCCGACGCCGGAGCGGATCGGCACCACCACGACCCCGCCGTCGGTGACCGCGGTCATGCCGAAGCCGCCGATGAAGTAGGCCGAGCCGTCGACGCCGCCGAAGCGGCGGTAGAGGCCGGCGACGGCGGGCAGGTTGTAGACCAGCATCATGGTCCGCGCCCCGTCGCCGCCGACATCGAAGCCGAGCGTCGGCCCCTGCCAGTAGATGCGGCGCTGGCCGGCGTTGCGGGTATAGAGCGTGCCCTCGCCGTAGCGCAGGCCCCCGACGAAGGCGCCCGACGCCTCCTGGCCGAGGATGTAGCCGTTGGGCTCGCCCCAGCGCCGGGTCGCCTCCTCGATGGTGAGCGCCAATCCCCGCGACACGCTGCCGAAGAAGCGGTGGCCGTTCTCGACCACCTCGGCGGCGCGGAAGGATTCGGGGCGGCCCATATCGTCCACGGCGCCCGCGGGGACGGCGGCGGCGATCAGGCCCGCGGCGAGTCCGAGAACGGCGGCGCGGCGGGTGGCACGGAATTCGTCACCGGATTCGTGCGGCATGGTCGGTCTCCCTCGGCGTCGCCGACCGTCGGTGCCGTGCATCCGGGACGCGACGCGGGCGCGTCCGACCGGACAGGTCCGGTAGGCAAACGCGCAACGACGCCCTGATCAAGTCAAGTTTGAGTTAACGAGGAGTTAAGCGGTCTCGCTTGGTTTGCCTCAGGCGCCGGCGCCCGCATCCGCGGGCATAGGCTTTCGCTCCGCTAGACGCCTCGGCTTCGCCGCGGCCGCTGCGCGGGGCGCTCTTCGCGCCCGGCCATACGGTGCCATCGCTCGTTCCGAGCGACGGCTTACCCCTGCGTCCCGATCGCCTCGCCCGCCCGCCGCCGGTCGAAATAGGTGACGGCGGATTCCTGCGGCAGGTCGATCCCGTCGTGGTAGCGGGCCGCGCCGAGGGCGGCAAAGGGGCCGTTGCGGTAGAAGCGGCCGTAATGCCCGTAGGTGACGGTGCCGCCGTCGGGCCCGACGACGCGCCCGCCCGCCATGGTCAGCACGTGGTCGCCCGCGGCCGTGTCCCACTCCATGGTCGGCGCGCAGCGCACGTAGACGTCGGCCTCGCCCGCGGCGATCAGGCAGAATTTCACCGCCGAGGAGGTGACGCGGCGCTCCCCCACGGCGAGGCGCTCCAGGCAGGCGTCGGTGGCGCTATCGCCGTGCAGACGGCTCACCAGGGCGACGGGGCCGCCCGCGGGGGCCTCGCGCACCGCGACCGGGCGGAAGGCGCCCGCGCGCCCCTGGACGATCGCCGCCTCCTGGGCGGTGGTGCCCGCGGCCCAGACCCGGCCGAGACCCGGCGCGGCGAGCGCGGCGGCGATCGGCCGATCGCCCTGCACGAGGCAGATGTTGACGCAGTACTGGTCGTGGCCCGCCAGGAAGTCGCGGGTGCCGTCGAGGGGATCGACGAGGAAGAACAACGGCGCGGGCGGCGCCGTGCAGGAGGTTTCCTCCGCGATCACCGGGATGCCGGGAAAGCCGGCCATGAGCGCCGCGACGATCAGTTCCTCGGAGCGGGCGTCTGCGAGGCTCGCGGGCGAGCCGTCGGGCTTGACCACGTGCGGGCAATCGCCGCCGTGATAGCCCCGCAGGATGCGCCCCGCCTCGCAGGCGATGCCAGCGAGCCGCCGCGCCACGGGATCGCGCAGGGCCTCCGGCACCGGGGCCGTCGGGTGGAGCGCGGGGAACGGATCGGGGGCGGTCATCGCGGGGTCATGAGCGGTGGTGGCGGGTGATCGAGCGCGGACGTGGGGAGAAACATGCGAGGGGAAGGCAAATATCACGCCCCGGCCTGACGCGTTGCTGAACGATTCTTCCTGAACGGCGCTTCGCCCGCGTCCCTGGGAGGCTCTTGCGATACAACTTGGGACAAATCAGGACGGAATCCTGCTTGGCCTCAAACGCCGGCGGCCGCGTCCGCGGCCTTGGGCTTCTCGCTCCGTTAGACGCCTCGGCTTTGCCGAGGCCCACTGCGCGAGGCGCTCTTCGCGCCCGGCCATACGGCACGATCGCCCCTTCCGTGCGCCTTTCCAAAGCCGCCTTCCATGACTATCGGTGCCCGGATGCCCGCGTCGGTCGCACGATCGGATCGGGCGACGACATCGGACCAGACCTCGCGGCTTGCCCGCGACATCCGGCAACGGAGCGTGCCATGAGCGGCCCCAGCACCAGCCTCACCCTCGACAGCCTCGACCTCTCGGCGCTCCTGTGCTCGCGCGTCTGCCACGACGTGATCAGCCCGATCGGCGCCATCGTGAACGGGCTGGAGGTGCTGGAGGACGACAACGACCCGTCGATGCGCGAATTCGCCCTCGACCTGATCCGCAAGAGCGCCAAGACCGCCTCGGCCCGCATCCAGTTCGCCCGCATCGCCTTCGGGGCGGCGGGCTCGGCGGGCGCCTCGATCGATCTGGCCGACGCCGAGAAGGTCGCGCGCGCCATGTTCGCCGACGAGAAGACCCAACTCTCGTGGAGCGCGCCGCAGGCTTTGTTCCCGAAGAACAAGGTCAAGCTGCTCCTGAACCTCGTCGTCATCGCCTCGACCGCGATCCCGCGGGGCGGCCATATCGACGTGAAGGTGACGGGCTCGGGCGACGCGCCGACCTTCACCCTGCTCTCGAAGGGCAGCCACGCCCGCATCCCGAACCACGTCGAGGCGCTGATCGCCGGCACGCCGGAGGGCGGCACGGTCGATGCCCACGGCATCCTGCCGTTCTATGCCGGCCTCGTGGCACGCGCCGCCGCCATGGACGTGCGCTTCGTGATCGAGGGCGACGAGGTGACCGTCACCGCCACGCCGACCGAGGCCAATGTCGGCCTGCCCGGCGCCCCGGCCCCGAGCATCGAGGCCGACCGCCCCTCCGACAGCGCGCCGCCGTCGGACACGCAGCTCGCCTGAGCGCCGGTTCCACCGGCCCGTCCCACCCCACCCCCTCATCCTGAGGTGCCCGCGCAAACGGGCCTCGAAGGAGGTCTTCAGTGGATCGCGCGATCCCTGGAGCCCTCCTTCGAGGCTGCGCTTCGCGTCGCACCTCAGGATGAGGGGGTGGGTGGGATGAGCGCGCCTCCGCGCTCCGGAGCGCTCGGCTTGCCGCCGCGCCGCCGCCTGCGATAGAGCCGGGCCTCAACCCCCGAAAAAAAATCCTGAGCGGCGACGACATGGCCAAGGCCGAGACCCTGAAACCCCGCCTGCCGCGCGGCTTTCCCGACCGCACCGAGGCCGACCTGCTGGCGCAAGGGCGGATGCTGGAGACGATCCGGCAGACGTTCGAGCTCTACGGCTTCGAGGCGCTGGAGACGCCGTTCGTCGAATACACCGAGGCATTGGGCAAATTCCTGCCGGATCTCGACCGGCCGAACGAGGGCGTCTTCTCGTTCCAGGACGACGACGAGCAGTGGCTGTCTCTGCGCTACGACCTCACCGCGCCGCTCGCCCGGCACGTGGCCGAAAACTTCGACGCCATTCCAAAACCCTATCGCAGCTACCGGGCCGGCTACGTCTTCCGCAACGAGAAGCCGGGTCCGGGCCGCTTCCGCCAGTTCATGCAGTTCGATGCCGACATCGTCGGGGCGGCGAGCGTCGCCGCGGACGCCGAGACCTGCATGCTGATGGCCGACACGCTCGACCGGCTCGGCCTCGGCGGCCAGTACGTGGTCAAGGTCAACAACCGCAAGGTTCTGGACGGCGTGATGGAGGCCATCGGCCTCGCCGGTCCCGACAAGGCCGGCCAGCGCCTCACCGTGCTGCGCGCCATCGACAAGCTCGACCGGCTGGGCGCCGACGGCGTGCGCCAGTTGCTCGGCCCCGGCCGCAAGGACGAGAGCGGCGACTTCACCAAGGGCGCGGGGCTGGCCGATGACGCCATCGAGCGCATCCTCGCCTATGTCGGCTTCGAGGCCGCCCCGCACGAGGGCGCCGACCGCATGGCGTTCTGGGAAAAGTTCTTCGGGTCCTGGCACGCGGTCGTGGGTGATTCCGAGACCGGCCGCGAGGGCATCGCCGAACTCCACGCGATCATGCGGCTGTGCGAGGCGGCGGGCTACAGCCACGACCGGATTCGCGCCGACCCGTCGGTGGTGCGCGGCCTCGAATACTACACCGGCCCGGTCTACGAGGCGGAGCTGACCTTCCCGGTCACCAACGAGGACGGGCAGACCGTGCGCTTCGGCTCGGTCGCGGGCGGCGGGCGCTACGACGGACTGGTCGGCCGCTTCCGCAGCGAGCCGGTGCCGGCCACCGGCTTCTCCATCGGCGTCTCGCGGCTGTTCTCGGCGCTGCGGCTGACCAAGAGCCCGCTGGTCGAGGGCGCGGCCAAGCCCGGCCCGGTGGTGGTGCTGGTGCTCGATCGCGAAAACATCGCCGAGTATCAGGCGCTGGTGGCGCGGTTGCGGGCGGAAAACATCCGGGCCGAACTCTATCTCGGCGCCGCCGGCATGAAGGCGCAGATGAAATACGCTGACCGCCGCCGCGCGCCGGCGGTGGTGATCCAGGGCTCGAACGAGCGCGAGGCCGGCGAGGTTCAGATCAAGGACCTGATCCAGGGCGCCCAGGCGGCGGCGGACATCGCCAGCAACGCCGAGTGGAAGGCCGCGCGTCCGGCTCAGGTGTCGGTGCCGGTGGAGCGGATGGTCGAGGCCGTGCGCGAGGTTTTGGCGCGGCACTTTGGGTGAGCGGGATCTTCTCCTCACCGCAAGGAGAAGAAGATCGTCTCAGAAACCCGCCGCGAGCCGCGTCGGGGCCGCCGCCCGGTGGACGGCGCCCTGGCGGTAGAGGCCCCGGTGCTGGCCGTCGGGCACCAGCGCCTCGGTCAGCCCGATCACCGTCTCGGCGGCGCCGAGCAGGACCGCGCCGTCGGGGGCCAGTGCCTTGGCGATGCGCTCCAGCACGTCGGCCTTGGTCGGCGCGTCGAAGTAGATCAGCACGTTGCGGCAATAGACAATGTCGAACTGCCCGAGATGCTCGAACGGGTGCAGGAGGTTGAGCGGGCGGTAGCTCACCATTTTCATCAGTTGCGGGCTGATGCGCCACTGCTCGCCGACTTGGGTAAAGTGCTTGACGAGGAGTTGCACGGGCAAGCCGCGCTGCACCTCGAAATGGCTGTAGAGGCCGAGGCGGGCCTTCTCCAGCACCTCGGTAGAGAGGTCGGTACCGACGATCTCGACCTGCCAGCCGGCGAGCTGCGCCGCCGCCTCGTGCAGCATCATCGCGAGCGAATAAGGCTCCTGGCCGGTCGAGGCCGCCGCCGACCAGATCCGCAGGCGGCGGGTCGAAGCGCGGGCCGCGATGGCGCGGGGCAGGAGCACGTCGCGAAACAGGTCGAACGGGGCGCGGTCGCGGAAGAAGAACGTCTCGTTCGTCGTCATCGCCTCGACCACCGCCCGCTCCAGCGGACCCTCGCGCGATAGGCGTAAGGTGCCGACGAGGTCGGACAGGGTGGCGAGATTGAAGCGGCGGCAGACCGGCGAGAGGCGGCTCTCGACGAGGTAGCGCTTCTCCGGGCCGAGCGCGAGGCCGGAGCGTTTCTTCAGGTAGTCGCGCAGGAAGCCGAAATCCGCTTCGGTCATGCCGCGCTCCCGCCGATGGCGGTGCGCAAGGCCGAGCCGATGTCGGGCAGCGGCAGGACGGCGTGGCACAGGCCCGCCTTGGCGACGCTGCCGGGCATGCCCCATACGGTGCTGGTGGCCTCGTCCTGGGCCATGAGCTGCCCGCCGGCCTCGACGAGTGCGCGCGAGCCCGCGGTCCCGTCCGAGCCCATGCCGGTGAGGATCACGCTGAGCGTCGCGCTCCCGTAGATCGCGGCGGCGTCGAGGAACAGCACGTCCACCGCCGGGCGGCAGAAGTTGACCGGCGGCCCGTCGTCGAGGCGGATCACCGGGTCGGCGGCGGAGCCGGTGAGTCGCATGTGGCGCCCGCCCGGCGCGACGTAGATGCGGCCGGGCTGCAGCCGCTCGTCGGCCTTGCCCTCGGCCGCGGGCAGGCCGACGCGGGCCCCGAGATGCTCGGCGAAGACGGCGGTGAAGACCGGCGGCATGTGCTGGACGATGAGCACCGGAAGCCGCCGCAGGGTCGCGGCGCCGATCTTTTCCAGAACCTCGCCGACCGCCTTGGGGCCGCCGGTGGAGGAGCCGACCAGCAGCACCCGCGGGGCGGTGAAGGCGCGCGGACGCGGGCGCAGCGTCACGGTGCCGGACAGGCGCGAAACCGGCGCGGGCGCCGCGGTCAGGGTGGAGGTCGAGGAAGACTCGACCGCGGTCGGCACCGGCCGGCGCCGGGCGCGGGCGGCGCCGAACACGCGGATGCGCTCCAAGAGGTCGGCGCGGAAGCCGTCGGAGGTGGTGACGCCGCGGTTGCTCTCGGGCTTGGGGATGTAATCGACGGCGCCCAGCGACAGGCAGCGCAGAGAGACGTCGGCGTTGCGCTGGGTCAGCGTCGACATCATCACCACCTGCACGCCGGGCTGGCGCGCCAGGATCAGCGGCAGGGCCTGGATGCCGTCGAGTTCCGGCATCTCGATGTCGAGGAGCACCACGTCGGGGGCGCAGCGCGCCAGCGCATCGACGGCGGCGCGGCCGTTGGGGGCGGTGGCGACGACCTCGTGGCCGGCCTCGCCCAGCCAGCGCGAGACCAGCCCGCGCACCACGGCGGAATCGTCGGCGACCAGCACCTTCACGGCGGAGCGCGGTGCCGCGGCGGGTGCGAGGGCCTGAGTAGCCGCCATGAGTTTCGTGCCTCCGCAGGAGGAAGGGGGGAAGGGTCCTGCGGCCTCCCCCGGCCGCTCGGATGGGGCGTCGCGCGAGGGTCGCGCGTTCGCCGAGCTAGGCGTGCTGGGGCAGGCGCACCGAGAAGCCGACCTGATCGAGCTTGGCCATCATGATCTCCCGGTCGAAGGGCTTCATGATGTACTCGTCGGCGCCGGCGCGGAGCGCCCGGGCGATGGCGCCGACATCGTTCTCGGTGGTGCAGAACAGGACCTTGGGCCGGTCGCCGCCGGGGGACTGGCGCAGGTTCCGCAGAACCTCGTAGCCGTCCATGTTCGGCATGTTCCAGTCGAGCACGATCACCGAGGGCATCGCCTCGGCGCACATCGCGAGCGCCTTCTCCCCGTCCTCGGCGTCGCGGACGCTGAAGTCGAGGGTCTCCAGGATGCGGCGGGCGACCTTTCGGATCACCGCGGAATCATCGACGACGAGACCGGTCCTCATCGCATCCCCCCTCAGGCGACCTTGGCGTCGCGCTGGGCGTCGCCGAAGGCGAGCAGCGCGTCGACGTCGAGGATGACGAGCAGGCGCCCGTCGAGGCGGTGGACGCCGAGCGAGAGGTCGCGCCAGCGCGGATCGAGGTTGATCGGCACCGGCTCGTGGGTCTCGGCGCCGAGTTTCAGCACCTCGCCGACGCCGTCGACGATGAGGGCGAAGGTCTCGCCCGCCTGCTCCAGGCCGATCGCCATCTGCGCCGCGCCGCTGGCGCGGTCGGGCAGGCTGAGGCGGCGGCGCAGGCAGAGCGCGGTGACGACGCGTCCGCGCAGGTTGAGGAGGCCGACGATCTCGCGCGGCGCCAGCGGCACCGGGGTGATGCCGGCGGGCACGAACACGTCGTGCACCCGGTCGATGGTGAGACCGAACATGGTCTCCCCGACGAACACCGTGACGTAGTCGGTGGTGTCGGCGGGGGCGGCGTTGGCGTTGGCGGCCTGCATGGGGATGAGTCTCGCTACGTCAGATGGATCAGGCGGCGCGGGCGAGACCGGGCTCGCCGATCTCCGCGAGGGCGGCGAGCAGGCCGGAGCGGTCGAACTTCGCCACGAGGTCGCTGATGGCGAGCTTGCGGGCCTGCTCGATCGCCTCGGGGCCGACGGTGCCGGTGAGCGCCACGACCGGCATCTCGGCCAGCCGCCCCCCGGCCTTGCGCATGGCGCCGACGAGGTCGAAGCCGCTGCGGCCGGGCATGTCGAGGTCGCTGACCACGAGGTCGATGCCCGGATTGGAGAGCAGCGCCTTGAGGGCCTCGTCGGCGCTCGAAGCCGTGCTCACGCTGTAGCCCGCCGCCTTGAGTACGGGGGTGAGCATGTCGCGGAAGAACGCCGAGTCGTCGACCAGCAGGAGCGAGGGCGCCTTGACGGCGGCCTTGCGGGGGCCGCGCGCCCAGTCGTCGTAGGCGAGCGGCAGGAAGTGGGCGATGTTGATGATGTCGGTGGCCCGGCCCCGCAGCACCGCCGAGCCGATGAGATCGGAGCGGTCGGCACTGATCTCGATGTCGAGGCGCTCCTCGACGATATCCACGATCTCGTCCACGACGAGGCCCATCGCCCGGTCGCCGTCGGAGAACACGACGAGCGCCTGGCTGCCCTCGGTGCGCAGCGCGATCGACGGGTCGGCGGGGACCAGCGGCATCAGGCGGCCGCGGTACTGGATGAGCGGACGCCCGCCCAGCCACTCGATCTTGGCCGCGTCGATTTCTTCGAGGCGCGTGACGAGGGAGAGGGGAACGGCCTTGAAGCCGCCCGCGCCGCCCTTGAACACCAGCAGCGTCGCCTTGGCGTCGCCCGCCTCGACCTCCTCGGCCTCCGATTCGGCGACCGCGCCGGACTGCGCGCTCTGGCCGACGAGCTTGGCCACGCCGTTGGGATCGACGATCAGCACCACGGCGCCGTCGCCGAGGATGGTGTTGCCGGCAAACAGCGGGATGTGGCGCAGCTTCGACGACATCGGCTTCACGACGATCTCTTCCGTGTGGAAGACCTCGTCCACCAGCACGCCGAAGCGCTGGCGGCCGACCTGGGCGACGACGACGAAGCCGGATTCGACCACCTCGCCTTCCTCCACCGTCGCCTGCCCGCGCATCAGCCCCTGGAGGGTGACGATCGGCAGGAGTCTTTCGCGCAGGCGCAGCACCGGGGCGCCGTTGATGCGCTCGATGGCGTTGGCGCCTTCCTTGGCGCCCTTGGCATCGACCCGCACCAGTTCGAGCACCGCGATCTGCGGCACCGCGTAGCGCTGGGCGCCGGCCTTGACGATGAGCGCCGAGACGATGGCGAGCGTCAGCGGGATCTTGATGGTGAAGGTGGTGCCCTTACCGAGTTCGGTCGCGATGTCGACGACGCCGCCGATGGTCTCGATGTTGGTCTTGACCACATCCATGCCGACGCCGCGGCCGGAGACCGAGGTAACGGCCTTCGCCGTCGAGAAGCCGGCGTGGAAGATGAACTTCGCGACCTGCGCGTCGGTCATCTTCTCGATCTCCGCCGCGGGGGCGAAGTTGCGCTCGACCGCCTTCTTGCGGATGGCGGCGAGGTCGAGGCCCTTGCCGTCGTCGGCGATCTCGATCGTGATGGTGCCGCCCTCGTGATAGGCGGACAGACGGATCGTGCCGCGGGCGGGCTTGCCGGCCTTGATGCGCTCGTTGGTGGCCTCGATGCCGTGGTCGGCCGAGTTGCGCACCATGTGGGTGAGCGGGTCCTTGATCACGTCGAGGACCTGGCGGTCGAGCTCGGTCTCGGCGCCGGACATCACCAGCTCGATGCCCTTGCCGAGTTCGGCCGAGAGGTCGCGCACGACGCGGGGCAGCTTCTGCCACGCATTGCCGATCGGCTGCATGCGCGTCTTCATGACGCCTTCCTGCAGCTCGGCGGTGACGTGGGAGAGCCGCTGCAGCGGCACCTTGTAGCCGGAATCCTCGTGGCGGCGGGCGATCTCGAGGAGCTGGTTGCGGGTCAGCACCAGCTCCGAGACCATCGTCATCAGGTGCTCGATGGTGTCGACGTTCACGCGGATCGTCTGCACCTTGGCGATGGGGCCCTCACCGCCCTCGGCAGCCGCAGCGCGCGGGGCCACGGGCTCCGGCGCCTCTTCGGCCTGCATCTCGAAGGCGGGCTCTTCGGCGACCTGGGGGGCCGGCTCAGGTACGAAAAAGTCGTCGGGGCCGGGCGCCTCCATGAAGGCGCGCTCCAGATCGTCCAGCGAGACCTCGCCGGGCTTCAGTTCGCGCTCGACCGGCGGCGGCAGCACGATCGCGGCGGGAGCCGGCGCAGGAGCATGGGCCGCGGCGGCGGGCGCGTCGTCGGAGGCCATCTTCTCCAGCGCGCCGATCAGGTCGTCGTCGGAGCCCGCCGGCTCGGCGCCGGTGGCTTCGAGATCGCCCAGGATCGCCTTGAGCCGGTCGAGGGTGGCCAGGATCAGGGTGACCGAGGCGCCGCTGACCGGATAGCCGTCGCGGAAGCGGCCCATCAGGGTCTCGGCGGCATGCGCCAGGGCTTCCAGCCGCGGCAGGCCGAGGAAGCCGCAGGTGCCCTTGATGGTGTGCACCAGCCGGAAGATGTTGCGCAGAATCTGTTGGTTGTTCGGATCCTGCTCGAAACGGACCAGCTCCGCATCGACCGTGTCCAGATGCTCGGCGCTCTCGACCAGGAACTCGCGAAGCAGATCGTCCATGGCAGGTACTCGTCAAACGCGCACGAAAGGACGTGCGAAGAGCACTCTCGCCTCGGAAAGTTAGTGAAGGGTTGCGGACGGGGCGGAAAATTCAGATGCCACGTTCAAGATTCCCAAGGCGGGCGCTGAAGCGACCGCCTTGGCTCGTTCCCCGGCCTCCAGCGCCGGCGACCGCGACCGCGTCCGCGGGCATCAAGTCCCCTTGGGCTTCTCGCTCCGCTAAAGCACGGCCACTCGTTCTTCGATCTGCAACAGCGGGCTCAGAACAGCCGGCTGCCATCCGGCACCGGCCGGTCGGGGCGGAACAGCACCACGGCGCCGGCCTCGTCGGCGAAGCCCAGCGTCAGCACCTCGGACAGGAACTTGCCGATCTGTCGGGGCGGGAAGTTCACCACGGCGGCGACCTGGCGGCCGACCAGCGTGTCCGGCGTGTAATGCTCGGTGATCTGCGCCGAGGAGCGCTTGCGGCCGATCACCGGCCCGAAATCGATCACGAGCTTGAGGGCGGGCTTGCGGGCCTCCGGAAGCGGCTCGGCGGAAACGACCGTGCCGAGGCGGATATCGACGGCCAGGAACGCGTCGAAACCGATTTTTTCGGATTCCGGCGCCTGCGGATCGTGGCGGACGTGCATGTCAGGCGAGCAAGCGGTGGGTGAGGAGAGGTCCCAGTCCTAGCACGGCGAGCGGCATCTGGAACGGGCGCAGCCGCTCGAAGAACAACGGTGCCTCCCCGCGCCGCGCGGCGATCGGATCGAGCACGGCGATGGCGGTGAAGCCGAGCATCAGCAGGATAAGGGCGGTGACGACCGATCCGGGGGCGAAGGCCACGAGTGCCGCGAAGCCGAGGAGGAACGGACCGAGCATCGTGACGATCTGCGTGGCCCGCGCGCCGCCCTCGGTGCGGACGCTGACGCTGCGGCGCACGCCCGACAGAAACAGCAGGATCGCGCAGCCCCATAGCAGCGTGAGCCCGAACACGGCGCCGCTCGCCTTCGGCGGCAGCAGCCAGGCCAGGGCGCTGCCGCCGCGATGGTTGGAGGCCTGATTGCGGCCCTGCTGGCGCGGAAATACCTCCTTGCCGAGGCCGCCGAGCGTCGGCGCGGTCACCGCCAGCAGCAGCAGCGTGCCGCCCGCCGCCGCCAAGGAGCTGCGCCGCCGGCACCGGCACGAAGCCCTGGGCCGGCATCAGGAGCAGCGTGCCGGCCAGGATCGCGGCGCAGGACAGCACGACGAGGAGCCGCGGCCGCTCGACCCGATCCACCAGGGCACCGAACGGCCCGCTCGGCAGCAGGGCGCCGCCCCCGACGAGGGTGGGACGATACCGATCTCGGACGGGCTCCACGGGCGCTGCTGCGCCAGCCACGTGCCGAGGGACGGCCCCAGCCTTCCCTGGATGTCGCCGATGAAGACGTTGATCAGGGCGAGGTGGGTCGTGGGCGCCATCGGGTCCTTCGGCCAAGCGCGGCCGTAAGCCCTTGCCGTCCAAAACCTTTCGGCGGCTGCGGCGTGACGCCTCAGCGGTGCGCGAGCCAGTCGCCGAAGCCCTCGGCGTAGTCGTTGGCGGCGCGGTCGAACAGGTCGTCGGCGCCCATCGATTGCACGAGCGCGTCGCCGACGACGCCGTAGACGCCCTGGCCGGACATCTTGCTGCCGACGCCGCCGCGATAGGTCGTCAGTTGCGCACCGGTGCGCGCGTCGATGACGTCGATGTTGGCGGCGATCGTCGGATTGCCGCCGATGACGATGCGGCGGGCCGCCGAGGGGATATCGATGAGGATGACGGTGGCGACGAGGCGCACCGGCCGCGTGCCCTGCGGACGCTGGGCGATCACGCGGTCGAGCTTCGCCTTCAGGCGGGCCGTCGCGAGGTTGCGCAGGTGGGTGCGGGCGTCGGGCGAGGCCACGAGCGCCGGGTCGGTCTGCGAGAGGTTGCGGCTGCGCAGATAATCGTCTTCCGCCGAGGACCAATCGACCCGCGCCTCGGGCGGGATCACGATCTCCAGGCTGGTGATCTTCAGGTCGGCCGCTTCCTGCGGCGACAGCGTGTTGGGCGTGACGGTGACGCAGGCGGAGAGGCCCACAGTCAGGAGCAGCGCGGCGAGCGAGAGGCGGAACATGGTCGGACGGCTCGAAACCCCTGCCGAAGCGGCAGCGGATTTTCGCCTAGCACAACCCCTCCGGGCGGAGTGCGGCGCGCCGGCCACAGCGAGGGCCCGTCGTTGAAAGAGAAAAAAGCCCCGGAGCGTCGGCGCCGGGGCTTCTCTCAATCTGAGGTTATTTGTCGCTTACGAAGCGAGCGGGGCGCCCTGACCCTGGCCGGCCTGGGCCTCTTCCATCTTCTGGCGGTAGAGGCCGACGAAATCGATCGGGTCGATGTAGAGCGGCGGGAAGCCGCCGTTGCGCACGGCCTCGGCGACGATCTGGCGCGCGAACGGGAACAGCAGGCGCGGGCACTCGATCATCACCGCCGGGTGGATCTGATCCTGCGGGATGTTGCGCATCCGGAAGACGCCGCCGTACTTCAGCTCGAACTTGAACAGCACCTCGTTCTTGATCTTGGCGTCGCCTTCCAGCGACAGCTCGACCTCGAAGTCGGCCTCGGCGAGCTGCGAGGCGTTGACGTTGACCTGGATGTTGATCTGCGGCCCGCCCTCCTGCGGCTGCAGCGAGCGCGGCGCGTTCGGGTTCTCGAACGAGAGATCCTTGGTGTATTGCGCCAGCGCGTTGATCGCGGGGGTGAGGTCGCCGTCCTGGGCGCCGTTGCCGTTGGGTGCCGCGGTATCGGCCATGACGAATCTCCTCCTCGCGTCGTTGCTGCGCGGCGGTTGTGGCGCCGGCACGCCCGTAGTCCGGCGCGGGCAGCGCGCTAACATGACGCTTCGCCGCGAACAAGCCGAAGAAGGACTCTGGCTAGGCCCTGCGGGCGATTGCCCCGCCGGGGCGCCTGGAATCGTGTGCGGCCTCACCCATATCACGAGGACTCACGGAGTTCTCGACGCCGGAGACATTCGCCTTCAAGATGCCAAGCTTCCGGCTCGCTCCTTGCGCCGGGCTCGGCTAAGAGCTTCGAAAGCCTTTCGCGAGACGTGCTCCTGACCGCAGGAGCGGCGCCACGGCCGGCCCCGCGGGAGCACGGATCGCGCGGGGTCCCTCTCCGGCAGCCCTCGGGTGTCAGCCTCACGCGTGCGACGGGCACGATTCGGATCGGTGATGCAGGATTCCTTCGACGCAACCACCCTGATTTTCCTGGCGCTCGCCGTCTTCGTCATCTGGCGGCTGCGCTCGGTGCTGGGGCAGAAGACCGGGACGGAGCGCTCGCCCTTCCGCCCGGTGGAGCGCAACCGCACCGACGCGCCCGGCGCGCGCCAGGACGGCGACAACGTCGTGCGCCTGCCCGGTGCCGACCGCGCCCCGCCCGCCCCGGCGCAGGCGGCGGCCCCGCGCGACTGGCGCGGCATCGCCGAGCCGGGCTCGGCGGTGGCCCGCGGCCTTGAGCAGATCGTGCAGGTCGAGCCGGCCTTCGAGCCGCGCGCCTTCCTTGAAGGCTCCAAGAGCGCCTACGAGGCGATCGTCACCGCCTTCGCCACGGGGGACCGCAAGACCCTGCGGGCGCTCTTGTCGAAGGAGGTCTGCGAGGGCTTCGAGCGGGCGATCTCCGAGCGCGAGAAGCGCCGCGAGACCGCCGAGACCACCTTCATCTCGATCGACAAGGCCGAGATCGTCGCCGTCGAGGTCAAGAATCGGGTCGCGCAGGTCACCGTGCGCTTCCTGTCGAACCTCATCACCGCCACCCGCGACGCCGAGGGCAAGGTGATCGACGGCAATGCCGAGACCGGCGTCGAGGTGCCCGACGTGTGGACCTTCGCCCGGACGCTGGGCTCGCGCGATCCGAACTGGCAGCTCGTCGCCACCGATGCGGGCGGCTGATTTCTTTTCACGCAAGTCCATGCCGAGACGACACGTTTTCCTCCCGGCCGCAGCGGTTCTCGCCGCTGCGGCCGTTTCCGTCTGTTCCGCCTCCGCGGAGGCGCCGCTGCGCGTCGGCGACGGCGTGCTGGAGCCGGTGGCTTTGTCCGCTCTGACCGGCTGGGGCGCGGACGATGCGGCAGCGGCGCTCGACGCCTTCCGCCGCACCTGCGTCGCGCCGGGGCCGAACCCGCCCCAGGCCGCGGGTGTCACCGGCAACGCCGCCGACCTCGCGACGGCTTGCGCCGCGGCAGCCGACGTGAAGCTGGGTGAAGCAAAAAAATTCTTCGAGGGGCGGTTCTCGGCCTATCGGATCGTGCGCCCGGCCAACGGCGCCGAGCCCGAGCGGCGGGCGGGCTTCCTCACCGGCTATTTCGAGCCGGAACTCGTCGGCTCGCCCGAGGCCGGCCCCGGCTACACCGCGCCCGTGCTGGCCCGGCCCGACGACCTCGTGACTTTGGCGCCCGGCGAGACCGCGCCGGGGCTCGACCCGATCTACAAGGCGGGCCGCCGCATCGCGACGGGGCTGGAGCCCTATCCCGACCGCGCGGCGATCGAGGACGGGGCCATCGCGGCCCGCACCCGGCCGGTGCTGTGGCTGCGCGATGCCGTCGATCTGTTCGTGCTTCAGGTGCAGGGGTCGGGCCGGGCGCGGCTTCCCGACGGGCGCTCGGTGCGGGTGCTCTACGACGGCAAGAACGGCCAGCCCTACACCTCGATCGGCAAGCTTCTGGTGGCGGAGGGTCACCTGCCGCTCAACGGTCTCAGCCTTGAGCGCTGGACCACGTGGCTGCGGGCCAACCCCGACCACGCCCGCCGGCTGATGCGGATGAACAAGTCCTATGTCTTCTTCCGGGTCGAGCCGGTGGAGGATGCCCGCCTCGGGCCCCCCGGCGCCGCGGGCGCGCCCTTGAGCCCCGGCCGCAGCATGGCGGTGGACGGCAACCTGTGGCGCTACGGCCTGCCGTTCTTTCTCGAAGGCAAGCTGCCGGGTCAGCCGGGGCGCGGGCATCTGGTGATCGCCGCCGATACCGGCTCGGCCATCCTCGGCCCGGCGCGGGGCGACCTCTATGTCGGCACCGGCGCCAAGGCGGGCGTCGCCGCGGGCGACCTGCACGACCGGATGGGTTTCGTCGTCCTGCTGCCCAAACCGGTTGGGGAGCCCCGGCCGTGAGGCCGCCGCGGCGGCGCGCGCTCTCCCGCGAGGAGGCGTATCTGTGGGGCGAGATCGCCAAGCTGATCACGCCCCTGCGCGGCCGGGCGCGGTCGAAGAAGCCGGCGCCCGAGGCGGTCCCCGCTCCGGCCGATCCGGTCCCCGCGAAGCCGGCGCCGTCGAAGCCCGCCAAACCCAACCCTGCCGTCACGGCGCCGCCCGCGCTGCGGCCTTCCGCCAGAACCGCCCTCCCCTCCCCGCCGGCCCACAAGCGGCCGGTGAAGCTCGGCGATCTCGCGGGCGCGCCCGTGGCCCGCCCGGCCCCCACCCGTCCCCCCGCCCCGACCCCGCCGGGGCTGGAGCGCAAGGAGCGCCGCGCCCTGGAGCGCGGGACGCTCGCGATCGAGGCCCGCATCGACCTGCACGGGCTCTATCAGGCGGAGGCGCACGCCGCACTCGTCGGCTTCCTGATGCGGGCGCGGACCGCGGGGCACGCCCGCGTCCTCGTCGTCACCGGCAAGGGCGGCGAGGGTTTTTCCGATTCCGGCTTCTCCGAGCGCGGCGTCCTGCGCCGGAGCGTGCCCCACTGGCTGCGCGGGCCCGAATTGCGCGGCCTCGTCCTCGGCTTCGAGGAGGCGGCGCGCCATCACGGCGGCGCGGGCGCGCTCTACGTGCGCCTGCGGCGGCGGTGAGGCCGTATTTCATACTTCCTCTTGAGCTACCTCACAAAACACGATAGGGAGGACTGCTTTCCGATTGCAGCCGTGTCGCATCCCTGGGGCTTCTTCCAAGCCGAGAGGAGCCGATGCGTGGGCCGGACCGCTGCGCTCGCAGCCTTGCCGGACCTGGGGCGCCTCCCCGGCGCCCGGCCCTGCGTCCCGACCGGCCGACTCCTTCCCCCGCCTTCGTTGGTTGCATCCCCCCACATGACGTCACAGAACGACGCACTCGCCCCCGTCGATATGCCGACCGAGGACGCCCCCGTGGCCGCCGAGGTCGCCGTCAAGCGCGAGGTGCGCCTTCAGGATCTCAAGTCCAAGTCGCCGACCGAGCTCACCGCGTTTGCCGAGGAGGTCGAGGTCGAGAACGCCTCGACCATGCGCAAGCAGGAGCTGATGTTCGCGATCCTCAAGCAGCTCGCGGCCAACGAAACCGAGATCATCGGTGCCGGCACGGTCGAGGTGCTGCAAGACGGGTTCGGCTTCCTGCGTTCGAACGACTCGAACTACCTGCCGGGCCCGGACGACATCTACATCTCGCCGACCCAGATCCGCCGCTTCGGCCTGCGCACCGGCGACACCGTCGAGGGCCCGATCCGCGGCCCCAAGGACGGCGAGCGCTACTTCGCCCTGATCAAGGTCAACACGATCAACTTTGAGAACCCGGAGAAGATCAAGCACAAGGTCCACTTCGACAACCTGACGCCGCTGTTCCCGACGAAGCGGTTCAAGCTCGAGCTGGACAACCCGACCAAGAAGGATTTCTCGCCCCGGATCATCGACATCGTCTCGCCGATCGGTAAGGGCCAGCGCGCGCTGATCGTCGCGCCGCCGCGCACCGGCAAGACCGTGCTGATGCAGAACATCGCGCAGTCGATCACCCTCAACCACCCTGAATGCTACCTCATCGTGCTGCTCATCGACGAGCGCCCGGAGGAGGTGACCGACATGATCCGCTCGGTGAAGGGCGAGGTCATCGCCTCAACCTTCGACGAGCCGGCCACCCGCCACGTTCAGGTCGCCGAGATGGTGATCGAGAAGGCCAAGCGGCTGGTGGAGCACGGTCGCGACGTGGTGATCCTGCTGGATTCCATCACCCGCCTCGGCCGGGCCTACAACACCGTCGTGCCGTCCTCGGGCAAGGTGCTCACCGGCGGCGTCGACGCCAACGCGCTCCAGCGGCCCAAGCGCTTCTTCGGCGCGGCCCGCAACATCGAGGAGGGCGGCTCCCTCTCGATCATCGCGACCGCGCTCATCGACACCGGCTCGCGCATGGACGAGGTGATCTTCGAGGAGTTCAAGGGCACCGGCAACTCCGAGATCATTCTGGACCGCAAGGTCTCGGACAAGCGCATCTTCCCGGCCATCGACATCACCCGCTCCGGCACCCGCAAGGAGGAGCTGCTGGTGCCGCCGGACGCGCTCAAGAAGACCTACGTGCTGCGCCGCATCCTCAACCCGATGGGCGTCACCGACGCGATCGAGTTCCTCATGGACAAGCTGCGCCAGACCAAGAGCAACAGCGACTTCTTCGACTCGATGAACACCTGAGGCGGCGCTCGCCGCCCCGCATGAGCAAGGACCGCAAGGGAAGTGGGCCGAGTGCGGCAGCGAATGCCGTCCTCGGCCTCGACGCATTCGAACGGATCAGCGCCGTCGAAGGCGTTCGGCCAACGGACGAAATGCGGTGCGACCTCCTCGCCTTCGGGAACGCGTCGGTGTGCAGGAGCGGACGCGGTTCATCGCTGAGAAATATGGCTGCGAGCCCTCCTGCTGGGACCGGCAACATCCTGCATTGATTGTGAAATTCGCGTAAGTCGCGAACCATCGCGCCCCGCCGACGTTGGCCCGCATCGACCGCCCGCGGTCAACCGGGGAGACGGGCCATGGCCTCCGACAACGTATCCGATCTCATCGTCGAGACGCTCCAGCTCGCGGGCGTGCGGCGGGTCTACGGGCTCGTCGGCGACAGCTTGAACGGGATCACCGAGGCGATCCGGGCCCGCGACGTGATCGAGTGGGTCCATGTCCGCCACGAGGAGGTCGCGGCCTTCGCCGCCGCGGGCGAGGCGCAGGTCACCGGCGAACTCGCCGTCTGCGCCGGCTCGTGCGGGCCGGGTAACCTCCACCTCATCAACGGCCTCTACGACGCCCACCGCACCCGCACCCCGGTGCTGGCGATCGCCGCTCACATCCCCTCTTCCGAGATCGGCCTGAACTATTTTCAGGAGACGCGGCCCGAGCAGCTGTTTCGCGATTGCAGCCATTTCTGCGAGCTGGTCTCCGACCCGGCGCAGTTGCCCAACGTCTTGGAGACCGCGATCCGTGCGGCGGTGGGTCAGCGGGGCGTCGCCGTCGTCGTCATCCCCGGCTCCGTGGCCTTGAAGCCCGCGCCCGAGCGGACGCTGGGGGCAGCCTCGACGCTGCGGCCCCGCGCCCCGATCGTCGTCCCGCAGCCCGACGACCTCGACCAATTGGCCGACCTTCTCAACAACTCCAAAAAAATCACGCTGCTGTGCGGCCGCGGCTGTGCCGGGGCGCATGCCCCGCTGATGCAGTTGGCCGAGCGGCTGAAGAGTCCGATCGTCCATGCGCTCGGCGGCAAGGAGCATGTCGAGCACGACAATCCCTACGATGTCGGCATGACCGGGCTGATCGGCTTCTCCTCGGGCTATGCCGCGATGGAGGCCTGCGAAACCCTGCTGATGCTCGGCACCGATTTCCCCTATCGCCAGTTCTATCCCGAGCACGCCCGCATCGCCCAGGTCGACATCCGCCCGGAGAATCTGGGGCGCCGCTGCCGGCTCGAACTCGGCCTCGTCGGCGACGTGGCGGCCACCATCGAGGCGCTGCTGCCGCGGCTCACCGGCAACGACAGCCGCCGCCATCTCGACGCCAGCCTCAAGCACTACGCCAAGGCCCGCGAGGATTTGGACGATCTCGCCACCGGCAAGCCCGGCCGTCGGCCGATCCATCCGCAATACCTCACCCGCCTGCTCAGCGAGGCCGCGACGGAGGATGCCGTGTTCACGGCGGACGTCGGCACGCCCACGGTGTGGGCAGCGCGCTACCTGCACATGACCGCCGGGCGGCGCCTGATCGGCTCCTGGGCGCACGGCTCGATGGCCAACGCCCTGCCCCACGCCATCGGCATCCAGGCGGCGAGCCCGGGGCGCCAAGTGATCTCGCTGTCCGGCGACGGCGGTTTTGCGATGCTGATGGGCGACATCCTCACCCTGACGCAGGAGCGGCTGCCGGTGAAGGTGGTGATCTTCAACAACGGCACGCTGGGCTTCGTCGAGCTGGAGATGAAGGCGGCGGGCTATCTCGAGACCGGCGTCGAGCTTCAGAACCCCGATTTCTCGGCACTCGCCCGCGCGGTCGGCATCCACGCCCGCCGCGTCGAGGACCCCGGCGATTTGGAGGGCGCGATCCGCGACGTGTTCTCGCATCCCGGTCCGGCGCTGCTCGATGTGGTGACGAACCGCCAGGAACTCGCCATGCCGCCCAAGCTCCAGGCCGAGCAGGTGAAGGGCTTCAGCCTCTACGCCCTCCAGGCGGTGATGAGCGGGCGGGGCGATTCGATTCTGGATCTGGCGAAGACCAACCTCATCCGCTGAGGACACGATCAAACTGCGTCGATCATCTCGATCCGCAGCCGCTTGCCGACCGCGCGGGCGGCGCGGGCGATGGTCGTCAGATGGACGTTCGGGTTGTCGGGATCGAGCAGGCGGTCGAGCTGCGAGCGGCTGGTGCCCAGGCGCTCGGCCAGGGCTTTCTTGCTGAGTCCTTCCGCCTTCATCGCCTCCGCCAAGTGCCACGCGATCACCCGCTTCAGGGCGGAGGCCTTGGTCTCTTCGAGCAGCCCTTCCTCCGCCAGGAAGTCGTCGAAGGACGATCCGCTGTGGTCAAACGGCGTCTGCGTCATGACAGGCCTTGCTCGTGCTTGCGCTTGTTGGTTTTGGCGAGCCGCAAATCCTCGGACGGCGTGCCCTGGGACTTCTTGATGAAGGCGTGCAACAGAACCATCCGCTGCCGTGCATCGATGTAGAACAGCACCCGAGCGATCCGGCCGTTCGAAATCCGGGACCGGACTTCGTGCAAACCCTCGCCCATCGGCCGACAGGTCGGCATTCCGATCGGCCAGCCGTACTCAGTCAACTTGACGTCTTCCCCGATTCGACGGCGATCCGCTTGGTCGAGCGCCTTGAGCCAATCCCTGACGGGTTCGTTGCCGGCCTCCGTCCGAAAGAAGATGGCCGGGACGCGCTTCAGGGACATTCAAGCCTCCCGACCGATAGCATGCGTACCGCACAAGGTACAGCTCTGCCGTTCCGGTGCACCCTGCTTCAGACGTGCGCTGTGCCCGAAGCCTCGTCCTCCTGCGGGACGTGAGCCACCCGCAGCACCGTCCCCTCGACGCCCGTCACCCGCACCGGCGTTCCGGCGGGCAGGTCGGGCCCGGCGACGCGCCAGAGCGTGTCGTCGAGGCGGGCGCGGCCCTCGCCCGCGTGGATGGCGGCTTCCAGCCGGAAGGAGCGGCCGATCAGGCGGTGGGCGCCGAGGTTCAGGGTCGGCGCCCGCTGCCGGTTGAGGCGGTTCGCCAGCACCACGGCGGCGACGGAGAGCCCTGAGAACAGCACGAGCTGCCCCTGCCAGGGCAGGCCGAGGGCGGCCTCGATCAGCCCCGTGAGCCCGGCGGCGAGGCCGAGCCAGACGAGGAAGACGCCCGGCAGCACGAGTTCGCCGCCCACGAGCACAAGCCCGGCGATGATCCAGGCCCAGGCGGGCGAGAGCGCTTCGAACACGGGAATCAGGCCTTCGGCGGCGTGGCGGGCACGCGTGGCGGCAACCCGGCGCGCCCGGCCGCGGCGCTGCCCGGATCGCCGAAGACCGAGCGGGTGATCTCGGCGATGCCGCCGAGCGTGCCGGCGAGCGCGGAGGCCTCGATCGGCACGACCACGACGCGCTGGTTCGGCGCGGTGGCGATGGCGCGGATCGCCTCGACGTATTTTTCGGCCACCAGAAAGTTCGCCGCCGCGAGGTCGCCCTGACTGATCGCCTCGCTCACCATGGCGGTGGCCTTCGCCTCGGCCTCGGCGCCGCGCTCCCGCGCCTCGGCATCGCGGAAGGCGGCCTCGCGGCGGCCCTCCGCCTCCAGGATCGCCGATTGCTTGCGGCCTTCGGCGCGTAAAATCTCGGCCTGGCGCTGGCCTTCGGCCTCCAGCACCGAGGCGCGCTTCTCGCGCTCGGCCTTCATCTGGCGGGCCATGGCGCCGGCGAGATCCGCGGGCGGCAGGATGTCCTTGATCTCGACGCGGTTCATCTTGACGCCCCAGGGAGCGGCGGCCGCATCGAGCACCCGCAGCAGCCGCTCGTTGATCTCGTCGCGGTGGGACAGGAGCTGGTCGAGGTCCATCGAGCCGACCACGGTGCGGATGTTGGTCATGGTTAGGGTCAGCAGCGCCATCTGCAGGTTCGAGACCTCATAGGAGGCGCGCGCGGCGTCGAGCACCTGATAGAACACCACCGCGTCGATCCGCACGCCCGCGTTGTCGCGGGTGAAGGCCTCCTGGCTCGGCACCTCGACGACCTGCTCCATGATGTTCACCCGCCGGCCGATCCGCTCGACATAGGGGATGATCAGGCCGAGGCCGGATTCGAGCGAGCGGTCGTAGCGCCCGAACCGCTCGACGGTGTGGACGTGCCCTTGCGGGATCGTGCGGATGCCGATGGCGAGCGTCACCACGACGAGCAGCGCGAGGACGACGGCGAAGGCGCTCAGGCCGAGCGAGAGGGTCATGGGGTTTGCTGTCCATCCGCCGCGCGAATCGTGCGCCGCGTACAGTCTAGCCTATAGCCCGGCCTGCGTGTGGCGCCTCACTTCTTCCACACCCCCAGCCGCTCGGTGCGGGCATGGTCCTCGGCGGCGACGAGTTCGGGCGAGGCCTCCGACGAGGCGCGCCCGCCGCCGTTGAACAGCACGACTTCCGACAGGTCGCGCCCCTCCACGGTGCAGACATGGGCGCTGCTGCCGGCCGCGGGCAGGCAGGTGACGGACCGGCCGCGCAGGTACTTCGACAGCTCGTCGGCCTGCCCGCCGCGGACCCACTCGACCCCGAACAGGCGCACGAGCTTGCCGCCGACCCGCAGGGTCGCGGTGTCGATCACCTCCGCATTGCCCTCGACGGCGTTGGGGTTGCGCCGCGGCTCGGGTGGACGCTGGTCGGTCTCGGGCGGGGGCGTGTCGGTGTTGCCTTGCGGGGCCGTAGGGTTGGCCTCGGGCGCGGTCGGCTCGGCCTGCGGCGCGTCGTTGCGCGCCTCCTGCCGCTCGGTCCGGGTTTCGCCGCCGCCGTCGTCGCGTCCGGTGAGGGCGAGGCCGGCCACCAGCGCCGCGCCCGCCAGCGCGCCGAGGCCCATGAGCACCACCGGGCGGCGGCTGCCTGCCGCGAGCCCGTCCTCGACCACGTCGCGCAGCCGCGACGCCGCCGCGCCGGAGCGGGTCGAGACGGTACGCAGGCCGCCGCCCAGGCTGGTGCCAACGGTCGCGAACCGCGCGCCGAGCGCCGGTTGCGGCGCGGTCGGCCCGTCGATGGTGCGCGGCGTCACCGTCGCGGCGGGAGCCGGGCGGGGTCTGGCGCGCAGACGCTCGGCGAGGCGATGGCGCCAGCCCTCCACGGTCTCGCTCGCGGCGCTGGCGATCGCCCGGCTGCGCTCGGCCGAGGTGCTGGCGAGCGAGCGCGCCAGGGCCGATTGCGTCTCGACGAAGCGGGCGCCCGCCGCCCGCACGTCGGCGATGGGATCGCGGGCCGGCTCCGGCGGCGCCTGCGGCGGGAGCGCGGGGAGCATCAGGGCCGAATGTTGCTCGGCCAACTCGTCGATGAGGTCGTGGATCGTGAGGGGCGTGCCGGTCCCGGCCTCCTCGCCGCGCCGACGCACCGCGCCGGTGCGATCGACGATGCGGTAGCCGGGCAGGCCTTCGGCGGGCTCGACGAAGCCCTCGGCGATCAGCGCCAGCGTGCGCCGCGCCACCGGCCGCACCCGGCGGCGGTCGAGTTCGGCCAGGATGAGCCCGCGGATGCGCAGATCGTCCTCGGAGACCGGCACTTCGGGGGCAGGCGCAGCCTCCGCCCCGCTCTTCACCGCGGCCTTTGCCGATCCTTTCACGCGCGGGTCACTCCGTCTCTAGCATCGGCCCGAAAGGTGGTCGCCGGCTTTCGGAACAGCCGATGCGACACACGAACCCAAAGAAGCGTCCTGGATCTTTGATCCAGGACGCTTCTTTGGGTCTGTTTCGGCCTTGCGCCTCCTCCTAGCACAACAGGGCACGGAGTGCGGAACGGCAGGGATCAGGCGCCGCCCCGCCCGCCGATGGAGGCGCTGAGGCCGCCACGGCGCAGCACGCGGCTGGTCTCCTCGACGATGATCGGGCGGCCATTGGCGAAGCTCACGGTCAGCATCAGCTCGGCCACGCCTTGGGAGCGGGCGCCGCGGCCGGGGCTCCCGGCGCTGAATGCGTGGACCGTGCGCACGAGGCAGCTCTGGGTCGCCGCGTTGCACGAGACCCGCGGCTCACCTTCCGGCTCGTAGCGCCGCTCGGGCCAACGCCGGGCGAAACGCCGCTTCTCCGCCATCAGCGCGGACAACGACATCATCCGGCCGTGGAAGCGGACCTGCGACCCGTAGAAGCGCGGCGCGGCGGTCGCCATGCCGTCGCCGGGGCTCGACACGCTGTCGAGATAGGCCTCGCTCAGGCGCTGGGCCGTACCGGCCCATTCGGAGAAGCGCGGATCGGGCTCGGACCGGGCCATAGCCGGTGCCTCCCGCGGCGCCGTGAAGACCGGCGGCGCCACGCGGGCCGAGCGCGTCGCCCTCGCCCCGGATTCGCGGGCGGCGGCCTCGCGCGCGGCTTGGCGCCGGGCCTGCCGCTCCTCGCCCGCACGGCGGGTGCCGCGGGCCGATCTTTGCGCGGCCTGAGGTTCGTCCACCGTGGCGGAGCGCGTCTCGCGCCGCGCCGGAGCGGCGGCTTCGGGCTGCGGCGCCGGGGCAGGCTCGGCGGGCTTGGTCTTCGGCGTCTCGGCCGCCTTGGCCGGCGGATCGACCCAGCCGGCCCCCTGCTGGGCGACCGCCGGCAGCGACAGGGCGAGGAGCGCGAGGGCGGTCGTGGCGAGGAATGGGCGCATGGCATCACCGATCGGTCGGGCGCGACCGGGTAAAACGCGCAGGCTCATGCCGGCGGTTCCCTCCAATCCGGCAGGCGGATGCGACGGCGGGTGACTGTGGCTGAAAGGTGACGGCGGGCTGGACGACCAATCCGGTTGACGGACCCTGTCCATGCCTGTCTTTTTCGCGGAAACAACTATCCGGAGCCTCGCATGACCACACCGAACCGCGAGCGTGTCCAGCAGCCCGTCCAGATCGAGGCTCTCGATAGGCAGCGGCCGGTCGTCAGTGAGGAATGCCGCCGCCAGTCGCAGGCGGTCGCGGCGGCGGATGCCGCCGATCCCGGCTTGCATGCCTTTCTCGATGCCGCGCTCGCCGATCTCGATAACGAGAGCGAGACCTGAGGCGAAGGCGGGTGGCGCCGCTGCTCTCGGGATCGTCTGAGACCGGGAAAAAGCCCCGCCCCTTGCCCTCGCCTGCGAAGCCCCCACCTTCAGCGCGAGCGTAGCCCTGCGGACGTGCCCTCCGGCACCGCGGGTTTTCCAGAGACGGGTCCGGGCCCCTCTGGCGGCCGAGGCGTCGGTCGCGATGTCGGACCCTGCCCGCGACCCGAGCGCTGACGCGGCGCCCCTGCGTGCGAGGATTCCTTGCCGGCCGCGCCCTTCCTGTGCCCCCCTCCCCTCCCGCACGCGCCGGGAGGTCCGCTTTGAGCCGGGCGGACGAGAAGTCGCGCCGCGCCCTCCTCCTCGTCAACGGCAAGGCCCGCAGCGGCGGGACGGACCTCGACGCGATCCGCAACATCCTGCGCGAGGGCGGGCTCGAACTGATCGAGCCGGAGACCAACCGCGATTGCCACGAGACCATCACGCGCCACGCGCCGTCGGTCGATCTGGTGGTGCTCGGCGGCGGCGACGGCACCATGAACGCGGCGGCGCCCGCGCTGGTCGAGACCGGCCTGCCCTTCGGCATCCTGCCGCTCGGCACCGCCAACGATCTCGCCCGCTCCCTCGGCCTGCCGCTGGAGGCGGAGGCGGCGGCAAAAATCATCCCGACGGCGCCCGAGAAGGCGATCGATCTCGGATGGGTCAACGGGCACTACTACTTCAACGTGGCGAGCATCGGCTTCTCCGCGGATCTGGCGGGCGAACTGACCGCGGAGGCCAAGAAGAAGTGGGGCACGGTGGGCTACGCCATCGCGGCCTTCCGGCTGCTGCGTCGCGCCCGCCCCTTCACCGTGACGATCGAGCACGACGGCACGACGGAAAAGGTCACGACGATCCAGGCCTCGGTCGGCAACGGGCGCCATTACGGCGGCGGCATGACCGTGCAGGAGGACGCCACCGTCGATGACGGCAAGCTCGATTTCTACAGCCTGGAGGTCGATCACTGGTGGCGGCTGGTCGCGCTGCTGCCGGCGCTCCGCCGCGGCACCCACGGGCAGGCCGAGGACGTGCGCACCTTCGAGACGACCGAACTCAAGCTCACCACCCGCAAGCCGCGCGCCGTGAACACCGACGGCGAGCTGACCACCTGGACGCCGGCCCACTTCAAGGTGGTGCCGAAGGCGGTGCGCGTGCTCGCTCCGCCGATCGAGACGGGCGCCAACCGCATCCCCCTCCCCTTCAAGCTTTAACCCCGGACGTGCCTGCCGTGGACAGCCTGCTCCAACTCGCCAGCGACCCGACCGCCTGGGCCGCACTCGCCACCCTCGTGGTGATGGAGGTGGTGCTCGGGATCGACAACCTGATCTTCATCTCGATCATCACCAACAAGCTGCCGGCCGAGCAGCAGGCCAAGGCACGCCGCATCGGCATCGGGCTGGCCCTGATCCTGCGGCTGGCGCTGCTCGGCACGGTCGCCTGGATCGTCCACCTGACCGAGCCGGTGTTCGAGGTGTTCGGCAAGGGTTTCTCCTGGCGCGACCTCATCCTGATCGCAGGCGGCCTGTTCCTGCTCTGGAAGGCCACCAAGGAGATCCACCACACCGTCGATCCGAACCCGGAGGAGAAGGTCGGGGGCGGAGCCGGGCTCGGCTTCACCGCGGCGATCGGCCAGATCCTCGTGCTCGACCTCGTGTTCTCGATCGATTCGATCATCACGGCGGTCGGCATGACCGAGCACGTGCCGATCATGGTGATCGCCGTCGTCACCGCGGTGACCGTGATGCTGATCGCCGCCGACCCGCTCTCGCGCTTCATCGCGGCCAACCCCACGGTGGTGATGCTGGCGCTCGGCTTCCTCATCATGATCGGCATGACGCTGATCGCGGAAGGGTTCGGGGCGCATGTGCCGAAGGGCTACATCTACACCGCCATGGCGTTCTCGGCGGGCGTGGAAGGGCTCAACATGCTGGCCCGGCGGCGGCGGAAGAAGCGGACCGGGACGGCCTGACGGTCGGGGCGGCGCTCAGCCGCCCTTCTCGCCCCGCAGCAAGGGGCAGATGCCGGCGCATTTCGGAAAGCCGGGGAGCGCGTGGCGCAGGCAGCAGACCCGGCGGCGGGGCGCGTCGAGGCCGGCCAGCGCGTCGGCGCGCATCAGGGTGAGGGCCGAACAGGCCTCCTGCGGCCAGCGCAGGGCCCGCAAGGCCTCCCGCACCTCGCCGGCCCGCTCCGGCGCCTCGTGGGCGAGCGTCGACAGCGTCCAGAACAGGTGCCCGCCCGCATTCTCCCATAGGAGCCGCACCGACAGCCCGGTCTCGGCCCGCAGGCACCGCACCGCCGGGGCGACGCATTCGGTGAGCAGGCGATCGACCTGAGCCGGCAGCGCGGCCGGGAACGGCAGTTCGGGCGCGAGATGGAAGGCGTCGGGCAGGCCGGTCGCGGCGGCGAGGCTGAACCGCTCCGGCGGCAGCGCCAGACCGAGCCGCGCCCCCGCGGCGAGGCCCGGCGCGATCAGCCCGGCGAACAGGTAGGCGCTCCACAGCGAGGCCACCGCCCGCCGCTCGCCGCCGGGATGCGCGTCGGCGAAGGTGGCGAGCGCATCCGACAGTCCACCGCAGGCGGCCTGCTCACCGAGCGTCAGCGCGGCCGCATCGGGATCGAGGCGCAGCCGGCCGGAGAAGGGGGCGAAGGCTCCCTCCAGGGCAGTGTCGAGTTCTTTCTGAGTTGGAAGGGTCGAGGGGGTCAGAGGGAGGCGGGTCCACGCCGGCTGCCGTCGCGCCCGTACTTCGGGCGGGCGCGCCTTAGCAGAATCCTGCGTCCCCGTCCCCTTTCAGAGCAAGGGCTGGCGGGCGGCGGCGTCCTCGCGGGCGCAGATCGCCGGATCGGGCTTGGGGCCGCCCGCGCCGAGCGCCCGCTTCAGGTCGGCCCGGGCCTTTTCGAGGTCGGCGCGGAAGCCCGCATCGGCCAGCAGCACCGCGACGAGGGCCGAGGCGCCGGTGCGGGCCGCCACCACGTCGCTCAGCCAGTGGACGCCGCAGATCACCCGGCTCTCGCCGTAGAGCCGGCTGCGCACGAGGAGCGGCGTCGCCTTCTCGGGGATGAGGTTGGCCATGATCAGGCCGTAGGCCCAGCCCTGGCCGGCATGGCCCGAGGGGTAGCTGTAGCTGTCGGCGAGTTCGGGCGAGCGGACCACGCAGATCGGCGCCTCGTTGCCGACGAAGGGCCGCAGGCGGCGGTAGCGGCGCTTGGCCTCGCGGGTGGCCCGCGCGATGTCGAGGCGCGCCCGGTCGAGCAGGCGCATCAGGTCGGGCACGCGGGTCTGGTCGAGCCGTTGGCCCAGCACGCAGGCGTAGTCTTCGAGCAAAGCCGCGCCGCCCTCGGCGACGTCGTCGGTGGCGAGCGCCCAGCGCGGCGTGCCCTGGTAGGCCCGGGTCGCGTTGAAGGCCGCCCGGTCGGCGGCCTCCGCCACCGAGTGGCCGCCGGGCGGCGGCGGCAGGATCGCGACGAGGCTCGGCGCCGTCTCCTCGCTGAGATAGGCCTTCGGGCCGGTCGCGGCCGGGTTCAGCCGGTCCTTGTCGAGCGAGGGCGCGGATGTCTCCGGCGGCGGGGCCGGTTGCGGCAGCGCCTCGGTCTGTGCGGCCAAAGGCGTGGCCAGCAGGACGGTCAGCAGGGCGGCGAGGCGGACCGGCGGGCGGAGCATCGGACGAGGCACTCTTGAGAATTCGGATCCTGATCGAATCCGGGCCTCTCTATGATGACCGTACGACAGTCGTGTCACAGTCCTTCAACGGGCGATTGCCTGACAGCGCGTCCCTGCTGTTGCGATGGGCCGAGGGTTCAGCTCCGGATCGCGGCGGCGACCTCGCTCGAAAACTCCTCGTGCGGGCTCAGCGCGCCGGGCACCGTGCGGGCCTCGACCCGCCCCGTCTCGATCAGCGCGTCCATCTCGGCCCCCGAGCGCCGCGGCGCCCGCTCGGGCCGCAGCACCCGCACCGGGGGCAGATCGGGGCCGAACAGGTCCAAGAACTCCTCGCGGGTGCCGACGGGATCGAGCCCGCCGGTGACGAAGGCGGCGGTGCCGAAGCGCCCGCCGGTCTGGCGGGTGATGCGGTGCTTGGCCCGGATCACCTCGGGCGTCACGTGGGCGGCCTCCGCGTAGACGTGGGCGCGCATCATCCGGCCGATGATCGGCGGGCTGATGTTGATGCGGTAGAGCGCTTCCCCCACGAGCGGCATCTCGACGGCCCGGCGGATGCGCCCGAACCAGTGGGCGCGCTGCGGCCCCATCGCGGTCGGCAGCGGCCCGCGCCAGGTCGGCGCCACCAGCACCAGCCGCCCGAAGGCTTTGGGATGTCGCCGCGCCGCCGCCATGAGATAGGGCGCGGCGTGGCCCGCCGCGATCGCCAGCGCGTAGGGGCCGGGGGCGGTGGCGAGCAGCGCATCGAGGAAGGCGTGGTAGGTCGCGGGCTCCAGCGGCACGCGGGCGCGGGCCTGGGCGCCGAAGCCCGGCCAGTCCGGCACGAGGCAGCGATGGTCCGCGGAGAGTTCACGGGCGAGCGGCCGCATCTCCTCCCGCGCCGAGATCGAGGAAAGCGCCGGCAGCAGCAGGACTGCGGGCCCCTTGCCGATCTCCAGGCAGGGCGTCGGGACGAGATGGCCCGCGACGGTGAGATCGAGGATGCGGGTGGTCAGAGGCTGATCGCGCGACAGGGTCGTCACCGTGCTCAAGCGGACTTTTGGGGTTTCCGAACGATCCTCGGCGGGGCGTGGACGATGTCGGTTTTCGGATCGGCCCCGCCGCTCGCGATGGCAACGGCCTCCTTGGCCGCCCGGATCGGTCGCTCGCCGAATTCCGTCATGCCTGCTTCCCCGATCGGTCCGCTCGCATCCTACCGCTCCGGCCGAAGGGGGCCGGACGGAGCGCTTCGACGAGATTGTGGGCGTGCGGAAAAATTCCCGCACGCCGCGCCGCGCATCAGGTCCGCAGCAGCTCGTTGATGCCGGTCTTGGCGCGAGTGCCGGCATCGACGCGCTTGACGATGACGGCGCAGTAGAGGCCGGGACCCGGGGTGCCGTCGGGGAGCGGCTTGCCTGGCGTCGTGCCCGACACCACCACGGAATACGGCGGCACGCGGCCGTAGAAGGTCTCGCCGGTGGTGCGGTCGATGATGCGGGTCGAGGCGCCGATATAGACGCCCATCGACAGGACCGAGCCCTCGCCGACGATGACGCCCTCGGCCACCTCGGCGCGGGCGCCGACGAAGCAATTGTCCTCGATGATGACCGGGTTGGCCTGGAGCGGCTCCAGCACGCCCGCGATGCCGGCGCCGCCGGAGATGTGGCAGTTCTTGCCGACCTGGGCACAGGAGCCGATCGTCACCCAGGTGTCGACCATGGTGCCCTCGCCGACATGGGCGCCGAGGTTGATGAAGCTCGGCATCAGCACCGCGCCCGGCGCGATGTAGGAGCCGCGGCGCACGAAGCAGCCCGGCACGGCGCGAAAGCCGGCGCCGCGGAACTCGGCCTCGCCCCAGCCGGAGAACTTCGAGGGCACCTTGTCCCACCACGGCGACGAGCCGGGGCCGCCCTCGATCGGCACCATGTCGTTGAGACGGAAGGACAGCAGCACCGCCTTCTTGAGCCACTGGTTCACCTGCCAGGACTCGCCGGCCTTCTCGGCGACGCGGGCCTTGCCCGAGTCGAGCAGGTTCAGCGCCTCCTCCACCGCCTCGCGCACCGCGCCGCCGGTGGCGGTCGAGACGTTGGCACGGTCCTCCCAGGCGGCTTCGATGGTCTTTTCGAGATCCGAATGAGAGGTAGCTTGGGACATCGTCGGGTTCCGGCAGTTCGCGGCGTGAAGGATCGGGCGTGCTTACAAAAGCTGCCCTCGTCTGTCACCGCTCGCAGGGCGATCGCCCTGCTTCCTTTCTTGGCCTCAAGTCTTGGCCTCAAGCGCCGGCAGCCGCGTCCGCGGCTTTGGCTATCGCTCCGCTCGACGCCTCGGCGCAGCCGAGGCCGCTGCGCGGGGCGCTCTTCGCGCCCGGCCATCCGGTGCTGCCGCCGGTCCGCCCTCACCGCCCACGCGGCGCGGGTGTCTTCAGCCGCTCGCCGACGCGCGAAAACCCCTGGACGAGATCGCGCAGTTCTCCGGCGATGCCGTCATGGACCATGGCGGCGACGTCGGGGAACTCGCGCAGCACGCGGCTCATCACGGAGGGCGTCAGGCGCATCACCTCCGCGGGCTCGACGGCGCGGGCGTCGGCCGGGCGCTCGACCGGGCGGAACAGGGCGTTGCGCCCGATCAGGCCGGAGCGGGCGACCGTGACGGGCGGCTCACCCGTACGGCGGGACTCGACCGCGACGAGGCCGGACATCACGACGTAGCCGCCGTCGGAAGGCTCGCCGCGGGAGAACAGCAACTCGCCCTCGTCGAGTTGGCGCCGGTCCCCGGCGAAGCTCAGGAGGCGCAGGGCGTCGCGCTCGAACAGCTCGAACACCGGGGCGGCGGCCAGGATCGCGATGTCGTCGTCGAGCCCCAACGCCTGTCCCGCCCTTCGGATCGTCCTCTCACGGTCTGGTGAAGCTTAGCGGATCGAGGCCGGATGCGATACGCCGCGGCATGAGGGCTTCGCGGGGCGATGATGCCGAACGGCCTGCCCTTCCAAGCCAAGCGCCGTCATTCCGGGGCCGCGCAGCGGAACCCGGAATCCACCCGAGATGCGCGGCGGAACGGTAACCGGCGCGGCCGGTCGTGGATTCCGGGTTCGCCTTCGGCGCCCCGGAATGACGACCGCGTGTGTCGGGTTGTTCCGTGCCGCCGCCAATCGACCATAAAAAGTCGAATCAGGGCAACAGCTTGTAGCCTCCGCCCTCGGTCACGAGGATCGCGGCGGTGGCCGGGTTCGGCTCGATCTTCTGGCGCAGGCGGTAGATGTGCGTCTCGAGGGTGTGGGTGGTGACGTGGGCATTGTAGCCCCACACCTCGGCGAGCAGCGTGTCGCGCCCCACCACCTCGCGGCCCGCCCGGTAGAGGTAGCGCAGGATCGCGGTCTCCTTCTCGGTGAGCTTCAGCTTCGAGCCGCGCTCGCCGACCAAGAGCTTGGCGCCGGGGCGGAAGGTGTAGGGGCCGATGCGGAACACCGCGTCCTCGGAGGCCTCGTGCTGGCGCAGCTGCACGCGGATGCGGGCCAGGAGAACCGCGAACTTGAACGGCTTGACCACGTAGTCGTTGGCGCCCGCCTCCAGGCCCTCGACCATGTCGTCGTCGGATTCCTGGGCGGTCAGCACGATGATCGGACCGCGATAGCCGTTGCGGCGCATGAGGCGCACGGCCTCGCGCCCGTCCATGTCGGGCAGGCCGACATCCATCACGACGAGGTCGATGCGCTCCTCGGCCACGCGGGCCATCGCCGCCGTGGCGTTGGCCTCGCCGATGACGGAGAATTCGTCGTAGGCGTCGATCTGCTCCGTCAATGCCTCGCGCAGGGCGTCGTCGTCATCGCAGACGAGGAGGCAGTAAGGATTGGACATCGACGACGTGACTTTCGGCAAGCTCATCCGGTAACCGAGCCCTCGGCTCAGGCAGGCGACGAAGGGTGATTCATGACGGGAGGCCGGCCAGAGCGCATCTGGCCTTTGGTCTACCGTGGGCAACGCTCGTGCAGCCTCGCCCCAGGCCGAATCTAGTTCGTTTCCGTCCCCTGAAAATCCGGCAGGCCTGCTTATGCAGCACTTTCGCCATTTTCGACGATCTGTTTTGCGCGGCAGCGCACAATCCTGCACCGATGGACGCGGTCCGCGGGAATCAGATCGGTACGACCACGGGATGAACCGGAGATGAAGCGAACCCGACCGGATACGGGTGGAATGCCGCGCCCGGCGGCGCTGGCATGGCTGCGGGTACATCCGCTGCCCGGCGCGCCGACGCTCGGGCGGCTGGTGGCCGGCGCCGCGGTGATCCCCTGCGCGCTCGGGCGCTCCGGCATCCGCGCGGTCAAGCGCGAGGGCGACGGCGCCTCGCCCCTCGGGGTGTTTCGCCTGCGCGGCGGCTTCTTTCGGCCGGACCGGTTTTGCGTGCGGCCGGCGAGCCCTCTGCCGCTCCGGGCGATCCGGCCTGACGACGGCTGGTGCGACGCCAAAGCCGACCGGCGCTACAACCGCCCGATCCGCCTGCCGAGCCCGACCAGCGCCGAGGCGATGTGGCGCGACGACGGACTCTACAACCTCGTGCTCGATCTCGACCACAACCGCGGCCCGATCCGCCCCGGCGCCGGCTCGGCCATTTTTTTGCATGTGGCCCGCGAGGGGTTTCGGCCGACCGAAGGCTGTGTGGCCTTGCGACCCGCGGACCTGCGCCGGCTGCTGCGGCGGCTCGGGCCGGAGACCCGGATCGTGATCGGGCAGGTGCCGGCACGCCCCAAGCGAACGAAAGCCTCGTAAGCGGATCGCGCATTCGCATTCACGGCGAATCCGGGTATACGAGAAAAATTCCAGAGTCTTAAGGTCACTTCCATGGCGACGGCGTCGTTCGACTCCGCCGGGCGCGCGGCGCGCCCCGTTTCCCCGATCGAGAAGGCCCCCGAGGTCACGGCGCTGTCGGCCCTGCCCGGCCGCAAGCGCTCGCTCGTCGGCCTCTCCCGCGCCGACCTGAAACAGGCGCTGCTCGACATCGGCGTCACGGAGCGCGAGACGCGGATGCGCGTCTCCCAGGTCTGGCACTGGATCTACGTGCGCGGCGCCCGCGAGTTCTCGGAGATGACCAATGTCGGCAAGGGGCTGAAGGCGCAGCTCGCCGACGCCTACACCCTGGAGCGGCCCGAGGTCGTGAGCGAGCAGGTCTCGCGCGACGGCACCCGCAAGTGGCTGCTGCGGATGGCGCCGACCGGCGCGCACGACCACAACCGCGGCGCCGAGATCGAGTGCGTCTACATCCCCGGCGACGACCGCGGCACGCTCTGCGTCTCGTCCCAGGTCGGCTGCACGCTGACCTGCTCGTTCTGCCACACCGGCACGCAGCGCCTCGTGCGCAATCTCTCGACGGCCGAGATCGTGTCGCAGCTCGTGATCGCCCGCGACGCGCTGGGCGACTTCGCCGGGCAGATGCCGAGCAAGGACGGCGGCGAGGTCGGCAGGCTCGTCACCAACATCGTCTTCATGGGCATGGGCGAGCCGCTCTACAATCTGGATGCCGTGATCGACGCGGTCGCGGTGATGTCGGACCAAGAGGGGCTGGCCCTGTCGCGGCGGCGCATCACGGTCTCAACCTCCGGCGTCGTGCCGCAGATCGAGCGGCTGGGGCTGGAAGCGAACGCCATGCTGGCGATCTCGCTGCACGCCGTGCGCGATACCTTGCGCGACGAGCTGGTGCCGCTGAACCGCAAATACCCGATCGAGCAGCTCTTGGAGGCCTGCCGGAACTATCCGGGGGTGAGCAATGCGCGGCGCATCACTTTCGAGTACGTGATGCTGAAGGGCGTGAACGACTCGGACGCGGATGCGCGCGCCCTGGTGCGGTTGCTCAAGGGGATTCCGGCCAAGATCAACCTGATCCCGTTCAACCCCTGGCCCGGCTCGAAATACGAGTGCTCGGACTGGGAGCGGATCGACCGCTTTTCCGAGATCGTCTTCAACGCCGGCTACGCCTCGCCGGTCCGCACGCCCCGCGGTCGTGACATCCTGGCGGCCTGCGGCCAGCTCAAGAGCGAGACGGAGAAGATGCGCGCCCGCGCCCGGATGCTGATGGAAGAGGGTTTGGGGGCCGAAGGGTTTTACGCCGGCGGCGAAGATTAGGGCATCGGCCTGAAAGGTGTGAACCGGCTTGCGAGAAAGCCGACGCTTCAGGTGCCTTTCCGCCCTTCATCCTATTCTCATCCTGAGCTGACGCCCGCCGTCTCAGGATGAGGGAAGGAGGCGGCGGCGCCCCCTACCGCACCGAGTTCTCGCCGTTGTTGCGCTGGACGCAGCGGTAGCCGGCAAAGCAGTAGGGCTGATCGAGAGTCGGCTCGAAGGCCGGGGCGGAAGTCACCTCGTTCCGGCAGGCGCCGCTCTCGTGATACACGGTCTCATAGGCGGTCGGGCTCGAGGCCAGCACGACCCGGCCCCGCTGCGCCACGATGCCCCGCACCGCTGCGCAGGACAGGGCCGGAGTGAACGGCCGATCCAAGCCGACCGGCTGGGCCGCGGCCGAGCCGGCCACGAAACCGGCGAGCAGGAGGACGAAGGCCGGGCGCATCATGGTCGGGGCTCCGGGTCGGGCCGAGTGATTTGCGCCGACGATCCGGCGCGGCGCAAGCTGGGTCCGGGCTCGGGCTCCGCCCGCCGGCCACCCCGCGCCGGGCGGGGGAACAGAACCGCGCCGGCCAGCGCTCCGAGCAGGCCCGTCCATCCGATCCGCCACAGGCTCATCGCGGTCTCCTCGGGCTCAACGCGGGGCGTAGGTGTGCTCGTCCGCCGGAAAACGGCCTTCACGGACTTCCTCGGCGTAGAGGCGCACCGCGCCCTCGATATGTTCGCGCAGCGACCCATAGCCCTTGACGAATTTCGGGGCGCGCTCGCTCAGGCCCAGCATATCTTCGAGCACGAGGATCTGGCCGTCGCAGGCGCTGGTGGCGCCGATGCCGATCGTGGCCGCCGTCACGGCCGGGTCGGTCGCGATGGCGCGGGCCACCGGCTCGACGATGCCTTCCAGCACGATGGCGAAGGCGCCCGCGTCGCTGATGGCGCGGGCATCCGCGATCAGGCGCGCCTCGTCGCCCGCGCCGTGGCCCTGAACCCTGAAGCCGCCCATCGTGTTCACCGACTGCGGAGTGAGGCCGATATGGCCCATCACCGGCACGCCGCGCTCGGTCAGGAAGGCGACGGTGTCGGCGAAGCGCGCCCCGCCCTCCAGCTTGATCGCCCCGGCCCCGGTCTCCTTGAGGACGCGGGCGGCGCTGAGGAAGGCCTGCTCGCGGCTCGCCTCGTAGGAGCCGAACGGCATGTCGACGACGACGAGCGCCCGCGCGGTGCCGCGCATCACGGCCTGGGCCTGGACGATCATCATCTCCAACGTCACCGGCAGGGTCGATTCCATGCCGTGCATCACCATGCCGAGGGAATCACCCACGAGGATGAAGTCGCAATAGGGATCGAGGATGCCCGCCGTGTGGGCGTGGTAGGCGGTCAGCGCGATGATCTTGCGGCCGTCCGCCTTGCGCTTGGCCAAGTCGATCGCCCTGAGGCGATGGGACTGGACGTGCTGCGACATGGCTTGCCATCCGAAGGCTGCGTTCCGGCCCGCCGGAACCGTCATGGGAGACGGAAGGCTATAGCCCGGTTCGCGCCGGCGTTCGACGCCGTGTTCAAGCGGAAAATTGTGGCCCGGAGGCACCTGCCTCCTGTTGCGGTGGCGTTTGCCGCCCCGCGCGCCCGTTATTCGGGCGTTTCCTCCCTAGACTTCGGACCGCCTCCGGGCGTGCCGTTTTTCCGCCACATCCGACCCGGTGTCAACCGTCCCCGGCTGTCATAAGGGGTTTGAAATTGCTCGAATTTCGAGCTCTGCCGGAATTCTGTCGAAAATGTGACAAATGATGGTGGCGGGCGTTCAGAGCGCCTTCTCCAGAAGCTGCTCGATCCATTCGGGTTGGGTCTCTCCGACGGATCGGCCGACTTCGGCCTTGCCCTTGTAGGCGATCAGCGTGCTCTGCATCCGCGCCTCGAACCGGCGTACGAGATCGCGCTGGCTGTCGAAATCGATGGTGAAGACCGCCAGATCCTTGAACCGCGGCTCGGCGGCGAGCGTGGCCAGGATCGGCTTCTGCGTCTTGCAGATCGGGCACCAGGGCGCCGAAATCTGCACGAGGATCGGCCGGCCCGCCGCTTGCGCCGCCTCGAAGGCGGCGGCGTCGAACGGCGCGGGCGCGGCGGCCCGCGCAGCCCCGGCGAGGATCAGGGCGGCGGTCAGCGCAAGGGCGTGGCGGCGGGTCGGCATGGGAAGAACCTATCGCTCGGGCGGGGCGCCCGCCGCGCCCCATTGCGGGTCGGGCTTGACGGCGGCGGTGTCGTGGTCGTCCTGCCAGCCCTCGACGCCCCCTGGGAACCAGTAGACGCGGGTGAAGCCAGCCGCCACCAGCCGCTTGCCGGCGTTCCAGCTGCCCCAGCATTCCGGGCGGCAGAAGGTGACGACCGGTTTCGCCTTGTCGCCGCCGGTCAGCGCCGCGACGCGGGCCAGAAACGCCTCCTCCTGCGCGGGCGGCAGAGGCGCCTCGCCCGCCCCCGGCAGCCAGACGGCGTCGGGCAGCGAGCGGTGGGTCGGCAGCCAGGGGCGGTTCGCCGGAAAACCCGCGGGCTTGCGGTCGGCCAGCACCACGTCGAGCAGCACGGGCTTTTCCGGCAGCAAGCCCTCAAGCCCCTTGAGGTCGAGCACGGTCGCCCCTTTCAGGGTCGCGGGCGTGTAGCCGTGCGAGGGGCCGGTATAGAGCCCCTCGGGCTCCGGCACGTTCACCGGCGAATCGGCCGGCCCCACCGCCCCGAGCATCAGCCCGAGCGCGACGAGAGCGGCGGTTCTGGCAAGCGCCCGCATGGCGTCAGTTGCTCGCCGAGGGCAGCTCGAAGCTGTGCTCCCAGCGTCCGCCCTGGTTGTCGGAGGCCGCGACCTTCACCGGGCCCTTGCCGTCGCCCTTGATCCCGAAATGGATCACCGGGTTCGAGGCGATGGAGATGTCGCCGGCGAGGTTGAACACGAGCTGGTCGCCATGGGTGACGTCGAGCTTCTCGATGTAGCGGGCCGGCGTGTAGTCGCGGGTCACTTGGTTCATCTGCATGCCGGAGAAGTTGGGGTGGCGCACCATCAGGGTCGCCTCGACCGGCTTGCCGCCTTGGGCCTCGCCCGAGAACTTCATGCGCATGTCGCCCATGCCCTTCATGGCCTCCTCGTCGCTCATGCCCATCGGGGCCGAGCAGCCGCCGGACGCCTTCACGAACTTGGCCGACTCGATCAGCTTGCCGTCCTTGGTCTCCACCACGGCGTGGACGTTGGTGTAGTTGTTCACCCGCACCCGCATCTTGATCTCGGCCGGGTCGGCGGCCGGGCCGAAGGTGAAGTGCGCGGCGTAGGGCGACGGGTTGTCGTCGATGATGAAGTAGAGGCTCTTGACGTTGTCCCCGTCGGCGAGCGTCAGGCCGATCGGTACCAGCGAGGCGTCCAGCGCGCGGGCCGGCGCGTCGATCTTCACCGCGGCGTCGTTCGCTTCGACCGTGCGGTCGCCGAAGATGGTCTTCTTGATCTCGGCCCAGCGGGCGCCGCGCTCCTCGTCGGAATCGGTGGCGCCGGCCAGCACCGGCACGGGGGCGAGCGCGGCGGCCGAGAGGGTGAGGCTGAGGGCGAGCAGCAAGCGTTTCATGGTCGGTCTCCTTCCCGGATCATTGAGGGGCGGGATCACTCCCACTCGAGTTCTTGGTAGGCCTGGGTGACGTTGCGACCGTTATAGGTGTCGAACAGGGCCCATTGGTCCTTCTCCCCCTGCGCGATCGTCGTCACCGCCGTCTCGATAGGGGTGTCGGCGGCGACCGCCTTGCGGGTCTCGTCGCGCATCGTGGTGAGATAACGCGCGAGATCGCCGATCGCGGGCGCGAACTTCACCCGCGTCGGGCCGTGGCCCGGCACGGCGTCGGTCGCGCCCATGCTCTTGAGCCGCTCGATCTCCTTGAGCCAGCCGATCAGGCTGCCGTCGAGCGACGGGATGCGGCCGACGAACAGGAGGTCGGCGGGAAACAGCAGGCCGCTGCCGGAATCCAGCATCGACAGGTCGCAATTGGTATGCGCCGTGCCGTGCGCCGTGAGCGTGAGTTTGCGGTCGCCCAGATCGATCTCGGCCCCGTCCTTCACCTCCAGGGTGGGGTAGACCACCGTGCCGGCCCGCTCCTCGCCGAGGATGTCGGCGAGCCGCTTGCGGTAGAACTCGCCCCGCGCGTCGAGCGCGCCGCGGAGCGCCGCGTGGCCGACGAAGGTCGGGTTGTCGGCCTTGAAGGCGGCGGCGCCGAAGACGTGGTCGGGATGCACGTGGGTCAGCATCACGTATTTGACCGGCTTGTCCGTGCGCTTGGCGATCTCGGCGCGCAGCCACTGCCCGTCGGCCAGGCTGCCGCCGGATTCGGTCACCAGCACCCCGTCGCGCCCGACGATGAAGCCGATATTGGCGATGGCGTCGTTGTTCTCCGGGCTCGCCTCGGCATCGGGGCCGCGGCGGATGAAGATGCCGGGCGCGACCTCGTCCATGGAGAAGGACTCGGCGGTGCGCCCGAGCGTCGGCAGGCAGCACAGGCACAGGCCGCCGAACAGGGCCTGCCTGCGGGTCGCGGCACTCATGCCGCGCTCCCCGGCTCGCTGCTCCGGCAGGCGTACCGCCATGTGCCGTCTCCTCCCGATCGCTCGGTGATATATTGCCATCCATCTAGTAGGTAGATTTATTGTGCGTCAAGTGCGATGGTGATTCCGAGGCAGTTCGGGCCATCGCGTTTGCGTGATCGGCCTTCGAGGTTGATGGACTGACGGACGGACGATGAGAGACACGCGCGCGTCGCTCCTCAGCGAGGCCGAGATCCTGGTGCGCGGCCGGGGCTATTCGGGTTTCAGCTACGCCGACCTCGCCGAGGCGGTGGGCATCCGCAAGGCCAGCATCCACCACCATTTCCGCACCAAGGAAGATCTCGCGGGCGCGCTGATCACGGCCTACGCGGCGCGCTACGACGCGGCGCTCGCCGACATCCTGGCCGAGAGCCCGGACGGCGTGGCGCGGATCGAGGCCTATGGCCGGCTCTATCTCGGCGGGGTCGAGCAGGGGCTCGGCTGCCTGTGCGCGGCGCTCGCGGTCGAGCTGGAGACCCTGCCCGAGGCCTTGAGGCGGCAGATCGCGGCCTTC
Source organism: Methylobacterium sp. Leaf456 (assembly GCF_001425465.1). Taxonomy (GTDB): domain Bacteria; phylum Pseudomonadota; class Alphaproteobacteria; order Rhizobiales; family Beijerinckiaceae; genus Methylobacterium. The sequence goes on from NZ_LMQV01000006.1 coordinate 95,903, forward strand.
TTCGAGGGGCATATCGCCTGGCTCGAGCGGGTACTGGCGGAGGGCGTCGCCGACGGCAGCGTCCGCGCCGGGATCGGCCCGCCGTCGCACGCCCGCATGGTGGTGGCGACGCTGGAGGGCGCGCTGCTGCTGGAGCGTTTCTTGGCGGGGCCCGAGGGGTTCGGGCAGGCGCTGGGGGCGTTGAGCGCGGGTTTGCGGCCGGTTCGTCCGGGCGTAGGATCGACGGCATGAACCGGACGACCGCCCTCGACCATCTCCGGGCCAGCGCCGACGCCGTGCGGAGCTTCGGCGCCACCGGGCTCTACCTGTTCGGCTCGACGGTGCGGAACGAGGCCGGCGCCGAGAGCGACCTCGACCTGTTCGTCGATTACGATCCGGGCAGCCGCTTCAACGCGTTCGATCTCGTCGGCATCAAACTGCTGCTGGAGGACCGCCTCGGCCTCGCGGTCGACATCGCCACCCGAGACGGCCTGCATCCACGCCTGCGCGAGCGGATCGAGGCGTCGGCGGTCCGCGTGTTCTGATGCCGCGGGACTATCGTCATGCGCTGGACGACATGCTCGCTGCCCTCGACGGGATCGCGCAGGCGACCGCCGGAAAGAGCTTCGATGAGTTTCGCGGCGACTGGCTGCTGAAACACGGGATCGAGCGCGGCATCGAAATCATTTCCGAGGCCAGCCGGGCGCTTCCCGATCCGATCAGGGCGTTACAGCCCGACATCCCGTGGCATCAGGTGCGGGCGATCGGCAACGTGCTGCGCCACGAGTATCACGGCCTGTCCGACCGGATCGTCTGGAACGTGGTGGTGGACGCACTGCCCCGCCTGCACGCCGTCGTCGGGGCGCTCCGGGCGCATGCCCCCGACCTTCCATCGGGCCCCGCTGATACAATATGACAGCCTCAAGCCCCCATCACAGCACAAGCGCCCCGATGTCCGACGCATCCCCCCTCACCGCCTCCTCGTCCCAAAAAATCCCGGTGACGGTGCTCACCGGCTATCTCGGGGCCGGCAAGACGACGCTGCTCAACCGCATCCTCACCGAACAGCACGGCAAGCGCTACGCCGTGATCGTCAACGAGTTCGGCGAGATCGGCATCGACAACGACCTCGTGGTCGGGGCCGATGAGGAAGTGTTCGAGATGAACAACGGCTGCGTCTGCTGCACCGTGCGCGGCGACCTGATCCGCATCATGGACGGCCTCGTGAAGCGCCGCGGCAAGTTCGACGCGATCATCGTCGAGACCACCGGGCTCGCCGACCCGGCCCCCGTGGCCCAGACCTTCTTCGTCGATCAGGACGTGGGCGAGGCCGCCCGCCTCGACGCGGTGGTGACGGTGGCCGACGCCAAGTGGCTCATCAACCGGCTCGCCGACGCGCCGGAGGCCAAGAACCAGATCGCGTTCGCCGACGTGATCCTGCTCAACAAGTCCGATCTGGTCTCGGGGGAAGACCTCGACCGGGTCGAGGGCCGGATCCGGGCGATCAACCCCTGGGCCAAGGTCCACCGCACCCAGCGCTGCGACATCGCCCTGGATCAGGTGCTCGACCGCAACGCCTTCGACCTGTCGCGCATCCTCGACATCGAGCCCGACTTCCTGGAGGAGGGCCACCACCATCACCACGACGAGCAGATGCAGTCGGTCTCGGCCAGGATCGACGGGCCGGTGGACCCGGAAAAGTTCATGCCCTGGATCTCGAACCTGACCCAGGTGCAGGGGCCGGACATCCTGCGCTGCAAGGGCATCGTCGCCTTCCCCGACGAGCCCAAGCGCTTCGTCTTCCAGGGCGTCCACATGATCCTCGACGGCGACGTGCAGGGCGAGTGGGGCGCGGACGAAAAGCGCGTCTCCCGCGTCGTCTTCATCGGCCGCAACCTCGACCCGGAGGCGATCCGGCAGGGGTTTTTTGATTGCAAAGCGTGATGGGGCGGTCGGCGTCGAACGGCGCCTCCAACCAAATCCTCTCATCCCGCGGTGGAGGCGCAAAGCGGCGCCCTCGAAGGAGGGTTCCAGCGTATCGCACGAGCCCTGGAGCCCTCCTTCGAGGCTGCTTCGCAGCACCTCAGGATGAGGGGGGATGGGATCAAGTCGCCCTGAACCCCCAAAGCAAAAGGGCCGCCCCTCGGCGGCCCTTTCTCATGTCGTGACGGCCCTTGTCGTCAGGGGGCTTGCCGTCAGGGGTTCAGCAGCGCGTGCGCCGTGCCGATCGCCGTGGTCGCGAGACCGAAGGCGAAGACGCCGATCATCGCGTAGGAGATTGCCTTCCTCAGCATCGGCCGGCTCTCGTCTCACGCATCCGATCAGCAGCGGTAGCCGCCCGAGGTCTGGCCGTACTGCTTGACCGGGAAATGCTGCTGGTTGGCGTTGCCTTCGGCAGCCGAGCTCTGCGGGCAGCTCGGGGCGGCGTAGGCCGGGCCGTAGCCGTAACCGCGCACGAGCGAGCCGGTGGTCTCGATCTCGTAGGGGACGGCGTAGCCGGTGTAGCGACCGCCCCAGGTCTGAGCCGTGGCGGCGAGGGGGGCGGCGCCGAGAACGAGGGCGGCGACGGCGGCGGCGATGCGAGTCTTCATGGTTTGTCAGTCTCCGGTGAGAGGCCGACCCGGTCGTCCGGGCCGTTGCGTCTTCGATGAACTGAATATGGGGCGCCCTTTGCCGGCATGACGTGTCTCCCCGCACGCGCCGACGCGGATTAAATTTTTCCTCGTCTCCCCGAACTTGGAACACTCTTCCCAAGGGGGTCCCAAGCCAAAGGGGGTCCCAAGGGTGCCCCGGCGGGCCCGTTGGGCAAACCTCAACCTTTCGGTGGTGTGATCCGGCTCGGCGACGGGCCAGCGTAGAGTGGCCCGCGCCCCGGAGTTGCGTTGGCGTCGATGACCACAGCGAGCCTCACGGCCCCGCTCCCGCGCTGGCGCGAAGGCGCCTGGGCGGGGATTCCCGCGATCCGGGTGATCCACAGTTTTGCCGGCGCGATGCACGCCGCCTTCATCTTCTTCGCCTGCTTCGCCTTCTCCGACGCCTCGCCCTACGACCTCATCGCGCTCCCGACGATGCTGCTGTGGCTGGCGCTCGGTGTCCGGCTGCACCGGGGGGCGATGCCGCTGGTGTTCCTGCTCGCCCTCTACCTGTCGGCGATCGTGGTGGCGCTCCTGCCCTATGTCAGCGAGCCGCTGCCGCTGACCTGGACGATCCAGCTCGGCTACCTCGTCGTCACCGCGGTGTTCTTCGCGATGCTCTACGCCGAGGACACGCGGAGCCGGCTCGATCTCGCGCTGAAAGCCTACACGGCGAGCTGCGTGCTCTCGGCCGCGCTCGGCATCGTCGGCTACCTGCAGCTGCTCGGCATCGAGGACCTGTTTTCCCGCTACGGCCGCGCCTCGGGCACGTTCCAGGACCCGAACGTGTTCGGCTCCTACCTGATGCTCGGCACCCTCACCCTCGTCCACGGGCTGCTGACGGGCCGCGGGCGCCATCCGGTGCTGGCGCTGGCCTGCCTGCTGGTGATCCTGGCCGGCACCCTCCTGTCCTTCTCCCGCGGCTCCTGGGGCGCCACCCTCGTCTCCACCAGCTTGATGGTCGGCTTCGTCTTCGTGACGAGCCGGTCGCGGGCGATGCGGCGGCGCATCGTGGTGCTCGGCCTCGTCACCGCGGGCCTGGGTGCTGCGGCGCTCGTCGGCCTGCTGTCGATCGACAGCGTCGCCAAGACCTTCGAGTCGCGCGCCACCGTCACCCAGGACTACGACGAGGGCGAGACCGGGCGCTTCGGCAACCAGATCCGCGGCATGTCGATGCTGCTGGACGAGCCGCTCGGCATGGGCCCGCTGCGCTGGCGCCAGATCTTCAATTTGGAGCCGCACAATTCCTACATCGGCAGCTTTGCCAACGGCGGCTGGGTCGGGGGGGCGGTGTTCATCGTGCTGGTGGCCGCGACCACCTTCGTCGGATTCCGCCTGATGGCGCGGGCCTCGCCCTATCGCCCCTACGCGCAGATCGTATTCCCGGCGCTCCTCATGTTCTTCGTCCAGGCGATGCAGATCGACGTGGAGAAGTGGCGCCACGTCTACATGATGCTCGGCATGGTCTGGGCGCTGGAGGCCGCGCGCCTGCGCTGGGAGACGCTCGGAGGCCGCGATCACGATGCGTTGCTCCGCGGCCCCCATGTGGCGGCGGCAGGGGACGGGCGTGACGGCAACGGCTATGCTGGCGTGTCGCACCCGCACGGGCGGGCGGCGGCGCCGAGAGAGAGATGAGCCCGTGAGCACCCCGTCGGCGAGCGAGGCCGAGCGCCTCGCGGCGCTCCACGCGCTGCACATCCTCGACACCGATCCGGAGGCGCATTTCGACGCCGCCTGCCGGACGGCGCAGCGCCTGTTCGGCGTCGCCACGGCCTACGTCTCGCTGATCGACGCCGAGCGGCAATGGCTGAAGTCCTGCACCGGCTCGATGGCGCTGCCGCCGCAGCGGCCCCGCGACGGCTCGATCTGCACCCACACGATCGAGCAGGACGGGGTGCTCGTCATCCCCGACACCCGCCGCGACCCGCGCTTCGCGGGCGGCGACCTCGGCGAGGGCGCCTCGCGGATCGTGTTCTACGCCGGCATCGCGCTGAGCCTCGGCCCCGGCCTGCGGATCGGCTCGCTGTGCCTGATCGATCCCAACCCGCGCCTCTTCTCCGCCGAGGACGAGACGGCTCTGCGCGACCTCGCCGAGACGGTGACGGCGCATCTGCGGCTGCACCGGGACAACGTCGCGCTCGCCCGCGAGGCGGAGCTGCGCCGGGACCACGAGAGCACGATCCGGGCGCAGAGGGTCGAGATCGAGCAGCGCCGGGCCGCCAACGCGCTGCTCAGCATGGCCGAGCAGGTGGCCGAGGTCGGCCATTGGCGGGTCAACTTCACCGAGCCGCGGCCGCGCTACTCCGACAGCCTGCTGCGCATCGCCGGTCTCGCCCCGGACGCGCCGCCTCCGGCCCTGCCGGACCTGTTCCACGCCGACGACCGCGCGGCGGTCGAGGCGGCGCTGGCGGCGGCCCTGGCCAAGGGCGGCGATTTCGAGTTCGAGGCCCGGCTCGCCCGCCCCGACGGATCCTCGCGTGACGTGATGGTGCGCGGCACCTGCAAGCGCGAGGCGGGCCGCATCATCGGGCTGTTCGGCCTCCTGATGGACGTGACCGACCGGCGGCGCATCCAGACCGAGATCCGCCGCAGCGAGTTGCGCTACCGCAGCCTCGCCGACACCCTGCCGCTTCTGGTCTGGACCGTCGATCCCGAGAACGGCGCGGCCACCTACGCCAACGCCCGGTTCGAGGGCTATTACGGCCCGATCGGCCCGGACCGGCTGGAGCGCGTGGCACGCAACCATCCCGACGACGCGCCGCTCCTCGACGCGGCGTGGCGCTCGGCGCGAGCCACCGGCCGGGGCTATGACGGGCAGTGGCGGCTGCGCGGGCGCGACGGCGCCTATCGCTGGCACAAGCTGACCATGACCCCGGTCCACCACCCGGCCGACGGCACGGTGATCGAGTGGATCGGCACGGCGCTCGACGTCGATGAGATCGTCACCGCGCGCCTCGCCGTGGAGGAGACCGGCCGGCTGCTCGGCATCGCGCTCGAGGGCGCGGGCGCCGGCACCTTCGACTGGGACATGCGCACCGGCACGATGACGCTCTCGCCCGAGAGCCTGCGCCTCTACCGCCTGCCGGAGGCCGGCGAATCCCGCGGCCTGACCACGGCCGAGTGGACCGCCACCGTGAACCCCGACGACGTGGTCGAGACCTGGGACCGCATCCACCGCGCCATCGACAGCCACGGCCGCCTCATCGCCGAGTTCCGCGTCGGCCCGACCTGGCTCTACGCGTCCGGCCGTACCCTCTACGACGGCAACGATCGGCCCTACCGGATGATCGGGCTCAACCTCGACGTCACCGAGCGCAAGGCGGCGGAGGCGGCGCTCCGCGCGCTGACCGACGAGGCCCAGGCCGCCCGCGCCGAGGCCGAGCGGGCGAGCGCGGCGAAAAGCGAGTTCCTGGCCTTGATGAGCCACGAGATCCGCACGCCGCTGAACAGCATCCTCGGCTACGCCGACCTGCTCTTGGATCGCACCGACCACGGCCCCGAGGACCGCCGCCGCCTGGAGTTGATCCGGGTCTCGGGCGAGGCCTTGCTGACCGTCGTCAACGACGTGCTCGACGTCTCCAAGATCGAGGCGGGCCGGCTCGAACTCGATCCGGTCGCGTTCTCGCTGCGCGACCTCATCGACGACACCGTCGCGATCATGCGCGGCGGCGCCCTCAAGAGTGGGCTGACCGTGGAGGCGCGCATCGATCCGCGCCTGCCCGAATCCCTCAAGGGCGACGCCGACCGCCTGCGGCAGGTGCTGTTCAACCTGCTCAACAACGCGGTGAAGTTCACCCCCGCGGGCTCCGTGACGCTCACCGTGCGCGCCGAGGGACCGGTGCGCCTGCCCACCGGCGAGGCGGCGGAATCCTTACGCTTCGAGGTGCAGGACACCGGCATCGGTATCGCCGAGGCCCAGCAGGATCGCCTGTTCAAGCGCTTCAGCCAGGTGGACGGCTCGATCAGCCGGCGCTTCGGCGGCTCGGGGCTCGGGCTCGCCATCTGCCGCGACCTCGTCACGATGATGGGCGGCAGGATCGGCGTCGAGAGCCGGGAGGGCGCGGGCTCGACCTTCTGGTTCACCCTGACCCTGCCGCTCGCCCAACCCCGCGCCGCGCCGGCGCCCGTGCCGCCCCCGGAGCGGGCCGCGCTCCCGGCGCCGGCCAAGCGCGGCGCCCGGCTGCTGCTCGCCGAGGACGTGATCCTCAACCAGGAACTCGCCCGCGCCGTGTTGGAGGCCCGCGGCTACCGGCTCGACATCGTCGGCGACGGGGCAAAAGCGGTCGCCGCCCTGGAGGCGGAGGGCGACGACCCCTACGCCCTCGTCCTGATGGACCTTCAGATGCCGGTAATGGACGGGCTGACCGCGACCCGCCGCATCCGGGCGCTCCCCGGCCCGATGGCGCGGGTGCCGATCGTCGCCATGACGGCCAACGTGCTCGACGAGCAGGTCCGCGAGCTGATCGAGGCCGGCATGGACGACCATGTCGGCAAGCCGTTCAAGCGCGCCCACCTCTACGCCGTGATCGAGCGCTGGCGCGGCCAGGGCGCCGCCCGCCGGACCCACGAGGCCATCGCCCCGGCCCCCACTGTCCCGATCCTCGACCACGAGACCTACGCCACCGTGCGCGACATGATGGGCCGCGAGCGCGTCCTCGCCCTGCTGACGCTGCTGGAGGCCGAACTCGACCACCGCTTCGCCTCCGCCGCCGCGATGGCCGAGACCGACCTCGACCGCACCCAGCTCGCCTACGACGCCCACGCCATGGTGGCGGCGGCGGGCGTGCTCGGCTTCGTCGGCATCTCCTCGCTCTGCCGCGAGATCGAGACCGCCTGCCGCAGCGGCGGCGACGTCCTCCCCCTGATCCGCCACTTTTCGGCGTTGCGCCGCGACACGCTGGGGACCATTCGGGCGCTGAAGGCGGCGTAAATCCCCACCATCTTCATTCCGGGGCGCCGCAGGCGAACCCGGAATCCACGACTGGCCGCGACGCCCTATGGCCGCGCATCACGGGTGGATTCCGGCTTCCGCTGCGCGGCCCCGGATTGACGGTGGAGGATTGGGAGCGCAGCGATGATGCGGCCTCCCCCACCGCGCGCAGCCCATACCCTTGAGATCGGCCACACCCCGCGCCACCTGTGACGGGCTTCATTCCGCCTTGCCGAGCCCGTCCTTGCCCCTCCTCGACTACGCCGCCCAGGCGGGTTCCGCGATCAAGGCCTTCGCCGAAGCCTCCAGCGATCTCCTGATCCAGCCGACGCTTCGGCTCGGCGTCACCGGGCTCGCCCGCTCCGGCAAGACGGTGTTCACCACCGCGCTCGTCCACCACCTCGTGGAGGGCCACGCGCTGCCGGCCTTCGAGCCGGCGCAGGCCGGGCGCCTGCGCCGCGCCCGCCTCGTGCCCCAGCCCGACGACGACGTGCCGCGCTTCCCCTTCGAGGAGAATTTTGCCGCGCTCACCGAGGCCCGGCGCTGGCCGGGCTCGACCGACCGGATCAGCCAGTTGCGGCTCGCCATCGAGTACGAGCGGGCGGGGGGCTGGCGCACCGGGCCGGGCACCCTGATGCTCGACGTGGTCGATTATCCCGGCGAGTGGCTGCTCGATCTCGCCCTGCTCGACCAGAGCTACGTCGCGTGGTCGCGCGCCACCATCCTCGGCACCCGCCGGGCCGGCCGCGCCGCCATCGCCGCGCCCTGGCTCGAGGCCATGGCCGGGCTCGATCCGGCCGCGTCGCTGGACGAGGTGGTGGCCGAGCGCGCGGCCAACGCCTTCAAGGCCTATCTCTCGGCGCTCCGCGCGGGCGCGGAATCCGTCGCCACGACCCCGCCGGGACGCTTCCTGATGCCGGGCGACCTCGCCGGCTCGCCGATGCTGACCTTCGCCCCCCTCGACCGGCTGGAGGAGGTGCAGGTGCCCGGCAGCCTCGGCGCTCTGATGGAGCGCCGGTTCGAGGCGTACAAATCCAAGGTGGTCGAGCCGTTCTTCCGGGAGCATTTCCAGCGGGTCGATCGCCAGATCGTGCTGGTCGATGTCCTCTCGGCCGTCGATGCCGGCCCCGCCGCGCTCGCCGAACTGGAAGAGGCGCTGGACGCCGTGCTGCTGGCCTTCCGGATCGGGCGCAACAGCCTGCTGACGCGCTTCTTCGCGCCCCGGGCCGACCGCATCCAATTCGCCGCCACCAAGGCCGACCACCTGCACCAGTCGAGCCACGACCGGCTGGACGCGCTGCTGCGCCTGCTCGTCGCCCGCGCCATGCGCCGCACCGAGGCCGCGGGCGCCCGCGTCGGCACCGTGGCGCTCGCCTCGGTGCGAGCGACCCGCGAGACCACCGTCCACGACGGCGGCGAGGTGTTGCGCGCGGTCTCGGGCACGCCGGAGGCCGGCGAGACCATCGGCGACGACACCTTCGACGGGCTTGCCGAAGCCGCGATCTTTCCCGGCGAATTGCCAGCCGACGTGCAGAGCGTGCTCGACGGCGCGGTCCCGCCGGGCTCGTTCCGCTTCCCGCGCTTCCGCCCGCCGGTGGCGCGGCCCGACGCCCTCGGCCGGCCCGGCCACCTCCCGCAGATCCGGCTCGACCGGGCGATGCAGTTCCTCATCGGGGACAAGCTGACGTGACGACGCCTCCAGGCCCCGGCCCCCAAGCCCCTCGCCCCCAAGCCTCTCGCCCCCGCGCCTTCCGCCTCCCCGGCGCCGAGCCCACCCCCGCGGCATCCTCCGAGCCGCAGCAGGAAACCCGAACCGAGGCGCCGCCCAAGCCCGAGGCCCCGCCCAGGACAAAGCCCGACATCCGCTTCGTCGACGAGCCGTTCGAGATCGTCGAGACCGCCGACCGCGTGCCGGTGCCGGTCGCGACCCGGAGCGGCCCGCCCTGGCTGTCGATCTTCTTCAGCGCGCTCGGCAGCCTCGTCGCCATCGGCGTCGGGCTGTCGCTGGAGCGTCTGGTCTCCGACCTGTTCGCCACCGCGCCCTGGCTCGGCTGGGTTGCGCTGGCCCTCGTCGGCGTGGCCGGCGTGGCGCTGCTCGCCATCGTCGGCCGCGAGGCGCTCGGCGTCTGGCGCGAGCGCAAGATCGAGCATTTGCGCGAGCGGGCGCTGGCGGCGCTCACCGCCCGCGACCACACGTCGGCGCAGGGCGTGGTGCAGGAGTTGCGCTCCCTCTACGCCGACCGCCCGGCCTTGGCGAACGGCATCAAGCGCCTCGCCGCGGTGGGCGACGCGATCCTCGACGTGGACGACCGGCTCGGCCTCGCCGAGGGCGAGTTGCTCTTAGCCCTCGACCGGCAGGCCAAGGCCGCCATCGCCCAGGCCGCGAGCCAAGTCTCGGCGGTGACGGCGCTGAGCCCGCGGGCGATCGTGGACGTCGCGTTCGTCGTCTACTCCGCCGCGCGCCTTCTGCGCCGGATCGCGGCGATCTACGGCGGGCGCCCCGGCTTCCTCGGCTTCCTGCGGCTGGCCCGCGCGGCGTTCGCCCACCTCACCGTCACCGGCGGCATGGCGGTGGGCGAGGGCATGCTGCACCAAGTGCTGGGCCTCGGCCTCGCCGCGCGGGTCTCGGCGAAACTCGGCGAGGGCGTTCTCAACGGCCTGATGACCGCCCGCTTCGGCCTCGCCGCCATCGCGGTCTGCCGCCCGCTGCCCTTCGTCCGGGCGACGCCCCCGACCGTCAACGACGTGGCCGGCCAGCTCTTTCGCCGGAACGGCGAGGAGACGTAGCGGAGGTTTTGAGGGGATCGCGCCGGTGGTGCGCATCCCCTCTCCCCGTACGCCGGGAGAGGGGGAATGCGGCCGCATCCGATTAGATGGGCCGGAAGGCGATAGTCTCCTCCCCCTGTCGGCATACGAAAAGCCCCCGCACCGTGCGGTGCGAGGGCTCGCTCAACCGGGTTCGCGCGAATGCGAAACCCGAAAAGAATCAGCAGTCGTTGCCGCCCTTGTCGCCGAGCTTCTGGTCGGCGCCCGCGGCGTTCATCGCGCCGACGGTGCCCGGCGAGGCCGGCTGGTCGCCGCCCGCCTTGTTCTTGGCGGAAGCGGTCTGGTCCGAGCCGGGCTTGTCGCCCACACCCTGGCCGGCGCCGACATTGTTCATCGCGCCGACGGTGCCCGGCGAGGCCGGCTGCTGGCCGCCCGCGAGGTTCTTCGAGCCGGCGTCGGCGCCCTTGGCGGTGCTGCTGGTGTCCTGCGACTTCTGGTCGGGGGCCTTGGCGGTGCTGCCGGTGTTGCAGGGGGCGGCGAAGGCGGAACCGGCCATGAAGGCGAGCGCGGTAGCGGCGGCAAGGGTCTTGGTGAGCGTCACGGGCTATCCTCCGAGATTGTCTTACCGGCTTGACGAACCGGTTCGACCGGGGAAAGCGATTAAGGAAAATTAAGTTCCCGAATTCTCCCGAGATAAATTGTTCTTCTTGCCGGGATTGCGCTCTTGGGGCGCCATCCCGCGAAGGGAATACCGGCTTTTTCAGAACAGCCTGCGTCAAAATCGCAGGCGAGCGTCTACAACCCGACACATGCGGGCCGGGTTATGAAGCAGGTCGCAGCGGCGGATCGCGCCGACGGTGTCTGTCCCCGAAACCGGGCGAGTGGTGCGAAGTTTCCGCACCGCCGGAGTTTTTCGTCACGCCGGGGCGTCGGCCTCGACGCTGCATGCGGCCACGGCTTCGTCCAGAACGCCGGCCACGGCTCGCGAAAATTCCGGCGTGCGCAGGTAACCGTAGGATTTGTGCGGGTTGCGCCCGCCGCGGGGGCGCCGGTAGGCGTTGATCACCGGGCAATCGGCCACGCGGACCCCGTCCGGGTTCGGCGCGTAGGCTTGCGCCAAGTCGGCGCCGACGGTCGCCACGTCGTCGCGATCACCGAGATGGGTCCAGCGCGCCACCGCGCTCGGCACCCGCAGGTCGCCGTGTTCGGCGGCGATCCGGTGCTTGATCTCGGCAAGCCCCAGCGGCGTGCCCATGGTGACGAAATGCGCCACGCGCGGGCGCGGCCCCTGACGCTCGGCGAGCCGCAGCACGTCGTAGGCGATCAGCCCGCCCATGGAGTGGGCGGCGAGCATCAGGGTGCGGCCCTCGTAGCGCGCCAGCACCGCACGCAGGCGGTCGCGGGCGTCCGTGCGGAAGGCGGCATCCTTGTAGTAGCCCCACAGGTCGTCGAGACGGTACTCGATGAAGGCGTCGTCCACGACGAGGTGGCCGGTCTTCTCCTGCATCCACTCGACGGCGCGGTAGAACCGGTCGGTCAGGCTCGGCCCCGGCGGCTTGCCGCTCGGACTCGGGAAGGGTTTACGGCCGCGGGCCGGATAATAGGGCTCGCGGTTGCGCTCAGGCGTCACCGGCGCGTCGTAGCGCAGGTCGGCCCAGTAGACGAACTCGAACGGCACGTCGGGCGGCGCACGCCCGAGGTTGCGGGCCAGCCCCTCCTCGATGGCTTGGCGCCACCACGTCTGCTTCTCCTCCCGCGGCGGCTTGTTGGCGAGGCCATGGATGCCGATGATGACCGGATCGTCGTGCATCGTGGGGACGGAGGGACCTTCGGGCGCACCGCGACGGCGCGGCGGTCGCAGCAGATAGCGCGCGGGCCGGGGCGGCGCCGCGCGACAAATTGCGCGCCATCTTTTCAGGGGTTGCGCTTTCCACCGCCGTCAGTCCGGGGCTCGCCGGAGGCGAGAACCCGGAATCCACGACTGGCCGCGCGGCATCGTTCAGCGTCGCATCACGGGTGGATTCCGGGTTCCGCTCCGCGGCCCCGGAATGACGGTGATTGTCCCTGGGAAAACCCTGTCAGGACGCTCAGGCGCCCATCTTCTCCATCAGCGCCTCGGACAGGGCGAAGTTGACGTAGACGTTCTGCACGTCGTCCTGGTCCTCGATCACCTCGACGAGGCGGATCAGCTTCTCGCCGGTCTCGTCGTCGACGTCGATCGCGTTCTGCGCCTTCCAGATCAGGCCGGTGCGGCGCGGCTCGCCGAAGCGGGCCTCCAGCGCCTTCGAGACCTCGCCGTAGGCCTCCTGGGCGCAGGTGACCTCGTGGCCGTCCGCGTCCGAGCGCACGTCGTCGGCGCCGGCCTCGATCGCGGCCTCCAGCATCGCGTCGGCGTCGGCGACCTCGGGCGGGAACGCGATCACGCCGACCCGGTCGAACATGAAGGCGACGGCGCCGGTCTCGGCGAGGCTGCCGCCGGACTTGGTGAAGGCCGAGCGCACGTCGGAGGCGGTGCGGTTGCGGTTGTCGGTCTGCGCCTCGACGATCAGCGCGGCGCCGCCGGGGCCGTAGCCCTCGTAGCGGATCTCCTCGTAGTTCTCGCCCTCGCCCCCGGTCGCCTTCTTGATGGCGCGCTCGATGTTGTCCTTGGGCATGTTCTCGGCGCGTGCAGCGAGCACCGCGGCGCGCAGGCGCGGGTTCATCGCCGGATCGGGCGTGCCGAGCTTGGCCGCCACCGTGATTTCGCGGGCGAGCTTGCTGAACAGCTTCGAGCGGACCGCATCGACGCGGCCCTTGCGGTGCATGATGTTCTTGAACTGGGAATGCCCGGCCATGGCGGGACCTTTTTCGGTTTGCCGGGGGCGGAGGGCTCCCACAGGCCGGGATCCTCGACGCTGCGCGCGGCAGGTGTGTCGGGAGCGCCGCTTATAGGATGCTTCCTTGTTGAGCCTCAAGCGCCGGCGGCCGCATCCGCGGCCTTAGGCTTCTCGCTCCGCTAGACGCCTCGGCTCAAGCCGAGGCCGCTGCGCGGGGCGCTCTTCGCGCCCGGCCACACGGTGCTGCGGCACGCTTCCACCTTGACGAACGACGACCCGTCAGGCATTCACCCCGCGGAATTCGGCCGGGGTGTCCCGGCCTTTTGCGTTTCGCGTGGGCGCCGCCACGATCGCGAATCGTGTCCGACAACCCGCACTGGGAGCGCCAGCCATGGCCAAGGCCGTCACCGTCAAGATCCGCCTCGTCTCGACCGCCGACACGGGCTACTTCTACGTCACGAAGAAGAACTCGCGCACGCAGACCGAGAAAATGGTCATGAAGAAGTATGACCCGGTCGCCCGCAAGCACGTCGAGTTCAAGGAAGCCAAGATCAAGTAAGTTATTGCTTCGATCATCAGCTTGAAGTCAAAAGCCGTCACGTTCGCGTGGCGGCTTTTTTACGTCTCAGACCTCAGCGCGTCGGCACTGTGCGTGCGGTGAGCTTGTTGCCGTCCGGATCGCGCAGATAGGCGACGAAGGCCCCGTTCGGGCGCTCCGTGGGCGGGCTCTCGATGGCGACGCCGCCCTGCGCGAGGCCGGCGGCGTGCCACGCCAGGACGTGCTCACGGCTCGGCGCGCGGATGCCGATCGTCCCGCCATTGGCCGCACGCGCCGGCCTCCCGTCGATCGGCGTCGTGATCATCAGCCGACCGCCCTCGTGGGTGTAGATCAGCCGGCCCCTGTCATCCATCCGGCCGGGTCTGCCGCCCAGGGCCGCGAAGGTGGCGTCGTAGAAGCCCCTGGCCCGCTCCAGATCGTTGCTGCCGATCATGACGTGGGTGAACATGCAGCCTCTCCGGACAAGGGCGGCGGGAAATGAAGAGGACGCGCCGGCCGCGCGTGAACGGGGCGAACACGGCGACCGGCGCGCTCGCACACGGGAGCCGGGACGGCTCGACCGCGGCGATGGGAAACATGGACGGCATCCCTCAGATGGGAGCGATCCAGCCGGCGATCAACGACCGCCCGTGCCGCAGGGGAGGCTCATCGCGTCGATGGCCGCCGGAACGATCACTGCGGATCGGTCTTCTCTCGTCACGCCGCCGGATCGGGAGAGAGTACCATGGACGATGATCGCGTCTGGTCGTTCGAGAAGAGCCTGTGGGAGGGCGGCGCCGACCGCTACCGGGAACTCGTCGACGACGAATGCCTGATGGCCCTGCCGCACCCACCCTTCGTGCTCGGCGGCGCCGAGGCGATCGAGGCGGTGGCCGACACCCCGCGCTGGGAGAAGGTCGCCATCGAAGACGGCCGGATCGCTCGGCCGCAGGAGGGCCTGATCGTCATCGCCTATGGCGTGAAGGCCTCGCGTGGGGGCGAGACCTACGAGGCGCATTGCACCTCGACCTATCGTCGCTTGTCGCACGAGGAATGGCGCGTGGTGCAGCACCAGCAGACGCCGCGCATCGCGGTGCCGTCGCAGGGCAAATAGCGCCCAAAAAATCGGTCGCTTCAGGGAACCTTTTGCGATCCTCGCATTTGGGGCGACGATCCGCGCCATGCTCGCGCAAGCGAGGTGGCGTAGGATCGCCCCATGAGCACGCTGCCCACCGCCCTCTTCCCCCTCGGCATCGGCCTTGCCATCGCCTCGGCCGCCACAGCCCTCGAACGTGTCGGCTACGAGCACCCGTTCGAGACCAGCCTCGGCGCAGCCCTGCTCGCCGCCGGGCTGACCCTGCTGGTGCACACCGGCCTGCCCTGGCTCCAGCCGGACTGATTCTTTTTTGGTGTTCAGGCCGGCAGCAGGAGGTCAAGCCTCTGCGGCCAAAAACAAAAACGGCGCGCCCGTGGTCGGGCGCGCCGGTCGAGGTGCTCGCGGTCTCAGGAACGAGTTCGCGGACGGTATGCAATATACCATCCCTCGTCTACCGCTTCGGGTAACATCCGGCACGATTTCTCACGTTTTCGTGTGAGCCCCTGACTCAGGGCAAAGAGCCGCGAGGCGGCGCAGGGCCGGGGCCGCAGCCTCCTCCGCCGCCCGCTCGACGGCCCGGTAGGCGGCGGCGACCTCCGTGCCGAGATCGGACAGCCGCGCCCCGCCCCCGGCCCGACCGCCGGCCTGGGATTCGACGAGCGCCGCGCCGAAGCCGCGGTTCATCGCCTCCACCAGCATCCAGGCCCGCCGGTAGGACATGCCGAGCGCCCGTGCGCCTGCCGAGATCGAGCCGTGCTCGGCGATGGCTTCCAGAAGGCGCACCTTGCCCGGCCCGAGCCGGTGGCCGGGCCCGAGATCGACGCGGATGCTCAGGCGCGCCACGGACGGGCTCAGTTCTTGGCCAGCGCGTCGGCGAAGGCGACGATGCGGTTGCGGGCGTAGGTCGGCACGCCCGCGCTGATCGAGGAGCCGGTGTTGAACGAGGAATTGCCCATCAGCACCTGCACCGGCAGCAGGTTCTTGAGCACCGGCACGCGGGCGTATTCCTGCTTGCGGTCGAGCACGTCGGCCTTGATGGCGAGCGCCATGTAGGTCGTCACCACCGTCCGGTTCGGATCGTTCGGCGCCGGCTGCATCACCGCCAGGAACTTGCCGAAGCGCAGGATCTGGTTGACCCAGAAGATCGTCTGTTCGAGCCCGCCCGCCACGGGGGTCTCGATGCGGGTGAGCGCGGTGAGGTTCGCGGCCTCGGCCGGCGGCAGCACCCGCAGCTCGCTCTGGAACGAGACGAATTCGGCGACCTTCTTCGAGGAGCCCAGTTCGAGCTTGTTGGCGAGTTTCACGCCCAGCGGCAGCTTGCCTTCGAGATCGTAGCGCGACTCGATGCAGGAGCCGCCAGCGCCGCACCAGGGTCGGTCGGGGCGCCGGGCGAAGGCGGCGGCCGGGTCCTTGGTCGGCGTGGCGTCCGCGGGCTCTAGCCGCTTGTGGCGGATCACCGGGTCCATCTTGGCCAGGAAGTCGAGGTTGGCGTAGGCCGAGAGATCGATGGCCGACGGGGGCTTGGCCACCACGAAGCGGCCTTCGGCGACGTAGACCTTCAGGGTCTCGTGGCGCTGCTTGGTCACGCCGTTGACGGTCTGGGCGTAGTCCGGCTCGGTGTAGCCGGGCCAGGGCGACAGCGCGACGACCTCGGCGGGCCGCGCCTTCTTCCAGGCGTCGAACGCGATCAGGCCGTTCTCGGGATTGGTCGAGGCGCTCTCGCGGGAATCGCGAAACAGCACCGTGCCGGGCTTGAGCGTCGCGGCGTCCGTGGGGCTGAGCGCGGCCACGTCCTTCACCCGGTCCGAGACGGCTGCGGGCTTCGCAGGCTCCTTCAACGGTTCCTTGGCGGCCTCTTGCGCGAGGGCCGGGCCGGCCATTGCGACGGCGACAAGAAGGGCGGCCGGGAGATGCCTGGGCACGACGGACCTCGGATCAGGGGATGGGGAGAGAGCCCGTGTCAGTAGCGCGGCTCGTCGCCGAACAGGTAGTCGGGATCGCGGCGGCGCTGGCGGGCGCGGGGCTGCTCGTCCTCGAAGGGCGAGCCGAACGGCGAGGGATTGGCCTGCCCGTAACGGTCGCGGCCGGGCCAGGGGTTTTCTCCCTCGCGCCGGTCGCGGCGCTGGCCCCAAGGGTCGGCGGTTCGGGGATCGGCGTAGCGCGGGTCGGCGTCCGGCCGGTCGCGGCCGAACGGGTCGTAGGCGTCGCGCCGTCCGCCGCCCATCAGGCTGCCGAGGATGTCGCCGGCTACATCCGCCCCGTCGTCGGCGCCGGCCCCGTCGCCGTCCTCGGAATCAGGCCGCATCGCGTAGAGCGTCTCGCGGGGCACCAGCGCGTATTGCGTGTCGGCGACGCGCCCGTCCTTGAGGCGGAAATGCTCGATGAAGCCGCCGCCCGCCACCCGCTGGCCGCTGCGGGGCTCGATCGGCAAATCGGCGATGAGGGGCTTGGCCTCCGGCGAGGGGGGCGCGAGCGGCGTGCGCGGTACGCCGTTCGCCCAGGCGGCCTGGAAGATCGCACGCGCGATCGGCACCGCGACATGGCCGCCGGTCTGGCCGCGGCCGAGCGTCTTGCGCACGCCGTCGGCGTTGTCGTAGCCGGCCCAGACCACCACGGTGATCTCGTTCGAGAAGCCCGCGAACCACGCGTCGTTCTCGTTCTCCGAGGTGCCGGTCTTGCCGGCGACATAGGCCGAGACGCCCGACAGGGCGGCCGCGGTGCCGTGCTGGGTCACGCCCTGGAGCATGGTCTTGAGCTGGTAGAACGCGACGCGATCCGCCGAGCCGATCCGCACCGGCGCCTTGGCGGGCCGCGCATAGACCGGCTTGCCGTCGCGCTCGATTGATTCGAGCGCGTAGGCGGACGGCCGCGCGCCCTCGTTGGCGATGGCGGCGTAGAAGCTCGCGAGGTCGATCATCCGCACCGGCTGCGCGCCGAGCACGAACGGATAGTAGCGCTCGCACTCGGCGTAGAGCTGGGCCTCCAGCGCGATGTCGCAGACCTGCTGCAGGCTCTGCGGCGCGCTCTTGGCGATGCCGCCCTCCAGTAGACGGGCGGTGACCAAGTTCTTCGAGAATTCGAGGCCGCGCCGGATCGTCGTCGCGCCCGATCCGCCGCCGTCGTAGTTCTTGGGCGACCACGAGGCGCCGATCCCGCCGATCGGCGGCAGGGTCACGGGGGCGTCCATCACCAGGGTGTTGGGCTGCATCCCGGCGTTCAGCGCCGCGAGGTAGGTCAGCGGCTTGAGGGTCGAGCCCGGCTGGCGCACGGTCTGCGTCACCCGGTTGAGTTGGCTCAGCGGGTACGAAAAACCCCCGGTCATCGCCAGGATTTTTCCCGTGCGGTTTTCCAGCACGATGGCGGCACCCTGGACCGACGGGCGCACCCGCAGGTCGGCGCGGGGGCTGCCCTTGCCCTCGCGCAGGCGCACCCGCACGGCATCGTAGAGCTGAAGCTTTGCGCGCGCCGGGCCGGGATCGAGGCTGGCGATGCGGCCGTCGGGCAGGCCGACCCGGATGCCGTTCTTGCCGGTCTGGAGCACGACGGCGAGCGGCCAGCGCAGATCGTAGAGCGGGGCGCGGGCCGTCTCCAGGGCGCGCTGCCACGCGGGTTTTTGCACGGGCGCCTTCGGCATCGGCAGGGCCTTCCCCCCCTTCACGCCCTTGGGCAGCGGCACCGCGGGCGCCGCCTCCGGCTCCGGCGCGGGCGCGGCGGTCTCGAAGCGCTTCACCGCATCCGCCAGATTCAGCTCCGGCCCCTCGTAGCGGGCGCGGCCGGTGCCGCGCTCGTAGGTCGAGAGACCTTCCTGAATCGCACCTTCGAGCGCGCTCTGGAGCCCGGCATTGACCGTGGCGTGGACGGTGTAGGAGGCGTTCGTCAGCGATTCCAACCCGGCGAAGGTGCGCGATTCCCGCGCCAGATGATCGACGAGGTAGAAGCCGGAATCGCGTCGCGCCGTGTCCGGGGGCTTGATGCCGAGGTCGCTCTTCAGCGCCGCATTCATCTGCTCCTCGGTGATCGCGCCGTCCTCCTTCATGCGGGTCAGCACGTAGGCGCGGCGCTCGCGGGCGCGGTCGGGGTACTTGTCGGGGCTGTAGTAGTTCGGACCCTTGGGCAGGCCCGCGAGCAGCGCCGCCTCCGGCACGGTGAGCGCGCCGACCGACTTCCCGAACCACGAGCGCGCGGCCATCTCGATGCCGTAGGCGCCGCGCCCGAGATAGATGCCGTTGAGGTAGAGCCCGAGGATCTTCGGCTTGGTCTGGAGGCGCTCCAGGCGCGAGGCCACGATCATTTCGCGGATCTTGCGCTCGTAGGTGACGTCGTCGCCGACCGAGAGGTTCTTGACCACCTGCTGCGTGATGGTCGAGCCGCCCGCCGGCCGCCCCGGCGAGGCGAGGTTGCCGACGAAGGCGCGGATCACGCCGCGCTCGTCGATGCCGTGGTGCTGGTAGAACCGCTTATCCTCGGCCGCGACGAAGGCCTTTTGCACCAAGTCCGGCACGCCCTCGATCGGCACGACGAGGCGGCGCCCGTTCGGCTCGAAGGTCTCGGAATAGGGTTTTCCGGCGGCATCGAGGATCACGCTGGCGCTGGCGAGTTTGATGTCGCGCAGCGCCTCCGCCGAGGGCAGGTCCTTCACGGCGTTGTTGTAGAACGCGATCACCGCGCCGGCCTCGAACGGGGAGTTCGCCGGGTTCTCGCCCTTGCAGAACTGCTTGTAGCTCGTGTTCAGCTCGGCGAGATCGAGCCCGTGCAGGATTTTCGGCGCGTTGTCGCCCGCGACCGCGCTCGGGTCTTCCATCGCGGTGGAGATCAACTCGTCGAGGTTGATGTCCTCGATGTCGAAGCTTTTCCGCATATGCGCGCAGCCGTCGCGCAGGATGCGCACCACCTCCGGCCCGTCCTTGGCCGGGTCGAACTGGGTGCGCACGGCATCGGGCCGCGTCGTGACCTGGCTCAGCGTCAGCGCGGTCGCGAACAGCTTGATCAGGATGGCGTTCATCGAGCCTGCGCGGGAACCCGGGGCGAGTGGGCCTCAAACGCCCGAAGCGTCGATCATGCGGCGCACAACGCGGCTGATTTATGATGGCGGGGGCGGGATGCGGGGGCGTCTTGCACGGCGCGCTGGAAATTGCGGACGGTGGCGCTGGAGCGGTCGATGACAGGAGCACGCCTATACTGGCCGCAGCTATCCGGCCGCTGATGGCGCCGCCGCTCGCATTTCAGTGGATATCGCGTATCGGGTTAGCCTCGCTTGAAGCCGACGACCACAAGGTGAAACTGCAATGAATTCGGGCTTGGCGCCATGGCAGGATCAAAATTCTATCAAAGCCAACTTGCCATGCATATGAGCGTGATATGCATGGCCCTGTCTTCTCTCGTCAGAATATTAGATGTTTCTTCGCTGTTTTCATTGCCGGTTTCAATATTGTCTCTCGCATTCATACTGCACAGCTGTTTTTTGAAGGATGAATTCAACGAGCAGGATCGCTTAAACGAAAGCCAATGGAAATTTTATGCGCGATCAAGATTTTTGGACACCTCGTATGTTTTAGTTGCCTTGTTTTTCGCTACAACCATCACAGTTGGTGCCATGCTTATTGGGAGATTGACCGGGATAAGCGACCTGGAGTCGAGCGGGTTAGGAATATCTTTATCGGCCACTTTGCAAGTTTCTTGCGATATGTATAAGCTCAACAAGCAGGAGCAGAAATCAACATCCGGATTTCCGACCCTCGATCACTTCAATAACCGAAATTTTAACGGCGTCAGAAACGAACAGGACCGCCCCGGACTCTAAGTCCGGAACGGCCCTCATGGAAGTTCCCCAAAAAGCGCCTACGGCGCCATGTCCGGCACGGCCTTCACCACGCCGCCCGTGGTCTCAGGGGTGGCGCTCGCGGGAACCGTGACGGCGCCGGGCTTGGGCGGCGGGGTGAGCTGCAGGTGCTCGCTGGTGTAGGCGAGTTCCTCGTAGGCCTTCTGCGGGTCGGCGTTGAGCTTGGTGCCGTAGCTGGGGACGATCTTGCGGATCTTGTCCTGCCACTCGGTGCTCTTCACGCGGTCGGCAAACACCTTCTGCAGCACCTCCAGCATGATCGGCGCGGCGGTCGAGGCGCCGGGCGAGGCGCCGAGCAGGGCGGCGATGCTGCCGTCCTTGGCCGCGACCACCTCGGTGCCGAGCTTCAAGACGCCGCCCTTGTCGGCGTCGCGCTTGATGATCTGCACCCGCTGGCCGGCCTGGACGAGGCGCCACTCGTCCTTCTTGGCGTTGGGGAAATACTCGCGCAATGCCTGATAGCGGTCCTCGTCCGACAGCATCACCTGACCGGCGAGGTACTCGATCAAGGGGTACTGATCGACGCCGACGCGGACCATCGGCCAGACGTTGCTGGTGGTGGTGGAGGTCAGCAGGTCGAAATACGAGCCCTCCTTGAGGAACTTGGTCGAGAAGGTCGCGAACGGCCCGAACAGGATCACGCGCTTGCCGCCGAGGACGCGGGTGTCGAGATGGGGCACCGACATCGGCGGCGAGCCGACCGAGGCTTTGCCGTAGGCCTTGGCGAGGTGGCGTAGGGCCACGTCCGGGTTCTCGTTGACGAGGAACGAGCCGCCGACCGGGAAGCCGCCGTAATCGGCCGCCTCGGGAATGCCCGAGGCCTGGAGCAGGTGCAGCGCGCCGCCGCCCGCGCCGATGAACACGAACTTGGCATCGACCGTCTGGCGCGAACCGTCCTTCAGGTTCTTCGAGGTGATGCGCCAGGTGTTGTCCTTATTCCGCTCGATGCTCTCGACCTCGGTCGAGGTGCGCAGCGAAAAGTTCGGGCGGGCGGCCAGCGAGGCGACGTATTGCCGGGTGATCTCACCCCACTCGACGTCGGTGCCGACCGGCGTCCACGTGGCGGCGATGGCCTGCTTCGGGTCGCGCCCCTCCATCATCAGGGGGACCCACTTGTTCAACTGCTCGGGGTCGGTCGAGTATTCCATCCCGGCGAACAGCGGGCTCGCCTTCAGCGCCTCGTGGCGCTTCTTGAGGTACGCGATGTTCTCGTCGCCCCAGACGAAGCTCATATGCGGGGTCGAATTGATGAACGAGCGCGGGTTCTTCAGCACGCCCTGCTGCACCTGCCACGCCAGGAACTGGCGCGTGATCTGGAACGCCTCATTGATCTCGACCGCCTTGTCGATCTTCACGTTCCCCTTCGAATCCTCGGGGGTGTAGTTCAGCTCGGCCAGCGCCGAGTGGCCGGTGCCGGCGTTGTTCCAGCCGTTCGAGCTTTCCAGCGCGACGCCGTCGAGCCGCTCCAGCATCTCCATCGACCAATCGGGCTCGAGTTCGCGCAGCCACACGCCCAGCGTCGCGCTCATGATGCCGCCGCCGATCAGCAGGACATCGACCTTGCGGGCCTCGCCCGCGGCGAAGAGTGGGCCGCCGGGCAGCGCGGTCACGGCCGCGCCCGCGAGCGCGCCACCGATGAGTTGGCGACGGTTCAGCGGCAGGGCCTGCGGCTTGGAACGCAAGGTCTGCGGCTTGGAAAGATCGTGCATGGAAGGTCCCCCATTCCGGAGTTTGTGGTCGGCGCTCCCACTATTTTTCATTTTATTTTGTGGCCGACTCAAAATTTATTTGACCGTCGTCCGCTAGCCTGCGGAGGACTGAATCGACAGCGATATGTCAGCATGGCTGCCATGCTTTGACCACCGGGGCGGTGGGCCGCGAGGGCGGAAGGGGTTTCAGTGGACGCCGGATGACAGGCGCGGGCGGAAAAATCAGCCGAAGCGGCGCTTCAGGCGGCGCCAGCCGATGACGGTGCCGGTGACGGCCACGAGGAATCCGGCCGAGAGCCAGAGCAGCATCACCGCGTCCCAGACCGGGCGGGGCAGCCGGGCGAAGTCGAGGGTGTGCAGGCCGTTGAACAGCCAGCGCGAGACCCGGTTCGAGCGGTCCATTCGCCCCAGAATCTCGCCCGTGCCCGGATCGACGTGGACCCAGGTCGCGGAAGGGTCGGCGAAGACGGCGCGCAGCACCGGGAGCGGGCGCGCCTCCCGGTCGCCGTACCAGTAGGAATCCTCGGCCTCGATCCGCTCGATGCGCGGAGCCCCCTCCCCCGGCATCAGGGCCGTCAGCGCGCGGGCCACGGCGTCCGGGTCCGGCGCGGTGCTGCCGCAGCAGGGGCGCGGCGGGGCCTGCCCACACAGCGCGCGGGCCACCGGCACGCCGCCGGCTTGGCTGAAGCGAACCTCCTTCAGGTCCGGGCAGGCTTGAGCCGCAGCAGTCGGGTCGAAGCGGAACGGCGCCGCGTCCGTCCCGGCGTAGCGCGCTAGCGCCGCGGCGTCGGGTAGGGTCGGGGAAAAGAAGCGGTTCGGGTTCATCGACAGCCAGCCGCTGACGATGAAGGTCAAGAGCGCCGTGCCGCCGATGAGGCCGCCGAGATGGTGCCACGCCGAGACCCCGCGATAGGGCGTCGCGCGCCCCGTGGCGTAGCGGGGGCTGAGCCGCAGCCGTGACAGGCCGAGGATGTAGCCGCTCACCGCCACCGCGATGGCGATGCCCGAGACCCACAACACCACGTCGCGCCACAGGGCCGGCTCGGCCCGCAGCGGCGTGAGATAGATCCAGTGCGGCACCGCGCCGAGCCAGTTCCAGAACCGCTCGGAGGCCGTGGTGTCAAGGACGATCTCGCCGGTGCGCTCCGACAGATAGAGACGGGTGCCGGCGGCATCACCCAGCGCGACGAGGCGGAACGGGCGCAGCGGGTTGAACCGCTGCGGCACCGTCCACTGGTCCCAGGTCACCGCGCCGAGATCTTCGACCGTGCGGGCGGCAGGATGGTTTTTTGCGATCGTCAGGAGGAGCGCGGGATCGACCCGGTCGATCACCCGGCCGTCGGTCCCTGAGACCGTGGTGCGGGTGCCGTCGAGGGCGAGCACCCGGTAGACCGGGGCCTCGCCCAGCATGCCGAGATCGATGCGGGCGGGCGGGCCGGTGAGCCCCGCGGCGGCGCGCGCGGCGTCGGGGCCGATCATGTCGGCGCTCAGCGCCAGCGGCGGCAGGGCGGCGCGGCGCTCCGCCTCGCTCAGCCGCGGGAAGCCGACATACATCATCACCGCGCCGGACAGGAACCAAACGGCGAAGACGAGGGCGAAGACGATCCCGAGCCAGCGATGGCCGAGGAGGAGCCAGCGCAGGGCGCGCTTGCCGAAAGCGTTCAAGGGGAGACCGACGAAGGGGACACCGAAAGCGGACGCGCCGCCGCCGGGGCCATAGACGATCGGGCCGCCCTTGAGGAGAGTGGCCTCAGCGGAGCAGCTGGAGGATGCCCTGCTGCGCCTGGTTCGCCAGCGACAGCGCCGAGATGCCGAGCGACTGGCGGGTGGAGAGCGCCTGGGAGTTCGCCGCCTCCTCGTTGAGGTCGGCGTTGGTCAGGTTGGCCGCGCCCGTATCGAGGATGTTGACGAGACGCTTGGTGAAGTCCTGGCGGTTCTGCACCACCGAGAGGTTCGAGCCGAAGGTGGAGCTGGCCGCCCTCAGGTTGTCGGTGGCGTTGCCGAGCGTGGTCAGCGTCGTCTTGATGTCGCCGTCGAGCAGGAAGTTGCCCTGGCCGTTGATCACCGAGCCCGAACCCGAGTTCGGGCCGATCGCTGCGAGGTTGAGACCGTCCGAGGTCAGGTCCTGGCCCTGGACGTCGAGGTTGGCCGTGTCCTTCTCGTTGAAGGCGATGTGCAGCCGGTTCGACGGGTCGCCGTTCGAGATCAGGTTGACGCCGTTGAAGCTCGCGTCCTTCGCGAGCTGCGTGATCTGCGTCAGGATGCTGTTGTACTGCTCGGCGAGCTTCCGGCGGCCATCGACGCCGGACACGGTGAGTTCGCTGGCCTGGGGCACCGTCGGCTTGGCGGTGGCGTCGCCGTAATCGGGCGCCGTGCCGGTGCCGGCGGTGAAGCCGAGCAGCGTCTGGCTGTCCGTGTCGGCGAACTCGACGTCGGCGCTCGCATTCATGACGATCTTCTCGCCGGACTTGTCCTTGGCGAAGATCTTGCTGCCGGCCTCGTCGTTGAGGGCGGCGATGGCTTGGTCGATGGTGGTGTCTTCGGCGATCGTCACGGACTTGGCGTCGCCGCCGTTGACGTAGAAGGTGATCGTGCCGTCGGCGGGGGCGTAGGCGTTGGTCGCGGTGCCGGTGGTGGTGATCTGGGTCGAGAGCGCCTGGTTCGCCGTGGATTTCGCCGAGTCGATCAGCTTCTGGATCGAGGTGATGCCCTGGTTGGCTGCCTGGATCGTCTGCACGCCGTTCGAGATCGAGTCGAGCAGGGCGTTGAGGTCGCCCGAGCGGCCCTGCAGGGCCTGGGCGGTGAAGAAGTTGACCGGGCTGTCGAGCGCCGAGGACACCTTCAGGCCGGTCGCGAGGCGGTTCTGCGTCGTCGAGGTGAGGGCGGCGGTGTCCTGCAACGACAGCAGGTTCTGGCGGGTGGCGGCGGAGAGGGTGACGCTGGTGGACATGAGGGGCTACCCGTTGGAAGCGCATGCCTAACCGGCATTAAGGTTAATTCAACACGAACGGGTTTCCGGCAGGTTAACGCCGCGTTTTTCCTGATGAATTTCTTCGTCCCGGAACGCGAAAACGGCCGGAGCGGGGCTCCGGCCGTGTGCGCCCCGATCGGGGACAGTCGTCGCTCGTGCCCAGAGCGCATTCCGACGAAGTGGATACCGGTTCGTCGGAATGCGCGGCCAAGCAAGGACCGAGGGCCGCCGACCTGATGGATCAGGTCGGCGGCCCTCGAAACGCGGGAGAGCCTTGCGGGATCAGCGGAGGAGCTGGAGCACGCTCTGCTGCGCCTGGTTGGCCAGCGACAGGGCCGAGATGCCCAGCGACTGGCGGGTCGAGAGCGCCTGGGAGTTGGCCGCCTCCTGGTTGAGGTCGGCGTTCGTCAGGTTGGCCGCGCCCGTGTCGAGCACGTTGATCAGGTTCTTCGAGAAGGTCTGACGGTTCTGCACGACCGAGAGGTTCGAGCCGAAGGTCGAGCTCGCCGCCCGCAGGGTGTCGGTGGCGCTGCCCAGCGTGGTCAGCGTCGTCTTGATGTCGGCATCGAGCAGGAAGTTGCCGGTGCCGGTGGTGCCCGCGGTGATGGACGTGAGGCCGAGGCCGTCCGAGGTCAGATCCTGGCCCTGGACGTCGAGGTTGGCCGTGTCCTTCTCGTTGAAGGCGATGTGCAGCTTGTTGCTGCTGTCGCCGTTCGAGATCAGGTTGACGCCGTTGAAGCTCGAGTCCTTCGACAGCTGCGTGATCTGGGTCAGCAGGCTGTTGTACTGGTCGGCGAGCTTCTTGCGGCTCTCGACGCCGGAGACCGTGAGTTCGCTGGCCTGGGCGACCGTCGGGCGGGTGGTGGTGTCGCCGAGATCGGGCGCCGTGCCGGTGCCGGCGGTGAAGCCGAGACGCGTCTGGCTGTCGGTGTCGGCGAACTCGACGTCGGAGCTCGCGTTCAGGACGATCTTGTCGCCGGTCTTGTCCTTCGAGAACATCTTGCTGCCGGCCTCGGTGTTGAGGGCGGTGATGGCCTCGTCGATGGTCGCGCCGTCGGCGATCGTCACGGACTTGGCGGTGCCGTTGACGTAGAAGTTGACGTCGCCGCCGGTCGTCGCATCGAAGTCGGCCGTGGCGGTGCCGGTGGTGGTGATCTGGGTCGAGAGCGCTTGGTTCGCCGTGGACTTGGCCGAGTCGATCAGCTTCGAGATCGAGGTGATGCCCTGGTTGGCCGCCTGGATCGCCTGGACGCCGTTCGAGATCGAGTCGAGCAGGCCGCCGAGGTCGGCCGAACGGTTGGACAGGGACTGAGCGGTGAAGAAGTTGACCGGGCTATCGAGCGCCGACGACACCTTCAGGCCCGTGGCGAGGCGGTTCTGGGTGGTCGAGGTGAGCGAGGCGGTGTCCTGCAGCGAGAGCAGGTTCTGGCGGGTGGCGGAGGAAAGGGTGATGCCGGAGGACATGGGGGCGATCCTATTGGGTCTCGAAGCCGTCGTTTTGGCGGCTCCCCGACATTTCACCCCGCGCCTTGCCGAGACCTTAATCCGATCGACGGTTTCGACCCGTATTGACCGACGACGAGCCAATCGAGCCACATCGATTGTCGCAATGGTTAATCGAACTTCGCCGCTTTCTCTGCCTCTCGACAGATCAAGGAAAAACTAACCATGCCGCTGCGGATCGAACTGAAGCCCAACGAACGGCTGATCATCAACGGCGCGCTGATCCGCAACGGCGACCGGCGGTCGGTGTTCATGATCGAGAACCAGTGCAAGTTTTTGCGCGAGAGCGAGATGATCTTCGAGGCGGAGGCCGACACCGCCGCCAGGCGCCTGTGCGTGACGCTCCAGTTGATCTACCTCGCCGACAACCCGGCCGAGGCCGACGACCTGTTCGTGCGGCAGGCCAACCAGCTGATGGAGGCCGCCCCCAGCATGGCCCCCTACATCCTGGCGATCCAGGACGAGCTGTCGGCCCAGCAATACCACCGCGCGGTCAAGCGCGGTCGTGATCTCGTCGCCTACGAGCGCAGCCTGCAGGAGCATCTGGTGAAGCCGGAGAGCGGAGCCGAAGAGTAGCGCGTTCGGGGCTTTACATGCTTTGCGGCATCACGAGCCGGATCGCGGCAGGCTTCCGCCCCCTCGAAAGGCGGGAGCGCTCCGCCGACGACGGGACCCGCGGAAACGTGGATCGAGGTCCGGGCGGTGGAGAGGTCCCCGGACCCGACGAGCGGCAGCGACCGCATGCGGGTGAGGGGTCGCAGGGCGGCCGCCTGTGCGAGGGGGCGATCCGGCTGCCCGACGAGGGCGGGTTCGACGCCGCGATCCGCCTCGCCCGGGAGGAGTCGCAGCGGATCGGCTCCCTCGTGGCGCCGGGCGACCGTAGAGACGGGCCGGCACGCAGCGTGTTCGGCAATGCCTGTGGGCCGCCCGAGACGAGATCGGGCCTATCCATTGCGGAACCCACGGCCTCAATATAGATTTCGCGAGAAGTCGGACCTTGTCGGCTCCGACGGTTACCTATGTTGACGCCTCCTCGCGTATCCGACGGGGCCTGTCGAGGCGTGATCGTGCGATGTCGCAGCCGAGCCCTTCCCCGGAACGATTGTCCGAAGTGTCCCGGCTGGCCGGCGAACTCGCCGACCAGATCCTGACGGAGAGCCTGCTCGGGGCCCCCTCGGCCGCCAAGGTGACGGCGCTCGGCGAGGCGGTCCACCTGCTGGAGGATTGCCGCCATCCGGTCCCGGATCTCGTGGCCGACGTGCTGAGCCGGCTCCAGGTCGAACCAGGCGATGTCGAGCCGGACGATGCCGAGCCGGACCTGCCCGCCGACGGGAACGACGCGGCCCAGGCGCCCCCCGGCCGCAGCCGGTTCATCCCGCGCTTCTTCCGCTCCCGGCGCAATCCCTAACCGCGCCGGGCCTGAACCAGCCGGAACGCCGCCATGCCGACGAGCATGGCCGGCACGAACACGAGGATCGGCGGCGCCCCCGTCGAGAGCGCCGCCACCGCCGGGCCGGGGCAGAGGCCCGACAGGCCCCAGCCGATCCCGAACAGGGCCGCCCCGCCGAGCAGCGGCGCGTCGATCCGGCGGTTGGTCGGCAGATCGAAGCGGGCGTCGAGAACTGGCTGCGGCAGGCGGCGGGCGAGCGCAAAGCCGGCGAGCGCCACGGTCACGGCGCCGCCGAGCACGAACATCAGGGTCGGGTCCCAAGCCCCCGTCACGTCCAGGAAGCCCTGGACGCGGGCCGGGTCGAGCATGCCCGACAGCGACAGGCCGAGGCCGAAGACGAGGCCCATGGCGAGGGCGGCGGCGAGACGGGCGGTCATGGGGCGAGCCAGCGCAGGGCCGCCACCGTCAGCATGCCGGCGGCGAGGAAGGTGAGGACGGCCATGAGCGAGCGCGGCGACAGCCGGGCGAGGCCCGCGACCCCGTGTCCGCTGGTGCAGCCGGAGCCGAGCCGCGTGCCGAAGCCGACGAGCAGGCCGGCCAGCGCCAGCACGGGCAGCGAGGCGACGAAGCGCATCTCCGGCCACGCGCCCGACAGCCACGCGAACAGGGCCGGTCCTGAGATCAACCCGGCGACGAAGGCGAGGTCGGTGAGCCGCCGCTCGCCGCGATCCTGCCCGAGCCCGGCCACCAAGCCGCTGATCCCGGCGATGCGCCCGTTGAGCAGCATCAACCCGGCGACCGACAGCCCGATCAGCGCGCCGCCCGCGAGCCCGGCGAGATAAGGGTGCATCGTCGTCTCCCTCACTGACCGTTGGCGTCGAGCCAGCGCACGGCGCCCGACAGGTCGAAGCCGTGGCGGGCGCCGAATTCGGAAATGTCGTCGCGGCGCAGGCGCCCGGCCAGCACCTCGCCGAGCGCCCAGAGGGTCAGCGAGCGCGTGCCGCTGCGGCAATGGGCGACTACGGGGCCGGGCGCCGCCGCGACCGCCGCACGAAAATCCTCGACCGCCGCGCGGGTGATCGTCGGGCCGGTCACGGGGAGATCGAGATAGCCGACGCCCGCAGTCTCCGCCGCCGCACGCTCGGCGGCCGAACCGGGCTGGCCCGGCTCCTCGCCGTCCGGCCGGTTGTTGATGAGGAGCGCGACGCCTTCACGGCCGAGATCCGCGATCTCGTGCGGCGAGGGCTGGCCGGCCACGGAGAATTTTGGGTCGATGATCGTGCGCTCCATGGCGTCGAACCTTTTTGCCGTCGAGCGGGCCGTCACCGGCGGGTTAGCCTGCGGAATTGTTTGCGACAAGGCTTGCCAAGCGGCTCTCCATCCATAATTATCAAGTTACAACAATGACTTAGCGAAAATTCTGCTAAGACGAGGAGACCGCGCGATGGAAGTCTTCCCTCACGACGGACGGACTTGGAAGAGATTTTCCGACGGGGCTTCGGCGGGCCTGTCGAAGGCGGAGCGGAGCGGGCCGGTCGGCGGCATGAGCCCCGGCGACGCGGTGCGGTTCGCCCGGCTCGACCTCGCCGAGACGCTGGGCATCTGGCGCAACGCCACCGGCCGGGTCGTCGGCATCCATCCGGCCGACGGCGCGGCCGACACGGTCGATGTGGAGTTCGAGGGCCACGAAATTCTTCAGGCCTATCTGCCGGCGATGTTCCGGCGCGTGAACTAGGACGATCCCCCACATGACGATCGGCACCATCGAGGCCCGCGCGGCGCTCGGTCAGCCTCCCCTTCGCGCGACGCACCGGGCGACGGCGGAGGCGGAGGTCTGGCAGGAACTGAGAGCGGAGGCCGAGGCCGCGCTGATCGAGGAGCCGCTCTATGCCGGGCTGATCCAAGCCACCGTGCTGGATCAGCGCGCGCTGTCGGGGGCGCTGGCCTACCGCCTCGCCCACCGCCTCGGCGACGGCGACCTGTCGCGGCTCACGGTGCGCGACCTCTGCCTCTCGGCGTTCGAGGCCGATCCGCATCTGTCGGTTCAGGCGGTGCGCGACCTCGTCGCGATCCGCGAGCGCGACCCCACCTGTCGGCGCTATCTCGACCCGTTCCTGTTCTACAAGGGGTTTGCCGCGCTCGAAGGCCACCGGGTGGCCCACTGGCTGTGGGAGCAGGGCCGGGCGACGTTGGCGCTCCATCTCCAGAGCCGCATCTCGGAGGTGTTCGGCTGCGACATCCATCCCGCCGCGCGGATCGGCTCGGGGGTGTTCATCGACCACGCCACCGGCGTCGTCATCGGCGAGACCACGGTGGTGGCCGACGACGTGTCGATCCTCCAGTCCGTGACGCTGGGCGGCAACGGCAAGGAGAGCGGCGACCGCCACCCCAAGATCGCCCGCGGGGTGCTGCTCAGCGTCGGCGCCAAGGTGCTCGGCAACATCCGGGTCGGTGAGGGGGCGAAGGTGGCGGCGGCGGCCGTGGTGCTGCACGAGGTGCCGGCCCACACCACGGTCGCGGGCGTGCCGGCCCGCGTCGTCTCGCGCCTGCCCGTGGGCGAGAGCCCGGCCCAGAGCATGGACCAGTCCTTCGTCGGCTATGGGGACGGGATTTGAGGCGGGCCGAAACCGCGATTCGGCGGCTCTCGCCCGTGTCGGGGCACGGCGGGCCCGCTCCGGGAATAGAAATTTCGTTCAAGCTCACTGGCAACGGCTGCTCTGATAAAACAAATTTCTCCTATTTAGCCGATTTATAGAACGATTATCGCTCGAATTCATCATTCTCAGAAGCACATACTGCGAACTGCCATAAATTGAGAACAAAGTTCTATTGACGGATGTTAAGCGCCGGGCCTAGGTTCCGGCCAACCCGGATGGCCAAAACAAACACGGCCCGCGGGGGATCAGAAATTCCAAATCTTGGGCCGGACGCGCGCGGTATTCGTGCGCCTCGATGCTGGACTTCTGTCCGCATCGCACCGGCGCGTGGGCGCTTGCCCGAACCAATCGAACCGACAACGGAGACGACGACAGATGAGTGGACCGGGCCTGAGCGTGAGCGCATCCGCCGCGCGCAATCTAGCGACCGCGACCGTCACCTCGGTCCAGAACGTCGCCAACACGCCCCGCTTCCTGCTGCGGCTCCTGCCCTTCGTCGATGTCGCGGGCGGCGTCTACCGCGTCAACCGCCGCGCCGTGGTGCTGGCCAAGTCCGGCCGGATCGACCTCGCCAACGAAGAGGGCGCCCGCTCGGTGCGCTCCGGCTCGCTGCGCTCGGTGCCGCTGTTCAGCCGCCTGGGCGACGCCGAACTCGCCGCGCTCGCGGGCAAGTTCAAGGAAAGCAAGCACAAGGCCGGCGAGACCATCGCCGAGGAGGGCTCGACGGGCCGCAGCCTCGTCGTGGTGGCCGACGGCACCGTCGAACTGACCCTGTCGGGCCCCTACAAGGGGCGTCTGCGCCAGGGGCTGGCCACCCGCGGCGATTATTTCGGTGAGGGTGCGCTGGTCGGCGAGGCCGGCCCGGCGCCTGCCGTGAAGGCGCTCTCGGCGGTGACTCTGCTGACGCTCGACGCCGCCGCCGTTCAGGACGAGGGCATCCGCGCCCGCATCGACCAGTATCAGGAGGAGCGCGACCGCCTGAAGGGTCACACCAACTCCTACGGCGAGCAGGGCATCGAACTCCTCGCGGTCCATACCGGCGAGCCGCGCCTGCCGACCACCTTCGTCGATTACGAGATCGATCCGCGCGAGTATCACCTCTCGACGATCCAGACGATCCTCAACACCCACACCCGCGTCACCGACCTCTATTCCAACGAGATCGACCAGCTCCGCGAGCAGATCCGCCTCACGGTCGATGCCGTGAAGGAGCGCGAGGAGTGGGAGCTTCTGAACAATGCGCAGTTCGGCCTGCTCAACGAGGTCGCCGGCCGCCAGCGCATCCCGACCCGTTCCGGCCCGCCGACTCCGGACGACCTCGACGAGTTGCTGACGCTCGTGTGGAAGAAGCCGGCCTTCTTCGTCGCGCACCCGCGCGCCATCGCGGCCTTCGGCCGTGAGGCCACCCGCCGCGGCGTGCCGCCGGTCGTCGTCCACCTGTTCGGCGCGCCCTTCATCACGTGGCGCGGCGTGCCGCTGATCCCCAGCGACAAGCTGCCGATCGACATCGATCCGGTGACCGGCGCCCAGACCACCTCGATCCTGCTGCTGCGCGTCGGCGAGGGCGAGCAGGGCGTGGTCGGCCTGCAGAAGTCGGGCGTGACCGGCGAGATCGAGCCCGGCCTGTCGGTGCGCTACATGGGCACCAACGACCACTCGATCGCCTCGCACCTCGTGACCCGCTACTTCTCGGCCGCCGTGCTGGTTGAGGACGCCATCGCCCGTCTCGATAACGTGCTGCTGGGCAACTACCATGACTACGCCTAATTTGCCGGCTCTCGGTCTTCCGACCGGCAGCGCGGGCGATCTGGCGCACGCCGATCTCGTCGGGCGTCTCGCCCGCGAGATCTACAGCCAGGGACAGGCGTCGAGCGCGCCGTTCCAGCCCCACCTGCCGCAGACTCCCCAGGCCCCCCAGGGCCTGGAGACCCTTCCCTCCGGTTCCGGGCAGCCTGCGCTGCCCGGCGCCAATATCGGCGTGCCCTCCGCGCCGTCGGGCGCCCTGCCGTCGGGCCTCCAGCCCGACCTCTCGGCCCAGGCCGCCCGCTCGTTCGGCGCGCCGCCGGTCGGCCTGCCGGGCCTGACGGGTCCGTCGCACGCCAACCCGGTCGGTGCGACGCCCGCGCCGGCGAGCGCGAACTTTTTCGATGTGGCGGGAATCCCCTCGGTGCACCCGCTCCCGAACCAGAACCGGTTTCCGGAGTACTTCGTCCCGAGTGTGCCCGATGTGGCGGCGGCGATCCCCGGCGGGCACGACCTGCACCGTCAGGTCGCCGCCGACCATCCCCGCGCCAACGGCTTCGCCCACGCGCTGGCGCCCCACCTCGTGCCGGCTGATCCGTTGAAGGGCGGCCAAGGGGGCGGACATGACGAGGCGCAGGAGCATTTCTCGAAGCACGGCCACCTGCCGCATCCGAGCGCGCCAACGCCCGACAACACGGGCGACTACTACTTCCTCAGCCCAGCTCCGCCGCCCGCAAGAGCCAAGAAAAGCCACGCCCAGCCGCGGGTCGAGCCCTCGCGTCATCACGGCCCCGCCCCGCGGGTGACCTCGCACGGTTCGGTGCCGGCAGGCGCGCCGTTCGATGTCGAGCACGTGCGAAAAGACTTCCCGGCGCTCCACCAGAGCGTGAACGGGCATCGCCTCGTATGGCTCGACAACGCGGCCACCACCCACAAGCCGCAGAGCGTGATCGACGCCACGAGCGAGTTCTACGGCCGTCACAACTCGAACATCCACCGGGCCGCGCACACGCTCGCCGCGCGCTCCACCGACCTGTTCGAGGGCGGGCGCGAGAAGACCCGGCGCTTCCTCAACGCGCCGAGCAAGGACGACATCGTCTTCCTGCGCGGCACCACGGAGGCGATCAACCTCGTGGCCAATTCCTACGGCCGCGCCAATATCGGGCCGGGCGACGAGATCATCGTCTCGACGATCGAGCACCACGCCAACATCGTGCCCTGGCAATTGCTGGCGCAGCAGACCGGCGCGACGATCCGGGTGATCCCGGTGGACGACCGCGGCGACATCATCTTCGAGCAATACGCCGCGCTTCTCTCGGGCCGGACCAAGATCGTTTCGGTGACCCACGTCGCCAATGCCCTCGGCACGGTGAACCCGATCCAGGAGATCATCGCCCTGGCGCACGCCTACGGCGTGCCGGTGCTGGTCGATGCCGCGCAATCGACCCCGCACATCCCGATCGACGTGCAGGCGCTCGACGCCGACTTCCTGGTCTTCTCCGGCCACAAGGTGTTCGGCCCCACGGGCATCGGCGCCCTCTACGGCAAGAAGCACCTCCTGGAGGCGATGCCGCCGTGGCAGGGCGGCGGCCATATGATCGAGGACGTCACCTTCGCCAAGACCGTCTACAAGGGCGCACCGGAAAAGTTCGAGGCGGGCACGCCCGACATCGCCGGCGCGGTCGGCCTCGGGGCCGCCCTCGACTACCTCGAGAGCGTGGGGCTGCCGGCGATCTCGGCCTACGAGCACGATCTGCTGGAATACGCGGAAGGTGGTCTGGCCGACATCAAGGGCCTGCGCCTGATCGGCACCGCCCGCCACAAGGCGAGCGTGATGTCCTTCACGGTCGATGGCCTGAAGAACGAGACCGTGGCCCACCACCTCGACGCCCACGGCGTCGCGGTGCGCTCCGGCCACCACTGCGCCCTGCCGGCGCTCCGCCGCTTCGGCGTCGATCAGTCGGTGCGTGCCTCGCTGGCCTTCTACAACACCCGCGAGGACGTCGACGTGTTCCTGCGTGCGCTGCGGACCCTGCCGCGGCACTGAGCCGACCGCGCCGTCGAACCCGAAGGGCGACCGTCTTGCGACGGTCGCCCTTTCGTTTGGTGGAACGCGCTGACGGCATTCGTTTTTTCGTCCAATCAGATCTAATCCCGTTTCGCAAAAATATTGATAAAACCGCGCGCTCTTCGCGTTGACATTGAATAATGTAACAAACCGACAGATCCATCAATTGATAATTCGATTCTGTTCTTCCGCCTCACGGCCGCTTCTTCCATGCTGACCGGGCGTCCGTCGCGGCGCCTTGGGTCAACGGGAGAGGGCGCCGCCGATCGGGCGCCGGGGAGAACCGGATTTGACGTTGCGACACGGGGCGCACCTCTGCGCCTGGACCCTCGGCTTCACCGGCCTCGCCGCCGCGCCGGCCCCCGTCCTCGCCCGCTCCGCCGCTTTGCCCGGCATCACCATCGGCCTGCCGACGGGCTGGCAGGTGCCGACCGGCCTCCAGATGACCCTGACATCGAGCTTCGCCGAGCGTGGGACGCTGCCGCGGGACGGGCAGGGCAACAACAATCTCGGCGTCTTGCTCTGGGCCACGCCCTGGACCGTCGTCGGCGGCCAGTTGCGCTTCATCCAGACGCTGCCGTTCAACGGCACGAGCCCTCAGGCCGGCCCCTGGCAATGGGGCGTGGCCCAACCGCTCACGGCGGCGCAGGTCGCCTGGAAGATCGGCGACGGCCTCGGGGTCAGCTACTTCCTCGGCGGCTATTGGCCGAGCGACACGCGCTTTGCCCTGCAATCGGCCTCGATCGCCCAGCGCTTCGCCATCAGCTACGTCCGCGACGGTTGGAACCTGACGGCCAACCTCCATTACGGCACGATGCTGGACGACACCTCGCCGAGCGGCGTGTTCTATTCCGACTACATGAACCTCGACCTCACCGCGACGAAGCGGTTCGGGAAGTGGCAGGTCGGCGCCGTCGCCTTCGGCTCGACCGACCTGCCGACCAACCGGCCGGACTATCGCCCCCTGGGGCAGGTCGCGGCGGGCGCCCTCGTCGGCTACGCGTTCGACAAGTTCACCGTGCAGACGATCCTCACCCGCGACATCGCCCAGCGCAATTCCGGCGGCGAGGAGACCCGCGCGTGGCTGCGCCTGATCGTGCCGCTCTGGCGCGCGGAGGCCGATCAGGTGCCCCATCGCGTCACGGTCCGGAGCAACGCCGCCGCCCGCTGACGCCGGTCGATCGCGCCAAGGGCTTGTCGCGTGGCGCGCGGCGAGCCCTTGGCCTATCAATCGGGGGCAGCGGAGCCGGACCAGCATGAACGCGCCGACGAAGGTGGCCCCGGAGCCCACGCCGTTCTGGTCGGCGCTGTTCACCGACCGGCGGATCGCCCCCGCTTTGGGGCTCGGCTTCACCTCCGGCATCCCGTTCCTGCTCGTCTACGGGACGCAGTCGGCATGGCTGTCCGACATCGGCATCTCGATCGCCACGATCGGGCTGCTCAGCGAGATGACGCTGGCCTACAAGTTCAAGTTCGTCTGGGCGCCCTTCCTCGACCGCTACGACCCGCCGCTGCTGGGGCGCCTCCTCGGTCGGCGGCGCGGCTGGATCGTCGTGGCGCAAGCCGGCGTGATGGCGATGCTGGCCGGCATCGCCTTCGGCGACCCGACCCACTGGCTCGCCTGGACCATCGCCTTCTCGGTGGCGCTGGGCTTTGCCGGCGCCACGCTCGATCTCGTCATCGACGGCTGGCGCATCACCAGCGTGCGCCCGCCCGAGAAGCAGGCGGTGCTGTCCTCGTGGACCGAGATCGGCTGGCGCATCGGCAACCTCGCGGCGGGCGCGGGCGCCCTGGTCCTGGCCGACCGGATCGGCTGGCGCGGCGCCTATCTCGGCATGGGCGCCCTGATGCTGGTCGGCATGGTCGCCGCCGTCTTCGCGCCCGAGCCGGATTCGGACCGGACGCCCCATCCGCCCCGCGCCGGCTTCCTCGACACGGTCTGGAGCCCGATCCGCGACCTGTGGCGGCGGCTCGGGCCGATGGCGCCCGCGATCCTTCTCTTGGTGGCGGGCTTCCGCATGCCGGGCTACGTCGCCAACGCCATGGCGGTGCCGCTGTTCAAGCACCAGGGTTTCTCGAACACCGACATCGCCACGGTCACCAAGCTGTTCGGCTTCTGGATCGGCCTCGGCGGGACGTTTCTGGCCGGTGCGCTGATCCCGCGCA
Source organism: Methylobacterium sp. Leaf456 (assembly GCF_001425465.1). Classification (GTDB taxonomy): domain Bacteria; phylum Pseudomonadota; class Alphaproteobacteria; order Rhizobiales; family Beijerinckiaceae; genus Methylobacterium. Next base: position 132,707 of record NZ_LMQV01000006.1, read on the forward strand.
TCGGCATGCTGACGAGCCTGCTCATCGGCACGGTGGCAGCCTCGGCCTCGCATCTGAGCCTCGCCTATCTCGCGGCGCATGGCGGCGACGGCGGCACCGCGTTCTGGACCTTCGCGATCACGGTGGGCATCGATGGGTTCGCCTACGCCTTCGCCTCGGTGGTGCTGATCACCTACATGTCGACGCTGGCCTCGACCGAGCACGCCGCCAGCCAATTCGGGCTGCTGACCTCCCTCTGTGCCTTCCCCGGCAGCATCCTGGCCGGGTTTTCCGGCTTCATCGTCGAGCGGACGGGATTTTCGTGGTTCTTCGTCCTGACCTCGCTGATCGGCGTGCCGGTGGCTTTGCTCGCCGTCTACGTCTGGGCCAAGGTCGGCATCTCCGACGAAGCGCCGCCGTCCGCCGGGCACTGAGCGGGCGGACGGAAAGATTTTTGGCCCTCGCCGTTCTCTCTCGGCAGAGGGAGACAGATGCTTGGTAGGGCGGCGAATCCGGCGCTGGCGCGACGACGACCCCGACACGCACGGGCCCCAACCCGAGGCCCTGCCGGTTTGCCCCCTGTGCGAGCGGCCGATCCCGCGGCATGCGCGGCAGAGCGTCCACCATCTTACGCCGAAGCTGAAGGGCGGAGCCCGCGGGGCGACCGTGCGGCTGCATCAGATCTGCCATTCGGCGATCCATGCCCGCTACAGCGAGGCCGAGATCGCCCGGCGGCTCGCCGAGGTCGAGGCCCTGCGGGCCGATCCCGAGATCGCCCGCTTCCTCGACTGGGTGCGGGACAAGCCCGACGATTTCCACGCGCCGACGCGCCAGACCCGCGAGCGCCGGGGCGAGGGCCGGGCGCGGCGGTGACGGACTCGTTAACCGGTCCAAAAGCTTCTCCGAGGCCGTCGAGGCCGGGTTAACCGCGCCGCCCCAGGGTCGAGGCTCGATCGCCCCGCTAGGAGGCCCGGATTCCCATGGCTGGCGCCACGCAACCCCTCCGCCCGCATCCCGAGGAGGCGGCCCGGCTCGCCTGGGTCGATGTCGCCAAGGGCCTGTGCATCCTGCTCGTCGTGACGATGCACGCGACGCTCGGCACCGGCGAGGTTCTCGGCGGCGAGGGCTTCCTGCATACGGTCGTGGCCTTCGCCAAGCCGTTCCGCATCCCCGATTTCTTCCTGCTCTCGGGGTTGTTTCTCGGCCGCGTCATCGACCGCGACTGGCGCCTGTTCGCCGACCGGCGCGTGGTCCACTTCGCCTATTTCTACGTGCTGTGGGTGCTGATCCAGTCGGTGTTCAAGGCCGGGCTGATCACCGCCGACGCGGTCGGCGCCGAGGGCAAGCTCGCGGCCTTCGGCTGGCATCTCGCTGAAGCCGTGGTGGTGCCGTACTCCACGCTCTGGTTCGTCTACCTGCTCGCCGTGTTCTCGGTGGTGACGAAGCTGCTGCACCGCCGGGTGCCGCCGCTCGTCACCCTCGCGGTGGCGGCCGGGCTGCAGATGCTGCCGCCGATCGGCCTGCCGCTCCTCCTCGAAGAGTTCTGCGGCCGCTACGTCTACTTCTTCGGCGGCACCCTCTTCGCCGAGTGGATCTTTGGCTTCGCCGACCGGGTGCGGGCGCGCGTCGGCCTCGCCCTCGTCGGCCTCGCCGTCTGGGCCGTGGTGGAGGCCGTGCTGGTCTTCTCCCCCACGGGCCTGCCCGATCACCCCTCCGTCGCCGGCCTGCCGGGGGTGAGCCTCGCGCTCGGCACCGTCGGGGCGCTCGCCATCGTGGCCTTCGCCAGCCTGATGACGCGGGCGGGCGGCCCGGTCACGGCGGCGCTCCGCGCCTGCGGCCGCAACTCCATCGTGATCTATCTCGGCTTCTTCCTGCCGATGGCGCTGACCCGCACGCTGATCGCCAAATCCGGCGTCGCCATCGACATCGGGCTCGCCAGCCTGATCGTCACGGTCGTCGCCGTCACCGTGCCGCTGGCCTTCGAGCGGCTGGTGCGGGGCACGCGGGCAGACGTCCTGTTCCGGCGCCCGGCCGCGTTCCACATCGTGCCGGAGCCGGCCAAGCCCCGGCGCGCCGTACCCGGACTGCGCCCGGAACCGGCGCCCGCCCCGTGACGGTTTCCTGATCGGAAGCCCGGAGCGTCCGGGTGATCAGGAGCGGCGGGACGATGGCGGACGAGCGCAGCGGCGTGGACGGCGATCCGGGCGGCGACCCCGTCGAGGTGGTCATGAGGGAGCCGCGCGACCGCGCCTACTGGGCGCGCCGCTTCGAGGTGCCGGTGGAGCAGGTCCAGGCGGCGGTCGAGGCGGTCGGCTCCGATCCGGCGCAGGTCGCCGCCCATCTCGGCAAGCCCTGGCCCTATGAGGCGAGCGGCATCGTCTGATCCTCGCGGCGCACGGAACGGGACCGTTCCGTGCGCGCGGCCGGGATCGATCCGGGTCAGGATTCGCTTGGCAACGGCCCGGCGGGACGCCATGCAGGCCCGGATTCGGGCTTTCCGGGCATCGGCATGATCAGCGGCTTCGTCATCTCTCACAACCGGGAACGGTTGATCGAGACCTGCCTGCGGTCGATCCGCTTCGTCGACGAGCTGATCGTCCTCGACATGTCCTCGACCGACGGCACCGCCGAGATCGCCCGCCGCTACGCCGACCGGGTGGTCACCGTGCCGCTCGCGACCCATCCGGAAGGGGTCCGGACCCAGGCCGCCGCCGCGTGCCGGGGCGATTTCGTCGTCTTCCTCGACGACGACGAGTGCCTGAGCCCGGAGGCCATCGCCTTCCTGGCGCGCGAGGGGCGCGACCCGAGCGCCGACGTCTACCGGCTGCCCTGCCGCCACCACATCCTCGGGCGCCACGACGAGCGGGCCTATTACTGGCCGCAGCGGCACGTGCGCGCCTTCCGCCGCGGCGGCCTCGAATTCGCCCCCACGGTCCATGCCGGCCTGCGCCTCCTGAGCGACCGGGTCTGCGACCCGGCCTTCGAGTCGCGCATCTGCTTCCACAACATCTCCCACGCCGACACCGGCCAGTGGGTGGAGAAGATGAACCGCTACACGAGCGTGCCGGACCGCAACAGCTCGCGCCACGCGGTGGCGATGAAGAGCCCCTTGCGCTTCGCCAAGTCGCACATCGCCGCCTATGCCCGCGGCGTGCCGGAAGGGGGCGACCCCTATCTCGAAGCCGTCGCGGTGCTGCGGGCGGTCTACGACATCGTCGATGCCCTCAAGCTCTGGGAGGCGCGCCAGGAGGAAAGCGGCGCGGAGCGCTTCGCCGGGTTCTGCGCGGCGATGGGCGAGCGCTACGACGCCCTGGAGGTGGGCTCCGGGCTCGCGACCGGACCGGACGGCCGCGAGGCGCGCCCAAGGCTGCGGCCGGGCGAGAGCATCGCGCTGAGCGCGCCGCATGCCGCCCTCGCGCTGGTCGAGGGCTGGGGGCGGCGGGAGGGCTGGGGCCGCTGGACGCTGGGGCCGCGGGCCGACCTCGACCTGCGCCTCGCGGGCCCGGACGGCGGCGGTGCCGTCGATCTCGTGGTGTCGGCCCGGCCCTACTTCGCCCCCGGGGAGGCTGAAGCGCGCGTGACGGCCCGGCTCGGCGACGGCACGCGGGCCGAGTGGCACTACCGCGCCGACGAGGCCGGCCCCGCCGCGCGGCGCATCCGGGTGAGCGCGGCCTGCCTCGCCGCCGAGCCCGTGGTCCGGCTCGTGCTGGAGGTTCCGGGCTATCGCCGGCCCGGTCCGGCCGCGGAGGCGGGGGACCGGCGCCGGTTCGGCCTGGGTGTCGGCCGGATCGCCGCGGAGCCGGCCTGACGCTCAAGCATCGGCCCGAAAGGTGGGAGCCGGCTTTCGGAAAAAGCCGATGCGAGACAAAAACTTAGACCATCGCGCTGGATGCGGTATCGAGCACGATGCTCTAGTTCCCGTCGGCGGCGGAGGCCGAGCGGCGGGTGCCGCGGCGGCTGGCGAAGATGCCGGGCGCCGTGCCCGGCACGACGACGATGCGCCGGACCTCGCCGCGCAGATAGGCCCGCAGGAAGCGGTCGTACTGCTTGAACACGACGCAGCCGTTCGAGGCGCCGCTCGGGCCGAGCATGTAGGTGTGGGCCAGGATGCCGTCGCGCCCGTGGATCGCCGCCGAGCCGCCGACCGGATTGAGGCGGATCGCCCGCACGCCGTGGAACGGGGCCTCGCGCTCGCGCAGATCGTAGACGCCGGGCGGCGTCGCGCCGCGCATGCGCAGGTGGACGTAATCGGGATTGTCCTGCGCGACGCCGAGGCCGGAATGGGCCTCCAGCACCTCGCCGGTCGGCAGCGTCACCGTCGCCGCGCTGATGTCGTAGACGGCGACCCCCGGCTCGGCCACCGGCCCCGGCACGAGCCGGCGGCGCGCCGCCGATTCCGCCGCCCCGCTCTCCAGCCCGGCATAGGCCATCGCCGTGCCGGCCGACGCGGGTTGCGACGGCGTGGACGAGCCGCCGAACAGCTTTTCGAAGAACGAGCGGTCGTCGGTGACCGCGGCGCTGAACACCTGCCGGGTCGATTCCCGGGCCTGACGCGTGCCGGCGCGCGGGTTCGGCGTCGCGAGGCGGGCGATCGGCTCCCGCGGTTCGTAGCGGAACTCCGCCGGGCGACGCACCGGCAGCGGCACGGTGAGGGCGAGGCGGGCGGCGGGGCGCGCGGCCGGCGCGGGCGCTTCGGCCGGGGCGGCGATCTCGGGAGCGAGTTCGGCCACCTGCGGCGCGGGCGCAGCCGGCTCAGGGGCCCGGAAGGCGGTGTCGAGGGCGGCCGACAGCGTGGTGGTGCGCGGCGCGAAGCCGGGCGCGTCGAGAGTCGGGTTGGGATCGAGCATCCAGGCGAGGTCGGCCGCCGGCAGCGCCTCGCTCGGCTCCGGCGTCTCGGCAGCGGCCTGGACCGTCGCGGTCTCGGTCGGGGCGGGCGTCTCCCCCTGCCGCAGCAGGCCGGCGAGCGCGAGGCCGCTCAGCGCGGTGACGGCGAGGACCGCGAGGCCGGGCCGGCGCCGGGGACGGCGGACGGGCCGGGCGGACTGGCCCTGGACGAGCGCGGCGATGTCCATGCGGGGTACTCGGCAACGCGGGGGTCCACACGGCCGCCCGCCCTCCCCCGCGGATGCGCGGGTGAGGCCCGGGAGGGCTTCGCCGTTAGGAAAGGGTCAACCTTAAGCCTTCGTCATTGAACGGGATTTTGGTTAATGACGGCTAAAAGCCCGGTGCTTTTCGCCCGAAGAGCGACCCCGGAGCCCTGCATCGCTCGTACCGTTGCCCTCACAGGATATTGCAAGATCAGCTTTCGAATTTCATCCACGCCGGCGCGTGCGTCCCGGCACGTCACGCCGACCAAGCGGTACCTATATCGGATTTACGCAAAACAAAACGATGTCGGATGGTCCGGCGTCACCGCGTAAGGAGTTTCGAGATCACCATGAAAACCCGTATTGCCGCTGCCGTCGCCGCGATTGTTCTTGGCGTTGCTGCTCCGGCCTCGTCCGCCCTGGCTTTCGACTACGGCGCCCCGAAGGGACGCTACACGTCGACCCTGCCCTCCGACGTGACGACCACGGGCTCGATCACTGGCTCCGACGGCCCCCTCTACGACCGCTGCCCGATGAGCTCCGCGGCGGAAGGCAACGCCAACCAGCAGCACTTCCCGACCAAGCAGTACGGTCAGGTCTCCGGCGGCTACCGCTGCTGATCGACGCCTTGAGGATGGGAGATCACATGTTGAAGGCGTTTTCCTACGGCATGATCGGCGTCTTCGCCTGCGGTGTGGCGATGACGGTGATCGGTTCGGCCAACGTGCTGCTCGGCTCGTAGCGGGCAGGCCGCAGGACCTGAGAGTTTCCAGCGGCGGGGCGAGAGCCCCGCCGCTCTCGTTCGTGCCGCGACCGGGCCGCCTCGCCCGGATCTCGGACGCCGAGCCGTTCGATCATATCAGGAATGTGATCTCATCGGACCAGAGCTTCGTCGGAACCGGTTTGCGCACAACCCGTTTGTGCCCCGTGACCGGGCGGCGGCGTGCGACGCGCAAGGATGGCCGGACACGCGCATGCGGGCCTCGACCGTCGCGCCGAGGCGGCCCCGGCCGGGAAAGTCTCGCGAGGGACGCGTGGCACCCGCCAGCGCCGTGCGGCCGCCGCACAGCGTATGAAAAAAGTCCTCCGTTGGCACGGGCTGAAAGGGATGAGCCAGATTACCAGTATATCTGGATCATTGAACTCTGCTGTCGACCCCTCATCTCATCAGCGCTCCAGGGTTTTCTCGAACACGACGGAGCCGCCATGACCGAGGACAGGAATCCGACCGCCGCCGAACAGCTCAAGGGTTCGATCAAGGAAGCCCTCGGCAAGCTCACCGGGGATGCCGCGATCGAAGCCGAGGGCCGGCGGCAGAAGCGCGAGGCCCGCGCGGATAAGGCCGTCCCACGGCGCGACGGCCCGGCGCGGGACTGACGCGACGTCGAGGGACGACACTCGTCCCACACCCCATTCGCCACACGAGGACAACACATGGTCGATACGAACCGGATCACCGGCGCCGCCAGGGAACTCGGCGGCACGCTCCAGGGCACGGTGGGAGACCTCACCGGATCGAAGCGTGAAGCGGTCGAGGGCCGCGCCCGCGAGGTCGGCGGCAAGGCCGAGAGCCTCTACGGGCAGGCCAAGGACACCGTGCGCGACGCGGCCGAACCCGTCGCCGACACCGCCCGCGACCTCGGCGGACGGATTCGCGAGGCCGTGGGCGGGATCGCCGGCTCCGACGACGTCGAGGACCGCGCCCGCCGCGCCCAGGGTGCCGCCGAGGACGTGTTCGACAGGCCGGTCGAGCGCGCACGCCGCTCCGTGCGCCGTGCGGCCGACGACGCCTCGGACTTGGCCGAGGATGCCTACGACCGTGGCGCCCGCGCCTTGCGCCGGAGCGAGGGCGGCATGAGCGGCCGGGTCGCCGCCTATCCCCTCGCCTCCCTCCTGATCGCCGGCGCCGTCGGCTTCGGGATCGGCCTGCTCGTCAGCGCCGGTCGCGACTGAAACCCCCTTCCTTCCCCCGAACCCCGGAGATTCCCGATGATCCGTAAGCTTCTCACCGTCTTCGTGCTGCCGAGGGTGATCGCCTTCGTGACGCGCCGCCTCACCGGCCGGAGCACGACGCCTCCGCGCCGGGGCTACTGACCGGAATCTCAGCTCGCGGCGGCCCGGCCGCCTCTCCCCTCCCCTCCCCTCCCCTCTCGGCGGCTTCCCGCCGATCGACCACGGACAAGGACGCGACATGAGCAAGGGATATCCCTCGATGACGGCCCTCCTCGGTCTGCTCGCGGTGGCGGGCTACCAGAACCGGGACAAGATCGCCGAATGGCTCGGCCCCTCCGCGCGCGACGCCCGCGGCACGGGCCTGCCGCCGACGACCCACACCGCCGCTCCCGCCGCTCCCGCGACCGGCTCGGCGATCCCGTCGAACCTCGAGCGCGTGCTCGGCGGCGTCGGCACGGGCGGCGTCGGCGGCCTGATCGCCAGCGGGCTGGCCGAACTCGTCGAGCACTTCACCAAGGGCGGCCACGGCGAGACGGCGAATTCCTGGGTCAACCAGGGCACCAACCGGGCCATGGCCGAGGCCGACCTCGAGCGCGCCGTCGGTCCGGCGACCCTCGACCACCTCGCGCAGCAGACCGGCCTCAGCCGCTCGGAGATCGTCGCACGCCTGTCGCGCGAGCTGCCCTCGGCCATCGACCGCTACGCGACCGACGGCCGCCGCTTCGCCTGACCAAAGCAGGCCGCCGCGCGGAAAAAGCGGCGGCCGCGCCATTTGCGAGGGACGACCGCTCTCTTCCACCTCCACAGGGAGAGCGTCATGGCATGACGACCGGCCCGCGTCGCATCCTCGTCACGGCGCTGCTTGCGGCGCTCGTCGGCCTTGGTCTCGTCGCGGTCTTGTTCGGCCGGCGCCCGCACGGGGGCGCGGCGGCGGAGATCGAGGCGCCGCCTCCCGCCCCGTCGCCTGCCCTCTCTCCCTCATCCCCTTCTGCCCCCATCCGGACGCCGGGTCGCGGGCGGCTCGCCCTCGCGGCCGGGCTCGCGGGCCTGCTGCTCCTGGCCGGCGGCATCCTCGCGAGCCGTGACATCCTGTTCGAACCGCGATCGTCTGCACCCGACGGCCGAGGGCCGCCGACGGCGTTGTCGCCGCCGCAGGCCGGTCTCCGGTGACGCGCCGGCTCCGAGGGCGGAGGCGCCGGTCGCACGCGCGTCGCAGCCGGATCGCCCGGCTGCGGTCGGATGGGATGCTTTCGCCCCGCCGGAGAGCCAGGGGCGTCCCGAGGCGGGGGATGCGGCGGCGAGTCCGCCGCGGTCCCGGATGAAGGCCGATGCGACCGCGCCCCAAGGGAGACAGGACACGTCCGGTCCCACGACGCCCCAGGCCGGTGCGGCACCGGGCCGGGTCAACGGCCTGCCTTCGTCGGCCTCGTCGAACCCGGCCGAGACGCCGCGCCCATCGGGTAAGCCCATGGCCGACGCGGCCGAGGCTTCTCTCGGCCAGCGTGCTGATGGGCCTTTGACGATGCTCTATCTCTTTGTGCCGCATCGTCTTTTTTCGGAGAGCCGGAAACCGCCTTTCCAGACGATGCTCTAGAAGACAGCCGCCCGGCCACGTCTTCGAGCGCTCTCTCGCCGAGGTCGATCGCTCGCACCCGGAGCGCCCGCGGTACCGCTCGGGGTCATTTCGGTGGTGGCATCCGTTGCCGGCGTCGCTGATGCTCGGCGGGGCATTCGCGCTCGCGGCGTGGAAGTTCGGGCGGGCTTTGGCCGCTTATTCACCAGCTCTCGCGTCACTCAACATCATTTTGCAAATCAATCAGGATGATATTCCAATATAAACGGCCCACAAAATACTCATATCAGGCGATTCGGATAATTTGAGTGCTCCCGACATTATAGTCGTTAAATCGGGATGACGGCGTGGTATTTCGGCAACCGACCTTCAATTGTATATACATAACGCTTGCGTTCGTTAATTTTTGAGCTCAAAACCCTCTTATCGCAAGTCGCAAATTAGATGCAGAAATGCATATGCGATACAACTATGGGGCGGTGCAATGGTTGACTTCGTTTGCTACGGAAAAGGGGATGCTCGGGCTCTGGACCTTTACAATTTTGCAAGAGGGCCGGCAATTTTCTATGCACAAACGGCGACATCATTCAAGGTAGCCTACGGCAGTGGAAATATTACAGAATTTGAAGGACACGACTTCGCGTACGATCCTTCGACGGGGGCCCCCATTGCCGGTACTACGACTTACGGCCTGCGCTCGGTGAATGGTGACCCATTCGGTTTGATCGCCGGCATCAGCATTACGATGCAACAGGCTGCCGCCTATATCGCGATGAGCGACCCGCAGGCGGTCAACCGAGACGTCTTCAAGGGAAACGATCGAATCACCGGCTCAATCTACGATGATTACCTCGACGGATGGGGTGGCTCGGACTGGCTCTACGGCGGTGCGGGTAACGACACTTACATCATCGACAATGTCGGCGACCGGGTCGTCGAGGCGGCCAATGCCGGCATCGACACCGTCCGCTCCTCCGTCAGCTTCACGTTGGCAGCCAATGTCGAGAACCTGACCCTGATCGGCACCGCTGCCGTCAACGGCACCGGCAATGCCCTCGCCAACACGATCACCGGCAATGCCGGAGCCAACGTCCTCAACGGTGCAGCCGGGGCCGACACGCTGATCGGTGGGGCGGGCAACGATACCTACGTGATCGACAATGCGGGCGACCGCATCGTCGAGGCGAAGGGCGGCGGTGCCGACAAGGTCGTCGCGAGCGTCTCCTACACGCTGGCGGCGGCCCAGGAGATCGAGTCCCTGGCCACCACCGGCGCCACCGGCACCGCGGCCCTCAAGCTCACGGGCAACGAGTTCGCCAACACGATCACCGGCAATGCCGGGGCCAACGTCCTCGACGGCAAGCTCGGCCACGACGTGCTGACCGGCGGCCGAGGCGCCGACACCTTCGTGTTCTCGACGGCGCTGGGTGCGGGCAACGTCGATCGCATCACCGACTTCTCGGCCGCGGACGACACGATCCAACTGTCGAAGGGCATCTTCGCCGCCCTCTCGGCCGGGACGCTTGCAGCCTTGGCGTTCAAGGACCTGAGCGTGGCCGGTGCCAAGGTCGATGCGGACGACCGCATCCTCTACAACAAGACCACGGGTGCCCTGTCCTACGACGCCGATGGCAGCGGCTCGAAGGTGGCGGTGCAGTTCGCGACCATCGACACGAAGGTGGCGCTGACTCACGCCGACTTCCTGATCGCATGACGCGCCGTGAGGGGCGGTCCTATGGATCGTTCCTCACGCCCGCGCAACCGACCGCTCCTCCATCCGCGTCGTATCGCGCGGGGTGCGCATTTCGAACGTCGTCACCCAACCGCGCTTCTGCCGCTCCAGCTTGGGCTGCCCGGAACAAACCTGTCCCACCCTCCGTGCGCGCCGCAGATTGGGTCAATGTGCTTCACGCCGCCGCTCGGAATGGATCGGCATCGGCAAGTCGAAGCGCTCGGGTTCGGCCGGGCACATCCCGCAGACCTTCTCGGCCTTGCGTGCGAGGAACGCTCGCAACTCCGCGTCGGAACAGTCCGGCTGAAGGGCCTCGTAGGCGAGATAAGGCGCCCAGATCTCGTCGAGTCGATACTTCTCGTGCTGCATCCGCAGGTACGCCAGAGGAGGGCATTTCCAGAGCGCTCCCTCGAAGAGCTGCATGCAGAAGCGAGCCGGACATTTCGCCCAGCTCTGATCCGGGAGCCCGTCCGTGTATGGCCGCATGGTCGAGCCTTCGCCCCGATAGCGGCGCGTCCATTTTTTCGCGGATGCATACGTATCGATCCAGATGTCGTATCTGGCTCGCCATTCATCGAGCATCTCCATCGTCGGGCGAAGACGCTCCGTATAGGCGGGCGAATCGTGATGGATCGAGATGTAGAGGCGTACATTTCCCAACTCTGCCATGATGCGGGGCAAGTCGGGGTGCCGAGCCAGGAGGAAGCCGTTGCTGACCAGCCGAATGCGAGCGTCCGGCCAGTGCCGCCGAACGAGCGGAAGGAAGCGGGGGAAATTCGGATGAATGGCGGGCTCCCCGCCCATCAGCGAGAACTCGTTCAACGCGATCCGCGGTGCCCAGCCAGCCATCCATCGCTCGGCCTCTTCGAGGCCGGTGAGACCCTTATGGCCCTGATTGGAGAAATGTGAGCAACTCTCACACGCCAGGTTGCAGCTGTGAGCCACATGCATTTCGATTCGGGCGAGCTCGATCACACCGGGGGCCTCATGCGGAGCTGGAACGGCGCCTAGCCTGAAGCAAGCAGGTCGGGCACGGCTCGAGAAGGAAGCGTTCATTCATTTTTGTGGCATGTTTGTGTGCGCTCGATTATCAGCGTTCGGTCGCAAAGGCCGGTATCGGGGCCGTCGCTACGGCTTATGTCTCGTTGTGTAGATGAGCTGTGACAAAGATAATTCTCGTGAAGCTCGCTGCAGTGGCCGCCGTACGCGAAGATGCCGACGACTTGCTCAGCGGCCTAATCTACCTCCAGACAAGATTTCCAGTTCTCCGAGGTGTCGCGGCTGAAAGGGCTGCCGCACCGACATCCGGCCGCGTTCGACCCGTCGGAGCCGCGCGCGATGCATGACGGGGAACGGCCCTCCCGGATCGGCCCTCCGAACCGGGCCGCGCCAACATGCCCGTACGATATCGGCGCCGCAGCAAGACGGGCATCGGGACAAGGTACGCGTCGAGCCGGTGAAACAGATTGAGGGGCGATCCACGCGGTGTCGCACACATTGGAAGGCCATCACGTGACCGTACCGAACGATTTCGTCCTGCTACGCATCCTCGGCAACGATCTCCCACCCCGCCACGAGAGCGGGCAGACGGTCCGAAATCTGCGCTTCACCCTGGAGAACGAGCCGTCGCTCGCCGGCTGCACCAAGGTCTGGATCCTCAACCGCATCGTATGCCCGCGCGTCGAAGCCGAATTAATCGGCCTGCTCGAACGGCATGGACGGCGCTACGACCGCATTCCGTTCGACGCCGACGCCTATCGCCGTGTCGGCTGGAGCTTCGCGCACACGTCCAGGACGGGATACCTCAGCGGACCGGCTTGGGACGCGCTGCCCGAGGGCGAGCGTCAACGCATCTACGAGAAGACCTACGAGTTCAAGAACCACTACGTCATGAACAACAACGGTGCGCGCAACCACGCGCTCACCCTCGGGCGTTCCCTGGCACGTTGGGTGCTCCCCTTCGACGGGAACTGCTTCTTCACCGCCTCCGCTTGGAACCAGCTCCGAGAGGATGTCCTGGCGCAGCCGGACCTTTCCTATTTCATCGTGCCGATGGCGCGCGTCATCGACAACGCCGCGCTTCTCGATCCCGACCTCGCGTTCCCGGTGACGCATGAGCCGCAGGTGCTCTTCCGGTCCGATGCGCGTGAGGCCTTCGACGAACGTTTCCGCTACGGGAAGCGGCCGAAGGTCGAGCTTCTGATGCGGCTCGGCGTGCCTGGCGTATGGGACTTCTGGAAGGGCGATCCCTTGGAGCCGAAACGGCCCGATCCGTCACCGGATGCCGGTCGCTTCGCCCCGGCCGGCTGGGTCGCACGTCTGTTCTCCGGGCACCCCGAACAGGAAGGCGCGACGGCGGAGGCGATGCTGGCGCGCTATCTCGCGCGGCACGCCGCCATCCTGTCGATGATCGACGGCCTGGATGAGCGCCTGCTGCGCGAAGACTGGGAGGCCGGACTTCAGCCGTCGGCTCATGAAGGGCTCGAGGGTCCGGGCCGGCGCGAGGACGGCGCCGAGGCATCGGAGCACCGTGACGACGACCCGGCCGGTGCGCGCAAAGTCCTCGACGCCGTCTCCGGCTTGACGCTCGCGGGCGCTGCGCCGGAGGCGGAACGCGTCGCAGCCCTCCTCAAGACTTGGTTCGTCGATGCGCGGGCGCCGACGGACCCAGGGCCGGATCCTGCCCCTGCCGACACGGAAAGGCTGCGGCGCTTCACGCTGGCCGTCCACGCCCTGCGTCGAGCCGGAACCCTGTCCGAACGCGACGAGGCGACGTTCAGGGAGTGGCTCCACCATCGAACCGGCCGGCCCGCGGAGGACGATCCGACGATCACGCGCGACCCCGGACCCGCCCTCGCTCTGCGGCACCTGACCGTGGCCGCCTGCCTCGGTGACGCCCGTGGCGTCATCGACCTGCTCAAGGCGAACGAATTCCGGCTGTATCGCTCGAACGGCCGCGACGGTGGGCCGCCCGTGGAGACGAGCTGACCGGACGGGCTATTCGCCCCGCTGCACCCCGTCGGCTCAGCCGCCGCAGCGGGTCTGCGGCGGCGCCGCGCCGGGACGGGCCGCGCGTAGGCCGGCATGCCAGCCCAGGACGGTGCGGTCACCGGTGCGCGCCTTCGCCACCGCGATCAGATCCCGACGGCGCGGCTCGTCGAGGAACGGACAGGCCGCCAGGAGGGCGAACAGATCGACCCTCGCCTCGCCCGGCGTTGAGACGCCCGCCTCCGGATCGATCAGGGCGCCGCCCCTTGCCTCGACCGGAGACACGTCGTCGCGTCCGATCGAGGCCCAGTAATCGCGGAACTTGAAATCGTCGCCCAGGGGGCGATCGCTGATCTTCAGCCATGTCGCCGGGATGCCGTAGGCGTGGGCGAGGATGAGCCCGTGCAGGGAGCTGGACAGAATCCGGCGGCAGGAGAGCACAGCGTCGATCACCGCCCTGACGCCTCCGGTGATGTCGATCAGGCGCACGCTGAGGCCGGACGGCAGGCGCGGCAGCGGTTCGGTCCGGCCTCGCGAAAGTGCTGGATGAGGCCGATGTCGTAACGCGGCGCGATATCGGGGTCGTAGAACAGCGGCAGCAGCAGGGCCGGATCGCCCATCGGGAGACCAAGCGCGCCACCCGCCTCGACGACCCGCCGGGCCGTCAACGGTCCGCGCACGGCAAGGATCTGCTCGACGGGCATGCGCAACGCATCGTTGCTTCCAATGAAGCCGCTTCCCCAGACGACGGCCTCGGCGGTGGCGGTGCGAATGCCGCTGCCGACGACGTAGTGGATCGGGGCAAGCCCGGCCGCGTCGGGATGCAGGCTGTTGATCGCCGGCCGCTCCGCCAGCATCGTCACGAGCGGGGCGTTGAGCTTGTCGCCTCAATTGTGCGCGACCGGCAAGTCGATGGGCCAGCGGACCACGATAGGAGGCCGGCCCCGCTCTGCAGCGGCCGTCAAGGTCTGGGCAAACGGGTCGGCGGTGATCGCTCAATCTCCCACGGCGCGACATCGGCCTTGACGGGATGGTTCAACAGATCCTTCTGCTCGAAACCCTGCGGGCTTTCGTAGAAATACCGTGCCCGGACCGGTCGAGAAATGAAAGATCCGCGGTTCCGTTTTGGTCTGCCGATATTATTGTTATCATTTTTCCCGCGACGCAGTTCCGGGCAACAGCGCCCCGTTCCGCCGATATCCTCGACCTGCAAGCCCAGATGGATCGCGACCGTCGGCACGATGGCGTCGTAGTGACCGGTCCAACTCCGAGAATTGACCTCTCGTGGTCGTGTCCCGTGACGTGGTGTAGGAGCCCCGGTCCTCGGGAGGGTCCGAGGATGATCAGGCGGCCACGGCGGACAGCCTGAGGATGGGATCCTCGC
>NZ_LMQV01000007.1 GCF_001425465.1 Methylobacterium sp. Leaf456
CGGCGCGCGCCTTCCCTCGTTTGCCTGGGCCACCCGCTCTCGTTTGCCTGGGCCACCCGCTGCCGACGGCTGGTCAAGGATTACGAACGATACGCCAGCACTTTGGCAGGCCTTCACATGGTCGCCTTCGTCTGCCTCATGCTCAAACAACCAGAAAAGATCATGACAAGTGCATAACACGCTCTAGAGCGAGCGGCGGGGTGTCGGGATGCGTGGGCGTGAGGCGGCTTCGGCCAACCTGCTCAGCTACGTGCGCCTGGAGGAGCGGGTGCCGGCCGATCATCCGCTTCGGGCTATCCGGGCCCTGGCCGACGAGGTTCTGGTGGGGCTGAGCGAGCGCTTCGAGAGCCTGTACTCGGGGATGGGTCGTCCCTCGATCCCGCCGGAGATGCTGCTGCGGGCCAGGCTGCTGCAGGCGTTCTTCTCGGTGCGCTCCAAGCGGATGCTGATGGAGCAGTCGATTATAACCTGTTGTTCCGCTCGCCTCATCCTGAGCTTGTCGAAGGACGTCGGGCTGGAGATCGATGCGCCGGTCTGGCACCCGACGGGGTTCACCCACAACTGCGACCGCCTGCTGGAAATGGAGGTGGCGCGTGCCTTCCTGTCAGGGCTGCTGGCGCTCAAGCCGGTCAAGCGGCTGTTGTCGAGCGACCCCTTCTCGGTCGACGGCAAGACGATCGACGCCTGGGCTTCGATGAAGAGCTTCCGGCCGAAGGACGGCTCGGGCGAGCCGCCGGGGCCGGGCCGCAACGGCGAGCGCGACTTCCGCAAGGAGAAGCGTTCGAACGCGACCCATGCCTCGACCACGGATCCGGACGCCCGGCTCTACCGCAAGGCAGACGGCCAGGAGAGCCGGCTGTGCTACCTCGGCCACGCGCTGATGGAGAACCGCAACGACCTCGTGGTGGACGCCAGCCTCACCCATGCCACCGGCACGGCCGAGCGCGAGGCGGCACGGCTCATGCTCGACCGCCGTCCCCGCCGGCACCGCATCACGCTGGGCGCGGACAAACTGTTCGACGTGGAGGCCTTCGTCGGCGACCTGTGGGCGCGGCAGGTGACGCCGCACATCGCCATCAACGGAGCGGTGTCGAAGACCAGCAAGGTGCGAAAGACCGCCATCGACGGGCGCACCACGCGTCACGCCGGTTACGCGGTCAGCCTGCGCTGCCGCAAGCGGATCGTCCTTCGACAGGCTCAGGATGAGGGAGGCCTTCGGCTGGATCAAGGCACAGGCCGGGCTGAGGAAGGTCAAGCTGAGGGGACGGTCGAAGGTCGAGGCGCTGTTCACCGTCGCGGTCGCCGCCGACAACCTCGCGCGCTTGCCCAGACTGCTCGCACCGCCGGCCGCCTGACCGAGCGACACCGCACCCCGGCGCGACAGCCGGGGGGCGACGTTGGCCTTCGCCGGTCAGGCGAACCCGCTCCAACGACAAAAATCATCTCTGCCACGATCAAATCAGGACTTCTGCAGCAGCCTGCTAGGTCCCGGCCCCGGAGGATGATAGGTCGGCGCGGCGACAGCAACCGTCCCGGTCGGAAATGCGGAGCGATGGGATGAACGAAGCCGAGTTCGTGCGGCGTCGGGCCGAGCCTGGGCCGGCAGCGCCATCGACGACGCTCGGCGTGTTCGCGACGAGCCCGCAGGCGCGTCGCGCCGCGGCCCCGCATCGGCCCTCGCCCCGGAACCTGCCCTGATCTTCGCCGATGCCGGGAGCCCACATGCGCGATGCAGGGACGCCGACGACGGAATGCCGGGCGCGCGACGGCCAAGCCGCATGGCCCCGATCCCGCCGCGCTTCGTATAACTTACGGACAATTCGATGCTGACGACAATCGATATTAAAGCTTCAGCCCATCAGGCCGACGCGATCGTCAAGAACGTGGCGCGCATCTTCAAGAGCGTCAACGTGTATACGCATGAGCGGAGGCTGAGAAAGTATCAAAGCCGGCGCAACGAGGAAATCGGCTGGGCGATGCCGCACCCGGTGCTGAACATCGAGGCGCGCGCCAAGCGCTCGATCATGCATCTGCCGAAGTCGTTTTCCTACGAGTTCGTCTCGAAGCTGGGCGGCACGATCTGGCTGATCTCGACGCCGATCGCATCCGGCTACGCCATCCAGGGGGCGTATGTCGTCGAATCCGATACGCTGTATTACGATCCGAGTTGTGCCGGCCTGTCGTATTTCGAGGGCCGCGTTGCGGAAATTAACTCCGACAGGGCGTCGAGCGAGCCGCTCGCACCGTTCGTCTACATTTACGGCCACGAGAATTTCGCCCACGAATTCTGGAACGAGTTCTCGGGGCTGCTGACGCTCGATGACAGAAAGTTCCACAAGACCACGGTCATGGCCCTGCCGGGGACGGTTGCCGCGCTGCCGGAGCTACTGAGGCGGACGAACCTTGCGGAAAAATTCGCGAACGCACAGAAGAGTACGATCCAATACGGCGTAAAATACAATTCCCTGCTCTACGCTGCGGGTTCGGAATTGCTGTCCGACGAGGCGAAGGAAATCGTCGCCGCGGCTTGCCTCGAACAGCATCCGCTGGATTCGTTCTTCGCTGCCGACGACCGATACCGCGTCGTCATCACGCTGCGCTCGCTCTACCGGCGCGCGCTCAACGAAGACGAGGCGTTCCGCGCGATCATTGTCGAATTGTGCGCGCTGTCGGACAAGATCGATATCTATCTCGACGGCTATTCCGTGCCGACGGACACGGGCGGCATCGTGCCCGCGGCCATGGATCGGCACGTCGCCATCTCTCGCCGGGTATCGGACCGGGCCGCTTCTCTGGTCGCCTCGCTGCCCGAGGAACTCGCCGGCCGGGTGTTCGACGGGACCGCGTGTACGCTGGCGCAGAGCATCGCGAACGGCTCTCGCTGCCATTTCTACATCTCTCACCACGGAACGCAGCAACACAAGTTCGGGTGGCTGTTCAACGTTTCCGGTATCGTCCACGCCAACAGAAGCATTCTGGAGAGTCTCCCGGCCGGGTGGGTCCAGAAGCAATCCGAGAATTCGATCCGGCCCTCTTACGTCGCGCTCGAAGACGTCGCCGATGCCGAGGATCCGACGAACAACCGCAATCACATGCCGTATTTCAGCAACTACGTGTTCTCGGACATCCCCCGCCTAGTCGATTTCTGCACGGCGACTGTCAAAGGTGAGCTTGAGCGCCTACGTCCGGTCGAGCGCGCGACACCCGAAAAAATTGCGTTGCCGGAGCCGGAACGGCGGCACAGCTTCAACCTCCGCAAGAACCAATCGAAAGTCGATGCCCTGCGCGAATTGGTCGGGCATCTTGCGCCCGAACGGCACATCCACCACCCGAACGAGATCAGGACATTCTACGATCACCTGATCGGTCAGGAGGCCAAGACCTCCAACGCGACCTACTTTACGGCACAGGACATCATTCCTGTGGCCGACGCACCGGTGCTGTTGATGTGCCCGCCGATCTTCTTCAACGGCGTGCCGGAGCATTTCCCGAAGACGAACCTCAGCCTGCCGATGACGACGGTGGCGGAGCCCTACACGGTCGCGAAGGTCGAGAACGGCTTCGTCGGGATGGTCTACGACGCGCCGACACTGTTCGATGCCGATCTGAACATTGAGCCGAACTACAGCTCCTATTACAGTCTCCTGCACGGCTACGTCGATAACGGGCAGGCGATCGACTTCGCCAACGCCCGGCAGATTGACGGCGACGTGTTCGTCATGATGGACGACATCGGCGGACTGAATTTCTGCCACTGGCTCTGCGATTGGCTTCCGCGGCTGAAGGCGATCCGGGACAATCCCGACATCTTCGTACTGACGCTGCCCTTGAAGAGTAAATGGCAGACCAACCTGTTGGAAGCGTTCGGCATCGGCGCCGAGCGCTGCCTCAGCCTGCCGAATTGGGGCGCCCTGCGCGCCCGGACCATCTACATGCCGTCGGGGCTGACGCAGATCTGGCATCCGGCCTACAAGGGCGCGCCGTGGGCGATGGAGTTCCTGCGCGAGAACGTCCTGCCGCGCGCCTCGGTCGATCTCGGGCCGAGAATCTACCTCTCGCGCAAGGATGCGCCCGACCGGACCGTGGTGAACGAGGACGCGCTGGAGACTTATCTCAAGTCGATCGGCTTCCAATGCTTCGCCGCCTCGGACTACACGCCCATCGAGCAGGCCTCGATTTTCCACCATGCCCGTGTCGTGGTATCGCTGCACGGTGCCGGCTTGACCAACGTCCTGTTCTGCAAGCCGGATGCGCGGGTGTTGGAAATCATCCCGTCCACCTACTCGATGCCGAGCTTCTGGATCCTGGCGACGGCCGGCAAAATGACTTACGGAACTTACATCTGCGACAGCATCGTCAAGTCCGCCAAACGCGATCACCCACAGGCGGATAATGTGAGGATCGATATCGATCACTTCAGGCGCTTGGTCGGCGATTACCTGCGTTACGATTGAGGGTTCGCCGACGGGTTGCGCGGCGAGGTAAGGACGGGGAAGTGCCGGCTCGACCGCGTCGGGCCGGGGGCATCTCCGGATGAAATCTGCAGAATCGAACAAAAGCACAGCCGACAAAGGATAGGGCCATGGCACAACTCCATAAGAGCGATCTCGACGACAACGTCGCTGAGTTCATCAAGGAAAAACTTCCGAAGGCCGAGATCAAGACCGTGTTCGATGTCGGCGCCAATATCGGGTGGGTGACGATCAGCTTCCTGAACGCCTACCGAGACGCAAGGGTCTGGGCGTTCGAGCCGATCCCGCACGTCTTCAGCACGCTCCAGGAGAACGTGGCCCGAGTGACGGACCCGAGCCGCCTTGAGCGCGCGGAGTTCGTGAACCTGGCCCTCGGCGCCGACAACAAGCAGGCAGCGATGACGAACCTCCCCGGCAAGGGCGTCACCGTCAACAAGATCATCCAGTCGGCCAATGCGGATTCCATCGACGTCAACGTCGTGCGCGGCGACAGCTACTGCGAATCGAAGGGCATCTCGCATATCGATTACCTCAAGATCGATGTCGAGGGTCACGATCTGCAGGCGCTGGTCGGGTTCGGCGGGATGCTGACCAGTCGCGCGATCGACTTCGTTCAGGTCGAGGCCGGCATCGCGCAGGACAATAAGGACCACATCCATCTCAGGTCGTTCGAGGGATTCCTGAATCCGCTCGGCTATCACATCCTGGCGATCAAGAATCAGGCGTCGTCGAACATCCCGTATCTTCGCTGGGCCGACGTGATCTTCATCCGCGACGACATCGCGCACAAATACGCATGAACGATCGGTAACGGCCCGCCCGGCCGGGGCCGCATGCCCGTCATGTTCCGTCCCCGGGGCGGGTCGGCACGCCGCCGATCCAAGTCTCGGTAACGGACACGCCCGGCCCGAGGGCGACGAGGTCGGCGGAAAAACCCGGCGCGATCCGGCCGAGGCGGTGATCGAGGCCGAGGAAGCGGGCGGGGGTGAGCGCGGCCATCGCCAGCGCCTCGCCCAAGCTCGCGCCGCCGCGCCCGCTCATGTGGCGCACCGCCTCGGCCATGGTGATGGCGGCGCCCGCCAGCGTGCCGTCCTCGCCGGTGAGGCGGTTGCCGTCGCGGCGGATGCGGCGGCCGAACAGGGTGAAGCCATCGGACACGTCGCCGACCGGCGGCATCGCGTCGGAGACCAGCATCAGGCGGTCAGCGCCCTTGAGGCGTAGCGCGAGGCGAAGCTGGAGATCGCCGACATGGTGGCCGTCGGCGATGATGCCAGCGAAGGCGCCCTCCTCCGCCAGCGCGACGCCGACGGCGCCGGGCTCGCGCGGGCCGATCTGCGACATGGCGTTGAACAGGTGGGTGAAGCCTGTGAGCCCCTCCCCCAACACCCGCCGGATCGCCGCGCCGTCGTCGGCGGTGTGGCCGGCGCAGACGCGGGCGCCGCGGGCGACGAGGTCGGCCACCGCGCCGGGCGGCACCTCTTCGGGGGCGAGCGTCACCAGGGTGATCCCGCGCGGCCCCAGCGCCGTGAGTAGCGCGGCGTCGCCTTCGCCGAAGCGGGCAAGCCGGGCGGGGTCGTGGATGCCGATGCGCTTCGGGCTCAGGAAAGGCCCTTCGAGATGGATGCCGAGCAGGCCGGGCACGCCCGCCTGGATCGCCGCCGCCACGCCCTCGATGGCGCGGGCGATGGTCGGGCGCGTGTCGGTGATCAGCGTCGCCAGGAGCCCGGTGGTGCCGCCAAGGCGGTGCGCCGCGGCGATCCGCCGGAGGCCCTCCACGCTGCCATCGTCGTTGAGCAGCACCCCGCCGCCGCCGTTGACCTGCGCGTCGATGAAGCCCGGCGCCAGGATCGCACCGGGCGGCAGGCGCGTCACGGACACGCCCGGCGGCGGGGTGGTGGTGACGTCGATGATCCTTTCGCCGCGCAGCAGCACCGCGCGGTCGTCTAAAAAGACTTCGCCGTCGAAGACGCGCTCGGCGGCGATGGCGTGGTCCGGCGGCGTCACAGGGTCTCCGTGACCTTGGTCAGCCCCGCGGGCGCGTCCGGGTCGAGGCCGCGGCGGCGGGATTCCGCCTCGATGGCGCGGTAGGCCGGCACCAGCATGGCGATGGGGTCGCAGGCCGGGTGCCCGTCGCCGAGCCAGGGTAATGTGCCCACCGGCCCACCGCAGGCCTGCACCCGCGTGCCGTCCCGGCGGAGATCCCGCACGAGGTCGTCGATGCCGTCGGCGACCGCATCGGCCTGGCGCAAGGCGAGCACCGGCGTGCCGGCCGAGACGGAGGCCCGCGGCCCGTGGCGCAACTCGGCCGCCGAGTAGCCGAGTGCGGGCAGCCGCAGGGTCTCGGCGAGCTTCAGGGCGATCTCGCGCACGGTGCCGAGCCCGTGCCCGCGCCCCGTCACGAAGGCGGCGGGCGCGCCGTCGAGGTCGGCGCCCCAGGCCGACCAGTCGAGGGCGAGCGCGTCGTTCAAGCGTCCGGGTAGGGCTGCGAGCCCATCGGCAAGCTCTTGGTCGCCCGCCCAGGCGGCCACCAGCGCGGCGCCCGCGATCATCGAGTTGGTCACCGTCTTGGTCGCGGCCACCGCCCGCTCGGGGCCGGCCAGGATCGGCAGGACGAGGTCGCTCGCCTTCGCGGCCGGCGAGTCGGGATCGTTGACGAGCGCCAGCGTCAGCGCGCCGCCCGCGCAGGCGGCCTCGGTGGCGGCGACCAGATCGGGCGAGCGGCCGGATTGCGAGACGACGACGAACAGCGCGCCCTCGACCCGCGGCGGCCGGGCATAGCCGGTCACGACGGACGGCGCCGAGGCCGAGACCGGCAGGCCGAGCCGGGTCTCGATCAGGTAGCGGAGCGCCACGCCGGCATGGCCCGAGCTGCCCCGCCCGCACACGACGACGAACGGAATTTTTTTGGGACTCAGGGCCTGCGCGATCCGCGCCGCCTCGTCCGCCGCGATGAGCCGCTCGGCGGCCTGCGGGATCTCGGCGATCTCCCGCGCCATGAAGGTCGCGCTCATCTTTCGTCCCCCTCGGTGAGCGCCCGGCGCAGGTTGCCGTCGTGGCGGGCGAGCAAGGCTTCCGCCCGCTCGCGGCTGGCCCCGCCCGCGATCAGGACACCGAGCTTCACGTCGCCCCCGGCTTCCGCCGCCGCGCGCTCGGCGACGCCCGCGTCGCAGCCGGCGAGTTCGGCCACCATGGCGACGCCGCGGGCGCGCAGCTTCCGGTTGGTCGGGCGCATCGCCACCATGCGCCCGCGATAGACCCGGCCGAGCCGGATCATCAGCAGCGTCGAGAACAGGTTGAGGATCACCTTCTGCGCCGTGCCGGCCTTCAGCCGGGTCGAGCCCGCCAGCACCTCGGCGCCCGTGGCGGCCAGGATGCCGTATTCGGCCGTCTCCAGGATCGGCGTGCCGGGATTGTTGGCGATGCCGACCGTGACCGCCCCGCGGGCGCGGGAGTCGCGCAGCACCGCCAGCGTGAACGGCGTGGTGCCGCTCGCCGCCAACCCCACCACCACGTCGCCGGGGCCGATTTCGCTGCCGGTCACCCAGGCAGCGCCGTCCGCGCCCGAATCTTCGGCATCCTCCACCGCCCGCAGCAGCGCGCCCTCGCCGCCCGCGATGGCGAAGGCCAGCCGCTCGCCCGGCCAGTCGAAGGTCGGCGGCAGCTCGGCCCCGTCCTGCACGCCGATGCGAGCGGAGGTGCCCGCCCCGACATAGGCGAGCCGCCCCCCGACTCTCAGACCCTTTTCCGCGGCCATCGCCGCCGCCTGGATCGCCGGTAAAGCCGGCCCCACGGCTGCCACGGCGGCGAGCTGCCCCTCCCACAACGCCTGCAGGATGTCGCCGCCGCCCCAGGCGTCGAGATCGGCATAGCGGGCGCTGGCGTCCTCGGTCCTCATTCCCGCGTCATCTCCGGTCGTCCCGTCCCAACAAGTCGCGGCGGTGCCGCGCGATCCCGTCCCGTTCCGATATGGTGCGGTGCGAGGGCGACGCGAGGGGCGGCGTCCGGGATCGGTTCGCGCCGCGCGGCGTTCGGTTGCCGGAGCCGGCGGGGAGGAAGCGTGGACCAGGGGGCAATCGCAGGGGGAGGCGGCGCCGTCGCGCCCGGATCCGAGGCCGGTCGGGTCCGCCTGCTCACCTACAACATCCGCCATTGCCGCGGCACCGACGGCCGGGTGGCGCCGGAGCGGGTGGCCGCGGTGATCGCCGCGACCGGGGCCGACATCGTCGCGTTGCAGGAGGTCGATGTCGGGCGCGCCCGCACCGACGGTCTCGATCAGGCCGACGAGATCGCCCGCTTGCTCGGCATGACCCCGCATTTCCACCCGGCGCTGCACATCGAAGAGGAGCGCTACGGCGACGCGATCCTCACCCGCCTGCCCTCGCGGCTGCGGCGCGCCGGCCTCCTGCCCGGCCTGATCCGGCGGCCCAAGCTCGAGCCCCGCGGCGCGCTCTGGGTCGAGGTCGAGATCGGCGCCGTACGGCTTCAGGTGCTCAACACCCATCTCGGCCTGTTCGGCGCCGAGCGCATCGCTCAAGCCGAGTCGCTGCTCGGCCCCGAATGGCTCGCCGACCCCGCCTGCCGCACGCCGACCGTGCTCATGGGCGACTTCAACGCCACGGGCTGGACCCGTGCCTATCGCCGCCTCGCCGGCCGCCTCGCCGACGCGCGCCGCGTCGCCGCCCGGATCGAGGGACGCGCGAGCTTCCCGAGCCGCCTCCCCCTGCTGCGCCTCGACCGGGTCTTCGTCGGCGCGGGCGTCACCGTCGAGCGCCTCGCGGTCGTGGACGGCCCCCTGCCCCGCCGCGCCTCCGACCATCTCCCCGTGCTCGCCGAAATCCGGTTGTCGCAGGGCCCGTAAGGGGTTCCCAAAGGGCGAGCCCTTTGGTGGGGTCTCGGGGCGAAGCCCTGAGGTTTGGCTTCGCCGACCAGGACTCTGCCCTGGACCCGCGAAAGGACTTGTCCTTTTGAAACCCGGATTATGGCCGGTGCGCTATAATGGGTCGGACGGTCCGGACGGGACCACCAGCGAAGATGGCGATCCGACGATGACGAAGACCATCGGCAACCTGACCGCGTTCGGCCTGATGGCCGCCGCCACCCTCGGCGCCGGGCCCGCCGCTGCCGAGCCCCCGAAGATCGCGGTCGTCGCCACCGGCGGCACCATCGCGATGAAGCTCGATCCGCAGACCCACGCGCCGGTGCCCGCCCTCTCGGGCGAGGACCTCGTCTCGGCGGTGCCGAAGCTGAAGGACATCGCCACGATCCAGGTGACCGAGTTCAGCAACGTGCCCAGCGACTACATGGGCCCGGACCGCTGGCCCGCCCTCGCCCGCCGGATCGACACGATCCTGGCCGATCCCGAAATCCGCGGCGCCATCGTCCTGCACGGCACCGACACCCTCGACCAGACCGCCTATTTCCTCGACCTGACGCTGACGAGCCAGAAACCCGTCGTGCTGGTGGGCGCGCAGCGCAACGCCTCGGACGCCGATGCCGACGGCCCGCGCAACCTCCTCAACGCCGCCCGCCAGATCCTAACGGAGGGCGCCGCCGAGATGGGCGTGACGGTGACGCTCAACCACCGCATCAACGCGGCGCGCGAGGTGCGCAAGACCCACACGAGCAACGTCGAGACCTTCGATTCGGGCGATGCCGGCATCCTCGGCTACGTCGATGAGGACCGCGTCGTGTTCAGCCGCAAGTCGCTGCGGCGCCAGATCCTGCCGCTGCCCGAGCGGATGCCGCGGGTCGATCTCGTGTCGATGTATGCTGGCGCCGACGGCTCGCAGGTGCGCCACGCCGCCGAGAGCGGCGCCGAGGCCATCGTGGTCGAGGCCTATGGCTGGGGCAACGTCAACGCCGAGATGCACGACGCCATCGCCGACGTGATCGCCAAGGGCGTGCCGGTGATCGTCGCGACCAAGGTCTATGACGGCCGTGCGCTCCCGGTCTACGGCTTCAAGGGCGGCGGCAACACCCTGCGCAAGGCCGGCGCGGTGTTCGCGGGCGACCTGACGCCGGACAAGGCCCGCATCCTGACGCTGATCGCCCTGCCGGGCACGAAGGACCGCGCGGCGTTGCAGGCCTTGTTCGATCGGTAACCATCGACCGATACGGCTAAGCATCGATCCGGCGGTTCGCGCGTTGAGGGCTATGCTTGCGCGCAATCAAATCACCACGGCAACCGAACGGGCGGTGGAGTCCGTCGGCGCGATCGAAGCCGCGGATATCCGCGCCGGGGTCGCGCTCGCGGGCGGCAAGGATCATCCGGTCATGCCCACCGTCATCGCGGCAGGCGAGGTCGGGAGCTGGGAGGCGCTGCTGGCGATGTCGGCCGGCACGCTGGCCTGGGGCCTCGTCACCCGCGACCGGGGCTTGGCCCAGACCGGCGTGCGGATGCTCGCCGCGGGCGCGCTGGCGAGCCTCGTCAAGACCAGCCTGAAGCGCACCCTCCACCGCACCCGGCCCAACGTGCTGATGGACACCGGCCGCTACGTCCGCGGGCCGATGGGCCCCAACGACGGCCCCTGGCAGTCCTTCCCCTCGGGCCATGCCGCGCTCAGCACGGCGGTCGCCCGCGCGGTGGCCCGGTCCCGGCCGGAACTGGCGGGCGCGGCCTACGCCACCGCCGCCGGGGTCATCGCGGTGCAGCTCGTGCGCGGCGCGCATTTCCCCGTCGATGTGGCGGTCGGTGCAGCGATCGGGGTTGCGGCCGAGGCGGTGACGGACCGGGTGATCTCGGCGCGGCTGCCGGAGGCGTAACGGGCTACGTCGTTTCCGGCTGACGAAACGCGGATGCCGGTGCATCCCCTCGCCCCGCACGCGGGGAGAGGGCTTCGGCGACCTTGTCGTCGCCGAAGCAAGGCGGCAGCCGACGGTGAGGGGGCGGTTCAGGACGAGCCTCTTCCGTCGAGTCCCCCCTCACCGCCGCTTCGGCTTCGCCTCCGCTTCCTGTCTGCACGACGAGGTGCAGACAGGCCTCTCCCCACGTGCGGGGAGAGGGGGGAGCCGACCGCAATCCGAGCGGGTCTACGCCTCGACCGCCGCGCCGGTCCCCGCCACATCAACCGGAACCGCCACACGCGCCCGGCGCAGCACCTTGCGGCGCCGCCACGGGCGCCATGCGTCCTCCGAGCCCGCCGGGTCGCCGAGGTGGAAGGCCTCGACCAGGCGGGCGATGGGGCCGCGGTGGGAGGGGACCAGCGTGCAGAGCCGCGGCGACGGCATCAGCGCGGGATCGTCGATGACGGCGCGGAGCGTGCCGCGCTCGGCATAGGCCTGCGCGAAGGTGTCCGACGGGCAGCCGCCGTGGTGGCCCAGCAGCGCGTGGAGCACCCGGTCCAGCGCCGCGCGGCCCGCTGCGTCGTCGGCGCGAAGTTCGATCGAGAGGTCGCACTCGGTGTCGTAGCCGAAGGAGCGGTTGTTGAGGTTGGTCGAGCCGATCCGCAGGAAGCGGTGGTCGATGAGCGCGACCTTGGAATGGATCAGGATCGGCTGGCCCTTGGGCGTGTGCGGCGCGACGATCCGCAGGCGACCGTGTCGGTCGGCCCGGCGCAGGCCCTTGATCAGGCCGCGGCGGGCGCTGTTCATGGTCAACTGGTCGAAGCCGTTGGGGCTGCGCTCGGACAGCACGATCACGATCTCCGGCCCGTCCGGCTCGGCCAGCCGCGCTCGCAGGGCGTCGGCCACCACCGGCGAGGCGAGGTACTGGTTCTCCAGATAGATGACCTCTTTCGCGGCCCGGATCGTCGCGAGGTAGAGCGCGGCGTTCTCCGACACCGCCTCGCGGCCGGCCATCGCCGGCTCGGTGCGCGACAGCCCGATCTCGACCTCGGTGAGGAGCGGCGTCACGGTTTCGGGCCAGGGATCGACCGGCGTGTCGAGGGTGGGCGAGAGGGCTTCGCCGGTGGCGCGGCGCCAGCGCTCGCGGGCGAGGTCGGCCAGCGCGTTCGCCGCAGGGCCGTCGACGAGCATCATCACGTCGTGGCGCGGCGGGTAGTCCTCGCCGGACGGCAGGCGGCGGCGCGGGTCGCGGTCGCGGTGGGCCGGCGTGTCCCAGCGGTTCACCTCGAAGTCGCTGCCGCCGCAGAAGGCGATCCGATCGTCGATCACCAGGATCTTCTGGTGCTGGCAGGCGCCGTAGGGCAGCGTGCTGTCGATGCGGAAATCGATGCCGGTGCCGAGGCTCGCCCGCACGCTGTCGGGCGTGTGGTCGTTGCCCGCCGAGATCGGCCAGGGCATGTCCCAGATCAGGATGCGGACCGTCAGCTCCGGCCGGGCCGCCTTGAGGGCGCGCAGCAGGTCGGCCAGCGTCTGGTCGGATTCGGGATCGCCCGCGGAGGGCAGCAGCCGCACCCGCGGGTCGAAGCTCCAGCCGATCAGGGTGATGGTCTTCTGCGCCTTCACCAAGGCGGCGCGCGCGGCGGCGAAGTAGGCGGCGCCGTCGTGCAGCACCGCGGCGCGGTGTGCCCGCTCCCTGCGCCAACAGGTGAGCCCGGGCCGCAGCCAGCCCGCCAGCGGAGTGCCGTCTTCGATGTCCGCTCTCATGCGCCCGCGCCGGCCCCGTCCGCCTTGCCCATCTCAGCCTGCTCCAGCTTGGCCTTCACCCGCCGCCGGGTGATCTCGACCGCGACCACCGTGGCGACGAGCCCGAGGCCGAGGGTGATCCAGTGGGTCGGCTCGTCGCTGCCGGCCCGGCGGCCGATGGCGCCAAGATAGACGCAGACCACCGTGCCGGGCAGCATGCCGATCACCGTCGAGACCAGATAGGCGCCGGCGCGGACATCCGTCACCCCGAGGACGTAGTTCTGCGCGTTGAACGGCACGAACGGGCTGAGCCGCATCAGGGTGAGCAGGCGCCAGCCGCCGTCGCCGACCGCCTCCATCGTGGCGCGCCATTTTGGCTTGCGGGCGATGAGCCGCCGCACCCGCTCGCGGAAGAGGTGGCGGGCGGCGAAGAAGGCGAGCCAGGAGCCGAGTGTCGCCGAGACCAGCACCACCGGCATCACCGCCCAGCCATAGGCGACCGCGCCCGCGATGGTGAGCGGCGTGCCGGGCACGACCAGCAGCGTCGCGAGGAAGAACAGCCCACCGAACACGAACAGGCCGTAGGGGCCGAAGCCGTTGGCCCATCGGGAGAAAACCCGCAGCCATTCCTCGATCGGCAGCAGCATCCAAGCGCCGACGCACAGGGCCAAGGCGGCGCCGGTCAGGAGGCCGGTGCGGACCCAGCTTCGGGCATTGTCCATGGGGCGGTGGCTCGGCGCGCGAATTCCTAAGCTTTCGCCTCTAGCAGCGTTCGCGGCTTACGTCTCACCAGTCCCGCTGCAATCGGGTGGCGATGCGGCTCGGGCGGGCGCCCGCCAGCGTCCGCTCCAGGGAGGCCAGCGCCGCCCTGGCCTTCACCAGCCGGGGCGCGCGCCAGTCGCGCCCGCCTGTGGCGAGCACCGCCTCGCCGAGGCGGTCGCCCGCGTTCACCAGCCGGTCCACCGCCCGCTGGATGCGCGGCGTCTCCTCGGTGAGGACGCAGACGTCGGAGAGGTGGTTGCGCAGCGCGTGCAGTTCGTCGCGACCGCCGCCCTCGTCGACGAGGCGCGCCAGGGTCCGGTCCATGCCGGCGATCAGCCCCGCCAGCGGCTTCGGGACCGAGCGGCCCTTCGGGCGCACGGCGGCTTCCGCCAGATGCGGGGTCGTGACGTCTCGGGCAGGCGGCACGTGCATGTCGGCTCCGCTCGATGGGGTGCTGGGCTCAACTCCCGATCCGGCCACGGTTTCCCGCCCCGGTGCCGTGAAACGCGTGATTCGTGCAGGTTCTGTGGGGATTTCGCTGTCGCTGTGCGCTGCGGGCACCACCGATCGATATGGTGAACGCGACGTTAGGATTAACAGCCCGGTGCGATCCCGGAAGCCTTCCGTTCCGACCGTAAATGGAAAACAGCCTTGCCGTCGATCAAGAAACGAAGACGCATTCCGGCAAAGAAGTTCAGGGCTCGATGCGGGGCCGCCTCAGAGCGTAGATCAGGGCGCCCGCGCTCATCAGGGCGAGGGTGAACCACGTCAGGGCGTAGACGAGGTGGTCGTTGCGGAAGGCCACGACCGTGAGGCCGCCGACCGGGAGCCCGCCGGGATTGGGCGTGACGTCGGCATCGATGAAATAGGGGGCGACGTCGTGGAGGTTCCGCGCGGCGGCGAGGGCCGAGACGTCGCGGGAATACCAGCGGTCGGCCGCCGGATCGTTGTGGCGCAGGAAGCCGCCGCCGGGCTCAGACAGGCGCAGCAGGCCGGTGACGGTGACGTCGCCGGGGGGCTCGGCGCGGTCCGGGCGGTCCTTGCGGTCGCCGGGGACGAAGCCGCGGTTGATCAGGATCGTGGTGCCGTCAGGCCGGACGAGCGGCGTCAGCACCCAGAATCCGCCGCCGCGTTCGGTCAGCGCCTGGACCAGGGCCGTCCGATCGTGCTCGAATCGGCCCGAAACGCGGACCCGACGATACTCGATCGCTGGTCCGTCCAAATGCGCCCATTCGGCCCTTCCGGGCGGTGAAACGGGCTCGGCGCGCAGGCGTGCCTCGACCCGCGCGATCAGGTCGAGCTTCCAGGCGCGACGCTGGACCTGCCACGTGCCGAGCGCGAGGAAGATGCCGACGAGGCCGAGCCCGGCGAGCGCCAGGATGGCCCGCCGGGCATCGAGCCTTGCCACGAATCGCAAGCCTACGGCGCGTGGCGCGCGTCGTCGGCGGTCATCGGCATCATGTTGGTGTTGAGGTGGTGCATCACCCAGATCGAGCCGCACAGGGTGATGGCGACGATCGTGACGGTGAAGATCAGCGCCAGGAAGGTCCAGCCGCCCTCCGACTTGGTGTTCATGTGGAGGAAGTAGATCATGTGGACGATGATCTGCACCACGGCGAAGGCGAGGACGACGATTCCGGTGATCAGCTTGTCGCCGATCACGTCGCCCATCACCAGCCCGAACGGGATCGCGGTCAGGATCACCGACAGGACGAAGCCCGTCACGTAGTCCTTGAACGAGCCGTGGCCCTGCACCGCCCCGTGGCCGTGGTCGCCGTGACCATGGCCCGCAGCGTGTCCGCTCGCGCCGCTCATTGCAGCACTCCCATCAGGTAGACGAAGGTGAAGACGCCGATCCAGATCACGTCGAGGAAGTGCCAGAACATCGACAGGCACATCAGCCGGCGCCGGTTCTCGACGATCAAGCCGCGCTGCTGCACCTGCAGCATCAGCACCACGAGCCAGATCAGGCCGAAGGTGACGTGCAGGCCGTGGGTGCCGACCAGCGTGAAGAACGAAGACAGGAAGGCGCTGCGCTGGGGCGTGGCGCCCTCGTGGAACAGGTGGGCGAACTCGTAGAGCTCGATGCCGAGGAAGGCCGCGCCGAACAGGCCGGTGACGGCCAGCCACACTTGCGTCTTGCTCTGGTCCTCCCGCTCCATCGCCAACATGGCGAAGCCGTAGGTGATGGAGGAGAACAGGAGCATCGCGGTGTTCACCGCAACGAGGGAGAGGTCGAACAGGTCCTTGGGCGAGGGCCCGGCCGCGTAGTTGCGGCCGAGCACGGCGTAGGTCGCGAACAGCACCGTGAAGATGAGGCAGTCGCTCATCAGGTAGAGCCAGAAGCCGAGCATCGTGCTCCCTTCCGGGTGATGCTCGTGCCCCATGTCCTGGAACGACAGCTCGTCGGCCTCGGCCACCGGATCCCGGTGCAGCGCGTCGGTTGTGTGGGTCGCCATTCTGATCAGGCCCGTCCCGCCACGGCCAGCGCGTCGGTCCGCTGCCCTTCGGTGCGGACGACCGTCTCGGCCGGGATGTAGTAGTCGCGGTTGTAGTTGAAGGTGTGGACGATCGAGACCACCAGCGTCGCCGCGAAGGTGAGTGCGGCCAGCCACCAGATGTACCAGATCATCGCGAACGAGAAGGCGATGCTGATCACGCCGAGGATCACGCCGGTGGCGGTGTTCTTCGGCATGTGGATCGACTGGAAGCCCGTGACCGGCCGCTTGAAGTTGCGGGCCTTCATCTGCCACCACGCGTCGAGCTGGTGCACGACCGGCGTGTAGGCGAAGTTGTAGTCCGGCGGCGGCGACGAGGTCGACCATTCGAGCGTCCGGCCGCCCCACGGGTCGCCGGTCGTGTCGCGCAGGGCCTCGCGGTTTTTGATCGAGACGGCGATCTGCATGATCATCGCACCGATGCCAAGGGCGATCAGGCCGGCGCCGAGCGCGGCGACGATGAACCACGGCTGGAGCGAGGTGTCGTCGAAGTGCTGCGAGCGGCGGGTGACGCCCATCAGGCCGAGCACGTAGAGCGGCATGAAGGCGACGTAGAAGCCGACCGTCCAGAACCAGAACGAGACCTTGCCCCAGAATTGGTCGAGCTTGAACCCGAAGGCCTTGGGCCACCAGTAGTTCACGCCCGCGAACATGCCGAACAGCACGCCGCCGATGATCACGTTGTGGAAGTGGGCGATCAGGAACAGCGAGTTGTGGAGCACGAAGTCGGCCGGGGGCACGGCGAGCAGCACGCCGGTCATGCCGCCGATGGTGAAGGTGACCATGAAGCTCACGGCCCACAGCATCGGCACCTCGAACCGGATCCGGCCGCGGTACATCGTGAACAGCCAGTTGAACAGCTTGGCACCCGTCGGGATCGAGATGATCATCGTCGTGATGCCGAAGAACGAGTTCACGTTGGCGCCCGAGCCCATCGTGAAGAAGTGGTGCAGCCACACGAGGTACGACAGGATCGTGATGACGACGAGGGCGTAGACCATCGACGTGTAGCCGAACAGGCGCTTGCCGGAGAACGTCGAGATGATCTCCGAGAACACGCCGAAGGCCGGCAGGATGAGGATGTAGACCTCCGGGTGGCCCCAGATCCAGATGAGGTTGAAGTACATCATCGGGTTGCCGCCGAGGTCGTTGGTGAAGAAGTGCGTGCCGACGTAGCGGTCGAGCGTCAGCAGCACGAGGACGGCGCCGAGGATCGGGAAGGCGGCGACGATGAGCACGTTGGTGCACAGCGACGACCACGTGAAGATCGGCATCTTCATCATCGACATGCCGGGCGCGCGCATCTTCACGATGGTCGCGATCAGGTTGATGCCCGACAAGGTCGTGCCGATGCCGGCGATCTGCAGGCCCCAGATCCAGTAATCGACGCCCACGCCGGGGCTCATGTCGGCCCCCGACAGCGGCGGATAGCCGAGCCAGGTGGCGCGGGAGAACTCGCCGACGAACAGCGAGATCATGATGGTGACGGCGCCCGAGACCGTCATCCAAAAGGAGAAGTTGTTGAGGAACGGGAAGGCGACGTCGCGCGCGCCGATCTGCAGCGGGACGACGTAGTTCATCAGCCCGGTGACGAACGGCATCGCCACGAAGAAGATCATGATCACGCCGTGCGCCGTGAAGATCTGGTCGTAGTGGTGCGGCGGCAGGAAGCCTTCGTTCGCCCCGAAGGCGACGGCCTGCTGCGAGCGCATCAGCAGCGCGTCGGCAAAGCCGCGCAGCAGCATGACGAGGGCCAGCACCACGTACATGATGCCGATCTTCTTGTGATCGACCGAGGTCAGCCAGTCCCGCCAGAGCGGGCCCCAGAACCGGAAGTAGGTGATGGCGGCCAGCACCGCGAGGCCGCCCACGGCGACGCCCGCGAAGGTCACTTGCAGGATCGGCTCGTGATACGGGATGTCCGCGAGCGTCAGGCGCCCGAACAGAAGCTTCTGGAGGTCCGTGTCAGAGAACATGGGGTGTCTCGTACCGTGAATTCTCGTTATCGACGGATCAGTTGTTGAGCTGGTTGGGCGCGACCGAGTTCTCGCCCTTGCCGTGCGGACCGTGGTCCTGCGAGTCGGACGGCTTGTCGCTGCGCGGCGCGTGCTGCGAGGCGGGCCCGTTGGCGCCCGGCGCCTCGTCGCCGCGTTCGACGTGACGGTTGTCGTATTGCAGCCGCTCGGCGTTCTCGCGGCTGTCCTTGCCGGCGCCGCCCTTGGCGTCGATCGACATCATCTCGTGCATGCACATCTTGCCGGGGACGGCGCACATGCCGAGGATCGATTTGAACAGGCCGTCGCCGTAGGAGGCGTAGTAGGTCACCGGCTCGCGCTCGCTCGGGCGCTCCAGTTCGAGGTAGGCGTCGCGCGACAGTTCCTTGCCCTCGCCCTTCACCTTGGCGATCCACTTATCGAAGCCGTCGCCCTCAAGGCTGTGGACCTTGAAGGTCATGCGCGAGAAGCCGCTGCCGCTGTAATGCGAGGCCAGCCCCTCGAACTCGCCGGGCTTGTTGGCGACCGCGTGCAGCTTCGTCTCCATGCCGGGCATGGCGTAGATCATGCCGGCGAGCGCCGGGATGTAGAACGCGTTCATCACGGAAGCCGAGGTGAGCCGGAACGTCACCGGCCGGTTGACCGGCGTGGCCATCTCGTTGACCGACGCCACACCGTATTCTGGGTAGAAGAACAGCCATTTCCAATCGAGTGCGACGACCTGCACCTCGAGCGGCTTGGTCTCGGCGGGGATCGGCTTGCCGGGTTCCAGGCGCGAGAGCGGCCGGAACGGATCGAGGGTGTGGGTGCTGATCCAAGTCAGCGCGCCGAGCGCGATGATGATGAGGAGCGGCGCGGTCCAGATCACCACTTCGAGGCCGGTCGAGTGGTCCCAGTCGGGATCGTGGCGGGCCTCGGTGTTCGTCGCGCGGTAGCGCCACGCGAACAGCAGCGTCAGCGCGATCACCGGCACGATGATGAGCAGCATCAGGCCGGTGGAGGCCAGGACGAGGTTGCGCTGCTGCATCGCCACGTCGCCCGAGGGGAACATGACGGTGAGGTTGCAGCCGGCCAGCAGCGGCAGCAGCGGCAGCAGGAGCAGGCCGCGCAAGGCGCGGCGGGCGGCTGTCGCCGGCGGGCGGGGCGTTTGCATGGCCGAGGGTGTCACCGATGGTCCTGCCACGGGTCTTCGTTCCATCTCATGGGTCGCTGCGCGAGTGACCGCGTTCGGTTCGCCCCCGAGCCGGCGCGGGCTGGCTCGGGAAAAAATCACATCTGCCGCATTTCGGAGCGGTCGAGATACAGCGCCAGCAGCGTCGCGAGCGCGCCCGACAGCAGGTAGACGCCGACGACGGCGAGCCCGTACGCGCTGGAGAGGTACAGCACCACCAGGGGGGCGAAGCCCGCGCCGAACAGCCACGCGAGGTCGGAGGTGAGCGCGGCGCCGGTATAGCGGTAGCGCGAGCCGAGCCGCGAGGTCACGGCGCCCGCGGTCTGGCCGTAGGACAGGCCGAGCAGCATGAAGCCGATATTGACGTAGATGGTCTGGCCGATGGCGTTCTCGCCGAAGATCAGCGGCGCCAGGATCGAGCCGAAGGCGAAGGCGGCGATGAGGCCGGCGGTGATGATGAGGACGTTGCGCCGCCCGATCTGGTCGGCGATCAGCCCCGAGGCCGCGACCGCGCCGGCGCAGATGATGGCGCCGGAGAACTGCACCATCAGGAAGTCGCCCGCCGAGCGGTCGCTGTGCAGGGTGTTCCAGGCGATCGGGAAGATCGTGACGAGGTGGAACAGGGCGAAGCTCGCCAGCGGCACGAAGGCGCCGATCCACACGTCGAGGGCGTGATGGCGGGCGAGGTCGCGCACGCCCACCGGCTCCAGGCTGCCCTTCTTGAGCAGGCGGGTGAATTCCGGCGTCGCGATCAGGCGCAGCCGCGCGAACAGCGCGACGACGTTGATGGTGAAGGCGCAGAAGAACGGGAACCGCCAGCCCCAGTCCAGGAAGTCCTCCGGCGTCAGGTTGACGACGAAGAACGAGAACAGCGCGCTCGACACCATGAAGCCGAGCGGCGCGCCGAGCTGCGGGATCATGGCGTACCAGCCGCGGCGCTCGCGCGGGGCGTTGAGGGCCAGCAGCGAGGCGAGCCCGTCCCAGGCGCCGCCGAGCGCGAGGCCCTGGAGGATGCGCAGGAACGCTAGCAGCTCGATCGAAACGAGGCCGATGGAATTGTAGCTCGGCAGGAAGCTCACCGCCGCGGTCGAGCCGCCGAGCAGGAACAGGGCGATGGTGAGCTTCACGCCGCGGCCGTAGCGCTCGTGGATCTTCATGAACAGGATCGAGCCGATCGGCCGCGTGATGAAGGCCAGCGCGAAGATGCCGAACGAGTAGAGCGTGGCGGTGAGCGGCTCGGCGAAGGGGAAGAACACCTTCGGGAACACCAGCACCGAGGCGATGCCGAAGACGAAGAAGTCGAAATATTCCGACGCGCGCCCGATCACCACGCCGAGCGCGATGTCGTTGGGGCTGACGCCGTGATGGCTCATCGCCACCTGCGCGTCGCGCTCGAGGGAACTCGAATTGGCCGATGCGGGGTTGGTGGTCATCGCGGGCAGCCGGCTCGCCTCTAGCACTGTCGCCGCGCCCGTCTTCGGTGTTCACGCGGCGTTCGGTTCGTGCCTAGCGGATGGCATAACATCCGCAAAGTGGATTCGGCGTCGCGGGCGGCCCGACAGCTCGGCCATGCAGCGCAAGCGCGGCTCATGCATTCTGGTGCGCGATACGGTACGATAATGCATGATTTCGGGCGGCGTTTGGAAAGGTCGAGTTCGACTTTCGGAAAAATGCCGGGGCGGCGCGCGACCCGCGGCAAGCCCCGAAGCCGGTCTCCGGAACGGTCCTCTCGATCCGGTCCGATCCGCCGCGATTCGGCGGCGGGCCCTCAGTAGCGCAGGAACAGGTTGAGCGAGAGGATGTGGTTGACCTCGACCCGGGCGGCGGGCGCGTTGACCGTCTGGTTGAGGTAGCCGACCTCGACGGCCGACTTGCCCTTCGACTTCTCCTGTAGCGGGATTTCGAGGCCCACGAAGGTGCGGATCTGGTCGAAGCCGGCGCGTGCGCCCCAATCGGTGTCGTTCAAGGCCACGAACACCTCGCTCCAGCCCACCGCCTTGAGGCCGCTCGCCTCCCCGAAGATCGGGTGGGAGGCGCGCAGCATCTCGCGGAACCGGAAGCCGACGTCGCGCCCGTCGGACTGCCAGCGCTGCTCGAACCGGGTGCGCGAGGACAGCTTCAATTTTTCGAATTCGCCGATCTCCCAGCTGAGTTGCTGGAAGCTACGGTCCTCGCTGAACGACGGCATGCCCGCGGGCGTGTTCTCGACGCGGGCGTAGCCCTGGTAGACCGTCAGCGCGTCGTTCAGCTTCCAGCCCACGGCCGGGCGCAGGATGAGCTGATCGAGCCGGGACACGTCGCCGCCGAAGCGCGGCTGGACTTCGGCGAAGTAGACGAAGCTGCCGTGGGTGCCGAACAAGGTGGTGTTGAGCCAGAGCTGGGTGTCCTGGGTCGTCTGCGCCGCGGCGGGGCTCGCGACGGCGAGGGCCAGGGCCGTCAGGAGGGAGCGCATCCGGCTGGGCACGAGGGGGACCTTTTGCGGCTTCGACCCGCAACCCGTCTGCGGCACGGGGCCAGATGTCGGGCTTGGCGGGGGCGCGGTCCAGTGTTCTTCGCCGCGCCCGGGCCGTGGCGCCGCCGCTGTGGCGCTTCGGTGACAGGATGCGCGCGTGTCCCCTCCCCCTTGTCGGGAGGGGAATCGCATATGTGAACCGCTCCGGGTTTCCCGGAGGCTCCAACTCTTGAGAGGATGGAGCCATGACGAAGCGCACAGTCTCCTTTTCGCCCGAGGTCTGCGAGCGCGCGGTCCGGATGGTGTTCGACCACCAGGGCGAGCACGGCTCGCAGTACGGGGCGATCCGCTCGATCGCAGCCAAGATCGGCTGTTCGGGCGAGACGCTGCGGAACTCGGTCCGGCAAGCCGAGCGGGATCAGGGCCAAGGACCGGTCCGACGCCGGACGAGCGCGAGCGGATCAGGGCGCTGGAGCGGGAGAACCGCGAGTTGCGGCAGGCCAACGAGATCCTGAGGAAGGCGTCGGCCTCTTTTGCGATGGCGGAGCTCGACCGCCGGTCGCGGCCATGATGGCCTTCATCGACGATCATCGAGAGGCCTACGGGGTCGTCCTTCGACAGGCTCAGGATGAGGGCTCTGGAGCAGGCCCTGCACGAACGCCGGCCTCTCCGGAGCGGCGGGCTCGTGCATCACAGCGACAAGGGTTCGCAGTACCTCGCCCTGCGCTACACGGAGCGGCTGGCGGAGGCGGGCGCCGAGCCGTCCGTCGGCAGCGTTGGCGACAGCTACGACAACGCTTTGGCCGAGACGATCAACGGTCTGTTCAAGGCCGAGGTGATCCATCGATGCGGACCGTGGCGCTCCTTCGAGGCGGTCGAGTTCGCCACCCTCGAAGGGCTCGCCTGGTTCACTACGCGCCGCGGGCTCGAACCCATCGGCAACGTGTCTCCCGCCGAGGCCGAAGCGCGCCACTTTGCTCAGACCGAGGCGCAAGCCTTGGCCGCCTGACCCAATCCGAATGGCCTCCGGGAAAGCCGGGGCGGTTTGCTGTTCGCCGATCTGCTGACACCGGTGGAGAGCGAGGCCGCCGGGCGCGCCTACGCGGCCTATGGGGGCATCGACATCGTGGCGGCCATCCTCTGGCTATGGGGCTTCGAGGGACACAGACCCGACCGTTAGGAGGTCGCGGGCGGCGCGATCTGCATGCTTGGGAGCGCCGTCATCCTGTTCGCGCCCCGCAGCGGCAGAGACGTGCAAACGGAGCCGCGTTCAACCCGCCCACGCATCGAATGCGCATCTTCATCGGCCCATGGCATCCCGCCCCGTCGAACGGTCCTTAGGACTTACCCATACCGGAGGCCCCGTCTCCGTCTTGTTCCCTAACGGGGTAACGAGGACTGCTCGCTCCACCGGGCCGTCACCCGCGTGAAGCACCCGAATGACCGTCTTCCGGCGCATCGCCGCCGAGTGCAGGGCCGACCGCGTCTTCGCCCCGATGATCCTGGGCCTCGGCTCGTGGTCGGCCTTGTCCCCCGTGCTGCTCGCGCTGAACGTCCTCGACCCGCTGCCCGCGCCTTGAGCGCCGGGTCCCATCTCGGACTGCGGGCGCGCCTCGCCTGCGTTTCGCCACGCTTCCCGTCAACTCCGGCTTCCCCTGAGCCGGTCCACGCGGACGCCCGCGCCGGGGACCTCCGCCGCGTCGGCGGGCGCTGCCCGGCCTGCGGCGTGCCCTATAGCGGATTCGCGGGCGCGGACACGGGGGTGATCCAGGTGGACCGCACGCTCTGGCGCGCCGCCCGCCCCAGAGCCATGCTCATCGACACCCCCGGCGCCTGCTAGGAACTGCAGGCCGCCTGGCGCCCGACGACGCGCCCGAGAGGCCCAGGACGAAGCCCGGAATCGGGCCGGTCCTAATGAGATCCTTATAGGAACGCCTCCCTTTCCGTCTCGAACCCTAACGCGGTTCCCGTCCACATTCAGTCTCGGCCCAGGTCGGTCGCGGGGTGTCCGCGACCGAGGGGCCGAACGGACCCGGGACGCCCCATGCTCGACATCGTCTTCCTCGCAGGGGCCCTCGCCTTCTTCGGCCTGGCCGCCGGCTACGCCACGCTCTGCGAACGCCTCTGAGGCACGCCCCCATGACCCTCGACCTCGCCCTCGGCGCCCTCGTGACGGCCGGGCTCCTCGTCTACCTCACCGTCGCCCTCGTCCGCCCCGAGCGGTTCTGAGCGGCCCTGCCGGACCACACCCATGAATGCCAATGGCTGGATACAGATCGCGCTGTTCTGCGCGGTCGTCCTCGCGCTCGTGAAGCCGCTCGGCTGGTACATGACGCGCGTCTTCGAGGGCGAACGCACCCCGCTTTCGCCCGTGCTCGCCCCCGTCGAGGGCGGGCTCTACCGCGTGGCCGGCATCGACGCGCGCCACGAGCAGACCTGGCTCGGCTACGGCCTCGCCATGCTCGCCTTCCACCTGTTGGGATTCGTGCTGCTCTACGCGGTGCTGCGCCTGCAGGACGTGCTGCCGCTCAACCCGATGGGGCAGGCGGCGGTGGCGCCGGACCTCGCCTTCAACACCGCGGCGAGCTTCGTCACCAACACCAACTGGCAGAACTACGGTGGCGAGAGCACGCTCTCGTACCTGAGCCAGATGCTGGGGTTGACGCACCAGAATTTCCTCTCGGCGGCCACCGGCATCGCGCTCGCCGTGGCCCTGATCCGCGGCTTCTCCCGCGCCTCGGCGAGGACCGTGGGCTCGTTCTGGGTCGACCTGACCCGCTGCACCCTCTACGTGCTGCTGCCGATCTGCTTCGTCTACGCGCTGTTCCTGGTCTCGCAAGGCATGCCGCAGACATTTTCGCCCTATGTCGACGCCACGACCCTGGAGGGCGCCCAGCAGACCATCGCGGTCGGCCCGGTGGCGAGCCAGGTCGCGATCAAGATGCTCGGCACCAATGGCGGCGGCTTCTTCAACGCCAACGCCGCCCACCCGTTCGAGAACCCCACCGCCCTTTCGAATTTCGTGCAGATCGTCTCGATCTTCGCGCTGGGGGCCGCGCTCACCAACGTCTTCGGCCGGATGGTCGGCGACGAGCGTCAGGGCTGGGCCATCCTCGCCGCCATGGGCACGCTGTTCCTGGCCGGCGTCGCCGTCACCTACGCCAGCGAGGCGGCGGGCAGCTCCGTGCTGAACGGCCTCGGCCTGACGGGCGGCAACATGGAGGGCAAGGAGGTCCGCTTCGGCATCGTGGCCTCGGCGCTCTTCGCGGTCGTGACGACGGCCGCCTCCTGCGGCGCCGTCAACGCCATGCACGACAGCTTCACGGCGCTCGGCGGCCTGATCCCGCTCCTCAACATGCAGCTCGGCG
This sequence comes from Methylobacterium sp. Leaf456, assembly GCF_001425465.1. Taxonomy (GTDB): domain Bacteria; phylum Pseudomonadota; class Alphaproteobacteria; order Rhizobiales; family Beijerinckiaceae; genus Methylobacterium. The sequence continues at coordinate 25,244 of NZ_LMQV01000007.1, forward strand.
AGATCATCGTCGGCGGTGTCGGCGCGGGCCTCTACGGGATGCTGGTCTTCGTCGTGGTGGCGATCTTCGTGGCCGGCCTGATGGTCGGGCGCACGCCGGAATATCTCGGCAAGAAGATCGAGGCTCGCGAGGTCAAGATGGCGATGCTGGCCATCCTCTGCCTGCCGTTGATGATGCTCGGCGGCACCGCGCTCGCCACCGTGCTGCCGGCCGGGCTCGCGGGGCCTGCGAACGCAGGTCCGCACGGCTTCTCGGAGATCCTCTACGCCTTCACCTCGGCGGCGGCCAACAACGGCTCGGCCTTCGGCGGGCTCACCGGCAACACGCTGTTCTACAACGGCCTGCTCGCCGTCGGCATGCTGGTCGGACGGTTCTTCGTCATCGTCCCGGCGCTGGCGATTGCCGGATCGCTCGCGGCCAAGAAGACGCTGCCGGCCTCCGCCGGCACCTTCCCGACCGATAGTGGCCTGTTCGTCGGCCTGCTGGTCGGCGTCATCCTGATCGTCGGCGGCCTGACCTTCTTCCCGTCCCTGGCGCTCGGGCCCGTGGTCGAGCACCTCGCGGGCTCGGCCGGCCAGACCTTCGGCACGGGGGGCTGAGATGCCCCGCGCCTTCCCCTCCCGGCGCATGCCGCACCATCACCCGGTGCTGCGCCGCCGCCACGACGCCCCGTCGATCCCATTGCGGACCTCGGACCTCGTGCTGGCGCTCCTCGGCGTCGTGCTGCTCGGCGGACTCGCCCTGATGACGGCCGCGGCGCTGGCCGCCGCCTGACCCTGAACCGGCAAGGCCCGGTCGCGTGCCGGGCCGCCTCATCCCCTTCGGACACCCCCTGCCATGTCCCGCAAGACCTCATCGCTGTTCAGCGCCGCCCTGGTCGGGCCCGCGCTCGTCGGCTCGCTCAGGAAGCTCGACCCCCGCGCCATGATCCGCAACCCGGTCATGTTCGTGGTCGAGGTCGTCGCCGCGCTCACCACCGTGCTCTTCGTCCGCGACCTCGCCACGGGCGGCGCCGACCTGTTCTTCTCCGGCCAGATCGTCCTCTGGCTCTGGTTCACCCTGATCTTCGCCAACTTCGCCGAGGCGCTCGCCGAGGGCCGCGGCAAGGCCCAGGCCGATTCCTTGCGCCGCACCCGCACCGAGATGCAGGCCAAGCGCCTCACCGACCACGGCCGCGATTTCGAGACGGTGCCCGGCACCTCCCTCAAGGTCGGCGACGTGGTTCTGGTCGAGGCCGGCGACCTGATCCCCTCCGACGGCGAGGTCATCGAGGGCGTGGCGAGCGTCAACGAGGCCGCCATCACCGGCGAATCCGCCCCCGTCATCCGCGAATCCGGCGGCGACCGCTCGGCGGTCACCGGCGGCACGCAGGTGCTCTCCGACGAGATCAAGGTCCGCATCATCGCGGCCGCCGGCTCGACCTTCGTCGACCGTATGATCGCGCTGGTCGAGGGCGCGTCCCGTCAGAAGACCCCGAACGAGATCGCCCTGAACATCCTGCTGGCCGGCCTCACCATCGTGTTCGTGTTCGCGGTGGCCTCGATCCCGAGCTTCGCGAGCTACGCCGGCGGCTCCATCCCCGTCATCGTCCTGGTGGCGCTGTTCGTGACGTTGATCCCGACCACGATCGGCGCGCTCCTGTCCGCCATCGGCATTGCCGGCATGGACCGGCTGGTGCGCTTCAACGTGCTCGCCATGTCGGGCCGCGCGGTCGAGGCGGCGGGCGACGTCGACACCCTGCTCCTCGACAAGACCGGCACCATCACGCTGGGCAACCGTCAGGCGACCGAGCTTCGGCCGGTGCGCGGCGTCTCCGAGCAGGATCTCGCCGACGCGGCGCAGCTCGCCTCGCTCGCCGACGAGACGCCGGAGGGCCGCTCCATCGTCGTGCTGGCCAAGGAGACGTACGGCATCCGCGCCCGCGACATGGCCGGGCTGAACGCCACCTTCGTGCCCTTCACCGCCCAGTCGCGGATGTCCGGCGTCGACCTCGACGGCTCGTCCATCCGCAAGGGCGCGGTCGATGCCGTCATCGCCTCGGTGACCGGACAGCCGATGGCGAGCCGCGGCTCGAACCTCGCCCTGGCCGTCCGCCCCCATGCCGAGACGGGGGTCGTGGCCGAGATCCGCGCCATCGCCGAGGACATCGCCAAGGCGGGCGGCACCCCGCTCGCGGTGGCCAAGGACGGCCGCCTGCTCGGCGTGGTCACCCTGAAGGACATCGTGAAGGGCGGCATCCGCGAGCGCTTCGCCGAGTTGCGCCGGATGGGCATCCGCACGGTGATGATCACCGGCGACAACCCGATGACCGCCGCCGCCATCGCGGCGGAGGCGGGCGTCGATGATTTCCTCGCCCAGGCGACCCCGGAGGACAAGCTGGCGCTGATCCGGAAGGAGCAGGCCGAGGGCAAGCTGGTAGCCATGTGCGGCGACGGCACCAACGACGCCCCGGCGCTCGCCCAGGCCGATGTCGGCGTGGCCATGAACACCGGCACGGTGGCGGCCCGCGAGGCCGGCAACATGGTCGACCTCGACAGCGACCCGACCAAGCTCATCGAGATCGTCGGCATCGGCAAGCAGTTGCTGATGACCCGCGGAGCGCTGACCACCTTCTCCATCGCCAACGATGTTGCGAAGTATTTCGCCATCATCCCGGCGATGTTCCTGACGCTCTACCCGCAGCTTCAGGCGCTCAACGTGATGGGGCTCGCCTCGCCCCAGAGCGCGATCCTCTCGGCCATCATCTTCAACGCGCTGGTCATCGTCGCCCTGATCCCGCTCGCACTCAAGGGCGTGACCTACCGACCGGTCGGTGCCGCCTCGCTGCTACGCCGCAACCTCTTCGTCTACGGCCTCGGCGGCGTCCTCGTCCCCTTCGTGGCGATCAAGGCCATCGACATGGCCGTCACCGCCCTCCACCTCGCTTGAACGAAGGTCCCAGGAAATCCTGTCATGAGACCTGCCATGCTGAACCAGCTTCGCCCCGCCCTCGTCCTGCTCGTCGCCCTGACGGCACTGACCGGCCTCGCCTACCCCCTCGCCGTCACCGGCGTCGCCGGCACGGTCTTTCCGGCCAAGGCCGCCGGCAGCCTGATCGAGCGCGACGGCCGGGTCGTCGGTTCCAGCCTGATCGGGCAGGGCTTCACCGGCGCGGGCTACTTCCACGGCCGGCCCTCGGCGACGACCGCGGCCGACCCGGCCGACGCGAGCAAGACCGTGCCGGCGCCCTACAACGCCGCGAACTCGATGGGCTCGAACCTCGGTCCCACCAGCGCGGCGCTCGCCGAGCGGGTGAAGGGCGACCTCGACGCGTTGCGCGCCGAGAGCCCGGGCCAGCCGGTGCCGGTCGACCTCGTGACGACGAGCGGCTCGGGCCTCGACCCCGACGTTTCGCCCGAGGCGGCCTTCTTCCAGGTGCCGCGGGTGGCGCGTGCGCGTAAACTCTCGGAGGAGCAGGTGAACGAACTCGTCGCCGCCCAGGTGCAGGGCCGCACCCTCGGCCTCCTCGGCGAGCCGCGCGTCAACGTACTGGCGCTCAACCTCGCGCTCGACGACCTCGCCAAGCGTTAAGACACGAGCATGCCCGACACCGGCCGCGACCCGAACCGCCCCTCGCCCGACGCGCTGCTCGAAGCGGCGCGCCGGGAGGAGCGGACGCGCGGCCGGCTCAAGGTTTTTCTCGGCGCCGCCCCCGGCGTCGGCAAGACCTACGAGATGCTGACCATCGGCCGCGCCCGCCTCAAGGCGGGCGCCGACGTCGTGGTCGGCGTGGTCGAGACCCACGGGCGCGCGGAGACCGAGGCGCTGCTCGACGGTTTCGAGGTGATCCCGCGCCGAGCCGTGCCCTATCACGGCACCGTGCTGGAGGAGATGGATCTCGACGCGCTGCTCGCGCGTCGCCCGGCGCTCGCGCTGGTGGACGAACTCGCCCACACCAACGCGCCGGGCTCGCGCCACCCGAAGCGCTATCAGGACGTCGAGGAACTGCTCGACGCCGGCATCGACGTCCTGACCACGCTCAACATCCAGCACGTCGAGAGCCTCAACGACGTGGTGGCCTCCATCACCCGCATCCGCGTGCGCGAGACCGTACCGGACGGGGTGTTGGACCGGGCCGACGACATCGAGGTGGTCGATCTCAACCCCGACGATCTGATCGAGCGCCTGAAGGCCGGAAAGGTCTACGTCCCGACCAACGCCGAGCGGGCGCTGAAGCACTACTTTTCCCGCGGCAACCTGACGGCCCTGCGCGAACTGGCGCTCCGGCGCACCGCCGACCGGGTTGACGACGAGCTCCTCAGCCACATGCGGGCCAACGCGATTCCCGGCCCCTGGGCGGCGGGCGAGCGGGTGCTGGTCTGCGTCAGCGAGGACCCGCGCTCGGCCGGCCTCGTGCGGTATGCCAAGCGGCTGGCCGACCGCCTGCACGCCCCCTGGACCGCCCTCGTGGTCGAGGGGCCGCGCGCCGCATCGCTCACCGAGGCCGAGCGCGACCGCATCGCCGAGGCCCTGCGGCTGGCCGACCGGCTCGGGGGCGACGCCGTGACCCTGCCGGGCGGGCGGCGCATCGCCGACGACATCCTCGCCTACGCGCAATCGGCCAACGTCAACCACATCGTCGTCGGCAAGGCGGCGCGCTCGAAGTGGTTCGAGTTCGTGAACGGCTCGGTCGTGCACGACCTCGTGCGCCGCAGCGGCAACATCGGCGTGCACGTGGTGCCCGGCGAGGCCGTGCCCGTCGCGCCAAACCCTGCTCGGACGGTCGCCACGGCACCGGCCGCGTCCCCCGACATCCGGTCCTACGCCCTCGCCCTCGTCATGACCGGGTTGGGGCTTGGCTTGGCCCTGCTGCTCCAGCCCCAGGCCGGTGTGGAGAATGCCGACCTGTTCCTGCTCACCGCCATCGTCGGCGTCGCCGTGCGCTTCGGTCTCGGACCGTCGCTCCTCTCCGTCGTGGTTGCTTCGCTGTCCTACAACTTCTTCTTCCTGCCGCCGGTCTACACCCTGACCATCGCCGACCCGACCAACGTGGCGGCCTTCGTCCTCTTCACCGTCGTGGCGGTGGTGGTCTCCAATCTCGCGGCCCGCGCCCGCCTGACCGCGGTGGTCAGCCAAGCGCGCGCCAAGTCCTCGGAGCGGCTGTTCGGCTTCTCGCGCAAGCTCGCGGGCTGCGGCACCCTCGACGACGTGCTCTGGGCGACCTCGGCGCAGATTGCCGCCATGCTGAAGGCGCGGGTCGTGCTGCTGCTGCCGGAGGCTGAGGCCATCACGGTCCGGGCCGGCTATCCGCCCGAGGACATGTTGGATGAAGCCGACCTCGCCGCCGCGCAATGGGCCTTCGACAACGAGCGTCCCGCGGGGCGCGGGGCCGACACGCTGCCCGGCGCCAAGCGCTTGTTCCTGCCGATGCGCACCGGACGCGGCACCATCGGGGTGATCGGCCTCGACGCTGACGGCACCGGTCCGATCCTGACGCCGGAGGGACGGCGCCTGCTGGACGCGCTCGCCGACATGGGCGCGCTCGCCATCGAGCGGGTCCGGCTGGTGGAGGATCTCGACCGGGCCGAGCGCGCCGCCGAGACCGACCGGCTGGCGAGGGCGCTGCTGACCTCGATCAGCCACGACCTGCGCACGCCGCTCGCCTCCGTGCTCGGCTCGGCCAGCACGCTCCGGGACCTCGACGCGGCGCTCCCGGCCGAGTCCAAGGCCGAGTTGCTGGCGACGATCATCGAGGAATCGGAGCGGCTGAACCGCTTCATCGTCAACCTGCTCGACATGACCCGGTTGGAAGCCGGCGCCGTGACCCCGAACCTCGCCTCGCAGGACATCGCCGAGACCGTCGACACCGCCCTGCGGCGGACCCAGAAGATCCTGGCCGACCACCGGGTCGCGGTCGAGATCGATCCCGACCTGCCGGTGCTGCACCTCGACCCTGTCCTGTTCGAGCAGGTGCTGGTGAACCTTCTCGACAACGCCGCGAAGTACGCGCCCGAGGGCTCGACGGTGACGGTCCGCGCCCGGCACGACGGCCGGACGGTCCGCATCGCGGTGCTGGACGAGGGCTCCGGCCTGCCCGAGGGGGACGTCGAGCGGGTGTTCGACAAGTTCTACCGGGTCCGGAAGAGCGACCACGTCCGGGCGGGCACCGGGCTCGGCCTCGCCATCTCCCGCGGGTTCGTCGAGGCGATGGGCGGCACCGTCATCGCCGGCAACCGGCGCGACCGGTCGGGGGCCGCCTTCACCGTGACGCTGCCGGTCCCGGCCCGGACGACGCCGAGGGAGATCGCCGCATGAGCCCGACTATCCTGGTCATCGACGACGAGCCACCGATCCGCAAGCTGCTGCGCATGGGCCTGTCCACCCAGGGCTACGCCATCCTGGAGGCGGGCAACGCCGCCACCGCCCTGGAGGTGCTGGCGCGCGAGAGCCCGGACCTCGTCATCCTCGACCTCGGCCTGCCAGACATGCGCGGTCACGACCTGTTGCGGGCGATCCGGGCGAGCCATCCGGGCCTGCCGGTGGTGGTGCTGTCGAGCCGGGACGACGAGGGCGGCAAGGTCGAGGCGCTCGACCTCGGGGCCGACGACTATGTGACGAAGCCCTTCGGCATGGCCGAACTGCTCGCCCGCCTGCGCGCGGCCCTGCGCCACCAGCTGGCCGTGCGCGGCGAGCGGCCGGTCTTCCGGGTCGACGGCCTCTCGGTCGATCTCGTCCGCCGCGTCGTCAAGGTCGACGACGCGGAGGTGAAGTTGACCCCGCGCGAGTACGACTTCCTGCGTGTCTTGGTGCTGCACGCCGGCAAGGTGCTGACCCACGCCCAGTTGATGCACGAGGTCTCGGTCTCGTCCGAGCCGCAATACCTGCGCGTCTACATGCGCCAGCTCCGGCAGAAGCTGGAAGCCGACCCCGAGCGCCCGCGCATCCTCCTCACCGAGACCGGCGTCGGCTATCGCCTGCGCGCCCCCGACGACGAACCGAATCTCAAGCCGCCCGCGGCGCCGGAGACGCGCCCTTGACGCCCAGCCTTACATGCGGCCGGCCGACGCGATGACCATCGGCGACATCCTCGCACCCGAGGCCGTGATCCACGGCCTGCGCGCCTCCGGCAAGCCCACCCTCCTCGAAGACTTGGCCCGGCGCGCCGCGCAGTCGCTCGATCTCGACGCCGACACGATCCTCGGTGCCCTCGTCCGCCGGGAGGAGCTCGGCTCGACCGGGGTCGGCGACGGCGTGGCGCTGCCGCACGCCCGGCTGGATGCGGTCAGGAAGCCGTTCGGGCTGCTGGCCCGCCTGCGGGAGCCCCTCGATTTCGACGCGATCGACGAGCGGCCGGTGGACCTCGTGTTCCTGCTGCTGCTGCCGACGGGGGAAGGTGGGGGGCACCTGAACGCGCTGGCCTGCGTGGCGCGCAGGCTCAGGAACTCGGAGACCGCCGCGGCCCTGCGGAGCGCGCGGGACGCGGCCGGCCTCTACGCGCTGATGGGTGGCCGGCCCCTCGACACAGTCTGAGAAGTCCCCTGGACGACCGACGTCCGGAGGCCCCCCCCCGGACACGATGGCCCGAGGTTCAGCGGAGGTCGAGCGAGGCGAAGCCGAGACCGTCGAACCCGTCATGCAGAGACTGACCGGGCAGCACCTGCGCTAGAACATCGGTCCGAAAGGTGGCCGCCGGCTTTCGGAAAAAGCCGATGCGGCACAAGAACCTAGCGTATCGTCCTGGATACGATATCCAGGACGATACGCTAGGCCGGTACCCGCTCCCCACCGAAACGAGGTCGCCCGCGCTCAGGCCCGAGCCTCGTTCGGCGAGTCGACGCGCCAACCGAGCCACCGCGGCGAACGGGTCCCCATGAAGTCGCGTCCGTGGCCGCGCGCGACCACGTGGCCGTCGATGGCGAGGCTTGCCTCGGTCGCGGCGAGGTCGGTCGCGGTCCATCCCTCGATCCAGGGGCCGGACCCGCCCTCGGGACCGGTCCGGCCCGGGGCGTCAGGTGCCCGAGACGTTTACCAGCACGTCGGCGTCGAGCCGGAGACAGAAGCCGCCGAGGGTGGCGACGCCCGCCACGGCGAGGACGAGGTCCGAGGTGCGGACGACCTGGGCTCTGCGGCCTCCGGAGCCCATGTGCCGGATGTGGCGGGCTCGGACGGAACGGGTGGACACGGGAAACCTCTGAAGTTGACGACGGGATGGATATGGGATGCCGGGGCCGACCGCTCCAAGGGGTCGGCCATGGCATCAGATGCGCAGCTCGATCCGTTCCCCGGACAGGAGCACGGCGTCGGGCCGGTGGTCGGTCTCGTCCTCGGCGTACTCGACTGCGGCCTTGCGGCTCCGGAACAGGCCGCCGGCGCGCCCATGGATCTCGATGGCGACCCAGTGGCCCTGGGGGTCCTGGCCGACGATGAACCGGGCCGCATCGGAGGCCGGGGCCTCGGCATGGATGGCGGCGACTTGCATGGTGGGAGACATCGTGTGTCTGGGGTTCTCGCGGCCCTCAGGAGACCGCGCCCCGAAGCTGTGCCCGACCGCGTTAGGGTTCGAGCGGGAAGCGGAGCCAATCTCATAAGCGTCTCGTTAGGATTCAAGGTGACCGCGGCCCGTGCCCTCGAATTCCGGGGGCGCGTCAACCACCTGGGCGCCACGGCCGGGCGTCCCGGCATGGGGAGCAGGCGTGCGTAAGCTGGTGTTACCGGATGGCCGGATGTGGCTCCCCCTCGGCCTTGGGCTCCTGCTCGTCCTCCTCGTCGCCGCCGGCTTCCACCTGACCCGGGCCACGACCCTGACCCTCGCGGTCGCCCCGAACGGCGGCACCGAGCCGGCGCTGCTGCGGGCCTACGCCGACGAACTCGCCCGGCGGAAGCTCGGCGTCCGCCTCAAGGTCGTCGCGTTCGGCGGGGTGCGCGAGAGCGCGGAGGCGTTGAAGACCGGCAAGGCCGACCTCGCGGTGGTCCGGCCCGACGTGGCGATGCCCGGCAACGGCCTCACGCTCGCGGTCCTGCGGGAACTCGCCGCCTTCGTGGCGGTGCCGGGCGCGTCCGGGATCAAGTCCGTCCCGGACCTCGGGGGCAAGCGGCTGGGCATGCTGGCGAGCCGAACCGCCGACCGGACGCTGCTGCGCGACCTCCTCACCCACCATGGGCTTCAACTCGTCTCCGACGCACCGGCCGACGGGGCGGGCGGCAAGGCCGTCGCGTTGGTCCCGGTGGACGAGGCCGACGTCGCTGCCGCCCTGCGGGACGGGCGCATCGACGCGATGGCACTCGTGACGACGCCGGCCTCCCCGGCGGCGCGGCGGCTGGTCGGCCTCGTGGCGGACGCGGGTGAGGCCGGCGAGGTCGCGTTGATCGGGTTCGCCGACCCCGCGGCCCTGTTGGCCCGATGGCCGCGCCTGCAATCGGTCACGGTACCGGCCGCCCTGTACGGTGGGAGCCCGCGCATCCCCGACGAGGACGTCGCGACGGTGGGCTCGTCCTGCCGGCTGATGGCGCGCGCCGACCTCTCGCGCAGCCTCGCCGCCGAGATCACCCAGCATCTGTTCGAGATGCGCACCGCGCTCGCCGAGACCGTACCGGCCGCCGAGGACGTCACACACCCCGCCTACGAGGACACCGCCGACGCCACCAGCGCGCGCCTGCCGATCCACCCGGGCGCCATCGACTACTACGAGCGCGAGCAGGAGACCTTCATCGAGCGCTACGAGAGCTGGATCTACCTCGTGGCCATCCTGGGCGGCGGCCTGGGCTCCACGGCGGCGTGGCTGCGCCAGCGCCTCGGTCGCATCCGCCGGGAGCGGATCGAGGTGGCCACCGCCCGGTTGCTGGAACTGCGGTCGGAGGCCCGGCGCGAGACGGACCGCGAGCGCCTGGAGACGATGGCCGGGGAGGTGGACGACCTCGCGGCCAGCATCGCACGCCATGCCCTGAACCGGCCGACCGAGCCGCGGACGCTCGGCGCCGCCACCGTGGCCATCGAGGCGGCGCGCTCGACCGTCAAGCGAGCGTTGGGTCGGGCGGCTGAGCCGGCATAGCGGACCGCGGCAGGGCCCCGCCGCCCCGTACGGGCCTATCTCGAACGTCCAAGGTCAGTAGGCTCCCTCGTCGGGGATGTTCAGGAGGTGGCCGCAGGCCTTGCAGTGCACGGCGTCCGGCTCGTGGCGCTGCAGCCCGCAGGCGTCGCACGGGAAGCGTACCTTGTAGGAACGGAACACCACCTGCGCGAGGCGGAAGAACAGCGTGACGCCGCAGATCATCACGAAGACGGACAGCAGCCGGCCCGTCGTCCCAGGTAGGGTGATGTCGCCGTAGCCGGTCGTCGTCAGCGACGTGACGGTGAAGTACAGGGCATCGACCGGCGTCCGCATCGCCGGGTTGGCGTTGTGCTGGGTGGCATAGACGATGCCCGTCATGACGAAGACGAACACCATCAGGTTGGTGGCGGCGAGGATCGCGTCCTCGTTGCGACGGAACAGGTCGCTGTCCTTCCGCAACCGCTCCAGCAGGTGATAGGTGCGCAGCAGGCGCAGCGTCCGCAGGATGCGAAGGAAGCCGATGCCCTCGACGACCACGGGCGCAAGGAAGGAGGCCACGGCCACGAGGTCCGCCCAGGTGCTGAGGTGCCGGAACTCGCGCAGCGGGGCCCGGCTGACGAGGAGGCGGGCGGCGAAGTCGAGGAGCACGCACAGGCCCACCGCCAGATCGCAGGCGACGATCCAAGGCGACAGCGGCAGGAACGAGGTGACGACCACGAAGGCGATTGTCGCGACGTCGAACACCAGCAGGGCGTAGCGGAAGCGGTGCGCGCCTCGCGTGTTGCCCTCGTACAGTTCGCGCAGCGTCGCGGTGGACATCGTCATCGGTCCTGTGGCTGGAAGGGGCTCGATCTCAGGAATCCCGTGTGATGGTGTACCTGGCGACGGCGCCTACGGCATCGCCGGAGAGCCGGGACAGCAACAAGAGCGTCCTCACCCCGAAGAGCAACACCCCGGTCACGGCAAATATGAGATCGGAGAGACAGCCCTCGATGGCAGCGGGACGACGCCTCGGGAACTGGCGGGGCATGATGTTTCCCCTGGTTCCGGGAGATCGGATGAGGAAGGACGCGCGCCAACGGGGCGCGGCTGGTCCCGGCTCGGCGGTGGGACATGCGCGCCGGGGCGAAACGCGGCACGAGCGCCCCGGCGGCCATGCAGGTCATTGAGCCGAGCAGCGCCAGCACGCCCAGCGCGAAGGCGATGTCGGTGGCGGCTGGGATCGCCCAGCCGCGCAGGGTCTCGGGCGATCCAGTTCACGGCGGCGTAGACCAGGGCCGGCGCCGCCATGCCGCCGAGCGCGGCAAGCCCCGGCAGCACCCGGTCGGGCCAGGTGCGCAGGCGCCCGTCGAGCACCTCGCGCTTGATCTCCAGCCCGACGAGCAGGAAGAACACCGCCATCAGGGCGTCGTTGATCCGGTGCAGGACCGACAGGGGGCCGAGATACGTCTTCAGGGCTGCGAAGTCGGTGTTCGCCAGCGGCGAGTTCGCCACCATGAGCGCAAGCGCCGCGGAGGCCATCAGGACGAGGCCGCCCCCGCCTCTCTGGTCAGGGCGTTCCGCAGGGCCGACACGGATCGGACGGGCAGCGCGGCTGCACGGGTCATCAAAGACACGGGCATCCGCGCGGCGGACTGTTCCGAACGCGCCGGCCTCGTTTCCATTTCGGGCTGATCAAGTTTCGTTGAGGACCGGCCTGCCGGACTTGAAGCGTCGATGCAATCCAAGATAGAGAATGACCCAAGTCGAACGCGGCTCCGGTCGTGAAACGACGCGTACGGGCAGCGTCCGCGCCCGAAACCTACGGGAACCCGTAGTTCCGGGCCTCAGCTGATTTTGGGACGACTTCTTCGGATTTCCGAAGAGGTGTTGCCATGATCCATGTCGTGACTGCGGACAACATGCAAGACTACGCCGGTGCCATGGACCAGGCGTTTCGGCTCCGGCACCGGGTCTTCGTCGAGGAACTCGGCTGGCGCGACCTCGCCCGGCCGGATCGCCGCGAGATCGACGAGTTCGACGACGAGCACGCCGTGCATCTGCTGGCGATGGACGAGAGCGAGACCGTGATCGGCTATTCGCGCCTCCTGCCCACCACCCGGCCCTACCTGCTGCCGATGGTGCTGCCGCAGCTCTGCGAGGGGACGCCGCCGTCGGGCCCGAACGTGGTGGAGTGGGGCCGCATCTGCGTGGCCGAGAGCGCCCGCACCTCGGGCCGGCGCCTCAACCCGACGGCGCTCGCGCTGATGACCGGCATCGTCGAGTGGGGCCTGCCGCGGGGCGTGTCGAGCTTCGTCTCCGAGATGCCGACGAGCTGGATCCTGCGCCTGCTGCAACTGCATCTGCGCGCGGTGCCGCTCGGCCTGCCGCACGAGATCGAGGGCGAGGAGATCGTCGCCGTCGAGGCCGCCTTCGACCGGCGCTCCCTGCGCCAGCTCCAGAACAAGCGCGGCGACGCCCGCTCCGTGCTGGCCCCGCCGCGCACCAGCGTGGTGCAACTGGCTTCCTGAAGCCGGGTTGTGTCTCGGGCTTGGTCGTCGCTCGGGCTTGCCGTTTTCCTTCGACCTGACGCATCCTGCGCGGGGGGACGTACACGTGAAACGCAGACGCAGTGGTGCAGCGCGCGGCGCGGCACCGGGCCTCGTCAGAACCCTGGCCGAGGCCGGCATGGTGGGCGCCTGGGAATGGGACCCGCCCTCGGGGCGCTTCCTCCTCGACGAGGGGGCCGCAGCCCTGATGGCGGGCGATCCCGGCCTCGCCGGTCGCCCGCTCCAGAGCGAGCGCGCGACCGCCGGGCTCGAGGAGGCGGATGTCGAGCGCTTCCTCGACGCGGTGCGCCGCGCCGTGGAGGGCGACGACGCCGTGACGATCGAGCTGCGCTCGGCCGGGCTGCCGCGGGCGCGCCGGCTGCTGTGCCGCGGCCGCATCCTGCGCGACGGGCTCGGCCGCCCGATCCGCGGGGAGGGAACGCTGGTGGACGCCGCCGAGGTCGGGGCCGACGCCCGCGCCCTGCTCGGGCTCTCCGAGGACGCCGCGGGGGCGGCGATCGACGAGGCGGCGGGCCTGCTGATCGCGGCCCGCCGGGCCATCGACGCCAGCGGCAACCCGCATCTGCGCGACCTCGTGGACGTGGTGCTGCTCGAAGTGGCCCGCGAGATCGCCAACCGCTCCCAGCCGGCCTCGCCCGTGCGGCATTAGGGTGAAGGTCCACGAGGGCGGTCGCCTGTCCCGATAAAGCGTCCTAAAGAGACCCGGCCGGCTCCTTTTTTGAAAAGGAGCGCGCCGGGGTCGGGCTCGGCGCGGTCCCTCCGGCCTCGCCGACGATCCAGCTTCGAGTGCCCATGCCCGCGCGTCCCGTCGCCATCGACCTGACCCGCCTGATCACCCGCCTGCGCCACGCCAGCCCGACCGGCATCGATCGGGTCGATCTCGCCTATGCCCGGCACGTGCTGGGCGAGGCGGGCCGCGAGGGCCCACGGTTCGGCCTCGTCTCGACGGCGATCGGTCCGAAAATCCTCGAACGCGACGCGGCGCTCGACATCGTCGAGGCGGTGGCCGCGGGCTGGGTCGAGGACGTCACGGCCGACGACGACCCGGTCTACCGGGCACTCAGCGACACCCTGGAGGCCGGCGACACCCTTCGCCGCGGCCAGGGCCGACCGAAGCCCGGGCGCGCCGCGTCCTGGCCGCGCCGCCGGCTCCAGGCCGTCACGAGCCTGCGGGCGTGGCGCGCCGCCGGGCCCGAGCGGCTGCCGGAGGGGGCCGTCTACCTCCACACCTCGCATCTGCGGCTCGACCGGCCGGGGCGGTTCGACTGGCTCTACGACCGGCGCGACGTGCGCCCGGTCTTCTTCGTCCACGACCTGATCCCGATCTCGCATCCCGAATACGGCCGCCCCGGCGAGGCCGCGCGCCACGCGGCCCGGATGGAGACGGTGGCCCACCATGCCGCCCACGTGCTGGTGAACTCCGCCGATGTCGGCGAGCGCTTCACCCGCTATACGCTGGCCCGGGGCCTCGGCGCCAAGCCGCTGACGGTGGCCCCGCTCGGGGTCGAACCGGTGTTTTCCGCAGCGGGTGAAGAGCCGGCCGAGGTGCGGCGCCCGACCTTCCTCGTCTGCGGCACGATCGAGCCGCGCAAGAACCACCTGCTGCTGCTCAACCTCTGGCGCGACCTCGCCGAGCGGCTGGGGGAAGCCACGCCCCGCCTCGTGCTGGTCGGCCGCCGCGGCTGGGAGATCGAGAACGTCGCCGACATGCTCGACCGCTGCCCGGCGATCCGGGCCCATGTCAGCGAGGTGGTCGGGCTGACCACCCACGGCCTCGCCCGGCTGATGCGCGACGCCACCGCGCTCCTGATGCCCTCCTTCATCGAGGGTTACGGCCTGCCGGTGGTCGAGGCGGCGGCAAGTGGCCTGCCGGTGGTCGCCTCCGACATCCCGGTCCACCGCGAGATCGCGGGCACCTTCGCCCACTTCCTCGATCCCCTCGACGGGCCGGGCTGGACGCGGGCGGTGCTCGCCTTGAGCGAGCCGGGCTCGCGGCTGCGGGCGGAGCTGGCCGGGCGGCTCGCGGACTACGAGGCGCCGAGCTGGGGTGCGCATTTCGAGCGGGTCGAGGCGGCGCTCGCCGCACTGCCGGGCGCGTGAGCCGCGAAGCCATGGCGCGAAGAGCGCCGCACGGAGCAGGGCGTCGGCGCCAGCCGAGACGCATCGCGGAGCGAAGGACACGGTCAAAACCGAACGACTTGACCGTGAGTATGGCCGGTGAGGTTGGGGAGCGGACCTTGGCCCATAGCCATGAGACCATCGTCCCGGATATGAAATCCGGGACGATGGTCTAAATCGCTGTTCTGCATCGGCTTTTCCCGAAAGCCGGAAGCATTCTTTTGGGACGATACTCTAAGCGGACGTTCGGCTTTCGACCCGATCCAGTCGTCCAGTCGGGTCCCGCCGCGACCCGAAGGCGGCCATTCGTCGGCAGTTCGGTAATTGAGCTCAGGGTCGAAGGGGGATCATACGTGACGCGGACTTCAGAGGGCCTCGATTCCAAATGAAAGCCGTAGCATCAAGTGGAGTGCCGCCTCGACCTCCCCGATCCGGCTTGCAGAGAAGCACCCTGCGATTGGGCTGGCTGAGCCCACTTTATCGAGGGGGGAAAGCTCCGCGACGGAGGCGGCGTTTGCCCTGCTGAGCCTTAAATCACTCCCGGCGAAGGTCGGATCGGGGAAAGCGGGTGGGGTCGATCGGCCGGCGCATTGCGCACATCGACCACAGCCCCACCCGTCAGAACTCGGCCTCGGCCCAGACGGCGGAGACGAGGAGCACGCCGAGTTGGCGCGGGTCGCCGCGCCGGTCGAGGCGGGCCGGGATGAACGGGTCGGCGATCCGGAACTGCACGACGACCCATCCGTCCTGAAGGCTCGCGTCCGACAGGTCGAGCACGGTCTCGGTGACGCTCGGCTCCACGCCCGCCCGCCCCTGCAGCCGGGCCAGGGGCCGGCCGTCGACGATCACCCCCGCGCTCGGCGCCGCCTGGTCGGCAGGGGCGACCGACACGGTCCGCAGCACGAGAGTCCGGCCGGGGCCGGCGGGCGGACGCAGCGCCAGCACCGCGACCGAGCCGTCGCTCCAGCGCCCGTGCGGCTCGATATGCGACCAGCCGCTAACGAACCACAGCGGGCTGTGATCCTCGGCGGGCCGCGTCGGCAGCGCCGGCGCGCGCATCCTCTCGCGCAAAGTCGGCAGGCAGGCGTCGAGCGGCTGGCGGCTCAGGGCGGGGGCCGAGCGGTGGAGCCGCTTCAGGTCGAGGGCGAACCAGTCGGTCTTCGAACGGTCGGCGGGATGCTTGAGGCGCCCCAGCGCCTCTCGCCGCTCCAAAGCCGTCGCCCGACCGTTGCGACGGCGCCAGACGCTCGAGGGCAGCGGCGGCACGATGGTGTCGGCCAGGAGATCGAGGGTGACCTCCAGAAGGCCGGCCAGCCCGTGGCGCTCGGCGCTCGCCCAGAGGCGGCGCCAGTCGATCCGCTCGCCGACGAGCCGCATCATCAGGTGGCAATCCGCCATCCAGTCGTGCCGCAGCGGCTCCTCGAACTTGGACCCGTGGATCGCCGCCTGCAGGAACACGTGCTCCAGCGACGGCACCCGGACAGCGCGCCCGTTGAGCATCCCACTCTGCGCCTGCGCGAAGAACTCCTCCGCCAGGGCCTCGCTCTCGACGTCCAGCAGCGGGCGCCAGTGCAGGTCGAGCAGGCCGAACGCGTCCTCCGGGTGGGCGAAGTCGAGGCCGTGCATCGAGCGATGATCCTCGACGTGGAACGTGCCGGGCGCGAGGCGCGGCGTCACGAAGCCGAGATCGAACAGGATCGCAACCGCCTCGGCCGCGCGCTCCGGCGGGACGAGGATGTCGCAATCGGACAGAAACCGCAGCTCCGTGGCACCGCCCAGGATGACGACGAGGGCCGTCCCCTTAGTCAGCAGCAACGGAATCTCCCGCTCCGTGAGCCGGTCGATGGCGGCGGCGCAGAGATGCCAGCGCGAGCGGCTGCGCAGCCATACGTGGCGCGCGATGCCGCGCAGCCGCGCCTTGATCGCGTCGTCCGGCAGGGCTTGGCCGATATTGTCGTAGACCAGCGGCAGCAGGCGGAAGGCCGTGCCGACGACGTCGTTCAGGTCGTTCTGCTCGCGCCAGCGGGCGAAGCAGGCGAGCGCTTCCCATGGCGGTTCGAGCGCCGCGCGCAGCAGCAGCCGGTCGGAAGGAGCGGGAAGCATGGCGTTCGCGGGTCTTTCGGCGTCAGCGCCGGGTGAAGGGAGCGCATATCGGGCGCGGGGACGGGCGGGGCGGCGCCCTCACTCCGGCGGTGCCGGGGGCCTTCCGGCGGCGCGGCGGCTCAGGTCGAGCCGGCGCTTCAGGACGAGGAGCTGCTCGTTCCGCGCCTCGTCGCGGCGCAGGCGCCCGACATTGCCCGCATGGAGCCGGCGGTGGGCGACGAGGTCCGGATGGTGGGCCGCGCGCAGGCCGGCCAGGGAGGCACGCGCGTACCAATCGGGAAAGTCCATCAGCCGGTACGACGGATCGAACGAACCTGTCCGCAGGAAGGCTTCGCGCCGCACGAAGATGCCGATCTTGCTGACGCCCGGTTGCGGCGGGAAGGCACCGAAGGCGGCGCCCTCGGCCCAGTCCGGGCTGGCGAATTGCTGCACCGTCCCGAACACCGCGTCGATCCCCGGATCGGCCGCGAGCAGGGCCGATTGCACGGCGAGCTTGGTGGGTGCCCACAGGTCGTCCGCATCGTTGAAGGCGAGGCCTTCGCCCGAGGCCTCGGCAACCGCCGTCGCAAAGGCGGTGGGGGCGCCGCGGTTCTCCGTCTCGATCAGCCGGATGCGGTCGCCGAAGGCGCGGAGCACGTCGCCGGTGCCGTCGGTCGAGCCGTCGTCGACGACGATGATCTCGAAAGGCGGCATCGTCTGCGCCAGCACGCTCTCGACCGCCGCCCCGACGTAAGGGGCGGCGTTGTAGGCGCCCATCACGGCCGAGATCCGCATCACCGCCCCCGACGCCGGTCGAGCGCCCCCTTGAGGCAGGCCATCAAACCGTCACGGGCGCCCTGGACGTCCCGGGTCAGGTTGGTGGTGTGCAGGTGATAGAGCGTGGCGTCGTGATCGACGGCGGCGAAGCGGAGGCCGGCCTCGCGGGCACGCATGTACCAATCTCCGTCCTCGGCCTGTATCAGATCCTCGCGGAAGGGGCCGATCCGGTCGAAGGCCGTCGCGCGGATCAGCAGCGATCCGAGATGCCAGGGCCGATGCGTGAGGGCGCGGCGGGGGTCGTCGGTGGCGACCGGCACGTTCGTCTCGTCAACGACGACGGTCCGCCCCATCGCCACGTCGATCCCGGCATCGGCCGCAAGGGTGGCCCGCAGAACCTCCTGCCGTCCGGGCGTCCAGAGGTCGTCGTGGTCGAGGAAGGCGATGGCCTCGCCCGTCGCGGCGCGAAGGCCGCGGTTGCGCGCCGCCGCCGGGCCGGCATTGTCCTGGCGGATGGCGAGGATGCCCTCGCCCAGCGTGCGGATCAGCGCGGGCGTGCCGTCGGTCGAGCCGTCGTCGACGACGACGATCTCGTCGCCGTCGCGCAATTGCGCGCGCACGCTCGCCACCGCCTGCGCGAGGCGATCCGCGCCGTTGAAGACCGGGATGACGACGCTCGTGCGCATGCTCACGCCTCCGCGGCCTTCGGGACGCCGGTGCCGAGGGAGTCGGCCAGCGCGGCGAGGGCGGCCGGGGCGTCCGACAGCGTCGGGCCCGGATCGAAGGCGTAGCAGGGAACGCCCTCGATGCCGCGGGCGATCGCGTCGTAGGTCGCCTGGGCGTCGCCCGGCAGCATCGCCAGCGTCGTCGCGGCGAGTTCCCGCAGGACGACCGAGCGGCGCATCGGGCTCCAGCCGGCCCGCGCCGCGCCGGCCCGGTGCGGTACGACGATCGCGCCGATCTCGGCATCGCCGATGGTGCAGGCGGAGAGCCGGCCGAGATCGACCTCGCCCTTCACCTCGCCGCTATCGGTCGAGAGCGCGAACGAGGCCGCCATGGTGCGCTGCAGGTGTCCGAACATGTCGGCGCGGATCCGGGCCGAGCGGTACAGGTTGACCGCCCGCAGCGAGGGCGTGCCCCGCAGCAGCAGGAAGTCGTCGGCGACGTAGCGCCATCCGGCCTCGACGCAGGCGAGCGCGAGGCTGGTCTTGCCCGCCCCGCCCCGGCCCGCGATCAGCACGCCGTTCTCCCCGTGCGCCACCGCTGCCGCGTGCAGCGGCGTCAGGCCGGTGAAGGGAGCAAGGCCCTTGAAGGCGTGGAGGAACGGGCGCGCCGTCTCCCAGGACGGCAGGGTCTCGGGCGAGCGGTGCCAGACGAAGCCCCGGCGGTGCTGCCGGTCGACGAAGACCAGCTTGCCGCCATGGGCCGGGTCCCAGAAGCCGTAATGGCGCGGCGTGGCCGAGACGACCCGCTCGTCGTCCGCCGCGGTCTCGGGCAGGCACGCCTCCAGGACGGGATCGGGCCCCTCGACGATGTCGAGCCACGCCGTCGGTGCCGTGCCGACCGCGTCGCGCCGTCCGAAGATGTCGATCAGCTCCGCGAGCAGGCTTCCGGTCCGGACGCGCAGGCCCAGGCGGAGCGTGTCGAAGCCGAGGCAGAGCCGCTCGACCCCCGCCGCCTCCCCTCGGCGCGCGACGTGATCGAGGGCGACCGACAGACGGTCGGCCGCATCGGACGGGGCGGGGGGCATCGGCTCAGGCGTTGACGACGTAAGGCCAGCCTGCGTCGCTCGTGTCGTGGACGGGATCGAGCAGCAGCAGATCCTGCATGTCCGAGAAGCTCTCGACCTGCGGCTGCGCCCACCCGCCGGTCGGCGCGACGGGCTCCCACGTCCCGTGCGGCCGCTCGTCCGCCGGGCGGATCAGACCGGCGGTCTCCAAGTCGGCGATGAAGCGATCGACCGAGGCCGAGAACGCGTCGGGCCCGTTCTTCGCCCGCGGCGCGAGCCTGGCCTTCACCTCCGCCAAATCATGGGCCGCGCACAGGCCGAGCCAGATCTCGGCGGCCGAGCCGGAGAGGCTGTAATAGATCCCGGTCCCGAAATGCGCGATCACGATCTCGTCCTCGAACGAGCGGGCGCTGACGAGATTCGGCTCGGCGACGTCGTAGTGCATCGTCTCGCATCCATGCTGCGGCGGCTGCCGGGGATCTCGGCCGTGACGAGTGGGCCACTGGCTGCAGCCTGTCAATTGTTGGTCCGACACCGCGACACCGAGACCGTGCCCGGTCGGTGATGCGCGCCTCTGAAATTGCTGCCGCGGAAGCTCCGCGGTCGACCTCTGCATCGTGTTGTGGTTCGTGTTCTCGTGCACCCGTCCGCGAACGTGTGCTTAGGCCAGTGACGTCGGAAGCATGGACGAAGCCCATCCTCGACGCGGGCATCGCGTTCACGGCCGGGCGTACGTCGGGTGTTCTGTCCGAAGTTCTTCGGTCAGGTCGGCGTGAAGGGCGCGTAGGGAGAGCCAGGGGAAGGTGAGCGCGTCGTCCGCGGTCGCCTCGCCGGCCGTGATCAGCACGGTGAGCTTGAGCGCGAGGTCGGCGTGGGCCTCCGTCGGCGCGAACAGTAAGGTGGCTGGCCGCGTCGCTCAGTTCCCGCGCCGTCCGTTCTTCCTGCGTTCGGGCCACACCTATGCCGGCCGCTACTGCCGCCTGCATGAAGGCGGCCTGTCGGCGGTGCAGCTCGGCTGTGAGCCGGCGTGCGGTCGGGCCGGAGCCGAGGCGTCGCGTGATCGTGGCGGCGTCGGCCGCATAGTCCGGTGTCCCGCTCCGGTTCGGTAGGGGGACGCGCGGATAGCCGTGGGCCGTCACCACCGCCTCCTCGATCCGGTCGAGGGCGGCCAGGACGGCGCGGTGCGCATCCTGGGCGGCCTCCATTCGCACGAAGGCGCAGGCGACCGCCGTCGGCTCCTTGTTGCCCGATCCAGTCGTCGGCGTGGTCGGGTGCAGGGCCGTAAGAACCTATCATGGTAGGGTTTGCTGAGCGGCGATGATACCGCAGGCGAAGCAGATGAAGGCCCGGTAGTTCTGGCGCTTTTTCGGCCATCGGATCAGGATGCCTCGGAAGCGGTTGAGCCAAGCGTGAACTCGCTCGACGACCCAGCGCCGGGCCCTGTCCCCACGATGGCGTTTGGCCTGCGCCTCCTCGCCCCTGCGGCGCAGGTGAAGCCTGATGCCGTGCTCGTTGGCGAGGGTGCGGACCACGGCATAGTCGTAGCCCTTATCGAGGCAAGCGAAAGCGCCGATCACTGGACGATCAGGGTCGAGTGCCGCAACAGCCGCACCGTCCTCCTGCGCCAAGCCGACCTGAAACGGCGCCTCTAGCCCGCGCAACCCTCTATCGCGGCAGGCGGAACGGGCGGGCGCGGCGGCGGTCCGGGCCCGGCTGGAGGCCCATGACCCGCTGCGGCGCGCGGTAGCCGCGGCGATACTTGCGATGGTAGCGCACCTCCGTCGCCGCCGGCCCGGCCGCGATGCCGGTGTCGCGGACCATCGGCAGGGCCGAGGCGCCCGTGGACAACGTAGCCGCGCCGAGCGTCAGCAGCAGCGTCAGGAGGGGGAGCGGGCGCGGCATCGGGCAATCCTGTGAGGGGCCGAGCGCCAACTCTCCAGTCTTGCCCGTGTTCCGAAGATCGGGAACTCAGTCCTCGACCGGCGTCAGGTCGGCGAGGAAGCGTCCTCCGTTGCCGACATAGATCTCCGCAGCCTTGCGCGTCGCCTCGCTGTAGTCCGGATCGCCCGAGGCGACGGCGCGGGCCGGCACGCCGACGATGAGGCTGCCATCGGGGAACTCCGCGCCCTCGCGCACCAGCGCGTTGGCGCCGACGATGCAGCCGCGGCCGATCCGGGCGCCGTTGAGGATGGTCGCGCCCATGCCGATCAGCGTATCGTCGCCGATGGTGCAGCCGTGGACGATGGCGCCGTGGCCGACCGTGACGCCCGCGCCGATGGTGAGGGGAAAGCCCGGATCGGCGTGGAGCACCGCGTTGTCCTGGATGTTGGTGCGGTCGCCGATGGTGATGGGCTCGTTGTCGCCGCGAATCACCGCGCCGAACCAGATCCCGACATCGAGGCCGAGTCGCACCCGGCCGATCACGTGCGTGCCCGGCGCGATCCAGATGCGGCTCGCGTCGGCGATGGTCGGGGCGTGCTCAGCCAGCCGGTAGAGCGCCATGGTGCCTCCTCGTGTTCGTAGTCAGCCCGCCGCCTGGACCGGGCGCGGGCGGCGCTCGGTCAGGGCAGGCTGCGGCACCGGGCGCGGCCGGTACAGGATATCGCCGTCGACGGCGCGGATGTCGCGCTTGCCGCAGAAGGCCATCGTCATGTCGAGCTCCTTGCGGAGGATGTCGAGGCAGAGCGTGACGCCGCGCTCGCCCATCGCGCCGACGCCGTAGACATAGGGGCGGCCGATGAACACGCCCTTGGCGCCGAGCGCCACCGCCTTGAGCACATCCTGGCCCGAGCGGATGCCGCCGTCCATGAACACCTCGGTGCGGTGGCCGACCTCGGCGACGATCTCCGGCAGCGCGGCGATGGAGGAGATCGCCCCGTCGAGCTGACGCCCGCCGTGGTTCGACACGATGATCGCCTCGGCACCCGTGTTGACGGCGGCGGCCGCGTCCTCGGGATCGAGGATGCCCTTGAGGATCAGCGGACCCTTCCAGCGGTCCTGGATGCGGCGCACGTCGTCCCAGCTCAGGCGCGGATCGAACTGCTCGGTGGTCCAGGACGAGATCGAGCGGGTGTCGCGCACGCCTTCCGCATGGCCGACCACGTTGCGAAGCGAACGCCGCTTGGTGCCGAGCATGCCGAGGCACCAGCCCGGCTTGGTCATGAGGTTGGCGAGCGTCCCGAGCGTGGGCTTGGGCGGAGCCGAGAGACCGTTGCGGATGTCCTTGTGGCGCTGGCCCATGATCTGGAGGTCGAGGGTCAGCACCAGGGCGGTGCAGCCGGCCGCGCGGGCTCGGTCGATCAGCCGGTCGTTGAAGCTGCGGTCGCGCAGGAAGTAGAGCTGGAACCAGAACGGGTGATCGACGGCCTCGGCCACGTCCTCGATCGAGCAGATGCTCATGGTCGAGAGTGTGAACGGCACGCCGGCCTTGGCGGCGGCGCGGGCCGCCAGGATCTCGCCGTCCGCCCGCTGCATCCCGACGATGCCGCAGGGCGCGAGCGCCACCGGCATCGCGACCGGTTGCCCGACCATCTCGGTGGCGAGCGAGCGGTTCGACATGTCGACCGCCACCCGCTGCCGCAGCTTGATCGCGGAAAAATCGGACTCGTTGGCCCGGTAGGTCGATTCGGTCCACGAGCCGGAATCGGCGTAGTCGTGGAACATGCGCGGAACGCGGGCTTTCGCCAGCAGGCGCAGATCCTCGACGGTGGTGATGGTGCGGGGCATGGGCGGTGTCGGACCGTGCTTCGTCTTCAAGGAATAAGGATCACCGACCCGGTGGTGCGGCGCGCCTCGAGCGTACGGTGGCTCTCGCCGACGTCCTCCAGGGGGAGCGCCAGGAAGGTCTCGGGCCGGACGATACCGGCAGCAATCGCGGCAAACAGTTCGCCCGCCATCGCGCCGAGGGCGGCGCGCTCGCGCAGGTGATGGAACACGATCGGCCGCACCAGCGCGTTCGATTTCGCGGCGAGCGCGGAGGGTGAGATCGGCTCGACCGGGCCGGAGGCCTGCCCGTAATTCACCAGCGTGCCGAGGAAGCCGAGGCAATCGAGCGAGCCGAGGAAGGTGTCGCGCCCGACCGCGTCGTAAGCCGCGGCCACGCCCCTCCCCTCCGTGATCTCCCGAACGCGGGGGACGAAATCCTCCTCGCGGTAGAGGACGACGTGGTCGGCGCCCGCGCGCGTCGCGATTTCCGCCTTCTCGCGGCTGCCGACGGTGCCGATCACCGTGGCGCCGAGATGTTTTGCCCAAGCGCACAGCAATTGTCCGACCCCGCCCGCGGCGGCGTGGACGAGGATCGTCTCGCCGGGGCTCACCCGGTGGACGCGGCGCAGCAGCATGCAGGCGGTCAGGCCCTTGAGCAGGACCGAAGCCGCGGCTTCGTCGCCGAGATCGTCGGGCAGCGGCACCGCGAGCGAGGCGGGCAGCCGTCGGGTTTCCGCGTAGGCACCGTATCCGGGGCTGACATAGCCGACGCGGCTCCCGACTCGGAGGCCCTCGACGCCCTCGCCCAAGGCCTCGACATGACCGACCGCCTCGATGCCCGGCACGCCGGGAAGCGGCAGAGTGCGGTAGAGGCCGGAGCGGACGTAGCAATCGTGGAAGTTCACGCCGATCGCCGTCTGGCGCAGGCGAATCTCGCCGGGGCCGGGCGCGCCGACCGCGACCTCCTCCACCCGCAGGACTTCCGGCCCGCCATGCTCGCGCAACAGAACCGCGCGGCTCACGGGGCCGCCCTCCGCTCGGCGCGGACGCTCGCCGTCATCGCTCGTCTCCTCCCGGTGCGCGGTGCCGTTTCCGCCGTGGCGGCGGCCCGCTCGATCTTCAAGTCTCGGGCACGCGGCCCGGTCTTTACTTCTTGGCGATCGCCCGCTCGACGAAGCCGATGACGCCGTCGATATAGGTCTGGATCGGCGTGCCGCGCTTGCGATACTTGGCCCGCTTCACGTACCAGTCCTGCAGCAGCGGCTTGATCAGGGCCGCGGTCAGGTTCACGTCCTCGACGGCGAACACGCCCTGCGCGACGCCGCGCTGCAGGACATCCGAAAAGATCCGCTCGGTCCGCAACTCGCTCTCGGTGGCGAGCACGCGGGCGGGTGCCGGGAAGCCCTTGGCCTCCATGTAGGCGAAGACGAACCAGGGCTGCATCGCTTCCGTCAGCCTGATATGCGTCTCGATCAGCCAGCGCAGGTGCTCCACCGGCGTCTCGGCGATGCCGTCGGGCACGTCGCGCAGAACCGCCTCGACCGTCTCGGACACCTCCGTCAGGATCATGACGAGGAGCGTGTTCTTGTTGTCGAAGTACGAGTAGAGCCCGCCCATGCTGAGCCCCGAGACCTTGGCGAGGTCGCGCAGGCTGGTCTCGTGGAAACCCTGCCGGCTCGACAGCTTCAGCACCGCCTCGATGATCTTGGCGAGGTTGGCGGTCGCCAGATGCGGCTTGCGCACGCTTACCTGATCGCGGTGGCGCTCGAGGATGCGCCCGCAGATTTCTTCCGTCGAATAAGCATCGGTTGCGAACGGGCGGGCGACGGGTCTCGTCTGAACGGCTTCGGCAGTTCTCATCGGTCGATTTCATCGCGAGCCGGAGGCACGCGTCAATGGGTCAAGGGGCGAAGTCAGGGAGTTGATGACAGGAGCCATACCCTGTTGCCAAGGTCGAATCCAAGCGATAAAAAACGAGCGCTCGCTCGATTTTCGCTGGCGCACGGCGCCCCGAGAGGCCCATCGACATGGATTTCAGCATCTCTCCCCGTGTGGAGTCGTATCGCCAGCGCATCGCCGCCTTCGTCGATGCGGAGATCCTGCCGCTGGAGCGCGATCCGTCGTCCTACGATGGCCATGGCAACATCGCCGCCGAACTGCTGCGCCGCCTGCGCGGGCTCGCCCGCGCGCAGGGCCTCTGGTGCCTCCAGCTCAAGGAGGAGACCGGCGGGGCCGGCCTCGGCAAGGCCGGGATGGCGGTCTGCTACGAGGCGATGAACCGCTCGATCTTCGGGCCGGTGGTGTTCAACTCGGCCGCGCCCGACGACGGCAACATGATGGTGTTGGAGGCGGTCGCGACGCCTGACCAGAAGGCGCGCTGGCTCGATCCGATCGTGCGCGGCGAGGTCCGCTCGGCCTTCGCGATGACCGAGCCGCATCCGGGTGGCGGCTCCGACCCGTCGATGATCCGCACCTACGCCGAGAAGCACGGCGACACCTACGTCATCCACGGCCGCAAGTGGTTCATCACCGGCGCCGAAGACGCGGCCCACTTCATCGTGATGGCGCGCACCTCCGACGACGCCCGCAAGGGGCTCACCGCCTTCCTGTTCCACAAGGATCAGCCCGGCTGGCACATCGTGCGCCGCATCGGCATCATGGGGCCGGAAGAGCATGGCGGACATTGCGAGATCGCCTTCGAGGGCCTCGAAGTCCCGGCCGAGAACGTGCTCCTGAAGGAGGGCGACGGCCTCAAGCTGACGCAGATCCGGCTCGGGCCGGCGCGGCTGACCCACTGCATGCGCTGGCTCGGCCTGTCGAAGCGCTGCGTCGAGATCGCCCGCGATTACGCTGCCCAGCGCGAGGGCTTCGGCGTGCGGCTCGCCGACCGCGAGAGCATCCAGCTCATGCTGGGCGATCTCGCCATGCGCATCGAGATCGGGCGCCTCCTCGTGATGAAGGCCGCCTGGGCCCTCGACCAGGGGAGCTTCGCCCGCAAGGAAGTCTCGATGGCGAAGGTCCACGTCGCCAACCTGCTGCACGCAGCCGCCGACACCGCGATCCAGATCAACGGCGCGCGGGGCTACTCGCACGACACCGTGCTGGAGTGGATCTACCGCTACGCCCGGCAGGCGCGGCTCGTCGACGGGGCCGACGAGGTCCACAAGATGGTGCTCAACCGCACCCTCGAAGCCGAAGGCGACGCGTTCTGGCGCTGGCCCGTCGAGGGCGAGGCCCTCGGGCATCGCGGCTGAGTCCAGCCTCCGATCCTGTCCTCCTGCCGCAACGAGAAACGGAACAAAAAGAATGTCTGACGGGGTCGTGATCGTCTCCGGTGTGCGCACCGCCATCGGCACCTTCGGCGGGTCGCTCGCCGGGCTGCCGCCCGCCCGGCTCGCCGCGCTCTGCGTCGCCGAGGCGCTCGGCCGCGCCGGGGTGGCCGGGGAGAGCGTCGGCCACGTCGTGTTCGGCCACGTGATCCCGACCGAGCCGCGCGACGCCTACCTGCCGCGGGTTGCCGCGATGGATGCCGGCATCCCCAAGGAAGTCCCGGCCATGGCGGTGAACCGCCTGTGCGGCAGCGGCCTGCAGGCCATCGTCTCGGCGGCGCAATCGATCCGGCTGGGTGACGCCGAGGTCGCGGTGGCGGGCGGGGCCGAGAGCATGAGCCGCTCGCCGCACCACCTGTCGGCCGCCCGCTTCGGCCAGAAGATGGGCGACGTCACCGCCACCGATTACATGATCGGCGTGCTGAGCGACCCGTTCGGCGCGGGACACATGGGCATCACCGCCGAGAACGTGGCGAGCCGCTATGGCGTCTCCCGCGAGGCGCAGGACGCCTTCGCCGCCGAGAGCCAGGCGCGGGCCAAGGCCGCCATCGAGGCGGGCCGGTTCCGCGAGCAGATCCTGCCGGTCGAGGTCCCGATGAAGCGCGACACGGTCGCCTTCGACACCGACGAGCACCCCAAGGCCACCACCGCGGCCGACCTCGCCAAGCTGCGCCCCGCCTTCCGCAAGGACGGCTCGGTGACGGCGGGCAACGCCTCGGGCCTCAACGACGGCGCCGCCGCGCTGGTGCTGATGAGCGAGGCCCGCGCCAAGGCCGAGGGACGCGCCGTGCTCGCCCGCATCGTTGGCTATGCTCATGCCGGCGTCGCCCCCGACGAGATGGGCATCGGCCCGGTGCCCGCCGTGAAGCGCCTGATGGAGCGCACCGGCCTGCGGGCGTCAGATTTCGACGTGATCGAATCGAACGAGGCCTTCGCGGCCCAGGCCTGCGCCGTCTCCCAGGCGCTCGACTTCGACCCCGCCAAGGTCAACCCGAACGGCGGCGCCATCGCGCTGGGCCACCCCATCGGCGCCACGGGGGCGATCATCACGGTCAAGACGCTCTACGAACTCGCCCGCATCCAGGGCCGGTTCGGGCTCGTGACCATGTGCATCGGCGGCGGCCAGGGCATCGCGCTTGCGGTCGAGCGCGTCCAGTAAAGCCGGCCACCGAGAAAAATTGGGCGAGGGAGGGGGCCTTTGAGCGGATTGTTCGATCTCACCGGCCGGCACGTGCTCGTGACCGGCGCGTCGAGCGGCCTCGGGCGGCACTTCGCCGGCACGCTGGCACGCGCCGGGGCGAAGCTCTCGCTCGGTGCCCGCCGGGCCGAGGCGCTGGCCGAGACCGTGGCTCAGGTCGAGGCCGCGGGCGGAGAGGCGCACGCCATCGTCATGGACGTGACCGATGCGGGCAGCATCGAGCGGGCTCTGGACGCGGCGGAAGAACGGTTCGGCCCGGTCGCAGTGCTCATCAACAATGCCGGCGTGACGGTGACGAAGCCCGCCCTCGAACTCACCGAGGCGGAGTGGGACGGCGTCATCGACACCAACCTCAAGGGCGTTTGGCTCGCGGCCCAAGCGAGCGCCCGGCGCATGGTCAAGCACCGCACCGGCGGCAGCATCGTCAACATCGCCTCGATCCTCGGGCTTCGCGTCGCAGGCGCCGTTGCGCCCTACACGGTGTCGAAGGCCGGCGTGGTGCAACTCACCCAGGCGCTCGCCCTCGAATGGGCCCGCCACAGGATCCGCGTGAACGCGCTGGCGCCGGGCTACATCCAGACCGAGCTGAACGACGACTTCTTCGAGTCCGAGGCCGGCAAGGCGCTGATGAAGCGGGTGCCGCAGCGGCGCCTGGGTGCGGCGGGCGAACTCGACGGCCCGCTCCTGCTGCTGGCCTCGGAGGCCGGCAGCTACATGACCGGCAGCGTCGTCGCCGTCGATGGCGGCCACCTCGTGTCGAGCCTGTGATCGCCGTGTCGTCGTCGACCCGGCCCTCCCTCCGTCGGAAAGCAGTGCGGGCATGATCGACGAGCCGCAACGAATCGCCCTGCGCGACTGGCTTCGCGCCCGCCTCGACGCGCCCGATCTGACGATCGAGGGGATGGAGCCGCTCTCCGGCGGCTCGATCCAGGAAAACTGGATGCTGCGGTGCGCGGTGCGCGGCGACGAGCGCCGCTTCGTGCTGCGCAAGGATTCCCCGGCCACCATCGCGTCGAGCCGCCCGCGGACGGAGGAATTCGCCATCATGAACGCCGCGTGGCGGGCCGGCGTGCGGGTGCCCGAGCCCATCGGCTTCTGCCGCGAGGCCGGCATCCTCGGAAAACCCTTCGCCGTGATGGGCCTCGTCGACGGCGTCGGCCTCGGCCCCCGCGTCGCCAAGGATCTGAGCCTCGGCGGCGACCGCGAGGCGCTGGCCGAGGATCTCGGGCGCGAACTCGCCAAGATTCATGGAGTGCTTCACGGCATCCTGCGCAGCGGGGCCGAGGGCGACCTCGCCTTCCTCGGTACGCCCGATCCGGACCCGGCGCTCGCCGGCATTCGCCGGCTGCGCGCCAGCCTCGACGCGATGGGCGCGCCGCGCCCGGCGATCGAGTGGGGCCTGCGCTGGGCCGAGCGGCACGCGCCGCCCTGCCCCGAGCCGACGCTGGTCCACCGTGACTTCCGCACCGGCAACTACATGGTCGATGCCCATGGGCTGACCGCGATCCTCGACTGGGAATTCGCCGGCTGGGGCGACCCGATGGAGGATATCGGCTGGTTCTGCGCCGAGTGCTGGCGCTTCGGCCGCCTGACGCTGGAGGCCGGCGGCATCGGCACGCGGGAGGCGTTCTACCGCGGCTACGAGGGGCAGAGCGGGCGGCGGATCGACCGGCAGGCGGTGCGCTATTGGGAGGTGATGGCGCATCTGCGCTGGGCCGTGATCGCCCTGGAGCAGGGGTTCCGGCACATCTCCGGGGCCGAGCCGTCGCTCGAACTGGCGCTGACCGGCCGGCTCACGCCCGAATTGGAGCGCAGCATCCTGCGCGACACCGATCCTACCCGATGGACCGCCTGACCATGCGCCCGATCCTACCCGATCACCCGTCCGGCGCCGCGCTGCTCGACGTGGCCCGCCGCGCCCTTCTCGACGAGGTCGCCCCGACCCTGACGGGACGCCAGCGCTACGTCACCCTGATGGTCGCCAACTCCATCGGCATCGCCATGCGCGAGATCGAGCGCGCCGACGAGACGGCCGAGAGCTGGGACCGGGCGCTGGCCACGCTGCCGCAGACCGGCGACGATCCGCTCGCCGCGCTGGTCGCTGCGATCCGGGCCGGCGCGCATGATGGCGACGCCGCCCTGCACGCGGCGTTGCAGGGCACGACCACGGTCGCCGCCGAGATCTGGAAGCCGGCCGCCAAGGAGGCGAAGGCCGGCGCCTGAGCGCCGGTCTTCGGGGCAGGCCTACCGCGTCGGCGCTTCGGTGCCGGTGCCCGAGCCGGCGCCGCGGTTGACGACCGTGTTGCCGCCGTTCTCGGTCGGATCGGCCTTCGGCGTGCCGGTGGCGAGGCCGCGCTCCTTGTCGGTCGTGCCGGTACCCGATCCGGCGCCCTGGTTGACGACGGTGTTGCCGCCGTTCGCCGTCGGGTCCTTGGCCGGACCGTCGCCGGTCCCCTGCGCCATCGCCCCGCCGGTGATCCCGGCCAGGATAGCTGCGAATACGAGCCGCTTCATCGTCTTCTCCCGATCTCGTTGGTGCCGACCAAAGCCGGAGCCGATCCGCGGTTCCGGTTTTTAATGCTCGCCGCGACGCTGCGGCGACGTAACTCGTCATTCTCAAGCTTTGGGCCGGCAGCGACGTAGGTCGGCCCGTCTTTTCCAGTCGCCGCGCCGTCGAGCATCCCATTGCAGACGAACTGACCCTTCACTGCAATGCACAACGAGGTGTCGCAGCGCACTTTGCGTCGCAGCATCGAGACCCATCTCCTGCGCATGCCACGGGCGGCTTTCGACCGTCCTCAAACCAAGCCCCTTGAAGGATGCATGCCATGACCCGTTCAACCCTCACCAAGACCGCCCTGACCGTTGCCCTCGCCCTTTCCGCGGGCGGCGCGCTCGCCCAGACCGTCCCGGCGCGCGGCGAGGCCCCCATCGTCGTCCGGGGCGAGATCGTCCGGGACGGCGTGGTCGCCGAGCGGCCCCTCACCGTGATGGGCATGACCGGCGGCATCGAGCCGAAGGACGTCGAGTCCACCGGCTCCATCGATCTCCGCCCCGAGCCGCGCCGGATCGAGCGGCTGCGCTGAGTCGAGGCGCCGCCCCTCGTCCTTCGACGGACGAGGGGCGGCGTTCAGTCTACTTCTTCGGCGCATCCTCGCTCATGGTCCGGTTGCTGGCGTTGGCCTCCTTCATCGCCGCGACGACCTCGCCGACCATCTTCAGCGCGGCCTGATCCGCCGCGCTCACAGGGGGTGCGTTCTTGCAGCGCGGGTCGGTGCGCTGGAGCGCGCCGAACATCTCGCGGGTGAGCGGGATCGGGTCGCAGCCGCCCCCGTCGGCGCCGCAGGTGAAGTCGTTCTTGGCGTCCGCCTTCACGTGGCAGGCGAAGCAGTTCATCTCGAACCGGTTGTTCACTTCGACGAAGCCGCGGCGGAAGATTTTCGAGCCGTCGCCGTCGACATCGATCCAGAAGAACTCCCAATCGCGGGTGATCGGGCTGAACCCCTTCTGTTGCTTGATCATCACCTCGTTGGGCACGAGCTGGACCACCGAGCCCTCCGGGTACTCGCCCTCGCCGGCCTCGGCGACCTTCACCGTCTCGTCGAGGCGGCCGGAGAGGTTGTCGACGTAGAAGTGGCGGACCTTCTTCATGTCGAGCAGGCACTTGAACGAGCCGTCGGTGACCGTCACGGCCGGCGCCTTCTCGCCCTCCGGCTCGGCGGCGCGGGTCGATGTCTGCGCCTGGGCCGCAGCCGGCAGGACCAGGGCTGCGCCGACGGCGAGTATGCGCAGTCCTTGCAAGATGTCGGTCATGATATCGTCTCCCTAAAATTTGTATCGATAAGAACTCGCTCCAACCCACCCCCTCATCCTGAGGTGCTGCGAAGCAGCCTCGAAGGAGGGCTTCAGCGTATCGCGCGATCTCTGGAGCCCTCCTTCGAGGCTCCGCTTCGCTTCGCACCTCAGGATGAGGGGGTTTGATGGGAGAGGTGCTTCAGCGCGTCTCCAGCCAGCCGAGGATGCGGTCGCTGAACTTGGCCTGCCCCCGGCTGACGAACACGCCGATATGGCCGCCGGTGATCGGCACCTCGGTGTAGTCCCCCGCGCCGATCACCTGCCCCATCGCCTTGCTGGCCGGGGCCGGGATGATGTGATCGGTCTCGGTGTAGAAGTTGAGCACCGGCATGGTGATGGCGCCGAGATCGACCGGTCGGCCGCCGATTTCGAAGGTGCCTTTGAACAGCTTGTTGTCCTGATACAGGTCCTGCAACCATTGCCGTGCGGCGGCGCCGGGATGGTCCGGCCGGTCGGCGAGCCACTTCTCCATGCGCAGGAAGTTCATCAGCTTGTCGCGGTCCTGCCCCGCCTTCATCAGGGTGAGGTTGTACTTGGCGAGGCTGCGGAACGGCGTCATCATCGAGAACAGCACCCCGCCGACGCCGCCCGGCACGTTGCCGATGGTGTCGATCAACAGGTCGATGTCCCCCGCCTCGAGGTTGCGGGTCCAGACGTTCATGAAGCCGCGTTCGAGCTTCGCCTCGCAACGGTCGGCGTGGAAGTCGACCGGCGTCACGCAGGTGACGAGATTGCGGATCTTGTCGGCGTGGAGCGCGGTGTAGCAGAGCGACAGCACCCCGCCCTGGCAGATGCCGAGCAGGTTGATCTTGTCGATGGCGTGGCGCGCGCGGATCGCCTCGACGAAGTGGTCGATGTAGATGTCGACGAGGTCGCTGAAGTCGTCGTACCGGTCGGCCGGCGTCGGATGGCCCCAATCGACGACGTAGACGGTGCTGCCGGCTTCCGCCAAGCTCTTCAGGAACGAGCGGTCGGGCTGGAGATCGAGGATCTGCCAGTTGCCGACCATGGCGTAGAGCACGAGGATCGGCGTCTCGACGCGACTGGGTGAGCCGACATCGATCCGGTAGAGCGTGCGCCCGTTGATTTCGGTGATCTTTTCCCGCGGGGTCGTGGCGAGGTCCACGTCCTCGGCGCGCACCGCGCCGAGCTGCCCGGCGGCCTGCGCCGCGCGCTTGGAGAACTCCGCCAGTTCCTTCAGCCCCGGAATCGTCATGCCCTGCGCCATGGCGGCCTCCCCCGTGATCAAGGATTGTCGTGGCCGGCCTCGGCCGGCCGGCCCACGGCTTGCGCTTTCAGCGCCCGCACCTCGCGGCGCAGGCCGTGCACCTCGCGCATCAGGCCGTGCAGCCGGGCGTAGACGTCGAGCATCTCGCTGCGCGTCGGCAGGTCGAGGGTCTGCGCCATCGCCTCGCCGCGGCGGCGGGTCTCCTCGCGCTGGCGCATGGCGAGCCGCAGCATCCGCTGCTGCAGGGCGGCGAAGTCGTCCGAGCGATTGAACGCCATCAGGGTGCGGTCGAGGACGCCGTTCCAGATGTCCATGCCCTCGCCGAGCCCATCGATGCTCTCGCCGCGGGCGCGGCGGGTCGCGACCTCTTCCTGGAAGGTCTCGCAGGCCTTCATCCACACCGGCACCACGGCGGCGAGGTATTGCTGGAGGATGATCGTCAGATCGACGGCCGATTCCGGCGAGGGCATCGCCTCGGCGTCCAGGCTCGGCAGGTCGGCGAAGCGCGGGAGCGCGAGCGCGCGGCGGAACTCCTCCATCAGCGGCGCGACGCTCTGCGACCACTGCGCCGGGTCGGTCATCGCGCCGAGCATCAGCGAGGCCGAGGGGCCGCCCCGCGCCGTGAGCATCGCTTGCCACGTCTGCGACCACGCCTGCATCGCCTCCATCGAGGCGCCGAACAGGCCGAACGGGTCGGTCGCGGCCTGCGGGCCGCCGTCTCGGGTTCCGGTCATAGCGATCGCGCCTGCTCGCGGAGGACGAATTTCTGGATCTTGCCGGTCGAGGTCTTGGGCAGCGGCCCGAACACCACGGCCTTGGGCACCTTGAACCGCGCCATCCGCTCGCGGCAGAAGGCGATCACCTCGTCGTCGGTGGGCGTGCCGACGCCGGGCTTGAGTTCGACGAAGGCGCACGGGGTCTCGCCCCAGGTCGGATCGGGCCGGGCGACGACGGCGGCCAGCATCACCGCCGGATGGCGCGTCAGCACCTCCTCCAACTCCAGGCTGGAGATGTTCTCGCCCCCTGAAATGATGATGTCCTTCGAGCGGTCGCGGACCTCGACGGCGCCGTCGGCGTGCCAGACGGCGAGGTCGCCGGTGCGGTACCAGCCGTCGCGGAGCGTCGCCTCGGTCGCGGCCGGGTTGGCGAGGTAGCCCTTCATCACGGTGTTTCCGCGCATCATAATCTCGCCGAGGCTCGCGCCGTCCTGCGGCACCGGCTGCCCCGTCTCGGGGTCGGCGACCATGACGGAGCCGAGGGTCGCCAGCGCCACGCCCTGGCGGGCCATGCGGCCGTAGCGTTCCTCGGTCGGGAGCGCGGCCCAGTCGGGCTGGAACAGCGAGGCGGTGCCGGGGCCGTAGCACTCGGTGGCGCCGTAGAGGTGGGTCACCTTGAAGCCCAGCTCTTCCATGGTGCGCAGGATGGTCGAGGACGGGGCCGCGCCCCCGGTCGCGCAGCGCACCACCGCGTGGGAGAACGGCACCCGCACCTCTTCCGGCGCGTGCGCGATCATCGACAGCACGATCGGCGCGCCGCACAGATGCGTCACCCGGTGGTCGGCGATGAGCCGGAAGATCGCCGCGGGCTCGACCTTGCGCAGGCAGACCTGGGTGCCGCCCGCCGCCACAACGGCCCACGGATAGGACCAGCCGTTGCAGTGGAACATCGGCAACGTCCAGAGATAGACGCTGTCGGCGTTGAGCCCGAAGGTGACGGCGTTGCCGAGCGCCTGCAGGTAGGCGCCGCGATGGCTGTAGACGACGCCCTTCGGGTCGCCCGTGGTGCCCGAGGTGTAGAGCAGGCAGAGCGATTGCCACTCGTCCGCCGGGCCCTCCCAGGCGAAGTCGGGGTCGCCCTCCGCGAGCAGGGCGTCGTAGGTGAGATCGCCGATACCGGCCTCGCCCTCGCCGGGCAGCGGGATGCCGACGACCAGCGGGCGCCGGCGGACATGCCGAAGCGCTTCCGCGACGAGGCCGGCATATTCGGCATCGATCAGCAGCACCTTGGCCCGGCCGTGGTCGAGGGAGAAGGCGATGGTCGCCGCGTCCAAGCGGGTGTTGAGCGGGTTGAGCACGGCGCCCGCCATCGGCACGGCGTAGTGCGCCTCGATCATCTCCGGAATGTTCGAGGCCAGGATCGCCACGGTGTCGAGCCGCCCGATCCCCCTCCCCCGCAGCGCCGAGGCGAGGCGGCGGCAGCGGGCGTACAGCGCGCCGTAGGTGAGCCGCCGTTCGCCGTCGATCACCGCGACCTTGGCGCCGTACGAAGCGGCAGCGCCTGCGAGAAAGCTCGCGGGCGTCAGCGGAACGTAGTTGGCGCCCGTGCGGTCGAGGCCGGCCTCGAAGGGGTGATCGAGGTGGGACATCGTGGACTTCCTCACGCCTCGTCGGAGCCGCCCGCGCGCCACTGGCGCTCGGCGTCGTCCCAGGCCGCGAGCGGCTGGAGATCGGGCACCCAGGCCAGACCCGTCTTGGCGTCGGAGGAGACGGCTTCGGGCGTCACCACCACGTCGAGCAGCGCCGGGCGGTTGGCGAGGGCGCGCTGGATGGCGGGGCCGAGGTCCTCTTCCCGCTCGACGCGCTCGCCGTGCATGCCGAGCGCGCGGGCCATCGCGGCGTAGTCGCTGAAGGCGAGCTTGGTGCCGACCACCTTACCGTGTGTGACGGTCTGGTCGTGGACCTCGATCTGCCACGCGCCGTTGTTGGCGACCACGATCAGGACCGGGGCCCCGTGGCGGGCGGCGGTGTCCATCTCGATGGCGTTGAAGCCGAACGAGCCGTCGCCGGTCGCCACCAGGGTGGTGCGGTCGGGATGCGCGAGGCTCGCGGCGATGCCGTAGGGCACGCCGACGCCGATGCAGCCGAAGGGCCCCGGATCGAGCATGATCGGCGCCGAGAGGCCGATGCGGGCGAAGCTCAGGAAGTCGCCGCCGTCGGTGACCACGATGGAATTGTCGTCGATGGCGTCCTGCAACGCGGCGATGACCCGGTTCGGATGCAGCCGCCCGTCCTTGCCGGCGGGGGCCGAGGCCATGGTCTGCTTGAGCTTCTGCGCGCGCTGCTCGTGGCCGGCGCGGAGCTTGCCGGCCCAGTCGCGGTCGACGCCGCTCTCGCGGTTGCCCGCAGCCTCGACGATGGCCTTGAGGGCGGCGCCGGCATCCGAGAGGATTTCCACGGCGCCGCGGCGGTTGTCGCGCAGTTCGGCCGGGGTGTCGGCGATGCGGACGAACTTGGCGTTGCCGAAGATCGCGGGCGAGCCGAAGGCGAGCTGGAAGTCGAGGCGGCGGCCGACGGTGAGCACCACGTCGGCGTCCGTCATCACCGCGCCGCGCATGGCGCCGACGACGGAGGCGTGGGAATCCGGCACGAGGCCGCGGCTCTCGCCGGTGTCGAGATAGACCGCGCCGAGGCGGTCGAGCAGGCTCACCAGTTCCGGCCCCGCGCCGCGGGCGCCGCGGCCGGAGATGACCAGCACGCGACGCGCCGACCACAGCAGTTCCACCGCCGCCGCGATCCGGTCCGGATCGGGCCGCACGGCGACACGGGGCTTGGCCTCCATGTGCTCGGCCATCTGGATCGCCTTCGGCACGAGGCCGCGCAGCGTGTCGGCGGGGAAGTCGATGTAGGAGGGGCCGGGCTCGCCGCCCTCGCCCAACGCGCGGGAGATCGCTTCGTCGAGTTCGGCGAGCGCCAGCGCCGGCTCGCGCACGGTGCGGGCGTAGCGGGTGATGGTGCGCACGAGATGCGTGTGGTCGAGGTCCTGCAAGCCGCCGCGGTTCTCCTGCGGACGGGTGTTGGTGCCCGATAGCACCAGAACGGGGGCGCGGGAGACGTTGGCGTTGGCGATGCCGGTGATGGCGTTGGTCATGCCGGGGCCGGCGGTGACGAGGGCGACGCCCAAGCCCCCGGTCACCTCGGCATGGGCCTGCGCCATGTGGACGGCGGCGCGCTCGTCGCGCACGTCGACGATGCGGATGCCTTCCGCGTCGAGGCGCATCCACAGGGCCATGATGTGCCCGCCGCAGAGCGCGAAGACCCGATCGACCCCGCGCGCCTTGAGGGAGCGGGCGACGACGGCGGCGACGCTGTCGGAGCTGATCTGCATGGGGCTAACCTCCGTTTTCGTTGTTTTTGGACAGCGCGGGCCCGTTCAGACGAGCCAGGCGAGGACGAGGGAGAGCGTCACCACCGAGGCGACATGCGAGACGAGGATGACGCCCGAGGTCGCCGCGGGCTGGAGGCCGTAGGCCTTGGCGAGCGAGAAGGCGCCGGGGCCGGTCGGGAGCGCACTGAGGATCACGGCGACGCTCGCCCAGACCGGCGGCATCGGCAGGACGCGGAACACGAGGAAGGCCGCGAGCGCTGGCTGAAGCACGAGCTTGAGCGCGACCAAGACGCCGATCCGCGGCAATTCGCGCACGTCGAGCGCCTCTTGGGCCAGCACCAGCCCGATGCAGATCAGCGCGCAGGGCGCCGCCGCCGCCCCCAACAGCTCGCCGAAGCGGGCGACCGGCAGCGGCAGGCCGAGGCCCGACAGACCGACGGCGAGCCCGGCGATCGGCGCCAGGAACAGCGGGTTGCGCAGGAGCGAGAGTCCCACGTCGGCCAAGCGCCGCCCGAAGCTTACGCCCTTCTTGAGATCGGCCTCGATCAGCAGGATCGCGCCGAGGAAGTGGATGCAGGCGGTGAACAGGGTCGCGACGATGGCCGGCGGCAGCCCGTCCGCCCCGAACACGATCAGGCAGAGCGGCAGGCCCATGAAGCCGACATTGCTGTAGCTGGCGTTGAGCCCGGTCATGGTGGCGTCCGCCATCGGCTCGCCGCGGCGCCGGCTCAGCCAGAAGCCGAGGGCGGAATTCCCCAGCACACAGCCGCCATAGGCGACCATGAAGCCGACATGGCCGAGCTGCTCCGGCGTGATCCGGGCCATCGCCACGAAGACGAGGGCCGGCAGCGCGAGCGTGACGACGAAGCTGTTCAGGCTGTCGGCCGCCGCCTTCGAGAACACCCGGAACCAGCCGCAGAGGGTGCCGGTCAGGATCAGCCCGAAAATCGGCAGGGCCGCGTTCAGGACCGCCTGCATCGCCGCTCCCGCATTGTCTGGCGCGCACGGTCGCACGGCCCCGAAGGGGCGGTGCGATCCGTGATGTCGGCGTGCCGGTCATCGGGGCGCGGCGGCGTCAACCGGCGGCCTTCACGGCGGCGGCCAAATCTCCCTTGGCTTTTGCTTCGTCTTCCATCACCTGGGCCTTGAGCACCCGGTGCAGCACCTTGCCGGTGGCGTTGCGCGGCACGTCGTCGTGACCGACGAAGGAGCAAGTGCGCGGGCGCTTGTAGCCGGCCAGATGATCCTTGCTCCAATCGATCAGCGCCTTGCCGTCGAGGCTCACCCCGTCCTGCAGGACGACGACGGCGTGGACGCGCTCGCCCCACTTGGCGTCGGGCAGGCCGATCACCGCCACGTCCCGCACCGCGGGATGACGGCCCAGCGCCGACTCGACCTCGGACGGGTAGACGTTCTCGCCCCCGGAAATGATCATGTTGCTCTTGCGATCGACGAGCTGGATGAAGCCGTCGGCATCGCGCCGCGCCATGTCGCCGACGGTGCAGTATTCGCCGCGGAACGCCTCGCGGGTCTTTTCCGGCAGCTTCCAATAGCCGTCGAACAGGTAGGGGTTCGAGCAGTAGAGCTCGCCCGCCTCGCCGTCCGGCACCTCGTTGCCGGCCTCGTCCAGAATCTTGATCGGGGCCGAGCCGACGCATTCGCGCCCGACCGAGCCGAGCTTGGTGAACTGCTCCTTGGGGTGGAGCATGGTGGCCCAGCCGACCTCGGTGGCGCCGTACAGCTCGTACAGGCCGGAATTCGGAAACAGCTCCATCACGGCGCGCTTGGTCTCCTGGCGCGCAGGCGCGGAGGAGATCATCAGCTTGGTGACGTGATCGAGATTGTACTTCTCCCGCACGCCGCCGGAGAGGCCGAGCATCATGATGTAATGGGTCGGGACGAGGGACGTGAACGTGGAATTCCCCTCGGCCAGGGTCTTGAGGCAGTGCTCCGGATCGAAGCTCTTGCGCGAGTAGATCGAGATGCCGCCGCCGCAGTAGCTGAAGGCGCCGAAGAAATAGAGCGAGTTGGCGTGGCACATCGGCATGACGAGCAGCGCGCCGTCGTTGCGGTGGATGCCGAGTTCGATCTCGGTGCAGAGCGAGAGGTTGCTGCCGCCGCGATGGCTGCGGATCGCGCCCTTCGGGTTGCCGGTGGTGCCCGAGGTGTACATCAGCATCCACGGATCGGCCGCCGCGACCGCGACGTCCGGCTCCGAGGCGCTGCCCTGCGCCAGGAAGTCTTCGTAGTCGCGAAAGCCCGCCGGGCAGGCGCTCGCGCCGAAATGGACGATGTTGCCGTCGGGGATCGTGATCTCGGCGCGGATCTCCTCGACGAGGCCGGCAAGTTCGTCCTGAACGATCAGGGCGGCGGCCTCGGCGTTATCGAGGATGAAGCGGACTTCCTTGCCGACGAGGCGGAAGTTGATCGGCACGGAGACCAGCCCGGCCTTGGCGGTGGCGGCGTAGATTTCGGCCCACTCGACGCAGTTGTAGGCCAGCACCGCGACCCGGTCGCCTTTCTTCAGGCCGAGGCCCAGCAGTGCGTTGGCCAAGCGGCACGAGCGCTCGTTCCAGAGCCGGAAGGTCATGGCGCGCTCGAGATCGCGCGCGCCCATGCGCTCCGGGCTCAGCCGGGCGTGGACCGAGAGCATCTGGCCGAAGGTGAGAAGGTCTTTCATGGAGCATGACTCCCGCAGGGCGATGCGGCGCACGGGGCCGCGGGGGGCGGCGTTCAGTGGAGGAGGCCGGTGGAAATCCAGGGGATGGCGGCGACGAGCGCGGTGCCGACCAGAAGCGCGAGCAGATAGCCGCCGATGGGCTTGATGCCGGCATCGGGATCGACCCGGCCGATGGCGCAGGCGGCGTAGTAGCCGACGCCGAAGGGGGGCGCGAACAGGCCGATGCCCATCGCGAGCACCACCACCATGGCGTAGTGCACCTCGTGGATGCCGAGCTGCTTGGCGACGGAGAAGAGCAGCGGCCCGAACAGGACGATCGCCGGGATGCCCTCCAGCACGCTGCCGAGCACGACGAAGAACAGGACCGTGACGGCGAGGAACACCGGCGCGCCGCCGGGCAGCCCGGCCATGAAGGCGGCGAGCGCGGCCGAGAAGCCGGATTGGGTCAGGCCCCAGCTCATGGCGGTGGCGGCCCCGATGATGAGCAGGATCGCCCCCGACAGGCCGGCGGTCTCGACCAGCATCGGGTGCAGACGGCGCCAGTCGAATTGGCGGTAGACAACCAAGCCGACGAGGCCGGAATAGACGATGCCGATGGTCGAGACCTCGGTGGCGGTGGCGACACCCTCGACCACGCAGGCGCGGATCACGAAAGGCAGCGCCAGCGCCGGCAGGGCCAGGAGGAAGGCGCGGCCGATCTCGGACCCGCTTGCCCGCTTGAAGGGGGCCGCCGCGCCGGGGCCGCGGGCGCGGCGCCAGACCACGAAGCAGAGGCAGGCGCCGACCACGAGGGCCGGCAGCAGGCCGCCGGTGAACAGGGCGGCGATGGAGACGCCGGTCACCGAGCCGATGGTGAGCAGCACCAGCGAGGGCGGGATCGTCTCGGTCTGCGCGCCGGTCGCCGAGAGGAGCGCCACGAGATCGCCCTCGTCGGCGCCGCGCT
The DNA here is from genome assembly GCF_001425465.1 of Methylobacterium sp. Leaf456. Classification (GTDB taxonomy): domain Bacteria; phylum Pseudomonadota; class Alphaproteobacteria; order Rhizobiales; family Beijerinckiaceae; genus Methylobacterium. Next base: position 65,569 of record NZ_LMQV01000007.1, read on the forward strand.
CGCGCATCGCCGGAAACAAGGCCGGGGCGACGGCGGCCATGTCGGCGGCCTTCGAGCCGGAGATGCCCGAGACGAGGTACATCGCCCCGATCAGCACGTAGGACAGGCCGCCGCGCACGTGCCCGAGCAGGCTCGCCATGAAGGCCACCATGGCGCGGGCCATGCCGGTCATCTCGATCAGCAGCCCGAGGAAGACGAAGAGCGGCACGGCGAGCAGGATGAGCGGCGACATCCCCTCTTCCATCCGCCCCGCGATCACCTCGACCGGGACCGGCGTCGCGAGCGCGATGTAACCGAGGCTCGACAGTCCGAAGGCGAAGGCGATCGGCACGGCGGCGAAGACGAGGCCGGCCAGGATCACGACGAAGAACAGGAACAGGTTGAGGTTTCCAAGCGCCTCCAGCGGCGGCCCGACGGCGCCCGCCACGAGCACCAGGGCGGCGATGGCGACCGCGAGCCCGAGGATGCGGCCGGGCTCGCGACCGCGCAGGGCCCGCAGCGTCCCGACCCCGAGCATCAGCACGAGCCCGACCGGCAGGGCCGCGGCGCGCCAGACGTTGGAGATCTGGAGCGCCGGGGTCGTCACCGCGGCTTCTTCGTGGGCGTAGGTGATCGCGCCGGGGAGGACCAGCAGCAGGAAGGCGATGGGGGCGGCCTGGGCGAACCGATCGAGCGCGGCGCGCGTCTGCGGGCCGACGCGGCCGAGCAAAGCCGTCATCCGCATGTGGCTGCCCTTGCGCAGCGCGATCACCGCGCCGAGCATGCCGAGCCACAGGAACAGGATCGCGGCGAGTTCGTCGGTCCAGATCAGCGGCGCGCGGAAGACGTAGCGGGCGAGCACGCCGGAGAGCAGCACCGCGATCTCGGCGACGACCAGCAGGGACGCCGCCACCGCCACGCCCGCGCCGAGCGCGGAATCGGCCCCGGCGAGCCAGCGCGGGCGGTCCCGGTCGAGAGGTTCGATGGCGATGTCGTGGGCGACGTGCATGGCGCTAGCCGACCGCGCCGACATGGCGTTCGAGGAGGTCCCAGGCCTCCCCGCCGAAGCGCTGGCGGGCGCGGACGTAGAAGTCGGTGCCGGCGAGCGCTTGGCGGAAGCGGATCGGGTCGGTGCCGTTGAAGACGAGGCCGCGGCCCTCCAACGTCGCCCGCAGGGTGGCCGTGGCAGCGGCGTTGTCCTCGCGCTGGCGGAAAGCCGCCGCGTCGAAGTGCTTCGCCATCACGGCGCGCAGGCCTTCGGGCAGGCGCGCCCAGACCTTGCCGCTCGCGAGCAGCCAGAAACCGTCCCAGGCGTGGTTCGTCAGCGAGCAGTAGCGCTGCACCTCGTAGAACTTGGCCGCGTTGATCAGCGCCAGCGGATTCTCCTGCCCGTCGGCGACGCGAGTCTGGAGCGCGGGATAGGCCTCGGCCAGCGGGATGCTGGTGGGCGCGGCCCCGAGCGCGTGGAACATCGAGACCCAGAGCGCCACCGTCGGCAGGCGGATCTTGAAGTTCCGCAGATCCTCCGGCGAGCGGATCGGATGGGTGCTGCTGGTGATCTGGCGGAAGCCGTTGTCCCACACCGCGCGGAACGGGACGATGCCGGACGCGGCGATCCGCTCGCGGACATGGTCGCCGACCGCGCCGTCGATCGCGGGCCAGACCTTCTCGTAGCCGGTGAAGGTGAAGCCGACGCCGGTCAGCGCGGTCGCCGGGATCAGGGTCGAGAGCACGGTGCCCGGCATGGTGGCGAGTTCGAGCGCGCCTGCACGCAACTGCGCGATCATGCCCGGATCGCCGCCGAGCTGGTTGTTCGGAAAGAGCGTGATGACGAGCCGGCCTTGGGTCTCGGCGGTGATCGCCGCGATCGCCTCGCCGAGGCGCCGGTTGACCGAGTGCGAGGCCGGCAGGTCGTTGCCGAGCTTGAGCCGCACGACCGCGGAATCCGCCCGCGCTCCGCGCAGCAGGCCGAGGCTCGAACCGCCGGCGAGCGCGGCGCCGAGGCCGGCCTTGAGGAGGTCCCGGCGGCCCGGATTCGGGGCGCGGCCGTCAGCCTCGGATGCGGGATGCGGATGCATGGGGATCGGACCGGCCGGTGCGGGCCTTCGTGGCGGGACGGCCGGGCCGTCGCTGTCGGAGTCGAACCCCGCGCCGGTCCGGCGCGGGGTGGATGGTGTCCCTACTTGCCGCGGGGCGCGCCGACGGAGTTGAGGATGGCGATGCGGTAGACGCCGTCCTTCTGGCCGAGGAGGAAGACGTTGGCCGACTCGGCGTCGGGCTGGCCCACCTCCTCGTCGAAGACGACGCGCAGGCGCTTCGTCACAGGCATGTTGATCTTGTAGGTGCCCCGCGCCTCGGCCTCGGCGAGGCCGTCCTCGGGGAAGTCCTCGACCGTCATCGCCTTGACCGGCCGCCCGAAGGTGGTCCGGATCTGGTGGAGCGTGAGCCGCTTGCGCGGCGGGCGCACGCCCTCCCAGTTCACGAGCCGCTCGAAGGCGCCCTCGTCGTGGTCGTCGAGCGCCTTGGTGACGAAGGCGACGAGCCCGTCGGGATCGGACGGCAGAGCCGCCCGGTCCGAGGTTGCCTCCGGCGCGGCGAGCGCCGGGAGGGTCGTCAGGGGGGCCATGGTCAGGCCACTCGCGCTGCCGGCCAGGGCCGCGAGGAGGAGGAGGCGGGCGCGGCTCATTTCGCCGAGACCTCCTGATCCATCACCTTGAACACCCACACGACGCCGCCCTGCGGGGCCATGCGGACCCGGCGATCCTCGGGCAGCGCGTTGTTGATGCCGCCGAGCATGCGGTCGGCGTCCACGCCCCAGCCGGACTGGACCGCGACGTACTGGACGCCGTCGACCATGTAGGACGAGGGCACGCCGATGACGCCGGAGTTCAGCCGCATCTCCCACACCACCTTGCCGGTTTTGCCGTCGAAGGCGCGGAACTTGCGGTCGCTCGTGCCGCCGGTGAAGACGAGGCCGCTGCCCGTCGTCAGGACCGGCCCCCAGGTGGCCGAGTCCATGAAGTCGTGCTGCCACACCTTCTTGCCGGTGTTCATGTCCCAGGCCTGGAGCTGGCCGATATTGACCGGCTTGCTGACATCGACGTCCTTGCGGATGTGCAGGCTCGACAGGATCTCCTCGACCGGTACGCCGATGTAGAGCTCACCCGGCTTGCGCGCCTTGACCGGCACGCCCGCGATCTGGGCGCAGAGGTTGTCGTTGGCCGGGACGTAGAGCAGGCCGGTCTTCGGGTTGTAGGCCTCCGGCGGCCAGTCCTTGCCGCCCCACAGGCTCGGGCAGAACTCGGCCTTCTTGCCGGTCTGCGGAACCTTGTCCTCCTTGTAGGTCGGGCGCCCGGTCTTCGGATCGACGCCGGAGAACACGTCCTGATAGACGAACGGCTTGGCATCGACGAAGTTGATCGGGCCTTCCTTGGTCCGCTCCAGCGTCCAGAGGTAGCCGTTGCGGCCGGCATGGACCAGGCTCGGGATGGTCTTGCCGTCCTTCTTGACGTCGATCAGCAGCGGCGCCGAAACCTCGTCCCAGTCCCACGCGTCGTTGTAGTGGTACTGGTGGTGGCCCTTGATCTTGCCGGTGTTGATGTCGAGCGCGACGGTCGAGGTCGAGTAGAGGTTGTCGCCGGGACGGGTGTCGGGCATCCACGGGCCGCCGTTGCCGGTGCCGAAATAGGCGGTCTCGGTCTTGTCGTCGTAATTGCCCTGGATCCAGATCGGCGCGCCGCCGGTCTTCCACGAATCGCCCTTCCAGGTGGCGAAGCCCGGATCCTCGGGGCCGGCGACGGTGTAGGTCTTCCAGGCTTCCGCGCCGGTTTCGGAATCGAGCGCGGTGATGAAGCCGCGGATGCCGAATTCGCCGCCGGAGACGCCGACGACGATCTTGCCCTTCGCCACGAGCGGCGACAAGGTCATGTAGTATCCGTCCTTCCACTTGGCGACGCACTTGGTCCAGACGGCCTTGCCGGTCTTGGCCTCCAGCGCGACGACGCAGGCGTCGGTGGTGGCGACGTAGACCTTGTCGCCGTACAGCCCGACGCCGCGGTTGGTCGGGTGAAGCTGGAACAGCTCCGGCGGCAGGTCCTTCTGGTAGCGCCACAGCACCTGCCCGTCGCGGGCATCGACGGCGAGCACCTGGGCCTGCGGCGTCGAGATGAACATGATGCCGTTGTTGACGGTGGGCGGCGACTGGTGGCCGTCCATCACGCCGGTCGACAGCGTCCAGGCCGGCACGAGGCGCTTGACGTTCTCGGGCGTGATCTTGTCGAGCGGGCTGTAGCCCCAGCCGGCGTAGTTGCCGCGGTACTGCAGCCAGTTCTCCGGCTCGGGGTTGGCGAGGCGCTCGTCGGTGACGGGCTTGTAGTTCTGGATGCCCTCGGCGGCCTGCGCCGACACGACGGTCACGCAGCTCAGGCTCAGGGCGGCGGCGAGACGCGCGAATGCGCGCCCGGATCGAGGACGGTGTGACGTTTGCGACATGGATGATCTCCCGGTATCTTGAAGTATTCTTGGTTTATCGGTGTCGTTGATCTGTGCTCCGGTCCGGACATGACTGTCCGATCGCCCGACGCGCGGCGCCGGGTCTCTTGTGCCCATCGAGATCGCGAGGCGCGCCGACCGTTCGGACCGGCGCGACATCCGTGTCAGGCGCCGGGGCCGGGCTTGCCGCGGAAGCTGTTGGCGACGACCGCCTCGCCCTTCTCGCCCTTGGCGAGCGGCAGGATCGGGATGCGCTTGCGGGCCGGGCCCTTCTCGACGCGCCCACCCTCGCCCGGCACGAACTCGGAGCCGTGGCAGAAGCACAGCAGCGACTTGTTCTCCGGGTTCCAGCCGTTGGCGGTGCAGCCCTGGTGGGTGCAGATCGCCGAGAGCGCCAGCACGTCGTCGGCGGCGTAGGGCTTGGTGTCCTCGTCGATGTCCTCGGCGGCGAGGCGCACGAGGACGATCTTGGCGAAGCGCGACTCGGTCTTCTTGGTGCCGGTGGCGGTGTCGACGGCAATCGCCAGCGCCGGCTCGCCCACCTTGATCGCGTCGAGGGTGACGGGTTTGCCTTCGAGCGGCCCGTCGTCGAACACGAGGGTGTCGCCCTTGGCCGGAAGGTCCTCCTCCGGGCCGGCCCAGACCGGGCCGGCGAGGCAGCAGCCGGCCACGCCGAGCAGCGCGGCACGGCGGTCGATCATGAACTTGTCGTTGTCTTGACCCGACATCCTGTGCGTTTCCTCTGCTGACCGGATGCGGGGGCGGGGGACGTCAGAGCGTCGTCCGAACCACCGCGTCGCGGCAGGCCCGGCCTTGCGGATCGTATCGTCCGCTTCGCCGAGCCCGGACATCCGTTTTCGGGATGTCCGTGAACTTCGATTGCGTCCTTGCTATCCTAATTCAGGACAATCTTGCAAGGAATTTTTACAGTCAAGGTATGTAGACGTACTTGAGATAGACTGCGTTGGTCGGCGGCAGGTTCTCGCCGTAGACCGAGCGGGAATAGCGGATCGTGAACGACTGCTTGGGGTCGTAGAGGAAGGCGAGACCGGCACCGAGCGCCAGATCCTGATTCTGGCTGTTCAGGATGTTGGTGTTGCTGAGCGCGAGTCGGCTGCCGGTCGTGTACTGATAGTCGAGCGCGGCGAAGGGCTCGACCGGGAAGCTCGGGATGCCGAGCTTGTAGCCCAGCCGCAGGTTGGTGTGGAACGTCGTGCCCGGATTGACCACGGGGGCGCCGGGCGTGCGCTGCTCGCCGCGGAACACGCCGCCGACATCGCCGGTGAAGCTGAACTTCTCGCTCTGCGCGTCGAACAGGATGCTGGTGTAGTTCGCGTAGTAGTTGTTGGTGAAGTAGTCGTTGCCGATCGGCGCCTGGATGAAGGTCTGGATGCCGAGCGTGGTGTTCGCGGTCGGCTTGACCCAGGTCGCGACGCCCCAGATCGTGTCGCCGAAGCCGAAGCGCTCGTTGGCCCCGCGAGTGCCGAGATAGACCTCCGGCAGGATCGCTTCGAGGGCGATGCCGACGCCGGGCAGCGAATCGAGGGTCGTGAACCAGACGAACTTGCTCAGGCCCACCGTGAGGTTCTGCCGCGGCATGCTCGACAGGTTGCCCTTGTTGTCGAAGAACTGCGACGTCGAGTTCGTGCCCGAATACTGCACGAAGGCGAAGAAGTCCTTGTAGTTGACCGGCAGCTCGTACTCGCGCGGGCCGAGAATGCCGAAGGTGATGTCGGCCGCCGTCGCGGCGGTGGAGTGAAGGGCGACCGCCCCCAGACCCACCGCCGCCGAGACCGCGAAAGCTGCAACTTTATTCACACGAGCCCCCCTTAATCTGGTTCACCTGTGTTATATTTCACAGTTTTCGCAAACTTTCTGTGGCAATTATGCAATAGTCACAGAGATCGTGACTCAAGTTTGCATGTAAACGACGTGCGTGCTCGTGTACTCATACAGTCCATGCTTGCCGTCGGCGCCGCCGATGCCGGATTTCCGGTTGCCGGCGTGGAAGCCCTGCATCGCCTCGAAGTTTTCGCGGTTGATATAGGTCTCTCCGAAGCCGAGTTCGCGGCTGGCCTTGAGTGCTGCGGACAGGCTCTCGGTGTAGATCGACGAAGTGAGGCCGTATTCGGTGTCGTTGGCCAGATCGATCGCTTCCTCAAGGCTGTCGACGCTCATGATCGGCAGCACGGGACCAAAAATCTCCTTGCGCATCACGTCCATGTCCTGGCGGCAGCCGGTGAGGACGGTGGGCTCGTAATAGGTGCCCTCGTCGGAGCGGCCCTTGCCGCCGGTCGTCACGGTGGCGCCGCTATCGAGCGCCGAGCGGACCAGCTCGTCCACCTTCTCGACGCCGGAGCGGTTGATCATCGGCCCCATGTCGATCTCGGAGGCGCCGAGCGGGTCGCCGACGCGCATCCGCTTCATCTCCGCGGTGACGCGGGCGGCGAAGTCCTCGGCGACGGGCCGCTCGACGTAGACCCGCTCGGCCGCGTTGCAGACCTGCCCGCTGTTCAGGCAGCGCGAGGCGGCGACGGCCTTGGCGGCCTTGTCGAGGTCGGCATCCTTGAGGACGATCGCCGGGGCCTTGCCGCCGAGTTCGAGGTTGACCTTGGTGATGTTGCGCGCCGCCGTCGCCATGATGCGCGAGCCGGTGGCGGCGCTGCCGGTGAAGCTGATCAGATCGACATGCGGGTGGGCGCAGATCGCCTCGCCGACGCACGCGCCGGTGCCGTAGACGAAGTTGATCAGGCCCTCGGGGATGTCGAGCCCGTCGAGCAGCTGGACGAACGCCGCGGCGTTGAGCGGGGTCTCCTCGCTCGGCTTGATGACGATGGAATTGCCGGTCACGAGCGCCGGCCCGAGCTTGCGCACGATCAGGAAGAACGGAAAATTCCACGGCAGGATCGCGCCGACGACGCCGACCGGCTTGCGGAACAGGAAGATGTTCTCGCCCGGACGGTCGCTCTCGATGATCTCGCCCTCGATGCGGCGGGCCCACTCGGCCATGTAGTCGAGATAGTCGGCCGCGAACGCGACCTCGACCTTGGCGAGGCCGAGAAGCTTGCCCTGCTCCTCCGAGATCAGGCGGGCGATCGGCTCGCCGCGCTCGCGGATGCGGGCCGAGATCGCGCGCAGCAGGTTGGCGCGCTGGATCGCCGGGCGCCGTCCCCAGGAAACCTGCGCCTTGCGCGCGGCGGCAACGGCCTCGTCGACGGCATCGCTCTTCGAGACCGGCATCTCCGAGATGACGCGGCCGGTCGAAGGATTGAGCACCGGAAGCCTATCGAGCGACGGGCTGTCGATCAGCTTACCGCCGATATAGTTCGCCAAGGGTGCGTTCAATGGTTCCTCCCAGTCGATGTTCGACTTTTCGACCGCCGGGCCCTCGTGCGGGGCCGGTGCGATCAAGACTGTTCAGCGCGGTCGCCGTTCCCTGAGCGGACGCCGCTCTGTATTCATGCGTATGGGGACGAGCGAACATTCCGCGACCGCCGGCCGCTGTCTTGCGGCGGACCGAGCGGACCGGCCCGAGGCCTTGCCGAAAAAGGGGGACTTGCCTGCCGCGCGGCCAGTGCTGATGAAGGGACAGCATGAGCGCATGCTCTGGACCGCACGGTTCGAATTCGAAAATCGTATACCGAATTCGAACTTTCCTGCAAGCGGATCGGATAGCGCATCGAACGATACAGCAGGATGACCGGACCGGGTTCGATGCCAAGCGTGACATTCGTGCCGACGCTGGTCGGGCAGATCTGCGATCGGATTCTGTCCGAGATCTGCGACGGCACGTTGCCGGCCAACACCCGCCTCATCCAGGACGAGTTGGCCGCCGCCTACGACGTCTCGCGTCAGCCGGTGCAGCAGGCGCTCGCCCTGCTGCGCGACCGCGGCTTCGTCGCCGACGCGCCCAAGCGCGGGGTCGTCGTGGCCGAACTCGACGTCGAATTCGTGCGCAGCGCCTACGAGATCCGGGAGGTCCTCGACGGCCTCGCCTGCCGGCTCGCCGCGGAGCGCTCGCCCCGCGAGGCGGCGGCGGGCCTCGAGATCATCCGCCGCGGTCGCGCCGCGGTGGCCGAGGGCGCCGTCGGCGCGCAGATCTCCGAGGACATCGCCTTCCACCAGTTCGTCAACGCCCTGTCGCAGAACCGGGCGATCGAGGAGGCGACCCGGCCCTACTGGCACCACATGCGCCGGATCATGGGCGAGGTGCTGCGGGTCGATCGCGGCGTGGACAGCTTGGTCTGGGACGAGCACGTGGCCATCCTCGACGCCATCGTCGGCAACGACCCGGAGACCGCCGAACGGCTCGGTCGTCAGCACATCCGCCGCGCCTCGGCAAAGTTCGTCTCGAAGATCGAGGATCTGCGCCGCGCCGCGAAGGATGAGAGCCGCAATCGCTCCCTCACGCGCCGCCTGCGCTGACGCCAACTCCCGGACGCGCCCGGCGACACGGCACGAGCCGACCGCTCGCTTCGAGCGCGTGCCGTCCTCCTGCAATATCGTGCCGTTCTCGGGCATCGATGGGCGTCTCCCGTTGTCAGGACGATAGACCGGCGCTAAACAAAAAGCGAGCGCTCGCTCGATTTTTTTTCGAGACGCGTGCGACGACCTCACGCCGCAGCCCTGCCCAACGCGGCATGGGCTCACGGTGCTCTCGGCAGGATCAGAATGACGGCGGCAGGCCACGAGCCCGAGATCAGCAAAAGAACCACCTTCGCGGGCCGGGTCGCGTTGCAACAGCTCCAGGCGACCCGATCGGCCTATCGCTGGATGGCCGAGGCCGCCGAGAGCGCGGCGCAGGTCCTCGAATCCTCGGTCGGCCGCACGAGCGTCGGCCCGGCGGCGATGGGCGGGACCGACCGCGGCTGGAGCGGCCTGCGCGACCTCACCCGGCAGATGCTGGTCGCCTCCGACACCAACCTGAAGGCGGGCTTCGATTGCGCCGAGCAGTTGCTCAGGGCCTCGAACCCGAGCGAGTTCCTCGCGATCCAGGCGGCCTACCTGCGCGACCAGTCGCAGCGCTCAAACCAGCAGATCGCCGATCTCCACCGCGTCGCGGGCGGGGCGCTGTCGAACAGCGAAGCGGTGCCGTGGCGCGCCCCCTGGACCTCACCTTGGGCCCAAGCCTTCGCACAGGGGAGCGGCACCTCGGCAATCGACAAGAGCTTCCGCCGCAAGAGCACCCGCGGCCTGTGCCAGGGCCGCTTCCACGACATTTCCTACGTCGAGTGGGGCGAGCCGGACGCCGAGCGCGTCGTCGTCTGCGTCCACGGCCTCACCCGGCAGGCGCGCGATTTCGACGTGCTGGCGGCGGCCCTGGCCGCACAAGGCTACCGCGTCGTCTGCCCGGACGTGGTCGGGCGCGGCCATAGCGGCTGGCTCAAGGACCCGGAGGCCTACGGGCTGCCGCAATACGCGAGTGACATGGCGCTCCTGATCGCCCATCTCGGCGTCGAGACGGTCGATTGGGTCGGCACCTCCATGGGGGGGATGATCGGCATGGCGCTCGCCGCCGCCGAGGGCTCGCCGATCCGCCGCCTCGTCGTCAACGATATCGGGCCGTTCCTGCCGCACGCGCCGGTGCGCGCCATCGGCAACAACCTGTTGGAGGCGCCCCCGCGCTACGCCAGCCTGGACGAGGCGCAGGCGCGGCTCACCCGCATCCACGCGCCGTTCGGGCCGCTGACCGAGCCGCAATGGCGCCACCTCACCGAGCACAGCATCGTGCCCGACGGCAGCGGGGGGTACCGCCCGCATTACGATCCGGGCATCGGCAACGCGTTTCGCCCCGGCCGGGTCTACGACGTCACGCTCTGGGAGATGTGGGACGCGATCCCCTGCCCCGTCCTGCTCCTGCGGGGCGAGTCGTCGGAGCTGCTGCTGGCCGAGACCGCCCAGGAGATGACCCGCCGCGGCCCGCGCGCCCGCCTCGTGACGATCCCCGGCTGCGGCCACGCCCCCGCACTCCTCGACGCGGATCAGGTCGGGATCGTCGTCGACTGGCTCGGCCCGGCAGCTTGAGCGTCGCAATCATGTTCGAGATCGAAGCCGCCGGCCTCCCGGCGCGGTCCACCCGGCCCGTCGCCGGCCGGCTGGACCGCCCGTTCGGGCCGTCCCTGGAATTTTTGACGCTCGGCCCGGAACGCCCCTCGGGCGGTGCCCCGGTGCTGCTGCTGCACGGCGCCTTCACCGGAGCGTGGTGCTGGCAGGAGAGCTGGATGCCCGCGCTCAGCGCATCCGGCCGCTTCGCCGCGGCGTTGAGCCTGCGCGGCCACGGCCACAGCGAGGGCCGCGCGGCGCTCCCCTGGACCGGCCTGCACGATTTCGCCGAGGATCTGATCCGGGCAATCCGGGCGATGCCGGCCCCGCCGGTCCTCGTCGCCCACTCGATCGGCGGGCTGATCGCCCAGCATCTGCTCGCCGCGGTCGCGTTCGGACAGGTGCGGCTGCGCGGGCTCGTCCTCGTCGGCTCGCTGCCGCCGGAGGGGCTGGCGCTGGTCGGGCCGCAACTCGGCCTGTCGCTGTGGCTGGAGGCGCTGGCGGGTAGCCCTGGCCGGCTGCCGGATGTCGGCCATCGCGACGCGATGTTCGGCGCCGGCGTCGAGCCCGCCGCCGCGGCCGCCTACGCGGCGCGGATCGGTACGGACATGGTCCTGCCGCTGTGCCTCGGCTCCTTCGCCAGCCTCGCCCAGGCCTACGTGCCGCTGCCGGTCCTGCCGGCCTGGACTCTCGGCTTGCCGACGCTCGTCCTGCACGGCTCGGACGACCGCCTCGTCGACACCGCCGCCGCCTCCCGCACCGCGCTCTACCACGGCGGCACCCTCGAACGGATCGCCGGCGCCGGCCATTGCCCGATGCTCGGCCACAGGAGCGCGGCGGGGGCGCGGGTGCTGATCGACTGGCTCGGCAACCGCGGGCTTTGAGCTGTCCGAGTGACCGCATCGAGAGCAGCCGCTCCCCCTCTCCCCGCCGGGCGGGGAGAGGGGATGCGCGGCATCGGCCGCGATCAGTAGGAAAGGATGTCAGCCCCGCTTGGCACTCCGCTCCCGGTCGAACTCCGAAAAGCTCTTGCCCTCGGCGGCGAGGCGCTCCAGCAGCGGTGTGGGCTTGAAATCCGGGCCGTGCTCCGCCTCCAGGCGGCGCAGGCTCTCGACGATGGTCGGGAGGCCGACCGCATCGCCCCAGTGCATCGGCCCGCCGGTATAGACCGGCCAGCCGAAGCCGTTGATCCAGACCACGTCGATGTCGGAGGCACGCCACGCCTTGCCCTCGGCCAGGATCTTGGCGCCCTCGTTGACCATCGGATAGAGACAGCGCTCCAGGATTTCCTGATCGGACACTGTGCGCTGGGTGATGCCGCGGCGCTGCGCGACCTCGCGGATGATCGCCTCGGCCTCTTCCGAGGGCGTCGCCCGCCGGCTCTCGTCGTAATCGTAGAAGCCGGCACCCGTCTTCTGCCCGCGCCGGTCCCGCTCGCACAGGATGTCGCGCACGCTCTCGCCTTTCGAGGCTTCCCGCGACCAGCCGAGATCGAGCCCGACGAGGTCCATCATCGCGAACGGGCCGATCGGCAGGCCGAAGCCCTGGAGCACCCGGTCCACGTCGCGCGGCAGCGCCCCATCGAGAATCAGCCGGTCGGCCTCGCGCTGGCGCTGGTCGAGCAGGCGGTTGCCGACGAAGCCGAAGCAGACGCCGACCTGCACGGCGATCTTGCCGATGGTGCGGGCGAGCCGCATCGCGGTGGCGACCACGTCCGGCGCCGTCTTCTCCGCACGCACGACTTCGAGCAGGCGCATCACGTTGGCGGGCGAGAAGAAGTGCAGGCCGATCACGTCCTGCGGGCGGCTGGTCACCGCGGCGATGGCATCGACGTCGAGGAACGAGGTGTTGGTGGCGAGAATCGCACCGGGCTTGGCGATCCGGTCGAGCCGCTCGAAGATCGAGCGCTTGAGGTCCCTATTCTCGTAGACCGCCTCGATGACGAGGTCGCACGCGGCCAGAGCCTCGAAGTCGAGGCTGTCGGTCAGGAGCGCCATGCGGGTCGTCACATCCTCGGGGCGAAGCCGGCCCTTCTTGGCGCTCGCCTCGTAGTTCTTGCGGATGAGGCCGAGGCCCCGCTCCAAAGCCTCCGGTGCCGCCTCGACGATCGTGACGGGGATGCCGGCGTTGAGGAAATTCATCGCGATGCCGCCGCCCATCAGCCCGGCGCCGACGATGCCGACGCGGTGGATCGGCCGGGTCGGGGTGTCGGCAGGCAGGTCGGGGATGCGGGCGACCTCGCGCTCGGCGAAGAAGACGTGGCGTTGCGCGATCGACTGCGCCCCGCGCATCAGCCGGCGGAAGGTGTCGCGCTCGAAGGCGAGGCCTTCCGCGAACGGCAGATCGGTCGCCGCCCGCACGCAGTCGAGGCAGGCCTGCGGCGCCTCAAAGCCGCGGAACAGCTTTGCATTGTCGGCCCGAACCGCGTCGAACAGGCCAGACTCGTCGCGGGCCTCAAGTAACCGCTCGTCGCGCTCGCGCGTGCGCCGGATCGGCTTGCCCTCGGCGAGCAGCGCCTCGGCGAAGGTGACCGCGTCGGCGATCAACCCGTCCTCGGCGGTCACGGCGTCGAGCAGGCCGGCGGCCTGGGCCGCCTTCGCGCCGACGGTCTTGCCGGTCACGATCATCTCCGCCGCGATGCGCGGGCCGACGAGGCGGGGCAGGCGCTGCGTGCCGCCCGCGCCCGGCACGAGGCCGAGCTTGACTTCGGGCAGGCCGAGCTTGGCTGAGGGGGTCGCGAGGCGGTGATGGCAGGCGAGCGCCAGTTCCAGGCCCCCGCCGAGCGCCTGACCGTGGATCGCCGCGACGACCGGCTTCTCCGTGTCCTCGACCCGGTCGATCAGTTCGCCGAGGTCCGGGCCGTCGGCCGCGCCGTCGAACTCGGCGATGTCGGCGCCCGCGCTGAACAGCCGGCCCGCGCCGGTGAGCACGACGGCGCCGATTTCGGGATCGGCTTCCGCCTCCTCGATCCGCGCCCGGATCGCCGCGCGTAAGCGCGCGCCCAGCGCGTTCACCGGGGCCGCGTTCAGCGTGATCACGCCGACGCGCCCCTGTCGCCGCAGCTCGGCCGGTTGCGTGGCGCCGCCGGTCGCTTGGTCCGTCACCGTCATGGTCCCTCTTCGATCCTTCTCGCGGTCTTCCTCAGCCGCGGCCTTTCGTGCGGCGGCTCACGCGTCGCGGCGGCGCTGCTCGGCCTCGTCCCAGGCGGTGAGCGCCTGATAGCTCGGCACGAAGCCGAGCCCCTTGTTGGCGTCCGACGACACCGCCTGTTGCGAGGTGACGACATCCACGACGGCCGGCGCGTTCGCCAGCGCCCGCTCCAGGGCGGCGGGCAGCTCGGCCGGATCTTCGACCCGCTCGCCATGCGCGCCGAGCGCCCGGGCCAGGGCCGCGTAGTCCGAGTGGCGCAGGGTCGTGCCGACGACGCGCCCGCCGTAATTGGTCTCCTGGTCGTAGCGCTCGATGTTCCAGGCGGCGTTGTTCGAGACGACGAACACCGCCTTGGCCCCGTGGCGCACCGCCGTGTCGATCTCCATGGCGTTGAAGCCGAACGAGCCGTCGCCGTTGACCGCGATCACTTGCCGGTCGGGAAAAGCGAGCGCGGCGGCGATGGCGAAGGGCACGCCGACGCCGAGACAGCCGAAGGCGCCCGAATCCATGTAGGTCCGGCTCGTCAGGCCGATCCGGGCGAAGCTCAGGAGATCGCCGCCGTCGGCGATGCCGATATGGTCGGGCGCCGCCACCGCCCGCAGGGCCTCGAAGATGCGCAGGGGGTGGATGCGCCCGTCCGGCCCCGTCGCCGGCACCGGCGTGTCGGCCATCCGCGCCCGATGCCGCTCGCGCAGGCGCCCGGCCCAGGCGCGGTCGGTGGCCGGCGCCCGGTTGCCCGCCGCGGCCGTGATCGCCGCGAGCGCGAGATCGGGGCTCGCGAGCAGCTCCGGGTCGCCGCGGCGGTTGTCGAGGAGTTCGCCCGCATTGTCGGCGATGCGCAGGAAGCGCGCCCGCGGAAACACGGCGGGCGAGCCGTAGCCGAGCTGGTAGTCGAGCTTGCGCCCGACCGTGACCACGAGGTCGGCCTCCGCCATGGCGGCGGCGCGCGCCGCGCCGACGAAGGCGGGGTGATCGGCATCGATCAGGCCGCGGCTCTCCTGCGTGTCGAGGTAGACGCCGCCGCAGGCCTCCAGCAGGGCGGAGAGCTTTTCGCCGCAGCCGCGTGCGCCGCGCCCGGCGATGACGAGGGGGCGCTCGGCCGACCACAGGGCCGCGACCGCCGCCTCGACGAGGGCGGAATCGGGCGCGAGGCGGCGGGGGGGCTTGGGGCGCATCCAGTCGTCGAGGACGAGGCCGGCGGCGAGGCTCTCGCGCAGCACGTCGGTCGGGATCTCGACGTAGACCGGACCCGGCTCGCCGAGGTCGCCGGTGGCACGGGCCACGGCCTCGTCGAGTTCGCGCAGCACCTGTTCGGGCACGCGCGCGGTGCGGGCCGTGCGGGTGACGGGCTGCAGGATCGCCACGTGCGGGATGTCCTGGAGCGGACCCATGTTCACCTGCGGCCGGGGCGGGCAGCCGCCGATCAGCAGAACGGGCGCGCGGGCGAGCGAGGCGTTGGCGATCGCCGTGACGGTGTTGGTGACGCCCGGCCCCGCCGTGACCATCGCGACGCCGAGGGTGCCGGTCAGCTCGGCATGGGCATGCGCCATGTGGACGGCGGCCTTCTCGTCGCGCACGTCGACGATGCGCAGGCCGAGCCGGGCGGCGTGGTCCCAGATCGGCTGGATGTGCCCGCCCTGGAGGCCGAAGATGCGGTCGATCCCGCGCGCCAGGAGGAAGCGGGCGATCCAGGCCGCGCAGGAGGACGGATCGTCGTTGAGGTCGATCGTACGCGCCATCGCCATCTCCTCGCCGTGCTCGCCGCCGTCCGCCGCCTCGCGACCGCCGCCGGATACCCCGGTGTCGAGAGCCCGTCCGGCCCCCGACCCATCGCGCCGAATCCGCGGTCCGGCCGTTGCCTTGCCTCGGTCGGGCCGATATGTCGAGCGAGCGCTCGATTTTTTTGAGCATGGATGACCGTCATCCCCGCCGTACTCGGCCGGCTTAGGGAGCGACCGCGACCGGTCGGCCGGAGGCGTGCCCGCGCCTGCCCGGCCGCATGCGCCGAGGGCGGTTCGACCAACCACAGGGAGGCAATCACAGATGCGACACGTCGGTGAAGCGGGAGCCAAGACCGCGATCGGCAGCCTGATCGGGCTCCGACGCGGAACGGTCCGCGCCGCGCTCCTCACGGGTGCGCTCCTCCTGTCGGCCGGCGCCGCGCAAGCCGCCCCGGATACCGTGACCCTGCCGGGCGAGGCCACCTACCCCGAGAACGTGGCGGCGGGCCCCGACGGCACGCTCTATGTCAGCAGCTTCGTCGAGGGCGGCGTGATCCGCGTGGCCCCCGGTGCCGACAAGGGCGAGGTCTGGATCAAGCCCGGCGCCTTCGGCACCCGCTCGACCTTCGGCCTGCTGCCGGACCCCAGGACCAACACCCTCTGGCTCTGCTCGAACGACCTGAGCTTCCTCGGCATCCCCGGCCCCGGCGACGCCAAGGGCAGCGCGCTCAAGGCCTTCGACCTCAAGACCGGCGAGGGCCGCTTGAGCGCCCCGCTGCCGGGCGACGGCCCGACCATCTGCAACGACATGGCGATCGGGCCGGACGGCGCGGTCTACGTCACCAGCACGTTGAGCCCTCAGATCCTGAAGCTCAAGCCGGGCGCGCAGGCCCTGGAGGTGTGGAGCACCGATCGGGTCTTCGATCCGGGCAAGGGCGCGGGCCTCGACGGCATCGCCTTCGGCGCCGACGGGCAGCTCTACGTCAACACCTTCGCCAAGGGCGAGCTGTTCCGCGTCACGCTGAAGGACGGGGCGGCGGGCCCGATCACGCGGCTGACCACGTCACGGCCGCTGGTCCAGGCGGACGGGATGCGGCTGACGGCGGACGGCTCGTTCCTGCTCGCGGAAGGCGGCGGCAGCCTCGACCGGGTGACGATCGAGGGCGACGCGGCGCGGATCGAGACCCTGCGCGACGGCATCGGCGGCGGGGCGACCGGTGTCGCCCAGGTGGGCGACACGGCCTATGTCAGCGAGGGGCAGCTTCCCCTCGTGCTGGATGCGGCCAAGAAGGGCATCAAACCCACCCTCCCCTTCCGCCTCCACGTCGTCCCGCTCGCCAAGCGCTGAGCGATCAGCGCGGGGTCGGCGGTTCGCCCTTCATCTGCGGCACGTCGAGGCCGTTGATCTTGTCGTCGCCGGTGCGGTTCGGATCGTTCAGGGGCCGGGCCGGCGCCGTCTCCCCCGGCCGCACGGCCGCGGCAGGGGCCTCGACCGGGCGGGCGGCCTCGGGCACTGCCCGCGGCTCCGCCGGCGCCGTCGCCTGCGCGAACGCCCCACCACAGCCCGCTCCGAGAACCAGCAACGCCGCGCCGAACAACTTCCGCATCTCGAACCTCCGAATGTCGGGCGTCAACGACTTGTCCGCTTCCGAGTTGCGCACACGCGAAAATTTGACGTTCGCCGCCGCGTCATGTCCGACGCAGATTTGATCCGGTGCGAGGTCCAGTCATCCGCGGCTTAGAGCATTGTCCCGAAAGGTGGTTTCCGGCTTTCGGAAAAAGACGATGCGGCACAAGGATAGAGAGCATCGTCCTGGATCCGATATCCAGGACGATGCTCTAGGGAACGCCGGGCTGGCCCGGCGATTGGGCGTTACGCATCCGCAGCGGGGCCCTTGCCGACCCGCCGACCATCGCTTCTCGAGGAACCCCATCATGGCAGAGCCGAACCGCGCCACACCCTTCACCGCGGGGCGCACCGCCGTCGTCACCGGCGCGGCGAGCGGGATCGGGTTGGCCGCGGCGCAGGCCTTCGCGGCCCGCGGCCTGCGCGTCGTCCTCGCCGACCTGCCCGGCGAGGCATTGGAGCGCGCCGCGTCCGATCTCGAAGCGACGGGTGCCGCGGTGAGAGCGGTCCCGACCGATGTCGGCGACGGCGCCGCCATGGAGGCTCTGGCCGAGGTGGCCGCGCAGGACGGCCCGCCGGCCATTGTGATGCTGAACGCCGGCATCGAGGCGGGCGGGCGCCTCTTCTCCGACGAGGCGACGTGGCGGCGCATCCTCGACACCAACCTGTGGGGCGTGATCCACGGCATCCGCCTTTTCGCCCCCCGCCTCGTCGCGGGCGGGGAGCCGGGCGCCGTCATCGTCACCGGCTCGAAGCAGGGCATCACGACGCCGCCGGGCAACGCGCCCTACAACGTGTCGAAGGCGGGCGTGAAGGCCGCGACCGAAGCGCTGGCGCACGAACTGCGCGAGAGCGGCGCGCCGGTAACCGCCCACCTGTTCATCCCCGGCTTCGTCTATACCGGGCTCGCCAAGGCCCGCGGCATGACGGAGAAGCCGGACGGCGCCTGGACGCCGGAGGAGACGGTGGCGTTCCTGCTGGAGCGGCTGGAGGCGGGCGACTTCTACATCCTCTGCCCCGACGGCGAGACCACCCGCGCGCAGGACGAGCGCCGCATCGCCTGGGCGGCGGGCGACATCATCGAGAACCGCCCGGCGCTCTCGCGCTGGCACCCGGACTGGCGCGACCGCTTCGCCGAGTTCGCCCGGCGCACCGACCGATGAAGCCCCGGGGCCGACGCTATGGACGTCTGATGCATCCGGGCTGTGTTCGCGAGCATGGCGCCCTGGATTTCGTCTCGCTCGGACACGACGGTTCAAGCAGTCCCTGACGCATTCCGCGGCGGCGAGCTTGCCTGTCGACCGTAATGGCCCGTCATCTGTGGATCTGCCTCCAAAGCGAACTCACCGGCCGCTCGTGTCCAAGCGCTTAAAAGACTTTGTCTTATAGCCTACAGAGGCGGGTACTGCTTCGGCGCCGATCGGTGCACAAATGGTGCCCCCCTCTGCGACACCATCCATGCGTAAGAGCTGTATTGGTGTGCCCGGACAGGCTTTGCGAAGAAAATAGTCTCGTTCACGCTCCGTTCGGAAGCCAATCCACCCGAATTGAGGCCTGATGCAACAAGTCCGCTTCGGTTTCGACCCGTATGAAGGAAATGTGCCGTTTTGCGCCACAGGAGGGAGCTTGGGGCGAAGCTGAAAATATGGCCGCTTGAATTTCTACAGCTGCCATGAATGTAAAACCGTAGATCCAGGCGGCTGTGATATCATGCCGAGGTAGCGGATCCAGCGATGTGGCGCCGCGCGTTCGACATAAGGGCGATAAAAATCAGTGACAATATTTGCGGGCAATGACTTGATCGAGGCGAAAACACCGTGATGTCAGGGGGCGGGTCATGTTTCTTCCGGCTGTCGCCGACACATGCGGCGTTGTAACAGCCATCCTCCTTTTGAGCCGCCATCGGCAAGGTCAAAGCTGCTGCCCACAGTTGTCATCGTGCCGCCTCGATCGCCTGCTGGGCGTCGCGATGATCCTCTGCCGTCGCCTCGGGTGTCTCCTGCTTGGCCGGGGCATGCGGAGCCCGACACAGTTCGACCCAGATCGGGAAATGGTCGGATCCCACGTCGCCCAGGCGCTCCATTCCGCTGAGCAGGAAATGTTCGCTGTAGAACACGTGGTCGAGGGGCCAGCGCGCGAACGGATACCGCGCGTGGAAGGTGGAGAACAGACCGCGTCCCTGACGGGGATCGAGCAACCCGCTGATGTTCTGGAAAAGCGCGTTCGTACGCGACCAAGCCACGTCGTTCAGGTCGCCCGCCACGATCGTCGGCCCCCTCGTCTCGGCGACCTCGCGCGCGACCATCACGAGCTCGGCGTCCCGCGGCGCGCTGCTGTGCCCGGGATGGGGCGGACGCGGATGCAAGCCGTGGAAGGTTACGGGCTCGCCATCGGGCAGGACGATCGCCGTGCGGAGCGAGGGAACATCCTCCTGCAGCAGGTATCGGACCGTGGGATCGCGGAGCGGGAAGCGTGAGTAGAACAGGAGGCCGTAGGTGTTGTCCTGCGGCTGCTCGACCCGTTCGGGGTATCGGTCCCGCAAGGGAGCCATCGCCTCTTGCCAGCCCTCGTCCGTCTCCAGCAGGAGAACGAGGTCGGGTGACCTCGAAGCGACGAGGTCCAGGGCTGCGCCGTAGTCCCGGTTCGACTGGAGGACGTTGAGGACGAGAAGGCTCATCCGTTCGCCGGGATCGCACGATCGCGCGGCCTTCGCCTGGGTGGCCCAGATCGGGGTGAACGGCAGGATATGGCTCGCCTGCATGACAAGGGCGCCCGCCATCGCTGAGGCTAGGATCAGCGCGCCTGCATCACGTTCGAGCGACAGGAGCCCGACGATGCAGGCGAGCAGCGCGATCGCGAACTGGAGTCGTGGGAAATCGAATGTGCGGACGAAGCCGAAGTTCGTCGGGACGAGGGGAAGCAAGCTCGCCGCGATCAGCATCGCCGCGAACGCCTTCAGGACGATGGGTAGATAGCTCAAGTCCACTCCCGTCTTCGGGCTTCATGGCGTTCGTCCCGGCCACCGGATCCGTCAACCGTCGAGGCGACGCGCTGCTTCTCCGCCAGTCGGTCGATCCCGAACGGCTTCGGCGGCAGGTGCGTTCCAGCGACCGAAGTCGGTCGGCAGGTAGCGCCGGGGACAGCCGATCTTCTCCAGATACAGGCAGCCGTTGACCATCTCCCGCAGGTCTGCCGCCGCCGATAGACGGGCCCGACAGCGACTTCGTTTCCGCGCCCAGCCAACAAAGTCAACGAACTCTGACGGTGCATCCCTGCCGGCGCCGGGGGATGCCGATCCGACGGCTGCGGTAAAAGAGGATCTGCCTGAACCGGACACGGTCGTCCGCGTTGACGAACACCAAGCGGCGCTGAGTGGCTGCCTCCTCGCTTCCCTGAAGGCTACGCCCGAAGTCATGCCCGTCGCCTTCACCACCACCCCGGCTTTCCATCCTCACGACCTCGGCTCGGACTACGACGCCGTTCTGCACGGCGTTGCGGGTGGGCTGGCCGAGCTGTTTCCCCCCATCCATAATTCACAGCGACCTGAGGTTGAGGCAGCGGGCGAGGCGGCCACGGTAGACCACGAGCTGGACGCTCGAAACTGACGTATGGCGCAGCACCTCGTTCCGGATCGCGTCTGTGGTTCTTGTACAGCGTGCTGCCAAGCTTTTGCGGTTCAGGCTCTTGCCAAACCGGCTGGCGTCGAGTGCAAGCACAACACCGGCATGTCCTGCGGCATTCACAGTATCAGACCGGGGGCCTGCGCCGGATGGTTCTGTCTCTGGCGCAAGATCGGTGTGCTGCCGGACGCATTGAGGCCTGACCGGTCAGGCGTGATCCTGTCCCTCGAGACCGCGCCGACAGCCGAAGATCCGTTTCTGCGCGCCCGTATCGTGTGTCGAGCGACCCGAAGCCCCGACGACCTCGATCGGTGGGAGGCTGTCGAGGCCGTCACCATGTTCGTGCGCGAGGGCTCGCTTCCGGTCTGGACCGCGTTCGGCGAAGTGGCATCCCTGGTCTATCCGCAACCGGCGCACGCGGATCGGCTTCGGAGCGTCATCACCGGGGACGAGCCGCACGCGCTGCGCGATCGATCCCGCGAGAGAGAGGCCGCCCTATGGAGGTGCAGGCTCGGCTACGCGCTTGCGGGAGAAAATTGTTCAGGAGACGGCTCGCCACCGGATCGGGTAGAGCGTACATCCGGCAAGGGAGAGACGCCTATGGCAACCGGTACGGTGAAGTGGTTCAACGGGACCAAGGGCTTCGGCTTCATCCAGCCCGACGATGGCGGCCAGGACGTGTTCGTGCACATCTCCGCGGTCGAGAAGGCGGGCCTCCGCGACCTCGCGGACGGCCAGAAGATCTCGTATGAGGTGGTGGTCGATCAACGCCGTGGCAAAGCCTCGGCCGAGAACCTCAAGGTCGGCTAGACGATCGTTCGTGCCGGCAGCCAAGGGTGCGGCCGGCACGCGCACACGACGAACAATCCCACTGCATCATCCCGTGCCTTGGGCAGCGCAGCAGAGGCCCAACATGGCAGGATCCAATTCGACCGGTCGCTCGGCGACCATGTCCATGGCCGACTTCAACGAGCGGGCGAAGCGCGCCGTGGCCAAGACGCCGACGATTGAGAAGCCGCCGGAAAAGCGCCGCAACGCACCGCGGCCGAGCAAGCCGCCGGTCGCCGCCAAGCCCGAGGGCGAGGCCGAGAACGAGTAGACCGGCGGCTCGCACTGGAGGAGCGGCGGAAGCGCCTCGCGATGCAGGGTTTCGGCTGAGACCGCGTGATGTTGGCCGGAGACCCTGCGATGAAGCGTTCCCGCACCACCGGCCATCTGGCCGAACCGCAGCCCCCGCGTGCAGCGCCCGCGGCCGAGCCTGAGCAAAGCGCCGCGATCGAGGCCGCCGTGACGGCGCTTCTCTCGCTCGTCGCGGCCGTCGAGACGCTGCCTGCGGGGCCGGCCACCAAGGCCTATCGGGCGGCGATCCGTCGGAAAGGCGAGGAAGCCGTCGCGGCGGGCGGGTGCGAGGGGTTGGAGGCGGTGTTGCGCCGGATTTGCGACGCCGCTCCCGACCGCGCCGACCGCCGCAAGCGGATTCTGGCCGAGGCCTGGACGGGCCTGATCGACGTCCGGCCATGACTGGCCGCCGGCACCATGCTTCTCGGCTCTGCGGTCCCGTTCTAAAGCCGTCCCACCACTCGTCGGTCTCGCCTCTCACAACGCGCAACAGACAGGATCATCGACCATCGTGACCGGAGCGACCCCGAACGCGCCCGCGACGTCCAGGCTCGCCGACGCGGCATCGCGACCCGATCCGGCGCAGCTCGCGCGGGACGTGGCTCGACACTGCGCCGCGTTCCGCGAGCCGATACGCAGGCTGGCTGTGCGGCAAGTCGCCGACACCCTGCTGCCGTACCTGATCCTGTGCGCGCTGATGCTCGGCATGGCGGCGAACGGCTACGCGCTGCTGGCCCTGCCGCTCGCCGTGCCGGCGGGCGGGCTGTTGGTCCGGCTCTTCATCATCCAGCACGATTGCGGGCACGGCTCGTTCCTGCCCTCACGCCGCGGCAACGACTGGCTCGGCCGTGCCTTGAGCCTTCTGACGGTGACGCCCTACGACGGCTGGAAGCGGGCCCACGCCCTGCACCATGCCTCCACCGGCGATCTCAGCCGCCGCGGCACCGGGGACATCCATACGTTGACCGTGCGCGAGTACCTCGCCCTGCCGCGTATGAGTCGGCTCCGCTATCGCCTCTACCGCAACCCGTTCATCCTGATCGTGATCGGCTCTCCGCTCAACTTCCTCCTGCTGCAGCGGCTGCCCTCCGGCGTCGGGATTCCGTGGCGGACGGCGTGGCGCGAGGTGCTGGCGCTCGATGCGATGCTGCTCGCCGGCCTGGCGCTTCTCGCGCTCGCGGCCGGCGGCGTCGGGCCGGTGCTCTGGGTATTCCTGCCGGTGATCAGCGTCGCTGCCTGGATCGGGGGCTGGCTGTTCTACGTCCAGCACCAGTACGAGGAGACCGTCTGGGAGGAGGCCGATGCCTGGGACTTCCACCGCGCGGCGCTGGGCGGCAGTTCGTACTACGTCCTGCCGCGCGTCCTGCAATGGTTCACCGGCAATGTCGGCCTGCACCACGTCCACCATCTGAACAGCCGCATTCCGAACTACCGCCTGCAATCCTCGGCCGCGTCGGCCGCCTGACGCTGCGCGAAAGCCTGGGTTGCCTGAACCTCGCACTGTGGGATGAGGACGCACGAAGGCTAGTCGGATTCGCCCGCGTCCGAAGGCTGCAGGTCGCCTGAAGTCCGCCTCGAAGGAGACCTCCGAGCCGTCATGGGGCGAGGTCTGGGTGAAGGGGCTGCCGATCGCGTCTCAACGGCACGCCCCTACGCGCCGCTGGTCACGCGACCGGTGCCGTGTCATGTGCAGGCCGGTGACCGATCATCCCGACCTCCCCCCGCCTGCGCCGCTTGCGAGCCTCGGCTGGCTCGACTTCTTCGAAGAACAGCGCGAACCGCACGAGGCGGATCTCGTGCCCGTGCGGATCGCCACGGTTCACCGCTCACGCCTGACCGGGCTGTCGGAGGCGGGATCGGTCGAGCTGACGCTTCCGGTTCATACCAACACCAGTGATTTCGCCGTGGGCGATTGGGTTCTGGCTCACCCCCAGACCCTGATGCTCCACCGCCGTCTGAACCGAAGGACGGTCCTGGAGCGACGCCCCGAAGGCAGCCGGGTCCTGCAGCCCGTCGCAGCCAATGTCGATACGCTGTTCATCGTCAGCTCCTGCAACGCCGATTTCAATCAGGCGCGCCTGGAGCGCTATCTGGCTCTGGCCAACCAGGGCGGCGCCAACCCGGTGATCCTGCTCACCAAGGCCGACATGGCGGCCGACGGGGACGCCTACCGCCGTCAGGCTGCCGCGTTGCAGCGCGGGCTCGATGTCGTGACCGTCAATCCCCGGCTGCCGGCGGCGGCAGCGACCTTGGCCCCGTGGTGCGGGATGGGGCAAACCGTGGCGCTGGTCGGCTCATCGGGCGTCGGCAAATCGACCCTGGTGAACACGCTCGCCGGTCCGGGGCAGGCGCTTCCCCAGGAAACCGGAGGCATTCGCGAGCACGACGCCAAGGGACGCCACACCACGACGTCGCGTTCGCTCCACGCCATCGCAGGGGGCGGCTGGGTGATCGACACGCCGGGGATGCGGACGCTGCACGTCAGCGACGCCGGGGACGGGATCGCGACGCTGTTTGCCGAGATCACCGAACTCGCGCCCTCGTGCCGGTTCCGCGACTGCACGCACGCGCACGAGCCCGGCTGCGCCGTGCAAGCCGCCGTCGCCGACGGCCGACTCGACCCCGTGCGCCTCATCCGCTGGCGCAAGCTCCTCGATGAGAACCGTGACAACACACCCGCACCCGCTGGGCCGCGCGGCCGACGGAGTGTCGGCGGATAGTCGTCTTTGGAGCGTGTCGGACCCGGCCGAAGCATCTCAATCTGCGTCGGCCTTCATGGATCGGTCTTCAACCGAGGGCCTCTCTTGCGGGGCCAGAAGAAATGGCAGCAAGGCAGCCGTAAACGCCTCCGGATGCGAGTAATTGATTCCGTGGGCTGCGCCGGGGATGACGGCAAGAGTCCCCCGAGGCAGAGAGGCGGCAAGGCTCGTCACGAACGCGTAGGGGACGATGGCATCGCGCGTGCCCCAGACCACGAGCGTCGGCTGGGAGACCCGGAGCGCCTTCTCTCCGATATGGTTGTCGATCATGCTCCTCAGGGTCTGGAGGTAGCGCCGGATCCCGGAGCGGGCATAATCCGTCAGCGCGACCCAGGCGAGCGACCAGCGCTCGAAGGGCGCGATGAGGAAGAAGCCCACGACTTGCCGGGCGATGCCACGCGCCTCCGGGTCCGGCGTAGGCCCCTGCAGGACCAGGCGATCGACGAGATGCGGGTGAACGACGGCCAGTTCCACCAACACCTCGCAGCCGAGCGAATTGCCGACAAAGGCTGCGCGCTGCAGGCCGACCTTGTGCATCCAGGCCGCCAGCGCATCGGCCAACTGGCGAACCGTGAGCGCCCGAGACGGCTTGTCGCTCAGGCCGAAGCCGGGCAGGTCGGGTGCGTAGACCCGCAGGTGAGGGGCGAGATGCCCTGCCAGCGGGATCATGTAGCGGCTCGACATCCCGAGCCCGTGAACCAGGATCACCGGCACGCGGTCATCCGGGACGGGGCCGACCGAAACGCGGGCATGCACGGTGATGCCGCCGACGCAGTCGCGTCTCGCTGCGAGGCGCCCTTGGCGCCCCTGGCGCGTACGCCGTCCGGCTGCCGATCGGACCGCTGCCAGACCGAACGGAACCCCGACGACCATCGCAGCGATCCACCACCGGAGCCCGTTCATTCGCCTGCCCTGCCGATTGCGCCGACCGTTATCCGGCGGATCGCCTCAACCTCTCGCTGACCCTGACCCGCCAGTTTGCCGGTCCCGATCAGCCGGAGGAGTGAGCATGTCCGACACGACCGACAACAATTCGAATTAAGGAACTGTCGATTCTGGGCAAAACGGCCGACGTGGCGGGCTTTCTCGGCGTTACGCGTCGTCAGCTCCCCCACAGGGCCGAAGGTTGTCCCCGGTTGCCGGGCGGGGGCACTGGGACGTTGGCGAGACCTACCAAACCTCCCTTGAGTACGATGGATAATCGAAAGTCAGTCGGTCCCACCTGCTGCTGTGTAAGCTTGCCGCTCTGTTGGATAAGGCTGAGCCCAACATCCTGGCCTACTCCCGAGCGCGGACTCAGGAGCCGTTCTCTCGTCGCCCCTCTCGACGGCGTGAGCATGGTCCATGGTCGTCCGAAACCGACCGATACAAGCCGATTCGAAATGTGGGCTAGACTGTGGGTGACTGCTGGTCTCTATTAGGAAAACCGTAGCGTTTCCAAGCGCTTGGGTCAATCAAGTGGCGGAAGGGGTGGGATTCGAACCCACGGTGGAGTTGCCCCCACGGCGGTTTTCAAGACCGCTGCCTTAAACCACTCGGCCACCCTTCCGAGGCCGCATCCGCGACCGCTCCCTGTCTAGGGCGACGGCCGGGGCAGCGCAACGCTTGTCGCTCAGGCCGGGCGCAGGCGGGTGAGCTGGTCGAGCAACGCGCGGTCGTGGAGCAGGGCGAAGCGCTCCTTGGGGGAGAGCCAGCCTTGCGCCTCGGGCAGGGTCTCGGCCTCGACGATCTTGGCGCGCGCGAGCGTGTGGTCGGGGTCGATCTGGCCGCGGGGGCGCGAGCGGCCCTCGGGCAGCATCGCGGCGTGGTCGCGGGCGAGATTCGGGTCGGCGTGGAGCGCGGCGAGCGCATCCGCGTCGTCGAAGCCGCGGGCGGCGTTGCGGGCGGCGAGTTCGCCTGCGCGGAGCGCGATCGGCGGCGGCGTCTCCTCTTCGGGCGTGACGAGCAGGCCGCGCCGCTTGAGCGCGAGGCCGAGCGCGAGCTGGCCGCTCGCCCAGGAGAGCGGGATCGCCAGCACGAGGCCGAGGATCGTCGGCGACATCCACAGGAACAGCGAGGTCGCGATGGCGAAGGCGCCGATGCCGGTGACGACCCCGAGGGCCGTGTGCCAGTGGTGGCGGCGGACGATGTCCGAGAGCGGGATCGAGCCGTCGTCGCGCCGCTGCGGGTTCCAGCCGGTGTCGCGTCCGGCCAGGATCTGGAACACCGCGCCCGACTGCACCACCATCGCGATCGGCGCGATCAGCGCCGAGAGCAGGATTTCGATGAGGAACGAGAGCGTCAGGCGCCCGGCGCCGCCGCTCGCCTGCCGCGCGCGGCCGTCCATCAGCGCCAGGATCAGCCCCAGAAACTTCGGGGCGAGGAGGATGCCCATGGTCAGCGCGAAGAGCTGGAGCGCGCGCACCGGATCGAAGCGCGGCCAGACCGGGTAGAGGCCGAACTCGGCGCTAAAATACTCGGGGCGGACCCAGGCGGTCTGGAGCACGATGATCAGGCCGATCACGAGCTGCGCCAGCCACAGCGGCGAGGCGACGTAGCCGGCGATGCCCGTGGCGAAGTGCTGGCGCGAGGCCGGAGCGAGCCCCGTCGCGCCGATGACGCGGGCGTGCTGGAGGTTCCCTTGCGCCCAGCGCCGGTCGCGCACGGAAAGATCGATCAGCGAGGGCGGGCTCTCCTCGTAGGAGCCGGCGAGCCGCGGCAGCATGGTGACGCCCCAGCCGGCGCGCCGGATCAGCGCCGCCTCGACGAAATCGTGGCTGAGGATGTGGCCGCCGAAGGGCGGGCTGCCCTTGAGGTCGGGCAGGCCCGCGGCCTCGGCGAAGGCCTGCATGCGGATGATCGCGTTGTGGCCCCAGTAATTGCCGTCGCGCCCCGACCAGACCGAGAGCCCGGTGGCGATGACCGGCCCGTAGATGCGCGCGGCGAATTGCTGGAGCCGGGCGAACAGGGTGTTGCGGTTGATGATGAGCGGCAGGCTCTGGACGATGCCGGCGTCGGGGTCGGCCTCCATCGCCGCGGTGAGGCGCACGATGCACTCGCCGGTGAGCAGACTGTCGGCATCGAGCACCAGCATGTGGTCGTAGGCTGCACCCCAGCCCGTGACGAAGCCGGCGATGTTGCCGGCCTTGCGGTGGTGATTCTTTTCGCGATGGCGATAGTAGAGGCGGGCGTCCGGCCCCAGCTCTTCACGGAGTTGCCGGAACGCGCGCTCCTCGGCGACCCAGGCGTCTGCTTGCGTCGAATCCGAGAGGACGAACCATTCGTAATGCGCGCCCAATCCGGTCGCGGCCACCGATTCGTGCATCGCCTGGAGCCCGGCGAAGACCCGCGCGCTGCCCTCGTTGTAGACCGGCATGACGACCGCGGTGCGGGTGGTCAGTCGCGTCGGCATCGGCCCGGCAGCGCCGGAGCGCAGCAGGGCAACGAAGCCGACGAGCGCGCCGGTGAAGGCGAGCGCGATCCAGGAAAAGTTCAGGACGAACAGCACCAGCAGCACGTACTGCAGCCACGTCGCCCCGCCGGAGACCGAGATCACCTCGTACATCTGCCACGCGCCGTAGGCCGTGAGCAGCAGGGCACCGCCGAACACGAACAGCCGGGCGGCGAGCGGCCCGCCCCCGCCGCGCCGGGCGGGCTTTTGCGCCGTGCGCAGGTCCTGCACCGGCATGGCGAGCGGCGCCCGCGGGGGCATCGCGGGAGCGGGTGCGGGCGCTGGCGCGACATCCCGGGCGATCTGGGCAGTCTGTGACATCGTCTCTCCGGTCGGACCGGCGCTCGGCAGGTCTCACGAAACACCCGCTCGGCGCCGCCCGGCAGCGCAGCGGGCGCTTCGTCCAAAAAATTAGGGCGCGCGGCGCCGAACGCTCACGGCGTCCAGCGATACAGCCACGTCTCGGTGATCTGGCGGCCTTCCGTCTTGAGCGCGAGGCGCATCTCGCTGCCCTTGGCGCCCGCGGGATCGAGTTCGAACGCGACGCGGACGGTGCGCCGCTCGGGGCGCACGTACCAGCGGGTCGCGCCCTCGACGATTTTGCCGGGGCCGGCGATCAGCACCGTCTCCAGCGGCACCGCCCGGCCCTCGGGGGTGAACAGGATGTCGCCGGTGAAGTCGACGAGGAACAGCCGGCGCTGGTCGCTGCCGCCGCGCCCGCTGCGGGTGCTGCTGACCCGGGCGATCGGGCCGATCTCCGGCTCGCGGCCCCAGGCCTGGCGGTAGCCGAGGCGCACTTCCGTGCCCGCCGGCACCGCTGCCTTCGGGCGCCAATAGGCGATCACGTTCTCGTTGATCTCGGCGTCGCTCGGGATCTCGATGAGGGTCACGGTGCCCTCGCCCCACAGGCCCTCGACGCCGGTCGCCTCGCCGGGCTCGACCCAGAGCGAGGGGGCGCGCTCCCACGGATGCGCATCGTCTTGAAACGTCTCGAACCTGCGGTCGCGCTGGACGAATCCGAATCCCTTCGGCCCGGTATCGACGAAACTCGAGATCTGCAGCGTCTCGGGGTTGCGCACCGGGCGCCAGATCGCCTCGCCGCCGCCGTTGCGGATCTGCAGCCCTTCCGCGGCGTAGACCGCGGCGCGGGCGTCGTCGGACCCGCGCCGGTCGTGCGGGCCGAACAGGAACGGCGCCTGCATGCCGCCGAGGCCCAGATGCTCCACCGGCTTGCGCGTCACCAGCGTGGCGGTGACCGCGACGGACGCGGTGTCGCCGGGCGTCATCTCCAGGCGGAAGGCGGCGGCGAGCGATTCGGAATCGATCAGCGCATGGATCACCAGCGGCGCCCCCGGCGCCTTGGGGCGCTCGACGAACAGGGCCCGCCAGCGCGGGAATTCCTCGCCGCGGGAATCGGCCGGGCGCAGGATCAGGGCGCGGCCGTTGACGCCGAAAATCTGGTCGCGGCCCGCGAGGCGGAAGAAGCAGGCGCCTTGAAGGATCGCGAAATCCTGATGCGCCTCGCCGATCTTGGCGCGGATGCGCAGGCCCGAAAAGCCGGGCGTGGTTCCCGTCCCCTTGGTGGCCTCGGGCAGGGAGGCGCCGCCGCTGTCGTAGCCGGCCGGATCGTAGGAGACCGGGCGCACCACGCCGTCCTCGACGAGGAACAGCGCGACCCGGTCGGTGTAGTAGAAGCCGCGCACCAGCGGCTCCAGGGCGAAGCCGTGCGGCTCGCCGCCCCAGATCAGTTCGTTCGGGCGGATGCGGATCGCCTCGTACTGCTCCCGCGACAGCGATTTCAGGCTCTCCGGCACATCGTCGGTGGCGAGCGCGGCGAAGGGGCGGTTGCCGTAGGCGCGGGCGAGGTCCGGCACCGTCGCGTCGGAGAACGGCGAACCCGCCGCCGGCAGCGCCGGGGCCGCCTCCTGCGCCAGGGCGCCTCCGGGCAACAGGGCCGCGGCAGCGCCGGTCGCGGCGGCGCCGATCAGCCCGCGGCGGCTCAGGCCCGTCCGCAGATCGGAGCGGGCATGGCGGGTGAGGTCGGTCGGATGCGTCATGCCCTCGCCGGTTCGAAGTCGAATTGGCCGCGGATAGCCCTCAACGCCTGAACCCGGTGTTAAGGTTGCGGAAGCGTGTTGCCTGCCGGGGCCTCAATGGCAAGCCGCGTGCCTTATCGCCGTGGCCTTCGCGCCCCGGCGCGCTTATGGAAGCCGCATGACTCTCGTCCAGATCACCCACAACGACCTCGACGGCTACGGCGCCTCCACCGTCGCGGCGAGCCTCGCACCCGTGCAGCGTGTGGTGCACGTCGCCCGCTACAGCGATGTCGGCCCGGTGGTCGAGGACGAGCTGAAGCGCCTGCGCAAGGCGACCGCGCCCGAGACGCTGCTGATGACCGATCTCGGGCTGGAGGAACCGGCCATCGCCTTCTTCCGGCGCTTCGCCGCGATGAACCGCAACCGCGACGAGGGCACGCGCCACCGCCTCGTGGTGCTCGACCACCACGCTTCCTCCCTCGACCAGCTCCGCCGCCAGGGGCTGGAGCCCGCCCCCGATCCGGAGCGTCCGGGCCTGATCCGCACCGATCTCGGCGATCCGGCCGTGTTCGTCCTCATCGACGAGGCGCATTGCGCCACGCGGATGACCTTCGATCAGCGTGCCCTCTACGCCCCCGGGGGCGCGGAAGGACCGGCCGAACTCGTCACCTTGATCGAGGCGGTGGAGGCGCTCGACCTCTGGCAGAAGACCAACCCGGCCTTCACCGGCGGGCTCGCCCTCGACGAGATTTTCTGGGACAGCGTCTCGCCGCTGGTGCCGGTGAGCCACCCCCGGCACGACCGCTTCCTGTCCGACCTGCTGCTCGCGGCGGCGCGCTGCCTCGCGGACGGCGCGACCGCGGCCGAACTGGAGCGGCGCGCGGGCGGCCTGCGGGCCGCCATCGTCGATGCTCTGATGGCCGACGAGCCCGGCGACGACCCGGCGCTGACCACCCGCATGCGGCTCGCCCGCATGCTCGCCCGCTCGGACACGATGTTCCACCCGCTCTCGGACGGCACGCTGCTCTCGTTCGGGCTCGATTCCGGCACGTTCCAACGGGTCTCCGACCTCGTGATGGAGACGGGCCGGGCCAAGCGCGTCGTCAACGTCCAACGGACCGGCACGCTCTCGTTCCGCTCCATCGACGGCACCGCGCTCGACGGCGCCCGCGCCTTCCGCGGCGGCGGCCACCGCGACGCGGCGGGCGGCAAGCTTCCGCAGGGCAGCGCCCATTCGCTGGCCGACGCCCTCGCCCAGGTCGAGCCGGTGCTCAACCCCCCTGCCCCCGATCCGTCGGCGAGCCCGTTCGGGGCGCTGAAGAACTGGAAGGGCTGAGGCGGCCGGTCGCGCAACGCGTACTCGTCCGATCCATCATCGACCGACGCAGAAGCGCCGTTCGCAGCGCCGGCTCAGCAGCGCCCGCGTCTTGCCGCGGAGCATCGTCCGGGGCATGCCGGAACCGTCCCGCTCGCGCGCAGTCTCATGCGCGCTCATGCGGCAACCTGAAAGAAAATTTCCCCTGATCTTCCCAGCCGGTCAGCCGCGACCTATCCTGATGAAACGGCATTATTTTCGTTCGATTGCCCGAAGCCATGTCCAGAAAATCACTCGACCTGACGTTGGACATCCTCAAGTCGCTCGACCGGGCGCATTCCCGTGAGGATATTCTGCGGGCCCTGATGCCGCGCCTGAGTGGCTTCGGCATCGAATACATCATCTCGGCGATGATCCCTCAGAACCGTCTGCCGGCCCGGGCGCAGAAGAACTTCGTCATCCTCGAGAACACCTCCGAGGAATGGCGAAAGCTCTACTTCTCCAAGGGCTACATGTACCAGGACCCGATCGTGCAGGCGACTTTGCGCAGCACGACCGGCTTCGCCTGGGGCGAGGTCGGGGGCGCGGACACGCTCGATCCGCAGGCGCGCCGGCTCATGGGCGAGGCGCGCGAGTTCGGCCTCGGCGACGGCTTCACCGTGCCGCTCGCCACCCTGGAGGAGGAGCGCGGCGGCCTGACCTTCGCCGGCCCGCGCCTGGAGATCGGCCCGGCCCAGCGCGGGGTGCTGACCCTGCTCGCTTCCTACGTCGTCGGCCAGACCCTGCTCATCGACGGCGGCCCCACGAAACACCGCATCGGCCTGACGCCGCGGGAGCGCGAGAGCCTGCAATGGGCGGCCGAGGGCAAGACCGATTGGGAGATCGGCGAGCTGATGGGCATCTCGCAGCACGGCGCCGACTTCCATCTCCGCTCGGCCCGGGTCAAGCTCGGCTGCGTCACCCGCACTCAGGCCGTCGCCGAGGGGTTGCGCCGCGGTCTGATCGTTTGAAGGCAGCCGTTCCCGGCCGAACTCCTCCACCGCATACCGTCATCGCGGGGCGGCAGCGACAGCAGGGTGATGTTGTCGGGCACGACGAGGTCGTGGGCGCCGTGCCAGCCCGCGCCGTCGAGGATGAGCACGGCGTGGGCGCACGAGTCGACGCTGCGGCTGATCTCGGCCAAGTGCAGGTTCATCGCCTCGCTGTCGCAGCGCGGCAGGACGCCCTTCGAGAGCCTCAGGATGAGGGCCTGCGCCGTTGCCCTTCTCCGGGCAGATGGCCCCGAAGATGTAGGCGTAGCCCGTGCGCCGATCCTTGGGAGCGCAGGGCCGACTGCCCTTGCGGGCCCAGCGCCGCGGGAGCGTGTTTTTCTGTCCGACACGGGCCCTCATCCTGAGGCTCTCGAAGGACGTCCTGCCACCACAGCTCGATGACTGTGCCGGGCGGCAAGTCGGCCCGGATCGTCCTCACGGCGAACGGTAGATTTTTTTTGAACGCCGTCAGGCTGGCCGGATCCTGCTCGTGGTGGCGCGGTCGGGCCGACAGCTTGCGGAAGCCCCTCTGCTTGACGAGGCGGCCGAGCGAGCTCTCGTCCAGGCTGACCCCGAAGCGCGCGTGGATCCAGGCAGCCAGGTCCTTCAACCGCCAGCGCACGACGCCGTCCCGATCCGGGTCCGGTCCAGCCTCGATGACCTGGGCTAGAGCATCGGCACGAAAGGTGGTCGCCGGCTTTCGGAAAAAGCCGATGCGGCACAAGAACGTAGCGCATCGTCCTGGATACGATATCCAGGACGATGCGCCAGCGCCCGCCGCTGCGCGGCGTCCAGCTTGGTCGGGTTGCCGGGCGCCTTGCGGTCGATCAGGCCTGCCGGCCCCTGTGCGTTGAAGGCCAGCGCCCCGTCACGCAACGTCTGCAGGCCCACGGCCCCGATCCGGGCCGCGTCCATGCGGCTGGCACCGTCGTAGATCGCAGCCAGCGTCAGCAACCGACGACGCTGGCCCGCGTCCCGGCTCTCTCGGGCCAAACGGGCAGATCATCGGCGCTGAAGTCATCCCGCAGCGGCACGGCAGCTGACATGGCAAACCCTCCCGGTTCGCCTCATCGAATCAGAACCGCCACCGAAAGGAAACCACGTGAGTCTCGATCATCGCCGATTGGTATCAGCGCAGACTCGCCATCGCGGCCTTCAGCCCGTCGAGGGAGGTCGTGAACGTGACCGGGCGGGCGCCCTCGGCGATCCGGTAGCGGATCGCGGCGCTCCCGCGATTCTTGATCCCCTTCACCAGGGCGGCGTCGAGGGGCAGGAAGCCGAGGCAGAGGCGGGCGTCGCAGCGGTCGAGGCGGATCACGGTCTCGGTCGATTCGACCGCGACCGTCACCGTGTGGGCGGGGAAATCCATCACCGGCGCCCGCACCACGAAGACCGGCTCGCCGCCCGAGGTCGCGGCGAGCGACCAGCTGAAGGCGAAGGCGCCGTCGTGGTCGAGGATCGTCTGCGAGACGTTGCAGACGCGGGTCCGCTTGGCCTCGTCGCAGATCAGGGTCCAGCCGGCGAAGGTCTGGATCACCCGCCGCACGCCCGAATCGGTCGGCGCCCCCTCGGTCGGCTTGAGCCGGAAGCCCGCCCGCGGCGGAAGCGCGTCCGTGACCGCGACCTCGCCGTCGGGAAGGCTGCCGCGAAGCTGCGCCGCCGCCGGTATCGACCCCAGCAACGATGCCGCCACGGCGAAGCCGACCGTCCCGAGGGTTCGGGACGGTCGGCTTCGATCCATGGGGCGCACCCGGGTCACGGGACTCAGTTCAGGGTGAAGCTGGCGCCGGCGCCGATGCCGAAGTCGCGCCCCGCCGTCACGCCGGTGGCGTTCACGCGGGCCGAACCGTCGGGCAGGGTATAGCCGAGGCCAAATGAGGCCGCCGACTCGCCGCGCCACACGCCGCCGCCCGCCGCGACGCTGAGCTTGCCCGGCCTGTCGTCGAACCGCAGCGCCGCCGCCGCGAGCCCGATCGCCGCACCGCGCCGCGCTTCGGTGCGGACGTCGCCGACCTGCCGGTTGAGGTCGGCAAGCTGGCTGCCGAAGCTCGCCATCTGGCCCTCCAGCGGTGCGATCCGCTTGTCAGTGTAGCCCGTGGCGGCGTTCAGCGTCTCCATCGCCTTGGCATCGGTGTAGGCGATGCTCTCGGCCTTGGCCCGGCTCACCTGCCCGAAGGTGGCGGCGTCGGTCGCCAGGACGCCGTCGGCGACGTTGCGGATCAGCACGGGCTTGTTCGGATCGCCGCCCGACAGCGTCAGCGACTGGCCGCGCCCGCCGCTCGCCGGATCGACGTCGTAGGTCACCCCGTAGGTATCGAGCGCGCCGAGCGCGGCGCCAACATTGTCGTAGCTCTTGCCCTTCACGCCGTAGCTCGGCTTCGTCAGGCGCCCGTCCGCACCGAACGCGGCCCCGCCGCCGAGCACCGTCGCCAACTGGTTGCCCGCCGACTTGAGCTGGCGGACGTTGACCGCGTCCGTGTCGGCGGTGCCGCCCGCCACGTGGGTGATCTGGCGCTCGGCCCCCGCGCTGCCGACCGAGACGGCACCCGCCGTCGAGGCGACGCGCGTGCCCGAGAAGGCTTCCGTGCCGCCGCGCAGGCCCGCCCGGTCGGCGACCGAGCCGGAGCCGAGGGCGACCCCGCCCGCCGCGCGCGCTTGGCTTCCGCCGCCGATCGCGACGCTGTCGCCGCCGGTCGCCTGCGCGGCCTTGCCGGTGCTCTTGACCGCGACGTAGCGGCTTCCCGAATTGGTCAGGTTGGTGACCGCCACGTCGAGGTTGCTCAGCGCCGAGCCGACATCGCCGTAGGTCTTGCCCTGCACGTCGTATTTCGGGCCGATCAGCTTGCCGTCGGCGCCGACTTTGGCCCCGCCGCCGAGAGCCGCGGCGGTCGCGGCGAGGCCAGCCTGGAGCTGACCGCCGTTGACCGCCTCCCGGCTGCCCGCCGCGATCCGGCCGTCGGCGATTCCGGTCAGGGTGCGGGCCTGACCGGTCCCGTTGGCGAAGCCGACCGTGGTGCCGTCGGTGTCGGCGCCGACGGTGAGGCCGCGGCCGGTGGCGTCCTGGCGCACGAGGCCGACCGTCCCTTGGGTGACGGCTTGGGTCAGATTGTTGATCGTCTGGTTGGTGGCGTTGAGCTGGGCGCCGTTGACCGCCTCCGTCGAATTGGCCGTGAGGTTGCCGGCGGCGATGCCGGAGACGACGCGGTCCTGGCCGCTCTTGTTGGCGAGGCTCAGCGTCGTGCCGTCGGTCTCGGCACCGATCGTCAGGCCGCGGCCGGTCTGGTCCTGGCGCACCAGCCCCACCGTGCCCTTGTCGATGCCCGTCGTCAGCGCGGCGACCTTGGCGCCGGTCGCGGCCAGCCCGGCGGCGTTGGTGCTCACCGCGCGGTCGGTGGCGGCGAGCGCCGTGCCGACATTGCCGTAGCTCTGGCCCTGGACGGTGTAGGCCGGCGCGCCGAGCTTGCCGTCGGGGCCGACCTTGGCACCGCCCCCGAGCGCGGCGGCGGTCGAGGCGGCCGTCGTTGCGAGCTGAGAACCGTTGACGGCGTCGCGGCTGCCAGCCGCGACCCGCCCATCGGCGAGGCCGGTCAGCTGCCGGGCGTCACCGGCCGCGTTGGAGAGGCTCACCATCCGACCGTCCGTTGCGCCGCCGACGGTGATGAGGCGGCTCGTCGGATCCTGGCGTACGAGGCCGAGGGTGCCGGAGCCGACCTCGCTCGTGAGGCGCGCCACCGCATTGTTGGTCTCGAACAGCTGGTCGCCGTTGACGGCCTCGGTCGAGCCCGACGCGAGCCGGCCCGCGGCGACGCCGCTGACCGTGCGGCCCCGGCCGTCCTTGTTGGCGAGTTTCAGGGTCGTGCCGTTCGCCTGCGCGCCGATCGTCAGGCTGCCGTCGGTGGGGTCGCGGCGCAGCAGGCCGACCGTGCCGGCATCGAGGCCGGTCTCCAGGGCGGCGAGCTGGGTGGCGCCCGCGGCGATGGCGGCCGTGTTGCCGGCAATCGCCGTCGTGTTGGTCGTCACGGCGCGGTCGGTCGCGGTGAGCGCGGCGCCGACATTGCCGTAGCTCCGGCCCTGCACGGTGTAGGCGGGCGCGCTCAGCGTGCCGTCGGCACCGACCTTGGCCCCGCCGCCGAGGGCGGCGGCGACGCTTGCCACGCTGCCCCGGAGCTGGCTGCCGTTGACCGCCTCCAGGCTGCCCGCCGCGACGGAGCCGGCCGCCACGCCGCCGAGCACGCGGGCCTGACCGGTGCCGTTGGCGAAGCTGACCGACGTGCCGTCGGTGCCGGCCCCGACGGTGAGCCCGCGGCTCGCCGCGTCCTGGCGCACGAGGCCGAGATTGCCCGTGCCGACCGCGCTCGAGAGTTGGGCGACGGCCGCGTTGGTGTCGTTGAGCTGGCCGCCGTTGACGGCATCGGTCGAGCCGGCGGCGAGCCGCCCGTTCGCCACGCCCTGCAGGGCCACCGCACCGCCGGAATTGCCGCGAGCGAGATCGACCGTGCGGGTCGCTGCGCCGTTGGCGTCCGGCACGTACTGGACCGACAGCCCGTTGGTGGCGGCGAGCGCCGCGCCGACATTGTCGTAGCTCTGGCCGCCGACGCTGTAGCGCGGCCCGCTCAGCGTGCCTGTCGCCGGATCGTAGATCGCACCGCCGCCGAAGCCGCTGGCCAGCGCGCCGCCGCTCAGCCGCAATTGGCCGAGCGTCGCGGCGTCCGAATCGGCGACGCCGTCGGCGAGCCCCGACAGGCGGCGGTTGCCCGCGGTGCCGGCGAAGTTCACCTGCGTCCCGCCCGTCGCCGCGGCGACGGTGACGGTGCGGCTGGTCGGGTCCTGCTGGACGAGACCGATCGTACCGTCCGTGATGGTGCGGCGCAGGTCGGTCAGGTTCGTGGTGTTCGTCGCGATGTTACCGGCGTTGGCCGCCACCGCCTGATTGGTGGTGAAGAGCTGGCCCCCGTTGACCGCGTCGGTCGAGCCGGCGACGACCCGCCCGTTCGCCACGCCCCGCAGCGACGCCGGACCGCGAGGACCGCCGCGGGCGAGGTCGATCGTGTTCGTCGCCTCGCCGTTGGCGTCCGGCACGTACTGGACCGCCAATCCGTTGGTGGCGGCGAGCGCCGCGCCGACATTGTCGTAGCTCTTGCCGCCGACGCTGTAGGTCGGCCCGCTCAGCGTGCCGGTCGCCGGATCGTAGGACGCGCCGCCGCCGAGGCCGTTCGCCAGCGCGCCCCCGCTCAGCCGCAACTGGCCCAGCGTCGCGGCGTCCGAATCGACCACGCCGTCGGCCAGCCCCGACAGGCGGCGGGGGCCGGCTGTGCCGGCGAAGTTGATCTGCGTGCCGTCGGTGGCCGAGCCGACGGTCAGGGCCCGGCTCGCCGCATCCTGCTGGACGAGGCCGATGGTGCCGTCGGTGATGGTGCGGCGCAGGTCGGACAGGTTCGTGGTGTTCGTCGCGATGTTGGAGGCGTGAGTGGAGATGGCCTGATCGGTGCCCACGAGGGCCTCGCCGACGCTGCGATAGGTCGTTCCCTGAACGGTGTAGCGCGGCGCGCTCAGTGTGCCGTCGGCGTTGACCGAAGCACTACCGCCGAGCATGGCGGCGGTGCTGTTCGCCGTCCCGTAGAGCTGGCTGCCGTTGATCGCGTCGGTCGAGGCCGTGTTCACGGCTCCGGCGCTGAGCCCGCTGATCGCCACGGTCCCGCCGCCGCCGACCGTGCGGCCGCGGGTGAGATCGATGCTGTTGGTGGGGTTGCCGCTGCCGTCCCGGTCGTAGCGCAGGCCGAAATCGTCGATCGCCTGGATCACGCCCGGCACGGTGTCGAAGGTGGCGCCGCCGTAGCGATAGGCCGGGGGGGCGTAGGTGCCGGTGACGGGATCGAAGCTGCTGCCGATGGTGGTGGCGAGGCTGCCGCCGACGCTACGGAGCTGGCGCACGTTCACGGCGTCGGTGTCTGCGGTACCGCCCGCGACGTTGGTGATCTGCCGCTCGCTGCCGACGGAGCCGACCGAGAACTCGGTGTTGGCGCTCGTGAGCCCGGTGCCGCTGAACAGCTCGTTGCGGTTGCCCACGGCGCGCGAGGCGACCGAGCCCGCGCCGATCGCCACCGACCCGGCGCTCCCCGCGCTGGCGCCGCTGCCCAGCGCGACCGCCGAACCGCCGAGCGCCGTGCTGCGGTCGCCGATGGCGACGTTGCCCTTCGTCGGCGTACCGCTCGCTTCGCCCGCCACAGCGAGGCTGCCGAGCGCGATGGCGTCGGTGCCGTAGGCGCTCGTCACGAAGCCCTGCGCGAACGAGAAATCGCCGATGGCGTAGGACTGGCGGCCCATCGCGATCGCGCTGTCGCCCTGCGCGAGGTTGTTGGTGCCGAAGGACAGGGTCGAGCGCCCGCTGGCGATGTTGCCGTAGCCGATCGCCGTGGAGAACCGGCCGGCGGCATCGTTGTCCACGCCGATGGCGGTCGAGTTGAAGCCGGTCATCCCGGCGGTGTTGTTCATGCCGACGGCGACGCCGCCGCCGCTGCCGACCTTCGCGTTCGCGCCGATTGCCGTGCCCGTCGGGATCGCGCCCGCGCTGCCGTTGGGCTCGTTGGGGGGCGTGGACGTGCCGTTCGCGCCCGTGGCGATGTCGCCGTCGGTGCCGGCGGACCTGTTTCCGACACGGGACCCGTCGCGGTAATTGATGATGCCCTGATTGGTCGTGGCCGATTCCGCGTTCGCGCCGGAGCCGATCGCCACGGAGCGCGCGCCCGGGGCGTTCGCATTGTAGCCGCCCGCGACCGCCTCGTGGCCGCTCGCCGTCGAATTCGGGCCGACCGCGGTGGCGTTCCCGCCGCTCGCCGTCTGCGCCAGGGCCGGCCCGGCGCAGAGACAGCCCAGCCCGAGCGTGAGCGCGGTGGTCGCCAGAAGGTCGCAGCCGTTCGGCTGGAAGCGCATCAGGCGCGGAAAGCGAGAGAGGGCCGACATGCCGACGAGATCCATTGAGGACGACATGGGGGCCCGTCGGAGCCACGGTGCGCGTCGCGAGACGCCTCCGGCCGCCTCGGCGCAGCGACGCGACACGACGGCTATTCAAGAGAGTCTGTGATCTCTCGACGATGGCTGTGCTTCGTTCCCCCGCCGCCCTTCATGAACAAGTAGTGTTAAGGCCTGGATAATGACCGCATAGGCCTGCGTCGTATCCGTCGCTCCGACGGACAGATGCTGATTAATTCATGGTAAATGTCTGTCGGTCTTGCCGAGCCCTGGCGAGCTCTTGAACAAGCAAAAATGGCCTAAGCCGCCGAAAGCCGTTCCGCGTGCCGGCAGCCTCAGAGACCGAGCGCGAGGCCGTCGCTGCGGGGATCGTGGGCGCCGATGTAGCCGCCGTCGTCCTCGATGCGGATCGCGCCCGGATGGCCGGCGAGCGGGCTCTGCGCGGGAATCAGGCTGATCTCGTGGCCCCGCGCCGCGAGGTCGGCGAACACCGCCTCGCCGGCATCGAGTTCGAGCTTCAGGCTGTCGCGGCTGTCCGAAAAGGTCTTTCCGAGCAGGAAGCGGGGCCGGGCGAGCGCGGTCAGCGGGTCCATGCGGTAGTCGATCAGGCGCGTCAGCACCGCCGCGAGCGTCTGCGGCTGCCCGTCCGCCCCTTGCGTACCGTAGAGCAGTCTTGGGCGGCCCTGCTCGAAATACATGCCGGGGTTCAGGGTGTGGAACGGGCGCTTGCCGGGGCGGGCGGCGTTGATGCTGCCGGGATCGGCGCTGAAGGCCGCGCCGCGATTGTGCCAGAGGATTCCGGTGTCCCCCGCCACGACCCCGCTGCCCCAATCGAAATACACCGTCTGCAGCAGGCTGACGCAGTTCCCGTCCCGGTCGGCGGCGCCGATGAAGACGGTGTCGCCGGTCTGGAACACGTGCGGCCAGGGCGCGGCCTTCCTCAGGTCGACGCTGCGGGCCTGGGCATCGAGGTGAGCCGGCGACAGCAACCGATCGACCGGAACGTCGGAAAAGTCCGGGTCGGCGATGAAGCGATTGCGGTCGATGAAGGCGCGTTTCACCGCTTCGACGAGGAGATGGTAGTAGTCGGCGCTGCCTTCCGGGATCGCGGCCACGTCGAAGCGGTCGAGGATGCCCATGATTTCGAGGGTGGTCAGCCCTTGCGTCGGCGGTCGCAGGCTGACGAGTTCGCCGCCGCGATAGGGCACGCGCAGCGCGCTCTCGTTTCGCGCCCGGCAGCGGGCGAGGTCGTCCATGGTGAGGGGCGAGCCCGCCTGCTCCAGCCCGCGGGCGATCCGGCGGGCGAGTTCGCCCTCGTAGAAGTCGCGTCCGCCGTTCTCGGCGAGCATCGTGAGCGAGCGGGCGAGTTCGGGCAGGCGGACAGTCTCGCCGACATCGGGCACGCGGCCGTCGGCGGTGAAAGCGCGCACGACATCGGGCCAGTGGCCGATCTCGTTGGCGCGGAAATTCGTCCAGAAGCGCTGCGACGGCGTCATCGGGAAGCCGTCGGTCGCATGCGCGATGGCGCGCTGAAACAATCCCTTCCACGATTGGCGCCCGCCCCAGGCCCGCTGGCTGTAGGTGAAGGCCTGCTCCCAGGTATCGACGGCGGCCGCCGCGGTGATCGCCGAGCCGGGGCCGCGGGTCGGGATCGGCCGGCCGTCCTGCGGAACCTTCGCCGCCGCCTGCCCGATGCCGGACAGGGTGAAGGCGGCGCCCTTCCGGTCGCTGACGATCATGAAGGCGTCGCCGCCGAGCCCACAGAAATGCGGGTAGGTGACGCAGAGCACGGCGTTGATGGCGATGGCCGCCTCGATGGCGTTGCCGCCCGCCCGCAGGACGTCCCGCCCGGCTTCGCTGGCGAGTTCGTGCGGGCTCGTCACCATGCCGGTGGCCGACCGGGCGAGGGCCCCGCGGGTCTCGGCGAACGGATGGGTCGGCATGGTCGAGGCCCCCAGGGCCGCCGCGGAGATCAGGAGAAGCGCGCGCCGCGACGGGGGCGGCGCAATCGCTGGAGGGGCTTCGCGGCGATCCATGAACGCTACTCCATGATCCGAGCGGCGTGGGCCGCGATGGCGCCGGCGGTGGTGAGCCAGACCGTGTCCCGCTCCGCCGCGATCCGTTCGAGGGCCCGACGCAGCGGGCGCAGGCGGTGCGGCTGGCCGACGATGTAGGGATGGAGCGCGATGCCCATCACCAGCGGCGCCTTACGCGACTGCTCCAGCATCTCCTCGAAGCCGTCGAGGAGGGCGTCCGCGAAGGCGCGGCCCGTATCCTTGCGGGCGACGATGGCTGGGATGTCGTTCAGCTCCTGGGGATAGGGCACCGAGAGGATTCGCCCGCCGCCGCGGGTGGAGAACCATGTCGGCTGGTCGTCGTGGCACCAGTCGAGCAGGTAGCGGTAGCCGGCTTCCGCCAGCAGGTCCGGCGTGACCCGCGACTGGGAGATCCACGGGCCGAGCCAGCCCGCGGGCGCCCGGCCCTCCTCCCGCGTCAGCGTTGCGGTCGCCTCGGCGATGAGCGCCCGCTCCTCGTCTTCCGACAGGTCGCCCTGCCGCTCGGCGTTGGTGCGGCCGTGCCCGACGATCTCGTCGCCCCGTGCCCGGAACGCCTCGATCAGCCCCGGGCAGTCGCGGTAGATCCGGCTGTTGACGAGGATGCTCGCGGGCATCCGCAATTCGTCGAGCAGGTTGCGCAGGCGCCACGCCCCGACCCGGTTGCCCCAGTCGCGCCACGCGTAGTTCAGCACGTCCGGCTGCGGCCCGCCCGGTGCGAGTTCGGCACCGAGCCCTTCGCCGAAATCGAAGGTCTCGAGGTTGAGCGCGAGGTAGACCGCGAGGCGCTTGCCCTCCGGCCAATCGTAGACCGGCCGGTCCGGCAGGGCGGAATAGGCGTAGCGGCCATGGCTCGGCGAGGTCTGGTCCGATGTCGTCACGATCAGGGTCTCGGTCCTGTGGTTGAGGGGCGGTCACGCCGCCCCGAGATAGGCCGCCTCCAAGGCGGCGTCGGCCTTCAGCTCAATCGCCGTGCCCGCTGCGGCGACGCGTCCCTGCTCCAGCACGTAGCCGCGGTCCGCCACGGTGAGCGCGAGGGCGGCCATCTGATCGACGATCAGGATCGTCGTGCCCTGGTCGCGCAGTTCGGCGACAGTGGCGTAGAGGCTGTTGATGATCGCGGGCGCCAGCCCGAGGGAGGGCTCGTCGAGGAGCAGGATGCGGGGGCGCGCCATCATCCCGCGGGCGATGGCGAGCATCTGCTGCTCCCCGCCCGAGAGCAGGCCGGCGCGGCTGCCCGCCCGCTCGCGCAGGCGCGGAAACCGGTCGAGCAGGGCCTCGACCTCGGCCGGATCGACCCGGCCGCCGCGACTCCACGCGCCGAGGCGGATGTTCTCGACGACCGTGAGTTCAGGGAAGACCTGCCGCCCCTCCGGCACCAGGGCGAGGCCGAGCCGGGCGATCCTGTGCGCCGGCAGCGCGGCGACGGGGGCGTCGGCCAGCACGATCGAGCCCGCGACCGGGCGCAGCAGCCCGGCGAGCGCCCGCATCGCCGTCGACTTGCCGGCCCCGTTCGAGCCGAGCAGGGCCACGGTCTCGCCGGGCCGCACCGCGAGCGCCACGTCGTCGAGCACGGGCGCGGCGCCGTAGCCGGCGGTGAGGCCGTGGGCGGAGAGCACCGCGTCGGCCGAACCGCTCCAGGGCGCGGCGCGGGGCCGGGCCGGCGTCT
Organism: Methylobacterium sp. Leaf456; assembly: GCF_001425465.1. Lineage (GTDB taxonomy): Bacteria > Pseudomonadota > Alphaproteobacteria > Rhizobiales > Beijerinckiaceae > Methylobacterium. The sequence continues at coordinate 108,581 of NZ_LMQV01000007.1, forward strand.
CGGCGGCGCCGAGATAGGCCCGTAGCACGGCCGGATCCCGGCGGATCTCGGCGGGCGTGCCCTGGGCGATCGGGCGGCCCGCATCCATGACGAGGATGCAGTCGGACAGACCCATCACCAGCGGCATGTCGTGCTCGACCAGGATCACGGCGATGCCACAGGCCGCGATCCGCCGCAGTAGGCTCCCGAGGCGGTCGGTCTCGGCGCGCGACAGTCCGGCGGCGGGCTCGTCGAGGAGAAGCACGCGCGGGGCGCCGGCCAGCGCACGGGCGATCTCGACCAGCCGGCGATCGACATGGGGCAGTTCGGAAGCCGGGCGGTCGAGGGGGCCGGCATAGCCGACGAAGGCGAGCAAGGCCGCCGCCTCCTGCCGGTCCCGTGCTTGAGCCCGGCGTAGCAGGCGGCCGGGGGCGCGGGCGAGCGTCACGTTCTCGACGACGCTGAGCGAGCCGAAAAGCCGCGTGGTCTGGTAGGTGCGGGCGATGCCGGCGCGGGCGATCGCGTGGGCCGGTCGCCCGGCCAGCTCCCGGTCGCCGAGGCGGATGCTGCCCGCGCTCGGCCGGTAGAAGCCCGAGATCATGTTGAGGACGGTGGTCTTGCCTGCCCCGTTAGGGCCGATCACGCTGGTGACGGCGCCCGGCTGTGCCTCGAAGGCGACGCCCTCGGCCGCGCGGATGCCGCCGAAGGCGATGCCGAGGCCCTCGACCGTGAGCCCCTCGCCCTCGCTCCGGTTCAGGAAGTCCGGCGGCTCGGCCCCGGCGTCGGGCCGCGCCTCGTCGCCCCGCGGCAACAGCCGAGCGAGGCTGCCGACGAGGCCGACGGGCACGAGCCAGAGCACCACCAGCGTGGTCAGGCCGAAGAACAGCAGGCGGTATTCGGCGAGCCCGGCCAGCGCCTCGGGCAGCAGCACCGTCACCAGCGCGCCGAACAGCGGCCCGAGCACGGTGCCGGCGCCGCCGACCACCACCGCCAGGACGAACAGGATCGACTGCGTGAACGGGAACGAACTCGGCGCGATGAACAGCATCAGGGGCGGCAGCACCGCGCCCGCGAGCCCAGTGAGCGCCGCCGAGATCGCGAAGGCGGCGGTCTTCACCCGCACCGGATCGAAGCCGAGCGAGGCGGCGGCCACGTCCGCGTCACGCACGGCGCGCAAAGCCTGGCCGAGGCGGGCGTAGCGCAGGCAGTGGAAGCCGTAGAGGCTCGCGCCCGCCAGGATCACCGCCAGTCCTGCAAGGTCGCGCTCGCCGAGGGAGAACCCAAAAAAACTCGGGCCGGTGGCGACCACGAGGCCGTTCTGCCCGCCGGTGAGTTCGCCGCCCTCGATCAGCGCGTGCTCGACGAGGAAACCGAAGGCGATCGTCACCATGGCGAGGTAAGGGCCCCGCACCCGCATCGCCGGCACGGCGAGGGCCGCGCCGACGAGGCCGGAGAGGGCGGCCGCCGCGGGCAGCGCCAGCCAGAAGCTGAACCCCTTCAGCGTGAGGATCGCGCTGGCATAGGCGCCCAGAGCGTAGAACCCGGCATGGCCGAACGAGATCAACCCGCCGAGCCCCAGCAGGACGTTGAGGCCGGTGCCGGCGAGCACGGTGAGCGCCACCAGCGCGATGACGAAGTGGCTGTAGCCGCTCGTCAGCCCGACGAGGCCGAGGGCGGCCAGCGTCAGGCCCAGGATGGCGAGCGGCATCGCGGCTGGCGCCCGGAGAAGCGCGCGCATGATCAGACCTTGTTGACGGCGGCGCGGCCGAGCAGCCCGTTCGGGCGCAGCGCGAGGGCGAGGATGATGACCGAGAACACGACGATCTGGGTCGCGCCGGAGCCGAGCGTCGCGGTGACGCCGGCCTCGACCAGGCCGTAGAGCAGGCCCGCCAGCACCACGCCGGTGGCCGAGCCGATGCCGCCGAGGATCGCGACGGCAAACGCCTTGATGCCGAACAGCGCCCCCATCTCGGCCGAGACGGAGAAGAGCGGCGCGATCAGCAGGCCCGCGGCGCCCGCGAGCACCGCCGAGAGCGCGAAGGCGCAGGCGACGGTGCGGGCGACATCGATGCCCATCAGCCGCGCGGCCTCGGCGTTCTGCGCCACGGCGAGCAGCACGCGGCCGAGTTCGGTCCGGCGGAACACCGCGCGGATCGCGAGCGCCGCCGCGATGCCGACCACGGGAATCACGATCTGCAACGGGTAGATCCCTGCACCGAGCACCTGGATCGGCGCCGAGACCAGGGCGGAGGGCAGGCCGCGCGGCTCCTTGCCGAAGGTGAACAGCAGCACGTTGTCGAGGATGATGCCGCCGGCGACCGTGGCGAGCAGCCACGCATCGGAGCCGCGCACCACGAAGGGCCGCACCAGCAGGCGCTCCACCGCGAACCCGAGCAGCGCGCAACCCGCGAGCGCGGCGGCGGCCGCCAGCGGCATCGGCCAGCCGAGCTGCACCGCGAAGACGTAGCCGAGCACCGCCCCCAGGGTGACGGCGCTGCCTTGCGCGAAGTTCACGGTGCCGGACACCGCGAAGGTGATGTGGAAGCCGAGCGCGACGAGCCCGTACATGCTGCCGAGGCCGAGCCCGCTGACGAGGGTTCCGATCAGCATGGACGCCTCCCCGCGCGAAGGCCGCTCATTTCGCCACCGCGACGATCTCGCCGTTGCGGAAGCTGGCGAAGATGTAGTCGTCGGGCTTCAAGGCGTCGTGCCGGTCCGGGGCGAAGGGCGCCTCGTAATTCTTGATCAGGCCGGCATAGGCCGGGACCTTGTAGAAGCCGTCGCGGAGCTTCGGTCCCTCCGTCGAGCCCGCTGCCTGGATCGCCAGCGCGATCAGGTGCGTGGCGTCGTAGGCGTTGGCGATGCCGACGGCGGGCGTCACGTCGGCCATGGACTTGATCGCCGGGTACTTCGCCTTCAGCGCGTCGAGCACCGCCTTCGCCTTCGGGCTGTCGTTGCCGGCAAACGTGAAGGTCTGGACGAAGTGGACCCGCGCCGCGCCAGGCCCTGCGAGTTCGTCGAAGCGCCCCCCCGCCGGCCCCCAATGGGAGATCACCGGCACGGTCCAGCCCATCCGGTCGAGGGACTTCACCACCTGGGCAGAGGGGCCGACATTGCCGACGAGGAACAGTGCGTCGGCGCCGGCCTCCCGCAGCCGGGAAAGCTGGGGCACCATGTCGATGTCGTTGGCCTCGTACTTCTCGATTCCCGCACTCGGGAGGTTCGCGGCCTTCAGCGCCGCGACAATGCCCTGCTGGTTCGACTCGCCCCAGGCGTTGTTGACGAGGATCGCGCCGGGCTTCTTCGCGCCGTAGGTCTTCACCGCGTAGGCGACCAGCGCCTCGTCAACGAGGGCGTCGACCGCCGAGACCCGAAAGACGTAGTTGTCGGCGGCCCCGTTGCGGGTAATGCCGGTGCCCGCCGCCCAAGGCCCGACGAAGGGCACCTTCATCTGGTTGGCGATGGGCACGATCGCCATCGAGACCGGTGTGTCGAGCCCGCCGATGAGCGCCACGACGCCGGCCCGCTGGATCAGCTCGCGGGCGGCGAGCACGCCTTTCGACGGGTTGGCCTCGTCGTCGCGGGCCACCAGTTCGAGCGGACGCCCGAGCACGCCGCCGGCCCGGTTGATCTCGTCGATCGCCAGCCCGATCCCGCGGGAGATCGCCTCGCCCGACTTCGCCGACTGGCCGCTGAGCGCGGTGACGAGGCCGAGCCGAATCGGCTCCGCGGCTTGAACCGGACTGAACCCGGCAAAGCCCGCCAGCAGCGCGGCGAGGGCGAGGCGCCGCGTGAGGGAGCGGGCGGCAGTGAGGCGTCGAGGCATGGCGTTCCGGTCCCCGTATCTGGTCGACCCATGTCGGCAACGGCCGTGCCAGCCGGTCCGCCGTTAATTTCGCTCGGGTTTTTCGAATCGCTGGTGACCCATGGAAGAAGTGTGCACAAATCTCCGTCAAAGTGCATACACTTTCTGCATGCACGGCTGCGACGGCTCCGCCATGGTCGGCAGACAGGAACCGAGGAGAGTGCGGATGGACGCGAAGGACGAGGGGGCCGCGCGCGACGCGGCGGCGGTGACGGCCTATCTGGAGGCCTCGATGGTGCCCGATCCCGAGACGGCGGCGCGCTACATGGCGCCGGGCATCGCCATCGTGTTCACCGGCGGCCGGGTGTTCCGGCATCCGCGCGAGGTCACGGCCTTCAACGCGGGTCGCTACGCCTGGGTCAAGAAGCGGATGGAGCGACTCGACGTGGTGCCCGGCGACGGGCTGACTACGGTCTACAGCCTCGGCACGCTCTACGGCGCATGGCCGGACGGCACTGCCTTCGAGGGCAACCGCTACGTCGATCGCTTCACCGTGCGCGACGGCCTGATCGTCTCCATGGAGGTCTGGAACGACAGCGCCGAGCGCATCCTCGACCGGCAGGGCGCCTCGGCCTGACAGGCCGCGTCTCGGATCGAATTGCGGTCCTGGGATACCGAAGGGATCATCCCTTCGGCGGGGTTTGGGGCAGAGCCCCATGGTGGCTCCGCCGGCCAGGGCGCTGCCCTGGACCCGCGAAGGGCTTGCCCTTCGATCCCGGAATCTTCAGCCTTCGACGTAGGGCGCAAGCAGGCGGATCAGGTCGCGCTCGCGCCGGGGTTCGGCGACGATGCGGGCGCGCTCGGCCACCGCGTCGAGATGGTGGTCCATCAGGGCCACCGCCCGTCCGGCATCGCCAGCGGCCAGCGCCGCCACGATCTCCCGGTGCTCGCTCACCGCACAGTCGGACGAGTGCGGCCGGCTGTAGAGCGACAGGACCAGGGCGCAGCGATAGCCCAGTTCGGCGACGTAGCGGGTCAGCACCGGGCTGCCGGTCATCTCGGCGAGCAGCAGGTGGAACTCGGTGGCGAGCCGGATCGAGGCCGCCTCCGGTCCGCCGCTCGCCCGCTCCTCGCCCGCGATATGTGCGTCCAACGCCGCCCGCTGCGCCTCGCTCAAGGTGCCGGCGAGCCGTTGCACCACGAGGCGCTCCAGGCTGATGCGCACGTCGAAGGTGTCGCGCGCCTCCTCCCAGCTCGGGCTCGCGACCACGGCGATGCGGTTGCGGCGCAGCTCGACCAGCCCCTCGCCCGCGAGCTGAAGCAGGGCTTGGCGCGCGATGGTGCGGCTGACGCTGAAGCGCTCGCCGAGCGCATCCTCGGGCAGCCGGTCCCCGGGGGCGAGCGCCCGCTCGACGATAGCCCGCCGCAGCGACCGGCAGATCGTTCCGACACGATCGGTCGGGGGGCTGGTCTCGCCCTGTCTCATCGTCCACGCAGATCCTGTCGCCGGGTGTTCGCTCCGGCAGATGCACGATCGACGCCGCCGCGTCTCGACTCCGACGCGTGGGAAACCCGGATCGGCCGCGATCGTGAATCCTTCGTACGTAGCCGGACCGCGCTCGTCGCGTGCGCGATGGGTCGGATCGGCCAGAAGGTCCGGCGGCGCACGAAGGCTATCAAACAGCCGGACAACGCGTATCCAGCAGGCCAAGAGACGACCTGAGGGCACCGTGCGGAGTGATTGAAAGTAAAGAGTGGCTGGGGGACCTGGATTCGAACCAGGACTAGCGGAGTCAGAGTCCGCGGTTCTACCGTTAAACTATCCCCCACCGGAACGTCGTCGCGCGAGGAGCCTGAACTCCGGTGCGTCGGGCGGATCGATGAACGACCCGCGTGTTCGGCGTTGCGCGCTCAGATAGGCTGGCTTGAGCGCGGCGTCAACAGAATCCCGCGGGCGATGCGCGATCGGTGCGGTTTCGGGTGGATGGCACTGCGACGCGGACACACTCGACCGAGGCGGATGTCGGAGGCGCTGCGTCCGGGATAGGATACCGGCCATGCCCGCGCGCTCTCCCCTCCCCGGCCGTGTCGCCGACCCGTTGCCGGCCTGTCGGCTCATGTCCGCGCCGGAGGCCCGGCGGTGATCGCGACGCTCGGGCTCGCCGGCCTCGCCGGACTGCTGTCGGTGTTGTCGCCCTGCGTGCTGCCGCTGCTGCCGTTGGTGCTGGGCGCCGCGGCGGCCGAGCATCGGCTCGGGCCGGCGGCGCTGGCGGCGGGGCTCGCGCTGTCGTTCACCGCCATCGGCCTGTTCGTGGCGACGGTCGGCTTCGCCATCGGCCTCGACGGTGTCGTGGTCCGGCGCGTCGCCGCCGCGCTGCTCGTCGCCGTCGGCCTGGTCCTCTTGGTGCCGGCGGCGCAGGCGCGGCTCGCCGCTGCCGCCGGGCCCGTGGTCGATGCCATCGACCGCCGCTTCGGCGGGCGGGCCGGCGCTGGGCTGCCGGGGCAGTTCGGCCTCGGCCTGCTGCTCGGGGCGATCTGGAGCCCCTGCGTCGGGCCGACCCTCGGGGCGGCCTCGCTGCTGGCCGCGCAGGGGCGCGACCTCGGAAGCGTCGCCGTCACCATGGCGGCGTTCGGGATCGGCGCGGGCCTGCCGCTGCTCGTGCTCGGCACGCTGTCGCGCGGGCTGATCCTGCGGGCGCGGGGCGGCCTGATGCGGCTCGGACAGGGGCTGAAGGCGGGGCTCGGGTTGATCCTCGTCCTCGTCGGCCTGTCGGTGCTGACGGGCTTCGACAAGGCCCTGGAGACCGCCCTGGTCGAGGCCTCGCCCGACTGGCTGAACGCCCTGACGACGCGGTTCTGAGATCGCTCCGCGGCGGCGCGCCGCCTTGTCCGGCACCGGCCACAGCGCCACCTCGCCGCTCCGAGGGAGCCGCTGATGGCCGTTTACTTCACCGCCGATACGCATTTCGGCGATACTCATATCCTACGGCAGCGCGGGGGGCGTTATCCGAGCATCGAGGCGCATGACGCGGCGTTGATCGCGCGCTGGAACGCCGTGGTCGGCGAGGGCGACGAGGTGTGGCATCTCGGCGATTTCGCCGCGCATGCCGATCCGGCCCATTGTGCCGCGGTGTTCGAGAGATTGAACGGAATCAAGCGGTTGGTGCGGGGCAACCACGACAGCAACCGGGTGCTGCGCTTGGGCTGGGCCGAGCCGCCGGTGGAGAGCGTCCGCATCACCGTGCGGGCGGAGGACGGGCAGTCGTGGCGGCTGTTCCTGGCCCATTACGCGCACCGGGCCTGGCCCGGATTGTGGCGCGGCACCCGCCATCTGTTCGGGCACACGCATGCGACCCTACCCGATACCACCCGATCGTCAGATGTCGGAATCGACGCTTGGGACGATGCGCCGGTGGGTCTGGCAGCGATCGTCGCGCGCCAGGACGCGGCGACGCTTATCCCCGAGGAACTCGCCCGCGACGCGGGCCGGGGTGCCTGAACGGCCGCGCTTTCAGCCACCGTTCAACTGCCGCAGCGCAGCGTAGCCGTATCGCGCGACCGGTGCCTCGGACGACATGCCCGCCTCCTCGACAGTCTTTTCCGACGCGCGCCCTCCGGTCTCGCTGCCGGCCTTCCTGCGCAGTGTGATGCCGGCGCTCGACCGGGCCTTCGGGCTCGAGGTCGATCCCGATCTGCCCGACGCGTTGGCGGCCTTGATCGCCCGCCTTCAGGAGGAGCCGGAGGCAATGTTCGCGGTCTTGTCGGAGCCCGAGCCGATGGCGGCCTGATCGCGGCGGAGCAGACCCCCGGCGACATCGCGCAACGCCGCCTCGACCATCGCGGCAACCTGAACGTGTGTGCGCGGCTGGCGGATGACGAGGCTCGCCAGCACCTCCGGATGGCCGCGCCGCTGCTTCGGCGTGCGGGCGTGGTTGGAGAGGCGGAGCCGGCCCGGATCGTCGCCGCGGGCGAGATAGAAGCTGTCGCCGCGCGCGTTGCGGGCGACCTCGCTGAAGCCGTGCCCGGCGAGCAGCGTGCGGGCCAGCGCCAGCGCCTGAACCGGCGGAAGGGCGTCGGCGCCCGGTGCTTGGTTTCGAAAGCGCGCGGCCATGGCCCTCCCCGGATCGCGGGACTCGAGCGCTACAGCAAGGCGCAGGCGCGGCGAAGCCCGGTTTCTCCGACGAGAGACGCGCGTGACGGTCCGCGCATCGGTATCGGATCCGGGATGCGGCACGGACGGCGCGGGCCCGTCATCGGGCCGGGCCGAATGTCTTTATTGCCCGGGCTGAATTGCCTGATGATCCTGGATTTGTCTCACGACAAACACGAGTGATTGCTTCATCTTAACAGGCATATTTGCCGAAACATCCCGCCAATTGACGCGCGATCCGGCGCCCTGCAATGTCGCGATTTGGAGGGAGCGCGAAGGTCCGGGAGCGGCTGAGGCACGCCGACGGGCGAGAGAGCACGCAAGACGTCGCGTCAGATCCGCGAAGAAAATCGGCGAGGCCGTGAAGACCTCGCCGTGATCCAATCGATTTCCCGGAGCGGAGGTGCTGGGGGAAGTCTCTGGTCCCAGTCGCAAACAAGCTCATTATGAGGAGATGAGAGAAGGTGTCAACGAAGTCCTGAGCATCGATCCATAAACGATCCATATAAATCTCTTAGGATATTTCGGCACTTTATTGCATGAAAACTGGCAGCTTGCTAAGCCTTTGCTGCAACGCAGCATCAAATGCTTGTGTGTCATCGCGGCAATTCTGTCGCACTTATGTTTTTATTATTGCATTTGCCTTCGAATGCCGTATTTCTCGAAGGGTCGATCCGAGTGTCTCCCCTCATCGGGGGCCGGCAGGCGGGGCGAACGGTCTTCCCGGTCTCGGGCGAGACGCGTCTCCGGCCCCGCGCCGGCAACAACCGACAACGATCACGAACAGGCCGGCCCGCCGCGCGCGTCAGCGCGGCTGGAAACCGGGCCTCATGCGGAGGAATTCATGAGAGCGGTCCATCTTCTCGCCCTCGGTGCGAGCGTCGCGGCGGCCAGCCCGGCACTCGCCAACGACAGCGTGCTCAAGTCCATCGCCAACCCGGCGGAGCAGGCGCTCCAGACGGTCGACTACGCCAACACCCGCTATTCGAAACTCGACCAGATCAACGCCGGCAACGTCAAGAACCTCCAGGTCGCCTGGACCTTCTCGACCGGCGTGCTGCGCGGCCACGAGGGTTCGCCGGTGGTCGTCGGCAACATGATGTACGTCCACACCCCCTTCCCGAACATCGTCTACGCGCTCAACCTCGACGAGGGCGCCAAGATCGTGTGGAAGTACGAGCCGAAGCAGGACCCGGCGGTCATCCCGGTGATGTGCTGCGACACCGTCAACCGCGGTCTGGCCTATGCCGACGGCGCGATCATTCTGCACCAGGCCGACACCACCCTGGTCTCGCTCGATGCGAAGACCGGCAAGGTGAACTGGTCGGTCAAGAACGGCGACCCGTCGAAAGGCGAAACCAACACCGCCACCGTTCTCCCGGTGAAGGACAAGGTCATCGTCGGCATCTCCGGCGGCGAGTTCGGCGTGCAGTGCCACGTCACCGCCTACAACCTCAAGGACGGCAAGAAGGCGTGGCGCGGTTACTCGGTCGGCCCGGACGACCAACTCCTCGTGGACCCTGAGAAGACCACCCATCTCGGCAAGCCGGTCGGCAAGGATTCGTCCCTCACCACCTGGGAAGGCGATCAGTGGAAGACCGGCGGCGGCTGCACCTGGGGCTGGTTCTCCTACGATCCCAAGCTGAACCTGATGTATTACGGCTCGGGCAACCCCTCGACCTGGAACCCGAAGCAGCGCCCCGGTGACAACCGCTGGTCGATGACGATCTGGGGCCGCGACGTCGATACCGGCATGGCCAAGTGGGTCTACCAGATGACCCCGCACGACGAGTGGGACTTCGACGGCGTCAACGAGATGATCCTCACCGACCAGAAGGTCGGCGGCAAGGATCGCCCGCTGCTCACGCACTTCGACCGTAACGGCTTCGGCTACACCCTCGACCGCGCGACCGGCGAACTGCTGGTGGCGGAAAAGTTCGATCCGGTGGTGAACTGGGCCACCAAGGTCGACATGGACAAGGGTTCCAAGACCTACGGCCGTCCGCTGGTCGTGTCGAAGTACTCGACCGAACAGAACGGCGAGGACGTGAACTCCAAAGGCATCTGCCCGGCGGCGCTCGGTACCAAGGACCAGCAGCCGGCGGCGTTCTCGCCCAAGACCAACCTGTTCTACGTGCCGACCAACCACGTCTGCATGGACTACGAGCCCTTCAAGGTGACCTGTTCTCGCCCAAGACCAACCTGTTCTACGTGCCGACCAACCACGTCTGCATGGACTACGAGCCCTTCAAGGTGACCTACACCCCGGGCCAGCCCTATGTCGGCGCGACCCTGTCGATGTACCCCGCCCCCGGCTCGCACGGCGGCATGGGCAACTTCATCGCCTGGGACGGCGTGAAGGGGAAGATCGTCTGGTCGAACCCCGAGCAGTTCTCGGCCTGGGGCGGCGCGCTCGCCACGGCCGGCGACGTGGTGTTCTACGGCACCCTCGAGGGCTACTTGAAGGGGATCGACGCGAAGTCGGGCAAGGAACTCTACAAGTTCAAGACCCCGTCGGGCATCATCGGCAACGTGATGACCTACGAGCACAAGGGCAAGCAGTACGTGGGCGTCCTGTCGGGCGTCAATCATCGGCAACGTGATGACCTACGAGCACAAGGGCAAGCAGTACGTGGGCGTCCTGTCGGGCGTCGGCGGCTGGGCCGGCATCGGCCTTGCGGCCGGCCTGACCGACCCGAACGCCGGCCTCGGCGCGGTCGGTGGCTACGCCGCCCTGTCGAGCTACACCAACCTCGGCGGCCAGCTCACGGTGTTCGCGCTGCCGAACAACTAAGCGTCTCGCGTGGAGCCTCCCGGTGATCCGGGGGGCTTTTCGGAGGCTCGATGACTGCCCTCGGTCGCTTCCCGCGACCGGGGGCGTTTTCGTTTCGGGGCTACGGGTGCCGGACTCGGCGCGTGTCCCCTTCCCCTTGTGAGGAGGCGTTCGGGGGGTGGTGCAGAAGGCACCGCCCTGCTCAATCCTGAACCACCCCCACCTCCTGCCTCCTCCCCACAAGTGGGGGGAGAAGCGCTCCTTTCTGTTCGCCTCGAATGTGCGGACGGTCGGCGCGAGGCCGTCGGCGACCGAAGGGTCTCACGCTTCCTCGGCTTCCTCCTCGCGCTGCCCCAGGCTCTCGGCCAGGAACCGGCGGGCGCGGCTGACGCGGCTCTTCACCGTGCCGACCTGGCAGTCGAGGCGGGCGGCGGCTTCCTCGTAGGTGTGACCGTCGGCGCCGACGAGCAGCAGCGCTTGGCGCTGCGGCGCCGGCAGGGTGTGGATCAGCGCCATCACCGAGCCCAGCGCCACCGCGTGCTCCTGCTCGGCGGGCGTCGTCAGGGCGGCGGCGTGGTGCCCTTCCGCGTCCTCGACCTCGCGGCGGGTGCGGCGGCACTCGCTGTAGAAATGGTTGCGCAGGATCGTGAAGATCCAGGCGGAGAAGTTGGTGCCGGCCTCGAACTTTTCCCGGTTGGCCCAGGCCCGCACCAGGGCCTCCTGCACCAGATCCTCGGCGCGGGCCGGGTTGCCGCACAGCGACAGGGCGAAGACCCGCAGGGGCGGCACGCATTCGACCAGGGCCTCGCGCAAACCTGGATCGACCAGCCTTTTCTTGGCCGCCTTGGCCCCCGGCCTTGTCCTGGCTTTGGCTTCCGCCTTGGCCTCCGCCTCGAACAGCCGCAGCAACTCGGTGAGCGCGGCGGGCAGCGGGTCGCGGTCCACCGGGCCGAAATGGTTCTGCAACGGCGCGCTCAGATGCGCCGGAATGTCGGCCGTCGCGCAACCGGCCGGGGCGGAGGGCGCCAGGAGGCCGGCGATCTGGGCCGGCAGCAGGCCGCTCCACGGGTCGGCGCGCAGGCTCTCGAAGCAGGGGGGCAATTCGGTCGTCAGGTCGGTGCTCATCGGTGCGGAGCCTCTCGCGGAATGCGTCCCAGGGCCGGGGCCTCGGGCGGGGGCTGGGTCGAGAAACGTTCGAAGGGGGGTGAACCGATCCGTCGCCGTCCGCCGGCCAGGGTCGCGCGGGCGGTATCAACGGCGATGGACAGCGCCGACATCGTGCGCGCGTCGGGGTCGCGCTCGCGGGCGTAGCGGACGGCGTCCGTCGCGAGGTCATCGACTTCCGTCGTCAGGGCGTCGAGTTCGCGGGCGGTCGAGGCGGCGCGGGCCAGCCCGATCAGGGCGAGCAGGCGGTCCATGATCTCGTCGATGCGCTCGCGGCGGAGCGCCGCGAGGCGCTGGCGAATCCAGGCCAGCACCGAGACGAGGCCGCCCGCGATGGCGCCGAGCAGGTAGAGCGTGTCGCCGTAGCGCTCGACGAAGCCGTGCTGCTCGCGCTCGAAATAGTCGATGGCGCCGGGATGGATCGGGATGCGCGCACTCGTGGCCGCCGCGGTGATGTCGTAGGCGGGCGCCTGGACGTACTCGGCGGCGTCCGACTTCGCGGCGGCCGCCGTGCGTTTTTCGAAGAGTTGCTGCGTGATGTCGGCCGCGACCGCACGGCTCAGGGTGGCCCGCGCCATCAGCCGGTAGGAGGCGCCCACCGTCTTCACGTCGTCGGCGGGGAGCTTGGGGTCGCCGCCGAACAGGCCGCCGGGCACCGTGACGGATTGGAGGCGCGGAAAGCGCTCGATCACCGCACCGTCGTCCTCGACCGCGACGAAGGCGACCTTGCCGTGGTGCGCCACTGAGCGGACCGCGCCGATCAGCGCCAGCGCCTTCGGGGCGGAAGGCGCGATGATGCTGACGAAGGCGTCGATGCGCTTGTCGCGGAGGCTTGCCGCCACCGCATCCTGATCGACCCGCACGAGATGCACGGTGCGGTCGCGGCTCGGGCCGCCCGCATCCATCTCCGGCGTGAGGCCGTAATAGCCGAGCAGGCTCTTCAGCAGTGCGAAATCCGCGTCGCGGTGGGCGGCGATGCCGAGGCGTTTGCCCGCGAGCTTCGGAAACGCCTCGATCGGTGCGTGATCGGGCGAGGCGATGATCATCGCCTGATCGCGCAGGATGGCCAGGGTCAGGCCGTTGGTCGGCAACAGCACGTCCGGGCGGACCACGGCGAGGTCGGCGCGCCCGTCCTGCAAGGCGGCGGCGCTCTCGCGCACGTCGTCGAAGGAGAGGATGCGCAGGCGCACGTTTTCGCCGGCCGCATCGAGCGCATCGGCATAGGCCCGAATCAGCTCCGGCTCGGTGCCGTCGCGCGGCGCCACCGCGATGGTGAGCACGCTGGCTTGCAGCAGGTACCACGCCGCCGTTGCGCTCGCCGCCAGCACCACGCAGGCGGAGCCGACGAGCGCCTCCTTGCGCAGCAGCCAGGACAGGTCGGCCGGCATCGGCGCTTCAGAAGACCGAGATCAGGACGATGCCGGCGACCATCAGCGCGGCGCCGCCGAGGCGCGAGGCGCCGGCCCGCACCTGCTTCATCCCGAGCCAGCCGAAATGATCGAGCGCGACCGAGGTGAGGAGGTTGGCCGTGATCAGCAGGCCGTTGAAGGCGCCCGCCCCCACCTTGTCGACGAACAGGAGGCCCGCGAAGACCGCGACCGCGCCGGTGAGCCCGGCGAGCGGCATCCACCAGCGCACGCCCTCGATGTCGGCGCGCTGCGGCAGGGGCTTGGGGCGCAGCAGGAACACCAGCACGAACACGAACACGACGGGGATGAACGAGACGAGAGCCGCGAGCCACGGATTGATGAGGGCGCCGCGCAGCTGCGCGTTCCACACCACGCCGATGGCCTGGAGCGCGCCCGCCACGACGATGAAGGGATAAAGCAGGCGCGGGTTGAGGCCGTGGCCGGCATCCTTGCTCTCGTCCTTGTCTGGGGTGACGCGGGCGATGAAGGTGACGCCGATCACCATCAGCAATCCGCCGAGCCAGGGCATCAGCTTGAAGCCGCCGCCCTGCAGGCCGAACAGACCGAAGGCGTCCAGCGCCAGCGAGGTCAGGATGTTGGCCGTCAGCGTCAGGCCGTTGAACGGGCCGGCGCCGACCTTGTCCACGAAGGCGAGGCCGCCGAACACCGCCACCGCCCCGGCGACGCCGCCGAGCGGCGCGTACCACGGCATGGACGCGAGATTCTCCGCACTCGGCAGCGGCGTCGGCATCACGAGGAACAGCGTCGCGAAGACGAAGACGATCGGCAGGAACGAGACCGAGGCCGCCAGGAACGGGTTGACGAGGTGGCCGCGCAGCTGCGCGTTCATGGAATTGCCGAGCGCCTGGAGCGACCCGGCGACGATGATGAAGGGATAGAGCAGGGCGGCGTTCATGGGGCGCTGTGTCCGATCAAACCAGCAGGAGGGCGGCGAGCGCCAGGATCAGGGCCGGCGGCATCACCAGCAGGCCGAGCTTGAGGAAGGCGAAGGCCGAGACGTCCTGGCCCTCGCGACGGATCGCGGTGAGCCACAGGATGGTGGCGAGCGAGCCGGTGACCGAGAGGTTCGGCCCGAGATCGACGCCGATCAGGATCGCGCCCGCGACCTTTTCCGGCACCTGGGCGGCCTGCACCGCCGCGCCCGCCAGCAGGCCCGCGGGCAGGTTGTTCACGAGGTTCGAACCGAACGCCACGACCGCGCCGCCGGCCCAGGCGGCGAGCGCCGGATCGCCCTCGGCTTTGCGCTTGAGGAGGTCGGCGAGCATCTGGAGGACGCCGGTCTTTTCCAACGCCTCGACCAGCACGAACAGGCCCGCCACCAGCGGCAGCACGCTCCACGACACGTCCTTGGCGACCTCCACCAAGCCGCCGCGGTTGATCAGGACGATGACGAGCGTGGTCGCGACACCCGCGACGAAGGTCGGCAGGCCGAGTTCGATGCCGGCCGCCGACGCCGCGATCAGCGCCGCGCCCGTGGCGACGATGCCGAAGCCCGCGACCTTGCCGCCGAAGCTCAAGGCCGGCGTCTCGACATCGGTCGCCACCGTCTCGGCCTTGAGCCGGGCGTTCTGGGTGATGCGCAGGACCGCGTAGGTCGTCACGATGGCGAGCACGGACGGGAGCGTGAAGACGGCGAGCCAGCGGCCGAGCGGCGGCATGTGCTCGGCGAAGACCACGAGGTTGGCCGGGTTCGAGATCGGCAGCACGAAGCTCGCCGCGTTGGCGATGAAGGCGCAGATGAAGAGATACGGCAACGGCTGCTTGACGCCCGCGGCCTTGGTCGCGGCGAAGACCGCGGGGGTCAGCACCACGGCGCAGGCGTCGTTCGACAGGAACACCGTCACCACCGTGCCGACGACGTAGATCAGCAGAAAGAGCCGCGTCGCCGAGCCCTTGGCGGCGCGCACCGCGTGCGAGGCGAGCCAGTCGAACAGGCCCTCCTTCCGGGCGATCTCGGACAGCAGCATCATGCCCACCAGAAAGAGGTAGACGTCCGTTCCCTTGAGCACGCCCTCCAAGGCGGTGCCGGGGGCGAGCAGACCGAGCGCCACGAGGGCGACGGCGCCGAGCACGGCCCAGATCGCCTCGGGCCAGGAGAACGGCCGCAGGATGACGCCCAGCGTCGCGAGCGCGGCGATGCCCCAGGTCGCGAGGTTGGGTGTGAGGGTGATCGCGCCCATCGCTTCGTCTTCGTCCTTGTTCTGAAAGAGAGCGGTCTACCAGTGCCGGCCGACGCGGTTGGGCCCGAGCTGATCGCCGCGCAGGCCCTTTTCCGGCCAGAACGGAAGCCGGAGTGCGTCGCTGCCAGGGCGCTCCGACACGGGCGCCGGCACGAAATCCATGCCGACCGGCTCGATGGTATCGGTGTCGGTATGGGCTGCGCCGTTCTTGCGCGGATTGGTGGTGCCGTCGGTGACAGTGACGGCGAGGCGGCGCGCGCCCGCGGGCCAGTCGATCCGGGCCAGGACCGTGCGCGGGCGGTCCGGCTCCATCGGCAGCGGCGGGCCGCCGTCGATCCGCAGGTGGCAGCGCCACGCGCTCTGCGGCGCGTTCGACAGGACGAGGGCGCGCACCGCGACCTTGCCGTCCGGCAACGGCGCGGTGGCGAGGCGCCGGTCGGCCGGGCTGGTGATCATCACGAAGGGCAAGGCGCGGTCGAGCGGCTTGAAGCGCCAGCTCACCACATCGCCGTCGATCGCGGCGACCGCGTAGCCGACCGAGCCGTCCTCGTTCTGCCCGACCGAGCGGGCGGCGGCGTAGAGGGTGCGCCCATCGTGCGCCAGCTCGTTGTAGTGGGTGTGGCCCATCTCGACGAGGCGCACGCTCGAACCGCGGATCAGGCCGGCGAGTTCCGCCCGCTCCTCCGGATCGCTGAGGTCGTCCGGGTAGGTGTGGGCGAAGACCGCCACCGGCTGGCCTTTGCGGACCGCCTTGGCGAGCTTGCGGGTGAGCCAGTCGCGCTGATCGGGCCCCAGCCGGAAATCGAGCCCGAACCCCTCCTGGCCGTAGCCGGCGCTGACCATGTCGAGGAACAGGCAGCGCACGCCGGCGATGGTCTCGGCGTAGTAATATTGCGCGATTTTTTCGCGGTTGACCGGACGCGGCAGGCGGTTGTGCTTCGCCTCGTGCCCGCCGCCGCGCCGGCTCCCCGCCACCGTGGCGAAGAAGCGGTCGAAGTCGTGCATCGTGCCGTGCTGGCGGTCGTGGTCGCCCGCGATCAGCCGCACCGGCAGGCGGGGATGCGCCGTCAGCGCCCGTTCGAGGATATCGTACTGCGCCGCCCGGCCGTGCTCGGCGAGATCGCCCGGCAGGTAGGCGAAATCGATCAGGCCGTTCGCGTGCAGCCCGGCGATCTCGTTCAGAGCGGTACGCAGGTCGGCGGCGTTGGGGTCGTGCGGCTCTTCCAGATGCAAGTCGCCGATATGAGCGAAGACGAAGGGGGCGTGGGCCTCCCCAGCGCCGTCGGTTCCGTTCATGCCAGGACGCGCCCCATCGGGCCCGCGAGCCGGGCCGTTGCGAAGGGCTGGACGCATGAAGCAGGGCACGGTTCCGGCCGCATCGGGCCGTGCGGCACCGCACACGAATGTTTTATCGGTGCAGTGGGTTACGGAACGCCCGCGGGGTCGGGATCGTCGTCTTTTCCGACATCGGCCGTCGCATCCGCCGACAGATCGGCCTCCGGTGCCCCACCGAGGCCGTAGCGCTCGATCTTGGCGTAGAGGAGCTGGCGCTGGATGCCGAGGCGGCGGGCCGCCCGCGTGCGGTTGCCGCCCTCCGCGCGCAGCGCGGCGGCGATCATGGTGCGTTCCAGCCGGGCGACGGCGCCGGGCAGGTCGCCGTCGTCGCCGGTCTCGGGCGTCTCCGCCGGGGCGGCGGGCAGGTCGAGGTCGGCGGCCTCGATGAGGCGGCCGCGCCCCATCACGGCGGCGCGCTCCACGCTGTTCCGCAACTCGCGCACGTTGCCGGGCCAGCGATGGGCGAGCAGCCGGGACGCGGCGGAGGCGCCGAGGCGCTTGCCGGAGGCGGCCAGAAAGTGCTCGGCCAGGGGCACGATGTCGGCCCGCCGCTCACGCAACGGCGGCAGCGCGAGCGGTACGACGTTGAGGCGGTAGTAGAGGTCGGCGCGAAAAGCCCCTTCGCCCACCATCGCCTGGAGGTCGCGGTGGGTGGCGGCCACCAGCCGGACATCGACGCGGCCGGGCCGCCCGCCGACGGGCGTCACCATCCGGTCCTGGATCACCCGCAGGATCTTGGCCTGCATCACCGGCGACATGTCGCCGATCTCGTCGAGGAACAGCGTCCCGCCCTCGGCGAGGTGGAACGCGCCGGCCCTGTCCATCGTCGTCCCGCCCACCGCGCCGCGGACATGGCCGAACAACTCGCTCTCCAGCAGTTCCGCCGGGGTCGCGGCGCAGTTGACCGGCACGAACGGGCGCTCGCGGCGTGCGGAAAAGGCGTGGAGGGCGCGGGCGACCTCCTCCTTGCCGGTGCCGGTCTCGCCCTGGATCAGGATGGTGGCGGCGCTGTCGGCCACGAGGCCGATCGTCTTCTGCACCCGCCGCATCGCCTCGCTGGAGCCGATCAGCCCGCCCGCCGCCTCCGGAGCGCCGCCCGCCGCCGCCTCGTGGCGGACGGAGACCAGCATCGCGGCCAGCGCTGCGGCGAGGTCGGCCCGGCCGATGGGCTTGGTCAGGTGGTCGTGGGCTCCGAGCCGCATCGCCTCGATGGTGTTGGCGGGGCTGGCGAATGCGGTGAGCACCGTGACCGGGGGCGGATCGGGCAGCGCGCGGATCTGCGCCAGCGTCGCGATGCCGTCGAGGTCGCCCGGCATGCGCAGGTCGAGGAACACGGCGGCGACCGTCGAGCCCGCCAGCAAAGCCACCGCCTCGCGGCCGGAGCGGGCCGGGACGGGGGTGTGGCCGAGATCGGACACGGTCTCGGAGAGCCCCTCGCGCAGGGCGTCGTCGTCATCGACGATCAGGACGGTTGCCATGGCAGATCCAGGAGGAAGGTGGTGGCCGGACCGGTGTCGAGCAGCCGGGCCTGCCCGCGATGCGCCTGCGCGATCTTGCTGACGATGGCGAGACCTAGCCCCGTGCCGTCCGAGCGGCCGGTGACGAAGGGCTCGAACAGGCGGGGGCGGATCGCCGGATCGACGCCGGGGCCCTCGTCCGCCACGCGCAGTTCCAGCCGGGCCGCGCCCTCGCGCAGGACACGGCGGGCGTCGAGCGTCACGGCGCTGCCGGGGGGCGCGTGGCGCAGCGCGTTGAGCAGGAGGTTGTCGAGCGCCCGCTGCACCTGGGCGCGGTCGAGATGCGGATGCTCGGCGGCCGGCAGCGCGTCGGCCTCGACGCGGAGGCGGACTTCGCGGGCGCGGGCCGCATCCTCGTGCCATTGCGCGCTCTCGGTCAGGAGGCGACGCAGATCGGTCGGCTCGCGGTGGAGCGTGCGCGGCTGGGTGAGGTGGAGGAGGTCGCGCACCAGGGTCTCGACCCGGCCGATCTGGCCGAGGATCGTGCGGAGCGCGGTCGCCGCTCGCTCCGGCTCGCCGGTGGCGAGCGCGTTCTCGGCCTTGAGCCGCATGGCGGCGATGGGGTTGCGGATCTCGTGGGCGATGTCGGCGCTCAAGCGGCCCAGCGCGGCGAAGCGCTCGGCTGCGACCGCCTGCTCGCGGGCCTCGCGCAGGCGCCCGCCCGCGGCGTTGAGCGCATCCACCAAGCGGTCCAACTCGCGCTCGCCGGTGCGGTCGAGATGGGCGAGGTCGGCGCCTTCGCGTTCGGGCGCGGCGAGCGCGGCCTCCAGCCGGGCGATGCGGCGGGAATAGCCGTAGAGGAAATGCCCGAGGAAGCCCGCCGCGCCGATGACCGCCACCGCGAGGAAGCCGAGCGCGGCCAGGAAGCGGGTGTAAGCCGGCCCGTCGTTGACGTGCGCCCGCGTCATCGTCCAGCCGGTGAGCCCCGGCGCGCGGCCGGGCAGCGGGCAGGCCTGGACCAGCAGCGCCTGCGTGCGGCTGATGCGGTGGATCACCACCGAGCGGCCGAGGCTGCGCGATTCCGCGTTGACGGCGGCGATCGTGTCGCGCTCGGCCAGCGGCAGGTCGGTCTTGGGGCCGGAGCCCTCGTAGCTCGGGAAGGCGTAGGCGAGCGAGCCCTCGGCCCCGCTCCACACTCCGCCCTCGATGCCGGGCCAATGCGCCAGCGCCCCCAAGACCACGCCGGTCAGCGCCTCGCCCGCGGGCTCGTCCCCCTTGCGGACCAGCACGGTGTAGCGGTCGATGATCTCGCGGCAGGCCCGCCCCACGGCGATCTCGGCCTGCGAGATCTGCACCGCGGTCGATTGGGTGTAGAGGCCGAACAGCAGGTAGGCGGTCGCCGCGGCGGAGGCCAGCAGCGCGATCCAGAGGGCGACGAGCCGCGCCTGCAGGCTCGACCGGATCGATGGGGATCGATGCCTGAACACGAAAAGGCCGCCTCGGGTCGCGCGGACATCTCCGCGCGCTCCCCATAGCGTGCTTTCCGACGAAGCCGGCACCGGTTCGGCGAAGAAAGCGCGTCGAACTCACCGGCTGGAGGCGTGATCCGATCCAGGGGGCGGGTACGGCCTAGGGCCAGGACCGAATCAGATTGACCCTAGGAGGGACTGCCTCCGACCCAACGCAGTCATTCACGCGAGGCCGTGCGGATCCCGAAGGCGGACGTATGGATTGTGCGGACGTGGCAATGATGTCCGGAAGGCCACGCGCCGCATTCCAACGTTCGTAGCGGTACCCGGGACGTATCGTACGTCGCGTCCGAAGGTAGACGACGATGGGAGAGGTGCTGACCTTCCCACGAGGGAAAGCACCATCTGTGATGTCTCACACCGGTGACATCCGGCGCTTCCAAAACTGCGAAGCCGGATCGGCTCCGCGCCGTAGCTGACTATCAGACCGGTGACCCCGCCGAGAAGCGTCCGGTGTGAGGGGCCCATGGATCTGATTGAAACGTCCGGCCTGACGAAATCTGCGACGGACCACTGTTCGGACTGCAGGGCAATTATTGAAGGACAATGCCATCATGTCCCTACATTTCGAACGTATCGGCACGGGCCGGCCGCTGCTTATGGTCCATGGGCTCGGGTCCAATCTCCGCACATGGGATCCGCTCCTGCCCGCATTGCGCGACTTGTGCGAACTGATTTTAGTCGACTTGCCAGGACATGGCAGGTCGGCCCCGCTCGCGGGTCGGCAGACGATGGAGGCCCACGCGGACGCCCTCGCCGGCTTCGTGACGTCTCAAGGCTTGACGACAGCGGACCTTGTCGGCAGTTCGGTGGGAGGCCGGCTGGTGCTGGAGCTGGCGCGGCGGGGCATCGGTCGGCACTGCGTGGCGCTTGATCCCGGCGGCTTCTGGCGTGGGTGGGAAACGCGCTGGCTCCACTGGACGCTCGCGGCATCGATACGCTTGGTGCGGTTGCTGCAGCCCTTCCATCCCGGCCTGTCGCGCCACGCCGTCACCCGTACGCTGTTACTGGCCCAACTGTCGGCCCGTCCGTGGGCGCTGCCACCGCAGCTTGTCGTAGGAGAGTTGCAGAGTCTGGCGGCCACACCGGTGTTCGATGCGATGCTGCGTGAGCTGGCACACGGGCCGTTGCAGCAGGGTTCGGCAACGACCCCCGGCTTTGTCACCATAGGCTGGGGCCGCCAGGACCACCTGCTGCTGCCGCGCCAAGCTGCACGCGCCCAGATAGCATTCCCGTCGGCCCAGCTGCACTGGTTCGAGCGCTGCGGCCACTTCCCGCATTGGGATCAGCCTGCCGAGACGGTGCGCGTAATCCTTGAAACGATTGGGAAGGATGCGCCTTAAATTGCTCGTCGAACACCCGAGCCCACGGTCATCCACGGGTCGTCGAACATAGCGGCCAAGCTTGCCTCCTCCGCTCAGCAACTGGTCCATGGTCCAACTGCTTTTGCCGCGAAAACAAAGCAGCGCTTCGAGGCCAACTTATAGCGCAGCCGAACTCAGGCGGATTTTACACGGACGCGAATTCATCATGGAACGGGAACAGCGCGCAGCCCCCCGATGTTCGAAGCAGGATTCCCTTTTCGACTCGATACGTCGAACCCCGCGTCCGCTTCGCTCTCCCCTGCTGCGGTCCGCATCATTTCCCCGATCACCGGGAGGAAAATCCTGACCTACCTTCGATACGCGCCCAACATCGAGCGGCCCGCGCCGGACGAGCAGAAGACGATTGACGGCATCATCCAAGGCATGACGCAGCAATCGGAGACGGTCGAGGCACGCGAGCACCATGCCGTGCGTGCCAGCCATGCCAAAAGCTCCGCCTGCGTGACGGGCGAGTTGACGATTTCCGCCGGCCTGGCACCCGAACTGGCGCAAGGGTTGTTCGCCACGCCCGGCACCCACCCTGTGGCGGTTCGTTTCGCTCAAGGACCAGGCGAGACCTTGGGTGACCGGGTGTCGACCCACCGCGGCATGTCCATCAAGGTTTTCGACGTTCCGGGAGAGAAGCTCCCCGGCCATTCCGTCGACACCCAGGATTTCGTGCTCGCGACCGGGACCACCTTCCCGTCCGGCACGGCGGCGGGCTTCCTGCGCGACGGCACGGTCATCGGCAAGTCGACCGGCCTGCCGGAGGGGGTGAAGAGCGCGGTGTCGTCGACCATGCGCAACATCAACAAGGCGCTCCATGCCTTCGGCACTGAGAGCGCGTTCGCCGACTTCTTCGGGCACCCCTACAGCCATCCGCTTGCCGACAGCTACTTCAGCCAGGCGCCGGTACGCTTCGGCGATTACGTGGCCAAGCTCGGGGCCGTGCCCGCGACCGAGGCGCAGCGCGCGCTGTCCGAGTGGCGGTTGGACCCGAATGAAGACGAGGACGGCTTCCGGCACGCCACGGTCGCCTTCCTCAGGGACAACGAGGTGGTGTTCGAATTGAAGGCGCAGCTCTGGGCCGATGCCGAGCGCCAGCCCATTGAGGATTCCTCGGTCGACTGGCCGGTCTCGATCAGCCCGTACCGCACGGTGGCGACGAT
Source organism: Methylobacterium sp. Leaf456 (assembly GCF_001425465.1). Classification (GTDB taxonomy): domain Bacteria; phylum Pseudomonadota; class Alphaproteobacteria; order Rhizobiales; family Beijerinckiaceae; genus Methylobacterium. Next base: position 130,916 of record NZ_LMQV01000007.1, read on the forward strand.
CCGCCTGCCTCGGCAGGACGCCTACTCCCCCGAGCGGGTGCGTTACTTCGACGAGGTGATGACCTTCCGCCCGGCGCACAGCCTCGTGGCGCACCGGCCGCTGGGCTCGATCATGCGGGCGCGCTTGCAGGTCTACCAAGCGCTGAGCGACTTCCGCCACCGGGAAAACGCCGTGACCGCCGAGAATACCGCCTCGCCCGAGAGCATCCCGGCCTGAGGCGCCCCTTACCCACTGTCATGCAGAGGAACGATCCATGACCCTTCAGGGAAAACCATCGCCATCCTGATCGCCCCCCGGGGACGGAGGAGCCAGAATTCACGAAGCCTCGCGAGGCGCTGCTTGCAGCCGGCGCGACCGTCACGGTGGTCGGGCTTGAGGCAGGAGAGGCCGAGGCCGTCAACAACGACCTGACCCCGCCGGTAAGTACCCGGTCGACAAGGTCAGCGACGGCGTGTCCGCCTCAGACTTTGACGGTCTCGTCATCCCCGGCGGCAGCGTGGGGGCCGACAAGCTCCGGGGCAGCGAGGCCGTGGTCGGCTTCGTCCGAGACTTCTTTCAGCAAGCCAAGCCGGTCGGCGTCATCTGCCACGGCCCCTGGACGTTGGGAGAGGCCGACGTCGTGAAGGGGCGCAAGCTGACGTCGTTCCCGACCGTGAAGACCGACATCCGCAACGCGGGCGGGGAATGGGTCGATGCGGAGGTGGTGGTCGACAAGGGCCTCGTCATCAGCCGCAACCCGAAGGACCTGCCGGCGTTCTGTGCCAAGATCGTCGAGGAGTTTGCGGAAGGGCGTCATCCGGACCAAGCCCGCAGCGCCTGAAGCCGTCTCACGTCGGTTTTGGCATAGGCCAGCCCCGGCGCTCAACGCCGGTCGACCTCACACCGCTTTCCCAGACCAGCAGCCGTTCGGTGCTGATGCACGCACCGAACGGCTGCTTTATGGAGTTCTGCTTCCTCACAGCCATGACTGGGTTGGGTCGGATGCAGAACGTCCGCTTGCGGGCAGCGAGCCAATCTCCGCTTCCCACCCTAAGCGGACTCGCGGGGTGTCCGCTTCCAAGCATTCCACCAGGCCAGTTCTCTATGGATGGTTCGCATGGAAAGTTCCGTTTTGGATGGTCCGTGTCGATATCCAAAACAGACCGCGGCGCAGGGTGCGCTATGGGCACACCTAAACCGAACCATACGGATGGGCTGCTATTATCAGAGGTTCAAAGCGATGCACTCATACGTGCTGCACTTCATGCCGCCGACAAGCGGCGCATTCCGCCAATATTTCACCGTTCCAGTTCCGCAGATGGGACATGGCGCTTGGGAGGCGAACGGTTGATGATCGCGCTCCCGCTCAAAAGCCCTGATCAAGTCATAAGCCGGTGCCATCGCCTTCTCGATACGATCACCCAAACCTGGACTGGGCTCGCCCGAGCGGTTCGATAGTTCGGCCTTGAGGTCGTCCCAGAGGGCCTTCGCATCGGTTGTCATCTCTCACTCATAGCGCAAGGTCGCATTTGGTCGAAAGCGGCTGTCAAGTCCGGTTCGCTTAAGGGGCCCCAAAGCGGACTGACAGCGCCGGTTCTCCTCTCCACACATAAATCGAACCGCACGCTTGGTCTGCAGAGGTGAGAGGCTGACATTCGCTTCTCACGTGGCGTAGGTCTGGAGTGAGAGCCGCAGCGAACAATTGGGTAGATCTGCTCCGACGATGCCAGAGGCTCACTCGGGCATCCCGACGTCAAACGGCCCCGCTGAAGCGGAGCCGTTTGTCGAATGTTGGCCGATTTGCGGGAGGCGCAGGTTGAGCCTTCAGGGCTGACAGCGAACCTCAGCGAGAACGACCACGCCATCGGTTTCACCGAGTTCGATCCTACACGGCAGCACCGAGTTCGCGAGTTGGACTCGCAGTCAGGGTGCGGTAGGGACGAAACGAGAGGTCTCCGATCCTCTCGCTTCTGTTTTCGGCAAGCTCTTATATTACAAAAAAATCAGCGTGCGTTATGTTAGTCGGCCTATTCTCGAGAACCGCAAAAACAACCGCCTTTGCCGCACCATTACCATCAGCGTCGTAGGAGAGCGCACCTGATTTCTGATCGTAAAGGATGTAGTCATTTATATCCTTCGCGTCGCCGAGGGAAAACTGCGACGTGTCAAGGGCATGACCCGATTTACCAAGCTTAGTGAATATGGCATGGTCTAGCTCAATTTCATCGACAGATTGAAAATCCATTATGCGATCAACATTATTTTTTGCGTTCAGTATAGTGTCAAACACAAAGAAGTCAGAGTCTTTTCCGCCATACAGGGTATCGTTCCCTAATCCGCCCTTCAGGGTGTCGATACCATTGCCTCCTCTTATTATATCGTCCCCGCCATTTCCCACTAAATAATTATCCTTGTTATTGCCGCTAATCGCATCTTTACCTGCGCTACCCTGCTTAACATCTGCGAACAGCGACATAAGTTTGGCAGTTGAAAATTCGAAGTGCATGTCGTCTTCGCGGCCGCCGGAGAAGCCAGAACCGGCGACCCACCCCTCTTTATTGAAAAGAGGTGTAATTTTTGCAAGAGCAAGATGCAGCTGCCCGTCCGCTACATAGTCCAGGATACCATCGACCTTTAAATCGATAGACGTTCCCCAGGAATGGGATGAAAAACTTTCTTTGCCATCTATTTTTCTCGGAACTAGGACACCTGCAGATGAAAGACTCTCTAGTATAGGTGTCATCCCCTTGAGAGAACCATAAATTGAGGATGCTTCATTCATTATTTTTGTAAGGGAGTCCGCCACTACTTTGATAGTATCATATTTTACTCCGTCGATCACAACAGACGATTTATCCCGCGCCAGCATCGCCTTGATATGATTGCTATATGCATAAGTGCCATTGCCATTATTAATCGGAGTTCCAAGCAAATCTTCGAGAAGCGCTGCTGTGGGCGTTGTAAGCTTCGTCCCATCAGGATTTATATTTAGATTTTTTACAGTTGAAAGCGATACGAGTTCAGACCATTTTGTGATTTTCAATTGTTTATTATTGAATTTTATTACCTCGATATTGTAAATAATGTCAGTTTCTACCGTTTTATTGTTCAATTGCTTCTGAACAACGATATGCTTATTGTCAGACTTTATTTTACCCCCAAGAACATATTCGTAGTTAAGGCCGTCCAAGACTAAAGTATCTTTGCCGGAGCCACCGTCAACGAGATCTCTGCCTCCGCCGGGCCTAATCGTATCATCACCAGCCCCACCATTTATATTCTCATGCATTCGTCCACCGGTAATGTTGTCATTGCCATTTCCCGCATCAAACTGATAGCGGCCGTCCGGAGACGTTGATATACTCCACTCACTCCATTTTGTGGCCGAGTTTGGGAGTGTTACAACATCATTACCATTTTTACTTGATCCAGCTGAGTAAAAGAAGAAATTTGAGGCCTTGAGCTTATTAAGATCGCGTGTTTCAGATTTCTCTGTGAACAAAGAAGGCATATCGTGATATATATTATACCATTGGTAAGAAGTTATTGAGCCATTATAATCACTTTTAAATAGATCGTCATGCATAGTCCAGGTGTATTGAGGGCCACTAGATCCATTCCAGCCATACCCTTCTGGTCCATATGGCAATTTATCTTCAGAAGGCTGCTCAATTACTAAATCGACACTTCTGGTTACGAAGGCCGCAACTGTTCCAGTCAATATAAATTGCCCAGGCTGCCAATATCCTTTCGAAACAGAGGCATAGGCAGTAATCTTAGGCACGTCAGTAAGCATAACTCCATCATAATAAAGCTTGTCAGAGTTCAGGCCCCAATTATCAGGCACTTTATTTGGACTGAATGCATGAAAACTTACGGTTGATTTTACCTTAACGTAGGTTGCGTATGACATGAAAAATCCTCAACAACACTAGTGCCGCAGCGTTTGGTTTGGGACGATAAAGCCGAGCGGCTTGCCTTCCCGTCAAGCTCCACCACACCATACCGAATGCGACGGCTGCAATCCGTATTGTTCCCCTGCAGGATTTTTAATTTCATTTGTAAGTTGAAAAACTGATATAAGCAACTCTAGGGGAAAAGGCGCAGGTATATGTCATGCCACTAGGAAAGGGTAGTGGGAGTACCTCCTTCCGTTCGCGGTCAGCTGGGCTTGCCCCTCTTACTTACTACTAAACCAGACCTTCATCATGCCGTGTCCTGTGCACAGGCCTTCAGCTAACCCTCGTGCATGCCTGATTCATGCCTGGATCACATCATTTCGGAAGCCCTATTCGGCTTCACGCCTATGTGTGATCTGGAAAGCGACACTTAACGCGCCGTGATGCTTTGGGCGATGTTTCCTTAGACTCCTTCCGTGGTCGGTGCTCATTTTCCGCATTCGGCACAGGCGGGCCCCTACTCGAACCTACGTCGTCTTATCATTGATGTGCTCGGCTCGTTGGAAGCGACGCTAGGTGCCGAGACTAGGGGTGATAAGAGCCTCGAAGCGGAACGGTCCAGTGTCGACAACGGGCCGAAGGCGTCTGTCAGGGCCGGTTCGTTAAAGTCGGACCCATATCGGACTTACAGCGCCGGTAACGTCCGCAAGCCACCCTCAGCGGCCTCTCGCACAGTCAAGCGATCGGGTTTTGCCCCCAGCGCCGCCCTGCGCGCCCGGCGCCATCGCTTTCGCGCGCGCCACGTGGGAGAGCAGGCGCCGAGACAGTGCTGCGGAGAACACCGGCCATGGCCATGAAGACCACCTACGTCGTCCAGGCGTTCGAGCTGAAGCGCAAGCGGCTGGTGCCGGGGACGAAGGAGGTCGTCGGCACCGAGAGCGGCGCGTTGAAGAAGGCGCAGGCCGTGGCCGGCCGGCTGCCCGGCGCGGCGGCGCTCAAGATCGTGGCCGACGACGAGACCGGCGAACTGGAGAGCGTGGCGATCCTCGAAGCCTTCGGCGAGGTGCCGGAGGATTTCGCGGAAAACCTCCAGGGCGGGTAGACTCCCATGCCGCATCGGCTTTTTCCGAAAGCCGGTTCCCACCTTTCGGGCCGATGCTCTGCCCCCCTCGCCTGATGGCCGAGCTTGGGGCAAAGGAGCGCCCGAAGGGGCCGCGCGCGCCCCGCGGACGGGGAAGCGGATGAACGAAACGACACGCGCGCCGGCTCTGGTGCTGATGCGGCACGGGCAGAGCGAGGACAACGCGCGCGACCTGTTTTCGGGCCTGCGCGATCCCGCCCTGACGCCCCGCGGCGTCGAGGAGGCCAAAACTGCGGGCCGCGCCATGCGCGAGCGCGGCCTGCACTTCGACGTCGCCTTCACCAGCCGGCTCCAACGCGCGCAGACCACCCTATCGCTGCTGCTGACGGAACTCGGCCGGCCCGACCTGCCGGTGGAGTCGGACCCCGCCCTCAACGAGCGCGATTACGGGGCGCTGGCCGGCCTCAACAAGACGCAGGCGCGGGCGCAGTTCGGCACGGAGCGGGTCCGGTCCTGGCGCAAATCCTACGCGGCGGTGCCGCCGGGCGGCGAGAGCCTCGCCATGGCCGCCGCGCGGGTCTGGCCGTTCTTCGAGGGCACCATCCTGCCGCGCCTGCGCGCGGGCGCCTCGGTGCTGGTGGTCGCGCACGGCAATTCGCTGCGCGCGCTCCTCGTCCAGCTCGACCGCATCGCCCCCGAGGCGATCGAAGCCGTCAATCTCGGCACCGCCGAGTTCCTGACCTACGCCCCCGATCCGGAGGGGCGATGGGTGCGCGCGCCTGCGTCGCCCCCGGCCGCCTGACAGACGGGCGCAACGAGGCCGGGAAATCCTGTGGGAAAACCCGATTGTCGAATCGGAATTTTTCTCCCTATAAAGACCAAGCGAATCGGTCCTCACTGGCCGGTCGCCCGATTTCGATGACGATTCGCGATCTCGCCCGACACGGGATTGCGGATCACCTGTTTTGATGCTGTTGCGTGGGTCGATCCGGCGACGGATCGGCGACGAATTCTCGATATTCGCGAGGTGATCGATGCTTCGATCCTTGATGCGATCCGTTCCGGCGCGCGTTTCGAACGCTCGGACAGTGTAGCCCTGAGCTTGGACCGAGCCCGCACGCTTCGCGACTGAAGGCACCACGCGACGGACCGGCGGCCGGCTCGTCGCAACAACGCACGTCACAACAAGGACTTGGAGCCGTCGCGCCGGTGATCGGGGCGAGCGGGATTCCGGCCGTCGTCACCAGGGGGAAGCGCCGTGTCGAACGTGGCTGGCAAGGCCTACGGCATGAACGTCGTCACGCCGATGCGGCCGTGGACGACGTGGATCAACCAGTTCCTGTTCATGGTCGCGCGCTGCATGCCAGGCTTCCTGCAGGGACTGCTCGGCCTGTCGCTGATTCACTTCGCCCGCTGGGTGATGATCCGGCGCGACCAGTGGCCCGATCTCGGCCAGGGCAAGCCCCGGCTCGCCAACGACTACATGCTGTTCGTCAGCAACTTCAACGGCACCTGGGACCAATACATCGACGCCTTCTCCGACGGCATCCCCAACGGCCTGGATCTGTTCTGGTATTCGAGCATCAAATACCCGCACTCGATTCCGGTGACGCCGTTCAAGGACTACATCCAGGATAACCAGTTCGACACGAGCTACTATTACAACGCCACGCCCGGCTCGGCCCAGCGGGACGTCAAGGCGGCGCTCCGGGTCGCGCAGGGGTTGCGGCGGCTCGGCGCCGCGCATGCCGAGGGCCCGCAGGCCTTCGCCAAGGCCTACCGCGAGGCCATGACCGGCGCGGGCGGGCGCCCCGGCCTCCAGAACATGCTCGGCTGGCCGGGCTACGCGCCGATCGCCAGCACCGACACTGACGAGGCCGACCGCAACCGCGCGCCCTTCATCGGCGGGCGTACGCCGACGCCGCCCTTCCAATAGGCGCCGCCCGCGCGAGCCCCGACGCCGTGCCCACGGCGCCCCGTCCCTCATCCGGAATCGCCCGATGCCCAATTTCGACGGCGGCCACTATTTCCTGACCGTGCTCGTGCCCGTGCGCACCGACGTGCTCATGACCGACGACGGCCAGACCTGCTCGCCGGTCGCGGCCCTGCACCGCGCGCTGCTCGTGCTGCCGACCGCGCTGCAATCGCCCGAGACGGAGCGGATCGGCATCAACAGCCCGTTCTCCCGCGCCACCCGCACGCATTTCGCGCGCTTCGCCATCCTCACCGACGTGGTGTTCAACGGCCGCAATGCGCGCAACGCCCTGCAGGTGGCCCTGCGCGGCCCCAACCCCGTGCTCGCCGAGCCGGTCGATCAACTGCCCTGCCCCTACCTGATGTTCGTGGCCGACTTCGACGCGAAGACGGGCGACGAGAGCGAGCTGCGCAGCTACCTCGACGAGCTGTGGCGGACGATGAGCAAGGAACTGACCTCGATCCTCGACACCTGCGAGGGCTTCAAGGGCATCAAGGACAGCCGCAGCTTCCAGGATTACGTGCTGCGCTGCCAGATCGAGACGACGATGCCGTTCAACGATTACTGGACGGAGAGCCCTCCCTTCCCCTCGCTCTCGGTCGAGACGCTGATCTGGCCGCCGCTCGCGGCGGCCGCCGTCACCGCGCTCGCCGTGCTGCTCGGCCTGTTCCACGGCGGGCCGTGGTTCTGGATCGCGGCCTTGGGCTTTGCTGCGCTCGCCGTCAGCCTGTTCGTCGCCTACCGTCGGGTGATGCGCACCGGCCAGGAGCCGTTCCCGGCGGCCCCCGATTCCGACCTGCCCTCGGTGCTCAAGGCGCTCTACCTGCAGCAGGCCTTCACCCGCTTCGCCATCGACGGCCAGGGCCTCGACGACGACGCCCTGCACGCGGCGTTCGGGACATTCCTCGCCGACCACAAGCCCGCCGACGTGACGGGGCCGACGCAAGAGGCCGGCGTCGTCCGCTCGGTCGCGCCCAAACCCGTGGCGCCGGGTCCGCTGTTGCCTGCGCTGGAGGACGACGAGGAACCGTCGCCGCTCGCGCCGGCCGCCGCCGCCGGCGCCCTGCCCAAGCTGGAACCGACCCAGGGAGAGCCGTGACCATGGCCCGGGCGCTCGATCTCGCCGACATCCAGGGCAACATCCTGCGCGCCTACGGGCGGCAGGGTTTCCCGAAGGCGCGCTACGTCTTCCTGCACATCAAGAACCCCACGGACGGCCGCAAGTTCGTCGATCGCATCCGCCCCTCCATCACCACCGCGGTGAAGTGGGACGAGTCGCGGGCGCATTACCCGGACGGCGGCGGCGTCGTGGTGCCGCGCCCGAAGGTGACGATCAACATCGCCTTCACCTTCTACGGCCTCTACCGGCTCGGCCTGCCGACCACGACGTTGCGTCAACTCCCCTCCGAATTCATCGAGGGGATGGGCCTGCGCGCCGCCATCCTCGGCGACCGCGGCCCCGATCCGGACGCGCTGTGGAAATGGGACCCGATCTGGGAGGACCCGCAAGGGGAACGACAGGTCCACGCGCTGCTCGCCTTCAACGCCGCGATGAACCCCGACGGCACGCCGGTCGAGGATCTGGAGCGGGCGACCCAGTGGCTGCGCGACCAGTGCGCGGCGGTCGATGACGGCGTCGTCATCCTCAAAGGCCACGGCCGCGACGGCGAGCAAGAGTATCAGGACGCCTCCGCGATCATGCGGGAGGGGGAGAACGGGCCGGTGCCGACCTCCAAGGAGCCGTTCGGCTTCACCGACGGCTTCGGCGATCCGGTCTTCGACGGTCAGTACGACGCGGTGATGGAGCCAATCCGCGCGATCGGCGGCGGCGCGATCACGCCGCAGCGCACGTGGCGCTCTCTCGCCACCGGCGAGTTCCTGCTCGGCTACCCCGACGAGGCGCAGGAGCTCTCCGGCGCGGGGCGCCCCTTCGATCTCACCCGCAACGGCACCTTCATGGCCTACCGCAAGCTCGGCCAGGACGTGACCGCCTTCCGCGACGCCATGACCCGCTACGCCGAGAGCTACGCCAAAGTGATGGGCGTGCCCCTCGACGAGGCCGAGGAGACGGTGCGGGCCAAGATCGCCGGGCGCTGGTCCGACGGGGTGCCGCTGATGGCCGCCCCCACCTACGCCGAGTGGCAGGCTTTCCAGGCGAAGGTGAAAGAGCGGGGCACGCGCAAGGCCAAGGTGGCCCTCAGCGAAGAGGCCGGCGGGCGCCAGCAGCAGGACGACCCCATCGCCAAATCGCTGGTCGACTTCATGTTCGGCGACGATCCCGAGGGCCTGCGCTGCCCGCTCGGCGCGCACCTGCGCCGCGCCAATCCCCGCGACATGCTCGACCCGACCTACAAGCCGGGCGATAAGACCAGCTCCAACGGCTCGGTGCTCAACAACCGCCGCCGCATCCTGCGGCGCGGCCTGCCCTACCAGGATCCCAACGGCGACGAGGGCATCGTCTTCCTGGCGATCTGCTCCAGCCTGTTCCGGCAGTTCGAGTTCGTCCAGCAGCAATGGATGAATTACGGGCTCGACTTCAACGTCGCCAGCGACACCTGCCCACTGATCGGCAACCACGGCGAGGATTCCAAGTTCGTCATCGCCGCCGACCCGAAGAGCGGCCAACCGCCGTTCTTCGCCGATAAGCTACCGCAATTCGTCGAGATGCGCGGCGGCGAATACTTCTTCATCCCGAGCATGACGGCGCTCCGCCTGATCGCCATGGGCGTGGTCGACCCGACCTAGAGCACCGTCCTAATTATAGGATTCAGGACGATGCCCTATGTTTTTGTACTGCATCGTCTTTTCCGAAAGCCGGAAACCACCTTTCGGGACGATGCTCTAGTTTTTGCGACTTAGGCGAGCGCCCGATATGTCTGTTCTGACAAACCTGTTTCGGGCGCTCGCCGTGCGCGTGAGCGCGCTCGCTACGGCGCTCGTGGCCTTGGTTCGCCTTGCCGGAATCGCGATCCGGGCGCTCATAGGCGGCCAGGGCACGTTCGGCTCGCGCGTCGCGGCGGCACTGACCGCGCCGAGCGGGCAAGTGCTGGTCTTTTCCGTCCTGCGGGTGTTTCGGCCCAACCTCGTGATCGGCCGCTCGCTGATCACGGCCTACCCCAACACCGGCACGGCGATCGTCACGCGCCACGCCGACGTGCAGGAGGTGCTCGCCCGCGACGCGGATTTCGCCGTCGTCTACGAGCCGCGCATGCGGATGATCACCGGCGGGCGCAACTTCTTCCTCGGCATGGCCGACACGCCCGACTACACCCGCGACGTCGCGCTGATGCGCCTCGCCATGCGCCGCGAGGATGTCGCGACCGTGGTCGCGCCCTTCGCCGCCGCGCTGGCCGAGCGGCTGGTCGCGGGCAAGGACGGCCGCATCGACGTGCCCCAGGCCCTGAGCCTGCGCGTGCCGGCCCGACTCGTCGGCGAATACTTCGGGACACCCGGCCCGACCGAGCGGGCGATGATCGACTGGACCACGACCCTGTTCTGGTACCTGTTTCTCGATCTCAACGCCGCCCCGGCGGTCGGCCTGCGGGCGCGGGAAGCCGCGGCGGCGCTCCGCTCTTATCTCGACGAGACGATCCAGGCACGCAAAGCCTCGGACGAGAAGCGGGACGACGTGCTCGGCCGCTGCCTCGCGCTGCAAGCCGCCGGCACGCCCGGCGCCGACGACACCGGTATCCGCGACAACCTCATCGGCCTCCTGATCGGCGCCGTGCCGACGACCTCGAAGGCCGCTTGCCAAGCGCTCGACGCCCTCCTCGACCGGCCGGAGGCCCTGGACGGCGCCGTCGCGGCGGCCAAAGCCGACGACGATGCCGGGGTGGCCGCCCACGTGTTCGAGGCCCTGCGCTTCGCCCCGGTCAACCCGGTGATCTACCGGCGGGCCCTGCGCGAGACCGTGATCGCCCGCTCGACCTTGCGCGCCTGCACCGTCCCCGAGGGCACCATGGTGTTTGCCGCCAACCTCTCGGCGATGTTCGACCCGCTCACGATCGAAGCGCCCGACGCTTTCCGCACCGACCGCCCGTGGGAAGACTACATCCTATGGGGCGAAGGCCTCCACACCTGCTTCGGTGCCCACGTCAACCGGGTGCTGATCCCGGCGATCCTCAAGCCGCTGCTCGCTCGCCCCGGCCTGCGCCGCGCCGCCGGTCCGCTCGGCCGGATCGACAGCGACGGCACCCCGTTCCCGGTCCATTTCGTCGTCGAGTACGACACGGAGGCAAGCCGATGAGCGAATCCAGCCTCGTCACCTTCCCGCCGAGCCTCGATTGCGAGCTCTCCCGCTTCCTGCTCGGCCAGTACCGCGTGCCCTACGTCGAAGACCGGCACACGCTGATCTTCTCCTTCGCCGTGACGTGGTGGAAGGCGCAGACCCTGCACTTCCCGCTGCTGGCCGGCGCCGGCCGCCCGCCCTTCGACAGCGTGCGCAAGATGATCGACGGGCTCGATCCCCTGGCGCCCTCGGACCTGCAATTGCTGCCCCCTCTCAGTACGAAGGAGCGCGACGCGGTCGAGGCCGACTGGCCGCGCTTCAACGCGACGCTGGGCGGCGCGGTCGCGGTGTTCAGCTATTTCCACCTGCTGCCGCACCGCGCGATCATGCTCCGCCCGCTCGGCGAAGGCACGCCCTGGTTCGAGCGGCTGACGGTATGGCTTGCCTACCCGGTCTTCTCGTGGCTGCTGACCTTCCTGCTCAAGCTGTCGGCCGCGAACGCGGAGACGGCGCTGGCGCAGATCCGCTCGGTGGTGGCGAGCGTCGATGCGCGGCTGGCCGATGGGCGACCCTACCTCGTCGGCGACCGCTTCACCCTCTCCGACATGGCCTTCGCCAACGCGCTCGGCCCCCTGGTCCTGCCCCCCCGCTACGGCGGCCCGCTCCCGACCTACGCGGAGATGCCGCCGATCCTCCAGCAGACCATCGCCGAAATGCGCGCCCGCCCGGCCGGGCGCTTCGCCATGCGGATCTACGCGGAGCACCGCCGATCGAGTGCGGTGAAGCCGCGCTGAGCGGAGGCAACGGTTTCGCGCCCTCCCCTCCGCCAATTCGAACCACGGATCAATGCGCGAAGCGCTATCCCGGAAAGGCGCCGGCGGCGATCCGGACAAGCAAAAGCCCCTGCGCTTGGAGCGCAGGGGCTTTGTGTTTTTGGTTGCGGGGGCTGGATTTGAACCAGCGACCTTCAGGTTATGAGCCTGACGAGCTACCGGGCTGCTCCACCCCGCGGCGGTGTCGGTGTTGTTATCGGTATCGGTCGCGGTCGCGGCACGGTGTGCGTGGCGTCGGCCGATGACCGGTCGTGTCGAGGGAATGTGGTGCGTGAGTGTTCTTGTGCTGGGCAGGCCTGGCGGCGACCGACTCTCCCGTGTCTTGAGACACAGTACCATGGGCG
>NZ_LMQV01000008.1 GCF_001425465.1 Methylobacterium sp. Leaf456
GATCCGATGACAACGCTGAGCCCATCAATCCTCCTGTCGAGGACCAAAGGGAATCAGATCACGCCGTGCCAGGGAACCCCGAACGACTCGCAGCGGTCGGCAACAGCTCTAGGGGGTATCCGCTTCGCCATTGCTGCGTCTACAAGGAATGTCGTTCGGCCCTGCGTTGCCTTAAGGGCCAGAGCCGAATTCGGCGACCCAGCTTACTGACTCCTCCTCCGCTTCCACCAGCAGCCGCTCCGGTCCCTGCGTCAGCCCGTCGAGGGGCCAGCAGGTCGCCAGCGCAAGGCGCCGGCCTGGCGCGTCGGGATCGAGGCCGGCGGCATCCCAGCGAACCACGCGGGCCCCCGTCACGCGGAACCGCACGGTCCGCCCGTCCCGGCGCTGCACCGTGACCGGATCCCCCGGCCGCAGCCGGCCGAGGCTGCGGAACTGGGTGTCGCGATGCGCTGCATAGACGGCCGTGCCGGACTCGCCCGCCTCGGGCGTGCCCTCGACATGGCCGGGGCCGAAGGCCAGAGCCTGCCCGCTGGAGCCGGCGAGCGCCACGTAGGCCTCGCCGAGGTCGGGGAAGGTGATGCGGGCGACCGGCACGGTGTCGGCCCAGGGCCAGGGGCGGACGGGCGCCCCCTCGGCGAGCGTCCGGGCGAAGGCGCGCTCCAAGAGCACCTGCGCCAGGGCGGCCTTGGCCGGAATCCACGCTGCCTGTGCCAGGAGGGCGAGGCCGAGCACCAAGGCGACGGCCGAACCGAACGCGGGTCTCCTCCCCCTTGCGGGGAGGGGTTCGGGGTGGGGGTGGTTCAGGATGAGGCGAGAGCGGTGCCTCCTGCACCACCCCCACCTCCAGCTCCTCCCCGCAAGGGGGAGGAGAGGCGCTTGGTTCGGCGCGCGCATGGCCTTGTCCATCACGCGAGCCTGCGACCACGGGCTGCCATCAGCAGGCCGAGGCCGAGGAGGACGAGGCCGGCCAGCGCCCGCAGCTCGAAATCCGTCGCGGTCTGCGGCAGCGGCACGGAGGGGGCCGCGGCGTACTGGGCGGGGGATAAGCCGGCGCGGCGCTGGCGCGGCGGGGCAGCCTCGCTGTTGGAGCCAAACAGGGCCTCGAAGTCCCAGCCGGCGGGCAGGTTGAGCGGAAGGTCGGCGCTGGCAAGGCGCGCGTTGTGCGGCCGGCGCGGGGTGGCGTCGATCGCCACCAGTGAGGTCAGCCGCGTGGTGAGGCCGTGGTCGAGGGCGAGCCGCAGGATCGCGGCATCGGCGGTGTCCTGGCCGAGCCGGCCGGTGATCCGCGCGGTCTCGGCATCCGCGATCTTCGCCCGCGCCCAGACCTTGCCGATCCCGGCGCCGTCCACGGCCGCGTCGAGGTTCAGGACGTTCCGCCAAGGCTGCCCGCCGATCCGGCCCGTGAGGGTCAGCGTGCCCTTGGCCTCCGGCATCCACGCCGCGACGATGACGGGCTCGCCACGGTAGAGGTCGGGCATCGGCGAGGGCGTGGCGTCGGCGGCTTCCGAGAAGGTCGCGGTGAGGTCGGTGACGACGGGGCTCTCGATCTTCATCAGCAGCTCGCGCATCCGCTCGGACACCTGATCGACCGAGCGGATCTCCGTGAAGCTGCCCCGGCCGAGTTCCGCCGCGTGGCGCATCAGATAGCCGTTCGGGGCCGAGCCGATGCCGACCATGAACAGCCGCGTGCGCCCGCGCTCAGTAGCGATGGCGGAAAAGATCTGCGCCTCGTTGCCGACGGCGCCGTCGGTGAGGAACACGACCTGCCGCAGGCGGCCGGCCTCGTCGGGGTGCGCGTCCTGCAACGCGGCCTTGAGCGGCGCCAGCATCTCGGTGCCGCCGCTCGCCTCCAGCCCGGCCACGAAGCTTTTTGCTACAGCGAGGTGGCTCTCGTCGGCCGGAACGGTATCCGGGAAGATGGCGTCGTAGGTGTGGTCGAAGCCGATGACGTTGAAGCGGTCGCCCGGCCGCAGGCGATCGAGGCCGGCGAGCAGGCTGGCCTTGGCCTGCCGGATCGAGGCGCCGCCCATCGAGCCGGAATTGTCGATGACGAACACCACGTCCCGCGGCAGCGCCGGGGCAGGGGTGGCCTCGGCCGGCGGGGTGAGCACGGCGAGCACCGCCTCGGCCCCGGCCACCCGCTCGCGGAACAGGCCGATGGCGGGCTCGCTGCCGGGTGCCGGCGCCCAGGTCAGCTCGAAGTCGCGGTCGGCCGCGGTGGCGCCGTCCGCCAGCGTGATACGGCGCTCGGATTGCGAAAGGTTGTCCACGCGGATCGCGTGGGTGGCGCTCTTCACGGAGCCCAGCGCGAAGCCGGCCTTGAGGTCGATGGCGAGCGTCAGCGGGTTGACCGGCGCGTGGCGGGCCGGATCGAGCACGGGCGCTTCGATTTTTTCACGATCCGGCACGGGATCGGGCGCGGCCGGGCCCTCGGCTGCGCTCTGGACGAGCGCCGGGGCCGGGCTGTAGCGGGGCGCCGCGACCGTGGGCAGGCGAAGCGCGTAGGTGCCGCCGGAGAGCCGGACGCTTTGCTGATAGGTGATCTGCACCAGCACGGTCTCGCCGGGGCCGATATTGGCGACCGCGTTGGTGAACAGGTTCGGGCGCTGCTGCTCGGTGAGCGCGGCGGCCTTGCCCTCGGCTTTGGCCGCCTCGTAGGCGCGGCGCGCCGCCTGCCGCTCGCGGATGTCGGCGACGATCACCCGGTCGCCGACGACGAGCTTCATCGAATCGACCGCGGCGTCCTCCGGCAGAGGAAAGAGGTAGGTGCCCTCGACCCACTCGGCGGTGGTGTTGCGGAAGGCCTGGGTGATGGTGGCCCGCGCGGTCGGGCCGCTCACCGCGATGGCGGCGTCGGCCCGCAGCCGCGGCGCCTCGACCGGGGCGGCGCCCTCGCGGCGCAGCACCAATGCGCCGCTTCCCGGTTCCTCGGCGCGGGCCGGCGGGCTGCCGAAGAAGGCGAGGACGACCGCGACGAGCGGACCGATCAAGAGGTTGCGGGGCAGGCTTTGGCTTGGGACGGGAGGGTGTGACATCGGAAGGCTCCTTGAGGGTGGTGCCGGCCGGGGCCGGTTGTCCTCAAGCTCCTCCGAGCGGGGCCCTCCCGCCACGGGACGCTTTCCCCTCCTTCGGCGCAAGGCCGCACCGCGCTTGCCGGATCGGTGCGGAAACCGGCGCCGTCGCGCCGCCACGGTGACGCTTCGTCCGGTCCTGTGCGCAGGCGAGACCCGCCGTCGCGGCAGGTGGCGCGCGGCGGTGCTTCGCCTACATCGGGCTCATGTCCACGACCCGCATCCTCTGCATCCGCCACGGCGAATCGACCTTCAACGCTCATCACGAGGCGACGGGGCGCGATCCCGGCCATATCGACGCCCGCCTGTCCGAGCGCGGCCACGCCCAGGTCGCGGCCGCCCGCGCGCGGCTGCGCGACGTGCCGTTCGAACTCGTCGTGACGTCACCGCTGACCCGCGCGCTCCAGACCACGGCGGGCATCTTTTCGGATCACCCGGCCAAGCCCCAGGTGCTGGTCGAGGTGCTGCACCGGGAATGCCAGGAGAGCAGCTGCGACATCGGCCGCGCGGCCTCGGTGCTGGCCCGGGAATTCCCGGATTTCCGGGTCGATCACCTGCCCGAGACGTGGTGGTACGCGGACGGACTGGTCGGGCCGGAGGGCTGGCACGTCGAACCGCGGGAGGCGTTCGACGAGCGCGTCGCGGGTTTCCGCGAGTGGCTGCGGGCGCGGCCGGAGCGGACCATCGGTGTGGTCGGCCACTGCACCTTCTTCTACCACCTGACCGGGCGCTGGCTCGCCAACTGCGAGTCGATGGAGATCGACCTCGCCGAGGAGCCGCGCCCGCGCGCCTACGCCTGAGTGTCTCTCACAAAACTCCCGCTGCGCTGTCGCGCTCAGGAAGAAACCGGCGGTGAACGGGAGTTTTGTGAGGCACTCTGAGCGCGGGCCCGCTCCAGGCGGTCGCGGGCGTCCGTCAGATCGATCGACGGGGCCTGCCGGCCGATGCCGAGCGCCCCGTCGAGGATACCGAGCGCGGTCCCCCAGATGCCGTCGGCGAAGGGTGCGGCGCCCTCCGCCACCTCCGCGGCGCAGCGCGGATCGGAAAACGCCCGGATCGCCGCCGTCGCGGTGCGGGCGACCGCGGAGGCGTGCGCGCCGATCACCCAAGCGCGCCGGCCCCCGGCGGCGTGGGAGAGCGCCCCGCCCTGCCCTTCCGCGGCCCTCGCCGCCGAGAGCGCGGCCTCGGCATCGGGCGCGGTCTCGCAGCGGGCGGCCAGCGCCGGCAGGCCGGCCCGGTCGAGGAGCGGGGGCAGGATGCGGCGCACGCTCTCCAGCGCCAGGAACCGGGTGCGGGCGGCCTCGATCTCCGGCAGGTCGGCCGAGCCCGAGAGGCGCAGCACGAACGCCATCAGCCCCTGTCGCTCGGCTTCGGGCATCGCGTCGTTGAGGCCGAGCGCATAGGCCGCGAGGGGCTGCGAGAAGCAGGGCGGACAATCCTCGGTCGCCCTGATCGTCCGGTAGGGCAGGCCCGCCGCGACGATGGCCGCCTCGTTGATGCAGGTGCCCCCGTCCGGCCCCGGAAAGGCGTGCGAGCCTTTCAGCAGTCGCCAGTGCAGGATCGGCGCGAAGGCGTCGAGGGCATCGCCGGGTGCGGTCACGCGGGGGCTCTCCTCTGATCGGGAGGCACAGCCTGCCACGGCTTCGTGACCTTTGGCGAGAGGACGTTCAGCCGCCGACGCTCGCGGCGATCCCGGCGACGAGGGCGAGGCCGAGCACCAGCACGAAGGCCGCGGCCAGGAGTTCGAGCCCGCCGACCGCCAGCGCCCCGGCTTGTCCCCGCCCACCCGCGAGGCGCAAAGCCAGCGCCTTGGCGAAGACCGCGAGGCTCGCGAGCGCCCCGGTGGTGAGCGCGGTGCCCAAAGCCATGGCGAGCGTGGCGGCGATGCCGGCCCAGAGCATCCCCTGGCTTGCCGCGAAGACGAGGATCAGCACTGCCCCGGCGCAGGGCCGGCTGCCGGCGGCGAGCACCACGCCGGCCCGTTCGCGCCAGGTGCCGAGCCGGTCGAGCGCCGCGGCGTCGGTGAGGTGGGTGTGGCCGCAGCCGGGGGCGCAGGCGGCCGTCGGTGCATCGGAGGCGAGGGACGCGAGCCGCCCGGCCTTGCGCCACGTCACCGCGGCGCCGAGCAGCGCGACGAGGGCGAAGCTGACCGTCTCGATCAGCATGCCGGCCCGCGTCATGCCGCCCGCGGTCGCCTTCAGGACCAGCGTGCCGACGCCGACGAGGGCGATGGCGACACACGCCTGAAGCAGGGCCGCCGCCGCGCTCAAGGCGAAGCCGCGGCGCAAGGAGCGCTCGCCCGCCACGATGTAGCCGGCGATCACCGCCTTGCCGTGGCCGGGCCCGGCGGCGTGGAACACGCCGTAGGCGAAGCCCATGGCGACGAGCGGCCACCAGCCGCCGCCGGTCTTCAGCGCCGCGACCGCCCCTTGCAGGTTGCGCGAGAAGTTCGATTGGACGTTAAGCAGCCAGCCGCCGAGCCCGGTCGCGGCGGGGGCGGCCTCGCGAAAGCCGATGCCGAAGGGCGAGCGCGGCGGCGGCGCGGCGACCGGCCCGACGATCCAGGCGAGCGCACCGAGGAGGCCGGCAGCGGCGAGCACCGCCCCGGCGGCGAGCGCGAGGCGCAGGGGGAGCCGGCTCGCGGCTCCCGCTTTCGGGGCGAGCGCCGCCGTCAGGGACACGCGACGATGGCCCGGTTGGCGAATTGCTCGCCGTAATTCGAGGCGGAGGTCAGCGCCTCGAACATCGCCTCGCTCATCGACTTGCCGGCCTCCGCCACCGCCGGCTCGGCGTTCTTCGGCCGCGTCAGGGTGGTGGTGCAGCCGGCCGCCGCCCCGGGCAGGCGCACGGCGTCGGCGCCTTCCGCGAGGCTGAAGGAGACGAAGTAGGTCGGGTCGTAGACCTCGAGCGCCGCGACGCCCTTGCCCTGCACGGCGGGCGCCTTCAGCGGCAGCAGGAAGCTCAAGGTGAGCCGGTCGCCGTCCATGGCCATCCGGGATTCCCGCGGATCGGCAAAAGCCTGCTCGCGGCCCGCGACCTTGAGCTTGGTGAAGTAGGCGAATTCGGCGAGATTCGCGGTGTTCTCGATGGCGAGGCTCTGCAATTCCTCGGGCGAGAGCTTGCCGTCGCCGTTGGTGTCGAGGCCCTGCGTCACGAAGGCCGAGTAGGACGCGTCGAAGCTCCACGTGTGGCGGATGCCGGCGACGCGCCCGCCCTCGTAGGCGACCTCGGCCTTGGCCGTGACCCAGACATGCGGGTGCGCCTGCGCGACCGCGGGCAGGGCGAGGACCGCACTCGCGAGGAGCAGGCGGCGAAGGGGTGCGGCGATCGGCATGGCGCTCGGGTGAGGCTCGCTGCGGGTCGAAGACGGCGCGTCAACGCCTCGACTTCCTGCCCGGCCGATCGGGCGAAAGCAGGGCGCGCTCAACGCCGCTTGAGCAGCGCCTCGACCTCCGCGGCCTCGGCCGCGGACAGGGTTTCCGCCTTCGGCGCGCGGCGGCGCGACAGGCGCCAGATGCCGAAGGCGCCCAGCCCGACGGCGAGGAGCGGGCTCAGCCACAGCAGAAGCGTGTGCCAGCCGAAGGTCGGCCGCAGCAGCACGAACTCGCCGTAGCGGGCCACCACGTAATCGACGACCTGATTGTTGGAATCGCCCTCCCTCAGGCGCTCGCGCACGAGCAGGCGCAGGTCCTTGGCGAGCGGCGCGTCGGAATCGTCGATCGACTGGTTCTGGCAGACGAGGCAGCGCAGCCCCTCCGAGATGACGCGCGCCCGCGCCTCCATGGCGGGGTCCTTCAGCACCTCGTTCGGCTGCACCGCCAGGGCGGGAGCCGGAGCAAGTGCGAGGATCAAAGCCGATCGGACGATGAGACTCCGCCACCGACGCGATGCTTCTCCTCCCCCTTGTGGGAAGGAGGTAGGAGGTGGGGGTGGTGCAGGAGGAACCGCAGAGGTGCCCTCTGCGGGCCCCCCACCCCGAACCCCTCCCCACAGGGGGAAAAGGACGCCCGTCGGCTTGCTCGGTGACAGTCTGAAACGCCGCATCGGCCTCACTCCGCCGGCACCGCGGAGGGCGGGAGCTTGGCGCGCGCCTTGACCGGGGCGCCGACGCGCATGCGCCGGTCGGTGAGCGACAGGCCGCCGCCCGCCGCCATGATCAGCGCGCCGATCCAGATCAGCAGCACCAGGGGCTTGTGGTAGAGCCGCAGGCCGATCGAGCCGTCGGGCATCACCTCGCCGACGCTGGCGTAGATCTGGCTCATTCCCACCGTCTTCAGGCCGGCCTCGGTCACCGTCATCCGGCGGGAGGGATAGAAGCGCTTGCCCGTCTCGACCGTGCCGACGAAGTCGCCGGACGTGGTGCGCAGGGTCAGGAAGGCGGTGGTCTCCTCGTAGTTCTCGCCCTTCTTCGGGCCGACCCGGTCGAGGGTGGCGACGTAGGGGCCCGCGGTCACATGCCCGCCGTCGCGGATGGTGCCGAGGCCTTCCGTGGCCCAGCCCTGCGCAGCGATGCCGAGCACAGCGACGCCGACGCCGGCATGCGCGAACGCCGTGCCCCAGGCCGAGCGCGGCAGGCCGACGGCGCGGCGCCACGTGGTGCCGAGATCGCGGCTGCGGCTCTGGCCGTAGCCGCGGGCGCGCACCCAGATTTCGAGCGCGGAGCCGATGATCAGGTAGGCGCCGATACCGAGGCCGACCGGGGCCATGATCGGGCCGCCCCAGGTCAGCGCGGCCGCCGCGAGGCCGACGACGAGCGCCACCGCGAAGGCCGCGATCAGGCGCTGGGCAGCCGCCGCCGCATCGCCCCGCTTCCAGGCGAGCCCCTGCCCGAAGGGCACGATGAACAGCAGCGGCATCGCCAGCGGGATGAAGGTCCAGTTGAAGAAGGGCGGACCGACCGAGATCTTGTCGCCGGTCAGCATCTCCAAGAGCAGCGGATAGAGCGTGCCGACGAACACCGTGGCGCAGGCCGCGACCAGAAACAGGTTGTTCATCACCAGCGCGCCCTCGCGGGAGATCGGCGCGAACAGGCCGCCCTGGCGCAAGCTCGGCGCGCGCCACGCGAACAGGGTGAGCGAGCCGCCGATGAACACGGCGAGGATGCCGAGGATGAACACGCCGCGGCTCGGGTCCGAGGCGAAGCTGTGGACCGAGGTGAGCAGCCCCGAGCGGACGATGAAGGTGCCGACGAGCGAGAGCGAGAAGGTCAGGATGGCGAGCAGCACCGTCCAGACCTTCAAGGCGTCACGCTTCTCCATCACGACGGTGGAATGCAGCAGCGCCGTACCGGCGATCCAGGGCATCAGCGAGGCGTTCTCGACCGGGTCCCAGAACCACCAGCCGCCCCAGCCGAGTTCGTAATAGGCCCAGTAGGAGCCCATGGCGATGCCGAGCGTCAGGAAGCTCCAGGCGATCAGCGTCCAGGGCCGCACGGCGCGGGCCCAAACGGCGTCGATGCGGCCCTCAATCAGCGCGGCGACCGCGAAGGCGAAGCTGATCGAGAAGCCGACATAGCCGAGGTAGAGCAGCGGCGGATGGATCGCGAGGCCGAGATCCTGGAGGAGCGGGTTGAGGTCGTTGCCCTCCAGCGGGGCAGGCGCCACGCGGCTGAACGGGTTCGAGGTCATGATGATGAACAGCACGAACACGAAGGTGATCGAGGCCTGCACCATCAGGGTGTTGGTGCGCAGAACCGGCGGCACCGAGTTCTTGGCGGTGGCGACCCAGGCCCCGAACAGGGCGAGGATCAGCACCCAGAGCAGCATCGAGCCCTCGTGGTTCCCCCACACGCCGGAGATCTTGTAGATCAGGGGCTTGGCCGTGTGCGAGTTCTCGACGACGTTCTGGACCGAGAAGTCCGACATCACATGCGCGTAGGTGAGCGCGCAGAACGCGAACAGCAGGCAGGCGAAGGTGCCCAGCGCCGCCGGCACCGCGACCTCGCGCAAAGCCGCATCGCCCGAGCGGGCGGCCCAGGCCGGCATCACCGCCTGGACGAGGGACAGGGCCAGGGCGAGCGCCAGGGCGTAATGGCCGAGCTCGACGATCACGAATGCGTCTCCCGCGCGGTGTCAGACCGGTGCGTGGTCATGCTTATCGCTCGCTGCGCTGGCCGAGGGTCGCGTCGGCGGCCGGCTTCGGAGTCTCCTTAGAGGCCTCCGGCTTCCCCTTGCCCTCGCCCTTGCCTTCGCCCTCTTGCCAGCGCCCCTGCGCCTTGAGGGCGTCGGCGACCTCGCGCGGCATGTAGTTCTCGTCGTGCTTGGCCAGCACGGTGTCGGCGCGGAACACGCCGCCGACCTCGAGCTTGCCCTCGGCGACGATGCCCTGGCCCTCGCGAAAAAGGTCCGGCAGCTGGCCGCGATACTGCACCGGCACGGTCGCGCCGGTATCCGTCACCGAGAACTCGACGTTCTGGTCGGGCCCGCGCTTGAGCGATCCCTCGGTCACGAGGCCGCCGAGGCGGAAGCGGGTGCCCGGCGCCACGCCCTGCGCGGCGACCTCGGTGGGCGAGCGGAAGAACACGATCGAGCCGGTCATCGCCGACAGGATCAGCCCCAGCGCCAGGGCCAGGACGGCCCCGCAGCAGGCGATGAGGACGAGGCGGCGGCTCTTGCGGGTCAACGGTTCCGTCCCGGTTCGTCGGCGCGTTCTTGTCCCTCAGCGAGGCGCGAAGGGCGGCCTGACGTCTTTAGACTCGTTCGTCCGTACGGTTTCGGCCCGCGCGCCCTTCGGGTCAAGGTTGCGCGGGCGGGACCGATTGTCAGAGGCCGTCGATGGTCTCTGTTCGACGCGCTTTCTTTCGACGAACCGGCATCCACTTCGTCGGAAAGCGCGTCACGGCTTCGGCGCGAGGTCCAGTTCGCGGCCGAGCGCGTCGAGCCGCTCCACCGCGCCGGGGTTGGCGGCGAGCGCCATCCTGGCCCGGTCGAGCGCCTGGGTCGCGGCTGCGCGGTCCCCCAGCACGCCGTAGGAGCGCACGAGCCGCATCCACTCGTCGGGGCTGCCGCCCTTGGCGGCGAGCCGCCGGTCGAGGGTCGCGACCATGCCGCGGATCACCGCCTCGCGCTCGGCGGGCGGCATCACCCGGATGGCGTTGGCAGCGGCGTCGGCCTCCATGGCGACCGCGGGCCTGCTCTCCGAAGCACCGGCCTCCGACGTCTTGTTGGCCTCCGGCGATTTGGCCTCGGGCGCAGCGTCCGCGCTCGCGCCCGGCTTGCCGTCCGCGAGGCCGAGTTCGCGCGCCTGCGCGTCGAGACGTTCGCGGGCCGGCGCATCGCCTTTCAGGGCCTCGCGGGCACGGGTCAGCGCATCGAGCGCCTTGTCGCGCTCGCCCAGCACCGCGTGGGAGCGCACGAGGCGCAGCCACTCGTCGGCGGTGCCGCCCTGCTTGGCCAAGCGCCGCTCCAGCCCCTCGACCATGCCGCGGATCGCGTCGATCCGCTCGGAGGGCGGCAGCGCCTGGATGTTGGCCGCGGGCCCCGCGACGGATGAACCGCCGGTGGCAGCGCCCCCTCCGGGCGCCTCGGGCTTCGGGCCGCCCTCGGGCGTCGCCGCCGGGGTGGTCTCGCCCTTGAGGCGGGCCAGCGTGTCGCGCACCGTCGGCAGCCACGGCGCGTCGGAGGGAGCACCCTCGGCGAGGCCGGACAGGCGGCGGATCGCGCCGGCCACGTCGCCGGACTGCTCGTCGCCGCGGGCGAGATAGAACTGGGCCTTGGGCGCCTTCGGGTCGGCGGCGACCGCCCGGTTCAGCACCTTGCGGGCCTCCGGCGAGACCGAACCTTCCGCCGCGACCACCAGGGCCTCGCCCCAATCGGAGAGCGCGGAGGCGTCCTCGCCCTTGAGGCGCACGACCGAAGCGTAGGCGCGGGCCGCGTCGTCGTAACGGCCGAGCCGCATGTAGACCGGGGCGAGCACGCTCCAGCCGCGGACATCGTCGGGGTGGCTGGCGAGCCGCGCCTCGATCTGGCCGATCGCGGTCATCATGTCCTGCGCCCCGGCCCGGCTGGCGCTGCGGTCGGCCTCCGTCTGCGAGGGGAGGTTCGGTGAGCCGTAGAGGCCGTAGACGACGAGCGCGACCAGCGGGATCGTCGAGAGCGCGAAGGCGGACGCGGCGCGGCGCTGGCGCAGATGCGGCTCGGCGAGCGGCGCGACCGCGGATTTCGCCGCACTCTCCTCACGGCTCGCCCGCAGCAGCCGGCGGGCGGCCTCGGTGCGGGCGGCCTCGGCTTCGGCGGGTGCGATGAGGCCGCGGCCGAGGTCGCGCTCGATCTCGGCGAGCTGATCCTCGTAGAAGCCGGCCTCGGTCGACAGCTCCGCTCCCGCCGCCTCCTGACGGCGACGACGCGACATCGGCCAGAGCAGCGCGAACACGGCCGCCGCGGTCATGGCCGCCAGAATGAACCAGATCGCCGTCAATTGGCCCCCGAACGATAGCTCGGCCCCGTGTAGTGCCCGAGAGGAGCCCGCACGACATCGCCCCCGGGCGACACGTCGTCACGCGAAGCGCGGAGCATGCGCCTTAGCATAGGCGCGGGGCGACGTAACCTTGGCCTTGAATCACGTTTTCAGCGCTGCCCGGCGCCGGCGGGCCCGTCGCCCGGCACCTCGATCACTGCGCGCAAGCCCCCGAGGCCCGCGGCCTCCAGGCGGAAGCGGCCGCGATAGAGCGCGGCGAGGTCGGCGACGATGGAGAGGCCCAGCCCGGAGCCCGGCTTGGTCTCGTCGAGGCGGCGCCCGCGCTTGAGCACGGCCGCCCGGTCCTCCTCGGGCAGGCCCGGCCCGTCGTCCTCCACCGCGACGATGAGGTGGGGATAATCGTCCCCGCCGACCGGCGTAGCCGAGATCGCGACGCGGCTATCCGCCCATTTCGAGGCGTTGTCGACGAGGTTGCCGATCATCTCCTCGAAATCCTGCTTCTCGCCGCGGAAGCGCAGGCCCGGCGAGACGTGGACCTCGTAGGCGATGTCCTTGTCGCGGTAGATCTTTCCGAACGTCCGCACGAGGCCGGCCAGCGCCGGCTCGACCTCGGTCGAGGCGCCGAGCGTGCCGGCGAGCGCCGCGGCGCGGGCCCGGTCGAGATGGTAGTTCACCTGATCGCGCATCACCGCGGCCTGCTCGCGAATCTTCTCCGCCAACTCCGGCGGCGCCTCGCTCGAGCCGACCTCGTTGACGATGATAGAGAGCGGGGTCTTCAGAGCATGCGCGAGGTTGCCGACCTGGGTGCGGGCGCGCTCCAGGATTTCGCGGTTGGTCTCGATCAAGAGGTTGATCTCGCCCGAGAGCGGGGCGATGTCGCGCGGATACTGCCCGTCGATCCGGTCGGCTTCGCCGCGGCGGATGGTGCCGAGCGCCGTGCGCAGCGCCCGCAGGGGCGCGAGGCCGAAGCGGATCTGCAGGAGCGCGGTCGCCGCGAGCGAAAACCCGAGCAGGCCGAAGGTCATGAACAGCGAGAAGCGGAAGCGCTCGACATCGTTCACGATCTCGTCGGCGGGCCCGGCCACCCGCACGGTGTAGCGCCCCTCCTGGCCGACATCGACGTCGCGCTCGACGATGCGCAGCGTCCGGTCGTCCTGGCCGCGGCCATAGCCCTGGCGGATCTGGCCGATCGTCGCGGTACCGGCCTGATCCGGCCCTTTCAGCGGCACGCCGACCAGCGAGCGCGAGGTGCGCAGGTCCCGCGGCTTCGCGTCGGGCCGCCCGACCTGCCAGTACCAGCCCGACAGCGGCAGGTCGAAGCGCGGATCGCCGAGCGAGAAGGAGCGCGTCTCGGGATCGCTCGGCGAGACGAGATCGGTGGCGAGGTTGTTGGCGAAGACGAGCAGGCGGCTGTCGAAGGCGCGCTCGGTGTTCTCGCGATAGAGCGTGGTGAGGATGAAGGCCGCGATGACGAGGATCGCGGTGCTCGACAGGAACGAGGAGACCGCGAGCCGGACCGCGATGGAGCGGCGGCGCAGGGGGAGCCAGGCGAGGCGGTCGGTCATCGGGGGCTTGGCGGGCAGGCGCGTTAGTTCGCCGTGGCTTGCGCACGCGCCCGCTCGCGCTCGATCACGACGCGCATGTCGTCGCCGATCCTCAGGCCGTCACCGAGCAACGCGTCAGCTTCGTCGCGGTGGGGATAGCGCATCGGCTCGGCCTCGGCCGGCCAGATCGAGGACAAGGCGCTCAAGCCGGCCAGAAGGCTGCTGAGGCGCGTCCGCTGCGGTTGTCTCGAGGTCGGTGCGGGCATCGTAACCTAGCGAGAGGCGGATCGTCGGAAGAATCGCGGCCGGCCACTCGACGTGACATCGCCCCGCTCCTTCTCGAAACTAGGATGAGCCATAGGCGATTGCCAAGGCGGGCAGGCCGCTTCCTGCGAAGCGTACCGCCCTTCCGGTCAGGAACTCTTCCCCCCCGGCTGGTTCGGATCGACTAGGTAGCCCAACCCCCGCACGGTCTGGATCAAATCCACCGCGAGCTTCTTCCGGAGGCGGCCGACGAACACCTCGATGGTGTTGGAGTCGCGGTCGAAATCCTGGTCGTAGAGGTGCTCGGTGAGTTCGGCGCGGGAGACGACGCGGCCGGTGTGGTGCATCAGGTAGGAGAGCAGGCGGTATTCGTGGCTCGTGAGCTTGACCGGATTGCCGTCGACGAAGACGCGGCCGGAGCGGGTGTCGAGGGTGACGGGGCCGCAGGCGATCTGACTCGAGGCATGACCGGCCGCGCGGCGAAGAATCGCGCGCACGCGGGCCATCAGCTCCTCCATGTGGAAGGGCTTGGTGACGTAGTCGTCGGCGCCGGCATCGAAGCCGTCGACCTTGTCCGACCAGCGGTCGCGGGCGGTGAGGATGATGACCGGCGTCTTCACCCCGGCCCGGCGCCAGTTCTGGAGAACGGTGACGCCGTCCGCCTTGGGCAGGCCCATGTCGAGGATGATGGCGTCGTAGGGCTCGTTCTCGCCGAGATAGCCGCCCTCCTCGCCGTCGAACGCCTTGTCGGCGACGTAGCCGGCCTCTTCCAGCGCGGTCACCACCTGTCGGTTGATGTCACGGTCGTCCTCGACCACGAGCAGACGCACGGTCGGTCACTCCTCGATCATCGGCCCATCGCATCGGCCCTTCACCGGGAATATCTATCCGAGGCGACGTTTCTCAATCCTTCAACACCGGCAACTTCGAGCATCGGCCCTACCACTGCCCGCTGACCTGCCCCGACTGGCCATCGACCATGACTTGGACGAAGTGTCCGTCCCGGCGCAGGGCGGTGAGCAGGTAGACGAGCCCGGCATCGTGGCGGCACAGGCGGGCGCGCTGAATCTCGGCCCGGGGAATCGCTTGGCGCGCCGCGCGGATCGCGGCGATCGGCGGCACCACGCGCTTCTCGGCCACCGCCTCGCGCAGATCGGCGGGCGACAGGCAATCGTCGCCGCGGTTCATCGGCTCGCGCACCTCCGGGACCGGGGCGAGGGCGCCGGTCTCCTCGGCGAGGGGGCCGACCGCGCCCGCCGCGAGAACCGCGGCGGTCGAGACGACGATCAACAGGGCGAAAGCTTGGCGCATCGGCAAGGACATTCGCGCCGGGGCACTGAATGCGTCCTGAATGTTCGGGACGCGACACCAACCGGGAAGACTGAATGCGGATTTCGAGTGGGGTGCCATGGTCACGGGCGCGCTTCGGTGCGGGATAAGGTCGAGACCGCGGCGGGGGTTCCCCGGTGCGTTCCCGGTGTGTCCCCAGCGCAGATCAGGCCGTCCGGCCGCGCTCGGACCGGCGGTCGAGGAAGACGCGCAGGGTCAGGCACGCCAGATCCTGGCTGTCGACATGGTCGAGCGCGGCCTTGCGCAGCGTCACGATCGAGCGCTCGAAGCCGCAGACCGCCGCTTCCAGCCGGCCGGCGGCGGCGCGGCTGCGGCGGCGGGCATTGTGGGGCCGCCACGCGGCGCCCGCCCGAGACAGGCTCGGAAACCGCAGTTTCGAGAACATCGGGTTTCCCCCCGATTCGATCGTCAGGTCAGGCCCGCGGGCGGTGCTGAAGCTCGCCGAGGCGCCGAAGAATCTCTTCGAGCTTCTCGCGGGCGCGGGCGTCGCTGCGCTCGACCTCGCGGGCGATCTCGCCGGAGAGCCGGGTGAGGTCCTCCAGCACGCGGGTGCGGCTCTCCAGGGCGGCGGCCACCGCCGCGTTGGTCTGCGAGGCCCGCTCCAGGGCGGCGGCCGTGGTGCCGGTCTCCTCGATGCGCGCCTCCAGGGTGCGCAGGCCGTCGCGGTAGAGGTGCAGGCAGGCGAGGCCGAGCAGCACCGCGACGATCCAGCCGGCGCCGTCGTCGGAAAACAGCAGGCGGGCGGCCTCGATGGCGATCTTGTCCACGGCTTGGGACTCCGGAGCGACGGTCGGGGCGGGCGCATCCGCCCGCCCGCGGGGTCAGGCCGGATTGCGGAGCGGGGTGGGCATGGGGGTGGGTCCGAGGACGCGGTCGAGGGCGGGCCGCAGGGTGTTGGCGGCGGTCGCCTCCTCCTCCAGGGGCAGGGCGCGAAACACCTTGGCGGCGACGCCCTCGCCGCCGCCCGCCGCCCGGATCAGCCAGCCCGGCGCCTCGTCGAGCGCCCGCTGCACGGCGCGTGCGATCACCGCCGAGCCGAGGGGGACCGTGAGCGTGCGCCCGCGGACGGCGCCGGCAACGGCGTTGAGGGCGTAGTCGGTGGCGTTGCGCACCAGCCGCTCGACCAGCGCGTCGGTGACCAGCAGCCGCAGCGGCCCCAGGATGCGGGCGACCAGCGCGGCGACGATCGTGGCGAGCACCGGCGCCGCCAGGGCGGTGAGCCCCTGGGCCAGGGCGACGAGGCCGTCGCCCCAGGGCAGCACGATCGCGGTGGCGTCGGTGGCGTGGGCCGGGGTGCAGGCCTGAGGCACGACGAGCAGGAAGGCGCAGGCGAGCAGCATCCCCCGCAGGCCGACCGCGGAGGGCCGCGCGGCGGGTTCGGTCGTAAGCATGGCGGGTGTTCCTTGGGTTGGGGAGGGGGGTGTCAGCGGCTGCCGAGCCAGCCCCGCAGGCGGGCGAGCCAGCCGGCGGGCGGCGGCGTGTCGATGACGGGCTCCGCGACGGGCGCGGGCGAGTGGGCCGATGTCGGCACGGCGACCGGCTGCGGATCGCTGCGCCGCGCCCGCGGCAGGGCGGCCTCGTAGGGGGTGCGGAACTGGTCGTATTCGGCCTGGCGCCGCGGGATCAGCACGGCGGGGCGGTTCCACATCAGCATCGCTTCGCCTGCGCCCGCCCGGTCGCCCTCCCGCAGGCGGCGCAGCACGGTCGAGCGCAGGAAGGCGGCCGGGCCGATGTTGAAGGTGAGCGAGACCAGCGCGTCGAAGGCGTGCTGCGGCAGCGGCGCCGGCAGCGCCCCATCGACGGTGCGGACGAAGCGGGCGACGTCGCGGGCGAAGATCGCGTCGCATTCCGCCATCGTGATGCGCAGGCCCGCGCGGGGCAGAGGCGGCCCGGCGGCGGCGGTGTGGCCGACGCCGATCGTCCAGATGCCGACGCTGTCGCGATAGGCCTCCAACCGCCGCCCCTCGCGCGCGATGAGAGCGGCCTCGCCGATGCGGCTGAGGTCCATGGTGGTTCTCCGGGGGTGGAATGCGCGCGTCCGGCCCGGCGCGTTCGGGCGTGTTATCGAGTCGTCGAACGTCGGACGTGCCGCCGAATCGGGTCCAAGGCTAAACCCGAGCAAGCAAGGGTGCGACAGTCTATTATATATCGACAGTCTATTTTACCTTGGCGGGGCGGACGCCTAATACCGAGGTAAACGCAGGCTCGAATTCACTCGCGTCCGACGCCAATCAGGCCCCGCCCCCGCGTCGGCTCAGTTGATCTCGGCGGTGTGACTGAAGAAGAAGAACGACCCGCTGACCGCAGCGCTCAGCGCGCCGACGAGCGTGATGCTCGTGCCACCCTGATCGCCGTAGGTCGCCCCGCCCGCGTCCGCGCTACGGTTGACGAGCGCGCCGGCCGAGCCGTGCTTGAGCGTCACGCCCACAGGAAGCGTCAGCGCGACCGAACTCGGGGCGGCGGTGTGCGCAATTTGGATGCTTCCCTGGAGCCGGATCGTCTTACCGGCGATCTCGTAGCTGACGCGGTTGCTCGTGACCGTCACGCCCGAGCCGCCGTAGGGCGTGTAAGTCGGGGTGTAAGTGATCCAGGGCCCGCCCGTGACACTGGATGCGTTGCCGCTGGCGTCCGTCAGCGTAAGTGCGCCGCCCGAGGTGACGGTGAGGCCAGCGACCTTCGTGCCGGTGCCATTCTCCCAGACCATTTCTTGGCCCGTCTTGACCCGGATCGGATCATTGGCCGCGAAGGTCGCGCGCGACAGGTCGATGCCGTGAGCCCAGAAGCCCCAGGTCTGACCGACGTTTGAGGGTGCGAGCGCCGCGTTGGTGCCGCCCCAAAAGGAAAAGCCGCGACCGCCCTGGCCGCCGATGCCGGTGGATGCTGGAACGAGCGCATCCCGGTCGGTGGCGTACCCCGTATAGGTGCGAGGATAGGCAAGATCGTCACTGCCGAGGCGAATCGACTTATTGGACGACCGGGAGACGATGAAGGCATAGGTCGCGTTGGTGCCAATGCCCGGTGCGCCAGGGAAATTAGCCTCAGGCACGAAGTTGAGGCCGCCGACCTGCTGATACGGCACGGTGCCGCTGTAGGTCGTCGGGCTGGACGGGCTGGCCTGATAACCCGTGTCGGCGCCCCGGTTAGTCATGTTCCATTCGGCGACAGCGGCGCCCACATTACCAGTCTGCATCGGCGGAGAGCCAACGAAAAAAAATTGCCCAAGCCTCGATTGCGTATTGGTAGCGTGCGTGCCGCGGAAGTCGGCGACGATCTGTTCTGCAGCGTCGAAATTCGGATTGGTCGCAGAGGAAATATAGGTCTGACCGAGGCCAATGGCCGTGTTGGGCCCCGTATTGGATGTGTAAATCTCGTTTAGGGTTGCGGTGTCGCGCGGCGACGCCACTGTGGGCGCCACCGAAACCGCACCGTTCACCCGAACCGGGCCGGCGAAGGTAGGTGCAGAAAGCGGCGCCTTTCCGGCAATCAGGTTGGCGAGCGTGCCCGCAGCGGCGTCCGCCGAGGGGGTCACCGACATCCCCGAAACATCCCCGGTCGAGCCGGGACCGGTGATGGTCAGGCGCTCGGTCGTGATGGGGCCGGTGCTCTGGGCATAGGCCGGGCCGGCTGCGAGAACGGACAACGACAGAATTTGCAACGAGTATTTCATAATATTCTCCTCACACAGACTGATGAAATTCAGTCATGCCTCTACAAGCCGGCGCCGCTGCGCCAGAGCTCGTCCATCTGCGCGTCGGACCAGCCCAGCGCGTGGGCCAGCGCCAGGGTGCTCGGATGGGCGCGCTCGAACGTCGTCGCGCCGGAGACCTGCATCTCGGCGGCGAAGCGGTCGTCCGGGTCGGGGATCGCGTCGATGGCGGCCTGGAGCGCCGTCGGCACCTCGCCGCGCTTGACGAAGGCGAGCGCCTCCGCCCGCGCGATCACGCCGAGATCGGCGAGCGCCTGGGCGAACTGGCGGTCCGAGATGGCGGGGAGGACGGTGGAGGGCACCGGTGCGCCCCTCAGCGGCGTGCCGTCGTCGGGCTCGATGCGCTGGCCGTCCGGCGGCGCGTAGGGGGACGAGCCGTCCCACTCGACGACGTTGCACTTGCGGCCGGTGGCCGCGTCGATGATCTGATAGCGGGCCATGGGTCTCCTCCTTGGGGTCCTCCTCAACCGCGGGCGAAGATCCAGACCTCGCCGCGCGCGCCGTTGCCGCCGGCGCCCGAGGCCGCGCCGTTGGCCGAGGCGCCGCCGCCGCCGCCGCCGCCGCCGCCGGCGCCGCCGCCCGGACTTCCCGCGCCGCCCGCGCCGCCCGCGACCGTGCCCGCCGCGTTGCCGCCCGCCCCGCCGCCGCCCGATCCACCGAAGCCGCGCTGCCAGGGCTTGGCCGCGCCGACGCCGCCGTTGCCGCCCGGCGCCGCGCCGCCCGTGGCGGTCTGGGTCACCCGGGAGCCGGCCAGCAGGTGGCCGAAGCCGCTCTGGCCGCCCGCGCCCGGCCCATCCGCCGAGGTCAGCCCGCCGCCGGCCCCGGCCCCGGCCGAGGCGCGGATGCCGTTGTTGCCGCCGCTGCCGGCCCCGCCGGAGCCGGCGGAGGCGCCGCCGTTGCCGTTGCCGTAATCGAGGGTGATCGTGCCGCCGGCTAGGCCGGCCGCCGCGGCACCGGTCGAGCCGCCCTGGCCCGCGGTCCCGCCGGCGCCCTGGACGATGCCGAGGCCGCCCGAGACGACGCGGGTGTTGCCGCCGTTGCCGCCGGGATTGCCGTTGGTGCCGTCGGCGGTGACGGCGGCCCCGCCGAGGCCGCCCGCGCCGATCTCGATGGAGAGCGTCGCGGCAAGTTCGCTCGCGGGATAGGTCGCGGAGGCGAGGCCCCCGGCCCCGCCCCCTCCCCCGCCCGTGCGCACGCTGCCCGCGGCCCCGCGCCGGCCGGAGCCGCCGCCCCCGGCGCCGCCGATCGCGACGAAATCGACCTCCCGCGCCCAGTCCGGCTTGGTCCACGAACCCGTCACGGTGACGACCGTGACCTCCTCGCGCAGCGTGCCCTTGGCGAAGGTCGCCACGCCGGTCGTGCGCTCCACCGTGAGCACGTCGATCCACGTGGCGCCGTCCGGGCTCACCCGCAGGCCGAGATTGTCGCTGCCGACGAGGCCGATCTCGGCGCGGCCGGCAAAGCCCGTCTGGAGCAGCATCGACAGCACGTTGCCCGCCGCCTGCTTGTTGAGGGTGTAGCGCAGGTCGCCGGTGCCGCCCTCGGCCGTGGTCAGCGCGGTCCAGAGCGCCTTGTTGAGCTTGGCCGCGAAGGGATTTTGCGCGTCGGCGGCGGTACCCAGCCCGAGGCGCGTGAGGTTCTGGAGCGCGGTGAAGGTCGAGCGGAACGCGATCCAGGCGCCGCCGACGAAGCTGTAGATCTCCGCCTCGTCGGCCACAAAGGCGAGCCAGCCCGGCCGCGGCACCCGCGAGAGCCACGCCCCGTCCTGATAGCGGGCGATGCGCCCGGCCCAGCCGGCCCAGGCGCCCGACGGGTCGGCGGCGACGATGTAGCGGTCGCCCTCCGCCGGGTTCGCGGGCGGGGCGGCCAGATCCTTGTCGATCACCGCGAGCTGGACCAGCGCGTCGAGGAGTGCCAGCGCCTCGTTGTGGGTGACGTGCTTCTGTGCCTGGCCGCCCGCGATCAGCGGCAGGGCGAGGCTCGGGGTGGTGTCGGCCATGACTCTACTCCGGTGACTTTGGCTCCGATCAGGATCAGGTGCGGACGCTCACCCGCGCCCGGCACGCGGGGCCGCGCCCGCCGACGGTGCCGAGCTGCGCCACCGCGAGGTCGATCTCGGTGACGGGGCCGCCGAAATCGGCCGCCTCGTCCGCGTAGAGCAGGCTCGGGCCGGTGGCGGTGAGGCTGCGCCGGAGCGCGCCGTCGGGTCCGAGGATGTCGACGGCGTAAGCTTCCGAGGCCTCGTCGAGGGGCAGGTCGGCGGGCTCCCAGGCATCCGAGTCGCGCCGGGCCCGGCGGGTCCAGGAGAGCCGCAAGCCCCCGGCCTCCCGCCGCGCCCGCAGGTGGACGGGCGCCAAGGGGACGAAGGCGACGAGGCCCGCACTCGCCTCCAGGCCGACGAAGGCCGGATCGGCCGGGTCGCGGCCCGCCGGGCCGATCCGGTAGAGGAAGCGGCGTCCGGCCTCGTCCAGGCGCTCGACCAGGGGCACGACCGCGTCGTCGTCGAGCCGCACGATCAGGCTGCCCGTGGGCGCGGCGCGGCCCGCCGCCGCCTCGCTGCCCGCGAGCCCGCGCAGCAGCGTCGTCAGTCGCCACGTATCCGGCCCGGTCAGGGTCGCACCGGCCGCCGAGAGGATTTCGACGACGCCGTCCGGCCCGACCAGGGCGAACAGGTTGACGCCCGAGAGCGCCGCCGCCTCCGTGACGGCACCGAAGCCGTCCGCATGGCGCAGGCGCACGTCGAGCCGGGCGTTGCGGTCGAACCGCCAGAGGGGACCCGGCGGCAAGGGCGACAGCGTCTGCCCGAGGCAGGCCGGATGATCGACGAGGCGGTGGAGCCCGAACGGCGCCCCCTCGCCCGCCGAGCGCCAGACCGCAACCGAACCGGGCCAGGGCTCGGCGGCGACCGCGAGGTAGGAGAGCGGGGTCGGCTCGCCCCGCGTCACCGGCAGATCGAGGGCGCGGGCGAAGACCGGGCCCGGCAGGGCCGGCGGCGTCCGTCGCGGGGGCGCGGCCGAGCGGACGGGACGGGCATCGCGCCCCGCCACCGGCACGCCTTGCGTCTCGAATCGGCGGCCTTCCGGCGAATCGTCGATGCGGGCGATCCGGTGGAGGGCACCGCCCGGCAGGCGCAGGCGGTCGCCGGGCTCCAGATCGAGCCGGCGCGGGCTCAGCGCCAGCGCCGCGGTCTCGCGCCCGGCAAGGCTCGCGTCGAGCAGCGCTTCGGCCAAGTCCTGCGCCGCGTCGCGCCGCGTCACCAAAGCCGCCTCGACGCGCACCTCCCGCCGCCGGGCGCCGCCGGGGCGCTGGGCCGCGGCGGAAGCCCGGCGGTATTCCGCGCTCTCGCCGTCGGAGAAGCCGATCTCGACTGCGCGGGGCAGCGCGCTCTCCTCGGCCCGCACGAGCCGAAGCGGGTCGTCGTCGCGCTCGGCCAGAACGAGGTCGTCGGCCGCGATGGTCACGGGCGGACGGCCTTCGAGCCCGCCGACCCGCAGGGTGCCGGCGGAGACCGAGACGTCGAGGCCGTAGAGGCGGGCGAGCGGCTCCAAAGCCTCGCGGGCCGAGAGCGGCCGGTCGAGGACGTAGCCGTCGAGGAAACCCGTGGCCTCGATCGCGGCCGGCGCGTCGATGCCGAGATCGGCCAGGATCGCGGCGATCAGCCGGTCGAGGTCGAGGCCTTCGATGCGCCCGGTGATCCAGTGGCCGAGCGCCCAATTCTCGGCGTCCGACCACACGCTGCGGAAATCCGGGAAGGCGGGATAGGGCCGCGCGTCCCAGGCCCAGACGAACACGTCCTCCGGCGCGATCATCCGCCCGCCGTAGAGGGGCGAGACAGGATTATGAGCCGGCTCAAAGTTTGGGGCGGTGGGGTCGAACCGTGTGAGGATCGCCTCCAGGCCGCGGATTTGAATGAGATCGTCGCGGTTGCCCCGCGAGAAGGACGGCGCCGCGTTCTCCGAGGATTTCGGATCGGGGAAGACGTTCGGGCCGTTGGTGCCGCGATCGACCGCCGGAACGCCGATCTCGGTGAGCCAGATCGGCTTCGATTTCGGCACCCAGGCGGTCGGACCGGTCTTGACACCGTTCGCCCGCTCGACATGCGGGTTCGACCACCACGCCACCAGATCCTTGGCCCGGTAGACCCACGGCTTCTGGTAAGTGCCGTCGGTGATCGGCGTGCGCAGCTGCGCGGCGCGGTCCTGCGGGCTCGCGTAGAACCAGTCGAATGCCTCGCCCGCGCCGAGGCGGTTCTTGAGATAGGCGCGGTCGTAGACGCTTGCCGCCTCCGCCGCGTCGCGATGACCGGCGCCGTCGCGCCAGTCGGAGATCGGCGGGTAGTAGTCGATGCCGACCGCGCTGATCGCCGGATCGGCGAAGAGCGGATCGAGGGGGAAGCGTAACGAGGCGCCGCCCTCGCGGACATGGGCGCCGTACTCGGTCCAGTCGGCGGCGTAGACCAGGGCGACATCGGGGCCGAGATAGGCGCGCACTTCGCCCGCCAGCGCGCGGAAGCGCTCGACCGCCGGATAGCCGCTTAGGCCCCGCACGCGGGTGAGGCTCGCGAACTCGCTGCCGAGGATGAAGCCGGCGAGAGGATTGCCCGCATCGGCCCAGCCGGCGGCGAGGGCGGCGTAGTGCAGAATCATCGCCCGGTAGCCCTGCGGCCCGGTGAAGAAGGTTTGGACCTGATCGGCAGCGGTTTGCGTGCCGTCCGGGCTGCCGGGCAGGCCGGGGGCGGGATCGCAGGTGATGCGCCCGCGCCAGGGGTAGGGCGGCTGAGTGCCCGCTGGGTTGCGCGGGTCCGGCAGGGTGTTGCCCGCGGCCACGTCCATCATCACGAACGGGTAGAGCACGGGGGCCAGCCCGCGGCGGGTCAGTTCGGCCACGAGGCGGGTCAGGCCGGCATCGGAGGGCGTGCCGCCATAGGCGGCGACGTCGCCGGAGCGCGAGACGGCGTCGGCGCTTGCGCGGGTGCGGCCAGCAACCGCCCAGTCGGCGCCCTTGGTCACTTTGGCCGCGGAATCGACCCGCGGCGTCACGGTGCAACGGCCGGCGCGCAGGTCGTCGCCGAACCAGCTCGCCACCACCGAGACCCGCACGAGGTTCGGGCACAGCGCCTGCAGCGCGTCGAGGGAGGCGATCACGTCGCTCGCGCCTTGGAGCTGAAACCGGTTAGCCGGCTTCGTCGCGCCGAAACCGGCATCTTCGCTCACCGGCAGCGGATCGAGCCCGAACTCGGTCGAGCCGGGGATGAGGCAGACGGCGCGAACCTGGTTCGCCAGCCCCTCGACCGGGCGGATCACCTCGAAGGCGAATTGCGGGATGCGGTTGCCGAATTCCGCAAGCGGCAGCCGCTCGAACACGATGTAGGCGAGGCCGCGATAGGCGGGCGCGTTCTCAAGCCCCTCCTTGGCGACGATCAGCGGGTCGGCTGCTTGCGTCGCGCTGCCGGTGTGGATGCGGTAGCTCAGCGTCGTCAGGTCGAGTTCGGTGCCGTCGGCCCAGATGCGGCGCACGAAGGCGATCTCACCCGCGCAGAGGCCGACGGCGAGGTCGGCGAAGTAGCTGTAGGCCGTGCGCACGACCTTCTGCCCGCCGCCGCCCTTCGCGCCGGAGCGCGAGCGCTCGACCGTGGTGTTGGCGACCTCCAGGGGCCGCGTCGCCCAGATCAGCGTGCCGCCGATGCGCGCCCGCCCGTAGACCCGCGGCACCGGCGCGCCCTCGGTCGAGGTGAGGCCGGCGACATCCGTGAGGCGCGGCCCCTCGACGAAGCGGCCCCCGCCCGCGCCACCGAACAGGGCGTCGTCGAGCGCCGCGCCCCCGGCCGCGCCGACGATGCGACCGATCATCCCGCCGATGGGCCCGCCGAGCGCATTGCCGACCGCCTCGCCGGCCGTCTGAAGGACGATCGTCGTCATGGCGGATCCTACGTGCGGGCGGTGAGAAAGCCGTATGGCCGGGCGCGAAGAGCGCCCCGCGGAGCGGCCTCGGCTGAGCCGAGGCGTCTAGCGGAGCGAGAAGCCTAAGGCCGCGGACGCGGCCGCCGGCGCTTGAGGCCAAGCCTCAATCAATGCCGGGGAAGCGGAAGGCGTGGGCGAGGTGGCGGCGCCACCACGGCGTAAGGGCGACCTCGGTCACCGCCGCACCCTCGTGGGCGTGGATCATCGCGGCCGGGCCAGTGGCGATGGCACAGTGCTTTGCCGGCAAATGGGCGCGGAAGGCGAAGAGCAGCACGTCGCCGGCCTGCGGGACGTAGGCCGGCAGCGGGGTCGCCACCGGCACGAGATGGCGGCGGGCGGCCTCCGCCAGGGGATCATCGCCCGCGGTGGACTCGGCCCAGGAGGCGGCGTAGGGCGGCGCCTCTTCCGGCTCGGGGCCGAGCACGCCGCGCCAGACGCCGCGCAACAGCCCGAGGCAGTCGCAGCCCACCCCCTTTAGCGAGGCCTGATGCCGGTAGGGCGTGCCGGCCCAGGCGCGGGCCTCGGCGACGATCTTTTCCGGTATGTCCATGGACGCGTCCTCACCGGAACAGGCTGGCGCCGTCGAGGCGGGCGGAGCCGCCCTCGACGCCACGCAGCACGAAGTCGTTGCCCGGCATGTGCGGGAAGCCCTGGAAGTTGATCGCGTTGGCGAAGCGGTCGCGGCAGGTGGCGAGCCGCTTGTCGCATCCGGCCGTGAGCCGGAAGGCGTCGCCGGACACGACCGGCCGGGGCGGCGGCTCCCACAGATCGAGCAGCATGGATGCGCCGTCGCGGCTCTCGGCCCGCAGGTCGGCGGTGCTCCCGGCGTTGACGCCGCCCGTCCAGGTGAGGCGACCGCCCGAAAACCAGCCGGGGGCGAAGCTGGCGGCGAGCGTGACGCCGAGCCGGCTCGGCTCGGGCACCGCGAGCACGGTGCCGGTGGTGCGGTAGCGCGGATCGGTGAGATCGATCCGGCAGCGGGCGTCGCCGAGATCGGCGTCGCAGGTCGCCCGGAAGGTGCGGCCGGTCGGCATGTCGAGCCGATGCATCAGCCCGCGCAACTCGGCCACGAACGCCCCGCCAGCCCGGCGCAGCTCGCCGAGGCTCGCGACATCGAGGAGCAGGCGCGCTTCCGGTGTCGTCCAATCGACCAGCCAACTCTCGATGCCGGCGCCGTCGTAGAGGCCCGCGGCCACGTCGGCCTCGTTGAGGCCGGTCGAGGTCAGCGCGCCCGCCACCTCGCCGCCGCCGACGGCGAAGCCGAGTTCAACGGACGCTTCCGCCGCCTCCAGCCCGGTGCGGGCCTCGTAGGTGAGGCCGCCGAAGCTCAGGTCGCGGTCGTGGTCGGTGAAGCCGAAGCTGACGCCGTCGCGGCGGTGCAGGGCCCAGCAGCGGCAGAGCGTGGTGGCGCCGCCTTCGAGGCGGGCGGCCAGGGCAGCGGGGATGGCACGCATGAATGGTCTCTTTTGTTGCACGGCCCCGAACGGCGTTCGGCTCCGTGCGCCCGGCGGACGAAAGCCGCCGCGCCGTCGCGCGGTCGGACGGGATGAGTGGGCTCATCCCGTCCGGGTCACGGCACGATCTCGACCAGCGGCACCCGTGGCACCTCGCCTGCGGTGAAGGCGGCGAGATCGATGGACAGCTCGTCGGTGTCGAAGCGGACCGGCACGTCGAACTCGAAGCCGGCGGTGATCGCAGCGCCCGCCGGCGGGGCCGCGCCGGGGATGAAGGTGACGAGGCCGGTGGCGGGGTCGCAGGCGGCTCTGGCCATCGCCACCTCGACGTCGGAGACCGCGATCCGCACCGAGCCGGCGACCGGCTTGGCGATGGTGCGGCGGTAGGGCGCCGGGCCGTCGCCGTAGGTCTTGGCGAGCGCGAAGACGCGGGTGGTGCCGTCGCCGGTGCCGATGCGCTGGTCGGTAGGCGTGACCGCCGTCGAGGGCGGCCCGGAGCGGTGATCGACCCGGTCGCGGTAGCGGAAGCCGTAGAGGCGCCCGCGCCGTTCCTCGAAGAAGGCCAGCACGGCATGCAGCGCGTCGAGCGTGCGGATGCCCAAGCCCGCATCGTAGCGGCGGCGCGAATCCGCCCAGCGGCTGTTGCGGTGCTCGCGGCCGGAGGCCAGCGTGACGATCTCGGTGCGCAGCACCGGGCCACCGCTGCCGCGCAGGGCCACGTCGAGGGGGAAGCGCACCTCGTGGAAGTCGGACGGCATGCGGGAAGACCTTCACAAGGCCCGGCGGCCGCGGGCGACGGCGCGGGCGAGGCGGGCGGCGACCTGGGCCTCGGAGCGGCGGAAGCCCTCGATGTCGGGGGTCGCAATGTTGACGGTGACGGCGACCGGGCGCTCGGCCCCACCCGCGGCGACGCCGAGGCGACCGTCGCTGCCGCGCCGGAGCGGGAGGATCGCCTCCGGCCCGGCCTCGCCCATCAGTCCGAGATCGCCGCCGAGCGGGAAGTAGGTGGGCGCGGCGACGATCCCGCCCGCTGCGAACGGCCGCACGCGGATGCCACCGCCCTGTCCGAGCCCGTCGAGCACGCCGCCGCGGGCGAAGGCCGTGGGGCTGGCGCCTGGAGCGGTGCTCGAACTCAGCAGCGTCTCGACCAGCCCCTTCACGCCGGCCTTCAGCGGATCGAGCGCGGCTTTCGCCGCCACGCCCGCGAGCTTGGTCGCCAGCGTGCCGAGCAGGCCGTCGAGCTGGCGGCCGGCATTGAGATTCTGGTTGAACGCCGACGACAGGCTCTGCCCGAATTTCTGGGTGAGCCGGTCGAGGGTTTCGAGCTGCTTGGCGCGCTCGGCGGTGCTGCGGTCGCTCTCGCTCATCGGGCGAGCTCCGGATCGGGGTGGGCGGCGATGAGGCGCGCGAGGTCGGCCCGGCCCAGCGCCTCGCCGGAACGCGTCGGGCTCAGGCCCGCCGCGGCGGCGACCTCGCGGGGCGTGGCGGCCCAGAAGTCGCGCGGGCGCCAGCGCAGGGTCGAGAGGCCGAGCGCCATCACGGCGTCCCACGGGAAGGCGGAGGCTTGCGCCGCCGGCGCCGTCCCGCCCGTGGGGCTCAAGGGTTTGGGGCTTGTGCCTCGCCGAAGGCGGCCGACAGCGCCTCGCCGAGCGCCGCGGTGACGGCGGAAAAACCGCCCGCCAGCGGCAGGGCGGCGACCGCCGCGTCGTCGAGGGCGTGGCCGCCGCCGCGCAAAGCCGCGCCGAGCAGGACGATGAGATCGCGCGCGCTCAGGCGCCCCCCCTCGAACCGCGCGGCGAGCCCGGCGAGGTCGCCCGCCGCGAAGGCGTCTTCCAGTTCGGCGAGCGCGCCGAGCGTCAGGCAGAGGGTGTAGCGCTCAGGTCCCAGCACGAGGGGCACCTCGCCGCGTCTGCGGTTGGCCATGGCGTCAGGCCGCGGTGAAGGTCAGCGGCCCGGCGGAATCGAGGGCCATGTCGTAGGTCACCTCGCCCGCGTGATCGCCGCGATATTCGAGACTGGAGATCTGGAACAGGCCCTCGATCGTGCCGAAGGCCGGCACCACGATCTGGAAGCGGTCGATGGTACCGTCGAAGAACATCTGCCGCAGCCGTGCGTCGGAGGTCTCGTCGCGGAACACGCCGGCCCCCGAGATGGCCGCGCGGCGCACGCCGGCCCCATCGAGCAGTTCGCGCCAGCGCCCGGCGGAATCGGCGTTGGTGACGTCCACGGTCTCGGCGTTGAAGGCGATCTGGCGGGCGCGCAGGCCGGCGACGGCGATGAAGCCGTTCGTTCCGTCTTTCACCCGGATCAGCAGGTCCTTGCCCTTCTGTGCGCTCATGGTCGGCTCCGGTTCGGTCTCGATATCGGGATCAGGCGGCCATAACTTCGGTCACGGCCGCGAAGGTGAGGGTCGCGCGGGCCTCGCCCGTGCGCTCGTCGCGGGCCGCCGCGAGAGTGCCGAGGCGCAGCAGGACGAGGGCGTGGCCGGTCAGGCTCAGCGCCGCGTCGTCGAGGAGCGCGGCGATGCGCTCGGCGGCGTCGAGCGCGGTGCGGGTCGAGCCGGGCTTGGCGATCACGTGGAGCGCGAGGGCATGGCGGTGGCGGCGCGCGCCCTGCACGGAATCGTCGCGGACCTCGCCGTCGCCGAACAGGGCGTAGACCGGGCTCGCGCCCCGCGGCGGCTCGTCGTAGAGCCGGACCACCCCGCCCATCAGCGCGGCGAGCGCGGCATCGCCGCCGAGGCGCGCGAGGATGCCGGCGCGCAGCGCCAGCAGGGGGCTCAAGGTCGCGCTCATGATGCGGGCTCCTCGATCACTTCCTCGACCTCGCAGACGAGGGCGCGGCGGGCTCCATCGGGATCGTCGGCGGAGCGGATGGCGAAGCGGCGCGCGCCGTCGGTCAGCCGCATGGCGGGGACGATGCCGGCCCGGTAACGCAGGCGGACCCGGTAGCGCCCTCCCCCGCCGGAGGAGCCCAGCGGCTCCAGCGCGCCCCACAGGACCGGCCCGGCGACGAAGCGGCGCAGCCGCCCGCCGAACCCGTCGGGCTCGTCCACCGGCCGTTCGAGCACGAGGCGCCGCCGCCGCGCGCCGAGGGACGCGTGGGTCATGGCGAGAACTCCGCGGAGGATGAAGGGGAAGGGGCGTGCCCGGCCACGCGGGCCGGGCACGGTTTTTGGTCCGCCCCGTCGCGTGTCTGCGACGGAGCGGGGCCGCGTCAGGCCGTCGTGTTGTTGGTGATGAGGTCGAGGGACGAGAGCTGGGTCAGGAGGTTACCCAAGGCCACGTTGCCGCCCCGCGAGCCGGTGATCGCGACCTTGCGGACGATGGTCTCGTCGCCGACGTTGGCGTAGCCGCCGGTGCTGCTGATGAACTCCGGAGTGAAGTTCGGCAGCCGCATCGCGTCGATGGTCTTGTAGGCGCCCCGGCCGTAGCGCACCGTCGCGGTGCCGGGGATACGCTCCAGCACCAAGCTCAGTCGCGCCTGCGGCGTCACCGGCGCGGGATTGGCGCTGGTGTTGGACGACGTGCCGTAGGTCTGCACGAACAGGGTCGGCACGTCCGAGATCCTGGCTCGAATTCCGGCGCCCGTCGCCGGCAGCGCCTTGGTGTAGTAGGCCTGGATCCACGGCCGCCCCGAACTGGTCGTGACGCCGGGCAGCAGCCGCTTCCACGAATTGCCGGCCACCACGATGTCCATGTCCATCTCGATGGGCGACTTGAACTCGGCGCTCGACCAGTCCTTGAGGAACTGGAACAGGCACAAGGGCCGCTGAACTTCGTCCTCGGTTTTGTCCCCGTTGGTATCGTAGTAGATCGCGAGCCTGCGATCCTCGACGACGTTGTTCTGGATCGAGACGCGCCGGGGCATCTCGAGGATCCGCTCCTCCTTGGTGGTGCCGTCGGCGTTGAGGATGTTGAAGTTGAACGCGGTGAGGGGGCCTTCGCCATCGACGAGACAGAACGACGTCGTCTTGTCGCCGTTCATCAGGATGATGTGGTTGCCTTCGAGGAGAATCCCGTCGCCGCACTCGAACAGATCATCGCGGATGCGGAAGACGGCATCGCATTTCGGCCCGGCCACGATGGTGCAGTTCGTGAGGTAGAAACCGCCGCCCGCGACCTGGAACGCCTGCGAATTCTGGGGCGCCGAATTCGGGCCGAGATTGGTCCCGGTCGCCCCCATCCACCACGCGTAATGGGCCCCGATCCCATCGGCGAAGTTCCCGCCGAAGATCGCGATGTGCTTGCTGCGATGGGAGTCGATGCCGCGGCGGCAGTTGTTCTCAGAGCAGCCGTAGAACTCGATGCCGGCGCACAGACCGGTGTTCCAGCCGTAGTTCGTGGAGGTGGCAGAACCGGCCCCTTCGACGTGGCAGCTGTAGAACCGGATGTTGCAGCACTGAGCGACGCCGAAGCCGGTCTCGTAGGAACGTCCGCTCGCGTTCTCGATGCGGCAGCCGCGGAAATCGGTGAACGGCCGGGAGACCAGGACGCAGGTCTCGATCTCGCTCGCCGTACCCTCCCAGTAGACGACCACGTGCAGCCCCTCGACGACGACCGTCTCGCGACAGGTCACGGCTCGATAGGGACGATCACCCACACCGGTCCACTTGGTGTTGTTCGCGGTGCCGTACAGCGTGTGGGACAGAAGACCGGTCGCGTCGGCGACGTAGAACCCTTCGCCGAAGTCCATGTCCTTGGAGCGGTTCGTGCCGACACGCTTCAGCAGGGTCTGCTCCGGCGTGGTGACGAAGACGTACTGGCCCTGGCGATTGGTCAGGCCACCGATCGCGCGGGATCGACGCGTCCACCCGGTCCAGCTCTTCACCTGGGCGAGCGGGATTTCCTCGACGTCGGCCTGGTCCACGCCGAACAGAATGTTGGCCTTGGTGGCCTCGACATAGGTGTTCGGGATGTAGATCCGTGCGCCGGACGCCTGCACGTTCAGCCCGCCGAGCTTGAGCTGGGTCCCGGAGACCAGATAGTCGCCCGGCGGAAGGATGAACGGTCGGCGGTTCGTCCGGCACCAATCGGCATAGTTGTTGAGCGCCACCGCGTTGTTGGTGCCGCTCGCGGAGTAGCCGACGGTCACACCGTTCTGGACCACGGGGGTGAGCGTCACGCCGGGCTGCGCGCCGCGGTCGATGGCGGTGATGGTACGCCCGAACAGATCGGCGACCGAATCCGACACGGTCGCACCGGTCGGCATGACGATCTCGGAGCCGACGGTTCCGGGGGCGGGGGTCGAAGACATGCAGTGCTCCGGTTTCACGGGTTGTGCGCGGGCCTTGCCGGGCCGCGCGGAGACCGCCCGAGGCGAGCCAAGCTCGCTCGGACGATGGGGTCGAGGGCGGGACGGGACGAGCGGTCGGCACCGCTCGGCCCCTCGCATCGGCGGCACCGCCGCGATTGCGCCCTGGCAAAGGAGAAAGGTGGACGGCTACAGCCGCATCCGCCGGCAGGCGGCGCAGAGGCCGGCCGCAGCGGGCGGCAGCGCGCGGGGCGGGCCGGCCTCTTGGCCGTCGCCGCGGCTCTCGAACCCGTCGGCGACCGTCAGGCGCACCGCCTGCGCCAAGGGCTCGGGCACTGGCGGGCCGTCGCCGCCGCAGCCGGCGATCACCTCGATCAGGATGGTGCGGCCCTCGAGCGCGGGCCGGTCGCGTCCGATCGTGAGGCAGGGCGCGTCCCAGGGGTCGGGCCCGAGGCCGACCGGCGCGGCGACCGGCGTCACGGCTCCGTTCGACTCGACGAGGCCAACCCGCTCGATCGCCACCAGTGGGCTCAACGGCAGCGGCAGCAGGCCGTCGGCGGGCCAGCCGAGCAGCAGCACCCGGAAGCGGGCGCGCCGCAGCAGGCGGCGGGAGGCCGCCTCGACCGCGGCGCGGGCGCTCGCGATCAGGGCGAGCACGAGCGCATCCTCGGCGGTCTCGTCGGAGCCGAGGCGCAGGACGGCGCGCATCTCGGCCAAGCTCACCGGCTCGACGCCGAGGTCCGCCACGCGTATCGGGGTCATGCCATCCTCCGTGAAACCGTGATCCTGATCCGATGACCGCGCCGCACCCGCCCGTCCGCTGCGCCTCGCTCGGGGGCGTCCGGTGCGCGCTCGTGGCGCTCGCATTGGTCGTGTCCGCCCCGGCCGAGGCCATCGTCGGCGGACGCGAGGGGGCGGACCTGCCCGGCGCCCGCTCCACCGTGATGGTGCTGACCTCCGGCGGCGGGGTCTGCACCGGCATCGTCGTGGCGCCCGACGCGGTGCTGACCGCGGGCCATTGCGTGGCGGGCGTGTCCGAGAACCGGGTCCATTACCGCGACGAGGCCGGGCGCCCGGTGCTGGCGGAGGTCGCCGCCCGCGCCCCCCATCCGGGCTACGACGGCGACGCGATCCGCGGGCGCACCCGCTCGATCGACCTCGCG
Organism: Methylobacterium sp. Leaf456; assembly: GCF_001425465.1. Lineage (GTDB taxonomy): Bacteria > Pseudomonadota > Alphaproteobacteria > Rhizobiales > Beijerinckiaceae > Methylobacterium. The sequence goes on from NZ_LMQV01000008.1 coordinate 32,181, forward strand.
CTCCTGCGCACCCGCTCCGCGTTGCCGGCCCGGTTCGAGCCCGCTGTCTTGAGTTCGGCGATGCCGCGCGCCGGGGCGTCGCTGACGCTCGCGGGCTACGGCGCGGCGCGGGGCAACGACCGGCGCTCGATCGGCCGCTATCGCGGTGCGGGGTTGTCCGTGGTCGAGCCCTACGGCCCGAGCCGCATCCTGCTCTGGCTCCAGGCCCGCGGGGCGGGCGGCTGCAACGGCGATTCCGGCGGCCCCGTCCTCGAGGGCGGCGCGGTCGTGGCGGTCGCCGCCTGGGTCAAGGACGCCTGCGGCGGCCTCACCCAGGCGGTGCTGCTCGGGCCCCAGCGCGACTGGATCGACCGGACGCTGGCCGGCTGGGGCGCGGCGGCGCGATGGTGATCCGGCTTACGATGAGCGGAAGTTGATCGCTCGGTCGGTGGCACCCGGGAACCGGACCTTGGCCGCCGAATTGCGTTCGGATACGCTCCCGATGCGTCCGGCCTCGGAAGCGCCGGATTTTCGGAGAACCTCGATGGCTTCGAGCCCCCTGCGTGCGTGCCTGCTCGGAGCCCTGTTCGGGCTCGTGCCGCTCTCGGCTCAGGCCGTGGTCGAAGGCCATACCAGCCGTGATCCCGGCGGCCTGCGCGCCTCGGTGGTGCGCGTCGAGAGCAGCCAGGGCGAGATCTGCTCCGGCACGCTGATCGCGCAGGATCTGGTGCTCACCGCCGCCCACTGCGTGATGCGCAAGGCGAGCTACACCGTCCACGTGGTCGATCCCGATTTCCGCCAGCGCCGCCTGCGCGTGGTCGCGGCCTCCATGCATCCCGATTTCGTCCCCGGTACCACGCCGGAGGAGCAGCCGGGCATCGATCTCGCCATGCTGAAGCTGGAGCGCCCCGTCGGCGCGGGCTTCCGGCCGCTCGATCCCCGCGGCGGCGCGATCGGCACGGGTGATTCCGTCGATATCGCCGGCTACGGCGTGCTGGCGGAGAACCGCCGCGGCACCGCCCGGACCCTGCGTACGGCGCAGCTCGTCTCGATCGGCTCGTTGCAAGTCGCCAACCGCGTCACTGTCGTCACCGACGCGCGGCGGATGGCAGAGACCGCGGGCGCGGGCGCGTGCCTGGGCGATTCCGGCGGCCCGATCCTGCGCGGCGGCCAGATGGTCGGCGTGGTGAGCTGGTCGAGCGGCGCCATGCGTCAGGACCGGCGCGCCCGCACCGCTTGCGGCGGCTTCACCGCCGTGACGCCGACCGCCGAGCATACCGGCTGGATCTCCAACCGCGCCGCCGAGATGGAGGCCTTGCCGGCCGATGTCGCGCAGGCCGGCGAGACCCGCTGGGTCGCCCGGCCGGGACGGCGCTCGGCGCGCTGAACGCAAAGCACCCTTTGACGCTGAGAGGGCGGGCCCGAGGCAAACGGGTCCGCCCTCTTCGTTTCGCGATCAGCTGAACTTCAGCAGCTTGATCGCGTCGAAGTCCTGCACCCCGCCGCCGACGCGCTTCGTGGTGTAGAACAGCACGTAGGGCTTGGCCGAATAGGGGTCGCGCAGGGTCCGTAAGCCGGCGCGGTCCACCACCAGATAGCCGCGGCGGAAATCGCCGAAGGCGATCGACAGGCTGCCCGCGGTGATGTCAGGCATCGCCTCGGCCTCGACCACGGGGAAACCCATCAGGGTCGCGGCCCGGTCGGCGGCCAGCGGCGGCTGCCAGAGATAATTGCCGTCCGCGTCCTTGAACTTGCGGATCGCGCTCTGGACCCGGCGGTTCATCACGAAGTTCGCGCCCTGCCGATAGCCGGCGCGCAGCGCATAGATCAGGTCGAACAGGATGTCGGTCGGGTTGCTGGCCGGGAAGGCGCCCGCGGCTCCCGTGGCGACGAAGCCGAGCTTGCCCGGCACCCAGGACGCGTTCGCCACCGTGTCGTAGGTGAGGAAGCCCTTGGGCCGGGCGACGCCGTTGCCGGTGACGAAGGCGACGCTCTCCTGCTCGGCGAACGCCGTCTCGACCTCTTCGGCGAGCCACGCGTCGATGTCGAGCACGGCGTCGTCGAGCAGCGTCTGGGTCGCCGCCGGCATGGCGTAGAGTTCCATCGCCGGGAAGCTCAGCTCGGACAGGGTCGGCGCGTCGGTCTGCGGCCGCGGCGCGGTCTCGGCGACCCAGCCGGAGGCGGGGCCGTTGACGCTCACCGCCCGCTTGTACTGGCCGCCCGAGACCACGCGCACGGTGGCGATGGAGCGGATCGGCGAAATGGTGGCCAGCCGCCGCAGCACCTCGCGCTCGATCGTCGAGGGCACGAGATAGCCGCCGTCCGGGCCGGAGCCCGCCGACAGCGCCTTCTCCTCCAGCCGCTTGAGGCCGCCGCTCTCGCCGGCCCGGACGTAGAGGTCGAAGGCCGCCTTGTGCTCGGTGGCCGCGCCGTCGCGGGGCGATTCCGCGCCGCCGAGCGGCGGGCGGGCGCGGTCGAGGCTGATGCGGTCGAGGCGGTTCTTGGCGTGGTCGAGGGCCGCGTCGATGCGAGCGAGCTTCTCCTCAGTCACGACATCGACGGTCAGCCGATCCTCGATCTCGGCCAGCCGCGCGTCGTTCGTCTCTTTGAACGCCTCGAAGGCGCGGGAAAACTCCTCGACGATCAAATCCTGGCCCATCGGCACGGCCTTGTTCTCGGGCAGGCCCGCGGGCGCCTTGGTCTCGAAACGCGTCTCGGTCATGGTGTCCTCTCGCAATGATGGTGAGTGGGATGTCAGGCGCAGGCGCGAACCGGACCGGTGGGGCGCAGGCGCGGCAAAGGTCGAGTGAGGCGGGGCCGCGAGGCATGGGCGATCCGCGCGCCGGGCTGGAGCGGGAAGGTCACCAGCGAGACTTCCCACAGGTCGACGGTGATGAGCCGGCGCCCGCCGCGCTCCGGCACCGCGCGCACGGCGCGGAAGCCGATCGACAGGCCGTCGAGCGCCCGCTCGCGCATCAGCGCGTCGAGTTCGCGGGCGCGCTGGACCGCGAGGTTGAGGCGGCCCGTGACCCGAAGGCCGCGGGCATCCTCGGCAAGCGAGAGCCAGGTGCCGATCGGCTCGGCCGGATCGTGCTGCCAGAGCATCCGCACCCCGCCCGGACCGCGCCGGGCGAGACTCGCGGCAAAGGCGCCGGGCGCGACGGTGTCGCGACCGAGATCGGGCACGCCGAACAGGCTGGCGTAGCCAGTGAAATGGCCATCCATGACTAGACTTTCCGATTTCGGATGACGGTGTGCCGTTGGGACGTTCTGTCCCCGGACAAGACGTTCACGCATCGGTCCGTCCGACGCGGCGGCCGATTTACGGACCGGCGGATTCAAGCGGCGAGGTGGGCCGGATCGAGGCCCTGCGCTGCGGCTGTACGGTGAGCAGCCGACGTGGCGTGCGCCGCCTCATACAACCAGGCTTCTCATTCCGGTAAGAACATGCGCATCGGCCGGCTCTCCCCTGTGCGCAAGGAGCCGGCGGCGCGAAACGGTAATCCGACCTCGATGATGTTCTCTGGGGAAATCATGACGCGATCGGAGGCCGGACGATGACGTCACGCACCGCGAACGCATCACAATTCAAGCGTCACCGGGCCCCGCGAAAAGTCTTCGATGACGACGATTCGGAGCTGCCGCCGTTCAATCCGACCGCCCTGCCCGAAGCACAGACCGCAGCGCAGCTTCGGTCCGTCAGCGTCTGGCTGCGCTGCGCCGCCTGTGCGCTGTTGATCTGGTCGATCATTTGGATTTTCCATCCGAAGTCCTATCAGGAATGGCACTGGGACGATGTCGCTATCCTGGGAGGCCTTTGCGCATCGGGGCCCTTGATCGCAGCCGCCGAATCTCTGTGGGTGTTGAGGCGCGGCAAACCGATTGAGGACCGGCTCGTTCGAGGGATCATCAAAGTCTCGACCGTCGTCCTCATCGCGGTTTCTCTGCCCGTCGCGACGCTCGTGAACGGCTTCGAGGCCAACAATCTCCTGCCGCTCTTCGTCAGCGTGCCGCTGCTCATGGCGATGGCGATCTTCGGACTGCTTCGTCTCAAGTTTCTCGATCAGCCTATCATTTGGACGCATGAGCGGTCGCTCCGTCGGCTGATCGTCGCTTCCGTCGCCGGCCCAGCGATCGCGTTGATGCTTGGGTCCGTTCTGACCATTCCCCTCGTCGGCGTGCGTGCCGCCATGCTCGCGGGCTCGAACCCTTATTGTCTGCAAGTGCCTGCCGACCGTCTCGGAAACGAGCGGACGGTAACCAACCTCAGTCAACTGGCCGGATTACGAATGCAGACGCCGAGAACGAATGGAGGCGGAACGACCGACTATCAATTCGCATTCCATTCCGTCTTGGTCGTCAAGGGCGAGACGGGAAACCAGCTTTACAACTGGTCGCACCGCGAATTGGATTTCCTGGCCATATCCACCAAGCGCGGCCTCCGTGTCAGTGCGAAATGCAGGCCGCAGAGCGACTTCCTCTACAAGCTCGACCTATTCTGAGGCGCCGGCTTGTCCGGATAGCCCACCGCGGCGCGTTTCTCGGCCACCGAGAGGAAGTCCGCGCCCTGCACCCGACGCCACAGCGATTCGCGCTCGGTCGCCAGCGCCTCAATGCCGTCGAGGTCGGGTTCCAGCCGGGCCGGACCCAGCGACGGCTCCAGCCAGCGGGCGATGGAATCGGCGGTGCGGCGCACCAGCGGGATCACCGTCTGACGGTAGAAGGCGCGGTTGGCCTCGGCGTAGTTCGCGTGGGTGTTGTCGCCGGGTAGGCCCAGCAGCAGCGGCGGCACGCCGAAGGCCAGCGCGATCTCGCGGGCGGCTGCGGCTTTCGCCTCAACGAAGTCCATCTCCTTCGGCGAGAGCGAGAGCGGGCGCCAATCGAGCCCGCCATCCAAGAGCAGCGGACGGCCGGCATTGCCCGCGCCCTGATAGCTCGTCTCCAGCTCCGCCTTGAGGCGGGTGAACTGCGTGTCGCTCAGCGAAGCGCCGGTCGAAGGCGCGAAGACCAGTGCGCCGGAGGGGCGCGCGGCATTGTCGAGCAGCGCCTTGTTCCAGGCGCCCGCCGCATTGTGGATGTCGAGCGGCACGGCGGCCGCCTCCATCGGCGAGAGGCCGTAATGGTCGTCGAGCGGGTTGAACAGGGTCAGGTGCAGGATCGGCGGCACCGCGCCGTCCTGCTCGTAGCGGACCGAACGCCCGCCGACGCTGTACTCGTAGGCCACCGGCCAGCCGTCGCTCCCGGCCACCACCCGCATCCGGTCGGGGCGCAGGCAAAAAAGTTCGCGCGGCACGCCGTCGATGGCGACCGCTTCGAGATAGGCGTTTCCTGAGACGAGCAGGTGTCCGTAGACCCGATCGAGGAAGCCGGCGCCGCCTTCACGCGGGTTCGGCCGAGCAAGCAGAGCAATCAGCGGATGGGCGTCGTCGGCGCCCGCCAGCGTCAGTGGGAGCGTGGCTGCCGCCTCCGCCACCAGCCGCACCGCGCGGTGGACCACGGCGTTGCGCTGAAAGCCCTCGCGGGCGAGTGCCGCATAGTCCCGCGGCGTCCACACCGCCCTGCCCTCTCCGTAGAGGGCGAGCACCGGCGCCGCCTTCCGTGCCGGCGCGTAGCCGGCGGCGCGGGCGAGGCGTGCGATCAGGCCGGCCATGGAGTCCCTCCGGGCAGCGAATGTTTCACGTGAAATTAACCACGACGGCAAAAACCGCGATTACAGGCAGCGCACCCGCGGCTCGGAAGCCGGCGCCAGCATCAGGTGGGTGAGCGCCCAGACCAGCGCGTCGAGCCGATCCGGCGAGCCGCCGCCGAACAGACCGTTGGGGCCGAAATCGCACATCTCGTCTTCGAGCGCGGGCAGCGGCCCGACATGGCGGACGCGGCCCTGCGCGTAGAGCAGCGAGACCGGCTCGGCCCGGATCATCTTTCCGCGCGTCGCCCGGACCGGGAGAACCGGCACGTTCGCGTCGGCCTCTGCGAATACGGCCGTGACCATCTCGCCGCCCTGGTTGACCTCCGCCACGAGGGCGTCGGCCTCCAGCCGGTGATAGAGCGCCAGCGCCGCCCGCGCCCAGGCAGCGTGGCTCGCCCGTTCCAGGGTCGCGTCGGCCAGCACGTAGGCGGTGCCGTCGGCAGCCAAGCCGGCCGCGACGATGCCGCAGGCATCGGCCCCGGCCCGCGACGAGGCCGGCGGATCGACCGCGACCGCGATCCGTTGCAGCACGGGCGCCATCGCGACGCGGGCGCGCTCCATCCCCTCGCGGGTCCACAGCGCATCCGGCCGATCCTCGATCAGTTCGCCGTCGAGTTCCTGCCGACCGAGCCGGGTGCCGGCGTAGCGGCCGACCACCTCTTGCAGAAAGACCGGCGCGAGGTTCTCGGAATTGTCGGCGGTGCGCGAGCGCGTCACCGTGGTACGCGGATCGGACAGGAGCCGCCGGATCAGCGGCACCGGCCGCGGCGTCGTCGTGACGAGGCCGCGGGGGCGCTTCCCCAGCCGCAGCCCGAACTGGATCATGTCGTAGGCGGCCTCCGCCTCGCGCCACTTGGCGACCTCGTCGGACCACGCCGCCCCGAACTGCGGCCCGCGCAGGGAATCCGGTTCTTCGGCCGAGAAGGCGAGCGCCACCGCGCCGTTGTGGAACACGAGCCGCCGCCGCGACGGCTGCCACAAGGGCGGCACGTGGCCGAGCGAGGGCACGCCGAGCAGGCCCGACGGCCCCTCGATCATCACGTCGCGCACGTCGGCAAAGGTCTCGCCGATCAGCGCGATGCGTCCCACGGCGACGTCGGTGAAGGCTGGATCGCCGTGAGCCAGCCCCCGCACCCACTCGGCGCCGGTGCGGGTCTTTCCGGAGCCGCGCCCGCCGATCACCGCCCAGGTGGTCCAATCACCGGGCGGGGGAAGCTGATCCTCGCGGCTCAGATGCAGCCAATCGACTTCAAGCGCCTGAAGGTGCTTCAGCGGCAGGCTCGTCAGGAACCGAGGCCCCAGCTTCTTGCGCCTCGAACGCTGCATAGCGTCGCGCGAGATCCGCGCGGAGTGCCACGAGGTCGAGGGGAGGACCGCCCGATCCATGCCCCTCCTCCATCCGCAATTCATCCAGCAGGGCCTTGAGCCCGCGCAAGTCCCGCAGCACCTTGGCCGAGTCGAACCCGCTCGGCGTCACCTCGGTATCGAGGGCGGCGTCGAACCGGTCGATCTGCCGTTCCACATGAGCGAGGAACTTCGCCCGCAGCCGCTTGGCCGTCGGTGCCGGTTTCTTGCGTGGCTTGGGGCTGGGCGGCTCGGCCGCGGGCTCATCCTGGGGTTCGGAGCTTCGCGACATCGCGGGGTCTCCATCCACACTTCTTGAGCGTGGGATATCCCTACCTCAGGAGCGTCGCGCTGTCAATGCTATTTTTCCTATTTAGGGAAATATGCAGAGCCGTTCATCCCACCAAATCCCCTCATCCTGAGGTGCTGCGCCAGCGGCCTCGAAGGAGGGTTCCAGGGATCGCGCGCTCCGCTGGAGCCCTCCTTCGAGGCTTCGCTGCGCTTCGCACCTCAGGATGAGGGGGTGGGGTAGGATCAAGTGGGATCGATCGAACAAGCTGAAGATCAGCCCGCGGCCACGCTCCGCGGCGTGTAGACGAACGGCGCTTGCCCCTCGCGCTCGATCAGCCGCGTCGTCGCGGTGCCGATCAGAATCATCGTCGCCATGTCGGCGGGTGCGGTGCGGGCTTCCGTGAGGGTCATCACGCGCACCGATTCGTCGGGCCGGGTCACGGCGCGGGCGAAGATGACCGGGGTGGTGGCAGGCAGGATTTCGGCGGCGAGCGCCAGGGCGCGGCCGAGCTGCCAGGGACGGGCGGACGAAATCGGGTTGTAGAGGGCGACCGCGAAGCCGGCGCGAAAAACCGCCTCAAGGCGTGCGGTCACGACTTCCCAGGGTTTCAGGTTGTCCGAGAGCGAGAGCGCGCAGAAATCACCCCCGAGCGGCGCACCGAGCCGGGCGGCGGAGGCGAGCATGGCGGTGATGCCGGGCTCGACCCGGATGTCGAGGGCGCGCCACTCGGGCAGACCGTGCTCGACGGCCTCGAACAGCGCCGCCGCCATGGCGAAGACGCCGGGATCGCCCCCCGACACCACGGCGACGTGGCGGCCGGAGACCGCGAGTTCGAGGGCGTGGCGGGCGCGGTCGAGTTCGACCCGGTTGTCGGTGGAATGGCGGGTGAGCCCTTCGCGCTCGGGCACGCGGGCGACGTAGGGGTGGTAGCCGATCAGATCCTGCGCGGCGGCCAGCGCGGCGCGGGCGGATTCGGTCAGCAGGCGCGGGTCGCCGGGGCCGAGGCCGACGACCGTGACGCTTCCCCCGAGATTCGCCCGGTTCACGGCCGGCGGCCTTCGCCGGGCACCAGCACCATCGAGAAATAGGGGGCGGAATCGTCGGGCTTCTGCGCCAGCGGCACCACCCGCTCGCCCGCCATGGTGCCGCGCTCGACATAGACCGCGCGGTCGAGGAAGCCGGTCTCGGCCAGCACGCCGCGCACCTTCGGCAGGTGGCGGCCGAGCTTCATGATGACGGCGGCATCCGTGCCGCGCAGGCGCTCGATAAGGGCCGCCCGCGGCAGGGTCGCGGGCAGGATGGTGAGCACGTCGTCGCCCCAGGTGATCGGCGTGCCGGCCCGGGTCCAGCAGCCCGACATGCCGGTGACGCCGGGGATCACCTCGACGGGGAAGCGGTCCTTGAGGCGCCGCCACAGGTGCATGAACGAGCCGTAGAAGAACGGATCGCCCTCCGACAGGATCGCGACGTCGCGGCCGGCGGTCAGATGCGCGGCGAGCCGCTCGGACGCCTCGTCGTAGAAGCTTGCCAGCGCGGCGACGTAGTCCGGGTGATCGGGGGGCAGCTCGGTGGTGTAGGGATAGGCCAGCGGGAACTCGCGGGCGGGGTCGCGCATCACCGCGTCGGCGATGGTGCGGGCGTTGCCGCGCTTGCCCTGCTTGCAGAAGTGGACGAGCACCGGCGCGCGCTCCAGCACGCGCATCGCCTTGACGGTGAGATAGTCGGGATCGCCCGGCCCCATGCCGACGCCGTAGAGCGTGCCGGTTTTTTGGCACGCGGGGCTGTCGCCCGCGCCGTCCGTCTCGGCCGGGGCGTCGATGCGCACGCTGCCCTCCATCACTCGACCTCGTTCGCGAGCGCGTTGATCGCCGCTGCCGTCATGGCGCTGCCGCCGCGGCGGCCGTGGACCACGACGAAGGGCACCCGCCCGTCACGTGCCAGCGCTTCTTTCGATTCCGCCGCCCCGACGAAGCCGACCGGGATGCCGATGACGGCCGCGGGCGGCGCGACACCTTCGTCCAAGAGTTCGAGCAGGCGGAACAGGGCGGTCGGCGCGTTGCCGACGGCGACGACGCTGCCGGGCAGGTGCTCGCGCCACAATTCCATTGCGGCGGCCGAGCGGGTGGTGCCAAGTTCCGCCGCGAGCGCCGGCACGCGCGGATCGCCGAGCGTGCACACGACGGCGTTCTTCGCCGGCAGCCGTGTGCGGGTGACGCCGTCGGCGACCATGCGGACATCGCACAGGATCGGGGCGCCGGCCTTCAGCGCCGCCTCGCCGGCTTCGGCGAAGGTCTGGGACATCTCGACGTCCTTCGGCAGGTCGATCATGCCGCAGGCGTGGATCATCCGCACGACCACGCGCTCGGCCGCGCCCGACCAGCGGGCGAGGTCGGATTCGGCGCGGATCATCGCGAAGGAGCGGGCGTAGATCGCGCCGCCGTCGCGGATGTAGTCGTGACGCGCACTCATGACGGGTCGTTTCCGAAAAGCAGATTCAGCGCCGGGCGACCGGCCGCGGCGGCCTTCCTTATCCGGTCCAGCGCCGCCTCGAAAGCGAGACGCGTGGCCGGCGCATCACCGGGAGCACCACCGGGCACCGCGTCGTAGACGCCGTCGCGGGCCACCAGCGTCAGGTCGGCGGGGCCGGGATGGGCGCAGCCCTTGGCACAGCCCGAGACATGCGCGGTCACGAGGCCGGTGAGCGGCGCCAGCGCCTCGGCCAGCCGCGCGGCATGGTCGGGCACCGGCGTGGTGCCGGAGCGGCAGGCGGGCGCGCCGGGGCAGGCGAAGACCGCGCGGCGGGGATCGTCCAGGCTCACGATGAAGCCGGCCTCGGCCAAGGCCGACTGGAGCGCCGCGGTGTCGCCCGCGGGCGCGACGAGGGCGAGGCCGCGCTCGGGGCTCAGCCGCGCGCCCTCCGGCCCGGCGAGCGCCGCGACCCGCTCCAGCCGCTCGGCGGTGCAGCGGCCGAACGGTGCCTGGACCAAAACCGCGGCGCGGCCCTTCGACAGGGCGGCGAGCCCCGGCGCGGCCGGTGACGGCGCGGGGGCGAGCGGCGCCGGTTCGAACGGGTAGAAGCCGGCCGAAGCCGCGACGAAGGCGCGCTCGGACGGATCGAGATCGCGCACCCGGCGCTTGCCCGTGCCGGCGAAGGCCGCGAGCGCGAGGCCGAGCGCCCCGGCGGCGCCGAGTTCGGGCAGCAGGCCGCAGCGCATCGGCCCGTCGGCACCCGCGAGGCCGAAGGCGACCTGGGCGCGGCCCGTGGCGAAGAGAAAGAAATCGGCCTCGACCGGCCCGAGGCCGAAGGCGCCGCCGCCATCGACCGCCACCAGGGTTTTTGGCGGCAGCCCCGGCACGGCGAGGCCCGCCGCCTCGACGGCGCGGGCGAGCGCCGGCACATCGATGGCCTCAAGCGCGTCGAGGCCGGCGAGCGGCGCGGTGAGCGTCAAGCGCTGCGGGCCACCGTCGTCGCGGGTGTCGGCGAGGCCCGCTTCAGCGAGCGCGCAGGCGAGGCGCGGGGCGCTCGCTTCGCTGACGCCGCGAATCTGCAGGTTGCCGCGGGCCGTCACGTCGATATGGCCGTTGCCGTGGGTGCGCGCGCCCTCGGCCACCGCCCGCATCTGGTCGGGGGTGAGGCGCCCGAGCGGCGGGTGGACGCGGGCGAGCAGGCCGTCGCCGGTCGGCATCGGCCGGGTCAGCGACGGGCACCAGCCGCGGCGGGCGCCCTCGGGCAGGGTGCGTCGGGCGCTCATTCGGCGGCCATCAGTTCGTCGGCGGGGGCGGCGTTGCGGCGGCTCTGCCAGAGGCCGCGGGCGCGCAGGTCCTCGAAGCGTTCGAGGATGGCGCGGGTCGCCTCGGGGTTGGCGGCGCGCAGCGCATCAAAAGTCTCCGGGTCGGCGATCCAGGCGCCGTAGAGCCGGTCGAGATCGGCGCTGGCGACCGCGTCGGTGGCGGCAGCGAGAACGAACACGGCGTCGATCCCTTGAGCAAATTCCTGCGCACCCCGAAAACCGTGGCGGAGCTGCGCCGCGATCCAGCGCGGGTTGCCGAGCCGGCCCCAGATCAGCCGGGTCACGTCCTCGCGGGCGGTGCGGGTGCGCGGCGCCTCGGGGTTCGAGACGTCGAGGCTGTAGAGGGCGGGGGCGCTGCCCTCGGCGGAGGCCGCCGCGAAGAATCCGCCCATGGCGTCCGCCGCCGCGTCGCCGTCCAGAAGATCGCGCTCGGCCACGTCGAAGGCGTGGACATAGGCGTCGGCGGCCGAGACGCGGGCGGCGAAGTTCGCGTCCTCGCCCTCCGCATCGCCGTAGGCGTGGGTGGTGGCGGACAGATACGCCGCGCCGAGATCGGCCCGCGCCTCCCAGGCGCCGTCGAGCGCCTGTTCGGCCGTGCCCGCGCCGTAGCGGCCGGGCGCCGCGCCGTAGATGCGGGCGGCGGATTCGCCCCGGCGGCGGGCGGCGGCGAGGGGGTTCTCGTCGTCCTCTTCCTCGCGGGCGGCGACGGCCCGGGCGGCGCGGTCGAGCAGCGCCAGCGTCTCGGGAAACGTGTCGCGGAAGGCGCCGGAGACGCGGCAGGTCACGTCGATGCGCGGCCGGTCGAGCATCGCCAGCGGCAGCACCTCGAAGCCGGTGACGCGGGTCGAGGCGTGGTCCCAGACCGGGCGCACGCCCATCAGGCTCAGCGCATGCGCCACGTCCTCGCCGCCGGTGCGGAGCGTCGGCGAGGCCCAGAGATCCATGACGATGCGGGCCGGATACTCGCCCTCGTCCTGCAGGTAGCGACGCACCACGGCATCCGCCGCCTTGGTGCCGAGCATGGTCGCGGCCCGCGTCGGCAGGGCGCGGGGGTCGAGGGTGGTGAGGTTGCGCCCCGTGGGCAGCACGTCGGCCCGCCCGCGCGAGGGCGAGCCGGCGGGGCCCGGCGCGACGAAGCGGCCGTCGAGCGCCGCCACCAGCGCCGCGCGCTCGGCCTGGGCGCTCGCCCGCACGGCCTCCGAGGCGTCGTCGGCCGCGCGGCCGAACACGTGCAGGCCGTCGCGCATCGGCGTCTCGCCGAGGTCGCACAGGTGGGCGTCCAGCGCGGTGAGCGCGTCGGCCATCGGCGTGTCGGCGTCGATCCCGGCGCCCGCGAGCAGCCCGGCGGAGGCGGCCTCGTCCAGGATCGCGCCGGCGATCAGGCCCGCGCGGCGCGGATCGAGGACGCTCGCGGCGGAATATTCTTCCACGAGTTCGCGCAAAGCCGCGGCCTCCGGCGTGAGTCCTACGGCCTCGACGGTGGGGGTGAGGTGCCCGAGCGCGACGCCGCCGAGCCGGCGCTTCAAGGGGGCGGCCTCGCCGGGATCGTCGACGATGAAGGGATAAACCACCGGCAGCGCGCCGACCGCGAGCGCCGGCCAGCATGTGGGGGAGAGCGCGACCGCCTTGCCGGGCAGCCACTCGGTGGTGCCGTGGGTGCCGAGATGGATCAGCGCGTCGGCGGTCTGCCGCAGGCCGAGGTAGAACGCGAGATAGGCGTGCGTCGGCGGCTCGTCGGGATCGTGGTAGCCGGCCTTGCGGTCGCTCGCGCGGCCGCGGTCAGGTTGGAGGAAGAGGGTGAGATCGCCCCTGGCTTGGCGCGGCGGTTCAGGCGCATCCCCTCTCCCCGCACGCGGGGAGAGGGCTTCGGCGACCTCGTCGTCGAAGCGAGGCGGCAGCCGATGGTGAGGGGGCGTTTCGGGAGGAGCCTCGACCGGCCAAGCACCCTCACCCCCGCTGCCGCTTGTCTCGCCCCCGACGCGGGGGGCTCGACCCTCTCCCCGCGTGCGGGGAGAGGGGGTGCCGGCGGATGCCGCCCGGACCGTCCGGAACCGGAACGCGCCATCGCGACAATGCGGGTCGTCCTCCGGCGTGCCCCAGCGCTCGGTCAGCTCCGCCTGCCGCTCCTCCGGCAATTCCGAGAACCACGCCGTGTACCCGGCGAGCGGCACGCAAAAACCGGCCTCGCCCTCGGTCAGCGCCGCCATCAGCGCCCCGGCCTCCGGCAGCTCGCCCCCCGAAAACCCGGCCGCCGCGAGGTCGACCGCGATGGCGCGCGCGCTCTCCGGCGTGTCGAGCCCGACCGCGTAGCCGGCCCGTCCCCCGCGAGCGGGATAATCGGACAGCACCATCGCGAAGCGGCGTTGTTCGCGCGGCGTGCGGCGTAAAGAAACCCAGGCGGCGGCGCGGTCGGCGAACGCCCCGATCCCGGCCGCATCCGGCACAGCACGGCGCTCGGAAAACCCCTCGACCGCCGCCCCCTCTTCCTTAAAGGAGATCGGGAAGCCCGAGAGCCGCCCGTCGAATTCCGGCAAAGCCACCTGCATGGCGAGATCGGAGGCGTTCATGCCCCGGCCCGAGGCGGCCCAGGCGTTGCGCGGTGCGCCGATTGTGTAGGCCTGGAGCACGGGGCAATCGGCGGCGTCGAGGACGAAGCCGGCATCGTCGCGGGCCGAGAAGGCGGTGGCGGCGAGCACGATGTCGGGCCGGCGCGCCGCGAGTGCGGCGCGTAAGATCGCCACGGCGTCCGGGTCCTTCAGGCTCGACACCGCGAGCGTCAGGCAGCCGATCCCGCGCTCCCGCAAGGCGGCCGTCAGGTGGACGGCCGGGGCGGTCTCGCCGGAGAGCACGGCGGAGCGGTAGACGATGAGGAGCGCCAGCCGCCCCGGCCCGGCGGCCTCCACCGCCTGCTCGACCGGGACCGGGCCGCAGCCCGCGCACCACGCAAAACCCCGCGGCAGGGCCCGCGGCGGCTTGGGGGCGAGGGCGTGGCCAGCTTCCACCGCAAGGCGGCGCAGCAGGTTTTTCAGGTTGTCCGGCCCGCCGGCGCGAAAATACGCGTCGAGGGTGGCGCAGGTCTCCGGCGGCAGGGTCGAGAAGGCGTCGAGGCGGGAATCGGGCCGGTCGTCGCCGGGGAGCACCGCGAGGCGCACCCCGTGGGCGCGGGCGGCGGCGCTCGCCCGCTCGATGCCGTAGCGCCAGTAATCGAGACCGCCGAGGCAGCGGATCACGCAGACCTTGGCCCGCGCGATCACGGCCTCGACGTAGAGATCGACCGACATCGGATGGCGCAGCTGCGCCATCTTGGCGAGCCGCAGCGACGGCAGGGCGGGCTCCGAAGCGTGGGCCCGCGCGATCGCCGCCAAGTCGGTGTCGGTGAACGACAAAAACACGATCTCGCCGGGGGTCTGGCCGAGATCGATCGCCGCCTCACCCTCGTCGAGGGAGACCGTGTCGATGCGGATCAGGTGCATGGCGCGGGCACCCTCACGGCTCGATCCGCAGGCGGGCCGGGCGGCGCTTGCGCCGGAAGCGCCAGACCAAGCGCAGGAGCAGCAGAGCCACGAGGGCGACCGGCAGCCAGGGCAGGCTCGCGACGACGAAGCGGAGCGCCGAGGCCGCGCTCTGGCCGAGGATCGGGCCGCTGCGCGCCCACACCTCCTGCACGGGCGCGAAGGCGCCGGCCTGCGCCCGCGTGGCGCGGTAATTGACCGTGACGATCTCGGTGTCCGCGCGCTCGTCGAGGCCGCGGCGCTCGCCGTCCACCTCCTCGATCTGGCTCTGGACCTGCGCCAGCTCGCCCGCGACCTTGATGAGGTCCTCGGCCCGGTTGTCGGGCTTCTCCGACAGGGCGGTGAGGCGGGTGCGGTAATCGTTGAGCTGGGCGAGGCGCCGGACGGTGTCGGCGAGCGCGCGGGTCAGGTCCTCGGCGCGGGTCGCTTGATCCTGCAGCACCACCTCGTCCGCGGTCTCCCCCGGCAGCGGCGCGATGGCGGCGGCGACGAAGGCGGCGACCGAGGCGTGCGGCAGGCGCACCTGCACCATCGCCTGCGGCTGGCTGGTGCCGCTGCCGCCGCGGATCGAGGATTGCAGCAGCGTACAGGTCAGGGCCGCATCGGTGAGGCAGCGGTCGCGCGCGGCCGCGAAGTGCGGCGCGACTCGGTCCGGTGCCAACGCGACGGTGAGGTCGTGGCGATAGGCGAGCTTGGGGCCGTTCTCCTGCGCCCTGGCATCCTGCCGGGCGACCTCGGCGAAGGGCGCGGCCGGCGGCGGGCCCTCCGCGCGGTTGCGCTCGGACCCGGAGCAGCCGGCCAGCAGCACGAAGGCGGGGAGCAGGGCGCAGGCGAGACCGCGCAGGCCCGTCTTGGACCTCCGTGCCGGCACGCCCGCGGCCCCGCGGAAAAAAATCATCCCCTCAGCGCGGCGGCGACCGCGTCCTGATCGAAGCCCTTGAGGCCGATGACGACGAGGCGCCCGTCGCGGGGCTCGGCGCCCTTCCACGGGCGGTCGTAATGGTGGGCGACGCGGCGACCGACGCCCTGCACCACGAGGCGCATGGGCTTCCCCTTCACCTCGGCAAAACCCTTGATGCGCAGCACGCCCTCGGTCTCGGCGGCCTTTTCCACGCGGGCGGCGAGATCTTCCGGGCTGCCGGCGATGCCGACGGGGAGCGCGACCGATTCGAAATCGTCGTGATCGTGGTCCTCGCCCTCGCCGTGATGCGAGGGGCGGGCGTCGAGGTCGTCTTCCGCCCCCGCTCCGATGCCGAGCAGCACCCGCGGGTCGAGGCGGCCGTGCTCGGTCGCGACGATCTCGACGGCGCGCGGCAGGTGCGCCTCGATGTCGGCGCGCACCTTGTCTTGGGCCGCCGCGTCGAGGAGGTCCGCCTTGTTGAGCACCACGAGGTCGGCGCAGAGAATCTGGTCCTCGAACACCTCCTCCAGCGGGTTGTCGTGATCGACCGCCTGATCGGCGGCGCGCTGGTTGGCCAGCGCATCGGGATCGTCGGCGAACAGGCCGGAGGCGACCGCCGGGCCGTCCACCACGGCGACGACGCCGTCCACCGTCACCCGCGAGCGGATCGACGGCCACTGGAACGCCTGGACCAGGGGCTTCGGGAGCGCGAGGCCGGAGGTCTCGATCAGGATGTGCTCCGGCGGCTCGGGCCGGTCGAGGAGCTTGGTCAACGCGGGCACGAAGTCGTCGGCCACCGTGCAGCAGATGCAGCCGTTGGGCAGTTCCACCACGGAGTTCTCGTCGCAGCCCTCGACGCCGCAGGAGGCCAGGAACGAGCCGTCGAAGCCGAGATCGCCGAACTCGTTGACGATGACGGCGAGCCGCCGGCCGCGGGCCTGTTCGAGGGTGTGGCGCACCAGCGTCGTCTTGCCGGCCCCGAGGAAGCCGGTGACGATGGTGCAGGGA
Organism: Methylobacterium sp. Leaf456; assembly: GCF_001425465.1. GTDB lineage: Bacteria > Pseudomonadota > Alphaproteobacteria > Rhizobiales > Beijerinckiaceae > Methylobacterium. The sequence continues at coordinate 48,697 of NZ_LMQV01000008.1, forward strand.
ATCTTTTCGAGGATGGCCATGGGGTCAGGATTCCGCTCGTGTCGGGGTCAGCGGCGGGATGCGGGCGACGACGCCCTTGCGGAACGCCTCCGGGCGCTCGCGCCAGGGCACCAAGCCGTCAGGCGTCTCTTGATAGCGGCGCAGGCCCGCCAGGATGGTGCGGGCGGATTCGTCCGCGCGCTCCAGCGCGTCGAAGTCGCCGTAGACGTAGGTCCAGCGGCCGGGAGAGGCCACCGCCACCGTGCAGGGCCGCTTGCAGACCGAGAGGCATTCGGCCCCCTCGATCCTTAAGCCCGGGACGGGCTCGGCCTCCGCCGCGGCGTGAAGCGCGGCCAGCAGCCGCGCGCCGGCCCGCGGCTCGGCGGTGTCGCCCGCCGCCCGGCAGGTGGTGCAGACGGAGAGGACGGTCTCGGGCGCTTCCTCAGGCATGCGTGCGGCTGCCCGCCTCGCGGCCGAACAGGCCCCAGGCCCAGCCATAGGCCAGCCCGATCAGCGCCCAGAACACGAAACCGATGGCGAGCGAGCGCGCCACGAACTGCGCCGCGACCGCGGGCGGCACCTGCGAACTCACTGTGTCGATCGATTGCGGCGCGCCTGCGAGATGCGGGGCGACGATGAGGACGAGGCCGCCGAGGATCGTGATCGGCACCCGCCGCACCGCGATGAGGTAGAGGCCGATCCCGGTCGCCGCGACCGTCATCACCCACCACGTCTGGCGCAGGACCAGCGGCGCGGCGCCCATGCCGGGCAATTCCGGCGGCAGGCCGATGGCCGGGGCCAGCGCCACCGCGAGGAAGCTGGCGACGCCGACCGTCAGCCCGCTGCGCGGCGTCGGCTCGCGGCGGAGCGCCAGCATCACCGCGGCGAGGAGCAGGGCGTAGCCGACGCCGCCGATCAGCGTGGCCAGCCCGGTGAAGGCCATGCGCTGGAAGCCCTCCGCGGGCTGCCATTCGTCGGACTTCTCAGCCTCGGAGCCGGCCTCGCCGTGGCTGTGGGCATGCGCCTTCACAATCAGGGAGGCGGGCGTGAGCGAGACCGGCGCATGCGCGTGCGAGTGTCCGCCCTCGAAGGTCTCGGCCTGGAGGATCAGGGGCGAGGTCAAGGCGAGTTGGAGGCCCGTCGCGACGACGGACGCGAGGAAGCCGGCGACGAGCGCCGCCGACAGCAACCGGACGATCATGGAACCGCTTTCAGGCGTCGGAAAGCGATCAGTGGCAGGGGAAGTTCTGCGCGTGGCGGAAATCGTGCGCCGCGTTGTGCAGCACGCTCGCCGGGGCGAAGCCCGCCACGAAGACGAGGCCGAGGCCAAGGAAGGCGGCGACGAGCAGGGCGCGGGCGCCCTCGCCGGAGCGGGCGGCGGAGGTCTGAAGGGTGGCGGTCGTCATCGGGTCACGGGCTCCGGCCGCCCCACCGGCGGCGTTCGAGGAAACTTGTTTCACGCCGGACGGCAGGTCTCCTGGCTCGCGGTTGATATCGTGCCTGCCGCCTTCCCAGGTCGCCCCGGTGGCTCTCGGCAGGAACTCGCCGCTCACAGTTGCGGGGGCAGCTGCGGTTTCGGGCTTCCCCTCACCGCATTCCCTTTTCACCCCGTTGCCGGGGCACCGTCCTATCCCCCGCTTCTAACGCGCGCCGGGCCGCCTTGCAAAGCGCCATTGCGTGAACGCTTGCCTCCGGTGCAAACCGACGTCCATGGATGCCCGCCCTCCCGACCGGATGACGCTGGTGCTCGGCGGCGCCCGCTCCGGCAAGAGCGCCTACGCCGAGCGGCTGATCGAGGCCTGCCCGTCCCCCTGGCTGTATCTGGCCACCGCGCAGGCCTGGGACGACGAGATGCGCGCGCGCATCCACGAGCACCGGGCGCGGCGCTCGGCCGATTGGCGAACGCTCGACGTGCCGACGGCTTTGCCCGAGGCGGTCGCGGTCTCGACCGGGCCGACCCTGGTCGATTGCCTGACGCTGTGGGTGACCAACCTGCTGCTCACGGACGCCGATCTCGACGCCGCGACCGAGGCCCTGGCTCGCGCCTGCGCGGCGGCGCCCGGCCCGCTGGTGTTGGTCGCCAACGAGGTCGGGCTCGGCATCGTGCCGGACAACGCGCTGGCCCGCCGCTTCCGCGATGCGGCCGGGCGCCTGCACCAGCGGCTGGCGCGCGAGGCCGACCGCGTGGTCCTCACCGTCGCCGGCCTGCCGCTCACCGTAAAACCCTCCGCCGAGAATCCGGGAAACCGCCCATGACCTCGACAGTCAGCGACGACGACCGCCACCGCGAAAAGATGGCCAAGCGCAAGGCGGTGCAGGACGCCGAGGTCGCCTCGAAGAAGATCGAGAAGGGCCTGCTCATCGTGAACACCGGCCCCGGCAAGGGGAAGACGACCGCAGCGCTGGGCCTCGTGCTGCGGATGCTCGGGCGCGGCCACCGGGTCGGCGTGGTGCAGTTCATCAAGGGCGCCTGGGACACCGGCGAGGCCCGCGCGCTCAAGACGTTCGGCGACCGGATCGCATGGCACGCGTTGGGCGAGGGCTTCACCTGGGAGACCCAGGACAAGGCCCGCGACATCGCCGCCTGCCGCAACGCCTGGGAGCAGGCCCGCGCCCTGATGGCGGACGCGAGCATCCGCCTCCTCGTCCTCGACGAGCTGAACATCGCCCTGCGCTACGACTATCTCGACCTCGACGCGGTCGTCGCCGAGTTGCAGGCCCGCCGGCCCGACCTCCACGTCGTCGTCACCGGCCGCAACGCCAAGCCGGCCCTGATCGAGGCCGCCGACCTCGTCACCGAGATGGGCAGCGTGAAGCACCATTTTTCCGCGGGGGTGAAGGCGCAGGAGGGGATCGAGTTCTGAGGAGTCTTCGTCGTGTTTCCGACAGGTGCGGCCCACGAAGACTTATAGACCATCCGATGAGGTTTCTCCTCGCGACCCTTGCCTACGGCGCGTTGACGACGGTGCTGTTCGGCAATCCGATGCAGCCGATCCTGCTGGCAACGATCTGGTCGGATCGGCTCGGCATTCCGTGCTGGCGGGTGATCGCGGGCCTCTGCATCGCGGCGTCAGCCCTCGTCTTCGCAAAACCGTTCAGGAACACATTTACCCGCGTCCAACGGCCGTCGATCTTCGTGATCCTCGCCGTGCTCGTACCGACCGTGATCGTGGGCGGGGCCGCGGAAGTGATGAAATCCCGAGCGCTCGCGGCGCTTGGAGCAGACGAGATCAAAGAACAACACTTGTTCCTCTCGATCCGCAACGCGCCCGCGGACACGCAGTTTTTTCTGCACACGGCAGCGCTCAAAGACTGCACGGCCTATGCCTGGAGCTACCGCGAGATGGGGTTCTACGTCTTGCGGCCGGACACCGCAGTCAACGTCCTGCCGCGGCCGTGGATCGAGCGTTGCGCCATTCGGATCAACCGCAGTTGACCGCTCATCGCGCGCCCGGAGGGCAGCGGGACCGATAGGCCGTCGCTTCTCCGACTCCATGGAGCCATGGGACGCGGCCTCAGCCGCGCCCCAAACAGCCAAAGAATCAATACTCGATGATGCCGTCGAGCGCGTAGTGCTTCACCGTCTTGCGGTTGGCGATCAGCTCGTCGATCGTCGGCTCGCCGCGCATGGCGCGGCCGATGGCGAGCTTCGTGGCTTCGTAGTTGGTGCGGTAGAGGTCCTTGCGGTCGATGTCCTCGTGGCTGCCGCAGCGCTCGTCGAGCCAGATCGTGATGATCATGCACAGCTCGTCGAGGCCGTCCTTGGGCAGGATGCCCTCGATCACGCAGTCCACGATGGCGTCGCCGGTGGCGGCCTGCACCACGCCGCCGAGCAGTTCGGCGTATTCGGCGGTGTGGATCGTGACCTTGGTGGTCATGATCGTGGAGGGGCGGACCAGCTGGTTGAGGTCGCGCACCACGAACATGCGTGTGTGGCCCTGGACCTGGCCGAGCATGCCGGCGAAGGCCTGCCCCACGGGGCCACGGACGGAGCCGATCAGCACCTCCGGCATCGCGTCGGTGTATTGCCCCTCGGCGGCGAGCACGGTCGCCTCGCCGGTGCGGAACCAGATCTCGGACATGGTAGGTCGTCCCTGCTCTCTCGTGAAAACGTTTTGCCCCGCGGACGGGGTCGCGGCGTGAGACATCATCCCCCGCCGTCCCCGTCAATCGCACCGCCCGCGGCCCTGCCCGGCCCCCTGGTCCGGGCGGCGCGGACCGACCATCTGAAGGGCGGGAGGCCGAAGCCGCACGTGGTCCGATTGCATCGGGTCGGAGACGGCTCTAGGCCTCCGTTCTCACGCGCCGTCTTTCACCGAACCGACATCCCCTTGGTCGGAAAGCGCTTCGAAGAAGATTCGTCCCGATGAGCGAGTCCAACAACAAGCCCCCCTCTGCGGATCAGCGCGGCTGGAGCCTGTCGGCGACCGCCGAGGGCGAGGGCGTGCGGCTCGAACTCGGCCTGCCCGATCTCGGCGGACGCCCGGTCACCGCGATCCTGAGCCTGCAGCGGGCCGAGGCGCGGGCCTTCGCGCGGGCGCTGCTGGCGGCGGCGGGCGATGCGACCGAGCGGACCTTCGTCGGCCCGGCCGAATCCTAGATTCTCGTGCCGCATCGGCTTTTTCCGAAATCCGGCCACCACCTTTCGGGCCGATGCTCGAAAAAATGTCAGCGCTGGACGCGGCGGCCCGGCAGGCGGGGCACCTGGGTGCCGCGGGGCTCGATCGGCGCGTCGCAGGCATAGACGAACTCCGTCTGGAGGTCGCTGAACACGGTCTCGCCGGTGATCGTGCAATCCTCGCGCACGGTCTCGTCGAGATAGGTGCGGGCGGCCGTGCGGAAGCGGGCGGCGCGGGTCTCGGCGGGCGGGCGGCCCTCGCCGAGGCGGCCGACGTCGCAGCCCGTCACCTCGCGCAGGGCGTTCGAGACCACCAGCACCCGGCGCTTCTGGCGGTTGTCGTAGATCTCGTAAGGCTCGTTGCAGCCGATGGTGACGACCTGCGGCACCTGGGAGACGTAGGTCTTGGAGATATAGGCGAAGCCCGTGCAGCCGGAGGCCGTGAGGCCGAAGCCCAGAGCGAGCGGGAGAGCGAACCACCGAACCGTCGTCGCCATCTGCCGCCTCGCGCGCCTCGTCCCCGGCCGGAGGGCGGGGCCGCGCATTGAAACAGCTGAGCTTGCCCGGTCAAGCTACCGTCGGCAGAGATGTCCCCACCGTGTCCCCGGCGCATCCGGAACGCGGACGCCGCCCTGCCGCGTTGCCCCGTCTCGAAGCGCGAGGAGACGGACGACGGTGGAGATCCGACACGAGGACGTGCGCGCCAACGGCGTGCGGCTGCATGTGGCCCGTACCGGCGAGGGGCCGCCGCTGGTGCTGCTGCACGGCTGGCCGGAATTCTGGCTGACCTGGGAGCCGGTCATGACGCGGCTGTCCAAGGAATTCAGCCTGATCGCCCCCGACCTGCGCGGATTCGGCGCGAGCGAGAAACCCGATTCCGGCCCCTCGGACCGGGCCGGCCCGGAGGTGCACGCCGCCGACATTTTGGGAATGCTCGACGCGCTCGGGATCGAGCGGGCGGGGATCGTCGCCCACGATGTCGGGGCCTATGTCGGGCAGGTGCTCGGGCGGACAGTGCCGGAGCGGCTCACCGGCCTGTTCTTCTTCGATTGCCCCTATCCCGGCATCGGACCGCGGCTGGCCCAGCCGGAGATGCTGGCCGAGATCTGGTACCAGTCGTTCCATCTCCAGCCCTTCGCGGCACCCGTGGTCGGCGCCACGCGGGAATCCTGCCGCGCCTATATCGGCCACTTCCTGCGCCACTGGGCCGGCGGCGACCCGCACGCCTTCGACGACGTGCTGGAGGTCTTCACCGACAACTTCCTGGCGCCGGGCAACCTGCAGGGTGGCTTCGACTGGTATCTCAGCCAGCAGGCGGGCCGGCTCGCGATGCTGAAGGGCGAGGCGCCCGACCTGCCGCCGATCACGGTGCCGACCGGTATCCGCTGGGGCACGCAGGACCCACTCTTCCCCTACGCCTGGACCGACCGCCTCGGCGAAACCTTTTCGAACCTCGACCTCGCCCCGTTCGAGGGTGCCGGGCATTTCCCGCACCGGGAGCGGCCGGATGCGGCGGCGCGGGCCATCGCGGGGTTTTTCGGGCGGATCACAGGTTGAGGCCCGCCACGTCCGGCCTCTCAAGATAATCCTCCGTAAAAGCGTGACCGGCGGGAGAAGCACCCTCGCCTAAGCCCCTGAACAACGGAGGATTATTCCGTTGACCCGACGCCCGTGCGGCGGCGAGATTGAGGCGCGGTCCGGTCTCTACCGGCCTCCTCCGAGAAAAGCTCCGCAAGCGGAGCGAATGTCTCGAGTAGGCCGGGACGACGCCGGATCTGCCCAATTTCCCTCGAAGCGAGACCCCGACGGGGCGGCGCGCCGCCGCTCCGGGCAATCGCTGCCGCCTTGTCCGGAGCCAATCCCGTGCTGCGCCCATCCGCCTTCCTGTTCGCCGTCGCCGCGGCCGTCCTCCTGCCCGTGGCCCCGGCCGCCGCACAGGAGCCGGCGGCCCAACCCGTCAAGGAGGGCTCGACCAAGGAGAGCCCGCTGGTCTCGACCGAGTGGCTGGAAAAGAACCTCGACTCCAAGAAGATCCGGATCGTCGAGGTCAGCGTCGAGCCGGGCGTGTTCGAGCGCGGCCACATCCCGAACGCGCAGAACGTTTCGTGGCACACCGACCTCGTCGAGACGGTGAGCCGCGACATCGCCGGCCCCGAAAAGTTCACGGCGCTGGCGCGCCGCCTCGGCGTCGATCGCGACACCACAATCGTGCTCTACGGCGACAACAACAACTGGTTCGCCGCCTGGGGCGCCTGGGTGTTCGCCCAGTACGGCCTGACCGACAATGTCAAGCTGCTCGACGGCGGGCGCAAGAAGTGGGAGGCCGAGAAGCGCCCGCTCGACACCCGCACGGCGGACGTGCCGGCCTCGACCTTCACGGCGCAGGCGCCCTCGGGGAAGCTCCGCGCCCGCTTCGCCGACGTGCTGGCGGTGGCGAAGAAGGAGCGCGACGAGCAGATCCTCGACATCCGCTCGCCCGACGAGTTCAGCGGCAAGATCATCGCGCCCGCCGGCATCCAGGAATTGGCGATCCGCGCCGGCCACATCCCCGGCTCGGTCAACATCCCCTGGGCCAAGGCGGTGAACCCGGACGGCACCCTGAAGTCCAAGGAGGAGCTGAAGGCGCTCTACGCGGCGGCCGGGATCGACGGCTCCAAGCCGATCATCACCTCCTGCCGCATCGGCGAGCGCTCCAGCCATTCGTGGTTCGTGCTGAGCCGCATCCTCGGCTACGACGCCCGCAACTACGATGGCTCGTGGACCGAATACGGCAACGCCGTCGGCGTGCCGGTGGTCAACCTCGCCGGCACGGTCTGGGGCGGCAAGTGAGCCGGAGCGGCAAGTGACCCGGAGCGGAAAGTGACGTCTCCCGACGGTCTGGCGGAGCCGGTCGGCTCCGTCAGCTTCGCCGCCAAGCCGGCCCGGCGCCTCGCCCGGGCCGGCCTCGTCCCGGTCCTGGCCGGACCGTCCCCGATCGCGGCCTCCCGCGGCCTCGCCCTGCGGGTAGCCATCGCCGCCCTCGTCGCCGCCGGGCTCGCGACGGCGGCGTGGCGGCTCTCGGGCGAGACGGGCGGCACCCGGCTCGCCCTCTCGCTCGTCTTCGGCGCGCTGTTCGGCCTCGTGCTCCAGCGCAGCCGCTTCTGCTTTTCCTGCCAGTGGCGCGACTTCCTCGTGCTCGGCGATCCGCGCGGGATGCTCGGCATCCTGGCCGCACTCGCGGCCGGAATCGCCGGCTACGCGGTTGTGCTCGGCGCCTGGATGCCCGATCCGTCGGGCACGCGGCTGGCCCCCGACGCGCATATCGGCCCCGTGGGGCCGGTGCTGGTGCTGGCAGGGCTCGCCTTCGGGACCGGCATGGCGCTGTCGGGCTCCTGCATCAGCGCCCATCTCTACCGCCTCGGCGAGGGCTCGCCGACGGCGCCGTTCGCGCTCGTCGGCACCGCACTCGGCTTCGTGCTCGGCTTCCTGACGTGGAACCCGCTCTACCTCGCCAGCATCTCGGACGCCCCGGTTCTGTGGCTGCCGAGGCATCTCGGCTATGCCGGCACCCTCGCGCTGTCGCTGGCGCTCCTCGCGGCGCTGGCCTGGCCGCTGCTGCGCCGCCTGCCCACACCGGAGCCGGCCGCACGGTCCGATCCGCTGCACGCCGTGTTCGTGGCGCGCTGGCCGGTCTGGATCGGCGGGCTCGCAGTCGGCGCCATCGGCACGCTCAGCTATCTCCGGGTCGGCCCGCTCGGCGTCACCGCCGAGATCGGCGGACGCGCGCGGCAGGCGGCGGGTTCCTTTGGGCTGCTTCCGGAGCGGCTGGAGGGCCTCGACACCTTCCGCGGCTGCGCCACCGCCGTGCGCGACGCCCTGCTCACGCCCAACGGCCTGTTCGTCGGCGGCCTCGTGCTCGCGTCCTTCGCTGCCGCGCTGGTGGCCGGCCAGTTCCGTCCTGCCCTGCCGACATCGGGACAGGTGGTGCGCGGCCTCACCGGCGGCCTGCTGCTGGGCTGGGGCGCGATGACGGGGTTGGGGTGCAGCGTCGGCACGCTGCTGTCGGGCATCATGGCCGGCGCGGTCTCCGGCTGGGTTTTTGGCGTGGCCATGTTCGCCGGGGCGGCGGGGACGCTGTGGGTGGGGCGGCGGATGGGGGTGCTGGCGTAGGAGCGGCGCTCCCACAGCTCAGCAGACGATCACCTCGAGATATTTCTCCGCCGCCAAGCGGCACAGGATCGCGTCGCGCGTGACAATCGGGACCTTCCGCACGCGGGCCGTCGCGATCAGGAAACAGTCACCGGGGTCCCTGTGCCCAGTCGCGACCGGCACCTGCGCCGCCTCGATCGCGATGGTCTGCCGGATCGGTACAATTCTGGCGGATGTCGCGCGGACGGCCGCACGAAACCAGTCCGACACGCCGCCATCCAGGTGCGGAGGGTCACGGTGCGGCGGCTTCTGTGCCGCGATCGACAATTCCCATGCCGTGATCGGAGACACATAGAGCTGGCCCACCGCCTGACTTTCACCGATGGCGAACAAAGCCGTCTCGGTGAGCGGCTCCGCGCCTCCGACGAGCCAGTAGAGGGCATGGGTATCGAGAAGGACGCCCGCCAACGGCTACGCGTCTGTCCGTTCGCCGCGCCGTTCAGCGAACGCCTGCTCGGCGATCGGCTTCAGCAGGTCGATCCCCTTCCCGAGTTCGAGATCGCTGCCTTTGAGCGCTCCGAACCCCTTCACGGTCACGGTCGCGCCCGTCTGCGCGTCGCGCACGAGCTTCACCGCGGCCAGCGCTGGCTTCGCAGGTCGGTTCGGGGACGATGTCAGACGGATCTTCGCCATGCCCCCTATCATAGCAGGCCGGCGACTTGGCTTCGAGCCATCGATCGGGACAGCGCACCGAACATGGCCCGACGTCCTGGCGGATGCGCCCTCGGGTGATTAGCTCTCGTGCCGGTCGGCATGGAGAGCATCATGAGCGGAACGGCACTGATCGCCGGCGTCAGCGGCATCGTCGGCAACAACCTCGCCCGTCATCTCGTTGCCGCGGGCTGGTCGGTCCACGGCCTCGCCCGGCGCCCGCCGCACGACATCGACGGCGTCGCGCCGGTGGCGGCCGACCTGCTCGATCCGGAGAGTCTTCGGGCCGCGCTCGAAGGGCTGAGGCCGAGCCATGTCTTCATCACCACGTGGCTGCGCCAGGAGACCGAGGCCGAGAACATCCGGGTCAACGCCGCGATGGTGCGCAACCTGCTCGACGCGGTCCGGCCGGCAGGGAGCGTGCGCCACGTCGCGCTGGTGACCGGCCTCAAGCACTATCTCGGGCCGTTCGAGGCCTACGGGCAGGGGACGCTGCCGGAAACCCCGTTCCGCGAGGAGCAGGGCCGGCTCGACGTCGAGAACTTCTACTACGCGCAGGAGGACGAGGTGTTTGCCGCCGCCGGGCGGGACGGGTTCGGCTGGAGCGTGCATCGCCCGCACACCATCATCGGCTATGCGCTCGGCAACGCCATGAACATGGGCGTGACATTGGCCACCTACGCCATGCTGTGCCGCGAGACCGGACGGCCGTTCCGCTTTCCCGGCTCGGCGGCGCAGTGGAACGGGCTCACCGACATGACCGACGCGCGGCTGCTCGCCCGGCACCTCGCCTGGGCCGCCACCAGTTCGGCGGCCCGCAACGAGGCCTTCAACGTCGTCAACGGCGACGTCTTCCGCTGGAGCTGGATGTGGGGCCGGATCGCCGCGTGGTTCGGCGTCGAGCCCGCGCCCTTCGACGGGGAGTCCAATCCCCTGGAGGCGCAGATGGCGGGGGCCGCCCCGCTCTGGGCGGAGATCGCGACCCGGCACGGTCTGGTCGAGCCGGACCTGAACCGTCTCGCTTCCGCTTGGCACACCGACGCCGATCTCGGCCGGCCGATCGAGGTGGTGACCGACATGAGCAAGAGCCGCCGTCTTGGCTTCCTCGACTATCAGGCGACGGACGAGGCGTTTTTCGCGCTGTTCGAGCGGCTCCGGGCCGAACGGGTCATCCCCTGACCCGTTACCCCCGCGCGATCATCTCCCGGATCCGCAGGCCCAGCGTCTCGACCACGAAGGGCTTGGTCAGCACCGCCATGCCGGGCTCCAGATGGCCGTTGCCGACCGCCGCGTTCTCGGCGTAGCCGGTGATGAACAGGATTTTCAGGTCGGGCCGCGAGACCCGGCCCGCATCGGCCATCTGGCGGCCGTTCATGCCGCCGGGCAGACCGACATCGGTGATGAGCAGGTCGATCCGCACATCGGATTGCAGCACCTTGAGGCCGGAGACGCTGTCGGCCGCCTCGATCGCGGTGTAGCCGAGGTCTTCCAGCACTTCCGTCACCAGCATCCGCACCGTGGGCTCGTCGTCGACCACGAGCACCGTCTCGCCCTGCTCGGCGCGGGGCGCATCGACCAGGGGGCCGGACGCATCGGGCTCGGTCGCCGCGCCGTGATGGCGCGGCAGGTAGAGACACATGGTCGTGCCCTGGCCGAGTTCGGAATAGATCCGCACCTGCCCGCCCGACTGCTTGGCGAAGCCGTAGATCATCGACAGCCCCAGCCCCGTGCCCTGGCCGGTGGGCTTCGTCGTGAAGAACGGGTCGAAGGCCTTGGCGATCACGTCCGGGCTCATGCCGGTGCCGGTGTCGGTGACGCAGAGCGACAGGTAGGGGCCGGGCGGCATGTCGTGGGTGCGGGCGGCGGCCGGGTCGAGCCACTTGTTGGCGGTCTCGATGGTGATGCGCCCGCCCTCCGGCATGGCGTCGCGGGCGTTGATGCAGAGGTTCAGCAGCGCGTTCTCGAGCTGCGGCGGATCGACCAGGGCCGGCCAGAGGCCTGCCGCGCCGACGACCTCGATGGTCACCGTCGGCCCCACCGTGCGCCGGATCAGCTCCTCCAGGCCGAAGACGAGGCGGTTCACGTCCGTGGGCTTGGGGTCGAGCGTCTGGCGGCGGGAGAAGGCGAGCAGGCGATGCGTCAGCGCGGCGGCGCGCTTCGCGGCGCCCTGCGCCGCGCCCATGTAGCGATCGACGTCCTTGAGCCGGCCCTGGCTGATGCGCGTCTGCATCAGTTCGAGCGAGCCGGAGATGCCGGCCAGAAGGTTGTTGAAGTCGTGGGCGATGCCGCCGGTGAGCTGGCCCACCGCCTCCATCTTCTGCGACTGGCGCAAAGCCTCCTCGGTCTGCATCAGGGCGCGGGTGCGGGTCGCGACCTGCTCCTCCAGGGTCTCGTTCAGTTCCCGCAACGCGTCCTGCGCCGCACGCTGCTCGGCGATGTCGACATTGGTGCCGAACCAGCGCACCACCGCGCCGGCCTCGTCGCGGATCGGCACGATGCGGGTCAGGAACGGCCAGAAGACGCCGTCCGCTCCTTTCAGCGGGAAGATCATCTCGAAGCGCTCGCCGGTGGCCAGCGAATGCCCCCAGCGCGCCGCCACGGCGGGAAGCACGGCAGGGTCGTGCAGGGCCTCCCAGCCCCAGCCCTGCATCGCCTCGAAATCGGTACCCGAATACTCGTACCAGCGCCGGTTGTACCAGTAGATGTGCCCGTCGGCCCGCGCCATCCAGCACAGGACCGGGATGTTGTCGGCCAGCGTCTCGAACTCGACCGCCTTCTCGCGGGCCAGCGCGCTCGCGCGATCGCGCTCGGCCTCGACGGCCCGGCGCTCCTCGACGTCGATGAGCACGCCGGGGAAGCGGATCGGCCCACCGTCGGTTCCGTGCTCGACCCGGCCGTTGGCCTCGATCCAGTAATAGCGCCCGTCGGCGCGCCGCACCCGGTACTGGTGGGCGTAGGCCCCGCCGCGGGCGATGGCCCCCTCGATCGCCCGCGCGAGCTCCGCCTGGTCGTCGGGATGGACCGTCTCGACCACCTGCCCCAGGCTGAGACCCACCCGGCCGAGCGCCGGATCGAGGCCGAAGGCGCGGGCGAAGGCCTCGTCCACGGTGAAGCGGTCGGCGGTCACGTCCCAGAACCACGTGCCGATGATCGCGCCCGCGGCCAGCGCTAGCTGGACCCGCTCGGCGTGCTCGCGGGCGAGCGCCTCGCTCTCCCGCAAGCGCCGCTCGACGGCGATGCGCTCGGTCACGTCGAGCTCCGCCGCCACGCCGCCGACGATCGCGCCGGCCGCATCCCGGATCGGTGCCGCGTTGTTGAGGAACTGGCGCCGCTCGGTCCCGTCGAACGGCTCGATCTCGATCAACTCGCCCTGCACGGTCTCGCCGTGCAGGAGCGCGCGGGCCAGCCCCCATTCCTCGGCCCGCAGCCGCTGCCCGGTCTCGGGCCAGTAGCCGACCCAGTCGCCGTACTGCTCCCAGCTCCCGGTCTCGGGCGGGATGCCCCACAGCGCCCGGTTGGCGGCGTTGTCGCGCAGGATCTTTCCTTGGGCGTCGGCCAGGATGACGCCGACGGGGAGCGCGTCGAGGGTCGCGGCGAGCAGGGTCTCGCTGCTGCGCAGGCGCTCGGCGTCTTCCCGCCGGGCGGTCACGTCCCGGTAGAACAGGGCGAGTCCCTCGGGCACGGGGTAGCCGCGCATGTCGATCCAGGCGGTGCGCCCGTCCGGCCACGTGTAGCGGTGCTCCAGCGTCACCGGCACGCGCTCGGCCATGGCGCGCCGGATCGCCTCGTCGAAGGCCGGATCGGTGCCGGGATAGACCTCCCACTGGATGCCGCCGACGATCGCCTCGCGCGGGCGCGTCTCCAGGCGCATCGCCTCGGCGTTGACGTCGAGGATGCGGAAGTCGCGGTCGAGCAGCGAGAAGGCGTCGCCCATATTGGCGAGCACGCCCTGCGCCCGGTCGCGCTCGGCCCGCAACTCGGCCTCGACCTCCTGCTGACGCGTCTCGGCCTGCACGCGCTTGGTCGTCTCGTTGGTGAAGATGAACAGGCCGGCGATGCGGCCCTCGCCGTCGAGCACCCGCGAATACGAGAACGACCACCACGTGTCGGCCTCGCCCCGGTCGGTGGCAAGCTTCCATGGCAGGTCCTCGAACCGGCGGCTCTTGCCGGCGAAGGCCTCGTCGATGATGGGCTTGGCCTGCTCCCAGCCGTCGGCCCAAACCTTGTCGAAACGCTCGCCCATCGCCCACGGCAGACGGGGGCCGAGCAGCGGGAAGTAGGTGTCGTTGAAGAAGAAATGCAGCTCCGGCCCCCAGGCCAGGATCATGCTCTCGGGCGAGTTGAGCACGAGGCTCAGCGCCGTGCGCAGCGAGTCCGGCCACGTCTGCGGGGGGCCGAGCGGATGCCCCGTCCAATCGCGCTCGGCGATCATGCGGGCGGCCTCGCCGCCGCCGGCCAGGAAGGGGGGTCGATCGGTCATGCGGCCGGATTTACACAGGTTAGCGCATCCCATGTCACTCCCGGTCACGGATAATTGCCCGATATGCCGGGAGGTTGGCTTTCGGGAGACATGGGCCCGTCGATCTCGGAACGGGGATCGAGAACGGAACGACGGCCACCCGCGCCTTTCCAACCCTCACCCTCATCCTGAGGTGCCCGCGTGAGCGGGCCTCGAAGGAGGGCTTCAGTGTATCGCGCGATCCCTGGAGCCCTCCTTCGAGGCTGCGCTTCGCTCCGCACCTCAGGATGAGGGGGTTGGGTGGGAAGGGTGAAAAAGTCGCCCTACGCCGCCCGCCCGCGCCGGCCCTCCACCAACCACATCGCCAGCACCGCCGCCGCCAGCGCCGCGAGCGCCCACAGGCCGATGCCCAACGGATAGACCTCGACGCCGCGGATCGTGGCGCTGTCGCTTGGGCGGAAGCCGATCCAGTCGGCGCCGCCGAGGCGCCCGCCACGGGTGATCTGGAGGCGCGGCACGTCGAGGCCGCCGCCCGCGGCCGCCACGCGGCGGATGGTGCCGCCGGAGGACTCGGCCACGCCCTTGAGGCGGTCGGTGTCGCTGAACACGTCGGCGAGTTCGCGCGGGTTGGCCGGGCCGACGCTGACGAAGGCGACGAGAGTCCCTGAACGCAGCGTATGCAGGCCGAGGCTCTCGGCTTCGAAAGTGGCGCTGAACAGGCCGGGCTCGGTCTTCGACAGGGTGAGCGTGCGCTCCTTTCCGGTCGGGCCGGTGACCGTGACGGGGCCGGTCTCCTCGGCCATGGTCTGGCGCTCGACGTGCACTTCGCGCCCCCGGCCCGTCGTTTGGGCGCGCAACGCCTCCTCTTCGAGGGCCGGCTCCTTCATCAGCCAGTGGGCGAGGCGCCGCAGCAAGTCGAGATACGGGCCGCCCTGCTGGTAGCCGCGGGCCCAGAGCCAGGCCTGATCCGAAAGCATCAGGGCGACGCGGCCCCTGTCCTCCCGCGACAGGGCCAGCAGCGGCAAGCCGTTGGCGCCCGATAGGATCGGCTGGACGCCCGCGCGGGTCTGGGCCGAGACGATGCGCAGCCAGTCGCCCCAGGCCGGCGGGTTCGATTCCGAACCGGGCAGCGCGCGGGTGACCGGATGGCGCTGGCCGGTATCGGTGAGCGCGGCCTTGTACGGCTGCTCGACCACCTTCATCGACGGGTCGCCCGGCAGCACCACCGACAACCGCGTGCGGGCGAGGCTCGCCGGCCCGGCGAATTCCGGCCCGGCGGCGATCAGCAGCGCGCCGCCCTCGCGGACGTAGCGGACGATGTTGTCGAAATAGGCCGACGGCAGCACGCTCTGGTTGGCGTAGCGGTCGAAGATGATCAGGTCGAAGTCCTTGATCTTCTGGACGAACAGCTCGCGGGTCGGGAAGGCGATCAGCGAGAGTTCGGAGATCGGCGTGCCGTCCTGCTTCTCCGGCGGCCTGAGAATCGTGAAGTGGACGAGATCGACGCTGGCGTCCGACTTCAGCAGGTTGCGCCACGTGCGCTCGCCCTGGTGCGGCTCGCCCGAGACCAGCAGCACACGCAGCTTCTCGCGGATGCCCTCGATGGGGAGCACCGCGCGGTTGTTGACCGTGGTCAGCTCGCCCAGCAGCGGCTCGACCTCGATCTCGACCACGTTCGGGCCGCCATGCTCGATATGCGTCGTCAGCGAGAACGGCGTGCCGGTCGCGATGCTCTGCCGGTCGATCTCCTCCCCGTCGCGGCGCACGCTGACGACCGCGGTGCCGGTGCCGCCGCGCTCCATCACCTCGGCGCGGATGGTCACGTCCTTGCCGACAATGCCGAAGCGGGGGGCCTCCAGCATCTTGATCTGGCGGTCGCGCTCATCCGGGCGGCCGGTGACGAGGACGTGCAGCGGCGCCTTGAACCCCAAAGTCTCCAGCGAGGCCGGGATGTCGTGGACCACGCCGTCGGTGAGCATGACGACGCCCGCGACGCGCTCGGCGGGCACGTCGGCGAGTGCCTGGGTCAGGGCGGTGAACAGCTTGGTGCCGTCGTCACCCTCGCCGCCCTGCGCGTCGCCGACCTCGATGAAGCGCGGCTCGATGTTGGTGAGCGAGCCGAAGCGGCGCTCCAGTTCGGCCTTCACCGCGTCGGTCATGGCCGGGCGCTCGCCCAGCGTCTGCGAGCCGGAGCGGTCCACGACGATGGCGGCCACGTCCTTCACCGGGTCGCGGTCCTCGCGCACGAGCGAGGGGTTGGCGAGCGCGGCGATCACCAGGGCGAGCGCGATCGCCCGCAGGAGCGCGGTGCGCCCGCGGGCGAGGATCGCGACCACCACAAGCACGGCCGCGAGCACGCCGAAGCCGGCGAGCACCGGCCAGGGCACGAGGGGGGTGAAGCTGAGGCTCAGCATCGGGCGAGGCCTTCAGGATGAAGCACGAAAATCCCTCTCCCCGCCGGGCGGGGAGAGGCCTGCTTGCACCTTGTCGTGCAGGCAGGAAGCGGAGGCGAAGCCGAAGCGAGGGTGAGGGGATGCTTCCGGAAGAGGCTCATCCTGAAGCGCCCCCTCACCTTCGGCTGCCGCCTCGCCGCGCCGACGACGAGGTCGTCGCGGCCCTCTCCCCGCGTGCGGGGAGAGGGGATAACCCTCGGAAACCGCGCGGCCCTCACTGTCCCAGCCGCTCCAGCAGCGCCGGCACGTGGACCTGATCGGCCTTGTAATTCCCGGTCAGCGTGTAGATCACGATGTTGATGCCGCCCCGGAACGCCATCTCGCGCTGCCGCTGGTCGCCGTTGACCGGGTAGAGCGGCTCACCGTTGCGGCCTACCGCCCAGGCGGCGGCCAGATCGTTGCCGGTGATGATGAGCGGGGTGACGCCGTCGCCCGCGCGTGCCGGGCGGCGCTCGCCGCCCTCGGCCGCGGGGGGAATCGTCTCGACCCAGGTCTGGCCGTTGCCGTAGCGGCCGGGGAAGGAATCAACGAGGTAGAATGCCTTCGTCAGCACGTGGTCGGGCGGCACCGGTTCCAGTTCCGGCACCTCCAGGGTCGCCAGCATCTTGCGGAGATAGGCGGTCTCCGGCGTCGGCGGGCCGCCGGCGCGGGCGGTCTGGGCGTCGCGGGTGTCGAACACCACGGTGCCGCCGTTCCTCATGAAGGCGTCGATCTTGCGGATCGCCGCTTCGCTCGGTTGCGCGCGCCCGGCGACAATGGGCCAGTAGATCAGGGGGTAGAAGGCCAGCTCGTCCTTTTCGGGGTCGAGGCCGGCGGGCTCCCCCGGTTCCAGGGCGGTGCGGGCGGCGAGCATCTGGGTCAGGCCGGTGAGCCCGGCCCGGCTCGCGGTGTCGATGGCGGCATCGCCGGTCACGACGTAGGCGAGGCGGGTGTTGAGGGCGGATTCGGTGCCGTTCGGCCGGTTGGCGGCGGGCACCTGCGCGAAGGCAGGCGGAGGCACCGCCAGGAGTCCGGCGCCCAGGATGGCGGCGAGGACGAGGGAAGCTGGTGCGGCGCGCCCGCGCGAGAGGCGGCTGGGACCGCGCAGAAAACCACCGAGCCAGAGGCCGGCCAGGGTGTCGAGGGCGAGCAGCAGCAGCGCCAGCGTGAACAGGGTGGCGCGCAGGTCCACCGTCTCGGCGCCGGCAAGCGAGCCGATCCGGGCGCCGGAGAGCGCGGCGATGTCGAGCGGTTCGAGCCGGTCGCCGGGGCGGAGCGCGTTGACCGCGATGCCGCCCTCGGCCGCGCCGTAGAAGCCCGGCGGATGCTCGGGGCCGGCGCGGTCGGCGAAATCGGCCGGGACCGCGGTGGCGCTGGCGGGCGGCGAGCCCAGCGCACCGAAG
The DNA here is from genome assembly GCF_001425465.1 of Methylobacterium sp. Leaf456. Taxonomy (GTDB): domain Bacteria; phylum Pseudomonadota; class Alphaproteobacteria; order Rhizobiales; family Beijerinckiaceae; genus Methylobacterium. The sequence goes on from NZ_LMQV01000008.1 coordinate 66,427, forward strand.
CCGTCGAGCGTCAGGCGCGGGGCGAGCAAAGCCGCCTTGGCCTGCCGACCGTCGCCCTCGACGGGCTTGGCGGAGGGGCCGGCGAGCCCGACGACCCGGCGCAGCATGTCCACGAACAGGCCCGACAGCGGCAGGTTCGACCACGTGGTGTCGGCGGTGACGTGGAACAGCACCATCAGCCCCTGGCCCCGCTTCTGCGCCGTGACGATCGGCGTGCCGTCCTGCAGCGCCGCCCAGGTCTTGCCCGGCAGGTCGCCGTCGGGCTCGGCCAGGATCTGGCGGCGGATGCCGATGTCGGCGGGGGGCACGAGGCCGGCGAACGGGCTCTCGGGGGCGAACGCGGCCAGCGTCTTCGGCCGGTCCCAGGAGAGCGTGCCGCCCAGCGACCTTCCGCCCCGGCGCAGGCGCACTGGCACGAGCGGATCGTTGCCGGCCGCCAAGCGCGGGCCGGCGAAGCGCAGCAGCAGGCCGCCCTCGTCCACGAATTTTTCCACGCGGGCGAGCGTGCGCTCGTCGAGCGCACCGACATCGGCCAGAGCCAGCACCGAGACCTGATTGTCGAACATCTGCCCGATGGCCTCCGCCGTGCCCTGCCCGCCGCGGGGCTGCTGCACGTCGGCGAAGGGCGAGAGCGCCTTGGCAAGGTAGTAGGTCGGCGCCAGCAGCGGCTGGGCCTGATCGAGGGTGCCGCCGAAGACGAGGCCGACGCGGCGGCGCCGGCCGCGCTCGTCCATCAGCACCACGGCCCCGGCCGAGCCCTCGCCTTCAATTTCGAGGCGCGCGATGGCGTTGCGCAGTTCCACCGGCAGATCGAAGGTGACCGTCGCCTCGCGGGCCTCCGGCTCCAGGGTGAAGCGGCTTTCGGCCAACGGCAGGCCTTTTGGGTCGAGCGCCCGCACAAGGCCGGCGTCGCGGCCGTTGGGGGCGGCGCGCAAAACCTGCGCGGCGAGTTTTTCGCCGGGCTGCTGCGGCGAGCCTTCGAGGGCGAGCGCCGGCGGACGGTCGGCCTTGAGCAGGGTGACGGCGCTGCCGTGGCGGGCGGCGAGTTCGCCGAGCTCCTTGGAAAAGTCCGCCTCGCCCGCACCGCGCACGCCGTCGGCGATCCAGACGATGGAGGCGCCGTGCGTGCGCTCCAGGAAGGTGCCGATCGAGGCCAGATGGGCGCCACGGTCGGCGAGGTGCGGGCGCGGCTTGATCGCGCGGAGCCGCTCCAGGGCGGCGGCGGGGGGCCGCGCCTCGAACGGGGCCGGCGCCTCCGCGCTCGCCATCAGGGCGACCGGGCGCCCGTCGCGGGCGGCGGCCTCGACCTCGTCGGTGGCAGCGCGCAGGCGGTCGCGCCAGTCGTGGGCGGCGGTGAAGCCGTTGTCGAGGATCAGCAGCAGCGGGCTGCGGCCCGAGGCGGCGCCGATGCCGGACGGGTTCCAGACCGGACCGGCCACCGCGAGGATCAGGCAGGCGGCGGCGAGAATCCGAAGAATCAGGAGCCAGGGCGGCGTGCGGGCCGGGGTCTCGCGCTTGGGCAGGATGTCGGCCATCAGCGCCAGGGGCGGGAAGCTGATGCGGCGCGGGCGCGGCGGCGTGACCCGCAGCAGGATCCAGAGCGCGGGCAGCGCCACGAGGGCGGCCAGCGCCAGCGGGGCGGCGAAGGTGAGGGGAATCCCGAACACGCTTTGCCTTTCAGCCGAGCCCGCGCGCGGCGGCGACCAGGGTGAGGACGCGGAGCGCCGCCTCGGTCGCGGGCCGGTCGGTGCGGTGGATGGTGAGCGTCCAGCCCCGCTGCCGGGCGATCTCGGCGAGCCCCTCGCGATGGGCAGCGATGCGCTGGCGATAGGCCTCGCCCCAGGCGCCGGCCTCGCCGATGTCGAGGCTGGTGTTGCCTTCGGGGTCGTGCAGCACGGCTTGGCCGGTGAAGGGGAAGGTTTCCTCCACCGGATCGACCACCATCACGAGATGGCCGTGGGTGCCGCGGGCCGAGACCGCCTGCACCGAAGCGCGCACTGCATCGAGCGGGGTAAGGAAGTCGCTAATCAGCACCGTCTCGTCGAAGCGGCCGGGGCTCGCGGGCGGGGGCAGGTCCTGGGTCAACCCGGCGCGGTCGTTGACGAGGGATTGGGCCAGTGTCTCGACCACGCCGCGGGCGGCGCTCGAGCGGGTGAGGCCCAACAGCCCGACCCGCTCGCCGCCGTCGACGAAGGTGTCGGCGAGCGCCAGCCCTAGCACGAGAGCGCGCTCGACCTTCGAGGTCTGGGCGAGATCGGAGGCGAAGCCCATGGAGGCGGAGCGGTCGATCCAGAGCCAGATGTTGTGGGCGGCTTCCCACTCGCGCTCGCGCACGTAGAGCCGGTCGTCGCGGGCCGAGCGGCGCCAGTCGATGCGCGCCGCGGCCTCGCCGTTCACGAAGGGCCTAAACTGCCAGAAGCTCTCGCCCGGTCCAGCCCGGCGGCGTCCGTGCAGGCCGTGCGCCAGCGTGCCGGAGACGCGACGCGATTCGAGCACGAGCCGCGGCATCCGCCCGGCGAGGTCGAGGGCGCCGCCGGTCTCGGGCCGCCCGGGGCGGCGGCTGTCGGCCTCGACGAGCCGGGTGGAGGCCATGCGGGTCGGCCCCGTCAGAGCTTGGCGGCGAGCTGGCCGATCAGGCCGGTCACGCTCTCGCCGTCGGCGCGCGCCGCGAAGGTCACCGCCATGCGGTGCTTGAGCACCGGCTCGGCCAGCGCCTTCACGTCGGCGACGGAGGGGGCGACGCGGCCCTCGATCAGGGCGCGGGCACGGACCGCCAGCGTCAGCGCCTGGCTGGCGCGGGGGCCGGGGCCCCATTGCAGCTTCTTGCCCACCGACGGATCGCCGCCCTCGGGGCGCGCCGAGCGCACGAGATCGAGGATGGCATCGACCACCGCCTCGCCCACCGGCAGGCGGCGCACGAGGCGCTGAGCGGTGAGAAGCTGCTCGGTGGTCATCACGGTCTTGGCCCGCGCGTCCTCGACGCCGGTCGTCTCGATCAGGATGCGGCGCTCGGCAGCGCGGTCGGGATAGCCGACATCGATCTGGAGGAGGAAGCGGTCGAGCTGCGCCTCGGGCAGCGGATAGGTGCCCTCCTGCTCGATCGGGTTCTGGGTCGCCAGCACATGGAAGGGCCGCGGCAGGTCGTGGCGCTCGCCGGCCACCGAGACGAAATGCTCCTGCATCGCCTGGAGCAGGGCCGATTGCGTGCGCGGGCTCGCGCGGTTGATCTCGTCGGCCATCAGCAATTGCGTGAAGACCGGGCCCTTCACGAAGCGGAACGAGCGACGGCGCTCGGCGTCCTCGTCCAGAATCTCGGTGCCGAGGATGTCCGAGGGCATCAGGTCGGGGGTGAACTGCACCCGCCGGGCGTCGAGCCCGAGCACGGTGCCGAGCGTCTCGACCAGCTTGGTCTTGGCGAGGCCCGGGAGGCCGACGAGCAGGCCGTGGCCGCCCGCCAGGATGGTGACGAGGGCGAGATCGACGATTCTTTCCTGGCCGAAGATGACCCCATGGATCGCCTCCCGCGCCTCGTGGATCGCGGACAGGCAGGTCTCGGCGGTGGCGACGATCCCGTCGTCGAGGTTCGTCGTGCTGGCCGAACCGGCGCCCTGTGCCATGCGGTCGAATCTCCGGATGCCGGGCGGCGAACCATCGGGCGCCCAGGATTAAGTGTAAGTCTGGCGCCGAACGCGCACCGAACGCAAGCGCGGCGCTGCCGCGCGGCGGATGAGCGCTATATGGGCCGGCCAGGACTCGAGGGCAGGCCGCCCGCGACATCATGCATCCGTGGTCGGCCCGTTCGGACTTTTGGCGCGGAGACGACCCCACATGACCGACGCGGAACAAGCGGCGTTTCCCGCCGGCTGGGAGGCCTTCACCGATCCGGGCTTCATCGCCCATATCGGCCCGGTCCATCACCGTACGGTCGAGGGGCGGCGCGACTTCGCGTTCCAGACGGACGAGCGCCACGGCAATCTGGTCGGCATCGTCCACGGCGGCGCGCTGCTCACCTTCGCCGACCGGGCGCTCAGCATCGTCGTGCGCGAGGCCGCCGACGACGCCCCTTGCGTCACCGTCGAGATGTCGAGCCAGTTCGTGGACGCGACCAAGATCGGCGACCTGATCGAGGTGACGCCGGAAATCGTGCGGCAGACCTCGTCGCTGGTGTTCGTGCGCGGCACGCTGACGAGCGGCGGACGGGCGCTCGTCGCCGTCACCGGCATCTGGAAGGTGCTGAAGAAGAAGCCCGGCGCGTAAGGGCACCTTGGCGGGTCTCCGCCTCCCTTGAAACGACTGCGCCAATGGCAGATAAGAATGACTTGGGATCCGGGCGCAGTCACCTTCGAATTCAGGGAGGACGGCGTCTCGGGCGACAATGTCGTGACTGTCCGGATCGTCACCCCGGACGGCGTCGTGCACCTGATGGCCGAAGTGGAGGAAACGGACGGTGGAGGTTTGCGGCTTTCCAGGCTGCACATCCACTCCGAGGGCGGGAAGAACACCCTGGGCCGCTCCAAGCTGCGCCAGCTTGCCCAATGGGCTCTCAAGGAGACGGGCTACGATGAGATCGTCGTTGAAGGAGCGGCTCGGACGTCTGGGGCCAATCCGGGACGTGTCCCGGGTCGTCTCAGGTTCACCCCTGACCCTGTCGCTGAGCCCGAGCTGGGAGCCGGCGGAGATTCTGACGGTCCCGCTGGCGCTGGCCCTGGCTAAGCGGGGCCTCACGCTGCTGAAGGCCAAGCGCGTCACCGAAGAGATGCTCGACAGGGGACGCGTCGTCGTGCGCCTTCCCCTCGTGGAGGACGAGGCCGCACTCGCCGACGAGCTGACGGCGGCCGGCTGCTCCGGGTTCCGGCTGGACCGACCCGAGATCGACGTTCGTGCCCTGCGCGAACGCCTCGGCCTCACCCAGGACCAGTTCGCGCTTCGCTATGCCCTGGATGTCGATACGCTCAGGAACTGGGAGAGCAAGCGGCGGCATCCGGATGCGGCCGGCCTCGCCTATCTCGGCGTGATCGCGCGCCTACCCGAGCAAGCCAGCCTGGCACTGGAGCGACCGCTGGCGTCGGCGCGGCTGCCGATGGCCGAGGACAGCGCCCGCTGACGGGGCGCGATGGAGGCGCTCTATCCGGAACGGGCGCGCGAGTCGCGCCGCATGGTCGATGCGGTTTCGGATGCGAGGCTTCTCGACGCGGCCGAGACGCTCGTGGCGGCGCGCATCGAATCCGCTGAGAAACGGAAGCCCGAAGCGTCGTCGGCGTGGAATCCAGGGCGCCCTTCCGGTTTCGACGGGGCGGCCGGCCGCGCTATGATGCGGAGAGCGGGTCGGCGCAACAGCCGCGCAGGTCCCGCGTTGCCGTCCGGGCCACGTCGCGGCCCGCTTCGCACCGATCGGTCCCATGGACGACTCTTCCGATCCCGCCCTCGCCCGCCTGAGCGCCGCCCTCGGCGACCTGCCGAAGCGCGGGCCACCGCCGGTCGAGCGCTGGAACCCCGAGCATTGCGGCGAGATCGACATCCGCATCGCGGCCGATGGGACGTGGTTCCACAACGGCTCGCCGATCCGGCGGCCGAAGCTCGTGAGGCTGTTCGCCTCGATCCTGCGCAAAGAGCCCGACGGCTCGACCGTGCTGGTGACGCCGGTCGAGAAGGTGCGGATCGCGGTCGAGGACGCGCATTTCACCGCGGTCGAGATGGCGGTGGAGGGCGCGGGCGAGGGGCGCCGCATCGCGTTGCGCACCAACGTCGACGACCTCGTGTCCGTCGATGCCGAGCACCCCCTGCGGTTCGAGGACGGGGCGGACGGGCTCAAACCTTATGTGCGCGTGCGCGGCGGGCTGACGGCGCTGGTGAGCCGGGCGCTCACCTACGATCTCGTCGAACTCGCCGAGGAGCGGAGCATCGACGGCGAGAGCTGGCTCGGACTGTGGGCCGGGGGCGCCTTCCACCGCATCGCCCCGGCCGGGGAAGCCGCATGAAGCTGCCCGACGAGGCGGCCGACCCCGCGACCGTGCCGCCGACCGGAGTGGAGCCAACCAATCCCGCAGACTTCCGCGGCCCCGGCTTCCTGGCGCGGGCCGAGGTCGGCTTGTCGCGCGTGCCGCCCGGCCCCGGCGGGCCGCTCGCGAACCCGCGCGGCGACCACGATCTCGATCCCGGCGGCCCGGCCGTCGCGCCCGCCGCGCCCCACCGCGACGCCGCGGTGCTGGTGCCGGTGATCGAGCGCGACGCCGGCATGAGCGTGCTGCTGACGCGGCGTGCGGCGCACCTGCGCGACCATTCGGGCCAGATCGCCTTCCCCGGCGGCAAGGTCGATCCCGGCGACGGCTCGCCCATCGACACGGCGCTCCGCGAGGCCCGCGAGGAGATCGGATTGGCGGCCGACGCCGTGCGCCCGCTCGGCTATCTCGATCCCTACCTCTCGGCGACCGGCTTCCTCGTGGTGCCGGTGGTCGGCCTCGTGGCCGCGGACGCCGTCCTCACCCTCAACCGCGACGAGGTGGACCTCGCCTTCGAGGTGCCGCTGCATGTCCTGATGGACCCGGCGCGGCATCTCGTCCGCTCGCGGGCGTGGCAGGGCCGGACGCGTTACTTCTACGCCATCCCGCACGGGGAGCACCTGATCTGGGGCGTCACGGCGGGGATCGTGCATAACCTCTACCAGCGCCTCTACGCCTGAAAACTCAGCCCCGCGAAAACCCCCAAAAATGCTGCGTCTCGTCCTCGAACAGATCGCCCTGTTCTCACTGCCCTTCATCCTCTTCGCCGGCTGGCTGCTGCTCGCCCGCCGCTCGCCGCTCGACCATGCCGAGTGGAAGCCGCAATGGACCCGGCTCGTGCTCGCCGGGATGTTCGTCGTGGTGGTCTCGCTGGTGATGACCGGGCTGACGGGCGAGCGCCACGCCGAGGGCTACGTGCCGCCGCGCTACGAGAACGGGCGCTTGGTGCCGGGCCATTTCCAGTGACCCAACTGCCAACGACCCCATTGCCCCTTGGCCTCGATCCCGAGGGCCCGGCGCGGCTGCTGGCGCGGCCGGGCGTGCGCGCCTGCCTCGATGCCCTCGACGCACCCGGCGAGGAGACCCGCCTCGTCGGCGGCTGCGTGCGCGACGCGCTGCTCGGGCGCACCGCCAGCGACGTCGATCTCGCCACCACGCTCCTGCCCCAGGCCGTGATCGCGCGGGCCCGCGCTGCCGGCCTCAAGGCGGTGCCGACGGGCATCGAGCACGGCACCGTCACCCTCGTGGTGGACGGCGCGCCGCACGAGGTCACGACGCTGCGCGAGGATGTCGAGACCGACGGGCGCCACGCCGTCGTCCGCTTCGGCCGCGACTTCTCGCGGGATGCCGAGCGGCGCGACTTCACCATCAATGCGCTCTCGCTCGGAGCCGACGGCAGACTCCACGATACGACCGGCGGCGTGGCCGACCTCGCCGGGGACCGCGTGCGCTTCATCGGCGAGGCCGCGACCCGCATCCGTGAGGACTTTTTACGCGTTCTGCGCTTCTTCCGATTTCACGCCCGCTATGGACGGGGCGACCCGGATCCGGAGGGGCTCGCGGCGGCCGTCGCGGCCCGCGACGGCCTTTCTCGGCTCTCGCGCGAGCGCGTGCGGGCGGAGTTCTTGAAGCTGCTGCTGGCGCCCCGCGCGGTGGAAGCCGTCGCGACCTTGAGCGAGACCGGCCTGCTCGCGCGCATCACCGGCGGCGTCGCCGAACTCGGCCGCCTCGCCCGCGCGGAGTCGGCCGCGGAGGCAGAGGCGATCGTGCGGCTCGGTGCGCTCTGCGTGCTGACCCGCGAGGATGCCGACCGGCTGCAGGAGACCTTGCGCCTGTCCAAGGCCGAGCATGCCGGTCTCACCGCCTACGCCGACCTGCTCGCGCCTCTGCACGGCCGCCCGGCCCTCGACGCGGCGGACGTGCCGGCGCTCGTGGCCGATCACGGCGCCGCGCCGGTGCAGACGGTGCTGCGCATCCTCGACAGCGAACCGCGCCCGCAGGTGATGAACGAAGCCAGGGCTACGGTGGATCGGATGGCGCAGGCGGGCACGCGCCCGGTGCTTCCGCTGACCGGCGCCGATCTCGTGGCCCGCGGCGTGCCGCCGGGTCCGGGTGTGGGACAGGCTCTTCGCGCCGCCCGGGCCCTGTGGCTCGCCGAGGGCTGCCCGAGCGATGCGGCGGTGAAGGATCGGTTGCTCGGCCACGCGCTTGCGGTCACCAAAGCAAGCACCCCTGTCACGAATTAGCCAATTCGCGAGCCGCGGAGTTCCCCTCTCCCCGCACGCGGGGAGAGGCCTGTAGGGACCTTGTCGTCCCTGCAGGAAGCAGAGCGATGGTCAGGGGGACTCGACGCATAGGCTCGTCCTGAATCGCCCCCTCACCTCCGGCTGCCGCCTCGCCGCGCCGACGACAAGGTCGTCGCGACCCTCTCCCCGCGTGCGGGGCGAGGGGATGCGCGGGCGATGGAGCGTACAACCCGAGGGGCGTTCAGGCTGATGAACCATGAGCCCTGAAACGAAAAAGGGCGCCGGTTGCCCGACGCCCTTCCCAAAAAAACGAAAAAACTCAGAGGCTGAGCGTGTGGCGGGCTTCGCGCAGCTGGACGATCTGGCTGTTGAGCTCTTCGCGCTTGGCCGGGTCCTGGGTCGCGTCGCGGGCCATCTCGGCCGCCTCGATCTCCCCATCGATCGTGGCCGGGCTGATCTCCTCGATCGGCGCGGCGCGCTCGGCCAACACCGTCACGGCCTTGGGGCCGATATCGGCGAAGCCGCCCTGCACGTAGATGCGCTTGCCGGAGCCGGCCTGCTCGGTGACCGTGATCACCCCGACCTTGAGCGAGGTGATGACCGGCGCGTGGCCCGGCAGCACGGTCATCTCGCCCTCGGAGCCGGGCAACTGTACCGCCTCGACCTGACCGGAATACAGCGTCCGCTCGGGGCCGACGAAATCGAACTGGAAGGTGGCCATGCGTCAGGTGTCCGCGAGAGGAGGGGCGGCGCGCGATGTCTCTCCCGCGCGCCGGGTGGAAGCGTCGTCGGCTTACGCGGCCGCGAGCTTCTTGGCCTTCTCCTGGGCGTCCTCGATGGTGCCGACCATGTAGAACGCCGCCTCAGGCAGGTCGTCGTACTTGCCTTCGACCAGGCCCTTGAAGCCCTTGATGGTGTCTTCCAGCGGCACCTGGATGCCCGGCGAGCCGGTGAAGATCTCGGCCACCGAGAACGGCTGCGAGAAGAAGCGCTCGATCTTGCGGGCGCGGGCCACCGTCAGCTTGTCCTCTTCGGACAGCTCGTCCATCCCGAGGATGGCGATGATGTCCTGGAGCGACTTGTAGCGCTGCAGCGTCTGCTGGACCTTGCGGGCCACGTCGTAATGCTCCTCGCCAAGGATCGCGGGCGACAGCATGCGCGAGGTCGAGTCGAGCGGATCGACGGCCGGGTAGATGCCCTTCTCGGCGATCGAGCGCGAGAGCGTCGTGGTCGCGTCCAAGTGGGCGAAGGAGGCGGCGGGGGCCGGGTCGGTCAGGTCGTCCGCCGGCACGTAGATCGCCTGCACCGAGGTGATCGAGCCCTTGGTCGTGGTGGTGATGCGCTCCTGCAGGGCGCCCATGTCGGTGGAGAGCGTCGGCTGGTAGCCCACCGCCGACGGGATGCGGCCGAGCAGCGCCGAGACCTCGGAACCGGCCTGCGTGAAGCGGAAGATGTTGTCGACGAAGAACAGCACGTCCTGGCCCTGGTCGCGGAACTCTTCGGCGATGGTCAGGCCGGTGAGCGCCACGCGCGAGCGGGCGCCGGGCGACTCGTTCATCTGGCCGTAGACCAGCGCGCACTTGGAGCCTTCGGCCGAGCCGCCGTTCTCCTTGGGGTTCTTGTTGACGTTGGACTCGATCATCTCGTGGTAGAGATCGTTGCCCTCGCGGGTACGCTCACCCACGCCCGCAAAAACCGAATAACCACTATGCACCTTGGCGATGTTGTTGATCAGCTCCATGATCAGCACGGTCTTGCCGACGCCCGCGCCGCCGAACAGGCCGATCTTGCCGCCCTTGGCGTAGGGGGCGAGCAGGTCCACCACCTTGATGCCGGTGACGAGGATCTGCGACTCGGTCGACTGGTCGGTGTAGGGCGGAGCGGGCTGGTGGATGGCGCGCAGGCTGTCCGACTGGATCGGGCCGGCCTCGTCGATCGGCTCGCCGATGACGTTCATGATGCGGCCGAGCGTGTTGTGGCCGACCGGCACCCGGATCGGCGCACCGGTGTCGGAGACCTCCTGGCCGCGGACCAGACCCTCGGAGGTGTCCATGGCGATGCAGCGGACGGTGTTCTCGCCGAGCTGCTGGGCCACTTCGAGCACGAGGCGATTGCCCTGGTTCTTGGTCTCGAGCGCGTTCAGGATCTCCGGCAGGTGACCCTCGAACTGCACGTCGACCACGGGGCCGATGACCTGGGTGATCTTGCCCTTGGCGTTGGTCGAGCCGGCGGCGGTGGGGGCGGCGGTGTTGGCCATGATGCCTGTCCTTCGAATGCGTGCGGGCGCGTGTTTGTGGATCAGAGCGCTTCCGCGCCCGAGATGATTTCGATGAGTTCCTTGGTGATCATGGCCTGACGCGTGCGGTTGTAGATCAGCGTCTGCTTCTTGATCATCTCGCCCGCGTTGCGGGTCGCGGAATCCATGGCGCTCATGCGCGCGCCCTGCTCGGAGGCGGCGTTCTCCAGGAGCGCGCGGTAGACCTGGACGGTCAGGTTCTTGGGCAGCAGCGTCTCGAGGATCGCCTCCTCGGAGGGCTCGAACTCCATGGCGGCGTCGGAGCCGGCGCCGGTGGTGGTCGAGCCGTCGGTGGTCGGCAGTTCGGCCGGGATCAGGCGCTGGGCGGTCGGGATCTGCGAGATCACCGAGCGGAACTCGGAGTAGAACAAAGTTGCCACGTCGAACTCGCCGGCGTTGAAGCGGGCGACGATCTTGTCGGCGATCTGCGAGGCGAAGTCGTAATCCACCGGCTTGGTGCCGCGGATGTCCATGCTCTCGACGATCCGGTCGCGATACTGGCGGCGCAGGATGTCGAGGCCCTTCTTGCCGACGGTCATGATCTTGACCGTCTTGCCCTCGGCCTCCAGCTTGCGGACGTGCTCGCGGGCGAGCCGCACGATCGAGGAGTTGAAGGCGCCGCACAGGCCACGGTCGCCGGTGCAGACCACGAGCAGGTGGACGCGGTCCTGGCCCGTGCCCGAGAGCAGGCGCGGGGCATCGACGCCGCCGACGAGGTTGCCCGCGAGGTTGGCGAGCACGTTCGACATCTTCTCGGCGTAGGGACGCCCGTTCTCGGCGGCGTTCTGGGCGCGCCGCAGCTTGGCGGCGGCGACCATCTGCATCGCCTTGGTGATCTTCTGCGTCGCCTTCACCGAGGTGATGCGGTTGCGCAGGTCCTTCAAGCTGGCCATCGAGGGGCGTCCGGGTCCGTTCGGGAGGGCCTCTCCTCCCCGACGGGGGGAGGAGCCGGAGAGGGTCGTTCGGGACGAGGGCTTTCAGCCGCCGTCCCCGATCCCTTCCTGACGCGGAAGGGATCGGATCGTTCGAGAGGCTTAGCCTTCGAGCGACTTGGAGATGCTTTCGACGACACCCTTGAGCTTGTTCGCGCTCTCGTCGGACAGGTCCTTGGAGTCGCGGATCGTGGTCAGCAGGTCGGCGTGCTTCGAGCGGAGCGTGCCGAGCAGCTGCTCCTCGAAGGTGCGGACCTTGTTGAGCGGCAGCTTGTCGAGGTAGCCGTTGACGCCGGCGTAGATCACCGCGACCTGCTCTTCCATCTTCAGCGGCGAGAATTGCGGCTGCTTCAGGAGCTCGGTGAGGCGCGAGCCGCGGTTCAGCAGGCGCTGGGTCGAGGCGTCGAGGTCGGAGCCGAACTGCGCGAAGGCGGCCATCTCGCGGTACTGGGCGAGCTCGCCCTTGATCTTGCCGGCGACCTTCTTCATCGCCTTGGTCTGGGCCGAGGAGCCCACCCGCGACACCGAGAGGCCGACGTTCACCGCCGGGCGGATGCCCTGGTAGAACAGGTCGGTCTCGAGGAAGATCTGGCCGTCGGTGATCGAGATCACGTTGGTCGGGATGTAGGCCGACACGTCGTTGGCCTGGGTCTCGATGACCGGGAGCGCGGTGAGCGAGCCCTTGCCGGCGGCGTCACCCATCTTGGCGGCGCGCTCGAGCAGGCGCGAATGGAGGTAGAACACGTCGCCCGGATACGCCTCGCGGCCCGGCGGGCGGCGCAGCAGCAGCGACATCTGGCGGTAGGCGACGGCCTGCTTCGACAGATCGTCGTACACGATCACGGCATGCATGCCGTTGTCGCGGAAATACTCGCCCATGGCGCAGCCGGAGAACGGCGCGATGAACTGCATCGGCGCGGCGTCGGAAGCCGTGGCGGCGACGACGATGGAGTATTCCATCGCGCCCTGGTCTTCCAGCACCTTCACGAACTGGGCCACCGTCGAGCGCTTCTGGCCAATGGCGACGTAGACGCAGTAGAGCTTGGCGCTCTCGTCCGAACCGGCATGAGCCGACTTCTGGTTGAGGATGGTGTCGAGCGCGATCGCGGTCTTGCCGGTCTGGCGGTCGCCGATGATCAGCTCGCGCTGGCCGCGGCCGACCGGGATGAGGGCGTCGATCGCCTTGAGGCCGGTGGCCATCGGCTCGTGCACGGACTTGCGCGGGATGATGCCCGGGGCCTTGACGTCGACGCGGCGGCGCTCGGTCGTCTGGATCGGACCCTTGCCGTCGATCGGGTTGCCGAGGCCGTCGACCACGCGGCCGAGCAGGCCCTTGCCGACCGGCACGTCCACGATGGCGCCGGTGCGCTTGACGGTCTGGCCTTCCTTGATCTCGCGGTCGGAGCCGAAGATCACGACGCCGACATTGTCCTGTTCGAGGTTGAGGGCCATGCCGCGCACGCCCGACTCGAACTCGACCATCTCGCCGGCCTGGACGTTGTCGAGGCCGTAGACGCGGGCGATGCCGTCGCCGACCGCGAGCACCTGCCCGACTTCCGTGACCTCGGCCTCCTCGCCGAAGTTCTTGATCTGCTCTTTCAGGATCGCGGAGATCTCGGCGGCGCGGATGTCCATCGTCGGGCCTCTTTAAGGTCGGGTGTCTGTTTCGTCGGGTACGGTCGGTCGCGAGGCGTCAGGCCTCAGCGGGCTTCCCGCATGGCGAGGCGGATGTTGTTGAGCTTGGTCCGCAGCGAGGCGTCGACCATGCGTGACCCCATCTTCACGACGATGCCGCCGATGAGGGAGGGATCGACGTGGAGGTCGATCTCGACCTCGGCCTTGGCGACGTCGCGCAGCGAGGTCTTGATCTCTTCGATGATCGCGTCGGACGGCTTCTCCGCCACGCGGACCTCGGCGCGCACGATGCCCTTGGCCTCGCGCACCTTCGTGCGGAAGGCGCGGATCATGTCCGGCAGGGCGAACAGGCGGCGGTTGGCCGCCGAGAGCTTGATGAAGCTGGCGGCGAGCCCCTCGATGCCGGCCTTGGCGAGCAGGGCACTGATCGCGGCCGTCTGCTGCTCGGCGGAGAAGGCCGGGCTCTTCACGAGGCGGCGGAGGTCCGCGCTCTCCCGGTAGAGCGCGTCGAACGCGTCGAGGTTCTTGGCGACCTCGTCGACCTGCCGCTCGTCGCGGGCCAGCTCGTACAGGGCCAATGCGTAGCGACCGGCAACGCCTGACACCAGGGGACCCTCGGAACCGTTCTGCGCCACCCGTCGCTCTCTCTTGTCCTTTGCCCGCCGCTCTCTTTCAGCCCGCGTCCGCCCGTGACGGCGAAGGCTGCAAGACCGTGGGGATTGGAATGGCGCCGGGCACGGAAGGCCCTAGAAGGGTCTCCCCACGGCGCGGCTGTCGCCTAGCATGGGCTCCGGGGGTGTGCAAGGCGAAGTCAGGGCGGGGGATGGGCGCTTGTGTGGCATGCCCCGCAGCGTGCGGGGCTCACGCCCGAAGCGGTTGGCCGACGCGCACCAGGGCGCCATCGGGATCGGACAGGGCGAATTCGAGCATCCCCCATCCCGTCGCCGCCGGTCCGTCGGTGCCGATGATCTCACCCGCGAAGGCAGCGGCCAGCGCTTCCACGTCCTCGGCGTACAGGTAGAGACCGAAGGGATTGCGCTCCGGCACGACCCCGCCGTCCTCCGCCTGCCGCAGATGCAGGCGGGCCCCGTCGGGCCGGCTCAGCATGCGGTAGCCGTCCTGCCACGCCGCCTGACCGGGATCGCGGGTGAAGCCGAGGCGGGCATAGAAGCGCTCCGACACGTCGAGGTCCCGGCAGGGCAGGATCGCGACGAGGCCGGAGCACGGCGTCACCGGATCAGAGCCATCCCTGCAATTCCCGCCGCACCACGTGCTCGATCACGCGCATGCCGAGGGCGGAATCGTTGAGGCAGGGGATGAAGGCGTAGTGCTCGCCGCCGTTCTCCTCGAAATAGTGGCGGTTCTCGCCGTCGAGTTCCTCCAGCGTCTCCAGGCAGTCGGCGGTGAAGCCCGGCGCCACGATCGCCATGCGCTTGACGCCAGATTTGGCCAGCGCCTGCACGGTCTCGTCGGTATAGGGCTTGAGCCATTCCTCGTTGCCGAAGCGCGACTGGAACGTCACCCGCATGCGCTCGGGCGAATAACCCATCGCCTCTCGGATCAGGCGGCCGGTCTTGAGGCACTGGCAATGGTAGGGGTCGCCCTTGAGCAGGTAGCTCTTGGGCACGCCGTGGAACGAGGTGAGGATCACCTCCGGCTCGAAATCGAGTTTTTGCAGTCCCTCGCGGATCGAGTCCGCCATGGCTTGGATATAGACCGGATCGTCGTGGTAGGGCGGCGAGACGCGGACAGACGGCTGCCAGCGCATCTGCATCAGGGCCTTGAACGCCTGGTCGCAGGCGGTGGCCGAGGTCGCCGCCGCGTATTGCGGATAGAGCGGCACCAGCAGGATGCGGTCGCAGCCCTCGTCCAGCAGCGCCTGGATGCGCACCGACACCTCGGGCTTGCCGTAGCGCATCGCCCAATCGACCAGCACGGTGTCGCCCATCGCGGCCTGGAGCTTCTCGCACTGACCGCGGGTGATGGTCTTGAGCGGGCCCTCGTCCAGCTCCTTGTTCCAGATGCTGTCGTAGTCGCGGCCCTTCGGCTTCGGGCGCTTCGTCAGGATGATGAGGTTGAGGAGCGGCCACCAGATCAGACGCGGCACCTCGATGACGCGGCGGTCGGACAGGAATTCCTTGAGGTACCGGCGCATCGGCCAGTAGCTCGTGCCCTCGGGGGTGCCGAGATTCATCAGGAGCACGCCGACGCGGCCGGTCCGCACCGCCGGATGGTCGGGCGGCAGGGTGGTCGGGGCGACGCGTAACGGTTCGCGCAAGAGGGTCTGGGGTTCGACGCGTTCGTTCATCGGGTTTCCGGTCACGGGGTGGCCGCCTCCCTCGACGCGGGGCCGTCGTTCGAGGCCCCCGGCGATCAGGTTGTGCGCTCCCACCGTTCGATCTAGAGCAGGCGGCCGTCCAAGACCAAGAATCTCGGTTCGCAAGAATCGCGGTTCGAGCGTCTCGGGGCGCGACGTACGACGAAGAGTGTGGCGAAATCCTTCGCCCGAAATCGCCTCGGAGGCCAGCGCGACATGCCGTCCCCCCGCTACTTCCTGCAGCATTTCGTGCCGTTCACCGGCTACCCCTACGCGGGGACGCCGACGGCGTGCAATCTGTGCGGATCGCGCGAGGCCGTGACCGTCGCCGAGACCGACCGGCGGCTGAAGACCCTGCGCTCGATCGCCTGCACCCAGTGCGGCCTGATCCGCACCGACCCGATGCCGACGCCGGATGAACTGGCCGAGTACTACGCCACCGCCTACCGGGCCGATTACCAGCTCGCCTTCGCCGGCGGCCCGCCGCGCCATCACCTCAACCGCTCGGCCCGCGAGGCCACCTTCCGCGCCGACCTCCTGGCGCCGAAACTCAAGCCCGGCGCGCGGCTGCTCGACTTCGGCTCGGGGTCGGGCGAGTTCCTGGCCGAGGCGAAGAAGCGCGGCTGCGACGTGACCGGCGTCGAGCCGGGCCGCGACTACGCCGCTTACGCCCGCGAGCATCACGGCGTCACCGTGCTGGACGAGGCCGAGAACCCCGAGACCTTCCCGGCCGGGCATTTCGACGTGATCTCGACGCACCACGTTTTGGAGCACCTGCGCAACCCCGCCGAGGCGGTGGAGCGGCTGGCCCGCTGGCTGAAGCCCGACGGCGTGCTCTACGCGGCGGTGCCGAACATGGCCGCCACCGGCAAGCCGCCGCACGAGCGGTTCCACTTCGCCCATGTCCACGGCTACGTCCGCGAGACCTTCGATCTGCTGGCCCGCCGCGCCGGCCTCGTGCCGCACACCGAGTACTGGCGCGAGGACACCACGGTGGTCTACCGCAAGACCGACGCGCCGCCCGCGCCGCTGAAGAATCCCGGCCTCGCCGAGCGCCTCGCCGTCGATCTGAAGCCGATGTCGGCCGGGCTGTTCCTCGCCTCGGGCGCCTGGATCTGGCCGGCGCTCCGGCGCAACGCCAAGGCGGTGCGGGACGGGCTCGCCCGGCGCTGAGGCGCCGGTCGTGGCCCACCGCCCCACCCGCCGCGCCACCGTGGCGGGGCTTAGTGTGAGTTTCGGCGCCGGCCTGCTCGCGGCCGGCACCGGACAGGCGTTCGCCGCCACGCCGACCTTCACGCTCCTTCTGGTCAACGACATCTATGCCATGGGCGAGGCGGAGGGCCGCGGCGGCTTCGCCCGGCTCAACGCCGTTGTGAAGGCCGAGCGGGCCCGCGGGGTGCCGCTGCTCTACGCGCATGCGGGCGATTGCTTCTCGCCCTCGCTGATGTCGGGTTTCGATAAGGGCGCCCATATCGTGGCGCTGCACAACCTCGCACCGCCCGACATCTTCGTGCCGGGCAACCACGAATTCGATTTCGGCCCCAAGGTGTTCGCCGAGCGGCAGGCGGAGGCGCGCTTCCCGTTCTTTGCGGCCAACCTCCGCGACGCGGCCGGACAGCCACTGCCGGGGATCAAGGATTCGGCGCTGATCGAACTCGGCGGCGTCCGGCTCGGAATCGTCGGCATCGCGCTGCAATCGACGCCGGAAAAATCGCAGTCCGAAAATCTCCGCTTCGGCCCCGAAATCGAGACGCTGGCCGCTGAGGCCCAAAAACTTCGGGCGGCCGGGGCGCAGATGATCGTCGGCGTGTGCCACACCGCGCGGGTCACCGACGACGCGATCGTGCGCGCCCGCCTCGTCGACATCCTGCTCTCGGGCCACGACCACGACCTCGTGGTGCGCGACGACGGGCAGGCGGTGCTGGTCGAGTCGAGCCACGACGCCCATTACGTCACCGCTGTCGACGTGTTCGTCACGTCCGCGGGCGACGGGCCGGTGCGCTGGCGCGCGGCCTTCCGCGTCCACGACACCGCGCAGGTGACGCCCGACCCCGAGACCGCGGCGCTCGTGGCCCATCTCGAAGGCGACCTGTCGCGGGAACTCGACGTGGTGCTCGGCACCACCCAGGCGCCCCTCGACAGCCGCATCGCCAGCGTCCGGACGCGGGAAGCGAGCTTCGGCAGCCTCGTCGCCGACGCGGTGCGGGCCGGCACCGGCGCAGAGATCGGCCTGATGAACGGCGGCGGCATCCGCGGCGATCGGCTCTACCCGGCGGGCGCCGCGATCACCCGGCGCGACATTCTCAGCGAACTGCCCTTCGGCAACTCGGTGGTGCTGGTGGCCATCGACGGCGCGACGGTGCGCGAGGCCCTGGAGAACGGTTTTCGCGATCTCGGTCGCTCGTCGGGCCGCTTCCTGCACGTCTCGGGCCTCACCGTGACGCTGGACCCCAAGGCACCACCGGGCCGGCGCGTCGTCGCGGTGGATGTCGGCGACGAACCGCTCGACGCAGGCAGGACCTACCGGATCGCCGCCAACGACTTCATGCTGCGCGGCGGCAACGATTACGGGATGCTGGCGAAGGGCCGCACCCTGATCGGCGCGACCGATGGAAAGCTCCTGGCCAACGCGGTGATGACCTATATCCGCGCCCACGCGCCGCTGTCGGCGGTGCCGGGCCCGCGCCTCAAGGTTCTGCCGTGACACAGAGCGATCTCTTCGCCGAGCCCTCGGCCGGCCCCGGCCCCGGCCCGGTCGCGGCCGCCCTCGCGGCCTTTCGGGACAGCGGCTCCCCCTGGCTCGCCCTCCCCTTCTTCCGCGAGGGCGCGGCCGACGCGGTCGCGAAGAAGATCGACGCCCGCGTGGCGGCGGGCGCGCAGGTTCTGCCCGATCCCTCGGCGATCTTCCGGGCGCTGATGCTCACGCCGCTGCCCGCGGTGAAGGCGGTGATCCTCGGCCAGGACCCCTACCCGACGCCGGGCGATGCCAACGGGCTCGCCTTCTCCTATGTCGGCGGACGTCGCCTCCCGGCCTCGCTCAAGGTGATCCTGGCCGAACTCGCGCCGGAGGGCGAAACGCCCGACCTCTCGACCGGCGACCTCACCCCTTGGGCCGAGCGCGGCGTGCTGCTGCTCAATTCCGCCCTGACGGTCGAGGCCGGCAAGGCCGGGGCGCATCTGCGGCTCGGCTGGTCGCAGCTCACCGACGAGGCGGTGGCGGCCGTCTCCGCCCGCGCGGAGCCTTCCGTGTTCCTGCTCTGGGGCGCCCAGGCCCGCGCCCGCGAGGCGCTGATCGACACCGACCGCCACGGCGTCGTCGCCTCGGGCCACCCCTCCCCGCTGAACCGCGCCCGCGACTTCCCCGGATCGCGTCCGTTCACGCGCGCAAACGCATGGCTCGAAAAAAACGGGCGGGCGCCGATCGACTGGCGCCTCGCCTGAACTATCGTTCCTCTTCGCACATGCGAAAAGCCCCGCCACAGGGGGCGGGGCTGATCGGCCGACCGGATTTTCGGAAGGATTATGCGGCGAGGCGGGCGCCCGCCGGGGCCGTGACGTTCTCGTTGGCCGGGGCGTAGGACGCGGCCGGGGCGGTGTTCGCGGTGCCGGTCGCCTGCAGGCTGGTCAGCTCGCCAGCGGAGACGTGCGAGCCCTCACCGCCGAAGCGTTCGGCCAGGAACACGACGAGCGACACGTTGGCGATGGCGGCGGCGAGAACGAGGAGAGCGATCATCGGGGCGGGTCCGTGCTTGGTGCGTTGCGTTGAGCTTCATATCGCACCGCACACTGGAATTTGGTATGCCAGATGCCGTAAAGCCGATATTCCGCCAGCGCATGGCTCCCGGGCTGACCGGCGGGATTAAATCTATCAATTGAGAGTTTGCCCTTAGCCGTATGGCAGCGGCGATGGGACATTCCTCCGGGTCACGCGCCCTGGCGATATGACCGAAGGATTATTCGCTCCCCAGCCGATCACCTTGGGTTTCACTCCCCGCCGCCACTGCGAGGCGAAGCCGAAGCAATCCAGGGCGCGACCTCTTCGGGAAGAACGAGACCTTGCCGACGAAGCGGTCCTGCGACGCGCCCGTTCGAACATTGCTGAACATCCACGGCAATGACGGGGAAGCCGGCTGGATTGACGGCCGTCCCAACGAAAACGGGCCCCGCAGGGCCCGCATCGTCCGATCATCGTGAGGCGCGGCTCAGTTCGCCTTGTTCTGAGACGGCTGCGGGTAGGCCGGGTTCTCGGCCGGGACGTTGCCGCTGTTGGAGGTCGAGGACTTGTTGACCGAGCCGGTCGTGATCTCGCGGGCCGAGTCCTGGCTCTTGCCGGCGTAGTCGGCGGGCGACTCGGCGCGGTTCCAGCTCAGCAGGCCGACGGTGGCGACGGCGAGCAGGATCAGGCTGGCGACCAGCACGTAGAGGGCAGGCTTGCCCTTCTCGCCCTGGCGGGCTTCGGAGGGATTCTCGATCGGCGCCATGGAGTTCCTCTTTCGACGCCCCGTTCGTGCGGGCGTCGCGGTGTGACGGGATATGCCAGGCCAACGCCGCGCCTGTCGGGGATGTTCCTGGCGGCCGAACCCGCAAGCGAACCGTCTCGGAGAGATTTGCCGGCTTACAGACCTTTCAGGAAGCCCGCGAGGCGCATCAGGCCCTCGGGCCAGGGCCCGTGCCCGCTCGCCACGTTGATGTGGCCGGACTCGCCCGCATCGACCAGCGCCGAGCCCCAGGCATAGGCGTAGTCCTCCGCCCGCTCGTAGGTGCAGTGCGGATCGGTGCGGCTCGCGACCAGCAGGGAGGGGAAGGGCAGGGGATCGCGCGGCACGGGGGCGAAGGCGCGCACGCTGTCGGGGAGCGCCGCCCCCGCCTCGATGTCCGGGAAGGCGACCAGCAGCGCGCCGCGCACCACGCCCTCGGGGAAGCGGGGGGCGGCCTCGACCGCGGCGACGACGCCGAGGCTGTGGGCGATCAGGATCACCGGCCGGCTGGCCGCCTCCACCGCCTCGACGATGCGCGCGCGCCAGGATTCCGGATCGGGGTCATGCCAGTCCGCCTGCTCGACCACCCGCGCCGTCTTGAGGCGCCCGGCCCAGCGGCTCTGCCAATGCTCCTCCTCGGAGCCGGCATAGCCCGGCAGGATCAGGATGTCGCAGTCGGCTGTCTTCATGGTCGGCCTTTCGGAAACGGGGTGGCGCAGCCCGGTGACCTTGGGCGCGCATCTCGTCCGGCCAGTAGCCGAGACGCCCGATGCGGCTCAAGCCGCGGCCCGCGCGGCCTCGACGCTGCGGCCGATCTGCGCGGCGAGCGGCACGCTCGCTTGGTTCTTGCCCTTGGCCTCGATCTCGAAATCGGCCCAGGCGAGATGGCAGGCCACCAGCGCGTTGACCGCCTCGTTCCACATTTTGTCGGAGTGGGCGGCGAGGTCACGCCACGAATGGCCTTTCTCGGAGAGCCCGACGAAATCCGGCAGGGCGCCGGGATCGTGGTCCGTCAGCACGCTCTCGCGCGAGACGCTGATATGGGCGACCGGCCGCACGCCGCGCCACGAGGCGATCACGGCCTGGATGCGGGGATCGTCGGGCTCGATGTATTCGCCGCGGCTCTCGACCCAATGATGGTGCAGATCGAGCACCACCGGCACCCGGTCGCCGAGGCGGAGCACCGCGTCGAGGCCGAACAGCGATTCGTCGTTCTCAACGGTCAGCAGGTTGCGCGCGGTCTCCGAGAGCAGCGACAGGCTCTCGCGAAACCCCTCGATGCCGGGCTCGCGGCCGCCGACATGGATGTTGAGGTGGGCCCCGTGCGGGTGCCAGCCCGAGCCGTAGCCCAGCAGCGCCATGACCTCGGCGTGGTACTCCAACTCGGCGATGCCGTTGACCTGTGCGTTCGGATTGCGCGAGGCGATGATGCAGAACGGGCCCGGATGCATGCTGAGGCGCACGCCTCCCGCCCGTGCCCGCTCACCGATGCGGGCGAGCCCGGCCTCGATCACGGCGCGCAGCGAGATTTCGGCGTAGATCGGCATCGCGGTCGGGTGGGTGAAGCCGGGCAGGAGCGAACTCGCCATGCGCAGCAGCCGCTCCAGCGGCGGTCGGGCGGCGACCCAGGTCACCTGCCGCTCCAGGGCGGCGAGGTTGTGGCGCACCACGTCCTCCAGCTTCTTGCGCCGCTCCGCCGGCCCGAGGCGCCCGAGGTTGGCCATGGTCACGGTGCCGAGATTCATCAGCTTGGCCGCATCCTTGGCGGCCTTGAGCGTCTTATGCGCCGGGTCCGGGTCCGGGATGAAGGTGCAGCAGAAGCCGAGGCGGGGTTTTGGGGGTTGTTCGCGCGACATGGGCGGACAACGCGGCAGGGGCGCTCCGGTCACGGACGCAAAAGCTCAATCGTCGCGAAACGCGTCCACCGCAGCGCCCGCGACGTTGGCCGCCATCAACCGCTCGGCCTCGCCCTCCACGGGCCGCAGGTTTTTTGGGAGTGCGTCGAGCGCGGCCGCCCGCACCTGGGCGAGCGTTCGCGCGGTTGCGAGATCGACGGCCTCAAACCGCACCGGCTCACCCGGCCGGCGCTGCGCGATCCGGCGAATGTCCGAAGAGATGACGGTGGCGATCTTCGGGTAGCCGCCGGTGGTCTGGCGGTCGGCCATCAGCACGATGGGCCGGCCCGTGCCCGACACCTGCACCGAGCCCATCACGGTGGCGTCCGAGACGATGTTGAAGCCCCCCGCGCCGTGGGCGATGGCCGGCCCGTCGAGTTGGTAGCCCATCCGGTCGGCCTGCCCCGAGACCGTGAAGATGCTTTGCAGGAAGGTCGCGAGGCCGTCGCTGGTGAAAAGATCGTCCTGGGGCCCGAGGACGACGCGGATCGACCGGTCGCTCTCCAACGGAACGGGATCGAGGCCAACATCGGCCTCGCCCGCGGGGACGGGGCCGGCCAGCGGCAGTCGGTCGCCCTCGCGTAAGGGGCGCCCGTCGAGGCCACCGAGGGCGGCGCGGCGGTGGAGCGCGACGCTGCCGAGGACGGGGCGCAAGGCGAGCCCGCCCGCGACCGCCAGGGTGGCGAACACGCCTGCGCGGGGCCGCCCGAGGGTCAGCTCCGCGCCCTCCCGCAGCAGGAACGAGCGGTGATCGGCGAGCGGTTCGCCGTCGCAACGCAGCGGGCCGCAGGCGCCGGCGAGAGCCAGCCGCACCGGCCCGCCCTCGGCCCGCAGGGTCGCGCTCGCGAGCCCCCATTCGATCGCCGCCGCATCGGGTGGATTGCCGACGAGAATGTTCGCCGCGGCATGGGCCAGCCGGTCCATCGGCCCCGAAGCCGAGAGTCCGTCGCGCAGGAAACCGGGTCGGCCGCCGTCCTGGATCGAGGCGGCGCCGGAGAGACGCAGGAGATGGAGAACGCCGCTCATGCCTCGCTCAGTTCGGCAACGGACTCGCCGGCCTCGGCGGCGGCGCAGAGCGCGTCCCAATGCTCCGCGGGCGTCGGCACGAAGCGCACCCGGTCGCCGGGGCGCAGCAGGAAGACCGGATCGCGCTCCGGCACGAAGTTTTGGAAGGGCGTGCGGCCGAGCAGATGCCAGCCGCTCGGGGCCGCGATGCTCGCGATCAGGGCCTGCGCCCCGCCGATGGAGATGGTGCCGGCGGGCGTGACAGAGCGCGGATGCGGGCGCCGCGAGAGGGCGAGCCCGGGGTCGAGCCCTTCGAGATAGGCGTAGCCCGGCAGGAAGCCGATCATCGCGACCCGGTACTCCGGTGCGGCGTGGCGCTCGATCAAGGCGTCCGGCGCGAGACCGTGATGGGCGGAGACCGCATCGAGATCGATCCCGAATTCGCCGCCATAGACCACCGGGATGCGCCACAGTCGCGCGGTGGCGGGCGGCGGCAGCGGCGCGGCGGCGAGCGCCAGCACGGTGCGTCCGAGATCGTCCGGGTCGGCGACGAGGGGATCGAGATGGACGGTGAGCGAGCGGTAGGTCGGCACCGTCTCGCATAGGCCCGGCAGAGGGCGCGCCCGAAGCGCGGCGTCGAGGGCCAGCACGCGGGCCGAGAGCGCCGGATCGATCCCGGCGCCGAATTCGATGGTGAAGGCCGTGTTCCCGCAGGCGAGCAGCCGCGGCGCGTCGTGGGTCATGGGGTGGAAGGCTAGCCGAAGATAGGTTTCGCCGCGAGGGCGACGCCTTTCGCGACGGCCGTCTCACCCCACCATGCCTGCATCCTACACGCCCGTCATTCCGGGGCGCCGCAGGCGAACCCGGAATCCACGACTGGCCGCGACGGCTGGGCTTCAGCGGGGCATACCGCATCACGGGTGGATCCCGGGTTCCGCTGCGCGGCCCCGGGATGACGGTGTGGCGTAAGGCGCCGCGGGCCCCTCCTCAGAGCCGATGCGCCGTCCGCTCCACGTCGTCGTGCCCGTCCCGCTCCGGCGTCGCGCCGGTCGCGCGCTGGACCGCGGCGTCGAGGTTGTCCGGGTCGAGGGCGGTCTCGACGAAGCTGCGTCCGCGCTGGGTCAGGTCGCGGGCGTAACGTACACCCTGGCCGCGCAGGTCGTCGGCGTAGGGGCCGAGCGCGCGGTCTTCCTGGCGGGTGCGCGGCAGCAGCGCGCCGAGGAGCAGGCCGGCGGCGAGGCCGACGACGCCGACCAGCAGCGGGTTCTCGGCGATGAAGTCCTCGGTGGCGGTCCGGCCACGGTGGAGGCGCTGTGCCCCGCGGTCGGCGAGGTCGGCGGCGCGCTGACGCTGGGTGTCGTAGCGGTCCTCGGCCCAGGCGCGCGCGTCCTCGTAGGTGTCTTCGGCGCGGGAGCGGGCGGAGCGCAGGGTCTCGCTCGCGCGGTCACGCAGCTCGGACGCCTTGTCGGCGGCTTGATCGCGCAACTCGGAGGCCTTGTCGGCGGCGCGGTCGCGCAGGTTCGAGGCCTGTTCGGTGGCCTCGCGGGTGGTGTCGTGCAGGCCCTGCTGGAGCCGGGCGTTGGCGTCGCGGCCCGCGGCGGTGGCGCGGTCGGCGGTGCCGTGCAGGCTGTGCTCGACGCCCTCGGTGCGGGGCATGCCGGCCTTGGCGGCAAGACGCTCGGGCAGGGACTCGTCCGGAATGCCCTCGGTCGGGCGGGGCGGGATGGCGGGATCGTGGTTCATGATGGAGCTCCGTATCAGGCGGGGCGGCGCCGGGAGAGGCGCCGCGCGGGCAAGGGGTCAGACCTGCGGGCGCTCGCCGGGCAGGTCGTGCGGCGGCTTCCCGGCCGGAGCGTCGGGATCGTAGGTGCGGTCGGCGCCCGTCACCGTGACGGGCTTCGTCTCCACCGGCACCAGCGCGCGGCTCGCCCGCTGGCGGCCGGTGCGCAGGCCGTTGAGCAGGAGCCCGACGCCGGCCGCGATCAGCAGCACCGGCACGGGATTGCGCCGCACCGTGTCCAGCGCCTCGTCGTAGAAGCCGCTGTAGGGTGTGCGCCGGGCCGAGCCGAGCATCTCGTCGACGAGGCTCGACGCGTTGAGGCGACCCTGGATGCGGTCGATGGTCTCGTCGAGCCGGGCGCGGCGCTGCTCGATGTCCTTTTCCAGATCCGAGATCGATTCGCTCATCCCGAGACCCTTTCCGTCAGAGCGCGGGCATCCTGCCGGACCTGGCGGGAGGTCCGGGTCGGGGCGAGGTTGGACAGCGACATCGCGCGGGCGCCGAGCACGCCGAGGATCACCGCGACGAGCAGCATCGCGCCGCCGACGAGGAGGGCGGCGAGCCATTCGGAGCCGACGAGCGTGGCGACGAACTTCACCAGCGCGCCGATCAGCACCAGCATCGCGGTCACCGCGAACACCGCGGCGAAGACCATCATGCCGAGGCCGACGAACAGCGAGCGGACGTTGCTCGTCATCTCGGTGCGGAAGAGCGCGATCTCCTTGCCGGCGAGTTCGCTCGCCTCGCGCAGGGCGTCGGCGATGAGCGCCTGGATCGAGGACGAGGGTGGCGGTGGGGGCGGGGGGCTAGCCATGGCGGTCGTCTCGATCCCTCAGGCCCGGTAGTCGCGGTCGAAGGCCGTCTCGGGCTCGCCCGAGGCCTTGATGAAGCGCGCGAGCAGGAAGCCCGCCGCGAAGGTCGCGACCGCGGTCGTCACCGGCGAGCGCCGGGCGAAGGCCTCGGCCTCGGCGTAGTAGTCCTCCAGGCCCCGCCGCTCGATCGAGCCGGCGAGACCGTCGAGCCCCTCTGCCGCACTGTCGAAGAAGGCGCGGAGGTTGGGGCGGTCCTCGAAGGTCCGGCCGGAATCGCGGATCGACTGGGCGATGTCGCCGACCGAGCGGGCAGCCTCCCCCTTCCGCTGATCGACATAGGCGTAGGCCTGCTTGCGGGCGGCGGCGGCCAGTCCCCGGCCGCGCTCGGCGGCGAGCTGGGCGGTGTCCTCGACGTCGTGGCGCAGGTCCTTCAGGTCGGCCCCGTCGACGGGGTCCGGTGACGCGGAGGCGGTCATGGTTTCAACTCCTGCAAGCACGAAGCGGTGAGGGCGGCCGGCGCCGGGTACGGCTGACCGCAAAAGGATTCGGCCGGAGAACCGATGGCCGTGCTGAGGGGTTCCGCTGCCAACGTCCTGTTCCGCTTCAGGCTTCGGCGGGCGGCTGGCATGGAACCGATCGAGGAGACGCAAGCGTGGTCAGTCGCGAGACGCTGCGAAGGCCGTCCGGAGATTCGACGGCGCGGCAGGCGACCTCGCTCGCAGCCGGACCTTCGGCATCCTCGGTCGCCCCTCGGAATCGACGGTCGAAGAAGGAATGGCCGTATGGCCGGGCGCGAAGGGCGCCCCGCGCAGTGGGCTTCGGCAAAGCCGAGGCGTCGAGCGGAGCGAACAGCCAAAGCCGCGGACGCGGCTGCCGGCGCTTGAGGCCACCCATAAAGCCTTTCGAGCGAGCAGGGCGACCGCCCTCCTCGCTTGACCGACGAGAAACGATGCGCTTGGCTGCGCTTCGACGGATCGCGCACGACTTCCGCGCGTTTTCCCACGGACGTTTGAGACTCTACAGGTGGGCGCGTTCCTCGCGCCCGCCGCAACGAGGAGCGGAGCCGGGTTCGTGGCACGTCTGATCATCGTCTCGAATCGTGTCGCCGTGCCTGCCGAGGGCAAGGACGCGGTCTCCGCGGGCGGCCTCGCCGTGGCGGTCAAGGAAGCATTCTCCTCCTATGAGGGGCTCTGGTTCGGCTGGAGCGGCAACATCACCGAGAATCCGAGCCTGGAGCCGGAGCTGATCGACCGCGGGCCGATCCAGTACGCCGTCCTCGACCTCTCGCCTCAGGACCACCGCGAATATTACGCCGGCTTCGCCAACCGGGCGCTGTGGCCGATCATGCATTACCGCATCGGCCTCGGCACCTTCTCGCGCTCGGACTATGCCGGCTACCAGCGCGTCAACCAGACCTTCGCCCGCGCGCTCGCCAAGCTGGTCGAGCCCGACGACCTGATCTGGGTCCACGACTACCACCTGCTGCCGCTGGCCTCCGAGCTGCGCGGCCAGGGCATCGCCAACCCGATCGGTTACTTCCACCACATCCCGTGGCCCGCAGCCGACGTGTTCAACACTCTGCCGGCAAGCAACGAATTGCTGCGCGCCATGGCCGATTACGACCTGATCGGCCTGCAGACCGACGCCGACGTGCAGAATCTGTCGCGCAACTTCATCGACACGATGCGGGCGATCCCTCTCGGCGGCGGCGCGCTGATGGTCGATGGGCGGCGCACCCGCATCCGCTCCTTCCCGATCGGCATCGATGTCGCCGGCTTCAAGGAGGCCGCCGACAAGGCCGGCTCCAACAAGGTCGTGCGCGAGACCATGGCGGGCCTGCGCACCCGCAAGCTCCTCATCGGCGTCGACCGGCTCGACTACTCGAAGGGCGTGCCCGAGCGCATGGAGGCGGTGGACCGCTTCTTCGCCTCGAACCCGGACCAGCGCGGCAACGTCGTCTACATCCAGATCACCCCGAAATCCCGCAGCGAGGTGCCGGAATACGAGCAGCTCTCGCGCGAGGTGAACGAGAAGGTCGGCGACATCAACGGCATGCTGGGCGAGCCGGCCTGGACGCCGATCCAGTACGTCACCAAGGCCTATCCGCGCCCCGTACTCGCCGGCCTCTACCGCGCGGCCCGCGTCGGCCTCGTCACGCCGATGCGCGACGGCATGAATCTCGTCGCTAAGGAATACGTCGTGGCGCAGAGCGAGGAGGATCCCGGCGTTCTCGTCCTGTCGAAGTTCGCGGGCGCGGCGCGGCAACTGCCCGAGGCGCTCTTGGTCAACCCCTACGACCGGTTCGAGGTGGCGGAGGCGATTCGGCAGGCGCTCTACATGCCGCGGGCCGAGCGCCTGGAGCGCTGGAAGCCGATGGCCGACCGCATGCTGCGCGAGGACGTGGATTGGTGGGCCCGCAGCTACATGGCCGAACTCGAATCCTTCCGCACCGTCGAGCGCGAGCCGCCGCGGGCGGCGGCGGCCGCCGCCGAATAGCTTTTCGCTAGAGCATCGCCCTGGATATCGGATCCAGGGCGATGCTCTATGTTCTTGTGCCGCATCGCCTTTTTTCCGAAAGCCGGAAACCACCTTTCGGGACGATGCTCTAGGTTCACCGATGCGCGACGGCCGGACCGCGAGGTCCGGCCGTTCTTTTTTTTGTCCTTTCGCGACCGGCCTTTGTGGCGCCTTCTGCAAATGACGATTGCGTGATCAACCGTGTCGATTGCATCACACCGGGCACGGCATTGTGTCGGTCCGATTGGATACAATCACGGTGGCAAGCCGGACACTTTTCATTCCCTGCACGATTGTGCAGCGTCGCCGGGTTCGCGGGGGCGCGAGCCGATCTACGGCAAGCCGTCCGACGTTCATTGATCATGTGATCGATTCGGATCGGATTTTTCGCTTTGCCCGGCACCTTCACGATCCGATCCACCGGGAAAGACACGCGCCGTCTTGAACAGAGAGCGCGGCTCGGCCGCGGCCTCGTCTTTTTCTTGGCGCTCCTCTGCGCCCTCGTCGGCCCGCTCGCGGGCGGGCGCGAGGCACGCGCCTTCGACGTCGAGCTGCGCTCGCCCTTCGCGCCGTGCCGGGCCGACTGCACCGCGACGCTGTTCGCCGGCCAACTTGTCGAGACCTCCATGTGGGAGATCTTCCTCACCAAGCATCAGGGTCCGTGGGACTGGCGCTGGGGGTCGAGCACCTTCGTCGGCGGCGCCTTCTCCCGCGAGGTCGTGCGCTTCGACCGCTTCGCCGCCATCGAGACCGAGGTGGGCGTCGGCAAGCGGTTCGGCTCGCTGCACGAGGGCGAGGGTTGGGGCGCGCTGTATTTCCGCTGGAAGTGGTTCCCCTGGGACGCGTACCTGCGCACCACTCTCGGCATCTCGATCGGCCTCAACTACGCCACCGGCGTGCCGGTGTTCGAGGCGCGCCGGGCCGGCGTCGAGGGGCAGAACCTGCTGCACTATCTCTCGCCGGAGCTGACCTTCGGCCTGCCGAGCCGGCCCGACCTCGACCTGATCTTTCGCTTCCACCACCGCTCGGGCGGCGACCTGCCGTTCTTCAACCGCGCCGGCGGCGGCGCGCAGTACGGGACGGTGGGCCTGCGCTATCGCTGGTGAGGTGCGGCGCCCATCGAACGAGGGCTCTTTCAATCTGACGCGTCGCCGTCATTCCGGGCCGCCGCTAGGCGGACCCGGAATGACGGTGGAAGGTTGAAAACCAAACCGTTGTCATCCTTTGAACGGTTCGGAGCCTGGATGTGCCGCTGCCCGCCGCTTGAGCTTCGCCCAACCAATCTTTAACCCCATCAAGGAGGCCCGGCGCCCTGCGAGGCGCGCCCACGACGAAGGACCGGGATGATCGTCATCGAGGAGGGCCTGCCGACGCCGCTCGGCGCGCATTTCGACGGCCGCGGCGTCAACTTCGCCCTCTTCTCGCAGAACGCGACCGCGGTCGATCTCTGCCTGTTCGAGCCCGGCGCCCGCCACGAATCGCGCACGATCCGTCTGCCGTGCCGAACCGACGACGTCTTCCACGGCTACGTCCACGGCCTGCTGCCGGGCCAGCTCTACGGCTACCGCGTCTCCGGCCCGTGGGAGCCCGCCGCCGGACACCGCTTCAACCCGGCCAAGCTCGTCCTCGACCCCTATGCCCGCGA
Organism: Methylobacterium sp. Leaf456; assembly: GCF_001425465.1. Classification (GTDB taxonomy): domain Bacteria; phylum Pseudomonadota; class Alphaproteobacteria; order Rhizobiales; family Beijerinckiaceae; genus Methylobacterium. Next base: position 95,984 of record NZ_LMQV01000008.1, read on the forward strand.
GATCGCCGGCCGCATCCGCTGGCACGACGCGCTCTACGGCCACCGCCGCGGCGGTGCCCGCGAGGACCAGATCGACCGCCGCGACAGCGCCCCGTTCATGCCGCGCGGCGTGGTGACCCGGCCCGATGCTCCCGAACCGGCATCGTTTGCCGCCCCCCGGCCGCTGTACGAAAGCGTGATCTACGAGGCCCACGTCAAGGCGCTGACTATGACGCATCCGGCTCTGTCGGAGGCGGAGCGCGGCACCTATCTCGGGCTGGCCCACCCGGCGATCATCGAACACCTGCTCAAGCTCGGCGTCACCGCGCTCGAACTCCTGCCGATCCAGGCCTTTGCCGACGACCGCTTCCTCGTCGAGAAGGGTCTGACGAACTTTTGGGGCTACCAGCCCTACAACTACTTCGCCCCCGAGCCGCGCTATCTCGGTGGGGGCGATGCCAGTGCGCTCCGCTTCGCCATCCGCGAACTCGCGGCGGCCGGCATCGAGACCCTGATCGACGTGGTCTACAACCACACGGCCGAGGGCGACCATCTCGGGCCGACGCTCGCCTTCCGCGGCATCGACAACGCCAGCTACTACAAGCTCGACCCGGAGGACCGCCGCCGCAACATCGACTGCACCGGCTGCGGCAACACCCTCAACGTCGCCCATCCCCGCGTGATGCGGATGGTGCTCGATTCGCTCCGCCACTGGGTGACGGTCTACGGCGTGGCGGGCTTCCGCTTCGATCTCGCCTCCAGCCTGGGCCGCGCGCCCTACGACTTCACGCCGGAGGCCGCCTTCTTCCAGGCCGTGCAGCAGGATCCCATCCTGTCGCGCGTCAAGCTCATCGCCGAGCCCTGGGACATCGGCATGGGCGGTTACCGGCTCGGCGGCTATCCCTACGGCTGGAGCGAGTGGAACGACCAGTTCCGCGACAACCTGCGCGGTTTCTGGCGCGGCGATCGCGGGACGCTCGCCAAGCTGACGCAAGGGCTGTCCGGCTCTCGCGAAATCTTCCTGCCGTCCGGCCGCTCGCCCTTGGCCAGCATCAATTTCGTCGCCTCGCATGACGGCTTCACGCTCGCCGACGCGGTCGCCTACGAGGAGAAGCACAACGAGGCCAACGGCGAGGGCAACCGCGACGGCCACGGCCACAACCTCACCTCCAACTACGGGGTCGAGGGGCCGACCGAGGATTCCGAGATCCTCAGCGTCCGCGCCCGCCAGAAGCGCAACATGCTGGCATGCGTGTTCTTCGCGCAAGGCGTGCCGATGCTGCTGATGGGCGACGAGCGCTCGCGCACGCAGAACGGCAACAACAACGCCTATTGCCAGGACAACGCCGGGAGCTGGATCGATTGGGAGAACGATCCCGATCCGGCGCTGACCGCGTTCGTGGCTAACCTCGCGGGGCTGCGCCGCGTCTGCCGCTCGCTGCGGCGGCGCCACTTCCTGATGGGCGCCGAGGTCGAGGGCACCGGCCTCAAGGACGTGCACTGGCTCTCCCCCGACGCCGCCGAGATGGACGGCGCCGCCTGGGCCGACGGTGAGCGCCAGGCCTTCGGCATGCAGATGAGCAACGACATCGCCGGCTCCGAGCGCGTGTTGATCCTGATGAACGCCGCGACCGCGCCGTGCCCCTTCGCCCTGCCGCCCGCGCTCGGCGGCCCCTGGCGCCCGGTCTTCGACACCACGCTCCCCGTCGGCACCGTCCCCGAGGGCAGCCGCCCCACGGTCGCGGCCGGCGGCACGGTCGATCTGCCCGAGCGGGCCGTGCTGGTGCTGAAGGGCGCGCCGGCCCTGTCCTGAAACCGCCGATCGGCCGGGAAAACCCTGTCGGCGTCTCGGCTTCGCCGGCCCGATTGTGGCATCGTGCTCTCGAGAGCGCGGTGTGGGACGGGAGCGGATCGATGACGGTAGGCGGCGGGGCGGCTGCGGTGACGGTGGTCGATCATCCGCTCGTCCAGCACAAGCTGACGATGATGCGCGACCGCGACCGCTCGACGAAGGGGTTCCGCGAACTCCTCAACGAGATCGGCATGCTGCTGGCCTACGAGGTGACTCGCGACCTGCCGCTGGAGGCGATCTCGATCGAGACGCCGCTCCAGCGCATGGAGGGCCGCCAGATCGCCGGCAAGAAGCTCGTGCTCGCCCCGATCCTGCGGGCCGGCGTCGGCTTCCTCGACGGGATGCTGTCGCTGATGCCCTCGGCGCGGGTCGCCCATATCGGGCTCTACCGCGATCCCGACACGCTCCAGGCGGTGGAATACTATTTCAAGTCGCCGTCCGACCTCGCCGACCGCACCGTGCTGGTGCTCGACCCGATGCTGGCGACCGCCAACTCGGCGGTGGCCGCGGTGGAGCGGCTGAAGAGCCGGGGCGCCAAGGACTTGCGCTTCGTCTGCCTGCTGGCCGCGCCGGAGGGCATCGCCCGGTTCCAGGAGGCGCATCCGGACGTGCCGGTCTGGACGGCGGCGATCGACGAGCGGCTCAACGAGCACGGCTACATCGTCCCCGGCCTCGGCGACGCGGGCGACCGGATGTACGGGACGCGGTAGGGGCTCGCCCTTACCCACATTGCCAATCGAGGCGTGCGGCAGCCCCGTATGGCCCGGCGCGAAGAGCGCCGCGCGCAGTGGCCTCGGCTACGCCGAGGCGTCTAGCGGAGCGAACAGCCTAAGGCCGCGGACGCGGCCGCTTGAGGCCCAACTCAGCGCGTCGGGATCGGCGTCTCGCCGCGGTAATCGTAAAAACCGCGCTTGGTCTTGCGGCCGAGCCAGCCGGCCTCGACGTATTTCACCAGCAGCGGGCAGGGGCGGTATTTCGAATCCGCCAGGCCCTCGTAGAGCACCTGCATCACCGACAGGCAGGTGTCGAGGCCGATGAAGTCGGCGAGTTGCAGCGGGCCCATCGGATGGTTGGCGCCGAGCTTCATCGCCGTGTCGATCGACTCGACCGAGCCGACGCCCTCGTAGAGCGTGTAGATCGCCTCGTTGATCATCGGCAGCAGGATGCGGTTGACGATGAAGGCCGGAAAATCCTCCGACATCGTCGAGGTCTTGCCGAGCTTGCCGATGAAGGCCTTGGCCGATTCGTAGGTCGGGTCTTCCGTGGCGATGCCGCGGATCAGCTCGACGAGCTGCATCACCGGCACCGGGTTCATGAAGTGGATGCCGATGAAGCGGTCCGGCCGGTCGGTCGAGGCGGCGAGCCGCGTGATCGAGATCGAGGAGGTGTTGGTGGCCACCAGCGCGTCGGGCTTCAGCGACGGGCAGAGGTCCTGAAAAATCTTGCGCTTGGTCGCCTCGTCCTCGGTCGCGGCCTCGATCACGAGGTCGCAGGGGCCGAGATCGGCGTAGCCGCGGGCGAGGGCGATCCGCTCCAGGGCGGTGCGGCGCTGGTCCTCGCTCAGGCTGCCCTTCTGCACCTGCCGGGACAGGTTCGCGTCGATCAGCGCGAGGCCGGCATCGAGCCGCCCGGAATCACGGTCGTTCAGCCGGACGTCGAGGCCCGAGGCCGCGCAGACATGCGCGATGCCGGTCCCCATCTGGCCGGCACCGATGATGCCGACCGTCTTGATCTCGATGCCCATACCCGTCTCGCGTCTCACCTGCTGCGGCATCGCCGGGCGAACCGCCTGTATACCATGCGGCACTGCAACAAATGCGTCAAACCGGTCCTTCGCCACGCCCGGAGCAAAGTTTTCCGCGCCCGCAGGAGACGGGCGCGGAAAATTGCGGCCTTACCGGTCCTTGGCCTTGGCGATCTCGGCCTGCAACTCCGGCACGACCTGGAACAGGTCGCCGACGAGTCCGTAATCCGCCACTTGGAAGATCGGCGCGTCCTCGTCCTTATTGACGGCGACGATGACCTTCGAGTCCTTCATGCCGGCCAGATGCTGGATCGCGCCGGAGATGCCGACGGCGACGTAGAGGTCGGGGGCGACCACCTTGCCGGTCTGGCCGACCTGCCAGTCGTTGGGGGCGTAGCCGGCATCGACCGCCGCGCGCGAGGCGCCGACCGCCGCACCGAGCGCGTCGGCCAGCGGCTCGATCAGCTCCTTGAACTTGTCCGCCGAGCCGAGCGAGCGGCCGCCGGAGACGATGAACTTGGCCGAGGCCAGCTCCGGCCGGTCGGACTTGGCGATCTCTTCGGACTTGTAGGCCGCGCCGAGTGCGTCGGGGGCGGCGGCCGAGACCGCCTCGACGGTCGCCGCCGAACCACCCTCTTCCGCGGCCTTGAAGGCGGCGGTGCGGACCGTAATGACCTTCTTGCCGGTGCCGGCCTGCACGGTCTGGATCGCGTTGCCGGCGTAGATCGGCCGGTCGAAGGTGTCGGGCGAGACGACCTTGATGATGTCCGAGACCTGGGCGACGTCGAGGAGCGCGGCGACGCGGGGCAGGGTGTTCTTGCCGGTCGTGGTCGCGGCGGCGACGATGGTGTCGTAACCGTCGGCGAGCGACACGATCAGCGCCGCGTTGGTCTCGGCGAGATCGTGGTCGTAGGCCGCGTCCTCGGCGTTCAGCACCTTCTCGACGCCGTCGAGCCGACCCGCGGCCTCGGCCGCCATCTTCGAGTTCGCGCCGGCCACGAGCGCGTGGATCGGGCCGCCGAGCTGTTTGGCGGCGGTGAGGGCCTTGAGCGTGCCGTCCTTGATCTTGCCGTCGGCGTGCTCGACGTAGAGGAGCGTGGTCATCGAAAGAGCTTTCGAATGAGGAGTTTAGCGCCGCTCGACCTTCCGGGAGCGGCGCGCGAGTCTCAAAAAATTAGAGGACGCCGGCCTCGACCTTGAGCTTCTGGACGAGTTCCGCCGCGGAGCCGACCTTGATGCCCGCCGAGCGGCCCGGCGGCTCGGCGACCTTCACCACGGTGAGCTTGGGCGAGACATCGACGCCGAGCGCGTCGGGGGCCAGTTCCTCCAGCGGCTTCTTCTTGGCCTTCATGATGTTGGGCAGCGAGGCGTAGCGGGGCTCGTTGAGGCGCAGATCCGTCGTGACGATGGCGGGGAGCTTCAGCGCCACGGTCTGGAGGCCGCCATCGACCTCGCGGGTCACGTCGATGCTTCCCTCGCCGAATTCGAGCTTGAAGGCGAAGGTGCCCTGCGGCCAGCCCAGCAGCGCGGCGAGCATCTGGCCGGTCTGGTTGGAATCGTCGTCGATCGCCTGCTTGCCGAGGATGACGAGTTCGGGGCTCTCCTTTTCGACCACCGCCTTGAGGAGCTTGGCGACGGCCAGCGGCTCGCAAGTGACGTCGGTCTTGATCAGGATGGCGCGGTCGGCGCCCATGGCGAGCGCCGTGCGCAGGGTCTCCTGCGCCTGCTGCGGGCCGATCGAGACCGCGACGATCTCGGTGGCCTTGCCCTTCTCCTTCAGGCGGATCGCCTCCTCGACGGCGATCTCGTCGAAGGGGTTCATCGACATCTTGACGTTGGCGAGTTCCACGCCCGATCCGTCGGCCTTCACGCGGATCTTCACGTTGTAGTCAACGACCCGCTTGACGGGCACCAGAACCTTCATGGCAGTCGCCTTCCTCCGCGCCGTCGGATGGCAGGCGGGCGCCCGTGAGGCGGCCACGCCTGTGCGACGGCAATCCGATCTTGATTGTCAGGGCGGGCGGGACCGTAACGAGCCGATTTCCCGCTTGTCAACGCGCCTATCTGGAAGGAGTGGCCTGCGGAATCTAGCGGTTCTGGCCGGGAACCCAGAGCACGTCGTCGGCCCCGTCGCGGTTGGCCGCGCGGGAGGCCACGAACAGGAAGTCCGACAGGCGGTTGAGATATTGCAGCGCCTCCGAGGAAATCGCTTCGCTCTCGTTGGCGGAGAGCGACACCACCAGCCGCTCGGCCCGGCGGCAGACGGTGCGGGCGAGGTGGAGCGCGGCGGAGGCCGGCGAGCCGCCGGGCAGCACGAACGACTTCAGCGGCGGAATCTTTTCGTTGAGCGCGTCGATCTCGGTCTCCAGCCGCTGCACCTGGGCGGCGACGACGCGCAGGGGCTCGTAGCCCAGCGGCTCCTCGCTCGGCGGGGTGGCGAGATCGGCGCCGAGATCGAACAGGTCGTTCTGGATGCGCGCCAGCATCGCGTCGAGGGCCGGCTCGGCGTGGAGGCGGGCGAGCCCGATACAGGCATTGGTCTCATCGACGGTGCCGTAGGCCTCGACCCGCAGATCCGCCTTCGAGCGCCGCTCGCCGTTGGCGAGCCCGGTCGTGCCCTTGTCGCCGGTGCGGGTGTAGATGCGGTTCAGCTTGACCACGGCGGTCCTCCCCCGCGGGCTCGTTGGACCCGCTGGGGATGGTGTTCCGCGCGGGGCCGGTCTTGGCAAGGGGGTGGTCTTGGCAAGGGGGTGGTCCGCGCCGCTGTCGGTCCGCGTCCCTGAGGTGGGCGGGGAAACGGCTCCCGCGTGATCCGACTGGTCTTGCCGTCTTCGCCTCGCAATGACGGCGTGGGGCGGAAACCGCCGCGAGCCCTCACGAAGACCTGCGACGCGCAACCTCGACGGCACCGACCTTCCGCGCCATGTGACGGCGGAGCCCCAAACACGCCAGGAGCCCGTCGATGACCCAACCGCTGCCCGAGACCATGCGCCAGATCCGCTTCGGCGGCGCGGGCGGGCCGGAGGTGATCGTGGTCGAGACGGCGCCGGTGCCGCGGCCCGAGGCCGGTCAGGTGCTGGTCGAGGTGGTGGCCGCAGGCGTCAACCGGCCCGACATCATGCAGCGCCAGGGCAGCTACCCGCCGCCGAAGGGCGCCACCGAGATTCCCGGTCTGGAGATTGCCGGCCGCATCGCCGCGCTCGGTGAGGGCGTCACCGGATTTTCGGTGGGCGACGAGGTCTGCGCGCTCGTCATCAGCGGCGGCTATGCCGAGTTCGCGGTGGCGGAAGTCGGACAGGTGCTGAAGAAGCCCGCCTCGCTCTCGCTCACCGAGGCGGCGGGCCTGCCCGAGACCGTCTTCACCGTCTATTCCACGGTGATCCAGCGCGGGCGGCTGAAGGCGGGTGAGACCTTCCTGGTTCATGGCGGATCGAGCGGCATCGGCTCGACCGCGATCCAGATCGCCAAGCAGCACGGTGCCCGCGTCCTCACCACGGCGGGCTCGGCCGAGAAGTGCCGGTTCTGCGAGGAGCTGGGGGCGGATGCCGCCATCAACTACCGCGAGGCCGACTTCGCCGAGGCGGTGAAGCGCCTCACCGACGGCAAGGGCGTCGACGTGATCCTCGACATGGTGGGCGCGGCCTACCTCCAGAAGAACATCGCCTCGCTGGCGGTCGAGGGCCGGCTCGTCCAGATCGCGTTCATGCAGGGCTTCAAGGCCGAGAGCCTGACTCTCACGCCCATCATGCTCAAGCGCCTGACCATCACCGGAGCGACCCTGCGAGCACAGTCGAAGGAGGCGAAGGCGGCCATCGCCGAGGGCGTGAAGGGCGAGGTATGGCCGCTGGTGGAAGCCGGAAAAATCCGCCCGATCGTCCACGCCACCTTCCCGCTCGAGGACGCGCAAAAGGCGCACGAGTTGATGGAGACGAGCAGCCACTCGGGCAAGATTTTGCTGACGACCGGGCGCTGACATCAGCGCCTCCAACCAACCCCCCTCCTTCGAGGGCGCCGCTGCGCGCCGCCACCTCAGGATGAGGGGGTTGGATGGGAGCGGCGGAACGATGCGGAACTCCGGTCCAGTGCCGGTGTTCGTCAGAACCCGCCGCTTCCGGCGCTGACACCTCACAGGCCCCCGATGCGGCATCTCCCGATCGCCCTGGCGCTCGCCCTGATCCTTCCAGCCGCGCCGGCCCTGGCGCAATCCGCTTCACGAGACGGAACACCCGCCATCCCCTCGCCGCCCAGTCCAAAAGCCTCCGCCACGGGCGACGCGCCCGTCACCGGTCCCGGCACCGGCGGCACCCCGAACCGGCCCGCGGTGGTCGGAGGCACGCCCGGCGCGGTGATCGGCGGGACGCCGACGAGCGGCCCGCCCGGAACCGGCGGCGCGGCCGGCGGGCCCTCGATCAGCGGGCAATAGAGCATCGGCCCAAAAGGTGGGAACCGGCTTTTGGAAAAGCCGATGCGGCACTGGAATCGAGCGTCGCGCTGGCCGCGGCCGGGCCGGAGGCTAGATCGTCCGGGATGACGCTCCGCCTTCGCCTCGCTCTCGCGCTCCTCGTCCTCGCTGGCCCGGCCCGCGCGCAGCCGGACGTCACCCCCGGTTCCCTCCCCTCCGCGCCCGAGCTGCCGCCGATCCAGTCGGATTCGGCGCGGCTGCTGCCGGTGCTGGCGACCCGCGGCATGGTCTCGTCGCAGGACGCGCTGGCGACCCGCGTCGGCGTCGCGGTGCTGGAAAAGGGCGGCAACGCCATCGACGCCGCGGTGGCGGTCGGCTTCGCCCTCGCCGTCACCCTGCCGCGGGCCGGCAATCTCGGCGGCGGCGGCTTCATGATGGTCCACCGCGCCGCAGGCCGCGAGACGGTGGCGATCGATTACCGCGAGACCGCGCCGGGGGCGGCCAAAGCCGACATGTTCCTCGACGCCAAGGGCGAGCCCGACAAGGCGGCCTCGACCCGCGGCGGCAAGGCGGTGGGCGTGCCCGGCACGGTGCGGGGACTGGCGGAAGCGCATCGTCGCTACGGCTCGGGCAAGCTGACGCTCGCCGACCTGATCGCCCCGGCGGAAAAACTCGCCCGCGAGGGCATCCCGGTCGAGTCGGGGCTGGCCGACTCCCTGCCGCGGGCCTCCGGCCTGCTCGGGGCGTGGCCGTCGAGCCGCAAGATCTTCTATCAAGGCGACCACGTGCTGCCCCGCGGGGCGACGCTCCGCCAGACCGACCTCGCCGACACCCTCAGGACAATCGCCGAGCGCGGGCCGGACGCGTTCTACGAGGGCCCGATCGCGCAAAAGATCGCCGGAGCGGTGCAGGGCGCGGGCGGCATCATGACGGTGGCCGACCTCGCCGCCTACCGGCCGGAAATCCGAAAGCCCGTGCGCGGCACCTATCGCGGCTACGAGATCGTATCGATGCCACCGCCGAGTTCCGGCGGGGTCCATCTCATCGAGATCCTCAACGTGCTGGAGGGTTACGATCTGGCCAAGCTCGGCGCCGGCAGCGCGGGCGCGCTCCACCTCATGGCCGAGGCGATGAAGCCGGCCTATGCCGACCGCGCTACCTGGCTCGGCGACCCGGCCCGCACCAAGGTCCCGGTCGCAGGCCTCACGGCGAAGTCCTACGCGGCGAAACTGCGGGACAGCATCGACCCGGAGCGGGCCCGGCCCGCCGGAGAGGTGAAGGCCGGCGATCCGCTGCCCTACGAGTCCGACCAGACCACCCACTTCTCGGTGGTCGATGCCGAGGGCAACGCGGTGTCGAACACCTACACCCTCAACTTCTCCTACGGGATCGGGCTGGTGGCCGAGGGCACGGGGGTGCTGCTCAACAACGAGATGGACGACTTTTCCGCCAAGACCGGGGCGCGCAACGCCTACGGCCTCGTCGGCGGCGAGGCGAATGCGGTGGCGCCGGGCGCCCGCCCGCTCTCCTCCATGACGCCGACCTTCGTCTTCCGTGACGGCAAGCTCTATCTCGTCACCGGCAGCCCCGGCGGCAGCCGCATCATCACCACGGTTCTGCAGGTGATCGTCAACGTGCTGGATTTCCGCCTCAACCTCGCGGAAGCCGTGGCCGCGCCGCGCATCCACCACCAGTGGCAGCCGGACATGCTGATGGCCGAGGAGGGCGTCTCGCCCGACACCCTGGCGCTGCTGCGCGCCAAGGGCCATCCGGTGAAGGTCGGGGCGAGTTCGGGCTCGGCCAACTCGGTGATGGCCGAGGACGGGCTGCTGGCCGGCGCCTCCGACCCGCGTCAGCGGGGAACGCTGGCCGAGGGGCATTGAGGCCCTTCAACCAACCCCCGCCGTCATTCCGGGGCGCCGAAGGCGAACCCGGAATCCACCCGTGATGCGCCGCTATGTCTAGAGCTGTTGCCGATCAGGTTGGATCGTAGGCGTCGTATCCGGCCGCTGCGAGGCAGTTGCGGCAGGCCTTTGGGGTGAGGCTGTCGAAGGCGGATCGGATTGCCGCCCTCAGATCTGGAAGCGTCCGCGCGGCGGCTTTGCGCAAGTCGGCCTTCAGCTTGGCAAAGACTTGCTCGATTGGGTTGAGGTCCGGCGAGTAGGGCGGAAGGTAGAGCAGCTTGGCGCCCACCRCCTGAATGGCTTCGCGCACGCCGGCCACCTTGTGAGCAGCGAGGTTGTCCATGATCACCGTGTCACCCCGCTTCAGCACGGGCACCAGGGTATCGGTGACGTAGGCCCGGAAGCGCTGGCCGTTGGTGGCTCCGTCGAACAGGGCCGTGGCCGCCAYCCCGCTCGTGCGCAGGGCGGCCGTGACGGTGGTAGTCTTCCAGTGGCCGTGCGGGACAGCGACGCGGCAGCGCTCACCGCGCACGGCCCAGCCGTAGCGGCGCACCATGKTGGTGGTGGTCGCCGTCTCGTCGAGGAAGACAAGCCTGTCCGGGTCGAGTTCGTCCTGAGCCTTGAACCAGTCCTCACGTTCGGCCCTCACGTCCGGCCGCTGCTGCTCGGCGGCGTGGAGCGTGTTTTTTTGTGCGTGACGGCGTGGCGCCGGAAGAAGCGCGACAGGCCGCTCTCGCTGGTGGCGATGCCGCGTTCGGCCAGCAGGACGCGCAACTCCGACAGGGTAAGCGTCGGTCGATCCAAGCGCAGTTTGACGATGAACGCGGCTTGCGCTTCGAGGTGCTGCGAGCGCCGGTCGCCGCCCTGCGGCTTGGCCGCCACCCGGCCTTCCCGCTCGANCCGTACCGAATCCCGCAGGGGCAGCCCCTCGCGTGACGGCGTGGCGCCGGAAGAAGCGCGACAGGCCGCTCTCGCTGGTGGCGATGCCGCGTTCGGCCAGCAGGACGCGCAACTCCGACAGGGTAAGCGTCGGTCGATCCAAGCGCAGTTTGACGATGAACGCGGCTTGCGCTTCGAGGTGCTGCGAGCGCCGGTCGCCGCCCTGCGGCTTGGCCGCCACCCGGCCTTCCCGCTCGAAGTTCTCCTGCCAGCGAATGGCGCTGGCGGGACTGACCCCGAACCGCGCCGCCGCCTGACGGCGCGAAGCGCCCTCGGACACGGCCTTCACGACCCGTTCGCGCAGATCCGATGACAACGCTGAGCCCATCAATCCTCCTGTCGAGGACCACAGGGAATCAGATCACGCCGTGCCAGTGAACCCCGAACGACTCGCAGCGGTCGGCAACAGCTCTAGCGTCGCGGCCAGTCGTGGATTCCGGGTTCCGCGGCGCGGCCCCGGAATGACGGGGGAAATCGGGGGGCTCAGACGGCCAGCGCCGTCGTCAGCCAAACCCGCATCGCCTCGAAACGCTGAGCCCATCAATCCTCCTGTCGAGGACCACAGGGAATCAGATCACGCCGTGCCAGTGAACCCCGAACGACTCGCAGCGGTCGGCAACAGCTCTAGTGCAGCCGGTTTCCGACCACGCCCGCCTCGACCGCCACCGAGAGCCGGTCGGTGATCGCCCACTCGACGCCGACGCGGGCATCGGGCCGCACCGCGATCTGCTCGCGATCGTAGAGGGGGGCCGCGGGCGTGCCGCCAAAGCGCAGCCGCTCGTGCACCGCCCAGGCCCCGGCCTTGCCGTAGAGCAGCACGGTGTCGGTCAGCAGCGTCCCGACCTGCACCTGCACCGCGCCGGACAGGTCGCGCGAGTAGCCGAGGCCATTGAACCCCAGCGTATTGCTCCCGGCCCCGGGGATCAGCCAATCGACCCCGCCGACGATGCCGTAGACGAACCGCCCGTCCTGCCAAAGCCGCCCGCCCTCGAAGCCGAGCGTCGGCCCGCCGTAGCTGCCGTAGGCCTTTGACGACGAGAACGCGTAGCCGGTCGAGACGGCGGCGTAGGAACCGGACCACCGCCCGGCCTCGTCGCCACGCGGCTGCGACCACGCGAAGGCGGGCAACGGCGCGAAGCCGGCGAAGGGGAGGGCGCTCTGCGCGAGCGCCGGCCCGGGCCCGAGGAGGCCGCAGCCGAGAGCAAGAAGCGCCGCCCGGCGAGGCCGCGAAGAACGAGGAGCGATCAGCCTGTCCATACGGCCAAGATAGCCGATCTCGCAGCGTGGAAACAGGGCGACCAGCTGCGTCGGCCGAAAGCGTGTCAGCCAGAGGCGTAGGCCTCAGCGGTCGCGGGAGGAGACGGGCGGGGAACGCCCTGGCAACGGCTTCGGGACTTTCGGGACCGCGATGTCCCGAATTGCCCGGTTTGTTCCAGGTTTCGTCCCAGCACGAAAGGCGCCAGAGCCCCGCAGGGCTTGGGCTAAATCGTTCGAACCGATGAGGAAAAGACTGGCGACCCCGGTAGGGGCGCCCTAGATGAGCAAGATCAATGACTTGCTCGATAGTGGGACACCAACCCATCCCATCGGATCATTACGCTTTTCAGCGTAGTGTCCCACGGCCTTTTGGCCGGGCAAGGGAGGGGATCCCGCTACGGGTCACGTCGACGGGAGGCGTGGGCCGATGATCCCCGCTGCCGACCGCTTCGGCCCCCGGTCCGACAGCATCGACGCCGCCGAGCAGCTGGCCCGCCTGCGCAGCCTCCGGGCTATCGTTCGTCTGACGACCGGTCCGCGCGGCGACCGCCTTGCCGAGGAACTGCACCGCGCCGAGCGTGACGCCGACCGCCTTCCCGCTGCGCTCACTGCGCTTAAAGGCCTGGCCGCCCTCGACCGGCGCCAGGTGCTCAGCTCCTACGCCGCCCTCCACCGTCCGCAGCCCGAGGCCCGCACCGCATGACGCACCGCGAACTCGCCGCTTTCCGCGCCGGCCTGCAGCAGGCCGCAGAACACGCCCTCATCTCGGTGCTCACGATCGAACTCCGCGACGACGCGGGCGAAATCCGCCAGCGCGCAGCCATTGAGGCGCTGCGAGGGCTCGCCGAGGGCCTGAATGCCGCTCTCGCCGAGCGCCTCATCGCGGCGATGGCTCCACCGATCGATCTGGACGGCTATCCGGCCGGCATCGGCGTCAGTGTCGGGATTGCCTTCTCGCACGCCGATGGCGTCGAGCCCGACGCGCTGTTCGCGTGCGCGGACCGGGCGCTCTACCGTGCCAAGGCCGAGGGCAGAAATACAGTCACACGACCGACGATGCACTAACTTCAAACCCGGGCCACCAAATGGGGGCAGGCCAATCTCGTCGCCGTAGATATTGAGAAATAAGATCACATATCCGTCAGGTGATCGAAGGTCGTAGTGTCAGCACAAATGATTCCGGAAACGGTCCATCTCGAAAATCGATTTGGCTGCCGGAATCGGGCAGTAGCTTGACGCCCGGGGGCGTGAGGAGTTGCCGGACTGTCTCCGCCACGATCTCTTCTCCGATCATTCGGCCGAGGCATTCGTGCGGGCCGAAGCCCAGCGTCAAGTAGAGATGGCGTGGGCGCGCCGGATCGAGCGTGTCGGGATTTGGAAAGACGGCCGGGTCGAACATTGCCGACCGGATCTCAGCCTTGACGGGGGTGCCCGCCTTGACGGCGGTCGCGCGCGGCGTGCCAGGGGCAATCACGGTATCGGCTTTCGCAAACCGGAGGAGGACATCGGATACGGGGGCGAAGCGCAGGGCTTCGCGGACGATGCCGTCGAACCGGCTCCCGTCGTTGGCCAAAATCGCCGCATCCGCCGCCGACCCGAAATTCCGATTGTTAAGGATGTGATCGGTCACTTTGACGATTGCTTGCGATGTCGTCTCGATCGCGCCGACAAGGAGGCCGCAGACATTGGTCACGACCTGCTGCCGGTCGAGCAGCGTCGTCCCCCCGGCCGTCACGCGCATGAGCCGTGAAATCGTGTCGTCCGCTCCGTTCCCCGCGCGAGCGACGAGCAACTGCCAATTGCCGTCAATCCAGCGCTGCATAGCCTGTCCGGCGTCGATCCCCTCCTTCATCTTCGTGGGGTCAGGCCGTTCGAAGTTGTGGAACATCGCCCACTGGGTCGCCTTGGACCATTGCAGGATCGTCGCGTCGTTGAGGCCGCCGCCCTGGAAGCCGAACGTCTCCCGCACGATGCACAAGGGCACGGCGCGTGAGATCATGCCGGCGACGTCGATCGTCGGAACCCGGCTCGCTCGTTCCCTGGCGAGAATGCTGGCCGTCTCCTCTCCGGCGCGTTGGCGGATTTTCGGAAGATCCTCGAAACGCAGCAACGCCCGCATGACGGATTTGTCGTGCCAATTCTCGGGGGTGTTGTCCCGAGCCAGCATGAAGCGCCCGACCGCGGCATCCATCACGGCCGCATAGGGAACGCCGAAATGCTCGTTTCGGCTCAGCAGGTCGATGACGTCGATCCAGCGGCTGCAGGTGGGCATGTCTGGACCGGACTTCAACGGACGGCTTGACATCGACAGACCTCGCGCAAGCGAACGATCCGGCCTCTGTTTTAGGCCGGCCGAGCCTAAGGTCTTGCAAGAATGTCCCGTTTTCAGCGGCTTGACAACGGCTGGTATCAGGCCGCAATTAATTTCAAATCTAATTTTTATCCGTATCCGCCCATTCAAGAGCATTAATACAGCCATAGATTATATTCACGGTTTTATTCATAGTTATAAATCAATAGAAAGATTTCCATAGAACGGAGGCATTGTTGTTTCCTGGCAACAGCCCGCCGACATCGACTGGCGTTGCGATCGGCGAGCGCTTTGGTGCCTTGACAGGAAACTGAATTATAGTTCAGCGGTGGATGGCAAGCCGTTTCACGGCGCGAAGCACGACAGGCATTGTCCGGATTGCTGGACGAAACGAATCCTCATGAGAATCGATCGTAAGATACTGTTGTTGTGCATGGCGCCTCTCGCGGGCTGTTCAACGGTCCCGCGGCAAGAAGACGTCACGGGCGAGACGACTCCGCGCATTGTCCAGAAAATCCGCTGCGAAGCTCGCGACGCCCTGGATCGTATGACGATCGACTTGCTCCGTGATCCGAATTTCGACGCGAATCCGACCACGCTCGATTTTGCGGATCGAATCGAACATCGATTGATGCGCGGCACCGCACTCGCGGACCCGGGAAACTTCAAGCGGCTGCCCAAGAGGCAACAAAAAATCTTCGAGCAATTTACGCTGTCTGCGGTCACGTTCGACTTCAAGTTCTTCATCGAGGAAGAAAATCTTAACTCGGCGAGTTCGATCTTCGCCTACCCCATTCTGTCTGGCGCATTCAATCTCGGGCCGGGCGTCGAAGGCAATTTCGGCCGCGAGACCGAAAAGCGCTTCCAAGTCACGAACACCTTCTTCGTTCTGCACGACATCGATCCGAATCGATGTGACGTCGTCACGGCCCGGGCCGAGAACGCCATCTACCCGATTACGGGAAAGATCGGCGTAGAAAAGATTTTCAGAGAGTTCATAGATATCGATGAAATGCGGTCGAAATATACTGAAACGACAACCTATACGGATAGGCTGACCTTCGCGACGGAATACAAAGCCGGGGTAACGCCGGCGCTCACGCTCTCACCGGTCCTGACGAACCGGTTCGAACTGAGTAGCGCAACCTCGACCTTCAGCGCCCGCCGGAAGGATACGCATGAAGTGACCTTCAGCATCGCCAAGGGCGAACCGGCCAATGGGCGCAACATCCTATTGGAATTCGACCTCGCCCGTCAGCAGGCGGCGCGGATTTCGATCCAGAACGCCGACGCCGCGCGACTCCAGAACCTCATCATCGTCCGCCGGGATCTTCTGGCGGCGCGGTTGCGCTGACTGCTTCCCGGCCGGTTTCACCGCGACGATGCGAGGCAGGCCGCATCGGGATCAGCCTCGCAGCAGGATCAGCGGAGCCGGCGCAAATCCTCGCATGTCGTGCGATCGAGCGCCTTCAGGATGCGCTCCCGCTCTTCCGATTTCGTATCCGGTGGAATCTTCTCGGCGGCCGAGCCGTTCGCGCAGTCGGTCTTGAGAAAGGCGATGATCGCGAGGCGCTCGGCCGGATGCAGCGCCTCGCCAACGATGCCTTTGCCCCAATGGTTTCGGTCCGAGCCTTTCGGCGCGGCGAACTGATGGCCTGTGTTGAGGTTGCCACGGATGGCGCCCGCCGCGGGCGCGACGACGATCGGCGTCAACGGCCCGAGTCGGTTGCGGTCCTGTCCGAAGGTGGGATCCAGACAGCGCTGCTTCGGATCGACCGTGTCGGTCTCGTCCGGCGGGACGGCGTTGAGATGGTAGCCCATGCAGACCGGGTCATAGTCCCGCCTGCCGAGTTGGAAGGATTGCGGGCGCTCTCTCTGGGGCGAGAGCAAGGCGTAGACGTTCGGGACCGAGCCGTTGTGCAAGTAGGGCGGCGTCGCCCAGATGCCATCGAGTGGGCGGGCCTTGTAAGCGATTCCATCCTGTATCCCGTTCGGGCGCTCGCCGTTCATCCGATTCTTGCGGCCCTCGTCGATCGGGTCTTTCGGACTTTGCTCGGGCCGGTCCGCGGGGTTGTTGTACCAGACATCGACGGCCTTCCCGACGACATCGCCGAGAGCCTTCCCGAAACGGGTTTCGTTCAGCCCAAGCTCGGGCGGCATCGTGACCGTCCGCCGATTCATGTCGGTGGCCTGAGCCGGATCGGTGTCGATCTCGGCAACCGTCATGGTTTTCAGCTTGAGCAGATCGGGCGAATCGGACGCGACCTTGCCCCAGTATTCCCGATCCCAGAACGCAGGACTGCCGACTGGCGGACGATGGCATTCCTGGCAATGCTGCTCGTACAACGCCCAGCCGCGCGCCGCCTCCCTCAGGTCTTTCTCCTTCAGTTCCGGAAGCACGCGGCCGGGCCAGCTCGGCGCTCGAAGGCCCATCAGCTTCTTCGTGACGAACGGGCCTCCATAGGCCGGGCCCTTGTCCCAATCCGGGTTGGTTCCGTCGTCGGCGCCGGACAGCCAGGCTTCGATCTCGTACAGATGGTCGATACGGACCCCGGACTTGAACGGCGTCCCTTTTGCCGGATCGAGATTCAGCCTCGCGCTGACCCCGAGCGCTTGACCGGCATTGCGCACCATCGGCTGCATGATCGAGGCGTTGTACTGCACCCAGTCGAACCAGGATGTCATCCAGATATGAGGATAGTTCACCGGCGCCGAGGTCGCGACGTAGTTCCGCTTCGTGCCATTCTCGCCCTGATCGATACCGAAGACTTGGTTGCCGATGCGGTTGAGGGCATCGAGGCGGCCGAAGCCCTCATCGACGTTCTTCCCCTCTGAATCCGTGTTTGCGGCGGCGGCTTTATCGAGCTTTCGGATCATGTCGAATTGCACGTTCCACAGATCGTGGACCTGCTTGCGCAACTTCGCTCTCGCGTCAGGACTCGCGCTCTCTCCCAGAAGATTGTCGGCAAAGCGATCGAAGCGGCCCGGGACGAAGTAGGTGTAAAGGATGGAGATGCCAACCGCTTGGCGGAACTTGCCGAGGTCGGTCAGGGCGGAGCCTCCATCGACGATAATCGCGTTGCCGCCGTAGGTAAGCCGTCCCGTGTGGCAGGCTGCGCATGTGAAGCCGACCGCGTGCAGTGGCTTGCCCGTCTCTGGGTTGAGCCAGGGCTCGTCGTTCCAGTTGCGCATGTCGCGCGTCAGACTCTTGGCGAAGCCGATCGGCGGTGGTGTCTCGCCTCCGATCGTGCCCCCCGGGATGAAGCCGTAACGATCGAGATAGATCGGATCGTTCAGACGCCCGACGTCACCCACGAGCGCGATCCGCGGCTGTTCGAGCGCGACGAACCATTCGTACGGAATACCGAGGGTCTGCGTCCCCTGATCAGCATGATGAAACTTTTCCCTGACGTTGTTGGACCAGCCTTGATTGAGCCAATAGACCTTGTCTACCGGTGGATAATCGGGGATTTCTATATAGAGCTTTGTCTTGTAGATATGTACGGCGAGCCATCCCGCAGAAATCGCAACAAAGAAGCCCGCTCCAAGGAATAAAATCTTGCGAACAGCCATGATCATCACCGGCTTGAGATCGTTATAATACTAACATCACAAATTTCTCGATTCAAGACGTAGTCATAGTTACGCTGCTTTGCTAAGTCTCGGCGTGATGTTGTGTCGATAAGCACCGAAGTTTGACCCCAGTGGAAATCCATCTAAATCTCTGATATTGCTGTGGAATATGAAGTCTGGGTGGGATCACGATCGGCGCCGCTCGTGACCCCACCTCGCTCCCGGAATTCCTTATAACTGCCATGAATTAGCCCTGCTCTGAGGTGGGGCCATACTTGGAAGATTTTTCACACCGTCCACATCGACTTCTCCTCACGAAGCCAACGCGCCAATCTCCAGTTCAGTTAAACAAGGCTCTCACTCAGCTCGATCCAAAATACAAGTCAGTTCTGGCGGGCGCAAGCTTCCCACTTTTTCACTCTTGATCGTTGAAGCGAGCGGCGTCATTCTTATGCCGAAGGTTGCATCCCGAATCGCGGCGCGACCCGGTTCCAGTCACACGGCTCCGGTTGCGCTGATCGTCCTCCGGCAGCCCAGGATGGCGGGCGGGCGTTTCATGAAAGACACCGAGCCTCGAGACCGTGGATGCAGGCCATGTCGAACGTTGCGGATGAGATCACGGAGGGCCGGATCGCCCTCGCTCTGTCCGGAGGCGGGTTTCGGGCGACCCTCTTCCATCTCGGAGCGTTGTGGCGGCTGAACGAACTCGGCGTCCTCGCCCGGCTCGATCGCATCTCCTGCGTGTCGGGCGGATCGGTGATCGGCGGCGTCCTGGCGAAGGCCTGGGAGTCGCTCGTCGCGGCCCAGTGGTCGCAGGCGGCCTTCGACGCGCATGTCGTGCAGCCCGTCCGTGCCTTCTGCGGGCGCAACGTGGATGCGTGGGCGATCGGAGAGGGGGCCCTGCGTCCGGGCATGAGCGCGGCCGAAGTGGTCGCGCGGGAGTACAGGAAGCACCTTTTCGACGACTTCGCGCTGCAGGATCTGCCCGTCGGCGTGGACTTCGTCTTCAACGCGACCAACCTGCAGACGGGACGGCTGGTCCGGTTCTCGCGGGAACACATCAGGGATTACTCGGTCGGCAGCATCGACGAGCCCAAGCTCGACCTCGGCACGGTGGTCGCGGCCTCCAGCGCCTTCCCGCCGTTCCTGTCCCCGCTCACCATCGCTGCGCCCGGCCCCTTCGTGCCGCTCGCCGGCGCCGTCCATTCCAACGATCGGGACTACACGGACCGGCTGCATCTCACCGATGGCGGCGTCTACGACAATCTCGGCCTAGAGCCCATCTGGAGGACGGGCGGTACGGTGCTCGTCAGCGACGCGGGCGCGCCGTTCCAACTCGTCGACGCGGTCGAGACCGATTGGATCCGGCAGACCCTGCGCGCCCTCGACGTCGCGACCGATCAGGCGCGCGGCCTGCGCAAGCGGTGGCTTGTCGAGCGGTATCTTCGCGGCGAACTCGCGGGCGGCTACTGGGGCATCGATACGGACATCACCGAATATCCGGTGGCGGCCGCGCTGCCGTGCGCCCCCTCGACGGTCCGGCCGCTCGCCTCGATCAGGACGCGGCTCGACGCCTTCGACGAGACCGAGCAGGGCCAGCTCGCGAATTGGGGCTACGTGCTGTGCGACACGGCCATCGCGGGTCGCGCGCCCCAGCTCGTCCGGGGCGGTGCCCCCACGGCCGCCTGGCCCTTTCCGGCCCAAGCCCTGGGGCGGTGACTGTGACGGGACGACCGAAAGGCAAGGGCGCCGGACGCACGCCGAAGCGGAGCGCGCCGCCTCCGCCCCCCGACGATCCCGCGGGCAAGCCCGGACCGCGCTTCGCCTCGATCTCCGCGTCGCGACCGGCCGACCGCCGCAAGCTCAACATCTTCGTGTCCGATCCCATGGCGGGGCGCCGGGCGCGATACAGGACCTCCATCGACGTCAACAACGAGCCCGGTCTCCTGCCCGGACCGGTCGGTGCCCTCGTCGAGGTCATCGACTACGACGGCGAGCACGACCAATACTACACGCCGGTCGACCTCAACGAACCGGTCCACCTGATGCAGGGCGGGCTGCTGCCGAACGAGTCCGATCCCCGCTTCCACCAGCAGATGGTGTACGCGGTGACCATGAAAGTCGTGGAGAGCGCGCGGCGTGCACTGGGACGGCCGATCAAGTTCTACCGCTCCGAACGGACGCCCCGGCTGCGCCTGATCCCGCATGCCTTCTACGGTGCGAACGCGTTCTTCGACCCGAAGAGCAACGCGATCTTCTTCGGCTACTTCAAGGCCGACAGCGACGACCCCGGCCCGAACCTTCCCGGACAACTGGTCTTCACCTGCCTGTCGCACGACATCATCGCGCACGAGGTCACCCACGCCATCGTCCATGGCCTCCGGCGCTACTTCCTCGAACCGACCAACCACGACGTCCTGGCCTTCCACGAGGCCTTCGCGGACATCGTCGCGCTGTTCCAGCGCTTCAGCTACGCACCGATCCTCCGGGAGCAGATCCAGGCCTCCAAGGGGCGGATCCAGGATCAGGCGATGCTCGTCGAGCTCGCCCGGCAATTCGGCTATGCCAGCGGCAGCGGACAGGCGCTCCGCTCCGCCCTCGGCGTGAAGCCGGACCCGACCCTCCTCGGCCGGACCTTCGAATGCCACGACCGCGGGGCGATCCTCGTCAGCGCCGTGTTCGACGGGTTCTACCGCACCTACGAGGGGCGGATCGCCGACCTCCTGCGGATCGCCACCAACGGATCGGGCGAGCTGCCCGCCGGGCACCTTCATCCCGATCTCGTCGAGCGGGTGGCGAACGAGGCCTCCGTCCTGGCCGACCACGTGCTGCGCATGTGCCTGCGCGCCTTCGATTATCTTCCGCCGGTGGACGTGACGTTCGGCGACTTCCTGCGGGCCCTGGTCACGGCGGATCTCGACGTGAACCCCGAGGATCGCTTCGAACTGCGCTTCAACATGATCGAGGGCTTCCGGATCCGCGGCATCTTCCCGGACGGCGTGTTCTCCCTCGCCGAAGAATCGCTCACGCTGCCGACCTGCGACGATCCCGGCCTCGACCTCGATCCGCATCTCGTCGAACTGGTCCAGCTGCTGTTCGCGATCAACGCCCGCGCGCTCGACTGGGCGGGGCGCGTCGTGCAGCGCACACGGCCTTCGAGCGACGGCCTCGCGGCGTTCCAGAGCGTCGTCCGAGAGAGCGATGAGGACCCGGACGACGCGGACGAAGAGGGCAGCCTGCTTCCGAGCGAGAGGGGCCTCAAGCGGAAGATCGGGCAGGGCCTCGGACATTACGTGAGCCAGCGTGCGGTCGCGCTCGGCTTCGAGCCCGACAAGCCGATCGCCGTGGTCAGCTTTCATCCCGTTCACCGAATTGGGCTGGACCAGCGCGTCCTCGTCGAGTTCGTCGTCCAGTTCGTGCAGACCGACGAGACGCGCTCGGCCGAGTTCGGGGGGATTCCGATGCGTGCCGGATTAACCGCGATCTTCTCGGCCGACGGCCGGCTGCGAACCGTCGTGTCGCGGCCGATGCCCCATCCGGGCGTGACGGAGCCGTTCGCGGCGGCCGCGGGGGCCAGGGCGGATCGGCAGCGTGCTTTCGTGGAGGCGATCGATCTCGGCGATCCGCGGCTCGCCTGGGGGCCGGACGGCTACGAGGCCGTGCGCATGAAGCTGCGCAAGAGCCTCGCTTCGCTCCATGCGGGCATCCTCTGATGCCGCCCCGTATGCGCCGCCCCCGGCCGGCGGCCGTACCGCCGCCTGCGCCCCGCTCCCGCCTGCGCGTCAGGATGTACGATGTCGGGTTCGGCGACTGCTTCCTGCTGCTCCTGCCAGCCCCGGAGGGGCGTGATCGGAAGGTCCTGATCGATTGCGGGTCCTTCAAGGCGGGCCGGAATGTACTGGCCGATGTCGTCGGACAGGTGATCTCGGACGTCACCGACGACGACGGGGTGGCGCGGATCGACCTTCTCGTCGCCACGCACCGCCACAAGGACCACATCTCGGGTTTCGCGGACCCGCGCTGGGACAAGGTCGAGGTCGGCGAGGTCTGGATGCCCTGGACCGAGTCGGACGAACCGGAGGCGCGGGAGATCGCGCGCGCGCAATCCGCCCTCGCGCTCGCGCTTCACTCTTACGCTCAGGCGGCCGGCGCGGCGGCCGTAGCCGACGCCCCCGTGCTGGACCTCAACGTCGGCACCAGCGTGAACGGAGCCGCGATGGAGCGGCTGCGCCAGGGCTTCCGGGGCAGGCCGAGACGGCGCTACCTGCCGACGAGGGAGGCTTCGACGCGCTACGTGGAGTGCGCGGCTTTATCGGACATCCGCATCCAGGTTCTCGGCCCGTCGCGGGATCGCGAGACGATCTTCGACATGAACCCGCCCTCGGGCGAGGGATATCTCGCCCTCCTCGGCATGCGCGCGGCCTCGCTCGCGAAGCCGGGGGCATCGACGGCTCCCGAGCCGTTCGGCAGGCAATGGATCGATCCCACGCCGAGCCGCCCGCTCGACGCCGCCGCCCGCAGCAAGCTGCGCGATCTCAACCGCGACCTGCCGTTGGAACTGGCGACGGCCCTGGACAAGGCGATCAACAACACGAGCTTGATGCTGCTGTTCTCGATCGGCGAGGCTCACCTTCTGTTCCCCGGCGATGCGCAGTGGGGCACGTGGCGCGAGGTGCTGAAGGATCCCGAACTCTGTCGGCTGCTCGAGCAGTGCTGCTTCTACAAGGTCGGCCACCACGGGAGCCACAACGCGACGCCGATCTCGTTCGTCAGCCGGCATCTCGGGAAACAGCGGCAGGAGGTGTGGGCGATGGTACCGGTGACATCCTATTCCAAGTGGCCGGACATTCCCCGCGCGCCGCTCATCGACGCGCTGAAGGGCAAGGTGACGCATTTCGTTCGAAGCGACGGCGACCGCCAGGCCGATGCGGGCTTCCGCTGGGAGGGAGATCTCTACGTCGAGGCGGCGATTCCGATCGGCTGAGCCCCGGCTGTCCGGTCCCGATACTTCAAGATCGATCGACATATCGCAAATTTTTTGGACCGAATCGGCCGATCATCTCTTTTGGCGAAAATCACGGCATGGAACGGACGCCTGTCGCTACGCAATCTGACAAGCAATCTGCGGTCCGATACTATTTTTGCAATCTTTCGGATTTATGCGTGTCCGCCGATCGGCGGTTGACAGAAAAGGCGCGACGGTCTTGAAGGATCACGCCATGTTTTTGATACATGTTGCCCGATGAGTTTCGAAGCGAATTTGGTCACCACAGTCGAGATCATGGCCCTCGCCTCCTCGCTTCGCGATCGGGGCATGGCGGTCGGGATCGCCGACATCGTCGCGATGACGCGGCTCGTTCAGAGCCAGGAGGCCTGGGAGTTCGACGAGCTGTCTCGGGTCCTGTCGGCCATCGTCGTCAAGGGGCCGGAGGACCGGCGCATCTTCGACGGTGCGTTCACCATCGTGTTCGGGCCCGCGCCCCCGGCAACCGTGATCGAGAGCGGCCCGAAGGGCTTGTCCCCGTCATCGGAACCGATCACCAACGGTGGCGGATGCCCGCCCCCTTCCGATCCGAACGGAAGGACGAGATGCTCTTGGTTCCACTTCGACAGGTTCAGGGGACAGTGGGTCGGGCCCCTCTGCCTCGGACTTGCCTCCACCATCGTGATCGTCTGGGTGCACGAGGGCAGATTCCCTCGGGCTGCGCCGCAGGGATCGCTCCCCGCCACCGGACTCGGATCCTTCGCCCTGCAGGCGATCACCGCCGCGCTCGTCGCTGGCTTGGTGACCGGCTTCGTTCTATGGCTCTTCTTCCGCGGCAAACCGCCCGAGCCGACCGATCGCGATCGGCGGGAAGGCGGGTCGGTTCGAGACTCCGCTCCCCATTCCGCCGCCGACGCCACGGTGTTCCGAATCGGCTCCCTCGGCGGCCCCCCGGCTCCGTTCCTCGATCGGGAGACGGCAGCCCGCATCGTCGAACTCTTCGGCTACAGGCTGGGGGAACCGGACCCGCGGCTGCTCGACGTAGCGGCCACCTTGCGCGCGCGCGTCACCGGCGATCCGGCGGCCGTCGTCTACGCGCCGCGCCGCGAACTGCCCGTTGTCGTCATCCTGTCGGACCAGCGCGCGCCCTCGCGGGCCTGGAACACCCTGGCGGCGGAGTTCGAGACGGCGCTGCGCTCGTCCGGGATCGGGTGCGAGCGCATCGCGTTCGAAGGCTCGCTGCTCGTCGGGCGACCGCGCCGGCTGTCGGAGGGAGGGCGCACGGTCGAGGCCCTGATCGCGGCGCCGGGCTGGACGGTGACCGTGATCTTCGCCGAACTGCATCGGCTCGCGGCGGGCGATCTCGCGCTGCTGCGCCGTGCGGCGGAGAACGGCCCCGTCATCGCCGTCGAGTATCGCGACCCCGCGCTCTGGGATCGGCGGCACCGCAGCCTCGTGCAAGCGGGCCTGATCGTGGTGCCGGCCACCGGCGGCGCCCTCAGGGAAGGCCTCGCCTTTCTCTTCGCGCCGACGCGTCCGGTCGCCCGGGAGCCGGAGGATCACGGTCGCACCGGGGACACGACCGGCGCATCGGGGCCTCTGGCCGGCCTCGCGCCGGACCTTCTCGACTGGGCCGGCGCCTGTGCGCTGGTTCAGCCGGTCTCCCCGGCCCTCGCCGACCGCTTGCGGAGCCTGCACGCCCCGCTGGCCGGTGAGCGGGGACGCTTGGCCTTCTCCCGTCTGGCCGCCCTGCCGGGAAGTTGGATCGGCCCCGAGGGTCTCCGCTTCGAGCCGGCCCTGCGGGCGCGCCTCCTCTCGCATCACGCCGCGCGTCCCGCCCCGGCGCGCGACGCCGTGGCCGGGATCATCGATACAGCCTTCGGTGAGGAGCCGGCGGCCCGCACCGCGGGCGCGCTCTGGCGCTACGCACGGGCCAAGACCCGCCTGTTGTCGTCGGGCATGGACGGAGCCTTCGACGACCTCCTCGACCTGCAGCGCGAGGGCTTGGTCGATCCCGCGCAGGTCGACGACCTGTTCACCCGGCTACGCCCCCCCGGAGCACCGACGGTGGCCGGCGACATCTCGCTCCCTCGGGAGCCGGGCCGGATCGCCGCGCGTCGGCGCCTCGCCGCCGCCACGGCCGACGAGGCGGGGCGGGCCGGGGGCCTCGTTCCGGCCGGGTGGCAGATGGGCGTGCCCGAGTCCCGGACCCGGGTTCCGTCGAGCGCGGCGCCGACCGAAACCGCCGCCACCGTCTTCTCCCATAGCTGCGCCGGCTTCCTCGTCCGCGCACAGAGTCTCGTGGTCGGGATCGGTGAAGCGAGCACGGGGCGTTCCACGCTCAGCGTCGTCGATGCGGTCCGCGGCACCCGGCGCGAGGTGGAGGGACCGCCCGGCCTCTCGTCGGTGCGGGAGATCTGGGCCGCCCGGGACGTGGACACGGTGGTGATCGCAAGCGGGGACGGCCAGCTGTTCGTCGCTCAAGGCCTCCTCGAGGCTCCATCGGACACGACGCGGTCGGAGACGGCGTTTCAGAGCCTCGACCGGTCGGCCGGCAGACGACCCATCGTGGCGATCTCCCCCAAAGGGGTCAGGATCGCCGTTCACGACGAGGACGGCGACGTCCTGACGGTATCCGACCTCGCCCGCCGGGGGGAGACCCGACGGCTGCCCCTGGATGCGGCGGTGACGGCTCTGGCCTTTCCGACGAACGGGCGTCTGCTCGTCGCGCTCCGCAACGGCGATGTCGGAGCGGTGCTGCTGGCGGAGGGGGAGGCCGAGGCGCTCGGAGACCTGTCGTTCCAGCGCCGAGCCACGATCGACGGTACGCCCTGCGCCATCGCGGCACGGCAGCCCGACAACGTCGAGAGCGACCTCGTCGTGGCGACGGAGGATGGGCGCCTGCTGCTGGTGACCCCGGGCGCAGGGGCCGCATCGTCGATCGCCCCCGAACCGCCCGCCGACGCATCCGACGGCATCCTCGATGCGGGCGTGCGCCTGCCGTGGCCGGCCCGGCGCGTGGTGCCGTTCGCCGACAAGCCCGCGGCTCGGCTGAACGGCCGCGAGGTCGGCTTCTCGCTCGGCGTGTTCGGTCGCGACGGCCAGTTCGAGATCGTCGGCTTCGCCGTCCCGGACGGGGCCGAGGACGCCGCCGCCGAACGGATTCCGCCGCTGCTCCTGCTGGACCGTGGCCTCGACCCCCTCAGGGACGAGACGCTGCTGCTGGCCGTCTCCGCTCAGAGCCGGCGCGTCGCGGTTCTGCGGCGCGATTGGATCGAGGTGCGTCCGTTGATCTACAATCCTCCCGCCGTCGAAGAGGCTGGTGAAGACGCAAGCGGCTCGGTCGCCCGATGAGCCGCCTCGAGATCAGACTTCGCCAGCAGGCGGACGGAACGGTGGAACGGTTCGTCCCGGGCACCGAATCGTGGGTCCCGACCCAGCTCGGGCCGGACATGGACCTCGGCGGCGAGACGCTGTCGAGCGTGTCCCGCCTGTTCTTCGCCTACCTGCACGCCCCGACGGCCGAAGCCAATCAATGGAACCTGAGGCTTTCCCAGCAGAGGAAGATCGGCGCAAGCCTGTATCGATCGCTGTTCGGGACCGAGCGTCTCGGGGCGCCCGGCCGCTGGATGCACATCGTCCCGACGCTGGGCGACGATCCCGCAGCCAACGATCGTTTCGTCGCGCTCGTGTGCCGGCTGCCCTGGTGCTTCCTGCCGAGCGAGCCCGATCCGGCTGCGCTTCCCCTGATTCTCGACCCGATCGAGCCCACCGTGGTGACGGTCGGCGCGGCGCCGGAATGCCGGCCGCGCGAATGGTTCGACGTGGTGCGCTTCCCGTCCGTGCCGAGGCTGCTGCTGGTCGCTCCCGAGGCGAGCGACGCCGATCCGACGGCCGCAGCCGAGCACATCGCCGCCCTGCACGCCGCGCTCGATCCCTACTATGCGGCTCACGACTCGGCCGAATGCATCCGCATCGTGAAGACCTTCGACGCGTTCGCGGAAGTCGTCGGTACGGGGACGTTCGATCCCCACATCGTATATTTCTACGGACACGGAGAGACATCCGGACAAGGCACCCAGTTTCGGTTCAAGACCGCCGAAGGCCACGCCGATCCTCGTTCGGTTGATGAACTGCGCCAAGCTCTCGACCGTCTGAACAAGCGGACCGGTGCCCCGCCGCTCGTCTGGTTCAACGCCTGTCTCGGCGCCGCGGCCGATCAGGACAGCGCGCTCACGAGCCTCGCGCCGGCCAGCGCGTGCGTCATCACGACGAGGACCATCGCTTCGGCGGCGGATGCCCGCCGCCTCGCGGAGACCGCGCTGCCCCTCATCGTCACGCAGGGCTATGCGCCCCACAGCGCCCTGGGCAAGGCCCTGAATGAACGGCCGCCGGCGATGAAGTCCGCCAGCTGGGCCAACCTCGTCATCTCCGCCCAGTATCGCATGTGGGCGGCCCTGGGCCCCGCGTCGCGGCGGACGGTGGATGCGGAGGCGGTCGGGGACTTTCCGGCGCAGTTGGACCGCATCGAGCCCCTGAACGCCATCGCGGAGCGGCTCGTGGCGCGGCTCGGCCAGCCCGTTGCCGGACCGGAGGTCGTCCTCTGGAGGGGCGGCACGGAGCAGGGGCTCGACGTCTTCGAGGACCGCGTCGCCGAGCTTCTGCTCGACGAATTCCCGCAATGGCAGGTCAACACCCGGCGGATCGAGCTGCAGGCGAATTGCAACCCAGCCAAGACCGAAGACCGAGCCGCACAGTTCAAGGTCGCGCTGCTGGCCGGCCTCCTGCGCGAGCCCCCGCAGCCGAACAAAGTTCCTGACGCCCGCCGGATCTGCGACATCCTGCGCAACATCGCGGGCGGTCGCCGAAACATCCTCGCGCTCGAACACGGGCCGTTCAAGGACGCCGACCTCGGCCTCGTTCAATCCTACTTGGATTTCTGGTCCGGTATCTTGGAACTGCTCGGCAACTCCTCATCGTTCCACCAGCCCGGCCGTGATCTGCGAATCCTGCTCGGCTTCAGCTTCGAGGACGAGCAGCGCTCATCGCATTTCGAGGGGCTGCCCGGCGTTGCGACCCACCACCTCCTCGCGGTGCGGCTCCCGGAGATCGAGGCGCATCTGGGAGACTACCGGGAATTCTACTTCGTCCCGCCTTCCCAGATCCCGGCCATCGCGCAGGATCTGATCGCAGGGAACGAGGGGCGCTTCGTCAAACTTCGCAGCGCCCTCGAGACCATGGCCGGTTTCAAAGAACGGGAGGCAAAGCCTTGAGTGAATTTGATCTTCTCGGCCGGCTGGCGCAGCCCGGGATTTCGGAGGCCGCGCGCGCCTCGGTCCTCGCCGACCGCCAGCAGCGGGTCACGGCCCTCACCCAGACGGCGGAGCAATCCGCCGTCGGCTACGTGGCCGGGGCGTCGTTGCGGACCGCGATCAACGTCGCCCTCTCGCTGGGCCGACCGCTCCTCCTCACGGGCGAGCCGGGCTCCGGCAAGACCCTGGCGGCCTATTGGCTCGCCAACCTGCTGGGTTGCGGCCCGAAGCTCTTCCACAAAGTCCAGGTACGCTCGGATTCGCGGGCACGGGACCTTCGCTACGACTTCGACGCGGTCTCATGGTTTCGCGCCAGCCAGCTCGCTCCCGAGATGGGGAAGGGCCGGGAGGTGGCCAAGGAGGACTTCCTGCATCCCCGGGCCCTCGGGGCGGCATTCGGCTGGGCCGGCCCGGTGACGACGCCGCACCTCGTCCTCATCGACGAGATCGACAAGGCGCCGCGCGACTTCCCGAACGACCTCCTGCTCGAACTCGACCAGATGCGCTTCAGCGTCGAGGAGACCGGGACGACCGTCGGCCCGCCGTCGTGCCGGCCCATCATCGTCGTGACCTCGAATGCCGAGCGGAGGCTGCCGGACCCCTTCCTTCGGCGCTGCGTCGTGCACCGGATCGAAATGCCGCCCGCCGTCGTCACCGAGATCCTGAAGACGCGTCTCGTCGAGTTCGGGGGGGGCGATCCGGCCTTTCTCGAGGCCGCCTCGAACTTCTGGGTCGGATTGGAGAACAAGGAGTTGCAGCGCAAGCCGACTATCGCCGAGTACTGGCAGTGGCTTGCCCTGGAGTTGCGCCACGGTGTGAAATCCGCGGCCCGACTGCAAGACATCCTGCTGGACGGCAGGCTTCTGCCCACCGCTACGTTCGCCAGGACCCTCTTCGGCCCGGCGGACTTGGCCAAGCTTCAGCCCGCCCGCCCATGATGCAGATCCTCGCACGGCTTCGACCGACCGGGCGCCTCGCGGGCTTCGGAGCGATGGACTGGGTGTTCGTCTTCCTGGCCTGGCTCACCCTCTGGTATCTGGCTCTCAACATCCTCGATCACCTCGCCCCCGTGCCGCAGCGACCGTTCGACGTGTTGCCGGTCCTGGCCGGCATTCCGGTCGTCATCCTCGGCTGGAAGGCCGTCCGGCTGAGGGAGGATCTCGACGAGACCGTCGATCGGCTCGACGACGGTGCGGGTCTGGTGTCGTCCGGCGACACCGCCATCCTGGCGTTCAGCACGGCGTTCCGCACTAGCCTCGACCTCTCGGCTCGGGTGGCCGGCGGCACCGTCGCCGCGATCATGATCGTGGGATTCGTCTACGCGATCATGACGAGCCTCCTGCCCGACACGATGAACACGGCGTGGTGGATCCTCTTCATCCTGCTGGGGTTCGTGATGGTCAGCGTCGGCTTCATCGTCGGACAATTGCTGGGACGCTTCGTCGGCTTCGGATTCTTGAACAGGGTCATGGAACGTCACCAAGTGACGTTCGCGAGCCTTTCGACCCCCGGTGCGCAGCGTGCCGTTCGTAGTATGGAACGGTTGCTCACATACGCGCTCCTGACCACCATGACCCTGTGTCACTGGTTCGCGCTCTGTTTTGCGATGTGGACGCTCGGCTATCTGCAGGACTACGACAACTGGGAGACGCTCTATTTCGTATTGTGGATGATATCCATTTCTCTGTATTTGGGCGCCGCTTGGTTTCCCGGCCTCAAGTTTTCGCAACGGCTCGATCGGCTCTATGGCGACCAAACGGTCAGGGCTGCGCTCGATAGCCAACTCGTCGAGGCGAAAGCCGAACTCGACCAGTTGCGGAAGGCGTCCGACGGCAGCCGCAGATCGGATTACGAGATCGCCGAGCTGACGCGTTTCATCGCGTCGCTCTCGGCCTCGCGCTTCCGTTCGTTCTGGCTCAAGCCGGTGCTGCTGCACGGGTTCCTGGCCTGGAACATCGTGCTGTTCCTCGGCCTCGCCGTGGTGGGGCGGTCCTGATATGTTCCGAGTGACGATGCTGCCGGCGCAGGACGGCGACTGCTTCCTCGTCGAGGCGATGGGGACGCGCATCCTCATCGACGGCGGTCGGACGGCGACCGGCCAAGCCGCGTTGCCGACGCTCCTGCGGACCCTGCCGCCGCGGGACGGGCCGCTCCTCGATCTGCTCGTGCTGACGCATGTCGATGCCGACCACATCGAAGGGCTCCTGCCCTTTCTCGGCGACGCGACCGCGACCGTGGGTGAGATCTGGTTCAACGGCTTCGCGCAGATCGCCGCTGCGGCCGGCATGCAGGACATCCTGCCGGCGCGCGGCCCGGCCGCCGCGACCGCAGCCGAACCAGTTCTCAGCCCGACACAGGGCTTGACCCTGGCGCGCCTCATCGACGAACGCGGGCTGGACTGGAACACCCGTTTCACCCGCGGGCCGATCTCGACGCGGCCGGACGCGCCGCTCCCGGCGATCGATCTCGCTCCGGACGTCCGGATCGTGATCCTGGGCCCGCCCGAGGCGAAGCTCGCGGCATTCCTGCCCGCGTGGCGGGAGGCGTTGCGGACGTTCGCGACCGAGCCCGAGCCGACGCTCCGTGGGCGCATACGACCGACGCCGACGCCCCAAAACATCCGGACGATCGCGTCCCTCATGGACGAGTCGGATCAGGCGAAGGCGAACGGCACGAGCATCGCCTTCGTTGTCGAATGCCGCGGCAGGACCGCGCTGTTCGGCGCCGACGCGCATCCCGACGACCTCGCTCACGCGCTCGTGCGTTACCGCGGCGGCCCCGAGGGTCGCGTTCCGTTCGATCTGATCAAGGTGCCCCATCACGGCAGCGCCAAGAACAACACTTCGCCGTTGATCGACATCGTGTCGAGCCCGCTCTGGCTCGTGTCCAGCGACGGCAGCCGGCACCAGCATCCCGATCCGGAGGCCATCGCCCGCATCGTTCTGGCTCCCGACCGGGAGAAGACGATCGCCTTCAACTATCGGACCGCCTTCAACGAAGGATGGGACGAGGACGGGATCAAGAACGCGTTCGGTTACATAACTCGCTACGGAAGCATATCGGATCCGCTTGCTTTCGACTTGTTGTAGAAATGCCGAGATCGACGCGGCCGCGATTCGCAACGGCCCAGCCCGCGATGGCGATACGAAGGATGGCGGCGTCGTTTGAGAACGCGATGTCTTGTTGGCCTGCCCCCTGAAAAGTGGTCCTCCCTGCGGTATGGCTTTGCGCCATGTTGGAGTTGACCCTGTTTGTGGTCCACGGCGCGAAGGCTTGGGGCGCCAAGCCGCCCAAGGCCGTATGGGGTCGGTTTTCGTTATAGTGGCACCTCCAGTCCTAAGCGCGGACCAGTTTGCTGGGTCAGGGTCACTGGCCCGCAGGCCATACCGCAGGGCGGACCACTCCGATGGGGGCTGACCAGGTGCACCATCACACCATAGCTGTGACTTGGAGAGCGGAGCCGCGCTTGCCAGCAACCAGCATCAGCTTAGCCCCATCGGATCTAAATCAATCCCTCGAAATGCTGCTCTGCGCTGTCCCTGAGCACGAGGCGATAGCCATCGTCGCCTGCAATTAGGATAAGCGCTGGCGCATCAGACCAGCGCAAAGCTTCGTGGATCCACCAAAGTAGTTTCTCATCGTCACGGCTGGGTCGGGTGCCGCAGCCTGGTGGATGGGTATGCCATTCACCGATGTACGTCAGGTTATCCGCCGTCCTCGCCTGAACATCGACGATTGTTTGGTAGACGCCGACAGTTCCCCGCACAAAGCCAGTCAGCTCATGGGTACTGTCGGGCGGCGGGTCGTAGTGGCTGACGACGTAGATGATTTTGCGATCACGATCACACGTTCCAACTAGGATCCCGCCGGTCTCAAGCCTACCGGCCCGTTCTCGTGCCTCTGCCACCTCATGCAGGAGACCTCTGCGGACCCAGACGGTCCACTCGCCCACCTGAACCTGTTCAAAGGGCTCCCCCTCGAAGGCGTGGTAGGCGATACCTGTCAGACCTTCGCTCGAACGCCAGAGATAGATCCCACCGGTGCTCGGCCAGGGGCGTCGGCACAGCGCCTCGACAACACTGCCTGTGAGGGCAGCCACCTGGGTTTGTGGGATCCTCACGCTTGGGTTGCGGCACCCCCCAACATACAGGGCAATCTCTCCAGCTGACAGGTGACCCGCCAAGCCAGCGTTGCCCACCAAATGCCGGTAGTAGCTCATCTCCAGATGATCGAGGCGGGGGGACCGCGCTTCGCCCTCAAGCAGAACGACGGCATCGCGGCCGGATGGACTCAGGAAGCACGACGCGGCTTGGGCTTCGCGCTCTGCGTCACAGGCCAGCCAGCGTGCCACAGGAACTGATGCGGATGCGTCGATGACCCTTTGCACATCGCCAAGCGCAGCCGGCCAGCGGCTTTCCCCGGAGGGCGAGAGGATATCGTCGTGGATGGCTTCCACCGTGTCATCGCCCAGCAGGCCGTTGAGCTCCCGGCAAACGGCTACGGCCTTGCTCCAACCGATGTATTCTGGGCCGAGACCGTGCCGAGCGAGGTTGTGCGGGAACAGGTAGTCGTTGTCGATGATGATCCGGCATCCGTAGCCGCCCCGGCCGGCGATGAGGGCGATTTGCGAGCCCAGCGCGCCCGCACCTAGCAGCGCGGTCGGCACCGCCTCGATGATGGGATAACCCGATGCGAGCTGTGCGCGCGCCCGATCGAACGGCTCATGCGTGTCTGCGGGGATCAGGTCGATCGACGTGAGATCCTGGATTTCGGGCTGCATCAGGAGGGGGCGCCCCCATATGCCCTGTTCTTTGATGAGAACGCCGAGTTTGATGGCGAGATTACCAGCCGAGACGTTGTGGGCGATGAAGGCCCTGACCGTTTTAGCCTCGACACCACCACCGGCCCGGGTAAGCGGCGTTTCGATGATCAGGATCAACGGCTGATCCAGTAGGAATTTCACGTGTGCGGCGATATAGGTCGCCAGTAGCGCCTCCCCAAGCACCTCCGAAATATCCGCGCCGATCTCCTGATACGTGCGAACAAGATGCGCCATATCGAAGGGAAGATCACGGATGCGTCCGTGCTCGACAGGCGGGGTTCTCAGATACACCACCGCGTACAGTCCCTGCCGCTCCTGCAGCTGCGCCGCATTCTGGTGGTCAATTACTATAAGTCGAACGGGGCTGTCTGTGCGCTCGCTGACCCGGCCGGCAGCATAGAGCATGCCGGGTTTAATATCACTGAAGGGCATGATCAGGGCGAGGCCTGTTTGCTGGAACAACGGGTCCAGCGGCTGGGCTTCCCCATGCAGCCGGCCGTAGGCGGTCTCAGCAAGCCACCAACGAATGCGTTCAACGAACCCAATGGCGGTGTACGTCCGCCGCACCTCCTCGGCCGCTACCTCATACAGGCAGAGCGACCGTGGCCGGTCCGGTGGTGCGACGTTGAAGTGAGGGACATGGTCCGGGAAGCCCGGACGCAGCGGGTAGGCATGCGGTAGGAGATTGTCGCGACCGATCAGGACAGCTACCGGCTCTTCAGGCTCAATATCGTTGACCAGCGCACGCTGCCCCAGAGGAACCAGAACCCGCAGGAGCAGGATTTCATTGCCACTCTCAAGGTCGCGACGGCACTCGAGCAGCTCAGCGCCGTCATAACCACCGGTAGCGATAAGCGCCGCGAGCTGGCGCGCCCGCGGTTTATTGAGTTTGTCCGGAGAAACGGTTTCCGTGAACTGCTCGGCGAACCATGCTTGAACGTCCATACTAACCGGCCCGTGGCGCCGTCGGACTGACAACCGATGCGACGGTTGCTGCAGCGATTGTCTTCTTGGTGGCGCCGTCCCGTCCGATCTCGATCACCACCGGCTTGGGGTTCGCCTCGCTCGGCTCTGCCATCGTCACCAGCAGCCGCTCGGGCCGGATGACATCCTGCTTGTAGTAGTTGGCGGCCTCGCGATGTGGAGGCTGCACATCCCGGTCCTCAGCCGACCCCTTGATCGGCAACGGCCAGCTTGGAGACACGATGTACCCGTACTTCTCGCCCTGCGTCTCACAAAGCCACTTGATCTGCTCAGTCGGCATGGTCTTGTCCTCGCCCTTCACAGAGCCGATGGCAGTGTAGGAACAGTGGTGTGAAAGCTTATACACGTTCCAGTGCAGGCGTTCGTCGTTCCCGTGATACCGTGTGATGTCAACGATTTCCGCCAGCACCTCATGGTCAACGTCGGCAGCGAACAGCACGTCGGTATTGACGCCACCTTCCTGGAACCGGGCCTGGAACACGAGGCTGTCGCCGTTGCGATCAATGATTTTGTTATCGTTGGTCCGCGTCGCGTGCGGCGAATGAGCGAAGAACTCGACCCCGTCGGCGCCAAGGGTAAAGCCGGGCACCGGCTTTCCAGCATCAACGAAGAAATCTTTACGCGCTTCAACCGTCAGGCTGTGCCTGGCCAGCCACTCCCTCACGCGCTCCGGCCGGGAAAACACGACAATGCCATATCCTTGGATCAGGCGGTGGCGGGCTTCTTTCTGAATGATCTGCGCATCATCTTTTAGATTGGTCTCGTAAAGCACACACGCCGGCACCCATAGCGTACCGATCTTTTTACGATCTTTACCCTGCCGTACCTTATCGTGGTCGAACGAGAAAAACTCGCCAGCCCCTTGGGTATGATCGTCATCCAAGTGAGTAAATGCAACGACCTTGTACGTATCGGTTTTTGCCAGAGCCAAATCGTCTTTGAGCAACTTCGGCAAGTCCGAGCGTTTGTCGGAAGCATCTATGCGGCACAGGCGGTCTGCATAGTCGATCAGCAGCCGCTGCTCGTCCCTGAGATTGATGCGGCAGGTATCCGCATTACCCAAATTAAAAAATGTTAGGCTCACCATATCGATTACCCTCAAGTTACAAAGAACATATCGGGAACCGAAAGGGCGATCAAGGGCAGCAGCCCGTTAAGGCAACCTATGGTCAAGCTTCTAATGGCACCGCTTGCAGGTTCTGTGCAGCCAGCAGCAGTGTTAGCTGCTCGCCCCGGCGGCTCAGCCGATCGATCCATTCCTGAGGCATGGCGTTGAAGTTCGTAGGATAAATATGCGCCTTCTCGCGCGGTACAAGATCAGCTGGCGGGTCGATCAGCTGCTGATCCCGCTGTCCAAGATAGGGCAAAATAATATTAGCGAGCTTACCTGCTTCTTTGAGTTCGTAAAGTCGAGCAATCGATGCATTTTGCGCCCGGTCAAAGGTCACGTTGAACGCGCTGGCCATACGCGCCAAGATGAACTGCGACGGCGGATCCTGCCGGAGACCATAACCAGCCGAACAGCATATGATAGTGTCAACCTTGGTCACGTTTAGACTGACGTCTGCTGACCGTCCAGGCCAGAAATTTGTGAGTCCAAGATTGTCGTAGACGCCGCCATCTGTGAGATTGATCCGCTCCTTAGAATGTTTACCCTGCTTTTCGAACGTGTGGATCTCTTCGAAAGCGGGGAGGAACAGCGGATAGGCCGCCGAGGCCGCAACGGCATGGGCCAAAGGCACATTGTTGTTGGCCAGACGACCCAGACGCCAGCTGCCGCTCTCGCGTCGTGCAAACCGAAAGGCGCTGCCTGTCCGCAGCTCGGTTGCGTTGACGACCAAGTCCGGTGCGGACGCGGATAGTTCCTGGAGACGCACGCCGCGGAAGATAAGTACGTTCAAAGCGCTTTCGAGCAGAGATGTGCGACTGGCAGACCGTAGAACGGGTGAACGGATCTCTCGTAGCTTGTTCAGAAAGCCCAGCCTGATTGGAACCAGCCAGGAAACGACTGTTACCAAGATACGGATGCCGGTTAGAGCGACAGCCACCGCACCTGTAATCAACCATGCGCTCAGGATTTTCAGGCCCAACAGTCCTAGAAACTCTTTCGCCATGGCTTTGATTAAGCCACTCCTGAGTAGGTGCTGGATGTCTCGGTCAAATTCCTCGAACGATCCATGATGGGCTTTGTACGCAGCACCAATCACGCTGCCGCCTGAGATCGTGGAAATGACCGCAACTTGCTGCAGCAAGCCCAGCTGATGAAGTGCGCGCAGGCAGCCTAGGTGGAAGGCGATGGCCCGTGATCCACCGCCCGACAGCGCCAATCCGATAACCCCGAGGTCTTTCAGCCTAGTGGAATTTTTCTGGAAGGCCATTCGGTTGATATACCCTTGATTTGAATCAGCGTCCAAAGCGGACCCACCGACTACTTGCGTCTGAGCATCCTAAAGACTTTGTCTTTAGCCCGCAAAGGTGGGTACTGCTTCGACGCCGATCGGCGCCTAAATGGTGCCCACGTCTGTCACGGAAAACCCTTTCTAGCCAATTTCTTAACCGGCATGTTTGGGTGGGGCCACTTTGGACGCAGATCCACATGCGGATGAGCAGTATGTAGCCATCGGAGTCAGGTGCGTTACCCATAGCGTACATCTCTCTTCGCGACAGGGATCACGATGAAGAAAGAGCTTATGATGTTAAAAAGCTAAGTGCAAGTTGAGGTATTTGCACATCAGCCACTTTATTTCAAAGAGTTAGACACGGTTATCCAACAATGGCGAACGCTTCACCAAAAGTTGTCCGCTCCTGATCAGAAACCTTCATTGTGTGAGCGCCAATGCTTTGTGCATCCGCAAACACGTCGGGATGAGGATGCTTCCAGTTTTTTGGTGGCTTGGCCGATGCATAACAGATGCTCGGGTTTATGACGGAGAGCACGTGTTTCGAATGATTGGGTTTAGCGCCATGATGCGGGAGGCCGAAGCTGGTGATGGCGGTCAGCTCTGTCGCGTAGTGATCGAGAAAGGCTTGGCCGTCGGCAGGCGCGGCGAGCGAGATATCTCCGGAGCCAAGCCAACCGATCCGCGTCGCTAGGCCGCGCCGATCTGGACCAAGTCGGACCATCATTGGCACAGGTCCCTCATCGGTTGTATTCGGGCCAGAGTAGAGACAAAGGGACGTCAGGTTGCGATTACCCACGGCGGATTTGTACGCCGCAGCGAGAGCCGCCGACTTTTTTACATCGCGCACCAGATCCGCACGGACTGCTCTGTCCGAAACCCTGTTCCGGAATGTACCATAATCCCAACCAAGTTCTCTTTCAGCCGCGCGTTCGAATTTGGCAACGATGACGGGATCGGTCCGGCGCACGTAGGGCTTCAATAGCCACGAGAAACCGGCGCCCGCACTCACCTCAATGGCCGAGCGAGAGTCGACAATCAGCACCTGCGTGCGCCCTGAATACTTCGCCCGTCCATTAGGAGGTCGCCGCGAACCATCACGACCTATACTGGCGACCTTGGCACGGAATGGGCCTTCGCCGCCTGGGTCTAGCGGCCCGACATCAACTACCCCCGCCTCGGGTCCGTCGTCATCCGCAGCACGCACAAAAATGATCTGTGCGGGATCGAACGGTTCAAGCGCTCCTTCTGGGTCGATTACCAACGCTGAAAAAAAATCGCTCGACGAGGCACGGGATGCTGCGGTTTTGCCCCAGACAATCATCCTCTCGACGTCATCAACCCACGGCATCACGACTGTGTTGACGTGCAAGCCACCGCGCTTATCCAGTAATGCTGGCACCCCATTCACGTGATCGTTATCGAAATGCGACAGAAACAGCAGATCCAGTTTCTTGCTGTGACATTCGTTCAGAAATACCTCGATTGCTTGCTCGCAGTCCGCGAGCTTTTTTGAGCCGCAATCGTAGACATAGCGAAAAGGGTTCGACGATATAATCTCGATAGAATTTCTATCTTGAACGAATAACACGCCGTTGTCTGCACTTTCTAGCAAACCAGAGTGAAACCCACCCTGTCCAACGGCATGTTGCCGTCTTGAGTGCAGGATGATGTTCGAACGTTCGAATCCCGCGAGTGAAATAAAATGTGAAACACTGGGTGCACTTTTTGCAGGAACGTTTTTTTCAGCATGTTATTTTCAGCCCGACGATTTTGTTGACCGATTTTACAAATTTTGAGCCCTATGGGTCTTTTGCTGGAATGATGCAGCGCGGCACATTCACTATCTGTCCGTTAATTTGCACGCCGAACCTTTCTGTATGGATTGTTATTTCGATCTCCCCATAATGCACTTCGCGGTGGTGATTGGCGCAGAGCGTCATCACATTGGACGCTGCCAGTGAGCCCACGGCTTGAGACGAAACGTGCATGACGTGGTGGGCTTCGACATAGGGCTCGCCATTGGCCTTTTTAAAGCCGATCGGGTTCTGCCCCAGCGCTTCACATAGCTGACAACGGAATCCTCCCGCCCGCTTCACCGCCGCACCCACGGGGCCACGCTCGATTTTACGGCTGACGCGCTCTTTTACTTCCGGGCTGGCGTCACGGTATTTCTGTTCCAGTGCGACCAGTTCGTTGGAACTAGCGGGCATCGGTTCAGTAACCAACGGCAGGTTCTCAAGGGGCTCGCCCAACTGATCCATGACGGCCTGGAAATCCGCCGCCGAGATCGGGAAAGACGCCGCCTGGAAACCGTTGAGCAGCAGCGGCGAAAGATCTGGCGCCTGTTCCCGTAGCGTCGCGATCGTCAACGGCTGACGGGCGAAAGTCCGCAGATACCGCAGCCGCACGGTCGGCCAGCCGGGCGCACGTCCCTGGCCTTCCCCCCAGAATTCATCGCTGGCGCCGGTGCCGGCGAAGGCCTCGCTCTCCACCATGCAGACCGCGTAGATGCCCGCATCTAACGGCGGCGCGCCGTTGCGCTCAGCAACGGTGCGATGGTCAACCCCGACGCGCACGATGCTGAGTTGCCCCGGCGCAAACTTCTGACAGTCCGAAGGCCGTACGCCCCAGGTGTCGAACTCAATGCTACGATCAAGGAAGCGGTCGATGGCCCATTTTTTTGGGTTGCAGACGAAAACCCAGTAAGGCGGCTCGCCCCGGGATCGGGGCGGCCGCCATCGGCAACGTCTCCTGGTTCAGCGACTGCCGGACGCGAATGACTTCGGCGGCGAGCGCCGCGGGATCGGCGCCGAACTCCGCCCAGATCGTTTCCTCTTCCTTATTGCCCCGCGTGAGCCCGACTTTGCCTTCCGCAAGGAAGTTCGGGTCGAAGCGGCGGAAGTTCATCATCTTCATGTAGACGCCATTCGCATTGCGATAGGTGTCGGCGTTGGTCAGGCTCCGTGCGCGGCTTAGAGCGCCTAACAGAACGGCACGCTTTGGTCGGTGAGGCGTTGGTTGGGTATGGCTCGCCCTCTGCTTCCCGACGATCTCTGGACCGAGATCGCTCCACTCCTGCCGCCGCCTCGGCCGCGCCCGAAGGGCGGACGGCCTCCGATCGACAATCGGGCGGCGCTGACCGGCATCGTGTTCGTGCTGCGCTCGGGCATTCCCTGGGAGATGCTGCCGGCCGAGATG
>NZ_LMQV01000009.1 GCF_001425465.1 Methylobacterium sp. Leaf456
GCGAGGATCCCATCCTCAGGCTGTCCGCCGTGGCCGCCTGATCATCCTCGGACCCTCCCGAGGACCGGGGCTCCTACACCACGTCACGGGACACGACCGCTCTCATTGCCGCCAAGCCCGAGGCCGGCCGCGATGTTGAGCGACATCTGGTGACCTCCGTGCGGGATGCAGCGGGAGGGCGACCAGCCGAACTGGTGCAGCACGTCGAGGGTGCACAGGTACTCGACCAGTCCGTAGGACAGGGCGCAGTCGAACTGCAGGTAGTCCCGGTCCGGACGCATGCCGCCGTAGCGCAGGAGGTTGCGGGCATCCTGATGCGAGAACAGGTTCTCGCCGGTCGCCATCGGGCCGGGGCAGTACTCGGACAAAGCCGCTTGCAGGGCGTAGTCGAGCGGGTCGCCGACCTCCTCGTACCAGAGCACGGCGGCGCGGCAGACGACCGAGCGCCACGATCTCGCGCACGCGCATGGGCCCGCCGATCACGGCGCCCTGGGACAGGACTGCAATGCGGCGCACCCTCTCGTCGCGGCTCATACCCGAGGCCGCGTGACCATCGATGGTCACGCGGCCTCGGCCGGGCGGGACCAGAGCCGCCCGAACGCGCAGCAGCGTAGTCTTGCGGGCTCCGTTAACCGGATAAGTGGCCACGCTTTAGTACAAGTTCGATGTCCAAAAGCATAGGACGGCCACCCAACGTGATCTGGACCTCGTGGAGATAGGCTTGGAACGCCCATGGCATCGCACAGGCCTACCCTAATGCTGAGATCTGTTGCTTGTGGCGCTGGGGTTCGGTGGGGCTTTTGCAGTCGCGATGTGGAGGGTCGGGCGGTCGTTTGACGCTCGCCCCGCCCAACGACAAAGACGGACGCCTTGCGTCGCCCGAAGACTGCAACTGCTAAGCCCAGCCTAATTCTTTCACTGCAAGACAATCGTTCCATATTTTCGTCAAATTTACAATTTTTTTCTCTCAAACGTCATGACATAGACGTAGTCGGTTGATGTGCTCTTGCCCGTTGGTGGGCAGGGGCCGCCTTCGCCGGTATGGGTTCCGTGAAAAACCCCGTAAACAGCAACGTTTTGGCGTTTCTCGTCTGCAGCGAAAGATCTTACTTCGTACTGACCATCGGGAACGAAGGTTAGGAGCCCCTTCATCCATTCAGTGTAGTCTCTCAACGAAGTGATGCCGGCCAAGGCATCGGCTTGGGCTGCGAAAGTTGCGTCAGCCGTGCAATAGCGCTCGCAGGCTTCTCAGCCCCCACCCGTTTCACAGGAGTCGAAGAAAGTCTTTGCAACCGTCGTGATGTCGCCCATGTCAGTATTATCCTCTTCCCATCGCCGCGAATGATGCCCGGAGCGCATGCACGCTGCAGATATGTTGGCCCGATTCTTTTCTTATGTTCAGCAATTTATATTAAATACACGACAGTTTTTGTCGGTATTTACGTGGGTTCGGATCGGCCGTGGTCACTCACAGATCCATTGCAAAAAACGGCGTCGATCTTTCGCCTTCTGCCTACGGTTCATACATTTTTTTGATATAAGACAGAGCATGAGAAGATTAGTGTATCTCCTAAGAACTATAAAGACAGTATCAAATCCCAATCGTATCGACATTCGATGGCGTTACCGTCATGGATACGATCAAACGTCTGACACCACGTGCGGGTCCGATGACCGCAAGTTCCTCATGGTAGCAGCCCGAAATGGATACTCACTTTCGGGCTGCTGCATTCGAGTGAGCCCGTCAGCCCGGCGCGAGGCCGAGCAGGGTGCCGAGCGGCACGACCAGGGTGAAGCCGCCGTAGAAGCCATCCTTGGCGCGGCGCGCCGTGTAGGGGTTCCAGAACGAGTTCGGGTTGACGACGTACTGGACCACCGGCTCGAGGATCACGCCCTTGCCGATGTCGAGATGGGCGTTGGCCTCGAAGATCAGCTTGTCGCGCGAATACGGGGCGCCCGAGCCGCCGGAGATGAAGTTCGCGTCCGCCAGGAACTGGGTGTAGTTCTCGTTGAGGCGCTGCCAGTTGACCTTGAGGCCGTAGGTGTCGTTCGGCCGGCTCGGGTCGGGGGCTTCCAGCAGAACGCCGGCGAACGAGTTGAAGCGGATCGGRATCGTCGGGTCGAAGGCGTAGCCGGTGCCGGTGTAGACCGAGATCGCGGTCGGGTGCAGGTTGAGGTCGCCCTTGGTGATCAGCCCGCCATCGGCCCGCCACACCGTCTGCGCGCCGGTGAGCACGACGCCCGACGTGCCGGATTTCTGCAGCACCGGATCRCCCGGGTTGAGGCCCTTCGAGGTRCCGAAGATCGTYTTGAAGTTGTCCTCGTGGTCGGCGGTGTTGACGAAGCCGGTGAGCGAGACGCGGCCGGGATAGGCGGTGGTCGCGTAGGTGGTCTTGGTGCCGATCTCGGTCATGACCAGCGCGCCGGCGATGCGCTCGTAGCCGAAGTCGTAGCCCGACAGCACGTTGGTGTTGGGGTTCACCGTGAAGGCGCCGGCCTGGATGTAGCTTTCCGGCGAGAGCTGGTAGGCRACGTTGGCGCCCCAGACCGCGAAGAGCGGCGAGGTGAAGCCGGCGTTGAAGTAGAACAGGTCCTGGAAGCACGAGTTGATCGAGTTGCACGGCGGCAGGCCGTAATACCGATCCGGATGGGTGCGGCCGAGCTCGATCACGAGGCGGTCGTCGAGGAGCTTCTGCTCGTAGGTGAGCAGCGACAGGCGGTTGTTGTTGGGCGTGAACGGCGGCTGGTAGCCGACGGTGGTGTCGCCGATGTCGGCGGCGTGGTTGGTGTTGCGGACGAGCCCGAAGAAGGTCTGGGTGAACTTGATCGTGCCGCCGCTGATGTTGGCGAGCCGCTGCATGTCGGCGGTCATGCTGAGCACGAAATAGGCCGAGTTCGATTGCTCGCCGCGGCGCAGGCCCGCGGTCGGGTTGGCTTGGTAGAAGTCGTAGATGTTGATGTCGAAGGTCAGCCCTCGGGCGGCCATGTCGGTCGCCCACGGGGCGAGCGGGCCGACGCGGACGGGGTCGCCGGGCTTGGCGGCGATGGCGGGATCGGTGCGCGGCTGCGTCTGATCGTTGAACTGGCCGACCGGCGANGGGGCGAGCGGGCCGACGCGGACGGGGTCGCCGGGCTTGGCGGCGATGGCGGGATCGGTGCGCGGCTGCGTCTGATCGTTGAACTGGCCGACCGGCGAGGGCTGCTGCGCCTGTGCCGTTGTCCCGCCGAGCGCGAGGCCTCCTGTGGCAAGTCCCGCGGCCAGCAGCAACCCGGCTGCCCCACACCTCTCCATTCGTCGCGAAAACCTCCGTTCCGCCCCCTGCCCGTCGCGTCGCATCGTCGTCGTCCCCTTGTTGCACCGGCCTCGTACAAGACTTGGAAGATCTTGAGTGGTCCCGTCGTGTGCGGTGCACAAAAGGGGCTCACCGCGATCCTCCGTCCGGCGCGAGGCCAACCGTGAGCGGTGTTTCGGCTGATGTTGTATTTCTGGTTATAATCTGGGACTGCCATAGCCTGGGCTCGCCGGACGTGCAGTCCATTCCGGATGCATGTTGATTAAATACTGCGCTAATGCGTAGTTTTTGATCAACCGCTTCCACAATTATTAGGCTGACATCGATTTGGACATGCGGTCAACACCGTAGTTGGTATTTTTGGCTTTTGAGGCATCCTCCTTGCAGAGATGCCACACGGGCCATCAACCGCCTTGGCGCGCCCGCTTCGTTGCCTTTGGAGAAAAAATCTGTCCCTTTGAGAAAATAGCGCTTGACGCAGTGCAAAATCAGGACGTAGCGTTCGGATGCAAGACGAGTTGCGATCTCTTGCAGCTTTCATCGGCAGCGCGATGAAAATCCAGGCATTTGCCCCAAAATCGAGGTGACGGACATGGACCTCACGCGTCGCAATCTATTGAAGCGGTCTTCGCTCGCGGCGGCGGCGATCGCCGCGCCGCATCTTTGGCTTCCGACCGCCCGCGAGGCCTGGGGTGCGACGCTCAAGAAGGGCGAGCCGATCAAGGTCGGGCTGTTGTTCTCGCTCACGGGCCAACTCGCAGTTCCGGAGGAAGATTCCACCCTGGTGATGCAGTACGCGATCGACGAGATCAACAAGAACGGCGGTATCGCCGGCCATCCGATCCAGCCGGTGATCGTCGATGCCAAGTCGGACTTCAACGTCTACTCGGAAAAAGCCAAGGAACTGATCATCCGCGAGAAGGTGATCGCCCTGTTCGGCTGTTATACCTCCGCCAGCCGCAAGGCGATCCTGCCGGTGGTGATGTCACAGAACAGCTTGCTCTATTACCCGACCTGCTACGAGGGTGCGGAATGCACCCAGAACACGATCTGTACCGGTCCGCTGGCCAACCAGCACTCGAAAGACCTGATCCCGTACATGGTCAAGAACTTCGGCAAGAAGGTCTTCTTCGTCGGCTCGAACTACGTCTGGCCGAAGGAGTCGAACAAGAACGCCAAGATCTGGCTGCAGGAGGCCGGCGGCGAGCTGCTCGGCGAGGAATACATCCCGCTCGGCAGCTCCGAGTTCGGCCCGGTGCTCGGCAAAATCCGCGACGCCAAGCCGAACTTCATCTTCTCGACTGTGGTCGGCGCCTCGGACATCGCGTTCCACAAGCAGTTCAAGCAGGAAGGCTTCAAGGTCGATGC
Source organism: Methylobacterium sp. Leaf456 (assembly GCF_001425465.1). GTDB lineage: Bacteria > Pseudomonadota > Alphaproteobacteria > Rhizobiales > Beijerinckiaceae > Methylobacterium. The sequence goes on from NZ_LMQV01000009.1 coordinate 4,662, forward strand.
GATGCCGATTGCCTCGCTGACCACCGGCGAGATCGAGACCAAGGCAATGGGCCCCGAATTCGGTGCCGGCCACTTCCTCTCGGCGCCGTATTTCCAGACGCTCGACAACCCGACCAATCAGAAGTTCGTCGAGAGCTTCCTCAAGAGCAAGTACGGCAAGAATGGCTCCACCCATTACAACATGGAGGAGACCTACCTCTCGGCCTACGTGTTCAAGGCCGGGCTCGAAGCCGCGATCAAGAAAACCGGCAACATCGAGGAGGTCACCTCGCGCATGATCCGCGATGTCAGCGGCGGCGTGCGGGTCGAGGACAACGTCTCGCCCGAAGGCCTGATCTGGATCGATGGCGACAACTTCAACACGTGGCTGAAGCCCAAGATCGGCCAGTGCCAGGCCGACGGCAGCTTCAAGGTCGTCTCTCAGGCCGCGGAGCACGTCGCCCCCGACCCGTACTCGATCTACCCGAATGCCGGGAAATGCACCGCCGCGGGCCTCGTCGCTCCCGACGGCAAGAGCCGCAAGAACGTCATCTGACGCTGTTCCGCGCCCCTTTCCGGCCGCGGGCGATCCGCGGCCGGGACCACCCGACGGAGGCCCCGTGACGTCTCTCGACATCGCCCCATTCGCCAACGCCCTAGTGCTCGGCGCCAGCATCGCCAGCATCTGGCTCATCGCCGCGATCGGCCTGACGATCATCTACGGCACCGTCGGGGTCATCAACATGGCGCACGGCGAGTTCATCATGCTGGGCGCCTACACCTCCTACGCCCTGCAATCCTTCCTCGGCCTGCCGTTCCTGCTGTGCCTGCCCGCCTCCTTTGTGGTGGTGGCGCTGGTGGGGCTCGCGATCGAGCGCGGGCTGATCCGCTACCTCTACAACCGCCCGCTCGACACCCTGCTCGCCACCTGGGGCGTCTCGCTGGTGCTGATGCAGGGCGTGCGGCTGATCTTCGGCTCGGACCCGAAATACATCGCCGTGCCGGAGATGTTCCAGAGCAACGTCGAGGTGGGGTTCGCCAGCCTGTCGGTGTTCCGCCTCGTCGTGATCGGCATCACCGCGCTCGTGGTCGCGGCGACCGCGTGGCTGTTCTACCGCACCCGCTTCGGCATGCAGGTGCGCGCCGTCATGCAGAACAAGGAGATGGCGGCCTCCTTCGGCATCAACGCCGACCGGGTCTACATGACGACCTTCGCCATCGGCGCCGGGCTCGCGGGGCTCGCAGGCTCCCTTTTCGGGGTGCTCGCCATCGTCTTGCCGACGATGGGCACGGCCTACGTGGTGCAGGCCTTCCTCGTCGTGGTGGTCGGCGGCGGCACGCTGCTCGGCAGCGTCGCGGCGGCGGGACTGACGGGCGAACTCCAGTCGGTCTTCGCCTTCCTGACCAACGACACCTTCGCCCGCTTCCTCCTCTACGTGCTGATCGTCGTGTTCCTGCGCTTCCGCCCGCGCGGCCTGTTCGCGGTCGCCAAAGCCCGCCGATGAGGCATCCGCAATCGACGGAGCCGTCCCCCGGCTCCCACTCGTCCTCGCCGTCCGAAGAGTGTCTTGTCCGATGACGACGAAGCAGAACCTCTACCACAGCAAGCCGGCGCAATGGGCGGTCTACGGCCTGTTCTTCGCCTGCATTGCCCTAATCCCGACCTTCGTTACCGACGGCTTCCTGCTCAACCAGTTCGCCGTCTACGGCATCTACGGCATGCTGGCGCTGTCGATCAGCCTGTGCTGGGGGTTTGGGGGCATCCTCAATCTCGGCCAGGGCATCGCCTTCGGGTTGGCCGCCTACGGCATGGCGATGACCATGCAGATGCAGTCGCAGGATCCGGACTCGAACCCGATCCCGCCGTTCATGCTCAACAACAGCCTCGAGCACCTGCCGTGGTTCTGGCAGCCGTTCTGGAGCACGGGCGGCGGCATCCTGCTGGCGCTCGTCGTGCCGACGCTGTTCTACGTCGTGTTCGGCACGCTGATGTTCCGCGCTCGGGTCTCGGGGCCGTTCTTCGCGATCATGTCGCTGGCGATGCTCTCGGCCTTCGCCACGCTGATCCTCGACATGCAGCCCTACACCAACGGCGCCAACGGCCTGTCGCCGCCCGCGCCCTTGAGCCTGTTCGGCACCGACATCGACCCTTACGGGAAGGCCGCCTACTGGATCGTCTGCGGCGGACTCGTCGCCGTCACGGTCGGGGCCAAGCTCCTGACGCAGAGCAAGTTCGGCCTCGTGGTGCAGGCGCTGCGGGGCGATCCCGAGCGGGTGCGCTTCCTCGGCTACAACGTCGCCCTCTACGAGACCTGCATCTACGCGATCTCCGGCTTCATCGCCGCGGTGGCGGGCTGCCTGTGGGTGATGCTGATCCAGTACGTCTCGCCGGCCCAGCTCGACACCACCTTCAGCATCGGCATGGTGATCTGGGCCGGGATCGGCGGGCGGCTCTCGCTCTTGGGCGCGATCCTCGGCGCCTTCCTGATCCAGGGCGGCCAGAGCTATCTCGGCGACCAGTTCCTGGCGACCTGGCTGCTCATGCTCGGCGCCTTCTTCATCGTCGTCGTGCGCTTCCTGCCCAAGGGGCTGGCCGGGCTCCTCGAGAAGATCCTGGGCCACGCGGCGCGCCAGCCCGCCAAGCACGCCCGGCCCGAGCCCGCCGGGCTGCCGGCGGCGGGCGAGTGAGGGAGGGACCCGTGGGCGTTCTCGAAATCCGCGACCTGCACAAGAGCTTCGGCGGCACCAAGGTCATCAACGGCTTCAGCCTGGAGGTGACGGAGCTGACCCTGTGCTGCCTCGTCGGCCCCAACGGCGCCGGCAAGACCACGACGATGGACCTCATCACCGGCCGCCAGAAGCCCACCTCCGGCACCATCACGTTGCGCGGCGACGACATCACCGCACTCTCGGAGCACGAGATCGCCCAGCGCGGCATCGGCCGGAAGTTCCAGGTGCCCGCGGTGTTCCGCGAACTCAGCGTGCGCCAGAACTTCGAGGTGGCCTATTCCCGCGAGGTCAACCCGTTCCGCAACATGCTGCGGCGGCGCCCGCCCGGCTTCTCGGAGAAGCTCGACGAGGTGGTGAGCCTGACCGGCCTCAAGGACCGCCTCGACGTCGAGGCCGGCTTCCTCTCACACGGAGAGACGCAGTGGCTCGAGATTGGCATGGTGCTGATGCAGAACCCGGCGATCCTGCTCCTCGACGAGCCGGTGGCGGGCATGACCGAGGCCGAGATCGAGAAGACCATCGTCTTCCTCAACCGGCTCAAGCGCACCAACACCCTCATCGTGGTCGAGCACGACATGGGCTTCGTCCGGCAGATCGCCGACGTCGTCACCGTCATGCACATGGGCGCCTTCCTGGCGCAGGGAAAACTCAGCGAGATCGAGGCCGACCCGCGGGTGCGCGAGGTCTATCTCGGCGAGCCGGAGGTCTGACGATGCTGCTCGCCCTCGACCGCGTGACCTCCTATTACGGCAAGACGCCGATCCTAAAGGATCTGGGCTTCGGCCTGCCCGAGGGGCAGTGCCTGTGCGTGCTCGGGCGCAACGGCGTCGGCAAGACCACGCTGCTACGCACCATCATGGGCCTGACCGACCGCACCTCCGGCGAGATCCGCATCGGCGGCGATCCGATCGAAACGGCGCCGACCCATGTGCGGGCCAAGTACGGCCTCGGCTACATCCCGCAGGGGCGCCAGATCCTGCCGCACTTCACGGTGAAGGAGAACATCCTGCTCGGCACCTTCGCCCGCACAGACGGGCGCCAGGACGTGCCGGAGCTGTGCCTCTCCCTGTTCCCCTACCTCGCGCAGAACCTCCACCGGAAGGCCGGGCTGCTGTCCGGCGGTCAGCAGCAGCAACTCGCCATCGCGCGGGCGCTCGCCACCAACCCGCGCATCCTGCTCCTCGACGAGCCGACCGAGGGCATCCAGCCCAACATCGTCGCCGAGATCGGCCAGACGCTGGGGCGGCTCAACAAGGAATTCGGCATCACGCTGATCCTCACCGAGCAGCACATCAAGGTCGCGCGCAAGCTCGGCGACGCCTTCCTGATGATGGAGAACGGCCGCATCGTCGCCCGCGGCCCAATCGGCGAGATGATCGACGAACTGATCGAGCGGCACATGACGATCTGAACCAACGGCAGAGGCGCGGGTGGCTCGCCTCAGCGTAAAAAACGATTATTGAGAATAATTATAGACTTGACCGACGATCCAGATCAGATTTAATCTCAGTCATAGGGCGTATAAATGCATTCATATATAGTATACCGAATAATACGAACGTAAACAGAAAAAAATTCTCAGCGGAGCGGCGTTGCTCCGTCGGAACGGGTGGCCAGCCGAAAATCCCGGCGGTCTGCGCGCGCCTGCAACCCTGTCCGGCCGCAACGAGGCAGCCGGGATCACGAGGAGCGACGACGATGGAACCGATCCCGAGGAAGGGCACGCCCGAGCGTGAGCGCCTGATCGCGGCGCACAAGGCCTGCATGGACTCGATGAAGGGGGTCGCCGGCAACTCGGTGCTGCTGTGCGAGACGCCGGGCGACACCACGGTGGTGACCGGTGGCGTCCACGCCGACCCGGTCCTCAAGCGGGTGCTGCTGCGCATGCGCGGCGAGAGCCCGAAGGGCAAGCTGATCGTGATTTGTACGAAGGTCGATGCCGAGTGGCGGATCGCCCGCCTGTCCGGCATCCGCGGCGTGCCGCCGGTCTTCGTCGACGACACGATCTACATCGACGAGCAGGAGATCCAACACACGATCTTCCTGATGCGCCTCGACGAACTCTCCGAGAATTACGGATTCCCGGAACACTACCACGAGGGCTGGAAGCGCAAGGACGACAACTGGCCGATCACCTGAGCCGGCCGGACTGAAGTCGATCAGCGGGCGGTCAACGACGCCGCCCGGCGCCCCCGCGCGAGAGCCGGCGCAAACTAGAGACGTTCCCCGAAGGATTGACCCGATGACCACCATGAGGCTGACCGGCTACGCCGATAAGTTCGGCGTGCATCCCGGCGACACGATCCAGTTCTATATCAATTGCGACGGCCCGGCCGACTATAAGGTCGAGATCGTCCAGATGATCAACGGCGACACCAACCCGCGCGGGCCGGGCTACATCGACAAGCCGGTCGAGGCCGCAGTCAACGGAACCTACGTGGGCAAAAAGCAAATCATCCACGGCGGCTCCTACGCCTATGTGCCGGACGCCAAGCCGTTTCATGTCGAGAGCTTCACGCTTCAATGCTGGATCTGGCCGACGGCGCCGAAAACCCATCTCCGCTACTGGAAGCACGGCCCACAAGGGTTGGTGACCAAATGGTCGAACGAGTGTGGCTACGGCCTGTTCATCGGCGAGGACGGTAGCCTGGAGTTGCGTATCAACGAGCACCGGATCACCACCGGCGTGCCGCTCCGCGACCATGCCTGGCACTTCTGCGCGGCGACTTTCGACGCGGCGACCGGCCTCGTCACGCTCTACCACGAGCCGCAGGTTGTCTACGCCCTCGATCCCGAGATCGCCCCGGTTGAGGCGCGCCTGAACTTAGCCATCGCCCACGCCCCCGTGCCCGCGGCGCTCGGCGCCTATGTCGAGAAGGTGGCCCCCGACGATTCCCTCGCCGCCTCGTCGAAGCCGGCCGGCGTGGTCTTTGCCGGCAAGTATAACGGCAAGATTGATAGCCCGCGCATCTGCAACCGGGCGCTCTCGCGCGCCGAGATCGAAACCATGAAGGCCGGCGCCCAGCCCGGCCTGACCGAGCGGCGCAATGCCGGTCCGACCGGCAAGCTCTCCGAGTGCATCGTCGCCGCCTGGAACTTTTCCGTCGGCATCGACACGCTCACCTGTAAGGACGAGGGGCCGTACCACTTCGACGCCACCCTTGTGAACTGCCCCAACCGCGGCATGACCGGCCACAACTGGTCCGGCCAGAACTTCGACTGGAAGCATGCCCCGGGGGAATACGGCGCCATCAGCTTCCACGACGACGACGTAGACGACGCTCGTTGGGTGTCGGACTTCGCTTGGAGCGTGCCCGAGACCGGCGTGAAGAGCCGCTTCTACGCCGCCAAGCTGACGACGGCGGAGGGTGACGAAGAGTTCATCCCGTTCTGGGTGGTGCCGCGCCTCGGCCAGGAAACCGCTAAGATCGCCGTGATGGTGCCGACGATCAGCTACATGGCATATGCCAACGAGCACGTGGCCTGCAATGCGGGCGGCGCGGAACTGTTTATCTACCGCGTGCCGATCATGCAGCAGCAGAACATGTTCCTGTCCGAGCACCGTGAATACGGCGGCTCGATCTACGACACCCATACCGACGGCACCGGCATCTCGATCTCGTCGCGCCTGCGGCCAATCCTGTCGATCCGGCCCAAATACGATCACTTCCTCGCCCAGGCGCCATGGCAGTACCCGGCCGACCTCCACCTGATCTACTGGCTGGAGACAATGGGCTATGAGTACGACGTCTTTACCGACGAAGATATCACCTACGACGGACTCGCGCGGATCGAGAACTACAACGTCATCATCACCGGCTCGCACCCGGAGCACAATTCCGGCACCCAGCTCGACGCGCTCCACAACTACACCCAGCGCGGCGGGCGGCTGATGTATATGGGCGCCGACGCGTGGTACTGGGTCCACTCGTACCATCCGGGCTACGAGGATAAGGGCCGCGGCGTCGTCACCGAGATGCGCCGCTGCGAATCCGGCATCCGCACGTGGCGGGCGGATCCCGGCGAGTACTACCACCAGGGCACGGGCGAACTCGGCGGCATGTGGCGCTTCCGCGGGCGCTACCTGCATTCGGTGGCCGGCGTCGGCATGTCGTCGGAAGGCTTCGACGTATCGAGCTACTTTTCACGCACGCCGGACAGCCTCGACACCCGCGTCTCGTGGGCGTTCGAGGGCATCACCTACGACGAAAAACTCGGCAATTTCGGTCTCGTCGGCGGCGGCGCGGCAGGCCTCGAACTCGATATCGTCGACACGATGCTGGGCTCACCGCCGCACACCCTGACAGTCGCGACCTCGGCCGGGCGGCACACCGAGGCCTATCTCCTCGTCATGGAGGATTTCGGCTTCAACCAGCAGGGGCTCGACGGCACCACCCATCCGCGGGTGCGCGGCGATATCGCCTATCACGAGACGCCCAACGGTGGCGCCTGCTTCGCCTTCTCGTCGATCGCCTATTGCGGCTCGCTGCCCTGGAACAACTGCGACAACAACATCTCGCGGCTGACCAAGAACGTGCTCGACCGCTTCGCCATGGACGGCCCGCTACCGGCCCCGCCTGCAAGCGCGGTCAAGCATCGCGGCCGGGCCGATTACGATCCGACCCCGATGGAGCACCGCAGCCGCACGGAGCGCGGCGAGCCGCTTCCCGCCTGACCTGTCGCGGCCTCCGCTCCGGCGGGGGCCGTCCGGATGCTCCGCCCGCCCGTTCCGCGGGCGGAGCTGCGGTGGTGGCGCCGACGCCCCCAAGGCGCCGCCACCGTCTCCTCGCTCACCAGGATGAGCCGATGGCACTTGCAGCCTCCCTTCCAGCCTCATCTGCCGGCTTCGTGCCGGACCGCCCCGATCTCGGCCACCGCGCAGAGGGATGGGACCTCGCCGACCCGGCCTTCTTCGAAGGCAGCCTCGACCCGTCCGCCCCGCGCCTGCTGCCGCCCGCCGCCTACCGCGCGCTGGCGTTTGCCGAACTGGAGGACGACGTGGTCTGGACCCGCGCGTGGCTCGCAATCGGGCTCGCCGCCGAGATCCCGTCGCCGGGCGACCTTCTGCCCTTCACCGCCGGCCATCATGGCATCCATGTGCAGCGCGACGAGGCGGGGGGCTTTGTGGGGCGCTTCAACAAGGCCCAACACGGCGGCTGTCGGGCGGTGCCGCTGCAATGCCGCACCGGCACCCGGACCCGCTGCTCCTTCACAGCCTGCGGCTATAGCCGCGACGGCACCGTGCTGCCCGCCGACGGCGGCTCGACGCCCGCGATGCACCAATATCTCGGCCTGCGCCCAGAACGGCTGCTGCCGGTAGCGGTCCGCCCCTGGGGTTCGCTGATCCGGATCAACCTCGACCCAGAAGCGGAGCCGCTTGAGACCGCGCAGCAAGGCCTCGCCGCGCTCGTGGGCGAGACCCGACGCGCGGAGTTTTCCGCCAACTGGAAGCTCGCCGCCCAGGCCCTAGCCGAGGGCATGCCCCGCGCAGAGGGCCAGCACAGCCTGGACCTGACCGGGCGGCTCACCACCGGAGCGGCCGCGGACATCTCCCTGCACTTCCCCAACCTCATCCTGATCGCGTCGGGCCCCGAGACCTGCGCGATCATGCTCCAGCCCACTGCCCTCGGGCAGACGCTGCTACGCATCGGCCTGCTCGGGCCGGAGGGCGCGGCGCCATCCGACCTCGAAGCGTCCTGGTCGACGTGGCAGGCCGAGATCGCCGCCCGGCTCGCCTCGGCTGTCGCGGTGCAGGCCGCGCTCGGCAACTTCGCGACCCCACCTGCCGCCAGCTCCGCCGGCCTCTGGCTCCAGCAGCGCATCGCCGAGCGCGTCGGCGCGCGTGCGGTGCCGACGCAGACCCAACCCCTCTACGTCACGGCCCAGGGCCGCGGCTGCTGATCGTGCGGGAGATGTTCATGACCGTTGCCCAGACCATCGCGCCCGCGCCCACCCTCGCGGAGGGCGTCGCGGCCTTCCACGCTCGCGCCTACGACCGGGCGCTGGCGGTGTTCCGGCCGCTCGCCGAGGCCGGTGACCCTGAGGCGCAGGCGTGGCTCGGCGCGCTCCATGCGGGCGGGACCGGCGTGCCGGCGTCCCTGCCGCAGGCCTTCGCTTGGTACCGCCGGGCAGCTGAGCAGGGCCACGGCCCGGCCGCGACCAATGTCGGCGCCATGCTCGCCATGGGGCAAGGGGTGGCGCAGGACCGGGCCGAGGGCGCGCGCTGGCTGGAGCGCGCGGCGGCGGGCGGCGACGCCATGGCGGCGTACAACCTCGCCACCCTACTCGCCAAGGGTGACGGCCTGCCCGCGGACCCGGCCCGCGCCGCGGAACTCTTTCGGAGCGCGGCGGAGGCCGGGCACTACCCGTCCCAGGCCCGGCTCGGCCATCTCTACGCCCACGGTATCGGCGTCGCGCGCGACCGGGTCGAGGCCTTCGCGTGGCTCTCACTCGCGGCGGGCCACGGCGTCGGTACGGCGCTGACCGCCTTGGAGGCGGTCATCGCCGAGATGTCGGCGGACGAGAAGCGCCAGGGCGCCGCCCGCGCGCAGAGCCGGCGCACCGAGCCCGGCCGCCTTGCGCCGATTCCGGCCTGAGCGGGGCTCTCGCGATGACTGCCTACAGCGTCCAGCAGATCAAGTTCGAGTTTATCAGCTACGTGAAGGAGTTCGGCGCCGACTTCTCCGCCTGGTCGGTCGGCGTCTGCGACGACGCTCCCGCCGCCCTGTTTGGCGAGCACGGCATTGACCAGACCCGCGACATCTGGCTGTGGAAGCCCGCTGTCTCAGCCGTTGCGGCCACGATGGTGCGCGACTGGATTTGCGGTCGCCAGGGTGCGGCGGCGCTCCCCGGTGAGGGCCGCCACGTCTTCCTGTTCCGGCGGGCCGGGTGAGGCTCAGCCCACGAGCCTGTCGAGGGCGTCGAGGTGGAGGGCCGGGTTGGCGGCCGCTAGGACCCGGCCGTCGAAGTCCGGCCCGAGTGGCCGGCCCTGCCAGTCGGTGATGACGCCGCCTGCGCCCTCCACCACCGGCACCAGCGCGAAGACGTCGTAGATCGCGAGCCCCGCCTCGACGACGAGGTCGCAATGGCCCGAGGCGAGCAGGCCGTATGCATAGCAATCGCCGCCGTAGCGGCGCAGGGCGGCCCGCTCGCTCAATCGCGCGACGGCGGCGGCGTCCTCGCCCGCGAAACGGTCGGGCGAGGCGATGAAGATCCGCGCATCGGAGAGCCGCCGCCTGCTCGCCTTGGCCGGGATCTCCCCGAACCAGGCTCTGCCGCTCGTGCCGTGCCAGAGCTCGCCGAGGATCGGCATGTCGATGACGCCGAGAACCGGGCGCCCGGCCTCGGCCAGCGCGATCAGGGTGCCGAACAGTGGAAGCCCCGTGACGAAGCTCTTGGTGCCGTCGATCGGGTCGATCACCCAGGTGCGCGCGGCGCGCAGGTCGCCGCCCTCTTCCTCGCCGAGGATGCCGTGGCTCGGATAGGTCCGGCGGATCTCGGCGCGCAGCAGCGCCTCGATGCCCCGGTCGGCCTCGGTAACTGGGCTCGCATCCGCCTTGGCCTCGACGGTGAGCGGCGTGCGAAAATGCGCTCGCGCCAACGGGCGGACGAGGTCGGCCAGATGCAGGGCGAAAGTGACGAGCTCCGGGTGCATCGCTCCGCTCACAGCCGCCGCAGCCAGCGCGCCCAGTCCGAATGGTGGAACTGGGTGCGGGCGCGCATGTGTTTCCACGTGCCGTACTTGTAGAAGTCGAAATCGAGCGTCGAGACCGCCTCCTGGATCATCGCCCAGGTGGCCCATTTCAGGTCGGCGAGCGCCTTGAGCACGCTGATGCGCGCCTCCATCGCCGGATCGAGCCGGCCGAAATAGGCCTCGATCATCTCGCGCTCGACCGCATCCGGGAAGGCCATCTCGGTGAACCACAGCGCGATCTCGTAGGCGCGCTCGTTGTTCGAGGCGTACTCGAAATCGACCAGCATGATGCGGCGGTCGGGCCCGATCATGAAGTTGCCGGCCAGCGTGTCGTTCATGCACGGCACGAGGTCGAGGCCCGAAGCCGTCAGCGCCGCCTTGGCCTCACTGAGCCCCCGCATCAGGAAGGCGAAGTCCGGCGGCATCCGCCCGCCGACTTGCGTCACCTGCGCGACGTGTTCCTCGATCATGTCGAACACGGTCTTAGTCAGGCTCAACGGTGCGGCGTCGTTGAAGGCGCGTAAAGCCGTCACCGCGTTGCTGCGGATGGTGGGATCGAGGAAGTCGATATTGGTCGAGGCGCGGTAACCCTCGACAAAGGCGAAGATTTCGACGCCCTCGTCAGGCAGGTAGCCGTGCACGGCCGGGCCGAAACCGCAGGCTTGCGCCCGGCGGCTGGCCTCGTTGGCATGGTCGCGACAGATAAACATCTCGGTGCCGCGGCCCGGTACCTTGACGAAGAAGTCCTGTGCTTCACCGGTCGAGACGCACCAGTTGGTGTTGCTGATGCCCCCCGTCACCGGGCGGTAGCGCAGCGGCCGCTCCCGCCAGTCGGAGAAGCGGGCGAGCACCGCTTCGACGGCGCGCTCCGACGGGCTGCGGCCCGCTCCCAGATCGATCCAACTCATTGGTAAATCACAGGATTCGCAGCCATGTCTCGAAGTCCCTCTGATTGAGGGTGGTGCGGGCGCGGAGGTGGCGCCATTGGGCGTATTTGAGGAATTCGATGGTGGGGCGGACCGATGTGACCGCGCGGGTGATTCCCCACAAACCCCACATCAGATCGTCGAGGAAGCCGTAGAGCCGGGCGCGGGCGAACAGGGGTTCGCGGCAGGTGCCGGCGTGGTGTTCGATGAGCGCGCGGCGGTCGGCGTCGAACTCGCACGTCTCGTTGAGGAAGGCGCCGATATCGAACCACGGGTCGTTGTCGCCGGCGAGATCGAAATCGACCAGCCGGACGCCGCCGGCACGGTCGAGCATCACGTTCGAGGCGATGCCGTCGTTGTGGCAGAAGGTGGGATCGAAGCCCGCCGCCGTGATCGCCGCGCGGGCGAGGTCGGCGGCGGCGAGCATCCGGTTGAGGTCGGTCGGCAGCGGCGCGCCGACATCCTGCGCCTCGCGGGCCAGCGCCGCCACCCGCTCGAACGGCGAGACCGCGTGCCCGAGCGGCCCCGAGGCGTGCAGCCGCGCCTTGGCATCAAGCACTGAAGCGGCGACCGCGGACGACTGGAGATCACCGAGGCGGGCGTAAGTCCAGGGCTCGGGCAGCCATTCGAGCGCCAGCACGCCCGCGCCCGCGGCGATCACCGCGGGGCCGACCCCGCAGGCGGCGGCCCGCGCCGCGGCGGCGCCGGCCCAGGGCAGCACGTCACCGGCCATGTCGTCGTGGCGGATTTTCAGGAAGGCCGGGGCCTGCCCCTCGATCTCGACCCGCACGCAGTCGGAGGCGACGGCGCGGTGGGTCGGCGAGGCGACCGGCGCGGCGGCCAGCGCGTAGCGGCCGGGGCGCCCGCTCCAGCCGAGGCGGGCGAGCGCCGCCTCGACGCGGCGCTCGAACGGGTCCGAGGCGGAACCGAGGGCGATCATGCGCTCTCTCCCTGCAGCGCGATCTCCGGCGAGCCAGCAGCCCGGCACAGGCGGCGGGCGGCGCGGGTCAGCACCGCGAGCCCGGCTTCGAGATCGCGCGGGGCGGTCGCCTCAGCCTCGTTGTGGGCGATGCCGCCGAGGCTCGGCACGAAGATCAGCCCGGTCGGGCAGCGTTCGAGCAGGCTCAGGGCATCGTGACCCGCGACCGTATCGAGCCGGCGGCAGGCCAGCCCCTCCGCCTCGGCGCAGGCCGCGACGAGGTCGCTCACGGCGGCCGGCAACGCGCGGATGCCGCGCAATTCGCGGGTCGGGACCGACACCGCGACGCCGGCCCGCGCGGCGGCGGTCTCGAACGCGACTTCGGCGAGCGCCGTCGCCTCGGCCAGCAGCGCATCGTCGGCCGAGCGCAGTTCGGCGGCGATCTCGACCCGGTCGGGCACGACGTTGGCGGAGTTCGGCGCGACCCGGATGCGCCCGACCGACGTGTGCAGCCGCCCCGGAAAAAGGTCGGCCAGCGCGCGCAGGTCGGCGATGGCGTAGGCCGCCCCGAGCAGGGCGTCGCGGCGGTCCGCCATCGGAGTCGGGCCGGTATGGGCCTGCGCGCCGGAAAACACCGCGTCGAGCTTGGCCGCGCCCCAGTTGCCGGTGACTGCGCCGATCACCGCACCGGAGGCTTCCAGCACGGTCCCCTGCTCGACATGGAGTTCGAGGTAGCAGGTGGGCATCGGCGGCGGGGCGTCGGTGCCGGCATAGCCGATGACGGCGAGCGCCTCGCCCAGCGCGATGCCGGCCTCGTCGCGCAGGGCCAGGGCGGCGTCTGCGTCGCGGCGCCCGGCATAGACGCCGCTGCCGAGCAGGCTCGGGCGGAAGCGCGCCCCCTCCTCGCCGGTCCAGTTCACGACGCAGAGATTGGCCGAGAACATCCGGCCGGCCTGCGCCTCCCCCACCAGCGCCTCGGCGGCGAGGAGCGCGGCGGCGACGCCATAGGTGCCGTCGAGGCGGCCGGCGCGGGTCTGGCTGTCGAGATGGGAGCCCAGCATCACCAGAGGCGCATGCGGATTTTGCGCCAGCGGCACGAGCCCGAACAGGTTGCCGACCCGGTCGATCCGAATCTCGGCACTGATCCGCGCCAAGCAGTCCCGCATCAGGTCGCGGGCCTGTCCGTCCTCGGGGCTCGCGGCGAGCCGGGTGATGCCGCCGCCCGCGGTCGCGCCGCAGGCCGAGAAGGCGGCGAGCAGCGCGTGGAGGCCCGCGTCAGGTCGCGATGAGGTCGATGTCATGGCGCGCGAACCGATCCGCGAAGGGCTCGGGCGGCGGCCGGTCGGTCACGACGGTCAGCGGCGTGGAGAGTTCGAAGGTCTGCAGGTTGGCCTGGCGCCCGAACTTGCGGGAATCGGCGAGCAGCACCGGGCGCCGGCTCTGGCCGCGCAGGGCCCGGCGCAGGACGGATTCGTGCTCCTCGTAGTCCATCCACCCCTGCGCGGGATCGCAGGCGGCGATGCCCATCACCGCGAGATCGAAGAAGTGGCGCCGGGCGTAGTCGACGGTGTCGTAGCCGACGAGCGCGTTGTCCTTCGGCCGCAGGGTGCCCGGCGTCAGGTTGATCCGCGCCGGGCTGTCGGCGAGCAGCAGGGCGATGTCGATGGAGTTCGTCGTCACCGTGAGCTTGCGAGTGGTCAGGCGGCGGGCGAAGGCCAGCGTCGTGGTGCCGGTGTCGATGAAGATCGACATGCCGTCCTCGACCAGCCCCTCGGCGAGCGCCGCGACGCGCCCCTTCTCGCGGCTGTTGAGCTGGCTGCGCTCCACCAGCGGGCGCTCCTGATCGAGCCGCGGCAGCACCGCGCCGCCGTGGATGCGCCGCAGCAGGCCGCGCTCCTCCAGCATTTTCAGGTCGCGCCGGATCGTCTCGTCGGACACCGCGAGCGCCGCCGCGATGCTGGTCACCCCGACCCGCCCGGTCTGGGCGAGCTGCGAGAGGATCTCCTCGTGGCGATGATCGGTCAGCATCCCGGCCCCTTGCGCGTTGGGACCCAGGATAGCGGCGCGGTCGCCGTTCGGTCGCGGGCGATCTTTGCGCATGCACAAGGCAGGATGCCGCCGGGGCGGGCCCGAGCGGGGCGAAACGGGTCACGCGCATCGGCGGGCCGCTCAGGCGTCGAGGGCAGGGGCGCGGCGGTGGCCCGTCGCCTGCTCGTAGGCGTAGGCGAAGGCCAGGAGGTCGGCCTCGCTCCACATCCGCCCGACGAAGATCAGGTTGAACGGCGCGCCCGAGGCGTAGGCGCCCGCGGGCAGCGTCACGCCGGGAAGCCCGGCGATGTTGATCTCGCAGACGGTGGTTTCCAGCAGCGTGCCGGGCCCGTGCAGCGGCGGCAGTTCGGCTCGCATCTGCGGGAAGACCAGGGCGTCGAGGCCGTGCGCGTCCATCACCCTGTCGAACAGCGCGAGATAGGCTTCGCGGGCGGCGAGGAAGTCGGACAGGTCCGGCGGGCTGGCCGGGTCGGCGAGGCAGGGGGCGAGCTGGCGCAAGTTGGTGATCGGATGCAGCACGCCGCCCGGCGCGAAGGCGTCCTCGGCCCGCGTCGCCTCGGCGAAGGCGGCAAAGCTCTTCAGGGCCACGTCCGAGCCCATACGCTCCAGGTAGAGCTGAAGGTCGAACGGGGCGGATTCGAAACCGCGGGCGTCGAAATAGACCAGCCCCGGCGTCGGCTCGGCGAGCGCGGAAAAGCCGGTGCCGGCGAAGGGATCGGCAACCAGCGTCGCGCCCGCCGCCGTCAGCTCGGCTTGTGCCCGCTCGTAGAGGGCGGCGGCCTCTGGCGAGAGCGGCAGGTCGCGCCAGCCCGGTCCGAACAGGCCGAGGCGCTTGCCCGCGAGCGCGTCGGGCGCGAGCCCGGCGGCGTAGCCGCCCGCCGGGCGCTTGCCGATGCCCGCCACCGTCTTGGGGTCTGCAGCGCTGTAGCCCGCGAGCGCGTCGAGGGTGAGGGCGGCGTCGCGCACGCAGCGGGTGATCGGGCCGACCACGTCGCGGGTCGAGCCCGCCAGCGGCATCACGCCCGCGTTCGGCACGAGGCCGAAGCTCGGCTTGATGCCCACCAACCCCTGCGCCGAGGCCGGGTTCTGGATCGAGCCGCCGGTCTCCTCGGCGAGGCCGAGTACCGCGAGGCTCGCGGCCACCGCCGTGGCGGTGCCGGCGCTGGAGCCGCCCGGGATGCGGTCGGGGGCGGCGGGGTTGAGGGTCGGCCCGGCCCAGCTGTCGTTGGCGTGGCTGCCGGTATGGCTCAGCACCGGCACGTTGGTCTTGCCGAGGATGACGCAGCCGGCCTCGCGCATCCGCGCCGTCACCGGGGCGTCGGTCGCCGGGATCAGATCGACGCCGCCGGCCGCCGACGAGAGGAAGTGCCAGCCGCCGGTGCTCGGCAGGCCGGCCATGTCCATCGTGTCCTTGATGACAACGGGGACGCCCGCGAGCGGCCCCAGCGCCTCGCCCGCCGCCCGCCGGGCGTCGATGGCGCGGGCATCCTCGATGGCGCGGGGGTTCATCACGATCAGCGCGTTGTAGCGCGGGTTGTAGCGGGCGATCCGGGCCAGGAAGGCGCGGGTCAGCGCCTGCGCCGAAACCGTGCCGCCATCGAGCGCCTGCCGCACATCCGCGACCGTCATCTCGACGAGGCGGGCCGCGAGGTCCTCGTCCGCCCCGATCCCGGCTTCGGTCGGATCGATGGTCGCCTGTCGCGCGGTCTGGAGCATCGGGGTCTCGCCTGGTGTGGGGGCACGGTCGGTCGCGTCGTTGCCGACGCTCACGCCGTCGCGGCCGCCTCGACCCAGCAAAGTTTATGCCACAATACCCACAAATCCCTCGCGCGGTGCCGCGTGGGGGAGCCGCGTAATCAAGACAATTTTCTCTTGATAAGAAAAATGCGTTGGCATTCGGATTGGGGATGGCAGTGCCCTGATCGGGGCTACTCACCAACGCTGCCCGATCCTACCCGATGGCTCGCGCCTGCTTCACAGCATCGTCCCCAAACAGGGTCAGCTGCCCCGGCCGGCAGCGCCATGTTGCCGGTGCCGCGGATCACCGTCCGACAGCGCGATGAACAGCCAGATCAGCACCGCACCGCCGAACACGACGTGGTCGTAGGCCGCCGCGGCCTCCACGCACGCTTCACTCGGCTACCGGCCACCCGCCCCGGAGATGTTCGTGACGACCTCATCCGCTTGGCCGGCTGGGCACACCCGGCCCGCTCCGCCGGCCAAGTTGCCCGTGGAGCAGAGGGCAACCCGTAATTAACCCACGCGGTTTGCGCGACAGGTTCGCGGGACCTGCGGTGGCCGCAGCACGGGGGTTGTGCGGGGGTGGTTTGGCTGATTCCTTGGCGGGATGAGCCGCAGTGATCTCGAACGTCTGAGCCGGGAGGAACTGATCGATCCTTCGACAGGCTTAGGATGAGGTGGTGCTGCGGCTGCAGCGCCCGGAGAAGACCTCGCGCACGTCCTCGAAGCCGCCGTCCACCGACAGCAAGGAGCAGCGGGAGCAGGCCAAGCCGGGCGGGGCCAAGTCCGGTCACGAGGGCCATAGCCGGGTGATGAGTGAGGATCCCGACACGGTCGTCGATCATCGTCCGGATCGCTGCGCCTGCTGCGGCGGCCCCCGGCACGGGGACCTTTCCGTCGAGGTCGTGAGCGTGTCCGAGCGCGTCGAGCTGCCTGCGGTGGCGCCGGTGGTGAGCCAGCATCGGCGACTGGCCGTGCAGTGCCCGTCCTGCGGAGCGCGAGCCGTCGCGCCAGTGCCGAAGGCGACGCGGGGCACGCCGTTCGGTCCGCGGCTGCACGCGGTGGCGACCTACCTCAAGACCTTCCAAGCGCTCTCCTACGAGCGGCTGCAGGCGGCGCTGTCCGATCTGTTCGGCCTGACGCTCAGCCAGGGCGGGCTGATGAACCTGCTCCTCCACGCGCAGGCCCGCTTCCGGCCCGGCCGCGAGGCCGCCGTCGCGACGCTGCCCTTATGCGAATGGTCGCTTGGTGAACGGCGTACGCTCCGAGACATCGGATCGACTGCCGCGTGCCACCCGATCTGGACCGCGAGCGGCAGCGCTCCGAATGTCTGCTCGGGGCAGGAATTCGCACCCCGCTTGTTCGGCTATGCGCCAGCAGCGGACCTCGGCATCTAAGCGGAAAGCGGACCTTCGGCTTCTGAGCTGTCAATCCTGGACGTCGTGCGATCCGCAGCTCTGTCGAGCTCGGGATCAATGGGCCGGCATCCTGTTCGGCAGCGAGGGCTAGAGCTGCTTCCGATTTGCACGAAACTTGCAGTTTGGTGAGGTGCCGATCAGCGAGTCGGGGGGGGCCTGCCGAAGAATGGATGGAACTGTCCGCAAGGCCGCGTCGAGCACGCACTGGCGCACGCAGGAGATGTTCCTCATTCAGGAGGTCATGAACCTGATCGGCAAGGGCCTGCGCCTCGATCAGGTCGCCCGCGAGATGCTTCATCTCCTGTCCGAGATCGTCGGGCTGAACCGGGGGCGCATCGTCCTGAGGGACCCCGACGGCGAAGGCCACCGCATCGCCTATTCCTACGGGCTGACCCGCGCGGAGGCGGCGCGCGGCCGCTACGCGCCGGGAGAGGGCATCACCGGACGCGTCATCAAGGACGGCCACCTCATCATCGTACAGGACATCGACAAGGACCCGACCTTCCTCGGACGCGCCGTGGCACGGGCGCAGTTGCCCCGCGGCGCCGTCTCGTTCCTGGCGCTGCCGATCCGGGTCGATCACCGGACGGTCGGCGCCATCGCCTGCCACCGCATCCGGCACCGAGAGCGGGCGCTCTCGGACGACCTCACCATCCTGCGCATCATCGCCACCATGGTCAGCCAGTTGCTGACCCTGAACGAGCGGGTGGAACGCAAGACGCGGGCGTTGGAGGAACACAACGACATGCTGGCGCGGGAGCTGCGCCTCAAGCGCGCCCGCTACGGCATCATCGGGACCTCGCCCGCGCTGCTGCGCGCCCTCGCGCAGGTGGAGAAGGTCGCGAATGCCACCGCGAGCGTGCTTCTGCTTGGTGAGTCCGGGACCGGCAAGGAACTCTTCGCCCGCGCGCTGCACCTCGCGAGCCCGCGGCGCGACCGGCCGTTCATCAAGGTCAATTGCGCGGCGATCCCCGACAGCCTTTTCGAGTCCGAGCTGTTCGGCCACGAGCGCGGCGCCTTCACCGGGGCGGTCGAGGCGCGAGCCGGCTGGTTCGAGCAGGCGAGCGGCGGCACGATCTTCCTCGACGAGATCGGCGAGATGCCGTCGGTCCTCCAGACCAAGCTGCTGCGCACCCTCCAGGAGGGGACCGTGGTGCGGCTCGGCGGCAAGCGCGAGATCCGCGTGGACATGCGCCTCGTCGCCGCAACGAACCGGGACCTCGCCACGGAAGTCATCAATGGGCGCTTTCGCGAGGATTTGTTCTACCGCCTCAACGTCGTGCCGATCACCCTGCCCCGGCTGGCGGAGAGGCGCAGCGACATCCCCGATCTGGTGCTGCACTTCCTCACGCAGGCGAACCAGGCTAACCAGCGCAACGTCAACCTGACGCAAGCCGCGGTCGCCCATCTCGCCCGGCAGCCCTGGCCGGGCAACATCCGCCAACTCGCCAACTTCATCGAGCGGCTGGTGCTGCTAGCGAACGAGGGCGTCCTCGACGTCGACGACGTACAACCGATGCTCGAAGGTGCCCTCGCCGCGACGCCGACTGCGCTCGCGGCGGACCCGTATCCGGCCTTGCCTTCGACGCTAGAGCGCGTGGCGGCGCTGCAGGCGTTCGGCGCCGTGCGGCCCTACCTGCCCGCCGACTCGCACGGGCACGCGGAGCTGTGCATGGCCCTAACCCAGGCCGGGGGCAACAAGACCCGCGCGGCGCAGCGGCTCGGGCTGACCGAGCGTCAATTTTCGTATCGCTGGCGCAAGCTCCAGCCCACGGCGTGACGGAGACGGCCAAACCCGACAATATCGACAAAGCGTTGACAATCACCGACGCAACGCGATGGGAACGCGCGCGGGAGTTTCGTACAAGTCTTTGAACTCGCTCGTATTTACGAAATCTTCCCGCCCTTGCCTGGTCTGGCACCCGCCTTGCTCAATTCCCTTCGAGCCGGCCCCAACACAATAGGGGCCAGCGCCGAACAGGAGTTGCCGATGAGCGCGAGCGCCGCCCCCCAAACCGTCTCCACCTATCTGCGCCCGATCGACCGGGACGGCCTGATGCAGTTCGCCGAGAAGGGCCGCGGCAATCCCGGCTCGCGCGGCACCAACCGGGTCCACACCGTCGTCGAGGGGCAGTACCGCACCCTCAGCTATGTCGGCGACCATCAGCCGGTCGTGGTGGACGAGCCGCTCCATCTCTTCGGCGAGAACACCGCCCCGGCGCCGGGCGAGATCGTGCTCTCGGCGCTCGGCGGCTGCCTCGCCGTGGGCATCACCGCGGTCGCCACTTGGAAGCAGGTGCGCCTCTCGCGCCTCGAACTGCATCTGGAAGGCGACATCGGCAATCCGGCCGCATGGGGCGCCGGCGGCGCCGAGAAGCTGCCTGCCGACATGGGCTTCCAGGAGATCCGGGTCGCCGTGACCATCGAGGGCGATGCGAGCCGCGAGGAACTCGACGCCATCGTGCAGCACGCCAACGTGTTCTCGCCGGTCGCAAACTCCATGCGCAACCCGATCGCCTTCAGGATCGGACTCGCCGCCTGACGCCCTCGGCGGGGCCAGGCGTACCCCGCCGTCTTCCCTACCTTCGAGGAGACTGCACGATGCCGAGCGCCCTCGCTCTCCGGCTGGCGGAGGATCGTATCGCGGCCGCGCCGGACCGCCCCGACTGGACCGACGCGGCCGTCCTCGCCACGACGAAAGCTATCGCCGACGGCCCCTTGAACGCGGCGGCGACCGAGATCGACCGCGGTGCCTACCCGCTCGACATCCTCGGCCGGCTTGGGGAAGCTGGGGCGCTTGGCGTCCATCTCGACCGCCACGGCGCCCGCCTCGGCTTGTCGATCGCCGCGATGCAGGCCGCGAGCCGGGCCTGCGGCGCCACCGGCTTCCTGGTGTGGTGCCACGACGTTTGCGGCCTCTACCTCGAGCAATCGGGCAACCCGGCGCTCTCCGGCGCGGTGCTCAACGCCCACGCCGCGGGCCGGACCTTCGGCGGCACGGCCCTGTCCAACCCGATGAAGGCGTTCGCCGGGATCGAGCCGATCCTGCTGCGCGCCCGCCGCGTCCCCGGCGGCTACCGGGTCAGCGGCATGCTGCCCTGGGTCAGCCATATCGGGCCGGGTCAGTATTGCGGCGCCATCGCGGGCGTGGTCGGCGCGGGCGACACGATCAGCCACGAGATCATGTTTCTGCTGGCTTGCGACCGGGCCGAGTTGCGGCCCTGCCCGCACTTCTCCGGCATGGAGGGCACGAGCACCTGGGGCGTGCGGGTGGACGACCTCTTCGTCGGACACGACGCGATCATCGCCGATCCGGCCCGCCCCTTCATCGGCCGCATCCGCGGCGCCTTCATCCTTCTCCAATGCGGCATGGGCCTGGGCGTGGCCGAGGGCAGCCTCGACGCCATGCTGTCGGTCGAGGAGACCCTCGGCCACGTCAACCAGTTTCTCGACGACCGCCCCGACACCATCGCGGCTGAACTCACCGAGTTGCGCGCCCGCGTGATGCGGCTCGCCGGGACGCCCTACGACGGCTCGACCGACTATCTGATCGACGTACTCGACGCCCGCGCCCAGACCTCGGAACTGGCCTTGCGCGCCTCGCAATCGGCGCTGCTGCATCAGGGGGCGCGGGGCTACCTCATGTCGGCCGCGCCCCAGCGCCGCATCCGCGAAGCGCATTTCGTCGCCATCGTCACCCCGGCGATCAAGCATCTGCGCTGGGAGATGGCGCGGCTGTCGCGGGAAACGCTTCCCCAAGCCGAGGGAAACCGGGCATGAGCGTGCTGGAGCCTCTCGACGGCCTCGGCCCCTGGCAGCAATTCCTCTGCCGGGCCTGCGGCCTGATCTACGACGAGGGCGAGGGCGATCCCGACAGCGGGTTGCCCCCCGGCACACGATTCACCGACATTCCCGAGGATTGGTCCTGCCCGATCTGCGGCGTCACCAAGGCGGATTTCGAGCCGTATGTCAGGCGCGCGAAAGCCGCGCCGATGCCGGTCTCCGTCGCACCGCAGCGGCGGCCCGGCGTGGTGATCGTCGGCGGCGGCGTCGGCGGATGGAGCGTCGCCGAGGCGATCCGGGCCGAGGATGCGCGCCTGCCGATCACGCTGGTGAGCGCCTGCGACGGCGCCCGCTACCACAAGCCCGAACTCTCCGTCGCCCTCGGGCGCGGCCTGAGCCCGGAGGTTCTCCGACGCGAGACCGGCGCGACGGCGGCGGCGCGCCTAGGCCTGCGCCTGATGGCCGAGACGGTCGCGGTGGGCCTCTCGCCGGAACGCCACTCCCTGCGCACCACCCGCGGCACCCTTTCCTACACCCATCTCGTCCTTGCCCACGGCGCCCGCCCTGCGCTGCCGGCGAGCCTCGACCCGGCCCTGTGCTGGCGGGTGAACGACCTCGCCGCGTGGTCTTCGCTCCACGCCGAACTGGCGCGAGGCGCCCGCACGGTCGCGGTGATCGGTGCCGGCATGGTCGGCTGCGAGTTGGCCGAGGATCTGGCGGGGGCCGGCCACGCGGTCACCCTCGTCGGCGCGGAGGCGCTGCCGCTGCCCGAACTCTTGCCGGAACAGGCCGGGCGGCGCCTGCTGGCGGGCCTCGAAGGGCTCGGCATCGGCTACCGGGGCAACAGCCTCGTCCGCGGCCTGAGCCGAAGGCCCGACGGCACCGTCGCGCTGGCGCTGGCCGACGGCACGAGCCTCGCGGCCGCGACCGTGATCGCCGCGACCGGCCTCGCCACGCCCTCCCGCCTAGTGCGGAGCGCAGGCCTCGCCTTCGAGCGCGGCATCGTCGTCGATTCGGCCAGCTTGCGCACCAGCGGGCCGGACATCTTCGCCCTCGGCGATTGCGTCAGCATCGATGGGCGGCCCTGCCGCTTCATCGAGCCGGTCGCCCGCCAAGCCGCGACCATCGCGGCCACGATCCTGGGCCGGGACCATCCGGGCTACGCCCACGCCGCCCCGGTCATCCGCCTGAAGACCCGCTCGGCCCCGATCGTCCTGCACGGCACGCCTGTCGCCGGGGCGCCCTGGCACGTCGTCGAGGACAGCGAGCACCGGCTCGCGATGGAGCAGCGGCAGGGCGGCGACGTCACCGCTTGGCTCGCGGCCTGAGGAAACGACGATGACCCCTCCGACCCCCTCCGACGCCGCTCTGGACCGGGCGCGGACACACGTCACCGCGAGCCTCTCGGGGCAAGCCCCGCGCCCGATCGTCCACGGCTTCTTCGACGAGCCGACCCATACCGCGACCTTCGTGGTCCATGATCCTGAAAGCCGCGAGGCGGCGGTGATCGACTCCGTGCTCGGTTTCGATCCGGCGGCCGGCACCCTGTCCTACACGGCGGCGGACCAGGTCATCGACTATGTCCGCGCCGAAAACCTGACAGTCGCGTGGATCTTAGAGACCCATGTTCACGCCGACCACCTCTCGGCCGCGCCCTACCTCCAGGGCAAGCTCGGCGGACGCCTCGCGATCGGCCGGGGTATCGTCGAGGTCCAGGAGACCTTCGGCAAGCTCTTCAATGCGGGCACTGCATTCGCCAGCGCCGGCACCGAGTTCGACCGCCTGTTCGAGGACGGCGACCGCTTCGCCTTGGGCGGGATCAAGGCAAGCGTCCTCCACGTGCCGGGTCATACCCCGGCCGACCTCGCCTACATCATCGGCGACGCCGCCTTCGTCGGCGACACCCTGTTCATGCCGGATTACGGCACGGCGCGGGCGGACTTCCCTGGAGGCGACGCCCGCCTCCTCTTCCGCTCGATCCGGCGCCTGCTCGCGCTGCCCGACGCGACGCGGCTGTTCCTCTGCCACGACTACAAGGCGCCCGGTCGCGACAGCTTCGTCACCGAGACCACCGTCGCGGCCCAGCGCAGAGACAACGTCCATGTCCGCGACGGGACCGCGGAGGACGACTTCGTGGCGATGCGCGAGGCCCGCGATCGGACACTTGCCGCCCCGCGGCTGATCATGCCGTCGATCCAAGTGAACATGCGCGGCGGGCGCCTGCCGGAGCCGGAGGCGAACGGCACGCGCTACCTCAAGATACCGCTGACCACGGGCCGGGGCTGAGCCGATGCTGGACCCCGTCCAATACGCGCTCGGAGCGACCTCGGGCTTGGTCGTCGGGCTGATCCTGGGGCTCGCCGGCGGCGGCGGCTCGATCCTCGCAATCCCGATGCTGATCCACGTCGTCGGGCTCAGGAACGTCCATGTCGCGGTTGGGACTGGGGCGTTCGCGGTCGCGGCCTGCGCACTCGTCAACCTCGTTGGCCATCTGCAGGTGGCACGGGTGCCGTGGCGCGCCGCCGGATGGTTCGGCATGGCCGGCATCCTCGCGGCCGGGCTCGGGGCCGATCTCGGCAAGCAGTTCGACGGGCCCCGGCTCCAGGCCCTGTTCGCCCTTGTCATGCTCGCGGCGGCGGCGATGATGCTCAGGCGCCGGTTCCGGCCCGCCGCGGCGCCGAACGCGGCGCGGGAGAGCGTGCCGAAGCTCGTCGGTTTCGGCGGGGCCACGGGGCTGATGTCGGGCTTCTTCGGCATCGGCGGCGGCTTCCTCGTCGTGCCGGGGCTCGTTGCCGCGACCGGGATGCCGCTCGTCAGCGCGGTCGGCTGCTCGCTCGTGGTGATTACCGCCTTCGGTCTTACCACCGGCCTCAGCTACGCCCTGTCGCAGCTCGTGGACTGGCCCCTTGTCCTGGCCTTCGTGGCGGGCGGGGCCGGCGGCGGCCTCGCGGGATTGCGGCTGCGCTCGGCCTGCGCCGCCCGCAAGGGCCTGCTCGACACCGTCCTGGCCGGGCTCATCGCCACCGCCGGCCTCGTCATGCTGGTGCGCTGAGCCTGCCGACAATGTCGGCAATCGGTCGACATTGTCGGAGAGGCGCGATCCGCCGGCCCGGCGCGAGAACTGCAAGACACTGATCGAACAACAGAAATAAAAAATTCCACCGCTTGGCGCGACTGTTGCTGAGAGACCTTCACCTGCCCTGCCGGAGACCGTGATGGCCCCCTTCGACAACCCCTTCGACGCCAAACGCCGCCTCGGGCGTGGCGGCTGCTCCTGCGGGGCGCATGACAGCCAAGCCGCCCATGAGGCGGCCCTGCCGACGGGGGACGCCGCGATCGAGCGGGCCGTGGAAGCGACGATGCTGCGCGCCCTGTTCCCGCACGCGCCCGAGCGCCGCGCCTTTCTGAGGAGCGTTGGTGCCGCGACCGCGGCGGCGGCCCTCAGTCAGTTCCTGCCGACGCGCTTCATAGCCGAGGCTTTCGCCGAGGAGACCAAGCCCGAGAAGTCCGATCTCAAGGTCGGCTTCATACCGATCACCTGCGCCACGCCGATCATCATGGCCAAGCCGATGGGCTTCTATGAGAAGCAGGGCCTCAACGTCGATGTGGTGAAGACCGCCGGCTGGGCAGTGGTGCGCGACAAGACCCTGAACAAGGAATACGACGCCGCCCACATGCTGGCGCCAATGCCGCTCGCCATCACCCTGGGCCTCGGCTCGAACCCGGTGCCGTTCGCGGTGCCGGCGATCGAGAACGTCAACGGTCAGGCGATCTGCCTCGCCAACAAGCACAAGGACAACCGCGACCCGAAGAACTGGAAGGGCTTCAAGCTCGCGATCCCGTTCGATTACTCGAACCACAACTATCTGCTCCGCTACTACCTTGCCGAGCACGGCATCGATCCCGACACCGACGTGCAGCTGCGCTCGGTGCCACCGCCCGAGATGGTCGCAAACCTGCGCGCCGACAACATCGACGGCTTCCTCGCCCCCGACAACGTCGTCCAGCGCGCGGTCTACGACGGCGTCGGCTTCATCCATATCCTGTCGAAGGAGATCTGGGACGGGCATCCCTGCTGTTCGTTCTCGGTGGCGCAGGACACGATCCGCGAGATGCCGAACGCCACCGCGGCGCTCCTGCGCGCCATCCTCCAGGCGACCGCCTACGCCGCCAAGGCCGAAAACCGGAAGGAGATCGCCGCCGCCATCGCCCCGGCCAACTACCTCAACCAGCCGGTCACGGTGGTGGAGCAGGTGCTCACCGGCACCTATGCCGACGGCCTCGGCAGCGTGAAGAAGGACCCCAAACGCGTCGCCTTCGACCCATTCCCCTACGAAAGCTTCGCGATCTGGACGCTGACTCAGATGAAGCGCTGGGGCCAGATCAAGGGCGATGTCGATTACGCGGGCGTGGCCAAACAAGTCTACCGCGCCACCGACGCGGCCAAGCTAATGCGGCAGGACGGGCTCACCCCGCCCGAGTCGACGACCAAGACCTTCGTGGTGATGGGCAAGACCTTCGATCCGGCCAAGCCAGCCGAATATCTCGACTCCTTCAAGATCAAGCGCGCGAGCTAGTGCCATGCAACGCACCCTGCGGCTTCGCGCCAGCATCCTCTCGCTCGCGCTCCTCGCGTTGATCCTGCTCGGCTGGCAGGTCGCCGTCAGCGGCACCGCCAGCACGCAGGCCATGGACCCGGAATACGCCGCCCTGATGGGTCAGGCGGCGACGACCGGCAAATCGGCCATGCCCGGTCCCCTCGATGTCGGGGCGACGATCTGGCAGCACCTGAAGGACCCGTTCTACGACCGGGGACCGAACGACAAGGGGATCGGCATCCAGCTGGCCTATTCCATCGGCCGCGTGGCTTTGGGCTACGGCCTCGCCGTGCTGGTGGCGATCCCGGTCGGCTTCCTCATCGGCATGTCGCCGTTGATGAGCCGGGCGCTCGATCCCTACATCCAGATCCTGAAGCCGGTCTCTCCGCTCGCCTGGATGCCGCTCGCCCTCTACACGATCAAGGATTCGAGCCTGTCGGCGATCTTCGTGATCTTCATTTGCTCGGTCTGGCCGATGCTGATCAACACGGTGTTCGGCGTCGCGGGCACCCGCAAGGAATGGCTCAATGTCGCCCGCACCCTGGAGGTCGGCCCGGTCCGGCGGGCTTTCACGGTGATCCTGCCGGCCGCCGCGCCGACGATCCTCACCGGTATGCGCATCTCCATCGGTATCGCATGGCTCGTCATCGTGGCGGCCGAGATGTTGGTCGGCGGCACCGGCATCGGCTACTTCGTCTGGAACGAGTGGAACAACCTCTCGATCACCAATGTGATCACTTCGATCCTCGTGATCGGCCTCGTCGGCATGGTCCTCGACCAATTGCTCGCCCGCGCTCAGCGCCTCGTCACCTTTCCCGAATGAGGCGTCCGATGAGCACGCTCCTCCCGTTCGCGCGGCGCGCCCGCCGTTCTTCTTCCGATACGGCCGAGGCCGGGACCAGCCGCATGCCGAATTCCGAAAAGTTCATCTCGATCGAGGGGATCGCCCGGCGCTACCGGGCGCCGGGAGGGAAAACCACCACGATCTTCGAGAACGTGTGGCTGCCGATGCGCCGCGGCGAGTTTGTCTGCATGATCGGCCATTCCGGCTGCGGCAAGACGACGGTGCTGAACATCCTCGCGGGGCTCGACGCGCCGTCCGAGGGCGTCGTCATCGTCGATGGGCAGGCGATCACCGGCACCAGCCTCGACCGCGCCGTGATCTTCCAGGGCCACGCGCTCCTGCCGTGGCGCAGCGTGCTCGGCAACGTCGCCTACGCGGTGTCCTCGCGCTGGCGGAAAGCGCGGCGCGCAGAGATCGAGGCGCGCGCCCTTAAGGCGATCGCCACGGTGGGCCTCGCCGGCTCCGAGCACAAGCGCCCGTCGGAGCTGTCGGGCGGCATGAAGCAGCGCGTCGGTATCGCCCGGGCGCTCGCCATCGAGCCGAAGATCCTGCTGATGGACGAGCCGTTCTCGGCGCTCGACGCGCTCACCCGCGGCACGCTGCAGGACGAGGTGCGCCGGATCTGCGTCGAGACCGGGCAGACGGTGTTCATGATCACCCACGACGTCGACGAGGCGATCTACCTCGCCGACCGGATCGTGCTGATGACCAACGGGCCGGAGGCCAAGGTCGCCGAGATCGTCGAGAACCCGCTGCCGAAGGAGCGCGACCGCACGCAGCTCCACCACGCGCCGGGCTACTACGCCCTGCGCAACCACCTGATCGACTTCCTCGTGACCCGCTCCCGGACGCTGCGGGACGCGATGCCGGAGGGCTACGACCCGCGTCATCCGCCGGTGGTGCGCCCCTCTCTCAGCGAGGCGGACGCCGCCGCCATCGCCACCGAGCCTCCGGCCCGCCGGGCCTGAGCTAGCCGCCCCAAGTGCACCGCCTCGAACTCGCTTCCGCCCGGAAGCGGGGGAGTTCCCCCATGTCCGCATCCAAGGAGACGTCCCGATGAAGCGCGAAGACCTCACCGAGAAGCTGCTCGACATCAAGCGCGAGAAGGGCTGGACCTGGAAGTACATCCAGGACGAGATCGGCGGCATCTCGCCGATCCTGATCACCGCCGCCTGCATGGGGCAGATGAAGCTTCCCAAGGCTCAAGCAAAGAAGGCCGCCGAGCTGTTCGGACTGTCCGAGGCCGAAGAGCGGATGCTGAATGAAGCGCCCTATCGCGGTTCGATCCCGCAGATGCCGCCGACCGATCCGCTCATCTATCGCTTCTACGAGTTGGTGATGGTCTACGGCACGACCTGGAAAGAGCTGATCCAGGAGGAGTTCGGCGATGGCATCATGTCGGCGATCGACTTCAACATGACCATGGAGCGCGAGGCCAACAACAAGGGCGACCGCGTGAAGCTCGCCATGTCCGGCAAGTTCCTGCCCTACAAGTACTACGGCAACGACGACGGCGTGCCGGAATACGGCTTCAAGGAGGCCTAGCATTACAGTTGCGGTTTTGGGCGAGCAGGTTTGCCCCCTTTCTTGTGGCCTCCAGCGCGTCGGCGTCTTCGGACGTCCGCGGCACGGCGCTCGAGGTGGGCTTGCCGGGCGGCGGCCTGATGCGCCCTGCGCCAGAGCGACCACGCGATGACGCGGGCGGGCTGGATGCGCCGCTGTGCCAGCCGCACGGCGATGCGGCGGATCTCTGGGATCGACCAGTGGATCAGCGGGCGCGCGGTCTCGGTCGGGCTCGACTTTTTGGGGGCGGCGCGTTGGCGTGTTGGCGGATGACCGTCAGCAGGGCGAAGGCCATCATCACCAAGCTGACGTGCCGGTGCCGGCCATGCCAGGAGCGGGTCTCGTTGTGGGCGAGCCCGAGTTCGGTCCTGGCGGTCTCGAATGCGTCCTCGATCGTCCAACGCTGGCCCTCGACCGCCGCAAGGGTCGCGAGCGGCGTGCCGGCCGGGCCCCAAGTCGTGAAGTACGCCCGCTCGCCGTCAGCCAGGCTGCGGCGGATCAGCAGGCCGCGCGTCCACAGGCCGGCCTGCTCGTAGTCGGCACCATCGAGGTGGGCCAACTCACAGTAGGCGCCGACTACGAGTGACCCTGACCCAGCAAACTGGTCCGCGCTGAGCGCAAGTTTTTCGGGCATCCTCCACCCTGAAGGAGGGTGGATGCCATGCCTCGCAAACGCTTCACGAACGAACAGATCGCCTTCGCCCTTCGGCAGGCGGAGAACGGTGCCCCGGTGGACGAGGTCTGCCGGAAGATGGGTGTATCCGAGCCGACCTTCTACCACTGGAAGAAGCAGTTCGTCGGCATGGGCGTGCCGGAGATTCGACGGCTCAAACAACTGGAGGACGAGAACAGCAAGCTGAAGCGGCTGGTCGCCGATCTGACGCTGGACCGCTCCATGCTGCAGGACGTCCTCAAGCGAAAGCGGTAGGGCCCGCCGCTCGCCGTGAGGGTCGTATCCCGTGATGTGGTGTAGGAGCACCGGTCCTCGGCAGGGTCCGAGGATGATCAGGCGGCCACAGCCGACAGCCTGAGGACGGGATCATCGCTCAAGGCGACGAGGCTTTCCACGCTCATGTAGCGGCGGGAGACCGCCCACACGTCGTTCTGTTCCACCATCAGCGCCCCGACGAGGCGCAGGACGGCCTGGTCGTTGGGGAAG
This sequence comes from Methylobacterium sp. Leaf456, assembly GCF_001425465.1. Classification (GTDB taxonomy): domain Bacteria; phylum Pseudomonadota; class Alphaproteobacteria; order Rhizobiales; family Beijerinckiaceae; genus Methylobacterium. The sequence goes on from NZ_LMQV01000009.1 coordinate 34,063, forward strand.
ATGCCGATCACGTCCGAGCGGCGCTTGATCTCGCCGTTAAGGCGTTCGAGCGGGTTGGTCGAGGCGATCTGCGGCCAGTGCTCGCGCGGGAAGGCCATGTAGGCCAGCACGTCCTCGCGCGCCTCATCCATCCGGCCGGCCAGCTTCGGATAGCGCTCGCGCAGGGTGTCGGCCACCGTAGCGCATTGCTCTCGGGCGGCTGCCGCACCGTCCTGGGCGAAGATGGTCTTGAGCATCGCCACCACAGCTGGCCGTTGCTTGGGCGCGACGTGGGCCAGCGCGTTCAGCATCCAGTGCACCCGGCAGCGCTGGTGCGTGGCCGAGAACACCTTGGCGGCGGCCGCCCGCAGACCTTTGTGGTCGTCGGCCACGACCAGCTTCACGCCGCGTAGGCCCCGGTCGGCCAGCGAGCGCAGGAAGCTCTTCCAGAACACCTCGGCCTCCGAGGCACCGGTCGCGACGCCTAGCACCTCGCGCCGCCCATCCGTGTTGACGCCGACCGCCACTATGACCGCCACCGAGACGATCCGGCCCGCCTCGCGCACCTTCACGTAGGTCGCGTCGATCCAGAGATACGGCCACGCGCCCCTCATCCTGAGGCTCTCGAAGGACGATCGGCCGGTCGAGGAAGGCGTTGACCCGCCCGTCGATCTCCTCGCACAGCCGCGAGACTTGGCTCTTCGACACGCCCGAGCCGCCCATGGCTTTGACGAGATCGTCCACCGCCCGCGTCGAGACGCCGTGCACGTAGGCTTCCTGGATCATCGCCGTGAGCGCCTTCTCTGCGGTGCGCCGCGGCTCCAGGAACGAGGGCAGGTAGCTGCCCATCCTCAGCTTCGGGATCGCCAGATCGATCCGGCCGGCCCGCGTCTCCCAGGCTCGTTCTCGGTAGCCGTTCCTCTGCTTCAGCCGCTCTGCGCTGCGCTGGCCAGTCGGTGCGCCCGTGCGCGCCTCGACCTCCAACTCCATCATCCGCTCGGCCGCGTAGGCCAGCAGATCGCGCACCAGGTCGCCGTCCGCCCCCTTCTCGATCCAATCGATCAAGGCCATCCTATCCTCGGTCATCGTCGCCTCCGGCGTGAGTTCAAGCTTCGCAACTCGAACCCTACCCGAAGTCCGGCGATGGCCACCTCACCGGGGGGCCGCTCCTACACCACTCCCTGGGACACGACCTCCCTCTGATGAGCGCCGCGTGTCTGGCGAACCTTGCCCTGAAGCTGACGGCGGGTGGCAAGCTGCTGGTCGATCAGCGCTTGTCGCGCTTCGGCATCCCGCCGCTCCGCGAGCACGGCTTCGGTTTCGTTCTGTCGCCGCAAACGGGCATGACGACCGGTCACGCGGTCCCAGATGCCTAGCAGCCCTTTGCGCAAGCGAATGTTCCGCTCGCGCGCCTCCTCGGCAGCGCGGAATGCCTGCATCCCGGCAAGTGCCCGGCGCTGGGCGCGATGTAGCGCGACCATCGCCCGTCGCTTCGCCTCGATGCCGTCCGCCGCCTGCTTGAACGCCCGTGTCGCCTCGGCGACGAAGCCGGTCAGCCGCTCGCCGATGTGGGCCGCCACATGCGCGCGCATCTCGGCGACGCTCTTAAGGTTCTCGCCGTCGCCGAGCCGGGTGCGGATCACTTTGGTCGGGATGCCGGTCCAGCGTGCGACCGCATAGACTTCGCCCTGCATGTCCACCGCCACGATCCCGCGGCGGTCGCCGCGGGCCAGAAACAGTCCGCGGGTCCGCAGCGCCTGCCCGAACGCTGACGCCGAATCGGACCCGGCCCAGCATTGTTGGAACAGCGCTTTGAGCGCACGCGGATCGCGCTTCGCCCGGCGCGCCTGCTGCCACTGCTGCCGGCTGAAGTTCAGCGGATCGCGCTCCTCGCGGTTCACGAACCCGCGCGGCATGTCCCAGCCGTGCTCAATGTAGAGCTTGCGGGCGAGATCGTTCAGTTTGACCTTGAAGTGCGGCAGGTTGATCGCCCGCATCCGATCGGTATCGATCCGCGACCAGACGCAATGCGCGTTGCGCCGGCCTTCCTTCTCGTGGAAGTCGATGACCCGCGGCTGGCCGGACAGGCCGAGCTTGGCTGCGATCGCGGCGATGGCCTTCTCGAAGACCGGGACCGTCACGCGCTCCTTCTCCGGCGGACTGAGGCTCAGGGAGAACAGGTACTGCTTGCAGCGCGTGCCGCGGCTGACGGCGTAGGCCTCCTTCAGGGCATCGACGACATTGTCGGAGACGAAGCCGCGTATCTCGTGCACCTCGACATGCTCGTTGTCCTCCGTCTCGAGGAGATGGAGGCCGAGCTGGCGGGCGCCCGCGCGTTGACTGCCCTTGAGGATCATGCGGAGCCCACTTCGATCAGGCCGAGCGACCGCATCAGATCGGCTCGCATGAGCGCGACGCCGCCGCACGCCGCGACGATCTCGGCCTCGGTCTCCGGCGTCACCTCCAGCACGCCCAGATGGACGGCCTTGGCGAGTTGGTTCAGCTTCTGGGAGAGGCGCGACTGGCCCAGCGCCCCCAGCACTCGGCCGATGGCTTCGCGGTCCTTGACGGGGTGTATGTTGCGGGTGCGGTTCGGCTTCACCTCGGTGCCGAGAACGAGGCCGCGGATGAAGGTGCCGAGCGGCAGACCGCCAGCCGCCGCTTCGAGCCGGGCGCGCGCTTCCTACGTGAAGCGCAGGCAGAATGGCTTCGTCTCGGGACGCCGCCGCGGTTTCGGAGGCGGGGATGCGGAAGTAGGAAAGTGCTGCCGGAGGTTCGGGGGAAGGTCGGTGCCCATGGTTCCAGTCCTCTGATCGATCAAGGACTTGGGGCAGGGAGCTTCTGAGGTTTCAGGCCGATGGCCTGGAACAGACGGGCAAGGTGGTTACCCTCCGGGCCCACCATCTTGCCCTCCGAACCCGTCGCGCGAATCGACGCCAAGGCGGCGACAAATCCGTTGGCCGGGACATAGTCCGGACGGCTCGCCTGGGACGATCCGCCCGAGGATCACCGGCCGTACCAGTGCTTCTGGCCTATATCGCCCTCCCCCATCCGGCTGATATCAGGGCGCGCGGGGACGCACGTCGATCGCAGGGCGCCGCACCGATCCGTCGGGGATGGAATCAGGTTTGAACCAGCACAGCACGGCGGCCCGGCTCTCCCTCGATCTGACGGCGTGCGACCGTGAGCCGATCCACATCGTCGGCAGCGTCCAGCCGCACGGTTTCCTGCTCGCCCTCGATGCGGCGGGCACCATCGTCCAGGCCAGCACCAACGCCCCGGCCTCGGCCGCCATCGGCACCCGGCTCGGGGCCGCCTTCCCCGAACTCGATGCGTTGGTGCACCGCTATCTCGACGGCGGCGCGATCCAGGACGGCGCCACCTACCTGCGCACCGTGGCGCTCGGATCGGAGGAGGCGCGGCTGTTCTACGAGGTGGCCGCGCACCGCGTCGATGATCTCGTCGTGCTCGAACTGGAGGAGACCGACGACGCCTCGGGCAATGCCGGGCTCGATGCGCTGACGCCGCGCCTGCGCGCCTTCGTCGAGCGGCTGCACGCCGCCGGCAGCGTCGAGGATCTGTGCCAGTTGCTGGCCGAGGACATCCGCCACGTCACCGGCTTCGACCGGGCGCTGGTCTACCGGTTCGACCGCGACTGGCACGGCACCGTGCTGGCGGAGTCCGGCAACGGGGTGCTGCCGAGCTATCTCGACCTGCGCTTTCCCGCCTCCGACATCCCGGCCCAGGCGCGCGAACTCTACCGCCGCAACCGCCTGCGCATCATCCCGGATGCCGGCTACCGGCCCGTGCCGATCCGCCCCGGCACGACGCCCGGGGGCCGGCCGCTCGACCTCAGCCAGTCGGTGCTGCGCTCGGTCTCGCCGGTGCATGTCGAGTACATGCGCAACATGGGCACGATGGCGTCCATGTCGGTGTCGATCCTCGTCGACGGCGCGCTGTGGGGCCTCGTCTCCTGCCACAACCACGATCCGAAGCGGGTGCCGCTCCAGGCCCGCAACGCCTGCGACTTCCTCACCCAGATCTTCGCCCTTCAACTCTCGGCGAAAGTCCGCGGCGAGCAGGCCGAGCAGCGCCTCGCGCTCGGGCAGGTGCAGGCGCGGTTGCTGGCCTACATGGCCGAGGAAGAAAGCTTCATCGACGGGCTGCTCAACCACCCCGACGACGTTCTGGCCCTCGTCAACGCGTCAGGCGCGGCGGTGGTGACGGCGGATCGCTGCCGCCTGCTCGGATCGACCCCGCCCGAGCGCGAGGTGCGCGCCCTCTACGAGTGGCTGTCGGAGCGCGGCGAGGCTGACGACGTAGTCGCCACCGACGCCCTCTCCGAGGACTTTTTGCGCGCCGGAGCCATTGCGGATCGGGCGAGCGGGCTGCTCGCCATCTCGATCTCGAAGAAATACGCCAGCTACGTATTGTGGTTCCGCCCCGAGGTGGTGCGCACCGTCAAGTGGGGCGGCAACCCGGTGAAGCCGGCCCATCCCGATCCGGAAGGCGGTCCCGATCGCCTGCACCCGCGAAAATCCTTCGAGATCTGGAAGGAGACGGTGAAGGGGCGCTCGATGCCCTGGTCGGTGCCGGAGGTCGAGGCCGCCAAGGATCTGCGCGCCTCGGTGCTCGGCATCGTGCTGCGCCGCGCGGAAGAACTCGCGGCGATGAGCGAGGAGTTGCAGCGCTCCAACAAGGAGCTGGAGGCGTTCTCCTACTCGGTCAGCCACGATCTGCGCGCGCCGTTCCGACACATCGTCGGCTACTCGAACCTGCTCAAGAATCGCGAGGGCGCTAACCTCTCGGACAAGGGCCGCCACTACGTCGAGACCATCATCGAGGCCGCCTTCTCCGCCGGCACTCTGGTCGACAACCTGCTGACCTTCTCGCAGATGGGTCGCCATGCGCTGAACAAGGTGAGTGGCGACCTCAACGGCCTCGTCGAGGAGGTGCGGCGCAAGGTCTTACGCGACGTGCCCCCGGACCGGACGGTGCGCTGGGAGATCGGCCCCTTGGGGCGCGTCCATGCCGACCCGGTGATGCTGCGCCTCGTGCTCGAGAACCTGCTCTCCAACGCCGTGAAATACACCCGTGGCCGCGAGCCCGCCGTCGTCGCGGTCGAGCGGCTGCCGCCGCAGGACCATGAAGCCGTGTTCGTGGTGCGCGACAACGGCGTCGGCTTCGACATGGCCTATGTCGAGAAGCTGTTCGGCGTGTTCCAGCGGCTGCACCGGGTCGAGGAATTCGAGGGCACCGGCATCGGGCTCGCCAACGTGCGCCGCATCGTCGAGCGCCATGGCGGGCGGACCTGGGCCGAGGGCGAGCCGGGCCGCGGCGCCCGATTCTATTTCACACTACCCCTCCGGGAGGAGGCCTGACGCGCATGGCGAGCCTGAAGCCGATCCTCCTCGTCGAGGACAACCCCAACGACATCGAGCTGACGCTGGCGGCGCTGGAATCGAGCCAGCTCGCCAACCAGATCGTGATCTGCCGCGACGGTGCCGAGGCGCTGGACTTCATCTACCGTCGCGGTCCGCACGAGAACCGGGCGGTGCAGGACCCGGCCGTGGTCCTGCTCGATCTCAAGCTGCCGAAGGTCGATGGGCTGGAAGTGCTCGCGAAGGTGAAGGGCGATCCCGTCACCCGCAACATCCCGGTGGTGATGCTGACCTCCTCGCGCGAGGAGACCGACGTGATCCGGTCCTACAATCTCGGCGTCAACGCCTTCGTGGTGAAGCCGGTCGCCTTCGACGAGTTCTTCGCCGCCATCAAGGAGATCGGCGTGTTCTGGGCGCTTCTGAACGAGCCGCCGCCGTACCGGGGAGGCTGGCCATCGAACGGATAATCGGACCCGCCGCCGGCCCGTTGCGCATCCTCCATCTGGAGGACAGCGACCTCGACGCGGAGCTGATCGAGGCGGAGCTGGAGAATCTCGGCCATCCGGTGGTGATCGAACGGGTGATCACCCGCGAAGAGTTCGCGGCCGCCGCGCAGCCCGGCCGCCACGACATCATCCTGGCCGATTACGTGCTGCCGACCTTCGACGGCGTGAGCGCGCTCGGCATCGCCCGCCTTCAATGCCCGGACACGCCGTTCATCTTTTGCTCGGGCACGCTCGGCGAGGAGGTCGCGGTCGAGGCGATCAAGAACGGCGCCACCGACTACGTCACCAAGCAGCGCCTCGGGCGCATGACTCGCACCATCGTCCGCGCGCTGGCCGAGAAGCGCGCCCGCGACGACAAGAGCGCCGCCGAAGCCGCGCTTCAGGCGCTCAACGACACGCTGGAAACGCGCATCCGGGAGCGGACCCAGGAACTGGCCGCCTCCAATACCGCATTGAAGGATCAGATCGTCGAGCGCGAGCGGGCCGAGGATGCGCTTCGCCTCGTCCAGCGCCTCGACGCGGTCGGGCAGCTCACCAGCGGCGTCGCCCACGACTTCAACAACCTGCTCACCGTCATTGCTGGCAACATCGAGTTCCTCGACCGCGTCGTCACCGACGAGCGCTCGAAGCGGCGCCTCGCCATGATGCGCGGCGCGGCGGCGCGGGGCGCCAAGCTGACCGCCCAACTTCTCGCCTTCTCCCGCCGCCAGCGGCTGGTGCCGCGGCCGGTCAGCCTGAACCACACGGTCGTGTCGATGCGCGACCTCCTGGAAAGCTCCATCGGCGGGGCGATCCAGATCGAGATTACGCTGCAGGACGACCTCTGGCCGGCGCTCGTCGATGCGACCCAGATCGAACTCGTGATCCTCAACCTCGCCATCAACGCCCGCGACGCCATGGCGGTGGGCGGGCGGCTGACCATTGAGACCGCCAACGTCACCGTGAGCGAGGCGCCGACCCGTCCGGAGCAGCCCCAGCCCGGCGAGTACGTGATGATCTCGGTGAGCGACACCGGCACCGGCATGACGCCGGAGGTGCTGGCGCGGGTGTTCGAGCCGTTCTTCACCACCAAGGAGATCGGCAAGGGCTCAGGGCTGGGGCTCGCCCAGGTCTACGGCTTCGTCAAGCAGTCGAGCGGCGGCGTCCGCATCGACACGGTGCCGGCCGAGGGCACCTCGATCAAGGTCTACCTGCCGCGGGTGGCCGAGGACACGGTCGCCCCCGTGTTGCCCGCCGTCGTGGAGGGCGCGCGGGCGCATCCGCCGGGGAGCCGGCCCGTCCTCCTCGTCGTCGATGACGACGCGGGCGTGCGCGAGGTGACCGCGACCCGGATGGCGGAGGCCGGCTACACCGTGCGCGAGGCGGCCTCCGGCCTCCAGGCGCTCGCCGCCCTCGATTCCGATTCCGACGTCGATCTCGTCGTGCTCGACTTCGCCATGCCGGGCATGAACGGGGCGGAGGCTGCGGGCGAGATCCGCAAGCGCTGGCCGAGCATGCCGGTGCTGTTCGTCACGGGCTTCGCCGACACCGACGCCCTGGCCCGGGCCGGCGCCGACGGGACGGACGCCATCGTGCTCAAGCCGTTTCGCGACGGAGAACTGGAGCACAAGGTCGCCACCGCCCTGGCCGCCCGCGCGTCGCCGGGCTTGCGGCTGGTCTCGGACCGCTCGCGCGGCGGCTGAGAGACGGGCCGCTCCACTCCCATCCAACCCCAACCCCCTCATCCTGAGGTGCCGCGAAGCGGCCTCGAAGGAGGGCTTCAGGGATAGCGCGATCCGCTGGAGCCCTCCTTCGAGGCTATGCTGCGCTCCGCGCCTCAGGATGAGGGGGTGGGGTTGGAAGGGGTCGAGTGCCGCACTTGCCGCGATGCGAGACGAATCCTCTATCCGTCCCGATCACGAGACGGAGGGTTTCGGTGGCGCGTCGCATTCTGATCACCGGCGCCAGCATCGCCGGCACCACCGCCGCGTGGTGGCTCGGTCGGCACGGCTTCGACGTCACCGTGGTCGAGCGCTCGTCCACGTTCCGCGACGGCGGCCAGAACGTCGATATCCGCGGCGTCGGCCGCGAGATCCTGCGCCGGATGGGGCTGGAACAGGCCGCCCTCGAACACGGCACCGGCGAGGAGGGCACCGCCTGGGTCGATGACCGGGGCCGCCCCGTCGCGCGTTTCCCCGCCGGAGGCGCCGAGGGCGACGGGCCGACCGCCGAAATGGAGATCCTGCGCGGCGACCTCGCCCGCCTGCTCTACGACGGTGCGCGGGAGCGGGCGGTCTTTCGGTTCGGCGAAGCGGTGGCGCGGATCGAGCAGACGCCCGAGGCCGCGACCGTCACCTTCGCTGGCGGCCGAAACGAAAACTTCGATGCGGTGATCGTCGCCGAAGGCGTCGGCTCGGCCACGCGCGAACTCGTGTTTCCGGGCGAGAATACGCCGCGCCCGATGGACCTCACCATCGCCTATCTGACGATCCCCCGTGCGCCCTCCGACGACCGGTTCTGGCGCTGGTACAACGCCCCCGGCGGCCGGAGCGTGCAGTTGCGGCCTGACCCGCACGGGACCACGCGGGCGATGCTGGCGCTGCACGGGCCGCTGCCCGGCGCGCAGGACTGGGACGCCGCCCGCCAGAAAGCGTTTCTACGCGAACGCTTCGCCGACGCCGGCTGGGAGACGCCGCGCATCCTCGCCGCACTGGAACAGACCGACGACTTCTACTTCGACGTCCTGCGGCAGGTGCGGATGCCGCGCTGGTCGAACGGCCGCGTGGTGCTGACGGGCGACGCCGCGTGGTGCGTGACCCCGCTCGCCGGCAACGGCGCGACCCTGGCGGTGACCGGCGCCACCGTGCTCGCAGGCGAATTCTTTCGCAATGACGACGTGGTCGCTGGGCTGGATGCCTACGAGCGGGCGATGCGGCCGATGGTGGAAGAGGCCGCGGGCGTGCCGAAGATCGGGCCGCGGATCATGCATCCGAAGAGCCGCCTCGGCATTCGCCTGCTGCACGGCGGCCTGGGTCTCGCCAGCCGGCCGCGCCTGCGCGGCCTGTTCGCAAAACTCTTCGCACAGAAGGGCACGGAGCCGGACCTGTCGCGCTACGACGGGCTGACGGCGTGAAGCCGTCGCCTCACTCCACCGGCACGCTCATCTCGAAATGCAGCCCGCCCGCGTCGATGACGCGCTCGAAGCGACCGCCGAGGCTGCGCTCGATCGTCTGTCGCAGGAGGCGCGAGCCGAAGCCGGTGCCGTCGGCCTTGGGGCCACCCGAAGGCGTGCCGGTCTCGTCCCAGGTCAGCCGCAGCGTGCCGTCCGCCACGCGGCCGTCGAGGCGCAGGGTGCCGCAGCCCGACAGGGCGCCGTACTTGGCCGAGTTCGTCGCCAGCTCGTGGAAGATCATGGCGTAGTCGTTGACGTGGTTGGGGGCCACGACCGCGCCCTCGGCGATCTCGACCCGGATCTCGGCGCCGTCGCGGTAGGGGGTGAGGATGCGCTCGGCGAGGTGCCGGAGCGGCACGCTGCCCTGGTCGAGCCGGTGCGAACGCGTCGCCAGCGTCGTCGCCTCGTGCAAGACGCCGAAGCGGCGCGACAGGTCCTCGGCGAAGAGCGGCGCGGATTTCGCGTCGCGGGCGACGATGGCGGTCAGCGCGCGGGCCACCGTGAACATGTTCGAGACGCGGTGGGCGAGTTCGTCGGCGAGCAGCCGCTCGGCTTCTTCCGCCCGCTTGCGCTCGGTGATGTCGAGGAAGATCGCCTGCAGCCATTCGCCGACCCGCCCGGTCTCGCCGCCGACGCCGCGGGCCGAGATCCAGCGCGCGTCCGGCCCCTCACCGATGCGGAAATCGAAGCTGTAGGCGTGCGGGTCGTCGGCGCTCGCCATCCATTCCCGCATCATCGCCGCGCGGTCCTCGGGGTGGACGCGGGCGAACAAAGCGTCGATCGGCACCACGGTCGCGTCGGTGCCCCAGAATTCGCGGCACAGGCCGTCGAGCTGGGCGAGCCGCCGCGTCGGCGACCACGCCCACAGGCCGACCCCGCCGCGATGGATCGCCCCGGTGAAGTTTTGGAGGGTCCAACCCTCGCCGGTCAGTTCGGGCCCCTCGGCCATGGCTGTCCTGTGGTGCGGATGTCGGTACGCGGATGCGGGGATCAACACGCCCGCCTCGATCCGGCTCCGTCACCGGGAGCGAAGCGGGTCATACCTCGCAGCATAAGCGGCTGCTGCGCCGACCGGTCTCTCAAGATGACGTGAATGGTGCTCGGATACCGGATTTCGCCCAAGCGTCGCCGGAACCGAGCCGCGCGCGATCCGTTCATGCGGCGGTGCACCATGGGCGGGCGGCGCCACCCGCCCCCACCGTCATCACCCGGTTGCCCGATCCGCTCACAGCGAGCCGAGCCGCCGCGCCCGACCGAACCCGATTCCCGATCCAGACGAGGATACCGACCCGATGACCCTTCGCCCGCTCCTGTGCGCCCTCACCCTGCTGGCCGGCGCACCGGCCGTCGCTCAGGAGCAGGCACCGAAGCAGGAGCCCGCCCCGATCCCGGCCCAGCCCGCGACCATGAACGACGACCTGCGGGCGAAGTTCGTTGCCCAGGCCCCCGAGGACGTGGTCGCCTCCAAGCTGATCGGGACCACCATCCGCAACGGCGCCAACGACAGCATCGGCTCGGTCGCCGACATCGTGTTCGACGACAAGCGCGCGGTGAAGTCCTACGTCGTCAGCGTCGGCGGCTTCCTCGGCCTCAATGCCAAATATGTCGCCATCGCCTCCGAGACGCTGAAGCTGACCCGCAAGGACGGCGGGGCGCTGGACGCGGTGATCGACACCGACAAGGACCAGCTCCGCGCCGCGCCGGAATACGTCTATCTCGGCTCCGAGCCGAAGAAGTAAGCCGGCGAAGCACCGGCCGGCAGGCGACATCACGATGTCTCGATTCGGCACGGGCATCCGATGGCTCGCCCGGGCCGGACCGTTAAGACCACGCTCCCCTCTCGAACCACGGAGAACCGAATGAGCAGCCTCCGCATCTCTGCCCTTCGCGGCGCCCTCCTCGGCCTCGCGCTGGCGACCGCCGCCCCGGCGCTCGCCGACGACACGCCGACCACCGCGGGTGCCGTCGATCGGCTGAAAGGCCTCGGCAACGAGGCGCTCGGCAGCGCCAAGCGTGGCGTCGGCAACCTCACGGACGACGAGAGACTGAAAGCCGAGGGCAGCGCCCAGAAGCTCAAGGGCCGGGCCCAGCAGGAGCAGGGCAAGGCCAAGGACACGGTCGAGAACGCCCTCGACAAGTAGTTTTTTCGACGGTCCCGGCCGCGATACGGCCGGGGCCGCAACGATCGGATCGCCACGGCCCCCACCTCACCCCGTTATTGCGAGGCGGAGAGGGGCGGACGGAGGCCGGGTGAAGGGCGATTGGGTCGCACGGCCCACACCGCGTCCCGCGCTATCTCGGCGGCATGATCCGCGACTTTCCCATGACCCGCGCCGCCGGACTCGAACGGCTGGCGACCTTCCTGGACGGTGCCGGCGCGGACTACGCCGCCGCCCGCAACACCGACCGCGGACCGGAGAAGAGCCCCACGACCTCGGCGCTGTCGCCCTACCTGCGCCGCCGCCTGCTCACCGAGGCCGAGGTGGTGGAGGCCGCGCTCGCCGCCTTCGGCGCGGAGGGCGCCGAGAAATTCGTCACCGAGGTGTTTTGGCGGACCTACTTCAAGGGCCATCTCGAGACCCATCCCGAGGCCTGGACCGGCTACCGTGCAGAGGTCGAGACGCAGCGGCGGCGCCTGGAGGCCGAGCCGGGGCTACGCCGCACCTACGAAGCGGCCGTCGAGGGCTGCACGGGCATCGACGGCTTCGACGACTGGGCCCGCGAACTCGTCGCCACCGGCTGGCTGCACAACCACGCCCGGATGTGGTTCGCCTCGATCTGGATTTTTACGCTGCGCCTGCCCTGGCCGCTCGGCGCCGACTTCTTCCTGAGCCATCTGCTCGACGGCGATCCGGCGAGCAACACCCTGTCCTGGCGCTGGGTGGCGGGCCTGCACACGCGGGGCAAGCACTACGTCGCGCGGGCCGACAACATCCGCCGCTACACCGAGGGCCGGTTCGATCCCGCCGGGCTCGACGAATACCCGGACGCTCTTGAGGAAGAGAGGCCGCCGCGTGAGGAAAGGCTTAGCCCCGTCGACCCTGCGCCGACGGAGGAGGTCGCGCTACTGCTGCATCTCGACGACCTCCATCCGGAAAGTCTGCCGCTCGACGGCGCCACGGTCCGGCGCGTCGGCGGGTTGATCGCCCACGCGCCGGGCGCCTCGGAACAGGTGCGAGCGGCGGACGAGGCCGCGATGGCGGACGGGTTGGCGCGCGCCGTCGCCCATTTCGGCTGCGAGGTCGCGCAAAACATCGGGCCCGGTTGGACGGAAGGGTTGCCTGTCGTCGCGGCCTGGGCGCCCGTCGGCCCCTCGGCCGAGGCGCTGCCGGAGGGCTGCCTGCGGGTGCGCCGGACCTGGGACGAGGCGGCGTGGCCGCTCTCGACCCGCGGCTTCTTCAAGCTGCGCTCAGCCATTCCGCGGCTGCTCGCCGAGGGATGACGATCAGCCGACCAGCACCACCGCCTGCCGCACGTGAGCCGGGTGCTCGATCTCGCCGGCGATGAAATGGGCCACGTCGGCCCGGGCGATCAGGCCGTTGCGCCAGGATTTCGGGTCGGCCAGCACCTTGTAGCGCCCGGTGGCGGAGCCCGGCGTCAGCACGCCGGGGCGCACGAAGGTCCAGTCCAGCCCACTCTTGCGGATGCGCATCTCCTGCGCATCCTTGTCGTCGTAGGCGCGGCCGAACACGAGGCGGAACGGCACCCGCTGCAGCAGGCCGATCGCCGCGCGGCTGTCGCCGGTGCCGAAGCCGGTGACCGTGATGAGGCGGCGGATTTCGGCTCGCTCCATCGCGGGCACCAGCCGGTTGGTCGCCTCCGAGAACAGGGTCACCGGGCCGAGCAGCTTCGAGGCCGGGACGCCGAGCGCCTGGACCACCACGTCGATCCCCTCCAGCGCGGCAGCGACGTCACCCGCGTCGAGCGCGTTGCCGGCGAAGCGCTCCAGGCCGGGATCGGCGGTCGCGATGCCGGCGGCGGAACGGGCGAAGGCACGCACCCGATGGCCGGCCTTGAGCGCCGCCTTGACGGTCTCCAGGCCGATGCCTTGGCTTGCGCCGATGACGAGGACGTGGGCCACGGTTGCCTCCTGAATGCCGGTCCACGACAAATGCCGAAGAGCCGGGTCGGTGCCGCGACCGACCCCGCGGCATTCCGGCCCCCCTACCGCGGGAACGGCCATCGACGCCCGATCTTTTCGTGTTCGCGCACCCGTATCGGGCGCGAGCCTCCGGAATCCGCCCCTTGGAAAAACTCTTCTATTACCTCTTCACCTTCCTCGAATCGGCGCTCTCGGTCGTCGGCATCCGGGCGACCTACGAGGAGCCGCGCTATGCCGTGGTCGAACGTCTCGATCGCGGCGTGGAGGTGCGAGCCTACGAGCCGCGCGTCGCCGTCGAGACCGACGCCAAGGGCCAGCAGGACGGCGAGGCGTTCGGGCGGCTGTTTCGCTACATCACCGGCGCCAACCGGGGCGGCGCCCGCATCGCCATGACGACGCCGGTCGAGACCGACGGCCAGATGATCGCCATGACGGTGCCGGTCGAGCAGGGCGCGAGCGGGACGATGCGGTTCTACCTGCCGCGGAAGGTGGCGGAAGCCGGCCCGCCCGAGCCGACCGAGGCCGGGGTGCGGATCGTCCGCATCCCTCAGGAGCGGCTGGCGGTGTTGCGCTTCTCCGGCAGCGCGGCGCCGGAGGCGCGACGGCAGCAATCCGGCATCCTGACCCAGGTGCTCGACGCTGCGGGCAAGCGGACGGCCGATCCGCCCTTCTTCATGGGCTACGATCCGCCGTTCTCGATTCCTTTTCTGCGCCGCAACGAGGTCGCGGCACGGCTGCCCGCTTCAGATACTTGATCAGCGCCAGAACGGGCGCACCTCCAGCAACGCCGCGTGCGCCTCTGCGGCGTCCTTCAACAAGGCGTGGCTGCGGGCCTCGACGTCAGTTGCGACGAGGCCGGCGGAGAACAGGACGGCGGCCGGATCGGGCGCTCCCTCCGCGGAGCGGGCCTCCTGCGGGATCAGGCCGGCGCCGATCTCGTGGGCAGTGCTGATGTCGTTCAGCGCGCCGAGATGGTCCTGCAACGCCGCGAGCGCGGCCACGAACGCCTTGTGACGCCGACGAGCCTTGCCCTCGGCATAGAGCCCGGCAAAGAACTCGGCGCCGTAGCGCAGCTTCTTCGCCTCGATCCGCACTTGGTGGCGCGCTTCCGGCTCCAGCCGGTCGAGACGGCGCCCGCGCCGCTTGATCCGGCGGCGCAGGCGCTCCAGCACCTCCGCCGCGAACTTTTGGGCCGGGCGCTCACGCTCCGTTCCGGTGCGGCGCCAGGGCCCGGCCTCGATCCAGGCGACGAGATCGATGATCAGACCGCGCCACGCCGCGCTGTCGAGGATCGCCAGCACCACCGCATAGGCCCGCTCGCGCTCGGGCAGGAGCAGGGCGCGCAGATCGTGCAGGCCGGTCTCGTCGGGGCGCCGCTCGATCTCCGGCGCCAGCGTCTCGTCGAGGAAGACGTCGAGGTTGCGCGCTCGCCCGAACGGCTCGGTGACGCGCTTGATCTCGTCGCGCAAAGTCGCGGCGGCGGGGTCGGCGGAAAAGAGCGGCCGGAACAGGGTGAAGGCCGAGCGCAGCCGCCGCAGGGCGACGCGGATCTGGTGGAGCGCCTCCGGATCGCGGTTTTCCAGAAAAACCGTTTCGTTGAGGCGCAGGTGACGCAGACAGGCGCGGGCCACCGCGGCGAAGGCTTCGCCCGCGTCGACCTCGGGATCGAGCGCGACCCGCTCGGCCTTGCTCGGCCGGTCGAGGCGCCCGGCGAGGGCCGCCTCGCCGCGCTCGCCCTTGGCCAGGGCACCGAGGCGCAGCGGCACGGTCTCGGCGAGCGCCTGGGCGAGCGCGAACAGGTCGGCCGGGTCGCCTTCGGTCAGTTCGAGTTCGGCCTCGCAGACCGGCACGGCGCCGCCCGGGGTCTCGATCCGGCCGCGGTCGAGGGTGACGGCAATCGTCGAGGCGCCGTAGCGGATCGGCCGCATCGCCCGCTCGATCACGGTGGAGAAGCGGGCCGCGATCTCCGGCTCGCCGGCCTCGGCCAGCACCTTACCCGCGGGGGTATCGTCGAGGGTGCCGCGGTCCGGCGCCGGACCGGGGATCGCCCGCTCCCACTCGGCCCGGTCGAACAGCCCGGCGCCGTCGGCTCCCGCCTTGACGGTCTGGATCGCCCGCTCGCCGTCCGGGCGGGTCTCCCGGCGCACCCGCAGCGACAGGCCGGCGGCGCGCAGGTCGCCCGCATCGGTGTCGTAATAGGTGGCCCGCAGGGCGACGGTGCCCGCGTCGGCCGAATCGAGTAGCGGATGGACGGCGAGCGCGGCCAAATCGCCTGCGTCGCAATCCAGCTTCAGCTCGATCTCCCGCGCGGCGGTCATGGGGTGAGCGGTCTCCGAAAGGCGCTTCGCCCGAGTCGCGGGCAAGCTCGGCCTCCGGCTTACCATCGGGCCGGCGGCCCCACCATCCTGCACGACGGGACAAAGCCCGGTTGATGACAGGAAAAGGGGCGATACGGCCATTGTCGGCCGTACCGCCCCATGAAGAGCTAAGGTTCCGTGAGAGCAATCAGAACCCGAATGCTATGCTGCACCGGGTACGTATCCATCACCGGCCGAAGAACGGCACCTTTAAAATCGAGCGCTGCAACAAACCCAGAGACCCGAAACGAAAAACCTCAAGTAGCTGAGCCAGCTGCGCGGCGCGGAATTTTTCTACTTCAGGATTCATCCAGCGTCAACGCACCGCGGCTGCGCGCATGCCGGGCTCGGGTTGGCTCGGACCGAGCCGACAAGCTCCCGTCATTACGCGGCGGAGCTGAAGCAATCCAGCGCTCCGCATCTTTAGAAAAGGTCGCGCTCGCAGCCACGATGTCGGTAAGGGTGCCCCTCTTTCGAAAAGGCCGAGCCCCGGATTGCTTCGGCTTCGCCTCGTGATGACGGCGTGAGGCGGAGCCCAGCGCGAACAAGCGACGCGGCGTGGAACACAGTATCGTGATCCATCGGCGTCGTGCCCAAGACACTCATCGCGGCGTCCGAGATTGGGTGCGGCGGGCGACCATCCAAAGCGCCAGCACCGCCAGCGCGATCAGCAGGCTCAACCAGATCCAGTTGAAATCGGTCGCAGCGGCGTTCGCAGCAATCGTGTTCGAGCCGGAGGGGCCGGATTCGGGAATCGGTGGCGCCGGGTTGGTTTGTTGGGCGCGTGCCTGATGGAGGCCAAAAACCCAGATCGGCACGGTGTAGACGAGGGAACGCATGGGACCTCCCGGTCTCGTGAGGACGAACGGCAAGTCCCGGATCGGCGCTCGGGCCGATCCGCGTCAGTCGCCCTTGGCCTTGAAGGCCGGCGCGTCCTGAAGCTGCGCCTTCGTCAGGCGCACTTCGGCATGCACGATCTTGTCGCCGGCCAGCACGGTGGCGGGCGTCTTCGGCGGCTTCTGCGGCTCGACCGAGCCGGTGGCGTCGGTCACCCGGTCGCTGTGCTGGTTCTGGACCGCGCCGAGCACCTCCTGCGTCGTCTGCGAGCCCGGCATGGTGTCCGGCGTGGCCTTGTCGGCGGCGGCCTGGCTCGGCGCCGAATCCACCTTCACCACCGAGGACGGGCCGCTGGTGAGCGAGACGTCGCCGGTGTTCCAGGCGAATTCCTCGAACGGCACCGCCACCGACTTCTCGCCGAGCCCGAGGAAGCCGCCGACGCCGATCACCACGGCGCGGATCTGGCCGGAGCCGTCGATCAGCAGGTCCTCGATCTCGCCGACGCGGACATGGTCCATGCCGATCACCGGTACGCCGACGAATTTCGAGCCGCTCAGCGTCCCGGCCGGCGCCTTGGCGAGGAAGGGCGCGGCGGGGCCCTCGGCGAGGGCCGGCGCGCTCAGGCTCAGCGTGGGCAGCGCAAGTCCGAGAGTCAGGGCAAGGACAAGGCGGGTCGTGGCGTTGGAACGCACGTCGGCGTCTCCGAAGTCGATGAATGGCAAGGTGTTGCGATAACGTCGAAACCGCCGCCGCAGTTCACCGTCATCGACGGAGGCCGGCAGGCTATCGCGGCCGGTCGAGGAGCCCCGAGACCACGCGGGCGGTGTAGTCCACCATCGGGACGATGCGGGCGTAGTTCAGCCGGGTCGGGCCGATGACGCCGACCACGCCGACGATTTTTTGGGCACTGTCCCGGAAGGGCGCCGCGATCATGGACGAGCCGGAGAGCGAGAACAGCTTGTTCTCCGAGCCGATGAAGATGCGCACGCCATCGCCCTGCTCGGCACGGGCCAAGAGTTCGATCACGTCCTTCTGGGTCTCGAGATCGTTGAACAGCAGGCGGATGCGCTCGAGGTCTTCCGCCGCGCGCAGGTCGTCGAGCAGGTTGGCCTGCCCCCGCACGATGAGCTGGCGCGCCTCCGAGGGACCGACCGTGGTGGCGAGCCCGGCATCGACCAGCCGCTCGGTGATGGCGTCGAGTTCGCGCTTCATCGCCTTGCGGCCGGCCTCGATGTCGGCCTTGAGCGCGTCGAGGGTGCGCCCGCGCAGCCGCGCGTTGAGGAAGTTCGAGGCCTCCTGCAGCGCGCCCGCGGGCAGGCCCTGCGGCAGGTCGAGCAGGCGGTTCTCCACCGTCCCGTCGGTCGAGACCAGCACCACCAGCGCCCGGTCGGCGTCGAGGCGCACGAACTCGACATGCTTGAGGCCGGCATCGACCTTGGTGGTCAGTACCACGCCCGCGCCCCGCGAGATGCCCGACAGCAGGGACGAGGCCTCGGCAAGCGCGGAATCGAAGGTGTGGCGCGAGGCCGCCGCCTGCATCTGCGCCTCGATGCGCGCCTTCTCCTCGTGGTTGACGTCGCCGATCTCCATCATGGCATCGACGAAGAAGCGCAGGCCCAGCTCGGTCGGCAGGCGGCCCGCGGAGGTGTGGGGCGCGAAGATCAGCCCGGAATGCTCCAAATCCGCCATGACGTTGCGGATCGAGGCCGGCGACAGGCTCATCGGCAGGATGCGGGCGAGGTTGCGCGAGCCCATCGGCTCGCCGGTGGTGACGTAGCTCTCGACGATCTGCCGGAAGATCTCGCGGGCGCGCTCGTTGAGGGCGGCGAGCGCCTGGGGCGGGTGACGCACGGTGTTGAACGGGATTTCGGACACGGGGCACTCGGTTGAAGGGGCGATTGTGGGCGCAAGGCCGCCTGCGATCAATCCTCCCCGTTTGCCGCGAAAGCGCGCGACGGGATCGACGATCCGTCAACGATCTCGACGGCCGGAGGGATCGTTCTTCCCCCGCTCACGGTTAGCGCAGGACCGAACGCCTCCCGGCGGGCGGACCGACACCATAAAATTCCCAGGAAGTGGAGAACGCCCGTGAAGTTCGGCGCCTCAAAGAACCTTCTCAAGGCCGCAGCCGTCGCGATCGCCCTCTCGGGCTTCGGCCTGGTCGCCTCGCCGCATCAGGCGGAAGCGGCGCCGATCACCGTGCCGGCCGAGGCCACGGCGGCGGTCGCCACCGAGGCCACCCCGGTCGCCTACGGCTACGGCCACCGCATGCACCGTCACCGGCACATGCATGGCCACCACATGCGCCATCACCGCCGCCACATGATGCGCCGGCATATGATGCGTCACCACATGATGCGCCATCACCGTCACTACCGCTAAGCTTCTTTGCGGATCGGCGCTTTCCCTTGGGAAACGCCTTTCGGGGCTGCCATCCTCCGGGATGGCGGCCCTTCTCATATTCGAACCGGAGTTGCCGCCCGTCGCCGCAGCGCCTAAGAGCGCCCACTTCCGATTTCTGATCCTGGAGAACCCCGCGGATGCGGCCGTCCAAGCGCGCGCCCGACGAGTTGCGTGCCGTCACGCTGGAGCGGGCGGTGGCCCGCTACGCGGAGGGCTCATGCCTCGTGAGCTTCGGCAACACCCGCGTGCTCTGCACCGCCACCCTCGAAGAGCGCGGGCCGCCGTGGCTGCGCGGCTCGGGCAAGGGCTGGGTCACGGCCGAATACGCGATGCTGCCCCGCGCCACCCACGAGCGCACGCGCCGCGAGGTCAATTCGGGCAAGCCGTCGGGCCGCACGCAAGAAATCCAGCGGCTGATCGGCCGTTCGCTCCGCGCCGTCACCAACTTGCCTGCGCTGGGTGAGCGGCAGATCACCATCGATTGCGACGTGATCCAGGCCGATGGCGGCACCCGCACCGCCTCGATCACCGGCGCCTGGGTGGCGCTGCACGATTGCCTCGCCTGGATGCGGTCGCGCTCGATCATCTCGGTCGATCCGCTGAAGGATCATGTCGCCGCGGTCTCCTGCGGGCTCTACCGGGGCCAGCCGGTGCTCGACCTCGACTACGCCGAGGATTCGGCGGCGGAGACCGATGCCAACTTCGTCCTGACGGCCAAGGGCGGCATCGTCGAGGTGCAGGGCACCGCCGAGGGCGAGCCGTTCTCGGAGGCGCAGTTCATCGCGTTGCTGGGGCTGGCCAAGGGCGGCATCGCTCAACTGGTCGAGATGCAGAGGAAGGTGATCGCATGAGCGAACACCGCATCCTCTCCGGCAAGGTCGTCATCGCGACCCACAACGCCGGAAAACTCGTCGAGATGCGCGAGCTGCTCGCGCCCTTCGGCGTCGAGGCGGTCTCGGCGGGCGAACTCGGACTCGCGGAGCCCGACGAGACCGGCACGATGTTCTCCGAGAACGCGGCGATCAAGGCCGTCGCCGCAGCCGAAGCCTCAGGGCTCCCGGCCTTCGCCGACGATTCCGGCCTCTGCGTCGATGCCCTCGACGGCGCGCCCGGCCTCTTCTCCGCCCGCTGGGCCGGCCCGGACAAGGACTTTTCGGCCGCCATGGCCCGGATCGCGGCGGAACTCGACAAGCGCGGCGCCACCGACCGGCGCGCCCACTTCGTCTCCGCCCTGGTGCTGGCGTGGCCTGACGGCCATACCGAGCTGTTCGAGGGCCGTGTCTTCGGCGACCTCGTGGCGCCCCGCGGCACGCTCGGCTTCGGCTACGACCCGATGTTCCGGCCTGACGGCATGGACCGCACCTTCGGCGAGATTTCGTCGGAAGAGAAGCACGGCATCGATTGGCAGAGCGGCAACGCCCTGTCGCACCGCGCGCGGGCCTTCGTGACGCTGGCCGCCGCCTGCCTGCGCCGGCCGGGATAGTATTTTGCGGTAGGGGCGAAGAGAGCCTACATCACGCTCGAATCCACGTCTCCCAACCATCCCCCTCATCCTGAGGTGGCGGCGCACAGCGTCGCCCTTGAAGGAGGGCTCCAGCCGGCCGCGCGATCCTTGGGAAGCCCTCCTTCGAGGCCGCTTCGCGGCACCTCAGGATGAGGGGGTTGGATGGAAGGGAGACGGCTCGACCAGCAAAAGAATGCCCTCCGTGACACCGCCCGACCATCCGACCCGCGACGCGGGCTTCGGCCTCTACCTGCACTGGCCGTTCTGCGCGGCGAAGTGCCCGTATTGCGACTTCAACAGCCATGTCCGCCACGGCGGCGTCGACCAGCCGCGCTTCCTCGCGGCCTTCCGACGGGAAATCGCCCACGCCGCCGCGTTGGCGCCGGGGCGGACCGTCACCAGCATCTTCCTCGGCGGCGGCACGCCCTCGCTGATGGCGCCCGAGACGGTGGCGGGCCTGCTCGACGCAGTGGCGGGCGCCTGGAGCGTCGCATCTGAAGCGGAAGTGACGCTGGAAGCCAACCCCACCAGCGTCGAGGCGAGCCGCTTCCGTGGCTACCGCGCGGCGGGGGTGAACCGCGTCTCGCTCGGCGTGCAGGCGCTCAACGACCCCGACCTCAAGCGGCTCGGGCGGCTGCACTCCGTGACGGAGGCCCTGGCCGCCGTGCGGGTCGCGGCGGCGCATTTCGAGCGCTTCTCGTTCGACCTGATCTACGCCCGGCCCGAGCAGACGCCGCAGGCTTGGGCGAAGGAACTGCGCGAGGCCATCGCGCACGCCGCCGAGCACCTCTCGCTCTACCAGCTCACCATCGAGCCCGGCACGCCGTTCTTCGGCCTCGCCCAGACCGGCCGCCTCGTGACGCCGGACGACGACGTCTCGCGCGCCCTCTACGACGTGACGCAGGACATCTGTGCGGGCGCGGGCCTGCCGGCCTATGAAATCTCGAATCATGCCCGACCCGGCGCCGAGTCGCGCCACAACCAGCTCTACTGGCGCTACGGCGAGTATGCCGGCATCGGCCCCGGCGCCCACGGCCGCCTCGTCCTGCCCGAGGGCCGCACCGGCACGCTGACCGAGAAGGCCCCGGAAGCGTGGCTCGCCCGCGTCGAGCAGGGCGGCCACGGCATCGTCGAGACCGAGAGCCTGTCGGCCGAGGATCAGGGCGACGAATTCCTGATGATGGGCCTGCGGCTGGCCGAGGGTATCGACCCGGCTCGCTACGCCACCTTGAAGGGGCGCCCGCTCGATGCGAGCCGGCTCGCGGCGCTCGTCGCGGACGGGCTCGTAGCGCAGCGTGACACGGGACGCATCGCGGTGACGCCGCGGGGGGCGCCAGTGCTGAACGCAGTGGTGGCGGAACTGGCGGCCTGACGCTTCGAGCCGCCTCTCAGGTCCGAGCCGAGTTCGTGCTAGGCTGACGTCGGAGGTAGCCATGACCGACGTTCTGGACCGGGCTGTCGAGGCCCTGCGGCGGATGCCACCGGAAGACCGCGACAGCATGGCCGAGGCCATCCTTACTGTGGCGGAGGGACGGCTTCCGCTCGATATCGAACCCGAGCACCTACCCTTCGTCCTGGAGGGGCTGGCGCAGCTCGAACGCGGCGAGTTCGTTGAGGGCACGCCAGAAGAGCTCGTGGCCGCCTCGTTCCGGTCGCGTGTGCCGTGAAACTGCGGCTCTCTCGGCAAGCGAGGGCCGATCTCGATAGCATCGCTACCAATATCGGCGAGCGCGATCCGCAGGCTGCGGAGCGTATGCAGCGCGACCTCACGGCTGCACTCGACCGGCTTCTCGATCATCCGCAGGCGGGTCGGCCAACGGGCCGCGGACTCCGCCGCTTTGCGGTGCCGCGCCTCCCCCACTTGATCCTGTACCGCGTGGACGAGACGATCCCGGCGGTCGCCGTCGTCACGATCCGCCATGCGGCGCGGCGACCCCTCACGTAACGAAATGTCTCAGATGCCGGACGGCCCCAGCACCTTCGGCGCCGGGCTCACCACCGCCGCAGCATTCCCGCGAATCTCGTAGACCGCCAGCGTCCGCTCGCTGAGCCCGTCCGGGCGGAAGCGGAAGGTACCTTCCAGGCCCGAGAAGCCCGCGGGGCTCGTCAGCGTCGCGTCAGCGAAGCGTTGGGTGCCGTATTGGCGCACCAGCGCCGCCGTGAGCGAGACCGCATCGTAGCCGAGCGAGGCGGCGCGCGGAGGGGCCGCGCCGAAGCGGGCCTGATAGCGCTGGGCAAAGCCTGAAAAACCCGCGGTGTCGGGCGCGGCGAACCAGCCGCCCTGGAAGGCGGCTTGCGACAGCACCCGCGGGTCGTTCCAGAGCGCCAGCCCCATCGGGCGCACCCGTCCGGGAGAATAACCGGCCTTCGTCAGCGCGGGAGCGACCGCCGAAAGCCCGTCCGGCGTGTCGGGCAGGAACAGGGCGTCGGCGGGCGCGCTCGCGCCGGTCACCACGGCGCGCAGGCGCTCCACCGCCGGGCCGGGATTGCCGGCGGGATAGCGCTCGATGGCGACGAGGCGGGCGCCGCGCCGGGCGACCGCCTCGCGGAACTGCGCCTCGACGGCGTTGCCGTAGGTGGTTTCGGGGATGAGCGCGGCGAACGAACGGCGCCCGGCGGCGGTCGCCTCCTCGACGATGCGGTCCACCTCCGATTGCGGCAAGAAGCTGATGAGGTAGACGCCGCGGGCCGCGACGCCGGCATCGGTCGAGAACGCCACCACCGGCTTGCCCGCGCCCCGCGCAACCGCACCCGCCGCCTGGACGTTCGCCGCGAAGAGCGGCCCGAGCACGATCTCGGCGCCCTCCGTGAGGGCAACTTGGGCCGCCTCGCGGGCGCCCTCGGGGGTGCCGCGGTCGTCCTTCACGAGGATCTGCAGGTCGGGCTTCTGGAAGTCGTCGTAGGCGAGTTCGGCGGCGTTGCGGAGCGCGGCGCCGACCGCCGCGCCCTGGCCGGTCAGCGGCACGATCAGCGCGACCTTGATCGATCCGGTGCCGATCCGCTGGGCCGCCGTGGGGGCCGGAGGGGCCTCGGCGACCGGCAGCGGGGCCGCGTTCGCCTCCGGCCGCGGCCCGTCGGGCCCGCCGACGCAGGCAGAGAGTGCGAGCGCCGCACCGCACAGCATTGCCATCCGTCCGCCGAACCGCCCCATCGCCGAGCCTCCCCGCTCGCCATCGCTGGAGCATCGGCCCAAAAGCCGGCAACCACCTTTCGGGCCGATGCTCGGGTCACGATGGGCAAAGCCCGCAAAAAGTAAATGTGAGGCAGGCCTTCTCCACGGTCCGCAAACAGGGCTCGGCGTGGCATTGTCGCGCCGATGACACAGCGCAGCGACTCGGACGACCGCCGGACCAAGCCGGCCACCTTCACCGCCTTCGGCCTCGCGGCGGAGGCCGAACGGCCGTCGCCCGGCCTCTACGTGGTGGCGACCCCCATCGGAAACCTGCGCGACGTCACGTTCCGCGCGCTCGCCACGCTCGCCGCCGCCGACGCGGTGTTGGCCGAGGACACCCGCGTCACCCGCACGCTGCTGATGCATTACGGCATCACCACGCCGCTCCTGTCCTACCACGAGCATTCGAACGAGGCCGTGCGCGAGCGGATGGTGCTGCGGCTCAAGGCCGGCGAGACCCTGGCGCTGGTCTCGGATGCCGGCACGCCGCTCGTCTCCGATCCCGGCTTCAAGCTGGTGCAGGCGGCGATCGCGGCCGGCATCCCGGTGACGCCGATCCCCGGCCCCTCGGCGGTGATGACCGCCATCGTCGCCGCGGGCCTGCCAACCGACCGGTTCTTCTTCGAGGGTTTTTTGCCGCAGAAATCCGGCGCGCGCCGCAACCGGCTGGAGGCGCTGGCGCCGATCCCCGGCACGCTGGTGGTGTTCGAGTCCCCCCACCGCCTGCCCGAGATGCTGGCGGACGCCGCCGACGTGCTCGGCCCCGAGCGCCCGGCGGCGGTCGCCCGCGAGCTGACCAAGCTCTACGAGACCATCCGCCGCGACAGCCTCGGCGGGCTGGCCCGCCTGTACGCCGAGGAAGGGCCGCCCAAGGGCGAGGTCGTGGTGGTGATCGGGCCTGAGCCCGAGGACGCCAAGGCCCGCGAGGCCGATACCGGGCTCGACGCGCGGATCGAGGCGGCGCTCGCCCGCCACTCGATCAAGGACGCGGCGGCGCTGATCGCCGACGAGACCGGCCAGCCCAAGCGCGCCATCTACGCCCGCGCCCTCGCGCTCGCCCGAAAGAGCGATGACGAGCCCGCCTGACCGCGCGCAGGCGCGCCGCCGCGCCACCCACGGCCGCGGCCTGTCGGCCGAGACCTTCGCGCTGCTGGCGCTGCTCGTGAAGGGCTACCGCCCGCTGGCCCGACGCTACGCGGCGGCGGGCGGCGAGATCGACCTGATCGTCCGGCGCGGGCGCACCGTCGCCTTCGTCGAGGTGAAGGCGCGGGCCACCCTCGACGCGGCGGCGGGGGCCATCGATGCGCGAAAGCGGGCGCGGATGTCGCGGGCCGCACGCTCCTGGCTCGCGCGAAACAACCTGCCGCCGGACGTGACCCTGCGCGCCGACGCGGTGTTCGTAATGCCGCGCCGCTGGCCGCGGCACCTGCCGAATGCGTTCGAGCTGGAGGGGTTTTGAGGGCTGCGTCCCGCGACCCGCATGTTTCTGTTTGATCGCCACGGCGAGCGCGCATCCCCTCGCCCCGCACGCGGGGAGAGGGCTTCGGCGACCTTGTCGTCGCCGAAGCGAGGCGGTAGCCGAAGGTGAGGGGGAGGTTCAGGACGAGCCTCTTCCTGAATTGCCCCCTCACCGCCGCTCCGGCTTCGCCTCCGCTTCCTGTCTGCACGACAAGGCGCAGACAGGCCTCTCCCCGCGTGCGGGGAGTGGGGGACCGGCGGCCTTCGAGGCGATCATCCGGAGGCCGTATCCATGACCCTCAAGCCGGCAGGCGCAGCCGCGCCAGCAGGCCGCCGAGGTCGGAGCGCTCCAGGCTCAATCCTCCGCCGTAGAGTTCGGCGAGTTCCAGCGTGATCGGCAGGCCGAAGCCGTCGCCGGGGACGGTCTCGTCGAGGCGGCGGCCGCGCTGAAGGACGTGGGCGACCTGCTCCGGCGTCAGGCCGGGGCCGTCGTCCTCCACCCGCACCTCGATCAGGCCGCCGTCGCGCTCGGCGCGGATGCGCACGCGCGAGCCCGCCCAGCGGCAGGCGTTGTCGATCAGGTTGCCGAGCATCTCGTCGAGATCCTGCGCGTCGCAGGCCACCTGCGTGCCGTCCGCCACCTCTGTCGCGATGGACACGCCGCGCTCGGCGTGAAGGCGGGTCAGAGCTGCGGCGAGGTCGCGTGTGTGCGCGAAAAGATCGGCCCGCGCCCGCGTCGATCCGCCCAAAGCCGCGGCGCGGGCGCGGCGCAGGTGGTGGCGGACCTGACGGTCCATCGCAGCGACTAGGGGGGCAAGGCCGGGCTCGGGGTTGCGCTCGGCCGCCATGGCGAGGGTGGCGAGCGGCGTCTTGAGGCCGTGGGCGAGGTTGGCGACATGGGAGCGGGCGCGTTCGAGATTGGCCGCGTTCTGGTCGAGCAGAAGATTGAGTTCGGTCACGAGCGGGCGGATTTCCTGCGGCTGCTCGGCGGGCACGCGCTCGTGGGCGCCGGCGCGCACCGCGGCGAGGTCGTCGCGCAGCGCCCGCAGGGGGCGCAAGCCCAGCCGCACTTGGACCGTAATGCCGGCGACGAGGCAGAGGCCGAGGAGCCCCAAGGCGAGCGCCAGCGTCTTGCCGGCCTCGCGTAGCGGCCCGTGCAGGGCGGCGGCCGGGGCGGCGGCCACGATCACGGC
Source organism: Methylobacterium sp. Leaf456 (assembly GCF_001425465.1). GTDB lineage: Bacteria > Pseudomonadota > Alphaproteobacteria > Rhizobiales > Beijerinckiaceae > Methylobacterium. Next base: position 60,106 of record NZ_LMQV01000009.1, read on the forward strand.
GGCAGGCCCGTCTCGGGGGCCGGGGAGGGGCAGCACCCGCAGGATCAGCCCCTCGCCCCGCGGCCCGATGCCGTCCGCCGGGACGGGGTATCCCTCCTCCCGCTCCGGCATCTGCGGCAGCGCGAGGTCGGCCTCGCCGAGGGAGGGCGAGCGCAGAACGGTGTCACCGGCGCGGACCTGCCAATACCAGCCGGAGCGCGGGCGGTCGAAGGGCGGGCCGTCATGGGCCGCCGACAGGGTCGGCCCCCTTTTGCCCGGTCTCAGGTCGGCGGAGATGGCAAAAAGCTCGCCGTCGAGGCGGGCGTCGATCTGGCCGCGGGCGAAGCGGTAGAGCACGAGGCCGATGGCGAGGCCCGCCACCACCAGCGCCAGGGTGACGAAGACGAGCGCCCCGAGAAACAGGCGCCGCTGGAGCGAGCCGCCGGGGTGCCGCGGGCTCACGCCTCGTCCCCCGCCTGCAGGCGCCAGCCGTGACCGCGCACGCTCTCGATCCGGGCCGGGGCGATCTTGCGGCGCAGGCGGGTGATGATGACCTCGACCGAGTTCGAATCGACCTCGGCGTCGCCGTCGTAGACCCGCTCGATCAGCTGGTCGCGCGGCACCACCGCGTCCTTCCGCAGGATCAGGCAAGACAGGACCCGCCATTCGAGGCCGGTGAGGCGCAAGGGGAGCCCGTCGCGCTCGAAGCTGCCGAGCCCGGCATCGTAGACGAGCGGCCCGCAGGCGATGCGCGTGGCACCGTTGGCGCTGGCGCGGCGCACGAGCGCGCGCAGGCGGATCACCAGCTCCTCGGTCCGGAACGGCTTGACGAGGTAGTCGTCGGCGCCGGCCTTGAAGCCCGCGACCTTGTCGCTCCAGCCGTCGCGGGCGGTGAGGATCAGCACCGGCAAAGTGAGGCCCGCGGCGCGCCAGTCGCGCAGCACCGTGACGCCGTCCACCACCGGCAGGCCGAGATCGAGCACGACGGCGTCGTAGCGCTCGGTCTCGCCGAGATGGCGCGCATCCTCGCCGTTCACCGCGTGATCGACGGCGAAGTGCTCGGCGCGCAGCGCCCGCAGCAGCTCACTGGCCAGCGCGGCATCGTCCTCGGCCAGCAGCAGTTTCATCGGTCGGGCGTCTCGCGCGGGGGCTGATAGGGGCGGCGCGCTGTAGGCGCCGACCTTTAACGGAAACTGAACCGGCGGGTTCAGACCGGATTTCGGGGGCCCCTCTAAACGGTGCCCATCCCGGCGGACGAAAGCCCCACCGGAGATTGTTTTCGGATTTAACGAAGGACTACGACCGATGACCGACCAGACCTCCCCTGCCCTCCCCGAGACCCATTCAACCGAGACCGCTCAAGCAAAAACCCCGCGCCGTGCGGGTGCCCGCCGCGGTCTCGTCGTCGGCGCGCTCGCTCTGCCGCTGGCGCTCGGCGCCGCCGGCCTGTCCTTCGCCCAGAAGGGCGAGGTCGCGACGACCCCGCTGGAGCCCATCGCGATCTCCGCGCTCGCCCCGTCCGGTGCGGTCGCGGCCAAGGGCGAGGTCGCCGAGATCTTCGGCAACAAGTTCATCCTGCAGGACGGCACCGGCCGGACGCTGGTCGAGACCGGGCGCCAGGGCGAGGGGGGCGAGCTGGTCCGCAAGGGCGAGACCGTGACGGTGCGCGGCCGCTTCGAGAAGGGCTTCTTCCACGCCGCCAGCCTCGTGCGGGCCGACGGCACGACGACGAGCCTGAAGCCCGCGGGCGGTCCGCCGCCCGGCGGCCTCGACTGGATGAAGGACAAGGTCGGCCTCGGCCCCGAGATCGACCTGCCCGGCCTAAAGGCCAAGGTGGAGGCCGCGGGCTACACCGACGTCCGCGTCGCCGGCCGCGGGCCGAAGCATCTCGACGTGGCCGCCAAGGGCGTGGACGGGCGCGAGCGGATGCTCCATGTCGGCTTCGACGGCGACATCCGCGAGAAGCGCGTGTTCTGATCTGCGATGGCGATGGCTCGTTCATTGAGCCATCGCGCCGGATGACCGGGCGCGAAGCGCGCCCAGCACAGCGCTCGGCTTCTGCCGAGGCGTCTAGCGGAGCGAAAGCCAAGCCCGCGGAGGCAGGCGCCGGCGCTCGAGGCCAGGAAAGGCCCCCAGCTTCCCCCGGCCGCCCTCGCGGGCTACACGCGTCGTCGGTTCCGAAAACCGACGATGCGAAGGGCCCGCGATGTTTCCCAAGCCGCTGCCGAAGCTCGACCCCAACACCTTCGCGTTCGAGCAGTTGCCGCTGGTCAAGCCCACGGGCTTCCGCGAGTACGACGCCCGCTGGCTCTTCCCGCAGGAGATCAACCTGATGGGGGTGCAGGCGCTCGGTCTCGGCCTCGGCACCCTGGTTCACGAACTGGGCGTGCGCCCCGAGATCGTCACCGGGCACGATTTCCGCTCCTACTCCTCCTCGATCAAGCTCGCGCTGATCGCCGGGATGCAGGCGGCGGGACTGCGCGTGAAGGATATCGGGTTGGCGCTATCGCCGATGGCCTATTTCGGCCAGTTCGCCCTCGATTGTCCCTGCGTGGCCATGGTCACCGCCTCGCACAACGACAACGGCTGGACCGGCGTGAAGATGGGCGCCAACCGGCCAATGACCTTCGGCCCCGAGGAAATGACCCGCCTCAAGGAGATCGTCACCGGCGGCACCTACCAGTACCGCGACGGAGGCTCCTACGAGTTCATCGAAGGCTTTGCCGAGACCTACCTCAAGGACCTCGTCGCGCGGGCCAAGCCCGTCGGACGCAAGCTCAAGGTGGTGGCGGCCTGCGGCAACGGCACGGCCGGCGCCTTCGCCCCGGCACTGCTGGAGCGCCTCGGCGTCGAGGTGATCCCGCTCGATGTCGAGCCCGACTACACCTTCCCGCGCTACAACCCGAACCCCGAGGACATGGAGATGCTCCATGCCATCGCGCATGCCGTGAAGGAGCACGGCGCCGATGTCGGACTCGGCTTCGACGGCGACGGCGACCGCTGCGGCGTGGTGGACGACGAGGGCGAGGAAATCTTCGCCGACAAGATCGGCGTGATGCTGGCCCGCGACCTGTCGAAGCTCCATCCCGGCGCGACCTTCGTGGTCGACGTGAAGTCGACCGGCCTCTACGCCGCCGACCCGGAATTGCAGTCGCGCGCGGTCAAGACCGATTACTGGAAGACCGGCCATTCCTACATCAAGCGCCGGGTCAACGAGCTCGGAGCGCTCGCCGGCTTCGAGAAGTCCGGGCACTTCTTCTTCAACGAGCCGGTCGGCCGCGGCTACGACGACGGCCTGCTGACGGCGATTGCCGTGATCGAGATGCTCGACCGCAACCCCGACAAATCGATGGCCGACCTCTACCGGGCGCTGCCCAAGACCTGGGGCTCGCCGACCATGTCGCCGCATTGCGCCGACGAGGTGAAGTACGGCGTGGTCGAGGCGGTGACCGAGCGGTTCCGGGCGATGCAGGCGACCGGCGAACCGGTGGCGGGCCAGCCGATCACCAGCCTCGTCACCGTCAACGGCGTGCGGATCACCACCGAGGACGGCACCTGGGGGCTGGTGCGGGCCTCCTCGAACAAGCCGGAACTGGTGGTCGTGGTGGAGAGCCCGGTCTCGGAGGCGCGGCTGCACGCGATGTTCAAGGCGGTGGACGGCGTGCTGCGGCAGCACCCGGAGGTCGGGGCGTACAACCAGACGATCTGAGGACGTTCGGCGGGCCATCGCAGCGGGCGGTGGCCATCCTCCACGAAACGCCGTCATTCCGGGGCGCCGCAGGCGAACCCGGAATGACGAGTAGGTGGGAGACGGAAACTTACTTGCCCACCGCCATCGCGCGGCGCTGCTCGGCCTGGGCGCTGGCGTCCGAAAAGTACTTCTGCGCGTCGCCGAGCTGAACCGAGGGCTGGCAGTTCGGGGTGCAGGAATAGGATTCGCGGTCGAGGCCGCGCTGCACGGTGATGATCGAGGCCTGCGGCGCCTGCACGCTGATGGTCGATTCGGCGAGCATCGTGCCCTTGTGATCGAGCGCGATCAGGTTGGTGCTGCCGAAGCTCTTTCCGGTGAGCACCACCACGCCGTTCCGCTGGAGCGTGATGTCGGCGATCAGCGGGTTGCCGACGATCACCGTCGCGGTCTTCTCGGGCAGCCGGATCACCTTCGCGTTGTCGACCGAAACGGAGACGACGCCCTGCGGCAGCGGCTCGTTGGCCGTCGCCGTGCCCGAAAGAGCCAGCAGCGCCGGGCCGGCGGCGAGGAGGACGGCAAGGGCGACAGAGCGTACGGGGCGGGGCATGGGCTGTCGGTCCGGTCCGATGGGCCGGCGGAACGCCGCCGGGGCGCGGCGCCTTGAGACGGTTCCCTGAGGAGCCCGTCCGGCGTCTCGCGAACCACAGAACAACAGCAAAGTGGTGAAGGAAGCGCTAAGGCGTGCAAGCAACACACCGCGACGACTCTCCGATCCGCTGCGCAATCGCAGCAACCGACCGTTAACTTAGCTCTCGAACTCCGCTCGCAGCCCGACCTTCGACGGTCCATTTAACCCAAACGCAACGCGTCGGCGGTAACTCTAGCCCCGTCGCCGATCGAGGCCTGAACAGACTTTCGACCGTCGCTCAGGACACAGGTTCAAGTGGAGATTACAATGAAGTCCCTCGCCAAGCGTTTCGCCGCCGACGAGTCCGGTGCCACTGCGATCGAGTACGGTCTCGTCGCCGCCATGATGGGCATCGCCGTCGTCACCATCTTCACCGCCTTCAAGGGCAAGCTGTCGACCGCGTTCGACACCATGGGCACCGCCCTCCAGACCCAGGCCGCCAACATCAAGTGAGGCCGCGCCCCGCTTCCGGGAGCCGCATTCCGAAGCAGGAGATCAGGATGAAGACCCTCGCCAAGCGTTTCGCGGCCGACGAGTCCGGCGCCACCGCGATCGAGTACGGACTCGTCGCCGCCATGATGGGCATCGCCGTCGTCACCATCTTCACCGCCTTCAAGGGCAAGCTGTCGACCGCGTTCGACACCATGGGCACCGCCCTCCAGACCCAGGCCGCCAACATCAAGTGAGGCCGAGGCGGCATCGGCCGCCGTAGTGATCGCGCGACGAACGGAGTGGCCGACCGATTTCCGGTCGCCCTCCGTAGCCCGGACGCCGAGCCTGCGTCCGTCCGTCCGCCCCATTTTCCCGGCCGCCCCGCTTCCGGGAGCCGCATTCCGAAGCAGGAGATCAGGATGAAGACCCTCGCCAAGCGTTTCGCGGCCGACGAGTCCGGCGCCACCGCGATCGTCACCATCTTCACCGCCTTCAAGGGCAAGCTGTCGACCGCGTTCGACACCATGGGCACCGCCCTCCAGACCCAGGCCGCCAACATCAAGTGAGGCCGCGGCGGCATCGGCCGCCGCACCGATTGAGCGACGAACGGAGCGGCCGACCGCTCCACAGTCGCCCTCTTCTGGAGCAGCAAACATGAACACCCTCGCCAAGCGTTTCGCCGCCGACGAGTCCGGCGCCACCGCGATCGAGTACGGCCTCGTCGCCGCCATGATGGGCATCGCCGTCGTCACCATCTTCACCGCCTTCAAGGACAAGCTGTCGACCGCGTTCGACACCATGGGCGGCGCCATCCAGACCCAGGCCAGCAACATCAAGTAAGGCGACCAGCCCGGCCATCGGCGTCCGCGAAGACGCCGGGCGACGCACGGGAGGGTCTCGGGCATTCCCTCGGGTTGGGCCGCCGGACGTGGTCCACCCGAGGGAATGCCCTTCTTCGTAGAGGCCCGGACCAGCGTCGAACGACGGCGAAAAGGAGCGGCACCATGTCGATGAGCGCGGCCAACCTGCTTCTCTGCGTCCTGTTTCCCTTCCTCATGGCCTACGCCGCCGCGAGCGATCTGCTGACCATGCGGATCTCGAACCGGGTGACCGGCTTCGTTGCCGTGGGCTTCGTCCTCTACGCGCCGGCTTCCGGCATGGGCCTGGAGGAGATCGGCTGGCACCTCGCCGCCGGGGCGCTGACGCTCACCGTCACCTTCACGATGTTCGCCCGCGGCTGGGTCGGCGGGGGGGACGCCAAGCTCGCCGCCGGCACCGCCCTCTGGCTCGGCTTCGGCAGCCTGCTCGATTACGTCGTCATCGCCTCGATCCTCGGCGGCCTGCTGACGCTGGGGCTCCTCTACCTCCGCACCCTGCCGCTGCCGGCGATCACGGTCCGCCTGCCCTTCGCGGTGCGCCTGCACGACATGAAGACCGGCATCCCCTACGGCATCGCGCTCGCCGCCGCCGCCCTCATCGTCATGCCGCGCGCCGCTGGCTGGGAGCGCCTCGCGCTGATGTAAGGGAGTCGAGAGGGCAAGTCCTCTCGCGGGTGCAGGGCAGCGCCCTGCGCTCCTTGTCAGGGCGCTGCCCTGACGACCCACCAAAGGGCTTGCCCTTTGGCAACCCCAAACTTTCCAGACATGCCGACGCAGAAACCGCGACGAACGCTTTGGTGACGGGCGGTTAACCTTAACTACACCAATCGCGGGCCAAAGTCGGTACCTGACGGCGGAGAGCCGTCGAACGGTTCCGCACCCGCCATGAAACCTGCCCGTCTCGCCGTCCTGGCCGTCGCGATCGTCGCGGGCTGCGGCGCCGCCCTGCTGATGAGCGGCGAAGAGAAGCCGCCCGAGCCCGTCGCCCAGGCCGCGCCCGCGCCGCAGATCCCGCTGTCCGAGGTGCTCGTCGCCGCCGCCGACTTGCCGATGGGCCAGACCCTGAAGGCCGAGGATCTGCGCTGGATGCCCTGGCCCGAACAGGCCCTGTCGCCGGCCTACGTCGATCGCAAGGCCGCACCGAAAGGCCTGGAGGACGCGGTCGGCTCGATCGTGCGCACCCCCTTCTCGGCCAGTGAGCCGATCCGCCCCGAGCGCCTGGTCAAGGCCGGCAGCGGCTTCATGTCGGCGATCCTGCCGCCCGGCATGCGCGCGGTGGCGATCACCATCGACAACCGCGGCTCCTCGGCGGCGGGCGGCTTCATCCTGCCCAACGACCGGGTCGATCTCATCAAGACCGCCCGCGACGAGAGCGGCAACGGCAACGACCAGTTCGCCGAGACGCTGCTGACCGACATCCGCGTGCTCGCGGTCGGCCAGATCGTCCAGGAGAAAGGCGGCCAGAACGTCGTCACCGCCGACACCGCGACGCTGGCCCTGACCCCGTCCCAGGCGGAGATCGTCACCCTGGCGCAGAAGGTCGGGCAGCTCTCGCTCGTGCTGCGCAGCGTTCAGGATGCGGGTCAGACCGCCACGGTGGCGGATGCCGAGCCCGACGGAGCCATGACGGTGGTGCGCTTCGGCGTCGCCAAGCAGCAGCGCCGGTGAGGACGAGACCGATGCCCCTTCAGATCCGAAACCGGGCGCTCGCCCTCGCCCTCCTCGCCGGCTCCGGCCTTACCGCCGCCGGCCCCGCCCAGGCGCAGGGCATCTCGCCGGTGCTGACCATCGGTGCCGGCGAGTCGGGCGCCTCCCGCAAGGTCGAGCTGACCAAGGGCCGCTCGCTGATCGTCGATCTGCCGCGCGACGCCAAGGAGGTGTTCGTGGCCAACCCGGCGGTCGCCAACGCCGTGGTGCGCTCCAGCCGGAAGCTGTTCCTGATCGGCATCGACAACGGCGCGACCTCGATCTTCGTGATGGACGCGGACGGTCGCCAGATCGCCGCGCTCGACGTCACCATCGCCCGCGACATCAACGTGCTGAAGCAGTCGCTGCAGCAGAGCCTGCCCACCGGCCGCTTCGACGTGAAGGCGGTAGGCGACTCGATCGTGCTGTCGGGCGCCGTCGGCTCGGCCTCCGAGGCGCAGCAGGCGATCGACATCGCCAACGCCTTCGTCGGCATCGCGGGCGCCGTCGGCGGCATCCGCGGCGCGGTGATCAACAACCTGACCGTGCGCAACCGGGATCAGGTGATGCTGCGGGTCACCGTGGTCGAGGTCTCGCGCAACGTCATCAAGCAGTTCGGCGTCAGCACCAGCGGCAACTGGGCCGCGCTCAACCCGCTGGGCGACCTGAACGGCACCAACTCGTTCCTCTCCAACGGCACCCCGTTCCCGCTCACCGGCATCTACTCGCCGAGCGGCAACGCGCTCCAGGCCTCGGTGCGGGCGGGCGGCTTCTCGCTCCAGGCGACGCTCAAGGCGTTCGAGCAGGCGGGCGTCTCCCGCGTCCTGGCCGAGCCGACGCTGACCGCGATCTCGGGCGAGGCGGCCAAGTTCATGGCCGGCGGCGAGATTCCGGTGCCGGGCAACTGCTCCGGCATCGCCACGGGGGCGAGCGCGAGCTGCCAGATCTCGGTCCAGTACAAGCCCTACGGCGTCAGCCTCGCCTTCACCCCGGTGGTGCTGGCGGAGAACCGCATCTCGATCCGCGTCGCGACCGAGGTGACCGAACTCGACCGCCAGAACAGCCTGCCCTTCACCTTCGGCAACAGCAGCCAGACGGTGCCGGTGCCGGCCACGACGAAGCGCACCTCGGAGACGACGGTCGAGCTGGCCTCGGGCGCCACGATGATGACCGCGGGCCTGATCCAGCAGAAGAACCGGGCGGCGATCTCCGGCCTGCCCGGCCTCATGAACCTGCCGATCCTCGGCACCCTGTTCCGCTCGCGCGACTACCAGCGCGACGAGACCGAGCTGATGATCATGGTCACCCCTTACATTGCGCAAGCCATGGAGGCGCGGCAGGTGCAGCGCCCCGACGACAACTTCGTCGATGCGCCGGACGGCAAGGCGGTGCTGCTCGGGCAGCTGAACCGGATCTACGGCACGGTCGGCGGCAACACGCTCGGACCGGCCTATCGCGGACGCGTCGGCTTCATCGCCGACTGATCTCGGACACGCGCAGCGGGGCCGGGCCGGAAGGTCCGGCCGAACCCGACGGATCGCGGGTGCGAAAAAAAGCGCCCCAGCAGGATCGAACCACCGATGCCTTCCCCCACTCGCCTCCCCGTCCGCTCGCTCGCCCCGGTCTCCGTGCTGGTGCTGGCCGGCCTCCTCGGCGCCTGCAGGGCCGACCGCGTGGCCACCACCGGCTCGACCTATCCGATCGACGTGCGCACCCGACATCCGATCGTGCTGGCGGATGCCGACCGCACCCTCGACGTTTTCCCCACCGGCGTCGGCCATATCGATCCGCGCCAAGCGGCCGACATCGAGGCCTTCCTGCTCGAATACCGCCGCTACGGCCGCGGCCTGATCACCCTCGAACTGCCTCAGGGCGTGGCCCCCTCGCTCGCCGTCCCGGTCGAGCGCACCGGCGCGGCGATCCGCCGGCTCGGAACCGACCTCGGCGTGCCGCCCGGCGGCTGGACGGTCGGCGGCTATCCGGTCGCCAACCCAGGCCTCGCCGCCCCGGTCCGGCTCACCTTCCAGCGGATGCAGGCCAAGGTGTCGAGCAAATGCGGGCTCTGGCCGCGCGACCTCGGCGCCAGCGACATCCGCGCCGACTGGTCGAACGAGCCGCAATGGAACCTCGGCTGCGCGACGCAGTCCAACATCGCCGCCCAGGTCGCCGACCCGATCGATCTCGTGCGCGGGCGCCCCGAGGGCCGCATCGACACGGTCCGCCGCACCCGCGACATCGGCGAGCTGCGCAAGGGCAAGGATCCGTCAACCGAGTGGCGGCAGGATGGGACGAACAGCGTCAAGGAACAGGTGAAGAACTAACCGACCGCTTCCTCCACCGCCGCCCCGCCCCACACGACCTTCGAACCGGAACAACGCGTCATGCCGGACAACCACGAGGCCACGGACCGCACGATCGCCCCGGTGCCCCGGATCACGATCCAGGCGTTCTGCGAGACGCCCGAGACCGCGGCGATGATCGAGGGGATCGTCTCCGACCGGCGGATGCAGAAGGCGCACGTCAAGGTGCAGATGGGCGGGGGCGCGGCGGCGGTCGAAGCCTACCGGCACGCGCCGACGCCCAACGTCATCCTGATCGAGTTCGTCGGCACCAAGTCGCGCCCGCTCGAATGCCTCGACGCGCTCGCCGAGTGCTGCGACGAGGGGACGAAGGTGCTCGTCGTCGGCCACGTCAACGACGTGCTGCTCTACCGCCAGTTCATGCAGCGCGGCGTCAGCGAGTACCTGATGGCCCCGGTGGCGCCCGTGGCGCTGATCGCGGCGGTGTCCGACCTCTTTTCGGCGCCGGGCGCCAAGCCGGTCGGGCGCACCATCGCGGTCTACGGCGCCCGCGGCGGCGTCGGCGCCTCGACGGTCGCCCACAATCTCGCCTGGACGGTGGCACGCGAGCACGGCACCTCGACGGTGATCGCCGACCTCGACATCGCCTTCGGCACCGCCAGCCTCAACTTCAACCAGGACCCGCCCCAGGGCATCGCCGAGGCGGTGTTCGCCCCCGAGCGCCTGGACGCCAACCTGCTCGACCGGCTGCTCTCCAAGTGCGCCGACAACCTCAGCCTGCTCTCGGCGCCGGCCACCCTCGACCGCACCATCGACCTGACCGAGCCGGCCTTCGACGCGCTCACCGACCTGCTGCGCGCGGCGGTGCCCTGCATCGTCATGGACGTGCCGCATCACTGGTCGGCCTGGACCCGCCGCGTGCTGGTGGCCGCCGACGAGATCCTGATCGTCGCCTCGCCCGACCTCGCGTCCTTGCGCAACACCAAGAACCTGCTCGCCCTGCTCCAGGTGAACCGGCCCAACGACGCGAAGGCGCGGGTGATCCTCAACGGCGTCGGCATGCCCAAGCGCCCGGAGATCGCGGCGGCCGAGTTCGCCAAGGCGCTCGATGCGACGCTCCAGGCGTCGATTCCCTTCGATCCGGCGCTCTTCGGCACCGCGGCCAACAACGGCCAGATGATCGCCGAGGTGCAGGCGAACGCCAAGGCGGCGGAAATCTTTTCCGAGGTCGCGGGCGTCGTCACCGGCCGGTCCGAGGTGAAGCGGTCGCGCCCGAACCTGCTGGAGCCGCTGCTCGCGCGCCTGAGCCGCAAGAAGGCCTCGTGAACGTGAACTCCGCCCCCTCCCTTCCCGTCAGTTGAGGGCGCACGGCGCCATGTTCGGACGACGTTCCACCGCAGCAGCGGCCCCCGCCGCCCCGGTCCTGCCGGCCGGAAAGCCGCTGCCGCCCGCCCCCGTCCTGCAGGACGAAGCGCGCGCGGCGCGGCCCGACGCGCCGCCGCCGCCCAAGCCGACGCCGGTGGCGCCGCTCGCGCCACAAAAGTCGGAAGAGTATTTCCGCACGAAGAGCATGATCTTCGGCGCGCTGATCGAGGCGATCGACCTCGCCCAGCTGGCCAAGCTCGACGGCGAATCGGCCCGCGAAGAAATCCGCGACATCGTCTCGGAGATCATCGGCCTCAAGAACATCGTCCTGTCGATCGCCGAGCAGGAGGAACTGCTCGACGACATCTGCAACGACGTGCTCGGCTACGGCCCGCTCGAACCGCTGCTCGCCCGCGACGACATCGCCGACGTGATGGTCAACGGCGCCGACCGGACCTTCATCGAGGTCGGCGGCAAGATCCAGCTCACCAACGTCCGCTTCCGCGACAACCAGCAGTTGATGAATATCTGCCAGCGGATCGTCAGCCAAGTCGGCCGGCGCGTGGACGAATCCTCGCCGATCTGCGACGCGCGCCTGCCCGACGGCTCCCGCGTCAACGTCATCGCGCCCCCACTCGCCATCGACGGGCCCGCGCTCACCATCCGTAAGTTCAAGAAGGACAAACTCACCCTCGACCAGCTCGTCCGCTTCGGCGCGATCTCGCCAGAGGGGGCCAAGATCCTGCAGATCATCGGCAAGGTCCGCTGCAACGTCGTCATCTCCGGCGGCACCGGCTCGGGCAAGACCACGCTTCTCAACTGCCTCACCGCCTATATCGAGCACGACGAGCGGGTCATCACCTGCGAGGACGCGGCCGAGTTGCAGCTCCAGCAGCCGCATGTGGTCCGGCTCGAGACGCGCCCGCCGAACCTGGAGGGCCAGGGCTCGGTCACCATGCGCGACCTCGTCAAGAACTGCCTGCGCATGCGGCCCGAGCGCATCATCGTCGGCGAGGTGCGCGGGCCGGAGGCGTTCGATCTCCTCCAGGCCATGAACACCGGCCACGACGGCTCGATGGGCACGCTGCACGCCAACAGCCCCCGCGAGTGCCTGGCGCGAATCGAATCGATGATCACCATGGGCGGCTTCTCGCTGCCCTCGAAGACGCTGCGCGAGATGATCACCGGCTCGGTGGACGTCATCATCCAGGCCATGCGCATGCGCGACGGCTCGCGGCGCATCACCCACATCACCGAGGTTTTGGGGATGGAGGGCGACGTCATCATCACTCAGGACCTGTTCGTCTACGACATCCTCGGCGAGGACGCGAACGGCCGCCTGATCGGCCGCCACCGCTCCACCGGCATCGGCCGCCCGCGCTTCTGGGACCGGGCGCGCTACTACGGCGAGGAGCGGGCGCTGGCCGAAGCCCTCGACGCGGCGGCCGTCGAGGGAGAGGTGGCGTGAGCGCGCTCAACCTGCCGCTGGCGGCCGGCCTCGTCGCCGTGGCGGCGGGCGCGGTCGCCTACGTCGCGCTCGTTCCGTTGCTCTCGGGCGAGCGCCGGGCAGAGCAGCGCCGCAAGGCCGTGGGGCAGAGCCGCACGGTCGTGGCCGAGCGCGCCACCGCCGCCAACCGCCGCGAGCAGGTCGCCAAGAGCCTCAAGGAGTTGGAGGCTAAGAAGGGCAACACCAAGGTCACCCTGGAGCTGAAGATCGCCCGGGCCGGCCTCGGCTGGAGCCGCAAGAAGTACATCGTCCTCTCGGTCCTGATCGCGCTCGGCCTCGGCTTCGGCGTGCTCCTCGTCTCGGGCCGCCCGCTCGTGGCCCTGCTGGCGATGTTCGTCGGCGGGCTCGGCGTCCCGGCCTGGATGCTCAAGCACCTGCAGAAGCGGCGCATCGCCGCCTTCATCGACGAATTGCCCAACGCCATCGACGTGGTGGTGCGCGGCCTCAAGTCCGGCATCCCGCTCGGCGACTGCCTGCGGATGATCTCGCGCGAGGCCAAGGAGCCCCTGCGCAGCGAATTCCGGGTCGCCAACGAAGCGCAGGCGCTCGGCCTGCCAATGTCGGAGGCGATCCAGCGCATGTACGAGCGCGTGCCGGTAACGGAGGTGAACTTCTTCGCCGTGGTGATCGGCATCCAGGCGAAGGCCGGCGGCAACCTCTCCGAGGCGCTCGGCAACCTGTCGCGGGTGCTGCGCGAGCGCAAGAAGATGGCCGGCAAGATCGCCGCGATGAGCATGGAGGCCAAGGTCTCGGCGTTCATCATCGCCGCGCTGCCCTTCATCGTCGCCTTCACCACCTACCTGTCGAGCCCCGACTACATCTCGCTGCTGTGGACCACCGCCATCGGCAAGATCGCGCTCGCGGCCTCCGCCCTGTGGATGGGCCTCGGCATCGCGATGATGCGCAAGATGATCAACTTCGACGTGTAAGAAGCGTGCGTTGGGAGGGAATCAATGCTGGATCAGATGGTCGACGCGGCGCTTCAGCCGCGCTTCGTCGCCACCGTGCTGACGGGCATCGCCGCCGCCGCGACCGTGTTCACGCTGGTTCAGCCGCTGATCGAGACCGACACGCTGGCCAAGCGCATGAAGCTCGTCAGCGACGAGCGCGAGCAGATGCGCCTGCGTGAGCGCGAGCGCCTGTCGAACCGCGCGACCCTGCGCAGCGAGCCCAAGGCCTACATGAAGCGCGTGGTGGAGCAGCTCCACCTCACTCGCTGGCTCGGCACCGAGACCGCGAAAGCGAAGCTGGTGCTCGCGGGCTATCGCGGTGCGGGCGCCGAGACGGCGTTCCTGTTCTTCCGCCTCGTGACGCCGGCCGTCGCGACGCTCGCGGCCCTGTTCTACCTGTTCGTGCTGGAGGTGCTGGACCAGCCGCTGATGATCCGCCTCGGCATCGTGCTGCTGGTGGCCTTCGTCGGCATGAAGCTGCCGGAGGTCTACCTCAGCAACGCGACCTCCAAGCGTCAGGCGCAGATCCGCTTGGCTTGGCCCGACGCCCTCGACATGTGCCTGATCTGCGTCGAATCCGGAATGTCGGCGGAAAACGCCTTCCGCCGCGTTAGCCTGGAGATCGCCTCGCAATCGGCGGTGCTCGCCGAGGAGTTGGCGCTCCTGAACGCCGAGCTGTCCTACCTGCCCGACCGGCGCGTGGCCTACGAGAACCTCGCGCTGCGTACCGGCCTCGAACCGGTGAAGTCGCTGACCACGGCGCTGATCCAGGCCGAGCGCTACGGCACCCCCGTCGGCCAGGCCCTGCGCGTGCTCGCCCAGGAGAGCCGCGACACCCGCATGAACGAGGCGGAGAAGAAGGCCGCCGCGCTCCCGCCGAAGCTGACCGTGCCGATGATCGTGTTCTTCCTGCCGGTGCTTTTCGTCGTCATCATGACGCCCGCGGGCATCCAGGCCTACTCGATGATGAACAAGTAGGTTTTCTCAGTAACGGCGGGCGGAAAACCAGCGGCCGGCCGCCGCCTTACTGCGACCCTCGGGTCGGCGGCGGCTCGAAGCGCAGGATGTCCTTGAGGACGAGGCCGATCTCCTCGCGCTGCTCCTTCGGCAGGGCCAGCATGCGCGTGCGCAGGCTCGCCCAGGCTGCCGCGTAGTCGCCGCCATGTTCTGCGGCCGCCTCCCGGCAGATCGCCATCAGCTTCTGCAGGGCTTCTATCGCCTCACCGCTGTTGTCCATTTTCGAGACACCCTCGCCGATTTCGCGACTACGCAGCCCACCCCGGCGTTCGATAGGTTGCCTGCGGATATAGCCGTGGAAGCGTTATGGACGCGTCTCAACTACAGATCATGCACAATCGGGTGCGTGCAGAGGTCGTCACGACGCAGGAACAGTTGCTGCATGCTTTCCTGATCCGCAGCATTTGCTTCATGGAAGGCGAAGGCCTGAAGACGAAGCAGGCCATCGACGGAAACGACTTCCAGGCGACCCATTTCGTCTTCTACGATCTCGAGGAGCCGATCGGTGCGACCCGCATCCGGTGGTTCCAAGACTTCGCCAAGATCGAGCGGACCGCGTTCCGGCCGGCCTACCGCTCGCCGAAGGTGCTCAAGCGCCTGTCGGTGGACGTGTTCGCCCACGTTGCCCGCAAGGGCTACGACAAGCTGATCACCCATGCCGGCCCGAATTTCGTGCCCGTCTGGCGGCGCTTCCTCGGCTTCGAGGTCGTCGACAAGCCTGCCCTGATCAGTCCCGAATACGAGGACTGCATCGAGATGATCAAACGCCTCGACGTGCCCTCGAACGCCATCACGATGGAGAGCGACATCAGCACGCTCTACCGCGTCGAGGGGGCCTGGGATCAGCCGACATGGCTGGGCTGACCGCCCGCCCGGACGTTGCAGGAAAGACGGCCCGATCAGCTTCCCAGGAAGAGATCGAGCCCCGGATGGGTCGTGCCGATCTGCGCGGTGAAGGTCGGATCGAACCAGGGCTGCGCGGCGAAGAGATCGACGAGGAAGTCGCGCACGACCGCGACCGATCGGTCCTGCAGGCGGTCGGTCAGGATCGAGGCGTAGATCGGCAGGCGGATCTCCAGGCCGAGCGGGACGTGCATCAGCGTCGGCTCCTGGAAGGTGTAGCTGGCGAGCAGGCCGATGCCGAGGCCGGCCTTGACCATCACGGCGTAGATGATGGCGTTGTCCGAGAAGTGCCGGGTCGTGCGCCCCTGGCGCACGAGGTTCTGCCACTGCGTCCAGGGCGGGACCGGGGCCGCGTATTTCTCCGTGTCGAGAAAGTCGTGTTCGTGCAGGGTGGCGAGCGTCGGCAGGCCGCGCTCGGTAAGGTACTCGCGGCCGGCGACGGGCGCGAGATGCAGCCAGCCCAGCCGGATGTTCGTGACGTCCTTCTGCTCGTCGGGGCTGAAGCCGATCATGCAGTCGGTCGAGTTCTCCCGCAGCGACCGGTAGTTCTGCAGCGCATTCAGGTGGAGTTGTACGCCGGGGTACTGGTCGCTGAACCGGCGCAAGGCCGGCGTGATGACGATGAGACCGAGGCCGTCGGGGCAACTCAGCCGGACCGAGCCCTCCACCACGCCGCGCGGCGCGGCGGCCTGTCGGGTCGCCAGAAAGAGGTCGCGGTCGACCCGGGCCAGCGACTTGGCGAGCTCCTCACCCTTCGGCGTCAGGGCGATGCCGCTGGCGCTGGAGATGAGGAGCTGCGCCCCGACCACGTCCTGCAGCCGCCGGATCTGCCCGTTGACCGTGCTGCGGCTCGCCCCCAGTTGCTCGGCCGCGCGCGTGATCGAGCCCGCCTTGGCCACCGACAGGAACGTGAGCAACTCGGCCCAGTGTCCGCTGAGCAGGCGCGGCTCGTCGAGGCTGGAGCCCGACACCGAACGCGCGTCCGTCTGAAAAAGGTGCATGGGCTCCGATTCTCGCTGCCGTCCCGATCATTGCCGCATCCGCGCACCGCGACAACCGCATGGCCCGAGGTGCGAGCGTGATCCCTCCGGAGCAGAAGCCGGTGGCGGACGCGCTGTCACCGCACGAGCCATCACGGGTGGAAGCGATCGCGGTCAAGATCCGCACGCTGGTCGAGGAGCACGGTTCACCCGAACTCCGGGCCGCCGCGCTGGCGTTGGTCGAGACCGTGCAAGCCGAATTGCGGGAACTGGAAGCGGAGCGCGGCCCCACCGGGGCCGCTCCGAAGCGGACGGTCTGAGCCTATCGCTTGCAGGCCCGCCGTCGTGCGCTCCGCTATCAGGGGCCGCCCGACCGGCTCCTCGTGGGGACGCGGCGAGCGATCCCGGCTCCAAGATCGGACGAAGTCCGCTATCCAGGCCGCGCCGGCTTGGCTCGCTCGATCTCGTAGCCCAGCCGCGAGAGCAGCGTCATCAACGCCGCATGCGATCGGGGCATCTGGACGGCATCGATCAGCTCGATCGCCGCTTCGGCTTGAGCGAGCACCTGGCCGAGCAGTTCGAGGTCGCCGGAGGCCTCGTCGGTCTCGTCGATGACGGGATGGGGCGCGTCGGACATGGCTCAGCTTAGCATTTCGCGCCTCGAAGGATCGACCCGCGGCGGTGGGGCCTGTCTCGTCGAGTCACGACTCCTGGCTGCGTAGCAGATCGGTCGCCCCCTGCACATACGACCGCAGGTCACCGGTCGGCCGACGCGCGTCGCTCTTCGGCGCCGCGGTCATGGAACCGGCACCCTGGCCCGCTCCCAATAGCCGACGACGAGGTGCTGCTCGCGGGTCAGGCCCCGCTCCGAGCGCAGGTGTTTCCTGAGCGTACGGGCGGCCTTGGCCTCGCAGCCGGCCCAGACGAACAGGTCGTCGCCCGCAGGGAAGTCGAGGGCGCGGATGGCGGCATGAAGCGGGCTCTCGGGCGCCCGGTCGAGCCAGCGCACGCTCACCCCTTCCGGCGCGGCCAGCGGATAGCCGGCCTCCGCCCCGTCGGCCTCGATCAGCACGACGCCGCGGGCGTCCGGCGCCATTGCCTCCAGCAACCGCGCGATGGCCGGCAGCGCCGTCTCGTCGCCCGCGAGCAGGGTCCAGGCGGCGGGCGGCGCCGCGCGGCCCATGGGCCCGGCGATGCCGCAGATCGCGCCGGGCCGGGCTTGAAGCGCGAAGCGCGCGCCCGGTCCCGGATCGTCGTGCAGCACGAAGTCGATCTCGACCGTGTCGGGGCTCGCCCGGCGGATCGTGTAATAGCGCACCTCCGGGCAGAGCGGAGCCTCGGGCCACAGGGTGCGGCCGTCGGGGCCGGGACGGGGCCATTCCGGCCGCGTGACGCCGGGCGGCGGCAGGTAGAGCCGCACGTGCAGGTCGGCCGCGCTGGCGAAGCGGCCGAGATCGCGGCCGGTGAAGGTGAGGCGGCGCAGCCGCGGCGTCAGCGCCTCGGTCGCCACCAGCCGTAACTCGCGGAAGTTCGCGAAGGTGGGAGCCCCCGCCGCGAAGCCCGACCACGCGATGGCGGGTGCCTCGCCCTCGGCGAAGTCGACGATGTTGGCCGCCAGCAGTGCGCGCAGCATCTCCAGCCCACCCTCGTCGGGCGCCTCGACCCGCACCCGCAAACGCTCGCCCACCGGCTCCAGGCTACCGGTGCCGACGCCGAGTTGCAGGACGACGCGCGCCCCGTGCCGCTCGTGGGCGACATCGTGGGCGCTCAGGTGCTCGACGAGGTCGGCGGCGAGTTTGTGCGGATCGGCGAGCGCGACCGTCGCTTCGGAGAACAGCATCGCGGATCGGCTCCTGGCCCGCGCCTCGTGAGGTTTTGGCCGGACCGTCCCGCCCCTCCCCGCCCCGGCGAGGCGAAGCCGAAGCAATCCAGGGCGCGACGGAGCCGGATGCAGCGAGCCGGCCTCGGCCGGACGGTCATCGCCGGCGCGAGCCATCCGGACAGTGCGGAGCGCTGGATTGCTTCGGCCCCGCCTCGCAATGACGGCATGAGTTGGAAACCGAGGCGGTCGATGGGCGTCCGGTTTAGAGGGTGATCTCAGGCAGCGTCAACGTAGTGCTGTCTTATGCTGTGCGATCTCTTGATTATACTTTTTCCAGACTAAACCCCCGTGCGCCATCGCGAAGCGAAAGGCCCCCTTCCCTAAATTCCGCGAGCCCCCGTTCGTCACCCTTCCGACATGCCCCGGCCCGACCGGGCGCTCCGAAGGGAGTCCGCGACCTTGAGCTTCGACCGCGACGACATCCTGTTTCACGTGGTGGTGAACGACGAGGACCAGTACTCGATCTGGCCCGACTTCAAGCCGACCCCCGAGGGCTGGCGCCGGGAAGGGTTCAGCGGCGACAAGGCCGCCTGCCTGAAGCACATCGAGACCGTCTGGACCGACATGCGCCCGCGCAGCCTGCGCGAGGCGATGGACGCCGACGCCCGCGCCTGAATCGCATCTTCCCTCTCTCGCCGAAGAGGCCGACCATGCCCGCTCCCGCCCTCCCCGTCCTGCTCGAAGGCTCGGGCCCGCTGATCCAGGCGATCGAGGCCCGCGATTCCGAAATCCGCGACACGCTCGGCACCGTCGGCGGCGTGCTGCTGCGGGGTTATTCGGTCGAGAGCGTCGAGGCGTTTCGGGCGTTCGCCGCCAGCTTCGGCCATCCGCTGCTGTCCTACGAGTTCGGCTCGACGCCGCGCAGCAAGGTCGAGGGCGGGGTCTATTCCTCCACCGAATATCCGGCCCACCGCGAGATCCCGCTCCACAACGAGCAATCCTACACCCGCGACTGGCCGCTGCGGATTTGGTTCCACTGCGTCACCGCCAGCCCTGAGGGCGGCGCCACCCCGCTCGCCGACAGCCGCGCGATCTACCGGGCGCTCGATCCGGGCTTGCGCGAGAAATTCGCCAAAAACGGCCTGCGCTACGTGCGCAACTTCGGCAACGGCCTCGACCTGCCCTGGAGCAAGGTGTTCGACACCGACGACCGCAGCGCCGTCGAATCCTATTGCCGCGACCACGCCATCGACTTCACGTGGAAGGAGGACGGCGAGTTGCGCACGAGCCAGCTCTGTCAGGCGGTGGCCAAGCACCCCCGCACCGGCGAGGACGTGTGGTTCAACCAAGCCCACCTGTTCCACGTCTCGGGGCTCGACGCGGTGGAGCGCGAGGTGCTGCTCGACACGGTCGGGGAGGACGAACTCCCCCGCAACGTGTATTTCGGCGACGGAAGCCCGATTCCCGACGAAGACCTCGACGCCGTGCGCGCCGTGTTGGAGGCCGAGAAGGTGACCTTCCCCTGGCAGGCGGGCGACGTGCTGATGCTCGACAACATGTTGATCATGCACGGTCGCGAACCCTATGCCGGCCCGCGCAAGGTCGTCGTCGCCATGGCCGAGGCACACGGGATGAACAGGGCCGCATGAGTTCGACCGCATGAAGGGGGCCGCGATCCTCGAGGGTAAGGGCCTCACCGTCGCCTACGGGGCGCGGCGCGTTCTCGCCGGGCTCGATGTGGCGATTGCCTCCGGTGGCGTCACCGCGCTCTGCGGCGCGAATGGCTGCGGGAAATCGACCCTGCTGCGCACGCTCGCCGGCTTGCAGCCGGCCCAGGCCGGGACCGTGGAGGTCGATGGGCGCCCCCTCGGCGATCTGAAGCGCCGCGAGCGCGCGCAGGCGCTGGCGATGCTGGCCCAGGCCAACGAGGTGCCGGCCGGCCTCACCGTGTTCGAACTCGCGGCCTACGGGCGCCACGCCCACCGCCGGCTGATTGGCGGGCTGTCATCCGCCGACCGCAGCGCGATCCTCGACGCGCTCGCCGCCACGGGCCTGCGCGATCACGGCGCCCGCGAGGTCGCGGCGCTGTCGGGCGGCGAGCGGCAGCGGGCCTGGATCGCCATGGCGCTCGCTCAGCAATGCCGCGTCCTTCTCCTCGACGAGCCGACGACCTGGCTCGACGTGCGCCATCAGGTCGAGTTGGTGCTGGCGCTCAAGACCCTCAACCGCGAGCGCGGCATCACCATCGTCTGCGTGCTGCACGATCTCAATCAGGCCGCCGCGCTCGCCGACCGGGTGCTGCTGATGAAGGCGGGCCGCATCCTCCATGACGGGCCGCCCGCCGAGGTGCTGCGGCCGGGGCCGCTGGCGGAGGTCTACGGCGTCGAGATGTGGCGGCTCGACCATCCGGATTCCGCCGCCCCGCTCTGCGTGCCCGCCTTCGCCCCGGCCCGGCGCCAGACGCATCCCGTCCGCCCGTGACCGCGCTCGCCGCCGACCTGCCGGCGCCGGCCCGGCCTGCGCCCGGCCTGCGCCTCGCCCTGATCGCCGCCGCCCTCGTGGCTTTGCTCGCCGTCGCCCGCCTGTGGCCGACGCTCCATGCACTGATGACGGCCCACGGCCCGGCTGAGGCGGAAGCCGCCCGCTTCCTCTTTTGGGAACTGCGCCTGCCGCGGGTGCTCGCGGGGCTGGCCGCGGGCGCGGCCTTCGGCACCGCGGGCGCGCTGTTCCAGGCGGTGACCCGCAACCCGCTCGCCGCCCCCGATCTTTTGGGCGTGACGGCCGGGGCACAGATCGGCGTTTTGCTTGGACTTACCGTTCCGGCTTTGGCCGCCTTCTCAGGGCCACCGCTGCTGTTCGCCTGCGGGCTCGGCGCGGCGGCGCTGGCGCTGACCGCCGCCGGGGGCTGGCGCGCCCCGCCTCTGCGGCTGCTGCTCGCGGGGGGTGCCTGCGCCCTGTTGCTCGGGGCCGGCATCACGATCGCGCTCGCCCTGTTCGAGCAGAACATCGCCGGCCTCGCCTTGTGGAGCAGCGGCGCGCTCTACCAGCCCGGCGCCGAAGGCCTCACCGTGGCCGCCCTGTGGCTGCTGCCGCCGCTTCTCACCCTGCCCTTCCTGCTGCGCGGGCTCGAAGCGCTCGCACTCGGGGACGACGCCGCCACCGGCATCGGCGTGGCGGTTCTGCCGGTGCGGTTCGCGGGCGTCGTGGTCGCGACCGCGCTCACCGCTTTCGCCGTGGCGCTCGCCGGCCCCATCGGCTTCATCGGCCTCATCGCCCCGAACCTCGTGCGGGCGGCCGGCATCCGCCGGTTCGGCAGCCTCGTCGCCCTTTCCGCGCTCACCGGCGGCGGCCTGCTGATCGCCGCCGACGGCGCGGTGGCCGGCCTCGGTCTCTCCGCCGGCCTCTCGACCGCGGTCGCCACCGCGCTGGTCGGCACGCCGATCCTGCTCGTTCTGGTGATGCGCGGGCGGGCGCTCACCCCGCCCGACCGCGGCGAGGTCGCGGCCTCCGGCCGGGCCGCGTCGCTTGCCGTCGTGGCGACCGCCCTGCTCGCCGCCCTGATCGCGCTCGCCGCCTGCGGCCTCGCCTGGGGCGAGACCTGCCTTCCCCCTGCCCGTTGGATCTCCGCGCTCGCCGGCACCGACCCGGAGGCCGCGCTGATCCTCGGCATCCGCGGCCCCCGCATCGCGGTCGCGGCGATTGCCGGGATGATGCTGGCGGCGAGCGGCGTCGTGCTCCAGAGCGTGGTGCGCAACGCGCTCGCCGGCCCCGAATTGTTGGGCGTCACGCAAGGCGCCGCGTTGACGACGCTGTGCGGGCTTCTGGCTTGGCCGCTGATCGGCCGGCCCGAGACCTTCGCCCTGGCGCTCGCGGGCGGGCTCGCGACGCTCGGCCTGATCCTCGCCATCAACCGCCGCCGCCGCTTCGCGCCGCTGCCCGTGGCGCTCACGGGGCTGGCCTTCAGCGGCCTGTTCGCGGCGCTGACCTACGCGGTCATCGTCGAGACCAGCGCCCAGCCCGCCCGCGCCCTGATCTGGCTCGTCGGCGGCACCTACGGCCGGGCGTGGCCCGACGCCGCCGCGCTGCTGCCCTGGCTCCTCGTCGGCCTGCCCGCGCTCGCCTTCCTCAGCCGCCCCCTCGACCTCCTGACGCTCGGCGACGACGCGGCCGCCGGGCTCGGCCTCGATGTCGGACTGCTGCGCGCCCTCGCCCTCGGACTGGCCGCCGTGCTGGCGAGTGCCGCGGTCGCCATCGTCGGCCCGCTCGCCTTCGTCGGCCTGCTGACGCCCCACCTCGCCCGCCTCGTCGGCTTCCACGCCCACGGCGACCGTCTGCCGATCGCGATGCTCTTGGGGGCGCTGCTCACTGTCGTCGCCGACATCGTCGGCCGGGCGGCGCTCGCCCCGACCGAGATCCCGGCCGGCGCGCTCACCGCGCTGATCGGCGCCCCCTACTTCCTCTGGCTGATGTCCCGCGGCCGAAAGGGCGCGCGATGACGCTTTTGTCGATTCGCCGCCGCGATTTTCTCGTCGGGGGGCTCGCCGCGGCCGGGCTTGCGGCGGCGCCCGCGCGGGCGAGCGACCTCATATTCCGGCGCTCCGCCGTCCTGCCCGAGCCGGCCCAACGCGTGGTGGCGCTGGAATTCCTCCTCGCCGAGATGCTCGCCGCCGTCGGTTGCCCGCCGGTCGGCATGTCCGACCCGAAACTCTATCCCGGCTGGATCGGCGTCCTATCGGAGCGCCTGAAGGGTGTGGCCGATGTCGGCACCCGCCAGCAGCCGAGCCTGGAGGCCATCGCCCGGCTCAAGCCCGACCTGATCCTCGGCGTCTCCTACCGCCACGCCCCGCTCTTCGACGTGTTCGAGAGCATCGCCCCGACCGTGCTGCTCGACTTCAAGCCCGTCCCCCCGGCCACACGGCTCGATTCCGCCTTCACGCTCCAGACGATGATCGGTGGCCTCACCGGCCACCGCGCGGACGCGGAGCACGCGGAGGCCGAGGTGTCCGCGGGCATCGCCCATGATGCCGCCCGCCTCGCGGAGGCCGGGCGCAGCGGCCGGCGCCTCGTGGTGCTCCAAGAGTTGGGCGGCCAGGACACCTACTGGGTCTTCACCGCCGACAGCCTCTCGGCCGGCCTCGCGGCGCGGCTGGGCCTGCGCTTCTGGCCCCCCGACCGGAGCCGCGAGGGCGTGCGCCCGCTGACCTCGGAGGACCTGCTCGCGCTGGACGATTGCGACGTCATGCTGGTGAGCACGACCGGCCCCGACATCCCGCTCACCGCCAAGACCCGCAGCGCCGCGTGGCAACGGGTGCCGGCCCTGCGCGCGGGCCGCGTCGGCCTGATCGAACGCAACATCTGGAATTTCGGGGGGCCCGGCTCGGCGCTGAGGCTGTCGAACCGCATCACCGATACGCTGCTGAAGGCGCCCGCGGCGGGCTGAGACACCCGCACCGTCATTGCGAGGGGCAGCCGAAGCAATCCCTGTGTGGACGGCCCCCTTCTCGCAAGATGGTCGGATGAGTTGTTCGGGGCTGCGTTCGCTTGCCTTCATCTGTCCGGCCTGTGAGCGCAGCCTCGGGATTGCTGGCCGAGATGGGGTCCGCGACGGGGGACCCACACCGAGCGACGACCTGAGATCGGCCATTGGATTGCACGGTTGATCCCTTGTCCCGGATCGGACGATCCCGGTTCCTCATCGCCCTCTTGCAAGCGCGTCAGGCGGTCTGCCTCCGGATCGGATCGGCCGCGTGATGGGTCGTGGGCGCGATGCGCGCCCGGATCGGATCGGGCCGCCCTCAGGCGGTGGCCGGCTGCGGTCCCGCCGCGGGCAGGGCCGGCATCCGGTCGCGCTCACCGCTCTGCATCAGCGTCCAGGCGATGCGGGCGAACTTGTTGGCCGGCGCCGCCAGCTTGCGCGTCAGCAGCGCCCGCACCCAGGCCTGCAGCCAGGGCTCGTCCCCGCCCACGCTCGCATCACCGGTCTTCTGCGCGGTCTTCGGCTTCGAACCCCGCACCCGCCAGACGATGGCGGTCGCTCCCACCACGAGCAGGCTGCGCAGCATCGGGGCGCCCGCCCGGGTGATCCCCCCAGCCGGGTCCGGCGCGCCGTCGAGGGGGTCTTGGTCGTCAGCCCCAGCCACGCCGCAACCGGCGCCGCAGCACCGGCTGCTCGGCCGCGTTCACCGCGCAGCCGAAACAAGTGCTTCGACGTGTCCACCCCGATGCGGATACACCGCTCCATGGACGATCTCACTTGAGGAAGTCTTCGACAACTTCATCGTAGCACACCGATGCCGTCAGGGGCCGTCCACCCCAACAGCGCGCGACCGTGCGAGGAGGGGCGATTCGGTCGCAGCCGCTTCGTCGAAGGACGCGCCCCCTCCGGATGATGCGGCGTCCTGGATCGCTTCGGCTCCGCCTCGCGACGACGGCGTGGGGCTGAAACCGCGCGGATCGACCGGAAAAACCTCAGGCGTGGCCTTCGATGGCGCGCAGGACCGCGACCAGTTGGTCGGCCTGATGGCGCGTGAGACCCGTGCTGACGATCGTGCCGTTGCGGCAGATCGAGCAGGTTCCGTCCTCGGAAACCCGCACCTTGATGGAAGCCATGATGTTCGATGATCCGAGCGCGGGACCTGCGCCCACGGTGCAAGCTTAACCGTTCGTGAAGGCCGGGCAAGGGCGCCCGTCCCACCGTCCACGATCGCGGCAGTTAATCCTTTACGAAGGCGGCGTCATCCTGCGGGAAACGGTCCGCAGATTCGCTCGCCGCGCATGGCCGAGCGATGCCGACCCGCCAGGGCCGGCGCCGATCGAAGCCGCGTTGGCGGCTTCGCGGCGCGAAGAGCGCCGCGCTTGAGCGGGCCTCGGCTGAAAGCCGAGGCATCGAGCGGAGCGAGCCTCAGGCCCGCGGAGGCGGGCGCGGACGACCGAGGCTAACGAAGCCCCCTCAAACCGCCTTCTTCTCCAGGCGCTTCTCGATGACGTGGTTGTCGAGGCCCGGCGCCACGAGCGGGGGCTCGGGCGGGTTCGCATCGGTCTTGTGGAGTGCCTTCGACAGGCGCGCACGCTCGAACAGCACCACCACGACGATGGCGATCGCGAACGGGATCAGCAGGTAGAACAGGCGGAAGATCAGCAGGGCCGCCAGCACCGGTGCCTTCTCGGCATCGGTCTGGAGCTGCATGGCGGTGAAGAACACCAGTTCGAACACGCCGAGGCCGCCGGGCGCGTGCGAGGCGAGCGCCACCGAGAACGAGGCGAGGAAGATGCCGAGCACAGCGATGAAGCCGGGGTTCAGGCTGTCGGGGAGCGCGAAGTAGATGATGCCGGCGGCACCCAGCAGCTCCAGCGGCGCCGCGATGAGCTGGCGCACCATGATCTGCGGCCGGGGATACTCGACCTTGAACTTGCGGATCGTCAGCGGGCGGAAGCGCAGCACCGAGCCGAGGACGTAGAGCGCCACGAAGGCGAGCAGCGCAAAGCCGACGAGCCGGGCGGTGTGCGGGTTGGTGAGGGCCGCGGGCAGCAGGCTGTCGAGCCGCGCCAGCAGGCCCGGATCGTAGACCAGCACGAAGCCGCCGAGCAGGATCGTGCCGAGGCCGAAGGTGAAGGAGCACAAGGCCACCAGCACCGCGACCTGCGCCGCCGAGAGGCCCTTGGCGGTGTAGGCCCGGTAGCGCACCAGCGCGCCGGAGAACACCGATGCGCCGATGTTGTGCGAGAGCGCGTAGGTGGTGAAGGAGCAGACCGAGACGAACATCCACGAGATGCCGCGCACGCCCAGGTGGAGCAGCGCGATCCGGTCGTACCAAGCGAGCGCCGCGTAGGCGACGAGCGTCGAGAGGGCGGCGAAGAGGACGTGATGCGGGGGGATCGCCAGGAAGGCGGCTTCGATGCTCGCCCAGGACTGGTCCTTCAGCTTGCCCCAGAGCAGGTAGCAGGAGGCCGCCACCGCCGCGAGGCCGATCAGGCCCCAAAAGATCTCACTGACTTTCTTCATGGATACCGGCCGCCTCCCTCGGGACCGGTCCCTCCTGCGCCAGGGCCGCGTGCATCGCAAGCGGCACCGGAGCGACCGGCTCGATGCGGCGGGCTCTTGCCCGCCGATCGTGACGGTTTCATGCCGGTGGGAACACCTCAGAAGAGTTGTCGCGCGCTATGTCGGCTTGGCTCGCTCGAAGCGTGCCTTCGCCGCCTCGCTCGACGCAGCCTTCATTAAGTCCTGCCAGCTGTCGGGTGGGTTGCCCTTGTCGAGCATGCCGGCGAACACCCGGTAGGCGTCCGTCTTCGAGCCGTAGGTGCGCAGCGTCGTCTCGTCGTTGACCCAGGCGAAGACGATCACCTTGGCCCGGCTGTCGTAGCGGAAGAAGAGGCGGAAGCGCCCGTTGCCGAATTTGGCCCGGAACCAGTGCTTGCGCCCGTCGCCCAGGGTGTTGCCCTGACGATACTCGGGACGAGTCGGATCTTGCGCCACCGTCTCGAACAGCAGCCGATGCAGCATCACGAGCAGCTTCGCGTTGGCGGTGCCGAGATATCCGTCCGAATCCTTGGTCTGCGCTGAGGCCACGGCGGCGGTCAGCCTGTCCAGCTGATCGAGCAGCAGCGGATGCGCCAGGACCGTCCAGTTGCCGACGACGGGCATCGGCTCAGAGGGCGACCGGCCCGTCGATCTCTTCGTCGAGATCGACCGTAGCCCCACGGGTGAGCGCGGTCATCCGCTCCACGAGCGCTTCCGGAAAGTCCACGACGCTCTTGCCCGGATTCTGCTGGATGTCTCGGGCGAGAAATTCGAGGAAGCTCTGGATGACCGGATCGGTCTCTTCCTCCACGCGCACGACGCGTACGCCTTGCTCGTCCACGACGAAGGCGATCTCGCCGCCGTAGCTGACGCCGAGGGCCTGACGCACCGATTTCGGCACCGTCGTCTGGCCCTTGGCGGTGATCCGGCTGTGCTCCCTGAACGGAACGGACATCGGCCCCTCGCGACACAGAGTAAGGAATATTTCTTACATTTAGCGTGTCGGCACCTCAACGCAAAAATCGCCGAGCCACCGAGGCGGCCCGACGATCCGTAAGAGCGGTCGTGCGACCCCGAAAAAGAATCAGGCCCGGGCGCGCAGGCCGATCGCGTCCATCTCGGCCTGTTCGCGGGCGGCTTCCGCGGCGCGCTCGGCGGAGCGCTCGCGGTCCTCCAAGATCTCGACCTTCTTCAGCTCCTCGAACGCCTCGCCGAGTTCGGCTTTGGCCTCGGCGAGCTGGCCTTCGAGGGCGGCCGCCGACTGGCGCATGTTGTCCCGGCGCGTGGTCGCGGCGCGGGCATAGGTCGGGTAGGCGAAGTGGGCGGGATCGGAAATGCCGGCGCGGGCCTCTTCTTGAGCGACCTCGCGCTCCAACTCGGATGCCATCCGGTTGAAGTCGGCCATCATCATCTCGATCTGCGCCACCCGGCGGCGCTTCTCGTCCACCTGGAACCGCCGCAGCCGGATCAGCGTGTCACGCGATTTCATGTCGGGCCATCCACTCCTACGCTACGCTGGTGAAAGGGCCGGACGCGTTCGCCGGACCTTGTGGGTCCGTCCCCCGACGCGATGCCGCCTCACCCGCCGCCCACGATGGCGGCCAGCCGTTCGTAACCCTCGCCGATGGAGGTTGCTTCTTCCTTACCCTGCCCCAGAAAAGCCGTCAGATCCGGCATGAGCGCGACCGCCTCGTCGACTTCCGGGGACGAACCCGCCCGGTAGGCGCCGAGCCGGATCAGTTCCTCCATGTCGGCATAGGTCGCGAGCACCTTTCGCGCACGACGCACCGTCGGAAGGTGAGCCGGGTCGCAGGCCCGCGGCATGGTGCGCGAGACCGAGCGCAACACGTTGATCGCCGGATAGCGGCCGGTCTCGGCGATGCGCCGCTCCATGACGATATGGCCGTCGAGGATGCCGCGCACGGCGTCCGCCACCGGCTCGTTGTGGTCGTCGCCCTCGACCAGCACCGTGAACAGCCCCGAGATCGCCCCCTCGCCGGTGCCGGGGCCGGCCCGCTCGAGCAGGCGCGGCAGTTCGGAGAAGACGGTGGGGGTGTAGCCCTTGGCCGTGGGGGGCTCGCCGCCGGCCAGCCCGATGTCGCGCTGCGCCATGGCGAAGCGGGTGATCGAATCGATCATGCACAGCACCTGCGCGCCCTGATCGCGAAAATACTCGGCGACCGCCAGCGTCACGTAGGCGGCGTTGCGGCGCATCAGCACCGGCTCGTCGGAGGTCGCCACCACCACGACCGAGCGCGCGAGGCCGGCGGCGCCAAGATCGTCCTGCAGGAACTCCTGCACCTCGCGGCCGCGCTCGCCGACGAGGCCGATCACGGCCACATCCGCGGCGGTGTAGCGGGCGAGCATGGAGAGCAGCACCGACTTGCCGACGCCCGAGCCGGCGAAGATGCCCATGCGCTGGCCGCGGCACATGGTGAGGAAGGTGTTGATGCAGCGAACCCCCAGATCGAGCGGCGGCCCGACGCGGCGGCGCCCGTGGGCGGGCGGCGGGTCGGCCCGCAGCGGATAGATCGCGGGCCCCTGCGGCAGGGCCCCGAGTCCGTCGATGGGCCGCCCGAGCGCATCGATCGTGCGGCCGAGCCAGGCCTGCGAGGGCCGGACCGCGCCCGCCGCCTCGTCGCGCACCAGAACCGGGCAGCCGCGGCGCACGCCCTCCAGCGAGCCGAACGGCATGGCGAGCGCCCGGTCGCCGGAGAAGCCGATCACCTCGCAGGGGACGCTGCCGGCCCCGCTCGCCTCCACCACCACGTCGAGCCGCCCGCCGAGCCGCATCGCGGCCACGGGCCCGGCGACCTCGACCAGCAGCCCGCGAATCGCCGTGACCCGCCCGAACACCTCCAGGGTCTCGACCGTGGACAGCGCAGCGAGCGCCGCCGCCAGCCCGCCTCCGGCCCCGCCCGTCATGCCGGCCACCGCCCGCGCGTCATCGGCTTAGCCCCTTCCTCGCGCCATCGATCGGACGGATATCTTAACACCCCGGCGGCCCGCTCGGCACGGGTCGGCGCGATCCGACCCATCGCGGTAAGGCCCACGAAAGCTTGTGCGGTAACGATCGCCCCCTGTCACTCTTGGGCAACAAACCTGACAACCTGAGGGAAATGAACGGCTTACCCCATCCGGCCTATCGGCCACCCGGCCAAAGCGGCGGTTCCCGGAGAACAGATTGCCAACCATAAGGAGAATCGCCTGCGGACTCGAATGCGATGATCCTTGCAAGCGGGATTCGGCTTTTGTTAACGGTTAAGGAATAGCGTTTCTGAAGTGGGAATGAGGGAGCGTCTGCCGAGGCCGTCGGTAGGCGCCCGGCGGCGGCTTGTCTCAAGCGCCCTGATACGGCTGGGCCGGGGTGGGGACCGACGATGCGCGTACTTCTGATCGAGGATGACAGCGCTACGGCGCAGAGCATCGAGTTGATGCTCAAATCCGAGAACTTCAACACCTACACGACCGACCTCGGCGAAGAGGGCGTCGATCTCGGCAAGCTCTACGACTACGACATCATCCTTCTCGACCTGAACCTGCCCGACATGTCGGGCTACGAGGTGCTGCGCTCGTTGCGCGTCGCGAAGGTGAAGACGCCGATCCTGATCCTGTCGGGCATGGCCGGCATCGAGGATAAGGTGAAAGGCCTCGGCTTCGGCGCCGACGACTACCTCACCAAGCCGTTCCACAAGGACGAGCTGGTGGCCCGCATCCACGCCATCGTGCGTCGCTCGAAGGGCCACGCCCAGTCGGTCATCACCACCGGCGACTTGGTCGTGAACCTCGACCAGAAGACCGTCGAGGTGGGCGGCGCGCGCGTGCACCTCACCGGCAAGGAGTACCAGATGCTGGAACTCCTCTCGCTCCGGAAGGGCACGACGCTGACTAAGGAGATGTTCCTCAACCATCTCTACGGCGGCATGGACGAGCCGGAATTGAAGATCATCGACGTGTTCATCTGCAAGCTGCGCAAGAAGCTCGCCAACGCGTCCGAGGGCAAGAACTACATCGAGACGGTGTGGGGCCGCGGCTACGTGCTGCGCGAGCCGAACGAGGGTGAAGTCCGCATGGCGGTCTGACGCTCAGGCCAACGAACGACGACAAAAACCCCGCTCCGGCGGGGTTTATTTTTGGGATTTTCGGATTGCGCGTCAGCCGGCGCTGCACGCAAGAAGCGATGCGTGTCAGATCGCTCTTTCGAACCCACTCCCGTCATTCCGGGGCCGCGCAGCGGAACCCGGAATCCACCCGTGATGCGGGATACCCGGCCGAAGTCGGACCGTCGCGGCCAGTCGTGGATTCCGGGTTCGCTTCGCGCCCCGGAATGACGAGCGTCGAGCAAAGCAAAAAGAAACCCCGCGGCCGGTGGGCCGCGGGGTGTGTCGAAAGAACTACGCGAGTCCCAATTTCTGCGCCAGCCCGATGCGCTGGAGCTTGCCGGTAGCGCCCTTCGGGATCTCGTCGAGGATCAGGATCTTGGACGGCACCTTGAAGGCGGCGAGCCGCTCCGAGGCGAAGCCCTTGATGTCCTTCTCGACGGCGTGGACGCCTTCGCGCAGCACGATCGCGGCGACGACGTCCTCGCCGAGCTTGTCGTGCGGCATCGCGAAGGTGACGCATTGCGACACCGCCGGATGGTCCATCAGGATCTCGTCCACCTCACGCGGCGAGATTTTTTCGCCGCCGCGGTTGATGATCTCCTTGAGGCGTCCGGTGATCGAGAGGTAGCCCTCGGGGCTCAGCGTGCCCTGGTCGCCGGTGCGGAACCAGCCCTGCCGGGTGAAGGCCTCGGCGTTGGCCTTGTCGTTGTTCTCGTAGCCCTTCATCACGTTGTCGCCGCGGATGACGATCTCGCCGGTCTCGCCGGCCGGCACCGGCTCGCCGGCGAGATCGACGATCGCGATCTCCGGGCCCGCCGCGAGGCCGACCGAGCCGGGATGATGGGGCTTCGGCGGCAGCGGGTTCGAGGCCATCTGGTGGGCGGCCTCGGTCATGCCGTAGGCCTCGATCACGGGGGCCGAGAACGCCGCCTCCAGCTCCTTCATCACCTGCGGCGGCAGGGACGAGGACGAGGAGCGGATGAAGCGCAGCGGGTTCTTGGCGATGATCTCGCCGTTGCGCGCGGCGCGGCCCAGGATCGCCTGATGCATCGTCGGGACGCCGGTGTACCAAGTGGGGCGCACCTCATCCATCCAGGCGAAGAACTTGAGCGCGTTGAAGCCCGGCGTGCAGGAGACCTGACCGCCCGCCGAGAGCGGCGCCAGGATGCCGGCGATCAGGCCGTGGATGTGGAACAGCGGCATGATGTTGAGGCCGCGATCCTCGGCCGTGAACTGCACGGCGTTGCGGATGTTGCGGGCCGAGGCGCAGACGTTCCCTTGCGTCAGCGGCACGATCTTGGGCCGCGAGGTGGTGCCGGAGGTATGCAACACCAGCGCGATCTCTTCGGAGTTAGCCGGGCCGCCGTTCGCGGCAGGCTCGGACGCCTCGTCGGCGAAGGCCAGCGTGAAGCTTCCGGCGCCCTCGTCCGGTGTCGGCTTCAGCCGCGCCACCGGCAGGCCGAGCTTTTCGGCGACCGCGGCGGCGGGCGTCGCCGAGCCGTCGGCGGCGATGAGGAGCTTCGCCTTGAGGTCGGTGAGATAGAACTCGAACTCGTCGGCCTTGTAGCTCGGGTTGAGCGGGGCCGAGGTGGCGCCCGCGGCCACCGCGATGAAGGCAGCCGCCATCTCCGGCCCGTTCGGCAGCACGATGGCGACCCGGTCGCCGCGGCCGATGCCGCGGGCGTTGAGTTCGGCGACCGTGCGGTCGGTCAGCGCGCGGAGGGCCTCGAAGGTCAGCGGCACGCCGCCGGGGCTCGACAGGGCGGTGGCCGCGTCGTCGCCGGCCCGGATCAGGTCGTAGAGGGTGGTCGCGGCCACGGGGGCCTCCTTGGCGTCGATGGGGGAAGAGGCGGAATCGTCGGGCATGCGCATCGGGTCAGGCTCCCTGGATCGAGAGGCGCCCGTTGGCGCGCTCCAGGCTCTGGGCGAGCAGGCGCATCAGGGCGAAGACGGTATCGATATGCGGCGTCGGCGTCTCGGTCAGGCGGCCGAGTTCGATCACCGAGCCGACCAGCGCCTCCAGCTCGATCGGGCGGCCGGCCTCCACGTCCTGCAGCATCGAGGTCTTGTGCGGGCCGACCTTCTCGGCGCCCGCGATGCGCTTCTCGATGCCGAGCTTGAAGGTGACGCCGAGCCGGTTCGCGATGGTCTCGGCTTCGCGCATCATCTCGGCCGCGATCGCCCGCGTGTCGGGGAAGCGGCAGATGTCCTCCAGCGTGGCGTGGGTCAGCGCGGAGATCGGGTTGAAGCTGAGGTTGCCCCACAGCTTGAGCCAGATCTCGGCGCGGATGTCGCTGGTGACCGGCGCGCGGAAGCCCGCCTTGGCGAGGCGCTGCGACAGCGCCAGCACCCGCTCGGACTTCGCGCCGTCGAGTTCGCCCAGGCCGAAGCGGTTGCCTTCGATCACCTTCACGGTGCCGGGATCGGTCAGCACGGTCGCCGGATAGACCACCGAGCCGATCACGTGCTTCGGGTCGAGGTTGTCGGCGATCAGGCCGCCCGGATCGGCGCTCTCCAGACGCGTGCCGGCATGCTCGCCGCCGTGCCCCCCCAGAAAGTACCACCACGGGATGCCGTTCTGCATCGTCACCACGACGGTGTCGGGGCCGATCAGGTGGTGCAGGTCGGCGGCGATCGGGCCGACCTGATGCGCCTTGACGGTGAGCAGCACGACCTCGTGGACGCCCGCCTCCTGCATCGAACGGGTCGCCTTCACCGACTTCGAGTGGATCTCGGTGCCGTCCTCCTCGATGAGGCGCATGCCGTTCTCGCGGATCGCGTCCGCGTTGGAACGGGCGATGAAGGTCACGTCCTCGCCGGCCTCCGCCAGCCTCACCCCGAGATATCCGCCGATGGCGCCGGCGCCGACGATCGCGATGCTCATGTCTCTCATCCGTGTTTCGCGAAAAGGACCCCTCGCGGGCCCTCTCGCGTGATGGTCGTCCGGGACGGCCCGCGGGTTCGTCGCTCCGCGGGCCGTCCGCCTCTACAAGTCACTTGGCCGTTATGCGTTGCCCTCGTGGAGCAAGCGCGGCCGTGTTTCCCGACGCACGTTTCTGTGCGCGTTACTCGAACCGGTTCGTCAGCGTGCCGATGCCGTCGATGACGACCTCGACGGTCGCCCCCTTCGGGATCGGCCCGGAGCCGACCGAGGTGCCGCAGGCGATGACGTCGCCGGGCTCCAGAGTCATCCCCTGCGAGATCAGCGCCACGAGCCGGGCCACCGGCATCAGCATGTCGCTGATCGGAAAATTCTGGCGCTCGCGGCCGTTGACCAGCGTCCGCACCGTCAACGTCGCCGGATCGAGCCCGGTGGCGATGACGGGGCCGAACGGGCCGAACCCGTCCAGCCCCTTGGCCCGCGCCCACTGGGTGAAGCTCGCATCCGCCTTCAGGATCGCGGCCGAGGTCACGTCGTTGATGCAGGTGAAGCCGAAGACGTGGTCCATCGCCTCGGCCTCGGAGACGTCCCGCGCCGTCTTGCCGATCACGATAGCGAGTTCGCCCTCGTAGAGCGCCCGGCCCGACGCCTCCGGCGCGGCGACCGTCGCGCCCGACGGGCGGTAGGTGTTGGCCGGCTTGATCAGGAACAGCGGCGCCTCCGGCCGGGACAGTTCGAGCTTCTCGGCCAGCGCCCCGAAATTGTTCCACAGGGCGATCAGCTTGGAGGGCCGGCACGGCAGGTCGAGCGTCACCTCCGACAGCGGCAGGGTCCGCCCCGTGTCGGTCGGCGCATCGAACAGGTCGCCCTCGAACACCGCGATGGTCTCGCCGTCGAGGCGGCCGAAGCCGGCCGCGCCGTCGTGGCGGAAGCCGATCCAGCGGGTCACGCCCGCATCCATGACATCCGAATCCATGGCGGCGCTCATCGTCCGTTCGCCGCGGCGGCAGGGCGGTGGAGCGGGTCGGCATCGACGCTCATCGAGTCTCCTGATCCCTTCGTCCCGGCGCGAATGCCGAATTGGCGCGATCGGCCGGACGCTATGCGGTTAGGTATTTTGGATACAGCATCCTTGACCCATCGAGCCGCGAAGGTTGACTGGAAAATATTTGGCCGGTGCGCAGAAATTTTTTGAAGCAGAGCGTGGGCTTGCGCCCGATGCGGGCCGTGCAGACCAGGGCTGCCCATAACCTAGGTTCGGAACCAATGACCGCGCTCACCGTTCCGCTTGCCGAAGGCGCCACAATTCGGCGCACAGCCAACGAAGGGAGACATCCGATGAGCAGCACCACCGACAAGCTCAAGGGCCTCGCCAACGAAGCTACCGGCAACATCAAGCAGTCCGTCGGCAAGGTGACCGGCAACGAGAAGCTTCAGGCCGAGGGCAAGGCGCAGGAAGTCGAGGGCAAGACCCAGCGCACCGTCGGCGAAGCCAAGGACGGCGTGAAGAACGCCGCCGACAAGATCAAGCGCAGCATCTGATCCGGACGGATTTCGGGTTTCGACCGACAGAGCCGCACCCGCCTCGGGTGCGGCTCTTTCTTTTCCGGCGCCGATCCAGGCGCCTCACCATTGGAGAAGACTTCAATGAATCGTGATCAATTCGAAGGCGGCATCCGCAACATCAAGGGCCGCGGGCGCTCCGCGCTCGGCGCCGTGTCGGGCCGCGCCCGGCCGCAGGTCGAGGGTGCCTACGAGCAGGTGGCCGGCGTCGCGCAATCGACCTACGGTCGCATGCACGCCCAGGCCGAGGGCCTTCACCGCGACGGGCGCCACTTCGCCGACGAGGCCGCGAGCCGCGGGCGCTCGCTGCGCGATGACGCTTACGAGCGCGGCCGTTCGCTGCGCGACGAGGCCTATGACCGTTCCCGCCACTACGGCAACGAGGCCCGCCGCCAGGGCCGCGCCCTGGTCGCCCGCGCCGAGGACAACCGCGGCACCACGCTGGCCCTCGTGGCGGCCGCCGCCTTCGGCCTCGGCTGGCTGGTGAGCCGCGGTCGCTGAACTTGGCCTGGCCCCGCGCGACCCGCGCGGGGCTGCCGAACGTTGACTCCGACGCCGTCTCGCCGTCCCAAGGGACGTCGAATAGGCAGAGGCGTCTCCCCAAAAAATGCCGGCACGATCCTGGCTCGATCTGACGACCGAAGAGGTGCGGACCCGCGACATGGGCCGTGCCATCGCAGTGCTGCCGGTGGCGGCGGTGGAGCAGCACGGGCCGCATCTGCCGCTCGGCACCGACACCATCATCGCGCAAGGCTATCTCGACCGGGTCGCGACGCTCGTACCCGAGGCGCTCGACGTGTGGTTCCTGCCGGTGCAGGCGGTCGGCAAATCGGACGAGCACGACGATTTTCCGGGCACCCTGACGCTCACCGCGTCCACCGCGCTCGCGGCCTGGACCGAGATCGGCGCCGGCCTGCACCGGGCGGGCTGCCGAAAGCTCGTCATCGTCTCCTCGCATGGCGGCAACAGCCCGCTGATGGACCTCGTGGCGGGTGAGTTGCGCGGGCGGTTCGGGATGCTCGCGGTGACGACTGCGTGGAGCCGGTTCGGCCTGCCCGAGGGGCTGTTTCCGGACGAAGAGATTCGCCACGGCATCCATGCCGGCGGCATCGAGACGGCGCTGATGCTGCATCTGCGACCCGATCTCGTGCGCACCGACGCCATCGCCGATTTCGCGCCGCGCACGGTGGCGATGGAGCGGGAGTTTTCGTTGTTGCGGGCCGGGCGCCCGGCCGCCTTCGCCTGGAAGACGCAGGACCTCCACGCATCGGGCTCGCTCGGCGACGCGCGCCTCGGCACCGCCAAGAAGGGCCGGGCCGCCCTGGAGCACGGCGCGCACGCCTTCGTGACCCTGCTCGGCGAGATCGACCGCTTCCGGCTGTAGGGCCCCTACGTCGTCGCCCTCTCCGGGTAAGCGTCCCCTCCCCTCTCGCCCGAGGGCTGGGCCGGGAACCAGTTGCCGTGGAAGCCCGGTGGAATCCGGTGCGGCAGCCGAACCGTGGCGACCGGCGGAGCCTCGAATTTCCGCGCGTCGAGGATCGCGAAATCCGTGGTCTCGTTCGCCGTGTCGACGACGAGCCCCATGAGCCAGCCTTCCTCCTCGCCCGCGTCGTCGGCGGCGGGGACGAAGACGAACTCGCCGGGGAGACGACCGGGTCCGAACTCGTGCACGTGCCGCTCGCCCGTCTCCGCATCGTGCCGGTAGAGCCGCGTCGCGCCGGTGAGCTGCGGATCGCCGTCGGGCGGGACCGAGACGCAATAGGTGTAGCGGTGGCGCTGCCCGAACCGGCGTTCGTCGATCCGGGGAAATTCCTGGGGCGTCGGGTCGATCACCCGCCGCTCGACCCGCCGCGTCGCGGGGTCCGCGGTCCAGCGCTCGAACCGGCCCGGTTCGTCGAAACCGCCGCCGGCCGAGGCGAACACCCTCGGATAAGCGATCACGTCGAGGATCACCCGGCCGTCCACTTCGTCGAAGGCGTTGGCGACGTGGAAGACGAAGCACGGCTCCACCACGCACCACACGATGTCGGCCGCTTGGCCGTTCCGCGGCAGCAGGCCGACACGGGCGCGGTGGGACGGGTTCCAGCGGAACGGCAGGCGATAGCCGGCGAGGAGCGCCCGCATCGAGAAGGTGAGCGGCAGGTCGAGCACGATTGCGAAGCGCGCCGTCAGCGCGCAATCGTGGATGCAGGGGCCGTGCTCGACCGGGATCGCCACTTCGCGCACCACGCGTCCGGCGGGTGAGAGCACCACGTGGCGCACGCTGTCCCAGATCGCTCCGTCATAGGCGATCGCGTGCGTCTCACCGTTGAGCGGGTCGCGATGCGGGTGCCCCGAGAAGGACCCGGACAGCGTTCCGTCGAACGGGTTGTAGCGCTGCGCGTCCAAGGTCTCCGACAGCTCGACGGGGAAGCTGCCGGCCTCCACCAAGGCGAAGGCGCGCCCGCCGATGGCGACGACGTTGGTGTTGACGGTGTCGTTGCGGCCCCGGCGCGGCCCATCGGCCGCGGGCCGGCCCAGGGCGGCAGCTGCGAGGCGCGAGCCGATCCAGCGGTTGCGGTACCATCGGGCGCGGCCCTCAGCGAGGGCGAGGCCGTGCACCATGCCGTCGCCGAGGAACCATTCGTGGGCCCTTGCGGCAGGGCGGACGGGGTTGGCTCCCATCTTGAGATACCGGCCGTCGAGCGCCGTCGGGATCGTTCCGACGACGGGCAGATCGGACAGCGTCAGCTCCTCGCGCATCGGCGCATGGATGCCGACCGCGAACGGGCTCGGCCGCTTGGGCAGCCGCAACCGGTTGAGGGCTGCCACCAGCGTGACGCCGCCCTCCGCCACGGCGCGGACGGCCGACCGGACCGGGTTGGACATGAGGCACCCTCCGGCTGTGCTGCGCGGCCGCCGATCAGTACATCGGCGTGCCGCCGGTGACGGGCACGAGGGCACCCGACATGTAGCTGCCCTCGCGCGAGGCGAGCAGCACGTAGGCCGGCGCCAGCTCGGCCGGCTGGCCGGCCCGGCCGAGCGGGGTGTCGGCTCCGAGTTTCTCGATCTGCTCAGGGCTCTTCGCGATCGGCTGGATCGGCGTCCAGACCGGGCCCGGCGCCACGCAGTTCACCCGGATGCCCTTGGGCGCCAGCAGGTTCGACAAGCCGATCGTCAGGCTGGCGATGGCGCCCTTGGTCGCGGCGTAGATCAGCATCGTGCTGTCGGCGACCTTGGACTGCTGGCTCGTCGAGTTGACGATGGCCGAGCCCGGCCGCATGTGCGGCACCGCGGCCTGGGCGAGGTAATACATCGCGAAGACGTTGGCCCGGAAGGCACCTTCGAGATCCTTCGCGGTCACGTCGTCGAGCCCGTCGTTGATGGTCTGCGCCGCCGCGTTGTTGACGAGGATGTCGATGCGTCCGAGTTCTCGAACCGTGCGCGCGACGATCCCGCGGCAATGGTCTTCGTCGCGCAGGTCGCCCGGCAGCAGCAGGACGCGCCGCCCGGCCTCCTCGACCCAGCGCGCGGTCTCCTCGGCATCCGACTGCTCGGCCTCGAGATAGGAGATCGCCACGTCCGCGCCCTCGCGGGCATAGGCGATGGCCACCGCCCGGCCGATGCCGGAATCGCCTCCGGTGATCAGGGCGACCTGCTCGGTCAGCAGCCCCTTGCCGACATAGCTCGTCTCGCCGTGATCCGGTGCAGGCGTCATCTTCGAGGTGAGGCCGGGCCGTTCCTGCTGCTGCTGGCCCGGAAAGGGCGGACGCGGCCCTGCTTCGCGCGGATCGATCGTCATCGCGGGTTCCTTCTGCGGTCTCGGCTAACGTGCCGAACCTGCATTGGTCACCGCGGCAGAATGGTGCCGGTTGCGGGAATCGAACTCGCGACCTACCGCTTACAAGGCCCTTGGTGAAGCATTCTAACCTATTGCAGAATACTACTTTTCCCAATCTGCCGACGCAGTTCGGGAGTTTTTTCGGGACTTTGCGCGGCGTCTTCGATCATCCGAGGCCGTCTGCATCATTGCGTCGCGGAGATCCTCAAGGCTAGCGTGCGCGTATTTTTCCGTCACTCGCAGGCTCGAATGATTCAGGAGCTTTTGCACCAGCTTGAGATTCCCGGTCGCGCGTAGTGCGCGCGTAGCTCCGGTATGCCTCAGATCGTGGATGCGGAAGTCCGAAACATCGGCTTTTTTGAGCGCCCGTCGCATCTCCGAACCGAGCCCCCAGTAAGTTATTGGGTAGCGCTCACCAGCAATTAGCTGTCGGCGAGAGCGAGGTTCAGTTCGCGTCCTTTGGCAGACGTATGTGAAAACGTTGGTCTCGTGGTGCCTCCGAAGGGGCCACAAAAGCGCGTGTAGGTCCGGGGTGACCGGTATTATGTGAGGCTTGTCGCCTTTACCGACCACCCGAATTACATCGGCTTCAAAATCGATCTGCCGCCAGGTCAACGAAACCACTTCTCGACGCCTGAGGCCGGTGATTTGCGCAAAGAGCCGAGCAGGCCGGTAATCTGCCCGTTCAACCTCCTCAAGGCGCCTCTCTTCCTGATAGGATAGCTCCCGTGTCCGCTCTCGTGGCTCGGCTAAAACGTGCGCTGTCCAGTTCGGCTCTGTGGGCAAAGGCTCCTTCCAGACCTTCCGGGCTCGCGTCAGGATCCGGCGCAGCAACTGCGTCACAGACCGATTCACCTGTGCCGGAGACACGAATCCCAGGTGCTTTTCACCGCGTCGATGCTGTCCACGACGCCGGGCCACCAAACGAGCGACGGTGTCGTCGGTGATCTCGGCGACAGGTGTTTCCTTGCCGATCCACTCGACGAGCCGCTCAATATTTCGTTCGGTCTCGGACGCTGATGCGATGTGCTGTCCGACTTCATCCCAGTATCTGCCTGCGGCAGCATCGAAGGTCATAGGCCCTGCGGTGCGAGCACGATCTGCGCTGACTGATGCAGCGGCCTGCTTCCGCTCTGAGCGCTCTACCGCTTCCGCAAGGCGGCGTTCGGTTTGCTTCGTCGAGCCGTGAAATCGAACACCTCGGCACTGGAAGTCGAAATGGTAGTACGGCGAGCCCTTAGGCCGGTAGACAGACATTCAACACGAGACCTGTTTTGGAGGAAACCCATAACATCAGAGAGCATAAATTCTCTCCTTGGCCTTCGTTCTCCTATCCCCTTCAAAATAAATCGGATGTTGCCTGCAATACAGTGCTTACGCAGTGTCTTGGCGTCCATCCGGAGGAGGTCACAGACTTCTTTCACCGATAGGATGGCGCGCCCGGCAAATGCTACCGCGATCGGTGCGGGAACATGATCATCGTTCACGGCTTTGCTTTCGCACGCATGAGCCCGCTGACACATGAGCGGGTCTGGGCCGAGTGGCGTGCAAGGTTGCGATGATTTCAGTCTATCACAACCGGTTGGCTCGGCAACGCCTCCATCCAGGGCGCTGGAGAAGGTGCGAAAGTCACTGCAATTAATTGCGCAAAGCCTCGGAGGCGGCCTGATGAGGGCCCGTTGTGTGCCCAAGGCCCGCCGCTTCCAATGCATGAAGGGACAGGTGGTGCCGACCGAGGGGCGTCATCCGCACGGCGAAGAAAACGACAAACTTCATCATCCTCGATACACCGTTATCGAGCTGCCGCACCTTGCCAAGCTACTACTATCCTACCGCATCCCGTCCAGGCGCTAAAGCAACCCGTTTCCAGCACGTCGAGCCATAATGACCGCGAGCCATTTTCACTTGCCAGCAAACTTGATGCAAACCTGGATGGGCAGTTCGGCTTCGCGCCAGAAGCCGACTTGCGGTGCTTGCCCGGAAGCAGACCTTCAGCTTTGCGCCCAAGCCGGCCGTTGCAGGTGCTGAAGCCAGTTCCTGAAAGCGGTCGCCGGCAACAACACGTAAGCCGCCCCGCGGATCGGGGCGGGCGTCCAGCACCTCAACATTGATCACAGCGTCCCTCCTGCGTCGGGCCGGCCGTGAGCCTCTCTCGAGCTTCGATCCACCCGCTGTGCCTTCAAGTTCAAGCCGCTTGCTTCACATGTTTGCGCGAGCAGGCTGCGCTGGAGCCTCCAGCTCTGGGTCGCATTGAGTCTATGGTCGGGTTCGCATTGCCCGTCGAGGATTGCCTCCGCGTCTGTCGACTTAACGACTGCTGACTGCCATGGTCAGGGGGCCGCCTTTGGCCATCTACGGCCGGCGGACTGAAGATGCGACTGTGACAACTCAGATGATAAGCGCCGGGGCATTCCTGGCAGTCCTCCCCGCTGATGCGCCTGCCCCCGAGGTGCCTGGGACGCAGGAGGACTGGGTCACGCTCGTCGCCCAGCTGACAAGCGAGACTAAGAACGCCTACCTGGCGAAACCCGACTTCCTGCTCGGCCATGCGGCGCAGGAGCACGCCACGGCGAGGGACTATGCGGGCCGCGAGCTGCTGGAGCTCGTTCAGAACGCGGCCGACGCGGCGACCGAGGCGGGCGTGCGGAGCCGCGTCCGGATCGAGCTTCGGCCGGACGCCCTCCTCGTCGCCAACACGGGCGCTCCCTTCTCGCCCGATGGGGTGCGGTCGCTCATGACCCCGAACACGAGCGACAAGGCGAGACGCAAGCGCGGGCTGATCGGCGCCAAGGGCCTGGGCTTTCGCGCGCTCCTCAACTGGTCCGGCGAGCCGTTCATCTCGAGCGGGGCGCTCGGGATCGGCTTCCATCGTCGGCACGCTCTCGGGCAAGCCGCCGAGATCGCCGACAGGAGCGTGCGGCTGGGGCAGTTGCTCGATTCCGCCGATCCGCAAGTGCCGGTGCTGGCGTTTCCACTCGTTGGCGAGGAGTTAAACGCGCTCGACGAGGGCGCGGCCGCGGAGCGCCGCCGGCGCGCGCTCGCCCTGCGCACCGAAGGTTACGACACCGTGGTGGCGGCTGGGCTGACAGCGGAGAAGCATGGCCGCGCCCTCGCCCAGGTGCGGGAGTTCGAGCCCTCGTTCCTCCTTTTCGTGGACTCGATCGAAGAGGTTGCCATCCAGGTAGAGGGCGAGCCCGAGCTCCGTTGGAGCAGAAGGCACCTGCAGGGAGACGAGGTCGTACTCAAGATCGAACGAACGGGGGACGTCGAGGAGCAGCGCTGGGTCTGTCGCCGGCGCACTGGCCAGGTCGCGCAACCCTCCTCGGCCGCGCGGGGCTACGAGCTGGCGCTAGCGTTTCGAAAGGGGGCCCCCGAACCCGGGCGGCTGCACGCCTACTTCCCGACCGATCTGCCTCTGCCGTTCCCCGTGCTGGCCCATGCCACCCTGGAGCTCGACTCGAACCGCAAGTCGCTGAGCGCCGAGTCCGAGGTGAACGACGCCGTCCTCGATGCGCTTGCCGTTTTCTATGCCGAGTTCCTCGTGGCGCTCGCGCAAGCGAAGGTGATCGACGAGCCGATCGGTTTTCTGTCCCGGCGGGCGACGTTTCCTCCAAGCCTCGCGACGTTCGAGCAGCGCGTCTACGAGCGGGCGTCCGAACTGCCGCTGATCGGGACGCTGGCGGGACGGCGCGTGGCCGCCGCGGCCACAGCCCTCGGTCCGAAGAACTACGTCGACTATCTTCCCAAGCGCCTGTTCGGCTCGCTGGCGCGATGTCGCTCCGACCGGGATGTGGCCGTGCTCGAGCGCCTCAAGGTTGGGGTGATGCCTGCGGCCGGGATCGTCGGCACCTTGGTGAAGGCGGACCTCCGCATCGACGAGCGGGCGGCGGCGATCATCGGGATCGCGAAAGCTTTGCCATCGGAGCACCATCACCGAGCCTTGCTGGTGGACGGCGCCGGCCGGGCGCTCACTCGGAAGAACACCTGTTTTCCCCCGCCGGCCAGCGGGCGGCCGCCTGCACTGCCCCGCTGGGCCACCGCCAAGTTTCTGGATCGCGGGTTGTGGAACCAGCTCGTCGCACGGTCGCCGGGCGCAGCCCGCGATCGCTTCGGCCTGCTTGAGCACTTCGGGGTGACCGAATTCAGCGCTGTGGGCGTGATCACGTCGCTCCGCCGGCAGGGGGCGCAGATGCTGAAGGGCAAGGCCGACCCCGACCGGATCCGCCGTGAGCTCCTGGGCGCTCTCTATGCCCTTCGGCAGACCGTCGCGCGCGATTCCGCCTACCCTCCCGGTGCGACCGAGGTGCGCTGCCAGGACGGAACATGGCGGGCGGCAGGTCGCACCCACCTGTCGGGCGGCTACGGCCGCGACGGCGACATCGTGCAGGCGCTTTACGCGTCGCAGCCTGCGCTGCTCGTTGGGTCGCCGGAAGCGAACGGGCTTCCCCCCGACGCCCCCGACCTGGCCAGGTTCCTGCGCTGGATCGGGGTGCAGACATGGCCGAGCGAGGAGGTCCAGCAGGTGTCGCCAAGCGAACGCGACCTCGTCAGAGCCTGCCTGCCTGAGATCGTCGACGTCTCAGCCGACGGCTACCATGCCTCGTTGCGGAAGGCCGATCTGCGCTGGGATGCCAACCTTAAGGCGTCGATTAACGGCATCATCGGCCTGGACCGGATCCTCGCGGACGCCAGCAGCGACGCGATCCTGTCCTGGCTTGCGCTCGACGAGCGGTTCGACGCCGTGAAGGGTAGTGCCTTCGTCACGACGGTCCACGCTCGCCAGGGTCGTGCCCAGTACCGGCCCTATACCGGCGATCTGCCGGACCTGGTCCGGCACGCGATCGCGACGCGCCCTTGGCTGAGGGTGGGCGACGGGCGGAAGGTGGCGCCCAGGGACTCCATGGTCGAGCCAGGCCGACTGGCCGAGCTGTTCGCGGTTCCCGGCCGACCGCTCGCGGAGGCGGCCGTCTCGTTCGGGATGAACCAGACTATCTGGCTGCGCGGCCTACTCAACGCCGGGGTTCCGCAGAGGTTGCCGGAACTCCGCGAGGCGGACATCTACCGTCTTATGGCTTCGCTGGAGGCCCGGAAGGCAGGGCCGGACCTCGTGCGCCGCCTCTACCTGCAGGTGCTCGATCTCGACGGCTTCGAGCCGTCCCGGGGTGGGCCGGAGGGCGACGCGTTCCGTGCGACGGGACGGCTGCAGGTCCGCAAGGGCGGGACGGTGGCCTGGGCGCGACCAGCCGAGGCTCGCTATGCCGACCGCGACAACTTTCCCGCGGTGGGGCGCAGCTTGTTCGCGCTCCTCGACCTTCCGCCCCGCAGGAGCGCCAAGGAGGTCCTTGCCCGGTTCGGCGTGGACGCCATGAGCCGGCAGCGCTTCTCAGTGGAGCTGACGAGGTCGGTCGAGGTGGATCGCGCGACCGCTGAGGTGTTGCGCGGCGTCCTTTCGGCAACGCTGCCTTTCATCAAGGCCTACAGGGCCGCGCACAGCGTGGAGCTGCCTCGCCTGCGGCGTCTGGAGAGGTTGGTTCTCGCTCCGGTGGTGGAAGCGGATCTGCGGTTCACCGTCGGCGAGGATACGGTGGGTGGCCAACTGGACCCTGGGGGCTACCTCCTCCGCGAGGACGAGCTCCTTGTCGTCGTCGATCCAGCGGCGCCGAGCGACCAGTTCCGGCTCCAGGCGCTCACCGCCATCAGCGATGGCCTGGCCGAACTGTTCGACCTTCAGAGCGGGGGTGATTTCGAGAAGCTGCTCATTGTCGACGCTCCTGAGCTTCGGCGCATGCAATTGCGCCGCCTGCTCACCAACCTGTCGGCGGACGAGATCGACCGCCTTT
Source organism: Methylobacterium sp. Leaf456 (assembly GCF_001425465.1). Lineage (GTDB taxonomy): Bacteria > Pseudomonadota > Alphaproteobacteria > Rhizobiales > Beijerinckiaceae > Methylobacterium. Next base: position 104,531 of record NZ_LMQV01000009.1, read on the forward strand.
TCGTCCAGGTCGACGAGGAGCTCGCCAACGCCGACCCTGAGGAGGGCACGATGGACGCAGCCACGTTCGCGCTGGGCACGACCAACCCCGGCGGCGAGGCGAAGGGCAAGGCAGGTGCTGGAACGTCATCCGGTCCGGCCGCGGACGGCCCATCGCCTCCGGTCGGGGCCGGTCCGCACGCGAAGGGACCGACGTTCGGTGAGGCTACGAAAGGCGCGGGAGCCGGCACCGGCCCGGAGCGCAGCCTTGGGGGCGTCCGGGCGACGCCGATCACCACGAACCCGCCCGCGGGCGCTGGAGGCGGCGGCGGTGGTGGAGCGGGCGTCAGGATCGGCGCCGGGACCGGCGCCTTGGGAGGACCGACCGATATTCATGGCCCAGCCGATGCGGAGCAGTGGGCGATCATGTTCGAGAAGAGCGAGGGCCGACACCCGGTCGACGTGTCGCGGCTGCAGGGCCGGAACGCCTTCGGCTGCGATTGCCTCAGCTTCGCTTCAGAGGAAGACGAACGCACGTTCGCCGCGGATCCCCGACGGCTCGACCTCGTTGTGCGCTTCATCGAGGTCAAGTCGGGCACGGTCCGCCTCACGGCCACGGAGATGGCGGCAGCCCGCAAACACCGAACGCGGTACCAGGTCTACCGCATTCAATTCGATGGCGGCTCACGACGATCAGCTCAGCTGACGATCGTATCCGATCCGCTCGGCCATCGGACTGCGCTTTCGCGCGAGTGCGAGTTGCGCGTCGACGAGATCCCCGGATGCAGGAAGCTGCGGCTTGAGCCCATCGAGCGGTGACGAGGTCGCTATGCCGGCTGGACCTTGCAGTTTCTGGCCGACAGGGCTGTCCGAGCTACATCGCATTGCGATCCATGCTCTTGCCCCGAGATCATTCGCTCGCCACTCGGGCCGTGCTGACCCACGCCGACCTCGCCGGCGAGCATTCCTGCTACGCCCGCTTTCTAGCCGCACAAGCGTCGAAGCGGACGGGCCGCTCACGGCCACCATCGGTCGCTCGTGCTGCTCATCAGAATTCCTGTAAGCGGACCTCGCGAAGGCCTGGTTTGGGTCGGGAGTTCGCTCCCGACTTATTCGGCTTCGCGCCATTAGCGGCCTTTCGCACAGGAGCGCTGGAATGACCGCTTGGCCCATAAGAGCCGCCATTGACGTGGGATGGCAGGTCCGGGCGGACACAACATTCTCATGTTGTGGCCCATT
>NZ_LMQV01000010.1 GCF_001425465.1 Methylobacterium sp. Leaf456
CAATCCGATCCGCCTTCGACAGCCTCACCCCAAAGGCCTGCCGCAACTGCCTCACAGCGGCCGGATACGACGCATACGATCCAACCTGATCGGCAATAGCTCTAGCTCAAGCAGGCGACGGTTGCGGAAGCGGAATGCACCGGGTTAGTCCGGGTGAAACTTCCTGTCTCGACGCGAGCCGCCATGCGATTTTCCGGAACCGACACCTACGTCGCGCCGCCCGATCTCACCACCGCGGTCAACGCTGCGATCGTGCTGGAGCGCCCGCTCTTGGTGAAGGGCGAGCCCGGCACCGGCAAGACCGTGCTGGCGGAGGAGATCGCCAAGGGGCTGAACGCGCCGCTGCTGACGTGGAACGTCAAATCGACCACCAAGGCGCAGCAGGGGCTCTACGAGTACGACGCGGTCTCGCGCCTGCGCGACTCGCAGCTCGGCGACCCGCGGGTGTCGGACATTTCAAACTACATCCGCCGCGGCAAGCTGTGGGAGGCCTTCGCCGCCCCGGAGCGGCCGGTGCTGCTGATCGACGAGATCGACAAGGCCGACATCGAGTTTCCCAACGACCTCCTGACCGAACTCGACCGGATGGAGTTCCACGTCTACGAGACCGGCGAGACGGTGCGGGCGGCCGTGCGCCCGATCGTCATCATCACCTCGAACAACGAGAAGGAGCTGCCGGACGCGTTCCTGCGGCGCTGCTTCTTCCACTACATCAAGTTCCCGGATGCCGAGACGCTGCAGGCCATCGTCGAGGTGCACTATCCGGGCATCAAGCACCGCCTCGTCGAGGAGGCCCTGCGGGTCTTTCTCGAAACCCGCGAGGTGCCGGGCCTCAAGAAGAAACCCTCGACCTCGGAGCTGCTCGACTGGCTCAAGCTACTGGTGGCCGAGGACGTCTCGCCTGAGACCCTGCGCGAGCGTGACGGCCGCAAGCTGATCCCGCCGCTGCACGGGGCGCTGCTCAAGAACGAGCAGGACGTCAGCATCTTCGAAAAACTCGCCTTCATGATGCGGCGGGAGGGCAGGGGCGGCTGAGCCGCCCCCACACTCAATTCGCCCGGCGCGAGACCGATACCGCGTAGGCCGGCGAGCGGATCGCGAACATCGGGTCGTCGGACGGTCCGGCCACGCCCTCGGGCAGGTCCACCACCGGGTCGAAGGTGCGGGCGTCGCAGGTGGCATCCGGCTCGATCGCCGTGATCGAGAGCGTGCCGAGGGTCTCGGCCTTGCGCTGCTCCTCCGGCCACGCCACCGTCGGGTCGCTGGTCGTGTCGCCGGATTCGGCCAGGATCGCGACGAGGTCGAACCGGGCCGGGCCCTTGGCCAGGCGCTCCTTCAGTTCGTCGGCGTAGAAGCTGTCGGGCTTGGCCTTCGCCTCGTCGTCGGTGAGATTCGCCTTCTCGGCGGCGACGAACTTCAGCCGGGCGGTCTTGGTCTCGCCCTTGGCGTTCGTTAGCGTGTAGGCGTGGACCGCCCAGTAATCGACGCCGGCATAGCTCGCCGGCACCGGGCGGGCGTTGAGCCACGCCGCTTGGCGCGTCGTCTCGGGGTTGGCGGCGGCAAACGCCTTGACCTTCTCGGCATCCGGCTTGCCGTCGGGGCCCGGCGCGCGAACCTGCACGAATTCGAGGATCTGGGCCGGGGTCCGGGTCGAGAAGATCGGCGCCGAGATCGTCACGAACACCATGTCGCCGGCATCCGCGCTCATCCGCACCGAGAGGCCGCGGGTGACGGGCTTGGTCTTGTCCGAGATTTTGGGATTGCTGCCACCCATGGAGAAGCGGGCGGTCACCGGCACCTCTTTCGCGAAATGCGGCGCCTTCGACAGCGCCGCGGCGCCAGAAGCCGGCGCGAAGCTGCCCTTGAGGCAGACGCCCTTGGCGCCGCTGGCGCGCACGCCCTTGTGGTTGCCGCCGGCCGCGAACTGCCCGGCGACGATGGCCGCCGGATCGGTTTCTTCCGCGTGGGCCGCAGTCAGGAGGCAGGCGGTCGCGGCGAGGCCGCCGAGGAGCGCGCGGGTTCGGCTCATGATCGTCTCGTCTCTCACTTTGGAATCGCGCCAGGGAGCGCATGTCCACTCGTGAATTGCGCGCAATCCTTTTGCAAGCACCTTGGTCGTCACGGGCACGTCATATCGTGGATGCTGGGCTGGGTCGCGGTGACGATTGCCCCCGCCGCCCCAGTTAAGGGCGCATCGCTCACCCCGTGGTGCCCCACCATGAAAACAAAGAAACTCGGCCGCACCGGCCTCGACGTCTCGCCCCTCTGCCTCGGCTGCATGACCTACGGCGTGCCCGAGCGCGGGCCCCATCCCTGGACGATGCGGGAAGAAGACAGCAGGCCGCTGATCCGCCGCGCGCTCGACCTCGGCATCAACTTCTTCGACACCGCCAACTACTATTCCGACGGCACCTCGGAAGAAATCGTCGGCCGGGCGCTGAAGGATTTCGCCAGCCGCGACGACATCGTGCTCGCCACCAAGGTCTATTACCCGCTCACCGACCGGCCGAACGCCGGCGGCCTGTCGCGTAAGGCGATCTTTTCGGCGATCGACGCCTCGCTGAAGCGGCTCGGCACCGATTACGTCGATCTCTACCAGATCCACCGCTGGGACTACGCCACGCCGATCGAGGTGACGCTGGAGGCCCTCCACGACGTGGTGAAGGCCGGCAAGGCCCGGTACATCGGCGCCTCGTCGATGTACGCGTGGCAGTTCGCCAAGGCGCTCTACACCGCCGACCGCAAAAGTTGGACGCGGTTTTCCACGATGCAGAACCACCTGAACCTGCTCCACCGCGAGGAGGAGCGCGAGATGATCCCGCTCTGCGCCGACCAGGGCATCCCGCTGATCCCGTGGAGCCCACTCGCCCGCGGACGCCTGACCCGCGACTTCGACGCGGGCAGCGCCCGGCAGGAGAGCGACCTCGTCGGCAAGGGGCTCTACGACGCGACCGTGGAGGCCGACCGCAAGGTGGTCGAGGCGGTGGCCGCGATCGCGCAGGCGCGCGGCGTGTCGCGGGCGCAGGTCGCGCTCGCCTGGGTGCTCCAGAAGCCGGAGGTCGCCGCGCCGATCATCGGCGCCTCGAAGCCGCAGCATCTCGACGACGCGGTCGCGGCCCTCGACCTCGCCCTGACGGCGGACGAGATCGCGGCGCTCGAAGCCCCTTACGTGCCGCACGCCGTGGTGGGCTTCAAATGACCCGCCGCCTGCTGCTCCTGCGCCACGCCAAGTCCGCCTATCCGCACGGCGTGGCCGACATCGACCGGCCGCTCAACGCCCGCGGACGCGAGGCCGCGCCGCTGATGGGCGACGTCATCGCCCGCGAGGGCCTGCGGCCCGACCTCGCCATGGTCTCGCCCGCGCGGCGCACGCAGGAGACCTGGGCGGCCGTACGCCCGTTCCTCGACGGCACCCGCGAGGAGACCGTGCCCTCGATCTACGAGGCGCCCTCCCGCCGCATCCTCGACGCGATCCGCTCGGCGCCCGACACCGTCGGCACGCTGATGGTGATCGGCCACAATCCGGGGATCGGCGACGCGGCTTCACGCCTCGTCGGCGAGGGCGAGACGGAGTTGCGCCGGAGCTTACGCGAAAAATTCCCGACGGCGGCGCTGGCGGTGATCACGTTCGAGGCCGAGACTTGGGCGGCGATCCACGAGGGCGACGGCACGCTGCAGCGCTACCTTCGCCCGCGCCAGCTCGCGGCGGAGATGGACGACGACTGAAGGCGCCCGCCGCACCGCCTGGAAGATGGCGGCGCCACACAGAACCCTTCGCTCGGCTGCGCCGTTTCCGGGCGAGGCCGTGTCCGGCCCGCCCGACGGGGGATCGCTTGCTTCTCGAAGCCCTCTTGGTCCTGACGATGCTGCCGCGCGAGGCCGAGACGGCGGGGCGGGCCGCCGCGCTCTCAGTGCAGGCCCGTCTCCCGGCGCTCCCGGCACCGGAGGCCGCGCCGACTCTGCCGCCGAGCCTCAGTCTCGTCGCCCGCGCGGTGTCGAACTGGCGCGAGGAGGCGGGCCAGAACCTCGCGCCGACCTCGCTCGCCCTCGTGGTCCGCTACGCCGCCACCGAGCCCGGCTTCGTCGCCCGCTGCGTGCGGCTCAACAATTACTGGTGCGTGAAGCAGGCGCGCTGGTCGGGCGAACTCGGCGGCGACGCGGAGGGTCACACGGGCTTCGCCACCGCCGCCGACGGGGCGGATGCCGCCGCGGGGCTCCTGCGCCGCTACTACCGCGATTACGGCCGCCGCACGGCGCTTGCCATCGTGCGGCGCTGGGCACCTGCCGAATGCGGGGCGCCGCGCCCCGTCGCCCGCTCGGTCCCGCGGGGCGGGACGACAGCACCCGCGGTCTCGGCCGGCCTCGCGCCGCAGGGCATCGGCCGGACGCTGCGGGCCCGCTTCCTGGCCCGCCACGGCCGCGGCGGGGTGGCGCGGGCGCTGCCGCCGGTCGCGGGGAGCCTGCGGGTCCAGCCGTGGTCGGCTCGCGCGCGGCTCGCCGGCCATCCCGGACGTGCCCCCCGCGCCGCGGCCCTGCCGCCCCTGAGGCCCACGGCCGATATCGTCACCGGCCTCAAGGCGGCGTCCGCCGCTCCGGCCCCCCGCGCCGTAACCGATCCGGCCGCCGTGCTGGCCTCGAGCCGTCCCCTGGATGCGAGCCGGCTGACTGCGGAGGCGGCGGCGCTGCCGGCGCTCGCCGCCCTGCCCAAGGGGAGCCTGCTCGATCTGTCCGTTCCGGCCCCGCTCTGCTCGGGCGACGAGACCCGCATCCGCAACTACGCCGCGCGCATCGCGGGAAGCGTCGGGATGGGGTCCGAGGACGATCTGCGGCTGTTCGACGGGGACGGCCGGGCGGGGGCGAACCTCCTGCCGGTGCTGCGGGCGATGTCGGCGGTCGAACTCGGCACCCTGCACGCCGCGCCCGCTCTGATCGCGGCGGCGGTGGAACGGCTTCAGGATCGTCAAGCGGTGCGTGCGAACGCAGAACCGATGGTTGAATCGGACCGTTGATCCGGCTAGACGCCGCAACAATCAAATTACACCCCGAAGATCAACCGCAATATCGTCACCCTTCGACAAAAGATCATTCGCAATAATGCCCTAATTCTTGACGCGACATCAATGCAAGAGGCATCTGTTCGACAGCGTTACACAGTCCTCCGTCGCTTGACCGGGCGGAGCGGTTCCCATACTGACATCGCCGACGGCTGTCGGGGCGGCGGGGTCACGACGGGGATCGCCCGAACCGGCCCCCGGAACGGCGCCAAAAAATCTTCTGCCGGCAGGGCTTCGGAACATGACCATCCATCGCGATCTGGAAGATGCGAAGGGCCATGATACGAAGGGACACGATTCTCAGGGGCATGTGGCGTCCTACAAGATCTGCCCTGACAAGACGATCGAGTTCATCCAGGCCGGGGCGCCACAGGTCGAGGCGTCCGTCATCCTGCGCGACCGCTACGGCTTCCAGGAGAGCGGCGTCGTCCTGAGCCGGCGCGCCCTCGACCGGCGGATCGTCAACCACATCGTCACCTCCGACAAGGGCCTGATCTGGCGCCTCGTCGAGACGCCGACGGGCGCGCGCATCGGCAAGAACGTGCGCAACTGGACGCTTGCGGGCAGCGACACCTACTTCATCTTCACCGAGAACGACACCGGCGACGACCGGCCCGCGGGGGCCGTGGCGCGGCTGTTCGACCCGCTCGACGGCGAGGATCTCGCGGTCGAGCCGGGCCGGACCTACCTGTTCTCCACCCTGGTGGCGACCCATCGCTGCGACGCCTGCTTCGTCTTCCAGTTCCTCGATCCCGAGGGACAGGTCGTGCATCGGCAGGTCCACGACGTCGCCACCGTCCGCAAGGGCGGCACCCGGATCGGGGATTATCAGCCGCTCACGACCCGTCTCGACGTCCCGGGCAACGCGAACCGCCTGCGGGTCCTGATCGAGAAGGGGGCCAGCACCAGCCAGAACAACAGCTACTTTTTCTTCGCCAAGCCGGCGCTGGCGGTGGAGACGGACGAGCCGATCGTCCTGTCGAGCGAGTTCCTCCGCCTCACCCGCGAGGACGGCCCGGCCCAGATGCTGGCCTACCGGGTAAAGCTGCCGCTCGTCGCCTTCGAGGGCCGCAAGGGCACCAACGACATCGTCATCGTGATCGGCCCGCACGAGCACGTCATCAAGAACGCGATCTCTTACGGGTTCGACTTCAGGATCAACGAGTTCCGGGTCAACTTCGATCAGGTCGCCGTTTCGGTCTCGCGCAGTTCGGCCAACCACGCCTATGTCCGGCTCGGCGTCTACGTCGATGACGACCCGATCGGCCAGGTCGAGCTGCTGCTGGGGGCCGATCAGGTCAGCCACAACATCAAGATCGACCGCAGGCATTTCGACGGGCAGTATCACGTCGTCTCGATCCGCGACGCCGACGACGACACGGTGCTGCACCACACGACGGTGTCGCTCGACTTCCAGATGACCCCCTGGGAGGCGTTGCAGACCTACGCCAAGAAGCCCTTCGACGCGACCTTGTCGGCGCTCGCCGCCTATCACCTCAAGTCGTACCGCAACTGGCACCGGAGCCCACGCGACGCGGAGCGCATCCCGAACCTGTACGCCCTGCAGGAGACGCTGCTCGACGGCATCCGCAAGCGGGCGAGCTATCGGCCGCTCGCCTTCCCCGCGGTCGAGACGCCGGACGTCAGCATCGTCATCCCGCTGCACAACAAGTTCGAGGTGACCTACCTCTGCCTGTCGTCGCTGCTGTTCGCCTACACGGCCTACAGCTTCGAGGTGATCGTCGTCGACGACGGCTCGAGCGACGACACCGTCCGGATCGGCGAGACCGTCTCCGGCATCACCTGCCTGCGCAACCCGACCGCCAAGGGCTTCGTCGAGAGCTGCAACCGCGGCGCGGCCGCCGCGCGGGGCCGCTACACGGTGTTTCTCAACAACGACACCGAGGTCACTGCCAACTGGCTCGACGAGCTGATCCACGCCCACGAGGACTTCAACGACGTCGGCCTCGTCGGATCCAAGCTGATCTACCCCAACGGCACGTTGCAGGAAGCCGGCGGCGTCGTCTGGGGCACCGGCAACCCGTGGAACTACGGCCGCAACCAGAACAACAACGACCCGAAGTTCAACTACCTGCGTCAGGCCGACTACGTCTCCGGCGCCGCCCTGCTGATCGAGACAGAGTTCCTGCGCGAGATCGGCTCCTTCAGCCGCGAGTTCATCCCCGGCTACTTCGAGGACACCGACCTGGCGATGAAGGTGCGCCACGCCGGCAAGCGGGTGCTCTACGTGCCGAGTTCGGTCGTGGTGCATTACGAGGGCCAGTCGTCGGGCACCGACGTCTCGTCGGGCATGAAGAAGTATCAGGAGGTCAACCGACCCAAGTTCAAGAAGAAGTGGGTCAACCTGTTCAAGGATCACGGCCGCGAGGGCGTCAACGTCGATCGCGAGAAGGATCGCAACGTCCGCCAGCGGCTGCTGGTGATCGACAACCACTACCCGATGGTCGACAACGACGCGGGCAGCTACGCCGCCTTCCAAGAGATCCGGCTTTTTCAGAGTCTGGGCATGAAGGTCACCTTCCTGCCGCTCAACCTCGCCTTCATGGACCGGCACACGCGGGCGCTGCAGAAGATCGGCGTCGAGTGCCTCTACGCGCCGTTCGTCACCGACATCTCGGCCTTCATCCGCGACCGCATCGGCGAGTTCGATCTCGTCTACGTGACACGCTACTACACCTTCGGCAGCGTCATCTCGCTGATCCGCGAGCACTCGCGCAGCATCAAGGTGATCCTCAACCTCGCCGACCTGCACTTCCTCCGGGAGATGCGGGCGGCCAAGGCGCAGGAGCCGAACTACAGCATCGAGGGCGCGCTGGAGACCAAGCGCCGCGAGTTGGAGATGATCGCCGAGGCCGACCTGACGCTGAGCTATTCCGACGTCGAGCTGACGGTGCTGGAGAGCCACCTTCCGGCGGCCAAGCTCGGGCGGGTGCCGTGGGTCATCGACGTGCGCGACGACATCAAGCCGCGCTTTGACCAGACCAAGGACATCCTGTTCCTCGGCGGATTCGGCCATCCGCCCAACATCGAGGCGGCGCGCTTCTTCGTGGCGGAAGTGATGCCCGAACTGCTGGCGCGCGACCCGTCGATCGTGTTCCACATCGTCGGCAGCAACCCGACCAAGGAGGTGATGGATTTCGCCTCCGACAGCGTGAAGGTGCACGGCTACGTGCCGGACCTCGAGGCGGTCCTGACCTCGACCCGCGTCTTCGTCGCGCCCCTGCGCTCGGGCGCGGGCATCAAGGGCAAGGTGCTGGAGAGCCTGTCCTACGGGCTGGCCGGCGTGTTCTCGCCGATCGCCATCGAGGGCACCGGCTTGTCGGACTCGCTCGACTGCCTCGTGGCCGACGAGCCGCGGGTCTGGGCCGAGCAGGTGCTGCGACTCTATCAGGACGAGGCGCTGTGGGAGCGCATCAGCGCCGGCGCCCTGAAGCGCGCCCAGCGCTTCTCGTTCGAGCACGCCCGCGAGGACCTGCAGAAGACGCTGGCGACGGTCGATATCTACACCACCGCCGACGGCCTGCATTACAAGCGCGTCCGGCCCCGCTCGTACGAATGATGCCTGGTTGCGCGGAACAGGACCGATGCTCCTGTTCCGCGCGTCCGGCGGACGACCGCCGCCCCGCAGTCGCGGGGGCGATCGGCGATGAAAGGATCATCCCCGATTGGCGTGTAGAGGGCGAGCCCGCGCCGGGCGTCAGGCGGCGTCGCCCGGCGCCTTCTTCAACTGGCAGCCGGTGATGCGCCACTGGCCGTCTACCTGCCGCTGAAGCGTGTAGAGCGCGACCCAGTCGATGCCGGCCTCGTCCTGTAGGCTCACGCCCTGCGCGATCTCGTCGTCGGCCGTCTCCTCGGCGGTCTCGAAACGGTAGCTGCGCGGGCGCAGCACCGGAGCGTAGCCCTTCTCCACCATGGCGATGAAGGTGTCGGGGGAGGGGAACAGGTTGCGGATCTGCGGCGCGGCCTCGGCGAAAGCTGCGCCCGAATCGTTCCGGCGGAACGCCTCGATCTGGCGCTCGATGGTGGCGCGGGCAGCCTTCTGCGACGTGTCGTCGGCCCGAGCGGGCGAGAGGGCGGCGAGCGCCAGTGTGATCAGGACAACGGCTGTGCGCATCGCGGGGGCGCTCCGTGCTTCCGGCGCCGAACCCGGCGCGGCCTGCCTTTCGTGAAGCAGGCCGCGGGCCAACGCGCTCAAGGCGCTTCGGGCTCCACCGGATCGTGCACGCGCCGCCACGCGAAGACGGAAAACACGCCGACGAGGCAGGCGGCGATGCCGAACCACGTGAACGCGTATTGCAGGTGGTTGTTGGGCAGATCGACCCGCAGGTTCCCGCCGCGGGGCCAGCCGCCGGGGTTTTCGGTCGCGTCTGCCTCGATCAGGTAGGGGGCGACGTTGCTCAGCCCTCGGGCGGCCGCGATCGCCGCGATGTCGCGGGTGTACCACTGGTCGCGGGCGGGGTCGGATTCCGGCACGAACAGCGTGCGGACCTCGCTGCCGCGCAGCATGCCGGTCACGCTCGTCTTCCCCGCGACCTGTCCGGCGGTGCGGCTCTTGACGTCCTTCAGCTCGGTCGGCACGAGCCCGCGGTTGACCAGGATGAGGCTGCCGTCGTCGCGCTTGAGCGGGGTCAGCACGTAGAACCCCTGGAGCGCGCGGCCGGGCTCGCCGGGCGCGAGACCGTGGACCAGCGCCTCCTTGTCGTGGAGGAAGGTGCCGGTCGCCCGCACCCGGCGGAACTCGTCGGCGGTCGGATTCCAGGCATCGAACGCCGGGGGCGCGGCCGGCGGCGCAGCGCGGGAGCGCTCGATGATGCGGGCGATCAACGCCTCCTTCTCCCCCTTGCGGGCGAGCTGCCAGAATCCGAGGCCGAGCAGGATCGCGAGGCAGACCAGCGCCGCGATGCCGGGGGCGATCAGGCTGCGCAGGCGCGCGGAACGGTCGGCGGCGGTCGCGGTCACGAGCGGAAACGTCCCTGCTCGGCCTTGTTGGCGAATTGGACGGCGGTCAGCACGCCCTTGAGCGGTCGCACCAGCCCCAGGCTCAGGCCCACCGCGAGGGTGCCGGCGACGAGGGCGTGGACCCAGATCGGCGGCTCGTAGGCGAATTCCAGCCACAGGGCGGTGCCGGCCACGACGAAGCCGGTGATCGACATCACGAAGAAGGCCGGGCCGTCGGCGGAATCGAAGCGCGAAAAGTCCTGGCCGCAGATTTCGCAGGCCGGGCGGACCGCGAGGAAGCCGCGGAACAGGTGTCCCTCGCCGCAGGCCGGGCAACGCCCGCGCAGGCCGGTCGTGATCGGGGAGGGGGTGGTCACGGTTCGGTTCACGGGCTCGAGATCCTGGCGTCGGCCGGGTATGCCGCCCCGGCGCGGGGAGCGCACGCAAAAAAGGGCGGCTCGCGCCGCCCTTCGGGGTTGCCGCCCACGCAGGGCGGCGAAGGATGCCGGGCCTCAGTGGGCCGAGGCGCCCGCGCCCCAGACGTAGATGGCGGCGAACAGGAACAGCCACACCACATCGACGAAGTGCCAGTACCAAGCGGCGAACTCGAAGCCGAGGTGCTGCTTGGGGGTGAAGTCACCCTGGTAAGTGCGCAGCAGGCAGACGGCGAGGAAGATCGTGCCGATGATGACGTGGGCGCCGTGGAAGCCCGTCGCCATGAAGAAGGTCGCCGAGTAGATCGAGCCCGAGAAGCCGAAATGGGCGTGGGCGTACTCGTAGGCCTGGCAGGCGGTGAACAGCACGCCGAGGATGATCGTCAGCCACAGGCCGTACTTCAGGCCCTTGCGGTCGCCGTGCAGCAGGGCATGGTGGGCCCAGGTCACGGTGGTGCCGGAGGTGAGCAGGATCAGCGTGTTGAGCAGCGGCAGGTGCCAGGGGTCGAACGACTCGATGCCCTTGGGCGGCCAGAGGCCCCCGGTGAACTCGACGCGGGTCGCCTGGATCGGGTCGGCGGTGTAGAGCGCGGCCTCGAAATAGGCCCAGAACCACGCCACGAAGAACATCACCTCGGAGGCGATGAACATGATCATGCCGTAGCGGTGATGGAGCTGGACGACGCGGGTGTGGTCGCCGGAATTCGCCTCGTGGGTGACGTCCTTCCACCACGACAGCATGGTGTAGAGCACGCCGAGCGTGCCGGCGCCGAACACGTAGGGGCCGATGGCGAGGCCGCCGGCGGAGAGGCCCTTCATCCAGAAGACGGCGCCGAAGGCCATCAGGAACCCGGAGAACGCACCGAGAAGGGGCCACGGGCTCGGGTTGATGATGTGGTAGTCGTGATTCTTGGCGTGCGCCCCGGCCATCGCAACTGGTCTCCCTTCGCCCTACCCGTCGCCGCATCGACGGCCGGGCCTTCTCTTGCCTTGTTGAGGATCGTGCCTGAAGCCCGATCCCGGTGAAGCTCTACTGCGGGCCCCGCGCCCTTGTCACGCTTGGGGCCTCAGAAATTCGTGGTCTTGGTCGGCTTCGCCACCTCCGCCACCGGCGCCCCGTTCCGCGACGGGAAGTAGGTGTAGGACAGGGTCATCTCAGGCAGCGTGCCGATGTCCGGATCCTTGCGCAGGGCCGGATCGACGTAGAACACCAGCGGGAACTCCGCCGACTCACCCGGCTGCAGCGTATGCTCGTCGAAGCAGAAGCACTGCACCTTGACGAAGTACGGGCCCATCAGGTCGGGCTGCACGTTGAACACGGCGATGCCCTTGGCGGGCTCCGTCCCCGTGTTCGTCACCTTGAAGAACACGGTCGCGGTCCGGCCCGGCACCGCCTCCACGCTCGCCTGCTCGGGCCGGAAGCGCCACGAAAGAGTCTTCGACACGTTGGTGTCGAAGCGGACGGTCACGGGTGCGAGCGCCTCGCCGTCGGTGACCGCGGGGGCGCTGCCAACGAGCGGCGTGCCGTTGAAGCCGGTCGCCTTGCAGAACATGTCGTAGAGCGGCGCCGAGGCGAGCGCGAGGCCGCCCATGGCGAGCACCATGCCCGCGCAGGCCGCCACGGTGCGACGCACGCCGCGGGCCGCCTGATTCTGCCTGTCGCTGCCTTGCAACATCGCCTCGTCCCTAGAGCGGCCGCTGCAGGACCTGCGGTCCGAGCTTGGCGATCGTCAGCACGAAGAACAGGATCACCAGGGCGCCGAGCGTCAGCGCGATGGCGAGCGAGCGCTTGCGGCGGGTCTGGGCCTCTTCGGGCGTCAGCGGGCGGATGCCGTCGGGGAGATCGCTCATGCCGGGCCTCAGACCAGGACCGCGCGGTAGAGGCCGAGCCCCTGCTCGGCGAGCAGCGCCGAGAACAGCAGGAACAGGTAGAGGATCGAGAAGGCGAACAGGCCCATCGCGGCCTTGCGCTCGGACTCGCCTTGGCGCAGGCGAAACACCTGCACGGCGCCGGCCAGCATGCCGAGGCCGCCGAGCACGCCCACCAGCGCGTAGAGCCAACCGCCGAAGCCGAAGAACACCGGCGCGAGGCCGAGCGGGGCGAGCAGCAGGGTGTACCAGACGATCTGGCGGCGGGTGGAATCCGGGCCGGCGACGTTCGGCATCATCGGGATGCCGGCCTTGGCGTATTCGCCGCTTTTCACGAGCGCCAGCGCCCAGAAATGCGGCGGCGTCCAGATGAAGATGATCGCGAACAGGATCAGCGACTCGATGCCGACATGACCGGTCACCGCGGCCTGGCCGACCACTGGGGGAAGCGCCCCAGCGGCGCCGCCGATGACGATGTTCTGCGCCGTCGCCCGCTTCAGCCACATCGAGTAGATCACGGCGTAGAAGACGATGGTGAAGGCGAGAAGCCCCGCGGCGAGCCAGTTCGAGGCGAGCCCGAGGATCAGCACCGAGCCGACCGAGAGCACGATGCCGAAGGACAGGGCCTCGTCGGGGCGGATGCGCCCGTCGGGGATCGGCCGCTTGGCGGTGCGGGTCATCAAGGCGTCGATGTCGGCGTCCCACCACATGTTGAGGCAGCCCGAAGCGCCCGCGCCGACCGCGATCATCAAGAGCGAGATCGCCGCGATCACCGGGTTCACGGTGGCATCCGACACCACCATGCCGACGAGCGCGGTGAAGATGACGAGCACCATCACCCGCGGCTTCAGCAGCGCGAAGAAGTCGCGCACCTCGCCGCCCACGGCGGGGGCGAAGGAATGGGTGTCGGCGGTGACGCTGTTCGACAGGGTCGTCATGAAAACCGTGTTCTGACGCTTGGATGGAGGCGGGGAGGGAGATTTTTTGGATCGCCGCCCTTTGCCGGAGGCCTTCGGTGATGACGAAGGCTTCGGGGAAAGGGCGAGGACCGCCGGGGCGGTCCTCGCGTCTCGTTTTAGTGGGCCGGCTCGTCGACGATCTTGGGGAGCGTCTCGAACTGGTGGAAGGGCGGAGGCGACGACAGCGTCCACTCCAGGGTGGTGGCACCCTCGCCCCACGGATTGTCCGCGGCGCGGGTCTTGGAGCGGAAGGCGAGCACGATGCCGATCACGAAGACCACCATGCCCAGCGCGAAGACGTGACCGCCGAGCGTTGCGACCTTGTGCCAGCCGGCGAAGGCCTCCGGGTAGTCGGCGTAGCGACGCGGCATGCCGGCGAGGCCGAGGAAGTGCATCGGGAAGAACAGGATGTTCGCACCGACGAAGGCCAGCCAGAAGTGCAGCTTGCCCGCCCACTCGGGGATGATGTGGCCGGTCATCTTCGGGAACCAGTAGTAGACACCGGCGAAGATGATGAACACGGCGCCGAGCGAGAGCACGTAGTGGAAGTGCGCGACCACGTAGTAGGTGTCGTGCAGGTACTTATCGACCGCCGAGTTCGCGAGCACGACGCCGGTGACGCCGCCGACCGTGAACAGGAAGATGAAGCCGACCGCCCAGTGCATCGCGGCGGTGAAGCGGATCGAGCCGCCCCACATGGTCGCGATCCACGAGAAGATCTTCACGCCGGTCGGGACCGCGATCACCATCGTGGCGAATACGAAGTAGGACTGCGTCTGGAGCGACAGGCCGACGGTGTACATGTGGTGGGCCCACACGACGAAGCCGACGACGCCGATGGCGACCATGGCGTAGGCCATGGCGAGGTAGCCGAAGACGGGCTTGCGCGAGAAGGTGGCGATGATGTGCGAGACGATGCCGAAGGCCGGCAGGATCATCACGTACACCTCGGGGTGACCGAAGAACCAGAACAGGTGCTGGTACAGCACCGGGTCGCCGCCGCCGGCCGGGTCGAAGAACGTCGTGCCGAAGTTACGATCGGTCAGCAGCATCGTGATCGCGCCGGCGAGAACCGGGAGCGACAGGAGCAGCAGGAAGGCGGTGACCAGCTCGGCCCAGGCGAACAGCGGCATCTTGTGCAGCGTCATGCCGGGCGCGCGCATGTTCAGGATGGTGGTGATGAAGTTGATCGCGCCGAGGATCGAGCCCGCACCGGCGAGGTGGAGCGAGAAGATCGCGAAGTCGACCGCCGGACCGGGGTGACCGGCCGAGGAGGACAGCGGCGGGTAGACGGTCCAGCCGGTGCCGGCACCGGACGCACCGGGCGAGCCCTCGACGAACAGCGAGCAGACGAGGCAGGCGAAGCCCGACACGGTGAGCCAGAACGAGATGTTGTTCATCCGCGGGAAGGCCATGTCCGGCGCGCCGATCATCAGCGGGACGAACCAGTTGCCGAAGCCGCCGATGAGGGCGGGCATCACCATGAAGAACACCATGATGAGGCCGTGGCCGGTCACGAACACGTTGTAGGTGGCCGGGTTGGAGAAGTACTGGAGCCCCGGCTCTTCCATCTCCATGCGGATGCCGAAGGAGAGGAACGCGCCGATCGTGCCGGCCATGAAGGCGAACACGAGGTAAAGCGTGCCGATGTCCTTGTGGTTCGTGGAGAGGAACCACCGGGAGAAGAACGAGGGCTTGTGGTCGTCGTGGGCGTCGTGCCCGGCATGTGCTGCGGCTGTGGCCATCTCTATGCCTTGCTCAGATCTCTGTCGCCTCTGGCGAATTCAGGTTTCGGCCGGAGCTTTGCCCCGGCCCGACGAAAGCGTCAGCGGGCGTCCGCGAGGCGCGAGCCGTTGTCGATGGCGGCGTACTTGGTCTTCGCCTCGGTGAGCCACTCGGCGTAGGCCTGCTCGGAGACCACGCGCACGGTGATCGGCATGTAGGCGTGGCGGGCGCCGCACAGCTCGGAGCATTGGCCGTGATAGGTGCCCTCGCGGTCGGCGCGGAACCACCACTGGTTCAGGCGGCCGGGGATCGCGTCGATCTTGCCGCCGAAGGACGGCATCGCCCAGGAGTGGATCACGTCGCCGGAGGTGACCTGCACCTTCACGATCTTGCCGACCGGCACGACCATGTCGTTGTCGGTGGCGAGCAGCTTCGGCTGCTTCTCGTCATCGAGGTTGGCGTCGAACGTGAAGCCGCCCTTGTCGCCCTCGCTCGTCGGATACTCGTAGGACCAGTACCACGCATGGCCGATCACCTTGACCAGCACGTCGGCCTTCGGGTCGGAGAGCTGGGTGCGCAGCGTCCGGAACGACGGGATCGCGACGGCCACGAGGATCAGGACCGGGATGATGGTCCAGGCCACCTCGATCATCGTATTGTGAGTCGTCCGCGACGGCGTCGGGTTCGACTTCTCGTTGAACTTGAAGATCACGTAGACGATCAGTGCCAGCACGAACAGCGAAATGCCGAACGCGAGCCAGTGCAGCCAGTTCTCGAAGATGTGGAGGTCGTGGGCCTCCGCCGTCACCGCCACCTGACGGTCCATCTGCCACGGCTCGGGCTGGCCGATGCCGGCCGCCAGCGCGATGGAAGACGGGACGAGGAGGGCGCCGAGAGCGGCGGCCCCTCTCAGTGACCAATGTTGCGCCTGCGTCTTCCGCATGTTCCCCGCCTGGCTCCCCGAAGTGCCTGTTGAGTTCTTAGCCCTTGAATTCGCGAAGCCTGATCGCAAATCCGGTGGGCGGCCCGACCCTGGCGTGCCATGCCGGTTGTTCGGCTTGGTCTGGCGCTGCCGGACGGGCGGTCGCGACGTAGAACCATACTGATCGTAAAACCGCAACCGCAACGGCGTCGCTTCGCGTCGGTTGGACGCGGGTCAATGGGACCGGGGTGACATCCGGCGGGATCTGAAGGTGCGACGATGGGGCAGGGCGGAACGGGCATCGTGTCGGGCCTTCCACCCGTCTCGGTTCGGGTCGGAACGCTGGTCGTGGCCTACGATTCCCCCGAGCCGAAGGCCGATTCGCGGGCGCTCGCCGTCGAGACTCCGGTCAACGTCGTCTACGGCAGCGTGCCCTACGCCGTCATGATGCTGACGCCGGGCGACCTCACCGATTTCGCCTACGGCTTCAGCCTGACCGAGAGCGTGGTCGAGTCTGCGGACGAGATTCGCGGCGTCTCGGTCGAGGACGGGGAGGGGGGCCTGCGGCTCCTCGTCGATCTCGCCCCGGGGCGGCTGCGCGAGCATCTTGCCCGAAAGCGCGCCATCTCCGGCCGCACCGGCTGCGGCGTCTGCGGCATCGACGACCTCGCCGCCCTGCCCATGGCGAAGGCACGGGAGGACGGCGCGTCGAGCGGGCCGCGCGTCTCGCTCTCGGCGATCCAGGCGGCGCTCGATGCGCTCTTCGACCTCCAGACGCTCAACCGTGAGACCCGCGCGGTTCACGCCGCCGGCTGGGCCCGGCTCGACGGCACGCTGTTCGCGGTCCGCGAGGATGTCGGCCGCCACAACGCGCTGGACAAGCTGATCGGCGCGCTGATGCGGGACGGCGTGCGGCCGGACGAGGGCTTTCTCGTCATCACCAGCCGCTGCTCGTTCGAGATGGCCGAAAAGGCCGCGGTGCTCGGCGCCTCGGTGCTGGTGGCGATCTCGGCGCCGACCTCGCTCGCCATCGAGCGTGCGCGCTGTCACGGACTGACTCTCTGCGCCATCGCCCGCTCCGACACCCTCACGGTGTTCTCCGGCCGCGAGCGTTTGGTCTTGGCCGGCGAAGCGGGCTGATCAGTTCGCGCCAGCCTCGCCCGTACCGCCGGGGACGATCGTCGCCCCGCCGATGACGCGGACCGGCTTGCGGTCGGCGGGCGGGTCCTGCCACGTGCGATCCTTCGGTGCGGGTGCCAGCGCCGGGGCAGATTCGGCGGTTTTCACCGAATTGGCGGTCTCGGCCGGCTCCGCACTCTTCGCGGGCGCGATCTCCACAGGCTTCTCCTCGGCCTTCGCCGCAGGCGCGGCTGCCTCGGCAGGGCGCAGGCTCGGCGCGGGGGCGGGCGGCGCAACGCGGGCGACCGGGGGCTTGGCCGGCGGGGGCGCCTTCACGGCGCGGCGCGCGGCGTCCGGCCGGGCGGCCGCGTCGGGATTGACGCCGTAGGGATTGGCCTCCGGCGCGATCGGCGGCGCGATCCCGGCATTGGCTTCCTGGCGCGGCAGGGCGGGGCGCGAGGGCGCCGCGCGCACGCGGCCATCGTCCAGGGCGGGACCGCGATAGGTGGGGGCGGGTACGGCGGAGGGGATGTCGGCGGGCGGCACCAGCCGCTCGGCTTCGCGGAAGCGGCGGGGCCGGTCGTCCTCCTCGGTCCAACCGTAGCCCGGCGTCACCGGGCGCGGGCGGATCGCGGTCGGGAAGTAGGGCTCGCCGACCACTTCGCGGCCGATCACGGCGCCGTCGCGGGCATCCACCACGAGACGCAGCCGCGCGCCGCGCGGACCGGTGGCCTCGACCACGTAGGCCCGCCCGTCGAAGCGCGGACGGCCGATCTCGGTGAAGCCACGATCCTGAAGGCTGTAGGCGACCGAGCGCGGCGACAGGGCCGGCTCGGCCCGGTAGACCGCCCGCGGCGCACCGTAGACCTCCTCCGGGCCGTAGCCCCAGGAATAGCCCTGCGCGGCGGCCCCTTGCAGGCTGGCGCCCATCAGGAGAGCGGCGGCGCCCACATGGCGCAGCATCGTCACGGCACGACCGGAGACGGGACGGCTCGGAGCCATGCGGACCTCGCTGGATCGAAACGGGTATGAACGGGTATCCGGGAGCCCGCTGTTCTCCGCGGGTCTCCCGGCGTCACGGGCGGTCGCGCTTCCCCGCATTCCCTCCGTGTCGGCCCGTAGGGTTGAAGCCTTCGAATGGGGCGAGATTGCGAAGCCGCCGGCCCGCGCACCGGCTGATTGCGGCGCGCGGCGGAGGGTCGCGTCGGGCGAATTGGGGGCATGCTTCGGCACATGGTTGAAAGCCCTGCGCCTGCGGCTCCGCGCCCCTTGCTGGAAACCCTAAAATCTGGCAACGTCCCCTATAGGACAGCAACACTGTCCCATTTGTCGCGCTGGCCGCCGGGCGGGCTTTGGGGATTCCTCACGTGATCGACGTGACGTCCGAACGAGCTGACAAACCGGCGACCGTCAAGGCGATCCGGGCGAGCGACGGCTGAGCGAAGCCGGACGCTGCAGCCCGCGGGTCTCGCGGGCGATTCCGGCAGGAAGACCCCGACAGGACCGATCGGCTGAAAGTCGCGCGCGGCCCAGGCACCGTTGGTGTTCGGGCACGAAACATGCTCGCATGCGGGCAGGGTCGGAGATTGGCGGACGATGAGCGGAATTTCGTCTGAACTGTCGGTGGTCGAACACGAGGCTCCGGCTCCGTCGCGGGCCGGCCCCGCGCCGCTGATCGTGCGCGATCCCGCCCTGCCGATGGCGCAGGGCGCCTACGATCCGGCCCAGGAGCGCGATGCCTGCGGCGTCGGCTTCGTCGCCGACATGCACGACCGGCGCAGCCACGCCATCGTCCAGCAGGGCCTCAAGATCCTCGAGAACATCGACCATCGCGGGGCGGTCGGCGCCGACCCGACCATGGGCGACGGCTGCGGCATCCTCACCCAGATCCCGCACGGCTTCTTCGCCGAGGAATGCTCGCGCCTCGGCTTCGAGCTGCCCCCCGCCGGCGGCTACGCCATCGGCCAGTTCTTCATGCCGCAGGCGGTTGACGCCCGCGCGATCATCGAGGGGATCGTCGAGAAGACGCTGGCCGACGAGGGCCTGCCGCTGCTCGGCTGGCGCGACGTGCCGGTCGACTCGACCGATCTCGGCAAGGCCGTGAAGGAGACCGAGCCGCATCACCGGCAGCTCTTCATCGGCTGCCCAGCCAGCATCACCGATCAGGACGCCTTCGAGCGGCGCGTCTACATCGCCCGCAAGGTGATCTCGGGGAAGGTCTACAGCCACGACGACAAGCGGCTGATGGA
This sequence comes from Methylobacterium sp. Leaf456, assembly GCF_001425465.1. Classification (GTDB taxonomy): domain Bacteria; phylum Pseudomonadota; class Alphaproteobacteria; order Rhizobiales; family Beijerinckiaceae; genus Methylobacterium. Next base: position 19,291 of record NZ_LMQV01000010.1, read on the forward strand.
GTTCTACCCCGTCTCGGTGTCGAGCCGGACCGTGGTCTACAAGGGCATGGTGCTCGTGCACCAGCTCGGCCACTACTATCTCGACCTGAAGGACGAGCGCTTCGTCTCGGCGCTGGCCCTCGTGCACCAGCGCTTCGCCACCAACACCTTCCCGACCTGGCGCCTGTCGCACCCCTACCGGTTGGTCGCGCATAACGGCGAGATCAACACGCTGCGCGGCAACGTCAACTGGATGGCCGCGCGTCAGGCGAGCGTCGATTCGGAGCTGTTCGGCAACGACATCTCGAAGATCTGGCCGATCTCCTATGAGGGTCAGTCCGACACCGCCTGCTTCGACAACGCGCTCGAATTCCTCGTGGCCGGCGGCTACTCGCTGGCGCATGCGATGATGATGCTCATCCCCGAGGCGTGGGCCGGCAACCCGCTCATGAGCGAGGAGCGGCGCGCCTTCTACGAGTACCACGCCGCCCTGATGGAGCCGTGGGACGGCCCGGCCGCCGTCGCCTTCACCGACGGCCGCCAGATCGGCGCCACCCTCGACCGCAACGGCCTGCGTCCGGCCCGCTACATCGTCACCGACGACGGCCTCGTCGTGCTCGCCTCCGAGATGGGCGTGCTGCCGATCCCGGACGAGAAGATCGTCCAGTCCTGGCGTCTCCAGCCGGGCCGGATGCTGCTGATCGATCTGGAGAAGGGCCGCATCGTCTCCGACGAGGAGATCAAGGGCGAGCTGGCCGGTGCGCACCCCTATGCCGAGTGGGTGAAGAACACCCAGATCGTGCTGGAGGAGCTGCACCCGATCCAGCCGCGGGCGTCCCGCACCGACGTGGCGCTGCTCGATCGCCAGCAGGCCTTCGGCTACACGCAGGAAGACCTCAAGCTGCTCATGGCCCCCATGGCTGTGACCGGCCAGGAGGCCGTCGGCTCGATGGGCTCGGACACGCCGCTCTCGGCGCTCTCCGACAAGCCCAAGCTCCTCTACACCTACTTCAAGCAGAACTTCGCGCAGGTCACCAACCCGCCGATCGACCCGATCCGCGAGGAGGCCGTGATGAGCCTCGTCTCGTTCATCGGCCCGCGCCCGAACCTCTTGGATATGGAAGGGGCCTCGCGCCGCAAGCGGCTCGAAGTGCGTCAGCCGATCCTGACGAACGGCGACCTCGAAAAGATCCGCTCGATCTCGCATTTCGAGGACCGCTTCGACACCCGCACCCTCGACATCACCTACGCGGCGGAAGCCGGCGCGACGGCGATGGAGGGCGCGCTCGATCGCCTGTGCGACCGGGCCGAGGTCGCCGTGCGCGGCGGCTACAACATCATCATCCTGTCGGACCGCGCGGTCGGGCCGGACCGCATCCCGATCCCGGCTTTGCTCGCGACCGCGGCGGTCCACAACTACCTGATCCGCAAGGGGCTTCGCACCTCGGTCGGCCTCGTGGTCGAGTCGGGCGAGCCGCGCGAGGTGCATCACTTCGCCTGCCTCGCCGGCTACGGCGCCGAGGCCGTGAACCCCTACCTCGCCTTCGAGACGCTGATCGCGATGAAGGGCGAGTTCCCGCCGGACCTGACCGACGACGAGATCGTCTACCGCTACATCAAGTCGATCGATAAGGGCCTGCTCAAGGTGATGTCCAAGATGGGCATCTCGACCTACCAGTCCTATTGCGGCGCGCAGATCTTCGACGCGATCGGCCTCAACGCCGACTTCGTCGCCCGCGACTTCTTCGGCACCGCCACCACCATCGGCGGCATCGGCATGGCCGAGGTCGCTCGCGAGACGGCGGAGCGACACCGCGACGCCTTCGGCGACGCTCCGATCTACCGCACCGCGCTCGATGTCGGCGGCGAGTACGCCTATCGCCTGCGCGGCGAGACGCACACCTGGACGCCCGACACCGTGGCCACGCTCCAGCACGCGGTGCGCCTCGGCGCGCCCGAGCGCTACCGCGAATACGCCCGGCTGGTGAACGAGCAGGAGAACCACCTCAAGACCCTGCGCGGCCTGTTCCGGATCAAGACCGCCGCCGATCTCGGTCGCGCGCCGATCGACATTTCGGCGGTCGAGCCGGCGGTCGAGATCGTGAAGCGGTTCGCCACCGGGGCGATGTCCTACGGCTCGATCTCGAAGGAGGCGCACGAGACGCTGGCCATCGCCATGAACTCGTTCGGCGGCCGCTCGAATTCGGGCGAGGGCGGCGAGGAGCCGCGCCGGTTCGTCACCGGGCCGGACGGGCGCTCGCGCCGCTCGGCGATCAAGCAGGTGGCCTCGGGCCGCTTCGGCGTGACGACCGAGTACCTCGTCAACGGCGACATGATCCAGATCAAGGTGGCCCAGGGCGCCAAGCCCGGCGAGGGCGGCCAGCTGCCCGGCCACAAGGTCGACGCCAAGATCGCCAAGGTCCGCTATGCCACGCCGGGCGTCGGCCTGATCTCGCCGCCGCCGCACCACGACATCTACTCGATCGAAGACCTCGCGCAGCTGATCTTCGATCTGAAGAACGTGAACCCGGCCGCCGACATCTCGGTCAAGCTCGTCTCCGAGGTCGGCGTCGGCACCGTCGCGGCGGGCGTCGCCAAGGCGCGCGCCGACCACATCACGATCTCCGGCTTCGACGGCGGCACGGGCGCGGCCCCGCTGACCTCGATCAAGCATGCGGGCGGCCCGTGGGAGACGGGCCTGGCCGAGACCCAGCAGACGCTGGTGCTCAACGGCCTGCGCGGTCGCGTGGCGCTCCAGGCCGACGGCGGCATCCGCACCGGCAAGGACGTGATGATCGCCGTGTTGCTCGGCGCCGACCAGATCGGCTTCTCGACCGCGCCCCTGATCGCGGCCGGCTGCATCATGATGCGCAAGTGCCATCTCAACACCTGCCCTGTGGGGGTCGCCACCCAGGACCCGGTGCTGCGCAAGCGCTTCAAGGGAACGCCGGAGCACGTCGTCAACTACTTCTTCTTCGTGGCCGAGGAGCTGCGGGAGCTGATGGCCACGATGGGCTTTGCCAAGCTTGAAGACCTGATCGGCCGTTCCGACCTCTTGGACAAGCGCGACGCCATCGAGCACTGGAAAGCGCGCGGACTCGACTTCTCGAAGCTGTTCCACCGTCCCGATGTCGGGCCGGAGGTGGCGATCCGCCATGTCGAGAAGCAGAGCCACCCGATCGACACGGTGCTGGACCGCCGCCTGATTGCGGGCGCCGAGCAGGCGATCGCGAGCGGCGAGGCCGTGACGCTGACCGACGTGATCCGCAACTCGGATCGCGCGGCGGGCGCCATGCTCTCGGGCGCGGTCGCCAAGGCACACGGCCATGACGGCTTGGCCGACGACACCATCGTGGTGAAGCTCTCCGGCACCGCCGGCCAGAGTTTCGGCGCGTGGCTCGCCGCAGGCGTGACCTTCGATCTGACCGGCCACGGTAACGACTATGTCGGCAAGGGCCTGTCGGGCGGCAAGCTGATCATCCGTCCGAGCGAGGCGCTGAAGGCGCCCCCCGCCCGCACGATCATGGCCGGCAACACCGTGCTCTACGGCGCCATCGCGGGCGAGTGCTACATCCGCGGCGCCGCGGGCGAGCGCTTCGCCGTGCGCAACTCGGGCGCCATCGCGGTGGTCGAGGGCATGGGCGACCATGGCTGCGAGTACATGACCGGCGGCGTCGTGGTCTCCATCGGCGTCACCGGCCGCAACTTCGCGGCGGGCATGTCCGGCGGCCTCGCCTACGTGCTCGACGAGGACGGCTCGTTCCGCGACCGCTGCAACCTGTCGATGGTCGATCTGGAGCCCGTCGAGGAGGAGGACGACATCATGCGTCGCTTCCACCAGGACGGCGACCTGGAGACCAAGGGCCGGGTCGACATCCTCGCCGACATGTCGGGCCACGACGAGGAGCGGCTCAGCCAACTCCTCACCAACCATCTCAAGTACACCGGCTCGCCGAAGGCTAAGCAGATCCTCGACGACTGGGCGGGCTTCCGCACCAAGTTCGTCAAGGTGATGCCGGTCGAGTACCGCCGGGCCCTGCGCGAGATGGAGATGGCGCGGATGCCGGTGGCAGCGGAGTAGAGGCGCGATGGGCGAGCAGACGGCCCGCGTCCGCCTCGTCCGGACGCCGGACGGACAGCGGCTCGACATCCCGCCCGGCTTCATGTTGGGCGGGGACGAGGCGATCCTGACGGCGAAGGATGGGCGGCTCGTCGTCGAGCCGGTGGTCCGGTCCTCGCTCCTGTCCGTCCTCTCCGGTCTCGACGACCTCGATGAGGACTGGCCGGAGATCGAGGACACGGCGCCGAGCGACGTCTCGCTTTGAATGCCGTATCTGCTCGACACCAACATCCTCTCGGCGCTGGTGCGCGCGCCGCGGGGGCCGGTCGCGGAGCGGATTCGACAGGCCGGTGAGACCCAGGTTTATACGAGTGTCATCGTCGCGGCGGAACTTCGCTACGGCGCGGCGCGGAAAGGGTCGGATCGGCTGTCGCGGCAGGTCGAGGCCGTGCTCGGATCGATCCGGATTGCCGGCTGGAACGAGCCTGCCGACCGGACTTACGCGGGATTGCGTCTTGGGCTGGAGCGGGCCGGGACGCCGATCGGTGGAAACGACCTGCTCATCGGGGCTCAGGCGCTGGCCGACGGCAGCGTTCTGGTAACGGACAACACGAGGGAGTTTGAACGGATCATCGGACTGACGATTGAGAATTGGCTGCGGCCCTGATTGATCGGCACGACACGGTGCGACGGACGAACTTCGCGACAGGCAAAGCGGCGCGATTGGACTGATCGATGGGCAAGGTCACGGGCTTCCTCGAATTCGACCGGCAGGAGCAGAAGTATCAGCTCGCCGCCGACCGCGTGCGGCACTTCCGCGAGTTCACGCTGCCGCTCGACGAGCACGACCTGTCGAAGCAGGCGGCGCGCTGCATGGATTGCGGCATCCCGTTCTGCCACGGGCCGACCGGCTGCCCGGTCCACAACCAGATCCCGGACTGGAACGACCTCGTCTTCCAGTCGGACTGGCAGGAGGCCGCGCGCAACCTTCACTCCACCAACAATTTCCCCGAATTCACCGGCCGCATCTGCCCGGCGCCCTGCGAGGAAGCCTGCACGCTCAACCTCGAGAACCAGCCGGTCGCGATCAAGACGATCGAGCAGGCCATCGCCGACCGCGCCTGGAACAACGGGTGGGTCAAGCCCGAGCCGTCGGAGACCCGCACCGGCAAGCGCGTGGCGGTGATCGGCTCCGGCCCGGCCGGCATGGCGGCGGCGCAGCAGCTCGCCCGCGTCGGCCACGATGTGCACGTCTACGAGCGCGAGTCCAAGGCCGGCGGCCTGCTCCGCTACGGCATCCCGGACTTCAAGATGGAGAAGCGCCACATCGACCGGCGCGTGAAGCAGATGGAGGCCGAGGGCGTCGTCTTCCATTACAAGGCGAATATCGGCGTCAACGTGCCACTCGAAGAGCTGACGGGCAAGTTCGACGCCGTGCTGTTTTGCGGCGGCGCCGAGGACCCGCGCAACCCGCAGTTGCCGGGCCAGGAGCTCGACGGCGTCCACTACGCCATGCCCTTCCTCGTCCAGTCGAACCGCCGCGTCGGCGCCGAGCCGATGCCGGGCAACGGCGAGCTGCCGATTCTCGCCGCCGGCAAGAACGTCGTCGTCATCGGCGGCGGCGACACCGCCTCGGACTGCGTCGGCACGTCGTTCCGCCAGGGCGCGCTCTCGGTGACCCAGCTCGACATTCGACCGCGCCCGCCGGAGCGCGAGGACAAGCTGACGGTGTGGCCCTACTGGCCGACCAAGATGCGCACCTCGTCGAGCCAGGCGGAGGGCGCCGAGCGCGAGTTCCAGGCCGCGACGCTGAAGCTCCAGGGCAACCGCAAGGGCCAGCTCACCGGCGTGGTCTGCGCCCGCGTGGACGAGAAGCGCCAGCCGATCGAGGGCTCCGAGTTCGTGCTGCCCGCCGACCTCGTCTTCATGGCGATCGGCTTCGCCGGCTCGATCCAGAAGGGCCTCGTCGAAGAGTCCGGCGTGGCCGTGGACAAGCGCGGCAACGTCACGGCCAACGAGGACGATTACCGCACCTCCAACCCGAAGATCTACGCCGCGGGCGACATGCGCCGCGGCCAGTCGCTGGTGGTGTGGGCGATCCGCGAAGGCCGCCAGGCCGCCCGCTCCATCGACGAGGCACTGATGGGCTCGACCGTGCTGCCGCGCTGAGCGCAACGATCAGATGAATGGGGCCGTCGCTGCGAAGCGGCGGCCCTTTCTTTTGGGCGTTTTCCGAACCCGTGGCACGCTCAGGGATCAACTTGCAAAATTGGACGCCAACCGTATCGTGACCACAAGGGTCACGGAGGGGTCGATGCAGGAAATTCAGCTTCGCGAGGCGAAAGCGACTCTGTCCTCGGTCATCGACCAAGCCCGGCAGGGGCAGCCCTCGATCATCACCCGGCGCGGTCGGCCAGAGGCCGTGGTGCTGAGCTTCGAGGAGTGGCAGCGGCTCTCCCAGGTGCCGTCTTTCGGCCGGCTGCTGATGGCAGCCCCGCTGGAGGACGGCGATCTGCCGGAGCGTCAGAGCGGGATCAGAGACCCGGACCTCTGACCCTTGTACCTCATCGACACCAACGTCCTCTCGGCCGGAGCGCCAACGAGGCCCGTTCCGGCGCAGGACGTGACGGCCTGGATGGACCGCAACAGCGCCGGCCTGTTCCTCTCGGTCGTCACGGTCGCCGAGATCGAGGACGGCATCGCCAAGTGCCGCCGGGAAGGCGCGAGCCGTAAGGCAGGTCGCCTTGCCGATTGGTTGGAGGCACTGCTGCACCTCTATGCAAACCGGATCCTGCCGATCGACCTCGACACCGCACGGCTGGTTGGCGCCCTGACGGATCGGGCGAGGCGGCAGGGGCACGATCCCGGCTGGGCGGACCTCGCGATCGCCGCGACCACTGGGCGCCACGGCTTCACGCTGCTGACCCGCAACCTTCGGCACTTCCATCCGCTCGGGGTAAAGGCGCTCGATCCGTTCGCCGCGCTTCCACCTGAGACGGTCTGAAGTCAGTCACAGACTGCGCCCTCAGCCTGCCGAAACCGGGGGCCTCACCCCGGCGGCCAGCGGAAATCATCCGCCCGGCCGGGCTGGGGCAGGGGGGCGGCGCCGCGTTGCAAGCTGCGCTCGCGGGTGCCGGTGGCGTCGCCCTCGGAGGGGCGGCCGGTCATGAGCGTGCCGCCGGGCGCGATCTCGGCTCGGCCCAGCGGCACCACGGGGCCGGCGGCGGGCTTCACGGGGAGCGTCGGGATGCCGGGCGGCTCGGGCAAGCTCGGCAGCATCGCGGTGATCTTGCGATCGATGGCGGCCGTGTCGTCGCTCGGGGCCCCCGGAGCCGGCGCGCCGTCGGTCGGGTTGGTGGTGGCGACCGGGGCGGTGGGCTGTTCCGTGGGCAGGCCGCCGCGGGCGCCCATCAGGCGCTTCAGTTCCACGTCGGCGAAGTGGGCGACCTTGCGGGCGCCCGCGCTGGTGAAGTGGATGCCGTCGGCGGTGCGAAGCCGCGCCTCCTGGCCCTCCACGTCGGGACCGTTGGCGGTGAAGCGGTTGCGGTCGTCGACGAAGCCCTGCCAGATGTCGACATAGGTCTGCCCGGCCTTCTGCACCCGCTCGCGCACGAGGTCGTTGATGCTGGCGTAGTCGCGGGTCAGGCTGTCGCTGCGCACCGGCGGAAGGCCGACCCAGATCAGCGGCACCTTGGCCTCGGTGAAGGCCTTGATCACGGCATCGACGCGGGCGCCATAGAGCTCACGCCAGCGGTCGGACAGGGCCTCGAAGCTCTGGTCGCCGTCGCGGAGCGCCTGCCGGTCGTTCACCCCGACCATCATCAGGGCGTAGGACAGGTTGGGGTTGGCCTTGAGGAAGTCCTCGGCGCTCTTCGCCCAATCGACCACGTCCTTGCGCACGAGGCCGCTGTCGCCCTTGGAGCGGTCGATCACCGCCACGTCGGCGCTGTCGGAGAACGCCTCGTCCACGCCCTTGCCGAGATAGCTCGCCAGCGAATCGCCGAACACCGCGACCTGGGTGGTCGGGGCGGCCTTCGGCACGACGGGCTTGGGCGGCTGGGCGACGCTCGGCGGCGGGCTCGGGCGGCGGCGGGCGCGGGCGGCGCGCTCCTCGTCGGAGCGGGTCGTCACCGCCGGGGCGCGGGGGCGCGAGGGGCGGGCATAGCCCGGAGGCGGGGCCGTTCCGGGTACCGCCTGTCCCGGCGGGGGCTGCGGCGCCGGCTGGCTGCGCGGCTGATCCTCCCACGGCCAATAGAACGAGCGCGATTCCTGTTGCGGGGGCGGGGCAGGGCGGCGGGGCTGGGGCCGGGCATAGCCGTCGTCGCGGTAGCCGCCGCGGGGGCGGCGCGGCGCGTAATAGGGATCCTGCGGCGGCGCGTCGTAGGTGTCGCCCCACTGCGCCAGGGCCGGCGGCGGGCCGGCGAGGCAAGCGGCGACGGCGAGAAGGCCGAGGATCGCGGCGGCGCTCAACGGCGCGGGGCGATCTTTCGGGCGACGATCCATCCGGGAACCTCGGGTCGATGCTGCGCGGGCCGTGTGCCGTCCGGCTCCGTCTGAAGCGATCAGGATAGCGCGGGAGAGTCCATCCGTCGAAGCCCCCCGGAATGCAGGTCAGCGCCCGCCCTCCAGCCGCTCCAGCAGGGCCGGCCGGGCGTAGCCGTCGGCGGGCAGGCCCTCGCGGATCTGGTAGCGGCGGACCGCCTCGCGCAGCTTCGGCCCGGCTCGCCCGTCCTGATCGCCTTCGTAGAACCCCTCGCGGGCAAGCCCCGCCTGAAGCCGCTTCAGGCCCGGCCCGTCGAGGCGGACGGCGCCGTTCGGCCAGGGGGCGGCCAGCGCCGGAGCGCCGGCGAGCCGGTCGGCGAGATGGCCGACCGCGAGCGCGTAGGAATCGCTGGTGTTGTAGCCGCGGATCGCCTCGAAGTTCGGGGTGATGAGGAAGACCGGGGCGCCCAGGCCGCCCGGCAGAAACAGGCTCGCCTCGCCGGTTTTGGGCAGCGGCTTGCCGTCGGTGCGGCGCGCGCCGCGGGCGGCGAAGTCGGGAATCGGGCCCCGGTAGCGCGTCAGGTCGAAGTCCTTCGGCAGCGTGACCTCGTAACCCCAGGAGAGCGCCGGGTTCCAGCCGAGCGCGCGCAGGTAGTGGGCGATCGAGGCCAGCGCGTCGGCCTCGGAGCGCCAGATGTCGCGCCGCCCGTCGCCGTCGAAATCCACCGCCTCGCGCAGGTAGACCGAGGGCAGGAACTGCACCTGCCCCATCGCGCCGGCCCACGAGCCGACCATCCTTGGGGGCTCGACATCGCCGTTCTCGAGGATCTGGAGGGCGGCCAAGAGTTCGTCGCGAAACAGCCGGCCGCGATGCCCGGCATAGGCGAGGCTCGCCAGCGACCGCACCACCGGCAGGGTGCCCGCGCTCGCGCCGAAATCCGACTCGACGCCCCAGAAGGCGAGCACGACCCAGCGCGGCACGCCGGTCTTGGCCTCGATCGCCGCGAGCGTCGCCGACAGCCGCGCGGCCTGCGCCTTGCCCTTGGCGATCCGCGCGCCCGAGACCGCGCCGACGAGATAGTCCCAGGTCGGGCGGCTGAACTCGCTCTGGCGGCGGGTGCGGGCGATCACTTCGGCGTCAGGCGTGCTGACACCGGCAAAGGCCGCGTCGAACGTTTTTTGGGAGACGCCCCGCGCCTTGGCCTCAGGGCGCAATGCGGCGACGAAGCTGGAAAAGTCGCCGTCCTGCGCCAGGGCTGGGCCGGCGACGAGGACGACAGCCGCGAGGAGGCCGGCGAGGCGCCGCCTCACCGCCTGTTCCGCTTGGCCAGGGAATCCTCCCAAGCCAAGGCTTGGGCCACGATGGCGTCGAGGTCGTCGTGCTTCGGGGTCCAGCCGAGTTCCGCACGGATGCGGTCGGCGCCCGCGATGATCTGGGCCGGGTCGCCGGGGCGGCGGGGCGAGAGCCGCACTTCGAAGTCGCGCCCGGAGATGCGCTTGACCACCTCGATCACCTCCAGCACCGAGTAGCCGCGGCCGTAGCCGCAATTGAGCGTCAGGCTGTCGCCGCCGGAACGCAGATGGTTCAGCGCCACCATGTGGGCCTCGGCGAGGTCCGACACCTGGATGTAGTCGCGCAGGCACGAGCCGTCGCGGGTCGGATAGTCGGTGCCGAACACGTCGAGATGCGTGCGCTGGCCGAGTGCGGCTTGCGTCGCGACCTTGATCAGGTGGGTGGCGTTCGGCGTCGACTGGCCGGTGCGCCCGCGCGGGTCGGCGCCGGCGACGTTGAAGTAGCGCAGCACCACGTAGCTGAATCCGTGGGCGGCGGCCGCGTCGGCGAGCATCCACTCGCTCATCAGCTTGGAGCGGCCGTAGGGATTGATCGGGTTGGCGGCGAGGTTCTCCGGCACCGGCACGGTCTCGGGCTCGCCGTAGACGGCCGCCGTGGACGAGAAGATGAAGTGCTTCACGCCGGTGCGCGCCGCCGTCTCGATCAGCGCGCGGGTCTTGACCGTGTTGGCGAGGTAGTAGCCGAGCGGGTCGGACACCGAGTCCGGCACCACGATCCTGGCGGCGAAGTGGGCGATGGAATCGATCCGGTGGCGCAGGATCGTCTCGGTGACGAGCGCCTGATCCGACACGTCGCCGACGACGAGGCGCACCTCCGGCGGCAGCGCCCAATCGAAGCCGGTGGAGAGGTCGTCGAGCACGACCACCTCCTCGTGCCCGGCATCGACCAGCGCCAGCACCATGTGGCTGCCGATATAGCCCGCGCCCCCGGTGACCAGAACGGCCATGGATGTTCCCCTCGCTCAGTCCGGCCGCATTCTAACGACCAAAGTTTCAGACGCGATTAAAGTGCCGTCCATCCCGGCCAGCGCCGAGATCGGTTCGATCCGGGCGGCGTGACGGCTCGTTGTGACAGACATTTCACGCGAAAAGCACGCCGCAGGGCGTGAAGCGGGGCTGTTGCTGGCGCGCGTCGTGCTATTTCACCCTGACCGTTCAAGGTTGCCCCGCCCCACACCATCCACGGGTCCCGCCAGATGAAACCGATTCGCAAGGCCGTCCTCCCCGTCGCCGGCCTCGGCACGCGCTTCCTCCCGGCCACCAAGGCGGTGCCCAAGGAGATGCTCACCGTGGTCGACCGCCCGGTCGTCCAACACGTGGTGGACGAGGCCCGCGAGGCCGGCATCGAGCATTTCATCTTCGTCACCGGCCGCGGCAAGGCCATGATCGAGGACCATTTCGACATCGCGTTCGAACTCGACCACACCCTGCAGGAGCGCGGCAAGACCGCCGCCTACGAGGAGCTGAAGAAGGACCTGCCCAAGGCCGGCCAGACCAGCTTCACCCGCCAGCAGGCCCCGCTCGGCCTCGGCCACGCGGTCTGGTGCGCCCGCGAGATCGTCGGCGACGAGCCGTTCGCCGTGCTGCTGCCCGACATGCTGAGCCGCGGCTGCATGGCCCAGATGCTGAAGGCCTACGAGCAGCACGGCGGCAACGTCATCGCCGTCGAGGAGGTGAAGCCGGAAGAAACCCACCAGTACGGCATCGTCGCCGTCGGCGAGACCTTCGGCCAGAGCTTCGAGATCACCGGCATGGTCGAGAAGCCCAAGCAGGGCACCGCGCCCTCGAACTTCATCATCTCCGGCCGCTACATCCTTCAGCCCGAGATCTTTTCGATTTTGGAGCGGGGCGAGAAGGGCGCGGGCGGCGAGATCCAGCTCACCGACGCGATGATCCGCCTCTCCGAGCAGCAGAAGTTCTACGGCATGCGCTTCGACGGGCGCACCTACGACACCGGCTCGAAGATCGGCTTCCTCACCGCCAACCTCGCCTACGGCCTGGAGCGGCCGGAACTGGCCGACGCTCTCAAGGCGGAAATCCGCGCCCTGCTGGGATAGGCCGCACGCCGGACGTTCGGTCTCGGCTTCCCGGAAAGTCGAGGCACATCAGAGGTTTGCAGGGGCGCCTGGGATACCACATCCCAGGCGCCCCTCCGTTTCCGCCAGGTCCCATGCAGCGGCGCAGCCAAGCCATGCATGCGACGCAGGTGAAAACGTTATCACCGACCTTGCGTTTTGTGCGGCGCGATGCGAATTGTGCATTGCGAGATCGCGATGGCGTCGCGGTCCCGCAGCCCTTCTTGGGCGTTTCCTCCCTAGACTTCGGGCCGCCCTCCATCGGGGCGGCCTTTTTTTGTTTCGGGACCCACCCCACTCCCGTCATTCCGGGGCGCGAAGCGAACCCGGAATCCACGATTAGCCGCAGCGCTATTTGTAGCCGCGCATCACGGGTGGATTCCGGGTTCCGCTTGTGCGGCCCCGGAATGACGGCGGCGTGGCAAAATTCTTCTACTCGGCCGCGATGCGAAGGGGCGTCGCATCCACCGTCTCGGCGGCGACGTCCGCAAACACCTGGGTGAGGTGCTTGGCCAACGGCGCGAAGCCCGCGGTGAGGGCGAGCGACTGCTCGTTCATGTAGAGCGCCCGATTGATCTCGATCTGCAGCGCGTGCCGCCCGAGGCCCGGCTCGCCGTAATGCTCGGTGATGAAGCCGCCGGCATAGGGCTTGTTGCGCACCACCCGGTAACCCAACGCCCGCAGGCGCACCTCGACGCTCTCGGTGAGCGCGGGGGCGCAGCTCGTCCCGAACCGGTCGCCCAGCACGAAATCGGCCTGGGAGGCCTCGTCGCGCCCGAGGCTGGAGGAGGGCATCGAGTGGCAGTCGATCAGGATCGCTTTATCGAAGGTCCGCGCCGTGCGCTGGATCAGGCCGCGCAGCGTCCGGTGATAGGGTTTGTAGAGCGTCTCGATCCGGCTCACCGCCTCCTCGACGGACAGCCGCTCGCGGTAGATCTCCTGGCCGTCGGCGACGATGCGCGGCACGGTGCCGAGTCCCCCCGCGACCCGCATGGAGCGGGTGTTGGCGTAGGAGGGCAGGCGGCCCGTGAACATGCGCGGGTCGAGCTCGTAGGGCTCGCGGTTCAGGTCGAGATAGGCGCGGGGAAAGTTCGCCCGCATCAACGGCGCGCCCAGCCCGACCACGGCGGCGAACAGCCGGTCGACATGGGCGTCCTCCGAGCGGCGCAGGGTCAGCGCGTCGAGCCGGGAGGCGGCGAGGAAAGCGGGCGGGTAATGGGCGCCGGAATGCGGCGCGTTGAACACGAACGGAAAGGCGTGCGCGGCGGGCTCGTCCACGACGAAGGGCGGATCGAACGTCTCGGTGCCGTCGGCGGGGGGGAGGCTCATCGCGTGGCGGGCGCCGATCTGTGGCGAACGGGGGACATTTCGCCACTTTGCGGCGGCGGGGGCGGGCTGTCTACTGCCACGCACGGGACAGCCGCCGGTCCCGTGGGCGCCACGATGGACGACATGGCCTTAACCCCGTGTTTACCATGCCGCCGCTTTATGGAATGAACACCCCAGGGCGTAGAGGCATCGGGACGTCGTGCGATGAAGATCCTGCTCGCGGAAGACGACAACGACATGCGGCGGTTCCTGGCCAAGGCGTTGCAGAACGCCGGCTACGACGTGCTGTCGTTCGACAACGGCCTGTCCGCCTATAACCGGCTACGCGAGGAGCCGTTCGAGCTCCTTCTTACGGATATCGTCATGCCGGAGATGGACGGCATCGAGCTGGCGCGCCGCGCCACCGAACTCGATCCCGACATCAAGGTGATGTTCATCACGGGCTTTGCCGCCGTGGCGCTGAACCCCGATTCGAAGGCGCCCAAGGACGCAAAGGTCCTTTCCAAGCCCTTCCACCTGCGCGAGCTCGTCAACGAGGTCGAGAAGCTGCTCGCCGCGGCTTGAGGCGGGACAGGCCGACCCTCGGCACCGCCTGACAGGATAGGTATGCCGTATGGCCGGGCGCGAAGAGCGCCCCGCGCAGCGGCCTCGGCTCTGCCGAGGCGTCTAGCGGAGCGAGAAGCCTAAGGCCGCGGACGCGGCCGCCGGCGCTTGAGGCCAAGGCAAAAACAGCGAGATCGATCGCTCTCGCTGTAGGAAGATCGGCCCCACTCGCCTATATCGGCTGCTTCCCCCTCGGGCGCGCGAGCGACCATGCAGCCGGTCACACTCTACACCACGGCCTGGTGTCCCTATTGCTCGGCGGCCAAGAGCCTGCTGCGCGAGAAGGGCGTGGCCTTCACCGAGATCGACGTCGAGAAGACGTCCGGCGCGCGGACCGCGATGGTCCAGCGGGCCGGCGGGCGCACCAGTGTGCCGCAGATCTTCGTCGGCGACCGCCATGTCGGCGGCTGCGACGACCTCTACGCCCTCGACCGCGCCGGCGGGCTCGACCCGCTGCTGGCCGCATGAGCGACGCATCCAAGTTCGTCGCCGCCTGCGTGCAGATGCGCGGAGGGCGCGATCCGGCCGCCAACCGCGAGGCCGCGGTGAGGGCCGTGCGCGAGGCGGCCTCCGCGGGCGCGGCCTACGTCCAGACCCCCGAGACCACCTCGCTGATCGAGCGCGACCGCGACGCCCTGTTCGCCCATGTCGGCCCGCAGGACTCCGACGCCACGCTGGCGGCCCTGCGCGCCGTCGCGCGCGAGACCGGCATCATCCTCCAGATCGGTTCGCTGGCGATCCGCGAGGGCGACAAGATCGCCAACCGGGCGTTCCTGATCGATGCGGAGGGCGCGATCCGCGCCTCCTACGACAAGCTGCACCTCTACGACGTCGATTTGCCCAACGGCGAGAGTTGGCGCGAATCGGCGACCTATTCCGGCGGCGCCTGCGCCGTCGTGGCCGAGACGCCGCTCGCCGCCTTCGGCCTCACCATCTGCTACGATCTGCGCTTTCCCGCCCTCTACCGGGCGCTGGCTGAGGCCGGGGCCACGGTGCTGACGGCGCCCGCCTGCTTCACCCGCCAGACCGGCGAGGCGCACTGGCACATCCTGCAACGGGCCCGCGCCATCGAGACCGGCTCGTTCATGATCTCGGCGGCCCAGGGCGGACGGCACGAGGACGGGCGCGAGACGTTCGGGCACTCGCTCATCGTCGATCCCTGGGGCCGCATCCTGGCCGAGGCCGAGGGCGACGCACCGGGCATCGTGCTCGCCGAGATCGACCTCGCCCGCGTGGCGGACGCCCGCGCCCGCATCCCCGCCCTGGCCCATGCCCGCCCGTTCGACGTGCGCCGAGCCTGATTCTTTTGCAACTTAGCCCGCGGACCCGGCTCTGCCGGTGTCCAAGGCCCCAACACGATGATCCGCTTCACCCTCGTCTGCGATTCCGGCCATGGCTTCGAGAGCTGGTTTCCCTCCGGCTCCGCCTACGACGAGCAGGCCGCCCGCGGCCTCGTGACCTGTCCGGTCTGCGATTCGGCGAAGGTGACCAAGGCGCCGATGGCTCCGGCGGTGGCCCGCACCGACCGCGACCGCCGCCCCGCCGCCGAACCGGCCGGGCTTCTGGCGGTCGCGAGCCCGCAGCCCGCCGCTCCGGTGCCGATGATCGCCGAGCCGGAGCGGCGGCTGCGCGCCCTGCTCAAGGCGGTGCGCGAGCACGTGGTGGCGACCGCCGAGCACGTCGGCGACCGCTTCGCCGAGGAGGCGCGGGCGATCCATTACGGCGATGCCGAAGGCCGCCCGATCTACGGCGAGGCTTCCCCGCACGAGGCGCGGGAACTCGCAGAGGAGGGCATCGGGGTCATGCCCCTACCGCCTTCGCCGGACGACAGGAACTGAGCTGTCGGGAAACGCCCTACCGCGTTCCCGAGCCGGCGCCCGTTCCCTTCGAGCCCGGCGACGAGCCGGAGCCGGCGTCGTTCGCGCCCGTGCTGTTCGAGGTGCCGGACCGGCTCTTGTCGCCGGTCGTCGGCGCGCTGCCCGAGGCGCCGGGCGATGCGCCCGAGCCGGCATCGTTCGGCCCGGTGCTGTTCGCGGTGCCGGAATTGCTTGTCCCGGACGATCCCGATCCGCCGGCGAAGGCCGGGCCGGCCGTCGCAACGAGGAGCGTGCCGGCGAGTATCGCTGCCGTGATCCGCATGGGGTTTCCTCCTGTTGTTGTCCCCGTAGGGTTCAGGGAGAACCGCAGGAGCGGCGGCCTGTTCCGGATTGTCGCAGTCGAGGAGATAGAGCGTGCTGCCGTTTCACGGAAACGGCAGCACGCTCTATCTCTCTGTAGACGCATGATGATTTCGGAAAACCGGATTCCACTTTTCCGCATCGTGCTCCGGCGCGTCGGCCGAAGGCGCGGCCTCGTCCCATTCGCGGTCGCGCTCCCGCAGCAGTTCGGCGTGCGTGCGGGTGGCATCTGCTGCATGCGCCGTCTCGTCCTCGGGCGCGAGGACCGGCGCTCGATGTGGCTGGAGCGCCAGGGCGAGGGAGGCCACGAGGCGGTCGAAGTCGGCGGCCGGGATCTCCAGTTCCGCCCGGAGCGCGTCGCAAGACCGCGAGGCGAGGTCGGCGCAGGTCTCGCCGGCCCGGCCGAACCGGGCGCCCGGCTGGGCGCGCAGCCGGTCGAGCCGCCGCAGATCGGTCGCCTCCCGGTCGTGGTCCGCCCGCGCCCCCGGGACGAGCCGGGCGAGTTCGCCGAGCAGATGATCCCGGATCGCCTCGACCCGCAACGGGCCGATCTTGCGCACTGCCATGAGGTCGGCGGGCGAGGCGAGCGCTAACATCGCCTGATCCGCGAATCCGGCCTTGCGCAGCCGCGCCCGGACCGAGGCCGTCAGCAACCCACGGCCGTAGCCACCGGCCGCGAGGCGCTCGACCACCCCGTCGGGCAGGTCGTCGAACAGCGGCAGGCGGGCGCGGACCGCGTCGAACAGGGTGGCTTGAGGCTTCGGCATGCGGACGTGAACGGGTGACCGGGATCGAACCGGCGCCATTCAGCCCGGAAGCCCGAAACCTGCAAGCCGTCCGGGCATGCGCGGCGCCCGGTGCCCGGACGATTCCGGTTTTCGCCCCGATCTCTGCTAAAGGTTCGGTGCGGACGGACACGGAGCCTCCAAGTGCTTTCCGAAGCTATGGCGTCGCTTTTCAAAGCTTTAGCCTCCCGTTTGGCGCACGTTCTGGTCGTCCTGGCCGTATCGGCCTACCCGATCGCGGCCGAGCCCCTTCTCGTCGTGGGTAAGGACTTCACCGAACAGGGGCTCGTCGCCGAACTCACGCGGCAGCTGCTCGCCTCGAAGGGCTTCGATGTCCAGAAAATCCATGGCCTCAGCACCTCCGAGATGCACAAGCACATGTATCTCAAGAAGGGCGACATCTACTGGGAGTACACGACCACGCGCCTGTTCCTGACCTACGGCGACACGGCGAACTACGACAAGGACGCGGCGTATGCCCGGGTGCGCCAGCTCGATCTCGCCAAGGGATACACGTGGCTCAAGCCGACGGAGGTCAACAACACCTACGCCCTGGCGATCCGGGCCCAAACCGCCGACGAGGCGAAGATCACGACGATCTCCGAACTCTTCGCCGCCTTCGGGAACGGCGCCAACCTGATCGTCGGCATCAACACCGAATTCGCGGAACGTCCCGACGGGCTGGAGCCGCTGGAACGCGCCTACGGCAGCCGCTTCCCGCGCGCGACGATCCGGCAGGTCGATACCGACTACATCTATCAGGCGCTACGGATCTTCGGCGTCGATGTCGGCGTCGTGTTCTCCACGGACGGCCGTATCAACGGCTACGACCTGAAAATCCTCCGCGACGACAAGGGCTTCTTCTTCAACTACTTCCTCGCGCCGGTCGTGAAGACCGAGACGGTGCAGGCCCATCCGGCCCTGGTCGAGGCGCTGGAGACGCTGGCGTCGAAGCTCGACGGCGCGACGATGACGCGGCTGAACGCGGCGGTCGATGTCGAGCGGCGCCTGATCCGGGACGTCGCAGCCGCTTTCCTGAAGGACAGCGGCCTGGTTCGGTCCGACCGCTGAGTTCAGAACTCCGCGTCGTAATCGTCGGCGATCGGGGGTGCCTGCGGCCTCGGCTGCCAGCTGTCGGCGATGGCGCGGGGCGCCGCCGCCGTCTTGGGCGGGCTCGACAACATCGTGAACCAGAACGCGCCCGTGGCCAGCGCGAAGGCTGCCAGGAAAACATTGAGAGCACGCATGGGAATGCTCCTCGTTCGAGTGGCCCCCCAGTGATGAAGCACGAGGATAGGCCAGTGTCGCCGCGGATGCCAGCGGCAAGTGCACGAGCCGGCGGGCATGGCCAAAGGGCATTGCATTACAGGCAAAGGCCACTCAGGTTGCCGCCATGTCCGATGACGGTCGCCCGCAGCGTCCGCTGCCCGAATGCCTGACGCGGTTCCTGTCCGATCCGGTGCCCCAGGCACTGCCGGCGCAGCCCGTGCCCCATCCGCGCCCGCACGCGGTCCGTCCGCGATCCTTGCCCGCACCGCCGAACCGCGCCCTGCGCATCTTTCTAGCCTGGGCGCTGGCCTACAACGTCCTCGGCTTCACGATCATCGTCCTGCTGTGGCAGAGCCTGCGGTAGGCCATCGAACCTCGAGTAAAGTGCAGCAGCGCGCCCCCCGCGAGCGCCCGACCGAGGGCGGCGGCGCCGGCCGGGGCGACGAGGCGGGGGCGGTAGGACAATAGCAGCACGAGGCCGGCCCCCGCGCCCGACAGAGCGCCGAGATCCACTGCACCGGCCCATAAACCCCAACCCTCCCCCGCCCCGGCGACGAGCAGGCCCAGCAAGAGGCCGGCCCAGCCGAGGACGCGCAGCAGGACGATCCACGACGCTCGGGTTGGTCCCAAAAATCTCCGCATGGTGGCGGTTCAGGCTGAGGCAGAGCGCCGAGAGGGCGGCGAAGCTCAGGCCGAGATTGAGCGCGAGGGTCGCGGGCGTGATGCGCGGGCCCGCTCCGCCGGGGCCGCGAACACCTGCTCGCGTCGACGCTCAGGCGGGCCCATGCAATCTGCGGACAGTGCTGCGGATAGTGGCCGAGCGGGAGCCGGAGCCCTCGGCGGTGATCCTCGACAGGCGGACGCTGCGCTCCTCATCCAAGAGTGGCGAACGGCCCGGCTATGACGGAGCCAAGCGCAAGCCGGGTGCGAAGGTGCATTTGGCGGTGGGCACGCCCGGCCATGTCGTGGCGCTACACGGGACGCCCGCGGGTACCGACGACCAGGCCGAGGTCGGCCGACTGGCGGCCGAGGTTCAGGCGGAGACGAGCGACAGCGTCGAATTGGCCTTTGTCGATCAGGGCTATTCCGGACCCAAGCCCACAGCCGCCGCGAGCGCCCATGGCATCGACTGGCCTGCTTTCGGTTTCACGGACACCCGGTTTGGGTGTGAAGGTGAAGCCAGAGGTGCTCCCTGCAGCGTCGCACGTTCGGGCGTGAGTTCAAGATCGAGGCGGTTCGACTGGTTCGGGAGAGTGGGGTCGGTGTCGCGCAGGCCGCGCGCGATCTCGACGTTCACGAGACGATGCTGCACCGGTGGGTGAAGCAGGCGGTGGCCGATCCCCAACGCGCTTTTCCCGGCCAGGGACAGATGAAGCCCGAGCAGATCGAGATCGACCGGCTGCGTAAGGAGGCCGCTCGTCTGAAGGCGGAGCGTGATATCCTAAAAAAAGACCGCCGCGTACTTTGCGAGGGACGCGATATGAAGTTCGCCTTCATCGCAAGGCATCGCGCCGTGTAGCCGGTCGCGTGGATGTGCGCGGCGCTGAGCGTGTCGCGCTCCGGCTTCCACGCGTGGCTCACCCGGCAACCCAGCCAACGCGCGCGGGACGACGAAGCCATCCTGGGCAAGGCCCGCGCGCGCTTCGTGGCCAGCGACCGCACCTACGGCGCAAGGCGCATCTGGCGCGACGTGCTCGCCGAGGGCGTCGCGTGCGGGCTGCACCGCATCGAGCGGATCCTGCGCGAGAACGCCCTGCGGGCACGGCCGCACGGACGGGGGCTACCGAAGAACCAGGGTGATCGGGCTGCCGCCTCGCCCAATCTCTTGGAGCGGCGGTTCGCGACGACGCCCCGAACCGGACATGGATCGCCGACTTCACGTATATCTGGACGGCCGAGGGCTGGCTTTACGTCGCCGCCGTCATCGATCTGTTCTCGCGCCGCGTCGTAGGTTGGTCGATGCAGACCGGCATGACGGCTCAACGCGTCACGGATGCGCTCGTCATGGCGATCTGGCGCAGGGGCAAGCCGGATGCTTTGCTGCATCACTCGGATCAGGGATCGCAATATACGAGTGAAGCCTTCCAGCGTCTGATGGCCGAGCACGGCGTGACCGGCTCGATGAGCCGATCCGGCAACGTGTGGGACAACGCGGCGATGGAGAGCTTCTTCTCCTCGCTGAAGACCGAGCGCACCGCCCGGCGGACCTACCGCACGCGGGACGAGGCTCGGGCCGACGTGTTCGATGACATCGAGCGTTTCTCCAACCCGGCGCGGCGGCACTCGACCTTGGGCCGTCTCAGCCTTGTCGCGTTCGAAACCCGTGCCCAGTTAGCTGAGGAGGGTGTCCACCAAACCGGCAGCTGGCCACCTCTTCCTGCTTGCTCTCCCACCACAACCTCGTTATGACCCTTACAGCCGCCGCCGCCATCACTAGGGCTTCTAGTGATGGTCGCTAGTGACGGTCAATAGTGATTGTCATAGTGACAGCCCATACGGGCTTAAGCGATTGATATAGCTATTGGAGAGGTGGCAGAGCGGTTGAATGCACCGCACTCGAAATGCGGCATGCCTGCAAGGGCATCGGGGGTTCGAATCCCCCCCTCTCCGCCACAAATTCCGATAAGTCACTGATTTGATGTAGGAAAATGGCTAGAGCCTTCCAGGTGCCCTAGCTTCAGCCCTATCAGCAGGTTCGGCTCAATGTGCTGCCCTATCAGGGCTGATCGCCGTAATCCGTGGATGGGAAGCTGCTGATCTTGCGAACCTCAATCACGTCCTCGAAGACCGAGTCGTAGGACTGATCCACCGCATCCAGACTCTCCCTCATGAGCCGCTCGAGGATACCGCGGCGATGAGGGTCTGATCCGTCGTCCTTCCTGGCGTTGATGATTGCCTGACGAAGCTGGCGGGCATGCTCTGCCTCGGCCTCGTGTTCCGCGAGGTCGCGAACGATGCTTGCGGCAAACTCAGCTGCTTCAAGCAGCGAATCACCAATCGGGGCAGATTCGTACAGACGCTCAAAGCCGACCGCCGTCCAACACCTATTCGACCTAATCACCTCTTATAAACATGCCCAAAGTTAGATTGGACTGGCGTAAGTCGCCGTGGTTGTTCGGCCGACATTCGAGCCAAGACCGACGGCCTTGCAGAGATGCGCCGTGTTGTTAGGAGCGCACAGCCAAGCTTGTCGATATGCTTCCCCTGCTTCCGGTCGCCGTCCAGCTTGAAGGTAGGCGGCACCGAGCAGCGCCCAGGCAAACTCTTCAAAGAGCCGCAGGTCGTAGGCGACTAAACCGATTTCCAAGGCGCTGGCATCGATACCCACGAGCCGCCGGCCCTTCTGTAACGCGTCGTCGGCATCGCCACGCAGAAGAGAGGAACGACCAGCAAGATAGAGTGTGCTGAAATCGTCGGGGTCTTCCCGCAGCAGCGCCCCGATCACCTGGGTGGCGTCCTGGCCCGTTTCGATGAGAAGGCGGGTGAGCGTCTGGGCGAGCTGACGCCGGTCCAAACGATCCTTGTCGGTACCGACGTCGCGCGTGGCAGCCAAACCTCGTCGACAGATCGCGACAGCTTCGTCGTGGCGTCCATCCAGCGCGAGCATCTCGGCGAGATGATGCCAACAATAGGCGCGGTCGGGGCGCGTCTCTACTTCCGTCTCCAGCAATGGAACGTTGCGAGCGACCTTGTGGGATTGATCTCCTTCAAAACCGAAATGATCGATGCAGACCGGAGTCACGGGTATCGTCAGGCGATGCTTTTCAGCATACGAGAGAAGATCCGGCACCATCGTCTCGTGGATCCGCCCCCTGAAGCGGATGGCTGGGTCCGATCGAAACAGCCGCGGCTCGCGGTAGCGAGAATAGCCGGGACGCGGTCGGAATCGCACATAGCCGCCAGCGTGTTCGGCCGGATCGAGAACCTGCCCAATCCCGCCCCCGCCCGGTACGGACACCCTCTCGTCAGCGTCAATATAAAGCGTCCAGGGAGTCGCGACCCGCTGAAGTGCCTCGTTCCGAGCTGCAGCAAAATCACCGTTCCAAGCGAACGACGACACGGCGGCTCCGGCGGCACGGGCGATGTCGATGGTATGATCGGTCGATCCGGTGTCGACGATGACGATTTCATCGACACAGCCTTCCAGACTGCGAAGGCAATCCGGAAGGAAGCGCTCTTCGTTGAGAACGATGAGCGCAGCCGTAACTGACATCAATTAGATATTGCCGACCATGCTGATCGGGCCGGTCTGATCATGCCCCGAGATCGGGAAGGACTTGACGGCAGGAGCCTGGTAACGCGTGCGCGCCATGATGCGCCGAGCCCGATCACTCACCACCCGGCTGCGAGGCGCCGGAGTTGCAACCTGTTCCTGTTTCTCGACAGCGTTCGACTGCATGTGTCGTCTCCCATTTACAGAGGGGATTCCTGACGCACGCTGCCCGGTTCGTCAACGCGCATGTGGAATATCCGCGTGGTGATGAGAGCGGCCGCCGAGATAGGATCTCCCATCGTCAGGCGGAACGCACGAGCGTCCTCGCTCATCGTGCGAAGGCCGATAAGCCCCCGCACGTCGGGCCGCTGCGGATGTCGCGTGTTCCGTAGTAGCTGGGCAAACGCCGTCTCGGAACGAAGCTTCGTGATCGCCGAGCGGCCGCCCTCGTTGCGTTCGACGAATAGGACGATTCCGACTGGCGCCTCCATCACCGACCATTCGACGCCAGCCATACGCGGATCGATCGCGCAGAAGGCTGCGTTGGGGCTCAAGTCGGCGTCCAAGTGCAGCGTGGGCAGCTCGCCGTAGGCATGCGAGAGGCCGGCCGTGGCGAGGCGGAAATGCTTCAGCCGGGGTTTGGCCGGATGGGCCACGACCCCGCCGACGCGTAAAAAGACACGGGCGATCCCCTCGAACGCGGCACCGCGGCGGATCAGGGCGACAGCGAGATCGCTCAGGTCGCCGTCAAACTCCGTGACGAGCAGGCAACGAACCTCACCGATGCGAAGGATGCTCCCATTCATGGTCGCCGCCGGCCCTTCGTCCGAAACCGCCAGTCGGTAGATCGAGTCATCGAGGGCTCGGGCGAGCGCGCGCGCCGATCCGGTCGCCTGGCGCCCCCAGGAGCACCTCATCGACAACAATCCGTCGCTGCGCAGCTCGATGTCGATGACCTCCGTCCGCTCCGTCGAGGTCGGGAGACACGGATCGGCATGCAGGAAAGCGAGGCAATCGCCCGGCAGGGAGCCGCGCAACAGGAACGTCCGCCTTAGCGTGCGGGCCAGGATCATCCCAGCCGGCGGATCAAATGCTCCGCTTCGAGACTTTCGAGGCACTGCTCCACCTCGTCGAGCGGTGGTGCATCGAGCCCGAAACCGTCGCTCAGTTCCCCCGCGATGTCTGTGAGGCTGCTTCCGCCCTTGCAGAGTTCGTAGACGATCGCCGCGGTCGGATTCAGGAAATGCACACGGTCGCGGAGTTCGTCGTAGAGGACATACCCATCGCCTGCCTCGAGGGTTTCGAGTGCAGAAGTCTGTTCGAATAGCGTATCGGCAGGCACTGCTTTCTCGACTTTTTCCTCGCAGGGGGGACCGTCTCACCACAGCGATGCCAGGAGCGCAAGCTGCCGGGCAAGGCGAGCGATCACCGCCGTCCGATCGTGCCGCGCGCGTGCGATAGTCCGGCCGGACGCTTCGCGCGCGCTGCGGCCTTCATGGTCCCGCAAGGCTTCGGCGCAGGCTGTCGCGAAGTCGGGCGCGGTACCGGCGCTCCAGCCGGCTTCCGCCAGCCTCCCGTTGACGCTGGCCTCATGCGCGACGCACGCAACGCCGTGCGCGGCCGCCTCGATGATCTTGGTCCGCGCTCCGCCGCCGAACCGCATCGGAGCGATGGCGACCGTCGCTCGAGCATAGAGTGGGGCGGTGGACTCGAAACCGCCGACGATGTCGACGCAGGGACGCAGACCGAGTTGCAAGACGCGGGGCGGCGGTCCGTTTCCCGCGACGACGAGGCGAAAGCCACGCGGCACGCGCAGCCGTGGGACCACATTCTCGGCGAACCACAGGATTCCGTCGACATTGGCAAGATGACCGAACGCCCCCACGAACAGGAGCGTTCGCCCGTCGTGGCGCCGCTTCGGCGCGCGAGGGATTTCCACGGCATTGTTCACGATGATCGGGTGCAGGCCGGAATGGCGCCGCCGGAGCGTGGCGGCGTCGTTCTCGCAGGAGATGAAGGACGCGGCCAGACGCCCCTGGTGAAGCGCGATGATCCGATCCGTGGCGGCGGCGTCCGCCAGCAGCCAAGCGGCGCGCGCCTTCTGACGACGTGCGAGCGCGATCCGTGACTGGCTGTGCGCCGAGCCGAGCTCGTCCTCGTCGAGGTCGAGTGCCAGGGCCGTCGTATCCCCGACCGCCTGCGCCAGCGGCAGCATGTAGCTGCGCATGACGACGACCAGATCGAAGGATCGCGTCGAAGCGAGACGGGCGACGAGTTCTCGGGCCTCGTCAGTCAAGCAGCCGCTCAGGCTGGGTCGCCCATAGGCCCGAAGGGCGTCGGCCCTCTCATCGACCGGTATGCGGCTCATCAGGGACAGGGTCCTGCAGGGATAGGCCGGCGCGTCGTGCAGGCGCGTCGTGTCCCGAAAGGACGGAAGCGGAGCGGAAATCGCCCCAGCGACGGGAACCACGACGACGTCGACATCGGCGAAGGTTTCGGCGGCCTCGACGAAGAGCGAGACTCGCATCGCCAGACCGTTGCCGCTTCGTGCCGGGCGGATCGGCGCCATCACAAGGACGCGCGGGCGCGGTCTCATACCGAGGCGCACGGAACCGGACCGATGCTCCTGTTCTGTGCCGGCGGCGGACGACCGCCGCCGGATCCCGTCCTTCCGTGTGCGTGCGATCGTCGATGAATTGGCTTCATCAGCGATCCGTATCATCCATCGTCGCCGTCAAAACCATAATTCGATTCTGCCCAATTCCATGTTTTATCGGGTGCCGCCGGACGGTCGTCGGGTCTCGATCCACGCCCTTCGATCAGGACGGACGCCGATGTGCAGTCCTCCCTCCAGTGCCCCTCGCCGGCGGACTCGAACCTCGTCGAGTTTTGAAAGCGATCGATCAAGACCAGCGTGACAGGGTCGCCGCCGATGCAGTACCAGTGGACGAGGCCGGAGGTGCCATTGTCGACGATGTCGCCGCCTTGAAGGAGGTCGAGTGCGACCGGCGCTTGGCCGGGCGTCGTGAGTTCGACCGCTCCCACCGCTGAGAGCCGCGCCTCCTCTTCCTGTGCCTCGGGCGAACGCGCTGGTGCGTTGAACACGCGACCGCTCCACGTGCGCCGCAGCGTCGCGAGGGCCTCTTCGCACGATTCCTGATAACGGAAACCGGGTACGACCGTCTGGGGATCTCGGTAGCGCCATTTTGCGCCGCACCGATGCTGAAACAGCCGCTCGCCCGCGAAGTCCCGTTGGAACAGGCACCACGGCTGATCCGTGTAGGGCAAGTGCGGAACCAGATGATAAGACTGACCTGTGATCAGAAACCCCATCAGGAATAGATCTTTATCACCATAGACGATGCGATAATAGTGTTCACGGCGCGCATTCAAGAAAACGATGATCTGCAGGGCGTCCCAGCTGCGGGACTTGTCGATCAACACCTGCCCGCTTTCCACGGCGCGCATCGTACGAGGCGGAAGGCCGCACGCGGCCCAGATCTGGTTTTCGGCCAAGATGGAACAGATGTCGGGCCAGAGCACCGCACCGGTCGCCTCGAACTCCGGCCACGCGAACAGCTCCGCCGGATCCCGCTCCGGCACGATGTCGGCATCGAGCAGCAGGACGCGCGCGAACGAGGAGTGGGCCAAGGCGAAGCTCTTCAACTGCCAGCCGTCGCTGATCAGCACACCTTGAGCGATCATTATGGCCTCCGCATCGACCGGTTCGGCCGAAAGATCGCGCAGAAGCCATTTCATCCGCGCCGACATCTCGCCCGCACCGATATGCCAGACCTCGATGGGGAGCGCGCAGTGAAGGACGGTCCGCAGGAGGCGGATCAGGACGTAGGCATTGGTGAAGACCGAGGCGCCTCCGGCGCAGACGACGATGCCGTCGCGCCTGAAACGGCTTTGCTGGTAGGGCTCCAGCCTTTCGCGGTAGGCGGCGAGTTCGGCGGCGAGCGTGGCGGGATCGGTCATGGAGGACATCGCCGGTTGCTCGGAGGACATTGACTCTGGTCAGACGGATCCGGCATCGCGTTTGCCAATGGCGCGACTTGCGGGGGAAATCGTTACCGATGGACGAACCGTTGCTCGAAGCGCCCGTGGTTATTTTGACGCCGATTAAGAACTGCGCATCCCACCTTCCGGCATACGTCGAGCGTATCGAGGCCTTGCGGTATCCTGTCGAAGCCTTATCGATCGGCCTCTTGGAGAGCGACAGCACCGATGCGACATGGCCGCTTGCGCAAAGCCTCGTGGAGAGGCTCGAGCGGCGGTGCCATCGCGTCAGCCTAGTGAAGCGGGACTTCGGTTTCAACATGCCCGCCCAGGTTCCGCGCTGGATGCCGGCCTATCAGAAGGCCCGTCGCACGACGCTCGCGCGGGCGCGCAACCACCTGCTTTTCTCGGCGCTGCGCGATGAGACGTGGGTTCTGTGGCTCGACGTCGACGTCATCCGTTTCCAGTCAGACCTGATCCAGCAATTGCTGGCCACGGGACGCGAGATCGTTCAGCCGCATTGCGTGACACGCCCCGGCGGCCCGACCTTCGATCGGAACGGCTGGACCCATCACGGCACGCGCTGGCTCGAAAACTATCGCGGACAGTCTCTGGTGCGGCTCGATGCCGTCGGCGGCACCGTCCTGCTCGTCAAGGCAGACCATCACAGGGACGGTCTGATCTTTCCGGCATTCCCCTACGGCGCTTCAAACGAGAGGGTTCGCCCCATCCATTCCTGCGGGGAGCGCGGCGAGATCGAAACGGAAGGGCTGGGGATCATGGCGTCCGACATGGGAATCCAGTGCTGGGGCATGCCGGATCTCGAGGTCATCCATGCACCGGAGTAGGTGAGAACACTCAAGACGTTGTTCCGATGAATAACTCTGATCAGAATGGCTCGCGCAATGCAGGATGACAGCAAGCATGCATCCGCATGCCCGGCAATGACTCCAAACGCTGATCATCACATCGCCGAGCGCCGCCGGCACGTTTCCCATGAACCCATATGAAACATGGGTAACCTGCTTGGGCTGATTTTATGTCCTTCCCGTTGAGCGATGCGATGCACGATATTTCGCAGAAAATCAAAGTCCACCTGTCGACCCTGTTGTGGGCGATGGCGCCCGAGCACTTGAAGGATTGGCGGAAGCAAATCGATGCCGTCAGGCTCCGCTACCGGACCCGGTTGAAACGCGAGTTGAATCTTTTCAAGCCAGTGCGATTTAGCGAAAAGATGCAGTGGAGAAAGTTATTTATTGATTCTTCGCTGTTTACTCAATTATCGGACAAAATCTCTGTGCGATATTATATTGAATCGCGCGGACTTTCATCGATGCTGATTCCGCAATTGTGGATTGGCGAGG
Source organism: Methylobacterium sp. Leaf456 (assembly GCF_001425465.1). Taxonomy (GTDB): domain Bacteria; phylum Pseudomonadota; class Alphaproteobacteria; order Rhizobiales; family Beijerinckiaceae; genus Methylobacterium. Next base: position 46,982 of record NZ_LMQV01000010.1, read on the forward strand.
ATCCGAAAGATATTCCTTTCGACGAGCTTCCTCGGCCCTATATCATTAAGAGTTCTCATGGCTTCGGCCATACAGTAATTGTCGCGCGGGACCAAATCATCGACCGAAATCAAATCATGGGCAAGGTTAGGCAGTGGCTGGCCCATTGCCACGGTACGGTTGCACGGGAGCCGGGATATCTCGACGTTCCTCGTCGGATTGTCATCGAACCCCTCTTGGTCTGCACCACAGGTCAACCGCCGGCGGAACTCAAGGTTTTTGTCTTCGATGGAACAGCCAGTTTCGCTCAATACGTCGAATTGGGGCTGGATCGCAACCAACTGTTCGGATTCGTGGATCGAAACTGGAAACGATATCCATGGCGCGGACGTTACAACCTCCCCTCACTCCCCGAAAAGCCTTCACATTTCGATCTGGCATTGGTGGCCGCCGAAAAATTGGGTGCTGGGTTGGACCATTGCCGCGTCGATTTCTACCTTGTGGATGAGAAATTATACGTTGGCGAAATAACTTTGTACTCATACAGCGGAATGGTTACTTTGCAGCCGGACGATACGGATCTCGTGATGGGATCTTTTTGGAATATAAAGTGGCCGAAAACTAGAGCGTTACTGGCAATCGCGATGCGTCGCTGGGGCCAACGCCGCCGTCAGATGTGAGTCGGCGTCGAAGTATACCGGTCGCGCGACTGTGTTCACGCCACTGTAATCAATGCCCAATTGGCTCAGGAAGCGGGGCCGCGATCGGCACGGATCGTGACACAACAGCAAACCAGGGTTTCCTGTCTTATGAGGTCATCGACGGCAGAGCGCTGCGCTCATGTTTCGACGCCGATCCACAATGGCCCGTCCCAAGCGTCGACCGGCCCGCCCAGGACGGCGCGGCAGCCCGAACGAACCCGGAGCCAACTTGCGATCTGCGCGGCGCCTCGTGATCGCCGCCTGCCTGGAGTATACCCGCGACATCATCAATCTTTTCAAGGCGAACGACGACCAGCTGTTTCGCAGGGCCGACCGGAGCAACGGGCGGGCGTGGCGCGCGAGCGACGGACACGACCGCCACGCCACGCCGCGCTTCGTCGCCTCAGCCGTCGCAGCGCCCGTGCCCCGGCCCCAAGCCGGCCTGCGTGCCAGAACGCAAGCCTCCGTGCCAGCCCAGCACCGTGCGGTCGCCCGTGCGGGCCTCCGCCCTCGCGATCAGGGCTTGGCGACGCGTCTCGTCGATGAAGGGGCAGGCGCCAAGAAGGGCGAACAGGTCGATCAGTGCCTCGCCCGGTGTCGAGACGCCCGCCTCCGGATCGATCAGTGCACCGTCCCTCGCTTCGATCGGGGACACGTCGGCGCGCCCGATGGACGCCCAATAGTCGCGGAACTTGAAATCGTCTCCCGGGGGCCGATCACTGATCTTCAGCCATGTGGCCGGGATGCCGTAGGCGTGGGCGACGATGAGGCCGTGGAGGGAACTGGACAGGATCCGGCGGCAGGAGAGCACGGCGTCGATCACCGCCTTGATGCCCCCGGTGATGTCGATCAGGCGCACGCTGAGGCCGGCAGGCAGGCGTGGAAGGAGCTCGGTCCCGGCCTCGCAAACGCGTTGGATGATGCCAATCTCGTAACGCGAGGCGATGTCAGGGTCGTAGAACAGCGGCAGCAGCAGAGCCGGATCGCCCATCGGGAGTCCGGGCTCGCCTCCGGCCTCGACGATGCGCCGGGCCGTCAACGGGCCGCGCACGGCAAGGATGTTCGCGACCGGAATGCCCAACGCGCCGGTGCTTCCGATGAAGCCGCCTCCCCAGACGACGGCCTCGGGATGAGCGGTACGGATGCCGCTGCCGACGACATGATAGATCGGGGCCAACTCGGCAGCATCGGAGTGCAGAGTGTTGATCACCTGCTGTTCCGCCAGCATCGCCACGAGCGCGGCGTTGAGCTTGTCGCCCGAACTGCACGCAACCGGCAGGTTGACGGGCCAGCGGGCTATGACGGGAGGCCCGCCCCGCTCCGCGGCCGCCGTAAAGGCCTGGGTGAACGGATCGACGCCCTCCTCGCCGGAGGGCGGTGCCGTCATGTCCGGCGGCGCCGGGAAGGCCCGCGGCGCTCCATCGGCGTCCGCTGGCAGGCGCAGCGTCTGCGCCTCCAAGTGCCACCGGACGAAGCCGTCCGCATAGGCCGCTCGGAACGCGTTGCCGCCGAACGCATCGATTCCAGTGTCCGGCGCCGTGGTGAGGGAGGTGGGCAGGCGCAGGCCCACGGTCATGACATCGGGGGAGACCGCGATCGCAGCTGAGCCGTAATGCGCGCGCAGGCGCCATTCGAATTCGGCATCCCCGCTGAAGCGGACGCCGTCGAAGTACCCGACCGCGTCGAGAACGCTGCGAGCGAACAGGCTGGAAGCCCGGTTCAGGAGCGGCACGGATTCGAGCCGGCCGGACCGGTCGATCCGCACCCATTGCGAATAGACGCAGATGGTCCGGGCATCGGCATCGATCAGAGCCATCGCGCGCTCCAGGCGTTCGGGATGCATCCAATCGTCGGCGTCGTGGAAGGTGTAAAACTCCGCAGCAACGAGTCGCAGCGCGAGATTCTTGGAACGGTATACGCCTTGGTTCACCGGGCTCTCGATGATCGAGATGCGGGGATCGGTGGTCGCGATCGCACGCATGACCGCCCCCGAGCCGTCGGTGGAGCCGTCGTCGACGATGATCAGTCGCAACGACGCATAGGTCTGAGCAAGGACGCTGGCGATCGCTGTGGCCAGCGTGTCGACGGCGTTGTGGACGCACATGATCACGGCGAGGCGGGCGACCGGAGTTACCGAAGGCAGGTCGGATGGGCCCTCTCGTCGGAACGCCTGGAGGATGTGCGCATCGACAGGAGCGCAAACGCCGGCGTCTGAATGCGACACCCTCTTCAGGTAACGCGTCATCGCCTCGGCCCAGGCGACCCGGTCGCCTCGTCCGGCATAGGCGTTGACCAGAGCGTGCAACGCCGAAGGGGCGTCCGCCGTCTTCGCGAGTGCTTCGACCGGGATCTCGTCAGCCAATCCGGCGCCGATGAGCACATCGCCGACCAGCCCCCGCCTGTGGCTCAGGCCCGCGGCTCTGATCGGATCGGCCTCCAGGCGGCGCAGGAGCGCCAGAGCTTCCTTGTGGTCGGAGCGCGCGAGTATTCCGAGACGGACGAAGACAATCCGATGATCATCGGGCCATTGCCGTTCGGCCTCGGCGAGGGTTTCGAAGCCCGCTTCGACCTGTCCGGCCTTCAACTGGCAGCGCGCAAGCAGGATGGACAGATCCGCCTGCTTCGTATCAGGCGATACGCGGGCTGCGCGGGGTATCACCTCCGTCAGGACCTCGATGGCCTGCCGTGGCAAAGACAACACCATCAGCGCGCGGGCCTGATAAAGGCCGAGCGTGATGTGACTGTCGTCCGGAAGCGCGACCCCACGTACCTTCAACGCAAAAGCCAAGCGGAGGATCAAATAAAGATCCCGGTTCGCTAACGAGTGCTGAAGCGCGGAGGCGAAATCTGCCGATTGGAACGGACGTTGGAGCGCCTCCACCCAGGCATCCAGGCCGCCGTGGCCGCAATCGCGCAACACCTCAGCCATGCTCACAGCGTGATCAGCCACCAAAACTCCGAATCCCCCTCGGAAACCGTGTCGGCCGGCACGCGGCTAAGCGCCTTCGGTTTTAAGGGCGCGCTTCCGATGTCGCAAATCGAAGACAGGAGTTGGTCCACGGGATCCCGGCATACATTCCTGAGCGGCATGCGATGCTGTGGGCGTAACGAACTGACCTGCTGCCGGTTTGGTGAACCCCATCCGTGCGTCAAAACCCGATCAGTTCGATCCTTCGGGGGACCGCTTTCGACCCAACTCGGCTGCTCGGAACGTCGGCTTGCAGACTTGTAGCTGATCGTGGTGGGGCGGTCCCCATCACATGCCTCGGTGTGATTCCAGCTTGATCCAGCTGTCCGACGCGATTAACCCACGACCATCACCCCAACAAGCACCCTCCAACTCGATGAGGAGGAGCAAGCATCCGGCACATTGGAAAGTACTCGTAGGCATGACGGGGGCTACATGCTTTCTTGCCGGCACCTAGCGCAGCATCACGTTTCGGATGAATTAAGCGCGAACTTGAGTAGGGTTTTGCTGTACATGCCAGAAAGTGGCCAAAATCCGAAAATTTTGAATCTTGCTGATGTCAGGTACGTAATCGTACAAGCTGGTGGCCTCGGAACACGCCTGGGCCGCCATACGCGGAACAAGCCAAAGTGCCTGTTGTCGGTAAACGGTCGACCGATCATCTACTCCCTATTCGATCGGTTTCCCGGAGCCACCTTCGTCGTTATCATCGACCATTTAGCCGATGTATTCGAGCGATACATCGCGCTTTTCCCGCCGCACGTACGGGTCATGACCGTGCGAGCGAGCGAGAAGGGTACTGCGGCAGGATTGAAGAGCGCTGCCGCGCTGCTCCCTTCCGACCACGAGCCGTTCATGCTGGTATGGGGCGATCTACGCCTTGGAGACCTGCCCGATACCACCATTGACGATCGTTTACGCGTCGGTTTGACATCGTCGTTCTCTTGTCGCTGGTCGTGGTCCGCCGAGGCGGGACTCGTTGAAATAGCCTCCGATAAGTTCGGCGTCATGGGGCTATTCGGCATACCCGGCCGCCGCCTTCTAGCGCACTGCCCAGACGCGGGAGAATTCGTCGAGTGGCTTGCCAAGAGCAACGTCCCTCTCGATCCGGTAATGATAGACGACGCAGTCGAGATCGGAACGGTCGCATCACTGACGGCACAAAGACGAAGTTCAACTTCAGCCCGTTATTTTAATGTGGTAGAAATTTGCCAAACCACGGTCAGAAAGCACGCGCGGGACCCGCACTTCTCTCAACTCATTGATGATGAAATATCTTGGTACAAATTTGTGACTGGACTGGGATTTTTGAATATTCCTGAACTACTGGCCGAAGTCCCACTAACGCTAGCACGCATGGCTGGCTCTCATCCCTTCGATCTTGCTCTCGATCCTGCCGGCCAGGCACGCGTGCTGGATAGTATCGTCGAGGCACTGTCCGATCTGCATCGCCGCGGCGCCCATCCCGGATCCGTGATATCTGCCGAGCAGATGTACCGCGAGAAGCCACTGATACGCCTGGAGGCCGTCCGGAAGCTTGCGCCGAACTTGACGGATCGCGAGCGGCTATCCATCAATGGCCGCAGTTGCCGCAATATCCTCCATCCCCGCCACGTCGCGTGGTTCCACGAACAGGTCGATACGCTCGGTATCAAGCCGTTCACGCCGATCCACGGGGATCCGACTTTCTCGAACATCCTGATCGATACGATCGGCAAGCCCTGGTTCATCGATCCACGCGGTCGCTTCGGGGATCTACCTCTGTACGGCGATCCACGCTACGATTGGGCGAAGCTCTACTACTCTGTCATAGGTGGGTATGATCTTTTCAACACGAAGCAGTTTGAGATGCATATCGATGGCGATTCCGTCGACATTTTCATTGATGATCATGGCTGGGGTCATTTGAAACCCATCATCGAACGCCACGTGAGTGACGACTTAACGGCGGTAAAGACCATTCATGCGCTGATCTGGCTGTCTTTGAGTGGATTCGCTATCGACGATTATGACTCCGTCATCGCTGCTTACGCACTGGGGTTATTTTATCTAGAAGAATCGACGTGCTGACACACTTGGATAAGCAGCCGTTTGGGATACGATTTCGGACGCTTCGGGTCGTTAACTCAGCAGGCGCGAACGTTCTACGACACTGTCAGGCGCTTCAATGACCCAAGACTTTCTTGCAAACATTTTGTCCCGTGCTCTTAATTCAAAAGATGGCCATGCCTTTCTGAAGCCTTTGGCGCTCATATCATCTGACATCTCTGTATTGGAAACATTCCTAACGGTCGCCTGCAATTGCGGTCAATTCGAAGACGCAGCCTCCACCATACGGAGGCTGAAGCAACTTACGGCGCGCTACTACCTCGACGCTGAAAAAACAGTCGAAATTGGACAAAAAGTCCAGAAATTGCTTCACTCGGAAGCAAGTATGTTCGGGTTACATAAGTTTTATTTCAATGAGCCTGGCGCATGGCATCACAGCGTTGTGACCCAGGCGGTAATCGGGGCCGCGGAATACTGCGACCGCCTTGATTCTAGCTTTGCGCAACCTTTGGCCGAGGCTCTCGAGGCTTGCGGAGTCTACCTCGATGCGGCCGTGCTCGGCGCGCTGCGGCATCTTCTAATGCTGGGGCGCGACGCCTGCGCAATGGACTTTCTCGACCTGACTATGGACCAACTCCCGCCAGCATCCACAACAACTATCTTGGACTATGCAATCGCCTCGGCGGTCCATCGCGATGCGATGGAGGCCGCCCTTCTCTACGCTCAGCGGTTCGAGCAAATCACGGCCTGCGCGACAGCCGGCTTCTGTCGGATCTCCTCTCACGTCGGTATCCGCGCCCGTAACCGGCCGGGCTGGGCTGAGTACCTGGGAGCGCTGCGTCCCAAACAGGCCGTAACCGACAGCGCGCTTGCTCCGTTGGGGCATCCGTTCCCGTCCGAAGGGCCTGCATATCGATCCGACGGCCGGATCGACGTTTTCTTGAAATGTGTCAAGCGACCATTCGACATCCATGCGTTCATATCATTCTGGATGGAATGCTTCAATGATCCGGACCGTTACAGGATCGTGATCCTCGACGATACCGGTCTCAATCTTGCAGAGCACTACAGTCAATATAATATAGGTGCAAGCTGCAGCATTCGAGAAGGGATGAATGAGGCTCTTACTTTCTTTTCGCAATCACGCCGCCCCCTGAATCTGCTTGGCTGGGAAAGCGTCGCAAACTTGACTCCATTCGCGCAGACCGAGTCGCAATGGTTCTGGAACATTGATGCAGATGACATTCGACCTATTTTAAACGAGAAAGTTAATATGGGCGATATCCGTAGCAAACTCCGCGATATCGAAAATTTTGCCGAAGACAGCGACCTGATGGCTATATCGTATGACTTATGGGCGTCAGCACATTATCTTTTCGATCACGGATATCACTGGACGTTTGGGATCTGCCTATGTCGTTCAGCGCCCCATTTGCTCGGCCGGATGTTTGGCTCACTAGCCGGATGTGATGTTCCGACGTTTAGGATAAACCTCGACCATCTGTTTTCCCGATTGTCGGATGGGCGCCTTGGAGACAGTGAATATAGCTGCTACTTTGGAAGCTTTATATTCGATAAAGTCGCGGTTCTTCAAAAAGATCCTCAAGGAAACGAATTTTATCATATGCATCAATCAATGAAAAAACGATTAGGGTACGACTCAGATATGCACCGATACGTGCAAGACAGGCTGCACTTCAAGACAGTTGTTGTCTGAATGTATGAGTTCAACAGCATTATAGGATTAAAATCTTGAAATTGCGGGCGTTTCGACCATACCGCTTGTGTTGATCGGTCGTGCGGTTCGCGGCCGTTGCCTCATTCGACGACTGCGAGGAGATGCCCCATGGTCCGACGACCACGACACTCGCGGCCCCGGCCGCCCACGTGCCGGGATTGCCAAGACCGGCCATTCCTCCTTCACCGCCGCACCTGCCAGAAGGCCCCCACTCCGGGGGCCTTCGTCGTTTGCGGAGACCTTCGATGACCCGCCCCATCCTCGCCAAACGATCCTCCAAGGCCGGCAAGCCGCCCGGCGGTACGCAGTCCGCTCCGTCGCCCCTGATGTCCGTCGAGCCGGGAGCAACCGCAGGCACAGGGCTGGGGGTGGCATCGTCCCCGGTGCAAGAGACGAGCGCAGTCAGGCGGAGATCTCCGAGCAGAGTTACGACCGCTGGCGCAAGGAGTACGGCGGTCTTCAGGTCGGTCAGGCCAGGAAGATGAAGGACCTGGAGCGCGAGAACGTTCGTCTGCGCCGGCTCGTCGCCGACCTTTGTTTGGAGAAGCATGTGCTGGCGGACGTCGCCTCGGGAAACTTGTAGCCCCTGAGCGACGCAGGCAGGCGGCGGGAGGCGCTGGCGGAGGCCATGTGCCTGCATGGCATCCCGGAGCACATCCGCTGCGACAATGGCCCTGAGATGATCTCGAAGGCTTTGCGCGAATGGGTCGAAGGCTGGCTCGCAAATCCAGTACATCGCGCCAGCATCACCGTGGGAGAACGGGCATTGCGAGAGCTTCAACGGCATGCTTCGGGACGAATGTCTACGCCAGGAGATTTTCTACTCATCGAAGGAGGCGCAGACCGTGATCGGTCTATGGCAAACCACTGACAACCGCGTCCGACCGCATTCGTCGCTGGGCTATCGGCCACCCGCGCCCGTCGGCTACCCGGATCTGGCGTGCCGGCTACCCATGGCCGCCACCATGCAGGAGCCTCTCAAGTGGCTCGGTCCAAAATACCGGTCAGGTCACCGGCGCGCAGGTCGGGGGACCTGCGGAATGGCGATGGCGAGCGATCGCCGGCTCTGCGACGATTATCTGGAAACCGATGGGTGAGCGGTTGTGAGGGTAGGGCGCTCGACCAAGGTGCGCACACGTTCTTCCGTCAGGATCCCGAACACTCGCTTCAGCATCGCCCGAGGCGACGCTGCGGGCCGGCACGCCGACGATCAGGCTGCCGTCGGGGAACTCCGCGCCCTCGCGCACCAGCGCGTTGGCACCGACGATGCAGCCGCGGTCGATGCGGCACGGAGAGCTCAACCCGCCCGCCGCGCCGTCTCGACCGGGCACCGTCGCCTTGGGGACATCCTGGCCCGAGCGGACGCCGCCGTCCATGAACACTTCGGTACGGAAGCCGATCTCGGCGATGATCCGGGGGAGCGCGTTGTTCGGGCGCGATCGATGGGGCGAGGGCAGGGGGCCGTCCCCGATGACTGACGAGAGAGGCGCGGGCTCAGCCCTGCGGGCGGCGCTCGGCGCGGCGCAGCGCCACGATGGTCTCGCGCAGCCAGCGCTGGCTCGGCACGTCGTCGTTGGAGGCGTGCCAGATCATCGAGATCGACACGTCCGGCAGATCGACCGGGGCCGGGCTCACGGTCAGGCCCATGCTGTCGGCGAAGAAGCGGGCGAGGCGCGAATGCATCGTGGCGATGACCGGGGCTTGGCGCACCACGAACGGCATCACGGCAAAGCGCGGCGAGGTCAGGGCGATGACGCGGCTGCGGCCGATCTTGGCCAGCGCGTCGTCGACGACGCCGTGGGCGCTCTCCACGAGGCTGGTGAGCAGGTGGGGGAAGCGCAGGTAGTCGTCGAGCGAGATCGGCGGTTCAAGGCCGACGAGGTCGGCATTGAACAGGCAGAGATAGCTCTCCTTGTTGAGGATGCGCCGCTTGTGGTGCGTCTGCCCCTGCTCGAACACGCCGATGCCGACATCGACCCGGCCGCTGTCGAGGTCGTCGAGGATGCGGTGGCGATCGACCGTGTGCAGCAGGAGCTTCACCCCCGGCGCCTGCGCCTGGAGATGGGCGATCAGGTTCGGCATCAGCAGCACCTCGGTCGAATCCGGGATGCCGAGGGTGAAGGTGATGTCGGCGGTTCCCGGATCGAAGGCGGCGGGGGGGGCGGTGATGAGTTGGATCTGCGCCAGCGCCGCCCGCATCGGCTCGATCAGGGCGAGCGCCCGCGGCGTCGGGCGCATGCCGTCGGGACCCCGCGTCAGCAGCTCGTCCGAGAAGGTGGTGCGCAGGCGCCCGAGCGCGTGGCTCATCGCCGACTGGCTGATGCCGATGCGCGCCGCCGCCCGCGTCACGCTCCGCTCGGTCAGGAGCGCGTCGAGGGCCACGAGCAGGTTGAGGTCGAGGCGGGCAAGATGCACGTGATCGATGCGCATTATGAAATCAGCCCATTTGATTCATGAACCCGACATCAGCACATTCGGTCTCACGAAGCGACGGGGGGCCCGCCGCGGAAACCCGAGAGAGACCGACAGATGTCCAAGTCCATCATCGCGCGCACCGTCACCGGCCTGGCGCTCACCCTTCTGACCACCGCCGCCTTCGCGGGGGAGACGGCCACCATCCACAACGCCAAGACCGTCGGCGCCCTCGCCCTGGAGATCCAGGGGCTCGCCACCGACACCGGCTCGGTGCACCGCCAGGGCGGCTACGCCCTTCCCGGCGCCGTCCAGTGGAAGGTCCCGGCCGTCGACGAGCGCGTCAAGCAGGCTGCCGCGTTCTAAACAGGCCTGAAAAGGGAACGGCCACGCAAGCCAGAACCCGAGGTGCGCGTACATCCGGCGTCACCCAAAATCCCGGCTTCGTGGCCGTGTCCGATCGAGCGACTGGGTCGCGATCGGCATGTCCTAAAGATGGGGGCGATACGGTTAACAAACAATGAGCGACCCCGCCGGTCCGTGCGCGTCACGGGCCGGCGGGGTTCTTTTGTTGGCGCCGACCACCCCGACGCGGCGAACCGCCCCTTGCGTCCCGCCGCGGCACGGGCGAGCAAATCCGTATCGCTCAAGGATCGATGGGGGCCCGGTTGAGAAGCGTGATCCGCGCCGCGCTGGCGATGGCGGCCACCGCCGTTCCGCTGGTCCCCGCGGCCGGGGCCGATCCGCTCGCCCCCGGCGCCGCCTCCTGCCTCGCCTGCCACGCGGAGGGCGGCGGCTTGCCCGATCTCGGCACCCTGTCGCCGCAGGCGATCGAGGCGGCGCTCGCGGGCTACCGCGACGGCAGCCGAGCGGGCACGGTGATGCCGCGCCTCGCCAAGGGGTTTTCCGCGGTGGAATCCCGCGCCATCGCCGAGGCCCTCGGCCGGACCGGGGCCGCGGGCCGGTGAGCGCCGGACCCACCCGCCGCGGGCTCCTTGCGGGTCTCACCGCCGCGGCATTGGCGGCCCCGGCGCTGGCGCGTGCCGCCCCGCGCGTGGTCGTGGTCGGCGGCGGCTTCGGCGGTGTCGCCGTCGCCCGTGCCCTCGTCCGCAACGGGATCGCCGTGACGCTGGTCGAGCCCGCCACGCACTACGCCACCTGCCCGTCGAGCAACGCGGTGATCGCCGGGCTGATGCCGCTCTCGAAGATCACCTTCGGCTACGAGGGCGTGCGCCGGGCGGGCGTCACGCTCCTCCACGACACCGTCGCGGGCATCGATCCGTCCGCACGCCGGGTCGGCTTGGCGGGCGGGGACACCCTCGCCTACGACCGGCTCGTGGTCGCGGCGGGGATCGGGCTGCGCTTCGACGCGATCCCCGGCTACGACGCGGCGGTCGCCGCCACGATCCCCCATGCCTGGAAGGCGGGAGCGCAAACCGCGCTGCTCGCCCGCCAGATCGAGGCCATGGAAGACGGCGGCCTCGTGGTCGTGACGGTGCCGGCTCTGCCCTATCGCTGCCCGCCCGGGCCCTACGAGCGGGCGAGCCTGATCGCGCATCTCCTGAAGACGCGGAAGCCGCGCTCCAAGGTCGTCATCCTGGATGCCAAGGACGGCTTTTCCAAGCAGCCGCTGTTCCAGGCCGCCTGGAGCGCGCTCTATCCCGACCATCTCGAATGGGTGCCGCTCGCCAAGGGCGGAGGGGTCGAGACGGTCGATGCCGCCGCCCGGACCGTGCGGGCGGGGGCCGGCCTGTTTCGCCCGGCAGTGCTCAACGTGATCCCGCCGCAGACCGCGCCGACGCTCTGCCTTTCCGCCGGGCTGACGAATGCGAGCCGCTGGTGCCCGGTCGATCCGATGAGCTTCGAATCGACCCTCCATGCGGGCATCCACGTCATCGGCGATGCGGCGATCGCGGGCGCCATGCCGAAATCGGCGTTTGCCGCCTACAGCCAAGCGCAGGTCTGCGCCGGGGCGATCGCGAGCCTGCTGGCCGGACGGGCGCCGCCCGAGCCGAAACTGATCAACGTCTGCTACAGCCTCGCCGCACCGGATTACGGCTTCTCCATCGCCGGAATCTACCAGCCCGAATGGGACCGGCTCGTCACCGTGCCGGGCTCGGACGGCCTCAGCCCGGACGACGCGCCGCCGGCGGTGCGGGCGCGGGAGGCCGCCCTGGGCCGCGCGTGGTACGACGGCATGATGCGCCAGCTGTTCGGCTGAACGCTTCCATGCTGCACTGCGGCATCGTGTGCCGCAGCGAACGGGATATTTGCCGGCTGCCCATCGTTGAGGGGCACAAGAACAGTTTCAGGATTGACGATGACCAAGTTCAACCTCGCCCTCGCCGGCGTCTTCGCTGCAACGCTCGCCTCCGCGGCGCCCGCCCTGGCGCAGACGGCCTATCCGCTGCCCCTCGACGAGCCGGCGACCACCGGCACCATCACCCGCGGCCAGAACAACACCGGCGGCGACCCGAACCTGGTCATCCCGTTCGGCTCGACCGGCGCCGACACGTTCCAGTCCGACTCGGCCGTCGGCGGCAACGCCAACCAGCCGGCCCGCGCCGTCCCGCAGGGCAGCGGCGGCGGCGCCAGCGGCGGCAACAACTGACCGGATAGACCAGGACACCACCTCGGGAAGCGCCCCGCACGGCCCGGCCGTCGCGGGGCTTTCCTTTGGCCGGCGCGCCCGCGGCACGAACCACACCGTGTCTCGAAAACCGATCGTCGCAGTTTTTGGAACGCCCGGTCATTTCCCGGACGCGCGAAATCTGCTTTCTCATGCCGCCTTGCTCGGAGGGGGCGGACGTGAAGGCGACCTTATCGGACATCGCGGCGTGCTTCAGAATCCTTCTCGGCCGGGAACCGTCCCTGGAAGAGATTCAGGTGCACACGAAAGCGCATGTCGGCAATGATCTCGCCGACGTCGTCAAGAGTTACCTGGAATCGGAAGAGTTCCGTAACCGACGCATCGTGCAGATCGTGAAGCCGGAGCCGCCGCGCGCGCAGAACGCCGCACGCGGATTTCTCATGAAGTGAGCCGGTGGAGAGGCGAAAACCAGCGCCGCGCCTCCGCCCATCGGTCCGGCCCGTCACAGGATGGGCTTGCCGCCGGTGACGGCGACGGTGGCGCCCGAGACGTAGCCCTGACCGCCATGCTCAGGGCATCGGCCCGAGGCGCCCACGCGCAAGGGGTCACGCGTCGTCCGCGCGGCCCAGCTCGCTTCGGCGGGCGGCGTTACGGCCGGTTGGGATAGAGGCCGGTGACCGCGATGCAGACGCTCTGGCCGAGCGAGGGCTGCTGCGTCGGGACCGATGCGGTCGGCGCGGCGGCCGCACTGGCCACGGTCACGGTACCGCCGTTCACCAGCGACGCGTTGAAGCTGAAGGCCGGATTGCCGGTGACCGGAATGCTGGCCGCGCTGCCGCTCGCCGGGGCCGTGGTGGTGTACAGGCCCCTAAGCTGGTTGTTGGTGCCCACAAAGTACCCGGCATTGGCGAGGTAGACCGTGGAGCCGTTGGCCACGGGCTGGGTCGCGGTGCTCGAGCCGTTGACGGCGGTGGTGTTCACGCTCACGCTCGCACCGTTCGGAGCGGAAGCCGGGACGTTGATCGTCTGCTGACTCGTCGTTAGAGTGAAGGCGGTGCTGTGCGTGTGCGGCACGAGCGGGGTCTGGGCCGGCGTCAGGGTCACTGTCTGCTGTCCGAACTGCTGGGCCATCCCGACCGGCTGCAGCCCGGTGCCGGTCCCCTTGCCGACCACGACGCGGCCGCGCAGATCGGGAATGTTGAAGTTGGTGGTTCTATCGCCGCCATAGGTGAAGCCGATCAAGCCGAACAGGGCCGTGTATTCCCTAATCGTGAGCTGCCGGCCATCGGCCGGGAGATAGCCGCTCGGGCACCAGTCGAACGAGAAGGAGCAGATCGTCCCGATATAGGGCTCGGTAATGCAGGCGAGGGCGGGCCCGCTGAGGCCGACGAAGCCGGTGGCTAGAAGCGCAGCGCGAAGGGTGGAGCGAAGCATCGGTCGCATGGGATCTGATCTCGAAGATCGGGGACAGGGAAGACGGCATTGTCGCCCGGGACGAATACCGAGATAGCTCAAAAATAAGAAAGACTACTCTAACCATCTTATGCTTGCATTGAGGTCTTAACGATTCGTTTTCATCGAACCGTCGGACCGGAGCGCATCCCGACGAAGCGGACACCGGTTCATCGGGATACGCGGCAAGACGAACGCGCGGAGCTATTGCGACTTTTGGGGATAGAGGCCCTCGGCTGCGATGCAGACGGTCTGGCCGAGCGAGGGCTGCTGCGTCGGGACCGCCGCGGTCGGCGCGGCGGCCGCATTGGCCAAGGCCACGATACCGCCGCTCACCAGCGAAGCGTTGAAGCTGAAGGCCGGATTGCCGGTGACCGGGATACTAGCCGTATTGCCGCTCACCGGGGCCGTGGTGGTGTACAGGCCCCTGAGCTGGTTGTTGGTCCCTACGAAGTATCCGGCGTTGGCGAGGTAGACCGTGGAGCCGTTGACCACGGGCTGGGTCGCGGTGCTCGAGCCGTTGACGGCGGTGGTGTTCACGCTCACGCTCGCACCGTTCGGGGCGGAAGCCGGGACGTTGATCGTCTGCTGACTCGTCGTCGGAGTGAAGGCGGCGCTATGCGTGTGCGGCACAAGCGGGGTCTGAGCCGACGTCAGGATCACCGACTGCTGTCCGAACTGCTGGGCCATCCCGACCGGCTGCAACCCGGTCCCGGTGCCCGTCCCCAGCACGACGCGGCCGCGCAGATCGGGGATGTTGAACGTGGTGGGCTGGGTGCCGCCGTAGGTGGTGCTCAGCAGACTGAACAGAGCGGGATATTGCTGGGACGCGAGTTGCCGGCCATCGGCCGGGAGGTATCCGCGCGGGCACCAATCGAACGCGAACACGCAGATCGTCCCGACATAGGGTTCGATGTTGCAGGCGAGGGCGGGCCCGCTGAGGCCGATAAGGCCGGTGGTCAGCAGCGCGGTGCGCAGGGTGGATCGAACGATCGACGGCATGGACGGCTGATCTCGACAGTATGGATTGAATATCGGTGATCGACGGCGCGAACGGGCGGCAAAGACGACCCAAAGCGGTGTCGGCATCGATCCGACCGCTCCAGAGTTGCGCCAACCTCTTAACGATTCCACCTATGCCGACACTTGGGCGGCAGTACCTCGCATCGATGGGTCCCCGGACAGAGGCATCGCGGCGGATCGGAGTGAGACACGACCTCTCACGAGTGGAATGTGACGTGAGATGCGAAGTCGGCCGTCGCTCGGATCGCATGCCCGCGCCATGCGGGCTTCGCGCCTCCCGTGTGAGAACGGCGGGATCGTCTCTTTTCGCCGTGTGTGTCCTGGCGACGACAGCGACCACGGACAACCCTATGTTATATTCCCGTCCGTTCTATCGATCGGCCGCCTCCGCGGACATTGATCCTGAACATCGACGCGTTCGGCCAGACCACCGCAATCGCAGTTCTGCGCGCTCGTTATAGGACTTCCAAATGCCTGGCTCGTCTCAAACATTCAAGTATGTTTTTACTGTCGGGACGGCAAGCAACGGGTCAGGCACCTACCAAGTTCTGAATCTTTATTCCAGCAACAGCCGCACCGTAACGGATGCAAACGATTCCGGCGGATCGACCGACAATCTGGCTCGACTTGGCGATATCTCCCCCGATTACTTTCAGGGTAGCCTCACTTCCAACGGCAACCCGAAGCTCAATCTTAAATACTTTGGAAGATCTGCCTCTGGCCTTGCAGGATTCAACCCTGATTCAGGCAATATCTATTTTTACACGGATGTAAGATACGCAGACGGGACGAAGCTTTACAACAATGTAGACTTCTTTTACGCTGATACGTCCGACACCGATACGCAATATACGCTCACCTGCTACGTCGCCGGCACCCTGATCCGGACGAGTCGCGGCGACGTGGCGGTCGAGGCGTTGCAGGTCGGCGACCTCGCCGTCACCGCCTCCGGTGAGGCCCGCCCGATCCGCTGGATCGGCCACCGCACCGTCGAGGCCCGCCGTTTCCCCGATCCGGCGACCACCTTCCCGGTGCGCATCGCGGCCCATGCCTTCGGCGAGGGGCGCCCGGCGCGCGACCTGCTGATCTCGCCCGCCCACGCCGTCGCCGTGGATCTGCTCGGCGAGGTGCTGATCCCGGCCTGCCGGCTCGTCAACGGCACCACGATCACGCAGGAGCCCGTCGAGCGCATAACCTACTGGCACGTCGAACTCGACAGCCACGACATCCTGCTGGCGGAAAACCTTCCGGCCGAGAGCTACCTCGATTGCGGCAACCGCCGCTTCTTCGCGCAGGCCGACATCACCGACCTGACCGCCCTCCCGGACGCGCGGCCGGACGGCGCGCCCGCGTTCTGTCGCCCGTTCCACGAGGACGGCCCGGTGGTCGAGTTGGTGCGCGACCGCCTGCGCGAGCGGGCCGAGGCGCTCGGCTGGCGGATCGAGACCGCGCCGATGGCCGACCTGCACCTCGTGGCCGGGGATCGGGTCATCCGCGCCGACGTCGCGGGCCTGACCGCCCGCTTCGTCCTGCCGGCCGAGACCGGCACCGTGCGCCTCGTCTCGCAGACCAGCGTGCCGACCCACGTGCTGCCGGGCGCGGGCGACACGCGCCGCCTCGGCGTGTCGATCGCGTCGCTGACCGTCGATGACGGGCTCGGCGCCGCCCGCGCCATCGCCCTGGACGACCCGCGCCTGGAGGCCGGCTTCCACCCCCTCGATGCGGGCGGCACTGCGACCTGGCGCTGGACCGACGGCGCGGCGCAGCTCCCCGCCGCGCTCTGGCAGGATTGCCGCGGCACGGTGTTCCTGCGCGTGACCCTGGCGGGCCCGGCGCTGCCCCGCTGGGTCGCCCCGGCGGAGACGGTCGCGGCCCGCCGCGAGGCCTGAACCCCAAAGCGCCCCGCCGTCCCGTGCCGATGGGACGGAACCGCAGGCCACCCGGCCGCGTCCTCGCCGTTCGAGGGATCGTTTCGCATCCGCGAGACGCCCGGACGACGCCGGCCGGAGGGCGGATGGACGCGCGGACCATCGAAAAAGGCAGAGACGCAGGACAGACGGAGGCCGCCGCGGAGCATGCCGCGAGCGCCGTGCGCCGAGCCGACCGTGACGTCGGCCGCATCCGCTGGCTGCGCGGGCAGGTGGTGCGGCTCTCGAAGCGTCTCCCCTTGCGCCGCCGCTTCTCCCGCGGACTCGCCCACGGGCTGATGTCGGCCTTCGCCGCGGTGGCGGCCTACGTGCCGACGCAGGTGTTCGGCCTGCGCGAGGGTTTCTGGGCCGCGATCACCGCGGTCGCGGTCGCCCAGACCGAGTTCGGCGCGACCCGCTCGACGGCGCGCGACCAGTTCACCGGGGCGGCGATCGGCGGCCTCGTCGGGCTCTCCGCCTTCCTCGGCCTCGGGCCCTCGCTCTGGGCCTACGCCGCCGCGGTGGTGCTCGCCACGCTCGCCTGCTGGCTCGTCAACGTCGCGAGCGCCTGCCGCCTGGCCGGCATCACCGCCACCATCATCCTGCTCGTGCCCCATGTCGGCCCGGTCGAGCGCATGGCCGCCTCGCGGGTGGTGGAGGTCGGCTGGGGCGTGTGCGTGGCGATCACGACGGTCTGGATCGTGACGCGGGTGAACCGCCGCCTCGCCCCGGAAAAGCCGGCCTGACCATTGGCCGGGAAACTTCGTCGATGGAACTTGGCCGCACGCCCCCGGGGTTCCCGCCGCGATTGCCCTTCGGGGTGACGGCTCGATCCGGGAAGGATGGTCCATGAAGGCGTTGTGCTGGCACGGCAAGGGCGACATCCGTTGCGATACGGTGCCGGACCCGATCATCGAGGATTCGCGCGACGTCATCATCAAGGTGACCTCCTGCGCGATCTGCGGCTCCGACCTCCACCTGATGGACGGGCAGATGCCGACCATGAAGTCGGGCGACGTGCTCGGCCACGAATTCATGGGCGAGGTGGTCGAGACCGCGGCGGGCTTCACCAAATTCAAGAAGGGCGACCGCATCGTCGTGCCCTTCAACATCAATTGCGGCGAGTGCCGGCAATGTAAGCTCGGCAACTGGTCGGTCTGCCAGCGCTCGAACCGCAACGCCGAGATGGCGGCGGCGCAGTTCGGCTACACCACCGCCGGGCTGTTCGGCTACTCGCACATCACCGGCGGCTACGCAGGCGGACAGGCCGAGTACGTGCGCGTGCCGATGGCCGACGTGGCGCCGATGAAGGTGCCGGACGGCATGGACGACGAGTCGGTCCTGTTCCTCACCGACATCCTGCCGACCGGCTGGCAGGGCGCCGAGCATTGCGAAATCAAGGGCGGCGAGATCATCGCCGTGTGGGGCGCGGGGCCCGTCGGCCTGTTCGCGATCCAGTCGGCCAAGATCATGGGCGCCGAGCGCATCATCGCCATCGACACCGTGCCGGAGCGCCTCGCGCTCGCCCGCAAATACGGCGCGACCGACATCATCGACTACGCGCAGGACGACGTGTTCGCGCGCATCAAGGAGATCAGCCGGGGCGAGGGCGCCGACGCCGTGATCGACTGCGTCGGCATGGAGGCTTCCGCCGGCCACGGCCTCTCCAGCGTGATCGCGACGCTGCAGGAGAAACTGACCTCGACCGAGCGGCCCTACGCGCTGACCGAGGCGATCAAGGCGGTGCGCCCCTGCGGCATCGTCTCGGTGCCGGGCGTCTATGGCGGGCCGATCCCGGTCAACATGGGCTCGATCGTGCAGAAGGGCCTGACGCTCAAGAGCGGCCAGACCCACGTGAAGCGCTACCTCGATCCGCTGACCAAGCTGATCCAGGAGGGCAAGTTCGACACCGCATCCCTGATCACCCACCGCTCGACCGACCTCGCCGACGGCCCGGACCTCTACAAGACGTTTCGGGACAAGAAGGACGGCTGCGTGAAGGTCGTCTTCCACCCGAGCTGATGCTTTCGGGTTTCCCAGTATCCGTCGTGGCAGGAAACATGCCCGGCGACGACGGCCTCGACTTCGGACGCCTCGGCGGGCGGCGCATGTCTGCGTCGATGCACCGAGGATGCTGTCGGAGAAGACCGACCAGCTTACGTCCTGGCTGAAAGAAGGCCTGCCGGACCTCGCCCGCTTCACCCCGCCGGCGAAGGTGATCGACAAGCGTACCGCCTCGCCCTGGATGGAGCCCGACCTCGAGACCATCCTCCAGGGCGAGGGCATCGACACCCTGCTGATCACCGGTGACGAGACCGATGCCTGGGTGATGGGCGCGGTCGATCGCGGCTCCCGGTTGATCGTCGGCCGCTTCGTTGTCTGCTCCTCGGTCGACCCGACCTACGACGCGATGATGGTCCTCGATCACTCCCGCTTCGGCACCCGGATCGAGCCGGCGCCGGTCGCTGAGATCTTGGATGCTTGGCCGGGCTGAACCGGTCGATCACCGCGACGACGCACGCCGATGCTTCAGGCCGAACCGGCGACAGCTTGAACAACTGCGGACATCACGGTGTCGGCAGGATCGAACGACCGGCGCGCTTCTTGCTGACGACGATGGCGATCCCGACGCCGCCCTAAAAGCGGCGTCCTTTCGTCTTGGGGCAAGAAGCCGAGATGCGCCGCGACCGCCTGCATGGGGCCTTGCACTGTCCTCGCCGCGCCCGGCAAAGAGCTTACGGCGCCGGAGAGCCGCGCAGTTGTCTATTCGCTACAAACGCTCAAGCTTCAACACAAATTGTGAAGAACGTGCGCGTCGGCGGAACTTCCCTCCGACTTGTGCGTAAAAAGTTCCATGACAAGATGCGTTCTATCGGCAACCCTGCCATGGGCTGCCGTCATATTCTCGCCTCTTGTTTCAGTATGGTGCGGACATCTCACGGATCGACGGTTCGGAGCGCGAGCGACGGCGCATCCGGTCACCTCACCCTCGTCGCTGCACCGGATCACGCATGTCCAAACTCGCTCTGACGACCGCCCTGGCCGCCCTGCTCGCCTCGCCGGCTGTCGCCGGTGGTTCGGTGGGCGGGTTCGACGGCACGTGGTCGGTCCAGCTCGTGACCGAGAGCGGGATGTGCGAGGCGCAGTACAGCTACACCCTCAGCGTTCAGGACGGTCAGGTCCGTCCGATAACGACGGCCTCGTCGAACGGCACCACGGTCTCGGGCCGGGTCGGGTCGGATGGCAGCGTCGGCCTCACCGTCGCGACGGCGGCGGCCAACGGCACCGCCTCAGGCCGGCTTCAGGTGCGCGGCGGCTCCGGCACGTGGCGCGTCTCGGGCGGCCTCTGCACCGGCCGCTGGACCGCCCGCCGCCATACGGTGCGGACCGCGCAAGCGGAGTGATCCGCCGACAATCTCGGTATCGATCGGCGATGATACCGTCATCGTCGATCGCCCATGCGACGGCGTGGCGGCGGTCGTCCGCCGGACGCGTGGATCAGGACCATTGGTTTTGATCCACGCAACTCGATAAAAGCCTCAGACGCCCGCTTCCAACCAAGCGCGCGCCTCGGCGATCCGGGCGCGCTCGAACACCTTGATCTGCACCGGCGAGACGAAGCCGAAGGTCTCGGCCACCGCCCGCAGCCAAGTCGCGTCGGTGACGAGCGCCACGTGGCTCACGCCCTTCATCATCGAGAGGCCGAAGCGCGGATCCTTGAAGAAGGCCGCCGGCTCCATGCCCTCGAAGGCGCGCACGTCCTCCAGCAGCTTGAGCTTGCCGCCCTTGTCGAGGTCGGCCTTCATCGCGGTCATGACCGCGTTCATCTCCTCGTCGGAAATCTTGCCGTCGACGACGATCTCGGCGATCGCGGAATCGGGCTTCTTCTCGTAGGTCAGCAAGGCGCGGCGCTCCTCGAAATGGCGCCGGCGCGAGAACCCCGCACCGGCCGCGCGGGAGGCCGCTTATAGGAAACTCTGCGGGTCCACGTCGATTGCGACCTTGAGATTACCCCGCGGCTTGGGCCCCCGCGCCAGCCAGTCGCGCAGATAGCTCTGCACGTCGATGCCGCGCTCGGTCTTCACCAACAACCGGAAGCGCCAGCGCCCGCGCACCAGCGCCAGCGGGGCTTCGGCCGGCCCTAGCACCATGATTCCGGGCGGCGGATCGGCGGCCCGCGCCAGAGCCTGCCCGTGCGCCTCGGCCTTCTCGCGCTCCTCGCCCGACACGATCAGCGCCGCGAGCCGCCCGAACGGCGGCAGCCCTGCCGCCTCGCGGGCGCCGATCTCCTCCTCGTAGAAACGCTCGGCATCGCCCGAGAGTAGGGCGGCGATGACCGGATGGTCGGGCTGGTAGGTCTGGACCAGGGCTCGGCCCGGCCGCTCGCCGCGCCCCGCACGCCCCGTCACCTGCTGAAGAAGTTGAAACGTCCGCTCCGCCGCCCGCGGATCGCCGGTGGTCAGCCCGATATCGGCATCCAGCACGCCGACCAGCGTCAGGTGCGGGAAGTTGTGGCCCTTGGCGACCAGCTGGGTGCCGATGACGAGGTCGCACTCGCCCGCCGCCACCGTCTCCAGTTCCTGCCGCAGCCGCTCGGCCCCGCCGGGAAAGTCGCTCGACAGGACGACGATGCGCCGGTCGGGAAACAGCGCGGTGGCCTCTTCCGCGATGCGCTCGACGCCGGGGCCGCAGGGGGTGAGGTGATCGAAGGCGCCGCACTCGGTGCAGGCCTCGGGCTTCGGCTGGGCGTAGCCGCATTGGTGGCACACCAGCGCCCGGCGGAAGCGGTGCTCCACGAGCCAGGTCGAGCAGTTGCGGCACTGGTAGCGGTGGCCGCAGGCGCGGCACAAAGTCAGTGGGGCGTAGCCCCGGCGGTTGAGGAACAGCAGCGCCTGCTCGCCCTGGGCCAGCGTCGCCTTCACGGCGTTGACCATGGGTGGCGACAGGAAGCGGCCGATCTCCGGCTTGTCGAGGCGCATGTCGATCGCCTTGATGTCCGGCAGCGGGCGCCCGCCGAAGCGGCCGGGCAGCGAGACGTGGCGATAGCGTCCGCTTTGTGCGTTCACCCGCGACTCGATCGAGGGCGTGGCCGAGGCGAGCACCACCGGGCAGCGCTCAAAGCGACCGCGCACCACCGCCATGTCGCGGGCGTGGTAATGGACGCCGTCCTCCTGCTTGTAGGCGCTCTCGTGCTCCTCATCGACCACGATCAGGCCGAGCTTGGCGAAGGGCAGAAACAGCGCCGAACGCGCGCCCACCACCACCCTGACCTCGCCCGAGGCCACGCCCGCGCGGATGCGCTCGCGCCGCTTGCCGCCGATGCCCGAGTGCCACGTCGCGGGCCGCACGCCGAAGCGGCCGGCGAACCGGTCGAGGAACTGCGCGGTCAGCGCGATCTCCGGCATCAGCACCAGGGCTTGCCGCCCCTCGCGCACGCATTCGGCCACCGCCTCGAAATAGACCTCCGTCTTGCCGGAGCCGGTGACGCCTTCGAGGAGGATCGTCCCGCCAGACTCGGCCGGGGCAGGGGAGGGGGGAGCGATCAGCTCGTGCGCGGCTTCCGCTTGCGCCTCTGACAACGGCACCCGCGGATGATCGGGATCGGGGGGCAGGGCCACAGGCTCCGGCACCAGGGCCACCGCCTCCAGCGCCCCGTCGTCGATCAGCCCATCGACCACCGAGAGCGACACGCCCGCCTCCTTGGCGAGCGCGCTCTTGCCCCGCACCGCCCCATCGGCGGCGACCGCCAGCACCTTGCCGCGTGCCGTCGTCGGCCGGGAGGCCGGGCGGCCGGAGGCGCGCACGCCGATGCGCGAGGTCTCGCGCTGCGCCGCCTCGTCGGGCAGGCGCAACGCCATGGCGAGCGCCGAGCCCTTCGGCGCCAGCGTGTAGCGGGCGAGCCAATCGACCAGCTTGCGCAAAGGCTCGGACAGGGGAGGGGCCTCGATCCGCCCTGTCACCGGGCGGAGATTGCCCCCCGAAGCCCGCTCCTCGACGCCCCAGACCACGCCGACGGTCTCGCGGGGCCCGAGCGGCACCTGCACCACGTCGCCGGCGGCCAGCGTCAGGCCGGGCGGCACCGCGTAGCTGTAGGCGGTGTCGAGCGCCAGCGGGATCAGGATGTCGGCGACGGCGGGCATGGCATCACGGTTTGTCGAACTCTCGTTCTATATATGTCCCGTCTTATCCTGGCGAGGATCGCGCCGCAGCCGATAGGCGACCGGCACCGCCAGTAGGCTCAGCCCGCTCATGGCCCAGAACGCCGATAACCCCAAGCCTCCGTAGAGCGGTCCGGCCGCGAGCGTCACCAGCGCCGAGGCGAGGCCGAGGCCGAAGCTGCCGTAGACGGTAAGCGCGGTGGCGCGCAGCCCCTCGGGCACACGCCGCGCGAGGATGCGCAGGCAGGCGAGATGCAGCAGCGCGAAGGTCAGCCCGTGCAGCGCCTGGATCGCGACGAGGGCCGGGAGCCCCGTCGTCTGCGCCTGCACCGCCCAGCGCAAAGCCCCGGCGAGCGCGGCGAGTTCGAGCGCGCGGGCCGGCCCGATGCGGTCGAGCAGGCGCGGCCCGAGCCAGAGAAACACCAAGACTTCCGCGGCGACCGCCTCCGCCCAGAGCAGGCCGGCGGCGCCTGCGCCGATTCCGGCCCCGGTCCAGGCGATCACCGCGAAGGCGTCGTGCATCGCATGCGCGCCGATCACCAGGGCAGCGGCGAACACGAGGCGGCGAAAAGCGCCGATGGCGACGAGCGCCCGAAACCCGCCCGTCGCCCCCGATGCCGGAAGGGAAGCGGTGGCAGGAATCCGCACCGTCACCAGCGCGGCAACTCCGAAAAACACGGCGCAGGCCCCGAGCCCCGCGCCGTTGCCGTACCGCCCGACGAGCCATCCGGTCAGCACCGTGGTGACGATGAAGGCGGCCGATCCGGCGCCGCGGATGCGTCCGTAGGCGTCACTGCTCCCACCCGACAGCACGAGCGCGTCGGCGAGCGGGCTGAGCGCCGCGCTCGTCGCCGCATGGATCAGCACGAGGACGACCAGCAACGCGAGACCTTCGCCGACGAGCAGGCCCAGGGTCAGCCCGCCCGAGGCCGCAAGGCCGAACGCCAGAAAACCCCGCACGGCGGCATACCGGTCCGCGAGCCGCCCGGTCGGCGGGCCGACGACCAGCCGCACCAGCATCGCCGCGGCGAGCAGCGTGCCGATCTGTGATGCCTCGAACCCGCGCGCGGCGAGCGTGGCCGGCAGGAACGGCGAGAGCGCGCCGTACCCGCCATAGAGCGCGGCGTAGAGCGCGACCGCCCGTCCGATGCCTCCCTGGCCCACGCCTACCCCCACTCCGTCCATCCCCGATCTGGCGCGCAGCGCGGTGGCCGGAAGGGGAGAGGATGGATCGGATGAGAGTTCGCCGATTTCATGCTCGCCGACGACTGCCCTCCGTCCTGAAACTGGTCTAAGGAGCGTGCTGCCGAGGGTCCCGTCCGTGGCCCGTCGGCCGCGCGGCCGGCCCGTGTTGCCGGTCTCGCGGTTTTCGCGAGAGAGGTTTTTCGTCGGCCATGACCAGTCCCGGCAACGACGGCGCGCCGCTGCGCCCGCAATCGCAGCTCGTGACCGTGTTCGGCGGCTCCGGCTTCCTCGGCCGCCACGTGGTGCGGGCGCTGGCCAAGCGCGGCTACCGCATCCGCGTCGCGGTGCGCCGGCCCGACCTCGCGCTGTTCCTGCAGCCGCTCGGCAAGGTCGGCCAGATCGTGGCCGTGCAGGCCAACCTCCGCTATCCCGAATCCGTCCGCCGCGCGGTCGAACATTCGGACATCGTCATCAACCTCGTCGGCATCCTGCAGGAGCAGGGGAGCCAGCGCTTCGCCTCGTTGCAGACCGAGGGCGCCGGCACCATCGCGCGGGCCGCGGCGGCGGCGGGGGCAAAAGTGATCCACGTCTCGGCCATCGGCGCCGACGAGGCCTCGCCCTCGCTCTACGCCCGCTCCAAGGCGCTGGGCGAAGCAGAGGTGCGCCGCGCCAGCCCGGATGCAGTGATCTTTCGGCCCTCGCTGGTGTTCGGCCCCGGCGACGGCTTCTTCAACCGCTTCGCCGGGCTCGCGACCTTCCTGCCGGCGCTGCCGCTGGCGGGCGCGCAATCACGGTTCCAGCCGGTCTTCGTCGGCGACGTCGCCGAGGCGATCGCCCGCGCGGTCGATGGCGATGCCGAGGGGGGCAAGGTCTACGAACTCGGCGGGCCGGAGGTGAACACGCTCGAATACTTCGTGCGCTACATGCTCGAAGTGATCATGCGCCGCCGCGCGGTGATCGACCTGCCCGAGCCGGCGGCCCGGATCCAGGCCCGCGTGCTGGAGATCGTCGACACGCTCACCTTCGGGCTCTTGCCGCCGAGCCTCAAGCTCACCCGCGATCAGGTCACGCTGCTCCAGAGCGACAACGTCGTCTCGGAGGAAGCCAAGTCCGAGGGGCGCACGATCGAGGGTCTCGGCATCGTCCCGACCGCGGTCGAGGCGGTGGTGCCCGGCTATCTCTGGACCTTCCGCAAGGCCGGCCAGTTCGCGCAAGGCCGCGGCACCGAAGCGATGGCCTCGGTGCCCGACATGATCGCGTCGAGCACCGAGGCACCGGAATCGCAGCACCGTCCCGCCCGAGCCAGCGGCCCGGCGATCGGTGCCGACGCCGCGAACCCGAGCCGGATGGGCCAGCGCTGGGGCACGCGCGCCTGAGGGCGCGCACTGCCTTTTCGGATAGGCCCTCCGCTTCACCAGGAAGGCCCCTGATCGCCTCTCTCGAACTTTTCTTGTTTTTCCGATTGACGGGGACGGTAGGCCCTCGTAGAAGCACCTCACCGACGGGGCGCCGCGGCCCACCACTTGGGCGGCACAGCGAACCGACGGTCTTCGGGACTGTTGAGCGGCACGGCTGATCCGGGCGACTGGATCGGACGATCGCTGTCCTTCGTGTCCTGGATGTGTCGATCGGATGACGGTTGACAGGACGGTTCGCCGGCTCTAGACGCCACGGACCGCTCGGGCGGACTTCCCAGCAACGACTGCGGTCGCTGCGTGAACGGGACCGCCGCGGACCAATCGCTGAAGACGGGGCTGATCGGGCCGGGCAACCGGGACGATGGCGCGTCGGCGGCGGAAGATTGCACCTTGGGTGCAGGCTTCGCGCTCTTTGACAAGTAGATATCGAGAAAGAGAAACGCGGGCGGCTTGTTCATGTCCTTGCGGGTTCGGTCGAGAGGCCGAGCCGTGAGAGTATGACGCTGGACCGACGTTTCGGAAGCTCACCGTTCATTCGTGGAAACGCGGGTGAGACGGATGTGAGCACTCCGTTTATGTTGTGATCAGCTGA
>NZ_LMQV01000011.1 GCF_001425465.1 Methylobacterium sp. Leaf456
GTTCATGACCTTGGCGACCGAGGCCTTGATGCCCTCGTGCGCGTCCGAGATCACGAGCTTGACCCCACGCAGGCCCCGGCGCGCCAGTTTGCGGAGAAAAGCGGTCCAGAACGTCTCGGCCTCGGAGGGACCGACGTCCATGCCGAGAACCTCCCGGCGACCGTCGCCGTTCACACCGACCGCCACGATCACGGCGACCGAGACGATGCGGCCGGCCTCGCGCACCTTCACGTAGGTCGCGTCGATCCAGAGATACGGCCACTCGCCCTCAATGGGGCGGTCGAGGAAGGCGTTGACCCGTTCGTCGATCTCCTCGCACAGCCGCGAGACTTGGCTCTTCGAGATGCCGGTCCCGCCCATGGCCTGCACCAGATCATCCACCGATCCTTCGACAGGCTCAGGATGAGGGGGTCGAGATGGATGTAAGCCTCTTGGATCACCGCCGTGAGCGCCTTCTCGGCCATGCGCCGCGGTTCCAGGAAACCGGGGAAGTACGAGCCCTTGCGCAGCTTGGGGATGCGCAGCTCGACCGTGCCGGCCCGCGTCTGCCAGTCCCGGTCGCGGTAGCCGTTGCGCTGGACCAGACGCTCGGCGCTCTTCTCGCCGTGAGCCGCCCCGGTCAGGCCGCCCACCTCCAACTCCATCAGCCGCTCGGCCGCAAAGCCGATCATCTCACGCAGCAGATCGGCGTCGGCACTCTTCTCCATCGGCGGGTTCCCATCGTGGCCTGCCACGATGGGCGCCGTTNCGGCCGCAAAGCCGATCATCTCACGCAGCAGATCGGCGTCGGCACTCTTCTCCATCGGCGGGTTCCCATCGTGGCCTGCCACGATGGGCGCCGTTCCCACGCAGGGCCATCATCTCGTCGGTCATCGGAGGTCTCTTGGGTTCGAGGTTGGTGCTCGCAACCCGACCCTACCCGGCAACCGCCGATGACCACCCCTCAGCTACACCACCACCCGGGACACGACCCCGCCATCGCGAGATCGAAGGTTCCCACGCAGGGCCATCATCTCGTCGGTCATCGGAGGTCTCTTGGGTTCGAGGTTGGTGCTCGCAACCCGACCCTACCCGGCAACCGCCGATGACCACCCCTCAGCTACACCACCACCCGGGACACGACCACGCTGGGCGAAGCCGGTCGTGGCCGCGACCTCCGACAGCACGCGACCCTGCGCCAGAAGCCAGATCACCTGGTAGTGGCGCGCGGCGCACGCCTCCTGGCTCGTGCGGGCGCGCCAACCCAGTTCCTCCACGCTCAGATGATCGGCGATGTAAGCCATGCCCGCCTCCGCGATCCATGGCTCAATCGCTAATCCCATCCAACAGTGACGGGAATCCCTCCGAGTCAATCATCCGGAAACGGTATGAGAAGGCGGCGCTCCTTGCCGCGGCGGTGAAGCGGGTCAGCAAGGAGCGCGAGCGGCGGCGCAGCACGACGGCTTCCCACGCGCGTCGCGCCCTCTCGATGAAGCGGGCCGCGGGCGATCCCGCCGCGAACCGCTCGCCGTCTCGAACCTCGAACCGCGGCATGCGCCCGGTAGCCGACGACACGAGAGCGCCGTCCGGGGCGCTCAACGAGGAGGGGCAGGAGATCGCGAGGCGCCGTGGCGGCGGCCCGCGATAGAGGCACGATGCGACGGGCAGTCCTGGCCGTGCGCGGTCGACCCTTGCCGTGATGAGACTACCGGCCCTCGATGCGCTCTCGCGCATCGGGGACCGCCTGGGCAAACTATGACCGGGCTCGGGCGGCCATACGCTGCACCGTCTCGCCGTCGCCGACGGTGCCGCCGCGGCAGATCGGGGCGTCGGGATCCACGACGAAGGCCACGACGAGGGACGCTGCGGCGGCGTGGATCCTGACCTCCGCAGCGTCCGGGCAGAGGCCGGTCTCAGCCTCGCCGAACGTTTGCCCGTCGGCATCAATGCAGCCGGAGAAGACGAAGAAGTAGGTGCGCCAGCCCGGTCGGGCCGGTAGGACTGCGGTGTCGCCCGGACCCATCCGGATGTCGTGGCAGTGGACGGCGTTGCGCACGGTGAAGCGCGCCTCGCTCCCGCTCGGGCCGAAGACGTGACGCCACGCGTTGATGTCGGGCTCGGGCAGGCGGCCATGCTGAATCTGCGGCTCGAGATCGGCGGCGTGAGGCCGCACGAAGATCTGGAGCATCCGCAGCGGCGGGTCGTCGGCGCGTGTGCGCTCCTCGTGCCGGAAGCCGCGCCCGGCATTCATGATCATCAGGTGGTCGGCATCGACGGTCAGGTGTTCGCCCTGCGGATCGTCGTGGCGCATGACGCCGGCCGGAACCCAGGAAACGATCTCGTCCTGCACATGCTCGTGGAGCTTGATATGCGTGCCGGGAGCCAGAAACGACTCCATGATCGTCGCCAGGGGGCCGAGGCCGTGGTCCGAGTGACCTCGTTTCAGATGTCCTGGAAAGTAGGCCCGGGCCACGAACCCATCGCTGTCGATGGCGTCCTCGGTCGTCCGCTTGGCTTTTTCGATCATCGGAACTCGACTGATCCCGGCTTGGGGGCATCCGCGTGGGAGGCTGTCTCGACAACACGCCTGATGGCGTTGGGTGCCGAGCCGGGCGGTCGGGACCGGCTATGACGGCCTGCAATCATCCGGCACTTGGGTCGCGGGCATCGGCAACGCTCTCGCTTGCGCGAACCGCCTTACCACCCGCGGGCGGGTGCGGGATCGCGGCGATCAGCTCGCGGGTGTAGGCGGCCTGGGGCGCTTCCAGCACCGCCTCGGCGCTGCCCGCCTCGACGATGCGGCCCTGGCGCATCACGATCACCCGGTCGCACAGCAGCCGCACCACGTGCAGGTCGTGGCTGACGAACAGGTAGCTCATCCCGAGCTTAGACTTCAGATCCTCCAGCAGATTGAGCACCACCGCCTGGACCGAGACGTCGAGAGCCGCGGTCGGCTCGTCGAGGATGACGAGTTCCGGTTCCAGCGCGATCGCCCGGGCGATGCCGACGCGGGCCTTCTGCCCG
Source organism: Methylobacterium sp. Leaf456 (assembly GCF_001425465.1). GTDB lineage: Bacteria > Pseudomonadota > Alphaproteobacteria > Rhizobiales > Beijerinckiaceae > Methylobacterium. The sequence goes on from NZ_LMQV01000011.1 coordinate 3,004, forward strand.
CCCGAGAGCTGGTGGGGGAAGCGGTCGAGCAGATCGAGCGGCAGGCCCACCAACTCCGCCAGCGCCTCGCAGCGGGCCCGGATCGCGTCGCGACCCTTGAGGCCGCCCATCCGCATCAGCGGGTCGGCGATGGCGCGCAGCGCCGTGAAGCGCGGGTTCAGGCTGTCGGTCGGGTCCTGGAACACCATCTGGATGCGGCGCCGGTGCGGGGAGGCAGCGAAGCGCCGGGCGGGAATCGCGCCGATGTCGTCCTCGCCCAGCACGATCCGGCCGGCGGTCGGGTCGGTGAGCCGCATCACCATCATCGAGGTCGTCGACTTGCCGCAGCCGGATTCGCCGACGAGCCCGAGGCTCTCGCCCCGGCGGATCTCGAAGGACAGGCCGTCGACCGCGCGGAAGGGCGCCGCGTCGGCCGGGGCGCCCCCTCCGAGAATCTGCCTCCACGTCCGGCTCGTCCCCTGGCGGGGATATTCCTTGACGAGCCCCTCGACCCGCAGCAGCGGGGCGCCGGCTCCCGCGACCGGGGCCCGCATCGCCGGAGGGGCGGGCGTGCCCTCGGGCAGGAGCCCGCGCAGGGTGGCGCCGGGCCGGGGCGTCGCCCGCATCAGGCGGCGCGTGTAGGGGTCCTGCGGCGCGGCGAAGACCTGCGCGGCCGGGGCGGTCTCGACCACCTCGCCCTGGCGCATCACCACGACCCGGTCGCAATAGGTGGCGGCGAGCCCCAGATCGTGGGTGATCAGAATCGTCGCCATGCCGCGCGCCCGCGTCAGCTCGGTCACGAGGTCCATCACGGCCTTCTGCGTCGTCACGTCGAGCCCGGTGGTCGGTTCGTCGGCGATCAGCAATTGCGGCCGGCAGGCGAGCGCCAGGGCGATGACGATGCGCTGGCACATGCCCCCCGACAGCTCGAACGGGTAGGCGTGGTAGCGCTCCTCAGGGTTGGCGATGCGCACCTGCTCCAGCATCGCGATCGTCCGGGCGCGGGCGTCCATCGAGCCGGCTATGGCGTGGCGGCGCAGCACGTCCTCGATCTGGCGGCCGACCTTGCGGATCGGGTTCAGCGCCATGCGCGGATTCTGGAAGATCATCGAGATCTCCCGGCCGCGCAGGTCGCTCATCCCGCGCTCGTCGGCCGCGCGCAGGTCGAGACCCGAGAAGGCGACCGAGCCGTCCGCGATCCGCCCGGCCCGGTCGAGGATGCGCATGACCGCGTAGGAGGTCACCGACTTGCCCGAGCCGGACTCGCCGACGATGCCGACGGTCTCGCCGCGGGCGACTTCGAGATCGACGCGCTTGACGGCCTGCACGGTGCCGCGGCGGGTGGCGAACTCGACCGTGAGCCCCTTGACGTCGAGGAGGGCGCCCATCTCAGGTTCTCCGCTGCGGGTCGATGACGTCGCGTAGGCCGTCGCCGAGCAGGTTGAAGCAGAACACCGCGAGCATCAGCGCGAGGCCGGGAAAGAGGGCGATCCACCATTCGCCCGAGATGATGAAGCCTGCGCCTTCCGCGACCATGATCCCCCATTCCGGGGTCGGCGGCTTGACGCCGAGCCCGATGAACGAGAGCCCGGCCGCGTTCAGGATCGCGTAGCCCATGGTCAGCGACATCTGCACCATCATGATCGGCATGATGTTGGGCAGGATCTGCGCGAGCAGGATGCGCATCTCCGAATTGCCGGTCAGCCGCGCCGCCTGGACGAAGCCCGCCTCCCGGCGGACGTTGGCCTCGGCCCGGGCGATGCGCTGGTAGAGCGGGAAGTTCACGATCGCGGTGGCGAGAACGATGTTCGTCACCGTGTTGCCGAGCGCCGCGACGATGCCCATGGCGAGCACGAAGAGCGGGAAGGCCATGATCGTGTCGCTGATCCGGCTGACGATCCGGTCGGTCCAGCCTCCGTAGAAGCCCGCGCAGATCCCGGCGAACCCGCCCAGCACGAACACAAGGGCGACGGAGGAGACCGCGATGATGAAGTCGAGACGGGTCGCCACGAGCACGCGGGAGAAGATGTCGCGCCCGACCTGATCGGTGCCGAACCAGTGGGCCCGCGACGGCGCCTGGAGCGCGGCCGCCGTGTCGGAGGCCAGCGGATCGTAGGGAGTGATCACCGGTCCCAGCAGAGCGGCGAGCACGATGGCGGCGAACATCGCGAAGGCGAGGCCCGTGATCGGGTTCGAGGCGGCGACGTGGCGGGCGTGGCCGAGGCCTGCGGCGAACCCCGTGGCAGGACGCGCAGGCGCGGGGGGCGCGGGCTCGGCCAGGGACGGCAGGGCAGTGGGAATCTCGCTCATGCTCCGATCCTCATGCGTCGAGCCTCACGCGCGGATCGATCAGGCCGTAGATCAGGTCGATCGCGAGGTTCAGGGCGACGTAGAGCAGCGCCATGGCCAGCACGAAGCCCTGGACCGGCGCGTAGTCGGACTGGATCAGCGCCTCGACCGCGAAGGAGCCGATGCCGGGCCACGCGAACACCTTCTCGACCAGGACGTTCGCTCCGAGCAGGAAGGAGAAGACCATGCCGAGCGTGGTCACAACCGGCAGCATCGCGTTGCGGAAGGCGTAGGTCAGGACGACGGTGCGGGGCTTGAGGCCCGCGGCACGGGCCGTGCGCACGAATTCCGAGGACAGCACCGAGAGCATCGAGGCCCGCGTCATCCGGGCGATGGGCGCCAACGAGAACAGGGCGAGCGTCGCCGCCGGCAGGGCGAGCTGGGCGAGTGCCGCCCGGACGACCTCGAGATCGCCCGCGAGCAGGCTGTCGAGCGTGAGGAAGCCGGTGATCCGCGGCGGCTCCGACAGGTAGACGTCGAGCCGCCCGACCGGGGCCGGCGCCCAGCCGAGCAGGTAGTAGAACAGGTAGACGAACAGCAGCCCGGTGAAGAAGACCGGCAGCGAGACGCCCGCGGTCGTCACCACGCGGCAGGCGTGATCGATCAGCGAGCCCTCGCGGACCGCGGCGAGGATGCCCAATGGGATTGCCACCGCCATCGACAGGATCAGCGCGCCGAGCGTCAGTTCGGCGGAGGCTGGCAGGCGCGTGGCGAGTTCGCTCAGCACCGGCTGGCCGGTCGAGAGCGCGTTGCCGAGGTTGCCGGTCGCGAGGTCCCTCACATAGGCCGCGAACTGCACGGGCAGCGGCCGGTCGAGGCCGAGCGCCGTGCGGATCTGCTCGATCGAGGCCTGATCGGCGGTCGGGCCGGCGAAGTAGGCCGCCGGGTCGCCCGGCAGCACGCGGGTCAGCAGGAAAGTGACGATCACGACGCCAAACAGCGTCGGGACGATGGTCACGAGTCGTCGCGCGAGCGTGCGCATCGGCAGCCTCCTCGACGGGGTGCGGGACGGGCGGAGACGCAGGGCACAGTTACGCAGGGAGTGGGCTCGCGCGCGTCCGCCTCGCGCGAGCCGATGAAATCCGTGTGTCGAGAGGGGTCACCCCTCTCGCGGGTCCAGGGCAGAGCCCTGGTTGAGTCCTCGGGTCGAACAGGCCCTCAGACCGCGGTCTTGACCAGCGAGCGGTAGTCGAGCTGCCGGTGGAACCAGTAGCTGTAGCCGCCCACCGATTTCTGCAGGGCGACGTTGAGGTAGGGCTGGAACAGCGGGATGCGCGGGGCCTCGTCGTAGGCGAGCGCGATCATCCGTTTCACGGCGCCCTCGTAGGCCGTCTTGTCGCCGCTCGCGGCCGCCACGCGGGCGGCGTCGATCTCGGCGTCGAGAGTCGGGTTCTTGTAGGACATCGTGTTGAACACGGCGTTCTGGCCGTGATAGGCCCAGAAGAAGAAGTATTCCGGATAGTCCAGCCAGCCCGAGAAGAAGTTGATCAGAAACGGCATCGACTTCTTGGCCATCTCGCCGCGCCAGTTGGCGCCCGGCACCTTGTCGAGGGCGGCGCGGATGCCGATCTGGGCGAGGCTCTCCTGCAGCAGCACCGCGATCGGCTCGCCGACGATGCCCTGGCCGAGATCGAACGAGATGCGCGTCTCGAAGCCGTCGGCGAGTCCCGCCTCGGCCAGCAGCGCGCGGGCCTTGTCGAGATCTGTCGTGTAGGCCGTGGCCCGCGGCCAAGTCATATCGTCGGAGGTGTTCGAGGCAGCACCGAACAGCGGCTTGGCCTCGCCGAACAGCACCGCGTCCATGATCTTCCGGTAGGGCACCGCGTAGGCGATCGCGCGACGCACCCGCGCATCGTCGAAGGGCGGTTTCGTCACGTTCAGCTCGATCGACCACATGCCGTTCGAGACCGGCGTCGAGGCGACCGCGACCTTGCCGGCCCGCTTCATCTCGGCGAAGTCCTTGGCCGGCAGATCGAAGGACACGTCGGCGTCGCCCCGCTCGATCAGCGCCCGCCGGTTGCCCGCCGACGGGATGGTCCGCCAGATCACCCGCTTCAGGCCGGGCAGGGGGCCGGACTTCCAGTCGTCGTAGCGGGCGTAGACGACCTCGGTGCCCGGCGTCCACTTAGCGACCTTGAAGGCGCCGCCGCCCGCGACGTTGTTCTTGGTGTATTCGAGGCCCCAGGGGTCCTTCTCGGTAGCGTTCTTCTTGACGAGGCCTGAGTTGAACACCGCCGGGACGATCACCGCGAGGTCCGGCAGCGTCAGCGCGTCGGGCCGCAGGAACGCGACCCGGAAGGTGTGATCGTCGATCGCCGTGAACTGCTCGGGCTTGGTGAGGCTGCCCGCCGCCATCTGCGTCGTCGGGAAGCCACCGACCGTGACCGCTCGGTCGAAGGACCATTTCACGTCTGCCGCGGTGACCGGGGTGCCGTCGTGGAAGCGCGCGTCCTTGCGCAGGCGGAAGGTTACGCCCTCGGGATCGACGGTCCACGACTCGGCGAGTTCGGGAACGATCACCGTCTTGTCGTAGCTGCGCGAGCCGTCCGGCAGCGTCTTGATGCCGTAGGTCACGAGCCGGTCGTAACAGTTCCAGGCCGCCTCGTAGCCGGGGCGGTTGGTGCCGACCCCGTGAATGTCGAGGTTGTTGGGCCCGTTCTCGGAGATCAGCAGCAGCGTGTCCTGCCGCGCCCCCTGCGCGTGGAGCCGCGACCAGGGCAGCCCCGACGCGGCGAGCGCGGCGGTGGAGGCGAGGAAAGTGCGGCGGTCCATGGCCCCGGCTCCGGAATCCGTTCGGTGACGGGGACATATTGTATGCAATTAAAGTCTTCTGCATGCGCAAATAGGTATCATGTGTGCCTATAATTTGATTTGCATGCGGTTCCGGCTTGTGCAGCTAGGATCGTCCGGTTCATGCTTCGATGCCGCCGGGAGCTTCGCATGATCGTCCTCGATGACCGCGCCGACGACCGTACGCGGGCGGACCGCCTCGTCGGCGACGTCACGGACGGCATCCTCAGCGGCCTGTTCGCGCCCGGGGACCGGTTGGACGAGGCGTCGCTGGCCGAGCGCTACGGCGTGTCGCGCACGCCCGTGCGCGAGGCCCTGCGGCGGCTCGCGTCGAGCGGCCTCGTCGAGACGCGGCCCCGGCGCGGGACGGTGGTCGCCAGCCTCACGCCGGAGCGGCTCGCCGAGCTGTTCGGCGCCATGGCGGAACTGGAGGCGACCTGCGCGCGGCTCTGCGCGCTGAGCATGAGCCCGGTGGAGCGCCGCCGCCTGGAGGACCACCATGCCGCGATGGAGACGCTCGTGAGCGCGGAGGACGTCGATGGCTTCGTGTCGGCCAACCTCGCCTTCCACACCCAGATCTACGCGGGCGCCCATAACGGGCATCTCGCCGAGATCGCGGCGGGCCTGCGCACGCGGCTGATGCCCTATCGGCGCGCGCAGTTCCGCATGGCCGGCCGGCTGCCGCGCTCGCACGCCGAGCACGGCGCCGTCGTCTCGGCGATCCTGGCCGCGGACGCGGGCGCGGCGCACGGGGCGATGCTGCGCCATGTCAGCCTGGTCGAGGATTCCTTCGAGCGCCTGGCCCTGCGCCGGCCGCGATGAGCGCTCATCCGCTTTGGCGGAGCGGTGACCCCGGCAGTGGCCGACAACGACCGCCGAGGGGCACCGTAGGTTGGCGAAGCGGGCGAGTCCCGATGTCCATCGCGGCATGCCCCGCATCGATCCGGATCAAGCGCCGATCATTGGACCGGCAGACAGTCCATTTCGTTGTCACAGAGGTAGAATACGCCAAGGACAGCTCGGCGAAATTCGTGGGCGCAGAAGGCATTCCCCCGTTAAACAAGTAGTTATTCTAGGTTTCAGTGAGGAATTAAGGAAGTCAGCCTGAGGCAAGCGCGGCGTGAGAGAAGGAATGGCCCGTGCAGGAGACGGCCATGCCGGTTGCGGTTGACGGGCTTCGCGACGATCAGTGGGAGCGGGTGAAGGGCCTCTCTCCGGGTGGGACGAAGGGCAAGCGCGGCCCACGGACGGACAACCGCCGCTTCCTCGATGCCCTGTTGTGGATGGCCCGCTCCGGCGGTCGCTGGAAGGATCTGCCGGAGCGTCTGGGCGACTACCGGACGGTCAAGCGGCGCTCCTACGACTGGATCGCGCGCGGCGTGCTGGACCAGATGCTTTCGGACTTGGCCCGCGAAGCCGATCTGGAATGGCTGATGATCGACTCGACCATCGTGCGCGCGCATCAGCACGCAGCCGGAGCCCGCAAGGTCGAAGAGGGGCGGATGCCCAGGGCCTGGGTCGCCTCATCCTGAGCCTGTCGAAGGACGCGCGGCGGCCTGAGCACCACGATCCATGCGGCCTGCGATGCGCTGGGCAATCCGGTGCGCCTGCTGGCCAGCCCCGGCCAGCGCAACGACATCGCGTTGGCTCACGACCTGATCGGCTGCCGACGATCTCGGCCAGATCGACCCGACCGGGGATGTCGATGGCGGCCTGGACGCGGGCGACGGCGTCGAGCCGGTCCTCCAGAAGGAGGACGTAGGTCTCGAGATCCTCCGCCGGCTCCGCCGAGGAGCGGATCAGCATGCGCAGCATCGCGAAGGTGTTGCGCTGGCGGTGGCGCAGCTCGCCCGGGGCGTTGCGCTGGTCGAGGCGTTGGCGCAGGCGCGCGTTGTCACCCTTGAGATCGGCGAGTTCGGCCTCCAGCGCGGCGATCCGGTCGGGCTGGAGGTCTGGTGTCATCGGCTCGCGCGCGCGCTCGCCTCCGCTTTGGCTCAATCCTTCCGATGGCGGAGCGTTCAGCGCGCCCCGCATCTGATGGGTCCGGTTCGTCGATGAGGCGCGGGCGGCGCCCTCAGGAAGCGGCCGGGGCGGAGCGGCCGGACTTGCCGGTCAGTCGCTTGAGCAGGTCGCTCACCGGCCCCCAGAACAGCAGCAGCACGCCCAGGATCATCAGGGACGAGACGAGGCCGTTCGAGAAGAACACGGAGAGGTCGCCGCCCGAACCCAGCAGGGCCTGCCGGAAGGCATCCTCGGCCCGGTCGCCCAGCACGAGGGCGAGCACGAGGGGGGCGAGCGGGTAGTCGAGCTTCTTGAACACGTAGCCGACGACGCCGAACACCAGCATCAGCCAGATGTCGAAGCGCGAGGACTCGACCGTGTAGGCGCCGATGGCGCACACGACGAGGATGATCGGGGCCACCAGCGCGAACGGGATGCGCATGATCGCGGCGAAGACCGGCACGGTGGCGAGCACGATCAGGAGGCCCGCGAGGTTGCCGAGATACATCGAGGCGATCAGGCCCCAGACGAACTCCTTCTTCTCCACGAACAGCATCGGGCCGGGCTGGAGGCCCCAGATCATCAGGCCGCCGAGCAGCACCGCGGCGGTGGCCGAGCCGGGGATGCCGAGCGCCAGCATCGGCAGCAGCGCCGAGGTGCCCGCGGCATGCGCCGCGGTCTCGGGGGCGAGCACGCCCTCGATGTCGCCCCGCCCGAACTGCTCCGGCTGGCGCGAGAAGCGGCGGGCGAGCCCGTAGCCCATGAACGAGGCGGCGATCGCGCCGCCCGGCGTCACGCCCATCCACATGCCGACGACGGAGGAACGGATCAGCGTCGCCCAGTAGCGCGGCAGCGAGGCCCAGGTGCGCAGGACCACGCCGAGGTCCATCACGGCCTTCTTGCCCTTGAAGTGCAGCCCCTCCTCGATGGTGAGCAGGATCTCGGAGACGCCGAACAGGCCGATCACCACGACGAGGAAGTCGAAGCCCTTCATCAGCTCGGTCGCCCCGAAAGTGAGGCGCAGGTCGCCCGAGATCGTGTCCATGCCGACCGCCGCGAGCAGGAAGCCGAGCGCCAGGGAGACGACGATCTTGGCCTTGTTCTCCCGGCCCATGCCGACGAACGAGCAGAAGGTGAGGAAGAAGACGCCGAAGAACTCGGCCGGGCCGAAGCGCAGGGCGAACTTGGCCACCAGTGGAGCGACGAAGGTGATGAGCACCACGCCCGAGAGAGCGCCGATGAAGGAAGCCGTGAAGGCCGCCGTCAGCGCCTCGCCCGCGCGCCCCTGCTGAGCCAGCGGATAGCCGTCGAAGGTGGTGGCGACCGACCACGCCTCGCCGGGGATGTTGAACAGAATCGAGGTGATGGCGCCGCCGAACAGCGCCCCCCAGTAGATCGACGACAAGAGGATGATCGCCGAGGTCGGGTCCATGCCGAAGGTGAGCGGCAGCAGGATCGCGACGCCGTTGGGGCCGCCGAGGCCCGGCAGCACGCCGACCACGATGCCGAGCAGCACGCCCACCACCATGAACAGCACGTTGTGCCACGACAGCGCGACCTGGAAGCCGAGCAGGAGCTGGTTGAGATCGTCCATGGGTGTCGCTCCGCCGTGTGCCGGTCAGTAGCCGAGGAAGGCTTCGATCGGTCCCTTCGGCAGGGGGACCCGGAACTGCTGCTCGAACACCCAGAAGGAGATCAGCGGCACGAGGACGACGCCGAGTGCGGTCTGCCACCAGCGGAACGAGCCGAGCATGATCATGAACACGGCCATGAACAGCGCCGAGGCGACGTAGATGCCGAGATAGGCGATGCCGAGCACGTAGAGGAACAGCGGCACGAACACCTGCGCGACGAGCCGGAGCTGGCCGTAGGTGACGAACACGCTGTCCTCGCGCCTGAGCGCGCTGACGAGCGCGGCCACCGCTGCGATGGCCAGGATGACGGCGACGCGGGCGGGGAAGAAGCCGTTCTCCGGCCCGTTGTCCCAGCCCATGCCGCGCCCGTAGGAATCCCACAGGGCGAGCCCCGCGAGGCCCAAGAGCAGCAGCGCCACGACGATCTCGACGACGCGGCGCGAGACGCCGCGCTCGGGCGTCAGGGGGGAGGCTTCGGTCATGGTGGGACTTTCGGGGCGGGGCTTTCGGGGCAGGCGTCCCCAACGGGGCCGACGGCGCCGGAGGGGCGGCGCCGGCGCGTGCCGTTTCGGCGAAGCGGCGATCCGCTTCGCCGGACAAAGGATCAGTTCGTCGCGATGAACCCGGCCTTGGTCATCAGATCCTTGTGCTTCTGCTCGTCGGCCGTGAGGAAGTCGATGAAGCCTTGCCCCGAGCGGAAGTCCGGCACCAGCGCATTGCGCTCGAGATAGGCCTTCCAGTCCGGCGTCTCGGTCACCCGCTTGAACAGATCGACGTAGAAGGCCTGCTGCTCAGGCGTGACCTTGCCGGGCATGAACATGCCGCGCAGCATCTGGTAGGTGACGTCCAGCCCCTGCGACTGGCAGGTCGGGATGTCGGACCACGCCTTATCGGCGGTGACCTTCTGGGTGTATTCCATCGGCTTGGCCGAGAAGGCGCAGAGCGGCTTGACCGCGCCGGAGCGCCAGTTGGACACCTCTTCGGCCGGGTTGTTCATGTTGGCGTCGATGTGCTCGCCCGCGAGCTGCACCGAGGCCGGGCCGCCGCCCTGATAGGGCACGTAGGTGATCTTCACGCCCGCCGCCTGCTCCATCGTGACGGAGATCAGGTGATCCTCGCGCTTCGAGCCGTTGCCGCCGGTCTTGAGCGGCGGGGTGGCGGTCTTGGCGGCCGCGATGAAGTCCTTGGCGGTGTTGTAGGGCTTGGCGCTGTTGACCCACAGCACGAACACGTCCTGCGCCAGCATCGCGACGGGCGTGAAATCCTTCCAGCTCACCGGAAGCTTGGTGGAGAGCGGCGTCATGTAGATGCCGCTCGACGTGGTGATGAGCTTGTGGGGGTCGCCGGCCGACTTCTGGATGTCGAGCATCGCCTCGCCGCCCGCAGCCGCCGGCTTGTTGACGATGATGATCGGCTGCTTGACGAGGTTGTTCTTCTGGATCGCGCCCTGGATCGTGCGCGCCATCTGGTCCGAGGCGCCGCCGGGCGGGAACGGGACGATGATCTCGATCGGCTTCGTCGGCTCCCAGGCCTGCGCCGCGGCAACCGGCAGCAACAGGGACGCGATCACGCTCCGCACAATGGTCTTCATGGCGTTCCTCCCACGGTGCTCGTTTCGGCACTCGATCGTTTTATTGGTATCGGAACACCGACCCAACCCTCTCGTGACCTCCGGGCGGCTCCATTTCACAGAGCACGCACCGGCGATCCGGCGTCGAGAGGCGGGCGGTCAGCGACGGACCCCGAGCTGCCGGCAGCCCTGGACCCGTGCATCCGAGTTTTTGAATTTTGAATTATAAAATGGGCCCATGCAAGCGACCGGCGTGATTTTTCGCAGGTTGCCACCGGTATAGCCGATCGGGCCGCGCGCGGCAGGCCCTGATCGGCGCACGGGCCAGTTTGCGCTTTTCGAAACGATGGATTTCCATCGTTTCCGTTTTCACCACACCGCATCGGATGCATGATCCTTGCACGAAAAGCGAAAGGCTTTTCGGCCGGCACTCCCGCCATTCGGGAAGAAGTCGCCGGCACTGAGACCTCGAGTATTGACTCGGATAGCCCATCCGGGACGATACCGCAGGATCATCCCATCGCGAGGAGCTTTGGCATGCCGACGATCATCACCGAGGACGGGACCGAGATCTATTACAAGGACTGGGGCCCGCGGGACGGGCAGCCGATCGTGTTCCATCACGGCTGGCCGCTCTCCTCCGACGACTGGGACGCGCAGATGCTGTTCTTCGCGGGCAACGGCTACCGCGTGGTCGCCCACGACCGGCGCGGGCACGGGCGCTCGGCGCAAGTGTCCGAGGGCCACGACATGGACCATTACGCCGCCGACGCCGCGGCCCTGGTCGAGCATCTCGACCTGAGGAACGCCGTCCATGTCGGCCATTCCACCGGCGGCGGCGAGGTCGCCCGCTATGTCGCCCGGCACGGCGAGCCGCGGGGGCGCGTGGCCAAGGCGGTGCTGGTGAGCGCGGTGCCGCCGCTGATGCTCAAGACCGCGGCGAACCCGGAAGGCTTGCCGATCGCCGTGTTCGACGGCTTTCGCACGGCGTTCGCCGACAACCGCGCCCAGTTCTTCCTCGATGTCCCCTCGGGGCCGTTCTACGGCTTCAACCGCGACGGGGCGACGGTGCACGAGGGGGTGATCCGGAACTGGTGGCGCCAGGGCATGATGGGCTCGGCCAAGGCGCATTACGAAGGGATCAAGGCCTTCTCGGAGACCGACCAGACCGAGGACCTCAAGGCGATCTCGGTGCCGACCCTCGTGCTGCACGGCGAGGACGACCAGATCGTGCCGATTGCACCTGCGGCGCTCAAGTCGATCAAGCTCCTGCGCAACGGCACGCTCAAGACCTATCCGGGCCTCTCGCACGGCATGCTCACGCTGAACGCGGATCGGCTCAACGCCGACCTCTTGGCCTTCGTGAAGGGCTGACGCGCCGCTCAACGGAAACGATGCGTTTCGATCGTTTCCGTTTTCAGCGGGAAGCGCCTGTCGCATCATACTCGCAGGCCTGAGGCGCCGGTCTGGTTTGGCGGCGCCATCGACCCCTCGCAACAGGAGCACACGATGAGCTGGCACGGCGCCGAAGATCCCGTTCCGGGCGATCATTTCAGCTGCGACGCGATCAAGACCCTGATCGTGCCGCGCTCGCGCGATCTCGGCTCCTTCGCGGTGCGCCGGGCCCTGCCCTCGACCGAGTGCCGGATGGTCGGCCCGTTCGTGTTCTTCGACCAGATGGGCCCGTCGGAGTTCGTGCTCGGCGCCGGGATGGACGTGCGCCCGCACCCGCATATCGGCCTCTCGACGGTGACCTACCTGTTCGAGGGCGAGATCATGCACCGCGACAGCCTCGGCACCGAGCTGCCGATCCGGCCGGGCGAGCTGAACTGGATGACGGCCGGGCGCGGCATCACCCATTCGGAGCGCACCGGCAGCGCCCTGCGGCAGACCGGCTCGACGCTGTTCGGCCTCCAGAGCTGGGTCGCGCTGTCAGAGCGCGACGAGGAGACCGCCCCGGCCTTCGAGCATTACGAGGCCGACGCGCTGCCGGTGCTGACGGGCGAAGGCAAGACCGTGCGCCTGATCGCGGGCGAGGCCTTCGGGGCGCGCTCACCCGTGCGGACGTCGAGCCCGATGGTCTATGCCGACGTAGGCTTGGAGGCCGGCGCCGTGCTGCCGCTCGACCCAACCTACGACGAGCGGGCGATCTACACGGTCTCCGGCGCCATCGAGATCGCGGGCGACGGCTTCGGGCCGGGCCGGCTCCTCGTGTTCCGCCCCGGCGACCGCATCAGCGTGCGGGCGACGGAAGCCGCCCGGTTCATGGTGCTCGGCGGCGAGCCGATGGACGGGCCGCGGTACCTCTGGTGGAACTTCGTCTCGTCGCGGCCCGAGCGGATCGCTCAGGCCAAGGAGGATTGGCGCCAGGGCCGGTTCGACACCGTGCCGAACGACGCCGAGTTCATCCCCCTGCCCGAAGACCCGCCGCCGGTCCGCTACCCGTAGGCCGCCCCCTCCTCGCGTCCCCCCAAAAAACAGGAATCCGCCATGGCCGCCGAAGCAACGGGCGCCGCGAGCGAACTCGTGCAGGTCGTGTCCCTGCTGGCGGCGGGCGTCGTCGCGGTGCCGCTGTTCAAGCGGCTCGGGCTCGGCTCGGTGCTGGGCTACCTGCTGGCCGGGCTCGCCATCGGCCCGTTCGGCCTGCGCCTGTTCACCGACGCCCACGCGATCCTGCATGTGGCCGAACTCGGCGTGGTGATGTTCCTGTTCATCATCGGCCTGGAGATGGAGCCCTCCCGGCTCTGGGGCATGCGCCGGGCCATCTTCGGCCTCGGGCTCGCCCAGGTCGGCGCCTGCATCGGGGCGCTCACGGGGGTCGGCCTTGCGCTCGGCTTCTCGCTGCCCGTGGCGTTCGTGGCCGGCACCGGCTTCGTGCTGACCTCGACGGCGATCGTCATGCAACTCTTGGAGGAGCGCGGCGCGCTCTCGACGCCGAAGGGCCAGCGCATCGTCGCCATCCTGCTGCTCGAAGACCTCGCCATCGTGCCGCTCTTGGCCGCCGTCGCCCTGCTGGCGCCGGGCGGCGCGGAGACGAGCGGGTGGGACCGCATCGTCGCGATCGCCATCGCGCTGGCTTCGCTCGCCGCCCTGGTCGCCGCGGGCCGCTGGCTGCTCAACCCGTTCTTTCGCCTGCTCGCCGCCGCCAAGGCGCGCGAGGTGATGACCGCGGCCGCCCTCCTCGTGGTGCTGGGCTCGGCGCTGGCGATGCAGCTCGGCGGCCTGTCGATGGCGATGGGGGCGTTCCTGGCCGGCGTGCTCCTCTCGGAATCGAGCTTCCGCCATCAACTGGAGGCCGACATCGAGCCGTTCCGCGGCATCCTGCTCGGCCTGTTCTTCCTCGGCGTCGGCATGTCCCTCGACCTCACCGTGATCGCGGCGCGCTGGGGCCTGATCCTGGGAAGCGTCGCCGCCTACATGACGGTCAAGAGCCTCGTGATCTACGCGGTGGCCCGTGCGCTCCGGTCGTCGCACGCCGAGGGGTTGGAGCGGGCGGCCCTGATGGCGCAGGGCGGCGAGTTCGCCTTCGTGCTCTACGCGGCGGCCGCGAGTGTCGGCCTCATCGACACCACCACCAACGCGGTGCTGACCGCCACCGTCATCCTGTCGATGGCGCTGACGCCGCTGATGGTGATCGCCTTCGACCGCCTCGGTCCCAAAGCCGTCCCGTCGCTGGACGGCGTCGAGGCGCCGGAAGACCTCGTCGGCAGCGCCCTGATCGTCGGCTTCGGCCGCTTCGGCCAGATCGCCAGCCAGCCGCTGCTGTCGCGCGGCTGCTCGGTCTCGATCATCGACGTGAACCCCGAGAACATCCGGCTCGCGGAAAAATTCGGCTTCAAGGTCTATTACGGCGACGGCGCCCGCCTCGACATCTTGCGGGCGGCCGGGGCCGGGACGGCGCGCGCGATCCTGATCTGCATCGACGAGCCCGAGACCGCCCGCCGCATCGCCGAGATCGCCAGGTCAGAGTTCCCGCTGGTCCCGGTGCTCGCCCGCGCCCGCGACCGGGAACACGCCATCGCCCTGATCGAGGCCGGCGTCGCCTACCAGATCCGCGAGACGGTCGCCTCGGCGCTCAGCCTCGGCGAGCGGGCGCTCCTGACCGTCGGGGCCGACCCGGAGACGGCGCAGGACATCATGGCCGAGGTGCGCCGCCGCGACACCGAACGTCTCGATCTGGAGATCGTCGGCGGCCTCCACGCCGGCCTCGACCTGATCCACGGCAACGCGGCGGCCCCGGCGCACCGGGCGGGATGAGGGCATCGCCCGCCGACTGGCTCCCCCCCTCATCCTGAGGTGCCGCGAAGCGGCCTCGAAGGAGGGCTCCAGGGATCGCGCGCTCCGCTGGAGCCCTCCTTCGAGGCTCCGCCTTCGGCGACGCACCTCAGGATGAGGGCGAGGGTGGGAAAACCTCTTCTGCGGCAAAGCCGATCCGCGGCGCACGCTGGACGCACGACCGCCGTTCCTGTCTGATCGTCAAAACAGACGGGGGGGGGCGGACGATGGCGAAGGGTGACGACGATCAGGGCCGGCTCACGCGCGCGGCGAGCTTCGTTTTTCTGCATACGGAACACGCGATCTACGCCGCCCTCGGCATTCTGCTGGCCTTGACCGCGCTGGTCGCGCTGATCGACGCCGGGGAGATGACGTGGCACGCGCTCGTCGCGCTGGGGGGCACCGCTCAGATCCTGGAGGTGGTGGACCGCCTCCTGTTCCTGCTGATGCTGATCGAGATCCTGCACACGGTGCGGGTGTCGATGCGCTCCGGCCGGCTCACCTGCGAGCCGTTCCTGATCGTCGGCCTGATCGCCTCGATCCGGCGGGTGCTGGTGATCACCCTGCAATCCTCCGAGATCACCCATTCCAAGGACTGGTCGCCGGAGAAGCAGGCCTTGTTCCAGGCCTCGATGATCGAACTCGCGGTGCTGGCCGGCCTGATCCTGACCATGGTGGTCGCGATCTTCATCCTCCACCGCGCCCGCGACGACGGTCAGCCCGCGGGCGAGGAGAAGAAGGAGGACGCCGGCGCCTGACGGCGCGGGAGGCACCTGACGCGCCGTCAGCCCGCGGGCTTCCGCCCGGCCGAATCCTGCAACGGGCGCTCCTCGACGAGACTCAGGCAGGCCAGTGCCAGGACGAGGCCGAGGCAGGCGGCGAGGAAGACGAGGCGGAAGGTCTGGCCGAGTTGCGCCGCATCCGCCCCGCGGATCAGCGCGGCCATGTCATGCGCCGCCCCTTCGCCCGCCCCGCCGAGCACGAGGGTGCCGAAGATTGCGACGATGAGGGCCCCACCCAGCGCGCGAAAGAAGTTCATGGAGGCGGTGGCGATGCCGAGCTGCGGCAGCGGCACCGCGTTCTGGACCGCGATGGTCGAGAGCGGCAGCACCGTGCCGATCCCCATCGACAGCAGCACGAACAGGATCTCGATCCCCCACAGCGGCAGCCGGTGGCCGAGGAAGGCCAGCGTGGCGCAGGCCACGACGCTCAGGCTCAGGAGCGCCAGCGGCAGGCGCTTGTAGTGGCGGAAATGGACCATCGAGCGGCCCGAGATCGTGGCGCCGACGACCGTGCCGACCATCAGCGGCACCATGGCGAGGCCCGACCGGCTCGGATCGAGCCCGATCACCCCTTCGAGATAGATCGGCACGTAGATCGACAGCCCGATCAGCGTGCCCATGGCGAAGCATGCGGCGAGCGTCGCGCCTGCGACCACGCGGTCGCGCAGAATGCTCAGGGGGATCAGCGGCTCGGCCGCTTTGGCGAGGCGGGCGACGAAGGCGGCGCCGCTCAAGAGGCCGAACCCCAAGAGCCCGATGACCGGGGCGGAGGCCCAGGGATAGCGCACGCCGCCCCAGCTGAGCGCCAGCATCAGGCTGGTCGAGCTGACGACGAGGAGCGCGGCGCCGGGATAATCGACGCTGTGGCGCCGCTCGCGGCGGGGCAGGAGCTTGAGCTTGTCGTTGGTGAGGAGGAAGGCGGCGAGCCCGATCGGCAGGTTGACCCAGAAGATCGCCGACCAGTGCAGATGCTGGGCGAAGAAGCCGCCGAGCAGCGGCCCGGCCACCGAGGACACGGCGAACACCCCCGCGATGTAGACCTGATAGCGCGCCCGCTCCTTGGCTGAGAGGATGTCGGCCAGGATCGTCTGCGACAGCGCGATCAGCCCGCCCCCGCCGACGCCCTGCAGCCCGCGGGCGAGCGCCAGCGCGATCATGCTGGGCGCCAGCGCGCAGAGCAGCGAGCCGAGGCTGAAGGTCACGATGGCGATGAGCAGCATGATCCGCCGCCCGTGGATGTCGGACAGCTTGCCGTAGAGCGGCGTCACCGCGGTCGAGGCCAGGAGATAGGCGGTGACGATCCAGGGAAGGTTGGCGGCGTCCCCGAGTTCGAGGCCGATCGTCGGCAGGGCGGTCGCCACGATGGTCTGGTCGAGGGCGGCGAGCAGCATCGCGGCGACGAGGCCGATGATGATCGAGCGAATCTGGTCGGGGGTGAGGCGCGCCGGGGTTTCGGCGCGGTGGGGTGCGTTCAAAGCGGAAAGCCTCGGATGAGGGCGCGCGGCGGCCGTCGGCGGCGCGGCGCGAATCTCCGCCACACAGGACTTGATTGGGGCGGGAGGGTGGCGCAAGGCCGGGCCGGATGGCGGGGCAGGCTTCGGCCGGAGGCGGCGTGGACGGCGAGAGCATCGGTGACGAGGCCCTGTTCGCGCCTGCCGCCGCCCGCAACGGCGCGGCGATCCTCGACGTGCTGCGCGCCGTGCTGCCGCCGGGCGGCACGGTTCTGGAAGTGGCGAGCGGGACCGGCGAGCACGCCGTGCGCTTCGCCGCCGCCCTGCCCACCCTGCGCTGGCAGCCGAGCGACCCGGACCGGCGGGCGCTCGGGAGCATCGCGGCCCATGCCCGTCTTGCGGGCCTACCGAACCTGCTGGCGCCGCTCGAACTCGATGCCGGCGCAACGGACTGGTCGGTGACGCGGGCCGAGGCGGTGCTGTGCGTCAACATGATCCACATCGCCCCTTGGGCGGCGACCGAGGGGCTGCTCGCGGGCGCCGGGCGCCTGCTGCCGGAGGGCGGCCCGCTCGTCCTCTACGGCCCGTTCCGCATCGGCGGCGCGCATACGGCCGAAAGCAACGCCCGCTTCGACGCCGATCTGCGGATGCGCGATCCGGAATGGGGCGTGCGCGATCTCGAAGCGGTGCTGGCGGCGGCCGCCGGGCACGGCCTGGGTCTCGCCGAGCAGATCGCCATGCCGGCCAACAATCTCAGTCTCGTGCTGCGGAAAGTCGGGACTGCGGCAACCTGAGGATGTGGATTCGGTAGCCAAGGCCGCGGCGCTGTGCTGAAAATGCCCGCAAGGCGACCCCGCCCGCTTTCGGCTCGATGGTCCGTTCTCGAATCGTGTGTGCGTTTCCCGATCCTGAAGCGGCGCGGCCCTCGATCGCGGCCGGCACGCTGGCCGGGCGGATCGACGGGCTGGGACCGGGCGAGCGCCTCGTCGTCTTCGGGATCGGCCGCGAGGGCCTGGGGCGGCTCCTGGCGGACGGTTCCGCCCGCGGCGCGCTGACGGTCGCCTGCGAGGCGCCGCTCACCGCCCCGGCCCTGATCGGGCGGCTCCTCGACGACCTCGCCGAACTCGCTCTGGATCGCTGGCCGGAATGGCATGAGGGTGGCTCACCCTCGCCCGATCCGTGGCGCAAGGCGGCGGCCAAGCGCGCGGCGCTCGGCCATCCGCCCCGCTTCCGCCGGATGGCGCGAGAGATCGAACTCGCCCGCCTCCTCGGCGTCCTCGGGCCCCTTGGCCCGGCGCTCGTCTGGGAGGTCGATCCGGCCGCCGCGCAACGCGCCCGCCCGGTGATCGAGGCGATGGAATGGTGCGCCCGGCACGGGGCGGCGACCGTCGCGGTCCTGCCCGTCGCTCCGCCCGAGACCGCCCCCTACGACCGGCTGCTCTACGGAGCCCTCACCCTCGCCCGCGCGGAGCCCGCGGTGCTCGCCCGCTTCATCGCACCCGCCGGCCCCCACCATGCCAGCACCACCGAGCGGCGCGTCGCGGCGGCGCTGGGGCGCGATCCGGAGTTGGCCGGCCTGTTCGCCTGCAACGCGGCGGTGCCGGTCGGCGCCTGGGGCGGGCGGGCGCGGGTCGATCTGCTGTGCAGCCGTCACCGCGTCGTGGTCGAACTCGATGGGCCGGAGCATCGCGGCGAGCCGAATTTCGGCAACGACCGCCACCGGGACTACGAGTTGTTGACGGCGGGCTACCTCGTGCTGCGCTTGACGAACCAGCAGGTGGCGGACGACCTGACGCTCTGCATCGAGAAGATTCGCGCCGTCGTGAGGCTGCGGCGCGACGGACAAGGAGGGGAGCGATGAGCGGGACGCCGACACCGAGGCAGGCCCTGATCCTGTGGTGCCTCTTGGGCCGCCACGGCAGCGCCCTGCAAAGCGCGCTGGTGCCCAAGATCGACAAGGCCGACCGCGAGGCATTGCTTGCCGGGCGCTACGTCGAGGCGACCAAGGAGGGCCGCTCGCTGCGCCTCACCGTGACCGACCGGGGCTGGAACTGGGCCGGCGAGCACCTGCGCGCGCCGCTGCCGCCGAATTTCCGCGTGTTGCAGGACTGGCTGGAGCGCATCGGCGCCGACCTCGCCGCGAGCGGGCGGACGCTCGCCGACCTTGTCGGACCGCCGCCCGAGGCGCCGGCCCCGGCCGCGCCGCCGGCACGGGCGAAGAAGCCGTCCGCCGCGAAGGCTCCGAAGAAGCCGACGCCCAAACAGCTGCGGGCCCGCATCGAAAAGGCCTATCTCGCGCTGACGGGCGGCGAGCGGGCGAAAGCCGTGCGGCTCAGTGCCCTGCGCGCCGAACTGGCCGAGTTCGACCGGGCCACCGTCGATGCCGGGCTCGCCGCGATCCTGCGGGGCGACGAGACCGCGCGGCTGAGCCAGTTCAGCGACCCGAAATCCCTTGATGCGGCCGAGCGCGAGGCGGCGTTCAGCCCCGCGGGCGAGCCCTTCCACATCCTCTGGATCCAGTCATGAGCGAGCCCCTCGACGCCCTGCGCCGGGTCGATTTCGACTGGGTGCGTACCCTCGACAGCATCTGGATCGACACGGCCCCGACCGGGGCCCCGAACGAGCGGTGGGTGCCGGAAATCGTCGCCGCGCTGCACGAGAAGGCGCGCCAGCCCTCCGACCGGGCGATGGGCCGCGTCCTCGTCGGCCAATCCGGCGTCGGCAAGACCCATCTGGTCGGCCAATTGCGACAGGAGGCGTGGCGCCGGGGCGGCTGGTTCGTGCCGCTCGATGTCCTCGGTTTGACGGATTTCTGGCGCAGCGCCGCGCTCAGCTTCGTCACCGCCCTGCTCCAGACGATGCCGGACGGGCGGCGGCAATCGGATGCGGTGCTGGCCGGCGTCGCCCGCCGCTTCCACGTCGAAGAGCAGGTGGAGGCGGCGTTCAACACGCCCAACATCGACGCCCGCCGGATCGTCGACGTGCTGGTCCAGGCCCTGATGCGGGTCGATGCCTCGCGCGCCCTCAAGCATCTCGACGTGTTCCGGGCGCTCTGCCTGCTGCGTTCGCAGGATTTCGGCGTGGTCGGGCTCGCCCATGCGTGGCTCCAAGGCTACGAGGCCGACCCGGCGGAACGCGCGGCTTTGGGCTTCCGCACGCCGCCGCCCGCGCCGATCGAACTCGTGCGCGGCATGTGCTGGATCATGGCGCTGAGCGGCCCGACGCTGATCGCCATCGATCAGATCGACGGCATCATCGAGACCAGCCGCCTCGCCGCCGAGGACGGGATCGAGGCGGAGGCTGGCCTCGCCGAGGTGCTGGCCGCTGGGCTGCTCGAACTCAACATCGTCTGCGACCGCAGCATGAGCGTGGTCACCTGCCTCGAAGAATCCTGGGCGCGTCTCTCGGCCCGCAGCCTGCAGCCGATGCTCCAGCGCTTCGGCGAGTTGAAGGTGCTCGTCGGCATGAACGAGCGGGAGGCGGCACTCGCGCTGGTGGCCGGGCGGCTGGCGCCGGCCTATGCGGCGGCCGGCTTCGCGCCACCGTTTCCGACATGGCCGTTCACCGAGCGGGCCATCGCCGAGGCCGCCGCCTCGGCCATGATGCCACGCACCCTGTTGATGCGCTGCGACGCCTTCCGCCGCCGCTGCCTGGCAGTTGGGGCGGCCACGGTCTGCGACAGTCTCGTCGCGGCACCGACCGCGGTGGCACCGCAGCAAGTCACAAAAGACTTCGATCTCGCCGCCGCGTGCCGGAGCGCCGACATCGCCGGCATCCACGGCGACGACGAAAGCTGGCTCGGGCAGGTTCTGCGCGACGCCTTCGACCTCTACGCCCTGGAGGACGACCCCGACGACGCCCTCGATCTGGCGAGCAAGGGCGAGCCCGACCAGAAGATGCCGCCGTTGCACGGCCGGCTGATCTTCATCCACCGCAACGAGAACGACCGCGAGCGCCACGTCTGCTACCGCGCACTCCCGCACCAGAACGCCATCGCGTTCCAGGCGCGGCTGCGGGCGGCGCTGACCGCCTCGGGCATCTCCTCGCGCATCCCCGACCGGGCGCTGCTGATCGTGCGCCGGGGCGCGATGCCGAGCGGGGCCAAGACCAAGCAACTCCTCGATGCCTTCGCGGCGGCGGGGGGCCGCCTGCTCGACCCTTCGGACGACGATCTGCGGGTGTTCGTGGGCTTGCGCGAGTTGCGGTCAAAGGCCGAGGCCGAGGGTGCCGCCGATCGGTTCGTGGGCTGGCTGCGGGCCGAGCAGCCGCTGATGGGGACGGGCTTCTTCCGCGACGCGGCCCTCGCCCACGGGCCGGGGAAGGCCGAGCCGACGCCGCCCGCGAACAAGCCGCAGGAGGCGACGCCGCCCTCCCGGCCGCCCGAGCCTGCGCCCGTCGCGAGGCCCCCCACTCCGCCCACACCAAGGGACAACCCACAAAGGACGGCGCCGGACGCGATCCCGGTCGGGCACCGCCTCACGCCGGACGCGCCGGGCGTGAGCCTGCCGCTGCGCCTGCTGCCGCGCCACACCGCGATCATCGCCGGCTCAGGGTCAGGCAAGACCGTGCTGCTGCGCCGGCTCGTGGAGGAGGCGGCGCTGGCCGGCATCCCCGCCATCGTCATCGACCCGAACAACGACCTCTCGCGCCTCGGCGAGCCCTGGCCCGAGCGGCCGGAGCGGTTTTCCGACGAGGACGCCCGCAAGGCGGAGGCCTACCGCGCGGGGGTCGAGGTGGTGGTGTGGACGCCGGGCCTGCACGCGGGCAACCCGCTGTTCCTCTCGTCGCTGCCCGACTTTTCGGAGGTCGGCGAGGACCGGGACGAGCGCCAGCAGGCGATCGAGATGGCCGCCGAGACGCTGGGGCCGCTGGCCGGCGCCAAGACCAACCTCCAGCGCGGGGTGCTGGCAGATACTTTGCGACACTTCGCCAGGGCAGGCGGGCGCAACCTCGACGCCCTCATCAAGCTCCTCGGCGATCTGCCCGACGGGATCAGCGATATCGGCAACGCCGGAAAACTCGCCGCCGGCATGGCCGACCAGCTCCACGCGGCTTTGGCGACCAACCCGCTGCTCAAGGTCGAGGGCACGGTGCTCGATCCGCGCCGGCTGTTCTTCGGGGCGGACCCGGCCCGCACCCGCGTCTCGGTGATCAATCTGTCGGGGCTCGCCTCCGAGGCAGCGCGCGAGGATTTCGTGAACCGCCTCCAGATGACCCTGTTCGGCTGGATCAAGCGCAACCCGTCGCCGCGCGGGATGCTCTACGTCATCGACGAGGCACAGACCTTCCTGCCGTCGCAAAAGTCCAGCCCGAGCCTCGGCAGCGGCATCAAGCTGGTGGCGCAGGGGCGCAAGTACGGGCTCGGGATGATCGTGGCGACGCAGGTGCCCCGCGGCATCCACAATCAGGTCGTCTCGAACTGCACCACGCAGTTCTTCGGCCGCCAAAGTTCCCCCGCCACCATCGCGGCGGCCCAAGAAATCCTGTCGGCCAGCGGCGGCAGCGCCGCCGACATCGGCAAGCTCGGCGCGGGCGAGTTCTACTTCGCCACGGAAGGCTCGGGGCGGCCGGGCAAGCTGCGCACCCCGCTCTGCCTCAGCCACCACCCGGCCAACCCGCCGCGGCCGGAGGAGGTGGTGGGGCTGGCGCGCCGTTCGATGATGGCGGGGTGAAGCCGTCTGTGGACCACGTGCCGCGGGCGGGACCCGGCGGGCTTGAAGCGCGGTTCATCGGGGAGCCGGTCCTGAACCGGCTCACCAGGGACCCCCGATGGCCGCGAAAAAGACTGCCACGAAGACTGCCCCGGAGCCGAGCGCCGTCCCGCTGGTCCCCACCGGGGCGCTCGCGGTCTCCCTGCTTGACCTTTGCGAAGGATCGCGGCCGCTGGTCCACGTGGCCCGCGACGGGCGACGCCTGGAAGAGGTCGCCGCCATCCTGCGGGCGCTCGCGCCGGAGCGCAAAGTCGCGGTCTATCCCGAATGGGACTGCCTGCCCTTCGACCGGGCCTCGCCCTCGCGCGGCGTCATGGGCGCGCGGGCCGGGGTGCTGCGCTGGCTGACCGACCGGGACGCGCTGCCCGATATCCTCCTCACCACGGCCCCGGCCCTGCTCCAGCGGGTGCCGCCGCCGGAGACCTGGGGCCCGGCCCATGTCGAGATCACCGTCGGCGACCGGCTCGACCCGGAGGCGCTGACGGCGCAACTCGCCCGGCTCGGCTACCAGATCGACGACCGCGTGGACGAGCCCGGCGAGGTCGCGGTTCGGGGCCGGACCATCGACGTGTTTCCCGCCGCCGCCCCCCTGCCCTGCCGCATCGAGCACGCGGACGGCCGCGTCACCGCGATCCGCGCCTACGATCCGGTCTCGCAGCGCTCGCGCACAGAGACCGAGCGGCTGGTGATCGACCCGGCGACCGAGATCGTGCCGGACGAAGGATCCGACCTCACGGTGACGCCGTTCACCGGCGCGGAGCACCGGCTGGCGCGACACTATCGCGACCTCTCGACGGTGCTCGATTACGTGCCCGACGCCCGCCTCGTGGTCGAGGCCGGCACGGAGGACCGCGTCGCTGCCTTCTTCGAGCAGTTGGAGGAGGCGCGGGAGGAGGCGGGGTCGCCGGACGACGGCGCGCTCTATCTCACGCCCGCCGATTGGACCGCGCTGGTGAAGCAGCGCGGCCTCGCCACGGCCAGCACCGAAGAGGCGGAAAAGGTCGCGCTGACGCCCTTCGTGCGCGAGCGCCGGCCCGACTCCGCCTTCGCCAAGACCTTGAAGGAGCGCCTCAAGGCCGGCGACCGCATCGTGCTCACCGGCCCCAAGGCACCCTTACGGCGGCTGGTGCGGGCGGCGGCCGAGCAGGACGGGCGCGACCTTCGCCTCATCGACAGCTGGAGCGAGGTGGCGGACGCCGCCCCCGGTGCGATGCTGGCGATTGAGGCCCCGATCCAGGCGGGTTTTCGCGTGCCGGAGGCAGGCGCGACCGTGATCGCCGCCGCCGACCTGTTCGGCGGCGCAGATGCGGGGGCGGCGCGCCCCGTCGCGATGCTGCCCATCGGCGAGGTCGAGCTGCGCATCGGCGACGTCGCGGTCGATCGCGAGCACGGCCTGTGCGTGTTCGAAGGGCTGGAGGCGATGCCGGGGGGCGAGGAAGACGCCCTGCGCCTGCGCTTCGCCGACGACGCGATCCGCATGGTGCCGGCCTCCCAGGCCGACCGCATCTGGCGCTACGGCTCGGAGGAGGAGGCGGTCTCCCTCGACCGGCTCGACGGCGGCACCTGGGCCCGGCGGCGGCTGGAAACGGAGGCCGCGCTGGCCAAGGCCGCCCGCGTCATGCTGGCGGCGGCCGAGGCGCGGCGCACGGCGCGGGCCGTGCCCCTCGTCCCGCCCGCGCGGGAGATGGAGCGCTTCGCCGCCGGCTTCGGCTTCGCCCTGACGGGTGACCAAGCCCGCGCCATCGAGGCGGCGCTCGCCGACCTCCCGGGCGAGGCGCCGATGGACCGGCTGGTCTGCGGCGATGTCGGCTTCGGCAAGACCGAGGTGGCGCTCCGCGCGGCGGCGGCCGCCGTCTTCGCCGGGCGGCAGGTCGCCGTGATGGCGCCGACCACCGTGCTGGCGCGCCAGCACGCCGCGACCTTTGCGCGGCGCTTTTCCCGCTTCGGCATCGACGTCGCGCAGCTCTCGCGGCTGGTGGCACCGGCCGAGGCGCGGCGGGTGAAGCAGGGTATCGAGGACGGCTCGGTGCGCCTCGTCGTCGGCACGCAGGCGCTGGCCGGGCGCGGCGTGCGCTTCCACGATCTCGGCCTCGTCATCATCGACGAGGAGCAGCGCTTCGGCACCAAGACCAAGGCGGCTCTGCGAAAGGCGGCGGGCGACGCGCATCTCCTGACGCTGTCGGCCACGCCGATCCCGCGCACGCTCCAGGCCGCGATGGTGGGATTGCAGAGCCTCAGCGTGATCGCGACGCCGCCCGCCGTGCGCCGGCCGATCCGCACGGTGATCGCTCCGTTCGAGGACGAGACTTTGCGCGCCGCACTCAGCCGCGAGCACCGTCGCGGCGGCCAGAGCTTCGTCGTCTGCCCGCGGATCGAGGATATCGCGCCGATGGCGCGTCGCCTCGCCGCCCTGATGCCCGACCTCGACGTGGTGACGGCGCACGGCGCGATGAAGCCCGCCGAGATGGACGCCGCCATGGTCCGCTTCGCCGACGGCGCGGGCGACGTGCTGCTCGCCACCAGCATCATCGAGAGCGGGCTCGACGTGCCACGCGCCAACACGATGCTGGTCTTCGATGCCGAGCGCTTCGGGCTGGCCCAGTTGCATCAGTTGCGCGGCCGGGTCGGGCGCGGGCAGCGGCGCGGCAGCGTCTGGCTGTTCGGAGGTTCCGACAAGCCGCTGAGCGCCACCGCCGAGAAGCGCCTGCGGACGCTGGAGGCCCTCGACCGGCTGGGGGCGGGCTTCGCCATCGCGGCGCGCGACCTCGACCTGCGCGGCGCGGGCGACCTCGTCGGCGAGGCCCAGGCCGGCCATGTCGCCCGCGTGGGCCTCGGTCTCTACCAGCACCTGCTGCAACTGGCGCTCCGCGCGGCCAAGGGCGAGCCGGCGGAGGATTGGAGCCCGGAGGTGCGCGTCGGCCTCTCGGGCCGCGTGCCCGCCGACTACGTGCCGGAGCCGGAAATCCGCTTGAGCCTCACCACGCGGCTGCTGCGGCTACGCGCCCGCACCGAACTCGACGCGCTGCGCGACGAGGTCGAGGATCGGTTCGGGACACCACCGGAGGCGGTCGAGGCATTGTTCACCTTAGGCTCCTTGCGGATCGGTTGCCTGTCGCTCGGCATCGTGCGCCTCAGCGGCGGCCCGCAGGGGATCGCGGCGGATTTCCACCCCGAGCGCAAGCCGCCGACGATGGGGGTCTCGGACGAGATCGGCGTCCGCGACAACCGCGTCGTCTGGCGCCGGGGCGGCGACGGCCCGGAGTCCTGCGCGCGTCAGGCCGCCGCGCTGTTGCGCCACTTGGAGAAAGCCGCCGCCCGGCACAGGTGAGGGAGGAGCAACGGGGCCCGCATGAGCACGCCGATCGACCGCGCCACCCTCGACCGGCTGATCGCGCTCGGCCGCGAGCGCGGCGAACTCACCGCCGACGACCTCCAGCGCGTCCTGCCGATCGACGCGATGGACGTGGACGCCCTCGTCCTCGTCATGCTGGAACTCGACGCCGCGGGCGTCTCCGTCGAGCCCGACGCGTTCGGCCCGCGGGGCGAGCGCCCGGTGCAGGCGGTGCCGGACCTGCCCGCCCCAGAGCGCGGGGCGGCGGTGACGACCCCGGTGCCGGTGGGGGCGCCGGACGGCGCGGGCGGAGGTGCCGGGGCGCGGGTCGAGGCAGCCGCCGCGTCGGAGCGGGCCGCGGGGGCGGGGTCGGTGGACCGGATCGTTTTGCTGTCCGGCCTCGCGGCTTTCGTGCTTCTGGCGGGCGTGCTGCTTCTACTGTGAGAAGCCGCTCGACCGGCGCTTCCCACCCATTCCCCTCATCCTGAGGTGCCCGCCACGGCGGGCCTCGAAGGAGGGCTCCAGTGGATCGCGCGACTTCTGGAGCCCTCCTTCGAGGCTGCTGCGCAGCACCTCAGGATGAGGGGGGTTGGTAGGAGAGGCATCCAGAAGGGACGCCGAAGCCCGCCGCTACCGCCGCCCAATCAACCGCTTCATCTCCGCCCGCGCCCGGTGCTCGAAGCGGGCGAGGTCGGCGCGGCGTTCGAGGGGGAGGAGGCCGCCGCCGGGGGGCTGCGCCAGGATCTCGGCGATCCGCATGCGTTCGGGAAACAGGCTCTCCAGGGGCGAGCCCGGCAGCGTCGCCGAATCGAGGCGGTCGGCGAAGGCGGTGTCGTGGAGCGCGCGCACGATCTCGTCCTCCAGCACGAGGCCGGGGGCGTGGGCACGCAAGTTCTCGTCGTAAGCGGTCTTGAGGAGGTAGGCGGTCGAGCCCGCCACTAGGGCGAGGCTCGCGGCGATCGTCCGGCCGTCGAGGTGCAGGGAATCGGCCCGCACCGCGGGCGGGCCCGAGGTGCCGTCCTGCCGAAAGAGGGCGTGGGCGAAGCGGGTGGTGTCGGTGCGGCTGGCCAGCGCCGTGCCGGCCTCGCCCTTCCAGCCCGCGGCCTCCAGCGCCAGGAAGCCGTCGAGGGCGCGCTCCAGCGCGGGGCCGTCCGTGGCGACCTCGAAGACGAGGGTGCCGGCCTCGCCGAGGCGGCGGCGGCGGCGGCGCAGGTCCTTCAGGCGACTCTTGTGCGGGTGGGCGGCGAGGAACGCGGCGTGGTCCGGGCGACGGTCGAGCGCCGGGCGCTCGAAGCTCGCCACGGTGGCGACCTGCCAGCCGGCCCGCGTCATCGCGGCGACGAGGCCCGCGCCGAGGCGGCTCTCGGTCGCCAGCATCGGCCAGCGCCAGCAGCGCCCGTCGGACGCCGCCGCGAGGCCCGCCACCAGAGCGTCGAGCCGGGCGTCCAGAGCGGGGCCGTCGGCGACGAGGGGGGCGCTCGCCGTCACGTAGGGGGAGAGGAAGGGCTGGGCCACCGCCGTGCCGAACCCGGCGATGTCGGCCCGCAGGACGAAGGGCAGCAGGGCCGCGAGGCCGTCCGGTCCGCGCACGACCACCGCGGCGAGGTCGTCGGGGCTAAGCCCGCTCGCGCGATGCGCCTCGACCGGGCGGCGGGCGTAGAACGGGTGCGGCTCGGCGGCACCGAGCGCCAGCGCATCCCAGGCCTCCGCGGCGATGGCGGAGACGGGCTCGACGGCGGCGTCGAAGGCGGACGGCAAGACCGAGCGGAGGGGGATTCCCATGGGTCAGGCGGCGCCTCGGCCTCGAGACAGGGACGGGAGGCGGAAGGCCGACGTGGCGATGCCGTGCACCGCTTTGGCCCCCGCCGCCATGGCGAGACCGCGGAGCGCATTGGCGCCTGCCATGGCGAGCGCCGCCCCGACGATGCCGAGCCAGGGGATGAGGACGAGGCAGAGCAGCACCGCGAGCGCCAGCATGGCCAGCGTGATGGCGACGCAGAGCCGCTCGCCGCCGAGCATGATCAGGATGTCCTCGCCCGGCCCGAACAGGCTGGCGGTGACGCCGCCCGCGACCAGGATCGCCAGCACCGGCAGGCTGTCGTGGAAGTCCGAGCCGAACAGGCCGAGCAGCAGCGGCGCGGCGGCGATGACGCCGAGCCCGACCACGACCGTGCCGAGGAAGGTCCAGCGCGCCTGCGCCCGCACGAGCGCGGCCAGGCCCGCCTCGTCGCCCTCGGCGCGAGCGGCGGCGAAGCGGGGCGCGGTGGCCGCGGAGGCCGCGTAGGCGACGAAGACCACGAATTGCTGGATGCGGGTGGCGGCGAAGTAGAGGCCCACCGCGGCGGGCGGGGCGAGAAAGCCGAGGAGTACTACGTCGATGAAGCCGAAGGCGCTGGTGGCGAGTTCGCCCGCCGCGATCGGCAGGCAGGCGGTGAGCCAGATCCTCCAGCGATAGGTCCGGGGCCCGGCGGGCAGATGGCGGCGCAGCCGCGCCAGCAGCACCACGCCCTGCACCGTCGCGGCGACCCCGGTGGCGACCAGCGTGCAGGCGATGGCGACCCAGGCGTGCGCGGGCGCGCCGAACAGCACGGCGCCGACCATGCCGGCCATGATCAGCCCCTGGCGCAGCAGGTAGGGCGGCGCGATGGCGAGCATCGGCCAGCCCTGGCTGCGGGCGAGCCCTTCGAGATAGTCCTGAAACGCGAAGAGCGGCACGACGAGGACGGCGACGAGGATCGGGCCGCCGTAGAGGCCGTCGAGGATGTCGTGCTGGATCTCGGCGACGGCGAGCCCGGCGAGCGCGAGCGCCAGCCCGCCCGCCGCGCTGACCAGCGCCCCGCCCACGAGGTAGCCGCGCACCGCGTCGAGATGGCCGCGCGCCCGCTCGACGGGCAGGAAGCGGCTCGCACCCTGGGCGAGCCCGAGCGTCGCGGTGTGGCCGAGGATGGCGATCCAGACCCAGACGGTGGCGAAGATGCCGTATTCCTCGCCGCCCATCATCCGGGCCATCAGCACCTGGGCGAGGTAGGCGCAGCCCGCCGCCGCGATGCGCACGGAAAACACCCCAAGCGCCGCCCCGCCGGCCCCGGCGCGGGCCGCCATCGCCCAAGCGCGCACCCGGCGGAACGGGGACGCCGCGTCCGGGATGGGGCCGGCCGCCCACTCATCCGCCGCCAACGCCACGCCCTCCGCCCCAAGCCGGACGTAAGCCGGCGCACTCGACGCTCAGGCTAGGGGGTGTCGCGTTTCGGCGAGGTTAAGCCCGAGGGCGTCGTCCGGGGCGCTCGCTTAGGTTTCTTGGGCTATCCGGGCCATCGGCGGAATCGCGGCGGCTTAGGCTTTTCTTCGCGCTTGCCTTCCACGATCACCGATCAATGTAATCCCCATGGTTCACGCGCGGGCACACACCGAATCGCTGCCGGCCGATCAGGGGCCGGTGCTGGATGCACAGACGCGGGAACGCCTCGGGCGTCATCTCAAGGCGCTGTACGAGCCCGTGCTCGACGAGACCCTCGATCCGCGGCTGGCTGAGTTGCTTCAGCAGCTGGAGAGCGACAAGCGCGAGCGGGGCGACCGCTGAGGCCGATGGGCCGGTTGGAGTGTCATGGTGCGAAAGCGCACCACACGGCCGGCAAAGCGTCGATCATGCACATCGCGCATCCCGAGACGGGTTGCTTTGTGCGACGCAGCATATAATTTTGCATCATACGAGATCGCGATGGCGTCGCGGTCCCGTTGCCCTTCTTGGGCGTTTCCTCCCTAGACTTCGGGCCGCTCCCTCACCGGGGCGGCCTTTTTTGTCTCAGGTGTCGCGGCGGTTTAGCCGGCTCGGGGGCGGGCGCCAAGGGCTTTTGCGCAAGATTTTGCCGAAACCCGCCCTGATTGCCGCAATTTTTATCTTGTCCAGGGCCGCAGGCTAGTTGCCGCCTCCTACGGGGGCGGCCTCGCGGCCCGGCGCCGGGCGGGTCGCGGTGCCGGTGCGGTCGGGGACCGCGTTCGGGTCGGGCTTCACCGGGTCGGATTGCAGCAGCGACAGGGTGATCGCGCGGGTCGCGTGCTCGGCCATGCAGCGTAAGCCCAGATCGTTCAGACGGAACTGGCGCCCGAGCATGTGCGCCTCGTCGTTGCCCCGCGTGGAGAGGAAGCGCATCGCCGCGTAGCGGTGGACCAGCGGCACCGCTTCGCGCCGGGCGACCTCCTGCACGATGCCGACCATGCGGTTGTAATAGTCGTCCTGGGCGAGGCTCGCGGTGAAGACCGGATCGATCAGCACGATGTCGATGTCGTGCGACATCACCCACTTGACCGATTCGTCCAGCGCCTCGGCGAAGGTGTCGATGTCGACGCGGGCCAGCGCGTCGTTGGTGCCGACCTGCCAGACCACGAGATCGGGCTCGACCTCGGCGACGATGGTGCGCAGGCGCTCGCCCGCCCCGCTCGCGACCTCGCCGGGCAACGAGCGCGCCTCGACCTCGATCTGCACGTCGGGCAGCGCGCTCTCCAGCGCGTTCTCGAGCTTGACCGGATAGCTCGACCCGGTGCCGAGCCCCGCCGAGGACGAGCCGATGGAGAGCACCCGGATCGGCCGCTTCTCCTTGAGCGCGGCCTTGACCGCGTTGAGCTTGGCGAGCGTGTAGAGCTTGGAGCCCGGCACGCGGCATTCGGGCGACAGGCTCTGGTCGAGCGCCTCCGCCGCCTGGACCGGCGCCACCTTCACCGCGGAGGGCGGCGGGGCGGTCGCGGGCGTCTCGGCGCGGGCGGGCGTCGAGGCGAGAAGCCAACTGCCGAGGGCGAGGCTCAGGCCGGCGGAGAGGCCGGGCGCGAGGCGGCGCCGTCGGGCGGCGTCCGCGGGGCGCGCGGTCTGCGGGCACGCCATTCGACGAACCATGCGGTGAAACCCAGTGCAAACAGGCCGAAGCCTACGACCGAAACATCGACGATGATACCGCCTCCGGTCTGGAAGCGCACGAACTGCGCGGCGAGGCTCAACAGCGATCCCATCGAGAACACCGCGAGCGAGTTGCGCCCGAGCCCCGAGAGGAACCGCGCGAGCGGCATCACCCGCGGCGCGATCAGCCCGTAGACCGCCTGGAACGCCAGCACCATCCCGCAGAAGTGGATCAGGCGCCCCGGCGACAGGTACGTCTTGTCGAAGGTGAAGACGAGGCGCGGCTCGGGCGCCAGCATCGGATCGGGGCGCAGCTCCCACACGGCGAGCACGACGCCGAGGATGACGAGCCCGATGCCGAGCGGCGTCAGCCGCCGGGCCCACGCCCGCAGGCGCGGGTTCTCGCGGGCTGCCTCGTTCGAGACGAAGCCGAGCACGAGCAGGAGTTGCCAGCACAGCGGGTTGAAGAACCAGTCGCCCTCGCCCGGCCATGCCGGGAAATTCCACTCGAACACGAGGCTGGCGCCATAGAGCGAGAACGACAGGGCCAGCAGGAGCGCCCGGCTGACGCGCCCCAGCAGCACCACGACGGGCGCGATGGCGATCAGCACGACGTAGAGCGGCAGGATGTTGAAGAAGCCGAGTTGGTGCGTGAGCAGCACGATGCCGACCATCGTCTGGATCGGGTCGGCGAAGAAGCCGCCGGCATTGTGCCATTCGAGGATGAGCGGGTTGTCGAGATAGAGCGCGCATCCCGCGATCATCGCCAGCGCCAGCGCCATGATGACGATCTGCGCCCGGTACACCTCGACCGTGCGCGACAGCAGCCGCAGCACGGTGATGAGCCGCGGCTCGGGCTTGCCGTCGCGCCCGCGGGTCGCGAGCCCGATCGACCAGCCGGCCAGGAACACGAACAGCTCGGCGGCGTCCGAGATGCCGTATTGCGAGAAGGTGTAGCGCTCGAAGAAGTTGCCCGGGATGTGGTTGATGAAGATCGTCACGAGCGCGACGCCACGCCAGAAATCGATCGCGTTCGGCTCGCGCATCAGGCTCCACGGTCCGGCGGTGTGACGTCGCAGCGGCAGGCCCCGGCCTCCCGGGCCGGGGCTTCCACCTCCGCCCGGCGCCGCTTCGGGACCCGCGACC
Source organism: Methylobacterium sp. Leaf456 (assembly GCF_001425465.1). Classification (GTDB taxonomy): domain Bacteria; phylum Pseudomonadota; class Alphaproteobacteria; order Rhizobiales; family Beijerinckiaceae; genus Methylobacterium. The sequence continues at coordinate 34,911 of NZ_LMQV01000011.1, forward strand.
CGGAAGCGGAAGGCGGGCCCTGATAGACCGCGCCGGGGCGGCTTGGAAAGCCACGGTCGGGTGAGGATCGGGCTTCGCGTGCGGGATCGAGGATCGCGTCACATCCCCACCACTGTCATTCCGGGGCGCGAAGCGAACCCGGAATCCACCCGTGATGCGCGGCTATGGCAGGCGTTGCGGCCAGTCATGGATTCCGGGTTCCGCTGCGCGGCCCCGGAATGACGGCGGTGGTCTTTTTGGGAGTGCGCGCTCCCGAATCACCGCCCTGCGCGTGCTGTTGTCAGGCCGAGCCGTGGAGCTGACCGGCGTGCCATTCGGCCAGCGCGTCGAGGGTGACGATTCCGTCCGGCCACGCCACGCCCTGGAGGTGGGTGTGGGGTGCCCCCGGCTCGCCGAGGTCGGACACCGCCGAGAAGGCACCGTCGAGCGCGTGGCTCCGGGTGTAGCGGCTGCGGGTGGCCAGCACCGGCAGACCGGCACTGAGCGCCGAGCGGATGCCGGCGGCCGAATCCTCGAACGCGATGGCCTCGGACGGGTCGATGCCGAGGCGGTGGACCGCGAGCGCGAAGATGTCGGGGGCGGGCTTCTTCTGCGCCGCCTCGTCGCCCGCCGCGATCACGTCGAAGGGGTTTTCGCCGGGGAAATTGAGGCGCAGCAGGAGGTCGATGTTGGGTCGGCTCGTGGTGGTGGCCACGGCCAGGCGCACGCCGCGGGCGCGGGCCTGCCCCACCAGCCGCCCGACGCCGGGCCGCAGGCCGAGATGACCGCCCTCGGCGAGTTCGCCGTAATAGCGGGTCTTGAGGTCGTGGATTTCGGGCAGCCGCGCCTTCAGGCTCTCGGCTTGGTCCGCGTGGAAGCGCTCGATGTAGTGGACCAGCCGCTCCTTGCCGCCCATCACCTTGAGGAGTTCGGCGTAGAGTTCCGGCGACCAGTCCCAGGGCAGGTCGAGCGCCCGGAAGGCGCGGTTGAAGCCCTGGCGGTGAAGGTCCTCGGTCTCGGCCAGCGTACCGTCGACGTCGAAGATCAGCGCCTTCAGCATCGCGCGCCGTCCCGGCCCGTGGCCGTCGCGGCGGCCTCGCGGATCGCCGCGATGTTCTTTGCGTATTGGTCGGGGCCGCCCTTGAAGGCGGCGGAGCCCGCCACGAGGATGTCTGCGCCCGCCGCCGCCGCCGGGCCGGCTGTCTCCGGGGTGACGCCGCCGTCGATCGAGATGCCGATCGACCGCCCGGCCGTCAGCGCCTTGACCCGGGAAACCGTGTCCAGTGCCGAGTGGATAAAACTCTGGCCGCCGAAGCCGGGATTGACCGTCATCACCAGCACCAGATCGACCATGTCGAGCAAAGGCTCGATCGCGCTGGCCGGCGTGCCGGGGTTGAGCGCCACGCCTGCGCGCTTGCCCAGCGCCCGGATCGTCTGGAGCGAGCGGTGGATGTGCGGGCCGGCCTCGACATGGACCGTGATCGCGTCGGCGCCGGCCTCCGCGAAGGCGGCGAGATAGGGGTCGGCCGGGGCGATCATCAGGTGGACGTCGAACAGCTTGTCGGTCGAGGGCCGCAGCGCCTTCACGATGGCGGGGCCGAAGCTGATGTTGGGCACGAAATGCCCGTCCATCACGTCGAGATGGATCCAGTCGGCCCCGGCCTCGGCGATGGCCCGCGTCTCCTCCCCGAGGCGCGCGAAGTCGGCGGCGAGGATCGAGGGGGCGATGAGGGTCATGGGCGGGCTCGGGCAGGGGGATTGGGGCGGCGGCTCGGGGCGTACGGCGCGCCGCCCGCGGGGGCGGCCTACCGCGGATGAGTCTAGGGCGGACGATGGACGGGATGTAGTGGACCTTTGCCCCGAGCGCACGGGACGATCCGCCGTCCTGACCCCAAAGATGCGGTTCGCGTGACGCCTCCGCCCGCGCATGCGCAAAGGCCGTGCCCGATGCGACGCATCGGACACGGCCTCAGGATGCGGGCCTCGCGGCGCCCGGCCGATGGCCTGGCGCGCCGTCAGACGATGAGGAAGTCCGCGTGGGTGATCGCCGCCTTGTTGTCGAGGACGGCGAACTTCACCGCCGCCGCCTTGCCCGAGCCGTCGGCGTCGTAGAACAGGTTACCGCTGCGGCTGTCGTAGAGGATGTGGTCGTCGGCATCGACCTTGGCCCGGCCGATGTCCTTGAACTCGTTCGCCTTGAGCCCGCCCGGCGCCAGGGCCTCGAAGATGGCGTCGCCGAGCCGGATCGTGTCCTCGGCGGCGAAGTCAAGGATGTGATCGATGTTGTTCTTGCCTAGGGCGGAGCCGAACACGAAGGTGTCGCCGCCGCGTCCGCCGGCGAGGATGTCGTTGCCGCCCTTGCCCTCGAGGCCGTTGGCGCCGGCATTGCCGACGAGGGTCTGGCCGAACTCGTTGCCGGCGAGGTTGAGCTTTTTCATGCCGGTCGAGGCGAGGAGCCGCAGGCTCTCGATCTCCTGGCCCGCCTTGAGGGCATAGTGGGTGCTCGTGAAGATGCGGTCGGTGCCGCCGCCCGCCCGATCGAACACGAGGTCGGCGGAGTTGTCGACGCCGTAGGTGTCGTTGCCGGCCCCGCCCGACATCCGGTCGGCGCCGGTCCCGCCTTCGAGGGTGTTGTTGCCGACATTGCCGATGAGGATGTCGGAGGCCGAGCCGCCCTTGGCGTTCTCGATCAGGTTGACGATGACGCCGCCGACCGTGTGGGCGAGCGCGAGGCCGATGTTGTCGGCGACCTTGCCGATGGTCGAGAAGGCGCCGGGATTGAGGTCGATCTTGACCGAGCCGGTCTGGTTCGAGGCGTTGATCGTATCCACGCCGCCGGCATCCCATACGGTGAGGATCGCGGTGCGGCCGTTGGCGAGCAGGCCGCCATCCTTGAGGGCGTAGTGGCCCTTCGCGCCGAAATAGCTCGTGGCGCCGGCTCGCGTCTCGAGGTTGGCGCCGTAAAGCTTCTGGATTGCCGCGATGTCGTACATCATCGGCGTGATCGGCCAATCCTGATCGGCTGCCGGAACGCCCGCCTCGCCCGGATGGGCGATGTAGGACATCACCGTGTACTGGTTGTTGTGGAAGGGGATCGGCGAGGCGGGCTCGCCCTTGCCCTCGGGATGCTCCAGGCCGAGCGCGTGGCCGAGTTCGTGCAGGTAGGTCTGCCAGCCGGTGTTGCCGTACACGGCGCCGACCTGCTGGGGATTGCCGGTGTTGACCCAGAAGTCGCCGTGGGCGGACGGCACGCCGAGCTGGCCGGCGGGGATGTCCTCGTCGGTGGACCGGGGCAGGCCCGGCACGAAGCCGAACAGGTTCTCGTCGGCGAACTCGTAGGAGCCGAGGGTGATGTCGGCGACCTTGAGGCCGGGGCCGGCCTTGACCTCGACGAGGTTGAGCTTGGCGACCTCCGCCCATTCCTTGATGGCTTGGCGCGTAAGCTGAGCCTCCGCCCGGCCCATCGCGACGTTCGCACCGAACGGCACCGTCGAAGCCGGGCTTTCCCCGTCGCCGCTCGCGATGAGGTAGGAATCGTCCTTGCCGTCCCAGTCGGTGTCGATCGTCGGGTAGTAGCCCGGCACCTGGGAGATGAAGGCGTAGGTGATCGTCCGATTTCCGGTGTGCCAACCGCCGGCCTCGCCGACGAGGAGGGAATCCGGAGTAATGCGGGAGGGGGCCATGGTCGCTTCACCTGTCTGAGGGCGACCGCCCTTCTATAAGCTCGGCCATAAAGGTTCCACGGAGCCGTTCGGCAATTTTCGCGACGATCTCGGGCGATCGGGACCGTGCGGGCACCGCCTCGGCCGATCCAACCGCGTCCTGCCGCGTTGTCCGGTCTCAATGAACGGCCGCGCCGCGGCCGAGACGAAAGAAGCAGGGATCGGGACGGACCGGATGAGCGAGCCGCGGGAGATCGAGCTGAAGCTGGAATGCGAGCCCTCCGACCTCGCCATGCTGCAGGAGCATCCGCTCCTGCGGGAGGTGTCCGAGCATGGCGAGGCGGAACTCGCCTCGGTCTATTACGACACGCCGGATCGGGCCTTGCGGGCGGCGGGCCTCGGCCTGCGGGTGCGCCGGATCGGCGAGCGCACTATCCAGACCCTGAAGGCCGAGGGCGACGGCCTGTTCGCCCGGCCCGAATGGGAACAGGCGATCGAAGGCCCGGAGCCCGATCTCACCGTGCTCGCCGACACGCCGCTTCCCGACATCCTCGACCGGGACGCCAAGCTCGCGCCGCTCTTCACCACCGCGGTGACGCGCAAGACATACCTCGTGCGACAGGGCAGCTCGACGGTGGAGGTCGCCCTCGACACCGGCCGGATCGTTGCGCCCACGGCCGGCGACCGGATCGCCACGATCTGCGAGATCGAGCTGGAATTGAAGGACGGCGCGGCCAGCGACCTGTTCGCCCTGGCCCATGCGGTGGCCGCCCTGGTGCCGGTGCGGCTCGGGGTGCGGACCAAGGCGGAGCGCGGCTACGCGCTCACCGAGGGCAAGCCGGAGCGGGTCAAGGCGGAAGCCGTGCCGCTGCGGGAGGGAGCGAACGCGGCGGACGCCTTTCGGGCGATTGCGCACGCTTGCCTACGCCACATGCGGCTCAACGAGGCGGTGCTGCTGGAACGGCGGGATGCGGGCGCGCTGCACCAGATGCGGGTGGCGATCCGGCGCCTTCGCTCGGCCTTCTCGCTGTTCGGCGACCTCGTCGAGGACGCGCAGGGCGAGCGGCTGCGGGCCGAGTTGAAGCGGATGACCGAGCCGCTCGGCCGGGCGCGCAACCTCGATGTCTTCCTCGCCACCACCCTGCCGGCCGAGCGCGAGCGCCATCCCGACGAGGTCGGCCTGCTCGGCCTGGAGCGGCAATTGGAGGAGGCGCGCACCAAGGCCTATGCCGAGGTCGAAGTCCTGCTCGCCTCCGAGGCGTGGCGCTCGCTGGTGCTCGACCTGATCGGCTGGATCAATGCCGGGCCGTGGCTGCGGGATGCGCGCGGCGACCGGCCGGTGCGCCGCGACGAGCCGGCGGTCGATTTCGCCGAGCGCGAACTCGACCGCCGCCGTCGACAGGTGAAGAAGCGCGGGCGCCGCCTCGACCGGCTCAGCCCCGAGGAGCGCCACCGGGTCCGCATCGCCGCCAAGAAGCTGCGCTACGGTGCGGAGTTCTTCGCGAGTCTCTATTCCGGCCGCAAGGCGGGCCGGCGCCACGCCGCCTTCGTTAAAGCGCTGTCGGGCCTGCAGGACCAACTCGGCGCGCTCAACGACATCGCCACCGCCCACGAGGTGGTGCGCGCGGAGGTGGTCGAGGAGGCCGGGATCGCGGCCGGCGCCTCGACGCTGTTCGCCGCCGGCATGGCGGCCGCCGACGTCGAGGTGCGGGAGCGGACGCTGCTCGACGAGGCCGCGGAGGCGCATGCCGAACTGGTCGATGCCAAGCCGTTCTGGCGCTGAAGGAGCGCTCGGGCGCCGAGGGCGCGTCCGAGCCCCGCGCGCGCCGCATCCGCCGCGCGCTCAGGGTTGGATGGCGTACAATCCGGTTTTGTCCTAGTCGGGTTCCGCTGAAGGAGGCGGGCCTGCTCCGTCGTCCAGCTTTCCTGTCGTGATGCGTTTCGAGATCGAGCGGAAGTTCTTGGTCGTCCACGACGGCTGGAAGGCGGGCGTCATCGGCCGGCAGCGGCTGACCGACGGGCTCGTCGGGCAGTTCGAGAACGGGAAGGTGCCGGTGCGGCTCGACGACGAGCGCGCCTTCCTCACCGTCAAGGGCGAGCGCCAGGGCCTCGGGCGGCCGGAATTCGAGTACGAGATTCCGCGGGCGGACGGGGAGGCGATGCTGCGCCTCGTCTGCGACACCTGCCTGATCGAGAAGACCCGCCACCGGGTGCTCCATGGCGGGCTGGTCTGGGAGGTCGACGTCTACAACGGCGCCCTCGACGGCATGATCCTGGCCGAGGTCGAGTTGGAGCACGAGGCCCAGGCCTACGCCGCCCCCGACTGGCTCGGCCGCGAGGTCACCGCCGACCCGCGCTTTCGCCAATCGACCCTGCTGCGGCTCTCCCGCGAGGCCGGGCGCACCGTGACCCTCGACGAGGTGCTCTCCGCCGTCCTGTGATGGTCGCTGGCGCGACAACTGTGCCCGGAACGGCATCCGCGGGGCGAGGTTGCCCGGTCTCACGCGAAGGAGACCACGATGTCGAAGCACCTCAAGACCGATACGCCGACCGACGCCGACCTGAAGGGCAATCCCGGCATCGGCCAGTCCAAAGGCCTGACGGGGACCGATCCGGGGCAGATCGAGGCCGACTCGACCTTCGAGGGCGACGTGGAGAACGAGACCACCCCGGAAGGCGGCGTCGATCCGGATCATCGCGGCCGCAAGAACGCGTAGGCAGGTTCGGATGTCCTCGACGGGTGGGCCTTTCTCGGCACCACCGGCGGGACGACGTGCCGCTTGAACCGAAACGGAGCGCGTCGGGGACGATCCCCGCCGCCGCTTCGGCCTGACCCCGCGGGGTATGGCGGCCCTCGCCCGGTTCATCGCCGACACCGCTGTCCTCGCACGACATGACCGACCGCATGGCGCTCTGGGCGATGGACGCGGCGCCGTCTCTGAGCCTGTGGCTAGTCAGGGTGCCGCCGCCTGGGCCGGCACCGCGCCGCAGCGGCTCTTCAGCCGGCCGCGAAACAGGGCTTCGGCCGCAGTGTCGGCCTCGCCCATGATCGAGACGTGATCGCCGGGGATCAGGTGGAGTTGCGCCTGCGGGCCGGCAGCCGAGGCGAGGCGCACGGCGAGCTTGGCCGGCACCACCGGATCGTGCGTGCCCTGGACGATCAGCACCGGCTCGGTGCGGCCGGCGATGCGCCGGTCCGAGCGGTAGGTGTCGGCGAGCAGCCAGCGGCTCGGCACGAACGGGAACCGCAAGGCCACGAGATGGCTCATCGAGTCGAACGGCGCTTCGAGATAGAGCCCGAGATGCGGCGCCCGCTCGGCCACGGCCACCGCGATGGCGGCGCCCAGCGAATGGCCGTGCAGCAGGATCGGCGCGCCCGGCGCCCGCTCGGCGGCGGCGACATAGGCCGCGACGCCGTCGCGGATCAGGCCGTCCTCGGTCGGGCTGCCGGTCGAGCCCGGATAGCCGCGATAGGACGGGGCCAGGATACCCCAGCCGCCCTGCCGCCACACCCCTTCCGAAAAACGCTCCGCATGCGGCTCGGGCACGGAGGCGTTGCCGTGGAAGCTGACGACGACGCCGCAGCCCGGCTGCGGCGCGCGCCAGAGCGCGTGCAGGCTCTCGCCGTCGGCGGTGCGCAGGGTGATCGCCTCGGTCCCGGCGACCGCCTCGGCGGGGGGGCGCTCCATCCAGGCGCCCGGATAGATCAATCGCCGCTGCCCCAGGGCGAGCGACAGAACGGCGGCGCCGTAGAGGCCGGCGAGGGCAAGGGCGAGGAAGCCGAGGAGGCGCATGGACCCGAGGCTGTGGCGGACGCAAATTGAATAATGCGTGCACCGGCCGAAGGGTAGAGGCGCTCCCGCGACCGTGATCGGCCCCAACGGAAATCCCCGCTCCGGATCTGGAAATCCGGAACGGGGCTCGGTTCGGGTCAGCGGCGAAGGGACGTCAGTGACGGAGGGAGGCGAGGCGGGCGGCGGCGGCGTACAGGCCGGGCTCGTCGCGCGAGCCGCTGAGCGCGTAGGCGGTGTGGCCGTTGCGCCAATAGGCGGTGGCGCCGTCGCCGGAGCGGGTCACGGGCTCGCTGCCCTCGGGGACGACCGCGCCGCCGCTGCGCTTGGCGAACAGCGACAGTTCGCCGAGATCCTTGGCCTCGATCTCGATCTCGACGCCGGTGCCGTGGCGGCCGGGGAAGATCTGCACGTCGCGCACGACCCAGCCGTTCGGCATCTCCGGCAGATCGACGCCGGTAGCGGCCTCGAGATCGGCCTCGTCGTAGGCGAGGGTCGCCCGCTGCGAGGTCGCGCGGGCACGGATCTGCACCGCCTGACGCGCCTGCTGCGCCTCCTCAGCGAGCGCCGGGTCGATCGGCGAGGCGATGGAGTTCGGCACGCCAAAGGTGCCGATCTCGGTATGCGCCAGCCAGCCGGCGCCGACGAGCACGACGATGGCGGCGGCCCGGCGCAGGCGGTTGCCGACCCGCTGCCATGCCAGGGCGCGGTCGATGCGGCGGGCGCCCGAGCGCAGCCGCTCCGGACCACCGATCGTCGGTTGCGCGGTGGGCAGCGAGAAGGCCTCGCGCAGGGCGTCGCGATCCCGTAGGTCCGCCATCACCAGGACGGCGTCCTCGGGATGGCGCGCGAGATGCGCCTCGACCTCGACGCGGCGCATCGGGTCGAGTTCGCCATCGACGTAGGCGATGAGATCGGTTTGCGTGATCGGGTCGACCATCAGCCCACTCCGATGTCCTTTCCGCCAGCCAAGCCTGTCGGCCTTCTGGCCCGATGCCTCTTCCTGCGCCCCCCTCGCTCGGGGAGCGCGCTGTTCGTGTCCAACCTTCGGGTAACGCCGGATCAGGCGGCGCTTTCCCGGCCGACGATACGCAGATGCGGTCGTCCTCGCTCGGCGGGGTCGTCCGACGAGGCGGCCGAGCCGCGAGACTTGCGGCTGCCCTCCTCGAAGGCGCGGAGCGCCGCACGCCCACGGCCGAGCCGCGACATCAGCGTGCCGATCGGGATGCCAAGCACATCGGCCGCGTCGGCGTAGGCCATGCCCTCCAGGGTCACGAGGTGGAGCGCGGCGCGCTGCTCCTCGGGCAGGCCCTCGAAGGCCTTGCGAATCTGCATCAGCCGCACCTGGCCCTCCTGGGCGGGCGGCGCGACGTCGTCGGAGAGCTGGACCAGCACGTCGGCGTGGCGGGCCTCGACCCGCTTGCGGCGCTGCTCGTCGATGAAGACGTTGTGCAGCACCGTCATCATCCAGGTGCGCAGGTTGGTGTCCGGCCGCAGGTTGGCACGGGATTCCAGCGCACGCACCAGGGTGTCGTGGACGAGGTCGTCCGCCTTGACCGCGTCCCGCGTGAGCGAGCGGGCGTAGCGCCGCAGCGGCACGAGGAGATCGACGATTTCGGGGCGTTTCGAGCGCATGCGATCTGGCACCATGTCGAGTTAACGCGGGTGCCCTCGCGTTTAATCCATTCCCGCGCGGGCGAACCCGCGCGGGGTGCGCGACCTCACGCGACGAGGAAGTCGGCGTGGGTCAGGAGGGCCTTGTTGTCGAGGATGGCGAAGGTCACCGCCGCCCCCTTGCCCGAGCCGTCCGCGTCGTAGGCGAGCACACCGGTGTCGTGGTCGTAGACGATGCGGTCGTCGGCATCGAGCTTGGCCCCGGCCACCGCGAGATCCTTGAACGCGCCATCGAGGAGCTTGCCCGGCGCCAGCGCCGCGAAGACGCTCTTGGCGAGCTGAATCGTGTCCTCGACGGCGAAGTCGGTGATGTGGTCGAGGTTGGTGCTGCCGGGCTGAGTCGAGAACACGAAGGTGTCGGCCCCCGCCCCGCCGGTGAGCACGTCGTGACCGAGCTTGCCGTCGAGGATGTTGACGCCCGCATTGCCGACCAGGGTCTGGGCGAACTCGTTGCCGGTGAGCGCGAGCTTGGTCCGCCCCGCCGCCAGTTGCAGAGTCTCGATCTCCTGGCCGGCGGCCAGGGTGTAGCTCACGCTGGCGATGAGGGTGTCCTTGCCTTCCATCTTCAGTTCGACCACCCGGTCGCGGGCGTTGTCGACGTAGTAGGTGTCGTCGTGGCGGCCGCCGACGAGCAGGTCGGCACCGCCCTTGCCGTCGAGCACGTCGTTGCCCTCGCCGCCGGTCAGCGAATCGGCCTTGGCGCCGCCGGTGATGAGATCGACCCGGCCGCCGCCGACGACCTTGCCCTCGACCTTGTCCGAGACCGTCACGGCGTTGTTCACGACCGGACGCAGGGTGACCGTGCCGTAGGTCTCGACCACCACGGTGCCGGCGGTGCCGACCGCCGAGGTGTCGAGGAAGAAGTCCTTCATCCCGCCGAACAGCGTCAGCCGGTCGCCGTCCGCCTGCCCCACCGCCGCCGCGCCGATCTGGAACGAGGCGGTGCCGCTCGTCTGCGTCACGTCGATGATCTCCACCGACGACAGGCGTGCGAGGTTGGCGTCCGTCTGCGACACCCGGCCGGAGATGAAGCGCAGCGTGTCGGTGCCGGCCCCGCCCGTGACGTTGTCCGCCGTGGTGAGGCCGAGCGCGGTGCTCTCGAAGAAGTCGTCGCCCGCGGTGCCGACGAGCTTGTCGGCCCCGCTGGTCAGCGTGCCGATCACCGGGCGGCTGTGCAGCCCGGCCAGCGTCGACTCGGTCGAACCGAAGAAGATGAAATCGTCCGCGGCGATCTTGGACTGGCTGGTGTTCTTGAGGAAGAACGTGGTGGTGCCGACCTTGACCTGGAGGTCGGCGCCGACCTGCTTGAGGCTCAGCGCGGAGAAGCTCGTCGCCGCCTTGATGCCGCGCAGGTCGATCTTCTCGTAGCCGTCGGTGACCGAGAAGTCGGTGATGACGGCGCTGCCGCCGATGACGAACACGTCGGAGCCCGCCCCGCCGGTGGCGGTGTCGCCGCCCGCGAGCAGGAGGGTGTCGTTGCCGTCGCCGCCGGTCAGCACGTCCTTGCCGAGGCCGCCGTCGAGGATGTCGTCGCCCGCCCCGCCGTCGAGGGTGTCGTTGCCTGCGCCGCCGACGATGCGGTCGTCGCCGCCCGCGCCCGTCAGCACGTCGGCCTGGGCGCCGCCGGTGATGGTGTCGCGCCGCTCGCCGCCGATCACCCGGCCGCCGACCTTGTCCGAGACCGTCACGGCGTTGTCCACGGAGGTGCGCAGGGTCACCGTGCCGTAGGTCTCGGTCACCACGGTGCCGGCCTTGCCGACCGCCGAGGTGTCGAGGAACAGGTCCTTCGTCCCGCCGAACAGCGTCAGCCGGTCGCCGTCGGCCTGCCCCACCGCCGCCGCGCCGACCTGGAACGAGGCGGTGCCGCTCGTCGAGGTGACGTCGATGATCTCCACCGAGGACAGGCGCCCGAGCGAGGCGTCCGTCTGCGACACCCGGCCGGAGATGAAGCGCAGCGTGTCGGTGCCGGCCCCGCCCGTGACCATGTCCGCCCCGGTGAGGCCGAGCGCGGTGCTCTCGAAGATGTCGTCGCCCGCGGTGCCGGCGAGCTTGTCGGCCTTGCTGGTCAGCGTGCCGATCGCCTTCTTGTTGTGCAGATCGGACAGCGTCGTCTCGGTCGAGCCGACGAAGATGAAGTCGTCCGCGTTGATCGCCGACCGGCTGGTGTTCTTGAGGATGACGGTGACGCCGCCCACGACGACCCGCAGGTCGGCGCCGCTCTGGCGGAAGGCGAGCGCGGAGAAGCTCGTCGCCTCCTTGATGCCGCGCAGGTCGATCTTCTCGTAGCCGTCGGCCGCCGCGTAATCCGTGATGGTGGCGTTGCCGCCGATGACGAACACGTCGGAGCCGGTTCCGCCGGTGGCGATGTCGCCGCCTTCGATCCGCAGGGTGTCGTCGCCCTCGCCGCCGATCAGCACGTCCTTGCCGAGGCCGCCGTCGAGGATGTCGTCGCCCGCCCCGCCGTCGAGGGTGTCGTTGCCGAGACCGCCGCGGATCAGGTCGTCGTCGAGGCCGCCCGACAGCTTGTCGGCCCGCGCGCCGCCGAAGATCGTGTCGCGCCCGCTGTCGCCGACGACCTTGCCCTCGACCCGGTCGGAGACCGTCACCACGTTCTCGACGTTGCGCCGCAGGTTCACCGTGCCGAAGGTCTCGACCACCACCTTGCCGGCCTTGCCGACCGCCGAGGTGTCGAGGCCGATGTCGTCGGCGCCGCCGTAGATCGTCAGCAGGCCGTTGGCCTGGGCGACGCCGCCCGCGCCGATCTCCAGATCGATCGTCCCGGTCGCCGTGGACACGTCGACGATCTCGATCGAGGACATCCGGGCGAAGGTCGCCGCGTCCATGCCGATCTTGTCGGAGACGACCCGCAGCGTGTCGGTGCCGGCATTGCCGAAGACCCGGGCCGTGGTGGTGATCTGGACCGCCGTGGTCTCGATCAGGTCGTTGCCCGCGGTGCCAATATACTCCACCGAATCGAGCGCCGGGCGCACGTTCGGCATCTTGGTGTGCATCTCGGCGAGGGTCGCGTTCCGGTCGCCGACGAAGACGAAGTCGTCGGCCGTCAGCGTGCTCGCCTTGACGTTCTTCAGCAGGATCGTGACCCCGCCCACGACGACCGAGGCATCCGCGCCGACCTGGGTGATCCCGAGCGTGGTGAAGCCGGTGGCGGCCTTGATCCCGCGCAGGTCGATCTTCTCCAGCGGATCGGCGACGGAAAAGTCCGCGATCGTGGCGTTGCCGGTGATCGCGAAGGTATCGGCGCCCGCGCCGCCGGTGCCGGTGTCGCCCGCCCCGAGCCGGAGGAGGTCGTTGCCCGCCCCGCCGAAGAGCGTGTCGATGCCGGCCTCGCCGTCGAGGAGGTCGGCGCCGTCGTCGCCCGACAGCACGTCGTCGTTGGCGCCGCCCCTGAGGATGTCGGCGCCGCGACCGCCGTTGAGCCGGTCGTTGCCGCGGTCGCCCCAGATCAGGTCGTTGCCGTCGCCGCCCGAGAGCAGGTCGGCGCTGCGGGCGCCGTAGATGATGTCGTCGCCGCCCGCGGTGTCGATGTCGCCGCCGGTCAGCGCAGCGTGGACGATCTCGTCCTTCTCGGTCGAGCGCAGGTAGCGGAAGCGGACGTCATTGGCCTCGATGGTGCTGTTGGGGCTCCCGAAACCGCCCGGTCCGACCGTCGGCCAGCTCGCGCGACCGGGCAGGTAATACCCCTCGGAGCGATCGACCAGGACCGTGTTCTCACTGTCAGGACTGCCATGAAAATTGATGTCGCGATTGGTGAAATCCACCTGGATATTGTTGTAGTGCTCCGCATTCCACGTCGAGAACAGCACGCTGTGGCGCATATCCTTGTCGGTGAGATGGGTCAGATTGCTGGCGAACGCCTCCTCCAGAACGAAGGCGTAGCCGTTTCCGCCGGTGCCCTTGTTGTGGCTGCCGAGCGCGGTGAGATGGTCGGCGGTGATGTTGTAGGCGCGGCTGAAGACGAACGCGCTGGAGTTGTTGTTGATCGCCGAGACGTCGTGGATCGTGCTGTCGGCCACGCTCTTGAAGAAGACCGTCGCGACGTTGGTCCAGGCCTCGCGGGTGTTGTTGAAGTTCGTCGAGTCCGGGGTCGGCAGGTTGGTCTCGATGCGGAAGCCGCCGACGGTGACGTCCCGCAGCAGGGCGGGCTTGCCGGCCCAGCCCTTGCCGCCCTCGAAGGTGTAGGGCAGCGGTTCGGCCAGGGTGACGGTGTTGCCGTCGATGGAGACGACCCGCGACAGCATCTCGCGCAGCGGGCCCGCGCTCTCCGGGTCCGACGGATCCGGGATGTGGACCCCGGTGTTGCCGGTCTCGGCGAAGAAGGCCGCGTCATTCTCCTGGGCGACGTAGAGCACGTCGCCGACCTTAAGATTCGCGGTCGTGGTCAGCGTGACCGTCTTGGAGCCCTTGAGGGCGGTCTCGGTGAAGTCGGCGAACTTGTATTCGGGCAGCGAGCCCTGGACCAGGATGGTCGGGGCGGCCTTCGCGTCCGGGATCAGCGAGCGGATGATGGTCTGGTCGCTGCCCGCACCTTCGAGGGTGATGCCGGTGCGGCGGATCTGCAGCGTGGTGTCGAACTCGAACACGCCGGCTTCGAGCTTGATCGTGGTGCCGGGGGGCGACTCGTTGATGAGGCGCTGGATGACCGACTGCGCGGTGCCGGCGGCGACCGAGATGACGTTGGTGTCGGTCTGGCCGCTGTAGATGAAGTTGCCGGCGCTCACCTGATCGGCCTTGACGCCCTTGAGCAGCACCGAGGTGTCGGCGATCGCCACGAGCGCGCCGGCATCGCTGTCCGTCACCGTCAGCTTCGAGAAATCGGTGGCCGAGGCGACCCCGCGCAGGTCGATGCGCTCGAGATGGAAGCCGACGTCGAAATCCGTGATCGTGGTCGAGCCGGGCCCGACGCGGAAGATGTCGGCGCCGGTGCCGCCCATGACGGTATCGTTGCCGCTCCCGGAGACGAGGAAATCGACGCCGTCGCCGCCGTCGAGCACGTCGTTGCCCGCGCCGCCCGCCAGGGTGTCGCGCCCGGCGCCGCCCTTGAGCGTGTCGTTGCCGCTGCCGCCGGTGAAGACATCGTCGGACGAGGCCCCGGTGACGCGCCCATCGAACCCGTCGGCGATCTGGATGCGCTGACCGTCGAAGTTGCGCAGGGTGACCTGCCCGGTGCCGGCCAGGACCACGCTGTCGCCGGCATCCATCGAGGAGATGCCGAACGTCATCGCGTTCTGGCCGAACGCCACGGTGAGTTGCCCGCCGTCGGCCTGACCGATCGCCGCGGCGTCGAGGGCCATGCTGATGTTGCCGTTGACGCCGGACAGATCGATCCGCTCGACCGAGGAGAGGCCGGCCAAGCGGTCGGAGCCGAGGGAGAACAGGGAGGTCGTGATGTCGATGAAGCGAAGGGTGTCGGTGCCGCGCCCGCCGCTGATGACGTCCGTGCCGCCGAGGGTATTGAGAGAGCCGGCGCCGCTGAAGACATCGTCCTCGTCACCGCCGATCAACCGATCCGCCGCCCGGCTCAGCTTGTACTCGGTCATCTGGCTCACGTCCCCCGAAGGCGCTTGATCGGCTTCGCGCCGTCCAATGTCGGCGCGCACCATTCCACCCAAGACTTAACCGACCTTTGCACGGTCGATCCGTCCCGGTTTCTCCAACCGGAAACCATGGTTTCCGAAGCGTTTACTGAAATTGTTCGTATTCGATACAGGCGGCGACGGTGCCACCTCGGCAGGACGGCGCGCCACCGGATCGCTGGCGTGGCGGCCAGCGAATCGGGACGTTGTCGAATTCCTGCTTACCGGCACGCATCGTCCCGAACTGGGACAGAAACCTGCGGCAGGCGGTCGCAGAGGGCTGCCGTCGAAGTGCGGCCGCGAGGGCGCATCGCCGGTTTCGGGCGCTGCGTGCCGGAAGAGCCACACCGACGGGCAGCACGGCGGCACGAAAAAGCCCCCGGGTCCGTCGGACCCGGGGGCGCAAGGCCGTCGCTGTGGCGAGGGGCGGCTTACTCGTCGCCCGGCTCGAAGGTCTCGGGTTGGGTCGCGGCGGCGCTGGCGACCGGGGTCGGCGCCTCCAGCGTCGAGGGCACGTTGACGCCGTCGCGCTTGTAGATGTCGTCGCGGAACTGGACCGTGCCCTCCGGGGTCGCCCAGGCGGTGATGTAGGTCCAGTAGACCGGCACGGGCTGGGCGAGGCGCGCGTCGATGCGCTGGCCGCCTTCCACCGCGCGCTCGACCGCGGCGCGGTCCCAGCCGGGCGTCTCCTTCAGGAGCCACGTGATGTATTCGCGCACGTTCTGCAGGCGGACGCAGCCCGAGGAGATGAAGCGGAAGTCGTCGCCGAACACGCCGCGGGAATTGGTGTCGTGCATGAACACGCCGTAGGGGTTCGGGATGTTGATGCGCACCACGCCCATCGAGTTGAAGTCGGCGCCTGAATCCTGGCGGTAGGTGTAGCGGGTGCCCTCGTCCGAGTTCCAGTTGACCTGGCGCGGCGAGATCTCCTGGCCGCCCGAGAGGATGCGGATCTTGTTGTCCGTGAGGTAGTTCGGATCCTTCTGCATCTTCGGGATGAGGTCCTTCTTCACGATGGAAGCCGGGACCGTCCAGGTCGGGTTGAAATTGATCTCCACCGCCTTGGTATTCATGATCGGCGACTGGCGGTCGATCTTGCCCACCCCCGCGGCGTGCAGCGTCACGACCTGTCCGTTCTCGACCGTCTGCACCAGAGCGGCCGGGATGTTGGTGATGACGAAGCGCCGGCCGAGATCGCCCGCATAGGAGCGCAGGCGGATCACGTTGGTCTCGAGCTGGCGCAGGCGAATGTCGGCGGGCACGTTCATCGCGGCCTGGGTCGCCGGGCTCATCTGGCCGGTCTGCGACAGGCCGTGGCGGGCCTGGAAGCGCTTCACGCCCGCCGAGACGTAGGAATCGTAGACGCCCGCGCCGCCGGCATTCGCGTCGAGGTCGCCGGTCACGATCAGGCGCTGGCGCACGGCGGCGACCGCAGGGCCGCGGGAGCCGACGCGCAAGGCCGCCGCGCCCGAGACCGCCTGCCAGCCGCCGCGGGCGACGATGGAGCGGTACTTCTCGACCATCGCCTCGGTCGACGCGATGGTCTGCGGCGACAGGATCGGCGTCGAGGAGCGGGTGACCTGCATGGTCGAGGGCGAGGAGTAGTCTTGCGCCCACTCGGCCTGGGCGAAGCCCGGCTCGCGGGCGAGCGCCGGCCCGGCCATGAGCGTTGTCGCCGCCAGGGCGAAGGCGAGGGAGCGGGTGAGGCGCGCGGTCTTCAGCATCGATCCGGGGCTCTGGATGAAGGTGCGGTTCGGTGGGGCCGGCGGGGACGACAGTCCCGCCAAGTCCTCGTGCCGCCGTTGTCGGGGTCTTAGCATTAAGAAGCCATGCCGTTCCGGGCCATATTGTGGCGCTCCTGGTGCCGTGGCGCACGTGACCGCGCCGGTGGGGCGCGAGAGTCACGGGTGAAGGCAGTGCGATCTGCGACGTGATTCCGCTGGCGGCCTGCGCGCGGCTGTTCTACGCCTCGAATCATGCCGACGAACCACCGCGACCGGACCGGGCGTGCGCCGCGCCGCCTGCGCGGGTTCACGGCCGTCGTCGCGCTCTACGCGCTGGTGCTCCAGGCGTTGCTCGGCGGCATCGCGGCCCTGCCGGTGGCGGGTGCCCCCGGCTTCCTCTGCGTCGCCCCGGCCGAGGCGGCGCCCGAAGACAAGCCCGCCCCGACGCAGCTTCACGCCGCCTGCTGTACGGCCGCCGGCCACGCCCCCTCTGCTGCCCCACCGCCCGTGCTGGCGCGTGCGCCAGCCTGGAGCGCGCCGGACGCGGCGGCGCCCGGCTGGCCGGGCCGTCCGCGTCTCGCCGCCCGCGCCCCGCCCTTCCTGATCGCCAGCGCCCGCGCGCCGCCGCTCACCTGAGCCCACCCGCCCGTCGGCCGCCCCCACGACGGCCGTTGCGGGATCGCGCCGCCGCGCCCTCTCCTCCCGTGAGGGCCGCGAGCGACCTTCGCCATCAGCCTTTCGGATTCCGCCATGCCCTACGCCCGCATGCCCCATGCCCGCCCGCGCGCCGCCCTGCCGGCCGCCCTCGTCGTTCTGCCGCTCCTCGCCTCCGCCGCCTCGGCGCACGCCGTGCTGGAGCGCAAGGAGGCCTCGCCGAACGCCGCCTATCGCGGCGTCGTCCAAATCATGCACGGCTGCGACGGCCGGCCGACCACCCGGATCAGCGTCACGATCCCCGAGGGCGTGACCGGGGCGAAGCCGATGCCTAAGCCCGGCTGGACGCTGGCCACCACGCGCTCGGCCTATGCCAAGCCCTACCCGTCCTTCCACGGCACGGTCACCGAGGGCGTCACCACGATCACGTGGAGCGGCGGCAGCCTGCCCGACGATCAGGTCGACGAGTTCACCTTCCTGGCCCGCGTCTCGGACGACTTCGCGCCCGGCGCGACGATCTACTTCCCCGTCGAGCAGGATTGCAGCGAGGGCGGCTATCACTGGAGCGAGGTGCCGGCGCAGGGCCAGGACACCCGCGCCCTCAAGAGCCCGGCCCCCGCGGTGCGGATCGTCGCGGCTAAGGCTGCGGCCCCGGCGCCCGTCAAGGCCGAGACCGAGGCCAAGGCTGCTGCGCTCGCGATCGAGACGCCGTGGCTGCGCGCCACGCCGGGCGGGGCCAAGGTCGCGGGCGGCTATGTGACCGTGCGCAACACCGGCTCCGAACCGGACCGGCTGACCGGCGCCACCCTCGCCCGCGCCGGGCGCGGCGAGATTCATTCGATGTCGACCGAGAACGGCGTCATGAAGATGGCCCCCGTCGAGGGGGGCCTGCCCATCGCCCCCGGCGGAACCGTCGCGCTCAAGCCCGGCGGGCTGCACCTGATGTTCCTCGATCTCACCGACGGCCTGCGGGCCGGCGAGACGGTGTCCGGCACCCTCACCTTCGAGCGGGCCGGCTCCGTGCCGGTGACTTTTGCGGTGGCTCCCATCGGCGCCCAAGGCCCGACCCAACAAGGCCCCGGCGCGGCGGTGCCCGAGGCCGGCAGCCACGCCCACCATCACTAAGCGGGAGCGCGGCGTGCGACGCCGTTCGCCCCGCCCATTCCCAAAAACCTCCCTATCTTCCCCGATGCCTCCACGCCCCGCGGCCGACGCCCGGAGCGCCCCGACCGGAGACCGATCATGCGCCTTGCCACCCTCGCGCTCGCCCTCACCGTCCTGTCGGCGGGCCCGCTCTCGGCCCACGACTATAAGGCGGGCCCGCTCAAGATCGACCATCCCTGGTCCCGCGCCACGCCGGGCGGGGCCAAGGTCGCGGCGGGCTATCTCAGCGTCACGAATACGGGCACCAACCCCGACCGCCTCACCGGCGCGAGCGTCACCGCAGCGGGCCGGGCCGAGCTGCATTCCATGTCGAGCGAGGGCGGGGTGATGCGGATGGCCCCGCTCCCCAACGGCCTGGAGATCGCGCCGGGCGCGACCGTAACGCTCGCGCCGAGCGGCAACCACCTGATGTTCCTCGACCTGAAGCAGCCGTTCAAGAAGGGCGTGCGGCTGACCGGCACCCTCACCTTCGAGCGGGCCGGCACGGTGCCGGTGGAGTTCGTCGTGGAGGGCATCGCGGCCAAGGGCTCCGACAAGGGCTCGGACAAGGGACACGACCATGCCCACTGACCCGGGCGGGCCGGCGCCGCGGCGGGGCGGCGGCCTGATCCTGGCCGTCTTCGCCCTCGGGCTCGCCGCCATCGTCGGGACGACGGTGGCATTCCTGCCGTCCGGCCCGAAGCCTCCGCCGATCTCGGTGATCGGCGGGTCGTTCCGGCTCGAATCCTCGAAGGGCGGCGTGCTCGATTCGCGCACGCTCCTCGGCAAGCCCTACCTCGTGTTCTTCGGCTTCACCCAGTGCCCCAACGTCTGCCCGACGACGTTGGCGGACCTCGGCAACCTGCTCGACGCCTTCGCCCAAGAGAACGCAAAGCAAGGCAGCGACATCCAGGCCTACTACGTCACCGTCGATCCCGAGCGCGACACGCCCGCGGTGATGCGCGAATACATGGCCTCGTTCAGCGACCGGATCACCGGCCTGACCGGCAGCCCGCACGACATCGAGCGGGTGACGCGCGCCTTCCGCGCCGAGGTGAAGCGGGTGCCGCTGACGGAGGGCGGCACCACCATCGAGCACAGCCTGATGGTCTACATGATGGACCGCGACGGGGGCTTTGCCGGCCCGCTCGACCTTGAGGCGGGCCATCCCCTCGCCCTCAAGCAACTGCACCGGCTGGTCGCGGGCGGGCGCGACAGCTGACGCGCCGTCGCCGGAGACTGAAATCGCGCCGCTGCTGCGCTCGTTCGCATTGACGCCCGGCCAAGCTTGACCATAGCTGGCCCGATGCGAAGGCGCCTGCCCGGATGGACCGCGTGCCGCGCGGTCATCGCCGTGGCCGCGCTCTACGCGCTCGCCTTGCAGGCGCTTCTGGGACAGGCCGCCTTCGTCGGCGGCTTCGGGCCCGCGCACATCCTCTGCTCCCCCGAGGCCGGGGATGCCGACGGATCGTCGAAGCACCCGGCCCACGCCCACCTGCCCTGCTGCCCCGCCGCCCACGCGGTCGCCGCCCCGGTGCTTCCCCCGACGGCCGCCACCGCCGTCGTATGGCCAGCCCCGCAACACCACCGGGTCTCGTGGCGCCCCGAAGTCACGGCCTCCCCCCGCGCGCCGCCGGGAACCCGACCCCGCGTCCGAGCGCCCCCCGTCGCCTGATCGATCGCCCCTTCCCGATCCATCAGACCACGGACCCTTCCCACCATGACTTCCTTCCAACGGGGCGCGCCGCGGGCCGCCCTGCTCCTGCTCGCCTGCCTGACGACCGTTTCACCCGCCCTGGCCCAAGCCCCGCCGGGCAGCATGAGAGCCCCGCCCGGCCCCACGACCACGCTCGACGAGATCAGCGTTGCCGGTGCATCCGGCCCCGGACGGCGCGAGACCGCCGGCTCGCTGACCGTGCCAAGCGTCGCGGCCCAGGAGGCGGCGGTGAAGTCCACCGTCGGCTCGGTCGCCTTCGTCGATGCCGCCGCCTACCAGAACACCTATGCCAACACCGTCCGCGACGTGCTGAAGGACGTGCCCGGCGTGTTCGTGCAGACCCGCTACGGCCAGGAGATGCGGCTGTCGATCCGCGGCTCGGGCATCGCCCGCGGCTTCCACGTGCGCGGCATCGAGCTGCTGCAGGACGGCATCCCGCTCAACCTCGCCGACGGCAGCGGCGACTTCTACCAGATCGACCCGCTGGGCTTGCGTTCGATCGAGGTGTTCAAGGGCGGCAACGCGCTGAGCTTCGGCGCGACCACGCTGGGCGGGGCGGTCAACTTCGTGACCCCGACCGCCTATACGGCGCTCGCGCCCAACATCCTCCGCTTCGAGGCCGGCAGCTTCAACACGTTCCGCGAGAGCTTCCAGTTTTCGCGGATTTCGGGGCCGGCGGACTTCCTGATCTCGGGCACGCTCACGAACTCGGACGGCTTCCGCGTTCACGAGACCCAGCGCACGCAGAACTTCAACGCGAATGTCGGCTACCGCATCGCGCCGGGGATCGAGACGCGGTTCTACGTCGGCCGCTACGACACCGACCAGAAGCTGCCCGGCACGCTGAACCTCGACGCCGCGCTGACGAATCCAGGCGTGGCGAATCCGAACGCGGTCAGCGGCAACCAATCGCGAAAAGTGCAGGCGGAGCGGATCGCCAACCGCACCTCGTTCGAACTCGAGGTCGGCCGCCTCGACATCGATACCTGGGCGATCCACAAGAACCTCTACCACCCGATCTTCCAGGTGATCGATCAGGACGGCTGGACCTACGGCGTCTCGCCCCACTGGTCCGGCACCTTCGACATCGCGGGCTACCGCAACGACCTGCTCGTCGGCCTGCGGGCCTTCGCCGGGATCAACGACGCGCGGCAATACGAGAACAAGTCCGGCCTGCGCGGGCCGCAGACGCTGCGGGCGGTGCAGAGCGCCTCGAACTACGAGGCCTATGCCGAGAACCGGTTCTGGTTCCTGCCCGACATGGCGCTGATGACCGGGGCCAAGGCCTTCTCCTCGAACCGCACCTTCAGCAACAAGGGCGGTTTCCCGCAGAATCCGACCGTGCGCTACGCCAACGTGACCTACGAGGGCGTGAACCCCAAGGTCGGCCTGCTGTGGCAGCCGCTGCCCACCGTGCAGGTCTTCGCCGACGCCACCCGCTCTCGCGACGTGCCGGACTTTTCCGACCTCGCGCAGATGAACACGTTGGGCACGACCTTCGTGCCGCTGCGGGCGCAGCGCGCCTGGACCTACGAGGCCGGCACCCGCGGAAGCCTCGACCGCTGGACCTGGGACGTGACCCTCTACCGGGCCGAGGTGCGCGACACGCTGATCAACTTCAACACGGCTGCAGGCAGCGCGGCGAACGTGCCGGCGGCGACCTTCAACGCGCCGCGGACGCGCCATCAGGGCATCGAGGCGGCATTCGGTTATGACCTCTCCCGTGATCTCACCGGCATCGGCGACGGCTTACGCCTCACGCAGATCTGGACGCACAACGACTTCCGCTTCGTGAACGACCCAGTCTACCGCAACGGCCGCATCGCCGGCATCCCGCAGGACGTGCTGCGCACCGTCCTCGGCTACACCCATCCGAGCGGGTTCCACGTCACGCCCTCGATCGATTGGGTGCCCGGCGGCGCCTTCGTGGATCACGAGAACACACTGAAGGTTCCGGGCTACGCCCTGTTCAACGTCCAGACCGGCATCGACTTCGCCAACGGCGTCTCGCTGTTCGTGGACGCCCGCAACCTCACCGACGAGCGCTATATCTCGGATATCTCCGTCCTCGCGCTCGCGCCCTCGTCCAACCCGGTCGCCTTCTATCCCGGCGTGGGCCGCAGCGTGTTCGGCGGCATTCGGGCCTCGTTCTGAGGCGCGTCCGAGCCCTCGCGCCGAGTCGGCGCCGAGGGCTCGCCTGCGAGAGCGGGCGCCCCATGGTGAACCGTCCCTCAACGCCTTCGGTAAAACCCGCCTTAACCCTCGTCGGCCAGAATGGCACTTCGAGGGGCACGGACGGGAGACGATCCGTGACGAAGACGGTGACCGAGACGAAATCGACGGGCGACGACGGCGTCCCGCCGCTGAGCCAGGGCGTGCGCCGCCACATCGGCAAGAACCTGCGCACCCTCTATGCCGGCTGCCTCACCGAGCCGGTGGGCGAGCGCCTCGAGGCGCTGATCGCCCGTCTCGGGAAGACGCTGGGTTAGGCCCGCCAATCCGGCAGCTCGCCCGCCGCCGCGCCGAGCCAATCCGGCGTCGGCAGGCCGCGTTCGTTGAGGAAGGCCGGGTTGAACAGCTTCGAGGCGTAGCGCGCTGCCCCGTCGCACAGGATCGTCACGATGGTGTGGCCCGGCCCCAAAGCGCGGGCCAGCCGAATCGCGCCGGCCACGTTGATCCCCGAGGAGCCGCCGAGCGACAGCCCCTCCTCCCGCATCAGCCGGAAGACGATGTCGAGCGCTTCCCGGTCGGGAATCCGGAACGAGTGGTCCGGCGAAAACCCTTCGAGATTCCGGGTCACCCGGCCCTGGCCGATGCCCTCGGTGATCGAGGAGCCCTCGGCCTTGAGCGTGCCGGTGCTGTAATACGCGTGCAGCGCCGAGCCATCCGGGTCCGACAGGGCGATCTTCACCCCCGGCTTCAAAGCCCGCAAAGCCTCCGCCACGCCCGCCAGCGTGCCGCCGGTCCCGGCGGCGCAGACGAAGCCGTCGACCGCGCCCTCGGTCTGCGCGAAGATTTCCGGGCCGGTGCCCTCGATATGGGCGCGGCGGTTGGCGACGTTGTCGAACTGGTCGGCGAAGAAGGCGCCGGCCGCTTCCGTCCCGGCCAGCCGCTCGGCGAGGCGGCGGGCGGCGTGGACGTAGTTGTTCGGGTTGGCGAAGGGGACGGCGGGCACCTCGACGAGTCGGGCGCCGGCGAGCCGCAGCGTCTCCTTCTTCTCCGCCGACTGGGTCTCGGGGATGACGATGACGGTGCGGTAGCCGCGCACCGACGCCACCAGCGCGAGCCCGATGCCGGTGTTGCCCGCCGTGCCCTCGACGATGGTGCCGCCGGGGCGGATCAGCCCGCGCGCCTCCGCGTCGCGCACGATCGAGAGGGCGGCCCGGTCCTTCACCGACAGGCCGGGATTGAGGAACTCGGCCTTGCCGAGGATGGTGCAGCCGGTCTCGTCCGAGGCGCGGCGCAGCCGGATCAGCGGCGTGCCGCCGACCGCGGCCAAGACATCCTGCGAGACCCGCGGTCGGACGTCGTGGGATGCGGTCATGCGCTCAAAACCTCCGGCTCCGGCCCCGGATCGGGCACCGGATGTCGGCGAGGCTTAATCGCCGGATTTTCAGGAATCCAGATAGCCCGCTTCCTGCAGCGCCTCGGCGACCGCAAGAAAGAAGGGATCATCCGGCGCCACCGCGTCGGGCGACATGGTTCTTCTCTCGGGCTCGTCGATCGACGGGGCGTCGAGGGTCGGCGCCGGGGCGCCCCTGAGCCGGAACAGGCCGGCGGCGGTCTGGAGGGAGTCGCTGAAGGAGATCATGTCGCCACTCTTTCGAAACGGCACATCCGCGAAACCGCATGGGTTAACACAACCTTGACGCATTTGCGGCGCGACGGGCTTTTCGGACGCTTGTGGTCGGCCCTGTGGCCGGGCAGTGACGTTCGGTTCACGGGCGGTTCAAGCGTGACGGGCGATCCGGGGGCGGGTGTGCCCTCCCTGCACCGGTTTCGGGCCCCCCAGGCCCCGCCGCCGCCGCAATCGGACCGGAGGGAACACATCGTCAAGCTTCTCCGGCTACCGCCTGGGACGCCGCCTTCCCGATCCCCTTTCGAAAGCCAAAAGCGTTCCCATGACGGTCGTCGTCCTCATCGCCTGCAACCTGCTGCTGGCCGGCCTGTTCTCCCTCGTCGCCGTCGTCCTCGACTGACCGGTCCCCTTCCTCAGCGCCCGCACACGATCCCGACCACCGCGCCGAGAACCGGCGCGGCGGCCCCGCTCGGGCTGGCCGCGGAGGCCGGTGCCGGGGCGGACGTGACCCCGCTCTGCTTCAGAACAGCCGCCACCGCGTTGCCCGGCACGATCGGATAGCGTGTCGGCGGCATCACCCCGGCGATCAGGCGTGGGCCTGCGGGCGCCCGCGCCACCAGCCCGACGAGGCGGCCCGCCCGGTCGAGCACCGGCGCTCCGCCCGCCCCCGGCTGGAGCGGCGCGAACACACCGCCCGGCCCGGCAACGCCGGGGGCGACGCTGCGCCCGCCATTCGATTCAACTGCGAGCACCAGTAGCGCCTCGTCCGCACCGGGCGCCTCCGTGCGCAGAGGCGGCACCGCGCCGCCGCCGAGCCCCTCGACCCGCAGCACCACCACCGGGCCGGCCCCCTCGCTCCGGGCCGGCAACCCACCGACACGGGGCGCCGGGCAGTTCTCCAGCGCGGAGGCCGCCGTCAGCACCCGCCCGCCGCCGAGGTTCAGCCCGGTCGCGGAGGCATGCGCCTCGCTCGTCGGAGGCGCCAGGGGCGGGGCGGCGAAGTTGGGGCCTGGACCCGGCGCGAGTTTGGGCGCCGCCACCGCAGCCGACGGCGGCGGCGCGACCGAAGGTGAGGCGCCCTCGGCGGGAAATGGCGAAAAGCTGTTCGCCACCGCGATCACCAGCGGCTCGACCTCGGCGGCCATGGCCCGGTCGTAGCCCAGCGCGAAGCCGCGGATGCCCGCCTCGCCGAGCGCGTAGCGGACATAGGAGCGCCCGGTCGCGGTCTCGGCGGTGACGACGACGAAATCCGGCTTCTTCAGCTTGTAGGTGACCTTGCGCTCAGGCGACGCCGCGGTGGCGCGCTCGAACAGCGCGTCGAGATTGGTCGTGCCGGGCGGGAACGAGCGGGTGTCGAGCGTCACGCGCCCGTCGGCGCTCTGCCAGCGGGTGCCGCCGGGCAGGAGGCTGCGCTTCGACAGCAGCCGCTCCGGCACGCCGATGGCGGCGCCGCTCGCCCCATCCGTCTGCACCCGGAACCGCGCCGCCTTGCGGGCGGCCTCCGCGGCCGAGGCCAGCGCCGTTCGCTCCGAGGGGCCGAGTTGGCCCGTCGGCGTGCCGCCGGTGCGCCGCTGATAGGTGGCGATGCCCTCGAACGTCCGCCGCCCGAAGCCGCCGGTCGTCACGCCGTTGTAGTCGCCGGTCCAGACCAGTGCGTCCTGCACCGCCCGGCGCTCGGGCTCCGGCAGCGCCTCGAAGGCCGCCCGCGCCGCCTCGAGGGCGGGGTCGGGCGTGGGAGCCGCGGGCTTCGGAGCCGGGGGCGGCGCGCCCTGCGCCGCCGCGCCGAGGGCGAGGCCGACGCTGACCAGCGCCGCAAGGCCCGTTCGAACCGCTGCCGTCCGCTCACGCATCGCTCTCTTCCGCCCCGACGCGCGAGGACGCGTCACCGAGCGGATGATGCCCGCGTCGGCCGCCGTCCCACAAGCCGGGACAAGCGTTGCGGCGCCCGCGCCAAGTGATAGCGTGCCGCCCGCGGCGCGGGATCGCCTGAGCGCCGGACGGGGAGACGCGCATGTCCCAGGGCAACCGTATCCGGCGCCTGGCCGTCCTGACGGCCATGGCCGTGGCCCTTCCGGCAGCGGCCCAGGCGCCGCGCCCGGCGCCCTTGCAAAAGTCCGCCACCGCCCCGGTCCCAAAAACCTTCGTGCGCGAGGCGCTCGCCAGCGCGGGCGTGCGGCTGGAGACGGCCTTGAGGGCCGAGGCGCCCCCCGGCGCCAAGCCGGCCGCCCTGTGGCGCCGCGAGGCGGAGGCCGCCGCCAAGAGCGAGGAGGGCGAGCCCGACGCCGAGATGAACGCCTACGCTGCGGCCATCGCGGCGGACCCGAACGATGTTCGGAGTTGGCTCGACTATGCCCGCACGGCCGCCGCGGCCGGCGCGGACGAGGAGCGCGGCGACTATTCGGCCCGGCTCAAGCTGAAGGGCCGCGCGGCCGCCGCCGCCTACCAGGGCTATCTGCGCGCCCGCACGCCCGCCGACGAGGCCCGCGCGCTCGCCCGCCTCGGCGAGGTCCAGGCGGCGCAGGCCGAGTGGCGCCCGGCGATGGAGGCCTACCGGGCGAGCCTCGCCCTCAGGGACGATCCGCAGACGCGGGGCACCTACGAGACGCTGCGGGCGGAACACGGCTTCCGCATCCTCGACTACAAGGTCGATTCGGACGCCGCCGCGCCGCGGGTCTGCTTCACCTTCTCGGAAGCGCTCGTCCCGAAGACCGATTACGCCCCCTTCGTCGCGGTCTCGGGGGCGAGCAACGCGGCGGTGACGGCGGAGGGCCAGCAGCTCTGCGTCGATGGGCTGAAGCATTCCGAGCGCTACGCCTTCGTGCTGCGCGCCGGGCTTCCCTCCACCGTCGGCGAGAATCTGCTGAAGGCCGCCGATTACGAGGTCTATGTCCGCGACCGCTCTCCCCAGGTCCGCTTCACCGGCCGCAACTACGTCCTGCCCCGCACCGGCCAAGCCGGCGTGCCGCTGGTCTCGGTCAACGCGCAAAAACTCGATGTCGAGGTTCTGCGCATCGGCGACCGCGGCCTGCTGCCGACGCTCCGCTCGGAAGAATTCCTGAGCCAGCTCACCGGCTCGACGGCCAAGGGCATCGCCGACCAGAAGGGCCAGCGGGTCTGGAAGGGCACGCTCTCCACGGCCAAGGCCGACACGAACCGCGAGGCGGTCACCGCCTTCCCGGTGCTTCAGGCCGTCGGCAAGCTGGAGCCCGGCCTCTACCTGATGCTCGCCAAACCCAGCGGCACCTCCGACGCGGCGGCGGACGAGGAAGGCGGCTACGAGACCCAGGCGACGCAGTGGTTCGTCGTCTCCGATCTTGGGCTCACCGCCTTCAAGGGCCGCGACGGCGTCCACGTGCTGGCCCGCTCGCTCGCCAGCGCCAAGGCGGTATCCGGCGCCGAGATCCGCTTGGTGGCCCGCAACAACGACGTGCTGGCGACCCAGAAAACCGACGGCCAGGGCCACGCCGCCTTCCCCGGGGGGCTCGCCCGCGGCGAGGGCGGGCTCGCGCCCGGCCTCGTCGTCGCGCAGATCGGCGACGATTACGGCTTCCTCGATCTGGCCCAAGGCGCCTTCGACCTGTCCGACCGCGGCGTGAAGGGCCGCCCGGCGCCGGGCGGGGCGGAGGCCTACGTCTTCCCCGAGCGCGGCGTCTACCGCTCCGGCGAGACGGTGCAATTGACCGCGCTGCTGCGCGACCCGCAGGGCGCAGCGGTGACGGGCCTGCCGCTGACCCTGGTGGTGAAGCGGCCGGACGGCGTCGAGTATCGCCGCGCGGCGGTCGCCGACGAGGGTCTCGGCGGACGTGCGCTTTCGCTGCCGCTGATGGCGGGCGCGATGCACGGCACATGGCGGGTCTCGGCCTACACCGATCCGAAAGCGCCGCCGGTCGGCGAGGCGAGCTGGCTCGTCGAGGATTACGTGCCCGAGCGGCTCGAAGTCAGCCTCACCCCGAAGACGCCGACACTGAAGCGCGGCGAGGCGGCCAGCATCGACGTGTCGGCCCGCTACCTCTACGGCGCGCCGGGCGCCGGCCTCGACGTGTCGGCCGCGGTCGCGGTGCAGCCCGCCACGGGTTCCGGCATCAAGGGCCTGGAGGGTTTCTCGATCGGCCTCGACGACGAGGCGGTGGAGGCGACCACGACGGAAGTCGATGCCAAGGCGACCACCGACGCGCGGGGGCAGGCGAGCCTCACCGTTCCGGTGCAGGAACTGGCCGCCCCCCGTCCGTTGGAAGCCAAGATCACCCTCTCGGTCGGCGAGCCGGGCGGGCGGGCCTTGAGCCGCAGCGTCACCCTGCCGATCCTGCCCTCGAATCCGGTGCTCGCCATCCGAAAGAATTTCGGCGGCGACCTGTCGGACGGGGCGACTGCCACCTTCGATCTCGCGATGGCGACCCCCGACGGGCGGCGCTTGCCCCAAGACGGCGTGGTCTGGACGCTGTCGAAGGTCGAGCGGACCTATCAATGGTACCGGGAGGACGGGCGCTGGAGCTTCGAGCCGGTGAAGGCGAGCCGCCGCGTCGCCGATGGGCGCGTGGCGATCTCTTCTGACGCGCCGGCCCGCATCGCCGCGCCGGTCGGCCTCGGGCAGTACCGCCTGGAAGCCACCGTGCCGGGCCAACCGCAGGCCGCCGTGAGCGTGAGCTTCTCGGTCGGCTGGGGCGGCTCCGAGAGCGCCGACGTGCCCGACCTCCTCGACCTCACCCTCGACAAGGCGGCCTACGCCTCCGGCGAGCGGCTTCGCGCCCGGCTCGCACCGAAGTTTTCCGGCACGGCGACGCTCGCCGTGGTGAGCGACCGCGTCCACGAGATGCGCGACGTCACCGTCTCGGAGGGCGGCACCACGGTCGATATCCCGGTCAAGGCCGAGTGGGGCTCCGGCGCCTACCTCGTCGCCACCGCCTACCGGCCGCTGGATCAGGCGGCCAAGCGCATGCCCGGCCGCGCGCTCGGGCTGGCATGGTTCTCGATCGATCGGGAGAAGCGCGGCCTGTCCGTATCCTTGGAGGCCCCGGAGAAGGTCCGCCCCCGCGGCACGCTGACCGTTCCCGTAAAAATCGCCGGGCTCCAGGCCGGCGAGGAGGCGCGGGTGACGCTGGCGGCGGTCGATGTCGGCATCCTCAACCTCACCCGCTACGAGGCGCCGAACCCGTTCGCCTATTTCTTCGGCCAGAAAGCGCTCGGGCCGGAGGTCCGCGACCTCTACGGCTACCTGATCGACGGCATGCAGGGCACGCTCGGCGCGATCCGCTCCGGCGGCGACGGCGGGGCGACCGAACTCGCCGACACGCCGCCGACGCAGGCGCCGCTCGCGCTCTACTCGGGCGTCGTCACGGTGGGCGCGGACGGGACGGCCAAGATCCCGCTGGAGCTGCCGGCCTTCAACGGCACCGCCCGGCTGATGGCGACCGCCTGGACCAAGTCACGCGTGGGTCAGGCCCAGGCCGACGTGATCGTGCGCGATCCGGTGGTGCTCACCGGCACGCTGCCGCGCTTCCTCAATGTCGGCGACCGCTCGCGCTTCTTCGTGGCGCTCGACAACGTCGAGGGCGGGGCGGGCGACTACACCGTCGATCTCGACCTCACCGGTCCCGTCGTGGTGGCGGGCGAGGCCCTGCGCTCGACGCTGCGGCTCGAGGCCGGCGCCAAGGGGCAGTTCGTGATCCCGATCACCGCCGCCGGGCCCGGCCTCACCCGGCTCGACCTGACGCTCACCGGCCCCGGCATCCAGGGCAGCGCCGGCCAGTCCTTCGCGCTGGCCATCGGTCCCGGCACCGGCGCGCTGGTGCGCCGCTCGGTGCGCCCGCTGGAGCCCGGCGCGGGCCTCGACGTCTCGGCCGACCTTCTGGCCGACATCCTGCCCGGCACCGGCGCGGTCTCGGTCGCAGCGAACCGCCTTGCAGGAATCGACGTGGCCGCCCTGCTGCAAGCGCTCGACCGCTACCCCTACGGCTGCTCCGAGCAGACGGTGAGCCGGGCGCTGCCGCTCCTCTACGTCAACGGCTTGGCGGCCTCCGAAAAGCTCGGCCTCGACGGGCAGGTGGACGAGCGGGTGCGCGCTGCCATCGAGCGGGTGCTGGCGCGCCAGGATTCGAGCGGCGCCTTCGGCCTGTGGTCGACGGAGAATGCGGGCGACACGTGGCTCGACGCCTACGTGACCGACTTCCTCACCCGCGCCCGCGAGCGGGGCTTTTCCGTCCCGCAGACCGCGTTCAACAGCGCGCTGGACCGCCTGCGCAACACGGTGGCCAACACCACCAACGTCGAGAACGGCGGGATGGATCTGGCTTACGCGGCCTACGTGCTCGCCCGTAACGGCCGCTCGGTGATGGGCGACCTGCGCTACCTCGCGGACACCAAGATCGAGGATTTCGCCACGCCGCTCGGGCGCGGGCAGCTCGCCGCCGCGCTCGCGCTTCTGGGCGACCGTGGCCGGGCGCAAAAGGCGTTCGACGCGGCCGTGAAGGCGTTGCAGGCCGGCCGCGACAAGGGCGATTACCGCGCCGATTACGGCTCGCGCCTGCGCGACGGCGCCGCCCTGCTGGCGCTCTCGGCCGAGACCGGCTTTTCCCGCGACACGCTGCAGCCGGTGGCCGCGGTGATCGGCCAGGAGCGGGGAGATGCCCGCACCACCAGCACCCAGGAGAACGCCTGGATGGTGCTGGCCGCCCAAGGCCTCGCCAAGGAGTCCGAGGGTCTCAAACTCTCGATCGACGGTAGGCCCGAGACCGGGCCGCTGTCGCGGCTCTACCGGGCCCCGGTCCTAGAGGCGCATCCGGTGCGGATCGTCAACGAGGGCCGCGAGCCGGTGCAGGTGACGGTCGGCGTTACCGGCAACCCGATCACGCCCGAGCCGGCCGCCGCCCACGGCTACACGGTGGAGCGCGCCTTCTACCGCCTCGACGGCAGCCCGGTGGATGCGGGGAAGCCTTTGCGCCAGAATGACCGCCTCGTCGTGGTGCTGAAGGTGACCGAGGCCAAGGCCAGCGCCGCCCGCCTGCTCCTGGTCGATCGCCTGCCCGCGGGCCTGGAGATCGACAACCCGAAGCTTCTCGATGCCGACGCGCTCAGCGGCTTGAGCTTCGCGAAAACCGACGTGCAGCCGGTCCACACCGAGTTCCGCGACGACCGGTTCGTGGCCGCCTACGACCGCACGCCGGAGCAATCGGCCTTCTTCTCGGCGGCCTACACCGTGCGGGTGGTCTCGCCCGGCACCTACGTCCATCCGGGCGCCAGCGTCGAGGACATGTACCGCCCCGAGCGGTTCGGACGCAGCGCGTTCGGATCGGTCGAGGTGGTGTCGGCGAAGTAGGCCATGGGCAGCCCGCAAATCCCCCTCTCCCCGCACGCAGGGAGAGGGCCGAGCCCCCCTCGTCGGGGGCTCGGCGAGGCGGCAGCCGGGGGTGAGGGGGCTTCGACGGAAGAGGCTCCTCCGGATGCGCCCCTTCACCATCGCTCCGGCTTCGCCTCCGCTTCCCGCATGCACGACAAGGTGCATGCGGGCCTCTCCCCGCGCGCGGGGAGAGGGGGGCGCGTCGTCGGGCTCTGCGCCCTGCTCGTCATCGTCGTCCTGGCGCTCCCTAGCCTCGCCCTCTGGCGCTACGCCACAACCCTCCCACCCCTCGACCTCACCGCCGCCTCCCTTCGCTCCACCGTCATCCTCGACCGGAAGGGCCAGTTGCTGCGCCCCTTCGCCACGACCGACGGGCGCTGGCGCCTGCCCGTCACCGCGGGCGAGGTCGATCCGCGCTTCCTCGCCATGCTCAAGGCCTACGAGGACCGCCGCTTCGACACCCATCCGGGCATCGACCCCGCCGCCACCGTCCGCGCCGCATGGCAATGGCTCGCCCACCGAAAGATCGTGTCGGGCGGCTCGACGCTCTCCATGCAGGTCGCCCGCCTCGTCGAGCCCCGCGCCGAACGCTCGCTTCTCGCCAAGCTCCGGCAGATGGTCCGTGCGATTCAACTGGAGCGAACCTTAAGCAAGACGGGCGTGCTCGATCTCTACCTCGCCCTCGCCCCCTATGGCGGCCCGGTCGAGGGGCTGCGCGCGGCGAGCCTCGCCTATTTCGGCCGCGAGCCGGCCCGCCTGTCGTTTGCCGAGAGCGCGCTCCTCGTCGCCCTGCCCCAGGCCCCCGAGGCACGCCGGCCCGACCGCTTCTCGGCAAACGCCCGCCGCGCCCGCGACCGCGTGCTCGACATCGCCGCCGAGCGCGGCGTGCTAACGGAAGAGGAGGCCCGCGCCGCCAAGGCCGAGCCGGTGCCGACCTTACGAAAGTCCTTCCCGATGCTCGCGGCCCACGCCGCCGAGCAGGCGGTGGCGGCCGATCCGGCTGCGCGGGTGCAGCGTCTGACGCTCGACGCTCGGCTCCAGGCGAGCCTGGAGACGCTGGCGGCGGAGCGCGCGGCGGCGCTCGGGCCCGCCCTGTCGGCGGCGATCCTCGTGATCGACAATCGCAGCGGCCACGTGCTGGCCCATGTCGGCAGCGCCGGCTATCTCGACGCCGCCCGCGCCGGCGCGGTCGATGCGACCAATGCCGTGCGCTCGCCCGGCTCGGCGCTGAAGCCCTTCATCTACACGCTGGCCTTCGAGAACGGGCTCGCCCACCCGGAAACCCTCCTCGACGACCGCCCGGCGCGCTTTGCCGCGAGCTACGCGCCGGAGAACTTCGATCAGGGCTATCGCGGCACCGTGACGGCCCGCGTGGCGCTCCAGCAATCGCTCAACCTGCCCGCGGTCGATCTGTTGGAGACGGTGAGTGCCGCCCGCTTCGTCGCGCGGCTGCGGGGGGCCGGCGCCACGATCCTGCTGCCGTGCGACACCGCGCCGGGCCTGCCCGTGGCGCTCGGGGGCCTCGGCATCACGCTCACCGACCTCGCCCGGCTCCATGCCGGGCTCGCGCGAGCCGGGAGCGTGCCGACGCTGGTCCGCCGCCTCGACGGGCCGCCCTCCCCGGCCGAGCCCGAGCGCACCGTCACCGACCCGGTCTCGGCTTGGTACGTCGCCGACATCCTGCGCGGCGCCCCGCCGCCGGAGAACGCTCCGTCAGGCCGGCTCGCCTACAAGACCGGCACCTCCTACGGCTACCGCGACGCCTGGGCGGTCGGGTTCGACGCCCGCATCACCGTCGCGGTCTGGGTCGGGCGGCCGGACGGCGCCTCGGTGCCGGGCCTCGTCGGGCGGGCCGCCGCCGCGCCGATGCTGTTCGACGCGTTCAGCCGCTTCGGGGGCGAGCCCGAACCGCTGCCGCGTCCGCGCGAAGCGCTGGTGGCGGCCACCATCGCCCTGCCCCCGCCCCTGCGCCACATCCGCCGCGATGCGCCCAAGACGCTCGCGGCGACGCTCGGCGTGCCGCTGAAGATCGCCTACCCGCCCGACGGCGCCCGCGTCGATCTCGGTATCAGTGCGGGTGAAAGAATCCGCCTCGCCCTCAAGGCGCTCGGCGGCCAGCCGCCACTCACCTGGATGGTCGACGGCCTGCCGGTCGCCGAGAGCCTGCGGCGGCAATCGGACTGGAGCCCGGAGGGCGCGGGCTTCGCCCGCATCTCGGTGATGGACGCCGCGGGCGCCAGCGACAGCGTGGTGGTGCGGCTGGAATAGCGAGCCTCGCGCCTTAGCTTCGCTCGGCGAGGCCACGCCCTCCCCATTGCGGGCTCCAAGACCGGGACGGCCCGGCGACCAAAGCCAGGAGGCCCCTTGGCCTGGATCATCCTCATCGTCGCCGGGCTGTTCGAGGTCGTCTGGGCGTTCTCGATGAAGCAGTCGGAGGGGTTCTCGCGGCTCTGGCCCTCGCTCGTCACCGTCGCGGCCATGGCGGTGAGCCTCGCCGGGCTCGCCTGGGCGATGCGGACGCTGCCGCTCGGCACCGCCTACACGGTCTGGACCGGCGTCGGCGCGGTCGGCGCCTTCGTGGTCGGTATCGCGGTGCTCGGCGAGGAATTGAGCGCGATGCGGGTGCTGGCCGCCGCGCTGATCGTCGGCGGCCTCGTGCTGATGAAGCTGTCGAGCACGGCCTGAAGCGCCTCAGTCGGCAAGGCCGGGAAAAACGGCAAAACCGTCGGCCCGCACCCGGTCGAGGAGGCGGCGATAGCCCGGCTCGCAGGCCATGCCGGGCTCGATCCGGCCGTATTGCGCGCCCTCGGCGAGAGCCCCGCGCTCCGGCACCAGGGCGATGGGTGTCGCGGCGGGCGTCAGGTGGGCGCCGCGGCCGGAGAAGAGGGTCGTCAGGATGCCGAACAGCTCGCCCTGGATCGTCGGGCGGCCGAGCATGGCGAGCCGGTACTGCCCCTGGAAATTCGTGACGAGATAGATCTGGCCCGACTGGTTCGGCACCGAGACGGTACCGGATTGCGCGAACGGCGCATCGAGCCGCTCGGCCTCGCGGAAGACGAGGCGGGCGCCGTCAGAGTCCCAAGCGATCTCGGTGCGGTAGGCGAACAGGGCACCGGCTTGCCCGAACGAGGTCCGCAGCGTCAGGTAGCGCCCTTCCAGAAAGGCCACCGCCTCGCGGGTGTAGGAGCCGAATTCTTCCGGCGCGTGGCGCGGGGCGGTCGGCTTCGGCGCGGGCGCCGCGGCGGGGGCCCGCAGGGGCAGGCCCAGCGCCTCCTCCAGGCGGATCGTCGTCGCGAGCGTGAACGGGCGGCGGCCCGACAGCGCCTTCTCCAGGGTCGAGATGCTGATGCGGGCTGCATCCGCCAGCGCTTGGCGCGACATCCGGCGTCGCGCCAGCGCCTCGCGCACGGCGTCGGCGATGACGCGGCTCTGCGCGTCGGGGAGTTCGGTCTCGGGATGGTCGGCCGGAAGGGCGGCCTCGAAGGTCGGCATCGTGCTGCGGTCCGGACGGACCCTCACAGAACCGCACCGCGGCCGCCGCCGTCAAGGCGCGGCCGCGTCAAAATTGCTCACGAGTTAAAACATTTTGATTTTATAACTGACGATTATGCGCCCTGATTCAACTTGCCTAGCAACTTGCGCAATTCCCCTCCGTGTTTCTCCGCGACCTCGCGGGAATCACGTCTTGCCGCATCTTGCGGTGCTATCCCCGCACCACGATAGAATGATGAAGGCATAACCCTCTCATTTCTCTCCTGAAATGGCGAAGAGTTAGCTTCGGATTTTTCACGCTTCATGCGAATTCTCCTCCGTGCTCACATAGTGCCTAGCGAAGAATCTGTGATTTAATTCCCTTGGAAAATAATGCTTACGCTTAACCCAAACGAATCCCTCGGATTTCGAGATTATCGCTACATCGACCTCGCCGCCAACGGTTTCCTGCTCTCGAGTCACCTTCCTTTTTAAAGAGGTAATCTCTATCAGGGAAGATGCCAATGTGGATAATTCCTGACGAGGCATCAACCGAATCATATCAGTGATTGGCTTGTAATAATCTTTTATAAGATAGTCATTTGCTTTCTTAACGTAATCAGCGTGCATTTTATTCGTAGCGGGAGAAATTGTTTGCAAGGCCCTTTCTATAAGATCGGGATCCGATATGTTTGATTTTAGCATTTCTCTTGCAGTGTCGCGAGTCACATCCCCAATTAGACTGTTATAATATGACTTCACAGACGGATCTATTCCATCCAAAAAGCTTTTTACCATATCATCCTGAGCAAAGCCTACAATATCAGCTTGAGGCGGCCTTCGACCGATATCAATACTGTTTTTTCGATATATTTCGATTTATTATCAATAATTCCTTCAATTTATATTGCTTCTAGCGATGGGCAAAGCTCGTTATTACCAAATCCTACGAATACAAGTCCAGTCCGGTACGAGTATAATCTGGATTTTGTGAGCGCATATCCAGTATACACACGCAGTAATTTCTTAGTGGTTTCGTTGTGAACCGCAGACTGAAGTACACTATTGGCAATTTCGTTTGTTAAAGATATGTACTTATCCGGTAATGACTTACTAATGAAGCCCTTAGATAATTTTTTACCTTTCAGTTTTGATATCTCTCCTTTGATGTACGCCTGGGACATCCCGTTCATCTTGCTTTTTTGATATGACCCTCGCTCAATCACATCCTCAATCACGAGTCCTTGTATTTTTTTGCAGCCCGCGTAAAAAGATCAAATACCAACAGATACACATTGTCCATCTCGTCGACATCATCGAACGGAACATTGTTTGATAAATACGAAAGAAAATCATCGCGGTAGTCAGATATTCTTGGAAAAGACTTTTGACCAAGCCGGTTTCTGTATTCTTTTATTATCGTCTCCAGCGGAAGCCCCATATAGTCGAGCCTCCCATAGATCATAATAGCAACAGGTCGATGGCAGCTAAACTCAAATATTTTATTAACAGTATTGTATATCTTCAAATTTGGAGGCTGACCTATACTCACAGCACTATCGGCAGCCAAAGCAATCGCAGACTTATTAAGAATAGCTATTTCAGCCGTCATCCCTAGTCACCTCCCAGGAAGCGGTCAGCAAGGCAATCCCTCAGGTTTTATTGACGGCCCAGCTACCGGCTTGCACTCGCTCCCTTTGACTGAAACTCCGTGCAAACTCAGTCGAAGCCGAAACTGGGGCACCGCCCTAGAGTTGTCTAGAGCTATTGCCGATCAGGTTGGATCGTATGCGTCGTATCCGGCCGCTGTGAGGCAGTTGCGGCAGGCCTTTGGGGTGAGGCTGTCGAAGGCGGATCGGATTG
>NZ_LMQV01000012.1 GCF_001425465.1 Methylobacterium sp. Leaf456
GGCAAGGGCATCGACAGCGTCGACGGCGGCGACGGCGTCGACGCCTGGACGGCCGACAAGTCGGCGATGACGACCGGGCTGAGCCTGAACCTGAACGTCGCCGGCCTGCAGACGAGCTACAGCGTCAAGAGCGAAGTGACCGGCCTCGTCGGCACGGCCACCGTGCGCGACATCGAGCAGCTCGGTTCCAGTGCCGCCAACCCGTTCCGATCCGGCTCGGGCAACGACGCGATCACCACGCATCTGGCGGCCTACAACGATCAGATTGCCACGGGCGCCGGCACCGACACGGTGCGGGTCTACGATGGATCGGACTGGGTCGATCTGGGCGCCAACGCGACCGGGACCGTCGACNAACGATCAGATTGCCACGGGCGCCGGCACCGACACGGTGCGGGTCTACGATGGATCGGACTGGGTCGATCTGGGCGCCAACGCGACCGGGACCGTCGATACGCTGGTGCTCGACTACTCGGCCTCCGCCGACGGCGGCTACGGCGTCGGCTACTTCGACGGCGATGTCGGCGTCAGCTCGGGAACTCTGACCGGAGGCTATGGCGGGTATTTCGGGCGCTACGGCTCGGGTGCCAACGTCACCTTCTCGGGCGTCGAGCGCTTCGACCTGACGCTCACCAATCGCGGCGACCGGGCGGTGAGCGGCGACGGCGACGACACCCTCAGGGGCNACCAACGTCACCTTCTCGGGCGTCGAGCGCTTCGACCTGACGCTCACCAATCGCGGCGACCGGGCGGTGAGCGGCGACGGCGACGACACCCTCAGGGGCCTGGGCGGGGATGACATCCTCAGCACCGGCAAGGGCTTCGACAGCGTCGATGGCGGCGCCGAGGCCGACCGCTGGGTGGCCGACAAGTCGGAGATGACGACGGCGCAGGCGATGGTGCTCGACCTGACCAAGACCGGGCTGCAGGGCACCTACAGCGTGCGCAGCGAGGTCACCAAGGCCAACGGCACCGGCGCGGTGCGCGACATCGACATGCTGACCCTGACGACGGGGTCGGGCAACGACGTGATCGTCACGCAGGCGGCGTCCCACAGCGATCAGGTCACGACGGGGGCGGGCAGCGACCGGGTGAAGGTCGCCGGCGGCACCGACACCGTTGCGCTCGGGGCTATTCCGGGACCGCCGACGCCGGTTACGGCGTCGGCTACTTCGACGGCGATGTCGGCGTCGGCTCCGGGACTCTGGCCGAAGGCTACGACGGCTATTTCGGGCGCTACGGGGCGAACGCCAACGTCACCTTCACGGATGTCGAGCATTTCGACCTGACGCTCACCAACCGCGACGACAGGGTCGTCACCGGCGACGGCGACGACACGATCGACGGTCGCGGCGGCAACGATTCCATGATCGGCAAGGGCGGCAACGACACCTACATCGTCGACAGCGCGGGCGACCGCGTCTTCGAGAACGCCAACGGCGGCAGCGACACGGTGCGGACGAGCGTGAGCTACGTCCTCGACATCAGCCAGGAGGTCGAACTCCTCACGACGACGAACGACGCCGGCACGGACGCGATCAACCTCACCGGTAGCCTGTGGGCGAACGGCCTGCGGGGCAATGCCGGCAACAACATCCTCGACGGCGGCCTCGGCGCCGACACGATGACGGGCTTGGCCGGCAACGACACCTACCTCGTCAACGACGCCAACGACCTCGTCTACGACGCCGTCAAGGGCGGCACCGACACCGTCAAGGTGGCGGTGGGCGCGGGCCGCTACGCGCTGCTCGGGGCCCAGGAGATCGAGACCCTGACGGCCGCGGACGCCGCGGCGACGGGCGCGCTGAACCTGACCGGCAACGAGTTCGGCCAGACGCTCGACGGCAATGCCGGCGCCAACGTGCTGCGCGGCGGCGGCGGGTCCGACGTCCTCAACGGCCTCGGCGGCATCGACACCGCCGATTACGCCGACAAGACCGTCGCGGTGGAAGTCGCGCTCAACGGCGCGAAGGTCGTGACCGTGAAGGTCGGCGGCGTGATCGAGGACCGCATCGTCAACATCGAGAACGTCACCGGCGGCTCCGCGGCCGACCTTCTCACCGGTGACGGGGGCGCCAACCTCCTCAATGGCGGCCTCGGCGCCGACACCCTCACCGGTCTTGCCGGCAGCGACACCTACGTCGTGGACAACGCGGGCGATAAGGTGATCGAGGCCAGGGGCGGCGGCAGCGACACGGTGCGGGCGAGCGCGAGCTACACTCTCGCCGCCGGCCAGGAAATCGAGGCCCTGACCACGACCGACGCCGCGAGCCGGATCGCGATCAACCTCACCGGCAACGAGTTCGCACAGTCCATCACCGGTAATGCCGGCACCAACATCCTCGATGGCGGCCTCGGCGCCGACACGATGACGGGTCTCGGCGGCAACGACACCTACGTCGTGGACAATGTCGGCGACAAGGTGATCGAGGCCAAGGCCGGCGGCAGCGACACGGTGCGGGCGGCCCTGGGCTACATCCTTGCGGCCGGCCAGGAGATCGAGACGCTGACCACCACGAACGTGGCGGGCACGGGCGCGATCAATCTGACCGGCAACGAGTTCGGCCAGACGCTCGACGGCAATGCCGGCGCCAACGTGCTGCGCGGCGGCGGCGGGTCCGACGTGCTCAACGGCCTCGGCGGCCTCGACACCGCCGATTACGGCGACAAGGCGACTGCGGTGGAAGTCGCGCTCAACGGCGCGAAGGTCGTGGCCGTGAAGGTCGGCGGCGTGGTCGAGGACCGCATCGTCAACATCGAGAACGTCGTCGGCGGCGCAGCGGCCGACAAGCTGACCGGCGACGGCGGCGCCAACCGCCTCGACGGCGGCAAGGGCGCCGACATCCTCACGGGTCTTGCCGGCAGCGATACCTACGTCGTGGACAACGTCGGAGATAAGGTGATCGAGGCCAAGGGCGGCGGCGCCGACACGGTCCTGACAAGCGTGAGCTTCACCCTCGCCGCCGGCCAGGAGATCGAGACGCTGACCACGACGAACGCGGCGGGCACAGGTGCGATCAACCTGACCGGCAACGAGTTCGCGCAGGTCATCACCGGCAATGCGGGCGCCAACATCCTGACCGGCGGTGCCGGTGCCGACCGGCTCACCGGCGGGCTCGGCCGCGACACCTTCGATTTCAACGCCCGGACCGACAGCGGCGCCACCGCCGCGACCCGCGACGTGATCCTCGACTTCAAGCAGGGCGAGGACCGCATCGACCTCTCGACCATCGACGCCAACGGGGCGCTGGCCGGCGACGCGTTCGAGTTCGTCGCCAAGGCGGGCTCGGCCTTCACCGGCAAGGCGGGCCAGCTCGTCTACTCGATCGTGGACGCGACCGGCACCGACAACGACCGCACGGTCCTCCAGGCCGACATGGACGGCAACAAGATCGCCGACTTCCACATCGAGCTGAAGGGCCTCTACACGCTCACCGCGGCCGACTTCGTGCTCTGAAGGCTGATTATCGTGCTCTGAAACAAGAATGCCCCCGGACCTCTCGGTTCGGGGGCTTTTTCATGCTGTCTGTCTCGTACGGCCTCCGCTCCGCTCCGTCATTGCGAGGCGAAGCCGAAGCGATCGAGCAAAAAACCGTTCTACTTCCCGGCCTTGTCCGCGCTCGGAAAGAACAGTTGCTCGCCGCCGATCTTGTAGCTGGCGATGGCGCCCTGGCCCTCGGGCGAGACCAGCCAGTCGATGAAGGCCTGCCCTTCCTTCACCTTCACGGTGGGGTGCTTGTCCGGGTTCACCAGCATCACGCCGTAGGGGTTGAACAGCTTCGGATCGCCCTCGACCAGCACGGTCAACTCGCCGCGGTTCTTGAACGAGAGCCACGTGCCGCGGTCGGCCAGGATGTAGGCGTTGAGGGCCGAGGCGGTGTTGAGGGCCGGGCCCATGCCCTGGCCGACGTCGCGGTACCAGTCGCCCTTCTGGGCGGCCAGATCGACGCCGGCCTCCTTCCAGGCCCGCAGTTCGGCGCTGTGGGTGCCGGAGCGGTCGCCGCGGGAGACGAACGGCGCCTTGGCCTCGGCGAGCTTCTTGAAGGCGTCCTGAAGCTTGGCGCCCTTGATCCCCGCCGGGTCGGCCTTGGGGCCGATCACGACGAAGTCGTTGTACATCACGTCCCGGCGCGCCTTGGAGAAGCCCTCCGTAACGAACTTGTCCTCGGCCGCGCGGTCGTGGACCAGCACCACGTCGGCGTCGCCCCGGCGAGCGGCGTCGAGGGCTTGGCCCGTGCCGAGCGCCACGACCTTCACCTCGATGCCGGTCTTGTCCTTGAACAGCGGCAGGATGTGCTTGAAAAGGCCCGATTGTTCGGTCGAGGTCGTCGAGGCGACGACGATGGATTGCGGGTCCGCGTGAGCCGGCACGGCGGCGGCGAGGCCGGCCGCAAGGGCGAGAGTCAGGAAGCCGCGGCGAAGGAAGTCCAAGGCAGTTCTCCGGTCAGATAGGCCCGCGCTTCGGGCGTTCGGGGTGAGGGGAGGGTGGTGCGGGTCGGGCCCTGCTCGACGGCACGGCCGGCATCGAGCACGACCACGGTCTCGGCGAGCCGCGCGACCTGCCCGAGATTGTGCGAGACGAGCAGCACGGCGGTGCCGGCCCGCGCCATCGCGGCGATCAGATCCTCGACGATCGCGGTGGCGCCCGGATCCAGACTCGCGGTCGGCTCGTCGAGGAGCAGGAGGGCGGGGCGCAGGGCCCAGGCGCGGGCGAGCGCCAGCCGTTGCTGTTCGCCGCCCGAGAAGCGGGTGGCGGCGTCCTCCGCTCGCCCGGACAGGCCGACGCGGGCGAGTGCTGCGGCGACGCGCTCCCGCCGCTCGCCCCGGGACAGCTTGAGCGGCCCGAGCGCCAGGGCGACGTTGGCGGCAGCACTCGCCCGCACCAGGGCGGTGCGCTGGAAGACGAAGGTCGTGCGGCCGGGGCTGACATGGACGGTGCCGGAATCGGGCCGGAGCAGGCCGTCGATCACGCGGAGCGTCACGCTCTTGCCCGCGCCGTTCGGGCCGATCATGGCCGTCACACCGCGCGACGGCACATCGAAGGTGAGCCGATCGAGGATCGGCCGCCCGCCGAGGGACAGGTCCACGCCGGCGAGGCGGATGGCGTGCTCCGCGCTCACCCGTACGCCCTCGCCGCGTGGCCCCGCAGCAAGGCGGCGGCGGCGTTGACCGTGATGACGAGGCCCATCAGCACGACGCCCAAGGCCAAAGCGAGGCTGAGATCGCCCTTCTGCGTCTCCAGGGAAATCGCCGTCGTCATGGTGCGGGTGTGGCCGTCGATGTTGCCGCCGACGACGAGGACGGCGCCGATCTCCGAGATCGCCCGGCCGAAGGCGGCGAGCGCCGCCGTCACGAGCGAGAAGCGCGCGTCGTAGATCAGCACCAGAGCCCGGCGCGGCGCCGAGAGGCGCAGCGAGCGCAGCTGCTCGCCGAGATGCGCCTCGGCATCGGCCACCACTTGGCGCGAGAGCGCGGCCACCAGCGGCGTCGCCAGCACGGCCTGCGCGGCCACCATCGCACCCGGCGTGAACAGCAGGCCGAAGCCCCCAAGCGGGCCGGAGCGGGACAGGACGAGGTAGAGCACCAGCCCGACGATGACGGGGGGCAGCCCCATGAAGGCGTTGAGCAAAGCCACGAGCCCGTCGCGGCCGGGAAAGCGCGCCACCGCGACCAGCGCGCCCAGTGGAATCCCGAGCAGCAGGCCGATGCCGACCGCCGTGAGGCTGACGCGCAGCGACAGCCACGCGATCGCGACCACGTCGCGGTCGAGCGTCCACAGGCGGGCGAACGTCTCGTGGAGGGTGTCTGTCATCGCGGCAATCGGCGCCGGGGGATGCGCCTCGAACCGCCGGATGCTACGCCCGCGAGGAGAAGATCAATAGGAAAGGGCTTGCATATGAGGGTGAGCCTGCGCATCGACGGCCGCGCCGGCGGCGGCCGGGCCGACATCCCCCTCGGGCCGACGATGGCGCTGCTGGAAGCGCTGGAGCGCACCGGCTCGCTCCAGGGCGTGGCGTTGGAACTCGGCGTGTCCTACCGCTCGGCCTGGGGCCAGCTATCCGCGCTCGAACACGCGCTCGGCCGCCCGGCGGCGGTGAAGACCAAGGGCCACGGCAGCGCGCTGACGCCGCTCGGGGCCGGGCTGCTCGCCCTGCTCAAGGCCTCGCAGGTGCGGCTCGGGCCGGCGCTCGCCGCCGAGGAACTGGCGCTCGCCGACGGCCTGCGCCGCCTGATGGAGCCGGACGTCGCCCGCATCCGCCTGGCTGCGAGCCACGATCCGCTGCTCCTGGAGGCGGTGGAGGCGCATCGCGAGATCGACCTGATGGTGGCCGGCAGCCTCGATGCCATCGCGCGGCTGCGGGACGGCGCGGTCGAGGCGGCGGGCTTTCATTTCGGCAGCGATGGGCCGCCCCCACCCCCCTTCGACGGGCTGTTTCGCGATGCCGACCTCGCGGTGACGCCGTTGTTTCGCCGGGAGCAGGGGCTGCTGTTCGCCCCCGGCAACCCGCTGCGGCTGACGGACGTCGCCGACATCGCCGCGCGAAAGGCGCGCTTCGTGAA
This sequence comes from Methylobacterium sp. Leaf456, assembly GCF_001425465.1. GTDB lineage: Bacteria > Pseudomonadota > Alphaproteobacteria > Rhizobiales > Beijerinckiaceae > Methylobacterium. The sequence goes on from NZ_LMQV01000012.1 coordinate 6,562, forward strand.
CCGGCAGAGGGGGGCAGGCACCCGCATCTGGTTCGAGCGGCTGTGCCAGGAGGCCGGCGTGCCGATCGCGTCCATCGTCGGACACCAGACGGAGGAATTCACGCATCAGGCGGTGGCGGCGCTCATCGCCACGGGGGCGGCGGATGTCGGCATGGGCACCCGCGCCGTCGCCGAGCGCTTCGCCCTGGATTACCGGCCGTTCGGCTGGGAGACCTATTACCTCGCCGCCCGCGCCTCGCTGCCGCCGGCCCGGCTGGCCCCTTTGCGCGACCTGACCCGCAGACGCGCCGGCACCGTCTCGGGCTACGCCCCTCCGGAACTCTACCAGAGCGAGGCGTGAGGGAAGAAGGCGAGGGGCTCGCCCGGCGCGACGCCCAGCGCGTCGTCGGGCAGTTCCACGAGGCCGTCGCTGCCGGTGAGCGAGGTCAGTACGCCGGCCCCGTCGCGCGGGAATTTCTGGGCGATCAGCCCATCCGGCCCGTGGGCGAGGGTGACGCGGACGAATTCGCGCCGGCCCTGCTTCTTCTTGTAGGAGAAATCCGAGCGCACGGAAAAGGCCTGCGGCGGCTCGTAGCGGGCGCCGCTCAAGGCGGCGAGCAGCGGACGCACCACGAACAGCAGCGTGACGTAGACCGCGACCGGATTGCCCGGCAGGCCGACGAAGGGCGTGCCGGCCACCAGCCCAGCCGCCACTGGGCGGCCGGGCTTGACCGCGAGGCGCCACATCACGAGCCGTCCTGTCGCCTCGACCGCGGCCTTCACGTGGTCCTCCTCGCCGGTCGAGACGCCGCCGGAGGTGAGGATCAGGTCGTGGCCCTCCGCGGCTCGCGCGAGATGGCTCGGCAGGGTCGCGGCATCGTCGCGCAGGATGCCGAGATCGGAGACCGCGCAGCCGAGGCGCGTCAGCAGGGAGGCCAGCAGCACCCGGTTCGAATCGTGGATCGCGCCGGGGCGAAGCGCTGTGCCGGGCTCGACCAGTTCGTCGCCGGTGGAGAACAAGGCGACCCTCAGCCGCCGCCGCACGGTGAGGCGGGCGTGGCCGGTGGCGGCGGCGAGGGCGAGATCCTGCGGGCGAAGCCGCTGCCCGGCGGGGATCGCCAGAGCGCCACGTTCCAGATCCTCCCCCGCGGGCCGGGCGTTGGCGCCGGGCTTCAACCCCGGCGGCAGGACGACACGCGCGCCCGCGCGGCTCACGTCCTCCTGCATGAACACGGTGTCGGCGTTCGGCGGCATCGGCGCGCCGGTGAAGATGCGGATCGCCCCGCCGGGCCACGCGCCCTCGGCGGCGGCGCCTGCGGGCAGGCGGCCGGTGACGGGCAGGACGGTCTCGGCACCGGGCGCGAGGTCGGCGTGGCGCACGGCATAGCCGTCCACCGCCGAATTGGCGAAGGGCGGCAGCGCGTGTTCGGCGTATACATCGTGCGCCGCGATGCGCCCGTCGGCCTCGGCCAGCGGCACGGATTCGGTGCCGGCGATCACCGGGAAGCGCTCGGCGATGCGCGCGACCGCCTCCTCGATCGCCATGAGCTTGCCGCCGAAGGCGAAGCAATCGTCGGTGAGCTGCGCCATCACACGCTCTCCAGCCGGGCCAGCACCGTCTCCAACGGCTCGGCGCGGCTCAGCACCAGATCGGCAACGACAGCGATGTCGTCGAGTCCGACCACCGGCACGCCGGCCTCGGGGAAGGGGACATCGCTGGCGATGCCGACGATGCGCGGATCGTCGGGAAAGATCGGCGGTCGCCCGTTGGCCGCGCGAAACACTTCGAGTTTCGCGTGGCTCTCGCGCTTGAAGCCCTCGACCAAAGCGAGGCCCTCCGGCGTGAGGCGCCGCAGCAGGTCGGGCAGGCGCGCCTCGTCCCCCTCCGCGACCTCGCGGATCTGCGCCCAGCGGCGGGACGAGGAGACGATCACCTCCCTCGCCCCGGCCTGCCGGTGGATGTGCGAATCCTTGCCCGGATGGTCCACGTCGAAGCCGTGATGGGCGTGCTTGAGCGTCGCGACGCGCACGCCGCGGGTCACCAGCAGCGGAATCAGCCGGGACAGCAGCGTGGTCTTGCCCGCACCGCTCCAGCCGGCGAGGCCGATCACTCTGAGCCCGCTCATGGGGCGTCTCCTGCCGGCGTGAAGCCGAGTTCTGTGAGCGCCGCCGCGGTCTCGGGGGCGCCGAGCAGGGCCAGGAAGGCGGCGAGCGCCGGGCGGTCCTCGGTACCGGCCGTGGTGGCGAAGTCGTAATGCTCCTCCGTCAGCGGTCGGAAGCCGAGGCCGTAGGCGCGCGCCACGCTGGCGATGGCCACCCCCCAATCGGCTCGCCCCTGGGCGACGGCGGCCGCGACGGCGTTGTGTGAGCGCGGCTGGTTCCAGAAGCCCGCGGGCCGGGCGCCCTGGAGCAGGCCATCGACGAGGAGGCGCGTGCCGGAGCCGGCATTGCGGTTGACCATCACGGCCTGCGCATCGGCGAGCGCGGCGGCGACGCCGGCCTCGGCGCTGCGCCCTTCGAAGCGCCCGTCGCCCGGGCGGAACACCACGCCCTGCAGGCGGCGCCAGCCCGGGGCGAGGCGCATGTTCGTGTCGAGGAGGGGCGCGTTGTAGCGGCCGGTCTCGGGGTCGAGCAGGTGCATCGCGGCCAGATCGCACTCGCCGCGCCGCAGCGCCGCGAGCCCCCCGGCGGAGCCGACCCAGACGGTGCGGGCGGTGAACCCGCGCTCGGCCAGGAGCCCAACCAGCCGGTCGAGCCCGATGCAGTGGCTGCCGACGATCGTCAGGTCCGGCGCCCGTACGCCCGCGCCGAGGCGCACCAGCGAGACCGCCTCGCCCGCTTCCAGCCCGGAGCGGGGGGCGGGGATGGCGAAGAAGCCGTCAGCTTGGCTGAAGGCGGTGACCGAGCCAGAGCCCTTTGGCAGCGGCAACGCCACCGGCCCGTCGGGCCCGCGACCGAGCGAGGCCATCACGAATTCGGTGCGGCCGATTTCGGACGGCACTCGTTGCGGCACGGTCGCCGCCACCGCCTGCTCTTCCCGCGGCGGCAAACCGGCCAGCGCGCGCACCAGTGGCACGACGAATTCGTGGAAGGTGAACATCGCCGACGTCGGAAAACCCGGCAGCACCACGACCGGCGTGCCATCCGCCACCGCGAGGCAGAGCGGCTTGCCGGGCTTCAGCGCGACGCCGTGGACCAGAATGCCGGGCGATCCCAACCGGTCGAGAATGCGGTGGGACACGTCGCCCGCGCCCTTCGAGGTGCCGCCGGACAGCACGACGAGATCGTGACCGGCGAGCGCGCCGCGCAGCGCGTCGGCCAGCGCGGCCTCGTCGTCGCGCACGATGCCGAGCGCGATCGGCTCGCCGCCGTTCTCGGTGACGGAGGCCGCGACGATGGCTCCGTTCGAATCGTAGATCGCGCCGGGCCGCAGCGTCGCGCCGGGCGCCACGAGTTCGTCGCCGGTCGAGAGAATCGCCACGCGTGGGCGGCGCACCACCGGCACCGCGGCGAGCCCGCAGGCCGCCAGCATGCCGATCTCGCGGGCGGTGATCGTCAGCTCTTTTCGGAGAACCGTCTCGCCGAGCGCCATGTCGGCACCGGCATAGCCGAGGAACTGGCCGGGGCGGACCGGGGCCGACACGTCGATGGCGAGGCCGGGTTCGTCGAACTCGGTCTGCTCCACCATCACCACGGCGTCGGCCCCGCGCGGGATCACGCCGCCGGTGGCGATCGGGGTGGCGGTGCCGGGTTCGACCGCGAGCCCGGGGGCGACGCCGCAGGCCAGGATCTCGCGGTTGAGGGCGAGCCGCCGCGGCTGCGACGGGCCGGCGCCCTCGGTGTCGGCGGCGCGGAGCGCAAAGCCATCGACCAGCGCCCGGTCGAAGGGCGGCACGTCGATGGGCGAGGCGACGTCGCTCGCCAGCACTCTGCCGAGGGAATCGGCGAGCGGCACCGTCTCGGGGGGCAACGCCCTGTGCGGCACGGCGGCGCGGAAGGCGGCGAGCGCGTCCTCGCGGCTCACCACCGTCAGGAACTGCTCCTGGCGTGCCGCAGCCGCGAGGCGGCGGACGAAATCCTCGGTGTCTCGATCCTGGGCGGCTTGGTGGGTGCCTTGGGGTGTGCCTTGGAGTCCGCTCACCAATCCCAAACCTCGATTTCGGTCCCCTCGGGATAGCCCTCGCGCTCCGGCGGCACCAGCACCGCGGCATCCGCGTCCACCAGCCGCCGCAGCGGCAGATCGACCCCGCCGAGCGGCACGACCCTGCCGCCCTGGCGGCGCAGGAAGACGATCTCGCTCAAGCCGATGGCGGACGCGATCTTTTTGGCAAGCACGGCCGGACGACTCTCCGGCGGCGCGGAGCCGGACAGGGCCGCCAGCAGCGGTCGGCCGAGCGTGAGATACACCGCCAGCGCCGCCTCGGGCCCGCCCGGCACGAGCAGGACCGGGCGCCCCGCCGCCTCGCCGATCCCGGCGGTCTCGCCCGGCCGCAGGGCGAGGCCGTGGGCGTGGAGCCGCCCGGCACGGGCGAGGCCCGCCGCACTGTGGTCGCTTCGTCCGAACCCAGTCCCGCCGAGCACCAGCACCGCGTCAGCGGTCGCATCGAGGATCGCGTCGGCGATGGTTTCGGGCACGTCCGGAACGGTGGCGGTCGCGGCGGTGCCGCCCTGCCGGGCGATCGACGCCGCGAGGAACGGCGACAGCGCATCGGGCTCCGGCGCGCCGGTGACGATCAGCGCCAAGTGCGGGCGCCGGACCGCGACGGCCGACAGGCCGCAGGCCGCGAGCGCCAGGAGATGACGCGGCGCGATCCGCTCGCCAGCAGCGAGCAACGCCTCGCCCGCCCGCCAGTCGCCGCCGGCCTCCCGCACGCCCTCGCCCACGAAGACCTCGGCCACGGCATCGCGTCCCTCCAGGCCCTCGGGCGGGAGCACGGCGTCCGTCCCCGCGGGCAGCCCGTCCCCGGCCTCGACCCAAACCGGTTCGCCGGGCAGCCGCACGGGCGCATAGGGCGAGGCTCCGCCGAGGAGCGCGGCGGCGACGGCGTAGCCGTCACGCAGGGCCGTCGCGGCGGCGGGACGGTCACGGGGGGCCAGCACCGGCTCGGCCGCGACGGCGCCCGACGCCTCCGCGAGCGGCACGGATCGCGCCGCCACGGGCCGGGCCAGCCCGAGCAGAAGCCCGCGCGCCGCATCGAACGGCATCAGCGCCGCGGAGGCGGCTCGCCTCATGCGGAGGCGCGGCGGCGGGGCGCCCTCCGCCCTCGGAGCGTCGTGTGTGTCATGCTGGAGCGATGCGCCATCCCCTCGCGATGTTCAAGATTCGGGCACGTTCGCACGGCGCAGGCGCCATCGAGGGCGACACCGATCGCAGGCGACGATGATGAAAAGTCCGGCAGCGGGATGAAGTCGTGTCGGCAATCGTGTCAAAGAAGAAGGCAGTCGTGGAACAAGTCAGGCCGCGCGGCGCGCCGGGCAACACCGTACAAGCCGATGCCTTCGACTGGGTTCCATGTCTCGGATGCAGCGTTCGGCCGCGCCCGAAGCCGCCGTCCGAGCCCTATCTCCGACCCAAACTCTCAAGACGAGCGGACACCCATGCGCATTCTCGACAAGATCGGCGACGGCATCGTCACGGGCACCGGCGCGATGGCCCGTGCTCTCACCGCCGGCTTCGACGCCCTGACCGGCCCGGTCGGCCGGATGAACGAGCGGGTCGAGGCGCATCTGCGCGACCGGACTCAATTGCTGCGCGCCCATTACGGCGACAAAGCCAACCGCCAGGCCAAGCCCCTGCCGGTGGTCGAGGCGCCGATCGACCTGTCGATGCGCGGCGGCGTCCGGGAAGCCGCCTGATCGACCGATCCGGGGGACCGCCTAGGCCGCGAGCCCCCGCTTCTTCAGCAGCGGCGCGATGCTCGGCAAGCGGCCGCGGAAGGCGGTGTAGGCCTCCCGCGCGTCGCGCAGGTTGCCCGCGCCGTAGACGTAGCGGCGCAGGCGGCCCGCGGTCTCGGGATCGAAGATGTCGCCGGCCTCGCGGAAGGCGTCGAAGGCGTCGGCGTCGAGAACCTCGGACCAGAGGTAGCTGTAATAGCCGGCAGCGTAGCCGTCGCCGGAGAAGATGTGCGCGAAGTGCGGCGAGCGGTGCCGCATGGAAATCTCCGCAGGCATGGCGATGCGCTTGAGCGCGTCCGCCTCGAAGGCCGGCACGTCGAGCCCGTCCTCGCCCGCCGCCGAGAGATGGAGCGTCATGTCGACGATGGCCGAGGCCGTGTATTCCACCGTCGAAAAGCCCTGGTTGAAGCTGCGGGCGGCGAGGAGCCGTTCCAGCAGCGCGTCCGGCATCGGCTCGCCGGTGCGGTAGTGGCGGGCATGCGCGCGCAAGACCTCCGGCTGCTCCAGCCAGTGCTCGTAGAGCTGCGAGGGCAGTTCCACGAAGTCGCGGGAGACCGCGGTGCCGGACAGGAGCGGGTAGGTCACGTCGGACAGGAGCCCGTGCAGGCCGTGGCCGAACTCGTGGAACAGGGTGCGGGCGTCGTCGAACGACAGCAGCGTCGGCTCAGCGCGGGACCCGCGGGCGAAGTTCATCACGTTGACGATGATGGGTTTGATGTCGCCGGAGAGCCGCTCCTGCGAGCGGAACGCGCTCATCCAGGCGCCCGACCGCTTGGAGGAGCGGGCGAAGTAATCGCCCAGGAACAGCCCGACCTCGGCGCCGTCGGCGTCGCGCACGAGCCATGCCCGCACGTCCGGGTGGTAGCGCGGCAGGTCGGCGACTTCTTCGAACGACAAGCCGAAAAGCCGTGAAGCGGTGTCGAAGGCAGCCTGGATCACACCTTCCAGCGGCAGGTACGGCTTGATCTCGGCCTCATCCAGTTCGTGCTCGGCCTGCCGCAGCTTTTCGGCGTAGTGCCGCCAATCGTGGGCCTCCAGCGCGAAGTCGTGCCCCTCGGCCCGCACCAGCGCCTGAAGCCGCTCGCGCTCCTCCCCGGCCCGGCGGAGCGCCGGGGTCCAGACGTCGCGCAGCAGCGCCATCGCGGCGTCGGGCGAGGCCGCCATGGTGTCGTCGAGGCGGAAATGGGCGTAGCTCTCGAAGCCGAGGAGCCGGGCCCGCTCGGCGCGCAGGGCCACGATCTCGGCGATGAGGCCGCGGTTGTCGGTCTCGCCGCCGTTCTCGCCACGGAGGGTCCAGGCCGCGTAGGCCCGCGCCCGCAGATCGCGGCGGGTGGAGAAGACCAGGAACGGCTCGATCAGCGAGCGCGACAGGGTGACGACGTGGCTGTGCGTGCCGCCGCGCTCGGCCGCGGCCGCGGCGGTGGCGTCGCGCAGGAAGGGCGGCAGGCCGGCCAGATCGTTTTCGCCGTCGAGCGGCAGGACGAAGGAATTTTCATCCGCCAGGAGGTTCTGGCCGAACTGCGTGCCGAGTTCGGCGAGCCGCATCGCGATCTCCGCGATGCGGGCCTTGGCCTCGGGCGCGAGGTCGGCACCCGCGCGTCGAAAACGGGTGCGGGTGCGATCGAGCACGCGGGCCTGCTCTGCATCGAGCCGCTCCGTGACCGGGTCGATCCCCGAGAGGCGCGCCCACAGCTCCGGGTTCAGCGAAATCGCGCTCGAATGCCGGGCGAGCTGCGGTGCCACCGTCCGCTCGATCGCCTGCAGTTCTGGGCTCGTCGTGCTGCCCGAGAGGTTGAAGAACACGCTCGCCACCCGCTCCAGCGCATGGCCGGAGCGTTCCAGAGCCGCGACGGTGTTGTCGAAGTTCGGTGCGTCGGCGTTGCCGGTGATGAGCGCGATCTCCGCCTCGTGCGCCTTCAGGGCGTCGGCAAAGGCCGGAACGTAATGCTCCGGCCGGATCGCCTCGAACGGCGGCAGGCCGAAGAAGGTGGGCCACTCGCTCGCATCGAACGGGTTCGCGCCGGCGGTGGCGCTCGGATCGCGTGCGGTGTCGGCGGTCATACAAAAACCCTTCGGGAGCGAGGCTCACGCCTGAGCATAGGTTCGCGGGCCGGCGCAGGCAAAAGGGCTTCTCGTGACGATTGCCAGCGGGCGTGGCCCCGGCGTCCTTGTCCGCGGCGGGCCGGCGGCGGATCACGGATCGGGTCGGCTCCCGTCCGGGGCCTTCGGAGAGAGTTCCGGGGCATGAGGCCTGTCGTGTTCGCCTGCCTGCTGGCCGCCGTTTTCTTTGCGAGTTCCGCCGGGGCGGAACCGGCGAAGCCCCCCGCCGCGACCGTCCCGCTGCCGCCGCCGGAGCCGCCCGCGCGGCCGGCGGACCTCGTCCCGCAAGGGCCGCCAACCGTGCCGCAGACGACACCGCTGCCGCCGGAGCGCCCGCCGGAACTCACCATCGCCAAGGAGCCGGAGAAGATGACGGCCGGGGAGGCGGTGAAGGACGCGCTTCCCGAGGCGCCGCTGCCGCCCGCGCGTCCGCCGGAATTGTCGGGGGAGGCCGCGCTCGCGCTCAAGGTCGCGGCGCCCGACGATTCCGCCTGCCTGCGCCGGCTGGAGCGGCTCGGCGCCCGGTTCGAGGCCGTGCCGCCCCTCGGCAACGGCCAGTGCAGCGCGCCGCGCCCCCTGAGCGTCACCGCGCTCGCCGACGGCATCGCTCTGGAGCCGGCCGCAACGCTCACCTGCCGCACGGCCGAAGCGCTCGCCCGTTGGACCACCGAGGTGCAGGCTTCCGCCCGCCGGGAGCTGGACGACTCACTGAAAAGCCTTTCGCTCGGCGGAACATACGTCTGCCGCGGCCAGAACCACGACACCGACGCCAAGCTCAGCGAGCACAGCTTCGCCAACGCCGTCGACGTGATGGGCTACGGTTTTTCCAAGCGCCCGGCGATCAAGGTGACGGCCGCCGCTGAGGGCACGCCGGAGGCGGCCTTCCTCGCCGCGGTCCGAGCGAGCGCCTGCACCTTTTTCCGCACGGTGCTGGGGCCGGGCAGCGACGCGGCCCACGGCAACCACCTCCATCTCGACGAGCGCGAGCGCAACGCCGGTCACCGCCTCTGCCAATAGCGGGGGATGGCCGCTTCGCCGCGGGAACGGCGGCGCTTGCCGGTCATTTGTCCCGCCATCGGCAGCGGAGGCGGACGGGCGATGGTGCGGTCATGGATGCGGGGCGCCCTCGTCGGGCTGCCCCTGCTCGGCGCGAGTTGTTCCGCACACGCCGCGCCCGAACCTGCCAAGCAGGAGGCCGCCGCATCGGCCCTGACCAAGGGGGCGATCAACGACGCCACCTTCCGCGAGCCGGAGGCCGAGGCGGACAAGCCGAAGGGCAAGTCCAAGCGCCCCGAAAAGGATGCCGAAGCCAAGCGGCCCGATCCGCTGCTCATCAAGGTGCAGGTGCTGCTCGACCGCGCCCGGTTCTCGCCGGGCGCCATCGACGGACGCGACGGCGAGAACCTGCGCGGCGCGCTCCGGGCCTACGCGGCGGCGCAAGGCCTGCCCGCTGAGGGCAAGCTCACCCGCGCGCTCTTCGACAAACTCCAGGGCACGAGCCCGGACCCGGTGGTGTCCGACTACGCGATCACGGACACCGACGTGAAAGGCCCCTTCGTCGAGAAGATGCCTCCGAAGATGGAGGAGCAGGCCGATGTCGGGCCGATGCGCTACACCAACATCCGCGAGATGCTTTCCGAGCGCTTCCACATGCAGCGCGACCTACTCTCGGCGCTCAATCCGGGCGTGCCGCTCGACAAGGCCGGCGGCAGCCTGATCGTCGCGGCCGTGCCGCCGACCGGCGACGGCAAGGTCGAGGGCGCGCCGTTGGCGCCCAAGGTCTCCCGAATCGAGGTCGACAAGAAGACGAAGCGGGTGCGGGCCTACGGCGAGGACGGCACGCTGACGGCCGACTACCCGGCCTCGATCGGCAGCAGCGAAAAACCCGCGCCGGACGGCACCGCCAAGGTAAAGGCGGTCGCTTTCGATCCTTGGTACACGTACAACCCCAAGTACCGGTTCAAAGGGGTGAAAACGCGGAAAAAGTTCTCGATCCATCCGGGCCCGAACAACCCGGTCGGCCTCGTCTGGATCGACCTTTCGATCGAGTCCTACGGCATCCACGGAACGCCCGAGCCGGAAAAGATCGGCAAGACGGAGTCGCACGGCTGCATCCGGTTGACGAATTGGGATGCGCGCGATCTGGCGAGCCACACGGTGAAGGGGGCGAAGGTGGAATTCCTCGACAAGTGATTTTTTGTGATTTTGGTTCGGTGGGCTGATCGCGAACGGCGGCGGGCATCACCCGCGCCGTCATTGCGAGGCGGAGCCGAAACAATCCAGTGCGCGAGGATGCCGAAAGGGGCGAATTCGATTGTGAAATCCAGCTCAGCGTCGTTCGTAATCCACGGATGAGCTTTCCGTAGACTGCGGAGTCGTGGATTGCTTCGGCTTCGCCTCGCAACGACGGGGGTGCGGTTCGACCCGGGCGGATCAGCCGGCACCGGTTTCAATCCCTCGTCAAAAACCCGCCCACTGCGAGCAGCAGCGCATCCCCCAGGAACGCCAGCGCGGCGGTCGCCGCCGTCCCCTGGAGCAAACCCGAAAGATTCTGGTTCTGGAGGCCGGCGACGATCGGGGTGCCGAGGGTGGAGGCGCCGGCCAGAGCGCCCACCGCCGCGACCGAGATCGACAGGATCAGCGCCGTGCGCAGCGTCTCGATCAGGCCGGGGGCGGCCAGCGGTATCTCGACCTTCGTGAGAATCTGCCGCCGAGTGAGGCCGATGGCCTCGGCCGCCGCGCGGGCCTCGGGCGAGACGGCGTCGAGGGCGCCGACGGTGCCGCGCAGCGTCGGCATCAGGCCGTAGGCGAGGAGCGCCAGAAGGGTCGGCGGGCCGCCGAAGCCGAGCACCGGCAGGGCGAGCGCCACCACGACGACCGGCGGCAGGCTCTGCGCGAAGGCGGCGAGCGCGTCGATGCCGCCGCGCAAGCGGGCGAAGCCGGGGCGCGTCGCGGCGATGCCGAGGGCGATCCCGAGCCCGGCGACGATCAGGAAGCCGATTCCGGCGAGCGCGAGGTGGTTCGCGGCCAACTCCGTGAGGCGGTCCAGCGCGAGCGGGCGCGAGCCGGCACCGCCCGCGAGCCGACCTGCGACGGCCGGATGGCTCACGGCGGCCAGCGCGAGGCCCAGCAGAAGCGGCGCCAAGGTTGCCCTCATGACGGCCAGCGGCGGCGCGCCGCCGCCTCCACGGCGCTCAGCGCCGATTCGGCGGCGAGCGAGAGGGCGATCACCGGCAGCGCGCCGAGCAGGATCAGGTCGGGGGCGAACTGCGCCATCCCGTCGAAGACGAGGCGCCCGAGCCCGCCCGCGCCGACGAGCGGCGCCAGCGTCGCGAGGCCGAGCGCCTGCACCGCCGCGACGCGCAAGCCGCCGATCAGCAAGCCGGCGCCGAGGGGCAGGCGCAGGCTTGCAAGAGTCTGGCGCGGGGTCAGCCCGAGGGCGCGGGCGGCGTCCAGCGTCGCCGGGTCGGGGGTGCGCAGCGCGCCTTGCAGCCCGCGCCAGAGCGGCAGCAGCAGGTAGGCGGCCATGCCCACGAGCGCCGGCCCGGCACCGAGCGCCGAGACGCCGTAGGCGCGTAGAGCCGGCATCAACGCGAGCCCAGCGGAGGCAACGGCAACCAGTCCGCCGAGCAAGGCGACGGCCGGCACCACCTGAACGCCGCCGACGAAGAGGTCGATGGCGCCGCGCCCGCGCCGCCAAAGCCCGAGTGCGGCGGTGACGAGGCCGGCGATGATCAGGGCGCCGCTCGACAGGGCGAGATGTTCGAGGATCGCCCGCGCGAGGCCGTCGCGCCGGGCGCGGAACTCGACCGTGAGGGAGAAGGCGTCGAGCGTCCCGGCAGCGCCGAGGCCGCCGATTAGAGTGAGGAGCACGAGGGCCGAAAGCCATCCGGCGGCGGGGAGACGGCTCGCGCGCATCCCCAAAAAGATTCCGGCGCAGAGGCCGAGCCCGGCGAGCCACGCGCCCGCGGCGAGCCTTGCCCGAGCGGCCGGCGGCTGGCCGACCAGAAGCTCCGCGGCGCCCGCGCCGAGGCCCGTCAGCAGCAGGGCGAACCCGCCGGTGCAGGCGAGCAGGCCGAACCATGCGCCCGCGCGGCCCCGGCCCGATGCGACCAGCGCGGGGCCGGTCGCGGCCAGCGCCAGCAGCGGCCACAGCCAGGGGCCGAGCGCCGCCGCGACGGGAATCGGCGCGCCGGTGACGAGGCGGTTCGGCGCGAGGTGCAGCAGCGGCAGGCTTCCGAGCACCAGCGGCAGGGCGAGCGCGGCGGCCAGCGGCAGCAGGACGGCCCGCACTCCGAAAGGGGCGCTCGTCATCGTGTCCCGGCCCGCTGCCCGAGCCATTCGGCGGCGACCGCCTCGGCGGTGCGCCCCTCGACCGCGACCGCGGCGTTGAGGCGGCGCAGGGTCGCGGCGTCGAGGGCGGCGAAGAGCGGATCGAGGGCGGCCGGGATCTCCGGATGCCGTTCCAGCGTCTGTGCCCGGATCACCGGGGCCGGCTCGTAGACGATCTGGGCCCGCTGCGGATCGCGCATCACGACGAGGTCGAGGGCGGACAACGCCCCGTCGGTGCCGTAGACCATGCCGGCATTGACCCCGCTGATGTTTTCCGCCGCCGCCCGCGCGGTCACCGCGGTGTCGCCGCCCGGCAGGCTGACGATGCGGTTCGTCGGCAGACGGAAGCCGTAGGCCGCCTCGAAGGCGGGAAGCGCGGCAGGGCTCTCGACGAACTCGGTCGAGGCGGCGAGCCGAATGCGGTCGGCGCCGACCATCCGGGCGAAATCCGCCATGCCGACGAGATTTTCCGCACGGGCGAGGCGACCGTTGACCGCGATGCACCACGTGTTGTCGGCGGGCGCCCGCCCGAGCCAGACGAGGCCGCGTGCCCCGTCGAGGCGGCGCGCGGCGGCGTAAGCCGCCTCGCCCGCCTTCCAGGCCGGATCGGTCTCGGTGCCGGAGAAGAAGGCGACGTTGCCGGTATATTCGGGATAGAGGTCGAGTTCGCCCGAAAGCAGGGCCGAGCGCACGATCAGCGTCGGCCCGAGGCCAAGGCGCCGCTCCACCGGCAGGCCCGAATTCTCCAGCGCATCCGCGATCAGGTTGCCCAGCAGCGCCCCCTCGGTGTCGCTCTTCGAGCCGATCACGAGCGGAGACCCGCCCGCCGCACCCGCCCGCCGGGGCCGCCACGCGGCGAGCGCGGCGGCGCCCGCACCCGCGATCACGGCGCGGCGGCTGAGGCCGGGGACGGCCTTCCGGCCACAGGGGGGCGGAAATGTATCTCGGACTAACATCGCGGCGTTCACGATAGCATGGCGGCCCCGCCCACGGTGCTTGACACGCCTGTCTTTCCAAGCGACGCCTGCCCTGAGCCGGGGCGGGAGCCGGAAGGGGGCGCGGGCCGTACGGCGGCCGGTGTCGCCTCGTCGGAATCGTCTTGGGATGCGAGTCGGAGCGGCCAAGGCCCTCCGTCACGATAACGGATCTGAGGGAAGACGACCCGGCGTGAGTGTGGATTCGAACGAGGATCGTCTGACGGGCGCCCGCGTGCTCGTGGTGGAGGACGAGGCCGCCATCTCGATGCTGCTCGAGGACATGCTCCTCGATTTCGGCTGCGAGATCGTCGGCCCGGCCGCGCGGCTCGCGACCGCCCTGGAGATGGCGCGCGCGGAGGACTACACCGTCGCCATCCTCGACGTGAACGTGGCGGGCGAGCCGATCTATCCGGTCGCCGAGGCCATCGCCGAGCGCAACCTGCCGATCGTATTCTCCACGGGCTACGGTGGCGCGGGCATCCGCGAGCCGTTCCGTGATCGCCCGGTGGTGCAGAAGCCGTTCAGCCAGGCCGACCTCAAGCGCACGCTGATCGCGGCGATCGTCGCCGCGCAGGGCTGATCCGCTCCGTCGAGCGGATCGCGGACGCGCGACCGCTCGGCCAGAATGCCGCCGGACGGGTCCGGCGGCACCGAGCCTTACTGCTTGACCTTGCTGTCGCTGCTGGTGGCGCTGGCCGCGCCCGAGCCTTGGCCCGGCGCGGTTGTGCCGGTGGCGTCCGACTTGCTCTTGTCGAAGCCGGCGGCGTTGGGCGAGCCCTGCATCTTCTTACCGTCACCCTGCTTCATCTCGTGGCCGGGGGCGTGCCCGGAGGCGCCCGGCTGCTCGGTGGCGAGCGCCGTGCCGCCGAGTGCGAGCGTGGCGAGGACGGCGAGCGATACGCGTTTCATGGTTTCCTCCGATCTGTTGTCGCACCGGAACGCGACCCGATCCGAAGCCGTTCCCTAATCGGCCCGCCAATTCTTCCGCGCTCAAGACGATGCACCGCACGTGACGGACCTTCGACTTGCGAAGTCCCGATAGTAGTTCGCGCTGCAATATCCGGGGGCGCGGCGTTGCCAGCGCCGGCATTCCCGTGTATGCGCGCCTCGCGCCCTTGAGACACCCTTGGAGGCACGGGCGCGCTGGGGAACGGTCGGGCCGTCCGCTTCGGGCGGCCTTTGTCGTTTGTCCCGGCTCCATTTTTCTTGTGAAGGATCACGCCATGAGCGCACCGAAGTCGCTTGAGGCCGTGGCACGCGACCGGGTCGGCAAGGGGGCCGCCCGGGCCGTTCGTCGCCAGGGCCAGATTCCCGCCGTCATCTACGGCGGCAACCAGGCTCCGCAGGCCATAGCCATCGAACTCATCCGCACCCGCACGCTGATCTACGCAGGCGGTTTCAAGACCACGCTGTTCGAGATCGGCGTCGGCGGCAAGAAGGTCCGCGCGATCCCGCGCGACTACCAGCTCGACCCGGTCTCCGGCGTGCCGCTGCACGTCGACTTCCTGCGCGTCGTCGCGGGCCAGACCGTGACGGTCGAGGTGCCGGTGCACTTCGTGAACGAGGACGCGGCCCCCGGCATCAAGCAGGAGGGCGGCACGCTCAACATTTCGGCCTTCACGATCGAGCTCGAAGTCGCGCCCGACCAGATCCCCGAGGCGGTCGAGGGCGACCTCACCGGCCGCGCCATCGGCGACGTCATCACGGTCGCCGACCTCAAGATCCCGGCCGGCACCTATACCGGCGAATCGACCGACGCGGTCGCCAACATCGTCCCGCCGACGGTGCTCGGCGCCGAGGTCGAGGCCGAGGAGGCCGCGATCGCCGAGGCGCAGTCGGCGGAAGCCGCCGAGGAGAAGGCCGAGGAGGCCGAGGGCGAAGCGGACGAGAAGTCCGACGAGTCCGACAAGGCGTGATCCGGTCCGGGCGCGTCACCGCGCCCGGCCGATGCGGCACAGTGATTTAGACAATCGTCCCCGATTTCGTATCCAGAACGATCGTCTAGCGATGCCCCGGCCGCCCGGCCGGGGCATTTTCATGTGGAGCGGGGCATCGCATGCGGCTCATCGTCGGCTTAGGGAATCCCGGCCCGCGCTACGCGCGAAACCGCCACAACATCGGCTTCCTGGGCGTGGACGAGATCGCCCGCGTTCATCGGGCGAGCCCTTTTCGCCGCCGCTTCCAGGGCGAGGCCGCGGAGGTGGTGCTCGGCACCGAGCGGGCCATCCTGTTGAAGCCGCAGACCTTCATGAACGAGTCCGGCCGCTCGGTCGGCGAGGCGCAGCGCTTTTTCAAGATCGCACTCGCCGACGTGATCGTGCTGCACGACGAACTCGATCTCGCCCCGGCCAAGCTCCGGGTGAAGCTCGGTGGCGGCAACGCGGGCCATAACGGCCTGCGCTCGATCACCGCCCAATGCGGCAACGACTACCGCCGGGTGCGGCTGGGCATCGGCCATCCCGGCGACAAGGCGCTGGTCCATGCCTACGTGCTCAACGACTTCGCCAAGTCGGAGGAGCCGTGGGTCGAGGATCTGTGCCGGGCCATCGCCGACCACGCGCCGGTGATGGCCGCGGGCGAGGATGCGAGCTTCCAGAACAAGGTCCACCTCGCCATGGCCGGCCGCGGCTGGGATACGGTGAAGACCCCGGCGGAAGCCGGGAAGGCGAAAGCGCGCGACGCCTCTTAAAGTCGCGAATTGACACGGCGACGCCGGAATCCGATGGAGCCCGCAACCGGGCGCGGCTCCCGACCGATCAAAGTGGACTTGTAGGACCAGCCATGGGCTTCAAATGCGGCATCGTCGGCCTGCCGAACGTCGGCAAGTCGACCCTCTTCAACGCGCTGACGCAGACGGCGGCGGCGCAGGCCGCCAACTATCCGTTCTGCACCATCGAGCCGAACGTCGGTGAGGTGGCGGTGCCGGATCCGCGCCTCGACGCGTTGGCCAAGATCGCCACGTCGAAGGAGATCATCCCGACGCGGCTGACCTTCGTGGACATCGCCGGCCTCGTGCGCGGCGCCTCCAAGGGGGAGGGGCTCGGCAACCAGTTCCTGGCCAACATCCGCGAGGTCGATGCCATCGCCCACGTGGTGCGCTGCTTCGAGGACGGCGACGTGACCCATGTCGAGGGCAAGGTCGATCCGATCGCCGACATCGAGACCATCGAGACCGAGCTGATGCTGGCCGACCTCGACAGCCTGGAGAAGCGCGTTGTTGCTCTGGAGAAGCGCGCCAAGGGCGCCGACAAGGAGGCCAAGGAGTTCCTCGACCTCGTCAACCGCGCCCTGCCGCTGCTGCGCGACGGCAAGCCCGCCCGCCTCGTCGAGCGCAAGGCCGACGAGGAGCGTCTGTTCCAGCAGCTCGGCCTGATGACGGCCAAACCCGTCCTCTACGTCTGCAACGTGGACGAGGGCGATGCCGACAAGGGCAATGCCCACTCGCAGGCCGTGTTCGATCGGGCCAAGGCCGAAGGCGCCGTGGCGGTGGTGGTCTCGGCCAAGATCGAGAGCGAGATCGCGGTGATGCCGGTCGCCGACCAGGGCGATTTCCTAGAAGCCGTCGGCCTGACCGAGCCCGGCCTCAACCGTGTGATCCGCGCCGGCT
The DNA here is from genome assembly GCF_001425465.1 of Methylobacterium sp. Leaf456. Classification (GTDB taxonomy): domain Bacteria; phylum Pseudomonadota; class Alphaproteobacteria; order Rhizobiales; family Beijerinckiaceae; genus Methylobacterium. The sequence goes on from NZ_LMQV01000012.1 coordinate 23,452, forward strand.
ACGATCTGCTCGGGCTGGTCACCTACTTCACCGTCGGCCCGAAGGAGGCCCGCGCCTGGACGATCACCAAGGGCACGCGGGCGCCGGCGGCCGCAGGCGTCATCCACACCGACTTCGAGAAGGGTTTCATTCGCGCGGAGACGATCGCCTACAAGGACTACACCGCGCTGAACGGCGAGTCCGGCGCGCGCGACGCCGGCAAGCTGCGGCTGGAAGGCAAGGAGTACGTCGTGCAGGACGGCGACGTGCTGCACTTCCGCTTCGCCAACTGACGCCTCGTCGCAGGTCCGCCCGGCCACGCCTGGGACCTGACGCCGTTCGGGGCAGTGGCGCTGCAGAAGCGTCTGCGCGGGGCGGTGTTGGTCGTGACCTTGTCCAGCTTCCTCGTGGTCGAAATCGCCACCGCCGCGGCCGACGCCGTTCCCTTACGTGCCCGGCCTTCTGAGCCTTTCGTTTCACACGCACGACGGCGTCAAAATAAATCACACCATCGTTGCGAGGGGGAAGCCGTATCAATCCAGCGCTCCGCAGATTCTCGAAAGTCCGCGCGGCTGCTGCCGATTGTCGGCTGAATTCGATCTTTCCGGGGAGGTCGCGCCCTGGATTGCTTCGGCGTTGCTTCGCAATGACGGTGCGACGCGGAGCCCGGTGGGCGTCCTCGCTACGAAGCCGCTTCCGGCTGCAACGACCGCCCGGCACCGGCCGCGGCCAACGCTTCGCCCCGCACCCGCGCCAAGGCCTCCCCGGCCTGCCGGGCCAGCGTCTCGATCCGCGTCAGCGTCGTCGGGTCGAGCAGCACCATGGCGCACCAGTAGGCGCCCAGCGCCGCCACCGGCTCGGGCGTGCCGATCGGCACCATGGCGAGGCTGCAGATCGCCTTGTTGGCGTAGGCGGGCTGCGGCACGCGGGGATCGATGCCGATATCCGGGATCACGACGGTCTCATCGTTGAGCATCGCCCAGCCCGAGACGCAGGCGTCGAGGGGGAAGCGGCAGCCGCGCCAGAGCGGCTCGATCGCGTCCTCTGCGGCGTAGAAGCAGGATCGCCCGTCGCGCAGGACGACGGCGATGCCGTCGGAGCCGGCGATCCGCCGGGCGGTCAGCCGCAGGATCTCGACCACCTCGTCGGCGGAGCGGGCGTCCGCCAGCAGCGCGGCGGTCCGTTCCAGCGCCGGGTCGGCCTTGGGATACGCATTCACCATGGCGCCAAGCTACCGTGCGGGGCCGTGCCGATACAGATGACGGCATACCGCTGGAACCATCGGGCCGGACGAATGGTTGCGAACGTCGCGCCGATCCCCATGGCTGTGTCTTCCCGGTCACGCCGTGATCAGCCTAAACCGGCTCATGCCGGTTCAGGCAAGGATCAGCGCCGCCGCCGGGTCGAGCCCGTCGAGAGCGTCTGCGCCTGGGCCATCGCGTCGGCCCGGTCGGCCTCGCTCGCGGAGGCCCAGGCCTTGTCGTACAGATCGACGATCCAGGCGTCCGGCGCGCCCTGCGCCCCGGCCCGCGCGAGTGCCAACCAGCTCAGGCCCTTCACCGTCTGGCGCGGCATGCCGGTGCCGTTGACCAGAAGGTCGCCGAGCAGCGCCTGGGCCGGGCGATGGCCCTTCTCGGCGGCGAGGTTGAACCAGCGCGCGGCCTTGCGCGGGTCCTGTTCCACGCCGGTCCCTTCGAGGTAGAGCCGGGCGAGGTTGTACTGTGCGTTGGGGTCGCCGAAGTAGGACGCCGCGTAGTTGAACATCTCGTAGGCGCGCTCGGCGTTCGGGCGCACGTAGGTGCCCTTGATCCCCTCAAGGAAGTAGGTGCCCAGCGCGTTGAAGGCGCTCGCCAGCACGCCGGAATTCGGTGTGTCGGGCGCGTCGTCGGTGGTGTCGTCGGCGATGCGCGAGAAGTACTCGAACGCCTTGAGGTCGTCCTGGGGCACGCCGTCGCCGGCCGCGTACATGCGGCCGAGCTTCCACAGCGCCAGGGTCTGGCCCTGGTCGGCGGCGTATTCGAGCGCGCGCACGGCGCCCTGCTTGTCGCCCGCGTTGTAGTCGCGCACGCCCGAGCGGAGTGCGTCACGACCCGAGCGAAAACCCTTTTCGGGCACGGGGGTGCGGGCGGTGGCGTCGAGGGCGGTGCCGGGATCGACGGCGGCGACCGCCAGGCAAGCGCCCAGGAATGCGGCCAGCAGGCCGGTCCGGAGCCGATCCAGATCGACCCCGGCCGGCCGCATGGGCCGGAAAGGGACGGTTCTAGACATCGGCATAGGTGTGCGTCTCCTTCGCACCGCCCGGATGCGTGACGGCGCCGTTGACCGCGGGACCCACGGTCTGCGCGTATTTCCAGAGATAGCCGGAGGTCGCGGTGTTGCCCCGCGGCGTCCATTCCGAGCGGCGCTGGGCCAGCTCCTCGTCCGAGAGCGCCACGTCGAGGGTGCCCTCGATGGCGTCGAGCGTGATCATGTCGCCGTCGCGCAGCAGGCCGATCGGCCCGCCGATGGCGGCCTCGGGGCCGACATGGCCGACGCAGAAGCCGCGGGTCGCGCCGGAGAAGCGCCCGTCGGTGATGAGCGCCACCTTGTCGCCCATGCCCTGGCCGTAGAGAGCCGCGGTGGTCGAGAGCATCTCGCGCATGCCGGGGCCCCCCTTCGGGCCCTCGTAGCGGATGACCAGAACCTCGCCCGGTTTGTAGGTGCGGTTCTGCACGGCTTCGAAGCAGGCTTCCTCGCCGTCGAACACGCGGGCAGGCCCGGTGAAGACTTGGCTCGAGGCCGGCATGCCCGCGACCTTCACGATGGCACCCTCGGGGGCGAGGTTGCCCTTGAGACCCACCACGCCGCCGGTGACGGTGATCGGCCGATCGGCCGGGAAGACCACGTCCTGATCGGGGTTCCAGGCCACCTTGGCGAGATTTTCCGCAATCGTCCGGCCGGTCACGGTGAGGCAGTCGCCGTGCAGGTAGCCGTGGTCGAGCAGGGTCTTCATCAGCAGCGGGATGCCGCCGACCTCGAACATGTCCTTCGCCACGTAGCGCCCGCCGGGCTTCAGGTCGGCAATGTACGGCGTCTTGCGGAAGATCTCGGCCACGTCGAACAGCGTGAACTCGATGCCGCATTCATGCGCGATCGCCGGCAGGTGCAAAGCCGCGTTGGTCGAGCCGCCCGAGGCCGCCACCGTCGCGGCGGCGTTCTCCAGCGCCTTGCGGGTGACGATGTCGCGCGGGCGGATGTTCTTTGCGATCAGCTCCATGACCTTCTCGCCCGCCGCGGCGCAGAATTGATCGCGGATTTCGTACGGAGCCGGGGCGCCGGCGGAGTAGGGCAGGGCGAGGCCGATGGCCTCCGAGACGGTCGCCATGGTGTTCGCGGTGAATTGCGCGCCGCAGGCGCCCGCCGAAGGGCAGGCGACCCGCTCCAGCTCGTCGAGGTCGTCCAGGCTCATGTCGCCGACGGCGACCTTGCCGACCGCCTCGAACAGGTCCTGCACGGTGACCGGGCGGCCGCGGAACGAGCCGGGCAGAATCGAGCCGCCGTAGATGAAGATCGACGGCACGTTGAGGCGCACCATGGCCATCATCATGCCGGGCAGCGACTTGTCGCAGCCGGCCAGCCCGACGAGCGCGTCGTAGGAATGGCCGCGGATCGTCAGCTCGACCGAATCGGCGATGACCTCGCGCGAGGGCAGCGAGGCGCGCATGCCGCTGTGGCCCATGGCGATGCCGTCGGTGACCGTGATGGTGCAGAACTCGCGCGGGGTGCCCTTGGCGGCGGCCACGCCCTTCTTCACCGCCTGCGCCTGGCGCATCAGCGAGATGTTGCAGGGGGCCGCCTCGTTCCAGCAGGAGGCCACGCCGACGAGCGGCTGGTGGATCTGCTCGGTGGTCAGGCCCATGGCGTAGAGATACGAGCGGTGCGGCGCCCGCTCGGGCCCCTCCGTCACGTGCCGGCTCGGCAGCTTCGACTTGTCGGTCTGACGCGCGTCCATCGCTGATCTCGTGCCCCGGCCCTGCTACGCATCCGAGGCCGCGGAACCCCCGGACGGGGGACCCGCGAAAGCGTCTTTCGACACCCTCGAAACTCCGCGATAAAGCGTTGGAGCGACAGCATTTACCGCGACCCCGAAGTCGTCCCGGTTTATGGTGGGATTGCGGCGCTCGAAGGCGCTCCCCAAGGCAAAGTCTGGTTGGTTTCGCGGTGTGTCGGGCCCGCAACAGCCACGCTTGGGCAAGCCTCCGCCGCGCTCCCTCCCCACGGTGCCGAAGCGGCGAGCCCACGCGGTCGGTCGACATCGTTCTACGGGCCAAGCTTGCGGCGAAATGGATTTTCGCAAGACATCTGAAATACAGAAATCGATTTCATTGACCGATGCCGTGTTCATCTAAAGGATAACAAACATCATCAATCGTAAGGCGGCGGACTTCCGTTCCTCGTCGGACGATCGATGCGGCCGCAACCCTTCCGCGGCTGCACAACTCCATCACCGCCTTCGCTCACCACCGCGCATCCAGGCCGGCCGGTCGCTCGACCGCGCCCGGTCGCCGGAGACCCGTGTCGATGACGCATGCCTCGCCTGCTCCCGCCCTCCGGGTTCGATTCGCCGCTACGGTGCTCGCCCTTTGCCTCGCAGCGGCCCCCGCCTCCGCCCAGTCGCCGAGCGCGGTCGAGACCTTCACCGGCGAGGCCGGGCCTCGAACCGATGCGGGGGCGATCGGCGTCGCGCCGGACGGCAGCGTGAAGTGGCACGGGCCGCTCGCGCCCACCGCCGCCTCGCTGGCGGCCGCCGGGCTCAGCTTCGACGTGAACGTCTACGAGTTCTTCTTCTCGAACCCGAGCGCGGGCCTGCGCCCCGGCCAGCTCTCGAACTCGGCCTACTTCCTGCTCAGCCTCGACGCCGACCTCGACCGGCTCGCCGGCATTCCCGGCGGCTGGTTCCACATCACCCAGACGGTGTTCGGCTTCCGCTTCAACAACCGCAACATGGATGGCGATGTCGGCGACACCACGGTGGGCTACCAGCCGACCTTCAACCGCGATTCCGCCCGCCTTTCAGTGCTGACCTACGAGCAGCGGCTTCTCGACGACCGCCTTTCCATCGAGGTCGGACGCACGCATCCGAACCGGTACTACGCGCTGCCGCCCTGCCAGTCGGCGGCGAGCTGCTTCCAAGACATCCTGCAGATCAATGCCGGTCTGACCTCGCCGCTCTACGGCGTCTGGGGCGCCAACGCCACCTACAAGATCACCCCCGAGAGCTACATCCAGGCCGGCGCCTTCGCGGTGACGGCGCGAGCCAACTTCTCCTCCGGCTGGGATTTCGGACACGAGCCGCTGAACGGCGTCGTGACGCTCGCCGAGATCGGCCGCACGACCACCTTCGCGACCGATCCCTATCCGAGCCGCGTGGCCCTGACCGGCTTCGTCAACACCGCCGACCACGAAGACAACGTTCGGACGGTGTCCGGGCGCTCGAAGGGGCTGAACCCCGGCGAGCCGGTGCTGCAGCGCGCGGGCACCTCCGGCGTCATCCTGACCGGCTCGCAGGTGGTCTGGCGCGCCGACCATGGTGCGGACGCCAACAACCCGAACCCAACCTCGCTCCAGGCCTATACCAGCCTCGCCTATGCGCCCGATCCGACGATCCCGATCCGCTGGAACGCGTTTGCCGGTCTAACTTTGCAGGCGCCCGACCAGAGCCGTCCGCTCGACCGGTACGGCATCAAGGTGAATTGGCAGCGCATCGCCCCCGACTACGCGCGCTTCCTCGGCGACGCCAATTCGATTTCCGGCGGGCCGGGCGGCGCCTATCCTCGGGACAAGCTCGTGTTCGAGGCCAACGCCCATCTGGCGCTCGGCAAGGGCGTCTTCTTCGAGCCGGTGGTGCAGTACCTCGTCAACGGCAATTCCTACTGGAACCCGTTCACGCCGAATCGCTCCAAGGACGGGTTCTACGTCGGCGCCACGCTGATCGTGCCGCTCGGCTCGATCCTCGGCCTCGCGCCGGGCTGACGCATCAAGCGGGTGGCGCCAGGGCCTCGGGCGAGTCCGCCGCCTCGATCAGCCGGTCGCTCTCGTCCTTGAGGTTCACGCCCGTCAGCCCGCGGGAGAAGGCCTGGGTCAGCAGCCAGTTCAGCTTGAACGCGGCCAACTCGTGCGAGAGCCCGGCCGGACGCACGTTCGAGATGCAGTTGCGCTCCGCGTCCGAGCGGCCGGGTCTGGGTTCGAAGGTGACGTAGAGGCCGAGGCTGTCGGGGGAGGAAAGGCCGGGGCGCTCGCCGATCAGCACCGCGACCGCGCGGGCCTTGAGCGCTTCGCCGGCCTCGTCGCCGAGCGCGACGCGGGCTTGGGCGGCGATGGTCACCGGAGCGAGGCGCCAGCCGGCTTTTTCCGCATGCGGCTGGAACGCCTTAAGCATCGCCGCCGCGCCCTCGTGGACCGCGCGGGCCGAGAGGCCGTCGGCGACGACGAGGGCCAAGTCAACCGGCTCGCCCGCGGCCTCGGCGAGGGCCGCGTGGCTCTCGGGCGAGAGGCGGCGGCCGTAATCGGGGCGGCGCAGATAGGTGGCACGGTCCTCGGCACGGGAGGCGACCGTCACGGTGGCGAACCCCAACGCCTCGATCTCGGCGGCGACCTGTGCGGCGTCCAGCGGCGTGTGGACGGCGTCGCGGGCCTGGGCGTGGGCGAGGCCGAACTTCAGCACCTCGCGGGTCGGCAAGCCGGCGCCGGCCCGCCCGAGGCCGATTCGGGCCGGGGTCAGCCCGGCGAGGCGCTGCCAGAGGTCGTCGGGTTCGCTCATGCGGCGAGGTCCGGCGCGGCGGTGAGCAGGCGGGCGGCGGCCCCGCCGGGGAGCAGCGTGCCGGCGGAATCGGTGAGGCCGATGCGGGCGAGCCATTCCTCGAATTCCGGCGCCCGCTTCAGCCCCAGCACCTCGCGGATGTAGAGCTGGTCGTGGAACGAGGTGGACTGGTAGTTCAGCATCACGTCGTCGGCGCCGGGAATGCCCATCACGTAGGTGCAGCCAGCCGCGCCCAGAAGCGTCAGCAGGGTGTCCATGTCGTCCTGATCGGCCTCGGCGTGGTTGGTGTAGCAGACATCGACGCCGAGCGGCACGCCCATGAGCTTGCCGCAGAAATGATCTTCCAGCCCGGCCCGGATGATCTCCTTGCCGTTGTAGAGGTATTCGGGCCCGATGAATCCCACCACCGTATTGACCAGCAGCGGCCGGTAGCGCCGGGCGACGGCGTAGGCTCGGGCCTCCAGCGTCTGCTGGTCGATGCCGTGATGAGCGTCGGCCGAGAGCGCCGAGCCCTGGCCGGTCTCGAAATACATCACGTTGTCGCCGAGCGTGCCGCGCTTCAAAGCAAGCGCGGCCTCGTGCGCCTCCTGCAGGATCGGCAGGGTGACGCCGAAGCTGGCATTGGCCCGCTGCGTGCCGGCGATGGACTGGAACACGAGATCGACCGGCAGCCCCCGGTTCATCGCGTCGAGCGTCGTCGTGACGTGGGTGAGGACGCAGGCCTGAGTCGGGATTTCGAGCCGCGCGATGATCCCGTCGAACAGCCGCAGCAGGCCGGCCATGGTCTGGATCGAATCGGAGACCGGATTGATGCCGATCACCGCGTCGCCGCAGCCGTAGGACAGCCCGTCGAGGATCGAGGCGGTGACGCCCGCGAGGTCGTCGGTCGGGTGGTTGGGCTGGAGCCGTACGGCGAGCGTGCCGGGCAGGCCGATGGTGTTGCGGAACTTCGTCACCACGCGGCACTTGCGGGCGACCAAGATCAGGTCCTGGTTACGCATGATCTTCGAGACCGCCGCCGCGATCTCCGGCGTCACCCCCGGCGCGATGCGGGCCAGCGTCTCCGACGATGCGGTGAGCAGGAACTCGCGGAAATCGCCGACGGTGAGAGAGGTGATCTCGGAGAACGCCGCCTCGTCGTGGTCGTCGAGGATCAGGCGGGTGACGTCGTCGTCCTCGTAACCGATCAGCGGCCGGGCCAGGATGTCCTTCAGCGGCACCTCGGCAAGGCACCAGCGCGCCGCCATGTTCTCCTCGGCCGATTCGGCGGCGATGCCGGCGAGGCAATCGCCGGAGCGGATCGGCGTCGCCTTCGCCATCAGGGTCGCCAGATCGGCGAAGACGTGGGTGCGTGGGCCGACGGTATGGCGATAGGGCATCCGGTGTCGCTCCTGCCTCTGATCACAGGATGCAAGGATCGGGGGAGATGTCGAGGTGGCGGTTACGCCGCCCCGGCATGGGGCGCCGGCTCCTCCGTCGAGATCGCATCGACCGTGCGCTCGGGGGGCTCCGGACCACCGTCGGCGCGGTCGATGCGGATCTCCATGCCTGTCGACTCCATCTCGCCGTAGGGCGTCGAGAACGCGATCTCGGCGGCGTCGCGGCCGATGCCGATGCGGACCAGCCCGTCGAGATGGGCTTGGCGCGTGGCGTCGAACAGCCACCAGCGTCCGTCGAGATAGGCCTCGAACACGGCGTGGAAGTCGCGCGGCACGAGGCCGTAGGCGTAGCAGCTCACGAACCGGGCCGGGATGCCGAGCGCGCGGCAGAAGGCGGTGCCGAGATGGGCGAAATCGCGGCACACGCCCGCCCGCTTCAGCAGGCTCTCGTCGGCGGTGGTCTCGCCGTCGCTGGCGCCGCGCTGATAGGCGATGTGGTCGTGAATCCAGTTGCAGATCGCGTTGACGCGCTGGTGCCCCTTGGGCAGGTGCCCGAACTCGGCCTGCGCGAACGGCGCGAGCCGGTCGGAGGAGACGAAGCGGCTCGGCAGCAGGAACGGCAGGATGTCGAGCGGCAGCTCCGAGACCGGCGTCTCGCGGATCGTCTCGGGGTCGGCCCGCAAGACCGTCAGTTCGACCTCGGCGTTGTATTCCAGCGAGAACGGGCCGGGCGCGACGTTGACGCCGAGATAGCGATTCTTGAGATCGGGCGTGACGTAGGTGCGGCGGGACAGGTCGGGCGCGAGCGTCAGGGTCTCACTCATCACCGCGAGGCTCTTCAGGTGGGCGACCTCCACGTTGAAGATGAAGGTTGTGGGCGTCTTGACCTCGTAGGCGAGGCTGCAGCCGAGCTTGAAGCGCACGGGGGGCTCCGGGTTCGTTGGACGAAGGTTCCTCCGTGGCCGGAGGCGTTTCGTCGCAAACGTCCGGAAACCTCTACGGCTCCGCTTTCACGCTGCCTGAATTTTGCGCTGCAACAGAAGCACGGTGAGCGAGCGCACGCCCTGTGCCCCGTGGATCAACACGCCCTCGATGTCGGCGGTCGCGGACGGCCCGGTATGGAGCACGGCGTAGGCGGATCGCCCGAATTCCGGGCGTCGATAGGCCGCCTGAATATTGGTCAGGAGATCGGCGGGATCGAGCAGCACGATCAGGTGCTGGGCGAGGTAGGCGACCGCGTTCACGATCAGGTCGTCTTGCGTGAACAGCACCGAGCCGGTCTCGGCGACGCCGAAGCGTGCGCGCACAATCGCCACGTCCACGTCGGCCATGTCCTGCGGGCGCTGCGCCGCCCGGAGATCGCGGTTGCCGGTGAATTCCGGGACGGCGGAGGCGATCACCGCCGCGCCCGCGAGCCGCGAGCGCACGGGGGCGAACGGGTCGGCGGGGCTGCCGGCGCGCTCGACGCGGCCGCCCATCCGGGCCAGCCGCTCGGCGAACTCGGCCACGAGATCGTCGCCGACGAGGGGAGCGAAATCCGGGACCGCGGGCAGCGGGTAATCGCCCGCCGGCCGGTTGGCCTTGAGCCGGGCGAAAATGGCCTCGCGGGCGCTCACGATTGCCCATCCTTGTTCATGCGGTTCTGCCGGTACCACGCGTGGAAACTCTGGCGTGGGGCGTGGGGCATCTCGCGCTTCTTCCCCCAGGTGTTGGCCGGGTTGTAGACGGCGAAGCGCGGCAGGACGCGCAGCGCCGAATCGGCGGCCCCGATCGCGGCGCGGTAGGCGGCGGGGCGGCTCAGCACCGCGCCCGCGGCCTTCATCATGCCCTGCTTCAGCAGCGGGATCTGGTGCTCCTCGGCCAGCACCTTGCGCCACGCAAAGATCTGCTCATGGATGTTGATCTTGACCGGGCAGACGTTGGTGCAGGAGCCGTTCATGGTCGAGGAGAACGGCAGGGTCGAGTATTTGCGCTTGTTGAAGGTCGGATCGATGATGAGCCCGATCGGGCCGGAATAAGTCGCGCCGTAGGAGAGGCCGCCGCTGCGCCGGTAGACCGGGCAGGTGTTCATGCAGGCGCCGCAGCGGATGCATTTGAGCGAGGTCCAGAACTCCTCCATCCCGAGCCGCTCGGAGCGGCCGTTGTCGACCAGCACCATGTGCATCTCGGTCCCTGGCCGCGGGCCCCGGAAATGCGAGGTGTACTGCGTGATCGGCGAGCCGAGCGCGGAGCGCGACAGCAGGCGGATGAACACGCCGAGATGTTCGACCTTGGGGACGATCTTCTCGATGCCGATCGAGTGGATCTGCAGCGGCGGCACGTTGCCCGAGAGGTCGGCGTTGCCCTCGTTGGTGCAGGTGACCACCGTGCCGGTCTCGGCGATGGCGAAGTTGCAGCCGGTCAGCCCCGCATCGGCCTTGAGGATCAGCGGGCGCGTCGTCTCGCGCTGGCTCTCGGCGAGGTAGTGAGCGTCGTCGTTGTCCGGGTCGGTGCCGAGCGTACGGGCGAACACGTCGGCCACGTCGAGCCGCGTCTTGTGGACGGCGGGCATGACGACGTGGCTCGGCTCCTCGTCGTCGAGCTGCTGGATGCGCTCGCCGAGATCGGTCTCGATGATGTCGATGCCGTTGGCCGCCATGAAGTGGCGGAAGCCACACTCCTCGGTCAGCATCGACTTCGACTTCACGAGCGACTTCGCGCCGTGTTTTTGCAGGATGTCGAGGACGATGCGGTTGTGCGCCGCCCCGTCCTCGGCCCAGTGGACGTGGACGCCGTTCGCCTTGGCTGCCGCCTCGAACTGTTCGAGGTAGGTGTCGAGATGGGTGAGGGTGTGCGCCTTGATCTGCGAGGCGATCTCGCGCAGCTCCTCCCATTCGGGGATGCCGTGGGCGGCGGTGTCGCGCTTCTTGCGCACGTCCCAGAGGCGCTCGTCATGGGCCTTCTGGTGCAGCGGCGCGGCGAGGAAGCGCTCGGCGGCCTCGGCCTGATCGATCGGGCGGTTGCCCTTCACCTTGGCGCCGCGGGGCTGCGGCTCGCGGGGGGCGTCGGCGCGGATCGGCTTCGAAGCGGCTTCCGCGTGCTGGAGGCGCTGGCCGTCGGGGCCGCGCTCGCTCTCGTCGCTCCGGGCGCGCACCTCCGGGTGGATCACGCCCTCGCGCTCGCGGGATTGAAGCTCCTCGCTCATGCCGCGGCTCCGTTCAGCACCTGGGCGATGTGGATGTATTTCAGCGGCACGCCGAGGCGCTCGGCGCAGCCCTTCTGATGCATCAGGCAGGAGGAATCGGCCGAGACGACGTAGTCGGCCCCAGCGCGGGCCTGATCCGTCACCTTGTCGTAGCCCATCTTGGCCGAGACCGCGGGCTCGAACACCGAGAAGGTGCCGCCGAAGCCGCAGCACTCGTCGGGCCGCGCCAGATCGACGATCTCGATGCCTTTCACCTTCTTCAGGAGGTTGAGGGGCTTGGAGAAGTACGGCCGGTTCAGCTCGCTGGGCCGGGCATGGCCGATGCCGCGCAAAGCGTTGCAGTTCGAGTGGTAGGCGACCCGGTGCGGGAAGGCCGCCCAGGGCAGTTCCTCGATCTTCATCACGTCGTGCAGGAACTCAACCAGCTCGAAGGTCTTCGAACGTACCGCCTTCACCTCGTCGGTCTGCGGGATGGCGGTGAGGTGCTCGCGCACCTGATGCACGCAGGAGCCCGACGGGGCGACGACGTAGTCGAACCCGGAAAAGTTCTTGACGAACAGGGCCTCGGTGGCGGCGGCCTCGGCGTGGCAACCGGTGTTGGTCATAGGCTGGCCGCAGCAGGTCTGGTCGAACGGATATTCGACGTCGAGGCCGAACCGCTCCAGCAGTTCCAGCGTCGCGATGCCGACCTCCGGCTCGAACGCATCGACGTAGCAGGGGACGAACAGCCCGATCCGCATGGCGCTTCTATAGCTTGTTGAAACCGTGGCGTGGCTCGTCCCATGGAACGGTTACAAGCTGACGCTGTGGGTGCAATACGCCCCTGGCGCCTCGGTTCCAAGCGCCCGCCGGGCCGCCCGGTCAGTTCGTCACGGGGGCCGGTTTGCCAGCGGCGCGGATGCGCTCCAGTACATTGGAATAATTCTCCGGCGTCAGGATGCCGACGAGCTTGTCGCGGATGGTGCCGTCGGGGCCGATGATGAAGGTCTCGGGTACGCCGTAGACGCCGAGATCGATCCCGGCCCGCCCGGTCGCGTCGGCGCCGACGGCGGCGAACGGCAGGCCGTGGCGCTCCAGCCAGCGCCGGCCGGCGTCGCCGGGGTCCTTGTAGTCGATGCCGACGAGGCGGATGCCCGGCTCCTGGGCCAGCCGCATCAGCATCGGGTGCTCGATCTGGCAGGGGGCGCACCACGAGGCGAAGACGTTGAGCACCGTCACCTGACCCTTCAGGTCGGTGCTCGCCAGCCCCGGCACCGGCTGGCCGTTGGCCTGCAGGCCCGTCACGGGGCCGAGCGCGAAGGCCGGCACCGGCTTGCCGATCAGCGCCGAGGGCAGGGCGGCCGGGTCGGCGCCCGAGCGCAGGCGCACGAAGAAGATCACCGCCAGCACCGCGAAGACGACGACCGGCAACAGGACGAGGAACGAGCGCCGGGGGCGCTCAAGGGTCGGGGTCGTACTCATGGTTGCTCACCCTGCAATTCGGCGAGCGCCCGCTTCTGCGCCCGACCGTCGCGCCAGCCGTGGAGGATCAGCGCGCCGAGCACCAGGGCGGTGAAGCCGAAGGCGCCCGCGATGAACGGGGTGTAGGGTCCGAACTCCATGGGCTCCGTCCCTCAGATCGCCTGGCCCACGGGGAGCGCAGCCGCGGCGCGGGCGACGGGCGCCTGCGCCCCCGCATCGAGCCGCTCGGCCTGCCGGATCAGCAGGCTGCGCACCCGGCGGCGGTAGATTTCGGTGCGCATCGCCTGGAGATGCAGCGTCACGCCGAGCAGCGTCATCGCCAGGATCATTTCCAGCAGCGGATACAGCATGGAGGAATGCAGCGTCGGCCCACCCATGCGCAGGATCGAGGCCGGCTGATGCAGCGTCGACCACCAGTTCACCGAGAACTTGATGATCGGCAGGTTCACCGCGCCGACGAGCGTCAGGATCGAGACCGCGCGGGCCGCCCGGCTCGGGTCCTCGATGGTGCGCCACAGGGCGATGATGCCGCAATAGAGCAGGAACAGCACCAGCATCGAGGTCAGCCGCGCGTCCCACACCCAATAGGTGCCCCACATCGGCTTGCCCCAGAGCGAGCCGGTGACGAGGCAGATCAGGGTGAAGGCGGCCCCGATCGGCGCGGCGGCGCGCTGCGACACGTCGGCGAGCGGATGGCGCCAGACCAGCGAGCCGATCGCCGAGAGCGCCATCGCCCCGTAGAAGCCCATGCCGAGCACGGCGGCCGGCACGTGGATGTACATGATCCGCACCGTGTCGCCCTGCTGGTAGTCCGGCGGCACGGTGAAGAAGGTCAGGTACAGGCCGAAAGCGAGCAGCACGGCCGACAGCCCGGCGAGCCAGGGCAGGGTCGCGCCCGACCAGCGCAGGAAATGGCCCGGTTGGGCGAGGCGGTTCCAGAGGGCGGTCCACATGGACCTACCCATACCGCGTGCTGCGCTGCACCAGCAATGCGCGCCTTGCGCGCGGCCGACGGGTTGCACTGCGCAACATTTGTGCACGGTGGATCGGAACGGCGCGGTGCGATCCGACTTTCTGGCGAGGTCTCAGAGCGGCCCCCGGGCTCGACCAATCGTCGATCTCCGCGCCACAGCTTTCATTTCAAGGCACGGTCATGCTGATCCGCACCGGCTACGACATCACTTTCGAGACCCTCGCTCCGACGCCGATGTCGTTCCTCCTGAACGTTCATCCGTCGCGCCAGATGGATCTGCGCAGCCCCGAGACCATCCGAATCGATCCGCAGGTGCCGCAGCGCCAGTCGCTCGACGCGTTCGGCAACGTCGTCACCCGCATTCTCGCGCCCGCGGGCCGGATCGCGCTTTCGGCCGATTTCCTCGTGGACGATTCAGGCCGGCCCGACCCGGTGGTGCCGGACGCGCACCAAATCCCGATTCACGAGCTGCCCGACGACGTGATGCCGTTCCTGCTCGGCAGCCGCTACTGCGACACCGATCGGCTCTGCGCCACCGCGTGGCAGCTCTTCGGCCACACGCCGGAAGGCTGGGCGCGGGTTCAGGCGATCGTCGACTACGTCCACGCGCGCATCCGCTTCGACTACCAGCTGGCGGACGCCACCCGCACGGCCTTCGACGGCTACACCCAGCAGGTCGGCGTCTGCCGCGACTTCGCCCATCTCGCCATCGCGTTCTGCCGCTGCATGAACGTCCCGGCGCGCTACTGCACCGGCTATCTCGGCGACATCGGCGTTCCGGCCGTGCCGGACCCGATGGATTTCTCCGCGTGGTTCGAGGTGTATCTCGACGGCCGCTGGTACACGTTCGACGCTCGCCACAACACGCCCCGCATCGGCCGCATCGTCATGGCGCGCGGCCGCGACGCCACCGATTGCGCGATCTCGACCAGCTTCGGCTCGGCGCGGCTGGTGCAGTTCGAGGTGCATACGGATGAGGTGACCGAGCCCAGCGCGGCCCGACTCGATCGGGCGGCCTGAGTCTGGCCTCGGCGGATCACTCCTCGAGCCGCCGCACGGCCCCCTTCGCCGCGCTCGTCGCCAGCATCGCATAGGCCCGCAAGGCCGTGCTCACCTTGCGCTTGCGCGGCGCCGCCGGCTTCCAGCCGTCCTTCTCGCGCACCGCGCGGCGCTCGGCCAGCACCGCCTCGTCCACGGCGAGATGGATGCGCCGGTTCGGGATGTCGATCTCGATCCGGTCGCCCTGCTCGACGAGCCCGATCAACCCGCCCTCGGCCGCCTCCGGCGAGACGTGGCCGATGGAGAGGCCCGACGAGCCGCCGGAGAAGCGTCCGTCGGTGACCAGCGCGCAGGCCTTCCCGAGGCCCTTCGATTTTAGGTAGCTCGTCGGATACAGCATCTCCTGCATGCCCGGCCCGCCGCGGGGGCCCTCGTAGCGGATCAGCACCACCTCGCCGGCCTTCACGCGCCCGTTGAGGATGGCGTCCACCGAGGCGTCCTGACTCTCGAACACGTGGGCGGTGCCGGTGAAGGTGAGGATCGAGGCGTCCACGCCCGCCGTCTTCACGATGCAGCCGTCCTCCGCGAGGTTGCCGTAGAGCACGGCGAGTCCGCCGTCCTGCGAGTAGGCGTGCGCCCCGTCGCGGATCACGCCGCCCTCGCGGTCGAGGTCGAGGTCGTCCCAGCGCGAATCCTGGCTGAAAGCGACCTGCGTCGGCACGCCGCCCGGCGCCGCGCGGAAGAATGTTTGGACCGATTCGCTGCGGGTCACGGTCACGTCCCAGCGGTCGAGGGCTTCGCCCAGCGTGCCCGCGCTCACGTTGCCGACGCTGCGGTCGATCAGGCCGGCGCGGTCGAGTTCGCCCAGGATCGCCATGATACCGCCGGCCCGGTGCACGTCCTCCATGTGGACGTCGGCCACCGCCGGGGCGACCTTGCACAGCACCGGCACGCGCCGCGACAGCCGGTCGATGTCCGCCATGGTGAACGGCACCTCGCCCTCGTGCGCGGCGGCGAGCAGATGCAGCACCGTGTTGGTCGAGCCGCCCATGGCGATGTCGAGCGTCATCGCGTTCTCGAACGCGGCAAAGCTAGCGACCGAGCGCGGCAGCACGCCGGCATCGTCCTGCTCGTAGTAACGGCGGGCGAGATCGACGATCAGGTGCCCGGCTTCCACGAACAGCCGCTTGCGGTCGGCATGCGTCGCCAGCGTCGAGCCGTTGCCGGGCAAGGACAGGCCGAGCGCTTCCGTCAGGCAGTTCATCGAATTGGCCGTGAACATCCCCGAACACGAGCCGCAGGTCGGGCAGGCCGAGCGCTCGATGATCGCGACGTCCTCGTCCGATACCCGGTCGTCGGCCGCCGCCACCATGGCGTCCACGAGGTCGAACTTGCGGGTGATGCCGTTCATCACGACCTTGCCGGCCTCCATCGGTCCGCCGGAGACGAACACCGCCGGGATGTTGAGGCGGAGCGCCGCCATCAGCATGCCTGGGGTGATCTTGTCGCAATTCGAGATGCAGACCATGGCGTCGGCGCAATGCGCGTTGACCATGTACTCGACCGAATCGGCGATGAGTTCGCGGGACGGCAGCGAATACAGCATCCCGTCATGGCCCATGGCGATGCCGTCATCGACCGCGATGGTGTTGAATTCCTTCGCGACTCCCCCCGCATGCTCGATCTCGCGGGCGACGAGCTGGCCGAGGTCCTTCAGGTGGACGTGGCCGGGCACGAACTGCGTGAACGAGTTCACCACCGCGATGATCGGCTTGCCGAAATCCGAATCCTTCATGCCGGTGGCCCGCCACAGGCCGCGGGCGCCGGCCATGTTGCGGCCGTGGGTGGTGGTGCGGGAGCGATAGGCGGGCATTTTTGCTGATCGACTGTTCGAGCCGGATCGGCCGCTGGGCCGATCCTCCAAGACACACCCTCATCCTGAGGTGCGAAGCGAAGCGGAGCCTCGAAGGAGGCCTCCAGTAGTCACAGCGATCCCTGGAGCCCTCCTTCGAGGCTCAGCCGTTGGCTGAGCACCTCAGGATGAGGGAGAGGGTGGGATCACGCCGAGGAGATCACACCACCGCGGCGTGCTGCGCGTGCAGCCGGACGGAGGCCGCCGAGAGCTTGTTCAGCGCCGAGAGGTACGCCTTGGCCGAGGCGACCAGCGTGTCCGGGTCGGCGCCGCGGGCCGTCACCGAGCGCTCGCCGGCCTTCAATCGCACCGAGACCTCGGCTTGCGCGTCGGTCCCCTCGGTCACGGCGTGGACCTGATAGAGTTCGAGCGTGGTGTCGTGCGGCACCATCGCGTGGATGGCGTTGAACACCGCGTCCACCGGCCCGTTGCCGTCGGCCTCTTCCGTGAAGGTGCGCCCGTCCATCTCGATCTTCATCGTCGCGCGCTGCGGCCCGCGCGTGCCCGCGATCACCGACAGCGAGACCAGCTTGATCCGGTCGTGGGCGGTCGCGAGGTTCTGATCGACCAGCGCCTCGATGTCCTCATCGTAGACGTGCTTTTTGCGGTCGGCCAGATCCTTGAACCGCTCGAACACGTCCTGCATCTGGTTGTCGGACAGCGAGATGCCGAGTTCCGACAGCTTGGACTTGAACGCGGCCCGGCCCGAATGCTTGCCCATCACCAGCGAGGTCTTGGCGAGCCCGACGGAGGCCGGTGTCATGATCTCATAGGTCTCGGAATGCTTGAGCATGCCGTCCTGATGGATGCCGCTCTCGTGGGCGAAGGCGTTCCGGCCGACGATGGCCTTGTTGTACTGTACCGGAAAGTTCGCCGCGTGACTGACGAGCTTCGAGGCCCGCGTCAGCATCGTCGTGTCGATGCCGGTGTCGTAGGGCATCACGTCGGCCCGCGTGCGGATCGCCATGACGATCTCTTCGAGCGCCGCGTTGCCCGCCCGCTCGCCGATGCCGTTGACCGTACACTCGATCTGGCGCGCGCCGCCCTCCAGCCCCGCGAGCGAGTTCGCGACCGCCAAGCCCAGATCGTTGTGGCAATGCACAGAAAAAATCGCCTTGTCGGCGTCCGGCACGCGCTCGCGCACGGAGCGGAACATCGCGCCGTATTCCTGGGGCGTCGCGTAGCCCACCGTGTCGGGCAGGTTGATCGTGGTGGCGCCCGCGCGGATCGCCGCCTCGACGCAGCGGCAGAGGTAATCGATGTCGGTGCGGGTCGCGTCCATGGCCGACCATTCCACGTCCTCGACGAGGTCGCGGGCCTGGGCCACGGTCTTCAGGATGATCTCGATCACCTCGTCCTGCGTCTTGCGCATCTGGTGGGCGAGGTGGATCGCCGAGGTCGAGACGAAGGTGTGGATGCGGCCCCGCTGCGCGTGGCGCACCGCCTCGCCCGCACGGGCGATGTCGGCGGGAATCGCGCGAGCGAGCCCGGCGATCGTTGCGCGTTTGGTGCGCCGGGCGATCTCGGACACGGCCTCGAAATCGCCGTTCGAGGCGATGGGGAAGCCCGCCTCGATGATGTCGACGCCCATTCCGTCGAGGACTTCGGCCACCGCCAGCTTCTCGTCGAGCGTCATGGTGGCGCCGGGGCATTGCTCGCCGTCGCGCAGCGTCGTGTCGAAGATGACGACGCGGTCCTTGGGAGTGATGTTCGCCATGGGTCTTCCCTCGCGGCCGGCGCGCTCGACTCGGTTAAGGAGCGGCGCCGGAATAAGCCTGTCGTTTCCGGGTTCGAGCGGCATCCCCTGAGAGCCCAGGCACGCGCCCGGACGGCCCTCAGGGGCGGCTAAGAAGCAGGCCGACGAGGATGAGCGCGCAGGACGACGCGGCCGCGAAAGCGGCGCCGTCGATCGTCTGCACGGAGCGGCCAGGGGCCACGCTCGGTCTCCTCAGGGGCTGACTCGCCGGCAAGGGGCCCGCGACCAGGGTTCGCGTATGTATCGATTGGTGGGGAGTGTGACAAGCGCAGGCATTGAACGGATGATGACGGCGATCCGATCCGTCGCCGGTGACGATCGGGATGGGCGCCGACAGGGATCACCGGTGCCGGAGGGAAGCGATGTCGACATTCCAGAAGGTGCATGGGGTGCCAAGAAGACCACCGAAGCGCGGCGCGCGGAACTGGCCGGCACGCTGGCTCGGATCGAAGCCGGCGACGGCGGTTCGTTCGCGGGCGCTCATCCCGAGCGGATGGCAGCGTTGTTGCGATGGCTGATCGCCGGCATGGATAAGGAGACACGGGACCGCGCCGCAGCCGACGACCCGAGCGTGCCGCCAAGCGAAGCGGATTTGCCGGACCGTGACGCCATCCGCCGGCGCCTGGAGAACGAACCGGTTTCCCTATCGGTCCGATTGTGGACCGACGACCTGAAGCGGGCCAAGGACTTTTACGATCCGCTGGCAGAAGCATTGGGACTCGGCGAGACCCATGCGTTTGGGCGCCG
The DNA here is from genome assembly GCF_001425465.1 of Methylobacterium sp. Leaf456. Classification (GTDB taxonomy): domain Bacteria; phylum Pseudomonadota; class Alphaproteobacteria; order Rhizobiales; family Beijerinckiaceae; genus Methylobacterium. Next base: position 42,641 of record NZ_LMQV01000012.1, read on the forward strand.
AGTCTCCTGGCATGCAACGAACCGCTTCGCATTCACCGTGGAGAGCAAACCGGAGGGCCATCGGGGCGATATCGGCAATGGCAGCTTGGTCAGCTTCTCGGCGACGGGAGACGACCACGTCGATCTGATCTACGCCCTCGCCCTCAGTCTTGGCGCAACCAGCGTCGAGGCGCCCTACGACGGCGGCGCCTACTACGCCGCGTCGTTTCGCGATCCCGACGGACATCATATCGAAGTCGTCCACGCCATCTGATCGGGAGATCGAGGGTCGGGCGCTATCGATGATTGACCCGCAAGGAACGCACGCGCAGAACCCTTTCACGGTCAAGCTTGTCCGCGAGATGCCGGCCGTTCGTCGTTCGACCGCAGGGAGACCCGCCGTGCCCTCGACCCGTTCCGCCCTCGTTCTCGCCGCCCTCGGCGTGTCGCTTACCGCCTGCCAATCGAGCGCGCCGCCGCCGGTCGCGGCCGTCGCTGCGGCCCCCGCAGCCGTGATCGCCGACCTGACGCCCGGCGCCGGTTGCGGCCCCATCATCGCCCGGACGCAATCCATCGTCGCGGGCGACGTGCGGACCGGCGACCTGTCGGAGGCGGTCGGCACGCGCTTCGGCGCCGATCTCGGCAAGGCGGCGGACGCCTGCGCGGCCGGCCGCGAAGCGGAGGCGCTGCGCCTGCACGCGGCGGCGAAGGCGCGGTACGGGTATCGGTAGGCGCACACGCGCGATCCCTGGAGCCCTCCTTCGAGGCTCCGCTTCGCTCCGCACCTCAGGATGAGGGGCATGGGTGGGATAAAGGCGCTGGTCTCACTCCGGAAAAACGCTCGCCAGATAGGCCTGGACGAAGCCCGGCATCCGGCCCGCGTCGATGTCGGCCCGCGAGCGGGCAACGACGCTGTGGGCGAGTTCGGGCTCGTCCTCGTGGCCGCGATGGGCATCGATGCGGGCCGTCAAGGCCGCGGCGTCGCCATCGAACCGGACCGGGCGCAGGAAGGCGAGTTGACCGTCGCCGCGCAGCAGCACCCAGTCCTGCGCCGCCCCCTCCGGTAGGGACAGGCCGGTCTCTTCCAGGAACTCGCGCTCGGCGCTTCCAGCGAGGTCCACGACCTCGCCGTCGCGCAGGTCGCCGGGGTCGGGCGTGCCGCAGGGGAAGTAGATCTGGCCGGCATTGGCGGTGTGGGCGCCCATCACGCCGAGCACCACCGCGCCGTCGGCGGTGTGCGGGACGATCGCCGCGAAGGCGTTGGCCACCAGCGCGTCCGGCACGCCCGCGTCGCGGAAGGCGATGAAGCGGGAGTAGCGCGCCTCGAAGAACGCCGCCTCGCAGGCCCCGTCCGCGATGGCGCAGCCGCTTGCGAGATAGACCGGACCGTCGAACAGGCCCGGCGTCTTTTCCAGGCGCCGCGCCCAGTTGCGGTCGATCGCCTCCGCGTTGTCGCGGGCCCAGGCCCAGTCGTAGGGGGCGAGCCGGGCCGCGATCTGTCTGAGCGGCGTCAGGGAGAAGCCCGGCGCGGGCAGGGTCTCGCCCTCAATCGACATGCAGTGTCCCTTCGGAGACCAGCACGGCGGCTCCACCGATCTCGACGGAGCGCAGCGCGCCGTCGGAGATGACCACCTGCAGATCGATGACGCTCGGGCGGCCCATGGCGACGCCCTGGCGGATCAACACGTCGTGGGTGCCGTCGCCGAGCGGCTCGAACTGCGTCAGCACCCCCGCGAAGGCCGCCGCCGCGCTCCCCGTCGCCGGGTCTTCGCGCACGCCGAGGCGCGGGGCGAACATCCGAGCCTGATACTGGCGGCCGATCCCCTCGGGGTCGAGGGCGTAGAGGTAGAGTGCGTCGGCTTCCTCGGGAAAGAGCCGGGCGAGGCCCGCTTCGTCGATCCGCGCCCGGTCCAACGCGTCACGGCTCGCCAGCGGCACGAAGGTGAAGGCCGGGCCCGCCCCGTGCCGGCTCGGGTGATGGCGGTGGAAGCCGATCTTGGAGGGCGACAGCCCCAGCGCTTCGGCGAGTGCCCCGGCCTCCGCGGCCTCGCCGAGATAGCGCGGCAGCACCGGCAGCTTGAACCGGGCGCGGCCGGAGCGCCCGTCGGCCCCCGTCTCGACCACGCAGGAGACGGTGCCGATCCGCTCCTCCAGCCCGAAGGCGAGGGCGTCGATGCCGGGTTTCTCGTTGCGGTCGTGGAGCGCTAGCAGCACCGCGGTCCCGACGGTGGGGTGGCCGGCGAACGGCAGCTCGCGGGCCGGGGTGAAGATGCGGAGCGCCGCCCGGTGGCGCGCCTCGCTCGGCGCCGTCACGAACACCGTCTCGGACAGGTTGAACTCCCGGGCGATGGCCTGCATCGCCGCCGCGTCCAGGCCGTCGCCGTCGAGCACCACCGCGAGCGGGTTTCCGGCCAGCGCCGTGTCCGTGAACACGTCGAGGGTGGCGAAGCGGCGTTTCGGCATCGAAAATCCTTGTCAGACGGTCTCGACCGGGAAGGCGCTGGTCGGGGCGACGAACTCCTCCTGCGCCTCGACGGTCAGCAGTTCCTCGGCGCCGGCCTCCGCCGTGCGGCGCAGCAGCCCGTGGATCGAGGCCGCCGCCATGCCGAGCGCGAGGGCCGCCGAGCGGGTGCGCCAGTAATGCACGAGGTAGAGCGCGGCCACCGCATCGCCCGCACCGGACACCGCCTTGAGGTCGAGCCGCGGCGTGCGCACTCGCCAGAACGAACCGCCTTCGCCGGCCATCATGTCGATGGCGTCCGCGGGCGTTTCGGCGGTGGTGAGCGAAGTGACGAGCACGACCCGCGGACCCAGCGCCTGCACCGCACCGACCGCCGCCTTGGCGCCCGCCAGCGTGTCGGTGGGCGTCCCGGCGATGAGGTCCAGCTCGAACTGGTTCGGCGTGAGGATGTCGGCCGCCGGCACCGCCTGATCCCGCATGAAGTCGGCGATGCCCGGCCGCACGTAGACGCCCGCATAGGTGTCGCCGATCACCGGATCGCAGCAATACAAAGCCTCGCGGTTGGCCGCCCGCACGGCGGCGACCGCCCGCAGGATCGCCGTGCCGATATCGGCCGAGCCCATATAGCCGGAGAGCACCGCGTCGCAGTGTTTCAGGGCGCCCCGCTCGGCCACGCCCTGCACCACCTCCTCGACGGCCGGCCCGTCGAACACCCGGCCGCGCCACTTCCCGTAGCCGGTGTGGTTGGAGAACTGCACCGTGTGCACCGGCCAGACCTCGACGCCGAGCCGCTGCATCGGGAAGACCGCGGAGGCGTTGCCGACATGGCCGTAGGCGACGTGCGACTGGATCGACAGGACCTTCATGACGCTCCGGATGTGTCGTCTTGCACCGCTTTCGTAACCCGATGCGCGATGTGACGCATCCCATGGGCGCGCCGCGCGTTGCGGCTTCGATGCGCTTAAGCCTAGCGGCACCGGGGACGGCATGGACTTCGAGACGATCAAGACGACCGTGCTGACCTTCGTGGAGACGCATAAGGCCTGGGCGCCGCTCGTCACCGGAGCCATCGCCTTCTGCGAATCGCTGGCCTTCCTGTCGCTGCTGGTGCCCGCGACCTTCATCCTGCTCGCCATCGGCGCGCTGATCGGATCGAGCGACCTGCCGTTCTGGCCGATGGTGATTGGGGCCGGCATCGGTGCGGGGCTGGGCGACTGGGTCTCCTACGAGGTCGGCCATTACTTCAAGGACGACGTCAAGAAAGTCTGGCCGATGAAGCGCTACCCGGAGATAACCGACAAGGCGGAAGACTTCTTGCGCCGTTGGGGCGCGGGCGCGGTGGCGATCGGGCGCTTCATCGGCCCGGCCCGCGCCGTAGTGCCGTTGGTGGCCGGCTCCTTCGGGGTCAACCGCATCCCGTTCCAGATCGCAAACTGGCTCTCGGCCTTCGTCTGGGGCTTCCTCATGCTCGCCCCCGGCGCCGGGCTGCTGACGTGGTTCAAGCAGTGAGCGCCTTCCGACGAAGTGGACGCCGGTTCGTCGAACGAAAGCGCGGCACAACAGAGGCTTATCGATGCGCCGTTTCCCGCCCGAACGCATCGTCTGCCTGACCGAGGAGACCGTCGAGACGCTGTACCTGCTGGGAGAGGATCGCCGCATCGTCGGCGTCTCGGGCTACGCCGTGCGCCCGGCCCGCGTGCGCAAGGAGAAGCCGCGGGTCTCGGCCTTCACCAGCGCGGACCTTCCGAAAATTCTCGCGCTCGAACCCGATCTCGTGCTGGCCTTCTCGGATCTCCAGGCGGAGATCGTCGCGAACCTCGCCCGCTCCGGAATCGCGGTCCACCTGTTCAACCAGCGCGACGTGGCCGGCTGCCTCGCGATGATCCGCACGCTGGGCGCCCTCGTCGGCACGGCCGAGCGGGCGGAAGCCTTGGCCCGCTCCTACGAGGCGCGCCTCGACGCGGCCTCCACCGAGAGCGCCGGGCGGGCGCCGCTCAAGGTGTATTTCGAAGAGTGGGACGAGCCGATGATCTCCGGCATCGGCTGGGTGTCCGACCTGATCGGGCATGCCGGCGGGCGCGATGTGTTTCCGGCGTTGAGCCGGATGCAGGCCGCCAAGGACCGCATCGTCACCTCAGAGCAGGTGATCGCGGCGGCACCCGACGTGATTCTCGCCTCGTGGTGCGGCAAGCGCGTCAACATCGACCGCATCCGCGCCCGGCCGGGCTGGGACGCGATCCCCGCGGTGGCGGCCGGGCGCATCCACGAGATCAAATCCCCGCTGATCCTCCAGCCGGGCCCGGCGGCGCTGACGGAGGGGTTCGAGGCGATCCGGGCGGCGTTGGGTTAGACGCGGGCCGGCATTCGGTCGATGTGGGTACTGCTATCCGTCGCCGTCATTCCGGGGCCGCGCAGCGGAACCCGGAATCCACGACTGGCCGTGACGCTTGTACAGCCGTCGCATCACGGGTGGATTCCGGGTTCGCTTCGCGCCCCGGAATGACGGCGGAGAGGGTTCAAGGACGACTCCGCGCCGACGCGAGACATCGCCGCAGGTGACAGCCGCCGCGCTCGCCTGCCAAATGGGCCCGTCATGATTCGGCCCCACCCGCAAGCCATCGCCCCGCTATGTCCACAGCCCTCGCGTCGCCGGCCCTCGCGCATGTCGTCCTGCCGCCCGACCGGCGGCAATCGCCGACCGCGCTCCACATCCAGCGCGGGGTGCGCCGCCTGTTCGCCGAGATGGGCTGTGTGACGCTGCCGGAGTTCTCGCTCGCCAACGGGCGCCGGGCCGACGTGATCGCCCTATGCGGGGCCGGAAAGCTCACCATCGTCGAGATCAAATCGAGCGTCGCCGACTTTCGCGCCGACCGGAAATGGCCGGATTACCGCGACTATTGCGACCGCTTCTTCTTTGCGATCCCCGAGAGCGTGCCCGAAAGCCTGATCCCGGAGGAATGCGGCCTCATCGTCGCCGATTCCTTCGGCGCTGCGATCCTGCGCGAGCCCGCGGCCCATCCCTTGAGCGGCCCGCGGCGCAAGGCCGTGACCCTGCGCTTCGCCCATTTCGCCGCCGGGCTGCTGCACGCGCTGGCCGATCCCGGCGCGATCCGCGAGGGCGCGCTGTAGGTTCAGCCCTGTCCCTGCACCGCTCGCAGCACGTGCACGCGAATCGCCGAGGATAGGTTGCGCCCGGCCCGCTCCGCATCGATCCGGCCGATGAGCGCCTGCACCGACAGGTTTTCCGACCGGGCGATCTCTTGCAGCGCCTCCCAAAACTCCGCCTCCAGCGAGACGCTGGTGCGGTGGCCCGCGATCATGACGGAGCGCTTGGCGACGCCCTCGGGCGCGGGCCGTCCGTCGGTCATTCCTTGTCGGGTTCGCTCAGGCGGTGGCCCTCGTGGCGGGTGGCCTCGATCGCCTTGCGGGTCTCGGCGAGCGTCTTGGCCTTCTTCGGGCGGCCGAACAGCACGCGGTTCTCGGCGGCCTTGGCCTCGCGCTCGGCCTTCTCGCGGGCCTTGCGCACCTGCCGCAGGTTGATGATCTCGGCCACCGAATCGTCCTCCGCACAGGTCCGGCGCAGGATGTTTCCCGCGCCGGAACAGGAGTTTGCGCCTATTCGGCGCCGGGCGCCAGCATGGTTTCCGGCCGCACCACGCGCTCGAACTCCTCGTCCGTGACGTAGCCGAGCCGCAGCGCCTCCTCCTTCAGGGTGGTGCCGTTCTTGTGCGCGGTCTTGGCGATTTCGGCGGCCTTGTCGTAGCCGATCGAGGGCGCGAGCGCCGTCACCAGCATAAGAGAGCGGCTCATCAGGTCGGCGATCTTGTCCTCATTGGCCTTGATGCCGACGACGCAGTTGTCGGTGAAGCTCACCGCCGCGTCGGCCAAGAGCCGCACCGATTGCAGCACGGCGTTGGCGATCACCGGCTTGAACACGTTGAGTTCGAAATGGCCCTGGGAGCCGGCGAAGCTGACGGTGGTGCCGTTGCCGATCACCTGCGCGCAGACCATCGTCAGCGCCTCGCACTGGGTCGGGTTGACCTTGCCCGGCATGATCGAGGAGCCGGGCTCGTTCTCCGGCAGCGACAGCTCACCGAGACCCGAGCGCGGGCCCGAACCCAGCAGGCGGATGTCGTTGGCGATCTTGAACAGGCCCGAGGCGAGCGCCGAGAGCGCGCCCTGGAGGAAGACGAGGGCGTCGTGGGTCGCCAGCGCCTCGAACTTGTTCTCGGCGCTCGTGAAGGGCAGCCCGGTCAGCTCCGCGACCTTGGCGGCGAAGCGCTCGGCGAACTCGGGATGGGCGTTCAGGCCGGTGCCGACGGCGGTGCCGCCTTGGGCCAGCGCCAGCACGCCCGGAAGCGTCGCGGCGACGCGGGCGCCGCCGAGCGACACCTGCGCGGCGTAGCCCGAAAATTCCTGGCCGAGCGAGACCGGGGTCGCGTCCTGAAGGTGGGTGCGGCCGATCTTGACGATACTCTCGAACGCCTTCGCCTTGGCATCGAGCGCTCCGTGTAGATGGGTGAGCGCCGGCATCAGGCGCTCCTGCACCTCGCGGGCGACCGCGATGTGCATGGCGGTCGGGAAGGTGTCGTTCGAGGACTGGCCGCGGTTGCAGTGGTCGTTGGGGTGGACCGGCGACTTGCCGCCGCGCTTGCCCCCGAGCCGCTCGTTGGCGAGGCTGGCGATGACCTCGTTGGCGTTCATGTTGGACTGGGTGCCGGAGCCGGTCTGCCAGACCACCAGCGGAAACTCGTCGTCGTGCTTGCCGGCGACCACTTCCGCGGCCGACTCGGCGATGGCATCGGCGACCTTGGCATCCAACCCGCCGAGATCCTTGTTCACCAGGGCGGCCGCCTGCTTCACGACACCCAAGGCATGGACCAGGGGCGCCGGCTGGCGCTCGGTGCCGATCTTGAAATTCTGGATCGAGCGCTGGGTCTGCGCGCCCCAGTAGCGGTGGGCCGGCACCTCGATCGGGCCGAAGGTGTCGGATTCCGTGCGGGTCTCGACGCGGGACTCGGCGGCTTGGGACTCGTGCGGCGACATCGTGGCCTCTTCGTTGGCTCGGATCGGCCCCTACTTAACGAAGCCGATACCCGAGCGCGATGGTGCCCCGCAAAACAGGCGTGACGCATCCCCCGCTCCGTCACCGCGAAGGTTCGCCCCGCCGATGCAGGACACGGCTCTTCTCACGGCAGCCTCGCCGTTCCGGCCGAAGGTGCCGCCGCCGCTGACCCGGCCGCTCGGCCTGTTCGCCTTCCTCAAGGCGGTGCGCGAGAACCCCATCGCCACTTGGATGCAGGCCCACTTCGAGGAATTCGTCGTCGCGGGCGAGGGGGCGATGGGGCGCATCACGGTCGTGAGCGACCCCGACCTCGTGCGCTACCTGCTGGTCGAGAACGGCGCGAACTACCGCAAGGACGACCTTCAGCGCCGGGTGCTGGCACCGGGCCTCGGCAACGGCCTGCTCACGGCGGAGGGCGACGAGTGGCGTCTGCAACGGCGCACTCTGGCGCCGATCTTCTCCGCCCGGCACGTCGCGGGCTTCGTCGCGCAGATGGACAAGGCCGGCGCCCGCGTCGCCAAGCGGCTGGCCCGGCGCGACGGCGCCAGCATCGATGTCGTCCTGGAGATGACCCGCACCACGCTCGACGTGCTGGAGCGGACGATCTTCACGCAGGGCCTTTCCGGCGACCCCGACGCGCTCGGGCGGGCGCTGACGCGGCTGCTCGAATCGATCGGACCGATCGACCCCCTCGACGTGTTCGGCGTGCCGGGCTTCGTGCCCCGCCTCGGGCGGCTGAAGGCGCGGCCGGCTTTGCGCTACTTCGCCGAAGTGGTCGATGAGCTTCTGGACCGGCGCAAGGCCGCGCTCGCCCGTGGCGAGGCGCCCCACGATCTGATGACCCTGCTGCTCGCCGCACAGGACCCGGAATCCGGCAAGGGCCTGTCGGATCTGGAGGTGAAGGCCAACATCGTCACCTTCATCGCCGCCGGCCACGAGACCACGGCCAACGCCCTGACCTGGGCGCTCTACTGCGTCTCGCAGGACGAGAGCGTGCGGGATCGCCTCGAAGCGGAGGCCGACGCGGCTCTGGGCGAGGACGGCGCGATGAGCCTCGACCGGTTACCCTTCGCCAAGGCGGTGATGGAGGAGACCATGCGGCTGTTTCCCCCGGTGCCGTTCCTCAGCCGTCAGGCCCTGCGCGACGACCGGATCGGGCGCGTGAAGATTCCGAGGAACTCCACCGTCATCATCGCGCCCTACGTGATGCAGCGTCACAAGAAGCTGTGGGAGGCGCCCGATGCCTTCATCCCGGATCGCTTCCTCGGCGAGCGGCGCGAGTCCGTGCGGCGCTTCTCCTATCTGCCCTTCGGCGCCGGGCCCCGCATCTGCATCGGCCAGAGCTTTTCGCTGCAGGAGGCGACGCTGGTGCTGGCCCACGTGGTCCGCGCCGTGCGTCTCACCCTGCCGCAGGATCACCCGCCGGTGACGCCGCTGCACCGGGTGACCCTGCGGCCGAAGGAAGGCCTGCGGATGAAAGCCGAGCGCCGGCACTGAACATGGTTCTACGAAGCCGGGGCGGATCGATGCTTCACCCGTTCCCACCCTCACCCTCATCCTGAGGTGCGCAGCGTAGCGGAGCCTCGAAGGAGGGCTCCAGGGATCGCGCGATACACTGGGGCCCTCCTTCGAGACCGCTTTGCGGCACCTCAGGATGAGGGGATTGGACGGGATGAATGCGCCGAACAGGCTCCGAGACTTAAAACGGGAGACGTGATGAAGACCCTGCCGATCCTCGCTGCCCTTGCCGCCTGCGGGCTTGCAAGCCTCGCCTTCGCGGAAGGCTCGCACCATCACCACGACCACGGCGCCAAGCCCGCCGCGAACGAGACGCCGGCCACCCGTGCCTTCCGCGCGGCCGATGCCCGGATGCACGAGGAGATGGCGATCCGCTACACCGGCGACGTCGATGTCGATTTCGTGCGCGGGATGATTCCCCACCATCGCGGCGCGGTGGCCATGGCGAAGGTCGCCCTGGAGCACTCGAAGAACCCCGAGATTCGCAAGCTCGCCGAGGACATCGTCCGCTCGCAGGACGCCGAGATCGCCTTCATGGAGAAATTCCTGAAGGAGAAAGAGGCCGCCAAGGCGCGCTGAAACGCTGCGACCGTTTCGCACCGCACTGGCCGGCCGGGCCCCTTGGGCTAATTGAAACGCTTCCAGAGTGGGAGCCCGCCCGTGGAAGCATCATCCAGCCTGTCCCTGTCGCTCAGCGTCAACGGCACGCGGCACGACATCGCCCTCGACGATCCCCGCGTCACCCTCCTCGATCTCCTGCGCGAGCGCCTCGGCCTCACCGGCTCGAAGAAGGGTTGCGACCGTGGCCAGTGCGGCGCCTGCACCGTGCTGGTGAACGGACGGCGCGTGAATTCCTGCCTCAGCCTCGCGGTCAGCCTCGACGGCGCTGAGATCACCACCATCGAGGGGCTGGCGCAGGGCGACGCGCTGCATCCGGTCCAGGCCGCCTTCATCGCCCATGACGGCTTCCAGTGCGGCTTCTGCACGCCGGGCCAGATCATGAGCGCCGTCGGCCTGATCCGCGAAGGCCACGCGGGCGACGATCCCGAGCGGGTGCGCGAGGCGATGAGCGGCAACCTCTGCCGCTGCGGCGCCTATATCGGCATCACGCAAGCCGTGCTCGACGCGCAAGCCAAGATGGGAACCGAGCAGCAGGGAGAAGCCGCGTGAACCGCTTCGACTATGTCCGCGCGCGCACCATCGCCGAGGCGGTGGCGGCGGCCACTGAGCCGGGCGCGGCCTATCTCGCCGCCGGCACCAACCTGCTCGACCTGATGAAGGGCGGCGTCACCCGGCCTGCTCGCCTCGTCGACGTAACCCACCTGCCCGATCTGGACCGGATTGATCGACTGCCGGAGGGCGGGTTCCGCGTCGGCGCGCTCGTGCGCAACAGCGATCTCGCCTACGACACTGCGTTCGCCCGCGCCCATCCGTCGGTGGCGGAGGCGCTGCTTTCGGGCGCCTCGGCGCAGTTGCGCAACGCCGCGACGGTTGCCGGCAACCTGATGCAGCGCACCCGCTGCCCGTACTTCTACGACCCGGCCAGCGCGTGCAACAAGCGCCAGCCCGGCGCCGGCTGCGAGGCGCAGGGCGGCGAGACGCGGCTGCACGCCGTGCTCGGCTGGAGCGAGCACTGCATCGCCACCCACCCTTCCGATTTCTGCGTGCCTCTAGTGGCGCTCGACGCCGCCGTGGAGATCGCCGGCAAGGACGGCACCCGCGAGGTGCCGCTCGAAGCCTTCCACCGCCTGCCGGGCGACGCGCCCGAGCGCGAGACAGTGCTGGAGGCGGGCGAGCTGATCGTAGCGGTCCGCCTGCCCGCGGCGGCCGCAGCCTTCTCCGGGCATTCGCGCTACCTGAAGATCCGCGACCGCACCTCATACGCCTTCGCCGTCGTCTCTGCCGCCGCCTCGCTGCGGCTCGACCAGGGGCGCATCACGGAGGGCCGCCTCGCCCTCGGCGGCGTCGCCCTCAAGCCCTGGCGGGCGCGGGCGGCGGAAGCCGTGCTCTACGGTGCCGAACCGAACGAGCACATATTCCGCCAAGCCGCCGACGCAGCCCTCGCTGAGGCGAAACCCTCCGGCGACAACGCCTTCAAGATCGAACTCGCCCGCCGCCTGATCGTCCGCACGCTCACCCGCGCCGCCGCCGGCACGCCGGAGCGCATGCCCGCCCTGCCGGCCTCCGCCTTCGAGGAGACGCTCCATGCCTGACATCGCCACCGAGCAGGCCCGGCACGGGTCGAGCATCGGCCAGCCGCTCACCCGCCGCGACGGGTTTCTGAAAGTCACCGGCGGGGCGACCTTCGCCGCCGACAACCGCCCCGAAGGAATGCTGCACGCGGTCATCGCGGTGAGTCGCATCGCCAGGGGCCGCGTCACCCATCTCGATGTGGCGGCGGCCAAGGCCCATCCGGGGGTCGTCGATGTGATGGTTCCGGGCAACGCCCCGAAGCTTGCCTCCGACCCGGACGCCAAGAACGATCCCTTCACCTTCCGGCTCGACCTGCTCCAGAACGACCGCGTCCGATACGCCCACCAGCCGATCGCGGTGGTGATCGCCGAGACGCTGGAGGCCGCGACCGAGGGCGCCGAGCTTTTGGCGCCCCGCTACGAGACGGAAAAGCCCCGCATCGGCCTCGATACGGCGGAGGCCCACCAGCCGGAGGCGGTGGGCGCGGGCGACAAGACCGCCGCGAGCAAGGGCGATGTCGAGGCGGGGCTGAAGAACGCCGAGCGGCGGATCGAGGCCGTCTACGAGACGCCCGCGCAGTACCACAACGCCATGGAGCCCCATGCCATCGTGGCGCAGTGGGACGGTGATCGGCTCACCGTCGACACGCCGAGCCAGGGCATGGCGATGGCGACGATGCGGCTCGCCGGCCTGTTCGGCATCGATCCGAAGAACATCCTGGTGCGCTCGCCCTTCCTCGGCGGCGGGTTCGGGTCGAAGGGCTTCCTCTCCGGGCCCCAGGTGCTCGGCGTCATGGCGGCCAAGCACGTGGGCCGGCCGGTGAAGCTGGTGCTGCGCCGCGAGCAGATGTTCGGCCCGGTCGGCCACCGCGCCGAGACGCGCCAGACGCTGCGGCTCGGCACCGACGGATCGGGCGCGCTGACCGCGCTCGATCACCACACGCTGACCGCCACCAGCAGCTTCGACGACTTCTACGAGCCGGCGAGCGCCCTCTCGCGCTACCTCTACAAGGCGCCCTCGCTCTCGACCGGGCATTCGGGCGTGCGGGTCGATACCGGCACGCCGCTGTTCATGCGCGCCCCCGGCGAGGCGTCGGGCAGCGCCGCACTCGAAGCCGCCATCGACGAGATGGCGGAGGCCTGCGGCATCGACCCGCTCGTCTTCCGCCAGATGAACTACGCCGAGGCCGAGCCGATCTCGGAGCGGCCGTTCTCCTCGAAGGCGCTCCGCGAATGCTACGAGCAGGGCGCGGCCCGCTTCGGCTGGGATCGACGTTCGCCCGAGCCGCGCTCCATGAGCGATGGGGCCGGGCGCCTCGTCGGCTGGGGCGTCGGCACCGCCCTTTTCCCGGCGCTGATGATGCAGGCCGAGGCCCGCGCCGAAATCCGCGCCGACGGCTCCGGCACCGTCGCCATCGGCGCCCACGATATGGGGCAAGGCGCCTGGACGGCTTTGGCCCAGATCGCCGCCGACGGCCTCGGGATCGATCTCGACCGGCTGGACTTCCAGAGCGGCTCCTCGGACCTGCCGAACGGCGGCATCGCCGGCGGCTCGGCCCACACCGCCACCGCTGGTTCGGCGATCCACTCGGCCGCCGCCGCCGTGCTGGCGCAGCTCTCGGAGCTCGCCACCACCGACGAGCGCTCGCCACTGTTCGGCGCCGGCAATGCCGGCGTCTACGCCGCGGGCGGGCGCCTGATCCGACGGGACGACGAGAGCCGTGGCGAGTCGTTCTCCGACATCCTGGCGCGGGCCAAAAAAAATTCGGTCTCGGCCTCGGGGAAGGGCGCGCCCGATCCGGCCTCGCGCGAATCCTACGCCATGCATGCCCATGGCGCGGTCTTCGCCGAGGTCACCGTCGATCCCGATCTCGGCCAGATCCGGGTGACGCGCCTCGTCGGCGCCTTCGCCGCCGGCCGCATCGTCAACCCGCGCCTCGTCACCAGCCAGTATTACGGCGGCATGATCTGGGGCGTGTCGTTCGCGCTCCACGAGAACGCCGTGGTCGATCCGCGCTCGGGCCGGGTGATGAACCCGAACCTCGGCGAGTACCACGTGCCCGTGAACGCCGACGTGCCCTCGATCGAGGCGATCCTCGTGGAGGAGCACGACCCGCACGTGAACCCGCTCGGCATCAAGGGCGTCGGCGAGATCGGCATCACCGGCACGGCCGGCGCCATCGCCAACGCGGTGTATCACGCGACCGGGGTCCGGGTGCGGAAGATGCCGATCACGCTGGACAAGGTGCTGGGGTAGGCCGCCCCCACCGAACAAATCCCCTCATCCTGAGGTGCTCGGCCGAAGGCCGAGCCTCGAAGGAGGGCTCCAGCCCGCGCGCGATCCCTGGAGCCCTCCTTCGAGGCCGCTACGCGGCACCTCAGGATGAGGTCGTGGGTGGGATAAGAGAAACAGGCGCCGCCCTACTCCCCCACGTCCCGCCGCCACCGCGCCTCGGCGCGGCGGTACAGTTCCACGTCCTCCGGGTTCAGCGCCTCCAGCCGCGCTCGCGCCGCCTCGTCGAGCGAGGGCCCCGTCAGCCGGCTGACGATGGAGCGCTTGTTGCGGTGGAGCACCGGGAAGGTCGTGCCGAAGCGCGCGTTGAGGCGGGCGACGAAGCGGTCGTAATCCGAGAGGATGCCGACGACGCCGACCGTGTCGAGGTCGGCGATGCCGAAGGACCGCGCCTGGATATTCTGGTTCTCCGGCCGCTCGGTGAACGCCTCGAAGCTCTCGGCGGTGCGCCCCTGCGCCTTCTGGAAGGCGTAGTAGGACAGCACCTGATCCGGCACCGGGCGAAACAGCGCGAAGGCGCGGGCCGGGTCGTAGCAGGGCAGGTAGGCCGCGCTCATGTGGCTGGAAAAGAACGCGATGTCGTTCTCGACGATGTACTCTGCCAGCGCCACGACCTTCTGCTCGATCGGCATCTCCGGGCTGTAATGCATGATCCGGTTGGCGAATGGGCTCGTCGTCTTGGCGTCGCGCCCGTAGGCCATCAGCAGCTTGTCGGCGGGAAAGATCTGCGCCGCCGCTTGGCGCAGGCTGGTGCCGCCGGTCTTCGGCAGGTGGATGAAGAACAGGGGCGCCATGCGTCGGGTTCTTTGAAACGCCGCGCGGGCGCGGGCTCGGGTATGGAAGGGCCGGCGACGACATCCTTTGTCGAGCGGGCGCAAATAGGGCATCCTCCCCGCCAACGCCATCCGCCGGAGGACGATCCGCTTGGCCGTACCGAACCGCAAGCCGAAGGTCGCGCTCGAGAGCATGGCTTCCACCGTTGCCTCCAACGTCACTTGGCAGACGCTGCAGCCGCGCGAGCGGCGCTGGCAGCGGATGGGCCAGCGGCCGGTGATCGCGTGGTTCACCGGGCTGTCGGGGGCGGGCAAGTCGACCATCGCCGACGCCGTCGATCGGGCGCTCACCGAGGCCGGGCGCCACACCATGGTGCTCGACGGCGACAACCTGCGCCACGGGCTCAACCGCGATCTCGGCTTCACCGCCGCCGACCGGGCCGAGAACATCCGCCGTGCCGCCGAGACCGCCCGGCTGATGGCGGAGGCCGGGCTCGTCGTCATCGTTTCGCTGATCTCGCCCTTTCGGGCCGAGCGGCAGACGGCCCGCGACATCGCGGGCGACGTGCCGTTCCTCGAGGTCTTCATCGACACGCCGCTCGCGGTCTGCGAGGCGCGCGATCCGAAGGGGCTCTACGACCGGGCCCGCGCCGGGGCGATCCCGAACTTCACCGGCATCTCGGCGCCCTACGAGCCGCCGGAGGCGCCCGACCTGACGCTCGCCACCCGCGGCCGCGCGGTAGCGGATTCGGCCGAGCCCCTGATCGCGGCTTTGCTGAACCTCAGCGCGGCGGAGCCCACTGCCAGAACACCGAGCCGGTGAACTCGAAGGCCAACTCGCCGCGCTGGTTGTGCGCGGTGTTGTGGTGGGTGGCGATGCCCCAGCCGGGGCGCGAGGCGGACGACCGCCGGTCGATCAGGCGGCAGGCATAGGTGAGCGTGTCGCCTGCGTAGACCGGCTGCCGCCAGCGCATGTCCTTGAAGCCGGGCGAGGGCCCGAGCTGCGGCACCGGGCCGGAGCGGGCGGTGAGCGCGAGGTCGCGGGCGAAGGTGGCGTGCAGCCGCTTCATCCACACCGCCGCCGTCTGCCAGCCGGAGGCGCACAGCGCGCCGAAATGCGTGGCCCGCGCGGCGTCCGGATCGAGATGGAAGATCTGCGGATCGTATCGCTGAGCGAACGCCACGATGGCCTCGGCGTCGAAGCGGTGGGCGCCGAGCGCCCGCACGCGGCCGATCTCGGCCTCGCCGAGATAGGGGAAGAGTTCCGCATCCTGCGCCTCCGTCACAGGCGCCGTATCAGTGTCGAGGGTGACTTCGCGCGGCTCCGGGCTGGCGCCGGCGCGGGCGAAGAGTGCCGCGAAGTTCTGGGTCATCACCGCCTCGCCGCGCGCGTCGGCGAGCGTCAGGCTGAAGCGAGCGATGCCGCGGTCGGGCTTGGAGGCGGAGGCGCGGGTCTCCTCGACCCGGATCGTCGCCGAGAGCGCGTCGCCCGGCAGCACCGGCTTGAGCCAGCGTAAGCGGTCGATGCCGGGCGCGCCCATGGAGGTGGCATGCCCGACCAGCGCCTCGGCGAAGAGCCGCATGCCGACGGCGGCCGTCTGCCAGCCGGAGCCGATCAGCGTGCCGACGAAGGTCTTTTGGGCCGCCGCCTCGTCGAGATGGAAGGGCTGCGGATCGTACTCGCGGGCAAAGGCGATCATCGCCTCGCGGGTTACGGTGACCGGGCCGGCCTTGTATTCCTGGCCGGGGGCGAGGTCGTCGAAGGTGAGAAGGGCCATGGGCTGCCGCGCGGCGTGACGGGTTGCCGACCGGCTATCATGTCCGGCCGTACCCGGACCAGCGAGCGCATGCAGGCCTGCATCCCACCCAACCCACTCATCCTGAGGTGCGGAGCGCAGCGGAGCCTCGAAGGAGGGCTCCAGACATCGCGCGATCCCCGGAGCCCTCCTTCGAGGCCCGCCGAGGCGGGCACCTCAGGATGAGGGGGTTGGATGGGGGAGAGGTGTTACGAACGCACCTCGCGCTTGGCGACGAAGTTCAGCTCGTCCACCAGCACGTCCTTCACCACGTCGGCGCCGAGGCGCTCGTTGACCTTGGTGCGGATCTGGGCGAGCCGGGCGTTGATGTCGTAGCGGGCGAGTTTCCTGAAGTCGATCGTCGGGTCGCCGTAGATCTGGCGGAAGGCTTCATCCACTACGAAGCTGTTGGGCGGCACCGGCAGGGTGTGCATCAGCTTGGCGTCGGCCGTGAAGACCAGAACGGCGATGACGTAGCCCTGGATCTTGCCGTCAGCCACCATCGGGATGTTGATCGGCGCGAGCTTCTGGTACTGCAGGCCTTCGAGATAGGGCTCGGTGGGCTTCGAGAAGAAGCCGCCGCCGAAGGTCACCGCCGCGTAGCAGGAGGCGATGGTGACGGCGCAGATCCACAGGCCGGTGACGAGAACTTTCATGATCCGTCAGCGCCCGATCCGCGCCGAGTAGGTGCCGTCGGAATCGGCCGCCCGCAGCGTCGCCGCCAGCGTGTCGCCGATCTCCTCGACCGCCTGCAGGTGCCGGGCGACCGCCACCTGATTGCGGGTGAGCTTGTCGTGCAGCCGCGCCAGGACGATGCCGGTGGTGGCGTCGATCTCGTCGGCCGAGACCGTGCGGGCGAGGCGCGTGAGCTCGAGCAGGCTCTGGCTCTTGGCGCGGTTGACCGCCTCCAGGTCGATCTCGGCGTTGGTGTCGAGCGCCTCGGTCTCGGCCTCGATGGTGGCTTCCAGGCGCTTGAGGGAATCGAGCAGCATCGTCAGACCTTTCCGGCCACGCCCGTCGCCGCGGCGGGCAGATTCGGCACCGTATTGGGTTGGGCTTTCTCCAGCATCTTGGCGATGCCGATCCCGCCGGACTTGGCGATCTGCTGGCCGACCTGCTCGGCCAGCATCGACTTCCACAGGTTGCCGGTGTTGCCCTTGCCGTAGACCGCCTCGGACTTGTCCGGCAGCATCGTCTCGATGAACTGCGCCAGCACTTGCCCCTCGAATTTGCGGTAGGGGTCGGCGCTGCCCTTCAGCGAGGTGTCGTTCTTCAGGCTGGTGAGCGCGCCGCGGGCGTCGATGGGCATGTGCAGGCCGTAGCCCGCATCGCGGGCGGCCTCGGCCGTCGCCGCCGCGAAGGCCGCCGGGTCGCCCGGCTGCGACAGCTTGGCCGCCGCCTCCTGATAGCGCGCCGGGTCGGCGGCGCGGGCGACGTCCATGACGATGTCGGAGGGAGGGGTGATGCTCATCGCGAAACCGGTCCTGGAGGGAAGCGACGGTCGCGGTTCGCCGCCTGTATTGCCGAGACCTTAAGGCCCCTGGCTTACGGGAGGCTTGCGTCGCGGCGCTGCGCCAGCCCGTCGAGGCATTCGATACCCGCGACCCGCTCGCGCTCGCGCCGCAGCAGGTCGCCGACGCGGTCGGCACCGAGTTCGGCGCGCTTCTGCGCGAGGCCTTTTTCGCGCACGTCGTCGCTCTGGCGGGCGGCGGCCTGTTCGAGTTCGGTGGCGCGGGAGGCGAGCGCGCGCAGGCGCCGGTTGGCGGCCTCCAGAAACAGGTGGCCGTGGCTGTCGCCGCCGAGAGCACTCAGCAACGCCGCCCGATCCTGCTCGACCGCATCCGCGTCGCGGCGGATCGCGGCGAGCTGCCACTCGGCGGCGCGGCGCATCTGCTCCTGCACGGCGGTGAGCCGCTCGGCGCGCTTGAGGCGTTTCGCGAGGTCTCCGGTCGCGGCCACGGTTCAGCCCCGCCTCAGCCAGGCGGCGTAGCCCGCAAGGAACTGCGTCATGAACTCGCCGGCCACCGCGTAGAGCAGGATCAGCGCGCCGAACATGATGAAGGGCGTCGCCACGAAGTAGACCGGGATCGTCGGCGTGAGCTTGTTCACGAAGCCCGCCGCGAGGTTCACCGCCACCGCGTAGATCACGAACGGGGCGGCGATTCGGAGCGAGAGCGTGAAAGCCTCGCCGATCTGGTCGGTGATGCGCACCAGAGCGGTCTGGGTGCCGAAACCCTCGCCCGGCGGGATGCGGGAATAGGAATCGATCAGCCCGTGGAACAGCTCCCAGTGGAGGTCGGCGGCGAACATCAGGGCGACCGCCGAGAACACGATGAACGATTCGACCGCGGGAATCGCCTCGGTGCCCTCCACCGGCGTGCCCGGCATGGAGCCGAAGCCGACCATGGTCGAGGTCGCGTTCATCACGGTCTCCAGGACGAACAGGAAGATGCGGCCGAGGAGCCCGATCAGCAGCCCGGTGAAGGTCTCGCTGGCGATCCACGTCAGCGTCTCGGTCGGCGCCTGCCCCGAAACCTTGGCCTGGAACAGCGGCAGCAGCAGCGGCGTCACCGCGAGCGACACCCCGCCCGCGATCATGAGGCGGACCTGCGCCGGCACCCGCGGGCTCGACAGGCCGGGCACGATGAGGAGGCAGGCGCCGACGCGGCAGAAGATCAGGAAGGTCGCGAGCGCGGCCTCCCCCCCGAGCAGGCTGCCGGCCAGCGGGATCACGAAATGGTGCCCAGCGACTTGATCTCGACGCCGCGGGCGATCTCGAGATGCGAGAGTACCGGCAGGGTCGGGAACATCCGCTCGATGATCATGCGGACATAGGGGCGGGCGTCGGGCGCGGTGACGAGGGCGAAGCCGTGGACCTGCCGCATCCGGTCGCGGATCGCGGTGCCGGCCTCTGCGCCGAACTGCTCGACGAGGCGCGGGTCGATGTCGAACTCGATCACCTCGCCCTTGGCGTCGCGCTTGAGGCTCTGGTGGAAGGTGAGGTCCCAGTTGGCGCCGAGCCGGAGCACGTGGAGCGTGCCGTCCTCGGCCAGATCGCCGCAGATCTGCTGGGCGACGCGCATCCGCACGTGCTCGGCGATCTGCTCGGCGCGCCGCGCATGCGGGGTGATCTCGGCCACCGCCTCCAGGATCAGGTGGAGGTTGCGGATCGAGACCCGCTCGGACAGCAGCAGCTTCAGCACCGCCTGAAGGCCGGAATGCGAGATCTGCGAGGGCGAAATCTCGTCGAGCAGGCGCTTGTACTCGGGGTCGAGCCGGTCGAGCAGGGCGCGCATGTCCTTGTAGGATAGGAATTGCGGCAGGTTGTTGCGGATGACTTCCGAGAGGTGGGTCAGCAGCACCGAGGCGCCGTCGATCGCCTCGAAACCGGAGCGGCGCACCTCGCCGGCATAGGCATCGACCACCCAGAGCGCCTTCATGCCGAAGGCGGGCTCGCGCACCTCCTCGCCGGGCACGTCGGGGCGGGGCCCCTCGCCGACGACGACGAGCAGCTCGCCTGGCCGCATCTCCTGCGTCGCCGCGGTCGTGCCGTGGATGCGAATTTGATAGCTCTTCGGCGGGAGCGTCAGGCTGTCGGTCAGCTTGATCTCGGGGACGACGAAGCCGTACTGGCGCGCGAACTTGCGGCGCATCTTGGCGACGCGGTGCTGCAACTCGGCGTGGCTGGTCTGGATCTGGGCCGAGACCTGACGGCCGAGGCACAGCTCGATCTCCGGCGTCTTGAGCTGCTCCTTGACCGAATCCTTGACCTCGGCCTGCTTGGCCTCGACGTCGTGCCGGGTCTTGGCGGCGACGAGCGCGGCCGCGGCGGCGCGGCGCTTGGGGATCGTGATCGCCATGAAGCCGAGCAGCCCGGCGAGCGCGACGAAGGGCACGAACGGCAGGCCCGGCACCAGGGCGAACAGCAGCATCAGGACGGCGGAGACCAGCAGCGCGCGGGGATAGGCGCCGAGCTGGCCCATCACCGCCTCTTCGGCGGTGCCGCGGGTGCCGCCCTTCGAGACGAGGAGGCCGGCGGCCAGCGAGACGATCAGGGCCGGGATCTGCGAGACGAGGCCGTCGCCGACCGAAAGCTTCACGAACACGTCCGCGGCCTGCCCCAGCGGCATGCCGTGGCGGGTCGTGCCGATGATGATGCCGCCGAAGACGTTGACCGCGATGACGATGAGCGAGGCCACCGCCTCGCCGCGCACGAACTTCGAGGCGCCGTCCATCGAGCCGAAGAAAGCCGATTCCTCTTCGAGTTCCCGGCGGCGACGCTGCGCCTCCTTGTCGTCGATCAGCCCGGCATTGAGATCGGCGTCGATCGCCATCTGCTTGCCGGGGATGGCGTCGAGCGTGAAGCGGGCGCCGACCTCGGCGATACGGGTCGCGCCCTTGGTGATGACGAGGAAGTTGACCGTGATCAGGATCATGAAGACCACGATTCCGATGACGAAATCGCCGCTCATCACGAATTGCGAAAAGCCCTGGATGACGTGGCCGGCGGCGTCCACGCCCTTCTGGCCGTTGGCCAGGATCAGGCGCGTGGTGGCGATGCCGAGCGCGAGCCTCAGCAGGGTCGCGATCAGAAGTACGGTCGGGAAGGCGGAGAATTCGAGCGGCTTCTGAATCCAGAGCGCCACCATCAGGATCAGCACCGAGAGCGCGATCGAGAAGGCGAGCCCGATATCGATCAGGACGGCGGGGACCGGCAGGAACAGTACCGCCAGGATCGCGACGATGCCGGCCGCGAAGCCAAAATCCCGCCGCGACTTCTTCTCCAGAACGAGCACCTCGCTCACCGCCATGACGACACCGCTTCCCGCATCATGGGGCGGTGATGGCGGAGCAAGCTTGCGCGGGGATGGGGAGGGGTCGAAACCTCAACGGCTCGACCTTGGGACGCGCTGTCGAGCGTGGAGATTTGCCATCGGACGTTCGCCGCTCAGGGAAGGTCCGCGCGTCCGGCTCTCCTCGTCGCTCGACGGCTCACGGAATTGTCGGTTGCGTAGCCAAAGCCAAGTCTTCTGTTAAGATAGAGCAGATCAGGCGCCGAGGGCCTGTCGCCCAGCCCGCGCTCGCAATGCAAGATAGCCCAATCACCGAGCTCGTCCTCGACCCGGCACGTCTGGCCGCGCTCGGTGGCTACAGCGTCCTCGACACGGCGCCGGAGGAGGGCTTCGATGACATCGCGCGACTCGCCACGCGCCTGTGCGACGTGCCGGTCGCGCTCGTCAGTCTCGTCGCCGTGGACCGACAATGGTTCAAGGCAAGTATCGGCTTTCCCCGCTGTGAGACCGATCTCGACCGGTCGGTGTGCAAATTCGCGCTGGCCGAGCCCGATCTCCTCGTCGTTCCGGACCTGACGAAGGATCCTCGCACGGCGGCCAACCCTCTGGTGATCGACGAGCCATGCATCCGCTTCTACGCCGGCGCGCCGCTGCGCATGCCGGATGGGGTCGTGCTCGGCTCGCTTTGCGTCATCGACACCGTGGCGCGCCCGGACGGCCTGACGCCCGAGCAGGCCGAGGACCTGCGCGCGCTCGGCCGTCAGGTTTCGAACCTGTTGGAATTGCGCCGGACCTCGGCCAGCGAGCGCCGCGCCCAGGAAGCCGCCGTCGCCAATGCCACCCGCCTCGAAGGAATGATGGCGGCGCAGCAGGCAAGCGAAGCGCTGGCCCGCGACAATATCCAGCGCGTTCAGCTCGCCCTCGCAGCCGGTGCGATCATCGGCACGTGGCACTGGGACATTCCCAATGACCGCTTCACGGTGGACGAGGCGTTCGCGCAGGCCTTCGGCCTCGACCCCGCGCTCGGTCGCGAGGGCATCCCGCTCGCCGGGATCGTCGCCACGGTCCATCCCGCCGATCAAGCCGGCCTCTCCGACGCCATCAGGGAGGCCGTCACGCGGGGCGGGGCCTATGCCCACCAGTACCGGGTGCGCCGCGCCGACGGTCGGTACTACTGGATCGAGGCGAACGGGCGGGTCGAACGGGGCTCGGATGGCAAGCCTCGGAGCTTCCCCGGCGTGCTCCTCGACATCGAGGAGCGGTACGCGGCGCAGGAGGCGTTGCGCGCGAGCGAATCCCACTGGCGCAGCCTTTTCGAGAACCTGTCCGAAGGGTTCCTCGTCGGCGAGGTCGTGCGCGATACGTCGGGCGCGATCACGGATTGGCGCTACGTCGATGTCAACGCGGCCTGGGGCGAACTCGTCGGCATCGATCCCGCCGGGGTCGTCGGGCGTACCCTGCGCGAGGTCATTCCCGACGTCGAGGATGTTTGGATCGACGAGTTCGCGACCGTCGTCGAGACCCGTCAGTCCACATCGTTCACCCGGCGGGTCGACGCGCTCGAGCGCTGGTACGAGGGACGCGCCTTTCCGCTCGGATTGGAGCGGTTCGGCGTGATTTTCCTCGAGATCACGCATCGCGTTCAGGCCGAGGCGCGGCGCAACGCACTCCTCAGCCTCGGCGACCGCTTGCGCGATGTGGACACGAGTTCGGCGATGACGGCCGCAGCCGCTGAAATCGTCGGGCGCACGCTGGGTGCCACACGTGCGGCCTTCGGTCAGATCGAAGGCGAGGTGGAGTTCGTCACGGTCGAGCCGGACTGGTTCGTCCCCGGTCACGTCAGCATCGCCGGTCGCCACCGCTTCGACGATTACGGCGACATCCGCGCCCAGTTGGCCCGAGGCGAGGCCCTGGTCATCGACGACGTGACGACCGACCCCCGGACGCGCGACGACCCGGAGCCGATGCTGGCCATCGGCATCCGCGCATTGATCAACGTGCCGGTGCGCGAGCGTGGTCGCACGGTATCGATCTTCGTCGTCCACGACGATAAGCCGAGAGTCTGGACATCCGAGGAACTCGCGTTCCTGCGCAACGTCACCGACCGCGTCGAGGTCGGCGTCGGTCGGGTGCGCGCCGAGGAGCAGCAGGCGCTGCTCAACGGCGAACTGTCGCACCGGCTCAAGAACACGCTGGCGATGGTCCAGGGCATCGCAGGGCAGACGCTCCGCCTCGTGCCCGATCAGGCTCCGGTCAAGGCCTTCACCGAGCGTCTGATCGCCTTGTCGCGGGCGCACGACGTCCTCTTGCAGGACAGTTGGGCCGCCGCGCCGATCCGGTCCGTCATCGAGAAGGTGCTGGCGCTGCAAGTGTCCCTCGACCGTTTCGTGATCGAGGGACCGAACCTTGCCCTTGCGCCGCAAGCGACGCTGTCACTGTCCCTGCTCCTGCACGAGCTGACGACGAACGCCGTGAAATACGGCGCGCTCTCCACCGAGGCGGGGGTCGTCCGATTGGGTTGGCGGATCGAGGCCGAGCCCGAGCAGACCGTCGTCCTGAGCTGGCTGGAGCGCGGCGGACCACCGGCCACGGCCCCGACGCGACGGGGTTTCGGGGCGCGGCTGATCCAGTCCGGGCTCGTCGGCACCCGCGACACACGGCTGGATTATTCCGTCACAGGCCTGGACGCGGAGTTCCGCGCGCCCATCTCACAGGTGGTGACATCGTGATCGGGGCAGACGCAAGTCCTCGAAGGAGGATTTTGTGACGGCATCGACCGAAACACGGCCGGTCGTTCTCTTGATCGAGAACGAGCCGATTCAGATCATGGTCCTGTCCGACCTTATCGAAGAGGCGGGCTGCGACGTCGTCGAGGCGACGACGGCCGCGAAGGCCATTCGGATCCTCGGAGAGCGTACCGACATTCGCGTCGTCGTGGCCGATCTCGATGTGCGCGGTTCGGTCATGGGGCTGCAACTGGCGGCCATGATCCGCGATCGCTGGCCGCCGATCGAGTTGGTCCTCACGGGCGCGGTGAAGCCGAACCTGTCGAGCATCCCGGCACGGGGCGTGTTCCACGACAAGCCGTTCAATCAGGCCGGCATGGTCGCGAGCATTCGCGGGTTCGTTGCCGACAGCCGGTAAGCGGGCGTACCCGACCGGGGGCGGAGCGCCGCCGCCCTCCGATCCCGCCCGGAATGGATGGTCGGCACGGAACCGTTTGACCACCTTGGCCATTGAAAGCGGTGAACAGGCGGCGGACGCATTGCGGCAAATCGGTGATCGCACTCACGGCGATCCCGAATTCGTGATATGGACCAAAGTCGAAGCTTTTGTCCTTCCCAAGGTCGAGGCTTTGAAGGGACCGGGCGGCTCAAGTCTCGACAGCTTTTCCGCTCGGTCCCGCCCCGTCTCTCCCCCTCAGAACCCGGTCGCGATCTTGCCGTAGGTCAGCTCGGCGAAGGCGTGGATCTGGCCGCCGACGAAGGTGCCGGTCACGAGCAGCACCAGCAGGATCGCGACGATCTTCGGCACGAAGGTGAGCGTCACCTCCTGAATCTGGGTCAGCGCCTGCACCAGCGCCACGACGATGCCGATCAGCATCGCGGCGCCGACGGAGGGGCCGGCGCCGATCAGCACGGTCCAGATCGCCGAACGGACCAGTTCGAGGGCATCGACCTCGTTCATGAAACATCGGCCCGAAAGGCGGCCCCGGCTTTCGGATGAAGCCGATGCGGCACGAGAATGCGTTTCGAATTAGCTGATCGAGATGCCGGAGGCGAGGAGCATCTCCCGGCCGTCCTTGAGTTTGGCCACCGCGCCGTCGCTCGTCACCCGCACCGATTCGACGATGCCCGACACCGTGCCGTCGTCCGAGGTGATGGTGCGGCCGATGATGGCGTCGGCCTGATCGAGGAAGCTCGCCGAGAGCAGCGAGTCGAGCTTCTGGTTGGTCTTGGTCGCCTGCTCCACCTGCGAGAAGGTCGCGAGCTGGCCGACATACTCGGTCGAGTCCATCGGCTTGGTCGGGTCTTGGTTCTGCAGCTGCGCCATCAGCAGCGTCAGGAAGGTGTCGGCGTTCATCTTGGAGGCCACCGAAGTCGCGGCCTTGGCCGCCGCGCCGGTGGTGGAGGTGACGCCGGTGGTCGAACCGGTGGTGCTGACGACGCTCATGGGATCACCTTCGCCGCCATCGTGTCGGCCTTGGGGGCGGGAAAACGGGTGCCGATGCGCTCGACCGGGTCGAGTCCGGCGCCCTCGATCAGGGCCGCCTCGGCGGCGTAGAGCCCGCGGATCACCTTGAGCGCCTCGAACGGGCGCCCGGCATCGACGAGGCCGCTGGCGGTCTTCAGCCCGGTCCGGATCGCCGGCTCGGTGGTAGCCGCCAGGATGTTGTCCTGCAGCGTGCCGTAGACCGTGCGGGCCAGTTCGGTTTGGGCCGGCTCGATCAGCATGGTCTGGGCGGCGAAGTAGAGCTGGCGCAGCGGAGTCGTGGCGGCGTCCGGCTGGAGCACGTGGCCTTCGAGCAGGAAGGTCGCGTCGTTCATCAACTCCAGCGAGACCTTGCGGTCGGCCCGCACCACGGCGCCGTTGATGTAGACGCGCTCGCCCGCCCGCAGGTTGAGATGCATGGTCCGGGCGGCGGACTTCTCCACCTTAGCCTGATCGCGGGCCATGGCGCGCCTCACCGCAGCCCGTCGCGGATCGAGGCGTTGACCTCGATCAGCGCGGAGAGGCTGCGCTCGGGCGCGCTCAGGACCTCGCCGGCCTCGCGCATGGTCCACATGCCGATGGAGACGAGGTCGGAGCGCAGGCCCTCGGGCAGGCCGTTCTCGGGGTCGAGCAGGTCGCGCACCAGCAGGTTCCACAGGTTCTGGACGTAGCCGACCGCTTCCGAGCGCTCGGCCACGGCCGACGCGCCGCGCGCTTCGGCCGAACGCAGCAGGCCGATCGCCCGGTCGAACGCCGCGCGCTCGCGCTCTCGGCCGAGATCGGGCGCGTCCTCCATGATCTCGGAATAGGACATGCGGTACATCGGGGCCGATACTCCATGAATTCGGTCGAGATGTTAGCAGAAACGGGTTAAGAAATGTAATTGATCAGGCTGAGACTGCGCAGCTGCGAAGTCAGCCCGTAGGACATCTGGATCTGCGTCGTCAGCGCATCGACGCGCGACTTCGCCTCGGCGGGATCGACGCTCTCCAGCGCGGCGATCCGGCCGGTGAAGAGTGCGGTCTGCTTCTCCATCCGGGCGTTGGCCTCCGCGATGCGGCTCTGGCTGATGCCGAGATCGGCCTGCATCTGGACGAGACCGCGGCTGGCGCTGCCGAGAAGGTCGCTCATCCGCGCGGAAGCCGCGGCCTGCGCTTCGGCCGGGAAGCCCGAGAGGCCGATCCCGGAGCCGATCACGTAGGCCATGGCGAGGTCGCGCAAGGGCGCGGCGTTGGCCGAGGCCGAGGTGGTGGCGGTCTCGGTGAGCGAGATGCGGCTGTCCAGCGTGCGGTTCGAGGCGCCGGAGAACCGGCTCCAGCCGGTCCCGTCGAACAGGTTGGCATGCAGGTTGTCGAGGAAGGCCGTCATCTGGCCCGCCGTGACGTTGGCCGTGCCCGAGGGGAAGGCGGCGGCGAGCGCGTCCGCCACGGCGGTCTTGGCGGGCGAGGCCGGGCTGCCCTCGTAGGGGTTGAGCGGCGCGGTGCCGGAATCGGTCCCGCCGAACACGAACTGTCCGCCGACGCTCGCGTTGAGCGACGCCGTCAGCGTCGCGAGCCGGGCGGCGGAGGTCGAAGACATCGCCGCCGCGCGCTTGTCGGCGGGCAAGCCGGTCAGCTCCTTCAGCATCGCGTCGGCATCCGCCTGGATCGCCTTGAGCGCCCCTTGCGTGGTGTCGAGCCGGAGCGAGGCCGCCGCGTTGCTCTGGGTGAGCGCGGCGAGCACCGCGCCCTGGCGGCGCAGGCCGAACGCTTGCGCCACCGCGCCGCCGAGCGTCGCGCCGACGTCGGCGTGGCGGCCGGTGGCGATCTCGCGGTTGGCGTCGGCAAGCTCGCCCTGGAGCCGGGCGGCGCCGGTGCGCGGCGCGTTCCACAGGTTGAGGCTGGAGATGAAGCCGGTGGTCATCATGGCTTTAAGCTCACCGGACCGTGTCGAGGAGGGTCTTGAGGAGGTCGTTGATCACCGAGATGATCTTGGCCGAGGCCGTGTAGGAGCGCTCCAGCTGGAGCGTCAGGGCGGTCTCGTCGTCGCCGTTCACGCCCGCGACGTTCGACAAGGCTTCGTTCGCCCGCGACAGCAGCGTCTTCTGGTAGGAGGCCGCCTCCGACGCGTCCTTGCGCCGGCCCTCGATCCAGCCCGCCGCGTTCTCGGCGAAGTCGGCGAGGCTGAGCGACGTGCCGAGCCCGAGGCCAGGATCGAAGGTTTTCGGGGCGGTGAGGTTCGAGACCAGCGTGCGCAGGCGTCCGGCGTAGGACGCGTCAGTGCCGGCAGCGAGGTCGCGGTAATCGGTGCCGTTCAGGCCGCCGGTGCGCAGGAGTGGGAGCTGGCCCCCACGGGCCGGATCGACCGCGGCATTGACCCCGATCCGGCTGGAGAGGCCGAGCCGGTCGCTCGGCAGCAGCGCGCTGGTGCCGTCGGTGAACAGGCCGGCGCGCGGGCCGCTGTCGAAGCCGATGGCGTCGGTCTCGGCAAAGGACTCGATCAGCCCGCCCGCCATGGCGTCGAGCTGCGCCTCGTAGGCCGGGGCGATCGTATCGCGGAAGGCGGCCAGCCCGGCGAGCCGCCCGGAGGCGAGGGGCATCGGCGAGTTCGGGCCCGTCACCGGCACGTTGTCGATCACCACCATGCCGCCCGTGCTGCCGGGGGTAAAGGTGGGGGTCGGCGTGAAGCGCACCGCGCGGGCGCCGCGGTCGTAGAGGGGCACCCCGCTGTCGGTGTAGAGCGCCACGTCGCCGCCCTCGCGCACGACCGCGGTGACGCCGATCTCGGCAGACAGGGCGGTGAGTGCCCGGTCGCGGTCGTCGAGCGCGTCGGTGGCGTCCGCACCGAAGGCGAGGCCGCGGGTGACCGCGGTGTTGGCGCGGTCGAACTGGCCGAGCAGGTCGTTGATGCGCGCGACCGAGGCCTGCATCCCGGCATCGGACTCGGCGCGGGCGGCCTGGACCGCGCCCGCGGCGTCGTTGAGGCTTGAGGCCAGCGCCCTGGCGGCCTTGACCGCGGCGCGGGCGAGATCGGTCGAATCCGGCTGGTTGGCGGCGGCCTGGAGCGCGGCCTCGAAGCCGGCGAAGCGCGCGGCGGGCGAGGTCGCGTCCTCGGTGTCCCCGACCGTGCGCGCGAGCGTGGTGAGGCCGGTGAGCACGGCGTCGCCGTAGGCGGCGGACGAACTCGCCGAGAGCGTGCGGGCGTAGAGCGCCGCGTCGGTCGCCCGCGTGATGTTGACCACCGCGCCGCCCGCGCCGGTCGTCACCAGGGCGGCGATCTTGCGCGAGTAGCCGGGATCGCTCGCCCCCGCGACGTTGCGCGCCGAGACCGCGATCTGGTTCGAGGAGGCGGCGAGCGAGGCGCGCGCGGTGTTGAGCGCGAGGGAGAGACCCATCGGGGGCGTCCAGCAAGTTTTCTGACAGGGCGGGCGCGCCAGGGGTCTCCGGCAGCGCGCCCTCTTTTGTCTGGCCTCAAGCGTCGGCGGTCGCGTCCTGCGAAGCCGCCTACGCGGCTTCGCAGAGCGACCGATCAGCGCTTCAGGTTCATCAAGGTTTCGAGCATCTCGTTGCCGGTCATGAACACCTTGGAATTGGCGGTGTAGACCGTCTGCGACTCGATCATCGTGGTCAGCTCGGTGCTGACATCGACGTTCGACTGCTCCAGCGCCTTGGACTTGATCGCGCCGCGGCCGTTCTCGCCGGCAAAGCCGACCTGGATGTCGCCGGAATCGACCGAGGGGATGAAGACGTTGCCGGCCCGCGGGCTCAGGTTGTCCGGGCTCGCCACGTTGGCGAGCGGCACCTTGAAGGCGGCCTTGCGGGTGCCGTCGGCGAAGGTCGCGTAGACCGTGCCGTCGCTGCCGAAGGCGGTGCCGGTGACGGCGGTGGGGGCCGAGCCGTCGGCGGTGCCGGAGAGCGCGGTGTTGCCCGAGAGCTGCGTCAGCGACGTGAGATCGATCGTCATCGGGCGCCCGTTGGGGACGGTCAGGGTCGCCGTGCCGCCGCTCGCCACCTTGCCGTTGGCGTCGAAGGTCAGCGTCGTGTTGGCGAGCACCACGCCCGGGTTTGCCTGGTCGGCGAAGCTCACCGCCCAAGTGCCGGCGGCGGTCTTCGTCATGTTGACGTCGAGGATCTTGGCCTGGCCGACATTGTCGAAGACCTTGAGCGAACTCTTCTTCGAGACCGGGCCGGCGGAGACCGCCGTCTCGAACGAGAGATTGCCCTCGACGGTGCCGTTGAGCGTCGGACGCGCCTGCATGCCGAGGCTCGACACGTTGATCGGCTGGAGGTCGGCGATGCCGTTGAGCACCGGGTTCGGCTCGCCGTTGGCGAGGCTGTAGCCCTGGAGGGTGAAGCCCCCCGCGTTGACGAGGTTGCCGGTCGGGCCGTCGATGACGAAGTTGCCGGCCCGCGTCAGGAACGGGGCGCCCGCGCCGTCCTTCACCACGAAGAAGCCCCTGCCGCTGATGGCCAGATCGCTGTCCGAGGTGGTGGAGGTGACCGGGCCGTCCTGGCCGACCGAGCGGCGGACCGTCGTCTCGACGGCGCCGGAGTTGTATTGGCCCTGGTCGTTGCCCTCGATCAGGAGCGAGGAGAACTCCGTCGAGGTTCGCTTGTAGCCGGTGGTGCCGGCGTTCTGGATGTTCTCGGCCACGGTCGAAATGCGGTTCGACTGGGCATTCATCCCGGAAACGCCGGTGCGGAGCACGC
This sequence comes from Methylobacterium sp. Leaf456, assembly GCF_001425465.1. Taxonomy (GTDB): domain Bacteria; phylum Pseudomonadota; class Alphaproteobacteria; order Rhizobiales; family Beijerinckiaceae; genus Methylobacterium. Next base: position 72,411 of record NZ_LMQV01000012.1, read on the forward strand.
CGATGAGACTCATGCGGAGACCTCGTTGATCTTCGAATTGGGGCGCAGTGGACACGCGGTCGCTTGCGCGGGGCTGATGGGGAGGGGGTGAGCGCCTATCCCCGCAGGGATTGGGCGAGTTCGAGGAAGGCGTCGCGGCTCGGGGCCTGTCCGGGCTCCTGGCGCATCGCCTCGTAGATGCGCGGCACCAGGGTGACGGCCTGATCGAGGTCCGGGTCGGTGCCGGCGCGGTAGCCGCCCATGAGGCGAAGGTCGCGCGTCTCCTCGAAGCGGGCCATCATGCTCTTGAGCTTGCGCACCAGTTCGCGCTGGTCGCCGGTCCAGACCTCGCCCGCCAGCCGCGAGATCGAGCCGAGCAGATCGATCGCCGGATAGCGGCCCTGTTCCGCGATGGCCCGGTCGAGGACGACGTGGCCGTCGAGCGTGCCGCGGATCGAGTCGGCGACCGGATCGTTGTGGTCGTCGCCATCGACCAGCACCGAGAAGATGCCGGTGATGGTGCCCGCGCCCTCCGCGCCGGGGCCGGCGCGTTCGAGAAGACGCGGCAAATCCGAAAACACGCTCGGCGGATAGCCGCGGGCGACCGCCGGCTCGCCGGCCGCGAGTGCCACGTCGCGGGCGGCATGGGCGTAGCGCGTCACCGAATCGACGATGAGCAGCACCGACTCGCCGCGGTCGCGAAACGATTCGGCGATGGCGAGCGCCACCTTCGGGGCCTGTCGGCGCATCATCGGGCTCTCGTCGCCGGTGGAGACGACGATGACGGCACGATCCCGCGCGGCGGCGATCGGGCCTTCGAGGAATTCGCGCACCTCGCGCCCGCGCTCGCCCACCAGCGCCACCACGACGCTGTCGAACCCTTGCGCGCCGGCCAGCATCGCGAGCAGCGTCGACTTGCCGACGCCGGAGCCGGCGAAGATGCCGATGCGCTGGCCGGCGCAGAGCGGGGTGAACAGGTCCATCGCCCGCACCCCCGTGGGGAGCGGCCGGCGCACCCGCGCGCGGGTCATCGCGGCGGGCGGGTCGGCATCGAGTGGCACGTCGGCGGCGCCCTCAGGCAGCGGCCCGAGGCCGTCGGCGGGGCGCCCGAGCGCGTCGATGACCCGGCCCTTCCAGGCGGGCGAGGGGCGCAGGCGCGCCGGGCCGATGCGGTGGGCGCGGGCGCCGAGGCCGACGTCGATCCGGCTCTCGAACGGCTTGACCGTCGCGCCGCCGCCGTCGATCCGCACCACCTCGCCGATCTGGGTGCGCCCGTCCGCGGTGAAGCCCATGCGGTCGCCGAGCCGCACGAAGGCGGAGACGCCGCCGACGCGGGCGGCGGTGGCGGAGATCTCCCGCACCGGCCCGCCGACCCGCACCAGGGCGAGGTCGCGGCGGCCGGCCTCAAGGGCCCGCTCCAGGCGCTCGATGGCGTTGGTCATCGGATCAGCCCTGCGGTCCCAGCGTCTTGATCGCGTCGGACAGCGTGTTTTCCGATTGCGAGGTCTGGGTCGCCGCGCTCTCGAACGCGCGCTGGATCGCGATGAGCCGGGTCATCTCCATGATCGGGTTGACGTTGGCGCCCTCGACGTAGCCTTGCGCGATGCCGAGCCGGGTGAAGTCCTGCACGGCGCGGCCGGGCAGGCTCGACGACACGGTGTTGTCGGCGGCGCGCGAGAGCGTCGCCTTCGGATCGATGGTGAACAGGCCGATGGCGCCGACCTGCTGGCGGTTCTGGTAGATGCTGCCGTCGCGCCCGATCGTCGGCGGGCCGGCTTGCGGATCGAGGGTGATCGGCCCGCCGCCGGGATCGACCACCGCCTTGCCGGTGAGCGTGCGCAGCTGCCCGTTGGCGTCCATCGTGAAGCGCCCGTCGCGGGTGTAGAGCGTGCCCTTCGGGCCCGAGACGCCGAGCCACGCATCGCCCTGCACCGCCACGTCGAGGGGCGAGTCGGTCTTGGTGGTCGGGCCGGCGACCCGCGAGATCGCGCTGGTGCCGGGGCCGACGAAGGCGACCTCGCCGCGGTTCGAGCGGGTCAGCAACTCGGCGAACTTGGTTTCTTCCGCGCGGAAACCCACGGTCGCCATGTTGGCGACGTTGTTGGCCGTGGTGGTCAGCCGCTTCTCCAGCGCGATCTGGCTGGAGAGCGAGACATAGAGGCTCGGCTGCATCGGTTCGCCTCTATGAGAACAGGGCCAGCGCCGGGGCGCTCGACGTGTTGTTCTGCGCGTCCCAGATCGCCGCGAAGCGCCGCACGAAGGCGTCGAGCTTGGCCGGCTCCTGGAAGCTCGGGATGTCGATCTTCGACGAGATCAGCCGCACGCGCCGGGCCAGCGCCTCGCTGGTGGCCGCGCCGCTGGTGGCGGGCAGGCCGATCACCGTGTTGGCAACCTGGCTCAGCGCCGGATCGCCGAGGATGTCGTAGGCGCTGCCTATGGTGGGCGCCTTGCGGGCGAAGTAGAGGGCGAGGCGCACGCCGGTGTCCTCGACGCCCGCCTCGCTCTCCAGCGCTTGGCGCAGGTAGGCGTCGGTGACGGTGCGGGCCGAGGCGTCGGGCCCGAGCCCGGTGCCGAAGCCGACATTCACGGCGATCCTGTCGTCGCCGGTGAGTCCCACGTTGCGGATCGACAGGGTGCGGGCCTTGCCGCCCGCGAACACCGTGACGTCGGCGTCGCGCCCGGTGCCGCCGACCGCCCCGTCCGCACCGAGGCTGTCGTAGGCGGTGGTCTCGAAGAACAGCGCGCCGGTGACGCCGACGCCGACCTGCACCTTGCCTCTGAGGCCGGTCTCGCCCGTGATCCCATCCTCGCCCGAGGCGGCGATCTGCGCGTTGATCGCCCGGGCGATTTCTTCGGGCGTGACCTTGGCGACATCGGCGGCGAGGCCGGCGAGCGTCTTGGCGTTCAGCGTGATCGTGACCGACTTCGTGGTCGTGGCGTCGATCGTGGATTCGATGAGGAAGCGCGCCTCGTTGGTCCCGCTGAGATCCGTCGTGGCGGCGAGCGCGGCCGACGCGGTGATCCCAGCCCGGCCCCCGGCCTTGCCGAATTCGGTCGGGTCGGTGCCCGCGGCCGACACCGCGGCCTTGAAGTTGAACGCGCGGGCGAAGGCGACGTAGCGGTCGTCGGCCAGCCGGTTGGCGAAGCTCGCGGCGCTGCCCGCCCCCTCCGTCAGGACCTTGCGCATGAAGGCCTTGGCGTAGGTCATGTCCTCCAGGCCGTAGGCCTTCATGGCGTAGGTGTAGAGGCGCCGGTCCGACATCAGGTCGTCGACGGTCTTCACCTTGCCGATGTTGGCCTCGTAATAGGCGGTCTCGCGCGCGAGCGTCGGCTCCGCCGCCTTCCGCTTGAGCGAGGCGGTGAGGTCCCTGGCGATCAGCCGGTAGCTCGTGAGGGTGTCGGTCACGGGCGGACTCATTTGGGAGGCCCGGTCGTCCGGGGCCTGCTGCATCGTCGGTCTAACGGAGGTCGCTTGTCCCAGGCTGGCGGGCGCTACAGCGCCTGCGGCCCGATGATGGTCTCGGTGGTGATGACCACCCAGCCCGCCCCGGTGCGGCGGATCGAGAGGACGCGGCCCGCGCCGGGCAGCATGCTGCCGAGCACCACCTGCCGCGTGCCGCCGGGGCCCTCCAGCGTCGCGACGCCGTCGGCGACCCGGCGCAGGGCGTAGCCGCCGGGCGCGGGCGCGGTCGGGCGCTCGATCTGGGCGGGGGCGGCGTTCGCGACCTGGACCGGGGCGGCCGGGGCCGGGCGGTCGGGCAGCGAGCCGGTGGTGACGGGATCGAGGTCGGCGCTGGCGAGCCGCCCTTCCGCGACCGTCTTCTTCCAGGCGAAGGGGCCGGCGAACTCGGGCAGCACGGCGCGCACGTCGTAAGCGCGTTCCCCGGTGGCGATGCCGTAGCCGGCAAATCCGCTGACCGTGAAGGCGAGCAGCACGAGGCCGCCGAGCAGCACCCGCTCCAGGGCCGCCTCGCGGGCGCGCCGGGCCGCGATCAGGCCGGCGAAGGAGCGGGCGGCGGGCGGGTCCACCGGACGGGCCGAGGGGCGGGCCATCGAGCGGGGGGCGGGGCGCCGGGTCTGTGTGGTCATGTCCGTCTCGCCGGCCGGCGCCCGCGGGCGCGGGATCGTACCGGTTTACGAACCGTGAACGGAGATGGTTACCGAAACCTTAACGCTCGGATCATCGCGCCCGATCGGTGACAGGCAAGCGCGCGCCTGTATAACCGCCGCGACGGGAGCCCGAGGAACGATGGCCGACATCAAGGACGGGGATCCGGTCGAGCGGGCGGGCAAGCGCCACCGCGTCGTCCAGCAGGGCCGCATCGTGCTCGGCCCCGAGCAACTGGTTGCTTGCGTGATCCGCGACCTGTCGCGCACCGGCGCCAAGCTCCGGGTCGCCCCGGAGATCGGCCTGCCCGAGACCTTCTCCCTCGTCATCGCCGCCCACGACCTGCGCACCCTCACCGTACGCCTGCGCTGGCGCCGGGGGGATTTTGCCGGGGTGACGTTCGAGGGGTGACGGGCGGGTCGCACCGTTCGCCGCGCATCCCCTCGCCCCGCACGCGGGGAGAGGGCCGCGACGACCCTGTCGTCGGCGCGGCGAGGCGGCAGCCGAAGGTGAGGGGGCTTCGACGGAGAAGCCTCAACCTGAAGCGCCCCCTCACCGCCGCTGCGGCTTCGCCTCCGCTTCCGGCTTGCACGACAAGGTGCAAGCCGGCCTCTCCCCGCGTGCGGGGAGAGGGGGGAGCCGGCCGAATCCAACACGATCATTCCGGAAACGATCTTGGAGGCCCGCCAAGACACATACGGCCTTGTGTCCGGCGGCCCGCTAAAACAGAAGTTAACGCTTTCCTTCCCGCCGTCAGCATTCCCGGCGCAGAACCGCGCCCTGCATCAGTCTCTCCCCAGATTCCGTCCGACTGTGGAACAACGCCTGCGGGACAGGTCCAGGTTCGTCTGCTTAATCGCTTCGTAACGCGACCCCGGCATTCTCACGACATCGAGACGCGGCGCCGAGATGACGGCGACTTTGTCCGAGACAGGCCGGCGGGTGGGTCTTCTCAAGACCCAGGGACATGATGTCCGTCCCGCCGATCCGGTGCGAGTCCGGAGGTGTGATGCGCGGTGCGGACGGGCCTCGTGAGGTCCGCCACGGCTCCTAACAGGGCCGGCGACGCCGCACCGGTGTGAGCCCGGTTCCACGAACCCTCCCTGTCCTTCATTTGCCGGAAGCCCCTCCGTGACCAGCCTGCTGACCAACATCTCCGCCATGACGGCGTTGACGACCCTCAAGGGCATCAACAACCAGCTCGACGCGACCTCCAACCGCGTCTCGACCGGCCAGCGCGTCTCCGCCGCCTCCGACAACGCCGCCTACTGGTCGATCGCCACCACGGTCCGCACCGACAATGCCTCGCTGTCCGCCGTGAAGGACTCGCTCGGCCTCGGCTCCTCGGCCGTCGACACCGCCTACAATGGTCTGAATTCGGTCCTCTCGGACCTGCAGAACATGCGCGCCAAGCTCCAGACCGCGCTGCAGCCGGGCGTGGACCGCGCCAAGGTCCAGACCGAGATCAAGGCGATCCAGGACAAGATGCGCTCGACCGCCGATTCCTCGACCTCGTCGGGCCAGAACTGGCTGTCGGTCGACTCCTCGGCGACCAACACCGCCTACCAGGCGACCCAGAACGTGGTGGCCGGCTTCTCGCGCTCGCCGACCGGCACGGTGACGTTCTCGACGATCGGCGTCGATGTGAACGCGATCAAGCTCTACGACGTGAACGCGGCCAGCATCACCACCCCGGCGACCTCCGCTCAGGTGTTCGGCTCGACCTCGCTCACCGGCACCACCGTGTTCACCGGCGGCACCGCCAACTTCAGCGGCACCAACGAGGTCAGCTTCAACCTGCTTCTGGACGGCGGCTTCACGGCCGACATCCTGGTCAACAAGACCACGATGGCGTCGGCCGCCGCCGACCTGACCAAGGTGACGACGCAGGAGTTCCTCGACGCGGTCAACAACCAGATCGCCGCCGACACCGCCACCACCCCGCTCGCCGGCAAGGTGTCCGCCTCGCTCGACTCCGCGGGCCGCCTGACCTTCAAGACCACCGCGGCCAGCGCGACGGCCTCGGTCACGATCCAGAACAACGCCGTCTCCGCCGGCAACACCCTGGTCGATGTCGGCTTCGGCACCGGCACCGCCGCCACCGACGCGCGCAGCGGTAAGGGCTCGGCGGCGGGCACCACCGCCGGCAAGGGCATCCTCGACACGGTCCAGGGCGCCTACTCGATCAGCACGATCGACATCTCGACCCTCTCGGGCACGACCGGCGACGCCACGCTCGGCACCATCATCACCCAGGTCGAGAAGGCCATCGCCAAGGTCACCGACGCCGGCACCAAGCTCGGCGCCAACAAGACCCAGATCGACGGCCAGAAGACCTTCGTCGACACCCTGATGAAGGCCAACGACCGCACCATCGGCATCCTCGTGGACGCCGACATCGAGGAAGAGTCGACCAAGCTGAAGGCGCTGCAGACCCAGCAGCAGCTCGCCGTCCAGGCGCTGTCGATCGCCAACTCGGGCAGCCAGAACGTCCTGTCGCTGTTCCGCTAAGACCGGCGCCCCGGCCGCCCCCGCGGCCGGGACACCTGCCGAATACGAAAGGGCCGCCCCCAGCTGGGGGGCGGCCCTTTTCGCGTCTCGGGTGATGTCTGCGTTTCAGCCGACGAAGGTGTAGCCGGCCATGCGCTTGGCCTCGATCGGATCGTGGCCCAGCCGCATGCGCAGCTTCTTGCGCAGCTTGCTGATGTGGCCCTCGACCACGCTCTCCTCGCAATCGGTGTCGAGGTCGCCGTAGACCGCCGTGAAGATCTGGCCCTTCGTGACCTGCCGGCCGCGGTTCTTTGCGAGATATTCCAGGATGTGGCGCTCACGCCGGGGCAGGATCAGGCTCTCCCCGTCGATCTCGGGATCGCGCCCGTCGGTGAACACGGTGAGCCGGCCCGCACGGTCGGGGGAGGGGGCCTTCTCGATGCCGCGGTTCATCCGGCGGCGGATCGCGCTCGCCCGGGCGATGATCTCGCGGACGTGCACCGGCTTGCGCACCACGTCGTCGATGCCGGCGGTGAACAGCGCCAGCGTCTGCTCCAGCGAGCGGGTCTCGTTGAGCGCGATGATCGGCGCCTGGGTCTGCGCCCGGATCGCCACCGTGCAGGAGGCGCGGTCCTGGCAATCGCCGATCAGGAAGCCTTCGATCGCCTCGACGTCCCGGCGCGGGGCCGAGCCGAGCCAGATCTGCATCGACTCGGCGGTGACGAAGCGGGCGGACGCCCCCTCGGCCCCGAAGCCCGCCACGTACTGGTCGGCTACCGACTGACGCTCATCGACGACGATGTACACCCTGCGATCTCCGGAAGAAGGCGCGATCCGTCGCTCGGCGCGAAGCGAATGCGCGCCGTGTCGGGTCGTTACTGGTTGTCGTGCGGGGCGATGCCGGATGACTTGGCGAGGACTAGGCCGCTCTACTTAGTTCGGGCCGTTCCGCGCTTCGTCTCGTGCATCATTTGTATGACGTTAGCTTTTTGGCTGGAAAGGTTAACGACCGGTTAAGCTCACGGCCAAGCGTTAGGATGTCGGTATCATCACGGAACCGTGAGTGGTTTTCGGGTCACAGCATCCTGTGACCCGGTTCTTCTTTTCAGCCTCAAGCGCTGGCGGCCGCGTCCGCGGCCCAAGGCTGTTCGCTCCGCTGGACGCCTCGGCAAAAGCCGAGGCCGCTGCGCGCGGCGCTCTTCGCGCCGGGCCACCCGGCCGTTCCTTCTTCGAGCGCTGTCCCTGCTGCTGCGACGCACCAATCGGCTTGACCGACGCGGCGCGAGGGAGTGGAAGAGGGGCGATTTTTTCGAGCAGGAAGAAGCCGATGCCGTCTCTGTCCACCCTGTCGCCCGAGCAGCGGGCGGATCTGCGCGCGACGCTGCGCGACGAGTACGAGGCCCTGAAGGCGCGTGGGCTCAAGCTCGACATGACCCGCGGCAAGCCGGCCTCGGATCAGCTCGACCTCGCCGCCGAGATGCTGGCGCTGCCGGGCAACCGCGACACCACCGCCGAGGACGGCACCGACGCCCGCAACTACGGCAACCTCCAGGGCCTGCCCGAGACCCGCGCGCTGTTCTCGTCCGTGCTCGGCGCGCCGGCCGATCAGATCGTGATCGCCAACAATTCGAGCCTCGCGCTGATGCACGACGTGCTCGTCTACGCGCTGTTGAAGGGCGTGCCCGGCGGCGAGAAGCCGTGGAGCAAGGGGGAGCCGATCACGATCCTCTGCCCGGTGCCCGGCTACGACCGCCACTTTGCCCTGTGCGAAGGTTTCGGCATCCGCATGATCCCGATCCCCATGACCGGCGAGGGGCCGGACATGGACGCGGTCGAGAAGGCGGTGGCTGATCCTTCCGTGAAGGGCATCTGGTGCGTGCCGCAATACTCGAACCCAAGCGGCGAGACCTATTCCGCCGAGACCGTCCGGCGCTTGGCCTCGATGCAGACGGCAGCGCCCGACTTCCGCATCCTGTGGGACAACGCCTACGCGGTGCATCACCTGACCGCCGAGCGGCCCGCGCTCCCCAACATCCTCGAATCGTGCGCGGACGCCGGCCACGCCGACCGCCCGATCGTGTTCGCCTCGACCTCGAAGGTGACGCTGGCCGGCGCCGGCCTCGCGATGCTGGCCGCCTCGCCCGCCAACGTGAAGTGGTATCTCGCCCAGGCCGGGCGCCGCAGCATCGGGCCGGACAAGCTCAACCAGCTACGCCATGTCCGCTTCCTGCGCGACGCCGCCGGCATCGCCGCCCACATGGAGCGCCACCGCGCCCTGATCGCCCCGAAATTCGCCGCCGTCGAAGACGCCTTCGCCGCTCGCCTCGACGGCTGGAACGTGGCGAGCTGGAGCCGTCCGCTCGGCGGCTACTTCATCACTCTCGACGTGACCGAGGGCACCGGGGCGGAAGTCGTGCGCCTCGCCGGTGACGCCGGCATTGCGCTCACGCCCGCGGGCGCGACCCACCCCTACGGCCGGGACCCCCAGGACCGGACGCTGCGCATCGCCCCGACCTTCCCGAGCCTGGAGGCCGTGCGCAAGGCGGCGGAGGCGGTGGCGTTGTGCACGCTGCTGGCGGCGGTGGAAAAAACGGAAGACTGACGCTGCGTTAACCCTTCCCCCTCTGCGGGGGAGGGTGCCCGCGGAGCGGGCGGGAGAGGGGAGCGACGGTGCCGGAAAGAGCGGAACCAGCCCCTCACCCGACCCCCTTCGAGGGCCACCCTCTCCCGCAGAGGGGAGAGGGATGTGATGGAAGCGTCGGTGCTTGTTCTCCGCATGATTTGCGGAGATTGACGCCGTCAATCACCGCACGTGCTTCTACACCACCACCGTGATCGCCTGCGCCGCCCGCGTCAGCCCGGTATAGAGCCACCGCGCCCGGTGCTCGCGGAACGCGTACGACTCGTCGAACAGCACCACCTTGTCCCACTGCGAGCCCTGCGCCTTGTGCACCGTGAGCGCGTAGCCGTAGGTGAACTCGTCGGTCTCGCGCTTGAGGTAGAGCGGAATCTCCTCCTCAGAGCCTTCGATCACCTGCCGCAGCACCTTGATGTCCACCGCGCGGCGGCGCACGGCGGGGTCGTCCTCCGGCACCACGTCGAGGCGGACCGTGTCGGGGCGCGGCGCCGCGCGCAGCGCCTGCACCGTCCAGGTCGAGCCGTTGAGCAGGCCCTTGGTGCGGTCGTTCCTCAGGCAGACCAGCTTCTCGCCGACCGACGGCATCGGGTCGGTGTGGCCGGCGAGTTCCCGCAGGCGGTTGTTGTAGAGGCGGCGGGTCTTGTTGAGGCCCACCAACACCTGATCGCAGTCGAGCACCTGGGCCGGATCGATGTCGCGGCGGCGGATCACCCGGCTCTCACGGTACTCGCCCACCTCCAGCCGCCCGCCCTCGCGGATCGTCATCGCCATGCGGACGATCGGATCGTCGGCGGCCTGGCGGTGAACCTCCGTCAGCATCACGTCGGGCTCGGCCTCGGTGAAGAAGCCGCCGCCGCGCACCGGCGGCAACTGGGCCGGATCGCCCAGCACCAGAACCGGTTTCTCGAACGAGAGCAGGTCGTTGCCGAGGTCCGAATCGACCATCGAACACTCGTCGATGACGATGAGGTCGGCCTTGGCCGCCGGGCCCGAGCGGTTGAGGGTGAAGGTCGGCCCGCCCTCGTCGCCCTCCTTGGTGCGGTAGATCATCGAGTGGATGGTCGCCGCGTCGTGACAGCCCTTCTGGCGCATCACCGAGGCCGCCTTGCCGGTGAAGGCCCCGAAGACGACGGAGCCATCGACGTCGTCGGCGATGCGGCGGGCGAGCGTGGTCTTGCCGGTGCCGGCATAGCCGAACAGGCGAAACACCTGGGAGCCGCCGTCGCGGCGCCATGCGGCGATGGCCTTGAGCGCGGCGTCCTGCTGCGGGGCGAAGCGGGTCGGGAGCGAGGTCTCGGCCATCGATGAAGGCTACGGCCAGCGCACGGTCGGGGGCAGCGAGGACAGGATCGAGGCGACATTGCCGCCGGTCTTGAGGCCGAAGATGGTGCCGCGGTCGTAGAGCAGGTTGAACTCGACGTAGCGGCCGCGCCGCACCTGCTGCTCCAGCCGGTCCTCCTCGGTCCAGGCGGAGGAAAGGTTGCGCCAGACGATCTCGGGGTAGGCCTTTAGGAAGGCCTCGCCCACGTCGCGGGTGAAGGCCAGATCCGCCTTCGGATCGCCGGTCCAGTGATAATCGTAAAAGATGCCGCCGATGCCGCGGGGCTCGTTGCGGTGCTTGAGGTGGAAGTATTCCTCGCACCACGCCTTGTATTTTTCGTAGTTTGCGGCCGGCGCATGGGCATCGCAGGCTTCCTGAAGACATGTGTGGAAGTGCTGCGAATCCGGGTCGTCCTGCGTGCGCCTGCGGTCGAGCACGGGGGTGAGGTCGGCCCCGCCGCCGAACCATGCCTTCGTCGTCACGACGAATCGGGTGTTCATGTGCACCGTCGGCACGTTCGGGTTCCACGGGTGCGCGATCAGCGAGATGCCGGTGGCGAAGAAGCGCGGGTCTTCCGCCGCGCCCGGCATCTGCGCCCGGAACTCCGGGGCGAACTCGCCGTGCACCGTGGAGATGTGGACGCCGGCCTTCTCGAACACGCGGCCCTTCAGCATCGCCATCACGCCGCCGCCGCCCGGCACGCCGCTATGGTCGGTGCGCTGCCACGGCGTCTTTTCGAATTTTCCGGCCTCCGTCGGCGCGTCCGGGTGGAACGGGCCGGCGGCCTGATCCTCCAGGGTCTCCAAAGCGGCGACGATCTTGTCGCGCAAGGTCGCGAACCAGCCCTGTGCCTCGGCCTTCAGAGCGGCGAGGTCGTCGGGGGCGGGCAGGGTGGAAGGGGACTGGGATGTGGGCGCGTCGCTCATTCTCAAGGCTTTCCCATCGGGGCGCCGTTCCGTCAATTCGCGCCGGTCGGCCGGGCGGCGGGCGGGGCCGCACCGTCCTTCAAGCCGCCGACCAGCGTATCGAAGCTGCCGCGGCCTTCTCCGAAACCCGCCTCGGCCAGCAGCGCGCCGATGATCGGGCTGTTGTACTGATAGCGTAGGAGATGGCCCGACAGGTTGTCGCCCAGGCTCGCCGAGACCGTGCCGGTACCGGTCGCACCCATCATGCTTCCTGCGTCGAAGATCTTGATCGAATCGATCTTCTCCACCGCCTTCATGCTCTCGCGCAGGGCATCGGGGATGACGGCGAGGCGGCGCAGGCCGGTCTCGTAGGCGCGGGCCTCCACCGACAGGGCGTTGCGGGCCTCGTTCAGCGCGGTCTCGCGCTCGGCCTCGGCCCGGCCGAGCTTGGCGATGGCCTCGGCCTTGGAGGCGGCGGCGACGGCCTCCGCCTCGGCCAGCGTCGTGATGGCGTTGGCCCGATCCTCCGCGGCGCGCCGCTCGGCTTCGGCTGTCACGGTGATGCCGGTCGCCTCCCGCTCCGCCTCGCGCTTGGCCGCGATGACGGTGACCTCGCGCTCGCGCTCGGCGATTTCCTTAGCCTTGGCGGTGGCGACGCGCTCTTCCGCTGCGACAGCGAGCGCCTCCGCGGCCTTGGCGGACGCGCGGGCCTCGGATTCCCGCTGCGAGCGCTCAGCGATCTTGATCGCGTTCTCCTGCATCATGAGCTGGCGCTCGCGCTCGGATTCGGCGTTACGTTGCGCAATCGCGAGGTCGGCCTCGATCCGGGCGGTCTCCGAGGTCTTGCGCGCCTCCGCCTCGCGCAGGCGCACCGCCTGCTCGCGCTCGATGCGCGCGGTCTCCTCGCTCTGCTGGGCGCGCTGCTCGGCGAGCGCGGTCTCGGCGCGGGTCTCGGCGGTCTTGTTGGCGATGTCGCGCTCCTGGGCCAACTCGGCCTCGCGGGTGGCGCGGCGGATTTCGAGTTGCTTCAGCGCGGTCTCGCGGTCCTTCTCGGCCACCGCGACCTCGGCGTTGCGCACCGTGGCGTTGCGCTCCTTGCGGCGCTGCTCGGTGATCTCTTTCAGCCGGGCGAGGCCTTCGGCGTCGAACGAGTTGTCCGGGTTGAAATGCTCGATCGAGGTCTGGTCGAGGCGGGTCAGCGAGGCGGATTCGAGTTCGAGGCCGTTGTGGCGCAGATCGCCCGAGACTGCCTCCTGCACGCCCTTCACGAAGGCGGCGCGCTGCTCCTGAAGGTCGGGCAGCGTCATGCCGGCGGCGACCGCGCGCAGGGCATCGACGAACTTCGCCTCGATCAACTCGCGCAGCGACATCGCGTCGTTGGTGCGGTCGCCGAGCGTCTGGGCGGCCAGCGCGATCGATTCCTCCTTCGGCTCGACGCGGACGTAGAATTCGACGGTGATGTCGGCCCGCAGCCGGTCCTTGGTGATGAGCGACTCGTTGCCCGAGCGCTTCACTTCGAGGCGCAGGGTGTTGAGATTCACCATGGCGATGGAGTGGAACACCGGCAGCAGCACCGCGCCGCCATCGACCACCACCTTGCGACCACCGAGCCCCGTGCGCACGAAGGCGGTGTCGCGGGTCGTGCGCCGGTAGAGCCGGCTGAACACGAAGCCGATGCCGAGCAGCGCGACGACGATGATGCCGGCGATCACCAGCAGGTTGATGAGGCCGGGGCTGATCATGTCCATCGGGGGGCGTGCGTTCCTTCGGCCGGAGGGGGCGGGTGGGGTTCACAGGTCGGCGGGCGCCGGGACCGCGACGAAGACCGCGTCCACCCGGTCCACCAGCAGCACCCGCGTGCCGGTCGCCATGGGGTTCGCGTCGGCGGCGGCCCGCGCGCGCAAAAAGTGGACGTTGCCGTAGCGGTCGCGCGCCTGGACCTGACCGGGCAGACCCTGATCGAGAGGGCCGAGCGTCACCTCCGCGGTGGCGCCGACGAGATCGTCGGCGGTGACGGCGTAGCTCTCGTCCCGTGGGATCAGCCGGGCCACGGTGCGGGTCGTCAGTCGCAGCGCGGGCAGGGTCGCCCCGGCGGCCAGCGGAACGGCAGCAAGTGCGGGCAGCGGTGCGAGGAGCGCGGCGGCGAACCCCTGCAGGATCAGGCCGGCCAGCGCGAAAATGGCGAGCCCGAGGATCAGCAGGATCAGGAACGGCACCCGCCCGAGATTGATCCAGGACAGGAGGGCTGCCGGCGACAGGCCCTCCGCCGTCTCACCCACCATGATGTCGTCGTGGCCGATCACGCCGTCGAGCGCACCCGAGGCGGACTGGCCGGCGAGCAGCGACAACACTTCGACCAGCACGAGGCCGGCCATCACCAACGCGGCCAGGGTGAACGGGAACAGGCCGGGACCGACCAGCGCACTCAAGAGGGCCGGCCCTGCTTCAGCGCGGCGAGGCGCTGCTCGATGGCGTGGTCGCGGTGCAGCCGGTCGAGATCCTCGATCGAGGCGTCGGCCGCGGCGGACGCCGTGCCGGTCACCCGATCGACCGTCCGCAGCGAGCGGTCGAGCCGGCCGGCGCGGGCCGCGTCCTCGTCGCCGTAGCCGGCCAGCGGGTTGGCGGTCTTGGGGCTCGGGTGGCGCAGGAGCGCAATCCGATGCTCGGCATCGCGGCGCGCGGCGCCCGCCGCCTGCAGCGCCTTGGCGGTGGCGCCGTGACGCTCGGCCACTTCGGCGAGGCTCGAATCGATCGCCTCGATCTGACTCTCCAGATCGAGCTGCCGGGCGATGCCGGAGCGGGCCAGATCCTCGCGCCCGCTCGCCAGCGCGACCGAGAGCTTTTCGGGGAGCGCCGTCAGTTCGCCCTGGAGCTGGCCGCGGCGGGCGGTCAGCCGGTGTTCCTCGGCCTTGATCCGGCCGAGGTCGAGCCGGACCTCGTCGATCACGGCGTCGATTTCGCGCAGGGCCTGCTCGGCGACCGCGAGGGAGTTGCGATCCTCCACGGCGTCGAGCGCCGCGTTGGAGAGCCCGCCGATGATCCGGCCGACACGGGTGAGGATGGTCTCGGGCATGGTTCGGGCGTCCTCCTTCGGGGCCGGGGCGGTGACGGCGACGCCCACCTGGATCGTGAGCCCATCGCCCGTGAGGGTGAGGCGGGCGGGTGAGGCCTCGCGCCAGGGGCCGTCGTACCCCTCGACGCGGTAGGGCATGGTGCGCCGGCCGCTCAGCGTCGTCAGCGCGATCTCGGCGGCGCCCTTCACGGCAAACAGCTTGTCGTCGAGCGGCAGCGAGGAGACGCTCGCGGGGTCGGTCCCGGCGGAGAGTTGCGCGAAGTCGCGGATGCCAAGCGTCACGAGGCGGGCCGGCAGCCCGGTTTCGTCGCGCACGCGCTGGTAGCCATGCTCGATCAGGGCGACGACGTTGGCCCGCAGGCCGAATTCCGCACGTATATCGGCCAGCATCACTAGCATGCGCCGGTAAGCGTCGAGCAGCGCCCGAACCGCGTCGAGATCCTCCGCGCTGGGCAGGAGCCGGTAGGTCAATCGCGACGGGAGTGGTTCGGATCGGGTCACCGATAGGGTATAAGATACCGATTTGGTGTTTTCAAGATCGGTGCAGTCTTCGGTTGTCGGCGAGGGGGCCGATTGTTACGCCTCACAGGCTGCCTTTGATCGCCTTGGCCTGACGCGCATCCCCTCTCCCGTACGCGGGGAAAGGGGGGAGCGGTTATCGCAATGCGATGGCTCAATGACCGTTCAGCGCACCTGCCGCAGCGCCTCACCCACGATCATCGCCGCCGACACCGCGACGTTGAGCGAGCGCATCCCCGGCCGCATCGGCACGAACACGCGGGCGTCGGCCGCCGCGTGGACCGCCTCCGGTACGCCGGCCGATTCGCGGCCCATCAGCAGGCAGTCGCCGTCGCGGAAGGGGAACGCCGTGTAGGGCACGGCGCCCGCGGTGGTGGCGAGCACGAGGCGGAGGCCGGCCTCGCGCCGCCACGCCTCGAACGCGGCCCAGGAGCGGTGCCGGGTGATCGGCACCTGGTCGAGATAATCGAGGCCCGAGCGGCGCAGGTGCCGGTCGGACACGTCGAAGCCCGCGGGCTCGACGATCTCGACGGCGAGCCCGAGGCACGCGGCCATGCGGAGCATCGTGCCGGTGTTCTGCGGGATGTCGGGTTGGTAGAGGGCGAGGCGCAGCATCGGGGTCCGAACGCAGGGCGGGCCCCGCGGCATGGCGGCAGGGTTGGCCTTCGGTCAAGGAGGCTTACCTCAGCGGCTCATCCCGAGCGCCACCTCCGCCCCTGCGGGATCGAGGGCGACGCCCGGTCTCCCTCGCGCAGCGCCTTCCGACGATCGGCCGCCGCCGTCGGGTTACGCTTTGGCTCGGTACGGACAAAAACATGTTCATCGATTGGCTCGAGCGCCGCATCGACCCGTTCGCGCCCTTCGACGAGGGCCGCATGCCGCCCAAGACCGTGCTGGGGTTCGCCGCCTTCTACCTTCAGCCGATCCGCGGGGCGCTGCTGTTCCTGTTCATCGTCGCGGTGATCGCGGGCTCGATCGAGGCTTCGCTCTACCTGCTGATGCGCTGGTTCATCGATTTGATGAACACCGCCGACCGGGCCAGCGTCGTCTCCGATCACGCCGTGCCGCTGATCCTCGCGACGCTCCTGCTGGTGGTGGTGCGCCCGTTCACCATCTGGCTGCACGAGATCGCCTCGAGCCAGCTCGTGGTGCCACAATCGACCAACCAGATCCGCTGGCGCACGCACCTCTACACGCTCGGCCACTCGCTCTCGTACTTCCAGGGCGATTTCGCCGGGCGGCTCGCCAACCGCGTCGTGCAGGTCGGGCCGGCGGTGCGCGAACTCGCGGTCGTGTTCATCGACACGCTGCTTTACGTGGCCATCTACGCGATCACCGCCATCGGCCTGTTCTCCTCGATCTCGCCGTGGCTGGCGCTGCCGGTGGTCGCCTGGGTCGCGGCCTATGCCGGCCTGACCGCGTGGTTCGTGCCCCGCGCCCGCAAGCGCTCGCACAAGACCGCCGAGACCCGCTCGGCCCTGATCGGGCGGGTGGTGGACAGCTATACCAACATCCAGACCGTCAAGCTGTTCGCCCGCGACCGCGAGGAGCGGGCGGCGGTGCGGGATTCGGTCGATGTCCACACCAAGGCCTACCTGCACCAGTTCCGGCTCACCACGCTGACGACGAGCCTGCTCGGCGGCCTCAACAGCGTCCTGATCCTGTCCACGGCCGGCGTCTGCCTGATGCTGTGGCAGCGCGGCGCCATGACGACCGGCGAGGCCTCCGCCGGCCTCGCGCTCATCCTGCGGCTGATGGCGATGTCGGGCTGGGTGATGCAGACCGTGCGCGGCGTGTTCGAGAATGTCGGCGTGATCCAGGAGAGCATGCAGACCATCGCCCGGCCCCACGGCCTCGTCGATGCGCCGAATGCCGGCACGCTCGCCGTCATCGGCGGCGAGGTGCGCTTCGAGAACGTCGACTTCCATTACGGGCGGGGCGACGCCAGCATCGTCGAGGATCTCTCCTTCCGCCTCCGCCCGGGCGAAAAGGTCGGGCTCGTTGGTGTCAGCGGGGCGGGCAAGAGCACCATCGTCTCGCTGCTGCTGCGCCTGCACGATGTCGAGGGCGGGCGCATCCTCGTCGACGGCCAGGACATCGCCGCCGTCACGCAGGATTCATTGCGCCAGAGCATCGCCATGGTGAGCCAGGACACCTCGCTCCTGCACCGCTCGATCCGCGACAACATCGCCTACGGCCGCCCCGACGCGACCGATGCCGAGGTCGAGGCGGCGGCCCGGCAAGCGCATGCCCACGACTTCATCCTCGACCTCGTCGATCACAAGGGACGGCGCGGCTACGACGCCCATGTCGGCGAGCGCGGCGTGAAGCTCTCGGGCGGTCAGCGCCAGCGCATCGCCATCGCCCGCGTCATCCTCAAGGACGCGCCGATCCTGATCCTCGACGAGGCCACGAGCGCGCTCGACAGCCAAGTGGAGGCGGCGATTCAGGAGGCGCTCGACGCGCTGATGGGCGATAAGACGGTGCTCGCCATCGCCCATCGCCTCTCGACCATCGCGGCCCTCGACCGCCTGATCGTGATCGATCGCGGCCGCATCGTCGAGGAAGGGACGCATGTGGAGTTGATCCGCCGCGGGGGGCTCTACGCGGACCTGTGGCGGCGGCAATCGGGGGGATTCTTGGGGGACCGGGCCGAGGCGCCGGTGACGTAGGCGGCGCTTCCACCCTTCGCCCATCCCACCCCCTCATCCTGAGGTGGCGACGCGAAGCGTCGCCCTCGAAGGAGGGCTCCAGGAGTCGTGAGCGAGCTGGAGCCCTCCTTCGAGGCCCGCTACGCGGGCACCTCAGGATGAGGGGAATGGGTGGGAGGCGCCGCCCCTCAGACGAAAACAAGGAAAAAGAACCGTGACCCGCTCGACCGGCTTCGCCGAGACGGCCCTGCACCCCCGCCCGGCCTCGCCCTGGCGCGACGAGGTGCGCGCCACTCTGCGCCTCTCCGCGCCGCTCGTCCTCATCAACCTCGCCCAGCACGGGCTCGTCGCCTCGAACGCGATCCTGCTCGGGCGCCTGGGCGCCGAGCCGGTGGCGGCGGGGGCGCTCGCCACCAGCCTTTACCTGCTGCTGTTCATCGGCGGCATCGGCCTTACCTCCGCGGTGGCGCCGCTGGTGGCGGAAGCCGCCGGGAGCGGCCGGGCCGGCGACGCGGGCGAGGTGCGCCGCACGGTGCGGGCCGGGTTGTGGCTCGGCGCCCTGCTCGGCGCGGTGCTGATGCCGCTGCTGTGGCACACCGAGGCACTGCTCGCGCCGCTGGGCCAAGACCCCGCCGTGCTGCGCGATGCCGGCGCCTACATGCGGGTGCTGCAATGGTGGATGCTGCCCGCGCTCGCCTTCATGGTGCTGAAAGGCGCGCTCGCCGCGCTCCAGCGGCCCGGCCCGCCGCTCGCCGTGAGTCTGGCCGCTTTGCCGCTCAACATCGCGCTCGGCGCCTTCTTCGCCTTCGGTCCGCCGGGGCTCGGCATCGTCGGCGTGGCGCTCGGCACCGTCGTCACCGAATTCTTGGCGCTCGCTGCGCTGATCCTCGTGATCGGTCGCGATTCCGTCCTGCAGCGCTACCGGATGTTCGCTCGGCTCTGGCAGTTCGACGGTGAAAAACTGGGGCGGCTCGTGCGGGTCGGCGCGCCGATGGGCGTGGCGGGCGTGGCCGAGGCCGGGTTGTTCGAGGCGGCGACCATCGCCATGGGCACCTTCGGCACCGTGCCGCTCGCGGCCCACGCGGTGACGCTGCAGATCGCCGCGACCTGCTTCATGGTCCCCAACGGCATCGGGCAGGCCGCCACCGTGCGGGTCGGGCGGGCGCTGGGTGCTGGCGATTCCGCGGGCCTGCGCCGGGCCGGCGCGGTGGCGATCGGCCTCGGGCTCGCCTTCATGCTGGCCTGCGCGGCCCTGCAACTCGCCGTGCCGCGCACGCTGATCGGCCTGTTCCTCGACGCCGACGCGCCGGGCGCCGCCGCGGTGATGCCGGTCGCCGTCGGCTTCCTCGCGTTCTCGGCGCTGTTCGCGGTGTCGGACGGGGTGCAGTCGGTGGCGCTCGGCGCCCTGCGCGGGTTGCAGGACACCACGGTGCCGATGGTGATCGCGCTCACCGGCTACTGGGGCATCGGCGTGCCGCTCGGCGCCGCGCTGGCCTGGGGCGCGGGCTGGGGCGGACAGGGCATCTGGGCCGGCTTCTGCGCCGGACTGCTCGCGGTCTCGATCCTGCTCGTGACCCGCTGGCTGCGGTTGAGCGCCCGCGTCTGAAACGCGCAGCCCCGAACCGCCCCCGCGCGCGCCGGTTCAGACCTCGGCGTCACGGAAGGGGCAGGACGCAATGGCGGCGAGCGACGATCACGCGGAGATCTACAAGGACTTCAAGGCGGCCGTGAACATGACGGCCTCGGCGCTGGAAAAATTCCTCGAGACCGACGAGAGCCAGTCCGTCGGTCAGAAAAAAGATGGCGGCGAGGCGACCGGCCACAGGCAAGGCGGCCGCATCGTTGAGATGCTTCACAAGAAGAAGGCCGACCTCACCGACGACGACTACGCCCACATGAAGAAGGTCGTCGGCTATGTGAATCGCCACCTCAAGCAGGGCGGCCCGGACGACAAGGACAAGGTGAAGGACTCGCCCTGGCGCCTGTCGCTTATGAATTGGGGCCACGACCCGCTGAAGGACTGATTTTCTCCCTTACACCGGGTGGCGTGTCACGCCGCCCGCCGCCGCTCCGGATACAACCCCGCCAATCCCTCGTGGCTCGCCGCGCACACGCCCCGCTCGGTGATGATCCCGGTGACGAGCCGGGCCGGCGTCACGTCGAAGGCCGGGTTGGCCACCGGGCTGCCCGGCGAGACCACCTGCACGGTGGCAAAGCCGCCGTCCTCGGTGCGGCCGGTCAGGTGCGTGACCTCGCGGGCGTCGCGCTCCTCGATCGGAATGTCGCGCACGCCGTCGTCCAGCGTCCAGTCGATCGTCGAGAACGGCAGGGCGGCGTAGAACGGCACGCGGTTGTCGCTCGCGGCAAGCGCCTTCAGGTAGGTGCCGATCTTGTTGCAGACGTCGCCCGACGCCGTGGTGCGGTCCGAGCCTACGATGCAGATATCGACCGCGCCGTGCTGCATCAGGTGCCCGCCCGCGTTGTCGGCGATGACGGTGTGGGGCACGCCGTGGGCGTTCAGCTCGAAGGCGGTGAGCGCTGCGCCCTGGTTGCGTGGCCGCGTCTCGTCGACAAACACGTGGACCGGCACGCCCGCATCGTGCGCCACGTAGATCGGCGCCAGCGCGGTGCCCCAATCGACGGTTGCGAGCCAGCCCGCATTGCAATGGGTCAGCACGTTGACCGGGCCGCCCTTCTTGGCGGCGATCTCGGCGAGAATCTTGGCGCCGTGCTCGCCGATGGACCGGCAACTCGCCACGTCCTCGTCGGCGATCCGGGCGGCTTCCGCGAAGGCGGTCGCTTCACGCTCGGATTCGGCTGCGCGGCGCAGCACGGCGGCCGCGCGGTCGAGCGCCCAGCGCAGGTTGATCGCGGTCGGGCGCGTGGCGGCGAGCGTCGCGCAGGCCCGCTCGATCCCGGCCTCGCTCGCATCGTCGCGCATCGCCAGCGCCAGCCCGTAGGCGGCGGTGACGCCGATCAGCGGCGCGCCGCGCACCACCATGGTGCGGATCGCCACCGCCGCGTCGTCCAGGCTCGCCAGCCGCTCCAGCTCGAACGCGAAGGGCAGCCGCGTCTGGTCGATGACCGTCACGGCATCACCGTCGGGGAAGATGGTGCGGTAGGGCTGTCCGTCGATGTTCATGGCCTGCCTCTCGCACGAAGCGGCGGACGAGGCCAGCCCCACGGAACTGGAGCGCGTCACGCCACCGTCATCATCTGTCTTCGGGATGATGTCCCATCGCCCGACACTGCATTCGATTGTGGAACGCACGACCTCTTGTCCCGCGGGGACATGACAGCGACCCGATAATGAGCATTGTTGGTAGCGCCGCTGCCCGAGACAGACTCGCGCCCCGCGGCTCTGTGACGGAGGCCCCGCGATGTCCGCGCATCTCGACGACGTGAAGAAATACGCCAAAAAACCGGTCAACGAGGCCGCGGTCGCGAGCCTGGAAAAGACCTACCGGCTGGTCCTGTCGAAGCCCGATACGCGTTATGTCGCCTGCTCCGACAAGGCCGAACTGGAGACCGTGCGCAAGAACTTTTTGGAGAAGAAGCTCGGCTTGAGCGGCGACGATCTCGACGCCTCGATCAAGAGCGTCTGCGAGACCATGAAGGCGACGCGCTCGAAGTCGCGGCTGACGTTTTACTATTTGTTGGCCGAGCATCATGGGAAGCTCGATACGTTCGCGTAAGCGGTTCAGAACGCCTTCGGCAATCCAGCCTGCTTGAGAACGCCGTTGGCGGTGTGCCGTGACTTGATGGCGTGGTCGACGCCGACCTTTCGGCCGGTCTCCTCGCTGCGCCAAATCTCGTGATCGCCGCGTCCGCTGCGCCAGAACGCGAAGCCGTTCTGGCGCAGGAGCTTTTTTAGGGCGGGGGTGAAGTCCGTCACGTGCCGTGCCTCGTGATCGCTGTCACGTGCGAGACTGACACGGAAGCTCCCGTGCTTCTTACGGGACTCTACTGAGTATTTTGCCTGTCAAGGCCAAATTCACGCTGTGTACACGAAAATCAATTAAGCAGCCTCGATTCGCACCCGGTCATGCGCATAGGCAATCAGATCGACTTCGATATCGGCCGTCGTCTCGACCTCCAGCAAATCCTGAATCATCCCCGGCAGCTTGCGCCGCAGCGCGTCCAGCGTCTCGGCCTCGGTGACGAGACCGGGCACGTCCGATTCGCGCACGAACCAGACGCCGGCTTCGTCGTCCCAGGCGCAGCGGATGACCACGTGCCGGTTCATCGAACAATACTCGTCATGACCGGGGCGAGGATGACTGTGCTGCGGTTGCCGCGCAATCCCTTCGGCCGTCATTCCGGGGCCGCGGAGCGGAACCCGGAATCCACCCGTGATGCGCGGCTCTACGAACCGTCGCGGCCAGTCGTGGATTCCGGGTTCGCCTGCGGCGCCCCGGAATGACGTTGGAGTGTATCCCAAACCCTCAGCGCGCCACCCGCTCGATGAACACATCGATCGCCGCATCCGGCGCGAGGCCCAGCCGGTCGCGGATCAGTCCCGGCAACCGGCACATCAGATCCTGCATCGTCGGGGCCTCGCCGACGAGGCCGGGCACCTCCGAATCGCGCACCACGTAGAGGCCCGCGCTCTGGTCCCAGCCGCAGCGGACGGTGATCGGTTGGCTCATGGCGGGCTCCTCTTGCGTCCGGGGGAGGGGGGACGACGCGGCCGCGTCGTCCTCGGGGGGCGGATCAGAAGTGGACGGGGCGGACACGCTTCACCTGCGGGATCGCGGCGATGGCCTCCAGAACCTGCGCGGAGACCGACGCATCGATCGCCACGAAGGCGATGGCGTTGCCGCCTTCCTCCTCGCGGCCGAGGGCGAATGTGCCGATGTTCACGTCCGCCTCGCCCAGCACGGTGCCGAGCCGGCCGATGAAGCCCGGCTTGTCGAAGTTGCGCACGTAGAGCATGTGCGGCGCGAACGCCGCGTCGATGTCGATGCCGCGGATTTCGATGACGCGTGGCTTGCCGTCGTGGAACACGGTGCCGGCGGCGTCGCGCGGCATGTCCTCGGCATCGACCGTGATGCGCACCACCGATTCGTAGTCGCTGGCCCCGCCCTCGCGCTTGATCTCGTCCACGACGATACCGCGCTCCTTCGCGATCACGGGCGCCGAGACCATGTTGACGTCCTGAAGGATCGGCCGGAGCACGCCGGTCACCGCGGCCGAGGTGAGCGCGCGGGTGTTCATGCCGGCCACCGCCCCCTCGTAGGTGATGCGGATGCCCTTGATCGGTGCCTCGGTGAGCTGGCCGAGGAACGAGCCGAGTTTTTCGCAGAGCGCCACGAACGGCTTGAGGCGGGGCGCCTCTTCGGCCGAGATCGAGGGGAAGTTGATCGCGTTGGTGATGGCGCCGCTGACGAGATAGTCGGCCATCTGCTCGGCGACCTGCAGCGCGACGTTCTCCTGCGCCTCGGAAGTCGAGGCGCCGAGATGCGGCGTGCAGACCACGTTGGGGTGGCCGAACAGCGGGTTCTCGGTCGCCGGCTCGGTGACGAACACGTCGAAGGCCGCGCCCGCGACATGGCCGGAATCGAGCAGCGCGCGGAGCGCCACCTCATCGACGAGGCCGCCGCGGGCGCAGTTGACGATCCGCACGCCGGGCTTGGTCTTGGCGAGGTTCTCGGCCGAGAGGATGTTGCGGGTGCGGTCCGTCATCGGCACGTGCAGCGTGATGACGTCGGCGCGCGCCAGCAGCGTGTCGAGTTCGACCTTCTCGACGCCGAGTTCCACCGCCCGCTCCGGCGACAGGAAGGGATCGTAGGCCACGACCTTCAGCTTCAGGCCGATCGCCCGCTCGGCGACGATGGCGCCGATGTTGCCGCAGCCGATCACGCCGAGCGTCTTGCCCGTCAGCTCGACGCCCATGAAGCGGTTCTTCTCCCACTTGCCGGCTTGCGTCGAGGCGTCGGCCTGCGGGATCTGGCGGGCCAGCGCGAACATCATCGCCACGGCGTGCTCGGCGGTGGTGATCGAGTTGCCGAACGGCGTGTTCATCACGATCACGCCCTTGGCAGTCGCAGCCGGCACGTCGACGTTGTCGACGCCGATGCCGGCGCGCCCGATCACCTTGAGGTTGGGCGCCTCGGCCAGGAGCTTGCCCGTCACCTTGGTGGCGGAGCGGATGGCGAGGCCGTCGTACTGGCTGATGACGCGGGCCAGCGCCTCCTTGTCCTTGCCGAGGTTCGGCTGGAAATCGACTTGAATGCCGCGATCCCGAAAAATCTGGACGGCGGCGTCGGAGAGGGCGTCGGAGATGAGGACTTTGGGAGCGGGCATGGGAGCCTCCGGCTCTTGAGGCGCCTCGCAGAATTCCCGTTTCAGGCCGGCTTCGCTTCAAGCGCAGCCGCGCGGCGAGCGTTCTGTCGGAGACGCGAATGGGAAGGGGCGAGCGGGTTCGCCCCTCCCCCCTCTGCGGGGGAGGGTGCCCTGCGGTTGCAGGGCGGGAGAGGGGGCGACGCTCACGGATAGTGCGGAGCCGGCCCCTCACCCGACCCCCTTCGGGGGCCACCCTCTCCCGCGGAGGGGAGAGGGTTTAGCGTTGCGCTGAATTCGGCGCAGCCTCAGGCCGCCGCAGCGGCGAGCGCGGCTTTCTCCTGGGCGTACGCCCAGTCGAGCCACGGCGTCAGCGCCTCGATGTCGGACGCCTCGACGGTGGCGCCGCACCAGATGCGCAGGCCTGCCGGAGCGTCGCGGTAGGCGCCGAAGTCGAACGCCACGCCTTCCTTCTCCAGGCGGGAGACGATGCCGGCGGCGACCTTCTTGACCACCGCGTCGCCCTTGGCGAGCACGTCCGGGTCGGTGATCACGAGGCAGACGCCCGTGTTCGAGTAGGTCGCCGGATCGACGGCGAGGTGGCCGATCCAGGGGGTGCGGGCCACCCAGTCGTGAACCACCCGCATGTTGGCGTTCGCCCGCGCATGCAAAGCCGGCAGGCCGCCGATCGACTCGCCCCATTTCAGCGTGTCGATGTAGTCCTCGACCGCCAGCATGGAGGGCGTATTGATGGTATCGCCCTTGAAGATGCCCTCGATCAGCTTGCCGCCCTTGGTGAGACGAAACACCTTGGGGATCGGCCAGGCCGGCGTGTGGCTCTCCAGGCGCGCGACGGCGCGCGGCGAGAGGATCAGCATGCCGTGCGCGGCCTCGCCGCCCATCACCTTCTGCCAGGAATAGGTGACGACATCGAGCTTGTCCCACGGCAGCGGCATCGCGAAGGCGGCCGAGGTCGCGTCGCAGATGGTGACGCCGTCGCGGTCGTCGGCGATCCAGTCGCTGTGCGGGATCTTCACGCCGGCGGTGGTGCCGTTCCAGGTGAAGACGACGTCGTTGTTCTTGGTGTCGATCGCGTCGAGCGCGGGCAGGATGCCGTGCTCGGTGGTGCGGACGATCGGATCGATCTTGAGTTCTTTCAGCGCGTCGGTGACCCACTCGGCGCCGAAGGAATCCCAGGCCATGACCTCGACGGCCTTGGGGCCGAGCATCGACCACATCGCCATCTCGACGGCGCCGGTGTCGGAGCCGGGGACGATGCCGATGCGGTAATCGGCCGGGACCTGAAGGACCGTGCGGGTGAGTTCGATCGCCTGCGCGAGCTTCGCCTTGCCGGCGGCCGAGCGGTGCGAGCGGCCGAGCGCCGCGCCGGAGAGGGCATCGAGGGTCCAGCCCGGACGCTTGGTCGTGGGGCCGGACGAGAAGTAAGGCACGCGCGGACGCGCGGCGGGCTTTTGAGCCGTCATGTCATCCATCCTTCCAGATGAGCGCCTCCCGTTGGGGGGAGGTGTCCCGCCGACGGGGATGACGGATTACGGGCCGCAGCGCAAGCGGTGTTTTTCAGAATTTACACAGCGTGTTGCGGCGGTGACAGGTCGTGTGACAGTTCCGGCAAGATGTTCTTAAGAGAAACTTTTTCTAGAGTTTGTCATCGCGCAGAAGGTCGGGCCGGCGCGCGCGGGTGAGCGCGCGGCTGCGCTCCGCCCGCCAGCGAGCGATGGCCGCGTGGTTGCCGCCCATCAGCACGTCGGGGATCGCGCGGCCCTCCCATTCGCGAGGCCTCGTGTAATGCGGGTATTCGAGCAGGCCGCCCTCGAAGCTTTCGTCGACGCCGGAGGCGGGCTTGCCCATCACGCCGGGCAGCAGACGCACGCAGGCGTCGATGAGTACCAGAGCGGCGATCTCGCCGCCGGACAGCACGTAATCGCCGATCGACACCTCCTCCAAGCCGCGCCCCTCGATCACCCGCTCGTCCACGCCCTCGAACCGGCCGCAGACGATGACGGCGCCCGGTCCCTCGGCGAGCGCCCGCACCCGCGCTTGGGTGAGCGGTCGTCCGCGCGGGGACATCAGCAGGCGGGGGCGCGGATCGTCCGCAGGTGCGGCGGCGTCGATGGCGGGCCCGAGCACGTCGCAGCGCAGCACCATCCCGGCCCCGCCACCCGCGGGCGTGTCGTCGACGTTGCGGTGGCGGCCGAGCCCGTGCGCGCGGATGTTCCTCGCCTCCAGGCTCCAGGCGCCGCGCGCGAGCGCATCGCCCGACAGCGACAGCCCGAGGGGCCCAGGGAACATCTCGGGGTAGAGGGTCAGCACGGTCGCCCGCCAGGGGGACATCGTGCCGGGTTCAGCGCCGTCGCTCATGCCGCTTGATGGCGGGGGCGGGCGGGGCGGTCAATCGTGGGGCACGTGGGGGATTGCCGTTCGGCGCGCTCGTCCCATCCACTCCCTCATCCTGAGGTGCCCGCCTCGGCGGGCCTCGAAGGAGGGCTCCAGGGATCGCGCGATACGCTGGAGCCCTCCTTCGAGGCTGCGCGTCGCTCCGCACCTCAGGATGAGGGGGAGGGGTGGGAGAAGCCGGTCGAACAGCTTCTTCCGGCCCCGTCGCGCTTTGGATCGCTTCGGCTCCGCTTCGCGATGACGGGTTTGGGCTTTCTGAGGGCTCAGCGGCGGGCCTTCTGCGCCCGGTGCCGCGACAGGCGCGGTGTTCTCGGTCGCCGTTCGATGCGTCGCCCGGGCTCGTCCAGGCTCGTCGCGGGAGGCTCCGCGTCGCGGCGCATCGTACCGAACGGGTCGGGCGAGCCGACCGGGATGCCGACCGTGGCGCCCGGCATGGCGAGTGCCGCGGAGCCGGTGAGGGCAAGCGACAGGACGGTGAGAGTCAGGATTCGCATGGCTTCACGCTAACCCAAGCCAGGCTGCACGGTATCCGGCCAGCCTGTCGCGGGGTGGCACGATCCGGGCCGCCGCGGGTTGTCCGCGGATGATCCGCTTGCTCCTCGCTCTCCTGCTGCTGACCCTGCCGGCGGCCGCCGCCGAGCCGCTCGCGCCTTCCGGTGCAGACCCGCAAAAATTTCCGAAGCCGGATCGGCCGGTGGCCGAGATCGTCGCCCCCCAATGGGCCGGTGACAGGGAGCGCGACCGCGCCGACGAGGTCGGGCAGGTGGCCCGCCTGATGCGGATCGGGCCGGGGCAGGCGGTCGGCGATATCGGCGCCGGCAACGGCTATTACGTGATGCGGTTGAGCCCGGAGGTCGGACCGCAGGGGCGCATCCTCGCGCAGGACATCACGCCGGACTACCTCGCCGAGCTCGAAAAGCGGGTGGCCGCGAAGGGGCTGACCAACGTCACCGTGGTGCGCGGCGAATCGCACGATCCGCGCCTGCCGTCGGGCTCGCTCGATGCGGCCGTGCTGGTCCACATGTATCACGAGATCGACCAGCCCTTCGGCCTGCTGTGGAACCTCGCCGCGATGATGAAGCCCGGTGGGCGCGTCGGGATCGTCGATGCCGACGCCATCCCCTCGCGCCACGGCACGCCGCCGAAGCTGCTGCGCTGCGAGCTGGCGGCGGTCGGCTACCGCGAGTTGTCGATGACGACGCTCAAGGGCGGCGTGGGCTATCTCGCGGTGTTCGAGGCGCCGGCCCCGGACAAGCGGCCCGATCCCGCCGCGATCCGGCCGTGCCGGGACGAGGCGACGCGCGGGCGCTGATCAGCCCGGATCGTCGGCCGGCTTCGACCCCGGCGGCGCGAACAGGTCTTCGGGCGGGTCGGCGACGATGCGACCGCCGGGGATGTCGAGAGTCGGCACGAAGGCCTTGGTGAAGGGCAGGAGCGCGGTCGGGCCGCCGGCCGAGGGCCGAATCTCCAGCAAATCGCCGCCGCCGTAATTCGGCACGGCGACGACGGTGCCGATCGCGGTGCCGCGGCCGTCCTCGACCGTGAGCCCGATTAGGTCGGTGAGGAAGAACTCGTCCTCTTCCGCCGCCTCGCCCAGTCGGTCGCGGGCGACCGCGAGGGTGAGGCGGTTCAGCGCCTCGACGGCATTGCGGTCGGAAACGCCCTTCACCCGCACGATCAGCAGGTTCGGCGAGCCGCCGGGCGCCGGGCGAGCGTCTTCCAGCTCGACCGTGCGGCCGTCGGGCAGGCGCAAGGGGCCGTAATCCGCGATGGCCGCGGGCTCAGCCGTATAGGATTTCAGGCGCACCTCGCCGTGCAGGCCGTGCGGTCGGCCGAATTCACCGAGCAGGACGAGATCGGGATCAGGCGAGGCAGGCGGGGCCGGCTTGGCAGCGGGCTTGCGCGCGGAGGTGACGGCTTGAGGCCCCAACGGCTCGGGCCGCGCGGGTCCGCGGAAGGAGGAGCCGGGACGGCGGGCCATGCGGGATGCCTCGACAAGAAGACGGGGAGAAAAACCCTCCCCCGCGGAGGGGGGAGGGCTATAGGCGGCAGCTTACGCTGCGGCGTCCTCGGCCGGGGCGGCGGCCTTCTCGGCGCGCTTGGCGGCGCGCTCCTTGGACTTCTCGCCCGGCTCGGCCTTCTGCGGGTTGTTGCGGGCCGGGCGCTTGGCGAGGCCGGCGGCGTCGAGGAAGCGTAGGACGCGGTCGGTCGGCTGGGCGCCCTTGGCGAGCCAGGACTGGATCTTCTCGTTGTCGAGCACGATGCGGGCCGGATCGTCCTTGGCCTTCATCGGGTCGTAGGCGCCGACCTTGTCGATGAAGCGGCCGTCGCGGGGGGCGCGGGCGTCGGCGACGACGATGCGGTAGTAGGGGCGCTTCTTGGCGCCGCCGCGGGTGAGGCGGATCTTGAGGGACATCAGTCGTTCCTTTCGGTGTCTTGGGTGAGATCGACGCTTTTCGCGATCGTCTGGTGGTGCCGGATGACTTCCTTGACCACGAAGGCCAGGAACTTCTCGGCGAAATCGGGGTCGAGCTTGGCCTCGACCGCGAGATTCCTCAGGCGTTTGACCTGACGGGCCTCCCGGTCCGGATCGGAGGGAGGCAGGCCCTTGCGGGCCTTCAGCTCGCCGACCCGCTGCGTGCAGCGGAAGCGCTCGGCGAGCAGATGGATCAGCGCGGCATCGAAGTTGTCGATGCTGTCGCGCAGGCGCGCGAGTTCGGGATCGACCCCTTGCCCGGACAGAATCGTCATTTCTTCTTGCCCGGCAGGAAGCCGCCCAGCCCCGGCAGCTTGGGACCGCCCAGACCCGGCAGGCCCGGCATCTTGCCCCCCATACCCGGGGGCATCGGCGGCAGCTTGCCGCCGAACTGCTTCTCGATCTGGGCGATCTGCTCCGGCGTCGGCTCGGGCATGCCCGGCGGCATTTGCGGCATCCCGCCCGGCATGCCGCCCCCCATCCCGAACATGTTGCCGAGCGCTTGCCCGATGCCGCCGCGCTTGCCCGACCCCAGCGACTTCATCATGTCGGCCATGGTCCGGTGCATCTTGAGGAGCTTGTTGATCTCCTCGACCTTGACGCCGGCACCCGCCGCGATGCGCTTCTTGCGGGAATTCTTGAGGATATCGGGGTTCTTGCGCTCCTGCGCGGTCATCGAGGAGATGATCGCGCGCTGGCGCTTGAACATCTTCTCGTCGAGGTTGGCGCCTTCGACCTGCTTCTTGATCTGGCCCATGCCGGGCAGCATGCCCATCAGGCCGCCGATGCCGCCCATCTTCTCCATCTGGGCGAGTTGCATCGACAGGTCTTCGAGATCGAACTTGCCCTTCCGCATCTTCTCGGCGGTGCGGAGGGCCTGCTCCTGATCGATGGTCTCGGCCGCCTTCTCGACGAGCGAGACGATGTCGCCCATGCCGAGGATGCGGTTGGCGACGCGCTGCGGGTGGAACTCCTCCAGCGCATCAACCTTCTCGCCGACGCCGACGAGCTTGATCGGCTTGCCCGTGACCGCGCGCATCGAGAGCGCCGCGCCGCCGCGGGAATCGCCGTCCATCCGGGTCAGGACGATGCCGGTGACGCCGAGCCGGCCGTCGAAGGCGCGGGCGGTGTTGACCGCGTCCTGGCCGGTGAGCGCGTCGGCCACCAGCAGGGTTTCGTGCGGGTTGGTCGCCGCCTTCACCTCGGCGGCCTCGTTCATCAGGCCCTCGTCGACCGTGGTGCGGCCGGCGGTGTCGAGCATCACCACGTCGAAGCCGCCCAGACGCGCGGCTTCCATGGCGCGCTTGGCGATCTGCACGGCGGTCTGGCCGGCGACGATCGGCAGGCTCTCGACCTCCACTTGCTTGGCCAGAACCGCCAGCTGCTCCATCGCCGCGGGCCGCCGCGTGTCGAGGGAGGCCAGCAGCACCCGGCGCTTGTCGCGCTGGTTGAGGCGCCGGGCGATCTTGGCGGTGGTGGTGGTCTTACCCGAGCCCTGCAGACCCACCATCAGGATGGCGACGGGGGCGGGCGCGTTGAGGTCGATGATGCCGGCATCCGTGCCGAGCATGGTGATGAGTTCGTCGTTGACGATCTTCACCACCATCTGGCCGGGCGTCACCGACTTGAGCACGACGGCGCCGACCGCCTTCTCGCGCACCTTGTCGGTGAAGTCGCGCACCACTTCGAGCGCCACGTCCGCCTCCAAGAGGGCGCGGCGCACCTCGCGCAGGGCGGCGGTGACGTCGGCCTCCGTCAGCGCGCCGCGGCGCGTCAGCCCGGAGAGGATACCGGAGAGGCGGTCGGAAAGGCCTTCGAACATGCGTCTCGATCAGCCCGTGCTACTGGTGGAGGCCGGCATTGGCCACGCGGCGGGCGCGCAGGGCGTCCTCGAACGACGCGATCGCGCGGGCGAACTTGTCTCGGCATTCCGTGTTGCAGAAGCCCACGACGGCGCCGTTGTACAGCGTCAGCGCCTCGGCCACGATCGGCTTGCCCGACCACGGGCAGAGATCGTTGACGGCATCCTCGATGCGCAGCGTCGGGTCGTGGGCGGGCGCCATGAGCGGGCTCGGAGTTCGGCTTTCGCGCTTTCACGGCAACGACGAGTGCGCCCGAGGGCGCGGACGCGCTGTCGGACGTTGACCTCCGGCCTCTCGGACCGGTCGGCGGCTCATCGGGACGTCAAAACGTCGAAATGGAGTTCGGGCGGATAGGCGCGATGGCCCCCTAAGTCAATCCCGACGGGCCCGGCGATGTCCCGGCGGTGGGCGGTCCGCCGGAGTCAGAGCTTTACCGATCATTAAGTATAACGACGGTAAACAATCCCATGCACCGCAAGGAGGTGCCCTGAGGACTAACCCGATGTCGGAACCCGCGCGACAGACTGCGTCCCACGAATCCGCCATCCGCGGACCCGGCACCGCCGCGCCCCTGCGCGATTGGCTCGCCGCCATGCGCGCCGTGACCGAGACCCGCCCGACCGAGACACGCGCCGAGCCCGCCGCCGAGCCGGTGCTGCGTCCCCGCATCGTCGAGGCAGCCCCCATCGAACCGGAGCCGGTCGCCAAGGTCGAGATCGCCGCCGAGGACGTGCGCCCCACCCTTCAGGACAGCCGCGGCGGCTGGGCGCCCCGCCTCGTCAACGTCGCCAAGTCGGGCGAAGAGGCCGACGACGAACTCGCCGAGATCATGGCCGAGAACATGATGCTCAAGGCCAAGCTCCGTCTGGAGGCCGAGCGCCGCGACGAGCTTCAGATCCTGCTCGCCGCCGAGTTGCGCGAACTGCGCGCCCACATCGCCGAGGAAGTCGGCAAGATGGAAGACTTGCGCGCCGAGCGCGACCTGTGGCGCGCCCGCTGCGAGGCCCTGGCCTCGCCGCTGTTCCAGATCGGCCAGCGCTGAGAGTTCAGGGCTCTAACCCACAAAAGCGAAGGGCCGCTCCCTTGCCGGGAGCGGCCCTTCCATTGTCGAACCGGTCGGCCCGACGAAACCTGTCGTGATCCCGCGAATGCGTCAGGCGCAGACGAGGGAGGTAACGGTCCAGGTCGTGGTCGTCGGCGACGGCTGATGACAATGAGACACTGGATCACCTCCTTTCGTTCGTTGCTGGGAAGCCCAAGGTAGGGACGTTTTTCGGGGTGCGATAGCCCCGACGGGACTTGTCCGCTGCGTTGTCTCGCCGCGGTGCAAAAACCCACCTTTCCGGAGTGCTGGCACGCGGAGGCAGGAGCGCCTAAACAGGGCGCCCGTCTGAAACCGGTCAGTTCTCACAAGCATGTCATCCGCCGCCGCCCCGCGCGCCTCCGACGACAGCCTCGATCCGAAGGCGATGCGCGAGCCGCTGTCCAACGCGTGGTACTGCGTCGGGCAGGCCGCCAGCATCGCGGGCGGCAAGATGCGGGCGGTGGCGCTCAACGGCGAGCAGGTGGTGCTCGGCCGCGGCCAGGACGGCGCGCTGTTCGCGCTGCGCGACCGCTGCCCCCATCGCGGCATGGCGCTCTCGAAAGGCAAGTTCGACGGCGACACGCTGATGTGCCCGTTCCACGGCTGGCGCTTCGGCACCGACGGGCGCTGCCGCGACGTGCCGACCCTCTCCTCGCACGACGCCTCGGACTTCTCGCGCATCGCGGTCCAGCGCTTTCCGATCCGCGAGAGCGCGGGCTTCCTCTGGGTCAACCCGCATCTCGGCCCCGCCGACCCGACCGCCGTGCCGGCTTTGCCGGAACTCGGCTTCACACCCGCGGGCAGCCTCGTGGTGGAACTGGAGGTCGAGGCCTCGTTCGACCTGACGACGCTGAGCCTGGTCGATCCCGGCCATGTCGCCTTCGTCCACGATTCGTGGTGGTTCCGCCCGTCCAAAAAGTTGCGAGAAAAAGTAAAAACCTTCCAGCCGGTGCCGCACGGCTTCGTCATGACGAGCCACGCGACGACGAAGAGTTCGCCGGTCTATCGGCTGCTCGGCGGCGTGCCCGAGGTCGAGATCGAGTTCCGCCTGCCCGGCGTGCGGCTGGAGCGGATCGCGGCGGGCGACAAGCGGGTGGCGAACTACACCTTCGCGACCCCGCTCTCGGCCAACCGGACGATGCTGACCAACGCGCTCTACTGGAGCATGCCGGCCCTCAACCTGTTGAAGCCGCTCGCCCGCCCGCTGATGCGCCAGTTCCTGGGCCAGGACCAGCAGGTGCTTCAGCACGCCCAAGCCGGCCTCGACCGCAAGCCGACCATGGTCCTGCTCGGCCAGGGCGACCTGCCCTCGCAATGGTATTTTCGCCTGAAGCGCGAGGCGCTGGAAGCGGCCCGCGAGGGCAGGGCGTTCGACAACCCCCTGACCCGTCAGGAATTGCGCTGGCGCTCGTGAGGCGGCGGACGTCCGATCCTCGACAGGAGCCGGACAAGGCGCTTCTCCTCTCCCCACGGGGGGAGGGGACCCGCGCTCAATGCGGCTCGGTCGGCCCGGCTGATGAGGAAGACAGGTTCTCTCAGGCGCCTCGGCGGATCGATCAAGGGTCGCTACGGTGCCGATCCCGAGAATCGCACGCCGCCCGAAACCTCCCGACCCTTCACCCCGTAAACGACCCCGCGGCGCACCCGGCACCGCAGAGGGTTTTTGCGCGTGCCGAGTCCACACTACGTCGTCCGCCGCAGCCGCTCCGGGCGGTTCAACTTCACGCTGCTGTCCGAACACGGACGCATCAGCGGCGTCGTCGTCGTGCCGACCGAGAAACTCAGCCGCGAGGAGATCGAGCGCAGCGCGCGGGCCAAGATCCAGGAACTGGCCGCCGCGCTGGTCGCGGCGGTGGGCCCGCCCCCGGCGTGACGCTCAGCGCATCCCGGCGACGCGGCGGTCGCGCTTGCGCTCGGCGGCCGGCTG
Organism: Methylobacterium sp. Leaf456; assembly: GCF_001425465.1. GTDB lineage: Bacteria > Pseudomonadota > Alphaproteobacteria > Rhizobiales > Beijerinckiaceae > Methylobacterium. Next base: position 106,141 of record NZ_LMQV01000012.1, read on the forward strand.
GTAGGCGATCTGGGCGTGCTGGGTGCAGTAGGGCAGGCCGGTGATGGCGCGGCCGCCGCAGAAGCGGAAATCCGGCTTGGTCGGGTCGCCCATCGGCCAGCGGCACATCGATTCCCGCAGGTCCATGATGGTGACGCGTTCTGACACGGCGAGCGCCACCGGCGGGGCGGCGGCCGGGGCCTGCGCGGCGGCCCGCACTGGCTCCAGCGGGAAGTCCGGCGCCGGGCGATGGGCGACGATCGCGGGCGGCTCCGGGAGGGTCGGCTCCTCGACGATCCCGGCGGCCTCGACCACCCCCTCGTCTTCAGAGCTGCGGCCGCCGACGGCGGGGCCGATCGGCTTCACCCGGCCGGCGAGGCCGAGGCGGTGCACCTTGCCGATCACCGCATTGCGGGAGACGCCGCCGAGCTGCAGCGCGATCTGGCTGGCGCTGAGCCCCTCATCCCACAGGCGACGCAGCAGCTCCACGCGCTCATCCGTCCAGCTCGGGACCGCTTCCGTCATTGCCCCCTCCACCGCGCTCCGGCCTGGGACGGCCGAAAAAAATCTTGAACCGCCGCGAGCGTCCGCCCATGGCGCAATGCCGCCTCGTGCGAACCGCCGAGGCGGCCCTGCACAGATCGGTTAACAAAACGCCGAAGACCCCCTCGGCAGTCCGGGGAGACTACAGGACAGCTCGACCGCGGAGCAAGGGTCGCGGCGGGCTAGGCCGCGGTTTCCACCAGCAATCGGCGCCCCGGCCGGCGGCGGGCGGCCGGGGAAGGGGCGGGTGGCTCGGACCATTGCCAAACCCCTGCGAAATATCGATGATTTTATAGATTCGGGTGACGGCGCCGTAACCCACACGCTCGCCCCGAGATGCCGCTCGATCGCCCGATGGAGAGCCACCCACCGTCATTCCGCGGCGCTGATAAGCGAACCCGGAATTCACCCGTGATGCACGGCGATACGAAGCTTCGCGGCCGGTCATGGATCGCACGCCTCCGGCGCGCCCCTTCGGGTCCGGGTTCCGCTTCGCGGCCCCGGAAAGACGGCGGTGTTCGTGGCCGACACCCTCGCATCCACCCCACCCGCATTTGCCTCCCCCGGCGCTTCGACTATCTGTCGGGCGCCGGGTCGCGCGCGCGGCCCCCTGTCTTTCCGGAGTTCGCATGCGCCTGCGCCTCGCAACGACCCTCCTTCTTCTCGCCGCGACAGGTGCCTCGGCCGCGGGGCCCGCCGCGCCGATGCCGGACGAGGCGCCGATCCGGCTCACCAACCACCGGGCCGTCTACGACCTGTCGCTGGCCAAGTCCGAGGGCACGCGGGCGGTGGAGGGCGTGCGCGGGCGCATCGTCATCGACTTCTCGGGCGACGCCTGCCGCGGCTTCACCATGCAGACGCGGCAGGTGACGCAGCTCGATTCCTCCGAATCCGGCAACCGCACCTCGGACCTGCGCAACACCACCTTCGAGAGCGGCGATGGCGGCAACTTCCGCTTCCGCACCGCCACGCTGATGAACAACGCGCCCTCGCCCCCCGTCGACGGCACGGCCGAGGCCGGGCCCCAGGCCCTGACCGTGAAGCTGAAGGAGCCCAAGCGGGCCGAGTTCCAGTCCTCGGGCGAGGTGATGTTTCCGGTCCGCCACATGATCCGCCTGCTGAAGGCGGCCAAGGCCGGCGAGACGACCGTGTCGGCAAAGGTGTTCGACGGCTCCGACGACGGGCGCAAGGTCTACGACACGCTCGCCGTCATCGGCCGGGCGAGCGCGGCGCCCGCCGCCGACACCGAGCGCGACAAGCCGCTCCACGAGGGCGATCTCGCCGGGATGCGCCGCTGGCCGGTGACGCTGAGCTACTTCACGGCCGGGGAGGGCGAGCGCACGCCGATCTACACGCTCACCTTCGACCTCTACGAGAACGGCGTCAGCGGCCGCCTCAACCTCGATTACGGCGATTTCGCCATCGCGGGAAACCTGACCCAGCTCGATTTGCCGAAGGACAAGAGCAAGGGCGACGCCGAGTGTCGGCGCTGAGGTTTTTTGGGTGATCGCCAGCGGCTCCGCCCCAAACCCGTCATTGTGAGGCGGGACCGGATCCGCGGTATGGCACTGGCGCGCGGATCAGCCCCGCCGCTCCCTGTCACCCGAGAAAACCAGCCCGCGCTGGATCGCGCCCGCGCCGAACTTTTCCCGCACCCGGTCGAGGGCGGCCTCGCGGCGGGCGAGGCGCTCGATCCCTTGATCCGCGAGGTCGCCGCGGTCGGCGTGGAGGCCGGGGCAGAGGTCGCCGCCGCCGATGCCGATGAGGCGAAACGCGGTGCCGTCGCAGGCCGCGCGCAGCATCGGTTCCCCTGCGCGAAACAAACTCTCGGCGAGCTGCGTCGGCGGCAGGCCGCCGCGGGTGCGGGTGCGTAGCTTGAAGCGCGCGTCCTTCAGCTTCAGAGTGACGCTACCCGCCGCGAGCTCCGCCCGCTTCAGCCGGGCCGAGACCCGCTCGCACAGCCGCCACAGGATCGGGCGCAGCTCCTCGAAGCGGGCGATGTCGGCGGCAAACGTCGTCTCGGCCGAGACGCTCTTGGCCTCGCGGGTCGGGCGCACCGGGCGCACGTCGCGCCCCTCCGCCAGTGCGATCAGCCGCAGGGCATCGCGGCCGATCGCCGTGTGTAGGCGCTCCGGCCCGACCCGCGTCAGGTCGCCGACGCGGTGGACGTTGAGGCCGGCAAGGCGCGTCCGCGCGCTCTCGCCGATGCCGGGCAGGATGCCGACCGGGCGATCCTTGAGAAAGCCGGCGGCGTCTTCGCCGGCGATGATCGAGAAGCCGCGCGGCTTGTCGAGGTCGGAGGCGATCTTGGCCAGGAACTTGTTGGCGGAGAGCCCGACCGACACCGTGATACCGATCTCCGCCTCGACCCGCGCCGCGAAGCGGGCGAGCGTGAGCGCCGGGCTCGTGCCGTGCAGGCGCTCGGTGCCGGAGAGGTCGAGGAAGGCCTCGTCGATCGAGACCGGCTCGACCAGCGGCGTCAGCGCCAGCATCATCGCCCGGACCTCGCGGCCGACGCGGGCGTACTTTTCCATGTCGGGCCGGACGACGACCGCGTCGGGGCAGCGCTTCAACGCCTCGAACATCGGCATGGCCGAGCGCACGCCGGAGATGCGGGCGAGGTAGCAGGCGGTCGCCACCACGCCGCGCTTGCCGCCGCCGACGATCAGCGGCCGGTCGCGCAGGGACGGGTCGTCGCGCTTCTCGACCGCGGCGTAGAAGGCGTCGCAATCGACATGGGCGATGGTGAGCGTATCGCGGGCCGGATGGTCGATGAGCCGCGGCGAGCCGCAGCCGCGGCAGCGCCGGGCGCCCTCGCTTTGCGTCGTCAGGCAATCGCGGCAGAAGGGGGACACTGGAGCATCGGCCCGAACGGTGGGAACCGGCTTTCGAAAAAAGCCGATGCGGCGCAGTCACGTGGAGTATCCTGCCGGATACGATATCCGGCACGACGCTCGAAAACCTCCGCCACCAGCCGGCGGCTTGCGGACAGTGTACGAATGACGAACGCGGCGGGCCAGGGGTGGACGGGCGATGCGACGCCCCGTCCTCCGAAAATTCTCATCCCAAAAATTCTGATTCTCGGCGGCACCACCGAGGCGAGCGCCCTCGCCAAAAAACTCGCCGGGCGGCCGGAGATCGACGTCGTCCTGTCGCTCGCCGGGCGCACCGCCGCGCCGCGGCCCGAGCCGGTGGCGACCCGCATCGGCGGCTTCGGAGGGGCGGAGGGGCTGGCGCGGTGGATCGCGGGCAACGGCATCACCGCGGTGATCGACGCGACCCATCCCTTCGCCGCCCGCATCTCGGCCAACGCGGCCTCGGCCTGCCGGGTCGGCGCCGTGCCGCTGCTGGCGATCCGCCGCCCGTGCTGGGCGCGGCAGACGGGGGACGATTGGATCGAGGTGGAAAGCGTCGCCGCCTGCGTGCCGGCTCTGGGCGAAGTCCCGAAAACGGTTTTCCTGACGATCGGGCGGCAGGAACTGTCCGTCTTCGCCGCGGCGCCGCAACACGCCTATCTCGTGCGGACCATCGAGCCCGTCGGCGATGCGCTGCCGGTGCCCCGCCTCACCGAGCTGCGCGCCCGCGGCCCGTTCACCTTGGAGGACGAGATGCGGCTGATGCGCGAGGCCGGCATCACCGTTCTGGTGACGAAGAATTCGGGTGGGGCGGCGACCTATCCGAAGATCGAGGCGGCGCGTCGGCTGGGGCTGCCGGTCGTCATCGCGCAGCCGCCGGTCCTGCCGGATGTGGCGTCGGTGAGCGATGCGGAGGGGGCTGCCGAGTGGCTTGTCGAACACGTAGCAGGACGCGCGCGATTCCCGTCCCGACAAGGGGGAGGAGAGCGCGTCGTGAGTGCCAACACCCTCAGCGCCAGCGCGGAGCCCGGCCCGAGCCGTCGATGAACTCGAGCTCCTTGCTGCGGTTCAGCGTATGCAGCCGGGTGCCGGGCCAGAGCGGGCCGGAGCGCAGGATCGTCTCGACGGTCTGCGCAAAACCGGCCTCGTCCAGCCGGTCGATGCGGGCGAGCGCGAGGGCGGCGCCGTAACCGGCGCGATTGTCCTGTACCGGGCGAATCAGCCTGCCGCCGCGGGCGACGATGCGGCCGGCGGGGCGGGCGGCGGCGATGTCGATCAGCACCGGGTTCTTGGGATGCGGCGCGAACGGTCCGCGGAAATCGGGCGCCGACCACAGGCACAGGGTATCCGAGAACGCGCCGTGGGGATCGCGCGCGGTGGCGCCGTCGCGGACCGTGGCGAACAGCCACCAGCGGCCCCCGTGCTCCACGAGCGTCGCGTCGCTCGCGGTGACGCCGGAGAGCAGCGTCGCCTCCCTGATCCAGCCGCCCGGAAAGTGTTTGGCCCGGTAGAGATCGACCGTGCCGTTCCGGCTCGCCTCCGGCACCATCCAGACGGCGCCGTCGCGGGCGAACACGAACGGGTAGGAGAGGTGCCACGGCTCCTCCAGCACCGGCCGGGGCGTGCCCTCCGGCCCGTCGGGGCCGAACGTCACCGCGGAGATCACGCCCTTGCCGGTGGCGTGTGGGTATTCTTCGACGAACAGGACCGTGCGGCCGTCCGCGTCGAGGGGAAACGGGTCGGCGTAGAACCGCCGGCCGTCGTCGGGCAACACGCGCCAGCCGCCGGCCGGATGGGCGCGTAGTCCGAAAAGGTCGGGACCGTCGAGCCGGCGCCAGCCGACCCGCCAGTGCGGGGCGCGGTAGCACAGGCGGTAGAGGCGGTGGACGACCGCCCGCGCCAGCACCCGGAGCGCCCGCGCGCCGATCGCGGCGGGTGTGACGGCGATGGGCGTGGCACCGGGCTCGGCGGTGAGACGCGCTCCCGCCAATGCCGCGGCGACGAGCGTGATGGAGCGCATCAGACCGTCCTCGAAGGCGACCCGCATCGTGCCCGGGCTCTCGCTGCCGAGTCGCCCCGCGGCGATGGGGCGGGGGCCCTCGCTCAAGGCGGTTATGGGGGCGTGCCCGGCCATCAGGGCCGCGAGCAGGGCGGCCTCGCCGCAGGCACCGTCATAGGCGAGCCGCCAGACCGGGCCGGATTCGACGTCGCCGCACAGGTCGAGGGTGAGGTCGGGGGGGGCGGACGCCGCGCGGTGGGCCGCGAGCGCGCCGGGCGGCAGGGGAGAGGCGGGGCCGTCGAGGGGCAGGCGGCCCAAGAGGGCTTCGAGGCGGAACAGCAGTTCGGCGCTGGCCGGCAGGCCGCCGGGGCCCGGGCGGTCGTCGAGCGAGACGTGCAGGCTCTGCGCCGTCAGCCGTTCGAGGAGCAGGCGATGCCACCGGCGCGGCCGGGCGCCGTCGAGGCGGATGCGCAGATGCCGGATCGGTCGGGCGGCGTCGCGTTCGCCCATTCGGTTGCCCTGAACTTCCCGGCGCCTCTCGGCTCTCGATAGCGCTGATCGATCCGCGTCGAGCGCGGGTTTCCCCTCCCCACAGGGGGGAGGGGACACGCGTCAGGCTTTTTGAGAGCGGCCCGTCTTCCGACCGTACCGAAACACTCGTGCCGTCAGTTCTTGAGCGATCCCGTCGTCGCGACCGCCGCCTGCGGCTTCACCGCCGGAGCTGCGGCCTTCGGAGCGGCTTCGTGGGCGGGCTTCGGCTTCGCGGTCGCCACCGTCGGCTTGCGGGCGGCGGGCTCCGCCTCGGCCGGGGCGGCGTCCCTGGCCTTCTTGACGGTGTTGGCCAGGAGCTTGTGGTAGGCGCTCGCGTCGCCGTCGGCGTCGGCCACGGTGATGCGGGCGGGCTTCGAATCGGCCGGCTTGGGGCCGTCCTTGGCCGGCGCCTGCACCGCCACCACGGTCACCGGCTTCTCGTGGGCCTTGCGGGCGGCGGCGGCCTTGGTCGGGCCGGGCGCGTCGGCAGGGGCGGCGGCGATCAGGATCGGCTTGCCTTTGGCATCGACCTCGATCTCGCTTGGGCCGAGCGCGAGGCTCTCGGGCCGGCTCACCTCGCCGAGATGGTGGCGGCCGTAATCCTTGGCCGTGTAGGCGAGTTCCTTGTCCTTCTCCTTGTCGGAGTCGGTCAGGCTGGCGAAGGTGACGTTCGGCGCGGGCTGGGGCCGAAAGACCGGGTTCTGGCTGCCGTCCTCGTAGACCACGCGGGTGGCGGGCGTGCCCTTGGCGATCAGCTCGGCGACCTCGCGGTTGTCGCGGTCGCGCTTCTCGGCCACCTGCGTGTCGATCCGCGGGGAGCAGTTGCCCGCCGCCACGTCGTTGCCGCCGAACACGTATTTGGTACCGCAGGCGGCGACCCGCGGCTCGTCCTTCAGGGCCTCGAAATAATCCGAGCCCTCCTTGAGGTTCTTCCAGAACGGGGCGTTGAGATCGTTGCGGAACTTGGCGATGTTCGTCGCCGTCATCCGGAACGGATAGGCCTGGAACTGGAACGCGCGCTGGCCGCCGTTGAACGCCTCGCGGGCGATGGCGTAGATCTCCGACATCGACGCGTCGGTCATGGCGAAGCATCCGGCCGACGAGCAGGTGCCGTGGACCATGATGTAGTTGCCGGTGCCGCCCTTGGCGCGATCGACGGCGTTCGGATAGCCGACGTCGAACGAGAGGTAATAGCTGGAATTCGGGTTCATCTGACCCGGCGTGATCGTGTAGAAGCCCTCCGGCGCCTGCCGGTCGCCCTGCTTGGTCTTGGGGCCGAGCTGGCCCGACCAGCGGCAGATCGGGAAGGTCTTGAGCAGCGCGTACTGGCCGGTGCCGGTGCGCTTCCAGACCTCCATCTCCGCTTCCTTCTTGAAGGCGCGGATCAGGATCGGGTCGCCCTGGCTCATGCCCTTGGTCTGCATGAGCGAGACGGTCTGGGGCGGAATCGGCGTCAGGCTGCGGGTCGAGGCGCCGCCGAGCATGGCGCTGTCGTTGCAGGCACCGAGAGAGAGCGCGAGGCTCGTCGCCAGAGCGGCGGCAGCCGCCGCCAACGGACGCACAGCCATGGGGAACCCGTCCTCGAATACATTCGTCCGCCGGACTTTCAGCCCGATTACGGACGCCACTCCCCGTTACCCATAGCTCGGGTAAACTTACCCGGACCTTACCACAAGGTGCCGCCCCACTTGGTCGGCGCGTGTGGCTTTCGGGTTACGGTTCCGCGAGAAGTCGCGCCCGCACCCCCACCAGGGCGGTCACGAAGGCGTCATCCCGGGGGTCGGCGAAGCGGATTCCGGTGGAGGGCGAGCGGGTCTCGACCCGGAGGTGGTCGAACCCGGCCTCGCTGGCCCGTTCGACGGTCGCCGGATTTTCGGCGCCGGGGACGAGTTCGAGCACGGTCAGGTGGCTTTGCGCACGCCGCGCAGCCAAGAGCCTGCGGATTTCGGGGAAAATCTCCTCGGCGGTCGGAACCGTCGTCATCAGGTAAAAGCGGTTGCACGTCCCCGGCGTGTCGAGCGTGGTGCGCAGCCGCCGGACGCCCGCTTCCAAGAAACGGTAATCCGCCTCGCTCGAGGCCGGGTCGTGGTGGTTGAACACGAAGGGGATCGCGTGCCGATCCCGGTAGAGGCGGTGGCGGCAGCGCGTCTCGTGCGGCGCCATGCGCTCGTCCGGCGGCGTGGTCTCGTACTGGGTGCGGTCGAGCAGCGCCGAAAAGTCGTCGGCGAGGCAGTCGCGGACCATGCCGGGCGCCGAAAAGATCCAGTCGAACGGGCCGGACCATGTGCGCAGACCCTCGGCCTTGAGGATGTGCGCCATGTGGCAGTGGGCGCCCAGCGAGATGTGATTGCGTGCCCCCGGCTCGCGGGCGTCCCGGCGGGGGAGGCGGCGGACGAGCCGCTTCAGCAGCCCGGCGCCGGGAACGGGCGGCACGGGGATCGCCTCAGAGCTTGCGGCCGATCTCCAGAAACTTCTGGGCACGCCGGTCGCGAATCTCGTCGCGGCTGAGGCCGTCGAACTCGGCGAGCGCGCGGGCCAGCGCGTCGCCGGTGGCGGCCAGCGCCGCCTCGCGGTCGCGATGTGCCCCGCCGGTCGTCTCCGGGACGATGCCGTCGATGATGCCCAATCGCAGCAGGTCCTGCGCCGTGATCTTCATGGCGGTGGCGGCCTCGTGCGCGCGGCCCTGGTCGCGCCACAGGATCGAGGCGGCGCCCTCGGGCGAGATCACGCTGTAGATCGCGTGTTCCAGCATCAGGACACGGTTCGCCGTGGCGATGGCGATGGCCCCGCCGGAGCCGCCCTCTCCGATGACGACGGCGACGTTCGGCACGCCGAGCGCGAGGCAGGCCTCCGTCGAGCGGGCGATGGCCTCGGCCTGTCCGCGCTCCTCCGCCTCGATGCCGGGGAAGGCGCCCGCGGTGTCGACGAAGGCCAGCACCGGCAGGCCGAAGCGGTCGGCGGTCTCCATCAGGCGCACCGCCTTGCGGTAGCCCTCGGGCCGGGCCATGCCGAAGTTGTGGCGCAGGCGCGCTTCCGTGGTCGCGCCCTTCTCCTGGCCGAGCACCAGCACGGGCCGGCCGCGGAAGCGCCCGAACCCGCCGATGATCGCCTCGTCCTCACCGAAGGTGCGGTCGCCGGCCAGCGGCGTGAATTCCTCGATCAGTCCGGCGCAGTAATCGACGAAGTGGGGCCGCTGCGGATGGCGGGCGACCTGCGTCTTCTGCCAGGGGGTGAGCCCGGCATAGAGGTCGGACAGCGCCTGCGCCGCCTTGGCCTCCAGCCGCCCGACCTCCTCGTGGATCGAGACGGCGCCGTCGCGCTGGCCGAGCGCCCTGAGTTCTTCGAGCTTCGCCTCGAGTTCGGCGACGGGCTTTTCGAAGTCGAGATAGGAGCGCGTCGCCGCCATCGAATGTCGGTCCAGTCCAATTCGGGTCCGCAGCCCCGCCCGGCGCGGTGGGGCGTGATGTCGGGAAAGCGGGCGCGGGTGTCAACCATGGCGGCCCGTCAGGGTGCAACGTCGACTTCGCCCCCGCCATGGGGCATGTCCGTCCCCGACTGCCCGCGCGGCGTGCAACGGAGAGACGTTTCCATGAGCCTCAAAGGGAAAACCGCCGTCGTCACCGGCTCCACCAGCGGCATCGGCCTCGCCATCGCCCGCGGCTTCGCGGGGGAGGGCGCCGACGTCGTCCTCAACGGCTTCGGCAAGCCGGAGGACATCGAGGCGACCCGCACCAAGATCGAGTCCGAGTTCGGCGTGAAGGCGGCCTACTCGCCCGCCGACCTGACGAAGCCCGCCGAGATCGGCGGCCTGATCGCGCTGGCCGTCGAGTCGTTCGGCAGCGTCGATATCCTCGTCAACAATGCGGGCGTGCAGTTCGTCTCGCCGATCGAGGAATTCCCGCTGGAGAAGTGGGACCAGATCATCGCGCTGAATCTGTCCTCGGCGTTCCACACCATGCGGGCGGCGATCCCCCACATGAAGGCCAAGGGCTGGGGCCGCGTCATCAACACGGCGTCCGCGCACTCGCTGGTCGCCTCGCCCTACAAGTCGGCCTACGTGGCGGCCAAGCACGGAATCAGTGGGCTCACGAAGTCGGCGGCGCTCGAACTCGCCACCTTCGGCATCACGGTCAACTGCATCTCGCCGGGCTATGTCTGGACGCCGCTGGTCGAGAGCCAAATCCCCGACACGATGAAGGCGCGCGGCCTCACCAAGGAGCAGGTGATCGAGGACGTGCTGCTGAAGGCGCAGCCGACCAAGGAATTCGTCACCGTCGATCAGGTCGCCGCGCTCGCGGTGTTCCTGTGCGGCGACGGCGCGAGCCAGATCACCGGCGCCAACCTCGCCATGGATGGCGGCTGGACGGCGCAGTAATCTATTCGGAGTTCAGGGCCGGCGCGATCACCGCGCCGGCCCTGCTTTCGCCTCAGCGGCGCGAATTGTTCACGAGCAGGGCGAGGCCGTAGCCGACGGCGCCCGCGATCAGAAGGGCCAGAAACGGATTCTCGCCGACCTGGCTCTGCACCCGCTCGCGCCCGTCGCGCAGGTAGGTGCCGCTGTTGCGCGAGACGCGGTCGTAGGCGTCGCTGGCGTAGTCGCCGAGATCGTCGGCCACATCCCGCACGGTGTCCTTGGCCTGCCCGTAGAGGCGCTGGGCGGTCCCTTCGGCCTCGCGGTAGCGGCCCTCCACCGAGTCCCGGTCGGAGCCGACGGCGTCGCCGACCGCTCCCTGCGCCCGACCGCCGAGATCCTTGGCGGCGCCGACGATACGATCCGTGTCAACCATGGGGAACTCCTTGTCCTTCGCGGCGTCGCCGCGCGGGGCGGCGTTCCGTCGTCGGAGGGGAGAACGTTCGACACCGGGATCGGTCCCGCGATGCAGCGCAAAAACCGGCCGCCCTACGCCGCCGGCTTGACGCGGGGCTCCCGCGAGCCGACCTCAGCGCCACATCTTTCCGAGGGTCATCCCAGAAGGTCACGCCATGAGCGACATCGATCCCACCACCCAGACCGAACTGGAGGCGGCCGTCTTCCGCCGGCTCGTCGCGCATCTGCGTACCCGCTCCGACGTGCAGAACATCGACATGATGAATCTGGCGGGCTTCTGCCGGAACTGCCTGTCGAACTGGCTCAAGGACGCCGCCGACGAGCGCGGCCTTCCTCTCACCAAGGACCAGAGCCGCGAGCACGTCTACGGCATGCCCTACGACGAGTGGAAGCGGACGCATCAGACCGAGGCGAGCCCGGACCAGCAGGCGCGGTTCGAGGCGCAGGCGAAGGGGCACTGACGCCAGATCGCTCCCGATCGGAAGGCGTTCTCCTCTCCCTTGTGGGGAGGGGACCCGCGCTTCATGCGGATTGTTCGGCTCTCACGACGCCATCGGCTGCGGCAGGGCCGGCTCCTCGCGCCAGCGGGCCGGGGCGACGCCCGCGGGGGCGTACGGCAAGAAGCCCTCGACGATGCTCTTGGGGATGTCGAGCGGGCGGTAGTTGCGCGTATCGACGAACATCAGGCTCTGCTCGCCGCGGCCCAAGAGCCCCTGCGTCGCGCTGTGGATCTCGTGCTCCAGCGTGACGAACTTGCGGTTGGCGTGCTTGACGCGGATGCGGACCGTCAGCGGCTCGAACTCCCGCGCCTCGCGGCGGAAGTCGTGCTGGAACGACTTCGTCAGGATGTAGAATTCCGTCGAGGCGAGGTCGAAATCCGGGACGCAATGGCGGAAGAACAGCTCGCGCGCCTTGCCGACCCAGCGGACGTAGTTGGCGAAGTAGATGTTTCCGACCGAGTTGGTGTCGTCGTAGGTCGGCGTCAGACGGATGACGAAGTCGCGGCCCTCGAAGCCCTCGGCGCCCGCGGCGTTGTCGTTGACGACGCGGATCACCGTGGCGACGGGCTCGGGCGCGGTCGCCGCGGGAGCCGGCGCGCTCCAGCCGAGATACTGCGACAGCATCGGCAGGGCGCCGACCAGCGGGACCAGGGCGGAGAGCGTCAGCAATCCGGCGCTGGGGGTGACGTAGCCGGCGACCGCCAGGAGCGCCGCGGTGGCGCCGAGCAGCGCGCACAGCATCGGATCGTAGGCGCGCCGCGCGCCGAGCGCCTCCAGCAGCAGGCAGGCGGCGGCGCCCGCGAGCAGGGTGGCGAAGGGTAGCATCAGGTAGATCATCGACAGGTCCGCCGCCGCGGCCCCGGCCGCGAGCGCACCCGCGCCGAAGAGCACCCAGACCGGCGAGGCGACGAGGCTCGGCGGCACGAAGGTGAGCAGCACCGATTGGCTGCGCGCCGTCACGGCCCCCATCGACCAGCGCAAGGCGGCGTAGGCGCTGTCGACGGTCGAGAGCGCGGCGATCACCGCCCAGAGCGCGAAGGCCGTGCCGGCGCCCTCCAATCCGGTGCGGAGAACGGCCGCGGCCACCGCCGGTTGGAACCCGATCAGGCCGTCGGCGGTCGTCACCGCGCCCGCGGGGCCGGCGGCGGAGGCGATCAGCGCGTTGAGCGTCAGGAGCCCGAGGAACAGCACGGCGCCGACCCCGTAGGCGAGCCGCACCGAGCCGCCGCCGCGCCGGATTTCCACCACCCGCTGCCAGTGCTGCAGGTCGGTCCAGGGCCCCAGCAGGAAGCCGACCAGCGTCGGCGCCACGAGGCCGAAGAAGCGCTCGTCGGCGACGAGAAGCGGCGTCGGCCCGGCGGGCATCGCGGCGGCGAGGCCGGTCCAGGCCAAGAGTCCCGCGCCGACCCCCACAGTGAGCCCCCCGGCATGGATCCAGCGCAGCCGGCGTAAGGAGAGCGCGTGGCCGAGGATCGCGGCGACCAGCACGAGGCCGACGAGGCCCCCCTCCGCCCGCTCGCCGAACAGCGGCGCGCCGACATACCGATGGAGGGCGAACAGCGTGATCGCGACCGCGAAAAGCTGCGCCAGCAGAAAAAGCCCGGCGTAGGCGCCTTCCGCCTTGCGCAGGATCGCCGCCGGGTCGCGCTTCGGATCACCCAGCACCCAGCCGAACAGGAAAAGCCCGAGCGCGTTCGGCGCGGCGAAGGCGGCAAAGCCCATCCAGCCGTGGGCCAGCACCACGTGGATCGCGTAGAAGAAGCCCAATCCCCACAACCAGGAGAGGGCCACGGTCGGCGACCACGAGAGGGATTCCGAAAGCTTCGAGCGCATCGCCGAGTGTCCGCGACCCGGCTCACGGTCCGGGATGCCGCAAGATTAGAAGCCGATCGAAGCGCCGGGTATGCGGCGCGATGCATGGCTCGAAAGAATCTTTGCGAGTGTGGCCAAATTCTCCTGCCGATGTCGTTTCGAGTTTAATTTTGGCAATTCTTAGATTTATGTCGAAGCCGATGATCTATCCGGCAAGTCGCTTGTTTCTCGTCCGCGACCAACCGCTTCGCCCAAGAAGTCATTCGGGCATTCGCCGCGCATAAACGATCTGCATCGATTGTAACTGGAGCCGTCAGCACCCAGTTTCGAGCCTGTTTACTCAAGGTTGAACCCAACAAAGATCAAGCGGCGACGCGACGGAACAATCTTCGCTGTATCAGATCGGCCACACGCCCGGCGTTCGACGTGATGTCCCAACGCCTTATCTCCTCTCGACTGCGTCGCGCCACGAATGCAACCTAAGGGCAATCGGCGCGCGATTGGCTTTGTCTACGACCCTATACCGGGCGAGCCCTCCGTCCCGGCGGTGCGCGGTGCGGGCGGCAACCGCGAGCCATGCGTCGGGCCGCGGAGGGCCCCGAGCCGGCGCTTGCCTCGCGCAAGCCAGTGCGGCCACCATCCCCTCGAGTTTCGGAGGCCGGCATGGTCACGCACGACGTCATCATCGTGGGGGGAAGCGTGGCGGGCTGCGCCGCCGCGATGCTGTTCGCCCGCGCCGGCCTCACCGTGGCTTTGGTCGAGCGCAACCCCGATCCGGACGCCTACAAGCGGCTGTGCACCCACTACATCCAGGCGAGCGCGCTGCCGGTGCTGGAGCGGCTCGGCCTCGCCCGGGCGATCGAGGCCAGCGGCGGCGTGCGCAACCGGCTCGACCTGCACACCCGCTGGGGCTGGATTCGCGAGGGCGAGGTTTTGGCCGGCCATCCCGCCCACGGCTACAACTTGCGCCGGGTCCGGCTCGATCCGCTGATCCGCGCGCAGGCGGCGGCGACGCCCGGCATCGAATGGCTGCCCGGCCACAGCGCCACCGGGCTCGGGATCGAGGCCGGGCGGGTCGCCGCGCTGACCATTCGCGATGCGCGCGGCACCGAGCGGATTCTTCGCGGGCGCCTGCATGTCGGGGCGGACGGGCGCGCCTCGGCGCTGGCGCGCTTCGCCGGGCTAAAGCCCCGCGAGACGCCCAACGCGCGCTTCTTCTACTACGCCGCCTATCGCGGGCTTGATCCGAATGGCGGGCGCTCGCGGATGTGGATGGGCGAGGAGGGCATCTGCTACACCTTCCCCAACGAGGACGGGATCACGGTCGCGGCGGCGACCCTGCCGCGGGCGCAGCTTCCCGCCTTCAAAGCCGAACCGGAGGCCGCGCTCGCCCGCACCCTCGCCGCCCTGCCGGAGGGGCCGAACCTCGCGGCCGCCGAGCGGATCGGCCCGGTGATGGGCTTCGTCGACATGCCGAACCTGCGCCGCCCGGCCACGCGGCCCGGCCTCGCGCTCATCGGCGACGCGGCGCTCTCGGTCGATCCGGTCTGGGGCACCGGCTGCGCCTTCGCCCTGCAATCGGCCGCGTGGCTGTCGGATGCCACCGCCGAGACGATCCTTTCGCACGGGCCTATCGACCGCGCCCTCAAGACCTATGCCCGCCACCACCGCCGGGCGCTGGCCGGCCACGCCTGGCACATCGCCAGCTACGCCAGCGGGCGCCGCTGGTGGTGGCTCGAGCGCCTGATGCTGGAAGCGGCAGCCCACGACCCCGCCCAGGCCCGCCGCCTGTTCGCCTACGCCGCCCGCAGCCTCGGCCTCGTCGAGTTCATGGCGCCGACAGCGCTGGCGCGGGCCGCCGCCACGGTTTTGCGCGCCCGGCTCGCGGGCGGGCGCCCGCGGCTCGATCCGCGGGTGGAGGCGGCCTGACGGGCTCATCCGATCCGCATCTCAGGATGAGGGCGCGGATCGAACGATGCCGAATGCGACCGCAGCCGGTGCCCCGCCCAAACCCGCAACCTGAGATACGGTTTCGAACCGGCCGCTGCGCCGGATCCTGTCTGCCGGCCCGGTGTGCGGTTCGGACGCGCGCCCGGCGGCAAGTGATTGCCCAGACTGTCTTCTACAGGTAAGTTTACATTCGTTCCAATCGGATGTTCGATCTATAATAATTCCATCCTGCAACCTCTTAGAGGAGTCTTCGTTGTCGGCCTGCAAGTCCGGTGCTAAGGGCCCTGAGTATAGGCGCCGGCGTTACGCTTAAGCGTGGGCGCATTTCACTGGATGGCCGCGGGGTTCGAGCCGCCGCCGCGGGCACGGTAGGAACGCGATGCCGACGAGAACGAAGGACGGAACTTCCACCGTCTTGCTGGAGGTGCTGCTCCGCCAGCGGTCCGAGCTGGTGGAGACGGCGCGGCGCGTGGTGCGCTGCGGCGCGCGGGCCGAGGACGTGGTGCAGGACGTGGCCCTGAAGATCTGCCAGGACACGGTGTCGGCCGACATCGCCGACGCCGCCGGCTTCCTGCGCCGGATGGTCCGCAACGCTGCCATCGACGCGGTGCGCCAGTCCGGCCGCGAATGCCGCCGCAGCGCCCCCTCGGAGGCCGGCGACGCGGTGCCCGCCCCCTGCGACTGCCCGCTGCGCCATCTCGAGGCGCGCCAGTCGCTGCGGCTGGCGATCCAGGCGCTCGACGAGGCCCCCGCCCGCACCCGCGCGGCGTTCCTGGCCCACCGGATCGAGGGCGTGCCGCAGAAGGACATCGCGGCCCGCGCCGGCGTCTCGCCGACGCTCGTCAACTTCATGATCCGCGACGCCACCGCGCTCTGCCGCGCGGCGGCGGTTTGAGGCGCGCTCACGCACTGGCCTGCGCCGCCGGCGTCACGCCGGCCTCCACCAAGCGGCCGTTCTCGAGCTTCACGCAGCGGTCGGCGACGTCGAAGTAGCGGTCGTCGTGGGAGATCGCCAGCACCGCTTTTCCGCGCGCCCGCAGTTCGGGAAGCAACTTCCGGTAGAACACCTCGCGGAAGGCCGGGTCCTGGTCGGCGGCCCACTCGTCGAACAGGTAGAACGGCCGATCCTCCAGGTACGCGACGACCAGAGCGAGGCGCTTGCGCTGCCCCTGCGACAGGGAGCGCGTCGAGAGCACCCCGCCGGTCACCGAGACCTTATGGCTCAGCTCCAGCTTGGCGATGAGGGCGTTGGCCTGCGCGTCCAGCGCCGTGCCCGGCCCGCTCAGGCCGTCGAGCGTCGGAAACAGGTGAAAATCCGAAAAAACCGCCGAAAACAGCCGACGCAATCGGGCACGATCGAGTTCGGTGATCGCCGCCCCGTCGAGCAGGATCGAGCCGGCATCCGGCCGGTAGAGCCCGGTCAGCACCTTGGCGAGCGTGGTCTTGCCGCTGCCGTTGCCCCCGATCAGGATCGTCACCTCGCCCGGCCGGAACGTCAGGTCGATCGGCCCCAGCTCGAAGATTCCGTCCTCGGATTCGCGGTAGTAGCGGTGGCGCACCGCCTCCAACCGCAGTTCCCGGAACCCCGTCGCCGGCACCCGCGCCAGCGCCGGCTCGGGCTCGGCCACCGCCGCCATCAGTCGGTCGATCCGCCCCATCGACACCCGCGCCTGCTGTGCGTTCGGCAGGTTGTTCAGCAGCGCATCGAGCGGCATCATCAGATAGAGGAACACGACGATCGAGCCGGCTATCGAGACGGTGCCGAAGGTCAGCACGCCGATCAGGGCATGCACCAGGAACAGCGCCACCCCGGCCGCCGCCACGTAGATGCGCAGGCCCCGCAGGCGATGCGCCCGCACCTCCTCGATGCTGCGCTCCAGGGACAGGCTGAGAAAGGCTTCCGAGCGCTCGCGGTTGAGCTTCAACTCCTTGGCGCCGTTGAACAATCCGTCGAAGTGCGAAAACAGTTCGTCCTGCGCCGTGCCCGCCCGGTCGAGCTCCTTCAGGGCCCGCGCGTGGCCGAGATGGAACACCAGCGAGCCGCCCAGGATCGTCGCCAAGGCGAGCGCGAAGGCGGCGAGCGAGGTCCAGGCCAGATAGGCGAGGCAGCCCGCCACGATCACGGCGTTCATCACGATGTTCGGGAAGGCGACGAGGAAGTCCGCCACCCGCGCGGCGTCGTCGGTCATCACCGACTGCACCCGCGACGCGCCGAGCCGCTCGACCCGTGCGAACTCGGCCGCCGCGACCCGCCCGGCCAGCGTCCGGCGGATGCCGAGCAGAACGCCTTCGCCCAGCCGCGCGAACAGCATCCCGCCACCGACCCGGCCGGCGAGCCCCAGCAGGGCGGCGGCCGCGAAACCGACGCCAAGCCATTGTGAATCATGGCGTCCGGCCAGCATCTCGTTGGCCGCCGCCACCATGCCGATGCCGGCAAGTGCGGCAGCCAGACTCGCCCCCAGCGCCAGGATCAGCAGATGCCGCGGGCACTGTGCCAGGATGCGAAGAAGCGCTCCCCCTTTTGGGATCGCGTCCGAGGTCTCGGGTTGCATTGCCCCTCCGGCGGTCGGTTCGCCATTGAAGACGGATCGGGCGGGGAAGGATTTAGTCGTTTCGATTCGAGAGTGCGGCACTCCATGTCGAAAACGGTGTCGTCGGCGCGACTTCGCGCCGTTTGGGGCCGATCGCTCTAAATTTCCCGCAAGCCCGTCCGTCCTGCCGTCGAGAGGCCGGGCGACCGGCCGTTCCGGGAGCGGTCGCACAGTATGGGCATGGCCAGGGGCACGGCACTGAGGACGTTTGTCGCGCAGGTCGAGGAATCGGCCGCGCGGTTCGTGCCGGTGAGCGCCCGCGTCGCCGCGGTCGAAGGCTACCGCATCGCCCTCGTCCACGGTGAGCGGCGCCTGACCTACGGCGAGTTGAACGCTCGCGCCAACGCGCTCGCCCACGCCCTGATCCGCCGCGGCATCGGATGCGAGGATCGCGTCGCGCTTCGCCTAACCCGCTCCCCCGACGCCTTCGTGGCCATCCTCGCCGTGCTCAAGGCCGGCGCGGCCTACGTCCCCGTCGATCCGGAAGCCCCGCAGGAGCGCCGCGACACCGTCATCGGCCAAGCCGACGCGCGCCTCCTCCTCACCGACGTTCCAGCCGAGCCCCCCGCCGCCTGCCCGACCCTACGCCTCGACGAGCCGGATGCCTTCGCCGGCCCCGCGACGGAGCCCGGCGTCGCGATCCACCCGGAGCAACTCGCCTACGTCATCTTCACCTCCGGCTCGACCGGCCAGCCCAAGGGCGTCGCCGTCGCCCACGGGCCGCTCGCCATGCATGCCGAGGCGGTCGGCGCCCGCTACGATCTCACCCGCGACGACCGGGTGCTGCACCTCATCGCGCTCTCCTTCGACGGCGCCACCGAGGCGTGGCTCGCCGCCCTCATTCACGGCGGGCGCCTCGYGGCTGGACCGCTGAGGACACCCTCGACGCCATCCGGGCCGAGGGCGTCACCGTCACCGGCATGTCGCCGGCCCTGCTGTCGAGCCTCGCCGAGGCGCATGCGCGAGGCGGCGGTGGCCCGCTGCCGATGCGCTCGTGGACGGCGGGCGGCGAGGCCTTCGGCATCGAGGCGTTCCAGGCGGTGCGAAACAGCTTCGCGCCGGCCCGGATCGTCAACGGCTACGGCCCGACCGAGACCGTCATCACCCCGCTGCTGCTGAAGATCGACCCCGACACGCCGGCCGCCGCCTGGGACGGCGGCGACTGGCTCCCGATCGGCACGCCGGTGGGCGCCCGCACCGCCTACGTGCTGGACGAACGGCTCCAAGAAGTCGGTATCGGCGTGCCGGGCGAACTTTTTGTCGGCGGACAGGGCCTCGCCCGCGGCTATGTCGGCGCGCCGGGCGAGACCGCCGCGCGCTTCGTGCCCGACCCATTCGGGGCACCGGGCGGGCGGCTCTACCGCACCGGCGACCGGGTGGTGCGCCGCGCCGACGGTTCGCTGAGTTACCTCGGCCGTCTCGACGCGCAGGTGAAGGTGCGCGGTTTCCGCATCGAGCCCGGCGAGGTCGAGGCGCATCTGCTGGCCCATCCGCGCTGCCGCGAGGCGGCCGTGACGGCAGTGAAGCGGAGCGAGGAGGCGCATCTCGTCGCCTACGTCGCCGGGCGGGGTGGGGAGGGGGCGGATTCCGACCTCGCCGAGGTTCTCGCCGCACATCTGGCCGAGCGCCTGCCGGCGCACATGCGCCCGTCGCTGATCGTGGTGCTGCCGGCCCTGCCGCGTCTGGCGAGCGGCAAGCTCGACCGGGCGGGGCTGCCCGCGCCGGAATGGAAAGCGGGCGCCGACGCGCCGCCGCAGGGCGCCACCGAAGAGGCCCTGGCGCGTCTGTGGTCCTCCGTGCTCCGTGTCGAGCGCGTGGGCCGGTCCGACGGCTTCTTCGCACTGGGCGGCCACTCGCTGCTCGCCGCCAAGCTCGTCCAAAGAATCCGCGAGGAGATGGGCGCTCATGTCGGCCTGCCGGCCTTCTACGCCGCGCCGACGCTCGCCGCCTTGGCCGCCCTGATCGACGACGCCGACGAGGCTCGCGCCCTCCAAGACGTCGATGCCCTGCTCGCCGAGTGGGAAGAGGTCTGACCATGTCCGCCGCCGCCGACCGCAACCCGAGCTGGGACGGGCTCGCCCGGCGCTTCGCCGCCCTGGCATCCGAGAAGCGCGCCGCCTTCCTCGACGCGCTGGACGCCCGCGGCATCGCCTTCGAGCGGCTGCCGATCATGCCATTCGCCGACGGCGCGCCCGAACGGCTGGCGCTCGGCCAGCGCCGCCTGTGGTTCCTCTGGCAGCTCGACCCTCAGAGCCACGCTTACAATCTCGGCGGCGCGCTCAGTCTCGACGGCCCCCTCGACGAGGCCGCCCTGCAACACAGCCTCGACTGGCTGGTGGCCCGCCACGAGACCCTGCGCACGTCGTTCGAGCCGAGCCCGGATGGCGAGGCGCGCCCTGTCCTCCATGATCCCGCGAAGGTCGCGCTCGCCCGCGCCGACGTGACCGACCGGCCCACAGCCGCGCGCGAGGCCGCTGCCCACGATATCGCCGAAGCCGGCGCCTGCCTGCCGTTCGATCTCACCGCCGCGCCGCCGCTGCGGTTCGGCCTCGTGCGGATCGCGCCCGAGCGTCACCTGCTCTGGCTCGCGATCCACCACATCGTCTCCGACGCGTGGTCGCTGGAGATCGTCGTCGGCGAGCTGTTCTCCGCCTATGCGGCCTTCCGCGAGGCGCGCGCGCCGGCCCTGCCGCCCCCGCCGGTGCGCTATGCCGACTGGGCCGCGTGGCAGCGGGTGCAGCTGGAGGGCGGCGAACTCGCCCGCCAGCTGGGTTGGTGGAAGCAGGAACTCGGCACCGAGCATCCGCCGCTGGCGCTTCCGACCGACCGGCCGCGCCCGCCGGTCCAGAGCTTTCGCGGCGCGCGCCACCGCTTCAGTCTCGACGCCGAGACCAGCCGGCAGGTGCGGGCGCTCGCCCGCGCGGAGGGCGCGAGCCTGTTCATGATGCTGCTCGCCGGGCTGCACGCGCTGCTCGCCCGGCTGACGGGCGAGGACGACATCCGCGTCGGCGTCTCCAGCGCCAACCGGGTGCGGCCCGAGACCGAGCGGCTGCCGGGCTTCTTCGTCACCACCCAGGTGATCCGTGCGCGCGTCGAGCCCGCGACGCGGATGCGCGACCTGATCGCCGCCGTGAAGGCGACGACGCTCGCCGCGCAAGCCCGGTCCGACCTGCCGTTCGAGACGCTGGTGGACGCGCTGCAGCCGGAGCGGACGCTGCGCTTCAATCCGCTGTTCCAGGTGAAGTTCACGCAGCAGCTCGACTTCCCGCAGGCCATCCGGGCCGCCGGGCTGACCGCGACGCCCACCGAACTCGTCGAGAACGCCACCCATTTCGATCTCAGCCTCGACGTGACCGACCGGGCGGACGGCATCGAGGCGGTGCTGACCTACGCCACCGATCTGTTCGATCCGGCCTTCGCCACGCGTTTCGCCCACGCCTATGCCGACCTCATCCGCCACGCCGCCGCCCACCCCGAGCGCCCGCTCGCCGAGTGGGTACCGGCCGAGGTCTCGGCCCTGTCGGGCGAGGCCGCCGACCATCCGCATCCCGACCTGCTCACCGCCTTCGCGGCGTGCGTCGCGCGGACGCCCGATGCGCTCGCCCTGCGGGCCGGCGACGCGTCGCTGACCTTTTCGGACCTCGACGCCGCCGCGACCCGGCTCGCCCATGCCCTCCGCGCGGACGGTCTGACGCGGGAAGAGGTGGTGCCGGTGCTCGCCGGGCGCAGCCTCGATCTCGTCGTCGCCGCGCTCGGCGTGATGCGGGCGGGCGGCGTCTACGCGCCGCTCGATCCGTCGCTGCCGTCCGAACGCCTGCGCCGGCTCGCCGCCGACACGGGCGCCCGCCGCGTCCTGTTCGACCCCGAGGGGGAGACCGCCGCGACCGGGCTCGGCGTGACGCATCGTGCCGTCGGCGCCCTCGCGGCCCGCCCCGTGCCGGAGGGCGCGGCCCCGCTTGCCACCCCGCTGCCCGACCTGGGCGCGTACCTGATCTACACCTCGGGCTCGACCGGCGCGCCGAAGGGCGTGCTCGTGCCCCACCGGGCGATCGCGGCCTACACGCACGCCATGCTCGCCCGGCTCGATCTGGCGGCAGGCGCGAGCTTCGGCCTCGTCTCGACCCCCGCGGCCGATCTCGGCCACACCATGCTGTTCGGCGCCCTCGTGTCGGGCCGCACCCTCCACCTGATCGAGGCGGACGCCGCCTTCGACGCCGACCGCCTCGCCGACGTGGTTCAGGCGCAAGGCATCGGCGTCCTGAAGCTCGTGCCGAGCCACCTCGAAGGTCTGCTGGCGACGCCGCGGGCGCAGGACATCGTGCCGGAAGCGGCGCTGATCCTCGGCGGCGAGGCCCTGCCCGCCGCCTTGGCCGCGCAGGTGCGCCGGCTGCGGCCGGGCTGCCGGGTGATCAACCATTACGGGCCGACCGAGACCACGGTCGGCGTCCTCGCCCACGAGGTCGCGGATGACATTGAGGAGGAGGGCACCGTTCCGGTCGGGCGCCCCTTCGCCGGGGTCGAGGCGGTGATCCTCGACGCCGGCCTCGCTCCTGTGCTGCCGGGCGCCGTCGGCGACCTCTATATCGGCGGGGACCAGCTCGCCCGCGGGTATCTCGGGCGCCCCGGCGCCACCGCCGAGCGCTTCGTGCCCGATCCGACCCGGCCGGGCCGCCGCCTCTACCGCACCGGCGACCGGGTTCGGCTCGACGGCGAAGGAAAAATCCGCTTCCTCGGCCGCGGCGACGATCAGGTGAAGATCCGCGGCCACCGGGTCGAACTCGGCGAGGTCGCCGCAGCGCTCCGCGCAATCCCCGGCATCGACACCGCCCATGTCGTCCTCGACCGCACCGAGGCCGGCCGGCCGCACCTCCTCGCCTACGTCACCGGCACGCAAGCGGCCGCCTCCGGCGCCCGCGACGCACTCGCCCGGACGCTGCCCGAGGCGATGGTGCCGAGCCACGTCCTGCACCTCCAAACGATTCCCCTCACCGCCAACGGCAAGCTCGACCGCCGGGCGTTGCCGCAGCCCGAAGCCGTGTCGGCGGAGCCGGCCCGCGACCGCGGCAGCGAGGCGCAGTGCGTGCTGGCCGACATCTGGGAGGAGGTTCTGCGCCGCCCGAGCATCGGTCTCGACGACAACTTTTTCGCGCTCGGCGGCGACTCGATTCTCAGCCTTCAGATCATCGCCCGCGCCAAGCGCCGGGGCTTTCGCCTGACGCCGAAGCAGGTGTTCGAGCACCAGACGGTGCGGGCGCTCGCCGCCGTCGCCGTGCCGCTGGCGCCCGCGGCCGACGCACCGAGCGCGGCCGAGCTGACGCTGTCGGCGATCTGGGCCGAAGTGCTACGCCGCCCGACCGTTGGCCTCGACGACAACTTCTTTGCCTTGGGCGGCGACTCGATCCTGAGCCTTCAGATCATCGCTCGCGCCAAGCGCCAGGGTCTTCGGCTGACCCCGAAACAGGTCTTTGAGCATCAGACCGTTCGGACGCTCGCCAAAGTGGTGGTTCCATTGGCGCCGGCCGGGCCGTGCGCCGCGGCACAGCCCGCCGCGCCGTCCGGCGCTGCGAAGGCGGAAGGCATCCTCACTGAGGTCTGGACCGAAGTCCTGCGCCGCCCCTCGGTCGGCCCGGACGACAACTTCTTCGCCCTCGGCGGCGACTCCATCCTGAGCCTTCAGATCATCGCGCGGGCCAAGCGCCGCGGGCTGAAGCTGACGCCGAAGCTCGTATTCCAGCATCAGACGATCCGCACCCTGGCCGCCATGGCGGTGCCTCTCGACGCCGCCCCGACGCCGGCCCCCGCCATGGCGCCGCGCCCGGCGCTGAAGGAAGTGCCGCTGACGCCGATCCAGGCCGGCTTCCTAGCGCGCCCGGTGCCGAACCGCGGTCACTGGAACCAGTCCGTGCTGCTCGCCCCGCGCGACGCCCTTGACGCCTCGGTCCTGGCTTCCGTTCTGGAAGCCCTGGTGGCCCGGCACGAGGCCCTGCGCCTGCGCGTTACGCCCCGGGGCGAACGGTGGACGCAGGGCGTCGCCGCGACCGAGACCGCTCCCCTCCTCGACATCCGCGCGATCGCCGACGCGGCCGAACTCGAGGCCGCCTGCGAGGCGACCCAGCGCAGCATCGATGTCAGTACGGGCCCGCTGCTGCGGGCGCTGCTGGCGCACTTGCCCGACGGCAGCCAGCGCCTGCTGCTCGCGATCCACCATCTCGCGGTGGACGGCGTGTCCTGGCGCATTCTGCTCGACGATCTGGCGCTCGGCCTCGACCAGCATCGCCGCGGCGCAGCGACCGCGCTGCCCGCCCCCGAGACGAATTTTTCGGATTATGCCCGCGCCTTGCTGCTGCACGCCCATTCCGAGGCGCTGCGGGACGAAGCGCAATACTGGCAGGTGACCGCCGGCCCGGATGCACCGCCGAGCCGGACCCGGCTCGCCGAGGCCCACCGCCTCGCCCGCACCTTGGACGCCGCCGCCACGCGGGCCGTGATGGAGGCAGCGCCCGCCGCCCTCGACGCCCGCCCGCACGAAGTGATGGCGGCGGCCCTCACCAAATCCCTCGCCGGGGACGCCGATAGCGTGACCCTCTGGATGGAAGGCCATGGCCGCGATCCGTCCTTCGCGCCGGCCGATCTCGACCGCACGGTCGGCTGGCTCACGAGCCTCTACCCGGTCCGCCTGCCCGTCCGCAGCGAGGCCGCCGCGCACGTTGCGGCGGTCCGCGACGCGCTGCGGGCGGTGCCGGAGGGCGGCGTTGGCTACGGGCTGCTCGCCCATCTCGCCACGCCTGACTTGCGCGCGGCGGTGACGGCCCCGCGCGGGCCGGTGTTCAACTATCTCGGTCGGCTCGACGCCGCGATGGCCGGCGGCGCCTTCACCCTTGCGCCGGAGAGCACCGGCACCGAGCGCGATCCCGACGCGCCGATGCTCGACCCGCTGCGGCTCGATGCCCGCCTGCGCGACGGGCGGCTCCAGCTCGACTGGCAGTTCGATCCGGCCCGCTACGACACGGCCGAGGCCGAGCGGATCGCAAATACCTTCGAGACCACCCTGCGCCACTTTACGGGCACCGAGCCCGAGGCGCAGAGCTATCCGCTCACCCCGATGCAGCAGGGCCTGCTGTTCCACGCACAGCTGGCGCCCGGCGACACGGCCTACGTCAACCTGCTCGCCGTCACCCTCGACGGGCTCGACCCGGAGCGCTTCCGCGCGGCGTGGCGCGGGGTTTTTGCTCGCCACGACATCCTGCGCTCCACCTTCCATGCCCGCGACGGCGTCGAGCCGGTGCAGGTCGTGCACCCGCACGCCGAGCCAGCCTTCGAAGTCCACGACTGGCGCGGCCTGCCCGATCCGGAATCCCGCCTCGCCCGGCTCGGCGACGAGGAGCGCGCCCGCGGCTTCGACCTCGCGGCGGCCCCGCCGATGCGCCTGATCCTCGTGCGGACGGGCGAGACGGTGTGGCGCTTCCTCTGGGTGCGCCACCACATCCTGCTCGACGGCTGGAGTTCGGCCCGGCTGCTGGCCGAGATCGCCGCGCGCTACCGCGGCGAGGCGCCGGATGGTCCGGCCCCGCGCTTCCGCGACGCTGTGGCGTGGCTCGCCGCCCGCGACCGCACGGCGGACGAAGCCTTTTGGCGCGCGATGCTGGCGCGTATCGAGGAGCCGTTCCGCCTATCCTCCGGCAGCGCCGGCTCACAGGGCCGCGCCCGGCACGACATCCGGCTCGACGCCGCACTCACGAAAAACCTGCGCGCTGCCGCGGGCGCCAAGCGCGTGACGCTCAACACCCTGGTTCAGGCGGCCTGGGCATTGGTTCTTTCCCGCCGCACCGGCCGTCCGGCCCTGTTCGGCGTCACCATCGCGGGGCGGCCGGATGCCCTGCCCGGCGCCGACGCCATGCTCGGTCTGTTCATCAACACGCTGCCTGTCCTCAGCGAGCCACGGCCCGATCTCGGCATCGGCGCCTACCTCGCGGATTTGCAGGACCAAAACCTGTCCCTGCGCGAGCACGGCCACATCCCGCTGTTCGAGGTGCAGGCACTCGCTGGCACCGGCGGCGAGGCCCTGTTCGACACGGTGCTGATCTTCGAGAACTATCCCGTCGATCCGGCCTTGCGCGAGCCCGCCCCCGGCGCGCTCGCCTTCCGCGACCCGCGGGTCGACGAGGACACGCATTACCCGCTCACCGTTACGGTCGAGGCGGGGGAGACCGCGACGGTCGGGTTCGCCTACGCCACCGACGCCTTTTCGCAGCGGGACGTCGAGGACATCGCCGCCGCGTTCGAGCGGGCGCTTACGGCCCTCGCCGGGGCGGAAGCCACGGCGCCGCTCGGCGGCATCTCTCTCGCCGCGCCGGACGACCGCCCGGCCGTGGGACCGGCCCCGGCCCCCTTCGTCCCGCTCGCCACGCAGCTGCGCGCCCAGGCGCAGGCGACCCCCGAAACGATCGCGATCGACGGGCCGGGCGGGCCGCTCGGCTACGCCGAACTCGACCGGCGCTCCGATGCGGTGGCGGCCCGCCTCGCCGCCGTCGGCGTGCGGCGCGGCGACCGGGTCGGCGTGTTCGTCGGGCGCGGCGTCGCCATGGTGACGGCACTCCTCGGCACGCTGAAGGCGGGGGCGGCCTACGTGCCGCTCGATCCCGATTACCCGTTCGAGCGCCTCGCCTACATGGCGCGGGATGCCGAATTGTCCGCCCTTCTCACCGAGCCCGATCTCTGCGCCGGCGCCCCCGCCGGCCCCTGGGCGATGCTCGATGTCGAGGGCGAGGCGAACGGCCCGGTCCCGGACTTCACCCCGCGTCCCGACGACCTCGCCTACCTGATCTACACCTCCGGCTCGACCGGGCGCCCCAAGGGCGTGATGGTCGGCCACGGCGCGCTGGCCAATCTCTTGACGGCGATGGCGGCGGAACTCGGCGTCGATGCCGGGGATCGGCTCGTCGCCGTCACCTCGCTGTCCTTCGACATCGCCGCCCTCGAACTCTTCCTGCCGCTCGTCGCGGGCGCGCGCCTCCACATCGCCGCCCGAGAGGAGGCCGGAGACCCGCGCCGCCTCGCGGCACTTCTGGAGGCGGGCGGGGCCACGATCCTCCAGGCGACCCCGGCCACGTGGCGCCAGCTCAGGGCGAGCGGCTGGGCCGGGCGGCCCGGCCTCACGGCGCTCTGCGGCGGCGAGGCGTTGCCGCCGGACCTAGCCGGATGGCTCAAGACGCGGGTTGGCGCCCTGTGGAACGTCTATGGGCCGACCGAGACCACGATCTGGTCCAGCGCCGGCCGCGTCGAGGCCGAACCGCATCTCGGCCAGCCGCTCGCCGCCACCACGCTCCACGTCCTCGACAACGCGCTCCAGCCGGTGCCCGCGGGCGCGGCGGGCGAACTCTGGATCGGCGGTGCCGGCCTCGCCCGCGGCTATCACGGGCGGCCGGGGCTCACCGCCGAGCGGTTCGCCCCCGATCCGTTCGGCGCACCCGGCGCCCGGATGTACCGCACCGGCGACCGCGTCCGCCGCCGCGCCGACGGACGTCTCGACTACCTCCACCGCCTCGACCATCAGGTGAAGATCCGCGGCTACCGAATCGAACCCGGCGAGGTCGAGGCGGCGCTGACCGCCCACCCCGCCGTGCGCGAGGCCGCGGTGACGCCCGCCCCCGGCGGGGAGGGGCTCGTGGCCTATGCCGTCGCGGGCGAGGGCGTCACGCCGGAGACCTTGCGCGACCATCTCGCGGCGCGGCTCCCGGCGCATATGCGGCCGGGCGCGATCCTCCTCCTCGAACGATGGCCGCTGACGCCGAACGGCAAGCTCGACCGCGCCGCCTTGCCGCGCCCGGAGGCGGGCGCGGCGGACGGCGCCGCGCCGGAGGGCGAGACCGAGACGGCGCTCGCGGCGATCTGGGCCGACCTTCTGGGCGTGACCGGAATCGCCCGCGACGACCACTTCTTCCGGCTCGGCGGCCACTCTCTGACGGCGACCCGCATGGTCGCCCGGATCGAGACCGAACTCGGCCGGCTCGTGCCGCTGAAGGCGGTGTTCGAGGCCCCGACGCTGCGCGGCTTCGCCGCCGCGGTCGAGGCGGCCGGCTCCGGAACCGCGGACGACGAAAAACTCGCCCGCGCCGACGCCCTGCTGGCGGAGCTCGACGCCTGATGAGCGCGCTCACCGACCGCCTGCGCAGCCTCGCCGCGCGCCTCGCCGCGGCCTCGCCGGAGGAGCGCGAAAGCCTGCTCGCCCGCTTCGAGGCGGCCGGCATCGGCTTCGACGACCTCCCGGTGCCGCCGACCGATCCGGGGAAGCCGCAACCGGCCGCGGACGTGCAGCGCCGCCTCTACCTCCTGTGGCGGCTCGATCCGTCGAGCGCGGCCTATTCCGTCGGCGGCGCGGTGCGCCTCACCGGGCCCCTCGACCGGGCCGCCCTGAAGGGCGCCCTCGACGGGTTGCTCGCCCGCCACGATGCCCTGCGCACCCGCTTCCGGGACGCGGAGGACGGCAGCGTGTTCCAGATCGCCGACCCGGCCGCCCCCTGCGCGCTCGCCGAGTACGTGTGCGAAGGCCCGGATTCCGAGGCGGCCCTGCGCGACCTCGTCCGCGAGACGGTGGAGCGTCCGTTCGACCTCACCGCCGGCCCGCTGATGCGGGTCGGCCTCGCCCGCCTCGGGCCCGACCGGCACGCCCTGATCCTGGCCCTGCATCATGCCGTCTGCGACGCGTGGTCCCTCGGCGTGCTGACGCGGGAAATCGGTGCGGACTACGCCGCCCGCCGAGCCGGGCGCCCCGACGGAATTCCGGCCCCGCCCCTGCGCTTCGCCGATTGGGCGGCCTGGCAGGCGATCCGCCAGGAGACCGGCCGCGACGCCGCGGCTTTGGCCCGCATCCGCGAACGGCTCGCCGACGCGCCCCGCGGCCTCACCTTCCCCGAGCGTCTGCCCGCGGCGCCCCGCGAGGCCGGCCGGGCGCGGCGGGTGCCGCTGGTGTTTCCCGAGCCGACGCAGGACGCGCTCCACCGCCTCGCATCCGAGCGCGGCGTGACGGCGGCGGCCGCGATGCTCGCCGCCTTCGCGGTCTTCCTCGGGCGCGGCACCGGCCGGGACGACCTCTGCCTCGGCATGCCCGCGGCCAACCGCGAAGGAGCCGCGACCCACGGCGTCGTCGGCCCCTTCGTCAACACCCTGGCCCTGCGGCTGCGCCCGGCACCGGCGCAGCCCTTCGCCGAGTTCGTCGAGACCGCCGCCGCGACCCTGCGGGAGGGCATGGCCGAGCAGGCGCTGCCGTTCGACCGGATCGTGGAAGGGTTCGGCAACGCGGGCCAAAACCCGTTCGATGCCCTCTTCGCCTACGAGCGCGCCGCCGCGCCGCCGCGTTTTCCCGGCCTGATCGCCGAGCCGTTGCCCGCCCCGCCGGAGACGGCGAAGTTCGATCTCGTCCTCGGCGTCGAGGAGGCGGCAGGCGGCGCGCTCTCCGGCGCGCTGATCCTCGCCGAGGCCCGCTTCCTGCCCGGCACGGGCGAGCGCTGGGCCGCGCGCTTCGTCGGCCTGCTCGGCGCCCTGCTGGTCCGGCCGGGCGCGCCCTGCGGCGAGGCCCCGCTCCTCACGGACGAGGAACGCGCGCTGCTCGACGCGCAGCACCGGATGCCGCCGGCCCCGCCCTTCGTCCCGGTGAGCGCCCGCGTCGCCGCGGTGGAAGGCCACCGCATCGCCCTCGTCCACGGCGAACAGCGCCTGACCTACGGCGCGCTCAACGCCCGCGCCAACGCGCTCGCCCACGCCCTGATCCGCCGCGGCGTCGGGCGCGAGGAGCGCGTCGCGCTCCGCCTCACCCGCTCCCCCGATGCGTTCGTCGCCATCCTCGCCGTCCTCAAGGCCGGCGCGGCCTACGTCCCCGTCGATCCGGAAGCCCCGCAGGAGCGCCGCGACACCGTCCTCCGGCAGGCGCAAGCCCGCCTCCTCCTCACCGACCTCCCCGGCGAGCCCCCCGCCGCCTGCCCGACCCTGCGCCTCGACGAGCCGGACGCCTTCGCCGGCCCCGGAACCGAACCCGGCGTCGCGATCCACCCGGAGCAACTTGCCTACGTCATCTTCACCTCCGGCTCGACCGGCCAGCCCAAGGGCGTCGCCGTCGCCCACGGGCCCCTCGCCATGCACGCCGAGGCGGTCGGCGCCCGCTACGACCTCACCCGCGACGACCGGGTGCTGCACCTCATCGCGCTCTCCTTCGACGGCGCCACCGAGGCGTGGCTCGCCGCCCTCATTCACGGCGGGCGCCTCGTCCCTCACCCGCGACGACCGGGTGCTGCACCTCATCGCGCTCTCCTTCGACGGCGCCACCGAGGCGTGGCTCGCCGCCCTCATTCACGGCGGGCGCCTCGTCGTCGGCGAGCCCCGCGGCTGGACCGCTGAGGACACCCTCGACGCCATCCGGGCCGAGGGCGTCACCGTCACCGGCATGTCGCCGGCCCTGCTGTCGAGCCTCGCCGAGGCGCATGTGCTGGACCGCTGAGGACACCCTCGACGCCATCCGGGCCGAGGGCGTCACCGTCACCGGCATGTCGCCGGCCCTGCTGTCGAGCCTCGCCGAGGCGCATGTGCGAGGCGGCGGCGGGAAGCTGCCGATGCGCTCGTGGACGGCGGGCGGCGAGGCCTTCGGCATCGAGGCATTCCGGGCCGTCCAAAAAACCTTCGCCCCGGCCCGGATCATCAACGGCTACGGCCCGACCGAGACCGTCATCACCCCGCTGCTGCTGACGATCGACCCCGACACGCCAGCCGCCGCCTGGGACGGCGCGGACTGGCTGCCGATCGGCACGCCGGTCGGCGCCCGCACCGCCTACGTGCTGGACGAGCGGCTGCAGGAAGTCGGCATCGGCGTGCCGGGCGAACTTTTTGTCGGCGGCCACGGCCTCGCCCGCGGCTATGTCGGCGCGCCGGCCGAGACCGCCGCGCGCTTCGTGCCGGACCCGTTCGGGGCCCCCGGCGGGCGGCTCTACTGCACCGGTGACCGGGTGGTGCGGCGCGCCGACGGGTCGCTCGCCTATCTCGGCCGGATCGACGCGCAGGTGAAGGTGCGGGGTTTCCGCATCGAGCCCGGCGAGGTCGAGGCGCATCTGCTGGCCCATCCGCGCTGCCGCGAGGCGGCGGTGACGGCCACGCGCCGGGGCGAGGACGCGCATCTCGTCGCCTATGTCGGCGGGCGGGACGGGGAGGGGGCGGATTCGGACCTTGCCGAGGTTCTCGCCGCACATCTGGCCGAGCGCCTGCCCGCGCATATGCGCCCGTCGCTGATCGTGGTGCTGCCGGCCCTGCCGCGTCTGCCGAGCGGCAAGCTCGACCGGGCGGGGCTGCCCGCGCCAGAATGGCGGGCGGGCGCTTACGAGCCGCCGCAGGGGGCGACGGAAGAGAAGCTGGGGGGACTGTGGTCCTCCTTGCTCGGTGTCGAGCGCGTGGGCCGCTCCCAGAACTTCTTCTCGCTCAGCGGCCACTCTCTGCTCGCCGCCAAGCTCGTCGCCCGCATCCGCGCCGAGCTCGGGCGCGACCTTCCGCTGCGCGCGGTGTTCGAGGCGCCGAGCCTCGCCGCGCTCGCCGCCCGGATCGAGGTCGCGCCTCCGATCGCCGAAAGCTCCGGCGTCCCCCGCGCAGCGCCCAACCAAACAATTCCGGCCACCGACATGCAGGCCGGCCTGTGGCACTGGCAGCGGCGTCACCCCGACAGCGCCGCCTGGACCATTTTTGGGGCGATCCGCCTGTCCGGCCCCCTCGACACCGACGCGCTGCGGGCGAGTTTCGATCACGTCGCCGCCCGCCACGAGGCCCTACGCACGACGTTCCGCGAGGGCGAGGCTGGCCTCGAACTGACCGTGCATCCGTCCGTACCCATGCGGATCGAGCGCCTGGACCTCACCGACCGCCCCCGCCGGGAGGCCGAGGCGCAGGCCCTCGCCTTCGCCCAAGGGGAGGCGGACCGCCCCTTCGACCTGGCGACGGATGTGCCCGTCCGCGTCGGCCTCGCCCGGATCGGCCGTCAGGATCAAGTGCTGACGCTCGCCGTCCACCACGCCGCAGGCGACGGGCGGGCGATGGGGCTGCTGCTCGACGAGCTGGGTGCTGCCTACCGCGCCTTCCTGACCGGCGACGCGCCTAACCTGCCCGAGCCCGCGCGGCAGGCCACCGATTACGCAGTATGGCGCCGGGCGCAGGACCGCACCGCCGCCGCGGATGCCCGCCTTGCGCAAAAGCTCGAACGCCTGTCCGGTCCCTGGCGCCCCGATCCGGTGCGGACCGACCGGCCGCGCACTTCGGCGCTCGGCAGCGAGGGCGCGCGCCTGCGCTTGGAACTTCCCGCCGCCACGGTGTCGCGGCTGGCAGGCCGGGCGCAGGCGGTGAACGCGACGCTGCCGAT
Organism: Methylobacterium sp. Leaf456; assembly: GCF_001425465.1. Classification (GTDB taxonomy): domain Bacteria; phylum Pseudomonadota; class Alphaproteobacteria; order Rhizobiales; family Beijerinckiaceae; genus Methylobacterium. The sequence continues at coordinate 138,115 of NZ_LMQV01000012.1, forward strand.
GGCGGCGCTCGCCGCCCTCGGCGTGGCCCTGCGCCGTCGCAGCGACCGCAATGCCCTGGGCCTCGGCCTCCTCGTCTCCGACCGCGGCCCGGCCGAGCTGGACGCGGTGGTGGGCTGCCTCGTCGCCACCGAGCTGACCGTGCTCGATGTCGATCCGGAACAATCCTTCGACCAGCTTCTCGCCACTGTCCGCGACGAGCGCTTGGCCGCGCAGGAATCCGGGCCGGTGCCCTATGCCCGGCTCATCGACGCGCTCCGGAAAAAGGGTCTGCCGCAGCGCGAGGGCGGCCCGTTCCAGGTGATGTTCAGCTACCTCCGCGCCGAGCCCGAGAAGCCCGACTGGCTCGCGGGCCTGCGGGCGAGCGACCTGCACGTCGAGTGCACGGACGAGTCCTACGAGCTCGAATTCGACCTCAAGGAACGGCCCAACGGCAGCCTCAGTGTCTCGGTCGGCTACCTCACCGGCCTGTTCGACGCGGCCACCGTCGCGGCGCTCGCCGACGATTTCGCGGCAATCATGGCCGCCGCCGCCCGCGATCCCATCCGCCCGGTGGCGCGGCTCTGGCCGCCGCCCGCGCTGCCCGGCGCGGCGGCTTGAACCCTGAGAATCACCGGGCGGCGCCGCAGGGCGCCCCCCGCGCGAAAAAAAGCAGCCGATTGAGCGGGATGGACATGACCCACAAGGAGAAAGACCTGATCGGCATCGGCTTCGGGCCAGCCAACCTCGCGCTCGCCGTGGCGCTCGCCGAGATGCCCGGCGCCAAGCGGCTCGACTGGGGTTTTCTTGAGCGCCAGGACGGCTTCCACTGGCACCGCGACATGCAGATCGAGGGCGCGACCGTCCAGATCTCCTTCCTCAAGGATCTGGCGACGCTCCGCGACCCGACGAGCCCGTTCACCTTCGTGAACTACCTCCATCACAAGGGCCGGCTGGAGAGCTTCATCAACCTCAAGCAGGACGCGCCGACACGGGAAGAATTCACCGATTACTTCCGCTGGGCCGCCGCCGCCTTCGAGGATCGGGTCAGCTACGGCGAGACCGTCGAAGCGGTGGAGCCCGTCACCCGCAACGGCACCGTCTCGCGCCTGCGGGTCGTCTCGCGGAACGCCGACGGCGCCCGCAGCGAGCGCCTGACCCGCGATCTCGTCGTCGCGGTGGGCGGGCGCCCGCGCATCCCGGCCCAGTTCGAGGGACTTGGCGAGGACCGGATCGTCCACACCTCGACCTACCTCTCGCGGCGCGATGCGCGGATCGGCGGGCGCGGCCCGGTACGGGTCGCGGTGATCGGCGGCGGCCAGAGCGCGGCAGAGGTCTTCTACGACGTCACCCAGCGCTTTCCCGAGGCGCAAGCCACACTGATTCTGCGCGACCATGCCCTGCGCCCGGCCGACGACAGCCCCTTCGTCAACGAGGTGTTCGACGCCGCCTTCGTCGATGCCGTGCATGCGATGGAGGCGGAGGCGCGCCACAGCCTCATCGCCTCCATGCGCAACACCAACTACGCCGTGGTCAACCACGATCTGATCGAGCGCATCTACGCGATGCTCTACCGCCAGCGCGTGGCCGGCACCGAGCGCCACCGGGTGCTGTCCGGGCGGACCATCGAGGCCGCCCGCGAACGGGACGGCCTCGTCCTCGACCTGCGCGACGCGGTCGGCGGCGCGGTGACGAGCGAGGGCTTCGACATCGCGATCCTGGCGACCGGCTACCGCCACGACGGCCACGAGCGGCTGCTCGCGGGCCTCAGTCCCGACCTCGGCGCGTTCGAGGTCGATCGGTTCTATCGCCTCAAGGCGCCGGCCACCTACACCTCGCGCATCTATCTTCAGGGTTGCAACGAGCGCAGCCACGGCCTGTCCGACACGCTGCTCTCGATCCTGCCGCTGCGGGCCTCCGAGATCGTCGGCGACCTCCTCTCCAGCCGGGCCGGCCGCTCTCTCGCCTCGGCGGGCTGACGTTCGTGTGGATGAATCGCCATTTCGTTCCACCGTCCCGTCGATTTCCGTGCCGCTGTGACGGTGCAGCCACAATTCGGCAGATCGTCCGGGATGGATAGGCAGTCTATCTGGAAAATTTCAAAAGTAGAACGGTTCTAAAAACAATTCCAGATTTGATGACATGTATTGCATGTCAAGGCGTGACCGAATAGCAAGCTAGACCATTGACCGATCTCTGCTTCGGGGGTGTTGATGCGTATCTCGGAACTGTGCCGGATGTCGGTGCTGTCCGCCGGCTCGGCGGCGTTGCTCGGCGCGGTCGGCCTCGTGGCGCCGCTCGGCGCCATGGCCCAGGAATCGACCCGGCTCGACGAGATCTCGGTGGCGGGCGAGGGCGGCGGCACCGGCCGCCCCGGCGGCCGCGCGCCGGGCCGCAACGTCGTCTCGGTCTCCGGCGATCCGGAAGCGGGCGGCAAGGGCCCGGTCGAGGGCTACGTCGCCCGCACCAGCACCGCGGGCACCAAGACCGCCGCGCCGATCATCGAGACCCCCCAATCGATCACCGTCATCGGGCAAGATCGAATCCAGGTCCAACAATCGACCAGTGCTTCGGAAGTGTTCCAGTACACGCCCGGCATCAATGCCGACACCTACGGCAACAATTCGCGCTCCGACAGCTACATCACCATCCGCGGCCTGCCGGCGAACTTCTTTCAGGACAACCTGCGCCTGCCCTTGACCCGTCCCTACAGCGGCTACCGGGTCGATCCGTTCACCGTCGAGCGCATCGAGGTGCTACGCGGTCCCGCCTCGGTCATCTACGGTCAGGGCGGCCCCGGCGGCACCATCAACTACGTCTCGAAGCGCCCGACCCCGGTGCCCTTCGCCAACGTCGAAATGCAGGTCGGCAATTTCGAGCAGCCGCGCGTCGGCGTCGATTTCGGTGGGGCACTCAACAACGATGGCACGCTGAGTTACCGCATGGTCGGCGTCGGCCAGAACACCCAGCTCAACGGCGGCAACCCCTTCACCGGTCAGCGCTTCGCTCTCGCGCCGTCGATCGCCTGGAAGCCCGACAACCAGACCTCGCTGATCGTGTTCGGCTCGGTCCTGCAGGACGACACGCATATCGACAGCGACTTCCTGCCGGCCCGCGGCACCGTCCTGCCGAATCCGAACGGACGCATCTCGCGTCGGCTCTGGACGGGAAACCTGAACTACGACAAGCAGATCCGCACGCAATACGCCATCGGCTACGAGTTCGAGCACCGCTTCAACGACATTTTCGCCTTCCGTCAGAACCTGCGTTACGCGACCGTCGGGACCAGCATCAACACCGTCTACGGGGCGGGTATCCCGCAATTCGATAGCAGCCTTCCGGGGGGGACGGATCCCGCTCTCCAGCGCAGCATGGGCCGGAACGCCATCGGCGGAAACATCGGCGCACGGTCGCTGACGATCGACAATCAACTGCAGGCGGATTTCACCGTCGGCCCGACGAAACACACCGTGTTGATGGGCATCGACTACTTAAATCAGTACAGTTACGATCGACAGAGCTTCGCCTTCGGCGGCGCCCTGGATTTGTTCACCGGCGTCGGCGAGCCGATCGGTGGTCCGCTGACACTTTATCAGGATCAACGGCAGACGGTTTCGCAGGTCGGGGCATACTTTCAAGATCAAATCAAAATCTTCGACAAACTCGTGCTGACTGGTGGTTTCCGCTATGATTCCGCATTCAGCAACTTCAAGGATCCGCTGGCGGAAGAAGGCGTTTCAGGCGTATCCAATGATACGGCACTGTCCCCGAGAGTTGGTGCCGTCTATCTGTTCGACAACGGACTAGCCCCCTACATCAGCTATTCCGAATCCTTCACGGTCAATCCAGGCGCTGGTCGGCTCGCCCGAGACGGCGCGGTGGGTCCCGGCGAGACGACGGCTCCATTCCGTCCGAGCTTTGGCAAGCAGGAGGAGATCGGCATCCGCTACCAGCCGCCGGGCCTGCCGATCCTGCTCAGCGCCGCCGCCTTCGACATCACGCAGACCAACGTCATTACGACGTTCAGAACAGAGGGTTACGCGCAAGATCTGCGTTCGCGCGGCTACGAGATGGAGGCGCTGGTCGATCTGGGAAACGGCTTCCGGATGATCGGCTCCTACACGCTTCAGGATGTGCGCGTGATCGGAAGCCCGGATTTCCCTTCGGATGTCGGTCTGCGTCCGACGGCGGTTCCGGATCGCATCGGCTCAATCTGGGGCGATTACACCTTCCTCACCGGCGACCTCCGCGGTCTGCGAGTCGGTGCGGGCCTGCGCTATACCGGCGCCTCTTACGGCGGCATCGATAGCACCGACCAGAACAACCCCCTGGTCGTCCGGGCGCCGGAATTCTTCCTCGTCGATCTCGGCGTGTCTTACGCCTACGAGAACTGGCGTTTCTCCCTCAACGTCCGCAACCTCGCCGATCGGAAGTTCATCAGCGCGTGCAGCGACCCGACTTCCTGCTTCTACGGCCAGGAGCGCAAGGTCATCCTCGGAGCGGGTTACACGTGGTGAGTTCATTGGATCAGGTCACGGTGCCCTTCACCCTCGTCCTCGCCGACGGGCGAAAAGTCTTCGCCGAGGTCGAGGACGAGCGGGCCCGCATCGTCGTGGAGGGGGCCGGCGCGCTGGTCCTGGCGCGTCCCGAGCGGCACGTCTTCACGGCCATCGACGGCTTCGAGGAGTCGCTGCCGCCCGAAGCCCTGCTTCCGCTCTTCGCGCACGTCTTCGCCCGGCGACCGAAGGTCGAGGCGGCGCAGATCACCCTGCCGGCCTCCGACGCCTGGGCCCGCGAGGCGATCCGAGCCGGCTTGGTCCAGTCGGTCGAGCCGGGGGAGGGGGGCTTACGTCTCACCGCGCAACGCGGCGCGTTCTGGCAGCATCCCGACCTGTGGCTGAAGGGCCGGGCCAGCGGGCGGACGCCGCTCGCCTACGTCATGAGCGGCGATAAGCGCCATCCGAAGCGCCCGGTGAAGCCGGTCGGCGAGGTCTACCGGCGCCACATGCCGCGCTTCAAGGCGGATTTCTCCATCCGCGCCGTCGATATCGAGGGCGACCTCGACACAATCAACCGTTGGATGAACCTCGACAGCGTCGCCGCCTTCTGGAACGAGCGCGGCGACCACGACCATCACCGCAAGTATCTCTCGACGGTGGCCGCCGACCCGCACATGGCCAGCTTCATCGGCTGCTTCGACGATGCGCCGTTCGCCTATTTCGAGATCTACTGGGCCAAGGAAGACCGGGTCTCGCCGTTCTACGACGCGCACGATTACGACCGCGGCCTGCATCTCCTCGTCGGCGACCCGCGCCATCAGGGGCCGGGCAAGGTCGAGGCGTGGTTCCGTGCCGTGCTCCACTACATGTTCCTCGACGATTCCCGGACCACCCGCGTGATCGGCGACCCGCGCATCGATCACGTGCGCTGGATCGAGTACATGCAGGGTCAGGGCTTCGTGCGGCTCAAGGAATTCGACCTGCCGCACAAGCGCTCGGAGCTGATCTTCATCGAGCGCGAGACCTTCTTCGGCCCGCCCCATTCCGGGCCGGCCTGACGGCACGTTCTTCGGGGTCGCCCGATCCCCGTCGATGATGACACTCAGCATCGATTGTCCGTGCAAAAGGAGACGCGCCTGCCGACGGCACTCGTCCGCCGGAGGCACTGAACAGGATCCTCGATCCTGTTGTGGACAGCCTTGTGACGGGTCGATTTATGTTGCGACTCCACAAGTCTGTTGCATAACGGCGCCGCGCACGGCTTGCGCGGCGCGCCGTTCCCCTCCCTTCATGCGGAGGCGTGCCGCCTCGTGTCGGCGCGCCAAGAGAATGATTCGGGAGGAATTTGGATGGGTCTATCCACCCTGTCGCGCCGTATGCTCGTCGTCGGCGGACTTCTGGTCGCCGCGCTGCCGCTCGGTGCGCGCGCGCAGGCGCCGGCCTATCCGACACGGCCCATCACCCTCGTGGTCCCCTTCGCCGCAGGCGGCTCGACCGACGTGGTCGGGCGCCTCGTCGCGCAGAAGATGTCGGAAATCCTCGGCCAGCAGGTCGTGGTCGAGAACGTCGTCGGCGCGGGCGGCAACGTCGGCGCGGCGCGCGTGGCCAAGGCTGAGCCCGACGGCTACACCATCCTCATGGGCACGGTCGCGACGCACGCGCTCAACCCGCTGATCCTCAAGCGCAAGCCCTACGACCCGATCACCGATTTCAGCCCCGTGGCCCTGCTCGCGGTCGTGCCGAACGTGCTCGTGGTCAACCCGAACCTGCCGGCCAAGAACGTGCAGGAGCTGGTCGCCCTGCTGAAGGCCGAGCCGAGCCGGTACAACTACGCCTCCTCGGGCGTCGGCACGCCGCTCCACCTCTCGGGCGAGCTGTTCAAGAGCCTCGCCGACGTGAAGATGCAGCACATCCCCTATCGCGGCTCCGGCCCGGCGCTGAACGACGTGGTCGCCGGACAGGTGCCGATCCAGTTCGACAACCTCCCCTCGGCCTCGGAATTCATCAAGGCCGGCAGCCTGCGGGCGCTCGCCGTGACGACGAAAGAGCGCGCGCCCTCCTTCCCCGACGTGCCGACCATCGCGGAATCGGGCATCCCGGCCTACGAGACCTACACCTGGAACGCGCTGTTCGCCCCGCCCAAGACGCCGAAGCCGATCATCGACGCCCTCAACGCCGCCGCCGTGAAGGCGCTGGCCGATCCGGGGCTGGCCGAGCGGATGAAGGGCTTCAGCGCCAAGCTCACCCCCTCGACGCCCGAGGCGCTGGCCGAGCACGTCAAGTCCGAGATCGCCAAGTGGACCCCGGTGGTCAAGGAAGCCGGCATCCAGGCCGATTGATCCGGCAGCGCCGTCCGAAGGGGCGGAGACCGCTTCGTCGGACGGAATGCGCGGCCATCCAAGGCGGGCACGGCCCGCCGTGGATGGCCGGCCAAAGGCATCATTTCAGGCACGACGCGCCAGGCCTGTCGTGTCAGAACGCCAAAAAAGCCGCCCTCGATGGCGGCACTGAACTCTGGAGGAAGAAGGAATGGACGCGCCCCTCGACGGCACGTCGTCGCGCCGCGGTCCGGTGCGGGCACCGCAGAGTCTGGTCGCCGGCCTCGGCCTGATCGGACTCGGGGTGTTCGGCATCTGGGCCGGCAGCGACCTCGATTACGGTTCGCTCCGCGCCATAGGCCCCGGCCTGATGCCGTTCTGGCTCTCCATCGGCGTCGGCCTCTGCGGGCTGGCGCTCGCGATCGCCGGCTTCACCCATGACGGTGCCCCGCTTCAGTCCTTCACGTTCCGCGGCCCCGTCGTCATCACCCTGGCGATCATCGCCTTCGCGGTCACGATCCGGCCCTTCGCGCTCGGCGGCATCACCACGCCCGGCCTCGGCCTCATCGTCGCCGGCCCGCTCGCCATCATCATCGCGGGCTATGCCGGCACCGAGGCGCGCTTCATCGAACTGCTGACGCTCGCCCTGTTCCTGACGGCGGGCTGCATGCTGCTGTTCGGCGACATGCTGAACCTGCCGATCCCGATCTTCCCGACCGCGGTCGTGCAGGCGATGACCGGCGTCCTGCCGGCCCGCACGATGCTGCGGCTCGCGGCCGGCGCCATGGCGCTCGTAGGGCTCGGTCTCCTCGTCGTCCAACGTCGCTCGGGCCGGCGCGAACCCATCGAGGTCGCGCGCCACTCCCTGACCACCTGATCGCGGAGCGGCTCCCGTGGCGGACCTGTTTTCCAATCTCGGCCTCGGCTTCTCGGTCGCGCTGGGCCTTCAGAACATCGCGCTGTGCTTCCTCGGCTGCCTCGTCGGCACGCTGATCGGCGTGCTGCCCGGCGTCGGGCCGATCGCCACCATCGCGATGCTGTTGCCGATCACCTTCGGGCTCGATCCGGTCGGCGCCCTCATCATGCTCGCCGGCATCTATTACGGCGCGCAGTACGGCGGCTCGACCACCGCGATCCTCGTCAACATCCCCGGCGAGGCCACCTCCGTCGTCACCACGCTCGACGGCCACCAGATGGCCCGCCAGGGCAAGGCCGGCATCGCGCTCGGTACGGCTGCCATCGCGTCGTTCTTCGCCGGCACGGTCGCGACCCTGCTGATCGCCGCGCTCGGTGCCCCGCTGACCAAGCTCGCGCTGATCTTCGGCCCGGCCGAGTACTTCGCCCTGATGGTGATGGGTCTGGCCTTCGCGGTCGTGCTCGCCCACGGCTCGGTGCTCAAGGCGGTGGCGATGATCCTCGTCGGCGTGCTGTTCGCGGCGGTCGGCACCGATCTGGAGACCGGCCAGGAGCGGATGACCTTCGGCTTCGCCTTCCTCACCGACGGCGTCGACTTCTCAGTGCTGGCGATGGGCCTGTTCGGCATCGCCGAGATCCTGCGCAACCTCGATCAGACCGAGGCCCGCGACGTGGTGCGCGAGCGCATCGGCCGGCTGCTGCCGGGCCTCGCCGAACTGAGGCAGGCGGCCCCGGCGACGCTGCGCGGGACCGCCATCGGCGCGATCCTCGGCATCCTGCCGGGCAACGGTGCCGTGCTCGGGCCGTTCGCCGCCTACACGATCGAGAAGAAGATCGCCAAGGACCCGAGCCGCTTCGGCCGCGGCGCCATCGAGGGGGTGGCCGGCCCCGAGAGCGCCAACAACGCGGGCGCGCAGACCGCCTTCATCCCGCTGCTCACGCTCGGCATCCCGCCGAACGCCGTGATGGCCCTGATGGTCGGCGCCATGACGATCCACGGCATCATCCCCGGCCCCGGCGTGATGACCAAGAGCCCGGACCTGTTCTGGGGCATGATCGCCTCGATGTGGATCGGCAACCTGATGCTCTTGATCATCAACCTGCCGCTCGTGGGCGTCTGGGTGCGCCTGCTGAAGGTGCCCTACCGGCTGATGTTCCCGGCGATCCTGATGTTCTGCTCGGTCGGCATCTACTCGATCAACTCGCTCCCGACCGACGTGATGCTGATCGGCTTCTTCGGGCTGATGGGCTACCTGCTGATCAAGTTCGGCTTCGAGCCGGCCCCGCTGCTGCTCGGCTTCGTCCTCGGCAAGCTGATGGAGGAATACCTGCGCCGTTCGCTCACGCTCTCGCGCGGCGATCCGATGGTGTTCTTGGAGCGTCCAGTCAGCGCGGTGCTGTTCATCATCGCCTTCGCGATCCTCGCCGCGGCCCTGTTGCCGTCGTTGCGAAAAAGCCGGGACGAAGTCTTCACCGAAGCCTGAGCATCGGCCCGAAAGTGGGAACCGGTTTTCGGAAGAAGCCGATGCGGCACAACACGCGAGAGCATCGGGATTAAAGCCGCGGCGGATTTCGTTCCCAAGGGGCGCGTCGCCGCGGCCGAGCGTCGAGTTCGCAACGACATCAAGATCAAGCAGGGGGAATACCGTGAAGAAGGCTCTAGCGTTCGGGCTTCTGGCCGCGCTCACCGCCGTCAACGCCCGCGCCGACTCCTACCCGCAGCGTCCGATCACCATGGTGGTCCCGTTCGCGGCCGGCGGCCCGACCGACATCGTCGCCCGCATCGTCGCCGACCCGATGTCGAAGGCGCTCGGCCAGCAGGTGGTGATCGAGAACGTCACCGGGGCCGGCGGCACCACCGGCATCACCCGCGCCTCGCAGGCTGCGCCCGACGGCTACACCATCATGATGGGCCATATGGGCACGCACGGCGCTGCACCCGCTCTGTTCAAGGGCCTGAAATACGACCCGGCCACGAGCTTCGACCCGATCGGGCTCGCCGCCGGCACGCCCATCGTCATCGTCGCCAAGAAGGCGTTCCCGGCCCCCGACCTGAAGAGCTTCGTCGAGGCGGTGAAGGCGGGTGGCGCCTCGATCAACCAGGCGCATGCCGGGGTCGGCTCTGTCTCGCATTCGACCGGCGTGCTGTTCGATTCGCAGATCGGCGCCAAGCCCACGCTGGTGGTCTATCGCGGCACCGGCCCGGCGCTGAACGACCTGATGGCCGGTCAGGTCGACTTCATGACCGACCAGATCGTCAACGTCGCGACCCAGATCAACGGCGGGACGATCAAGGCCTACGCGGTGGCTACGCCCGAGCGGAACCCGAGCCTGCCCGACGTGCCGACCACCAAGGAAGCCGGCCTGCCGGGCTACGAGGTCAGCGCCTGGAACGCGGTGTTCGCCCCCAAGGGCCTGCCCGAGGACGTGCGCAAGAAGCTCGTGGCCGCCCTCGATGCGGCGCTCAAGGACCCGAACGCGAAGAAGCGCATCCTCGAACTCGGCGGCACGGTGCCGAAGGACGGTGAGGCCGGCCCGGCGGCTTTGCAGAAGCTCGTCGAGAGTGAGGTCGCCCGCTGGACCCCGGTGCTGCGCGGCGCCGTCGAGGCGAACCAGTAACCGTTGTCACCGTCATTCCGGGGCTCGTCGAAGGCGAGAACCCGGAATCTACGACTGGCCGCGACGTTGTGCTGGCACCGCGCATCACGGGCGGATTCCGGGTTCCGCTACGCGGCCCCGGAATGACGGGTTTGGTATTTTTCGCTTTTTTTACGGCCGCCGGCACCGCGGCGGGCCGTCGCCCGCCAGCGAGGCCGGAACCACGCGCCCACCCGCCGCCGCGCAGGCATCGCGAAAGGGTTTTTCCGGGCGGTGGAAGCCCCAGATCGCGATCATCGGTGCCACCATCAGGAACACCGTCGCGCCCATGATGAAGGCCGGGAACCAGCCCGGCACCCGCCGCGGCGGCTCCGGCCGGATCGGTGTCGGCGGGGCCAGGAAGGCCAGGAGGAGCAGTCCGTCGAGGGCGCTCATCGGTCGATCCCTGCCAGCGTGTCGCGGAATGTCGGGTCGGCTTCGATAGTCGGTCTCGCGCGGCGGCGCATCAACATGGCATGGCTGCCGCGACTTGCCGCACGCGCCGTCGCCGGTTCCGGGCGATTACCGCGACAGGCGGGAAACGCCTTTCCCGAAAGTGTGATAACCGGCGCGCCGCGGAAGGGATTAAACAGGCCTCAACCGGTCGATGCGAGGCTTCCCGCGTCGAGGATCGGGTCGACGCACGTGGGCCTCATCGCCGCGTGCGCCCTTGAGGCGCTGGATCGGTATGGTCGCCACTCCGCCCAACGAGCCGGAACGGATCGCCGCGCTTCGCGCGCTCGGCATCCTCGGGACCGAGCCTGAGCCGCATTTCGACGCGGTCTGCCGCACCGCCGCCGCCCTGTTTGCGGTGCCGATCGCCACCGTCGCCCTGCTCGATGCCGACGATCTCTGGTTCAAGGCAAAGTGCGGGATCGAGGCCGAGGGCGCGCCGCGCGACATGGCCTTCTGCGCCCACACCATCCTGTCGGACGCAAATCTCGTCATTGAGGACACGCAGGCCGACCCGCGGTTCGCCGACAACCCGCTGGTCACAGGCGAGGCAGGCATCCGCTTCTACGCGGGCGCGCCGCTGATCCTGCGGCCGGGCGTGCGGATCGGGACGCTCTGCCTGATGGACCGGCAGCCGCGTGCCTTCGGGCAGCAGGATCGGGAGCGGCTGCGGGATCTCGCCACCGTCGTCGTCGCGCACCTGCGCCTCTACGAACGGCAGGCCGAGCGGGCGCGGGCGGCCGCCGACCAGAACGCGGCGATCCTCGGCCAGCTCGCCGAGGGCGTCATCGTCGCGGACGCATCGGGCGGGCTCACCTTCGTCAACGAGGCGGCGGCCGCGATCCATGGCGTTGCCCGGCTCGACATCGCGCCGGAGCGCTACAGCGAGACCTACCACCTCTTCACCGAGGACGGCCGGCCCCATCCGATCGCCGAACTGCCCCTCGTCCGGGCCGTGGCCGGCGAGCGGGTCGAGGATGCGCGCTGGCGCATCCACCGCCCCGACGGCTCGCGGGTGCTGGCGGTCGGCACCGCCCAGCCGCTGCGCGGCGCCGACGGGCGGCAGGTCGGCGCCGTGCTGACGGTGCGTGACGACACCGCCCGCGATTCCGCCGAGCGGGCTTTGCGCGACCTCAACGCGACGCTGGCCGAGCGCGTCACGGCGCGCACGGCGGAACTCGACGCCGCCCGCGTCCAGGCCGAGGCGGCGAGCCGCGCCAAGACCGATTTCCTGGCCTCCATGAGCCACGAGATCCGCACGCCGCTCAACGGCATGCTCGGTTACACCGACCTCCTGCTCGACGACCCGGCGCTGGGTCCCGGCGCCCGCCTCCACGCCGAGCGCGTCCGCTCCGCCGGCTCGGCGCTCCTGACCATCGTCGACGACATTTTGGACTTCTCGCAGATCGAGGTGGGCCGGATCGAATTGCGGCCCACGCCCTTCGCCCTGGCCCCGCTGGCGGAAGAAGCCGCCGCGATCGTGCGCGCCAGCGCCGAGCAGAAAGCCCTGAGCCTGACGGTCGCGATCGGACCCGGCCTGCCGGCGTCCGTCGTCGGCGATCGCGACCGGCTGCGGCAAGTGCTGCTCAACCTCCTCAACAACGCGGTGAAGTTCACCCGCCGCGGCGGCGTTACCCTGGCGCTGGAAGCGTCCGATGGTGAGCGGATCGGCTTCTCGGTGCGCGACACCGGCATCGGCATCCCGGCGGCCAAGCAGCATCTTCTGTTCGAGCGCTTCAGCCAGATCGACGGCACGATCCGGCGGGAGTTCGGCGGCACCGGGCTCGGCCTCGCCATCTCGAAGCGGCTGGTGGAGCTGATGGGCGGCACGATCGGGCTCACCAGCGAGCCCGAGGTCGGATCGACCTTCCGGGTCGAGGTGCCGTTGCCGGCCGTGGCCCTGCCGGCGCCGGTCGTCCCCACGGCGGAACGGCTGCGTCGCCCCGCCTGCCGGGTGCTGCTGGTCGAGGACGTGTTTCTGAACCAGGAACTCGGCCGCGCCGTGCTCGAACTCGGCGGCCACGCCGTCGATATCGCATCGAGCGGAGCCGAGGCGATCCGGGCGGTGGCCGAGCGCACCTACGATCTCGTGCTCATGGACATCCAGATGCCGGGCATGGACGGGTTGACCGCGACCCGCTGCATCCGCGCCCTCGGCGGTCCCGCGGCCGAGGTTCCGATCGTCGCGATGACGGCGAACGTGCTGCCGCACCAGATGTCGGACTATCTCGCCGCCGGCATGCAGGGCCATATCGGCAAGCCGTTCAAGCGCGAGGCGCTGCTCGCCACCGTCGAGCACTGGGCGCGGGGCGGGCGGGCCGACCCGGCGCGCTGCGCGTAAGGGGCTTTTCAGCCCCACCCCATCCCAACCATCCCCCTCATCCTGAGGTGCCCGCCTCCTCGGCGGGCCTCGAAGGAGGGCTCCAGGGATCGCGCGCGAGTTGGAGCCCACCTTCGAGGCCTCCGCTGCGCTCCGGCACCTCTGAGGGGGATGGATGGGACATGCTCTCGTCAGGTCCGCCCCAGCGCCCGCGCGCCGAGCGCCGCGGCTGCGGCGCGGTTGGCGACGCCGAGCGCCCGCAGCAGGGCGGCGACGTGGACCTTCACGGTGCCCTCGCCGAGCGCGAGCGTACGGGCGATCTCCTTGTTGGAGCGGCCGTCGACGATCAGCTCGAGCACGTCGCGCTGGCGCCGGGTCAGCGAGGCCGCGGGCACGTCGCCGGGCTCCCGCGGGACTGGTGGCGGCGCGGTGCCGGGGCCGGGGATGTCGGCCAGAAACGGCGGCACGTAGATCGCGCCGCCCAGGATGACTTCGAGCGCGCTCACCACCTCCGGCGGCGGCAGGGTTTTGGGCACGTAGCCGTGGCTGCCCGCGGCGAGCGCCGTCAAAATGTCCTCCCGGTCGGTCGAGCCCGAGAGGATCGCGGCCTTCACCGTGGGGAAGCACTCGCGCACGGCGCTGAGCGAGGCGGCGCCGGCCATGCCGGGCATGCGCAGGTCGAACAGGGCGAGGCTCGCCTCCGGCGTCTCGGCGAGCGCCGCCAGCGCCTCGTCGAGGGAGCCGGTCTCGACCACGCGGGCGAAGCCGAGGCGGCGCACCAGCAGGGTCGTCAGGGCGAGGCGGAAGAACGCGTCGTCGTCGGCGACGACGGCGACGGGCCCGCCGGCGGGTGGCGGTGGGGCGGAGGCGCTGGACATCCTGATCGGGGCTTCGTGTGTCGGGGTACCGTTGGAGCGGGATAGAGCGTGACCGCAGGTCTCGACCACTATCCTATATCAATTGTGCGCATGTCATCGCCACGGTCGCGAGAATGTGCGGTGTGCGTCGAGTTCAGAGCTTGACCGTAAAGCGCGCCGCGCAGCCGCTGTAAAGCCGCACCAGCGCGGCGCCCGCCGCCTCGCCCATCACGAAGGCCGCGGTGGAGAGGCCGTCGGCCAACAAGCCGCTCGGCGCCGTCACGGTGACCCGCGAGAGCGCGGTCGGCGAGAGGCCGGTGGCGGGATCGAAGATGTGGTGGTCGCGCCGGTCGGGCGAGAAGGCGGTGGCGTCGTCGCCGGAGGTGGCGGCGAAGCCCGCGAACGGGGCGATGACCTCTGACGGCCTATCGCCGTGCGCGCCGAGCCCGAGCCGCCAGGGGGTGCCGTCGGCATGCGCCCCTGCGGCGGCGAACTCGCCGGTATCCACGAAGGCGTCGGCGATGCCGTGGGCCGCGAGCGCCGCCATCACCCGGTCGGCGGCGAATCCCTGGATCAGACCGTTGAGGGTGAGGCACATGCCGGCCCGCGCGAAGCGGATTCCGGTCTCATCCACCGCGACATGCCGCCAGCCGACGCGCGACACGGCCTCTGCGCGCGCCTGCGGCCCCGGCCGCTCGCCCCTCGCGGCCCCGTCAGACCACAGCGTCCACAGCGGCTGCACCGTGGGATCGAAGGCACCGCCGCTGCGCTCGGCCAGCGTCAGGGCGAAACGCAGCATTGCCAGGACCAGCGGGTCGGGCGCGTCGAGCCGGCCGTCGCGGTTGAGTCGCGACAGGGCGCTGTCGGGCCGATAGAGGCTGCCCGCCGCCTCGACCGCGCGGATCGCCGCGAAGGCGTCGCGAAAGGCCGGCTCGAACGCGTCGTCGCGCTCCGCCACCAGGGTGAGCGAGACCGTGGTCCCGAAGGCGAGCCCGGCCCGCGTCGCGGCGCGGCGCCCGCGGTGCTCGGCCAGCGCCCGAAACGCCGCTGGACCGGTGGCGAGCGCCGCCAGCGCGCCGAGGCCGCCGAGCAGGATGCGGCGGCGCTCCATTGCGGGGCGAAGGGAGAGGCTCATTCGGCGGCCACCGGCTGTGGGACGAGGCGCTTGCCGCGCTTGGCCGCGAGCACCTGCGGCACGCATTGGGCGGGATCGCGGATGATCGTGACGCAATCCATGCACTGGAAGCACTCGGGATAATCGATCTTGCCCGACGGCTCGATGGCGCCGTAGCGGCAGCGCACCTTGCAGAGCTGGCACGGCGAGCCGCACTCAGGCCGTCGCGGAATCCAGTCGAGCAGGCGCAGGCGTCCGGCCAGCGCGAGGCTGGCGCCAAGCGGGCAGAGATAGCGGCAGAATCCCTTGTAGACGAAGAGGTTGAGGACGATCAGCCCGACCGCGTAGAGCACGAACGGCCAGGATCGGATAAAGTACAGGGTGATCGCCGTCTTGAACGGCTCGACCTCGGAGAACGTGTCGGCGAGCGGCGAGCCCAAAGCCGCAGCGAGCAGGATCGCGGCGAGCACCACGTACTTCACCTGCCGCAGGGCCCGGTCGAGGCGGGGCGGCACGGTGACTTGCCGGATGCGCAAGGGCTTGGCGAGAAAAGCAACGAATTCCTGCAGCGCGCCGAACGGGCAGAGCCAGCCGCAGAACGTGCCCCGGCCCCAGACCACCAGCGTGACCAGCACGAAGCCCCAGAGCACGAGCGAGGGCGGATCGTAGAGCAGGAAGCCGAAATCGCCGGTATGGACCAGCGCGCGCACCGTGCCGACGAGCGTGACGATCGAGAGCTGCGCCTGCGTGGTCCAGCCGACGAAACCGAGCGTGAAGGCGAGGAAGCCGAAGCGGAACAGCGAGAACGGGCGGGCGCGGGCCACCAGCACGTCCTGACGGGCGAGCACCGGCACGAGGAGCGCGAGGGCTGCCGCGATGATCCCGAGTTCGACGCCGCGGGCGCGCCAGGAATCGGTCCAGCTCGGTCCCGCATCCGGCACCTCGCGGGTGAACAGCTCAGGAGGCAGGCGATACTCGGCGGCGATCTCGCAGGCGACCTTTTCGGGAAAGATCTGGCCGCGCTCGCGCGTGACCTTCACCGAGAGCGACCAGGGGGCGGAGGGATCGAAGCCGGCGGCGTCGCCGATCTTCAGGAGGCTCCAGGGGCCGGCAGGGAGATCGGGGGCGAGGTCACGCCGTTCCCAGGCCGCGTCGCGGGCGTTCACGGTGAGGCCGCCCTGCTGGATCGTCAGGCGGTCGGGCACCGAGCCCAGCACGAATTCGTCCGGCAGCGGGCTCCAATGGCCGGAACTCACCACCATCACGGCGTGGGCACCCGGCCCGATCTCGCGCATCAGCCGGGCATGGGCCGCCTCGCCGAGGATCGCGCGGCCGATGGTGGGCACGTTGAGATAGGCCAACGTCAGCTCGGCGAAGGGTTTTTCAGGTGCGCCCGGATCGGGATCGCTCAAGCCGGTATCGGCGAAGGCCGCATCGACTTCCGCATGCGTGATTTGCCAGCGCTTCACCCAGCCGCGCCGCTCCAACTCGGCGAGGCCCAGCGGCTCGACATCGGGCTTGGCCTCGACGCGCAGGCCGATGTTGACGGCGCCGAAACCGAGCTTTTCCCGCGCCACCGCCAGCGAGGCCGCGAGCATCGTCTCGTTGATCACGCGGGTCGAGGCGGTGGCCATCGAGATGCCGTCGACGGTGGTGGCGGGCGCGGCCCCGGCCGCCCGCGCGTTCGGCCGCCCGACCCGGATCGGCTGGCGGGCCGAGAGGCCGACATATTGCTCGACGAAGGCGAAGAGCGGCTCCGAGCCCAGGCCTTCGAGGAAGACCGGCTCGTGATGCGAAGTCACCCTGGCATCGCGAAACGTGCCGTCGGGCGCGAGCGCGATCAAGAGGTTCGGGGCGGTGCCGCCGAAGCCGGGGATGCGGGCGAAGTCGATCGATTCGAACGCGTAGGCGATGACCTCGTAGGAGCCGGCCTCCTGCTTGAGGATCGGCCAGACCGGAATGCGGTCGTCGCGCTCGCCGACGACGAGGGGCGGGGGGAATTGTTTTTCCATGCCGGCGCGACCGAGGGTGCCGGCGTGGGCGGGGAGGGCGAGAAAGACGAAAAGGATTGCAATGAGATGGCACAAAGCCGTGCGCGCATCCCTCCCCGTGAGAGAGGGTTCTTCGGCGCGGCGGCACCCTGCTCGCCTCACTCCGCCGCCCCTGCCGAGCGCACGCCCGCCGCCGGCCGCACCGCGGCGCCCCACGGATAGCGCCCGACCTTGATGCTGCGGATCGCCTTGAGGCTCACCGCATCGATCACGGTCACGTCGCCCGACACGCCGTTCGTCGTCACCAGCCGCTCGCCGCCCGGCAGAGCCGCGACGTGCCAGACCCGGCGACCGACGAGGATGGTCGCCTTCACCTTGAAGCTCTCGGTATCGACCACGGCGACCCGGTCGGACGGCCCGAGCGCGACGAAGGCGCTGCGCCCGTCCTCCGACAGGGCGATGCCGACCGGCTGGATGCGGTCGCCGGAAATCCCCTTGATCTCGAAGCCGATGGTCTCGACCACCCGGCGGGTCGCGACGTCGATCACCGCCACCGTGCCGCCGATCTCGGAGGAGACCCAGAGCCGCTTGCCGTCGCGGGTGAACTCGGCGTGGCGCGGGCGCTGGCCGACGGGGGTGGCGTCGGTGGCCTGGAGCGTTCCGGTGTCGATCCAGTGGACCATGTTGGTGGTCTCGGAGGTCGTCACCGCGAGCTTGCCGTCCGGGCTCACCGCCATGCCCTCGGGCTCGATGCCGACATCGATCTGCGCCAGCACCTTGCGGGTGTCGGCATCGACCACCGTGGTGGTGGCGTTGTTCTCGTTGGCGATGAAGAGGGTTTTTCCGTCGGGCGCGAGCGAGAACTGCTCCGGGTCCTCGCCCGAGGGCAGGTCGTGCAGCAGCTTGCCGGTGTCGGGGTCGATCACCTGCACGGCGTCGGAATCGCTGGCGCAGACGAACAGCCGCCGGCCGTCCTTCGAGAACGTGAGCCCGCGCGGGCGCCGGCCCACGGGGAAGGTGCGGGTCACCTCCCAGGTCGTGGAATCGATCACCGAGACGGTGTTGTCGCGCTCGTTCGAGACGTAGACTTCATGGGCCTCCGCACCCAGCGGCATCAGCAGCATGGCACCGACGCAAAGTCTGAAAAGAATCATCCGTTGCCTCCGAAGGCGCGGCAGGCGCTCTCGGGCTCGTCGAGACCGAGGGTGTCGAGTTCGGTGCGCCGGTGCAAAAAGCCCTCGACCGGGGCGGCGGCGACCACGGCGCCGGGCCAGAGCACGAAGACCGGCTGGCGCAACTGTCCGTTCCAGGGGCGGAAGCTCAGGGCGCGACCCTTGAACCCGCCGACCTCGAACTTTTTCGAGATAAGCAAGTCGCGGATCGCGCTCCCGTCGCTCGACTTGAGCTGCGTCGCGGCCTCGGTCACGGCGTGCACGGCCATCCAGCCCGCCCAGTCGATGGCGCCCATCGGGCGGCCCGCGAGCTTGGCGAAGCGCCCCTGCAACTGCACCGCGGCCCAGGCCTCGACCGGGCGGCCCCAGGCGGTCGGGATCAGGCCCTGCGTGCCGACGACGGGGCGGGGCGAGGCGGTGTTGTAGACGAGGTTGGCCCCGAACTCGGCCCGCTCGTCGGCCACCGCCACCACGTCGTGCTCGGGGCCGCGTGTGATGACCGCGAACTCTTTCAGAGCGGAGTCCCGAAGGTCGGCGCCGCGGGCGTCGAAGCTCGCTTCCGCGACGATCCGGGCGCCGAATTTCTTGGCGCTTTTCCGCAGCGCGTCGGCGTAGAGGGCGTCGTCGGCGCCGGGGCCGGAGACGAGCAGCAGGCGGTTCCAACGCTTGTAGAGCAGAAGCTGCGCCAGCGCGTCGGTGAGCATGTCGCGCGAGGGCAGCACGTGCAGCATCCGGGCGCGGCAATCGCGGTCGCGCAGGCGCACGTCCGGCGCGCCGACATTGAGCAGCACGGCGTCGCGGGTTTCGGGCGCGTCGGCGATGGCCAGAAGGTCGTCGGCGGGGGCGTTGACGACGAGGAAGCGCAACGGGCCGCTCTCGCGCGCCAGGGCGGCCAACGCCGCTGGCAGGTCGGCGCCGGGCTCCACCACCGTCGATGTCAGGGCGAAGGACAGGCCGACGAAGCGACCGGTGGCGTTGCCGTCGCGCAAACCCAACTCGGCCCCGCGAAGTCCCTCGTCGTCGGGGATCGGCGGCTCGTTGTTGAGCGGGGTCGGGCGCTCCACCCGGCGCTCGACGTAGTGGATCGCAAGTTGCGGGTTCGCGAGCGCCGGGGCAGCGGCGATGAGCGCGCAGGCCGTCAGCAGGGCCCGCAGCGCATGCCTGCCGAAGCCCCTTCGGCCGCCCTCCGTGAGATCGGCGCGTGTCGGCATCCTGCCCCGAACGGTTCCACCCTGGATTTTGGGGCAAGCATAGGCGCGGGGTCGGCGACGCCGATATTGGACCAAGGTCGCAACCGGGGGCGCGGCCCTGTCGTACCAAAGCACAATGGGGCGTCTCCGGCCCGCTTGATACCGTGGCGCATAATCGAGGAGCGCGGGCCACAACTTGTCCCGCCTCCCGCACAACGCGCCGCCCCGCACGCATCAAGTCTCGGGCAGGCCAGGGAGCGAGACGGACATGACCACACGGATTCGGCTGGCCGGCGGGCTGCTGCTCGGCCTCATGCTCGCAGGCGGTGCGTTCGCCCACGGCGACGTGCAGCCCCAGCCGGTCAACACCGACGGGCTCGAATCGCTGGGCACCGAGTGGAAGGAGGAGAACCCCTACCGCGGCAACGCCAAGGCGGTCACGGTGGGCGATTCCGGCTACAACCAGAACTGCGCCCGCTGCCACGGCCTCCAGGTCGTGTCCGGCGGCCTCGCCCCGGATCTGCGCTACCTGCCGACCGGCAAGGAGGGGGACGAGTATTTCGTCGAGCGGATGAAGCACGGCGCCGTCGTCAACGGCATGACCAAGATGCCGGCCTTCGACGGCATCCTCTCGCAGGAAGCCATGTGGGCGATCCGCACCTACATCGAAGCCAAGCACGAAGAGTAGCCGTGTCGCGCTCCCTCACCCGGCGCGGCGCGCTCGCCGGCCTCGCGGCGCTCGCCGCCTCTCCGGCCTTCGCCCGTCCCCTCGACGAGGCGACCGCGGACGGCACCCTGCGGGTCGCGCTCTACGCCGAGAACGCGCCGTTCTCGGAGATGCGCGATCGCCAACCGGTCGGCATCGACGTGGACGTGGCCCGGGCTCTCGCCGAGGCGCTGAAGCTCAAGCTCGACCTGCGCCTCGTCGATGCGGGCGAGAACGTGGACGGCGATTTCCGCCTCAATCTGTGGAAGGGCGATCTCGCCGGCTCGAAGCTCGCCGACCTGATGCTGCATGTGCCGAACGACAAGCTGCTCGGCATCCGCAACGAGCAGGTCTTCCTGGTGCGTCCCTATTTCGAGCAGCGCCTCGCCTTCGCCTGGGCGCGCGACAAGATGGAGGGCTTTTCGAGCTTTCCCGACATCGAAGAGAATCAGATCGCGGTCGAGGGCGCCAGCGCCTCCGACCTCCAGATCCTGATGGCCGAGAACGGGCGCTACCGGAACAACCTCAAACACTTCCGCAATTTCGACGAGGCGGCCAAGGCGTTTCTTTCCGGCGAGACCGCGATCCTGGCCGGCACGCGTCCGGCGATCGAGGCCGCGCTGTTCGCGGCGCATGTCGGGCCGGACCGCTTCCCGATGGTCGAGATCGCGCTGGGCGGCATCGTGAAGACGAACTGGGAGTTGGGCGGCGCGGTGCGTTCCGATTCGCGCGACCTCGGCTACGCCGTCGGCGAGGCGCTTGGCGCCATGACGGAGGACGGGCGGCTGAAGGCGATCTGCGAGCGGTACGGGGTGACCTACGCGGCGCCGAAGGGGTTTTGAAAGGCCTGCCGCTTGTCGCGCCGACGACAGGGTTGTCGCGACCCTCTCCCCGCGTGCGGGAAGAGGGGGGAGAGCGGCTGCTTCCGACGCGACCGGCCGGAAAGCTTGTGACGCCGCTTCTATTTCGGAAGCAGCCAAGAATCGAGAAAGCCTCGGGCTGCGCTCCCCGCGTGGTCCGAGGCTTTTTCGCGTCCGACTTTGCGGCATCGACTGCAGAGATCGGTCGAACCTCCAATCCCGAACTGATTTGCCGCACCGCAACAATCTTATCTTGGACTTATGGCCAATAACCACGCCACGCGCGCGTGGATAGCTTGCCGATCATGGGAGGTCGTTCGAGAGACCAAGACAAGGTCCGCCGGCCGCCCGACCGAGATCAGGAGGACGTTTGATGAAGGTGCATGACCGGTTCCTCGCGGCCGTGGGGGCGGCGGCGCTCCTCGCGGGCGCGTCCCAGGCCCTCGCGGCCCCCGAGGCCAACAAGACGTCGGCCGGCGTCAGCAACGAGGCGATCCTCAACGACGCCAAGACCCCCGACGACGTCGTCACCTACGGCCTCGGCCTCCAGGCGCAGCGCTACTCGCCGCTGAAGGCCATCAACAAGGAGACGATCCAGGGCCTCGTGCCGGCCTATTCCTTCTCGTTCGGCGGCGAGAAGCAGCGCGGCCAGGAGAGCCAGGCGCTGGTCAAGGACGGCGTGATCTACGTCACCGGCTCGTATTCGCGCATGTACGCGGTCGATTCCCGCACCGGCGAGAAGCTGTGGGAATACAACGCCCGACTGCCCGAGGGCATCCTGCCCTGCTGCGACGTGGTGAACCGCGGCGCCGCGCTCTACAAGGACAAGGTCTATTTCGGTACGCTCGACGCCAAGCTGGTCGCGCTCGACGCCAAGACCGGCAAGGTGGTGTGGCGCAAGGACATCGACGACTTCAAGGCCGGCTACAGCTACACCGCCGCCCCCTTGATCGTGAACGGCAAGATCATCACCGGCGTGTCGGGCGGCGAATTCGGCATCGTCGGTCGGGTCGAGGCGCGCGACGCCGAGACCGGCGAGATCCTCTGGAAGCGCCCGGTCATCGAAGGCCATATGGGCGAGCTGAACGGCAAGCCCTCGACCATGACCGGCAAGGTCAACGAGACCTGGCCGGGCGACCTGTGGAAGTACGGCGGCGGCGCGACCTGGCTCGGCGGCACCTACGACGCCGAGACCAACCTGCTCTACTTCGGCACCGGCAATCCGGGCCCGTGGAACTCGGCCCTGCGCCCGGGCGACAACAAGTGGTCGGCCTCGCGCCTCGCGCTCAACCCCGACAACGGCGAGATCGTGTGGGGCTTCCAGACCACGCCGCATGACGGCTGGGACTTCGACGGCGTGAACGAGTTCGTGCCGTTCGACCTCCAGAAGGACGGCAAGACCGTCAAGGCCGGCGCCACCGCCGACCGCAACGGCTTCTTCTACGTTCTGGATCGCACCAACGGAAAATTCATCTCGGCCTCGCCGTTCGTCGAGAAGATCAGCTGGGCCAAGGGCATCGATCAAAACGGCCGCCCGATCTACGACGACGCGTTCCGCCCCGGCGACCCGTCGAAGTCCGAGGACGGCAAGAAGGGCAAATCCGTGTTCGCGGTGCCGAGCTTCCTCGGCGGCAAGAACTGGATGCCGATCGGCTACAGCCCCGACACCAAGCTGTTCTACGTCCCTTCCAACGAGTGGGGCATGGATATCTGGAACGAGCCGGTGAACTACAAGAAGGGCGCCGCCTATCTGGGTGCCGGCTTCACCATCAAGCCCATCTTCGACGACCATATCGGCTCGCTGAAGGCGATCGACCCGGCCACCGGCAAGGTGGTGTGGAACTACAAGAACAAGGCCCCGCTCTGGGGCGGCGTGCTCACCACCGGCGGCAACCTCGTCTTCACCGGCACGCCGGAGGGCTTCCTCAAGGCCTTCGACGCCAAGTCGGGCGAAGAGGTGTGGAAGTTCCAGGTCGGCACCGGCGTGGTCTCCTCGCCGATCACCTGGGAGCAGGACGGCGAGCAGTGGGTCGGCGTCGCGGCCGGTTGGGGCGGCGCGGTCCCGCTCTGGGGTGGCGAGGTGGCCAAGTCCACCGCCGGCATCAACCAGGGCGGCAGCTTCTGGGCGTTCAAGCTGCCCAAGAAGATGGCGGCGCGCTGATACGGTCGGGCCGATGCTCTAGGACGATCGTCTCGGGGGCCGGCTCTCACGGAACGGGTGAAAAAAAGAACCCCGGAGCGGTCCGCCGCTCCGGGGTTTTTCGTCGTCCTGCCAATCGGCCGAGTTTACGCGGCGGCCTCGGCCCGGGAGGCTTTCCAGCCCGCCAGCGCCCGCTCGCGCGCCTCGTAGGCAAGCCGCAGCAGGCTGTGGGGGCGCCCCCGCGCCTCGGGGCAAAGCACCAGTTCCGGATCGTCGGCGCGCCGGTCGAGCAACCGGGCCGCCTCGGTCCGCCATGTGGCGTCGGCGGCGGCGAACAGGATTTCCGAGCTCCGCGGGCAGTTCTGATACACGTCGTCATCTCTCTTCGAAACGTGCTCCGCCGATTTCCGGCGGCGGAGACACAGGACTGAACGGGGATCATCTGCCCCCTTCCCAGGGCGGTCCCCAACAAGTGTTAGCGAGTAACAATCGGCAGACCGGCTGCTCCGGTCAAGGCTTTGCCGCGTCGATCAGGCCCGCGCCAGCCATCACACTACGCACATCCTCGCGAGGAGCCGGGAAAGAGGACTGATTACGAGCAAAATCAGAAAGAACTTTCTCAAAAACCCCGTTGTGCAAAGGGAAGGTGTTTTCGGGGCATTGAGAGTTTCCGGGGGTGGTATTCAACTATCAAAAATCATCTTACGTTGATGAAGCGTCGTCCGGCTTCGGCCGGGCAAAAATTCACAAATGTTTGAAAGGTCTCTCGCGTTTCAGCCGCTCCGCCGCCGTACGAGTTTTTGCGGATGTGCGTTTCGTTTGTTCGTGACGACCTTCGAACGTGCCTTGCGGGACTTTCGATCGACGCTGTGCTCTCGGCCTGAGGCGCATGGCGAAAGTCCACGCACGGCACTCAACGTTTGGAGCGGATCGCTCACGCATGCCTCATCCCCAAGTCTTGCGCGACATGGCCCTGTTCGTCGAAGTGGCCAAGCGGCGAAGTTTCAGCCAAGCCGCTCTCGTCCTGGGGATGCCGGTTTCCTCGCTCTCCCGCCGGATCACCGTGTTCGAGACGGCGATCGGCCTGCGCCTGCTCGACCGCACCACGCGCCGTCTGACGCTCACCTCCTACGGCGAGGCCTATTTTCTCCAGGCGATGCGCCTCGTGGAGGAGGCGCAGCAGGCCTACGACGACATCATGGCGGAGGCGAAGGGGCCGAGCGGCCTCCTTAAGATCGCCGTGCCCGCCGACGGCTGGGTCAACGAGCACCTGTCGGGCATCGTCTCGGACTTCGCCAACGGCAACGAGCATGTCAGGATCCAGCTCGGCCTTGGCCATGGGCCGGTCGATCTGATGGACGAGCGTTACGATCTGGCGCTCGCGGTCGAGACGCCGCGCGAGACCTCGCTGATCGTGCGCAAGGTGGCGGAACTCGCCAACGGCGTCTTCGCCGCCCCGTCCTACCTTGAGGATTGGGGCCGGCCGATGAACCCGCCGGATCTCGCCGACCACAACGTCCTCGTCGCCGGGCCTCCGACGAACTGGTCGTTCGTCCGCGGCGACGAGGCCGCCTCGATCGCGGTCTCGGGCCAGATCGGCTGCAATTCGCCGGGCCTGATGCGCACCTTCGCGCTCGCCGGCCACGGGCTTTTTGCCGCGAGCCTCAGCGGCCTCCGGCCCGATCTCGCCAGCGGCGTCCTGGAGCAGGTGATGCCGGATTGGACGCTCCAGCCGACGCCGCTCTACATCGTGACGACCTCGCGGCTGCTGCCGGCCAAGGTGCGCAGCTTCATCGACTTCGCCACGCGCCGCCTCTCGGCCTTGTCCGACACCGCCGAAGCGCCGGTGCGGGAGGCGGCGGGGTAAGCCTCCCGGCCAACGGCGACGCCGCCCCGGATGCGGCATCCGGGACGGCGTTCTTCATGTTCGTGAGGGGGCTCGGGTGAAACCCCGAGCCCGCGTTGGGCCTTCAGGCGACGAGCCGCAGTTCGGCCTTGCCGCCGGCGCGGCCGCGATCGACCCAGCGCGGCAGGGCCGGGGCGGCGAGGTCGATGCGCAGGAAGAACTCGTCGCGGCAGCCCTGCCACAGCGAGGCCGGTACCCGCGCCCGTGCCGTCGTCCAGCGATGGCCCTCGCCGGAGGCGTGGAAGCCCTCATCCAGTTCGGCACTTTCTGCGGGCAGGGTCCGGCGCACGCTCAGGCCGTCGTCGGCGGTCAGAGCGGCGAGGCAGAGGCCGAGCGCCCGGTCGTCGCCGCTGCCGCCGAGATGGGCCGGCACGCTGGTCTCGCATTCGAGCCAGACCTCGCGGGCGTCGGCGGGCAGGCGGACGCGGGCGCACAAGCCGTCGCTCTCCGGCCGCAGGACCCGCCCGTCGGCCACCACCCGCAGCTCGGCGAGCGGCGTCTCGACCAGGGTCCAGCCCAGCGTCTCGGCCCGCTCGCTCAGGCGTTCGCGCAGGGCGTCCACCAGCGCGCCGCTCTCGCGCAGCGGGCGGCAGAAGGCCTCGCGGCCGCTCGGGCGCGCGTCGGGCGCGGTGTCGGCGTCGGTCACCGGAGCGTTGGCGAAGAAGGCGCGGTTGCCGCACTCGACGTAGCTCTCGGCGGGCAGACCTTCGGCCAGCAGGATGTCGTGGCTGTCGAGTTCGATATGCCAGTAGGTGATTTCCTCGACCGCGACCTGCGTGATCGTGGTGCCGTTGATGAGCCGGCAGGCCGGGACGAGGATTTCGCCGACGAGATCGACGCAGATCGCGTGGGCGGGCGAGACGAGGAGGTCGCGGGTGGGCCGGCCCTCGCCGAAGGCGTCGCGGGCGATCCGCACCGGCAGGACCTGGGTGAGGTCGGCCCGGCCGGCGCAATCGATGGTACGATGGCCGATCCAGCGGATCGGCCGGTGCGCGCCCGACGCGGTCACGACCGTGTCGCCGACGCTCAGCTCCTCGACGCGCACCTCGCCCTTCGGCGTGCGGATGCGCGTGCCCGAGGCGAAGCAGACGATGGTGGGGCTGTCGGGTGCCGAGATGTTGCCGGTGGTGTTGACGGGAGCCAGCAGGCTGAGCGTCGACAACTGCCCCGCGCTGACCGCCACGGTGACGGGGAGCGACAGACCGCCCGGCGCGACGCTGAAGAAGTAGGTCGGCTCGGTTTCACCCTGAGGCTGGCTGAAGCCGACATAAGTGCCCTGGAGGCCTGCGCCGACGAGACCGACGAGGTTGGCGTTGACGGTGACGGGGGAGCCCGGAAGATTCACGTTGCCGTTGATGGTGATCGTCGAGACGCCGCTGGCGATGTTCGTCCCCGTGAAGCTATTGAGCGCGAGAACGCCGGTCGCGGCCTGGCCAGCGTTGAACGTTTGATTGACGAACGTTTCAGACATTTATGGTCCCCTGCACTGCCCGTTGTCAGTGCGAGGATTGATTTACGATTTGTTGATCCGCGTATATCACTGAATAGCCAAAAGATTTTCCATTTTGCGGGGCGAATATTTGGGAGGCAGTTTCCACCACCGTTTTTGGAAACGGTTGCGTGTAGCGAATGGGCCACGCCTCGAGCGATCAGCGGAAGTTGCGCGACCGCACCGGCAGCGCCGCGCCCCGGACGGGCTGCGGCTCCGAAGGCGGGCCCTCTTCGCCAATGCGGGCGAGGAGATCGGAGCGGTCGAACAGCTCGGCGGCGATGAGGTGGACGACCTCGCCGACCCGCTGCACCCGGCCGCGGCAGGCCATCAGCCGGGCCGCCAGCACGGTGCGGCGGGAGCGCTCGAACAGGTCGGGGCGCACGATCAGGTTGGCGATGCCGGTCTCGTCTTCCAGCGTCAGGAACAAAGTGCCCTTGGCCGAGCCCGGCCTCTGGCGCATCAGCACGAGGCCGCAGACCGTGAGCCGCGTCCCGTCGCGGGCCTGCCCCAGGCGGTTGCAGGGCCGGGCGCCCAAATCCGTCAGCGTGTCGCGCAAAAAACTCAGCGGGTGAGCCCGCAGGCTGAGGCCCTTGGCGCGGTAATCGGCCACGACCTCGCCGCCCGCGCTCAGTGGCGGCAAGACGACCGGCGGCTCGGCGATGGCGGGCTCGGCCGAGCCCTCAACTGCCGCGGCGGCGAAGAGCGGCAGCGCGGCCGGCACCAGGGCGCGTACCGCCCAGGCGGCCTCGCGCCGGTTCAGGCCGAGCGAACGGAACGCGTCCGCCCGCACGAGGCAGGCCAGCGAACTCGTGGGCAGGCCGGTGCGCCGCGACAGCGCGGCGAGCGTCGCGAAGTTTTGCGATTCGCGCGCGGCGACCAGACGGGCGCCGTCGCGCTCGGGCAGGCCGCTGACGAGGCGCAGGCCCAGCCGCACCGCGAGAAACCCATCCCCGACCCGCTCCAGGGTGCAGTCCCAGTCCGAACAATTCACGTCGACGGGATGGATCGGGACGCCGTGTTCGCGGGCGTCGCGCACGATCTGGGCGGGGGCGTAGAAGCCCATCGGCTGCGCGTTCAGCAGGGCGGCGCAAAAGACGTCCGGGTGATGGCACTTCAGGTAGGACGAGGCGTAGGCCAAGAGCGCGAAGGACGCCGCGTGACTCTCCGGGAAGCCGTAGGAGCCGAACCCTTCGAGTTGGCGGAAGGTGCGCTCGGCGAAGTCGCGGGCGTAGCCGTTGGCGACCATCCCCTCGATCAGCCGGCTCTCGAAGCGGTGGACGCCGCCCGTCATCTTGAAGGTCGCCATCGAGCGGCGCAGTTCGTCCGCTTCCGCCGCGGTGAAGCCCGCGCCGACCATCGCGACCTGCATCGCCTGCTCCTGGAACAGCGGCACGCCGAGGGTCTTTTCGAGCACCCTCTGCAAGGCGGGGGTCGGATAGGTCACCTCTTCGCACCCCTCTCGGCGGCGCAGATAGGGATGGACCATGTCGCCCTGGATCGGGCCGGGGCGCACGAGCGCCACCTCGATCACGAGGTCGTAGAATTCTTTGGGCTTCATCCGCGGCAGCATCGCCATCTGCGCGCGGCTCTCGATCTGGAAGACGCCGACCGTGTCGGCCCGCCGGATCATCGCGAAGGTGGCGGGGTCGTCCTGCGGGATCGTGGCGAGGTCGAGGGGCTTGCGCCCGGCCACCTCCAAAAGAGCGAAGGCTCGGCGCAGGCAGCCGAGCATGCCGAGGCCGAGCACATCGACCTTCATGAACTTGAGGGCGTCGATGTCGTCCTTGTCCCACTCGATGACCTGACGGTTCTCCATCGCGGCGGGCTCGACCGGCACCAGTTCGTCGAGGCGGTCGAGGGTCAGGACGAAGCCGCCGGGATGCTGCGACAGGTGGCGCGGCGTGCCGATCAGCTCGCGGGCGATCTCCAGGGTCAGGCGCAGGCGCCGGTCGGACAGGTCGAGGCCGAGCGCCTTCAGCTCCCGCTCGCCCGCGCCCTCGCCGCCCCAGGGCCAGGTCAGCCGGTTGAGGGCGCCGGTCACCTCCTCGGGCAGGCCCAGCACCTTGCCGACCTCGCGCAAGGCCCCGCGGGCGCGGTAGCGGCTGACGACGGCGGTGAGCGCGGCGCGGTGGCGGCCGTAGGTCTCGAAGATCCACTGGATCACCTGTTCGCGCCGCTCGTGCTCGAAATCGACGTCGATGTCGGGCGGCTCGCGCCGGGCATCGGAGACGAAGCGCTCGAACAGCAGGTTTTGTCGGACCGGATCGATGGAGGTGATGTGCAGGCAGTAGCAGACCGCGGAATTGGCCGCCGAGCCGCGGCCCTGGCAGAGAATTTTTTGGGACTCGGCGTAGGCCACGATCGCGTGGACGGTGAGGAAGTAGGGGGCGTAGCCGAGCCGGGCGATCAGGCCGAGTTCATGGACGAGTTGGCGCGCCACCGCCTCCGGCACGCCGTTCGGGTAGCGCCGTTCGGCCCCGGCCCAGGTCAGGATCTCCAGGCGCTCCCGCGCGGTTCGCCCCTCGGGACCGGCCTCCGAGGGGTACTCGTAGGCGAGGTCGTCGAGCGAGAAGCGGCAGGCCTCCGCAATGTCTTGCGCGCGCGATAGGGCTTCCGGGAAGCGGGCGAACAGGCGCGCGGTCTCCTCCGGCGCCTTGAGGAAGCGGTCGGCGTGGCGCTCCTTGAGGAAGCCCGCCCGCTCGATGGTGACGCCGAGGCGAATGCAGGTTGCCACGTCCTGCAACCGTCGCCGCTGACGGGCGTGGTAGAGAATGTCGCCGGTGGCGACGACGGGCACCCGCGCCCGCCCGGCGGCACCGGCCAGGGCGTCGAGTCGCGCGGCATCGTCGGGCCGGAAGCGGCGGGTGAGGGCGCAGGAGGCGCGCGCGCCGAACAGGCTCTTGAGGCGGGCCAGTTCGTCCCCGAGGCGCGGGTCGGTGTGGTCCGCCAGCAGGATGGCGAACAGCCCCTCCTGCCACGTCGCTACGTCCTGCCACGTCAGCACGCAGCGGCCCTTACCGCCCCGCGCCTTGCCGAGGCTGAGCAATCGGCACAGCCGGCCATAGGCCGCCCGGTCGGTCGGATAGACGAGGAGCGGCGGCGCATCCTCCGGATCGAGCCGGCCGCCGACCACGAGGCGCACCCCCGTGGCCTTGGCCGCCTGATGCGCCCGCAGCATCCCGGCGAGCGAGCCGTGATCGGTCACGCCCAGCGCCGGGATGCCGAGCAGAGCGGCCGCCGCGAACAGCTCCTCCGGGCTCGATGCGCCGCGCAGGAAGGAGAAGTGGGTGGTGACGTGGAGTTCGGGGATGGTCACGCCTCGCCGAGCCCGTGCAGCCACCAGCGGCCCTCGGCCTCCATCGGGCCGTCGCGAAACAGCCAGAAGCGCTCGCCGGCCTCGGTCTCGACCCGGTAATAGTCGCGCACCTGATCGGCCTCGTCGTCGGCGACCCACCATTCGCTTAAGATTCGCTCCGGCCCGTCGGCGCGGGCGACGCGGTGGCGGGCGCCGCGCCAGACGAAGAACAGGGGCGGCGCGTCGGGAATCTCGGCCACCGCGGCGACGGGTTCGGGAGCGTCGAGCAGGCGGGCCGGGCGGGGCAGGTCGGCGGGCCAGAGCGCGCCCGAGGGAGCGCTGAGCGGGGCGACCCGGCACACCGCGCGCTCGGGCAGGTCGCTCTCGACGGGGCTGAGCCGGTAGACCCGCTCCGGCCCGAGGCGCATCCGCAGGGTGTCGATCAGCGCCGCGAGGTCGGCGATCTCCGGGCCCTGCCCAAGGACGGCGCCCGAGATCTGGCGCTCGGCCAGGGGTTCGGTGCGGGAGGCGGTCAGCACCATCTCCTCGATGCCGAAGCCGGGATCGATCCGCGGCAGGCGCTCGGTCAGGAGGCGGGCGAGATGAGCCGCGTCGCGGCTGCCCCGCGCGGTGCCGATGCGGATCGCCTGATCGAGCCGATCGACCCGGCGGAAGACGAGATCGAGGCGGCGCGCCCCGAGCCCGGCCCGCTCCAGATCGGGCACCAGCCGGGCGCAGAGGTCGGCGACGATTCTTTCCAGCACTTCCGGGCTACCGATGGGCTCGGCGAAGCGCGCGGCAGCCTGCACCACGTCGGGCGCGGTGAGGAAGGCGAGCGGCTCCGGCTCCGCGCCGAGCGCCTGGTCGAGCCGCAGCAGCGGCTCGGGGCCGAAGCGCCGTCGCAGCGGGGCGCGGGGCGCTTGCATCAGCCCGCCGACCCGCTCGATGCCGACTTCGCGGAGTACCGCGACGGTTTCCGGGGATAAGCGCAAGGCCGCGACCGGCAGCGGCGACAGGGCGACGGCGAGGCCGCCCGGCGGCACGATCCCGCCCGGCCCGAACCGGGCGAGCGCCCAGGCGCCGCCGGGGGTGTCGGCCAGCGCGAGGCGCGCGGACAGGCCGGTCCGCTCCAGCCGCGCGGCGAGGTCGGCGATCAGCGCCGCCTCGCCGCCGACGAGGTGGGCGGCGCCCGCGACGTCGATCAGCAGGCCGTCGGGCGGATCGAGGGCGACGAGGGGAGCGTAGCGCAGGCACCAGAGCCCGAGCCGCACCAAAGCCGCCGCGTCGGCCTCCGGCTCGGCGGGCACGAGGTGCACGCCCGGCACCATCGCCATCGCCTGTGCGGCGGGCATGCCGGGCCTCAAGCCCGCGCGTCGGGCGGCGGCGTCGATCCCGGCCAGCACCCGCCGGGGGCCGTCCGGCCGCACGGTCGCCAGCGGCTCACCGGAGGGCGGCACGGCGGAAGGCGCGCTCCGGCGCAGCCGGTCGGTCGGCCAAGAGGGCAGGCACAGCGAGACGACCCTGCCCATCGCAGGCCTCCACGATCCATGAGCCCGGCGCCCCGCCGCGGCTGCGCTGCAGGTCGAGCCGCCAGCGCGGGCGGCCGAGATGACGGGGGTTTGCCGTGTCCGACGGGGCCGGGCTCACCCGCCAGCGGGTGCGGGCGGCCGAGGATTCCGGCTCGGCCGCCTCGCCCGCGCAGACCCGGTGCAGCACCAGCGCGGTCACGCCCGAGCCCTCGGCGGCGAGCTGGAGCCGGCGCGAGGGCGTCAGCGCCATGCGGGTCAGCTCGCCGACGACGCCCGCCAGCCCGCGATGGCGCAGACCTTCCTCCATCGCGGGCAGCACCTCGGCGTCGCGCCAGGTCTCGCAATAGACCACCCGGTCGGGATGGAGCCCGACGCGGGCGAGCGCCGGGGCGAACAGGTCGCGGCTGTGCAGGCACCACAGCACCGGCCCGTCGAGCCGGGCCAGGATGCCGCCCGCGAACAACACGGCGGAGGCGGCGTAGCGCCCGCGCGGACCGCCCTCGTGGATCTGGTGCAGCGCACCGAGCGCCAGGCCGCCGCCTGGGAGGGCCTGATCGAGGCCAGGGGCTCCGAACGGCAGCACGGTGCGATCCGTGCGGGGCGTCGGCTCGGCGAGCCGGCGCAGCTCGGCCAGGACGGTTTCGGTCCGTGCCGGGGGAGGGCGAACAGGCCTCTGACTCGTTGGAGCAGGATCACTGTGTCGACCGGCCCATAGGCGAACAGGTCGGGGGGCCTCTCCTCCCCCTTGTGGGGAGGAGGCAGGAGGTGGGGGTGGTTCAGGATCGAGCGGGGCGGTGCCTTCTGCACCACCCCCACCCCGAACTCCTCCCCACAAGGGGGAGGGGACATGCGTTATGTCCTGCCGTGCCTCGGCGACTTGTGAATCCGGCAAGTCGGGCAAGAGGGCAGGGGGCATGGACCGGACTGGGTTGCGTGATCGGGATCAGAACAAAGAGTGAACACATCTGAGCCGCATCCGGTCAACCGCTCAAGCTCGATCCTCCCTGTTGAAAATGCGGATTTTATTCCGGGCGCAGGCTTGATCTTTCGCCGAGCCCCGCGACTCGCCCGAAGCCCTGCGCGCGGCGCGGGCAATCGACGCAGGCGACTGCGAAAAGCGCATGCGGGCCGTGTGCAGATGCAACAAATCCGGCCGCTGTTGCCGTCGAACGACAGACGTACGCGCGCGCCGATCTATCGTGTCTCAGTGCCAGAGACTTGATCGGGGTCTATCGTCTCACGCGGGCTCGATGCCCGCATTCCCCGGTTCGGGCTCGCAACTGTGCCAGGGCCATGAGTGACGCACGACCCACGGGCCGCAAGCCCGTCATTCTCGTCGTCGAGGATGAGCCCGACGAGCGCTACCTCGCGGCCGAACTCCTCGAGGAGAAGGGCTTCGAGGTGATCGAGGCCGAGACGGCCGAGCGCGCGCTCGAGATCCTGCGCCAGCGCGGCGACCGGATCGACGTGGTGTTTTCCGATGTCCGCACGCCGGGCACGATCGGCGGGTTCGAGCTTGCCCGGATCATCGGCGTGACGTGGCCGCGCATCCGCATGCTGCTGACCTCGGGCGACGCGGGCGACCAGCCGAGCGACCTGCGCGTCACCGCGACCTTCATGCCGAAACCCTGGCGCGCGCCGGAGATTCTGACGTGGCTGGAAGAGGCCGCGGGTCTGCGCGAGTCTTGAGCGCGTAGTCGGTCGGTCGCTTTGGATTTCACTTCGCACCGTCATCGCGAGGCGGAGCCGAAGCGATCCAGGGCGCGACATCACCGGATGACGCGAGGGCGTGCCGACGCAACGGTCGCGGCGCGATTCCTCTGGACCCTGCGGAGCGCTGGATTGCTTCGGCTCCGCCTCGCAATGACGGCGGAGATTTTCAGGGAGAGCGCAGGGGCCGTCCAAGCCCCTGCGCCATCATGGTTACGAGTCCGACGCCACCCCTGAGGCCGCGTCCTCGCCGCTCTCTTCCTCGCCCTCGATATGCTCGACCGAGACCACCTTCTCGGCCTTGTCGGTGTTGAACACCGTTACGCCCTGCGAGGCGCGACCGACGATGCGGATGTCGTCCACGGGCACGCGGATGAGCTGGCCGGCATTGGTCACCAGCATGATCTGGTCGGAGGCCTCCACGGGGAAGGAGGCGACGAGGTTGCCGTTGCGGGCGTTGACCCGCATCGCCGTGATGCCCTTTCCACCGCGGCCCGAGGTCCGGTACTCGAAGGAGGACGAGCGCTTGCCGTAGCCGCGCTCCGAGAGCGTCAGCACGAACTGCTCGGCCCCGCCCATCTCGGCGTAGCGCTCCTGCGAGATCGCGGCCTCGGCCGTGGTCTCCTCGGCGTCGCCCGCCTCCTCGGCCTCGCCCTCGCTGCCGATGATAGCGCGGCGCATCTTCAGGTAGCCAGCCCGCTCCTCCGGGCTCGCCTCGAAGGCGTTGAGGATCGCCATCGAGATGACCGTGTCGTCCTTGGCGAGGTTGATGCCGCGCACGCCGGTGGAATCGCGGCCCTTGAAGACGCGCACGTCCTCGACGGGGAAGCGGATGCACTGGCCGAGCGCGGTCGTCAGCAGCACGTTCTGCTCCGGCCGGCAGATCTCGACATGGACGATGTGGTCGCCCGGATCGAGCTTCATCGCGATCTTGCCGTTGCGGTTCACCACGGTGAAGTCCGACAGCTTGTTGCGGCGGACGTTGCCGGAAGCGGTCGCGAACATCACGTCGAGGCTGTCCCAGGACGTCTCGTCCTCCGGCAGCGGCATGATGGTGGAGATGCGCTCGCCCTGGTTCTGCAGGTGCAGGATGTTGACGAGCGCCTTTCCGCGAGCGTTCGGCGCGGCGACGGGGAGGCGCCAGACCTTCTCCTTGTAGGCCTGACCCTGGTCGGAGAAAAACAGCACCGGCGTGTGCGTCGAGGCCACGAACAGGCGGGTGACGAAATCCTCGTCGCGGGTCGCCATGCCGGAGCGGCCCTTGCCGCCGCGCTTCTGCGACCGGTAGGTCGAGAGGGGCACGCGCTTGACGTAGCCGGCATGGGACACGGTGACGACCATGTCCTCGCGGGCGATGAGGTCCTCGTCGTCGACGCTGGAATCGTAATCGACGATCTCGGTCCGGCGCGGCGTGGCGAACAGGGCGCGCACCTCGGCGAGCTCGGTCTTGACGATCGCCTGGATGCGGGCGCGCGAGCGCAGGATGTCGAGATAGTCGGCGATCTCGTCGGCGAGCTTCTTCAACTCGTCGCCGACTTCGTCGCGGCCGAGAGCGGTGAGGCGCTGCAGGCGCAGGTCGAGAATCGCGCGGGCCTGGATTTCCGAGAGCCGGTAGGTGCCGTCCTCGGCGACGCGGTAGCGCGGATCGTCCACCAGCGCGATCAGCGGCGCGATGTCGTGGGCCGGCCAGTCGCGGGCCATCAGGGCCTCACGCGCCGTGTTCGGGTCCGGCGAGGTGCGGATCAGGCGGATCACCTCGTCGATGTTGGCGACCGCGATGGCGAGGCCGCACAGGACGTGGGCGCGCTCGCGCGCCTTGTTGAGCAGGAACTTGGTGCGCCGGGAGACGACCTCCTCGCGGAAGTCGTTGAAGGCCAGCAGCAGGTCCTTCAGGTTCATCAGTTCGGGGCGCCCGCCGTTCAGCGCCACCATGTTGGCGCCGAACGAGGACTGGAGCGGGGTGTAGCGGTAGAGCTGATTCAGCACCACGTCGGCGATGGCGTCGCGCTTGATCTCGACCACGATGCGCATGCCGTCGCGGTCGGATTCGTCGCGCAGGTCGGAGATGCCCTCGACGCGCTTCTCCTTCACGAGTTCGGCGATCTTCTCAACGAGCGTGGCCTTGTTCACCTGATACGGAATCTCGGTGAAGATCAGCGCCTCGCGCTCCTTGCGCAGTTCCTCGACATGGGACTTCGCCCGCATGATGATCGAGCCGCGGCCCGTGGCGTAGGCCTGCCGCGTGCCCGCGCGGCCGAGGATCAGTCCGCCGGTCGGGAAGTCGGGGCCGGGGACGATCTCGTTGAGCGCCTCGATGGTCAGGCTCGGATCGTCGATGAGAGCGATGCAGGCATCGATCAGTTCGCCGAGATTGTGCGGCGGGATGTTGGTGGCCATGCCCACCGCGATGCCGCCCGCGCCGTTGACCAGCAGGTTCGGGAAGCGGGCCGGCAGGACGGTCGGCTCCTCGTGCTCCCCGTCGTAGTTGGCCTGGAAGTCGACGGTGTTCTTGTCGATGTCCGAGAGGAGCGCGCTGGCGGGCTTGGCGAGGCGCGATTCGGTGTAGCGCATGGCCGCGGCCGGATCGCCGTCGACCGAACCGAAATTGCCCTGCCCGTCGATGAGCATCAGGCGCATCGAGAAGTCCTGGGCCATGCGGACCAAGGCGTCGTAGATCGATTGGTCGCCGTGCGGATGGTACTTACCGATCACGTCGCCGACGATGCGGGCCGATTTGACGTAGCGGCGCTCGGGCAGGTGCCCGCTCTCGTGCGCCGCGAACAGGATGCGCCGATGCACCGGCTTGAGGCCGTCGCGCGCGTCCGGCAGCGCCCGGCTCACGATCACGCTCATGGCGTAATCGAGATACGAGCGGCGCATCTCGTCGGTGATGGAGACGGGCTTGATGTCGGTGGCCGGCGGCGGCGCGCCCGCGCCGGTCGGATCGTTGTCGTCTGCCAACGTCGCTCTCTCAGTTCTTCGTGTTTTTCCATACCCCGGCACGGCACCGGCAGACAGGAAAGACCGCTAGGATGCGAGGCCCAGCCTCCAGCCTATCCCACCCTCTCCCTCATCCTGAGGTGCCGGAGCGCAGCGAAGGCCTCGAAGGAGGGCTCCAGAAGACTCAGGCGATCCATGGAGCCCTCCTTCGAGGCTGCTCCGCAGCACCTCGGGATGAGGGGGAGTGGGGGATAGAACACACGACCAAAGGCCGTCGTTTCAGTTACTTAAATATGAAGTGCGGGGCTTGCGCACAACAGCGGAGCGCCCGCGATCCCCGGTTTGAAGCGAGGGTCGCGCGACCGCTGTCGTTTCGTCCTGCGATGTGGCAGCCTCATACGATCGACGGATGGGGACTCTGCCGGGGACGACGGAGGTCGGCATGACGTTTCATCAGACCCCGGTGGCGGACCAGCCTCAGGGGCAGGCGGGTTTCGGCATGGCGAACCTCCGCAGCAGCCGGACCGGCCTGCCGTTCATCGTCTTCATCTCGCAGAAGGACGGCGCCCAGCACGACGTTCGGGTGAAGGTCTCGCCCAATCCCAAGGTGCAGAGCGCGCAGATGGGCTCCTAGTCCCTGCGCCCCTATCGGCACGTGGCCGGGCTCCAGTTGAGCCCGCGGGAGGAGGGGCTGCTTCAGGCGTGGGTCGCGCTCAACCTCGACACCCTCGTCGGCTACTGGGATGGCGCCATCGAGTACACCGAGGACGCCCTGGAATTGCTCAAGCCCCTGTCGCCCTGACGGCAGGCTCAAGCTCCAGCATCGCCTCCGCCGCCGCCAGATCCTCCGGCGCGTTGAGGTTCAGGAACGGGTCGACCGGCGTCACCGGCCAGGACACGACATCCGCCCCGTGGCGCTCGATGAAGCCGCCGACGCGGCGCTCTCCGGCCGTCAGCCACGCCCGCAGGTCGTCGCGAAGTGAGACCGGCCAGAGCGCGGAGGTGAAGTGGCGCCGCTCGCCCGAGGCCGCGAGCGCGATGGGCTTTTCGCCGGCGGCGGACAGGCGCGCCACGAAATCCCTCGGTAGGAACGGCGCGTCGCCCGGCACGCTGACGACGTGGGTGACGCCCATCGCCGCCGCAGCGTCGAGACCGGCGAGGAGGCCGGCGAGCGGGCCGGGATGGTCCGGCACCGTGTCGGGCAGGATCGGGCCGGCGAACACCGCGCGGAACCGCTCCGGGTCGCCGTTGGCGCTCAGCGCGAGCCGACCCCCGCATTGCGGCCCGAGCCGCTCGGCGACGCGCTCCAGAAGGGTGCGGCCGCCCAGGACCCTGAGCGGCTTGTCGCCGCCGCCCATGCGCCGCGACAGGCCGCCTGCCAGGATCAGTCCGAGAATCAGCAAAACATCACTCGATGACGATGGGTCATTCTATGACGATCTTGGGCGCCGCCCGGCCCGCGGGCGCGCCGTTGAGATTGCTCCAGAGCTTCTCGGCGATCCCCCGGTAGATCTTGGCCTGCGGCCCGTCCGGATCGGTCGCCACCACGGGGCGGCCGGCATCTGAGGTCTCGCGGATCGCCATGGTCAGCGGGATCTCGCCGAGGAACGGCACCTCCAGGCGCTGCGCCTCCTGGCGGGCGCCCCCATGGCCGAAGATGTCGGAGGCGTGCCCGCACTTCGGGCAGATGAAGGTCGCCATGTTCTCGATCACGCCGAGGATCGGCACGGAGACCTTGCGGAACATCGTCACGCCGCGGCGTGCGTCGATCAGCGCGAGGTCCTGCGGCGTCGAGACGATCACAGCGCCGGACAAGGGCGTCGCCTGGGCCATGGTGAGCTGCGCGTCGCCCGTGCCCGGCGGCATGTCGACGACGAGCACGTCGAGGTCGCCCCAGGCGACATCGCGCAGCATCTGGGTGATGGCCGACTGCACCATCGGGCCGCGCCAGATCATCGCCGATTCCGGCTCGATCAGGAAGCCGATCGACATCGCCTTCAGACCGTAGGCCTCCATCGGCTCCAGAGTCCGGCCCTCGATCACCCGCGGCTTGCCCGACAACCCCAAGAGCTTCGGCACCGAGGGACCGTAGATGTCGGCATCCAAGAGCCCGACCTTGAGGCCCTGGGCGCGCAAGGCGAGGGCGAGGTTGCAGGCGGTGGTGGACTTGCCGACGCCGCCTTTGCCCGAGGCCACCGCCACGATGTGGCGCACGCCCGGCAGCGCATTGCCCTGGCGCGGCGGTACGGGAGCGGCGCCGGACTGGCGCGGCGCGGCGGGGGCCGGCGCGTTGGGCCGCTCGGAGGTGAGGCTCGCCAGCACGCTCGACACGCCGGGCAGCGCCAGCACCCGACCCTCCGCCTCGCGACGGATCGGCTCGAAGCGCTCGGCCTCGCTCGGATCGACCGAGATCGAGAACATCACGCGCCCGCCCGCATCGATCACCACCTGCGACAGGCGGCCGGAGCCGGGCAGCTTGGTGCCGCCACGATCGACCGTGACGGTCGAGAGCGCCTTCAGCACGTCGTCGCGGGTGATGGCCAAGGGACAAGCTCCATCGAGCGGTTTTTTCGGACCTTTCGTCCATCTAACCGCGCGTGGCGGAAACGCCAGCCCGAAGACGGCTTCAACGGCGCTGCCCCGGCGGCACGGCAATCAGGTTGCACGCTTCCATCGGCCCGCGCACCGCCGTGCCGTCCCCGCGCCGGTAGAAGCCGTGGCGGACGTGCCGGCAGCCGAGGGGGCCGCGCAGCCGCTTCACCCGTTCGATATGGACGCTGCGGTCGCGCCGGTTGGAGAAATCGTGCCCGCCGATCCGCACGCCGGGGCCGAAGCGCACCTCGGCGCAGGCCGGCCCCACCATCATCGCCAGGGCGAAGGCCGCCGCCGTAGGCCTCATCCGCGTCTTATCCCCCTGAACCAACACCGGCCTCGCTCGTTGTCGAGGCAATCTCGCCGGGACCGACGCGAAGCGCGCGCCGTCCTGATGCGTACGCAATTGTCTGAGTTGGAGAAGGCCCCCCATGCACCAGGGCAACCACCGCGACCACGAGGGCGCGAAGAAGCTCTTCGAGCTGACCAAGGACGTCAAGGTCGCGATGCTGACCACCGCCGACACGGACGGGACGCTCAACAGCCGCCCGATGTGGAACAACGACATCGACGAGAACGGCGACATCTGGTTCTTCACCAAGCTGCACAGCCCCAAGACCGCCGAGATCGGCCGCGACAATCAGGTGAACCTCGCCTATTCGGATCCGTCGAGCCAGACCTACGTCTCGATCGCCGGCAAGGCCGAGGTGATCCGCGATCAGGCGCTGATCGACGCCAAGTGGCAGGAGAGCCTCAAGACGTGGTTCCCCAACGGCAAGGAAGACCCGGAGGTCGGCCTGATCCGCATCCACCCGGAGCAGGGCGAATACTGGGACAGCCCGTCCTCGACGATGGTCCACCTCTACGGCTACGTGAAGGCCACGCTGACCGGCGAAAGCCCGAAGACCGAGACCAAGAAGGTCGATCTCGCCTGATCTGTTCGGGAGTCTTTTCGAAGCGCCTCCGCCCCAGGGCGGGGGCGTTTGCATGTTCGGAGCCGGGCCGCCGTTGATCGCGGCGGCGATCCGCCCCAAGCTCGGCCGAACGCATCGACCGCAAGGAAGCGCCGAAGGCCCATGCCCGACCTCGCGACACGGGTCTACAACCACAACTTCCGCATCGATCCGATCGTCCGCTCGCTGCTCGATACGGATTTCTACAAGCTATTGATGGCGCAGATGATCTTCCGCCGTCATCGCGACGTGCGGGCGAGCTTCGCCATCCAGAACCGTTCGGTGCGGGTGCGCGTCGGCGACGAGATCGATCTCGGGGCGTTGCGCGAGCAGCTCGACCACGCCCGCACCCTGCGCCTGAGCCGCGGCGAATCGACATGGCTGCGGGGCAACACCTTCTACGGCAAGCGCCAGATCCTCTCCTCGGACTTCATGGCGTGGTTCGAGGATTTCCGGCTGCCCGATTACAAGCTGGAGACCCGCGAGGGGCAGGTGGCGCTCACCTTCCACGGCCCCTGGGTTGAGACCACGATGTGGGAGGTGCCCGCGCTCGCGATCCTCAACGAGTTGCGCTCGCGCACGGTGCTGCGGGACATGGGAAAGTTCGAGCTGCAGGTGCTCTATGCCCGCGCCATGACCCGCGTGTGGGAGAAGATCGAGCGGCTGAAGCGCCTGCCCGATCTCTCCATCGCGGATTTCGGCACGCGGCGGCGGCACGGCTTCCTGTGGCAGGATTGGTGCGTGCAGGCGATGAACGAGGGCCTGGGCCCTCAACGATTCCTCGGCACCTCGAACTGCCTCATCGCCCAGCGCCGGGAGGTCGAGGCGGTCGGCACCAATGCCCACGAATTGCCGATGGTCTATGCGGCGCTGGCGGGCGACGACGACGCGGCGTTGGCGCAGGCGCCCTACGCCGTGCTGGCCGATTGGCAGCAGGATTACGAGGGCAACCTGCTAGTGATCCTGCCCGACACCTACGGCACCACCGGATTTTTGGAGAACGCCCCCGACTGGCTCACCGCCTGGACCGGCATCCGCATCGATTCGAAGGACCCGATCGAGGGCGGCGAGGAGGCGCTCGCCTTCTGGCGCGCCAGAGGCTGCGACCCGCGCGAAAAACTCGCGATCTTCTCCGACGGGCTCGATATCGAGGACATCGAGCGCATCCACGCCCATTTCCACGGGCGGATGCGGATCGGCTACGGCTGGGGCACCCGGCTCACCAACGATTTCCGCGGGCTCGTGCCGGACGGGCGGCTCGATCCGATCTCGGTGGTCTGCAAGGTCGTTTCGGCCGAGGTGCGCGCGACCGTGAAGCTCTCGGACAACCCGAGCAAGGCGCAGGGGCTGGAGGCCGAGGTCGCCCGCTACAAGCGCGTCTTCGGCGTCGGCGAACAGGCCCCTCTGCCGGTCTCGGTCTGAAGCCTCGGCCACCCGGCGGTTCCGTTCGCGGCCGAAATGCTCTAGGCCCCTTCCCGTGACGACCCGCACCGCGCTCTACGCCGGATCGTTCGATCCGGTCACCAACGGCCACCTCGACGTGGTCCGCCAAGCCTGTCGCCTCGTGCCGCGGCTGGTGCTGGCCATCGGCGTGCATCCGGGCAAGGCGCCGCTGTTCTCGGCCGAGGAGCGCGCGAGCCTCCTGCGCGAGACCTGCGGGCCGCTCGCCTCCGCCGAGAGCGCCGAACTGGAGGTCGTCACCTTCGACGATCTCGCCGTCTCGGCCGCGCGCCGCTGCGGCGCCAAGCTGTTCATCCGGGGCCTGCGCGACGGCACCGATCTCGATTACGAGATGCAGCTCGCCGGCATGAACAGCGCGATGGCGCCCGAGGTCCAGACCGTGTTCCTGCCGGCTTCCACCGGCGTGCGGCCGATCACCGCCACCCTGGTCCGCCAGATCGCCGCCATGGGCGGCGACGTCACCCCCTTCGTGCCGCCGGCCGTCGCCGCGCGGCTCTCGGCGCGCTTTGCCAAAGCCTGAACTTACGGAGCCATCATCCGCATGAACCGCCGCCACGCCGTCCTCGGCCTCGCCCTCAGCGCGACCCTCGCCTTCGCCGCCCCCGCGCTCGCCGGCGAGAACACCGTCAACCTCGAGACGAAGGACGGGAAGATCACGATCGAGCTGCGGCCCGAGATCGCCCCGAAGCACGTCAAGCAGCTCAAGACGCTGATCTCCCAGGGCTTCTACGACGGCCTGAAGTTCCACCGCGTCATCGACGGCTTCATGGCCCAGACCGGCGACCCGAAGGGCAACGGCACCGGCGGCTCCTCGCTGCCCAACATCCCGGCGGAATTCTCCTCGGCTCCGTTCAAGCGCGGCACCGTGGGCATGGCCCGCTCGGGCGAGCCGAACTCGGCCAATTCCCAGTTCTTCATCTGCCTCGGCGACGCGGACTTCCTGAACAACAACTACACCGTGGTCGGCGTGGTCACCTCGGGCATGGACGTGGTCGACAAGATCAAGAAGGGCTCCAAGGGCAACAACGGCTCGGTGCAGGACCCGGACAAGATCGTGAAGATGACGCTGGCGAAATGATCCAGCTTGGAGGCGAGCGATAAGCGTCCCGGCGCATCGGGCTGCCGTCCTGGCCATCGCCCTGCTCTGGCCGGGCGGGGCCGATGCGCTCGGCACGCTTGAACCCTGGCGCACGCTGCCGCAAACCCTGCGGGGCACGCTGCGGGTGCCGCTGCTCGCGGGCGAGACCGAGCCGGGCCCGATCGACACGTTGAAGGCGCTGTTTCCGGCGCTCGCTGCCTGCTGGGAGGCGCCCGAGGGGCTGGCCAAGTTCGAGCGCACCGAGATCACGGCGCGCCTGAGCCTTCGCCGGGACGGCTCGGTGATCGGCACGCCGCGGATCACCTTCTCGAAGACGCCGGGCGACGATAAGGCCCGGGACATCCTGATCCGGGCGACGCTCGACGCGATCGCCCGCTGCACACCGGTCCGGCTCACGCCGGGCCTGGGCGGTGCCATCGCGGGGCGCCCCCTGGCGCTGCGCTTCATCTACGACGGACCCAGAGGACAGGGAATCTAACCCATGGCAGACACCAACGAGACGTTCGTCCTCGAGACGACCAAGGGCCGCGTCGTCATCGCGCTGCGCCCCGACCTCGCCCCGAACCATGTCGAGCGCATCAAGACGCTGGCGGGCCAGGGCTTCTACGACGGCGTGCCGTTCCACCGCGTCATCGACGGCTTCATGGCCCAGACCGGTGACCCGACCGGCACCGGCTCGGGCGGCTCGGAGCTGCCGGACCTGAACGCCGAGTTCAACGCCGAGCCGCACGTGCGCGGCACCTGCTCGATGGCCCGCACCAACTTCCCGCACTCGGCCAACTCGCAGTTCTTCATCTGCTTCTCGGACGCCCGCTTCCTCGACCGCCAGTACACGGTGTGGGGCAAGGTGATCGAGGGCATGGACGTGGTCGACACGATCAAGCGCGGCGAGCCCGTGCGCGAGCCCGACCGGATCGTGAAGGCCACCATCGCGGCGGCCTGATTTTTTTCTTTTGGGATTATGCGGCGCCGGGTTTTCGCCCGGCGCCGCTTTCGTTTTCAGCCTTTCGACGCGGTTCGGCTCATCCGCCTCGCAAGAAATCCGCGATCAGCGCGGGGGCGGCCGTGTCGAAGCCGACCACGTCGAGCATGCCGGGATCGTCCGGGTCGGCGATGCTGAAGCCGTTGGAGACGAGCCCCACGACCACGAGCCTCGCCGGAATCCCGGTCTTCTCCCGGTATTCGCGCAGGGCCTCGACCGGGTGGACCGGGCCGGCCCAGGTCTCCGAGTCCGTGTAGATCACGAACGCGTCGGCCTGCACGCCCCGCTCCAGCGACCAACGCATCGGCAGCGCGCAGTCGGTGGTGCTGAAGGGCAGGCCCTCCGTCACCGCCACCGCCTGATCGAGCCGCATCGACGGCCCGAGCGGCAGGGCGGTCAGACCGTCGGCCACGCGCCGGCCGCCGGTGAAGCCGACCACCTGCCAGCTTTCCTCGGTCGCCGCGGTGACGAGCGCCATCGCGGCGGCCGCCTCCCGCGGCGTCAGGGCCGAGCCCGCGACCGAGCCGGACGCCATCGAGCCCGACACGTCGAGCGCCAGGACGAGGCGCTGGCCCGTCGGCTCAACCGCCGCGAAGGCGGTGTAGAACGCGGCGTTCAGTGCCTCGACGATGGCACCGACTGGCTCCCAGGAGAGCCGGCCGCGCTGGCCGCACCCCGACGCGTAGGTCTTGAGCGCCACCAGCAGCGCCATCGGGTGCAGGCGCGCCTTCAACAGGCGCTCCCGGTCCGCGAGAACGGACACGACGTGCCCGGTCCCCGCCGAGAAGGGCGCAAGCGCCCCCGACGCGGTGAGCCGGCCGAGCTGGCGCACGAGGGCGCCGACCGGCATGCGCTCGATCAGGGCCTCGTTCACCGCGCGGCTCGTCATCAGCCCGGTCGGCAAAGCCTCCCAGGGCAGCCCGTGCGAGCGCACCTGCGCCGCCGCGAAGGCGCCGTCGACGCCTTCCGACTGGACGGCGGCGAAGGCGTGGATCAGCGCAGGCGCGTCCTCGGCAAGTGTGCCGCGGCAGATCCAGTCGAACAGCGCCTTGCGGGCGGGCTCGTCCGTCTCCGGGTGAGCCAGCCGCAGCAGGTCGCGGTGCGACCAGCCACCCCGCTGCCGGTACTTGACCGCCTGGTAGGCGAGCGCCTCCACCGGTCGCGCCCGGTACCACTCGCCGACCGCGCGGCGCAGGCCCCGGCCCCAGCCGCGCATCGCCTCGACGGCGTCGGCGAACTGAAACAGGTGCGTGCCGGTGCGGCAGACACGGGGCAGGGCGGCGAGCGCGAGGCGGCGCGTCGCATCCGCTTCCGCGGAGGCCGCGAGCGCGAGGGCGAAGATCGCCGGGTCCTGCTTCGGCGCCCGGCCCGCCTCGCTCACCGCGACGATCGTGGCGACCGCCCGCGCACCGTCCTCGGCGATGCAGCGCATCACGGCCGCGGCATTCTCCCGCGTCAGCGCCCGCTCGCCCGCATAGTACGAGCCGCCCTCGCTGCCGAGCACGAGGAAGCGGTCGAGCCGCGTCCAGTCGCTGATCGCGAAGGCATGGCCGCCGGCCGAATTCGGCACGGTGCGGGGAATCGGCTCCGACTGCGGATTGCGCCGGAGCGAGAACAGCTTGCCGTAGTTCAACATCACTCGCTCCTTCTCTGCAACGGGGCGCCGATGGGCGACCCGTGCTTCGTTGCGGCCGCGCGGTCGTGGGATGGGAGAGGGATTCCGGACGCCTCGCGGCGCCCTCGGGAGTCGAACCCTGGAGGCCAGTTAACCCTCGCCCTTCGGCCCGCGCGGCCTGACCATTTTTCTAATGTGCGATTGCAATCGGCTCTGCGGGCGTGGGTGCCGGGGACGGGAAGACTG
Source organism: Methylobacterium sp. Leaf456 (assembly GCF_001425465.1). Lineage (GTDB taxonomy): Bacteria > Pseudomonadota > Alphaproteobacteria > Rhizobiales > Beijerinckiaceae > Methylobacterium. The sequence goes on from NZ_LMQV01000012.1 coordinate 183,084, forward strand.
AGCTACGGGCCGTGCGGCCCGGCGGAATTCGAATCCGCGACCTCCGCGAGAAAGACGCGCGGCGCTCTACCGATGACCGTCCCCGATCGGCCCGCAGGGCCGTCGGGATCATGGGAGGGGAGGGGTGAATCCGGCTCGTCGCCAAGGGAAAGGCGATGCGGCGGTCACGCAGGCATGGGGCAACGGACGATCGTGTCCTTGCGGACACCGGGCCTGACATCCAAAGACGTAGGAGACCGATTTAACAGATCACCGTCCGCTATCGGCCCGCGCGGCCGATTGGACTACCGGATCGTGGCCGCTCATGACCCGGACGGGTGCAGGCGGCGACGCTGAGATCGCTTCTATACATGCCATGCTCCGTCGAGGCGGGGCCGAAAGGGGACGCGGGCGTGAAACGAGGCGATCGGGGTTTTCGTTTTGCAGAACGGAGAACCGATCACCCACCGGCCCGCGCCGGTGAAAACAAGTCGAACTGCCGGTCATGAACGATCGAGGTGGACTGGGCATTTCACCCTCGCGGCTCGCGTGCCACGAACGTCCGGTTGGAGCGATAATCTCGGATCACCGGCCCGGCAGGCCGATGGCGGGGTGAGTACGGCCACGCCCCGCCTGCGTCAACCGGAAACTTGAAAATTCTTTCAGTTTCGACCATCTCGTGGCCATGGACCTGTCCCATCCGATCACCCCCGCCCAGATCCGCGCCGGCCGCGGCCTGCTCAAATGGACGCAAGGGGTGCTGGCCAGTCGCGCCAGCGTCTCCGTGGTGACGCTCAACATGATCGAGAGCGATCAGGTCGCACCGCGGATCCGGACGCTGGCCTCGATCCGCTCGGTGCTGGAAGGGGAGGGCATCCGCTTCATCGGCAGCGAGAGCGAAGGTTTCGGGGTGATGATGCGGCCGAGGTCCGGTCAGGAAGAAGCGTCCCGAGGTCCGAGTCCCAAAGCTCCCAAAAAAACGACGTCGAGTTCCATGCGGGCGGCCGAGTGAGCGCCCGCATCGATCTCAACGCCGATCTCGGCGAGGGTTTCGGGCCCTGGCGCATGGGCGACGATGCGGGGCTGCTCGACATCGTCACCTCGGCCAACGTCGCCTGCGGCTTCCACGCGGGGGACCCCGACATCATGGTCGAGACCGCGACTGCTGCGAAGGCGCGGGGCGTCGCCATCGGGGCGCATCCGGGTTTCTTCGATCTGCGCGGCTTCGGCCGCCTGCGCGTCGGGGAAAGCCCCAAAAAGATCGAGCGCGACGTCGCCTACCAGATCGGCGCGCTCCAGGCCTGCGCGGCGCTCGCGGGCGCCCGCGTCACCCACGTCAAGGCGCACGGGGCGCTGGCCAACCTCTCGAACGAGGACGACGCCATCGCCGAAGCCCTCGCCCGCGCGGTGGCAGGCGTCGATCGTGATCTCGTCCTCATGGTCATGCCGGGGCTCCCCGCCGAGCGGGCGGGCGAGCGCGCGGGCCTGCGGCTGATGCGCGAGGTCTACGCCGACCGGGGTTACTCCGCCGACGGCACCTTGATGCCGCGCGCCATGGCGGGCGCAGTGATCCACGAGGCCGAGGAGGCGGCGAGCCGTGTCGTCCGCATGGTCGGCGAGAGCGCCGTCTTCACGGGCGACGGCCGGAGGATTCCGGTCGCGATCGACACCGTCTGCGTCCACGGCGACAACCCGGCGGCGCTCACGATGGCGCGCGCGGTGCGCACCAAATTGGAAGCCGCCGGTTTGTCCATCCGACCCTTCGCGGAGCCGTGACGGCTCATGCCGCAATGCGGCATGATACGAGGGATCGAAAAAGCTCGGCTCACGGTTTCTTGAGCGGCGGCGCCCCACGGGACGGTGCCGAGCGTGGCAGCGTCGGGACATCCGGGCCGATATGAAAAAGTTCACCACCGGCGACGGCTTCGTCGTCCCGCCCCGTCCTACCCGGATCGCCGCAGCCGAGACGCCGGGCGCCCCGTTCGCCTCCTCCATGGTCGTGTTCGCGATCATCGTCGCGGGCCTCTATCTCGGCCGCGAGGTGCTGATCCCGATCGCCATCGCGGCGCTGCTGTCCTTCGTGCTCGGACCGCTGGTGAACCTGCTGCGCCGTCTGCGGCTCGGCCGCTTCGTCGCGGTGCTGGCGGCGGTTCTGTTCGCGACCGGCATCATCGGCGCCCTCACGACGGTGATCGGCGTGCAGGTCGCCGAACTCGTCCAGGACGTGCCGCGCTATCAGGTCACGATCGAGAAGAAGATCCAGGGCCTGCGCGAGGGCTCGCTCGGCCGCACCATGGACTACATCGCCAACATGAACCGGGCGATCCACCAAGGTGGCGCCGAGGACGGCAAGGAGGAGGCCGAGCGGGCCAAGCGCGAGCAGCAGGCCAAGGAGCAGCAGGCTCGGGAACAGGCGCGCAAGGATCCCTCGGCCCGCAGCGCCAAGCCCGAGCCGGAACCCGCCAAGCCGATGCTGGTCCAAGTGGAGGAGCGCCGCCCGAGCCCGCTGGAACTCGCCACCACCGTGCTCTCACCCGTCATGCAGCCCCTCGCTACCGCGGGCATCGTCGTGATCGTGCTGCTGTTCGTGCTGATGCAGCGCGAGGACCTGCGCGACCGGCTGATCCGCCTCGCCGGCTCCAGCGACCTCCACCGCACGACCGTGGCGATGGACGACGCGGCGCGGCGCCTGTCGCGCTACTTCCTCGGCCAGCTCGCCCTCAACACCGCCTTCGGCGTCGTGATCGGCCTCGGCCTCTGGATCATCGGCGTGCCCAACCCCGTGCTGTGGGCGATCTTTTCCGCGACCATGCGGTTCGTGCCGTATATCGGCGCCGTCCTCTCGGCGATCCTGCCGCTGGCGCTCGCCGCCGCGGTCGATCCCGGCTGGGGCATGGTGCTGGCCACCCTGATCCTGTTCGCGGTGATCGAGCCGCTGGTCGGGCACGTGATCGAGCCCCTGGTCTACGGTCACTCGACCGGGCTCTCGCCGTTCTCGGTGCTGATCTCGGCCCTGTTCTGGACGTGGCTGTGGGGGCCGGTCGGCCTGCTGCTCTCGACGCCGCTCACCGTCTGCCTCGTCGTGCTTGGGCGCCACGTCGACCGGCTCGAATTCCTAGACGTGCTGTTCAGCAACCGCCCGGCGCTGACCCCGGTCGAGAATTTCTATCAGCGCATGCTCGCCGACGACCCCGAGGAGGCGCAGGAGCATGCGGAGATGATCCTGCAGGAATGCTCGCTCTCGGCCTATTACGACGACGTCGTGCTGAAAGGCCTCGAACTCGCCGCCCGCGACGCGGCGCGCGGCGTGCTGACCCCGGACCAGAAGGCCGACATCCGCACCTCGATCACCGCGCTCGTCGAGGATCTGGAGGCGCGCGAGGACGGGCTGCCCGAGCCCGACAAGTCGGCCAAGCTGATCCCGGCGAAGGATGACGACATCGCCTGCTCGTCCGAGCCGATCCCCGACCCGTCCCCCGACGACCTGTCCGAGGCGTGGCGGCGGGAGGGGGCGGTGCTGCTCGTCTCGGGGAGAGGCTTCCTCGACGGCGCGGCCACGGCCATCGCCGACCAGCTCCTGCGCAAGCGCGGATTCGGCACGCGGCAGGTGCCGTTTGCCGAGGTGGCGCGGGTGCGCCTCGACGACTGGGATCCCGGCACGCCGCAGGCGGTCTGCGTGATCTCGCTGGCGCTGTCGGGCGAGCCGACGCATCTGAGCCGCCTTGTCAGCCGCCTGCGGCGCAAGCTCGACGCGGTGCCGCTGGTCGCCGGCCTGTGGCGCCTCGACGAGCCGATGCTGTCGGACGAAAGCCTGCGGGCCAAGCTCGGCGCCGACGACCACGTCACCTCGCTGCGCGACCTCGTCGAGACCGTGCTGACGCTCGCTCGCAACGGTACCGCGCGGGAACCCGAGCGTCGCGAGGCCGCCGTCCCGCCGCGTCAGGCGCTCCCGGAGGCGGTCTGAGCCCGCAATCGGAGGATCGGCGGGCTCAACCGGGTTGACGCGGCGGCCTCGCGGCGGCTTCGATCACCGGGCAGCAGGAGGCCGCCCCTTCGATGAGCGTCGTCGATCTCGCCCGGTTCATGGAAGACCTCGCCACCCAGTCCGGAGCGGCGATCCTGCCGTTCTTCCGGGCGCATTTCGGCCTGGACGACAAATCCCACGGCACCGGCCGCGCCTTCGACCCCGTGACAGAGGCCGACCGCGCCGCGGAAGTCGTGATGCGGCGGATGATCCAGGACCGGTTTCCCGGTCATGGCATTTTGGGCGAGGAGTTCGGCGCCGAGCGGACGGATGCCGAATGCGTCTGGGTGCTCGATCCGATCGACGGCACCCGCGCCTTCATCGCTGGCCTGCCGACCTGGGGCACGCTGATCGGCCTGACCCATCATGGCGCGGCGGTGCGCGGGCTGATGCACCAGCCTTACCTGGGTGAGCGCTTCCTCGGCGACGGCAAGACCGCGAGCGTGCGCAGCCCCAAGGGCGAGCGCCCGCTCCACACCCGCCGCTGCGACGCGCTGTCGAGCGCCATCCTCGCCACCACCGATCCGCGCCTGTTTGCGGACGGCGAAGAGGCCGAGCGCTACCGCGCGGTCGAGGGCGCGGTGAAGATGTCCCGCTACGGGGCCGATTGCTACGCCTATTGCATGCTGGCGGCGGGCCAGATCGACCTTGTGGTGGAAGCCGGACTCAAGCCCTACGACATCGTCGCGCTGATCCCGATCGTCGAGGGCGCGGGCGGCGTCGTCACCGCCTGGGACGGCGGCCCGGCCACCGGCGGCGGCCGGATCGTGGCGGCGGGCAGCCCGCGCCTGCACGAGGCGGCGCTGAAGCGGCTCAACCCGTAAAGACAGTTCGGACGCGGCCCTCGACGGTCCCGATCGACCATGACACTCGACCAGTTGCGCATCTTCGTGGCGGTGGCCGAGCGCCAGCACGTCACGCGGGCCGCCGAATCGCTCAACCTCGTCCAGTCGGCGGTGAGTTCGGCCGTCACCGCTCTGGAGGGCCGGCACGCCGTCAAGCTGTTCCATCGAGTCGGCCGGGGCATCGAGCTGACCGAGGCCGGCCGGCATTTCCTGCCCGAGGCTCGCGCGGTGCTGGCCCGCGCCGAGGCGGCCGAACAGGTGCTTGCCGACCTCAGCGGCCTGCGCCGCGGCACGCTCGCGCTGCGAGCGAGCCAGACCATCGCCGGCCATTGGCTGCCCCGCCACCTCGTCGCCTTCCGCGCGGCCTATCCGGACATCGTCCTGCGGCTGGGGATCGGCAACACCGCGGAGGCCGCCGAGGCGGTCCGGACGGGAACAGCGGAACTCGGCTTCGTGGAGGGCGCGGTCGAGGATGCGAGCCTTTCCAGCCACGTGGTCGCGCAGGATCGCCTCGTCCTCGTCGTGCCGCCCGGCCATCCGCTCGCCGGTTGCCCGCGGCCGGGGCCGTCGGACCTCGCGGCGAGCGCCTGGGTGCTGCGTGAGCCCGGCTCGGGCACGCGCTCCGCCTTCGAGGCGGCGCTCGCCGACGCCGGCCTCGCGCCGGATCGACTCGCCGTGGCGCTGGAGCTGCCCTCCAACGAGGCGGTGCTCGCCGCCGTCGCGGCGGGGGCCGGGGCGAGCGTGCTATCGGAGGCGGTGGTGGCCGGCGCGGTCGCGGCCGGCACGCTGGTGGCCGTTCCGTTCGCGCTGCCGACCCGCACCTTCCGGGCGCTGCGCCACAAGGAGCGCTACCGCAGCCGCGCCGCGGACGCGCTCCTGGCCCTGATGGGTCAGGCGGACGGCTGAACTTTTCCGGCGTCAGGCGATGCCGAGGAGGTGGATCAGGCCGAGGCTGATGGCCGTGAGGGCGACGAGCGAGGCGACGACCGCGAGGGTGACGCGCGGACCCGCCTTGGCGACGCTGCGCACATCGACCCCGAGGCCCAACGCCGCCATCGAGACCACGGTCAGCACGTTGGCCGCCCCGGCCATCGGCGCCAGCGCGGCGGCAGGGATGAGATTCGCCGAGCGCAAGCCCGCCAGCGCCAGGAAGGCGAGGATGAACCAGGGCACCAAGTGGTGGAGCGCGAGGTCGCCCGCAGCCGGCTGCCGCCCGGCCGCGCCTCGGCCTTCGCAAAGGCGGCGTCCGCCGAGAGAGAGCGCCAGCACGACCGGGCCGAGCATCAGGACGCGCACCAGCTTGACCAGCGTGCCGACCTGGACGCTGAGCGCGGCGACGGGCGCAGTCGCGGCCAGAACCTGCGGCACGGCATAGACCGTCAGCCCGGCGAGCACGCCGTACTGCATCGGCGAGAGGCCGAGCAGCGGCACCAGCAGCGGCAGGCCGAGCACCACGAGCACGCCGAGCACCGCCGTGAAGGCGATGGACGAGGCGACGTCCTCGCCATCGGCGTGGATGACCGGCGCCGTGGCGGCGATGGCCGAGTTGCCGCAGATGGAGTTGCCGCAGGCCACGAGGATCGCGAGCCGCGGGGCCAGCCCGAGGGCGCGGCCGATGCCGTAGCTTGCCGCGATGGCTGAGGCCACGACCGCCGCGATGCCGACGAGCAGGCCGGGACCGGCCGCGAGCAACGTTCCGAGGCTGAGCGAGGCGCCGAGCAGGACGACGGCGATCTCAAGGACGGTCTTGGCGCCGAAGGCGATGCCGGGGGCGCAACGCGCACCGGGATTCCAGAGCGTGCGCAGGGCCGTGCCGAGCACGATGGCCAGGACCAGCGCCTCCAGCCAAGCCCGGCCGAACAGCCGCATCTCCACCACCTCCAGCCCGATGGCGGCGCCGGTCACGGTCAGGCAGAGGACGAGGCCCGGCAGGATGCGGCGCAGGGCGGTCGCGCGTCTCTCCGGCAGGGGGTGGGGCATGTCGCTCTCACGGCGAGGATAGGGCTGGCCTATCTTCACCCACCGAATGAAATCACTCCAACAGAACGTTTCGAATGTTCTGTTCTGAATTTTCGATCGAATATCTGCCGCAGGCGCGAAATCACCTTCAGGCGACGGCCCGCGCCTGGCCGGATATCCCTTGCGCCGGGAGCGCGTGCCCCGGCACGAATGCGTCGAACGCCGCCCAGAAGTCGGCCCGCACCGTGTCGCACTCGGTCAGGATTTCATGCCGGGCGCCGGGCAGGACGATGAGGTGGCCGGTCTTGAGGCGCGCGGCGAAGCGCTCGATGGCCGGGGTGCTGCACACGGGGTCGGCGCCCGCGGCCACGATCAGGCAGGGCGTGCGGATGCGCCGGACCGTGGCGGGCTTGGCGAGCGTCCGCATCGCCCGGAAGGCCGAGGCGAGCCACGCGATGGACGGATCGCCGACCGCGCCCGCGCCGACGACGCGGGCGGCCGCCGCATTGCGCGCGTAGCGGTTCGGATCGGTCGAGAGGCGGTTGCCAGTAAACGGCTTCGTCGCGAGCGAATGCGGCTTGCCGAACGGGATGTAGCAGCGCCCGAGACCGAGCCGGTGAAGCCCGCGCGCCAGCACCGAAACGCAAGCAGGCCAGCGCACCATGCGGATCGCCAGCATCGGCGCGACGGTGACGAGGCGGCGGAACGGCAGCCAGCCCTCCGCCGCGCCGTTGAGCGCCACCGCGCCGCCCATGGAATGGGCAAGCCCGAAATGCGGCTCGGGCATGGAGGGCACCATCACCTGCTCCGCCACCGCTAGAAGATCGAGCCGATAGTCGTCGAAGTGGCGGACATGGCCCTTGTGCGCGTCGCGCACCTGCCGACCGGAATCGCCCTGGCCGCGCCAATCGAAGGCGACGACGCAGAAGCCGCGGGCGCGCAGCTCCTGGATCGTCTCGTAGTACTTCTCGATGAACTCGGCCCGACCCTGGAGCAGGCAGACCGTGCCCTTCACGGTCCGCGCGGTCGGGCGCCACGTCGCGGCGCGCAAGGGAACGCCGTCGGCGGTCTCGACCGGCACGAGCCGGGCGCCCGGCGGGACGGGCAGGCCGGGGATGGGTCGCAGCGTCAGCACGTGCAGATCATCCCCGCGTAGCAACCGCAAAATCTTCGAAGCCGCGCTCTTGCGCGGTTTTCGAGACCCACCAATATCACGGATGCGCCGGCCGATACGGCGGCGCGAAGGTTCGGCCCTCGGGCGGACCCGACCATACACAGCATGTTGCTTCTCTTGGAGGATATGTGATGCGTCAGTTCGACTTGGCTCCCCTGTACCGTTCCACCGTCGGCTTCGACCGCCTGTTCGCGGCCCTCGACGGGTTCGTGAGCGCGGAAGCCGCCCCGACCTACCCGCCCTACAACATCGAGCGCACCGCCGAGAACGTCTACCGCGTGACGGTGGCCGTGGCTGGCTTCACCGAGTCCGACCTCTCGATCGAGGTGAAGGAGAACGCCCTCACCATCAAGGGCGAGCGCCAGCCGGCCGACAACAAGGCCGAAATCCTGCACCAGGGCATCGCCGCCCGCGCCTTCGAGCGCCGCTTCCAACTCGCCGACCACGTCCAAGTGACCGGGGCGAGCCTGGAGAACGGCCTCCTCCACGTCGATCTCGTCCGCGAGGTCCCGGAGGCGAAGAAGCCGCGCCGCATCGAGATCGCCGGCCGCGCGTCGAGCCAGCCGGTGATCGAGGGCAAGGTCCACCAGCAGGCCGCGTAATCTCAGCGGTCACCCGTTCAGGGGAGCGCCTCGGCCGAAAGGCCGGGGCGTTTTCGTTCGCAGGATGTCTAATAGTGAAATTAGATCAACGTATCTGATCTTACTTCGATCTACCCGAAAAAGCACTTTCTTTATAATGTGGTAAAAGCACTTTCCGTCTTGTTCCGGTTGTATATTTCAGTATTATGAAGTAAGTTATAAGGTCTCTGAAATCTTTTGATACATTTGAAAGCCCATTCAATCCCGCAAGAGCTACCTCGTATTGTGATAGCTGTCCTCTTACCAAATTTCCGTAAGAAAATTTCTCTTCTTCTGTAATGTTGGGCTCGTTTTTTATCCTGTAAAGTATTGTAAAAAAAGCCTGAAATACGGACCAAGCGTATTTTCTGATCTTGCGTGTATCGTCTTTTCGTATATTGTTGTCAGTTCTTTCGTTGTTAACAGTGTGTCTGGCATCCAGTGTCGAATTTCGACCCACGCTAGTTGAAAGGCCTGAACGCCGTTCCCCGATGTCAGAGGCTTGTTCGCCTGTGGTCTATTAAAAGGTCCAATCGGGAAAACGACACTTCGTCGTCCCAGATAAGACGGGCTATGTGAAAATTGAACCCGATCCCTGGCTTCACCAAACATTCTCAATAGCTCGAAAAATGTTCGGTCAAACTGGTCTTTAGATATTTGTCTTTGCTGCATACGAAGTGTATACAGAGCTGCAGCAGCACCGATGGACGCAAATAAAGAACTTAGTATTCCAAATGAATCTCTCAACTGACCGATCTTTTCGGATTCCCACTCATGGCCAAAAATTTTTGTTATAATCACTTCCTGAAAAACCCAAGTGAGCCATAAAATCAATACGAAAGATATAACTATCCAAAATTGGCGAAACATAATAGCGCTCCCAATCAAATTTAAATATCGCGCTCGCACGTATTGAATGCACTCACAGAAAGCCCTGCTTGGTCAGTCTTGTCTATATGCGATCAAAAATCCCCGAAGCGGTCGTTGCGGCTCGGCTCGTAGCAGGTGAAGCCGACGAAGCAGGCCGGGGTGTCGCGGGCGGGTACGAAGGCGCGGCGGCCGATCTCGGTGGGCTCGCAGAAATTGCGGTCGCGCACGAACCGGTCGTAGGTCTGGCCGCCGGTGCCGAGCACGGCCGCCCCTTGGCGCAGCACCACGTTGCGGGCCTGGGCGCAGGTCATGTCGACGGTCGAGGGGCGCTGCGCGGCGGCGGGGACGAGGCCGGCGGCGAGCAGGGCGGTGGCGAGGGCGAAGCGCATCGGCGGAGTCCGGAGAGAGCGAATTGCTCTCTCAACGGGCAATACTCACGGATGTATCCCGTCGAGATGGGGCAGCAGAACGACGCTCTCCTGCTCGTTCGGATCGGTGCGGGCGATGAGCGCCGTGCAGGGCTCGCTCGAACTCGGATTGTAGGGCAGGTGCGGCACGCCCGCCGGGATGTAGAGATAGTCGCCGGGCTTCACCTCGGCGTGATGCTCCAGCCGCTCGCCCCACCACATTCCGGACGTGCCCGAAAGCGCATAGAGCGCGGTCTCGTGGCCCTCGTGCTTGTGCGCCTTGGCCCGCGCGCCGGGCGGGATCGTCACCATCTGCAGGTGGAGGCCGGTCGCGCCGGCCGATTCCGCCGAGATGCCGGGGGCGTAAAGCAGATCCTGCTTGCCGGTGAACGCCTGGCCCGGCCGCACCACCCGGCAGACGAGTTCGCTCATCGGTTCACAGGTCCCCGAAGGCGAACTGGCCCTGCGGCGTGGGCTTCCGCGGAGCGGCCTTCGTCCCGGCTCTGGCGCCCGACTTCGCCGCGGTCTGCCCCGCCGACTTGCCGATGACCCGCGTCGGGCGCGGCTTCGGGTCAGCGCGCATCCGCGCCTTGGCCCGGTCGCGGGCGACCGCCTCGGGGGCGTGCGGATCGTCGTCCAGCCACTTGCCACGCTTCAACACCTCGTTGACCCGCCCCTGGTTGACCCCGACCTTGAAGGCGATCTCCTGCTGGGTCATGCCGGTGGCGGCGTGCATTTCCTGAATCTGGCGGGCGAGTTCGGGCGTCATCTTCTGGCCCGTGAGGCGGCGGGCCGGGCGGATGGTGCGGGTCTGCCGGTCGCGCTCGCGCAGGCGCTCCAACAGGGCGAGCGCCATGTGCATGCCGTGCTCGCGCAGGGCCTCCTCGAACTCCTTCAGCGTCGCCATGTCCGGCTCCTCGCCCGATCCCGAAACGGGCCCGTCGGCGAAACGCCGTGTTAAGACCCGAAGTTGCCGGGCAGGAGACGCGCGCGCGACGGGCGTGGCAAGGGGTAAAACGCGAACAGAGGCGTCTTTCCACCAGGGATGCCGTCTGCGACCCTGCCGGCTTGGCACCCGCCGACCGGCTCGGCTACACCGCTTCCCCGAGTGGATCGCGCGAGAGCCGTTTCGACATGATCAGCCCCATCCTCCCGGTCTCCCGCAGCGAGGCCAATCCAGGGGCGCCCGGCCTGGTCGAGGCGTTGGAGAGCGGCTCGGTGCTGGTGTTCCGCGATCTCGACTTTCCCCTGGACGCGTTCGAGCAGCGCTTCGTCGAGCGCCCGTTCGCCGACGGCAAGGCCAAGAACGTGGCGATCCGCAGCGAGAGCGCCGAGTTGCGGGGCGCGGCGGGCAGCGACGAGGAGCAGGCGCGGCTGCGCGCCCTGCTGGTGCGCTATCGCCACTTCGCGCAAGAGCTGATCGCCACCTACCTCCCGGCCTATGCCGGCAAGGTGAGCCTCGCCGGCACGTCCTACCGGCCGTTCGACGTCGACAAGCGCAAGCTGAGCTGGCGGCGCGACGACACCCGCATGCATGTCGATGCCTTCCCCTCGAACCCGATCGGCGAGCGGCGCATCCTGCGCATCTTCCGCAACATCAACGCCGAGGGGCAGACGCGCCACTGGCGCGTCGGCGAGGCGTTCGGCGACATGGCGGAGAAATTCCTGCCGAAGCTGCCGGGCTATTCCGGCCTCTCGGCGAGCCTGCTCGCCGCGCTCAAGATCACCAAGGCCAAGCGCTCGGAATACGACCACCTGATGCTGCATCTGCACGACGCCCTGAAGCGCGACCTCGACTATCAGGCCCGCGCCCCGCAGGCGGACGTGCATTTCCAGCCCGGCGAGACCTGGGTGACGTTCTCAGACCTCGTGATGCACGGCGCCATGGGCGGCCGCTACATGCTGGAGCAGACCGGCTACATCGCGGTGGCCGATCAGGCCGACCCGGACAAGGCGCCGCAGCGGATTCTCGCGAAGAAACTCGGGCGCCCGCTCAGGCACTGAGCGGTCACGAGGTCAGCCCCGTGCCGCGGGCGCGTCGCTGGTGCCGGTGAAATCCCGCCACAGCAGGATCAGCGCCGCCATCACCGCCGGCCCGACGAACAGGCCGACGAGGCCGAAGGTCTCGACGCCGCCTAGGATGCCGAGCAGCACCCACAGGAACGGTAGGCGGGTGGTGCCGCCGATGAGCGCCGGCCGCACGAAGTGGTCGGCGACGAAGGTGATGACGAAGCCCGCCGCCACGACGACGACCGCCGGCACCACGGCCCCCTTCGCCACCAGCAGCAGAGCCGCGAGCCCGAAGGCCAGGGGCGCGCCGAACGGGATCATCGCGGCGACCGCGGTGAACGCTCCGAACAGCACAGGGTGCGGCACGCCGGCGAAATAGTAGACGATCCCGAGCAGCACGCCCTCGCCGAGCCCGACCAGCACGAGCCCGTCGACGGTGCCGTGGACCGAGGCCGCCATCTGCCGGGCGACGCGCTCGCCGTGGGGACCGAACAGGCGCCGGCTCGCGGTGAGGACTTGGCCCACCAGCATCCGGCCGTCGCGGAACAGGAAGAACAGGGCGAGCAGGCAGAACGCCACGAGCACCAGCCGGTGGACGACGCCCTTGCCGACGTTGCGGCCGAGATCGCGGTTCGAGGCGGTGTTGAGCCGCTCGCTCAACTCCTGCGCCCAGCCGGCATGCGCCAGATGCGCGTTCCACCAGTCGGTCACGGCTTGCGCGCCGTAGGGCAGGTGGGCGACGACATCCGGAACCGGGATGCCGTTGCGCTCGGCCTCGCGGGCATAGGCCAGCACGTCGTGCGCCTCGCGCAGGGCCTCGACCGCCAGCGCCAGCACCGGCAGCAGCAGGGCCAGCGCCACGAGCCCGGTGAAGAGCGCCGGCCACAGGATGTTGTGCCGCCCCGGCGGCGAGAACCGCAAAGCCCGCTCGTAGAGCGGCCATAGGGCCACCGCGAGCACCACGGCCCAGACCAGCGCGCGCAAAAAGTCCGACAGGATGTAGAGGCCGAGCCCTAGGAGCCCGATGGCCAGGGCGGCGCGGAAAAAGCCTTGGGTCCGCTCGCCCTCGGGGGCGGCCGGGGTGAAGGGCCGCGGCCCTGCTGGGTTCGAGGATTGGCTTTTGGGTGGCATTCTCGCCGCCTCGCTCGGCTGGTCGCCGCTCGGGCGGCGCGGGGCGCAAGTATGGCGGCAGCCCTTGCCGGACCAGTCCCGCTTCTTACGCGGCGCGGTCGCGCCCCTCCGCCTTGGCTTGATAGAGCGCAGCATCGGCCCGCTCGATCGCCGGGGAAAAATCACGGTCGCCGGTCTCGACCCCGCCGACGCCGAGGCTGATCGTGCAGGGTGGCAGATCGGGCATGCGGAGGAGCGTGCGTCGTAGCGCATGGCGGACCTCGTCGGCGAGCCAGCTCGCCTCGGCCCGGCTCTTCTCCGGCAGCACCATGACGAACTCGTCACCGCCGAGGCGGGCGATCTCGGCACCGGAAGCGGGCAGGAGGGTGCCGGCGCTCTCGACCAGAGCGGTCAGGATGCGGTCGCCGACGCCGTGGCCGTGCTGGTCGTTGATCGCCTTGAAGTGATCGACGTCGAGGACGATCACGGCATTCCCCGGCCGCAAGAGGCGGGGCGCCAGCGCCCCGAGACCGGCCCGGTTCCAGGCGCCGGTCAGCGGATCGCGCAGAGCCGCCTCGCGGAGATGCGCCTGTGCCCGCTCGCCCGGCATGGCGAGGAGGCCGAGATTGAGCACGGGGAGCAGAACTTGGTCGGCGACCATCGGGATCAGCGCCGCCATGTTCACGGCGGCGTGGCCGAAGGCTTCCGCCACGATCGCCGCCGCGAGACAGGGGAGGTAGCCCAGGAGCGCGGCCCCGGCGATGCGACGCCCCAGATACGGCCCCCGCCGAGCCCCGAAGAGGAAGAGGCCGCCGACGACGCTCATCGTCACCATGCTGCCGCAGGTGCCGCCGATCCGGGCGGCAGCGCTCTCGGGGCCGAACAGCTGGGCGAGCCCGCCGTAGCCGACGCCGGAAACCAGCATCGGCCAGAGCAGCCAGGCCGGAAACGGCGCCTGTCCGTCGAAGCGGCGTGCGCCCGTCGCCACCAGCAGATTGCTCGCCGAGAGCAGGGCAAAGAGGACGCCACCGATGAGCGGCGTGTGAGCCGAATCGTCGAAGCTCAGGAGGACGAAACTGTAGAGCAGCGAGCTGGCCGCCCAATGCAGGAAGTACGTCGCCTCGCGCCGTCCCAGCCAAAGCCCGGAAAACACGCCGAAGAAGGCGAAGCTCGCCAGCATGCTGCACAGGCGCAGGGTCTGGGTGTCCGGCAGATCGGGCATGGGACCAGGGCGGGAAACCTGCGGGGACCGTCGCCGAATCGGGCGATACGGCAGCGTAGGCCCGAGGCCTTAAAAGATCCGACGAGGCAAATCCCATGATTGAGGCGATCGTTCGGCCGCAATCATGTCCGATGGGCCGCCCGAGGATGGGTTCGTCATGCCGATACGGTAGGACGAAACCGATCGCCCGGCGCTTCGGCAAGGGGACTTCGATCGTTTTTCTTCCGCGCCGGCCCGGCATTCCTGTGCGCGGCTGCCCCGATCCCGGCGTGCCTGTCGAGCGGACAATTGGAACAAATTGCGAACAAGCCCTTGACCGCGTCGGTGCGCGGGGCCACTGTTCATGGAACGTTCCAGACCCGATTCGCCCCCTTAGCGGCGGCGCCCAGGCAGGAGGTTCCCATGCTCGAGATCGGCTTCGACGACGATACCTTTGAGCGGACCGAGGATGCGGTGCGGCCCGCCCCTGCGCGCCCGAGCGTCGATCCCGATTGGCGCCTGCGCGAGGACGGGCTGGAGCACAAGGGCACCGGTTATCTCATCGCCCGCGAGGAGATCGATTACCGCCGGGGCGACGGGCTGTGGACGTGGCCGATGCAGCTCGCCGAGAAGGCATGGTGCGCGCCGACCGGCTTCCGCCGCTCGTTCCTCGCCGCGCTCGACCGCTACGGCATCGCCCCCGACGCGGAGTTAGCCCGCTCCTTCGCCGTCGGCTTCGGCCTCTACGATCCCGGCCAGCGCAAGAACGACGGCTTCGTCGCGCTGGGCGATCTGGTGCGGCCCCGCAGCCCCGAGCGCAAGCGCGCCATGGCCGCCGAACCCCGCCGCCCCACGCGCGAACGCCCCCGCACCGAGCCGCGGGCGCTGGCGCACGCGACCTGACGCCGTTTCCGGCCGATCGCCTCGCGATGACGGGTTGGAGTGACTCGATGCCGGCGAGTTAGCTCATTGCCTGAGACCGTCGCTTGCAGAAGGAACGGCCGCATGGCCGGGCGCGAAGAGCGCCCCGCGGAGTGGGCCTCGGCAGGAGCCGAGGCGCACAGCGGAGCGAGAAGCCTGAGGTCGCGGACGCGGCCGCCGGCGCTTGAGGCCAAGCTTCGAAGACACCAAGGTTGCCCGGCCTCGGCTGGTTCGTGTAAAGGGTCGCGATCTTTTCAAGAGCGTCATCGGGAACCGGCGGCGACGCGTGAAGCCGCCGACCGGGTCGGGCGCCGTGGGGGCGTGCCGCGCGATGGGTCGGCGACGCCGGACACGAGAACGAGAAAGCGGCCAGCCTCCATGTCGAACGAGACCGCCACCTTCGACCGCGTCGCGGACATCATCGCCGAGACGGCGGACATCCCGCGCGACAAGATCACGCCCGAGAGCCACGCCATCGACGATCTCGGCATCGACTCGCTCGCCTTCCTCGACATCGCGTTCGCGGTCGACAAGGCGTTCGGCATCAAGCTGCCGCTGGAGCGTTGGACCCAGGAAGTGAACGAGGGGAAGGTGCCGGCCGAGGAGTACTTCGTCCTCAAGAACCTCTGCGCGCGCATCGACGGTCTCGTCGCCGAGAAGGCCGCCAAGGCCTGAGCGCGGGACGCCCGCCATGCGGCTCGAATATTTCGAGATGATCGATTCCGTGGTGCGGCTCGACCGCGCCGCCGGTCGCATCGAGGCGCGGGCCCTGGTGCCCGACGCAAGCCCCGTCTTCGAGGGGCATTTCCCCGGCCACCCGCTGGTGCCGGGCGTGCTGCTGACCGAGACCATGGCGCAAGCCTCGGGCTATCTCGTGCTAGCGCATCTCGATTTCGCGCAGATGCCGTTCCTGATGGCGGTGGACAAGGCGCGGTTCCGCTCCTTCGTCGGCCCCGGCGCCGCCCTCGACATCACGGCGAGCCTGGAGCACGACGGCTCGGGCTACGCCGTGACCAGGGCCGCCATCCGCCACGAGGGCAAGGCGCTCTGCGACGCGGAACTGCGCTTCCGCACCATGCCGTTCCCGGCCGGGCTCGACGCGCCGATGCGCGAGCGCGCCCGGAAGATCGGCCTCATCGACGGGACCGCGGAATGAAGCGTGACGTCGTCGTCACCGGCATCGGCCTCGTCTCCTGCGCGGGCGAGGGGATCGAGGCGCATCTGTCCGCCTTCGCCTCCGGGGCGCCGCCGCGGACCGATGCCGAGACCTTCGCGCCGTACCCGGTGCACCCGGTCGCGCCGCTGACGCTCGACACGCAGATCCCGAAGAAATCCGATCAGCGGCAGATGGAGCCGTGGCAGCGGCTCGGCGTCTACGCCGCCGGGCTCGCGCTCGACTCGGCGGGGGTGAAGGGGGATGCGGCGTTCAAGGCCGCGCTCCAACTCGTCGTCGCGGCGGGCGGGGGCGAGCGCGACTACGCGGTCGACGGGGCGATCCTGTCGGGACTGCGCGGCGCCGGCAATCCGGGCGCCTTCCTCAACGAGCGGCTGCTGAACGACCTGCGGCCGACGCTGTTCCTGGCGCAGCTCTCGAACCTACTCGCCGGCAACATCAGCATCGTCCACGGCGTCACGGGGGCCTCGCGCACCTTCATGGGCGAGGAGGCCTGCGGGGTCGATGCCCTGCGCATCGCCCACGCCCGCGTCGCCTCGGGGCAGATCGACACGATCATGGTCGGCTCGTCCTACAACGCCGAGCGGCCGGACGTGATGGTCGTCCACGAATTGGGCGGCTTTCTCGCGAAGCCGGTCTACCGCCCGGTCTTCGAGCGCAACGAGGACAACGGCGGCTTCGTGCTGGGGAGTGCCGCGGCCTTCCTCGTGCTGGAGGCGGCCGAGCATGCGGCGGCCCGCGGCGCCAAGGCGCTCGCCCGGCTGATGCCGGTCGCCAACGACCGCGTGGCGCGTGCGCCCGGCACCGTCTCCGCGAGCCTGACCCGGCTGATCGGCGAGGCGGGCGTCGCGCGGCCGGACGTGGTGCTGTCCGGCGCCACCGGCATCGCCGACCTCGCGGCAGAAGAGTTGGCCGGCATCCGTGCGGCGTTTCCCAGTGCGGACATCCGCGCCACCGGCGACCTCGTCGGCCATCCGATGGAGGTGGTGGCGCCGTTCGGCGCGGCGCTCGCCGCGGCCCTCTGCGCCGCCGGTTCGGCGGGTGAGGTCGCGGTGACCTCGGTCGGCCATCGCCGGGGCGAGGGCGTGATCCGCGTGCTGGCCGCCTGAATGGCGGGGATGCCGACGCGGCGAAAATCTGATTGAAGGCCCGGATGGCAGAATCCCGCTCCTCGTCCACCCATGACGCGCAAGGCCGCCCCCTCGTCGCGGTGACCGGCCTCGGCATCGTCACCTCGCTCGGGCAGGGGGCGTCCGAGAACTGGGACGCGCTCACCGCCGGCCGCTCCGGCATCCGGGCCATCCGCCGCTTCCCGACGGAGGGCCTGCGCACCCGCATCGCCGGCACCGTCGATTTCCTCGACACCGATCCGCTGGTGGCCCCGCTGCTGTCCGAGCGCTTCGCCACCGTCGCGGCCGAAGAAGCCGTGGCGCAGTCCGGGATCGGCGCGTCGTTCCCCGGCGCGCTGTTCGTGGCGGTTCCGCCGGTCGAGATGGAGTGGCCCCAACGCGAGGCGCTGGCGGCCGCCGCGGGCTCGAACGAGGGGGCGATCACCTATTCCGAGCTGCAGCGGGCGGCGGCGAGCCGCCGGTTCGACGCGTGGCACGACCTGTTCATCTTCGGCACCGTCGCCGACCGGCTCGCCGACCGCTTCGGCACGAAGGGCTCGCCGATCTCGCTCTCGACCGCCTGCTCGTCGGGCGCCACCGCGATCCAACTCGGCGTCGAGGCGATCCGCCGGGGCGAAATGGAGGCCGCGCTCTGCATCGGCACCGACGGCTCGGTGAACCCGGAATCGCTGATCCGCTTCTCGCTGCTCTCCGCGCTCTCGACCCAGAACGACTCGCCGGAGACCGCCTCCAAGCCGTTCTCGAAGAATCGCGACGGCTTCGTCATGGGCGAGGGCGCCGCCGCCTTGGTGCTGGAAAGCGCGGAATCTGCGAGGGCGCGTGGGGCAAACATCCTCGGCTACGTACTCGGCTGCGGCGAGAAGGGCGACGGCTTCCACCGCACCCGCTCCAGCCCCGACGGCGCGCCGGTGATCGCGGCGATGCGCGCGGCGCTCGACGACGCGGGCGTCGAGCCGGAGGCGATCGATCACGTCAACGCCCACGGCACGTCGACGCCGGAGAACGACAAGATGGAGGCGCTGGGCTGCTCTGCCGTGTTCGGCGAGCGGGTGGCGCGGCTGCCGATCTCGTCGAACAAGTCGATGATCGGCCACACCCTGACGGCGGCGGGCGCCATCGAGGCGGTGGTCTCGCTCCTGACGATCCAGAACGGGCGCATCCCGCCGACGATCAACTACGCCGTGCCGGACCCGGCGCTGATGCTCGACGTGGTCGATCGGACCCGCGACGTTCGGGTGTCGCGGGTGCTGTCGAACTCGTTCGGCTTCGGCGGTCAGAACACCTGCCTGGTTCTGGGAGACGAGCCGTGAGCCGCCCCGTCCTCGTCGTCGGCGGCGCCTCCGGCCTCGGCGCCGCGACCGTCCGCGCGCTCGCCCGCGCCGGCCACGACGTCACCTTCACCTACCGCACGTCCGCCGCGAAGGCCGAGGCGTTGGCCGCCGAGCTGGCGCAGGCGCATCCCGAGCGCACCTTCGCCGCGCGTTCCCTCGACCTGTCCGACCGGACGGCGATCGAGGCCTTCTGCGATGCGGTCGAGGGGGAGGGCTTCTACGGCTACGTCCACAATGCCGGCCAGTCGGCGGACGCGCTCGCGGCGATGCTCGACCGGGACCGCGCCGAGGAGGCGATGCAGGTCAACTTCTGGTCGCTGACCCGGATCGCCAAGGCGCTGGTGCGCGGCATGATCCGGGCGCGTGCCGGGCGCATCGTCGCCATCGGCTCCGTCGCCGCGCTCCAGGCGAATGCCGGCAACGCGGCCTACGCCGCCACCAAGGGCGCCCTGATCGCCTATTGCCGCACGCTGGCGATCGAATCGGCCAAGCGCGGTGTGACGGTCAACGTGATCGCGCCGGGCTTCATCGACACCGAGATGCTGGCCGCCTACGCCGCCCACCGCGCAGGCATCGAGCGCCAGATCCCCCTCGGGCGTTTCGCCGCGCCGGACGAGGTTGCGGCGCTCGCGGCCTTCCTGATCGGGGAGGGGGGTGCCTACATCACCGGGGCGGTGCTGCCCGTCGATGGCGGCCTGACCGCGATGATGGGCATCCACCGAACCTGATCATGCGCTTTCGTCCGCCGTCCGCCCTCGCCGGGCTCGTTCTCCTCGCCGCGGCGCATCCGGCGGGAGCCGCCGAGCCGTTCCGCGTCGAGGGGCTGCCACGGGACGACAGCCTGACGATCCGCGAGACGCCGGACGGCGCCGCCCCGGCCCTCGGCCAGATCCCGGTCGGCCGCCGCGTCGTCGGCTTCGGCTGCACCAACGACACGCCGAGCGGGCTGACATGGTGCCGCGTCAAGTTCGGCCGCACCGTCGGCTGGGCGCGGCGGCGCTACCTCACGCCGGATTAGAGCATCGTCCCGAAAGGTGGTTTCCGGCTTTCGGAAAAAGACGATGCGGCACAAAAGCATAGAGCATCGTCCTGGATCCCATATCTAGGACGATGCTCTAAAGCCGTGCCCGACCGCGTTGGGTCGGATCACGTCTTCAGGTTCCTGTTTTGCCGCGCCTTCTTTCGACGAACCGGTATCCACTTCGTCGGAAAGCGCTCTGGCCGAGGCGACGCCAATCAACTGCGCCAGGGTGGCGACGACCCGGCGCAGCTCCACCGGCTTCACCAGCCGCGGCACCTCGGCGAGGTCCGGCGGCAGCGCCAGAGCCTCGTGGCCCGTGACGAACGCGAACGGCACGCCGCGGGCGGCGAGTGCGCGGGGCAGGGCGAAGGAGACCCGGCCGCCGAGATCGATGTCGACGACCGCGCCGGTCGGCGCCGCGTGGCCGAGGCCGTCGAGGGCCGCCGCCTCACCGGCATAGGGTCCGAGCACCGTGGCGCCGACGGCCTCGAACGCCCGCGCGGTGTCGCCCGCGAGGTAGAACTCGTCCTCGGCGACCAGAATGCGCTGGCCGCCGAGATCGGCCTGGCCGCGCAGGTCGAGGCTGCCGCCGAACACGGTCGAGAGCTGCGGCGCCTGCGTCTCCAGGATGCTGGCGCCGGCCGTGAGCGGGAAGTCGAGGAGGCAGCGGGCGCCGCCGGGCGTCAGCTCGATCCGGCCGCGCCCGCTCAGCTCGTACGGGATCATCCCCTCGATCAACTCGCTGCCGAAGCCGCGGCGGCTCTGCGCGTCCGGGGCCGGGGCCGGGCCGCCGCACTCGATCCAGAGGAAGCTCAGCCACGGGCCGTCCCGGCGGTCGGTCCGGCGCCAGCGCACCGAGACCCGGCCGCGCCGGTTCGAGAGCGCCCCGTGTTTGATAGCGTTGGTGGTGAGTTCGTGGACCGCGAGCGTCAGCACCTCGGCGGCCTTGGGCGCCAGCTCGATCGCGGGGCCGGCGAGATCGTACTGGTCGTCGTTCTCGGCCTGGGCACCGAGCTCGTCGCGCAGGATCGCCGCGATCGCCACGCCCGCATCGGCCGCGCGGGTGAGGCGGCTCTGGACGCGGGCGAGCGTCACGAGGCGCGCACCGACGAGGTCGGCATAGGCGGCCACGCTCTCGGCCCGCTCGCCGGAGCGCATCACGATGGAGCGGATCAATGCCATGATGTTGCGCACCCGGTGCTGCAACTCGGCCAGGAGCACCCGCTGATGGTGCTCGGCCTGGCGCATCTCGGTCACGTCGCTGGTGATGCCGCCGATGCGCCGCACCCGGCCGTCCTCGTCGAACAGCGGGAAGCCGTGGTTGCGGATGCAGCGGAACGACCCGTCCGAGGGCCGCAGGATGCGGAACTCGTAGACCACCGCCTCGCCGCCGCGCACCCGCTCCATCTCGGCGAAGGTCCGCGCCCGGTCCTCGGGCACGATGTGGGCGGCCCAGAGCCGGGCATCGCCCAGGACCTCCGTCTCGGACATGCCGTAGATCGCCCGCAGCGCCGGGCTGACGAATTCGGAGGCGAAGGTCTCCGCGTCGGTGATCCACAGGACGTCGGAGGAGGCCTGCGCGAACTGGCGGAAGCGCGCCTCGCTCTCGCGCAGGCGTAAGTCGCCGCGCTTGCTCAGGAGCGCGTGGCGGATCGCCGGAGCGAGCGCTTCGGCCGCCTCCCGGTCCTCTGGCCGGTAGCCGCCGGGACGGCCCGCGAGCCCGATCACGCCGACCACCGTCTCGCCCTCCGCCAGCGGCACGCTGAGGATCGCATCGGGGGCCGAGCCGACTCCGGGTTCGAGCCCACGCATCGCCGGATCGTGCTCGCGGCGGACGGCGCGTTCGAGGGCCGCTGCCTCGCCCGGCTCCGCCCTGTCGACCGTCGCGAGGGTCGTGAGCCGGTCGGTGTGGGCGTCGAGCGTTGCAATGAGGCCGGCGGGGCTCTCGGTGAGGTCGGCCGCCACGTCGAGGGCGATGTGGGCGAGTTCCTCGACGGACGCAGCGCCCAGGGTGGCGCTGAAGATCCGGTTGATCCCCCGCAGGACCCTGTTGTTGCGCGTCAGGCTTTCCTCCGCCTCGCGCCGCTCGGTGATGTCGATCGAGATGCCGACGAACCGATCCTTGCCGAGTGGCCGCCCGGAATGCGTCATCCAGCGCGGCTGTCCGTCGGCCCGGATCACCCGCGCCTCGTAGAGAAGGGCCCGGCGCCGAGCGAAGGCATCGCGGTAGGCTGCGGCATACCCTTCGCGGTCGTCGGGATGGACGAAGCGTTCCCAGCCATCCTTCACCACGCTCTCGAGGGTGGTGCCGAAGAAGACAAGGTAGAACTCGTTGACGTAGACGTTGCCGGTCGGATCCGTATCCCAGATCAGCACCGGCGCGGTATCGGCCATCGTGCGGAGCCGGGCCTCCGCCTCGCGGGCCTGCCGCTCCGCCCGCGAACACTCGATCGCCGCCCAGATGCGCTCCCCGGTCTCGGCGACGAGGGCGATCTCCGCCTCGCTCCAGGCACGGGGCCGGGTCTGGACGACGGTCAGGGCTCCCACGAGTTCGCCGCGCTTGACCAAAGGTATCGCGATCCAGGCGCCCCGTCCGGCGGCGGCGAGGATGGCGCGCTCGCATTCCGGGATCAGCTCCGCGGATGTCGTGTCGGCCACGACGACCGGCCGCCCCGTCCGGTAGAGCGGGACGAGCGACGGCAGGACCGACAGGGCGTGGGTGCCGACGAAGGACGGCAGGGCGCCGCGGACATGGTCCTGCTCGACGACCGAGACGCCGTCGGACTCGCGGATTTCGAGGAAATAGGTGTGGTCCGCCCCCAGATGGTCGCCGAGGAGCCGACAGGCTTCGCCTAGGATCGAGCCCGGATCGTCGAGGGGGCGCAACCCGTCGGACAGCTTCAGGAGAAAGGCCTGTTGCGTCTCGCGACCGTGCAACGCCCGCTCGGCGAGGACGCGTTCGGTCGTCTCGAAGCCGGTGATGTAGACGCCGACGACGCCGCCGCTCTCGTCCCTGAGCGGCGTCCAGCTTCCGGTGAACCAGCCGAACGGATGGCCGGGCCGGCTGGGCGTTTCGAAATACTGGTCGGTGTAGTGGATCGGGCGGCCGCCCAGCGTGGCGGCGATCATGGCCTCGATCCCCTGGCCCTGCCAGATCTCGGGGAAGCTGCGCCCGAGCGCCGGATGGCGCTTGCCCAGGAAGAAGGCGCCGGTGTCGTTGTAGAACATCGTCAGGGCCGAGCCCCAGACGAGGATCGTGAATTGCGGCGAGCCGATCATCAGATCGATGGTCGTCTTCAGGCTCTGCGGCCAATGCGCGGACGGCCCGAGGGGTGTGGACGACCAGTCAAACGTACGGATGCGCTCGGCCATCTCGCCGGAGCCGTGAGGCCAGCCCGTCATCTCGTCTCACATCGCCCCGCCGACATGCCGTATCCGTCGCTTTCCCGAATCGCTTCGGTGTCAACCTCAAAGAAATCGGACCCAGCCGCTTTTATCGAACCGACGTGAAGATCGCACGGAAAACCGGCCGTGCTCTGTTTCGTTTCCGCGCTGACGTTACTTTCGGATCGATGTTTCAAG
The DNA here is from genome assembly GCF_001425465.1 of Methylobacterium sp. Leaf456. GTDB lineage: Bacteria > Pseudomonadota > Alphaproteobacteria > Rhizobiales > Beijerinckiaceae > Methylobacterium. Next base: position 206,442 of record NZ_LMQV01000012.1, read on the forward strand.
TCCAGCGATAATGTACGCAAACGTACAATCTGCGTGCGATCCACTTTTGCGCTGCAATAGAGGCGCGTCCGGCTGGGAGGCCCGTCGTTGTCGTCGGCGACCGGTCGAACGGCCGGAGCCCAACGGATTGAGCCGGGACCGGTTTCGAAGGATAAGCCCACCGACCGGTCCGCCGGGACCATCGACGGCAGACGAGATCGACCCTGATGCAAGCCCTCCAGCTGTTCGGCGACCGCGACTTGCGCCTGACCGAGGTCGAGCCGCCGCCCGCGCCGGGCCCCGGCGAGGTGCAGATCCGCATCCGCGCGGTCGGCCTGAACTTCATCGACGTGTGGGGCTTTCGCGGCATGGCGTTCGCCAAGCGCAAGCTGCCGCTCACCGTCGGCGCCGAGGCCGCGGGCGAGATCGCCGCTCTGGGCGACGGCGTCGAGGGCCTGAAGGTCGGCGATCCGGTCGTGCCCTACGGCGCCATGACCTGCGGAAAATGCCGCGCCTGCTCGCAAGGCCGCGACAACCTCTGCGAGGACGTCTCCGGCGTGATGGGCTTCCATCTCGACGGGTTCAGCCGGGAACTGGTCAACATGCCGGCCCGGCTCGTGGTGAAGGTGCCCCCGAACGTCGAGGCGGTGCAGGCGGCGTGTGCCGGCATCGCCTTCGGCACCGTCCAGCACATGCTGTTCGACAACGCGCGGCTGGAGCCCGGCGAGTCGATCCTCGTCCATGCCGGCGGCTCCGGCATCGGCACCGCGGCGATCAAGATGGCGAAGGCCATCGGCTGCACCGTCTACACGACGGTGGGCGACGACGCGAAGGGCGAGAAGGCCCGCGCACTCGGCGCCGACCACGTCGTCAACTACCGCGAGGAGCGGTTCGAGGGCGAGGTGCGGCGGCTGACCAAGCGCAAGGGCGTGGACGTGGTGTTCGAGCATGTCGGCGCCGAGACGTGGAACGGCTCGCTGCTCTGTCTCAAGCGCGGCGGGCGCCTCGTCACCTGCGGCTCGACCTCGGGCGTCTCGACCCAGATGAACCTGATGCAGCTGTTCCAGCAGCAATACCGCATCTTCGGCTCGTTCGGCTGCCGGCTGGCCAACATGCGCGACAGCCTCGACAAGATGGCGACTGGCCTGACGCCGGTGATCGACACGGTGCTGCCGCTGGCGGATTTCGCCCAGGGACTGGAGCGGCTGGAATCGCGAAAGGTCTTCGGGAAGATCATCGTGACGATCTGAAGAGCGTGACGCCGTAAGGGTCACGTCAGGCGAACAGGCGCCCGCCGCTGCCCGACACCTCGCGGACACTTGCGGCCACATGGCCGGCGAGCGCCTTGGCCGCCGGGCCGGCGCCGTCCCTCAGGCGCAGCAGCACGTCGTAACCGCCGAGGGGCGGCAGATCGGTCAGGCGGCGGAACGGTCGGCGCGCGACGTTCATCGGCAGGGGGGCGACGGCGAGGTCGGCCTCCACCGCCGCGATCTGGCCCTGGCAATGCTCGCTCGAATAGGCGATCCGGTAGGGGATGCCCGCCCCGTCGAGAGCGTCGAGCGCCGCCGCCCGCCACGCGCAGCCGCTGTTGCAGAGCGCCAGCGGCAGGGGCCGGCGCGCCTCGGCCAGCCCGCCTTCGAGGCCGACCCAGACCAGATCCTCCGCCTGGACCACGGTGGCCTCGCGGTTCGCTCCGGCGGTGCCGGTATAGAGGATGAGGTCGAGGGCGCCCTCCCGGCAGGCCTCCCGCAACGCCGCGCTGGCGTCGAGCCGCACATCCACCTGAACCTGCGGATGGGTGACGGCGAAGCGGCGCAGCATCGTCGGCAGGGCGAACAGGCCGGAATCGTTGGGCGCGCCGAAGCGGACGCGTCCCTCCATCGGCGGCGCATCGAAGAAGGCCACTACCTCGTCGTTCACCGCGAGCAGGCGCCGGCCGAGCCCCAGCAGCGCCTCGCCGTCCGCGGTCGGTACGATGGTGCGGGGGCGGCGCAGGAACAGGGCGCGACCCAGACGTTCCTCCAGCCGCTTCACCTGAAGGCTGACCGCCGAGGGTGTGCGCCCGACCCGCTCGGCGGCACGCGAGAAGTTACCGGTCTCGCAGATCGTCACGAAGGTGCGGACCAGATCGAGGTCGAGCGGGGCAGGGTGTGGCGTGCTCACGGCGCGATCCTCATGGATTGCTGTGAGCATCGCTCATCGCTTCGTTGAGATCAATTCGTTCGACTCAACGCATGACGGCGGCCATCCTTCTCCGACGGAGAAGGAGACAAACATGATCGGATGGATCGAGACGATGGCGCGGCTTTTGGCAGCCGGCCTTGCGCGACGCCGTGGCGAACGCGTTCAGACCTGTGCCGACGGTGCCCTGACGCAACTCGACGATACGCTACTCGCCGATCTCGGGGTGACCCGCTCCGGCGTGCCGCTCCCGATGGAACCTCACCGCCGCGGCGTCGGGCGCCAGTCCGGCGGGGCCATCTCGAAGCCGGAAAAGTCGAAGCCGGGGGAGACGGTGCAGCTCACCAGCGTCCAAGCGCCGAGGCTGGTGGCGGTCTGCCAGTGACCGGCCGGCACCACGATCTGCGGGCGCTGGCCGCGCAGCAGGTCGGGGCCGAGATGGTGGGCCGAGGCGTCGTGGCCGTTGGGGCTGAGCGTGATCACCATCGGCGCGCCCGCGTGCCACAGCCAGATCTCGGCAGCATCGACGCGGTGCCACGCCGAAGTCTCGCCGACCCCGAGCAGGTAGTAGATCGCGGTGCCGACCGAGCGGCCCTCGACCGCGCGGGGATCGCGAAAGGTCTCGCGGTAATGGCCGCCTTCGGGGTGAGGCGTCAGCCCCAACGCGTCGATCACCTGGGTCGCGGTCAGGCTGTCGGCCATGTCTCGTCCTTCGTCAGGGAATCGCCCCCTGCGGCAGGGGAACGGCTGGCCGGGGCACGGCCTCGGGGCGCGGCTCGGCCCGACGCGCCGGGCGGATGTCTTTTGCCGTCTCCTTGGACGCCTCGGGTGCGGGTGCGTCGGCCGGGGGCGCGGTGCGGCGGGGTTTCGGCGCAGCTAGGGTCCTGGCCGCCGGCGCCGTGCCGCAGGCGCGGAAGCTGAAGGCCGCCAGGATGTCGCCGGAATCCGACAGGATCGGCAACGCGTCGGGCAGAGCGATCAGCGACGCGTCCCAGCGGATCGCGCCGCCGATCACGCCCTCCAGCACCGCCGGCCCGGCACCGCGGCGCAGCGACCCGAGGTCCGGCCCGTAGGCGGTGGCGACCTTCCCGCCGATCACCACCTGCAGCACGCGGGTCGTGTCCGGGGTGAGCGGGCGCAGGGGGTTGTCGATGGTGATGAGGCCCGAGCGCGTCACCCACAGCTCGATGGCGCCCGGAGCCTTGCCGGTATTCGCGTTGCCCTCAAAGCGCACCGCCTCGCCCTTCTCGCAGACGACCGACGGCGCGGCGGAGAGCGCCAGCCCAGACGGGGCCGGCGCCAGCGGGACGGCCGGGTTCGACGGCGCGGCATCAGTGGCGGGCTTCTCCTCCACCGGCTTCTCGGCGGCCTTTTCAGCGGGTTTGGGCTTCGGCTTCGGGCGCGGCTTCACCTTTCGCGGCGCGGGCGCGGCCTCGGCGGGCGCCTCCGGGGCGGGCTCGGCGTCCTGCGCCGCAGCCGGGCAAGCCCAAACTGCCAGCAGCATCAGGCCGGCGGCGGAAACGAGACGGCGCATCCTCATCCGGCCTGTCTCCGGGGACCGGCCTGCTCCGGCTCGGCCGAGCGGGCGCGGTCCATCAGGCGGTTCAGTTCGGCGTCGAGCGTGCGGGCGTCGATGGTCTTGAAGTCGATCGCCGCGAGCTCCGGGGCTTGGTCGAGTGCCTTCACATCCAGCACCGCCGCGTTGCGGTCGATCGGGCTCTGGCTGTCGGGCGTCAGCTTGCGGATCGTGCCCGCCTCGTCGTCGGCCCAGTCCTCTTCCTGCGGCAGCATCAGCCGCGTGCGGCGCCCAGCCCAGAACAGCCCCGCCATGAGGACGCAGCCGATCAAGGTCGCCGCGACAGCGGCCAGGACAACCAGATTTTCCATACGCAGCCGACCCTAGACCGGATCGGCCCGCCATGCACCCCGCTCAATGCCGCGCGCCGAGAACGCCGCCCGAAAACTCGGGAACGGTCCTTGCGTCGCCGACCCGATCGGTGAGAACCGGCTGCGCGGGCTTAACGTCGCCGGCCGCTCACGTCAGGGATGCTCGATGCCGCTCGAAGACCACCATTCCGGCTCGTCCGCGCTCGACGCGAAGGAGGGGGCGCCGCAGACCCTCGGCCTACCCGGCGCCGACCTCGAACGCACGCTCCTCGACCTCGTGGCCAGGAGCCGCGAGCAGGCGAGCGAGGATCCTTTTCGCAATCCCGTGCTCGCGGTGACGCTGGCGATCACCCGCCGCCTCGACCGCGAGGAGATCGGCGAGAGCGATCTCGACGCGCTGCTCGCCACGCTCCGCCGCCGGGCCCTCACCGAGCGGACGGCGCGGCTGCGCCGCTATGTCGGGCTCGACGGCGAAGAGAAGGGCGAGGAGGCGGGCACGCTCGCCGACCTCGCCGGGCGGCTCGTCGCGGCGGTGCCCCGCGGCGCCTCCGATTTCGACGTGTTTCGCGAGCGCGTCGGCCGCACGGGCTTCGCCGCGGTGTTCACCGCGCACCCGACCTTCGGCATGCCGCGCGCGGTCGCCGAGATGATCGCGCGCGCCGCCTCGCTGCCGGAAGAGGGCGCCCGCGCGCCGATCCTCGGCGAGGCCGCCGCCCGTTCCAGCCGGCCCGATCCGGGCATCAGCCTGGACGACGAGTTCGAGCAGGCCTGCGTCGCCGCCAACAACGGCCGCGCGGCCATCGACGCCTTCAACGACGCCCTGCTGGAGGCCGCACGAGGGCGCTGGCCCGATCGCTGGACCGAGCTGGTCCCGAAGCCGCTCGCCATCGCGAGCTGGGTCGGCTGCGACACCGACGGGCGCACCGATATCGGCTGGTGGGACACGTTGCGCTACCGCCTCATCTCGAAGCGGATGCAGTTCGACCGCATCCTGCGCGACCTGCCCGAGGTGCCCGCGACCGGCGTGGTGCGCGACCTCGTCCAGGGCGCCCGCGCCGCGGTCGAGCGCCAGCTCGCGGGTGCGCCGCTGCTCGGCACCAAACCCTCGCTCGAAACCGTCCACCGCTTCGCGCTCGCCCTCATCATCGAGCGCGAGCGGGCGCAGACCGATGCCGGGCCGCTGCTGGCCGGGCTCGCCTCGGCCATCGGTTCCGCGACCTCCGACGTGGATCGCCGCGCCATCGCGGTGCTGCGCTCCGGCGTCGCCGCGCACGGCCTGTCGAACGCGCTGCCGCATTTCCGGCTCAACGCCAGCCAGATCCACAACGCCGTGCGCCGCGTCATCGATCTCGAAGGCGAGCCGACCGACGCCGCGCAGCGCCGCTCGCATCTGGCCGCGATCAACACGCTCCTGAACGACGTGCGCCCGGTGCCGGTCGATTTCGGCGCGCTCGCCGCCGAGCGGGCCTCGGCCGCGCGGTTGATGATGACGATCACGCAGATCCTCAAGCATGTCGACGGCACCCATCCGGTGCGCTTCCTCATCGCCGAGACCGAGACCGGCTACACGTTGCTGGCCGCGCTCTGGCTCGCGCGCCATTATGGCATCTCGGACAAGGTGGAGATCACCCCGCTGTTCGAGACCGCGAGCGCGCTCGAACAGGGCATCCGCGTCCTCGACGACGCGCTGCGCAATTCGCATTGGCGTGCCCACCTGAAGCGGCTCGGGCGGCTCTCGGTGCAGTTCGGCTACTCGGATTCCGGGCGCTATGTCGGCCAGCTCGCCGCGACTTTCTGGATCGAGCGGCTGCGCCTGCGCATCACCGAGCTGATGACCCAGAACGGGCTGTCCGACATCGAACTCGTCATCTTCGACACCCACGGCGAGTCGATCGGCCGCGGCGCCCATCCGACGAGCTTGCGCGACCGCCTCGCCTACCTCGCGCCCGAGGATGCCCGCCGCCGCGATGCCGAGGCCGGGATCAAGGTGCGGCTCGAATCGAGCTTCCAGGGCTCGGACGGCTACCTGATGTTCGGCACGCCCACGCTCGCCGACGCTTCGGTGGCGCGCATCGCCGAGCACCTCTTTGCCGACGCGCTGACCGAGGACGACGCCTTCGAAGGTTACGCGCTCAGCGACGGCAAGGCCGCCAACCCGGCCGCCGACCCGATCTACGACGAGAGCGACTTCGCCGCCGAGTTCTTCCGCACCGTGCGCCAGGACATGGAGGCGCTCGTCGACGACCGCGGCTACGCGGCGATGCTCGGCACCTTCGGCCCGAGCCTGATCGACCGCACCGGCTCTCGGCCCGTCGCCCGCCAGTCGGATTCCGGCGGCCCCGCGACGATCACCCATCCGCGGCAGATGCGGGCGATCCCCAACAACGCGATCCTGCAGCAGCTCGGCTTCCTGGCGAACTCGCTGCACGGCGTCGGCCGCGCGGCGCACCGCGCGCCCGAGACCTTCCGGCACATGCGCGGCAGCTCGGTCCGCTTCGCCCGCGCCTTCCGGCTGGTGCAGCATGCGGCGAGCGTCGGCGATCTCGACGTGCTGCGCGCCTATATCGACACCCTCGATCCGGCGGTGTGGCTGGAACGCGCCCGCCGCACCCGCCGCGAGGGACGGCGCGAAGAGCTGATGACGGTGGCGGCCTCATTGGAACGCCTGAGCCTCGCGCCCGACCTGCGCCGCCTGTTCGGCCGACTGACCCGCGACTGGCTCCACCTCCAGGCCGCGGCCCCGGACCTGACCGTGATGTCGGCGCGGCTGACGCTGCTCCACGCCATCCGCCTCGCGCTCGTCCACCGCATCTGGTTCCTGGCCGCCCACATCCCGGCCTTCCGGCCGCAGGCGGGGCTGACCCGCGAGATGCTGATGGAGCGCTTCCTGCGCCTCGACATCGACGGCTGCCTGAAGATTCTGGACGAGATCTATCCCGTGGCGCCCGACCCGACGCTCGGCCTGAACTTCGGCGAGCCGCCGGGCCCGCGCGATGTCGGCACCTACGAGGCCGAGCACACCACCCTGTTCGGGCCGATCCGCCGGATGTTCGAGCGGGTGCGGGAGATTTCGGGGATCATCCAGCACGAGGTCGGCGCGTTCGGGTGAGGCCGACGCGCCGACGCGAGCCGCACGCCGTTCAGTGCCGCATCATGCTCTCGATGCCGGCATCGGGCTCGACCTTGCCGGCGAAGCGCGACAGGCGCGACAGGCTCGGCTCGCCCAAACCTCCGGCATTGGCGAAGGTCGCAAGCGCGAAACTCACGAGGAGTTCGGCCTCCTCGTGGGTCATGGCCCGGCCGCTGAGCGTGCTGGCCGCGCCGCGCACCGCGAGGACGGCTTGGCGGAAGGCGGGGTCGTTCTTCAGTTCGTCCAGGCGACTCATCGGGCGTCCTCGGGGCCGTGTCTTGGTGGGGTCGGCGTCACGTCGAGCTGTGCGGCGTGTCAGGTGAACTCCGTCCGAACGAAATCGTCGCGCTCCCACCGGTTCCACCGCCCGGCCCAAAAGCCTTGTTTGTGCGCCCCTCGCCGAGGCCCTGCCGAGCGGTAGATGAGACGGGTCAAACGGGAGGGCAGGCCATGGACGCCAACGAAGAGGGACCGGGAACCGCGCAGGACGTCACGCAGGACCCCGTCTATGCCGAGGGCCGCGCGGCGGCCGAGCGCCACGAGGGCGCGGACAGGAATCCCCACTCGGCCGGCTCGGCGGAGTACCGTCGCTGGGCCGATGGTCACGCCTCGGTCACCGCCCCCGACGCCATCGCCGACGACCTCGCCGACTTCGCCTGATGGGGAGCGCCATGCGCGTGCTGGAGACCCCGGACGGGCGCTACATCGTCGTCCACGGCCGGCTGTGGCGGCGCCACCGGCCGGACTTGGAGCCCGTGAGGCGCGACCGGCTGATCCGGGAACTGATGGACGCCCGCCGCGGGGTCCGCGCCGCCAAGCGTTCCGGCGAGGCGGAGGCGTTGCGCGCGGCCCGCGACGCGGTCGATGCCGCCAAGCACGGGCTCGGCGAGCGCGGCCCGGTCTGGTGGACCGACGGCGCGCCCGACCTCAACCGCCGCATGATCGCCAACACGCCCTATGCCGAGTGGTACGCCGACCTTCCCGAAGCCGCCAAGGCCGATCCCGACCGGCGCCGGAGCTGAGCGCTGCGGCGAGGCCGGTGCTCCTCCACCACGCCCGCATGTGCGCGATCGCACAGACCGCTCTTCCGGAACCACCCGAGACCGTTCAAGGGCCCGATCCGCCGCGGCAGACCGGTCGTGCGCGATTGTCAGGGGCGCTACTTCTGACTAATTCCAGATAATGCATGCAGGCGGGGCCGTTCGTGGTCCCTGGCCGGGCTCGTCCCGGTGCAGCCTGACATCAAGAGCCGGGCGGACGCCTCCTGAGGTCCGCGCCAAACCGGTCGCCACGGCATCGGCCCGCCCGCTCAGCGGCGCCCGGACCGGTCCGGCTACGGCACCCCATGGGGACGGACAGTCACGATCGGTCTTCGGGCGGATTCCCATCCGCCTGAGCCGCCTCATCCTGAAACGGCAGATGGCAGCGATGATAAAACTGACGGTCAACGGAGCCGAACGCAGCTTCGACGGCGATCCCGAGATGCCGTTGCTGTGGTACCTGCGCGACGAACTCGGCCTCACCGGCACGAAGTTCGGCTGCGGCATCGCCCAGTGCGGCGCCTGCACGGTCCATATCGGCGGCACCGCCGCGCGGGCCTGCATCACCCCGGTCTCCGGCGCCGAAGGCCAGGAGATCGTTACGATCGAAGGGCTCTCGCCCGACGGCAACCACCCGGTGCAGTCGGCGTGGCGCGATCTCAACGTCGCCCAGTGCGGTTACTGCCAGACCGGCCAGATCATGCAGGCGGCGGCGCTCCTGAAGGACACGCCCAAGCCCACCGATCAGCAGATCGACGAGACCATGAGCGGCAACATCTGCCGCTGCGGCACCTATCCGCGCATCCGCGCCGCGATCCATCAGGCCGCCGGTAACGCGCCCGCCAACAAGGGAGAGCGCCTGTGATTCACGAAGCGAAGCTGATGGCCGAACGCGCCGCATCCAAGGACGCCGCCGGCCCCGTCGCCATCGACAATTTCAGCCGCCGCGGCATCCTCGGCGGCATGGGCGCCCTCGTGCTTGCCCTCTCGCTCTCCGACCGGGCCAAGGCCGACGAGGGCCAGACCGAGGAGCAGAAGGCCAAGAAATTCGGCGCCGACGGCATGCCGAACGGCTGGCGGGACGACCCGAAGATTTTTGTGGCCATCGCCAAGGACGGCACGGTGACGGTGACCAACCACCGCTCCGAGATGGGCACCGGCGTGCGCACCTCGATCGCCTTCACGGTCGCCGACGAGCTTGAGGCCGACTGGTCGAAGGTGAAGGTGGTTCAGGCCTGGGGCGACGAGCAGCGCTTCGGCAACCAGGACACCGACGGCTCGCGCTCGCTCCGCCACTTCTTCCAGCACTTCCGCCATGTCGGCGCGGCGGCGAAGCTCATGCTGATCCAGGCCGCCGCCAAGCAGTGGGGCGTGCCGGCGGGCGAGGTGACGGCCGAGAACCACGTCATCACCCACGCCAAGTCGGGCCGCACACTCGGCTACGGCGATGTCGCCGAGGCCGCCGCCGCCCTGCCGGTGCCGGCCCGCGAGACCGTGTCGCTCAAGAAGCCGGAAGCCTTCCGCTATATCGGCAAGGGCAAGATCGGCCTCATCGACAACCACGACATCACGACGGGCAAGGCGATCTACGCCCTCGACGTGAAGCTCGACGGGATGCTGTACGCCGTCGTCGCCCGTCCGGCGGTCTACGGCGGAAAAGTCGTGTCCTATGACGACTCCGCGACCCTCAAGGTCCCCGGCGTCGTGAAAACCGTAAAAATCGAAGGTGGTGAGATCCCCTCCGAGTTCATGCCGCTCGGCGGCATTGCGGTGGTGGCGAAGAACACCTGGGCGGCGATGAAGGGCCGCGAGGCGCTCAAGATCACCTGGCACGACGGCCCGAACGCGAACTACGACACCGACGCCTTCCGCAAGGAGCTGGAGGCCGCCGCGCGCAAGCCCGGCAAGGTGGTCCGCGTCTCTGGTGACGTGGATGCGGCGATGAAGACCGCCAAGACCAAGATCGAGGCGGAGTACTTCGTCCCCCACCTCGTCCAGGCGCCGATGGAGAACCCGGCCGCGGTCGCCTGCGTCAAGGACGGCGCCTGCGAGGCCTGGGCCTGCACGCAAGGGCCGCAGGCGGCGCATGACCGCCTCGTGAAGCGCCTCAATCTCCCGGCCGACAAGGTGCGGGTGAACGTGACGCTGCTCGGCGGCGGTTTCGGTCGCAAGTCGAAGCCCGATTACGTGGTCGAGGCGGCACTCTGCTCGCAGGCGGTGGACGGCGCGCCGGTCAAGCTCGTCTGGACCCGCGAGGACGACATCCAGCACAGCTACTTCCACACCATCTCGGTGGAGCGTCTGGAAGCCGGCCTCGACGACAAGGGCATGCCGGTGGCGTGGCTGCACCGCTCGGTGGCACCGACGATCGGCTCGATCTTCGCGCCGGATCCCAAGCACGAGCTGCCGTTCGAGCTCGGCATGGGCCTCGTCAACAACCCGTTCGACCTGAAGAACGTGCGTCTGGAGAACCCGGAAGCCGCCGCCCACACCCGGATCGGCTGGTTCCGCTCGGTCTCGAACATCCCGCACGCCTTCGCGATCCAATCCTTCGTGGCCGAACTCGCCCATGCGGCGGGCCGCGACCCGAAGGATTACCTGCTCGACCTGATCGGCCCGGCCCGCAAGATCGATCCGACCGAGATGGGCGACGTGTGGAACTACGGCGAGGACCCGAAGCGCTACCCCGTCGATACCGGGCGCCTGCGCAACGTGATCGAGACGGTGGCCAAGGGCGCCGGCTGGGGCCGCAAGCTGGAGAAGGGCCGGGGCCTCGGCATCGCCGGCCATTACAGCTTCGTCACCTACACCGCGGTCGCGGCCGAGGTGGAGGTCGATGCCCGGGGTCAGGTGAAGGTCCACGCCATCGACATCGCCGTCGATTGCGGGCCGCAGGTGAACCCGGAGCGCATCCGCTCGCAGATGGAGGGCGCCGTCATCATGGGGATGGGCCTCGCGCTCACCTCCAAGATCACCTTCAAGAACGGCCGCACCGAGCAGTCGAACTACGACACCTACGAGATCACCCGCATCGACGCCGCCCCGAAGGTGGTGCGCGTGCATCTCGTCCCGACCGGAACCTTCGACGGCCCGCTCGGCGGCGTCGGCGAGCCGGGCGTGCCGCCGGTGGCGCCGGCCATCGCCAACGCGGTCTTTGCCGCGACCGGCCGCCGGGTGCGCGAGCTGCCGCTGCGCGATCAGCTCAGCAGCTGATCCGTCCCCCCGATCCCGACCTCGCCGCCGGGATCGGCCCATCCGATTCGTCGGGTAAGCCCGACAGGCGCCCTCGGAAGCGGTCCGCCGAACCTTGCACGAGGTTCGGCGGACCGCTTCCGAGGGCGTTCTTGTATTCATCGCCCGCTGCACCCGCTCGCGAATACGAAAGCGGGTCGAAGCGATGACAGGGGAGGCGGGAGCGTAACTGCGTTAACGGGCCCTCAAGTTTGGCAATTTATTGCAAGGGCGGCCACCGCATCGCCGGTTCGATTCGATTTCGACCGAAATCCGAAATTGCAGCGCCGCCCCGCGAGAACGAGGAAACGCCTCGATGTTGCCCGTCACGATCAAGAGCCGCCTGATCGTCATGCTGTCGTTCATGGGTCTGCTGCTCTTGGTCTCCACAGGCGTCGGCGGCCTCGCCCTGGCCTGGAGCAATGCGAGCCTCAAGACGACCTACGACGACCGGCTCGTGCCGCTGAGCCAGTTCCTGACGATGCGCGACCTTTCCGACAAGATCCTCGAGACGTCCCGCGGCGCGGTCGAGGGCCAGAGCGCCCCGAAGGCGGCGGCGCAGACGATCGAGCGCGCCCTTGCCGACCTGCGCCGGACCTGGAGCGACTTCCTTGCGACGACGCTGACCGAGGACGAACGGAAGCTCGCCGACGTGATGGGCGGCCATCTCGCGCGCAACGGCAAGATCGTCGCCGACCTCGCCGGGCATCTGTCCGCCGGCCGGCTCGACGCCCACGCCGAGGCGCACGAGACCCTGACGATGCGGATGCCGCAGATCACCGAGGCCATGTCGAAGCTCACCACGCTCCAGCTCGACGAGGCTCGCGCGGAACATACCCGCTCGCAGGTCAAGGCCGACCGGCTGGGCGTGGCGCTGCTCGTCTGTCTGCTGCTCGCCTGCGGCGGCCTCGGCCTCGGCGTCGTGACCGTGATGGGCGGCGTGGTGCGGCCCCTCGACCGGATCACCGCGACGATGGGCCGGCTCGCGGGCGGCGACCTCACGGCGCCGATCGACGGCGCCGGCCGCCGCGACGAGATCGGCGCCATGGCGCGCGCCGTGTCGGTGTTCAAGGAGGCGATGGTCGCGGAGCGCGACGCCACCGCCGCCGCCGCGGACGCGACCGAGGCCAAGACGCGCCGCGCCCAGACCCTCGACCGGGCGACGCGGGACTTCGAGGGCGAGGTCTCCGGCCTGACCCGGGCGCTGACGGCGGCCGCCGCCGAGATGGAGGCGACCGCCCGCGGCATGTCGGCCTCGGCCTCCGTCACGACCGAGCAATCGGCGAGCGTGGCGAGCGCGGCGGAGCAGATGTCGGCCAACGTCCAGACGGTCGCCTCTGCCAGCGAGGAAATGGCCTCCTCGATCATGGAGATCGCCGCCCAGGTCGCCCATTCGTCGGGCATCTCGGACCGGGCCGCCGCCGACGCCGCGCGCACCGACGGGATCATCCGCAGCCTGTCGGAGGGCACCGAGCGCATCGGCGCCGTGGTCGGCATGATTTCGGCCATCGCCGGGCAGACCAACCTGCTGGCGCTGAACGCCACCATCGAGGCGGCCCGCGCGGGCGAGGCGGGACGGGGCTTCGCCGTGGTGGCCGGGGAGGTCAAGGCGCTGGCCGATCAAACCAGCCGCGCCACTCAGACGATCTCGCAGCAGATCGGCGCCATCCAGGACCAGACCCATCAGGCGGTGGCCGCCATCCGGGCGATCGGCCAGACCATCGTCGAGTTGCGCACCATCGCGACCGGCGTCGCGGCGGCGATGGAGGAGCAGGGCGCGGCCACGAACGAGATCGTCCGCAACGTCAACCAAGCGGCGCTCGCCACGCAATCGGTCGCCGGCAACGTCGTCGCCGTCCGCGACATCGCCGGGCAGACCGGGGCGGCCTCGGCGCAGGTCCTGGTCTCGGCCTCCGAACTCTCGCGGCGGTCCGACCGGCTCGGCGCCACGGTCGCGGGCTTCCTGGCGACCATCAAGGCGGCCTGAAGGCGGATTCGGCTCGCAACCCGGACGCCCGCTCGCGGCTTTCCCCATCGTCTTCAGCGATTAAGGAAGCCGTTTCCATGATGCAGGCCGCACGCGCCGCCCGCCTCCTCCCGTTCCTCGCGCTCAGCTTTGCCGGCCCGGCGCTCGCCTCGCCCTGCTCGGACAAGATCGCCTCCCTCGACGGGCGGGTGAAGGCGCAGGCCACCGAGGCGATCTCGGCCTCCACCGGCAGCAAGACCATCGCGGCCCATCGCGAGGGCGAGGGCCAGACCGGCACCGGCGGCCAGACCGACAAGCGCGAGGCCCCGCCCGAGAAGTCGGCGGAGGCCGGCAAGGGGGGTGATCAGGCCCAGCAGGCGAGGGTCGCGCTGGAGGAGGCCCGCACCGCCGACGGCAAGGGCGACGCCAAGGGCTGCGAAGCCGCGACCGCGCGGGCGGAAAAGCTCGTCGACGCCAAGCCCTGATCGGCGCGCAGGCAAATCGGCTTGACCTGCGGCGGGATATCGTAGGTTAAGGCGAGTATGCCCGGATGCGGACACGCTCGCCTTGCGAGGGCGCAAGTCCGTTGACCGCCGAGGCCGAGCCGATTTGTCGATGACCGTGACCCCGCCGGAAGCGCTCGACCTCCGCCTGCGCCAGCAGGTGCTCCTCTCCGAATTCGGCGTCGAGGCGCTGCGGGCGAGCGAGCTGTTGCCGCTGCTCCAGCGGGCGACCGAACTCTGCGCCGCGGGCATGGGGGCGCAGTTCTGCAAGGCGCTCGAATACAAGCCGGCGCAGGACATGCTCCTCGTCTGCGCCGGCGTCGGATGGGAGCCGGACAACGTCGGCAAGGCGGTGGTCGGCGCCGACCTCGCCTCGCCCGCGGGCTACGCGCTGAAGACCGGCCGACCGGTGATCTCGAACCACCTGGAGAACGAGACTCGCTTCCGCACGCCGGCCCTGATGGCCGACCACGGCATCCGCCGGGCGGTGAACGTGCTGATCACCAACCGCGACGGCCATTACGGCGTGCTGGAGGTGGACGACACCCGCGAGGGCGTGTTCGGCGAGGCCGACATCGCCTTCATGCAGGGCTTCGCCAGCCTGCTCGGCAGCGCGATCGAGCGGCTGCGCTCGGAGGCCAAGCTCAAGGTCGCGCTGGAACGGCAGGACCTGCTGACCCGCGAGATGAGCCACCGGGTCAAGAACAGCCTCGCGGTGGTGGCGGGACTGCTGGCGCTGCAGGTGCGCGGCACTGACAATGCGGACGTGAAGAGCGCGCTCTCCGACGCCCGCGCCCGGGTCGAGGCGGTGGCGCAGGTCCACGACCAGCTCTGGCGCCAGCCGGACATCACCCGGATCGATCTGGCCGGCTTCCTCGCCGCCCTGTGTGAAAAGCTCTCCGACAGCGCGGGCGCCAACGCCCTGCGTTGTCATGCCGAGGCCGTGACGATCCTGGCCGACCTCGCGATCCCGCTGGGTCTCTTCGTCAACGAACTCGTCACCAATGCGATGAAGTACGCCTATCCCGATGGACAGGGCGAAATCCGCGTCGAGGCTTATCCCCGCGACGACGGCGGCCTCACCGTCGCCGTCGCCGACGACGGCGTCGGCTTGCCCCTCGGCTTCGATCCGACCAAGGCCCGCACCAGCCTCGGCATGCGCGTGATCAACAACCTCGCCCGCCAGCTCGACGGCGAACTCGTGCTGGTGCCGGGGAAGGGCGCCCGCTTCGAGCTGCGGATGGCGCCCCGAACTGAGCTTTTCACTTAAGCCCGCGTTTGCCACTTTATCACGACATCGTTGCACGGTTCTCCCGATGCAATAATCCTCCGATCAACGACCGGACGCACAAGTCCGGCGCCAGAGGAGATCCGTCGTGTCCAAGAAGTCGCCGTCTCTGAGATTCGAACTGAACGATTTGAAAGATCTGTTCGAGGGTCCGTTTACGCTGTCCGATCACACCGCGACCGAATGGTCGTTCGATCTCGGCACGGGCGCGGGCGTGCGTCACGTCAGCCTGATCGGCACCGGCCTCGGCACGGAGGGGGCCTACCCGAAAACCGGGACGGTGACGGGCGTGAGCGTCACGCTCGCCGACGGAACGGTAAAGAGCTACGGTGATCTCACACTTCCCGCCATCGCGGTCTCGAAGGGCCTGCATCTCCTCGGCGACGATCATGCCGGCCGGGACCTGAAGGGCGGCGACGGTCGTGACGACCTCACCGGCGGCAGCGGTGACGACCACATCCACGGCGGCCGCGGCTCGGATCACCTGCATGGCGGCGGCGGCCACGACGATCTCGACGGCGGCACGGGCGACGATAGCCTCGACGGGGGCCTCGGCGACGACGACCTCGCGGGCGGCGCGGGCAACGACAGCCTCGACGGCGGCGTCGGAATCGACACGGCGCATTTCGACGATGCGGCCAAGGGCATCTCGGTCGATCTCGGCACGGGCCGGGCGAGCGGAGACGGCGCCGACACCCTGAAGAACATCGAGAACGTCGCGGGCTCGCATCACGGCGACCGGCTGACAGGCAATGCCGGCCACAACGACCTGCACGGCGGTGACGGCAACGACACCGAAGCGGGCGGCAAAGGCGACGACCGCCTGCATGGCGACGCCGGCAACGACGTGCTGACCGGCGGCGACGGCGGGGACCGGCTGGAGGGCGGGACCGGCAAGGACATGCTGACCGGCGGTAGCGGCGACGACACTTTCGTCTTCGCCCATTCGAGCAGCGACGGAATCGACCGCATCACCGATTTCCGGCATGGTCAGGACACGATCGAACTCGATCACACCGGCTTTGCCGGCCTCGCCGCGGGCGCTCTCGACGCCGACGCCTTCTTCCTCGGCAGCGTCGCGCACGATGCGGACGACCGCATCCTCTACGACGCCAAGTCTGGTGCCCTCAGCTACGACGCCGACGGCTCGGGCGATGCGGCGGCGGTGCAGTTCGCGATCCTGAAACCGCACCTGAAGCTCACGGCGGACGACTTCCACATCGTCTGACCGCTGTCGGGCGCGCCGCTTCCGTGGGGAAGCGGCGCGTGGATCTCAGTTCCCGCCGCCGCCGCCGCTGCCGCCGCCCGCGCTGCCCTGCGGCACCGCGCGGGAGGGCTGGCCGGCATTGCCGCCTGCGGCCGAATCCGTCTGCACCGTGTCGGCGCCGGTGGCGCCGCGGGGGATCGTGACATTGCCGTCGTTGCCGGTGTTGTTCTGGCCGCCGATCACGGGAGCGCTGGGCGCCGCCTGCGGCGGTGCCGCCGGAGTCTGGGCGAGCGTCGAAGAGAGACCGGCCACCGTGAGCGCCAGGGTGCCGGCGAAAAGCGAGAGACGCATCGAAGAACCTTCCGTCGTGGGGACGCCCGACGGCCTGGGGGCTGCCGGTTCGATTTGCTTGGGCAACCGCGCCGACGGGCGGATGTATCCATTGGATGATCGTTCGACAGGCCGCCCGCGCCGCCGTAACCAGGGGACAAAGTGCGGGAGGAACGGCGACGTGAGGCGAGACGCGACGAATCCGGTACGGGCCCTCGGGGCGGCCCTGCTCCTCCTGCTGCCCATAAACGCCCAGGCGGCGGACGAGAGCCCGGACTGGCCGGCCTTCGGGCGCGACGCCTCCAACGCCCACCACTCGCCGCTGAAGGCCATCGATCGCGGCAACGTCGCGCGGCTGCGGCCCGCCTGGATCTTCCAGACCGGCATCACCGGCTATTTCCAGGCCGAGCCGGTGATCGTCGGGGGCGTGATGTACGTCTCGACCACCGGCAATCATGTCGCCGCGCTCGAAGCCAAGTCGGGCAAGGTCTTGTGGACCTATACCCACAAGGCCCGCACCGAAAAGATCTTCGGGCCGCCCTCGAACCGGGGCGTGGCGGTCGCGGGCGGCCTCGTGTTCGAGGCGACCATGGACGGGCGGGTGATCGCCCTCGACGCCAAGACCGGCCGCCTCGTCTGGGACCTCGAGGCGGTGCGCCCGGAGGAGGGCGAGACCGAGACGGTGTCCGCGCTCGCGACCAGTCTCGGCGACAAGCCGGTCCAGGGATCGAGCCGGCTCGGCTTCAAGATGCCGCCGCTGGTGGCCGAAGGGCTCGTCGTGGTCGGCGTGACCGGCGCGGGCTACGGCCTGCATGTCGAGGACGAGAAGGGCGGGCTCGACGGCGGCTCGGTGGTCGGCATCGAGGGCGGCTACGGCCGCCGCGGGTGGCTCGCCGCCTACGACGCCAAGACCGGCGAGGAACGCTGGCGCTGGTACGTCACCAAGGAGGACGGCTGGGAGGGCGTCTTCGCCGAGACCACGCCGGACGGCATCCCGCTCAACCGCGACATTGCGGCGGAGAAGGCGGCAACTGATAAGAACCGCGAGGCCTGGAAGGTCGGCGGCGGCTCGCTGTGGATGACGCCGGCCTACGATTCCGATTCGGGCCTGATCTTCCTCGGTACCGGCAACCCGGCGCCGCAGAACTTCGGGCTGACCCGGCCCGGCGACAACCTCTACACCATGAGCCTCGTCGCCCTCGACGTGCGGACCGGAAAGCTCCGCTGGCATTTCCAGCAGGTGCCGCACGAGCAGTGGGGCTACGACGTCGCGAGCCCGCCCTTCCTCCTCGACGCCCGGACCCCGGACGGCCCGGTGAAGGCGGTGGCCCAGGCGAGCAAGACCGGCTTCATCTACCTGCACGACCGCGCGACCGGGCGCCTCATCTCCCGCTCCGAGCCGCTGATCACGCATAAGAACCTGTTCGCCCCGCCGAGCCCGGAGGGAACGGTGGTGAGCCCCGGCCCGCTCGGCGCGATCTCATGGCATCCGGTCGCCTACGACGCGGTCTCGAACCGCGCCTTCGCCCAGGTGCGCCACGGGGCGGCGACCTACACGGTCAAGACCGTCCCGGCCGCCGGTAACCGCCCGGAGATCCGCTACACCGAGACCAGCGAGGCGAGGGGGGAGCCGACCTTCTCGACGCTGACGGCGGTGGATCTCGCCAGCGGCAAGGCCGCGTGGTCGAGAAAGGCCGGCAGCCGGCTCTCCGGCGGCACGCTCTCGACCGCGGGCGGCCTCGTCTTCTCCGGCGAGGAGGACGGGCATCTCGACGCGCACGACGCCGCCACCGGCGACATCCTCTGGCGCTTCCAATGCGGCGCCGGCATCGGCGGGCCGCCGGTCACCTATGCGGTCGATGGCCGCCAGTACGTGGCGGTAGCGGCCGGCGGCGCCTCCTTCACCAAGGCCTCGGGCTTCGGCACGGGCGACGCGCTGGTGGTGTTCGCGCTGCCGGACTGAGGGGCTCGGCCGCCCATCGGCCCGTCCCACCCATCCCCCTCATCCTGAGGTGCGGAGCGTAGCGAAGCCTCGAAGGAGGGCTCCAGAAGTCGCGCGGCTCGCTGGAGCCCTCCTTAGAGGCCCGCTGCGCGGGCACCTCAGGATGAGGGGGGTGGGTAGGAGAAGCCGTTACGCCTCCTCATCCGCCTCGCCCGGTACCTCCTCGACGCTCTCACCGTGCAGGTATTGCGCCTGCAACGCCGCCGCCCGGCGGGCCGATTGCGCGTGCTTCGGCGAGATCGGCCCGCCGGGACCCGGATCAGCCCCGCGCTTGATCGCCAGCCAGTCGGGATCGGCCCAGCGCTCCAGCAACGTCTGGAAAGCCGCGAGCCGGGCCGGCTCGAACGGGATGCGCATTCCCATCCCATCCTTGTAGGGATGCGGCGGATGGATCGCGCCGCAGGGCACGAGGCCGGCCGGGATCGGCGTCGTCGCAGCATGCGTGCGCCCGCCCTTCAGGAGTTTCGGCAGGACGTGGGTGTGCGGTCCTTCGGGGCTGGTGCCGCCGGCGCCGGGGATCGCGGAAAACACCTCGATCCGGCCGAAGCGGGCGACGAAAACCCGGTGCGGGCTCATCGCCACGAGTTGCGGGCCGATCGGGTTGGCGTGGTCGAACAGCGGCCGGCCGACGCCCGCCCGCAGGCAGGCGAGGGATGCCGGATCGCGCGTGCGCACGCAGGCATCGACCGCCGAGAGACCAAGACCGAGATCGAACAGCACCGCGTCCCGGTCCTCGGCGCGGGCGGCCTGCGTGTCGGGGCCAAGTTCGGTCACGACGGTGCGGCGGCCCATGGCGCAGGATCCAGCCGGCAGGCACAGGGCGACGGCGTGGTTCCAGCCGGAGGCGAAGGCGGTTTCGTAGGCCAGCGGGCGCAGTTCGGGCAGCACGTCGAGGGCGATGGCGCCGCGGGCGGTAGCGAGGCCCAGACGCGCGTCGGGCAGGGCCGTCACCGCCTCGTCGGGATCGCGCACGAACTCGGCGATGGCGCCGAAGCTGCCGAGGCTCCAGGCAGTCCCCGGATCGGCGAGCGCCGCCCGCAGGAGACGTGCGACCGCTTCCGCATGCAATTCGACCGGCGCGGGCCGCATCGTGGTTCTCCTCTGCGATCCGTCCCGAGGGGTACCAGGGTCGAGGACCACCAGCCAGCAACGCGGCGGATCGTGACCGATTCGGCGGCTCTGTGCCCGGAACGGAGGCAGATATGCCGCGTTGCCTGCACGATCCGAAGCATACGCCCCGAAGTTTTATCTTCGCGAGGGCCAACGAAACAGGGAGAAGGACTTGCGCGACCACAGCCACACGATCGGCCGCTTCTCCCCATCCGCACCGAAGCGGACCGGCCGGCCCGCCGCCTCGGGCCACCGCCTCGCGGGCCTCGCCAAGGCGCCGGCGGCGAACGCGAAGGCGCCCGACACCGTGCCGGAGGGCACCCGTGTCGTCGCGCCGTCGAGCGATTTCGAGGGTTTCGGCTCGTTCAGCTGAGCGGAAGCGAAGAATCGACGCCCCGGCGCCCTGCCGCTGGGGCGACGCGCCGTTTCAGCGCCAGCCGACGAGTACGACGAAGCCGGAAAAGACGGTGGCGGAGGCCATGACGGTGAGGGCGATGATATCCATGCCCGGCGCTTAGCCGCCCTGGACCCGCCCGGCCACGGAGCGTTCCGCCGCAGCGACCGAACACGCCAGGGCTGTTGCGCGGATGCGTCAGACAGCGTCGGGTCGCCTTTTTTATCCTACCGCTCCCCCTCATTCCTTCCTGCCTCGGCGGGCCTCGGAGGAGGATGCCCGTTGGCCCAGCGATATCCCCGGAGCCTTCCTTCGACGCTTCGCACATCAGGATGAGGGGATTGGGTAGGGTGCCCCGTGACCAAGCGCTGGAAAAACTCAGCCCTGACCGCCGAAGCCGAGGCCGCGGATGATGTCGCCGATGGGATCGATCCGCTTCGGCTCGGCGGGCGTCTGCGCCGGCGCGGGCTGCGCGACGGCGGCCTCTGCGGCCAGGCGCGTCTCCAGCGTGGCGTGCCGGGTGCGGGCCGCGCGCTGGGCGGCCTTGCGGCGCTGGGCCGACGCTACCTTGCGCGGCGCAGAAGCCGCCTCGCGCGCCAGCGTCTGCGCCGCGACCGGGGCGATGGCCTGGGCCACCGGCGAGACCGGCGTCTCGACTGGCTTCGCTTCGGGCTCGGCCTGCACACGTTGCGCCGCCGCCTCGATTTGCGGACGGGCCGGAGGGTTGACCCAGGCGGTGTCCTCGACGGCATCGACAACGGCGACCACCCGCTCCACCCGCGGCGGAGAAGCGGCGAACGGGCCCGCGTGCATGATCTGGGCGGCCAGGACCAGCGCGGATATTGCAGCGGCGGTCACGCCGAGGGTGGACTTGTAGTGTTCCATGCTTGCAGAACGTGAGGCCAAGCTTATCGTTCCGCTTCGCCCCCGCCGCCTGTGAAGCTTTTGCGCGCCGCCCCTCGGACGTTGGGCTGCGTCGGTTCTCCCGACCCGGCTTGCGCAGAAGAAAGGGCGTGGCGGGTTTCCCCCACGCCACACCCTCTCACGCGCCGAAATATCTAAAAAATCAGCGGGCCCGGCGGGCGAGCCAGCCGGCTGAGAAGGCGAGGGCGGCGAGGCCGAGCAGGTTGCCGGTGCGGTTGGCATCGGCGCGGCGCAGCGCGGTGCGGCCCAAAATCTCGCCGCGGCGGGCGGTCTCGCGTGCGAGGCGGCGACCGTCGTCGATGAGCCCGTCCGCGTGGTCGCGGGCGGCGTGGACGAAGTGGCGCCCGTCGTCGGCGATGTCCTCGGCCCGGTCGCGGGCACGGCCGTAAGCGTATTGCGCGCCGCCGGCGATCTGGTTGACGGCGCCGCGGATCTGGCGGGCGGGGTCTCCGGTGAGGCCGCCCACAGTGGTCTGGGCACGGCCCTTGATGTGGCGGGAGGCGCCGCGGAAATGGTCGCGGTTCATGAGGGACTCCTGTCGAAAGTGAGAGGGACGGGGCCGCACGGCCCCGCCGTCGCGTTCGAGGTCGCTCAGCGGCCGGTGATCTTGTCGGCGACGTTCTTCACGCCGTCCTTGGCCTCGCCGACCGTCTTCTGGGTCTCGCCCTTCAACTCCTGGGCCTTGCCCTCGGCGACGAGCTTGTCGTTGCCGGTGACGTTGCCCACGCCCTGCTTGATGTTGCCCACGGTCTCGTTCGCCAGACCCTTCAGCTTGTCGGTGGTGCTGCTCATCTGATGGTCTCCTTTGTCGTCGATGGCCGGCTGTCGCCGGTCGGGTGAGGCCCCCGCCCGGAGGCGGGAGCCGAGAGGCGGTTTTAGGTGCGGCGGGCGTCGTAGGCGCCGACCAACGTGACGGGCTTCGGGGCGCCGAGGCGACCGCCGAGGAAGCCGGCGAGCGCGCCGAGGACGAGGGCCAGGGCAGCGTAGAAGGCGCCCTGGGTCGCGGCCGACTTGGCGGTGACGGCGGTCTCCTCGGCCTTCTTCTTGGCAGTGGCGACGGCCTGCTCGTACTGCTTCTGGTAGTCGTCGATCTGGGCCTTGGCCTGATCCGGCGAGATGCCCTGCGCCTTGGCCAGCGCGTCGGCGGCGCGGTTCTTGGCCTGTTCCTTCTGGGCGGCATCACCGGTCAGCACGGCGCGCACCGCCGCCACCGCGGCGTCACGGGCGGCCTGCGGGTCCTGGCCGGCGGACTGCTCGCGGACCTTCTGCTCGATGCCGTCGAGCGGGTTGGAGATCTTCGACAGCGACGGGGCCGCGGCCTGCGCCGCCGTCTGGATCGTGCCGCCGACGAGGTTGCCCGCGCCGCCGAGCGCGCCCGAGACCGTACCGAGCGCGCCGCCGACGAGCCCGGTCGCCGCGGAGGTCAGCAGGTAGAGCACGACGAGGGTCGTCACCGCCCAGGAGACGAGGCCGTGCAGAGCGGCCGCGCCGGGCAGCGGCTTGCCGGAGAGGCGGCCGGCAATGAGGCCGCCGACGAGCGAGGCGACGATGCCGGAGCCGACGAACCACAGCCCGGCCCCGAGGGAGACGGTCGAGGCGGAGGGGTTGTCGGCGGCGACGGGACCGACCGCGGAAAGGCCGGTGCCGACGCCGATCAGGTTGACGACGACCTGCGTCACGAGGGCCGTGACGGCGCCCGCGAAGATGGCGCCCCACGACACGGTGTTGAGAAGGACGGCACGGGTGTCGGCCTGTGCGTCCGCCGCGAGGGGTGCGGTTGCGGGTTTGATGGTGGTCACGCTGTCACTCCGGTGGGTTGGTCGTCGGTGGTGGGAAGGTGAAGAGGCCGCTCAGTCGCGGTTGGCGTTGACGAGCAGGCTGATGCCGAAGCCGACGAAGCCGGCGATCAGCAGCGAGGCGAGCGGGTACTCGGCGACCTGCTGGCTGACCTCGCGGGTGCCCCGGCGCAGGGAGCGCGCGCCGCGCCCGTAGGCGTCCTCAGCGTAGTCGTAGGCGTCGTCGGCGTAGTCGTGGGCCCGGTCGGCGGCGTGGCGGACACCGTCCTTGGCCTGGCCGTAGAGGTTCTCGGCGGTGCCCTGGGCCTCGCGCACGCGGCCCTCGACCGATTCGCCCTTGCGGCCGGTCAGGTCGCCGACGGCGCCCTGAATCTTGCCGCCGAGCTCCTGCGCGGCGCCCGTGATCCTGTCGGTATCGACCATGTGAATCTCCTCGGATGATCTTTGGGATGGACCGGCGCCAGGGGGCGCCGGGTTCGCTCAGTCGGCGCGGGGCTTGAAGCCCTTGGGCGGTGTCGCCTTGCGCGTCTGACGCCGGCCCTCGGCCTCGACCCGGTCCTTACCGGTGAGTTTGCCGATGGCCTCCTTCGTCGAGCCCTTGAGGGCGTCGGCGGAAGTGGAATGCGAAGTCTGGGTCGGAGATCTCCGTTTTCTGGACATCCCTCGGCTTGGAAAGCCCTCGAACCGACTTCGAGATGTGCACCAGCTTCGCCGGATCAATAGTTCAAAAGTACCGGTATGTCGGTATTTATGGACCGGATGCGGTGATCGGAAAGCCGTTCTCGCGGCCCCAGACCACCGCCTCGGTGCGGCGATGGACGCCGAGCTTGCGGTAGAGCGCGGCGCCGTGGTTGCGCACGGTGTTGCGCGACAAGCCGAGCTTCTTCGCGATGGCGTCGTCGTCGAGCCCGGCGCAGATTAGGTTGAGGATCTGGCGCTCGCGGACGGTCAGGTTCGGCACCGAGCCGTCGCCGTCGTCGCGGCCGGGGCGGCGGAGGTTGGCCAGCTTCTCGATCAGGCCGCGGCTGAACCACGAGGTGTCGGCCATCACCGCCTCGATCGCGTCGAACAGCTCGCGCTCGGTATGCTTGCGCTCGGTGATGTCCTGCAGAACGAGCAACACGAACGCGTCGTCGTTGATGCTCACGCGCTCGGCGGAAACCATGCAGTCGAGGTTCGACGCCCGGGCGTGGCGCAGGCAGGCTTCGATGCCGAGGACGCAGCCGTTGCGCGCCAGCGCCGTCTCGAACCGCTCGCGCTGCTCGGCCGAGACCCAGAGGCCGGTCTCGTCCAGCGTACGACCGACCACCTGCTCCTCCTCGAAGCCGAAGACGCGCGCGAAGGCCTCGTTGATTCCGGTGATGGCGTGGCCGTCGGCCCTCACCAGCAGGGTCGGCACGGGGGTGAGGCGGAACGCCTTGGCGAACCGCTCCTCGCTCTGGCGGAGCGCCGTCTCGGCCTTCTTGCGCAGTTCGAGGTCGGCGAAGGTGAAGAGCATGCAGGGTTCGTCGCCCATCGCCATGGGCTGGCCGGCGACGATGACGAAGCGGGTGCCTCCGTCGGGCGTTTCGAGGCAGGCCTCCATCTGCGGGATGGTGCCGCCCTCGTTGAGCCGGGAAATCGCCAGCTCGCGGCTGCGGGCGCCCGCCAGCACGTCGACCTCGTAGACGCTGCGCCCCAGCACCGCGTCGCGGGTGAAGCCGGTCATCTCGAGGAAGCCGATATTGACCTTGACGTGGCGCAGGTCCGACAGCCGGGTGATGACGGCGGGGGCCGGGTTGGCGTTGAAGGTCGCCTCGAAGCGCTCCTCGGCCTCGAACTGGTCGGACACGTCTTTGAGGATCAGCGCGAGGCAGCTCGGCTTGCCCTCGCGATCGGTCGCCACGATGCTGCGCAGGGAATGGACGAACTCGACGTCGGGCCGGTCGGTGCGGCTCACCTCGACGATGACGTCGTGGAAGCTCTCGCCATCGACCACCCGCTCGATCGGGTAGTGGTTGGGCGTCTTGTTGTTGCGGTAGCGCAGGGCGAAGCGCTCGCGGTAGGCATCGACCGTCGGCCCGAGCTCTTCCAGGCTCTCGGCTCCGTGCATGGCGAGCGCCGCCGCGTTGGCGTAGGCGATGGACTGGTCGGGCTCGACCAGGATCACACCCTCGCTCAATCCGGCGATGATCTGCCTCAGTTCATGCCTGTCGACACCCGCGGTCACGGCCGGAACCACCCTTTCGCGTCACATGCCATCCCTTTGATGGCGGTGCAAAAACGGGTTGCGCACGAGCCGGTTCCATCATTTTCGGATCCCTCACTGGTATATTCGTATCATTGACGTGCTCGTGATCGATCAATGATAAAGCGGGGGCTTGCCGATCCTGCCAACCGTTCCAGCAAAACGCCTTCCTACGAGGCGACGGATGCCGTCATTTCAGACTTCGGACGAAGCGGACGATCGGGCCCGGCTGGTCGATCGGTTGCGCGACGGCTACCCCGCCACGGTCGCACCAGCCCTGGACACCCGCCTCGGGCGGATGCTGGCGCGGCTCACGGCGGCCCTCGACGCCGCCGCGGTCGAACGTCCGGTCCGGGCCACCATCCGGGCTGACCTGATCGACCTCGTGCCGCGACTGCGCCGCTACGCCGCCTCGCTCTCCTGCGATCGGATCGAGGCGGACGACCTCGTCCAGACCACCCTGCTCAAGGCCTGGGAGAAGCGGGAGCATCTGCCCGGCGGCCCGGCGCTCGCCGCGTGGCTGTTCGCGGTGCTCCGCCGGACCTACCTGCACGAGCGGCGGCGCGGCGCCGCCGAGCCCACACCGGAGTCCGGCGACGCGGATGCGGGGGAGGGCGGCTCACCCGAGCGGAGCGCGGTGCGGGACGCGGTGGACCGGCTCAGCCACGCCCAACGCGAGACGCTGCTGCTGGTGACCGTCGAGGGCCTGTCCCTAGAAGCCGCGGCGGCGATCGTCGATTGCGCGGTGGAGACGGTGCGGGATCGCCTCGATCAGGCGCACGACCGGCTCGCTCGCGATCTCGGGCCGGTGTGAGCGGCATGCGATCGGTCTTCGCTCCATCCGGTCATGGAGCGGCGTGAGCGCTCGAGCCGTCCCGCAGTGTCCGACAGAGACGCGGGGAACCGCGTCGTCGGCGCGCTCTCGCTTCTCTCTAAAAGGTCGCGCCCTGGATCGCTTCGTCTTCGCCTGGCGGCGACGGGGAGGGGCGGCAAGCCGAAGCGATTCGACGGGATCGGCTAAAAAAATCCGATCCGTTTAGGCGGCCTTCTCGGTGAGGACCGTGCGCGGGCCGATCTCCGGCTTCGGCGCGGCCGGGCCGGTGTCGAGCAGACCTTCCACGAGCCGGCGCTCGATCTCGGCCCGCGGCATCGGCTTCCCGAACAGGTAGCCCTGGCCGTAATCGCAGCCCTGGCTCGCCAGCCAATCGACGCTGGTCTCGGTCTCGATGCCCTCCGCCGTGGTGACGAGGCCGAGGCTGGAGCCGAGCTTGATGATCGCGTCGACCAACTTGGCCCGCTCGTCGCCCTCGGCGATGGAGTTCACGTAGGAGCGGTCGATCTTCAGCTTGTCGAAGCGGAGTTCCCGCAGGTGGTAGAGGCTGGAATAGCCCGTGCCGAAATCGTCGAGGGCGACGCGCACGCCGAGCGTCTGCAACGCCCCGAGCGTCGCGCGGGTCGCCTCCAGATCCTGCACGATCGCGGTCTCGGTGATCTCGACCTCCAAGCGGTGGGCCTGGAAGCCGGTCTCGGTCAGGATCGCCAGGATGCGCAGCGCCAGATCGGAATCCTGGAACTGCTGGGGCGCGATGTTGACGGCGAGTTGCAGGTGAGCCGGCCACGCGCGGGCGTCGAGGCAAGCGCGGCGCAGGATCAGGTAGCTGAGGTCGCCGATCATCCCGGTCTCTTCCGCGACCGGGATGAAGGTCGAGGGCATCAACAGGCCCTGCTCGGGATGGCGCCAGCGGGCCAGGACCTCGAACCCGGTGACGGTCTGGCCGGGCAGCGCCACGACCGGCTGGTAGTAGGGCTCGATCTGCCCGGTATCGATCGCAACGCGCAGATCCGCCTCCAGCCGGGCGCGGGCCTTGAGCGCCTCGTCCATGGCGGACTCGAACACCCGGTAGGTGCCGCGCCCGTCGCGCTTGCCCTGGACCATGGCGAGGTCGGCGGCGTGCAGCACCGCTCCCGCAGTGCCGTCGTCGGCGTCGGCGGCGGCGATGCCGACGGTGGCGCCGACCTTGATCTCGTGGCCGTGCCACGCGACCGGGGCGGAGAGCGCCGTGATCACGCCCTGCGCGAGGCGGGCCAGACCCTCGCCGCCGGTGCCGGTCTCGACCAGGGCGGCGAACTCGTCGCCGTCGAGGCGCGCCACGGTGCTGCCTTCGGGCAGCGTACGGCCCAACCGCTCGCCGACCGCGCGCAGCACGGCGTTGCCGGCCTCGTAACCGTAGAGTTCGTTGACCGGCTTGAACCGGTCGAGATCGATCACGAGCACCGCGAGGCGCCCGGTCGAGCCCGCCGCGCGGCGTTCCTCCAGGCGCTCGGTGAACAGGCGGCGGTTGGCCAATCCCGTGAGCGGATCGTGCCGGGCGGTCTCGGCGGCCTGCGCCTCGGCGGCGTCGCGCTCGCGCATCGCCTTCAACAGCCGGATCGACTTCGAGACGCTCGCCGCGACGGCGCCCATCCCCATGAAGAAGCCGAGCTTGAACACGTCGGAGAGATTGTGGTCGAGGATGATGCGATCGACCCAGCGGAAGGCGCCGAGCTGCACGCCGAGCACCCAGACGCAGGTGCCGAGCATCATCAGGCACAGGAGGTCGTACAGCTCCCCGCTGCCCCAACTGGCCTTGCGTTTGTCAGCCATGCGCTGCTCCTGCCCAGCCCATAACCAATCGTCAAAGGTCCTAAGACGGACTTAATCCGGCCCTGACCGGTACAGGCGCCGGACATCTATGGTGACCGGCGCGGTAACGCCGCCGCCAGCGTATTCTCCGACCGATCCTTCGATTGGCCGGGCGGGCCCCCAGTTTTGCCGAGATGTCCCATTGCAGGCGCGGGACGTCGCGCACATAGTTGTTTCCTCAAGAGCAAGGGCGGCCGGGCCACCGGAACAGACCCGTTCGAGGGAGGGACGCGGTGGTGCAGGGCACGCAGATGCGTCGGCATCTGTGCGGAATACAGACCGCCTGGACCGATGCGGCCGGGGCCGAGGAGGCCGTAGCGGCGCTCGCCGGCGCGATCGAGCGCGACGGCGTCGGTCACATCATCGTGTTCTTCTCGCCGGCCTACGACACCGACATGCTGACGGCGGCACTCGCGGCGAGTTTCCCCGGCGTGGGGGTGAGCGGCTGCACCACCTCGGGCGGGATCAGCCCCGCCGGTCCGATCGACCGCGGCCTCGTCGCCATCGCCTTTCCCCGCCGGGGGTTTCGCATCGTCGCCGGAGTGCTGACCCGGATCGCCCGGCTCGACGTCGAGGGCGCGGCCTCGACCGTGCGGGGCCTTCGCCGCCTGCTCGACCAGGGGCGCACGGACGGCGGCACCGGCCACCGCTTCGCGATCTCGATGATCGACGCGCTGTCGAACGCCGAGGAGACCGTGGTCTCGGCGGTGGCCTGGGCGCTCGACGGCATTCCGCTGATCGGCGGCTCGGCCGGCGACGACCTCGCCTTCGCCTCGACGGTGCTGATCCACGACGGCCAGGCGCATCGCGATGCCGCGATCATCTTGCTGGTCGAGACCGATTTCCCGATCCGCATCTTCAAGAGCGACAACTTCGAGCCGACGAGCCGCCGCTTCGTCGTCACCGCCGCCCGCGAGGAGGAGCGGCGCGTCTACGAACTCAACGCCGAACCGGCGGCGCGGGAATACGCCATGGCGGTCGGGCTCGATCCCGAGCGCCTGACGCCGATGAGCTTCGCGGCCTACCCGCTCGCGGTGAAGATCGGCGGCGAGTATTACTGCCGCTCGATCAGCCGGGTCGAGCCGGACGGCTCGCTGACCTTCTTCTGCGCCATCGGCGAGGGCGTGGTGATGACGCTCGCGCAACCCCGCGACATCGTCGAGGCGACGCGGGCCGAACTCGACGCCCTCGACGTGGCGCTCGGTGGGCTCGATCTCGTCATCGGCTTCGACTGCGTGTTTCGCCGCCTCGATGCCGAGAGCCGGCAGGTGCGCCACCGCATCGCCGACCTCTATCGCCGCTACGGCGTCGTCGGGTTCGAGACCTACGGCGAGCAGTACCGCTCGATGCATCTCAACCAGACGTTTACAGGCATCGCGATCGGCCGGGCCGAGACCCCATGAGAGTCGGAGCATGAACCGGCCGACGCTCTGGATGGAGCCGCCCTCGGAGCCCGACACCGTCGAGTCGCTGAGCCGGCGGGTGGCCAAGCTCGAGCGCATCAACGCCGCGCTGATGGCCCATGTCGAGCGGACCATGGACCAGCAGGGCGGCGCCTACTCGCTGTTCCAGACCGCGATCATGCTGGAAGGCCGCGTCCGCGCCCGCACCGAGGAGCTGACCGCGCTGATGCACAGCCTGGAACGCTCGAACGAGGCGTTGCAGGGGGCGAAAGAGGAGGCAGAGACCGCCAACCGCTCGAAGACGCGTTTCCTGGCCGCCGCGAGCCACGACCTGCTCCAGCCCCTCAACGCCGCCCGGCTCTCGCTCTCGGCGCTCACCGACCTCGCCGCCGGCCCCGAGGCGCAGACCATTGCCCGACAGGTCGAGCGCGGGCTGGAGACGATCGAGGACCTGATCAAGGCGCTGATCGACATCTCGAAGCTCGATGCCGGGGTGGTCCGCCCCGTGGTCAAGCCGGTGCGGCTCTCCGACCTCGTGGCCGGAATCGAGGCGAGCTTCCGCCCCTTCGCCGAGCGAAAGGAACTGCGCCTCGTCACCCGCTGCGACGACCTCGGGGTCGAGACCGACGGCGTGCTGATGCAGCGCATCCTGCAGAACCTCGTCTCCAACGCGATCCGCTACACCGAGCGCGGCGGCGTGCTGATCGCCGCTCGCCGCCGCGGGCCGAAACTCTGCCGCATCGACGTGGTCGATACCGGTCGCGGCATCCCCGAGCATGAGCGCGCGCTTGTGTTCGAGGAATTCTACCGCGGCACGCGCGAGGGGGAGGATGGCGGCGTCGGCCTCGGGCTCGGCCTGTCGATCGTCCAGCGCATGGCCTCGACGCTGGGCCATACCGTGGCGCTCGAATCCCGCACCGGCCACGGAACCCGCGTCAGCCTGACCCTGCCGGTGGCGGCGGGGCGCCCCGACGTGCAGCCCCGCCTCGCGCCGCTCGCCACGACGCTGACCGGCGCCCGCGTGCTGGTGATCGAGAACGACGCCTCGACCGCGGAAGCCCTGCAACGCCTCCTGCGCAACTGGGACGCTGAGGTACGCACCTTCGCCGACCTCGCGGGCGTCGTGACGGCACTGGGGGAGGGGCTGGGGCGGCCCGACGTGATGGTGATCGACTACCATCTCGACCACGGCGCCTGCGGCTTCGACGTGGTCGATTACCTGCGCCGCAACAAGGGCTGGGTCACCCCCGTCATCCTCACTACCGCCGACCACAGCGCCGACATCGAGCGGCACGCACGCTCGCACGGGGCGGAACTGGTCCACAAGCCGATCAAGCCGGCGCAGCTGCGCTCGCTCCTGGCGTACATGCTCGCCTGAATTCTTTTCGGGGGGACCGTCGTCCCACCCAATCCCCTCATCCTGAGATGCTGCGCAGCAGCCTCGAAGGATGGCTCCAGAACCCGCACGATTCCTGGGGGCCTCCTTCGAGGCTCCGCTTCGCTCCGCGCCTCAGGATGAGGGAGAAGGATGGATCGGCGCCTGAAAAGCCTACAGGGCGCTCAGACGCGGCAACCCGATCAGCCGTTCGCGCGCCCGCGCGATCAAGGCCGGGCGCATCCGGGAGACATCCTCGCCGTCGAGCAT
Organism: Methylobacterium sp. Leaf456; assembly: GCF_001425465.1. Lineage (GTDB taxonomy): Bacteria > Pseudomonadota > Alphaproteobacteria > Rhizobiales > Beijerinckiaceae > Methylobacterium. Next base: position 237,368 of record NZ_LMQV01000012.1, read on the forward strand.
CGGCGAGGTGGACAGGGCGGCGAGATAGGCCGCCTCCGGTTCGCGGCAGTGCGAGACCGCCTTGGTCGCGGCGTAGCTGCGGCTCGTCGTCCGGGCCTGCTCGGCGAAGGCCTCGTCGAGGCAGGCTTGCCAGGCGGTGTGGCGCGTGCCGGCGCTCTCGTCGGCCCGGGCGGGGGCGGCAAGGAGGGCGAGGGCGATCAGGGGGAGGACGCGACGCATAGGCGAACCGTAGGCGGGACCAGGGTTTTCGGCGCCATGCGGCGAGGGCGAAAACCTTCCGTCAACCTTCGCCGCCGACCCGTTAAGACCGGATAACGCGCGTGCCGGCCAACCGGTCCCGAAGCGGGACTATAAATTTTCAGCGGTTGGCGGCGGTGACCGGCGAGGCGTCGCGGCCCAGCGCCACCCAGCCCACGGCGTCCTGGCTCTCGCGCTTGACGAAGGTGTAGCCGGTCTGGGTCCAGGGCAGGACCGCGCTCGTCTTGTTGTCGAGGATGAGGTCGCCGCGGTTGGTCACGACGGTCAGGACGGCGTGACCCTCGCCCTTCTCGTCGATGACGACGGTCATCCGCAGGGCCCGGCGGGGCAGGCCGGCCTGGACCAGCAGGCGGCGCTTGAGGAGCTGGAAGTCCTCGCAATCGCCCCGGCCGTCCTCGGCGAGGTCCCAACGGTCGGCGGAGCGCCAATGCTCCTGATCGGTCACCGCCTCGACGGCCCGGTTGATGCGGCGGTTGACCGTGTTGATCGTCTGCCAGATCGCCGGGGTGAGGGTGAGCGAGGCGCCCTCGGTGCGATCGACGGTGCATTCGCCGGGGTAGCGCTCGCAGAACTCGGCCCAGGCGGCGATCGGACGGGCCGCGCCCGTGGTCACCGCCGAGAGGCCCATCGCCGGCAGCGCCTGGGCCATGGCCCCGGTGGCCCCGAGGCCCGCCGCCAGGGCGAGGCCGGCCATCACGGCGCGGCGGAGGGTGGAAAAGCGGCGCTGGGCGAACTCGTTACGCATGACCCGACCCGAACTCTTAAGCTCACGTTAATAAGCTCTCACAGGCGGCGGGCAGGGGCAATCGGAAGGTTAAAGATCGGTTAACGGCTTCGCTCGCATTCGAGCGATCGACGGGGCGGATGATGGAAGGCACAGGAACTGCTACGCTTTTCCCGACGACGCCTATCGCACCATGCTGGATATCGTATCCAGCATGGTGCGATAGGTTCTTGTGCCGCATCGGCTTTTACCGAAAGCCGGTTCCCACCTTTCGGGCCGATGCTCCCGTCCAGAGCCTGTGATGACGAACGATACGCTCAACCCGCCGACCGAGCACGGCCCGCCGGTGATCCGCACCATCGCGATGCCCGCCGACACCAATCCGGCGGGCGACATCTTCGGCGGCTGGCTGATGGCGCAGATGGATCTGGCGGCGGGCAACGTCGCGGCCCGCCGGGCACGGGGGCGCTGCGCCACGATCTCGGTGGAGGCGATGACGTTCCACCGCCCGGTCTTCGTCGGCGACGAGGTGAGCCTCTACGCCTGGATCGTGCGCACCGGGCGCAGCTCCATGGCGATCCAGGTCGAGGTCTGGCGGCGCGAGCGCGAGGGCGAGACCACGATGAAGGTGACGGAGGGCCTGTTCACCTTCGTGGCCATCGGGCTGGACCGGCGACCGCGGCCGATCCCGGAGGCGTGAGACCGCCCGCCGCCGTCACAACCCGATCAATTCCGCAATCGCCTGCGCCCCGGCGGCGGGCGAGTGCTCGCCCGAGGCCACCGATTTCTCGGCCTCCGCGGTCGCCCTGCGCACCTCCGCGGTGCCGACGAGGCGCTGGTGCAGGCGCTCGTGGACGAGCGCCCACATCCATTTCACGTCCTGCTCGCGGCGCTTCTTCTCGATCTCGCCGGTCGCGGTGAGTTTCTGGCGGTGGTCCTCGATCTTCGACCACAGGGCGTCGAGCCCCTTGCCGTGAAGCCCTGAGATCGTGACCACCGGCGGCGTCCACGTGGACGAGGCCGGCGTCAGGATGTGGAGCGCGGCACGGTACTCGGAGGCCGCGGCGCTCGCCCGGCGCTCGCCCTCGCCGTCGTCGGCCTTGTTGACCGCGATCATGTCGGCGAGTTCCAAAATGCCCTTCTTGATGCCCTGCAACTCGTCGCCGGCGCCCGGCAGCATCAGCACGAGGAAGAAATCGGTGAGGTCGGCCACCGCCGTCTCCGACTGGCCGACGCCGACGGTCTCGACGAGGATCACGTCGAAGCCCGCCGCCTCGCACAACAGCATCGTCTCGCGGGTCTTGGCGGCGACGCCGCCCAGCGTGCCCGAGGAGGGCGAGGGCCGGATGAAGGCGTTGCGGTCGTGCGAGAGCCGCGCCATCCGGGTCTTGTCGCCGAGGATCGAGCCGCCGGTGCGGGTCGAGGACGGATCAACGGCGAGCACCGCCACCTTGTGCCCGGCCTCCGTCAGCAGCGAGCCGAGCGCGTCGATGGTGGTGGACTTGCCGACGCCGGGCACGCCGGTGATGCCGACGCGGATCGCCCGGCCGGTCTGCGGCAGCACCGCGTCGATCAGGTCGCGCACCGCCGCGCGGTGATCGGCCCGGCGGGATTCGGCGAGCGTGATCGAACGGGCGAGCGCGGCGCGGTCGCCCGCGAGCAGGCGTTCGCGGAGTTTCTCGATATCGGGAAGGACGGCGCTCATGCCGTCTTTCATGCCGGGCGCGCGAGCGGGCGTCGAGAGGGGAAGCGCGTTCCTGCCCCGCCAAGGCCAAGATCGTGCGCGAAACCCGCCGCCTTGCCGGGGACGAACCACGCAATGACATCCGACGCGACCCGCCGTTCCTTCCTGAGCCTCGCGACAGCCGCGGGCCTCGCGCCTGCCCTGTCGGGATGCGTGATGGACGGGCTCGCCACCGGCACGGTCGCGGAGACGCAATCGGCGCTCGACGTCAGCCCGGTGCTGCTGGTCGCCACCACCCGCAAGCCGGTCGGCAACCCGCCGCGGGCGCCGTTCTTCGGCTCCGACCGCGGTCGGGGCTTGAGCTTCACCGAAGCCCGCATGTCGGCGCCCGACCGCTCGCTGATCGGCAAGGTCTCGGCGGTCGTCTCGGGCGATTGGGGCGTGCGCTCGGTCGGCGACGTGACGACCGGTCCGGCGGCGGCCGGGGCCTTCGCCCAGGCCACCTTCGGCCGCGACGTGCTGATCTACGTCCACGGCTACCGCGAGACCTTCGAGTCGGCGGCGATCAGCGCCGCGCGGCTGTCCGACGGCGTGCGCTTTTCCGGCGCCTCGGCTCTGTTCACGTGGCCCTCGGCCGCTGCGACCTTCGATTACGGCTACGACCGCGAGAGCGCGTTGTGGTCGCGCGATGCGTTCCAGGACCTGCTCAAGGCCTTCGCCACCTCGCCGAGCGGCGGGCGCATCCACATCGTCGCCCATTCCATGGGCACGCTGCTGACCTTGGAGACCCTCAGGATGCTGCGCGCCGAGGCCGGCGAGGCGGCGGTCGCGCGGATCGGCGCTGTGGTGCTGGCGGCGCCCGACATCGACATCGACCTCTTCACCAACGGCGTCGAGCGGCTCGGCCCCGACGCCAAGCGCATCACCGTGATCTCGGCCACCAACGACCGGGCGCTCGAACTCTCCGGCGCCATCGCGGGCGGCATCGTGCGCGCGGGCGCGGCCGACCGCGAGCGGTTGGAGGCGCTCGGCGTACGCGTCGCCGACGCCTCCGATTACGGCGGCGGCCTGTTCAACCACGACCTCTTCTTGACGAACAAGGACGTTCAGGCCGTCGTGAAGCGCGCCATCGGCCGGGGAAGCAACCAATAAAACGCGCTTCCGCCAATCGACGAATCCGGTGCGCTCGGCCTACAAGCCGGCGGCTCCATCCAGAGAGGCAAGCCCATGTTCACGCTCGAGATCGACGGCACGGCGATCGCGGTCATCAACGGCGACGAGGCGACCGCCCGCGACCTCTTCACCTGCGACGGCTTCAAGGAGGACATCCGCACCCTCACCGTCGACAGCAAGCCGATCTGGAACGGCACCTCGGAACTGAAGGTGCGCGCGGCGAGCCAGGACGAGATCGAGGAGTTCGACGAGGCCATCGCCGCCGACCAGGGTGAGGGCGAGTTCGAGCCCGATCCGCAGCACGCGAACGACGAGTCCGACGACGAAGAGGACGAGGCCGACATCGTGTTCCTCGTCGATATCGACGACGAGGACGAGGATCAGGACGAGGCCTGAGAGCGCCTGTCCCCTCCCCCTCGTGGGGAGGGGTCCGGGGTGGGGGTGGTGCCGGATGAAGCTCGGCGATCCATCCTGAACCACCCCCACCTCCGGCTCCTCCCCACGAGGGGGAGGAGAGGCGAGTTGGCGACCGACGCGATCACTTCAGCGGAGATCGCTCACCACCAAGCCTTGCCGGCCCGGAGCGGCGGCAGCCCGAGATGCGCCGCGACCGAGGCGCCGATATCCGCAAACGTCTCGCGTCGGCCGAGCGAGCCCGGCGCGATCCCAGGCCCGAAGCCTAAGACCGGCACCTGCTCGCGGGTATGCTCGGTGCCGTGCCAAGTGGGGTCGTTGCCGTGGTCGGCGGTGACGATGGCGAGATCGCCGGGTTCGAGCGCCGCGTGGATGTCGGGAAGGCGGGCGTCGAAGGCTTCCAACTCGGCGGCGTAGCCCGGCACGTCGCGGCGGTGGCCGTGCTCGGTGTCGAAATCCACGAGGTTGAGGAAGACGAGGCCACCCGCGGGCAACGCAGCGAAGGCCGCGAGCGCCGCGTCGAGGCAGGCGGCGTTACCGCCGGGCATGATCTCTTCACCGGTCGCGCGGTGGGCGAAGATGTCGCCGATCTTGCCGACGCTGGCGACTTTTCGACCCGCGGCTAGTGCGACATCCAGCAGGGTGTCGGCCGGGGGCGCGACGGAAAAATCCTTGCGGCGTCCCGTGCGGCGGAAACCGGTCTTGGCGTCACCGAGGAAGGGCCGGGCAATGACGCGGCCGATCCGGTACGGGTCGCAGAGCCGGCGGGCGATGCGGCAGGTCTCGTAGAGACGCCCCAGCCCGAAAACCTCCTCGTGGGCGGCGATCTGAAAGACGCTGTCGGCGGAGGTGTAGGCGATCGGCTTGCCCGTGCGGACATGCTCGGCGCCGAGTTCGTCGATGACGGTGGTGCCGGATGCGTGCCGGTCGCCGAGGAAGCCGGGAAGGCCGGCTTCCGCGACGAGCGCCGCGACCAATTCCGGCGGGAAGGCCGGTCGGGTGTCGGGGAAGTGGCCCCAAGCCTCCCGCACCGGCACGCCCGCGATCTCCCAATGGCCGGACGGCGTGTCCTTGCCGGCGGCGGTCTCGACGGCATGGCCCCAGAGCGCCCGCACTGCGCCGACTGGCGCGAGACCCGGCGGCACCCGGCCGGTGGCGCCTTCGCAGGCGAGTCCGAGGCCCAAAGCCGTGAGGTTCGGCAGGCGTAAACGTCCGGCGCGCAGGCCCGGCCGGTCGCCGCGTCCGTCGGCGCAGGCTTCGGCGATGTGGCCGACGGTGTCGGAACCGGTGTCACCGTAGCGGGCGGCGTCCGGGGCGCCGCCGATGCCGACGGAATCGAGGACGATGAGGAGGGCCCGGGCCATGCTCAGGCCGGGACCGGCTCGGCCGTCGTCGCGGCGTCCAGTTCGAACGCCGCCGCGAACAGGGTGCGGGTGTATTCGGTCTGGGGCGCCTCGAAGATCCGGTCGGCGGGCCCCTCCTCCACCACCTGCCCGTGCTGCATGACAAGCACGTAGTTCGACAGGGCGCGAACCACCTTCAGGTCGTGGCTGATGAACAGGTAGGCCAGACCCCGCTCGCGCTGGAGGTCGCGCAGCAGCGTCACGATCTGCGCCTGCACCGAGCGGTCGAGCGCCGAGGTCGGCTCGTCGAGGACGACGAAGCGCGGGTTCAGCACGATGGCGCGGGCGATGGCGATGCGCTGGCGCTGGCCGCCGGAGAATTCGTGCGGGTAGCGGTCCATCGCCGCCGGATCGAGCCCGACATCGGTGAGCGCCTTGGCGACCAAGCTGCGGCGCTCGGCCGCCGATTTCACCTGCCCCTGCACCTCCAGCCCCTCGGCGACGATGTCGCCCACCGACATCCGCGGCGAGAGCGAGCCGTAGGGGTCCTGGAAGACCACCTGCATGTCCTTGCGCAGGGGGCGCATCGCCGCCGCGCCGTATTCCTCGATTCGCTTGCCGAGGAAGACGATTGGCCCCTCCGACGAGGTCAGGCGCAGCAGGGCGAGGCCGAGGGTGGTCTTGCCCGAGCCCGACTCGCCGACGACGCCGACCGTCTCGCCCGCCCGCACCAGGAGCTTGACGCCATCGACCGCCTTGACGTGGCCGACCGTGCGCCGGAGCAGGCCCTCCTTCAGCGGGAACCACACCTTGAGCGGCCCAGCCTCGACCATCCATTCGGCCTTCGGATCGACCGGGTTGGCCCGGCCCGAGGGCTCGGAATCGAGAAGCCGGCGGGTGTATTCGTGCTGCGGCCGGGTGAAGACCGTCGCCACCGGCCCCGCCTCGACGATGCGCCCGCGCAGCATCACGCAGACCTCGCCCGCGAGCCGCCGCACGATGCCGAGATCGTGGGTGATGAACAGGATCGCCATCCCGAGGCGCTTCTGCAGGTCGGCGAGCAGCGCCAGGATCTGGGCCTGCACCGTCACGTCGAGCGCCGTCGTCGGCTCGTCGGCGACCAGCAGGTCGGGCTCGCAGGCGAGCGCCATGGCGATCATGACGCGCTGGCGCTGGCCGCCGGAGAGTTCGTGCGGATAGGCGCCGAGCCGCCGCTCGGCGTCGCGGATGCCGACGAGATCGAGCAATTCGAGGATTCTTTTGCGCGCTGGTTTGCCTCTCAACCCCCGGTGAATCTCCAGCACCTCGCCGATCTGCCGCTGAATGGTGTGGAGCGGGTTGAGCGAGGTCATCGGCTCCTGGAACACCATGGTGATGTCCGCGCCGCGCACTTTTCGGAGTTCCTTCTCGGGCAGGGTCAGGAGGTCGCGGCCCTTGAAGACGATCCGTCCACCCGGATGATGCGCCGCCCCGTCGAGGAGGCGCAGGATCGACAACGCCGTGACCGACTTGCCCGAGCCGGATTCGCCGACCAGCGCCAGCGTCTCGCTTTTACCAATGGAAAACGACACGCGGTCCACGGCCAGCGTCTCGCCCTCGCGGGTGCGGAAGGCGACCGAGAGGTCCTCGACGGTCAGAAGGGTGTCGCTCATCGGGCCCCGGCGGAAACAGGCGGACCGCCCCTTTGCCTCTGGCGTAGGTGCGTGTCGGGAGGGGTTATAGCGCGCGAGGCCGGACACGCGAATCGCGCGGGACGCCGCAAGCGCGGCGAAGCTTGTGTGCAATGCACCGCGATCGGCTACGCATGGGCCCGCGCTGTCCTACATGGGCCCGCGTGTCCCGCGTCCTCACCCCCCTCTTATCGGCCTTCGTCGCGCTTCTCGCGCTCGCCGGCCCCGCCTTCGCCGTGGCCTCGCCGGAGAGCGAGACGGTGGAGCAGGCGCTGTGCCGTCTGATCGAAGGCTCGGCCAAGGCGCAGAACCTGCCGGTGCCGTTCCTGACCCGGCTGATCTGGCGCGAGAGCAGTTTTCGCGTCGGTGTCGTCAGCCCCGCGGGGGCTCAGGGCGTAGCGCAGTTCATGCCGGGTACGGCCCGGGAGCGCGGGCTGACCGATCCGTTCGATCCCGAGCAGGCCATTCCGCATGCCGCGCATTTCCTGTCCGACCTGAAGCGCCAATTCGGCAATCTCGGGCTGGCAGCCGCCGCCTACAATGGCGGGCCGGGGCGGGTCACGAATTGGCTCGCGGGCTCCGGCGGCTTGCCGGCCGAGACGCGGGCCTACGTCATCGCCATCACCGGCCGCCCGGCGGAGGATTGGCGCCCCAACGCCACGGTCGAACTGCCGGATAGCGACGCCAAGAAGGACGAGAAGAAAACGGAAAAACCGCCCGCGCCGGAGGCCGAGACCCAGAACTGCCTTCAGGTCACGGCGGCGCTTCGCATTCCGTCGCGCGGCGACCGCTTCGCGCTGCCCGTCGAGGGCGGCCCGGCGGCCCCGTGGGGCATCCAGCTCGCCGGCAACTTCTCCAAGTCGCTGGCGCTGGCGAGCTTTCAGCGGGCCCGTTCCAGCTATGCCGGCGTGATCGGCGAGGTGCGGCCGATGATCATCGGAACGCGCCTGCGCTTCCGCGGCACCCGCGCCTTCTACCGCGTGCGCATCCCCGCCGAGAGCCGCGGGGCGGCCGACGCCGTCTGCCAGAAGATCCGCAGCGTCGGCGGGGCCTGCATCGTGTTGCGCACGTGAGGCTCCACTTTTTCGCGCCAATCGTCTTTCGCCGCCAACGCGCCATGAATCCGCCGCGTGCGACACGTCAATCCAAGGACGACATGATCAAAGCGTTCGTCTCCCTCGTCTCGCTGATCTGCCTGGGGCTCACCATAGTGGGCCTGAGCGGCTGCTCGCCGCTGGCGCTGTTCGATGCGCTGGGCCCGCGCGACAAGGGCGGGCGGCTCGTCCTCAAAGACGCCGCCTACGGCGAGGACCCGCGCCAGCGCCTCGACGTGTTCGTGCCGAGCGTCCCCCACGACCGGGCGCCGGTGCTGGTGTTCTTCTACGGCGGCTCGTGGGACAGCGGCAGCAAGGCGGATTACGCCTTCGCCGCCCAGGCGCTCGCCGCGCAGGGCTTCGTGACGGTGCTGCCGGATTACCGGCTCTATCCGAAGGTGCGCTTCCCCGACTTCTTGGAAGACGGCGCGGCGGCCATCGCCTGGGTGCGCAACAACATCGCGGGCTACGGCGGCGACGCGCACCGCATCGTGCTCGCGGGCCACTCGGCGGGCGCCTACAACGCCGCCATGCTCGGGCTGAACCCCGAATACCTGCGCCGGGCCGGCGTCGATCCGCGCTCGATCCGGGCGGTGGCAGGCCTGTCCGGCCCCTACGACTTCCTGCCCTTCGACCAGAAGACCTCGATCGACGTGTTCGGGCAGGCCCCCGACGCGCCCGCGACCCAGCCGGTCAACTACGCCGGCCCGCACTCGCCGCCGACCTTCCTGGCGACCGGCGATGCCGACACCGTGGTCCGCCCGCGCAACACCGAGAGCCTCGCGGCCCGCCTGCGCACCGCCCGCGTGCCGGTGCAGGAGCGGGTCTATCCCGGCCTCGACCATTCGGACACGCTGCTCTCCCTCTCGGTCACCTTCCGCCGCAAGGCGCCTGTGCTCGCCGAGATGAGCGCCTTCCTGCACCAGCATGCGGGCGCGAAGCGGCTCACGACGTTGACGATGCACTGAGGCGTCAGCGACGCCCCTCCCATCCACGCCCCTCATCCTGAGGTGCTGCGAAGCAGCCTCGAAGGAGGGCTCCAGCGGATCGCGCAATTTCTGGAACCCTCCTTCGAGGCCTTCGCTGCGCTCCGGCACCTCAGGATGAGGGGGAGGGGTGGGGTCGAGCGGACTTCGGATTGTCGTCTCGGTGATCGTCAGAGGAGCCGCGGTTGGCCCGCCTGCTGATCACCGGCTTCGGCCCTTTCCCCCGCGTCCCCGACAACCCGAGCGCCCGCGTGGCGCGGCGGCTCGCGGCGTCGCCGCACCTGCGGCGCATTCTCGGGCATGCGCCGGACTGCCTCGTGCTCGACACCCGCTACGCTGCCCTCGACACGCAGCTGGCTCCGGCGCTGGCAAAGAATCCGCCGGCTTTGCTGATGATTGGCGTCGCAGCGAGCCGGCGACAGGTCTGCGTCGAGACGCGCGCGGTGAACCGCGTCAGCCGGCTGTTTCCCGATGCGACCGGAAAGGTCTCACGCCGCCTCGCCTTCGAGCCGGGGGCGCCGGCCCTGCGATGCAGCCCGGCGGCGGAGCCTGTGTGGGTGGCGCTGGAGCGGGCCGGGCTCGCCGTCGCCGCCTCGCGCGATGCCGGGCGCTACCTGTGCAACGCGTCGTATTTCCGCGCGCTGGCCCAAAATCGTCCGGTCGTGTTCCTGCACATCCCGATGCCGCCGCGGACGAAGCGCCCCGTGCGAGCGGGTCGCCTGCATCACGACCCGGAAGTCTGGGTCGCTGCCTTCGCGGAGGCCGCGCGGGTGCTGATGCTGCGGGCGCGGCGCGGTCAGGGTGTCGGCACGGATTCGGTCAGGCGATCGACCGAGAGCAGGTAGGCGACGAGCGCCGTCTGGTCCGCATCGGAGAATCCGGCCTGCCGATCGGCCCAGACGGCGTGGCCCTCGCCGGTCACGCGGGCGGTGCGGGTCTTGTCGGAGCCGGCATTGGCCGCGACCACCTTGGTGCGGAGATCGCGGTCCACCAAGGCGCGCAGGCTGTTGCCCGGATCGGGCGCGACGCCGGCATCGACGGTGCCGGGCACGCCGAGTTGACGGGATGCATCCGCGCCGACCGCAACGCCGGAATCATGCAGGTAGGGCGCGGTCCAGGCCAGCCCGACGAGGTTCGGCACCTTGTAGCCGCCATTGGTGCCGGCATGCGCCCAGCCGAGTTTCACCTGCGCGAGCGCATCGCCTTCGATCGGGATCGGCACGATCTTCCGGTCGGTGGGCAGCGGGAACGGCGTGTCGGTGGCGAACATCGCGGGCCGTGCGAGTCGCGCCTCCATCTTCGCGCCCGCCTTGGCCCGCGTCGGCTCCGTGCCGATCTCTTCGGCCGGCACGATGCGGTTGTTGGTGAGTGCCGGGCCCGCATGGCAGCCGGCGCAGCCCGCGCGCTCGAATACCGCTCGTCCGGTCTTCAGGATCGCGGCATCGGCGGGCGTGGCGTCGGGCGCGCGCAAAAGATTCTGGAAGGCCGACATGGCGTTGTTGGCGTGGTTGGCCGGCTCGCCGAGGACCGAGGCGAACAGGCCATTGTCGGTCATGTAGTTGGTGGCGGGGAAGCTCGGGAGCACCGCGTAACGGTTGAGGCCGGGCGATTCCGGCGTCGGGTCGGAGGCCGCCAGCACCTCGGTCGGGCGCTTGCCGCCGGCGGGGTCGTAGCGGAAGGCGTCGCGCGCCGCGCCCTGGAGGATGATGCCGAGGTAGAGTTCCGGATCGAGCCCGAACAGCGTCCTGGCGGCGGCCGCCTGCTGCGTCGTGTCGGAATTGGCGGCGTGGACGTTGTTGTTGAGCGAGGACAGGCCCTTGAACGGCCCGACCGCCTCGCGCCCGCTCCAGCTATAGGGCTCCCCATAGGCGGAAAAGCTCGACGGGATCGAGGTCGGATTGGTGATGCGGTCGGCCGACGAATCGAAGCTGCCCGGCGGCCAGCTCGCCACCTGCACCTTGGCGGCCGCCTCGAAGGTTTGGGGGTCGGGCAGCGCAGCCTTCGCGTCGTCGGTTTGCGTCACCGTGCGGGCCGGGTCGCCCGGATGGGCCGCGAGGTCCATGGTGCCGTGCATGAAGTAGGCGCCGGCGTTCTTCGATAGCGCCATCAGGAGGCCGGCGTTGAGGTCGGTGTTGGGCGCGCCCTCCACCACCTTGCCGGACGCCGGATCGACCGCCGCGTGGCAGAGCGCGCAGGTGATGCCCATCCGCAAGCTTCCGCGGTCGTAGAAGGTGCGGATGCCGATGATCGCGGGCGAGCCCTTGGCGACGTCGAGGCCGGTCGGCACCTCCTCGCCCTTGCGCCATGTCCGATCGCCGACGGTCATGTCGCGGCTCATGCGGACCTTGAGGTTGGTCGTCGCGCCGCCGCCCAGTGCGATCACCGCGCGGGCGACCTCGAACGGGCCCACGCCACCGTCGAGCATGCCCATCACGTCCGATAGAAACACCTCGTTGCCGAAGGTCTCCTTGTAGAAGGCCTCGCGCCCGCGCTTCACCAGCGCCGCATCGATGGCGACGGCGCCCTTCTCGGGCGAGAGCGCGGCCCGGCCCTCCGGCGTCGCCTTCATCCGCTCGGCTTCCTCCGTCAGGACGCGGCGTCCGAGCACGTCGTAGGCGGTGGTGAGGGCGTAGCGATCGCGGTTGAGCACGTCGGCTTCGTCCGGCATCGGCGCGTAGCTGAAGCGGCTGAGCGCTCCGACGGCGAGGACGGCTCCGGCCGCGATTCCGGACATGACGACGACGCGCAGCGGCCAGCTCATGGGTTTTCAGCGACTCCAGACTCGCGACGGTCCGGCCGTCCGCCGACAACGGTGCGGTGCGAAAATCGTTCGACCACGACTAACAAATATTAGGCTGGCCTCAATTCGGATCGGATCAAGCAGCGCGGAAGAGATTATCTTGGTACGCGATGTCGCAGGACTCAGCGAAGACCGCCGGGAACGTGGGGCGGAAGCGTTGAAACCATAATCTATGTTGGCGCAGGCTCAGAGCATTCGCAGGACAAAAGTGGCAGCGGGGGCGTGCGCCCTTGCACATGTCCGTGACTGCCACAGGACCTGATGCCTAAGACTGCCCTGGCCGAAGCCACCCTTTCGATGGGCGAGCCGCCCGTCATCGCCCTCGACGTCCAGCACCGACTCGGCACCCTGCTCGCCGAAGCCTATGCCCGAATGCCGGGCAGCCCGGCGGCCGGTCCGAGCCGGTTCGACGAGTTGCTTGCCAAGCTCGAGACCGTGCTGGTCGCGCAGGAGGGCCGCGACGAGGAATCGTTCCGCGGCGAAATCATCGCGATGACGCCGCGGCTCTACAACTTCGCGATGTCGCTGACCAAGAACCCGTCCGCCGCCGACGATCTCGTGCAGGACACCTTCCTGCGGGCGTGGCGCAGTCGGGCGCGCTTCACCGTCGGCACCAATCTCGGCGCGTGGCTGTTCACCATCATGCGCAACGCGTTCTACTCGCGCCACCGCAAGGAGGTGCGCGAGATCGCCGACAGCGACGGCGATTACGCCGACCGGCTGGCGGCGGCCCCCGAGCAGTCCGGCCACGTCGATCTCCTCGATGCGCAGATGGCGCTGACCAAGCTGCCGCTTCCGATGCGGCAGGCACTGATTCTCGTGGCCATCGAGAACCTCAGCTACGAGGAGGCCGCGACGGTGATGAACTGCCGGATCGGCACGGTGAAGAGCCGGGTCTGGCGCGCCCGCGAACAACTCGCGCAGATCCTCGGCTACAGTGCCGCCGATATCGGCTCCGACAGCATGACGCTGTCGGCGGTGGGCAATCAGGCCTGGGTTTCGTAACGTAGCCTCGGACAACTCCAACCGTCATTCCGGGTCCGCCTGCGGCGGCCCGGAATGACGGGCGTCGAGCCTGTCAGGCGCTCATCGGCAATTGCAGCCGCGGCAGGCCGGAGCGTCGGGCCAGCCCGAACTCCTTCAGCGAAATCACCTCCACCGGCTCGTCCCGGCGCGCGACGACGACGCTGTTGTCGGGCACCGGGGTCCAGCTCTCGTGCTCCTTGTCGAGGGGCTCGGAGACCACGACCACGCCGTCCGCCGACTGGCGGTAGTACATGCTGTTGGCCGCATCGTTGGCCGCATAGCGGAAGGCGTAGAGGTCGCGCCCGTCGGCCAGCGCCGCGGTAAAGCGGAACGGATGGCCGTCATCAATGCCGCCGACGAGGTCGGTGACCCGTGCCAGGGCGCGGGCGGTGGCGGTGATGGGGTCGCGGGGCTTGGGCGACGCCATCAGCCCCTGCCCGAGGATCGCCAGAAAAAGAGCCTCGGAATCGGTGGTGCCGGAGCGGGACGGGTACAGCTCGTCCGGGATCAGCGCCTCGATCGGGCGGCGCAGCCGCGCCCAGTCGCCGATATAGCCGTTGTGCATGAACAGCCACGGGCCGCAGGCGAAGGGATGGCAGTTCGGCCGGGTGATCGGCGTGCCGGTCGCCGCCCGCACATGGGCGAAGAACAGGTGCGAGTGGAGGTGGCGGCAGAGGTAGCGCAGGTTCTCGTCCGACCACGCCGGCTGGACCTCGCGGAACCGGCCGGGCTCGGGATGGTCGCCGTACCAGCCGAGGCCGAAGCCGTCGCCGTTGGTCGCGGCGGTCGATTCGAGCGCCTTGATGCTCTGCGAGACCAGCGAATGCGCCGGCTCGGTGATGTAGTGCTCCAGCGGGATCGTGCGGCCTCGATAGGCGATCCAGCGACACATCGATTCGGTGCTCCAGCCCGTGAGCGTTTCTCGTCACCGGCGCATCGACGATGATCGTGGAGAATCCGCGTCACCTTGAGCGCAATTCGGTGGCGGCGGGATGCCTTATGGCACCCCACCTCGTCCTACCCACTCGACTCATCCTGAGGTGCGGCAGCGGAGCGGAGGTCTCGAAGGAAGGCTCCAGGGATCGCGCGCCCGGATGGAGCCCTCCTTCGAGGCCCGCTGCGCGGGCACCTCGGGACCAGGGGGTGGGTGGACGTGATGTCGTTCCAGCCGCCGTCAGACCCCGTGCGACTGAAGCCACGCCTCCAGCAGCGCCACCTGCCACAGCTTGGAATTGCCCTTCGGCGTCAGCGTCCCGTCGGGATCGGCGAGCAGCTTGTCGACGTAAGCGCGGTTGAACAGCCCCCGCTCGCGCGCCACCGGCTTGTCGAGCACGTCGCGCACGAAATCCATGAACGGGCCGCGGATGTGCTTGAGCGCCGGGACCGGGAAGTACCCCTTCGGCCGGTCGATCACCGCCGCCGGTACGACCTGACGGGCGGCTTCCTTGAGGATGTACTTTCCGCCATTGCGCACCTTCAGCTCGGCCGGGATGCGGGCGGCGAGTTCGACCAGTTCGTGGTCGAGGAACGGCACGCGCGCTTCCAAGCCGCAGGCCATGGTCATGTTGTCCACGCGCTTCACGGGGTCGTCCACCAGCATGATCTGCTGGTCGAGTTCCAGCGTCTTGTCGATGGCGCTGGCGCTCTTCGAATCGCCGAAGAAGCGGGCGAGGTAGTCGCGGCTGTAATCGGCGCCGATCAGGTCGGGCGCGAGCGCCTCCCGCATCTCCGCATGGTCGCGGTCGTGGTAGGCACGGGCGTAGTCGGCGACCGGATCGGTCGAGCCCATCAACTTGGGATACCAGTGATAGCCGCCGAACACCTCGTCGGCGCCCTGGCCGCTCTGGATCACCTTCACGTGCTTGGCAACCTCCTGCGACAGCAGCAGGAAGGCCACCGCGTCGTGGCTCATCTGCGGCTCGGCCATGGCGTGGATGGCGAGCGGCAGGGCCTCCAACGTCTTCGAGCCGTCGACCACGAGCTTGGCGTGGTCGGTCTCGAACTCCTCGGCGATGATGTCGGAATACTTGAACTCGTCGCCCTCGACGCCGTTCACCGCGTCGAACCCGACCGAGAAGGTTTTGAGGCCCTTCTGACCGTTGCGGGCGAGCAGCGCGACGATGACCGAGGAATCGAGGCCGCCCGAAAGCAGCACGCCGGTCGGCACGTCGGCGATCTGGCGGCGGGCAACCGCCTGACCCAGCGAATCGAGAACGGCCTCGCGCCAATCGGCCTCGCTCATGCCGCGATCGTCGTCGCGCGGGCCGATGACGAGCGACCAGTAGGTCTCCTTCTTACGCGTTCCGTCCGGCTCCAGCGTCAGAATCGTCGCCGGGTGAATCTTTCGGATGCCTTTGAGGATCGTCAGAGGCGCCGGCACGCCCGCGTGCCAGCTCATGTAGTGATGCAGAGCCTCGCCATCGATCGAGGTGTCCACGTCGCCCGCCGCGAGCAGGGCGGGGAGCGAGGAGGCGAAGCGGAAGCGCTTGCCCTTCTCCGCGTAGTAGAGCGGCTTGATGCCGAGCCGGTCGCGGGCGAGCACGACGCGGCCGGAATCGCGCTCGTGCACCGCGAAGGCGAACATGCCGAGGAAGCGCTTCACGCAATCCTTGCCCCAGGCATGGTAGGATTTCAGCACGACTTCGGTGTCGCTGGTGGAGAAGAAGCGGTAGCCCTTCCCCTCCAGCTCGGCGCGCAGATCCTTGTAATTGTAGATGCAGCCGTTGAAGACGACCGTGAGCCCGAGTTCCGGATCGACCATCGGCTGCTGACCGGCCTCCGACAGGTCGATGATCTTGAGCCTGCAATGGCCGAACACCACCGCGCCCTGGCCGTGGATGCCGGAGGCGTCCGGCCCGCGCGGGCTCAGAACCGCCATCATCGCCCGCACCGCGCCGGCATCGGCCGCGCCACCGAGGCTGATCTCTCCGCAGATTCCGCACATGCCGGTGGGTGGTCCTCGTCGGGGTGGAGGGTCGGACGAACTTGACCGGCAGAACGGGGGTGGGACCGGCCCGTTCCCGAAAAGGCTGGAAAACTTCGCCGTCAGGGACGCCGAAGCGATTTCCGAGCCAGGGCCGGATGGAAGCGCAGCAGCGCGACGCCCATGGCCATCCAGGCGAGCACGACGAGCGGCCAGAGCGGGCCGGGCCAGCCGGGGAGGGGATAGAGGCTGTTGAACAGCGGCCACGCGAGCATCAGGCTCCCACTGAGTCCGATCACACACCAGCCCCAGGCCTTAGTCCGGGCGGCGAACACCGCTTGGGCGAGGCCGACCCCCATATAGACGAGGATCAGCGCCAGCGTCGCGACGGTGGCGAAAGCCTCGCTGAAGGCGCGCGGGCTCGTCCAGGCGCCGAAACCGACGAGCACGGCCAGCGTCAGCCCGCCGACGAAGCGGAGCGCGCGGGCCGGGACGCCGTGCGCCGGATCGAGCCGGGCGAAGGTGGTGCCGATCCCGCGCGAGCCCAGCGCGTAGAGGACGCGGGCGGCCGCCGCCGCGGTGCCGAGCGCGCAGGCGAGCGAGCTGATGCCGGCAGCCACATCGAGGAAGATGCCGTAGCCGCGCGAGACGTAGCGGATCGCGAGCGTGTCGAGCGGCGCCGGGTCGCGGGCCAGCTCCGCGGTCCGGTCGAGGCCGTAGCCGAGAACCTGCGCGTAGGAGACGAGGCCGTAGAGCAGCGTCGCCACCGCCAGCGAGCCGAGGATCGCGACGGGGATCGCCCGGTGCGGGTCGCGCGTCTCCTCGGCGACGGTCGCCGCACCCTCGAAGCCCGCGAGCGAGAGCACGGCGAAGACCATGCCGTAGCCGAGCCCCGACAGGCCCCGCTCCGGATCGGGCCGCAGCGGCGCGGTGTCGAGCGGCACTTGGGCGAGGATGACGACGGCGAGCGCCACGATCGCCAGCACGGCCAGCGCCTCGATGACGAGCAACACCGTGGTGGCGAGCCGGATCTCGCGCCCGCCGAGCCCGATAACGCCAAGCCCGCCGAGGAAGGCGAGGACGAGCCAGAGGCGGGGATGGTCGAGGCCGAGATGCGCCAGCGCCACCGACAGGAAGCCGCCGACCAGCGCCGTCGCCGAGGCTAGGAAGGCGAGGTAGGCCAGCAGCAGCCCCCAGCCGGCGAGGAAGCCGAGCCGGTCGCCGAGCACCGCGCTCACATAGGCGGCGGCCGAGCCCGCGCTGGCGATGCGCCGGCTGAAGGCGACGAAGGACAGCCCGATCAGCGCCATCGCGGCCCCGCCGACGAGGAAGGCGAGCGGTGCGGCCTGCCCCGCGGCCTGCGCGGCCAGCGGCACGTTGAAGGCCATGGCGAGCGTCGGCGCGATGATCGCCAGCGACAGGACGAAGGCCTGGAAGGCCGAGAGGGTAGGGCGGAACGTCGTCATGCGGGAAACGCTCGCAAGGACGGCGCCGTAGGGCAAGCGACGCGTCATGCTGTGCCTGTTCCACATTTCACTGCCGTCATTCCGGGGCGCGAAGCGAACCCGAATCCGAAGGGGCGCGTCGGAGGCGTGCAATCCACGACTGGCTGCGACGCTGTGTAGTGCCGCGCATCACGGGTGGATTCCGGTTTCCGCTTCGCGGCCCCGGAATGACGGTGAGGAGTCGAATTGATCTCATCCAAAAACAGATGAAGTCGATTGACGCGGACGCCCACATCGCTTAATCCGCCCGCCTCACTTCGCGAGACAACCGGCAACGGAATCGACGATGCGCACGGGTCTTATCGTAACGGAAGCGCCACGGAACGGGCGGGCCTGATCGCAGGCCCGGAAGACCCGGTCGGTGGCGCATGCAGGGTCCCTTCGGGGCCCTTTTTTGTTGCCGAAACCCTTACGCCCCGAGACATGCAGACAGCGTCACAAAAAACGGATTGATGGAGGAGTCGATGAGCGGCGAGGTCATGACCGGAGCCCAGATGGTCATCCGGGCGTTCCAGGATCAGGGTGTGGACACCCTGTTCGGCTATCCGGGCGGCGCGGTGCTCCCGATCTACGACGCGCTCTTCGACGAGACCACGATCAACCACGTGCTCGTGCGGCACGAGCAGGGCGCGGTCCACGCCGCCGAAGGCTATGCCCGCTCGTCGGGCAAGGTCGGCGTCGTCCTCGTCACGTCAGGGCCGGGCGCCACCAACATCGTCACCGGCCTCACCGACGCGATGCTGGATTCGATCCCGCTCGTCGCCGTCACGGGTCAGGTGCCGACGCACCTGATCGGCTCCGACGCGTTCCAGGAATGCGACACGGTCGGCATCACCCGGCACTGCACGAAGCACAATTACCTCGTCAAATCGATCGAGGACCTGCCGCGCATCCTGCACGAGGCGTTCTACGTCGCGAGCCACGGTCGGCCGGGCCCGGTCGTCGTCGACCTTCCCAAGGACATCCAGTTCGCCAAGGGCGTCTACAGCCGCCCGAGCGACAACGGCCACAAGACCTACAACCCGCCCGTGAAGGGTGACGCGGAAAAGATCCGCGCCGCGGTCGAGCTGATGGCGTCGGCGCGCCGTCCGGTCTTCTACACCGGCGGCGGCGTCATCAATTCGGGGCCGCACGCCTCGAAGCTGCTGCGCGA
This sequence comes from Methylobacterium sp. Leaf456, assembly GCF_001425465.1. GTDB lineage: Bacteria > Pseudomonadota > Alphaproteobacteria > Rhizobiales > Beijerinckiaceae > Methylobacterium. Next base: position 256,121 of record NZ_LMQV01000012.1, read on the forward strand.
GCTGGTCGCCGAGACGGGCTTCCCCGTCACCTCGACCCTGATGGGTCTCGGTGCCTTCCCGGCCTCCGACGACAAGTTCCTCGGGATGCTGGGCATGCACGGCACCTACGAGGCCAACCTCGCGATGCACGATTGCGACGTGATGATCTGCGTCGGCGCCCGCTTCGACGACCGCATCACCGGCCGCCTCGACGCCTTCTCGCCGCACTCGAAGAAGATCCACATCGACGTCGATGCCTCCTCGATCAACAAGGTCGTCAAGGTCGATGTCGGCATCCTCGGCGATTGCGCCGCGGTGCTGGAGGAGATGCTGACGCAGTGGCGTGCCCTGCCCAGGCAGCCCGAAAAGGGCCGCATGGAGGACTGGTTCAACAAGATCAGCCGCTGGAAGTCGCGCGACTGCCTCGCCTACTGGCCGTCGGGCACGATCATCAAGCCGCAATACGCGGTGCAGCGGCTCTACGAGGCGTGCAAGGGTCGCAAGACCTTCGTCACGACGGAAGTCGGCCAGCATCAGATGTGGGCGGCGCAGTACTTCAAGTTCGAGGAGCCGAACCGTTGGATGACCTCCGGCGGCCTCGGCACCATGGGCTACGGCCTGCCCGCCGCCATCGGCACGCAGCTCGCCAACCCGGACGGGCTCGTGATCGACATCGCGGGCGAGGCGTCGATCCTGATGAACATGCAGGAGATGTCCACGGCCGTTCAGTACCGCCTGCCGGTCAAGATCTTCATCCTGAACAACGAGTACATGGGCATGGTGCGGCAGTGGCAGGAGCTGCTGCACGGCTCGCGCTACTCGCAGAGCTACTCGGAGAGCCTGCCGGACTTCGTCAAGCTGGCCGAGGCCTACGGCGCCAAGGGCATCCGCTGCGAGAAGCCGGGCGAGCTCGACGCGGCGATCAAGGAGATGCTCGACTACGACGGGCCGGTCATCTTCGACTGCGTCGTGGACAAGACCGAGAACTGCTTCCCGATGATCCCGTCGGGCAAGGCGCACAACGAGATGCTGCTGTCGGACTACCTCGGCGAGACCGGGGTCGAGCTCGGCGACGTCATCTCGGCCGAGGGCAAGATGCTGGTCTGATCCGGTCCCTCGCGTACGAGGGCGCCGGCCATGCACGGCTTGTCCCGGCGGGACGCCTCAGGGCGTCCCGCGCCGCCCGAGGGCCGCGGCGAGGCGGGCGCCGAGCCGCGGCTTCGGCAGCGCGTCGTGCCGGCGCGGGTCGAGCCGCGGCACGGAAGCCGCGCGCTCCATCGGCGCCATCTCGGAGCGCTTGCGCAGGAGCACGAAGAACTCGTCCTCCCGCGCCCGCGTCGGCTCCAAAGCCGCGCATTCGAACGGCAGCAGGCCGAGGCTCAGCACCTCTTCCAGCACGGCGGCGAAGCCGAACGGCGTGAAGACCGAGCAGTGGACGTCGGTGTAGCTGCCGTCCCGCGCGATCCGTTCCACGGCCTCGAACGCCGCGGCCGGGCCGCCGGTCAGCGGCCGCATCGCGACCGGACGCCCCTGCCACACCGCCGTGCGATCGATCGCGCAGGCGCGGGCGAAGTGCTCGTAGACGATCGACAGCGGCGGCTGGCGCAGGCCCGCCAGACGCGCGGCGATGAGCGCGCCGACGCTGGTGGGGGTGCGGAAGTGGTCGAAGGTGAAGCGCTTGTCCGGCACGACCAGGCAGAACACGCCGCCCTCGCGCAGGGTGGTCGCGGCCTCCGCCAACCAGCCGAGTGGGTCGGGGATGTGCTCGACGACGTGCGAGGCGACGATGTAATCGACCGGGCCGCGGTTCCCCAACGCCCGCGGCAGGCCGCCCTCGCCGAGCACGATGTCCACGGGGACGATGCCGTCGATGCCCGACGGGCCGAGGGTCGGGTGCTGGCGGTAGTGGTGCCGCAGGGCATCGGTCGGCATGTGATCGGCATAGAGCACGTCGCCGTCGCTCTTGAGGATGAGCGGGTGGGCGAGGGGGCCGATCTCGACGCCGGTTCGTCCGCGCGGCAGGACGAGGTTCAAGACACGCTGGCGCCGATCCATGGCGGGGCCGGTATCACGCCGCCGGGAGGCGGGTCCAGCATCAAGGCCGCGGGGGCGGCCGCCGGCGCTTGAGGCCGGAGCAAAGAGAGAAGACGAGGAACGCCCCGATGAACGCCATGAACACCCATTACCCCGAGCCCACCCGGATCGAGCCGGTCAACCGCCACACGCTCGCGGTGATCGTGGACAACGAGCCCGGCGCGCTCGCCCGCATCGCCGGCCTGTTCTCGGGCCGCGGCTACAACATCGAGAGCCTCACCGTCTCCGAGACGGAGGAGGCGCGCCACATCTCGCGCATCACCATCGTGACCACCGGCACGAATGCGGTGATCGATCAGATCAAGGCGCAGCTCGACCGGCTCGTGCCGGTCCACCGCGTCGTCGATCTGACGCTTCAGGGTCAGGCGCTGGAGCGCGAGCTATGCCTCGTGAAGGTCGTCGGCCTCGGCGAGCACCGCAGCGAGGCGCTGCGCCTAGCCGCCGCCTTCGGCGCCCGGACGCTCGACGCGACGCTCAATTCCTTCGTGTTCGAGCTGACCGGCTCGACCGAGGAGATCGACCGGTTCATCCGGCTCCTTACGGTGATCGGCCTCGTCGAGATCTCCCGCACCGGCATCGCCGCCATGGCCCGCGGTTCGGAGCCGCTGTAGACCTCCCGGAGGGCGGCCGAGCCTCAGCCGGCCGCCTCCCCCAAATGCAGATAACTCGGGTCGAACTCCGCCGCCGCGCACAGGCCGTCCCAGTCATGGATCGTCAGCGTACGGTTCTGGAGGGTGATGAGGCCGGCCCGGCGCAGGGCGCCGAGCGTCCGGGTGATATGGACCGAGGTGAGGCCCATCGCGTCGGCGAGGTCGGTCTGCCGCAGCGGCATCGGCGAGTGTCTCGATTCCGCCAGCCCCACCGCGCGCTGGCGCAGATGCAGCTCGCAGAACAGGTGCGCGGTCCGGCCATAGGCCGATCGCCGGCCCATGGCGGTGACCCAGCCGCGAAAAAGAGCCGCGTCGATCATCGTCTCGCGCCACAGCACGGCGGCGAGGTCGGGCAGGCGGGCGGTCTGATCGCGCAGGGCCTCGTGCGGGATCATCGCCACCGTGCAGGGCGTCACAGCGGCGAGGCTGTGATCCATCACCCCGAGATGGAGGCTCTGCAGGTCCGGCATGTCGCCCGCGACGTGGAAGGCGATGATCTGGCGCCCGCCGCCGGGCAGGAGCTTGAAGCGGCACAGCCACCCCTCGACCAAAGCGGCGCAGTGCCCGGGCCGGTCGCCGTCGCGGATGATGTCCTGGCCCGGCTCGTAGCTCTTCAGCGTGAACGGCAACTCGCTCAACGCACGGATCACCTCGTCCGAGGGTTCTGCCGTGCTCTTCAATCTGCGGATGAGGGGCTGCACGATTCGGTCGGAGGTCACGGACATGAAGCGTTTGAAGGAGGATACTCGACTGCAGGATCGCGGCGCAGGCCTTGATCCGTCATCAGATTGCGCGATCGCCTCAGCCTTGAGAAGCCGGATCGGACAGCGCCCACAGGCGGCACCGGATCATGTCGTCGTGCGGACACGGAAATCGAGGTGGAACAGCACGCGCCGGGCCTCGTCGGTCGCTTCCAGGTGCCAGGATTCGCCGAAGCCGAGGCGGTGGCCGCATTCCTCCAGCAGGGCGCCGGCATAGCGGATCGCCATGCACCGGGCCGTTTCGAGATCGGGCAGGTCGGTGCCATCGTCGTCGTGGAGGTTCGTGCCGTCCTGAACGTTGAAGAAGTATCGGGGCATGGGCGATCCCTGCGAGCGCATCCTGGCCGACGCAACGGGTGCCCGCGCGCGTCATGTGCGGGCAATTAAATAGCGCCCAATTCAATTTTGCGGCGTAATCGCGACATCGCCGCCGAACTCACAGCTCGAACCGCATCCCCGTCATCGCCTCCGACATCGCCCAGAGCCGCGCGGCATCCGTTTCGTCGCTGGCATGCGGTAAGATGCGGGCGGGCTTCGGGGCGCCGCGCGCCTCCCAGAGTCCGTCGGGACCGTAGTAACCGCCGCCGCGGGCCTCCGGCGCGGTGGCGGCGTAGAGCGTCGGAAGGGCGCCGCGCGCCGCCGGCTGGCCGACGAGGGAGAACAGCACTCGCCCCGCCATCCGCTGGATCGTTCCGGCCCGGTCGCCGCGGCGAAACACGTCGGTGAGCGCCAACCCCGGATGGGCAGCGAGCGCCCGCTCCGGCCGGCCCGCGCGGCGCAGGCGCCGCTCCATTTCGAGGGCGAACATCAGCATCGCGAGCTTGGTCTGGCGGTAGGCCTTCTGCGGGCCGTAGCCCTCGCGCCAATGCGGGTCGTCGAAGCGGATCGTTCCGCTGCGGTGGGCGAGGCTCGCCACCGCGACGATGCGGGTCTCGGGGGAGAGGCCAAGTGCCGGCAGCAGCAGGCCGGTGAGGGCGAAGTGGCCGAGATAATTCGTGGCGAGCTGGCGCTCGAAGCCGTCCACGCTCTCCTCGCGCGTCGGCACCGCAGCGATGCCGGCGTTGAGGACCAGGAGGTCGATGGTCTCGCCGTCGTCACGCAGGGCCTCGGCGCAGGCCCGCACGCTGGCGAGCCGGGCGGTGTCGATTTCGCGGACCGTGAGGTCGGCGCCGGGATGAATCCGGACGATCGCCGCCGCGACGCGCGCGCCCTTGGCGGGGTCGCGCACCGCCAGCAGCACCCGCGCGCCCGCGCCGGCCAGCGCCAGGGCGGTCTCGTAGCCGATGCCGGAACTCGCCCCCGTCACCAGTGCGACGCGACCCGCCTGCGGGGGGATGTCGGCACTTGTCCAGTCGCGCTGAGGCATCGCTCACCCCTCTGTTCTGCGTATCCGCTACCGCCGCGGGCCGATCTTCAGGGGATAACCCGCCCCGCGCCGGGCGAATTGGTCTTCCCCGCTGCTTTCGTGCTAATCCGTTGAGCGTCCCGACGATCCTGTCCGCGGACCGCTGCCGCCCGTGGCGTGGTGACTCCCGCCGGGCCGCCGCCTGCCGATGCTTCACGCGGCACGACCCTCATCGAAAGACCCTTTCATGAGCGACGACACAGACGCCAAGACCCGCGCCGCCGAGCGCGCGGAGCGGTCCGAGCGCATGGCGCGCGAAGGGGCGCAGGCGATGGCCGAGCACCTCGCTTCCGTCAAGGCTGTGGACGAACGCACCGTGCGCCTTCGGGCGCTTCGCCTCGCCAAGGAGGCCGAGGAGGCCGCCGCCAAGGCCGCCGAGCCGCCGCCGCCGCCCAAGCGCAGCCGCAAGAAGGTTGCGAGCTAGAGCCATGGCGATGGACCGCAGCCGCCGCCCGAGCGACCCGCGTCAGGCCGCCGAGGCGGCGTTCAAGGCCGTGACCCGCAAAACCCCGGAGGCGCCCCCGGCCCCCGCCGCACCGGCGGCGATCCCCGGCGCTCGCGAGTCCGTGACCCTGCGCGTTGATCGGGCCGTGCTGGAGCATTTCCAGAAGGATGGCCCGGGCTGGCAGGAGCGCATCAACGCCGCCCTGAAGGCAGCCGCGGGCCTTTAAGGCATCAAGCCGACAGAGCGCGCTCCAGTTCGTCCTTGCTCATCTTCGAGCGACCGGCGATGTCCTGCTTGCGCGCCCGCTCCATCAGCTCCGCCTTGGTCGTTCCGCCGCGGTCGGCTGTGTTCCCGGACTTGCCGCCGGTCTTGCGTGCCGAGGCTGCCTTCTTGGCAACGTCCGCCGGCTGCTTCGAGTGCTGCTGGCCCTTGGCGCCGTCGGCGCGCTTCTTCTCGGTCGATCGCTTGTATTCGGAATCGGTGAGCTTCTCGCGAGCCTTCTTGGGCAGGTAGCGCTCGCCGGTCTTGCCCGATTCCTTGCCCGACTTCGTGCCCCACTCCTCGTCGGTCCACTGCTTGAGGCTGTTGTCGTCGGCCTTCTTGCCCTCGTAGCCGCCGCCCTCCTTCTTGTATTCGGAAGTCGCCATCTGCGCCTTGCGGGCCGACCACTGGCCGGGCTTGCCGCCCTTGGAGGATTTCGTGACCTCCTTCTTCACCTTGTCCCACAGCTTCGGGTCGGTTTTCTTCGCGCTCTCGGCCATCTTCGGTCTCCGGGTCGGATCATCGACATTCGGCTGTCAACAGGAGGCCGTAGGGACGGTTCCGGGTCCGCCCCTCCGCGGCAGTGGACAGGCCGGACATCACAGGCGTTGACAGGCACGCGCAGAGCTTCCACCTGCGCGGCCAGTAGATGAGGCGGCCGGACCTCCGGCCGAGCGAGGATCGCGATGTCGCAGGCGAGCAAGCCGAAGGTGTTCATCGACGGCGAGGCCGGCACGACCGGTCTCGGCATCCGCGAGCGCCTGGAGCGCGACGGCCGCGTCGCCCTCGTCAGCATCCCACACGAGCAGCGGAAAGACCCGAACGCCAAGCGGGCGATCCTCGAAGCGGTCGATCTGGCCGTCTTGTGCCTGCCCGACGACGCCTCGCGCGAGACCGCGCGGCTCGCCGACTCGCTCCCCAATGGTGGCCCGAAGCTGCTCGATGCCAGCACGGCCCACCGCGTCGCCGAGGGCTGGGCCTACGGCTTCGCCGAGCTGACCCGCGATCAGGCCGGCCTCATCCGTGCCGCCCGCCGGGTCGCCAACCCCGGTTGCTACCCGACCGGGGCCATCGCCCTCTTACGCCCGCTGGTCGAGGCCGGGCTGATCGCGCCGGATACGGCGATCAGCGTCAACGCGGTGAGCGGCTATAGCGGCGGCGGCAAAGGCATGATCGAGGCCTACGAGGCCGGCCGCGCCCCGGCCTTCGAGCTGTACGGCCTCGGCCTCAGTCACAAGCATCTGCCCGAGTTGCAGACCTATGCCGGCCTGACGTGTCGGCCGATCTTCATCCCCTCCGTCGGCAATTTCCGCCAGGGCATGCTGGTCAGCATCCCGCTCCACCTCGACGCGCTCCCCGCCCATCCGGCGCTGGGCGACCTGGAGGCCGCGCTGAGCGCGTGGTACGCCGGCTCCGATCAGGTGCGGGTGGTGCCCGGCGCCGAGGACGGCGCCCACCGCGAGCGGATCGAGCCCGAGGCGCTGAACGATACCGACCGTCTGGAACTGCGGGTGTTCGGCTCCGACAGCCACCGCCAGGCCGTACTCGTCGCCAGACTCGACAACCTCGGCAAGGGTGCCTCCGGCGCGGCGGTGCAGAACCTGGGGCTGATGCTCGGGCTGGACTGAGCGGTGGTCACGGCTCCAGGGCGTCGAGGTCGCGCAGGCCCGCCCAGGTCTTCCAGTCGCCCCAGGCCTCGTTCAGCGCCGCGACCGCGCTCGGTCGATCCGCGGCGACGCCGCCGCGGCGGAACGGCAGGCCGCCGATGTCGAGGTTCATCCCCCAGGACCATTGCTCGGCGCCGGGCGTGGCGCTGATGCAGTCGATGCGCCCGACGATGAGCGCGCCGCTGGTGGCGAAATAGGTCTCCCGCGGGTGGTCCTGTAGCCGGGTGAAGACGAGGACCGCCACGGGAATCGGCTCAGCGCCGCCCGGTCGGCGGGACGTGCAGGAAGCTGCGCTCCCCGGTCGCCGCCTCGGCGACGTGCTGGATCGTGTCGAGGAGTTGCGCGATCGGCCGCGGATTTTCCGCGGGGGTGAGCAGTTGCGGCGTGACGCGGCGGCCGGCGGTGCGACCCGCCACCAGTTGCGCCTCGCTGAGGACATCGAAACTACGGCCGGCTCGTCGGGTCATGGCTCCTCCTGCACTCGGCAGAATATGCCCGGTCCATGGTAAACGGCGCGTTAACCGGGGCCGTTCCCGATCGGGCGCGAGGACGCGCCATTCACGCTAAACCATTCAAAAACATCAGATCGGCGGGGCCGTTACACCGCGGCGATCCGCATCCTCGGCCCACAGATGGAGCGCGGCGTAGGCCCGCCACGGGCGCCACGCCTCGGCGCGCGCCAGCAGCCCGGCACGACTCGGGCGACCGGTGCCGGAATCGAGGGCGCGCATCAGGCCGATGTCGGCGGGCGGGAAGGCGTCCGCTTGCCCCAGCGCCCGCATGGCGACGTAATGCGCGGTCCACGGGCCGATGCCGGGCACCGCCGTCAGCCGCGCCACGCTCGTCTCGAGGTCGGGCCCCGGCGCGAACAGGTCGGGCGCAGCGAGGACAGCGGCGGCGAGGCCCTGGATCGCCCGGCCGCGGGCGCGCGGCATGTTGAGGATCAGCGACACGTCCGCCTCGACGAGTTGGGCCGGCTCGGGGAAGGCGTGGGTGAGGCCGGGCGCGGTCGCATCCTCGGGCAGCGGCATGCCGAAGGCGGCGACGAGGCGTCCGGCGAGCCGGGTCGCCGCCGCGACCGAGACCTGCTGCCCGAGGATCGCCCGCACCGTGAGTTCAAACGGATCGAACGCGCCGGGCATCCGCAGCCCCGGCCGCCGCCGAACGAGGTCGGCCATGAAGCGGTCGTCGCTCAGGCCGGCGGAGACGGTGGCCGGGTCGGCATCGGTGTCGAACATCGCTCCAAGCCGCGCCAGCACCGCATCGCGCGCGGCGTCATCCAGCTCCGGCGCGCGGAGGCGGACGTGTAACGATGGGTCCTGACGGGAAGGGGCGACGCTCAAGGTGCCGAGCCTGTCACCGAACCGGAACGTCCGGCTGTAGACGCCGCCCGCCACCATCTCGACGCCGGGGCTCGCGTGGTCCGCCAGAAAGGCCGCGAGGCGCGGCCAGTCGTAGGGCGGGCGGTAGGGTAGGGCGTAGTCCGTCATCGGTGGAGGACGGCTCCCTCGCAAAGGCTCGGAGGCTGTTTCACCGGCCCATCCTACCCATCCCCTCATCCTGAGGGGATGGGTAGGATGGGATGGGGTCGTCGACAGAAACTCAACCGAGCGGCACCGGCTCCGTCGCCTCGAACTCGGCGGTGTCGCCGACGAGGTCGGTGACCGAGATCGCCACCGTGCGCCCGTTCTTGAGGGTCAGCACCGAGTCCGGCACGAGCCAGATCGGGCGCAGGCCCGCATAGGTGCCGGTGAGCGTGCCGTGCGCGGTCACCGCGCCGGACCGGCGCTCGATCACCAGCTTGTAGCGCACTTTTGCCGTCGCCACGCCCTCGGCCGAGACCGTACCGCGTCCGCTTGCGACCTGCAGGACTTCGTTCGGCTCGAACATGGGTGCGTGCCGCTACGCAAAACGGGATCAAGAGGCAAGGAAGATTGCCTCTTGATCCCGAGTTACGGCATCGAACCAGCCCCGCCAAGGGGTTGGGGGGCTGCCCGAGGGCTTTTCGGTGAATGTCCTGCGCCGTTGACACCTCCGTGACGGGGCGAGGCCTAGGCGGCAGGCACGTCCCGCACCACGACGCGCCCGCGCTCGACCGAGAGCGCCATGCGTCCGGCCTTCAGCGCCAGCGCCTTCTCGCCGAACAGGCCGCGGCGCCAACCCTGGAGCACCGCGAGGTCGTCGGCGCCGTCTTCGGCCAGCGCTTCGAGGTCATCGACGGTGGCGATGATCTTCGGAGCCACGCCCTCGGCCTCGGCCACCGCCTTCAAGAGCACCTTGAGCAGATCGACGAGCGCGCCGTTGTTGCCGCCCCGCGTCCGGGCGCGATCGGGCGCCGCGATCTGCGACGGGTCGCGGGCAAAGGCCCGCTCGACCGCGGCCAGGATCTCGCCGCCGGTGCGCGAGCGCTCGAAGCCCGCGGGGATCGTTCGGAGCCGCCCCAGCGCCTCGACGTTGCGGGGGCCGGCGGTGGCGATGTCGATCACCGCCTCGTCCTTGAGGATGCGCCCGCGCGGCACGTTGCGGCTCTGCGCCTCGGCCTCGCGCCATTCCGCCACCTCCATCAGCACCGCGATCTCCCGCGGCTTGCGCATGCGGCCTGACAGGCGCTTCCAGGCGAAGGCCGGATCGGCCCGGTAGGTCTCCGGCGAGGTCAGCACCGCCATCTCCTCGTCGAGCCACAGGCCGCGGTCGGTGCGCAGCAGCTCGGCGGCGAGCACCTGATAGATCGTGACGAGGTGGGTCACGTCGGAGAGCGCGTAGGCGAGCTGCGCCTCCGAGAGCGGGCGGCGCGACCAGTCGGTGAAGCGGGACGACTTGTCGATGCGGGCCTTGGCGACGTCGTTGACGAGTTGCTCGTAGGAGACGGAATCGCCGTAGCCGCAGACCATCGCGGCGACCTGCGTGTCGAAGAACGGATGCGGCAGCAGCCCGCCCATCAGCCAGATGATTTCGAGGTCCTGGCGGGCCGAGTGGAACACCTTCACCACGCCCTCGTCGGCCATCAGGTCGAGGAAGGGCTTGAGGTCGAGGCCCTGGGCCAGCGGATCGACGAGGCAGGCCGTGCCGTCCGGCCCCGCCATCTGGATCAGGCAGAGTTTCGGGTAATAGGTCGTCTCCCGCATGAATTCCGTATCGACCGTGACGAACGGCTGAGCGGCGAGGCGGGTGCAGGTCTCGGCGAGGGCCTGGGTGGTGGCGATCAGTTCCATCGCACGGCTATACCGAACCTCCGCCTCGCCTGCGAGCCGAGCCGGGGCCGATTTTCGGTGGAGAGCGGGGGTCTCGGGCCGCCCGGCGGGCGCCGCGGAGCTGGCTCAACCGCCGTCGCGCCTCGGCGCGGGCCGGCAGCCAGTCGGGGATGCCGGCCTCGATGCGCTGGCCGCTCCGGACGTCGGTGAGGCGACGGATGCGGTCGGTGCACAGGCCCCGGCAGAGCCCGGGCGCCGATCGGTGCCGCCCGACAGCGTGCGGCCGGGCCCGAGCTTCAACGCGCGCGCGTCGAGCGTGCGGGTCGTCCAGGCGCTGCGGGCGTCTTCGCAGACGACGTCGAACGTGCCGGCGAGCGGCACGATCCGCCACGCCGGGAGCGGCGCGGGCTGTCGAGAAAAGCTGTGGAAATCCACGAGCTTCATAGCGGATCGCGGGGTTCTGCGAACAGGCGAGGCAGGAGCTGAGGACAGCCGGGTTCCCGGTCGGGTCGGCGCGCGCTTTTGCCCTTCGAAATCGTCATCGAACCAAGGTATGGTCACGCTTGTTGAAAGGGTCCGGTTCCGGTGCATCCGGGACGGGTCCGTGAGAGGCGAACATGCGTAGGCGAGAAATCCGGACGGCGTTTCGCGCGGTGCCGGCCCTGCTGGCCCTGGTTCTGGCGGGCGTCTTCGCCACGCAGGCGGCCCGTGCCCAGAGCTTCCAGACGGCGGCGCCGCACGCGATCCTGGTCGATGCCGAATCCGGCTCGGTCCTGTTCGAGAAGTCCGCCGACGAACTCTTCTCCCCAGCCAGCATGGCCAAGCTGATGACGGCGGAGATCGTGTTCGGCGCCCTCAAGGAGGGCCGGCTCACCATGGACACCGAATTCACGGTGACCGAGGACGCGTGGCGCCGCGGCGGCGCGGGCGGCGGCGGCTCGTCGATGTTCGCCCAGGTTAACAGCCGCATCAAGCTGTCGGACCTGCTGCGCGGCCTCGTCGTCCAGTCGGGCAACGACGCGGCGATCACCATCGCGGAGAACATGGCCGGCACCGAGGAGGCGTTTGCCGGCATCATGAACCGCCGCGCCAAGGAGATCGGCATGGTGCGCTCGACCTTCCGCAACGCCACCGGATACTCGGCGCCGGACCAGAAGGTCACCGCCCGCGACATGGCGAAGCTCGCCCAGCACCTGATCGACACCTACCCGGAATACTACAAGATCTATTCCGAGCGCGAATTCACCTGGAACAAGATCAAGCAGCAGAACCGCAACCCGCTGCTCACGCTGGACATCGGCGCCGACGGCCTCAAGACCGGCTATTTGGAGGAATCCGGCTACGCCCTGACCGGCTCGGCGGTGCAGAACGGCCAGCGCCTGATCATGGTGGTCTCAGGCCTCAAGACTGCCCGCGACCGCGCGGCGGAGACCCGCAAGCTGATGGAGTGGGGCTTCCGCGCCTTCGAGCCGCGCCAGGTTTTCGCGCAGGGCGAGACGGTGGCCGAGGTTTCCGTCTTCGGCGGCGAGAAGGGCTCGGTGCCGGTCGTCGCCAACAGGCCGGTGCGGCTCTTGCTGCCGCGCGGTTCATCCGAAAAGGTCTCGGCCCGCGTCGTCTACCAGGGCCCGCTCGCGGCCCCCGTGGAGCAGGGCCGCGAGGTCGCCCGCCTGCGCGTCACCCGCGGCGACACGCTGGCGCTGGAACAGCCGCTCTACGCGGGCGAATCGGTGGCCGCGGGCACGTTGACCCAGCGGGCGATGGACGCCGCGATGGAAGTCGGCAGCGACCTGATCCGCAAGGCGTTCGACAAGGCCAAGGGTGGGTCGCAGACCGGGACGGCGAACGGGAATTCATAAACCCGTCAACGGCTTGCTGAAGGCGATGGCCGTCCGACGCCTCGCAATGACAGGGCGATCAGTCAGGCCGTCTGAGCCGAATACCAAACAATCACTGCGCCGTAGCCGGCGCGTAGGCCCTGATCCCGAGCGGCAGGTCGGCGCCGGGGCGGCGGAAGCGGTCGGCGTTCTCGGCGGCGCGGGCCAGCATGGCGGGGCCGACGCTGACCGCGTCCCATGGGCCGGTCAGCGCGAAGGAGGCGGCGTTGCGCGCCGCGCCCTCGGTCCCGGCCCGTGGCGCCACCTCCGCCTGGGCCTCGACGCGGCGGCGGGCGAGGTCGAGGCGGCCGCTGAGCGAGGCGGTCAGGCCGCGGCCGGCGAAGCTGCCCTCCACCACCTCGCCGATGCCGTCGGAGAACAGCAGCGACAGGGCGGCGTGCTCGTAGGGCGTGCGGCCGTTGCGGCGGGCGAGGGTCCCTTGCGTGACGGCGCCGCTGCGCTGGAGCATATCGGCGAGGTCGAGCCCGGTGATGGCGCCGTCCTCGCTGCGCAGCGCGACGCGGCCGGCCACGCTGCCGGCGAGGCTGCCGGCGTCGCGGCCCGTCCCCTCCAGCACGAGGCTGCCGCGGGTGGCGCCCTGGACCCAGGGGTCGCCGCCGAGATCGCTCATCAGGGCGCCGAGATCGACGCCCTCGACCTGTCCCTGCGCCTTCACGCGGGTGGTGGCGCGGTCGCCCTCGTCGGAAACGAGCACGACCCGGCCCTTCACCGTGCCGCCGCGGACGGACGCCCGGCCGAGCGAAGCCTCGATCCCGCTCTCGCGCACCATCACGCCGCAGGCGAGGTCGGCGATCGGAAGCGGGCCGATTCGGGCGTTGGCGGCGGAGATGCGTAGGTCGAGGTCGCCGCTGGTGAGCGGAGCCAGCGCGATCGACTGGGCACGCCACGCCTGCGGGTCGGCACCATTGTCGAAGCCGGTCAGCCGCATGAGGCCGGCCAGCAGCGGCGAGAGGTTGAGGTTGTCGGCGGCCAGTGTCGCCTGCACGGCGTTGCGGCCGGGACCGAAATCCGCCGAGCCCGCGCCTTCGAGCACGTTGCCGCCGGTCGTCACCCTGACCCGCGGGAACTGCACCTCGCGAGAGGCGGCCTCGAAGGCGCCCTCCACCGTGAGGTCCTCGGCAAGCGGCGCCAGGGCGACGTCGCCGCCGATCCACGCCAGGGTCCGGGCGAGCGAGCGGATGCGCAGGGCCCCGCTGCCGATCGCCTTGAGACCGTCCTCACCGAGGCTGCCGCTGCCCTCGGCCGTGAACGAGCCGACGGGCCAGGAGAGATGGGCCGAGAACGGGCTGGTCTGCCCGGCGACCAGCGCCCGCGGCTGAAGCTCGGAGAGCGCGAACTGCATCCGCGCCCCGTTCCACGTCAGGCCGCCGGAAAAAGCGAGGTTGGTGCGCCACGCCACCGTCAGCTCGACGTCGCGGGCGGTCTGCCGGGTGCCGTCGCGGGGATCGCGCCCGGTCACGGTGGCACGGGTCAGGACGAGGCGGCGGGGATGGGCGCCGTTCTCGGCGAGTCCCCCGGCCAGCCGCTCGGCGGCGGTGCTCCAACGGGTGTCGTCGGCATTCTCGGGCAGCCGAATCTCGGCGCCGTCGAGAATCAGCGACTCGACCGCGACGCGGCCGGTGAGAAGGGCGGCGGTGTCGAGTTGCAACGCGAGCCGCCCGCCCGTCGCGAGGACGGGGCCGGAGGGTGCGCCCTCGGTCAGGCGCACGTCGGCGAAGGTGATCCGGGGCAGCGGCAGCAGCACGATCTCGGTGGCGCCGCCCGCGCTCAGCGACACGCCCCAGCTTTCTTGGAGGCCGCGTCCGACGAACCGGGCCACGCCCGGCGCCTCGACGGTCCAGGGCAGGCAGGCGGCGATCAGCCCCGCGGCGACGAAGCCAAGGCCGAGAGCGGAGAGGGTGCGGCGCGGCGACATGGCACTCCGGTTGGGGAGGAAACGAATCGGAAGCGGCCTGGACCGGATCGGCGAGTGGGCTGTCGCCCGCCCGAAGGCGTCTCCCGAATTGCACCCGCCGCGCCCTCGCGGACAATGCATCAGGGACGAACTTCTAGCGGCTCGTCAGCAGGTTGTCTCTCGCCGTGCGACGGCACGGAACCGATATGCAGTGCTTCCTGACACCTCTTCGGGCGCCCCCGCCGCCGTCTGTTGCCGGCAATTGCGTCGGCGGTTTGACGAACGCCCTGTTGCAGTGCACATCCCCCGATATGCACCGACCGGGGGCCCAACCCGCTGCGGGGACATGACCGCGCGGGTTCGAGCGCCTCCGGAACGCGGGCGAAACACGCCGAGCGACGACGGAAGGACGGTTTCGATGAAGAAGGTACATCCGGACCCGAAGGCGGCCCTGGCCGGCCTCCTGCGCGACGACATGACGGTCATGTGCGGCGGCTTCGGCCTGTGCGGCATCCCCGACGAATTGATCGACGCGATCCGGGAATCCGGCGTGAAGGGCCTGACCGTCGTCTCCAACAATGCCGGCATCGACGGCGTGGGCCTCGGCAAGCTGCTCGAGACCCGTCAGGTCGCCAAGATGATCTCGTCCTATGTCGGCGAGAACAAGGAATTCGCCCGGCAGTATCTCGGCGGCGAGCTGGAGATCGAGTTCAACCCGCAGGGGACGCTGGCCGAGCGCATCCGCGCCGGGGGCGCGGGCATCCCGGCCTTCTTCACCAAGACCGGCGTCGGCACCAAGGTCGCCGAGGGCAAGGAGGTGCGCGAGTTCGACGGCGAGCACTACGTGATGGAGCGCGGCCTGTTCGCGGATCTGGCCATCGTCCATGCCTGGAAGGGCGATACCGAGGGCAATCTCGTCTACCGGAAGACCGCCCGCAACTTCAATCCGATGATGGCCACCGCCGCCGAGGTGACGGTCGCGCAGGTCGAACACCTCGTCCAGCCGAGCGAGATCGACCCCGACCACATCCACACGCCGGGCATCTTCATCGGCCGCATCATCCACGTGCCGACCCGCGAGAAGCGCATCGAGCAGCGCACCGTGCGCAAGCGCAAGGAGCCGGAAGCCGCGGCGGCCGCAGGCGGCGGCCAGATCTGATTCTTTTTGAGGATTCGGCCGCGAGGCCATGAAGCGCGACGCAAGCCCCCTGATGGCCGGGCGCGTCGCCCCGATGGTGCCAACGAGGAAAGACCGAAAGAATGGCCTGGACCCGCGAGCAGATGGCGGAGCGCGCCGCGAAGGAGCTGGAAGACGGCTTCTATGTGAATCTCGGCATCGGCATCCCGACGCTGGTGTCGAACTACATCCCCGACGGCATGTCGGTGCAGCTGCAGTCCGAGAACGGCATGCTCGGCATGGGCCCGTTCCCCTACGAGGGCGAGGAGGACCCCGACCTCATCAACGCGGGCAAGCAGACCATCACGGCGCTGCCGACCACAAGCTACTTCTCCTCGGCCGACTCGTTCGGGATGATCCGCGGCGGGCACATCGACCTGTCGATCCTCGGCGCCATGCAGGTGGCCGAGAACGGCGACCTCGCCAACTGGATGATCCCCGGCAAGATGGTGAAGGGCATGGGCGGCGCCATGGACCTCGTCGCCGGCGTCAAGAAGGTCGTCGTGGTGATGGAGCACGTCGCCAAGAACAAGGACGGCACCGAAAGCGCGAAACTCCTCAAGGCCTGCGACCTGCCGCTCACCGGCACGCAGGTGGTCGACATGGTGATCACCGATCTCGGCGTCTTCACCATCGACAAGAAGGGCGAGGGCGGCATGACGCTGGTGGAACTCGCCGACGGCGTCAGCGAGGACGAGGTCCGCGCCAAGACCGAGGGGGCCTTCGCCGTCGCGCTGCGCTGACCCCGGCCCTTTTCGGGACGCTTCCGGCCATCCGCCGGTTGGGTATGGCTAAGCCGGTATTAAGCCGTTTCGTCGAATGCTGCGCACCGGCCGGCAAGGCGCCTCGAGAGCGCCCCGGCCGGGGGTTTGCGGCGACGAGAGGCTTTTCGCGTATGCGTAGCGTTGCGGGCACGGACAACGTCATTCCCTTCCGCCGGTCGGCGCCGGTGCGCCCGGCGGCCTTCGGCGGCGAGGCCGGGCCGCGCAGCCGCTCGCGGGCGGACCAGCGCAGCTTGATGGACGCGGTCTACGCCACCGGCAGCCTGCGGGTGCCCGCGGGCGACCGCGAGACCAAATTGATCGCCTCCCGGCTCCAGGTCTACGGCTTCCTCACCATCGAGGAGATGGACGAGGACGGGAGCTTACGCCGCCTTCGCCCGTCCGAGGCGATCCGCGCCCGTTCCGAGCGCCCATGGCGCCTGTCCAAGGCGAGCTACGGCGGCGGCGCGAGCCTCGCCGTGACGATCCCCTCGGTGGACGATTTTTTGTTTGAGCCGGCCGGACTATCGGTCTGACGGGTCGAGTGTCGATCGATCCAACCGGCCTCAATCCCCGCAGTCGAGCATCGTTCTGAATCCTATATCTAGGACGATGCTCTAGATCCGCCGCGGCATCCGGAACGGCAGCATGAACTGCACCGCCGGATTGCGGAACCGCCCGAGCGACAGGCTCTCGTGCACCGGCCGCACCGCCTCGCCGTCGAGGGTCGAGGCCAGCAGCGAGCGGGCGTAGAAGGGCGTGTCCTCGAAGGTCTCGACCACCTCGGCCCGCCCGTCGTCGCTGCGGGTCGAGCGCGGCATCTTCCAGAAGCGCGTCTTCGGCAGCTCGGCGGCGAGCGGCGGGCGCATCTCGCGACGGCTGCCGTCGGAATCGAAGCGGAGCGTCAGGTTCTGGCCGCTGCCGTCCTTGCGGCGGACGTCGTAAAGAATCGCCGAGCCGCGTTTCAGCGTGGCGCGGCACCACGTCCAATCCGAAAAGGAATCCTCCAGGCGCCCGTCGCCGTCGTTGGTGTCGAAATAGCCGTTGCCGCGCCACGTCAGATCGGGGGCAGTGAAGGCGGCCTCGACCTCGCAGGACGGCGCCATCGGCCACCAGCGGTGCAGGCCGTGGGCATCGAGGGTGAAGGGCTGGGCCGTGATCGCGCGCATGCGCACCCGGACGGTGCCGCGCAGCGCCCGCGGGATCGGCGCGCCGCGCTCGTCGAGGCGGATCGTCATTACGCTGCCGTCCCAGTCGAGCGAGGACGGGCCGATGGCGATGGAGGTGGCGTCGCGGCTCAGCGAGCGGGCGTTGCGCTCCGTCATGGTGAAGCGCTTGTCGGCGCCGTAGAGCACGACGTTGACGGCGCAGTGGTTGAACGGATCCTGCTTCGCGTTCAAGAAGTAGTAAGGCGAAAACACGCTGCCGATGAAGGCGATGACGGTGAGCCCGTGGCGCCCATCCTCGCTCAGCGCATCGACGTACCACCAGACATAGCCGCCCCGCGCCACGTCGGCGTCGAAGCGAGGTCCGCGATCAGTGCCGCCGCCGCGAGCCGGCCGGATTGCGCCGCCATCGGCACCCCCGGCCCCGGATGCACGCTCCCCCCCGCGAGGTAGAGCCCCGGCACCCGCGTGCGCGCCCCCGGCCGCTTGAAGGTCGCCGTCCAACCGTGCGAGGCCCGGCCGTAGAGCGCTCCCCCCGTCCCCGGAAACAACCCTGCGAACTCCTCCGGCGTCGTCACCGCGGCCGGTGAGGCCGGCTCCAGCGTCAGCCCGCAGGCCGCGAGTCTCTTCGTCCAGCTCGTCTCGCATGCGGCGATCTCCTGAGGCGTGAAGCGGCGCTCGCCGTCGGCGGGCGCGTTGACGAGGACGAGCAGGCGCTCGGGGCCATCGGGGCCGGCGCCCGCATCGTCCCGGTCCTGCGCGCAGACATAGACGGTCGGGTCCGGCGGCAGCCGCCGCCCGCGCAGGATCGCGTCGAACTCGGCGCGGTAGTCGGACGAGAAGAACACGCTGTGATGGGCGAGCGGGAAGCCCCGCGTCCGCGCGTTCAGGCAGAACGTCACCGCCGAGAGCGAGCGCTCGCGGGCCGGCACCCGGTCGCCCTCGCGCGCCGCGTCCGGTCCGAGGAGGCCTGCGCCCAGCGCCGCCACGTCGCCGCCCGCGACCACCGCATCCGCCGCGATCCGCTCGCCGTCGGCGAGTTGCACGCCCGCGATGCGGCCCCGCTCGATCAGGATGCGGTCGACATGCGCGCCGGTGCGGATGCGTGCCCCGCGCCGCTCGGCCAGATCGGCCACCGCGCGGGCGAGCCGGCTCAAGCCGCCCTCGACGGTCCAGACGCCCGCCTGCTCGACATGGGCCACCAGCATCAGAGTGGCGGGCGCGGCGAAGGGCGAGGCGCCGCAATAGGTGGCGTATCGCCCGAACAGCTGGCGCAGCCGCGGATCGCGAAAATACTCGCCGAGCGCCGACCACAGCGTCGCGAAGGGCTGGATGCGCCAGAGATCGCCGATTCCGGTGAGCCCGACGCGCTTGCCGAGTTCGACCGGGTTCGGCCGGTCCGAGCGGATGAACGGCCCTTCCAGCGTGCGGTAGACCTCCGCGGCCCGCGCGCAGAAGCGCCGGTAGCCGTCGGCCTCGCGCAAGCCGGCGAAGGCGGCGATGGCCTGCGCCGAGGCATCGATGTCGGCGAACAGGTCGAGCCGTTCGTTCGCCGTCCAGGCATGGCGCGCCAGCAACGAGGCCGCCCGCAGCCGCACCTCCGATTCGAGCGAAGCGCCCGCGTCGGAGAAAAGCTCGTCGAATACCCAGCGCATGGTGAAGACGGTGGGGCCCGCCTCGATCGCAGCATCGCCCACCGGCAACGCCCGCATCTTGCCGCCCACACTGTCGGCGCGCTCCAGCACCGTCACGTCGAGGCCGCGCGCGGCGAGCGTCAGGGCGGCGGAGAGGCCGCCGATGCCGGCGCCGACGACGATGACGCGTTTCTCCGCCACGAAACCCTCATGTCTGCCCCAATCAGCGTTGATCCGGGAAACGGAAAGTGTCAATCTGGAATGACAGATCAAGAGACAACATGACTTGACATAGGGAGAGAGCGCCATGGATGTCGGCAGGCGGATCGAAACGGCGCTCGATGTGGCGGTCTCGCATCTGGAGGCGCCCGGCGCGCCGCCCCAACTCGCGGAGGCGATCCGCTACGCGGTCTTCCCCGGGGGCCACCGCATCCGCCCGCGCCTGTGCCTCGCGGTCGCGCTCGCCTGCGGCGACGACGACCCGGCGGCGTCCGACGCGGCGGCGGCCGCGATCGAGTTGCTCCACTGCGCGAGCCTCGTCCACGACGACCTGCCCTGCTTCGACGACGCGGAGACCCGCCGCCAGAAGCCGTCGGTTCACGCCGCCTTCGGGGTGCCGCTCGCGGTGCTGACCGGCGACGCGCTGATCGTCGCCGCCTTCGAGACCCTGGCCCGCGGCGCCGCCCGCCGGCCGGAGCGGCTCGCGGCTTTGGTCGGCCTCGTGGCGCGTGCCGCCGGCTCGCCGATGGGCATCGTCGCCGGGCAGGCCTGGGAATCGGAGGCGCATGTCGATCTGAGCGCCTACCAGCAGGCCAAGACCGGCGCGCTCTTCGCCGCCGCGACCGTGGCGGGGGCCGCTGCCGCGGGCGCCGCGCCGCTGCCGTGGCGGCTGCTCGGCGAGTGCCTCGGCGAGGCCTATCAGGTCGCCGACGACCTGCGCGACGTCGCTTGCCGCCAGGAGGAGATCGGCAAGCCGGCCGGCCGCGACGCCACCCTCGGGCGCCCCAACGCCGCGGCCCTGCTCGGCATGGGCGGCGCGCTCGACCGGCTGAAGCGCCTCACCCGCGAGGCGATCGAGGTGATTCCGAGCTGTCCGGGCCTGGAGACGATCCGCGCCGAGATCGAGGCGCAGAGCCGGTTGTTTCTGCCAGCCTCGCTCCGCCCGGCCCTGGTCTGAGGACGCCCCGTGCCGGTCGCGATGACGGAAACCGAGCCGCGGACGGCACCCCGCCGCCGCGGCTGGCGCGAGCGCTGGCTCACCTTCCGCAACGGCACGGTGGCGAGCCCGGCCTTCCAGCGCTGGGCCGCCGGCTTCCCGCTCACCCGCGGCATCGCCCGGCGCAACACCCGGGCTCTTTTCGATCTCTGCGCCGGCTTCGTCTACGCGCAGGTTCTGTTCGCCTGCGTGCGGCTCGAACTGTTTCGCCTGCTCGAGACCGGCCCGCTGGCGCCGGAGGCCATTGCGCGGCGGCTCGACCTGCCGTCCGAGCGCGCCCTCACGCTTCTCAAGGCCGCCGCCTCGCTCGACCTGCTGACCCGCCTGCCCGACGGGCGATTCGGCCTCGCCGACCTCGGGGCCGCGATGATCGGCAACCCGTCGATCTCGGCCATGGTCGAGCACCACGCCATGCTCTACGCCGACCTCGCCGACCCGGTCGCATTGCTACGCGAAAAGCCCGACCGCACCCGGCTCTCGGGCTACTGGCCCTATGCCGAAAGTGGGGCGCCGGTCGCCCCTGATTCGGTCGCCGCCTATAGCGGGCTGATGGCCGCCTCCCAGGCGATGATCGCGGGCGACGTGCTCGACGCGCTGCCGCTCTCCGACCGCGCCTGCCTCATGGATATCGGGGGCGGGGAGGGCGTGTTCCTTTCGGAGGCCGCCCGGCGCCATTCGCACCTGTCGCTGCGCCTGCTCGACCTTCCCCCGGTGGCCGAGCGCGCCCGCGACCGCTTCGAATCGGCCGGGCTGGGCGCCCGCGTCACCTGTCACGGCAGCAGTTTTCGCGATGATGCTCTGCCCGAAGGCGCCGACGCGATCTCGCTGGTGCGGGTCGTCCACGACCATGACGATACCGTGATCGAGTCGCTGCTGCGCGCCGTCCACGCAGCGCTTCCCCCCGGCGGCCTCATCGCCATCGCCGAGCCCATGGCCGGCACGCCGGCCGCCGAGCCCATCGGCGATGCCTATTTCGGCTTCTATCTCATGGCCATGGGCAGCGGGCGTCCGCGCACCGCCGCGGAACTCTCCGCCATGCTCGCCAGCGCCGGCTTTTCCGACATCCGCGAGCGCCGGACCCGCAGACCGCTTCTCGCACGACTGATCACGGCAAAGCGGGCTTAAAGTGTAAACTCCGCTTGACGCACCTGAGTGTCAGTCTAGGATGACACTTAAGGCTTCCCCCACCGGAGGGAGTCGCAACAACAAGGGCGGAGGCAGGGACATGGACGCTTTGGCCGTCGTCCTCCAGCGACCGGAGCACTTGGCGCTCAGCCGCCTCGCGCTGACGCCCGCCGCCAGTTGCGACGCCGTGGTCGCCGTCTCGTGGAGCGGCATCAGCACCGGCACCGAGCGTCTGCTATGGTCGGGCCGGATGCCGAGCTTTCCCGGCATGGGCTACCCCCTCGTTCCCGGCTACGAGTCCGTCGGCACCGTCGTCGAGGCCGGTCCGGACTGCGGGGTCGAGATCGGCCAGACCGTGTTCGTGCCCGGCGCCCGCTGCTTCGGCGAGGTGCGCGGCCTGTTCGGCGGCGCCGCCTCCCATCTCGTGGTCCCGGCCGCGCGCCTCGTGCCGGTCGATGCCGCCCTCGGCGACCGGGCCTGCCTGATCGCGCTCGCGGCCACCGCCTACCACGCGCTGTCCGGCGTCACGCCGGGCTCCGTCAGCCTCATCGTCGGTCACGGCGTGCTCGGGCGTCTGCTCGCCCGGCTGACCGTGCTGGCCGGCGGCCAGCCGGTGGTGTGGGAGCGCGATCCCGTCCGCCGGGTCGGCAGCTTCGGCTATCCGGTGATCGATCCCGAGGCCGACACCACCCGCGGCTACGCCACCATCACCGACGTGAGCGGGAGCGCGGACCTCCTCGACACGTTGATCGGCCGCCTCGCGCCCCAGGGCGAGATCGTGCTCGCGGGCTTCTACGAGGCGCCGCTCTCCTTCGCCTTCCCACCCGCCTTCCTGCGCGAGGCCCGCATCCGGGTCTCGGCCGAGTGGCGACCGGACGACCTCGCCGCGGTGACGGCGCTCGTGCGCGGCGGCGGCCTGTCGCTCGATGGGCTGGTCACTCACCGCCTCCCCGCGGCGAGCGCCGAGGAGGCCTATCGCACCGCCTTCACGGACCCGGCCTGCCTCAAGATGATCCTCGACTGGAGGGCCTGCGCATGAATGTCCAGCTCAACAAGGCGTCGCTGAACGCCGCGGAGAAGCTGCGCGAGGAAGCGGCCCGCGAGCCGGATCCGGTCGCCACCGGCCCGGTCAACCGCGAGACGCAGATCATCGCGATCTACGGCAAGGGCGGCATCGGCAAGTCGTTCACGCTGGCCAACCTCAGCTACATGATGGCCCAGCAGGGCAAGAAGGTGCTGCTGATCGGCTGCGATCCGAAGAGCGACACCACCTCGCTCCTCTTCGGCGGCCGGGCCTGCCCGACCATCATCGAGACTTCGACCCGCAAGAAGCTCGCGGGCGAGGCGGTCGCCATCGGCGACGTCTGCTTCAAGCGCGACGGCGTCTATGCGATGGAGCTCGGTGGCCCCGAGGTCGGGCGCGGCTGCGGCGGACGCGGCATCATCCACGGCTTCGAGCTGTTGGAGAAGCTCGGCTTCCACGAATGGGGCTTCGACTACGTCCTGCTCGACTTCCTCGGCGACGTGGTCTGCGGCGGCTTCGGCCTGCCGATCGCCCGCGACATGTGCCAGAAGGTCATCGTCGTCGGCTCGAACGACCTGCAATCGCTCTACGTCGCCAACAACGTCTGCTCGGCGGTCGAATACTTCCGCAAGATGGGCGGCAACGTCGGCGTCGGCGGCCTCGTCATCAACAAGGACGACGGCACCGGCGAGGCGCAGGCCTTCGCCGACGCAGCCGGCATCCCGGTGCTGGCCTCGATCCCGGCCAACGAGGACATTCGCCGCAAGAGCGCGAACTACGAGATCATCGGCAAGCCGGACGGGCAGTGGGGTTCGCTCTTCGCCGAGCTGGCGCAGAACGTGACGGACGCCGCGCCGCACCGCCCGACGCCGCTCAGCCAGGACGGCCTGCTCGGCCTGTTCTCCAGCGAGACCACCGGCCGGGACTACGTGCTGGTGCCCGCCACCATCGAGGACATGTGCGGGGTCTCGACGCTCACCAAGCCGTCCCTCGAAGTCGTCTACGACGAGGTCTGAGGCATGGCCGTCTCCCTCGACATCGGCGCCTTGCGCGCCCGCAAACCGGCGGAACCGGTCAACGTCGAAGCCACCAAGGGTGACGGCCTCGGCTGCCACGCCGGCAAGGACGCGATGCGGGCCGCCGCCGAGGCCGCCGGCATGTCCGAGACTCTGGAGCAGCTGCGCCAGGACTATCCGGCCGGTCCCCACGACCAGCCGCAGAGCATGTGCCCGGCCTTCGGTAGCTTGCGCGTCGGCCTGCGGATGCGCCGTACCGCAACGATCCTGTCGGGCTCGGCCTGCTGCGTCTACGGGCTGACCTTCACCTCGCATTTCTACGGTGCGCGCCGCTCCGTCGGCTACGTCCCGTTCAATTCCGAGACGCTGGTCACCGGCAAGCTGTTCGAGGACATTCGCGAGGCGGTCCACGCCTCCGCCAAGCCGGAAGACTGCGACGCCGTCGTCGTCATCAATCTCTGCGTGCCCACCGCCTCCGGCGTCCCGCTGCGCCTCCTGCCGAAGGAGATCGACGGCGTTCGCATCATCGGCATCGACGTGCCGGGCTTCGGCGTGCCGACCCATGCCGAAGCCAAGGACGTGCTGGCCGGCGCGATGCTCAAGTTCGCCCGCTCCGAGGCCGAGCAGGGCCCGGTCCAGGCGCCCCGCGGCGGCCGCTCCGAGCGTCCGAGCGTCGCGCTGCTCGGCGAGATGTTCCCAGCCGATCCGGTGGTGATCGGCGCGCTGCTCGAGCCGCTCGGCCTGTCGGCCGGCCCGGTGGTGCCGACGCGCGAATGGCGCGAACTCTACGCGGCGCTGGACGCCACCGCGGTCGCGGCGATCCATCCGTTCTACACGGCCAGCATCCGCGAGTTCGAGGCGGCTGGCCGCGCGATCGTCGGCTCCGCCCCGGTCGGCCACGACGGCACCGCCGAGTGGCTGTCCGCCATCGGCCGCGCCTGCGACGTGCCGGCTGAGACGATCGCCGCCGCACAGAACCGCATCCTGCCTGCGATCCGCGGCGCGCTCTCGGCGATGCCGATCGAGGGCCGCATCACCCTTTCGGGCTACGAGGGCTCGGAGCTTCTGGTCGCCCGCCTGCTCGTCGAGAGCGGAGCCGAGGTTCCATACGTCGGCACCGCCTGTCCGCGCACGCCCTGGTCCGAGCCGGATCGGGTGTGGCTGGAGGAGCGCGGCGTCACGATCCGCTACCGCGCCTCGCTCGAAGACGATCTCGCCGCCTTCCACGAGTTCCGGCCGGACCTCGCCGTCGGCACGACGCCGGTGGTGCAGCACGCCAAGGAGCGCGGCACGCCGGCCCTCTACTTCACCAACCTGATCTCGGCCCGGCCCTTGATGGGCGTGGCGGGCGCCGGCTCGCTCGCCCGCGTGATCAACGCGGCGCTCGCCAACAAGCCCCGCTTCGATGCCATGCGCGACTTCTTCGAGGGCGTCGGCACCGGCTTCGCCGCCGGCATCTGGCAGGACGTGCCGCAGCGCAAAGCCGCGCCGAAGGCCGCCGCCCCCGTGAAACCTGTCGGGGAGATGGCCTGATGCTCGTCCTCGATCACGACCGCGCCGGCGGCTACTGGGGCGCCGTCTACGTCTTCACCGCCATCAAGGGCCTGCAGGTCGTCATCGACGGCCCCGTCGGCTGCGAGAACCTGCCGGTGACCTCGGTGCTGCACTACACCGACGCGCTGCCGCCGCACGAATTGCCCATCGTGGTCACCGGCTTGGCGGAAGAGGAACTCGGCCGCCACGGCACCGAAGGCGCGATGAAGCGGGCGCATGCCACGCTCGATCCGGGCCAGCCCAGCGTCGTCGTCACCGGCTCCATCGCCGAGATGATCGGCGGCGGCGTCACCCCCGAGGGTACCGGCCTCCAGCGCTTCCTGCCGCGCACCATCGACGAGGACCAGTGGCAGGCGGCCGACCGGGCGATGTCCTGGCTCTGGCAGGAATACGGGGCCAAGCGCTTCGCCAAGAAGGGCATTCCGGCTCGCCCCGAGCGGAAAGCCGGCGAGAAGCCGCGCGTCAACATCATCGGCCCGGCCTACGGCACCTTCAACATGGCGTCCGATCTCGCCGAGATCCGCCGTCTGGTGGAAGGCATCGGCGCCGAGATCAACCTGACCTTCCCGCTCGGCTCGCATCTCGCCGACGTGCCCAAGCTCGTGAACGCGGACGCCAACATCTGCCTCTACCGCGAGTTCGGGCGCCTGCTCTGCGAGAGCCTGGAGCGGCCCTACCTGCAGGCGCCGATCGGCGTGCTCTCGACCACCAAGTTCCTGCGGACGCTCGGCGAGATCCTCGGGATCGATCCGGAGCCGTTCATCGAACGCGAGCGCCATACCACGATCAAGCCGGTCTGGGACCTGTGGCGTTCGGTGACCCAGGACTTCTTCGGCACCGCGAGCTTCGGCATCGTCGCGACCGAAACCTACGCCCGCGGCGTGCGGCACTTCCTCGAAGACGAGATGGGCCTGCCCTGCCACTTCGCGTTCTCGCGCACCGCCGGGCAGAAGCCCGACAACGCCGCGGTGCGCGCGGCGATCAAGGCGAACCCGCCGCTCGTGCTGTTCGGCTCGTTCAACGAGCGGATGTACCTCGCCGAAGCCGGCGGGCGGGCGGTCTACGTGCCGGCCTCCTTCCCCGGCGCGATCATCCGGCGGCACACCGGCACGCCGTTCATGGGCTACGCCGGGGCGACCTACCTCGTGCAGGAGGTCTGCAACGCCCTGTTCGACATGCTCTTCCACATCCTGCCGCTCGCCCGCGACATGGATGCGGTCGAGGCGACGCCCGCGCGGACCCACCGCGAGCTTCCCTGGGACGCCGCGGCGCGGGAAAGACTCGACGCGCTGGTGGAGGCCCAACCGGTGCTGGTGCGCATCTCGGCGGCCAAGCGTCTGCGCGACGCCGCCGAGCGCGCCGCCCGCCGCGCCGCCGCCGAGCGGGTGGCCCCCGCCCATGTCGAGCGGGCGCAGGCCGATCTCACCGTGGGGGCCGCCGCATGAGCGTCGCCGCCACGTCCCCCTTCACCGTCCGGCGCGCGCAAGCGGCGGACCCATCGCGGAGAGCCACTCCATGCAACGCTCCCTGACCGCACCGTCGCGCCAGCACAACGAGGCGATCCAGTTCCGGATCATCCTGGCGGCGACCTACCCGTTCTTCCTCGCCGCTGCCCTGGCGCAGCGGGTGCTCCCCGGGCGCGCCCAAGCGCGCCGCGGCCTGCCCGTGATGCGCCGCTCGGTCTTCGGCGAGGCCAAGGCCATGGCGGTCTCGGCGATCCCCTTCGCCTTCATGGGCTGAGGCCCGGATCGACCCTTTCGGCTGCCGGCCCCCGTCGCCGGCCCGTGCTCGAACCTTCCGTGCGGTGTCACGGGGGATCCTGCGCCGCGATGTCATCGAGTTGCGGCGTCACCCGCCCCGTCCCTCCGAGGACGTGGGCCTAACCAGCGGAGGTTATCGATGGCCAACGGAGTGACCGAAAGACCGAGCAGCCTGTCGGGGCTGACGGAGCCGGAAGCCAAGGAGTTCCACGCGATCTTCCTGACGAGCTTCATCATCTTCACGGCGATCGCCGTGGTCGCCCACATCCTCGTTTGGATGTGGCGCCCCTGGCTTCCCGGACCGAAGGGCTACGCCATGCTCGACGGCGTGCAGCAGGCCGCCCACGGCCTCGTCTCGATGATCAGCTGAGGAGGATCGCATGCACAAGGTTTGGCTTCTGTTCGATCCGCGCCGCACGCTGGTGGCGCTCTTCACCTTCCTGTTCATCCTGGCGCTGCTGATCCACTTCATCCTGCTCAGCACCGACCGGTTCAACTGGCTGGAAGGCCCGAAGGACGCCAAGGCGGCCGCCGCCCATAGCCTCGTCCTCCCGTCGATGCCGGGCTGACGCGCGAACAACCCGCCGCGGGCCGGTCTCGACCCGCCCGCGGCATTCCCTCTCCGACCCCCCGGGAGGAACCGGCCCATGGCGATGCTGAGTTTCGAGCGAAAATACCGGGTCCGCGGCGGCACCTTGCTGGGCGGCGACCTGTTCGACTTCTGGCTGGGGCCGTTCTACGTCGGCTTCTTCGGGGTCACGACCTTGTTCTTCTCGGTGCTCGGCACCGCGCTGGTGGTCTACGGCGCGGCCATCGGCCCGACCTGGAACATCTGGCAGATCAACATCGCCCCGCCGGACCTGAAATACGGTCTCGCGCTGGCGCCGCTGAAGGAAGGCGGCCTGTGGCAGATCATCACCTTCTGCGCGGTCGGGGCGTTCTCGTCCTGGGCTCTGCGCGAGGTCGAGATCTGCCGCAAGCTCGGCATCGGCTACCATGTGCCGTTCGCCTTCGCGGTGGCGATCTTCGCCTACGTGACGCTGGTGGTGATCCGCCCGTTCCTGATGGGCGCCTGGGGCTACGGCTTCCCCTACGGCATCCTCAGTCACCTCGATTGGGTGTCGAACACCGGATACCAGTATCTGCACTTCCACTATAACCCGGCGCACATGCTCGCGGTGAGCTTCTTCTTCACCACGACCTTCGCGCTGGCCCTGCACGGCTCTCTGATCCTGTCCTCGACGAACCCGCCGAAAGGCGAGACCGTCAAGACGCCGGAGCACGAGGACACCTACTTCCGCGACACGATCGGCTACTCGATCGGCACGCTCGGCATCCACCGGCTCGGCCTGTTCCTGGCGCTCTCGGCGGGCTTCTGGAGCGCGGTCTGCATCGTCATCAGCGGGCCGTTCTGGACGCAAGGGTGGCCCGAGTGGTGGGGCTGGTGGCTCAACCTGCCGATCTGGCGCTGACCCGACACCGACAACCCGCGGCCGGCGACTCCGCCGGCCGTCCCATCCGGAACGATCGATCGACGGGCACGAGGGTCAACCTCGGGCGACCGTAGGTCCAGGGAGGGAGAACCCGTGGCCTACTACCAGAACATCTTCACCGCGGTGCAGGTGCGCCCGCGCGAGCCGGAGAGCGGCATCCCGGTGGCGGTCGACAACCGCGTCGGCCGGCCGTTCAACAGCTACCTGTTCGGGCTCATCGGCAATTCGCAGGTCGGGCCGATCTACGGCGGCTATCTCGGGGCGCTGTCGCTGACCTGCGGCCTGATCGCCTTCGAGATCATCGGCCTCAACATGCTGGCCTCCGTAAACTGGGACCCGATTCAGTTCGTGCGCCAGCTCCCGTGGCTGGCGCTGGAGCCGCCTCTGCCGAAATACGGCCTCAAGGTGCTGCCGCCGCTCGCCGAAGGCGGATGGTGGCTGATCGCCGGCTTCTTCCTCACCGCCTCGATCCTGCTGTGGTGGGTGCGCATGTACCGCCGCGCCAAGGCGCTGGGGCTCGGCTCGCACACCGCCTGGGCCTTCGCGGCGGCGATCTGGCTCTACCTCGTGCTCGGCTTCATCCGCCCGCTGATGATGGGATCGTGGAGCGAGGCGGTGCCCTTCGGCATCTTCCCGCATCTCGATTGGACCGCCGCGTTCTCGCTGCGCTACGGCAACCTGTTCTACAACCCGTTCCACATGCTCTCGATCACGTTCCTCTACGGATCGACGCTGCTGTTTGCCATGCACGGCGCCACCATCCTGGCGACCAGCCGCTACGGCGCGGAGCGTGAGATCGACCAGATCGTCGATCGCGGCACGGCGACGGAACGCGCCGCCCTGTTCTGGCGCTGGACCATGGGCTTCAACGCCACGATGGAATCGATCCACCGCTGGGCGTGGTGGTTCGCGGTGCTCACCACGATCACCGGTGGCATTGGCATCCTGCTCACCGGCACGGTCGTCGACAACTGGTATCTCTGGGCGGTCAAGCACGGCGTGGCGCCGGCCTACCCGCAGGTCTTCGGACCGATCACCGATCCGCTCAGCTCGCCGGGGGGCACGCCATGAAGACCCTGCTCCTCGTCGCCGCTGCGGTCGTCGCCGCCTTCCTCACCATCGCCCAGTTCGGCACCGCCGGCTGGACGAGGCCCCCGATCCTGGCCCAGCAGCACGGCTTCCGCGGCACGGGCATGGATCAGATCCAGACTAAGGCGGGGGCGGCCGCGCTCAAGGCCGCCAACGTCGCCCCCGATCCGGCCGAGCCGGTCGAGCAGGGCACCGAGAAGGCCGGCGCGACCTACCAGAACGTCCAGGTGCTGAAGGACGTCAGCGTCGAGGAATTCAACCGCCTGATGACCTCGATGACCGAGTGGGTCAGCCCTGAGCAGGGCTGCACCTACTGCCACAACACCGAGAACATGGCCGACGACAGCCTTTACCAGAAGAAGGTCGCCCGGCGCATGATCCAGATGGTGCAGCACATCAACACCACCTGGAAGGAGAAGCATGTCGGCGAGGCGGGGGTGAACTGCTACACCTGCCACCGCGGACAGCCGGTGCCGAAGAACATCTGGTTCGAGAATCCGGGCCCGAACCACAAGACCGCGTTCACTCCGCGCAACAACGGGCAGAACATGGCCTCGACCGCGGTCGGCCTCGCCTCGCTGCCGTACAACACCATGAGCGAGTACTTCGGTAAGAAGGACGTCGACAACAACCTGATCCGCGTCAACGCCACGACGGCTCTGCCCGAAAGCAAGGGCAAGCCAATCCAGGAGGCGGAGAAGACTTTTGGCCTGATGATCCACATGTCGTCGGCGCTGGGCGTCAACTGCACCTACTGCCACAACACCCGGGCGATCTCGGACTGGTCGCAGAGCACGCCGCAGCGGACTCTGGCCTGGCACGCGATCCGGATGGTGCGGGACCTCAACGGCGATTACATCGAGCCGCTGACGGCGACCTTCCCGGCCAACCGCCTCGGTCCGACCGGTGACGCGCCCAAGCTGAACTGCGCCACCTGCCACAACGGTCAGAACAAGCCGCTCGCCGGTGCCCACGTGGTCGAGACCTATCCGGAGCTGACCCAGGTGACGGCCGAGGCCGGTGCGGCCCCGGCAAAGGATGGGGAGATTCCGGCCCCGGCGCCCGCTCCGAGCCCGCCCCCGCAATAGCGGGCCCGCGCGCCCCGAACGACCCCGAGAGACCAAGCCGCCGGCCCGAGCGATCGGGCCGGCGGTTTTCTTTTCGGTCGATGCAGAACCGTCCGCCGGAAGTCCGATGCCGCTCCGAGCGCCGTCGGCTAGATACGCTCCCGCCGGTCTCGCCATCTTTCCGAAACCGATCGGTGCGATAAGGCTCGCACGGCGCTCCGCTCGGGCGGCGCGCCGACATCGTTCGCCGTCCGCGCCTTCGCGACTACAGACGCGAAGGCTCCGGCCGGTTCGTCATGGGTCAATACGTGCATGAACCGCCGCGGCCGGCACCGAAGTCCATCGAACCGCATATCCGTGCGGCGATCGACTGATTTTTGCAGCCCCTCAGCTCGAAAAACGCCGGGGTGGTGCACTCACTTCGACAGTAGCTTTGCAGTATCGGCGCGAAATAGGCTGATCGATCGCTTAAATTTGGACACGATTGGCCTTATGAACGCAGGACGGTCGCAGTCTCCGAACGGAGCCGGCCGCGACGGCGGGCGCAGGGCCACCGGAAGTCGGGGGGCGGGGCGGTGAGCAAAGGGCGCGACAGGAACGAGATCGCCGCGGCGCTGGGGCAGTGCAAGGCGGCGTTCATCGGCGTCGCCGTGATGAGCGGCCTCGTCAACATCCTCTACCTCACCGGCTCGTTCTACATGCTCGAGGTCTACGACCGGGTGATCCCGAGCCGGAGCGTGCCGACCCTCGTCGGCCTCAGCGTGCTGGCGCTGGTGCTCTACGGTTTCCAGGGCGTGCTGGAGGCGATCCGCTCGCGCATCCTGGCGCGCATCGGCGCCGCGCTCGACGAATCGTTGAGCGGCCGGGTGTTCGACATCGTCGTGCGCGCCCCCCTCAAGGGCGCGGTGCCGGGCGACGGCCTGCTGCCCCTGCGCGATCTCGACCAGATCCGCTCGTTCCTGTCGGGCACAGGCCCGTCGGCCTTCTTCGACCTGCCCTGGATGCCGATCTATGTCGGCATCTGCTTCCTGTTCCATCCCTATATCGGCATGGCGGCGATCGTCGGCATGGCGATCCTGGCCGGCCTCACCTTCCTCACCGACCGGGCCACCAAGGGGCCGACCCAGGCCGCCACCGGCCATGGCCTGCGCCGCAACGGGCTCGCCGAATCCGGCCGCCGCAACGCGGAGGTGCTCGCCGCCATGGGCATGCAGCAGCGGCTCGCCGCCCGCTGGGCCGTGTCCAACCGCGACTACATGGAATCGCACCAGAGCGTGGCCGATGTCGGCGGCGGCTTCGGTGCCGGCTCCAAGGTGTTTCGCATGGCGCTGCAATCGGGCGTGCTGGCGCTCGGCGCGTGGCTGGTGATCCACGCCGAGGCGACCCCCGGCATCATCATCGCCGGCTCGATCCTCGTCTCCCGCGCGCTGGCCCCGGCCGAACTCGCCATTGCCAACTGGAAGGGCTTTGTCGCCGCCCGCCAGAGCTGGCGGCGCCTGTCCGAGCTGTTCGCCAAGCTGCCCGCCGCTGATCAGCCGCACGCGCTCCCGGCCCCGAGCCAGACGATCACGGTCGAGGGGGTCAGCATCGCCCCGCCGGGCACCGCGCGCATCGTCGTGCAGGACGTCACCTTCACCCTGAAGGCCGGCCAGGGCGTCGGCGTGATCGGGCCCTCCGCCTCCGGCAAGTCCTCGCTGGTGCGCGCCATGGTCGGCGTCTGGCCGCCGGTGCGCGGCAAGGTCCGCATCGACGGCGCGGCGCTGGACCAATGGTCGAGCAACGATCTCGGCGTGCATGTCGGCTTCCTGCCCCAGGAAGTGGAGCTGTTCGCCGGCACGGTCGCCGAGAACATCGCCCGGTTCGAGCCGAACCCGCCATCCGAACTCGTCATCGCGGCGGCCCGCGCCGCGGGCGTCCACGACCTGATCCTGCGCCTGCCCGAGGGCTACGACAGCCGCATCGGCGAGGGCGGGGCCGGGCTCTCCGCCGGCCAGCGCCAGCGCATCGGGCTCGCCCGCGCGCTCTACCGCGACCCGTTCCTCGTGGTGCTCGACGAGCCCAACGCCAACCTCGACAGCGAGGGTGAGAACGCCCTGACCCAGGCGATCCTCGGCGTGCGCCAGCGCGGCGGCGTCTGCGTCGTCGTCGCCCACCGGCCGAGCGCACTCGCCGCCGTCGATCTCATCCTGATGATGGCCGACGGCCGCTCCCAGGCCTTCGGGCCGAAGGACGAGGTGCTGAAGCGCGTGCTGCGCCCGGCCCCCGCCCCGGTGGCGGCCCCGCCCGCCGCGCAAGCCGTCGCCAATGCCCGGCAGGAGAGCGCCTGATGTCCACGAGCCTCGTGCCCCTCACCGGGCTCGCGCCCGCCCTGCCGCGGCCGACCGCCCACGGCTCGATCCGCCGTCACCTCGCCGTGACGGTCGGGCTCGCCGTCGTCCTCGTCTTCGGCATCGGCGGCTGGGCCACCTTCACCCATGTCTCGGCCGCCGTGATCGCGCCGGGCCAGCTCGTGGTCGAGACCGACATCAAGAAGGTGCAGCACCCCACCGGCGGCGTCGTCGGCCAGCTTCTCGTGCGCGAGGGGCAGAAGGTGTCGGCGGGCGACGTACTGATCCGCCTCGACGAGACCCAGACGCGGGCCAACCTCGACATCGTCCTGAAGGCGATGGACGAACTCACCGCGCGGCGCGCCCGCGACGAGGCCGAGCGCGACGGCCACAAGACCATCGCGTTCCCCGACGATCTGGTCTCGCGGATCGACAGCGACCCCTCGGTCGCCCGCCTGATCGACGGCGAATCGCGTCTGTTCGCCTCCCGCGTCGCCGGCCGCGAGGGGCAGAAGGCGCAGCTGCGCGAGCGCATCGATCAGTTGCGCCAAGAGATTTCCGGCCTCACCGAGCAGGCGGCGGCCAAGAATCGCGAGATCGTCCTGATCGGCCAGGAGCTGAAGGGCGTGCGCGAACTCTATTCCAAGAACCTCGTGCCGCTGTCGCGCGTCACCGCGCTGGAGCGCGACGGTGCCCGGATCGAGGGCGAGCGCGGCCAGCTCATCGCCTCGACGGCGTCGGCCCGCGGCAAGATCGCCGAGACCGAGCTGCAGATCTTCCAGATCGATCAGGAGATGCGCACCGAGGTCGGCAAGGATCTCGCCGAAATCCGCGGACGATGGTCGGAGCTTCGCGAGAAGCGCGTCGCGGCCGAAGACCAGCTCAAGCGCATCGACCTGCGCGCACCGCAGGACGGCTACGTCCACCAGCTGACCGTGCACACCATCGGCGGCCTCGTGACGCCGAGTGAGCCGGCCATGCTGATCGTTCCGGCCGCCGACCAGCTCCTCGTCGAGGTGCGGGTGCAGCCGCAGGACATCGACAACGTCCGCGTCGGCCAGAAGGCGAACCTGCGCTTCTCCGCCTTCAACATGCGCACCACGCCGGAGATCGACGGCGTCGTTGTGCGGGTCTCGGCCGACGTGACCACCGACCCGAAGACCGGGATGAGCTTCTATACGGCGCGCATCCGCATCGCCGACGACGAGAAGAACCATCTCAACGGCCTGCGCCTCGTACCCGGCATGCCGGTCGAATCCTACACCCAGATCGGCGAGCGCTCGGTGCTGTCCTATCTGGTAAAGCCGCTGACCGATCAGCTGGCGAAGGCGTGGCGCGAGCGCTAAGGCGAGCAACGTTCCGGGGTCGATAGGACATTGCATATCACTCCGCCGTCATTCCGGAGCCGCGAAGCGGAATCCGGAATCCACCCGTGATGCGCCGCTACATCAACCGTCGCGGCCCGTCGTGGATTCCGGGTTCGCCTGCGGCGCCCCGGAATGACGGCCGAGGGTGATCGAAGACCGATCCGCGTCGCGGCATGATCGGAAGCCCGAGATCGCCGAGCCGCGACACCTTGCCTGCGAAGCCCGTTGTCTGGTAAGGCGGCGGCCTTCCCGCGATGTCATGAACCGCCATCGCCGGAGTGCCGTCCGCGGCGCTCCGTTCCGAGAAACTCTTTCCGACAACAGGCGGCCGGTCTCGATCCGCGCCGACGTGAGACCGATGAAGATTCGCAACTCCCTCAAGTCCCTGCGCGGCCGTCACCGCGACAACCAGCTCGTCCGCCGCAAGGGTCGGGTCTACGTCATCAACAAGACCCAGAAGCGCTTCAAGGCCCGCCAGGGCTAAAAGCCTTCCACGTCGGCGCCCGAACAAGGCGCGGCGTGCGGGCGCGTTGACGCCCCCTGTGACCGGGTGGATGTTGGGCCTATGCCCGTCCGCCCGCTCCCGATCCTCATCGTCTTCCTCGCGCTGGCGGGGACGAGTGCCATCGCCGCCCCGGCGCCCGAGCCGGGCGGGCGCGAGCAGCCGGACAAGGAGCGCAAGGCGCCTCCGCCGGTCAGCCTCGACGATCTCTACAAGCGGCTCAAGGAATCGGACGACGAGGCCGAATCGAAGGCCGTCGCCACCCTGATCGAGCGCCGCCTCGGCCGCTCCGGCAGCGCCACCGCCGACCTCCTCTCCGACCGCGCCCGCCAAGCCATGGCCGGCAACGAGCTGCCGCTCGCCGTCGAGCTGATGGACCGGGCCGTCGCCCTGGAGCCGAACTGGGCCGAGGGCTGGAGCCGGCGCGCCACGCTGTTCTTCCGCCTGTCCGATTCGCAGACCGCCATCGCCGACCTCCAGCGCGCCCTGGTGCTGGAGCCGCGCCACTTCGAGGCCTGGGCGGCGCTGGGCAAGCTCTACCTCGCCGCCGACGACAAGGGCCGCGCCCTCGACGCCTTCCGCCGGGCGGAGGCGCTCTATCCGCGCTGGGACATCCTGAAGAAGGCGATCGACCGGCTGAGACCCGACGTGGACGGCCGCGACCTCTGACGCGCCCCGTGTCCGACATCTTCCGCTTCGCGGCCGTCTTCCTCGCGCTCGCCGCCGGGCTGATTTTTTTGGTCCTTGGGGCCGCTGCGGCGGCGACCGTGCTGATCGCCGCGCGGGTCGAGGCTCGCTACCCGCCGGCCTCGAACGAAGTCGCCGTCACCGGCGGGATGCTCACCTATCTCGATGACGGGCCGCGGCAGGGCGCGCAGGGCACCGTCGTGCTGCTGCACGGGGCCTCGGCCAACGCCTACGATCCGATGGAAGGGGTCGGGCGCCGCCTCGCCGCGGCCGGCTTCCGCGTCGTCTCGTTCGACCGGCCGGGCTACGGCAACAGCGACCGGCTCGCCGACGGGGAGGCCGCGACGCCGGCCTTCCAGGCGCGGGCGATCGGTGAGGCGATCGACCGGCTCGGGCTCGGGCCGGCGATCCTCATGGGCCATTCGTGGTCGGGCGCGCTGGCGCTCCGTATGGCGCTCGACCGGCCGGAGCAGGCGGCGGGCCTCGTCCTGCTGGCGCCCGTGGCGATGCCGTTCCCGCCGACCGCACTGCCGTGGTGGGCCGGCCTTGCGCTGAAGCCGTCGGTGACGTGGCTGCTGACCCGGACCGTCGCGGTGCCGCTCGGGATGTATTACCTCCCCGGAATCGCCAAGAGCGTGTTTCGGCCCGAGCCGCCGGTGGAGGATTACGTCGAGAAGAGTCGCGCGCTGCTGATCCTGCGGCCGGGCGCGGCGCTCGCCAACATCCAGGACCTCGCCGGCCTGCCCGCGGCTTTGGCCGAGCAGGCGCCGCGCTACGGTTCGCTTCGGGTGCCGACCGTGATCGTGTCGGGGGTGGGCGATCCGGTCGTGGTGACCGAGAAACAGGCTGAGCCGCTGAGCCGGGCCGTGCCGGAGGCCCGCCTCGTCACCCTGCCGGGCGCGGGCCACATGATCACCTACACCGCCCCCGAGGCCATCGTGCGGGAGACGGAAAGCCTGCTCGCCCGGATGCCCGGACGTTCGTGAGCCGGGCCCCGCGCGGAACGCGGGGCCCGGACCGTTAGGCCTGCTCGGCGTGCTCGCGGGTCACGAAGGCGATGCGGACCATGTTGGTAGCGCCCGGAATGCCGAAGGGCACGCCGGCCACCACGATGACCCGGTCGCCGAGTTCGGCGAAGCGCTCGCGCACGGCGAACTTCGCCGCGCGGAAGGCCATATCGTCGATGTCGCTGGCGTCCTTCGTGACGATCGGGTGCGTGCCCCACACCATGGTGAGGCGACGCGCGGTCTCACGCTTGGGCGTCAGGGCGATCACGCTGGCGTTCGGCCGCGAGCGGGCGAGGCGCTGCACCGTCGAGCCCGAATGGGTCCAGGCCATGATGGCGCGAAGGTCCAGGGCCTCGACGATCTGGTGGGCGGCGGCCGCGATGGCGTCGGAGGCGGTGGCCTCCGGGCCGGTGCGCTGCGCCGTCAGGATCGACCAGTAGAGCGCGTCGCGCTCCACCTGCTCGGCGATGCGGCTCATCGTGGAGATGGCCTCGACCGGGAAGGCGCCCGCGGCGCTCTCGGCCGAAAGCATCACGGCGTCCGCCCCCTCGTAGACGGCGGTGGCGACGTCCGAGACCTCGGCGCGGGTCGGCACCGGCGCGGTGATCATCGATTCGAGCATCTGCGTCGCGACGACGACGGGCTTGCCGAGCCTACGGGCGCCGCGGGTGATGCGCTTCTGCACGCCGGGCACCTGCTCCAGCGGCATCTCCACGCCGAGATCACCGCGGGCCACCATGATGCCGTCGGAGATCTCGATGATCTCGTCGAGGCGGGTGAGCGCCTGCGGCTTCTCGATCTTGGCCATCACCAGGGCGCGGCCGGCGGCGACCTTCTTCACCTCGGCCACGTCCTCGGGGCGCTGCACGAAGGAGACGGCGATCCAGTCGGCGCCCGCGGCGAGGCCGGCATCGAGGTCGGCGCGGTCCTTCTCGGTCATCGCCGGCAGCGGCACCACGGTGTGGGGCAGCGACACGCCCTTACGGTTCGAGATGCGCCCGCCGACTTCGACGCGAGTGACCGCGCGGCCCTCGCTCACCTCGGTCACGACCAGGCGCAGCTTGCCGTCGTCGATCAGGATCGCGTGCTGCGGCTCCAGCGCCGAGAGGATCTCGGGATGGGGCAGGTAGCAGCGATGCACGTCGCCCGGCGTCGGGTCCGAATCGAGCACGAAGCTCTGGCCGTTCTCCAGCTCGGCGGCGGTATCGACGAACGTGCCGAGCCGCAGCTTCGGCCCTTGCAGATCGACCAGGATGCCGATCGGACGCTTGGCCTCCCGCTCGATCGTGCGGATCACCTCGATGCGCTCAGGTAGCTTGGCGCGGTCGAGATGGCTCATGTTGATGCGGAATACGTCCGCGCCGGCCTGGAACAGCTTGGCGATCATCTCCGGCGATTCCGATGCCGGGCCCAGGGTTGCGACGATCTTGGTGCGGCGCGAGCGCTTCAATCCAGCCTCCATGACCCGCTGGACCCGCCGAATCGCGGGAGCGCGAGGGCGGGAACGGCCCGGATGACGCGCGACGGATCGGGAGGTCGGCGGCCGGACGGGGGCTTGCCGGGCCAGAAGCATCCCTGCGCCGCGTAGGTCAAGCGCAGCGCTCCGGGCAGCGGCGGACCCACTGCCCGCGCAGGTTTCATGGAAGGGGGACGCGAAAGACGGCTCCACGACTGCAAGCGGCGGCTGCGTGTTGCTCCGTTGCCATAGGCAGCTTGACCATTGTGCTGCTACGTTCGCTCACGAATTCAGCAGTTCCAGGCGGTCCTTCCCGTGATCAGATCCCTCCTCCTCGGCGGCGCAGCCGCGCTCGCTTCCACCGCGGCTCTGGCCGCCGACCTGCCGCGCCGCGTCGCTCCGGCGCCGGTCTTCACCCCTGTCCCGGTCTTCACCTGGACGGGCTTCTACGCCGGCCTGCACACCGGCTACGCCTTCACCGACAACCCGAACATCCGCACCACCGGCCTCTCGGCGGTGACGCAGGCGAACGTCGACGCCAACTTCCGCCCCGCCTCGCTCAAGAGCGAAGTCGACGGCTTCTCGAAGATCGGCGGCGGCATGGGCTATAACCTGCAGTTCACGCCGGGCTCGGGCTTCGTCGTCGGTGCGGCCTTCGACATCACCTGGACCGACCTGCACAAGAACACCGGCTTCGGCGGCGCCTTCAACCCGGCCCAGGCCGGCTCGAACGCCAGCGTCTACACGCAGAACCTCGACTACCTCGGCACCGTCAACGGCAAGCTCGGCTACGCCTTCGACCGGTTCCTCGTCTACGGGACCGGCGGTCTCGCCTTCGGTCAGGTCGCCTACGGCGCTCAGCTGTTCGGCACCCCGGCCAACGGCCTGCCGCTGCAGTTCCTCGGCGGCTATGACAAGCAGTTCGAGACCGGCTACAACTATGGCGGCGGCATCGAGTACGCGATCCCGACCGACTCGTTCCTGAACACCTTCGCCTTCGGCAAGCTGCTCGGCATCAAGTCGGACGTGACGATCAAGGCCGAGTACATCCGCTACGATCTCGGCAGCCGCACCATCGCCGTCCTCAACCCGGCCGGCACCAACGGCTACGCCGCCCGCTTCGGCACCGAGGGCAGCCTGATCCGCGCCGGCTTCAACTACAAGTTCAGCGCCTACTGATCGGATTTCGCCTCACCGGCGAGACGGAGCGGGCGCCCTTCGGGGCGCCCGTTTTCGTTTGAGCGTCGCCTTGGGGGGTCGGCTTCTCCCATCAGACCCCCTCATCCTGAGGTGCGGAGCGAAGCGGAGCCCCGAAGGAGGGCTCCGAGGATCGCGCGCGAGCTGGAACTCTCCTTCAAGGCAGCCGCTCAGCACCTCAGGATGAGGGGGTCTGATGGGACGACGGGCGCCCGGCGCCGCGCTCAATCCTTCTTCTTGCCCTTCTTCTTCTCGGGCTCCTTCCGCTCCTTCTTGGCCGCCGCCTTCGCCTCCTTCCGGTCCGCCTTCGAGGCGGCGGGC
This sequence comes from Methylobacterium sp. Leaf456, assembly GCF_001425465.1. GTDB lineage: Bacteria > Pseudomonadota > Alphaproteobacteria > Rhizobiales > Beijerinckiaceae > Methylobacterium. Next base: position 295,310 of record NZ_LMQV01000012.1, read on the forward strand.
GCGTCGTGATCGACGCCGTCCCAGACCGCCGCGAACGGGCGGCTGCCGAATGCGCGAGGCGGGACGGGGGCGGCGGGCTCCGGCGGGACCGATTCGCCCCGGCGCAGGGGCGCCTCGCCCGCGGCGAGCGCCGCGAGGCGGCGGCGGAGCCAGCCGGGGGTAGCCTGCTTCAGCGTCGGGTGGTGCGGGTCGAGGCGGGCCACCACCGCCTTCACCTCGGCATCGGTCATGCCGTCGGCGATCAGGGCGAAGGCCTCCGTCCCGATCACGTCGCGGATGTTGCGCAGGGCGTGCGCCTTGAGGCCGCGCGCCTTGAGCTGGCGCACGACGAGGGCGCGGGCGGCCTTCGGGATCTCGGCGCGGATGTCGGGAAAGGCCTCGGGCGCGGCGGCCATCGCCTGCAGCACCGCGTATCCATCGACATCAAGGGCCATGGAGGATGTCCTTCACTTCCGCGACGAGGGGGATCAGCACGTTCGGCACGTGCGCGCCGTACTTGGCCGAGAAGGTCGGCGGGGCGCCGCCGACCGGGACGAGCGCATCGGCGAGCGCCGCCGCCTGGGGGATGCGGGTGTCGAGCAGGTGGAAGCCGGCATCCGCCGCGCCGGCCTCGGCGATGAGGCGGGCCAACGTCTGCTGGTGCTGGCGCACCTGCGCCTGATAGCGGGTGACGAGCACGTAGGGCGCGCTGCGGGGCGCGATATGCCCGTCCTTGCGCCCGCTGCGCCGCCAGATCGTCTCGACGAAGGCGTTGAGGCCGTAGGTCGAGAGGAAATCGGGGATCGAGGTGACGAGCACGAGGTCGGCGGTCCGCACCGCGACCTCGGTCATCGGCGAGATGCCCGGCGCGCAATCGAAGAAGACGTAATCGTAATCCAGCGCCAGCGGCGCGAACTCGTCCTGAAAGAGGGTCCAAAGCCGGCCCTCGATGTCGCTCATCGAGAACTTCCGCTCGGTCAGCTCGTAGAGGATCTCGCGCTCGACGAGGCGCAGATGCGGGCCCGACGGCAGCAGCGAGAGTTCGAGCGGCCGGTTCTTGTGCGTGGTCAGACTGACGCCGGGCTGAATGCGGGCGCGCAGGTCCGGCTTGTGGCGGGTGATGAGCTTGAGGGCGAGGTAGGCCTCCAGCGTTCGGCCGCGGGAGATCATCTGCGCCAGAAGGTCGTCGCCCGCGAGGCAGACCGAGACCGAGGCCTGCGGATCGAGATCGACCACGAGCACCCGCGCCCCGTCGGCGGCGAGCGCCTCGGCCAGCATGACGACCGTCGTCGTCTTGCCAACACCGCCCTTCATGTTGGCGACCGCGATCAGCTTGCCGCTCAACGGGTGTCCTCCTCAGGTCTCACGCTCAACTCTCTCGGCACCGACATCGGCGCGAAGCGAGACAGACTTATGTCAGGCTTCGCCTTTCCCCCGCGATGCGGACGCGCGAGCCTGCCGGGACAATCCACAGGGCATGAAACGGAGCCGTTCACGTCCGCGCGGGCGCCGGAACAAGCGGGGCCGGCACCGATTGGTGCGTTGCCTGATCGACGATGGAGACCTGAGCCTGTGATCTTTCCGACCACCACCGCCTTCTATGCCGGCCTGCTGGGCCTGATCTATGCCGGCCTCTCGGCCTGGGTGATCGGCGGGCGGCTGACCGGCAACGTGCTGTTCGGCGACGGCGGTCAGGACGCGTTGCAGCGGCGCATCCGCTCGCACGCCAATTTCGGCGAGTTCGTGCCGTTCACGCTCCTGCTGATCGCACTCTACGAGGCCGGCGGCGGCGCGCATGGCTGGGTTCAGGGCTTGCTGATCGTGCTGGTGATCGCCCGCATCCTGCACCCGATCGGCATGTTCGCCGGCACCAACACCCCGCGCCAGTTCGCCTGCCGTGGCGGCGGCATCATCGCGACGATCGCCGTCATGGCGGTCACGGCGATTCTGTTGTTGCTGCGCGCCGGCTGAAGTTCTGGATGGTCTCGGCTCTGTCATCCGCTTCTGCTTGATAGGGAGACGGAGAGCCGGGCGACAGGTCTTGAAAGTGAGACGCGAAACTCGGCGCCGGGGCGCGGCGGAACGATGGGCGCGGCTCGCCGCGCTCGCGGCCTGTCTCGCCGCCGGTCCGGCCGCGTCTCAGGAGTTTTTGCTACCGCTCACGGGTGCCGGCGGCGATCCGCAGACCGCGGTGGCGCAGTCGCGCACCTCGGATCATGTCTCGGTCACCAACAAGGGCTCGATCGAATCCGCGCTCGGCCCGAACGGCGACCCGTTCGGCCTGCGGGCTTATTTGGCCCGGCGCGGCATCACCTATGTGCTCACCTATATCGGCGAAGGCCTCGCCGACGTGTCCGGCGGCCTCAGGCGCGGCGCGACCTATGGGGGCCGTCTGGACGCCGGGCTCGACATCGATCTCGACCGCTTCATGGGCTGGGAGGGCGCGCGGTTTCACACCGACTTCTTTCAGATCCACGGCCACGGGATGTCGCGCTCGTTCGTGAACAACCTCACGACGGTGAGCGGCATCGAGGCACTGCCCTCCACGCGACTGTTCGAATTGTGGGTCGAACAGAGCTTCTTCGGCGAAAAGCTCTCGATCAAGGTCGGGCAGGTCTCGGCGGACACCGAGTTCGCCATCGCCCAGTCGGGTGTGGTGTTCCTCAACGCCGGCTTCGGCTGGCCCAATGTCGGCGCCGTGGTGATGCCGAGCGGCGGGCCGATCTACCCGCTGGCCACGCCCGCGATCCGGGTGAAATACGTGCCGACCGACGCCCTGTCGTTCCAGGCCGCGATCTTCAACGGCGACCCGGCCGGCACGCCGCGCTTCGACGACGGCACCGATCCGCAGCGGCGCAACCGCACTGGCACGGATTTCCGCGTCAGCGATCCGGCCCTGCTGATCGGCGAGGCCGCCTACGCCTACCCCTCGCTGCCCGGCACCGCGGGGCTGCCCGGCACGGCGACGCTCGGCGCTTGGCACCATTTCGGCCGGTTCGACAGCCCGCGGCTCGACAGCGTCGGCGGGCGGCTCCTGGCCGATCCGGAGGCCAGCGGCATCGCCCGGCGCTTCCGCGGCGACAGCGGCGTCTACGCCATCCTCGACCAGACGCTCTACAACGAGCCCGGCGCGCCGGGGGAGGGCGCCTCGGCCTTCGTCCGCCTCTCGGCGGTGCCCGGCGACCGCAACCTCATCGACCTCTACGTGGATGCCGGCATCGCCTACAAGGGCTTGATTCCGGGCCGCCCCAACGACACCGCGGGCCTCGGGGTGATCCATTCGCGCATCGCGCCCGCCGCACGCGGCTTCGACCGGGACGCCATCATTCTGGGCACCGGAACGGGCCCGATCCGCAGCAGCGAGACGGTGATCGAGGCGACCTATCAGGCCGAGATCGTGCCGGGCTTCACGCTCCAGCCGGACCTGCAATACGTCATGCGCCCCGGCGGCGGGTTGCCGGATGCGGGCGGACGGCGCATCCGCAATGCGACGGTCATCGGGCTTCGAGCGACGGTGAACTATTGAGGCGCCGTTTCACCGGCTGCTCCTAACCCATCCCCCTCCTTCGAAGCTCCGCTTCGCGGAGCACCTCAGGATGAGGTAGTTGGGTGGGAGGCTGCTTGTGAAAAACTACTCGGCCACCGCGAACATCTCGTCGAACGAATACCCCGAACCCCGCACGGTGCGGATCGGGTCGCTCTGGCGGGGGCGGTTGATGGCCTTGCGCAGGCGGCCGACATGGACGTCGACGGTGCGCTCGTCGATGTAGACGTCGTGGCCCCACACGCCGTCGAGGAGCTGCTCGCGGGAGAAGACGCGGCCGGGGCTCTGCATCAGGTATTCGAGCAGCTTGAATTCGGTCGGCCCGAGATGGATCTCGCGGCCCTGGCGGCGGATGCGGTGGCTCACCCGGTCGAGTTCGATGTCGCCCGCGGTCAGCATGTCGGCGACGTGGGCGGGCTTGGACCGGCGCAGGAGCGAACGCACGCGGGCGAGCAACTCCGGCACCGAAAACGGCTTGACCACGTAATCGTCGGCGCCCGTCGAGAGGCCGCGCACCCGGTCGGCCTCCTCGCCGCGGGCAGTGAGCATGATGACCGGCAGCCGTTCGGTCTCGCGGCGGGCTCGGATGCGGCGGCACAGCTCGATCCCGGACAGGCCCGGCACCATCCAGTCGAGCAGGACGAGGTCGGGGGTGGTCTCGTGCAGGCGGAGATCCGCCTCGTCGCCGCGGATCGCCACGTCCACCACGAAGCCCTCGGCTTCGAGGTTGTAGCGCAGCAGCGTGGTCAGCGATTCCTCGTCCTCGACGATCAGGATGCGCGCGCTCGTCATCGGACGTTGTCCCATTCGCATTGTTTGCCAGGGGCCTCCGCGTTCACCGCAACGGTGACCGAGGCGCGCGCGGGAATCCAGTCCCGGCGATCGGACAGTCCCGGCAAACAGCGTCTCACGTCGGCCTTCGCGCGATCCGAGACACGGGGAGCGCGAAGACCATGCAGGTTGCGTCTACTTAAATGGCTCAGGCGCCCGGCTGAACGGTGGCGTAGTTCGAGGCGTCGTTCTTCGGGCGCTCGCCCGTCGGCACTTCGCCGGTGGCGAGATACTGGATCGTCTCGGCGACGTTGGTAGTGTGGTCGCCGATGCGCTCGACGTTCTTGGCGCAGAACAGCAGGTGCGTGCAGAACGAGATGTTGCGCGGGTCCTCCATCATGTACGTCAGGAGTTCGCGGAACAACGAGTTGTAGAGCGCGTCGATGGCCCCGTCGCGCTCCCAGACGTCGTGGGCGGCGGCCGTGTCGCGGCTGGCATAGGCGTCGAGCACGTCCTTGAGCTGCTCCTGCACGAGGTCGCTCATGTGCTGCACGCCGAGCACGATCTTCTGCGGCTGGGCCTGATCGCTGATCGCGACGACGCGCTTGGCGATGTTCTTCGCCAGATCGCCGATCCGTTCGAGGTCGCCCGCGACGCGGATGCCCGAGATGGTCTCGCGCAGGTCGATGGCGAGCGGCTGGCGCCGGGCGATGAGCAGCACCGAGCGCTCCTCGATCTCGCGCTGGAGCGTGTCGAGACGCTTGTCGGCGACGATCACGGCCTGGGCGAGCGTGGTGTCGCGGCGTACCAGCGCCTCGGTGGCCTCGGCCAGCATCTTCTCCGCGACGCCGCCCATCTCGGCGATGGAGCGGCGCAGGTTCTCGAGGTCGTTGTCGTAGGACGAGACGATATGTTCGGGCATCTTCGGACTCTCCGGTCGGGCGTCGCCACCCGTCGCCTAGAGCATCGTCCCGAAAGGTGGTCGCCGGCTTTCGGAAGAAGACGATGCGGCACAATAACCTAGAGCATCGTCCTGGATCCGATATCTGGGATGATGCTCTAGTCGAATGGTTGAGCGGACGATCCGGTCAGCCGAAGCGACCAGTGATGTAATCCTGGGTCTGGCGCTTGGCCGGGTTCATGAAGATCTTCGAGGTCGCGTCGAACTCGATCAGCTCGCCGAGATACATGAACGCGGTGAACTGCGAGATGCGGGCAGCCTGCTGCATGTTGTGGGTCACGATGACGATCGTGAACTCGGAGCGCAACTGCTCGATCAGCTCCTCGATGCGGCCCGTCGAGATCGGATCGAGCGCCGAGGTCGGCTCGTCGAACAGGATCACCTCCGGGCGCTGGGCCACGGTGCGGGCGATGCACAGGCGCTGCTGCTGGCCGCCGGAGAGACCCATGCCGGACTGCTTGAGCTTGTCCTTCACCTCGTCCCACAGGGCGGCCTTGCGCAAGCTTTCCTCGACGCGCACGTCGAGTTCGGCCTTGGGCAGCTTCTCGTAGAGGCGCAGGCCGAAGGCGACGTTGTCGTAGATCGACATCGGGAACGGCGTCGGCTTCTGGAACACCATGCCGATCCGCGAGCGCAGCTCGTTGAGGTCGATCTTGGGGTCGAGCACGTTCTGGCCGTCGAGCAGGATCTGCCCCTCGGCGCGCTGTTCCGGATAGAGGCTGTAGATGCGGTTGAAGGTGCGCAGCAGGGTCGACTTCCCGCAGCCGGAGGGGCCGATCAGCGCGGTGACCTGACGGTCGCGGAAGTCGAGGTTGATGTTCTTCAGGCCGTGGAACTGGCCGTAGTAGAAGTTCAGGTCCTTGACGGCGATGCGGACCGGCGCGGCGTGGTCGGCCGGGTTGCGGCCGTCGAGCTGGCTGCGGATCGCGGGGGAGGCGCTCATCGGAGGTCTCTCGTCGGGTAGGAGTTCGGGACGCGAACGGCGCTCAGCGCTGCCGCTGTTCCTTGATCACGAAGCGGGCCGTCACCGAGAGGGCGAGGATGGTGACGGTGATGAGGAGCGCGCCCGCCCAGGCGAGGCTCTGCCAGTTGGGGTAGGGCGAGAGCGCGAACTGGTAGATCATCACCGGCAGGTTCGGCACGCCGCCGAGCAGGTTGGCGTTGAACCACGAGTTGTTGTTGAGCGCGGTGAACAGGAGCGGTGCGGTCTCGCCGGCGATGCGGGCGAGCGCCAGGATGATGCCGGTGACGATGCCGGCAGAAGCCGCCCGCCACGTGATCGCGCGGATCACCAGGGAGCGGGGGGCGCCGAGCGCCGCGCCGGCCTCGCGCATCGGGCTCGGCACGAGGCGCAGCATGTCCTCGGTCGTGCGCACGATCACCGGCACCGCGATGATGGCGAGCGCCACCGCGCCGGCCCAGCCGGAATAGGTCCCCATCGGCCGCACCATCAGGGTGTAGACGAACAGGCCGATCAGGATCGAGGGCGCCGAGAGCAGCACGTCGTTGAGGAAGCGGATGACGTCGGCGATCTTCGAGGTCTTGCCGTATTCGGCCAGGAACGTGCCGGCCATCAGCCCGATCGGCGTGGCGATGACGATGCCGATGAAGGTCATGATCAGGCTGCCCAGGATGGCGTTGGCGATGCCGCCGCCTTCCGAGCCGGGGCCGGGGGTCGGCGCCGTGAACAGCGCCGGGGTGAAACCCTTCACGCCCTCGACGATGAGCATCAGCAGGATCGAGCCGAGCACGATGATGCCGAGCAGGGTGGCGAGCGTGCTCGCCACGATCAGGATGCGGTCGGCGATCCGGCGGCCGGAGCGGACGCGGCTGGCGCGGGGCGCGGGGCCGGGCGCTTGGGCCGTCGTCGTGATGTGGTTGGTGGCGTCCATGGTGGCGCTCGTCCCGGCAGTTGGATCAGGCGACCTTCGTGCGCCGCACCAGCAGGCGCGCGACGATCAGCACGATGAAGGTGATGATGAAGAGCAGGCAGCCCAGCGCCATCAGCGAGGAGAGCTGCAGGCCGTCGGCTTCGTTGAACTCGTTGGCGATGCGCGAGGCGATGGTCGAGCCCGGATCGAAGATCGAAGCGGAGAGCCGGTTGGCGTTGCCGATCACGAAGGTGACCGCCATGGTCTCGCCGAGCGCGCGGCCGAGGCCGAGCATGATCGCGCCGATGATCGAGACGGAGGCCTGCGGCACGAGGACGTGGCGCACGACCTCCCAAGTGGTGCAGCCGATGCCGTAGGCGCTCTCGCGCAGAACCGTCGGGATCTGGTCGAGCATGTCGCGGGTGATCGAGGCCACGAAGGGCACGATCATGATGGCGAGGATGATGCCCGCGGTGAGCACGCCGACGCCCGAGGGGATGCGGGCGTAGAGGAGGGTGCCGACGATCGGCAGCCCCTCGACGACGTTCGACACCGGCACCTGCACGAAGCGGGCGAAGAGGGGCGCGAACACGAACAGGCCCCACATGCCGTAGATGATGCTCGGCACCGAGGCGAGCAGCTCGATCGTCATGGCCACCGGCTTGCGGGCCCAGCCGGGGCAGAGCTGCGTGAGGTAGATCGCGATCCCGAGCGAGATCGGCACGCCGATGACGAGCGCGAGCAAAGCCGCGGCGACGGTGCCGATCACGGCGGGGAGCGCCCCGTACTGTTCGGTGCCGATGTTCCAGGCCGACGAGGTGAGGAAGCCGAAGCCGAACTCGGCAAAGGCCGGCCACGCCCCGTAGACGATGGAGCCGAGGATGCCGGCGAGCACCAGCAGGACCAGGAGCGCCGAGGCGTAGGACAGCCCTTGGAACAGGCGGTCGCCGGTCTTGCTCGGGGCGATGCGGGCGGCGACACCGCTCTCGCGGGCCAGGGCGACGGATTGGGTCAAGGCGGTCATCCGCGAATGCTCATCGAGTGCGGGGCGTGTAGCGCGGTCGCGGGCGCGAGGCGAGCCGGTGCAAAAAGGGGCCCCTTCTGGGAAGGAGCCCCGGTACGCCTTACATGCCGCCGAAGACCGGCTTGCCGTCCTTGGTCTTGATGGTCTTCCACTCCTCGTGGATCAGGCCGACCACGTTGTCGGGCAAAGGCACGTAGTCGAGCTCGGTCGCGAGCTTGTCGCCGTTCTTGTAGGCCCAGTCGAAGAACTTCAGCACTTCGCCGGCCTTGGCGGCGTCGGCCGGGTCCTTGTGGACGAGAATGAAGGTCGCCGCCGTGATCGGCCACGCGTCGTCGCCGGCTTGGTTGGTCAGCGCGATGCCGAAGCCAGGGGTGGACTTCCAGTCGGCGCTGGCAGCGGCGGCCTGGAAGGCCTTGTCGTCGGGCTGCGGGAACTTGCCGGCCTTGTTCTGGATCAGGGCGTAGGCGAGCTTGTTCTGCTTGGCGTAGGCCGACTCGACGTAGCCGATGGCGTTCGGAACCTGCTTGACGGTGGCGGTGACGCCCTCGTTGCCCTTGCCGCCCTGACCGACCGGCCAGGAGATCGTCGTGGCGGCGCCGAACTCCTTCTTCCAGCCCTCGGAGACGCCCGAGAGATAGGTGGTGAAGATGTTGGTCGTTCCCGACGCGTCCGAACGGTAGATCGGGGTGATGTTGGCCTCGGGGAGCTTCAGCCCCTCGTTCAGCTTGGCGATCTTCGGGTCGGACCACTTCTGGATCTTGCCGGCGTAGATGTCGGCGACGATCTCGCCGGTGAGCTTGAGCTTGCCCGGCTCCAGGCCGGGGATGTTCACCACGGTGACGACGCCGCCCATGACGGTCGGGAACTGGGCGAGGCCGTCCTTCTCGAGCTGGGCGGGCTTGAGCGGGGCGTCGGTGGCGCCGAAATCGACGGTCTTGGCCTGGATCTGCTTGATGCCGCCGCCGGAGCCGATTGACTGGTAGTTCAGGCCGTTGCCGCTCTCCTTGCGGTAGGCTTCGGCCCACTTCGAGTAGACCGGGAAGGGGAAGGTGGCGCCGGCGCCGGTGATGTCGGCGGCGAGCGCCGAGGTCGCGAGCTGGGCGACCGCGAGGCCGGCGGCCAGGGCGTAAGTGAAGGGTTTCACAAGCATCTCCGTAACGGGTCGGGCGCTGCCTGGGGGCACGTGCCGGTCCGGGACCGGCGCTGCACCGCGGCGGGGCAGCCATAGCCCTCCGACGCGCCGCGTCTATGACGGCCACATGACGGGGACATGACAGCGCAGGCCGACGCCCTCTTCTCGCCAAATTCCGTCGAGGATGGACCGGTTTGCGGCGTTCGGGCGTTGAGGGAGATCAACGATCGGGCCGGACGCGACCGTCGATCGCGCGATGCAACGGAGGACGACAGCGTGGCGCAGCCATCCCGCAGGGACGACCGGGCGGCCGGTCCGACGACGGGCGAGCCGCAGGCCGAGATCGAGACGCTCGATCCGCAGGAGACGGCCTACCGCGCGCTGCACGGCGAGCGGGAGGCTCTGGAGCAGGCGCTTACGCTGGCGCAGCAGCGGCAACGCTTCGGCGACGACGACGACTCCGAGGCCGCCCGTCACAGCGAGACGGCGTTGCTCAAGGATCTCGACCGGGTGATGACGCTGATCCGCGCCGCGGAGATCCGGCGCAGCCAGCCGAAGGCGCGGCGTTGGCAGTGAACCTCAGAGGCAGTGCCACTCAGAGGCCGCGGCGCCGGTCCCGCTCCTTCTGACGCAGGCGCAGCAGTAGCTCGACCTGTACGTCGGTGATCGGCTGCGATTCGCAAGCGCCGACATAGGCCTCGCGCAGGGCGTGGCCGAGGCGGTTGCGCGTCTCGCCGCTGAGGTTCGGCAGCGGCGCCGGGGCGAGGGTATCGGCGGCGTAGTCGGTCGCGAGCTGTGCCATGGTGGACCGAAGCGAGGATGAAGGTTTCGTCACCGCGGGGATGCGGATCGGCAACCGAGGGTGCAGCCTGCACCGAGATGGTTAATGAAAGTTTATCGCCGAGCTGGTTATAGAAATCTTCATCCACCCTGCGGCAGGCCGCCGCGCCCTTGCGGGCACGGCGGGAATCGTCAGCCGATCAACAGGATGTCGAGCAGCACCACGGCGATGCCGCCGGCCACGGCGATGCCGAGCAGGACCACGCTCGACACCTGATCGACGCTGTTCACGTCGTGGCCGACGCGGTGGGTGAAATCGTTGGCGGACAAGGGCTTCTCCTTAAATGGCCTTCCGCCGACAATCGTCCGAGGGGCGTTTCGGTTTCAGCCGGTCGAGGCGCTCTTGCGAATACGCTCGATCGCCGCGTCGCGGTCGAAGCCGGGCGACAGCAATTCGTCGAGGGTGAAGGGGCAGGCCCGCGGCAGGGTGAGGTTGACCCGGCCCTCCTGGGGCTGGAGGTCCGGCGCCTCCGCGATCGGCAACGCGAGGGTCCAGGCGCCGTCCATGCGAAGCCCGGCCGGGTCCGGCGGGTCCTCCCGCAAGGACGAGAGTCCCGTCTCCGCCGCTTGCCGGAAGGTAAGACTCCGACCATCGTCGGAGACCAGGGCCGCCTTGATCAGCTCGGCCAGGATATCCCTAACGCGCTCGACGCTCTCGTTCATCGGTTCCTCTTTCGCGAAGCGAAGAGGAGCACGGGCAAGGGCGATGCCAGAGCGCTCAATACGGCGTGCCGGTGGCGCGCTTGGCCTGAAGAGCCTCGGCGTACCATGTCAGCTCGTCGAGAAACTTCTTGGCCGCCTTGCTCAGCCATTCCTCGGCCGGTTCGCCCGCCTCGCTCAGCGCCTTGTGGATGCGCGGGATCGGCAGGAGCGAGGGGATGCTCGGGGTGCCGAGTTCGCCGAGCATCGCCCGGAGCTGCATCGCCGCGCGCACGCCGCCGTATTGGCCGGCGGAGTAGCAGCAGATTCCCGAGGGGCGCCAGTAATACTCTTCGAGGAAATGGTCGAGCGTGTTGGACAGAGCCGGCGGGATCGAGTGGTTGTACTCGGCCGAGACCACGATGAAGGCGTCCGACCGGCGGTAGAGGTTGGCCAGTTGCTCCAGCGGGGCCGGCGCTTCTCCCTTCGGGTACTCCTTGTACATCCGGTCGAGGAGCGGAAGGTCCAGTTCGGCCGGATCGACCAACGGCGCGGCGTGGCCCCGCGCCTCGATCTGGCCGACGAGGAAGCGGGCGGCGCGGATGCCATTGCGGTCGGAGCGGACCGAGCCGAGGATCACGGGTATCGTCAGGGACATCGTTTTTGGCCTCGCGGTTCTCGATTTCAGACCGAAAACCTACCCGACCCTGCCCGATCCGTCCCGCGCTTCAGGCGGCTTCCGAGCACGGTCCGGGCCAGCGCGTCGGCTCGGCGGCGGCGGCCTCGAAGGCCGGGATCGCGTCGGCCGGCATCGGCCGGTGAAACAGGTAGCCCTGCATCATGCGGCAGCCGACCGAGCGCAGCAGCAGCATCTGGTCGGCGGTCTCGATGCCCTCCACCACGCAGTCGAGGTCGAGGTGGCGGCACAGGTCGAGGATCGAGCGGACGATAGCGAGCGAGGTCGCGTCCTCGGTGAGCCGAGTGACGAAGCTGCGGTCGATCTTGAGGCGATCGACGGGCAGGCGCTGGAGATAGCTCAAGGAGAAATAGCCGGTGCCGAAATCGTCGAGCGCGATTTTCACGCCGAGCGCCTTGAGCGAGGCGAGCGCGCGGTTCGCGTCGCCGAGGTCGCGCATCAGGCCCGATTCGGTCACCTCGAACACGATCCGGCCCGGATCGATGCCGCTGGCCACCACGATCGCGGTCAAGCCGTCTACGCTTTCGGGAGCGGCGATATCGTGGGCCGAGAGGTTGAAGGAGAGCCGCCGGTCGGCGGGCCAGCGCCGCATCGTGTCGAGGGCCTGCCCCAGCATCGCCCGGGTGAGATCGCGGATCAGGCCGCTGCGCTCGGCGACGGGGATGAAGTCGGCCGGGGAGACGGCGCCGAGCGTCGGGCTCTGCCAGCGCGCCAGCGCCTCGTAGGCCTCGACCCGGCCGCTGACCGCGTCCACGATCGGCTGGTAGAGCAGGTGGAATTCGCGGGCGAGGTCGGCCCGGCGCAGGGCCTGCTCGATGGCGGCGTCGCGGCGGAGCGCCGCCTCGTGGGCGGGGGCGAAGCACACCGCCGAGCCGCGGCGGCAGGTCTTGGCGTGGTAGAGCGCGAAGTCGGCGCGGTCGACCAGGGTCTCGGCGCCGGCCGCCGCCTCGGGGAAGCGGGCGAAGCCGACCGAGGCGCCGATCTGGGCCGAGCCTTCCCGCAGCAGGTAGGGCTGGCGCAGCAGGGCGCAGACCTGCCCGCCGATCGCCTCGAGGTCGGCCTCGCCCTCGACGATGAGCCCGAACTCGTCGCCGCCGAGCCGGGCGACCCAGCCGAGTCCGGCCGCCTCCAGCCGCCGGGCGACCTCGCGCAACACCGCGTCGCCGGCCCCGTGGCCGAGGCTGTCGTTGACCGGCTTGAAGCCGTCGAGGTCGATCATGCCGACGCCGAAGCGCCCGCCCGTCGCGGCGGCCTGGGCCACGGCCTCCTCCAGCCGGGCGGTGAAGGCGCGGCGGTTCGGCAGGCCGGTGAGCATGTCGGTGAGGGCGAGCCGGCCGTTCTCGGCGGTGAGATCGACCAGATGGCAGAAGTCGCGGTAGGCGAAGCTCTGCATCGCCGTCGAGCCGATCAGGACGAGGACGTAGCTGACCACCGCCATCTGCACCATCGGCTCGCCGAACGCGATGAAGTAGAGGCAGTAAGGCACCGCGATGGTGGTGAGGATGTGCGCGGCGCTGCGCAGATGCGCGAGGCACTGCATGCAGAACATCATCGTGATGGTGAGGAAGAAGATCACGTGCATGTCGCTGGCGCTGTCGCCGCGGCCGTAGAGCAGGCTGGCCCAGAGCGAGGCACTGAGGCCGAGGATCACGGTGAAGCGGTTGACCATCCGCAATTGGGCGAAGGCCTGCCGGCCCTGGAGCGGGCGGCGGGCCGCGCGGATCCAGGAAAGCGAGCGCCCGCCGACGGCCAGCACCAGCACGAAAGGCGGCCCGATCACGACCCAGTCCGGCGCCAGACCGTAATGGGCGTAGGCGAGCCCGACCGCGTTGAGGCCGAGGAACGCGTAGAGCATCAGGATCTGGCGGGCGAGCGCCTGGAACTGCGCCGTGGCCAGAACCGGATCGTTCTCGCGCACGGCGTAGAGGCCGATGAGGCGGCGGAGCCCCGGGAGGAACATCGTACACTCGTGAACGGCACGTCGGATGAACCGGCTTGAAACCAACATTTCCTAATAAATTGGGACGCCGCTCGGCAGTGGGTCAGTATGAATTTTTCAAGCAGCCATGCTCTGATGAACCGCTCAGGGAGTGGGGGATACCATGGCGAAGCCTGCAACTAAGAAAAGCAAAAAGACATCGGCTGAAGGAATAGAGATTACCTCGGTTTCGCAGTACATTTCCAAAATCGTGGAGCTGGCGCCCCGCTCAGGTATTATTCGCACATACAGGGGACACGCAAAGACAAGCTACCTACTTAAACCAAGCCTTTATCGTACGAGCGGCAATTCCCGCGAAGAAAAGAATATACTGCGAGAGTTGGTCAGCCTGCATCCGAGCGAATTTGAGAAAGATCGAAGTGCGTTCGATCAGCTAGTTCGAATGCAGCATTTTTCACTTGAGACGAGATTGTTTGACGTAAGTTTAAATCATTTGGTTGCACTGTAATTCGCTACAAAAAGCAACCCGACAGATGACGGTCATGTAATATTGTTTGACGTAGAAAAACGTGCAGTTAAATATTTTGACAGCGATACGGTCAGCTGCATTGCAAACCTCTCTAGTCTTTCATCAAAGGAACGCAATGAAATTAGGCATTTTGCAACTGATGAGGAATTGAATGCATCGGACACCGGCAGAAGGCTTCTGCATTTTATCAAGACTGAAAAACCTTACTTTCTTCCTGCAATACGTCGAGAGGACCTTCACAGGATCATACTCGTTAAGCCAAAGCAAAATAATCGACGCATACTTGCTCAACAGGGAGCGTTTTTCATATTTGGGCTGCCACACGAGCTGAGGCCCGAAGAACATGAGGTAGCAATTTTGCGGCTCCTTGTGCCTGCCGATCTTAAAAAGAAGATCTCGGACGAACTAGATTTAATAAATATAAATGGCAGCACCATGTTTCCAGAGATAGAATCTGCTGCAAAATATATTATGAGTAAAGTCCTTCCCGCTTGAATTGCTTATGCCGGCCCCGCTTTCCTGGTTTCTCATCCGTCGCCTCGACTGTCGGTGGCGCAGACCCGGCCATCGTCGGCGAGCCCCGAACGCGTTCGGCCGGCAGGGCATTCCGGAAGGCCGCCCGGCCGTTCGGGCGGTCACGCCGCAAGGCCGGACATGCGCCCCCCGGCGCCGGGAGCGACGGGGTCAGGCGGCCGCGGCCGTAAGGACGGCCCGGAGCTGAGCGTCCAAGTCGATGGCCACGGCATCGACCTCCGGATTCCCGAACTGCCCGAAGGTGGTGGCCGGGCGGTCGTACTCGAACGCGACGCCGCCCGCTTCATCCTCGCGCAGGAGCACCCGGATCGGCGCGTAGAGGGCGGCGGAAAGGACGTGCCGGGTCATCCGGGCGGCCGTGAGCGGGTTGCCGATGTCGTACTGGACGGCCTTGCGGGTCAGCCCGGCGGTGAGGAGCAGACCGCCATGGTCGCGGGCGCCGAAGATCGAGAGCGGCGCCTGCCGTTCGAGGAGATCGCGCGCGGCGTCCACCTTCCCGTCGCGCAGCAGCCCGGCATAGGCGTGGTCGAGGGGCGGCACCGACGCCTCCAGGGCGGCGCGCACCGCCTCGAAGGTTTTTGGGGACCGTAGCGTCACGTGCTCGACCGTGATGCGTGTCGAAGTCATCGGTTCGGACATGGATGTCGATCCTCGCTTCTTCAGTAGAGGGGAATGTGGCGCGTGCCGCGACGGTCGCCCGCGCGGCTTCGTGGCCGTCAGCCGACGGCCGAAAACTTCGGCCTCGAAGTCAGGGCCAGGATGATGTCGGCCCAGGCCTGGGGGCGCTCCAGGGCGCTGAAATGCCCCGTCCGGTCGAGGGTGACGACCTCGGGCGCGGGGAGGGCGGCCTCGACGCCGGCGCGGTCCCGAAGGTTCGCCCAGTCCTTGTCGCCCCAGACCAGCGTGACCGGCGCGGTGACCAAAGGGTAGCGGGTGCGGGCCGCGACGAAGCTCGGGAGCGCCTTGAGCAGGGTGCGCGCCGCCCGGGCGTAGCCGGCCCGAGCGCCGACCCGGGCGTACTCGTCGAGCAGGTCGGAGGGCAGGCTGCGGGAATCGTGGAAGCCGCCCTTCATGATGCCGCCGGTGATGGTCCGGTTCTCAAGCGCCGCGAAGACCGGGCCGACGAGGGGCGCCCGCACGCTCTTGATGATGATCGAGGCCAGAAGGTTCGAGCGCTCCAGGCCGGGCAAGTAATCGTAGGTGTTGAAGGCGAAGACCCGCTCGACCGCGTCGCCGAGATCGGCAGCCACGGAGAGCGACAGCGTCGCACCGATGGACTCGCCCGCCAGGATCGGGCGCTCGATGCCGAGGGTCGCGATGAAATCCTTCAAGGCCGCCCGCAGGGTGGGCTCGTCCTTCGGGGCTTCCGGCTTCAGGTCCGACCAGCCGAAGCCCGGCAGATCGAGGGCGTAGACCGTGAAGTGGGGCGCGAGCAGCGGGATCACCCGCTGGAACAGGTCGAGCTGCGTCCGCACCGTGTGGGTCAGGACGAGGTTCGGCCCGCTCCCCGCCCGGACGTAGCGGAGGCGGGTCCCGTCCCGCAGAGTCGCGACGGCGATCTCGCCGGAGGCGAGCCAGCGGCGCGTGTAGGTCTCGGCGTCGCGGCCGAGGGTGGCGATGCTGGGCGTGGTCATGGAAGGAAGCTCCTGGGCGGCGGGTCCGGCGGGGGTGTCGCCCACGCCTGTCGCCATCGAACCTAGACGTGCCCCGGCATATCCCATATGTCGAACATCCAACCTTTTAGGACATTCGCCGCGGGGCTCCCCATGCCGTCCATCGGTGTCGTGCTCTTTCCGGGGTTCCAGGTGATGAACCTCGCGCCTCTCACGGCCTTCGAGCTGGCCAATCTCGAACTCGGCCGGGACTTCTACGAGGTGACCTTCCTGTCGGAAGGAGGCGGGCCGGTCCGGACCTCCATCGGCATGGTCATCGAGACGGAGCCGTTTTCCGGCCGGCGCTTCGACACGCTCATCGTGGTGGGATCGGTCCGGGTTGATGCGTCGGCGCCGGGCCTCGTCGAACGGGTGCGCGAGACGGCGGCCGGCGCGCGCCGGGTCGCCGCGACCTGCACGGGGGCGTTCCTCCTGGCCGAGGCGGGCCTGCTCGACGGGCGGAAGGCGGCAACCCACTGGGCCCATGCCCGCGACCTCCAGCGGCGCCATCCCTCGATCAAGGTGGACGACGACCGCATCTTCGTGGCGGACGGCAACGTCTGGACCTCGGCCGGCATGACCGCGGGAATCGACCTGACGCTGGCTCTGGTCGAGGACGACCTGGGCCCCGAGATGTCGAAGGGCATCGCCCGGACGCTCGTGGTCTACCACCGCCGAACGGGGGGGCAGTCGCAGTTCTCCGCGCTGCTGGACCTGCAACCGCGCTCCGACCGGGTCCAGACGGTGCTGGCCCATGCCAGGGCCAACCTGAGGAGCGAGCTGTCGGTGGAGGAACTGGCGGAGGCGGCCCATCTGAGTCCGCGCCAGTTCAGCCGCATCTTCCGCGAGGAGACCGGCCAATCACCGGCCAAGGCCGTCGAGAACCTCCGCCTGGAGGCCGCCCGGACGATGCTGGAGGACGGCCGGCATTCCCTCGACACGGTGGCGCGGGAGACGGGCTTCGCCGACCGGGAACGGATGCGGCGGGCCTTCCTGCGGGCGTTCGGCCAGCCGCCCCAGGTCATCCGGCGCAGCGTCCGCCATCACGAGCCCGGCCCGACCGCCTGAACACGCGAACGCCGGAGCCCCTCGCGAGGCCCCGGCGCTACAGGTCGTTTCTCGAAAGTCGCGGGCCGGGCGGGCCGGCCCGCGCGCCGCTTACAGCGAGTAGTACTGCACGAACTCGATCGGGTGGGGGGTCATCTCGTAGCGCAGCACCTCGGTCATCTTCAGCTCGATGAACGAGTCGATCTGGTCGTCCGAGAACACGCCGCCGGCCTTGAGGAAGGCGCGGTCCTTGTCGAGGTTCTGCAGGGCCTCACGGAGCGAGCCGCACACGGTCGGGATCTTCTTCAGCTCGCGCGGCGGCAGGTCGTAGAGATCCTTGTCCATGGCCGGGCCCGGATCGATCTTGTTGAGGATGCCGTCGATCCCGGCCATCAGCAGCGCCGAGAAGGCGAGGTAGGGGTTGGCCATCGGATCGGGGAAGCGGACCTCGACGCGCTTGGCCTTCGGGTTCGTCGTCCACGGGATACGGCAGGAGGCCGAGCGGTTGCGGGCCGAGTAGGCCAGCAGCACGGGGGCCTCGTAGCCCGGCACCAGACGCTTGTAGGAGTTGGTGGACGGGTTGGTGAAGGCGTTGAGCGCCTTGGCGTGCTTGATGATGCCGCCGATGTACCACAGGCATTCCTGGGAGAGGTCGGCGTACTTGTCGCCGGCGAACAGCGGCTTGCCGTTCTTCCAGATCGACTGGTGCACGTGCATGCCCGAGCCGTTGTCGCCGTAGACGGGCTTCGGCATGAAGGTCGCGGACTTGCCGTAGCTCTGCGCCACGTTGTGGATGCAGTACTTGTAGATCTGCATGTGGTCGGCGAGCAGGGTCAGCGTGTCGAACTTCATGCCGAGTTCGTGCTGGGCGCTCGCCACCTCGTGGTGGTGCTTCTCGACCTTGACGCCCATCGACTGCATCGCGGCCAGCATCTCGCCGCGCATGTCCTGGGCCGAATCCTGCGGCGGTACGGGGAAGTAGCCGCCCTTGGTCTGGATGCGGTGGCCGAGGTTGCCGCCCTCGTAGTCGGTGAAGCCGTTGGTCGGCAGCTCGGTGGAATCGAGCTGGAAGCCGGTGTGGTAGGGGTCGGCACCGAACTTCACGTCGTCGAACACGAAGAACTCGGCCTCGGGACCGACGAAGATGTCGTCGCCGATGCCGGTCGAGCGCAGGTAGGCCTCGGCGAGCTTCGCCGTGCCGCGCGGATCGCGCGCATAGGGCTCGCCGGTCGAGGGCTCGAGCACGTCGCAGACGATCGACATGGTGGACGCCGAGAAGAACGGGTCCATGCAGGCGGTGACCGGGTCGGGCATCAGCAGCATGTCGGACTCGTTGATCGCCTTCCAGCCGGCGATCGAGGAGCCATCGAACATCGTGCCCTCGGAAAAGATCTCCTCGTCGACGAGGGAGACGTCGAAGGTCACGTGCTGCCACTTCCCGCGCGGGTCGGTGAAGCGGAAGTCGACGTATTTCACGTCGTTGTCCTTGATGGCCTTCAGCACATCAGCGGCCGTTTTCATCGTGTGCGTCTCCTCGGGTCGTCTCGTCAGGCGGGCGCGGCCGGAGCGGCCGCATCCGGGCCGGGGCTGATCCCGGCCGGTCGTCGGATCGTCCCGGGGGCAGGGGAGAGGGAGAGGGCTCGTTTCGCAGGCCCACGCGCGACGAGCGCGGCACGGGTCGTGCGAGCCGGCATCCCTCCTCGTGCCCCAGCCGGTCCGGCCGACGGGCGCGGACGTTACTGCCCACGCCCCGCCGCCGCCACCCGTCCTGAGACAAAAATCTCCGCCCCGGCGGGCCTTTCGCGGAAAAGATCGCCCCACCTGCGCCGATCGGAGCGACGCTTTCACGCGGGAACCGGCGTCGCATTTCGCGGCGGGTTGGCACGGCCCATGCTTTAGGCCCATCCGAAGCGGACGGGTTTTGACCGGACGTTTCGGGGTCGGGCGAAAGCCTTCGAGCCAGCCAGGGTATCGGCGCCCGCGACGCGGCGACGGTCCTGGGCCGAGGCGGAGGCGAACAGGGCGCCGGACCTAGGGGCTGTCAGACGGATTTCGTCGATCAGGAACGAGAGACAAGCAATGACGAAGTACAAGCTCGAGTATATCTGGCTCGACGGCTACACTCCGGTTCCGAACCTGCGCGGCAAGACGCAGATCAAGGAGTTCGACGGCTTCCCGAGCCTGGAGCAGCTCCCGCTCTGGGGCTTCGACGGCAGCTCGACGATGCAGGCCGAGGGCTCCTCGTCCGATTGCGTGCTCAAGCCGATCCGCCACTTCGTCGATCCGTCCCGCAGCAACGGCGTGCTCGTGCTGTGCGAAGTGATGATGCCCGACGGCAAGACCCCGCACCCGTCGAACAAGCGCGCCACCGTGCTGGACGATGCCGGCGCGTGGTTCGGGTTCGAGCAGGAGTACTTCCTCTACAAGAACGGCCGCCCGCTCGGCTTCCCCGAAGCCGGCTACCCCGCCCCCCAGGGCCCGTACTATTGCGGCGTCGGCGCCTCGAACGTCGGCCCGATCGCCCGCAAGATCGTCGAGGAGCATCTCGACCTGTGCCTCACGGCGGGCATCAACCACGAGGGCATCAACGCCGAGGTGGCCAAGGGCCAGTGGGAGTTCCAGATCTTCGGCAAGGGCTCCAAGAAGGCCGCCGACGAGATGTGGATGGCCCGCTACCTGCTCCAGCGCCTGTGCGAGACCTACGAGATCGACATCGAGTACCACTGCAAGCCGCTCGGCGACACCGACTGGAACGGCTCGGGCATGCACTGCAACTTCTCGACGACGTTCATGCGCGAGACCGGCGGCAAGGACTACTTCGAGGCCATGATGGCGCAGTTCGAGAAGAACCTCGACGACCACATCGCCGTCTACGGCCCGGACAATCACATGCGGCTCACCGGCAAGCACGAGACCGCCCCGTGGAACAAGTTCTCCTACGGCGTGGCCGATCGCGGCGCCTCGGTGCGCGTGCCCCACTCCTTCGTGAACAACGGTTACAAGGGCTACCTTGAGGACCGCCGCCCGAACTCCATGGGCGACCCCTACCAGATCGCCTCGCAGGTCCTGAAGACGATCTCCGAGGTTCCGCTCCCCGCAGAGGCCGCCGAGAAGGCCGTCGCGTAAGTCTTTCTTGGGAGTCGGCCGGCTCCCGGAGACACAGCCGCCCCTGCCGCAAGGCGGGGGCGGTTTTTTGTTTGTCGGCCGTGCGGAGCGCCGGAACCACCCCCTCTCCCCGCACGCGGGGAGAGGGTCGAGCCCCCCTCGTCGGGGGCGAGACAAGCGGTAGCGGGGGTGAGGGGGCGCTTCCGAAGGAGTCGTTTCCGTCGAAGCCCCCTCACCTTCGGCTGCCGCCTCGCTTCGGCGACGACGGGGTCGCCGAAGCCCTCTCCCCGCGTGCGGGGAGAGGGGATGCACGGCCTACACTCCGAAGATCGACCACCCGGTCCGTTTCACCAGCATCTCCAGGGCGATGCGCCCGAGATGCGAGTTGCCCGCGGCATCCAGCCCCGGCGACCAGACGCAGATCGAGGCACGCCCCGGCGCCACCGCCAGAATCCCCCCGCCGACGCCGCTCTTGCCCGGCAGGCCGACCCGGTAGGCGAAGTCGCCCGAGCCGTCGTAATGGCCGCAGGTCAGCATGATGGCGTTGATGCGCCGCGCCCGCTCGGCCGAGATCACCGAGTAACCGGCCAGCGGGTGCTGCCCGGAATAGGCGAGGTACAGCCCGGCGGTGGCGAGCTGGCGGCAGGTCATCGCGATGGCGCAGTGGTGGAAATAGACCCCGAGCGTGTAGTCCACCGGGTTCTCGAGGACGCCGAACGAGCGCATGTAGTTGGCGAGGGCCGCGTTGCGAAAACCCGTGCGCTTCTCCGAGGCCGCCACGGTCTCGTCGATGGCGATTGCGTTGTCCTGTGCCAGGAACTGCATGAAGCGCAGGATCTCGCCCAAAGCCTCCCGCGGCTGGTGGCCCGAGAGGATCACGTCGGTGACCGCGATGGCACCCGCGTTGATGAAGGGATTGCGCGGAATCCCCTGCTCGCGCTCCAGCTGGACGATGGAGTTGAACGGGCTGCCGGAGGGCTCGCGCCCGACCCGCCGCCACAGCCGGTCGCCGACCATGCCGAGCGCCAGCGTCAGGGTGAAGACCTTGGAAATGCTCTGGATCGAGAAGGGGATGTCGGCATCGCCGCCTGCCGCGACCTGCCCCTCGCGGTCGATCACCACGAGGCCGAACTTTTGGGCATCGACGCCGGCGAGTTCGGGGATGTAGCTCGCCACCGCGCCGCGGTCGGGCCGCGCCCGCATCTCGTCGGCGATCTCTGTCACGATGCTGTCGAGATCGGGCACGGGCTGGCTCGCTGAGGCACGCGCCTCAGGGGGCGCGCGAACGCCCGTTCACGAAGCGCGCCAAGTCGTCGGAGGTCGAGGGAGCCTGCGGCTCAGATCGCGTCGGCGCCGGTCTCGCCGGTGCGGATGCGGATGGCTTCCTCGATGGTCGAGACGAAGATCTTGCCGTCGCCGATGCGGCCGGTCTGGGCCGATTTGCGGATGGCCTCGACCGCGCCTTCCACCAGCGCGTCGGACAGGACGATCTCCAGCTTCACCTTGGGCAGGAAGTCCACGACGTATTCCGCGCCGCGATACAGCTCGGTATGGCCCTTCTGCCGGCCAAAACCCTTCGCTTCGATGACGGTGATGCCCTGGAGGCCGACCTCCTGGAGCGCCTCCTTCACCTCGTCGAGCTTGAACGGCTTGATGATCGCCTCGATCTTCTTCATCCCGGCTCGGTCCGATGCGCGCGTCGTCTGTTAGATGCTGATATGTCTATCATCGCGACCGCCCGACCGCCACGGCGATTTGCGTTGCCGGCAGGTGAAGTTGCGCATCGCGCAGGCATTGGCTGCGGAATATGCAGGCAATTCCCCCGCTTTCGATGAATTTTTAGACAGAGAGTGAGCGCCACGAATGCATGAGCCGGCCCACCCCCCGAAGTCGGCCCTGCGGCTGCTCACCGTGGAGGCGATGCGACGGGTGGATGCGGCGGCGATCGGGGCCGGCACGCCGGGTTTCACGCTGATGCAACGGGCCGGCGCGGCTTTGGCCGAGCGAGCGCTGGCGCTCGGGTCGGAGCGGATTCTGGTCCTATGCGGACCGGGCAACAACGGCGGCGACGGGCTCATAGCCGCCCGCCTGCTGGCGGAGGCGGGCCGGGCCGTCGAGTTGCGGCTGCTGGGGGATCGCGATGCGCTCACCGGCGATGCCGGCCTTGCGGCGGCCGAGTGGACCGGCCCGGTCGCCGCGGCGGACGCTCCGGTGACCGATTGCGACCTGATCGTCGACGCGCTGTTCGGCGCCGGGCTGTCGCGCGATCTCGACGGCGCGGCCCGCGCCCTGGTCGAGGCGGTGAACGCGTCCGGCCATCCCGTCCTGGCGGTGGACGTGCCGAGCGGGCTCGACGGCGATACCGGCCGCGTCCGCGGCGTCGCGGTGCAGGCGCGCGAGACCGTGACCTTCGTGGCGCTCAAGCCGGGCCATCTGCTCCAGCCCGGCCGCTCGCTGTGCGGCGCGATCACGCTCGCCGACATCGACACCGGCCCCGCCGCGCTCGCCGACGGGCTGGAGGGCGCGCCCACGCTCTTTCGCAACGCGCCGGGGCTGTGGACGCTGCCCGTCCTGTCGGCCGCGAGCCACAAATACACCCGCGGCCATGCCCTCGTCCTGTCGGGCCCGGCCTACAAGACCGGCGCGGCCCGGCTCGCCGCTCGCGGGGCGCTGCGGGTCGGCGCCGGCCTCGTCACCGTCGCCTCGCCGACCTCGGGCCTGCCGGAGAACGCGGCGCAGCTCACCGCGATCATGCTGCGCCCCTGCGAGAGTCCCGACGACCTCGACGACATCCTCGTCGACGACCGCCTCAATGCCCTGCTGCTCGGCCCCGGCCTCGGCACAGGCCCGGCCACCTGCGCGTTCGTCGCGGTCGCGGCCTCCGCCGGCCGTGCCCTGGTGCTCGACGCCGACGCATTGACGAGTTTTCGGAGTGAGGTGCGGACCTTGGCCCGCCACATCCGCGACGGCGAGGCGCAAGGTGTGCTGACCCCGCACGAGGGCGAGTTCGCCCGGCTGTTCTCCGGCACCGAGGCCGTCGCCGAGGGCCTCTCCAAGCCGGAGCGCGCCGCACGGGCGGCCCATCTCGCCGGGGCCGTGGTGGTGCTGAAGGGCGCCGACACGGTGATCGCCGCCCCCGACGGACGGATCGCGATCAACGACCACGGCTCGCCCCATCTCGCCACCGCGGGCTCCGGCGACGTGCTCGCCGGGCTGATCTGCGGGCTGCTGGCGCAGGGGATGGCGCCGTTCGAGGCGGCGTGCGCCGCCGTCTGGCTCCACGGCGACGCCGGCCTCCGGCACGGGCCGGGGCTGATCGCCGAGGATATTTCGGAATTGATGCCGGCGGTTCTGCGGGACTTGGCCTGAGAGCGGTTCGACGCACTTCCCACCCATCCCCCTCATCCTGAGGCGCCCGCATCAGCGGGCCTCGAAGGAGGGCTCCAGCGTATCGCGCGCTCTGCTGGAGCCCTCCTTCGAGGCTGCGCTTCGCTCCGCACCTCAGGATGAGGGATTTTGTGGGATATGCGTTTCAGCCGACTTCGAAACTCGCCCACAGCCCCGTGTCGAACCGCTCCAGCACCGTCGAGGACAGGAGCCAGCGGCCAGGATTGTCGGCCACGAACGCAATCTGGGCGTGGCGGCCCTCCGGGATCTGCACGGTATCGAGCCAGTAGGGCTCCCAGCCGTCGTCGAGGAGGTGGAGCAGGCGGAAGACGTGGCCGTGCAGGTGCAGCACCTGCGGGAAGCCGGTGTCGTTGCGGATCGTCAGCACCAAGACCTGCCCGCGCTTGACCGTGAACAGCGGAGCCGCACCCGCCGCGCCGCTCGCGCCGTTGATCTGCCAGATTTTTTGGGGGTCGCCGGCATAGGGCGTCTCGGCGCCGGGCTTGGTGCGGTCGGGCTTCACCCCGCCGGTGAGGACGAGGTCGCGGCGGAACGCGCTCTGGAGCTTGATCTCGTTCGGCAGGCGCTTGTTCTCGGGGATCGAGGCGATCTGCCCGCGGCCTGTCTGCGCCACAGGCTCGCCCGCCACCGCGAACGTCGCCAGCGGCAGACCCTGGCCGACCAAGGCCGTGATCGTGCCGGCCGGGCCGGGCTCCTTCGGCAGGTCGAGGAGCAGGTCGTAGCGGGTGCCCGGCGCGAAGGGGAGGGTGGCCTTCAGCGGCTCGAACGTGTCGGCGGGCTGGCCATCGACGGCGGCGACGTAGACCTTCACCCCGTCGAAGCGGATGCGGATCGCCCGCGCGTTGCAGGCGTTGGCGAGCCTCAGCCGGACGCGGCCGCCGGGGCGGCCTTCGAGGGCGAGGGGAATCGGCCCGCCGTTGAGCGTCACCGCGTTGCCGAGCCGGCCCGAGGCCGCCGCGAACGCCACCTGTCCGAACGGCAGCAGGGCACCGGCCTCGTCGAGGCGCCAATCCTGGAGCAGCAGCGTGACGTCCTGATCGACCGCGAGCGGGTTCGGCTCCTCCACGACGAGCAGGCCCGCGAGGCCCCGGCCCGACGGCTCGCTCGCGCCGCCGACGACCAGCGGGCGGACCAGGAAGGTGCCGGCGTCCGGCGGCGTGAACTCGTACGAAAAGTCCTTGCCCGGCGCGATCGGCTCCTGGGTGACGCCGCCGACGCCGTCCATGGCGTTGCGGTTGCGCACGCCGTGCCAGTGGAAGGCCAGCGGTTTTTCCGTGTTGTTCTCGACGCGCAGGCGCACGGTCTCGCCGAGCTTGATCCGCAGCACCGGCGGGGCGGTCCCCGTGCCGAGGCGCCACACGGCGGTCTCGGGGGCGGGCTCGGGCTTGAGCCGGGCCTGAGCCGGGGCGGCCTTGAGGGGCTTTGCCTCGGCCGGCCCGGCATCGGGCTTGGCCTCGGGAGCGGGCGCCTCGGCGGGCTTGACCGCCGGGGCCGGCTTGCGGGCCGGCGACTGCGCCGCGGCGGCGAAGGGGGCGAGCGCCAGCGCCGCGCTCCCCGCGATCAGCGTGCGGCGGGACGGGCCCTCCACCTCCCGGATCGGCTCGGGTCGGGCCTCGGGGGCGGGCGTTCGCATGGGGGCTCGTTCGGCTGGCGGGGAAGGGGCCCGCGTTGTAGCCGGGCCGTCCGGGATGCGCCAATCACGGCCGGGCGCGACGTCCAATAAGCAGCGCTTGCACGAGAATTGGCCGTCCGGCCGGGCGCGAGGAGCGCCCCGCGAGCGGCCTCGGCCTTGAGCCGAGGCGTCCGGCAGAGCGAAGCCGAGGCCGCGGAGGCAGCTGCAGGCGTCCGAGGCCGAGCCGGAAGACGCGGCTGCCGGCGCTTGAGGCCGAGCAGGAACAAATTTTTGCTGCGGGCCCGGACGCGCGTGCTATAGACGCGCGCTTCGAAGGCCCGGACAGGGCCATGTCGCTCAAGCGCTCGCGGGCGTGGCGGAACTGGTAGACGCGCTGGATTTAGGTTCCAGTGTCGCAAGACGTGGGGGTTCGAGCCCCTCCGCCCGCACCAAGTCCGCATCGGCCCGGCCTCGGGACCGGGGCCGGTCCCCGCCGGGCGTTCGCGCCGTCGGAGTCCCCCAAGGATCTCCTTGATGGGTCTCCCGCAGCGCCGCGGCATCGAGGACGAGATTGCGGTTTTTACAAAAGCGGACGAACGACGATGCAGGTGACCGAGACGACCTCCGAGGGGCTGAAGCGCGAGTTTCAGGTGCTCCTCCCCGCCAACGAGCTTGAGGATCGCCTCAACACCGAGCTCTCGAACATCAAGGGCAAGGTCCAGATCAAGGGCTTCCGCCCCGGCAAGGTGCCGGTGGCGCATCTGCGCAAGGTCTACGGCAAGTCCGTGATGGCCGACGTGCTGCAGAACGCCGTCAACGAGGCCAACCAGCAGATCGTCGCCGACAAGGGCCTCAAGCTCGCGCTCGAGCCGCAGATCGAGTTCCCGAAGGACGAGGAGCAGAACATCATCGAGCGCGCGCTCGACGCGAAGGGCGACCTCGCCTTCAAGGTGAAGCTCGAGGTGCTGCCGAGCTTCGAGCTGGCCGACCTCTCCGACGTGTCGATCAAGAAGCTCGTGGTGACCCCCTCCGACGCGGAGATCACCGAGGCGCTGGAGCGCATGGCCAAGGACGGCCGCGCGTTCGAGGACCGCGAGGAGGGCGCCGAGGCGCAAACCGGCGATCAGGTCGTGATCGATTTCGTCGGCCGCATCGACGGCGCCGAGTTCGAGGGCGGCAAGGGCGAGGACGTGCCGCTGGAGCTGGGCTCCAACACCTTCATCCCCGGCTTCGAGGACCAGCTCGTCGGCGCCAAGGTCGGCGACAGCCGCCTCGTCAAGACCGCCTTCCCCGAGGGCTACCAGGCCGAGCAGCTCGCCGGCAAGGACGCCGAGTTCGACGTGACCGTGAAGGGCGTCAAGGCACCGGGCGAGACCAAGATCGACGACGAGCTGGCCAAGCGCTTCGGCATGGACGACCTGGAGAAGCTGAAGGAAGCGATCTCCAAGGCGATCGGCTCCGATTACGAGGCCCAGTCGCGCCGCAAGCTCAAGAAGGAGCTGCTCGACGCGCTCGACGGCAAGTACGCGTTCGAGCTGCCGCCCTCCCTCGTCCACCAGGAGTTCGCCGCCGTGTGGGCCCAGGTCGAGCAGGACCTGAAGACCCGCGGCAAGACCTTCGAGGAAGAGGGCACCACCGAGCAGGCCTCGCAGGCCGATTACCGCAAGATCGCCGAGCGCCGCGTGCGCCTCGGGCTGGTGCTTGCGCAAGTCGGCGAGACGGCCGATATCAAGATCTCGGATGACGAGGTCAACCAAGCCCTCTTCGCCCGGATCCGGCAGTTCCCGGGCCAGGAGAAGCAGGTCTACGACTTCTACCGCAACAACCCCCAGGCGCTCGCCGAGCTTCGCGCGCCGCTGTTCGAGGAGAAGGTCGTCGACCACGTCCTCGGTCAGGTCCAAGTGGTCGAGGAGCCCGTCTCGAAGGAGGCTCTCTTCGCCGAGGACGACGAAGCCGACGCCTCCGCGTCGAAGGCCGACGAGACCCAGGGCGAGAAGAACGAGACGGCGGCCGAGCAGGCGGCCGGCTGATCGACGCCCAGCGGCTCCGCGGCGGGCGGCGATCGGAACGCGATCCTCGAGCGGCGCCCGTCACGGGCGCCGCCGGGGGCCGTGAAGATCAGACGGCGTTAACGTGCGCCGTGTTCGCTGTAACCTCCGGCCCTGGGCGATTCGTCCGGGCCGGACCCGGAGCCGAGGGCTGACATGAGAGATCCGGTCGATTACTTCCACAATTCGCTCGTGCCCATGGTGGTCGAGCAGTCGAGCCGCGGCGAGCGGGCGTTCGACATCTATTCCCGGCTGCTGCGCGAGCGGATCATCTTCTTGACCGGCCCGGTCGAGGACCAGGGCGCCTCGCTCATCGTCGCCCAGCTGCTGTTCCTCGAGGCCGAGAACCCGAAGAAGGAAATCTCCTTCTACATCAACTCGCCCGGCGGCGTGGTGACCTCGGGCCTGTCGATCTACGACACGATGCAGTTCATCCGCTGCCCGGTGACGACGCTCTGCGTCGGTCAGGCCGCCTCGATGGGCTCGCTGCTGCTGGCCGCGGGCGAGGCCGGCCACCGCTTCGCCCTGCCGAACGCCCGGATCATGGTGCACCAGCCGTCGGGCGGCTTCCAGGGACAGGCCACCGACATCCTGATCCATGCCCGCGAGATCGAGGCCCTCAAGAAGCGCCTCAACGAGATCTACGTGAAGCACACCGGCCGCGAGTACGAGACGATCCATCAGGCGCTGGAGCGCGACAACTTCATGACCGCCGAGGCGGCCAAGGAGTTCGGCCTGATCGACGACATCCTGCACAAGCGCCCGGAACCCGCCGCCGCCTGAGGCGGATGACCCCGGACGCTTTTCAGAGTGAGGCGTCCGGGGCACGCCGGCAAACCATGCGGCCATTCGGCGCTTGCCCGGCCCCTCCGGCCGGTTGATCCCGAGGCGGCAGCATGGTTGCATCGGGATTCGAGCGCCTCACTCCCGACGCATCCGCGCGGTGTGACTGTTTCTTTAGGCGGATGCGCTTACATCCTATGACCGAAGCGCGTGCCCTGCTGGCTGGGGCCGCGCCCGCGAACCGGAGACCGACATGAGCAAGACCGGCGGCAACGACTCCAAGAGCACGCTGTACTGCTCGTTCTGCGGCAAGAGCCAGCACGAGGTCCGCAAGCTGATCGCGGGCCCGACGGTGTTCATCTGCGACGAGTGCGTCGAGCTGTGCATGGACATCATCCGCGAGGAATCGAAGTCCTCGCTGGTGAAGAGCCGCGACGGCGTGCCGACCCCGAAGGAGATTCGGCGCGTCCTCGACGATTACGTCATCGGCCAGGACTTCGCCAAGAAGGTCCTCTCGGTGGCGGTGCACAACCACTACAAGCGGCTCGCGCACGCGACGAAGCACAACGACGTCGAGCTGGCCAAGTCCAACATCATGCTGATCGGGCCGACCGGCTCGGGCAAGACGCTGCTGGCCCAGACGCTTGCCCGCATCCTCGACGTGCCGTTCACCATGGCGGACGCCACGACCCTCACGGAAGCCGGCTATGTCGGCGAGGACGTCGAGAACATCATCCTCAAGCTGCTCCAGGCCTCCGACTACAACGTCGAGCGGGCGCAGCGCGGCATCGTCTACATCGACGAGATCGACAAGATCTCCCGCAAGTCGGACAACCCGTCGATCACCCGCGACGTGTCGGGCGAGGGCGTGCAGCAGGCGCTGCTGAAGATCATGGAAGGCACCGTCGCCTCCGTGCCGCCCCAGGGCGGGCGCAAGCATCCGCAGCAGGAGTTCCTGCAGGTCGATACGACGAACATCCTGTTCATCTGCGGCGGCGCCTTCGCGGGGCTGGAGCGCATCATCTCCCAGCGCGGCAAAGGCACTTCGATCGGTTTCGGCGCGAGCGTCCAGGCGCCGGACGACCGCCGCACCGGCGAAGTGTTCCGCTCGGTCGAGCCCGAGGACCTGCTGAAGTTCGGCCTCATCCCGGAATTCGTCGGCCGTCTCCCCGTGCTCGCCACGCTGGAGGATCTCGACGAGGAGGCCCTCAAGAAGATCCTTCAGGAGCCGAAGAACGCGCTGGTCAAGCAGTACCAGCGCCTGTTCGAAATGGAGAACGTCGAGCTGACCTTCCAGGACGAGGCGCTGTCGATGGTCGCCCGCAAGGCGATCGAGCGCAAGACGGGCGCCCGCGGCCTGCGGTCGATCCTGGAGACCATCCTGCTCGACACGATGTACGACCTGCCCGGCCTCGATTCGGTCGAGCAGGTGGTCATTGGCCCGGAGGTGGTGGACGGCAAGTCGAGGCCGCTCTTCATCCACGGCGACCGCAACAAGGACGCACCGGCCAGCGTCAGCGCCTGATCGGCAGGAAAAAGGGCCGCCCGGCAATGCCGGCGGCCCTTTTTCGTTCCAGGGGTGGCCGCTTGAAAGCGCGCCGGCGAAGGACCAATTCAGGTCCATCGCAGCCGGCACGCTTCTCTCCTCCCCCCGCTCTACCCAAGGTGCGGGCTGCGCTACCAGCCGCAGACGTATCATTCGCCCCCGACCCTTCGCGGCCCGGTCGGCACCTGGCAGGATGCTTGCTCGATCCGAGGAGCGCATGCCCGGCGTCAACAGATAAGGGAAACCCCCATGACCCAGTCGAAATCGCGCCAGCCGGTCGTTCCCGGTTCGACGGGCTCCTACGCCGTCCTGCCGCTGCGCGACATCGTCGTGTTCCCGCACATGATCGTGCCGCTCTTCGTCGGCCGCGAGAAGTCGATCCGCGCGCTGGAAGAGGCCGTGCGCTCGGAGCGCCACATCCTGCTCGCCACCCAGATCAACGCCAGCGACGACGATCCGGCGACCGACGCGATCTATAAGATCGGTACGCTCGCCTCCGTGCTCCAGCTCCTGAAGCTGCCCGACGGCACCGTGAAGGTGCTGGTCGAGGGCGCCGGCCGCGCGCAGATCGAGGAGTTCGTCCGCTCCGACGAGTTCTACGAGGCCCGCGCGCTGACCCTCGACGACGACCTCGGCGACCGCGTCGAGGCCGAGGCGCTCGCCCGCTCGGTGATCTCCGAGTTCGAGAACTACGTGAAGCTCAACAAGAAGATCTCCCCCGAGGTCGTCTCCGCCGTCACGCAGATCGACGAGCCGTCCAAGCTCGCCGACACGGTGGGCTCGCACCTCGCGGTCAAGATCGCCGACAAGCAGGCGATCCTGGAGATTCCCACGGTGGCCGCGCGCCTGGAGCGCGTGCTGTCGCTGATGGAGAGCGAGATCTCCGTGCTGCAGGTGGAGAAGCGCATCCGCACCCGCGTCAAGCGGCAGATGGAGAAGACCCAGCGCGAGTACTACCTCAACGAGCAGATGAAGGCGATCCAGAAGGAACTCGGCGACGAGGACGGTCGCGACGAGTTGGCCGAGCTGGAAGAGAAGATCGAGAAGACCAAGCTGACGAAGGAGGCCCGCGAGAAGGCCACCGCCGAGCTGAAGAAGCTCCGCCAGATGTCGCCGATGTCGGCCGAGGCGACGGTGGTGCGCAACTACCTCGACTGGATGCTCGGCATCCCATGGGGCAAGCGCTCGAAGATCAAGAAGGACTTGCTGGGCGCGCAGGCCGTCCTCGATTCGGATCACTTCGGCCTCGACAAGGTCAAGGACCGGATCGTCGAATACCTCGCCGTGCAGCAGCGGACCAACCGGCTCACCGGACCGATCCTTTGCCTCGTTGGCCCGCCCGGCGTCGGCAAGACCTCGCTCGGCAAGTCGATCGCCAAGGCCACGGGCCGCGAGTTCGTTCGCATGTCGCTCGGCGGCGTGCGCGACGAGGCCGAGATCCGTGGTCACCGCCGGACCTATATCGGCTCGATGCCCGGCAAGATCGTCCAGTCGATGCGTAAGGCCAAGACGTCGAACCCACTCATCCTGCTCGACGAGATCGACAAGATGGGCATGGACTTCCGCGGCGATCCGTCGGCGGCGCTCCTCGAGGTGCTGGACCCCGAGCAGAACGCGACGTTCAACGACCATTACCTCGAGGTCGATTACGACCTGTCGAACGTGATGTTCGTGACGACGGCGAACACGCTCAACATCCCCGGTCCGCTGATGGACCGCATGGAGGTGATCCGCATCGCCGGCTACACCGAAGAGGAGAAGCTGGAGATCGCCCGTCGCCACCTGATCCCGGAGGCGGTGAAGAAGCACGGGCTGAGTGCCGACGAGTGGTCGATCACCGACGACGGCCTGATGATGCTCATCCGCCGCTACACGCGGGAAGCGGGCGTCCGTAACTTGGAGCGCGAGATCTCCAACCTGATCCGCAAGGCGGTGAAGGAGATCCTGATCACCAAGGTCAAGTCCGTCGAGGGCAACCCCGACACGCTTCCGGTCTTCCTCGGTCCGCCGAAGTTCCGCTACGGCGAGATCGACGCGGACGATCAGGTCGGCGTGGTGACGGGTCTGGCCTGGACCGAGGTCGGCGGCGAGCTGCTGACGATCGAGGGCGTCATGATGCCCGGCAAGGGCAAGATGACGGTCACGGGCAACCTGCGCGACGTGATGAAGGAGTCGATCTCGGCGGCCGCCAGCTACGTCCGCTCGCGGGCGATCGACTTCGGCCTCGAGCCGCCGCTGTTCGAGCGCCGCGACATCCACGTCCACGTGCCGGAGGGGGCGACCCCGAAGGACGGGCCGTCGGCGGGCATCGCCATGGCGACCGCGATCGTCTCCACGCTCACCGGCATCCCGGTGCGCCGCGAGGTGGCGATGACCGGCGAGGTGACCCTGCGGGGTCGCGTCCTGCCGATCGGCGGGCTGAAGGAGAAGCTGCTCGCGGCTCTGCGCGGCGGCATCAAGACGGTGCTGATCCCGGAAGAGAACGCCAAGGACATCGCCGAGGTGCCCGACAGCGTGAAGCAGGGCCTGGAGATCATCCCGGTCTCGCGGATGGATCAGGTCCTCACCCACGCCCTCGTGCGCCAGCCCGAGCCGATCGAGTGGGACGAACCGCTCCCCGCCAAGGCCCCGGCCCGGACCGACGACGACAGCGCCACGCTCGTCGCCCATTAAGGCGAGCGCGGCAGGCATGAGAAGGCCCCCGGAGCGATGGCTCCGGGGGCCTTTTTCGTGCCGGAGGCCATCGGGACAACGGCCAGCGTCTTGCGCGCACGCCCGCGCTTCCGTAACGCTTTCGCGCGTCACGGCCGGGCGGTTAGCTCAGTTGGTAGAGCGTCTCCTTTACACGGAGAGGGTCGGGGGTTCGAGTCCCTCACCGCCCACCACGGACGCCCGATCCCCGTCGTCGGCGCCATCATGACAGTCGAAATCGAGAAAGACCGTTTCGCTTGCAACAGCAATCGAAGCGGATGTGTTTTTGTAACTTTGCATTGACCGAATGATATTCAATCTGGACCGCCGCCTCGATCGATGTCGATGGCCGCATTGCGATCTGGAGCGACGTGCCGATGCCTGCCGTTCGATACACCACCCGATCGCAGCCGGTGCCGAAGCTCGAAGGATCGGAGCATGCGCCGGTTTTGGTCTTTGATGAGGTACCGGTGTTCGGTCTCGTCGGCAGTTTCGGGAGGATCACGCTCACGGCCTATGTCCACGACATCGACGAGGGAGGCCAGCCCTTCAGCCGCCACGTCGCCGTCGCCCATCTGCGCGCCAGCAGCGAGGCGCTGCAAGCCCTGAGCAAGGCGGTCGACGGTCTCGCCCTTCTGCTGTCGAAGACGGAAGGTTCGGTCGCTCAGGTGAATTGACGCAAGCAGCCGGTTACGGAGACGGGGTCGGGTAGACGACGCCCCGCTCGCGCCCGTCGCGCCAGATCACATGGCAGAGCGTATCGATGCCGAGTTCCGCACAGACGAGACGAAACGTCTCGGTCGGCGTGGCCGGATCGGTGAACTCCAACAGGGCGCCCTGATCGTTGTGGTTCCAGATCAGGCATTCCGTCTCGATCGACTCATCGACCGATCGACAGATTGCGATCTTGAATCCGTTGAGGCGTGTCAGACGCCGTCGCTCTTCAGACACGACCTGCCCCCGATTCGCGTTCGTGACCAGAAGAGGCACGGCGATTGTCGATACGCAAACGGCAATCGGGTCCGGTTCGGCTCGGGCGACGATCCATCACGCGATCGTCACGCTTCGACTGGTGATGCCGAGCGTTCGTCCCATGTCCGCCGAGCGGAGCGGGGTTGCGTCACAAAAGGGCCAAGCTCGGGCCGCAGGGTAGGGCCGTCGTCCGCTGGGCCGGATGCGCGGGGTATGGTCATGATGGGTCGTCGCATCGTCCGGGCCGACGCTCGGCGGAGGCCGCGCAGGGCCCATCGCTTCACCCGCCTGCTGTCGCTGCTGCTCGTCTCCGTGATCGGCCTCGGCGTCGCCCAGTCGGCCGGCGAGACGGCGATGGAGGACGAGGCGGAGGGGGACGAGCGCATCGTCTTCCGCCACTTCGTCTGACGGCGGGCCGGCTTCCTCGATTTCGGCGCGATTGCGGACGATGACGCCTGCGAAAGCCCCTCCCGTACGACGGATCCCATGAGTGCATCGTCCCGTGCCGCCGTTCCGGTCGACCGGAACTGGGTCGAGCCGCCAGCCCACAAGGTCTCGGATCGTCCGGGCCCGGTCGACAGCTACCTTCTCGTTCTCAACGCGCTCATCCTGCGCGACATGCGCAGCCGCTTCAGCGCGTCGTACTGGGGCTACCTCGTCCAGATGTTGTGGCCGGTCGCCCACGTCATGATCATCGTCACGATCATGTATTTTCGCGAGATGGACTCGCCGATGGGCGAGTCCTCGCTGCTGTTCGTCGCCTCGGGAGCGTTTCCGTTCCTGGCCTTCAAATACATCTCCCGTGAGATGATGAAGGGCTACAACGTCCACAAGGCCCTGACGTGGTTTCCTCAGGTCAAGCGCGTCGACACGATGGTGGCCCGCGGCTCGGTCGAGATCTGCAGCAGCTTCATGGGCCTCGGCGTCGTGTGCCTGTTCCTGACCTTCATGGGCGTCGATCCGATCCCGGTCGACATCACCATGTCGATGACGGGTTACCTGACGGCGATCCTGATGGGTCTCTCCATCGGCAGCGTCAACGTCGGCATGGCCGCGATCTTCCCGTTCTGGATGATGCTCTACGTGGTGCTCGCCATCGTGCTCTACATCACCAGTGGGGTCCAGTTCATGGGCTGCTACATGCCGGAGCGCATTTACGCGATCATGAAGTGGAACCCGATGGTGCAGGTCGTCGAGTGGGTGCGGCTCGGATACGATCCCAACCTGCCGGTCACGATCGACTACCTCTACGTCTACGGCTGGATCTTCACCGCCTTCACGGTCGGCTTCCTGCTGGATCGCTACGTCGTCGCCCGCTGAAGGCGGCGCCCTCGTCCCGGACACGGTCCGGGACGCCATCGGGTCCGGGCGTCAGCCCAGGCGCAGCGGTCGGCCCGGTTCGAGGGGAAGCCGCGCCGCGGCAGCCGGGGCGAGTACCTCGCCCGTGACCTCGGCGATGTCGCAGGGTCTCAAGCCCGCGACCACTGCCGCCAGGGCCTGACCGGAATCGGCAGCGAGCACGGCGAAGCGTTCGGCCTCTCCGCCGGTGACCCGGATCACGTGGGCCCGCAGCTCTGGGGCCACCTGCCGGAACGGGTTGAAAGCCATGGCGCCGGTCCTCGCGAGGCGCCCCGTCCCCGCCGGAGGACGCCTCTCGATCTTGTGTTCGCAAGCCCGCGGCTTCGCGTCGGCGGCCATCACGTGACGGGGCGCGGCCCGAGATGGCCGCCGACGCCCGATGTCACACCGCGCAAGGTCCTCCACAAACAACAAAAATCAGTGAACCGCGCCACCGTCCCCCGGCCGCGGCGGCGGCGCCACACCCCGTCCCGCCGTTCGCGCAGGCGGGCTGCCGGGCCCTGCCATCGTCGCGCCGCCGTTCGGGCGGATGGGAGGGGCGCATCGTCGGCGGGCGCCCTCTCGCTCCGCGGACCGTGGATGCGCAACGGGCTTGGACGCGACGACCATGAACACACGTCAACGGGCAGCATTCCGTCGGCCGCGCCCCGCGGTCGCCTCCCTGGCAACGCTGGCGCTGATCGCCGCGCTGGCCTCGGGCGAGGCCGCCGCGCAGGCGCCCAACCCCGGGGACGGCGCCTGCCCGGTCCCGCCGGAGACGCCGGCTCTCCTCAACGCCAAGCCGCTCGGCAAGAAGAACGGCGAGCGCGACGAGGAAGGCCGCGCCTTCAACCGGGAGATGATGGGCGGCATGGTCGCCTTCATCAAAAGCCTGGAGCGCATGAGCGACGCCGCGATCAACGGCGACGCCGCCGCCGGCACCTGCTTCGGCACCAACCTCGACCGGTGGGTCCGCAACAACCCGGCCACGCTGCCGCAATCGGGCCAGGCGAATTTCGAGCAGACTTGGACCCTGAGCGCGGTCGCGCTCGCCGTCGTCAAGGCGCAGGCCGCGGGGGTGAAGATCACCCCGGAGGTCAAGAACTGGCTGCGCACCATGAGCGATGGGGTGCGGGCCTTCCACACCGCGAAGCCGTTCACGAACAACCATGCGGCTTGGGCGGCGGTCGCCGTCGGCGCGGCCGCCTACATCACCGGTGATCAGGACGCATGGCGCTGGGCGCTCGGCCGGGAATCCATCGTCACCGACCAGATTCAGGACGACGGCACGCTGCCGCGGGAATTGCAGCGCGGCAAGAGCGCCACGAGCTACCACCTCTTCACCGCGATGCCGCTGGCGGCCCTGAACCTGATGCAGCGCTGCCGCGGCGGCGTAGAGGCGTCGCAGGGGGCGGGCATGAAGCGCCTCGTCGCGCTCCTGCCGCAACTGGAGCAGAACCCGCAGTTCCTGGCCGCGCGGGCGGGGGCGGAGCAGGGCGTGCCCAAGCACTATCCGGTGGTCAGGATCCTGCGCGGCGAGAGCCAGGAGACGTTCTTCGAGCAGAAGCTCGGCGGCGAGACCGCCAACCTCCCCAAGGCCCTGGCCCGCTGCAAGTAAGCCTCCGGATCACCCCGGACCGGTGTCCGGGGCGATCCGGAGCGCGCGGATCAGACGATGAAGAAGTCGTCCGCCGCCAGCGCCGCCTTGTTGTCGAGGATGGCGATCTTCACGGCCGCCCCCTTGCCCGAGCCGTCGGCGTCGTAGAACAGCTCGCCCGTCGTCTGCCGGTAGACGAGGCGGTCGTCGAGATCGACCTTCGCCTTGCTGGCGTTCTTGAAGGCGGTGTCGTCGAGGTCGCCCGCGGCAAGCGCCGTGAACACGCTCTTCGACAGCCGGATCGTGTCCTCGGTGGCGAAGTCGGCGATGTGGTCGAGGTTGTTGCTGCCGGGCTTGGTCGAGAACAGGAAGGTGTCGGCGCCCTTGCCCCCACGCAGGACGTCGTTGCCGAGTCCGCCGCCGAGCACGTTGACGCCGGCATTGCCGGTCACGGTCTGGTCGAACTCGTTGCCGAACAGGTTGAGCTTGGCCGAACCGGTCGAGGCGGCGAACAGGAGCGTCTCCACCTCCTGGCCGGCGGCCAGCGCGTAGGAGGCGGTGGTGACGAGGGTGTCCCGGCCGCCGCCCTTGGCCTCGATGACGACGTCGCGGACAGAGTTCACCCGGTAGGTGTCGTCGCCCGCTGCACCCGCCATCCGGTCGGCCCCGGCGCGCCCGTCGAGGTCGTTGGCGTATTCGTTGCCCTCGATGGTGTCGTCGCCCGCGCCGCCGACGACGTTCTCGACGCTGCTGAAGCGGTCGTGGCCGATGTCGGCGCCCCTGGCGTTGTAATAGACGTAAGTGTTGTCGACGAGTTCGTAGGCACCCTTCATCGAGACGACGATGGCGGCGACCGCGGCGCTGAAATCCGCGGTGTCGATGTCGGCGGCGACCCAGGCCGTCTGATCGCCGCCGATGAGCCAGTCGTTGCCGAGGCCGCCGACCATCACGTCGGCGCCGTCGCCGCCGTACAGCGTGTCGTCGCCGGCACCGCCGACGAGGCGGTCGCCACCCAGCCAGCCGGACAGCGTGTCCTTGCCGTCGCCGCCGTCGAGCTGGTCGCGGCCGGCGCCGCCGTTGAGCGTGTCGGTTCCGAGGCCGCCGAAGGCGACGTTGTCGCCGTCGCCGGTTTCGATGACGTCGTCGCCCGCGCCGCCGGTCAGCCGGTCGTTGCCGGCATCGCCCCGCAGGGTGTCGTTGCCGTCGCCGCCGTCGAGGATGTCGTCGCCCGCGTCGCCGAACAGCCGGTCGTTGTTCGCGCCGCCGTCGAGCCGGTCCTTGCCGCGACCGCCGAACAGGATGTCGTCGCCGCCCATGCCGTACATGACGTCGGCCGAGGCGACGCCGCGGATCGTGTCGGCGGCGGAAAAGCCGGTCTGGGTCAGGGTGTCGGTCGCGGCGTCCCAGGCCCAGGAGGCGACCTGCGTCCCGTCCCGGTCCGGGCCGCCGTAGAGGTAGCGGATCGCGTCGATGTCGAGCGGGCCGAGCTTCGGGCCGTAGCCGTTGTAGCTCATCACCGTGTGGTCGGTGTCGTCGATCTCCTTCGCCAGCACGGGGTCGTCGTCGAACGGGTGCTTGAGCCCGAGCGCGTGGCCGATCTCGTGGACGATGACGTGGGTCATGTCGTCGATGCCGTAGCGGGCGACGCTGTCGTCGAGATAGATGTCGCCGCCGAACACCGAATCGTAGCTGTAATCGCCGCCGAGGCGGACCGAAGGGTAATAGGCGTAGCCGGCCGCCCCCGACTGGCTCGGGTCCTTGACGAGGTCGTAGGTGGCGAAGCGGATGTCGCCCTGGCCGGCATCGGCTTCGAGGAAGCGGATGCCGCTGTTGTCGCCCCATTGCTTCAGGGCATCGCGGGCGGCCGCCTTCTCGGCGTCGGTCAGGGGCTGGAACGAGGCGCGGAACGCGTCCGAGTAGCCCGAGCCGGCGACCGTGTCGTAGGAGACCGTGTCGAACGAATAGGTGATGAAGGCGGCTTTGCCGACCGTGCCTTCGCCCCACCACGAATCACCCGAGATCAGGGCCCGGTAATCGGACACGGTCGTCGCCATCGAAAATCCCCCGACGCTTTTCTCAAGCGATAGGAGGGGGGATTTCCGCGCGCAAGCATTCGCCCGCCGCAATCCTCGCTTTCTCGCCGCCCGTGTCTCGCGGGCGACAAGAAGCTTTTCATGGTTACGGTTACCACGCGACCGTGTAGGCGACCTCGAAAGTGCGGGGTCTGCCGAGATACCAGTTGGTGTTCACGTTTCCGGCAACGGTGCCGTCGAGGGCGTAGACCGTATCGAGCAGGTTCGACACCCGGAACGACAGGCGCGAGGCCGGCGTAACCTGCCGGTCGAGGCCCAGCGTCACCAAGGCGTA
Organism: Methylobacterium sp. Leaf456; assembly: GCF_001425465.1. GTDB lineage: Bacteria > Pseudomonadota > Alphaproteobacteria > Rhizobiales > Beijerinckiaceae > Methylobacterium. The sequence continues at coordinate 333,936 of NZ_LMQV01000012.1, forward strand.
GTCCGGGCGACGGCCGAGGTTGGCGAAGTCGGAAAACATCGCGCCGACATATTGCACGCCGACCCGCGCCTCCCAGTCGCGGGCGAACGCCCAATTGACCCAGAGGTTGGCGACCTGCTCTGGGACGTTGATCGGCACGTTGCCGGCGAAATCGCCGAAATCGTCGTACTGGGCCTGCAGCAGGGCGAGGTTGGCGTCGATGCGCCAGCCCGGAAGAGGCAGCCACGACAGGGCGGCCTCCGCCCCGTAGGAGGATTGCTGCCCGACCTGGGCCACGAGCTGGCTGCTGCCCGGCACCGGGGAGAGCACGTCCTTCTTGACGATGCGGTAGCCGGCCAGCGTCCACTCGACCGCACCGCCGAAGGCGAGGCCCTTGGCCCCGACCTCGATCTGCTCGCCGGTCGAAAGCTTGAGGTTCGACAGCGATTGCGACAGCGAGATCAGGCTGTTCACCGGATCGGTGGCGGTGGCGTATTGCGCATAGAGCGTGGTGTCGGGCGTGAGCGCGTAGACGAGGCCGAAGCGGTAGCCGAGCGACTGGTACGAGCGCTCGAAGGAAGAACCGTTCAGGAGGTTGGCGCGGTAGAGGGTCGGCGCGTCGAAGCGAACGCCAGCCAGGAGCGAGAGCCGGTCGGTCACTTCGAGCCGGTTCTCGGCGAAGACGGAGGCCTGGTTCGTGGTCGTGGCGTAGGCCGGGACGGCGCGGCCGTTGGCCGGGAAGAAGCCAGGATCGTAGCCGATCAAGGGGACGCTCTGCGGCGGCTCATTGGAGGGCGGCTCGTTGAAGGTCCCGCTGAAGTTGTTGGTGTGGCGGAAGGTGATGTGGTTCACGTCGAAGCCGGCCGTGAACTGGTTCGGCAGGCCGAACAGCGAGCCACGAAACGTCGCGTCGAAGCGATTCCCGATCTGTTCCTGGCTGTGGATGATGTCGATGTAGTCCGAGCGGTTCACGCGCCCGGTCGAGGCATCGTAGACGTATTGTTCGGCATCGAGCCAGTGGCGCCGGCTCTGCAGGCGGTAGGCGGTGTTGCGGATCGTGACGTCGGCCGACGGCGTCCACTCGGTGCGCAGCTGGGTCCAGTTGTCCGCCCAGGTGATCTTGGAATCGCGGACGTTGTAGTTGTTGAAGCGCACCGCATCCAGCACGCGTCCGTTCACCAGCGGCGTGCCCCAGTAGCGCACCGGCTCCTGATAGCCGAGGTCGTGGCTGAGCGTGACGGCGAGGTCGGTCCTCGCCTGCCACGTCAGCGCGCCGGAGACCGCGAGGTTGCGGAACTCGCCGTTGGGGGTGATCCAGCCGTCGGCGCGGTTGCCGCTGACGTTGAGGCGGTAGGCGACCGATTCGCCGATCGGCCCGGTCGTATCGATCGCCGCGCGCACCAGCCCGTCCGAGCCGAGCCCGACGCGGGCGACGTTCAGCGGCGTGAACAGCGGCTTCTTCGAGACGACGTTGACGATGCCGCCGATGGCGCCCTCGCCGTAGAGCACGGACGCCGGACCACGCAGGATCTCGATGCGCTCGACGTTCCACGTGTCGAACGGGAAGGTCAGGGTGTTGGCGCCGACATAGAGCCGGGTGCCGTCGAACAGCGTTTGAATCGAGTTCTGCCCGGCAAAGCCCCGCGCGGTGAAGGCGCCGAGCCCGAAGCCCGGCGTGCCGAAGATCGAGATGCCGGTGCCGTTCTGCGAGACCGCTTCCAGCACCGAGGACTGGCCGCGCAAGCGGATGGTCTCGCCGGAGACGATGTCGAGGCTGGCCGGCGTCTGCAGCGGCGTGAGGCCCAACCGGCTCGCCCCGCGCGACGGCGTGCGCAGGTTGAGACCGACCGGCGAGGCCTGGGTCAGGCTGGGCTTGCGCAGGAGCGCCGCAGCCTCGGCGCCGATGGCGTCGGCGGGCGCGCCCAAGGGCACCTCGATGTTGCCCGCGACCGCGATCTCGTCGAGCCGGGTTTCCAGAGGCGCGGCCACCTGCGCCGCGGCGGCGAAGGGGAGGGCGCTCGCGAGCGTCGCGAGGATCGGCCGCACGCGGCGGCTTTTAGGGAGAGACATGAGAAGACGGGCCTCGGGCGGCGACGGTGGCACGTCACCGCGAACGAGGCCGTGGCACGGGTCCGACTCGACGGTCCGCGCTCCGACACCCGCCGAGGCACCCCGCCCAGCGCGTTTCGCGTGTGACCACGGCCGACGGCAGGTCTCCTGGCTCGCGGGTCGCCGTCCCTCATCGTCTTCCCAGGCGAGGCGCCCAGTGACGTGGTGATGGGGGACTCTCCGCTCACAGTTGCGGGGGCAGCCGCGGGGTCGGGCCAAGGCCCTCACCGCGTTCCCTTTTGATCCCTCTCGGGAACCGTCTACGGCCTAGCTAGGGGAGCGGGACCGGACAGGTCAACTGGATGTCGCGCGGACAGCGCGGATTCCTGTGCCTCAAGCATCGAAGCAGCGGGCCCAAGAAAAAAGGCCGCCCCGATGGAGGGCGGCCCGAAGTCTAGGGAGGAAACGCCCAAGAAGGGCAACGGGACCGCGACGCCATCGCGATCTCGCATGCCCATCCGTCTCACGGTGCGCTGCACAAAACAATCCCGACGAAGACGATCCCGGCCATGCGTCCGGCGCATGGATCACCGATTGAGAGGCCTCCGACCGGCGTCAGAACGTGGCGAGAAGCGAAGCCGGCGCTCCGGCGGCTCACGAACGACGTGTCGAAATCCGCCCCCGAGACCCCGGCGCCCCGCTGGATGCCCATCTGATTTCCGTTGCCCTGCTGCCCGCCGCGCTCGTGGTCGTGTTCGCTGTTGAAGGCACCGGCCTGACCCGGACCCAGGACACCCACACCGCCGAAGGCGGCGGCAGGGCAAGGACGCCGTAGGGGAGGGGACGGCTTTCGGGCGATCGACGGCTCGGCAGTACCCGCACCGTCATGGCGATGCGAAACGGGCGCAATCCAGTGCTCCGCACTGTCCGGGGAAGTCGCAAACGGAGCCGCTCCGTCGGCACGGTCACGCCCTCTCTCGAAAAGTCGCGCCCTGGTTTGCTTCGGCACCCCATCGCAATGACGGATTGGGTCTCCGTCGATCGACAGGCCCCTTTTCCACAGTATCGAAAGCTCACGGCCACGATCTCGCACGCCCCTTGCTTCGCTTCGCCGACGAAATGTTTCGAGGCCTCGACGGCGATGCGGATTCCGGCCCTCCTCCCCTTCCTGCTCACGACCCTGCCGTCGCCGGCCGAGGTCATGGCGATGGAGGCGCATATCGCGGCGGTGGAGTTCGCGGTCGCGGCCGATCCGCTGATCGGCACGCGGGTGACGCTGGACGATTGCCATCTCGTCTTCGCCACCGAGAGCGAGGCGACCTGCCTCGGCCTCGCGCCGCAGGCCGCCGCGAATTCGGCGCCGCCGCTGCGCCGGGTGCTGGTGCGGCTGTCGGACGCCGGTGCTGTCCGCGCGGGGCGGCTGTGCGAGGGCGGCGCGCTGGACGACGCCTGCCATGTCAGCGTCTCGGGCGTGGTCGAGGATCAGTCCGGCGCCTTCGGCCTCGGCGAGCGGGCCATGCTGGGCCTGCGCGAGGGCACCATCCACTGGCCGGACTGAAACCCGAGGATCATCCCGGCGTTGACGGGCCAGGGAGTTCGACCATGACCAAGCGCATCCTGCTCGCGACCGTTCTCACGACCGCCTTCGCCACCGCGGCCGCGGCGCAAGCCCCCCAGACCGGGGTCGGCGGCGGCCCGACCTCGACGGTGACGGCGCCCAACACCTCCGCGGTCGGCCGCACCATGCCGCCCGCGGGCGGCGGCGGGCTCGACCGGGTCGACCGCGGCGAGTCGCGCTCGATCGAGCGGGAGACCCGCACCGAGCGCAAGAACGACAAGATCGACACCGGCATCTGCATCGGCTGCGACAAGTAGGCCGGCGTCCGGCCCTCCGGGTCACTCCGACCAGCGCAGGGAGGCGGCGGCGGCGAGCGTCCCGATCACCCCCGCGATCAGGCTAAGCGCGGCGAGCACCGCCAGCGGCGTCGTGAACGGCACGGTGCCGCCGAGCGCGGCTTCCGTGGCCGAGACGCCGAAGATCAGGGTCGGGATCATCAGCGGCAGCACCACGATCGCCAGAATAAGGCCGCCGCGGCGGATCGTGGCGGTGAGCGCGGCGCCGACCGCGCCGATGAAGGCGAGCGCGGGCGTGCCCACGAGCAGCGTCAGCGCGGTCGCCCCCATCGCTGTCGGCGAGAGCGCCACCAGCAGCCCGAACAGCGGCGCCGAGAGTGCGAGCGGCAGGCCGGTCGTGAGCCAGTAGGCGGCGACTTTCGCCAGCACCACGAGTTCGAGCGGCACGGCGGCCCCGGTCATCAGGTCGAGGGAGCCGTCCTCCTCGTCGGACTGAAATAGCCGGTCGAGGCCGATCAGGGTCGCCAGCACCGCGGCGAGCCAGAGGATCGCCGGGCCGATCCGCGACAGCAGGTTGAGGTCGGGCCCGAGCGCGAACGGCACCAGCACCACGATCATCAGGAAGAACACCAGCGACAGCGCCCCCGAGCCGCCGACGCGCGCGGCGAGCTTGAGGTCGCGGGCGAGAAGCGCCGTGAACGCCCGCATCATGCCCAGATCTCCTCGATCCGCTCGTCGGTCGTTCGATCCACGGTATCCGGACCGATGCGCAACTCGCGGGCATCCTCCAGCCCGAGCGCCTGATGGGTCGCGGCGACGACGAGGCCGCCTTCCGCCCGGTGCCGGGCCATCATCGCGGCGAGCACTTCCTGCGAGGCGAGATCGAGGGCCGCGGTCGGCTCGTCGAGGAGCCAGAGCGGGCGGCGGCAGACGAGGAGCCGCGCCAGCGCCACCCGCCGCCGCTGCCCCGCCGAGAGATAGCCCACCGGCAGCCGCGCCACGTGCGGCAGACCCAACTCGGCGAGCGCGTCGCGCGGTTCGAGCGCGGCGTCCCCCAGAAGATCGCGGGCGAAATCGAGGTTCTCCTGGGCGGTCAGCGCGGATTTGAGGCCGTCGCGGTGGCCGACGACGTGCAGGCGCTCGAACAGCGTCGCCTCCCCGATGTCCTCGCCGCGGATCGTCCCGGCATCGGGCTTCAACCGCCCGGCCAGCATCGCGAGCAGGCTCGACTTGCCCGCGCCGTTGCGTCCCGTGACCATCAGCGCCTCGCCCGGCGCCAGGGCGAAGGACAGACCGGAAAAGATGCGGCGGCCCGAACGGCGGCAGGCGAGGCTTTGGACGATCAGCCGCACGGATTCATGTGTGACGCCACGCGCCCATCCTCCGGCCGCTCGGGAAGGCCCCGGCGGAAACGGCGATTGCGATAGCCTAATGCGCGGTTCGAGGCGAACCGGCCGCCACGCGGCGCATTGAACCGGACGGTCCATTCGCGGACCCGACAGGAGGCGGCCGTGGATTCGGGCGCGAGCGCACACCCCACCGAGGCCGAGTTCGAGCAGGACCCGGCGGCGATCGCCGGGCGCAAACTGCTGGAAGAGCGGCTGGCGCGCCTCACGCCCGATCAACTCTCCGCGTTCTGGGAGGCCGTCGGCCGCTGCTTCGGCGCGCCGCCGCCCGAGGCGCCGTAGCCCGCCGTTTCAGGAAGGGCAGACCGTCACTGCCCACGCGACGGGCAGTAGCGGCCAGATTCGAAACGTTCTATAGACCGGCCCAGGCTGCGCCGCGCGACATTCTCAGGGCGTCCAAATCGCCCCTCGCGCACCATCCTGAGTGCCGGTTCCGGCACTCTTCCCGGGCGCCCCCGGGGCGGCGCGCGCTCGTTCACGAGCGCATACGGCCGAACACCTCTCGTGGCGCAGGTTATGCCTACGCCGTGTTCGACAACGCCAGCTTCAGGATCCGACTAGCCGTGGCATCGCTCGACAGCTTCAAGGCCCGCCAGACGCTTCAAGCCGGGGGCAAGACCTACACCTACTACTCGATCCCGCAGGCGCAGCAGAACGGCCTGGCCGATTCGACCGCCCTGCCGTTCTCGATGAAGGTGATCCTCGAGAACCTGCTGCGGTTCGAGGACGACCGCTCGGTGCGGAAAGGGGACATCGAGGCCGCCGTCGCGTGGCTCGACACCAAGGGCAAGGCCGAGACCGAGATCGCCTTCCGCCCCTCCCGCGTGCTGATGCAGGACTTCACGGGCGTGCCCGCGGTGGTGGACCTCGCCGCGATGCGCGACGCCATGGTCTCGCTCGGCGGCGACCCCCAGAAGATCAACCCGCTGGTGCCGGTGGATCTCGTCATCGACCACTCGGTGATCGTCGACGAGTTCGGCACCCCGAAGGCACTCGGCGACAACGTCGCCCTCGAATACGCCCGCAACGGCGAGCGCTACACCTTCCTCAAGTGGGGCCAGTCGGCCTTCGACAACTTCTCCGTCGTGCCGCCCGGCACCGGCATCTGCCATCAGGTGAATCTGGAATACCTGTCGCAGACGGTGTGGACGCGCTCGGAAGACGGCGCCGAGGTCGCCTATCCGGATTCGCTGGTCGGCACCGATTCGCACACCACCATGGTCAACGGTCTGGCCGTGCTCGGCTGGGGCGTCGGCGGCATCGAGGCCGAGGCCGCGATGCTCGGCCAGCCGCTGTCGATGCTGATCCCCGAGGTCGTCGGCTTCAAGCTGTCGGGCAAGCTGCCCGAGGGCACCACCGCGACCGACCTCGTGCTCACCGTCACGCAGATGCTGCGCAAGAAGGGCGTGGTCGGCAAGTTCGTGGAGTTCTATGGTCCCGGCCTCGACGACATGGCGGTGGCCGACCGCGCCACGATCTCCAACATGGCCCCGGAATACGGCGCCACCTGCGGCTTCTTCCCGATCGACCGGAAGACCATCGACTTCCTCAAGGTGACCGGCCGCGACGACGCCCGCATCGAACTGGTCGAGGCCTATGCCAAGGCGCAGGGGATGTGGCGCGACGCGCAGACCCCCGATCCGGTCTTCACCGACACGCTGGAACTCGACATGGGCACCGTGCGCCCGTCGCTCGCGGGCCCGAAGCGCCCGCAGGACCGTGTGCTGCTCGACGCTGCCAAGCCGGGCTTCGCCGATTCGATGGAGAAGGAGTTCAAGCGGGCCGCCGACATCGCGAGCCGCTACGCGGTCGAGGGCACCAACTTCGACATCGGCCACGGCGACGTGGTGATCGCGGCGATCACGTCCTGCACCAACACCTCGAACCCGAGCGTGATGATCGGCGCCGGCCTGCTCGCCCGCAACGCGGTCGCCAAGGGTCTGCGCTCGAAGCCGTGGGTGAAGACCTCGCTCGCCCCCGGCTCGCAGGTGGTCGGCGAGTATCTCGATAAGTCCGGCCTGCAGGAGAGCCTCGACGCGCTCGGCTTCAACCTCGTCGGCTTCGGCTGCACCACCTGCATCGGCAATTCGGGCCCGCTCCCGCCCGCGATCTCGAAGGCGATCAACGACAACGACGTGGTCGCAGCCGCCGTGCTCTCGGGCAACCGCAACTTCGAGGGCCGCGTGAACCCCGACGTGCGCGCCAACTACCTCGCCTCGCCACCGCTGGTGGTGGCTTACGCGCTCGCCGGCTCGCTCCAGATCGACATCACCACCGAGCCGCTGGGCCAGGGCTCGGACGGGCAGCCGGTCTACCTCAAGGACATCTGGCCGTCCTCGGAAGAGGTGAACCGCTTCATCGAGGAGAACATCACCTCGACCCTGTTCAAGAGCCGCTACGCCGACGTGTTCGGCGGCGACGCCAACTGGCAGGGCGTCGAGGTGACCGAGGCCGAGACCTTCGCCTGGGACGGCGGCTCGACCTACGTGCAGAACCCGCCCTACTTCGAGGGCATGACCAAGACCCCCGATCCGGTCACCGACATCGAGGGGGCCCGCATCCTCGGCCTCTTCCTCGACTCGATCACCACCGACCACATCTCGCCCGCGGGCAACATCCGCGCGGCCTCGCCCGCCGGCGCGTACCTGCAAGAGCATCAGGTACGGGTGCAGGACTTCAACCAGTACGGCACGCGCCGCGGCAACCACGAAGTCATGATGCGGGGCACCTTCGCCAACATCCGCATCAAGAACCAGATGGTGCGCGACGAGGCCGGCAACGTCGTCGAGGGCGGCTGGACGCTGTTCCAGCCCTCGGGCGAACAGCTCTACATCTACGACGCCGCCCAGAAATACGCGGAGCAGGGCACCCCGCTCGTCGTCTTCGCCGGCAAGGAATACGGCACCGGCTCGTCCCGCGACTGGGCGGCCAAGGGCACCAAGCTCCTGGGCGTCCGCGCCGTGATCGCCGAGAGCTTCGAGCGCATCCACCGCTCGAACCTCGTCGGCATGGGCGTGGTGCCGCTGGTGTTCCAGGGTGAGGAATCGTGGCAGTCGCTCGGGCTGAAGGGCGACGAGACCGTGACGATCAAGGGCCTGGCCGGCGAGCTGAAGCCGCGCCAGACGCTGACCGCCGAGATCACCTCGGCCGACGGCACGAAGCGGGAGGTACCGCTGACCTGCCGGATCGATACGCTCGACGAGTTGGAATACTTCCGCAACGGCGGCATCCTGCCGTACGTGCTGCGCTCGCTCGCGGCGTAAGCTGCAACAAAACCCTCCCCCCTCCGCGGGGGAGGGTGCCTGCGGAGCAGGCGGGAGAGGGGAGCGCCGGTCCCGTGTGGGTGCGCTCGTCCCACCCTATCCCCTCATCCTGAGGTGCCGCGCAGCGGCCTCGAAGGAGGGATCCGGTGTATCACGCGATCCCTGGAGCCCTCCTTCGAGGCTCCGCTTTGCGGAGCACCTCAGGATGAGGGAGAGGGTGGAAGCGCCGCCAACACGGGAGGACATTCCATGAAGATGTACGGCAACTGGCGCTCGGCCGCCGCCTTCCGCGTGCGCATCGCGATGAACCTCAAGGGCATCGCCTACGAGGAAGTGTTTCTCGATCTCGACGCGGGCGACCAGTTCAAGCCCGACTTCCTGGCAATCAACCCGCAGGGCGCTGTACCGGCCCTGTTCGACGGCGACGGTCCGCCGCTCACCCAATCGCTCGCCATCCTCGACTATCTGGAGGAGACGCAACCAGGCGTGAAACTGCTGCCGGCCGACCCGCGCGAGCGCGCCCGCGCCCGCTCGCTCGCCCAGGTCGTGGCCTGCGACACCCACCCCCTCTACGTGCCCCGCGTCCGCAATTTCCTGATGGAACATTACGGGCTCCCGCGGGAAAAAATGCTCGACTTCCTGCGCAACGCCTTCACCACCGGCCTCAAGGTGCTGGAGCAGCGCCTCGCGAACGAGCCCGGCACCGGCCGCTACTGCCAGGGCGACGCGGTGAGCCATGCCGACCTGTGCCTGATCAGCCTGTGGGTCGGCACCGGCATCTTCGGCATCGACACCGCGCCCTATCCGACGGTGAAGCGCATCGCGGACGACCTGCTCACCCTCGACGCGGTCGCCCGCGCCCACCCCCTGCGCCAGCCCGGCGCGCCGGCGCAGTAGGCACGTCCGCCCCGCGGCCCACCCGCGCATCGGCGGAGTGGGCCGATTCACGATTGCTGGTGTAAGATCGTTCCAAACTGGCAAAGGGCGCCCGGCGAGGCGACCCGCGTGGAGTGGGGCGAGGAATGGTTCCGAGCGAGTCGGTCACCGATCTGCACAAGATCGTCGTGGTGGGGGGAGGCGCGGCCGGGCTGGAATTGGTGACCGCGCTCGGCAACAAGTACGGCAAGTCCGGCAAGGCCCACGTCACGCTGGTGGACCGCGCCCGCACCCATATCTGGAAGCCGCTGCTGCACGAGGTCGCCGCCGGCTCGCTCGATGTCGGCCACCACGCGGTCGATTACCTGCACCACGCCCACGCCAACCACTTCCGCTACCGCATCGGCGAGATGACCGCGCTCGACCGCGAGCGCCGGATCGTCCAGCTCGCCGCGAGCACCGACAGCGAGGGCCGCGAGGTCACGCCGGTGCGCGCGATCCCCTACGACACGCTGGTGATGGCGGTGGGCTCCACCACCAACGATTTCGGCACGCCCGGCGTGAAGGAGCACGCCATTGCGCTCGACACGCAGGAGCAGGCGGTGCGCTTCCACCAGCGCCTCGTCAACGGCATGCTGCGCGCCCACACGCAGGAGGGCCCGGTCCGTCCGGGGCAGCTCCACGTCACCGTGATCGGCGCGGGCGCCACCGGCACCGAACTCGCGGCCGAACTCCACCGCACCACCCGCGAGGTCGCCAAGACCGGCCTCGACAAGATCGATCCGGCCAAGGACCTCAAGATCACCCTGGTCGAAGCCGCCGACCGCATCCTGCCCGCCGTCCCGGCCCGGCTTGCGGGCGACGTGATGGCGCTGCTCGCCAAGATCGGCGTCGAGGTGCGGGTGAAGGCGCGCGTCACCGAGGTGCGGGCCGACGGCGTGCAGCTCGCCGACGGCGGCTTCATCCCGTCCGAACTCGTGGTGTGGGCCGCGGGCGTGAAGGGCGCGAACTTCCTGAAGGATCTCGGCGGCCTGGAGACGACGCGCAACAACCAGCTCGTCGTGACGCCGACGCTCCAAACTACCCGCGACCCGGACGTGTTCGCCATGGGCGACTGCGCCTACCTCGTCGAGCAGGGCTCGGATACGCCGATCCCGCCGCGCGCTCAGGCCGCCCACCAGCAGGCCGCGCATCTCGTGAAGCAGATCCCCAACAAGATGGCCGGCAAGCCGCTGAAACCGTTCAAGTACCGCGATTTCGGCTCGCTGGTCTCGCTCGGCGAATACACCACGGTCGGCAACCTGATGGGCTTCATCCAGGGGAAGAACATGTTCATCGCCGGCCTCTTCGCCCGGCTGATGTACCGCTCGCTCTACAAGATGCACGAGACGGCGGTGAACGGCTTCTGGAAGACCGCCCTCGACGCGCTGGCGCGTGCGATCACGCGGCGGACCGTAGCGCGGGTGAAGTTGCACTGAGGCCGTTAGGGCTCACGCGACGCAGGCTTATCGTCCGCGTCTCCACGCACCGCCGTCATTCCAGGGCTCGCCGTAGGCGAGAACCCGGAATCCACGACGGGTCTCAACGCTTCTTGTGGCCGCGCATCACGGGTGGATTCCGGGCTCCGCTACGCGGCCCCGGAATGACGGGGGTGAGGTCCGAGGGCTCACGCGCTTGAACCGCCGCCCCCGCGCCTCATCTTCGCTTCCGACCGACTCGCGTGAAGTCGGCCGGAAGGAGATCCCATGGTCCTGATCAGCGTGATGTATCCGAGCGACAGCGGCACCCGCTTCGACATGGATTACTATCTCAAGAAGCACATGCCGCTGGTGAGCCAGCGCTGGTCGTCCAAGGGGCTGCACGACTACACGGTGCTCAAGGGCGCCGGCACGCCGGACGGCGGCACCGCCCCGTATCAGGTGGTCGCCAACCTGCGCTTCGACTCGGCCGACGCCTTCAAGCGGGCCGCGGGCGAGGACGGCGAAGAAATCTTCGGCGACATCCCGAACTTTACGGATTCCCAGCCGGTGGTGCAGATCAGCGATTTCGCGGAATAGGCGTCACTCCGGGCCGGTGCGCCGGCCCGGACGACGCGGATGGACAGGACGGAACGCCGATGATCGACATCATCAAGCAGTTGCAGGGGGCGAACCCTTCGCTCGGCACCACGATCATCGTGCTGCGCGCCGATTCGCGCGCCTTGAGCGATCCCGCGACGCTGACGCCGGAGGCGCAGGCCTGGATCGCGCAGAACGCGCCCGACGCGCGCATGTCGCAGGAAAAGGTCCTGCTCGCTCCCTATCCGGGCGCGGCGCCCGCGGAGCGCACGGTGACGGTGCTGGCTTTTTCGGAGTCTCGCCACCTCGCCGCCTTCGCGACCGCCTGGACCGCGGACCCGATCGAGGACGAGGACGCGGCGTAGCGCTCTTTTCGAACGAAACTCCCACCCACACCCTCATCCTGAGGTGCCGCGCAGCGGCCTCGAAGGAGGGCTCCATGGATCGCGCGATCCGCTGGAGTCCTCCTTCGAGGCTTCGCTCCACTTCGCACCTCAGGATGAGGGGGTTGGGTAGGATGAGTGGAGATGAGGGGAGCGAAGCGAAACCGCTTCACCGCCCCCCGACGATCCGCTCGGCCGCCTTGATCATGTCCTTCATCGCCGCGGTCGCGGCCTTGTAGGCCGGGGTGCCGACGTCCCAGTTGTTCTGGGCGATCCCCGCGACCATCCGGGCGGCCTCCTCATGGGCCTTGGCGTCGGCGGTGAGGAAGGCCTCGACCGCGCCCGCATCCGCCCCGCTGACGCGGGCGGCTTCCGCCGCACGCTTGGCGGCGCGGTCGCGCAGGGTCGCGACAGCCTGATCCGCCGGGGCGAATCCGACGAGGATCGTGGCGAGCGCGCGCTTCCAAACGCCGATATCGGCGGGCAGCCGCACCAGCTCGTAAAGCTCGAGGCCGGCGGCGTCCTCCAGCCCGGCCTGGGCCAGCGCCTCGGCCTTCACGAGGCGGCTGGTGATGCTGTCGATCTCGGTGCGGGTCTTGGCCGCCTTCTCGGCGATGCTCTGGACGCTGCCCGAAATCTCGGAGGTCGCGCTGCGCTGCTGACCGAGAGCGGTGGCGAGCGCCGCGTTGAGTTCGCTGGTCTGCGCCATGCGCTCGGCCGCGTCCTCGACCCGGCCGCCGAGATTCTCGACCACGGTGTTGCCGCTCGCCACCGCCGCGCGGCTCTCCTCCACGGCCTTGGCGATCTGGCCCATCTCGCCCTGGAGCGTGTTGAGCCACGTGCGGATCTGCTCGGTCGAGCGGGCGGTTTGCCCTGAGAGCGATTTCACCTCCGCGGCGACCACCGAGAAGCCGCGGCCCGCCTCGCCCGCGCGCGCCGCCTCGATCGTGGCGTTCAGCGCGAGCAGGTTGGTCTGGCTGGAGATCGTCGCGATTGTGCCCGCCATGGTGCCGATCTCGGCGATGGCGTTCTGCAAGAGCTTCAGCCGCTCGTCGATCTGGTGGGTGCGGTCGCGGATCGCGTCCATGGCGGCGCGGGCGTTGCGCACATCCGAGGTGCAGTTCGCCATCGCCTCGCTGGCGGCGAGCGCGGAGGCGCCGGCCGAATCGGAGGTCTCCGACACCTCGGCGATGGAGGCGACCATCTGCTCGATGGCGCTGGCGATGGTCTGCGTCGATTGCGCGACCTCGCCGATGTCGTAGGTGGTCCAGCCGATGTTGATCGCGCTCTCGGAGGCCTCCTTGGCGACCGCCGCGAGCTTGGCCCGCTCGGCCCGCAGCCCGGCGTCGCGCGACCGGCCGAGACCGCCGAGCGCGGCGCCGACCGGCGTGCCCTTGAGCGACGAATCGTCCTCGAGGCCCGCGCCCTTGGTCAACCGCTCGATCGCCGCGACGAGGCGCGCCTCGTCCGACGGCCCCTCGGACCGACCTGCGGGATTCGGTGGGACCGAAGGCCCCGCATCGCGACGGAACTTGAGAGGCAGCATATTGATCCTGGGTACCTCTTCGCCTTCGAGCGCCCGAAAGGGTTGCGCCGTCTCGAGCCCCGAAACAGCTCCGGCCAGAGTCCGGAGTTGCTTGCGCCCTATGTCCCCTGGACCCTCTCACCACGCCGTTAAAATTTGATTTCGGCCGATCTTCTCGGAAGATCTTGCCGGACTTGCCCAAGGTCGCGGCAACGACTCGCGAGAACTTGGCTGGTCGGCCTAACCGACACCGCAACGCCACAGGCTGTGTGCGTCGCAAAATCGATATGCTCAGTCTGGACATATCTGGACAAGGGGGCGGGCGACCCCTAAGTTAGGCGGCGCAATGCTCAATTTGAGCATAAAGGAGTGCACGATGTTGCAGGCTGGAACCGCCCCCCGTGCGGATGGTCGCCAGGCCTCCCACCATTCCGGCGCCTTTCCCTTGCCCGAGCTCTACGCGCGGGTGAGCCGCCACGTGCCGGCCGTGGAATGGCCGGCGCTCGCGCCCGACGTGGAGGCGATCCTGCGGCTCAAGCGCGAGCGCAACGCGGTCGTGCTCGCCCACAATTATCAGGCGCCGGAGATCTTCCACACGGTGGCGGACATCGTCGGCGACAGCCTCGCGCTCGCCCGCGAGGCGGCCCGCGTCGATGCCGACGTGATCGTGCTGGCGGGCGTGCACTTCATGGCCGAGACCGCCAAGCTCCTGAACCCGAACAAGACCGTGCTGATCCCGGACCTCGGCGCCGGCTGCTCCCTCGCCGATTCGATCACCGCCGCCGACGTGCGGGCGCTCAAGGCGAAGTATCCGGGCGTGCCGGTGGTGACCTACGTCAACACCTCCGCCGCCGTGAAGGCGGAGTCCGACGTGTGCTGCACCTCGGGCAACGCGGCCGACGTGGTCCGCGCCCTCGGCGTACCGCGGGTGCTGATGATCCCCGACGAGTTCCTGGCCCGCAACGTCCAGCAACAGGTGCCCGAGGTCGAGATGCTGACCTGGGCCGGGCACTGCGAGGTGCACGAGCGCTTCACCCCGGCCGACATCGCCGAGGTGCGCGACAGCTATCCGGGCATCACCGTGATCGCCCACCCGGAATGCCCGCCCGAGGTCGTCGAGGCATCGGACTTCTCCGGCTCGACGGCGATGATGATGAACTATGTCACCGAGAAGCGGCCCGCCCAGGTCGTGCTCGTGACCGAATGCTCGATGGCCGACAACATCGCGGTCGCCAACCCCGACATCGAGTTCATCAAGCCCTGCAACCTGTGCCCGCACATGAAGCGGATCACGCTCGGCAACATCCGCCACGCCCTGGAGACGATGACCCACGAGGTCACGGTCGATCCGGAGCTGGCCGACCGCGCCCGGATGGCGGTGGAGCGGATGCTCGCCGTCAAGCCGACCCCGACCGTCTCGCCCGCGCCCAGCCTCTCGTCCACTTCGGCCGCCGCCTGATGAGCATCGTCCCCCGCAGCCCCGCCGACCGCGTCGTCGTGGTCGGCGGCGGCGTGGCCGGCCTCGCGACCGCCTTGCGGCTCGCACCGTGTCCCGTCACCCTCATCACCGCAGCCCCGCTCGGGCTCGGCACCGCCACTGGCTGGGCGCAGGGCGGCATCGCCTCGGCCATCGGCCGCGACGACGCCCCCGCGCTCCACGCGGCGGACACGGAAGCGGCGGGCGCCGGGCTGACCGAGCCGGACACCGCGCTCAGCGTGGCGCAGGCCGGCCCCGGCCTGATCGATTGGCTCGTCGGCCTCGGCATCCGCTTCGACCGCGAGGCCGACGGCACGCTGGCGCTCGGCCTGGAGGCCGCCCATTGCCGCCGCCGCATCGTGCGGGCGCGCGGCGACTCGACCGGCGCCACCGTCCTCGAAGGGCTGGTGCGGGCGGTGCAGGCCTGCCCGACCGTCGAGGTGATGGTCGCGACCCTGCACGACCTGATCCGCGACGCCGACGGCACTGTCCGCGGCGTCGTCTGCGCCCGCGACGGGGCCGCCTTCCGCCTGTCCGCCCGCGCCGTAGTGCTCGCCACGGGCGGCCTCGGCGGGCTCTACGCCTCGACCACCAACCCGCGCGGCGCCACCGGCCGGGGCCTGCTCGCGGCGTCGCGGGCCGGCGCGGCCCTGCGCGACCTCGAATTCGTGCAGTTCCACCCGACCGCCATCGCGTCCGGCCGCGATCCGATGCCGCTCGCGACCGAGGCCCTGCGCGGCGAGGGCGCAGCGCTGATCGACGAGAACGGCGAGCGCGTCATGGCGGGCGTCACGGGGGGCGACCTCGCCCCGCGCGACGTGGTCGCCCGCGGCATCTTCCAGGCACTGGCGCGGGGTCGCACGGTCTATCTCGACACCCGCGGCGCGCTGGGCCGCTCGATGCCGACGCGCTTCCCCACCGTCGCGGCGCTCTGCGCGGAGGCCGGCATCGATCCGGCGACGCAGCCGATCCCGGTACGCCCGGCGGCGCATTACCACATGGGCGGCATCCTCGTGGACGAGGCCGGCCGCAGCACCGTGCCGGGTCTGTGGGCCTGCGGCGAGGTCGCCTCGACGGGCCTGCACGGCGCCAACCGGCTCGCCAGCAACTCGCTGCTGGAGGCGCTGGCGTTCGCCCCCCGCATCAGTGAGGCCATCGCGAAGGCCGCACCCGCCACCGCCCCGATCCGCCCCGCGCCGCTGCCCCCGTCGTTCGCGGGCCAGGAGGGCGCGCCGGACGCGGTGCGGGCGATCATGGAGCGCCATGTCGGCGTGGTGCGCGACGAGGCCGGCCTGATCCAGGCCATCGACAGCTTGGCAGCGCGCCCCGGCTGCCCGGCCGCCGAGACCGGGCTGATGATCGCCTGCGCGGCGCTGGCCCGCCGCGAGAGCCGCGGCGCCCACTGGCGCAGCGATTATCCGGGCCAGCTCCCGGCTCACCACTCGGTGACGACGCCGGCCGAGGCGAACGCGAAGCAGGAACTCTCCGATGCGTGACGACCTGCTCCCGCTCCCGCGCATTCTGGTCGAGCCCCTGGTGCGGGCCGCCCTCCTCGAAGACCTCGGCCGGGCCGGCGACATCACCACCGATGCCATCGTCCCGCCGTCCGAGCGGATGGAGGCGGTGATCGCCTCGCGCCAGGACGGCGTGATCGCAGGCACCGACGCCGCGGTGATCGCCTTCGAGCTGATCGATCCGAGTCTCAAGGTCACGGTCGAGCGGCCGGACGGCGCCCGCGTCGCGCCGGGCGACGTGGTGATCCGACTCTCGGGCCCCGCCCGCGCGGTGCTGACCGCCGAGCGCGTCGCCCTCAACCTGCTCTGCCGGCTCAGTGGCGTGGCCACCGCCACCGCCTCGCTGGTCGAGGCGGCCCGCCCGCACGGCAAGGCCAGCATCGTCTGCACCCGCAAGACCACGCCGGGCCTGCGGGCGCTGGAGAAGCAAGCGGTGCGGGCGGGCGGCGGCTCGAACCACCGCTTCGGCCTCGACGACGCCGTGCTGATCAAGGACAACCACGTCGCCGTGGCCGGCGGCATCGTGCCGGCGATCGAGCGCGCCCGCGCGCGCGCCGGCCACCTCGTCAAGATCGAGGTCGAAGTCGATACGCTCGCCCAGCTCGAACAGGCGCTCAGCGTCGGCATCGACGCCGTGCTCCTCGACAACATGAGCCTGGAGACGCTGCGTCAGGCCGTCGGTATGGTTGATGGCCGCGCCCTCACCGAAGCCTCGGGCCGGATCAACCGCGACACCGTCGGCGCGGTCGCGGCCTCCGGCGTGGACCTGATCTCGGTCGGCTGGATCACGCACAGCGCGGCGATCATCGATCTGGGTCTGGACGCGGCCTGATCTCACGATCGGGTGACACGGCGCCCTCACCCGATTCACGCCGGGCGCGAATGACAGCATCATCCTTCGCGCGCAGGGCCGTTCAAGGAGCCCTCGCCGAAGGGAGACGCACATGCCGTACTTCACGTTCACGGACGTGACGAAGGAGACCTTCGTCGTCCGTATCGACGATTCGGCACTGGTGGCCCACGCACGGTCGCTCATCGCCGGCACCACGACGGACGGGCGCCACATCGCCGGCACCGTCGTCACCGCGCCGGGCGACTACAACATCGGCTGGTCCTACCGCATCGATCCGGCCAGCGTCGGCTTCTTCGACATGTCGTTCGAGGTCGGCGACGCGACCATGCGCTACGTCGAGCGGCATCTCGACGAGGTCGGCGGCCATTTCCTGCCCGGCAACCGCTGGACGCCGTGGTCGTCGGAGCTGGTGGACGAGCTGAAGGTCCAGACCGGCACGGGCCGCGCCGACCACCTCAAGGGCACGAGCGGGGCCGACCTGCTGTTCGGCGAAGGCGGCAACGACCGGCTCGACGGACGCGGCGGCGACGACCATCTCGTCGGCGGGGCCGGCAACGACCGTCTTCTGGGCGGCGACGGCGCGGACAAGCTCGGCGGCGGCGCCGGCCACGACCGCTTGTTCGGGGGAGCCGGCAACGACATCCTCGACGGCGGCGACGGGTTCGACTTCCTCGACGGCGGCACCGGTGCCGACCGGATGACGGGCGGCGGGGGCAGCGACGTCTACCGCGTCGATCACCAGGGCGACCGCGTCATCGAGGACAAGGGCGGCGGCTTCGACGTGGTGTGGTCGCACGTCTCCTATGCGCTCCAGGCCGGCCAGGAGGTCGAGGTGCTGGCGCTCTCGCCCGCGACAGGTAAAGCGGCGCTGAACCTCACCGGCAACGGGTTCGACCAGACGCTAGTCGGCAATGCCGGCGGCAACCTGCTCGACGGCCGGGGCGGCGCCGACCTGCTGATCGGCGGCGGAGGCACCGACAGCTTCCAGTTCTCGACGGCGCTCGGGGGCGGCAACGTCGATCACATCGCCGACTTCTCAGTGCGTTCCGACACGGTCGTGCTCGACCGGACGATCTTTTCCGCGCTGGAGACCGGCGTACTGGAGGCCGAGCACTTCAAGGATATCGGCGAGCGGGGCGCCAGCGTCGATGCCGACGACCGCGTGCTCTACGATTCCCGCACCGGCACCCTGTCCTACGACGCGGACGGCTCGGGCGAGGCCAAGGCGATCGCCTTCGCGGTGCTCGACACCCGGCCGAAACAGCTGAGCCACGACGACTTCCTCGTCGTCGCCTGATGGAAACGGGTCGGCTCGGCAGGAGCGCCGGGCGGCCCCCTTCGCCATAGTGTGGCCACACGGTCACGAGGCTGGCGGAACCGGTGCCGCACCGCAAATCAAGCTTGGCTTTGGCCGGCGAGCGTTTACGCCTTGGCGATGATCCGCACGGCATCGTGCGCTTAGTTCGCCGCGTTCCCCCATACTCCGCCCGTCCCCGAGAGGACCCGATGCGCCGCTTCGTCACCGCCCTGAGCGGGCTCGCCTGCGCGACGATCGCGTTGGCCGGCCCCGTCGCTGCCTACGAGATCGACCCGCTCACCCGCCAGCCGCTTTCCGACGTGCTCACCGTGCGCGTGCGCGCGCAGGCGGTCCCCACCGCCAACGCCGCCCTGCCGGCCGCCGACCCGCTGCAGCAGAGCCCGGCCGCCGCAGCCGTGCCGCAGGCGACCGCCATCAGCCGCGAGACGGTGGCCTATTCCGGCCCGCACACCCCCGGCACCATCGTGGTCTCCACCGCCGAGCGGCGGCTCTACCTCGTGATGCCGAACGGCGAGGCGATGCGCTACGGCGTCGGCGTCGGCCGGCCCGGCTTCACCTGGGGCGGCACCCAGACCGTCACGATGAAGCGCGAATGGCCGGATTGGCGCCCGCCGGCCGAGATGCTGCGCCGCCGCCCCGACCTGCCGCGCTACATGAAGGGCGGCATCGAGAACCCGCTCGGCTCCCGCGCGATGTATCTCGGCAACACGATCTACCGCATCCACGGCTCCAACGAGCCGGAGACGATCGGCACCGCCGTCTCCTCGGGCTGCATCCGCATGACCAACGAGGACGTGGCCGACCTCTACACCCGCGTGAAGGTGGGAACGCGCGTCATCGTCCAGCGCTGAGCGGGATCGTCCCATCATTATGGGGCCGGCGGCGACGCTGGCCCCGTTTGCGTTGAGGAAACCTGCCAGGAACATCGCCGTTCCGCCCCCGGTTGCGCCAGCGACAACCAGGGAGACAACACATGGTCGATGCCAGCCACATCCGCGAGCACGCCACCGTCGTCGGCTCCGACGGCGGCCATGTCGGCACCGTCGATCACGTCGACAAGGGCGAGATCAAGCTGACGAAAAAGGACCCCGACGCGGGCGGCCTGCACCACTACATCCCGCTCGACTTCGTCGATTCGGCCGAGGGCGACCAAGTGCGCCTCAACAAGACCGCCGACGAGGTGAAACGCGAGTGGAGCACCTCGGGCGCGGCCTGATTTTCTTATGTGCGGGGCGGCGCTTCGCCGCCCCGTCTCAGTGGCAGCCGCAGCTTCCGCTGCCGCATCCCCCGCCACTGGTCTGCCCCCCCTTGGCCGGTGCGCTCGCCGTGCGGTCGCGGGTGAGGCCGCGTTCGTCGAGTTCCTTCAGATAGGTCTGCCAGCGGTTCCGGTATTCGCGGCCGAGATCGTACAGGTAGCCCCAGCCGAAGATGCCGGTGTCGTGCATGTCGTCGAAGTGGAGTTTTACTGCATAGTTCCCGACCGGCTCGACCGATAGGATCGCCACCTCGCGCTTGCCGCCGATTACCTTGCGCTCGGCCGGCGAATGGCCCTGTACCTCGGCCGACGGGCTCGACACCCGCAGGTACTCCGCCGGCAACTCGAACCGCCCGCCATCCTCGAACGCCACGCGGAGCGTCCGCTTGTCGCCGGTCAGGCGGATTTCTGTGGGCCAGCGCTCGCTCATTCCGCCAGTCTCGCGTATCTGATCCGCGCCGGGCCCGGTTGTGGGCGGGCGCGCAAACCCTCATATGGCCGAAGATGTTGGATCTGTCAGCCGACAAGCCGAACACCGCCGAGGCGGCCCGCGACGAGGCGCCGACGCACACGAGGCCGATGCCTCTGATCGACCCGTTCCAGCGGGCGATCACCTACCTGCGCCTCTCGGTCACCGATCGCTGCGACTTTCGCTGCGCCTATTGCATGTCCGAGGACATGCAGTTCCTGCCCAAGCGCGACCTGCTGACGCTGGAAGAGCTTGACCGGCTCTGCGGCGTCTTCGTCGAGCGCGGGGTGCGCAAGTTGCGCATCACCGGCGGCGAGCCGCTGGTGAGGCGCGATATCATGCAGCTGTTCCGGCGCCTGTCGCGCCACCTCAAGAGCGGCGCGCTCGACGAGCTGACGCTGACCACGAACGGTTCGCAGCTCGCCCGCTTCGCCCCGGAACTCGCCGATCTCGGCGTCCGCCGCATCAACGTCTCGCTCGACACGCTCGACCCGACGAAATTCCGGGAGATCACCCGGCGGGGCGACCTCGCCGTCGTGCTCGCCGGGATCGAGGCGGCGCAGAAGGCCGGGATCAAGGTGAAGCTCAACGCCGTGGCGCTGAAAGGCGTCAACGAGCACGAGATCGCGCCGATGCTGGTCTGGGCGCACGAGCGCGCCATGGACATGACGCTGATCGAGGTGATGCCGCTCGGCGAGATCGACGGCGACCGCACCGACCAGTTCCTGCCGCTCTCGGTCGCCCGGCAGCGGCTGGAGGAGCGTTTCACCCTGACGCCGCTGCCCGACCGCACCGGCGGCCCGGCCCGCTACGTCCGCGTCGAGGAGACCGGTGGGCGACTCGGCTTCATCACGCCGCTGACGCATAATTTCTGCGAGAGTTGCAACCGGGTGCGCCTCACCTGCACCGGCAAGCTCTACATGTGCCTCGGCCAGGAGGACGCCGCCGATCTCCGCGCGGCGCTCCGCGCCTCCCCCGGCGACGCCCTCGTGACCCGTGCCGTGGTCGAAGCGATCTCGCGCAAGCCCAAGGGCCACGACTTCGTCATCGAGCGCGCCCGCCCGGCGGCCGTGCCGCGGCATATGAGCGTGACGGGGGGCTGAGGCCTCCCGTTCCCGCAACCCCCGTCATCCCACCCACACCCTCATCCTGAGGTGCCGCGTCAGCGGCCTCGAAGGAGGGCTCCAGTGTATCGTGCGATCCGCTGGAGCCCTCCTTCGAGGCTGCACCTCCGGCTCCGCACCTCAGGATGAGGGGGAGGGTAGGTATTGCGTTGATCCAGCGACGCGTCACACCACCGGTCGCAACACCTCCCGCACGTCCCGCTTGCCGAGCCAGCCCTGCACCCGGTCGCAAAAGGTCGCGATCTTCGGCGTGTTCGCGTATTGCGCCAGCGACCCTTCCACCATCGCCCGCAATTCGAGGCAGCGGGCTGCGTCGAGGAGGAAGTCGAAGCCGCCGAGCGGCGGCTTGAAGGTGGTGCTGCCGGACACGCCGTAGCGCGCGGCGACCTCCGGATAGACCGGCCAGACGCTGCCGCTCAGCGGATCGGGCAACACGTCCTCGCACCGCGCCGCGCGGGCCGGGATGCCGGCGCGGGCCAGGGCGGCGCGGGCCAGATCCTCCAGCACGAACAGCTTCGGGTGATTGATCGTGTGCATGAAGCAGCCGCGGCGCATCCAGCCGGCGAACAGGCGGTCGAGGTCGAAGCCGTGCTCGCGGCTTAAGCGCAGCAGCGAATCGCGGGAGCCGAACCAGCCGTCGAGATAGCCGACCTTGGAAAAAACCTCGGCCCGGAACAGCGAGACGATCTCGTCCGCGGAAAAACCTTGCGCGAAGCCGTAGACGATCAGCGCCGAATGGTAGTCGCCCATCGGCGAGCCGAAGTTGCGGTCCTTGTGGCCGATATAGACGATGTCCGGATGGAAGGCCGGGAAGACGATCGTCGGCAGCGCAACGTGGAGCCGCGCCGCCTCGCGCAGCCGCGCCGGCGTGAGCGCGCCGAACCCGCCGCCCTCGAACGGCAGGCCGACGGTGAGGTCAGCGTTCGCGGCCCGGTCCAGCAACCCCTCGGGGCTCGCCTCGAAATGCGCAAGGTTGGCGGGCTCTACCGCGGCGACCTCAGCATCCGGCGCAAGGAACTGAAGGCACCCGCCCAGGACCGCGACCTGGCAGTTGGTGCCGACGACGAGGATGCGTCTAGCCACGGCCGCGCGCCTCCGGCGAGCAATTCCTCGTCGCAGATGACAGCAGCCTGCTCCGCGAACTCGGCCCGCGCCTCGTGCAGGCTGCGGGAGGACGCCGGCAGGGCGTCGGCATCGCCGCCCTCGGTGAGATGGCGGAAGAACACCCGCATGACATGGTCGACACCGTCCTTGCTGACGGATCTGAGATCGCTCTCGAGATAGCGGGAGGCGCCCTCGGGCGAGGTGACGATCTCGTAGGAGGGGAAGTAGAGCGTATCGTCGCGGGTGTCGGCGAGGCGCTGCGCGGCGACCCGCAGCACCGCCTTGCTGTGCACCGTCGATTGCAGCACGTGGCGCGGCGCGTAGGTCGCGACCAACGGTACCGGCGAGACCGTGAGGATGATCCGCGCCCCCGGATTCACCGCCTTCAGCGCGTCGGCGAAGGCGGTGAGATCGCCGATGACCTCCTCGACCGGTTGGTTGGCGAAGAAGTACTTTTGGGGATCGAAGGTGCCGGCCGCGACGCCGGGGCTCAGGGGAAAGGCGGCCCCGTCCGCGGCCGCCTGCCAGCCCTCGGTGAGGCCGAGGGTGAAGACGAACACGTCGAGTTCCCCGAACAGCCGCCGCACCTGCGCGAGATGCGTCTCCCGCTCCGCCTCGACGGCCTCCACCGAGGCGAACCCGTCGGGCTCGATGCGCGGGCGGAACGGATCGGCGAAGCGCCCGTCCGGCCGGGTCCAAGCTGTGTCCTGCGGCCTGAACCGGCCATAGGCCCGCTCGATCAGTTGGCGCAGCTGACGCGCGGTGTAGACGTTGCCGTAGCGCGCCGAGAACAGGCGAAACCCCCGCGCCCGCGCGATTTCGGGCGCCGTGCCCTCAGTAGCGTCCTCGGTGACGAGATAAAGGTAGCCGCTCGCCTGGAGCCGGTCGGCGATGTGCTGGGCGAAGCAGCTGCCGGCGGTGGCGATCCGCGTCTGCCGGGTGAGGCGAAAGCCCGCCGGGACCGGCGGCCCCGCCATCGGATCGAGGGCGAACAGTGGAACCCCGCCGACCGACCGGTCCCAGAAGGCGTGATCGGCGAGCCCCGCATAGGGATTCTTCTGGGGTGAGGGGCGGTCCGTCATCGGCGGGCGGACCGTAGCGGAGCGGGGAGGGGGCGGCAACGGCGCGCCGGTTCGACGATGGATCAGTCGAAGGCTCCGCGCAGGCCGAAGGCCAGGTCGAGGACCGTTTGCCCCTTTTGCGTCACGGTCACGGCGCGCGTGCCCTCGACGCGGCGCATCCAACCTTTCGCGAAGCAGGTCGCGCAGAAGGCGGCACCGAGGGACCCCGCGATGTGCGGTCGCCGCTCGCTCCAGTCCAGGCAAGGCCGGCAGAACATGCGCCGGCTTGCACGCGGCCGGGCGGCATCGAGATCGACGCCGAGGTCCTTCAAGAAATGTAGTCCCGTCTCGGTCACGGCGCCGCCGTCCGGCGACAGCTCGATCTGGCCCCGCTCCGTCATGCGGTCGGCGATCGCGACGGCGACCTGTCCGGCGAGGTGGTCGTAACAGGTCCGGGCACGGCGCAGGGCCGCGTCCCGTGGTCCGACCCTGAGCGCCCGGCTCCGTCCCTCCCCCGCGATGCCGAGCGCGGCCACGGACATGATGCTCTCCAGCATCTGGGCGACGGCCGGGGAGGCGAGGCGGTGGTAGCGATGCCGACCCTGGCGTTCCATCGCCAGGAGGCCGGCCGCCGTGAGCTGGGCCAAGTGGCCGCTCGCCGTCTGCGCCGTGACCCCAGCGGCCTCGGCCAACTCCCCCGCGGTCAGCGCCCGCCCGTCCATCAGGGCCGCCAGCATGCCGGCGCGGGTGAGATCGCCGACGAGGGCGGCAGTCTCGGCGAAGGCGGCGGTGCTCAGCATGGCGACCATCATAGACCGGCGCCGACGAGGACGCTTCGGTCGCGGCCGAAGCATGCGGGCGGCCTCGGCCGCTAAACCTGCGACCCATCCGAATGGAGGTGCCCGACCATGATCACCTGCTTCATCCGATACGAGATCGATCCCTGCCGCCCCGAGGCCTTCGCCGAATATGCCCGCAACTGGGGGCAGGCCATTCCCCGCTGCGGCGCCGATCTCGTCGGCTATTTCGGGCCGCACGAGGGATCGTCCACGACGGCCTACGGCGTGTACCATGTCGCCGACCTCGCGGCCTACGAAGCCTACCGGGCGCGGCTGCGCGACGATCCGCTGGGGCGCGAGAACTTCGCTTTCGCCCAGCGCGAGCGCTTCATCCGAAGGGAGGATCGCATCTTCCTGCGCCTTGCCTCGAGCCCGCCCGGGCCGCTCGTCCGGACCGGGAGCGAACCATGATCGCGGTCATCTTCGAGGTCTGGCCCGCCGAGGGGCACGTGCAGGACTATCTCGATCTCGCCGCCGCCCTGCGGGACGACCTCGTTACCATCGACGGGTTCGTGTCGGTGGAGCGCTTCCGCAGCCTCAGCGAGCCCGAAAAACTGCTCTCGCTGTCGTTCTGGCGGGACGAGGCGGCGGTGCGAGCGTGGCGCGAGCGGCCGGGCCACCGGGCGACGCAGGCGAAGGGACGATCCGGCGTGTTCCGCGACTACCGACTTCGGATCGCGACCGTCGTGCGCGACTACGGCCTCGACGACCGAGCCCAGGCACCCGCGGACAGTCGGGTGGCGCACGGGGCCTGACCGCAGGCCGCATTTTGAATGCGGCCGCGTCGGCGATAAAGCGGACCTTACATTGTCCGTTCGAGGCTGGAGAGAGAACCCATGGCCAACGTCGCATTCCTGGGGCTCGGCGTGATGGGCGCGCCGATGGCGGGGCATCTCGCCGCGAAGGGCCACGCGGTCTCGGTCTACAACCGCACTCACGCCAAGGCCGAGGCATGGGTCTCGAAGCACGGTGGACGGGCGGCGCCGACGCCGCGGGAGGCGGCAGAAGGCGCCTCGATCGTGTTCGCCTGCGTCGGCAACGACGACGACCTGCGTTCGGTGGTGCTCGGCGACGACGGCGCCTTCGCCGGGATGGAGCGGGGCGCGGTGTTCGTCGATCACACCACGGCCTCGGCGGAAGTCGCCCGCGAGCTGTCGGCGGCAGCCGATGCGGCGGGTCTGCGCTTCGTCGATGCTCCGGTCTCCGGCGGGCAGGCGGGGGCCGAGAACGGTGTGCTCACCGTGATGTGCGGCGGCGAGGCGGCGGCCTACGCGGAGGTCGAGCCGGTGATCGCGGCCTTCGCCCGCTCGTGCCGCCTGCTCGGGCCGTCGGGCTCGGGCCAGCTCACCAAGATGGTCAACCAGATCGCCATCGCCGGGCTGGTGCAGGGGCTGTCCGAGGCGATCCATTTCGCCAAGCGCGCCGGGCTCGATGTCGAGGCGGTGCTGGAGGTGATCTCCAAGGGCGCCGCCGGCTCCTGGCAGATGGAGAACCGCGGCAAGACCATGAACGCTGAAAAGTTCGATTTCGGCTTCGCGGTCGAGTGGATGCGCAAAGACCTCGGCATCCTGCTCGCCGAATCGCGCCGCAACGGCGCGCGGCTGCCGGTGACGGCGCTCGTCGATCAGTTCTACGCCGAGGTTGAGGCCATGGGGGGCAAGCGCTGGGACACGTCCTCGCTCATCGCCCG
This sequence comes from Methylobacterium sp. Leaf456, assembly GCF_001425465.1. Lineage (GTDB taxonomy): Bacteria > Pseudomonadota > Alphaproteobacteria > Rhizobiales > Beijerinckiaceae > Methylobacterium. The sequence goes on from NZ_LMQV01000012.1 coordinate 360,032, forward strand.
GCTGCAGCGCTCAGGCGAGTGAGCGCGAGGGCTCGCGCCTCTTCCGGCGCGAGCCAGTGCCAATCCGCCCCCATCTGGTGGCGGAACCACGTGTGCTGGCGCTTGGCGTAGCGGCGGGTGTCGCCCTGGCCCCGCCGGATCGCCTCATCGAGCGAGAGCGCGCCGTCGAGATGCGCGATCAGCCCCGGCACGCCGTGGGCGCGCATCACCGGCAGCAGCGGATCGAGGCTTTTTGCGCGCAAGGTCGCGACCTCATTGAGCGCACCTTCGCGCATCATCGTGAGGAAGCGCGCATCGATCCGGCGGCGCAGTTCCTCGCGCTCGACCGCGAGAAACATCTTCAGAAGCGGGCGGCCCGCGAGCGGACCGGGTTGGCGGCTGTCGTGGAACGAGCCGATCGGGCGGCCGGTGGCCGCAAAGATTTCGAGCGCCCGCATCACCCGCATCCGGTCGGAGGGGCGCAGGCGCGCGGCGCTCTCGGGATCGCGCTCGGCGAGGAGCGCATGTAGGGCTTCGGTCGGCCGACCCTCCGCCTCGGCGCGGATCGCGGCGCGGATCGCGTCGGGCACCTCGGGCAAATCTGAAAGCCCCTCGTCGAGGGCGCGGAAGTAGAGGCCGGTGCCGCCGACGAAAATCGGCAGACGGCCCGCCGCGTTGATCTCGCTGAGGATCGCCGCGGCCTGCCGCTGGAAGTGGCCCACGGAAAAGTTCACCGCCCCGTCGATGCTGCCATAGAGGCGATGGGGGGCTTGCATCTCCTCCACCGGGCTTGGCCGGGCGGTGAGGACGCGCAGATCGGAATAAACCTGCATCGAGTCGGTGTTGATCACCACCCCTTCGAAGGCGCGCGCCAGTTCCAGCGCCAGCGCCGACTTGCCCGAGGCGGTCGGCCCTGCGATGAGAACCGCCGCCGGGCGGCCGCTTTCCAATCCGTCCGCCACCGGCACGGCGTCCTCTCCGAAGATTTTTCGCAATGACTCTCGTCGCGACGCTGATAGCAAACCCCGCCCGGCCCGCCATCACCGACGCGGTCCTGGCCGAGGCCCGCCGGGTGCTCGGAACCGATCACCAGCCCCGCATCCTGCACGGCGAGGTCGCGGCCGAATTGCTGGTCCCGGCCGAGTCCGAGGAAGCGGGCGCGCTCACCGAGCGCCTGCGCGCGGCGCTCGCCGGGGAACCCATCGACGTCGCCGTGCTGCCCGGCGGCGCCCACCGCCGCAAGCGGCTGTTTCTCGCCGACATGGACTCGACCATGATCGAGCAGGAATGCATCGACGAACTCGCCGACCTCGTCGGCATCAAGCCCGAGGTCGCCGCCATCACCGAGCGGGCGATGCGCGGCGAGATCGCGTTCGAGCCGGCTTTGCGCGAGCGGGTCGGGCTGCTGAAGGGGCTGCCGGTCGGCGTGATCGACGGGCTGATCCGCGACCGCATCCGCCTCACGCCGGGGGGGCGCACCTTGGTCGCGACCATGCGGGCGCACGGCGCCTATGCCGCCCTCGTCTCGGGCGGCTTCACCGTGTTCACCGGGCCGATCGGCCAAGAAATCGGGTTCGACGAGAGCCGTGCCAACGTCCTCGACGTGGCCGAGGGGCACCTCACCGGCCGGGTGGCCGAGCCCATCGTCGGGGCGGAGGCCAAGCGCGCGGCTCTGGTCGAACTGCGCGGACGCCTCAGTCTCGCCGAGAGCGAAACGCTGGCGGTGGGGGATGGGGCGAACGACCTGCCGATGCTCGGCGAGGCGGGGATCGGGGTGGCGTTCCGGGCCAAGCCCAAGGTCGCGGCGGCGGCGCGGGTACGGATCGAGCACGGCGACCTGACGGCGCTGCTGTACCTTCAGGGGTATGCGGCGGCGGAGTTCGTGGGCTGAAGACGGTGTCTCATCGCCTCCGGCGATAGATCAATCCGACCGACGCCAGCGACACCGCGAGCGAGAGCGACAGCGCCACGGCGTAGGTCGGCGCGATGCCTTCCGTCGGCGCGAGGCGGATCACCGCGAGGTTGAAGGCGCACAGGCCTACCGCGCCCGACACCGTGCCGCGGATGGTGGCCGAAGCCGCGTCCCGCCCGCTCTGGGCGTGGACGAAGACGATGAGCGGCCACGCGATCACCGGCACGGGTGCGAGCAGGCCGCTGACCGCCGGCCCGAGCAGCGGTGCACTGAGCGTCACCAGCACGACGAGGCCGGTCGAGACGGCGATGCGGGTGGGCAGGTCCCAAGGCAGCAGCCGGGCCGGGCGGATGCCGGTGCGGGCGCCGCGCGTGAGGGCCAGCAGCAGGCCGGTCAGGGAGAGGTCCACGAGGATAAGGGCCGCGTCCGAGCCGATCCGGCCGGCGGCGAGCGCCCAGAGCGCGAATCCGGCGAACCCGGCAAGGCAGGACAAGGGGACCGAACAGCGCCGGCTCGCCCGGAGGTAGGCGAGATACGAGGCCAGCACCGCACCGACGCCCACGAGCGAGCCGTGGGCGGCCGCACCCGCGAAGGGCAGGCCCTGCTCCAGGGCGAGGTAGAGCGAGATCGGCCCGGAGGTGAGCGGCAGGCCGGCGACGATGCCGCCGGCGGCCGCGCCGAAGCGCCGGTTCACCAGCGTGACCAGCGCCATCAACAGCGGCGTGACGGCGAGCTTGACGGCGAGGAGTCCCACCGTCGCGCCCGCCGCCCGCTTCGTCTTAGTCGAGGCCGATCGCGACGAAGCGCACGTCGCCGCTGAGGCTGGCGACGAGCAGCAGCACCGACTTGCGGCCGTCCTTCTTCAACGCCTCGACGCGCTTGGTCACGTCGGTGGGCGAAGACACCGCCTCCTGGCCGACTTCGACGATCACCTCGCCCGGCTGGATGCGCTTGTCGGCGGCGGTCGAGTTCGGATCAACCTTGGTGACGACCACGCCGTTCTTCACCGTCTCCTTGATGTTGAAGCGCTTGCGCGCCTCGTCGGAGAGGTTGGTGAGGTTGAGGCCGAGGATCTGGCGGTTGACCGATTCCGGCTCCGGCTGCTTGGCGTTGGCGGTCTGGACCTTCTCGCCGTCCTCCAGGCGCCCGAGCAGCACGGACTTGGTCTGCTCCTCGCCCTTGCGGACGACCAGCACGTCCACGGTCTTGCCGACCGGGGTGGCGGCGACGATGCGGGGCAGCTCGCTCGACGACTTCACCGGCACGCCGTTGAACCGGACGATGACGTCGCCGACTTCCAGCCCCGCGGTCTTGGCCGGGCCCTTCTCGTCGATGCCGGCCACCAGCGCGCCCTTGGCCCCGCCCTTGAGGCCGAGCGCCTCGGCTGTGGCGTCGTCCACGTTCTGGATGCGCACGCCGAGCCAGCCGCGGCGCACCTCGCCGAACTGGCGCAACTGCTCCACCACTGGCGAGGCGGTGCCCGAGGGCACGGCGAAGCCGATGCCGACCGAGCCGCCCGACGGCGACAGGATCGCGGTGTTGATGCCGATCACCTCGCCGTCCATGTTGAACAGCGGACCGCCCGAGTTACCCTTGTTGATGGCCGCGTCCGTCTGGATGTAGTTGTCGTAGGGACCGGACTCGATGTTGCGGCCCCGCGCCGAGACGATGCCGGCGGAGACCGAGCCGCCGAGCCCGAACGGGTTGCCGATCGCCATCACCCAGTCGCCCGGGCGCATCTTGTCGGAATCGCCGAACGGCACCGCCTTGAGCGGGCGCTCCGTTGTCGGCTTCACGCGGAGCACGGCGAGGTCGAGCTTGGGGTCCTTGCCGACGATCTCGGCCTTCAGCTTCACGCCGTCGCTGAGGATGACCTGGATGTCGTTGGCGTCGCCGATGACGTGGTTATTGGTCACCACGATGCCGGACGCGTCGATGATGAAGCCCGAACCCAGCGAATTTGACTTGCGCGAGGGCGAGCGCGGGCTGTCGTCTTCGCTCTTGGGGCTGCCCTGATTGTTCCCACCGCCGCGACGCTTGAAGAATTCCTCGAACAGATCCTCGAACGGCGTGCCCTGGGGGAGCTGCGGCAGGCTGCGGCCACTGCTCTTGGCTTCCACCGTGGTCGAGGCCGAGATGTTGACCACCGCGTCCGTCACCTTCTCGGCGAGGTCGGCGAGCGACTCGGGGCCCTTGGCCAGGGCGGGCAGCGGCAGCGACGTGGCGACGACCGCGACGCCCAAACAGACGCCGGTGAGCGCCGAGGCGGCGCGCCGGGCGAGCGAGGGCCGACGGGCCCGGTCGGCATTCGCGGCGAGTCTCGCAACGGGCATCATGGGCGGTTTCCTCATGGTCTCGGGTGCGGCCCTGTTCGTCGGGCCCGCCTATAGATTCCGCGGCCGGCACCCCGATCAAGGTGCCGGCCGCGGATGCCGCAGTGGTCTCTGGAGCCGCATCGACTTTTTCCGAAAGCCGGCATCCATCGTTCGGGTCGATGCGCTTTAGCGCACGGTCCCGGTGGTGCCGGGGCTCGTCTCGGATTTCGCCGCATCGCCCTTCGCTGCCTCGGGCTTACGCCCCTGCGGATCGCCGAAGTAGCGGAAGAAGTCCGAGGTCGGGCTCAGCACGAGGCGAGTGTCCTGGCCCTTGAGCGCGTGCTCGTAGGCCTGCATCGAGCGGTAGAAGGCGAAGAAGTCGGCGTCCTTGCCGAAGGCCTCGGCGAGGATGCGGTTCTTCTCGGCCTCGCCCGCGCCGCGCAGCTCCTCGGCCTTCTGGTTGGCCTCGGCCAGGATCACGGTGACGTCGCGGTCGGCCTTGGCGCGGATCAGCGTCGCGGCCTGATCGCCGTTGGCGCGGATGTCGGTCGCCTCCTTCTTCCGCTCCGAGGTCATGCGGTCGTAGACCGCCTGACTGTTCTTCGCGGGGAGATCGACGCGGGTCATGCGCAGGTCGACGATCTCGACGCCGAGCCCCTTGGCCTCGCGGTTCACGCTCTCTTGGATGTCGTTCATCAGTTGGGCGCGGTCGGTCCGCACCAGCGCGTCGCGGCTGGAGCGGGCGAGCACGTTGCGGAGCGCCGAGTTGGTAAAGCTCGCCAAACGCTGGTTGGCCTGCGCGATGGTGCCGACCGACTGGTAGAACTTCAGCGGATCGACGATGCGGTAGCGGGCAAAGGCATCGACTTCGAGGTTCTGCCGGTCGGCGGTGAGCAGCGGCTGCACCGGCAGGTCGAGGTCAAGCACGCGCTTGTCGAACAGCACGACGCTGTCGACGAACGGGACCTTGAAGTAGAGGCCCGGCTTGTTCTGGCCGACCGGGTTCAGCACGTCGCGGACGCGGCCGAGCTGGAGCACCAGCGCCTGCTGCATCTGCCCGACGGTGAAGACCGAGGCGTAGAGGCCGACGGCGATCGCGGCCGCGATCACCATCAGGCCCGTGCGGAGGGCGGGGTTGTTCATCGGCTCGTCGCTCCGCTCGCGGCAGGGGCCCGCAGGGTGTCGGTCAGGGGCAGCACCGGCAGCACGCCGGCCGCAGCCCCGGCGCCGGACACGCCGGAGCCGTTCTGATCGATGATCACCTTGTTCACGGAGCCGAACACCTTCTCCATCGTCTCTAGGAAGATGCGCTCGCGGATCACCGCGGGCGCGACCTTGTACGAGTCGTAGACCTGGCTAAAGCGAGCGGCCTGACCGGTCGCGTCGGCGGTCGCCTGGGTGCGGAAGGCTTCCGCGCCCTGCACCACCTGGCTCGCCCGGCCTCGGGCCTGGGGCACCTCGCGGCTCGAATAGGTCTCGGCCTCGTTGCGCACCTGCTGGGCGTATTGCTGGGCGGCGTTCACGTCGATGAAGGCCGGACGCACCTCGGGCGGCGGGTTGACGCTGGTGAGCTGCACCACCTCGATGCGCACGCCCGCGCCGTACTCGTCGAGCGCCGCCTGGAGGATCTCCTTGACCTCCTGGGCGATGCTCGACTGCTCGTTCGTCAGGATCGGCTGGATGTTGCGCCGGCCGATCACCTCGCGCATGGCGCTCTCGGCGATGGCCTTGATGGTGCCGTCGGGGTTGGCGAGGTTGAAGACGTAGTCCTCGGCCTTGAGCGGGTTGACGCGCCACTGCACTTCGAAATCGAGATCGACGATGTTCTCGTCGCCCGTGAGCATCAGGCTCTCTTCCGGCACGTCGCGGGTGCGGGTGGTGCCGCCGGCGACGTAGCCGATCGGGATCGAATTCACGACGCCGACATTCGGCTTCTGCACGGTCCCGATCGGATAGGGGAAGTTGTAGCGCAGGCCCTCGCCGGTCGAGCCGGTGTAGCGCCCGAAGATCGTGTTGATGCCGACCTCGTTGGGCTTCACGATGTAGAAGCCGGTGAGCAGCCACGCACCGACCACGAGACCCGCCGCGATCAGGAGGCCCTTGCCGCCGCCGAAGCCGCCGCCGGGCATCACGCCGCGCAGACGGTCCTGTCCGCGCCGGAGCAGATCCTCGAGATCGGGAGGCGTCTTGCCGCCGCCCCCGCCACCCCAGGGACCGCCGCCGTTACCGCCGCCACCGCCGCCGGGTCGGCCCCAGGGGCCGCCACCGCCGCCGCTCTGATTGCTCCAAGGCATTCTCGACGTGAACTCCTGCTCAGGCTGCACCCCGCATGGGGCGCGACGAATTTCTCAAGCCGCGAGAACGCGTTTGCCGCAGCCTAGGAACACGCCGCGCACCAGAGTGGCCGCGGGCATTCCTGTCAAGGCTGGCAGGTGGGCGCGGGCGCCGTCAATGGCAACCGCAACCGCCGGCTCCGACCCCGCCGGGGCCCTGCGGCCAATGCGCCCCGGTTCGTTCAACGGCCTGACCGGCGCTCCCAATCCACGAAGTGGAAGGGAAACTCGTCGCGCTCCCCCGCCGGATGGGATTCGCGCAGCGTCTCGTGGAATTGCGAACGGTCGAAATCCGGAAAATGCACGTCCCCCTCGGGCGCCGCCTCGACCTCGGTGAGGTGGAGCCGGTCGGCATGCGGCAGGGCGAGCGCGTAGATCTCGGCACCGCCCACCACCATCAGCTCGTCGGCGCCCGCCGCCTCCACCGCCTCGTCCCAGGAATGCACGATCTCGGCGCCGGGGATAGCGAGGCTACGGTCGCGGGTCAGCACGAGGCTGCGCCGTCCGGGCAGCGGCCGGCCGATCGAGTCCCAGGTCCTGCGGCCCATCAGGATCGGCTTGCCGAGCGTCAGCGCCTTAAAGCGCTTGAGGTCGCTCGACAGACGCCAGACGAGGCCATTGTCGCGGCCGATGACGCCGTTGCGGGCGACCGCGGCGATGAGGGCGATGCGGGACGCCATCAGACCGCCACCGGCGCCTTGATCGCGGGATGGGGCGCGTAGTCCTCGATGGCGATGTCGGCGAATGTGAAGTCGAACAGGGAGCGGACCTCCGGGGTGAGCCGCAGCTTCGGCAGCGGCCTCGGCTCACGCGACAGTTGGAGCCGGGCCTGATCGAGGTGGTTCGCGTAGAGATGCGCGTCGCCGAAGGTGTGGACGAAGTCGCCCGGCGCATAGCCCGTCACCTGCGCCATCATCGCGGTGAGCAGCGCGTAGCTTGCGATGTTGAACGGCACGCCGAGAAACACGTCGGCCGAGCGCTGATAGAGCTGGCAGGAGAGCCGCCCGTCGGCGACGTAGAACTGGAACAGGCAGTGGCACGGCGCCAGCGCCATCTTGTCGAGGTCGGCCGGGTTCCAGGCCGAAACCACGAGGCGGCGCGAATCGGGGTTGCGGGCGATCTCGTCGAGCACCCATGCGATCTGATCGACCGTGCCGCCGCCGGGCTTCTCCCACGAGCGCCACTGCCGGCCGTAAACCGGGCCAAGATCGCCGCTCGCGTCCGCCCACTCGTCCCAGATCGTGACGCCGTTCTCGCGGAGATACCGAACGTTGGTGTCGCCCTTCAGGAACCACAGCAGCTCGTGGATGATCGAGCGCAGATGGAGCTGCTTCGTCGTGACGAGGGGGAAGCCCTCGGCGAGGTCGAAGCGCATCTGGTGGCCGAACACCGAGAGCGTGCCGGTGCCGGTGCGGTCCTCCTTGCGGGTGCCGCCGTCGAGGATGCGGGTCAGGAGATCGTGATACGCGCGCATGACACCGCCTGCCTCCCGACGCTCCTGCGGAGCCGGAGGTCGGTTCTATGACCGAACCGGGACGGGGCGCTAGGGAAACGCGGCGCCGTCGGGGTGCGATCAATCGTGGACGTAGAGGTAACGGTCGAGGGCGTCCTGCAGAGCGGTCTTGTCGAGATCGGGCTTGTGGACGAAGAACGTCAGGTCCTCGGCCTCGGCGATGATGCGGCCGAACTGCTCGGCGACGTGGTACTTCCTGCGGCTGCGATAATCGTGGATGCCGACGACGGAGCCCCGACGCAGGTGGCGCAGCGCCTGGAGGAAGCAGGCGACGCGGAACCGGCCGTCCACGAGGCAGAGGTCGAAGTCGTCGATGCCGCTCTCGGCGATGGCGCCGGAATATTTGGGGAAGTTGTCCCGGCAGATGTCCGTGGTCGGGACACCCCATTTCTTGGTCGGGCCGATATCGACGTAGAGCAGCTTCCGTTCGGCGGCCGAATCGCCGATCGTCTCCGCGACCTTGGCGATCCAGGCCTCGTCGCTCTCGACGGCGTAGAGCCGGCCGGTCACGGTCTTCGCGGCGGCAATCGTGCTGCCCCCCATGCCGAATTCAAAGTATGAACGCGCCGGAGACAAGAAAGCCATAAATAGATCGGCTTCCTTTCTGGTCATGCGAACATTCATCGGCGGCACTCTCTGATCTATCGGCTCGGCGCTCTACCGTCTCACCCGCGCGTCGTCAACGCAACCGGATGTCCGTGACAGGCTCCTCCTCGCAGAACACGGCATCGCGTGGGGGGCGGTCGGCCCGGCGCGGGGGGACGCGAGCCGCCTCAGCGCCAGAGGGCGGGCCCGAGCTGGTAGGCGACCAGCGCGAGGTTGCTCCAGGCGTGGAGCAGGATGCAGGGCCAGAGCCGGCCGGTGCGCCAGCGCAGCCAGCCGAGCGTCAGCGCGAGGGGCAGCAGGGTCAGCGGCCGGGCTAGCGCGTTGAGGGCGCTGGCGTTCCGGGGCGCCGGCTCCAGTCCGACATGGGCGAGGCAGAAGATCAGCGCGGTGACCACGATGGTCGCCGCCGGCCCGAGGAAGCTGCTCGCGCGAGCATAGACCTCGCCGCGCAGGAGCAGCTCCTCGGCGATCGGCGCGAGCAGGACCGCGAAGGCGAACCACAGCGTCACCATCGTCGGCGACAGGAACGGCGAGATGCGGACGCCTTGCGCGAAGTTGACGTTGAGCGCCGCCGCGGTCGCCGTGACCCAAGTGATGTGGATCAGCGGCCAGAGCGGCAGGAGCCAGAGCAGCCGCCGGGTCGAGGCGCGCGGCAGCGTCGGCTCCGCGAACCCGAGCCGCCGAGCGAGCGCCCCCGGTCCGGCCCCGCGGCAGGCGAGAGCCGCGAGCCCGACGACGAGGAGCGCCATCACCCCCTGCCGCAGAACATCGGTGACGACTCCGCGGGCGGCGAGTTCGGCCAGCGGCAGGCGCGGGCGCAGCTGCGTCGGCATGAACGGATCGATCCCGAGGCGCCAATCGCCGACGAGCCGCACCAGCGGGCCGGCGATGAAGGTCGCGGCGACGAGGATCACGAGCGGCACGAGCACCAGCCCGAGCATGCGACCGAACCACGCGAGCGAGGCGGCGGCGAGGGTGATCGGGGGTGATTCGGTGCCGGAATGCGCGCTCGCGCCACCCTCGGAGGGCGGCAAATCGGCCACGCTTCCAACGCGGAGCGGGTCTGAGCGCGGATCGCTCTTCAAAACCGCCGTCGGCCCCTCTATATTCCCCTTGCCGGTCGCAAGTCCGGCTATGGCGATAAACGTTCTTCGCAATAAACCTATCGGACCCGGGGGCGGTACCCGGCGCCTCCACCCGAACCCAGGACCGATGGCCGCATGGCCGAGATGCTGGGTTCCGGCGGGGGCGAAATAGGATCGACGAGGGCGTAAAGGGAGCACTTTCGCTCGGCATGGTTCCGCCGTTATCGGGCCTTTGCAATAGTTGCCAACGACAACTTTGCTCCGGTGGCTGTCGCCGCGTAAGCGGTGCCAAAAACCGACCTAAAGTCCTAACGGGTAGCACCGATTAGGCGGGGTTCGGAGGTACCTGGCAACAGAAACCTCCACTCAATTTCCACGTCCCGGCGCTGCCGCCCTCCGGCCGTGACCGGACAAGCGAGCGCCGATGGCCGAAGATCTGATCCGTTACGATCTCCTGGTTCAGGATGCCCTGCGCGGCGTCGTGCGCAAGGTGCTGACCGACGCGGCCCGCGAGGGGCTCTCGGGCGAGCACCACTTCTACATCTCCTTCCGCACCGAGGCGCCGGGCGTGCGCATGTCGCAGCGCCTGCGCGAGAAATATCCGCAGGAGATGACGATCGTCCTGCAGCACCAGTTCTGGGACCTGAACGTCACCGAGCATACCTTCGAGGTTGGCCTGTCCTTCTCCGGCGTGCCGGAGCGGCTGCTGATCCCGTACGACGCGCTGTCCGGCTTCTTCGATCCTTCCGTGCAGTTCGGGCTCAAGTTCGACCTGAACGAGGGCGCTGAAGGCGAGGAAAGCGCCGAGGCGCCTGCTGCCGCCCCGAAACCCGGCCCGCGCGGCGCGGCCTCCGAGCCCGCCGAGATCAAGCCGAAGGGGACCGGCCTCGCCCCCGTCGCCGCCGGCCCGAAGATCGTGCCGGCCCTCCCCATCACCCGCGAGGCGAAGGAGGCCGAGGACGGCGGCAAGGATAAGGACAAGGCGAAGCCCGAAGCCGCCGAGAAGGGCGACAAGGAGGCGAGCGCCGAGGTCGTCAGCCTCGACGCGTTCCGCAAGAAGAACTGAGTCGCTCATCCGATCCCGCCCCCTCAGGATGAGGGGTTGGGTGGGACACGGGGCGAAAGCCGTTTACCGCAGCCGCGCAAAAGCCCGCGATATCGGCGCGAAACGGGCAATCTCGGTATCCAAACCCGGGATCATTCGGTAATCCAGCCTGACGGCACCGGGTCGTCGGTGGGAGGATGTGCGGGTGAAGGGGCGGGGCAGCTCACAGGCTTGGCTCGTCATCGCCCTCGTGCTGGCGCTCGGCGGGCTCGTCCTCGCGCTCGAGCCGCGCCTCGTGAGCCGCCTGCCCGATCTCGACGATCTTTTCGCGAGATTCGCCGAGAAGCCCGCCGCCGCCCGCGCGCCCTCGCCCCTGCCCGAGTCGAAAGCCGAAGCGAAGCCCGTCCAGCGCACGGCGCTCGAAAACGGGCGGGTCGTCGTCAAACTCGATGCCGACGAGCGCGCGCGCATCGGCGTCGAGACGCGGCGCGTCGCGCCGGGCAGCCACCGCATCGAGATCCAGGCCTACGGCAGCGTCCTCGATCTCGCCCGTGTTACTGAACTCACCAACGCCTATGCCAGCGCCCAGGCCGCGCTCCAGACCGCCCAGGCCAAGGCCGAGGTGTCGAAGAGCGCCTTCCAGCGCGCGCGCAATCTCGGCGCCTATGCCACGCAGGTGCAGGTCGAGACCGCGGAGGGCACCTACCAGACCGATCAGGCCACGCTCTCGGCGGCGCAATCCCAGTTGCGCACGCTGGCCGCCACAGCCCAGCAGGAATGGGGCCCGGTGATCGGCAAGGCGATCGTCGAGCGCTCCGTCGTGGTGACGCGCCTGATCGAGCGCGTCGATTTCCTCGTGCAGGTGACGCTGCCGCCGGGCGAGACCCTGAAGGGCCGGCCCGACACGGCATTCGCCGAGGTGCCGCCGCAGAGCGAGCGGGTGGCCTTGCGCTACGTCTCGCCCGCCACCCGCACCGACCAGCGCATCCAGGGCGTGAGCCTGTTCTATCTCGTCTCCGGCGACAGCGGCCTGCTGCCGGGCCTCAGCACGCTCGCCTTCATCACCGCCGACCGCGCGGTCCAGGGCATCCTCGTGCCGGAGGACGCGGTGGTGCATTGGCAGGGCGGGGCGTGGTTCTACCGCGAAGTCGGCGAGGACGGCTTCGCCCGCCACCCGCTGCCGCCGAACGCCGCGATGTCGGCCGATGCCTACGTGGTCGGCGATCTCGGCGGAGAAACCGAGATCGTCGTCGGCGGCGCGCAGGCGCTGCTGTCCGAGGAGGCGAGGGCGCAGGCGCCCGCGCCGATGGACGACGACGACTGATGGCCGTGCCCCCGGCCGCTCCGAACACCGGGCCCCAGGCCGCCCTCGTCGCCTTCGCGGTGCGCTTTCCCGGCGTGGTGCTGGCGCTCTGCCTCGCGCTGCTCGCCTACGGCGTCATGGCGCTGAACGAGGCGAAGTACGACGTCTTCCCGGAATTCGCGCCGCCCACCGTCTCGGTCCAGACCGAGGCGCCGGGCCTGAGCCCGGAGCAGGTCGAGATCATCGTCACGCAGACGGTCGAGGGGGCGATCAACGGGTTGCCCGGCATCGCAAGCTTGCGCTCCACCTCGATCCAGGGCCTGTCGGTCGTCACCACCACCTTCACCACCGGCACCGACATCTACCGGGCCCGCCAGCTCGTGAACGAGCGCCTCGCCACCGTCGCCAGCCGCCTGCCGCAGGGCGTGATGGCGCCGACCATGACGGCGCTGACCTCTTCGACCGGCACCGTCCTCGTCCTCGGCCTCACCTCGCCGACGCGCTCGCTGCTCGATCTGCGCACCGTCGCCGACTGGCGCCTGCGGCTGCGGCTGCTCGCCGTGCCCGGCATCGCCGAGGTGCTGGTCTATGGCGGCGACATCCGCTCGATTCAGGTGCAGGTGCGCCCGCGCGACCTGATCCGCTTCGGCATCGGCCTCAACGACGTGCTGTCCGCCGCCCGCAAGGCGACCGGCGTGCGCGGCGCCGGCTTCGTGGATACGACGAACCAGCGCATCGCGCTCCAGACCGAGGGGCAGTCGCTGACCCCGGAAGAAGTCGCCCGCACGGTTCTGGTCAACGAGGGCGGGGCCAGCGTGACGCTCGGCGACGTGGCCGACGTGCGCGACGCCCCCGAGCCGCCGATCAGCGCGGCGCAAATCGACGGCGTGCCCGGCGTGATGCTCTCGGTCGGCGCGCAGATCGGCGCCAACACGGTGGAGGCCACTGCCCGCGTCGAGGCGGCGCTCGCCGAATTGCGGCCGGGCCTGGAGCGCGAGGGCATCACGCTCCGCGCCGACCTGTTCCGGCCCGCCAACTTCGTCACGGTCGCCAACGGCCACGTGATCCAGGCGCTCACGCTCGGCGGGCTCCTCGTGATCGTCGTGCTGTTCCTGTTCCTGCTCGATTGGCGCACCAGCCTCATCAGCGCGGTGGCGATCCCGCTCTCGCTGATCGCCGCGGTCGCGGTGCTGGCCGCACTCGGCGAGAGCCTCAACGCGATGACGCTCGGAGGGCTCGCCATCGCCATCGGCGAGGTGGTGGACGACGCGGTGATCGGCGTCGAGAACGTGGTGCGGCGCCTTCGCGAGAACCGGCGCCTGGAAACACCATTGCCCGGCCAAGCGGTGGTGTTCGACGCCGTGATGGAGGTTCGCACCTCGGTCGCCTACGCGACGCTCGCCGTACTCCTCGTCTTCCTGCCGGTGCTGGCTCTGACGGGTGTGGCCGGCCGCTTGTTCGGGCCGCTGGCGCTCACCTACATCCTCGCCGTCATCGCCTCCCTCGCGGTCGCGCTGACGCTGACGCCCGCGCTCGCCGTCCTGCTGCTGGCGCGGCGCAAGCGCCTGCCGACCCTCGATCCGCTGCCGATGCGCGCCTCACGCGCCACCTATATGCGGCTCCTGACCCGCATCGACCGCGCGCCGAAGCGCATCATGGCGTTGGGACTCGTATCGGTCATCGTAGCCGGCGCGACCGTGCCCTTCCTCGGCGGCGCCTTCCTGCCCGATCTGAAGGAGGGCCACCTGATCCTGCACATGGCCGCCGCCCCCGGCACCTCGCTGGAGCAGTCGCTGCGGCTCGGAGGGCACATCACGCAGGCGCTGAAGGAGGTGCCCGGCGTGCGCGCCGTCGCCCAGCAGGTCGGGCGGGCGGAGGCCGGCTACGATGTCGGCGGCACGCATTACAGCGAGATCCACATCGACCTCACCGCGGGCCTCGACGGCGCGGGCCAGGAGCGGGCCGAGGCCGGCATCCGCGCGCTGATGGCCAAGACGCCGGGCGCGGGCTTCTCGCTCAAGACCTTCCTGACCGAGCGGATCGAGGAGACGGTCTCGGGCTTCACCGCCCCGGTCGCCGTCCACGTCTTCGGCAACGATTTGTCCGCGATCGAGGCCGCCGCCCGCGACGTGGCGCGCGAACTCGCCGAGGTGCGGGGTGCCGCCGACGTGCAGGTGGTCTCGCCCGCAGGTCTCCCGCAGATCAACGTGTCGCTCCGCGCCAACGATCTGCGCCACTGGGGCCTCGACGCCGTCGAGGTTCTGGAGATCGTCCGCACCGCCTACCAGGGCGACGTGGTCGGGCAGACCTATCAGGGCAACGCCGTCTTCAACGTCACGGTCATCCTCGAAAAGGCCGCCCGCACCCGCCTGTCGAGCCTCGGCGACCTGCCGATCCGGGTGCGCGGCGGCAGCTTCATTCGGCTGGCCCAGGTCGCCGACATCTACGAGACCTCCGGGCGCTACGCCGTCCAGCATATCGGCGCGCAGCGCGTCCAGACGATCACCTCGAACGTCGAGGAGCGCGACGTCGCCTCCTTCGTCGAGGCGGCCCGGCGCAAGATCGGGCGGGAGGTGAAGCTGCCGCCGGGGGTCTATGTCAGCTTCGCCGGCGCGGCCGAAGCCCAGGCCAAGGCGCGACGCGACCTGATCGCCTATTCGGCGCTGGCCGGGCTCGGCATCGTGGTGCTGCTCGCCGTCGTGACCGGCTCGACCCGCAACCTGATCCTCGTGCTGGTCAACCTGCCCTTCGCCTTCGTCGGCGGCGTGGCCGCGGTCGCCGCCACCGGGGCGGTGGTCTCGCTCGGCTCCATCGTCGGTTTCGTGACGCTGTTCGGCATCTCGCTGCGCAACACCATCATGATGGTCTCGCATTACGAGCACATCACCGCGGTCGAGGGCCGGGCCTGGGGCCGGATGGCGGTGATCGAGGGCGCGGCAGATCGTCTCGTGCCGATCCTGATGACCTCGCTGGTGACGGGCCTCGGCCTGCTGCCGCTGGCGCTCGGGGCGGGCGAGCCCGGCCGCGAGATCGAGGGGCCGATGGCGCTCGTGATCCTCGGCGGCCTCGTCACCTCGACGGTGCTCAACCTCCTGATCCTGCCGACCCTCGCGCTGCGCTACGGCCGCTTCGGCACCCCGCGCCCGGCCGTCTGAGTCCCTGCTTCGTTACCCGGCCTCGCTCGGACAGGATCGCAGTGTCTTCCATTTGACGGATTACGCTCCCTCCGGTCTCTCGACTTGAGTGTTTTGGTCCCAATAACCCACAACGCAAACGTAGTTTTTTAAATTGCTCCCTTGCGTCTTCGTGCGACCCGTATGATCTTGGCGACCGAGGGGCCCAAGGAGCGGACAAGCAGGATGACGGAAGAGAGTCAGAAATCGTTCAACGACTTCGTGGAATTGGCGAGTGACATCGTCTCCTCCTACGTGTCGAACAACTCAGTGCCCGCTTCCGAGCTTCCCGGCCTGATCATCAACGTTCACGCAGCCTTGACCGGGCTCGGCGGCGCGACTGCGGCGGCGGCCCCGGCCGAGGAAGCGGTCGAGAAGCCGACCCCGGGCCAGGTCCGCAAGTCCGTGACCCCGGACGCGATCATCAGCTTCATCGACGGCAAGCCCTACAAGACCCTCAAGCGCCATCTCGGCACCCACGGTCTCGACCCGTACTCGTATCGCCAGCGCTACAACCTGCCGAACGATTACCCGATGGTCGCCCCGAACTACGCCGCGCAGCGCTCGGCGCTCGCCAAGTCGATCGGCCTGGGCCGCCCCGGCGGCCGCATCGAGGAGCCGGAGCCCGAGCCGCAGACCGCGAAGCCGTCGCGCTCGCGCCAGAAGGTCGCCTGAGCCCGCGGGGCGCGACGCGTATCCGGGTCGCGGCCCTTGCTCTACAACCCGTGCCGGACCGCTCCTCGGGGCGGCCGGCGCTTTTGATTCCGGGGGACGAGGCATGGCGGCGGGCGCGGCCCATCTCATTGTGGACGTGGCCGGCACGCCCTGCGCCCTGCTGCAGGCCGACATCCGCGAAATCCTGCCGCTGCCGCGCCTGCACTCGCCGCCGACCGTCGGCGGGCCGGTGGCGGGGCTGCTCGATCTCGGCGGCGAGCCGGTGCCGGTGGTGGACCTCGCCGTGCTGTTCGGCCTGCGCGACGCGGCGGGCGCGGACGATCCCTATCGCCATATCGTGCTGGCCCGTGCCCGCCCGCTCGGCCTGCTGGTGGACCGGGCGCTCGATGTCGTGACCGTCGCGAGGGGCAGCCTCAAGCCGGTCGATCCGGCGCGCAGCCTGAACGGCTGCGTCGTCGCCGAGTTCGCCCACGGCCAGAATCTCGTCCACCTGCTGTCGCTCGACCGCGTCCTGACGCTCGAGGAGCGGGCGCGGCTCGACGCCTTCGCAACGAGCGCGCGGCAGCGGCTCGCCCGGTTCGGCACGCTCGAGGCTGCCCGACCCGCGTGACGCGCCCGCCCGAACGCGTGCGCCGCGCCGCGACTTTCGCCGACGATCCGGGTTTTGCCGCGCTCAAGGAGCGGGTGATCGCGCGGACCGGCCACAGCTACTACGCCGACAAGGACGACCTGCTGCACGACCGGGTGCGGCGGAGGCTGAAAATCTGCGGCTTGCCCGACTGCACCGCCTACCTCGCCCGGCTCGAAGACCCCGGCGGGCGCGACGAGTGGGCGGCGCTGGAAGCCGAGATCACCATCGGCGAGACCTTCTTCTTCCGCTACGCCGAGCAGTTCGAGGCCCTGCGCGCCCGCATCCTGCCCGACCTGATCGCGGCGCGTGCCGACATCCGCACCTTGCGGATCTGGAGCGCGGGCTGCTCGACCGGTGCCGAACCCTACTCGTTGGCGATCCTCGTGCGCGACCTGCTCGGCGAGGCGCTCCCCGAGTGGTCGGTGACGATCCTCGGCACCGATCTCAGCGTGGAGGCGCTCGCCACAGCCCGCAGCGCGGAGTTCGGCCCGTGGGCTCTCCGCACACTCGACGAGCCCGACCGCCTGCGCTGGTTCCGGCACATGCCGGCCCGGCCCGGACGCCCGCACGGCTCCTACGCGCTGCGCCCGATCTATCGCCGCATGGTCCGGTTCGAGCGCCACAACCTGCTCACGCTGATCGACGGCGCGTCCCCGGCGCTCGGGCCGGCCTTCGACCTGATCCTGTGCCGCAACGTGTTGATCTACTTCCATACCGAGCACGTGAACGGGATCGTCCGGGCGCTCGGCCAGCGGCTGCAACCCGGCGGCTGGCTGCTGATCGGCCACGCCGAGCCCAACCCGGCCTTCGCGCAATGGCTGGAGCCGGTGGCGCTGCCCGGCACCGTCGCCTACCGCCCGGCGGGCACGGAAGTCGGCGAGCCGGCGCCCGCGCCGCAGCCGTTCCTGCCGTGGACGCCGGAGGCCCCGCCCGCCTTCGTGCCACCGACGCCACCCGAACCGCCGCCCCCGCCGCCGGCCGCCCGGGAGGCGACACAGCCGGTCCCAGCCGGCGAGGCACCGGCAGCGGCCGACCTGCTGGAAGAAATCCGGCGGCTCGCCGATGCGGGTGAGACGGCTCGGGCGTGGCGGCTCATCCAGGACGAAATCGGCGGGCGCGGCACCGATCCGGGCCTGCGCTACTACGAAGGCCTGCTCGCGCTCGATCTCGGCCGCGAGGCGGAGGCCGAACGGGCTTTGCGCGGCGCGCTCTTCCTCGACCGCGGCTTCGTCATGGCGCATTACCAGCTCGGCCTGCTGCTCGCCCGGCACGGGCGGCGGGAGGAGGCCGCCCGCGCCCTCGACAACGCGCTGCGCCTCGCGCAAGGACTGGCGCCCGAGACGATCCTGCCCGAAGGAGACGGCGTGAGCGCCCATCGCCTGGCCGAGAACGCGCGGGCGCTCCTCACGAGCGGGCCCGCCGCATGAGGGCCGCCCTGGAAGCACAGCGCGACACCTTGCTCGACGCCCGCGCGGCGGCGCTCGCCGCCCGCTCTCCTGAGGCCGAGCGCACGGTCGCGACCGAAGGCTTCCTCGTCTGCGCCTGCGGCTCCGAGCGCGTCGGCCTGCCGCTCACTGCCGTCGCGGGGGTGACGCCGCTGCCGCCCTGCACGGCCCTGCCCGGCGCGCCGACGACGTTGCGCGGCATCTGCGCCATGTCCGGCACCATCGTCAGCGTGCTCGACCTTTCCGCCTGCCTCGGGCTCGGAACTGGGGCGGAGGACGGCCACCTCGTGCGGCTGCGGGCGCAGGAGCCGGCGATGGCGTTGGCAGTAGAGCGCGTCGTCGGCATCGCCCGCATCGAAGCACGGCCCGCCGACTCTCTGGGAGACGGCCCGCTTCTGGGCTATGTCCCGCCGGGCTCCGACCGGACCGGCGATGTCCGCGACGGCTTCTCGATCCTCGACCTGCCGGCGCTGCTGGCCCGCTTCCTCACCTGACGGCCCGGCCCCCGAGCCGGCCCCGCACCGGAGTCATCGAACGCCCGTGTCGCTCTCGATCGGAAAACGCATCCTCTTCGGCTTCGTCGCCGCGAGCCTGATCGTGGCGCTGCTCGGCGCCTACGCCCTGCGCCAGATCGCGACCGTGCGCGACATGACCGACACCATCGTCAGTCGCGACATCGGCGTGCTGCGCCAGCTCGACGACCTCGGCAACGTCTCGCGCAACATGGGGCTGGTCCGCCGCAACGCGGTAATCGCGGTGCTGACCTCGTCGCAAGGCTCGGCGCCGCGGCAGCAGCAGGACGACTATCTCGGCGGCTGGCGCCAGAACGCCACCGAGCTGGAGCGCCTGCTGAACATCATCGCGGCGGAGGTGAAGGAATACCGCGCCGCCTCGATCTCGCCGGAGCGCGCCACCGCCTGGATTCGCTTCGGCAGCGTCATCGACGAGGTGAGCGAGAGCTTCCGACAGGTCCGCACCGCGAGCGAAGTGCAGCTCCAGGCGGTCAACGCCAAGGACATCGCCACCGTCGAGGGCCGCAACGACGAGATCAACCGCCTGCACGACGGCCTCCTGCGCAGCATCGGCAACGCCCGCACCGCGCTCGACGGCGTGATCGGCGTCGGCCAGAAGAGCGTGCGCGAGGTCTACGAGGCGAGCCGCCTGTCGATCGCCATCACGGTGATTGCCTCGGTGATCCTGTCGATCCTCGTCACCATCCTGATCAGCCGCGCCGTGGTGCGCCCGCTGGAGAACGTCATGCGCTTCGTCGAGCGCATCGGCGCGGGCGACCTCACCGGCCGGCTGGAGCGCACCGGCCAGGACGAGATCGGGCGGCTGGGCGCGACGCTGAACGGCATGGCGGCGGGGCTCGCCGACCTCGCCCGCACCAACCGCGCCGCCACCACCGACCTCAACGCGGCGGCGGCCGAAATCCGCGCCTCGGCCCAGGAGCAGGCCGCCAGCGTCGAGGAGCAGTTCGCCGCCGTGCAGGAAACGGCCGCGACGGTGGACGAGATCACCCATTCGGGCGCGCAGATCTCGAAGCGCGCGAGCGAAGTCATCGCCACCGCCCAGGCGGCCGCGCAGACCGCCCGCTCGGGCCTGCGCGCCGCGACCGATACCGCCAAGGCGATGGACTCGATCCGCGAGCAGGGCGAGGCGGTCGCCGGCAACATCGTGAGCTTAAGCGAAAAGACGCAGGCGATCGGCGAGATCATCGTCACGGTCAACGACATCTCGGAGCGCACCCACCTGCTCGCCCTCAACGCCGCCATCGAGGCGGCCGCGGCCGGCGAGGAGGGCCGCAGCTTCGCCGTCGTCGCCTCGGAGATGAAGCTTCTGGCCGATCAGGCCAAGCAGGCGACCGTGCAGGTGCGCGGCATCCTCGGCGAGATCCAGCGCGGCATCAACGCGTCCGTCATGCTGACGGAGGAGGCGGTCAAGCGCGCCGCCGCGGGCAAGACCCGCACCGACTCGACCGTGCGAACCATCGAGGAGATGGCCGCCCGCGTGGAGGAGGGCGTCCAGACCTTCCAGCAGATTGTGGCCTCGACCAACCAGCAGCAGCTCGGCATCGAGCAGGTGATGGGCGCGCTCCAGAACATCCGGCAGGCGAGCCAGCAGACCGCCGCCGGCACCCGCGAGGTCGAGACGGCGTCGGCCAACCTCACCGAACTCGCCCAGGGGCTGATGGCTTTGGCCGAGCGCTACCGGCTCTGAAGCGGCTCGGATGGACATCCGC
The DNA here is from genome assembly GCF_001425465.1 of Methylobacterium sp. Leaf456. GTDB lineage: Bacteria > Pseudomonadota > Alphaproteobacteria > Rhizobiales > Beijerinckiaceae > Methylobacterium. The sequence continues at coordinate 380,289 of NZ_LMQV01000012.1, forward strand.
CAACTGCTGCTCGCCGCCTTCGAGGTCGAGCACCGCGAGCATCTCGAAGCGATTCGCGCCGCGCTCGCCGCCGAGGGCGGCGTCGATTGGCACGACGTGTTCCGCCGCGCCCACAGCCTGAAGGGTGCGGCGCGTGCCGTCGATCTGCCGCCGGTCGAGGCGGTGGCGCATCAGCTGGAAGCCCTGTTCGAGCGCATCAATACCGGCCAGCATCCCCTCGACCGGGAGGCGCGCGCCGCGACCCATCTCGCGCTCGACCGCATCGAGGCGTTCGTCGCCGCAGGCGGCGCGGCGGCGATGCCGGACGACGCGCTCGCGGCGCTGGCCGCCTGCCTCGACCCCGCCGCCCCCAAACCCGCCGCGGAGCCCGAGCCGGCCCCCGCCCCGCCGCCCACTCCTTCGACTCCCGTGGCGGAGCCGGCGGGCGATCCCTCGCTCGCCGTCCTGCGCGTGCCGGCCGCCGCCGTCGAGGCGCTGACGCGGGCGAGCCACGGCCTCTGGGCCGCCCTGCCGAGCCAGACCGCGAGCGCCGAGCGCGCGACCCGGCTCACCGCCCAACTGCGCGACCTGCGCCGCCGCACCGAACTCGCGCAACGCCCCGGCCAGGCCGGGAATCTCGCCGACGCCACGGCCCTGCGCCGGGCCCTCGCCGACATCGAAGCCGGGCTCGGTGCGCTGGCCCGCGAGGCCTCCGACCTCGCGCTGGGCTCGAGAGCCGCCAACCTCGCCGTCGAGACCGCCGCCGCGCGCGTGCGGGAAGAGGCCGAGCGCCTTGCCCTGGTCCCGGCCGAGACCGTGTTCGGCGGGCTGGCGCGCATGGTGCGCGACCTCGCCCGCGCCGAGGGGCGCGACGTCGAGGTGAGCGCCCGCGGCCTCGATCTGCCGGTGGAGCGCGCCATGCTCCAATCGCTCAAGGACCCGGTGCTGCATGCCCTCCGCAACGCGCTCAGCCACGGCGCCGAGCCGCCGGAGACGCGCCGCCGCGCCGGCAAGCCGCCCGCGCTCTCGATCCTGCTCAGCGTCGAGGCGCAGGGCGGGCGGCTCCTGCTCGGCATCCACGACGACGGCCGCGGGCCCGATCTTTCGGCCATCGAAGCCACCGCCCGCCAGCGCGGCCTGCTCGCCGCCGACGCGCAGCCCGACCCGGAAGCGCTGCTGGCGCTGCCGTTCGAGCCGGGCTTCTCCACCGCGGGCACGGTGGACGCCCTGTCGGGCCGCGGCATGGGCCTCTCGGTCGTGGCGGAAGTCGCCCGCGCCCTGCACGGGCAGGTCAGGCTCGCGCCGCGCACGCCGCACGGCACCTCGCTGATCCTGACGCTCCCGCTCTCCGCCGCAAGGCGGCCGGTGGTGGTCGTGGAAGCCGGCGGCGCCCGCTACGCCCTGCCGAGCGGCGCCGTCGAGGCGCTGACCCGGCTCGACCCGGACGCGCTGGAGACCGTGGCGGGCCGTCCGGTCGTCCCGGTCGAGGGCGACGACGAGCGCGCCGGCTCGACGCTGCCCGTCGCCTCGCTCTCTGCCCTGCTCGGCGTACCCGAGGCCGCGCGGGAATCGGCCACGATGCCGGCCCTACGGTTGCGCGGGGCGTTGGGCCGTTGCGTCGTCACCGTCGAGCGACTGCACGACGTGCGCCGCCTCCTCGTGCTGCCGGCCCCGCCCTTCGGCGTCGATCCGGCGCTCGTCACCGGCACGGTGGTGCTCGGCACCGACACCCCGGCCCTGGTGCTCGACCCCGACGGCCTCATCGCGCGGCTCGGCCATGCAGGCCCGAGGCCTTCCCATGAACGTACGAAACCATACAATCCGGCCGACGGAACGATGGCGGAGACGCGGCGTTCGACGATTCTCGTTGTCGATGACTCCATCACGACCCGCACCCTGGAGAAGAGCATCTTGGAAGCGGCGGGCTACCGCGTCATCGTCTGCGTCGATGGGCAGGAGGCGCTCGACCGCCTGCGGGCGCGCATCGAGCCGGTCGATTGCGTCGTGGCCGACGTCGAGATGCCGCGCCTCGACGGGTTCGGCCTCGTCGAGGCACTGCGCCGGGAGGAGGAGTTCAGGCGCCTGCCCGTCGTGCTGATGACCTCACGCGGGGACGAGGCGGACGTCGCCCGCGGTCTCGAACTCGGAGCCGACGCCTACCTCACGAAGCAGAAATTCGACCAGCGCGAGCTCCTGGACACCATCGGTCAGTTGCTGTGAGCGGGGGAAGCGGTTCTCTAGCGCCCAAGGGGCGCGTGCGCGTGCTGGTGGTCGAGGATTCGCTCGTCGTCCGCACCCTGCTCACCCACATCATCAGCCGCGATCCACGCCTCGAACTCGCGGGTGCGGTCGAGTCCGGCGAGGCGGCTCTGGCCGCCATCGACACCGTGCGGCCCGACGTGATCTCGATGGACATCCGCCTGCCCGGCATCGACGGGCTGGAGACCACCCGCCGGATCATGGCCGACCGGCCGACGCCGATCGTCGTCATCGCCGATTCGGTCGAGGATTCCTCGCTCAAGATCTCGATGAACGCGCTGCGCGCCGGCGCCCTGTCGGTGGTCGAGAAGCCGGTGGCGACGACGAACGACGGCTACGACGCCGTCGCCGGCCAGATCTGCACGCAGTTGCGCATCATGGCCGCCGTGCCGGTCATCCGCCGCCGCCCGATCGGTGCCGAATGGGCCGCCCGCAAGACCGCACCTCCCAGCGAGATGCCGGCCCTGTTCGAGCCGATCTCGGCCGCCCCGAGCGTACTCGCCATCGCGGCCTCGACGGGAGGACCGCCCGCCTTGGCCAAGGTGATCGGCGGCCTGTCCGCCGACTTCCCGCTGCCGATCCTGCTCGTCCAGCATATGGGCGCGGCCTTCATGGAGGGGTTCGCAAGTTGGCTCGACGGCGTGGTGGCGCTCCCCGTGGGGCTCGCCCGCGACGGCGAGATCATGAGCGCGGCCCGCGTCTACGTCGCACCGGGCGACCGGCATCTCGAACTCGGCGCCAACAACCTGCTGCGCGTGAGCGACGCCGCCCCGGTCGGCGGCCAGCGCCCGGCGGCCACCGTGCTGTTCGCCTCGGTCGCCCGCCAAGTTGGCCCGCAGGGGATCGGCGTGCTGCTGACCGGCATGGGCGAGGACGGCGCCACCGGCCTTCTCGACATGCGCAAGGCCGGCGCCGCGACGGTGGCCGAGCACGAGAGTTCCGCGGTCGTCTACGGGATGCCGGCCGCCGCCGTGCGGCTTTCGGCGGCCTCGCGGGTGCTGCCGCTCGAACAGGTCGCATCGCATCTCCTTCGCCTCGCGCAGGGGAGGCCGGCATGAGCGCTGGGATGAGCGCGGGCGTATCCGAGGCGGGGCTCCGCGAGCACCGCCTGCTGCTGGTGGAGGATTCCGAGACCCAGGCGCTGGAACTGCGGCTGCAGCTCGAAGCCCAAGGGTTCTCCGTGCAGCGCTGCGCGACGGCGGAAGCGGCGCTCGATCTCCTCAACACCGACCTGCCCGATCTCGTGGTGGCCGACCATCACCTGCCGGGCATGAACGGCGACGAGTTCACCCGGCAGATGCGGCTGTCGCTGCGCACCCGCGCCCTGCCCGTCGTGATGCTGACGAGTGCGCGGGACGGCGAGCGCCACGGCTTCGAGAGCGGCGCCGACGCCTATGTCGAGAAATCCGCCGACCGCGATCTCTTGGTGCTGCGCATCCGCGCCCTGCTGCGCGAGCGCAAGAGCGGCGCCGCGGAAGGCCCGTCCGGCGCCGCCTTCCGCCGCGGCCGGGTGCTGATCGTGGACGGCAGCGCCACCTACCGCGCCTTCTTCACCGGTCTGCTCTCGCAGGAGGGCCACACCGTGGTCGCCGCCGCCGATCAGGCCGCAGCGCTCGCGGCGCTGGACGAGCCGGGGGCGAGCTTCGACTGCGTCACCCTCGACCTCGTCGGCAGCCCCTATGACGGCATCGCGCTTTGCACCGAGATCGGCGCGCGCCGCCTCACGCAGGGAGAGGCCGGCGGCGCGGGCTTCCCGCTGATCGGCATGGCCGGGGCCAAGCCCGACAAGAGCCTGCTGGTCGCCGCCTTCGCCGCGGGCGCCGACGACGTGGTGTCGAAGGCCGACGGCGAGGTGCTGGCGATGCGGGTGCGCGGCCTCGTGCGCCGTCGCCTGCTGGAGGAGGACAACCGCCGCATCTCCGGCGAATTCGGTGACCGGGAGCGGGAGATCGGGCGCGCCCGCGCCGAGGCCGAAGCCGCCGCCGCCCGCGCCGCGCTCGCCGATGCGCTCCAGCAGGCCAACAGCGATCTGGAGGACGCCAACCGCAAGCTGACCGAGGCGCAGGCCAAGCTCGTCCAGGCCGCCAAGATGGCCTCGCTCGGCGAGTTGGTCGCGGGCATCGCCCACGAGATCAACAATCCGCTCGCCTTCATCCTGGCGCATCAGGGCACCGTCGAGCGCATCCTGGGCGAACTGCCGGCCCCGGAAGCGTCCGACAGTGCCCGCGCGCTCACCAAGGCCCGCGACCGCGTCGGCTCCATGCGGCTCGGTCTCACCCGCATCCAGGACCTGGTGCTGAACCTGCGAAAATTCTCGCGGCTCGACGAAGGCGAGCGCGGCCTCGTCAACGTGCCGGAGGCGATCGAGACGGTGCTGGCGCTGATCCAGCACAAGCTCGGCACCCGCATCGCCGTCCGGCGCGACTTCGCCGGGCGGGCGGAGATCCACTGCACGCCCGCGCTCCTCAATCAGGTGGTGATGAACATCCTCGGCAACGCCGCCGACGCGATCCCCGGAGACGGCACCATCACGATCGCGACCGCCTCCGACGAGGAGACCGACACGATCCGCATCAGCGACACGGGGCCTGGGATTCCTGACGCGTTGCGCGAAAAAATCTTCGAGCCGTTCTTCACGACGAAGCCGGTCGGATCGGGCACCGGGCTCGGCTTGGCGATTGCCTACAGCGTCGTTCAGGCGCATAGCGGCTCGCTGACCGTGGAGACGGCGCCGGGTGGGGGCGCAAGCTTCGTCATCGGCATCCCGAGGCAGTCGGCAGCGGCATGAGCAGAGGCACGATCCTGGCCGTCGATGACGAGCCGGACATCCTGATCGCCCTCGAAGACCTGTTCGAGGACGAGTACCGGGTCATCACCTCGGCCAAGCCCGAGGAAGCCCTCGGCATCCTACGCGACGAGCCCGACATCGCCGTCGTCGTCTCGGATCAGCGCATGCCGGGCATGACCGGCGACGCGCTCCTCGCCGAAGCGCGCCTGTTCCACGAGGCGCAGGCGATCCTGCTCACCGGCTACGCCGACATCTCGGCGGTGATCGCGGCGCTCAACCGCGGCGGCATCATCGGCTACGTCGCCAAGCCGTGGGACCCGACGCTGCTGCGCGCCACCGTGCGCAACGCCTACGAACGCCACCGCCTCGGCCGCGACCTCGCCACCGAGCGCGCCCTGCTGCGCGGCCTGCTGGATCACGCCGAGGAGGCGATCTCGTTCAAGGATGCGGGCGGTCGCTTCGTACGCCTCAACGCCCGCAAGGCGGCGCTGATGGGCGCCGAGATCGAGCCGAGCCTCGGCCGCACCGAGGCCGCGCTGGCCGACACGCCCGAGGCCAGGGAGGCGGAGGCCGCCGACGCCCGCGCGGTCGCAACCGGCGAGGCCGGCTCGACGGTGATCGCCCGCGGCGTGCTCGGGGCCGAGCGCTGGTCGCACGTCATCCGCGTGCCGATCCGGGGGCTCAGCGGGGAGGTGACTCACCTCGCCACGATCGAGCGCGACGTCACCGAGCAGAAGAGCCTGGAGGCTCGCCTTCGCCAATCCGACAAGATGCAGGCGCTCGGCACTTTGGCCGGAGGCATCGCCCACGACTTCAACAACCTGCTCACCGCCATCCTCGGCAGCCTGGAACTGGTTGGGCCGAAGATCGCCGACCAGCCGCGGGTCAAGCGCCTTGTCGACAACGCCACCGGCGCGGCTCAGCGCGGCTCGGCCCTGACCAAGCGGCTCCTCAGCTTCAGCCGCTCCAACGACCTGAAGGCGAAGCCCGTCGATACGAATGCGCTGATCGAGGGCATGAGCGCCCTGTTCGGATCGAGCCTCGGCAGCCTCGTCTCCGTCGTGCGCGACCTCGACCCCGACACGCCGCAAGCCCTGGTCGATCCCGACCAACTCGAACTGGCGGTGCTCAACCTCTGCATCAACGCCCGCGACGCCATGCCGGACGGCGGACGCGTGACGATCGCGACGCGCCGCGCCCACATCGCCGACGATCCCGACCTCAAGCCCGGCACCTACGCCGTCGTCACGGTGGCCGACGAGGGCACCGGCATCCCGCCCGAACTGCTGGAACGGGTCTGTGAGCCGTTCTTCACGACGAAGGCGGTGGGGCAGGGCACGGGCCTCGGCCTCGCCATGGTGTTCGGCCTCGCCCAGCAGGCGGGCGGGCGGCTTCGCATCACCAGCGAGGTGGGCGTCGGCACCCGGATCGAACTCGCCCTGCCGCAGGCTGAAGGTGCGCCCGAGACGGATGCCGCCGAATCCGCGCCGGAGGTGGCCACCGCCACGGCGCCGGCCCGCATCCTCGTCGTCGACGACGACCCGGAGGTGCGCCACGTGACGGCCTCCTTCCTCAGCGATTTCGGCTACACCGAGACCGAAGCCAAGGACGGGCGCACCGCGCTCGCGATGATGGAGGAGGGCGGCGCCTTCGACCTCGTGGTTGCCGACCTCGCCATGCCCGGCATGACCGGCGTCGAACTCGCCGCCGCGATCCGCAGCCGTTTTGAGGGCGTGCCCGTGCTGCTGCTCACCGGCCACGCGGAGGCCGTGCCGATCCCCAACGACCTGCCGGTGATGCAGAAGCCGTTCGCGTCGGCGGAGTTGGCCGCGCGCGTGTCGCAGCTTCTCGCCGGTGGGGCCTGAGCCTCGAACCCGCGCCCTAAAGGCAACATTTGTTCGATCTTGGCCGTAGGCGATTGCGCTTCGCCTCGACCGGAACGAAGATCGTTCCGTGCCGGCCTGCGCCGGTTTGCAGAACGATTCTTCTCAAGGGGCCGATGATGACCAGCGTGAACGTCGAGATGGTGAAGTGCGCCTGCCCGGACTGCGTCTGCGTGGTCTCGCTGGAAGGTGCGGTGAAGCGCGACGAGAAGGCGTTCTGCTGCGACGCCTGCGCCGACGGCCATCCCGAGAAGGACGGCTGCGACCACGCCGGCTGCACCTGCCACGGCTGATTTTTAAGGGAGCGGCAACTCGTAGAGCCGCGCCGGGAGGCCCTTGAACGAGGTCTCCACCCGAAACAGGTGGCCGGCCATCGGATCGATGGCCGGATCGCGCCCGCGCAGGCAGGTCGTGACGTAGAGCGTGGTGAGGTCCGGCCCGCCGAAGGCGCATTTCGTCACCAGGGCCGTTGGGATCGGCACGACCCGCTCGACCGTGCCGTCGGGGCGGAAGCGGGTGATGCGCGAGGCGCCGTAATGGCAGATCCAGAGATGGCCCTCGGCGTCGAGCGTCAGGCCGTCGGGCTTGCCCCAGCCGTCCTCGAAGCGGATCAGCGGCTCCGGGGCGCCGATGGCGTCGCCGTCGAGGGTGTGGCGGCGCACGATCCCCCGCGCGGTGTCGATGGTGTAGAGGTGCCGCCCGTCCGGGCTCGCGACGGGGCCGTTCGTCACCGCGGCATCGCCTCCGAAGGTCAGGAGCCGCCGTCCGTCCCAGCGATGAAAGCTGCCGGTCGCCGCCTCCTCCGCGTCGTCCATGCTGCCGAAATAGAGATGTCCGTCGGGGCCGACATTGCCGCTGTTGAGGCGGTTGCCGACGGAGGCATCGTCGGGGCGGACGATGGGGCGGCGCGTGCCGTCCACGAGATTCAGGGCCGCCACGCCCGAGCGGAAGCCCGCCACCACGGTCTGCGGGTTCGGCGTCGGCAGGGCGAAGCTCAGCTTCTCGTCGAGCGCGAGACGCTTCGTCTCCCCGCTTTCCGTCCAATGCCGCCAGATCGCCGGGTTCTCGATATCGACCCAGAGCAGCGAGGCGTCGCGGGCATCCCACAGAACCTCCTCCCCGAGGGTGCAGCCGCAGGCCACGGCGACGCGGACGGGGTCGGGATGGGTCGTCGGTGTCATCGGAGCTCCACAAGGCTTCGTGCGGTCAACGCTCGTGGGCGGCGTTGGTCACGGTGCCTCAGCACGTCGTCTCCGCAATGATCTCGGTGTTGATGGCGAAGGCCGCCATCGCGCCCTCCGCGGCCGCCACCACCGCGAACTGGACACGGCGCGAGGCGTCGCCCGCAACGAACAGGCCCGGCACGTTGGTGCGCTCGTAGTCGCGGGTCGGGACGACGCTGCGGGTCTCGTCGAGTTCGCAGCCGAGTTCGGTGACGAGCGGGGAGGGGCTGCAGGCGAACGGCATCACGAACAGGGCGGCGCAGGGGATGTCCGTGCCGTCGCGGAAATGCAGGCGGTGCGGGCGGGCACCGTCGCCGTCGAGCCGCTCGACCGCCGCTTCGACCACACGAATACGGTTGCGGGCCAGCCGCGCCCGGTCCTTGTCCGAGAGGTCGCCGTCGGGGCCGTCGGTGCAGAGAGTGATATCGCGGCTCCACCCCGTCAGTTCGAGGGCGAGTCCGCAGCCGTCGTGCCCTCGCCCGTAGATGGCGAGCGGCCGGTCGCGCACCTCGTAGCCGTCGCAATAGGGGCAGGAATGGACGCCCGTGCCCCAATAGGTGTCGAAGCCGGCGACCGGCGGCAGGTCCTGGCGCAGGCCGGTGGCGAGGATCATCCGCTTGGAGCGCGCAATGCGCCCGTCGGCGAGGCGGACGGAAAAGCCGTCCCCGTCGCGGGAGGCGCCGGTCACCTCGATCTCGCGATGCTCGACGGTGTCGTAGCGGGAAAGATCGGCCCGTGCTTGCGCCCGCAACTCGGCGGGCGGCGTGCCGTCGCGGGTGAACAGGCCCCAGGTCGCCGGGGTGTTGGCGTTGCGGGGTCGGCCCGCATCGCAGATCAGGACGCGGCGGCGGGCGCGCCCTAGGATCAGGGCGGCGTTGAGCCCGGCCGGGCCGCCGCCCACGATGATCACGTCGTACATGGAAGCCTCCCGGGCCGACCCGGGAGACAAGCGTTCGCGAAGGAGAAGAGTTCAGGCGGCCGACTTCACCGGCACGCCCTTCTCGGACAGGAACTGCTGGAGTTCGCCCGACTGGAACATCTCGCGGGCGATGTCGCAGCCGCCGACGAACTCACCCTTCACGTAGATCTGCGGGATGGTCGGCCAGTTGGAGAAGGCCTTGATGCCCTCGCGGATGCCCATGTCGTCGAGCACGTTCACGCCCTTGAACGGCACGCCGAGGTAGTTGAGGATCTGCACGACCTGCCCCGAGAAGCCGCACATCGGAAACTGCGGCGTGCCCTTCATGAACACGACGACGTCCTGCGACGCGATCTCGTTCTGGATGGTGGTGTTGGTGTCGGTCATCGCTTGGTTCCTATTCAAAGTAGTTGGTTTAGGCTTTGGTTGTCGGAAGGGTACTATCGGGGTTCGGCCAAGCCAGTAGCCCCCGCTAGCCGGACGAGTGCTGCGTCGATATCGAGCACATCGGCCAACAGCTCATCGAGTGAAAGCGGACAGGTCTTCGGCAGACGCGGGAGAAGGGCATCACCGTAAGCGATCAACGCGGATTCGGCGTGCGCCTGTGCAAGTCTCCACACATCATCCATCCTGATACGCTGGCGCATCGCCTTCTCATATCGAGCACGCGCGGCAAGATGGAACGTCATCGTCTCCTGGCGCCAATGCAGGCTGGGGCGCGCCATCGGCGCAGAAGCCTGCTTGAGAAGATGCGCCAGAAGCTGCGTGAGCAGGCCCTCGACCGCGTGGATCTGTGAACGCCCCACGCTCTCGATCTCCTCGGCGACATTCTCCCAATCGACCGCATCGGACAGATCGCTGCGCGCGCCGAGCGCGCGCAGAGCAGCCGCCTGCTCCTCGGCCCAGGTCACGATGTCGTCGTCGTAGAGGCTCGGCCGGTCCATCGGGGCGACCCGCTTCGTTCGGTGGATGCCCTAATCCTGGGGGACGCCCGTGGTCAGCGCAAGGGCGTGGAGCACGCCGCCCATGCGCCCCTGGAGCGCGCCGTAGACCATCTGATGCTGGGCGACGCGGGTCTTGCCCTTGAAGGCGGTGGAGATGACGGTCGCGGCGTAGTGGTCGCCGTCGCCGGCGAGATCCTTGATCTCGACATGGGCATCGGGCAGCGCCTCGCGGATCATCGACTCGATCTCGCGCGCATCCATCGGCATGGGGTCTCTCCCGTTCTCGTCAGGCGGCCGGGGCGGCCGGCTGGCTCGCCATGTAGGCCGGGAACCAGTCCTCGTGGGCGGCCTTCAGATCGGCCACCGATATGCTCTCCTCGCCCGGCAGCACCAAGCCGTCGCCGCCGACGATGCCGATTGTCGCGGCATCGATCCCCTGGGCCGAGGCGCTGTAGAGGAGGTCGGCCGCCGCTTCCGCCGGGAGTGCGATCAGGTAGCGCCCCTGGTCCTCGCCGAACAGGTAGGCGTGGGGCGGCAGCGCGCCGTCCGGCACCGCGGGGAGCGTCGCGCCGATCCCGCCGGCCATCGCCATCTCGGCGACCGCGACCGCGAGGCCGCCGTCGGAGAGGTCGTGGACGGTGTCGGCGAGGCCGGAAAGAATGAGGCTGCGCACGAAGTCGCCGGCCTTGCGCTCGGTGGCGAGATCGACGGGCGGCGGGGCGCCTTCCTCGCGGCCGGCGATCTCCGAAAGGTAGAGCGACTGGCCGAGCCACCCTTGCGTGCGCCCGATCAGCACCAGTACGTCGCCCTCGCGCTTGAGCGAGAGGGTGGCGTGGCGCTCGATGTCGTCGAGGACGCCGACGCCGCCGATGGTCGGGGTCGGCAGGATGCCGACGCCGTTGGTCTCGTTGTAGAGCGAGACGTTGCCGGACACGACGGGGAAGTCGAGGGCGAGGCAGGCCTCGCCGATGCCCTTGAGGCAGCCGACGAGCTGGCCCATCACCTCGGGCTTCTCCGGATTGCCGAAGTTGAGGTTGTCGGTGATGGCCAGCGGGCGCCCGCCCACCGCGGTGATGTTGCGCCACACCTCGGCGACCGCCTGACGCCCGCCCTCGACCGGGTCGGCCTCGCAGTAGCGCGGCGTCACGTCGGTGGCGATGGCGAGCCCCTTCGGGCCGTCCTCGATGCGCACGATGGCGGCGTCGCCGCCCGGCTTCTGCACGGTGTTGCCGAGGATGAAGTGGTCGTACTGCTCGTAGACCCAGCGCTTGGAGGCGAGTTCCGGCGAGCCGATCAGCACTTTAAGCGCCTCGGCGTTCGAGATCGGCGCAGCGACCTCCGCGGCGGCGATGACCGGCTGGTGGGTGTTGGCGATGTGGGGCCGGTCATAGAGGGGAGCCTCGTCGCCGAGTTCCTTGATCGGCAGGTTGGCGACGGTCTCGCCGTTGTGCTTGATGACGAAGCGGAGCGTGTCGGTGGTGTGGCCGATGACCGCGAAGTCGAGGCCCCACTTCACGAAGATGGCCTGCGCCTCCGCCTCCATGCCGGGCTTGAGGACCATGAGCATGCGCTCCTGGCTCTCGGACAGCATCATCTCGTAGGGGGTCATGCCCTCTTCGCGGGTCGGCACCTTTTCGAGATGCAGCTCGACGCCGAGATCGCCCTTGGCGCCCATCTCGACCGCCGAGCAGGTCAGCCCCGCCGCGCCCATGTCCTGGATCGCGATGACGGCGCCGGACGCCATCAACTCCAGGCAGGCTTCCAGCAGCAGCTTTTCCGCGAAGGGGTCGCCGACCTGCACGGTCGGGCGCTTCGACTCGCTGGCCTCATCGAACTCGGCCGACGCCATGGTGGCGCCGTGGATGCCGTCGCGGCCGGTCTTGGAGCCGAGATAGACGATCGGGTTCCCGACGCCGGTCGCCGCGGCGTAGAAGATCGCGTCCGTGCGGGCGAGGCCGACCGCCATGGCGTTGACGAGGATGTTGCCGTCGTAGCGGCGATGGAAGCCGACGAGGCCGCCGACCGTCGGCACGCCGAAGGAATTGCCGTAGCCGCCCACGCCCGCGACGACGCCCGAGACGAGGTGGCGGGTGCGCGGATGATCCGGCGAGCCGAAGCGGAGCGCGTTCAGCGCCGCGATCGGACGCGCGCCCATGGTGAACACGTCGCGAAGGATGCCGCCGACGCCGGTCGCCGCGCCCTGGTACGGCTCGATGAAGCTCGGGTGGTTGTGGCTCTCCATCTTGAAGACGCAGGCCAGCCCGTCGCCGATATCGATGACGCCCGCGTTCTCGCCGGGGCCCTGGATCACCCACGGGGCAGAAGTCGGCAGGCCGCGCAGATGCTTGCGCGAGGACTTGTAGGAGCAGTGCTCGTTCCACATCGCCGAAACGATGCCGAGTTCGGTCAGCGTCGGCTCGCGGCCGACCAGCGCGCGGAAGCGTTCGTACTCGTCCGGCGTCAGACCGTGCTGGCGCACGAGCTCGGGAGTGATCGGAACGTCGTTGCGAAACATCCGCAGCCTTTGCTCAAAACCTACGTGCGAAAGCCGCAACGGCTCCGCCGCCCCGCCGGACTCGCGACCTACCCCATATGAGGCTGGCACGACGCGGGCTCCGCTCTAGAGCGGAACGGGAGCCGCTGCAAACGCCGAACCGCATCGCAAGAGGATCGCGCGCGAGGCGGTCCGGCTTTTCCTCACGATTCCTCGAACGACCCGGAAGGGGCAAGCTCGCTCGGCCTTGAGCGGGGGCCGCCGCGGGCCGTCAAACTTCGACCCTCCGGCGCTTCGCGCATCAGGCAGCAGTCTTGGGCGGCGCCGCGAGGCGGGCGACCGCCGCGTGGACCGGCTCGGGCCCGGCCACGAAGGCGGCGTAGTCGAAGGCGCCGGGCGCTCGGCTCGACATCAGCAGTTGGAAATGCATCCGAAACAGGTTCCAGCGCCGCCGCGCGACGATCTCGGGCTCGATCAGGTCCTCGATCGACACCCGCAGGAACGCGATGCGCCCCGGCGGCGGGGCGGTGAGGCCAGAGGCGCTCAGCGGATCGCGCAGGTGGATCGACAGCCAGTCCCATTTGGCGCGGACATCGAGCCAACCGAAGCGCGTCTCGGCGCCGATCCGGGCGAGCGCGGCGCGCGGTTTCTCGGCCTGCGCGTCGAGGGTGATCCAGGGGATCACGCTGCCGATGGTCACCAGCGTCACCGGGGTGCCGCGGCTGCCGAAGCCGGGGTCCTGCGCCAGGGCGCGGTCGAGGGCCTCCAGCGCGAGGAAGCTCGACGAGGAATGGCCGATCACCACGATCTCGGAGGCCTGTCCCTCGGCGGCACGGATGCGCTCGGCCCAGGGGTCGAGCCGCCGGTGCATCGCCGGCTCGCGGCCCGAGGCGTGGTCGTGGGTGAAGGCGGTGTCGTCGACGAGATGCGCGACGTAGAGGGGCTTACCCCGCGTCACGCGCATGACGAGGCCGAGGATCGCGTAGGCCAGCAACGGGACGAGGACCGCCTGGGCGAGGCCGGGAAGGGGCGCGAACGACACCAAAGCGGTTGCCAGCACGAGGCTCAACACCACGAAGGCGACATACAGCAGATGGACGCCGAGGATGACGCGGTGGAAGCGCCGCGCCTCGCGCCGAAACGCCTTGAGATAGCCGCTGCGCCACAGCCGCCACCACAGGACGGGCACCGCGGCGAGACGGCGCAGGTTGGTGCGGGGGAAGCGGGCGCGCACGATATCGTCCCAGCGCAGCAGGCTGTAGCGCACCCGCGTCGTCGCGCCGTCGATCTCGCTCCTCACGTCCCAATCGAGGCTGATGTCGTCGCCTGCGCGCACCGGCTCGCTCACGGCGATGCGGATGCCGTGGCGCTCGGAGGTGATGCGGCTCTCGCGGCGAAACAGGCCCCAATAGGTCTCGGGTTCGCGCGGGTCGAAGCCCGGCAGGTAGAAGACCTGCCGCACCGGCTCGGAAGAATCGGGGCGGGAAATGGCGGGCTGCCTTCTTTTCCGAGATGCGGCCGGCGGCCGGTCCCGCTGGCCTACACGATGGCAAGCGGGCGCGGCGAGGGCAAAAGGGCAACGCCTCGGGCTTCCGAATCACCGCCGTCATTCCGGGGCCGCGCAGCGGAACCCGGAATCCACGACGGGCCGCAGCGCTTCATGGAGCCGCGCATCACGGGTGGATTCCGGGTTCGCCTTCGGCGCCCCGGAATGACGGCGGTGGGTGAAAGACCGCCACACTCAACCCGCCTCCAGCCATTCCCTGAGCTTGGTCCAGCGGCGGCGGACGGTGCCGTCCTGCACCGCCATGCGGATCGCCCGGGGCTGGCCGACCAGCACGACGAGGCGCCGCCCGCGGGTCAGCCCGGTATAGAGCAGGTTGCGCGCCAGCATCGTGCGGTGCTGCGTCACCACCGGGATCACCACCGCCGGATATTCCGAGCCCTGCGCCTTGTGGATCGTGGTGGCGAAGGCCGGCACCAGCGTATCCAGTTCGGCGAAGGGATAGACCACCAAGCGCCCGTCGAAATCGACGCTCAGGGTCTCCTCCGCCCTATCGAGGGCGGCGACCGTGCCGAGATCGCCGTTGAACACGTCGCGGTCGTAGTCGTTGCGGGTCTCCATCACCCGGTCGCCGGGGGCGAAGCGCCAGCCGAAGCGCTCGACGAGGACCGGCGGATCGGGGTTCAGCACCGCCTGGAGCCGGTGGTTGAGGTTGCGGCTCCCCATCGTACCGCGGATCATCGGCGTCAGCACCTGGATGTCGCGGGCCGGATCGAGGCCGAAGCGGCGGGGAATGCGGCGGGCCACCAGCTCGACCAGGGTATCGAGCCCGGCCTCGGGCTCGTCGATCTCGACGATGTGGAAGTCGCTTGTCTCGCCCCGCGGCGGCGCCTCGGGCCGGCGGCCGGTGTTGACCCGGTGGGCGCTGGTGACGATCCGGCTCTCGGCGGCCTGCCGAAAGATCTCGGTGAGGCGGGCCACCGGCACGCGGCCCGAGGCGATGACGTCGGAGAGCACCTGCCCCGGCCCGACCGAGGGCAGCTGATCGACATCGCCGACGAGGATCAGGGCGGCGCGCTCCGGCACCGCCTTGAGCAGCGCGTGCATCAGCGGCACGTCGACCATGGAGGTCTCGTCGATGACGACGAGGTCGGCGTCGAGGGGATTCGCCTCGTCGCGCTGGAAGCCGCCGTTGCGCGGATCGATCTCCAGCAGGCGATGGATCGTGCGCGCCTCGATGCCCGTCTGCTCGGCCATGCGCTTGGCGGCGCGGCCAGTCGGGGCGGCGAGCAGCACGCGCACGCCCTTGGCGGTGAGGATGCGCAGGATCGCGTCCAGCGTGCTGGTCTTGCCGACGCCGGGCCCGCCGGTCAGCACGCACAACTTCTTGGAGAGAGCGAGGCCCACGGCCTCGGCCTGGGAGGCGGAGAGCGCCTTGCCGGTCCTGGCCTCGACCCACGGGCGAGCCAGGGCCAAATCGATCGATGGCCAGGGCGGCGCGCCGGCGGCGCGGTCGAGGAGGTGGGCGGCCATCGCCCGCTCGGCCCCGTGCAGTCCTTTCAGGAACAGGCACGACTCACCGGACAGCGTGTCGGCCACGACCTCGCGGCCTTCACGGAGCGCGAGCGCGGCGGCGCAGCGCACGAGGTCGGGGCCGACTTCGAGCAGTTCGGCGGCCGAGCGCACCAGCGCCGCGACGGGGAGCCCGCAATGGCCCTCGTCCATCGCCTTCTGGAGCGCGTAGCTGATCCCGGCAGCGAGCCGCTGCGGCGCCTCGGGGGCGAGGCCGAGCCGGATCGCGATGGCGTCCGCGGTCCGAAAGCCGATGCCGCGGATGTCGCGGGCGAGCCGATACGGGTCCTCGGCCATGACCTTCAGGGAATCCTGGCCGTAAGTCCGAAAGATGCGGGTGGCCCGCGCGGTGCCGACGCCGTGGGCGTGCAGGAAGATCATGATCTCCCGCACGGCCCGCTGCTCGGCCCAGCCCTTCACGATCCGGGCCGCGCGGGTCTTGCCGATGCCCTCGACCTCGGTGAGGCGGCCGGGCTCGGCCTCGACGATCTCGAACACCATCTCGCCAAAGGCCGCGACGATGCGCTTGGCCATGAGCGGACCGATGCCGCGCATCTGCCCCGAGGCAAGGTAGCGCTCGATGCCCTCGATCCCCGTGGGCGGGGTGACCTGCAACGTCTCGGCGCGGAACTGAAGTCCGTGCTCGCCGTCGGTGGTCCAGCGGCCGGACGCCGTCATCCACTCGCCCGCGGCGATGGCCGGCGCATGGCCCACGACCGGCACAAGTTCGCGCTTGCCGCGCGCGTGGACCTTGAGCACGCAGAAGCCGGTCTCGGCGCTGTGGAAGGTCACCCGCTCGACCGAACCCGCCAGCACATCCATGGGTGACCCTATTCAGGTTTCGAAAGGACGCGTCCTTTCGCGGGTCCAGGGCAGAGCCCTGGTCGGCGAAGCCATCATGGGGCTCCGCCCCAAACCCCGCCAAAGGGATGATCCCTTTGGGAACCCCGGACTTACGCGGCGCGTCCGCGGGCGGGCTTCTTGGCCGGTGGCCAGCCGAGCGCGCGCAGGCGGGCCTTGGCGTAGTCGCGCACCTCCTCGCGGGTGCCGTTCGGCATGGCGTTGAGGATGCCTTGGGTGCGCTCGTCGAGCATCAAGTCGGTGACGGCGTTGATCGACTCGGCCTCGTCGATCAGGCGCTTCAGGTCGGCCTCCTGCTCGGTCACCTCGTCGAAGGCGGGCGGGGCGTCGTAATCCTCGTCCACCGCGCGGATCGGCACACCGTGGGTCTGGCGGAACTCGTCGGCCTCCTCCTCGGAATAGACGAGGCCGTGCAGCTCGATCAGCTTGAGGATGACCCGGTCCTTGGCCCGCTTCTCGGCCATGGCGTAGACATAGGCCGCCTGACGGCCCGAGACGCGGTAGTTCACGTTCACCAAAGCTTCGCCGATCGACCACTCGATCCGCTCCTCGCCCGCCTTCTCGCCGGGCATCCGGCCGGTCACGAGGATCACCGCCTCGTCGCGCTCCGAGCGGATCAGCGTCGGCGGGTCGAAGCGGAGGCGGGTGTGGGCGGCGATCCGCTCCAGCGTCTTGTGGTAGATCACGGCGGTGCCCTGCACGCGCCAGACATTGCCCGCGAAGGGCTCGCCGTAGCGCACGAGGATGTCGGCGATCTGCTTGTCTGCGGTTCTCATGGTGAGGTCCCTGAGGCCCGTGATGGGATGCGCGGCGGCGCTCGTTCGTGTTTTGTTCTGTTGACGATTTATATGTGGATAAGTGTGGACGAGGCAACGCGCCCGCCTGCGGCGGCGGGTCGCTGGTGCCTGTGGATAAGCCTGTTGAGTGGGCGCCTCAGCCCGGCGCGCCGCGAGCGCCCGCGGCATCGCTCAAGAACTCGCGGATCGCATCGGTGAACCGCTCGCCGTAGGCCTCGCGCTTGCGTTCGCCGACGCCGTGGATCGAGCGCAGCGCCCAGAGATCGACCGGCTTGCCGCGGGCCATCTCGATGAGCGTCCGATCGGGAAACACCATGAAGGCGGCGATCCCCTCCGCACGGGCGATGGTGGCGCGCAGGCCCCGCAGATGCTGGAACAGCGCCTCGTCGGCCTCGTTCAGCCCGTCCGTGGCGTCCTCGCTGCGGGTCGCGCGGCGGCTCCTCGGCTCGGCCTTCTTCGGCTCGGGATCGAAGCGCACCTGCACGGTCTCGCGGCCGAACAGGATCGCCTCGCCCTTCTCGGTCATGACGAGGCCGCCATAGCCGTCGGTGTTCTCGGCCACCGCCCCGGCGGCGAAGAGCTGGCGCAGGAGCGCGCGCCACGCCGCCACCGGCTTGTCGGCGCCGACCCCGAAGGTCTTGAGCGCCGTGTGGCCGTTGCGGCGGATCGGCTCGCTCTCCTTGCCGTGCACCACGTCGCAGACGTAAGCGGCGCCGAAGCGCTGCCCGGTGCGCACGATCGCCGAGAGCAGTTTCTGGGCGCTGACCGTGCCGTCGATGAGCGAGACGCCGCCGCGGCAGAGGTCGCACCGGCCGCAAGGGGCGCTCGCCTCGCCGAAATAGCCGAGCAGCGACTGACGGCGGCACACCGCGCCCTCGCACAGGCCGATCATCGCCTCGAGCTTGCGCCGCTCGACCCGGCGGCGCTCGTCCGGAATCTCCTTCTCGTCGATCTGGCGGCGGCGCAAAGCCATGTCGTCGAGGCCGTAGAGGGTCAGCGTGTCGGAGGGCAGCCCGTCGCGCCCGGCGCGGCCGATCTCCTGATAATAGCCCTCAATGTTGGTCGGCATGTCGGCGTGGCAGACGTAGCGCACGTCCGGCTTGTTGATGCCCATGCCGAAGGCGATGGTAGCGGTCATCACCACCCCGTCCTCCTGCAGGAACGTGTCCTGATTGCGCGCCCGCGTGCCCTGGTCGAGGCCGGCATGGTAGGGCAGGGCGTTGAAGCCGTCGCCCTTCAGCGTGTCGGCCAGTTGCTCCACGCGCTTGCGCGACGAGCAGTAGATGATGCCGCTCTCCGAGCGCCGATCCTTCAGGAAACGCGCCAGCTGCCGCGTCGGGTTGTCCTTCGGCTGGAAGGTCAGGCGGATGTTCGGCCGGTCGAAGGAGTGGACGAAGGTTTTTGGAGGCCGCCCGGCGGGAAACAGCCGCTCGGCGATCTCGGCGCGGGTGGCGGCATCCGCCGTCGCCGTGAGCGCCAGCGTCTGCACGTTGCCGAGCGCCTCGCGGGCGCGGGCGATCTCGCGGTATTCGGGCCGGAAGTCGTGGCCCCATTGCGAGACGCAGTGCGCCTCGTCCACGGCGAGCCGGCGCACGCCCGCGCTCTGCAGCGCGTCCATGCAGCCGTCCATCAGGAGCCGCTCGGGCGAGACGAAGAGGAGACGCAGTTCGCGTGAACGGATCTTGCGCCACGTCTCGCGGGACGCCGTCTCGGCGATGGTCGAGTTGAGGGTCGCGGCCTCGATGCCGAAGGCGTGCATCTGCTGCACCTGATCGTGCATCAGCGCGATCAGGGGCGAGACCACCACGGTCAGCCCGTCATCGACCAGCGCGGGCAGCTGGTAGGTCATCGACTTGCCCGAGCCCGTCGGCATCACGGCGAACACGTCCTCGCCGTCGAGCACGGCGCCGATCACCTCGTCCTGCCCAGGCCGGAAATCGTCGTAGCCGAAGGTCTTCTGGAGCGCGGCACGGGCCTCGGCGAGGCGAGCGGACATGGGGTCTCGGAGGCTCAAGGGGAGGGAGGGCCGGCGCGCTTGCCCGCGCGCCGCACGCCTTCTAACTCATCGCAGCCGCGCGAGGCACCCGGCCATGTCCCTGACGATCGACGACGAGATCGACCGGCTCGCCGAGCGGCTGGCCTCGGTCGCGCGGGTCGACAAGGAGGAGGCGGTGCGTATGGCACTCGCCCACGAGCTGCAACGACGCGAAGGGTCGCTGGCCGAGCGGATTAAGCCGATCCAAGACGCGTTCGCCGCATGGCCCAAGACAGGCCTGAAGACCGACAAGGCGTTCTACGACGCGTTGAGCGGCGAGCCCTGATGCGCTCCCCCACCGCCTCACCCGTCGCCCAAAAGAATCCGTCCGTCGGCGACGCGCACGAGGTCGGCGCGGCCTTCCAGCTCGCCGAACAGCGCCGGGTCGGCCCCAGTCATCCACACCTGGCTCTCCAGCGCTTCCAGCGCATCGAACAATCCGCCGCGCCGGCGCGGATCGAGATGAGCGGCGACCTCGTCGAGGAGAATCAGCGGCGAGAGCCCGCTCATGGCGCGCACGAGGCGCGCATGCGCCAGGACGAGGCCGATCAGCAGCGCCTTCTGCTCGCCGGTGGAGGCGGTGGCCGCCGGCACGTCCTTGGGGCCGTGGCGCACGACGAGGTCGGTGGTCTGGGGCCCGATCAGCGTGCGGCCCGCGGCGCGGTCGCGGTGGCGGCCCTGCATCAGGGCGCGGCGGAACCGGTCCTCGGCCTCCAGGGCCGGCCAGACCGCGACGAGGTCGTCGAGGTCGCCCTCCAGCCGCACCGAGGCCCAGGGGAAGGGGGCGGCGTCGTCCCGCGTCTCGGCGATCAGCCGGTCGAGGCGCTCGGCGGTCTCGCGGCGGGCGAGCGCCACGGCGACGCCGAGTTCGGCCACTTCGCGCTCGACCGCGTCGAGCCAGCGGCCGTCGTCCGGGCGCTCGTCGAGCAGACGGTTGCGCGAGCGCAGCGCCCGCTCCATCGCCGAGACGCGGGCGCCGTGGCTGGCATCGACCGCGAGGACCAATCGGTCGAGGAAGCGCCGCCGGTCGCCCGCGGGGCCGCGGAACAGCCCGTCGAGATCGGGGGTGAGCCAAACGACCCGCAGGAATTCCGAGAAGGCGACGGGCGAAGGCGCCGCCGCCCCGTCGATGCGGCAGACCCGCGTGCCGCGCGCCTCGTAGACGGGCGGCTCGTAGCCGGTGCCGAGCCGGTGCTCGGCCTCGCCGCTGTCGAGCGTCACCGACACCGCGAAGCCGCCGGGGCCGGTGACCCGCGCCATGGTGGCGAGGTCGGCCCGGCGCAGGCCCCGGCCGGGGCAGAACAGCGAGACCGCCTCCAGCACGTTGGTCTTGCCCGCGCCGTTCTCGCCGACCAGCGCCACGAAGCGACGCGCGGTCGAGAGGTCGAGATCGACGTGGTTGCGGAAGTCGCGGGCGATCAGGCGGGTGAGGCGTGTGCCTCCCGGCGGCATGTCCGTCGCGGCGATGTCCATCGCGGCGATATAGCCGATCCGGCGCGGGCCGGAAGCGGCCTCACACCCGCATCGGCATCAGCACGTAGAGCGCGGGCGCGCCCTCGCGGTCCTGGATCAGGGTGGGCGAACCCGGATCGGCGAGCTTGAACAGGGCGGTGTCGCCCTGGAGCTGGGCGGTGATGTCGAGGAGGTAGCGGGCGTTGAAGCCGATATCGAGGGCGGACGCCTCGTAGTCGGCATCCAACTCCTCGGTCGCGGAGCCGGCATCCGGGTTGGTCACCGAGAGGGCGAGGCGCCCCTCCATCACCGAGAGCTTCACGGCGCGCCCGCGCTCGGACGAGATGGTCGAGACGCGATCGACCGCGCGGGCGAAGGCGTCGCGCTCCACCGTCAGGCGCTTGTCGTTGCCGGTCGGGATGACGCGCTGGTAGTCCGGGAAGGTGCCGTCGATCAGCTTCGAGATCAGCGTCACGCCGCCCGCGAAGGTGAGGCGGATCTTGGCCGGCGAGAGTTCGACCGCGATGCTCTCGCCGCCGTCGTCCACGAGCTTGATGATCTCGGCGACCGCCTTGCGCGGCACGATGATGCCCGGCATCCCCCGGCTGCCCTCGGGCGCCACGGTCTCGACGCGGGCGAGCCGGTGACCGTCGGTGGCGACCGCGCGGAGCTTGGCCTCACCCTCGACCTCTATCGTGTGGAGATAGATGCCGTTGAGGTAGTAGCGCGTCTCCTCGGTCGAGATCGCGAACTGGGTTTTTTCGATCAGCAGCTTCAGCTCGGAGGCGGGAATCGAGAAGGAATGCGGCAGCTCGCCCGCGGCGAGATCGGGGAAGTCGCCCTCGGGGAGCGCGCCGAGCGCGAAGCGCGAGCGGCCGGAGCGGATGGTCATCTGCCCGGTCTCGCCGGAGGTCTCGAGGGAAACCTGCGCGCCGTCGGGGAGCTTGCGGACGATGTCGTAGATGACGTGGGCCGGCACGGTGGTGGCGCCCGCGTCCAGCACGTCGGCCGGCACGGTCTCGGTCACCTCGATGTCGAGGTCGGTCGCCTTGAGCTGCAGGCCGTTCTCGGCGGTGCGCAGCAGGACGTTGGAGAGGATCGGGATGGTGTTGCGCCGCTCCACCACCCGGTGCACGTGGCCGAGCGATCTGAGGAGGGCCGCGCGCTCGACAGTGACTCTCATCGATGAACCCGTGATCTCTCGCAACGAAGCCCGCCCGCTCGGAGGCTCGGCCCGGAGCCGTGAGCGGGGAGGGGCCGCACAGCTTGGCGAAGCGCCCCCGTGAAGGCAAGGGCGTGGAAAGGTCTGTCCCGTCTCCGCGAGCACCGAAGCTCGACGAGTGCGCAGCCTCATTCACCGACGCGGTCATTCCGGGGCGCCGCAGGCGAACCCGGAATCCACGACTGGCCGCGACGCCTCGTTCAGCGTCGCATTACGGGTGGATTGCACGCCTCCGGCGCGCCCCTCCGGGTCCGGGCTCGCTTCGCGCCCCGGAATGAGGGTGGAGCCCCTCAATCCTGAAGCATGCGCTTCAGCAGCTCGACCTCATCGCCCAGCACCGCGTCCTCGCCGATCTGCTTCTCGATCTTGCGCACGGCGTGGAGCACCGTGGTGTGGTCGCGCCCGCCGAAGCGGCGGCCGATCTCGGGGAGCGAGCGCAGCGTCAGGACCTTCGACAGGTACATGGCGATCTGGCGCGGCTTGACCACGGCGGCGGTGCGGCGCTCGGACAGGATGTCGGAGCGCGAGACGTTGTAGCGCGAGGCCACCAGCTTCTGGATGTCCTCGATCTTCACGCGCTTGGGCTCGCGGTTCTTCACGAGGTCGCGGATCGCCGATTCCGCGGTCTCGACCGTCACCGGCGCGCCGGTGAGCGTGGCGTGGGCGAGCAGCCGGTTGACCGCGCCTTCGAGGTCGCGGCCGTTGGCCGTGATGGCGCGGGCCACGTAGGCCGAGACCTGGGGCGAGACCTCGAAGTTCGGGTGGCTCTGGCGGACCGCAGCGAGCCGGGCCGAGAGGATCGAGGTGCGCAAGCCCTCGTCGAGGTTGCCGATCTCGACCACGAGGCCGCCCGCGAGGCGCGAGCGCACCCGCTCGTCCAGGGTCTCCAGCTCCGTCGGCGGACGGTCTGAGGCGACGACGACCTGGCGGCCGGAATCGATCAGGGCGTTCAGCGTGTGGCCGAACTCCGTCTGGATCGACTTGCCCTGGATGAACTGCACGTCGTCGAGGATGAGCAGATCGATCGCCCGCAGCTTCTCCTTGAAGGCCAGCGCGC
Source organism: Methylobacterium sp. Leaf456 (assembly GCF_001425465.1). Taxonomy (GTDB): domain Bacteria; phylum Pseudomonadota; class Alphaproteobacteria; order Rhizobiales; family Beijerinckiaceae; genus Methylobacterium. The sequence goes on from NZ_LMQV01000012.1 coordinate 403,278, forward strand.
TCTGGGTCTTCAGGGCGTTGACGAAGCCATACATGAAGCGGTCGGCGGTCAGGTAGATGACGCGGCGGCCCGCCTCGCGGGCGGCGTGGCCGGCGGCGTGCAGCAGGTGGGTCTTGCCCAGGCCCACGCCGGCATGGACGTAGAGCGGGTTGTAGAGCGCGCCCTCGCCGTCGTTGCGGGCGACGCGCTCGGCCGCGGCATGCGCCAGCGCGTTGGAGCGGCCGACGACGAAGCTGGCGAAGGTCAGGCGCGCATCGAGCGGCGCGCCGTTGAGATCGACCGCGCCCGCCTCGCCGCGGGGCACCGCGATCTCGGTCTCGACCATCGGGCCGGGGCCCTGGAGCGCCGCCGGGGTCGCGGTGGCGTGGAGGCGGTTCAGCGGGCCGCTGGTCGGGCTCGGCTTGCCGGCGCTCGGGGCCGGGCGGACCGGCGCCGAGGCGCCGCGCACGCCGACCTCGATCCGACCGACGCCGTCGGCCTCGGCCCGGAAGGTGGTGAGCACCCGATCGAGATAGTGCGATTCGATCCAGCTCTTGAGGAAGCGGGTCGGCACGGTCAGCCGGGCGACGCCGCCCGAGACCTCTTCCAGTTCGAGCCGGGCGAACCAGCTCGCGAACACGTCCTCGCCCAGTTCGGCCCGCAGGCGCCGCTTCACCCGCCCCCAGGCGGCGGAGACATCGACGCCCCGCCCATCTCCGCCATTCCCGCCGTCCGCCATGCTGCCGTCGAGGTGCATCGAAACTCTCCTCGCAGCCGCCCGGCGGACCGGAATGCTGCGTACGCAGTACAAAACGAGAGGGCCCACCCGACTCGGGGGCGGGACCGATGAACTCCGCGGCGCTGTCAAGGGGCAGGCCGGCGGCTGTCGCTCAAGAAGGCTGTGTATCAACAATCCTCTATCGTTCTCCTAACAACGGGACGATCGGGGACAACTTCTTCGCCGGCACGGAGTCGTGATCGCGCTTCGCCAGAGTCGTAGGCGTGGGGGCATCTTGGGGAAGACTCGCGCGCGGCCGGTGTTGACCTTGTGGGGTGCTTTACGCCGCAAGGTTTCGTTAAGCTACACGCTCGGGCACGACCTCGGGAGTCGTTAACATTTCATACGTGGTTAACGAAGACTTGCCGGGGCCGGAATCGGGCGGCGCAAGAGGCATCCGGGGACAAGCAGGCCGCCGCTGTGGAGAAGCGGCAGAGTCCGGTGCATGGCGCGAGGGTCGCTCCAGGCAACAAAAAAGCCCGGCGCAAGGCCGGGCTCGGGTCGTCCGTAGCGATGTCGCCCGGCTCGGGTGAGCCGGGGAGGGGGCCTTAGGCGGCGATGGCCTTCACCCGAGCGGCGAGGCGCGAGACCTTGCGCGAGGCGTTGTTCTTGTGAACGATGCCGTGCTGGGCGGCGCGCATGATCTCCGGCTCGGCGGCGCGGAGCGCGGCGAGCGCGTTGTTCTGGTCGCCGGAGGCGATGGCCTCCTCGACCTTACGGACGAAGGTACGCATCCGCGAGGTGCGCGAGCGGTTGATCGCCGTGCGCTTGGCGATCTTGCGGGTCATCTTCTTGGCCGACACGGTGTTGGCCATGGGGCATCCTCGTCTGTTCGCAGCGGCCGCGATCCGAGCCTGGGGCATTCCCCCTGTCGGTCGGCGCAGCCTGAATGATGGGCAATGGCGAAGCGTCCGGTCACTCGAAGCGACCGGCCGCGGAGCGCGTCCTATAGCGACGCCCCCGCACGTCGTCAAGAAATCCCCCAGCGTGATCGCTTCCGGCGATCGCGCTGGGGCTCTTTCGTCTTGCCTCAAGCGCCGGCGGCCGCATCCGCGGCCTTGGCTTTCGCTCCGCTCGACGCCTCGGCTGACGCCGAGGCCGCTGCGCGCGGCGCTCGTCGCGCCGGGCATGCGGCCGTGCCTCCTGCGAAGGCAGGACTGTGACAGTCACATCACGGGTCCGACGCCCCCTCGATTTTCCTGTCCCCGAACCGCGGCGGGAGCGTTGCCAAGCGCGATCCGATCCGCTAATGCCCCCTCACGTTCGGCGCAGGCACTGCCCGCCGGACCCGCGCTGCGGTAGCTCAGTGGTAGAGCACCTCATTGGTAATGAGGAGGTCGAGAGTTCAATCCTCTCTCGCAGCACCATTCACATCACTCCACAATACTGAACACCGAGATCATCGCGTCTCAGCTTGATGCTGACGCTGCACAGGTCTGTCACGGCATCGGCTGCGCGGGCCGCGACGGCTTGCGAGGTCCCGGCAATTCTCTGTCGGGCGCGCGCTACACCTTCATATCCACAAGCTGCCCTTGGCCGGGCGGGGCCGGCGGGGAAGCCGATTGGGCGACCAGTTGCGCCACCGAGCGCTCGGTGGCGATCTGCTGACGGGCGATGGCCGTGCCGACCTGCTGCGAGAACGCGGCGGCCTGCATCTGGACGGCTTGGGCGGCGATGGTGCTCATGCGAACAGCGTAGGGACGGGGCGGTGAACGAACCGTATCGCCCGCGGGCGGGCCGGTTGGCGGATGCGGCGCACCGCGCCATAACGCGGCCCGGCCGGGGGCTCTCCGTCGGCTGCATCCGGGCCACTGTTTCCCCGATGCGAGCTTACGCCCTCCGCGATCGGTCCCCAAAATGCCGCCCGACAGTCCACACGATGCGTCCGGCGGGGAAAACCTCCCCCTCCACGCGCTGCTGGGCCGGTTCGAGAGCATCGGCGACAATTGCGAGTTCGGCCTCGTGCAGCGCTATGCCGGCATCGAGCCGCTGGGGCTCATGCGCTTCTCCGCCTCGCGGATCGACCAGCTGCTCCACGCGCTCGATTCGGATTTCGCACTCTACGGCCGGGGCGACGACCTGTTCGTCTATCCGCACGTGACCGGCTACCTGTTCTGCCGCAGCGGCCGCTACGACTTCGAGTACAACACCGGCCATTTGGCGGGCAGCGACGATCTCGCCGCCGTGCTGAAGCGCGAGGCCCGTAAGGTCGGCTATCTCAAGCGCCGCCTGCTCGAAGACCTGCAGCTCGGCGAGAAGATTTTTTTGCGCAAGGCCGGGCCGGAGGAAGGTCCTGCCGAGGCTACGGCCTTGCTGCGAGCGCTACGCCGGCACGGGCCGTCGGAGCTTCTTGTGGTGCGGGCAGCGGAGGGCGCGGCGACGGTCTGTCGCCACGAAGGAGGCTGGTGGGAGGGGACGGTGGCGCGCTTCGCCCCCTACGATCTCGCGGCGGCGGTCCACCTGCCGCCCTGGCTCGACCTGTGCCGCCGCGCGTGGACCCTCATCCACGGCCTGCCCGACTTGGCTCCTCCGCCCCCGCGCAACCTCCTGCCGCCCTTGAGCGGCCGGCTGCGGCGACATCGGCCCGAACCGGGCGAGGACCAGACGGTGTTCGGCCCGCTGATCGATCTGGAACCGCGCGACCGCAAGGCGGTGCATGCCCTGACCTGCTGGGTCTGGATTCCGCGAAGCTATCGCGGGGAGGGGATCGCCGCGGCCATCGGCGACCGGCGCATCCGCTGGCGCGAGGCCGATCTCTCGCTTCGGGACCGGTGGCAAAAGGTCCACGTCACCGCGACGCTGCCCGACGAGCATCGGAAGCTGCGGGTCGGCCTCGTCTCCCGCGGTCGCGACGCCGGCTTTTTTCGATCTGCCGGCTGGTTCCTTGCCGAGAGCCCCGAACCGAATGAGTCCGAACGCCCGCCGATCGCGGCGCGGCTGCTCACACGCGGCTGAAAGCCGAGCGGGTGCCGTCATCCAAGCCGCCCTGCTATGAGCACTCGGACGCACAAAAAACCGGACTGCGCATGATCCCGGATGCAATCGACGCCCGCCTGACCGACATCTTTCGCGAGGTCTTCGACGATCCCGCCCTTGTGGTGCGGCCGGAGATGACCGCCCGCGACGTGGCCGGCTGGGATTCGGGCCGGATGGTGGAGATCCTGATGGCGACCGAGGACGCGTTCGGGATCACCTTCACCACCCGCGAGGTCGATGCGCTCGCCCGCGTCGGCGACCTTTCGGACGCGGTTGCCCGCAAACTCGCCGGGGGCTGACGTGCCCGATCTCGACTGGCTGCCCGATCCCGGCCCCTGGGCCGAGCGGCTGGCGGGCTTGCGCGACGCGCCTTCTTGGGGCGGCTTCGTCGCTCTGGCGAACACCCGCCTCAACGCGGTCCGCACCAACGCGCTGGCCCGCGCCCTCGACGCCGCCTTTCCGGAAGCGCCTCCGGGGCTGGCGCGCCCGCCGGTGCGGCTCGCGGTGCTCGGCTCCTCGACCGTCTCGCACCTCCTGCCCGCGATCCGCGTCGCCGGGCTGCGGCGCGGGCTTTGGCTCGACCTCTACGAGGGGCCCTACGGCGGCTATCGCCAAGACATCCTCGATCCGGCCTCCGGTCTCCACGCCTTCGCTCCCGACGACATCCTGCTCATTTTTGACGCCGCCCACGCGACCGCCGGGTTCGACGTGGCGCAGGATGCCGACCAGGCCCGTCGGACGGAAGGCGCGGTGCGGGACGATTGGCGCCGGCTCTGGCGGGCGGCGCGGACGCAGCTCGGCTGCGGCCTGATCCAGCCAACGCTGCTGCCGACGCCGGTGCCGCTCGCGGGCTCGGGCGAGCACAGGCTGCCGGGCTCGCGCGCGGCAGCGGTCGCACGCCTGAACGCGGCGCTTCCCGGATTGGCGGCGGAGGAAGGGATCGACGTGCTGGCGCTCGACGCCGCGGTCCAGCGCCACGGGCTCTCGGCGTGGCACGACAGCGTGTGGTGGTGGCGCGCCAAGCAGGAGATCGCCCCGGCGGCGGCCCCCTACTTCGGCGATCTCGTCGCCCGGATGCTTGGCGCGCGCCGCGGCCTGTCGCGCAAGGCGCTGGTGCTCGATCTCGACAACACCCTCTGGGGCGGCGTCGTCGGCGACGACGGCCCGGCCGCCCTCGTGCTCGGGCCGGGCAGCGCCGAGGGCGAGGCGTTCGCCGCGTTCCAGGCTTACGCCCGCGACCTGTCGCGGCGCGGCATCGTACTGGCGGTGGTCTCGAAGAACGACGAGGCCAACGCGCTGGAGGCGTTCGAGCGCCATCCCGAGATGGTGCTGAAGCGCGGCGACATCGCCGCCTTCCTGGCCAACTGGGACGACAAGGCGGAGAACCTGCGCCGGGTCGCCGCGCAGCTGAACCTCGGCCTCGACGCCCTCGTCTTCGCCGACGACAACCCGTTCGAGCGCGACCGGGTGCGCTCGGCGCTGCCCGAAGTGGCGGTGCCGGAACTCCCGCCCGATCCGAGCGGCTACGCCGACCGCATCGCCCGGGCCGGCTATTTCGAGGCGCTCTCGGTCACCGCCGAGGATCGCGCCCGCGGCCGTCACTACGCCGCCCGTCAGGAGGTCGAGGCGCAGGGCGACGACCTGCCCGCCTACCTCGCCGGCCTCGACATGCGGCTCTTGTGGCGGCGCTTCACCGCGCCGGACCTTCCCCGCATCGTCCAGCTCGTCAACAAGACCAACCAGTTCAACCTGACGACCCGGCGCATCACCGACGCGGAGGCGCAGGCGCTCCTCACCGATTCCGACGCCTTGGCGCTCCGCTTCCGCCTGACCGACCGGCTCGCCGACAACGGCATCGTCGGCATCATCATCGGCCGGCGCTCGGGCGCCGACCTCGTCCTCGACACGTGGCTGATGAGCTGCCGGGTGATCGGCCGCGGCGCGGAAGCGGCGATGCGCGACGCCGTGGTCGCGGCGGCGCGAGACTTCGGCGCAGCCCGGCTGGTGGGCGTGTATCGGCCGAGCCCGAAGAACGGGATGGTGCGCGATCTGTATCCGCGGTTGGGCTTCAGCAGCCTCGGCCCCGACGGTGCGGAGGCGGAAGAGCGCCGCTTCGTGCTTCGGTTGGACGAGGCGGAGCCGCAGGCGGCCTCGATCCGCATCGAAGCGGAGGAATAGCGCCCCACAACGGCTCGAAAGGCTTGACTGAGACCCGCATCGTCATCGTAAGGCGAAACCGAAGCAATCCAGCGCTCCGCAGGTTCAGAAGACGGCGCCGCGCTTCTTCGATCCTCTTCCATCCCTGACCCTCATCCTGAGGTGCGGAGCGAAGCGGAGCCTCGAAGGAGGGCTCCAGGGATCGCGCGACCTCTGGAGCCCTCCTTCGAGGCCCGCCGGAGCGGGCACCTCAGGATGAGGGGGATGGGGTGGATGAGCGCTGGTGAGGAAGCCGCGGCGCTCTCTTCGGCAGGGTCGCGTTCTGGATTGCGTCAGATCCGCCTCGCGATGACGGGGTGGGGCGGCAAGCCGAGTGGATCGACCAAAACCCCAAAAAAATCAGCCCACCGTCACCGGCTTCTGCGGCGCGGGCGAGCGGGTCAGGCTCTCGATCTCGCGGGGGGGGCGGCCGGCCTTCTGGGCGATCTCGGCCTCCTGCTCGGCGATGAGCTGGTGGGCCGGGAGGTCGCCGTCGAGGCCGCCCAGGATTTCCATCGGAACGCGCCGGTTGGAGGCACGGGAGCCGTCGGTGAAGACGACGTCGAAACTCACGGACCCGCGTTGCTGCGGCAGAGACTTGATGCGCTTGGCCATGCGCGCTGATAGACGCCGAGCCTTGAGCAGGGCAATTGCGGCCGACGCGGCCGGGGTTGCGTCCAGCGCACAGTTCGAAGGGTCCCCATGAACGGCTGGCTCCACCTCGGCACCGGGCCCGTGCCCGGCGGCGGCAAGAGCCTCGACCTGATGCAGCGGGGACGCGAGTTCTCGATCGTGGTCGAGAACAAGGAGCTGATGAACTCCACGCGCGGCCATTCGGAGGAGGCTCTGGCCTCGCTCGCCTGCGCGCATCTCGTGGAGCGCCCCGACGCCAGAGTGCTCATCGGCGGCCTCGGCATGGGCTTTACCTTGCGCGCGGCGTTGCGGGCGCTGGGGCCTCAAGCAAAAGTCGTCGTGGCCGAACTGGTGCCCGCGGTCGCGGCCTGGGCCCGCGGGCCGCTCGCCGAGGTGTTTCGCGGCTGTCTCGACGACCCGCGCGTCGCGCTACGGGAAATCGACGTGAACCGGCTGGTGCAGGCCGGTGCGGAGGCCTGGGACGCGATCCTGCTCGACGTCGACAACGGCCCCGAGGGGCTGATGCGGCGCGCCAACGACCGGCTCTACGACGAGTGGGGCCTCAAGCGGGCCCAATGGGCGCTGAAGCCCGGCGGCGTGCTCGGCGTCTGGTCCGGCACGCCGGACCGCAAGTTCAAGGCCCGCCTCCAGCGGATGGGTTTTTCCGTGGAAGAGACCCGCATCCCGGCCAGCGGCACCAGCGGCCCGCGCCATGTCGTCTGGATCGCGACGCGGGGCTGAGGCCCCCTGCACAAAACCTGCACGAAATGCCTGAACCTCTGCGCACGGCCTCCGAAACGGCTGCCGGGCGCCGGGGCAATCTCATGAGACGGACGCCGTGCCTCCTCGACGGATGCACGGACGGCACCGCCCAAGATTGCCCGGACGAGGTTGCCCGATGCTCGCTTCACCCGCCCTCTCACCCGCGCTGCCGTCGCTGCGGCCGGCGCGGTGGCTCCTCCTGCCCGCCCTGGTCGTGCTCGGCGACCGGCTGTTCTACGGCCACGCGGTCGGGGTCTCGCTCGCCCTGTTCCTGGCCGCGCTCGCCGTCACGGTGCCGCTCGCCAACCCGGTCCGGCGGGATGCCCGCAGCCTCAGCGTCGCGCTGATCCTACTCGTGCTGGGGCTGCTGCCGCTCGTCGAGGATGCCGGAGTTCTCGCCGTCCTGTTCGGGATCGGCGGGCTCATCGCCTTCGCCGTCATCGTCACCGGCGGGCTCGCACCGGGCTGGGCGGCGACGCTCGCGGCCATGCGGCGGATGCTGGTCGCCGGCCCGTTCCAGATCGGCTTCGATGCCGCCGCAGGGCTGCACCGTCCGGTCGCCATGGTGCGGGGCTGGCGGGTGGAATCGGTCGTGGGCTGGGTCCTGCCGGTGTTGCTCACTGGGCTATTCGGCGCCCTGTTCGCCTCGGCCAACCCGCTGATCGACGCGTGGCTCAACGATCTCCCGCGCCTGTCCCTGGAGCCGAAGATCGCGCCCGGGCGGCTCTTCGCCTGGGGCCTTCTGGCCGCGCTCGCTTGGCCGTTCGTGGCCTTCCGGCTGCGCCACCGCGCCCCCAAGGCGCCCACCACCGCGACGCCCGCCACCGCGACGCCGGCCCCGATTGCCATGCTCGACCCTACGGTGATCGGGCGCTGCCTCGTGCTGTTCAACCTGCTGTTCGCGGTCCAGAGCGGGCTCGATCTCCTCTATCTCTGGGGCGGCCTCGCCCTGCCGGACGGGCTGACCTACGCGGCCTACGCCCATCGCGGCGCCTATCCGCTGATCGCGACCGCCCTGCTCGCCGCCGCCTTCGTCCTGATCGCGATGGGGCCGGGCGGGGCCGGGGAGCGCTCGACCCTGATCCGCCGGCTCGTCTGTCTCTGGATCGGCCAGAACGTCCTGCTCGTGGTCTCGGCGATCCTGCGGCTCGACCTCTACGTCGCGGTCTACTCGCTGACGCTGGTGCGCGCCGCCGCCTTCGTCTGGATGGGGCTCGTCGCCATCGGCCTGCTGCTCATCGTCGCCCGCATCGCCCTGCGGCGCTCGAACCGCTGGCTCGTCGCGATGAACGGGATCGTGCTCCTCGTCGTCCTCTACGGCTGCGCGCTCGCCAACTTCTCCGCGATCGTCAGCACCTACAACGTCGAGCACAGCCGCGAACTCTGCGGCGCGGGCGAGGCGTTCGATCTCGGCTACGCCATGGACCTCGGGTCGGAGGCGATCCCGGCCGTGGACCGCTTCTTCCCTTACGCCTTCGGGTACGACCTGAACGTCGCCGCGAAGTGGCGCGCCAACCATGTCGAGCAGGCCAAGAAGCCAGCCGACTGGCGCGGCTGGAGCTTCCGCCGGTACCGTCTGGAGCGCTACCTGGAGCGCCGCCCGTTCGCGCCGCTGACGCTGCACCCGATGTTCAAGAATCCGGACATCCGGTAGGTCCCTCACATGTCCGGTCCGATCCTCATCGTCGATGACGACCCGCATATCCGCGACGTGATCGGCTTCGCGCTGACCAAGGCGGGCTACGCCACGGCCATCGCCCGCGACGGGCTGGAGGCGCTGGCCCGGATCGCAGCGCAGCCGCCGCGGCTCATCGTCCTCGATGTCGGCATGCCGGGCATGGACGGGCTGGAGCTGTGCCGACAGGTCCGCCGGACCTCCGAGGTACCGATCCTGTTCCTCTCGGCCCGCGACGAGGAGATCGACCGGGTGCTCGGACTGGAAATCGGCGGCGACGACTACGTCACCAAGCCGTTCAGCCCGCGCGAACTGGTGGCGCGGGTCGGCATCATCCTGCGCCGCGGCGCCCCGCGCCGCGAGGCCGCGCCCGATCCGGTGCTGGCCCATGGTGGCCTCACCCTCGATCCGCGGCGGCACGAGGCCCGCTTCGGCGGGGCGGCGATGACGCTCACCGCCATCGAGTTCGCAATCCTGGCCGCGCTCGCGGCGCGGCCCGGCCTCGTGCTGAGCCGCGACCAGTTGATGGATGCGGCCTATTCCGGCCGCGTCCACGTCTCGGACCGGACCATCGACAGCCACATCCGCAACATCCGCGCGAAGCTCGCCGCGGCCGGCTGCGGCGATGGCGTTGCGACGGTCCACGGCATCGGCTTCCGGCTCGGCGCCTGCGAGACGCGGCCGTGAGGACCGACAAGTGGCGCCCGAGCCTCGGCCTCGTGGTGCTCGGCGTGCTGGGCATCGTCGCGACGCTGCCGCTGTTCGGCCTGTTCCTGATACGGGTCTACGAGAACGGGCCGATCCGCGAGGCCGAGGCCGAGCTGATCGCGCAGAGCGCCGTGCTCGCCGCGGTGACGGCCCGCGCGATCGAGGCGCTGCCCGAGCCCGACCGCTTCCTCGGTGCCGCCGCGCCGCGCCCACCGGAGAACGCGCGCTACCAGCCGATCCAGCCGAGCATCGACCTCGCGACCGCCGACATCCTCGGCCGCCGCCCGGATGCGACCGACCCGGCGACCCCGGCCGATCCCGCCCTCCTGTCCGTCGGTGCCGGCCTGCTGCCGGTGCTGGAACGGACGCAAGGCGTCACGCTGGCGGGCTTCCGCATCCTCGACCGGGACGGCACCGTGATCGCCGGCCGTAACGAGGTCGGGCGCTCGCTGGCCGATCTGCCGGAGGTCGCCGCGGCGTTGAAGGGTGCGTTCCGCGCGCAGCTGCGGCAGCGCGTCTCCGACGAGCCGGCGCCCGCGCTCACCTCGATCAGCCGTGGCACCCGCGTGCGCCTGTTCACCGCGATGCCGATCCGCGTCGGCGAGCGGGTTGCGGGCGTGGTCTACGCGTCGCGCACACCGAGCACCATCATACGCCATCTCTACGGCGAGCGGGTGAAGCTAGGGCTCGCCGCCGCCGCAGTGCTGGCGGCGGTGCTCGCCATCGCAGGGCTGTTCTCGCGGGCGATCACCCGGCCGATCCACGCGCTCGTCGCCCGCAGCCACGCCATCGCCCGCGGCAACCGCGCCGTCCTGGCCGAACCCGGCCCGCTCGGCACCCGCGAGATCGCCTTGCTGTCGCGCGGGCTCGACCGGATGGAGCACGAGCTGCACGAGCGCTCCGACTACATCGCCACCTTCGCGGCCCACGTCTCGCACGAGTTGAAGACGCCGCTCACGGCGATTCAGGGCGCGGCCGAGCTGATGCGCGACGCGCAAGGAAGCTCCGCCGACGCCATGAGCGCGGACGAGCAGACCCGCTTCCTCGACAACATCCTAGCCGATACCGGCCGCCTCACGGCGCTGCTCGGGCGCCTGCGCGAACTCGCCCGCGCCGACAACCCCGACATCCGCGGCACGACCCGCCTCGATGCGGTGTGGGCGGGGCTCCGGCACGCCCATCCGGGGCTGATCGTGGAGGCGGACGGGACGGATCACACCGTGGCGATCTCGGCGGAGAATGCCGGCATCGTCTTCGCGCATCTGGCCGACAACGCGGCGCGCCACGGCGCCTCCAGCTTGCGGATCACGGCGCGGGCGGCGGGCGAGGCCGTGACGGTCCATGTGGAGGACGACGGCGAGGGCATCCCGGAGCGAAACCGGGCCAGCGTGTTCGAGACGTTCTTCACCACCCGCCGCGAGGCCGGCGGCACCGGCATGGGACTCGGCATCGTTCGGGCGATGCTGCGGGCGCACGGCGGCACCATCGCGCTGCTGCCCGCGGGCGAAAGGGGCGCGGCGTTCGCGGTCACGCTGCCGACGACGCGCCCCGTCTGAGATCAGGCCGCGTCGGCGGGCTTGTCCTTGGCGACTTCCGGCTTCGGGCCGCCCTTGGACACGCCGACCAGAGCGGGGCGCAGGGTGCGGTCGCCGATGACGTAGCCGGTCTGCACCACCTGGACGACGGTGCCGTTGGGGACTTCGGTGTTGGGCACCTCGAACATCGCCTGATGGCGGTTCGGGTCGAAGCGCTGGCCATGCGGCTCCACCACCTTCACGCCGTGGCGCTCCAGGGTCTTGGCGAGATCCCGCTCGGTCAGCTCGATGCCCTCGATCAGGCCCTTGAACGCGCCCTCGGCGGAGGTGCGGGCCTCGGCCGGCACGCTCTCGAGCGCGCGGCGGATGTTGTCGGCGGCGTTGAGCATGTCGCGGGCGAAGTTCGTCACCGCGTAGGTGCGAGCGTCGGCCACGTCGCGCTCGGTGCGGCGGCGCAGGTTCTCCATCTCGGCCAGCGTGCGCAGCAGCCGGTCCTTGAACTCGTCACGCTCGGAAATGGCGCCAGCGAGCGCCTCGGCATCGGCTCCCGCGCTCTGGACCGTGGCCTGCGCGGCCTCCGGGTTCGCCTCGGCGCCGTTCGTCTGGTTCTGGTGTTCCGTATCGTCAGCCATCATCGTGCGATCGGTTGCGCTCTCGTGTCGGGATGGGCGCTGATATCATTCGGCCAAAAGCCGAAATCAAGCTTTGGTGGAGCTTTGGGGACTCGGTCGCGGCCGTTCACAACCCACCCCGTCATTCCGGGGCGCCGCAGCGGAACCCGGAATCCACCCGCGATGTGCGGCCAACCGCACTGTCGCGGCCAGTCGTGGATTCCGGGTTCGCCTGCGGCGCCCCGGAATGACGGCGGTGAGTTGGTTCCCTCAAGCCGACTTCATCACCCACCAAAACCTACTGCTCCCGCGGCGGCGGCGAATCCACGAGCGCGTCCAGCCCCTCGGCCCTCAACGCCGCCACGTCACTCGCGAACACCTCCATCACCGCGGCGCGGATGGTGGCCAGCCGGTCGGGCTGCATCACCCGCGTGCCCGTGAGGTCGGTCACGTAGAACACGTCCACCGCCCGCTCGCCGAAGGTCGCGACATGGGCCGAGGTGATGTTGAGGCTGAGACGGTTCAGCGCCGTCGTCAGCTCGTAGAGCAGGCCCGGCCGGTCGAGGCCGGTGATCTCCACCACGGTCTCGCGGCTGGAGAGCGCGTTGTCGATCGACACGTCGGGCGGCACGAGGAAGGTTTTTGGCGGCTCCTTCGGATGCTTGTCGGCGACGAGTTCCGCGATCTTAATCTCGCCCTTCAGGGCGCGCTCGATCGCGGTGGCGATGCGCTTGGCGCGGCGCAGCTCGTCCTCGTCCCGCTCGAAGGCGCGGGAGATGAAGATCGAATCGAGGGCGAAGCCGTCGGACGTCGTGAAGATCTGCGCATCGACGATGTTGCCGCCAGCCGTGGCGCAGGCGCCGGTGATGATGGCCAAGAGCCGCGGATGGTCGGGCGAGTAGACCGTCAGCTCGGTCACGCCGCGCACCGGGTCGGTCTCGTAGGTGGTGGCGCTGGTGCGGCCCTCCTCGACGGTGGTGCGCAGGAAGCGGGCGTTCTTGTACTGGCGGGTGCCGTCGACCTTGAGCCAATAGGCCTGCCCGTGGCGGCTTGCGTAGGCGTCGAAGGTCTCGGCGTCCCAGTCGCCGAGCTGTTCGCGCAAGCCCATCTGGATGAGGCGCGTCCGGTCGGTGCGGGCGATCTCGGAATGGCCGCCGGAGAGCACGACTTCGGTCTCGTCGTAGAGGGTGCGCAGCAGCGTGCCCTTCCACGCGGTCCAGACGCCGGGGCCGACCGCCTTGATGTCGGCAACCGTCAGGATCGCGAGGAGCTTCAGCCGCTCCAGGCTCTGGACGACGCTCGCGAACTTCTCGATGGTCTTGCGGTCCGACAGGTCGCGGCTCTGGGCCGTCATCGACATCAGCAGGTGGTGCTCGACGAGCCAAGCCACCGTCTCGGTCTCGGCTTGGCTGAGGCCGAAGCGCGGGCCGAGCTTTCGCGCGATGGCAGCGCCCGCGATCGAGTGGTCCTCCGGCCGTCCCTTGGCGATGTCGTGGAGCAGGATCGCCACGTAGAGGGCGCGGCGGTTGTGGATCGCGTCGATCAGGCGCGAGGCCAGCGGATGCTCCTCCCTGACCCGGCCGGAATCGATCGCCGAGAGCACGCCGAGCGTGCGCAGCAGGTGCTCGTCCACCGTGTAGTGGTGGTACATGTTGAACTGCATCATCGCGACGATGCGGCCGAAATCCGGGATGAACCGGCCGAGGACGCCGGCCTCGTTCATCAGGCGCAGGATCGTCTCGGGGGCGTTCTTCGAGGTGAGGATGTCGAGGAACAGGCGGTTGGCTTCCGCGTCGTTGCGCACCCCGTGGGTGATGAGCTTGAGCGAGCGGTTGGCGAGCCGGGTCGCGTCGGGGTGGACCGGCAGGTTGTGCCGGTCGGCGAGCCAGAACATGCGGATCAGGTTGACCGGATCGCGTTCGAACGCGTCCTCGCCGCGCAGGTTCACCCGGCCGTTGTCGATCCAGAAATCCTCCGCCTCCATCGAGGTCGCGCGGAAGCGGTCGCGGAAGCGGCCGATCCAGCGGTCGAGCACCGGCGTGCGCTTGGCGTGGCGCGCCTCTAGCTCGGCGCAGACGATGGCGGTGAGGTCGCCGACATCCTTGGCGACGAGGAAGTAGGCCTTCATGAAGCGCTCGACGCCGGACAGGCCGCCGCGGGCACCGTAGCCGAGCCGTTCGGCGATCTTCGGCTGGAGACCGAACGACAGACGCTCCTCCGGGCGCCCGGTCACGAAATGCATGTGGCAGCGCACCCGCCACAGGAACTCGTCGCAGCGCTCGAACAACTTGTACTCGTCGGCCGTGAACAGGCCGGCATGGACCAGCTCGATCTGGTCGCGGACCCGGTAGGCGTATTTCGCGATCCAGAACAGGGTGTTGAGGTCGCGCAGGCCCCCCTTGCCGTCCTTGACGTTGGGCTCGACGAGGTAGCGCGAAGCGCCGGCCTTGCTCACCCGGCCGTCGCGCTCGCGCAGCTTGGCATCGACGAATTCCGGTGCCGTGCCGATGACGAGTTCGGTGTCGAAGCGCGTCACCAGCTCCTCGAACAGCGCGCGGGAGCCGAACAGGAACCGCGATTCGAGGAGCGCCGTGCGGATCGTCATGTCGGCGCGGCCCTCGCGAAGGCATTCCTCCACCGAGCGGGTGGCGTGGCCGACCTTCAATTTGAGGTCCCACAGCACGTAGAGCATCGCTTCGACGACGCTCTCCGACCACGCGGTCTGCTTGTAGGGCAGGAGGAACAGCAGATCGATGTCCGAGCCCGGCGCCATCGTGCCCCGGCCGTAGCCGCCGGTGGCGATCACCGAGAGCTGCTCGCCGGTGGAGGGGTTGTCGTTCGGGTAGAGCCGCCAGACCACCGCCTCGTAGATCGCGCGGACCACCGCATCGGTCAGCCGGCTGATGCGCTTGGCGCAGGCGAGCCCGTCGCGCTCCTTCAGGAGCAGGCGCTCGGCGTCCTTGTGGCCGGCCTCCAGCACCCTCTTGAGTTCGGGCACGAGCAGGCTGCGCAGCTTGGTCGGCTCGCGCGCGTCGCGGTCGAGGCCGTCGACGACCTTTTCCAGAGCGGTCACAGGATCGAACATGGCCGTTCCGTTAGCATGTTACGGGGCATTCGGCAGCGGCGGGTTGTGCGCAACCGCCTCGTTCTGTTTTGCGAATTTTCGTTTGACGAAACGAACGCGGCTGTTTTAGCCCTAGCGCTGAGGCGCCGGCACGAAACGCGCCAAACCGTCAGGGAGAGAGCCGTATGCTGCACCGCCGCACCCTTCTGTCCGCACTCGCGGGCGTTCTCGGTCTGACGCTGGCGGCGCCCGCGGCGCGGGCGGCGGACCCGGCGGAGATCCGGCTCGACTGGGCGACCTACAATCCGGTCAGCCTCGTCCTGAAGGAGAAGGGCTTTCTCGAAGAGGCGCTGAAGCCCCGCGGCATCAAGGTCCGCTGGACCCAGTCGCTCGGCTCCAACAAGGCGCTGGAATTCCTCAACGGCGGCGCCATCGATTTCGGCTCCTCGGCGGGCGCGGCGGCGCTTCTGGCGCGCATCAACGGCAACCCGATCAAGGTGGTCTACGCCTTCTCGCGCCCCGAATGGACCGCGCTCGTCACCCGCAAGGACACGGGGATCGCCAAGCCCGCCGACCTCAAGGGCAAGCGCGTGGCGGTGACCCGCGGCACCGATCCGCACATCTTCCTGATCCGCGCGCTCCAGGGCGCCGGCCTGACCGAGAAGGACGCCAAGCTCGTCCTGCTCCAGCACGCCGACGGCCGCACGGCGCTGGAGCGCGGCGACGTGGACGCCTGGGCCGGCCTCGACCCGATGATGGCGGCGTCCGAGGTCGAGGGCGGGGCCGTGCTGTTCCATCGCGATGCCGCCGCCAACACCTGGGGCGTGCTCGACGTGCGCGAGGATTTTTTGAAATCTCACCCTGATCTCGTGAAGACGGTCATCGCGGCTTACGAGCAGGCCCGCACCTTCGCCATCGCCAACCCGGACGCGCTCAAGAACGCGCTGGTCAACGCGACCAAGCTGCCCGACGCCGTCATCGCCAAGCAGATCGAGCGCACCGATCTCAGCCAGCCCTCCGTCGGCCCGGCCCAGGCCGAGAGCATCAAGGCGGCGGGCGTCGCCCTGCAGCAGGCCGGCGTGATCCCGGCCGGCACCGACGTCGCGGCGGCGGTGGACGGGCTGATCGACCCGCAGTTCAACCCCGCGCCGGGGCGCTGAGCCGATGCCCGACGTCACCCCTCTCGCCGCCTTCGCCCTGATCGCGCTCGGGATGGTGCTGACGCCGGGCCCGAACATGGTCTATCTCGTCTCGCGCACTCTGGTGCAGGGCAGGGCGGCCGGGCTGGTCTCGCTGCTCGGCGTGGCGGCGGGCTTCCTCGTCTACCTGCTCTGCGCGGCTTTGGGCCTCACCGCGCTCCTCGTGGCGGTGCCCTTCGCCTACGACGCGCTGCGGCTCGCGGGCGCGGCCTACCTGCTCTTTCTCGCGTGGCAGGCCGTGCGGCCGGGCGGGGCCTCGCCCTTCGCCCCGCGCCGGCTCGAGCCCGACGGGCCGGGCCGGCTGTTCGCGATGGGTCTTCTGACCAACCTGCTCAATCCGAAGATCGCGGTGATGTACCTGTCGCTGCTACCGCAATTCGTCGAACCGGAGCGGGGCGGGGTGCTGGCCCAGTCCCTGGCGCTGGGCTTCGTGCAGATCGCCGTCAGTCTTGCGGTGAATGCCGGCATCGTGCTGGCGGCGGGTTCGGTCGCCGCCTTCCTCACCGGGCGCCCGCTCTGGCTCCTGGCGCAGCGCTGGCTGATGGGGACGGTGCTCGCCGGGCTGGCGCTCCGGATGGCGACCGACGCTCGGCGCTGATCGGTTTCGCCGCTCAGCTCGGGTGTGATAGCCCGCCCCGATGCCCGTTCCTCCCGACAGACTCGCATGAGCGGCCCCGCCCTCCTCTCCGACACCGCCGCGCCGGTTACCCCGGCGGCTGCGCCCCGCCGCTCCGCTCTGCTGGGCGGGGGAGGGCGGGCCGTGCTCGGCCTGCTCCTGCCGCTCGTGCTGGCCGGCGCCTGGGAGATCGCGGTGGCAAGCGGGTTGTCCACCGGGCGTTTGCTGCCGCCGCCGAGTCGGATCGGGGCCGCGCTGTGGTCGCTCGCGGCGTCGGGCGAGCTGTGGATGCATGTCGAGGCGACGCTGATCCGCGTCGGGCTCGGCTTCGCCTTCGGGGCGGGGGCCGGCATCCTGATCGGCGCGCTGACCGCGACCCTGCCGCCCTTACGCTGGCTGGTCGATCCGAGCCTCCAGGCTTTGCGGGCGGTGCCCTCGCTCGCCTGGGTGCCGCTGTTCATCCTGTGGTTCGGCATCCTCGAGACGCCGAAGGTGGCGCTGATCGCGGTCGGCGTTTTCTTCCCGGTCTATGTCGGGGTCGCGGGTGCCATCGCCTCGGTCGATCGCAAGCTGGTCGAGGTCGGGCGCATCTTCCGTCTGTCGCGCCTCGCGCTCGCCCGGCGCATTCTGCTCCCCGCGGTGCTCCCCGCGACGCTGACGGCGCTCCGCACCGGGCTCGGGCTCGGCTTCCTGTTCGTGGTCGCCGCCGAGTTGATGGGCGCCTCGGAAGGCCTCGGCTACCTGCTGGTCGATGGTCAGCAATTCAGCAAGCCCGACCAGATCCTCGCGGCGATCATCAGCTTCGCCGTCGTCGGCAAGCTCGCCGACACGGCGCTCGTGGCGCTGACGAACCCGCTGGTGCGCTGGCAGGACACCGCACGCGACAGCCTGTGAGACGGTTCGCGTAGGGCGACCGCACACGCCTCTTGCGCCCTCCGCGCCGCGGTGGTTAGTGTCAACTCATGTTGACACTCGCCGTCAAGCCGATGGACGTGGGAGGCCCGGATCGCCGGCCGCACGCGGTCGTGATCGGCTCCGGCTTCGGCGGGCTGGCGGCGGCGGTGCGGCTCGGCGCGCGGGGCTACCGCGTCACCGTGCTGGAGCGGCTGGAGCAGCCCGGCGGGCGCGCCCGCGTCCACCGCCAGGACGGCTTCACCTTCGACGCCGGCCCCACCATCGTCACCGCGCCGTTCCTGTTCGAGGAGCTGTGGCGCCTGTGCGGGCGCGACATGGCGCAGGACGTGGCGCTCGTGCCGATGCGCCCGTTCTACCGCATCCGTTTCGACGATGGATCGAGCTTCGCCTACAGCGACGACCGCGCCGCGATGCGCGCCGAGGTCGCCCGGTTCTCGCCCGACGACGTCGAGGGCTACGAGCGCTTCATGGCCCATAGCCAGGCCGTCTGCCGCGTCGGCTTCGAGGAACTCGGCCACGTGCCGTTCGACCGATTCGGCAGCATGCTGCGCATCGCGCCCGACCTCCTGCGGCTGTCCGGCCATCGCAGCGTCTACGACGTGGTCGCCCGCTTCCTGCGCGACGAGCGCCTGCGCACGATCTTCAGCTTCCACCCGCTGCTGATCGGCGGCAATCCGTTCCGGGCGAGCGGCATCTACTGCCTGATCGCCCATCTCGAACGGCAATGGGGCGTCCACTTCGCCATGGGCGGCACCGGCAGCCTCGTCGATGGCCTCGCCGGACTGATCCGGGGGCAGGGCGGCACGCTCCGCTGCGGCGCCGACGTGGCGCAGATCCGCGTCGAGGGCGGGGCGGCGACCGGTGTGCAACTCGTCGGCGGCGAGACCATCCCGGCCGACATCGTCGTCTCGAACGCCGATTCGGCCACCACTTACCGAAAGCTCCTCGGTGGCACGACCCGCCGCTGGAGCAAGCGGAGGCTGGAGCGCGCTGCCTCCTCCATGGGGCTTTTCGTCTGGTATTTCGGCACGAACCGGAAGTTCGGGCAGGTCGATCACCACACGATCCTGATGGGCCCGCGCTACCGCGAGCTGCTCGTCGACATCTTCGACCGCAAACATCTGGCCGAGGATTTCAGCCTCTACCTCCACCGGCCGACCGCGACCGATCCGCTGCTGGCGCCCCCCGGCTGCGACGCCTTCTACGTGCTCTCGCCGGTGCCGAACCTCGCCGGCGGCCAGGATTGGACGGCGCTCGCCGAGCCGTACCGGCAGAAGATCGAACGATACCTCGAAGCAACGGTGATGCCGGGCCTGTCCGAGTCGCTCGTCACCTCGAAGGTGACGACGCCGCAGGATTTTTGCGACGACTTCCTGAGCTTCCGCGGCTCCGGCTTCGGCCTGGAGCCGGTGCTGACCCAATCCGCGTGGTTCCGGCCGCACAATCGGTCGGAGGACGTGGCCAACCTCTTCCTCGTGGGCGCCGGGACGCATCCCGGCGCCGGCCTGCCGGGCGTGCTGTCCTCCGCCCGCGTTCTCGATGCCGTGGTGCCGGATGCGCGTGTTTCCGTCTGATCCCTCGTTCGCCGTCTCGGAGGCCGACCACGCCGCCTGCCGGGCGGCGATCCGTGCCGGCTCCAAGAGCTTTTTCGCGGCCTCCATGCTGCTGCCGGCGAAAGTCCGGCGCCCGGCCTACGGGCTCTACGCCTTTTGCCGCCTCTCCGACGACGCCGTGGACGAGGCCGGCGGCGACCGCGCCGCCGCGCTCGCCCGGCTGGAGCGGCGCCTCGCGCTGGCACAGGCCGGCCGCCCCGAGAACCACCCGGCCGACCGGGCGCTCGCCGACGTGCTCGCCGCCCACGCCATCCCCGAGGCTTTGCCCCGCGCCCTGCTCGAAGGCCTCGCCTGGGATACGCAAGGCCGCCGCTACGCCACGCTCTCCGAGCTTTCGGCCTACGGCGCCCGCGTGGCCGGCGCGGTCGGGGCGATGATGAGCCTCGTCATGGGCGTGCGCGAGTCCGCCGCGCTCGCCCGCGCCTGCGATCTCGGCGTCGCCATGCAGTTCACCAACATCGCCCGCGACGTCGGCGAGGATGCCCGCGCCGGCCGCCTCTACCTGCCGCTCGACTGGCTCGACGAGGCCGGCATCGATCCCGCGGCCTTCCTGGCCGAACCGCAGGCGACGCCCGCGCTGCGCAACATCGTGGCCCGGCTGCTGGCCGCGGCCGAGTTGCTCTACGCCCGCTCCGAGCCCGGCATCGCCATGCTGCCGCTGGCCTGCCGCCCGGCGATCCGCGCCGCGCGCCTGATCTACGGCGAGATCGGCCGCGAGGTGGAGGCCAACGGCCTCGATTCGGTCAGCCGCCGCGCTCGGGTGCCCGGCGCCCGCAAGGCCGCGTTGCTCGCCCGCGCCGCCCTGCCGAGCGCCGCTGCGGCCGAGCCGCTGGCAGCCGCACTGCCCGAGACCGCCTATCTGGTCGAGGCGGTGCAGCGCCATCCCGCGCCGCTCGCCGCGCCCGGTCTGCCGCCGTGGTGGGACTTCTCGGGTCAGGCGGTGCGCGTCCTCGACCTGATCGAGGCGCTGGAAGAGCGCGACGCCTTCCGCCGCTCCGCACCCTCGTGAGCGACCACGGCTTCGCCGCCCTCGATATCGGCCTTGCCTTCGGGGTGATCTTAGGCATCGCCGTCTGGCAGCTCGTCCGGGTCAAGCGCTCGATCCGCCGCGACCGCGAGAAAGCGCAAAAGCCGCCCGGCCCATGATCGCCGCGCTCGCCCTCGAACTCCTGTTGATCGGCCTCGCCGTCTGGCAGCTCGTCGTGTTGCGCCGAAGCCCGCGCGCCGACCGCGAGCGGGAGAAGGACGACGCGGGCGAGCCGTAGAATTTCCGCCCTTTTGCGGCAGCAAGCGCCGGTTTTCGGGAAGAACCCGCCCCCGACCGCGGGCACGCTCGACGCGTCTTCGCGCCGCCCGGCCTTGCCTCGGAGGATCGTCGTGCCCACAGCATCGCTCAAGCGGGAATCCGTCTCCGCAATCCTTCCCTTCGTTCTCCCGGCCGAGAGGCGCGTGTCCATGCCCCCCGCCATGCCCCCCGCCATGCCCCCCGCCATGCCCCTTGCCGATCCCGCGGTCGATGCGCCGGCCTATCGCGAGGCGATGGCGCGGATCGCGAGTGCGGTGCATCTCGTCACCACCGACGGCCCCGGCGGCCGGGCCGGCTTCACGGCCACCGCCGTCTGCAGCGTCAGCGACAGCCCGCCGACCCTGCTGGTCTGCCTCAACCGCTCGGCCTCCGCCTACCCGGCCTTCCAGGCCAACGACGCCTTGTGCATCAACACGCTGTCGAGCGAGCTGCGCTCTGTCGCCGAAGCCTTCGGCGGCGCGCTGCCGCGCTCAGAGCGCTTCGGCGCCGCCCGCTGGGAAGAACTCGCGACCGGCGCGCCGACGTTACCCGGCGCGCTCGCCGTGTTCGATTGCCGCATCACGGAGCGCTCGACGGTCGGCACGCACGAGATCCTGCTCTGCGAGGTCGTGGCCCTGGCGCTGCGCCCCGAAGAGGCCGGGCCCGGCGCGAGCCTGCTCTACGCCGCGCGGCGCTACCGCACCCTGCCGATGGATGAGACCGCCTCCGATTGATCGCTTCGGCTTCGCCTCGCGATGACGGTGAGCAAGACGGATCGAACGAAGCCCGCCGGGTGTTGAAGTCCGCGCCTGCTTTTCCCGTGGACGGCCGCACCGTTCGGGGTTAATTTTTCGTTCGCTTCATCGCAGGACGCGAAGGGGGCCGGCGAGCCCCTTCCTTCCGCCAGCCCGAGGGCGTGTCCATGTCGAGCGGCCGCTTTTCGTTCTGCTTCGCCGTCGCCGCCTGCCTCGTCTCCGGGGCGGCCTGGGCCGAGGGGGAGGGCGAGGGGACGAGTTGGACCGATCCGCCGGCCCGCACCGCGCCGCAGGAGCCTGCCAAGCGGGCGGAGTCCACCCGGACGGAGCGGGCACCGGAACCGGCGACCCGCGAGCCGACGCAGGCCCGGCAGACCCCGCCTGCGCCGACGCCATCCGCACCGACACAGGCCGAGCAGCGCCAAGAGCAGATCCGGCGTGCCGTCGCCCGCTCGACGGCGGAGCGCGAGGCCGAGGCCCGCGGCATCCGCACGCCGCGCCGGAGCGTGGTCGAGCGTCCGGCGCCGCAGCGCTCGATCGAGCGCCCGCGCCGCATGAGCGAACGCCTACCGCCGTCATATCTGCGGGAGCGTCAGGCCGCCCGGCCCCGCAGCATCCGCCGCCCGGTCTACGGCTATGCCGATCCGATGCCGGCCTACGAGCGCTACGAAGCCGGTCCGCCGGCCTACGCGGTAGAGGATTACCGGGCCCGCCGTCTCGCCCAGGCGCGCTCGGCGGGCTACCTCGTCATGCGCTCACGCAGCTACGCCTACCCGGACGGCACCGTGGTACGGCGGCTCTCGCCGATCGGCGGCGACGATTTTTACGACTGAAACGCACGAAGAAGGGCGCCGCACTGGTGCAGTGCGGCGCCCTCTAAAACTCGGCGAGACGGTGCGGCGTCTTTAGCGGATGCGGCCGGGCCGGGTCGGCTCGAATACGATGCGGCGGTGATAGGCGCACCAGCTCTTGCCGTCGGCCACGGGCGCGCCGCAGCAGACCGCCTGATCGCTCGGCTCGCCGATGATGAACTTGCAGACGAAGGCGCCGGACTGCGCGAACGGCACCCGGAACTCGGCGGACGGCTCCGCGATCGGGTTGGCCTCACCGATCTGCGGCAGGCGGAAGAGCTGGTTCATCGGATCGACACTCGGTATTGTGAGACTCGCTGACGTCGGTGCGAGGGCGGGACGATGCCCGCGGGAGAGGAAGGTCACGGCCGATTCGGCTTCTCCGGTAAACCGACGCCCGCGGGCCATGAGGCCGGGGCCGCGCAGTCGCGGAGGAAAGACGAATCAGGCAGGCCGTTGATCGGTTTTAAGTAAGCCGCTTTGCGCCACAAGCAAGCCCCGCATCGGTCGCAGGCGCCTTGCGCACAGAGCAAACGTGTCGCTTCGGCCTAAAGCTCGGCCGATGCTTAAGACGGGTGGATCGGCGTTTCCTTGCGACCCTGGGACCGAGATGGTATCGGCCACGCCATCAGGTGAGGTCATCGGTACGGCATGCGCGTTCTCGTCACCGGCTCGGCGGGCTTCGTCGGCCACGCCCTCAGCCGCCGCCTGCTGAGCGAAGGCCACAGCGTCACCGGGTTCGATGGCTTCTCGGATTACTACGACGTCGCGCTGAAGCGGGCGCGCCACCGCGACCTCGCGAGCTTTCCGGGCTTCACGCCGGTCGAAGCGCTGCTGGAAACGCCCGGCGCGGTTCTCGACGCGTTTGCCGCGGCCAAGCCCGACCTCGTGTTCCACCTCGCCGCGCAGGCGGGCGTGCGCTACAGCCTGATCAATCCGAATTCCTACGTCGCGTCGAACCTCGTCGGCACCGCCAACCTGCTGGAGGCAGTGCGGGCGCATCCGGTGCGCCACCTGATGGTGGCCTCGACGAGTTCGGCCTATGGCGGCAACACGCAGATGCCGTTCCGCGAGACCGACCGCTCGGTCACCCCGCTGACGCTCTACGCCGCCTCGAAGATCGCCACCGAGGCGATGGCCCATTCCTACGCGCACCTGTTCTCGGTGCCGACCACGGCGTTCCGCTTCTTCACGGTCTACGGGCCCTGGGGGCGGCCCGACATGGCCCTGTTCGTGTTCACCCAGAAAATCCTCGCGGGCGAGCCGATCGAGGTGTTCGGCGACGGCGCGGCCGAGCGCGACTTCACCTATATCGGCGATCTGGTGGATGCGATCCTGCGGCTCTCCGACCGCCCACCGCCGCTGCCGTCGCAGGGCGGGCCGGTCTCTCCGGCCGACAGCCTGAGCGACGTCGCGCCCTACCGCCTCGTCAACATCGGCGGCGGCCAGCCGGTCCGGCTCGACGCCATGATCGGGGCGCTGGAGACGGCGCTCGGCCGCACGGCGCAGCGCATCCTCAAGCCGCTGCCGCCGGGCGACGTGGTCCGCACCCATGCCAGCACCGAGCTTCTCGAAGCGTTGATCGGGCAGGTGCCGGAGACGCCGCTGGAGACCGGCATCGCGGCCTTCGTGGCATGGTATCGCGAGCATTACCGCGAGGCCTGATCCGGGGGCCCGTATTGACACCGAGGCCAGGTTCGGAAATCCCGGCCCCCATCGCGCGGCCCGCCGACCTGCCGGAGCGGCCGCCTCATGACGTCACCGATCGCGCCTGCCGCGGCCGGGCCCCGGCTCGGTCGGGCCTGAGACACACGCCAGAGAGGGTTTTCGATGCGGATAGCGATGATTGGTTCGGGCTATGTCGGCCTTGTGTCGGGGGCGTGTTTCGCCGATTTCGGCCACGAGGTGATCTGCGTCGACGTCGACCCGAAGAAGATCGAGGCGCTGGAAGCCGGCCGTATGCCGATCTACGAGCCCGGCCTCGAAACGCTGGTGGCCGACAACGTCCGGGCCAAGCGCCTGTCCTTCACCACCGATCTCAAGCCCGCAGTCGCAGGCGCCGATGCCGTGTTCATCGCCGTCGGCACCCCGTCGCGCCGCGGCGACGGCTTCGCCGACCTCTCCTACGTCTACGCCGCCGCGAAAGAGATCGCGCAGGCGGTGACCGGCTACACCGTGGTCGTCACCAAATCGACCGTGCCGGTCGGCACCGGCGACGAGGTCGAGCGCATCATCCGCGAGGCCAACCCGAACGCGGAGGTGGGCGTCGCCTCGAACCCCGAG
>NZ_LMQV01000013.1 GCF_001425465.1 Methylobacterium sp. Leaf456
AAGACGGTGGCCCTGCTCGGCCTGACGTTCAAGCCGGACACCGACGACATGCGCGATGCGCCCTCGCTGTCGATCATCTCCGGCCTTCAGGACGGCGGGGCCAAGGTGGTGGCCTACGATCCAGAGGGGATCGAGCAGGCGAAACCCATGCTGCAGGGCGTAAGCTACGCCGAGGACGCCTATGCCTGCGCCACGGGGGCGGACGTTCTGGTCCTGGTGACGGAATGGCGCCAGTTCCGCGCGCTCGACCTGCCGCGTCTGAAGGAGCTGATGAACGCCCCCGTGCTGGTCGATCTGCGCAACGTCTATTCCCCGGCCGAGGCCGAGAAGCACGGCTTCCAGTATACCGGAATCGGCACCACGAAGGTCGACGCCTGAGCCCACCACCCGTCCCGGCCTACATCGGGACGGGCCTTCAGCGGGCGGTGCGGCGGGCGAGCAGCGTGTAGAGCACCTGCGCGGCCACGACACCCAACACGGCCGCCGTGCCCTTCACCGAGAAATCGAACAGCCGCCCGTGCCGGCTCGCCGTGAGTCCCTGCGCGAGTTCGAGCAGGCCGGCCATGGCGACGCTCGCCACCACCACCAGTCGCCAATGGCGGGGATAGGACAGGGCGAGCAGGAATCCGAACAGGGCGTAGGCCGCCGCCCGCTCCAGATGCGGCGAGGCGACGACCGGCCTCGCCTCGATCGGCGAGAGCGTCACGAAGACGAGGATTGCGGCGACGATCCAAGCCGCCAAGCGAACGAGGGTCAACATCGTTCCCTCGTGGCGCAGCCGCCGCGGTACGGTCAAGCGGCGAATCGGCAGCCCTGCCGAGCGGTTTTTCTTCCAGGGTCTGTGCCACCGCTCCTGCCGCGAGAATCCGCAAAGCGGCGCCGCACCGCGCCTCTCGGCATTCCGCCTCGGGTTGCGCCTGAAACCTGAGGTCGATTTTTGCCGGATATCCCCAATTTGGAGGATGCGACTCCCCCTGATCTCGATGCCTCCTGCTCCTTGTCGATCACGCCGCCACGGCGCCAGCGATGGAAGACCCATTGATCCGGGGCGGAGCTTCTGAGGGGGAGACAGACATGATCCGGGAAAGCGAGGACGTGCCGCGCTGGCTCCAGCGCCGCGAGAACCGCAAGGCCGGCCGCTACGACGGCAACAAGGTCGTGCGCTGGATCGCGCGACGCACCACCAAGGAGCGCGAGGCCGAGGCGTCGGCGGACGCTCAGACGACGCCCGAATGGCCGCGGCTGGGCGGCTTCGGCATGCTGCGGCTGGTGGCCGACAATCCGGCGATGTGAAGTTCGAGACGCAAAAAGCCCGCCCGGCCGGATCGCATCCGCGCCGGGCGGACGGGAAGCCCCGGCGGCGCAGCCGATTGCACTGCATAAGCCGGCCCGACAACTTACCCGACAACTTGGCACGGCCCGTAAGCGGGTCCATGATCGTCGCCGACAAGCCGTCGGAGCACACGGCGGCATCGGAGGGTCGTCCCATGCTTGCCGCCAACCGCCTCGTCAAAGCCGCCTGGATCGCCGTCGACGTCACGCGCGAGCGGGCCGAGCGGGTGCTCGTGGTCGAAGCCTACATCGCCGTGAGCCCGCTGGAGAAGAACTACGACGCCGAGCGCTACACGCTCTTGGTCGAGGACGTGCGCCGGGTGCTTTCCGCCAACCCCGAGATCGACCGCGCCTCGATCCTGAGCATGCACCGCGACGCGGGCTGCGCCGCCCTGTTCCGCTCCAAGCCCGCCACGGCGGCCTGACGCCAAATCCAGAGGCGTCAGTCCAAAGGGGCTTGGGCCGGATCGCGCGGCAGGCCGGCCTCGGCGCGCTCGGGCCGCAGGCCCGGCGGGGTGACGCGCCCGACCGGGGCGCCGTCGACGCCGCCGCAGCCGTTGCAGATCGAGCGGGCGGCGCGCGCGCCGCGCTCGGCGATGCGCCGGTCGAACGCGCCCTGGCGCGCCGCCGATTCCTCGGCCTGCTTTTGTGCGGCCTCGGTGAAGCGCTCGTCCAGGAGCGGCCGGGTCGCGGCGCGCTCGCGCGGGACGGCTTGCGGCTCCGCGAACGCGGCGCCGGGAAGCATCAAGGCGAGCAGGCAGAGGAGGGGTCGCATCGGTCGCGCGCTCCGTTCCGTCACGGCCGGCGGCCTGCCGACACCGACAAGGTTAACGTGCGCTTGCCCGTAACGATAGCGCGCCGACGACACGGTCGACGAGCGTTGACGGCTTCCCGCTCCCCTGGTCGAGGAACAGCCGGTAGGCCGGGTTGTCGGTCTCGTCGAAGCAGGGATAGCCCAGGGCGTCCAGGGCCGCGTCGAACCGGGCGCGCTCGGAGGCCGGCACCTCGATGCCGGCAAGCACCCGGCCGTAATCGGCGCCGTGGTTGCGGTAGTGGAACAGGCTGATGTTGAAGCCGTCGCCGAGCGCATCGAGGAACTTCATCAGCGCGCCCGGCCGCTCAGGGAACTGGAAGCGGTAGAGCCGCTCGTCGGCGAGCCCGGTGGCCCGGCCGCCGACCATGTAACGGACATGGACCTTGGCCATCTCGTTGTCGCTCATGTCGGTCACGGAATAGCCGCCCCGCTCCAGCGTGGCGACGAGGTCGCGCTTCTCCGCGCCGCCGCCGGGCAGGTTGATGCCGACAAAGATGCGCGCGTCGGAGCCCCTTGCGTAGCGGTAGTTGAACTCGGTGATGGCGCGGGGCCCCAGCGCCGTGATGAAGGCGCGGTAGGCGCCCGCCCGCTCCGGGATGGTGACGCCGAGCAGCACCTCGCGCTGCTCGCCGATCTCGGCCCGCTCGGCGATGTGGCGCAGGCGGTCGAAGTTGAGGTTGGCGCCCGACGAGATCGCCACCAGCGTGCCGGCGCCGGGGTTTTGCGCCGCCCAGGCCTTGGCACCGGCGAGACTGAGCGCGCCCGACGGCTCGGAGACCGCGCGGGTGTCGTCGAACACGTCCTTCACCGCGGCGCACATCGCGTCGGTATCGACGGTGATCACATCGTCCAAAAGCTCACGGCAGATCCGGAACGTTTCCTCGCCGGCTTGGCGCACAGCGACGCCGTCGGCGAACAGGCCGACGGTGGGCAGCGTCACGCGATCCCCCGCCTCGATCGCCGCCTTCATGCAGGCGGCGTCGTCCGGCTCCACGCCGATCACCTTGGTCTCGGGCCGCAGGTACTTGACGTACGAGGCGATGCCCGCGGCGAGGCCGCCGCCGCCGATCGGCACGAAGATCGCCTCGATCGGGGCGCTGTGCTGGTGCAGGATTTCCATGCCGATGGTGCCCTGGCCGGCGATCACCTCGGCATCGTCGAACGGGTGCAGGAAGGTGAGGCCCCACTGTGCCTCAAGGCGGCGCGCCTCGGCCAGCGCCTCGTCGAAGGCGTCGCCGTGCAGCACCACCTCGGCACCGCGCGCGCGGCAGGCATCGACCTTGATGGCGGGCGTGGTGCGCGGCATCACGATCACCGCCCGCACCCCGAGCTTGGCCGCCGCCAGCGCCACGCCCTGCGCGTGGTTGCCGGCCGACGCGCAGATGACGCCGCGGGCGAGCTGATCGGGCGACAGCGAGGTCATCTTGTTGTAGGCGCCGCGCAGCTTGAACGAGAAGACCGGCTGGAGGTCTTCACGCTTCAGCAGCACCGGCCGCTCCAGCCGCTTGGTCAGCCGCGGCATCGGATCGAGCGGGCTCTCGATCGCCACGTCGTAGACGCGGGCGGAGAGGATTTTCTTGATGTAATCGGTCACGGGGCAGGCATCCGGCCGCTTCGGACGGACCGGAGACGATTCTCCGGCCCACACGCTTCGCGCGACCGGGTCCGACTTGCGAAGAGAGGCCTCGGAACGCGATGCGGGAATCGCGTTCGTTTAGACCTTTGCGCCGCGGGAGGCGAGGGCCCGCGACTCATACCAGGCTGCTTGAAACAGGACCGCCGCCCCGCCGTCGCGGAGGCGACCGACGATGATCCGATCCTCGTCGGTCGGTCTCACAATCTGATGTCGGAATCGAGCCGCGCCGGGTCGAGGGCGTCGTCGAAGGCTACGCCGATGCAGTCGGTGAACAGGCGCACCACCCGCCCCGCGGTCAAGCCGAGGGTGACGCTCGCCCCGAGCGGAACCGGGCGGGCCAGGAACACGGCGGCGCCCGAGGCCGAGACGTTGACGATCCGGCCCGGCACGACGCCGCCGTCGCCGAGGGTGACGAGCACGTCCCGGCGCCGGGGCGTGATCCGCTTGTGGCGGCGCACCGCACCGAGCTGGTGGTCCTGCCCGCGGGCGAGTTCCACCAAGGTCCGGGCGATCTCGACGGCCCGCTCCCGCGGCACCGACAGGCGCACGCCGAAGCTGCTCGGTCCGTTGGCGACCACCCGCGTCTCGATCGTGCCGACGAAGCTGATGCTGCAGGTGATCCGCGCGTCGATCTCCGGCACCACCGATGATCGGAAGCCGATGCCCTGCGCCGTGATGTCCTCGGTGACCGCGTAGAAATCCGAATGCTGCCGGCTCCCGCAGAGGGCCGGGAGGATCAGCGCATGGCGGTCGGCGGGCGGGCTGGCGGGCGGGATGGTCGTCATGGGTCCGGCATCGTGGCCCCCGGACCATGACGCCGCGACCTGAACGGAAAACGGACCGGATGCGGGCAGTTTTCCGTAAATTTTCTTAAGCTTACGGAGGGATAGGACACCGCGCCGTTCTCGCCGCCGCTGGGTTCGCGCGGCAAAGCAAGCGATTTCGATCCTGACCGAGAACGCGACCGCGAAATCGGCTTTCGTCCGATCAGGGCGATCATCAAAAAAAGATACTTCTGGCAAGATGCCTGAGACGACGCCCGGCGCGTGGACGAGACGACGACACAACTGTCGGCAGGGTTACGTTCGATCGATTTTGGCCGCAACCATCTGTCACGATGCGTGGAATGCATGGGGTGCCCGCCGGGAGGGCATGCCGTCGCAGCGGCCGGAAGCCGGCCCTTGTCAGCGCTCGCACGCGGTGGGCATGGTCGGCGGATGAGCGATACGCCGTCCGAGCCCGACCGCCTCGCGCGCCTCGAAATCCGCCTCACCGAGCAGGAGGCGGTGATCGAGGACCTGAACGCCGCGATCATGGCGCAATGGAAAGTGATCGACCGCCTCACCCGCCAACTGGCGCGGGTGCAGGAACAGCTCGAGGACACCGCCTTCCGCGGCGCCAGCGGCGCCCCGGAACCGCCGCCGCCGCATTATTGACCGGCCGGTCCCACCCCCCTCTCATCCCGAGGTGCCGCGAAGCGGCCTCGAAGGAGGGCTCCGGGGATCGCGCGACTTCTGGAGACCTCCTTCGAGGGCGACGCTTCGCGTCGCCACCTCAGGATGAGGGGGAGGGGGGATGCGACGGCATTCGGCTGCTGCGCGTCGGCTTTTTCCGAAAGCCGGCGACCACCTTTCGGGCCGATGCTCTATGCTGCGGACAACGCGTCGCGAGGAATCCCGGCCATGAAGCGATCGGTGCAGCGGGTGATCGCAGGCCTCTGCCTCGCGCTGGGGCCAAGCGTGGCGTTCAGCCTGGAGCGGGTGCCGCTGCCCTCCGAGGCGCCGATGGAGGCGTGTCCCGAGCAGGGTGCGGGCTTCGCGCGCATTCCCGGCACCTCCACCTGCCTGCGCGTGTCGGGGCGGGTGGCGGCGGGGATCGATGCGGGAACGCATGGCACTGCTGGGCCGATGCGCGGCCGGTTCTCGGTCGATACGCGCTCCGACACCGATCTCGGGCCGGTGCGCTCGTTCCTGCGGCTCGAGGCCGGCCATCGCTGAGCCGGCGCAGCGCTCCAGCTAGTTGTGCCGCATCGGCTTTTTTCCGAAAGCCGGTCCCCACCCTTTCGGGCCGATGCTCTAGTCGTCGCGGTAGACCCGCTCGCGGCGCTCGTGGCGCTCCTGCGCTTCGAGCGACAGGGTGGCGATGGGGCGGGCGTCGAGGCGCTTGAGGGAGATCGGCTCGCCGGTCTCCTCGCAGAAGCCGTAGGAGCCGTCCTCCAGGCGGGCCAGCGCCGAGTCGATCTTGCTCGTCAGCTTGCGCTGACGGTCGCGGGCGCGGAGTTCGATCGAGCGATCGGTCTCCGAGGAGGCGCGGTCGGCGAGATCGGGATGGTTCTCGTTCTCGCTCTGGAGCGCGCTGAGGGTACCCTGCGCCTCGCGCAGGATCTCGCTCTTCCACGAGAGCAGCTTGCGCCGGAAATATTCCCGCTGCCGCTCGTTCATGAAGGGCTCGTCGTCGGAGGGCCTGTAGCCGTCCTCGATCGTGACCTTCGCCATCGTTAAGCCCTCGCGCTCCCTGCCGGTCAGCGGCGATCTCGGGCAGGGCTATAATCGAGCCGGGCGGGCTCCACAACGCGCGGATGCTGCCCTGCACCCCATCGCGTGAATTGCCCGCGGCATTGCGGCAAACACGTCACGGTCCGGGAGCGTACGAAGTGCGCGACCGCAGGCCGTTCAGCGATGCGGCGATCTCGTCGGCGAGCGCGCGGGCGAGGTCGTGGCGGTAATGGGTGCGGTCGAAGAACAGGACCGGATCGTGCAGGGCCGCCCGGTCCCGGCGCCCATCGACAACATCGCTCCGGGGATGGCGCGCCAGGGCGGCGCGCATCGCCGCGCGGCAGGCGGCCTCGGCCCGGGCACGCGGGCTCCCCGCCCGCGGAAGGGCGGAGGCGTAGACCGGCGGGAACACCATCACCACCGGAGTCTGCGGCGGTACGCCGGCCAGCAATGCGCCGAGCCTGTCGGCGGCGGGAAAGTCGGGCCCAGCCCGGCCGGGATCGGCGGCCTCCGGCACCGGCGTCTCGCGCGACGCGTGCAGCCGGTCGGGGTCGAGATGCGCGTAGTCGGGCCCGTAATCCCAGAAGCCGTCGGGCCGCGCGGTCCTGCGGCGCGGGCCGGCGAGCCAGCCGAGGCGGCCGACGACCTCCTGGGCGACCGGCCAGCGCAGGAGCCCGCGCAGGTAGGGCAGGGCGTCCGGGCTGTAGAGCCAGAACGGGAACGGCTTCTCGTTGGGCAGCGCCGGATCGTCGCTGCACCACAGGTCGTCGATCGACAGGACCAGGGCGTCGGGCCGGGGATGGTGGCGCAGGAACCAGCCCAGCAGGGCGATTTGCTCCCCCGGCCCGGTCGCCGGCACCGAGAGCTGCACGAACGGGATGCCGGTCGCCGCGGTGAGGCGGGCGGGCTCGACGAGCTGGATGTGCGAGTTGCCGAGGACGGCGCCGGCGAAAGCGGGATCGCGCCCGCGCCAAGCGGCGGCCGTGCGCGGGCCCTGCTGACGCACGGCGCCCGCCGACAGGAGGGGGGAGCGCCCGCTGTCGTAGGGATCGACGAGGGCGGCGAGCGCCAGATAACCGAGGAAGAGGCCCGCCGCCGTGCCGACGAACAGCCGCGCGAACCCCGCCCACGCCCGCCCGGTACCGCGATGGGATGCGCCTGCGATCATGATCAGAACTGGAAGTAGATGAACTCGTAGTTCGCGTCGTCCCCGATCTTGAGGAGGATGACGACGAACAGGACGGCGCAGGCCACGGCGAGCGGACGGCTCGGCGGCAGGCGGTGGATGACGGCCCAGGCGCTCGGGCCGACGATGGCGACCAGGGCGGCGAACAGGATCGTGCGCCACTTGAAGCCTGCCCCCGGCGCGGCAAGGCCGAACAGCCCCTTGTAGATCGTCAGCGCCGCCTCGAAGGTCGACGCGCGAAAAAGCACCCAGGTCAGCACCACGAAGGCGGCGGTCAGCGCCCAGCCGAGCGGCGCCGGCATCCGTCGGCCTGAGCGGCGCCACAGCACGCCCGCGCCGAGGCCGAGCCCGTGGGCGGCGCCCCAGGCGACGAAGGTGAGCCCCGCCCCGTGCCAGAGCCCGCCGAGCGTCATCGTGACGAACAGGGCACCGACCTGCATCGCGAGGCCGCGCCGGTTCCCGCCCAGCGGGATGTAGAGGTAGTCGCGCAGGAACCGCGACAGCGTCATGTGCCAGCGCCGCCAGAAGTCGCGCAGGGACGTGGCGCGGTAGGGCACGTCGAAGTTCTGCGGCAGCACGATGCCGAACAGCAGCGCGATGCCGAGCGCCATGTCGGTGTAGCCGGAGAAGTCGAAGTAGATCTGGAAGGTGAAGCCGAGCGTCGCCTGCCACGCCTCGGCCGCGGTGACCGCCTGGCCCGCGGCGGCGGCCTGGAACACCGGGTTGACGTAGGCCGCCAGCGGATCGCCCAGAAACACCTTCTTGGCGAGGCCGACGACGAGCAGCACCAGCCCGCGCCCGATCCGTTCGGCGGCATCCGGCCGCCTATAGGGGCGCTCGTCGAACTGGTGGACGATCTCGCTCCAGCGCACGAGCGGGCCGGCGAGAACCTGCGGGAAGAAGGCGATGTAGAGGGCGTACTTGGTCAGTCCGAGCGCCGGAGCACGGCCCGCGCGCAGGTCGGTCAGGTACATGATGTGGTGGAAGGTGAAGAACGAGATGCCGAGCGGCAGCACGAGATCGACGTGCGGCAGGCTTGCGCCCGGGATCAGGTTCGCGAGGTCGGCGAGGAAGCCGAGATACTTGAAGGCGGCCAGCACCACGAGGTTGCCTGCGAGCGCCGCCGGAAACAGCCAACTGTGGGCCCGGCGCGGCAGGGCGCGGGCGATCAACCAGTTGAGCCCGATCGAGGCGACGAGCAGCGGCAGGAAGCGCCAGTCCCACCAGCCGTAGAACACGAGGGAGAGCCAGACGAGCAGCGGCAGGCGCCAAGCGGGCCGATAGCGCTCGACGCCCGCGTGCAGCACCAGGGCGATCGGCAGGAACGCCAGCAGGAAGACGAAGGAATTGAACAGCATCGCGCGCGGGCAGGCTCGTCCTGGCTGGCGAGACCGGTGCCGTCCGCTCACGCGCGGGCCTTGTCGGGGATCGCGGCGAGGGCGTCAACGCCGGGGCCGGAGGCCCGGAAACCGCCGCGATCGGGTCAGCCACGGTTCACCTCGGCCGACCTAACCCTACCTCTGCAACCGGGCCACCCGGCCCGAACGGAGAGGATCGTACGATGACGCACGCGAAGGCGTTCGCATGGGCTGCGGTGGTCGCCGGCAGCCTCGGATGGATCGGCGGCGCGCAGGCCGCGCCGTTCAGCCCCGCACCGCTCGGCGCGACGAATCCGGTGGAGCGCGTGGCCGGCGGCTGCGGCCCCGGCTTCCATCCCAATCCCTGGGGCATCTGCCGCCCGAACCTCTACGGCCCGCGGCCCTATTGGGGCCGGCCGGTCTACGGCGGGCCCTACGGCTATTATCGCCCGCGGCCGGTCTATCGGCCCTACGGCTACGGCCCGCGGCCGTTCTACAGGCCGCCGCGCCCGTTCTATTGAGATCGTTAGGGCCGGGGCGGCTCAGACGCCGCGCGCCGCCTCCAGCTTGGCGAGTTCGACCGCGGCCCTGAGTTCGATCTCGGCGACGAGCCCGTCGAGGCGCGGGTCGCCGCTCTCGGACATCCGCTCGGCCAGACGCCCGGCGATGGCGCGCAGGTCGGCGGGCGCCACCCGTCCGCCGATCAGCGCGGCCTTCAGCCGGTCGAGCCCGTCCAGGAGGTCGTGCCCGCGCTGCACCGAGCGGCGGCGGCGTTCTTGGGGCGTGTCGGCGCTCTCCTGCCCCTGGAGCGTCAGGATCGCGTCGAGGCCGGCGAGCATGCCGGTCTGCGCCGCGCCCGCCGTGCTCGCCCGCGGCTGTTCGGCTTCGCCGGCCGAGAAGGCACCCGGCGAGGCGGCGCGGCGCGGGCCCGCGAGGGCACCCGCGGCGGCGGCGGCAAAGCGGGGATCGACGCGCATGGTCCGGCCTCTCAAGAGGCCTACGAGAAACGGCCCCCATGGTTAAGCGCGGGTAAACGTCTCGGCAGAAGCTGCCGCCCCGGCAGGAATGCGCCCGGCGGCGGATGCGGCCCGGACGGGCACGCCGCCACCATTTTCCATACCGATCAATAACTTAGTCATAGATCCCAGTTGGCACGGCCCTGGCACTGGACAGTGGCATGACGCCCGATCCGGTCGAAGCCCCGCCGATGCCGCTGCCCCAGCGCTCCCTCCCGTTCCGCCTCCTGGCCGTCCTGGCCTGCTGGCTCGCGGTGCTGCCCGGCCCGGCCTTCGCGCTGTCGCGGGTCAAGGATCTCGCCTCGATCGAGGGCGTTCGGTCGAACCAGCTCGTCGGCTACGGGATCGTGGTCGGCCTCAACGGCACCGGCGACACGCTCAACAACATCCCGTTCACCAAGCAATCGCTCCAGGCGATGCTGGAGCGGCTCGGCGTCAACACGCGGGGCGCCACCATGCGCACGCAGAACCTCGCCGCCGTGATGGTGACGGCGAACCTCCCCCCGTTCTCGACCCAGGGCACGCATATCGACGTCACCGTGTCCTCGCTGGGCGACGCCAAGTCGCTCCAGGGCGGCACGCTGCTGGTGACGCCGCTGCTCGGTGCCGACGGCGAGGTCTACGCGCTCGCCCAAGGCTCGGTCGCCATCGCGGGCTTCGCCGCGGAAGGCGAGGCGGCCAAGATCACCCGCGGCGTGCCGACCAACGGGCGCATCTCCAACGGCGCGCTGATCGAGCGCGAGATGGCGTTCAAGCTGAACGAGGCGCGCTCGCTCCGGCTGTCGCTGCGCAACCCCGACTTCACGACGTCGAAGCGGATCGCGGCGGCCATCAACGACTTCATGGGCGCCGACACCGCCGAGCCCACCGACCCGGCGACCATCACGCTGCAGATCCCGCCCAAGTACCGCGGCAACATGATCCGCCTCATCACCGAGGTGGAGCAGCTCAAGGTCGAGCCCGACCAGACCGCCCGCGTCGTCGTGGACGAGCGCTCCGGCATCATCGTGATGGGCCGCGACGTGCGCGTCTCCACGGTCGCCATCGCGCAGGGCAACCTCACGGTGACGATCACCGAGCAGCCGATGGTGAGCCAGCCCGGCCCGCTCTCGAACGGCCAGACCGCGATCGTGCCGCGCACCGGCGTCAAGGTCGATACGGGCGACGGCAACAAGCTCGCCCTGGTCAAGGAGGGCGTGACGCTCCGCGAACTGGTGGACGGCCTCAATGCGCTCGGTGTCGGCCCGCGCGACCTGATCTCGATCCTGCAAGCGATCAAGACGGCGGGCGCGCTCCAGGCCGACATCGAGCTGATGTGATTCTGCTAAGGTAGGAGACCCGACATGCTGCCTCTCGCGACCTTCGCGGCCTCCGCCGCCGCCGGCGTCGGCAAGAATCTGCTGCAATCGCTGTCGAAGACCGACACGAACACGATGGACACCGCCCAAGCCTCGACCCAAGCCTCGGCCAAGGCGCGCAAGACCGCCGACGAGTTCGAAAAGATGTTCCTCGAAGACAGTCTGGAGCGGATGACCCAGAGCGAGGGCACGGAAGGTCCGCTCGGCGAGAACGGTTCGGGCGGCGGCGTGTGGCGCTCGATGCTGACCAAGGAATACGCGAACGCGATCGTGAAGAGCGGCGGCGTCGGAATAAGCAATCAGGTCTATTCCGAGATGATGCGGATGCAGGAGGCCGGCCGTGGCGGCAAATGACACCCGTCTGAGCGACCGCGCCGGGGCGCAGGCCTTCGTGCAGGGCCTGCTGACCGTGATGCGCGATCTCGAAGCGGTGCTCGCCCGCGAGAGCGAGGGCGTGCGCGCGGGCCGCATCGGTGAGGCGATGACGGGCACGCCGGCCAAGACCGCGTTGGCCGCCGCCTACATGACCGGGCTGGAGGCGGCCAAGGCCAACGCCATCGCGCTGGCCCGCTTCGCCCCCGAGGGGCTGGAGGCGCTGAAGGCCGCCCAGAAACGCTTCGCCGCCGTGCTGGAGGTGAACCAGCAGGTGCTCGCCACCGCCCGCTCGGTCTCCGAGGGGCTGATCAAGGCGCTGGCCGAGGAGGTCGGCAAGACCCGCAACGCCACCGTCTACGGTCGCCCCTCGCACTCCCCGTCGCCCTATGGCAGGCCAGGAGCGAACAGCGGGCCGCTGGTGCTGTCGCGCAACCTATGAGGCTCGGCGCTGCTGAGGTGCGACAACAACGACAGGATGAGGCGCGTTAAGTCGTGATGGCGCGCTGCGCGGCCGGGCGAAATCTGAACATTGAACGGGCCGTGGCAGCGCTCAAGCTTCCGGAACTTTCATCTCCGCCGTTGCTTGCCACCGAAATCAATCATCGGAGGTGCCGGCCATGTCGAACGATGTGCTGATTCCGCTACTCGCCATCTTCACCATCGTGGCCGTCGCGGCCTTCGCCATCTGGCAGCGCGGCCGGGTGGCGCAATCGAAGGGTGACTCGCAGCGTTCGAGCTTCACTCAGGCCCACGGAGAGGCGCCCCGCCCGAACCGGCCGGGGACGGATCACTGAGGACGGGCCGCGTCGTCCCTTCGAGGAACATCCTACCGAGCTCCCTCATCCTGAGGTGCGAAGCGTAGCGAAGCCTCGAAGGAGGGCTCCAGGGATCGCGCGATCCGCTGGAGCCCTCCTTCGAAGCTGCTTCGCAGCGCCTCAAGATGAGGGCGTTTGATGGGATCGCTGGGGAGCAACCCCCTCAAGCGAGCCGTGTCGCCTCGACCCACCAGTCCGGCTGCGCCGCTCGCACCGCGCCCGCCGCCGCCTCGGCGGCGGGCGCGTCCGTGAACAGCGCGAACACCGTCGCACCCGAGCCCGACATCCGGGCGAGCCGGCATCCGCCCTGCGCCCGCAGCAGCGTCAGCGCCGCGCCGATGACCGGGGCGAGGGTGAGGGCCGGCGGTTCGAGATCGTTGCGGGCCGGCCGGATCGCGGCGAGCAGGCCCTCAGCGTCGAGGCCGGCGCCGAGGCTGGGATGCTCGGCACCCTCCAACGTCTGGCCGACGGCGAGGCCCAGCGCCTTAAACACCGGCGCGGTCGAGACCGGCACGCCGGGATTGACCAGCACCGCGGGCAGAGCCGCGAACCCGAGGGCCGGGCCGACCGCCTCGCCCGCACCGCGCATCATCCGTGCCCGCGGATCGAGGCAGACCGGCACGTCGGCCCCCGTCGCCCGCGCCGCCGCGACGACGGCCGGATGATCGAGGGACAGCCCGTTCCGTTCGGCGAGCAGGCGGAGCGCGGCCGCGGCGTCCGACGAGCCGCCGCCGATCCCGGCCGCGACCGGGAGTTCCTTGTGAAGATGGAAGGCGCCGGCTTCCAGGCCGGGCACGCCCGCGGCGAGGTGGCGGGCGGCGCGCAGGACGAGGTTGTCGTCGAGGGGGCCCGCCGGTCCGGCGGTCGGACCCGCGACGCTGAGCGCGAGATCGGGGCCGGGATCGAGCGTCAGCCTATCGGCGACCTCGGCGAACGCCACGAGGCTTTCGAGCACATGGTAGCCGTCTTCGGGTCGGCGCCCGAGCACGTGCAAGGTCAGGTTGATCTTGGCCGGAGCGCGGGTGGTGAGACGGGACACGGGCTCTCAGGCAGACGGGAAAGGACGGGCCTGCCTTACGAGCGCGGGGCGCCTCGGGCAAGCCGTCCTCCGGGGAGGGCGTCGGCGCGGACGCATCCGCGCCGACGCCGCTCGCTCACCAGCGGTGATGCCAGCCGCCGTAACCGCCGCGCCAGCCGACGTGGCGATAGCCCCACGGGCGCGCGTAGCCGACGTGACGGTAACCCCACGGACGGCCGAAGCCGACATGGCGGTAGCCCCAGGGGCGGCGCCAGCCGTAGCCATAGCTGCGATAGACGACCGGACGGGCGTAGATGACGGGGCGGTAGGCGTAGGGTCGCCAGTTCGGCTTGCACCAGCCCGACCAGCCGCGGTGGAATCCGGGCCCGCACCCATCACGGGCCTCGGCGGTGCCCGCCGTCCCGGCAACGGTGCCGAGGGTGAGAAGGGTAGCGGCAGCGATCTTCAATCGCACGATTGTCCTCCTTCGGTCTCGAGTGGATGCCCGAAGAACGACAACAACGAAGCCATCGTTGCCGCATTACGAAAATTTAATATACCTTTTGGAACAGGGATTTACAGCAGAATATGGCCAAGCCGGATTGTTTCTGTTGTGTGTCAGACAGGAATGACTTGAGACAAATACTCGTGAGGCCGGCCCATGTCCAACCCACGCCCTCATCCTGAGGCGCCGAAGCGAAGCGTAGGCCTCGAAGGAGGGCTCCAGAAATCGCTGAGAGAACTGGAGCCCTCCTTCGAGGCTGCTGCGCAGCACCTCAGGATGAGGGGAATGGGTAGGAGTTTCGGTGATCCGGCACGCGCGACGAGTCTGCCCTCGCGGCGCGTATCGAGAAAAGACCGCTAGCCGCCCGGCTTCTTGTCGGCCGAGCCCGGTGCGTCGCCGGGGGCCGGGGCGCCCTTGGGTAGTTCCGGGTTCTCCGGATTGTGCGGCGCCGCCACGGGGGCGGGGACCGTCTCTGCCGGGGCCGGGGCCGGCGGGTTCTCGGCGGTCGCGGTCGGCTTGTCCGGCTCGGGCAGGCCGTCCTTCAGCTTGGCATTGATCTTTTCGAGGTCGTCCGGCTCGGGATTCAGGTCCTTGGCGTGCTGCCACTGGAACTTGCCTTCGAGCCGCCGGCCGGTGCGCCAATAGGCGTCGCCGAGGTGGTCGTTGATGGTCGGGTCGCCGGGCTTCAGCTCGACCGCCTTCTCCAGCTCGCGCACCGCGTCGTCCCAGCGGCCGAGGCGGAAATAGGCCCAACCGAGAGAGTCGATGATCATGCCGTCGCGCGGCGACAGATCGACGGCCTGCTTCAGCATCTTGAAGCTCTCGTCGATGTTCATGTTCCGATCGACCCAGGAATAGGCGAGGTAGTTGAGCACCTGCGCCTTGGCGTTCGGCTGGGTCGGCGGCAGCAGGGTCAGCGCCTTCTTGAGGTCGGCCTCGGCCTCGTTCCACTTGCCGGCACGCTCGTAGGCGGTGCCGCGGAAGTA
This sequence comes from Methylobacterium sp. Leaf456, assembly GCF_001425465.1. Classification (GTDB taxonomy): domain Bacteria; phylum Pseudomonadota; class Alphaproteobacteria; order Rhizobiales; family Beijerinckiaceae; genus Methylobacterium. The sequence continues at coordinate 14,895 of NZ_LMQV01000013.1, forward strand.
GTAGAGCGTCCAGTGGTTGGCCTCGTTGCCCGCCGGGATCAGCTTGATCGCGCGGGTGTAGGTCTCGCTCGCCTCGGCGAATTTTTTCCGGGAGCGCTGGACGTTGCCGAGCGCCGAGATCACGTCGATGTTGTCCGGGTTGGACCTGAGCACGCTGTCGAGGTGTTGCAGCGCCTCCTCGCCACGGCCCATCTGCTCGAGGTTGAGACCGATCTGGATGTCGGCGTTGAGCTTGAGCGGGGAGTTCGCCGGGATCTGGGCGTAGGCCTCGTTCGAGCGCTCGGTCTGCTTCATCCGGTCGAGGGTGTCGGCGAGCGTCAGGCGCGCCACCGCGTGCTCGGGGGCGAGGTAGAGGGCGAGTCGGAGATAGACGACCGCCGGCAGCTCGTCGCCCTGCGTCGAGCCGGCGGAACCGAGCCCGTAGAGCACTTCGGCCGCGCCTTCCTGGGCCGAAGAGATCAGCGGCGGCAGGGGCTTGCCGGCCTTCAGCTTGTCGAGGGCATCCACCACCATCGGGTGGCGCGGCATGGTCTTCTCGAACTGGCTGTAGGCGTCGATGGCGAGATCCGTGCGGCCGATGCCGGCGGCGAACCGGGCATAGGCATCGACGATGCGCAGCGTGTTGTGGTCGGCCTCGAACGCCGCCTTCAGCTTGCGCTCGGCCTCGGCCTTGTCACCAACCAGCGCGGCGATGAGGCCCGCATGGTAGTCGCGGAAGACGTTGAAGTAGCGCTCGCCGCGCAGGCGGTTCAGCGTCTCGTTGGCGCGCTTGCCGTCACCCGCGCCGGCATAGGCCCAGGCGGTCAGCAGCGTCGCGGTAAGGTCGGCCGCCGCGCCCTTGCCGCTGCGGGCAAAACTCTGGCGGGCCGGGGCGTATTGCCCGGCCTTGAGCTGGCGCACGCCGAGCGAGAGCTGGGCGAGGCCGTTCGAGCCCTCGCGGGTGGTGAGCCGCTCGGCGGCGCGGAAGGCGTCGGTCATCGCGCCGTCGGCGAGCAGCGAGACGAAGGCCCGCTCCAGAAGCTCGGCGTTGCGCGGATCGCCCTTCACCGCCTCGCGGTAGAAGCTCGCGGCGGCGGCCGTGTCCTTCGAGGCGCCGGCGATGTAGGCGGAGAGGAAGTTGCCCTCCAGCGATTCCGCCGGCTCGTATTCGGAGATCGGCGAGGATTCCCGCGGCTGCAGGGCGGCGGCCGGCAGGCTGCCGGCGACCGTGCCCGAGAGCATGAGGGCGAGCGCGGCAGCGCTCCGGCGGGCGGTGGTTCCGTTCATGATCACCAGACGCGGCTCCTGCGGCGCCGCGCGAGGGTTGCCCCTTGTCGTCGGCCGGCGCCGTTTCGGCGGGGGACACTGGACTCCTTCCGCCATCACCGCAAGGCGAAAGGATGGCGCGGGGACAGAGCCGAATTGACGCTCACGCGTCGTCGGCGATCTCGGCTTTCGCGTCCTCGACCAAGCCCGCGAGGCCGGTATCGACCTCGGAGCCGAGCAGCGCGCGCTCGGCATCCGTCAGGTCCTTCGCCCAGGCGCTGCTGCCAAAGCCCTCGCGGCAGCGGGCGCGCTCGGATTCGATGGCGGCCTCGGTTCCGGCGGGGTCGGCCCGCATCGCCGCGACGAACCCGAACCACGCCGCGCGCTCGACCACGGCGAGGCGCGCCCGCAGCCGCATCTCCACCGCGCGGGCCGGATCGACCGCGCCCTCCTCGTTCTCGGCCATCGTCGCCCCCCGACTCAGCGCCGCTGCTCGCAGCGCGTCTTCACATAGGTCTTGGTGTCGCTCGGCGTATGCCCGGCGCTGGCGGCGAGCACCGGGCCCTGGATCAGGCATTCCTGCAGGGTGTGGGCCGGGCCGACGATGATGTCGAGCGCCGTCTCGCGCGAGCAATCGGGCACCTGCACGGTCGAGGCGCAGACCAGGGCGACGACGAGGATCGTGTTCATGCGGGGTCGGCCTCCGAACGGGGTCCGACCCTCAAGGGCCGGGATGGAAGGGTAGAACGGCCCGGCCGCGATAAGCTCCCGAAAAGTCCCGCGAGGCGGCTGCGTCACAGCCGCACGTGGCACGCCGAGGGGCGCTTCAGATGCGACCGTGCTTCCCGTTCGAACGAGCGGCAGCACCGTACAACCGGGCGCGAAGAGCGCCCCGCGCAGCGGCCTCGGCTCTCGGCCGAGGCATCGAGCGGAGCGAAAGCCTAAGGCCGCGGACGCGGCCGCCGGCGTCTGAGGCTCGGCAAAAAACCCTCTGCCCCAAAAAAGTCGCAAGGTCGGCCTGTCTTCCACGACCCCGGACAAGGTCGTTGCAAGGAGGCGACAATGTCTTTCGACGTGATTTTGACGAAGTCCGCGCAGGAACTCGGTGAGAGCCGCGGTGTGCTGCCAGATCTTGAGGAGCGGACCCGCGACGAGATCGCGGAACTGCCCGGCGAAGGGCTGGAAGAATTGGAGAAGCGGCTGTTCCATGCGTTCGCGCTGGACGACGGCACCGAAGTGATCTGTTCGCTGACCGCGGACGGCGCGGTGCGCGTCGATGCCTGCGAGGCGGACGCCGCCTGAATCGGAACCGGCGCGGCGGGCGCCGGATTGCTCCTCCCGACAGACGCCCCGTCGAGGAGGACCCATGTCCCAGGACACCGTCGGCATCGAGGCCGACTTCGCCACCCGCGACTCCGCCCACGCCGCCAAGAGCCGGCTGGCGCGCGCGGGATTTGCCCGCAACAGCATCGACATCTTCCGCAACGGCGACGGCTTCGTGGTCCGCGTGCCGATCCGCGAGGAGAACCGGGCCCGCGCCGCCCGCCTTCTGAAGGGCACGGCCTTCGTCGAGCGGGCCAAGCAAGGCGGCTGGGCCGCGGCCGACCGGGTCGGCAGCCAGCCGCTGCTCGCCCTGGCGCTCGCCGGGCTCGCGGGGTTCGTTCTCTACGGGCTGACCAACCGGCGCTGAGCGCTCACGCGCCCTCGAAGAAGCGGTTGCCCGGCCGCTTCAGCCCGAGATGGTCGCGCAATGTCGTGCCTTCGTACTCGGTGCGAAAGAGGCCGCGGCGCTGCAATTCGGGCACGACGCCGCCGCAGAAATCGTCGAGCCCTTCCGGCACGAACGGGAACATGACGTTGAAGCCGTCGCAAGCCCCGCCGTGCAGCCACTCGGCCATCCGGTCGGCGATCTGCTCGGGCGTGCCGACGAAGGTCAGCCCGCTATAGCCGCCGACTTTCTGGGCCAGTTGGCGCACGGTGGCGCCGGTGCGGCGGGCATACTCGACGATCTGCGCCTGCCCGCTCTTGCTGGCGTTGGTCTCGGGAATTTCGGGCAGCGGCGCGTCGAGATCGAAGCCCGAGGCGTCGGTGCCGAGCCGAACCGAGAGGTTGGCGAGCCCGCTCTCCACCGGCACCAGCGCGTCGAGCCGTGCCTTCTTCTCGCGCGCTTCCTCGTCCGTGCCGCCAACCACGACGAAGGCGCCGGGCAGGATCTTCAACTCGTCCGGCGCGCGGCCGGCTTTGCGCATCCGGCCCTTCACGTCGGCGTAGAATTTCTGGCCGGCCTTCAGCGTCGAGGACGAGCCGAACACCATTTCGGCGGTCTCGGCCGCGATCTGCCGCCCGGCGTCGGACGCCCCGGCCTGCACGATCACCGGCCAGCCCTGGACCGGGCGGGCCACGTTGAGCGGGCCCTTCACCCTCAGGAACTCGCCCTGGTGATTCAGGGTGTGCAGTTTGTCGGGGTCGAAGAAGAGCCCCTGCTCGACATCGCGCACGAAGGCGTCGTCCGCCCACGAATCCCACAGCCCCGTGACGACTTCGAAAAACTCGCGGGCGCGGGCGTAGCGGACCGGGTGATCGAGATGGGCGTCGCGCCCGAAATTCAGTGCCTCGTCGGGGTTGCCCGAGGTGACGAGGTTCCAGGCCGCGCGGCCCTTCGAAATATGGTCGAGCGAGGCGAACTTGCGGGCGACGTGGTAGGGCTCGTTGTAGGTGGTCGAGGCGGTGGCGATCAGCCCGATCCGCTCCGTCACCATGGCGAGCGCGGGCAGCAGCGTCAGCGGATCGAACGAGGAGACGGTGGCCGAGCGCTTGAGCGCCTCCATCGGCATCTTCATCACGGCGAGATGATCCGCCATGAAGAACGCATCGAACTTCGCCGCCTCCAGCGTGCGGATGAAGCGCACGAGGTGTTCGAGGTTGAAGTTCGCATCTGGAAATCCGCCGGGATAGCGCCACCACGCGGTGTGGATGCCGATGGGGCGCATGAAGGCGCCGAGATGGAGTTTCTTTTTCTTGGCTGTTTCGCCCATAGCTGGCTCCGGCCGCGGCTGGCTCGATGCGGGCGATATGGGGCGAGAGTGCCCCTGCGGCACGGTTTGTAGGGCCCGACCGGTTGCCCTCCGACTGCAAAAACCTTGTTTTCTCCCACCCGATCCCCTCATCCTGAGGTGCCGCGCCAGCGGCCTCGAAGGAGGGCTCCAGGGATCGCGCGCTCCGTTGGAGCCCTCCTTCGAGGCTTCGCTTCGCTTCGCACCTCAGGATGAGGGGAGTGGGTGGGAGGACAAGGAGCGATGACCGTCGATCCGACCAAGGACCCGGTGCTGGTGCGCTTCCGCGCCGCGCTCGAAGATACCTACGGCGAGCGGATCGCGCGGGTCGTCCTGTTCGGCTCGCGGGCGCGGGGCGACGCACGACCGGACTCCGATTACGACATCGGCCTCTTCCTCAACGATATGGAGAGCTTCGGCCGTGAATCGGAAGTGCTCGCCGAGATCGAGACCGATCTCTTGATGGCGACCGGAGCGGTCGTGAATACCCTGCCGCTGCTGGCACACGCGTTTGCCGACCGCACGGGCTTCATGGGTGAGGTGCGGCGCGACGGCATCGCGCTATGACGCCGGAGGTCGAAGCCTATCTCGACAAGGCTACCGAGGACTTGGCCGATGCGCGCAAGATTCTCGCGATTCCACTGGCGAAGGTGGCCGCCCGCAGCGCCTACTACGTCGCATTCCACGCAGCGGAAGCGATCCTGCTGGCGCGCACCGGGCGAATTTCGAAGACGCACAGGGGTCTACGCTCCGCTCTAGCCGTGGTCTTATCCGATGCCCCCGCCCAAGATCGAGAGCTCCTGACCTTCCTGGCCCGCGCCTACAGGTTCAAGGAACTGAGCGACTACGGCGTCGGGCGCGAAGCCGTCGTCACGGACTCTGAAGCCTCTGCCTTGATCGAGAGCGCGGCGCGCTGCCTCGACCGGGCAACAGCTTTGATCGAAGTCAGCGGTCCGGGCGGCAATCCCATTTCATAGGCCGAATAACCGGTTGACTAACAGTATATTAGGTTGTGGCAATATGTGGATTAATTTCGATTTCAACACTGTTTTCGTATATGTTCCCTTGTATTTGGTGAATTTGTATTTTCTATATTCAGCGATATCTAATATCAGAAAGTTATTATTCTGGAAATCGAATTTTGGCATCATTGAAGAGGTGGAATACAAGTCGTCAGGCGAATACACATCTGCAATTCCAACCATCAGCTACACATATGAAAATAAATTTTATCTTGCCAAGCCCGTTGGAAGTTATAGAGCCGAAGGATTTCTGAAAGACGCCCCTATCAAGATTTTCGTCAATCCAAAAAATCCAGAGAAGTTTTCTATAAAAAGTTTGGAAGTTGTTCTGGCCCCGCTTTTTATTCTAGCGTTTATAAATTTGTCATCAATAGCGATTATTAAAAGCGCGTTTTTTTGACGAAAATCGTACATCCAAGCGGCTCGCCAATCTTTGCGAACTCAAACTCTGTTGCCGAATTTTACTGCTCCATCCTACACAGTGAAAACCCTTCGTTGCTTGGAAATGCGATCAGATATCCAACTCCGCCCCATCCGCAAACGCCGCGCGCTCCGTAATGAACGCGAACCGCGCCTCCGGCTTGTTGCCCATCAGCCGCTCCACCGTGTCGCCGGTCGATTCCCGCGCCTCGTCCAGAACCGCGACGCGCAGGAGGGTGCGCTTGCGCGGGTCCATCGTGGTCTCCTTGAGCTGCGCGGGCATCATCTCGCCCAGCCCCTTGAAGCGGCCGATGTCGACCTTGGCGCCTTTGAACACGGTCTTGATGATCCGCTCCTTGTCGGCGTCGTCGCGGGCATAGGCCGATTTGGCGCCCTGGCTGAGCCGGTAGAGCGGCGGGATCGCCAGATAGAGGTGGCCCTTGTCGATGAGCTTCGGCATCTGCCGGTAGAAGAAGGTGATCAGCAGCGAGGCGATGTGGGCGCCGTCCACGTCCGCGTCGGTCATGATGATGACCTTGTCGTAGCGGAGATCGCCCTCGCGGAAGTTGGCGCCGGTGCCGCAGCCGAGCGCGAGCGTCAGGTCCGAGATGAGCTGGTTGGCGCCGAGCTTGTCGCGGCTGGCCGAGGCCACGTTGAGGATCTTTCCCCGCAGCGGCAGCACGGCCTGGGTGCCGCGGTCGCGGGCCTGCTTGGCCGAGCCGCCGGCCGAGTCGCCCTCGACGATGAAGATCTCCGAGCCCGCGGTGCCAGCGGCCGAGCAATCGGCGAGTTTTCCGGGGAGCCGCAGCTTGCGGGTGGCGCTCTTGCGGGCGACCTCCTTCTCCTGGCGGCGGCGCAGGCGCTCTTCGGCGCGGTCGATCACCCAGTCGAGCAGCTTGTTGGCCTGGGCCGGGGAGGCGGCGAGCCAGTGATCGAAGGCGTCGCGCACTGCCGTCTCGACGATGCGCGAGGCCTCGACGGTCGCGAGCTTGTCCTTGGTCTGGCCCTGGAATTCCGGCTCGCGGATGAAGACCGAGAGCATGGAGGCGCAGGTCGCCATCACGTCGTCGGTGGTGACCGCCGTCATGCGCTTGGCCTGGTTCACCCGCTCGGCATGCTCGCGCAGGCCTCGCAGCAACGCGACGCGCAGGCCCGCCTCGTGGGTGCCGCCCTCGGGGGTCGGAATCGTGTTGCAGTAGGAATGCGAGACGCCGTCCTCGGTGACCGTCCAGGCCACCGCCCATTCGAGCGAGCCGTGCGAGCCGGGCTTCGTCATCTTGCCGGAGAAGAGGGTGTCGAGGACGAGCGCCTTCCCCTCGATGTCGCGGGCGAGATAGTCGGACAGGCCGCCGGGGAAGCGGTGGACGGCCTCGGCCGGGACGTCCTCCAGCCCTTCGAGCAGGGCCGGGGCGCAGCGCCAGCGAATCTCGACGCCGCCGAACAGGTAGGCCTTCGAGCGGGCCATCTTGAACAGGCGGCGCGGATCGAACTTCAGCGAGCCGAAGATCTGCGCGTCGGGGTGGAAGCGCACCCGCGTGCCGCGCCGGTTCTGTACCCGGCCGACCGTCTCAAGCGGCCCTTGCGCGTGGCCGCGGGAAAAGGTCTGGCGGTAGAGGGTCTGGTTGCGGGCGACCTCGACCTCCAGCACGTCGGAGAGCGCGTTGACCACCGAGATGCCGACGCCGTGCAGGCCTCCGCTCGTCTCGTAGACCTTCGAGTCGAATTTTCCGCCCGCGTGGAGCGTGGTCATGATGACCTCGAGCGCGGACTTGCCGGGAAATTTCGGGTGCGGATCGACCGGGATGCCGCGTCCGTTGTCGGTGACGACGAGGCTGCCGGATTCCTCCAGCTCCACCTCGATGAAGCTCGCGTGGCCCGCGACGGCCTCGTCCATGGAATTGTCGATCACCTCGGCGAAGAGGTGGTGAAACGCCCGCTCGTCGGTGCCGCCGATATACATGCCGGGCCGCCGCCGCACCGGCTCCAGCCCCTCCAGCACCTCGATCGCGGAAGCGTCGTAGCCGGCCTCGGCCGGCTCGGGCGCGGGCACCGCGGCGAGCTTGCGGCGCTCGACAGGCTTCGCCTCAGCCTGCGGCGGGGTCGCCGCGAGCGGCTTGCCACCGGGCCCGAACAGGTCGCGCGCCGGATCGCTCACGCGACGGCTCCTCGAATCGGGGCGGAGGCGGGCTGCATGGCTCTTCATACCCTCTTGATACAGGAACAAACGGGAAACAAAAAGCACCCCGTTCAGCCGGACTTTTGCATGGCGGCGGCGCGGCGTCGAAACCGGCCGGCGCGGAACCGTCATGCCAGTGATGCAAGCGGATGGTTAAAGAGTGACTGCCGGACGGGACCGGAACCGATGTGCGGATTCGCACGTTGTTCCGCCAATGATAGCTTGACCATTGGGAGACACGCCGATGACCGCCGCTGCGCAGGCCCGCCACCTCTCCCTTTCGCGCCTGGAGCGCGCCGCCGGTCAGGCCTTCGGCTACGAGGAGCAGGAGTCTGTCGTCGCTCCGCGGGGCTCGTTCACGATGGCGCATTCGGGCTTCGCCCTGGCGACTGTCGCGACCGCGCTCGCGGCGACGATCACGTATTTTGTCTGATCCGCTGATCCTTACGATTTCCGGCCTACCCCGTCATTGCGAGGCGGAGCCGAAGCAATCCAGGGCGCGACCTTTTCGGACAGGGCGAATCGACTTAGGCCGCTCCGTCATCGACGGCACGGCCTATTTGCTGGGTGCGGAGCGCTGGATGGCTTCGGCTCCGCCTCGCAATGACGGTGCGGGTTTTTCTGAGGCCTCACAGAGAGCTTCGGCGGCGTTGCTGCCGCTGAAATGAGCGGGCGTCCCGCCCGACCCTCACTCCAAAAAACTACTTGTCGTTCAGCACTTTGATGGGGTCGGTGCGCTGGGCCGGCGAGGGCTCCTTGGTGAGCGTGCTTCCGGTCTTGCGCTCCGAGGGCGCCTTGCCGCCGCCGACGGGGCTTTGCGCGCCGCCATCCTGGCCCTGCGAGGGCGCCGTGCCGCTGGCGAGTTCCAGGCAGGTCACCAGCTCGACATAGGAAGGCGAACCGCCCGCGGTAAATTGCTGCGAGCATTGAGTCTTGGCGGCGCCGGGAAACTTGCTCCAGTTCTTCTTCAACTCGTCCTGGGCGCTACGCTCGGATTGCAGGCAGCCCTCCAGGCTGGCGTTGTCGCTGATGCTGACCTGGGCGCGCTGCGCCGACTTGCAGGTCGACTCGACGTCGAGCTTCGGCGGGCCGTCCTGGGCGAGGGCGGGCACGGTCAGTGCGGCGAGGCCGAGGGCGGCGAGGAGCAGGCGGGGCGTCATGTCGGCTCGCGGAAGGGTAGGGGTGTCCGGACACGACAACGCGCGAGACGGCGCGAAGGGCCGGGTCCGGCGCAAAAATCCTGCGCGGCGGTCTCAGCCGCGCAAAGCCGCGTCGAGATCGCGAAACAAGTCGTCCGGGTCCTCGATGCCGGTGGAGAGCCGCAGCAGGTCGGGGGGGCAGGGCGTCGTCGGGCCCTCCACCGAGGCGCGGTGCTCGATCAGGCTTTCCACGCCGCCGAGGGAGGTCGCCCGCTTCCACAGCCGTACGCGCGCCGCGGTGGCGATCGCCGCCGCCTCGCCGCCTGCGACGCGGATCGACAACATGAAGCCGAAGCCGCCCCGCATTTGGCGTGCCGCCACCGCGTGGCCGGGATGATCGGGCAGGCCGGGATAGAGGACGGCGCTCACCAGCAGATGGGCGGAAAGGCGCTCGGCCAAGTGTTGCGCCCCGGCGCTCTGGGCGCTCGCCCGCAACGGGAGGGTGCGCAGGCCCCGCATCAGCAGATAGGCCTCGAACGGCCCGAGGATCGCCCCCCAGGTGGCGCGGATCGCGACGATCCGCTCCCAGAACGCGTCCGGTCGCGCCGCGGCGAGCACGCCGGCCACCACGTCCGAGTGACCGTTCAGGATTTTCGTGCCCGAATGCATCACGAGGTCGGCGCCGTGTTCCAGCGGCCGAGTCAGGATCGGGCTGGCCGCAGTAGAATCGACGGCGAAGCGGGCGCCGGCCGCATGCGCGATCTCGGCGACAGTCGCGAGGTCGGTGACGGTGCAGAGCGGGTTGCCCGGCGTCTCGGCCCAGACGAGGCGGGTGCGGCCGGGCACGATGGCGGCGCGCAAAGCCGCGACATCGTCCATCGCGACGAAATCGACCGCGAGGCCGAGCCGGTCCGCTTCCTGGCGCAGCCAGCGCTTGAGGCCCCAATACATCACCTCCGGCGCGACCACGTGGTCGCCGGGCGCGAGCGCGCAGAACACGGCCGCCGCCGCCGCCATGCCGGAGCCGAACAGCAGGGCGCCGGCGCTCGCGCCCTCCAGCGCGGCGATGACCCCCTCGGCCTCCCGCACCGTGGCGTTGTCGGGCCGGGCGTAGGAGAAGCCGGAGCGGTAGGCGTTGTCGGCGTCGCGCAAGTAGGTGGTCGAGAGATGGAGCGGCGGCACCACCGCGTGGGTCACCGGATCGATATGGCCCATCGCCTGCGCGGCCAGCGTCCGCGGGCTCCATTCGCTCGCCGCGAGGGGGGCGGGATCGGCGTCCAAGCCTGCACGCAAGCCTGCATCCGGATCGGTCTCGGGCGCGTTGGTCCGGCTCATCGCATCCTCCTACGCTCTGCCCCGCGGGCTTGAGCGAAACCCCGGTTGCGGGCAAGGCGGACCATCGACGGACGGAGCAGCGAACCGTGCATACGACCCTGGAGGTTCCCGAGCGGCCGGCCCTGCCGCCGCTGCCCCGCATCGCCGCGGCGATCCTGCCGGTGGTGCTGACCGCGGCGATCGGCTCGCTCGCCACCGGCTCGAACATCGAGACGTGGTACGAGACGATCCGCAAGCCCGCCTTCAACCCGCCGAACTGGCTGTTTCCGGTCGCCTGGACATTGCTCTACGCGATGATCGCCGTCTCGCTGTGGCGGCTGCTCGGCGCGCGACCGGTGGTGGGTCCGTCGCGGCGGGCGTGGTGGCTGGCGCTCGCGGCCTTCGCGGGCCAGCTCGTCCTCAACGCCGCCTGGACCCCGGTGTTCTTCGCCGCCCACGAACTCGGGCTCGCGCTGATCGTGGCGCTGGCGATGCTGGCGATGATCCTGTGGACGATCCGCCTGTCCTGGCGCTTCGACCGGGCGGCGGCGTGGCTGCTGGTGCCCTATGCGGCCTGGGTCAGCTTCGCGTGCCTGCTGAACGGGGTGATCTGGCAGATGAATTGACGGCTCAGGCCGCCAGCGCCCGCGACACCGTCGAGCGCAGGTCGGCGAGCGAGAACGGCTTGGTTAGTACGTCGGTGACGATGGCATCCAAGCCGCGGGCGCGTTCGCGCTGGTCGGCGAAGCCGGTCATCAGCAGGATGGTCAGGTCGGGATAGTCGCGCTTCGCCGCCAAGGCCAGCGCGATGCCGTCCATCAGCGGCATGCGGATGTCGGTCAGCATCAGGTCGAAGCCGCCGCCGGCCTCGGACAGGCGGTCGAGCCCGTCGCTGCCGTCGATGGCGGTGACGACGGAGTGGCCGTCGAGTTCGAGACCCCGCTTCAGGAAGCCGCGCAAGGTGTCCTCGTCATCCACCAGCAGGATGCGCGCCATGACCGGCTGTCCTCTACCTTTCTCGGGATGTCGTCGTGTCGATCGATTGATCAAGCGCGACCGTAGCCTGTCAAGCCTTTGCAGGGCTTCAGGTTCCTTCCGCCGCTTTTATGGGCGGAGTGTCGCCGATTTATCAGTCTCGACTGTCTGGGCGGCGTCAAGCGCCGCCGACGCGGCGTCAGGCGCCGCCGAACAGGTCCGGGTCGGTGCTCTCGTAATCGACGAGGCCGACGAAGGGCAGTTGGCGGAAGGCGTGGGCCGCGTCCATGCCGTAGCCGACGACGAACACATCGGGACACGTGAAGCCGACGAAATCCGCCTCGATCGTCACCGCGCGCTTGCCGGGCTTTTCCAGCAGAACCGCGGTGAGCACCCGCCGGGCGCCGCGGGCCATCAGCAGGTCCTTGGCGAAGACCACGGTGCGGCCGGATTCGAGGATGTCGTCCACGAGCAGCACGTCGCGCCCGCGCACCTCGCTCTGCACGTCGCGCAGGATTTCGACCTGCCCCGACGACACGGTGGAGGTGCGGTAGCTCGACAGGTGGACGAACTCGACCTGCGGCGACAGGCCGGCGCGATGCAGCGCCCGCAGCAGGTCGGCGGCGAACATGAAGCTGCCCTTGAGCACCGCGACGACGAGGAGGTTGTCGGGCTTGGCCGCGACGATCTCGGCGGCGAGTTCGTCGTTGCGCTGGGCGATCGTGGCCTCGTCGAACAGGACGCGGACGCGTTTGGATGCGGTGCTCATGCGGATCTTGAAAACCTGGGACGCTCGCGGCCGGCGCCGAAAGAGGGTGCTGCGGGGGAGCATAGCACGCGGAGGCCCCGCCGCCAGGGTCCGAACCGGATGGCTGCGCGTCAGTGGTCCTGCGTCGCAGGCAGCGGCGCGGTCTCGCCGAAGCGCACCTCGACGCGGCGCCCCAGGGCCGGGGGGGCCGACAGGCTCGCCTTGAAGCGGGCGCGCTCGCCGGGCTCCAGCGCCGCGCGGGGGCCGGGCACCGACCAGCGGTAGAGCGACTGCCCGTGCTCGTCGCGCACCTCTATCTCCACAGGCGGCACCGCCACCCGCTCGCGGGCGACGCCGACGAGGTCGCCCTCGACCACGAGGCGGGCCGGCTCGGCGCCCTCGGCCGGGCTCTGGAAGGCGGCGAGATCGGAGAAATCGATGCCGCGCAGGTTCACCGTGAGGCCGATGCCGGCATAGAGCCCGGCGGTCTGCGGCATCGCCCGCACCACGGTGGCGCGGCCGAGCAGGGCCAGCGGCAACAGGGCGGCCACCGTGAGGCCCGCGGCCAGCGCGGGTGAGAGGCGGCGCGGGCCCGCCCGCTTCGGCTTGCGCGCGACCTTCGGCGGCGCGCGGCGGCGCGGCGGGGGCGCCTCTTCCGTTTGAGCCGGCGGCGCGGCTTCGGGCGCCTCGCCGCCGAGCGCGGTTTTGAACGGGTCGGTCTCCGGCGCCATCTCGGCCAGCAGGCCCGCGGCGACGTCGTCGGGGCCGATGTACCACGTCTCGCGGCAGGCGGCGCAGCGCACCGAGCGGCCGGCGGCGCCGACCTTCTCGGCATCGATGCGGTACTCGCTGGCGCAGGCCGGGCAGACGATCAGCATGGGGATACGCGGCTGAGTCCGGGGCGGCGGGTTGCCGCGCGCTCGAAAAGGACACAAACGTTCTCCCCCAGTAGGGTTAACCGGCCGTGAAGCCGGCCGCAGCGCCCCGGACCCCGGTCCGGGCCCCACGAGAGTCAGGTGGAGCGAGCCTTGTCGGCTGGGAAGAACACGGGCAGCCTGCTGTCCGGCGCGCAGGAGCCTGTCGTCCGCTTCGAGAGTGTCGGCATGCGCTACGGGCTCGGGTCCGAGGTGCTCTCCGACGTGAGCTTCGAGATCGCGCCCCACTCGTTCCAGTTCCTCACCGGGCCCTCGGGCGCAGGGAAAACCACGCTGCTGCGCCTCATCCTGCTCTCGGTGAAGCCGACGCGGGGGCTCGTCTCGGTGTTCGGCGAGGAGGTGAGCGGCATCTCCAACGACGCGCTGACGGGTCTGCGGCGCCGCATGGGCGTGGTGTTCCAGGATTTCCGCCTGCTCGACCACCTCACCACCTACGAGAACGTCGCGCTCCCGCTTCGCGTGCAGGAGCGGTCGGAGGCGAGCTACCGGGCCGAGGTGGTGGAACTTCTGCGCTGGGTGGGGCTGGGCGAGCGCATGCACGTGCTGCCGCCGCTCCTGTCGGGCGGGGAGAAGCAGCGCGCGGCGATTGCCCGCGCGCTCATCGCCCGGCCCGAATTGCTGCTCGCCGACGAGCCCACCGGCAACGTCGATCCGAGCCTCGCCCGGCGCCTGCTGCGCCTGTTCATGGAGCTGAACCGGCTCGGCACCTCGGTGCTGATCGCCACCCACGATTACGGCCTGATGGACCTCGTCGATGCCCGCCGCATGGTGCTCGGCGAGGGCCGCCTGCGGATCGAGAACTGATGAACGAGGCCCGCCCCCCCGCGCCCGCGCGCCCGGCCGAGAGCGCCGCGCCTTCGCTGCCGGCCAATCTCCGGCGCAACGCCCCCCTGGTGCCGACCGATTCCGCGGCGAGCCGGGCGCTCGCCGCCGTCATCGCCATCCTGACCTTCCTGGCCGCCCTCTGCGCGGGGGCGGCCGAGATCGCCGTATCGAGCGCCGGCCAGTGGCAGGGCAGCGTCGCGCAGGAGGTGACGGTGCAGATCCGCCCCGGCGCCGGCCGCGACATCGAGGCCGACGTGAAGCGGGCGGAGAGCATCGCCCGGGCGCACCCTGGCATCGTCGGCGCCCGCGTCTTCACCAAGGCCGAATCCGAGCGGCTGCTGGAGCCCTGGCTCGGCGCCGGCCTCGACCTGTCGGACCTGCCGGTGCCGCGGCTGATCGCGCTGACCCTGCCGCCGGATGCGCGCCCCGACCTCTCGACCTTGCGCACCGCGCTGACCGAGGCGCTGCCGGGCGTGGCGAGCCTCGACGACCACGCGCTCTGGCTCCAGCGGCTCTCGGTGATGGCCAACACGCTCGCCGGCATCGGCATCGGCGTCGTCGCCCTGGTGCTGATCGCCACCGGTCTGGCCGTGGTGTTCGCCACGCGGGGCGCCATGGCGGGCAACCGCGAGGTGGTCGAGGTGCTGCACTTCGTCGGGGCCGACGACGCCTACATCGCGAAGGCCTTCCAGAGCCGGTTCTTCCGTCTGGGGCTGCGCGGCGGTGCCCTCGGGGCCGGCGCGGCGCTCCTCGTCTGCGCGCTCGCCGGGTTGGCCGCCCGCGCGTGGCGCTCCGGCCCGGCGGGGGAGGAGATCGCGGCCCTGTTCGGCACCTTCCAAATCGGCTGGCAGGGTTACGCCGTGATCGTCGTGATCGGCGCCATCGCCTCCGTCGTCACCGCCATCGTCTCGCGGGTGACGGTGCGCCACTTCCTGCGCTGATCATTCTCTCAGAGAGGCCGTTAACCTTTCGTCAAGCATTGCGGACCGAATCTCCGCCTCCATGATACCGCAATGAGCCGCTGTCCTGTCGCCCATGTCCGCGCGAACGTCACGTCCGACGACGACCGGCGCCCTGGCCTTGAGAGCAAGGGATGCGCTCGGCTGGTCCTGGTCGGCGCCGGTGCCGCCGCGGATGCGTGAGGCGCGAAAGACCGGCCGGGGGCGCCTCCTGCTGCGGCTCGCCGTCCTCGTCGGGGTGCTGGGGTTGCTGGCGCTGGCGGGCGGCTTCTTCGCCTTCGTCACCGCGATCGAGCGGGCCGAGCGCCCGCCCGCCGGCCGGGCGGACGCCATCGTCGTGCTCACCGGCGGCTCGCAACGCATCGGCGACGCCATCGACCTCCTGTCCAACGGCCACGGCCGCCGCCTGCTGATCTCCGGCGTCAACGAGCGCACCAGCCGCGACGAGATCGCCCGGCTCAACCCGAACCAGCAGCACTGGATCGATTGCTGCATCGATCTCGACTACCGGGCGCGCAACACCATCGGCAACGCCATCGAGACCCGCCGCTGGATGCGCCGCCACGGCTTCAACAGCATCGCGGTGGTGACCTCGAACTACCACATGCCGCGCACGCTGGTGGAGTTGCACCACGCGCTCGACGAGGGCGAGACGGTCATCCCCTATCCGGTCGTCTCCGACGGCTTCGACGTGTCGCGCTGGTGGGCCGACCCCTCCGCCGCCCGGCTGGTTGGCGCCGAATACCTCAAGTTCCTCGTCGCGTGGCTGCGCACGCAGATCGAATCCGACCCGGAACAATCCCACTTCGCCGTTCTGGTCGGCCGCCGCAAACCGGTGAAGATCGTGGCCGAGCGCCTGATGCGCGAAATGAATTGATCGGCGTCAGTTGAGGGCTCGGCCTCAGCTCAACGCCTCGCGAAACGCTTTCAAGTTCGCGCGCATCATATCCAGATAGGTCGGCGCCGGGCCGGTCGGGCCGCTGAGCGCGTCGGAAAACAGCCGGGCGCCGACCTTGGCGCCGCTCTCGCGGGCGATCTGCTGCATCAGCCGGGGGTCGGCGATGCTCTCCACGAACACCGCGGGCACCTTGTCGCGACGGATCTGGCGGATGATGCGGGCGACGTCCTTGGGGCCGGCCTCGCTGTTGGTCGAGATGCCCTGCGGCGCCAGGAAGCGCAGGCCGTAGGCCGCCGCGTAGTAGCCGAACGAATCGTGGGTGGTGATGACCCGCCGCTGCCCCTCGGGGATCGTCGCGAGTCCGGCTCTGATCTCCCCGTCCAGCGCGGCGAGTTGTTCGGTGTAGGCCGCAGCCCGCGCGGAATAGTCGGCAGCGTGGTCCGGATCGGCCTTGGCCAGCGCGTCGCGGATGTTGGCCACGTAGGTCTTCACGTTGGCCACGCTCTGCCACGCATGCGGATCGGGATGGTCTCCCTCGCCGTGGCTATGTCCATGATCGTGGTCGTGCTCCTCGCTCGCCGGGATCGTCTTGATGCCGGCCGACGCCGTGACCACGGGCGCCTTGGTGCCCGAGGCGCGGATCAGCCGCTCGATCCAGCCCTCGAAGCCGAGGCCGTTGACGACGACGAGATCGGCCTCCGCCACGCGGCGGGCATCGCCCGGCGCCGGGCTGTAGCCGTGGGCGTCGGCATCCGGCCCGACGAGGCTCGTGACCGCCACCCGGTCTCCCCCGACCTGCGCGACGAGGTCGGCCAGGATCGAGAAGGTCGCCACCGCCTTCAGCTTCGCCTCGCCCGCCGCGGCGGAAAGAGGCGCCAGCGCCGCCAGCACCACCAGAACCCGCAACAGCGCCCGACCCATCCAACCCGCTCCCAGCTTTCGATCGGGTCGGCATAGTGTAACATTATCACATCGCCAAGAGCGGGAGAGGTACGCTCCATCGCAATCGCTCTGAATGAGCGATTGTACCGTATGCCGGGCGCGAAGAGCGCCCCGCGCAGCGGGCCTCGGCGGCAGCCGAGGCGTCGAGCGGAGCGAAAGCCAAGGCCGCGGATGCGGCCGCCGGCGGTTGAGGCTGACGTGAAATCCCGAACATGGACAACCTGTCATGTGCCGGACACGCTACGGTGAGGGGAGCTTGTCCATTCTCGAGCCACTTCGGGGGAAGTGTCTCACGGGATGGAGTTCATCCATGCTGAATCGAAGAATGATGGGTGCCGCCGCCCTCGGGCTGATCGGGATCGGCTCCGTGGCGCTGGCGGCGCAAGCCAACGAGCGGCCCGATCCGTTCGCCCGCGGCCATTGGCACGGACGCTGGAACGCGCTGTCGCCGGAGGATCGGGCGGCCTTCACCGATGCCCGCGTCGCCGCGCTGCGCGCTGGGCTGACGCTCACCCCCGATCAGGAGAAGCTGTGGCCGCCGGTCGAGACCGCGATCCGCGATCTCGCCAAGCAGCGCGACGCGCAGCGCACCGCCCGGCGCGAGCGCGGGCGCATGGTGGACGACGCTCCCGGCGCGCTGCGCGGCATGGCCGATGCCGCGACCGCCCGCGGCGAGGCCCTGCGGAAGCTCGCCGACGCGACGACGCCGCTCTTCGCTACCCTGGACGAGGGCCAGAAGCGCCGCGCCATGGTGCTGGCCCGGCCGCTGCGCCCCGGCGGCGAGGGCCACGGCTGGCGTCACCGCCACGGCCGCGACTGAGCCCCCGCGCTTGATCCGCAGCCGATACGGCGGCAAACCCCCGCGGGGAGCCTTCCGGCTTCCCGCGGAAAGATACGGAAAAATATGGCGCGCCGGCCGCTCCTGAGGGGCGACACCCTTCCCCTGCTCGGCCGCCTCTGGCGCGAATGGCTGTCGCCCCATCGCGGCACGCTCGCCGTGGTGCTGGTGCTGATCGCCATCGTCGGCGCCGCGACCGGCCTCTACCCGGCGCTGATCAAGGCCGCCTTCGACGCCTTCGACCACAAGGATTCGTCCGCGCTGGCCTACGGGCCGCTCGTCGTCATCGCGGTCACCTCGGTGCGGGGCTTCGCCCTGTTCGGGCAGACGGTGCTGACCAACCGGGTCGTCACCCGCGTCGAGGCCGACATGCAGGCGGCGCTGTACGGCCACCTGATCGAGGCCGACCTGGCGCAACTCGGCCGCGAGAGCCCGGCCGCCTTCACCCAGCGCTTCACCACCGATTTCGCCTTCATCAAGGAGGCGCTGACCCGCATCTCGACGGTGCTGCTGCGCGACCTCGCCATGCTGATCGCGCTGGTGATCGCGCTGGTCTGGATGGACCCGCTGCTGACGCTCGCCGCCGCGGTCATGGTGCCGTTCGTCGCCGGGCCGATCGGGAAGATCGGCAAGAAGCTGCGCCGGGTCTCGACCACGACGCAGGAGCAGATGGGCGCCACCGCGAGCCTCATCACCGAGAGCCTGCAAGGGGCGCGGGTCGCCAAGACCTACGCGCTGGAGGGCTACCTCAAAGGACGCGCCACGCAGGCGCTCGACGAGGTGCGTCGCCTCAAGATGAAGGCCGCCAACGCCCGCGGCCGGCTCGACCCGCTGCTCGAAGTCGGCGGCGGCTTCGCGGTGGCCGGGGTGCTGGTGCTGGTGGGCCAGCGGGTGATGTCGGGCGACCGGACGGTCGGCGACTTCACCGGCTATGTCGCCGCTCTGCTGCTCGCGGCACAGCCGGCCCGCGCGCTCGGCACCCTCAACGCCATCCTGCAGGAAGCGGCGGCAGCCCTCACCCGCTACTTCGCCGTGATGGACGAGGCGCCGACCATCCGCGAGAAGCCGGGCGCAGCGGCCCTCACCGTCACCGCGGGCGAGATCCGTTTTGAGCGCGTGCATTTCCGCTACCGCGCCGACGCGCCGGCGCTAGAAGGCATCGACCTCGTCGTGCCCGCGGGCTCGACCACGGCGCTCGTTGGGCGCTCGGGCTCGGGAAAATCCTCGCTCCTCAACCTCGTGCCGCGGCTGCACGACGTCGGGCAAGGCCGCGTCCTGATCGACGGGCAGGACCTGCGCGACGTGACGCTCGCCTCGCTCCGCGCCAACGTCGCCGTGGTCTCGCAGGAGGTCGTGCTGTTCGACGACACGGTGGCGGCCAATATCGGCTTCGGCCGCCCCGGCGCCTCTCGGGTCGAGATCGAGGCGGCGGCTCGGGCGGCGGCGGCCCACGGCTTCATCGAGCGGCTGGGCGAGGGCTACGAGTTCCGCGTCGGCCCGAGCGGCGGGCGCCTGTCGGGGGGAGAGCGCCAGCGCATCTCGCTCGCCCGCGCCTTCCTCAAGGACGCGCCGATCCTGCTCCTCGACGAGGCGACCTCGGCGCTCGACTCCGAATCCGAGCATCTGGTGCAGGCGGCCCTGGAACGGCTGATGCGCGGCCGCACCACGCTGGTCATCGCCCACCGCCTCTCGACCGTGCGCGAGGCCGGCCGCATCGCCGTGCTGGAAGCCGGCCGCGTGGTCGAACTCGGTCGCCACGAGGAGCTGGTCGCGGCCGGCGGCACCTATGCGCGGCTGCACAGGCTTCAGTTGTCCGACGATTCCGGCCTCAACCGGGCTGGCGCCGACCCGGCGTGATGTTAACCTCAGGCCTCGATGAGCCTGATCGACAACGAGCAGACGAAGCTGCTGGCCACCGCGCTGAACACGGCGGCGACCTCGTGCTTCACCGTGGGGATCGCGACGCCGATCGCGGGGTATCTGTACAATATCGGCGGCCTTCGAACGACATTGCCGTTTTGGATTCTGGTAGGCGGGCTCCTCGCTTGGTCCACAGCGGCAATCACCCTACATCTGATCGTAAGACAGATCCTGAAGAGGCTGCGTGCATGAACGAGTACGCGATCTTCGCCTTCGTGGTGACGCCCCTTTTCGTGGTTGCTTCGGGCTACGCCGCCATGCGCCTGCACGAATGGGACCTCGACCGCCGCCATCGCAACGACCCGGCCGAGTGAGTTTCCCGCCCGCGAACGTGATCCCGCCGCTGGCACCGGCGCCGCCTCTCGTTCGTCTTCCCTCGGGATACGAGGGAGCGACCGTATGACACCCGCATTGTTCGGACGCACCTCCACCGGCGAGGCGGTGAACCGCTATGCGCTGGTGCGCGGGGCGATGCGGGTCGAGATCATCACCTACGGCGCGGCCATCACCGCCATTGAGGTGCCGGACCGCGAGGGACGATCCGCCAACGTCGTCCTCGCGCTAGGCTCCGTCGAGGCCTACGAGACCTTGAGCCCGCATTTCGGCGCGGTGGCGGGCCGCTACGCCAATCGGATCGCGGGCGGGCGCTTCGCCCTCGACGGCCAAACCTACACGCTGCCGGTCAACGCCCCGCCCAACACCCTGCACGGCGGCCCCGCCGGCTTCGGCAAGCGCAACTGGCGCGTCGCCGCCGCCGATGCCACGCGTCTGGCACTGGCGCGACGCAGCCCGGACGGGGAGGAGGGGTTTCCGGGCAACCTCGATGCCGAGGTGGTCTACAGCCTGCCCGAAGACGGCACCCTGCGGATAGACTACCGCGCCTGGAGCGACCGGCCGACGGTCGTGAACCTGACCAACCACAGCTACTTCAATCTCGCGGGGGAGGGGGCCGGCGACGTGTTCGGCCACGCGGTCGCGGTCTTCGCCGACGCCTTCACGCCGACCGACGCGACGCAGGTGCCGACCGGCGAGATTCGCGACGTGGCGGGCACGCCGTTCGATTTGCGCGAAGCCACACCGCTCGGCACGCGCATCCGCACGGGCGACCCGCAGATCGTGATCGCCAAGGGCTACGACCATAATTTCGTGCTGCGCGGACCCAGTGACACCTTGCGCCCGGCGGCGACCTGTACCGATCCGGGCAGCGGGCGGCGCCTGGACGTGGAAACCACGCAACCGGGCCTGCAACTCTACACCGGCAACAACCTCGACGGCACGCTGGTTGGCCCTTCCGGCCGCACCTATCGATCGGGCGACGGCGTCTGCTTCGAGACGCAAGGATTTCCCGACGCGCCCAACCGCCCGGAGTTTCCGAGCACGGTGATCCGGCCGGGGCAGATTTTCGTGGCGAGCACAGCGTATCGGTTCTCGACGGTGTAGGGCGTCATCCTCTGTCGCCTCCGAGCACACGCGCTACGGCGTGGGTCTTTTGGATGCCGTAGCGCGAGGGTCAGCGCTGGGATACGAGCGAAACGAGACCGGGCGAACGGATCGCTCCCGACACCTGCGACCCAACGACCGCGCCCTTGACATCCCACCATCTGCATCCGAAGTTTCTGTCATGACCGAAACTTCGGACATTCCCCAGAAACTCCCGGCCGCCGTCGAGCGCTTCGTGCTGCACTGGGGCGACCTCGGCGGGCAGTGGGGGGTGAACCGGTCGGTCGCGCAGATCCACGCGCTGCTCTACCTGTCGGACCGTCCGCTCGCCGCCGAGGACATCGCCGGCACGCTGGGCATCGCCCGCTCCAACGTCTCGACCTCGCTCAAGGAGCTGGCCGGCTGGCACCTGATCCGGCGGGTGCCGGTGCTCGGCGAGCGGCGCGACTTCTACGTCGCCGAGACCGACTTGTGGGAAATGGTCACCCGCATCGCGGCGGGGCGGAAGGAACGCGAGATCGATCCAGCCATCGTCGCGCTGCGCGCTTGCGTGGCGGAAGCGAAGGACGATCCGACCGTCGGGGCGGTGGCGAACCGGCGCCTCAAGGCGATGCTCGATTTCACCGAGACGCTCGACGGCTGGTACGCGCAGATGCTGCGGGTGCCCCACAACACGCTGGCCAAGCTGATCCGGCTCGGGGCCGGAATCGTGCGATATCTGCCGGTGAGATAGGGGGCACTCGCGGGGTACTAACCCGCGAGCAAATGCCCGCTCGGCCGGTCGGAACCCCAAATCTTCTCGAGGTTGTAGAAGCCGCGCACTTCGGGGCGGAAGATGTGGACGAGCACATCGCCCGCATCGATCAGAACCCAGTCGCAGGCCGGCAGGCCCTCGACACGGGCGTTGCCGAAGCCCCGGTTCTTCATCTCCTGGATGATCTTGTCGGCGATCGAGCCGACATGGCGCTGCGAGCGGCCGGAGGCGATGATCATCGTGTCGGCGAGCGAGGTCTTGCCGACGAGGTCGATCTCGACGGTCTCCTCGGCCTTCATCTCGTCGAGGCAGCCGAGGGCAAGGGCCTTGAGGGCGCCGGACGCGGCGGCCTGGGCATCGGAGCCGGCGGCTCCCTGGGTCACGGTCTCGGTCAGTGTCCGGGTTCCTGCGTCACGAACGGCGCATGGCGAATCCGCCAGCATGCTGAAATTGGCGGCTTTCTCGAAGCTTTTCAAGTTCGCCAAACGCCCTACGGCCATGCCCGTGCCGGGCATCGTGAACGGTTTGGCGCCATTCAGGGGCTCTGGCCCTCACGCAACGCCGTCGAGGATAGCGCCGAGCGCGGCCCGTGCAGGAACACCCAGGCCGGGGGTTTTTGGGAAGCGAGGGTCGGGGCCTCGCACTCCGGAAGGCGCGCGGCGGCAAACCGCCGGGCGGCGCGGGCGGCTTTGGCGGTGAGCGTGTGGCCGGGGCGGTCGATCACCGCGATCGGCATCAGCGCCGCGATTTCCTCGTAGTGGCGCCAGCGGTGGAAGCTACCGAGCGAATCGGCGCCCATGATCCAGACGAAGCGCAAATCGGGCCGGCGGCGGCGCAACTGGCGCAGGGTCTCGACGGTGTAACGCAGCCCGAGACCGGCCTCGAAACCCGTCACGACGATGCGCGGATCGGTGGCGATATGGCGCGCCTGCGTGATCCGCGCGTCCAGCGGCGCCAGCTCGCCTACGTCTTTCAGCGGATTGCCGGGGGTGACGAGCCACCACACCCGGTCGAGCCGCAGCCGCCGCAAAGCCGTGCGGCCGACATGGAGATGCCCGGCATGGGCCGGGTTGAACGAGCCGCCGTAGAGGCCGATCCGCTGGCCGCGGGCGGCCGGCGGAAGGATGTCCGTGCGCAAGCGCAGGTCAGCGGGCGGTCACGGCCGGGTCTGGCCGCTGCCGTGGACGCGGTACTTGAAGGTGGTGAGCTGCTCGACGCCGACCGGGCCGCGGGCGTGCATCCGGCCGGTGGCGATGCCGATCTCGGCGCCGAAGCCGAACTCGCCGCCGTCGGCGAACTGGGTCGAGGCGTTGTGGACGACGATGGCCGAATCGACCTCGTTGAGGAAGCGGGTCGCCGCCTCGTTGTCGTCGGTGATGATCGCGTCGGTGTGGTGCGAGCCGTTGGCCTCGATATGGGCGATGGCCGCGTCCAGTCCATCGACCACGCGGGCCGAGATGATCGCGTCGAGATACTCGGTGCGCCAGTCGGCTTCGCTCGCCGGGCTCACCCGCGGATCGGCGGCGCGGACCGTCTCGTCGCCGCGCACCGCGCAGCCGGATTCGAGCAACGCCTCGATGAGCGGCTTGAGGTGGGTCTCGGCGACGGCGGCATCGACCAGCAGCGTCTCGGCGGCGCCGCAGATGCCGGTGCGGCGCATCTTGCTGTTGAGCAGCACGGTGCGGGCCATGCCGAGATCGGCCTGCGCCCCGACATAGACATGGCAGACGCCGTCGAGATGGGCGAAGACCGGGACCTTGGCTTCCGACTGGACGCGCTCGACGAGGCTGCGCCCGCCGCGGGGCACGATCACGTCGACACAGCCGTCGAGGCCCGCCAGCATCAGGCCGACCGCCGCGCGGTCGCGGGTCGGAACGAGTTGGATCGCGTCCGCGGGCAGGCCGGAGCGGGCCAGCCCCTCGCTCATGGCGGCGGCGATGGCGGTGGCGGTGCGGTGCGAATCCGAGCCGGCGCGCAGGATCGCGGCGTTGCCGGCCTTGAGGCAGAGCGCGCCGGCATCGGCCGTGACGTTGGGGCGGCTCTCGAAGATCACGCCGACGACGCCGAGCGGCACCGAGATGCGCTCGATCAGCAGGCCGTTCGGCCGCTCGAAGGCGGCGAGCTGGCGCCCGACCGGATCGGCCAGACCGGCCACCTTCTCCACCGCCTCGGCGATGGCCGAGACGCGGGCCTCGTCCAGCGTCAGCCGGTCGATGATCGCCGCGGTGAGGCCCGCGGCCTTGCCGGCGGTGACGTCGCGGGCGTTTTCGCGCAGGATCGTCGGCGCGGCCTCACGGATGCTCTCGGCGACCGCGCGCAGGGCGAGGTCCTTGGCCTGGGCGGAGGCGAGCGCGATGCCCCGGCTCGCCGCGCGGGCACGCCGGCCGATCTCGGTCATTTGGGTCGCGAGGTCGTCGGCACCCGCGAAATCGGACTTGAGGTTCAGGACCGGCACGTTCCCGCTTCCCTGATTGACGTCTTGAGAGGTCCATATGGACCCCGATGCGCCCCTTTGCATGACGCGCGGGGGTTGAACAAGCACGTGCGGCGCGTTGTCGGCACGATATTTCATCGCACCGAGGCGAGGTGCGCGATGATACCGGTCAGCTGCCCACCATGGCGAGGTCGTCGCGGTGGATCATCTCGGTGCGCCCCGGCTGAGCCGCGCTCGCGGCGATGTCGCGGCTGGAGCGGCCGATGATGGCCGCGGCCTCGGCACTATCGTAGTTGACGAGGCCGCGGCCGAGCACGCGCCCCTCGGGGCCGCGGATCAGCACGGCGTCGCCCTTGGCGAAGCGGCCCTCGATTCCCGTGACGCCGACCGGCAGCAGGCTCGCGCCGCCGCGCAGCGCCTGGGCCGCGCCGGCATCGACGACGAGCGTACCCGACGGCTCCAGCGCCCCCGCGATCCAGGTCTTTCGCGCGGCGGTGGGTGTCGAGCCGGAGAGGAACCACGTGCAGCGCCCGCCCTCGCGGATGGTGCGCAACGGATTTTTTCGCCGCCCGTCGGCGATGACCATGTGGGTGCCACCCGAGGCCGCGATCTTGGCGGCCTCGACCTTGGTGCGCATACCGCCGCGCGACAGTTCCGAGGCCGGGCCTCCGGCCATCGCCTCGATCTCCGGCGTCACGCGCTCGACCACGGGCAGGTGGCGGGCGTCCGGATCGGTGTGGGGCGGGGCGGTGTAGAGCCCGTCGATGTCGGAGAACAGCACCAGCACGTCGGCGCCGATCATGGTCGCAACGCGGGCGGCCAAGCGGTCGTTGTCGCCGTAGCGGATCTCGATCGTCGCCACCGTGTCGTTCTCGTTGACGACCGGCACGGCGCGGACTTCCAAGAGCTTCTGCACGGTCGCCCGCGCGTTGAGGTAGCGGCGGCGCTCCTCGGTGTCCTTCGGGGTCACGAGCACCTGGCCGGCGACGATGCCGTGATGGCCGAGCACCTCGGTCCAGTGGCGCGCGAGCGCGATCTGCCCGACGGCGGCCGACGCTTGGCTCTCCTCCAGCCGCAGCGGGCCCGGCGGCAGGCCGAGCACGGTGCGGCCGAGCGCGATGGCGCCCGAGGAGACCACGAGCACATCGACGCCGCGCGCATGCAGGTCGGCGATGTCCTCGGCGAGCGCCGCGAGCCACGCATGGCGCAAGCGGCCCCGCGCACTGTCGACCAGCAGCGCGGAGCCGACCTTCACGACGACGCGGCGGAACTCTTCGAGGGCGGGCGGCTGAGGCACGGACATAGGCGGAGCGAAAGGCGGGACGACGCCGTTCCTGTGCCTCAAGCGGCCGGCCTTGACCAGACGGGCAGGGCGCATGGGTGCCGCCCCCGGTGGGGCGCTCCGGTTTTCGTTTCCGGGCACAAAGCCTGTACAAGTTCGCGTGAATGAGGACCGCCGATCCGGCGGCGTAGGCGAGAATATGCCGTTGCCCGAGAACCGCGCCTGGGA
This sequence comes from Methylobacterium sp. Leaf456, assembly GCF_001425465.1. Taxonomy (GTDB): domain Bacteria; phylum Pseudomonadota; class Alphaproteobacteria; order Rhizobiales; family Beijerinckiaceae; genus Methylobacterium. The sequence continues at coordinate 40,442 of NZ_LMQV01000013.1, forward strand.
GAGCCTGCTGCGGGATCGACGCGTGCTCGTGATCGAGGACGACTATTTCTGGGCGGACGAGCTTTCGGCCGGCCTGCGCCGGGCCGGCGCTCTGGTGCTCGGCCCCACCGGCACCCTCGCCTCGGCGCTGGCGCTGCTCGCGCCGGAGCCTGAACTCGACGCGGCAGTGATCGACATGAACCTGCGCGGCGAGCGGGCCGAGCCCCTGGTCGATCGGCTGGTGACTCTCAAGGTGCCGCTGCTCCTCGTCACCGGCTACGAGTGTTCCAGTCTGTCCGAGGCCCATATCGGGTTGCCGTGCCTGGAAAAGCCGGTGGCGCTCGCCGCGGTGCTCACCGCCCTGAGCCGTTTGCTGCCGCAGGGATAGCCGACGGGCTCTCGCGCCACAGCTTCCCCGCCTCGGACAGAAGTGGCGGGAGCCCGGACCCTTGACCTCACCGATCGGATTCTACTTGGCGGCGATGCTGGCCGGCGTCGCCTTCGTGGTGCAGCAGGCGGCGAACGCCAAGCTGCGCGGGGCGCTCGGCTCGGGCCTGTGGGCGGGCTTCACCAACTTCGCCGTCGGCGGGATCGCGGTGCTCGTCGTCATCGCGATCCTGCGCGAGAGCGTACCGACGATCAGTGCGGCGGGGCGGGCGCCCTGGTACGCCTGGATCGGCGGCGGGCTCGGCGCGCTCTACATCGTCGGCTCGGTGTTCCTGCTGCCGCGCATCGGCGCGGCCTCGCTGATCGCCCTGATCCTGGTCGGCCAAATGCTGGCCTCGCTCGCCTTCGACCATTTCGGGCTGATGGGCGTGCCGGTCCACGAAGCCAATTCTTTTCGCATTTTCGGCGCAGTGCTGCTGATCGCGGGGGTGGCGCTGATCAGTATGTTTTGAGAGTCCGTTCGTCGGATTGGTCCTACCCAACGCCCTCATCCTGAGGTGCTGCGAAGCAGCCTCGAAGGAGGGCTCCAGGGATCACTGAGCGAACTGGAGCCCTCCTTCGAGTCTGAGCTTACGCTCAGCACCTCAGGATGAGGGGAAGGGGTGGGATCGGCCGTTCGAAAAGTCTTCGGCGCTGTGCCCGATCCGAAGACGTCGCGCACTGGATTGCTTCGGCTCCGCCTCGCAATGACGGCGCGGTGCGGAGCCGAAGCAACGGTTCTCGCAGCGATTACCGCGAAAACTTCTTGTATTTCAGCTTCTTCGGGATGATCGAATCGGTCCCGAGGCGCCGCTTCTTGTCGGTCTCGTAATCCGAGAAGTTGCCCTCGAACCACTCGACGTGGCTGTCGCCCTCGAAGGCGAGGATGTGGGTCGCGATGCGGTTCAGGAACCAGCGATCGTGGCTGATGATGACCGCACAGCCGGCGTAATCCTCCAGGCCCTCTTCGAGCGCCCGCAGGGTCTCCATGTCGAGGTCGTTGGTCGGCTCGTCGAGGAGCAGGACGTTGCCGCCCTTGCGCAGCGTCGCGGCGAGGTGAACGCGGTTGCGCTCGCCGCCCGAGAGCACGCCGACCTTCTTCTGCTGGTCGCCGCCCTTGAAGGCGAAGGCCGCGCAATAGGCGCGGGAATTGATCTCGCGCTTGTTGAAATACAGGATGTCGTTGCCGCCCGAAATCTCCTGCCAGACGGTCGAGTTCGGATCGAGCGCGTCGCGCGACTGATCGACGTAGCCGAGATGCACGCTCTCGCCGATCGCGATGGTGCCGGCATCGGGCGTCTCGTTGCCGGTGATCATCTTGAACAGCGTGGTCTTGCCGGCGCCGTTGGGACCAATGACGCCGACGATGCCGCCCGGCGGCAGCTTGAACGAGAGATCCTCGATCAGCAGGCGGTCGCCGTAGGCCTTGTTCAGGTTCTGGAACTCGATGACGTTCTGGCCGAGCCGCTCGGTGATCGGGATGACGATCTGCGCGGTCGCATCGACCTTCTGCTGCTGCTTGGCGACCAGTTCCTCGTAGCGGGTGATGCGCGCCTTCGACTTGGACTGGCGGGCCTTCGGCGAGGCCGAGATCCACTCCTGCTCGCGGGCGATGGAGCGCTGGCGGGCCATATCCTCGCGGCCCTCCTGCGCCAGGCGCTTCTGCTTCTGCACCAGCCAGGACGAGTAATTGCCCTCGTAGGGAATGCCCTTGCCGCGGTCGAGTTCGAGGATCCAGCTCGTGACGTTGTCGAGGAAGTAGCGGTCGTGGGTCACGATCAGGATCGCGCCGGGATACTGGCGCAGGTGGCCTTCGAGCCAGTTCACGGTCTCGGCGTCGAGATGGTTGGTCGGCTCGTCGAGGAGCAGCAATTCCGGCTCCCACAGGAGGAGCTTGCACAGCGCGACGCGGCGGCGCTCGCCGCCCGAGAGCGTGGCGACCGGCTGCTCGTCGCTCGGGCAGCCCATGGCCTCCATGGCCTGATCGACCTTGGAATCCAGCTCCCAGAGGTTGCCCGCCTCGATCTTGTCCTGGAGCGCGGTCATCTCGTCCGCGGTCTCCTCGGAATAGTTCATGGCGAGTTCGTTGTAGCGGTCGAGCAGGGCCTGCTTCTCGGCCACGCCCTCCATCACGTTCTCGCGCACCGACTTGTCGGGATCGAGATGCGGCTCCTGCGGCAGGTAACCGACGCGGGCGCCTTGCGCGACCCAGCCGTCGCCGGTGAAGTCCTTGTCGATGCCGGCCATGATCTTGAGCAGGGTCGACTTGCCCGAGCCGTTGATGCCCAGCACGCCGATCTTGGCGTCGGGGTAGAACGACAGGTTGACGTTATCGAGGACCTTCTTGCCGCCCTGGTAGGTCTTGTTGAGACCCCGCATGTGATAGATGAAATCGCGGGCCATGTGCGCTCGTCCTTGAGAGAGGAACCGTGCCGGCCGGGCCGGATGCAGCGGATGCGCGCCGCCCCGCGCGGGGCCGGCCCTGGTTCAGGGCTGCCGCGCGGGCGCCGTCCGCTCACGGGTGAAGAATTTGGGTTTCCGACTATCAGGGCCGCCGGGCAGGGGCAAGGACGGGGCTCAGGCGAAGGGGTTTCGGACTTTTGCTGCGGCCTCCGGCTCCTCGGCCACCTGCTCTGGCAAGTCCTCGCCTTCCAGAACGGAGACGATGGCGTCGAGGGTTTCGCGGAGGTCATGTGCGCGTCGAAGGCCCTCGCGGTCGCGGGCGATGTCGAGGGAGCCGTGGAGCGCGATGCGCGCGGTGCCGTTCTCGATCGAGAAATCCCCCATCGTGCGGACGGCCGCGTCGTCGGCAAACGGCGTGAAGGCGGGCTTTTGGCGAGTCATCGAGCCTTCATCCTCAAAAGATCGCCCGCATCAGCTCGCGCCACAGGCGCTTGAGCACGTCGTGGGCCAGTTGGCGAAAGAAGTCGCCCCAGGACTCACCCCGCGCCTCGTCGCGCGAGAACTCGCGTGGTTCGGGCAGGTCCATGGCCTTCGCCTTGGCGGCGTCGGGGAGCGCCGGAAACACATCGATCCCGGCGGTGTCGCGGAGCGTCGCGAGCGAGACCGCCTTCCACTCGGCCCCGGCCTCGTTGGCGGCGAGATAGGCGCCGGCCTCGCCGGAGCGCGGATCGTAGATCGCCTTGAACAGCTGCGTCGGCACCAGAACGCGGCCCTTGATCGAGCCGACGCTGCGGCCGGAAAAGATCGGGCCGGTGACGACGAACAGCTCGCCGCGCTCGGAGGCGAGCCGCCGCACGCTCTCCTCGATGCCGGCCCACAGGCTGCGGTTCACGCTGCGGTTCTGGGGCACGATGTTGGCGAGCGTGAAGGATTGCGCCTGCGCCTGCGGGCTCGGCATGTCGCCCGCGGGCGCGAGGTGGCCGCGGTCGAACCCGCTATGGACGTAGTCGGCGAGGCTCGCGCGGTCGTCGGCGGGCAGGCGATCCTCGTCGTGGAAGGCATCGTCGCGCTCGACCCGCCGGGCGGCGGAGACGCCGGCGCGGGTCAGCCGCTCGACGGCGTAGAGCGGCGTGCGCGAGACGCCGGAATGCAGCACCGCGAAGGCGTCGAAGCAGAGCGGCACGGTGCGCTCCTCGAGTTTTTTGTTGGTCAGGACCGGCGCGCGGCCGTCTGCGAACAGGGCCGGGCAGGCGGGGGCCGTGTCGGCGAGCGCGGCGCCGGGCACGCCCACGACGAGCGCGACGAGAGCAATCCGAAAAAGAATCATGCGGCGGCGCTAGAAGCAGACCCGGACCCGGCGGGGGCCGGACGGGGTGTAGCGCCAGCGGATGCCGCAGGGGCGGCCCAGCGCCCCGCGCAGGGTGCCGTCGAACGGCCGCACGTCGCGATCCGGCGGCCCCGGCGGGCGGCGGCAGCGGACGGGCCACGCGCAGTCGCTTCGGACGACGCTTCTTTCCGCACGGCCAGCATCTGCCGCGGCCGCCGGGACGAGGGTCGCGAGGAGCAGGATCGGGAGCGCAAGAATCGGAATCATCGTGCCGGGGGCCACCTTCGCGGGGCGGCCCGATGTTGAACGAGCAGCCCTAACTTCATACTTAAGGCCGGTCGCGGCGCGAAACAGGCGGCTTCCTTAACTGTGAAGGCATGCGGGACGGGCGAATCCTGCAAATGCTTGGGCGCTGTTGCACTCGGATCATGGCATCCTGTGACCGGATCGCGGTAAGGTGCATGTTCGAATGTCCGTCGAAGGGTCGGGAAAGCCGCCGATTCGAGGGACGCACGGAATCAGCGGAGCGGTCCGCGACAGGGATGAGACGCCGAAATTGCGCCGCCCCGTCCCGAGCCGCCTGAAGGCGGCCCGGGCCGCCGTCGAGAAATGGGTGAAGACTTTGGCACTAGCGGACACGACGATCCTCGAGGGTCTTGAGACGCCCGACCGGCTGCGGCAACTGCCGGAAAGCAAGCTGCAGGACGTGGCGGACGCCGTGCGCGCCGAGATGATCGACGCCGTCTCGATCACCGGCGGCCATCTCGGCTCCGGCCTCGGCGTGGTCGAGCTGACGGTCGCGCTGCATCACGTGTTCGACACCCCCGACGACCGCATCGTCTGGGACGTCGGCCATCAATGCTACCCGCACAAGATCCTCACGGGGCGGCGCGACCGCATCCGCACCCTGCGCCAGGGCGGCGGGCTCTCGGGCTTCACCAAGCGCTCGGAGAGCGAATACGACCCGTTCGGCGCGGCCCATTCCTCGACCTCGATCTCGGCCGCGCTCGGCATGGCGGTCGGCCGCGACCTCGCGGAAGCCGACGCCAAGGCGAAGGGCACCGATCCGGGCCGGCGCCGCAACATGGTGGCGGTGATCGGCGACGGCTCAATGTCGGCCGGCATGGCCTACGAGGCGATGAACAATGCCGGCGCGCTGCACTCGCGCCTGATCGTCATCCTCAACGACAACGACATGTCGATCGCGCCCCCCGTCGGCGCGATGTCGGCCTATCTCGCCCGGCTGGCGTCCGGCGGCACCTACCGGGGCCTGCGCGAGACGGCCAAGCAGCTCGGCAAGCTGCTGCCCAAGGCCCTCTACGAGCGCGCCGTGCGCGCCGAGGAATACGCCCGCTCGCTGGTCGTCGGCGGCGGCACTATGTTCGAGGAGATGGGCTTTTACTACGTCGGCCCGGTCGATGGGCACAACCTCGACCACTTGCTGCCCGTTCTGAAGAACGTCCGCGACAGCGATCAGGGCCCGATCCTGCTCCACGTCGTCACCCAGAAGGGCAAGGGCTACGGCCCGGCCGAGGCCTCGGCCGACCGCTACCACGGCGTGGTCAAGTTCGACGTGGTCTCGGGCGTGCAGGCCAAGGCCAAGGCGAATGCCCCGGCCTATACCCGCGTGTTCGGCGAGAGCCTGATCAAGGCCGCCGACGCCGACCCGAAGGTGGTGGCGATCACCGCCGCCATGCCCGGCGGCACCGGCATCGACCTGTTCGGCAAGGCGCATCCCGACAAGACCTTCGATGTCGGCATCGCCGAGCAGCACGCNGGCGATCACCGCCGCCATGCCCGGCGGCACCGGCATCGACCTGTTCGGCAAGGCGCATCCCGACAAGACCTTCGATGTCGGCATCGCCGAGCAGCACGCGGTCACCTTCGCGGGCGGTCTGGCGACCGAGGGCTACAAGCCGTTCGTGGCGATCTACTCGACCTTCCTGCAGCGGGCCTACGATCAGGTCGTCCACGACATCGCTCTGCAGAACCTCCCGGTCCGCTTCGCGCTGGACCGCGCCGGGCTGGTCGGCGCCGACGGCGCCACCCATGCGGGCGCGTTCGACCTCGCCTACCTCTGCTGCCTGCCGAACATGNGTCCGCTTCGCGCTGGACCGCGCCGGGCTGGTCGGCGCCGACGGCGCCACCCATGCGGGCGCGTTCGACCTCGCCTACCTCTGCTGCCTGCCGAACATGACGGTGATGGCGGCGGCCGACGAGGCCGAGCTGGTGCACATGGTGGCGACCGCGCACGCGCACGACACCGGCCCGATTGCGCTGCGCTACCCGCGCGGCGAGGGCGTCGGCGTCGAGCTGCCGGAGAAGGGCGAGGTGCTCGCCATCGGCCGGGGCCGGGTGATCCGCCGTCCCGAGGGCGCGCGGGTGGCGCTCCTCTCGCTCGGCACGCGCCTGTCGGAGGCCCTGAAGGCGGCCGACGCACTGGAGGCCGAGGGCGTGGCTGTCACGGTGGCGGATGCGCGCTTCGCCAAGCCGCTCGACGCGGAGTTGGTGGTCGATCTGGCGAATACCCACGAAGTCCTGGTGACGGTCGAGGAAGGCTCGGTCGGCGGCTTCGGGGCGATGGTTCTGCATCTGCTCGCCGAGCGCGGCGTGCTGGATGCCGGCCGGGTCCGCGTGCGGGCGCTGACGCTGCCGGACACCTACCAGGACCACGACAAGCCCGAAAAAATGTACGCCGAGGCCGGGCTCGACGCCGAGGGCATCCTCAAGGCGGTCCGCGCCGCGCTGCCCGAGCAGAAGAAGGGCAGCCGCACGGGTCGTCTACGGTTGGCGTAACCGCCACCGTCATTCCGGGGCTGCGCAGCGGAACCCGGAATCCACGACTGGCCGCGACGGCCCTCACAGCCGCGCATCACGGGTGGATTCCGGGTTCGCCTTCGGCGCCCCGGAATGACGGTCGCGATTGAGTAAGCAGGAGCGGCGCTTGCCGCACTGCGCCATGAATGAGAGAAGCGCCGCACCGTTCTGAACCGCCGAATCGGTGGCTTGGATGGGCGCGGCGTTTCCATTTGCCCGAACCTCCGCCGGTCGGCGGGCGCGGGCCTTCCGGTCGATCACGCGAGCATCATGACAGAGCCGACGACAAGCGGCCCATTCGAGGCGGGGCCGGTGCTCATCACCGGCGCCAGCGGCTTCCTCGGAGCCGCCCTGGTGGACGTGTTCCGTGCGGCCGGCTTCCGCGTGCGCATCTCCGTGCGCGCCTCCTCGCCGCGCACCAACCTGACTTGGCCCGATGTCGAGATCGTCGAGGCCGATATGCGCGACCGCGCGGCGGTGGCCGCCGCCATGCGGGGCCAGCGCTACCTCGTCCACGCCGCGGCGGATTACCGCCTGTGGGCGCCGGACATGGAAGAGATCGTCCGCACCAATCGCGACGGCACCCGCATCCTCATGGAGGAGGCGCTGAAGGCCGGCGTCGAGCGGATCGTCTACACGTCGAGCGTCGCCACCATCAAACCGCACGACGACGGGACGCCCGCCGACGAGACCCGACCGCTGACGCCGCAGACCGCCATCGGTGCCTACAAGCGCAGCAAGGTCGTGGCCGAGCGCGTGGTCGAGGAGATGGTCGCTCGCGACGGGCTGCCCGCGGTGATCGTGAACCCTTCGACGCCGATCGGCCCCCGCGACGTGAAGCCGACGCCGACCGGCCGCATCATTCTCGACGCGGCCCAAGGAAAAATTCCGGCCTTCGTCGATACCGGCCTCAATCTCGCCCACGTGGACGACGTGGCTGCGGGCCATCTGCTGGCGCTGCGCAAGGGCCGGATCGGCGAGCGCTACATCCTGGGCGGCGAGGACGTGATGCTGGCGACCATGTTGGCCGACATCGCGAAGATCGTCGGGCGCAAGGCGCCGACGACCAAGTTGCCCTACGCGGTGATCTACCCGATCGCCTTCTTGTCCGAGCAGATCGCCCGCGTGACCGGCAAGGCGCCGCTCGCCACCATCGACGGCGTGCGCATGTCGAAATACCGGATGTTCTTCTCCGACGCGAAGGCGCGCGCGGAACTCGGCTACACCGCGCGGCCCTACCGCGAGGGGCTGTCGGACGCGATCCACTGGTTCCGGCGGGCGGGGTACATGTCATGAGCGCCGGCCTTCAGACCGCCACCGATGCCCGCACCGGCAAGGGCGAGCGCGACGAGAACTTTCCCGTCGCCTCGCATCTGATCCATCCGCGCAACCGCGGTGCGATCCTCGCCTTCTACAACTACGTGCGCGCCGGCGACGATGTCGCCGACCACACCGGGTTGTCGCCCGAACGCAAGATCGAACTCTTGGACACGCTCGCCGACGCGCTGACCGGCAAGGGCGGTTCCGATCCCTCGGTCGAGCCGCTCAAGCGCGAGTTGGCCTCGCACGGCCTGCCGCCGACCCACGCGCTCGAACTCCTCGACGCCTTCCGCATGGATGCGCGCAAGGACCGCTACGCCGATTGGGACGAGCTGATCCATTATTGCCGCTACTCGGCGATGCCGGTCGGCCGCTTCGTCCTCGACGTGCACGGCGAGAACCCGGCCCGCGTCTACGAGACCTCCGACGCGATCTGCGCCGCGTTGCAGGTGCTCAATCATCTCCAGGATTGCGGCAAGGATTTCCGCAATCTGAGCCGCGTCTACATTCCACTCGACACCATGGCGCGCCACGGCGCCGACGTGTCGATGCTCGGGCGCGAGAAAGCCACGCCCGAGCTGCTGGCCGTGATCCGCGAACTCGCGCAGCGCACCCTCGACCTGTTGGAGGAGGGCAAGCCGCTGCCCGTCCTCATCGACGACCTGCGCCTGAGCCTGGAGATCGCCGCGATCCATCGCCTCGCCGTCGTGCTGACCAAGGGCCTGCTGACCCGGGACCCGCTCTCGGAAAAGGTCCATCACGGCAAGGCCGGCTTCGCGCTGACCGCGCTCGGCGGCATCGCGGCGACGCTGGTGCGCCGCCCCTTCCGGCCCCGCGCCGCCACAACGAAAGCCGGACGATGAGTGCCGCCGCGACCACGATGCAGGCCGAGACCGGCACGGCGCTCCCGGCGGCGGGCTCGTCGTTCTACACCGCCATGCGCCTCCTGCCGAAGGAGCGGCGCGAGGCGATGTACGCCGTCTACGCCTTCTGCCGCTCGGTCGACGACGTCGCCGACGACGGCGGTCCGCGCGACCTGCGCGCGGCCGAACTCGACAGCTGGCGCGCCGACATCGACGCGCTCTATGCCGGCCATCCGCCGTCGCGCGTGCGCCCGCTGGTCGAGCCGGTGCGCCGCTTCGGCCTTAAGCGCGACGACTTCATCGCCGTCATCGACGGCATGGCGATGGATGCGGCGGAAGACATCGTCGCCCCCACCGAGGCGACCCTCGATCTTTACTGCGACCGCGTCGCAAGCGCGGTCGGGCGGCTGTCGGTGCGCATCTTCGGCATGCCGGAGGAGGCGGGCATCAAGCTCGCGTGGCACCAGGGCCGGGCGCTCCAACTCACCAACATCCTGCGCGACATCGACGAGGACGCCGAGCGCGGGCGCCTCTACCTGCCGATGGAGAAATTCCACAAGATCGGCCTGATGAACCCGACGCCGGAATCGGCGCTGGCGCACCCGCGGCTCGGCGAGGTCTGCTCGGCCGTCGCGGCGGAGGCGGAGGAGCATTACCGCCAGACCTGGGCGGTCATCGACAGGAGCCCGCGGCAGGCGACGAAGGCGGCCCGCCTGATGGCCGCGGCCTACCGGCTCTATCTCGACGCCGTGATCCGCCGCGGCTGGGCGCCCCCGCGCGAGCGAGTGAAACCGGGCAAGCTGTCCCTGCTCCTCGTCGCCCTGCGCCACGGGATCGTGTGATGACCGGAACGGTTCACGTCGTCGGGGCGGGGCTCGCCGGCCTGTCCGCCGCCGTCTCGCTCGCCGAGACAGGCGCGCATGTCGTGCTGCACGAGGCCGCCAAGCAGGCGGGTGGGCGCTGCCGCTCCTACTACGACCCGGCGCTCGGGCTGACGATCGACAACGGCAACCACCTGCTGCTGTCGGGCAACCGCTCGACCCTCGATTTCATGCAACGCATCGGCGCGCCCGAAGACGCGCTGACCGGCCCGGACGAGGCCGCCTTCCCGTTTGCGGATCTCCGCACCGGCGAGCGCTGGACCCTGCGCCCGAACCCCGGCCGACTGCCGTGGTGGGTCCTGCGCGCCGGGCGCCGCGTGCCGGGCACCCGCGCCCGCGACTATCTCGCGCCGCTCTCGCTAATGATGGCGGCCTCCGGCAGCGCGCCGGGCAAGAGCGGCACCATCGGCGAGAAGATGGCCTGCGAGGGCCCGCTCTACGACCGGCTGTGGCACCCGGTGCTGCTGGCCGCCCTTAACACCGATCCGCGCGAGAGCGATGTGGGGCTGGCCGCCACGATTCTGCGCGAGACGCTGGGCGCGGGCGGACGTGCCTGCCGGCCGCTGGTCGCGGTCGAGGGCTTGTCCACAGCCTTCGTCGATCCGGCGATTCGCTTTCTGACGGAGCGGGGCGCGGAAATCCGCTACGGCCGCCGCCTGCGCGCGGTGCAGGTCGGCGCGAATCGCGTCGAGCGCCTCGACTTCACCGACGAGCCGACGCTGATCGGCCCCGACGATTCGGTGGTGCTGGCCCTGCCGCCGTGGGTGATCGAGGATCTGCTGCCCGGCACGCCGACGCCGAAGGCGTTCCGCTCCATCGTCAACGCGCATTTCGCGGTCCGCCCGCCCGAGGGCGCGCCGCTGCTGCTCGGCGTCGTCGGCGGCCTCACCGAGTGGCTGTTCGCCTATCCGGACCGGTTCTCGGTCACCATAAGCGGAGCCGACCGGCTGCTCGATGCGCCCCGCGAGGAACTGGCCCGTCAGATCTGGCTTGAGATCGCGGAACTCAATGGGGTAGCACGCGAATTGCCTAGCTGGCAGATCGTCAAGGAGAAGCGGGCGACCTTCGCGGCCACGCCCGAGGAGGCCGCGCGGCGCGCCAGCGCCGCGACGCGCACGCCGAATCTCGCTCTGGCGGGTGATTGGACGGAGACGGGCCTGCCCTCGACCATCGAGGGCGCGATCCGCTCCGGGACGAACGCCGCGCTCGCTTTGTCCCGCAACGGGATGTGCGGGCGGGCACAGGCACAGGGAGTCGCTTGAAGCATGACCACGGCGTCACGACAGTCCGGAGAGGCGACGGCGATGCGCGAGGCGGCAGGCAAGGTCGAGCAGTTGCACCGTCCGAAGACGCGCGACGTGTCCCTCGTCGATGTGGAGCGCGGCGTCCAGGACGCCACCCGCGCGCTGACCGCGATGACGCAGGCCGACGGCCACATCTGCTTCGAGCTGGAGGCGGATGCGACCATCCCCTCCGAGTACATCCTGTTCCACCAGTTCCGCGCGACCGTGCCGCGGGACGGGCTGGAAGCCAAGATCGGCAACTACCTGCGGCGCACGCAGTCGAAGGCGCATGGCGGCTGGGCGCTCGTCCATGACGGGCCGTTCGACATCAGCGCGACCGTGAAGGCCTATTTCGCCCTCAAGATGATCGGCGACGACATCGAGGCCGCCCATATGCGCGCGGCCCGCAAGGCGATCCTCCAGCGGGGCGGCGCGGCCAACGCCAACGTCTTCACCCGCATCCTGCTGGCGCTCTACGGCGAGGTGCCGTGGCGCGCGGTGCCGGTGATGCCGGTGGAGGTGATGCATCTGCCGAAGTGGTTCCCGTTCCACCTCGACAAGGTGTCCTACTGGGCCCGCTGCACCATGGTCCCGCTCTTCGTCATCCAGGCGAAGAAGCCGCGGGCCAAGAACCCGCGCGGCATCGGCGTCGCCGAGCTGTTCGTCACGCCGCCAGATTCGGTGCGGACCTGGCCCGGCTCGCCCCATGCCACGTGGCCGTGGACGCCGATCTTCGGCGCGATCGACCGCGTGCTGCAGCGGACGCAGGACAAGTTCCACAAGGGCATTCGCCAGCGCGCCATCGACAAGGCCGTGGCCTGGACCAGCGAGCGCCTGAACGGCGAGGACGGCCTCGGCGCCATCTTCCCGGCCATGGTCAACTCGGTGTTGATGTACGAGGTGCTGGGCTATCCGCCTGATCATCCGCAGGTGAAGATCGCCCTGGAGGCGATCGAGAAGCTCGTCGCCGAGAAGGACGACGAGGCCTACGTCCAGCCCTGTCTGTCGCCGGTCTGGGATACGGCGCTCAACAGCCACGCCATGCTGGAAGCCGGCGGCGCCGAGGCCGAAGGGATGGCGCGCGCCGGGCTCGATTGGCTCAAGCCCCTCCAAGTCCTCGACATCAAGGGCGACTGGGCCGAGACCAAGCCGAACGTGCGCCCCGGCGGCTGGGCGTTCCAGTACGCCAATCCGCATTATCCCGATCTCGACGACACCGCCGTCGTCGTGATGGCGATGGACCGCGCCATGCGCCAGCACGGGCTGGTGAGCGGCATGCCGGACTACTCGCAGGCCATCGCCCGTGCCCGCGAGTGGGTCGAGGGTCTTCAGAGCGCCGATGGCGGCTGGGCGGCGTTCGACGCCGACAACAACCACCACTACCTCAACCACATCCCGTTCTCGGATCACGGCGCCCTGCTCGACCCGCCGACCGCGGACGTGACCGCCCGCGTCGTCTCGATGCTGTCGCAGCTCGGCGAGACCCGCGCGACCAGCCGCGCGCTCGACCGCGGCGTCACCTACCTGCTCAACGATCAGGAGAAGGACGGCAGCTGGTACGGCCGGTGGGGCATGAACTTCATCTACGGCACGTGGTCGGTGCTCTGCGCGCTGAACGCGGCGGGCATCGATCCGCAGAGCCCGGAGATCCGCAAGTCCGTGGCGTGGCTGATCCGCATCCAGAACCCGGATGGCGGCTGGGGCGAGGATGCCTCGTCCTACAAGCTCAACCCCGAATTCGAGCCGGGCTACTCCACCGCCTCGCAGACGGCCTGGGCGCTGCTCGCCCTCATGGCGGCGGGCGATGTGGACGATCCGGCCGTGGCGCGGGGCGTCAACTACCTGCTGCGCACGCAAGGCGGGGACGGGCTGTGGAGCGAGGAACGCTACACCGCGACCGGCTTCCCGCGGGTGTTCTACCTCCGCTACCACGGCTACCCGAAGTTCTTCCCGCTCTGGGCCATGGCCCGCTTCCGCAACCTGAAGCGGGGCAACAGCCGCGAAGTTCGGTTCGGGATGTAGCTCGACGCCTTCTTCCCTCCCCCTTGTGGGGAGGGATCGAGGGTGGGGGTCGTGCAGGCGGCACCGCCGCGTTTCCTCCTGAGCCACCCCCACCTCCAACTCCTCCCCACAAGGGGGAGGAGAGACCGTCGCGACGCATGATCCCCTGGGAACACCTCGACACCGCCCCGATCCCCGGCGAGGCCGGCACGCTGCGGCTGATGCGGCGGGGCGCCGAGTTCTCGATCCAGCTCGACCGCACCGAACTCATGAACAGCCGCCTCTTCGGCTCGGAGGAGGCGCTGGCCCGGCTCGCCGCCGAGCGGGTCGCGGGGGTCGCCGCGCCGCGGGTGCTGATCGGCGGCTACGGCATGGGCTTTACGCTGCGCGCGGCGCTGAACCATCTCCCGCCCGGAGCCACGGTGACGGTCGCCGAGATCGTGCCGGCGGTGCTGGCCTGGGCCCGCGGGCCGATGGCGGACCTCACCGGCCCGAGCCTCGACGATCCCCGGGTCACCATCCGCGAGGCCGACGTGGCCGCGGTAATCCGCGAGCGGACCAACACCTACGACGCCATCCTCCTCGACGTCGACAACGGCCCCGACGGCCTCACCCGCGCGGCCAACGACCGCCTCTACGACGCCGCCGGCCTCGCCGCGGCGCGCGCGGCGCTCCGCCCCGGCGGCGTGCTGGCGGTGTGGTCGGCCCATCCCGACGCAGCCTTCACCCGGCGGCTCGGGCGGGCGGGATTTTCCGTCGAGGAGGTGGCGACGCGGGCACGGGGCAACCGTGGGGCACGGCACGTGATCTGGTTGGCCGGGCGGCCCTGACAGAGCGCAACGTCTCAATCCCTCTCCCCTCCGCGGGAAAGAGTGGCCCCCGAAGGGGTCGGGTGAGGGGCCGGCTCCGCACTCGTCGGAAGCGTCGCTCCCCTCTCCCGTCCGCTCCGCGGACACCCTCCCCCGCGGAGGGGGGAGGGCTTCGGAGGGTTACGCCCCCCGACGCGCCATCAACTGCTCGATCAGCGTCGCGCCGGTCTCCAGCGCCGCCAGTTCCTCGGCCACCGCCGCCACCGTCTCGGCGATCTGCTCGGGCGTGTGCTCGGAGGTCATGAAGAAGCGCAGGCGCGAGGAGCGCTCGGGCACCGCCGGGTGGATGATCGGCTGGACGTTGATGCCGCGCTTGAACAGGCGGTCGGACAGCGTCACGGCTTTCAGCGAATCGCCGACGATCACCGGGATCACCGCGAGGCCCAGGCTCGTGCCGGTGTTGAGGCCGTGCTTCTTGGCCGCCGTCAGGAACAGCCCGCCGTTGCGGCGCAGGCGCTCGACGCGCTCGGGCTCGGCGTGCAGCACCGAGAGGGCGGCGTCGGCGGCGGCGGCGAGCGGCGGGGACATGCCGACGCTGTAGAGGAAGCCGCCCGCGGTGCATTTCAGGTACTCGATCAGCACCCCCGGCCCGCAGACATAGCCGCCGCAGGACGAGAGCGTCTTCGACAACGTGCCCATCCAGATGTCGACGTCGGCGGCGTCCACCCCGCAATGCTCGTGCAGGCCGGCGCCGGTGCGGCCGAGTACGCCGAGACCGTGGGCGTCGTCCACCATCAGCCAGCAATCGTAGCGGCGCTTCAGCTCGACGAAGGCGGCGAGATCCGGCGCGTCGCCGTCCATGCTGTAGAGGCCCTCGACCACGATCAGCGCGCGGCGATGCTCGTGGCGGGTCGCCTCCAGGAGCTTCTCCAAGGCGGCGGGATCGTTGTGGGCGAAAGAGCGGCGCTGGGCGCCGGAGAGCTGCGCGCCCGTGACGACGCTGTTGTGGATCAGGGCGTCGTGGAAGATCACGTCCGCCGGCTCCAGCATGGCGCCGATGGCGGTGACGTTGGTGGCATGCCCGCTCACCATGATGACGCAGGCTTCGGTCTGGTAATGCGAGGCCAGCGCCCGCTCCAGCTTGAGGTGGACCGGCCGCTCGCCCGCCACCAGCCGGCTCGCCGAGGCCGAGGTGCCGAACGCCTCGATCGCCTTGCGCGCGGCCCCACTCACCGCCGGGTGCCCGTTGAGGCCGAGATAGTCGTAGGACGAGTAGTTGGCCAACGTCTTGCCGTCGATCCGCGTGGTCGCCGCCGCGCGGGACTCGTGGACGCGGAAGAACGGGTTGTTGAGCCCGATCAGATCGGCCGCCGAACGCTGGAGCTTCAGCTCACGGTAGCCCGTCAGCTTCTCGAAGCTCTGGTGTTCGGAGCGCGCGGGCGCGCGCGTCTCCGCCGCCGGCTCCGGCTCCGGCCGGGCCGCGTTGGCGCGGCCGAGCCGGTTGGTGACGAAGCCGGCGAGCGCGGCGCGGCCATCCTGCGGGCGCGACGACTGGGTCATGGCAGGATCTCTTTGATGTCCGCGACGTTCCGCTCGACCAGCTCGTTGAACGGCACCAACGTCGCGGCGTCCAGGTTGCTGACGTGCTTCGAGGAGAGGCTGAGCGTCACACCCGCCGCCTCGTCGATCGGGGCGGCGACCGCCTGGATCAGCGTCTCGGTCAGCTCGTTGACGGTGAGGCCCGAGGAGATGCCCGCGGGCGGCGCATCGAGGGCGAAGCGCTCCTGCAGGCTGGCGCCGAGTTCGACGCCCATCAGCGAATCGAGACCGATCTCGGAGAGCTGGCGCACGCGGCTGATGTCGTCCTTGGGCAGGCGCAGGATGCGGGCGATGTCCTCGACGATGGCGTCGGCCACGACCTTCCGCACCGCGTCGATGTCCGTCCCCCGCAGGAGGGCGGCGATGTTGATCGTGGTGACCGCGCCGGATTCCGCCTGCTGGTCGGTGCCGAGGCTGCCGTAGCTCGGCGAGCGCAGGGTCGCGAGGCGCTCGCGCGCCTTGCCCCAGTGCATGGCGGCAATCGC
Source organism: Methylobacterium sp. Leaf456 (assembly GCF_001425465.1). GTDB lineage: Bacteria > Pseudomonadota > Alphaproteobacteria > Rhizobiales > Beijerinckiaceae > Methylobacterium. The sequence continues at coordinate 56,635 of NZ_LMQV01000013.1, forward strand.
GATCACGCCCTCGTCGGAGGCCGCGCCCTGGCCCTCCAGCGCCTCGGCCATCAGGTCGAGGCAGCGGCGGGCCTCCATCGGCGTGACGCCGACGCGGGAGGCCAGCGTGTCCATCACGCCCTTGTTGCGGGCGAGCACGCCGACATCGCCGATGGCGCCCCAGGCGACCGCGAGCGCGGGCAGGCCGAGCTTGCGCCGCTGGCGGGCCAGCCCCTCCATGAAGCCGTTGGCAGCCACATACGAGCCCTGGCCCGGATTGCCGATGAAGGTGGTCGCCGAGGAGAACAGCACGAAGTAGTCGAGCGACCGGCTGCGGGTGGCGGCATCGAGATGGGTCGCGCCGATCACCTTCGGGGCGATGACGGCGTCCAGCGTCTCGGGCTCGATCGCCGCGATCAGCCCGTCCTGCAGCACCATCGCGCCGTGGATCACGCCCGCGAGGGTTTCGCCCCCCTTCTCGATGCCGGCGATGAGGGCATCGACCGCCTTGCGGCTGGTGATGTCGCAGGCTCTCGTCTCGATCCGCACGCCGCGCGCCGTCAGCGCGGCGATCACCTCGCGGCCCTCGTCGCTCGGCTTGGCCGAACGGCCGACGAGGAGGATGCGGGTGGCGCCGCGGTCGGCGAGCCAGCGGGCCGCCTCGATGCCGAATCCGCCGAGGCCGCCGGTGACGAGGTGGACGCCCTCGGAACGCACCGTGAAGGCGTTGCGCTGGATGCGGGCGACGCTTCCGGGTGGGGGCGGCGTGACGACGATCTTTCCGACATGCCCCGATTGCTGCATCAGCCGGAACGCGTCCGAGGTCTCCTCGGCGGCGAACGGCTGGTAGGGCAGGGGCCTCAAGCCCCCGTCGGCGAAGAGCGCCATCACCTCGCGGAACATCCGCGCGCCGTCCTCGCCCTGATGCTGGAGCACCTGATCGAGATCGACGCCGAAATACGACAGGTTCCGGCGGAACGGGCGCAGGCCGATATGAGTGTTGGCGACGTAGTCGCGCTTGCCCAACTCCACGAAGCGACCGAACGGACGCAAGACGTTGAGCGAGCGCTCCATCATCTCGCCGAACAGCGAGTTGAGCACGACATCGACGCCGTCGCCGGTGATGCGGCGGACATCGTCGACGAAGGCGAGCGAGCGGGAATCGAGCACGTGCTCGGCGCCCAGCGCCTCGACGAGCGCCCGCTTCTCGCGCGAGCCGGCGGTGGCGATGACGCGGGCGCCCTTCCATTGGGCGATCTGGAGCGCGGCGAGGCCGACGCCGCCCGCGCCGCCATGGACCAGCAGCCACTCGCCCTTGCGCAGGCGGGCGCAGGTGCAGAGCGCGTAGTACGCGGTGAGGAAGGCGACCGGCACGGTGGCGGCGGCCGAGGGGTCGAGCCCTTCCGGCATCGGCGCGACGACCATCTCGGGCACGACCACGTGGGTGGCAAAGCCCGACTGCGCGAAGGCGACGACCGGGTCGCCCACCTTGAAATCGACCACGCCGGGGCCGACGGCGGTGACCTTGCCGGAGACTTCGAGGCCGAGGCGCGGCCCGGCGAAGCCGTCCTCCAGGATTTCCTCCGGGAGCATGGAGAGCGCCCAGAGCACGTCGCGGAAGTTGAGGCCGGTGGCGGCGACCGCGATCTCGACCTCACCCGCTCCGGGCGCGGTGCGCTCGGCCGGGCCCCAGATCATCTCGTTGAGACCGCCGGTGTTCGAGCGTTCCAGGCGCGCCGCCGGGGCGGCATCGCCGGCCGTGCCCGCGGCACGGCCGGAATGGAAGCGGACGACGCGGGTGGCGTCGGCGTCGAGCACGATCTCGGTCTCGGCCGTGCCGGACAGGATCAGGGCGCGCAGGCGCTCGGCGGAGAGCTTCGAGGACAGGGACGGGGCGAGATCGACCCGGCGGATGTCGAGGTTGGCGGTCTCGTTGGCGAGCGTCCGGCTGAAGGCCCAGATTCCGGCCTCGACGGCCGCGGTCTCGCCGCCCGCGTCGCGGGTGGCGCCGGGGGCGATCACCCAGAGGCGGGTCTGGCGGTTGCCAAGATGCTCGGCGCAGCGCTTGAGGCTGAGGCAGCGGTCGCGCAAGCGCGCCGAAGCCTCGCCGTCTTGCGCGAAGGCGCCGGCGAGGAACACCACGGTGTCGGGCGTCTCGCGTTCCAGCTCCCGCAGCGACTGCTCGGAATCGAGGATGATCGAGACGTGGACGCCGCTGGCGATCAGCAGGGTCGCCAGCGACGAGGCGGTCTCCGCGCCGATGGCGTCGTCCGAGCCGACGACGAAGGCGAAGCTCTGGCCGTGGCCAACCATGGGCCGGGCCGGGGCCTCGGCGACGAGAAGCAGGTCTCCGCCATTGGCGGAGGCGGCCCGGTCGGCGGAGACGCGCACAAGGCCGGTGGCGCTCAAGGTCCGTTGCCAGCCGGTCACGTCGGGCAGGCGCGAGAGCGGCTGGTCGGGCACGATCTCGGTGAACCAGTCGGGGGTGAGGCCGAAGACGAGGTCGCGGAACAGCGAGGCGCCGGGCTCGACGGCGATCAGCAGGCCGCCGGTGGCGAGCGCCGCGCCGATGCGGGCCGGCAGGCCCGGCTCGGCCCGGTGCAGCACGTCGCTGGCGAGCACGAGGTCGAACGAATCGGCGGGCAGCTCCTCGGCCGATTCGATGACGCTCACGCGGGCGTGGAGGGCGAGGCGCGCGCGCTCGGCCAGGCGCCGGTCGGTCTCCAGCAGGGTGAGGACCGCGCCGCTCTCGCGGGCGAAGGCGGCGGCCAGCGCCGAGAGCGGGCCGAAGCCGACCTGAAGGATGCGCAGCGCCCGGTCGCAGGGCAGGCGCTCGCGGCTGCGCTCGACGATATCGGCGACCGTCGCGGCCGAGGCGCGGGCGGTGGCGCTGCGCAGGTGGAACGCGTCGAGCGCCGCGGGCGGCAGGCTCGCCGAGGCGACCGGCTCGCCGGCCAGCAGGCGGGCGACCAGTGCCGTCGTGTCGGCGAGCAGCACCAACTCGGCGGACAGCTCCGGCTGGTCCGCCGCGATCCAGCGCATGGTCTCCTCGGGGGAGGGGAGGGTCACGTCCTGCCGGATGCGCCAGCGGCCGCCGTCGCGCCCACGGGCCTCGTGGGTGGCCAGCCCGCTGCTCTCCAGGGCGTAGAGGGCGTTGACCGCCCAGGGGCGTAGGGAGGCCGGCAGACGCGGGTCGGCGAGATCGACCGCGCCGTTGCGGCTCAGGCCCTCGGCGAGGCGATAGGCGAGGGCCGTCGCCCAGCCCTCGAGCAGGAGGTGGCCGGGCCCGAGTTCGGCGTCGCTCGGCGCGGTGGCGCCGGACAGCGAGGGGCGCAGGCGCTCGGCGAGCGCCGGGCGGCGCTCCAGCGGCAGGGCGGTCGGTTCGGTGGCGAGTTCGCGGACCTGCGCGATGGCGAAGGTGTCGAGGTCGCTGCCGGACTTGGCGCGCAGAGCCTGGAACCGGCCCTCGCGGATCGTGGCGATGACCTCGCCGTCCGCGTCGAGGAGGGTGAAGTCGGCCAGGATCGAGCGTTCGTTGCAGCGGCGCGTGCGGATCTCGGCCCGCGCGATCACGGCGCCGGGGCGCAGCAGGCGGATTTCGCCGAAGCGCACCGGCACGTAGGCCTTGGTCGAGCCCTCGCCCATCAGCTCGGCGAAGAGCAGGATCAGGCCGTGGAAGCACGAATCGAGGCGCGACGGCACGAGGCCGTAGCGGGCATCGGCCTCGGCGGGCTTCAGCTCGGAGACGATGGTGGTCTCGTCGATCCGCGCGGAGGCCACGACCTGCCGGAAGCTCTCGCCGAAGCCGAGGCCGGAGGCCAGCGCGCGGCGATAGAGGTCCTCGCCCGCGACCGCGTGGTCCGCCGGGAGGCCGACATCGCGGCGGGCGGGCGCCGGGAAGTCGCCCTCAATGATCTTGGCCGAGGCGTGGAGCTGCCACGCCGCCTGCGTCAGGCGCGGGCGGCTCAAAATCTGGATCTGGTGGCCGGCGAGGCGCACCAGTACCTCGCGCAGGGCCTCCTCGGCGAAGACCATCGGGGCCACGATCTCGACGTCGGCCAGCGTCGCCACGTCCGAGCGCAGGGATTCGCGGGCGACGTGCAGCGCCATCTCGACGAAGGCGGCGCCGGGCAGGATCACCTGTCCGTCGATGCGGTGGTCTTCGAGATCGGGCACGAGGGCCGGATCGAGATGGCCGTGCCATTCGAGGGCGTCGGTCCCGGCTCGTGCGCCGACCAGCGGATGGTAGGGCCGCGGCACCGCCGCACCCACGACCTCCGCGGTCTCGCCGAGGCGGAAGGAGCGGCGCTGCCAGGGATAGAGCGGCAGGCTCACAGAGCCGGCCGGATCGTCGCCGAACAGAAGCGCCTCATCGACGCGCGCACCGGCCACGAGGGCGGCGGCAACGGCCTTGGCGATCGGATCGGCGCCCGCCGGCTTGCGGTGGAGCACGCCGACCGAGGCGACCTCGATGCCGAGCGGTTCGACGGCGTCGCCGATATGCGGCAGCAGGGTCGCGCGCGGGCCGACTTCGACGAAGACGCGGGCGCCCTGGCGGGTCGCCTCCTGCAGCGCCTCGCAGAAGCGCACGGGCTCGCGGATGTTGCGCCACCAATAGCCCGCACCGAAGCGGGCGCCGGGCAGCACCGTGCCGGTCACGGTCGAGACCATGGCGGTGTGGCCGGCGGACGCCTTGAGGCCATCGAGGTCGCGCAGCAGCGGACGCTCGGTCGGGTCCATCAGGCGACCGTGGAAGGGGTAGTCGAGATCGAGCTTGCGCCCTCGGCGGCGCTTGCGGGTGAGCGCCTTCATGGCCGACTCGATGGCGGCCTCGGGGCCGGCCACCGTGATCGCCTTGGGGCTGTTGTAGGCGGCGATGTCGAGGGTCGGGTAGTCGGCGAGGAATGTCTCCATCTCCTCGACCGGCCCGAGCAGCACCGCCATGGTGCCGAAGCCCCGCGTCGTCTCCTGATGCTTGCTGCGGTAGAAGATGACCCGGACCGCCTGCTCCAGGCTCAGGATGCCCGCGGCTTCCGCCGCCGCGATCTCGCCGACGCTGTGGCCGAGCACGAAGTTCGGCGTCAGGCCCTTGGCGCGCAGCGCGGCGGTGGACGCGGTCTGGATCGCGAAGATGAGGGGCTGCGAGACCCGCGTCAGCGACAGGCGCTGGTCGAGGTCGTCGGCGAACATCGCCTCCTTGAGCGACCAACCGGAGAGGGCTGAGAACAGCGCGTCGGCGCGGTCGAAGCGCGCGCGGAAGGTCGCGTTGCCGTCATAGGCCTCGCGGCCCATGCCGACCCACTGGCTGCCGTTGCCCGAATAGACGAAGGCGATGTCGGCGTTGCGCTCGACCGCCTGACCGACGACCGCCGCGTCGTCGTCCTCGCCCTCGGCGAGCGTGCGGAGCGCGGCGGCGAGATCGATGCCGGCCGTCAGCGGCGCGGCGAGACGGACAGGCAGACGCTCGCGGCGATGGGCGGCGGCGGCGGCGATGCGGGCGGTCTCGTCGGCGGACGCCGAATCGAGGCGGGCGGCGTAGTCGAGGGCGAGGTCGTCGAGCGCCGCGCGGCTCTGGGCCGAGAGCAGCAGCACCTCCGGGGCGCGGCCGGTCTCGGTCGCGGCCGTCACGGGGGCGGGGTCGGTCAGCACGACGTGGGCGTTGGTCCCGCCGAAACCGAAGGAGTTGACGCCGGCGAAGCGCTCCGGTCCGCGGGTCAAAGCCAGCGGGGCGCGGTTGACCGCGAGGTTGAGGGCCTCGAACGGGATGTCGGGGTTCAGCTCGGCGGCGTGCAGCGAGGCCGGAAACACGTCGTGCTCCAGCGCGAGGCTCGCCTTGAGCAGGCCGGCGAGGCCGGAGACCGGCTCGGTATGGCCGATATTGGTCTTGATCGAGCCGATCGGCAGCGGGGCGTGGCGCGTCTTACCGAGCTTGCTCCCGATGGCGCCGGCCTCGATCGGGTCGCCGACCGGGGTGCCGGTGCCGTGGGCCTCGACGAAGGCGATGGTCTCCGGGTCGATGCCGGCCTGACGATAGACCTGCTCCAGCAGCGCGGCCTGCGCGTTGCCCGAAGGCAGGGTGATGCCGGTGGTGCGCCCGTCCGAGTTGACGCCGCTCGCCGCGATCCGGCCCCGCACGGTGCGCCCGCTGCGGGCGGCGGCCTCAGCCGATTGCAGGATCAGGACGACGCCACCCTCGGCGCGCACGTAGCCGTCCGCATTCGCCGAGAAGGCCTGGCACAGGCCGGTGCGCGACAGCATCTGCGCGTTGGAGAACGAGATGAAGTTGAACGGGCTGACCAGCAGGCTCGCACCCGCCACCACCGCGGTGTCGACCTGACCGGCCTCGATCGCGGTGATCGCGGCGTTGAGCGCGACCAGCGAGGACGAGCAGGCAGTGTCGAGGGTGAAGCTCGGCCCCTTCAGGTCGAAGATGTAGGAGATGCGGTTCGAGATGATCGAGAGGGTGTTGCCGGTCGCGGCATAGGCGTCACTGGAGGCCGGATCGAGGACGCGCAGGTTGCCGTAATCGAGCGAGGAGGCGCCGACGAACACGCCGATGTCGGAACCCGCGACCGAGGACGGGCGCAGGCCCGCATCCTCCAGGGCCTCCCAGGTGAGTTCGAGCAGGAGCCGCTGCTGCGGGTCCATCTGCTCGGCCTCGCGGGGGGAGATGCCGAACACGCCCGGATCGAACGACCAGATGTCGTCGAGGATGCCCGCGGCCCAGGTGTAGCTCTTGCCGCGCTCCTGCGCCCGCGGATGGGCGTAGGCCGGCAGCGACCAGCGGTCGTCGGGGATGCGCGAGACGGCGCAGCGGCCCTCGGAGAGGAGCTGCCACAGCCCCTCGACGCTGGAAGCACCGGGCAGGCGGCAGGCGCGGCCGACGATCGCGATGTCTTTGCGGTTTGTCACGTCGATCCGTTACGCTCGTGATTCCGATGCGGGCACCGGCGCCGGGAGCAACCGCAGAGTCGAAGCTCTAATACGGTGCCCCGGCCGCTCCAACCCGCGCGGTCGCCCCATTCCCCTTAATCCATGAGATGGGGAGAATGTGTGGCGCGTATTCATCAGTCGAGGCTTGGGCATATGCCGGAACAGCCTGGACCAAACCTGCCGAATGATAGTCTCGGCGGGCCATGGCGTGGACGAGTTCGGCCACATTTTCGCCGCGAGCCCGATGCGAGCCGCTCGAAGACTTCGCGGAATATGGTTGGTCGAGCGACAAGTAGCGCGCGAAGGCACGCCGGATCGAGGCCGCTTCGACGACGCTCGCCCAAGATGTCACGCCGCGGCCGAGAGAACAACCGCACTGCAACATCATGGCGCGCGCGCCCGAGGACGGCAGCGGGCGATGCGGCCCGGCGCCGTCCGCGTCTTGGATCAGACGACGCCGATACCGGTATACTGGAATCCGTGCTTCTCGGCCTCGGCCGGGGAATAGACGTTGCGCAGATCGACCAGCACGGGGGCGTTCATCAGCTCCTTCAGACGCGGCAGGTCGAGTGCGCGGAACTGGCGCCATTCCGTCACCAGCACCAGAACGTCCGCCCCCGTGGCGCAGGCATAGGCGTCCTCGGCGTAGCTTACGCCCTGCAGCATGGGTTTCGCCTGCTCGATCCCCTCGGGATCGTAGGCCACCACCTTCGCGCCGCCGTCCTGAAGGCCGGAGATGATCGACAGCGAGGGCGCATCGCGCATGTCGTCGGTGTCCGGCTTGAACGTCAGGCCGAGCAGGGCCACCGTCTT
>NZ_LMQV01000014.1 GCF_001425465.1 Methylobacterium sp. Leaf456
CCACGTCGATAGGCCGGGAGTGCAAGCGCGGTAACGCGCTGAGCTGACCGGTACTAATCGCCCGATCGGCTTGATCGCTCTCATGATCCGTGTCCGGACCTGACCGGCAGCCGCTGAAAAGCGGAGGCCGTCAGACGCCACACCATCACGATCAAAGACCAACGACGGCACACGCCGCCGTTCCTGCTTGCCGAACCCCCAAGTGACAAAAACCTTGTGCTGCGCCGGCCTGGTGGCCTGAGCGGTGTGCCCAGGACCCGATCCCATCTCGAACTCGGCCGTCAAACGCACCAGCGCCCATGGTACTGTGTCTCAAGACACGGGAGAGTCGGTCGCCGCCAGGCCTGCCCAGCACAAGAACACTCACGCACCACATTCCCTCGACACGACCGGTCATCGGCCGACGCCACGCACACCGTGCCGCGACCGATACCRATAACAACACCGACACCGCCGCGGGGTGGAGCAGCCCGGTAGCTCGTCAGGCTCATAACCTGAAGGTCGCTGGTTCAAATCCAGCCCCCGCAACCAACATCACAGACACACGCCAGACCAAAAGCCCCGTGCTACCGCACGGGGCTTTTTGCCGTTCGGCACTGTTCGAGAAGGNCAAATCCAGCCCCCGCAACCAACATCACAGACACACGCCAGACCAAAAGCCCCGTGCTACCGCACGGGGCTTTTTGCCGTTCGGCACTGTTCGAGAAGGCTCCACCCCTTCGGCCACACCGTCATCGGCGGCGCGACCCCTTCAGCAAATGCGGAGCCCTGGATTGCTTCGGCTTCGCCTCGCAATGATGGGGAGGAGTCGAAGCCCCCTCCCCTCTCCGACGTCACCAGCATCCCAAAAAATCAGCGGTCCGCCTTCTCGCCGGCGACCGTCAGATCGACGTAGCGGCGGGTGGTCGGTTCGATCAGGGCGCGGACGCGCTGGGCCATCGCCTCCTCTTCCTGCAGCGATTGGCGGAAGCCGGTGAGGCTGGCGCCCTGGCCGGTGGCGTCGCCGATGGTGAGGAGGGAATGGTAGGCCGCGATCTCGAAATTCTCGAAGGCGTGGTTGGCGTAGGTGTTCTTCAGGATTTCGTCCTGGGCCGGTGTGTGGCCAAGCGCCATCATGTTGCCGACGAACCCCAAGAAACCCTCCTTGATCGCCGAGGGTCTGTCGCCCAGCGATTGCAGCGCCTCCTCCAGGCGGGTGCGCTGGCCGTGGGTCTCCTCGATGTGGCGGCGCAGGGCCTCCTCCATCTCGGGATAGTTCTGCAGCCGCTCGACCTGCCGCTCCATGATCTGGAGCGCCTGCATTTCGAGGGCATGGGTGTTCTTGAGGGCGGTGACGTAGATGTCGCGGGCGTCTAGGGCCATCGGGTTTCTCCGGGTCGTCGGGACCGCACGCAACGACGGCGCCCGGAGCAGGGCCCAGAGGCCGACCGGTGCGGCGACTTCATTGGCGGGAAGTCGCCCGGATCACGGATTGTTCAGAAGACGCTTTGAGGAATGGGGTCGCAGAACATATGATGTTCTTGCGTGCATCAACCTAACCTAGGTTAGTCGTCATTGTACCTGGGCTCGTGCTCGAAGGCTCAGGCGGCTTCGAGGCGCAGCCGCTCGAACTGCGCGTGGATCGCCGTGGCGGGAACGGGGCGGCTGAACAGGTAGCCCTGCGCCTCGTCGCAGCCTTCCAGGCGCAACTGCTCCAACTGCGCCTCGGTCTCGATGCCCTCCGCCGTCACCGTCATGCCGAGGCTGCGGCCGAGGCCGACCACAGAGCGGACGATCAGCCGAGAATTGCCTGTGACGTCGAGGTTGCGCACGAAGGACTGGTCGATCTTGATCTTGTCGAAGGGGAAGCTCTGCAGGTAGCTGAGCGAGGAATAGCCGGTGCCGAAATCGTCCATGGCGACGCGCACGCCGAGGCGCTTGAGGGTGTGGAGGGTGGCGAGCGTCGCGACGTTGTCGGTGAGCAGCACCGATTCGGTGATCTCCAGTTCGAGGCGGTAGGCCGGCAGCCCACTCTCGGTCAGTGCCTCCATCACGGCGCGCACCACCGCGGCGTTGCGGAACTGGGCCGCCGAGACGTTGACCGCGACCGCGACGCCACCCGGCCAGCCCGCGGCCTCGCGGCAGGCGCGGCGCAGCACCCACTCGCCGATCGCGCCGATCGTGCCGGTCTCCTCCGCCAGCGGAATGAACTCCGCGGGCGAGACGTAGCCGCGCTCGGGGTGCTTCCAGCGCAGCAGCGCCTCGCAGCAGGCGACGCGCTGCTGCGTGAGGCTGACGATCGGCTGGAAGAACAGCTCCAGCTCGCCGTTGCCGACGGCCTGCTTGAGGTCGTGTTCGAGCGCGCGGCGCTTGCGCAGTTCGAGATCCATCTCCTCGTCGAAGAACGACCAGCCGCCGCGTCCGCCGGCCTTGGCGCGGTAGAGCGCGAGGTCGGCGCATTTGAGCAGCGTCTCGGGGTTCGACCCGTGATCGGGGGCGAGCGAGATGCCGACGCTGACGCCGACCGAGACGACGTGGCCGTCGAGGACGAAGGGCTCTTCGAAGATGCTGATCAGACGGCTGGCCAGCGCCACCACGTCGTCGCGCAGGCGCGAACCGGACTGGACGATGGCGAACTCGTCGCCGCCGAGACGCGCCAGCAGGTCGCTCTCGCGCAGGCAGGCCTGGAGCCGCTCGGCCACGCCCTTGAGGAGCGCGTCGCCGACCGGATGGCCGAAGCTGTCGTTGACTTCCTTGAAGCGGTCGAGGTCGAGGCAGAGAACGGCGAAGCCGCCGCCCTCGTCGAGGCGCGCGGCGGCCTCCTCCAGGCGCTCGGCGAACACCATGCGGTTGGCGAGCCCCGTCAGGGCGTCGCGCCGGGCCATGGTGATGATGCGCGCCTCCGCCTCGAAGCGCTGGGTGACGTCCTCGTAGGTCGCGATCCAGCCGCCCTCGGGCGTCGATTGCTGGCGCACCGAGACGATGAAGTCGCCGCGGATCGAGCGGCACAGGGCGCCGCTCCGGCCGGCACGCAGGAGTTCTTCCTGCTCCCGCAGAAGATCGAGGGCACGGGTGTCGTCGAAGGCCGTGCCCGCCGCGACCACCGAGGTCATGGTGCGCAGGCTCATGCCGGGATGCAGGGCCCCGGGCTCGACCCCGAACATGTCGCAGAAGCGGCGGTTGTGGACGAGGAGCCCCCCTTCCGCATCGAACAGGCATAGCCCCTGAAGCATGTTGCCGAGCGCCGCATCGAGCTGGAGGTTGCTGCGCTTGAGCTGGTCCTCCTGCTGCTTGAGGCGGGAGATGTCGGAGCAGACGGCAACGAAGCCACCGTCGCGGGTCGGGCTGCGGCTGATGCGCAGCCAGCGCCCGTCCGCGTTCTGCCGCTCGACGGCCGCCGTGCCGTGGGCCCGCATGGAGAGCAGGGTCTGGGCGACGACCGAGCCGCCGGCATCGGCCAGACGCAGTGAGCCGACCTCCGCCGGGTCGCGTCCGAGCAGAGCGGCGAACCGGTCGTTGGCCAGGACGATGCGGCCCGCGGCGTCGGCCACGACGATGCCCTCGCTCGACCCCTGGACCGCGTCGGCGAGAAGCCCCTGGGCCGAGCGGCGCTGGGCCACCTCCTCCTGCATCATCGCGGCGATGTTGCCGCGCATCCCGTCCATGGCGCGCAGCAACGCGCCGAACTCGTCGGCGCCGCCCTCCGGCACCGGCACGGCGAGATCACCGGCGGCGATGCGGGTCGCGGCGGCGGAGGCCTCGGCCACCGGCCGCACGATCTGGCGCGACAGCAGCAGCGCGACGACGCCCGAGAGCAGGATGGCGAACAGCGTGGCGGCGATGCTGAGCCGCACGTCCCGGGCGACGAGGCCGCGGGCCGCCTGACGGTAGGAGAAGCCGTCGCCCGCGGTGAAATTGATGAGCAGGTCGATATGCTGCTCGGCCGTCTTCGCGTGCGCGTCGAGGGCTTGCCAGACGTCGGCCGTCTGCGCCCCGGCACCGAACTCGCGGCGGGCGGCGAGCCAGTAGGTCAGCGCCTCCTTGGCCGCAGTGGCTTCCGCCGCGGCGCGGGCCGATTGCGCGCGCTCGGCGGCGATCCCGAGATCCTCCTCGAAGGTCGCGACCAGCGACGAGATTCGGGTCTCCTGGTCCTGCCGCTCGCCCGGATCGGTCGCGAGCCGCGCGCGAGCCACCGCCGCCTGGATCGCCGCGAAGTCGGCCGCGGCGGCGCGGGCGTAATTGATCGACATCAGCGAGCGGTCGTAGGTCTTGTCGACGAGCCGGCCCGTGGTGGCGATGCCGAGCGCCGCGTAGCCGCCGAGCAGAGCGGTGATCGCGCTCAGCATCAGGAAGGCGAGGAGGATGCGGCCGCGGATGGTCCCGCCGACGCGCAACAGCGCGCGGGAGGCCGTGCGCCAGCGATCATTGCGTGTCGGGGTCCGAAGGGCAGTCATCGGCTCGTGGGGTACTCCGCCCCATTACAATCCTCCACATTCGTTAAGGTAATATCGACTCGCGTACGGTGGCCCCTTCGCCGCCGCCCTTCGCGGGCAAAGTCACGTTAAGGCAAGTGCAACCAGCCGCTCCCTAGGTTGGAGCCGGGCGGGCGCCGGGGCGCTCCTCCGTCTTCGGGACATCAGCGCATGCCTCACGGGGGCCGGACTCGGCTGAAACGACTCGCGGCGGGGGGCGTGCTGGCCGGATGCCTCGTCGGCGCGGGCGCCGTCGCCCTCGCGGCAGTCGGTCAGGTCGCCCAGCGCGTCACCCAGAAAGGCCGCGCCTTCGCCCCCGGCGCCGTCGCGCTCAATGCCGGGGAGAAGGTCGAGATCGTCAACGACGACGGCGAACTCGTGCATCACGCCTATCTCGAACATCCGGATTTCAATTTCGACATCGGCGAGCAGGCGCCGGGCAGCCGGAGCGTCGTGGCTTTTCCGACCAAGGGCAGCTTCACGGTGCTGTGCGGCATCCATCCCAAGATGAAGCTCGCCGTCACGGTGAAGTGATCGCGCCGCGGCGGACACACTGTCCGGCGAATTCATCATTCGAAAACTATCCGGCGATAGCGTCCGTCCCCAGAGGTTCGGATGGCGAAGAGAACGGCAAAGGCGGCGGCACACGCGGCGGCGGTTCTGATGGCCGTCATGGGATGCGCCTGGGCGGTCGGCGTCGCCGGTGAGCCGGCGGATGAAGCGGATCGGGCCGCGCGGCTGGCCGAGTACCGGCGGCCGGACGCCATCCCCTTCCCCGACGACAACCCCTACAGCCGCGCCAAGGCCGAACTCGGCCGCGCGCTGTTCTTCGACACCGCCCTGTCGCGCGACGAGAGCCGGGCCTGCGCCACCTGCCATCTCCCGTCGCAGGACTGGACCGACGACCGGCCGCGGGCGATGCGCAACGACGATGGGCCGATGGCGGTGCGCACGCCGACGCTCCTCGACGTCGCCTGGATCGAGCGCAGCCTCGGCTGGGACGGGCGCTTCCGCGATCTCGAAGGGGTCGCCTACGTGCCGATCACGGCGCCGGCCAACATGGACATGCCGGAAGCGCTTCTGAACGAGCGCCTGAACGCGATGCCGGCCTATGTGCAGGCGTTCCGCTCCGCGTTCCCGGAGGCCGCCGCCGAGGCGAAGCCGGTCACGCGGCGGCGGATCGAGCAGGCGCTCGCCACCTTCCAGCGCCTGATCGTGGCCGGCCCGGCCCCGTTCGACGCCTGGGTCGCGAGCGATCCAAGGGCGGTGAGTCCGGCGGCCAAGCGCGGGTTCGACCTGTTCACCGGCAAGGCCGGCTGCGACGCCTGCCATTCCGGCCACAGCTTCACCGACGGCTCGTTCCACGATATCGGCACCGCGTCGGGCGACGATATCGGCCGGGGCCGGTTCTTCCCGAACTCGACGGCGCTCCGCTACGCCTTCAAGACGCCGACGCTGCGCAACGTCGCCCGGCGCCCGCCCTACATGCATGACGGCTCGGTCGCGGACCTCGCCGCGGTGGTGGCTTTGTACGACAAGGGCGGCATCGAGCGCCCGAGCCGCTCCCGCGACATCCGCCCGCTCAACCTGTCGGCGGGGGAGAAGGCCGACCTGATCGCCTTCCTCGAAACCCTGACCGATGTCGGCGCCGACGGACCGGCCCATCGGCCGATCACGGAAGAGCCGCCGCGCCCGTAAGGCACGACGGCTCCGTCGAGCTTCCGCTTCGCGTTCAGATCACCGGCACGCCGCTCACCGCTGCGGCGGCGTCGTAGAGGTCGCCGTAGAGCACGCTGTGGGCGAGGTAGTAGACGCCGAGGAAGGCCGTCAGCGCGCCGACATAATAGACCGGTGCCAGCACGGCGTCGCGGCGGGTGGCGGGCACGCGGGCGTCGTCGGCCGCGATGGCGATCAGCACCGCGATGATGCCCGAATGGCCGATCGCGTCCACCTTGCCGAACTCGACGATCGCCGAGACGAACACCGCGGCCAGGATGATCGCCGCGGCGCGGCGCACCAGCGGGGTCCAGATTAGGGCAAACGCCAGGGTGAACTCGATCACGCCCGCCGCCCGCATGAAGGTCTCCGGCGAGGCGCCCATGGTCATGGCGGGCTTCGCCGCGAGCAGCGGGTCGGTCCAGTGCGGGTAGGCCCACTTCTCGACCGAGGCCCACATCAGCGTGACGGCGGCGGTGGCGCGCACCACGTCGATCGGGCGGTGGCCGAAGAAGGTGCGGTCGAGGCCGGTGAGCGCGAGGTAGGCGGCCACGCCGAGGAAGACCGGGTAATCGGCGAGATGGAACGCGCCGTAGTTCCAGACGGCGAAGCCGAACAGGAAGACGATGCCCAGCGCCGTGAGCGGCAGCGTACGCTTCCAGATCAGGCAGCCGGCCATGGCGAGTTGCAGCCACGGGATCCAGGCCGCGTCGGTCTTCAGTTCGGGCGTCAGGATGATGCCGCCGAGGTTCCACACCGAGACGAGGAAGAAGCCGACCACCGCCCGCACGATCAGGCCGGTGTCCTCCCGCAGCCGAACTGTGGCTCGGTCGAGGGCGTTCAGCAGCGCCGTGCCGAAGCCGGTGCCCTCGGCGAGGCACCCGACCATCAGGCAGAGGATGGCCAAGCCGGTCATCAGCTCGAAATCGGTGCAGAGCACCTCCGCGAGGCCGCGGGGCTGGCCCGCAACGTCGAAGGCGCAGAACCATTTGACGTGGGCGCTCGCCGCCCCCGTCCCGAGGACGAGGAGCCCGGCGGCCGTTGCAAGCACGACGGGAGAACGCACCCAAAAGCTGGACACGAGGGACATGGTGCCGCCGGATCGGTAGAGAGGATTTCGTTGGAGAAAACTTAACGAAATGCGACGCGTACCGCTAAGGTTTTGTTGACGGACCTTTCCCGAAGGTTAACGCGCCTGCACCCGCAGGCTGTGCCTTTCCGCCCTGCGAAGACGGCGTCCGGCCGGGCGTGCGGCCTGTGGACAACGGGAATGGCGGGGAGGCCCAACTTCGGTTCGGGCGCGTTGACGATTCGTGAAGCCGGTGTGGGCAAGGCTGGGACGAGCCCCGGCCAACCCACGCGACGGGCGATTCGCAGATTGCACCGGGAAGACCGAATGGCCGTGCTCGTCAGCCTCACCTGCCTGCTCGTCGGCGCCGCCCTCTCGGTCCAGGCGGGACGCTACCCGGCCTGGACCGCTCGGATGGAGACCGCGGGCGGCGTCGCGCTGGTGGCGGGGCTCGCGGTGATCGGGGTGGGGCTGAACATTTCGGTTTGAACCATCGACCGGATGTTTGCCGGGTACCCAACGCCCGTCATTCCGGGGCCGCGCAGCGGAACCCGGAATCCACTCGTGATGCGACGCTAAACGACGCCTCGCGGCCAGTCGTGGATTCAGGATACTCGCCTTCAGCGAGCCCCGGAATGGCGACCGTTACACACGCCGCCGCAGCAGACTCGCAAAGAACCCGTCGAGCCCCCCTCCCCTGCTCGATCCGCCGCCGAGATGGCTCGGCAGGGTGCGCAGATCGCCGTTGCCGTCGATCAGTTCGGCGTGTCCGCCGACCCGATCGACGTCGAGCGGCACGCGCTCGAAACCGTCGTGGCGGGCGAGGAAGTCGGCGATCTGGGCCGGGCCCTCCTCCGGTTCCAGCGAGCAGGTGCAGTAGACGAGCCGTCCGCCCGGTGCCGTCAGCCGGGCGGCCTTGTCGAGCAGGCGGCGCTGGAGGCCGGCGAGGCGAACAATGTCGGCCTCGCTCTTGGTCCAGGCGACATCGGGGTGACGGCGGATCGTACCGGTGGCCGAGCAGGGCGCGTCGAGCAGCACGGCGTCGAACGGTTTGTCCTCCGGCAGATCGAGGGCATCGGAAGTGACGACCTCCGCCGACAGCTTCAGCCGCTCCAGGTTGCGTTGCAGGCGCTCCAGCCGGACGGCCGACCGATCGACGGCGGTGACATGCGCGCCTGCGGCGGCAACCTGAGCGGTCTTTCCACCCGGCGCGGCGCAGAGATCGGCGACGCGCTCGCCCGGCTGCGGCGCCAGCAGCCGCACGGGCAGGGCCGCGGCGGCGTCCTGCACCCACCATGCGCCCTCGTCGTAGCCCGGCAACCCGGCCACTGCCTCGCGGCCTTCGAGGCGCAGCGAGCCCAGCGCGAGCCGGCGCCCGCCGAGCTTCTCTGCCCAAGATTCGGCAGACGAGTCAGGATCGTCGCGCACGGTCACGTCGAGGGCCGCACCCTCGACATGCGCGGCGGCGATGGCCCGGGCGGCCTCCTCGCCGTAGGCCGCGACCCAGCGCCGGGCGAGCCAGTCCGGGGTGTTGCGCGCCAGCGGATCGTCCTCGCCCGCGCGGATCGCATCGCGCTCGCGGACGACCCGGCGCAGAACCGCGTTTACCAGGGGGGCGAGATGCGTGAGCTGCGGATCGGCCTTGGCGAGGCGCACCGCGAGATCGACGGCGGCGTGGTCCGCCACCGCGAGGTCGAGGATCTGGGCCGAGCCCGTCACCAGCAGGGCCAGCAGATCCGTCTTCTGCGGCAACCCATCGCGCAGCCGCTCAGCCAAAGCCGCCGTGAGGAAGCCGAGCCGCCGGAAGCTCGCCGTGGCGATGGCGCGGGCGAGCGCAGCATCCCCCGGTTCGAGGTTCAGGCCACGCCCGGATTGCGCCAGCGCATCCTCCAGGGCCAGCCCGCGGGCGGGGCCGAGCAGGGTCGCGACGGCGGTGGCCGCCGCGCGCCGCGCCGCGAGGCCGGGGATCGAGAGATCGATCGGGGGCGGGGTCGGGTTGAGATGGGTCGGTCTCGGTGCCACGCTTTCGGCCGTTCTCGGATGCGGAAACGAATGGGGGCTCGCCCCGGACCCGACGCACTCCCATCTGAGCGCAGCAGATGCAAGGAAAGAGAGATATGAGCGACGACGCGACCGAGCCGCGCGACACCCGCGAACCGAGCCCGGCAGCGCAGCGGGCGCTGGCCGAGGCCGCCGAGCGCCGCGCCGCCATCGACGCCCGCGCCGCCGAGATCGCCAAGCAGCCCGAGCGGAAGGGCCGCGGCGGCCTGGAGCCGGTGCGCTACACCGATTGGGAGGTGAAGGGCCTCGCCTCCGACTTCTGAGGCCCGCCGCCGTCATCAGAGTGTCGTAGAGCGCGAGCGAGGCTTCCTGGAAGGACGGATCGCCCCCCGATCCGCACGGGGAGCGCGTTCGGCATGGCGGGATCGTCGGTGCAGGGGCAGGAGACCCTCGGCATCCTCGCGCCGCTCCTGTGCGAGCCGTCCGTGCCGGGGCTGCTCTGGGCGATGCAGTTCGACCACGCCGGCCGCGGGCGTCGGCTGGCGCCGGGAGAGCCGGTGCCGGAGCGGCCCGGCGACGGCTTCCTCTGGCTCCACCTCAACCTCGTCGATGCCCGTCTCGCCCCCCTGATCGCCGAGGGCCGGTTCGGCCCCCCGGAGCTGGCGGCGGCGGCGTTCGCCGCCGACCCGCACCAGCGCGTGGCGATCGAGGATGCGCATGTCGGCGGGGTCGTCGCCGACCTGGTGCGCGCCGGCGCCGAGGACCGGCAGCGGCCCGGCCCCGACGCCGCAGGCCGCCTGCACTTCGTCATGGCCGAAACGATCCTCGTCACCGGTCGCCGCCACCCGATCCGGGGGCCCGACGCCGCGCACGACGCGGCGACCGCCGGACGGCGCTTCCCGGCCCCGGCGGCACTCCTCGAACACCTCGTCGGCGGGGTCGTGGCCGAGACGGCCAGGACGGTGGCGCATCGCGGCGACGAACTCGACGAGATCGAGGATCACATCCTCGACGATGGGGTCCGCGACGAGAGCCGCCGCCTCGGGCCGATCCGCCGCGAGGCCGTGCGCCTGCGCCGCCATCTGCTCGGGCTGGCTTCCGTGTTCCACCGTCTCGAACAGGAGGAGGACGAGGGCCTGCCCGAGCCGGTCATCTCCACCGCCGCGCGGATGGCGCAGCGCCTCGACGCCCTCGACCGCGACATGCTGGTCTTGGCCGAGCGCAGCCGCCTGCTTCAGGACGAGTTGTCGGCCCAGCTCGCCCGCGCCTCGAACCGCCAGCTCCACACGCTGTCGATCCTCACCGCCCTGTTCCTGCCGCCGACGCTGGTCACCGGCCTGTTCGGGATGAACACCAAGGGGCTGCCGTTTTCGGAAATGGAAGACGGCTCGACCCTGGCGATGGTTTTGGCGGTCGTTTCGGCGGTGGCGGTGTTTTTGTTGATCCGCCGGATGGGAATCGGGCCGTCTCGGGAGCGATAGCGAGTTCCGCCACCTCCAGAGTATCGCCGAGGCGAACGCGCATCCCCTCGCCCCGCACGCGGGGAAAGGGCCGCGACGACCCTGTCGTCCGCGCGGCGAGGCGGCAGCCGAAGGTGAGGGGGACTCACCGGAAGTGTCTCATCCGGAAACTCCCCCTCGCCGCCGCTTTCCGCAGACACGACAAGGTGTCTGCGGGCCTCTCCCCGCACACGGGGAGAGGGGGGAGCCGCGGCATTCTTCGGTCCTTGCCGGCAACACCGCGGCCCACGCCGCGGACAAAAGAAAAGGGGCCGCCTCGCGGCGACCCCCTTCCCGACTGTGACGGATGGCTCGGACTTAGAAGTCCATGCCGCCCATGCCGCCGCCGCCCGGCATCGCCGGGGCGCCGCTGTCCTTCTTCGGCGCGTCGGCGACCATGGCTTCCGTGGTCACCAGCAGGCCGGCCACCGAGGCGGCGTCCTGGAGGGCGGTGCGCACGACCTTGGCCGGGTCGACGATGCCGGCCTGGATCATGTCAACGTACTCTTCGGTCTGGGCGTTGAAGCCGAAGGTCTCGCCGCCGTTGTCGGTGATCTTGCCGACGACGATGGAGCCCTCGACGCCCGCGTTGCTGGCGATCTGACGGATCGGGGCCTCGAGCGCCTTGAGGACGATCTTGATGCCGGCCTGCACGTCCGGGATGTCGGACTTCAGCTGGGCGACCGCCTTCTTGGCGAGCAGCAGCGCGACGCCGCCGCCGGGAACGATGCCCTCTTCCACCGCAGCGCGGGTGGCGTTGAGCGCGTCGTCCACGCGGTCCTTCTTCTCCTTGACCTCGACCTCGGTCGCGCCGCCGACGCGGATCACCGCGACGCCGCCCGCGAGCTTGGCCAGACGCTCCTGGAGCTTCTCACGGTCGTAGTCCGAGGTGGTCTCCTCGATCTGCGCCTTGATCTGGCCGACGCGGGCCTCGATGTCGGCCTTCTCGCCGAGACCGTCGATGATCGTGGTGGTCTCCTTCTCGATGCGCACGCGCTTGGCGCGGCCGAGCATGGGGAGCGTCACGTTCTCGAGCTTGATGCCGAGATCCTCGGCGATCATCTGGCCCTTGGTCAGGATCGCGATGTCCTCGAGCATCGCCTTGCGGCGGTCACCGAAGCCCGGAGCCTTGACGGCCGCGACCTTGAGGCCGCCGCGCAGCTTGTTCACCACGAGGGTGGCCAGAGCCTCGCCCTCGATGTCCTCGGCGATGATGACCAGCGGCTTGCCGGTCTGCACCACGGCCTCGAGCACCGGCAGCATCGCCTGGAGCGACGACAGCTTCTTCTCGTGGATGAGGATATAGGGGTCTTCCAGCTCGGCGACCATCTTCTCGGCGTTGGTCACGAAGTACGGCGAGAGGTAGCCACGGTCGAACTGCATGCCCTCGACGACGTCGAGTTCGGTCTCGGCGGTCTTGGCCTCCTCGACGGTGATGACGCCCTCGTTGCCCACCTTCTGCATGGCGTGGGCGATCATCTCGCCGATCTCCTTGTCGCCGTTGGCGGAGATCGTGCCGACCTGGGCGACCTCGTCGGACGAGGCGACCTTCTTGGCGCGGTTGGTGATGTCCTTCACCGCGGCGGCCGTGGCGAGGTCGATGCCGCGCTTCAGGTCCATCGGGTTGATGCCGGCGGCGACGTACTTGGCGCCCTCGCGGACGATGGCCTGCGCCAGCACGGTCGCGGTGGTGGTGCCGTCACCGGCGATGTCGTTGGTCTTCGAGGCCACTTCGCGCACCATCTGGGCGCCCATGTTCTCGAAGCGGTCGGCGAGCTCGATCTCCTTGGCGACGGTGACGCCGTCCTTGGTGATGCGGGGAGCGCCGAAGCTCTTCTCGATCACGACGTTGCGGCCCTTGGGGCCCAGCGTCACCTTCACCGCATCGGCGAGGATGTCGACGCCGCGCAGCATCTTGTCGCGAGCGTCGGCGGAGAAACGAACGTCTTTCGCTGCCATGTGAGTACTACCTCGAATTCTGGAAGGGAGCCCCGAGACCGGCCGTCTGCTGCTGCATCGGCGGTCTCCAAGGGCGCTGAAACAGACGTGGCCTTAAACGGCGACGACGCCCATGATGTCGGATTCCTTCATGATGAGGAGATCCTGGCCGTCGATCTTGACCTCGGTGCCCGACCACTTGCCGAACAGGACGCGGTCGCCGACCTTGACGTCGAGGGCGTTGATGCGGCCCTGCTCGTCACGGGCGCCCGAACCGACGGCGACGATCTCGCCCTCCTGCGGCTTCTCCTTGGCGGTATCCGGGATGATGATGCCGCCCTTCGTCTTCTCTTCACCCTCGATACGACGGACGACGACGCGGTCGTGGAGCGGACGGAAGTTCATGAGCTACCCTCTTGCTTCGGAATAGCGGTTGGTCTTGATGCGGCCCGAGCGACCGCGCCTACCCTGGCTGTTAGCACTCTCGTTTCGTGAGTGCCAACGACGGCCGCGAGATAGGCGCAGGCCGGTTTCGAGTCAAGACGCCGCATCTCCCGCGCCCGCCCCACGGCGCGGAGAAATTCTCTTAATCCCACGCAATCCGGAAACATCCCTTTCGATGATGAGCCTGCACGGGCCGCAAGGGGCGGTCGATACGAGCCGCCTGCACGGCACCGCCGCACTCCCCGATCACGCCGTCTGGATCGACCTGAACGATCCGACCGCCGAGGAGGCGGCCTGCGTCGAGGAGAAGACCGGCATCCGCGTGCCCTCGCGCGCCGCGCTGAGCGAGGTCGAGCTGTCGAGCCGGCTGCGGCGCAACCGCGACGGCCTCTCGCTCTCGACCCCGATGGTGACCTTCGACCGCTCGGATTTCAGCCTGAAGCCGCTCGGCTTCCTCCTGAACAAGACGCACCTCGTCACCGTCCGCTACCACGACATGCGGGCCTTCGCGGCGGTGCGCAAACGCGTGGACGAGGAGGACGGCGACGGCAGCACCGCCGCGCGGATGTTCCTGCTGGTGGTCGAGGAACTGGTCGACAACCTCGCCGATCTGCTGGAGGAGATGTCGGCCGACCTCGACAACCTCTCGACCCGCATCTTCGACTTCGACGCCGGTGCCCGCCCTGGCGCCCGCAAAGGCGACGCCACCGCGCCGAAGCGCCGCGACCTCGCGCTGCGGCGCCTGCTGCGCTCGATCGGTCGCCACGGCAAGTCACTCTCCAAGGTCCGGGCCAGCCTGCTCGGGCTGGAGCGCATCGTCGCCTTCGCCAAGGGCGAGTGCGGCCACCACCTCGACGATGGCGACGCGCCCCGCTTCGAGACGGCGGCCCGCGACATCGCCTCGCTGGACGAGTTCGAGACCCGGCTCTCCGAGACGCTGCAATTCCTCCTCGACGCGACGCTCGGGCTCATCAACGTCGAGCAGAACAATGCCTTCCGCATCCTCACCGTCGTCTCGGTGGTAGGCGTGCCGCCGACGCTGGTGGCGTCGCTGTACGGCATGAACTTCAAGCACATGCCTGAGCTGGATTGGGTCTACGGCTATCCCTACGGCCTGGCGCTGATCGCGATCTCGGCGATCGTGCCGCTGGTGTATTTCAAGTCGAAGGGGTGGCTGTGACCCGGCCACGTCCGACCGACCCGTTTTAAGGTCTTGGACAGCATCCGACGCGAGACCCGCGGCCCCGTAAACCCCGCTTAATCGTTTCGAAATCGCGCGGCCCCCATCGTCGGGGCCAGCCGCACGATTGGGGTTTGCCCGATGAACGTCCGCCACAATTTCGAGATCGCGCAGCCGGTCCAGGCCTTCGCTCCGCGCGGGCTGAAGGCGATCGCCGACGATCTCGGCTACTCGCCCGACTGGAACTGGTCGTGGGAGAACTATAAGGCGATGATCCTGGCGCTGAGCCGGGAATACGGCCTGCGCCAGCATCTCGAAATCGGCGGCGGGCGCGATCCGGTGTTCGGCCCGGCGGAGCTGACCGAGCACGACATCGCGGTCACCATCAACGACCTGTCGCAGCGCGAACTCGATCTGGCTCCGCCCGCCTTCTCCAAGCTGTGCTGCGACATCGCAGCGAAGGACACGGTGCGGGCCACGGGGCGCGAACAGTTCGACTTCGCCTATTGCCGGATGGTGATGGAGCACTTGCCCGACGTCGCGCAGATGTGGCGCAACGTGCATGACCTGCTCACCCCCGGCGGCGTCGCCCTGAGCTTCTTCCCGACCCTGTTCGCGCCGCCCTTCGCCGCCAACCAGATCATGCCCGAGCGCCTCTCGCGCGCCGTGCTGCACACCCTGTTCCCCGACCGCGCCGACGACGGCGACAACCCGAAATTTCCGGCCCACTACAATCTCTGCCGCGGCAGCGAGACGGTGATCGCGCCGGTGCTGAGGGAGATCGGCTTCCGCGAGGTCGTGGTGCTGCCGTTCTACGGCTACAGCTACTTCTGGAAGATTCCGGGCCTCAAGCAGGTCGATGCCGCCTTCACCAAGGTGGCGCGGGCGCGCGACTGGCGCACCTTCACGAGCTTCGCCTACGTCATCGCCCGCAAGTAGGCCGCTTCCCATGCCGATCATCGTCGTGGCGGATCACGCCCACATCAACGGCGGGCAGGCGAAGGTCGCGATCGAAAGCGCGCTCGGCCTCGCGGCGCGGGGCCATCGCGTGACCTTTTTCGCCGCCGTCGGCCCGGCCGACCCGCGGATGGAGGGCGCCGGCATCGAGACGATCCTGCTCGATCAGGCCGACGTGACGACGACGAACTCGCTCGCCCGCTTCGGCGTGCAGTGGCTGTGGAACCAGAAGGCGGCGGCCGCGCTCGGCGAACTTTTGGCCCGCCACGATCCGGAGGAGACGGTCGTCCACGTCCATGCCTGGGCCAAAGCGCTCTCGCCCTCGATCGGGCCGGTGCTGGCCGGCAGCCGGGCGCCGGTCGTGTTCACGATGCACGAGTATTACCTCGCCTGCCCCAATGGCGGCTTCTACGACTACCCCGTCTCGGCAGCCTGCCACCGGTCCCCGGTCTCGCTAGCTTGCATCTCGCACAACTGCGATTCCCGCGGCTATGCCCGCAAGCTGATGCGGGTGGGCCGCCACGTGCTGATGCGCAATACCGGCATGATCGACAACCTGTCCGCCGTCATCACCATCAGCCGGCTCCAGCGCGAGGTGCTGGCCCCGCACCTGCCCGCGGATACCCAATGGTACGATGTCGGCAACCCGATCGACGCCGAGCCCCTCGGGCACAAGGACGACGGCCCGCTCGGCGGCTTCGTCTTCGTCGGCCGCCTCTCGGCGGAGAAGGGTGCCGGCCTGTTCGCCGAGGCCGCGCGGCTCTCGGGGCAACGGGCGATCTTCGTGGGCGACGGCCCGCAACGGGCGGAGTTGGAAGCCGCCTATCCGGAGGCCGAGTTCCTCGGCTGGCACGACCCGGCCGGCGTGAAGCAGCGCCTGCGCGCCGCCCGCGCCCTGGTGTTCCCCTCGGTCTGGTACGAGGGCCAGCCGCTCACCGTGCTCGAATCGCTCGCGCTCGGCACCCCGGTGATCGTCAGCGACATCTGCGCCGGCCGTGAAGCGGTGGAAGACGGGCTCAGCGGCCTGTGGTTCCGCTCCGGCGATCCCACGTCACTCAGTGAAGCGATGACGCGGCTCGCCGACGACGCCACCGCCCGCGCCATGAGCCGGGCCGCCTATGACAGCTTCTGGGCCGATCCGCTGACGCTCGACCGCCACCTCGACCGGCTGGAGCGCATCTATCGCGAGGTGGCGCTACGGCCGGCGCACGAAGCCGCGCGTCGGAACCCGGCTGCGTCCTTGCGTAGCGCCCCGCTGACGTAAATCCGTCTCAACCGTCCGGCACACGCCCCGCACCCACCAGAACACCGAAACCCATGGCGGTCATCGCAGCCTACGTCGTCAACGCGGTCCTGAACCTCGCCCTCGGCCTGCTGCTCGCGCAGATCCTGGGCCCGGCGGATTTCGGCCGCTTCGCGCTGGGCATCGCCGGCTCGGTGGTGCTCACCACCTTGTTCTTCGAGTGGCTGCGGCTGTCGGCGACGCGGTTCTATTCCGAGCGGGTGCGCGGCGAGGAGCCGTGGATTCGCGCCGTGCTCGACCGGGCCTACGCGGCGACGGCGCTGTGCCTCGTCGCCGCGACCCTGCTGTGCCTCGCCGGACGCCCGCTGGCCGGCCCGCCCGCGACGCTCGCCGCGGCGGCGGTCGCGACCGCCATCGGCATCGGCGTCTTCGACTATCAGACGACGCTCGCCCGCGCCCGCTTCATTGGCGGGCTGTATCTCAAGCTGGTGCTGGTCAAGAGCGGGCTCGCGCTCGTCCTCATGGTCGGCACCGCCTGGGCCACGGGCGACGCCACCGCGGTGATCGCGGCGGCGGGCGTCAGCCAGTTCCTCGCCGCGATTCTGATCCACCGCGGCCTCACCGATCCGCGCCACCGCCCCGATGTCGAGCGCGGGCGCACGATGCTGCGGGTCTTCGTCACCTACGGCCTGCCGCTGATCGCGGCGAACGTGGTCTACCAGCTCCTGCCGTTCGCCAACCGCAGCGCCATCGCGGCCGTCGGCGGGTTTTCCGAGTCCGGCTACTTCTCGCTCGCCTCCGACATCGGCACCCGCATCTTCGGCACGCTCGGCGCGGCCCTCGACGTGCTGCTGTTCCAGATCGCGGTGCGTGCCGAGGAGGAAGGCGGGCGCCAAGCGGGCGAGGCCCAGGTCGCCCGCAACCTCGCCGTGGTCGCCGCCCTGATCCTGCCGAGCATGGCCGGCGTCTGGGCGGTACTCCCCGCCCTCGAAGCCATCGTGGTCCCGGACGCCTTCCGCGGTCACTTCACCGCCTACCTGCTGCCGATGCTGCCGGGCCTCGTCGCCTTTGCCGCGATGAACTACGCCCTCAACCCGGTCTTCCAGATCCGCCGCCGCACTATGCCGGTGATCGTCGCCGCCCTGTTCGGCGCGCTCGTCAACGCGCTCGCCCTGCTGGCGCTCGCCGGCCCCTACGGCGGCACCGGCATCGCCGTCGCGCAGACGCTAGGCTTTCTGGCCGCCTTCGGCCTCCTCGCCTTCCTGGCGGTGACCGGCCCCGGCCGCATCGCACTGCCCTGGCGCGACCTCGCGACGGCGACCTTCGCCACCGTCGCGATGGCCGCCGCGGTCTGGCCGCTGCGCACCCTCGCCCCCTGGCTCGCGCTGCCGGCCTGCATCGGCACGGGCGTGCTCGTCTACGGCACCCTGGTCTGGCTCCTCGACATCGCGGGCCTGCGCAGCGCCGTGATGGAGCGGCTGCGGCCCGCGTTGCCGGCTGCGGCGGAGTAACACGCGCGCTTGCAACCGCCCCCCGATCCGGGTTTTGTCACCCGCGAGGGCCGCTTCAAGAAGGCCCGGCGGGACGGAAACCGGGATCATGACGACATACGCGCCGGCGAGCGAGGGGGAGGCGACGGCCATCGTCGCGCAGGCTGCCGGCCGGTCCGAGCGGCTTCGGCTCGTCGGCGGCAACACCAAGGCCGCGTTCGGGCGCCCGCCGCAGGACGAGGCGACGCTGGCGAGCACGGGGCTCACCGGCATCACCCTCTACGAGCCCGCCGAGATGGTGGTGGGCGCCCGCGCCGGCACGCCGCTCGCCGAAGTCGAGGCGCTGCTCGCCGAGCGCGGCCAGATGCTGCCGTTCGAGCCGATGGACCACCGCCCGCTGCTGGGCTCAACCGGGGCGCCGACCTTCGGCGCGGTGGCGGCGATCAACAATTCCGGCCCCCGGCGCATCAATGCCGGGGCGGCCCGCGACAGCCTGATCGGCGTGCGCTTCGTCAACGGGCGTGGGCAAGCGATCAAGTCGGGGGGCCGGGTGATGAAGAACGTCACCGGCCTCGACCTCGTGAAGCTGATGGCGGGCTCCTGGGGCACCCTCGGCCTGCTGACCGAGGTCACCTTCAAGGTACTGCCCGTGCAGGAGCGGGTCGTGACCCTGGTGCTGACCGGCCTCGACGACACCGCTGCGGTCGAGGCCCTGTCCGCGGCGCTCGGCTCGCCGTTCGAGCTGACCGGCGCCGCCCACCTGCCCGCCGGGATCGGCGGGGCGGAGGCGCGCACGCTGATGCGGATCGAGGGGTTTTCCAAGTCGGTGGAGTATCGCCTCGGCGAGCTGCGCCGCCTGCTCCGCCGCCGGGGCGAGGCGACGCTGATCGAGGGCGAGGACAGCGCCGCCCTGTGGCGCGCCGTGCGCGATGCCGCGTTGCTGGCCGAGCCCCGCGAGGCGGCCGTATGGCGAATTTCCACCGTGCCGGGCCGCGGGCCGGAGGTGACGGCAGCGGTCGCCCGCCAGCGTTCCGCGCGCTGGTTCTACGATTGGGGCGGCGGCCTGATCTGGCTCGCCACCGACGCCGCGGAGGATGCCGGCACGGTCGCGATCCGCGAGGCGGTGCGAGCCGCGGGTGGCCACGCCACCCTGGTGCGTGCCCCCGAGACCGTGCGGGCCGCAATGCCGGTGTTCGAGCCCCTGCCCGAGCCGCTGATGCGCCTCACCACCGGCATCAAGGCGGCGCACGATCCCGCCGGGCTGTTCAATCCGGGCCGGATGTATGCGGGCGTCTGAACCCGGCGAGGAGGCTGCATGCTGACGATCCTTCTCGCCGTGGCCCTGGCCGTCGTGCTGGGGCTGATCGTGGTGCGGCAGCGCAACCTCGGCTTCCTGATGTCGCTGGGCAGCCTGATCGCCGCCGTCCTGATGATGATCTGGATGCAGAACATGGGCCTGCTGCCCGGCAGCCAGGGCCCCTACAGCGATACCCGGCCTCCAACCCTGCTGGATGGGCCGAAGACGGCGCCGGAGACACCATAAGGCCACGCTCCCTTGACCTGAGGGAACCTCCGGCTGTCCTGGCGCGTCTGCGCGGTGAGGGCGCCCGCCAACCCGGCTCCCCCGATTGGAGTCGTCCGGTGCGCAGCCTTCTCATCCTCCTCGTCCTGATCGCGGGCGGCTTCGTGCTGACCGCGATGTTCGTCGCGCCCAAGCAGCCGGAGCTGCGCGGCTGGTACGAGACCAACGCCTGCCCGCATCTCGACAAGATCAGCCCGCAGATTTGCGAATCGATCCGCGCCGCGCGGAACACGCAGCCGATCTGAGCGAGCGCTTGCAGAGCTTCATCGACTGGGCCTTCCGGGACCGCAGCACCGGGGCGATCGTGATCGGCCAGTGGCCGAACACGCCGCTCTGGATCTTCATCGCGGCCTCCACGGCGGAGTGGCTGCTGGGGGCGGTGACTCCCGGCCTGCCGCCCTGGCTCTTCCTGGGCTTGCGGATCGCCGCTCTGATCGGTCTTGCCGTCTGGGCGGTCGATGAGGTCGCGAGGGGGGTAAATCCCTGGAGGCGCTTCCTCGGCGCCGCCGGACTTCTCGGCCTCGCGCTCAGCCTCGCGGGTCTGCTGTGAGGCGGTGAGCGACGTGTACGACCTCCTCGTCATCGGCGGCGGCATCAACGGGGCGGGCATCGCCCGCGACGCCGCCGGGCGCGGCCTCTCGGTGCTGCTGTGCGAGCGGGGCGATCTGGCCGAACACACCTCGTCGGCCTCGACCAAGCTGATCCATGGCGGGCTTCGCTATCTCGAACAATACGAGTTCCGGCTGGTGCGCGAGGCTCTGGCCGAGCGCGAGCGGCTCATGCGGCTCGCCCCCCACATCATCTGGCCGCTGCGCTTCGTGCTGCCGCACGATTCAGGATTGCGCCCGGCCTGGCTCCTGCGGATCGGGCTGTTTCTCTACGACCACCTCTCGCGGCTGCGGGCGCTGCCGGGCTCGCAATCCCTGAAGCTCACCGCGCAGGGGGTCGGCGCGCCGCTGCAACGGCGTCTCACCCGCGGCTTCGCCTATTCGGATTGCTGGGTTGAGGACAGCCGCCTCGTCGTCCTCAACGCTCTCGACGCTTCTGAACGCGGTGCAACAATCCGCACCCGCACCAACGTCGAGTCGGCGCGGCGCGAAGACGGCGCCTGGACCGCGACCCTGCACGATGCCGAGACCGGGCGGCGCGAGAGCGTGCGGGCGCGGGCGATCGTCAACGCCGCCGGCCCCTGGGTCGCGCAGACGCTGCTGCGCACCCTCTCGGTCGAGGCGCGGCCGAAGGTGCGGCTCGTCAAGGGCAGCCACATCGTCACGCGCAAGCTCTACGAGGGCGAGCACGCCTACATCCTGCAGCAGCCCGACCGGCGGATCGTCTTCGCCATCCCCTACGAGCGCGACTTCACCCTGATCGGCACCACCGACGTGCCCTACGAGGCCGGCCCCGGCCGGGTGACGATCTCTCCCGAAGAGACGCGCTACCTCTGCGACTGCATCAACCGGTCGTTTGCCGGGAATATGGGCCCGGACGACGTGGTGTGGAGCTATTCGGGGGTGCGCCCGCTCTACGACGACGCCACGGAGAACGCGTCTGCCGTCACCCGAGACTACGTGCTGGAACTCGATACGGAGGGCCCGCCGGTGCTCTCGGTGTTCGGTGGCAAGATCACCACCTACCGGCGGCTCGCCGAGCATGCCCTGGAGAAGCTGAACCTACCCGGCCTCAAGCCCGCCTGGACCGGCACCGCGCCGCTGCCCGGCGGCGATGTTCCGGGCGGTGATTTCGACGCGTTTCTCGAGAGTTTCCGGAAAACCTACCCGTTCCTACCCGATGCCTTGTCGCTGAGACTCGCCCGCGCCTACGGCACCCGCGCCGAAAACATCGTCGGCGCCGCGCGCACGCTGGCCGACCTCGGCGAAAGTTTCGAGGGCGGCCTCACCGCCCGCGAGGTCGATTACCTCGTGCGTGCCGAATGGGCCCGCTCGCCCGACGACATCCTGTGGCGGCGGACCAAGCTCGGCCTGCGGACGGGGCGGACGGGCGTGGCGCGGCTCGCCCGGCATCTGGCCGGGCGGACGATCGAGGCGGGCTGAGCCTCAACGCCCGTAGACGTCCTCGACGCGGATGATGTCGTCCTCGCCGGTGTACGAACCGACCTGAACCTCGATCAGCTCCAGCGGGATTTTTCCCGGGTTGGTGAGCCGGTGCATCGAGCCGATCGGCAGGTAGACCGCCTCGTTCTCGTGGACGAGGATGATTTGGTCGTTCAGCGTCACCTCGGCCGTGCCCTTGACCACGACCCAGTGCTCGGCCCGGTGGAAGTGCTTCTGCAGCGATAGCCGGCCGCCCGGCGTCACCATGATGCGCTTCACCTGAAAGCGCTCGCCGATGTCGATGCGCTGGTACCAGCCCCAGGGCCGGTACATCCGGCGATGGGCGTCGGCCTCCGGATGGGCCTTCTCGCGCAGCACGCCGACGAGGTCCTTGACCTTGCCGGAATGCGACTTCGACGAGACCAGCACGGCGTCGGGGGTCGCCACCACCACCACGTCGTCGAGACCGACCACGGTGGTCAGGCCCTCGCCCTCGCTGTGGACGAGGCTGCCGGTGGTCTCGACGAGTTCCACCCGGCCGCGCACGGCGTTGCCCTGCGCGTCGCGGGCCAGCACCTGCCACACCGCGTCCCAGGTGCCGACGTCGGACCACGCGAACGAGACCTTGAGCACGCCGGCGCGGGTGGTCCGCTCCATCACGGCGTAGTCGATCGAGGTTTTCGGCGCACGCGAGAAGGCGGTGCCGTCGAGGCGCACGAAATCGAGATCGGTGGTGGCGGCGTCGAGCGCGGCGCGGGCCGCTTCGAGGATGTCGGGGGCGTGAGTCTCGAGTTCGCCGATCATCACGTCGGCGCGGAACAGGAAGTAGCCCGAATTCCACAGGGCGCCCTCGTCGATCAGGCGCTCGGCGCCGGCCGCGTCCGGCTTCTCGACGAAGCGCTCGACCCGGTGGACGCCGGGCGCGCCGGGCACCGCGGCACCCATGCGGATATAGCCGTAATCGGTCGCCGGGCGGTGCGGCGCGATGCCGAGCGTCATGATCTGGCCGAGCCGGGCCCCGGCGGCGGCTTGGCGTGCGGCCTCGGCGAAGGCGGCGGCATCCTCGATTACGTGGTCGGCGGCCAGGATCAGCACCACCGTCTCGGGCCCCTGCCGCGCGGCATGGAGCGCGGCGACCGCGACCGCGGCGGCGGAATCGCGCCGATCCGGCTCCAGCACGATGTCGGCGGAGACGCCGGCCTGCGCCAGCTGCTCGGCGACGATGAAGCGGGATTCGGCCGAGGCGATGACGGTGGGCCGGGCGAACACGGCCGCGTCGGCGACACGCCGGGCCGTGGCCTGGAAGGTCGAGGAATTCGGATCGACCAGCGGCGTGAACTGCTTGGGCATGCTTTCGCGCGAGGCCGGCCACAACCGCGTGCCCGAGCCCCCGCACAGGATCACAGGGAGAATCCGGCCCCCGTCGGACATCACGCCATCCCTCTCAAACCGTGCCGGCCGTTCGCGAAGGGTTCGTCTGCCGCAGCGCAAAACGCCGATGCGGACCTGCGAACCCTCCGTCGCCGAAGGCGAACCGGACCGGTGCGCCCCGTGAGGATGCCGGTCGCCGCCCGTTCAATCGGGGAGTCTTAGCCCAACATGCCGCGCCGCACCACGGGGAACCGGCCCGCGCGTGCGGCCGCGCCGGCCGAACCAACGGTTAGGCTTAAGGGCGTGGCCTTACTCAGGCATCGAGCGCTGGCGGTCGCGTCCGCGACCTCAGGCTTCTCGCTCCGCTCGACGGCCTCGGCTTGACCGAGGCCCGCTGCGCGGGGCGCTCATCGCGCGCGGAATACGGCGCTACTCCGCCGCCTGCCGTTCGCCGTATCCCAGGCGGTCGTTGAGCTCTCCCAAGAGCTTCACCGCGGCCTCGGCGATGACGGTACCGGGCGGGAAGATCGCCGAGGCGCCGGCCGCGTAGAGGGCGTCGTAATCGCCCGGCGGGATCACGCCGCCGATGACGATCATCACATCGTCGCGACCTTCCTCCTTCAGCGCCGTCTTCAGCTCCGGCACGAGGGTCAGGTGGCCCGCCGCCAGCGAGGAGACGCCGACGATGTGCACGTCGTTCTCCACCGCCTGCCGCGCGGCCTCCGCCGGGGTGGCGAAGAGCGGCCCGATATCCACGTCGAAGCCGAGGTCGGCGAAGGCCGAGGCGATCACCTTCTGGCCGCGGTCGTGCCCGTCCTGACCCATCTTGGCGACGAGGATGCGCGGGCGGCGCCCGTCGTTTTCCTCAAAAGCCTCGACGAGGCCGCGCACCTTCTCCACCACCGGCGACATGCCGCCCACCTCCCGCTTGTAGACGCCTGAGATCGAGCGGATTTCGGCGCGGTGACGGCCCCAGGCCTTCTCCAGCGCCTCCGAGATCTCGCCGACCGTGGCCTTCGCCCGCGCCGCGTTGACCGCGAGTTCTAGCAGATTGTCGCTCGTGTCCACGGCCCTGGTCAGCGCGGCGAGCGCCGCATCGACGTCGGCCTGACTGCGCTCGGAGCGCAGGCGCTTGAGCTTGTCGATCTGCATCGTGCGGACGTTATGGTTGTCGACCCGCAGCAGCTCGATCTTCATCTCGTCGTCGGGCTTGTACTTGTTGATGCCGACGATGGTCTGGCGGCCGGAATCGATCCGCGCCTGGGCGCGGGCCGCCGCCTCCTCGATGCGCAGCTTCGGGATGCCGGCCTCGATGGCTTTCGCCATGCCGCCGAGTTCGTTCACCTCGCGGATATGGTCCCAGGCGCGCGCGGCGATGTCGGCGGTCAGGCGCTCGACATAGTAGGAGCCGCCCCACGGATCGATGATCCGCGTCGTGCCGCTCTCCTGCTGAAGGAAGAGCTGGGTGTTTCGCGCGATGCGGGCCGAGAAGTCGGTCGGCAGGGCCAGCGCCTCGTCGAGCGCATTGGTGTGCAGCGACTGCGTCCCGCCTTGGGTCGCCGCCATCGCCTCGATGCAGGTGCGGGTGACGTTGTTGAACACGTCCTGCGCGGTGAGCGACCAGCCGCTCGTCTGCGAATGGGTACGAAGCGGCAGCGACTTGTCGTTCTTGGGATCGAACTCCTTGACGAGCTTGGCCCAGATCAGGCGCGCGGCCCGCATCTTGGCGATCTCCATGAAGAAGTTCATCCCGATCGCCCAGAAGAACGACAGGCGCGGGGCGAACTGATCGATGGTCAGGCCCGCGGCCAGACCCGCCTTGATGTATTCGACGCCGTCGGCGAGCGTGTAGGCGAGTTCGAGATCCTGCGTCGCCCCGGCCTCCTGCATATGGTAGCCGGAAATCGAGATCGAATTGAACTTCGGCATATTTCTGGACGTATATCCAAAAATATCCGAGATGATCCGCATCGATCCCTTGGGGGGATAGATGTAGGTGTTGCGGACCATGAATTCCTTGAGAATGTCGTTCTGGATCGTACCGGCGAGCTTCTCCGGCGGCACGCCCTGCTCTTCCGCCGCGACGATGTAGAGGGCGAGCACCGGCAGCACCGCGCCGTTCATCGTCATCGACACCGTCATCTCGTCGAGCGGGATGCCGGAGAACAGGGTCCGCATGTCGTAGATTGAATCGATCGCGACGCCCGCCATGCCGACATCGCCCGAGACGCGGGGATGGTCCGAATCGTAGCCGCGGTGGGTCGCGAGATCGAAGGCGACCGAGAGGCCCTTCTGCCCCGCCGCGAGGTTGCGCCGGTAGAACGCGTTCGAATCCTCGGCCGTGGAGAAGCCGGCATATTGCCGGATCGTCCAGGGCTGGGTGACGTACATCGCCGGGTACGGCCCGCGCAGGTAGGGCGGCAGGCCGGGGAACGAGCCGATCCCCTCCAGCCCCTCACGGTCCTGCGGGCCGTAGAACCCCTTCACCGGGATGCCCTCGGGCGTCATCCACGGCTCGCCGACCGGGGGCGGCGGCGCCTGGAACAACCGGTCTGACAGGCTGAGCGCGGCGAAATCGGGAATCCGTGACGACATGCGGTGGTCTCGGCGGGTTCGGAGGACGGCAAATTTCTTTTGGCATTATAGGCAAGCCACCAAACGCGGCTACTGTCCATTGGGCGGCCCTCACGCGCGCCGCCTCTTCGTGAGAAAGCGCCGGCCCGGATCGCGCCGGATGCTCGGCGCCGGCCCATTGGGCGCCGCGAGCCACGCCCGGCGCAGAGCGATGAGATGCTTGAGCCGCTTCATCCGCTCGCGCTTGCACCCGCAATCCCACGAGCAGTCGAAGTCGCTCCCGCTCAGGCCGCCCTCCCCCGTGAGCGCCCCGAGGATCGTCACGACGAGCCCGGCCACGAACACGAAGACCAGCACGGCCACCGGCCACGCCAAGCCGAGCCCGACCACGCCGGCGATCACCAGCTTCAGCCCGAGCGAGGCCGCGACCTTGGCCTTGAGCAGCACCAGCAACGTCGCCCCGGCGCCGAGCCCGCCGCGCAGCCCCCGGAAGAGACGCCGCCTGAGGCGAGCCCGCGCGATCAGCCCGTCGAGCCGGGCGAGTTCGCGCTCCACGCGCCGCACCGTTTTGGGTTGCTCGATGCTTGCCTGCACGCCCCCTCCCTCGGATCACGAATCCGCGATTTCGCTTGCGGCTCGAGGGACAACCAACGCCAAAGCGCCCCTCTGGTCCACGCCGCCGCTTCGGCCTGTCAAAATGCCCTCTTTCAAGTGCATGGCGCGTGCCTCCTGACGGATCGCAGGCACCGGCATCGCGAGCAGGCCCCGTCACACGTGTCGTTGATCGTCATCTCACCCGGCACAGCCACGCGCTCCGACATGGAATTTTTGCATCAGGCCTTTTTGCGATGCGCGTGAAGTTTCATCGATGGACGAGGAAAGAAATATTCGAATTCATCAAACAAGTTGCGCTGGCTGCATCGCTCATAATCCCCATCGGCGTATTCGTTTTATTTTTTAGCCAAGGATTCGGCATTTCGGAAACCGCCACCGGCACGATAAATCATCGCACGACGAAAGGGTTCAATTCTTCGAATCAGTGCGAAATATACATTAGACACGGGAAAACAGATTTACTACAAAACCTTACAAAGCGAGAGTATTGCGGACCTGACTTCACCCCTGGAAAGACGGTGGAGCTTGAGTATA
Source organism: Methylobacterium sp. Leaf456 (assembly GCF_001425465.1). GTDB lineage: Bacteria > Pseudomonadota > Alphaproteobacteria > Rhizobiales > Beijerinckiaceae > Methylobacterium. The sequence goes on from NZ_LMQV01000014.1 coordinate 26,716, forward strand.
AAAGGAATGTTTTTGGTAAAATGATTCTGGATAAATATTCAACCCTCAGGCCGGTTTCCCAGCCCGGTCCGCTGTGATCGTGCCGGTTATCCAGAACGCCGAAAGCACGCCGTTTGAGCAGGAAACAGGCTCGGACCGGCCTTGCAGCCGCTGCTTCCGCTCGTCTCTCAGGGACAGGCAAGGGCCGGGCGAATCGCGCGGCGCGGGGAAAGTCGTGGGCGCAAGAATCGAGCGCGGCGCGCGACGGGCCGCTTCTGGTCGGCTTCGGGCTGGCCGAGACGATCGGCACCGGCGCCCGCGTCCGGCTCTACCCGAGCCAGGCGGCCGGCGGGCCGCCGGTCTCGGCGGCCCAGCGCGGCTCGTGGTTCCTCTTGATGATCGTGTCCACCACGCCGGTGAACCGGCCGGAGCCGATGGAGGCCGCGCCGGCCTCCGATCCCGCTTTGCCCGGCACGGTGGCCGGAACGATCAGTTGAGGTAGGTGCGGATCCAGTTCGGGGAGAGGATTTCGCCCTCCTCGGTGATGATCCAGGGCTGCTGGGCCGGGTCGCGCATCGCGCCCTGGGCGGCGAGCAGCGCCTCGCGCAGGGTGTCGTAGCGCAGCGGCTGGGCCAGCGGGGACGAGGCCGGCAGGGTGCGCCAGATGGTGAGGTCTGCAGGTCGTTCGAGAGCTTCGGTTTCCATCTCTTGTTCTTCCTTTCGAACCGTGTCCGTCCGCAGAGGACCGCCCCGGCGAACAGTGTCGCCGAGCCGATCTGCGAAGAGTTTCCAGGGTGATCGAAGCATCTCTGGGGCGGCTTTGCGATCAATTCGGGTGCTCGTCATCCGAGCGGTCACCGTTTCGTCGCAGTTCCTCACGCCGACCTTGCCTTGGTTTGGTCAAGGATTGGTCCGCGCCCGCCCACCGATGCTTTTTCATCAGTGTTTCGACACTGCATATGAAACAGTGACCAACTGGTTACCCTCACGGCCCGAGCGTGACCGTGCGCTGCCGCACCCTCCCGGACGGGTCTGGAAAGCGGGGATTCGTTGAAAGCCGGCCACACCCGACACAGCTAAGCCCAAATTCGGTGCCGAGGGCGGCCCGACCCGTTCCGCGAGAATTCGACCGGTGCCTGATCGTTTCGTGCGCATCGCCCTCGGGGTGACGTTGGGCCTGCTCGTCGTCTTCGTGGCGCAGCCCTACATCCTGGCCTTCCTCTACTCCGCCGACAGCCCGCGCGCGGTCACGGCGCGGGGCGACCTCTCGGCGCTGGAAAAATCCACCGTCGATCTGTTCGCCCGCGCCTCGCCGTCGGTGGTCCACGTCTTCGCCAAGGCCGCCGCCCGCGGGCAGTCCCTGATGGAGCCGGACGACGAGTTCGGGCAGTTCGGGCAAGGATACGGGCAAGGCGAGGAGGGCGGCCGGCAGCAGCAGGGCGGCGGCGGCTCGCAGACCGGCACCGGCTTCGTCTGGGATGCCGCCGGCCACGTCGTCACCAACAATCACGTGGTCGAGGCCGCGACCAAGGGCGGCGGATCGATCTCGGTGCGGCTCGCCTCCGGCGAGGTGGTGGGCGCCCGCCTCGTCGGCACCGCCAAGAGCTACGACCTCGCGGTGCTCCAGCTCGGGCGCGTCGCCAAGATGCCGCCGCCGCTGGCGCTCGGCACCTCCGCCGACCTGAAGGTGGGGCAATCGGCCTTCGCCATCGGCAACCCGTTCGGCCTCGACCACACGCTGACGACCGGCGTCATCAGCGCGCTCCAGCGCCGCCTGCCGACGCAGGAGGGGCGCGAGTTGGCCGGCGTGATCCAGACGGACGCGGCGATCAACCCCGGCAATTCCGGCGGGCCGCTGCTCGATTCCGCCGGCCGGCTCATCGGCGTCAACACCGCGATCTACTCGCCCTCGGGGGCGAGCGCGGGCATCGGCTTCGCGGTGCCGGTCGATGTGGTCAACCGCACGGTGCCGGACCTCATCAAGAACGGGCGGGTGCGCAACCCCGGCATCGGCATCATCGCCGGCCAGGAGGCGGCGGCGGCCCGGCTCGGCATCGACGGCGTGGTGGTGGTGCAGGTGCTGCCGGGCTCGCCCGCGGCCCAGGCCGGCCTCACCGGCATCGACCGCCGCACCGGCGAGATCGGCGACGTCATCGTCGGCGCCAACGGCCGCCCCGTGCATCGGCTCGCCGACCTCACCGCGGTGGTGGAGGATGCCGGCCTCGACAAGCCGGTCAATCTCCTGGTCGAGCGCGACGGGCGAGTGCGGACGGTGCGGGTGACGACCGCCGACGTGGCGCAATCGCGGTTGTGACTCCGCGGTTGTAACCGATTGCGGCTCCACAGCCGCTTTACGCGGGCGTCGAACCGGTCGATGAGCCAACCATGCTCATCGCCCTCGGCCTCTTGGCGCTCGTCGGGTTCTGGTGGCTCGGCCGAAGCGGCGGGCGCCTTCCGTTCGGGCTCACCCCGCGCCGGCTCGCCGGCTACGCCGCGTTCGCCGCGGCCTTCCTGCTGTCGCTGCGCGGCAGCCTCGTGCTCGCGGGCGTGATCGGGCTGGCGGGCGTGTGGCTGCACGAGGGGCGCGACGGCGTGCTCCAGCGGATTCCGGGCCTGCGCGGCAAGCCCAAGCCCGAGCGGCGGCGCACGGCTTCCGTCGAACTCGACTTCGCGCCCGACGGCGCGCCGCTCGACGGCCACATCTTCGTCGGTCCCTACTCCGGACGCCGCTTCTCGGAGGTGCCGCCGGCCGACCTCGCCGAGCTGTCGCTGCTGCTGGCCGGCAACGACCCGGAGGGCGCGGGGCTGCTACAGGCGTATCTCGACCGCCGGCATCCCGGCTGGCGTGTAGACGCTGATCGCGATCCGCACCCGCGGCCGGGCCGCCCGGCGCAGCCAGGGACGATGTCGGAGCAGGAGGCCTATCAGGTCCTGGGGCTTGAGCGCGGGGCGACCCTGGAGCAGGTCCGGGCGGCCCATCGGGCGCTGATGAAGAGCGCCCACCCCGACCAGGGCGGCAGCGTCGAACGGGCGGCGCGCGTCAACGCGGCGCGGGACAGGCTTTTGGACCGACATCGCTGATACTCCACGCGCGTTGTCAGATTTCTTTTGGGACTTGGGTGTCGTGCCGCCTCTCCCCTCCCCCTTGTGGGGAGGGGTTGGGGGTGGGGGTGGTTCAGGATGAGGCGTTACGGTGCCTCCCGAACCACCCCCATCTCCTTCCTCCTCCCCACAAGGGGGAGGAGAGCGCCCCACCCGAATCGGTGAGTCAGCGGAAGACGTCAGAGCCGGCCCTGAACGAGGGCCGGCCCCATACTTTCAAAAAATCAGCTCCGGGTGGCGAAACACGTAAACCCGTTCTTCTTCAGGGCGGCGCAGGCGTCCTGGGCGGCGCCCTGCTCCGTGAAGCCGGAGAAGCGGGCGCGGTAGAGCGTGGTGCCGCCATGGGTCACCCGCACGGTGTAGGGGGCGGCCTTGGCCAGCGCGCCGGTGCGGGTGCGGGCGTCGGAGAGGATCGACTTGGCCTTGTCCTCGTCGTCCATGGCGCCGAGCTGGATCACCCACGGGGTCGGCGTGACCGGGCGGAACGCGTCGGTGCGGGCGTCCTTCGGCGGGGCTTCCGTGCGGGAGGCCACGCCCTCGACGGCGGGCAGCCGCGCCGTGGTCTTGCCACTGGCCGAGGGGAACGGCGCCTGGGCGGCCGATCCGGCATAGGCCTGGGCGGCGCCGGGCAGCGCCTGAAGCCCGGGGCGGCGCATGCCGGGGGTGGTGGTGCCGATCGAGGCCGGAGGAGAAAGGCTGGTCGAGCTGGTGGTCTCGACCTCGTCGTCGTCCGCCGATGCGACCTCGGTGCGGGTGCGCGAGCCGGCTTCCGCAATGACGGCCGGGCGGCCGCGCTCGGCGACCTCCGTGACCGGGTTGGTCTGGCGGGCGCCGGCATAGGCGCGCGGCAGGCTGGAGCGGACGAGGTCGGCCATGATCCGGTCGCGGCTGGCGCCCGACTTGCCGCCGAGCACGATCGCGACGATCTGGCGGTCGCCGAGGCGGGCCGCGGTCATCAGGTTGAAGCCGGAATCGCGGGTGTAGCCGGTCTTGATGCCGTCCACGCCCTCGACGGTGCCGAGCAGCCGGTTGTGGTTGCCGATGACCCGGCCGCGGAAGGCGAAGGAGCGGGTCTGGAAGTAGCGGTAGTAGCGCGGGAAGCGGTCCTGGATGGCGCGCGCCAGGATCGTCAGGTCGCGGGCGGTGGTGATCTGGTCCGGGTCGGGCAGGCCGGAGGCGTTGGAATAGTTGGTGCGGCTCATGCCGAGCGACTTGGCCTTGCGCGTCATCATCTCGGCGAAGCGCGGCTCGGAACCGGCGATGTTCTCGCCGATGGCGCAGGCCACGTCGTTGGCTGACTTGGTGACGAGCGCCTTGATCGCCTCCTCGACCGTGATGGTCGAACCGGGGCGCAGGCCCAGCTTCGACGGCGCCTGCGCGGCGGCGTTGGCGGTGATGTCGAGATCGGAATCGAGCTCGTAGCGGCCCTTCTCCAGCTGTTCGAACAGCATGTAGAGGGTCATCACCTTGGTGATCGAGGCCGGGTGCCGCAGCGCGTCCTCGTTGACCGCGTGAAGGGTGCGGCCCGATTTCACGTCCACCACCATGGCGGCGTAGGGGGGGCTGTAGCCGCCGCCCGCCGGGCGGTGATGGCCGCCGCGCTTCCTCGCCTCGGCGGGGGCCACCGCCGCGGTGAGGACGCCCGCCGCCAGGAGGAGGACGGCGGCAGCACGGGATCCCGTGGTCCGGCCTTCTACGCCACGCATCTCGAAACCTTCGCCTCGACCGCCGGGGCTCGGGCCCGGCTCGCACCAGTCGTCCGCGGATGGCCGGCTGGCCGAATTCCGCACTCTCTGGATGTCACGGTAGAGGCAGTGCGGTTACGCGGGCGTTAATGCTGTGCAGCATGGAAACGAGATCGTCGTTTCGCCTCAGGGGTTAAGAGCTTTTTACACAAAGCCCGGTGCGCCTCCGGGCCGTGTTCGTCGGGAATTGCCTTCGGCCGGTCCGGGCACGCCGGGCTCAGCCTCCGGCGTGCCCGTCGCGCAGGCCCTGAAGCACTCGAACGTCGTCGCGGGCGCAAGCCTCGGCCAGGAGCGGCTCCGCCCAGCCGAGATCCGAGACCGTGTATCCGGCGGCCTGCATCAGGCCGGACACGAGCGCGGTCGGCGCCCCGTAGATCCCATGCGTCTCGACGAGCAGGACACGCGGCCGGATCGTCATCTCGCGCAGAATCTGCACCTCCGCCCCTTCGCAATCGAGTTCGAGAACGTCGCAAGCGGGCAGGTCGCCGGGGGGGACGACGGCGCCCGCCTCGGCGGCGATGCCGTAGACGGCGATGCCCTGCGCGACCACGGCATGATGGACCCGCAGGGTCTCCGCGACGCCGTTCAGGGCCGCGGTCTCGCGGACGAACCCGCAGTTCGTCAGGCTGCCCTCGAAGCAATCGACACGGCCCGAATGTCCGGCGCGCAGGGCGGCCACCGCCGCGGTGACGCCGATGCCGCCGCCCACGACGACGACCCGGTCGCCCGGCCGGACATGCGCGTTGAGGCCCGCCACAAGGGCGGCTTCGTAACTCGGGCAGCCGGTCGGATCGGTGGCCCACCACGGCAGCCACGACAGCGGGACGTGGGCGTCCATCCGCTTCATCTCATAGCAGGTGGGCACGCCGCCCATGCGCGCCGGCGGGCCTTTCGGCAGGAGCGGGCGCAGGCCGCGACGGTACCCGAAGCCGAGGCCCCGGTTCAACGCGCCCCGCACACCGCTTTCCGCGAACGTTCGGCGGATCTTCTCCAGCAGCGGCATGCGCGTCCTTCTCCTCGTCCCACAGCGTGTGGCGCGATCCGAACCGGCGGGGACGGGACGGTGTCCGGACCCGCGCGCCGTAATCGCGCCACGCCCCGAACCGGAGGTCGGTCGGCCATGGGCGCGGACCGCTAGCGGAGCGGTGCCCCCTTGTCGATGGACAACGCCTCGGCCCGCGCGTTCACCCTCAGGGCCAATACCCATTCAGCTTGATTGTGTAAAAGTCTGCTGAGGGTGGTGACCGGACCCCGGCCGCTTGCCCCGAAACGGACGTTCCACCTCCGTGCGCCGGTTCATCCTTCCTCTCGGCTTTCATTGGACATCGGCAACTCACCATCAAGCTGGAAGCCCCTCTGGGGCGCACGATTAAGCGCAGGCACCGAACCCGTTCACCTCGGAGCGGATCACCTAAGTCGCAAAAAGCCAACAAAACTTAAGTCTACGTCAACTCGGAACTGCTTCATAAATCTGTAGCTGAAAATTGGAATGCGGACTAGAGATCGCAAATTATGTTTAATTTTTTTTGATCTTGGCCGCTATAGTTTGGTCCGCGCTACTCTATCCAGTCTTGCGGTGCTGGTCGTCGACGACCCGAGCCAGCGGCATGCCGGCCGCCTTGATCAGCACCACGCTGCCAAGGAAGTAGGTTATTGGTTCGGTCCAAAATGCCGGTCAGGTCAACGCCAGCGAACACAGCCACCGGAGCCGGCACCATAAGCCGCTGTTTCATATAAGAAATATGCAACGCAGGCACCTGTCCGCGAACGCCGGCGGACGATAGTATGAGTGAGACCCCTTCCGCCAAGCAGCGGCGGACCGAACCGGTTCTCTACGCGTGCGCGCCGGTGCCCCCGCGCCCAACGCTCAGAAGTAGCGCCGCAGATCGAAGCTGTTGATCGACGTGTTCTGCTTGTCCTTCACGTCGATCGTCAACGACGTGCAGCGATGGCTGGCTTCGCCGATCGAGGCGACGATCACGGAGCGGCCGGGCTGGATGCGCATGGTCCGGGTCTGCTCGATGGCGTCCCCGTTCGGCGACAGCCCGGCGATGACGACCTTCAGCACAGTTCCTTCCGTGGAGGTGACGACGGCATTGAAGCTGTACCGCCCGAAATCGCTCGCCGTGATCGCCGCACTGACCTCGGGACCGGGGGCGGACGCCTGGTACAGAACCTCCTTGAAGAACCCGCGGAAGCCGTCCTCGATCGCGCTCGCCGCACCGGAGACGACCTCGTCGCCGTCGATCTCCGGCTTGAGGTTCAGGATCGCCTGATCCCGGGATAGATCGACCTTGTTGACGACCGCGTCGCGCTTCCGCTCGACCAGCGCGCTCCGGTAGCCGAGGATGCTCTGATGCGCCCGTGTGAACCACGCCCGCGAATAGGACAGGCGCGACAGGTTGGAGAGCGGAGCGAAGGTCGCGGGCGACGCCTCGTAGGCATCGAGCCGCGCCATCGTGCCAGTGATCGCATCCCGATACCGGGTCATCGACGTGTTCGGGACCTTGAAGTCCTTCGCGTGGAACAGTTCGAGGGTCTTCTTCTTCTCATCGTCCTGGCCCTTGCGGATCTTGCCGATCCACTCTTCCATCGACTTCGTATAGTAATGATTGATGGAGATCTTCTTGCCCGAGGCGGCTTCCACGCGGTAGCCCTCGTGGACGATCTCGCGGTTTTCGTTCACGGTCTGCCGGTCGATGGTGAAACACTGGTGGACGTCGGCATAGGCTACCCGGGAGGGCTGGACGATGCACTTCACCACCTTGTCGGTCTCGGCCTCGGCGTGCAGGTAGCTCTGCGTCACCAAGCCGTCGGGGCGCAGGATGTGCCCGGAGCTACCGTAGAACAGGAACGGCACCAGCAACTGGCTGTAATCGGCGTACCCTTCCAGAAATTTATCGATCTTCACGTCATCGACGACGTTGATAAATTCGTCGATGTCGATAAGGGCCATCCACTTAGATGTCAGCCCGAATATCTTTATCGCGTAATTGTAGGCGAAGATCTGCCCCGGCTTCATTGGCCAGTCGATGAGCGTGACGAGGCCGAGGGTGATGTATTTCCGCAGCAGTTGCCGGGTATTGTCGGTCGAGTTGTTGTCGAAGATGAAAAAGTGCTCCACACCGATGGCGACGTGGTAGGCGATCCATTCCTCCAGATAAGTTTCCTCGTCTTTGACAATCGCGACTACAGAGACGTCGAAAACCTTTTCCATCTGGACACCTTGATGCCGCATCATTCTGCGGCACATGTTTGCAAAGAGCGATGACGGCAATCGACTGGATGTCGGCGCCGGCTCGACTTGCTTCCCGGCCGAGCCCCTGCGGGAAGCTCCACCGGCCTCAAGGCTGTCGAGAGGATGCATCTACCCTTCGACGCAAGCCCTAGCAAGGCTTCGGCACGGGCCCTGACGGCTCCTCGGGCACCGTATCCCGAGACCCTCGAACGCCGCCCGCAGGCCGCCCGAGGGGTAAGGCGACCGTCGGAAAGCACGCCCGAACTGCTGAGCCCATGCGATCGGGTGAAATGCAATCGAAAGGTGAAATTTTCTCGGGAGTTGATCGTGCTTGTCGAGGGGCTGTAGGGTCGTCGGGAGCTTCGATCCGAGATGGGCCTTCATGAGTAGACGATGGCGCAACAGAACCAGCATGAGGGAGGCATGTTTTCGCGCCGGCCCACGCGCGACAAGCATTCGATCGCTGCAATCTCAATCTTCACAGCCGAATCGGCCTGACGGATTGGGTTGGAAAGTCCTATGATAACGGTCGTCATTCGCGCACACTACGGGTCGGACGAAACCCTGCGCATGGCCCAATGGCTGTCGGACGGCGGCTACCGGGTCGTCTTCGCCGCCGACTTCGCTGCCGGCCGGTTCGATACGGGGCCGCACGATGTCGTCGAGATCAGCGTCGCGAAGGTCGAGAAGCTCGGCCTATTCACCAACCTCCGGCGTCCGCTGTGGCAGTGCGGCGACTACGTGTTGTACTTGGTCGCCGAGACGGGCGTCACCGACGACATCCTGCTGACCGAAGGCGACGTGCGCTTCTCGACCGATCGGGCGCCGGATCACTTTTTCGGAAGCCTCCCCGCCGAGGGCGATTGCTTCCTCGTTGACTTCATCCAGGCGAACGCGCACTGGCCCTGGCACACGGCCTGCCACAGGTTCGGCATGACGGTGTTCCGCTGCCGCTTCCCCCTGGTCTTCGCCAAGCCCCCGGTCATCCAGGCGGCCTACCGGCTGCGTCGGGAGCAATCGGACGCCATGCCGAACACGATGCTGACCGACAACACGCTGTGGCCGAACGACGAGGCGTTCTTCGCCTCCGCCGCCGTCGCGGCCGGCTTCACGGTGCGCGACTTCAACAGCATCAAGCCGATGTACGACAGTTCCACATTCAAGTTTGATCCGCCGTTCTTGGAGGAAGCGTTCGTCGAGACCAAGGACAAGGACGACAAGATCTACCATCCGGTGCTCAGCTTCGAGCATTACATGGCGAAGTTGGTCCGCAATCCGGCCTTCCGGCAGGACCGGACTAAGGTCCAGGCCGAGATCGACCGCCTTCGCGCGCGCGGGTTCCCGCGGGAGAAGATTGAGCGGGTCCTGCGCCTGCCGCCCCCGTAAGTCCGTCCCCTCGGAGGTCGCCGAACGTTGAGGAACTCATCGATGTACAGCCCCCACATCCGAACGGCCGTCTGCGCGATCGCGAAGAACGAGTCGATGTATATCGAGGAATGGGTTGCCTACTATCAGCTGCTCGGCTTCGACGAGATCCTGATCTACAGCAACGACAGCACCGACGGCAGCCAAGCGACGCTCGACGCGATGCAGACGCAAGGCCTCATCGTCTATCGGGACTGGCCGAGCGTTCCGGGCGCCTCGCCGCAACTCACCGCCTATCGCGACGCGCTGGGCCGGACATCGGCGGAGTGGATCCTCTTTGTCGACATCGACGAATTCCTGAACCTGAAATCCGATACCGTCGTGAGTGATTTCCTCAATCGCTTCGCGCCCGACGTCGGTGCCGTTGCGATCAATTGGAAGGTGTTCGGAACCTCGGGCAATGCGTATTTCGAGGACGAACTCATCACGACGCGGTTCGATCGTGCGGCGGCGCGGGACTATCACGTCAACCGCCACTGCAAGACCTTCTCGAAGGTCGTCTGCACCGGCGACGTCCACATCCACCGCTCGTTCCTCAAGAGCGGCGCCTACGTCGATACGCTCGGCCGCCCAATCGAGATCGAGCGCAACGGCTTCACCCGGTCGGTCGTCCACGCCGTCGCGCAGGTCAACCACTACGTCCTGAAATCGAACCAGGAATTCCAGCAGAAGCGCGAGCGCGGCAACGCCAACCGGCCGCCGGAGAGCACCGACAAGTATGCCGGCCGCATCGGGACCTACTTCGCCGACCACGATCGCAACGAGACGATCGATCGCGATCTGACCGTGTTCCGGGGTGCCATCCGCGACCGGATCGACCGCAACCGCCGCGCCACGCGCCGCCACCCGATTGAGGCGACGACGTACGAGTCGTTCGAGGACCGGGAGCCGGCCTTCGTCCACCGCTATCCGGTCGATGTCGCGGGGACCTCCCGTCGTCTGCGCGTCGACACCCTCCGCCTCGACGAGGACGGGGTGGCCCGCCACGTCGGCGGAGCGCCGGCCTCGTTCAACCACGTCGCCATATCGGAGAACGACCTCGCCCGCTGGGTCGAAAAGCGGGCGGCCGGACGAAGCGGCGAATCGGCGTTGGCTCCGTTCCCGGTGGCGCGGCCAGCGATCCTGTTCCTGTCCTACGGGTACCTCAACTTCTACCGTCTGCTGATCGGCATGATCCCGCGGGCCATCCTGGCCAGGGAGAGCTATCCCGACGCCGTCGTCGTCGTCCGACAGGACATGCTCCGCCATCTCGAAGCCAAGTGGGGCGACCTGTTCTTCGACATGCTGCGCTATTTCGGCCTGGAGCGCAGCCTGATGGTCTTGCCGGGCGAGGAGCAGGTTCTGGCGCAGGCGATCTTCTGCGCGTCGAAGGCGAGCTGCATCGCGGAGGCTCTCCATCCGATGCGCCGTTGCGCGCTCGAACGGCCCCCCTCCGGCGAGCCGGCGAGGCGCGTGTTCATCAGCCGGTCGCTCGCCACGGCGCGGCGCATCGTCAACGAGGACCAGGTGACGGCGCTGCTCACGGAGGCCGGCTTCGTCACCGTGGCGATGGAGCGGATCCCTTTCGAGGAGCAGGTGGCGCTGTTCCGGCAGGCGGACGTCATCGTCGCCCCGCACGGCTCGGCCCTGGCCCACACGGTCTTCACCAAGCGCGGCGCCGTCGTCGTCGAGCTGATGCCGCAGAAGGCACGCTACCGGACGAAGATGTACGGCGAACTCGCTGCCTTGTCCGGCGCGGTGCATCACGTCGTAGGGTGCGAGGAGGCCGGGGACGAGGGCCTGTCGCCGCCCAACCGCGACATGCGCGTGGATGTCGGCGTGCTGAAGGCGCTGCTGCAGACGCTACAGATCGTCGAGGCGCCGGCCCAGGAGACGCCGGCCGCGGCGGCGGTGCTGGCGAGCCCCGAGCCGGCACCGCCGCCGCCGGTGGCTGCCGCGTCGGCGGGTGCCGGCGCGGCGGCCTCGGCCTGATACACCGCTGCCGGCCGCTTCAGCGCAGGGAGTGGGCTTAAGCCGCCCGCACCGGCTTGAACCGCGCCCGCAGGGCATCCTCGCCGCGCAGGACCTCGTCGAACCGGGCGGCACGGCGGGCGAAGCTGTGGTCGGCGATCACCGCCTCGGCCGCCCGCCGCAGAGCCGCGGCGTCGGGGGGCATGGACAGTGTGTTGGCGAGCAGGCCCGGCAAATCCTCCTCGCGGCCGAAGGTGCGAATGATGCCGCTCGTCAGCGTTTCGAGGCCCTCGATGGCGTCCGAGACGACGGGCACACCGCAGGCCACCGCGTCGAACAGCCGGTTCGAGATGAAGCCCCAGCGGCGCATGTCGTCCCAATGGTCGTTCAGGACGATGCCGGCGCCGCGATAGAGGTCACCCACCATCTCGTTGCGCACCGTGCCGTCCATGAGATTGGCATCCGGCACGACACCCTTCCAGTCGAGGCCGTAGATGCGCAGCGGCAGGCCGGAGGCCACCGCCCCGGCCACCACCTGGCGGCGCACCCGCCGGGAATTACCGACGAACACGAGTTCCTGCCCCGGCGCGGGGGCTTGCGCCTCGGGATGGAAGATCTGCGGGTCGGTGCATTGCGGCAGGAACTCGACCGGCTTCTTCACGATGCGGTCGAAGTGCCGGACGAACACCTCGCTCGCGGCAAAGACGTGGTCGTACTCGCCGAGTTCCTCGGCGCTGATCATGTCAGGGTGGCTGATGATCCACAGGAGGTTGATCTGGTCCTTGCGCGGCCGGTAGCGCGACAGGCCGCGGATCGCCAGCACGGCGTCGTCGCCGTGGGTTTGGGCGTCGTTCCACATGTCGAGGCAGTCGATCCGGACCGTGTGGCCGAGCGCCTCCAGTTCCCGCCGCAGCGAGCGGGCGAAGTACCAGTCGCCCCAGCCCTCGACCCGTTCGAGCGAAGGCGCCGCGATCTTGATGGCGATGCGCAGGCCGGCTTCCGCCCGCCGGGTGATGTATTCGAACATCTCCTGCGCGCGCACCGTGTAGGTGTGGTGGCGCAGAACCTCGGCGCGGGCTTGGTCGGCGAGCGCGCGACGCTGCTCCGGGTTGGCCAGAACCTCGCGGATCGTGGCTTCGAGCGAGGCCGCGTCGCGGTAGGTCGGGAGCAGGTCGGGGAAGGCTTCGGCCACGCCCACCGCATTGTTCGTCACGACGAGCGTGCCCGTGGCCAGGGCATCGAACACCCGGCTATTGAGCGAGCCCCAGGCGACGGTGGCGAAGTTGCTGTCGTCGATCACGAGGTCGCTGCTGCGATAGACCTGGGGCAGCCGGTGATAGGGCTGGAAGCCGCCGTCCATCGGCCGTGTGCCCTCGTCTCGGTCCCAGCCGTTGCCGAACAGCCGCAGGTCGAGGTCGCGCACCCGCGGCAGCAGCGTGTTGATGTCGCGCGGGCTGTTCCAGTTGTTGCCGGTGAAGCTCACCGTGCAGCGGAAGGCGGCGGTCGCCGGGCCCGGCGAGAACCGGGCCGGGTTGGTCGCGATCCGCAGGAGGCCGATATCGCGGCCGAGTTCGGTGCGCAAATACTCGCAGGCGCGCTCGGACGAGGCGAACCAGTGGCCGAACAGCTCGCGCCAGGGCTGGGCCGCCCAGCGGTGGAACCAGTTGCGCGCCCAGGCGATCAGCAGGCACGTCGTTGAGCGGTTGGCGACCTTCCGCACGTCGAAATCGTCGGTCATGACGATCAGGCTGTCGAGGCCGAGCGCATCGACGGGTTGCGTCTTGGCGTAGAAGAAGCACTGGATTGGCCCGCGCTCGGAGAAGGCTAGCGCCAGTTCGAGCGCGGTCATGTAGTCGCCTGCGACCGCGTTCTCCCCGACCTCGGAGACGACGAAGCCGATCGCCATCCGCCGCCCGGTCCAGTAGCCGTGCTCGTCCGGCCCGGCCTGCGCCATCACCCGCCGCAGGGCGTAGGTCCAGCGGTCGCGGAAGGCGGGCTCGTTCTGGCGGCGACGGGCGATCTGCCGCTGCGTCATCAGCCGGCGCGAGGCGCCGCGCACATGCACCGCCGAAAGGTCGTTCAGGGTGAGCACCGACAGGTCGGCGGCGCGCACTTTGAGGCAGAGGTCGGTGTCCTCCCAGCCGTAGTAATACTCCTCGCCGAAGCCGCCGAGCGTGGCGAACAGGTCGCGCCGCATGGCGACGCAGGCCGCCGTCGTCGCCGGGGTGGCGATCCGGTCGGTGTCGCTTCCGGGGACATCGGTGAGGTAGCGCGACTCGATCGGCTGGATCACGCCGCCGCCGAGCGGCTCGAAATGCACGCCGACATGCTGCTGCGCCTGGTGCGTCACGGTCCGGTCGGCGACGACCGGGTCCATCAGGCGGATGCCGACGAGGCCGACCCCCGGCTCCAGGGCGCGCGCCATCGCGCCCGCGAGCGGCTCCGTCAGCACGATGTCGTTGTTGATGAAGAGCAGCACCTCCTCGTCGCACAGAGCCGCGCCGTGATTGTTCGACTCCGAGAACGAGGCGTCGCGTGGCCGCTTCACGAAGGTCACCGGCAGGCCGGCGGCGTGGCGCGCCACGACCGCCTCGCTGTCGTCCTCGGAGCCGTGGTCGATGACGAGGATGCGGCGGAACCCGCTCGGGTCGTGGCGCGCGACGCTCTCCAGCATCGCGTCGAGGAGCGCCGAGCCGTCTTGGTTGAGGATGATCGCGGCGACGCTCGCGGTGGACTCCCGCGCGGCGGGCGGGGCGACGAGCAGGCGCGGCCCGCGCGGGCGGGTGTCGAGGCGCGTGCCGTACGGCGGCAGGCGGCAGTTGCGGTCGCGCATGCCGGCCTTGTCGGCCATGGAGCGCGGCGCGGCCACCACGGCGACATCGCGGCCCGCGAGAAAGTTGCTCGGAACCTCGACCTGAAAGCCACAATGGGGGGAGCCGCCCAGGCGCGCGACGACGTCGGGCCGGTTGCGGTCGGCGAGCGCGCCGGCGACGGGCAACCTGTCCATCGCGAAGTCGATGGTGACCGGACCGCCGCCCACGTCCGAGCTGCGCGCCCAACCGGTGACGAAGCGCCGCCCGGCGGAATCGATGCGCAGTCCATCGACCGAGCCGGTGACCTCGCCGTCAGCATCGATCTCGGCGGGCGGCAGGAGCGCGGGCTTGGTCGGCATCTCGTCCGCTGCCAGGAGGCGGCAGGGGGTGGAGAAGCCCAGCGTCGGCAGGACGATGGCGAGGCCGAGTTCCGCCGTGCGCCGGGAGGCGCGGACCTCCATCGCGGCTCGGCTGGCGTCGGGGGCGAGGGGGTCGGTCTCCAGCACGGCGCGGTACAGTCCGAGGCCGCCGGACTGCAGTTCGACCGTCGTACCGGGGGGAACCGCATCGGCCGCGAAGCGCATCTCGGCGCGCAGCACGCCCGCGTGGTAGGTGGCCTCCGCCGAGAGCACCGCGCCGTCGAGCCCCGGCATCACTTCGAGAGGGAGCGGCGAACCGTCCCCGGTCACGCCCAGAAGCTCGATCCCCGCCCCGGGGCGGCCGGCCACTACTTCGAGGTAGCGCAAGTTCGGGCCGAGCACGCGCATCTCGGAGAAGCAGCGGGCCGCGCCGTCCTCGGTGCGGGCCACGACTCCGCCGGGGCGACCCTCCGCGGCCGGGCCGACGATCAGGAAGCGGCGCGCCCCGTTCGACCCGCCCCCGAGGGCCAGGACGGAGAGGTCGGGCTGAGCCGCCAATCCCGCCTCGGCCCATCGCAGGGACGAGGTCGTCGGCAGCCCGGGACTGTCCGGGGGCAGAGGGGTGAATTGGAGCAGGGCCAACTCGACCTCACCACCACCGGGTAGTTCCAGGGCGAACTCGGCCTGGCCATTGTCTGCCGGCCAGAAAGCAAGAAGACGACACCATCCCTCGGCATCGGCTGCGGGCTGCGCAATCTGATCCAAACCCAGCCTTGCTTCGACGACCACCTCCGGCGCGGCGCGGAAGATCAGGTCGAGCAGCAGCGGCGACTTGCCTTCGCGGCGTTCCAGTACGAGGCACCCGCCTTCGACGGCGCCCGACAGGTCGAGCAGCAGCCCGGCGCGCGGTCGCCCGGCCAGAACCAACTCCGCCGCCCGCAATGCGCCGCGGACGCCATGTGGAGAGGATTCGAGGTTGAGGCTGCAGCCGAGCGGTTCGCGATCGACGACAGCGTTCGTCGACGCGACGTCTCGGACATCGGGTGCGAGATCTCTACGTCCCACGGCGAGGTGCCCGACGAGTCGGGCGATCTCGACATGCATCGCACGGGCGCGACGGCTCAGTGGCAACTGCAGAGAAGTGCCCTCGATCCGGACGGACAGGATTTCGCTCAACTCGACCACGTCGACGGCAAGTCGTTGCAGGGCTGCAACGGCCCGATGGGCCTCTATCCGAGGCGCGGCCTCGAGATCGAACAGGATGCCCGCCTGCACCGGCAGGCCCACGATCTGCGCGATATCGATCCGCGCCTGCTCCGTCGTGAACCGGACCACCAGGACGTCCGCGATCCATAATTCGAGCCCGACAGGCTTTGTTGGATCGGCGGCGAACAAGGCCCAACCTTTCAAGACAAACCCGTCGAACGAATCGATCATCCCGCGATAGGCAGGGGGCGCGTCGAGGTTGGCGAGGCTCGCGTTGGGATGGTGGCTCACCGGCTTGATGGTGGGCTGCGCTTCCAACGTCTCAGTGAGCGTGACACGCGGCAGCGGCTCATCAGCTTGAACGTCACCCGACATCGTGATGGCTTCCTGCATCCTCGAACGCGCTGTGGGCACGACCTACCGCCGGATCGCGCCACTTTCAGCGTTTAAATCGTCACGATTCGGTGTCTATGAGGCGCCCGGCGTCGGCGAAGCCCCATGCACCGGAAGTGCACGGTTGCCGCTCCGCCAGTGCACCAACTGAAACTGTACTTTCCGCGCGTTGCACGCAATAGGCGTGCGACAGTGCCACAAATCGTCCGGCGCGCTGGCGGTCTATCGCGAGCGAGCGGCACTGTAAGGGACCACCATCGAACGAACCGATTGATCGACGTGTTCTGATCGTCTGCCACGATCGGCTGTCAACGAGGTGCCGCGAAGGCTGTGTTCATCCGCTGCAGCCTCGATTGAGGAAATGCCGGGCTCAATACGGCGGGCGCGGCTCGGCACCGTGCGCCAACGATGCGCATGCCCTCCGGCACGGTCGATGTCCACCGCGTTTCGCGCTTCAGCTGCGTATTCTGCTGATCGTCTAGGCACTAAGGGCGTCCCACTGGTCGCCGCCTTCCGGTAGACCGCTTAGCAGGGAACGGTTGCCATCATTTGTTGGTACATCGAGCGCCAGGCTGTCGGGGGCGTCGAGTTGTCGCGCAAACGAGACATTCACCACCGGGGCGGATCAAACGATCGGCGCCTCGCAACCGCTCGGCGAGATTAAACCGCCGGTCCGGTCAACTCAGCGATTGCCGAACGAGCAGGCCAAGCCCTGCCGCTCCCGATATCGCCGGTGAATGTGACACCACCGCCGACGTTCCGCGGTGCCTTGCAGCTTGGCAGCCAATGCACTGATGGTTATGAAGACTTGTTGGCCAGACTCGGCACGGCCATGGGCATCGCCATTCGACCGATGCGCTCTAAAAAAGATTACGAGCCGAAAGCAGGCTGTTGAGGTTCGGAAAATTAGTTGATGTATAAGATCAGGCTCGGAACTCTTTTTGCCGGCCGCCTCAAGGGCTGGGCGTTGAACCAATTATTTCCTGAAATTCCATTAATATTGGATGTTTCTATTGGAAAGGATGTATTCATAAGTGGAGTGCGTGCTGATATTTTTCGGTCGGATCTCGAACAGGCGGGAGTCGGCAATGGACATCACGGATTTGAAATTGCGCTTCCAAATTCTGTTTTCAAGGAAAAATCATTGGATGTAGTGGTGCGTCGGTCCGGACAACAAGAAATCCTGCTTCAAGAGCAGCTTCGGGTTGATAATCCGAGCCGAGGGTTTAACGCTGATTTCGACTTCGAGCAATTTCTGCGCTGGTCCTTCAATGAGGATCGGATGCCTTACGGCCAAATGGACGATATTCCGGCCATCCTCGGTGCGGTCGAGCTGGAGCGGATGTTGCGCATCGCCCGCTCCGAGTCGGCGCCGCAGACCGATCTTGTTAGCGTCGTCATGCCGGTGTTCAACCGGGAGACGATTGTTGGCGAGGCGTTGCGGTCCGTCCTCGACCAGACCTATCGGAACTTCGAACTCCTGATCGTCGATGACGGCAGCACCGACGGCAGCGCCGACGTGGCGAAGAGCTTCGACGATCCGCGCATCCGCCTGATCGAATTGCCCCAGAATGGCGGTGTCTCGGCCGCCCGCAACGCCGGTTTGCGCGCGGCTAGCGGACTATTCGTCGCCTATCTCGATTCCGACAACATCTGGAGCCCGCACTATCTCGCTTGCATGCTCGACGCCTTCCGCACGGCACCTGAAGCGACAACGGCCTACGCCGGTCAGGAAGTCTGGGAATATCTACCGCACCTCGATTGCGACGAGTTCCGCTTCCTACGTGCGGCGCCATTCAACCGCAGCCGTCTGGAACGACGCAACTTCATCGACCTCAACGTCTTCATGCATCGCCGCGGCTGCTACAACGAACTCGGCGGCTTCGACGAGAGCATGCGCCGCCTCGTCGACTGGGAACTGATCCTACGCTACACCGCGTGTCGTCCGCCGGTGTTCCTGCCGGTGACGCTGTGTCGCTACCGGATCGCTCGGGCGGACAATCAGATCACCTTCGTCGAGGACTACGTCTCAAACTTGGCGCGGCTGCGTCTGCGGATGCGGTTGCCCGACCTGCGAGATGCCGACGATGCGCCGGTCACGCCGTTGGCGGTGTTCGTCCACGCCCGCGATGCCGCGGCGTTCGCGCGTTGGCGGCAGGCCAATCGCGCGGTCGTCGCCAATTATCGCCATCTTGCGGCCGCTTGGCCTCAGGGCAGCGAAGGTGCTGCGGGCGTCGGTCCGGATGGAGAGGCGACCGCGTTCCCGAGCGTGTCGGCAGCACTTGCCGCCCACTGCGATGGATTGCGCGCGTCATCTCTGCTGCTGGTGAATGCTGAGTATGTGCTCTCAGGCCGCTGGAAGCAGGTCTATGCCGCCGCCGCGCGGGAAGGTCATTTTGACGTCCTCACCGGCCGTCTCTACACAGCAGAAATTAGTACGCAGGAAAACAGTTTGCCCGAAGACTTAACTCCATCGCAAATCGAGCAATACATAGAAATATCCAGCTTTTCTTACCGTATGCATGGAAATTTGGCTCGCAAGGCTCCGTACCATTGTTTGGTGTTTACGCCGGAGTCCGTCAAGAAACTGCAATTGAGCGCTGCCTGCTCGCAAACCATACAAACTTGCCTGAGCATTTTTTTCGGTACACATGATGGACATCGCCAAGTTCTTTATTCTCCCGAAGTTTCCGCAAGTTTGATAATGTCATAGTGAAATGTATATTTATAATTCTACTGACCTGACCAGCTGGCTTTGGACCAGGCCGATTGAGAGGATCAGCCAGGATCGAAGGAGTCGGACATACGGCGAGGACAGAAGACGAGCGCGGAGCAGGTCGTTGTGAAGCTGCGCCAGATCGAGGTGCAGACTGGCCTGCTGCGGTTTCACGGACACCTGGTTTAGGTGTGATGGTGAAGCAGGAGGTGCTCCATGCAGCGTCGCAAGTTCGGACGTGAGTTCAAGATCAAGGCGGTTCGACTGGTTCGGGAACGGGGTGTCAGTGTCGCGCAGGCCGCGCGCGACCTCGACGTGACTGTAAGCCCGCTCACGAGGGACGACGACCACCGCCGCGAAGCCGAGGAAGCCGTGCAGCGTTTTACGGAGGCAGTGGAGGACCTGATCCGCACGACTGCACCGTCGCTGGCATTCGCCCCGCCCAACGCCATATCACCGACTGTCTGCCATCAGACAAATGCCTGATCGCTAACCGAGCGCGGACAAGCGCGGCCGAAAGGCTGACACGAGCCGATCGCTCGTCTGCACCAACCATGCGAGCTGAGCCTCTTCGTCGGTCGACACGAAGGCATCCACGCTCTCCAAGCGGATACCGTCCCCGAGCACCACGAGGTCGAAGGCGCCGGCGCTCAAGCTGTCGCTGACGGCATCCACGAATGCCGCCTCATCGGTGAGGCTCAGCCGATCTCGGGCGAGTTCCCACAGCAGGTTCGAGGCCTGTCGGCCGATGCGTGTGGCCACGAGGGCGGAGAGGTCACCGTAGCTCAGCCTGTCAATCGGCGTCCAATCGGGACCCAGGATCGGCGTCCAAAAAGGACCCACCTGCCGGAAGGGTTTGAAGGCTCCAACGCAGAGATCGACGTCGCGG
>NZ_LMQV01000015.1 GCF_001425465.1 Methylobacterium sp. Leaf456
CTGGACTGGATGGGAGCATGACGTGAGCTGCCGGGGGGTGGGTCCCAATTGGACGCCGATCAGCCCTTCAGCCGGGTTCTTTTTCCACGCCGCTTCTCACCGAGAGCGGCGGCAATGCCCTTGAGCCGGTCGGACGCGATCCGATTGATGCCCTGCTCGTACTTCTGGATCTGCTGATAGGAGACACCCACAGCATCGCCGAGCTGTTTCTGCGACAGTCCCTTGCACCTGCGCAGTTGGACGATGCGTAATCCGAGGACGATGTTGCCTCCAGCACCCTTTGGTCTACCCATTATGTCCTCCCCTAGCGACAATTGCCGATCATGCTCAGTTATGGACGGACCGCCACACGGCCCATGTTGAGATCGTATCAGTCCGCAGAGTCGAACGCGAGTGGGATCAGCTGGACTTGTCTTGACGAGGGCGATCGGGCGCCGGAGCTATGCTTCCGTGCAATTAATTGCGCGGGGAGGGGCTACAAGTGGGTTGCTTCAGCCAACGGTATCGGGAGGCATTTCGTCGTGCGCGTGCGTGCTTGGCCCCTGGTACGCGAGTGGGTGAGCACTCTGTGGGCAGACCTTTCCGACCACTGAAATAGAAAAATGCGATTAGCGGGCCCCTGAGGGCAGCCAGAGTGAAATGCGCTGTCGGGTAGCCGGATGAGTACTGTCGGCCGTTCTTGGGCCATCTGAGCTCATTCTAGAGGCTATTTTCATGGCCCCTCATGCCCTTTCGGCGGCAAGCACCCGGGAACACCCCATTCACTTCACGTGCCGATGTTTCCCAGGCGCCGCGTTGCGGCCTGAGGATAGAAGATGCGCTTGCGGCTTCAAATCAGTGATCAGAGTGAGTTTGCCCCGTTTGATCAGCCCACATCCACTCGAACGAAATTTTTCTCGATGTGCCGGGCGATCATGCGCCCGTAGTCCATAGCCAATCGGTCCATGTCCGACACGTAAATCACGGTCTGGAGGCCGTGCTGGTATCGCGACAAGAGGAGCCCCACGAGCCGGCTCACCTTGTGTTTCGAGACAGCGCCCACTTTGAGCGCTTCGAAGTGGAAGTCGGGGATCATCAGCGCGGTGTGCTCGGGGTACCCGTGCTCTTCCGCGTATTGCAACACCTCCGGCAGGGTCATTACCCGGGCTCGAATGAAGTTCCGCACCAAGGCGGCCGCCATCAGGCTCATCGCCTCGGTGATGTCGCGGTGCGGGTCGTCGCCGACGAACACAAGGCCCGCCTTCCCATTGAGGGACTGCCGGCGAAAGGAGGTGATGTAGTTCACCTCGATGTCGGTGAGATCCTTCTGCGACTTCATCGAAGTCCACAGCCGATCCGGGGTGATGCCCGTGTCGGCAGCGTAGAATTTCAGGTCCGCGACGAGGCGGCCGTGCACGGACGGCACCAGCACCTTCGAGGCGTAGGGGTCAACTCCGAGAATGGTGCCCATGGCGATTATCCCTTTGCATCCGTGCCCAGGAGCATCGCCATCACCTCCGCCTTCGAAGGCATCGGCTCCGCTCCTTCCGAAGTCTGCGCAATTAATTGCGCCGGGGCTGGGGCGTAGCCGGTCTCTGCGACAGGCGCGGCCTTGACCACGGGGGTTTTGAAATTCGCCGCCACGTTCACGAACTTCAGCACCACACCAACCTCGGGCTTCTGAGGTATCTTGAGAGCTCCAGCTTCGTTCATAACCGCATACGAAAATGAAACCCAATTGTTGAGTATCTTCCGGATCACGCTCTTTGCGTCAAGAGGTTGCAGCTTCGCAGCGATCATCTTGAGTTGACCAAGTTGCTGTTTGGTCAACGGCGCCTGGAATGCGTTCGGGAAAGCCTCGGCATAGGCCTCGCGCCATACCAGCCCCAGCCACGGCTTACCGCTGCCCTTCGCGGCCTTAGGCACCGGGAGGGCCCCAGCCACCTTTTTGGCCCCAAGGATCGCGGGAGCCGACATCCCGAGCTTCGCCTGCATCGCAACCTTGGCCGGTGAGGGGGTTTTGGGGGAGCTCTGCTTCGGAGTCGATTTCCCACACTCTGCGCTCGAAATTTTCTTACTCTTTTTCGGGAGAGACATCCCCTCCGTAACGCCCTCGTCTTTGCCCGAAATCTCCCCCGAGGAAAAAATTTTTGCATCTAAACACTCTGTAGGTTTCTCGTAAGAGAAACCGTAAGAGGGTTTAGTATCTATACCCACCATATGATCTAGGACTTGGCCTTTTGGGGCCATAACGGAGCCCGTCTTGGACGTGGTATTTTTACCCCCTGATGCGGTTGAAAATTCATCCCGAACCGGCTTTGGGACCAGCACCAGCGCGCGGGGTAACAGCCGAAAATGCATGAGGGGGCCGACCGACCCAGCCCACTTCGCCGCCGTGGTTTCGACGAGGTGCTTGGCTTTCAGGATCTCCAGCGCCATCCGGCACTGCTTAGCCGTCATCCGGCACTCAATTTCGAGCTGTTGCCGGGGCTTGCATAACCACTCCGCCTCGGACAACTGGCGCCGGGTGCCGCGGGGCCACCAGTAAACGAGGCGCTCCAGCACAATCGTGGCCATGTGGTCGCCGCACAGGTCGAACATGCGGGCATGTGGGCTGTCCGAAGGGATCATTGGTGTCTCGTGGAGGCGTGACGGCAACAAAAAACCCTCGCGGAGCTCCGCGAGGGCTTGATTCAAGACTCTTGGACGGCCGTTCGGCCCTTCTTCGAGTAGGCCGTAGCATACAACCCGAATGAGCTACTCACAAGGCTCGCCATACCGTACCAGGTTATATTTAACCGGCAACTGTGCAGGATTTCTCTCGTTTCAGGGGGTAGTGGCCTCCTCGCATACTAGCTCTAATCGGACACGGAAATGGCATCGCCAATCGCATCGCGGCGGATGCGATTGTGTTGGTAGGAGACGGACAAGGCCAGCTTGGGCTTGATGTTAAATGCCGATCTAATTGCGCGCTCAACCCGAGACGATACCGAAATTGGGTCGTATTGCTTGATCCTGCCTACCGCCGCATGAAAGCGCAGAGGCAGTTTGGCTTCAGCAATTAATTGCGCAGCAAGGGGCAGCCCGTAGCAAGCCCGCTCCGCCGGTTGCCTTGGATGCCTTGATGACGCGTGCGCTGTTGTTTCCTGAGGGTATAACGAATGAGCCCCTCGTCCTCACGCGTGCCATGGCTTCCGCTGAAGCGTTCGGCCGGGAGCACCAGCTCCAACGGCTCGCCTACGAGCATCCCGAGATCATCCCGATCGAGGAGATCGATCCCGGTGCAGGCGCCGTTGCCCCCCTCTGCCGCGAACTCACGCTGCGTGGCCAAACCGGACCCGTCTTCCTCGATATGTTGGGGGTCACTCGGCGTGGCCGCCTCGTGCTCGTGGAGTGCAAGCTCTGGCGCAATCCGCAGGCGCGACGAGAGGTGATCGGGCAGGTGCTCGAATATGCCGGCCTGATGCGGAGGCTGAGCTACGGTGACCTCTCTGCTCTCGTGGCCACACGCATCGGCCGACAGGCCTCGAACCTGCTTTGGGAACTCGCCCGCGATCGGCTGAGCCTCACCGATGAGGCGGCATTCGTTGATGCCGTCAGCGAAAGCTTGAGCGCGGGCGCCTTCGATCTCGTGGTGCTCGGGGACGGCATCCGCTCGGAGATCGAAGCCGTTCGCGGTTTCCTCGAAGCCGCGGCTGGTCTGCGATCGCGCCTCGCCCTGGTCGAGGTTGCGGCGTGGACCAATCCATCCGGGCAGATCCTCCTCACGCCCCAGATCGCTTTGCGAACGAAGGTGATCGAGCAGCAAGCTCTCCCCTACACCGCCAGTCCGCCTCCTGCGGTGGCTACGGCTCCGGTCTCAGGAGACACGCCGCGTGAAGCCCCCACGCTCTCCTCGGCTCCCACCGCGTCAGCGAACCGGCAATTCTGGGATCGCTTCATCGCCACGGCTCAGTTCTCGCATCCCGACCAGCCGCCTCCGAGCCATGGGGGTAACAACTGGGTGCGCCTCGCTCTGCCGTCCGCGAGCATGACGCTCTACCGCGAGAAAGGACCCCAGGGTCCAAGCAGCCGATGTGGCATGTTCCTCAGACTGCGGGGCGAAGCCGGCCGGGCTGCTTACGACACTCTGTGTGCGGAACTGCCGGACATCGAGGCCGAAACTGGGATGCGTATTGGAGCTTCCTGGAAGGATGATGCGGACAGCGGAACCATGAGCGTGGACGCCCTCGTGTCGATCGACGAAGAGGCTCAGCTCGCATGGTTGGCGCACACGAGCGATCGGCTCGTGTCAGCCTTTCGGCCGCGCCTATCCGCTCTTGGCTAGAGACCAGCTTCGCCTTCAGGGTGCCTGACAGGGAGTGCCAGCACGAGCATCACCCTCGCGTTGTGCTCGCGCAATTAATTGCGGACCTCACCGGACTGTGCCGCCGTCCGGCAGAGCGGACGTAATCGATGCTGCGCAGTCGCACGTTTTCGGCCTTGCGCTCTGATGGCTTCGAGGCGGTTCGGGCACCAATTATCAGGCTTAACGAAGGGCTAACCACATCCAAACACGACGCGGAAACCGTCACGCTTCGAGGCGTTAGCCGGACATCCGACCCTGTGCCGATGCTGGAGCCTCGCGATGACCATCACCGTCTTCGATCCGATCAGCGACCAGATGGTCAAGATCCATGTGCCGGCGCCGCAGCCGCGCTGATTCCCCGCATCCCCCACGACTGACCTCGAACGATGATCGGCCTTCCCCTCTATCGTCTTCTGATCGCCGCCGGCCTCGTGCTGTCGAGTGCGGCGGCTACGACCCAGCTTGGTCACGCCGAGCCGAATGCCTCTTGGGCAACAGGGGGCCGATCAATGCGCCTACCGGCTCCCGAGCCTCTCTCGGACAATGGTGCGTTGACGAACCGTTAACCAGCGCTGGACATCAGGGTAGTGTATTCTGGAATTACAACCGTGCATCAAGCTCGCTTAGTCAGCGCCGAAGACTTCGCCGGCACCTGCCCCGTGCCGTTCGAACTCGTCGCTCGCCTCACCCGCGCTGAGCCCGACACCCTTGCCGCTCTCTTGGATGGCATTCCGGAGGCGACCCGAGCGAGCTTGGCAGTCTGGCTCTACGGTCGCAGTCACACCCATGCTTTGGGCGTGCGGGTGGCAGCAACCTGCCGGGCTGACCGGCTGAATCAAGCGGCTGGCGACCTGGTCGGGACGATGCTCCACGATCTTTCACGCCGCCCCTATGCGGCTCCGAACTACGGCACACGCCCCGATACCGGGCGCCGGATTAGCCTGGGTGGTTCCAGTTTCCCGGCATTCGCCTTGTAGCCTGCTGCTCAGCTGAAGCCTGTTGCACCCAAGGCTGCAGCGTCCTGCGAGAGCCACGCCATCCGGTGACAGCGGCAGCCAGCCATCGGCGCCGTAGCTGATTTGATTGTGTGCAAAACAACTTGCGGGTAAACGCTGGCCGACAAGCAAAAAACGTTGTGTGTCCGGGGCCGTGCCAAATTCCCTTTCCCGCGAAGCGCTTGAGGCCGAGAATGCACGCCTCCGTGCGGCGCTGAAGGCAGCCGATAGCGACGCGCAGCGCCTTAGCGACCTGGCAACCAGCCGGGCTGAGACCGCCCAGGCCCACCGGGACACCTGCGATGCGCAGGCCGGCGCCGCGCAGGCGGCCTGCGAGCATACACGCCAGATCGGCGAGGCCGCCTCGGACCTGGCCATATCCCAGGATCTGGTCGCCGAACTCACCGCCAGTCGCGCGGCCCTGACCCGAAGCGAGGCGCGGCAGCGGGCGATCTTCGACAGCTCGATCGACTTCGCCATGGTGGTGACCGATCCGGCCGGGACCATCACCGACTGGAACCCCGGTGCCGTGCACGTCATGGGCTGGACGGCCGACGAGATGCGCGGTCAGGACGCGTCGCGGTTCTTCACCCTCGAGGATCGCGCCCAGGGCCGGGTTGACTATGAGATGGCGCAGGCGCTGCAGGCGGGACGCGCCTCCGACGAGCGCTGGCACCTGCGCAAGGACGGTCGGCGGTTCTGGGCATCGGGCGAGATGATGGCCCTGCGCTCCGACGACGGCACGCATCTCGGCTTCGTCAAGATCTTGCGCGACCGCACCGCCGAGCACCTGGCCGGCGAGGCGCTGGAGGAAACCCAGAAGCGCTACCGGCTGGCTGCCAGGGCGGCCAACGATGCGGTGTGGGAATGGGACCTCGGCACCAACACCGTGCGCTGGAACGAGGCCCTGACCCGGGCCTACGGCCATACACCGGAGAGCATCGAGCCGACCGGCGACTGGTGGATCGCCCAGATCCACCCGGACGACCGGGCGCGCATAGAGGCCAAGATCCATGCCGTGATCGACGGCGATGACACCGCCTGGACCGATGAGTACCGTTTCCGCCGGGCCGATGACTCTTACGCCGAAGTGCTCGACCGTGGTCATGTGATCCGCCGGGCCGACGGTGGGGCCGTGCGGATGATCGGCGCCATGCTCGATGTCACCCGGATGCGCTCGGCCGAGAGCGCGCTCCGCCGCAGCGAGGAGCGGTTCAGGACGATCGTCGAGACGATCGAGGCCGCGTTCGCGATCGTCGAGGTCAAGTTCGATGCCGACGACCGGCCGGTGAACTACCGCTTTCTCGAAGCCAACCCGGCCTTCGAGCAGCAGGCCGGGGTCAACCTGCGCGGCAAGTGGGTGACCGAGTTCGCCCCGAACCTGGAGCGGTTCTGGTTCGACACCTACGGGCGGGTCGCCAAGAGCCGGGAGCCGGCCACCTTCGAGAGCTACGCCGAAGCGTTCAAACGCTGGTTCGATGTCCGCGCCGTGCCGGTCGGGGATCCCGAGGAGCGGCAGATCGCGATCTTCTTCACCGATGTGACCGAGCGCAAGCAGGCCGAGGAGGAGTTGCGCCGGCTGAACGACACGCTCGAACAGCAGGTGCAGGAGCGGACCCTCGAGCTGAACACCCTCTGGGAAACCTCGCCTGATCTCCTGCTCGTGATCGACTTCGACGGCGTGTTCCGGCGCGTCAATCCGGCCTGGACGCGGATGCTCGGCTATGCGGAGGCGGAACTGGTCGGCCACCACGTCAACGCGTTCGTCCTGCCCGACGATCATAGCGAGACCGTCGACGCCTATGTCGAGGCTGCCGAGGGCGGCTCACCGCGGATCGTCAACCGCTACCGCCACAAGGACGGCTCCGTACGCTGGATCTCTTGGGTGGCGGCGCCGGCCGGCGATGTGACCTACGCCATGGGACGCGACATCACCGCGGAGAGAAACCAGGCTGAAGCACTGGCCCAGGCCGAGGCAGCCCTGCGCCAGTCGCAGAAGATGGAGGCCGTGGGCCAGCTCACCGGGGGCTTGGCGCACGACTTCAACAATCTGCTGGCCGGGATCGCTGGCAGTCTGGAGCTGATGAACACCCGCATCGGCCAGGGCCGGATCAAGGACGTCGAGAAGTACATGGTCGCGGCGCAGGGGGCAGCCAGGCGGGCCGCCGCCCTGACCCACCGCCTGCTCGCGTTCTCGCGCCAGCAGACGCTCGACCCCAAGGCCACCAACGTCGACAAGCTCGTCACCGGCATGCTCGACCTAATCCAGCGAACCGTCGGGCCGAGCGTGGCGGTGCAGCATGCCGAAGCGGTCGGTCTATGGCCGGCGCTGGTCGATCCGTCCCAACTCGAAAACGCGCTGCTGAACCTCTGCATCAACGCGCGTGACGCGATGCCGGAGGGCGGCCGCATCACGATCGAGACCGGCAACCGCCGGATCGACCGCCTGGCGAGCCTGCGGCAAGACATGCCGGAGGGCGAGTACCTTGCCCTCTCCGTTACCGATACCGGCACCGGCATGCCGCCGGAGGTGATCGCCCGGGTGTTCGAGCCGTTCTTCACCACCAAACCGATCGGCCAGGGCACCGGTCTCGGCCTATCGATGATCTACGGGTTCGCCAAGCAGTCCGGCGGGCAGGTGCGCATCCACTCTAAGGAGGGCGACGGCACCACCGTCAGCATCTATCTGCCCCGCCACCGGGGTGAGGCGGAACCCGACGAGGCCCTGCCGGATGCACCCGTGGAGGCGTTCGCCCAAGCCGGCGAAACCGTTCTGATCGTCGACGACGAACCGACCGTGCGCATGCTGGTCACCGACGTGCTGGGGGATCTCGGCTACACCGCGATCGAGGCCGCCGATGGCGCCGGGGGCCTGCGTGTGCTGCAATCCAACGCGCGGATCGATCTGCTCGTGACCGATGTAGGGCTACCGGGCGGGATGAACGGGCGGCAGATGGCGGACGCGGCTCGGGTGAGCCGCCCGGACCTCAAAGTGCTGTTCATCACCGGGTTTGCGGAAAACGCGCTGTTCAACAACGGTCAGCTCGAACCGGGCATGGCGGTGCTGACCAAGCCGTTCGCCGTCGACGCCCTGGCTGCCCGCATCCGCGAGCTGATCAGCGCGTGAGACCGTCCAGTTCGGCCTTAATGACCCTAAGCAGCGGCTTGGGCTTGGAATGCCTGCTGCCTCACCCGCGGCTAGGGAGATCTCGTGTCCATGTCGCAGGATGAACCGCCAATCACTGCCGCCGAGATCCGACAGCGCGCCTATGAGCTGTGGGAGCGCAATCACCGGCCGGAAGGCTTCGAGATCGAATTCTGGGTGATGGCCGAGCGCGAGCTGCGTGCTGAGCGTCAAGCCCGTCGATCCCGGCAGGAGAAGGCCTCAACCTCCTGAGCCTTGCACAACGGCCGGCGACCAACGCCCGAACGTTCATGCTGAGGAGCACGGGTTAGGTCGAACCGACGCGACAGATATACCCAAACGAGGCGGGGTCATGAGACACGGAAGGCCGCCATACGTCAGACTGGAGATGCCTGCGATCGAAGGCAGCTATCTGCCCTAGAACCATGCGAGACACTCCGCCTCCGAGCAGCGGCAGCCCAGATTTAGGCGAGCTGCCGCACCCGCATTAATTGCGCGTCATGCTGGAAGCCGACAGGCGCGCTTCACGCTGGCTGTCGAGATCCCGAAATGTGTGGCCGTAGCCGCGATGGTGGCATTGTTCTCCTGGCGCCATGCAACCACTGAACGGTCGTCGATCGCCTTCTTCAGCCCAAGCGCCTTGCCCTCGGCCTTCGCGCGCTGGATGCCGGCCAACTGCCGTGCCTTGCTGTTGGCGCGCTCCAGCTCGGCTACGGCGGCCAGCATCGTGAGCATGGCTTTACCGATCGGGGTGGAGAGATCGAAGCCCTCGCGTAGGCTAATGATCGCGACCCCCTTCGCCTGAAGGGCCTCGACGGTGGAGAGGACATCGAGGGTGTTGCGCCCCAGACGGTCGATGGCGCCGACGATCAGGGTGTCGCCCTTGCGGACGTACTTGAACAGATCGGAGAAGCCCGGCCGCTCCAGGGCGCGCACGGCCCCGGACACGCCCTCGTCGGCGAACCACTCCGCGACCTGGTAGCGCTGCTCGATGCTGTGCCGCTGTGCCTCGACGCTCTGGTCGCCCGTGCTGACCCTAACGTACCCGATCGTCGACATCCCGCCCTGCCTTGGCTCAAAAGGTATGGCTCACGACGTGACGGGTGGCTCAGAACAAATCAACACCTTTGATCCACTCCCAGAGGCTACGCTGTTCGCTGGCTCACAGGGTGTACCTTTTGACCCTTTGCAGACCTAGCGGCTTGCCGGACGAGGCGTCTGCTCCGAGCGGAGAAGCGGACCTTCTCAGGGCGGTCACGACATCAGGACTTACTGGTCGCCCGTACAGCGTCTGCGACGGACCCGACAAGGACCCGCGAAAGGCTATGAGGCCGTCGTTGGCGCCGAGCACCACCGCCCGCAGCCAGCCGATGCGGTCGATCAGGTGGTCTTCGCTGTGGGTCGGGCGCATCGGCATCAGGGTTTCTCGATGGACGCGGTGGGGGCGTGGCATGACAGGTGATGGCCGTCAACATGCCGGGTGTCACCCCTTTCCGGGGTGATCGGGCGCTCCGGTCAGCAGCAGCAATCGGACCCCGACCCGCTTTTCACGAAGTCCCCGTCGGGTAGCACCGGCCGACCGCTCCTATTGCCCTCAAGCTCGCGTTCGGCCTGGAGCCAAATTTCGACCTCGTAGCCATGCGGGCGGCCGCGCAGGTTCCAGAGCTCGAAGGCTCGGAGACGGATGTCGCCTTCGGTCCGCGTCGTCTCGGTGGGCATGCTCTGTTTTCCGCAAGGGTCGGGGGCGATGGCGAAGTATGGCGGCTACTCCGCAGGTGCTGCGGGCATGACCTTGTCCGGCAGTGCGCGCGCGGTGGGGCTACGACGTTTCCGGAAGCTTCCCTGGATCAGGGTGGCGATGGCGTAGCCCATAGCGCCGACGGCCAACGCGGTGGCGAAGGGAGACGTCCCGCGATGTCGGCCTCCGTGGGAATGCCCGCCGCGGCTCGACTGCTCGACCTTGTGAACACCGGCTTCTCCACGCTCCAGGGCAGCCTGCGCCAGGTGCGTCGCTTGGTCCGCGACGTCTTGCACAGCGACATGGGCCCGCGAGAAGATCTCGTCGGTGGCACCCTCGATGCGGCGACCGTCATCGACGCAGGCATCCTCGCCGTTCGGGGACCGGCCGTGCTCGTGGTGGGGCTTGCTCATGGTCGATTTCCTTTTTCGGGACTCAAGCCCACTGTCGGGCCGGTGAGGACCGGCATGGGCGTCGCGCCGCTCAGACAACGCTGATGCGGTTCTCGACCGCCGTGGTGCCAGGGGACGCCCAGGCCGCGCCGACCGCCTCGCGCCGCTCCTGCATCGAGCGGACGGTTCCGCCGAGGTAGACGGTCCCGCCATCCGCCTTGACGGTCACGGTCTTCGGGTCGAACAGCCACGAGCGATCCAGCGCCTCGCTGATGCTGTCGCTGACGGCCTCGAGGTCGACCTGCGGCTTGACTGCGATGCGGCTGTTCACCGCGACGACGCCCGACAGCTGTCGGATCTCCCGTTCGGAGACCTCGGCCTCGAAGTGGTGGTCGACCTCGCCGGTCAGGGTGACGGTGCCCTGCGAGACCTTCACGAAGACGCGGTCCGGCGGCACGACGACGT
Organism: Methylobacterium sp. Leaf456; assembly: GCF_001425465.1. Lineage (GTDB taxonomy): Bacteria > Pseudomonadota > Alphaproteobacteria > Rhizobiales > Beijerinckiaceae > Methylobacterium. The sequence goes on from NZ_LMQV01000015.1 coordinate 11,063, forward strand.
TCCAGGCGAGACGGGCGATGGCGGTCGTGGCGATGTCCTCGTCGGACCGCTTGCGGGCATAGGGCACCACGACCTCGATCTCCTGAACGAGGGCCCTCACGCCCCTGACGCGGCAGGCGGCGGCCTCGGCGGCGATCTCCTCGTAGTAGGTTTCGACCTGACCGGACTGGGCGACCACGCCGTCCTTGGCCGTGACGCCGATTTCCGAGGAGGTCACCGCCGGATCCCAGATCAGTTCGGCGGTGACGCGATGCTGCAAGCTGGTGTCGTGGGACATGATGGTCTCCTGGGACGTGCTTGCTTGGACGATGCCAGGGACGGCTTGCGACCTACCCCGTGAAAGGCTGTCCGGCGTCCACGTCGAGGCGTGTCCCAGCATCCGGCCAACGTAGGCGGTGCGGCGGGCCCGATCCTTGATCCAGCGCAAGGATCGGTCGGGATGATGCGGCCATCTTCGCGTCGGGATCGGTCGAACCAGTTACGACCGGCAATCGAAGGGCAATGCGGCCATGAACACGCACATCGCATCGTGGACCGATGCCGCCAACGTACAGGTGAAACCTGTATCGGCGACGCTCGACCCATTGGCGGAAAGCTTCCGCATGCTGGGGCTCGCCGTCATTGGATCGGCGGCCGTCGTCTGCCTCATGTGGCTCGTATCCTGAGGACCGTCGCGGGCGTCGCCGTACCGAGGATGCGGCTCGACGCCTGGATCTTCGACGTCGACGGGGTCCTGCTCGCTTCGCCCCACGAGCGTGCCTGGCGCGACGCGCTCCATGGCATTGCCGACCCGGGACGCTTCACCACCGCGATGTATCAGGCCGACGTGGCCGGCAGGTCGAGGCGGGACGGAGCACGCTCCGCCCTGGTCGCACTGGGGGTGCCAGACGCCGACCATGTGGCTCAGGCCTATGCCGCGGCCAAGCAGCGATGCCTGGAGCACCTTATCGGGACGGAGGGGGTGGTCGCATTCCCGGACGCGCTTCGCCTCGTTCGCAGGCTGAGGGCGGACGGCTGGCCCATCGCCGCAGCCTCGTCGTCCAGGAATGCGGAATCGATGATGCGCACGGTCGCCCTCGATCCCGGCGGGACGCTGTTCGACGCCTTCGCCGTCACGGTCTGCGGCCGAGACCTTCCGCGCGGAAAGCCCGATCCCGGGATCTTCCTGCTGGCGGCCGCGGAACTCGGCGTCGACCCGACCCGGTGCATCGTGGTCGAGGACGCCCCGGCCGGCATCGCCGCGGCGCTTGCCGGCGGCATGGCCACCCTCGGCGTGGCAAGGCTCGACGACGCCGATGGGCTGCGCGCCGTCGGCGCCGAGCGCGTGGTGGCGAGCCTTGATGAGGTCCTCATCCCCGAGTGGGCGGCATCCACCAAGCACCGGCCCGCCGCATGACAGGACCACGCCCGATGAACCATGCATTCCGTCCGACCGCCGACCCGGCCTGGCTGCTCAGCGAGGTCGGGTACGACCCATTGCGCGAGAGCAGCTTCGAGACCCGCTTCGCGATCAGCAACGGCTTCCTCGGCCTCCGGGGTGCACTCGCGACGGATCTCAGGGCGTGCCGGACGCTCCCTCCGCGCACCTACGTCGCCGGATTGTTCGACACGGCCCTCGTGGGCGCCCCGATCCCCGAACGCCTTCCAGCACCCGACTGGCTCCAGCTTCGCATCGGCTTGCCGGACGGCCCCTACCTCGCCTGCCCCGACCCGTCGTCCCGCGACGTGACCCTCGACATGCGACGTGGCGTCCTGCTTACCCAGGTCCGGCAGCCCCCCGGGGCGGTCCTCGACATCCGCCTATCCACGCTTCGCCTTGTCTCGCTGGATATGCGCGGCATCGTCCTGCAACTGATCGAGCTCGCCGTCGAGCGGGGTATGGGTGAGATCACCCTCGACGTGACGTCCGGTGAGGCGTCACCCCTTCTCATCCCGGTCACGGCGGACCCCGACCTCGGTGTCTGGCGCACGCGGCAATCCGGCAAGGCCCTGGCCATCGCCATCGATGCCGCGGTGGTCATCGATGGACGGACGCAACTCCCCACCGTCCGAATCGCCGGCAGGTGGTCCTGGAGCCTGCGCGTCCAGGCCGGCCAGACCGTCGTGCTCCAACGCATCCTCGCCGTGGCGCGCGGCGACGAACCCGTCGACGATCCGGGCGGACGCGCCCGCTCCGACCTCGCCGTCGCGACAGGGCTCGGGTGGCGCGGTCTCCTCGAACGCCACGAGACCGCCTGGCGCGAGCGATGGGACCGCAGCGACGTCGTCGTCGACGGCGACCCAGAGGCGCAGAGGGCGTTGCGGTTCGCCGTCTTCCATCTCAACGGCGCGGCTGACCCCGGTGACGAGCGCGTGTCCATCGGCGCCCGCGCCCTGACGGGCGACGACTATCTCGGCCACGTCTTCTGGGACACCGAGATCTTCCTGCTGCCATTCTACGCGATGACGTGGCCGCAGGCTGCCCGCGACCTCCTGACGTACCGCTTCCGCACCCTCAACGCGGCACGGGCCAAGGCCGCCAAAATGGGGTGGCGCGGTGCGCTCTACGCTTGGGAATCCGCCGACACCGGTGACGAGGCGACCCCGGCCCAGGTGGTCGGTCCAGACCGCAAGATCGTCGACATCCTATGCGGCACCCAGGAGCAGCACGTCAGCGCCGACGTCGCCTACGCCGTCTGGCAGTATTGGCGGGCGACCGAAGACACGGCGTTCCTGCTGGAGGCCGGCGCCGAGATCATCCTGGAGACGGCGCGGTTCTGGTGGAGCCGCGCGGGCCTCGAAGCCGATTGCCTCCACCACATCCGAGGAGTGATCGGACCGGACGAGTACCACGAGACTATTGACGACAACGCCTTCACCAACGTTATGGCGCGCTGGAACCTCCGTCGCGGGTTGGACATCGCGGCGCTGATGGGCAAGCGTTGGCCGGACCGGTGGGCTAGGCTCTCGACACGCCTCGGCCTGTCCGCCGACGAACTGGAGGGTTGGCGCACGACCGCCGCGGCGATGGCGACCGGGCTTGATCCGGAAACCGGCCTGTTCGAGCAGTTCGAGGGATACTCCGACCTGGAGCCTATCGACCTCTCGGCCTACGCCGGGCGCTCCGTGCCGATGGACGTCGTCCTCGGGCGCGAGCGCACCCAGGCCTCGCAGGTGGTCAAGCAGGACGATGTCGTCGCCTTGCTCGCCCTGCTCCCCGATGAGTTCCCGGGCAACGCGGGGACGGTCAACTTTGACCACTACGCCCCGCGCTGCGGCCACGGCAGCTCCCTCAGCCGCGCCCTGCACGGTGTCGCCGCCGCCCGGTTGGGACGGTCGGAGGTGGCGCTCGGCTACCTTCGCGATACCTCCGCCATCGATCTCGGCGACAGCCACGTAGCCATTGCCGGCGGCGTCCACATCGCGGCCTTGGGCGGCATCTGGCTCGTGGCGATCTTCGGGTTCGCCGGTCTCGTGGTCCGGTCCGACGGCCTCTCGTTCGAGCCCCGGCTGCCGGCCGGTTGGACCAGGCTTTCCTTCCCGGTGCAGTGGCGGGGCCGAGACCTTGTCGTCACCGTGGATCCCGTGAGGAACGTACTCGACGCGACCCTGAGGGGCGGTGACGCGATGGTCGTTTCGGTCGGGCCCAGCCGGCGAACCCTCGGCGTCGGAGCCTCGATCAGCATCCGGCTTATCTCGTTGCCATCACTGGTCGCAGCCTGAGCAGTCGCTTCGTTTTGATCCTGCGCAAAGACCGAGGGCGCCCACGCGTTCACGAAGGTCCCCGGTCGGATCGGCACGCAGCCGACCTGGGAGCATCACCATGGACGACACCCTGCTTCGACAGCACATCCTCGACGAACTCGACTTCGACCCGAGCGTCGGCGCGGCGCATATCGGGGTCGCCGTGGATGACGGCGTCGTCAGCCTGTCCGGATGCGTCGGGACCTATGCCGAGAGGATCGCGGCCGAGAAGGTCGTGCAGAGGGTGCGCGGCGTACGCGCCATTACCGAGGCGCTCGAAGTGCGCGGGCCGGACACGGAAAGGACCGGCGACGTCGAGATCGCCGGACGCGTCCTGAACGTCCTCGCCTGGGACTCGCGCATCCAGGCCCATGGCATCCAGGTCAAGGTCGAGCTGGGCGCCGTCACGCTCAACGGGTCCGTCCCGTACTACTTCCAGAGCGTCGCCGCCGCCTCAGACATCCGGAGGCTGTCGGGCGTGACCGACGTGCTCAACTTGCTCGCCGTGCGTCCCCCTGCCGAGGCGGTCGACGTGAAGGCCAAGATCCTCGCGGCCCTGAAGCGGAACGCCAAGCTGGACGGCGATGCGATCCAGGTCTCCGTCGTCGATGACGAGGTCACCCTGGAAGGCTTCGTGAACGCCTGGCACGAGCGCGAGGTCGCCGAACGAGCGGCCTGGTCCGCACCAGGAGTGCGAGCGGTGGTCGACCGCCTGATGCTAGCATGACCGGGCTGGTGATACCCTTCCCGATACACTCGGTCGCGGAGACGGCAAGGGACCTGGGCACAAACGTCTCCTACGGGTTGAGCGACGCCGAGGTGTCGGAGCGCCTGGCGCGCGACGGACCCAACACGCTCGCGAAGGCCGCGCCCGCCTCCGCGCTGAAAATCCTCCTGCATCAGTTCCAGAGCCTGATGGTGGCGTTGCTGATCGCCGCCGGCGGCGTCGCCCTGGCGCTCGGTGAACGCGTCGAGGCACTGGCCATCCTCGTCGTCATCCTGCTGAACGCCGGCATCGGCTTCGTCACGGAACGGAAGGCCGCCGCCGCCCTCGACGGATTGCGCAAGCAGGCCGTCTCGCTCGCCCGCGTCGTCCGGGACGGCAGGGACCACCAGGTCGAGACGGCCGACCTCGTCGCCGGCGACGTCGTGCTCCTCTCGGAGGGTGACCGCGTGCATGCCGACGGGCGGTTGGTCGAGCAGGCGCGCCTCCAGGTCGACGAGGCCGCGCTGACAGGGGAGTCCCTTCCCGTCGCCAAGTCCTCCGACCCGGTCCTAGACCACGGGGCGGCGCTGGGCGACAGGACGAGCATGGTCTACCGGAGCACGACGGTCACCGCCGGCCGCGGTCGCTTCATTGTCACCGCCACGGGCCCGCGCACCGAGATCGGCCGGATCGGAGCGCTGATCGCGGGGGTCGCCGAGCACGGCACACCGCTGGAGGCGAAGCTCGCCGAGCTCAGCCGCGCCCTCCTCGTCATCGTCCTTGCCCTCTGCCTCGTCATCATCCTGGTCGGGTGGCTCAGGGGCAACGCGCTCCTCTACATGGTCGAGGTCGGCATTTCGCTCGCCGTCGCCGCCGTGCCCGAGGGCCTTCTCGCGGTGACGACGATGACGCTCGCCATCGGCATGCAGCGCATGGCCCGCATGAACGCGTTGGTCCGCCGGCTGCCGGCGGTCGAGTCCCTCGGGTCCACCACGGTGATCTGCACCGACAAGACCGGCACGCTCACCCGCAACGAGATGACGGTGCGGGCCTACGACGTCGCCACGCGTCGCTTCGAGGTGACCGGGGTGGGGTACGCGGCGGCGGGTGGGTTCAGCCTCGACGGGGAAGCCGTCGACATCGGGCAGGACGAGCCCCTGAGGCTCGCCTTGCGCATCGGCGCCTTGTGCAACGATGCCAGGGTGGACAGGTCAGGAGAGGCTGCCACGGCCCTCGGGGATCCCACCGAGGCCGCGCTCATCGTTGCGGCGGAGAAGGCCGGGCTGGACCTCGCCGACTCAGCACGGGCCTATCCGCGAACCCATGAGATCCCGTTCGACAGCGACACCAAGCTGATGGTGACGGTGCACGTGACGCCCGAGGGCACGCACGTCGCCTACGTGAAGGGCGCGCCAGCGGAGGTGATGAAAGCCAGCGCGTCGGTCCTGGGATCCGACGGCATAGCATCGTCTTTGCCAGCCGAACGTACGCGCATCGAATCCACGAACGAAGCGCTCGCGGCCTCGGCGCTGCGCGTCCTCGGGCTGGCCCATCGCGTGCTGCCCCTAGGGTTCGTCGAGGCGGACCTCACGCGCGACCTCACCTTCGTCGGGCTCGTCGGGATGGGCGACCCGCTGCGGGAGGGCGTCAGGGCCACCATCGCCACCTGCCGCGCCGCGGGCATCCGCACCGTCATGATCACCGGCGACCAGGAGGCGACAGCGGCCGTGATCGCACGCCAGCTCGGCCTGGACGTTGCCCCGGACGGGACCGCCCTCAAGACCATCCACGCCAGGGACCTGGCCGGTCTCGACGACGCCGGCTGGCTCGCCATGGTGGCGGACGCCGCCGTGTTCGCCCGAGTATCACCCGAACACAAGTTACGGATCGTCGATGCCCTGCAGCGGCGCGGGAACGTGGTCGCCATGACCGGCGACGGTGTCAACGACGCTCCCGCCCTGCGCAAGGCGGATATCGGCATCGCCATGGGGATCAGAGGCACCGAGGTGGCCAAGGACGCCGCCGACATGGTCATCACTGACGACGACTTCTCGACAATCGTCGGCGCGGTCGAGCAGGGCCGGGTCATCGTCAGCAACATCCTGCGCTTCATCCATTACCTGTTTTCCTGCAACCTCGCCGAGATCGTCACGGTGTTCGCCGCCGTCATGATCGGGTGGCCCATGCCGCTCGGCGTGATGCAGATCCTCTGGCTAAACCTCGTCACGGACATCTTCCCGGCGATGGCGCTCGCGCTGGAGCCGTCCGATCCCGACGTGATGGCGCGACCGCCACGCGACCCGAAGCAGGCCCTGATGACGCCGGCCTTCGGTTGGCTGATCGTCTGGCAGGGACTGCTCCTCGGGGGATGCACGCTCGCCGCCTTCGCTGTTGGGATGGAGTGGTACGGCGTCGGCGAGGAGGGACTTCGGCACGCGGTCACCATCGCCTTCATGACCCTCGCCATGACCCAGGTCGTCCACGCCTTCAGCGCCCGCTCGCAGCGACGGTCCGCCCTGACGTCGAGCCTGTTCACGAATGCCTGGCTCTGGGGGGCAACGGCGGCCTGCGTCGGCCTGCAACTCGCCGCGGTGTACTTCCCCCCGCTCATGCAGGTGCTGCGCACGGTGCCGTTGACGACGGCCGATTGGGGCGTCGTCGGGTTGGGGGCGTTCGCTCCGTTCGTCGTGATCGAGCTCGTCAAACTCGGGCAGGCCTGGTTCCGGCCCATCGGCTAGCGATGGCGTCCCGCCTCTCCGATTAGGCGGGAATCGCGTCGGGCCGCTACGTCCGGACCTTCATTCGAAAAGGGGTATGACGATTTCCGACGGTGCATGGTCGACCGCGCTGGGACTGCTCGCGGTCCTGGTCCTGGTGTTCGCCAACGGCTTCTTCGTGGCGGCCGAGTTCGCACTGGTCTCGGTCCGCCGAAGCCGCGTCGCCGAGCTGGTCTCGGAGCGGCAGGCGAACGCCACCGCCCTGCAGCGGGCGACTGACCGCCTCGACGCCTACCTGGCGGCGACGCAGTTCGGCATCACCCTGTCCTCCCTGGCCTTGGGCTGGGTCGGCGAGCCGGCCCTCGCCCACCTCATCGAGCCCGCCCTGTCATGGTTGCCGGACAGCCTCGGTACGGTGGCTTCCCACACGGTCGCAGTAGTCATCGCCTTCGCCATCATCACCTCGCTGCACATCGTCCTCGGCGAGCTCGCCCCGAAGAGCCTCGCCCTTCAGCGAAGCGAGCAGACGGCGCTGGCCATCGTCCGTCCCCTTGGGCTGTTCCTCCTCGTCTTCCGACCGGCCATCCTGTTCCTGAACGCGCTCGGCAACGGCGTTCTGCACCTGTGCGGCCTCCAGCCCGGGCATGGCGAGGGCTCGCTGCATTCGACCGCCGAGCTCAACCTTCTCATCCAGGCGAGCCAGGAGGGGGGCCTCATCCAGGAGGCCCAACAGGAGGCGGTCGAGCGCATCTTCTCCATCGGCGAGCGCAAGGTCCGGGACATCATGACCCCGCGCCACGAGGTCTTCTGGCTGGACGTCGACGATGCCCGGGACGTGGTCCTCAAGGCCATCCGGGATTGCGACCACGCACAGGTCGTGGTCAGCCGCGCCGTAGTCGACGAGATCGTCGGGGTGGTGCGTAAGCAGGACCTGCTCGACCAGATGCTCGACGGCAAGGAGATCGACATCGGGGGCGCCACGCAGCCGCCCATCGTCGTCCACGAGAGCATGACCATCCTGGCGGTGCTGGAGACCTTTCAGAGCCAGCCGATGCGGATGGCCGTGGTGGTGGACGAGTACGGCAGCCTCGAAGGCATCGTCACCCAGACCGACCTGCTGGAGGCCATCGCCGGCGACATTCCCGAGCACGGGGAGGAGCCCGATGTGGTCGAGCGGGCAGACGGGTCGCTGCTGATCGACGGGATGATGCCGGCGCGCCAGGCGTTCGAGCGTCTCGAATTCACAGAAATCCCCGATTCCGACGAGTTCACCACGCTGGCGGGGTACGTGATCTTCCAACTGGGACGGATACCTGCTGTCGGGGACGCCTTCGATGCCGGGGGATGGCGCTTTGAGGTGGTCGACCTCGACGGTCGCCGCATCGACAAGATCCTCGCCTGCCGGGTGGTTTGAGCCGACAGGCGCATCGCGTTCTGACCGCCGGTGATGCCAACGGATCGCCAAGCGTATGTGGCGACTACGATGGGGGTGATGGGGAGGCGGTCATTCGGGTGCCGACGAGGCCCTCCGTCTCTTGGGCGATCTCCCGCTCCTCGTCGGCCGGCATGACCAGGATCGGGATCGTCGCGCCAACCCGCTCGATCCGCGTGCAGCCTCGGTCGTTCCGCCCCGGATCGAGGTCGAGACCGAGGCAGGCCAGCCTTCCGCAGACATCGGCTCGGATGGCCGCCGCGTTCTCCCCGATGCCGCCGGTGAAGACGAGGGCATCCAGGCCGCCGAGGGCAACGGCAAGGGAGCCGGTCTCTCGCGCGATCCGGTAGGCGAACAGGTCGAGGGCCTCACGCGCCTCCGGGGCCTCGCTGGCCTCCAGGACACGGACGTCGTCGCTGATGCCGGAGACGCCGAGAAGGCCGGAGCGCCGTTCGAGCAGGTCGGCGACTTCGGATGCGGTCATGCCCCGCGACTGGATCAGGTGGAGTACGAGGCCGGGATCGACGGTGCCGGACCGGGTGCCCATCATCAGGCCCCCCAGGGTCGTAAGCCCCATCGTTGTGGCGACGCTGCGTCCGTCCGCCATGGCGCAGAGGCTGGCGCCGTGGCCGAGATGGGCGACGACGATACGACCCTTCGCCGTCTTGCCGATGAGGCGGGGTAGCATGCGTGCGACGTGGGCGTACGACAGGCCATGGAAGCCGAAGCGCGGGAGCCCGTCCTCGGTCAGGCCGCGCGGGATCGCCTCGATTTGCGCGAGGCGGTCCTGGGTTCGGTGGAATGCGGTGTCGAAGCAGGCAACCTGCGGCAGGTCGGGCCACGCCCCGCCGACGGCGGCGATGCAGGCGAGCCCCTGTGGTTGGTGCCCCGGGGCAAACGGCGCCAACGCTTCCAACTCGGCGATCAGACCTTCGTCGACGCGAGCGGGGCCGACGTGCCGGGTGCCACCATGGACGATCCGGTGCCCGACCGCCCGCAGGCGGAGGTCGGGCAGGCGCAGCATGCGCGCCATGAGCCAGCCGACGACCGCATCGAGGTCGCCATCGGGCGGTGGATCGTCTGCGAGGTCGAGCCCACCCGTGACCGTCAGTTTCAGGGCATTGCCGATCCCGGCCACGTGAACGCGCCAGACGGCAGCGTCCTGGCCGTCCCGGAACAGGGCGCAGCGCAGGCTGGACGAGCCGGCATTGAGGATGAGGATCATGCGCATCTCCGGGCGAGGTCCCGAGTGCCACGGCTCGTGCAGGCGCGGCGTGATCCAGATCAAAGAACCGGGCACCGAGGGATGCGACGACATCCATCGAAAACGCCTGCGTCGTCCTGCAAAGCCCGGGAATCCAGAATGCCTGTCGCGAGCGATCCGAAGCCTGACGTCGTCCAGGATCTCGGCCATAAGCCGTCCCGCCTCGATTTCGTGCCTGGCCCCCTGGGACCGACCGGACTGGACGCCATCGACGCGTACTGGCGGGCGGCGAACTACCTCTCGGTCGGCCAGATCTACCTGCTCGACAACCCGCTCCTACGCGAGCCCCTCTCCCTGCCGGACGTGAAGCCGCGTTTGCTCGGCCACTGGGGCACGACGCCGGGCCTGAACTTCATCTACGCCCACCTCAACCGGACCATCGTCCTGCGCGACCTCGACATGATGGCGGTGTGGGGCCCGGGGCACGGCGCGCCTGGCCTGGTGGCCAACGCCTGGCTCGAAGGGACCTACGGGGAGGTCTACCCGGACGTCTGCCCCGGCACGGATGGGATGCGCCGCCTGTTCCGGCAGTTCTCGTTCCCGGGCGGCATCCCGAGCCACGCCTCGCCGGAACTCCCCGGCTCCATCCACGAGGGCGGCGAGCTCGGCTACTCACTGATCCATGCCTTCGGCGCGGCCCTCGACAACCCGGGCCTGATCGTCGCCTGCGTGGTCGGTGACGGCGAGGCCGAGACCGGACCGCTCGCCGCCTCCTGGCACGCCTCCAAGTTCCTGGACCCCGTCGGCGACGGCACCGTCCTGCCGATCCTCCACCTCAACGGCTACAAGATCGCCAACCCGACGATCCTCGCGCGGATGCCGGCGGCGGAGTTGCGCAGCTTGCTGATTGGCTACGGTTACGAGCCACTTTTCGTGGAGGGCGACGAGCCCGGCCCGATGCACCAGGCCATGGCGACGGCCCTCGACTACGCCCTCGACCGGATCGCCGAGATCCGCGAGGCCGCCCCGCACCGCGACGTCGGCCGGCCGGCCTGGCCGATGATCGTGCTGCGAAGCCCGAAGGGCTGGACCGGGCCGAAGACGGTCGACGGCAAGCCCGTCGAGGGGACGTGGCGGTCGCACCAGGTCCCGGTCGCCGCCCTGCGGGAGAAGCCGGAGCACCTCGCGCTCCTGGAGACCTGGATGCGCTCCTACCGGCCCGAGGAGCTTTTTGATGATGCCGGCCGCCTCATGCCTGCCCTCGCCGCCCTGCACCCGCGCGGCGACCGGCGGCTGAGTGCCAACCCCCATGCCAACGGCGGACGCGATCCGCGGCCGCTCCGCCTGCCCGATCTCGCCGCTTACGCCATCGCGACGCCGTCCCATGGGACGGCCATCGCCGAGGGCACCCGCGTGCTCGGCCGCTACCTCCGCGACGTGCTCGCCCTCAACGCCGAGGCCCGCAACTTCCGCCTGATGGGTCCGGACGAGACCCTCTCCAACCGGCTGGATGCCGTCTTCGACGTCACCGACCGCGTCTGGCGCGACGCCATCCTTCTCACCGACGAACACCAGGCGCGCCAGGGTCGGGTGATGGAGGTGCTCTCGGAGCACCTCTGCGAGGGCTGGCTCGAAGGCTACCTCCTCACCGGCCGGCACGGCGTCTTCGCCTGCTACGAGGCCTTCATCCACATCGTCGATTCGATGGTGAACCAGCACGCCAAGTGGCTGAAGGCGTCCCGCGCCCTGGCCTGGCGCAAGCCCGTGCCCTCGCTCAACATCCTGCTGACATCGCACGTCTGGCGCCAGGACCAGAACGGGTTCAGCCACCAGGACCCGGGCTTCATCGACTTCGTCGCGAACAAGAAGGGCGACACGGCGCGGGTGTACCTGCCGCCGGACGCCAACTGCCTGCTCTGGGTGATGGACCACTGCCTGCGCACCCACGACCGCATCAACGTGGTCGTCGCCGGCAAGCAGCCCGCCCTGCAGTGGCTTGGCGTGGACGAGGCGGCCCGGCATTGCGCGGCGGGCATCGGGGTCTGGGAATGGGCCTCGAACGACGGCACGACCGAACCCGACGTGGTTATGGCCTGCGCCGGGGACGTGCCCACCATGGAGACCCTGGCGGCCGTCGAGTGGCTGCGCGACCGCATCCCGGAGATCCGGATCAGGGTGGTGAACGTCGTCGACCTGATGAAACTGCCGTCGCCCGACATGCACCCGCACGGGCTCGACGACGCCACCTTCGACAGCCTGTTCACCCGCGTCCGGCCGGTCGTGTTCGCCTACCACGGCTATCCGTGGCTGATCCATCGCCTGACCTACCGGCGCACCAACCATGCGAACGTCCACGTCCACGGCTTCGTCGAGGAGGGGACGACGACGACCCCCTTCGACATGGCGGTGCTGAACGGTCTCGACCGCTACCACCTCGCGCTCGCCGCCCTGAGGTGGTCGTCCGGGCTTGGCCCGGCGGTACAGCATGCCGAGGAGGAACTGCGCGACCTGCTGGCGCTGCACCGCGAGCACGTCTGCCGCACCGGGGAGGACCTGCCGCAGGTCCGCGACTGGGCCTGGGCGGAGCATGCCTTCACACCAAATCCGGCGAGGACGACCACCGCCTCGGTCGACCTGCGGATGGTGAGGGATGTCGTCGAGTACGAGACCGGTCCCGAAATCCAGAGGTCTTGAGGCCTCGCAGCCCCGGTGTCGGTACGGCGGCAGGCTCGTTCGTGAATGCGTCCCGGCCCGTTGTGCAGATGGCCCTCGCTGGATCCCACGCCTCACCTAACCGGAGCCCTCACGTGTCCATGCGCCTTGCGTTATCGATGCTTCTCCTCACCGGCCTCATGGAGACCATGGCGGCGGCTACCGACGGACAGGTCCAACGCGGCAAGACCTTCGTCGGGGTGAACTGCGCCACCTGCCATGCCGTGGGACGGATCGGGGCGAGCCCGTTGGCCATCGCGCCGGCGTTCCGGGACCTTCGCACGAAGTATCCGGTCGAGGACCTCGGCGAGGCCCTGGCGGAGGGCATCACCACCGGACATCCGACCATGCCGGAGTTCCAGCTCGAACCCGACCGGATCACTGACGTATTAGCCTATCTGAAGTCCCTTGAGCGCTGATCGCACCGGGAGGTCGAAACCTTCCCGTCGAGAGCCGGAGGCGGGACTTCGATGACGAACGCCCAGGTCGTGAGGGAGGCGACGCCCGCCTCGCAATCCCCATGGAACGGGAATCGTCGACGCTGGTCACGGCGGCTGCGCAAATTCGAATAGCTAGTCCGCGAAATCACTCCAGCCGATGGCAGTGTTTGCAGGGAGGGTTGCGGCAGCCGGACCCTACATCCTCGTCACGACGGCATCACGCCTACGGACGGAGACGAGACATGAGACTTACCCCGATCACGGCTGCTTTCCTGGCCTGCACGATCCTGGTCGCCACCCCGGCGCTCGCGATCACAGTGACCAATCAGGACAAGGGCGAACATACCCTCACGGTGGACAAGGGCGAGGCCCAGGCGACCCAGAAGCTGGCGGCAGGGGCCTCGGCCGAAGTCGAGTGCAAGGAGGGCTGCGAGCTTCGCGTCGCGGGGTCCGGATACGGCCGCTCGGTGGAGAAAGGCGACAAGCTCGTGATCGCCGGAGGGATGATCCGCTTCTCCGACGAGGACATCGTCACCGGGTCCACCAAACCCACGAAATGACGAAACGGGGCATCAGCCCACCCTCTGCGGGTCGAGGCACCACCGCCTCGACCGATTGGCGCCACCACAGGATCGACCATGCCGAGGCACGCCTGCATCGACCCTCAGGACCAGTACGCCCAGGCCGAGGTCCTGGTCACGTTCGAGACGAGGACCGCCGGGGTCCGGCTGGTCTCGGCGCACGACGCTTCGGACAACGACATCCTCCCCGAACTTGAGGACCTCCAGCGCCGAGCGCTCGAAAGCGAGATCCTCGACGATTACCGGCCTCCTTCCGGACTTGGGTCTGCAGGGATATCCGAGCCCACCCCGTGACCGGGGTACGATGAAACGATAACGGGGGTTTGAGGGGCTCGTCAGGGTCCGCGGCGGACAGGCGAGACATTCGTCCAACCGCCTCGCAAAGCCGACCGGAGCGAACCACCTCCACAATGAGGCCCGTGGGGCGGCCGGGGGGTAGGTTCATTGCGGCAGTCGAGGTCGCCGGCTTGGCGCGTTATCCTGCTCTGCATGCCGGCGCTGATCGCGGCCGCGGTCGGCGGGCTGTACTTCTACCTCACGCACCCGACGACGCTCGTGGTCGCGGTCGCGCCCAAGGGCGGCAGCGAGCCCGCCTTGCTGCGTGCCTATGCGGACGCCCTGGCCGGGAGCAAGGCGGCCATCCGGTTGAGGCTGGTCTCCTACGGCGGCGTGCGCGAGAGCGCGGAGGCGCTCAGGGACGGCAGGGCCGACCTGGCGGTCGTCCGCCCGGACGTCCTGATGCCCCGGAACGCGCTGACCCTGGCGGTCCTGCGAGAGCAGGCGACGCTCGTCGTCGCGCCCCAGCAATCCGGCATCGACGGGTTTCCCGCGCTGGGGGGGGAACGGCTCGGCATCCTGGCACCCCGCAAGGCCGACCACGAACTCGTGCGAAGCCTCGTGGAGCGACATGGCCTGAGCCTTGTGGACGGCGTACCGGGCGGACCCGTCCCCGCCGGGACGGTGGCGTTGGTCCCGGTCGAGGAGGCCGATCTCGGACGCGCCCTGTCGGATGGGCGCATCGGCGCCGTGATCCTGCTGACGACGCCGACATCCCCCGCCGCGCGCCGCCTCGTGGGGATTGTGCGCGACGCCGACGCGAACGCGGCGGTGGCGCTGTTCGGCGCATCCCACGTGGCCTCGACCCTGGCACGCATGCCGCGCCTCCAGGCCGTCACCGTACCCGCCGGGCTCTTCGATGGTGCCCCGCTCCTGCCGGCCGAGGACATACCGACCGTGGGGGCGTCCTACCGGTTGATGGCCCGCGACGCTGTCCCGAAGCATTGCCGCCGAGGTCACCCAGCACCTGTTCGAGATGCGTGCCGCATTGGCCGAGGCGACCCCCGCGGCCGACGACGTCACCCATCCAGCCTACGACACAACCGTTGGGGCGACCAGCGCGCGCCTGCCCATTCACCCGGGGGCCATCGACTATTACGAGCGCGAGCAGGAGAGCTTCATTGAGCGCTATGAGAGCTGGATCTACCTCGTCGCCATCTTCGGCGGCGGCCTCGGCTCGGTCGCGGCGTGGTTCCGCCAGCGGATCGGGCGCATCCGGCGCGAACGCATCGAGGTGGCGACTTTGCGCCTCCTGGAGATCCGCTCGAACGCCCGTGGGGAAACCGACCGAGGCAAGCTGGAGGCGATGGCAGGTGAGACCGACGACCTCGCTGCCAGCGTGGCCCGTCACGCGATGAGAAGGGCCGCCGAGCCCCACACCATGGCGGCCGCGGCGCTCGCCGTCGATGCGGCGCGATCCACCGTCGCGCGACGGCTTGGACGGCTTGGACGGCTTGGACGGCTTGGACGACATGGGGAGATGGGTATCGCCACAGCCGCCGACCGGTCGGAGCCGGTCCAACCAAGGAATGGCGAGGGCGGCTGACTTGGGAGGCAGGAGAGGCGAGACGTCCGCCGCCGCCGCGCGTGCACGTTAATCCGTGACCGGCATTGCCGGGGCAATGCCGACCGCCTTGGCGATGGCTTCGATCTGCGTCGATTGCGCGGCCAGGACGCCTTCGAGACGCTCCATCCGGATTCGGTCGAGCTTGTCGTGCAGGGCCATGATCTCGACCTCCGCCTTCAGGTTGATCTCGTAGTCCAGGCCGGCGGCCACCCGGTCCCGCGCAGCCTGCCGGTTCTGCGACATGAGGATCACCGGGGCCTGGAGTGCAGCGACCATCGACAGGATCAGGTTCAGGAAGATGTAGGGATAGGGGTCGAAGCCGGTCGCGTGGCCGAGGACGACGGTGTTCACCACGACCCAGGCGACCAGCATCCCCGTGAACACGAGGATGAAGCCCCACGAGCCGCCGAAATGGGCGACGCGGTCCGCGAGACGCTCGCCGAACGTTTGGTGCTCGACGAGGACGCTGTTCACGTCCCGGGACACGTGACGCCGTTTCGCGATGTGGAGGATCACCCGCCGCTCGCGTTCGGAAAGTCCCTCAAGACCCGCTTCCATCAACTGACGGGCGAGCTGAGTGACCGCGACGTCGGCGGGCGGCCTTCCGGCATCTTGAGCCTTGGCACGCGCGACTATGGGGGGCGCGCTGCCCGGCATGACGTGCTCGCCCATCAGTGGCTCAGGAGGCTGCAGGTCGGGGCGTGCCGCAGGATATCTTGAGTGACGCCACCGAGGACCATCTCGCGCAAGCGGCCATGGCCATAGGCGCCCATGACGATCAGGTCGTATGCTTGCTCCGATGCCAGGTACAGCAGGGTATCCGCGTCGCCCGTGCCCTCCGAGGGATGTTCGGACGATGTCGCTTCGATGCCGTGCGTCGAGAGGTAGGCGGCCACGTCAGCGGCGCCGGAAGTCTGGTCGCCGCCCGTGACCGAGACGACGTCGACGCGCCTCGCCAACCGCAGGATCGGCAGGGCGTCCGAGACCGCGCGGCGCGCTTCCCTCGTGTCCTTCCAAGCCACCATCACGCGTCGGACTTCGAGGTAGTCGATGCCGGACGGCACGACGAGCACCGGGCGTCCCGCGGCGAGGACGACGGATGCAGGATCGAGCGGTTTGATGCATCCGGTCGCCTCGCTCGCGTTCCTCTGACCGACCACGATCAGGTCGGCCGCCCGCGCCTGGCTTGCCAGGTAGGCGAGCCCGGGTTCGACGGCGGAGCGCCAAGAGACCCGGCTGCGGCTCCCGGCCGCCGCCCGGAACAGGTCCTGTGCTCGGGCGAGCCCAACGAGGACGGTCTGTTCGGTCAGGCCCGGAAGGAACGCGGCGGCGCCCATCGGTCCGACCTGCGCCGTGACATGGTCCGGCATCTGCGCGGCGATGCCTATCGTCCGGGCATCAAAGGCGTCCGCGAGATGGGCCGCGATGGATGTCCGGGCGCCTGCGTCGCCGGCGAGGTCGACGGACACCATGATGCTGGCGACTGTCATGGATGGCGTGCCTCGATTGGATACGGGACGCTCGGGATGCCCGTTCGGGCCGAAGACGTCTTTGAGCCAGCGCAAACGCGGTGTCCCCGATCCGCTCCCCCGCGAAACGGGTCCTGCCCGGCATGGATCACAGCTTCCAGGACGATGCCGGGATACGGGAGGCAACGTCCGCGTGCTTCTCCCCCGCGTTGCGGATGCCCGCTGCGTCGGAGGATAGGTTTGTGCTGGATCAACGATTACCGCTCGATGCCCGGGCATGGTCTCCCTTTCGTTGCCGGAACCCTCCCGTGTCGTATCCCAGCATCATCGTCGCCGTTGACCCCGGGGAGCAGGCGGCGCCACGCGTGACGCTTGCGGCGCATCTCGCGCGAAGGCTCGATGCTCGTCTCATTGGCGTCGCGGCCTGGGGGCCGGACTACCCGCGGGGTTTCGGCGAGACCTCGGTGCCGACCGGATACGGGGTCGAAGAGATCCGCCAAAAGGCCCTCGATGAGCTGAAGGCGGCGGAGGAAGCCTTCCGCCTTGCGTCCGAACCGGCCGAGCGGACCGAGTGGCGTTCCGAACTCATGGAAAGCGTCGCGTTCCTTGCAGAGCAATCGCGGGCGGCCGACCTCGTCGTGGTCGGGCGTCAGGGGACGAACGACCGACCCCACTTGGTGGCCGCCGTGGGCCCTGGCGACGCGCTGATGGCCGTGGGCAGGCCCGTGCTCGTGGTTCCGCGCGGCGTGGAACGGCTGTCGGCGTCCCGCGTGGTCGTGGCCTGGAAGAACACCTTCCAGAGCCGCCGCGCGATCTCGGACGCGATGCCGTTGCTGAAGCTCGCCGAGGCGGTCCAGGTCATGCAGGTCACCGATGACGGCGACCGAGTCGAGTTGGACGACGTCGTGGCCTTTCTCGGCCTGCACGGTGTGAAAGCCGCGGGAATCCTCAAGGCATCGAACGGGGGCGGCACGGCCGAAACCCTCCTCGATGCCGCCGAGGGCTTCGGGGCTGACCTGATCGTCAGCGGGGCCTTCGGGTACAGCCGCCTTCGGGAATGGTTTTTCGGCGGGGTCACGCGCAACCTCCTCGATCACAGCCCGGTCTGTTGCCTGATGTCCCATTGACCCGAGTGAGGCCCAGGGATGGCGGGGGAGCTTGGAATGGCCTGGATGAGCTGGTTGCGCGACCGTTTCATCATTATGAAGTCGAGCCGTCGGTCGAGGACTCCTGTCCGCGGCTCGGGATCGGAGCCGACCGTGACGCCACCAACCGCGGTGAAGCGTCCATGACCATCGAGGATCAGGCCGAGACCGTCGCTTTCCTCAAAGGCGAGGCCGCCCTCCTGGGGCTTCCGGTCGACACCATCACGACGCACATCTCGACCGTCCTCATGGCCGGCGACCGTGCGTTCAAGCTCAAGCGCCCCGTTCGCTTTCCCTACCTTGATTTCTCGACAGCCGCGCGCCGGTTGGCCTTCTGCGAGGCCGAACTCGTCCTGAACCGCCGCACGGCGCCCACACTCTACCTCGGGGTCCGCCGGATCACCCGGGAGGCAGACGGGCGGCTGGCCTTCGACGGCACCGGTCTCCTCGTCGACGCGGTCGTGGAAATGCGCCGTTTCGCGCAGCACGACATTCTCGACGACATGGCGCAGCGCGATGCGCTCACCCCGGCACTGATCACCGACCTCGCGCACCGCATCGCGCAGTTCCATCACGGTGCGGCGGTCAGCCTCGATCACGGCGGGGCAACCGGAATCGCCGCGGTCCTCGACATGAACGACCGCTCGCTGCGCGCGGTGGCGCTCGTCCCGGAGGAGGCGGCGGACGCCCTTCGCGCCGCCTTCCGAAGCGCCTTCGAACGGCATGCTCCCATGCTGGAGAAGCGGCGTCTGACCGGTAAGGTGCGCCGCTGTCACGGCGACCTCATCCTGCGAAACATCTGCCTCGTCGACGACGTGCCGACTCTGTTCGACTGCATCGAGTTCGACGACGACATCGCGACCATCGATGTCCTCTACGACCTCGCCTTCCTGCTGATGGATCTCTGGCACCGCGACCAGGGCGACCTCGCCAATCTCCTGTTCAATCGCTACCTCGACGAAACGGACGAGGCCGCCGGCATCGGAGCTTTGCCCTTCATCATGGCAATCCGCGCCGCCATCCGTGCCCAT
This sequence comes from Methylobacterium sp. Leaf456, assembly GCF_001425465.1. Taxonomy (GTDB): domain Bacteria; phylum Pseudomonadota; class Alphaproteobacteria; order Rhizobiales; family Beijerinckiaceae; genus Methylobacterium. Next base: position 30,126 of record NZ_LMQV01000015.1, read on the forward strand.
GTCACGGCGGCCCAGGCGGCCGGTCAGCCTCCGGGCAAAGCCGCAAGAACGCTAATCGAGGCGCGGGCGTATCACGACCTTGCGCTGTCGCTGATGGCGCCTTCGAACGCGACGTTGCTTGCTGTCGGGGGCCTCAGCGGATCCGGCAAGTCGACCGTGGCGGCCCGCGTGGCTTCCCATCTCGGTCCGCCGCCCGGCGCCCGTATCCTCAACAGCGACCGTATCCGCAAGCTTGCTTTCGGCGTTTCAGCCGAGACGCGCTTACCCCCGTCCGCCTATCTGCCGGAGGTGTCCGCAACGGTCTACGCCTCCCTCCGGGACGAGGCGTGCCAAGCCTTGTCCTCCGGGTGTGCGGTCGTCGCCGATGCTGTGTTCGACCGGCCTTCCGAGCGCGCGTCCATAGAGGCGACAGCCGCGAAATCCGGTGTCGCGTTCCAGGGCGTCTGGCTTAAGGCGCCCACCACCGGGCTGCTGGCATCGCGGATCGCCGACCGGCGGAACGACCCATCGGACGCGACCGCCGAGGTGCTCATGGATCAGGTCCGGCGCGATTGCGGGGACATCGATTGGCAGCATCTCGCCGCGGAGGCCGAGCCGACGACGACCAGGGACGCGATCCTGTCGTCTTCTCCCTCACGCGGCAACGACAGGATCGGAAGCCGGGAGGCTGAACCCGCCTGAGGCGAGGAACCCGGGCAGCCGAAAGCCCTCGGTCGGGTCGCCGTAGCGCAGTGTCGCCCTGTCCGGCGCCGTCATGGTCCCGCCAGCCGCCTGCAGGATTGCATGCCCCGCAGCGATGTCCCATTCCCGGATGCCGCCCAAGCGGGGATAGACGTCCACCATGCCCTCGGCGACGCGGCAGAACTTGAGGGACGACCCCATCGGACGACGCTCGGCCAGCGGCAGGCACGAAAGGTAGGACTCGGTCGCGGGATCCGCGTGCGAGCGGCTGACCAGCGCGACGAGACCCGTGTCGGGTGGCACGCGAACCCTGATGCGTCGAGCGCTGGTCAGGTCGGCGACCTCCGAACCGGGCGGGGCCGCGACCGTGTAACTCGATGTTCCACCGAACCATGCCTGCCCGAGCAGGGGGGCGTAGATGGCACCGGCGATGGGCCTGCCATCCTCGATCATGGCGACGTTGACCGTGAACTCGTTGCGCTGCGCGATGAACTCACGGGTCCCGTCCAGGGGGTCGACGAGGAGGAAGCGCGGACCAAGTTCGGATCTGTGCCCGGCCGCGACGCTTTCTTCCGCGACGACCGGGATTCCCGGGAACGCCGCGGAGAGCCTTTCCAGGATCAGGCGTTCGGCCGCGAGATCGGCCTCGGTGACAGGGGACCCGTCCACCTTCCACCGCGTCGCGCAACCGCGGGAATAAACGGAAGCCACGGGTCCGCCCGCGGCAATCGCGATACGGACCAGTGATCGGGCCAGCGTGTCGGGCGGCATCGGACCCATCCCCTCGGATACCCGCATCAGCAACGGCAATCGTATCGGGACCCGTTCTTCACGAGGTGCCCATTGGGGCGCACTGGCTCTCGGGCGCTTCGGCGTTCGTGGAATGGCCGCAATCGAGATGGCTCTTGATCACGGTCGGTTTGCCTCTCGTCTTCGGAAAACCAGGGCTGGGCATGAAGTGCTGGGACCGAACGTCGCTTCGTACACGACCGCCGTAGTGCCGGGTGACGCCCAGGCGACGCGCAACGGCTCGCGGTGCTCTCGCATGGAGCTTACGGTGCCGCCGGGAAAGACGGTTTCTGCGGATTTAATCATCGTTCACACCCAGGTCGGGAATTCGTCGCAAACGTTCCCATGGCAGCGGTTGTACGATGATGTCTTGTCGGTCCTCCATCCATCATTGGTGCGGCTACCGGCCACCGAAGTTCGGGGATGCATTCAGCGTTTGAGACGTGTGCGAGGGTCTCGCATCGGCAAGTCTGACCGCACGCCTGGCAGGGGCGGCAGCGGCCCGTCCGGCGAGATGCGGTGAACGCCGTCACGAGACAGGTCTGTGACCTTCCGCGGGCACGCCCGGGGGAGGAGGACATTGACCAGGAGCGAGCCCCGACGCCGATTGTCGTCAGATCCTGATCTGCGACCCGATCTCCACGGCGCGGTCGACGGGGATGCGGAAGTAGCGCGAGGCGTCCGTGGCCGCCTGGGCCATCGCGATGTAGATCCGGTCCTGCCACACCGGCATCCCGGTCTCGGCGGACGCCACGAGGACGCGCCGGGTCAGGAAGTAGGACAGCCCACCCGAGTCCAGGCCCGCGGCCGCCAAGGCCGCCGGAAGGTCGGGCAGTTCCATGAAGCCGAAACGGACGGTGGCACGGCTCAACGCCTCCGACAGACGCTCGACCCGGACGCGTTCCCCGCCGACGATGCGCGGGACGTCCTCCGTCACGACCGTCACGATCAGGCTGTGCGCGTGAAGCACACGGTTGTGCTTGACGTTGTGCAGCAAGGCGCCGGGCGTATCGCCGAGCGTACCGGTCATGAAGACGGCGGTCCCCGGCACGCGCTGCATCGACCCGTTCGTGGGCGTCCCGAGGAAGTCGGTCAGCGGGAGTCGGTCGCGGTGGATCTCCCTGGTGATGAACAGGGAGCCGGTGCGCCACGTCCACATCATCGTCATGAGCACGGCGCCCACCAGCAGGGGAAGCCAGCCCCCGTCGAGGAGCTTGAGGGCGTTGCCCGTCAGGAAGACGCCCTCGATGAGCATGAACGGCGCGAGTAGAACGGCCGCGAGCACGGGCGACCACCGCCACGCCTTCCAGGCCACGACGAACACCAGCGCCGTGGTGATGACCATATTGCCGGTGACCGCGATCCCGTAGGCCGCGGCCAGCGCCGTCGAGGACTTGAACAGCACCACAAGGAATACGACCGCCACGAGCAGCCACCAATTGACCTGCGGGATGTAGATCTGGCCCCGCTCGGTCTCGGAGGTCCGCAGGACCCTCATGCGCGGCAGCAGCCCCAGCTGCATCGCCTGCTGGGTGATCGAGAACGCCCCCGTGATGACCGCCTGGCTCGCGATGACGGTCGCCATCGTGGCTAGCAGCAGCATCGGGATCAGCGCCCACGAAGGGTAGAGCAGGAAGAAGGGGTTCTCCATGTTCTCCGGATGGGCGAGCAGCATGGCGCCCTGCCCGAGGTAGTTCAGGGCGAGGGCCGGGAAGACGAGGCCGAACCATGCCGTGCGGATCGGGCCCCCGCCGAAATGGCCCATGTCCGCGTAGAGCGCCTCGGCGCCGGTGACGGCGAGGAATACGGCGCCCAGGACGAGGAGGCTCGCGCTGCCATGGCCCAGCAGAAAGCCGATGCCGTACGCCGGGTTGAAGGCGTGCAGGATGCCCGGGTCGTCGGCGAGATGGATCAACCCGCCGACGGCCATGGCCAGGAACCAGAGGGCCGTGATCGGTCCGAAGAAGGCCGCTACCCGGGCGGTGCCATGGCTCTGCACGACGAAGACGCCGACAAGGATGGCCACGCTCAGGGGCAGCACGAACGGCTCGAAGGCAGGCGTGACCAGCTTCAACCCCTCCACCGCCGAGAGGACCGAGATGGCGGGGGTGATGATGGCGTCGCCGTAGAACAGGGCTGCCCCGACCATGCCGATGAGGATGACGGCTCCGCCCTGGTGGCCCAGGGCGCGTTGCGCCAGGGCGACGAGGGAGAGCGTGCCGCCCTCGCCGTCGTTGTCCGCCCGCAGGACGATCAGCACGTACTTGACCGTGACGATGAGGATGAGCGCCCACAGGATGAGGGAGGTGACCCCGAAGATCATCTCGCGGGTCAGCGCATGGTGTCCGGCTCCCCCCGTGGCCGCGTGGAGCGATTCCTTCAATGCGTAGAGCGGGCTGGTGCCGATGTCGCCGTAGACGACCCCGACGGAGCCGAGGGTGAGGGTCCAGAAGCCGGTCCGCGGCGCATGGCCGAGCGCGGGTGTCCCCGGCGTCGGGAGGGGGGTCGATACGCTCGCTGTCACGGGTTCCGTTCCGATTGTTGGACCGCCGGACACTCCGCGGACCGGGTTACAACGGCCAAGGCTCGCGGTTCGTTCGTGGTGAACCGATGTACGTCGCCTCCGAACCTCCCGTCGAAGGCAAGACGTATGGACGAACTCCGGCAATTGGCTTGATCCAGCGCAAGGACACTGCAGGCCCGGCATTTAGGGTGAGCCGCATGCTGCACGGTCGACGCCCCGCGTCCGGCCATGGCGAAAAGGAACCCTAGATGCCCTGCCCCCGAGCCGTCGAGGCCCTAACCAAGCAGCATGACCGCCTCGGCGAATTACTTCGCCTGATCGACAATGGGCGGTGGTGGACCGGCAACGACGCCTGCCGGATGGACGAGGCGGAGGTCGGCCTGCAGGCCGACAGGATCGGCGCCGCCCTGGACGTGGTCGGCAGGCTCGCCGCTGAGATGGCCGCCGAGAACGGCACCGGCACCGGGTCGCAACTTGCCTCCAAGGCGAGGGACGCTGTGGTGGTCCCGAACCGCCACGCCCCGGAAAGCGTCGCGATCCTGGTCGACGTGGGTCCGTTCTCCCCGGGGCGGGTCGGCCCCCTCCACGAGGAGGTTTATGAATCGGGGGGCTACGAGCAGCCGGTACTGGGATGGTTCGACGGCAGCCCGAAGATGGCTTGACCGGGTCGGCATCCTCCGGTGGCGTGCCTTCTTTCAGGACACCGGCAGCCCGCTTGATGCGCCGCCGGTGTGAGATGGACGGAGTTGCGGTTCAGCGACCGACCGGCCTCGGTCCGATCCTCACCGTCCCGTTCGAGTGGGGCGGCAGCGCGTCCGCCTGGAGGCCCGCCGAGACCGGCTTCCGTGCCTCGTCGGCGGTCCATGTCAGCCTGACCGCGATCTCGTGGCCGGCTTTTCCGAAGACGTGCGCCACGTCCTCGACGGTCCAGCGGCAGGCGTCGGCCTCGAACGCGAGCACGACGCATTCCCCGATGCGGGGCACGGGTTCGCCCGGCGCGAAGGGGATGCTCCGCCGGCGGGTCTCGTCGATCCAACCGAGCCTGCCAGGGGCGAGGAACACCACGTCCAGGGTTGCCATGCCATCCGTCCTCAGTGTTCGGCGACGAGGTACGGGGGCAGCGGATCGACCGTCGCCAAGCCGGCCAGGCCAGCGGCAGCCAATGCACAGGCGAGGTCCTGTTCGCGTGATGCATCGCCGTACACGCCGATGGCGCCGATCAGCGAGCCGCCCCGTCGCAACGGGATGCCGCCGCGCTCGTGCAGGGCGGCGGTCCCCTCTCCCTCGACGACGGAGCAATAGAGGTCGTCCCCGGGAGGGGGCATGAACTCGCTCCGCTGGCCCGAGACCGCGGAGGCCACGGCCTTCCCGATGGCCCCGCGCGCGGTCATGCCCCCTGCGCCGTCCATCTTGGAGAAGGCGACGAGTCGACCCTCGGGTCCGCAGACCGCGACGCTGACGGAGACCCCAAGACGCGATGCCTCCCCGATGGCATGCCCGACCACCGCGGTCGCCTCGGCCAGCGTCATGTCCCCCTCGAATGGCGTAGGAACGGGCGCGGTCACTGCGAGCCGTCCCGGGTCAGCATCTCGAGGCCGAGCGCGAGCAACTGCCCGTCCGTCGCCGCGGAGAGGTCGATGTTGGCCGTCGCCACGACGCGTCCCCGGGTTTCGTGGTGGTGCTCGCGGAGGCGTCGTGAAAGGACGGACATCGCGCTGCTCTTGCCGGTTCCGTGGCCGACGATGGCGATGCGCGGCGCATCCCTCACCGAGGCAATGATGCCGTCGTAGTAGGCCATGTCCTCAGGGGCACGCTGGCCGCGGAAGTTCCCACCCTCCTTGTGGGCGAGGTGGTGGATGTGGCCGTGGGGATCGTACGGCCGGAGCGTAATCTCCGTCGCCTCACCGACCGTCTCCGGATCGAAGCGATAGATCCGCGCCTCGTGATGGTCGACGACGATCAGGGCGTCGCTCTCGGTTGCGGCCGGGGTCGGCCTCATCAACTCGGTGGAATGGGCGGATAGTCCGGCGCCCTCCATGAGATGACGCAGCCGTTCGACCTCGCGGGGATCCATGTCCTTGTGCGGCGGCTGGGGGAAGGTCCAAACCCGACCGCCCAGGCTCAGACTCCAATTGCCGTTCGGCTTCTCCTCGGCGATCCCGATCCGCTCGACGAAGGCCACGACCTCCCGCCATTCCAGGTTCTCGCTGGTCGGATGGTTGAAGATCAACGCCAGGGTGGTCCGGTCCTGGCCGTGTATCCGGGTCTGCATCATCGGGAGGGCGCTCCTGAGTGAGGTCGCATCGGGCGACGCGGAATGGCCGCCCGATGCATCGCGGTGCGAGGCGGGTTCAGACGACGCGGATGTCGTTCTCGACGGTGGTGGCGCCGGGAGCGCCCCAGGCCGTCCAGCCGGCCGTCTGGCGGTCGTACCAATTGTGGACGGTGCCGGTCAGGTGGACGACGCCGCCGTTGGTGCTGACGTTGATAGTCTTCGGATCGTACCAGCTGCGATGGAGCGCCTCGGTGATGTCGGCGCCGATGGTGGCCGCGTTCGGTCGCGGCTTGATGGTGACGTGGTTCATGATGCCGACGACGCCCAGCATCCCGCGGATGTCGTGCTCCGCGGCCGCCTTCTGGTACTGCCACTCGACTTCGCCGGTCAGGGTGACCCAACCCTTCTCGACCTTCACCTTCACCGCCCCGTCCGGAACGGAGACGTTCCAGTCCAGGCGCTGGACCACGGCGATGGCGATCTCGTCGTCGTTCTTCCGGGCGTGCAGGGGAAGGCGGACCTCGATCTCCTCGGCGACGGCGCGTACGCCCTTGACCCGGCCGGCGGCCTTCTCGGCGGCGTGCTTCTCCATGTAGTTCTGCACGTGCCCGGTCAGGGTCACGACGCCATCCTTGGCGGTCACGCCGATGTGGGCGGCGGTGACGCTCGGCTCCCAGCCGAGCTCGGCGAGGACGTTGGTCTGCAAGGTTTTGTCCATGGTCATGATGTGCTTCGGGGTCGGGGACTGAAGGGGGTGCCGCATGCGCCTAGCGATGGCGGCGGTCGTGGTGACGGTGACGGTAGGCGCGATGGTGGTAGTGGCGGCGCGAGCGCATGCCGCTTCGGTAGCCGCGACGGCCCGGGTCGATGCCGAGCGCACCGTTGACGGTGCCGACGGCCCCGCCGACCGCACCACCGACGATGCCCCCGATAGGGCCGCCGACGCGGTCGCCCTCGGCCGCGCCGCGGCGCATGCCGCCCGGCAAGCCCTGGGCATCGGCGGACATGGGCATGGCGAGGGCGGAGAGCGCGAGGCCCGCCGCGAGGGCGAAGTGCTTCAGATTCGGTTTTTTGGACTGCCTTTTCTCGTGGGTCGATTGGGTTCGTGGGCGCTCAGTGCGCCAGGAACAGAGGGATCGGGCACGCCGCCATCATGGACTGGGTCAGCCCGCCGAAGATCCACTGCCGGATGGGGCCGTGCCGGTAGGCGCCCATGACGATCATGTCCGCGCGGTAGCGGCTGGCCGCGTCACGGAGGGTCTCTGCGATGTCGCCATCCAATCGCATCGCCAGGTCGTCCACGGTGACGGCGATGCCGTGACGGGCGAGGTGCGGCGCGAGCTCGGCCCCTGCGACCGATCTCGAAAGGTCCTCGCCCCGGATGACCGAAACGATCTCAACGGCCTCGGCAGCCTTCAGGAACGGGAGCGCGTCGTTGACGGCCCGGGCCGCGTTGGCGCTGCCGTCCCAGGCGATGACGATGCGCCGGCCCGCGAAGGCGTTGTGGCCCGCGGGCACGACGATGACCGGACGACCGCTGTTGAATAGGGACGCCTCGATCAACTCGCGGTCGAGGTCGATGGTGCGCTCCTCGGCATCCAGGATGATCAGGTCATGAAGGCGCGCCTTGGCCGCGAATGTCGCGAGGATGTCCGGATGGGTCAGCTGCGGGCTGTCCACGGTGCACGCGACGCCGGCGCTGGCGGCGTCGCCACGGACCTTCTCGGCCACCGCCTGGCTCAGGCCGGCGGTCCGCCCGTTCTCCTCGGAGATGAGGCCCCGTCCGAAGCCGCCCGCCAGCGCGCTGTTCATGACGATGCGACGCGAGGCGGCCTGCACGGTGAGATGCGCCCCGGCGGCGACGGACAGCGACAGGCCGTAGCCGATGGCGTCGCTGGTCTCGTCCCGTTGACCTTCCTCGGTCAGGCCGACGATGACGTTCTTGATGTTCTGGAGTGCCGGCATGGGAGGCGTCCTCGTTTCCGATGGTCGGACCCTAGTCCCGGCCCGGGCTCAGTCCTTGATCCAGCGCAAAGCCGGACCCGAGGGCCGGGGGCATTGTGCCACTCGAACGGGGCCCTTCCGCAGTGGGGCCTGTCGATGCCTCGCCTGCGAAGGGACAAACCCAAATGTCACGATTGATGGGTAGTGTCTCAGTTTGAAATTTGATCCCGGCGCGGCCCGCTCGGTGTTCCCGTCCCGTACCCTCGCGATCCGTCTCTCGCTGGCGTATGCTTGGCGCCAAGCAGGAGGGTGGAGCGATGCGCTGGGAGGCCCATCTATACGGGCGTGCCTGCAACGGTCCCATTCTAAGCTTTGACGCCTACAGCCGTTGGGAGGCGATCCGCCGAGCTAACGATGAGCAGATCGCGCGGCGTATCATTGTTTGCCAACTCGTGTTGGGCGATAGGGCTCACGGGATGAGGCTGGAAACGGTGCTGCTGGCGCCGATCCAAGGCCGCTATGACAATTGGGAATGAGTATGCCCACCGGACCTAAAGGCCAGAAGCGCCCCGCCGACGCCATCGGCAACGCCGTGAAGGTGATGCGGATTGCGACGGAGGAAGAGCCGGAGGATTACGGACCGGCCAAGCCCGATAAGGACGAGGCTGCTGTCCTTCGGGGCCAACTCGGAGGAGCGAAGGGCGGAGCATCGCGAGCGGCTTCTTTAAGCGCAGAACAACGCTCCGCCATTGCTAGAAAAGCAGCGGCGAAGCGTTGGGGTTCAAAGTCTAACGTCGAACAGTGACAGGAACTTCGATATTTGGCTGCATAATTTCAAGTTGATTTGGGTAAGCCGCTAAAATTCTATTATATAAATTCGGCTCGGTTGATGATGAAAGGGAGATGATGAGTGCGTAAGCAATGTCGGTGCGCCTCGCGGCTGGCCCACCATGCACGCGGGCGTGGTGCTCTACGTCAAATACAGGTTGATTAAGGACCCCAGGATCAAAAGATTTCTCGGCACGCAGAATGGTTTCCCACTTATGTTCATCTCTTCGCTTCTCGTATTCATCGCTATGAAATACATCGTTCTTGAAAAAAGGCTTGGCCTCGTGAGCGGAGCGAGGCTTTCCAGCTTTATTATTACCAGGATGACCGGCAGTTGATGGGCGAAAAACAATCCCAAGTCCGGCCCTTGTATAGTTTAGTGAGTCTTCGCTATCGATTGGAGAAAAGAAACAAAAAGTCGCTTTGATATGAATTTTGGACCGTAGAGGGTCTGTCGGCACCGGAACGGGAAAGCGGATGTATTGACTGGGCTCCAACAATCCTTGGAAGACAATTGTAACCTCGCCATTTGGGCAGACAACTAGTCTATCGAGAGTGGAGGGCAGCCGCCCCCAACCGACTTCGCGTTGTTGATGCCTAGATTTGGCAGCATGATGCACCATCAGAGCTTTGATAGCAGGGCCAGAGAATTGCTCGCCAAAATAGGACCGCATACCAACCGCAGGTCGCGCAGCGTTGGGAGCGGCGTAGCTTGTACCCATCTTACCAGCCGTATAACCGCTGCGTTTGGCATCTAAGATCCAAAACGGTTCTTCCTCAGAGCCGCCGAAGGAGATTACATCAGGCTTCACAAAGCCCGGAGTTCGTCCAGGCCCTATAGAGCTGTATGGCGCCCTCAGCCATTTCGGGCCCTCAGAATTAGCGGAGCCAACACCAACAGCGTTTACAGCGTCCGCGCAGGGTTGTATGCGGGCCTTACCGCATTCCCAATCATCCTCTCCTGTGTTTCCACAGGCGGTTACTAATAAGGTCTTACGAGATGATAAGTACGTATCAATAGAAGATGTCCAGATGTGCACCGGATCATCGTCAATAGGCAGAGCGGGACCGATTGATAAACATACATAATCGTATTCCCGTTGTCTAAGAACATTCATTATGCGCCTTAAAACAGCGAATAGCTCAAAGTCATCGCCGCGCGTATTGCTATCAAGAACGCGCCAGTGGTCTACTTTTGAATAGGGAAGCGGAGCTTCTTTACCGCGTTCCAAGGGCCCAAAGAGTAGCGCCGACGTGACCCCTAACCCGTGCGCTTGGTATGCGCGAACTGCCGGCCCCACACCATCGGCGTCACGCGAGTTGACGAACGAGCCAATCGGATGCTCGTCGGGCATCCCGCCATCAAATATCGCAGTTTTGACTTCTGAATTTACCGGATTGCCTCTTGGAATTTTTGCTTGAAAGCTACCTGGCAGACTCGCGGTTCTAATAACCGTTTCATTGAGAGAAAGTTTAGGCATTTGACGGACGAGCCGAATGAATGAGAATTCAGTCAGTTCATGCAGCAGATCGCGAGGAGCGCGCATCGGTATAAAACACAGGCCGCCCGCATGCAGCCTTTGATCCAAATCAACTTTAATTCCGATCTTTTTTGCAAATTTACGAAATCCATCTATTATATAGTCGTCTCCATTGGCCTCACTTGCATGAAGAACAACTTCGAGCGGAACAATCTCATTTTCAGTTTCGATCTCTTTCAACCGACTATCATTGAGGTTGGAAATTGCTTCGATTTTGCGAAAGTCATCTTGAACAGACGCAGCCGGATACCATCGCGCCATGTCATCAACGAAGTTCGAGAGGTCTTCTCTCTGTCCGCTGACGAACAACTCAGGTGCTATGAACGCTTTCAGCCCTGCTTTGGGCTTTTTATTGCTTTTTTCAACAACAACTGGCTTGGCGCGACTACCAACCGCGCGCAAGTTAAGGTCTCGGAGCAAATCTGTGGGGTAGTAGGAACGTGCTAAGAAAGACGGATGTAGCGTAATCGAAATTACTGTCCGGTCGCTTGGACAAGCCAGATCAGGCAATGCTTCGATACTTTCGATAGTTTCAGTTAGATCATCACTTAGACGTGCCTTAGCCTCGTCAAAAGTATAGGGATAGAATTTGTCTCCACCTCCCTTTTTGAGACTGATTGGGCGCGCTAGGCGTTGCCCGAAACCAATTAGATAATTTCTTTCGGCCATGATTGGTTCTCCAGTACTATTTGGTTTCCGGCTCTAGTTTGCGTAGCGTGTCCCTAGCTATTCCAAGCATTGAGGAGATTTTACGGTCTGACATTCCTTCTTTCTTGAGCTTTATCGCCATTGCTTTTCTTTGTTGTAAACCAAGGTCAGCATATTCAGAGCTTAAAATTGACTGAACCGCATCTTCTATCGAGATGTCACTGATAAGAGACTTGCGCAAGACTCTGTGAGCAAATCGCTGTATATCGCTAAATGACTTTCCTTGACTTATTGACACAATGTGCGATTTCCACTTTCCCAATTCCTTTGACTGTTCGCCAAAATAGAGGTCGATTATACTTCCAAGTTCTGCGTTTGACGGGAGAGGAAACTCCAAAACTTGGTCGAATCTGCGCCACACAGCTCTGTCCAGGAGCTCCCCGTGATTTGTGGCTGCAACGAGAATGCTGCTTGATGGCCAAAGATCAATTTCCTGTAGAAGGACAGTCACGAGGCGCTTTAATTCGCCAAGTTCTGTGTTGTCGCCTCTCTGCTTTGCTATTGCATCAAACTCATCTAGAAGAAGAACACATTCGACGCTTTTAGCGTAGTCAAGAACGTACTTCAAATTTATGCCCGTTCGACCAAGCAAGCTGCTGATGACCGTTGATAGGTCTAACGTCAGAAGCGGGAGATCAAGCGTGTGGGCAAGCCATTTTGCTGATAGTGTTTTCCCAACTCCTGGGCGCCCTGTAAAAAGAAGCGTCCTGCTCGGGCTGAGGTTATTTTTTTCAAGCAATGCTTTGTTGTTATGTTCTCCGACCACTAACTTTAATGGTTCATATACCTTGCTTGCCAAAATTGGTGCGTACTCTAGGACGACAGGATCCTCGTGCCGAACCAATTGCAACCTAGTATCGCGATCAACGGGAGCAAATGACCCTCCCGCCTCCCTCAGTGGCGCATCTTGTGTGGGATTTGCGACTAATAGCTCCCCGAGCTTGTCGGCGAGACGGCTGTCATCATTGCGGGCCTGCCGCATGATACGACGGATGTACGTCTCCAAGTTCTTCCTATCACCAACCAGCCCAAGGCGCGCTAGTTGGATGACATCTTTGGCGTAGACCGCTTTTTCGTCCACCAGGATATGCCCTGCTAAGTGATTGATTTTGCTAGGATCGACTGCCTAGGATGGACGAGTTTAGACGATCTTATAAAAATCGTCCACCCTTCTTGACCGAGTCTCGACTCTCAAGCATAGTTTCACTATGAACAAGCTGCCCCTCGCGAAGCGCGTCCAAATCCTGAGCATGCTCTGCGAGGGCTCCTCCATGCGCTCCATCAGCCGCGTGGTGGACGTGTCGATCAACACCGTGTCGAAGCTGCTGGAAGACGCGGGACGGGCCTGTACGGCCTTCCATGACGACACGGTGCGGGGCGTGCAGGCCAAGCGCGTGCAGGTCGATGAGATTTGGTCGTTCTGCTACGCGAAGCAGGCCAACGTCGCGGACGCGAAGAGGGCACCAGATGGTGCGGGCGACGTGTGGACGTGGACGGCGATTGAAGCCGACACGAAGCTCATCATCTCGTACCTGATCGGCGGGCGGGATGCCGAGTATGCGAACGCGTTCATCGGCGATCTGAAAGACAGGGTCGCCAACCGCATCCAGCTCACGTCGGACGGGCACCGCGCCTACCTCGACGCGGTGGAAGAGGCATTCGGCGCGGATGTTGACTACGCGCAGCTCGTGAAAATCTACGGCGACGTGCCGGAGGCCCATAAAGGCCGCTACAGCCCGTCAGACTGCATCGGCGCGCTCAAGGTGCCGGTCCAGGGCGGCCCCAACCGGAAGCACATCAGCACATCCTACGCCGAGCGCCAAAACCTCACGATGCGAATGCAGATGCGCCGCTTCACCCGGCTCACGAACGCCTTTTCGAAGAAATTCGAGAACCACGCCCATATGGTCGCGCTCTATACCGTCTGGTACAACTTCGTGAAGCTGCACAAGAAGCATCGGATGAGTCCAGCCATGGCGGCGGGCGTGTCAGATCGGCTGTGGAGCATGGAAGACGTTGCCGCGCTCGTTGAGGCAGCGGCGCCCACGCCAAGTAAGCGTGGGCCGTACAAAAAGAGGGCCACTTGAGCGGCCCTCCAATATTGTTAGATAGGTCTCTCGTCCAAATCCCACTCGCCGGGGAAGTGCTCCGCATCTTCGATGACAGTCAGGACGGCCTTAAGCTTCCTGTCGCGCTCCTCCCAAAACGTCTTCTCTAAAGCCAAGCATTGCGATCTATCTAGCAATATAGCGGCGCGCTTGGCCAAATACGGCGATGAAGCGGTCCGGCCGACGTTGGACGGGTCGTTTAATGTTCCGATCCTGTATGTGATCTCTTGCATTGTTTGCCTACCTTGTGTGTTTGTAAGGATGCCCTGTCGGGCACCCTATGAGGTAGGCCTGCTGCGGAATTTTTCAAACTGAGACACCACCGATTGATGACGACGCTTGCGGCGCTCGGGACGGTCCTCGCCGCGACGTGCGCGCAGGCCGCCTCAAACGACGGCCGCCTCGCCCGGTCCAACGGGCCGAACATGCCACTGTCACGCGATGTCGTGCCGAGCGAGATCCGGCCACAGGAGCYGACCGCGACGGGAAGCATGAAGGGGCGTGCCTCGCCCGCCGGACGTTCGCGTTGGCAGGACATCAAGCGCCCGCCGGCCCGTCCCCCGTCCTTGTGAGGGCGGTGGCCATGACGTTCTCGACGGAACTCCTGTACGACGGTGCGGTGCTTGAGCGGCACGCCGGCGAACCCGCCGATTTTCTCGACTCCTCCG
>NZ_LMQV01000016.1 GCF_001425465.1 Methylobacterium sp. Leaf456
GTGTGAGAGTTCAAGCTTCGCAACTCGAACCCTACTCGAAGACCGGCGATGGCCACCTCAGCGGTGGGCCGCTCCTACACCACACACTGGGACACGACCGGGGCGTGGGACCGAGGGAGCGAACTGTGCTGAGACTCGTCGCGGCGATCACGCTGGCATCCTGCACCGCCGCCCACGCGCAGGGCGACTGCTACGATACCGTCCGATCCGTCTCGACGCTCACCTTTGCCGAGATCGAGTGCCGGGAGAATTTCGGGGCGAGCGCGGCGGCTGGGGCCGTGCAGTCCTGCGCTACGGTCCTGTCGGAGCCGGAATTTGATCAAGCGACCAGGGAGGCCGATACGGCGTTCCGCTCTCGGCTCCTGAAAGAGGGGCCAGCCACGGTTTGTGCGGATATGCGGCGCACCGCTGCTCGATAATCGAACGATCACCCGCCACAAGATCCTGCTGCGCTCAGCGCGGCCCCGCCGCCCGATCTGCTCACGGGCTGGCGGGGCGTGTCGTGTCCACATAACGCAGAGCCGTTACGCTACGCTGGCTCCCCACCAACATGGCGATGCTGGGTTGGCAGAGCCTCAACCCGGCCAAGTCGATCGGCCTTCGATCGGTTTGTCGTCGCGATCCCGCAGCGCCTCTCGTTGCAGAAACCCGATGACCATCCCCGGCACGTCCTGCGCGATGCCGGTCCAGGGGAACTGGAAATCCGTGATCGTCGGCGAGCTGTTGATCTCCAGCACCCAGTGATTGCCCGGCGCGGCCGGCTGCGTCCGATCGACGACCATCATGTCGAGCGCCGCGATCTTGAGACCCTCGATCGACCGGAAAGCGGTCTCGGCGATGGCCCGATACGAGGGGTCGGTGCCCGAGATTCCGTCATGGGTCTCACCGCCCCGCCGGATGTTGGAGACATGGTTGAGCGTGATCCGCCGTCCGTCCTCCGGCACCGTTTCCAGGCTCAGGGCCTGCGCCCGCAGCGCCCGGCGCAGATCGGGGCCGTCCACGACCATCTTGAAGACCGCGGTGTCGCGCTCGCGCAGGCGCGCGTTGCGCGCCTCGATCAGCGCGCCGAGGGTGGAGCGGCCGTCACCGGTCACGCTCGGAGAGCGGTTGAGCTTGGCCGCGACGCAATCCGGCGCGAGATAGAAGAACCGGAAGACGTCGCCGGGGACGTTGTGCTCCACGAGGACGCCGCACTTGAAGCGCCGCGCCTTGCGGAAGGCGGCGACCATCCGGGGCGCGCTGGTCAGGCCGGGATAGACGTACCAGCCCGCCCATCCCCCGTTCGGCTTGATGCAGACCGGCCGCCCGAGGCTCAGGGCGTAGGCGATCGCATCCTCCTGCGCATCGCCCGCGAAGAGGGCTCCCTCCGGCGTCGCGATGCCGACGGCGCGCAGCCGCTCCTTGACGGCAGCCTTGTCGGCGGTGAACCGCGCGAGAGGGCCGTTCACGTGGGCCCCGAGCGGGTCGGCCGGATCGTCCGAGCCGTGGCGCAGGGTACCGCGGGCGTAGCAGTAGGTGCGGGTGCCGACCCGCAGCCGCAGCCAGGGGCGCGACCGGCCGAGCCGGCGGCCGAGCACGACATCCGTCGGGATGCCGGCGGCGCGCGCGGCGATGCGCAGGCCCTCCGCTTCCAGCCCGATGCCGTCCGCCGGCATCCTCAGCGGTTCCCGCAGGTACCCACCCGGCGTCTCTCCCAGAGTCCCCTCGGTCACATGCAACTCCGTCCGGCCATGCCGCAGGTTGTAGCCGTCCGGGCCTCCTGCCGACAGGCGCGGGGCCGGTCAGGATGTCGTGAAAATCCTGCGCGACCCTCCGCGGCGCGCTCGCGGATCGCCGAAATCTGCTAACCAGCGAGCCGATGCATGATGCCGGCCCGACCCGCCCGACACCTCCGCCGGTAATTGCGCCCGTGATCGGCCTCCTCGTGTTCGCCAAGGCGCCGCGCGAGCATCTCCCGCCCCTCAGGCTCCGCGCGATGATTGCGGAAGCCGTGCTGCAGGGCGCGCGGCTGGCACTGTTCAGCGCAGCCGACTGCGATCCCGACGGCGGCACCGTCACCGCGGAGACGTGGTCGCAGGCGGGCTGGACGCGCTCGCCGATGCCGCTGCCCGACGTCGTCCTGATCGTCAGCAACCCGAGACATGCCCAGCATCGGCGCATCGAGCGGTGGATCCGTGGCCGGACGGCCTTCGTGCGCGATTTCGGGCCCGACAAGCTGACGCTGCCCGCCCTGCTCGCGGCGACGCCGCTCGCCCGCCACGTCATCCCGCAGCGCCGGATCGAGCCCGAGGCGCCGGCCGCGCAGATCGCGGACTGGCTGCGCACCCACGGCGACTGCGTGGTCAAGGCCGTGAGCGGCAAGCGCGGGCACGGCATCTTCCGGATTCACGCGGGCGCCGCGGGCCGGTGGAGCGTGCGCAAGGACGACGCCGAGACGCATTTCCTCGATGCGACGGCGGCGGCGGCGGCGGTTGGGCGGCGCATCGCCGGCCGGTTGGGCTACCGGGCCTACATCGTCCAGACCTACGTGCCCTCGGTCAGCCCCGACGGCCGGGCGGCGGATATCCGCGTCCACGTGCAGCGCGACGGAGGTGGTCGATGGGGGGTGACCCGAGGCTACGTGCGGCTCGGCGAGGCGGGGCAGGCCGTCAGCAACGTCAGCCGGGGCGGCTATCAGGGTCCCCTGGAGGGCTTTCTCGGGACGCGTCAGGTCCGGCCGGCGGCGGAACTCCTGGCCGAGATCGAGACGCTCGCCCTCGACGTGGCGACGACGATCGAGGCGACGTTCGGACGGACCCTGTCGGAACTCGGCGTCGACATCGCGCTGGATCGGCAGGACCATCTCTGGCTGATCGAGGCGAACACCCATCCGCAGAGCAGCCTGCACGAGCACGACCGCGCCGTCCGCACCATCGCCTACGCCCTCCACCGCGCGACGCAGCCGCCTCCGGACGACCGCGCGATCGAGGAGATCGACGAGGCCATGGACGACACCGATGCGTAGCTTCTCCGATCTACGATGCGGGGGGCGCCTTGCGGGCCTCTTCGAGGGTCGAGATCAGGACGGACAGGCTCTGCTCGCCCTTCATGAACCATTCCGGATCGGCCCTCGTCTCGAACGTTTTCTCGAATTCGAGCGCCATCTCCACGGCATCGACCGAGTCGAAATCGTAAACCTGCATCGGGGCGTCGCAGTCGATCTCGTCCGAATCCTCCCCCGACACCGTCGCGACGTAGACGATGGCCCATCGTCTAAGATCCATTCCCGTCTCCTGCTGCGGGCGCGTGCTATGTCGCGACCCGCTTCAGCGGCGTCCGACACGGCTCCGGGGCAGCCATAGGCCGGGAACGGCACCGGCCGAAAGGGGAATGCCCCTGCCGCCATTCGATTCGACAAACGGCGGCGGACGGCCGCCCGGAGTGCACTGGCCCGATATGTCCCGGTCGAACGACGACGAGGAAATCCCGCCCGACATCATCGAGCGCGTGCTCGGCAGCTTCTCGCCGATCCCGCCCCAGGCGGCGCGGCGCGCCGGAAGGCTCGTCGTCTTCAACGAGAATGGCCGCCGGACGCCGATCTTCTGGTGCTTCAACCATTTCGGCGAACCCTATCTCCTGGCGGCCCGCCTCGGCGCGGATCAGCCCCTCTACGCCATGCATTCGTTCCAGGGTGTGGTCGAAAAGCCGTCGCAGAAGCGGCGCTACCGGTCGCACCTCGCCAACCTCTACACGCAGTCGATCCTCGATCACGCGGCAGGGCCGCGGATCGTGATCGGCGGAAACTGCCAGTCCGCCCTGATCGCCGAGGCGGTCGCACGCAACGTCGCCGCGCGGACCGGGCGCCATCCCCTCTTGATGATGCTGGAGCACGATCCGGCTGCCGCCTGCGAAGGCCCCTTGCTGCTGCTGTTCGGCGATCAGAGCCGAGCCTACAACCCGTTCCTCAGAGAGGCCGATCCTGTAAGTCGCTGGCGGGAGCGGCACCGCAACGTAGCCTGGGGCATCCTCAAGGGCGCGCACGGCACCTATTTCCGCGAGCCGGGCATCCTCGATTTGACCGGGTTCCTCCGCCGAGCGGTCGATGTTTTCGACGAGACGGGCCGGATTCCCGACGGCGCGATGCAGCCCGCGGCCCCCGCCGACGCGATGTGATCGCTGCTCGGCTGGACGGCGAAGCCGACCTGTCCGGGCGGCTTGCGCACGATCTCGACATCGATGCTCGTGGCTGTGGCAGGCCGATCGCCCGCCTAACCCGCATCGGCGAACGCCTTGGTGGTGAGGGGAACGTGCGTCGTGACCGTCTCAACACCGGCACCGCTCCGTCGCGATCCTGCACATCGGCAGGCTGCGGATCGAGGACGAGGGCGCGCCCGTCCGTGTCGACCAGAGCTTGGCGCTTGCGGCCCTTCACCTTCTTGCCGGCATCGTAGCCGCGCGGCCCGCCGCTCTCCGTGGTCTTGATACGCTGACTGTCCGGAACCGCCGCGGATGGCGAGGCCTCGCGCCCGACCCGTTCACGGTCAGCCATGACGAGGTGGTGATTGATCCGGCCGAACAGGCCGTCGTCACGCCAGCGGCTGAAATAGCCGTAGGTGGTCGAACGCGGCGGTAAGTCCTTCGGGATCAGACGCCAGGCAATCCCGCCGCGCAGCACACAGAAGATCGCGTTCAGGATCGCCCGCATCGTCCAGATCGGCGGACGCCCGCACGGCGCAGGCTGGGGCATCCATGGCTCGATGACAGACCACTGGGCATCCGTCAGGTCGGTTTCGCAGCGCAACTCCGAGCGGCCATGCTGCCGTCGGGTGGTCGGGGTCCACATGGCACTTCCAGATCAGGCTTCAGCACCCTTCTGGAATCACCCGTGACCGGCTGACCCATACAGAAACACGGCAAAAAGATTATTAATTTAATCTATTTGACCGCGTAAGGTCGGTCAATGTGAATTCGTCCTTCCCAACGGAGGCGCGCTCCGGAGAGCGGGCTCCCGGGACCCTTCAGCCTGCGATGGTGGATCGGGCCGCTGTGAGCAGTTCGTCGGCCAACGCCTCGTCGTCGACGCCCCGCGCCAGCACCACCGCCCCGACCATCGTCGACAGCGCGATTAGGGCTCGTTGCCTGCGCCGTTCCTTCGTGGCCTTGGGCAGCCTGTCCGCGATGAGGCCGGCGAGCCCTTTGACCGCATGGGTGAACCGCGACCGCAAAGCGCTTCCGGAAGGCTCCCGACCGATGTCGTTCACCAGGGCCGCGACGGGGCAGCCCTTCCCGGGCGTTCGGACGTGACCGAGCGAGAGGTAGTTCTCGATAAAGGTGTCGAGGTTCGCCCGGTATTCGTTACCGATCGCGGCATCGAATGCCTCGGCCGCGAGGGCCTCCTTGTTGGCGAACTGGCCGTAGAAGCCGCCATGGGTCAGGCCGGCGGCCGCCATGATGTCCACGACGCCGATGCCGTTCAGGCCGCGCTCCCGGAACAGAGAGGACGCGACTTCCACGACCCGCTGGCGGTTGAGCTTGGCTTGCTCCTGCGAAACCCTCGGCATCCTATTGTCCTTCGCCGTTACAGAGATCCATATAGATGCAAGAAGTCATGTATTGAAGGGGCGGAGGCTCGTGGGAGCTCCTGTCAGCTCCGACAAGCCTTAGGCAGTGGAAAAAGCTGATCGACCGGCCTGCGTGAGGTGAGCGGAATCGCAGGCCG
The DNA here is from genome assembly GCF_001425465.1 of Methylobacterium sp. Leaf456. Lineage (GTDB taxonomy): Bacteria > Pseudomonadota > Alphaproteobacteria > Rhizobiales > Beijerinckiaceae > Methylobacterium. The sequence goes on from NZ_LMQV01000016.1 coordinate 5,699, forward strand.
GTCGACGCATCGCACGTTCGGAAGGACAAACGCGCGATCTCGGATTGCCTCGAGGGCGGGGCAACAAAGGGTTCGTCCCGTCTCAGGACTTTACGGGCATCGGCACTGCGTGGGTTCCGGCAGCGCTCTCCTTGCCGCGCGGCTCCCGCGCGACCCGGAACCAGAGGGCATAGAGGGCCGGCAGGAAGAGGAGCGTCAGCAGGGTGCCGACGCCGACGCCTCCGATCAGCACGTAGGCCAGCGCCCCCCAGAACACCGAGTGGGTGAGCGGGACGAAGGCCAGCATCGCGGCGGCCGCGGTCAGGATGACGGGACGCGCCCGGCGTACGGTCGATTCGACGATGGCGTCGTAGTCCGACAAGCCTGCCGCCTGGTCGTGGTGGATCTGGTCCACGAGGATCAGGGTGTTGCGCATCAGGATGCCCGACAGCGCGATCAGGCCGAGGATCGCGTTGAAGCCGAAGGGCTGCCCGAAGATCAGAAGTGTCGGCGCGGCCCCCACCAGCCCGAGAGGGGCGGTCGCGAATACCATGAACATCGCCGAAAACGACCGGACCTGGATCATGATGATCGTCAGCGTGACGAACAGCATGACCGGGAACACGGCTGCCAGCGACATCTGCGCCTTCACGCTCTCCTCGACCGAGCCGGCCGTGTCGATGCGGTAGCCCGGCGGCAGCTTGGCCTTGATCGGGTCGAGCAGCGGGAAGACCTGGGCGTGGATGTCCGGCGGCTGCTTGCCGTCCAGAACGTCGCCCTGCACGCGGATGTAGGTCTCGCGGTTGTAGCGCTTGAGCACCGCGTCCTCGTAGCGGGTTTCCAGTCGCGCCACTTGCGAGACCGGCACCTGGCGCCCGTCCTTCGTCGCCAGCGTCAGGTCGCCGATGTCGCCGAGCGAGCGCCGCTCGGGGCCGGGACTGCGCAGGAGCACGTCGACCGAGCGCAGGTTTTCGCGCACCTGGGTCGCGGGCGTGCCATTGAGGTAGTTCTGCAACTGCTGGCCGGCCTCCTTCGGCGTCAGGCCGATCAGGCGCAGGCGCTCCTGATCCAGCGCGAGGCGTAAGGATGGTGTCTTGTCGCCCCAGTCGAGGTGAACCATCCGCATGTTCGGGTTGGAGGCCATCGCCTCGGCCACCTCCGCCGCGATGCCGCGGATCACGTCGAGGTCGGGTCCCACCACGCGGAAGGCGACGGGGAACCGGACGGGGGGGCCGAACACGATCTGCAGCACCCGTACCCGCGCCTCGGGAAAACGGCCTTCGTCGACAAGCCCCCGCACTTTGACCCTGAGAGCGTCGCGGGCGGCTGCGTCGGCCGTCTGCACGACGATCTGCGCGAAGGCGGGGTCCGGCAGTTCCGGGTCGAACGAGAGCACGAAGCGCGGCATGCCCTGGCCGATGTAGCTCGTGATCTCGCGCGCCTCCGGCAGGTCGCGCACGGCGGCCTCGATCTTCTTCACGCTGGCCTCGGTGGTGGCGAAGGCCGAGCCTGCCGGCAGCGTCACCTCGACGATGAGTTCGGGGCGCTCTGAATTCGGGAAGAACTGCTGCTCGACCTTGCCCATGGCAACCACAGCGACGGCGAACAGACCGACCGTAATGCCGGCAGCCCACCATTTGTGATCGACGGACATCCGCACGACCCGGCGTAGGCGCTCGTAGTTCTTCGTGGCGTAGATGGCGTCGTGCCCGCCCTCGACGCGTCTGATGTTGGGCAGGAGCTTGACGCCGAGATAGGGCGTGAACGTCACCGCCACGATCCACGAGATGATGAGCGAGAACGACACCACCCAGAAGATGTTGCCGGCGTACTCACCCGCCGTCGAGGCGGCGAAGCCGACGGGAAGGAAGCCCGCGATGGTGACGACCGTACCCGTCAGCATCGGCGCGGCGGTCGAGCTCCAGGCATAGGTCGCCGCCTCGATGCGGTCGTAGCCCTCCTCCATGCGCACCACCATCATCTCGATGGCGATGATGGCGTCGTCGACGAGGAGCCCGAGCGAGATGATCAGGGCGCCCAGCGTGATGCGGTCGAAGTCGCGCCCGGTGAGCATCATCACCACGAACACCGCCGAGAGCGTCAGCGGCACGGCGAGCGCCACCACGATGCCGACGCGGAAGCCGAGCGCGACCAGGCTGACGAAGATCACGACGCCCAGCGCGGTGAAGAACTTCACCATGAACTCGTGGATGGCGTCGTCGATGACCTTCGCTTGGTCGGTGATCTTGGTGAACGTGATGCCGACGGGCGTCTCGTGATGGATGGCGACCTCCTCGGCGTTGAGCGCCTCGCCGAGCTTGAGGCCGTTGTAGCCGGGCTTCATCACGAGGCCGAGCATCAGCGCGGGCTCGCCGTCGTTGCGGATCTCGAAGGTCCGTGGGTCCTCGTAGCCACGCTTCACCTCGGCGATGTCGCCAAGCTTGAGGCTGCGGTCGCCGGCGGCCACGGGCAGGTTGCGGATCGCGTCGAGCCCGTCGATGGCGCCGTCGAGGCGCAAGTACACGCGCGGGCCCTCGGCCTCGACGAAGCCCGCGGGCGTCACGTCGTTCTGGTTGGCGAGCGCGGCCAGGAGCTGCTGGCCGTTGATGCCCAGCGTCGCGAGGCGCTGGTAGGAAATCTCGACGAAGATCTTCTGGGCCTGCTCGCCGAGGATGTTGATCTTCTCGACGCCGGGCACCCGCAGCAGGCGCTGGCGCAGGTCCTCGGCGCGCAGCACCAGTTGGCGGTGCGGTAGGCCCTTTGACTGCACGGCGTAGAGGGCGAAGTAGATGTCCGAGAACTCGTCGTTGAACAACGGCCCCATCACGCCGCGCGGCAGGCTGGACGCCTGGTCCGAGAGCTTCTTGCGCGCCTGGTAGAACTCCGACTGGAGTTTGGCCGGCGGCATGTTGTCCTTGAAGATGACCTTGGTCGTCATCAAGCCGGGCCGGACCGTCGTTTCGGCCCGGTCGTAGTAGACGAGTTCTTGCAGGCGCTTCTCCAGCGGGTCGGCGACCTGGCGCTGCATCTCTTCCGCCGTGGCCCCCGGCCAAGCGACGGCGACCGTCATGACCTTCACGGTGAAGGCCGGGTCCTCGGCGCGTCCCAGCTTCTCGAAGGCGAAGAAGCCCGCGCCGGTCAGCGCGATGAGCAGGAAGAGCGTGACGGCCCGCTCGCGGACGGCGAGCGCCGAGAGGTTGAAGCCGCTCATCGCACCACCCCCGTCATGCTGGACGGCGCCTGGCGGACTTTCTGGTCGGCCTTCAGGAGGTGGGCGCCCAGCGCCACGATCCGGTCGCCCGGATCGAGTCCGGCCGCGATCTCGGCGCGCTCCTCACCCATGCGGGCGACCCGCACGGCTTGCGGCTTCACTGTGCCGGTGGCATCGTCGAAGCGCCAGACCGAGGGGCCGCGCCCCTGGTCGAACAAGGCCGCCAGGGGCACCTCCACCGTGGCGGGACGAGACGGGTCCTGGGACTTGAGCTGCAGGGTGACGGTGGCGCCGAGGGCTGCGTCCTCGCCGCCGCCCGAAAGGATGTAGCGCGCCCGGTAGGTGCGCGTGGCCGGATCGGCCGTAGCGGACAACTCGCGCAGCCGGGCCGGATAGGTCGTCTCGCCCTCGGCGTAGAGCGTGGCGGTGGCGTCGCCCTTGGCCAGACGCCGGCTTGCCTCCGGCAGAAAGATCTCCGCCTCGCGGGCGCCGTCACGCGCCAGCTTCACGACGGTCTGACCGGCGGCGACCACTTCCCCGGGATAGGAGGGCACCTCCATGACCACGCCGTCGGCATCGGCCTGGAGCTCGGCATAGCCCGCTTGGTTCTGGATCTGGCTGGCCTGGGCGTCGGCGTTGGCGAACTGAGCGATGGCGGCATCGGCCGCGGCCTTGTTCTGGTCGTAGGTCTGCTTCGAGGTCCACCCGTCGGCCACGAGCTTGCGGCTGCGCTCCTCGTCGGCCCGGGCCTTGATCATCTGGGCGCGGGCCGCCTCGACGGAGGCGCGGGCGGCGTTGAGGGCGAGGCTGTAGTCGGTGCGGTCGAGGCGCATCAGGGGCTGGCCGCGGGTGACGTGGTCACCCGGATCGACGAGGCGCTCGAAGATCTTGCCGCCGACGCGGAAGCCGAGGTTGCTCTCGGTGCGAGCCCGGATCGTGCCGGTGTAGCGCGAGACCCCGCCGATCCCCTGAGCGACCTCGGCAACCTGGACCAAGGGCGGCTCCGGGTTCACGGCCGTCTCCGCCGGCGAGCAGCCTGAGAGAGCCAAGCCGGCCAGACCGATCACCCATCTCGCGTCCATCACCGGTTCCCCCCGAAGCCAACTGAGCGTTTGAAATGAAGACCATCATTTATTACGGTCGTCATCTATCGTCAATGGCCTTCGCCGGCTGACCTGACCGGCTGGTTTTGGACCGGGCTGATTGAGAGGATCAGCCCGGACCGAAGGATTTGGACATGCGGCGAGGTCAGAAGACGAGCGCGGAGCAGGTCGCGCTCAAGCTGCGCCAGATTGAACGCCGCGGAGGCGCAGCCCGGCTCATAGGGCCGGACGAGGCCGGCAGGCGTCGAGGCGTCGAGCCCTCTCGCACATGGCGGCGGGGAGGGTGGCGCAGCCGCAGGGGTACAGCGCGATCGGCGACCTGTTCGGGTCGTTTGGAACGGCCTTCGCCACACAGGCCGCTAACGAGCGGGCCGCGGCGCTGTCGGGCGGGGCCTACAAGGCGCCCTACAGCACCGGGCTGTTCGGCGGGCGCGGCGCGGTCAAGAACACGGCGTGACCGGCTGTCACCGGAGGTGCAGAACGCCGCCACCCACAGCGCGATCCCACGCGAACAGGTGCAAACCCCTCAGGGCCCGCGCTTCGTCCAAGGCTGTGACGCGCGGTCGGAGTGCCGATCTGGGAGTTCGCGGCGAAGCAGGGAGCGCGATGAGCGAGGCCTTCCTCTGGTTTCAGCCGTCGTGCTTCGCTCCACGGCTCACCACCTCAAGCGATCCATCTGGCAGCGGGCGCTGCAGTGCCTTCGCCTCCGACCACGGCGCGCGCAGCCACGTATCGCGCTCCTCCTCCGACGTCAGGATCACCGGCATCGCCTTGGGATGCACCGCGCCGACCTCGGCGTTCGGCGTACGGGTCAGGAAGGCGTAGAGGTCGTCCGTCGTCTCGCCGTCCTTGAGCTTGCGCACCGAGGTCCAGCCCTCCGCCCTGATCCCGGCGAAGCAGGCGAGCGGACGCTCCTCGTTCAGGGCGAACCAGATGTCGCCGCCGGCCGCCTTGTTGAACTCGCTGAACGAGGACAGCGGCACGAAGCAGCGGTGTTCCGGCCCGAGCCAGCGGCGCCAGTGCGGCGAGCCGGTGTTGCGCACGTTGGTGACGCCCGAATCGACTCTTTTGCCCTCCAGCGCGAAGGCCGGCGAGGGCATGCCCCAGCGGTACATCGAGAGCACGCGCTGCCCGTCCGCGACGTGGACGATCGGGGCGGCGGTGTTGGGGAAGATGNACCCTCCAGCGCGAAGGCCGGCGAGGGCATGCCCCAGCGGTACATCGAGAGCACGCGCTGCCCGTCCGCGACGTGGACGATCGGGGCGGCGGTGTTGGGGAAGATGCCGCGCAGCGGCGGCAGGTTGCCGGTACGGTCGGCATCGATCCGAAACGCGCGCCGAATTTCGTCCTGACTCTTTGTCAGGCTGTAGAGGTTGCACATGGGCGCGACCGTAGCAGATGCGTTCAGCCCTTGCCGCTGCCGACCGATCGCAGCCGCAACTCTGCGACGCTGGCTGACATCCTGTCCGCCCCCAACAGCGTCGAGCGGATTCGTCGCCTCGTCCAGCGCGGCGCCGACAAGCCCGCCCATGTACGACTGACGTCGTGGCAGCGAACCTGTCTTTGCCCGCCAGCCCGCTTGTGGCTCTTCGGCACGGGGTGCTGAATTTCTCGCCACCGATCACCCTCCACCCTCGTCAGGTGGAGGCTTCCCAGATACAACCGGCACAACGCTCGGAGCGACAGCCGCTCGATCGTTGCGGCATTGAATTTTTGCTAACTTGACGCGGCAGGGGTCGTTTCGTGGCAAGCTCTCCCTTCACTTATGCGTTCGCTCATCAACCGCTGCCGATTTTCGGGGGCTTGTCAGGATCGAGGGACAGCAGAGATTTCGTTTCGGCGGATGGAAACCTGACGATTCGCTATAATAACGGCTTTGGTGACTTCATCGTCACAAACAATACCACCGGCCAAGATTCTACCATCCAAACGAGTGGCGACAGCAATAAGCCACTAGCCTTTTCCCCGGATGGAAGGTATTTCTATTATAATGAAAGATACGAAGGTATTTTTGACATCATCAATTATATTGTTCAGTATGACCTACAGACAAAGACGGCAAAAACCCTCGGTAAGGCTGAAACTTTTTCGCTCACTCGCGTAGTGGCGGACGATCAATCCTCTATTATAGCATTGACGGAGAACGATGCCGGACAGCTCGTCTATTCGGCATTCGCCACGAACACCGGCTCTGTGATCCCTCTGGATGCGAACGCGTCAGGGAGCGGGGGCAACGGCCAGGTCAGCGAAGTCTATCCGGTGAACGGCGGCACCGCCGTCGTCTTCGTGAGCACGTCGAGCAACCTGGTTGCGGGGGACGTCAACGGCGTCGCCGACGTCTTCCTGAAGAACCTCAGGACGGGCGAGGTCACGCTCCTGTCCAAGTCGGGCTCGGGCGCGCAAGCGAACGGCGCCTCCGGCAGCGTCAGCGTGTCGGCCGACGGCAGCAAGATCGTCTTCAGCAGCACGGCCACCAACCTCTCCTCGACCGACACCGCCGGCTTCAAGAACGTCTACGTGAAGGATATCGCCACGGGTGCGCTCACGCTGGTATCCGTGACGGCTGCCGGTACGGCCGGCAACGGCGATTCGACCGACGGTGTCCTCTCGCCCGACGGCCGATCGGTCGCCTTCCAGAGCACGGCGTCCAACCTCGTCGCGAACGACACCAACGGCCGGCAGGACGCCTTCCTCAAGTCGCTCGACGGCGGCGGCGTCACGGCGCTCTCCTTCGTCAAGGAAGGCGGCAGCGCGGTCGAGGCTCCGGCCGGCGGGAAGCCCGTCTTCAGCGCCGATGGCGGCTTCGTCGACTTCGGCGGCGCTTCCTATGCGATCGATGCGGCCGGCTTCCTCATCGTCAACGTGAGGAGCGCGAATTCCGCCACCGTCGTCGATGGCCTGTCCGTGTCGAAGGGCGACGGAACCGCCGCCGCCACCTACAAGAATGTGTTCGACGGCTTCACGCTGAATTCGGTGTCGGCGGGCCTCGATTACGACCGGGACGGCGACTTCAGGGCGACGCTTACGGCCCTGAAAGGTACGACGCCCGGCGAAAGCCAGAGCTTCCTCGTCAAGGTCCGGGCCCATTCCGGCGCCCAGACCTTCACCGGCGACGGCACCGGCGAACTGGTGCTGCTGTCGTCAGTCAACGACAAGGCCGATGGCGGGGCCGGCGACGACACGCTGTACGGCTATCGCGGTGCCGACGACCTGAGCGGCGGGGCCGGCAACGACGTCCTCGACGGCGGGCTCGGCAACGACATCCTGCGCGGCGGCGTCGGCGACGACACCTACTACATCGACAACGCCTCCGACCTGATCGTCGAGGCGGCCGGGGCCGGCCGCGACACGGCCTACGCCGCCTACTCGGCGACGCTGGCGGCGAATGTCGAGGATCTCGTCCTCACCGGCGCCGCCCTCCAGGGCAACGGCAACGCGCTGAACAACACGATCACCGGCAACGACGCCGCCAACACCCTTCAGGGGCTCGACGGCGACGACGTGCTCGATGGCGGGCTCGGTCCCGACCGGATGATCGGCGGCGCCGGCAACGATCGCTACTTCGTCCAATCCCTCGACGATGTCGTCGAGGAGGCGGCGGGCGGCGGCATCGACACCGTCGTCAGCAGGGTCAGCCTGACCCTCGGCGACAACGTCGAGAATCTGACGCTGTCCGATGAGGGCACCGGATTCAATTCGAATGACAAGGCGGTCAACGGAACCGGGAATGCCCTCGCCAACGTCATCACCGGCAACCTGCTGGGCAATACGCTGACGGGTTTCGACGGCGACGATACGCTGATCGGCGGTGGCGGTAACGACCGGCTGTTGGGCGGCAACGGCGCGGATCGCCTCGAAGGCGGCCTCGGCAACGACACCCTGGATGGCGGCAACGGGGCCGACGTCCTGATCGGCGGTGCGGGCAACGACCGGTATCGGGTCACGAGTACCCAGGACCGGGTCGTGGAGATCGCCGGAGAGGGCAACGACCGGATCACGACGACCGTCGACTGGACGCTGGAACGCGGGTCGGGCGTGGAAGAGCTCGCCGCGGACGGGAACGGATCCTTCAAGCTCGTCGGCAACGAACTTCAGAATACGATCACCGGCGGCTATCGCAACGACATCCTCGATGGAGGGGCCGGCGCCGACACGCTGTATGGCAGGACCGGAGACGACACGTATTATGTCGATGACGCGGGTGATCGAGTCGTGGAGTCGTCCTTCGATGGCGGGTCGGACACCGTCATCTCCTCCGGCAGCTTCATGCTGGAGGCGGGCGCCACGATCGAGACCCTGAAGTTCGCCGACAATCGCGCCAGTGGGGTTTTGGAACTGGTCGGCAGCTCCGTCGGTCAGACCCTGATCGGCAACGACGGCGCGAGCCGGCTGTTCGGGCGCGGCGGCGACGACACCTACATCGTCGAAGGGGGGGACGACCTCGTGTTCGAGGCCGTGGGCGCGGGCAACGACACCGTCATCTCCTCCGGCAGCTACACGCTGGCCGCCGGCCAGGAGATCGAGACCCTCCGGCTCGCCGACCCGACCGGCACCGCCGCCCGCAGCCTCAAGGGCAACGGCTTCGCCAACACCCTGATCGGCAACGCCAGCAACAACGGCCTCGATGGCGACGGCGGCGCCGACCGGCTGTTCGGCGGGGCCGGCAACGACACCTACATCGTCGACGATGCCGGCGACCTCGTGTTCGAGAAGGCCGGCGAGGGCACCGACACCGTCCGCACCTCGGTCGGCTACACGCTGGCCGCGGGGCAGTCGATCGAGACCGTCGAACTCACCGGCACCGCCGCGCTCGACCTCACCGGCAACGAACTCGCCAACCGGCTGGTCGACAATGCCGGCGACAACCGCCTCGACGGCGGCGCGGGCGACGACGTCCTCGTCAGCACGGGCGGGCAGGACGTGCTGCTCGGCAACCGCGGCACCGACAGCGCGGTGATCGACCGCTCCNGGCGGCGCGGGCGACGACGTCCTCGTCAGCACGGGCGGGCAGGACGTGCTGCTCGGCAACCGCGGCACCGACAGCGCGGTGATCGACCGCTCCGGCGCCACCGTCGCGCTCCGCTTCGTCATGGAGAGCTTCGGCGCCACGACGACCCTGGAGGGCGACGGCACCACCACCAACAGCATCAACGACATCACCCTGACGGGCGGATCGGGCAACGACCGCTTCGCCACCCTCGAGGGCATCGACGTACTCTCGGGCGGGGCGGGCGACGACAAGCTGTCGAGCGGGGCGGGCGACGACACCCTGAACGGGGGCGCCGGCAACGACACGCTGGAGGGCGGCACCGGCATCGACCGGATGACCGGCGGGACCGGCAACGACGTCTACCAGGTCGACACCTCGAACGACCGGGTGTTCGAGCGGGCGGGCGAGGGCACCGACAGCGTCTACACGACGAGCCACTACACCCTGGCGGCGGGCCAGGAGATCGAGAGCCTGCGGCTGCTGTCCTCGACGGGGGCGACGAACTTCAACCTCATCGGCAACGAGTTCGGGCAGACGCTGGTGGGCAATGCCNGGCCAGGAGATCGAGAGCCTGCGGCTGCTGTCCTCGACGGGGGCGACGAACTTCAACCTCATCGGCAACGAGTTCGGGCAGACGCTGGTGGGCAATGCCGGGGCCAACCGCCTGGACGGCAAGGGCGGCAGCGACGTGCTGACGGGGGGGCGGGGCGCCGACACGTTCATCTTCGCCAGCGCGCTCGGCACCGACAACGTCGATCGCGTCACCGACTTCGCCTCCAACGACACGATCTGGCTCGGCAAGGGCGTGTTCACGGCGCTGGCCCCGGGGCAGCTGGCCGAGAGCGCGTTCAAGAACCTCGACGTGGGTTCTGCAGATGCCAACGACCGCATCCTCTACAAGCAATCGACCGGCGAGTTGTTCTACGACGCGGACGGCTCAGGGACCGGGGCCGCGGTGAAGTTCGCGGTTCTCGACAACAAGGCGGCGCTGAGCGCGGGCGACTTCCTCGTGGTGTGAGGGCAATAGGGCCGGGTGGCGTCGAACCGCCCGGCCCGCGGCGGCGCGAACGCTTGCGACGATGCGCTGACGGCACAGGCGCAGGCGCGCCAGCACAACCTTGCGCTGCTCGAACAGGGGCCGGTCGGGCGCGTGCCAGCGGCCACCACCCCAAACACATGGGCGACGCGGAAAGGAGGGGCTTTTCGGGACGATCCCGACCAGATGTACACACATTGTCAGCAACTTATGAAGGAATTAGCCTTCGTTTACTGCGGTGCCTCATTTTATTGTGGAAATAAATACATTGCAGACTGCGCTGCAAAAAGGCGAGTCTAGGCAGTCTTTCTCGTTGGAAGTATGTGGGGATGAATCATCATATTACATTGGTTGTGAATGATCTCGCCGCCTTGTACGGGATGCTATAGAATTTTTAATCGCCGCAGAGAGATCTCTCAGTGAGATTTGGTCAGATAGATGCCTATACAACGGGTTACGAGGAGAGTTTATGATTTCCAAGTCAAGACCTCGCAGTCTCATCAATTCTTGCGCTTCCGACCTCCACAAAAATACGCAAAGATATAGAGATTCACGTTGGGATTTAGATTCGAGCGCCTGAGCATTTTTAGCTTAATTCCACCCCGCGGGCCTTCGATGATTTCAATCAAATCGCACCATTCGAGAATCAGACCTACTTCCGCTGAAATATGCCGGGTAGCCATCACAAAAGTCAATTTTTCAAGAGCTTCGCTGTATGTGCGTAGCTGTGCTGGTAATCTTAGCAAATTTTCGCCTGCGCTTTTTATTTTGTAACCGTGCAGATGCCCGTTGAAAACGGCTACATCGACGCGACTTTTGGCGGGAGCGAGTCCCAATTCATCGATTGCCAGCACGTCGGCTTCTCCGGCCTGCCGACGCAGCAACTTGCTTTTTAAGGCGCCACGAATCGTGCTTTCATTGTTCTGAAAGTACGGTTTGCATGCCTGGATTCACTCGGCAGCTTTGCTCCGACGCTCACCTCTTTATACCTTCCACTACGATCTATCGGCCGGTTGCGGCGGGTCTGAGCGCGGTGTGCATGTGTGACATGGCGCTGACCCAAGCTGCTGCAGCCTCGGCGAAACTTGCCGCGGTGTACCTAGCAGTCTGCGATCGGTTGCCCCCTAACGAGTGGACTTTTTGACACGAATTTGGGCGGTGATTTTGCTCAAAGGATCATCCGTAGCCGAAAGCCTACTCTTTCGCTGCTCAGGACGATCAAAGTACGCCCGCAGTCCTTATCCTCGTTGCCGCCGACGCGTACCTCATAAGATCGGTAGGCTGCTGCGTCGTTAGCGCGGGCGCGGCCATGCGCGCAGCGGCGGGCTCTCCAAAAAAGCGCTCTGCCCCTGGAGCAAAAATGCCGTCGGGTATTGAGCACTGATGGCCCACAACGATCCCACCACAAGGTCGACGTTGAGGCTGGAGAGGTCGCGGAACTGCCGGTCCCGCACGATCCGCACGTTGTCGACGCCGGTGGCGAAGCCGAGCGTCCACGTCATGAAGGCCAGCCGATAATCGCGCTGATCGAACACCAGAGCGGCGTCAGCCCAGGACATCAAGCCAAAGCCGGCAACGTTCGCACCCTCGGGTCTGCAGGGTGCCGCGGCGAGGCAGCCGCACAGGGACAGAACCGAGAGACATCGGCCCATGCTATGCCCCCACGCGCGCAGCAACTGAACGGGCGAGCGGCACGACGCTCGTTGCCGTCACATCCAAGTCGGGCGCCGTCCGGCGGATCGTCTCGGCGACGTAGCTCGGCGCGAGGTGGGCGTAGTGCTTCTCGACCATCCGCGTGCCTGAGTGCCCGAGCGCCTCAGCGCCGATGAGCAGCGGCGCACCGTTCTCCGCACCGCCGCAGCTCAAACGATTCGGCTAGAGCATCGTCCTGGATATCGGATCCAGGACGATGCTCTATATCCTTGTGCCGCATCGTCTTTTTCCGAAAGCCGGAAACCATCTTTCGGGACGATGCTCTAACGAGCGGTCTGCCTGCATCGTCGCAGGTAGGGAGCAGGACGGGGCCGAGGCTAGTGCTCTATGTGAGACGCGCCTGTGAGACGAGACGCACCTAAGCGGCTAAGTGTTTGAAAAAATTGGAGCGGGCGATCGGGATCGAACCGACGACATTCAGCTTGGGAAGCGCTCGTAACCTACTGATTTTGCGCTCTCTTGTTCCCTATCGCACAACCGCGAAAGGAACGGGTTGTGCGTACCGAAGAAACAAACGCCGCTGCGGGGGTCGGAGCCCGCAACGGCGCTGAATCAACGGCTCGGCAAAGAACCGGAACTGAAAATAGGGCCGGCGCAGGCGCGGCGCAATCGCTCGATCGCTACGTCAAGACGAAGGACGCGCAAGCCGCGATCGAAGGCCACGAGGTCGAGATCGTCCAAGCTCTCGGCATTCCGTGGCGTGCGGGCCAGCGGGATCACATCCGTTGCCCCTACCCCGATCACGGTGGGGCCGACGACTGGCGCCTCAACCCCAAGGGGCGGGCGATCTGCACCTGCACGGGCGGCAAGACCGACAGCGTTTTCGACATCGCCAGCAAGGTCGAGGGGCTAGATTTCGAGGCCGCCAAAATCCGGTGCATCGAGATCGTCGGCCGGGCGGACCTGATCCGCACAAAGGCCGAGGGCAGCAACAACTACCAGACGACCGACGCCCGCAGTCTCCTCAGCGCGCCCGCCGATCGGCGCGACGACACCTTGGCCCGCGCCTACCTCGCGCATCGGCTGGGGATCGAGCACGCTGCGGTCATCATGCCGAGCACGCCCGCCGTCGGCCTCAAGGAACTGGCCTACTTCGATCCGCCTAAGACGGCCAAGGGCAAGCCGGTGAAGGTCGGGGACTGGCCCTGCGTCGTCTTCGGCCAGATCGACGCGCAGGGGCGGCAGCACGCCCACCGCATCTACGTCGAGCCGGGCGGGGCCGGGAAGGCGCGTCTCGGGATCGGCCCGAAGGGCGGGCCGCGCGACCCGAAGAAGTCGGCCAAGATCACCGAGGGCGACACCACCACCGCCGGGCGGGTCGTGACATGGGGCAATCCCAAGGTCGCCCCTTGGGCCATCTCTGCGGAGGGCATCGAGACCGCCGCCGCCGTGGCGAACGCCTTCCGCGCAGAGATCGAGACAGAAGCAGCCTACATCGTTGCCGGCATCAATGCGGGTGGTGTTGAGGCGTTCGCCCCGTGGCCCAACACGAAGCGCGTCACCGTCGCGGCCGACCGGGACGAGGCGGCCAAGATCAGCTCGAACCCGACCCGCAGGGGCGAGCGGGCGGCCCGCGCCTTCGGAATCCGCAATCACGAGCGCATCGCCGTCAGCTACGCGCTGGCCGGCGAGCCTGGCACCGGCACCGACTGGCTCGACGTGCACGAGGCCGGCGGCCCCGAGGCGGTGCGTTCCGGCATCCTTGACGACGTCGCGTACCACCCGAGCGAGGCCGAGGTCGCCGCCGAGCGCGAACGGATCGACGGGACGGCCGAGCTACAGCGGATCGAGCGGGACTATCCCTTGCCGCCCATGGAAAGCGTCACCCTCGCTTACCAGCGCACGAAGACGGGCAAGGTGTGGGTGCATCAGGCCATGAAGGTCGGCGAAGCCGTCGAGATGGTGCCCGTCGCTTCTGCCTTCGGCGTCGCAGCCCGACTGCGCATGGCCGACGAGGGCGACGCCTACGGCCTCCGTCTCGTCGTGCAGGACATGAACGGCCGGTGTCGTCAGATCGACGTTGACCGGGCCGCCTTCGCCCGCCAGGGCGCCGCCGATACGCGGGCGATGTTGTTCGGCGCGGGCCTGCGCACCGAGAACGACGGCGAGCACATCGCCGTGAAGTGCGTGAAGGCCGCCGACCCGGCCCGCGAGATCATCGTCGTTCGACGCCCCGGCTGGCACACCTCGGACAGTGGCGTGCCGTTCTTCGTCTGCCCGTCGGGGCAGATTTTCGGTGCCGAAGGCGACGACAAGCCCGAACTGTCGGTGAACACCAAGATCAGCCCGGCCGTGGCGAGCGGCGGGACGATGGAAGGGTGGCGGCAGGCCGTGACGGCAGCTTGCACGGCACCGCACTGCGAGCACTGGACGCTCGGCACCATCGCCGGCTTCGCCGCCCCCGTGCTGTCCCTCTGCGGACTCGACTCCTGCGGCATCAACCTGTCCGGCATGACATCGGGCGGCAAGACGACCGCCCAGCGCCTCGCCGTCTCGGCGTGGTCGCGGGCCGCCTTGGATCAGCGCGAGAGCCTGTTGCAGAGCGCCCGCGCCACGGCGAACGGCATCGAGTTGATGGCCGCCCGATCCAACGGGACCGTGCTGGCGCTCGATGAACTCGGCCACGTCCACGGCAAGGAACTCGGCCGGATCATTTACAGCCTCGCCAGCGGCGTCGGTAAGACCCGCATGGGCGCCGAGGCGCAGCTTCGGACCTCCTACACGTGGTCCGTCTTCGTCATCTTCTCGGCCGAGAAGTCGCTGGAGGAGAAGGTGCGCGGCGACGGCGGCGAGTGGGCCGGCGGCATGGCCGTCCGCATCCCCGACGTGGATATTTCCGGCATCAACCGCGCGGTGGATCAAGCCGTGTTGGATCAGATCGGAGCCATAGACCGCAACTTCGGGCACGCCGGCCCGGCCTTCGTTGAGGCCCTGATCGCCGCCGGCCTGCACCTGAAGGCGAGCGAGATCAGGCAGGGCATCACTCAGGCCGCCCAAGCCATCGCAGGCGCCGGAGCCGATGGTAAGCACGTCCGTGCCGCCCTGCCCTTTGCGATCTTGAGCACGGCCGGCAAGCTCGCTCAGCGGCTCGGCGTGCTGCCCGAGGCGGTGGACGTGGGGCGCGCGGTGCGGTGGGCCTGGGAGCGGTTCACCAAGTCAACGGATGCCGTCGCGCTGGACCCCGAGCAGCAGGCAACCACGAACCTCCGGGCGTGGATCGCGGAGCGCTGGGGTTCGAGCATTCACCCGACGATGCCGGACGATGGGGCGAGACCGCCGAACCGGGATGCCTTGGGCTGGTACGACGAAACCGCCGTGTACCTGCCCGCACAACGGATCGTGGAGGCCGCAGGCGGCGCCCTGAAGGAAATCGAGATCGGGCGAGCCCTCGACGCGCAGGGCTTTATTGCCAAGACCAAGGATGCGGACTGCTACTTCGTCAGCTTTGTCCCGAAAATCGGGAAGATCAAAGCCTACGCCCTGTCCCGGTCGGCGTTCGGCCGCACGACGCGGGATGAGCCCGCCTTTGCCGTCCACTCAGGGGGGCGGGCATGAGCGCGCAGCACCCCCTCCTAGACGGCCTGTGTGACGGTCTCACGGCCAGCAACAGCCCAACATTTCCCGGATTTCCCGAAAGCGGGGACGCCTCCGGGAACGGTCAAACCATTGAAGATAGATGCATTTCCCGGATTTCCCGGATTTCCCGGAGCCCTGAAACCGGCACTCGGGATTTTAGTGGCGAGGCTTCCCCGGCGCGTGTGCGCGCGGATGCGGGGGCGCGCGCGCGAGGGGACCGTACGAAGGAGCGGGAAATCCGGGAACAGCGGGAAATGCTCGCAGGATCAACGGGTTACATTTCCCGTTCTCTCTCTCTCAAAACGGGAAAACGGGAAATAGAGAGGGGCGACCCTTTTCTTGCGGGCCGATCCCTCCCCGAGCCCCCTACCTTCGAGGAGCGCGCGGCCTTCCTCGAATACGAGTGCGGGCTGCCTCGCGACGAGGCCGAGGCCCAGGCGCGCGCCGAATGCGAGCCGCCCGCCGCCGAACTGGCGCCCGGCCTTGCCGCCCTCCCCCAGACCAACGGCCTTCTCCTCTGGCGCGTCGGCCTCGACCTTCTCAGCCCGTACCGCGCCCCCTGCCCCGGCTATCGCGGCGACGAGTGGTCCCGCGTCTACGACCGCGCCCGCACCTTCCTCGACATCTACGGCGAGCAGGCCCAAGCGCTGGGTTGGACTGCGCCCCGCCTGTTCGGGGTTCATCCTGTTGCCGGCGTCGTCCGCGTCGATGCCTGCGGCGGTCTCGTGCTGCCGGTCGGCGGGCCCATCCGCGCCATCACCGCCACGGAAATCCGGTTCGGGCACCTGACCCACCGGAAGAAGCCCGGCCAGCCCGAAGGCGTCCCGCTGTGGGGCTTCGGCCAATGATCGCCGCCCTCGACCAGTGGGGCCCGTTCCGCCCCGACCTCGACCCGGCCGAGCGGCTGGCCCGCCTACGCAGTCTCAGGGCGATCACGCGGCTGTGCTGCGGCCCGCGCGGCGAACGTCTCGCCGACGAACTGCACCGGGCCGAGCGCGACGCCGACCGCCTCCCCGCTGCGCTCGACGCTCTCAACGCCCTCGCGGCGCTTGACCGACGCCAAGTGCTCACGTCCTTCGCCGCCCTTCACCGCACGATTTGCGAGCCAAGATGATCGCGACCGAGATCGACAGCCAGTGGTTCCACAGCAACCCAGAACGGGAGTTCCGCCTGCGCCGGCAGACGCCTGCCGAATTCGGGGCGTGGCCCGTCGCGCTTGAGCCTGGGATGACCGCGTGGTGCATCATCCGAAAGTCAGACGGGGCGTTGGAGGCGTTCGCCCTCCCTGAAGGCGAGACGTGGGACGATTACGACGAGGAGCTTGCCCCATTCTTCAAGCGGCTTCGGGGCGGCCAGTGATGACCGACCGCGAACTCACCGCCTACCGCGCCGGCCTGAAGCACGCCGCCGACCTCGCCCTCATCGCCGCGCTGGAACTCGAGCTACGGGATGACGGCGGCAAGCTCCGCCAGCGCGCGGCCATCGAGGCGTTGCGCGGTCTCGCCGAGGGTCTGAAGGCCGAAGCCCGCCCCGTAGTGGAGAACCCCACCGTGGAGATCACCGAGTGACCGACGACACCGTGACGAACATCGTCTCCCTCGCCGACCGCCGACCGGCCGACATCGCGCCCGGCTCGATGCACTTCCGCATCGGCTTCCGCACCAGCCTGTCCGACGTGCCCGGCGATCCGCTCCCGCTGATCCTCACCATGGAGCTACAGGGCCAGCCGATGGGCGAGGTCGGCCGCTTCGTGGACACCGCCGAGGGCCACCGCGCCGCCCAGGCTGCAACCCGCATCGGACTTCGCGTCGTGGACCTGATTGCCCACCACGATATGACTGGAGACACGACAGCATGATTTCGGAGCAGGCGCCCCACATCTATGCTTGCCGCGTTGAAGACACAAAGCGGCTGCTTCCTGGCTGTGCTATCAGCCTTACTGACCACGAGCGATGACGATGCCGGGCGAAGGTAGACCATTCGAAAAGGGGAAGAGCGGAAACCCCGCCGGCCGCCCGAAAGGTACTCTCAACCGTACCACGCTCGCCATGCAGGCGTTGCTGGACGGCGAGGCCGAGGCCCTGACCCGCAAGGCGATCGAGATGGCGCAGGACGGCGACGCCGTGGCCCTGCGCATGTGCCTCGACCGGCTGCTACCCGTCCGCAAGGACCGACCCGTGATGTTCGATCTGCCGACGATCACCACCACGGCCGACATCACGAAGGCGACCGCCGCCGTGCTCACCGCCGTGGCCTCCGGCGAGATCACCCCCTCGGAGGCCGCCGACATCGGCCGCGCCGTCGAGGCTCACGCCAAGACGATCGAAGTCCGAGACCTTCAGGACCGCATCGAACGCCTCGAAGCACGGAGCCAGTCATGACCGCTCGCATCCTCGACATGCGCCTCAAGAAGCTGGAGCGCTCGGCGCAGCTAAGCGCCCTCTCCGGCCTCACCGATCAGGAGCTAGACGCGCAGATCGTTGAAACCCTCGCTGCCGTGGCCGCCCCCTACGGCGGCGACGTGCGCGCCATGATCGCCGACATGCGCGCGACCCCCGATCCGACCGAGCGCGAGCTTGCCGGCCAGATCGAAAACCTGATGGACGATTGGAACGAGATGGGGCTGCCGCCGCTGCACTGAGCGAAAACACTCCGTCATCCATTTTATTTAACAGATTTCCGAGATCGGCATGCGCGTAATGAGGCAATAGGTGTATTTGATTATTGAACAATGGCTCATACTTTGTGTTAGATTTCTCCGCCGCATAAATCGAATTTAATGGTTTATTAAAATATACATTGCGCAATGCGAAATTTGAGAATCAAAAATTATCGCAACCTGGAACTCGGTATGCAAAAATGTCACACAAAGTTAAATATTGGATCTGCGCTTCCGCAATGACTGGTATCTTGCTAATCAATTTCTTATACGGGTGGCATTCTACGCAATTACAAAACATCTTCATACGAAGTTTGGAAAAATCGTGTGCGGATTATATTCGTAAGTACGCTGCAGATAGGAACTGTAAAATCGATAGTCTTGACTATGATATTTTATCTGCCGAAGTTCAAATGAAAATTAATTTTGGATCCGAATATAAGCACTACGGTCTGGTGTTGAATTTTCCCTTGAGTATACCGATTATATATATAATATCAAGTAAATATACTAGAGATAATTGGTTCGTTATTAAATAAATCTAGCGTCAAAAGCGACAGGAAAGATTGAGGAAGCCATGGCTTATTCCAATTCCGATCGGGCTCGCTTAACCGATCTTCGTGACTATGCTCGCTCGCAATTGAGCGATCCTAATAATACGCGTGCTCAGGCACTCGTAAACATCGTTGACCATGGTGCTCGGTTGGCGTCTGGAAGTAACGATCCAGCAAAGCAGATGATGTCCGATCTGAAGTTGGTTTTAATTGGAACGGGATATGCTTCGCGTGGTGAAGGTGAGTTTTTCGTGGGATTCTACAGGGGTGCATCCGGTTTTCAAGAAAATATGCAAGACACTTCAATGCAGGTCTCGCATGCCTTTGCTGGCATAAGTCTAGCATATGATGGCTGGTTATATGCTAATCTTGCCGAATATGTTGAAAATGAAAAGCCCGATTTAGATTTATACAAAGCTACTTTCCCCCTAGGATATTCATTGGATGATAACAACTATCAGGGTCTAGCAAAGGCGCTTGCTGGTGCAATAGGTGACTCGAAGATAAAGCCACCCAGTGGTCCTTCATTTCCCCCCAAGCAGGATACTGGGGATTATTTCTCTAGTTTGGAAAGCTTCTTTCAACAATCCCTCCGCCCCAACCGCGATCCCCTCATACTCGATCTCGGTGCCAACGGCATCAAGCTCAAGTCCATGGCTGATTCGGGCGTGTGGTTCGATATGGACAACGACGGCGCTAAAGAGCGCACCGGCTGGCTGACCAAGGAGGATGGCTTCCTCGCCATCGATGCCAACGGCAACGGCAAGATCGACAATGTCGGCGAGCTGATCGGCGATCCCGGCCGCTCGGGCTTCGCCGAACTGGCGACCTACGACAGCAACAAGGACGGCGAGATCGACAAGTCCGACAAGATCTGGAGCCAGCTGCGGGTTTGGCGCGACCTCAACGAGAACGGGGTGACGGACAAGGGCGAGTTGCAGACGCTAGCGGCCAACGGCGTCGTCTCGCTCAGCACCGACTTCACGACTGTCAACTTCACCGCCTCGGAGAACCTGATCCACGAACAGGGCTCGTACGAGACGGCGGGCGGCGTGCGCCGCCAACTCATCGACGCGTGGCTGCAGACCGACAGCGTCAACACCAAGCCAGTCTCGACGGTCGCCATCTCGGCTCAAGCCGCAGCCCTGCCCGACATCCGTGGCTACGGGACGGTTGAGAACCTGCAACAAGCGATGACCAAGGACGCTGCCTTGCTCAAGCTCGTCCAGGGGTTCGTCGCTTTGAAGGCAACCCAGTTCGATCAGGTCGAAGGGCGCGTCGAGGCGATCCTAATGCAGTGGGCCGGTGCCGCGGGCATCAAGGCGGACAGCCGCGGCGGCGCGTTTGATGCGCGCAAGCTCGCGGTGCTGGAGGCCGTCACCGGAACGCCTTGGGTTCAGGCGGGAACGAACCCGCCCGTCTCCAACCCGCCAGACTGGGCGGCGGTCAACCTCCAAAACGCCTACAATATCCTCCTTGATGAGTTCACCGCGCGGTTCCTCACGGTCGGTCCGCTCAAGGGAGCGCTCGACGACGTGCTCTACTCATCAGCCGCGGACCGCGTCCTTGGCCTGCAGCCTTTCGAAGCATATGTCGCTGCCGTCGATACGCTGACACCCGCCGATGCTCAACTCGGTGCCATCTACTGGGCGCAGTCAATCAAGGCGCTACGCGCGGTCGGCGAGGGCAACGGGCTCGAGACCTCGGCAATCAATGGGACGATCGAGACCACGCTGGCGAAATACGGCCTCGGCACCTTCCTCGCCGAACTCGACACGAAGCTAGTTGACCTGCGCAAGGCCGCCAGCGGCAGCCAAAGCTTCGGCAATCGTGAGGTGGTGCTTCTCGGGGCCGGTTCGGACAACGTCACGCTCCTGAATTACGGCGCGGCGATCTTCGCGGGCGCGGGCGACGATGTCATCCGCGCGAAAAGCAGCATGTACGGTTCGGTCACGCTCAACGGCGGAGCAGGCAACGATGCCCTGTACGCGAGCGCCGGCAACGACTTCCTCGACGGGGGCGCCGGCAACGACTGGATGGCAGGCGGCATGGGTTCCGACACCTACGTCGTAGACAGCGCGAGCGACGTAGTCGTCGAGCGGGCCGCAGCGAATTCCTGGGACGGCGCCATCGATACGATCCGCGCCTCCGTTTCCTGGACTTTGCAGGACGGCGTTGAGAACTTGACGCTCACCGGCAAGGTTGTGATCGATGGAACGGGCAATGCCGCGAACAATATCCTTATCGGCAATTCAGCCAGGAACGTCCTGAAGGGACGTGCCGGTGACGACACTTACGAAATCGGTGTTGAGGACACCGTGATCGAGACAGTCAACGAGGGCAACGATACCGTCAGGGTCGCGGGCAGCTACACCCTTGGCGCAAATGTTGAGAACCTCGAATTGCAGGTTGCCGGCGATTTCAACGGGACGGGCAATGCCCTAGCCAACAGCATTCGCGGCAACGACGGGAACAACGTCCTAGACGGCAAGGCAGGTGCCGACAGGCTGGAAGGCGGAAAGGGTAACGACACTTACATCATCGACGAGGTCTACGAGACCGTCACCGAATACGAAAACGGTGGCATCGATCGGCTGATCTCATCCGTCACCGTCTACCTCGGTAGCAACGTCGAACACGCAACCTTGACCGGCAGCGCCAACATCGATGCCACCGGCAACGACGGCGCCAACAGCCTCACCGGTAACGCGGGAGCCAACCACCTCAATGGTGGGGCGGGCGATGATATCATGACCGGTGGCGTCGGCGACGACGTCTACGAGGTCGATACGCTGAAAGATCAGACCGTCGAGAAAGCCGGACAAGGCCTCGACACGGTCCGCACTGCGCTGGCGAGCTTCACGCTTCAGGCCGAGGTCGAGCGGCTCGAATTCGCCTACGGTGACTCGGCCCACACGGGCAGAGGCAATGCAGGCGCTAACACGTTGATCGGCAACTACGGGGCTGACACGCTTTTCGGTCTTTCTGGCGACGACGTCCTGGCGGGTGGTTTGGGCGATGCGACTGACCGCCTTGACGGTGGCGCCGGGGACGACCGCCTCGATGGCGGCGGCGGTGCTGACACCATGATTGGCGGCGCAGGCGATGACGTCTACGAGGTCGACAATGCGGGCGACCGGGTAGTCGAAGCTGTCGATGGTGGGATCGACACGATCCGCGTACGCTCCAGCATATTCACTCTGGCCGATGCGATCGAGAACGTCGTTGTTACCGAAGGCGGGAATTGGGACGTCAACGGGAACCGGGCCGACAACGTCATTACGGGCAACGCCTACGCGAACGTCATCGACGGGCAGGGCGGCAAGGACCGGATGTACGGAGGCGCCGGCAACGATACCTACGTAGTCGACAATGCCGGCGACCGGGTGGTCGAGATGGCCGATGACGGCGATGATCTCGTCAAGAGCTATGTCGATCAGGCCCTCACGGCCAATGTCGAGGATCTGACCCTGCTCGGTGGCTTGGCCGTCTACGCGACTGGCAACGACCTCGACAATACCATCATCGGCAACAGCGCCGCGAACGTCATCGTCGGCGGCGGCGGCAGCGACATCCTGACCGGGGGTGGGCGTCGCGACACCTTCATGCTGATCGCTGACGACGGCGGCAGCGATACGATCACCGATTTCCAACTGGGTTCGGGCGGCGACCTTCTCGACGTCACGAAGTTCCTGAAGAGCGTCGGTTATACCGGCAAGAACGCCTTCGCCGATGGGGTCATTCGCACTACGAACAGGTGGTCGGCTGATGCTCAGATCGAATTCGACCGGGCATGGAAGACCAAGGGTGAGAGCTGGTCGACGCTGGTCACCCTCCAGAACATCAATGCTGACAAACTCCTAGCGAGCAAGCAGATCGTCACCAGCAGCAGCGCCAATGCGAAACCGCTGATTATTGATGCGATCGACGAGATCCGCGTCGCACCAGGTGAGCAAATTCAGCTCAATCTGGAGAGCGCGGCGATCGACTACGACAGCGGTAGCCTGACTTGGAAGGCGACGGCCCTCGACGCCAAGGGCACCGTCGTCGCCCTGCCGGCATGGCTCGCCTTCAACGGTGCAGTTCCCGCCCTCTACGGCACGCCGTCGACGAACGCGACCGACCTGACGGTGCGCTTCACGGTCACTGATGAGAAAGGGCTCTCAGCGTCCTTCGTCACTGCCGTTGATGTGCGCCGTGCCGACCTTGGCGATCAGAGTTTCACCGGAACGGACACAGCCGAGACCTTCAAGCCAGGCGCAGGCGACGATATCGTCAAGGCCAGGGACGGCAGTGACCGGATCGTCGTCGAGGCTACGCTGACCAAAGGCGAGACCACGGACGGCGACGACCGCTTCGACGGCGGGGCCGGTCGGGATGTCCTCGATCTCTCGCTGGCCGCTGCGGCGGTCTCGGTCGATCTCGGGGCCGGCACTGCCACGGGCTCGACCATAGGAGCCGATACCGTCACCGGCATCGAGCATGTGATCGGCACCGCCTTCGACGACCGGCTCACCGGCTCCATCGTCTCCGAGACGTTCGCAGGTGGTGCGGGCAAGGATAACTTTGTGTTCAAGACCGCACTCGGCGCGAGCAATGTCGATACCTTGGTCGGGTTTTCGACCGCGGACGACACGATCCAGCTATCGAAAGGTATCTTCACCGCCCTCTCGGCTGGGACGCTCGCCGCCACTGGGTTCAAGGATCTGAGCGTGGCGGGCGCCAAGGTCGATGCGGACGACCGCATCCTCTACAACAAGACGACCGGCGCCCTGTCCTACGATGCCGACGGCAGCGGCTCAAAGGCGATGGTGCAGTTCGCCTCTATAGACACGAAGGTAGCGCTGACGGCAGCCGACTTCTTTGTCGTCTGATCCAGCCCGCTCCGAGGCAGTTCGACGGCTGCCTCGGCCTACAAGAACCCACCCCCAGCGTGATCCTTAAAGGCGTTCGCGCGCCTGATGTAGCCGACGACAGTGCGGGGATCGCGGTGCCCCGACACGTCCATGATGCGGGCCATGTCGGCGCCGCGCTCGGCTGCCGTCGTGATGAAGCCGGCGCGCACTCCCTGCGCGCCGAACAGCATCGGATCGAGCCCGGCAGCCTCAGCGTACCGCTTAATGATGTCGGCCACGGCCTGCGTCGTGAGGCGGGGCGCCGAGGGTTCGGTTCCCCCTGGTGCATTCGAACCGACGGAGCGCACCCGATCCGACCGCGACACGGGTCGGAACAGGGCCCTCGGAGACCTCCGAGCCGGTCAGCCACACCTGCACAGCAGCGCCACAGGCCGGATGAAAAGCCCGTGCGGAATAGCCTTCTCGATGCCGCCGCCTTCCTGATCCGTCTTGCTCTGGCACGCCTGCACCCGCAGGCCGTTAAGATGCTCGGACAGGTCCGCCACGTCGAGTGCCACCAGCTCGGAGCGCCGGTGCCGTGCCCTTATGGATTGCGGAAGCAGGCGTAGAATTCAATCACATCCGGCTTCCGACTCGGTGCTGGGCCCACATGGTCAGAGCTGACCATTGAGCGCAGGTGCGCTTATGTCCTGACCGATCGTAGGCTCATCCTGCGAAGGCCAGCCCACATCAGGATCGCCGCTGCCGCGAGGAACGGCAGAGCCACGATCAATCCCGCCACGGCGTCGGAGCCTATCAGCGCCGCAATCGCGTCCCGCAGCGCGATCAGCAGCAGAACCAGCGAGACGAGGACGAGCATCAGCGCGCCGCCGAACAGCGCCGCAAGCGTCGCGAGCGCCCTCAGGTTGCCGCGAACCTCAATCCTGGCCAGCCGGAGCAAATCGGCGAACTGAGCGCTGGCCTCGCGGATGGCTGCGACGATCAGTGCGGGCGTGCTGCGCGGATCTGCATCCGGCTGCTGCCGATCCACCGTCGGCTCGTTCACAGCAACCGTCTCATTGCTCGGCACTAATCGGGCTCCGAAGCCTTGCACCGGGGCCGCCGCCGTTCTGGTCGATGAACTCCACCCCGGCCTTCTCGAACGCCAGCCGCAGCAGCGTCCGGTTGCTGTCGCGCATCTCGCCGCCCTTTTCGAAGGCGCGCAGCGTGACCTTGCTGAGCCCGGTCGCCGCAGAGAGATCGGCCTGGGTCCAGTCGAGGAGGGCGCGCGCGGCGCGGCACTGTACCGGGTCGATCATACAACACAGATAGCGGCAGCTTGTCTTTTTGACAAGTTGGGGCTTGCAAGGGAAAGAGAGTGAGCTTAGTTTGCTTTTAGGAAAGTTGATGCGACGAAAGCAAACCGATGTCCCACCGCAGCCGCTCCGCCTTCTCCTGGTCCTCCGCTCTCCGCGACATGCGGAACGACCGCGTACAGGTTCCGCAGGGCTTCCTCGGCTCGCGCGAGCGCATCCGGGTTGCGGTTCGCCTCAACGTCGTCGCGCTGGTGAAGGCTGACGGTTCCTTCGACCGCGCCGGCATCATGTCGGCCGCCGCCGCCGCCGCGAAGAAACACCAGCTTCAGTACGGCTCCACCTGGGCCGTCGCGATGTCCGTCAGCCTCAAGGCCGCCTGGCAGCTCGCCAAGTCCCACCGCCCCGCCGTTGCGCACTGAGGGGGCCGCTATGATCGTTTTCGCTGTCGCCTTCGGCCTCTCCGGCATCGCCTGCGGTGCCGCGTTCCTCGCCTCCTACGCCGCTGACAACGGCCTCCCCTTCGCCCTACCGACCCTCACCCGCACGCCGGCCCCGGCCCTGGCTGCGCCCGTCGCCGCCCAGCCGCTCGCCCCGGTCTGGTGCGAGACCGCCCGGCGCTGGCGCCACCCCGTCACCCGCGCGTTCGTGAAGGCGCCCCGCTGATGCTCCCCGCCCTCACCCGCCGCGCCATGGTCGCCGCGCTCGCCTCCGCTTCGGCCCTGAGCGCCCCCGTCGTCGCCTCCCCGCATCTGCGTGGCGACGATACCGAGCGGTTGCCCGACCACGCGGACCTGTGGGCCCGGATGCCCCTGCCGTTCACGCCCGCCGAGGCGTGGCACCTGCTCTCGCCCGCGACGCAAGCCGAGATCGGCGCCGCCGTCATCGGCATGGCGCTCGCTGAGTACGTCGCGGGCGATGGCCGGGAAGATGAAGATCAATTCCACGACGAGGAGCTTCGCGGCGCAGCGATCGACACGCAGCACGATCTGCTGAACGCCATCACGCCCCGCCTGTGGGCGCTGCTCCCCGACCTCTACGGCCCCGACGGCGATCATCCGGCCTGGGCGCTCGACAGCGGCATGGCCGCGCGTCTCCCCACCGCTTGAGCCCGGCCGATGCCCAACCTTCCCCCAAACCATCGCGCCGAGGTCAGCGCCGCCGCCGCGGCCCTGCTCGCCACGGCTACCGCCCTCACCGAGGCTATGGCCGCCCGCCCCGAAGACACCGAGGGCGCCGCCCGCGATCTGCTCGGCCCGGCCGAGGCCGTTCTCGCGAAGGCCCAAGAAGTTGTCCGCCACCTTCGCGCCCGCGTCGAGGCCCGCTGATGTCGCCCCGCCCCACCCGCCGCACCGTTCTCGCCGTCGTCCTCTCGGCCGTGGCGACCCCGCCCACGGCCAGCGCCGTCCGGCCTGATCCGCTCGCCACCGCGATCCGTCGCGCCCGCCTCGCCGATGCCGCTCACCGGCAGGCAGGCCGTGACACCCTCGTCGCCTTCGGTCCCGGCGCCCCGCGTCCGGCCTACTGGCGAGCCTACCGCTTTGGCGTGCTGGCCGAGCGCTACAGCGCCCGCCGCGCGCTCCACGCCCTGACGCCTGCCACGCCCGACGAGGCGTCCGCCCTGGTCGCCTATTACGCCGAGCGGGCCGAGCTGTCGGGCGACCCCGAGACCGCCCGCCACGCGCGGCGCCGCCTGCGCAAGGTGTTCGCCCGCCCCGGTGCCGCGCCGGCCCCGCCGCTGCCCCAGACGCTCAAGCCGCCCGCGCCTTCCTGATCCCGCGTCCGCGCGGCGCCTCCCCCTCGACCGCCACCGACCCACCGCAACGAGCCCTCTTAGGAGCCCGAACGATGACCCATGTCCGCCCCCTCCCTGTCCTCACCGTCCACCACGCCGACGGCGACCGCGTGCCGTTCCATGCCGACCCCATCCTTGCGGCGATCGAGGCGCACGAGGAGGCTTACGCGGCCTTTCAGGTCGCGCCGGAGGGCGAGGCGTCGTTGAGGGCGTTCGACGCCTACAACGAGACCCGCAAGGCGCTCCTCGCCACGCCCTGCGCCACGCGCGCCGGGATGCTGTGCCTGATCCGGCACCTTCGCTGGTGGATGGGTGAGGAAGCGCCCTTCGCCGCGGACTACCAGCACGACTTCGGGATTGCGCAGGCCCGCGAAAGCGACCTGTCCCGCTGCTTGGGCGTCGAGCGCATCGAACGCCTGCCGCTGGCCCTGCCGTCCGGCCGGCTCCTCGCGCCGGTCCTCGACCTCAAGCCCGTCTCTGCCTCGACCTCGTCCAGCGGCACCTACCCCGCCCCCGTGCCGACCCGCGTGCAGTTCGGCCGCGCCATGAGCCGGGCTGCCGACGTGGTGGCCGGCCTCGTCATCATCGTCGGCGGCTGCGGCCTCGTCGGCTTCGCCTCGCTCTTCTGACCACGCCCGGCCGGCGCGCTGCCGTGGCGCCGCCGGCTCCCGTCATCCTCGACCGGAGATCCCCGACCATGCGCAACCCGTTCAAGCGCAAACTCCGCCCTACCGACAAGCCAACCCTGCGCGAGCGCGCCGCCACCCTGAAAACCAGCCTCTCGCGCCTGCTCACTCGCCCGGAGGGGCAGGGCGAGGCCAACCAGCACCGCCGCGCCCTCGTCGCCGGATCGGTCGCCGCCGCGATCCCGCTGCCCGTGCTGGCGCACTCTGCGACTCGCGCGCCCGCCGCCGCCGCGGAGACCGGCGCCCCCGCCGCATTTCTGCCTGCCCCGCATCCCGACCGCGCCTTGCTCGACCTCGCGGCGACCTTGGCTCAAGCTGAAGAAGTCGAGGCCAGCGCCGCCCGTCAGAGCGCCGCTGCATGGGATGCCGTCTCCGCGGTACTGCGCACCCGGCCGATTGCGCTCGTCCCCTCGCGTTGGGAGTGGTGCGCCGTGATCGAGCACGGGCGGCCGATCGCGCCGAGGGGCAATCGGATGCACCACATCCCGACCGACCCCGGCGCCTTGCCGGAGGATCACCAGCGCTGGCAAAATGCGTGGACGGGCGAGGGGCTGCGCTCCGCCATCGCCAACGCCGTGCGCCTGCTCGGCAAGGGCGGACGCACGCCGCATCGCATTGCCTTCTGGAAAAGCCTTCTGCCGATCGCCGACGCCTTCGACGCCGAGGTGGCGGCGGTCTACGCGGCGACCGACGCGAAGCGGCTGAGCAGCGTGGCGCAAGACGCACGCGAGCGCGTCCAAGCACTCCGGCGGGAGATCGAGGAGCTTACGGCGACCACCCCGGAAGGGCTGGCCGTGCATCTGCGCGTCTTCCTCTCGGCGGACCACTACAAGGGTAAGACCGACCACACCGCTCTTACCCGCAGCACCGCGGCCGTCGCGGGCGTACCCCTGCCAGAGTCCGGCCTTGATCCGTCGGAGTGGGTTGCCGCCTGGGAACGGCTTGGCGGCAGCATCAAGCGGCACCCGCGCCGCCACGGTCGAGACGAACTCATGTTCGTCTGCCCCGACACCTTCAAGGTTGAGCCCGATCGCCTCGCCGAAATCCAGCGCCTTTGCGACGAGCACCGGGCCAGCGGCCGCGTCATCGACCGCTGGCTCTACGCCAACCGCTGACCCCGCCTCGCGGCGGGCCAGCCCCTCGCCGCACGTCCCCGCATCCTGTGATCCAAGGAGGCCGCCCGTGCCCTCTCTCAACCTGCGCAATCCGCTCCGCCGCGATCCGAACCGCCCGACCCTCAAGCAGCGCGCCGCCGCGCTGAAGGCCACCGCAGCGCGCGTAATCCGCGGCCGGCGGGGCGTTGAGCTTACCGATCAACCTTCTTCAGCATCCCTACCGTCAGGAAGTGCTGCGGATCGCAGTGCGCGCACCTTCAAGGCACCAGTGCAGGAGATGCACGATGCAGGAGGAGGCGAACCCGGCCGCACCTCGGCAGCCGACGGACATGCGCCTCATCAGGAGAGCGCCATGGGCCGTCACGAGAGCTTCGATCCGACCAACGCCATTCCGTTCTCGCTTGGGGCCATGGGCGAGGCCCTGCCCGCCGCCGGCTCGCCCGAGGCCCTGGAAGCCTTCGGCGCCGCCTGTCGTGCTGTCGATGCCGCGAGCCATCTCAGCGATGCCGACATGGAGGCGCTGCACATCGCGCCCGGCGCCTCGCTCTGGACATCCGACAAGGCGACGGACGCGCTGTCCGGCAACTTCTCCCGGTTCATGCCGAACGAGATCGAGGCGGCGCGGGCCGTCCCGAAGGCGCGGCTCGAAGAACTGCTGATCCTGGCGCTGCGCCGTGAATTGCGCATGGCCGAGGCCGCACGGACCTCCCGCATCCGCGAACTCCACGCTCTGGTCTACGGCGACGAGCCGGAGCCGGCCGACGAGGATGAGGCGCCCTCGACCGGCGACCCTGATCCGATCCTCGCCCTGATCGAGGCGAACCGCACAGCAGAGGCCGCCATCGACGCTTTCGGGCGCGAGGCAAAGGCCCGGCCGGGCATCGACCCTGACAGGAGCGCGGAACGGGCGATGGCGGATGCGCAGGCGGATAGCTGGCGAGCCGTCTATCAGACGCGGCCGACGACCCTCGCCGGCCTCGCGGCGCTCCGTGACTGGATCGTATGGCAGATCGAGCGCCACAGAGAGCCGCCGGAGGGCGACGGTTCGGTGTGGGCCGACGCCTACCTCAGCCTGCACAGTGCGCTCGACCTCGTGCTCAAGCCCGCCGCCGACCCGCGTCTCGTCGCGATGGTGGCGGAGTGGCAGGACGTGCGCCGCAAGCTCGACGACCCGAGCGCCGAAGAGACGCCCGAACTGGACGCCCTCGCCGAACAGCACTCGACCCGGCAGAGGGAAATCTACCTTTACCCTGCCCGGTCGGTGCTCGACCTCCTCGCCAAGGTGCCCGCGCTCCGTGACGAGATGGCCGATGCAGCGCGCGGCTACGACACCGACGGCGCACCCAAAATGCTCGCTCATGCCGCTTGGGTCGGCCTACTCGCCGACATCGAGCGGATTGCCGGGGCCGCTCCCGCCTTCGTTGCGGCCGACGACGCCGAGTTGATCGCGCTCGGCCGAGCTTTCGACACTGCCGCCGCTCAGGCCCAAGAGGCAGAGGACGAGCACGACGCCGATCCCGCCAACCATCAAAAGCGCATTGCCGCAGATAAGGCAGCCGAGCCGGTTTATGATCTCGCCGAGCGGATAGCCCCCCTACCTGTGCACACGCTCGCAGGTATGCGCGTAAAGCTCCGCCTCGCCGCGTTCTATTGGACCTGCCTTCCTCGCAAGCCGCTGGAGGACGTGCACAACGGCGAAATCGCTATCTGCTCGCTCTACCGGAGTACGCCCGGCATCGTGCTCGGCGCTGGCCCGTTCGGCGTTCGCATCGTGCCGGAGGCGTAATCCGTGGCCGACAACGTCATCACGTTCCGCCGTCCCACCCCGGCCCCCGTCGTGCGTACCGACGTGCTCGACGGGCCAGCGCTCCGCGCCGAGATCGAGGCGGCGGCGCAAGCCGCCCTCGACCACGCGGACGCTCTAATTGCCATCCTCGACCGCCTGGGCGGCGAGCCCGACGACGAGGACGGCGCCGACGCGGAACCGTCCCTCGGCGCCCCCGAAGGCCACGCCTCTCAGGTGGTGTGGCTGCGCGGCGCCGACCGCGACCTCGAAATCTGACCCCGACCGGAGACCCTATCTGTGCGAACCCGCCTGACCATGCGCGCTGCCCTGGCGCTCGGCCTGCCCTCGCTCGCCCGCGGTATCGGCCGGATGCGCCGCGCCGGTCGCGACATCCTCGACCGATCCGGCCACGAGGCAGGGCGGGGCAACGTGGTGACGGCAGCCGCCCTCGTCGTCCTCTATCTCGTGGGCGTGTGATGCCGACCGCCCTCCCGTCCTCTCGCGCCCTGTCGTGGCGCAAGCTGTTGCGGCTCCTGTCGCTGCGGCTGCGCATCGAGACTGTCGCCGCCCGAATGAAGCGGCTTCCGGCCTCGGATACCCGAACCTGCCGCGCCGGCTGCCGCTTCCTGTCCCTTTCGAGGGAGTCCTACGAGCTGACCGGCGAGCCCGAGCCGGAGGACGTGATAGCGATGCGGGAGGTATTCGAGCGCCCGTTCCCCGACGGCTCGACCTTGCTCAGCCGCTATAGAGAGCGATCCTGATCCGCGTTCCCTTGCTCGCCCTGGCAGGCGGCGCAGGGGCAGGAGGCCAGCGCCCTCATTCGTCCTGGCAGACAAGGGGCACAGGACCGCTGGCCTCGCCATGTCAGCAGATCCGTGAGGTGTTTATGTGCCCTCTACTAGCGAGGCGGCGCCCAGCCGGGTCGCGACCGAGCCTGCGAGCATCTGCATCCGACCAGAGGGCGGAGCGGCTTTCATCCGTGGGAAGCAACTTCTCAAAAACCATTAGAATGCAAACTGTGGCCCTGTCGCTGCTCCGCATGCGCGAAGTCGTCCGGGAACCACAACGTGAGCAACCAGCCAGACACCGCCTTCGTCGGCCTCGACAAGCAGCTCTGCTTCGCCGTCTACTCGGCAGGCATCGCCTTCACGGCCGCCTACAAGCCGATCCTCGATCCGCATGGGCTGACCTACCCCCAGTTCATCGTGCTCCTGGCGCTGTGGGAGAGGGACGGCGTGCCGCTGAAGGACATCAGTGACCGTCTCGGCCTCGATCCGGGCTCTGTCACCCCGCTCCTCAAGAAGCTGGAGGGGATGGGCCTCCTGCGCCGCGGGCGCAATCCTAGGAACGAGCGTCAGCTCTTCGTTGAGTTGACCGATCGGGGACAGGCGCTGCGTCCGCTGGTCGGCGAGGCGCGCTGCGCCTTCATCCGCGCGATGGATGGTGAAGAGTCGATCCTGAAGGCTCGCGAGGAAGTCGCCCGCGTCACCCGCCTCCTCCAAACGAGCCTGTCGTAACCCGCTCCGGGGGTTACTACCAAGCCAGGTACTTCTGCGTCACCGAGGTCGTCGCGGTCTTGGTGGCTGTTGTCGTAGCGGGGGACGTGGTGCTCGTGGCCGTCTTGGGGGCCGTGCTCGTCGTTGAGGCCGTAGCCGTGCTTGTCGTCGGCGCGGTGGTCGTCGTGGATGCCGTCTTGGTGGTGGGCGAGAGGCTGGCGGTGATCGAGGACACGGCCGAGGTCGTCGCGTTCACCGTCGAGGACACGGCCGCGGTTGTACCCTGAACCAAGGTGGTGAGCAGGTTGCCAGACGAGGCGGTCGAGGTTCCCGCCTGAGGCGTCGTGGTGGTCGAGGAGCCCGACGAAGTCTGCGACGTGCTGGTCGGGGAAGCCGTTGTCGTCCCGGTCTGCGGAGCCGTGGTGGTGGCCGATCCGCTGCTGGTCGAGGAGCTTGAGGTCGGCTGCGGGGCCGTACTCGTGCTGCTCGTGGATGTGGTCGTCGCCTGGGTCTGCGGCGCCGGGGTGGTGGTCGATCCGCTGCCGGGCGAGGAGCCCGAGGCGATCTGCGGAGTCGTGCTCGTGCTGCTCGTGGACGATGCCGGGGCGGTCGTCGGCGCGGGAGTCGCAGCCGAGGTGCTGTTCGTTGTCGACGCAGGCGACGAGTTGGTCGTCGTGGTAGGAGCGGTGCTCTGCGACGCAGCCTGCGATGCCGTCGGCTGCTGAGCGGTGCTCGGGTTGCTCGACGTGGTAGAGGGAGCGACAGGCGTGCTCGTGGAGGGCGCCGGGGCTGTGCTGGTCGGAGAAGCGACGGCAGCGGGGYTGGTCGGAGCCGTAGCAGCAGGCGCTGCTGCCGGCTGTTGCACCTGCTGAGACGCCACCCCGGAAGCCGAYGGAGCCGAGCTCGCAGCGTTCGCGCTGGTGGTCGGCGACGAAGCCGCCGGCGCCGCCGACGGAGCAGCGCTCGCGGTCGGCGCGGGGACGCTGGGCTGCTYGGCTTTCACCGGAGCCGTGGCGGTCGGAGTGACGGCCGCTCCGGCCTGGGCAACGGCCTGAACTTGCGCAGCCTGCGGAGCCTGGCTGATGGCATTTTGGGATGCAGTCGTCAGGACGGCAGCGACAGCGGCGCTGGCGCCCTGCTTCAGCGCTTGGCTCGGCACAACCTTAGCCTGTTCCGTCGCCGCTGCCTTTGGGAGCCGAGCTCGCAGCGTTCGCGCTGGTGGTCGGCGACGAAGCCGCCGGCGCCGCCGACGGAGCAGCGCTCGCGGTCGGCGCGGGGACGCTGGGCTGCTCGGCTTTCACCGGAGCCGTGGCGGTCGGGGTGGCGGCCGCTCCGGCCTGGGCAACGGCCTGAGCTTGCGCGGCCTGCGGAGCCTGGCTGACGGCATTCTGGGATGCAGTCGTCAGGACGGCAGCGACAGCGGCGCTGGCGCCCTGCTTCAGCGCTTGGCTCGGCACAACCTTAGCCTGTTCCGTCGCCGCTGCCTTTGGCAAGGAGCCGGACATTTTCGAGGCGCTGCTGCCAGCGGCATTCTGCGCAGGCTTGGCCGTCGTCGAGGCGGCGATTGAAGCTGATGCCAGTTGCTGTCCAAGCACGCGCAGACCGATCTGGCCGCGCGACAAGCGGTTTGAATTATCGCTGTACGCAGATGCGCTGGAGGCTGCATTCAGGTTGAGGCGGAAAGCGCTGTTGGAGTGGCTAGAGATCTGCATTGTTGCCCCCTTGTTATGGGGCAAAGATGGGTCAGGCGCTGTACCGAGACCTGACTTCGATCCTTACAATTTTAGCGGTTCCCTCGCTCACGAAGATTYTTCGCGTTTCAGTTGCGGTATGATTAGCGCTCCATGAATGAGTATCAAAAGCGTTTTGGTATGAATGATGAGGACTCAAGCGATTGTTGTGCTCACGGCGCCATTCGGCAGTTTGGACGGCTCCGGAGCGTTAGGCAGGATGAGGGCGGCGCCTGTTAGTGCGGCCAGAAGCCAGCTTTTCGATCCATCGTCAGACGGGCACGAGGTAGGATCGACGGCTTGCTGGCCAGCCTTGGTAGCGCCGGGATCGCGGTGGCAGAATGCGCAATGGAAAAGCGCCTCTCACCCGTCTGCGAGATTAAGGTCGATGGCGCGTGGCTACGTGTTCCAGCC
>NZ_LMQV01000017.1 GCF_001425465.1 Methylobacterium sp. Leaf456
TTGTTGCCCCCTTGTTATGGGGCAAAGATGGGTCAGGCGCTGTACCGAGACCTGACTTCGATCCTTACAATTTTAGCGGTTCCCTCGCTCACGAAGATTTTTCGCGTTTCAGTTGCGGTATGATTAGCGCTCCATGAATGAGTATCAAAAGCGTTTTGGTATGAATGATGAGGACTCAAACGATTGTTGTACTCACGGCGCCATTCGGCAGTTTGGACGGCTCCGGAGCGTTAGGCAGGATGAGGGCGGCGCCTGTTAGTGCGGCCAGAAGCCAGCYTTTCGATCCATCGTCAGACGGGCACGAGGTAGGATCGACGGCTTGCTGGCCAGCCTTGGTAGCGCCGGGATCGCGGTGGCAGAATGCGCAATGGAAAAGCGCCTCTCACCCGTCTGCGAGATTAAGGTCGATGGCGCGTGGCTACGTGTTCCAGCCAACGAGGCGCATCGAGCCCATCGGGACAAGCCGAAGCGATGCCCGAGCTGCCACGGCACGGTCATCACCGCAGGCAGCTACACGAGTGAGCCCAGGATCAGCCTGCAGCATCGTAAGCTGCACGACGGTTGCCGGCTCATACCGCGCCGATTCAGCGGGACAGAGACCCTGGACCCTGAAGCTCTGACATAGGGGATTGGGGGCCTGCCGGCGATTGCGGTGCGGCCAACCGTTGGACTGCGAAATCGATGAAGCTGCGCACTTTGGCCGGCAGCAGCCGCGAGGTCGTCACGATGTAGAGCGGCCCACCATCGTCACGAAGAAAGGCGNACCCTGAAGCTCTGACATAGGGGATTGGGGGCCTGCCGGCGATTGCGGTGCGGCCAACCGTTGGACTGCGAAATCGATGAAGCTGCGCACTTTGGCCGGCAGCAGCCGCGAGGTCGTCACGATGTAGAGCGGCGTCGGCTGGAGCGTCCAATCCGCCATCACCTGCTCCAGGACGCCGCTGGCGAGATCTGCCTGGACGCTGCTCAAGCTCGCGGCGAACAGCCCGTAGCCCGCGAGCGCAAAGGTGCGCTTCAGGTTCGGCGAGTTGCAGGTGATCCGGCCCGAGACCGCGATCGAGGCAGTCTCGTCCCCACGGACGAACGACCAGTTCGTCGGATGCCCGTCGACGAGGACGTTGTGGTCGGAAAGATCGGGCGGGCTCATTGGCCGGCCCCAATCCTCCAGATAGGACGGAGCGGCGAAGATGCCTTTGGCGAGTTCGGACACCTTGCGCACGATCAGGGAGGTTTCACGCGGCGCCTCCAAGGCAAGCGCCAGATCATAACGCTCGTCCATAAGGTCGGCCGGCCCGTGTCCGACCCCGAGATGAAGCCGGACATGTTCGTTGGATTTGGTGAAATCCGAGGCGATCGCCGCTATGTGCTCCTGCATCCCGCAATCGGTGGGCACGGCGATCTTGAGCAGGCCACTCGGCCCCTTCGATTCGGCCATGATGTCGTCGTAGGCCTGCTGCGCCTCCTCAACGAGGCGCATCGCCTGGGCGAAATAGGCCTCGCCGTAGGAGGTCAGCGTCAGGCGGCGCGTGGTGCGGTCGAGCAGACGCAGGCCGATTGCCGTTTCGAACACTGTGATCCGGCGGGACAGCGAGGAGACCGGTATCTCCAGGGCGAGAGCGGCTCGACTGAAACTTCGATGCTTGGCCACTTCGACGAACAGGGCCATGTCGCGCAAGACTTGGGGATGGGGCATGCCTGAGCGATCTACTCCTGATGCTTGCGAGCCGAAACGAAGATAGCGCGCTCCTTCCAGCACCGCCTCTTCTAGATTTGTTCCAAACTAGCACACGTTTTGTACGCTATCAGACAGCCTAATTGCTTTCGGATCGCGCGTAGAGAACGCTAGCACAAACCGTAGGTGCGTTTTAATAAGCTAATAATTTGAGTTGAAAATCGAGAAGCATTTTTTCAAGTTCGGGAGCAATCACACCTGAGATCCACTGATCGCGAGTATGTGCACGCGGAGAATGCTGATGCGGGATGGATATGCACATCCGAGCCTTGACCTAGGGCGCGAGTTCCAGTCAACAAATGACGATCAATAAGAGCGTGCCTTTTGTTGTCACAGACACAGTTTTATGAGCCTAAACTGCTGATCTATCTTAGATATTTGCGGGTCGCGTTTGGTACGCCGACGCACTTCGCGGGAGCGATGCCGTGTATCAGAACTGCCCTAAGAGCGCAGACGTCTTGTTCGCCGCTGCCGATGCCACCTGGCGATCTGAAGCAGCCCGTCTGCTCGGTCTAAGCCCCGATGATCCGCATTTGGCGCATCATCCAGAAGCATAGGGGAGCTCCGATAGCCTTTTGCGTATCGCCTACGATGCGCGTCAGCGGGCGCTTACTGAGTGGGAGGCGTCCCGCGCGAAGCCGATAGAAGCTGCATGATGCTCACNCCGATAGCCTTTTGCGTATCGCCTACGATGCGCGTCAGCGGGCGCTTACTGAGTGGGAGGCGTCCCGCGCGAAGCCGATAGAAGCTGCATGATGCTCACCAGCGCGGGCGCTGACTGCCACGTTTGCCTCGTTCGCGAGCAACCAATTCGTCCCCTCAGCCGTAGGGCCCGCGAAACAGGTCGCCGAGCGCTTTACGCCTGAACACCGTCAACCACCGCCGTCGAACGTGCTCCGGCCGGTCGTGGATCATATGGCAGCGCTGGCACCACGTTGCGAGGCTGGTCGGGGCATTGTCGGCTGTGTCGTGGTTCCGGTGTGCGGTGGTGAGCACCAACCGCGTCGTCCCGGTTTGGTCGCGCAATCCCCAGCTTGGCTGTCTGAGTTCCATCCGGTTCTGGAACGTCACTTCTCACGGAGGCGTAAGCAACCGCAGACGTTTCCGACCATTCCCATCAAATGACAAATGCTCGCCCCGTTGCCGTACTCGCCGAAGATGAGGCCATCCTCCGCATCGCTGCAGCGGATATGCTCGAAGAACTCGGATTCGATGTGATCGAAACCTGCGACGCCGCCGAAGCTTTGACGAAGCTCGAAAGCGTCGAAGGCATCAGTCTGCTCTATACAGATATCCGAATGCCGGGACTGATTGACGGGTGTGATCTTGCCAAAGCCTGCGCCGAGCGCTGGCCGGATAGCCGCATCATCGTCTGCTCCGGGTGCCATCCGTGTGAGAGGGCTCGCCTCCCGTCGAGTGCCCACTTCATCGCGAAACCCTGTGCCGAGAAGCAGGTCCGCACCGTCCTCAGAGCACTCCGCCTCCATTGATCCATACGGACGAACCGGACAAACCGGACACCTGTCCGGGTCATCCACCCGTCCGCCGCCGGACGGACAGGACAAGGACACTAGGAGTGTCCTGTCTGTCCGGTCTCGGATGTCCATTCAGTCCGCACTCAGTTAAACTCTGGGCGGCAACCCTAAAGGCCCTCGACCCCGCTTGGCATACGGCCGAGATTTCAACATTTAGCTCGTATTGTGATCAAAAACATGTTTATTTACCGTTTCAAAAAGAGGTTCTAACAAATGATTATCGGCCGTATTAAGGTAATAATATCTGGCATCCGGAGGCGGTATCTTGCGGATAAACAAAACGAAGAAAAATTTATGCAAATCGAGCGTGGTATGCATCCCAATGCATCAACCTTCGCGAACTCAAAATTCGAAGGGGATTACACCACAGCCTGTGCAATTTTAAGAAAGCAATTGAATCAAATTTTCCCGGACAGTTATCATGCCCGAACGCAGGCTGGATACAATCCTTCGCACGATTATAGTGCATCGCACAGCGACGCAATCAATGATTCGTCCGCTGCAATTGCTCGTTCTTTGCGCGCGGGCGACGAGATTGAGCAAGCAGTCAGGTTGGGCGCGCTTGCCATCGGCCTTCGATGAATGGGCCGCAGCCGTCGCAATTTGATAAGGCTGATGCTGCTTCCGGCTTGAGCCAGACGTGATCCCACCCGTTCAGCTCGACGCTGCCGATGAGGTCGTGCCGCATGGCGCTGGCGAGGGCGCGAGTGAACGCCTTGCGCTTGGCGTCGGCCCACTTCTCCTCGTCGTCGCTCTCGGCGGGGTAGAGGCCCTCAATCTGTCGCAAGAGTGCTGACGCCGGACAAAAAAACACCAATGCCGCCGGGGAGCATGTCCATATGAGCAACTTGCAAGGGAAAAGACGAATCAGAAGCTGCCATCCTGCCTCGATTTCAAGGCGTCCGGGGCGATTTATTCACTAAGTCAGATCGGGAATTACATTGGGCGAGCGGGCTCCCGTCTATCAATTGAGTACGCCCTTGCCCGACCTCCGCCGCTCAGCCATCCGCCGGACAATCGGCAGCGTGGCGCGGAAAGCCTCCCGGTCAATTATCTTCCCGGCCGGGTCCGTCACGACGACATTTGTGTAGCCAGCTTCAACCCAGTCATCAGCGAGGCAAAGGGCGCTCGCGGCAGCGATACGGGTTTCCGACCGCGATCCCCGCTGGCTGTTCGCTGAGATCGTGTAAGCGGGTTGTCGAACTTTCATGCGGGCGCATATAGGTCCGGACGGTTCGTCGGCAAACCTATGTTATATACCGTACCTTTTCTGGACTGTGGTCTACCCTGTTCCGATTTAACCTCTTGGCCTGGATCGTTAATTCGGTGCGGTAAACCTCCGTCCCAGCCTCGTTACGAACGACCACAGCCATCTGCCGCTCGTCTTGCCCAGCGGCTCCGAGGCGGGCGACATCGAGCATGACGCGCAATGCCGCGATGGCTGCGGTCTCATCGTCGGCGAGTTCCATGCCGTCCTCATCTTCGGTGCAGGTCTCAGCTTCGATGTCGAAGAAGTAGCGAGGCATTCGGTCCGGGCTCCCAGGGCGTTGGGCTACAGCCCTAACTCTGAGACAATCCGTCGGTTTCGCTTGGGCGGTCACTTTGGCGTGCGTCCGTTTCGGGCCTACATTCCCCGCCAACGGAGGCCGCAGTCATGACCGACACAGTGACGAAGCCGAAGGCCAAGCCCCCCGGTAATAAGGTCGAGCGGTTAGACCCGGCCGAGCAACGCCGCCGGTTCGAAGAACTGTCCCGCGAGCTAGGGACGGACAACGGGGAGACGCTGGACCGGGTGTTCGGGAAGATCGCGCCGCCTAAGAACAAGAAGGCTGCCGAGGGCTAGTAAGCGCAGCCATCTGTGCTCCCGCCGGCAAGCGCAAGCAGTTGCCCGCGAGCTTCCAAAGCGCGGATGCGTTGGGAGCGGGCGAGATGGAGCAGGGCATCCGCGGCGCGCTTGTCGCCCTGCCGGCGAAGCCTGTTGATAGCCGGATCAAGACGATCGGCGCGATCTTCCAGCGCCACAATGAGCGCCGCGTGGTTGAGCATTGAATCGCGAGCCGAGCCTTGCATGCGGGCAATTTAATTGCCCACGTCTCAGTGTCTACGGACTATAGGTTGCGGCGCATGGGTACGTGAAGTGGAATATCGCCCTTGTTTTAGCTACCTGCCTTCAACGCGGCATGAGAGCGGCGTGTCGATCGGACAGGAGGCGGGTGGCTCCCGGTAGATGCGAACGCGGGGCGGCTCCTCGCCATCCTCAAGCGCACTTCGACGCTCTTCCTCAGCGTGCTCCCAACTCCATTCGTCGTCGTGCTCCCCGTCGAGGACGACACCGGCCCGGCAGCCCCAACCGTACTGCCGCGCGATCTGCGCCTGCTCGTAGCTGACGGTGAAATACCCGAACTCGTGCAGTTCCAGGTCTCGGCACAGGATCTGGCCGTCAGGCGTGGCGATATCGCCCGGCTTCAGATCGTTCGGCTGCGTCGATGTCATGGCCCACTCCCACGCGATGCGATCTGCACGATCATACCTATCCGTAGGGACCGCGAAACAGGCCGCCTAGCGCCTTCCGCAACGCCGCGAGAAGAAGCGCGCGGATCATGGTGGGTCTCTCGATGTGGGAGGGGTGCGCGGGGGTCTGGCCAGCGGCGGGATCAAAAGAATATCATTTGCAATAGTGTCGGCTTGAGCTTCGCCGAAGCTTGGGCCACAAGACATGAGCTGCTGCACCAAGCCCGATCCGACCTGGAGCGGTAGCCAGCGAGCCGGCGCGGCGCCCCCTCGACGCTCGGCTTGCTGTCCTTAGGCCTCGCTCACGCCCGAACGCGCCCCGGAAATCGTCGTCGGCAGCGTATGCGGGGCGGGCAGCAGAACGTCGGCCGGCCTTAAGCTTAGACCCGGCGCTCACGCTCCTCTGAGCCTTCAGCGCCCTCCACCGCCGCAGCACGTCATGTTCGCAGGCAAGCTGGCGGACTTAATCCGGCTACCTATGTGCGTGGGGGCACGTCACGCCGAATGAGCCGTACCCATATCAGTCTGACGCAAGACGACAAGATGCCGGATCGGCCGGTATCACCGCGTAAGGAGTTGTTTAAGCCTCATGAAGACCCGTATTGCCGCCGTCATCGCCGCTGTTGTTCTCGGCGTTGCTGCTCCGGCCTCGTCCGCGCTGGCTTTCGACTATGGCGCTACCAAGGGACGCTACATCTCGACGATGCCCTACGACGTGACGACCACAGGCTCCATCAACGGCTCCGCCGGCCCGACCTACGCCTACCCGAGCTGCCCGCAGAGTTCGGCTTCCGAGGGCAACGCCGACCAGCAGCACTTCCCGGTCAAGCAGTACGGCCAGACCTCGGGCGGCTACCGCTGCTAATCGGCAACCGGGTGATGGATAGCTTGATGTTGAAGGCGTTCTCACACGGCATGATCGGCGTGTTCGCCTGCGGCGTCGCCATGACGGTCGCTGGTTCTGCCAACGTGCTCATGGGCCTCTGACGGCGCCGTACGCGACGCAATAGTTGCAGCGTAGTTTTGGACGGCGGGGTGCAGGCTCCGCCGTTTCTGCGTTTCGGGTGTGCCCGATGCAGCACACACGGCGTCCGTTTCGATATCTTATCCCCAATTTGGGGGATGCAAATCGGCTCATGACTTGCGACCGGCGGATCATCGCCGGGGAATTTGTATGAAATCGGACCAAACCAATCCTGCTCGGCAGCCTCTTGGCCGGCACGATGCCTGGATTGCCAGGCGTTCGCCCGCCACGGCCAGGGCCATCTCAGCGGCGCGTCGGAAAGCAGAGCGGCGAGCCGCACAATCCTCGGGCTCCGCGGAAAAGGCCAAGCCGACGAGCTGACACAGGTTCGACCACGATCCCGATGGGCGCCCTGGACGCCTGCACCGCACGCTGATGACGCGGAGCAATAGTGCCGGCACGTACTGTCTGGGTGCGCCTTTCGGAACGGAGGGTCGTTCGAACGATCGAGATGCCGTTGATGCCTGCCCCGGATGAAGCGTTGATCGATACGATCTACGAGGCCGCTCACATCCCTGAGCTTTGGCCGACGTTGCTGGACCGGCTATCCGATATGACGGACGCGTGGGGCGGCATGCTGTTCACCGTCACGCCCGAGGCCACACGCTGGACTGCCTCTCAGCAAACCACGGATTTCTTCGCACAATTCCTGGCCGACGGCTGGATGGCCAAAAACCCGCTCGTCGAGCGAGGCGTGCGCCGCGACCATGCCGGCTTCCTGACCGACCTCGACCTGTTCACCCACGATGAGCTCGATGCCGAACCCATGTACGCGTACATGCGCCGGATCGGTGGGGGCTGGCATCTCGGGACGGCCATCGCCGTGCCGAACGGCGACACCCTCGTCGTCAACATTGAGCGTCGCCACGTGCAGGGGGCCTTCCGGCGCGATCAGGCCGAACACCTCGACCTCTACCGGCCGCACCTCGCCCGTGCCGCCCTGCTAGCCGCGCGCTATACCCAGAGCCGTTACGAGGCGACCGTGGGCGACCTCGAAGCCCTCGGCCTCGCCGCGGCGGCCGTGTCGCTCAGGGGCAGCTTGCTTGCCTGCAACGTCCGCTTCGAGGCGCTGATGCCGACGCTGGTTCAGGACGGGCCTGGTGGGCTTGCTGTGGTTCACCAGGCGGCTCAAGCGCAGGTGCAGGACTACCTAGCGCGCACTCGCTCGGCGCCTGACACTGCCACGGGCGCGTCGATACCGATCCCAGCCGAGCCAGGGCGTGGGCCTGCAATCCTCCATCTGGTGCCGGTGAGCGGCACCGCGCGAGACGTCTTTGCCCGCACGGCTTGCCTCGTCGTCATTACGACGGCCGAGATGGACCGGATGCCGAGCGCCGGACTCGTCCAAGGGCTGTTCGACCTGACGCCGGCCGAGGCGCGCGTCGCTCGTGACATCGCTCGCGGCCTCGGCGTACCCGAGGTCGCGGTACAGGCTGGCGTATTGGACAGCACGGTCCGTACTCAACTGAAGGCGGTCTTCGCGAAGACCGGCACTTCGCGGCAGTCGGAACTCGCTGCCTTACTCAACGGCATAAGTCCGGTTCGACCGAACGGTCATGAGGAAGCGTTGTAGACCGAACGGCGACGCAACAGCCTTGCACCGGCACACATAGGCAAGCACCGAGCGGCTTAAGTGCTCCGCGCGATCGACAACGCCAGATCGGAACTCTGCCTGCAGCTACCCCTTCCTCCATCGAAGTGAACCGAGGATGGTGTGCCATGTCCGAAGACCACAGCGTGAAGACCCAGGCCGTCGGCTCCCAACCACCTGGCCGACCGCTGGGCGAGGGGAACGCACCTGAGATGCCATCGCCCGCCGGGCCGCACTCACCCGGCACGGTGAAACCGAAGAAGGCCGGGCCAGAGGCTGGCGGCTACGAGCAGAATTTACCCGACAGCTCGACGGACAATGCGAAGGGCGGTTACGGCGCGGGCTGAGAGGAGCCCTACGACGACCTGATCTAACCGGGTCGCGGCGGGGCAATCTGTTTCCAGTTCAGGCCTGCCGGCGCTCCGCCAGATGGACCACATCGGCTGTCTCGCCAGGCCCGACCCAGCGTGACAGCGCCGGGCCTGCCAGCGTCACCCGCAGGAAAAACGAGCCCTTGCAGCCGTCCCACAGGGCAGCGGGGAGCACCGCGGAGCCGTTCGTCCAGCGCGCGCCGCCATTGACGCCGTGGAAGCCCTTGCCCAGGCGAGCGTCATCCAGGGCAACTTCGCGGGCTCCGGTCAGGCCGTCGTCGATCGACAGGGCTGCGAGCGCCACGCCGAGGCGGCGGTCGTCCGACGAGCCCGGAACGACATGAGCCGGCACGCTCGTCTGCGAGACGAGCCGAACATCGCGGGCGTCAGCCGGGACGACGAAGCGGGCCGTGAGACCCTGAACATCGGGGCGGATCGCGAGGCCGTCGGCAACGAGGTGAAGGCCGGCGAACGTCTCCTCGACCTTGTGCCATCCGAGCGCCACGGCGCGTTCCTCAAGCCGGGCACGGACCAGATCGACCACTGCGCCTGCCTCGTGGAACGGACGGCAGAACGGCAGCGTGCCTTCCGGCCGGGCGTCGGGGACGGCCAGTAGGTCAGTCGCCTCGGCATTGGCGAAGAAGCGGCGATTACCGCAGTCGAGATAGCTTTCAGCGGGCAGGCCTTCGGCGATGAGGATATCGTGGCTTTCCAATTCGACGTGCCAGTAGGTGACCTCTTCCACATCCACCTGCGTGATCGTGGTGCCGTTGGTCAGCCGGCAGGCCGGGATCAGCACTTCGCCAAGGACATCGACTGCGATGGCGTGGGCGGGCGAGACGAACAGATCGCGCTCCGGGCGGCCCTCGCCGAAGGCATTGGCGGCGATGCGCACTGGTAGGGCGGCACGCCTGCCGTGGCACTTCAGCACTCGATGTCCGATCCAGCGGATCGGGAGGTGCGCGCCAGCAGCCGTGACGATGCGATCGCCGGCGGACAACGACTCAATCGGGCGATCACCCTTGGGGGTGCGGATCAGAGTTCCAGAGGAAAAGCAAACTGCATCATAAGTCTGCCGCTGAAGGGTTACGGTATCATTCAAGGCGTACGAATTATTTGAGTAAAGGTAATAATTCCCTGAGCTTTTGGAAAATATACCCTGATTGTTGCTCAGCCTCCCAAGGTATGAATAAGCCTCTTGGAACGAGCCTACACGAAATGTATCATTTTCTATGTCGCCGAGACGTGTCAGGTTATCGCCCGCCCCGTCTGAGAATTCTGTAATTTGGTATTTATTATCAAATTTTTCGACCACCTTGTACTGACTGTTGCCTATCGAGACTAGGCGATGGCCTTCGAGTGGCGCTGTCGATGGGGCGGGTCCAGATGACATATTGTTTAATCTCTGACCTACAACATTCGGTGTCTAATGTTCGTCCGCACGATCAGAACGGAGGTTGCGAATGCCTATCACGCGACACTCTGGGAGGCCGTTATAAATCCATCGCAGACCTCACGAAGCGTGGAGCTTCGAAGTTTTAACAGTGGGGCGTGACTACTATGCAACCATGAATGCACGCTAGAATTGCACTGCCAGAGCCTTGCGACTGATAAGGCCGGGCTCAGCGCGCTCCCATACCCCCGCCACGCTGCTGCAGCAGCGACCGAAGCACCGCATCGGCCATGGGCGTCTCGGTGCCGCGCTCGACGAGGCGACGGATGCGCTCGACGCTACTGGGAGCGGACAGGATGTCCGCCAGCGTCGCGTTGTTGCGGCCAAGATAGGCCCGGCGCGTCGCGTTGCCCGCGTTCGCCAGGAGCGAGCGACCGCCGGTACGCAGGGCC
The DNA here is from genome assembly GCF_001425465.1 of Methylobacterium sp. Leaf456. GTDB lineage: Bacteria > Pseudomonadota > Alphaproteobacteria > Rhizobiales > Beijerinckiaceae > Methylobacterium. Next base: position 10,610 of record NZ_LMQV01000017.1, read on the forward strand.
GTCAGCGCCTGCTGCGGCAACGTCTCGCCGCCGACTTCCGCCCGGTACTGCGCGTTGAAGTCGGTCGGACTGCCCTGCGGCTTGCGCGTGCCGGTCGCGCGGAACACGTCGATCATATCGCCCACAGCCTGTGGCGCCGCCGGGCGCTGCAGAGCCGCCATGACCGCGCGCAGGTCGCGCTCCTGCTGATCCGTGCCGGCGATGTCCTTGGCGAATCGCGCCCCGCCGCCCTGTGCCTCACCGCCCACAAGCCACGTCATGCTGGCGTCGGCTTGATCCGCGAGGCGCTGACGGAGGAGCTGCGCGGCGCCGTCGCTGTCCTCGCGTGCGAGCCGGGCCACGAGGTCCGCGGCCTCACGGTCGCCGCCGGCCCGCGGCCTGCGCGGCAGCAGCGCATCGCCCGCCGCCTCCGTCGTCTGCGCCCACGAAATCGACCCGATGGCGCCGCGGCGCCGTAGTGGCGGCGCGCTGACCTGGCGCGACAGCGGCGCGGCTGGGCGACGAAGTTCGAGATGCGGACGCCTCGGTACACCACGCGGGTGGACGAACTGCCAACAGCGCGGGGTGAGGGGCGCCCCGAGTGAGCGCCCATGATTGCCTCAGGCCGCAAAGAAGTCGGCTGCCGTCAGCGCCACCTTCGTGTCGATGGTGGCGAACTGAACCGCCGCCTTCGACCCGTTGCCATCGGAGTCGTAGGACAGAGCGCCCGTGGTCTTGTTGTAGAGGATGCGGTCGTCGGCATCGATCTTTGCACCGGCCACGCTCAGATCCTTGAACGCCGAGGCCGCGAGCGTCCCTCCCGAGAGGGCGGTGAAGATGCTCTTCGAGAGCTGGATCGTGTCGTCCGCGGCCGAGAAGTCGGTGATGCGATCGACGTTGCCCGCGCCGAGCGCCGTCGCGAACACGAAGGTGTCCTTGCCGGACAAGCCCGTGAGCGTGTCGTTGCCGAGGCCGCCGTTGAGCACGTTGGCGCCGACATTGCCCTTCAGGTTGTTGGCGATGGAGTTGCCGGTGCCGTTGAGGTTGCCCGTCCCGATGAACACCATGTTCTCCAGTTCGGAGCCTCCGAGCGAGAACGAGACGGAGGCGTGGACCGTGTCGATGCCGGCGGCGCCGTTGGTCTCGACCGCCCGGTCGCCGACGTTGTCGACAGTGTAGGTGTCCGAACCTGCCCCGCCGATCATCGTGTCGGCCCCGGCGCCGCCGTTGAGGACGTTGGCTGCGCCGTTGCCCGTGAGCGTGTTGGCGAGCGCGTTGCCGGTGCCCTTGACGGCGGCGGTGCCGGTGAGCGTGAGGTTCTCGACGTTGGCCACCAACGTGTAGCTGATGGCGGACCGCACGGTGTCGATGCCGGCATTGACCGCCTCGACGACGACGTCCCCGGCGTTGTCGACGGCGTAGGTGTCGTTGCCGAGCCCTCCCGTGAGCGTGTCGGCGCCCCCGGCTCCGTCGAGGACATTGTTTCCGGCATCGCCCGTGATCACGTCAGCGAAGGCCGATCCCTTCACATTCTCGACACCCAGGATCACGTCGGGAAGTCGGTAGGTGTAGGCTTGGGTCGTCGCGTTGTCGGCGCCGAGACCCGCAACGATGCCGAGGAAGGCGGAACTCGCTACCGCATCGACGGAGCAGCCCTCCTTCGTCATCAGACCGAGAAACGATTCGATATAGTCCGCGGAGGCATCACCACCGTCGTTCTCCCACCAGTGCAGCAGCGAGACGGTGACGCCTGCACCCGAGGCGTTGTAATCCACCGTGTCGGCCCCATCGCCGCCGAAGATCAGATCGAAGCCTGCGCCACCATCGAGGCGGTCGTTGCCGCTGCCGCCTTCGAGGACGTCGGTATCGCGGCCGCCGATCAGGTTGTCGTTACCGGCACCGCCAACAAGGCAGTCCTGGCCGTCGCCACCGTCGAGCCGGTCGTTGTCCTCATCGCCGAACAGGTCGTCGTGCCCGGCCTGGCCATACAGCACATCGTCGCCGCAGCCGCCTTCGAGGCGGTCGTCGTAGGTCTTCTCAGGAGTCTGCCCTACGGGCACGGTGGGATCGCAGCAGACATTGGGATTGACGTCGGCGGTCGGCCTCAGGTCGCCAGTCCCGGCGGGCACCTTCGAAGTCGGATCCGCCTCGCCCCAGATCGTGTCGTTGCCGTCGCAGCCTACCAGGCGATCGTCCCCGTCGCGGCCCTCAATGACGTTGTCGCCCTCGTCGCCCCGGATCACATCGGCGAAGGCCGAGCCGACCACGCCCTCGACGTTGACATAAACGTCGCCATCCGACTCCGCGTTGGGCACCGTGGCACCGTCGATCACGGCGAGCCCGCCCTGACCGGAGAGCAGGTCGACAGAAATTGATGTCTTGGCATCACGGTAGGAAACGACATCGAAGCCGATGCCGCCATCCATGACGTCGCTACCCTCGCCGCCGATCAGGATGTCGCGGAAGGCGTAGGCGTAGTAGGCGGGCGCCATCGACAGATCGATGTCCCAGTTGCCATCGCCGACGAGGATGTCGTTGCCGCTGCCGCCGTCGAGGATGTCGTTTCCGGAACTGCCTTCGACTGCGTCGTCGCCGTCATCGGCGAAGACGGTGAAGTTGTAGGTCCCCTTCCCGTAAGCGGTCGGCGGCCCGTAGAGGCTGCTGAACCCCACGATCTCGTCGCCGAACTCTGAGCCGAACGCGCCCTGGTCGAGGCTGATGTTGTCGAAGGTGTCTTGGACTGCCGAACCCACCACCGCTTCGCCGTTCGCATCGACGAAGCGCGCGCCGGGGCCGAAGACCGGCCCGAGGTTGATCTTGAGGTGCTGCCCGTTCGTGAACAGGTTTCCGTCAATGATGCCGCGATAATCGACGAAGTCGAGACCGCCGCCGCCGATGATAGTGTTCTTGCCAATTCCTCCGGCAAAAATCTCGTTCTTGGCCGAGCCCGACATCCGGTCATCGAAGTTCGTACCCTGGTACTGCTCGATGTTCCTGAGAATGTTGAGTTCCTGGCGCAATTCGCCGGTGTCGAAGGCGTTGTTGCTGTTGGCGTCGTACCAGACCTCGTAGAGCGCCACGCCGTCGCCGGGTTTCAGTTGCCCGGCTGGCAGGTTAAAGACTGCGGCGAGCTGCGTCGCGCGGGCACCGTAGGCGATCTCGAACGGCGCCATCACGCCGGACGGGGCGGTGCCGGTCGGCAACACCTTGTAGCCAGGGAGGAAGCTCGTGGCTGCGAAGTAGCCGTCGATGCCGCCGCGGCCGTCATAGACATCGACGACGCTGTTGCCGTTGGCGCCGACGAAATCCCCGTGGGCGAAAGTGTTCCGGTTGGCGTCGCCGCTAATGCTGTCGGAAAGGCTGGTGCCGACCACGCCCTCGATGTTGGTGATGGTCGCGAGCTTGTGGATCTCCGACGACAGGCTTGCATCTTTGTAGCGCAGATCGAGCGTGTGGTTCTGCAGATCGACAGTCAGGCCCCAGCTTGCGCCAACCTGCGCGCTGACGAGCGTGCCGATAAGACCCTGGACGACGTCAAAGCCGTAGCCGCCGTCGATCGTGTCCTTCTCGTAGGACGCGGAGAACGCGCCGGTGTAGTCATAGAACCAGAACGGGACGAAGACATCATCACCGTTCCCACCATACGACCAGTCGCTTCCGAGGCCACCAAACAGGAAGTCGTTGCCGTTTCCGCCGTACAGCCGGTCGTTGCCATCGATTCCGTACAGGAGATCGTCGCCATTGAGGCCGGAAACATAGTCACCGGCTCTCGATCCCTGGATGGTATTGGCGTTAGAGTTTCCCGTATAAACTGCCATGACTGCCGCCCTATCGATTGTGCAAGCGAGAAGGGCCGTCCCTGCTCGGATCAGTACGTTCTTACGGCGAGTCCCATCCCGAGAAAATCGATGAAATCTACGAAATCCGATATGTTGCGATGTGGATACAGTTTCGCGAGGCAGACTCTCGGATATCGTACGGGACGCGCCATCCGTTCCGTGCATTAACGACGGATTCAGATTGCATTCGAAGCCGGCCCGACCCGAGATCGTCGGGCACGGCACCCGACCTACCCAATCTGGTGCCGATCTTGATGTAGCCGCGTCGGGTCGACCACAGCAAAAACTGAACGCTTCTGCTACGGTCGCACCCATGTGCAACCTCTACAGCCTGACAAAGAGTCAGGACGAAATTCGGCGCGCGTTCCGGATCGATGCCGACCGTACCGGCAACCTGCCGCCGCTGCGCGGCATCTTCCCCAACACCGCCGCCCCGATCGTCCACGTCGCGGACGGGCAGCGCGTGCCGTGGCTCCGAGCCCTGCGGCAGGAGAGGCCCCGTGACCACCATCTTCCCCAACACCGCCGCCCCGATCGTCCACGTCGCGGACGGGCAGCGCGTGCTCTCGATGTACCGCTGGGGCATGCCCTCGCCGGCCTTCGCGCTGGAGGGTAAACGGGTCGATCCGGGCGTCACCAACGTGCGCAACACCGGATCGCCGCATTGGCGCCGCTGGCTCGACCCGGAGCACCGCTGCCTCGTGCCGGTCTCCTCGTTCAGCGAGTTCAACAAGGCGGCCGGCGGTGACATCTGGTTCGCCCTGAACGAGGAGCGTCCGCTCGCCTGCTTCGCCGGGATCAGGAGCGAGGGCTGGACCTCGGTGCGCAAGCTCAAGGACGGCGAGACGACGGACGACCTCTACGCCTTCCTGACCTGCCCGCCGAACGCCGAGGTGGGCGCGGTGCATCCCAAGGCGATGCCGGTGATCCTGACGTCGGAGGAGGAGCGCGAGACGTGGCTGCGCGCGCCGTGGTCGGAGGCGAAGGCGCTGCAGCGCCCGCTCCCGGACGGCACGCTCATGGTGGTGGGGCGCGGCGCGAAGCACGACGGACTATAAGGCTCGGGCAATGACGAGGTGGTCACATCATGTTGCGAGCGATCTACCGGACGGTCGGCATCTTGGCAGCGTGGGCGGGATCGTCGGCGGTCGGACATGCGATTGAGGTGACCGAACCCTCAATATCGCGGCCTCGCCATCTGCCGTCTGGNACGAGGTGGTCACATCATGTTGCGAGCGATCTACCGGACGGTCGGCATCTTGGCAGCGTGGGCGGGATCGTCGGCGGTCGGACATGCGATTGAGGTGACCCGAACCCTCAATATCGCGGCCTCGCCATCTGCCGTCTGGGCTGTCACGGGAGATTTCTGCTCGATCCAGCGCTGGCACCCTCAGGTCGAGACGTGCAGCCTATCGAACAATAGCGATGACGACGGCAGGCTAGTTCCATTCCGCAGCCTTGCAGTTGCCAACGGCCTAGGAACGATCGTCGAAGTCGAGACCGGCCGCGACGACGAGCAGATGACCTACAGCTATGCCTTCGTCCAAGGCCCGCTCCCGGTGAGGGCCTACAACGCGACGCTGAGGGTGCAGCCGGACGGGGCGAACGCGACGGTGATCTGGACGGCGACCTTCGACGCCCATGGCATGACTGAGGGCGAAGCCAAGGCCGACATCGAAGGCGTCTACGACGAGGGTCTTGCCGGTATCGCCAGAGAGGTCGCACGATAGATCCTGGCATCCTCGACCAACGCCACTCTCGGCAGGGAGGGTCCGGTGGGGAGATGACGCTGCGGCGCGCTCTCCAGTATCCCTGCCTAGGCTGAGGCTCCCAGCCGCAGGCACGGCGAACGATCCGCCCGCAGGGTAAGCAGCCCGCGCTTCCACTCGGCGGCCGCAGGCGGGAGGTCGGCGAACGTCGTCTCGGCTTGCTGCATCGCGTCCGGTCATCGCGAGGGGAGCTGTACCGAAGCCCGGTCTCCATGCACACGAGCACCTACACGCGGACGACCCTTTACCCGCTTCCGACCGTCGGCGGGGCCGCACCGCAGCCGCCTTCCTGGGCACGTCACCAAATCCAACGCGCGGCTGATCGAGCGCCCGACACGTCCGCTGACGCCGGACCGCGCATCAATCCTGAAACAAAGGCCGGATGGCGAACCGGTGCGGGATCCGACCCGAGAAGCTATGCGGGCCTGGGGGACACCAACGCTGTTGCCGGGCTTATGGACACAGAAGCCTTTAACGCATGGATGCAGGGATGCCGGACACCACACGGGAATTGGCCATGGTTTTCGCCGGCGGCAATGCCGTGGGCGCCTACCATGCCGGTGCCTACGAGGCGCTGCACGACCACGGCCTTCGACCGGACTGGGTTGTCGGCGCCTCGATCGGCGCGGTGACTGCTGCCATCATTGCGGGCAACGCGCCCGAGGACAGAATCGCCAAGCTCGCCGAGTTTTGGAATGAGGCCACCCAGGGCACAGGTTCGAGCCCAACCGCGCTACTCAAGCCACGTCAGATCTACAACGGCTTGCATGCCCTCCTGACGCTCGCCTGGGGGCGCCCGAGTATCTTCCGGCATCGCCTGCCGGGACTATGGTCGGCTCTTCCCTGGATGCCAGACGACGTTGCCCTGTTCGACAACACCCCTCTGCTGCGAACCCTGGAACGGCTCGTCGACTTCGAGCGGCTCAACCGAGGAGGCACTCGTCTGACGGTCAGTTGTGTCGACGTCGAAACCGGGGAAGAGGTTTACTTCGACACCGCTCGTAAAGTAATCAGGCCGGAGCATATCCTCGCCAGCACCGCGATCCTTCCCGCCTTCCCGCCAGTTGAGTTGGACGGGCGCGTATTGTGCGATGCGGGCTACACGAACAATCTCCCGCTCGATCCGGTCTTCACAGAGGAGCGGGACACGGATCTCCTCTGCATCGCTTCAGACCTATTTTCCTTGCGCGCGCCGCGTCCCGCCTCCCTCGATGCGGTCCTGGAGCGGGCGAACGATCTGATCTTCGCCAGCGCACCACGTCGGGCGATTGCAGGGTTCAGGCGCGAATATGAGTTGCGACAACGGCTCGATCCCAAGGCGCCAGCGGTGACGCTTCTACATCTCGTTTACCAAGCGGGTGCCGACGAGCTCGCGGCGAAAAGCTTCGACTTCTCGCCTTCCTCGATCCGCGACCGCTGGGCAGCGGGCAGCCGCGACACGGTTCGGGGCCTGGAGCTGTTGGCGTCAGGCAAGGCTGGCAACAATTCCTTCGACTACCGCACACTTCCCAACAGCCTCAGGGCTGATGAGGCCGTGGACAGGATAACCTCTCCAAAACGACACTCCCCATAAGCGAACGGCGAGCCTTCGGCGTCGTCGGGGAAGCGCTGGAGTGTGTAGGGCTCGCCGCAGGCTACCCCGACGAAATACCCATCCGCGAGCGCGAACGCCCCGCCGAGCGTCACCACCACCGGCAGCCGTTGCCACCGCCGGGCCGGGCCCGACCGATACCGCAGACGCTCTGGGTACGTGCGATCGACCTCGGCGAGGTAGCGGTCGAAGGCGGGGCCAGGTGGTTCGAGGTCGCTCACGGCTTTCGCGTCACCATCAGCAGCTGCCGCCGCACCTCAGCATGCCGGACGCTTAGTGCGATCCTGTCGTTCGCCTCGACCGCCTCGTAGATCGCGCGCGCAGTCGTCTCCCTGAGACCGAGGCCTTCAGCGAAGTTGATAAGGCTGCGCAACTCGGCTTCGCGGTCGGTACTAAATGGCATGCACTCTGCCCCTGCGGCTCCAAAAGTGTCCGGCAGGCCTACCAGATCGTCGCCGCTTCCATATCGAGCCCAATCTGCAAAACACCCTTCACCTGTTGAAGCTCTACCTCGGCACCCAAATTTGGCATCGCGATCTGCGGGCTTGAAAATCATCGCCATTCCATTGCAATTTCGGAAGGTGCTTTTCTGCGCTCACTATAATTTGACCGTCGCAATTATTGGATCGCAACGATCGTCAGCTTCGATGTTTATGGTCGGCTAGATGGCGCGAGCGAGAGGCTAATGGTCAAAATTGCAGCAGGCGCGGCCATCCTGTGCCTGATAGGCTTCGGGCTCGGCGCTGGGCTCACCAAGCTCGTTGACCAACAAACCGCGCTCGGCACAGCGGGCGAGGCATCTGCCCCGTCGTCGATGCGCCACAGTTCGCAGATGCAGGCGCCCTAAGCCGAACAGCTCGTAGACCGACCGCCGCGGCATGTTTGAAGAGCTGGAACGTCACCCGCGCACCCTAAGTAGGTCGCCCCGGCACTCGACCACCCTCGACGACCTCCAGCGTCCGAAGGATCGCATTCGCAGTTGCGTCGGCATCGATGCGGCCCTCGTCGGTGGCGACGAAGAAGGCCACGGCCTCAATGTTGTTCCCAGTAGCGGGGCCGACCACGACCTTGAGCACGAGCCCCTCGGGTCCGCTCGCGTCCTCGATCAGGGCAACGAGATGGCCCGCGGCCTGCCCGTAGACGTGGAGCGGTTGGTAGCCGTCCTCGTAGGCCGGAGGCTCGGCGCTGGTCGGTTGCTGACGGCCCCCGAATGAGTGGCGGATGACGTTGTCCATGGCGTTCACGGCGGTCCGGAGGGCGCTGAGTGGCCTATTCTGCGGACCCTTATGGCGAGGAAGAGCCGGGCGAAAGGCGTTCTTACTCGACAACGGTTGTGTCTCTGCCGATGGGAGACATCGGCTCAACGGGTTTGCCTGGCGCCTATCGCCTACCCTGAAGCAGTGCGTAGAACCTCCGGGCATCGAACCGGGCTGGCGCTTGGGGCGGCGCAGATAGGGTCGAGCCGAGTGCGGCAGGCTCTACCGCGGCTGGGGCCGAAGCTGCGGACGCCTGCCCCGACGAGGGACCAGTGACGGCAGCCATGAGCCGGGAGAGGTAGCCACCGCCCGCGGCCTCCGGCTGTGCCGCCGACGGCGTTGCAGCGACGGGAGCCGCCGCGGCCGAAGCCTCGACACCACCGAACCCGAACCGACCCGAGCGCGCAGGAGCCGCGCCCGGCATCGTCATCACGGGCGCCGCAGAGCCGACCTTTCGGGCTGCCCACCCCGTCAGGTCACCCGCCGACATCGGCTGCATGAAGCGATTGGCCGCGAGCGCGTTCGCCGGAAGCACCTGGGCGAGCGGCGTGCTCGGATCAGCCGTCAGGACGGATCGCGCCCCGGCCGGGCCGACGACGTGCGAGAGGTAGCGCGTACCGTCGTTGTCCGGCAGGCCCGCGGACCGGAGCTTGGCCCCGTTTTCGGCCGCGTAGTGCCCGACCATCTCGCGCGAGAGCGTCGGATCGTTGCGAAGCGCCAGCACGTCAGCGCGCGGCATCCCGGCCAGATCGGGCCGGTATCGCCCCACCATGTCGAGCCATGTGCCTTCGATGAACTGCCCCGCCCCGGTCGCCGACGAGTTCGGGTTCTTCGCCGTGGCGTTGCCGTTGCTCTCAACGCCGATGATCCGATCCGACAGCAGCCCCGCCATGGTCGTCCCTACCCATTGCCCCGAGCCATCGGGCGCCCCATCCTCACCACATGCCGCGCTGGCTCGTCGTCGCTCTCACGCTGATCGTCTACGCCGCCGCCATGACGGGGCTGGCGCTCGTCGTTCGGGCGACCGTGCCAACGGTAGACGCGTGGTTGGTTTCGATGACTGGCGAGGCTGGCGCCTGGGCGCTGATGCTCGCCATCCTGATCCCCGCCGCCATCTATGGCTGGTGGCCGAGGAAGCCGGACGGCACCATGCGCCGGCTGCGGTCGCCCTGGGACTGAAGGACGGCCCGCACGACACGATCGGTAAGGGTGCCCGCGCCCTGCGCTCGCTGAGCAGCCGTCAGCCGCACGCCGAGGGCCTGTAGGAGCACCTCCATAGGATCGCCGGTCTTGACCAGGGCGTCCGCGATCTCGCGATTGCGGGCGATGTCTCGCTGCCGTCCGATCGCGCTGGCTGCCATCCTGGCGCCGCCGATCGCAGCCCTACCCCCGAGTGCCGTAGCGCCAGCCACAGGCCCCGCGATGGCCGTAGCGATGCCGGGAGTGCCGTCGATCAGGCCCTCGCGGACGGCGCGCGGCGCGATGTCGTCGGCCGCACGGCGGCGCAGCTCGGTCATGGAGTTGTTGGCGATGCGGTTGGTCGTGGCGTCGAAAGCCCGCTCGCGCTCGACCGCCCCGACGAGGCCCGCCGTCGGCTCCTCGCCGAACACCGTCGCGAGGCGCGCTCGGTTGAAGTCGCCCTCGCCCTGAATAGCCCCCTGCAAGGCAGCGCGGTCGTTGGCCCTCGTTCCGACAAGGCGGTCGATTTCGGTTCGCAGCCCGGCGCGCTGTGCTGACGCGATCTCGGGCGACATCGCGGCCGTCTCGGTAGCGAGCTGCGCCGGCCGGACTGCCTCGCGTCCCGCGTTGAGCAGCGTCTGCCCACGGTCGAACGCCTCCCCCTGCTGGAAGTAGCCTTGCGCCGTCCGGTTGGCGTCACGGTATCCCGGCACCTGAGCCTCAAGAGCATCGTTCACGCCTCGGCGCACAGCCGTAAGCGCGCCGACCTCGCTCGCCGCAGCCGAACCCTGCTGCGCCTGAGCCCTGGCAATCATACCGTCGAGCGCTTCTTTAACGTTGTGCAGCGCCTCGGGTCGGCGATCTGGGATCAAGGCGCGGCCAACGCCCGGCACGTCGCCCTCGGCGTGCAGCAGCCCCCAGGCCGCGCGCAGGGCGTTGGCGGCACCGCCCTTCTCGGTCTCGCCCAAGCGCCTGATTGTCGCCAGCACGTCGCTGGTATCGACCTGAAGGGGCTGCGCGAGCGACTGGCGATAGAGTGGCGGCACCGCCTGCTCATAGGCGGCGTCGAGCGAGCCCCGGAACGCGGCCGGATCAACGTTCGGCCCGAGATGACGGTCGACGTCCGTGCCGAGCCGAGCGTTGGCTCCGCTCGCTCGAGCCGTGAGAGGGGCCGTGATCGCGTCACGGGTATCGGGCAGGACGGCAAGGCCCTGTGCCCGCCCCTCGAACGAGGGCGACGCGTCGAGAAGCATCGCGTCCGGCCCGAGTTCGCCGAGACGGGCGCGCACCGGATCGAGACCGCCCGAACTGCGAAGATCGTCCGCGAGCTTGCCGGCTGCTGAGCTGCGCATCCCAGGGACCGGCGAGAGCCGGGCGGCAATGTCCTCGCTCAGCAAGCCGATGCCACGTCCGACGGCCTGCCCCACGGCAGGAGAGGCAAGCCCGAGGGCGCCGCCCCATTGGGCGCCCTGCCGGGCGGCATTAAGATCACCACCCGTCCGCGCCGCCGTGTCCGCGCCGCCCAGCACCGCACCCGACGCCATCGACGCCAGAGACCGCGCGCCGAGCCCGCCCGCGCCCGCGCCGAACGCTGCCGGAGCCGCCGCGACGAGTGGCAGAGTCCCGAGCACACCGCCCGTCATCTCCGACCCGGCCGTGACGTAGGGATGCGCCTCTGCCGTGGCCTTGCTGTTCGCCTGCACCTCGGAGAGCGTATCGGAATAGCGGGTGTCGTTGCGCAGCGCGCCGATGCCCGCCGCCGCCCGCTCGACGCCCGACACGATGGACGGCCCGACGACGGGGACACCGTTCAGCACGCCGCGCAGGGCTGCGTATGTCGTGCCGACATCCTTCGGACCGTCGCCGATCATGGGTGGGGTCGTGCCGTCGGCGAGCGTCATGTCGTGGCGCGTGCTGGAGGCGGATGCACTGGCCCCGCCCGCACCTCCGCCGATGATCGACCGATAGGCCTGCATCGCCCGCGCCTCGTCGGGAGCGTCGATTTCGTACTCTGCGCCGCCGGGGCCGGAAATCTGAAAGGTCGCCATTACCGCACCCTCCGAACCGTGATGCCGTCGCCCATGTCGCGCGAGTTGCCCACGCCGAGCGCGTCGCCCTGTGCGCGCGCGCGACCGCCCGAAACTTGCGGTGCCGTCGGCATCGCCGGTAGATAGACCGAGCGCTCGGGATCGACTCCGTACTGACCGGCGAGGCCGCGATACCGCTCGGCCAGGGCGTCCGCGTTGCTCCGAGCCTTGCCGTAGAGCGCGGCGGACTGGTTCACGAAGTCCTGCCGCTGTTGCGGGTTGAGGAATTCGCCGTCGATCGCCTTGTTGTAGGCGTTGCGGAACTGATCCGGGATGCCCGCCGCGTTCTTGGCGGTCGCATACTCGCCCTCGCGGACAACCGACGTGGGATCAAGCATTTTCATGAACCCGAAGACGAGGCTCATGTCGGAGGCCGGCGAGATAGCGGCCGGGTTCTTCTCCCGCTCCTGAGTCGCCGCGATCACGCGGCCGTATCCGTCATGCACGTCGGCGAACGAGCCGAGCCCCTTCGAGAACTCCGCGCGCAGCTTGCTCTCGGTGTCAAAATGCTCGGGCTTGTCGCTGCGCGCAGACGCGATCGGCTGGCCGCTACCGCTGTAGCGCGTCTGCCCAGGCGAAAGGCTGAAGTCGTCGGGCGACTTGGCCGACGCCTCCGCTGCCTTGGCCTGCGCGATCGTCGCCGGGTCCTGCGGCCCGCCGGGAATGAAGGAAGCCCGCCCCGTCGCCAGGTCGAGGCGGTAGCCGGACGGCGCCTCGGGGTTTTTCGGGAAGGCGTTGCTCATCGCCGCGTTGAGCGCCGTCGCGTTGCCCGCCGCATAAGACGCCATGATGCCGTCGGCATCCGCGTCGGAGTAGCCACGGCTGCGCAGCAGGGCTTTCGTCTGGTTCACCCCCTGCTGTTCCTGCACGAGCTTCCGCGCCTTCAGCCCATACTCGGCATCGGCGAGCCGCGTCGCCGCCGACGTGGCATCGAGCTTCTGCGCCTGGGCGAGGCCGACGCCGATCCCCTGCGCAAAGTTCGGCTGGGTGAGCAGCCCTTGGCTGATACCGGACAGAAGGTTGGTGACGCCCGGCCGGCCCAGGCCGGAAAGAACCCGCTCAAAGAGGCCCGGCCCCTCGCCGGCAGCCGCGGCACCAGCCTGCGGCACGCCCGCGCCCTGCGCCATGATCGGATGTGCACCCTGTGCCGGCATGTCGGACGCTACGGGGCGAACCGCGAGGGTCGAGGGGCCGGAGCCCTGTTGCTGCTCGCGCGCGCTCACCGAGCCGACACGGACACCGCCGCCGGACGGCCCGCGCTGCGCGGCTGCCGTCAGCTCGTCAGCACCGGGCCGCATCGGCGGCAGCGGCACCATGCGCGGATCGGGCGCCATCGGCGAGGCTTGCGCCATCGCATCGAGCGGGGCCGGCATCTGGCCGAAGCTGAAGGGGCGCGCGGACATCGGCGCGGGCTGCTGCGGCAGGCCCATCGTCGGCGAGCCGGAGAACCCGGTCGCCATGCCGCTCTGTGCCATCGCGAGAGCGCGGGCCATTTCCTCGTCGGAGGGACCGCCGAAATTCGGACGGCCGAAGCTGAAAGGTGCAGCGGCCATGCGGGCGGCTCCTTGTGAGGGGAAAGGGGACGCCTGAGCGTCGGAGGGGGCGGAGAGAGCGGCGGCGCCGACTGCCGCACCGCTAGGTCCGCCCGAGTAAAGAAGGTCGCCGCTGAGGCGGCTGCGCACCCGGCCGGGCGTGAGGGTGATGACCTGATCGCCGCCGTTGCTCTCGTGTAGGCCGCGGATGATCGCGGTATCGAGGCCCTGCTCGCGCGCCATCTGGACGGCCACGTCGGTGCCGCCGCCCATGTAGTTGTAGGTGGGCATCTCGCTGACCCCGAGGTGCCCGTACTGCTCGTTGAAGGCCTTGGCGCTGGCGATCTGGTCGAGCTGCCCCTTATGGACGAGATCGACGACGTTGCGGATCGAGCGCAATTGCGACGGGTCGGTCGGGTTGCCATGGCTCGCCACGGCCGCCGCATAGACCCGATCGGCGAAGTCGGGCTGCTGCGCCAGTTCGACCATATCGAGCACGCCCGTCTTGCCGGGATCGACGGTCACAGGGATCGTGCGCGGGCCGGCCTCAACGCCTTGGCCGGTCGCTCTGCGTCCGAGGGCGTAGTGTGACGCCTCATCCGCCGACGGACTGAAAAACACGGCCTGCCCTTGATTGGAGCCTACCGTGTTCGGGCGCATTTCCTGCGGCAGGTCGGTGCGGAACCGGGCGAAATCCACCGGCGAGGCGGTGCCGTGGTAGAGGTCCCACGACTTGGCCGCGGGATCGACGAAGGACCGCGGCGTCACCTCGGGCACCATGTCCTTGGTCGCGGCGGCAAGGCCGGCTTCTAGCGACCCGAATATGTCGTCAGCACTCTGCTCGGCCGCCCCGCCGAATGACCGCAGCGCGCCCTTCGGCGCCTTGAACGGCAGCGAGCCGGTCATCGCGAGCCCGGCCAGATCGGCAACGCGCTCGCCCTCTTGGCGGCTCATCCGCGACGGCATGGTCTCGACATCGCCGCGCCACGCATCCCGCGGGAGCGTGACGGCCGAAGCGATGGCTTGCGGCGCGTCGGCGATGAAGCCCGGCACCGCCGGCACCAGCCGCCCGCTGGCGTCGCGACCGATCGGCAGGAGGGACGAGCGCTGCACCACTTCGCCCGTCGGCTCGGACGTGACGAGCGCGCGGCCGGTCAGGGGATCGACCACCGAGCGGCGCAGGCCGGAGTAGGGTCCGCCGGGCGTGGGGCCGAAGCCGAAGGGAGAGCCCGCCGTCATGCCGAACCTTCGCACGCAAAGGCGGCGTTAAGATCGAGCATCGAAGCCCCCGCCGCCTTCATGGCTTGGTTGTGCGTTTCGATGAGACCTAGAACGGCCGCGAAGTTGCCGGCCTCCGCGGCAAGGATCATTTGCCACCACACCGCATGGGCCGCGTGCATGTGGCCGAGAACGACGGCGTGACGCTCGCGCAGCAGGGCTTCCCGGCTGTCGATCGCGCCGACCTCCGGCAGGGCCGGGGCCGCAGTGCTGGCGGGTTCGTGCCCGAGCATCATCGACGCGCCTCGCGCATCGAGGGGCCGAGCGCGCGGGCGTAGTCCACCGCGAGGAGGCCGTCGGAGCGCATCCCCACCGCGCCGGGATCGCGGCGGGCCACGTCCTGAGCGAGAAGGCCAACCTGGGGAGTGCGGTCGCCTCGATAGTTGAAGCTGTAAAGCGGCTGGCCGTCGTGCGTCGCGCCGACCTCGACCACGTTCTCTTTCGCCCGTTCATCGCTCAAGGCTATCAGCCAACCGGGAGAGGAGCCCGCAGCCGTCGAAAACGCCCCGGTCTGACCCAAGGCGGCGAGGCCACCCGTCGCGAAGCCGAGGGCCTGCTGCAGGATGCCCGGCTGCGGCGTCATCCGCTGCGTCGTGCCCGTCGCGGTCCCGCCCGCGTTCGCGATCGGCAGGCCGAGTTCGGCGAGGAGGCCAAGCTGCTTCCAAGGGCTCTGTTGCCCCTCGTTGAACTTGTCCTGATCCGCCGCGAGCTGAAGTTGGCGGGCCACGTCTTCCGCCTGCCCGACGCCGAGGAGGGTCCGGCCCGGCTGTAGGAGGGCGGTCTGAACGCCAGGGATGGCACCAAGACCCGCCATCGCCGCGGCACGATCCGACTGCGCGCCGGCCAAGGCGGTGCCGTACTGCCCGATCCGCTGGGTGTTGTTCGCCCGGATCGCGTCCGCGAGCGTCGCCTGTCCGGCAAGCCCGGCTTGGTTGGCCTGCATCGACAGGTTCGCGCCGGTCACGGCCTGCCCAGCGTTGGCCGTCCGCACGTCGTTGACCTGTCCGAGGAGCCCGGCCTGCGCGCTGGTGCGCGAGAGGAGGCCGCTATCGATCGCCTGCGCTGCTTGGGCTTGGCGGGTCCGCTCGTTGTCGTAGTCGCGATACAGCAGCTCCGTCGCTGGCCTCGCGACCGCCTCGCCCAGCGCTCCGGTGAACATACCGGAGCCGTAGCGGCCGGAGGCGGAATAGGCGCGCTTCACCTGGCTCGCGGCGGCATCCTGCGCCTGCCCGATGATCTGCGAGGTGTAGGGATTGGAAGCCCCCAGGAATTTCCCGTCCGCCACGTCCTGCAAGGAGCGTTGGGTCTGAGACGGGCCGGCCAGCCCGGCACCGAGACCCTGATAGCCGGACGCATCGAGGTTATAGGCGCCGCCGCCGACCGACTGAGCAGTGCGGTTCGCGAGGTTGTTCGGATCGGACATGCGGCCCGCCGCACCCGCGATGCCCGAGGTATCGACGCCCTGAACTCCGAGAAGCCCTTGCGTTGCCGCCTTCGTGCCAGTCGTGGCGCCGCCCGCGGCGAGGTTTCCGAGTAGGAAGGACTCGCCCGCCTTCGCGATACCGAGGCCCGTGCCGGCGTTCTCCTTCAGAAAGCCAAGGCCCTGTTTCGTCGTGTCGCCGAGACCCGCGACGCGCTCGCTTTGGTAGACCTGCGAACCGACGCCCGAGCTATACGCGGCGTTGGCCCCGTCCAAGATCGTCTGAAGCGTCGGGATGGCAGCCGCGTAAGGCTCGCGTTTCTGGTTTTCGGTCGTGGTGACGATTTTGGGTTTGTCGGACATCAGGCCGCCTCTCGGAGATGCTTGAGGAAGTGCGATCCGGCCTTGTGGGGACTGACGCTGTAGCCCGGCAGGCGGCGGACCCAACCGCGGCGGCCGATGAACTCGACAGCATCACAGCCCTTGCGCCGCGCCCCGGCCTCGACCTCGCCTAGCATGGCGGACCAGCCGTCGGCAGCGCCGCCGACGACGAGCACCCAGCACGACAGCGAGCCGTCGGTGCAGTGGCAGACCTGCGTAGCGGCGACGGCCCGAAGCACGTCGTCGTCATCGAGCCCGACGATAAGCTGCGCCTCTTGGTTGGCAGCGGCCACGAACAGTTCGACCGGCCGGAGATCGCAGCCGGGGCGCGCGCACGCCGCCGCGATCCAGACCGAGACCTTCGGCCAGACCGAGAACAGCAATTCGGGATCGACCCCGACGAGGCGCAGCGGCGCCGTCATGCGCGAGCCTCCGGCCGGGAGGGCGAGGAGAGGCGCGGCGTGTCGAGGAGCGCGCTACGGAGCGTGCGGCGCAGGAGATCGCTCGCGCTCACCGAGCTACGGGCCGCCGCGGCATCGATCGCCGCGCGCAGCTCCGCATCCGTGCGGATCGTGATGGTGTCCGAAAAGACGAGCGGGCGCACGCCGGGCCTCCATTGCTACCGGGTACAGTAGAGGAGGCGGCCGTGAGTGTAAGACGGTAAAATTAGAGGCGTTACAGCATGTGCCCAATCATACCAAACCGTACTGCGAATAGCTGTGGACAGATTGTCGCAGCTACGCCTTGAGCAAACCAAGCGCCTTGATGTCTTCAACGCTAATCGAGCCGGTAATTACTGCGGCCATTGCCTTGCTTCGTGTGACCACTGCGTCAACCGCAAGGTCGGCCTCAAGGGCAGAGACTTCCAAGGCCTCTTCGTCAGACAGCATACGACCTGTTTTCAAGCCCTGCGTAATCTCAATAATCCTATTCACGGCAAGCTTTCCGTCTACTTCCCGAGTGGGACGAGTTGCCCCGTCAACTAGTTCCTCAATGGCCGCCTTAATTCCAGCCCTAGTAGGCTCATGGCTCTCCCAATCCTTGGAGCCGAGTTGCGTACCGTCCTTGTCTTTAAGGTTTTCTACAAATGCCCCCAATGTCGCGACTTGAATAACGAGCCTTCTAAGATTTTCACTCCCATTCAATAGCATAAGAGTAAGGCTGTCCCTGGTTTCTTGCTCAAAGCTATCTTCGACGCGCTTCTCTATTTCTTCGCTTATTGACCGGCCAGAAGAATTTGCCGCCGATATTACAAGATCGCGCGTCGCATCGCTCATCCTGAATGTGTAGTTCTGGCGCCGACCTCTTTCAGGAGCTTTGGCGGGACGCCCACGAGGGCGCCGAGGCGCGTCTTGATCCTTGGCCATAGCTGATCCCAACGAGTGACTTATTTTCCCTCGTATCCTCCCGAGGCCGGGTTGACAACCCGTCGTAATGAGGCGCAACGATTAACCGTCGGGTAAACACGAACTAATATGCGAGGTCGCGATGTCGCCCCAGTCCAGCACGGCAAGCGCAAGCGTCGAGGAAGCGCGCCTCGTGCACCCCGAGCACGACCCCCTGTTCACGCTCCTGCCCGAGCAGGATCGCGCAATCTTTGAGAAGGCGTTTGCGCCGCTTCAGAGGGCGGGCCGCTTCCTCGGGCCGAGCCGCAACACGACGTACAAAGCGGCCCGAACCGGAGCCATTCCGACCGTGGAAATCTGCGGTCAGAAGTTCGTCTCGACGGCGTGGCTTTGGGAGACGTGGCGCAACGGCCGCGCGGCAACTGCGACCACCGAGAGCACCGGCGCCGAGCCCATCGCCGCCTGATCCGCGTCGGCGGGTCGATGCCCGCCGGCATCCTGCAGCCAGCCCCACGCAAAAAGATGGCCCCGGCAACGGAGGACCGTCACGCGGGGCCAAGAGGCTAAATCTGCATGTCCATGAATAAGCGAACCGCTCGCCGTAGGCAATCCGTTCCGACACTTCCGCCCGATCTACCGACGCCCGAAAGCCAGCGCACCCGTGTCGTCCTCGGCCGGGTCCGCAGTCCAGCACTCGCTGCTGTCATTGCGGGGCATGCATTTGGTGTGAGTGAGCACTGGAGCGTGTCGCGATGAGCGCCGCCCCCGATCTGATCCGCGAAGAGATCGCTCTGCAGCTCTCGCAGGTCGCGGCATTCGCCGCAGCCGGCTCCGCCCAGGCTCAAGTTGGCAACGATCACGCCCTCGCATTCGAGGTACGGTGTGCAGCGGCTTCGCTGATGGCCGTGGCTGGATTGGTCGAGCACCTTCGACCCTCCCGTCAGCAGCAGGGGGAGCGAGCAGCATGAGCGCTGTTGTGCCCGCTTCCCCCCAGAAGCGAGACCTCGCAACGGGAGGCGCGTAACCGATGCCGCGCCGCCCGCCCCACCGAGATCAAGGCCTCTTCCCCTGTGAGGCCGAGATCGCGCGTCGCCTCAGTCAGGAGCCGTCGGAGTGGGCGGCGAAGGCCATCGTTCTGGAGCGCGATGGTCTCCCACGCGTCGATCCCCTGATGGGCGGTCGCTACTGGCCGTCTGTCCAAGCCTACTGGAATCGGCGCTACGGTCTCTCCCACGTCGAGGCGCCTGCCCTCGACGGACAGGAGAACCTTGATGCCCTCTGAACTCAACGCACCCGGCCTGAAGCGCCGGAAACGCAAGAATGGTCCCGATGTCGGCTACTGGGTCGCCCGCGCCGATCTGGTGAAGGCGGGCTATCGGCCCGAGACCGTGCGGCTGCCCTACAGCCTCGACGATCCAGCGCAGCATGCGCTCATCACCGCGACGTGCATGCGCTTGCAGGCCGAGATGCTGGAGTGGTCGAGCGGTCGGGGTCGCGAGACGAACCGCTTCGACGGCACGATCCGCGGCCTGTCTCGTCGCTATCAGGTTGACGAAGCGAGCCCATTCCATCGGCTCAAGCACACGACGCAGGAGAAGGATGTCCATGTCCTTCGGATCATCGAGAAGGCCTTCGGCGACCGAGCGCTTGACGCCCTGAAGCTCGAAGACTTCTGGCGCTGGTACAACGCGGCAAAGAAGCCGAAGACGGTCGGCAGGCCCGAGCGAGTGCGGCGCGCCTGGGGCATCATGAAGAAGCTCCGGGAGATGGTCTCCTACGGCGTGTCAGCCGAGTTGGCAGGCTGCACGCGGTTGAAGGCGATCCTCGCCGAGGTGCAGTTCCCGCAACCGGCCCGGCGGCGTGTGACGCTCGACCTCGCCCACGTCCAAGCCTTCATCCCGAAGGCGATCGAGATGGGGCGCGTCTCGCTGGCGCTGGCCACCGCGGTCCAGTTCGATACGGCGCTTCGTCAGAAGGACGTGATCGGCGAGTGGGAGCCGATCCCCAAGGGAGAGGCTGCGACCGGCATCCTGCTCAATGGGCATCGCTGGATCCGGGGCCTGACCTGGGCCGATGTGATCCTCGACGGCGTGACCCGGAAAGTCACCTCGAAGACGGGCGCCATCGCGGCTCACGATCTGAGGCTCTGCCCGCACGTCCAGGCGGTTGCCGCGCAGATCCCGGCCGAGCGCCGGGTAGGCCCGCTGATCGTCGATGAGAAGGCTGGCCGACCCTACGCCGGAGATGCCTTCGGCCGCGAGTGGCGGATCGTGGCCCGTGCCGCCGGCATCCCGGATGCGGTCTGGAACATGGACGCCCGCGCCGGCGCCATCACGGAAGCCGAGGACGCGGGCGCTGACCTCGACGACGCGCGGGCCGCAGCGGCTCACACACAAGCTTCGACTACAGCGCGCTACTCGCGCGGCGCGGTCGGCAAATCACGCAAGGTGGCGACGCTTCGCATCGCCCATCGGAGCGTGAAGAACGAGGCCTGAACGGGCCTTGGGGAACGCGATAGGGAACATGGGGAACGCGAGGTCAGCGGTAGAGCGTTAGAAAGGCTGACGCTTCAACGAGTTAGTTGGAGCGGGCGATCGGGATCGAACCGACGACATTCAGCTTGGGAAGCTGATAAGGCCCGTTCAGGCAGGTCCGGCTGACGCCGTCGACCGTTAACCCTCCCATTGAATCCAAACGGTTTTTCGCTCTCCTACGCAGCCTGACGGCTTGCCCGGGCGGTTTCGGCGTGCGTGGTATCCGCGTGGTATCCAGGCGGAGGCGTCGATGGCGGTGGCGGAACGGGGTGGCTATGGGCGCGAGCGGACGAAGCTCACGCAGGCCCACGTCAAGCGGGCGAAGGGCCTGATCGCGTCCGACGGACTGGAGGGGCGCGGCTTCGATTTCGTCGACACAGCCTGCCAGGGCCTCGTCCTGCGCGTGACCCGGCGCTCCGGGACGTGGCTTCTCAAGCGCCGCACCGGAACCGTCACGCTGGGCGACATGGACAGCCTGCCGGTGGCCTCGGCCCGCGTCGCCGCCGAGGAGGTCCGGTCCGCGGAGCGCCGGGGGCTGACGAAGCGCGCGATTGCCCAGGAGCTCGACGTCTTCTCTCGGGTGACCGCGCGGGGCATCGGGACCGAGCAGGCCCTCGACATCGCTTTCACGAAGCCGCACCCGGACGACCCCGTCGAGATGAGCGACGATGAGCGGCGTCGGCGCGGGCCCTGGGAGTGGCACGACCTCGTCGACCTGTTCCTGGAGATGAAGCTCCCGACGCTGAAGGGCCGTTGGCGTGTCCAGTACGAGCGCCACCTGCGCCGGACGCTCGATGACGAGTTCGCCTGGAAGATGGTCCAGCTCGTCGACCTGGAGGACCTAGTCAAGATGCGGGACCGGGTAGCCCGGAAGCACACGCTGTCCGCGGCCGCCGACAGCGTCGAGGCGGTCAAGGCCGCGCTCGACTGGGCTTGGCGCCATCACGCCCCGCGGGCGGGCCTGACGGAGGTCGAGTTCCCCTGGTGGCGGGAACGGCTCACGGTCGAGTATTCTTCCGGCACCCGCGATCATACGCCGACCATCGAGGAGCTCGCCCGCACCCTCGTCCTCGCCGAGCGGTTCAAGGCTCTCGGGGGGACGGCTAAGCAGACCGGCGCCGGCATGCTCGCGGCGCTCTGGGCCGTAGTCCTGACCGGGCAGCGCGCCACCGCCCTGACGGGGACGCTGAGGGCGACGGTGAGGGACTGGCCCGAGCGCCCCGGCTGGAAGATCTGGACCTGGACGGCCGCCGAGATGAAGGGGGCCGGGCACGCAAACGGTCTGAAGAAGCGCGCTCGACCCCACGCCCTGCCGATGCCGCCGGAGGCCCTGGCGGCGCTCGACCGCGTCGGCGCGCCCCGGGAAGGCGTCTACCTGTTCCCGAGCAGGGTCCCGGGTAAGCGCACGACCGCCGTCGGGATGACGCAGGCCATGGACCGTCTGAAAGGGAAGAAGAAGGCCGCCCGGAAAGGGGGCGTGACCCTTCGGCCCGAGGACGATCTGCTGACCACCCACGGCATCCGGCACTGGACCCCGCACGACGTCCGGCGCACGCTGCCGACGTACCTCGACATGGAACGGCTGGGCGGTGCGGGATCGGCCATCCTGGCGCACGCCCGGGCGAAGGCGAAGGGCGGCGCAGACGAGGAGCGCGAGCTGGCCCAGGCCATCACCCTAAAGCACTACATTCACTCGCAGCGCCTCGAACTCAAGGCGGAGGGGATGCAGGTCTGGGTCACGGCGATCCTGGAGGCCGTCGATCAGGAGCGGGCGCGCCTCGGGGCCTGAGCCCGCCGGTCCCGGCCGAGGACCCTCGCCAAGTCGGCCGGGCGTTCGGCCGGGAGGAATCCTGGCCCTCCCCTGCCGCGCCGGGCCACGTCCATGTCGTCCGCCATCGCCCGCCGCAGGGCGTCGCGTTCGTCCCCGGCGGCCGCGGCCGCAATGTCGTCCCAGCTTGGCATTGACCCCTCCGTTATTGAGAACAGATAGGGAACGCACGGATCGGGTCAACGGCGGGGGGACGGATGGAGGTGCCGCGGTGCTTGGGCGAGTTCCCCTACCGTCGCGTGCGCCTGTTCTGCCCCTGGTGCCCCCGGCGGCGGGGCTCCTACGACACGGAGCGCCTGATTGCGCGCCTCGGGCCGCGGGCGACGCTGGAGGACGTTCTGGTCGCCCTCGTCGTCGGGTGCCGGTTGGCCGAAGGCGTGGCACGTCTGCGGGCCTAACCAATACACGCCCTGGTGTCGGGCGCGGTTCGTCGACCTCGGGAGCCGGCGCCCTCCGGACCGCGACGTGCCCGGGCCTGCAAAAGCCTCACCAGACAGAGCAACCTGATGAAGGTTTTGCAGCCCCGGGGCCGAAAGTGTCACATTCGTCCCCAATCCGACATTCGGTGACGTAGGTGACAAAACCCCCCGCCCAGGCTTTCCGTTAACCGTGACGCACGACCCCGCTTGACCGGAGGAATCCGGAGCTGCGATCCCTGGCCCCACGACAGCGCGACGAGGTCCGCCGTGAAACGCATAGCCACCCCCCGAACCGACACCCATCCCTCGGGGGCGTGACGCCGCGCGCGCAGCCCCCTTCCGACAGGAGGCTGCCTTGATGAAGAACCAACCGCTCACCCACCACCGCAACCTCACGCCGCCGAAGGGCGCCGTCTGGCTCGTCGGCGATACGCATTTCGGCCACGCCGGGAGCATCGGCCATTTGGGCCGCCCCTTCCGCGACGTCGCCGAGATGGACCGCCTCATCGTCGAGGCCTGGGTCTCGCGCGTCCGCCCCACCGACACCGTCGTCCACCTCGGCGACTTCGAGTGGGGGCACACCGCCGAGCGGGCCGCCGAGATCTTCGCGGCGCTGCCGGGGCGCAAGCACCTATGCGTCGGCAACCACGACCGTCCCAGGGTCACCGGCTTGGCCTGGGAGAGCGTCCAGGAACGGCTCACCGTCCACGCTGCGGGCCGCCGCATCGTCTGCGACCACTACCCCCTAAGGGCGTGGCCGGGCAGCTTCCGGGGCGTCCTGCACGTCCACGGACACACCCACGGGACGCTCCCCGGGACGTCGCAGTCGTGCGATGTCGGCGTCGACGTCTGGGGTTACGCGCCGGCCCGGATCGAGGACGTCATCGCCAGGATGGAGGCGACGCCCGATCAGCCCGAGGAGCGCTGGCGGGCCGACGCCCGCGAGGCCGAGCAGGCCTGAAACAGGACCCTGTGGACAGGACCGACGAGCGCGTCCGGCGGGGGCGCATCGAGAACGCCTATCCCCGCGCCCACTACGAGCTCGCGCCCGGCACGGTCGTCGTCGTCGCCCCCGGGTCCGGACGCGTCCCGCACCGCGCCTACGTCAGCCGGGACGACGGCGTGGCCGAGATCTCGTTCGTGGAGGCCGGCGACCGGATCGACCCGGCCGGCGCGAATCGGCGTGCATGGCACCCGCGCGTGCGGTCGAGCGGTCTGACGGAAAAGCCACGCCGGTTCCGTCGCGAGCCCGGCCACGAGTTCGAGGCCGACAAGGTCTATGATCTCTACGGCCAAGAGCACGTCGCCCTTTGCACGCGGGCCTGCGCCGCCTACGAGTGGCTCCGCGCCGCGACGTATGCCGAGGCCGTCGAGCTCGGCGTGGCGTGACGTATCGAGGGCGCGACGTGTCGTATGCGTCGCCCCGCGGCACTATCGGGAGGTCAGTTCACGGAGGGGATGATGAAGGGGTTTCTCGCAGCGGTCGGCAGGATGCTCGCCGCGCTGGGACGCGTCACGCTGGTGCCGGTCATCGAAGGGGGTCGCCTCGTCTGGCGCGCCGTCCGCACGGCCCTGGCGCCGCACGATCCCATCGCCGAGGCCGAGGCGGCGGTTGAGGCGCAGGCCGCCGAGCCCGCCCCGGAGCCGGCGCCGACGTTCGACACTCTGTCCCCGGCCGAGCAGTGGGGCCTGGCCGCGGCGGAGCACCTGTATCCCTCGGAGCAGGCCGAGATCCCGCCGGGCGTCCTCGACCGCGCCGCCATCGCCTACCTCGACGGCCTGTCGCCCCAGGATCGCAACAAGCTGATGATGCATGGGCACCGCTACATCGGCGAGCATCTCCTCGGCGAGCGCGTGCTGCAGGGCGTCCCTAAGCCGATGAGCCCATCCGAGTTCGCCGCCCTGGAGGGCCAAAGGGCCGCGGCCGCCGCCGAGGCGACCCGGGCCGAGATGGAGAAGAACGGCTGGGTGCGGGCGATCTTCAACGACATCCTCGACGAAGGCCCGCCCGCCTTCCCGGCCTGATCGCCCCCACCCGAACGACAAAACCCGCCTCGGTCACCCCGGGGCGGGTTTTTCTTGTACAAAACAACGATGATCGACGTCCATCTTGCATTTAGGGGGTTGACTCGTGCGCGCCGCGCACTTTTTCGCCCATCTCAGCATGTGATGGCATCAGCCTCCGAGGGCAGCCCGGCGAGCCTCGATGAGCGCCTGCTGCCGCTGCCGGGCGAACCGGGCGGCGCGGGCGTCGATGATGGACTTGGCCTCCTGCTCGGCGTAGTGGGCGGCCATCACGCGGTCGTATGCCATCCGACCGGCGACGGCCCGCAACGCGGCGGCCTCGCGACGGACGGCGGCACGCTGCTGTTGCTGCTGGATGAGGATCGACCCGAGCGCCATGGCGCCACCCGTCAGGGCGGTGTCGAAGGTGGCGGCGACCTGGTGGGCGGAGGTGTGGTACGTGGCCCCCCGTTACACCAGCACGATACGAACGCCCCTTCTGCAAGGCGATGTAGCCGACGAGGTCGGCGAGGGCCGTGTTCTGGGTCGCCGGCGCCGTCAACATCAGCACGTCGCCTTGGTTGACGAAGTACGGGTTGCCTCCGGTCGTCGTGAAGGTCGCCACGGCCTTGCCGGCCGCGAAGGCGACGGTCCCGATGGTCGTCCCGTTTAGGGCTAGCGTCAGCGTCACCGCCGCGCTCGCCGGACGATGAGGAACCCGCATTCGGCATAGCCGATGGAGTTCAGCCGGGGGGCCCACCGGACAATTAGTGTGCGAAATTCTGGCCCCAAGCGGACATTCGACCCATGTCCGTCAGAGGTCCGGATGGGGTGGGTAGCGGTCCCTGGCCTTTTGCTCCAAAGCCGACATACTGCCTTCGACCCAACGCAGTCGTTCACGTGTAGCCGTCCGGCTTTCGAAAGTGGACGTCTGTTCAGCCGCTACTCTGACAGTGACGCGCCCATCCCGGTCATTCAGTGTG
>NZ_LMQV01000018.1 GCF_001425465.1 Methylobacterium sp. Leaf456
GGAGGCCGCGAGTTGGATGCGGTCCGCCGCGGCGGGGCCGAGGTCCACGGAGACCATGATACTGGCCACGTTCATGTCGGCGCTCTGTCCTTGATCCTCAGGATCGATGGCCGGAAGGAAGCACGGACCGACCTGGGTCGGCCTTGATCCAGGACAAAGTCCCGAGGCGGCGGAGCGGTCAGACAGGAGGGGTGGACGGGGCGCACAGCCTTTGGGTGCCCGCCATCCCGGAAACCGATCATGCAACAGCCTGCCAGATCCATCGGTCTCTGGGCGGTCCTTTCGCTCTCCCTTATGGCCCCGCTCCGGGCAGCCGAGGAGCCGAAGGCTGGACCCATGGCGGAGACGGAGGCCAAGCCGGCGCAGGCATGCCTCGACCACCTCAAGGCGTTCGACGCCCGGATGGAGAAGGACGGCTACTGGCTCGGCGGGTCGGGCTACGGCTATCCGCTCGGCGGCTACTGGTTCKGCGGCATGGCCGGGAACAACGGCATGGCGATGGGCGCCGCCTCCGCGATGATGGGGTACGCGAACGCCCGCCCCGGATACGAGGTCCGGGTGCTCCTCTCCGCCGCCGACATCCTGGCGCGTCACGGCATGCAGCAGCCGTGCGAGGACGTGCTCGTCCAGATCCAGGCCAGCTACAACCAGAACAAGACCGGCATGCAGGGTTGTGACCTCCGGGTCGCGAATGCCCTGGGCTTCCGCAAGCAGGAGCTTTCCTTGGCGCGGCCAGTCGTAGGCCGGACCGCCGCCTTCCGCTCGGACGACCTGCTCGGGAGCGAGGTACGCACGCCGGGCAACGTGGCGCTTGGCAGCGTCGACGACATCGTCATGGGGGCGGATGGCGGCGGGATCGCTTACCTCGTTGTCGCCCGCGGCGGCGTCTTCGGCCTCGGGGAGCGCCACGTCGCGGTCCCGTAGGACCGGTTCAACGTCTCGCCAAACCTGAACATCCTTGTCCTCGACACGAACAAGGATGCCATGGACCAGGCCGCCCGCATCGTCGAGGGCCGGTTCGTGAGGGCGGAGCCATTCGCACTGCAGACGGCGAAGGCGGACGCCTATTGGGGCGCCGCCTCCAAGCCCCCTCATGTCGATTGAGCTCGAACCCATCGGCAGGCTCGCCCTGCCTCCCATCCCAAGACACGATTGGATCCCACCATGCGTACGATGACGGCCCTGACGGCGACCTTCCTCGTCCTGACGACGATGACCACGGCCATGGCGCAAGCGCCGATGGCGCCCGCCACGGATGCCGCGGCGACGATGCGGGAAGCCGGCCGCGAGGCGAACGAGGCCGCCGGTGCGGCCCTCGAGGCGGCCCGGCTCGCGATGCAGGCATCGAAGACGGCGGTGAAGGGCGCGCCGAAGCAATCCGCCGACATGATCGGGAAGTTCGTCACCGACGCCGCGGCAGCAGCCAACCGTGCCGAGGCCAAGATCGCCGACGCCAACCGGGCGGCGGGGGGCGCGGCGAATGCCTCGATGCGCAGGGCCGCGGATTCGGCACGGAAGTCCGTCGAGGCGACGCGACTGGCGGTCCGAAAGTCTCAGGAGGCCGTCGCGACCTCGATCAGCTCCAACATGGCGGCGATGCGCCAGGCGGCATCCGAGGCGCGCGCGTCCATCGTGAGGGCCGCCACGGCCACCGCGAACGCCGCACGCGCCGCCCGCGAGGCCGCCAGGACTACTTGGGACCGCGACATGGCGCAGACCGAGGTCCGAGGCTGACGGCGGGCTGACGCGGCTTCCGAACACCCCCTCCAGGAGAGCGGCCATGGCTACAAGCAAGATGGCACGGGCGTGCGAGGAAGCCGCGCACCAGCATGACCGGGCCGCCGCCCATTACCGGCATTCGGCCAAGAATCTCGAAAAAGGGGAGCACGCCGCCGCCGCGAAGGAGCGGGACCTCGCCCTCGACCACTCCGAGAAGGCCCGGATCGACGAGGTCGGCCTGCGCCCCGATGGGGTGGCCGATGACGGTCGGCCCCGGTCCGAGGCGGCCTGGCATTTCATGGGCTGACGCGACCGCGCGTCGGTTTCCTTGCCACCAGCGAACAGGAATCCCCCAATGGCGAACCCGAGTTTTCCCGAGCGGCCGAACCCGACGTTCCCCGACCCGTCGCCGGCGCATCCGCCCAATCCCGATCAGAGCCCGTTTCCCGAACCGCGCGGCGTGCCCGACTTCGGACCTGACGAGATGCCGCCCTCGAACGAACCGCTGGGCATCCCGGGCGGTGCGCCGCCGGAGATCGGATGACCGCCGACATGGAAGCTCCCCTGGCGCGGGGGCCGCCGTCGACGTGCGAGTACGAGGCATCCTGCGCCCACGCCATCGAGACTTCGCTCGGCATCCAGGGCCTCGGCATGCATCGCGAGCTCGACCGGATCGTCACGGAACTGGCCCGCACGGTCGACGGAGCGGACCCCTTCGCCGCCGCGGTGCGCGCCTCTCAGATGGCGATGGTGATCACCGACCCGCTCCATCACCACAATCCCATCGTCTTCGCCAACGAGGCGTTCTGCCCGCTCACCGGCTATACTCGGGACGAGACCCTCAGGCGGAACTGCCGCTTCCTCCAGGAGTCGGATACCGACCGCGACGAGGTCGGGCGCTACGGGTCGTGATTGACGAGCGCGTGCCGGTCGAGGTCCAGCTCCTGAACCGCCGGAAGAATGGCGGGGTGTTCTGGAACAGGCTGTTCGTCTCCCCGGTGTTCCAGGGCGACGACCTCGCTTTCTTCGTGGCCTCGCAGTTCGACGCCACGTCTGAGAAGGCGCGGCTCGATCATTTGGAAACCAACCGCAAGGCGTTGGAGCGGGAGGTTGAACGACGGACCCGCGACCTGTCGGAGAGCGAGGAGAGCCTGCGCTTCGTGCTGGAGGCCGGACGACTTGGTTCGTGCAGCCTGGACCTTGCCGACTTGCGCTTCGTGGCGTCTGAGACCTTCAAGGTCGCCCTTGGGCTCGACCCGGGCAATCCATTGAGCCGCACGACTTACGAGGCCATGATCCACGTGGATGACCGTGCGCGGCGGGACAAGGCCGTCGCCGCCTGCATCGCGGGGCACGGCGACTACGACATCGAGTACCGCATCGTGCCCCCTGTGGGCGAGGTCCGGTGGTTCAAGCTCCGCGGCAAGCCGTTCTATGGAGACGACGGGATGCCGTTCCGGCTGGCGGACGTCGCCTTGGATGTCACCGAGTGTTGATCAGCATGGGGTCTTGAACGCTGATGATCAGCGATTGTAGACACTTACGGTAGGAATCGGCGCCGAATGGTCACGCCGATTCATATCGCAAAGCCCGTGAGGAAGTGAAGCCCGGGTTATGAAACCCCTTCTGCTGGTCGATGGCAAGACAGGCGCGGGGCTGCCAGTGAAGCCGGCGCTCGGACTGCTTTGCAACGGCTGCACCTATTGTTGCGCGACCGAGCCCTGCGGGATCGCGCGGGCGTTCATCGGGGATGGCGACGCGGGCCCGTGTCCGGCGCTGCAATGGGACGGCGCGCGGTCCAGCTGCGGGATGGTCCTATGGTCTGCCACTACCTCGGCGCACCGGCCTGGGCGGATGCCGAGATCGGCGCAAGGAGGGGATGCGACAGACTGCTCTCAAGGACGAGCGGCCTGCGTGTAGGATAGCAGTCGCTGAGCCAGCAAGACGGCCGTCGGCGCATCAACGGCCGACGCGTCTGCTCCGACCTGCCTGACGAACTCCGGATGCTCTAGGAAAACCGGCCCACCGACCATGACACCGATCGAGGGGTTGCGCGAGGCTCGCCGCACGGCACGGATCGAGGCAGCCAACTGATCGAGGTGCGTCTCACAGCTAAGGGTCAGACCCACAACGCCAAACCATTCCGAGCCGACCAGTTCGGCAATCTGTTGGGCGCTGCAAGCGAGGCCGCTCACGACATTCCATCCGGCCTTGCGCAGGAACTGGTCGACGATCGCCATGCCGAACGTGTGCTGCTCGCCGGGCGCTCCCATCAGGAGAACGCGGCGCTTGTCGTCATACGGCGCGATATTCCCGTCCGTGCGGAACATGGACAGGAGGAACTGCAATCGGGCGAGGCCTGCAGTCACTTCAATGAAGTCGCACAGATCTTCGTCCCATAGGCGTCCCAGCAAAGCCGCGGAGGGCGCAAGCAGGTCGAGAAACAGATCGTCGACCGAGTAGCCCTTCTCCATCAAGGCCTTGAACGCAGCGACGAGGGCGGCGACATCCTGCTCGAGAACGAGGTCGGTGAATTCCGCGACCACCTCCGTGTCGAGCTTGGGCAGGGTGCCGGGCTTTGATGGGACCTCCGACCGTTCCAGCAGCATCAAGCGTGGGATGATTTGGTCTTGGATGACACGACTGAGAGCTATGGTTCGCTCGCGCGCTTCTTGAGCGGACCGCCGCCGTGCGTAAGCCTCCCGAGCTTCGGCAACTTCAGCAATCTCGGCCGTTAGAAAGTCGGCCCACTCATGGTGGGACGGTCCAAAATCCAGCATAGCCCCTCCCACGATCCAGGGTTGAGCCCCCAGTTGGTCATTCGGTCGTCAGCGCGACCATGCCAATGGCTAGCAAACCCGCAAACGACCGCGATGTCAAAGAGGGGCCTTCTCGGAGGCGCACCGATTCAGTGTCGGCAGTAGATCCGATCAACTTCGCCCAAGCGAATGCAGCGGCCCCGAGTCGATCTGTTTAAGAATGCGCATCAGCGTTTCTTTGTTTTTCTTGTTTGAAGAGCTT
Organism: Methylobacterium sp. Leaf456; assembly: GCF_001425465.1. GTDB lineage: Bacteria > Pseudomonadota > Alphaproteobacteria > Rhizobiales > Beijerinckiaceae > Methylobacterium. The sequence continues at coordinate 4,741 of NZ_LMQV01000018.1, forward strand.
TCGAGCGCGTCTTGAAGTACTATGCGAATATCATCTGCCTCAACCCTTTCCATATCCCAATTTGGATAAAGACGCTCGCGCTTTTCCTCGCTTTGATCCAGTGAGACGATATCGTAATGGCGCGGATCGCGGTACAGGCTTGCGATTAGCTTCTCTATCGGAACAGCCGGTCCCTCAATCCACTGAAAGAAGACGCCGCTGCCAAAAACCATCACCCCGGTGATGCCGCGCGCGAGATTGTGACGCTGCGCTGACTCGACGATGCGCCCGACCTCTGCCTCGTCGACGCCGTCGGAGGCTCGGCTGCAGTAGACGAAATGATGAAGCGTCAGCAGCCCGGCTTCGTCCCACTCAGCGCCGCGTGGAATACCATACTCATCGAACATGGGCAGCCTCGCTCTGGTTGTGCTGGGCAGGTCGTTCCGTCCGACGCGCGATCAGCATGGTAGCGCAGTTGACCCGATTTGGAATTGGCTCCCGTCGAGCGGGCCGTCGCCTGGACACTGGAGGCGCAGGATCGGCCTAATCTGACTCCGATGCCAAGCTCCTGATGTTCGGCATAGTCGGATGTTCCACGACCACGTCTTTCTCCGCCTTGGCACCTCGCAGGCCGGAGGTTTTCGGATCAGCGAGTTGGAAAGCGATCACTTCATCCTTTGCGTTGTAGCGTTGGATCGCCTTGACGGCATCGCGCCAATTGTTCGACCGAACGGTATGTATCCGACTCTGCTCCTCCTCGGGCAGGCCGAACACAAACTCGTAGACGAAGGTCTTTGCCATCAGTGGCCCTCTTCACACTCTCTCGGACGCGCTCAGATAGGGCGTAAAGCCTCGCCGGCTCGAAAAACGCTGATGTTTGAAATGCGTCAGTTCTTCGATGCCTTGACGCTCGCGTCACCGCCGTGCTGGTCCGTGCCCTGGCCCGGCCGTTCCTTCGTCTCGCTGCCGCCAGGGTGCTTACGATCGTCGTCGATCAGCTCTTCGGCTGCATCGCAGTCTCGTTCACGATCCATTTTATCCGTCCTGCCAGGCCTGCTGTGGCTTGACCTCCAAGGATGATCCCGTCCTTTTTGGGCTTAACAAACTCGCAAGATAAGTAAATACCGCTGTGAGGTTGGGTCACAATCGGCGCTTATAATGCCCCAACCTCTCGGTTAATTTCTGTTGAAGCCTTATTGATTTGCAATCGGCCTAATCGTATGCGTTGATAAGCTTGGATATTGTGGCCGACCCGCAGGGCAGCCTGACGGGTGCGAAAAATCGGTTCCGACTGCGCGAGCAGCATGGCATTCTCGGCGCAGATAAATACCCACATCCACGACAGCCGACCGTTGCCGACCTGTTCGGCGTCGACGATGGCATCGGTCGAAAAGCATACCTTCATGCAGGCTTAACATTTATGAGCGGCGAAGGGTTCGTTGACCCCTGTCTTACGCAAAACTGAAGAGTTTTGCACATTTCGCTCGACCCTGCCTCGCCAATGGGTTAGCGTGTGCATAACTAATGAACGAAACTATGTACGAAAACCCGCCCCCTCGCCTGATCGGCTACGCCCCCGTCTCTACGGTCGGGCAGACCCTCGACGTGCAACTCGACCAGCGCCGCCGGCTGCCGGCTGCCGGCTGCCGGACGATCTTCCAGGTGTGTTTCGGCGTGCAACTTGGACCCCGTGAGGCGGGGGATCGGCGTCCAATTCTGACCCCCTAACCTCGTTCTCGCAGACTGCTCTCCGGTACGGCCGGAAGGGTGGTGCAGGGGGATGAAGGGCGTGGACACGATTGCGCGCATCCGGCGCGAGTTCTTCACCCGCGGTCGCGCGATCAAGGACATCGTCCGCGACCTGCACGTCTCCCGCAACACGGTCCGGAAGGTCATCCGATCGGGGGCCACCGCCTTCGCCTACGAGCGTGAGGTGCAGCCGCTGCCCAAGCTCGGGCCGTGGCGCGACGATCTCGATCGGATGCTGACCACCAACGCCGGCAGGTCTGCCCGCGAGCGACTGAGGCTGATCCGGATCTACGAGGCGCTCCGCGGGCTTGGCTACGAGGGCGGCTACGATGCCGTTCGGCGCTATGCCAAGACCTGGAAGCGCGAGCGCGCCTCGCTCACTGCGCAAGCCTTCGTGCCGTTGTCGTTCGCCCCGGGCGAGGCCTACCAGTTCGACTGGAGCCACGAGATCGTGCTGATCGGCGGCACGACCGTCACGGTCAAGGTCGCCCACGTCCGGCTCTGCCACTCGCGCATGCTGTTCGTGCGGGCCTATCCGCGCGAGAGCCAGGAGATGGAGTTCGACGCCCACGACCGGGCGTTCGCGTTCTTCCGCGGCACCTGCCAGCGCGGCATCTACGACAACATGAAGACCGCGGTGGAGACGATCTTCGTCGGGCGCGAGCGCGCCTACAACCGCCGCTTCCTGCAGATGTGCTCGCACTACCTCGTTGATCCGGTCGCCTGCACGCCGGCCTCGGGCTGGGAGAAGGGGCAGGTCGAGAACTAGGTCGGACTGGTGCGCGAGCGCTTCTTCACCCCGCGCGTCCGGGTGAAGAGCTACGAGGAGTTGAACGCGCTCCTGCTTGATGGGGTGATCGCCTACGCCAAGGCGCATCCTCATCCCGAGGAGCGCGAACGCACCGTCTGGGAGCGGTTCGAGGTCGAGCGGGCAGCCCTCGTTCCCTATGCCGGCCGCTTCGACGGCTTCCACGCCATCAGCGCTTCGGTATCCACGACCTGCCTCGTGCGCTTCGACAACAACCGATACTCGGTCATGGCCTCTGCCATCGGCCGCCCGGTCGAGGTCCGTGCCTACGCCGAGCGCGTCGAGATCCGGCAGGACGGTCGCGTCGTCGCCGAGCACGAGCGCGCCTTCGGCCGGGATCAAACCGCGCGTGGTGCCGTCGTCCTGGCCGTGATCGTCAGCGTGCCGACATCCAGCGCCAACTCGTCGACATGCACGCCTTCCGAAACCGAGGGCAGCGACGGATTCGAGATCGCCATCGTCCGGAGCCCTCGGACTCTCCGAGGATCAACGCCTCAAAAAGACCTCAGCACCGAACCTGCGGAAGAATCAATGTTCAACGCTGTTTGACACGCGGGCTGACGCCCGAACCACCGGACGCGCGTCGACACCGGTGATGGATCGGTGCGGGCGCGGCTCGGAACCGGTCGACCATCGCCGCCCTGGGGTCGACCCGACGCCGAGGCGGCGATCAAAGCATGCGACGACACGTCTGAGCGATCTGGGTGTTGCAGGTGCGACACCGGTCTCTCATGCTGCTACCGCCACCGGATGGCCGCCAAGCACTCCCGACATATCGCCTTGACCGAACCGCTGATCGCGTACGTAGAGGCTCAGGTCGCGAAGGGCGAGTACACCTCAATCAGCGAGGTCGTCAGGACGGCGCTGCGCCTCCTGATCGAGCGGGAGACGGGCAGGAACCATCGCGGGGCCGCGAACGCTGAGGCCGTCCATGACCGCGTCTGAGGAGGCCGCCCGCGATCCGGAACGCCTAGCGGCCCTAGACGGATACGGCATCCTCGACACGCAGGCCGAGCGGGGCTTCGACGATATCGTCCTGCTCGCCTCGCGGATCTGCGCGACACCGGTGGCCCTGGTCAGCCTCGTCGCCGGCGACCGGCAGTGGTTCAAGGCCCGGCTGGGGTTCGACCCCTGCCAGACCCCTCTGTCGCAATCGGTCTGCGCGCACGCCCTCGCGCGAACGGGCCTATTGGTGATCCCGGACCTGACAACCGACCCGCGGACCCGCGGCAACACCCTGATCACCGGGGAGCCCCACCTGCGGTTCTATGCCGGCGCCCGCCTGGAGACACCGGAGGGCGTCGCGCTCGGGACACTGTGCGTGATCGACGGGAAGCCCCGCCCCGAAGGCCTGACCCCGGACCAGGCCGAGGCCCTTGAGGCGCTGGCCCGCCAGGTCATGGCGCAGATGGAGCTGCGTCGGTCGATGGCCGCCCGCGATGACGCCCTTCGCAGCGCTCGGGAGGCGGACACCCGGCATCGCCAGATCCTCGACAGCGCCATCGACTACGCGATGGTGACCATGGACCTCGACGGCCTCGTCACGGGCTGGAGCGCCGGGGCCGAGGCGATCCTCGGCTGGTCCGAGGCGGAGATGTGCGGCAAGCCCGCCCGGGTGTTCTTCACCGAGGAGGATGTCGCCGCGGGCGTCCCCGAGCGCGAGATAAAGGCCGCCCGCGAGACAGGCCGCGGCAATGACGAGCGCTGGCACGTGCGCAAGGACGGCTCGCTGTTCTTCACGCTCGGCGAGATGATGCCGCTGTACGCCGACGACGGCGGGCATGTCGGCTACCTCAAGATCCTTCGGGATAGGACCGGCCAGCGCTTGACGGCGGAGGCGCTGCAGCGGCAGACCGACCTGTTGCGAACCGTCACGGACCACGTCAGCGAGGCGGTGTTCCAGCTCGACCTCGACGGAACCGTCACCTTCGCCAACCGCACTGCGCACGCCCTACTGGGGTGGGGGGACGGGACCCTGGTCGGGCAGGACCTGCACGAGGCCGCCCATCACCATCATCCGGACGGGCGCCCGTTCCCCACGTCCGAGTGCGGTTTCGTCGAAGCGATCCGGGAAGGATTGACCCTCCGGCAGCGCGACGCGACCTTCTTCCGCCAGGATGGCACGTCGGTCGAGGTGGTCTGCTCGAACGCCCCCGTCTTCGAGGGCGGCAACCTCATGGGGGCCGTCCTGACGGTCTCTGACGTCACCGGCCGTAGACACGATGAGCGACGCCTACGGGAGATGAACGCCGAACTTGAGATGCGGGTCGTGGAACGGCACGCGGCCGAGACGCGGCAGCGCTTCCTTCTCGCCCTCACCGACACGTTGCGCGAACAGGGCGGCCCGCGCGGCCGGATGCAGGCGGCGGTCGACGCCCTCGGGCGCCACATCGGCGCCAGCCGGGTCGGCTACGGCTTCGTCGGGGACGACGGAATGTCGGTCACCCTGGGCACCGAATACTTCGACGGCGTCGCGACGCTGGCCGACACCTACCCGCTCGACGCATTCGGACCCGGCAACATCGCCAATCTCAAGGCGGGCCGCACATCGGTCTATCCAGACGTCGAAGCCGATCCCGACACCGCCGGCCTGGGGATGGGCGCCTTCGGCATCGCCGCCATCGTCGCCGTCCCCCAGGTCCACGAGGGGCGCCTACGCTCGGTCGTCTACGTGAACCAGCGCGAACCGCGGGCCTGGACGGCGGATGAGGTCTCGCTGGTCGAGGAGGTCGCGGCCCGGATCTGGGACGCGGTCGAGCGCGTGCGCACGCAGGGCGCTCTGCGGGCGTTGAACGAGACCCTGGCAGCCCAGGTCGCCGAGCGCACCAAGGAGCGCGACCGGATCTGGCAGGTGAGCCAGGACATGCTCGGCGTCGCCGACGCGAACGGTGTCTGGGTCAGCATCAACCCGGCCTGGCATTCGATCCTGGGGTGGGAGCGGCAAGAGATCATCGGGAAGACGTCCGAGTGGCTCGAACACCCCGACGACCGCGAGAGGACGCGCGCCGAGGTCGCCCGGCTCGCCGCCGGCGGCCTGACGCTCGCCTTCGAGAACCGCCTCCGGGCGCGGGACGGCGGCTACCGCACGCTGTCCTGGACGGCCGTCCCGGTCGAGGGGATGCTGTACTGCGTCTCCCGCGACGTCACCCAGGAGAAGGAGCGCGCCGCCAGCCTGCTCCAGGCCGAGGAGGCCCTGCGGCAGTCGCAGAAGCTGGAGGCCGTCGGGCAGTTGACCGGGGGCGTCGCGCACGACTTCAACAACCTGCTGACCGTGATCAAGTCGTCGACCGACCTGCTCAAGCGCCCCGACCTCTCCGAGGAACGACGGGGCCGGTACATCGGCGCGATCTCGGACACCGTCGACCGGGCGGCCAAGCTCACGGGCCAGCTCCTTGCCTTCGCTCGGCGCCAGGCGTTGCGGCCGGAGGTGTTCGACGTCGGCCGGAGCGTGAGGGCCATCGGCGAGATGGTCGGCACCCTCACCGGCGCCCGGATCGCGGTGTCGATCAACGTCGGCGACGAGCCATGCCACGTCAGCGCCGACCCGAGCCAGTTCGACACCGCCCTGGTGAACATGGCGGTCAACGCCCGCGACGCGATGGACGGCGAGGGCCGGCTCGACATCGCGGTCGACGCCGTGAGCGTCCTGCCCGCATTGCGTTCGCATCCCGCACTGGTCGGCGACTTCGTCCGGATCGCGCTGTCGGATTCGGGCGCAGGCATCCCGGCCGACTTGATCGACAGGATCTTTGAGCCGTTCTTCACGACCAAGGGCGTCGGGCAGGGCACGGGCCTCGGCCTCAGCCAGGTGTTCGGCTTCGCCAAGCAATCGGGCGGCGAGGTCCTGGTCGAGAGCGAGGTCGGGCACGGGACCACCTTCGCGCTCTATCTCCCGCGCGTCGTCGCGGACGCCATAAGGGTCGACGAGGCCGTGGGCGAGGACGCCGTCGTCGACGGCCGGGGCGCCCGCGTCCTGGTGGTCGAGGACAACCGGGACGTCGGCACTTTCTCGACCCAGACCCTCCAGGAGCTCGGCTACGGCACGCACTGGGTCGGGAACGCCGACGAGGCCCTGGCGGCCCTCGCCGCCGAGCCCGACACCTACGACGTGGTGTTCTCGGACGTGATCATGCCGGGCACCAACGGGGTCGAGCTTGGACGCGAGATCGGACGTCTCTACTCCGGCCTGCCGGTGGTTCTGACCAGCGGTTACAGCCACGTCCTCGCGCAGGAAAGCGACCACGGGTTCGAGCTCCTGCAGAAACCCTACTCAGTCGAGGCTTTGTCCCGCATCTTGCGCATAGCGGCATCGAAACGGCGGCGACGCAGGCCGGCGGGGGAATAGGGCACCCGGTTTGCGTCATCCCATGCACGGATCGCGCACTCCAAACATCTGAACCCGCCTCAAGTCAGGTCCCCCCGCACTTCGCATTGAGCCGACCGTGGTGGCGGACGCCGGAATCCGGGTTCGGGCCGCCGACGTCGGTCCGCGAACCGCGATTGCTAGACGTTTGCCGAGAGCGCTTCGGTCTGAGTGTAAATAAGCGTCGAAGGTTCACCCCTCCCAAATACAGCTCAATGAGTTGAAATTTCAGCTGAAAATTGCTTGGAGGTGGGGTCACGATCGGCGCCGATCGTGACCCCACCTCTGTGTCGATTTTTGTTGATCGATGAAAGTGTTAGCTTCAATCTTGCCGGGGTCATGCTTCGAAGCCGATTCACATGCTGCCTGGCGGTGTGCCGGTCCATACTGGAGCCGACGCAGGTTCGGGGATCGGTGTTGCGGCGGCTCCGGTCACCGAGCCCGACAAAACGTAACTCGCCTGCGGCAGGAACGGCAGCTGCAGGTGCTCGACGAACCGGTTCTTGGGAAAGCCCTCTTCCCCGTCTTACAGCGTCACTGCAGCTCAGTGGTGATCGGAAGAGGCTCGAAAGAAGCTGCGCCACCCGAGCTATGGTGTGCTTGCGCACCTCACAGCACGCCCAGCGTCACCCATGCACGTCGTGCACCCAAAGGATGGGTTGCGTTGTACGCAGCAGCATCTACTTTTGGATCATGCGAGATCGCGATGGCGTCGCGGTCCCGTGCCCTTCGGGGCGTTTCCTCCCAAGACTTCGGGCCGCTCCCTTGTTGGGGCGGCCTTTTTTGTCGTCTGGGACCTGCGACATATACGGTCCAGACGGTACCAACAAGCGATATTTTGCAGGTTTTTAAATAATTGAGGGCCCCGGTTAGGGCCCTCAATTGCTTCGCTTACATGCGGTTCATCATACGACGGTCCATCCGCCGCTCCATCATTCGACGCCGATCCATACGGCGATCCATCCGCCGCTCCATCATGCGACGCTTCATCATGCGCCGTTCCATCATCCGGCGCTCCATGCGCGTCATCTGCACGGTGCTCACGAGGGACGGATCAGACTGAACCGTGTTGACAAACAGGGGAGCGGCCGATGCCGACCCGGCACTCATTGCCAACCCACCGAGCAGCGCCGCGGCGGCCAGGGTAAGGGTGCGCTTGTTCATCCGTTCTCTCCTGCAGAGACCGGCCAGGCCGGTCCAACCCTGGGGCAAGACAGAAATTCTATCTAAGTTACTGTTAAAAAAAGAAAACTACCCGTTTTTCGGGGTTCTGGACAAGCGCTGCCGCGCGCGCTGAATCCACTCAGGGCCCGCAGCTTGGCGACCAACTGGATCTGCCACGCATAACGCTGCTCGCTGGTCATCCAGTCGGCCATCGGGTCCTTCCTGTCCGGGCGCCATTCAAGGCCGCCCGCCGGCAGCCCACAAGGGCAAGCTATGCCATTCCGTAGGGATTCGTCCGACCCGATGGTCGATGGTCCCGGCAGGAATGAGGGGTTCCTCTGTCACCGACGACATGCAGGCGCGGTCAATGGATCGGACGTGAACACATGAAGAACACAGCCGGAGGGTCCAGTCCATCCGGCCAGGCGTCCCAGGCCACGCCTTTCGTGCTCCAGCCAGGTTGCGAGCCCCGATAAGGTCGAGGCCGCGCCAGCAAGCCCTGCCGCTTGTCCCGCGCGATCCTCGATCTCACCTTCGGCGCATGCACAACGAGTACGACGTCATCATCGTGGGGGGAGGCGCCGCGGGGATAGGCGCGGCGCGGCGGCTCGCGGCCCACGGCGCATCGACTTTGTTGCTTGAGGCGTCGGCGCGCCTTGGAGGCCGCGCCTTCACGCAGGACTTCGGTGGGTATCCGCTCGACCTGGGCTGCGAATGGCTGCACTCGGGCGACCGCAACGCCTGGGTTGGCATCGCCGAGGCATCAGGCTTCCCGGTCGACCGCAGCGATCCGCCTTGGAATCAGGCGCATCCCGGCATCGCCCGGAACGAGGACGACGAGCAGGCGGCCCGGACGGCGTTCGGCGATTGGGAGGAGCGGCTCCGCAGCGTCGTCCCGGGCAGCGACCGGGCCAGCGACGCCCTGGAAGCAGGTGGCGCCTGGAACGCCTATGTGCGGGCCATCGCCGGCTTCATGAGCGGCATGGCGCCCGAGCGGATCTCCGCGACCGATTACCTGGCCTACGACGATGCCTTGACGGGCAAGAACTGGAACCTGCCGCTCGGCTACGGCACGCTGGTGGCCGCCAGCCTGCCGTCCTCGACCGAGCTACGCCTGGCCACCCCGGTCGAGCGTATCGACCTGACGGCGGACGGCATCGCCGTCGCGACGCGCGCCGGCACCCTTCGCGCCAAGGCCGTCATCCTCACGGTCTCGACCGCGGTCCTGGCAGGCGAGGCCATCCGCTTGCCCCCCGGGACCGAACCTTGGCGCGAGGCGGCCGCCGCCCTGCCGCTCGGCCGCAACGAGAAAATCTTCCTTGAGATCGGGCGTGATACCGCGTTCGAGGCGGACTCCCACGCCTACGGAAACCTGCGCGACGCAAGGTCGGCGGCCTACTCGATCCGGCCCAACGGCTGGCCGGTCATCGAGGCGTTCCTCGGCGGCGACGGTGCCCGCATCCTGGAGGAGGAAGGTCCCGCCGCCGGCTTCGCGTTCGTGTCGGCCGAGCTGACCGGCCTGTTCGGCAGCGACGTGGCGTCGGCGGTCCGCCCGCTCGCGGCGACTTCCTGGAGCCGGATGTCGTCCATCGGCGGCGCGTATAGCTGCGCCCTGCCGGGCCAATCCCAGGCACGGGCACGGCTGGCCCGACTTTTCGAGGACCGCCTGTTCTTCGCGGGTGAGGCAACGCATCCGCACGACTTCACAACCGCCCACGGCGCCCACGACAGCGGTCTGCGGGCCGCCTACGAAGTTTTGGTGGCGCTTTGGGACAGGAGCCCCTTCGGCCGGCGAGGACCTCTCACCGCCGCGTGAGCGCAGACGGCCTGGTTGCGGCCTCAGTCCCGGTGGCGCAGGGCCTCGACCAGCACCTCGAACGCCGCCGATCGTCGGCGACGGCTCGGGTAGTACAGGTGGTAACCGGGAAACGGCGGGCACCAATCGGCGAGCAGCCGGACGAGCTCGCCCCGGTCGAGATGCGTTTGCACTTGGTCCTGAGGCAGATGGGCGATGCCGAAGCCGGCCAGCGCCGCATCCCGGATCATCGAGACCGTGTTGAACACCAGCTGGCCCTCGACCCTGACCCGGACCTCGCGCCCGGCCTTCTCGAACTCCCAGGCATAGAGACCGCCCTGGGTCGGCAGGCGCAGATTGATGCAGGTGTGGCCGGTGAGATCCTCCGGACGTCCCGGCGGCGTCCGGCCCGCGAGGTAGGCCGGCGCCGCGACCGCGGCCATCCGCAAGTCCGGCCCGATGCGGACGGCTTCCATGTCCTTGGCGACCATGCCGCCGAGGCGCACGCCGGCGTCGAAGCGCTCCGCGGCGATGTCCGTCAAGCCGTAGTCGACCGAGACCTCGACCTTGATCTCGGGGTGATCCGGCAGCACGCGCCGTAGGGTCGGCCATAACACCGCCTGCGCCGCGTGCTCATCGGCGGTGATGCGCACGGTCCCGGCCGGCTTGCCCCGCATCTCGGCAAGGCCCTTGAGCCCTTTCTCGACCGCATCGAGCCGGGGGCCGACCGCGTCGAGCAACCGCTCCCCGGCCTCGGTCGGTGCCACGCTGCGAGTGGTGCGGGCTAGCAGCCGGACGCCGAGGCGCGCCTCAAGGCCACGTACGGTCTGGCTGAGCGCCGGCTGCGAGACCCCGAGTTGCGCGGCGGCCTTCGTGTAGCTTCCGGCCCGCGCCACGGCCACGAAGGCGGTGAGGTCGTTCAGGCTCTCACGCAGCATCCATAAGCTCTGCTCATAACCTCATGTCGTTTCGCGCATCTAATGCGACCGACCTCCAGGCGCTAGCTCTCGCCTCGAACGACCGCGGCACCGTCCGCGGCCATGGTTGCCAAGCTGCCAAGGATCATCGCCATGGAGATCATGCGCGCCGGCTCGCGGCCTTCGGGCAAGGGGCCGGAGGACTGGTTCACCGGCACCGTCCGGGTCGACCCGCTGTTCAGCCCGATCGAGCCGGCCCGCGCGGGCGGGGCCCTCGTCACCTTCGAGCCCGGCGCCCGCGTGGCCTGGCACACGCACCTGCTCGGCCAGACGCTGATCGTCACCTCGGGCTGCGGCCGGGTCCAGCGCGAGGGCGGTCCCGTCGAGGAGATCCACCCCGGCGACGTGGTCTGGTTCCCGCCGGGCGAGAGGCACTGGCACGGCGCCGGCCCGACCACCGCGATGAGCCACATCGCAATCTAGGAGGCGCTGAACGGCAGACCGGTGACTTGGATGGAGAAGGTCACCGACGGCCAGTACGGCGCCTGAAACCTCGACTCGCGCTGGCCGGCCGCGCGATCCCGACATCGAACGACCAGGGAGGGGCGGCTTGCCCATGAACGCGAACGAGGTCTGTGCCGACGAGGTCGCCATCGGCGAGGCGGGTGCCTCGCGGGCACACGGGTGGAGCGCGGTCTTCGCCATGTCCCTGTGCGCCGCGACCCTCGTGGCGTCCGAGTTCATGCCGGTCAGCCTGCTCACGCCCATCGCATCGGACCTGCACCTCACAGAGGGACAGGCTGGGCAGGCCATCGCGGTCTCGGGTCTGTTCGCGGTTCTTACCAGCCTGTTCATCGCGCCGGCCACCCCGCGGCTCGACCGCCGGTCGCTCCTGCTCGGGTTGACCGTGCTGATGCTGGTCTCGGGGCTGGCCGTCGCCTCCGCGCCGAACGCGGCGGTCTTCCTGGGCGGCCGGGCCCTCGTCGGCATGGTCATCGGCGGGTTCTGGTCGCTGTCGGCGGCGACGGTCATGCGCCTCGTGCCGAGCGAGGACGTGCCGCGCGGCCTCGCCATCCTCAACGGCGGCAACGCGCTCGCCACGACGGTCGCCGCGCCGCTCGGCAGCTTCCTCGGGCAATACATCGGCTGGCGCGGAGCCTTCTTCAGCGTCGTGCCGGTCGCCGCGGTAACCTTCGCCTGGCTGTTCCTCACCCTGCCGCCGATGCCGAACCGGACGCGGGCAGATGCCTTCGCCACGTTCAAGGTGCTGAGCCGGCCGCGGGTGCCGTTGGGCATGCTCGCGGCAGCCCTGTTCTTCCTCGGCCAGTTTGCCCTGTTCACCTACCTGCGGCCGTTCCTGGAGACGGTGACCGGGGTGGACACCTCGACCCTGTCCCTCCTGCTGCTGGTGCTCGGCGTCTCGGGCCTGGTGGGCACCTCCGTGATCGGCCGCATCCTGCAGACGAGCCTCTACGGCTCCCTGGTCGTCATGCCGCTGGCGATGGCCCTGCTGGCGGTGGGTCTGATCGGGTTCGGGGCGTCGCTTCCCGTGGTGGCCGTCCTCCTGGCCCTGTGGGGCCTGATCGGCACGGCGGCGCCCGTCGGCTGGTGGACCTGGGTCAGCGAGGCCCTGCCGGATGACGCGGAGGCGGGCGGCGGCCTGATGGTCGCGGTCGTGCAACTCGCCATCACGGGCGGCGCGACCTTCGGCGGCCTGCTGTTCGACCACGCCGGCTATCGGGTGACCTTCGCCTTCAGCGCCTTCGTCCTGACCGGGTGCGCCGCGGCGGCCCTTCTATCCGCCCGCGGCGCCCGCCTAGCGACGCGTCCGCAACCCTGACCCCGGTGGCCTCCACCGGACGGCAGGAATCCCCCAACCAGACTTGAGGGTTTGAGATGAACCCGACCTACGACTTCGAGGGCCAGGTCGCCTTCGTCACCGGGGCGACCAGCGGCATCGGCCAAGCGACCGCCGTCGCTTTCGCCAGGGCCGGCGCGGACGTCGTGATCCTGGACGTGCAAGAGGACGGCATTCGGGAAACCGCACGCCTGGTCGAGGAGACCAGACGCTCGGCGCTGGCCATCCCGTGCGACGTGACCGACGGCGCAGCGGTCGGCGCGGCCGTGGAGCAGGCGGTCGCCCGGTTCGGGCGCATCGACGTCGCCTTCAACAACGCCGGCATCGAGCAGCCCTACGGCGCCATCGCCGACGTCAGCGAGGAGTTCTGGGACCGCATCGTGGCGGTCAACCTGCGCGGCGTCTTCCTCGTCATGAAGCACCTGGTGCCGGTCATGCTCCGTCAGGGCGGCGGCTCCATCGTCAACACGTCGTCCGGCGCCGGCATCGTCGGCATCGCCGGGCAGGCCGCCTACTCCGCCACGAAGTTCGGCATCATCGGCCTCACGAAATCGGCCGCGATCGACTACGCCAGCAAGAACATCCGGGTGAACGCCATCTGCCCCGGCATCATCGACACCGCCATGATCCGGCGCGTGGCGGAGGGCGCGCCCGACGGGTACGACAGCATGATCGCGCAGGAGCCTATCGGACGCCTCGGAAAGCCCGAGGAGATCGCGTCCGCCGTCCTGTGGCTGAGCTCGGCCGGCGGGGCCTTCACGACCGGTCACGCCATGGTCGTCGACGGCGGCCAGACCGTGGGTCTGGGCGGTTGACGGGTAATCCCATGCCCTGACGGCCGGCCGGCGGGCGCGTCAACCCCTATAGCGCAGCGCCTCGACGAGGAGCGTGAATGCCGCGGTGGGCTGGCGTCGGCTGGGGTAGTACAGGTGGTAGCTCGGGAAGGGCTCGCACCAGGCCTCCAGGACCCGCACCAGCTGCCCTTCCGCCACGTCGGCCAGGACTTCCTGCTCCGGGAGGTACCCTAGGCCGAGACCGGCGAGGGCAGCCTTGCGGATCAGTGAAAGGCTTGAGAACGCAAGCTGGCCGCCGACCTGGACGTTGACCTCCTTGCCGGCCCGCTCGAACTCCCAAGGGAAGAAGTCGCCGCGGGAGACGCGCGCCAGGTTGATGCAGCGGTGCCCGACCAGGTCCTCGGGCTTCCGGGGCTTGGGCCGGCCCTTGAGGTAGCCCGGCGTCCCGACCACCGCCATCCGCATGGGCGGGGCGATGCGGACCGCGACCATGTCCTTCTCGACGTACTCGCCGATGCGCACCCCCGCGTCGAAGCGCTCGGCCACGATGTTCGTCCGCACGTCCGAGGAGACCACCTCGACGTGGATCTCGGGGTAGTCGGGCAGCAGCCGCCGCAGGGCCGGCCACAGCACCGTCTCGGCCGCGAGCTCCGGCGCCGTGATCCGGATGTTGCCGGCGGGCTTGTCGCGGAACTCGGTCAGGGCGGCGAGCTCGACCTCGATCTGCTCGAACTGCGGACCCACGGTGCGCAGCAGGCGTTCGCCGGCCTCGGTCGTCGTGACCGCACGGGTGGAGCGGTTCAGTAACTGCAGCTCCAGGCGGGCCTCCAACCCGTTCATGGCGTGGCTCAACGCCGACTGCGTGACGCCCAGGCGCTTGGCGGCTCGCGTGAAGCTCCCCTCGCTCGCCACCGTGGCGAAGGAGAGCAGGTCGGTCATGTCCTGTCTCGCCATCACCCCTCTCCGACCGGACGCATCAGCCTGCCATTGCCGGCTGCTCGTACCATGCGGGCTCGGCGATCCATAAGCTGCGCTCATAGGCTTATGTGGAAACCGAGGGCTAATCGTTGCGGCCAAGCGCCGTACCTTGGAGCCTATCCAAGCTGTCCGGGTTGCCCGGGCATTCCCTGAACGATGTACGGCCTTCGGTCGGTCATCCCCCGCAAGCTCGGAGGCCGCGATGGGTCGTCCCGGAGACATCTCATTGAATCGGAGAGACCTTATGGTCGGAGCATCCGCCACGGCGGCTTTGGCCGCCACCCCAGCCGGCTCCCGCGCCGACGCGGCCCCCGCCGGCACGGATAAGCCCGTGATGGCGAAGGTATCGCTCACCGTGAACGGGCAGCGCCGGGAGCTTGAGCTCGATACCCGCACCAGCCTGCTCGACGCGGCGCGCGAGCACCTGCACCTGACGGGCTCCAAGAAGGGCTGCGACCACGGCCAGTGCGGCGCCTGCACGATGATCGTCGACGGATGGCGCATCAACGCCTGCCTAACGCTCGCCGTGATGCACCAGGGCAGCGAGATCACCACCATCGAAGGGCTGGGCCAGCCCGACGCCCTGCACCCGATGCAGGCGGCGTTCGTGAAGCACGACGGCTACCAGTGCGGCTACTGCACGCCGGGCCAGATCTGCTCGGGCGTGGCGGTGCTCGCCGAGATCAAGGCCGGCATCCCGAGCCACGTCACCGCCGACCTCACCGCGCCGACGCAGGTTACCGAGGCCGAGATCCGCGAGCGCATGAGCGGCAACATCTGCCGCTGCGGCGCCTACTCCAACATCGTCGAAGCGATGACCGAGGTCGCCGGGAGGCCCGCATGAAGTCCTTCACCTACGAGCGTCCCGGCACGCCCGCCGAGGCGGCCGCCGCGGTCGCGCGCACGCCGAACGCCAAGTTCATCGCTGGCGGCACCAACCTGCTCGACCTGATGAAGCTGCAGATCGAGACGCCGACCCATCTCGTCGACGTGAACGGCCTGAACCTGGACAAGGTCGAGGCGACGCCGGAGGGCGGCCTGCGCATCGGCGCGCTGGTGCGCAACACCGACCTCGCCGCTGACGCGCGTGTGCGCAAAGATTACGGCGTCCTCAGCCGGGCCCTGCTCGCGGGGGCCTCGGGCCAGTTGCGCAACAAGGCGACGACCGCCGGCAACCTGCTGCAACGGACCCGCTGCCCGTACTTCTACGACACCGCCCAGGCCTGCAACAAACGCCAGCCGGGCTCGGGTTGCTCGGCGCTCGACGGTGTGAGCCGGTCGCTCGCCGTCATCGGATCGAGCCAAGCCTGCATCGCCACGCATCCGGGCGACATGGCGGTGGCCATGCGCGTCCTCGACGCCACCGTCGAGACCGTCGACGCCAAGGGGGCCGAGCGGAAGATCGCCATCGCCGATTTTCATCGCCTTCCCAGTGACAGGCCCGAGATCGACACGACCCTGAATCCCGGCGAGCTCATCACGGCGGTGACGCTGCCGAAGCCGGTCGCCGGCACGCACATCTACCGCAAGGTCCGCGACCGGGCCTCCTACGCCTACGCGCTGGTCTCGGTGGCGGCCATCCTCGGCAAGGACGGAAGCGGCCACATCGCCTTTGGCGGTGTCGCCCACAAGCCATGGCGGGTCGAGGCTGCTGAAGCCGACCTACCGCGAGGCGCCAAGGCGGTGACCGACAAGGTCTTCGCTGGCGCCAAGCCGACCGAGGACAACGCCTACAAGCTGAAGCTCGCCGAGCGCACGCTCGCCGCGGCGCTCAACCAAGCGAGGGCCTGAGCCATGAAGTTCGACACCCCCGCCGGCCAGAACCCCATCGACCAGCTCAAGGTCGTCGGCAAGCCGACCAGCCGCATCGACGGCAAGTACAAGACCACCGGCACGGCGCCCTACGCCTACGAGCGTCACGACGTAGCGGCGAACCAGGCCTACGGCTACGTCCTCGGCGCCGGCATCGCTAAGGGGCGCGTGCGCCGGATCGACACCGCGGCGGCAAAGAGGGCGCCCGGCGTCCTCGCCATCGTGACGACCCTTGAGCATCCGCGGATGGAGCGCGGCATGATGAACGCCGCCTACCTGTTCGGCGGCGACGAGGTGCAGCACTACCACCAGGCCATCGCGGTCGTGGTGGCCGAGACCTTCGAGCAGGCCCGGGCCGCGGCCTTTCTGGTGCAGGTCGACTACGCCCCCGCGGCCGGCAAGTTCGACCTCGCGGCCGAAGCCAAGGGCGCCAAGCCCGTTCCGGGCGACAGCGGCGAGGGCAGCGGCGGCAACGGCGAGGAGCGGGTCGGTGACTTCGAGGGCGCTTTCGCCCAAGCCCCGGTCCGGTTCGACGAGACCTACTCCACTGCCGACGAGAGCCACGCCATGATGGAGCCCCACGCGACCATCGCGGCGTGGGACGGCGACAAGGTCACCCTCTGGACCTCGAACCAGATGATCGCCTGGGGCCATGGCAGCCTCGGCAAGATCCTCGGCGTGCCGAAGGAGAACGTCCGCCTCGATTCCCCCTACGTCGGCGGCGGTTTCGGCGGGAAGCTGTTCGTGCGCGCCGACGCAGTCCTGGCGGCGCTTGGGGCCAAGGCGGCCAAGCGTCCCGTGAAAGTGGCACTGACCCGTCCGCTCGTCATGAACAACACCACGCACCGGCCCGCCACGATCCAGCGGGTGCGCATCGGCGCGACGAAGGACGGTACGATCACGGCCATCGCGCACGAGAGCACGTCGGGAAACCTGCCCGACGGCGACCCCGAAACGGCGGTGAGCCAGACCAAGCTGCTCTACGCCGGCGCCAACCGGCTGACCGCGATGAAGCTCGCCCATCTCGACTTGCCTGAGGGCAACGCCATGCGCGCGCCCGGCGAGGCCCCCGGCCTGATGGTCCTGGAGGTCGCCATGGACGAGATGGCGGAAAAGCTCGGGATGGACCCGGTCGAGTTCCGCATCCGCAACGACACCCAGGTCGACCCGCAGGACCCGAAGCGCCCGTTCTCGCATCGGGACCTCGTCGGCTGCCTGAAGCTCGGCGCGGAAAAATTCGGCTGGTCGAAGCGCAACGCGAAGCCGGGCCAGGTTCGCGACGGGCAATGGCTCGTCGGCATCGGCATGGCGGCGGCGTTCCGCAACAACATGGTGATGAAGTCCGGCGCGCGGGTGCGGCTGGCCGCCGACAGCACGGTCACGGTCGAGACCGACATGACCGACATCGGCACGGGCAGCTACACCATCATCGCCCAGACCGCCGCCGAGATGATGGGCTTGCCGCTCGACAAGGTGGTGGTCCGCCTAGGCGACTCCGCCTTCCCGGTCTCGTCCGGGTCCGGCGGGCAGTTCGGCGGCAACTCGTCGACGGCCGGCGTCTACGCGGCCTGCGTGAAGCTGCGCGAGGCGGTGGCGCAGCGCCTCGGCATCAACTCGGCCGATGCGGTGTTCGCCGACGGGCAGGTGCGGGCCGGCAACCGCGCGGTGCCGCTCGGCGAGGCGGCGAGCAAGGGTGAGGTTTCGGCCGAGGACACCATCGAGTTCGGCGACATCTCGAAGAAGCAGCAGCAATCGACCTTCGGGGCGCATTTCGTCGAGGTCGGCGTCGACGCCTACACCGGCGAGACCCGGGTCCGCCGGATGCTGGCGGTCTGTGCGGCCGGGCGCATCCTGAACCCGAAGTCGGCTCGCAGCCAGGTCATCGGCGGGATGGTCATGGGGACCGGGGCGGCGCTGATGGAGGAGCTCGCGGTCGACACCAAGCGCGGCTTCTTCGCCAACCACGACCTCGCCGGGTACGAGGTGCCGGTCCACGCCGACATCCCGCACCAGGAAGTCATCTTCGTCGACGAGGTCGACCCGATGTCTTCGCCCATGAAGGCGAAGGGCGTGGGCGAACTCGGCATCTGCGGGGTCGGCGCGGCGGTCGCGAACGCGGTCTACAACGCCACCGGCATCCGGGTGCGCGACTACCCGATCACCCTCGACAAGCTCCTCGACCGCATGCCGGAGGCGGCATGAGGCGAGGCGAAGGAGGCAGGCCGATGCGCCCGAGAATCATCTGCCACATGGTGACGTCCATCGACGGCAAGCTGCATCCGAGCCGGTTCACCGTGCCGGCTGCCGGCGTCGACGCCGGACGGCTCCGCAAGCACTACGACGAGGTCTCCGCCAAGTTCGGCGCCCAGGGCTGGATTTGCGGGCGCGTCACCATGCAGGAGATCTCGAAGGGCAAGGCCCGGACGGTCACCGGGCCCGGTATTTCCTCGCGCGAGCCGTTCGTCGGCGACCGGGGGGACCGAGACCTCGCGGTCGCCATCGACCCGCACGGCAAGGTCCATTACGGGCAGAACCACCTGTAAGAGGACCATGCCGTCGCCGTGCTGTCTGAGGCAGTGCCCGACGCCTACCTCGCCGGGTTGCGCGAGGACGGCGTATCCTACGTGTTCGCGGGTCCGGACGGCCGCGACCTCGCCAAGGTGATGGACGCGCTGGGCGGGACCTTCGGCGTCGAGACCCTGCTGCTGGAGGGCAGCGCGGCCGTCAACGGCTCCTTCCTCAAGGCCGGGCTGATCGACGAGATCAGCGTGCTCATCCATCTGGCCGTGGATGGCCTTGCGGGCGTGCAGAGCATCTTCGAGTACCAGGGCGAGCCGGACGAGCTACCGGGGGCCGGACAGGCCCTCCGGCACATGTCCACCGAGATGCTCGAAGGCGGGATGGTGTGGCTTCGGTACGCCGTCGAGCCGAAGCCCCCGTCGGCCTAAGGGCCTAGAGCTGTTGCCGATCAGGTTGGATCGTAGGCGTCGTATCCGGCCGCTGCGAGGCAGTTGCGGCAGGCCTTTGGGGTGAGGCTGTCGAAGGCGGATCGGATTG
>NZ_LMQV01000019.1 GCF_001425465.1 Methylobacterium sp. Leaf456
CAATCCGATCCGCCTTCGACAGCCTCACCCCAAAGGCCTGCCGCAACTGCCTCGCAGCGGCCGGATACGACGCCTACGATCCAACCTGATCGGCAACAGCTCTAGGTCGTCGTGCCGCATCGGCTTTGTCTGACAAGCCGGTTCCCACCTTGTCAGACCGATGCTCCGACGCGCACCGGCTCGGGCCCTCAATCCCCGTTCCAGTTCCAGTCGCCGTAATCGGGCTCGCGGCAGCGGTAGCCGATCGGGCATTGCGGGTTGTCGCGGGTCGGCACGAAGCGCAACTCGGCGATCTCGGTGAGTTCGCACAGGCTGCGGTCGCGCACGAAGCGCTCGGGCGTGCGCCCGCCGATGCCGAGCGTCACCGTGCCCTCCGCCTTCACGATCGCCATCGCCTCGGCGCAGGTCAGCCGGACGGTGGGCGTGCGCGGCTGCGCGCTCGCCGGAAGCGACGCCAGGGCAGTACCGAGGACGGCGAGGGCGACGGACTTCATCATGTGGGGTGCGGGCGACGGCCGGAGGGCGGCCGCCAAGCTTGACCATGGCAGGTTCCGCGAGCGCCGGGAAGGGGTTGCCCCGCGCTTGCCGCAATCGCACCGTCTACCGTTGATGTCGGGCCACGTTCGGCCCACTCTCACACGCCGCGCCGGCCGCCTCTACGCAGGCCGCGCCTTCCTTGACGGGACAGACGAGCCATGTCGGGCCTCTCGATCCTCAACGTCGATGCCGTGCGCGCCGCGCCGGTCTCCCGCGATCCCTACACCTTCTTCCTCGGCAACGGCGTCCTCAACGAGGGCGCCATCGCCGAGATCCGCCAGGACTTTCCGGCCATCGCCAAGCCCGGCTACCTCACCGTGGACGAGGTGGCGCTGAAGGGCCGCTTCAAGGCGCTGATCGACGAACTGGAGAGCGACGAGTTCTCCCGCATCCTCGGCGACAAGTTCGGCATCGACCTCGTGTCGTGCCCGCGGCTCACCACCATCATGAAGAAGAGCCAGCCCAAATACGGCTCGATCCATACCGACGGCCCGTCCAAGGTGATGACGCTGCTCGTCTACATGAACGACGCCTGGGACGCGCCCGCCGCCGGGCGCCTGCGGGTGCTCTACGACGGCAAGAACTACGAGCCCTTCGCCGTCGAGGTGCCGCCGACCATGGGGACGATGTTCGCCTTCCTGCGCGCCGACAATTCCTGGCACGGCCACGAGCCGTTCGAGGGCGAGCGCCGCGTGGTGCAGGTCGCCTGGGTCAAGGACGCGGCCGAGCTGGAGCGCAAGAAGAAGCGCAACCGCACCGCCCAGTTCCTGAAAGGCATCTTCGGGCGCTAAAGGCGGGAGCGCGCGATGTCGGCGACGGGGAAGGATGCGGGCGAGCCCGCCGAGACGGTGACCCCCACGGGCGACCGGGGCGTGTCCCGTCGGCTGCTGGCGATTCCCGTCGTCCTCGCCGCGGGCTGGGGCGCGCTGTTCTCCTACACCCTGCTGGCGCTCACCGACGACGGCCGCGAGGCCTCGGCCCGGCCGGCCCGCTACGCCAGCGCCGATCCCGGCGGCATCGACGTGCCGGAGGTGCGCCTGCCCGAGCCCGAAAGGGTGCCCTCCCCCGCGGCCCAGCAGCCCCGGCTCCTCCCGGTCGCCGCCGTGACGACGGCGCCCGAGGCGCTCGCCCCGCCCGAGCCGCCGCGGCCCGCGGCGCCGGTGCTGGAGCGCGCGGCCTATGTCGGCGTATGGGGCCCCAATGCCGTCGCCTGCGGCCAGCGCCAGCGCCGCCGCGGCTTCCTGCCCGCTACCATCACCGAGGAGGGGGCGAAGGCCGGCCGCACGAACTGCCGCTTCCGCAACAACCGCCGCGACGGCGCCGCCTGGACCATGGCGGCCGATTGCAGCGAGCGCGGCCGCCGCTGGACCTCGCAGGTGCGCCTCCTCGTCGAGCAGGATCGGCTGACGTGGTCGAGTCCCAAGGGGCTGGCGAGCTACATCCGCTGCGGGCGCAAGGCGGGCTGATCACGCCGCGCCGAACCGTAGCGGCAGGGCGCCCGCCCGGAACACCACCTGCTCCGGCACCAGCCGCCACAGCCGCTCGGCACCCTCGAAATCCGCGATCTCGGGCGAATCCAGCACCAGCTCCGTCCGCCCGGTGATCTGGAGCAGGTCGCCGCTCGCAAAATCCGGTACGGCGATGCCGGCGCGCGGATTGCTGAGCAGGTTGCCGAGCGTGTTGAAGAAGTGGTTGCCGGCGTAGTCTGGCACCGTGAGGGTGCCGTCGTCGGCGACCCGCACGAAGCCCGCCGGCCCTCCGCGATGCGAGACGTCGACTTGGGTCTGTCCCGCCGTCTCGGTGTAGCTCGCCACGAACAGCGTGTCGGTCGCCGCCAGCAGCGCCCGCGCCCGCCCGTCGAGCCGGTCCGACACGGTGGGCACCTGGGCCTTTCGGCGCGTGCCGGAAAACATCGCCGGGCGGGGCCGAATGTAGCGCGGGCAATTCCCGAAGCTCTGCTCCACCGCGACGGTGAAGCCGTTTTCGCCCCTCCGCTCCACCGTGCCGTTGAGGCGGTTGCGGCGGCGCGTTTCGAGTTCGATGCCGAGCAGCCCGACGCCAGCGCCGTCGTGCAATCCCTCCTCTGCCGGATCGTCGGGCTCCGGTGCCGCCGCGACCGTGAGGTGGTGCGGGTCGGGCACTCCCAAAAAAGAACCGGGCGGGCCGGCCCGCAGGGTCGCCCACGGGGCGCCGTGGGCATCGACCGTGCCGAGCACCACGAAGGGCAGCAGCGGGTAGAACCCGGCATGCTGCTCGATCAGGTGGTCGCGGATCACCCGCGGGCCGATCTCGGCCATGCGGCCGGCGGAGCCGGCGCGCGTCTGGAGCGCGACCTCGCCGCCGTGCCAGGGCGTCCTGTCCATGTTGGCCTCCCCTTCAAGCGTTGAGGCCGGCGGCGGTCTTGGGGAACGGCAGGAAGCCCGGCAGCGCCGCGATCCGGGCGAGCCACGCGCGGATCGCCGGATAGGGGGCGAGATCGACGTTTCCTTCCGGAGCCGCCGCGACGTAGCTGTAGAGCGCCACGTCGGCGATGGTCGGATGCGCGGCGGCGAGCCAGTCGCGGGCCGAAAGTTCGGCCTCCACCAGGGTGAGGATGGCGTGTGCCCGCGCGATCACCTCTTCCGGCCGGAACGCGGCGCCGAACACGGTGACGAGCCGCGCGGCGGCCGGTCCGAAGGCGATTGGGCCCGCCGCGACCGAGAGCCAGCGCTGCACCCGGGCGGCGCCCTCCGGGGCCTCGGGCAGCCAGTCGGTGCGCCCCAGCTTCTTCGCCACGTAGACCAGGATGGCGTTGGAATCTGAGACGATGGTCCCGTCGTCGTCGAGCACCGGCACCTGCCCGAACGGGTTGAGCTTGAGGAAGGCCGGCGACTTGTGCTCGCCGCCCCGCAGATCGACCGGCACGGTCTCGAACGGCACGCCGACCAGCGACAGGAACAGGCGGGCCCGGTGGGCGTGGCCGGACAGGGGCAGATCGTAGAGCTTCACGGGTTTCTCCTCGGATGTGGGCCGTCCTCCGGCCGGTCCCCGGATCAAAACCGTTTCGCTGACCCACGAGAACCGCCATTGTTCGCAAGCGATTGTTGCGCAAAGTGGAATGATCGGAGTCCGCGATGGACCGCTGGCAGGTGATGCGGGTGTTCGTGCGGGTGGCCGAGAGCGGCGGCTTCGCGGGCGCGGCCCGCGCGCTCAACATGAGCCCGCCCGCGGTGACCCGCGCGGTCGCGGCGCTGGAAGCGCGGATCGGCGCGCGTCTTCTCACACGCACCACCCGCCGGGTGGCGCTGACCGAGGCCGGCGCCCGCTATCTGGAGGATTGCCGCCGCATCCTCGCCGAGATTGAGGAGGCGGAGGCCATCGCCGCGGGCGCCATGGCGACGCCGACCGGCACGCTGACGGTGACGGCCCCGGTGCAGTTCGGCCGTCTCTACGTGCTGCCGGTGATCTGCGAATTCCTCGACCGTCACCCCGCGATGGCGGCCCGCGCCCTATTCCTCGACCGGGTGATCGACCTCGTCGAGGAGGGGGCGGACGTGGCCCTGCGGATCGGGCCGTTGCCGGATTCCGGCCTCTCAGCGATTCGCGTCGGCAGCGTGCGCAGCGTCGTCTGCGCCGCGCCGGCCTATCTGGAGCGCCGCGGTACGCCGATGGATCCGGGGGATCTGACGCGCCACGCGATCCTCGGCCTGAGCGACCGAGCCGCGGTCGCCGAATGGCGCTTCGGTCCGGAGCGGCGGATGGCGGTTGCGGTGCGGCCCCGGCTCGTCTGCAACACGATCGACGGGGCGCTGGCCGCCGCCCTCGACGGACGGGGCATCGTGCGGCTCCTGTCCTACCAGGTCGCGCCGGCTCTCGCCGAGGGCCGGCTGGTGCGCCTGTTCGAGGCCCATGAGGGCCCGCCGATGCCGGTCCACGTGGTGAGCCCGGAGGGCCGCCGGGCGCCGGCCAAGGTGCGGGCCTTCGTGGAACTGGCCGTGGAGCGGCTGCGGGGTGATCCACGGGTGAACCCGCAGGCCGAATAAAGATTGCCCTCCCCCGCTGGCGGGAAAGGGCATTGGCTATCCGATCGCGTGCGACGGATGTTGGCTCACCCCGTCATTGCTTGGCTCCGCCTCGCAATGAGAAAGGAGAGGCAAATTAATCCTTCAGGTCGGCCGGGACCTTGCCGCCGTTCTCTTCCAGCTTCTTGATCACCTGCTTGTGCAGCCAGACGTTCATCGAAGCGGAGTCGTTCTTGTCACCCGAGTAATGCAGCTCGTCGGCGAGCTGCTGGCGGGCGTGCAGGCTCGAATCGAGGTCGAGCAGCTTCATCAGATCGACGATGGAGGTGCGCCAGTTGAGCTTCTGCCCGTTCTTGGCGGCCATGTCGTTGAGCACGGCCTCGACATCGACCGGGCCGCCGGACGTTCCGCCGCTGGTCGGGGTGGAGGCCGGCGCGCTGCCGCCGGAGGTGGGCTGCGCCTCGGTCGAGGCGGGCTTGTCGGCGGGCGCGGCCTGGGCCTCGGAGGTGCCGAAGGGATGGAGAATCTTGCTGACGATACTGCCGAGGAGGCTCATGGCGGTCGGGTCCTGTCGTCTCGTGCGGTCGGTGTGCCGCTACGGTTCGGTTAACAGCGCGTGAGGAGTGCCCGTTCCGCCCTGCCCTTTCGCCAAGGTCATTGCTGAAGCAATGGCCTTGGTTTTTGGGGTTGCCTCAGTCGCCGGCGCCCGCCTCCGCGGGCTTGGGCTCTCGCCTCGGCTCTGCCGAGGCCCGCTTCGCGCCGCGAAGCCGCACATGCGGCTTCCGGTGATTGGAAGATCGCGCCTGCTGTGCCATGGGGCGGGATCAGTCCTGCCGGAACCCGCCCGATGCGTCTCCTGATCAAGGCCCTCGCCCTCGCGGCCGGCCTCATCGCCACTGCAGCCCCCCTCCCCGCCGCCGCCCAGCAGGTGCCGGTGCGCATCGGCGTGATCCCGGTGATCGGCGCCGCCCCCGTCTTCGTCGCCAACGGCGAGGGCTGGCTGAAGGAGGCGGGGCTGGCCCCCACCTTCACCACCTTCGAGTCGGGTCCGAACATGATCCAGGCGCTGGCGTCGGGCACCATCGACGTCTACGTCGCCGGCATCGCCCCGCTCGCGGTCGCCCGCACCAAGGGCATCGACGTGCGGGTGGTCGCCGCCACCGCCATCGAGGAGATGGTGTTCGTGGCAGCCCCCAAGCTCGCCCCCTACTTCGCAAGCGCCCCGAGCAAGGCGGAAGCCTTCAAGCAGTTCAAGGCCAAGGAGGGCCGCCCGGCGCGGCTCGCGACCCAGCCGCCGGGCTCGGTGCCGAACACCACCCTCCAGCACTGGCTCTGGGAGGTCGCCAAGGCCGACAAGGCCGATGTCGAGATCGTCGCCATGGGCATCGACGCGACGCAGCAGGCGCTTCTTGCGGGGGCCGTCGACGGCGCCTCGATCCGCGAGCCGGCGCTTACCATCGTCCAGGCCCGCAACCCGAAGATCGCGCTCATTGCCACCGGCGGCGAGATGTTCCCGGATCAGCCGGGCACGGTCGTCGCAGTGTACGGAAAATTCGCCGACGCCAACCCGAAGGCTGTCGAGGGCCTCGTCGCGGTGCTGGTCAAGGCGACCGCGCTTCTGAAGAACGACCCGGCCAAGGCCGCCGTGCCGGTCGAGGCGGCGCTCGGCAAGGGCATCACCGACGTGGCGACGATCCAGAAGGCGATTTCGTCGCCCGCCGCGAAGTTCGTCACCGATCCGCGCACGATCGTCGAGGCGACGAAGAAGATGCAGGCCTATCAGGTCTCGATCGGCACCCTCGACAAGGAGGCGCCGACCGACGGCCTGTTCGACGCCAAGCCCTTCGACGCGGTGAAGAAGCCCTGATCCCGCATCCATGACCGCCCTCCGCTCGGTCGCGCTCGCGGCCGCCGGACTCGCCGCCTTTCTCGGGGTCTGGGAGGCGGCGCCCCGGCTCGATCTCGTCAACCCGACCTTCCTGCCGCCGCCCTCCTCCATCCCCGCCGCCTTCGGCCGGGAGATCGCGGGCGGCGCGTGGCCGCGCGCGGTCGCCGAGAGCCTGAGCCACTACGTCGTCGGCCTCGGCGTCGGCGCGGGGGGCGGCATCGCGCTCGGCCTCCTGTCCGGCATGTTCCGCTGGTTCGAGAGCCTGACCGCCTGGATCGTGCGGCTCCTGCGTCCCATCCCCGGCCTTGCCTGGGTGCCCTTCGCCATCATCTGGTTCGGCGTGCAGCCCTCGGCCGCCGTGTTCATCATCGCGGTCGGCGTGTTCTGGATCGTGTTCTTCGCGACTCAGGGTGCGGTGCGTGGCGTCGATCGCGATTTGATCGAGGTGGCGCAGGCCTTCGGCTTCCGCGGCCCCTTCGCAAGGCTCACGAAGATTCTGCTGCCGGCTGCGACGCCCGGCATCCTGGTCGGCGTGCGCACGGCTTTGGGCCAAGCCTGGATGGCGGTGGTCGCCGCCGAAATTTTTGGGGTGCCCGGCATCGGCGCCCGGATGATGCAGGCCTCCTCACTCCTCTCCACCGACATCGTCGTGGTCTACATGCTGACCATGGCCGCCCTCTACGGCCTGTTCGACACCGGCTTCGTCGCCCTCCAGGGCTGGCTGCTGCGGTGGCGCGCATGAGCGGGCCGGTCATCGACATCAAGGGCCTGTCGCTCGCTTACGAGCGCAACGGGCGGCGCACCGAAATCCTCGCGGCGCTCGACCTCGCGGTGCCGCGGGGCCAGTTCCTCGTCATCGTCGGCGAGTCCGGCGTCGGCAAATCGACGTTGCTGCGGGTGCTGATCGATCTGGCCAAGCCCAGCACAGGCACGGTCACCCTCGATACCGCGCGGGAGACGCGCAGCCCGATGGCCCTGGTATTCCAGGATGCCCGGATGCTGCCGTGGCGTCGCGTCATCGACAACGTCGCCTTCGGCCTGGAGCGCCACGGCCTGGGGAAGCCCGAGCGCCGCGCGCGCGCCGCCGCGATGCTCAAGCTCGTCGGCCTCGCCGACCTCGCGCAGCGCTGGCCGCACCAGCTCTCCGGCGGCCAGCGCCAGCGCGTCGCCATCGCCCGCGCGCTGGCGGTCGATCCCGAGGTGCTGCTGATGGACGAGCCGTTCTCGGCGCTCGACAGCTTCACCCGCGAGGGCTTGCAGGACGAGATTCAGCGCATCAAGGCGCAGACGGGCAAGACCGTGCTGTTCGTCACCCACGACATCGACGAGGCGGTCTACCTCGCTGACCGGGTGGTGGTGCTGGCCGGCAGCCCCGGCCGCATCGCCGCGGACGTCTCGATCACCCTGCCCCGCCCGCGTTTGCGCCGGGACACGGAGTTGGTCGAAGCGGCCCGCCACCTGCGCGGGGAGCTGTCGCGGCGTTCGTCCGACCTCTGACGCGTGAAGGCCGTGGAACGCGAGCGTCGCCGTTCGGGTTCGTTGCGTGTGTCGGGAAAACCTTGACGGTGGTGCCCGTGCTAGAGCCGTATCCGACCTGATTGCATCAGGTCGGCGTCTCTGAGGCTTTGCTTTGCCGCGCATTCTTTCGACGAACCGGTGTCCACTTCGTCGGAATGCACTCTAAGAACCATCGCGCGGCCCTGCGGGGCGACGCCGGGAGTATCGGGATGGGATTTTTTCAAGACGCCCTCCTCCGCCTGAACCGCGTGGTGCAATCCTACGCGGGCGACGCCGAGTTCATGCAGGCGGCGGTCTCGGCGGCGGCCAACGTCATCGTCGCCGACGGCGACACCGACGAGGAGGAGATCGAGGCGGCCCTCGTCAGCATGCGGGCCAACCCCATCCTCGAAAAGTCCTACGACACGCTGGCGCTGGAAAAGGCCTTGTTCGAGGCGTTGGCTCGCGCCGAACTCCGCGCCGGGCGGCTGGAAAACCTCCAGCAGGTCGCAGCCATCGCCGACCGGCCGGTCGAGCATCGCCAGCACATCTTCCTGATCGCCGCGGATGCCGCCGACAAGGGCGGCATCACCGAGAGCGAGCATAAGGTGCTCGACGATCTCGCCGCGGCGCTCGCCGTCGACAAGGCGTCGCTGCTCGGTTGAGGCGGCACAGGGCCGCCCGTCGCGCCCTCGCGAACCGGCCGCAAAGGGCGTATGTTGCCCTGCCGCTCGGGAGTGTTTGAAACGATGTACAAGGTAACGGGGACGGACCCGGCGGGACGCGAGATGACGTTCGCCTGCGGCACCGACGAGCAGGCCCTGGAAAAGACCTGGGAACTCGCCCGCCGCGGATTCCGTGACGTGGCGGTCTCCGACCCGAGCGGGAAGCGCATGAGCGCCGGGGCGTTCGAGCGGTCGCTGGATTTCGATTACGATTGAGCTTGGCTCGGCCAGCGAAGCCCTACGCCGACACGCACGGACACGGTTCCGAAGAAACCCGCGCCGTCATTGCGAGGCGAAGCCGAAGCAATCCAGCGCTCCGAACTCTCATGATAGAGCGCTCGCGGGACCGCTTCATCGGCTCTGTCTCGCCTTCTCCGGCGAGGTGGCGCTCTGGATCGCTTCGGCTCCGCCTCGCGATGACGAGTTGGGGCGTCGGGCGCGCGAAGCCCCTCACGCCGTCCGCTTCTGATAATCCTTCACGTCCGTGAACCGGATCTTGTCCCACCGCTCCTCCTCGTAGCGCAGTGAGAAGGCGGTGGTCGCCATGAAGACCGGGGCCCCGTCGAGGTCGCTCGCCATCGACGAGCCGTGGGCATCGACGAACTTGTCGATCTCCACCTCCGACTCCGACTCGATCCAGCGGCAGACCGAGAACCGGCTCGTCTCGAAGTCGATCGGCAGGCCGTATTCCGCCTGGAGCCGCTCCTTCAGCACGTCGAGCTGGAGCGCGCCGACCACGCCGACGATGGCCGGCGAGCCGTCCTGCGGCACGAACACCTGCACGACGCCCTCCTCGCCCATCTGCTGGAGCGCTTCCTTCAGCTTCTTGGCCTTCATCGCGTCGGTGAGCTTGATCCGGCGCATGATCTCGGGGGCGAAGCTCGGCACGCCGCGAAACACCAGTTCCTCGCCCTCGGTGAGCGTGTCGCCGATGCGCAGGGTCCCGTGGTTGGGGATGCCGACCACGTCGCCGGCATAGGCCTCGTCGGCGATGGCGCGATCCTGCGCGAAGAAGAATTGCGGCGCCGAGAGCGACATCGGCTTGCCGGTGCGCACGAGCTTGGCCTTCATGCCGCGTCGGAGCTGACCGGAGCAGACCCGCATGAAGGCGATCCGGTCGCGGTGGTTGGGGTCCATGTTCGCCTGGATCTTGAACACGAAGCCCGTCATCTTCGGCTCGGTCGGCTGCACCGCGCGCTTGTCGGCCTCCTGGCCCCGCGGCGGCGGCGCGAAGCGCGACAGCCCGTCGATCAGGTCGCGTACCCCAAAGTTCCGGAGCGCCGAGCCGAAGAAGACCGGCGTCAGGTGCCCCTCGCGGAACGCGGCGAGATCGAAGGTCTTGAGCCCGCCCTCGGCCAGTTCCACCTCGTCGCGCCACGCCTGCGCCGCACCGTCCTCGGTGAGCAACTCGTCGAACAGCGGGTCGTCGGCACCGGAGACCGCAATCGTGCCGGCGTCGTCCGCCGCGTCGAGCCGGCGCACCCGGTTGCCGCCGAGTTCGTACGTGCCGGCGAAGTTGCGCCCGAGCCCGATCGGCCAGGTCACCGGGGCGACGTCGAGCGCGAGCGTCTTCTCGATCTCGTCGAGCAGCTCGAACGGGTCGCGCGCCTCGCGGTCGAGCTTGTTCACGAAGGTGACGATCGGGATGTCGCGCAGGCGGCACACCTCGAACAGCTTTCGCGTGCGGGCCTCGATGCCCTTGGCGGCGTCGATGACCATCACGGCCGAATCGACCGCGGTCAGCGTCCGGTAGGTGTCCTCCGAAAAGTCCTCGTGGCCCGGTGTGTCGAGCAGGTTGAAGACGCAGTCGCCGTACTCGAAGGTCATCACCGAGGTGACGACCGAGATGCCGCGCTCCTTCTCGATGCCCATCCAGTCGGAGCGGGTCGAGACGCGGTTGCGCTTGGCCTTCACCTCACCGGCGAGCTGGATCGCGCCGCCGAACAGCAGCAGCTTCTCGGTGAGCGTGGTCTTGCCCGCGTCCGGGTGCGAGATGATCGCGAAGGTGCGCCGCCGCGCGACCGGGTCGGCCTTGGGATCGGCGGGTTTGGGTTCGGTTTGCATCAGCATGGCGGGCACCGGCCGCCGCTTGTCGCGGGCGGCCGCTCGTCTGGTGTTTTTCGGGCGTGGTCTGCTCTCTACGCGGTCCAGGGCTCACGCGCAAAGCCGGTGCCGGCGTCAGCCTCGTCCGACATAGGGCATGCCGGTCGCCATCACGGTCATGAACAGGACGTTGGCCGAGAGCGGCAGCCCGGCCATGTAGACCACCGCCTCGGGCACGTGCCGCGCATCCATGAACGGCTCCGGCTTGATCGTCCCGTCCGCCTGCCGTGCGCCCTTGCCGAACCCTTGCGTCATCTCGGTCTCGGCGTTGCCGATGTCGATCTGGCCGCAGGCGATGTCGAAGGCGCGCCCGTCGAGCGCGGTGGCGCGGGTGAGCCCGGTGATGGCGTGCTTGGTGGCCGCGTAAGGCGCCGACATCGGCCGCGGCACGGTCGCCGAGATCGAGCCGTTGTTGACGATCCGCCCGCCGCGGGGCTCCTGCGCCCGCATCATCGCGAACGCCGCTCGCGTACACAGGAAGGCGCCGGTGAGATTGACGTTCACGCTGCGCATCCAGTCCTCGACCGCGATCTCATCGACGGTGGCGGCCGAGGTGAAGATGCCGGCATTGTTGAACAGCAGGTCGATCCGCCCGAATTTGCTTGCGATCTCCGCGAACAGCGCCTCGACCGCGGCGGGGTCGGCGACATCGGTCGGCACGCACAGGGCCTCGCCCGGCAGTTCGCCCGCGACCGCCTCCAACGCGTCCCGACGCCGCCCGGCCAGCACCAGCCGCCACCCGGCCTCCGACAGCCCCCGCGCCACCGCCCGCCCGATCCCGGACCCGGCCCCAGTCACCAACGCCACGCCGCCGCCCATCCTCGCCTCCCCGCGCCGCCCGCTCCCTTCTATCGCAGCTTCGCGTCACCAGTTGCCAGCCCCGCGTGGCCCGTCTAGAGAACCCACGGCCTTCGCGTCGTTGGGGCGTCGCCAAGTGGTAAGGCAGCGGTTTTTGGTACCGCCATTCCCAGGTTCGAATCCTGGCGCCCCAGCCATCCTCCGATTTTGCGTGCTAAGCCTGTAGGTTAGGCGAAACCACCCTTGGGTGGCGCCCAAGTGGTCCACATCGCTGGTCCACATCGGGGCTTTTGGTTGCGACACGGGCACTACCTTCAGAAGCGGGGTGACCGCTACCGGTTCCGGGTACGGGTTCCGGCTGGGATTGCGCCGTTCGCCCTTCCGGGCGAGATTGTCGTGAACCTAAAGACGAATTCGCGGACCGTTGCCATCACGCGGGCAAGGGTGCTTCGCGTAGCGCTGGACCCGCTCTTGACCGACCTCACCCTGACCCTCAGCCGTGCTGATGCCGACTGTCTGGTTCGCGGCTGGATCGACCAGCACGCCCAGGCGTGGGAGGTGAACATCGCGACGACCGGCGGCCTCGCCTACTTCACGAAGGCCGAGAGTGAAGCGATGGATCCCGACCAGTCACGGGAGATGGACGACCTCATGCGGATCGTCGGCGACATGGTGGCCCGCCCCCAATTTAAGGTCGTAACCCAGGCAGCGCTTTCGGGGCGCAGACCGGACGCGGTGCGGATCCTTGAGCCCATCGTAGAGAAGGCTCTGGCGGATATCGCGCCGGACATCGACCGCGACAGTCCTGACGGCCACCTTCTCGCCCGCACCATCCTGCGAGGGTTCGCCACCCTCCTGGACGAGCGTGCCGATGCCGAGCGTGGCACCCTCACACCCGTCCCGCGCCACGTGGCACCCCGCCGGCCTGAGAAACCGGTGACCTCGCCACCCTTGATCCCGTTCCTATCGCGGTGGACCGAGTTCGAGACCGCGAAGCGCAACGATGGCCGGTGGAAAGCGGACACGGCCTCGAACGCGGCCTCGTCCCGCAAACTCTTCCTTGGGCTCATGGGCGACAAGGCGGCGTCTGCGGTGAAGCGGCAGGACGCGTCGGAGTGGCGTGCCCTCCTGTTCCGCGTCCCACGGCTCTACGACAAGGCACGCGACTGGCGTGACCTCCCCGTGCGCGAGATCATCCAGTCCGCCGACGCTCGGGATGCGGTGGCCGAACCCGGGGTAGAGCCCGTGGCTCGCCTTAAGCTCGCCACCGTGGACAAGCACTTCGGCAATCTTCAGGAGTACTGGGACTGGTTGCATACGAACGGTCACGTTCCCCGGGCGGACACGAACCCGTTCGAAGGCTTCATTCAGTCCAAGCCCAAGGGGCGGCATGCCCGGCACGAGCGGGATGCTTGGCCGCAGGCGATGGTCGAGAAGCTCTTCACCTCACCGGTGTTCTCGGGCTGCAAGAATCTACAACGTCGAACCGTTGCAGGATCGATGGTCTACCGGGATGCCCGGTTCTGGGTCACGCTCTGGGGGCGGCTCACAGGTGCTCGCGAGGACGAGATCTGCTCGCGAGTCGTAGGCGATATTGAGTTCGTTGCCAGCATCGCCATCCTGCGCATTCGGGCCAGCAAGACCGTAGAAAGCCCGCGCGACCTTCCGGTTCCCGAAGCCCTGCTCCGCATGGGTTTTCTTGAACATCGGTACTTCGGGCGCGACCCGGAGGAGCCCCTGTTTCCCGAGCTGATCCCGCAAGGCCCAGGAAAGCGCCGCTCTGCGGCATTCTCTGGGTGGTTCACGTACTACCGAGTGAGGACCGAAACCTACAAGGCGCTGGTCGACTTCCATTCATTCCGGCACAACGTCTCGACCGACTTGCAGAACATGCCCGGCCTGAACATGGGCTGGGCCGATGAGATTACGGGTCACGACAGCCCTATTCGAGCGAGCGAGCGCCAGCGCTACGCTAAGGGTGTCTTCATGACCCACCTCAAGGAGACCCTCGACCGCATCGAGATCGGCGTGGACCTCACCCATCTCGACTACCACGGTCCTCGGGGCGTGGCGGCACCCGGCGCGGCCGAGGAGCGCAGGGAGTTCGTCGCCCTCGCCGAGCGGGACATGCAGTTGAAGGCAACGCGTGCGGGAAGGGCCAGAAAGCCGCGACGCTGATGGCTGTGGGAACGGGCCATCGACATATGCATGCAAATCGTCAAGCTTGGGTAATACCCCGTCGCCGTGGCGGGCCGCCGATGCCCGCCCATGCTCCTCGACCCATCCTCCGCTGCTCCCGACCACGGCTCGGCGCCCCGCGCGCCTAGGGAACGACGGCGGTCGCGCAAGCCCGCGCTGACCCGCGCAGAGGCGGCCCGTGCCGATACCCGCACCTGCACGATACTCGAAGCTCACAACATCGATTTCCGTCCTGCCTACGAAACCGTCCTTGTGGCCCTCTCCACGGGGGCGCAGTATCCCCTTAAGGAGACCCGGGACAGGCCACTCTTCGCAGCCCAGTTGCGGTGCCGGGCGGCGGCCATGTGCCTGACCTTCGACGCCTACCACCAGCGCCACGACCTCGGGAGCCTTCGCCTCGTCGGCCTGCGGCCTCGGCAGGGGAAGGCCCAGCCAGGGACCCTCGACCAGGCGCTTGCTGCCTTCGCCCGGGACTACGACCGTCACGTGGGGCGCCTCGTCACGGCCGGCACGATCAGCCCGGTGCTGTCCGCCGTCCACATCCGCTACGATGCGAGGCTCGGCCTTTGGGACATCCACGTCCATGCCCTGTGGGATGTGGCGGACGACAAGGTCGATGCCATGTGGATGGGCCTCGGCGTAAAGTTCGCAGACAAGTGGATGGATGGCGACAAGGTCGAGAGGCCGGGCGCCGCAGTGAACTACTGCGTAAGCCGCGTCGTCGACCATCGCGAAATGATGACGTGGCCCGAAGAGGCCATCCTGGAACTCTGGAACCTGCCACGGGTCCGTCTGATGCGGCCAGCCGGGGCCTTCCGCGTCTACCGCGGCACCCTTAAGAACAAGAAGGTCTGGCGCGAGGGCAATCGCGTCATGGTCGAAGAGCGTCCGGAACCCGGACCGCGCCGCAAGGCCGCCAAGCGCCCAGGACCGGCCGTGGAGGCGGGTCGAGTGGTCGCCATCAGAAAAAAGTCTATTGCGGGCGAGGAGACCCTGTGCGCGGTCGTGAAGCGCCCGCGGGTGGCTAATAGCGTCGAGGGAATCGGCGCTGGAGCCCCGGCCCCCTCACGTGCGCGCGCAGACCTCGCCTACGGCGAGTACCGCCGTAATTCCCCATTCGTCGATGCGACGCCTTCCCGAACCGCTCTGACCCCAGGTACAGTAGCGTCTGCCGTTCCGGTTGCCTCTGCGCCCCAGAAGGTCGCTAGAAGGGCCTTGCGCGTCTTCCCGCCCCGGAAAGCGTGGATCCTTGCGGTATGGTCTCAAGGCCGTCTCAGGCGCCTTCCTAGCGCCATCGTCCGCAGGCTCGCCAGGCCAACAACAGGAGCACTTGTGATCGCGTCACAATCGCGGCCTCTCGTCGTTGTGCCGTTGCCTACCCAGGCGTTTCCTGACCGTCTAGAGCTCACTACCGTCTCTGGGCATCGAAGAGGCCCACCAGCTCCCATCGGTAGGACCTCCACCAACGACGGCGGGAGCCAAAATGGCACCGCGTTGGAAGCGCCCCTCCCCACCGTCATCATCAGGGGCCAGACGATGCCTTTGGGGTTTATGAACCGGCCTGCCCGTGCGCCGCAGTACGCCTCCTCAAAGACCGGCTCCGTACCGTAGAATATTGCCCCGGCTGCGGTCCCCTCTCCCCCAGTTGATAGGGTCAGTGCCAGACGAGCCTACTGACCAACGCAATTTCCATCGTACCATTGTAAGGGCTTACTCCTGAGCTGCACCTCAGCTGGGTCCCATGTCCCCTGCCGCAATACGGTTGGGCTCGGCGAAGGTAGAACGGACATCCCAAGCGCAGACAGTCCCAAGACAAAGACGCCGCTGCGCCTGCGGAGTTGTAAGTTTTCCGAGTTGGGCCCGGAAGGCAACATTATGGGCTCCTTTGCCCTATCGCCTTCAGGACCCTATGGAACATAAGTTTAGACAAGAATTTTTTCAACGATGGATTTCATGCCAGAAGGCTGGTAACCATCGTCCTTCATTCTCGCAAATATAAGGTTTCTAAATATCTCATATTGAACAGAGCCGGCATGCTTTCCCGCGAACCGTTTCAAAATGTCCCTGCCTCTGAATGTTTTCACCCACGTCCCGTCTGCAAGATTTGATTTGTAACCGAGAGAAATTTCTTCTTCTTTCGCCTTTAACGTTTCCAGGCTCAGTCTGCCGGTGATTTCGTTTGTTATACGCTCCAGCGATCTGTTGACTGCGGCGAACAATTCGCCCGAAAGATCGCCCTTCTTGGGATCTGTTCCCGTATTTATAGAATTTATAAGTGCCGTATTCGCAATTTCTGAAAGTTCATGTCTTATGAGTTGCGGCAATGTTTCAGTAGCGCATGATCTCAGTTCATCGCTTATCTGCTCTTCCGTCAATGCGTTGCCTAATCCAAGAGATCTGAGGACAGTTTGTATGTATTTTATATCAATGAAGTAGTTTTCAATATGATATACGTCCCAACTAAACACATTTACTGCCGGGCTTTTATGCGGCTCTGGCCCAGAGTCTCGGTCTGTTACCGCGTAAAAAGCGAATGGAAGGTGGCCCTGCTGCGCTGCAGCTTCCAGAGTCTCGTGGAGGGCACGGACCCGTGCTTTGTTGCTGCCAGAAATCAAGTTAGCTTTACTTAGAAGCTCTGGAAACAATCCTCCTACGACCTTCCGATCAAAATCGGTATCACCCCCGCCTTCAAAGATGACTACCTTTCCACTGGGTCGATATGCAGCCAAGTCACCGACCAAATCGACCAATGCGAGGTCTAGATCTGCATTTGCCTTAAGGGGTCTGAGTTGGGGTTCTC
Source organism: Methylobacterium sp. Leaf456 (assembly GCF_001425465.1). Taxonomy (GTDB): domain Bacteria; phylum Pseudomonadota; class Alphaproteobacteria; order Rhizobiales; family Beijerinckiaceae; genus Methylobacterium. Next base: position 16,549 of record NZ_LMQV01000019.1, read on the forward strand.
CCGCTGCGGTTGAAGAACTTGGCATCATATGAAATACATTATAACTTTCGGTTCCGACGACTTCACGTAAAAGAGCGTCAGAGTGCGTCACCAACCAGATTTGGTTGTTGAGTGCCTCCCCAAGATGCTTTCGGTAAAATTGAGGAAGACCCCGTATCAAGCGTGGATTGAGATGCAATTCCGGCTCGTCTAAGATGATTATCGAATTTTTTGGGGCAGAATTTCTTATACGAAGGTATCCATATAAAATTTCTTTCTCGCCGGCACTTAGTTCATCAAGATCATGGGTATGCCCATCTTTAGTCCGAACGGGAAAGGAAAGGCTTCCATCAGGCCCAGGGGATGGTCCAACGAACTCCTTATCTGGGAAAAATGTTGAGAAAAGTTCTTTTAGCGTATTGCTGAGCGTTGATTGCTTGTCCCGAGGAACACCAGCCTGCTCTGCCAAAACTTCTCTAACAAAAGATGCCGCCATTTCGCCTTTGACATTACTATATTTAGCGCCGTAATTATAAAGTGCTGTTTGACTGCGCTGCTGCTCGTTGGCTTCAAGATTTAGGTTTATGCCTTGCACAGCTTCTCGACCATAATGACGCTGAGCACCATGATAATCAATAACACCAATTTCGTTCGGACGGAACGTGCTAAAGAAAACAGATAGTGCAACTGAATTTTCGATATGGGGCACCCCACCAACCGGTATAAAGCATTCGCCTTTTATAGTGCTTCTTGAGAGTTCCTCAATAAGGCCGGGAAACATAGAGAATGCTCTTTGGCCCACGGCTGGCTCCCGATCTCTAAACTGAGATGCGAACATCGCCATTCTGGATCCGCCCCAGCCATATGCCTCAGGCATCTCCAACCTCCAAACAAATTCTTTCAGCAATTCATGAGCATTCTTGCTAACAAAATCACGCTCTTCATCAGACAACCTAAAATGACATGTAATTCTCATCTCCTTGGTGGGATCGTTAAATAAAGATTTATAGTCGCTCGAACGATTGGTCAGCTGTATGGAAAACTCTCCCATCCACTGCTGCCACTCGTTCGCCTGATAACCTCCATAAACTGACTTAAGAAGCCGCAATGCATCGAAAATACAAGATTTACCGGAACCGTTCTGGCCGGCAATTATGACCATATGGCCTAACTCTGCCATATCTAATCCACGGATGCCTCTAAAGTTCTTGATACTTAGATTGTCGATCCGCAAAACGAACCTCCCCGTGAGCTTTAGCGACAAATCTTCAATCTAAAGTTATAATCAAGCTTGTCAAGAAGGCCTAAGCTCGCTTCACGCTCTGAGGATCAGGATGGTTATGGTCTGTTTCGAGTATGCCCTTCCTGCACCACCGCCGTGCTGGTTCACTTTCCGAGCTTGGCCGTTTCAAAATGAACTGGTAGACTGTGAACCAGCCCAAGTGAACTCAGCGGCCTCGCCATGTTCGTGCGCGCCTACCTCCGGGCCTCCACCGACGACCAGGATGCCTCTCGGGCCCGGGCCGACCTCGAACGCTTCGCCACCGAGCGCGGCCTGACCATCGCCGCGACCTATGTCGAGAACGCCTCGGGGGCGTCGCTGGCCCGCCCCGAACTCTTCCGCCTCCTCGGGGATGCCTGCCACGGCGACGTGCTGCTGGTGGAGCAGGTGGACCGCCTCTCCCGGCTCACGGCGGACGACTGGGAGCGCCTGAAGGCCGAGATGGCCGCCCGGCACATCCGCGTCGTCGCCCTCGACCTGCCGACTTCGTGGACGATGGCCAACACTGAGGCCGACGCGTTCACCGTGCGGATGTTCGATGCGATCAACGCCATGCTGCTCGACATGCTGGCCGCGGTCGCTCGCAAGGATTACGACGACCGCCGCCGGCGGCAGGCCCAAGGGCAGGCGAAGGCCAGGGCTGCCGGCCTCTACCGGGGCCGGGCCGAGGACGTGAAGCGCAACGCTGGCATCACCGGCATGCTGCGGGACGGCGCATCGTGGACGTCGATCCAGGACCTGACCGGTTGCAGCCGCGCCACCGTCGCCAAGCTAGCTAAGCGTCTTCGCGACGTTCAAGCGACGGTCTGAGGCGTGCCATATTAGAACGCCATGGCCCATAATCCGTTAAGGATTCCGACACCATCTTCCTCGGCTGAACCGTGTTGGCGCCACCACACTCGCCGCCGGAACGGCTGCGGCACTCACACCGGCGGCCCGATCCGGTGCTTCAGGCGAGATCCATCGAGGCCGACGCGCAGGCTGCGTCGGCCTCAGCGAGGATGTCCTCCACGTCGATGAAGTCCGGTCCCGGCAGGGGCCCCTGCGGGGGCGTGTAGGGTAGATCCGCGTCGAGGTTTTCGAGGTGCGGGAGGGCCTGACCGGGTGCCGCCCGGGCGAGCCCGAGGCCCCAGGCCAGGACCAGCATCGCGCGGACTTCGACATCGAGGTGCAGCGCCATCCCCGCGACGGCCGGGGTCGCGCCGCCGGCCAGGAACCGCTGGGTCAAGGCTGTGGCGTCCCCCCGGCACCCGGCCGGGTCCGGCCGCAGCAGCAAGCCGGCACCATCGAGCAGGCCTCCGACCGCCCGGCGCTGGGCGTTCGTCGTGCGGGCGAGGAACAGGTGGCGCAGGGCCGCCGCCTTCGCGGCCGGTTCGAGGTCGCGGCGCGCCAGGATCCGGCCGCAGGGATCCAGCGTCAGGCGTAAGAACGCCTCCGCATGTGGGTCCCACCGGATCGCTTCCGTGGTCGGCATCGGTGTCAGGATCGCAGTCATACCGGTCGGCTCCACTCGTCCAGGTGCAATGAAGGTGCCGAGCGTCCGCCGATGCCGCAAGGTGATACCGACCTCCGCGGGCCGTCGAGGCCGTTTCGGCAGGTATTAGGTCCGCCGGCTTCGACCGAGGTATCCCGGCTGCTTCTGGTGTTACCTTGTCGAATCGATGGGAACACCGATGCTGTGCAGGATAGCCCCTGAGAGCCAGCAATGTCCGGTATGACCGGACAACTGGCCAAGGGGGCGTACCGCCCCCTGTGGAACCCCCGCCATGGCGACCGACGCGCCCCTCCCGGCCCTCTGTGAAGTCGTGACCCTCAAGCTCCGCCCGGAGGAGCGCGCGACCCTGCGCGCGACCGCCGCCGGCCTCGGCGTCGGCCCCTCGTCCTACGCCGCGGACGCGGTGCGCCGGGCACTTGGCACCGAACGGCGCCGCCCCCTGCCGCAGCCGCGCTCGGCCCTCACCGAGGCGGTCCGCGAGGCCACCGGCGCCCTCGGCCGGGTCGGTAACCTCGTCAACCAGATCGCCCGGCGCGCGCACCAAGGCCAGCCCGCCCAGGCGGCGGAACTGGCCACGATCCGGGCGGCGCTGGCCACCATCGACGCCCGGCTCGGCGCGGCCCTGAAGGCGTGATCATGCAGCACGTCCGCCACGGCCGCACCGCCCGGGATGCCATGAACTTGGCGCGCCACCTCCTCCGCCTAGACGGCAACGCCAGCGTCGAAGTCGTCCGCGTCGTCGGCCTTGCAGCCACGGACCTGCCGGGTGCGCTTGCCGCGATGCGCCGCCTCGCCCCACGCACCGCCGCGGCGGCCTTCCACCACATCAGCCTCGCCCCGTCAGGGACCTGCGCGGTCGCCGACCTGCGCGCCGACGCCGACCGGGCGATGCGCGAGATGGGCGCCGACCCCGCGATCCACCCGCACGCCCTCGTCGTCCACGGCAAGGCCTCGGTTGCCGGCCGGGCCCCCTGCCACGCCCACCTCGTCGTGGCCCATTGGGGCCTGGAGGGGCAGGCCCTCGATGACAGTTGGTTGCACCTGCGCCTGGAGCGGGTCGCCCGCGAGATCGAGCACGACCGCGGCGAGCCCCTAACCCCCGGCCGTCACGACCGGGCCCTGGTCAAAGCCCTGCGCGCCCGGGGGCGGCCCGAGGTCGCCGCCGCGCTGGAGGCAGCGGGCTCGGACGGCCCGCCGCGGTCAGCGACCACGCCCGGGGCGCGTCAGCGGCTGCGCCGGGCCGGGGTGGATGACGTGGCGGCCCGCGCCGCGGTGAAGGCGGCATGGGCTGCAACGACCGGGCCGGCGGCGCTGCGGGACGCCCTTGCCGGGGCCGGCCTGTCCCTCGCCCCGGGCGGGAAGCCCGGCGTCTGGACCGTCATCGCGGCCGGGGGCGCTGTGGTCGGCGCCCTCGACCGCATCGTGACGCAGAAGCGGGCCGTCGTGGCCGCGCGTATGGAGGAATCCGATGACCGTACCAACCCCGGCACTGCCCCCGTCCCCGCCGCCGCCCTCCCAGGAGATCCTCAACCGGACCCGGGTCATCGATACGCGCACGGATCGGCTGATGGCGCTCCTCGACCTGCTGGAGGAGCGGGAGGGCCCGTCCCCCCTGGAGGCTCTGCGCGAGACACTGGTGGAGATCCTGGTGGCCCAGCGCGCGGCGGGGGACCGGCTCGCCCGGATCGAGGGGGCCCTGCGCCTGCCGGCCCAGCCCCCGCGCCCCGCCGCAGGGACCGGATCCGCGAAGCCGCCGCCGCGCACCGCCTCGCCCGCGGCCTGAACCCCGCCACGATCCAGGAGGAGGCCGCACGACGCTACCTCGCCGCGCGGCTCGCCGAGGTCGAGGCCGTCTACCACCGGGCTCGCCGGGAGCGCGATGAGGCTCGGGCCCCCGTCCCGGAACCCGCGGCCGTGGCCGAGGCCCGGGCCCTGGAGGTGCGGGCGCGGGAGGAGGCGGGGCGGGTCCAGGCCGAGGCCGATGCGGCGGAAGCGCGCCGCGCGGCCCTGGCAGCCCTGATGCCGGCCGGATGGCGCCGGGCGTGGTGGTGGGCCCGCGGCCGGCTCCGGCCGCATCGGGTCGCCCTGGCGCAGGAAACCGGCGCTGCCCGCGACGCACGAGATATGGCGATGGTGCATGCCCGGATCGTCAGCGGGCGCGCATTCGGGATCGAGGTCGAGGTCGAGAAGGCGGTGCGCCGCCGCCCGGCCGAGGTGCAGCGGAGGCGCGAGGCCGAGGTGAAGGCCGTCCGCACGATGGAGCAGGCCGTGATTGCCGCCGACCTCCTCCGCGCCGACCCAGGCCGCGGGGCCCTGCCGGTCCCCGACCTGATGCGGCTCGCCGAGACGGAGCGTCGCCTCAGGAGGACCGGGGAGGAGGCCCGCGCGGTTCTGGAGGTAGCCAGTGGGCCCCGGTTGGGGCCCCGTTGACCCAGCCCAGGTCCGTGGTCCACATGGTCATACCGGACCGTTCCGAGCGCTGCCTAACCTTCGAGCTGTCAATCGGCGTCCAATCGGGACCCAGGATCGGCGTCCAAAAAGGACCCACCTGCCGGAAGGGTTTGAAGGCTCCAACGCAGAGATCGACGTCGCG
>NZ_LMQV01000020.1 GCF_001425465.1 Methylobacterium sp. Leaf456
GATCCGATGACAACGCTGAGCCCATCAATCCTCCTGTCGAGGACCAAAGGGAATCAGATCACGCCGTGCCAGGGAACCCCGAACGACTCGCAGCGGTCGGCAACAGCTCTAGCTCTCATTCTGGACGATGACGAGATCAACAACCTGCTGGTGGTCACTGCTCTGCGGCCAATCGTGGGATGCCTGCCGCACCACTTCACCGTTCCGGCAGAGGCGCTCGCCTTTGCCCGACGCATGCTTCCGAGATCGGCGTCGTGATCACCGACTACGAGATGCCCGACATGAACGGTATCGAGTTCATCTGCGCGGTCCGAAGCATCCCCGAGCTTCTGAATGTTCCTATCGTCATGGTCACAAGCCATGACCAGCGCAGCCTGCGCCGCGAGGCCCTGGAAGCCGGGGCGACCGACTTCCTGCCAAAGCCCATAGACAGGGACGAGGTCCGGGCGCGTGTCACCAACCTGCTCGCCCTCTCCCAAGCGCATCGGGCTTTGCGGGACCAAGTTGCCCAACTCGCTCGCGAGGTTGCGACCGCTGTCGCCCTCGTAGAGGAGCGCGAGCGTGAGATCGTCTCCACGCTGATGTGCGCTGCCGAAAACCGTGACGAGGACACCGGCGACCATATCGCCCGGGTCTCGGCTTACACCAGCCTGATTGCGGAAGCCCTGGGTCTCGACACAGCCGAATGCCGGCTGATGGAGCTGGCGGCGACGATGCATGACGTCGGTAAGATCGCTGTTCCAGATGCCATTCTACGCAAGCCGGGTCCGCTCGCGCCCGAGGAGCGAAGAGAAATGGAGCGCCATGCCGAACGCGGCTACCGCATCCTCGGTGGGAGCGCCTCGCCCGTCATGCGCCTGGCCGCCGAGATCGCTGCCAGCCACCACGAGCGTTGGGATGGGACCGGTTACCCGCACCGTCTAAGGGGTGAAGCAATCCCCTTGTCGGGACGGATCGTGGCGGTGGCGGACGTCTTCGATGCGCTCACGACCGAGCGCCCCTACAAGCAGGCATGGTCGCCTAAGCGTGCCCGAACTCATATGGCCGAGAATGCCGGTGCCCACTTCGACCCCAGGGTCGTGGAGGCGTTTCTCAGCCGCTGGGACCAGATCGAGGCCTTCCTGGAAGTTGGACGACAGCAGCTGCCGGTGCCTCACGCAGCTTGAAGCGGCAGCCTCGAATTTCAGTCGCTCATTTGAGGGCTTACCTGTCCGCTCACGGGAAAGCAGGCATTGGCAGTTTGCCACCCATAGCAGCTGATCCGCATGGTTCGTTTTGGGTGTGGAGAAGAGAACCGGCGCTGTTAGTCCGATATGGGTCCACCTTCAACGAACCGTCCCTGACAGCCGCTTCCCACCCTCAGCAGCCGTTCGCACGCCCAAGCTGATTAGGTTTTGACCCTAGTGTAGCGGCGGCAGTTCCTCGCCGCGTGAAAGGTGTGCGGCTTCCCTGGCGGCCTGTCCCTCAAGGGCGTCCGCGTTCGCATCGAACTCGCCAGCCATCTGGAGGAGCGCGAGCACGGCAGGGTCGGTCTGAATGCCTACAGACGCTGCCAAGCGCCGGCATTGCGCGGCCTTCTCACGGAAGTATGCGGCTGTGGACTCCATGAGGCCACATGAGCCGACCTAGTCCGTCGGAGCTAGTCACGATCCCGTCAGGTTGAGCCACGATAAAATAGCGGTCTTGCTCCCTTGCTATCAAGCTGACTCGATGGCCTGCGGGCTTGCTCCCGAGCGGTCCCCAACGTAACTTGCGATAATAGTCATTCTCGAAAGTTTCGAGCGGGCGAGGCGAAAGGACTGTGAGGAAGTGAAGCCCGAGCTATACCAGTCCGACGCGACCACGCTGCCGGCCGAAGCGGACGCCTTGCGTCCGGTTGGTGCTCCCGAGTTCGGGCCGTCGCTCCCGGCCGAGGCCGCTGCGATCGTCCAGGCGTATCAGCGGGCGAGCAAGGCCGATGCGACCGTGCGGGCCTACGCTGCGGACTGGCGGGCGTTCCAGGCGTGGTGCGCCGGCTACGGCTTCCGTTCGGCTCCGGCGAGCCCCGAGGCGGTGGCCGCGTACCTCGTCGCGGAAGCGGAGGCGGGCCGGTCGGCTTCGACCATCGGCAGGCGATGCGCCGCGATCTCGTCCGCGCACAAGCTCGGCAAGCTGGTCGATCCGACGGCCGATGAGGCGGTGCGCGCCGCGATGAAGGGCATCCGGCGGCGCTTCGGTACGGCGCCGGACCAAAAGGCGGCGGCGACCGTCGAAATCCTGTCGGCGATGCTGATGCGGATACCGGCCGAAACGCTGGCAGGGAAGCGGGATCGGGCGTTGCTCGCGCTCGGCTTCGCGGGGGCGTTCCGGCGCTCCGAGTTGGTGGCGCTCGACGTGGCGGACCTGACCGAACACCCCGACGGCCTGCGGGTGCTCGTGCGCCGGAGCAAGACGGATCAGGAAGGCGGCGGCATCGAGAAGGCCATCCCACACGGGCGGTTCGTCCGGCCGGTGGCGCTGCTGCGCGAATGGCTCGATGCGGCGGGGATCTCGGACGGCCCGCTGTTCCGGCCGGTGTCGCGGTCGGGGCGGGTGCGGACGGCTAAAGAAGCAAAGAGTAGCGATGTGCCCCGGCTGACCACTCAGGCCGTTGCGGACATCGTGAAGCGGCACGTCGAGGCGGCCGGGCTCGATCCGGCGCTGTTCGGGGCGCACTCCCTGCGGGCCGGGTTCATCACCACCGCTGCCGAGCGCGGTGCCGACATGGCCCGCATTATGGACGTGTCCGGCCACCGTGATCCGAGGACCGTGGTGGGCTACATTAGGCGCGCGAACGCCTTCAAGGATCACGCTGGGGGAGGCTTCCTGTAGCTTGCCAGCGATCAGTGGATCACGATGCTGGTTGATGCGCTCGCGCATAGGCTTCATCACCAGCGTAGCCGCGACGAGACCGTCTGGCCTGCTGCCGGTTTGGTGGACACCGTCCTAAGCTCATTGGGCACGGTTTTCGAACTCGACAGGGCTGAGGTAGCCCAGGGTCGAGTGCCGCCGCGCCGGGTTGTAGAAGCGCTCGATATAGTCGAACACATCGGCCCGAGCCTCGTCCCGCGTCCGGTAGATCCGTCGGGCCGTGCGCTCGGTCTTCAGCGAGGAGAAGAAGCTCTCCATCGCCGCGTTGTCCCACACGTTGCCCGACCGGCTCATCGAGCAGATCACGCCGTGCTCGGCCATCTGACGCTGGAAGGCTTCGCTCGTGTATTGCGACCCCTGGTCCGAGTGATGCAGCAAGGCATCCGGCTTTCCCCTGCGCCAGATCGCCATGACGAGCGCATCCGTGACGAGTTGAGCCGTCATGCTGGTCTGCATCGATCAGCCCACGACACGGCGCGAGAACAGATCGATGACGGCGGCGACGTAGAGCCAGCCCTCGGCCGTCCAGATATACGTGAAGTCGGCGATCCACTTCCGGTTCGGGGCGTCGGCCGCGAACCGCCGATCCAGAAGATTGGGCGAGGCGGCGGCCCGCTCTCCCTCGTCCTTCGGTAGCCTCCGTCGGCGCGGTCGCGCTCGCAAGGCGTTCTCGCGCATGATCCGCTCGATGCGGTGCAGCCCGCACGAGACCCCCTCGGCCAACACATCGCGCCAGACGCGCCTTGCGCCGTAGGTGCGATCGCTGGCCACGAAGCTCGCGTGGGCCTTGCTCAGGATCGCTTCGTCGTCCCGTGTGCGTTGGCTGGGCTGCCGGGTGAGCCAAGCGTGGAAGCCGGAGCGCGAGACGCCCAGCGCCACGCACATCCACGCAACCGGCCAGACAGCGCGATGCTTTGCGATGAACGCGAACTTCATATCGCGTCCCTCGCAAAGTATGCGGCGGCCTTTTTTAGGATATCACGCTCCGCCTTCAGACGAGCGACCTCCTTGCGCAGCCGGTCGATCTCGATCTGTTCGGGCTTTATTTACCCCTGACCAGGGAAGGCGTGCTGCGGATCGGCCGCTGCCTGCTTCACCCACCGGTGCAGCATCGTCTCGTGAACATCGAGATCGCGCGCGGCCTGCGCGACACTGACACCACGTTCCCGAACCAGTCGAACCGCCTCAATCTTGAACTCACGTCCGAACTTGCGACGCTGCATGGAGCACCTCCGGATTCACCATCACACCTAAACCGGGTGTCCGTGAAACCGGCAGCAGGCCAGTCGGGGGTCACGTATCTAAATCTCTGCGGAGACCGGGCATGGAGCCGGACAAGTGGCCCGGAGCGGCGAGCGAGGCGCTGGCTGCCCTTATCACAGATGGTGAAGCGCGCCGGGCGCGGCAGTTGCAGGATCTGCTCGACTGCGTCGAGCGCGGGCGAGACACGGCCGGTACGCTGAACGATCTACGTCTGACCGAGGAAAGCCATGCGGCTCTGCGGAGCCAGCAGGGATACCGACGCGCGCGCGGAGAGACCCGGTGACTACGTTCCGTATCACTGCCTCAGCAGGGCGCGCAGCAGGGCAAAAAGAAGCGCGCCCCGAAGGACGCGCTCTGGAGGTTGGCGCTGTCCGCTTGGGGGCAATAACAGCGTTGCCGTGCTGTAACGCTTCGATAGTAGCTTAAACAGCCAAGCTGCGTTCACGCACGCGTGAGCTAGACCTTTCGCACCTCGCCCGGCTTGAGCTTGAGAGTGCACGCCAACCGTTTGGACAGCTTGCCGGCCAACTCGACCGTCGCCTCATCGGCGGCCGCTCTTCTGGGCGGCGGTCAGCGCATCCGTCACCGACAGAGATAGGATCGCGTAGACGCTGGGTGTGACACGCTTCAGCTTCACGGCAACGAGGAAGGCGTGATGCTTACCGCGCCTCCCCGTGCCGCTGTTCGGTGCCGGGGGCGCGTCGCTCAATCCTTGTCGGGCTTCTCCTTCGTAATCGCTCCCGACTTCGGATCGACATGGAATTCCATCTTCACGCCGTTCTTCATGCCCTCGCCTTCCCAATGGCCGTCATCCGCCTCCAACTCGGTGATGCTGGTGTACCCGCTGTCCATGAGCTTTTGGCGAACCTGATCCGCCGGTATCCAGTCAGCGCCCGGCTTGTCGCTGCCGGCGAGGGCGCCGCCGGTTACGCCAAGGGTCAGAGCGAAAGACAAGGCGATAGATGCGATTTTCATCACGGCAGCCTCCGTTCGTTTGCCAACTCAACAACACTGCGCGGCTGACACGGTTGCTCATAATCGGGACCTGAGGATCAAGGCGTGGCTTGCCAGAGCTAGGGGCAAACCTAACTCGTGTGTTCACAGCGTATCTTCCACCACAGGAGGCAAATCTTGATTTGGGTCACCGACCATCAGGGCAACCTCACCTACGTGGGCCAGCAATGGCATCATTTGACGGGACAAGAGACGAGTGCAGCGCTTGGTTCAGGCTGGCACGACTCGCTCTATCCCGACGACAGGGCATTGGTCATTGATAGCTTTGCCGAAGCCTGTCGGCACCAAACGGAGTTCATGCTGCTCTTCCGCCTTCAGCGGACGGACGGCTCGCATATCTGGGTGCTTGGTGGGGCGTCTCCATCCTTCACGCCTCTCACCGAAGACTTCGTTGGTTTTCTAGGTGTGCTGAGCGAGTACGGAGAAGATGCGCAAGGTCTAACCGCGAAGGCTGATGTTGGTACCTTCAAGCCTGGACGACCGACTGGCGACTTCGCTCCGCTCTCAAAGTTGGATATCGCAGCTGATTATCTGATCGCAGCGCGTGCCGTCACGGTCGAGTACGGCGCCGAAGTCGCAAACGCGATCGACGACGCTTTGCATGCGTTGGGTCAGGCGCTCCAACGCGAGCAAAATTCGGTTCGCCCGCCGGGCGAGTATCACTGAGTAGCGGGACTTTCTGATCTCCACGCCATGCGGCGTACGCTCGCTCGCGAACTTCGAAGGCAGTGCGCAGCAGCGAGCCGGGCTCACTACAAGCTCCTACCGTCAAGACACCCCCAACGCCTACCCCACCGCAGGCAAGCATTTTTTCTAGCTCGGACCGCCACGCCGCATCCGCGACATCGAACAGAAGCTTCTCACTGGCAGGACAATTTCGATACACGTTGAGATCTCACGGGAGATGCTAGCGAAAACAACTTTATGTTGAGATTTGGAGCCGGGCATGATGCATGTTTCACGTCAGAATTGAACGTGTTTGGGTTTGTATTATAAATACACGGAAGACACTCAACATCATATGTAATGCTCTGCACCACACGATCGCGAGCAAGTTAGCTCGATTGGGTTTTGTTCTCCCATGGATATAAAAATTTGGCCTATTACATCTCTAGGTTGGTGATTGTTTCAGCCCTTCACTGAAGCAGCGGCATCCCCAGATCGTTACAACTGTTCATTAGGTTCTTGATCTGGCCGGCAAGGTCGTGCTCGGTTGGACCGATGGTCGCGCGCATGTCGTCAGCTACATCACGCCAGCCAACGCGTTTGAGGTGCACGCTGGCGGGGCTTTCTCTGAGCGTGCGTTGATCTCAGGTCTCGGCAAATCGCTGACGGCCGATAATGAGAGTTATCGGCCCCCAGGATTGCGCACCTCAAGTTGGCCTGTCTGCGGATGGCGAGCGGGCTTCATATCGAGCCCGCTCGATTGCGAGCTATTAGGCAATCCGACTCTACCGCAGGCCCAACAGTTCGTTCTTGAGCGTGGTGCGGAGCCAAATGCGCCCGCGGCGCTCGTAGGCCGGGGCGAGGGGCCGGCGGCGTAAATCCGCTTCCTCCTCGGCGGTGCAGGCGGGAAAGGCCGTCTCGACGGCGAGGGTGCCGTCGGCGATCTGCTGGCGCTGGGCGGCGAAGGGCCGCTGAGGGTGGGAAGCGGACTCACGACGCGCTAGTCGCAAAGCCGAGGAGGCAGGTTGCGGGGCAATGCGATCGATGCAATAGCCCCGCCTGGGTGCACGGTCCGGGTTGGACCGGCAGGGAACTGCGCTGGTCGGGCCGCCAGCGGCAGGAAGCGTGTGCCCATGGCCTCTCCCCGCCGTCCCCTATCGTCCTTGCGCGCCGTACTTACGAGTGGGGCTGGTGGCGGCCTCGTGCTCATGGCGAGCGCCGCGCTCGCCCTGGTCGTCGCCAACTCACCGCTCGCCGAGGCTTACTTCGCCGCGCTCAAGACCTATCTCGGCCCGCTCTCGGTGCTGCACTGGATCAACGACGCCCTAATGGCGGTGTTCTTCCTGCTCGTCGGGCTGGAGATCAAGCGCGAGATGCTGGACGGGCGGCTGCGCACGTGGTCCGACCGCGTCCTACCGGGCGTGGCAGCGCTGGGCGGCATGATCCTGCCCGCGCTCGTCTACGCCGTCGTCAATCGGAACTCACCCGAGACCCTACGCGGCTGGGCGATCCCGGCCGCCACCGATATCGCCTTTGCGCTCGGCGTTCTGGCGCTGCTCGGCCCGCGGGTGCCGGTGTCGCTCAAGGTGTTCCTGACCGCACTCGCCATCCTCGACGACCTCGGTGCGGTAATCATCATCGCCCTGTTCTACACCGCCGACCTGTCGCTGCCGATGCTCGGCGGGGCCACCGCGACGCTCGCCGTGCTGTACGGGCTGAACAAGGCCGGCGTCAGCCGCCTGTGGCCCTACCTCGCGCTGGGCCTGATCCTGTGGGGCTTCGTGCTGCTGTCGGGCGTCCACGCCACCATCGCGGGCGTGCTACTCGCCTTGACGATCCCACTGCGGCTGAGTGTCGGCCGTCCGGATGACCCGACCTCGCCGCTACACATCCTCGAACACGCGCTGCACCCGTGGTCGGCCTTCCTCGTCCTGCCGATCTTCGGCTTCGCCAACGCGGGCGTCTCGCTCGTGGGTTTCAACCCGCATATGCTGCTCGACCCGGTGACGCTCGGCGTGGCGCTCGGCCTGTTTCTCGGCAAGCAGATCGGCGTGTTCGGCTTCGTGGTAGCCGCGGTGCGCCTCGGCTGGGCGCAGCGTCCCGCGGGCGCCGGCTGGATGCAAGTCTACGGGGTCGCGCTGCTCTGCGGCGTCGGTTTCACCATGAGCCTGTTCATCGGGCTGCTCGCCTTCGCGCAGAGCCCCGAGTTGGAGGCCGAGACCAAGGTCGGGGTGCTCGCCGGCTCGCTGCTCTGCATGGCTGCTGGGGCGCTGGTGCTGCGGTTCGCCCCTCGCCCCGCCGCGCAAGCCTGATCCGCGCGATCAACGATGCGGGCGGCCCTTGAGGGTCGCCCGCCGTCCTGCCCTCAGCTCAGCCGAGATCGCCATGCGCCGTCCCGTCCCGAAGCGTCGCCCGCACACCCTCCAGGCCCGCCTGTCCGATCTGCTGCTCGGGGTGTCGGGGCTAATGCTCCTCGGCGCACTCACCCTGCTTGCCCTGTCGTGGCTCACCAGCGACGCCGATGGTATCGCGGCCGTCACCCTGCCGATGCGCGACTCCTGAAATCCACGGACCGATGCGCGATGGAAACGGGGTTCTACGCGACGAGGCCAGTCCAAGCGGCGGTGATGACAGCCTCGCGGTCGTTGGCGCGCTCTCGATCTCCGGCTCGGATGCAGGCCAGTGCCTTGGCGAGGGAGGCCGGGCCGAGCGTATCGACGAGGTTCTGACCGCGGCGGCGGATCGCGGCGCGGAAGGCGTCGGCGGCTGGGCCAGACGGGTTGCGCTCGATTGAGACGAGAAGGGCGACGAGCGCGCGCACGCCGTCGTCGAGGGGAAGGCTGATCGGCGTGGGCGCGTCCGTCGCGATGGTGACCCGGAACGCGATGACTGGCGTATGGCGGTAGCGAACGCTCTGGTTCGCCTCGCCTTCACCCGGCATGAACCCCTCGACGAGGACGAGCCCAGGCGGTGCCGGCACAACGACGCCGCAGAGGCTGTCGGGGTAGAACCCGCCTGCATCGACCGTCACGGATTTCCCCGTCACGAGGGTGACGATCCACTGATCCTCAGACCCGGCGGGCGACTCGATGCTGACGATATGGTCGGTGTTGATGGTGTGAGGGCCGATCTCGACGAGCATGTGGGTCTCCTCAGGCGTGACGGTGAAGGGCTGCGAACGATCCAAGCACAGCGCGCCTGTCCAACGCCGCAAGGGCGTCGAGGGCGGCCAGCGCGAAGGGGAGGCGCGAGGCGTCGCGCTCGGCGCGGTGCAGCTCGTCGGCGAGGGCTTCACCGCGGGGGCCGCAGCACAGCCGCGTGATCGCCCTGAGGCTGCGCAGGCGGGCGCAGCAGATCGGCGACGACTTCGCGGCTCGACAGGCCGGCGAGATCGATGCGGCCCGCGGTCGGCTTCAGGCGATGGCTGCGCGCGGCGGCGAGATGATCGACAACCCGGCCGTCGCCTTTGAGGCGGTGGCGGATCGGGCCCGACAGGTCGGCGGGCGATATGCCGACGACGTGCGGCAGGCCGAGAGTGCGCAGGGCGGGGCGCTGGCGGCCGTTCGGGGCTCCGGGCCTGCCGACGTGCTCGACGGGGCAACGCTGGCCGTCCAGGGCGCGCGGGACGCGGCGGGGCAAGCTCGGGCGGCCTATGGGGCAGCCTACGACGATCTCGACGCGGTGGCGGGAGCGTTCGATCCTCGGGCCTTCGCTCAGGCCGGACCCCGCATTCGCCAGATGCTCGGGCCGGAAAACCCGATTGCACCGGCCGTCACTCCGGCGGCTGCGCAGGCGCTCGACCTAATTGAGGGCATGGGCCGGCAACTCGGGCTCCGCCCCGGCGAGGGGCCGACGCTCCAACAGGTGAACCTCATCCGCAAGGGGATCTCCAACCTGTACGGCGCCACCGGGCAGAACGGCACGGATCGGGCGGCGCTCGGGGCCGTGCGCGATGCCTTTGACCGGCATGTGCAGGACATGGCGGAAATCGGCCTGTTCCGGTCGGGCGGTGCTCATCGCGGTCCTGCCGGTCTCGGGGACGATGCGGCTGCGGCGGCCGGGCGCGGTGCCGAGGCGCCTCCGCCGGATGCGATCCCGCTGCAGACGCCGCGCCAGGGCGAGCCGGAGAGCCTGACGCGCTACCTCGCCCGCAATGGCGGCATTCCGCTCGATGACGAAGCGCGGGCAGCGGACCTCAACCGGCTGTACGTGCCGGGTGGCGGGACGCTGGCGCGTCGGGACGCCCCGACCTGGGATCAGCTTCGCGTGCGGCTGGCCGAGCAGGGGTTCTTTCCCGGCGACGAGATGGCGGGCGCCTCGGCACGCGACGTGGCCGACCGGGTGCGGGAGGCGATCCGCGCGGAGCGGCAAGGGCGGCCGACCGTGCGGCTGGCGGACGAAGGCGCGGCCGGGGCTCGACGCGGTGCCGAACGGACGGCCGATGAAAACGCCGACTTCGCCGCTCAGGTGGATCGGGAGGCGCGGCGCATCGCGATCGATCTCGAAGGCTACGGCGTCACGGGCTCGAACCTCGACCGGGCCGCGCTGCGCGAGGCGGCGGAGGCGCGCGCGCTCGGCCGGGGTGGTGACGATGGGGTGGCGGCCTACGATGCCGCCGTGGCTCGTCGTGGTGGCGATGACGTGCCGTTCGATGCGCCGTCGGCACCCCCGGCCGATGTGCCGTTTCCGGGTCTGGGCGACGACGTTGGGCCGGCGGGCGACGCCTTCCCGGCCGGGGATGCCGGGCCGGCGGAAGCGATGCGCCGGGCTCGGGGCCTGTTCCGCGAATACAAGCAGGCGTTTACGCCGCGCGGTCCCGGCGACGTGGCAGGCCAACGGCTTCAGCGGATCGTGGAGCGCGACGCCTCGCCGAACGAGGCCGTTACGATGCTGTTCGGCACGACGACGGGCCGGGTCGGCTCGGGGCAAATCCAGACGCTCGCTCGCCTGCGGGATGCCGTCGGCGCCGACAGCGAGACGTGGCAGGCCACGCAACAGGCGCTCATTGCGCGGTACGTCGGCGGCGACGGTCGCGATCTCGCGTCCCGGCTCGACTACTTGTTGCGCGGTGAGGGGAAGTCGCTGGCGCCCTTCCTGACGGCAGAGCAGCGCGCCGGGCTCAACCGCTTGCGGGCGACCGTCTCGCAGACGGAGGCGGCCCGTACCGCTGCGCCGGCCTGGGTGCAGGATCTCGAACGCGCCGGGTTCGATCCGAACCGCATCGCCTCGTCGCTGTTCGGCTCCGGCGTCCCGGGCTCTCGGGTTGGCGCCGTCAACGAGGCGAAGGCGGCCAAGGGGCTACTTGGCGAGAAATCAGCCGAGTGGTCGATGCTGCGGCAGGCGGCGGTGCAGCGGCTCACGGATCGCAGCGCCAACGCGGCCAAGATGGCGAAGGACGTGCGAGCCTACACGGATGGGCCGGGTGCCGGCCTGGGGCGCGAGCTGTTCAGTCCGGAAGAACTCGGACAGCTCCGGCGGTTCTCGGGGGCACTTCAATCCACGCTGCGGCCGGATGGGAAGATGAGGCCGAATGCCGGCGTGGCGGCAGGCACGGCCGCGAAGGCGCTCGACGTGCTGGCCGGCATGGTCGCGTTCAAGGTCGGCGGTCTTGCTGCCGGGATCGGGGCCTATGGCGCCAAAGTCGGGCAGCGGGCGCTCATCGGTGGTGTCGGTGCTCGCCAGGCGCGGCAGTCGTTTGAAGGCGGAGCGCCGCGGATGCTGACTCCGCCTCCGGTCCTGCCGACGAGGCGGCTTGCGGTGGGTGGGGGCCTCGCAACGGGTCTCGAGTAGGAGCGCCTTTCGCCCCGCACATCATCGCCATAGCCGACGCCACCGCGAATGCGATCCTGCGGGCCCTGGAGGTCGTCGAGGGCGACCGGGCGATGGGGGCGCCCCAGCCTGAGGCGCAGGCCCGGCGCTCATGCCCCCCTGTGGCCACTGAGCGCTCTCCGCCGCGTTCTTATACAGCAAGCGCTACAGCCCCCCGGATAAACTCTATCCACGCTCTACCATGTGGGCCGGACGAGCCCGCGCAGCGGCTAAGCTTGCATCCGCCGCTGCCACGGCAATAATCGCCTCAAGCCGGCAACGACCGGCAGGGGGTAGGGCATCATGACGTTTGAGGTTTTCCTGGCTGCGATGCTGGCGGCGGCGCTTGTGTCGGTGCTGATGTTGTTCTCGCGCGCGTCGGAAGGACCAGTGCGTCCGCGCCGGGGCGGTCGGACGATCCGTTGGGACCCACCCACGCGGTTCTAGGTCGTTTCCCTCGAAAGAGGGCGATCAACTCACCATAGGCCGAAGCCCAAGGCGCTTGACCAAGCGCAGGTTGGCGCGAAATTCAGGCCGGTCCCGAGCTATCCCGCTGCCGTCGGTTATCGTGATTTCCAGGCAGCCCAGCTCGTCCCAATCGTCTGCTAAGCACATGGCGCTCTGAGCGTCATTGCGCTTGGCAGTTCGGGAGGTTCCTTTGCAATTTGCCGAGATTGAAAAAGGCGAGATATTCTCAGGCATTCTAGGGGGCTCACAAATACATAATTATCAGACGTTAACGCCCCCGCTCCTCGCCAGTGCCATCGAATTGTAGTTAATCGTACAAATCTTGTTCTGAAGGCGCTGCCCCCAGCTAGCTGAGGCGGTGCCGGCACCTCGTGCTGGAAGCGGGTGAGCTTTCTGCCAAACTCTGCTCCGCCGCCGCGATGCAGAGGCTCTTTGGGGGACAAATCGTGCGAGCCATGTTCGCACACAAGCGGATGGAGTTAATCCGACTTACTGTGTGCGTGGGGGCACGTCACGCCGGCTAGGCCGTACCTATATCACTCCTACGCAAGAAAAATCGATGCTGGATCGGCCGGTATCACCGCGTAAGGAGTTGTTTAAACCTCATGAAGACCCGTATTGCCGCCACCATCGCCGCTGTTGTTCTCGGCGTTGCTGCTCCGGCCTCGTCCGCCCTGGCTTTCGACTACGGCGCCCCCAAGGGACGCTACACCTCGACGATGCCCTACGACGCGACGACCACGGGCTCCATCAACGGCTCCGCCGGCTCGACCTACGCCTACCCGAGCTGCCCGCAGAGTTCGGCCTCCGAGGGCAACGCCGACCAGCAGCACTTCCCGGTCAAGCAGTACGGCCAGACCTCAGGCGGCTACCGCTGCTAATCGGCACCTGGACAGTGGATAATATGATGTTGAAGGTGTTTTCCTACGGCATGATCGGCGTGTTCGCCTGCGGCGTGGCCATGACGGTGGTTGGCTCGGCCAACGTGCTCATGGGCCTCTGACGAGGCGATAACCGGACTGAGGTTTTGGACGGCGGGGCGCAGGCTCCGCCGTTTCTGCGTTTTGGGTGTTCCACATGATCGGCAGCGCCGCTTCGGAACTCTGCCTGCAGCTACCCCTTCCTCCATCGAAGCGAACTGAGGATGGTGTGCCATGTCCGAAGACCACAGCGTGAAGACCCAGGCCGTCGGCTCCCAACCACCTGGCCGACCGCTGGGCGAGGGGAACGCACCAGAGATGCCATCGCCCGCCGGGCCGCACTCACCCAGCACGGTAAAACCGAAGAAGGCCGGGCCAGAGGCTGGCGGCTACGAGCAGAACCCGCCTGATAGCTCAACGGACAACGCGAAAGGCGGCTACGGCGCGGGCTGAGGTATTGCCGGCTCGGACCGGGCTGGAGCGGCTGCGGCGTGGCTGGGCGACGCGGCTCGAGATGAGGACGCCGCGCTACATGACGGGGCGGTGGGCTTGGCCTTCAGCTTTGTCGCTACCTCTGTCATCGCAGTTTGCCCTTTGGCACCGGTTGATTGGACGCGTGGATAAGCGCCGCGCGGCGCGCCCATAACCCGACCAATCTCGTTTCCATCTGATCCAACGCGCTCTCCGCGGCGACCGTCGCAAGCCCTCCCGAACGGAGGCCATGAATGACCACCTGCTGCTCCATGACGCTGATCTCGCCTTGAACGATCTCCCGCTCCACCCGCCTGAGAGAGGTATTCTCGGCCGGCGATTTTGCAGGCATTTATGCGGTCTCCGTTGGCGGGAACTCGGCTTAGAAAAGCCGACATCAAAACCGCGGGATACGTGCTGCAGCGCGACGCAATGAATCACGTATGTAGGCATACGGCCTGCCGATAAGGCGATTGTGTATTTTTTGGCGATTATACCGTTCGCACATACGCCACGGCACCCGCTCAATCACGGGGCCGCGATCTATGTTATCGACGTGCGGGCTATCAAGAGCTACCGCACCGGCATCTATCAATTGTTAGGATTTTGCCATGAGGAACAGCAAAGCCTTGCAGGATAGGCGCATCCTTATAGTGGAGGATGAATATTTTATCGCTCAAGAAATGCAATCCGCAGTCGAAGAGGCCGGCGGGATAGTTATCGGGCCGTTTGCTGATTTGAAAGAGGTAGTGTCAAGTGGTGCATATGCTAAAGTAGATATTGCAGTGCTCGACATAAACGTTAAGGGCGAGTCGTCATTTGAACTTGCAGACAAGCTGCAATGGCGCGGGGTTCCGCTTTGCTTTGCTACTGGTTATGATGCCGATATGCTACCTGACCGCTTTGCGCAGTCTCGCCTCATGCTTAAGCCATTCGACGGGCCGGAACTAGTCAAAGAGTTGACGCAGGTTTGTGAGTACGGCGCCTGACATCATCAAGGCGCATCAGGTTGGGGGGTGGACTTCGCGATCCGGATAAGGTCCGCATCGAACGCCGCCTCATCCTCGCTCGCTCCGGCCGCCTGTGCGACTTCAGTGAAGCGGCGCTTCTGCTCTTCGGGCATCAGCTTCTCGGCGCCAAGCTTGGTGAGTTTTGCCTTCGGCTTCGTCGCTGTGTCGGTAATGGCTAAGGCCTCCGTTGTTAAAGGCATAAAGCGTACGATATCAGACCAAGAATCACCCGATCGGACACCGAGTGATCATTCGTGCGTTCATCATCAACACACAAATGATGGGATCGCACCACGATGCCACGCTATTTCTTCGATGTGCAGGACGGATATCCCACGAAGGACGATTACGGGACGGTTCTCGACGGCTCCGAGGCAATCGCGGCAACGGCCATAAGGACGCTGTTCGAGATCGGTCAGCTTGAGGCGACACGGAACGCCGGTCGCGAGTTTTTGATCACCGTCCGCGATGAAGCCGGGACGAAGGTTTATCGCGCCGAGTTGACTGTCCGCGCCGAATGGCTGACTAAAGTTGCATAATCCAAGGCTTCGAAAGGCGAGGCGACGATTCTCGAGCGTGCCGGCTTGGTTGGTAAACCACTCCTATCGTGAGCTCGACCCGGGTCTACACGATCACGGCGGACAGTCCTTGGGGGCCATTCCGGGCGACGCGCACCCTTCCCGCCAGCGCTATGTGCCTTGCCGACAAATGGGCGCGCTGCGGCTGCACTAGCGTAATCCTCACCGATCCGTTCGGTGTTGCGCTCGACCGTGAGGCTTTCCGCGCCACGCTGCCGATTGTCCGGCGGATGGCTGAGCGGCGGAGATAGGCCCAAGCATCGACGTGGCTTGGCGACTGGCACATCAAACCTTGATGTTGGTGCTCTGGCCTATGCCGTCGCAGTGAGGGCTGGGTAGCCTGAGCGGCGTCCTTGTAGGTGATGACAGGGAGCCCGGCAGGAGGCTGCTGGCATTCTCGGCAGCGCACCCGGTGCGCCACCGCAACCACGTCGTCGTTCGGCGTGGCGTCCAGATCCTTCCACGTCAGGAAAGTCTCACGGCGGCATTCCGGGCATCGCATGACGCGTAGCCCACGATAGCCCTGTGCAAGCCAGTCCGAGACCGTCTGCGCTGGCGCAGACTCGATGCGGTCGAGATGGGCTTTCACGACCTCGACGGGCGAGATTTGCTTGGTGCGGACCAGCTCGGCAAGCCGAGTCGCGTCGGAGAAGATGATGTCTTGGGTCATGGCTGCTTTACCTGCCTAACGTTCGGTAGGTAGGGAGTTAGAGCTAGATTTTTGGGCCGTCAACCCCTAACTAACGGTTGGCAGGTTTTGGATTGCGGGACGGAGATAGGGGTGAGCACGAACGCGAGGGAGACGATCCTGGCCGCGGCGCGGAAGACCGCGCAGGCGCACGGCTACGGCGGGTTGAGCTACCGCGACCTCGCCGCCGAGGTCGGCATCAAGGCGGCGAGCATCTACCACCACTTCGCCAGCAAGGCTGATCTCGGCGCGGCCGTGGCGCGGCGCTACTGGGAGGACATCGCAGTCGAGCTCGATGCCATGCTGGAGACGACCGGCGACCCGATGGCATGCCTGCGGCTTTACCCGGGTACCTTCCGCCGGTCACTTGAGGACGGAAACCGGCTGTGCCTGTGCAGCTTCATGTCGGCCGAGTACGCCAACCTGCCGGAGGCCGTGCAGCGTGAGGCGCAGGTCTTCGCCGACGTCAACGTCGCCTGGCTCGCCAAGGTGCTGGTCATGGCGGGGGCGGTAAAGCCTAAGGAGAGCGAGGCGCGGGCCCGGGCGATCTTCGCCGCGGTGTCCGGCGCGCAGCTTTACGCGCGGAGCCGTTCAGATGTCTCGCAGTTCGACGCCCTGATCGAGGGCTACCGCGCCTCGGGGCTCCTGCCGGCCTAGGGCGCCCTCGACCTTCAGATAAGGCTAGCAGGTTGCCGAACCGCACGAGGAGGAGCCCGCCGTCCGCCGCCGGGGTGATACGGTAGCATTCCGCGAAGAACGTCGCCCTCAGGGCGACCACCGGGATAAGCACGGTCATGTACGACCGCTCATGGCGCGAGGTGGCACCGGACCGCCTCGCGCCATCGGTGCTCAGGCCTGGCGGAGATGAGCCATGAGCCGCTCGGCCGCCGGACCGGACGAGGCCGGGTTTTGCCCGGTGATGAGCAGGCCGTCGGCCACCACGTAGGGTTCCCAGTCGCCGGCCTTCAAGAATTGGCCGCCGTTCCGCTTGAGCTCGTCCTCGACGAGGAACGGGACGACCTCGGTCAGGCCGACCGCCTCCTCCTCGGTGTTGGTGAAGCCGGTGACGTCCTTGCCCTCGACCAACGGCTTGCCGTTGGGCGACTTGGCATGACGGAGAACGCCGGGGGCGTGGCAGACGAGAGAGACCGGCTTGCCAGCCCGGAGCGTCGTCTCGATGAGCTTGATCGAGGCAGCGTCCTCGGCCAAGTCCCAGAGCGGACCGTGCCCGCCGGGGTAGAACACCGCGTCAAAATCCTCGTGGCTGACGCCGTCGAGCCGGACCGTGTCCGCCAGAACCGCGTTGGCCTCGGCGTCGGCGTCGAATCGCCGGGTCAGGTCGGTCTGGAAGCCCGGCTCGTTGCTCTTCGGATCGAGGGGCGGCTTGCCGCCCTTGGGCGAGGCCAGGACCATCTCGGCGCCAGCGTCCTTGAAAACGTAGTAGGGCGCGGCGAGCTCCTCCAGCCAGAAGCCGGTCTTGCGGCCGGTGTCGCCGAGCTGGTCGTGGGAGGTGAGCACCATCAGGATCTTCATCGTCGTTCTCCGGGGTCGGTGGGGGAGTAGTCGTTCGGAAGGTCGCGGGCGGGTCAGTTGTGACGGGCCGCCATTCTCTCGGTTGAACGCTCGGTGCTCGTCTCGCGCGCCTGGGCATCCTCGGCCCTGACTGGCGTCGCGTCCGCGGGGCGGACCATCGCCGGGCCGGTCATGCGGACGGCACCGATGATCTCCGGGGTGATGCGTTCCTCGGCAGAGGCGGCGGTGCCGCTGAACAGGGCGGCCCCGAGCTCGGCGAGCAGCAAGTAGGGGGCGAAGGGGTTTGCGGTTCGCGGGGTCATGGTCTTCTCCATTCTCGTAACTGAGTAGACTGGTCGTCTAGAATTTCTGTACGATCAGTGCGAGCTTCGCCTTGGGCTCGACCGGTCAGGCTCGTTGCGGCTTCAGGATGCGCCGCGTCGTCTGCATCGCAGCGTTGAACGGGGCGTCGGTGCGCTCGATCTTCGCCATCAGGCTGGCACCGAGCCACAGGTGGTAGAGCGTTTCGGCCGTCGCGCGTGGCTCGCCCTCGACGGTCAGCGACCCCTCGGCAACGCCCGCCTCGATGGCGCCTGCGACGCGGTCGATGATCCCGGCGGTGCCAGCCTTCAGGGCCAGCCGCATGGGCTCGGACAGATCCGAGACTTCCGCGGCCAGCTTCACCGCGAGGCACTTGCGCTGGTAGTCGATGCTGCCCTGCGTCGCCTGCCACTTACGCCAGTAATTCATTAGACGGTCGGCGTGGCTGAGGCCGGGCTCGGCGAGGGTGGCGTCGATGTCGGCGAGGTACACCTCAAAGTAGTCGGCCAAGAGCGCCTCGCCGAAGGCCTCCTTCGAGCCGAAGTAGTGATAGAACGAGCCCTTCGGAACCCGGGCTGCGGCCAGGATCTCGTTTAAGCCGACGCCCGAAAATCCCTTGGAGCCCACGATGCGGTGGGCGGTATCGAGGATGCCTTGCCGGGTGTCGGTGTTGCCGCTGACGTGAGCCATGGCCAGGACATAGCTTCAATTAGACCGGTCGTCTAGTGGCCTGCGAGCGATTTTTCGATGCAGTCGCTCAAGCCTTCCTCAACGGCGAATGACAAGCAGCAAGGGTACGATCACGCAGGCACTTTCCGGCTGGGTGATCGACCGCATGGAAGCCCGATTCCGAGCGGAGGCACCGGCCGACGACGCCATTTACCGGACCCTCGAGATACGCTGGACCGCGACCGCCTGCCTTCTCGACCATCCGGTGGTCTTCAAGGCCGTGGTGGGCTCCCTCGGCACGGCCGGCCCGAAACCGAGAGTAGTGCGGCTTCGTTCGCGTGCCCTCTGGGAACTGGCGCTCGGCGACTTGGCGGGGATTTCCGAGGATCTTCGCGGGCGGGCGCGGGCCATCCTGACCGACCAGATCGCAATTACGTTCAGCGGCTGCCTGTCGTTCTGGATCGCGGGCGAGATTGCGGATGAAGGGCTCTCATCCGCCGTGGGGACGGCCACCGCGACCGCGCTGTTAGGCTTCACCGCCCCTCGCCATCGGGAGCGCGTCCTCGCGGCCATGACGCTCGACGCGACCCCGGGCGGTCCCGCAGGCGGCCCCGAATGATCGCAGCCGATGGAACGGGTCATCCTGCACCGCCGTGTCACAGTCCGGTCTCGGGCGCCCCCGGCCCGTTCGCCGAGGACGGAGGCATTGGAGACAGCCGGCGGCATCGACGCGGGATGCGAGCGTTCCGCCGGCGCCGCGAAGGTTCATGCCGTCCGTTCCGTCGTTCCCTTCCGCGCCTGCGCCACAGTCAACCATACGGCCGAGACCAAGAAGTAGAAGGCGCCGAACGCAGCGTAGGGCGCGATGTCCGTAATCCCCGGCGTCGAGGCACCGTTCGCCTTGAAGATGAAGTGGGTGCCTGCGAGGGCCGACTGAACTCCGCTGAGCGCCATTGCCCATTGGGCACCCGCCTGCCAGCGCCGCACGCCGGTCGCGAGCTGCAGCAGGCCAGAGAGGATCGCCCAGACCCCGAACACCGCAAGCACCGCGTGCATGCCCCATCCGAGCGTGACTGCCACCGCGACGGCAACGACGGTGCTGGCGGCCGCGTTGAGGGCCTGGCTGGGATTGGCAGTCAAACCGCCGCTGCGACGCGCGTCGATGAGGTTGGCGACGGCATCCCAGGCGGGATAGGCGACCAGGAGCGCCGCGGCGACCGGCGGCATGGCCTTTCCGATGGTGAAGGCGGCAGCGACCCAGCCGACGGAAACCCCGGCACGGAGAAAGTAATAGAAGCTTAGCCAGCGCGAAGTGTCACGGCCTTGTCTTTGGATGGTCGTCATCGACGTTCCCTTCGGATGCGCGGCGAGGCGGAGAATCGGCACGACCGGCAATCACACGGGTGACGCCGGCGACCGAAACGCCGGGCTTCGTGAAAGCGGTGTCTTTCCAGGGGAATATGCCTCGCTTCGGAAGGTACTTTTACAAACGGACGCCGATGCCACCCATGACCGGATCGCTCGAAAACTTGACCGTTCCTCAGGAGGGTAGACCAAGCGTCGCCTCCGGCGATCTCCTCTCCCTTGTCCTGGCGCAGATCCGGCTCACCGGGGACCACGTCCGGTCCCATGAGGTCGAGCGGTCAAGAAGCTTGGACTCGGAGGTTGGGGCCGCCCATGTCCTCGTGGTCGCCGAGGGTTCGCTCGACGTCGAGGGCGATGGCGGGGAGCGCGTCGTCATCGACACGGGCGATCTCGTGCTTCTCCCCCACGGGCTCGGTGGGGACAGGCTGGTGGCATCTGCCTCGCACGCCTCGGTGATTGTCTGTCGGTTCTGGTTCGATCCTCACGCCCTGCGCGGCATGGTCTCGGCCTTGCCCGGGCGCATCCACATCCGGCGCGACGAGGGGGCGGGGTGGCTGGAGGGCATCGTACCCTTCCTGATGGTCGAGGTGACCGACGACGAGCCGGGCGCGGCCCTGATGATCTCGCGGATCATCGACGTCATCGTCATCCGCACCCTTCGGACCTGGGTACGGCGCGGCCACACCACCGGATGGCTGGGAGGGCTCTCGGACGCCCGCATCGCCCGGGCGTTGAAGGTCATGCACGAGCGTCCGTCGCGTCCTTGGGGCCGTCGAGGCCCTGGCGGAAGCGGCCGGCATGTCGCGGTCGAGCTTCTACGAGCGGTTCGCGGCGCTCGTTGGGTGCTCGCCCCTGCGCTACCAGAACGAGTGGCGGCTCACGCTTGCCCGGGACATGCTGATCGCCCGCGAGGCGCGTGTCGGAGAGGTTGCATTGCGCGTCGGCTACGAGTCGGAGGCAGCCTTCAGCCGCGCTTACAAGGCCATGTTCGGGCATCCGCCGCGGGACGAATCCGCGCCGCCGACAGGTACCGGATCACGTGAGCAGGACGGCGGCTTGCAGCAGGGGAAATGAGCGGGTCGATCTGACGACTACGTCCGCTTTTGGGCGGCCATCATAGCAGTCTGTACGGCTGGGTCGGGTTGGTCGCAGAACGTCCGCTCTCGGGCGTCCGAGTAAGAGCGCCTAACAGAACGGCACGCTTTGGTCGGTGAGGCGTTGGTTGGGTATGGCTCGCCCTCTGCTTCCCGACGATCTCTGGACCGAGATCGCTCCAC
>NZ_LMQV01000021.1 GCF_001425465.1 Methylobacterium sp. Leaf456
CCCGCCTCGTCGGCGCGACCCTGCTCGAACAGAACGACGAGTGGGCGGTCCAGCGCGCCCGTTACATGACCCTGGAAAGCATCGCCCCGATCGGCGATGATCCCCTCGTCGGCTTGCCAACCCTGGCAGCCTGACCGATCCGGCCCTGGCCGTTGATCGTGGTGGCCCTCAGTGAGCTACACCACGCCAAGGGACACGACCTTTGTTCGCCGTGCCATCCAGTCTTGGGCGGCCTTGGTCTCAAGCTGAGCCTTCACGAATTCTGTGTCTGCTCCGTTGATTGCAGGCCTAGCCGTGTCTTGTGTTATATTTGCTCCCGCACATTCGGGCGGCGTAATCGCCGTTCGACCAACATGGCCTTGAATTGAGATCAAAAGATCGCCAGATTTTAGGGTGGATCGCTTGTATCCCTGAGCAATTTCTAGGCTTGTTTTCCTAAGAGCGCTGGCATCGATCATGCCGTCTCGCATGTCAACTACGCGAACATACGGAATGCCATCGGCGATGTCTGGGCCTGGCTTCAGAATGTCGTAAGTAATTTTTCGATTCACAGACACAACGTCCTGTAAATGTGCTGTAGGTATCTCTCTAATATTTTCGACAGGCTCGCCGAACATCTCTAAAAAGATTGACTGCGTCAGTCCGCCAAGCAACTCCAGAGCGCGCTTACGCTTCCGGCGCAACGCGTCTGTCCTCTCCAAGATCGCGGCGATCCGCCGCTGCTCGTCGAGCGCTGGGAGGTAGATTTTCAACTTTGACAAGCGCTCAAACGGGACAGATCTTCTGCGGTGAACAGACTCGTCGCCAAGAGAGCTGTATAAAGCGATCATTTTTCGGCTTTTTAGCACTCGGATAAGATGGTTTTTGTCGCATATAGAGGGGTCGACCTCGAACACCTTATACATCGGACTTATAAGAGCCGGCTCGAATGCTAAAGCGATGGATCCTTCGTCTAGGTGTATAGGAGAAAAAGCAAAATCTCCGGGTGTTACGGCTTTATAATTGGACGTGTCTTCGCTATGGACTCTTTTTTTTAAATATACATCGCTTCTGACAAAGCCTTCGTGCTTCGATATGGAATAAACGTGAATATTGCGTCGATCATGCGCCACGCGCTTGACAAGCTTGGCAATTTTCCCTAGCACGATGAATCTGTTGGAGGCGCTCACAGCATTGCCTCCAACTCATCCAATTCTTCAAAAATCTCCTGCTCCAACGCCTTCAAATCCGCAATAATCTCCTTCGGTGCCCGGTGCTCCGCGGCCTCGTGCACCACCTCCTTGTATCGATTGAGCGACAGATCGTAGTCGGCCGCCGCGATCTCCATTTTCGACACACAAAAGCTCTGCTCGGTCCGCGCACGCCCCCGCTCCGTCCCCGCCCGCTCCGCCCACCGCGCAACAACATCCGGCAAATTGTTCTTCGACGCCTCCTCCGCCGTCAGCGTGAACAGCAGGTAGGTGATCTGCTCGATCACCTCGAGCGGGTTGGCGATGCCGCCCGACCAGAAGGCGTTCCAGACCGTATCGATCCTGTTGCGCAGTTCGCCCGTGAGCATGCCGATCCTCCCGCGGGCGGTTGTGTCACGCGGGCAAGCTTGGCGGCAATGGACGCGGCCGGTGGCCTGAGCGATTTCACGGTGCGGTTGCCGGGACGTGACACCAAGCCATCGAATGATGCCCTATGCAGATCGTAGGATGCGGAATGCAGGGTGGGACAGGTCGATGGCAGCGGGTCGCGTCACCGGGCGCCTGATCAAGCTCTTCATCACAGGCGACGATCCGCGCTCGCTGCGCACGGTCGAGCTCGACAATTGGTGGGGCATGGCCGTGATGGGCAGGCGCTCCTACTTCGAGAAGGCGCTCGCTCGCGAGGAGCTCTCGCGCTCCTGCATCGACCTGCTGATCCGCAGCAGCGGCAGCGACGACTTGCCGGAGGTCTACGTCGGCGAAAGCGACGACTTCGTCGCGCGCTACAAGAACTCCCCTTTCCCGATTGCCTTCGACAGCTTCATCATCTTCACCAACAAGGACGACAACCTGACCCGAGCCCATGTGAAGTGGCTTGAGCGCGAAGTCTGGGATTTGCTCACGCGCAACGAGGGCAAGGTGCAACTCGCCAATCGCGCGACGCCGACCGGCTCCAAGCTACCCGAGGCCGAGACGGCGAGCATGGGCACGTTCCTCGGCAACATGATCTACGTGCTGGAGGCGCTGGGCTTTGCGTTCTTCGAGGATCCAGGCCAGTTCGCGGCGCCGGTGCAGCCTGCCTCCGTCGCCCCACATCAGGCCTCGGCTCAGAGCTTCGTCACGAGCGCCCAGCCGCGAAGCGACGGGCACAAGGCCTATCTGGACATGATCGGCGACGGTTACGTGCTGCGCGCCGACTCGCTGATCAACGCCAATCCGACCGACAGCCTGCCCGCCAACGTTCGCAAGCTGCGCGCGCAGCTCGTCGCGGAGAACGCGCTCGTGCCGCAGGACGGCTGCCTGCGTCTGACGAAGGACATCGCCTTCACCAGCCCGTCCCCAGCCTTCGCGCTGGTCAAGGGCCGCAGCTCGGCCGGACACGGCGACTGGATCCGCACGACGGACCGCAAGCGACTCGGCGACGTGCTGCTCGAGCCGCGAGAACAAGCAGAGGGAGCCGGTTGAGCGCGTTGTAGACGCTCGACTCATCGTCCCTGCCCTGCGCCGTGCTTGTGCCGACGACGGATCAGGCGGCACATCAGCGGCACACGCCGTGCGCCGCATCAGCGCCGCAACCACGATCCCCCACGCGCACAGCCGGCGCGCCCCAACCAGCCCGTGCAACCCGACACGATTCGAACGTGTGACCTTTGCCTGAGGAGGGCCGCGCGTTCATCCCTTTGAGCGGTCAGGATTTTCATTTCCCCCGCTCAGCGGCGTTGCGCGAGCGGCCCAGTTGGGCTACTCACGAAGGTGTTCAGCACCCGTAGCTCAGCTGGATAGAGCGTTGCCCTCCGAAGGCAAAGGTCACACGTTCGAATCGTGTCGGGTGCGCCAATCTTCTCAATGACTTAGCTGGTATTCACCCCCACCCCTGAGGGGGCTGCGGAAGCGCTGCGGAAGCATGGGACCGCAATTGACGCCCGTGCCTGGAAAACGACGCGCGATGGTTGGCGGCCTCAATCCATTCAAACGGAACGTCCTAGTCGAAGAAATTTTGATCCAGTGCGCCCTCGCTGAGCAGCACTACGGGGCGGTAAGCGCTCTGCTCGCGGATTTTGATACCCGACAGTCCCGCTATGTCTGGGCGCACATCCACGCCTTCCTGACTCACATGGCGATGGTTTCAAAAATGGTGTCGTCACCCAATGCCCACAGATCGCCAACAGCAAGGGCACGAGGAGAGGCGCTCGTCAGCGCGCTGAATATAGATTCATCTTCTGTAATATTCGACAGGAACGCGCGAAACAATGTCGAGCACCTTGACGAAAGACTGGATCTTTGGATCGAAAGCGACAGCCATACGTTGCTTGAAGTCGTTCTAGACAATAGATCGGCATTTGATTTTATGACTGAGTCGCGGCCCATGCCGGGATCTACAGCTTTCGTTCGCCGCGTGCTAATCCAAGATGCAATGATCTTTATCACGCAAGGCCGAAGCGGCTTCGAGGAGATAGACCTTAAGGCGGCTGCCTCGGAAATTTCTGATTTAAAGAGTCGCGCGAATGCGTTTTTGACCGGTGATACGTCCGTCGAGCGCGTGCGCCCTGGACGGATTCCGTTCTGATAGTCAGATGCGCAGCTATTAGCGAGCGCGAGGCGCGACGGGATCGCGTCGGCCATCAAGCGCGGTCGGCGGGCGCCGGCATCGCTCCGGCACGGACGTAGCCGTGGGAGATGGCGCGCCGGGCCACGGCAAGATCGTCTTCGGCCCGCAGCAGATCCTCGACGGCGAAGGCCAGTGCGCGCTCTGCGTCGCCCTCGGCCGCTTCGAGGTAGGCGAGCGCGTGCAACTCTGCCTCGCTCAGGTCGGCGATCGTCTGCACCTGCGCTGCCGTCGCCATGCCTGTCGCTCCTGCTCGCCAATGAGAACAAGAAGAGAACAAACACCGGGTCGGTTCCCGGTCAAGGTGAGGGCGCGAGGCGGGGGATATCGGGGAGGAATCACCGGCTACGGCTTGACGGGGCAGCGTCACGCTGGGGCGTCAAGCTTTCGTTGCGCGGCATGTGCCCCGTGGGAGGAGGGGCCCGGAGGCCCCTCCCTTTAGGCCGGGAGGTAGATCAGGCCCCGGCCGTCTCGCACCATCGCGTGGGCTTGGTTCAGAGTGAGGTTGGTGGCGAGAACCTGCTTGGTCTTGGTGTCGAGGATCTTGTAGGCCATCTGTCTGCTCCGTCTCTCTCTGTCTATGTAATGAATATACTTTCGAATACTGGACACGTCAACAGTATTCGCAGCAGGCAGAGCAGGTTTTTTCAGGCGGAGACAAGAAAAACCCCGCCTCGGCGAACCGGGCGGGGCGGTAGTCCTTGAACTGGCCAGCAGGTCAGCTTAAAGATGAGAGCGCCGTAACGCCTCGTCGCGGCTAGTCGGATGCAGGCGGCCGAACTTCACGTCGGCGATGCGCCCCTGGTTCACATCGTAATCGGCCGCGATGCGGCTATACATTTCACCGGCCATGAGCCGGAGATGCACCTGCACCGCCTCCTCAAAAGTAAGACGGTGGCAGGGCGAGCGATCGGCTTTCAACATGGTAGGACCTCGTTCGACGAGGCCCCGAAGAACTTGACATGCGATCGCCATCGCGCAAGATGCACGTGTCGCAGACGACAGCCGCAAGCCTCTCCAGGGCCAATTGCGGTTCAGACAAAGGCCGGGTCGTGACCCCGGCTTTTGTCGTTTTAGAGCTGTTTGCTCTGGTCTAGATATCTGCGACGGTCCATACCCCTGTCAAGTCGAGATTGCCCGTTAGATGCGATTAGCGGGCCGCTGGCTGGCGTTCCGATAAATCGAATGTCCTACCAAACGCCTGAAAAAGCGGGCGCCAGCGGGCTTCCTGTGAGCTACTCCGCGGTTCGTTCTTCATTCGTTGTTGATCGGTTCGCCTTGCCGGTACGGGTGGTCGTTCCACAGAAAGAAAATGAAATCCCGCACCTTTGTGGCTGCCCTGCGAGGTAGCTCGGAAGCCCACCGGGCAGGCTCGATGCTGGCAAGGCCGCTCGGCTCCCGAGCGCCAGGGCATGGGGCTGCGGGCGGGCTGCCTCGATCGCCTCCCCCAACATGGTCTGCTGCTGCAGGAACCGGCCGAGCACCGCGCGGCAGGCGCAGAGGAAGCCCGCCTGGTAGAGGAAGCTCTGATCCCCGCTCGCGCCCATCTCGCGCCGCAGGTTGGCGATCGTGAAGGCGATCCGCTTCGCGAGCGCCGCCTCGATCTCGAGGGCGGTGCCGCCGAGCGCGCCGCGGGCGATGTCCGGCAGAACGTGCTTCACCGCATCGTCGATGCCGCCGACGAAGTAGTCTCGCAGCTCGGGGGCGCCCTGGATCAATCCTTCGGCGCGCGCCCTCTCCGCCGGGTCGTCCCAGACGATCGGCACCTCTCGCGTGTCAGCCATCCTCAGCGTCCCTTCTTGGCCTGCGCCTCTGCGGCGCGGCGCTGCTGTCGCGTCATGCCCGGCCGTGCCGGCAGCTTCAGGAGATTCGCCCCGGCGGCGGCGCCCACCATGTCGCCGCGGGTCGCGTGGATGCGCTGGCCCGCCACATCGGGGAAGCTCGCGCCCTTCGACGTGCTCACGCCGTCCTTCGTCACGGTCGTGTGCATGACGTAGCCGCCTACGAAGCAAATCGGGTCCTCGCCCGTCAGCAGTGGTTCACGCATCTCGCGTTGGGCGCAGATCAGGCCGGTCGCGTAGCGGGCGACGGACGGCAGGGCGTCGAAATCCGCCTCAGGGTCCACGCCGTAGAACGCTAGGGCATCGAGCGCCGGCATGGGCCGCACATAGCCGGCCTCGACTTC
The DNA here is from genome assembly GCF_001425465.1 of Methylobacterium sp. Leaf456. GTDB lineage: Bacteria > Pseudomonadota > Alphaproteobacteria > Rhizobiales > Beijerinckiaceae > Methylobacterium. The sequence continues at coordinate 5,981 of NZ_LMQV01000021.1, forward strand.
CAGCAACTCGAAGGCGCCCCCCGCGCGCTCCCACTCTGCGAGGACAACGCCGCGTGCGGCCGCGAGTCCAGCGCAATCCTTGGACTGAACCTCGAACGCCCGCGGAGCATTGCGGGCCTTGGACCAGCCCACGGCGATCATCTCGACGTGCGCCTGTTCCTCGAACTCGGACAGCCGCCCGGCTTCGCGGGCGCACCACTCAGCGAGGAAGGCCGGCGCGCCCTCGGCGAAGGCGTCGAAGTCGGGAAAGAGCAGGCCCGCTTCGGTTGCGATCAGCGCGTTGGCCAGCCCCGGCCCCCGGGTCGCGATTGCGCCCGGCCAGTGGCCCACCACCTGCGCCTTGGGCGCGAAGTGCCGAACCACGCCGTCGAGGTCGTACCACGCGGCATCCGTGACGAGGTGGGCCGCGTCACGCTGCAAGAGGACGTTGATCGCGGTCATCTGCGGGCGTCTCCGGTTCGGGCTTGGGGTTGTCGTTGGCCGAGCGGCGCCGGCCGATCACGCCGCCGTGGCCGAGCGCGGGACCGGCCGCCGCGAGAAGCGGGTTGCCGGTCATCAGGCCGGCGAGGCCGCCGGACAGTGCGCCCGCGAGTGGCGAGGCCGAGCTGTAGCCGACGCTCGCGCCGATCCCGGCCGATGCCAGCCCCTTGCCGAGCCCGGTGCTCATGAAACCCATGCTCTCGCCGGCCGCGTTCTTGCCCGGCTCGAGCAACGGGCCGAACGTGCGGTCGAAGCCCTCGCCGAAGCCGGAGGCGAACGTCTTGCGCAGGTCCGACAGGTCGAGGCCGAGAAAGCCGCCCTTGCCGCCCAGGAGCCCGCCCAGGCCGCCGCCTTCGCCCGCGGTGCCGAGGATGCCGGCAAGCGGCCCCTGGCCCGTCAGCAGCGCGCGCAGACCGCTCGACGCGATCGACTGCGCGAGCCCCTTGAAGGTGTCTCCGACCTTCTGGCCCGCGATCAGGATGTTGTCGAAGAACCGGGAGAACTCGTCGCCGAGCTGCCGCTGCGCGTCCTGCATCCGGCGCTGCGCCTCGGTCGTCCTGTCGAGGGTGACGCCGAGCCGGGCGTTGGCCTCGGCCTCGCGGATCACCGCCTGCGCCGCCTCGCTGTGCAGATCCTTGCCGTCCCGGACGATCTCCTGTTCGGCGCGGCGGCGCGCGATGGCGACCGCCCGCACCTCGGCGTCGGCGCCGACGAGCCTGATCTGCTCGCGGATTTCCGCGCCCTCCGCCTGACGCTCGCGGAGCATGTCCTGCAGCTGCCGCGCGTCCTGCTCCCGTACCAGCGTGGCGGCGTGCTGCGCGTCGGCGAGCGCTTGTTCCTGCGTGACGAGCTGCCCGCGCTGGCGCGCGACTGCCTGCGCCGACGCGAGCGACGCACGCTCCTCGGTGGTGCGCGCCCGAATGCCGGTGATGTCGAGACCCCGCTGTTCGGCCGCCTTTTCGGCCTCCGTCATCCGCCGGCCCTCGGCGTTGGTGCCGGATTCGACCGCGTGCGTGAGCCGGCTTTGGAGCTCGGTGTAGTCGCGGATATCGACGAGGCGCCGCTTGAGGTCGGTGTCGCCGCCCTTCATCGCCTCGTTGATGTCCTTCAGATAGTTGCTGTAGGTGCGGAACTCGTCGGAGCCCGGCTGCAAGGTGTTCAGCAGCGTTTGCAGTGCAATTGACTTGTCGTTCAGGCTCTTTTCGAGGGCGCTGCTCTGCGCGGCCTTTTCCTGCTCACGAGTGAAATCGGCCTGTTTCTTGAGGGCGGCATCGAGCTTTGCCTCAAGCTCCGTCAGGGCCGCCGATTTCGTCTTGAGCCCTGCATCGTCGGGGAACCGGAAATTCTCCACCATCGTGTTGCCGGGCAGGTTTTCCAGGCCAGGCCGCTTCATGGTCTGAAGGGCCTCGCGACCGCGGCGCGCTGCGTCCGCCGCGGCGGCATCGGCCTCCGCGTTGCGCAGCTCGTCGCGCGCCTGCTTCACCTGCTGCTTCAGCGCCTCGATCTTGTCCTCGGGCGCCGGCCCCTTCGTCAGCCGGTCGAGGAACCGGCCCGCAGCGTGGTCCGCGTCGGAGATGGCGTTCTTGATGGCCTTCCACGCGCGCTCCACGAGACCCTGCGCATCCTCCTGCCGCGCCAGGGCTTGGGGCAACTTCTCGATGGCGAGACGGAGCGCTTCCTGCGCCCGGCCCTGCTGATAAAGGTCGGTGATGTACTGCTGCGTCTTGGCGTCGAGGAAGCCGAGCTGCTGGTTCAGCTGCTTGATGCCGTCCAGGCTGCCGAAGGCGCTGGTGAGCTTCTCCCGCACCGTGTCGAGGTCGAGCGAGAACGTCGCGGCGAAGTCCTTCGAGATGGCGATGAGGCGACCGATGTTCTCCGGGCCGATCTTGCCCGTCGCGGCGAGGGACTGAGCGAGCGCCGTCGATTGGCGCGCCGTCATGTTGCCCGCCCGTGCAGCGCTGGTCGCCAGCGCCTCGAACTGGTCCGTGGTCAGCCCGAGCCCGCGGCCAAGCCCTTCCAGGGTGATGCGGGACTTGCGGGTTTCCTCGTCGTAGCGGCTCCAAGCACCGTAGCCGTAGACGACCGCTGCGGTGAGCCCGCCGATGATCGTCGTGGCCGGGGTGATGAACCGGCCGATGAACTGCCCGACGCCGCGCACCGCGCCCATCACGCCCGTCTCGCCGAGGATCGGCAGGATTTGGGAGCCCTGCTGCGTCATGACGAGGAAGGGCGACTGCCCGCCCTGGAGCGACACGCCCACGTCCGAGAGCTGCGCCACGAGGTTGTTGACGTGGTGCGAGGCGATCCCAGTGCTCTTACCGAAATTGTCGTTGGCCTCGGCGAGCTTCTTCGCCCTCGCGACGCCGATCTCAAACTGCGTGTTGGCGAGGCCCAAGAGTTGGGTCTGCCGCTCGTGGCTGACGAGGCCCTGTTCGTAGGCGCGCCCGAGCGTGCTCTGAGCCTGCGCCAACTGCTGCGACAGCCGATATTCCATGTCGAGCGACCGCTGAAGCCGCTCGGTGGCCGCCCGCGCCGAGATGCGCCGGCCCGTCACCACTTCCGTCGTTTTCACCACCTCCTTGCCCGCGGCCGACGAGTTCTCCTCGGCACGGGCAAGTCCGCTTTCCGCCTTCGCCGCGCCGTCAGCCGAGCCCGCGATCTTCTTGTTTGCTGCCGCGACGCCTTCGGCGGCGGCCTTGGCCTGTTCCGCGCCTTCGGTGGTGTACCGGAACACGGTCTCGTCGATGACGCGATTTAAGGCGACCATGACGGCCCCGCTGCGAGAGGTGAGGACGGAAGGGGTGCCGGCCGCGCCGACCGGAGGGGTCCGGCCGCCGGCTCTCGGTGTTGTCTCGGGCACCGCCGAGTGGCCCGCGCCGGGATCGGGGGCCCGGCTGAACGGTCAGGGGGGGCGACCGCGCCGCCCGGTTGGTTTGGAGGTCGCCGGATCGCCCGCGGGCTCGGGCGGCTCAGGCGGGGCCTCTTCGCCCTCCGACCCGGCCGCCGCGTCCTCGAAAGTCGCGAGGCCGTTGCCTCGCAGCTCCAGCGCCCGGCTGCGGCTCACCGGATACGGCTCGCTCTCGGGCGAAACGAGGAACGCGCCTTCCAGGTAGGTGCGAACCGGCCGCACCATCACGTCGTCCACCATGGCCCGCCCCCTCACGCCGAGAGGGAGGTCGAGAGGTCGCCGTAGACGAAGCTCGCGGGACGCTGCACCGTGAAGGCCAGCCGCTCTTCCGCGCGGATCGTCACCATGTTGCGCACGAAGTTGTCGCGATCCTCGGTCGAGACCAGCACCTCGACGCCGAGCCGGTCGAAGATCTGCGCCTGCGTGCGGAACGGGCCGACGAGGAACTTGCCCATGGGCATCCGGTTCGTGGCCGCCACCGGCGTCTGCCAGATGCGCTTGAGCACCGACTCCTCGAACGGCGAATTGCCGATGTAGCGGCCCTGGCCGTCCTTCAGCGATTGCAGGCGACGCCAGTCCACGGCGTTCAGCACCATGCCGTCGCAGGCGTACTCGCTGGCTTCGACCTGCGCGATGGCCTGGATCAGCACATCGAGCGGCGAGCCGCCGCCCGCGTTCCACTGCTTCACGAAGGGCGACGCCTGCGGCACGAGCCCGAGCAGGTTCTGCCCGGTGCCGTCACCGAACAGCATCTGCCCGTCCTCAACATCGGCGAGGCCGCCGCGCGCCTCGCGGTCGATGATGGAAGCGAGCGCGGGGGCGTCGTCGAGCACCTGGCGGGAGCAGTAGAACCAATGCGCCAGGGTGCGGACGGGCGCCGTCACTTCCTCGAACGCCATGTCGGATTGCGGCTTGAGCGCACCCTCGGCGACGGGCGCGGCGGCGTTGGTCCGGCTGGTCTGGCGCGGGTAGTTGACCGCGTTGCTGGTGGTGGTGCCGGGCGCCACGAGGTCGCGGATGGTGGTCGCGCGCCAGGGGAGCAGCGACGCCGCGTCCGGACGGCGATCGGCAGGGATCAGCGCGCCGCCGGAGCCGGAGGCGGACAGGATGTTCTTGTGCTCGGCCTCGGTGCTGGCGACCGTGGCGCTGTAGCGACGCCCCTGCCGATCGCGCGTGCCCTCGGCGGACTTGTATTCGTCCGATTCGACGAAGCGTTGCCCCCAGGTCTGGACGGCGCCGCCGGGCAGGCCGCTCGGCCGGGCCATCTTCTGTTCCAGCTCGTCCATGCGGGCGCCGAGCCCTTCGGCCGTCTCGGTGATCTTGCCGAGGGCGGTATCCGCCTTGCCCTGCCGCTCCTCGACGCGGCCGAGCACGCCCTTCACCTCGCGGTGGTTCGTGTCCAGGCGCTCCATGAGCTGCGAGCCCAGGTTCTCCGGGTTGTCGAGCGCCGGCCGGGCGCCGAACGGGACGGTGAAGAGGAAGCCGGCGGAGCCGCCGGACACGAGGTTGCGACGGTTCATCGGAGGAGACCCTTCAGTTCGGAAGCATGGCGCTCAAGCGCTCGGTCAAGGGCCTCCACATCGAAGGCCGCAGGGGTGGATTCGGGGGTGGTGCGGCTCAGCGCCGGCCATCCGGCGTCCGCGACGCGGCGCGCCGCCGCCTTCGACAGGCCGCCCCGGCGAAGCATGGACTCGAGGTCGCGGACCCCGGCGAGCTTCACGCCTTCGACCCGCGTCAGCGGGTTGGCTGGCTCATCGACGAGCGACACCTCAAACAGGTCGATGGCCGACAGAGTGCGGATCGCGCCCGCCGCTGCCGAGGCATAGGATGCGCCGTTCGGGCGGACCATGTAGCCGATCGACAGCCCGCCGATCGCGCCATCCTTGACGCGCTCGAACAGGTAGCGGCCGCGGTCGGTGTTCATGCCGGACAGGCGGCCTTTGACGTACAGTCCGCGGGTGTCCTCGGCCATGTGCAGCCAGACACCGACGCCGCGCTCGCCTCCGGCTTCCGGTATGCCGTGGTTGAGGTGCATTCCGGGGAAGCCGCGCCCGGCCGTCTTGCGCTCAGCCAGCGACGACGCGAAGGCGCCTTGCTGGACGATATCGCCATGGGCATCGACGTTGCCGAAGAACGAGCCGTAGCCCTCGAACTCCCCAAGATCAGGGTTGCTCGCGAACTTGATTTCGAGCGGGGCGGAGACTGTGCTGAGTTCCATGGGGCCAACTTCGATCTGACAAAGCGACAGACACGTCGAGCAGCCCCGCAAGCGGGCGCGTCGCTGATCGTGTCGGTTGGTGCCTTGCCGCCCGGCATCCGCCGGTTCGTCGAAGCGGCCACTGCTCGAGGTGCAGACCCGGCGTCCGCCGGTGAATGCCGCTTGTCGAGCAGATGACGGCTGGGAGCTTAGGCAAAGCGAAGATGCGCGTCAATGCTTCACACGCACAGTGCCAGGGATAGGCTGCGCATCATCGGCGAACTTCAGCGACAACAGGTAAAGATACCGGGCCACCTCTTGCCGACCGTGAGTCTCGACCATCATCGTCAGGGCATAGGAGATCAGGACGTTGCTCAAGTCCTGTCGGTCGTGGCCTTCGCGAATGAGAGAGGCCAGCGCTTCGTGAACAGCCTCGTTCGCGGCAGCGGTCTGATTGGAGCGATCCATCGGGGCTCTCCGATTTTTAGGGAGGGGGAGGGTCGAAAGCTTCAGGGCCAGGGGGCGGCAACCGCATGGGGGCCGCCGTTCGCACTGGAAGCGAATTTTGGAAGGGGGGATGTCGGCCCGGTGCGGACGCAGCACCGCGGCTCGTTCGGCGCAATCGCGGGCTTCGCGCCGGTCGGCAGTGTTGAGGTGATGCAGCTCGGGCTGCCACACCCGCCTCGGCCACACCAAAGCGCATCACCACCCCACACCCCCCGTTAGGGGGTGGGGTGGTGATGCAGTGTGGCCCGCAACACCTGCACCACCCTGCATCACCCTGTTTTTCAGGGTGGTGTGGCACGAGGTGCAACACCTGCATCGCCACACCTTTTCGGGTGGTGTTGCAGCTCATGCGCTTGCCCATTCGCCTACCTCGACGAACGCGCGTTCGATCCGGTTTGCGTCGAGACCGGTCGTCACGACGAACATGCCGGAGGCCGTCCAGACCTGAAGCAGTCGCTTGACCTTCTCCTTGTGCGCGGAGTCGTCGAGGTTGAGCTGCAAAGCCGAGGCGATGGCTTTTCCGACCCAGTCCCGCGCCTGGATGTTCTCTCGCCAGCGACCGTTGCTGACGGCCTGCTGAGCTGCCCGCAGGTCCGACACGGACACGTCGTCGAGCGGGTCCGGCCACTTCCATCGCGTCACGACGCCGACGCTGTCGCCGTCCGTGCCGAGGAAGCCGTTGCCGAGCGTCACGGACGCCAGCTTGAGCCAGGACGTGCCCTCAGGCGGTGGCGCGAGGTTGGCCTTGCCGTTGTCGACCCGGAAGTGCAGGCGCCGCTGCTCGACGCCCGCTTGCTTCGCCTCCTCGGGGCTCATCACGTTCAGGATCCGGCCGGATCGCGCAGCGGCCAGAAGCGCGACCGCGCCGCGGCCGTCTTCCATGGTGACCTCGGCGCCGTTGGTCTTGCGGGCGTGGTGGATCAGCTCGACCGCGCAGCCGGTCTCGTCGGCGATGCGCGCCCACAGCTTGGCGACCCGGTCGATCGCCCCGTTGTCGTTCTCGCTGACCCGGTGCGACGAGACGAAGGGGTCGATTATGACCACGTCGATCCCGTTCTCGCGGATGGTCGCCTTCACCGCCTCGACCACCGGCACGGCGATTGTGATGCCGGCGCGGGTCTGCTCGGCCAGCACCATCTCGGTGTCGCGGCCGGAGTTCACGAACAGGTGCCCCTCGATGTCCTCGCGGGCAAGCTGGTGATGCAGAGCCGTCGCCATGACGCGGCGCTGCAGCTCCTCCATCGGGTCTTCGCCGTTCCAGTACCAAACCTTCGACACGCTGCTCGGCAGCTCGCCGAGAAGCCCCTGACCGCTCGTCATGGCCAGCGCCTCGACGATCGCGAGGCTCGATTTGCCGACGCCGCCCGGCGCCACGGTGACGCTGACGAACTTCCGCACGTAGTGCCGGCCGTAGACCCATTGGCGCACCGGAATCGCGCTGGCATCGCACCAGCCGAACGGGATGGCCCGCAGCGACGCCGCCGCGGCCTTCTGCTCCTCCTGGCTGGCCTGCGGGCCCGGCTGCTCGCCGCGCCAGCCGAGATCTTCCGGCCGCACGCCGAGCTGCCGGCAGAGCCAGAACGCGGCCTCGGCTGGCGTCCGGGCCGGCAGGTACTCCTCGACGATGTCGATGGCGGTGCGACCGCCATCGTTCGGGTCTCCCATGTCGTGGATCCCGAAGTCCTTGATGCCTTCGGGGTGCAGGGAGAGGTCTTCCTGCAGATCGCGCATCAGGTCGTGCGAGCTGACGCGGTACCCGCCATCCGAGGTCCGCTGCGCCGTCGGAAACAAGCTTGGAACCCAGGCCGGCAAATTCGCGAGCGCCCGGTCCTTCACCGCTTCCCAAAAGCTTCGTTCGCCCGCGGGCCGCTCGCGCCGGGGCTTCTCCGCCGACCCGGTGTCCCCGCGCCGCTCAGCCTTTCCGCGCTCGGCCGTGCGAGCCATCTCGGCGGCGGCCCGCTGCGCTTCTCGAAATTGGTCCGCGCGCTCCTGCAGGTAGGCGATCGTCCGGGGCGCCTCGCGAATCTCGATCGGCGTCCCCGGAAGGTGCTGGCCCGTGACGGTCAGGTAGCGGCCCGAGGCGTAAAGCTCGACCTGAGCCGCATCGATCTTGCGGCCGTCGATTTTCCCCTTCACGAAGAAGCGCAGACCGCGGCCTGAGGGGCTGACCTCGGCGTAGGTCTCACCGAAATCGACGGCGACCTGAGCCCAAGCCTGCAGCCGGCCGGTGTCCGGATCCCGGCAACCGTCGAGATCGATGCCGCTGTGCTCGCCCTGGCCGTCGAGGACGAAGCCGACACCGGCCATGCCGCGCTTCGCCGCGAACTCGGCAGCGCGACTGTAGGGCGCCCAGGTCGCCGGGTTGTTCGACTGTGCTGCGTAGCCGGTCGCCGGATTGACGGGCGGCTTGTCCCATTTGCCGCGCTCAGGCTTCCAGACGTATTCCCAGGCCACCCAGTGCGGGTGCCCCTGAAGCTCGCGCAGGGCCGGTAGGTCCGGCAACCCCGCGAACGGCGGCATGGTCGGTCGTGGAGGTCGATCGGTGCCGCTTGCACCGACGCTCATTGGGCTTCCCCGGGCGCATTTTTCCGGGCCCATAGGCGGGCGCGCATCTCGATACGCTGCCGATGCGGGTTTCCCGCGACGGCACCTTCATAGGCGGCGCGGCAAACGTCCTCGGGCTGATCGGTGTCGAGATCCAGGGAGCCGAAGGAGAAGGCGCGCAACCGCACTCCTGGCTCAACCTGCTTGACGTGCGCGTACCACCGTCCCGACTGCGCAGGGCGTCGGCCGAGTTGATCGGCGATAACGTCCACTTCCGCGGGCGAGGCGCAGCGAATCCGGTGTTGACGATTTGGCTGCTCCTCAAAGAAGCGCCGGTCATCGTCGAGCACGGGTTGGCAGCGGCGGGTCAAGCGCTGCAGCTTGCGCTGTCTCGCGGCCCTACCCACGGCGGTCCTCCGAGGTCGAGCGCACCAGTTCGCCGCGGCGAGCCAGCGCCCACTCATCCAGGCGGTCGATCGGATAGAGCGGTTGGCGGCCCGCCTTGTAGAATTCCGGCCCGCCGCCGAGGCATGCGTATTTCGCCAGCGTCGAGACAGCCGCGTCGATGCCGAAGCTGTCCTTGAGGTACCTGCTCGCCTCCCAGCGGCGAAGTGGGCGCGGCGGACGGCCGGCCGAGATCATGCCCCCCTCACGGGCGGGTTGAGCGTGCTGCTCCACGGGGTTCGCTCCCAAGAAAGATGATCGGGCGCCATTCGGAGGCCCTGCTCGTGCGTGCGTCGCTGGGAGGCTTCCGCGACGGGGCCGAACAGGCCGGGCGGAGGGGCCCAAAGGCCGTCCCGTCCGCCAGATTACGCTATAGTTTTCGCCGCAACCCGAGCAAAGTCAAGACAGAATTTGCCGCATTCAGCAGTCAATCTTGATTTCGCAGATTGAGCCTAGACGGCGATTTGTTTCGATAATGGAAACTACCGCGTTATATCTGGCTTACAGCCGCCAAATGTTTCGAGAAACGCAACTTCCGCCACGTCTTCCGCTTCGAGCCGGTCAGGCGGCGGCTCACATTCTGCGAGTAGCGCCACGATCTGATCGACCAGATCGAGGCTGAGCTGCGCCAGCTCTTCGAAGCGCTCGCGCGGGATGGCGGTGGCCGGGATGCGGCGCGAAGTCGGGAATCTGATGATCTCCGCCATGGCTCAGAGCCTCGTCCGCAGGGCTTCGGCGAGGTCGGCCGGGACCTCGGCCGCACCGCCGCGGTGCGCAGCCTCGGCCATGGCCTCCAGGCGCTCGATGCAGCGATCCATCAGGGCGCCGCAAGCCGCCCGGTGCCACTCGGCCAGCTGGCCGGCCGGAGTGGACTGCTCTGCGCCGTCGGGCCCGCGTTCGAGGCTGCGTGGCTGGCAGCCGATCGCGGCACAGACCTCGACGATCAGGGCGGCCACGTCGTGGACGTGCAGCAGCTCGGCGAGCGGCAGCGCGTCGAGTTCGACCGCGGCGGCCACCGTCGCGGGCGCAGGCATGGCGGGCCCAGGCTTCGGCGGGGCGGCGCGGGCCATGTTGTTACGCAGCGCCGCCGCGCGCTGGCGCAGGTCCGGGCCAGGGCCGGGGGAGAGGAACTGAGCGTGCTTCATTGGCGCCCCCTCACCCGATCGGCATGAAGCCGTAGGCGAACACGCCGCCCACGATCAGCACCAGGCCGGCGACCAGCTCGCCCAGGCTGTCCAGTAGGCGCGGCGCACGGACGTGGGGCGTGTCGGGCCGCGTGGCACGGATGATCGGCCCGGCGTCGAACTCTGGCTCGAGGAGAGGCAGGGGCGCGGCGTGCAGGTGAGGCGCGGGCGGGCGCTTGGCCGGACGCGGGGCGAGCGGGGGCGTTGCCATAACCGGGATCTCCGGGGCTGAAGGGGATCGGACGTGCGTGGGGCTGCGCTGGCGCGCAGGTTCAGGCGGCGGCCGCATTGCTTGAACGGCGGCTTTCTGATAGGATATCTATCAATCTGCCGAGCCCGCCTGTCAATAGAAATTCTATCAAAAGGATCGCGCGTGCTATCCGTTCGTCAGGTCAAGGCAGCCCGCGCTCTTCTGGCGTGGTCGCAGAGCGACCTCGCAAAGGCGTCGGGTGTCTCGGAACCAACGATAGCGCGCCTGGAATCGGTGGACGCCTTGATCGGCGGACGCGCCGAAACAGGGATGAAGCTTCGTACTGCCCTCGAAGCGGCCGGTGTTATTTTTATCGAGGAAAACGGCGAGGGGCCAGGAGTGCGGCTAAAAAGAACAAAATAGATCGATAAATATTTGAGGTGATGCAATGTCGGGTGATTCCTCGCAAAAAGACGATCTTGATAACGATGAACAAGGAACAGTAGGAGAGGCAAAGTTTAGCTTGATATGCGCTAACGCTAAGCTTGTGGCTAATAAAACTAGCAACGATCGAGCTGGATACGACTTTGCAGTCAACGCGCGGGTGAATCGATCCCAAAGCTCTGGGTTGGACTCTAGGCCTGCACCGCTATCGTGTCGCGTACAGGTTAAGACAATCAAAGTCACAAGAGATAGGATTAAGCTGCGCCTGTCATCGATAGAGCAGCTAGCAAAAGATTTGGGCCCAACGTTTATATATGTATTCAGAATCCATCCGAGCGGCAGATTTGGAAAGTCGTATCTGATACATTTAATCGATGAAAATTTAGCAACTGTTCTGGCAAAGCTTCGATCTGAAGAAGCCGCCGGGCGACCATCTGTCAACAATGCGGAGCTATATATGATCCCTAGCAAGGTTGGGGTTGAAATTTCTCCGACAGGTCCAGCTTTGCGGAGTAAATTAGAAGAACTTTGTGGATCTGATCCGGCCGCGTATGTAGCGAAGAAAAGCGACCAGTTGCGCAAGTTAGGGTACAAAGGTACTCCTTTTAGTTTGAGCATGAACTTGAAACTAAACGATGTTGAAGAATTTACGGACGTTATGCTGGGATTGCGCACCAAGATCCCGGCAAAAATTGTAGATCAGCGGGAAACAAGATTTGGTATAGAAATACAGCAAAGCAACCTACCTGCTGAAGGTGAAATAACCGTTTCTCCAGCGCCGCGCTCGACTTGCAAAATAATAATCAAGAAAGATAGATTCGCGAGTCCTGTTACCCTAGATGGTCATCTCTATGAGGCCCCAACAGTTGCTGATTTGAAAAAACTTGGCGCTATTGCTGCGCGATGCGATCTGCTTGACATTGTATGCAAAATGTCACCTGAGAAATTGAGTGTGAAATTTAGGATGAAGCCGCTGGAAGAGGGCGTCAAATTCACTGCAACAGAGTGGCTAAACTACTTCAAAATTGCTCAAGCTGCATCCACCGATGGGTTTTCAATTGAAATACGCACAGAAAGACGGCCGCCTCTTCGTTTTGCGGATCTTAGTGCTATGGTTAAGCTTGACAATCACGTTGTCGATTTTGACGCAACAATAGCGGCAAAATTTAAGGAAATAATGCAGATGGCAAGCGCTCCGGAAGACACAAGAATTAGCTATGAGGAGCTTTTAAAACAGGCCAACCTTATTACCTCTGCTCACTGCATAATCATCAACGACCCGGAAATGACTCCGCTCACTTTCGATGTCGAACTAGATGAGGATGTGGATCTTTCCGGGGTTCGCAAAGGTATTCACATAAATTTTATGTCTATTGGTAGTGAAATGCTTGTTTGGTCAGCTGATGTCGATTTAGAGATGCGTAGAAAAGGGCGAAGCGCAAAGTTTATCTCCACTTCAGTTAAATTGAGGGAGATCCTGCCGATGGAGGTAGAGGCTTACACCCAATATGTTGCTGAACTCGGCAAGGCAGACCCATCGGCTGCTTTGATGGCCCGATCAATAGGAGAAGAGGCATAAAGAAAAATCCACTCTCCAAACACAGGCACTATTGAAATCGCATGGGTAGCCGAATTTTTGGCACGATTGATATCCGGTCCTAAGTCTTGGATTTATCGAGCGTAATCGCGATCTGTTCAGCCACCCGATCCGCCGCGGCGAGCAGCACCGCATCGAGGTGGTGAACGTACCGGCTGGTGACGGTGCTACCGGCGTGGCCGAGCATGGCGCCGATCGTCGAGTCGCTGAAGCCGAGGTCTCCGGCGACCGACGCGAAGGAGTGGCGCAGGGTGTGGGCCGTGACGCCTTCTAAGCCCACGCGGGCTACGATCCGCTCCAGCGCATCGGGAAGGCTGGCGAACGATCCTGAACCCCGCGCCGCGGGCAGCACGAAGGGCGAGGCGGCGTCCCTCGGCAGCCCGTCCAGCACCGCGACCGCGGCCCCACCGACCGGCCGGACGGAAGCGCCTTCCTTGCTGTCCTCGAGCCGCAGGCAGGGCTCGGCCCGATCGACCTCGGACCAGCGCAGCCGCACGACCTCGCTTAGGCGGCAGCCGGTGAGCGCCAGGAGCCGGACACCGGCCACGGCCTGCCATCGCTCCTCGCTGCTGTTCTCCGCCTCCTGCATCGCCCGGCCGAGCGCGGCGAACTCTTCAGGAGAGAGCCGGCGAGTGCGCTTGCGGTCGGCCGGCTTCTTCACCCCGGCCGCCGGATTAGCGGTGATGATGCCTTCGCCGATCGCGAAGCTGAGGATGCCGCCGAGGAGCCCGACGGTGCGCGCCGCGGTGCCGGGGCCGCCCTCGACCACCGCCTTGCCTCTGAAGCCCGTCTTGACCACGTCGGCCGTCTTGCCGGACTGCACGTCGCGGACGAAGCGCTGCACGTCCGGCTGGCTCAGCTCGCCGACGCGGCGCTTGCCGAGCAGCGGCTTGATGTGGCGCTCGATCCGGCCGCGATCGACGTAGAGGGTGGACGCTTTCTTCGCCTTCCCGCGCTTGCCCATCACGAGGCCCTTGTCGGCCGCGTTGAGGTAGCGGTCGCACAGCTCGGCCACCGTGATCGACTTCCGGCGTGTGGCTCGATCCTCAGCCGGATCCTCCCCGCGGGCCACCTGGCCAAGAAGCGACTTGGCTTCCCGGCGCGCCTCGTCCGCGGTCAGGGCACCGTGCAGGCCGAGCGCGACGCGCCGGCTACGGCCGCCGGCGCGGTACTGGACGAGGTAGCTGCGCCGGCCGGATGCGAACACCCGCACGCCGAATCCCGGCAACTCGTCGCACCAGATGAAGTAGTCCCGGCCGTTCGGCTCCGCGGCATCCACGACCCGCTTGGTGATCCTCGGCACGCCTTGTCCCTTCGCGTCTGCGGAAGCACTGCGGAAGCACGGGGGCGGAAACCGCCACCATCTGCCGCAATCAAGGGAAAAGCCGATCAAGCGAATTTCGCAAGCATCGCCAGCGCTTTGGTAATGACGAGTAAGCTCATGCAAGCTCGGGTAATCACGGGAAAACAGTTGTCCCCAATCCTCCGAAGGCAAAGGTCACACGTTCGAATCGTGTCGGGTGCGCCAATCTTCTCAATGACTTAGCTGTCTAGGCAGCGCACGATCTGCAAGCTGGTGTCACCCGCGAGTATGTCGTGCGCGATGGCGTTTCGCGTTCGGGTCGGCAGGCCTTCGGCCCGCGACTGCCAAAGATCACGGACACCCTGACATGCCCATCAAAGCCCTGAACGACCGCAAGAAGTTGTCGAGTGACTTCAACGAGGCCAACGACGCATTCATCGACGCCGTGCTCGGCGCGCTCCAGGCCGGCGAGATCCCGCTCGATCTGGCTCGGGCTTACCTCGCGCATCCCGTCGGCATGATGCACTCAGATGGCGCGCAGGCTGTCGCCAACTACTTCGAGCGGATCCTGTCGCAGCGGCCCAAGATCGATTGGACGCCAGGCGGCTGAGGTGAGCTACCCCACCAGGAAGGCAGGGCTATCGCATTTGATTGATGAGGTCGGCGAGGTAGTCGTCGTCCCATCCGGCGAGCTGTCGTTTGGTGTGCAGGGAGCCTTTGGCGGCGTCTTGGCGCAGGATGGCGAGGGCCAGGCGGCGCAGCAGGGCGAGGTTCTGAGCCGTCGTGGCATTGCGGGTGAGGATGTCGTCCTCGCGGAAGGCGAGGTCGTGTCCCGTGACGTGGTGTAGGAGCCCCGGTCCTCGGGAGGGTCCGAGGATGATCAGGCGGCCACGGCGGACAGCCTGAGGATGGGATCCT
>NZ_LMQV01000022.1 GCF_001425465.1 Methylobacterium sp. Leaf456
GAGCGATCTCGGTCCAGAGATCGTCGGGAAGCAGAGGGCGAGCCATACCCAACCAACGCCTCACCGACCAAAGCGTGCCGTTCTGTTAGGCGCTCTAAGGTCGCTGCGGATGGCCCTCGCCGACCTCGCCGCTTTGGGTTTTGCCGAGATCATCGTCCATCAGGTCGGCGCGAGCCAGGAGGCTTTCATCGAGGCGTTCGGACGGTCCGTTTTGCCAAACATTAATGGCTGAGGCCTATTTCGAGGGATCTACGCTCACGGTGTTCATCGGCTTGCTCGCGGTTGCCGAGAGTCCGGACCGATGATCAGCAGCACGATCAGAATGCCCGCCCAGGCCGAATTTGGTTCCGTAAGCCGCCCTTATGCGAATGGCTGCCGGGTAAGAAGCGTACGCTCCGAGACATCGTATCGACTGCCGCTTACCACCCCATCTGAACCGCGAGCGGCAGCGTTCCGAATGTCTGCTCGGATCTGGGAAATCGCACACCCCGCTTGTTCGGCTATGCGCCAGATGCAGACTTTGAGGTCTCGGCCCGAAACCGGACCTTCGGCTTTGCGCCCAACGCTACCGTAACAGGCAGGCCACCCGTCCCGACTAGCGGACAGGCTGGAACTCACCCTCAGCGATCCTTAACACTGCGATGCGGAGAGGTTCCGGCAACGGAGATGAACCCTCAAGCTGAGCGTGCCGGGACCTTCCGACCGACGAAAGCGTCGGGGTCCCAGGTCTTCAGCAACCACGGCACGCGCGCGCCGGCTATCGGCTTGGCATAGAGGTAGCCCTGGGCGTCGTCGCAGCCCATCGCCGCAAGGTGCTGCGCCTGCTCCACCGTCTCGACGCCTTCCGCTGTGACTTTCATCCCGAGGTTCTGGCCGAGGCCGATCACGGCCGCGACGATCGCTGCGTTGTCCGGGTCCCGGTCCAGATCGCGCACGAAGCTCTGGTCCACCTTAATGTGGTCGACGGGGAACTGCTTCAGGTGCGTGAGCGAGGCGAAGCCGGTCCCGAAATCATCGAGCGCGATGCTCATGCCACTGGCGTGCAGCCGTGCCAGCGTCGCGGGCACGGTCTCCGCCCCCGCACCGAGGAACACCGTCTCGGTGACCTCGACCTCGAACTGCGTCGCAGGGACCCCGAAGCGGCTCAGAACATCGAGGATCATGCCGGCCAGATCGGGCTTGCGGAACTCTGCCGCTGCGAAGTTCACCGCCACGCGCCCGAAGTCGATGCCGCGCGCGTTCCAGACGCGCATGTCGGCCGCCGCCGTTTCGAGAATTCTGTCGCCGATCGCGGTGGACAGCTCCGGATCCTCGAAGGCCGAACCGAAATAGCCCGGCGTCAGCAGCCCCCTCTCGGGGTGCCGCCAGCGGGCCAGCGCCTCGAAGCCGACGATCCGGCCCGTCGTGAAGCAGACCTTCGGCTGGTAATACGGCACGATCTGCCCTGCCGCGAGGGCGGCGCGCATCTCCGCGGCGATCCTCAGCCGGCGCAGGGCGTCTACCCGCATCGCGGCCGAGAACACGACGACGCGGTCTCGGCCCCGCGCCTTGGCCTGGGACAGCGCGATGTCGGCGTCCTTGAGAAGCTCGCGCAGGTCGGTGTGATGATCCGGGCAGGCCGCCACGCCGATGCTGGCCTTGCAGGTCAGCGTCTGGTCCCGGATCTGCAACGGCTGGCGCAGGCGCTCGATCAGCGCTTCCGCATGCTGGACGGCGTTGGGCAGGCGCAGCGGGTCGACGAGAGTGAGGGCGAACTCGTCGCCCGTGAGCCTTGCGAGCGTATCGCAGGGCCGCAGACCCTCCCGCAGACGATCGGCAACCTCGCAGATCACGGCGTCGCCGACGTCGTGGCCGAGGGTGTCGTTCACGTCCCTGAGATAATCGAGATCGATCAGAAGCAGGCTCACGCAGGTGCCGTCCCGCTCCGCTGCCGCGAGCGCCGCCTCCGCGCGCCCACGGAATAGTTGCCGGTTCGGCAGACCCGTGAGGGCGTCGAGATTGGCCGTCTGCCACAGCTTCTCCTGCGCCAGCTTGCGGTCCGTGATGTCGAAGGTGATCCCCACGATCCGATCCGCATCGACCCGCTCGACCGACGAACACAGCCATTGCATGCGTCCGGCGGGTGAGACGTACCGGAACTCGCGCTCCTCGCTCGCGCCGCAGGTTCGAATGAAGTCCGCCATCTGCGCGCGATCGTCCGGGTGTACGAGATCTAGGAACTCCGATCGCATTTCCGCCGCCAGGCCGAGGACGTGGGGGGCATTCTCGGTTTGGGTGACCCGACCCGTCTTGAGGTTGCGCTCCCACGCCACCATCCGGCCGGCGCGCAGGGCGAGACGCAGGCGCTCCTCGCTGGTGCGCAGCGCGGCGATCGCCCGCCGCTGCTCGGTCACGTCGCGCACCGCACCGACCATGCGGACGGCCCGCCCCCGCGTGTCGCGGACGACTAAGGCCTGGTCGATCACCTCCTTGTAGCCCCCGGCACCGCTGCGGTAGCGGTACTCGGCCTGCCACCGATCGTCCGTGCCGTCGACGGAAGCGGCGAAGCTAGCGGTCACGCGCGCGCGGTCCTCGGGATGGATCCGAGCCGCCCAGCGCGACCACGACGGCTTGCTCTCATCATCTGTGTAGGTGCGCACCTCGCCGGTCGCCTTAATCCAGGCGACGTCATCCGACGCTACGTCCCAGTCCCAGATGCCGTCCTGCGTGGCGCGCACCGCCAGGCGATACCGCTCCTCCTGAATCCGGATGGTCTCAGCGGCCTCGTGACGCTCGTGGATATCGGTGATCGTGCCGACCCACTCCAGGACCCGACCCATCTCATCCTTCAGCGGCACGGTCCGTCCCAGAACCCACCGGTACCGGTCCTGTGCATGGCGGACCCGGTAGGTGGCACTGCCCGCCTGCCCGGTCGCCATGGTCGCCTGCCAGATTGCGGTGATCGTCTCCCGGTCCTCCGGGTGCACAACCTTCAGCCAGCCATCGCCGAGATAGGTGTCCGTGGCCTGACCCGTGTATGACGCCCAGCCGCGGATCTCGATGATGCTGCCGGCGGCGTCCGCGCGCCAGACCATGGTGCCGGTGGCTTCGATCAGGGCCTGATAGCGCCGCACCGTCGTTTGTAGATCGGCATCCAGCGCGACCTGTTCGGTGATGTCGCGGGACACGGCCAGAATGCGCTCGGGGCCGTGTTGGCCGCCCGCGAGCGGGCTGAGATTGACCGCCCACCATTTCGGCTGCCCCGAAGGCGTCGGGCAGAAGCCGCGGAAGCTGGCGCTGTGCCCGGCCCTTGCGTTCGCGAGCGCGGCCTGAGCCGTTTCGTGATCGACCCCGTGCCAGAACGCGAGCCAGGATCTGCCGAGGAGCGTTTGGATGTCGTCGATCTCCATCAACGCCTGACCGCCGGCGCTCACTTAAGGCGCCGGGCGAACCGCTCGCCGCGTTCGAGATCGCGGGTGAAGACACTCCCGGAAAGCCCATGCTCCGAGTCGTTGGCGATTCCGAGCGCATCGTCTTCCCCGCGGGCGCGGATGACCGGTGCGACGGGGCCGAAGATCTCGTTTCGCGCCAATGGCATGTCGTTGTTGACGTCGGCGAACACGTGGGGCGGCAGAACGAGGCCCTGCGCCTCTCCGCCCGCGAGCTGTCGTGCCCCGGACACGCGCGCGTCTTCGATGCGCTGGAGCAGGCCTTTCAGCTGCTGCTCGTTGATGATCGGACCGATCATCGTATCGGGCTCCTCGGGATTGCCGACCTTGAGCGCCTTGGTCCGATCGGCGAACCGCTCGAGGAAGGCCTCGTAGAGTGTCTCGTCGACGATGATCCGGTTGATGCGGATGCAGATCTGGCCCTGGTGCAGGAACTTGCCGAAGATCGCCGTCTCGACCGCCTGATCCACGTCCGCGTCGTCGAGCACGACGAACGGCCCGTTGCCGCCGAGCTCCAGCTCGACCCGCTTCAGGATCGGCGCCTTCGCCGCCAGTTCCGCGATGCGCCGGCCCACCGGTGTCGAGCCGGTGAACGAGATCGCCCGCGGGACATCGTGGTCGACGAAGGCGTCGCCAATCTCGCTTCCGGAGCCGACGATGACGTGAAGCACCCCAGGCGGCAGCCCGGCTTCCTCGAAGATCTTCGCCAGCAACAGGCCGCCGGTCATCGGCGTGTCGCTGGCCGGCTTGACGACGACGGCGTTGCCGACCGCCAGCGAGGGTGCGAGGGATCGGTTGGTGAGATGCAGCGGCCAATTCAACGGGCTGATCACCCCGACGACACCGAACGGCTTCCGGTCCCGACCTTCCTTTGCCGGAATGTCGGTCGGCAGAACTCTCCTTTCGGCCAGGTAGGGCGCCGACGACGCCCACAGCATCATCGCCCGCGTCGATGCCCATTCGAGCGTGGCCTTGAGCCGCGTGCTGCCGGGCTCGTGGATCAACCAGGAGATCACCTCCTCGCGTCGTGCCTCCAGGATCTCCGTTGCCCGACGAAACACGGTTGCCCGGGTCGCCGGAAGCTCGGCTGCCCAGGCCGCCCGCGCCGTGGCCGCTTTGGCATAGGCCTCGTCGAGGTCGCTGCGGTCGGCCTGCGGGATTTCAAGGATGACCTTGCCTGTGTAGGGATCGCGGTCCGCTAGGGCGCGGCTGGTCTTTCCCTTCCGCCATGTGCCGCCGATGGGGAGCCGGTCAAAGTCCGTGTAGGGCTTTGGGGCCGCGACCTGCCGAACCGATGCTTGGCTCATGGGGCAACTCCCCTTCGCATTGGCAGTATGGCGACCAGCGCTGCCTCGCCCGGCCAGTGGGGCAGACGTGAAAGTGGGGCCGGTGCGCAGCCCGCGCCCTGACCGGCGTCAGTTCCGGTCTGGAATGGCGATCCGTCGAAGTGGCCGCCTCCCTCGTGCCGTGACGCGTTCAGGAAACTAGCGAACCGCGTGGTGCACGGGAGTCTGAGCGACAACTCGGATTGTATGCGATGAGTCCAGGCACCTCTCCGAGTCAACCGATCCTCTCAGCTTCCCAGGCGCTTACGCCAGAAGCCGTATCTGCAGTCCTTTTGCTGCGCTAAGGTAATTACCCAGGCAGGTGACGGCGAGGTTCAAGCGCCGACGGTGCTGAGGATCGTGCCGAACGGGCTGGCACCGGACAGGCGCGCGGTGTCGACGACGGTGCGGATGTCGGCCTCGCCTTCAGCCGCCCACATAGCGCGGTAGCCGTTGGTCATCTTCCGCTGCACGACGGCCGGGCGCAGCAGGCGCTCCGAGCCGTTGTTGGTCGGCCCGACCTTTCCGGGATGAGCGAGGAAGACCAAGAGCTGATGGCGGGCGCGGGCGGCTTTGGCCTGCAACTCGCGCGTCAGGTCGCAGCCGCTCGTCGTGGTGAGGATTGCGCCGAGTTGCCGATCCAGGCTCCGGCGCTTGGCGGCCAAGGTCGAGACGGCCAGATCGGTGACGCGCTCGGCCAGGGCGAACACCGATTGCAGCCAGAGTTGGAGCCGCCAGGGGACGGGGTCGTCGCTGGCCTCGACGACGTAGGCCACGTCGCGGGCGAGATGGGCGAGGCAGGTCTGGTGTTCGGCCGCGTGGCCCTGCTACGCCGTGTAGCGGTCCGAGATCCATACTGCGGGCCGATGGCCCTCCATCATCTCCCGCACCACGACGGCCCCGCGCGTCGGGGAAGCCGTGTGCACGACCGCCTCGGCCGCATGGAAGACCCAGTGGTAGGCGTTGCAGCCCTCGATGCGCACGCCGGTCTCATCCGAGGCGACGATGGCAGCTTGGCGCAGGGCGGAGACGGCGGCCTCGCGGCCGGGCCGGAAGCGGCCCTGCGCCCGGCGCAGCAGGTTCATCAGCCCGCCCTGGCTGAGCGTGAGACCGAACAGGTCGGACAACGCCGCCTGCAGCCGCTCGTAGGAGAGCGCCTGGAAGGTCTTGAGATAGGTCGCCACCGCGTGCAGCCGCGGGCCGAACGGCGTGCCGCGCGCTTCTTCCGGCACCCGCGCAACAACCCGCGCTCCGCAGGTCGGGCACTGCACGGCCAACCGTCGGTGCTGGGTCACCACCGGTGCCACGGCGGGCAGATCGATCCGCTCGGAGACGCTGACAACCTCGGCGGGAAGGGCCCCGCGCAGGGCGCTACCGCAGCAGGCGCAGCGATCGGGCCGGTGATCGACGACCGCGTCGGGATCGTTGCTCAGCACGCGGCTGTGGCCTTCGTGACCGGGCTTGGCGCCACCGGGCTTCGATTGCTCCCGCCGCTCCTTGCGGTCGGTGGACGGCGGCTTCGAGGATGTGCGCGAGGTCTTGTCCGGCCGCTGCAGCCGCAGCACCAGCTCGATCAGTTCCTCCCGGCTCAGACGCTCAAGATCACTGCGGCCCATCCCACGAAGGAATCAGCCAAATCCGCTACGCGCAAGAGGCAGAGCCCGACCCGCCGCGAGACCGAGCATCTCCCGTCAAACAGCGATCGGACACACCCCCTGGGTAATTACGCGCTAAGTGCGTGTTTAACTGTCACTGGACGACAACAACGTGGCTCTTGGCCTTCTCAAGGAGGCTGAGTGTAGCAAGAATGCTGCGATGTCCGATTTAGTGCGTCGTGCTACTGAAAATAGCCAGTCGGCTTTCGGCCAGGAGTTGCCAAAGCCAGCTCCCGTACCGCTTGGAATCGGACCTTCCCGCCTTCTGCAACGGGTCGACAACGGGCAAGCGGCTTTGGGCAGCTGAATGTCTGCTACGGGGCCCCGAGCCAACTTCCGCTCTTGGCGCAAAGCCGAACAATCGGTGTGTGAACTCCTGACCCCATCCGGACCTATCGCGGACACGTGTTGAATGTTCGCTTGGGGTCATTCGGCACCCTGGGGGCGACCATCCTGCTGGCCCGCCGCGGCCATTTCGACCGCGGCGCCCGGTTCATATCTCGGTCTGCTCTGAGAGGATCAGCGCGTCGTCAACCTCAATGCCGAGGTAGCGAACCGTGCTCTCCAGCTTAGTATGGCCAAGAAGCAGCTGGCAGGCTCTGATATGGCCGGTCCGCTTGTAAACCAGCGCGACCTTCGTGCGGCGCAGGCTGTGCGTGCCGAACGCCGAAGGGTCCAGGCCGATCAGCGCAACCCAGCGGTCGACCAGCCGACTGTAGTGCCGCGTCGTGAGATGCTCTCCGAGTCGACTCCGGCTTGGAAACCGCCAGTCGCCGGCTTTCAACGAGCGCGCAGTTAACCAAGCCGCGAGAGCCTCGCGCGTCGGTTCGGTGATCTCGAACGGAATCGGCCTGCCGGTCTTGCGCTGGCAAACGGTCGCTCCAAGACGCACGGCGTCGCCCAGGTGGATGTCGCTCACGCGCAGGCCGACGAGATCACGCCCGCGCAGCTTGCTGTCCACGGCAAGGTTGAACAGGGCAAGGTCTCGCGTGCGGTTGGCGAGCAGGAGGCGCGTGCGTAGGGCCCAGATGTGCTTCAGCTTCAGCGGCGGTTTAGGACCGACGATACGGTCGCGGTTCCAGGGAACACGCGGATTTGTGGAAACGGTAACGACCTCGGGCATGACAGGCTCCTTGGTTAAGGAGCCCGCCATGAGGAAGCCCCGCCTGGTCGTCCGAATGCACGGTGGCGACGATACGCGAGAGCGGGATGCTGTCCCGACCGAGCGCCGGGTCGAGGCCGAAGCTGCGGGCGAATCCTTCGTCGACCGTGAAGCGGTCGGTTGGTAGGTCCCAGTTCCACGTGCCGATGATCGCGCCGGCCGCCAACGCCAGTTGCACGCGCTGGATGTTGGCCCGGGCGAGGGCCTCGCTGGCGCGCAGCCGCTCCTCCGCCTCCCGCCGGGCGGTCACGTCGTTGAAGATGATGGCGATCTGGCGGTCGGCCGGGTCGCCGACGGGCACGGCCCGAACGTCGAACCAGCGCGAGAACGCCTCGGCGTAGCTCTCGAAGTTCGTTGGCTCCCGGGTCTTGGCGACGCGTCCGTAGGTCTCGAACCAGAATTGTTCGAGGTACGGGGCGTACTCGGTGACCCACTTGCCACGCAGGTTGACCCTGGCCTCGCGCTCGAAGGCCGGGTTGGCCTCAAGGAAGCGGTAGTCCACCGGCCGGTCCTCGGCGTCGAACCTGACCTGGACGATGGCGAAGGCGGAATCGACCGTCTCCAGGATCGTCCGGAAACGCTCCTCGCTCGTGCGCAGCACGGCCTCGGCCTACCGGAGGCGCAGGACCTCGGCCTCAAGCTCCCCACGGGAGAGATCATGAAGAGCGACCTCACTCACGGACGGATTTCCCATGCCGACCGCCCGACCGCGATGGCGCGTGCAAAGACGGATGCAAAGATATCCCGGATCGGACGGTCGCCTCGGCCGTGGCCGCATGCAAGCGCTCGGGTCCGGTTGAGAACCATTCGAATGCGGCCCCCGAAGGGCGGGCGAACCACGGATTCGCTCGGTATCGTTCCTTGCCGCCCAGGCCAGGTCAGTGGGTACGGTGTGTGGGCGACCGTCAGCGGACGCGTGCCCTCGCGTCCTGCACGGCGCGTCGGAGAACGCGCGACAGGTCCGTCACGGAGTATGGTTTGCTCAACAGGTCGAAGCCGTGCGTGCCCTCCGCGGCGAGCACGTCGCTGTAGCCGGAGGCCAGCACGACCGGGAGGTCGGGGCGGCGCCGGCGGATCTCGTTCGCGAGCTCGACGCCGTTCATGCCCGGCATCACCACGTCCGAGAACACAACCTCGAACCGGAACGGGACGCGCTCCATCTCGGCGAGCGCCTTCGCCGCGTCCGTCGCCCAAACGGTCGAATAGCCGAGCTCACGCAGGGCCTGCTGGGCGAAGGCGCCCACGTCGAGGTTGTCCTCCACGACGAGGACGCAGGTGCCGTGCCCGTCCGCGAGGGCCTCCGGCTCCGGGGCGGGCTCGGCGGCCTTCGCCGCGACGACGCGCGGGAGGTAGAGCGTGAAGGTGGTGCCCTTGCCGAGGACGCTCGCGACCGCGATCTCGCCGCCGGATTGCTTTGCGAAACCGAATACCTGGCTGAGGCCGAGACCGGTGCCCTGGCCGATGACCTTGGTCGTGAAGAACGGCTCGAAGATGCGCTCAAGGTTCCTGGGCGCGATGCCCGAGCCGGTGTCCGAAATGGAGACCGCCACGAAGTCTCCGCGCTGCGGCGGGTGCGCGCGTACGGCGGGGATCTGGGTGGTGCGGCGGAGCCCGATTCGCAGGCGCCCCTCGCCGTCCATGGCGTCGCGGGCGTTCACGGCCAAGTTCACGAGCGCCGTATCGAACTGGCTCAGGTCGGCGTTGACATGCAGCTCCTGCGGCGTTTCGCCGGGCAGGTCGAGCTCGACGTGGATGCGCGAGCCGGTAAGCGTGCCGACCATGTCGGCGAGGGCCGCGACCGCCCGGTCCGCGGCGAAGGTCTCGGGCCGCAGTGCCTGCCGGCGGGCGAACGCCAGGAGTTGGCCGGTGAGCTTCGCGGCCCGGTCGACGGTGTCGGAGATGGCGCCGACGTAGCGGAGCCGGCGCTCCTCGGCGAGGTCGGGGCGCTTGAGCAGATCGGTCGACGACTTGATGACCGTCAGCAGGTTGTTGAAATCGTGCGCCACGCCCCCGGTCAACTGCCCGACGGCCTCCAGCTTCTGCGATTGGCGCAGTTGCTCCTCAAGCGCCCGGCGCTCCGTGACGTCGCGGCCGGCGGCGTAGAAATGGTCGCCGGTCGGAATGGCGTTCCATGAGAGCCAGCGGTAATCGCCTTGCCGCGTCCGGACACGCACGTCGACGTCGTCGAGAAGATCTCCGCCGCTCACGCGTTCGAAGGCTTGCGATGCGGTGCCCCGGTCGTCGGGGTGGACGAAGGCATCGAAGCGGGCGCCGACGACCTCGTCCACTTCCCAGCCCAGCATCCCGGTCCAGGCGGCGTTTGCCTTGCGGAAATGGCCGTCGACCCCACAGACCACCAGAAGGTCGCGGCTCGCACGCCAAACCAGGTCGCGCTCCGTCGAGCTTTCCTCCGCGGTGGCCAGCAGCCGGGTCTCGTCGCGACGGCGTTGCGTAATGTCGTTGAACAGGATCGCGACCCGATGTTGCTCCGGCTCGCCGATCCTCATGGCGTGCACGTCGAACCAGCGGCCCACCGCGACGGCGCCGCTCTCGAAACGCACCGGCTGCCCCGTGCGGGCGACCTCACCGTAGGTATCGAACCACGAGCGCTCAAGGTTCGGTACAAGCTCGCTCGCCCAGCGCCCCGCGGCGTCGTGCAGGCCCGTCTGCGCCGCGAAGGCCGGGTTCGCCTCGATGAAGCGGTAATCGACCGCGCGGTCGTCCGCGTCGAAGCGCATCTCGACGACGCAGAACCCGCTGTCGACGGCATCGAACAGGGTCCTATAGCGGGCCTCGCTCTCCGCGAGCACGCCCTCCGCGGTCCTGAAGCGCGTGACGTCGAGCTGGCTCGCGAAGAAGTACCGAAGGTGTCCCTCCGAGTCGAAGACCGGACTGACATAGAGCTCGTTCCGGAAGGGCGTTCCGTCGCGGTAATAGTTCAGGATCTCGACCACGACGTCGCGACGGGCCGCGACGGCGTCACGGACCTTGGCGACGTCGGCCGGGTCGGTGCCTGGCCCCTGGAGAAAGCGGCAATTCCGCCCGATCAGCTCGGCGGCATCGTACCCGCACAGGGCCTGGAAAGCCCGGTTGGCGAAGACGATGGGATTGTCCGGCAGGTTCGGGTCGGTGATGATCTGCGGCATGCGGGTCTTCTCCGCAGCCGTGAACAGGAGGTCGGTCGAGGCGGCCGACGTCCTCTGCCCATGACCGGGCCGGCGCATTCCGTCGCCCCGCTCCGCCTCCAGTCTCGCCACGCGATCTTCGAGCTCGCGCTCGCGACGCCGTAGCCGTTCGATCTCGGCTTCCATGCTCTCCTCGTCGCGGGCGTCAGTAGCTTTCCGGATGGCGCGCCACAACGGCCGAACCGGGCGACTCAGGTCACGCAAGCGACGGCTGGGACGTTCGGCCGCGTGGCGCGTTGGTGACCGCCCTAACCCAGGGGCACGTCAGAGGGGGACGACATGCAATCGGACACGCCGCGGCCCGGGGACGACCCATTGCCGCCCATCGGCGACCCGCCGCCGGACCCGGCCCCGCCAGAGGGTGACCCGCTGGGCGAACCCCCGGCGCCGCAACCGCCAGGCCCGATCAACCGGCGCTGAGGCAACTCTTCGGCGTCAGGGCCCGACACCCTTGCTGCCAGGGAAGGCCACCACGTTCGCCGCCTCGGGCAGCCCCATGCCCGGGGCTCCGAGTACGTCGGCGACCTTCCGGGCAAGTTGCTCGCGCTTGAACGGCTTGGAGATGAGATGCACCCCGTCGTCGAGCCGGCCATGGTGGATGATCGAGTTCTCGGTGTAGCCGGACATGAACACGACCCGGACCTCCGGTCGTAGGGCCTGCACCCGCTCGGCGAGTTCGCGGCCCCGCACCTTGCCAGGCAGGATCACATCGGTGAGCAGCAGGTCGACGGCCGAGGCATTGGCGCCGAAGACCCGCAGTCCCTCCTCGCCGTCGGCGGCTTCCAAGACGCGGTAGCCGAGGTCGGCCAGGATCGCACAGGCGATCTCGCGCACCGCCGCCTCGTCCTCCACGACCAGGACCGTGCCCGACCCGCGCGGCAGTTCGACGGGACTTCCGGACCGCTGGCCTGCCGGTGCGGCGGCACCGACCGAACGTGGCAGGTAGAGCTTCACGGTCGTGCCCTCGCCGGGCTCGGAATAGACCTTCACGTGCCCGCCCGACTGCTTGACGAAGCCGAACACCATGGCGAGGCCGAGCCCCGTGCCCTTGCCGTCGGGCTTGGTCGTGAAGAACGGCTCGAACACCCGCCTGACGACGTCGGCGGTCATGCCGTGGCCGGTGTCGGAGACCGCCACCATGGCGTAATCGCCCGCCACGGTCTCGGCGTGGTGGCGGACGTATTCCTCGTCGAGGACCTTGTTGCCCAGCTCGATGGTCACCCGCCCACCACCTGGCATGGCGTCACGCGCGTTGAGCGCGAGGTTGAGCACGGCGTTCTCAAGCTGCGCCGCGTCGGCCATCGCGGGCCAGAGCCCAGCGGACTCGACATAGCGGACTTCGATGTGCTCCCCGAGGGTTCGTCGCAGCAGCGGGATCAGGTCCGGCATCGTCGCGGCGAGGTCGATGGCGACAGGTGCCAGCGGCTGCTTGCGCGCGAACGCGAGGAGCTGGCCGGTGAGCGTCGCCCCGCGCTGGGCCGCCCAGGAAGCCCTCTCGATGCGCGCCTGGAGCCTGGCGTCGCCGTCCAGCTTGGCCCGGATGAACTCCAGGTTCCCGAGTATGACCTGCAGCAGGTTGTTGAAGTCGTGCGCGATGCCGCCGGTGAGCTGCCCGATGGCCTGCATCTTCTGCGCTTCTCGGAGCACGCCCTCCGCCTGGGCACGCTTCGTCATGTCGGAGACCGTGAGGACGAAGCCGCCGTCCGGCATCGGCGTCCGACGGATCTCAAGGTGGTGGCCGTCGACGCGCTCGCGCTCATAGGTGACGGCCTCGCCGGGACCCCGGCGACCGTGCCGGATCTGATCCTCGGTCTCCAAGGCGGGACGGCCAGGTTCGCCGGTGTGCTCGACAAAGGCGCCGTAGGTCGTTCCGGGCCGGACCATGGCCTTAGGCAGGTCGAGCAAGACCTGGAAGCACTCGTTCCAGTTCGCCAGCTTCCGGTTGGGTCCGAACACAGCGACACCTTGGCTGAGGCTGTCCAGCGTGGTTCGCAGGCGCAGGGCCAGCGCCCGCTGCTCGGCCTCAGTCCTGTAGGAACGGGACCAGGCTTGGTTCAGGAGGCGCGCCGCCCACAGCAAGGTGAGGACTGCCAGCACCGAGCCGGCGATGACCATCCAGCGCACCCAGGCCGCACGGGCGTCGTTCTGGGCGAGGCGGTCGTCGAGGAGCCGTTCCTCGTCGACGAGCATGGCCGCGAGCATGGTCTCGGCGTCGCGCATGTGGTTGCGGCCGGCATCGCCGTTGACGATGCGCAGGGCGGTCTCCAGACCGCCGTCGCGGCGGGCCTGCAGTGTCTGGGCGAGCTCCTCCAGCTTGTGCTGGATGGCCGGGGCCAGCGCCCGGATGCGCTCCTGCTGCGCGGGATTGTCGGCGGTCAGCTTCTGGAGCTCGCCCTGAAGGAGTCCGAGGCGGTCGCGTGCGGCGTCGTAGGGGGCGAGGTACTCGTCCCTGCCGGTCAGGACATAGCCGCGCTGGCCACGCTCGGCATCCCGCAAGGCGATGGCAAGATCCTTGGTCGTGTTGAGCACTTGGTAGCTGTGCTGCGACCAGGTGCGGGCGTCGCGCGCGGCGTTCAGCCGCTCCCAGGTCATTGCGCCGACCAGCGCAACGATGGCGATCAACACGCCGAGGACAAGGACGTTGGCGCGCCTGACAAGGTACTGGGTCATGGTGTCCGTGGTTGCGCCTGTCGCGTTCGAGCCGGTACGCGGGCGGCTAATCCGTGCGCCCTGGTCCGAAAACCGAATTCGCGGGCGTCCCCCACCCAGACGACCAGTCCGTTCTCTGGGACGGGATTGTTGGTAACTTGAGGTACTTGGACTGACAAGGCTGCATGTCGCCTCGGCCCCGGGGCGCCATCCGCTATCACGATGTTTGGAGCCTGCCACGTCCCCCGTTGCGGCCGGCCATTGGACCGTGGCCGCGCCGACGGGCGGTGCCCCCGTGCCGCTTGCACGTTCGGTTGGCTTGTCACAGAACGTATCGGTTCTTCACGTCGACCACGCACGCGCTGCAACGTGGTCTTCGTGTTAAAGGCCCGAGGTTCGGCCACTCATAACATCTTGCATTGTCGAGCGACGTTGCCGGACGGATGACGGGATCCACGTGCAGGGACATGGCTAGGCAACGGGGACGGGCGGGCGAAGGGTGGCAGGACAGATCGATCTCGCAGTCCGGCGTCGGACGGCGCTGCGTGAGTACGGCATCCTGGATACGCCGACCGAGGCCGAGTTCGACGATATCGTGAAGGTCGCGTCCGAGACCTGCGGCATGCCGGTGTCGCTGATCTCCCTGCTCGACGACGACCGGCAATGGTTCAAGGCAGAGACCGGCTTCGGTCGTAGCGAGACGCCCCTCTCTGAGTCGATCTGTGCCTACACCGCGCAGCAGGGCGAGGTGTTCGAGATCGAGGACCTGACCAAGGACCCGCGGACCGCCGACAATCCGCTGGTGACCGGGGGGCCCCAAGTGCGGTTCTATGCCGGCGTCCCGCTGGAGACTGCCGACGGCGTAGCCTTGGGCGCCCTGTGCGTGCTGGACACCAAGCCCAATCGTCTGACCCCTGCGCAGGCGTTCGTGCTGCGCACGTTGGCGCATCAGGTGATCACCAACCTGGAGCTTCGAAAGGCCCTTAGGAACCGGCGCGAGAGCGACCGGCGCAACCAGGCCATTCTGGAGAGCGCGGTCGACTACGCCATCATCGCCATGGACCTCACCGGGCTCGTCACGAGCTGGAGCCCCGGCGCCGAGCGAATCCTCGGGTGGACAGAGGAGGAGATGCGCGGACGGCACGCGCACGTTTTCTTCACCGAGGAGGACACGAAGGCCGGGATCCCGGAGCGGGAGATGGGTGCGGCCCTGATGCACGGGCGCGGCACGGACGAACGCTGGCACCTCCGCCAGGACGGGACCACGTTCTGGGCTAACGGCGAGATGATGCCGCTCCTGGACGAGGACGGCAGGCCCGAGGGTTTCATCAAGATCCTGCGCGACCGTACCGAACAGTGCCTCGCCGCCGAGCGGCAGCGCGCCGACGCCGAGTTCATGCGCGGCGTGCTGGCCTCCTCGGCCGATTGCATCAAGGTACTCGATCTGGACGCCAGGCTCACCTTCATGAGCGAGGGCGGCATGAAGGTCATGGAGGTCAGCGACTTCAACGCGATCAAGGGCTGCCCCTGGCCGGATTTCTGGGTGGGTGACGGCAACGCTCAAGCCAAGGCGGCGGTGCGGTCGGCGTTGGCCGGTGGCATCGGGCACTTCCAGGGAATGGCCGAGACCTTCAAGGGTACGCCCAGGTGGTGGGACGTGCAGGTCACGCCGATCCTCGGGCCCGACGGCCGGCCCGAGAAATTGCTCTCGGTCTCTCGGGACATCACCGCTCAAAAGGAGAGCGAGAGCCGGCTGGCGATCAGCGAGGACCGCTGGCGCGGGCTGTTCACCGGCATGCAGGAAGGATTCCTGAGCGCCGAGCTGATCCGTGACAGGGCCGGCGCAGCCGTCGATTTCCGGCTTCTTGAGGTCAACCCGGCGTTCGCCGGACTGACCGGGTTACCTGCGGAAAGCGCCGGCATGACGATGCGCGATCTCATTCCGAACATCGCCCAGTCGCTGATTGATACCTATGCCCGCGTGATCGACACCGGTCGGCCGGAGACCTTCGAGATCCACGTCCCGGAACTACTTCGGACCTTCGAGGTCCGGGCGCGCCGGCACCGCGACCAGCAGTTCACGGCGCTCTTCCTTGAGATCTCGGGCCGCAAGCAGGCCGAGGCACGCCGGGAAGCGATGACGGAGCTTGGCGAACGGCTGCGTGACGTGCGCGACAAGGCCGAGATCGGGGGTGTGGCCGCCGACATCCTCGGGCGTATCCTTGGCCTGTCCCACGCCGGCTACGGTGTGGTTGATGCCGGCAGGGAAACGATCCTGGTCGAACGGGGGTGGACGGCCCCTGGCCTGGCTCCCATCGACGGGCCGCATCAGTTCCGGGATTATGGCTCGTACATTGAGGACCTGAAGGCCGGCGAGACCGTGATCATCGCCGACGTCGCCGGCGACCCGCGCACGTCCCGGGATGCGGCGGCCCTGACGGCGATTGATGCGCGCGCTCTCCTGAACGTACCAGTGATGGAGCAGGGCCGGTTCGTGGGCCTGATCTACGCGGTCAAGGCCACGCCGCACGCCTGGACGGCTGAGGAGAAGGCCTTCGTGCGCAACGTCGCCGACCGCACCCGTGCCGCCATCGCCCGTGTCGAGGCCGAGGACCGGCAACGAACGCTCAATCACGAATTGAGCCATCGCATGAAGAACATGCTGGCGATGGTCCAGTCCATCGCTACTCAGACCATGCGCAACGCCGGCGATATGGAGACGGCCAAGAACGTGCTGGCCAATCGGCTCATCGCCCTCAGCAAGTCACACGACCTGCTTTTGGGCGGAAGCCTCGACAGCACCTCGATGCAGGCACTGGTCGAGAACGCCCTCGACCTGCACACGGACAGGATCGGACGCTTCGCAATCTACGGAGCCGAGCTATCCGTGGGTGCCAGGGCGGCGATGTCGCTGTCGCTCATCCTGCACGAGCTCGCGACCAATGCGGCCAAGTACGGCTCGCTCTCGACCCATGACGGCCACGTGTCGATCCGGTGGGAGGTTCTGGACGACGCCACCGTTCGGCTGCGGTGGTCGGAGAGCGGCGGCCCCGAAGTGACGCCTCCGAGCCGAACCGGGTTCGGGACACGGCTGATCGGGCGTGGGCTGGCTGGCAATTTCGGGGGCGCGGTGACGCTGGATTACCCGGTAACCGGTGTGGTGTGCACCATCGTCGCGTCGGTTGACGGACTAAAGGCGGAGGATGCCCCCGCTGCTGTGGCCTAGCCATTGAGCGGCACTGCTTGAGTTGGGAGTTGCGACACAGAATCCTCTGAAGCTGTTTCGGCGCAGGTTGCTCTCTACCAATCGAACCTCTCGGTTCGGGACCATCCGAGGCACGTCACCACTCTTTCGTCATCGCACGTGATGTCGCTTCCGGGTGAGGGTAGGACCGTTGCCTATGTCCATGTTGAGTCGGTCGCAGAACGTCCGCTTTCGGGCGTCCGAGTGAGGACCGCTTCCCCCACCGGTCGTGTCCCAGTGTGTGGTGTAGGAGCGGCCCACCGCTGAGGTGGCCATCGCCGGTCTTCGAGTAGGGTTCGAGTTGCGAAGCTTGAACTCTCAC
>NZ_LMQV01000023.1 GCF_001425465.1 Methylobacterium sp. Leaf456
CTTTTTGGCCGGGACAGAGGCACTGTCCTTTTTGGCCGGGACAGAGGCACTGTCCAGGCTCGCCCGTCGCAAGTCGATCTCGCCGGCTGCGTGCAGGCGCTTCAGCAGCACCTGATGCAGCCGCGCCCACACGCCGGCCTCCTGCCAGTCGCGCAAGCGGCGCCAACAACTCATGCCGCAACCGCAGCCCATCTCGGCCGGCAGCATCTCCCAGGTGAGACCCGAGCGCAGCACGAACAGGATGCCGGTCAGCGCAGCCCGATTGTCGATCGGAGGCCGTCCGCCCTTCGGGCGCGGACGGGGCCGCGGTAGGAGCGGGACGATCTCGGTCCAGAGATCGTCGGGAAGTAGAGGTCGAGCCATACCCGACCAACCCCTAACCGACCGCTTCGTGCCGTTCTGTTAGGCGCTCTAAGACGCACCGGGAGGCGGAAGCCAGGAGCGAGAAAGAGACTCTCCAATGATCCGTGTCGCCCTCTATGCACAATACTCGTCCGACAACCAACGCGAGACCTCGATCGAGGATCAGCTTCGCATCTGTCAGGAGCGTGCCAACAAGGAAGGCTGGACGATTACCGAGGCGTATACCGACTACGCCATATCTGGCACCAGCATGCATCGGGCCGGCGTGAAGTCGCTTCTGCGCGACGCCATCAGCGGAAAGTTCGACATCATCCTTTCCGAAGCGCTCGATCGTCTGTCGCGCGATCAGGAGGATGTTGCCGGCTTCTACAAGCGGACGCAGTTCGCAGGCGTCAAGATCATCACGCTGGCCGAGGGCGAGATCACCAGCCTCCACATTGGCTTCAAGGGCACGATGAAGGCCCTCTTCCTTAAGGACATGGCTGACAAGGTCCGGCGCGGACAGCGCGGCCGAGTCGAGAAAGGCAAGGCCGGCGGCGACATCGCATACGGCTACGATGTCGTCCGGAAACTGGATGAACATGGCGAGCTGATCCGCGGCGACCGGACCATCAACGCGGCACAGGCCGCGATCGTGCGGCGCATCTTCGCCGAGTACGCCAAGGGCAGATCACCCAAGATCATTGCGCAGCGCCTCAACAAGGAAGATGTCGCTGGCCCGTCCGGTGCCGGCTGGACCGCTTCGACCATCAACGGCAACTGGCAGCGCGGCTCAGGCATCCTGAACAACGAGCTGTATCAGGGCGTAATCGCCTGGAATGAGGTTCACTATATCAAGATCCAGATATCGGGAAACATGTCACACGCAACAATCCTCCAGAAGAGTGGATACGCAAGGAGGTGCCGGAGCTCCGGATCGTCGATCAGGATGTCTGGGACCGTGTGAAGCTGCGCCAATCCGGCCTGCGTCGGACGCACAAGCAATTCTGGGAGAAGCAGAGGCCAAAGACTCTCTTCTCCTCCATGCTCCGCTGCGGCTGCTGCGGCGGCGGTTTCAGCAAAATTTCCAAGCTGATGTTCGGCTGCTCGACCAGCCGTAACAAAGGCGAATCGATCTGCGCCAACCGGCGCAACATCAGGCAGGACGAGTTGGAGATCACCGTTCTGGCGACGCTGACGCGCCACCTGATGGACCCTGAACTCGTGAAGGTCTTCTGCGAGGAGTACACGGCTCACATCAACCGGTTGCGGATGGAGCACAACGCCTCGCTCCACAGCTATCAGGCCGAGCTGAAGAAGATCGACCGACTGGAGCGGCGGATCATCGAAGCCGTCAAGGAAGGCTACACCAGCGAGGCGATGAAGAACGAGTTCAATGCCTTCGGAGAGCGTCGCAAAGAACTGACCGAGCTTTTGATCGAAAAGAACCCTGAGCCGGTCCTCCTCCATCCGAACATGGCGCTGCGCTACCGGAAAGAGGTGACGGCCTTGGTCGACGCCCTCAATCACGACGAGCGGCGCGACGAAGCTGCCGAGCTGATTCGCTCCCTCGTCGAGCGGATCGTCCTGACGCCAGACCCGAACGGAAAGGGCCTGCTGGTCGACCTGAACGGTGACCTCGCCGGCATCCTCAACATCGCGACCAAAGCGGATCGCGCGAAGAACGCACAGCAGCTTGATTTGAAACGGATACGGATGGTCGTCGGGATGGATTTTGCTGCCGCTGCAGATTTGCAGGGCAAGGCGGTGGGCCTTGCGCCCCCTCACCTTGAGGGTGTGCGGGACAAGATGGTGGGCCCGGCAGGACTCGAACCTGCAACCAGACCGTTATGAGCGGTCGGCTCTAACCATTGAGCTACAGGCCCACGCAACCGGAGCGATATCGCGTCCGGGCGCCGCCGTCATCCCCTGACGCCGCCAGGATGGTAACCTTTCGGTAAACAGACATGCCTAACATCGTCTTAGGACATCGGACGCGGATCGCGGCCCCGCTCATAGCGAGCGCGCCGGCGAGGGCGGGCCGGCGCCTCGCGTGCGGCGGATCTGCGGCTCGTCGAGCCCGGCCGGACCCTGCGCGGTGGACATCCATCGGGGAAAACCGGGTCATGGCGGAGTCGGTCGGAGCGGAGAAGGCGGGCCCCGCAGGCAAGGCCTCGCCGGAAGAGATGCTGAAGCAGGCGGTCGGCGCAGCAAGCGCGAAGCCGGCCGAGGCGGCGGCGGTCGCGCCGAAGCGCCGGCCGTTCCGGCTCACCGCCAACGGGCGGCTCGCCGCCGCCGCCTGCGCCGCCCTCGTCGGCGGCGTCTGCATCGGCCTGGGGCTCGCCGAGCCGCCGCGGGAGCGCTCCGGCGAGGCGCTGCTGCAGTTGCGCGCCGGGATCGAGGCCGGCCGCGCCGAGACGCTGCGGCTGTCGCAGGAGGTGGAGCGGCTTGCCCGGACGGCGTCCGCCCTGCGCGAGGCCAGCGAGGCGACCCGCACCGAGACCAAGGCGCTCGGCGGCAGCATCGGGCGCCTGGAACAGGGGCTCGACAAGCGCTTCGCGACGCTGTCGGACACTTTTGCCCAGGCCGAGCGCGAGCAGGGCGCGCGTCTCGCCGGGCTGACCCTGACGGTCGAGAAGAAGCTGCAGGCCACGGTCCCCGCTCCGCCGAAGCCGGAGGCCCGGATCGAGACGAAGCCCGAAATCCGACCCGAGGCCAAGCCCGAGCCGGTCCAGACCGGCAGCCTACCGGATCGCGCCAAGCCCGAGACCGTCGAGGGCTGGGCGGTGCGTGACGTCTACGACGGCGTCGCCATTCTCGAAGATCGCCGTCGCCGGCTCGTGGAGGTCGGCGCGGGGGATGCGGTGCCGGGGGTCGGGCGTGTCGAGGCGATCGAACGTCGTGGCCGGAACTGGGTCGTCGTCACGCGCCAGGGCCTGATCACGCCGCAGGCTTGGTAAAGGGGATCAGGCGGCCGGGACGGCGTCGCGCATCGTCAGGGCGGCGAGCGTCGTGCCCGGAAGCGCGGGCGCGAGTTCGGCCAGCATAGTCGCCCGCTCGAGCCGAGCCCGACCCCGCTCACGCGCCTGCTCAAGGGCGACGGGTGTGGGGTGCAGGATCGTCGCGAGGACGTTCAGATCGTCGTCGTGGTGGGGCAGATTCTTCGCATCGAAGATGGGCATGACCGGCTCCCGCCCTGGGTCAGGGCACGCGGCCGCCGAGCAAAAGCTCGACTGTGCGTGAATAACGGGGGCAGCGGGAACAAGTTCCGCGGCCCGTTCACATTTTTACCGCAAATTCATATTTGCGCCGCCGAAGAGCTGGGTGCAGTGCGAATTGTCACGCCGGGGTGCCAATAGTGCCCCCAAGCCGTGTCGACGGCGGCCCGACCCGGTCGGCTTTCGAGTCTCGGCGACGGCCCTGAAGGTTTCGCAAGAAGAAACCGTCGAATTGAAACGGTCCGCGCCGCAAGGTGAAGCACGGCCGATGAAAGCGGTTGAATTTTTTGAATCTGCGCTACCGTCGTGTTGGTCGCCGGATCGATTTACCGCTAAGCTCGCGGTGCCGAGCCTCCTGCGTCCCGCAGCCGCGCGCGGGCCTTCGTTTCGGAGAGCACAGGTGCGCCCCTTCCCCTTCCTGGCGACGGTGTTGTCCGTCGCGTTCCTGCCGACGCTCGCTCAAGCCGCGCCGCGCGAGCCGTTCGAGATCGTGAAGGGCTGGGAGGTCGAGCGCACGGTCGGCGACACCAGCGCCAACCCCTGCATCATGACCCACACCTACGAGGACAAGGACGACAACAACGCCACGAACGCGGTCGTCTTCGCGCTGGACGGCAGCAAGGCCAGCCTCGTGCTGGCCTATCAGGGCTGGGACTTCGACAAGGAGGAGACGGTGAAGGTGCCGTTGTTCCTCGACAAGAAGCCGATCAAGATCAAGACTACGTGGACCGGTGACGGCAAGACCCTGCGGGCGCAGTTCCCCGACACCCTGGTCCCCGATCTGCTCGCGGCCAAGACCGTGATCCTGCGCTTCGACAACGGCGAGGCCGACTTCCGCATCCCGAACTTCGCCGCCGGCTACGAGGCCCTGCGCCGCTGCGACGCCGCCCCGCCGAAATCCTCGCCGCAAGCGGCGATCGGCGCCGCCATCTCCAACCCTGCGCCGTCCGTGCCGTCCCAGGCCCGGATCGCGAGCTACGCGGTCGGCATCGCGCTGCAGCGGGTGCTCAAGGAATGCGACGTCGCCTCGACCGGCCGGCAGCGCGCCGCGGTGGAAGCCCGCATGGCCGCGCTCCAGCCGGAGATGGCGCCGTTCGATGCGAACATTCGCGAGCAGCTCGTCAACAAGGGCTTCAGCTGCCCGCCCGCCGACAAGGAGCCGGACTTCCAGGCCGCGATGACCCGCTTCATCGACCTCTCGCCCGAGGCCTTCGCGGCGGCGATGGAAAAGCAGGGCGAGCCGGAGAAATCCGCCGAAGCCGCGCCGAAGCCGTAACGGGTTCCCGAAGGGCGAGCCCTTTGGCGGGGTACCGGGGCAGAGCCCCTGGTCTCCCTTCCAAACCAGGGCTCTGCCCTGGACCCGCGAAAGGACTCGTCCTTTCGAAACCTGGGTTTTCAGTCGAAGAGCGCGTCGATGGCGTCCTGGGGGGTGGCCGGGCCGCCCTTTTGCGGGCCGTTGAGAAGGAGCGACTCGTTGCGCTTGCACCGGTCGACCTCGGTCTCGTCCACGCCGCCCGCGTCGCGGGCCTTCACCGCCACGCTGAAGCGGGCGAGCCGGCCTTCGAGCAGGCTCATCGCCTCGGCGACCTTGGCGATGCGCTGGCCGGTGATGTCCTGGAAGGCGCAGGCCTCGAACACGTCGAGGATCTTCTCCTCGACCGCCGCGCGGTAGCCGGGCCCGTCGGGCAGGGCGAGGATGCCCTCGGCGCTGCCCATGATCGTGTTGGTGGCGCTGGCGGTCGCGGCGACGACCTCGCCGAGTTCCTCGTGCACCATCGGCAGGCGGTCGCGGGTGAGTTCGTTCGCCCGCAGCAGCGCGATCGCGTCCCGCAGCTTGGCGATGTAGTCCGCGATGTCGAGGAGTTCCTGGATCATCGCCGACGGCGTGCTGGACGATGGGCGGACGTCGCGCGGGAAGGCCATCGATCCCATGGATGTTCTCTCGAGCGTCCCTCGACCGGGGGACGTTAGGGGATGGACCGGAGAAGGCGGCGCCCGCCCCGCCGCACATCCGTGCGGCGGGGCGGGCCGGCGACCGTCAGGCGCCGCAGACCGCTTCGATCTTCGTCTTCAGGGTCGCCGCGTTGAACGGCTTGACGATGTAGTTGTTCACGCCGGCCTTCTTGGCGGCGATGACGTTCTCGGTCTTCGACTCCGCCGTGACCATGATGAACGGCGTCGTGCGCAGGCCTTCGTCGGCGCGGACGTGGCGCAGCAGCTCGTAGCCCGTCATCGGCTCCATGTTCCAGTCGGAGATGACGAGGCCGTACTTGCGGCCCTTGAGGCGGGCGAGCGCGGCGGTGCCGTCGGAGGCCTCATCCACGTCCTCGAAGCCGAGTTGCTTCAGGAGGTTGCGGATGATGCGCACCATGGTCTGGTAGTCGTCGACCACCAGGATCGGCATGCTGAGGTCGAGGGCCATGTGAATCGTGCTCCGTTGTCCCTGATGTCGGTGCTGGCGGCTCTTTCGGGCGCAGGGCATCACGTCCCGAGCGCGAACGCGGAGGAGCCTCCCGTCCACACGACAATAGGCACCCGCGGATTGCGAAAGGTTTAACTGCCGGGCCCTGGACGTTCGCCCCCGCCGCACCGTCGCGGCCGGTGTGGTTTTCGTCTCGCTTGACCGGGGGGGCGGATTTCGCCAAGCCGCAGCCCATGGTCCGGCGCCCTCCGGCGCTGTCCGCCGACATGCCCCGCAGGAGCCGATGCCGTCAGGCGATATCAAGAGCGAGCCCGGCTCCCCCTTCACGGTCTGCGGAGCGGACGATGCCGTGCCGCCCGCGCTCCGCGGCGCCGTGGCGGCGCTCGGCAACTTCGACGGCGTGCATCGCGGCCACCGCGCCCTGATCGAGGCCGTGCGTGAGGAAGCCGGAACGCGGCCCGCCGCGGTGCTGACCTTCGAGCCGCATCCGCGCGCCTTCTTCGCCCCCGACCAGCCGATGTTCCGCCTCACCGGGCCGCGGGCCAAGGAGATCGTGTTCGCCCGCCTCGGGCTCGACGGGCTGTTCGTGCGCCGGTTCGACGCCCGGCTCGCCGCGACCTCGCCCCGCGGCTTCGTCGAAGGCTGGCTGCGCGACGATCTCGGCCTGTCCGGCGTCGTCATCGGCCACGACTTCCATTTCGGGCAGGGCCGGGCCGGCACGCCCGCGATCCTGGCCGACCTCTGCCGCGAGGCCGGCATCGCGTGCCGGGTCGTGCCCGCGGTGGCGGCGGGCTCCGGGTCCGAGCCGATCTCGTCGAGCGCGATCCGCGCCGCGCTCGCCGCGGGCGACATGGCACGCGCCAACGCGCTGCTCGGCTATCGCTGGTTCGTGCTGGCGCACGTGCGCCACGGCGACAAGCGCGGGCGCACCCTCGGCTATCCCACCGCCAACCTCGCCCTCGATTCCTGCGGGCTCGCCCACGGCATCTACGCCGTCCGGGTGAGCCTCGCCGACGGCCGCCTCGTACCGGGTGTGGCGAGCTATGGCCGCCGCCCGACCTTCGACGACGGCGCGCCGCTGCTGGAGGTCCACCTGTTCGATTTTTCGGGCGATCTCTACGGGCAGGAAGTCGCGGTCGAACTGCTGGCGTACCTACGCGGCGAGGAGAAGTTCGCCAGCGCCGAGGCGTTGATCGCGCAGATGGATGTGGATTCGGCCCGCGCCAAGGCGGCGATCCGGGCGGACGCGGTCGCGTCGATGCTGGGGTGAGGCTTAGACGCGCGTTCGGCCGTGCATCTCCTCGCCCCGCACGCGGGGAGAGGGCTTTGCCGACCCTGTCGTCGGCAAAGCGAGGCGGCAGCCGAACGTGAGGGGGCTTGTCCGAAGGAGTCTCTTCCGTCGAGTCCCCCTCACCGTCGCTTCGCTCCCTGTAGGGACGACAAGGTCCCTACAGGCCTCTCCCCGCGAGCGGGGAGAGGAGGGAGCCCGGCCGACCTCGTGGCGATCGGCCGAAACTTCGTTTCAGAGCATGCTCGGCAGGATCCGGTCCGGCGGGCGGTGGCCGTCCATGAAGGTCTTGATGTTGATGATGACCTTCTCGCCCATCTCGGTGCGGCTCTCGTGGGTCGCCGAGCCCATGTGAGGCAGCAGCACCACCTTGCCGGTGCGGGCCAGCCGCACGAGGCGCGGGCTCACCGCGGGCTCCTGCTCGAACACGTCGAGGCCGGCGGCCGAGATGTCGCCCGACTCAATCAGGCGGGCCAGCGCGTTCTCGTCGATCACCTCGCCGCGGGCGGTGTTGACCACGATCGCCTCGGGCTTGAGCAGCTTCAGGCGGCGGGCCGAGAGCAGGTGGTAGGTCGCGGGGGTGTGCGGGCAGTTGGTCGAGACGATGTCGACGCGCGCCAGCATCTGGTCGAGCGATTCCCAATAGGTCGCGTCGAGGGATTCCTCGATCGCGGTCGGGACGCGGCGGCGGTTGTGGTAGTGGATCGACAGGCCGAACGCCTTGGCCCGGCGGGCGAGCGCCTGGCCGATGCGGCCCATGCCGACGATGCCGAGCCGCTTGCCGGTGATGCGGCGCCCGAGCATCCAGGTCGGCGACCATCCGGTGGTCCAGTCGTCGTCCGGGATGATCCGAGCGCCCTCGGCGATCCGGCGGGCGACCGCCAGGATCAGCGCCATGGTCATGTCGGCGGTGTCCTCCGTCAGCACGCCGGGCGTGTTGGTGACGGTGATGCCGCGCTCCAGGGCCGCGCCGACGTCGATGTGATCGACGCCGTTGCCGAAATTGGCGATGAGCCGCAGGTTCGGGCCGGCCTGGGCCAGCAGGCCGGGGCCGATCTCGTCGGTGACGGTCGGGACCAGCACGTCAGCCTCGCGGATCGCGGCGGCCATGGCCTCGGGGGAGAGGGGCGCGTCGTCGTGGTTGAGGCGCGTATCGAACAATTCGCGCATGCGCGTCTCGACCGCGTCCGGCAGGCGCCGGGTGACGACCACGAGCGGCTTGCGCTTCAATGACGGCATGATCCCTCCCGGCGGGCGGGCCGGCCCGGATGCGGTCCGGCTTACGCTCCCTTAACCACGTCGCGGCCAGATGGAGCCGGTGACGGGCCGGCCTCCGGCCACGCCGCAGGACATCCGGCCTCTCTATCAGAGAGGTTCGGGAACACAATGCAACACGAGGCGGACCGGTTCGCGATGCACCGCGAAGCCGTCCGTGACCGGTTTTGAGGACTCGGTTGGAGACGAGGACGATGCGCCCGCCCGCTCTTCCCCTAGCGCGCTTTCCGACGAATTGGCTGCCGGTTCGCCGAAAGACAGCGCGTCCCGACAAAGACCGAGAGCTGCGCCCCTACCCAACGTGGTCGGGCGCAGCTCTCGTGAACCCCGCCCGCCTCGCGATCCTCGCGGCTGTGCTGGCGTTGCTCGCGCCGCTGACCGCGCGGGCTGCCCCGCCTGCGGCCTCCGAGGTCGGCAAGGGGCCGGTCACGAAGCTGCCGCTGCCGCGCTACGCCAGCCTCAAGACCGACCGCGTCAACCTGCGCGAGGGGCCCTCCAAGGACCACCGCACCCTCTGGGTGTTCCAGCGCGCCGGCCTGCCGATCGAGATCGTCGCCGAGTTCGAGACGTGGCGGCGCATCCGCGATTCGGAGGGCACCGAGGGCTGGGTGCTGCACTCGCTGCTGTCAGGCCGGCGCACCGCCGTCGTGATCCCGCCGTCCGGCGAGAAGGCGGATGCGGGCAAATCCACGGTGCCGCTCAAGGCGCGGGCCGAGGAGGGCTCGGGCGAGGAGGCGCGGCTCCAGCCGGGCGTGATCGGCAGCGTGAAGACCTGCACCGGCCAGTGGTGCCGCCTCGTCGTGGCGCTGCCGCAGAAGCAGGGCGACGTCGACGGCTACATCCGCCAGGACCGGCTGTGGGGGGTGTATCCGGACGAGAAGATCGAGTGAGCGCAAACGAAAAGGGGCCCGGAAATCCGGGCCCCTTTTCGTTCAGATCGGAAAACGGATCAGCCGCGGCCGGAGACGGCGCGGCGGCGCAGGCGGACGATCACCTCGACGCCGGCGATTTCCATGCCCTCGGGGGCATCGGGGAGCGAATCGACCGAGATGCCGCATTCCGGCATGTCGAGCACCTCGCCTTCTTCCTCCAGGAAGAAGTGGTGGTGCTCGGTCGGGTTGGTGTCGAAATAGGCCTTCGACCCGTCGAGCGCGAGCTGGCGCAGAAGGCCGGCTTCGGTGAACTGGTGCAGCGTGTTGTAGACGGTGGCGAGCGAGACCGGCACCTTGGCGCGCATGGCCTCGTCGTAGAGCATTTCCGCGGTCAGGTGGCGGTCGCCGCGCCCGAACAGCAACCAGCCGAGCGAGAGGCGCTGGCGGGTGGGGCGCAGGCCGGCGCGACGCAGGCGGTCGCGCAGATCGGACAGCGGGCAGCCGCGGCGCCCGGCGGCACCGTCGGCCGACAGGGGGCTCCGCGCGTTCAGCACGGCCTGGAGGGGCGTCAGATCGGACATCGCGGGGAGTGATTCCCAACCTTTGGACGAAGAAAGATCGGGCAAGTATACGGATGCCCTTCGCCTGCGGCAACCCGAAGCATGGCGATGCGGCTGGGTTGCCCCCGTGGCGCATGGCTCGGCGGCCCCGACCAAGTGGCGACTACCGCTTTCAACCCGGAACGGTAATCGGCTCAAGCGTGCGGCAGCACCGTGCATCCGGGCGCGAAGAGCGCCCCGCGCAGCGGCCTCGGCTATTGCCGAGGCGTCTAGCGGAGCGAGCAGCCTAAGCCCGCGGACGCGGGCGCCGGCGTGTGAGGCCCAAGAAGAAACGACAATGCTTTGAGCGCGTGCGGCGCCTGTGCTATCGAGGCGCCGATCCCGTCATTCCCTGTCCGGCAACCGATCGGACTCGTCCGTCAACGAGGACGCACCCCTCCATGGCCTCTTCCGACCCGCAGACCGACACCGCGATCCCGCAGCGGGCGTCACACTACTCCTACGAGGAGCTGCTGGCCTGCGGACGCGGCGAGCTGTTCGGTGCCGGCAACGCCCAGCTGCCCCTGCCGCCGATGTTGATGTTCGACCGCATCACCTCGATCGGCAAGGAGGGCGGCGCCCACGGAAAGGGCCACGTGCTGGCTGAGTTCGACATCCGCCCGGACCTCTGGTTCTTCCCGTGCCACTTCAAGGGCGATCCGGTGATGCCGGGCTGCCTCGGCCTCGATGCCCTGTGGCAGCTCGTCGGCTTCCATCTCGGCTGGCTCGGCGCGCCGGGCCGTGGCCGGGCGCTCGGCGTCGGCGAGGTGAAGTTTTCGGACCAAGTGCTGCCGACCGTGAAACAGGTCGTCTACGGCATCGACATCAAGCGCGTCCGCACGGGCAAGCTGGTGCTCGGCATCGCCGATGGCTGGCTGGAGGCCGACGGCCGCCGCATCTACGAGGCGAGCGACCTGCGCGTGGCGCTGTTCCAGGCGCAGGCGTAAGCGCTTCCCGCCCGTCATCTCTTCCCGATGATCTGCCTCTTCCGGTTGAAGGAGCGGCAGCGCCGTATAGCCCGGCGCGAAGAGCGCCGCGCGCAGCGGCCTCGGCCACGCCGAGGCGTCGAGCGAAGCGATAGCCCAAGGTCGCGGACACGGGCGCCAGCGCTTGAGGCCGAGCCAAAAATCAACCAGTTGAGATTGATCGCGGGGCATCCTAGTTGACCCGTTAACGAAGTGCCGCGCGTCCGCGGCGCAGCAAGCCCGAGCCACCATGCGGCGTGTCGTCATCACCGGGATGGGCATCGTCTCGTCCATCGGCAACAACACCCAGGAAGTCCTGGCATCCCTGCGCGAGGCCCGCTCCGGGATCACGCGCTCGGCGTCGCAGGCCGAGCACGGCTTCCGTAGCCAGGTCGCGGGGATGCCGACCCTGGTGGCCGAGGAGGCGGTGGACCGCCGGGCCATGCGCTTCCACGGCGGCGGCACCGCCTGGAATCACGTCGCCATGGATCAGGCGATCCGCGACGCCGGGCTCGAGGCGAACGAAATCTCGCACGAGCGCACCGGCATCATCATGGGCTCGGGCGGACCGTCGACCCGCACCATCGTCGAATCGGCGGCGATCGCACGGGAGAAAGGGCCCAAGCGCGTCGGCCCGTTCGCCGTGCCGAAGGCGATGTCCTCGACGGCGTCCGCGACGCTGGCGACGTGGTTCAAGATCCGCGGCGTGAACTATTCGATCTCGTCTGCCTGCGCGACCTCG
This sequence comes from Methylobacterium sp. Leaf456, assembly GCF_001425465.1. Classification (GTDB taxonomy): domain Bacteria; phylum Pseudomonadota; class Alphaproteobacteria; order Rhizobiales; family Beijerinckiaceae; genus Methylobacterium. The sequence goes on from NZ_LMQV01000023.1 coordinate 11,724, forward strand.
AACCACTGCATCGGCAACGCCGCCGAGATCATCCGCGGCGGCCGGCAGGACGTGATCTTCGCGGGTGGCTGCGAGGATCTCGACTGGACGCTCTCGGTGCTGTTCGACGCCATGGGCGCGATGTCCTCGCGCTACAACGACACCCCGGCCCGCGCGTCCCGCGCCTACGACGCCAACCGCGACGGCTTCGTCATCGCCGGCGGCGCGGGCGTGCTGGTGCTGGAGGAGTTGGAGCACGCCAAGGCGCGCGGTGCGCGCATCTACGGCGAGGTCGCCGGCTACGGTGCCACCTCCGATGGCCACGACATGGTCGCCCCCTCGGGCGAGGGCGCGGTGCGCTGCATGCGCCAGGCCATGGAAGAGCTGAAGGGCGCCAGGATCGACTACATCAACCCGCACGCCACCTCGACGCCGGTCGGCGACGACAAGGAGATCGAGGCGATCCGCGAGGTGTTCGGCGCGGGCGAAGCCTGTCCGCCGATCTCGGCCACCAAGTCGCTCACCGGCCACTCCCTCGGCGCCACCGGCGTGCAGGAGGCGATCTACGCGCTGCTGATGATGAACAACGGCTTCATCTGCGAGAGCGCGCATATCGACGAGCTCGACCCGGCGTTTGCCGACATGCCGATCTTGCGCGAGCGCCGCGACGGGGCCAAGCTCGGTCACGTGATGTCGAATTCGTTCGGATTCGGCGGCACCAACGCCACTCTCGTGCTCAAGCATCCCGACGCCTGAACGGCCGAGCTTCTTCTTGCACCGCCCAGGCAACACTTCGCATCTGCGAGAATACGGCCGAGCTTAGGCCCGGCCCTCAACTGAACAGGCCCTGGAACCCCGCCACTCGACTGGCGTTAACGGGGACGCGGCCAGGATCACATCATGATCGGTTTCTTCGCCTTTATCTGCGTGACCGCCATCGCCGTCGTCGCCAGCGTAGCTTGGCGTGCCAAGCAGACTCTGATCAACGACGCGCAGTCCGGGACCCGCGGCTACTTCTGATTCGGCATATCGGCGCGACACCAAGGCCCCGTTCCGCATCCGCGGGCGGGGCCTTCGCTTGTCCGGTCTCGCGTGGACAGGGCCGCATCCGGCGCGCTAAGCGTCAGGCAGGGGCCTCGACGCCCCACCTGAAACGCGTACGGGTTTGAAGCGAATGACAGGGTTGATGGCGGGCAAGCGCGGCCTGATCATGGGCGTCGCCAACGATCACTCGATCGCCTGGGGCATCGCCAGGACGCTGCACCGGCACGGTGCCGAACTTGCCTTCACCTATCAGGGCGAAGCGCTCGGCAAGCGCGTGACGCCGCTCGCGGCCTCGGTCGGCTCCGACATCGTGCTGCCCTGCGACGTCGAGGATCTCGACAGCGTCGATTCGGTCTTCGCCGCCCTCGACCAGCGCTTCCCCGACGGGATCGACTTCATCGTCCACGCCATCGGCTTCTCCGACAAGTCGCAGCTCAAGGGCCGCTACGTCGACGTGACCACCCGCGCGAACTTCTCGCGCACCATGACGATCTCGTGCTTCTCCTTCACCGAGATCGCCCAGCGCGCCGCCGCGCGCATGCCCCGCGGCGGCGCGCTGCTGACCCTGACCTATGCCGGCTCGACCCGCGTGATGCCGAACTACAACGTGATGGGCGTGGCGAAAGCCGCTCTGGAGGCCTCGGTGCGCTACCTCGCCACCGATCTCGGCCCCGACGGCGTGCGGGTGAACGCGCTCTCGGCCGGCCCGATGCGGACGCTGGCCGGCGCCGGCATTGCGGACGCCCGCCTGATGTACAATCACCAGAAGGCGCACGCCCCGTTGCGCCGCACGGTGACGCTTGAAGATGTCGGCAACTCCGCCCTCTACCTTCTGTCGGACCTCTCGGGCGGCGTGACCGGCGAAGTCCACTTCGTCGATTCAGGGTACAACATCATCTCGATGCCGCGCCCCGCCGTGCTCCAGGCGCAGGACGAGGCCGGCGTCGTCGGTGACGGCGAAATCTGAAGGAAAGCGTCCGGTCCGGCTCAAGACCGGCATCGGTGCGGCCCACGATGATTTCTTCGAAACGACTGTGCACCCTCGGGCTTGCCGTTCTGCTCGTCGCGGGCAGTGCCGGCGCGGCGTGGGCGCAGAGCGTCACCCTCGATCTCGGTGCGGGCGGGACGACCGAGCGGGCGCTGCAACTCGTCGCCCTGGTCACCGTCCTGGCGCTGGCGCCCTCGGTGCTGGTGATGGCGACCGCCTTCACCCGCATCGTCGTGGTTCTGTCGATCCTGCGCTCGGCGCTCGGCACGCAGACCGCGCCGCCCAACGCCGTCATCACCAGTCTCGCCCTGTTCCTCACCGCCTTCGTGATGGCCCCGACCGCGCGCGAAGCCTACACCGCCGGCATCGAGCCGCTCATGGCCAACCGGATCAGCCAGTCGCAGGCGTTCGAGCGGGCGTCGGCCCCGTTCAAGACCTTCATGCTGCGCAACACGCGCGAGAAGGACCTCAAGCTCTTCCTCGACATGGCCAAGCAGCCCGCCCCCGCCGGGCCGGAGGCGATCGGGCTGGAGATCGTCACGCCCGCCTTCATGATCTCGGAGCTGCGCCGCGCCTTCGAGATCGGCTTCCTCCTGTTCATTCCGTTCCTCATCATCGACCTCGTGGTCGCCTCGGTGCTGATGGCGATGGGCATGATGATGCTGCCGCCCGCGACCGTGGCGCTTCCGTTCAAGCTGATCTTCTTCGTGCTGGTCGATGGCTGGACGCTGGTGGCGGGCTCGCTCGTTCAAAGCTACGGAAGCTGACGTTTTACACCTCATCGGAGAGACCGAGGCATGGACCTGACGACCTCCACCGCCCGCTGGGCCCCGCATATGCTGAGCGTCCTGCGGATCGTGTCGGCGCTGATCTTCATGGCGCACGGCACGCAGAAGATTTTGGGGTTTCCGGCCAGCGCCATGAACCCGGCGATGTTCAGCCTGTCCTGGATCGCGGGCGTGCTCGAACTCGTCGGCGGCGCGCTCCTTCTGATCGGGTTGTTCAGCCGCCCGGTCGCCTTCATCCTGTCCGGCGAGATGGCCTTCGCCTACTTCCTCGCCCACGCGCCCAAGAGCCTCTACCCGGCGCTGAACGGCGGCGACGCGGCGATCCTCTACTGCTTCGTCTTCCTCTACATCGTCTTCGCCGGGCCGGGCCCGTGGAGCGTCGATGCGCAGCGGGCGCGCGGGCGATACTGAGGCGGGTAAGGCCATGCCGGACAATCAGGAAGCCGGCTTGGCCAAACGCTGCGCCGAGCCGCGTCGGCAATTTTATGAGGCCTTCGACGATCCTCGGTCACCGATCCCGGCCGAGGAGGTTTTCGGTGAGCTGCGCACCCACATCGCCAGGGACCGGAAGGCCGACGAGCGTGGCGCTTAGGACATCGTCCAGCGCGCCGCCCAGGCGGACCTGAACTAATCCCACTCACCCCGGCGGCGTCGCGCCCGCCACCTCGGCGCGGTTGCCCGGTGCTTCGCTGCCGCGCTCGGGCACGGCGGAGTCGGGGTAGCGCTTGCGGTACTCGGTGAGGAAGGCGGCGAGCGTTTCCGCCTTGGTCGCCTTGAGCGCGGCGTCGCGGAAGGCAGGGCTGCGGGCGGCGTCGGGGCGGGTCAGCATGGCGAAGGTGCGGGCGTCCGCGCTCTCGGCCATCAGCCCCGAGAACTTCGCCTTCAGCCGCTCCAGCCCCAGGCCCTCGCCCGCGAGCCCGTAGGCGATGGCCGCGCGGATCACGTCGGCCTGCGCCGCCTCGTCGAGCGGCTTGCCCGAGCGCCAGACCGGCCCGAGCAGCAGCTCGTGCGCCTCGCCGGCCTCGCGCCAGCGCCGGGCCGACCACAGGATGTCGGCGCGCAGGCGCTCGGCATCGGTGCCGGTCTCACCCTCGACGGTTTCGAGCGCCAGATCGGTGCGCGACAGGTCGGACAGGGCGCGGGCGCGCAGCAGGGCGCGGGCGCGGCGCACGTCCTCGGGCAGGCCGGGCTGATGGGTGGCGTCGAGGGTCGCCATCGCCTCCAGCGGCTTGCCCTCCATCAGCCGGATCGTGGCGAGCCGGGCCGAGACCGAGGCGCGGGCCGGGCCGGTGAGGCGGTGCTCGATCTGGTATTGCAGCAGCTCGTCGGCCGAATCGAGCAGGTCGAGGGCGACCAGCCGGTCGGCGAGGCGGCGCACGATCTCGTCGGCCCGCCGCCCCGGCGGGGCGAAATCCTTGAAGTCGAAGTAGAGCGCCAGCGCCTCGACGCCGTTGAGCTTTTCCCCGCGGACGCCGAGAAAGAGGTCCTCGAACACCCGCTGGGCCTGCTCGTGCAGCGAGCGGATCGCCGACGCGTCGGGCGACAGGACGGAGCCGCGCCGCGCGGTGGTGAAAATCTTGCGCCAGCGCCCGGCCTCCTCGTAAAGGCCGCCGAGGGCAGCCAGCGTGCCGATCTCGGTCGGGCCGCCGTGCCAGAGGAGCTGCAAGCCCTCCAGCCGGTCGATGGCGTCGGGCAGCGTCGTCTTGCCGAGCGTGTGGCCGAGGGTCGCGGCCCGCAGGGTGGCGGCAGCGGCAACCGGCCAGACGGCCTCGTTGCTCAGGGTCTCGTAGGCGGTGAACGCCGCGGTGCCGCGGCCGGTCGCCTCGTCGATGCGGGCGCGCAGCAGGGCCATGCGGTCGCGGATCGTGTCGCTCGCCCCGCGGCCCGCGGCGGAGGAAGCGCGGGCGGCTTCCTCCCAGTCGCCGAGTTCGACCGCGACCTCCGCGGCGGAGGCGTAGAACAAGGATGCCATCTCGTCGGGATAGCGCCGCAGCACCCCGTTGCCGGCCTGGAACGCGGCGCGGGCGTCGCTCCAGCGCCCGGCTTCGGCGTCGAGCAGGCCGCGCCACAGCCGCGCCTCGGGGTTTGCCGCGAGCGCGGGTGCGGTCAGCAGCGGGCGCGCCTCCGAGAGGCGGCCCATGCGGGTGAGCAGGATGCCGCGCATCAGCAAGGTCAACGGATCGCCCTCGACCACCACGTCGTCGGCGGCCGCCGTCGCCAGCGCGCCGAGCGCCTCCACGGCGAGGCCGTTGGCCATCATGGTCCGGGCCAGCGCGACATGGGCGGCGCCCCGGTCGCGCCGGCTCGCCTCGGTGATCCCGTTCAAGGCCTCGCGCAGGGTGGTGCGGACATCGCCGCGGCGGGCCCGCTCCCAGGCGTCGTTGTCGATGACGAGATCGGACACGGCGCCGACCGGCGGGTCGGCGGGGCGCGGCGGGCCGGACGCCGCGGCGACGTTGTCCGAGCCCGACACCGCCATGCCGCCCTCGCGTCCGATCGCGACGGCGTCGAGATCGGGCTGGACGGTGAGGTCGTCGGCGAGCGCCAGCACCGCGAGCCCGACCCGGCTCGGGATCAGCTCGAACTCGACGAAGCGCTGCGCCTTGGCGACCGCCGCCCGCTTCATCCCGTCGGCGGTGACGACGGCGATGCGCTCACCGTCGAGATCGAGCCAGCCCGCCGGGCCGACGCCGGGCAGGGGGACAGCGATACCGATGCGCTCGCGCTGGCCCTGGCGCCGCTGCGCGGTCAGGCTCTCGCTCGGCACCGTGCCGTCGCGCGAGACCAGCTCCCAGCCGTCCGGCTCGGTGACGGGAAACAGATCGACGAGGCGGCCCGCGGGCTTGGCGAAGCGCAGGACCGTGAAGCCGCCGCTGCGGGACGGCTCGCCGAGCGGAGCCAGATCGGCTGAGGCCTTGGTCGGCATCGCGACCGGGTCGGTCGTGGCGAAGATCAGGGTGACGACGCCGCCGCGCTCGAACAGGGCCGCCGGCACCCGCTTGCGGAACGGGAAGACGAGGCCGGCCCCGGCCTTGGGCAGAGCCGGCTCGGCGGCGCGGGGCGGCGCGGCGACGGGGGCCGGTGTCGTCTCCGCGGCTTTCACTGGCGCGGCGGTCGCCGCCGGGGCAGGGGAGGGGGCCGGGACCGTGGGGAGTTCGGTCGCGGGAAGCGGCTTCGTCAGGAAATCGAGGGTGACGACATCGCCGTCGCGGGCGGTCGAGACGGCCACGCCCTCGGCCGGCGTGACGAGGACGTGCGCTTCCTTATCATCCGCATCGATGGCGACGCGGCCGAGCGCCGGGTCGAAGCGTCCGCGCAGGCTGCGGTCGTCGATGCGCCACGCCCCCGGCAGCGTCAGCCGGGTGGACTTTTCCTGCGGGCTGAAGGCGGCTTCGGTGCCTTCGGGCAGGCTGAGGCTGAGCCGCGTGCGCAGGGCGTTGTGCGACAGTTCCAGCGTGAGCGGGCGCCGCACCGGCGCGGGTGTGCGGGCCTTGAGCTGGGCCTCCGCCGCGGCGGCCCGGCGGATCAGGTCGGCCACCACTTCCGGCGGCAGCGGCGGCGGAAAACCGCTCCAGCTCTCGGGCAGGAGGTCGATGAAGACCTGCTCGGCGGCGTCCTGCACGTTGATGCGGTAGCCGCGCTGGAGCGCGAGCCGCATCGCCGCGCCGTCGGGATCGCGCCGCACCGCCGAGACGTAATCGGGCATGCCCGCGGCGATCTTTTCGGGGCCGGCGGAGACCGCCTCGCCGAAGCCGAGCACCAGCACGGTGCCGGATTGCCGGGCCTTGACCGAGACCGGCGTGTCGAAGGTGAGGACGATGCGGCCGTAGCCCTCGGCCTGGTTGCCCTTGGCGGAGAGGAGCTTGGCCGCTTCGGCGTCGAGCGCGGTGAGGCCGAGGGTGCTCAGGCCGAGGCCGAGCGCGAGCCCGGCCCGCAGGACCGTTCCAAGACCCGGCACCCGACCGGACCGTCCCGCCATCGCCCCCGCCCATACTCGCGGCGGCCCCGACCCCACCCGGGCCCGCGCCGCCGAACGCCACTCGTGCCGGGCACTCTCGCGCAACGCGGTGAATGGGCGCTTAAGGTAGCGACCGACTACGAGGCCTTGCGCAACACGAGACCGGGAATGCTGGTGCCCTTCTCGCCGAACAGCTCGGCCGCCTTGCGGCAGCTCTCATCGACGTTCTTCCGGTAGGCCTCGGTGTAGCTCATGCTGCGCATCAGCAATTCGCCCTTCGAGATCGCGTCGATCTCGACGCCCATGGCGGCGACGACCGCCTTGAAGCGCTCGTAATCGGGCTGAACGTCCTTGCAGGACTCGCCGACGAAGCGGATCAGCCCGGCGAGCTTGGCCGCGTTGGCCTGCTGGCGGTTCGGTTCGGGCGGGGGCGCTTCCGTCGGCGCGCCGGCGGGGGCTTCCTTCGGGGTCTCTTGGGCGCCTGCCGCCAGCGGCAGCGCGAGCAGGAGGGCCGCGGCGACGGCGCGATGTCTCATGGGGTGTTCCTCTCCTCGAGCCCGCCCGATCATGTCGCGTCGGATCGCGGCTCTCATCTGACATCGGGATGACCGCCTTCGTCGAATCGGCGGGTCGGCGCCTCGGCGGCTTCGATCCGGCCATCCCGGTTGCGCCCCATGTGCCAAGATCGGACCGGCTTGGCGAGGGGCGAGCCCCGGAGCGGCGGCTTAGGAATGGCTCAGAAAGCCTGTCCTCACCCGTCGCGGCGCCCGCTCAGCCGACGTTGAGCCGCCGCCCGCGGTTCCAGGCCACGAACGGCACGCCGGAGAGAAGGCTCGCGAGCGCCGCGTCGGTCTGGTGCAGCCCGTTGACCGAGACCCGCGGCAGGGCGTGGGGATGGGCGGCGTGCCCGGCGAAGAGGTGGCCCGGCCGCGTCGTCACCGCCGTGGCGAAGCCGAGATCGCGGGCCAGCGCGAAGTCGCGGGGGCCCGCCGAGGTCGGATCGCCCACGGGATAGGAGAGGTGGCGCACGCAGCGGCCGGTCTCGGTCTCGATCCGGGCCCGGCTCTCGGCCATCTCGCGGCGGGCGGTGGCGGCATCGTGCTTGGCGAGCATCGGGTGCGAGAGCGTGTGCGCGCCGAGCGTCACGGCGGGGTCGCGACCGAGCGCCCGCAGCTCGTCCCAGGTTAGGCACAGTTCTTCCGCGACCGCGCCCGGTACGAGGCCGGCGCGGCGGCACAATCCGGCGATTTCATCCAAGAGAACCTCTTCGGGCCCGGCCCGCAGCGCCCGGTAGGCGGCCTCGAACGCGACGCTCTTCTCCGCCGCGTCCCGCGCCGGGCAATCGAGGCCGCCGGCCAGGGTCACCCGGTCGAGGCGGGCGACGGCGCGTTCCAGTTCGATCCACCACAGGCGCCCGCGCTGGTCGGCGAAGTCGCCCGTGACGAACAGGGTCCAGGGCGCGCCGTGGCGGGTCAGCACCGGCCGGGCGTGGACGACGTTGTCGCGGTAGCCGTCGTCGAACGTCAGCACCGCGAAGGGGCTGCCGGGTGCGGGATCGGCGAGGCGATCGGGCACGTCGTCGAGGCCGACGATCGCGAAGCCGCTCTGCCTGAGGGCGGTCAGCGTCCGGTCGAGGAAGGCCGGGGTGATCGACAAGAGCGCGTTCGGCGCGAAGGGCTCGGGCGGCTCCGGCCGGACATGGTGGAAGGTGAGGATGACCCCGCGTCCGCGGGCGAGGGGGCTCAGCCAGCGGTCGGCGCCGAGCGCGGTGATCGCGGCGAATCCGGCGCGGAACAGGCGATGGCGAGAGGCGGACATGCTGCGCATCGTACGGCCAGCCCGACAAGCATTCGTTACCCATCGCGACAGATCGGTTGCGCGCATCAACCGGCGCTTGAGGGAGTCCGGGCGAGGGTTCGGGCCTCCGCGTCGTGGGCGCAGCCGGGATCGCACGTCATGACGGCACTCGCCGAGAACCTGGGTCGGGCCGCGCTCGACGGGGCCGCCGCCCGCGGCACCCTCACGGTCGAGATTGTTTCGGATTTGGCGGCGGCGGAGGCCGCATGGCGCGCGTTGGAGGCCGATCCGGCGGCGCTGATGACGCCCTATCAGCGCTTCGACTGGGTCGCGGCCTATGCCGGCGCCGGGATCGCGGCCGAGACGCTGGTCCTGATCCTGAAGGATGAGGCGGCCCGGCCGCGCCTGCTGATCCCGCTCGCGGTCGGACGGCTGGGAGGCTTGCGGATCGCGCGGGTGACCGGGGATCGCCACGCCAACTTCCACATGCCGCTCTTCGCATCCCGCGAGGCGGCGTCGATGCGCCCGGAGGAGCTGGCCGAGGCGCTGGTGCGGGCCGGGCGCCAAGTCGGGATCGACGCGTTCCGTTTCACCAACCAGCCGCGCTTCTGGGACGGGGTGCCGAACCCGCTGAGCCATCGCGGCCAACCGGCCCCGAGCGACGCCTACGGCCTGTTGCTCGGCCCCGACGCGGAGGCGACGCTCAAGCGCGTCTTCAGCGGTGATGCCCGCAAGAAAGTGCGGGCCAAGGAGCGCAAGCTGGTCGAGGCGCTGGGGCCGGTGCGCCACCGCGTCGCCGCGACCGCAGCGGAGGTGCAAGACATCCAGGCGGCGTTCTACGCGCAGAAGGCCGCCCGCTTCGCGGCGCTCGGTGTGCCGGACGCCTATGCCGAGCCGGCGGTGCGCCGCTTCGTCGCCGCCGCGACCCTACCGGCCGACGGGCGCGGCCCGGCGATCGAGGTGCATGCGCTGGAGACCGAATCCGCCCGGGTTCTCGCGACCTTCGGCGGCGCGGTCGATGCCAACCGCTTCTGCGGGATGTGGACCTCGTTCGACACCGATCCGGAACTCGGCCGCTTCAGCCCCGGCGAGATCCTGCTGCACCGCCTGATCGGCGACCAGTCGGCCCGCGGCCGCCGGGCGCTCGACCTCGGCGTCGGCGAGGCGAGCTACAAGGCCAAGACCTGCGACGAGACCATCGAACTCGTGGAATCGGTGGTGCCGGTGAGCGCGGCGGGCCATCTTTACGCGGTTGTCGCGGGGAGCGCGGTGCGGCTGAAGCACCGGATCAAGCGCTCGCCAAGGTTGTTCGCGGTGGCGAAGCGGCTGCGGACGATGCGGCGGGGGTGAAGCGCATCCCCTCTCCCCGCCGTGCCGGGAGAGGGGGGGAAAGCGGCTGAACCGGTGGCGCTTCAGCCGTATCGATCCGCGCCGCTCAAGCCGACAGGCGCAGCGGCGTCTCCTCCAGCCGCTCGTCGCGCGGCGCCCGGCGCGGGGCGGTCTCGCGGTCCTGGGCGACGAGCACCTGGGCGGCGCCGGTTTCGCGGGCGAGGCCGTAGAGGGTGACGAGCGCGGGGTCGTCGGGGGCTTCGTTCGAGGCGATGACGATCGAGTCGGCGCAGGGGCCGCAGGCCGAGATCAGATCGCCGGCCTCAAGGGTCGCGGCGTCGAGGCGGCACAGCACCCAGTCATAGCTCTGCGTCATGGCGTTGAGGGCGATGGCGAGCGCCTGCGGTTCCTCCACGAGCACCTCGCGTTCGGTGAGGCCGCGGCGGATGGTGTGAAGGCGCGAGCCGCGTACCGGCTGGATCACGTCGAGGAAGGCGGCCTCGCCCGCGACCAGATCGGTCAGGCCGGGGCCGGACAGACCGCCGGGCGCGCCGTTGACATCGACCAAGAGGGTGCGGGCGCGGGGGCTCAGGGTGCGGGCGAGTTCGGTGGTGAGGCCGGATTCCGCGCGGCCCGACTCGGTCTCGACCACCAGGATGCAGGTGCCCTCACCGGCTTTGCCCGTGCCGAGGCGCTCGATCAGCCGGTCGAGGTCGATCGCGCCGGCCGGACGCGCACTGGCGAGCGGGGCGACCGGAGCGAGCCCCTGGGCGCCGCCGAAGATGGGCTGGTGGACGGTGGCGGTCGCCCGCAGCGAGTGGGCGAAGGCGAGCGCCGGGGCGAACCGCTCGGCGGCAGAGGCCGGCATCGGCGGGGCCTCGGGGGCGCGGCGGCGCGGGCCTTCCGGCTCGGGGAAGTGGTCCGGCGGCAGCTCGTCCTCCGCCTCGAACCGGACGGGCCGGGGCGCGGGCGGGTTCTTGAGAAGGTGGCGGCCAATGACGGCCGCCGAGGACAGCAGGAAGGCGAGCAGTGTCGCGAAGGCGACGATCGGCACCTTTTTGGGGAACGAGGGCAGCTCCGGCGTCACCGCGCGGGAGACCACGCGGGCGTCGGCCGGCGTCGCGCTCTCGGCGTCGCGGGCTGCGGCCTCGCGGTAGCGCGAGAGGTAGGATTCGAGCTGCTCGCGCTGCGACTTCGCCTCGCGCTCCAGGGCGCGGAGCTGCACCTCGCTGGTGTTGCCCTTGGCGACCACGTCCTGCTGGCCATCGACGGCCGCCTGCAGGCTCTCGACGCGGGCGCCCGCGATCTTGGCGTCGTTCTCGAGGGTGCGGACGACGCGCTCGGCCGCTGCCTTGATCTGGGTCTCCAGGTCCTGGACCTGGGCGGTCAGCTCCTTGATGCGCGGATGCGCCGGCAGCAGCGTGCGCGATTCGAGCGCGAGCTGGGCGCGCAGCGTCATGCGGCTCTCGACGGTGCGCCGGATCAGCTCGTTGTTGGCGACATCCGGGATCTCGAACGCCCGCCCGTCCTTGATCATGTCCTTGAGGAGCTTGGCCCGCGCGGCGAGGTCCGCCTTGATGGTGCGGGCCTGCGTCAACTGGCTCGACAGCTCCGAGAGCTGCTGGGCCGAGAGCGGCTGACTCGCGGCCGAGCCGGTGCCGATCAGCCCGTTCTGGGCGCGGAACGACTCGACCTTGGCCTCGGCCTCGGCCACCCGCGCCCGCAGGGTCTCGATGTTGTTGCCGAGCCACGTCGAGGCGTAGCGCGCGGTGTCGACGGAGGCGGCGGCGAGCGAGGCGAGGTAGAGGTCGGCCACCGTGTTGGCGCCGCGGGCGGCGAGTTCCGGATCGCGCGACTTGAACTCGATGGCGAGGATGCGCGACTTGCCGACCGGATAGACCAGCAGGCGCTCCAGATAGTTGTCGAGCACCCGGTCTTCCGGCGAGCGCTCCATCGGCGAGGCGGTGACGCCAAGCAGCATCAGGGCGCTCTGGACCGGCGACACGCCCCCCGCCTGCGGATCGAATTCCGGGTTGCCGACGAGCTTCAGGCTGCGGATCGCCTGACGGGCGAGATCGCGCGACATCGCCACCTGCACTTGGCTCGCCACCGCCTGCTCGTCGATCGGCTGGATCGGCTCGCCGCGCTCGGCCGCGGTGCGGGCAAACGCCGGGTCGCGGCTCTCCAGCAGCACCTTGGCCTCGCCGGTGTAGCGCGGCGCGACGACCTGCACGAAGACGCCCGCACCGAGTGCAACGGCGAGCGTCGGCACCGCGATCCAGGCCCAGGAGCGGCCGAGCACCGAGAACATCTGCGTCACCGACAGCCCGTCCCCGGCGGCGTGGGAACGCTCGTTGAAGGCGGCGGGGTCGGTCGGCGGCCTGAGGCGAGGCATGGGCAGTCTTCACGCAGAGCAGGGCCGGGATCGAGGCAATCGACCCCTCTTGCCTCAATAGAACCTGTTAAGGTTTCTCGCAGGTTAAGGCATTCCGCTCATGCGCCGTCTTCGTTCGGCACGTCAGAGTTCATTAACCATGGCGGTTTAGACGAGAGGAGAGATTCACCATAACGGCGATGACGATGCATCGGCGCGCATTCCTCTTCGGCCTCCCGACCGTGCTGGCGCTCGGCGGCTGCCTGCGTCCGGACTACCGGACGGCCGACCTCGACGCCACCGGCACCGGCTCCATCGGCAGCCGCTACACGCTGGCCGCGGGCGACAAGCTGCGGGTCATCGTCTTCGGGCAGGACAACCTGTCCAACATCTACGCGGTCGATGGAGCAGGGCGCATCGCCATGCCGCTGATCGGCACGGTGCAGGTCGGCGGGCAGAGCACGGCGCAGGCCGCGCGGACGATCGAGGGCAAGCTCTCGACGGGCTACGTGCGCGAGCCGCACGTCACCGTCGAGGTCGATGCCTACCGGCCGTTCTACATCCTCGGCGAGGTCACGACCTCGGGCCAGTACCCCTACGTCAACGGCATGACGGTGGAATCGGCGGTCGCCATCGCGGCGGGCTTCGGGCCCCGCGCCGCCCGCGACTACGCCGTGCTGACCCGCGACGGGCCGGGCGGCCTCATCAACGGCATCGTGCCGATGTCCTACCCGGTGCGCCCCGGCGACACGATCGTCGTCAAGGAACGGTTTTTTTAGGAGTCGGGTCGGTCGGCCTGAGATCGTTCACGGACGCCTAACCCAACCGTACAAAACACGGTCGCAATGGCCCCCGGCGGTCGGTGAGTCGGCATTGCGCCGGTTCCCTTAACCCGCCGCTGACCCCTCGCGCGCAATTCTCCCGGCTATCGGGCGCCCGTTTCGGGACCGCCCTCCGCGGAGATTGCTCCACCGTGGTCGCTTCCCTCGCTCCCGGCCTCGCGCCGCCCCGCCCGGTTTCCGAGCCGCTCGCGCTCGATCTACCGGGGCCCTGCCGGACCGGGCAGAGCCTGCGCATCCTCCACGTCTTCCGCGCGCCCGTCGGCGGATTGTTTCGGCACGTCGTCGATCTCACCCGCATCCAGGCGGCAGCGGGGCACCGGGTCGGCATCGTCTGCGACGCCAACACCGGCGGCGAGAGGGCCGAGCAGGCGCTCGCCGACCTCGCGCCGCATCTGGCGCTCGGTGTCGTGCGGCTGCCGATGCGGCGCAACCCGCACCCCTCCGACCTCGCGGCGCTGATGGGCGTGCGCGAACGCGTGCGGGCGGTCGGTGCCGACGTGCTGCACGGCCACGGCGCCAAGGGCGGCGTCTACGCCCGGCTCTGCCCCGTCTCGGACGGGCTGATCCGCGCCTACACGCCCCACGGCGGCAGCTACAACTATCGCCCCGGCACGATGCTGCACCGGCTCTACATGGGCATCGAACGGCAGCTCGTCCGCGCGACCGACGTCTTCCTGTTCGAGAGCGAGTTCGTGGCCTCGCGCCACCGCACCTATGCGGGCGGGCCGGTCCGCCTCGCGCGCATCGTCCACAACGGCATCGCCGAGGCCGAGTTCGAGCCCGTCGGCACCGTCGCGGCGGCGTTCGACCTCGTCTATGTCGGCGAATTGCGCGAGGCCAAGGGCCTGCCGTTCCTGCTGCAGGCGCTCTCGCGGCTCAAGGCCGAGGGCCGTCGCCTGCGGCTGCTGATGGTCGGCTCGGGGCCCGACACCGACAGCCTCACGCGGCTGGCCGACGAACTCGGCGTGCGGGACGCCATCGCCTTCGAGCCGCCCCAGCCGATCCGGCCGGTGCTCGGCCGCGGCCGGCTCATGGTGGTGCCGTCTCTGGCCGAGTCGCTGCCCTACGTGGTGTTGGAAGCGGCGGCCGCCTGCCAGCCGCTGGTGGCGACCAATGTCGGCGGCATCCCCGAGATCTTCGGCGCTTTCGCGGGCAGCCTCGTGCCGCCGCGCGATGTCGGGGCGCTCAGCGGAGCCATCGCCCGCATCCTCGACGAGCCGGCGGAGGTCCGCGATGGCCGGGCCAAGGCGCTGAGCGACTCGGTGCGCGCCCGCTTCTCGATGAACCGCATGGGGGCCGACGTGCTGTGCGGCTACGCCGCCGCGCTGGCGTCCCGCCCCGCCGTGGCGCAACCCGCCCCCGCCACGGCCTGACCCACCTAGAGCATCGGCCCGAAAGGTGGTCGCCGGCTTTCGAAAAAAAGCCGATGCGGCACAACAACATAGAGCATCGTCCTGGATCCCGGATCTCAGACGATGCTCTAGGGGACCGTCCCGGCCCCCAATTCCAAAGAAGTTCTCGCGCATCCCTTGGGTAAGTCCGCCATGAGTGCCATCGACGTCCGCGATCTGCTGAAGGCGGCCGGGCAAGCCGGCGCCCCGACCCCGGTGCCGCCGCCGCTTCCCCTCGGTGAGGCCGGCGCGGAGCCGGACCTCGCCCCCCCGCCGCCCGCGAGCCCCTGGCTGTCGCCGGTGGTGCTGGCGGGCTGCGTCCGGCTCGCCGAGTTCGGCGGGCTCGTGCTGATCGGCTTCGCCCTGCACGTGGCGCTGCTGCACGGGCGTGTGCCGCTCGCCCCGCGTTACCCCGCCGCCATCTTCGCCGTCGCGGTCGCGGCCATCGGCCTGTTCCAGGCGTCCGGCTGCTACCGGATCGGCGCCTTCCGCCACCTGCCCAAGACCGGACTCAAGCTCGTCGCCGGCTGGTCGCTCGCCTTCCTGATGGTGGCCGGCGCGATGGTGCTGGCGAAGGTGTCCGATCACTACTCGCGCATCTGGCTCATCAGCTTCTTCGCCACCGGCCTCGCGGCGCTGATGCTCGGCCGCACCGCGCTCTCCGCCTTCGTGCGGGTGCAGATGTCGCGCGGGCGCTTCGACCGGCGTACCGCCATCGTCGGCGGCGGCGCGGTCGCCGAGGAGCTGATCGGCGCGCTGCACGCGGCCGGCCCCGACAGCGGCATCCGCATCGTCGGCGTGTTCGACGACCGCGGCGACGAGCGCGCCAGCGACCACGTCGCGGGCTACCCCAAGCTCGGCAACGTCAGCGACCTCGTCGCCTTCGCCCGCCGCAACCGCGTCGATCTGGTGGTGTTCACCCTGCCGATCTCGGCGGAGGCGCGCATCCTGCAGATGCTGGCCAAGCTTTCGGTGCTGCCGGTCGATATCCGCCTCTCGGCCCACGCGACCAAGCTGCGGTTGCGCCCGCGCGCCTATTCCTATCTCGGCAACGTGCCGCTCCTCGACGTGTTCGACAAGCCGCTGGCCGATTGGGACGTGATCACCAAGGGCTTGTTCGACCGCTTCGTGGGTCTCGGCCTGCTGCTGGCGCTCTCGCCGGTCATGCTCGGCGTGGCGCTCGCGGTGCGGCTCACCTCGCCCGGCCCGGTGCTGTTCCGGCAGAAGCGCTACGGCTTCAACAACGAGCTGATCGAGGTGTTCAAGTTCCGCTCGATGTATGTCGATCAGTGCGATGCGGGCGCCTCGCGCCTCGTCACCAAGACCGATTCCCGCGTCACCCCGGTCGGGCGCTTCATCCGCAAGACCTCGCTCGACGAGCTGCCGCAGCTCCTCAACGTGATCCGCGGCGATCTCTCCCTCGTCGGCCCCCGGCCGCACGCCCTCCAGGCCAAGGCCGCCAACACCCTCTACGATCAGGTGGTAGACGGCTACTTCGCCCGCCACAAGGTCAAGCCCGGGATCACCGGATGGGCCCAGATCAACGGCTGGCGGGGCGAGACCGACACCAGCGAAAAGATCCAGCGCCGCGTCGAGCACGACCTGCACTATATCGAGAACTGGTCGATCCTGTTTGACCTGAAGATTCTCGTGACGACGCCGCTGGCCCTGTTCAAGACCGACAGCGCGTATTGAGGTTTCTCGCCGTCATCGCTTCGGCTTCGCCGCGCGAAGACGGAGAAGGTGGGCGGTGGAACCGACAAAAAAAGCCCGGAGCCTCACGGCTCCGGACTTTTTTCATGAGAACGCCGTTCGGTTACGGCAGCGCGCCCGCCGCCTCCTTCACCTTCGTCATGGTGTTCTGGCACTCGGTCTCCTTGCCGGCCTTGTCCTGCTCCTTGGCGGTGGCGAGCAGCTTGCGCGCCTCCTCGACGCCGGCCTTGGTCGACTTGGTCGAAGGGTCGGACGGCTTGCCCTCCGGCGCCTTGTCGAGGGCCATGGGCGAGCCGGAGGTGGTGGCGCCGCCCGGCGGCTCCTTGCCGGTCACCTGCTCGGCCCCGGTGCTGTTGAGCCGCCGCTCGATCGTCGAGATGTCGTCCTTGCAGGTCACGGCGAGGGCGGGTCCGGCGGTGACGAGGAAGGCGAGGGCGGCCGGCAGGCCGAGGGCGATACGCATGGTGGGCTGTCTCCGGGATCACGGGCCGCGCCTTCGCGCTGGCCGAGTGCCCAGAAAGCCGCCGAACCCATGGTAAGTTTCCGGCCTGCGACGCTACGCCCTTGCGGCCTGTGCCAGCGCGCTGCGCGCACGAAAAAGGGCGCGGACCTCGCAGGTCCGCGCCCCCTCATCGAGCGGTCGCTCGGTTTTAGCGCATCAGGGCGACGAGGGCCGAACCGGCCGGGCCGGCGAGCTCCTTGGCGTCGATGGTGCCGTCGTTGTCCGGGTCGGCAGCCTTGAACTGGGCGGCCACGGCGGCGAGGTATTCCTTCTTGTCGAGGGTGCCGTCGCTGTCGGGGTCGAACTGCTTGAGGTCGGCCGCGCTCATGCGGCCCGTGAGCTCCTTGGCGTCGAGGGTGCCGTCCTTATCCGGATCGAGCTTGTCGAAGGCGGCCGACGCGGCGGTCTGGGCCTCCTTGAGATCGATCGTGCCGTCCTTGTCCGGATCGAAGGCGGCGACATCGACCTTGGTCATCGTCGGGGCTGCGAAGGCCGGGGCGGCGGCGCCGAGCGCAAGGGCGAGGAGGGCGACATGGGTGGGGCGGAACGCCATGGGGAATCTGTCTCCTGGTCTTAGGGCCCGGCGCGAACCGGGCGGGTCGGCAAACGGACTGGCCGGGAACGGTCGCGCGCCTCACGCATCCGTCGCCCCGGCCGGCATCCTTGCGTAACTCGCCCGGGATGATTTGGCAATATGTCCGGGCGGGATTTCCAGAAGAACGTGTACGATCTCGTCCGGTTGCATGCGCCCGACGAGGGGCTTCGAAACGAAGAAGCGCGGCGCCGGGGGCCCGGCGCCGCGCTTCTCGAAGGGTCGATCCTTGGGACCGGGACGACCGAGGCCGTCCCGGATGCGTCGGTTTTCAGCCCTTGCGGACCAGCGGCTCGATGGGGGCGGCGGGCGGCGGCGGGGCGAACAGGATGCGAAGGCCGCCGAAGGCCGCGATCGGCGCGCCGGGCGCGAGGCTGCGGTTGATCGAGGCGTTCGGCACCGCGACGATCGGAACCTCGTCCACCGGCGAGAAGGTGCCGAAGGTCGAGTAGCGGCGGTTGAGGGCGTTCTCGACGTAGCCGTAGATCTCGATGTTCTCGGTCACGCGGTAGGACGTGTTGAGGCCGAACACCGCGTAGTCGCCGGTGGTCCGGTTCAGGTTGGACGGATCGCCGACCAGGAACTTGCCGGTGGCGAAGCGGCCGAGCGCGCCGATGCGCCATTCCGGCGTGACCTGATAGTTGAAGCCGAACTTGACCTGATGCGGCGCGACGCCGGGCAGACGGTTGCCCGGACGGACCTGCACGAGGCCGCCCTCGTCGCCGCCCTCGCTGTTGAACGGGTTGCCCGGCGCGGCCAGCTCGATCGGCGACTGGAAGGTCGCATCGACATAGGCGTAGTCGATGAAGGCCGACCATGTGGGCGTCGTGTAGAACAGGCTCGCCTCGACGCCCTGCCGCTTGGTGGATCCGACGTTGCGGAAATAGGCGCGGCCGATCGTGTCGGGGGCTGGCACGAACAGGATGTCGTCGTCGTTGCGGGTCGAGAAGAAGCCCGCCTTGTAGGACAGGATGCCGCCGAACCAGTCGTCGGGCTGCGGGATGCGGCCGCGGATGCCGGCCTCGACGGTGCGGGCCTTGACCTGCTTGAGCGGCGGATCGCCGACGAAGAAGTTGGTGAGCGAGCACGGCGCCTGCGGGTCGGCGCAGGACAGTTCAGCCGGGGTCGGGGCGCGGTTGGCCTCGGAGTATCCGCCGTAGACGTTGAGGTAGTCCGGGATCACCTTGTAGGCGAGGCCGACGCCGGGATTGAAGCGCTGGTAGTAGTGGTCGCCGTTGAGCGCGGTGCCGATCTGATCCTGCAGCACGATGTGGGCCATGTTGAACCGGCCCTGCAGCGTCAGGGTCAGCCGGTCGGTCAGGTCGGTGACGTTCGAGAAGTAAATGCCGCCGTAATCGTTCGAGGAACGCACCGAGACCGGGGTGATGATGCCGTCGTCGCTCGACACGACGATGCCGGGGCCGGCGAAGCCGCGGTCGAGGGTCAGGCCGCCGATCGAGTTGTCGGCGTTGAACCGGGTGCGGCCGCCGTCGTACGAGCCACCGATGACGAAGCGGTTCGGCAGGCCGAACAGCGTCTCGCGCACCGTGGTCTGGATCGTGGCGCCGAAATTGTCGGTGTCGGTGCGGGTCTGGTTGAGGAAGGCGTAGGGGCCGCCCTCGTCGAACCGGTCGGCGAAGATCGGGTTGACCGCGCCGAAATTGGCGGTGCGGACGCGGTTGGCCCGGACCCGGGCGCCGGTGCGGTCACGCAGGAAGAACTGCTCGTCGTCGGCGCCCTCCGCGCACAGGAAGCGCTCGTCGGCCTCGCAGTTCTCCACGTCGGCGGCGTCGCCGTTGGCGGTGCGCTGCTTGAACACGCCGTAATAGGCGTTGCCCTGCACGCTGATGGTCGGGGTGACGTCGTAGGTGCCCGACAACTGGAAGCGCAGGAAGTCGTTCTTGGTCTGGTCGGGATAGGTGAAGACGTCGTTGTACTTGGCCTGGAGCAGCTCCACCGGCGCGGTGCCGTTGCCGGTGAGGCTGTTGCTGGCGCCGATCACGTTGAAGTGGAACTCGCCCTTCTCGGCCAGCACGCCGAGGTCGGCGTAGATCTGGTTGAGACGCGAGGGCGAGTGCTTGCGCCAGCCCCGCTCGCCGAGCACGTTGCCGGCGACGTAGAGGCCGACATTGTCCACCCGCTGGCCGTGCTGGAACGCCACCGCGCCGCGGCCGAACGAGCCGCCGAGCAGGTTGATTTCGCTGCCCTGGTAGGTGAAGCCGTTCTTCAGCGACACCGCGAGCGAGCCGCCGAGCGCGTTGAGGCCGAAGGCCGGGTTGGAGCCCTCCAGTTCGATCCGGTCCACCGCGATGTCGGGGATCAGGTCCCACTGCACCGTGTCGCCGAACGAGGTGTTGAAGCGCGCGCCGTTGACGTAGACCGCGACACCCTGCGGCGAGCCGCCGAGCGGCGAGGCCTCGAAGCCGCGATAGGTGATCGTCGGCTGGAAGGGGTTGCCCTGCGCGTTGTTGATGCTGATCGAGGCGACCCGCTCATCGAGCGAGCGGACCACGCTCGGGAAGCCGACGCGGTTCACGTCGCTCGCGGTCAGCACGCTGGTGTTGTGCGGAACCTTGTTGCGGTCGATGCCGTCGAGCACCGTCAGTTCACGCGTCACGCCCGAGGCGGTCGGCGCCGTGACGATCCGGCGCGGCGCCGCGACGGGCGTGTTCGAGACGACGCTGATTTCGTCCAGCGTCACGGCCTGCTGGGCCAGAACCTGCCCCGGCAGCAGCGCCACCGATGCGACCAGGCTGCCGCGCAGCACTCGCAATGTCATTCCCCGAGCCCTTGTCGCTTCGTGTTTATGGCCCACCCGTGGGGCCTTGCCGCGACTGTCACCCGAGAAGCGTGGCCGCCACAATCACGCCACAGCCTCTATCGGGGCATTTATGAGGGATCGCTCAAGCTTCGTGCCCCGGCGTGCCCTTGCGGCAACATATTTCTTGCGCTCCGACAACCACTTACGGATAAAAAGGAAGGTATGTTCGGGATCATTCGGCAACATTTTCGGAATCTGGCGTAGTCGATCCGCGAAGGCGCGCGGTGAGGCGGTCGAATCGCGCGGGCGTCGGCGGCTGGCATCCGCCCCGCGGGCCGCTTACCTGTGCAGCCTTCGTCCTCCCAACGAGCCCCTCCATGTCCGATACGCTTCTCCGCTTCGACCGTCTCGACCCCTTGCGCGCGCAGGTCGCGGCGTGGCGGCGGGCGGGTGAGCGGATCGTGCTGGTGCCGACGATGGGAGCGCTGCATGCCGGCCATCTCGCCCTCGTGGCGCATGCGCGGGCGATCGGTCAGCGGGCCGTGGTGAGTATTTTCGTCAATCCGACCCAGTTCGGCCCGAGCGAGGATTTTTCGCGCTACCCGCGCGACACCGAGAGCGATCTCGTCCTGCTGGCCGGCGCCGGTGCCGACGCGGCTTGGCTGCCCACCGTCGAGACCATGTATCCGGCGGGCTTCTCCACCCGCATCGAGCCCGGCCCCGCGGCCGAGGGCCTGTGCGGCCATTTTCGCCCCGGCCACTTCTCGGGCGTGGCGACGGTGGTGACGAAGCTCCTCAACCAGGTCGGGCCGGACGTGGCCCTGTTCGGCGAGAAGGATTTCCAGCAGCTTCAGGTGATCCGCTCGGTCGTGCGCGACCTCGACCTCCCCGTACTGATCGAGGGCGTGCCCACCTTGCGCGAGGCGGACGGCCTCGCCCTGTCCTCGCGCAACCGCTACCTCGCCCCGGCCGAGCGGGCGACCGCGCCGCGCCTGCACGCGGTGCTCTCACATATCGCCGAACGGCTGGCGGCGGGCGCCGAGGCCGCGCCGTTGGTAGGTGAGGGCATTGCGGAGTTGAAAGCCGCGGGCTTCGGCCCGGTGCAGTATCTCGAAGTCCGCGACGCCGCCACGCTGAGCCCCGTCGCGCGGGTCGAACGCGCGGCGCGGGTGATCGCGGCGGCCTATCTCGGCGGCACGCGGCTGATCGACAACGTGGCGGTGGTACCGGGCTGACTCACCCGGCAGCCTTTCGGATCGTCACGCCGCCTTAGCATTAAAGTTGCGTTTTTGAGCGAGCAGGTTTGCCCCCATTCTTGTGGCCTCCACCGCGTCGGCGTCTTCGGACCTCCGCGGCACGGCGCTCGAGGTGGGCTTGCCGGGCGGCGGCCTGATGCGCCCGGCGCCAGAGCGACCACGTGATGACGCGGGCGGGCTGGATGCGCCGCTGTGCCAGCCGCTCGGCGATGCGGCGGATCTCTTGGATCGACCCGCGGATCAGCAGGCCGCGCGTCCACAGGCTGGCCTGCTCGTAGTCGGCACCATCGAGGTGGGCCAACTCGCAGTAGGCCCAGTCGTACAGCCGCGCGCTCTTCGTGCCCCCGCCCGCCGACAGGCGTACCCAGGCAGACGGAGCAAGGCCGTCGGCGATCGCCTCGGCGGTGCCGGCCACCAGCGGCTTGCCGACCCAGGAATTGAACAGGTGATCGGTCTTGACCCCGAGCACGTAGCCCTTGCCCGCGCGCCGCAGCGCCCTCTCGATATCGCCGACCCCGTAGACTGTAACGGCCGCCACCCATGAGAACGGCACGCTGGCGGCGATCGCCCGCTCGATCATCGCCAGAGCCAATCCCGGCTTCGTCGAAAAGCTCGTCCCCTCCGGCATGTGGGCAGCGGCCAAGTGAACCGGATCCGAGGTCAAGGTCTTGGGCAGGTACAAGGCCCGATCGATGAACGCATGGCCGTGCCGGGCGGCGTAGGCCGCGAATACACCGATCTGACAGTTCGTGATCTTGCCCGCCGAGCCGGTGTACTGGCGATGCACGCCGCACGAAGCTCTGCCCTGCGTGAGAAAGCCGGCCTCATCCTGAGCCTGTCGAAGGATCGTCGATAACAAGAACCGCGTCCGGGTCGGCCAGGGTCTCCAGGGCATAGTCCCGCACCACGTCGCGCAGGGCATCCGCATCCCAGCGTCCGCGCCCGAGCACGGCCTGCTGGCGCCAGGGACCGGGATCGCCCGTGGCTCCCGCCCGCATCCAACCCGTCTTGCGCCACTCCTCGCCGAGCAATCCGTCCAGGAATGCTCCCGCCGAGGCTGCGACCCGCTCCTGCGTCAACAGCGGGCGCAAGCGTCCCTTCACCTCACGCAGCGACGAGGCCCACAACTCCAGCGTCACCTCGATCGAAGGGCCCGAACGCTTCAGAGTCGATCCGTCACACCACATCTTGGGACCGTACACCTAGACAACGACTCAGGGCCGTATCCGATCCGACGCAGCGAGGCCGGATACGGCCCGAGCCTCGGAAAACGGTCGGAGGCCGCGTCGACCATTCATTCGAGGAATGTCCAACCGGATCTCAACTGGTCGAGCTTGTCCTGGTCGAGCGGTGCCGGACAGTCCGCCCCCTCCCGTGGGAGCGTCGGCGGCGCGTCGAGACGCGGCCGGACCGGGTCGAACTGCCGACGGCGGAGATTTCGCGCGCGTGCCTTGCGCGTGGCCGCGTCGATCCGGGGAGGGCTTTGCATCGTCATGACGCGGACGCCTTCAGTGCGACAGGAACAGCGGCACGGGCGCGTGCTTCAGGAGGGAGCGCGTCACGCCGCCGAAGAAGAACTCCCGCGCGCGGGAATGCCGGTAGGCGCCGAGCACGATCAGGTCCGACCGGAACAGGCCGGCCTCGATGCGCAGCGTCTCGGCGATGCTGCCCTGCCGCGGCAGGTCGTTGACGGTGACGCCGATCCCGTGCCGCGCGAAATGAGGGGCGAACTCGGCGCCGGGGACCGCGTCCGGCTCTTCACCGATCGACACGATCTCGACCGCCTCGGCCGCGCGCAGGAACGGCATCGCGTCGTTGGCGGCCCGCGCCGCCTGCGCGCTGCCGTCCCAGGCGACGATCACCCGCCGGGCAGCGAAGGCCCCGTGGCCCGGTGGCACCGCGATGACGGGGCGCCCGCTCGCGGACAGGGCCTTCTCGATCGTCTCGCGGTCGAGGTCGTAGCCCCGCGGCCCGGCATCCAGAATCGTCAGGTCGTGCAGCCGCGCCCGATCCGCCAGCCGGTTCACGACCTCCGGGTAGGGCAGGCTCGGCGTTTCAGTCGTGCAGACGAGGCCGGCCTGCGCCGCGTCGCCGGTGGCTCGTTCGGCGACGGAGCGGGCGAGGGCATCGAGGCGGCGGTCGATGAGGGGAAAGCCGTCGTCGTCGAAGTCGCCGAGCCACGCGTCGTCGCCGGCGAGGCACCACGAAGCCGACTGGACGGTCAGATGGGCGCCGGCGGCTCTGGCGAGGGTGAGCCCGTATCCGATGGCGGCGGAAGCCTCGTCGTACTCACCCTCCACGGTGGTGCCGACGAGGATGTCGCGCAGGGCCGCGAGGGGAGATGGGTTCGCTGACATGGCCTGCCTCCGGCTGAGCGAAGGCAGCATCCGGCAGGTTCTCGGAAACGCCTTGATCCAGGTCAAGGAACATCCCGGTCGCCGCGGCGCATGAAGGATTAACGCATGTCAATATTCGAGTGCCGCTAATCCCCGTAACAGTTGTAAAATGAATAATGAAATCAATCAATAATTGATAACGTTCATGCGTCCACAAAAAGAATGACCTCAAGAGCTGTGCGAAGACAAGAATCGGGACTAGGGTTCACGGTTAAGTGATTTGCATCAAAATCTTGCTCGTACCGCGACGCGGCTTGAAACATTGAACGATACGGCGGCGCGACCGTCACAAGCCGCGACTCGCGACATCGCAGGGAAGACAGGCGATGACGAAGTCGGGGAATTGGTTCGACACGGGCTGCAACGACGGCGATCCGCTGACGGTCGAGGATCTGCGGCAGATCCTCGACGAGGTCGGGGTCTGCGTCTGGTCGCTCGACATCCCGACCGGGCGGATCACCGCCTCGCCGAGCTGCGCGGTGCTGTTCGGCGCGCCGCCCGAGCAACTGAGCACTTTCGCGGCGACCCAGGAACGCGTGCATCCGCAGGACCGGCGGGTGCGTACCGAGGCCATCGAACGGGCCCTGGCGGAGGGTGGTCGCTACGACGTCGACTACCGCGTTCGGCGACCGGACGGACAGTTCCGATGGCTGCGCTCGCACGGCCAGGTGCAGCTCGACGCGGCGGGGCGGCCCGCCCGCCACCGCGGCGTCGTCCTCAGCATCGACGATCAGAAGCGGGTCGAGTCCGACCTGCGCGCCCGCGAAGCGCATCTGCGATCGATCCTCGACACCGTGCCGGAGGCCATGGTGGTCATCGACGAGGGTGGCACCATTCACTCGTTCAGCACGGCGGCCGAGCGGCTGTTCGGCTATCCGGCCGCCGAGGCGGTCGGGCGGAACGTCCGCATCCTGATGCCCGAGCCGATGCGGGCGGAGCACGACGCCTATCTCGATCGCTACCGCCGGACCGGAAAGCACCGGATCATCGGCACCACCCGCGTCGTCGCCGGGTGCAGGCAGGACGGCACCGTCTTCCCCATGGAGCTCAAGATCGGCGAGATGCGCTCGGGCGAGCAGGTGTTCTTCACCGGCTTCGTCAACGACCTGACCGAGCGCGAGCGGACGCTGGCGCGGCTGCAGGAACTCCAGTCCGAGCTGTTCCACGTCTCCCGCCTCAGTGCGATGGGGGCGATGGCCGCGACCCTGGCGCACGAATTGAACCAGCCGCTCGGGGCGATCACCAACTACGCCAGGGGCTGTCACCGCCTGCTGGCCGAGCGCGGCCCCGACGGCGTCGCCCAGGCCCTGGAGGTTCTCGATAAGACATCCGAACAGGCGTTGCGGGCCGGAGAGATCATCCGGCGCCTACGCGCCTTCGTCGCCCGCGGCGAGACGGAGAAGCGGGTCGAGCCGGTCGCCAAGCTGATCGAGGAAGCGAGCGCGCTGGCGCTGGTCGGCGCGCGCGAGCAGGGGATCGCGATCTGCGTCCGGCTCGATCCACGGGCCGAGTCCGTCCTGGCCGACCGGGTACAGGTGCAGCAGGTGCTGGTCAACCTGATGCGCAACGCCTGCGAGGCGATGCAGGACCGTCCCCGGCGCGAACTCGGCGTCGAAGTCCGGCGGATGCCGTCGGGCATGGTCGAGATCGCGGTCTCGGACACGGGGCCCGGCATCCCGCCCGCGGTGGCCGAGCGGCTGTTTCAGCCCTTCTTCTCGACGAAGCAGACCGGAATGGGGGTCGGCCTCTCGATCTGCAAGACGATCATTGAGGCGCATGGCGGTCGAATGAGCGGCGAGCGCAATGCGGCGGGCGGGGCCACCTTCCGGCTGAGCCTGCAGGCCGCGCGCGAAGGGGAGATGGGCCGAGGGGAGATGGGCCGAGGGGAGATGAGCCATGGAGGCTGATCTCGTGCATGTGGTCGACGACGATGGAGCGATGCGCGATTCGCTCGCCTTCCTGATCGGCATCGCCGGCTTCGAGACAAGGGTCTACGAGAGCGGCGCCGATCTGCTCGCGCAACTGCCGAGGCCGGCCGCGGGCTGCGTGCTCGCCGACATCCGCATGCCCGGCATCGACGGACTGGAACTGCTGCGCCGCCTGCGCTCGGCCGATCAGAAGCTACCGGTCGTGATGATGACGGGCCACGGCGACGTGCCGCTGGCGGTCGAGGCGATGAAGCTCGGTGCCGCCGACTTCATCGAGAAGCCGTTCGATGCCGAAGCTTTGCTCCACGCCCTGCGCTCGGCTCTGCGGCCCGGGGGCGACAAGGCATCCGACGCGACGCTTCAGGAGTTCCTGCGCCGGGTCGGCACGCTCAGCGAGCGCGAGCGGCAGGTGCTCGACCATCTGGTTGCGGGCGGCACCAGCAAGGCGATCGGCCGCACCCTCGACATCAGCCCGCGCACCGTCGAGATCTACCGGGCCAAGCTCATGGCCAAGACCCGGGCCGGGACCCTCCAGGAACTCGTACGCTGGGCCGTGCTCGCCGGGCTCGCGTGAGGCGAAACCACTTGAGGCAGGTCAACACCGGCCTCGCGACCCTCCCGCAGGATGCACGGCACGAACGGGCTCGAAGCCGAGCCTCGGCGCGCATTCCGACGAAGCGCCATCGGTTCGTCGGAAAAGACGCGACGCGCAACGAGAGCCTTGGGCCAAGGATCGCATGTCGGACCCTTCGATCATCTACGTCGTGGACGACGATCCCGCCGTCCTGCACTCGACGCGCTTCCTGTTCGAGAGCCAAGGCCATCGCGTCGAGACTTTCGCGAACGGTCGCGACCTCCTGGCCGCCTATCCCGTGCCTCGTCCGTCCTGCGTGCTCATCGATCACATCATGCCGGGGATGGATGGGCTCGAAGTCGCGAGCCGCCTGCGCGACCTCGACGCGCGCGTGCCCGTCGTGCTGGTCACGGGCCACCCCGATCCGCGCATCCGCATCGCGGCCTGGGGCGCGGGCGTGCCGTTGATCGAGAAGCCGTTCGCCTATGAGGTCTTTCGGACGACGCTGCCCATCGGCGCCGACGCACGGGAGCCGTTCGCTCGACCCCGACCGCCCCAGGGAGAACCGTAGGCGACCGCGTTCCGTCAGGCTCTCAGGCGCATGCGCTCGCCGTGATCCAGGAAATTGCCCGCGTGTCCGCCGAGGCGGCGACGGCGCGGTGCCGGGGTCTCGCAGGGATCATGGAAGAGATAGTAGCCGAACGCGGCCGAGGCTTCGCGCGCTAGCATGGGCTGGAAGCCCACCGGCAGGTTCCCGTCCTCGCTGAGCGTGCGGCCGAAACTCCATGCGTCCGGCCGGACGAAGTACGGGATCGGCATGGCCTGGGGCACGGCACAGCATAGTCCCGGCTCGGCGCGTCGCTGGAAGATGCGGTAAGACCGGATGAATGCCATCGGACTCTTCTTGCGGGTGTCGGATCGGATGATCGGGCGGCGTCGGCTCGGTTCGATCACGGCCGCCGCCGCACGCTCTAGCTCTTTGTAGCCGCACGATGATTTCGGAAAACCGGCTTCCACTTTTTTCGCATCGTGCTCCAGCGGGAGCCGGCTTCAGGCGGCCTTGGCGAAGGCCGTCTCCTGCACATCGTGGGACAGGGTCGTCGCCTCTTGGCGGTCGTCGGACACGCCCTTGGTCACGAATGCGGTCTGAAGCTCGACGAGACCCATGAGCGAGCCGCAGCGGGTCAGGGCCGACATATGCTCGGCCTGGGCCTGCAGACGACGGCTCGCGAAGCGCATGGTCTCGGCGGTCAGCCGCAGCGGAAGTTCGACGGCGAGGGCGTGCCACGTCGTCAAGCCGGTTCCCAGCGCCTCGGCTGCGCCGGACGGCGCCTGGACATGGATCTGCATCGGGTGTTTCGCATTCATGGAATAACCTCCATCGCTCCGATCTTGTCGAGCGAGCAAGATGTCCAGAGACACTGCGGCGGCCTTGATTTAAGTCAAATCCAATAATTTTGCTGAAGATTCAATATATATACAGAAATTATAGGAACTTATTCGACCGTTACTCTGGCGAATTTCATATTGGTTCTGAATATTGAGCGTGTTTCCGATAATTTTGCGACCGTGATGTCCTCGAACTCGGAATGAACGGCGTTCGATTCGCCTCCCGATACGTAGTTTCCCTTAAGAAGGAAAGCCTACGGAACCGACCGGAATTTTGTTGCCGGCGGCGTACGGCCAGGTTCTTCCCGTCGCCGAAGGTCGGGGAGTCGCCTCATGTCTTCACTACCGATATCCGCTCGATCGATTCCATTCCCTACGTCCACGAGGAAGGGTTCCGTCGGGACCGTACCGATCAGCCCGTGGGACAGCCTGTATTTCGCCGGTTGCCCGGATCTGATCGGAACGCCCTTCTCCTACGCGCGGGAGGAGGAGATCTATGGCGAGGCCGAGGAGGCCGAGTTCGTCTACAAGCTGCTCGACGGGGCGGTGCGCACCCACAAGATCCTCAGTGACGGACGGCGCCAGATCACCGGCTTCCACCTGCCCGGCGAGTTGCTCGGATTCGAGCAACAGGATCGGCATCGGCACGCCGCCGAGGCGCTCACCGACACGCGGATGTTGATCTTTCGGCGGCGGCAGATCGAGCGGATGGCCGCCTGTAACGCCACGGTCGCCTGCCAGCTCTGGAGCCTCACCGCCCGCCGCCTGCGCGACGCGCAAGACCATATGCTCCTGCTCGGCCGCGGCTCGGCGATGGAGCGCCTCGTCGCCTTCCTGATCGACCTCGACCTTCGGCTCGGCGCCACCGGGACCTTCGTCCTGCCGATGTCGCGGCGCGACATCGCCGATTATCTCGGGCTGACCATCGAGACCGTGTCGCGCCTCATGACCCAACTCGAAGTCGACGGCGCGTTGCTGCGCTGCAGCGGCCGTCAGCTCAGCCTCCACCGCACGCATCTCGATCGCCTGATCGCCTTCTGAGCCGGTCCCGGCCGAACCGGGGAGGAGGTCGGCATGGCCAAGGTTGCCCGCTTCGCTCTGAACGGTGTGCTGGATGTCGCCGCTCTTCTCATGGTGGTCATGGTGGCGGACCTGACGACCCGGATCGCCTATTCTGAGGCAGCCGTCGCGATGCGCGTGGACGCGGTCACGCATTGCGCGACCGCACGCCCGGTTGCGTCGGAACGGCCCAGGGGAGGGCGCCGCGGGACCGCCACCGTTGAGGACTATCGCAGCATCGGCAGCCGCGTCCCGCTCACGGTGCCGGCGTCCGGGCGCCACCCCGTGCTCGCAACGCCTTGTCGATCTCCATGACGGGCACGATCGAGAGTGCGAGCGCGCAGAGGACGAGCCACGTGCCCGGCGAAACGGGTTCGATCCGGAGGATGCGGCTGATCCCCTGAACGAAGGCCGCGGCACCCTGTCGTCGCCCGGCGTCTATTCCGGCGACCTGACGATCCGCTCGACGCCTTCGCCGCCGGCCTCGGCGACCACGCCATCCGAACGACGCTGTGCCCTGGCGGCAAGGAGCGCATGCGCTGGCTGATGGAGGTCGTCGCCTTTGGCCGGGTCGATCTGCGCGGGCTCGTGACCCAAAGCTTCCGCCTGGAGGCGATCGAGGCGGCCTACGATCTCTTCGCCGGACAGCGGGACGGCGTGTTCAAGGCGGCCATCACCCCGTGAGCCCACCATCGTGCCCGACCCCGTCCCTTGCGCAAGGTCGGGAGGACGATCGGTTTTGATCCATCTCAACGACGAGCCGATGCGGCGGCCTTACCGTCGCGCCTCGCGCCAACGGTGCTCTCAGGATGGTCCTCATGCAGGAACACGCGCAGGCAATCCGCGAATGGTTCGTCCGGCGGCTGGCGGAGGCGGACATCCTCGACGGGAGCGGGTGCGACGCGCTCCTGTCGCTTCCGTTGCAGGCAAGGCGGATCGAGGCCCGCACCGACATCGTCGGCGGAACCGATCCGAGGGGCGCACATCTGATCCTGAGCGGCATCGCCTATCGCTACGAGTTCCTGCCCGACGGCGTCCGCCGCATCGTCGCCCTGTACTTTCCCGGCGACCTCTGCTTCTCGCGCCTGCCGATCCCGACCGCTTCGCAGGGTACCTTGGAAGCCCTGTGCGAAGTCACGGTGGCCGATCTGCCGAACCGAACGCTTCGATCCCTGACCGAGGCACACCCCGCGACCGAGCGCGCCCTCTGGTGGCATTCCTCGGTCGAGCTCGAGATCACGCGCCAGTGGCTGGTGCTCGCCGGACGCCTCGCCGACCAGCGGATCGCCCATCTGATCTGCGAAATCCTGGCGCGGATCGGCGCCGTCGGCACGGGCCGGACGGACACGTTGCCGAACCACTTCCGGCAAACCGTCATCGCCGACATCACCGCGATCTCGATCGTGCACGTCAGCCGGGTGCTGCAGGCCCTCAGAGCCTCCGGGCTCATCGCTCTGAAGCGGGGCGTCGTCACGGTGCAGGATCACGCCGGCCTCGCTGCCCTGGCCGATTTCGATCCCGGGTACCTGCACCTTCCCGGATCGAAGGCTCTACCCCGATCCGGGCGCGCCGCGCGAACGGACGCAGCGGCCGTCGCCTCGCTGTTACGCGGCGGCCGGAGCGGATCGACGCGGCAGCCATCGGCACCGGAGCAACCCCTACCCGCGTCGGCTCGATGAAGGGGTCTCCTCCCGCTCAGGCCGCACCTGTTCGACGCCCTGTGGGAGACCGGGGCACGATCTCCGGGAGCATCCCGCCGGGGACGCCGATCGGTTCGCCCATGGGCGGGATGTCCTCGGGTTCCGTCTCGGGCCCGCCGAGGGGTTCCGGCAACTGCGATTCCCCGGGCCAATGCGGGCGCGCCGGGGAGGGCGGGGGAAAGCTCGGCTCGGGTTGGCCGGGATGGGGGAGCCTCGGTGCGGTGTCGCCGACGGAGGGCGTCGTCACGGCGGCGCCTCCTTCAGGCTGAGGATGTCGTCGATGACCGCGTCCGCCTCGTTCCGGTCGAGCCGAAGGCTCGGCATTCGCTGATGATGGCTCTGCAGGAACACAGTGAGGGCGGTGCCGGTCGTGGACGGCATGTTGGCGATGCCGACGAAGGACGGACCGACGAAGCCGCCCGCGTGCGGCTGCCCGCCGACGACGTGGCACTCGGCACAGAGCTGCACGGCCAAGGTCCGGCCGCGCTCGCGGTGGTTTACATGTGAATCCCCGACGGCGCCGGCTTTTTCGCTTCCTCCGAACGTCACGAGCAGGCAGGCGACGATCACGGCGCCGACGAGAGGCGCAAGCGTCTTGGTCATGGCGTCCTCGCCTGTCGCAGCCAGACCGCTGCACAGACCAGGGCCACGCCGCCGAGCGCGACATGCGCCCACGCCGCCGCGAGGTTGGTCGAGAACCCCAGCGCCCAGGGCGACAGCAGCGTCCAGAGTCCGAGGCCGGCGACCATCCGCTCGAATGCGGCGCGGAAACCGATCAGGTTGAGGTCGGTGAGGACCAGGATCAGCAGGCCCGGCATGAGCGCCGAGGCGGCCGCGCGATCCTGGTCGGCGGCGATCAGGACCCACGCGATCGCGATGAGGAGGGTGCCGGTCGCATACTGCACCGTTCCGATGACGAGTTCACGCGTCTGCCACCGCGTCGAGGCGTGCTGCAAGCGATCCATGGCGTGGCTCCGATCCTCTCCACGCGGCCGGTGCCGCGTCGAGACCGAGCGCATCCTCCGGTGCGCTCGGCCCGCCGGCCTTGATCTCCGTCAAGACGGGGGACGGGCGAAACGCGTCCACTGTCCGGGTCGGCGCCGCCGCTGCGCATTCCGAGCCGAGCCATGCTCATCGTCCTGTCCGCCAGCGTCGCCCTCGTCGTCGTCACCATCCTGGTGCTCTACGAAACCCTGCGGCTGACCTCCGAGCATCTGGCGGACCTGCCGCTGCGGCCGCGCTGGCGCATCATCGCGGTGGTTCTGGCGGCCTTTGCCGGCCATACGGCGGCGGTCTGGGTGTATGCGGGTGCCTACTGGCTGCTCGTCCTCCGTTTCGGCCTGGGAGCGTTCTCGGGTGTACCGATCGAGACCTTCGAGGATTGCCTGTTCGTCTCCGTGGTCGCCTACTCCCCGCTCGGCTACGGCGATCACGTGCCCGTCGGCCACGCCCGTCTGCTGACCGGCGTCGAGGCGCTGAACGGTCTCCTCCTGATCGGATGGTCCGCGTCCTTCACCTATCTCGCCATGGAGCAATACTGGCCTCTCCACGGCAAGACGCACGCTCATCGTGCGACTTTGTCCCGGCACGCTGCCGCCGAAGCGCCGGCGGTAAACCGACGACACCTCCAGCCGCCGGCGCCTGAACACGAGCTTTCCGTCCTCCAGTCCATCCCGCGAGCCGATCGAGACCGGCAAGCCACGCTTCGGTCGTAAGCCGCGATCCCGACGCGTCAAGATTTTGCGATAGATCAATTCACCTTTTCAGAAACGCGAGACAAGTCGCGTGCATCCTTGGATGAATCGGGATGAAGCCGGGGACGTGCGGAGCAATCCGATTTGGCCAGGAGTAGCTCGGAGGATCGGCGGGTGTCGCAGAATCAGTATGAGGGCACCGCCCAAATCAGTCGGTTCATGGGTATCGAGATCGAACACCCCGCCGATGTTCTGGCTCCCCGCGAGGAAACCGAACTTCTGGGTCGCAGCGCCGTCGACATTCTGAGCGAACGTCCCGGACCTCACCGGGTCATCGACATGTGCTGCGGCTCCGGAAACCTCGCTTGCGCCGTTGCGACGGCATTCAATTCGGCGACCATCTGGGCCTGCGATCTGACCTCGGCTTGCGTGTCCGCAGCATGGCGCAACGTCGATCGCCTCGGCCTCTCGAACAGGGTGCAGGTTCGTCAAGGCGATCTTTTCGGCCCTCTGCCGATCGAGGAGTTCGACCGGAGCGTCGATCTCGTGATGTGCAACCCTCCCTATATTCCGACCTTCCGGCTCGACGGCAACAAGGCCGATCTCGTGCGAAAGGAGCCGCGCGAAGCGTTCGACGGGGGGCTCTACGGCTTCACGATCCATCAGCAGGTGATCGGCGCGGCACTGCGCTACCTACGGCCCGGCGGATGGATCGCGCTGGAATACGGCGAGCGGCAGGAAAAGCAGATCGATGCTCTGTTCCGTAGGGCTGGCGGCTATTATGAACCTCATCACAAGCTCAACGAATGCGGCGTGCCGCGTGTTGCCGTAGCACAGCGAAGCTGTTGAGTTGAACATACAGCGCGATCGCACTTCATAAAATTTGGAATTTTATGAAGTTATTTGTCATAACGGTCGAGAAGATAATCTGATTTCCCTGGAGAGTGTCTTGGCGACTTGGAGCGCCTAGCAGAACGGCAGGATGCGGCGGTTTTTGCGTTGTGCGGGCATGGTCTGAATGCGCGAGCGGCTCTTCGGCGCCAGGATGCTGGCCGCCCCCTCGCTGGCGATCGTCGTTGCGCCATCCTGGGCGAGCGCGGCGGTGGCGGCGAAGCCGAACGCGACGGCGCAGATCGTCCCCTTCATGAACGCATTCCCCTCTCCCGGCTCGGCGCGGCTGAGAGGCGAACCATCGTTCTCGGGGCGCAGCCGCCGATCTGAGACACATCCGACCACCGAAGCGGCGAGGGTCGGCGTCAGACGATGCGGCGGTCGAGGCGGATGATGCGGCAGGGATCGCCCGCCTTGGCCGCGGGGGCGTGCGGCGCGCGCACGAGAAGCGCCTCGCTCGAACCCAAGACCGAGAGCATGGAGGAATCCTGCCGGGTCTCGGGGTGGGCGACCGGCAGGCGGTCGGGGGCCGTGTCGAGGCGGGCGCGCAGATAGTCCTGGCGCTGGTCGTTCTCCGGCATGTCGCGGCCGAGCAGGGCCGGCTCGCTACGATCCTCTCCGGCGCGCGGGTCGCCGAGGAGCGCCCGGATCGCCGGCACCACGAACAGCAGGCCGCAGACGATCGAGGAGACCGGATTGCCCGGTAACCCGATCACCGTCATGGCCCCGAGCCGCCCGAACATCAGCGGTTTGCCGGGGCGCAATGCCACCCGCCAGAAGCCGAGCTCCAGCCCTTCCTCGCGGAGCGCCGCCTGGACGAGGTCGTGATCGCCGACCGAGGCGCCGCCAAGCGTCACGACGAGGTCGGCCTTGGCCGCGCGGGCGCGGGTGATCGCGTCGCGTAAGGACCCGAGGTCGTCGGCGACGATGCCGAGATCGATCGCCTCGGCCCCGGCCTCCGTCGCGAGCGCCGAGAGCGCCAATCCGTTGGAGGCGACGATCTGGTCCCAGGCCGGCGTCTCGCCCGGCCGCACCAGCTCGTCGCCGGTGGCGATGACGGCGACCCGCGGGCGCCGCCGCAGGGGCAGCACCGCATGGCCCGCGGCCGAGGCCAGCGCGAGGCGGCGGGCATCGAGGGTTTCGCCCGCTTGCAGCAGCGTCGCGCCCTCGGAAAAATCGAGCCCGGCCCGGCGCAGGAACCGGCCGGCGGCGACGGGCTCGCGGGCGGTGACGGTGTGACCGTCAGCGTCGGCGTTCTCCTGGATCAGGATGGCGTCGGCGCCCTCCGGCACCGGCGCGCCGGTGAAGATGCGCACCGCCTCGCCCGGCCCGATCGTTTGGGAGTAGCCGTGCCCGGCGGCGCTGGTGCCGACCAGCCGCAGGGTTGCCGGGACGCTCGCCACGTCGGCGGCGCGCACGGCGTAGCCGTCCATGGCGGAGGCCGGGAAGGGTGGCTGAGTGCGCGACGCCGTGATGTCGGCCGCAAGGGTGCGGCCGGCGGCCTGGGCAATGGGGATGGATTCGGACTCGACCGGGCCGGGGATGGCGGCGAGGATTTTTGCGAGGGCGTCCGCGACGGGGAGGAGGCTCACACCTCGTCCTCCGCGCGCCAGAGGCCCGACTTGCCGCCTTCCTTCGACAGCAGGCGAATCCCCTCGATCCGCATGCCCCGGTCGGCGGCCTTCACCATGTCGTAGACCGTGAGGCAGGCGACCGACACGGCGGTCAGCGCCTCCATCTCGACGCCGGTCTGGCCCTGCACCCGCACCTCCGCGGTCAGGCGCAGACCGGGGAGCGCGTCGTCCGGCTCGCAGGCGATCTTCACCTTGGTGAGCAGCAGCGGGTGGCAGAGCGGGATCAGCTCGTGGGTGCGCTTGGCCGCCATGATGCCGGCGAGGCGCGCGGTGCCGATCACGTCGCCCTTCTTGGCGTCGCCCTCTTGGATCAGCGCCAGCGTCTCCGGCCGCATCACCACGGCGCCCTCGGCCACCGCCGTGCGCGAGGTGGCAGTCTTGTCCGAGACATCGACCATGTTGGCCGCGCCGGACGCGTCGATATGGGTGAGGCGGCCCTCGCTCAAACCGTGTCTCCGAAAAGCAGGGCGCGGGTCGCCGCGGTGACGTCGGCCTTCCGCATCAGGCTCTCGCCGACCAGGATCGTGTCGAGACCGTGCTCGCGCAGCCGCCGTACGTCGGCGTGGCTGCCGATGCCGCTCTCGGCTACCGCGATCCGGTCCGCCGGGATGCCGGGCTTCAGGTCGATCGCCGTCTCGAACGAGACGTCGAAGGTCTTGAGGTTGCGGTTGTTGACGCCGACGAGCCGCGTGCCGAGGGGAATCGCGCGCTCCAGCTCCTCCGCGTCGTGGACCTCGATCAGCACGTCCATGCCGAGATCGTGGGCGGTCTCGGTGAGGTCTCTAGCCTCGGTGTCGTCGAGGCAGGCCATGATGACGAGGATGCAGTCGGCGCCCCAGGCGCGGGCCTCGAACACCTGATACGGTTCGAACAGGAAATCCTTGCGTAGCACCGGCAGGTCGCAGGCGGCGCGGGCCTGGACGAGGAATTCCGGGGCGCCCTGGAAGGACGGGGTGTCGGTCAGCACCGAGAGGCAGGTCGCACCGCCCGCTGCATACGCCTTGGCCAGCGTCGCGGGGTCGAAGTCGGCGCGGATCAGCCCTTTGGAGGGCGAGGCCTTCTTGATCTCGGCAATCAACGCCGGGCGATCTTGCGCGATATGCGCCTCGATGGCCGCGGCGAAGCCGCGGGGGGCGTCGGCCTTGGCGACGAGCTTTTCCAGCTTGGCGAACGGCAGACGCAGCTTCGCTTCCGAAATTTCGCGGCGCTTGTAGGCCTCGATCCGGGCGAGCACGCTGGCGCGCTCCGGTGCCGGGGGGGCCGCGATCACGTCGGCTACGATGTCGTCCATCGGTCTGTCCTTCGTGTCTCTCATGAAAAGGCCCGTCGGCGGGCATGTCATGAGGTGCACTCAAAGCCCTGGCGGGCCTTATCACGCCCGCGAGGCGGCGACGAGCCGGGCCAGCGTGCCCCGCGCCGCGCCCGAATCGATCGCTGCCTGCGCCCGTAGGACGCCCTCGGTGAGGGTACCGGCGGTCCCCGCCACCACAAGGCCGGCGCCCGCGTTCAGCACGGCGATGTCGCGATAGGCGTTGCGTTCGCCCTCCAGCACGGCGTTGAGCGCCGCCGCGTTGTCTTCTGGATCGCCGCCGCGCAGGTCGTCGAGGGTCGACAGCTTCAGGCCGACATCCTCCGGGTGGATGGTGAAGTGCCGGAGCGCGCCGTCTTCCAGCGCGACCACCGCGGTCGGGCCGGTCGTGGTGATCTCGTCGAGCCCGTCGGAGCCGTGCACGGTCCAGACCCGGCGGCTGCCCAGCGCGCCGAGCACCCGCGTCAGCGGCTCGGCCCAGGCCGGG
The DNA here is from genome assembly GCF_001425465.1 of Methylobacterium sp. Leaf456. Taxonomy (GTDB): domain Bacteria; phylum Pseudomonadota; class Alphaproteobacteria; order Rhizobiales; family Beijerinckiaceae; genus Methylobacterium. The sequence goes on from NZ_LMQV01000023.1 coordinate 48,099, forward strand.
CGCGACACGCCGAACACCTGGGCGGTGACGCCGGCCGGGTTCGAGAGCGGGCCCAGCATGTTGAAGATCGTGCGGAACGGCAGTTCGGAGCGCGTCGGCGCGACGTGGCGCATGGCGCCGTGATGGGTCTGCGCGAACATGAAGCACAGGCCGGCCTGTTCGAGGCAGCGGGCGAGCCCGGCGGGATCGAGCCCGATGGTGACGCCGAGCGCCGCGAGCACGTCGGCCGCACCCGAGCGCGAGGTGGCGGCGCGGTTGCCGTGCTTGGCGACCGGCACGCCGCAGGCCGCAGTGAGGATCGCGGCGAGCGTCGAGACGTTGTAGCTGCCCGAATGATCCCCGCCGGTGCCGACGATGTCGATGGCACCCTCCGGCGCCGTCACGGGCAGCATCCGGGCGCGCATCGCCGAGACGGCCCCCAGGATCTCGTCCTCGCTCTCGCCGCGCACGGCGAGCGCCGTCAGGAAGGCCCCGGCCTGGACCGGGGTGACCTCACCCGAGAGCAGGTCGTCGAAGGCGGCGCGCGCCTGCTCGCGGGTGAGCGCGGCGCCGGTCGCGACGGTGGCGAGATGGGTCTTGAAGGCGTCCATGGGTCGGGCTCTGCTCGAACCCTCTCCCCTCCGCGGGCGAGGGTGGCCCGCGAAGCGGGTCGGGTGAGGGGCGCGCGCTGTCCGGAAACGTCGCTCCCCTCTCCCGACCCTCGCTGACGCGAGGGCCACCCTCCCCCGCAGAGGGGGGAGGGGGATGCGACCGTCAATGCACGGCTAGCCCGCCCTTGTCACGCACTCGGGCGCGCCTGCGCCCGCCACGCCGCGGCGAGGTCGAGGAAGTTCTGGATGATCTGCGTGCCGTGGTTGGAGAGGATGCTCTCGGGATGGAACTGCACCCCGTGCACCGGCAAGTCCCGGTGCTGCAGCCCCATGATCAGCCCGTCGGCCTCGGCCGTCACCGTGAGGTCGTCCGGGCAGCTCGCGCGGTCGACCACCAGCGAGTGGTAGCGCGTGGCATCGAACCCCTCGTTGATGCCGCGGAACACGCCCTTGGCCTCGTGGCGGATGGTCGAGACCTTGCCGTGCATCGGCGCGGGCGCCCGCACCACGTCGCCGCCATAGGCCTGCCCGATGGTCTGGAGCCCGAGGCAGACGCCGAAGATCGGCACCTCCGCGCCGAGTTCCCGAACCGCGTCGAGGCAGACCCCCGCCTCGTTCGGGGTGCACGGCCCCGGCGACAGCACCAGCGCATCCGGCGCCCGCGCGCGGATGCCGGCGACATCGATCCGGTCGTTGCGCACCACGTCGATCCGGCCACAGAGCGGGCCGATCAGGTGGACGAGATTCCACGTGAAGGAATCGTAGTTGTCGATGACGAGGACGTTGGACATCGGGCCTGGGCCTTGCGGCGAATTCGGCGGACCTGTTTCCCACCCGATCCCTTCATCCTGAGGTGCCGCGCAGCGGCCTCGAAGGAGGGCTCCAGCTCGCGCGGCTGACTGAAGCCCTCCTTCGAGGCCGACGCGACGCGCCGGCACCTCAGGATGAGGGGGTTGGGTAGGATGGGTCGTTGCTCAGGGGGTGGCGTCGGCGCTTTGGGAAGTCAAGGCGATGGGCCGGCTCAGGCCCTTCGTGCGGCCACAGGTGTGAAATTGGCTCCTGCGGATCGACGGCATGAATCAGCTATTGGTCTCCGGTTTCCGGCACGGTGGCGATGCGCGAATCGACGTCGAAACCGGCGCCCGCATACATGCTAGATGCGTCGGCCGCCGCTAATCAGTCTTGATGGCGATCATGTTTTTCGTTGGATCAAATTTCAGTCTAACATTTGTGCTGCATGTCTTATCGTCTTTATAATATTCCAAAATAATATGGCGATTTGCGTTGACGATGACAATTTCCTCATCAGTCGAGCCATCGCGCCATATGTAGAGGAATTGCGTGCTCATGAACATATATTCGATGCCGAGCAGATCTCGAACGAATCGACCATATTTATAAGGGCGGAATATACCGATGCCGGTAGGGCCTCCAACATACGCGCATCTGTCCGGGAAATCCTTTGCCAATAAGATATTTTTCTCGATTTCTTCTTCAGAAAAAACGCAACTTATGCCGCGACACACAACCAAATTTGATATATAAACTGCAATGCATATAAATAGTACCACGGCGATCAACAGCGCATACGGCAGGAAAATCTGGATTTTTCGCAGCATGGTCCGCTATCGTCATGCGTTCATGCCGCACGAAGAATTTGAGCCTCCGGTGGCAGGATCTGTACAAAATCGGCGATTACTGCCCCCGCCGCGCCCGGCTCGCGAATGACACCGCGTCTTCCGCCGCGCGAAACAACGCCTTGGCCTTGTTCACGCATTCCTGCTGCTCCGATTGCGGGTCGGAATCGTAGACGATGCCGGCGCCCGCCTGGACGTGCATGCGACCGTCCTTCACGATGGCGGTTCGGAGCACGATGCAGGTGTCCATCTCGCCCCGCGCCCCGAAATAGCCGATGCAGCCCCCATACGGCCCGCGCTTCTCGCGCTCCAACTCGTCGATGATCTCCATCGCCCGCACCTTCGGCGCGCCCGAGACCGTACCGGCGGGGAATCCCGCAGCGAGTGCGGCGAGCGTGTCGTGCTGCGGGTCCAGATCGCCCTCGACGTTCGAGACGATGTGCATGACCTGAGAATAGTATTCGAGGAAGAATGAGCCGGTGACGCGCACGCTGCCGATCTTAGCGACGCGGCCGACATCGTTGCGGCCGAGGTCGAGCAGCATCAGGTGCTCGGAGCGCTCCTTCGGGTCGGCGAGCAGCTCTTCCGAGAGCGCCTTGTCCTCGGCGGGGGTGGCGCCGCGGCGGCGCGTGCCCGCGATGGGACGGATCGTCACCGTGCCCTCGCGCACCCGCACGAGGATTTCAGGCGACGAGCAGACGACCTGGAAATCCTCGAAATCGAGGTAGCACAGGAACGGGGCCGGGTTGGTGCGGCGCAGACTCCGGTACAGCGCAAAAGCCGGCAGGGTGAACGGCGCCTCGAAGCGCTGCGACAGCACCACCTGAAAGATGTCGCCCGCGACGATGTACTCCTTGGCCTTCGCGACCATCCCCAGGAATTCTTCCGGCGGCGTGTTCGAGACCGGGGAGGGCAGGGCGAGGCCGGCGGCGTCCACCCGCGCCTCGATCGGCAGCGGGCTTTCCAGCGCCGCCGCGACCCGGTCGAGCCGGTCCTGCGCCGCCTCGATCGCCGCACTCGCGCTCATGCCGTCCACGGGGCGGATAGGGGTGACGACGGTGAGCGCGTCGGCGACCGCGTCGAACACCACCATGGTCCGCGGGCGGACAAAGATCGCGTCCGGCACGCCGAGCGGGTCGGGGTTCGGCTCCGGCAGCCGCTCCATGGCGCGGACCATGTCGTAGCCGAGATAGCCGAACAGGCCCGCCGCCATCGGCGGTAGAATCGCGCCGTCCGGCTCGTCGCCGATGGCGCTCTCACTGATGAGAGCGCGCAGCGATTCGAGGGGAGGGCGGTCGTCGGCGACGAAGTCCGTGAGCGCGGCGTCGCGGGCGGTCTCGGCACGACCGTCGCGGCAGCGCCAGATCAGGTCGGGGTCGAGCCCGATCATCGAGTAGCGCCCGCGCACGGCGCCGCCCTCGACCGATTCGAGCAGGAAGCCGGGGCCGGCATGCCCCCCCTTCAGCTTGAGGAAGGCGGCGACCGGCGTCTCCAGGTCGGCCACAAGGGTGAGGCCGAGCAGGCTCGGCCGGCCCGCCGCGTAGGCGCGCCGCACCGCATCGTGGGCAGGTTCGGTCATCGACGCCCTCAGTACTCACCGCCGAGCGCGCGCCGGAACGCCGTCTGGTTGACGCTCACGCCCGCGCTCTTCTGCACCTCGGCCAAGAACTCGCCGAGCACGTCGTCGGCGAGCGCCGTGCGCAGCGAGTTGACGAGCTGCGTGTCGGTCGGCGTGCCCGGCACGAAGGCCGGCATCGTCGCCGCCGTCACCTTGAACACCGCGCGGCCTTCGCCCGAGGGGGCGGAAGCGGCCTTGCCGACCGGAGTGACGAAGATGCGCTCGACGGTCTCGCCCGAGAGGTCGTCCTTGCTCTGGTTGCGGCCGAGATCGGTCACCGCCTTGACGGCGATGCCGGCCTCCTGCGCCACGGTCTCGACCGCGTCGCCCTTCTCCAGCCGCTCGGTCAGCTCCTTGGACTTGGCGACGAGGCGCTTGTCGGTCTCGGCCTTGGTCCAGCCCTTCACGACCTCCTCGCGCACCTCGTCCAGCGGCTTCTCCCGCGGCGGCGTGACCTTGATCACGTCGTACCAGATCGAGCCGCCGTCCTTGGTGCGCAGGGCCTCGGTGTCGTTGCCGACATCGGCGCGGAAGGCAGCCGCCAGCGTCGTGTCCTTGTCCGGGATGCCCGCCACCTCGTTGCCGGCCGGGTCGAGCCCGCGGGCATCGACCTCGGGGATCGACAGCACGGCGAGCCCGCGCTCGCTCGCGATCTCGGCAAGGGGCTTGGCCGAGGCGCGGGAATCCTCGATGGCGTCCTGGGCGGCGGTGAGCCCCTCGCGGGCGCGACGCAGGGCGACCTCCTTGCGGACCTCGTCCTTCACCGCCTCGAACGGCTTGACGGTGCCGGGCTCGATGGCGGTGACGCGCAGGAGCACCGTGCCGAACCGGCCCTTGACCGGCTGGCTTACCTTGCCCTGCTCCAGGCCGAAGGCGGCATCCGCCACCGCCGGGTCGAACAGCTCGGACTTGGCCAGCGTGCCCAGCGTCAGCTCCCTCGGATCGGCGCCGCGGGCGACGGCGACCGCCTCGAACGGCTGCTCGCCGCTCTCGATCTTGGCGCGCGCCTCCCCTGCCGCGGCCTCGTCGGGGAAGCTGATCTGCTGGATCGTGCGGCGCTCCGGCTGGCCGAAGCGGCCCTTGTTGGCCTCGTAGGCGGTCTTGGCGTCGGCCTCGGTGACGGCATCGGGCTTGGCCAGCGTCTCGGGCTCCAGCACCAGCAGGTTCAGGGAGCGGTATTCGGGCGCGCGGTAGCTGGCCTTGTGGCCATCGTAGTAGCTGTTCAGCTCGTCGTCGGTGGGGGCCGGAATCTCGCCCGCAGCGGCGGGCGTCAGCGCCAGCACCGCGGCCGAGCGGCGCTCGGTCGAGTAGCGGTGGACCGCCTCGCGCATCGCCTGCGGCACCGGCAGTTCGGCCACCGTCGAATCGGCGAGCTGGAGCCGGGCGATGACCGAGCGCTGCTCACGCACGAATAGCGCCTCGTTGAGGCCCGCGCGCTGGAGCGTCTGAAAGAACAGCGTCCGGTCGAACGCGCCGTTGGCGCCCTTGAAGCTCGGCTCCTCCTGGATCGCCTTGAGCACCGCGGCATCCGACACGGCAAGGCCGAGGTCGGCGGTCTTCTGATCGAGCGCCGCTTCGGTGATGAGCTGCGACAGCACCTGCCGCTCCAGGCCGAGCGCGCGGGCCTGATCCGGCGTCAGGGTGCGCTTGAGCTGCTGCTGATAGCGATTGAGCTGGTTCTGGTAGGCGGTGCGGACCTCTTCGGCCGAGATCGGCGTCTTGCCGACGGTGGCGACCGTCGTGCTCGACCCGCCGCGGAAGAACTCTTCCACACCGAAGATCGCCACGCCCGCGATCAGGAAGGTGAAGATCACGCTGAGCACGATCTTGCCGAGCCACGTTTGGCTGGCGCTGCGGATGGACTGGAGCATCGGACGGCCGGACCTGAAACCCTGATCGCCCCGGCGCATGGCGCGGGGCAGTGTCTGGGCTCGCGATAGACGATCGGAGCCGCTCCCGCAAAGGGTAGGGGTGGGGTCATCAGACCTTGCGGATGAGCGCCGGAGGGGATGCACGTCCTTTATCAAATGGTATCTACGGTGCCGGGGACCGGGTCCGAGTTCGATGACGATCACATTCACCCCGCGGCAGGGCGGGATACTGATGTGCGATTTCGGGCCCGACCCGGCCGATCCACTCACATTTCCTCTCGGAAAACCGCCCGTCGGCGTGACTCCAGAACTCTGGAAAATCCGGCAGGTCGTGGTGGTGTCGCCCGCCGCGATGAACCACAGACACGGCATCGGCCCGGGTGTCTGCCTCGTCGTCCCATTCAGCGCGACGCTGCCGCGATCGCAAGCCGCATGGGACGTTCCCTTCGCGGCGAGAGCCTATCTGAGCCTGCCGAAAGCCTCGTGGGCTAAATGCGCTGCCGTCACCCTCGTCTCGCACACCCGACTCGATCGGGTTTTGATCGGGCGTGGGTACCGTGGAGATTTCCTGAGTCCCGCCGACTTGGCGCGGGTTCAAACCGGATTGCGGGCGGCGATGGGACTCTGAGCCCTCGTCACGGCAACGAATCCATACGCCACGTCTATTTTTTTGGGAGCTGAGGGCGTATGTTCAACCCGTCCCCGAAAGGGGCTTTGGGGGCCGGCACGATCCCCAGCAGGGACCACCTTTGCCGGCCTCATGACAGGCCCTGCCGGAGCGATCCGGTGGGGCCTTTCATTGTTGGCCGTCCCGTTCACGCTCGCGGCTCACGACAGGTCCGCACCCGAAGGTCGTCCTCCGGCTCAGCTGTATGAGGTCACGATACCGCCTTCGCGTGGATGCCTTGAACAAACGCCTTCCCGGTTTGCGCGCCCAAGCTTGCTCTGCTAGGTCCGCCCCATACCGATTGGCACGTGCGGAGGGACCGGGACGCCATGGCGAGCGAGGGACGACGTCCACTGGTTGCCGGCAACTGGAAGATGAACGGCCTGCGCTCGTCGATCGCCACCGTCGATGCGATCCGGGACGGGCTGTCGTCCCAGTTGCTCGCCGACATCGACGTGCTGATCTGCCCGCCCGCGACGCTGGTCTCGGCCTGCGTCGAGGCGGTGAAGGACTCGCCCATCGCCATCGGCGGCCAGAACCTGCATGCTCGGGCGAACGGCGCCTTCACCGGCTCGATCTCGGCGGAGATGTTCGCCGACCTCGGCGCCGACTACGTCATCGTCGGCCATTCCGAGCGGCGCGCCTACCATTACGAGACCGACGACGGCGTCCACGCCAAGGCGCTGGGTGCCCGGCGGGCGGGGCTTCGCGGCATCATCTGCGTCGGCGAGACCATGGAGGAGCGCCAGCAGGGCCGCGCGCTCGACATCGTCCGCGCGCAACTCGCCATCGGCATCCCGAAGGGCGCCACCGCCGAGGACACGGTGATCGCCTACGAGCCGGTCTGGGCGATCGGCTCCGGCCGCACCCCGACCCCGAAGGAGATCGCCGAGGTCCACGCCTCCTTGCGCGAGATGCTCGACAAGATGGCCGGCACCGAGGGCGCCAAGATCCGCATCCTCTACGGCGGCTCGGTCAAGCCCGGCAACGCGCGCGAGCTGATGGCGGTCGAGAATGTCGACGGGGCGCTGGTGGGCGGCGCGAGCCTCGTGGCGGAAGACTTTTTGGGAATTTGCCGGGCCTACGAGAAGTAGGATTCTCCCCAACCCACCGCCCTCATCCGGAGGTGCCGCGGAGCGGCCTCGAAGGAGGGGAAGGTTTGAAAGACCGGGAGCACGCGTCTCCGAGTGATCTCGCCTTCATTGCGAGGCGGAGCCGAAGCAATCCGGCGCCCCGCATGTCCGAAGGGGTCGCACCGGCGACCGCTTCATCGAGCTAAAATGCATATTCTTGACCCGTCGCGCCCTGGATTGCTTCGGCTTCGCATCGCAATGACGGTGCAGGGCTTGAGCATCGTGGCGGCCGGTGTCGGCGCCTCTGCCCTCACCGCCCCTTAAACGCCGGCGGGCGCTTCGACAGGAACGCGTCCATGCCCTCGCGAAAATCCTCGCTGGTGTAGCAGAGCACGATCAGGTCGTCGCCGGACTGCTCCGGCCCTTCGCCGGCCTTGCCCTCGGACAGGCGGCGCAGGCCTTCCTTGGTGGCCTGCAGCGTCAGCGGGGCGTGGCTCGCGAGGAGAGCCGCGAGTTCGCTCGCGCGGGCCTGCACGGCGCCCGCATCCGCCAAGACCTCGTTGGCGAAGCCGATGGCGCGGGCCTCGTCGGCGCCGACGAGGCGGGCGGTGAACAGGATGTCCTTCACCCGCGGCGCGCCGATCAGGGCGGACAGCCGCTGCAGGGTCGATTGCGACAGGCAATTGCCCAGCGTCCGCGCGATCGGGATGCCGAAGCGGGCGTCCTGCGAGGCGATGCGCAGATCGCAGGCCGCGGCGATCGCCATGCCGCCGCCGGTGCAGGCGCCTGCGACCGCGGCGATGGTCGGCACCCGCAGCCGCTCCAGGCTGCCCAGCACCTTGTCCATGAAGCGCTCGTAGCCCAGCGCCTCCTCGGCCGTGCGAAAATCGCGGAACTGGCCGATATCGGTGCCGGCGGCGAACGCCTTGTCGCCCGCGCCGGTCACGATCACCGCCTTGACCGAACGGTCGGCCTCGATCCGCCCGCACAGTTCCACCAGCCGCTCGTACATCGCGAAGGTGAGCGCGTTGCGGGCCTGGGGGCGGTTGAGGGTGATGCGGGCGATGCCGCCGTCATCGACCGCGTAGAGCAGTTCGTCGGTCGGCGCGGCCTCGGTCGTCATCGGTCAGGCTCCGGGTGTTCAATCAGGCTGTGGTCTCGCCCACGATGCCGCGGGCGATCAAGTCGTCGATCTGCCCCGCATCGTAGCCGACCTCGGCGAGAATCGCGCGGCTGTGCTCGCCGAGCAGCGGCGCCGGGCCGTGGACGCGGCCGGGCGTCTGCGAGAATTTTACGGGAAGCCCCAGCGTCTCCATCCGCCCGGCGCGGGCGTGATCGACTTCAACCACCATCTCGCGGGCGCGTGCCTGCGGGTCGGCCTGCATCGCCAGCACGTCGAGCACCGGCCCGGCGGGCACGCCGCCCGCCTCCAGCCGGGCGAGCCAGTCGGCGGACGACGCGCGGCGGAAATGCGGGGCCAGGGCCTCGGCGAGGGCTTCCCGGTTCGCCATCCGGTCGCGGTTGGCGCCAAAGCGCGGATCGCCGGTAAGGTTTTCGGCGCCCAAAACCGCGAGCAGGCGCAGCCAGTTGGTCTGGTTGGCCGCGCCGATGGTGATCCAGCCGTCCGCGGTCTCGAACGCCTCGTAGGGCGCGTTGAGCGGGTGGGCCGAGCCCATGGGGCCCGGCGCGACGCCGGTCGCCATGGCGATGGCCGATTGCCAGTAGGTCAAGGTGATGCCGGCCTCGAACAGCGAGGTGTCCACCACCTGCCCCTCGCCGGTCTTGAGGCGGTGGACATAGGCCGCCAACACGCCCATTGCGGCGAGAAGGCCGGCGGTGATGTCCGTGACCGGCGGGCCGCACTTCATCGGCGGGCGCCCCGGCCCCTCGCCGGTGATGCTCATCAGCCCGCTCATGCCCTGCGCCACGAGATCGAACCCGGCCCGCTCGGCGTAGGGGCCGGAGCGGCCGAAGCCGGAGAGCGAGCAGTAGATCAGCGCCGGAAACTCGGCCTTCAGCACCTCGTAGCCGAGACCCAGCCGCTCCATCGTGCCGGCGCGGTAGTTCTCGATCAGCACGTCGGCCTCCGCCAGCAGCCGACGCAGGACCGCCTTGCCGTCCGGGCTCTTCAGGTCGAGGCTGATGCAGCGCTTGCCGCGGTTCATCATCATGTAGGCGGCGCTCTCGCCTTCGATAGCCGGGGGCACCGAACGGCGGGTGTCGTCGCCGCCGTCGATTTTTTCCACCTTGATGACCTCGGCACCCATGTCGCCGAGCATCAGCCCGCAGACCGGACCGGCCATGATGTGGGCGAGCTTCGATCACGCGCAGGCCCGCGAGCGGCCCGGAATGGTGCGGCTCGGCCATCAGGCGCCCCAGCAAGACGGCGCGAAAACGTAGCCCCGGCCTTGGCGCATCACGAACCTCCCCCACTCGCGCTGTCCGCGAGCCGTTTAATTATGAATCGAGCTTACGCAGTCCGACGGTCTGGGGGCAACCGCGCGCGTGTGCGATCCTGCGGAGGGCAGAACGGTGATCGGCACGCACCGTGCGCGGGAACGCCCAGTGCGGCCAAGCGGTTATCGACGCGAGCGTGGCCATAAGGCTCGGGACGGGAGAAACGGGATGCACGGGGTGAGAACGGCGATCGGCCTCGCGGCCCTCCTCGGCGGGTTCGCGACCGCCACGGCGGTTGAGGCCGGCTGCACCCGGCAGATCATCAACCGCTCGGGCTACACCGCGCTCGTCAGCCGCGACGGCGGCCCCTGGGTCGCGGTGCGCCCGCACCGCTCGCAGGCGATCCGCTTCAACCAGTCCGGCCGCATCGACGTGGCGCTGACCTGCGGCCCCGGCGCCGGCCCCGAAAGCGCTGCGTTCCGGGCGAGCTACGGCACGGTCGCGGTGATCGACCGCTGCTACATCCAGTTCGGCGACGGCTTCTTCGAGGAGCAGCTCGGCGGCGGTTTCTGGGGCCGTAAGGACACCGCGCCGCTCGCCCTCAACAACCCGCGCCAGGGCGACCTCGTGGTCGGGCCGGCGGCGGGCGCCTGCGTGGCCGAGCGCGCTGCGCTCAGCGCGCGGTACTGAAAGACTTCATCACCGTCATTCCAGGGCGCGAAGCGAACCCGGAATCCACGACTGGCCGCGACGCCTCGTGGAGCCGCGCATCACGGGTGGATTCCGGGTTACGCTTCGCGGCCCCGGAATGACGGCAGCGTGAGTAGAGAGGCCGCGAACCGACAAGCTCACCTTCGCCTCCGCCCGCCCGGATCCCAAAAATTCGCTTTCCGAACAGCAGCGTGGTAACCCGCCGGCCCGTCGTCGCGAACGACCCGCCGAGACGAGATTCATGCGTCCGATCCTTCCCATCGCCGGAGCCATCGCCCTCGCCATGACCGCAGCCGCTTCCGCCCAGCCCGTCACGCTGCCCTCGGGCCTGTCCTACGTCGATGAGGTGGTCGGCACCGGCCCCGAGCCGCAGACCGGCCAGCAGGTCACCGTGCACTACACCGGCTGGCTCGATGCCGGCGGCGGCAAGCAGGGCAAGAAGTTCGATTCCTCCCGCGACCGCGGCCAGCCCTTCAGCTTCAAGATCGGCGCCGGTCAGGTGATCCGCGGCTGGGACGAGGGCGTCGCCACGATGAAGGCCGGCGGCCGCCGCATCCTTACGATCCCGCCGGAGCTGGGCTACGGCCCCCGCGGCGCGGGCGGCGTCATCCCGCCGAACGCCACGCTGATCTTCGACGTCGAGCTGATTGGCTCGCGGTAACACTTTGGTTGCGTGGAACGGGACCGACGGTCTCGTTCCACGCGTCCGGCGGACGCCCGCCGCCCCGCATTCGCGGCGGCGATCTTCGATCGTGAGGTTTTACCGCGCGCCTACGCCGCCCGCGCGTAGGCGCAGGTCGCCATGGCTTTGCGCGCCCGCTCTGCCGCCTCGCGCAGTTCGGCGGCCCGCAGGCGTCCGTCCGCGCCGGTCGTGCGTTTTTCCAGGTCGCGGCACAGCTCCGACAGCTCGACGAAGCCGAGCTGACCGCTGAGCGAGACCAGCACGTGCGCCTCGGTGGCGAAGTCCCGCGCGCCGATCTCGGCCGCGCAGAGCAGGCCGACGCGCCGCTCGATCTCGCGCATCGCCGCAGCCAGCAGGTCGCCGATCCGCTCGCGGCCCACCACCCCGGCCATCATCTCCAGCATCGCCTCGTCGAGGATGCGGGCCGACGTCGGGGTGTCCGTCCGGCACAGCCGGTCGATCGTTCCGAACAGGTCGGGCCAGTGCACGGGCTTGGCCACATGCGCATCGGTGCCGGCCGAGCGGCAGCGCTCGACCTCGTCGTTCATGGCGTTGGCCGTGAGCGCGATGATGGGCAGGCGGGCGTAGCCGTTTTCGACCTCGAAGGCGCGAATCGCGGCGGTCGCCTCCAGCCCGTCCATCTCGGGCATCTGCACGTCCATCAGGATCACGTCGAAGCCGGTGCCGGCCTTCACGGCATCGAGCGCCTCGCGGCCGTTGCCGACGAGGGTCACTTCGTGCCCTTTTCGCTCGAGGACGGTGGTCAGGATCTCCTGATTGATGCGGTTGTCTTCCGCCAGCAGGATGCGGCGCACGCTCGGCGCGGCGCCCAGCAGCTCCGGCCGGGCCGCGGCCGGGCGCTCGGCCTGGGCCAGCGGCAGGGGCAGCGCGAACCAGAAGGTCGAGCCCTCGCCGACCCGGCTCTCGACGCCGATCTCGCCGCCCATCAGCGCCGCGAGCCGCTTGCAGATCGCGAGCCCGAGGCCGGTGCCGCCGTAGCGGCGCGCGGTCGAGCCGTCGGCTTGGCTGAAGCGCTCGAACAGCCGCGGCAGGGCGTCCTGCGCGATGCCGATGCCCGTGTCCGACACGGCGATGCGCACCAGCGGCACGCCGCCCTGCGCGCCTGCGCGGGTCACCGCGATCGACACGCGCCCCCCGGCCGTGAACTTCACCGCGTTGGTGGCGAGATTGAGCAGGATCTGGCGGATGCGCGTCGGGTCGCCCTTGAGCCAGTCGGGCAGGTCGGGGGCGATCGAGACGGTGAGCGCCAGATCCTTGTCGCGGGCGGCCTCGGCCGCGAGCCGGCGGCAGCTCTCGACCAGTTCGGACAGGCTGAACGGTACGCTCTCGACGATCATCTCGCCGGCCTCGATCTTCGAGAAGTCGAGGATGTCGTTGACGATGGTGAGGAGCGAGCGGCTCGATTCCTGGGCGAGGCCGACGAGGCGGCGCTGCGCCGGGTTCAGGGTCGGGTCGCTCTGGAGCAGGTCGTGGGTGCCGAGCATGCCGGCGAGCGGCGTGCGCAGCTCGTGGCTCATGTTGGCCAGGAACTCGGCCTTGATCCGCGCCCCGGCCTCGGCCTGCGCCTTGGCCTGCTCCAGATGGCGGGCCTGCCGCTGGCGCTCGGTGACGTCGCGGATCGCGGTGACGATCTGCACGTCGCCCGCCTCGCCGGCCACGCGGCGGAAGGCGGCCTCGGCCCAGATGTAGTGCCCGGCCTTGTGACGCAGGCGGTAGATGACGTTGGCGGTCGGGCGCGCGTCGCTGAGGCGGACCGTGGTGGAAAAGACCTCGGCGAGGTCTTCCGGGTGAATCCACTCGCGCATGCCGAGGCCGTGGGCCTCTTCCACCGTGTAGCCGAGCATCGCGGTGACGGCGGGCGAGATGTAGCTGCGCCGCCCGTCGGCGTGGCCGAGCACGATCAGGTCGGAGGCGTTGTCGGCGAGCAGGCGGTAGCGCGCCTCGCTCTCGCGGCGGGCCTCGTCGGCGCGGCGGCGCTCGTCGATGTTGCGCACCGAGGCGACGAAACCGCCGAAACGTCCGCCGGGCAGCCGCAGGACCTTCAGCGAGGCCTCGACCCAGATCCAGCGCCCGTCGCGGTGGCGCAGCCGCGCGACGCTCACGGCCCGGTCCTCGGCGCCGCCCGCGAGGCCGGCGAGGGTCGCGGAGAAATCGGCCGCGTCGTCGGCGTGAACGAGGTCGGCGAAGGGCGTGCCGGTCAGCGCCTCGGGCTCGCCGCCGACGAGGTCGCGCACCGCGGGGGAGACGTAGAGGCAGCGACCGTCCGGGCCGGTCTGCACCACCATGTCGGTGGCGGCGTCCGCCAGCATGCGGTAGCGCGCCTCGCTCGACACCACCGAGGCCTCGGCCCGGATGCGCTGGGTGATGTCGGAAAAGACGCCGAACAGGCTGGTGACGACAGGCACGCCGTCCTCGCCCGCGGGCCCGAGCACGCAGATGCCGCGGGCCTGGACGTAGCGCACCTCGCCGTCCGGCCGCACGATGCGCTTGGTGAGGTCGAAGCTGCCGCAGGTCTCGACCGCACGGGCGACCATGGCGGCGACGGTGTCACGGTCGTCCGGATGGTAGGCCGCGAGGCCGTCCTCCAACGTCGGCCGGAAGGTCGCCGGATCGCGGCCGTGGATGCGGTAGACCTCGTCCGACCAGCGCATCTGCCCGCTCGCCACGTCCAGATGCCAGTGGCCGACATGGGCCATCTGCTCGGCCATGAGCAGCAGGCGGTTGGCGTCGAGCGCCGCGGCCTCCGCCTCGCGCAGGTGGGTGATGTCGCGCGCGCCCGCGAAGATGCGCGCGACCCGCCCGTCGGGTCGGTGCAGCGGCACGTGGACGACCTCCCAGACGCGGCCCCCCTCCCCGTCGCCGCGCTCGAACGCCCGTGGCGCGCTCGTCCGGATCGTGGCCTCGAGGTCGGAGGCGACGTGGGCGTGGAGGTCCGGCGGCAGGATCTCGCTCAAGGAGCGGCCCGTGACCTCGTCGGTGCGGCGTCCGAGAATCCCGGCGGCCCGGCCGTTCAGCGCCTCGAGCCGCACCGTGCCGTCGGGCTCGATCCTATGGACGAACAGGCCGTCGGTGGAATGGTCGAACAGGGCGCGGAACAAGGATTGCGCCTCGACCGCCTCGCGCTCCGCCGCGCGGATGCGGCTCTCGCGCCGCTCCAGGCCGATGCCGAGGCCGATCAGCGCCAGAACGGCCAGCCCGAGGGCTGCAGCCTCGATCAGCGCCTCGTTGCGCCACGCCGCGACGATGTCGTCGAGGCTGACGCCGACGGAGACGATGAGCGAGGGGTGGCGGGCGAGGCGCTCGTAGCCGGTGAGCCGCCGCAAGCCATCGACGGCGCCGGGCACCTCGAACAGGTGCGTCGCCCGGCCGCCCGCTGTGAGCGCCCGGAAGAACTCGGTGTCGGCGAAGCTCCGGTCCGTCGGCGCGATCGCGGGCCGGCGTACCAGCAGGCGTCCGTCCTCGTGCCAGAGGGCGATGGCGCTGCGGGAATCGAGCCGCACCCCGTCGTAGACATCTTGCAGCACCTTGGGGTCGAGCGCGGCCACCACGATGCCGCCGAAGCCGCCGTCGGCCCGGGTCAGCCGCCGGGAGATCGGGATGATGGGGCCGGCATGCCCCCGGTCCGGCCGCGGCGTGCCGACGAACAGGCCGGTGCCCGGATGCTCGCGGTGCCAGCGCAGGTCGTCGCGGCCCGCCTCCGGCGCACGGCCCGCTTCGGGCGGGCGGGTCGCAGCCTCGGGGTCGCGCGAATCGGCGAGCCAACGCCCGTCGGCGTCGAGCACGGCGAGGTAGCGGACATGGGTCGAGCCCTCGGCGCGGCGGCGGATGTAATGCGAGAGCGCCGCGCGGTCCTCGTTGCCAGCGCGCTCGGCCATGCCGGCCAGCGTCAGCTCGATGCCGTCGAGGAGGCCGGTGGCGTGCTGCGCCATCGAGCGGCTGATGTTGGCGACATCGTCACGCGCCTTGCCCATCGCCGCGTCCCAGGCGCGGGACATCTGCCAGACGCCGAGCAACACGATCAGCAGCGCGCAGGCGAAGGCCGTCACCACTCCGGGACCGGAGCGGAACAGCGGGGAGCGCAGGCCCGGATCGGTGCGCACGTCTGAGGCGGCCTTCCATGGGACCGCCCGCGGGCGGCCGGCATCGCGACTGAGCCGAATCAGGCTCCGGCGCGCCGCAGCATCCACGCGACCGGACAAGCAATGGTTAACGCGCCGGTAACGATGCGCGCATTTCGTACCCGAGCACCGAAATGACGAAGGCGGACAGGCCATTGCCACGGCCGGTCCGCCCTTTCACGATCCCGTGATCACTGAGTGACCGAAACGGTTCGGCAAGCCGAGCGCCGGACCGTTTCGAAAACCCGTCAGATCAGCCGCTGCTCGCGGGCGAGCGCCAGCAGGTCGCGCTGCGGCCGGGCGCCGATATGCTCGATCACCTCCGCCGCCGCGAGGGTGCCGAGGCGGGCGCTCGCCACGTAGTCGAGCCCGCGGGCGTGGCCGGCCAGGAAGCCCGCGGCGAACAGGTCGCCCGCTCCGGTGGTGTCGATCACCTCGCGCACCGGCGAGGCCTCGACCGAGCGGACCTCGCCGCCGCGCACTACGAGGGCGCCCTCGGCCGAGCGGGTGACGAGGCCGAGCAGGTGCTTGCCGTGGCCGCCGCGCTCGTCGCGCAACGCCGCGATCGCCTTGTCCGGGTCGTCGGTGGAATACAGGCTCTGCAACTCGCCGATATTGGCGAACAGGATGTCGATGCTGCCCTCGCGGATCAGCCCCAGGAACTCGTCGCGGTAGCGATCGACGCAGAACGCGTCCGACAGCGTCAGCGCCACGGCGTTGCCCGCGCCGTGGGCGATCCCAACCGCCTTGCGGAACCCGTCCTTGGCGGCGGGCGGATCCCACAGATAGCCTTCGAGGTAGGTGACGCGGGCGGCGCGCACGGCGTCCTCGTCGACGTCGTCGGACGAGAGCTTCTGGCAGGCGCCGAGATAGGTGTTCATGGTGCGCTCGCCGTCCGGCGTCACCAGGATGAAGCAGCGGGCGGTGGCGGGGCCGTCGCCGGCGGACGCGGTCTCGAAGCTCACGCCGGTGGCCTTGAGGTCGTGGCTGAACAGGCGGCCGAGTTCGTCGTCGCGGACCTTGCCGACGAAGCCGGTCTTGGCGCCGAGCAGGGCCGCGCCGACGGCGGTGTTGGCACCCGAGCCGCCGGAGACGACGGTGGCCGGCCCCATCACGGAAAAGAGGGCCTCGGCCCGCTCCTCGTCGATGAGCTGCATCGCGCCCTTCGCCACGCCCTGGTCGGCCAGGAAGGCGTCGTCGGCATGCGCGATGAGATCGACGATGGCGTTGCCGAGAACGAGGAGATCGAGGGGTTGCGACATCGGTCCGTCCAGTCTCGCGGGGTCAGATGATCCCGCGGCTGTCGCACCGCACTGGTGGGGCGTCAAGCAATCGCCCTTTCCACCGTCATTCCGGGTCGCCGAAGGCGAACCCGGAATCCACCCGTGATGCGCGGCTATACGAGCCGTCGCGGCCAGTGGTGGCTTCCAAGATCCGCTACGCGGCCCCGGAATGACGTGGGCAGGTGTATTAAGAGCTTATTTCTTACCCAGCTCCTGTGCCATCTTGAGATGTTCGTCGATATGCGGCTTGTTCTTGATCGCGAACGCCTTCAGCTCGGCGTTGTCGCCGCCATCGGCGTAACGCTTGTAGAGGTCGGACGCGTTCTTGTGCCCGCGCACCTGATCCTCGTAATACTGCTTGGTGAAGTCGGGGCCGTTCAGGCCCTTCAACGTGTCGAGCTTGCTCTGGTGGGCCGAATCGAGCGCCTTCGGCAGCTCGGCCTGCACCTTGCCGCTCTGGAGGATCATCTTCATCTCGTCGGAGACCTTGCGGTGCTCCTCGATCATCTTACCCGCGAACGACTTGGTCGGCTCGTCGGCGCGCTCCAGGGCGAGTTCGCTGGTCTGGATCTCGAACAGGTCGCTGATCGCGGCTTGGGTGACGAAGTCCTGGGTCGAGGGGCTGACGCCGATCAGCGAGTTCACTCCGGTCTTCTCGCCGACCGATTGCGCCGCGGCAGGCCCGGCGGCGGCGATCAGCAGGCAGGCGATGGCGGTCGATACTCTCATGACGGGCACTCCTGTGGCGGCTCCCTCTCGGGCTGTGGGAACCGGGCGGTGGGCCGCCGGTTCCTGCCGCCATCCGGAGGCTACCCGCCGCAATCCGCCGTCTCGCGGGCGAGCCAGTCGATGACGCGCGACAGCGCCTTGCGCTTGCTCGCGCCTTCCTCGAGCGCCTTGTCGTAGGTCAAGATCTGCCCGTCGGCGCTCGATCCGCAGGTCGCGATGGTGAGCGCGTGGGCGACCTGGGAGGCGCAGCCGAGCGCCGCGGCGTCCTCCGCCGTAAGGTCGAGCAGGCGCTCGACGAGACGGCGCACCGGCACGATCTCTTCCGCGGCTTCGTCGATGAGGGCGGCGTTGACGCCGTCGCGCTCAGCCCGCCACAGGTTCTCTTGGGCGATGCCGCGGCTCGCGCCGGTGAGCGGCACCGCGAGGTCGGGCCGGCGCACGCAGAGCCGCACGAGGCAGCGGTAGAGCGCGGCGATCGCCAGCGAATCCTTCAGCCGGGTGCAGCTGTCGGCCACCCGCAGTTCCAGGGTCGGATACCGCACCGAGGGACGGATGTGCCACCAGAGATGGGTGGCGTCCTCCACCGCGCCCGCCCGCGTCATCACCCGGACGTAGCGGTCGAAGTCGGCGGCGTCGGCGAACAACTCGGGCAGGCCGGTGCGGGGAAGTTCGGCATAGGCGCGCAGGCGGTAGCCGGCCAGCCCCGTGCGGCGCCGGTCGTAGAACGGCGACGAGGTCGAGAGCGCCAGCAGCACCGGAAGATGGGGCATCAGCCGGTTGATCAGGGCGATGCGCTGGTCCGGGTCGGGCACCTCGACATGGACGTGGAGCCCGCAGACGACGGAGCGGCGTCCGACCATCTGAAGGTTGTCGATCATCTTGCGGTATCGCAGCTTCGAGGTCTCGCGCTGCTTGGCCCAGATCGCGGTCGGGTGGGTGCCGGCGGCGAAGATTTTCAGGCCGTGCTCGCGCCCGATCCGGCACAGGCCCTGGCGCAGGGCGGCCAGCGCGTCCTCGGCCTCGGCGAAGCTCGCGGAGGGTTTGGAGGAAATCTCGGCTTGGTTCTCCAGGAGTTCGCGCTCGACGCCCTCCAGCCGATGGCCGGCCGCCTTGTGGAAGGCGGCCACCGAATCCTGCGGCGCCGCCCGCGTCCGGGCGTCCGCCAGGAACAGCTCCTCCTCGATCCCGAACCGGTACTCGTGGGCCATCGCGCCTCGTGCCTCTCTGACCGGACGGATGCCGGGCTCGCCGCGGGGCAAGCAATCCCCTGTCCAGTTGTCCGGGGGCCTTAACGCACGATACGGTCGAGGCGGTTGTTCACGAAGAAATACAGCTCCTTGGCGCCGGGCTCGGCATAGAGCACCTGCACCTCGCGGCCTGCGCGGCCCTCGCCCACCAGCACGTCGGTCGGCGGGCGGCCCTTGAGACGCACGAGGTCGCACTCGCCGATGCCGGGCTCGATCGCCGCCGCCGTGCCGGGCGCCGGCCCGGTGCAGGCGCCGCCCGCGTCGAGGACCGGCCCGGAGAAGGCGGCGGGCGCTTTGGGCAGCACGGCGCTCGGCGGCGGAATCGCCGGGATCGGGGCGGCCCGCTCCGTCGCCGTGCAGGCGGAGAGCAGGACCAGGGCAAGGACGCTTGCCAAAACCCTCACGGGGTCGGCCTCGGGCGATCCGGCTCGCCGCCGCCCCCGACGCTGCCGTCGGAGCGACCGCGCACCGCACGCGCGAACAGGTCGGCGGCGTCCTCGTGGAAGGCCTTTCGCGAGTCGGGCCTCGTGTAGAACATGTGTCCGCCGGGATAGACCGCGAGCTTGAGCCGGTCGGCCGAGCCGTAGACCGGCATTTGGTCGATCAGGAGCTTCGAGGTGAAGTAGGGCGTCACCAGATCGGTGAAGCCGTGGACGACGAGGACGCGTAGATTCCCGTCGAGCGCCATGGCATCCTTGAGCGCGCCCATCGACTCGGGCGGGGACCGGCCCGAACCCCAGTTCCAGCCGCGGTTGACCGCCTCGCTGAGGAGTTCGTAGCGCATGTTCTCGACGCGCCAGCCGAGCTTCTCCGTGTAGAGCCGCACCATCGCGCCCGTGAGCGGGGCCTTGAGCGCGGTCAGCACCGGGTCCTCGAAGCCCGAATGCGGCGCGTTCGGATCGGGGTCCCAGCCGGTGACGCCGGTGTCGTAGGCCGAGGCGACGCGGCCGGCGTCGCGGCCGATCTCGCGCTGGTAGCTGCCCGCCGAGATGCGCCCCGCCTGCCGCCGCACCGTCTCGGGGTCGAGCCCGGTCAGCGCCGCCACTCTTTCGGAGAGCCGCGCCACGGCTTGGCGATCCGCGGGACCTTTCAGGAGATCGGCGAGGTAATCGCCCGACGCGTAGGCCTCGGCGTCCTTCATCGTCGTGCGCGTAGGCGTCGTACCTTTGCGCTCCAGGGCGGCGGCGGCGAAGGAGGGCAGCCGGGTCACGTAGCCCCAGGGCGTGGTGCGGGGCGATTGCAGCCACGCGAAGTCGAGCACCGGCGACAGCAGCACGAGACCCGACAGGCCGATCCCGACATCGTCCTGAAGCTTCTGGGCGATCAGCGGCCCGCGGAAGCCGCCATAGCTCTCGCCGACGAAGAATTTCGGCGAGACCAGCCGGTCGTTCTGGCGCAGATAGCGCGCGATGGTGGCGGCCAGGATCGAGGCGTCGGCATCGATGTTCCAGTACTTCTTGCCGTCGCCGTCCGCGGCGCGGCTGTAGCCGGTGCCGACGGGATCGAGGAAGACCAGATCGGTGAAGTCGAGCCAGGTCGAGGGGTTGGCCTGAAGGTCGAGCCGCTGCGACGGGCTGATCGTCCCGCCATCGGTCGGCAGCCGCCAGGGCCCGAGCGCGCCGATGTTGAGATAGGCCGAGGCCGCACCCGGCCCGCCGTTTACCGCGAAGGTGATCGGGCGCGCGGCGATCTCTTCCGGCGTGCCGGGCTTGAGATAGGCGATGAAGGCGATCTCGGACTGAAGCTTGCCGTCCTCGTCGACGAGGCCGAGGCTGCCGGCGGTGGCCTTGAAGCTGAGAGTGCGGCCCTCGCCGAGATCGATTTTTTGTTCCGTGGTGGAATCCGGCGGCAGGCGCCGACCCTCGCGCTCGGGTGCCTTGCGCGCCGGCCCCTGCGGCGGGCCTTGCTGGGCCGAGGCGGTCATCGGCGCGAGGCCGATGCCGAGCGCCAAGAGGGCGGTAAGGCCCGTTCGCAGCGCCCCGGCGGGGAAGCGCGTGGTCGGATGCATCATGCGCTCGGGTCCATCTCTGCCGTCGTTCGGGGAGGCGTCACGCCTTCTTGTTCCAGCGGCCGGTTTCGTCCTGCTGCCAGTAGGCGACCGTGTGGCCGGCGTCTTTCGCGCCGCGCCATTGCTCGCGGGCGCGCAAGAGGGCGTCGGTGTCGGTGCCGTCGAACAGGATGCAGATGCGCGCGTAGCCGCCCGCATCCTCGGGCAGGTCGGCGCCTTCCACGAGGAAGCGGATCGAGGCGCCGTTGGGGTTTTCCGGGCGCAGGGTCAGCACCACCGGCTGGGTCGCGGCGTCGGTGTCGCGGTCGGTGCCGTGGGGAAGGAAACTCTCGTCGGCGTAGGTCCACAGGCCATCGTCGAGAGCCTGGAGCCGCTCCTCGCTCACCGCCTGGATGGCCGCCTGCCAGCCGCGCTCCAGCGACTTCTCGAGGAGGCTCGGCAGCACCTTTTCGAGGGGCTGGCGCTGGAGGTGGTAGAACAGAATCTCGGTCACGGCCCGCTTGATATAGGGTCGCCGCGCCGCAGCACAGCGCGGACGGAGCGTCGCGGCGTCCGACCCCGTCGCAAGCCGTGGGTCGGGGACGGTTCTTCTGAACATTCCGGCGCGGCGTCGGGTTTCCACCCCTCATAACCACCAGGGATGGAACGAACCATGCGCCACGCCACGATCGCCCTCGCCGCCTCGCTCGGCCTTGCCCTCACGGGCACCGCCTTCGCACAAACCGCTGCCGGAGGTGGAAGCACGGAGGGCAACATGAACAATCCCGGCAGCGTGAAGAGCAATTCCGAAAAGGGAATGGAGCGCTCCACCGGCTCGGCCACCGGCAACACGACAGGCTCGACCGGGACCGGCATGGCCCCAGCCGCGCCGGGCGCTGCGGGTGGCGCCGCCGGCGGCAACATGGGAACCGGGACCGGTACGGGGTCCGGCGCCGCGGGCGCCGCCACCGGCCGCTGATCGATTTGGGACAGGGAGTGCCGGAGCGTTTCCGGCCCTCCCTTTCGATGTTCAGTCCGGCTCGATCCAGTGCGGCACGAACAGGGCGCCGTTGCCGGTGATCGGCCCGTCCGACTCGCGGATGCACAGGCCGGACGCCGCGTCCCCGACCATCCAGGCGCCGACGAGCGGGCGCCGCCCGTCGAAATCGGGCAGTTCGGCGAGCGCCTGCCGCACGAAGCCCTCTGCGCCGTAGGGGCCGGCCTCTCCGGCGACCTGCCGGCCTCGGGCGAAAATCTCGACGTTGGCGCCCTCCCGCGAGAGCAGCGGCTTGCGGACGTAATTTTTTCCAAGCGCGGCGCAGGCTGGATCGTCTTCGAAGCAGCACGGCAGCAGGTTCGGATGGCCCGGCTCGCGCGCCCAGAGATGGGCGAGCAGTCCCTTGTTGGAGAGCACCATCTTCCAGGGCGGTTCGAGGAAGCGCGTCGGCGACGCGGCGACGCCTCCGCCGAACGGATCGGCGAACGCCCATTCCCACGGATAGAGCTTGAACAGGGTGGCGAGCGGCTGCCCGTCCGGCCCGCAGAAGGCGCCGTCCGGGCGTAGCCCGATCTGCGACAGGTCGAGAAGCAGCGTGGCGCAGCCCGCCTGCACGGCGCAGTCCTGA
This sequence comes from Methylobacterium sp. Leaf456, assembly GCF_001425465.1. Taxonomy (GTDB): domain Bacteria; phylum Pseudomonadota; class Alphaproteobacteria; order Rhizobiales; family Beijerinckiaceae; genus Methylobacterium. Next base: position 70,355 of record NZ_LMQV01000023.1, read on the forward strand.
AGGTAGGCGGCGGTGCCGATATCCTCCGGCGCCTCCGCCTCTGCGGCGAAGCCCGTGAGGCCCGTCGCGGCGATCGCACGCAGTCTTTCGATCAGCCGTTCGTGGACCGCGTTGAACTGGTCGCTGCCCGGCGGCAGGCGCCCCTCGCGAAGGCTCTCTTCCAGCCAGAGCCACTGGAACACCGCGGTCTCATAGAGCGCGGTCGGCGTGTCGGCGTTGTACTCCAAGAGTTTGGCCGGGCCGTTCCCACTATGGGAGAGGTCGAGCCGGCCGTAGAGGCTCGGATCGTCCCGCCGCCAGGAGTCGCGTACGGCGTCCCAGGCGGATTCGGGGATGCGCAGGCTCGTGAGGATGCGCTCGTCCGCCACCGCATCCGCCGTGAAGGCGAGGCAGAGGTCATGGAGTTCGCCCGCCGGGCCTTCGATCTCTTCCTCGATCTCGCGCAGCGAGAAGGCGTAGGCGTGGCTCTCGTCCCAGTAGGGTGCGCCGTCGAGAGTGTGGAAGGTGAAGCCTGCTTCCCGCGCCCGCGCGCACCAATCCGGCCGCTCGCCGAGGGCTACGCGGCGCATCAGGAGCCGAACGAGGAGAAGCTTTTGCCGCTCCCGCCGAAGCCGCCGAACGACGTCGTTCCCGCACTCGTTCCTTTGGACACGCTCGTGAGCTTGCCCGAAGAGGCGGAACGGCCGGAGCCGGTCGAGATCGCCGAACCGGAACCGGTGCAGTAGCTTCCGCCGTGACCGCCATGGCCCGCGACGTGATCGTAGACGGGCTCCGGCGTCAGGCCCTGTGCAGCCGAGCGACCGATCATGTAGCCGGCCATGCGCGGTACGAAGCGGCGAGGGCCCGTCGTCGCCGCATCGGCGGAGCAGCGGAAGCTGCCGTGGTGGCGCGCGCAGTCCAACTCCGTGTCGTAATGCGGCGCCGTGCGCGGATAGGCGGCGCGGGCGGTCGCGTACTCGCTCTGGCACTCGGCCGCCGGCCGGATGCCCTCGGCGGCACAGGCGGCGGCGTCGGGATAGACCAGAACGTTCTGGGACGGCGTGACCCAGGTGAGGCTGCCGAGGCCGAACGCGGCGAGGCCGGCGCTGGCGACCAGGGCGGTCGAGACGGTCTGCGACCGCTTGGTCGCGACCTTTCGGCCGATCTCCAGGCGCGGCAGGTCTCGCTCCGCCATGGCCTCAATAGCTCATGCAGGCGGCGTTCAAGAGGCCGCCCGCGAGCGAGGTGGCGCCGAGCAGTACCGCGGGCGCGGTCTGGCCCTCGTCGATCCGCCGCGACAGGTCCGGCAGGAGCGGGCGCATCAGCCAGTAGATCACGACCTGCACCACGAGCGCGACGAGGCCCCAGACCACTGCGTCGAGGAGCGAGCCGGAATAGCGGATCGCCGCCGAGAGCGGGATGGCGTAGCCGAGCAGGCTGCCGCCGAGCGCGAGCGCCGCGGCGAGGTTGCCCTCGCGCACCAGGGTGATCTCCCGGTGCGCCGTCGCGGTCAGGTAGGTCGCGAGGTAGAGGGCCGTCAGCGCCAGCGCGACGGCGAAGTAGGCGAGGAAGGCGGGCAGGCCCGCGAGCGTGGTCACGGGCCGATCCGTCCTACACCAAGCGGCTCTGCTCGACGGCCGCCGCCACGAACCCCTTGAACAGCGGGTGCGGCTCGAAGGGCCGCGACTTCAGCTCCGGGTGGAACTGCACGCCGATGAACCAGGGATGGCCCTCGTGCTCGATGGTCTCGGGCAGGAGGCCGTCCGGCGAGGTGCCGGAGAAGCGCAGCCCCTTGGCCTCCAGGCACTCGCGATAGGCCATGTTGACCTCGTAGCGGTGGCGGTGGCGCTCGGAGATTTCGGTGTCGCCGTACATTTCGGCGATCTTGGTGCCGGCCGTCAGCGTCGCCCCGTAGGCGCCGAGCCGCATCGTCCCGCCGAGATTGCCCTCGGCCGCGCGCCGCTCCAGTTCGTTGCCGCGCATCCACTCGGTCAAGAGGCCGACCACCGGCTCCTTCGTCTCGCCGAACTCGGTGGAGTTGGCGTCCGCGATGCCGGCGAGCGAGCGCGCCGCCTCGATCACCGCCATCTGCATGCCGAAGCAGATGCCGAAATACGGGATGCGGCGCTCGCGGGCGTAGCGGGCCGCGCGGATCTTGCCCTCCGCGCCGCGCTGGCCGAAGCCGCCGGGCACGAGGATGCCGTGGAGGCCTTCGAGGAACGGCGCGGGGTCCTCGCGCTCGAACACCTCCGCCTCGATCCATTCGAGGTTGACGCGCACGTTGTTGGCGATGCCGCCGTGGGTGAGCGCTTCCGTCAGCGACTTGTAGGCGTCCTTCAGCCCCGTGTACTTGCCGACGATGGCGATGGTGACCTCGCCCTCGGGGTTGCGCACACGCTCCAGAATCTTCTGCCAGCGGTCGAGCTTCGGCTCCTGGGGCGGCTCCATGCCGAAATGCGCCAGGATTTCCCGGTCGAGGCCGGCCTCACGGTAGGAGAGCGGCACGGCGTAGATCGTGTCGACGTCGCGCGCCTCGATGACGGCGCTTTCCCGCACGTTGCAGAACAAGCCGAGCTTGCGCCGCTCGTCCTCGGGGATCGGCCGGTCGCAGCGACAGAGCAGGATGTCGGGCTGAATGCCGATGGAGCGCAACTCCTTGACGGAGTGCTGCGTCGGCTTGGTCTTCAGCTCGCCCGCCGACGGGATGTACGGCAGCAGCGTCAGGTGCAGGTAGCAGACGCTGCCGCGCGGGCGCTCCTGGCCGATCTGCCGGATCGCCTCGAAGAACGGCAGGCCCTCGATGTCGCCGACCGTGCCGCCAATCTCGACCAGCACGAAGTCGTCTTCGCCGTCGCTGTCGAGCACGAAGGACTTGATGGCGTTGGTGACGTGCGGGATCACCTGGATGGTGGCGCCGAGGTAGTCGCCGCGCCGCTCCTTGGTGATGATGTCGAGGTAGATGCGCCCCGTCGTGACGTTGTCGGCGCGGGACGCAGGCAGGCCGGTGAAGCGCTCGTAATGGCCGAGATCGAGGTCGGTCTCGGCACCGTCGTCGGTGACGAACACCTCGCCGTGCTGGGTCGGGCTCATCGTGCCCGGATCGACGTTGAGGTAGGGGTCGAGCTTGCGCAGCCGCACCCGGTAGCCGCGGGCCTGGAGCAGGGCCGCAAGCGCGGCGGAGGCGAGACCCTTGCCGAGCGAGGAGACCACGCCGCCGGTGATGAAGACGTACCGCGTCATGGGCTTCGGTCCATAAAGGGGCTCGAGCGATTCGCCAAACCGCAACGGTCGCCGCACCCCGCCGGCCGAACGGGGCGCGGCGCAGGCCCATAGGCCCCGCGCCGGTGCGAGATTCTCTGTGTCGTGAGGGTCGAGATGCCGCCGACGGGCGCCGACGGCATCTTAAAGGTCAGCGCGACTGCGGCGCTTCGGGGGCCGACGGCGCGGCGGGCGGCGCGCTCTCGGCCGGGGCGGCGGGCGCGGCAGGAACTGGAGCCGAGGGAGCCGGCGCGGCGGGCTGGTTCGTCGGCGCGTTCTGGCTGCCCTGGCGGAGCGTGTCGAGCAGGTTGTCGGCGCTCACCGGCTTGTCGGGCTGCTGGGTCTGCGTCTGGCCGGCGCCGTCGAGGATCGAGCGCGGGGCCGCCGAACGGTGGGCCATGATCGCCAGCGCCATGCTGGTGGTGAAGAACAGCGCGGCCAGGACCGCGGTGGCGCGGGTGAGCGCGTTCGCCTGACCGCGGCCGGTCATGAAGCCCGAGACGCCGCCACTGCCGCCGCCGCCGAGCCCCAGGCCGCCTTCCGAGCGCTGCAGCAGCACCACGGCGATGAGCGCCAGCACGATGATGAGGTGGACGACGATCAGGAGGGTCTGCATGGTGATTCCGGTGTCCGCCCGTCGGCGGGCCTGTCGGTGCCTTCGTCCCAAACGATCGCGCGGAAGAGCGCGCTCGCGGGGGCCGCTGCACGAAGTGGGGGCTCCTACACCGTTTGCCCAGCCGCGCCAACCGGGCTCGGTCGCATGGGAAGTGCGGCGCACGCCTTTCTGGCGCAACGCCCCTCGCCAGGGCGCCGGGACCGTGCGAGGAACGGGCATGAGCGAATACGCCCCCGACGCCGCGCGCCTGCGCGCCTTCATCGACCGCGCCGACCGCGACGAGCTGGGAGCGGTGCAGACCGATCTCCTGCGCATCGCCTTGGAGAAACCCGACCCGGCCGGCCGCGCGGCGGCGATGGACGGGGTACAGGCGGCGCTCTCGGACACGATCCGGCCGGACCAGATGAGCCCGCTGCATCAGGCCTTTTACGTGGCGGTGCTGGCGATGATCGAGCGGACCAAGGAGGCCGTGGCGAAGACGCCGGCCTGAAGCCCCGCGCCTTCATTGCGAGGCGGAGCCGCAGAACGGTCACGCTCCTTCGATCCCCTGCCTCAGCCGTCCTCCTCGCCGTACATCGCGGCGATCACCGGCTTCTTCGAGCGGATGTGGTCGCGCATCACGGCGGCGAGCGCGTTGCCGTCGCGGGCGCGCAGATACCGGATCATCCGCTCGTGCTCATCGACCGCCCGAGCCCATTGCTCGTCGGTCTGGTGGGCGGTGTAGCGGGTGCGCTGGATGCGGCCGGTGAGTCCGAGATAGAGGCTGCGCAACTTGGTGTTGCGGCTCGCCTGCATGATCGCTTCGTGGATCTCGCGGTTGAGCCGGAAATACGGCACCGTATCGCGCGCCTTCCAGGCCTCGATCATCGCGTCGTGCTTGGCCGCGATCGCCTCGATCTCGGCCTCGCTGATGACCCGGCAGGCGATATCACAGGCCGTGGCCTCCAGGCCGGCGACGATCTCGATCATTTCCTCCAGCTCGGTCTGCGAAATGCTGGCGACCCGCGCACCGCGATTCGGCAGCAGTTCCAGCAATCCCTCCGTCGCCAGAATCTTGATCGCCTCGCGCAGCGGCGTGCGCGAGATGCCGAAGCGTTCGGTCAACTCGCTCTCGTTGACCCGAGCCCGTGGCTCCAACTCGCCGTCGTTGATGAGTTCGCGCATGCGGTCGGCCACCTCGTCGTGGAGGTAGCGCCGGCTGATCCCGATACTGGGCTCAATTCTATTCATCGAGCAGTCAAATCATTCTTGAATGCGAGACTTCGTGATTCGATGTCTAGGGAGAGGCTCGTCCGATGTCGAGGCGGGACCGGCATCCCGACTTCGCGAGCCGGTTGAAAACCTTGTCCATCGTCGCCGGATGCGCTCCCGGCTAACGCCCGGACCGAGCTTGGCACGGTTTGTATTTTTCATGCAATATCGTGCCCGACCAGCCGGCTCCCGGCGGCGAGACACGAAACCGCGATGATCGACCTGTTCAGCGACACCCAGACCCGGCCGACGCCCGGCATGCGCGAGGCCATGGCCAGGGCCGAGGTCGGCGACGAGCAATCCGGCTCCGATCCCACCACCAACGCCCTGTGCGAGCGGGTGGCGGCCCTGCTCGGGATGGAGGCCGGGGTATTCATGCCGTCCGGCACGCTGTGCAACCTCGCCTCGATCCTCGTGCACACGCGGCGCGGCGACGAAATCATCGTCGATGATCAGTCCCACATCTACAACACCGAGGCCGCGGGCGCGGCGGCGCTCGGCGGCGTGTCGGTGCGCCCGCTGCCGACGCGAGTCGGGCTGTTCACGGCGGATGGAGTCGCGGCGGCGATCCGCCCGCCGCAGCGCACCGCGCCGCGCTCGGCGCTGGTCTCGATCGAGCAGACCACGAGCTTTTCCGGCGGCACGGTGTGGGAACTGGCCGAGATGCGCCGCATCCGCGACGTGGCGCAGGCCCGCGGGCTGGTGGCGCATATCGACGGCGCCCGCCTGCTCAACGCCGTCGCCGCCACCGGCATTTCGGCGGCCGATTACGCGCAAGGGTTCGACAGCGCCTGGATCGATCTCAGCAAGGGGCTCGGCTGCCCGGTCGGCGCGGTCCTGTGCGGCTCTTCCGCGTTCGTCGAGGCCGCGTGGCAGTGGAAGTACCGGCTCGGGGGCGCGATGCGCCAGTCGGGGGTGCTCGCCGCGGCCGGGCTGTACGCGCTGGATCACCACATCGAGCAGCTCGCCCGCGACAACGCCCACGCCGCGGAACTTCACCGCGCGGTCGCCGACCTGCCGGGCCTCGAATTCGACGCCACGGCGGGGCAGTCGAACATCCTCTACTTCTCGGTTCAAGGCCTCGGCATCACGGGGGCGGCGTTCGCCGCCGCCTGCCTGGAAGAGGGCGTGCGGATACGCGCGCTCGGCACCCACCACATCCGCGCCACCACCCATCTCGATGTCGATGCAGCCGGCATCGCGCGGGCGGCCGAGGTGATGCGGGAAAAGGCGCTGGCCTTCGCGGCGCGGCGCTAAGCGTCGAAGAAGGCGAGGACCGGAAGCGTCAGGCCGGGCGGATCGAGGCGCAATTCGCCGGACGATGCGATGCGGGTCTCGATCAAGTCGCCCTCGCCGCGGCGGTGGTGGATGACCGTGCGCCGTCTCGGATCGACGACGAGGTAATGGGCCACGCTAGGGAGACGGAAGTAGCCATCGAGCTTGGCAGACAAGTCGACACTCACAGTGCTGGGCGAAAGCACTTCCACGACAACAACGGGGGTTTCTACTTCTACAGCATTGTCGGATGGGGGCTCGCCGCACCGTACGAGCGCATCCGGCTCGAAGGCAGTACGGGCATCGACCCGAACCGTCATGCCGTCGGGCAGCATCTCGCAAGGGAGGCCAGCGTCCGCGATAGCCCGGCTGAGTGCGGTTTGAACCCGGAACTTCACGCGGGCATGCCCGACACGTTCGGGCGACATCGCCACGACTTCGCCGTCGATGAGTTCGTGACGGCCCGGTTGCCCCTCGGCCCAGGCCAGGAACGCATCGACGGTCATGCCGGGCTCGGCCAGGACGCTCATACGATCAGGCTAGCACGACGCCTGCCCGGCGCGAAGGCGATCGATTACGGCTGCAACGCCTTCGCCTCGCATTGCGCGTAGTCGCTCGCGGCCTTCACGTAGGCGTTCAGCTTTTGCAGGTAGGCTTCGGCCAGCGGCCGGTAGGTCTGGACCTGGGCGTTGTAGGCCTTCACGGCATCGTTGAAGCTGTAGGCTTCCCAGCCGGGGCAGCCGCCCTTGGCATCGAGGCAGGCGGGTTTTTCCGGGCGCTTCGGGCTCGTCGGCCGCGCCTCCGCCGGGGGAGGGGCGGGCGGCGTGCAGGGAGCGGCGAGCGCCGGGCCGGCCAAAACGCCGGCCAGGCCGAGCACCATGCCTATCCGGATCGTCATGTCCGTGTTCCTCGGGTCCACCCGCGTTCTGCGCGGCTTCTCCACGAGCCTCCGGCCTCCCGTCAAGGAAGGGGGGGCTTGCGCGCGACCAGCAGCAGCGAGACGCCCTCGTCGCTGCCGGGCTTCGGCAGGGGCATGAGGCGGCTCGCGAGATAGGCCGGGAGGGCGGCGGCGAGCGGCGCAAGGTGCCAGGCCGCGGCGTGGCGGTAATGGCGGCGTATGGCCTTCACGGGCGAGAGCCGGGCGAGCCAGTGCACGAACACGTCACTGCTGGACCAGGGTGAGACCAGCACCTCCACCTCCGCCAGCCCGGCCCGCTCGGCCAGCGCCCGCAGCGCGCCGTCCGTCCACCATGTCAGGTGGTGGGGCACGGCGTTGGTGAGCCAGTTCGGGATGCGGCTCTGGGCCGAGGGCACATGCGGCACGCCGACGAAGGCCAGGCCGCCGGGGCGGAGCGCGGCGGCCATCTCGCGCATCAGACTGAGGGGGTCCTCGACATGCTCCATCACCTGAAACGCGCAGGCTGCGTCGTAGACGCCCGACCGCTCCGTGAGATGCTCGGCCAAGGTCTGCGCCCGCGCCCATGGATTTTCCGCGAGATCGCCCGAGAAATGCGGATCCAGCCCGGTGTAGTCGGCCTGCGGCACCCGGTGGCGGAAGGTGCCGAAGCCGCAGCCGACATCGAGCACACGCGCGCCGGGCGCGAGGCGCTCCGCGGCGAGCCCGAACTCGGCACGCCCAGAGTCGCGAAGGTACCCGCGCATGAAGCGGCTGCGGTAGAAGCCGGCATAGAAGCCCGCATCGCCGGCCCGCATCGGATCGAAGAAGTAGAGGCCGGTCGGCGATTCCCACAGGCCGAAGCGGGCGGCGCCGCGAAAGCTCGGGCGCGGATCGGTGCGGTGGACAATGCGCCATAGCGCCGCCAGCAACCGGGCATCGACCGTCTGCACCCGTCGCACGGCCGGCGCGCCGGTGACGGGGCAGAGGGGGTGGGCGGGCTCGCTCATCGGCGCATCCTCTGGCGGGCGAGACCGTCGATCCGTTCGGCGGCGATCGTCACGCCGGGCTCGTCGGCGAGGCGCCGGCCGACCTCCGCCGCGGCCTGCGCCATGCCGGTGTCGGACGCCGCGCGGGCGATCCGGGCGGCGAGTTCCTCCGGGCCGACCTGGCGCAAAGGCACCGGCTCCTCGGCCGCGCCGAGCGCCGCGACGCGCCGGCCCCAGAAAAGCTGATCGCCGAGCAGCGGCAGGATCACGCTCGGGCGCCCGGCACGCAGAGCCGCCGCGGTGGTGCCGGCCCCGCCGTGATGGACCACGGCGGCGACGCGGGGGAACAGCAGGGCATGGTCGGCGTGGCGGGTATGGGCGAGGTTCGGCGGCAGGTTGGCGGGCGGTTGCAAGCCCCCCGGCCCGGTCTGGAGGATCGCCCGGCCGCCCCAGAGTTCGAGGGCGCGCAAAACGACCTCGGTGTTGCGCTTGGCCCCCCAGAACATCGAGCCGAAGCCGACATAGACCGGCGGCGGGCCGGCGCCGAGAAACACCTCGATATGTGCGCCGAGCCGGGCCTGGGGATCGGGCTGCGCCTGCCACGCCCCGGTCACGAGCGCCGGCACCGGCCAGTCGCCGGGGTCAGAGCTGAGCGCCGGGCTCCAGGCCGCGACGTGGTGCAGGCCGGCGATGTCTTTCGTCAGCGGGTTGGCGAGCGCCCGCAAGCCCCGGCCGATGCCGTGGCGGCGGCGAACTTCCGCGAACGAGCGGCGCCCGAACAGCGACAGCAGCCGGAAGGATTCGTAGCTCAGCCAATTCTCGATCCGACCGCGGTCGGCCCCGCCGAACAGCGAGGCCGACATGGTCCGGGTCGGCAGAAGCGGCTGGCACATCACCCGGACCGCCGGAATCCCGAGCTCCTGCGCCAGCGGCCCAGCGAAGAAGGCGAAGGGGTTGAACACGACGATGTCGGCCCCGCGCATCTCGGCCAGACTCGTCTCGATCAGCGCGGTCAGCCGGTCCTGGAGCGCGCGGCGCAGATGCCCGATGAGCGGCAGGGTCGAGAGGCCGGCGGAGAAGTAGTTGCGGAACAGCGGCTCGAAGCGCGGGTCCTTCAGGATCGCCTCGAAGCCCTCGCCGGTCTCGACCGGCTCCAGACCGAAGCCACGCACGCTCTTATGGTAATCGCTGGTGGTGACGAGGCGGACCGCGTGGCCGCGCTCGGCCAGCGCCCGGCCCAGCACGCAGAACGGCATCACGTCGCCGCGCGTGCCGAAGGTGACGAGGACGGTACGCGGTCGACGCCCCGCCTCGTTGGCTCGGTCACACACGTTGGAAAATCCTGCTTGCTCCGCGGGTTGCTGTAACCGCCCGGCCCCGGCGGCGAAAGGCTGAGGCTCAGGAGAAGACAGGCTGGCCGGTGCGCAGCAGCATCTCGGTGAGGTCGGCGGCCCGGGCGACGCCCCCGGCGCGGGCGATTTCCTCACGCAGGCGGCTGGAAGCGGCGCGAAACGCGGGCTCGTCGCGCACGCGGGTGACCGCTGCCGTGAGCGCGCCCGCGGAGAGCCGCCAGCGCGGCAGGCCGATCCCGGCACCGGCGTGTTCCACCCGCACCGCGATGGCACCCTGCTCGAAGGCGATCGGCACGACGACGAGCGGCACGCCCGCAGCACAGGCATCGAGCACGGTGTTGAGCCCGCCATGCAGGATCGCGACCGACGCCTCCCGCAGAACCGGCCCCTGGGGCAGGAAATCGTAGGTGAGCGGCTTGCCCGGCAGGCGGGCGACCTGCGCCTCGGTCAGCCCGCCCGCATGGGTGAGGACGAGTTGCATGCCGGCCCGCTCAGCGGCCTCGGCGAAGCGGCGAAAGACGGAATAGCGCCCGCCCTGGAGCGAGCCGAGCGAGGCGTAGGCGAGCGGGCGCCCGTCGCGGGGGAGGGCGGGGCCGGGGGGCGAGGGGCCGCGGATCGGCCCGACATAGTGAAAGGTCGGCGGCAGCTTTTGGCGCGGGAATTCCAGCCCCGCGACCGTCTGCGAAATCTGCAGGAAACCCGATAGGGCGTGATCGACCCGGCGGCGGGCCCCGAGATTCCACCGATCGGCGTACGCGATCACAACCGATCCGATCGGGCGCATCAGGTACGCGCTGGCGCGATAGCCGACGCGGTTGCGCGTCACCGCCCACGGTGCCGCGTTGGGGCGCCAGGGCGTGAAGATCGGCGGCACCGCCGCCTCCCAATTGATCGGCAGGGCACTCGCCAGCGAGACGTACGGCAGGCCGAGATGCATCGCGACGAGCCCACCCGCCGCCTCGACCTGATCGCAGACGACCATGTCGGCGCCGATCTCCCGGAGTGCCGCGGGCAGCTCGCGGCACAGCATCTCGGTGATGCCGGCGACGCGCCCTACCGTGCGGCGCACCCCGAACGGCCCGTTGATCCGCCCGAGCCCGCGAGTCATCTCGGTCAGAAACCCCGGCGGATGGCTCTTCGCCCCGAGCGGGCGAAATGCGAAGCCGCGCGGTTCCACGAGGCGGGCGGCGTCCGTCATGTGCAGGAAGGTGGCGCGGTGGCCGCGCCGCTCCAGCTCCGCGGCCAGCGCCAGCATCGGGTTGAGATGGCCGAGGAAGGGCGGCGCGACGAAGGCGATCTGCGCCATGACCTCTTCCGCGCGAATCGGGGCGGCCGCCTTCCTGCGCGGCGGTTGCCCGAGATGCAAGGGTCCGCAACGGTCAAGCTGAAACCACCGGCCGGGATCGCGCGTTCAGCAGTCCCGAAGCGGCTTGGGGCAAGTCTTGCGGCTGTTCATAAACCGTTAAGGATGTTTCGTCGGCGAAGGCCCGGGATTGCGTGAGTCATGGTGACGAAACGCACCGCGGCATCCCACCGAAACAGATTAGGAGTTACTTAACGGATGTGGCGGCCAGCGGGCCAGCAGATGGAGATCAAGCGATGAGCCAGCGTATCGAAGACATCAAGTTCATGGCGACGATGTCCTTCGTCACCCTGTTCGGCGTCTGCCTGACCGCCCTGGTCGGCTAATTTCCGCCGACCCTCCCTTTCTGATCCCAAACGTTTAAGAAGCCGCTTCCATCGCTCCCATTTCGGGGAGCCGTTTCGGGGACGAGACGTCCCCGCGCAGGACGCGGACGTTGCGAACCATTCATCTCATCGGCATCGGCACGGGCAATCCCGAGCACCTGACGCTCCAGGGCATCCGGGCGCTCAACGCGACCGACGTCGTCTTCGCCCTCGACAAGGGCGAGGCCAAGTCCGGCCTCAACGCCGTGCGCCGGACGATCTGCGAGCGCTATCGCGAGCGGCCCGGCTGCCGCTTCGTCGAGGCGCCCGACCCCGAGCGCGACCGCCGCCCCGCCGATTACGGCCTCGCGGTGGACGACTGGCACGCCGCCCGCGCCACCCTCTACGAAGAGCTGATCGCGACGCATCTCGGCGCGGACGAGCAGGGCGCCTTTCTGGTCTGGGGCGACCCGGCCCTCTACGATTCGACGCTGCGCATCCTCGATCGCGTGCGCGCCCGCGGCCGCATCGATTTCGCCGTCTCGGTCGTGCCCGGCATCACGAGCGTGCAGGCGCTCGCCGCCAGCCACCGCATCCCGCTCCACCGCATCGGCGAGCCCGTGCGGATCACCACCGGCCGGCGCCTGCGCGAAGCCGGCCCGGTGGACGGCGCGACGGTGGTGATGCTCGACGGCGACCCGCGCTTCGACGGGCTCGATCCGGCGCTGACGATCTACTGGGGCGCCTATCTCGGCACGCCGGACGAGATTCTCGTGAGCGGCCGGCTCGGCACCGTGGCGGACGACATCCGCCGGGTGCGGACCGAAGCGCGGGAACGCCACGGCTGGATCATGGACATTTATTTGTTGGTGCCGCCGGAGGCGTAGAGGCTTCGCTGCCGTCCGCACCAACGGCTCGTCCCACCAAATCCCCTCGTCCTGAGGTGGGGAGCGAAGCGAAGCCTCTAAAATGGACTCCAGAGATCGCGCGGCTGGCTGGAGCCCTCCTTCGAGGCCCACTGCCGCGGGCACCTCAGGACGAGAGCGCGGGTGGGAAGGTCCACCCACCCGCGACATAGTGTCCGCCCCGAGAAGCATCACCGCCTTCACCGCACCGCAGCAGGTATTTCCTCCTGCTGCCTGTGGCCGTCGCGATACGGCCTGACCCCGGCCGCGATTCGACCGTGGCAGGGGCCTTGCTTCGCCCGATCCACAAGGGACACTGGCCGGATCGGACAACGATCCGGACCTTGTGGGGGCGACGATGGCGGCTGGCTCGCGGCTCTTTTCGCGCGGCTCGAGGCGTGTCCGGTGGGGCCGTTCCACCGGTCTCGCCTGCGCTGTGGCAGCCGGGCTTTTCGCCTTTCTCGGCAATCACGGGCCGGTGTGGGGCTCGGTCGACCGCGACGGGATCGCGCCGTCGGTGCATGTCTCCGAAACGCTGGTCGCCCAGGCCGAATCGCCGCCTATGCGCATCGCCCTCGGGCCGGACGGCCGTGACGTGCGCTTGGCCGGCGAACTCACCGACGGCGTGGCCGAGCGCCTCGCCCGGCTCCTCGACGCCAGCCCGCGGGTCGAGCGCATCCACCTCACCAGCGAGGGCGGGCTCGTGGAGGAGGGCGCGGCCATCGGCGCGCTGGTCGCCCGGCGCGGCCTCGTCACCTACGTACCGGATTACTGCGTCTCCGCCTGCACCCTTGCCTTCGTGCGCGGGCGCGAGCGTCTGGTCCTGGCGGGCGCCCGGCTCGGCTTCCACGCGCCCTACGAATCGGGCCCGTTCGGGATCGAGATCGAGGCCGACAGCGCGCCCGAGCGCGCCGCCTACCTCGCCGCCGGGTTGGAGCCAGCCTTCGTCGATGCCGCCCTGAAGGTGCGGCCGGACGAACTGATGATCCCCGACGCCGCCCGGCTCGTCGCGGCTCGCGTCGCCACCGGTGTGGTCGATGCCTACCGCTTCCCCGATTCGACGCTGGACGACGGCCCCGACGCGGAGCACGCCCGCACCGTGATCCTGCGCGACGTGCCGGTGCTCGCGAGCCTGGAGGCGAAGGCGCCGGCCGTGATCGAGGCCATTACCATGTGGTATCTCGACGGGTACGCGCGAGGGCGCTCGGAAGGCGAAGCGGTCGACGGCATCCGGCGCATGGCGGCCCGCGCCGTCGCGGGCGCGCTGCGGTCGGCGGAGCCCGCCGTCGTCGTCGCCCTCGGCCGCCTGACCCTGCGGGCGCTCGACCGGGTCGGGCCGGAGCGCGACGACGCCTGCGCCGCCGCCGGCGAAGGGCTCGGCGCCGTGCTGACCCGCAGCGGTCTCGGCGAGCCAGACCTCGCGCTCGCCCGCGCGGCCCTGCGCCACGCCGTCTTCACCGAGGCGGCCCCGGAGGCACCCGAGCCGGCCCCGCTCGCCACCCGGGACTGCGGCGGCCTGCGCCGCGCCCTCACCGCGGCGCTCGCCCTCCCGCCGGATGACGCCGCCGGGGCATTGCATCCGCTGCTCTTCCCCGAGTCGGTGCTGGCGCATGTGACCGCGCAGGCGGAGTGAGAGTGTCACATCCTGCGATGCCCCCAACCCTCCCCCCTCATCCTGAGGTGCGCAGCCAAGCGGAGCCTCGAAGGAGGGCTCCAGGAAGCGCGCGATGCAGGGGAGCCCTCCTTCGAGGCCCGCCGAGGCGGGCACCTCAGGATGAGGGGGTGGGGTAGGACGAAGCGGTCGAATTGTTTCTGAGCTGGCCTTACGAAGCCACCACTTGCGCCTCGTCCGCCGCCCGATTCCGCCGCCGCATCTCCAGCACCGCCCAAACGCCCACGCCCGGCACCCCGAGCGCAAGGTCGCGCGCCCGTTGAACCAGCGACAGGACGAGGGCGGTCGCCGGATCGACGCCGAACAGGCCGCCGACGAGGACAAACGAGCCCTCCTGCACGCCCGCGCCCCAGGGCACCACGAACAGCAGGCCGGTGACGGCCACCACGAGGCTGTTGAGGGCCAGCGCTGCGGGCAGCGACAGTTCGACCCCCATGGTGCGGGCCGCGAGCCAGATCTGCCCGGCGCCGAGCACCCAGCCGCCGAGATGGATCGCGCCCGCGCGGAGCATCCGCCTCCGGTCGGCGGTGAGTGCGGCGGTGGCATCGGTGAGGTCGCGGCCGATGCCCTGGCCGAAGGCGCGCGCGCCCTTGCGCACCAGCTTGCCGACGAGGCGCCGGGCGCCCGCGTGGCGGCCGAGCCCGGCGAGCGCCACCAGAGGCAGCGCGGCCGCCGCGAAGGCCGCGAGCCAGAGCCCGCCCTGGCCGCTTTCGACCACGCCGAGGACGAGGAGCAGGCTGAGCAGCGCGCACAGCATCAAGGTGGTGCTCTCCACCAGCATGTCGATGAAGGTGCAGGCCGCCGCTCGCACCGGGCCGGCACGCATACCCGGCATCAGGGTCAGGGCACGGATTCCGGCGACGACGCCGAGGCCCGGTACCATCCAGAGCACGTTCTGCGCCCCCTCGCGCACCAGCCGTGCGCCGAGGCAGGCGGTGAAGGCGGCTTGCCCGAACTGGACCCGCAGGGCCGCAGCGCGCGTCGCGACGACGACGGCCTGAAGCAGGCAAACTGCGAAAAAACCGGGCCAGCCGAGCCGGACCAGCGCCTCGCCGACCGCCTCAGCCCCGGCCCAACGGATCAGCGCGACCCCGAGGCCGAGCCCCGCGGCGAGCGCCAGGGCCAGCATCGCCCCACGTCGGATCATCGAACGCCCCCCGGTCGTCCTCACGGTGCGAGAGAGCCGTGCAACCATGGCGATCCCGTGTCGCCCATGACGTGCCGCACGCGCCTTGTGCCGGGCTGGCCGTTCGAACCCGACGCGCGCGGCGCGTGAGGCTCGGGCAGAAAAGTCACAGCCTTTGCCGCCGCGGGAGCCCGCAGGACCGCACCACCGATTGCGCCGCGGGCGGGCCCGGCTCTAGACCCTTAGGGGAAGAGAGCGGGACACGACGAATGAGCCTTGGAATCGCAAGCGGTGCCGGCACGGGGCTCGGACTCGCGCGGCCGGCCGCCCCGGTCGCGGTCGATCTGCGCCTCTACGGCCTGCTCGATGTCGGCGTGCTCGGCGGCGACGGCGCGGTGCTGGCCGATCTCGCCGCGGCCTCGGTCGCGGGCGGGGCGACCCTGCTCCAGTATCGCGAGAAGGACATCGCGGATGCCCGCGCCGCGCTCGCGCGCATCCGGGCGATCCGCGCCGCGGTGGCGGGCCGCGTGCCGCTGCTGATCAACGACCGCATCGACCTCGCCCTCGCCGCGGGCGCCGAGGGGGTGCATCTCGGCCAGACCGACCTCCACCCGGAGGAAGCGCGGCGGCTGCTCGGGCCGAAGGCGATCATCGGGCTGACGGTGAAGACCGCGCCCCAAGCCGACGAGCTGTATCGCCTGCCGATCGACTACGCCTGCATCGGCGGCGTCTTCGCCACGACCAGCAAGGACAACCCCGACCCGCCGGTCGGCCTCGACGGTCTGCAGCGCATCGTCTTCCGCGCCCGCCTCGCCCGCGGCCAGGGTCTGCCGCTCGGCGCCATCGCCGGGATCGACGCGGGCAACGCGGCCTCGGTGATCCGCGCGGGCGCCGACGGCGTGGCGCTGATCGGTGCCCTGTTCAAGGGCGGCGACACCGAAGGGCGAGCGCGGGATCTGCGGGCGCGGATCGACGAGGCCTTGGCCGGGCGGGCGGGATGAGGCCGTCGCGCGGCGGCCCGCGTGCGGGACAGCCCCTGGCCGGATCGGCGTCGGGCCCGATGTGAAGGGGCACAACGAACGCCGTCGCAACGAACAGGGAGGCCCATCGGATGACCGTCATCGCCTTGACCATCGCCGGATCGGATTCGAGCGGGGGCGCCGGCATCCAGGCCGATCTCAAGAGCTTCGCGGCTCTGCGCGTCTTCGGCGCCAGCGTGATCACCGCGCTGACCGCGCAGAACACGACCGGCGTGCAGGGCGTCCACCCGGTGCCGCCCGACTTCATCGCCGCGCAGATCGATTCGGTATTTTCCGATCTCAAGGTCGGCGCGGTGAAGATCGGCATGCTGCCGAGCCCGGAGGCGATCCGCGCCGTGGCCGAGAGCCTCCGCAAGCACGCCCAAAACATCCCCGTGGTGCTCGATCCGGTGATGGTGGCGGCCTCGGGCGACCGGCTCATCTCGGAAGACGCCGTCGAGACCCTGCGGGCCGAACTGATGCCGTTCGCCACCGTCGTCACCCCGAACCTGCCGGAGGCCGCGACGCTGCTCGGCGAGGCGGAGGCCGGACACGAGAACGAGGCCGTGGGGCAGGCCCGGCGCCTGCTGGAGCGGGGCGCGCGGGCGGTGCTGATCAAGGGCGGCCACGGCGAGGGTCGCGAGAGCGTCGATCATCTCTTGGGTCGCGACGGGACCTTGCGCCGCTTCGCCGCCCCGCGGATCGAGACCCGCAACAACCACGGCACCGGCTGCACCCTGTCGGCGGCGGTCGCGGCCGGCCTCGCCAAGGGTCAAGGGCTTGCCGAGGCGGTGGGGAACGCCAAAACCTACGTCACCGAGGCGATCCGCACCGCCGACGGCATGAAGGTCGGCCACGGCCACGGGCCGCTGCATCACTTCCACGCCCTGTGGAAGTGACGAAAACGGAGCTTGAGGATGGTGACACCGCCGACGAGGGATGGACAGCACCGCCGCTGCCCCAACGGCGCGGCCCGCCCGCGGAACGGCGAGGCCTCGACCGAGATGCGCAACCGCCTCGCGCTCAACCGATTCACCTATCGCGGCGGCTATGACGGCTACGAGGGCCGGATGATCCTGCGGCCGGAGTTGGCCAAGCCCTCCGGGTCCAAGGGGTGAGCGCGCCACGGCCGATTGCGTTTGACAAACCAAACGCCCGTTCGGATAACGGAACGATCTCCACGATGTGACGCGCGGGCCCCGCGCCGGATCGGCTTTCCGCCCCGGCAGGCCGCGCATCGGCGGATCGGCAGGATGCAGGACATCACGGCAAGCCTCGAGCGCGGACGGCCGAAGGATCTGGTGAGCGGCGCGCAGGTGCTGTCGGGCCAGCTCGGCAAGACGATCCAGCGCCTGCGCAAGGCCTACAACCTCTCGCTCTCCGAACTCGCCGAGCAATCCGGCGTGGCGAAGTCGATCATCTCCCAGATCGAGCGCAACGAGACCAATCCGACGCTCGCGACCATCTGGCGCCTGAGTCAGGCGCTCGACGTGTCGATCGAGCGGGTGCTCGCGACGTCCGACGAGGAGCCGTTCATCGAGCGCTTCTCCCGCGCCGACACCCCGCGCCTCGTCTCCGAGGACGGCAAGGTGCGGCTCGCCATCATCGGCTGGATCAAGACGGTCGAGTGGCTGCAATGGTACGACGTGACCGCCGATGCCGGCGGCGTGCTCGATTCCGACGCGCATCAGCGCGGCTCGGTCGAGTCGCTCTCGGTGACGGAAGGGACGTTCGCCGTCGAGGTCGCGGGCGAGGTCCAACGGGCCGGGCCGGGCGAGACCCTGCGCTACCGCTGCGACCGGCCCCACAGCGTCCGCTGCGTGAGCGAGGGTCCGGGCCGGGCCACCATGGTGGTCATCATGAAGGCCGCGGTGATGGAGTGAGGCACGGCGCTGGGGAGCGCCGCGCCTGCGCGCCTCAGCGCGGGATGAAGGCCCAGTAGTCGAGATCGAGGATCACCGACGGGTCGTAGCCGTCGCCCTGGCGGCCCGGATGGTTGCCGCAGGGCTGGTTCTTGGCCGCGATGGTGCGCAGGCGCAGCGCGCCGATGTCGGTGCGGCCGGGGAGTTCGGCGGCTTCCAGCACCTCGGACCACGCATAGACCGTGTCGCCGGCAAACAGCGGGGCGACGTGGCGGCCGGCATTGATGCCGCCGATGGCAAAAGCGTTGGCCAGCCCGTTGAAGCTGAGCGCGCGGGCGAGCGAGATGACGTGGCCGCCGTAGATCAGCCGTTTGCCGAACTTGGTCTCCTTCGTCGCGACGGCGTCGAAATGGACTTTTGCGGTGTTCTGGAATAGGCGGGTGGCGATCTGGTGCTCGGCCTCCTCGACGGTCATGCCGTCGACGTGGTCGATTTTTTCACCCACCGCGTAATCTCCGAAGAGATGCGGGCTGCCGGCGAGCGCCGTGTCGTAGGCCGATGCGTCGAGCGGTGGCAGCGCCTTGGCGAGGTCGGCCGGATCGACCACCTTGGCCAGCGTCGGCACGTGCTCCTCGGCGATCTTCGCGTCGGGATCGCGCTTGCGCACGAGCACCCAGCGGCAATAGCTCAGAACGGTCCGGCCCGAGGAATCGGACCCGGTTGAGCGCACGTAGACCACGCCGGTCTGGCGGTTGGAGCTTTCCTTCAGGCCGATCACCTCGGAGACGGTGGAGAGCGTCTCGCCCGGATAGACCGGCCGGTGGAAGCCGCCCTCGGCGTAGCCGAGGTTGGCCAGCGCGTTGAGCGAGACGTCGGGCACCGTCTTGCCGAACACGACGTGGAAGGTGAGCAGGTCGTCGAGCGGGCTCGCCGGATAGCCGAGCGCCTTGGCGAAGGCGTCGGACGACTGCACGGCGAAGCGCGGCCCGTAGAGGGCGGTGTAGAGCGCGACGTCGCCGGAGGTGACGGTGCGGGGCGTGGCGTGGCGGATGGTCTCGCCGAGGCGGAAATCCTCGAAGAAGCGGCCCGGATTGGTCTTCATTCTCGCGTTCCTGCCCTTGCGTCCGTGGTCTGCCGCCCGACGCCCCGCTTCTGAATACGGTATCCAGAACCGAGGCCCAGGCCCTTGTGGTGCCTCGGTTTTTCGAGGCCGGCGACCATCCTGCGGACTGACGCTCTAGCAACGGGTCCGGGCGCAGCGCAATGCCACGCTCGGGCCGATTCTCCAGCGGGCGGTCAGACCACCATGGCGATGTAGATGTCGGTGATGAGCTTCTGCGCGAACAGCAGCAGCAGGATCAGGATGATCGGCGAGATGTCGACGCCGCCGAGGTTGGGCAGGAGGTTGCGGATCGGCCGCAGCACCGGCTCGGTGACCCGGTAGAGGAATTCGCCGATCTGCGAGACGATCGGGTTGCGCACGTTCACGACGTTGAACGCCACGAGCCAGCTCAGCACGGCACTCGCGATGAGGATGTAGATGTAGAGCTGGATGACGGTGTTGATGAGCCAGAGAAGGGCGTTCATGCGGGCTGTACCGGTCCTCGCCGCCCGCGTTCCGACCCGGCGCGGGATGCGTGGGGCTCGCGGGTCATTTCCGGAATTGACAGGGCGAAGCGGACAAGCCTAAAAGGCACCCGCCTCGGGACGGGGCTGTAGCTCAGATGGGAGAGCGCCGCAATCGCACTGCGGAGGTCAGGGGTTCGATTCCCCTCAGCTCCACCAGGTTTCTCTCCCAGCGAGAGGCCATAGGTGGCAAGGACTTAGCGGCTCGTCGCCCCAGTCCGAAATCGTCCAGATCAACAGTTCGAGCCGGGCCGATACCTGTAGTCCGGGTGTGAAAGGACGCGTCCTTTCGCGGGTACAGGGCAGAGCCCTGGATGCCTTCCCGGACATCCCGCGAGTCCTCGTTGCGTCGATCCGCGACCGAGGGGCGAGAGATGATGCCGTGGGCGTATCGTCGACGAGACCGTGCGATCCCTCAAATCTCCGGCGGCGCCTCGGGATTGCCATCGAAGCGGTCGCGGTGGGCGGCGGTGCGGGCGAGCAACAGGAGGGTCACCGGGGTCGTCACGGTGAAGAACAGGCCGATCAGCGCGTCGCGCAGGACGAGGCGGTCCTCGATCAGCGAGAGCAGCAGCATCGAGCCGCACAGGATCAGGGCCATTCCGAGCGTCGCGCCGAGCGACGGGGCGTGGACGCGCTCGTAGAAGGTCTTCAAGCGGATCAGGCCGAGCGCGCCGACGAGCGCGAAGCCTGCGCCGGTGACGGTCAGCAGCACCACGAGGCAAGCGGCCCAGATGGGGAGTTCGGCGCCGTTCACTGGATCACCTCGCCCTGCATCAGGAACTTGGCCAGCGCGACCGTTGCGGTGAAGCCGATCATGCCGATGATCAGCGCCGCCTCGAAATACAGGCCGCTGCCGGTGCGCATGCCGTGGACCACGATGGCCAGCATGCCGTTGAGATAGAACGTGTCGAGGCCGAGGATGCGGTCCTGGGCGCGGGGGCCGCGCAGCATCCGCCACGCGGCGAGCGCCATCGCCAGCACCAGCATGCCCTGGGCGAGGCCGAGGCCCCAGTCGAGGATCGTCACGCTCGTCATGCCGGTGTCCTCTCGAAGATCGCCAGAAGGGGACGCTCGTAGCGGTCCTTGATCCGGGCTTCCCAGTCGCTGTCCTCGGTGAAGTCGAGGACGTGCAGCAGCAGGCAGCCGGTGTCGGAATCGTACTGCACCCAGAGCGTGCCGGGGGTCGCCGTGAGGATCACCGCCAGCACCGTGAGGCCGGCGGGCTCGCGCAGTTCCAGCGGCACGGTGATGAAGCCGGTGCGGCGCTCGCCGGAGCGGGGATTGAGGATGACTTGGGCCACGTCGATGTTCGAGCGGACCATGTCGTAGACGAAGACGCCGAGCAGCCGGGCGATTGCTGAGGGCGCGCGCAGCCGCACGGGGCGGGGTTCGAGCGCCCGCATCACCGCCGGGACCGTGAGGCCGACGACGACCGCCAGGAGCACGTTGCCGGGCGTCGGCGGGGCGTTGAGCAGCAGCCACGTGAGCGCCAGCGCCAGCGACAGCAGAGGGTGGGGCAAAACGCGGCTCACCGGTCCCCTCCTTCGCCCAAAACCGCCCGGACGTAGTCCTGCGGCTGTGCAAGCCACGTCACCGTGGCGTCGACGTAAGCGAGGACCGAGCCGCCCCACAGTGCGAGGGCCATGCAGGTCAGGAGCAGGCCGGCAATCCCCAAAAGTTCCGGCGCGCGCAGGACCGGAGCGGGATCGTCGCTCGGCACCCACAGGCTGAAGATGCCGAGCCGTACCAGCGGCATCAGCGTGCCGAAGCTCGACAGCGTCAGCGCCGCGATCAGCGCCCAGGCCGAGGCCGTCATCGCCCCACTCGTCAGCCCGGAAAAGATCGCGAGCTTGCCGACGAAGCCGGCGAGCGGCGGCACGCCGGCCAGCATCAGCGTGGCGACGAGGAAGCCGACACCGAGGATCGCGACCGCGGACGGGATCGCGCGGCCGACCTCGGTCGCCTCGGGATCGTCGAACGGGTCGCGGTACTCGTCGGCGAAGACGGGTTTTCCGGCCTCTGCCGGGTCGCGACCGCGCTGCAGGATTTCCGCCAGGAGGAACAGGGCGCCCGCCGCCAGCGTCGAGCCGACGAGGTAGTAGAGCGCGCCCGACAGCGCCCGCTCGCTGCCGGTGCCCAGCGCCGCCAGCACCGTGCCGGACGAGATCATCACGGCGTAGCCCGCCGCCCGCGTCAGTTCGCGCGCGGCCAGGATGCCGATCGTGCCGAAGGCGATGGTGGCGAGCCCGGCGGCAAGCAGAAAGGTCTGCCCGAAGCCCGCGGACAGGCCCTCGCCGAACAGGAGCAGGCTCAGGCGCACCACGACGTAGACGCCGACCTTGCTGAGGATGGCGAGGATCGCCGCCGCCGGGGCGCTCGCCGCCGCGTAGGTCGTCGGCAGCCAGAAGCCGAGCGGCCAGGCGCTGCACTTGATCAGGAAGGCTAGCCCAAGCACCGCGCAGCCGACCTCGAACAGGCCGAGTTCACTCAAGCTAGGTGCGGCGAGGCGCCGGGCGAGATCGGCCATGTTGAGGGTGCCGGTGGTGCCGTAGATCAGGCTGACGCCGACGAGGAAGAACAGTGAGGCGACAAGGTTGACCGCGATGTAGCCGAGCCCGGCGCGGATGCGGATCTCGCCCGAGCCGTGCAGGACGAGGCCGTAGGAGGCCGCCAGCATCACCTCGAAGAACACGAACAGGTTGAACAGGTCGCCGGTGAGAAAGGCGCCGTTCACGCCCATCACCAGCAGGAGGAACAGGCCGTGGAAGCGTGGGCCGGCCCGGCCCCAGCGGGCGAAGGAAAAGACGAGGGCGCACAATCCGAGGATGGCGGCGAGCACCAGCATCATCGCCGAGAGCCGGTCGGCCACCAGGACGATGCCGTAGGGCGCGGCCCAGTTGCCGAGGCGGTAGACCTCCGCCGTCCCACTCGCGCGGCCGACGAGGACGAGGGCGATGCCAAGGAGCGCCAGCATCGTGACGAGGCTGAGGGCAGCCTTCAACTCGCGGCGGCGCTCGTCCATCAGGAACAGGGCGCCCGCGACCGCGATCGGCAGGACGACCGGCAGGACGACGAGGTGGTCGGACCACGCACTCGCCTGTGTGATGGCGACGGGGCCGGTCATGGATGCGGGTTCCCCGGATGCGGCTCGGCGCGATGCGGCTCGCGGCCATCCACGTGGTCGCTGCCGGTGACGCCGCGGGCGGCCAGGAGCACCACGAGGAACAGGGCGGTGAGCGCGAAGCCGATGACGAGGGCGGTGAGCACCAGCGCTTGCGGCACCGGATCATCGACGGAGACGATCTCCGGCACGGCCCCGAGCACTGGCGGCGCGCCGACGGTGAGGCGGCCCATGGCGAAGATGAACAGGTTGACGGCGTAGCTCAGCAGCGAGAGGCCGAGCACGACCTGGAAGGTGCGCGGGCGCAGCATCAGCCACACGCCGGAGGCGGCGAACACGCCGATCCCGCCCGACAGGACGAACTCCATCAGGCGGGCTCCTTCGCGGCGGTCTGCTCGGCGTCCGCTCGCGCTTCGGCCTCGGCTTCCGCGGCGCGGGTGCGGCGCAGAGACTGGTGGGCCAGCGCCACCAGCATCAGGGCGCTGGCGCCGACGACGAGGACCATGATGCCGAGATCGAACACCAGCGCGCTCGCCACCGGCACCTTACCGAGCACGGGCGGCTTCCAGTAGGTGAAGAAGGCGGTGAGGTAGGGGCGCCCGAACAGCCAGGAGCCGGCCCCCGCGAGCGCGGCGATCAGCATGCCGGCGCCGATCCACGAGATCGGCTGGATGCGCAGGCGCTCCTCCACCCATTCGGCGCCGTTGGCCATGTATTGCAGCATGAACGCCACGGTCATGGCGATGCCGGCGGCAAAGCCGCCGCCGGGCAGATCGTGGCCGCGCAGGAACAGGTGCAGCGCCAGGAGGACGATGAAGGGAAAGAGCCACGTCGTCACCACGCGCGGCACCAGCAGCGCGTCGGCGGTGGTGTGGCCGGGCTCGCGGCCCTCGCGGGCGTGGTCGTAGGCGTCGTGGCGCACCTGTTGCGCCGGGCGCTCCAGGCTGTCGGGGGCGGGGCGGAAGCGGCGCAGCAGGGCGAACACTGTGAGGCCGACGACGCCGAGCACGCAGATCTCGCCCAGCGTGTCGAAAGCGCGGAAGTCGACCAGCAGCACGTTGACGACGTTGCGCCCGCCCGCCTGGGGATAGGCCTCCTCGACGAACCAACGGCTGATGCCGTCGACCGCGGGCCGCGTCATCACCGCGTAGGCGAGCCCGGCGAGACCGAAGCCGACGAGGCCGGCGATGCAGAGATCGATCAGGCGGCGGCGCCTGCCCCGCGCCTCCTCGGAGGCCGGGACCGGGATCGCCGCGTCGCGCTTGGGCAGCCAGCGCAGGCCCAGCAGCAGCATCACGGTGGTGACGATCTCGACGAGGATCTGCGTCACCGCGAGGTCGGGGGCGGAGAGCCACAGGAACGTCAGGCTGCTGACGAGGCCCGCGCCGCCGACGAAAATCGCCGCCGAGAGCCGGTGGTACTTCGCCCGCTCCGCCGCGCCGATGGCGCAGGCCGCGCCCACCAGCCACATCAGGGCGAAGGCCGGATCGAACGGCGTGATCGTGCCCGGCGCCGTCAGGTCGAGCCCGCGGGCGGCGCCCGCGGCGAGCGACACGGTGAGCGCGGTGAGGAACAGGATGCGCAACTGCGGCTGCAGCCGCTCGGTGCCGAGCTGGCCTTCCAGCCAGCGGGCGCCGCGCACGAGGCCGGTCATCGTCTTCTCGAACAGCCAGCCGCCGTCGAGCCGGTCCATCAGCCAGGGGCCGCCGCGGGGGTTCGTGTTGATGCGTTGGCCGAAGACGAAATAGAGCGCCACGCCGCCGACCAGCGCCGCGACGCTCATGGCGAGCGGCGCGTTGAATCCGTGCCAGATCGCGAGGCTGTAATCGGGCGTGCGCTCGCCCAGAACCGCCCGCACCGCGCCCGCCAGCACCGGGCCGATGGTGAGGTTCGGCACGAGGCCGATGGCGATGCAGGTGAGCACCAGCGCCTCGATCGGAATCCGCATCCAGCGCACCGGCTCGTGGGGCGAGTGCGGCAGGTCGTGCGGGGGCGGCCCGAAGAAGGTCTGGCAGATGAAGCGCAGCGAGTAGAGCATGGTGAACGCGGATGCCACCGTCGCCAGCACCGGGAGCGCGAGGTGGAGCGGGTGGTCGCCCGCGTTGTCGACGGCCTCGGAAAGGAACATCTCCTTCGACAGGAAGCCGTTGAGCAGCGGCACGCCGGCCATCGCGGCGGCGGCCACCATGGCGAGCGTGGCGGTGTAGGGCATCGCCCGCCACAGGCCCGAGAGCCGGCGCATGTCCCGCGTCCCGGTCTCGTGGTCGATGATGCCCGCGGCCATGAACAGCGAGGCCTTGAACGTCGCGTGGTTCACGACGTGGAAGATCGCGGCGACGACGGCCAGCGGTGAATCGAGCCCGAGCAGCAGCGTGATCAGCCCGAGATGGCTGATGGTGGAGTAGGCGAGCAGGCCCTTCAGGTCGTGCTGGAAGATCGCCGACCACGCGCCGACCAGCATCGTCGCCATGCCCAGCCCGCCGACGATCCAGTACCAGGCCTCGGTGCCGGCGAGCACCGGCCAGAGCCGGATCATCAGGAAGATGCCGGCCTTCACCATGGTGGCCGAGTGGAGGTAGGCGCTGATCGGCGTCGGCGCGGCCATGGCGCGGGGCAGCCAGATGTGGAACGGGAACTGCGCCGACTTGGTGAGCGCGCCGGCGAGCACGAGGATCAGGGCGGGCAGGTAGAGCGGGCTGTTGCGGATGGCGTCGCCGGAGGTCAGCACGGTGTCGAGATCGTAGCTGCCGACCATCCGGCCGATCAGGATCATGCCGACGAGGAGGCACAGGCCCCCCGCGGCGGTGACGGTGAGCGCCATGCGGGCGCCGTCGCGGGCCGAGGCGTTGTCCGACCAGTAGCCGATCAGCAGGAAGGAGACGACCGAGGTCAGCTCCCAGAAGACGACGAGCTGGATCAGGTTGCCCGACAGCACGATGCCGAGCATCGCGCCGACGAACGCGAGGAAGTAGCAGAACAGCCGCGGCACCGGATCGGCGGCAGCCATGTAGTAGCGGGCGTAGAGCACCACCAGCGCGCCGATGCCGAGCACCAGCATCGCGAACAGCCAAGCCAGCCCATCGAGCCGCAGGATCAGGCGCACGCCGAGCGTCGGCAGCCAATCCACCCCGACGGTGACGGGGGCGTCGCCGATGAACGGGTAGAGGCTGGCGATGCAGGCGAGGCTCACCAGCATCACGCCGCCTGCAAGCGCGGCGGCGGCGTTGCGGGCCGAGCCCGGCAGGCAGACCGCGACGAGGCTACCGAGGAAGGGCAGGATCGCGGCGAGCGCGACGAGCAGCTGAGGCGTCGAGGCTGAGGGCAAAGAACGAGGCTCGCGGGTCCGGGTTGTCACCCTCGCGGGTGTACCGTCATCCATCGGGGTCGCAACGCCCCGCGAAAAGCCCGCTCGCCGCCGGGATCGGTGGTTTTGCGGGCATTTCGTCGAGGACAGGGCGCTTCTAGCAGAACGAATCGCGCGGCGAACCGCATCCCGCGTGCGCAGCGACACCGTAGGTCATGCGCTCACGGCGCGGCGGCGCTATGACGGACGGGGCCATGATCCACCGCACGCCGCACCCGCTCCGCCTGCTGCTGCCGGCCCTCGCTGTCCTCGTCGCCGGGTGTTCGGACGACGCCGCCGAGCGCCGCCGGGCCTTGGGCGATGCGCCGGGCTTTGCCGACCTCATGCGGGTGGCGGATGCGGACCGGGGCGGGCGCCTGTTCGGCCGGTGCGCGGCCTGCCACACGATCGAGCGGGGCGCGGGCGACCGGAACGGGCCGGGCCTGTTCGGGGTGATGGGCCGACCCATTGCGGGTAACAGCCGCCGCTTCGGCTACACCACCGCCTTGCGCTCCGTCGGCGGCACGTGGACGCCGGAGCGGATGGACGTCTGGCTCGGCGCCCCCACCGTTATGGTACCCGGCACCAGCATGACGTTTTCGGGCATGCCCGATCCGCTCGACCGGGCAGACCTCATCGCCTTCCTACAAATGTAGTCGGTCGATGGGAGGGCGGCAGCCCAATAATTGCATAGTCCCTGTAAATTGCGATGCACTTCCGTAATCATTGTGCCGTATCGACGCGGATTGTCGATCAATGATGCTCTATGCTTTTGTGTCGCATCGTCTTTTCCGAAAGCCCGAAATCACCTTTCGGGACGATGTTTTAGAACGTGTTATGCACTTTTAATAAGTTTTTCGGCTTATTTAAGCATGAGACAGACGAAGGCGACCATGTGCAGGCCGGCCAATGTGCCGCGTAACGCTCGTAGTCCTCGACCAAGCGTCGGCAGCAGGTGGCCCAGGCGCAATAAGGGCTATCGTCTCCTCAATCGGACCTGCGAACGGCAGGCATAATGACGGAGGAGCAAACGCCATGGCATCATCGCGCCGGACGACCGCCCTGCTGGCGAGCCTGACCCTGCCCATCATGCTCGCCGCCGGATCGGCGCATGCCGCGGCGGGCGACTCCGACAACCAACGCGCCGAGCGCTGGGGCGAGATCAAGCAGCAGATCTTCGGCGACGCCAAGATCCAGTCCGGGGGCAAGGCGGTGAAGATCGACGCCCCGAAGCGGGCGGATGACGCCTCCCTGGTGCCGATCACCCTGACCGTGCCCGACAAGGACAACGTCGCGGAGCTGTCGCTCATCATCGACGACAACCCGACGCCGTACGCCGCCCACTTCGTCTTCGGCCCGGCGGCGGACCCCAGCGAGCTCAAGCTCCGCGTGCGCGTCAACAACTACACCGACGTCCACGCCGTCGCGAAGATGAAGGACGGCACGTTCCAGGAGGCCACGGAGTACGTGAAGGCGTCCGGCGGCTGCTCTGCACCGATGGGCATGAGCGACGAGGAGGCGATGCAGGGCATGGGCGACATGCGCATGAAGTTCGGCGAGACGCTGCCGGGCAAGCCCGTCCAGGCGACCCTGATGATGCGCCACCCGAACTTCTCGGGCATGCAGATGAACCAGGTGACGCGCGATTACACCCCGGCCCGCTACATTCAGAAGATCACCGTCAGCTACGGTGACAAGAGCGTCTTCACGATGGACGGGGACATCTCGATCTCGGCGAACCCCGTCATCAATTTCGGCTACCTGCCTGACGGCGCCGGCCCGATGAAGGTCACCGCCACGGACAACCAGGGTGGCCACTGGGAGAAGAGCTTCCCGGTCCGCTCGGCAAGCAACTGATGCGACCCGTGCTCCGCCTTCCCATCGTGGCCGCGGCGGCCGTGTTCATGATCGCCGCAGCGCCTGCCGACTCGCCCGTCGGCGTGCGGGAGCCCGAAGGCTACTGGCAGGGGGCGCTGCACGGCTACACGCCCCAGACCCTTGCAGGGGCCACCGTCGTGGATGCCGGCGAAGTCGCCAAGCTGATCGAGGAGCATAAGCCGGTGCTTCTCGACGTCTCCGAGATCGACCGGAAGCCCGCCGGCCTGCCTCAGGGCGGCCTTTGGTCCCCCATCCACCGCAACATCCCAGGAAGCACGTGGCTGCCGGGCTCGGGTGAAGGAGACCTCGACGCGGCCGCCCAGGACGCCCTCAAGGCACGGGTCGCCGATCTTACCGGGGGCGACCTCGAAAGGCCCATCGTCACCTACTGCCACCCCGACTGCTGGGGCAGTTGGAACCTCGGCAAGCGCCTCGTCGCCCTGGGCTACCGGAAAGTCCACTGGTTCCCGCAGGGCATCGAGGGCTGGCAGGACGGCCATGACACAGCCGTGTCACGTCCCGACGCGCGATGGGCCGCACGCCCGAAGTCGACCGTCGGCCAATGACGACCATCATCCTCCATCCCGAAGGCTCGCCTCGATGATCCGCCGTACCCTCCTCGCCCTCCTCGCGGCGGCGCCGCTCGGGCTGGCCCCGGCCCAGGCCGCCGACTTCCTCCCGTACACGCCGGAAGCCCTGGCCGCCGCGCAGAAGGCCGGCAAGCCCATCCTGGTGGAGATCAGCGCGCCCTGGTGCCCGATCTGCAAGACGCAGAAGCCCATCCTGGCGAAGCTCGGGGCCGACCCGCGGTTCAAGGACCTGCAGGTGTTCGACGTCGATTTCGACAGCCAGAAGCCGGCCCTCAGGGCGCTCAACGCCCGCATGCAAAGCACGTTGATCGCGTTCAAGGGCGAGAACGAGGTCGGGCGCTCCATCGGCGAGACCCAGCCCGAGTGGATCGAGGGCCTCGTGGAAAAGGCGCTCTGAGGCGAAACCCATGGTCGCCACCCTCGGCCTCGCCTTCCTCGCCGGCATCCTCTCCGTCCTGTCGCCGTGCGTGCTGCCGCTCCTGCCCTTGGTCCTCGGCGCGGCCGCTTCCGAGCACCGCCTGGGCCCCGCGGCGCTGGCCGCCGGTCTCGCGCTGTCGTTCGTCGTGATCGGCCTGTTCGTCGCCACGGTAGGCTTCGCCATCGGGCTCGACACCGACGTCTTCCGCACCGTCGCCGCGATCCTGCTGGTGCTGGTCGGCCTCGTCCTGATGGTCCCGGCGGTCCAGACGCGGCTGGCGGTGGCCGCCGGCCCGGTGAGCGACTGGACCGAGACCCGGTTCGGCGGCTTCTCGACCGCCGGCCTGCTCGGCCAGTTCGGCGTCGGCCTCCTGCTAGGCGCCGTCTGGAGCCCCTGCGTCGGCCCGACGCTGGGCGCCGCCTCGCTGCTGGCCTCCCAGGGTCGGGATCTCGGCACCGTCGCCTTGACCATGTTCCTGTTTGGCGTCGGCGCGGCGCTTCCGCTCCTGCTCCTCGGCACCCTGTCGCGGGAGGTGCTCATGCGCTGGCGTGACCGCATGATGAGCGCCGGCAAGGGTCTGAAGGCCGCGCTGGGCCTGATCCTGGTGGTGAGCGGAGCCGTGATCCTCTCGGGCTACGACAAGGCCATCGAGACCGCGCTGGTGAACGCTTCGCCGTCCTGGCTCACCGACCTCACCACTCGCCTCTGAGGGCCCGATCACCGATGCGTCTCGTCCAATCCTGTCTCGCCGCCTGCCTCGTCCTGACGCCTTGTGGTGCCGAGGCTTGGGACATGATGGGTACCAAGCGGATCGAGCTGCGCACCCGTGACGGGCACATCATCCCCGTGGGTTCCGTGACCTTCGAACCGGACGGCCCAGGATCGAGGTTCAAGCTCGCGCTCGACCTGACCGACTTCCGCGACCATTTCCTATCCATGCGCGAGTTCAAGTGCGCTGAGGGGCCCGAGCTGCAGTGCTACGTGCCTTATCCGTATAAAAACCTTGCCACCGTCACGCGGGCCGATCTCTCCTGGCTGGAGCACAGTTTGATCTTTTTCTTCAAGGCCCCGACCGACTATGGGGCCAAGCTGGCAAACGGCCTGTATTACACGATGCGGGTCACCGATGCCGGCATCGTGGGCACCCCGCAATCGGTCGATCTCAACGAGATCGCCGCTCCGCCGGGTAATCCCGACGTACCACCCTTGGGACCCGAGAGCAGATCCGACATCGAGCCTCGGGCGAGGTGGATCGAGGAGCTGTTCATCCGCTGACGCCATGGGACACGGTCGGAGGCTGGCGGCCGCGGGTGGGCTATGTAGTATCGAGATGCCGTCGCTCGGAAAGGTGGCGGGATCTTCGCGGTTCGCCCATGTCATGTCGCCACCAGTCCGATAGCTCGCCCCCGCCCAGCTTCCGGGACGCGCCCTGCTCGACCCGTAGGTGGCGACGTCGATCAGGCACATCGCCGACGGCCGGCAACGACAACGAGAATGGTGCCTGGGTCCGGGCTCGCGCGATCTTCGCAGCCATGCTTGGTGGCCTGCTCGCCATTGGCGCGGCCCTAGGCGCCCTCGACCTCTGACGATCACCCGGAGCTCCCATCGCCCAGGCTGCGAAGCGAGCCTCACGCCGTATTGCGCCGCAGCGAACTCTCGGGGTATGGTAAGCCCATAAGACCGGACCCGGTGAAAGCCCGGGTGGCTCTTCCGGCCGCCGATCCGCCGGATAACGCAAATCGTGGTGCCTAAGTCGCGGACCTCCGAGGAGGCCGACCGGCCCTGTTGCGCGCCCCATGCGACGTACCGAACGCGCCTGGGACAAGGAAAGCCTTTCACAACAATGGATCTCGTCCACCTACGGAGCGAGTGGGCTCCGAACGTCACACGCGAGTTGCTGGCGGGCACAGTCGTGGCCCTCGCCCTCATCCCCGAGGCCATCGCCTTCTCCATCATCGCCGGCGTCGACCCGAAGGTCGGCCTCTACGCCTCCTTCTGCATCGCCGTCGTCACCGCCTTCGCGGGCGGGCGGCCCGCCATGATCTCCGCCGCGACCGGCGCCATGGCGCTCCTGATGGTGGGCCTCGTTAAGGACCATGGCGTCGGCTACCTGTTCGCCGCCACCATCCTCACCGGCCTCCTGCAGATCGCCGCCGGCGCGCTCCGGCTCGGCAACCTCATGCGGTTCGTCTCGCGCTCGGTCGTGACCGGGTTCGTGAACGCCCTGGCCATCCTGATCTTCCTGGCGCAGATGCCGGAACTCATCGGACAGGGCACGACCGTCTACCTGATGACCGCGGCCGGCCTCTGCATCATCTACGGCCTGCCGTACCTCACCAAGGCGGTGCCCTCGCCGCTGGTCACCATCGTCCTGCTGACCGGGGTCTCGATGTACCTCGGCCTCGGCATCCACAAGGTCGGCGACATGGGCGCGCTCCCGAGCGAGCTGCCCTGGGTGGCCCTGCCGCAGGTGCCGTTCACCTGGGAGACCCTGCAGATCATCCTACCGGTGTCGTTGACCCTGACCATGGTCGGCCTGCTGGAAAGCCTGATGACCGCAGCCATCGTCGACGAGATGACCGACACGACCTCGAACAAGAACCGCGAATGCGCCGGCCAGGGCGTCGCCAACATCGCCTCCGGGTTCCTCGGCGGCATGGCCGGCTGCGCCATGATCGGCCAGTCGGTGATCAACGTCTCGTCCGGCGGACGGGGACGGCTGTCCACGCTGTGGGCCGGCGTGTTCCTGCTGTTCCTGATCGTCGTGCTCGGCCCCTACGTGGCACAGATTCCGATGGCGGCGCTGGTCGCGGTCATGATCATGGTCTCGATCAACACCTTCCAGTGGAAGTCTCTCCGTACGCTGGTGACCCATCCGAAGTCGTCGAGCTTCGTCATGCTCGGCACCGTCGTGGTCGTCGTGGCGACCCACGACCTCGCCAAGGGCGTGCTGTTCGGGGTGATCCTCAGCGGCCTCTTCTTCGCCCACAAGGTCACCAAGTTCTTCGGCGTCGCGTCCTCGCGCGACGAGGCCCGTGCGGTGCGCACCTACAAGGTGACCGGCCAGATCTTCTTCGCCACCGCCGAGGCGTTCCACTCCGCCTTCGACTTCCGCGAGGAGGACCTCCGGGGCGTCGTGCTCGATCTCACGGCCGCGCACTTCTGGGACATCACCAGCGTCAACGCGCTCGACCGGGTCGTGCTCAAGTTCCGGCACCACGGCATTCCGGTCGACGTCATCGGCATGAACGAGGCCACGGCCACGATGGTCGAACGGCTCGGCACCCATGACAAGCCGGGGGCCGCGCTGGCCGCACCCGGTCACTGACCGAGAAATAGCCATGGGCGCAGGCGGAGACCCGCACCCATGCCGCCCGTCCTGCGACACACCGACGTGTGCCGGGGGCCCTCTCTGGGGATCCGGTGCGGGACGGGTTGTCCCTGTCCCGCTTCGATGCGATAGCCCGCGCAGGGTGCGCGGTCCGTCGGTCGGACCGGCAGGACGAGCGCTGGTCGGGCCGCCAGTGCCGGAGACCCGTGCCCGTGTCGTCGCCATCACACAGCGTTCCGCGGCCTCGTCGCCGCCCCTTGTCGGCCCTGCGCAACGTCCTGACCAGCGACGCCGGCGGCGGTCTCGTCCTGATGGTGAGCGCCGCGCTCGCCCTGGTGATCGCCAACTCGCCGCTGGCGGACACCTACTTCGGCGCGCTCAATGCCTACGTCGGTCCCCTGTCGGTCCTGCACTGGATCAACGACGCCCTGATGGCGGTGTTCTTCCTGCTCGTCGGACTGGATATCAAGCGCGAGGTGCTCGACGGGCGGCTTCGCACCTGGCCCGACCGGGTGCTGCCGGGGCTGGCCGCTCTCGGCGGCATGGCGGTCCCGGCCACCGTCTACGCCGCCGTGAACTGGAACTCGCCCGAGACGCTGCGGGGCTGGGCGATCCCGGCCGCCACCGATATCGCCTTCGCGCTCGGCGTGCTGGCGCTGCTCGGCTCGCGCGTGCCGGTCTCGCTCAAGGTCTTCCTGACGGCCCTCGCCATCATCGACGACCTCGGCGCCGTCCTCATCATCGCGGCATTCTACACCGCCGACCTGTCGCTTCCGATGCTCGGCGGCGCGGCGGTGACGCTCGCGGTCCTATACGGGATGAACAAGGCCGGGGTCGCCCGCCTGTGGCCCTACCTGCTGATCGGCGCGGTGCTGTGGGTGTTCGTGCTCAGGTCGGGCGTCCACGCGACCATCGCGGGCGTGCTGCTGGCCCTGACGATCCCGTTGAGGCTCAGCGTCGGCAAGCCGGACGACCCGACCTCGCCGCTGCATATCCTTGAGCACGCGGTCCATCCCTGGTCGGCCTACCTCATCCTGCCGATCTTCGGCTTCGCCAATGCGGGCGTTTCGCTGGCCGGCATCACGCCACGCATGCTGCTCGACCCGGTGACGCTCGGCGTGGCGCTCGGCCTGTTCGTGGGCAAGCAGGTCGGCGTGTTCGGCCTCGTCCTCGCCGCGGTGAAATCCGGCTTGGCCCAGCGCCCTGCGCACGCTACCTGGCCGCAGGTCTACGGCGTCTCGCTCCTCTGCGGCGTCGGTTTCACCATGAGCCTGTTCATCGGCCTGCTCGCCTTCGCGAACGCCCCGGAGCTTGAGGCCGAGACCAAGGTCGGCGTGTTGATCGGCTCCATCGCCTGCATGGTGGCCGGCGCGCTGGTGCTGCGGTTCGCCCCGACCCATCCGTCCCGGCGCTGAGCCGGGGCGGCCGTCGAGGGACTCCCGAGCCACATGCCCTTTCCCGATCTCCGATGACGACACCGGTCGAGAAGCTGCGCGATCTCTACGAGGGCGACACGCGGGGCGCGCACCGCTTCCGCTACGCCCTGCTCGTGTTCGACGTGGCGACCATCGCCTTCGTCGTCGTCACCTCGTTCATGCCATTGTCGCCGTGGATCGTCGCCTGCGACCTGGCGGTGGGCGCGTTCGTCCTGATCGACTTCGCCGCCCGACTCGTCGTCAGCCGCGCGCCGCTGCGCGAGTTCCGGCACCTGAGCACCTGGACGGACCTCGTGGCGGTGGCCTCGTTCCTCGCGCCCGTGGTCGTCGAGGGCGTCGGCTTCCTGCGCATCCTGCGGACGCTGCGCCTGCTGCGCACCTACCACCTGCTGGAGCGGCTGCGGCAGGACAGCGGCCTGTTCCGCCGCAACGAGGACGCGATCCTGGCGGCCACGAACTTGGTGGTGTTCGTCTTCGTCATGACGGGGATCGTCTACGCCACGCAGCACGGCGGCAACCCGGCGATCCGCACCCCCGTGGACGCCCTGTACTTCACGGTCACGTCTCTCACGACGACCGGCTACGGGGACATTACCCTTCCCGGGACGACGGGCCGCCTGCTGTCGGTCCTCGTGATGATCTGCGGCGTGACGCTGTTCTTCCGCCTCGCGCAGGTGGTGTTCCGCCCCTACAAGGTCCGCTTCCCCTGCGACGCCTGCGGCCTGCAGCGCCACGAGCCGGACGCAGTGCACTGCAAGGCCTGCGGCCACCTCCTCGCCATCCCCGACGAGGGAGCGGACTGAGCTCGGGCCCAGCGTCAGCGCTTCACGAAGCCGATGTCGGCGGCGACCGCCTTGAGGCGCTCGGGCTCGCGCTCCTTCCGCTCCGAGTAGCGGTCGACGAGGTAATCGGCCCGGCCGCGGGTCAGCAGGGTGAACTTCATCAACTCCTCGCAAACGTCCACGACCCGGTCGTAGAGCGGCCCCGGCTTCATGCGGCCGGCATCGTCGAACTCCTTGTAGGCCATCGGCACCGAGGACTGGTTCGGGATCGTCACCATCCGCATCCAGCGCCCGAGCACCCGTAGGCTGTTCACCGCATTGAAGCTCTGCGAGCCGCCTGAGACCTGCATCACCGCCAGCGTCCGCCCCTGCGTCGGCCGCACCGAGCCCTCGCTCAGCGGCAGCCAGTCGATCTGGGCCTTCATCACCCCAGTCAGGTTGCCATGCCGCTCCGGGCTGACCCAGACCTGCCCCTCCGACCAGATCGAGAGCTGCCGTAGCTCCTGCACCTTCGGATGGTCGGCGGTGCTGTCGTCCGGCAGCGGCAGGCCGTGTGCGTCGTAGATGCGGATCTCCCCGCCCATCGCCTCCAGCAGCCGGGCCGCCTCGTAAGCCAGGAAGCGGCTGAACGAACGCTCGCGGAGCGACCCGTAGAGGATCAGGAAGCGGGGTGCATGGTCGAGCGGCGTCGACGCTTGCACCCGCTCCGCGGTCGGCGCCTCGAAGTGCGCCTCGCTCAGGTTCGGCATAACGTCGGAGAACGGCTGCTGGGGCTTGTCCAAGGCGTTCCATTCCTCTACGTTTCAACAGAAGTTGATATGTAGGTCATTCGATGGACGAACGGCAAGCCCTCGCGGCCTTTGCGGCCCTCGGACAGGAGCATCGCCTCCGGGTCGTGCGCGCCCTGGTCACCGCCGGCCCCGACGGCCTCGCCGCCGGCGTGCTCGCCGAGGCCGTCAACGTCGCCGGCAACAACCTGTCCTTCCACCTCAAGGAGCTCAGCCACGCCGGACTGATCACGTCCCGTCGTGATGGCAAGTCGGTCATCTACAGCGCCGCCTACGCCGGCCTGTCGGACCTCGTCCAGTTCCTCATGCGCGACTGCTGCCAGGGCCACCCCGAGGTGTGCAACCCGGCCGTGGCCGCGCTCGCCGCCTGCGATTGCACCACCGGAGAGACCCTCCATGCCTGAGCCCGCCTACAACGTCCTTTTCCTCTGCACCGGCAACTCCGCCCGCTCGATCCTGGCCGAGGCCATGCTCAACAAGGAGGGAGGCGGCCGCTTCCGCGCCTTCTCGGCCGGCAGCCAGCCCAAGGGCGAGCCGCACCCCCTGGCGCTGCAGGTCCTGCGCGAGAGCGACTATCCGACCGAGGGGCTTCGCTCGAAGTCCTGGGACGAGTTCGCCGGGCCGGACGCGCCCGTCATGGATTTCGTCTTCACGGTCTGTGACAACGCCGCCGGCGAGGCCTGCCCTTATTGGCCGGGCCAGCCGGTGACGGCCCACTGGGGCATCGAGGACCCCGCAGCGGTCGATGGCTCCGACATGGAGCGCAAGCGCGCCTTCGTCACCGCGCAACGCTACCTCAGGAACCGGATCGCGGCCTTCGTGGCCCTTCCGCTTTCCAGCCTGGACGGGGTGGCCCTGTCCGCCAAGGTCCGCGAGATCGGCCAGCAGGCCGGCGCCACGTCCCCCCGCCCGGAGGTCGCGTGATGGACGTCGTCATCTACCACAACCCGGATTGCGGAACCTCCCGCAATACCCTGGCCCTCATCCGCAACGCCGGCATCGAGCCGCACGTGGTCGAGTACCTCAAGACGCCACCGAGCCGGGCGCTCATCAAGCAGCTGCTTGGCCGGGCAGGCCTTTCTACCCAGGACGTGCTGCGCGAGAAGGGCACGCCCTACGCCGAGCTGAGCCTTGCCGATCCCGCGCTGACCGACGATCAGCTCCTCGACGCCATCGAGGCCCACCCGATCCTGCTCAACCGCCCGCTGGTGGTGAGCCCGAAGGGCGTGCGCCTGTGCCGGCCCTCCGAGGCGGTGCTGGACCTGCTGCCGGCCCAGCAGGGCGAGTTCGTCAAGGAGGACGGCGAGCGCGTCGTCGACGAGCACGGGCGCCGCGTCGCCACCGCCTGATCCGCCTCCCGCTCCATCAATAACAAGCAACGGTGCCGATGCTCGCGCTCGCCATTTTCGTGGTCACCCTCGTCTTCGTCATCTGGCAGCCCAAGGGCTTCGGCATCGGATGGAGCGCCCTGATCGGGGCCGCCGTCGCGCTCGCCACCGGGGTCATCCATCCCGGCGACATCCCGGTGGTCTGGCACATCGTCTGGGACGCCACCTTCACCTTCGTCGCCCTCATCGTCATCTCGCTGCTCCTCGACGAGGCCGGCTTCTTCCACTGGGCGGCCCTTCACATAGCCCGTTGGGGCGGGGGCCGGGGTCGCCTGCTCTTCCCGCTGGTGATCCTCCTCGGCGCGGCCATCGCGGCGGTCTTCGCCAACGACGGCGCCGCTTTGCTGCTCACCCCCATCGTGCTCGCCATCCTGCTGCGCCTCGACTTCAAGCCGGCGGCCGCCCTGGCCTTCATCGTCGCCTGCGGGTTCGTGGCGGACTCGACCAGCCTGCCCCTGGTCATCTCGAACCTCGTCAACATCGTCTCGGCCAACTTCTTCGATGTCACCTTCAGCCGCTACGCCGCCGTGATGGTGCCGGTGAACTTCGTCTCGCTGGCCGCGACCCTGATCGTGCTCTGGCTGTTCTACCGCCGTGACCTGCCGGCCACGTATCCGGTCGGGGAGCTGGAGGCCCCACGGCACGCCATCCGCGATCCGCTCGTGTTCCGGGCGGCATTCCCGCTCCTAGGCCTGCTGCTGGTCGCCTACTTCGTCACCGCGCCGTTCGGCGTGGCGGTGTCGGTCGTGACCTGCGCCGGCGCCGGGGTCATGCTGGCGCTCGCCAACCGCAGCCGCGTCATCCCCATCCGCAAGGTGCTGGCGGGCGCACCCTGGCAGATTGTGCTGTTCAGCCTCGGCATGTACCTCGTGGTCTACGGCCTCAGGAACGCCGGGCTGACCGACTACTTGGCGCAGGGACTCGTATGGCTTTCGGGCTTTGGTCCGTTCGTCGCCACCATCGGCACGGGGTTCGCCGCCGCCATCCTGTCCTCGGTCATGAACAACATGCCGAGCGTCCTGGTGGGCGCGCTCTCCATCCAGCAGGCGCCAGACCTGTCACCCCTGATGCGCGAGCTCATGGTCTACGCCAACGTCATCGGCTGCGACCTGGGCCCGAAATTCACGCCGATCGGCAGCCTGGCGACCCTGCTCTGGCTGCACGTCCTCGACACCAAGGGCCAGCACATCACCTGGGGGCAGTACATGCGGGTCGGTCTCGTCATCACGCCGCCGGTGCTCCTCGCTACCCTCGCCGCGTTGGCGCTTTGGCTTCCGGCACTTGGGGTCCGGTAGCGAGCCGATGGCCGCGCGGCCCCGGTGGCAGGTCATCCCGGCCCTCGGCATCGTCCAGATCCTGACCTGGGGCTCGTCGTTCTACCTCCCTGCCGTGCTCGCCGGACCCATCGCAACGGATACCGGCTGGCCGCTGGCCTGGGTCGTCGGCGGCCTATCCATCGGGCTCCTGGTGGCCGCCTTCGCCTCGCCCCGGGTCGGAATCGCCATCCACCGGCACGGGGGCCGTCCGGTCCTCGCGCTGGCCGCCCTGCTGCTGGCGGCGGGGCACGTCGTGCTCGGCCTCTCTCCGAACCTGCCCGTGTTCCTCGCCGGCTGGCTCATCCTCGGGCTCGGCATGGGCTGCGGGCTCTACGACCCCGCCTTCGCGACCCTCGGACGGCTCTACGGGTCCGAGGCGCGCCCGGCCATCACGACGCTGACGCTCTGGGGCGGGTTCGCCAGC
Source organism: Methylobacterium sp. Leaf456 (assembly GCF_001425465.1). GTDB lineage: Bacteria > Pseudomonadota > Alphaproteobacteria > Rhizobiales > Beijerinckiaceae > Methylobacterium. The sequence goes on from NZ_LMQV01000023.1 coordinate 108,666, forward strand.
ACCGTCTGCTGGCCGCTCTCGGCCTTCCTAGTCGAGCAGGTCGGCTGGCGTGGCGCGTGCCTCGCCTATGCCGGGCTGCACCTTGTCGTGACCCTGCCACTCGTTCTCGGCCTGATCCCGAGGGCGCCTAAGCTGGAGACCGTGAAAGGCGAGAAGCAACACGCGGACGGGCCGCTGACGCCCCGCGAGCGCCGGGCCTACCGGCTGATGGCCGGCGTGCTGGTTCTCGGCGGCACCGTGATGACGCTGGTTTCGGTGCACCTGATCGCGCTCCTGCAGGCCCGTGGCGTCGCGTTGGCCGCGGCCGTCTCCTACGGCGCGCTGATCGGGCCAGCCCAGGTCGGGGCCCGCATCGTCGAGATGGCGACCAAGGGCCGGCACCACCCGCTCTGGACCCTGACCGTTGCCATGGCGCTGGTCGTCATGGGGCTGGCCATCCTGGCGGCGGGCGTGCCGGCGGTCGGCCTCGCCTTGGTCCTCTACGGCGCGGGCAACGGGGTCTACTCCATTGCCCGGGGCACGGTGCCGCTCGCACTGTTCGGCCCGGTCCGCTACCCGGTGCTCGTGGGCAGCCTGGCGCGCCCGGGTCTGATCGCGCAGGCCGCGGCACCCTCCCTCGGAGCGGTGGCGCTCACCTACGGCGGCGCCGACGCCGCCTACGGCCTGCTGGCGGCGCTCGCGCTGGCGAACCTCGGATTGGCCATGGCCTTGTGGGGGGCACGGCCGAACGTTGACGATGGAGCCGGCGCCGCCGGCCGGGTTCACCCCTGGAGCCGTCGGGTCAAGCGACCGATCGCCAAGCCTGACCCTGGGAACGGCCACCCCTAGGCCGGTTCGACCATCGCCCCAGCCTTCGCAAGTGCCGGGAAGTCTCCGGCGACATGGGCGACCGGTCCGAGCCCCATGTCGTTGAGCGCCTTCGCGGCCAGGACCGACCGGTTGCCGAAGGCACAGTAGAGAACCAGGCGCCTGCCGCCGCCGAGCTTGGCCTTGTGGGTCGGGCTCTCCGGGTCGGCTTGGAACTCCAGGAAGCCGCGGGGCACATGGACCGCGCCGGCGATCCTTCCGGTCTTGGCCAACTCCTCGCCCTCCCGGACGTCGACGAGCATCGTGTCCGGCTGGCCGTGGGGGGGCGAGCGCCTCCTCGGCCGACACTCACGGGGGATTAGCGCTACCGAAAGGATGCGCTGAGTGCCTCGTCCACAGGTTTCGCCTGCGGGGACAAATAGGGGACAAATCGAATTATGGCACCCGCCAACCCGTTGGAAGAAAACACGTTTTTCGGGTTAAGGGTAGATGGCGGAGACGGAGGGATTCGAACCCTCGATACCCTTATTAGGGGTATGCTCATTTAGCAAACGAGTGCCTTCAGCCTCTCGGCCACGTCTCCCCGCGCATCGGCTCTAGAAGCTCCGGGGCGGCGGGTCAACCCGGTTGGCGCGGGCTCGTGATGCGGCGCTCGTAGTGCTTGGCCACGCGCAGGTGGCGGGAGATGGCGTAGTTCATTGCGGTCAGGAACCCGTAGACGCCGCGCACGAAGTGGCGGCGACCGAAATAGGCCTTCAAAAAATTGCCCGGCAGCTCCACGAACACGCGCCACGCCGGAATCGTCACGCCGCGGGCGTCGAGGTCGTCGGCCTGCTGGTCGGAATAGCGGTTGAGCTTGTCGAGCTGGTCGCCGAGCGAGCGCACCGAGAAATGGTGGATGCGGCCCTTCAGACATCCGGCGGTGACGTCCGCGCCCAGTTCGACCCGGTCGTGGACCGGGGAGGGGGAGTAGCGGCTGCGGTCCCAGCGGTAGAGCCGAACCGGGCTCAGCACGTAGGCCCAGGGATGGGGGCGGGTCTCACCGGGAAAGATCTCGGCGATGTCGATCCGCCACGCGGCGTGGGCCGGCTCGCCCGCCGCGAAGACGGCGCGGATCGCATCCGCCAAGTCCGGCGGCACCACCTCGTCGGCGTCGAGGTTGAGCACCCAAGGATGGCGGCACTGCTCCTCGGCGAAGCGCTTCTGCGGGCCGTAGCCGGGCCAGTCGTTGTGGATCACCCGGGCGCCGAGGCTTTCCGCCAGGGCCTGCGTGCCGTCGGTCGAGCCGGAATCCACCACCACGAGGTCGTCGGTCAGGTCGCGCACCGCCCGGATCGTCGCGCCGATGCGGTCGGCCTCGTTGCGGGCGATGATGAAGACGGAGATCGGCAGCGCGGACATTTTTTCGTGATGCGAGGGCGGCGCCCCGCTGTAGCCGCGGGCACCCCCGCGAACAAGCGCACCGGCTCTCACGCCTCCGCCAAGCGCTTGCGCTGGACCTTGCCGTTGGCGGTGCGGGGGAGCGCCTCGAGGAAGCGGATTTCGCGCGGGCACTTGTAGCCGGCGAGCCGCTCGGTGCACCACGCGATCAGGCCCTCGGCATCGGGCTCCGCGCCAGCGCGCGGCACGACGAAGCCGGCGATCACCCGGACATCGGCCCGCACCGCGAGTTCCGCCACGCCGACTTCCGCCACATCCGGATGGGCGGCCAGCACATTCTCCACCTCCACCGGCGAGACGCGGTAGCCCATGGCGTTCATCAGGTCGTCGTTGCGGCCGTGGAACCAGAGATAGCCGTCGGCATCCAGGCTCGCGAGGTCGCCGCCCGCGAACCAGTCTCCGCGCATCACCACCGCCTCTTCCTCGGGGCGCTGCCAGTAGCCGAGCATCAGCCCCGGCTCGGAGCGGTGGACCGCGAGCAGGCCGGTCTCGCCCGCGGGCAACGGCTCGGGTGCGCCCTCGACGGGGAGGATCGCGACGCAGCGCCCCGGTTGGGGCCGGCCGGGCGAGCCGGGGCGCACGGGAATCGTCGGACCGCTCGACACGTAGGTCGAGATCTCGCTCATGCCGAGCGCTTCGTAAAGCGGGATGCCGGTGCAGCCGGTCCAGCCGGCAAGCAGGTCGGCGCTCAGCGCCTCGCCCGCGGTGACGCCGTGGCGCAGGCTCGACAGATCGAAGGAATCGAGGTCGGCGTATTTGAGGATCTGCCGGAAGACGCTCGGGACCGCGGCGAAGATCGTCGCGCCGTGCGCCTCGATCAGGCCGGGCCAGACGCCGCGGTCGCGCGGGCCGTTGTAGAGCACCGTGGTGGCGCCGCAGGCCCACGGATCGGTGATGCCGACGCCGAGCGTGTAGGTCCAGTTCATGGTGCCGGCATGCAGCATCACGTCGGACTCGGTCAGGCCGAGCCAGTGGGCGTGCATCGGCCGCCGGCCCCAGACGGCGCGGTGGGCGTGGAGCACGCCCTTCGGCCGGCTGGTGGTGCCGGAGGTGTAGACCAGCGTCGCCGGATCGTCGGCGGCGGTGTCGGCGTAGTCGGGGAGCGGCGCGCCGGCCTTCATCGCGGCAATCGCCTCGGCATCGAGCCACAGGCGCCCGTCCGTCTCCGCCGGTATGTCGAAGCCTTGGCCGACCACCACTGCGGCGACGCCGGCATTGTCCATCAGGAAGGCGGCCTCGTCGGCCGTCAGCTGCGGCGAGGAGGGAAGCGCCACGAGCCCGGCGGCGAGCGCACCGAAGTAGACCAGCACGTAATCCGCCTCGTTGCCCATGCGGATCATCACGCGGTCGCCCGGTTTCAGCCCGAGGCCGAGCAGGCCGGCTGCGATGGCGCGGACAGTGCGGTCGGCCTGCGCATAGGTGAGACGGGCGGGCTCGCCCTCGCCGACCATCACCAGCGCCGTCTTGTCGCCGCGAAGCCGGGCATTGTCCGCGAGGCAGTAACGGGCCGCGTTGAAGCGGGGGGGCGGAAGGCGGTCGTCGGGAATCGGCACGGGCGCGTCCGGTCGTGAGGGGACGCGAGAGGTGTCCGCCGCCGCTCGCGGGCCGTCAAGCAGGGGAAATCGAGGCCGCATGATCACGCGACGCCGTATGATGACGAGCGGGCTCGCCGCTCTGGCCGTCACCCTGAGGGGAGGGCGGGCGCAGGCCGGGGCGTTCGAGGATATCCTGGCGCGGATCGAGGGGCGCAGCGGCGGGCGGCTCGGCGTCGCGGTGCTCGACACCGCCTCCGGCGAGTTGACCGGGCGGCGCCTCGACGAGCGCTTTCCGCTGTGCAGCACCTTCAAGACCCTCGCGGCGGCCGCCGTGCTGGCTCGGGTCGATGGCGGCCAGGAGAGCCTGGACCGGCGGATCGTGTTCGAGCGCGAGGCGCTGGTGCCGTACTCGCCGGTGACGGAGGCGCGGGTCGGCGGGTCCGGCATGAGCCTCGCCGAGTTGTGCGAGGCCGCGGTGACCCGCAGCGACAACGCAGCGGCCAACCTGCTGCTGCGGACGCTCGGCGGACCGGCCGGCCTCACCGCCCACTTGCACGCCTTCGGCGACCGGACGACCCGGCTCGACCGCACCGAGCCGACGCTGAACGAGGCCGCGCCGGGCGATCCGCGCGACACCACGAGCCCGGCCGCGATGGTGCGGTTGCTCGCCGGGCTCACCCTCGGCTCGGCCCTGTCACAGCCCTCCCGCGACCGGCTGACCGGCTGGCTTCTCGCCAACACCACCGGCGGGGCACGGCTGCGGGCCGGATTGCCGCCGGGCTGGCGCATCGGCGAGAAGACCGGCACGGGCGAGAACGGCACCACCAACGATGCCGGCGTGATCTGGCCGCCGGACGGTGCCGCGCAAGTGGTCGCGGTCTATCTCACGGGCTCGGACCGCCCCCTGGCCGACCGCGAGGCCGCGCTGGCCAATGTGGCGAAGGCTGTGGTGGACACCTGACGCGCCCGCGAGACCGATTTGCGCGTGACTATACTTTGCATTCAAAAAACAGTGCTGGCGCTGATCACGATCGCGGCATAGCCCGGAACCAAACACGGATAACGCTCGTCAGCGCTCTTCCGCCGATCCCACACTGGGATTACAAATGTCCCGCAAGGGTCTGACTGCGCACCCGCCCCGGAGCAGCGCTTCGGCATGTCTTTCGAAATGGCGTCTCTTCGGCGGTCTCGAGAAAAGCGTTTTCCGGAAATGGCGATGTCAGCCGCAATTCCTGCCGTTGAAGCGCCCCCCCCCGGTGGAGCGGGGGCCGGACGCATCGCCCTCCGACCGCATCACCGGGCGGGCGATGATCGTCGGCGGCAGCGAATTCCCCTGTTTTGCCCGCAGCATGACGCCCGAGGCCGTCGAGCTGATCGCCGAGGCCGCGGTGGAGCTCGGCCAGGTCGTGGTCTGCTATCTCGACGAGATCGGCATCCTGCCCGGCACGGTGGCCCGGCTCGTGCCGGACGGCTTCGTCCTGACGCTCGCGATTCCCCAGAGTCGGCGCACCCGCGTCACCGCGCGGATGGAGTGGCATGCCGACCGGGCCAACAGGGCAGCGGAGTTGCGCGGTGCCAAGCGCATCGTGCCGCTGCATCGCGGCGTGCAGGTGCGGCTCGGCGAGCAGCTCGTGATGAACGGGCTGATCCTCAACATCTCCCGCTCCGGCGCGGCCATCGCGCTCAAGACTGCGGCTCTCCCGTTCGTCGGCGCCAAGGTACGGGTCGGCTCGCGCTACGCCACCGTGGTGCGCCATCTCGAGAACGGGCTCGCGGTGCAGTTTTCCGTGCCGTTCGCGCAGGAGGATTTCGACGAGACCGTGCGGCTGTGATCAGTCGCGCGTCGGCCGGACGAGACCGGACAGGGACGTGCCCGCGCCCTCGGCGAGTTCGAGCCAGAGGAAGCGGCGCGGATCGACCGGCCCCGGCAACACGAGGCGCCCCGGCGGCACCGGCGCGAACCCGAAGCGCGCGTAATAGGGCGCATCCCCCACCAGCACGACGAGGCCGTGGCCGGCCCCGCGCGCCGCCTCCAGGCTCGCCCGCATCAGCGCCGAGCCGATGCCGCGGTCGGAAAAGCTCGGATCGACGGTGAGCGGCCCGAGCACCAGCAACGTCCCACCCTCGGCCTCCGCCGGACCGATCCGCACCGAGCCGACGAGATAGGTGCCGACCAACGCCGTCAGGCAGAGATTGGGGAGCGGCTGCGTGCCCTCCCGTAGCCGGTAGGCGGTGCGGGCAAAGCGCCCGGGCCCGAACGCGCGGGCGTGAAGGCGCTCGATGGCCAGACCGTCGTCCGGGTGTTCGGGGCGGATGACGAGGGGGAGGGCGGTCACGAGGGGCGTCATCCGGTCGTGGGGACGGGGGCCGATAGCAGCCCGGCCGGCAGCCGGCAAACGTTCACCGGTTGCGCTTCTTCTGTGCGGAAATCAGGTGCATCATGACGGCATGACCGAGCCTCTGGAACGAGCCTTCGTGCGCGTTCGCGCCCTCCCGCCTGAAACGCAGGAGGAATAGGCTCGCGTTCTACTGAGTCTCGCCGACGAGGGGGCCGAGCCCGTAGCCCTGACGCAAGACGAACGGGCCGCGATTGCCCGTTCCAAGGCGACAGCGAAACGTGGCGAATTCGCTACCGACGAGGAAGTGCAGGCCGCCTGAGCCAAGCACGGGTTGTGAAGGTCCGCTTCACCCGTCCGGCCCTGGCCGATCTCAAGGCTTCGACGGATGACATCGCCTCATGGCGTGCAGCGTGTCCGGCAACGCATCAAGTCGTCGCTGGAACGGCTCGCGGTTCATCCCGCGCTCGGCCGAAAAACGAAAGATCCCACCATTCACCGTCTGGCCACGGCTCCATACCTGCATCTGATCTTCTACGAGACGACCGCCACGGACATCATCGTGTACGCCGTCCGGCGCGGCGCGTGTGACCCTGCCTCCATGCCGGAAGCGCTATGACGCTCACCGCTCTGCCCTCACAGAGCGACCCTCCTCGAAAGATCACGCCGCCTTGGCCGAAAAATCGATCCGCGGATCGATCCACGTATAGATCAAATCCGACAGCAGGTTCACCGCGAGCCCCAGCAGCGAGAAGATGTAGAGGGTTGCAAACACCACGGGATAATCCCGCCCGACGATCGAAGTGAACGAGAGCAACCCAAGGCCGTCGAGCGAAAAGATCGTCTCGATCAGGAGCGAGCCGGTGAAGAAGGCGGTGATGAAGGCGCCCGGGAAGCCTGCGATGACGATCAGCATCGCGTTGCGGAAGACGTGGCCGTAGAGGACGCCGCGCTCGGTCAGGCCCTTCATGCGGGCGGTCAGCACGTATTGCTTGCGGATCTCGTCGAGGAACGAGTTTTTGGTGAGCAAGGTCGAGGTCGCGAAGGCACCGAGCACCAGGGCGGCGAGCGGGAGCGCGAGGTGCCACGCGTAATCGACCGCCTTGCCCCATAGGCTCAGGGATTCGAAGTTCTCCGAGGTGAGGCCGCGGATCGGGAAGATCTGCACGAACGAGCCGCCCGCGAACAGGATGATCAGCAAGATGCCGAACAGGAAGCTCGGGATGGCGTAGCCGACGATGACGACGGCCGAGGTCCACACGTCGAAGCGCGAGCCGTCGGAGACCGCCTTGCGGATGCCGAGCGGGATCGAGATCGCGTAGGAGATCAGCGTCATCCACAGGCCCAGCGAGATCGAGACCGGCAGTTTTTCCTTGATCAGCTGCATCACGCTCACGTCGCGAAAGTAGCTGCGGCCGAAATCGAACCGGGCGTAGTCCCACAGCATCTTGGCGAAGCGCTCGTGGGCCGGCTTGTCGAAGCCGAACTGCGCCTCCAACTTCTTGATGAAGGCCGGGTCGAGCCCCTGCGCCCCGCGATACTTGGTGGTCTCCGAGCCGGCGCGGCTGGCCCCGCCGCCGAGATCGCCCTGGCCGCCGGTGATGCGGTTGAGCGAGCCCTCCTGCTGTCCCTGAAGCTGCGCCAGGACGCGTTCGACCGGGCCGCCGGGGGCGAACTGGATGATCGCGAAGGTGATCAGCATGATCCCGAAGATGGTCGGGACCATGAGGGCGAGGCGCCGCAGGATGTAGCCGATCATTCTTTTGGGGCCTCAGTCGCGCCCGATCCGTCGAGCCTTCTCGGGGTCGTACCACCACAGGTCCGGGGTGCCGAGGCCGTAGGCCGGCGGGGTCGCCGGATGGCCGAACACGTCCCAGGTCGCGAGCCGGTAGCTCGGGGCGTACCACATCGGAATCCAGTAGCGGCCCGCGCGCAGCACCCGGTCGAGCGCCCGGCAGGCGGCCTCCAGCTGGGCGCGGGACGACGCGGTCACGGCCTTCTCGATCAGGGCATCGGCCACCGGGTTCTGGATGCCGGCGAGGTTGTTGGTGCCCGGCAGCGACGCGGCCTTCGAGCCGAAGCTCGTGCGCAATTCCGGCCCCGGCGTCGGACCCTGTGAGGCGTTGCGGACAACGATGTCGAAATCGAAGTCGCGCACCCGCAACTGGTATTGCGAGGCATCGACGATGCGCTGGCGCGCCTGGATGCCGAGCCGCGCGAGGTTACGGATGAAGGGCTGGGTGCGGGCTTCCCAGATCGGGTCGTTGTCGAGGAATTCGAAGGCGATCGGCGCGCCGCCCGGCAGCTTGAACACGCTGCCGTCGCGGGTGCAACCGGCCTCCTTGAGGAGCGCGTTGGCGCGGCTCAGAAGCGCCCGGTCCTGGCCCGAGCCGTCGCTGGCCGGCGTCACCCAGGCCTCGCCGAACACTTCCGCGGGGAGATAGTTCGGATGGGCGTCGCGCAGGGGTTCGAGCAGTGCGAGTTCGTCGGGGCCGGGCCTGCCCGTGGCCTTGAGGTCCGAGCGCTCGAAGAACGATTCCGTGCGCGCGTAGGTGTCGTACATCTGGTTGCGGTTGGTCCAAGCGAAGTCGAAGCACAGCCCGATCGCCTCGCGCACCCGAGCGTCCTTGAATACCTCGCGGCGGGTGTTGAACCACCAGCCCTGGATGCTGGCCGGCGCGTTGTTCGGCAGCGTCACCCGCTTCACCCGGCCCTCGCGCGCGGCCGGGAAGTCGTAGCCGTTGGCCCAGATCGAGGAGGTGAACTCCTCCCGATAGGTGAAGGCGCCGCTCTTGAACGCCTCGAACGCCGCCTGCCGATCGCGAAAGTACTCGTAGCGCAGCGACTCGAAATTGTTGCGCCCGACATTCACCGGCAGGTCCGCGGCCCAGTAATCCGGCACCCGCTCCAGCTCGATGAAGCGGCCAATATCGATCCGCCCGACCCGGTAGGGACCGGAGCCCAGCGGCGCCTCTAGCGTCGAGGCCTCAAAATCGCGGCCCTTCCACCACGTCTCGGAGAAGACGGGGAGGCTCGCCACCGTCTGCGGCAGGTCGCGGGCGTAGCCGGGTTTGTAGCGCACCAGCACCACGTCGTCGGCTTCAGCGACGGCGTCTTCAAGGTCGAGAATTTCCTGCGCGATCGCCGGATGGCCTTTGTCTCTCAGGATCTTGAGCGAGAAGGCGACGTCGCGGGCCGTCAGCTTCGAGCCGTCGTGGAAATGCGCCTGCGGCCGCAGGCGGAAGCGTTGGGTCAGGCCGTCCGGGCTCGTCTCCACCGTGCGGGCGATCAGGCCGTAGAGCGCGTCGGGTTCGTCGAGTGCGCGCACCATCAGGCTGTCGAACGTGGCGTTCAGCCCCGCCGCGCCGTTGCCGCGGAAGACGTAGGGGTTGAGCGTGTCGAAGGTGTCGAAGGCCTGGTTGCCGAAGGTCTGCGTAATCTGGGTCGCGAAGCGCCCGCCGCGGGGCGCCATCGGGTTCACGTAGTCGAAGTTCGAAAAATCGGGCCCGTATTTCAGCTCGCCGAAGCTCGACAGACCGTGGCTCGGGGCTGAGGCCGCGGCGCGGGCGGAGCGGGGGAGGGTGGCGAGCGCCAGGGTGGCGGTGCCGAAGACGAACCCGCGGCGGGTCGCGGCACCGCTCAACGCGGCGCTCCCGTCTTCTGGGCCAGCGTCTCGTCGTACCACCACGTCGTCGGGAAGCCCGATCCACCGTATCTCGGCAGGAGATCCGGGTGCGCGAAGCGGTTCCAGCGGATCGTGCGCGTCACGGGCGAGGACCATTGCGGCACGACGTAGTTGTGGGACAGCAGCGCCCGGTCGAGGGCACGGGTGGCCGCCACCAGAGTCTCGCGGTCACTCGAAAAAATCAGCTTCTCGATCAGCGCGTCGATCCCGGCATCCTTGATGCCGGCGATGTTGCGCGAGCCCGGCTTGTCGGCCGAAGCCGAGCCCCAGTACTCGCGCTGCTCGTTGCCGGGTGAGAGCGATTCCGGCCAGTTCGAGGTGGTGATGTCGAAATCGAACGCGCGCAGCCGGTTCTGGTACTGCGCCTGATCGATCACGCGCACGCTCGACTGGATGCCGATGAGCTTGAGCTGCGCGGCGAACGGCAGGATCACCCGCTCGAACACGTTCTGGAATTCGAGGAACTCGACGGTCAGCGGTTCGCCGCTGGCCTTCGAGACCATCTGCCCGCCCTTCAACTCGTAGCCCGCCTCCTTGAGCAGGCCGACCGCTTGGCGCAGGTTCGCCCGCACGGCGTCCGGCGTGTCGTTGACCGGGTTCTTGTAGGGCTCCGTGAAGACTTTTGGCGGCAGCTTGTCCTTCACGCCTTCCAGGATCGCCCGCTCGATCCCCTCGGGCAGGCCGGAGCAGGCGAGTTCGGAGCCGAAGAAATACGAGTCGATGCGCTGGTACTGTCCGTAGAACAGCTGCCGGTTCATCTCCTCGAAGTTCATGGCGAGGTTAAAGGCGCGGCGCACCCGCTCGTCCTTGAACTTGTCCCGGCGCAGGTTGAACACGAAGGCCTGCATGATGCCGGTGCCGCGGCCCGGAAACTCCTCCTTGATCAGGCGGCCTTCCTTGACGGCGGGGAAGTCGTCGTACTGCGTCGCCCAGTTGCGGGCGATGTTCTCGGTGCGGAAATCGTAGAGGTCGCCCTTGAGCGCTTCCAACAGCACCGAGCCGTCGCGAAAGTACTCGAACCGGATCGTGCCGAAATTGTTGCGCCCGCGGTTCACGGGCAGGTCTTTGCCCCAGTAATCGGCGACGCGCTCGTAGATCGCGTAGCGGCCGGCATCGATCTTGGCCAAGCGATAGGGGCCCGACCCCAGCGGAATCTCCAGCGTGGTCTCGGTCGGGTTGCGCGGCTTGCCGTTGGCGTCGGTGGCGGTCCACCAGTGCTTCGGCAACACCTGCATCTGGCCGAGCACCTGCGGCAGTTCGCGGTTGCCGGCTTCCGAGAAGCGGAAGGTGACCTCACGCTCGCCCGTGGCCTCGGCCTTGCTCACGCTGTGGTAGTAGGCGGCGTAGAATGGGCTGTTGGCCTTCAGCGTGTCGAACGACCAGATCACGTCCTCGACGGTGAGCGGCTTGCCGTCGTGCCAGCGGGCACCGCTGCGCAGGCGGTAGGCGACGGCCATCCCATCGGGGGCGATCCGCACGGCCTCGGCGAGTTGGCCGTAGGAGGAGAACGGCTCGTCGCCCGAATCCTCCATCAGCGTGTCGTAGATCTGGGTGATGCCGCCTTCGAGATCGCCCTTGAGGCCGTTAACGATCATGTTGAGGTTGTCAAACCCGCCCTGCGCGCCGAGGCGCACGAGGCCGCCAACGGGGGCCTTCGGGTCGGCGTAGTCGAAATGGGGGAAGTCGGGGCCGTATTTCGGCTCGCCGAGCAATGTCAGGGCGTGGCGCCAGTTGCCGGGAGCCTCCTGGGCGGAGGCCTTCGCCGCCGATTCCGCGGGCTCCTGAGCAGCTGCCGGACCGCGGAGTCCGAGGGCGGCGAGGGCTCCGGCGAGGAAGCTGCGGCGTGCGATCACGGCGTGGTCCGTCACGTTGGCGCGTTCTCCCGATCGTTCATGGATAACGAGAATTTCTGGCCGACGTTCTAGGACGGCGGGGACGGCCCGCCAAGCGGTCGCGTCCGCGCAGGCTCCCGGAAACGCGAAAGGCCGGACCTTTCGGCCCGGCCTTTCGGTGTCGTCGGTGTGCTGGAAATCAGGGCTTCGGCGCCTCGGCCGGCTTGTCCGTGGCGGGCGGGGCTTCGGGGGCGGTCGGCTGCTGCTTCGCGTCGGTGTCGGTGGACGGCTTGGCGACGTCCGGCTGCGACGGGGCGACTTCGTTCTGCTGCGGCTGCTTTTCCGGGGCCGGCACCGTGCGGGCGGTGTCCTTGCCGTCGCCGGGGTTGCCCTGGGGGGCGTTGGTCTCGGGCTTCTTGTCCTTGTCGCCGGTGGCGCTCTCGGGGGCCTTGGTCTCGGCAGGCTTCGTGTCGGCCGGCTTGGCGTCCTGCTTGGCCTCGGCGGGCTTCTCCACAGCCTTCTCGGCGGGCTTTGCCTCGTCCTTCTTGGCCTCTTCCTTCTTCTCCGCGGCCGGGAGCGGCTTCGGGCTGTCGGAGAGCGTGCGCAGGTAGGCGACCACGTTGGCGCGCTCAGCCGGCGAGCCAATGCCGGCGAACGCCATCTTGGTGCCCTTCACCCAACCCTTCGGGTTCTCGAGGAAGTGGTCGAGATCCTCGTAGGTCCACGTGCCGCCCTTCTCCTTGAGGGCGCCGGAATACTCGAAGCCCGGCTCGTGCGCCTTCTGGCGCTCGACCACGTCCCAGAGGTGCGGGCCGACCTTGTTCGGGCCGCCCTTCTCGAAGCTGTGGCAGGCCGCGCAGGCCTTGGTGCCGCCCTTGCCCTTCTCGGCGTCGGCGCTGGCGAGCCGCACGGCGATGGGCTCGGCCTTCGGCGCGGCGGCGGTCGAGGCGGCCTTCGGCTCGGGCTCCGGCAGCGGGTAGCCCGCATTGCCCGCGGGCTTCGGGTGATAGATCAGCTCCGCCACGAAGCCCGACCCGACCGCGAACAACAGCGCGCCGAGTACCGCGCCGGCGACCTTGTTCAGCTCGAAGGAATCCATGCTCGACAGCTCCGGCGCACGGGGAGAGAGCCCGGCGGATGGGGGCCCGACGGGCAAGACGCCGGACTTTGGAAGAGTGCGAGGGTGATTAGCCGTTTGGAACCGATCTTGACAATGGGCCGTGCGCGCTGCGCGCTGTCGCACGAGCGGTTCTGAAGCGGTTTTTGCGTTGCGGTGCCACCGGGGCCTCGTCATGACAAGGCGAGCGACGCCTGTTAGACGCTCGCCCGACGCCATCCGCGTGAGGCCGTATCCGGGCGATGTCCGATCCGCTGATCCTGATCCCGGCCCGTCTTTCCGCGACGCGCCTGCCGAACAAGCCGCTCGCCGACATCGCGGGCGAGCCGATGATCGTCCATGTCTGGCGCCGCGCCGTCGAATCGGGGGTCGGCCCGGTCGTGGTCGCGACCGATGCGCCCGAGATCGTCGAGGCCATCGAATCCCGCGGCGGGCTCGCCGTCACGACCTCGCCCGATCATCCCTCCGGCTCCGACCGACTCGCGGAAGCGCTGGAGATCGTCGATCCGGAGGGCCATCACGACGTGGTCGTCAACGTGCAGGGCGACCTGCCGACGATCGATCCCGGCATCATCGCCGCCGCGGTGACGCCGCTCGCCGATTCGGCCGTCGACATCGCGACGCTCGCCGCCCTGATCGAGCGGGCGGGCGAGGCCGACGACCCGAACGTCGTCAAGATCATCGGCCACCACGTGGCCCCGAACCGCCTGCGGGCGCTGGCCTTCACCCGTGCCCGCGCGCCCTGGGGCGACGGGCCGCTGTTCCACCATATCGGCCTTTACGCCTATCGCCGGAAGGCGCTGCGCCGCTTCGTCGGCTTGCCGCAGGGTGAACTGGAGCAACGCGAGAAGCTGGAGCAGCTGCGCGCCCTGGAAGCCGGGATGCGCATCGACGCCACGATCGTCACCGACCTGCCGCTCGGCGTCGATACGCCGGCCGATCTCGAACGCGCACGGGCTCTCCTCTCCGCCCGCCGCCTGAACTGAAGCACACGCACATGACCGACCGCATCATCGCCTATCAGGGCGAGCCCGGCGCCAACTCGCACATCATCTGCGCCCAGGCCTATCCGGGCTGGACCTACCTCGCCTGCCCGACCTTCGAGGACGCCTTCGCGGCGGTGAACGAGGGGCAGGCCGCGCTCGCGATGATCCCGATCGAGAATTCCATCGCGGGGCGCGTCGCCGACATCCACCACCTGATCCCGACCTCGCGGCTGCACATCGTGGCCGAGCATTTCCTGCCGATCCACTTTCAGCTCATGGTCCTGCCGGGCGCCCCGCTGGAGGGCATCAAGACCGTGCACAGCCACATCCATGCGCTCGGCCAGTGCCGCCGCATCATCCGCCGCCTCGGCGTGAAGCCGGTTGTGGCGGGCGACACCGCGGGCGCCGCCCGCGAGGTGGCTGAGCTGCGCGACCCGACCCGTGCCGCACTCGCCCCGGCGATGGCCGCGGAAGTCTACGGCCTCGACATCCTGGAGCGCGACGTCGAGGACGAGGCGCACAACACGACCCGCTTCGTGGTGTTCTCCCCCGAGCCGGTGCTGCCGGAGCCCGGGGCTGAGCCGACGGTGACGAGCTTCATCTTCCGGGTCCGCAACATCCCCGCCGCCCTTTACAAGGCGCTCGGGGGGTTCGCGACCAACGGCGTCAACATGTCGAAGCTCGAGAGCTACATGGTCGAGGGCCAGTTCACCGCGACCCAGTTCTACGCCGAGGTCGACGGTCACCCGGAGGACGACGGCCTGCGCCGGGCGTTGGAGGAACTCCGCTACTTCTCGCGCGAACTGCGCATCCTTGGAACCTACCCGGCCCACCCGTTCCGCGAGGCGACGCGGCAGGCCGCCGAGTAGTTTTTTGGGATTTGGGTTCGCGACGGCCTCGTCCCCGAACCCATCGCCGTCGTTCCGGGGCGCCGCAGGCGAACCCGGAATCTATCCGTTATGCACGGCCCTACGAAGAGTCGCGGCCGGTCGTGGATTCCGGGGTCCGCTCCGCGGCCCCGGAATGACGGTGGTGGCTTGATGGAAGGCCGCTCAGGCGGCGTCGGCGTCATCCCCGTCGAGGATCGTCTCCAGATCGCCCGTCAGCGCGTCGAGTTGCTCGGCGCTCGCGCGGATCTTGAACTTGGTGCCGTCCTCGGCCTCGACCGCGATCTCGATGTGGTCGTCCACCCGCGCCGCGAGCGCCTGCTTGAGGGTGTAGGTCGTCACGTCCTTGGCCATGTGATCCCCGAAACCTGTCCTATGCCACTTCGGCGGGGTGGGAAGCGACGAGGCGGGGCCATGTTCCGAGATCGTCAGGGAGGAGGCATCCGGCCGCAGCCGGCCCTGTGATGGCGGCCTTCGGGCAAGCCATCGCGAGCCGTTAGAAGCGCCAGCAGACGATCGTGAAGATGTTGGAAGATCAGGTGCGGCCGGTCGGAAAGTCCGGCGAGGCTATGGTGCCCGGGGACGGACTGTAACAAACACGCTTTTTCAGCCACTTAGAGCGCCTAACAGAACGGCACGAAGCGGTCGGTTAGGGGTTGGTCGGGTATGGCTCGACCTCTACTTCCCGACGATCTCTGGACCGAGATCGTCCACTTAGAGCGCCTAACAGAACGGCACGAAGCGGTCGGTTAGGGGTTGGTCGGGTATGGCTCGACCTCTACTTCCCGACGATCTCTGGACCGAGATCGTCCCGCTCTTACCGCGGCCCCGTCCGCGCCCGAAGGGCGGACGGCCTCCGATCGACAATCGGGCTGCGCTGACCGGCATCCTGTTCGTGCTGCGCTCGGGTCTCCCCTGGGAGATGCTGCCGGCCGAGATGGGCTGCGGTTGCGGCATGAGTTGTTGGCGCCGCYTGCGCGACTGGCAGGAGGCCGGCGTGTGKGCGCGGCTGCATCAGGTGCTGCTGAAGCGCCTGCACGCAGCCGGCGAGATCGACTTGCGACGGGCGAGCCTGGACAGTGCCTCTGTCCCGGCCAAAAAGGGGGCCTGCCACCGGCCCGAATCCGACGGACCGGGGTAAGCCGGGCACGCAGCGCCACCTCGTCACCGACGCCCGCGGCACACCGCTGGRGTTGAGGCTGACGGGTGCCAACCGGCACGACAGCCCGCAGATGGCCCCGACCCTCGATGCCATCCCGCCCGTGAGGACAGGCCGGYGCGGACGGCCGCGCCGACGCCCCGACAAGCTGCATGCCGACAAGGCCTATGATGCCAAGGCGCGTCGCCAGGAGTGCCGAGCGCGTGGGATCATCCCGCGCATCGCCCGCAAAGGCATCGAAAGCAGTCAGACGCTTGGGCGTCACCGCTGGGTGGTCGAGCGTACCCATGCTTGGTTCAACCGCTTCCGGCGCCTGCCCATCCGCTACGAGCGACGGGCCGACATCTACGAGGCCTTCACCAGCCTTGCCGCCAGCCTCATCACCCTCAACCAGATCAGGCCGTTCTGTAGGCGCTCTAAGCAGTCGTTGCTGTTCGGCTTCCGGCGCCTGCCCATCCGCTACGAGCGACGGGCCGACATCTACGAGGCCTTCACCAGCCTTGCCGCCAGCCTCATCACCCTCAACCAGATCAGGAGGTTCTGTTAGGCGCTCTTCAGCGGCCCCGTGCGCTCGTGGAAGTCCGGCCCGTTCGTGGTCTTGGCGACGAACCCAGCGCGGATGACGAAGTCGCCGAAGCGCTCGCCCGCCTGACGGTCCCGCGCATAGGCCGCGAACAGCGGGTCGAGCACGGTGCGGATTTCGCCCGCCGTCACGTCCTCGCGGTAGAGCTTGCTCAGGCGAGAGCCGTCGAAGGCGGCGCCGAGATAGAGGTGGTAGCGCTCGGGGCCGCGGCCGACGAGGCCGATCTCGCTGATGAAGGGCCGGGCGCAGCCGTTGGGGCAGCCGGTCGAGCGGATCGTGATCTCGTCGTCCTGCAAGCCGTGGCTGGCGAGGCTTTCCTCCAGCTCGCTGAGGAGGTCGGGCAGGTAGCGCTCGCTCTCCGCGAGCGCGAGGCCGCAGGTCGGCAGCGCGACGCAGGCCATGGAGTTGCGCCGCAGCGCGCCCGCGCCCTTGGTCATGGCATGCTCGTCCACCAGAGCCTCGATCGCGGCGCGCTTCTCCGACGGCACGTTGGCGATGATGACGTTCTGGTTGCCGGTGAGGCGGAAATCGCCCTCGTGCACCTGTGCGATGCGGCGCAGGCCCGTGAGGAATTGCGGCCCGCCCTCCACGTCCTTGATGCGGCCGGACGGCACGTAGAGCGTGAGGTGGTGGCGCCCGTCGTCGCCCTCGACCCAGCCGTAGCGGTCGCCGTTGCCGTCGAACCGGTAGGGCTTCGGCTCGCCGAGCTTCTTGCCGATGCGGGTCTCGACTTCGGTGCGGAACGCATCCACGCCGAAGCGCTCGATCGTGTATTTCAGCCGCGCGTTCTTGCGGTTCTTGCGGTTGCCCCAGTCGCGCTGGACCGTCATCACGGCTTCGGCGACCTTGAGGGCGTCCTCAGGCTTGCAGAAGCCCATCACGTCGGCGGTGCGGGGGAAGGTGTCGGGCTCGCCGTGGGTCATGCCCATGCCGCCGCCCACCGTGACGTTCCAGCCCGTCACCCGGTTCTTCTTGTCGAGGATCGCGATGAACCCGAGATCGTGGGCGAAGATGTCGACCTCGTTGGAGGGCGGCACGGCGACCACGGTCTTGAACTTCCGCGGCAGGTAGGTCTTGCCGTAGACCGGCTCGAACTCCTCCTCGCCGCCGACGACGCGCTCGCCGTCGAGCCAGATCTCGCGCCACGCATTGGTCTTCGGCAGCAAGCTGTCCGAGATGTCCTTGGCGAGCTGGTAGGCCGCCTTGTGGGCGCCGGCCTGGGCCGGATTGGTCGCGGCCATGACGTTGCGGTTCACGTCGCCGCAGGCCGCAATGGTGTCGAGCAGCACCGCGTCGATCGCCGCCATGGTGCGCTTGAGGTTCGACTTGATGACGCCGTGATACTGGAACGTCTGGCGCGTCGTCGCCCGCAGCGTGCCGTTGGCGTAGGTCGTGGCGATCTCGTCCAGCGCCAGCCACTGCTTCGGCGTGACGACGCCGCCCGCGATCCGCAGGCGGATCATGAAGCTGAACGCCTTCTCGAGCTTCTTCTTGGTGCGCTCCGCCCGGATGTCCCGGTCGTCCTGCATGTACATGCCGTGGAACTTGACGAGCTGGCCGTCGTCCTCGGAGATCGCGCCGGTGGCATGCTTCAGGAGGCCGTCGGCGAGGCCGCCGCGGAGATACCCCGAAGCGATCTTCAGATGCTCGTTGTGGGCGAGCCCAGCGGCCTTGGCGGCCTCGGCTTCCGTGATCGGACGGTCGGTCGGCGGCGCGTCGTAGCGGCGCGCGCCCGTGCCGGGCGTCTCCACCGCGGGTCCGTCAGGGGTGTCGATCGGCTTGTGGTCGTCCATGGCGGTGATCCGATAGCTTCGACCCTCCCCCTCTGCGGGGGAGGGTGGCCCTCGCGTCAGCGAGGGTCGGGAGAGGGGAGCGCCGCGTCCGGAACAGGCTCGACAGTCGTGACTCGCGCCGTCCTTCGGCATCGTCGCGCTGCCCCTCTCCCGCCTCGCTGCGCTCGGCACCCTCCCCCGCAGAGGGGGGAGGGTTCGTGGTTCTTCAGTAAACGTCCTGCTGGTAGCGCTTGGCCCGCTCCAGCCCGGCGACATGCGCCTCCGCATCCGCGGCGGAGAGGCCCTTCACGCTCTGGAACGCACGCACAACGGCGGCGTGCACGTCCTTCGCCATGTTCTTGGCGTCGCCGCAGACGTAGAAATGGGCGCCGCCGTCGAGCCATTCCACCACCTCGGCGGCATGTGCGTCGATCCGGTCCTGCACGTAGATCTTTTCCGGCTGGTCGCGGGAGAAGGCCACGTCGATCTTGGCGAGCGCGCCGTCCTCCAGCGCGTCCTGCCATTCGAGCTGGTACAGGAAGTCGTGGGTGAAGTGGCGGTCGCCGAAGAACAGCCAGGAGCGACCGGTTGCCTCGGTGGCGCGGCGCTCCTGCACGAAGGCGCGGAACGGGGCGACGCCGGTGCCGGGGCCGACCATGATGATGTCGGTGGCGGGGTCGGCGGGCAGGCGGAAATGCTTGTTCGGCTTCACCCGCACCCGGAGCTTGGCGCCGTTCTTGATCCGGTCGGCGACGTGGACCGAGGCGACGCCGGCGCGGGCGCGGCCGTGGGTCTCGTAGCGCACGGCGGCGACCGTCAGATGCACCTCATCGCCGACTTCTTTTCGCGATGAGGCGATGGAGTACGCTCGGGGCGGGAGTGGCCGAGTCACGGTGTTGAGATGATCGGCGGTGAGCGTGACGGGGAAGCGCTCCAGCAGATCGATCAGGTGGCGGCCCTCGATCCAGGCTTTCGCTTCGCCGCTCTCCACGAGCTTCTGGGCGTCCGCGTGGCTCGTGGCCTTGGCGAAGCGCTCGATCGTGGTGACCGAGAGCGTGGTGATGTCGCGCTCCGAGAGCAGCGCCTTGCGCAAAGCCTCGTCGCCGGACAGACCGGTGGCCTTCAGGATCTCCTCGACCAGCTGCGGATCGTTCTCAGGAAAGATTTCCAGCGAGTCGCCCGGCTCGTAGGCCGGCGCCCCGTCCTCGAATTCGAGGGCGAGGTGGATCGTCTCCTTGTCGGAGCGCGAGGAATTGAGGTTCACGTGGTCGATGACTTCGACCACCACCGGCTCGCGGCTGAGCTCGGCCTCCTCGTCCTCACCGCCCGCGGCGCGGAAATCGACGGCGACGACGTTGCCGGCCGGCGCCTCGGCCGGGGCCAGCGCCTTGAGCGCGCCCTTGATCCAGTCGGCGGCCGGCTTCTCGAAGTCGAGATCGAGGTCGGCCCGGTCATAAGCGCGCTTGGCGCCGAGCGCCTCGAACCGGGCATCCAGCGCTTTGCCGATGGCGCAGAACTCCGCGTAGCTGGTATCGCCGAGCGCCAGCACGCCGAACTCGACCCCGTCCAGGCGGGGCGCACTGTTACCCATCAGCTCGCCGTAGGATCGTACCGCGCGGGCGGGCGGCTCGCCTTCGCCCCAGGTCGCCGCGATGGCGACGAGCTTGCCGGCCTTGGGCAGGGTGGCGAGATCGAGCTCGGCGAAGTCGACGATCTTCGGCTTGAAGCCCTGCTTGCGCGCGAGCTTGGCGACGTCGCCCGCGAGTTTTTCGGAATTGCCCGATTCGGAAGCGAACAGGATCGTCAGCGGCTCGGCGGCCTTGGGCGACGCGGCCGGGACGGCAGCCGTGGCGGCGGCGGGCTGACCCGCGGCCGCGTCGAGACCGGCGAGGAAGCCTGTGAGCCACGCCCGCTGTATCGGCGTCGCGGCGCCCAGCGCCGCATCGAGATGGGCCCGCTCCTGATCGCCGAACGGGGCGGTGCGGGGGAGGAGTGCTGTCTTGGACATTGTGAGTGCCATGTCGTCCGGCGGAGCGCCGCTGTCAACGGAGGGATGTCCGTTTTAAAGAACGCTCGCCGGAGAGAAGAGATTGTCTGTCGTTGCGGTGCGAAAAGAAAGATTATTCTCCGACCACGGCGAGTCGCGGCTCGGCGCGGCCGCGCGGCGGCGGTGCGGGCAGCGGCAGGGCGGTCGTGGACTTCACCTTCTCCATCGCGAAACGCGAGGTCACGTTCTTGAGAGGCAGAGTCGCGATGAGGTTCTTGTAGAAGGTGTCGTAGGCGGCCATGTCGGCCACGACGACGCGCAGCATGTAATCGACGTCGCCGGCCATGCGGTAGAATTCCAGCACCTCCGGCATGGCGGCGATGCGGTCGGCGAAGCGCTCCAGCCAGTCCTTGGAATGGTCCGCGGTCTCGATGGAGACGAACACGGTGAGCCCGAGCCCGAGCTTCACCGGATCGAGCACCGCCACGCGCCGGTCGATCACGCCGTCGGATTCGAGGCGCTGGATGCGCTTCCAGCAGGGCGTCTGCGACAGCCCGACCTGCTCACCGATGGCGGCGATGGAGAGCGTGGCGTCCTTCTGCAGGAGCGCGAGGATCTTCAGGTCGATCGAGTCCAAGGGGCGGCCTCTCTGAAGGGGCAGTGAAGGGCACCGGGCGACTGAGGCGGCTTACGGCCGTCAGCCCGTCCGGCCGAGAAGAATCTTTTGTTTGCGGGCAACGATCCGCCGTGGCGGCCGTTGCCAGGGCGCTCGCACCGCAACGCGGATTTGCGTGTGAGGCGGGTGCGACGCCTTGACAGCGTTCGTTATAGCGAACATCTCAGAACTCCGACAAGCAGGCAATTCGATTTTACGCACATGACCGCTGCCCTCGTCCGGGCGGCCGGGGACCTCGCCAGTGAGATGGCGGGGCTGGACCTTCGCGGGCGCATCCGCCTCGTCGAGGACCGCATTCCCGGTCGGCTCGTCTTCACCACCAGCCTCGGCATCGAGGATCAGGCGCTCACCCATGCGCTCGCCCTGAACAAGGGCCGCACGGAGATCGTCACTCTCGATACCGGCCGGCTCTTTCCCGAGACCTACGATGTCTGGGCCGAGACGGAGGCCGCCTACGGCATCCGCATCCGCGCCTACGCGCCCGAGCGTGTTGCCGAGGAAGAGTTCGTCGCGCGCGAGGGCATCAACGGCTTCCGCCACTCCGTCGCGGCACGCCAAGCCTGCTGCGGCTTCCGCAAGGTCGAGCCGCTCGGCCGCGCCCTCGACGGCGCGGCGGCATGGTTCACGGGGTTGCGCGCCGGCCAATCGGCCAACCGGGCCGACACGCCGTTGGCGGAAGCGGACGAGGGCCGCGGGCTCATCAAGGTGAACCCGCTCGCCGACTGGACGCGAGCCCAGATCGACGCCTTCGTGCGCGAAAACTTCATTCCCTACAACGCGCTGCACGACCGGGGCTTCCCCTCGATCGGCTGCGCCCCCTGCACCCGCGCGGTGAAGGTCGGCGAGGACGAGCGCGCCGGCCGCTGGTGGTGGGAACAGGAATCCAAGAAAGA
Organism: Methylobacterium sp. Leaf456; assembly: GCF_001425465.1. Classification (GTDB taxonomy): domain Bacteria; phylum Pseudomonadota; class Alphaproteobacteria; order Rhizobiales; family Beijerinckiaceae; genus Methylobacterium. The sequence continues at coordinate 130,361 of NZ_LMQV01000023.1, forward strand.
GTGCGGCCTGCATCTGCACAGGCCCGAAGCCGACGTGGCGCCCGGACAGGAAGCCGCGGCCTTCGAGGAGCCGGCCAGCGCCGCGACCTCACGCGAACAGAGAAGGGAACTGGTCTGATGAGCGCCGCCGTCGCCGCGCCCGCGCGCACCCGCCTGACGCATCTCCAGCGTCTCGAGGCCGAGAGCATCCACATCTTCCGGGAGACGGTCGCCGAGACCGAGAACCCGGTGATGCTTTACTCCATCGGCAAGGACTCTTCGGTGCTGCTGCACCTCGCCCTCAAGGCGTTCGCGCCGGGGCGGTTGCCGTTTCCCTTGATGCACATCGACACGACGTGGAAGTTCCGCGAGATGATCGCCTTCCGCGACAGCCGCGTGAAGGAACTCGGCCTCGACCTCATCGTCCACACCAACCAGGACGGGCTCGCCAAAGGCATCGGCCCGGTGAGCCACGGCTCCGAGGTGCATACCGACGTGATGAAGACGCAGGCCCTGCGTCAGGCGCTCGATAAGCACAAGTTCGACGCGGCCTTCGGCGGCGCGCGGCGCGACGAGGAGGCTTCCCGCGCCAAGGAGCGCATCGTCTCGCTCCGCAACGGCCAGCACCGCTGGGACCCCAAGCGCCAGCGCGCCGAGCCGTGGCACCTCTACAATTTCAAGAAGCGGCGCGGCGAGTCCTTCCGCGTGTTCCCGCTCTCGAACTGGACCGAACTCGATATCTGGCTCTACATCGAGCAAGAAAAAATCCCGATCGTCCCGCTCTACTTCGCCGCCGAGCGACCGGTGGTGGAGCGCGACGGCCAGCTCATCATGGTCGATGACGACCGGTTTCCGCTCGAAGCCGGCGAGACCCCGCAGATGCGTCAGGTCCGGTTCCGCACGCTCGGCTGCTACCCGCTGACCGGCGCGGTCGAGAGCCCGGCCGCGAGCCTGCCCGAGATCATCGGCGAGACCCTGGCGGCCCGCACCTCGGAGCGGCAGGGCCGCGTCATCGACAAGGACGGCGCCGGCGCCATGGAGCGCAAGAAGCAGGAGGGCTACTTCTGATGACCATCCATCAGTCACCCGAGGCGTTCGGCTACGACGCCTTCCTGCGGGCGCACCAGTCCAAGGAGGTGCTTCGCTTCATCACCTGCGGCTCGGTGGACGACGGCAAGTCGACCCTGATCGGTCGCCTGCTGCACGACACCAAGCAGATCTTCGACGATCAGGTGACGGCGCTCCAGCGCGATTCGCGCAAGCACGGCACGCAAGGGGGCGAGGTCGATCTCGCGCTCCTCGTCGACGGTCTCCAGGCCGAACGCGAGCAGGGCATCACCATCGACGTCGCCTACCGGTTCTTCTCGACGGAAGCGCGCTCCTTCATCGTCGCCGACACCCCCGGCCACGAGCAGTACACCCGCAATATGGCGACTGGCGCCTCGACCGCGGACGTCGCCGTGATTCTCGTCGATGCCCGCCAGGGCCTGACGCGCCAGACCCGGCGTCACGCGCTGCTGGTCTCGCTGCTCGGCATCCACCGGGTGGTCTTGGCCATCAACAAGATGGACCTGATCGGCTGGTCGCAGAACCGCTTCGACGAGATCGTGGCCGGCTTCGCCAGCTTCGCCGCGCCGCTGAACTTCGCGGAAGTGCGAGCGATTCCGCTCTCGGCCAAGAACGGCGACAACGTCGTGCTGCCGGGCGCCGCCGCGCCTTGGTACGACGGCGTTCCGCTGCTGCGCTACCTCGAAGAGGTGCCGGTGAAGTCGGAGGAGCGCGCCGCCGCCTTCCGCCTGCCGGTGCAGTGGGTCAACCGGCCGAACTCGGATTTCCGCGGCTTCTCCGGTTTGATCGCTTCCGGCTCGGTGGTGCCCGGTGACCGCGTCACCGTCGCCCCATCCGGAAAATCCTCGACGGTCGCGCGCATCTTCACCGCCGACGGCGACCTCCCGCGTGCCAGCGAGGGCCAGTCGGTCACGCTGGTGCTCGCCGACGAGATCGACGCTTCCCGCGGCGCGGTGATCGCGACCGCCGACGCGCCACTGACGCTAACCGACCGCATCGAGGTGCGCCTGTTCTGGGCCGCCGAGAGCGAGTTGGCGGTGGGCGCGGAGTTGTGGGCCAAGGTCGGCACGCAGGTCGTCAATGCCCGCATCGCGGCCATCCATCGCCGGATCGACCCGGAGACGGGGCAGGCCGGGGCGACCGACCGACTCGCGGTCAACGACATCGGCGACGTGACGCTCCAACTCGACCGCCAGATCGCCGTCGACCCCTACTTGGAAAACCGGGACACCGGCAGCCTGATCCTGATCGACCGCGAGACCACGGATACCGCCGCACTCGGCCTCATCCAAGCCTCTGCCGTCCCGGCCAAGACGGAAGCTCCCCCGGCTGCCACCGCGACGACGCCGGAGCCCGCCCGCAGCGGCGGCCTGCTCGCCGGCATCAAGCGTTTGTTCGGCGGCTGAGCACCCGAGCCTTCCCTGGTCTCACCGACCAGGGAGGGCTCGTTTTTCCGTGCTCGGTTTCCGCCTCGCAATGACGGGACAACACGCGAAGCGACCATCCTGAAACGCAAAAACCCCGCACCGGACGGTGCGGGGTTTTTGCTTGGTCCAATCGAAAAAGATCAGTTCCAGCGGGTGGGGCCACTGAAGCGGTTGGCGCTGCGCAGGATGTGGCTGAAGCAGGTCAGCGAGGCGTCGGCGGCGCGCTGGAACTCGCTCACCTGAAGGCGGATCGCCTCGGCCGGGGATTTCGCCTTCGTCAACGCCTGGAGATGCGCCACCGCCGCCTCGCCCTCGCCGCGAGCGAAAGCCATCAGGGTCGCGTTGATCTCGTTCAACGGCTCGAAGGTCGGGATGAAGGTGAAGCGCGCGCCCACCGCCTCGGTCAGCGACTTCGCCGACGACTCGGCAGCCGTGAGCGGGGCGCGGCTCGCCTCGGTGGCGGCCTCGACGGCAGCGAGCGGCACGGCGGCCAGCGTCATCGCGCTCTCGGCGACCTGATCGACCGTCTCGGTCGCCGGCTCAACGGTCTGGGCCTGCGCGGCCTCGACCGTTTCCGCTGCCTGCTCGACCGCGTTGGCCGTCTGCTCGGTCGCCTCGGCGACGGTCGCGGCGGTCTCGTCCTGAACCGCCTCGACCGTCTCAACCGTCTGCTCCGCGGCCTCGGTCACGCTCTCGGCGACGGCGGCCTGCACCGTTTCGGGCGAGGTTTCGGCGGAAATCTCGGGGATCGCGGCGGTCTCGGTCTCGTCGGCCTCGACGGGCACCGAATCCTGGGTCGCCTCGGCCGCGACAGCCTCCGGCGCATCGTCCAAGGCGGCGGCCGGGCGACCCGTGGCGGGCGATCCCGACGAACGTCCTCTGCGGCGGCTCGACGACATGGACTTCACTCCTCGGTCAAACATTCGCTCCCACCGGCCACCCCGGAGCGGGTCCGGGGCGCCGTGGGAGAGCGGTGCGTCAAGGCATGACGCCTTCAGGACGGGCCCGTCGGCTCACGCCGATCGCATCCCGGCGGGGCCGGGAGGCGTGAACCCTTTAGCGGGCGGCGCTCTGAGCGAGGGCACCGTACTCCTTGAACTGGGCCTGGATCGCGGCGAACTGGGTCTTCACGAACTCCGACTGGATCTCGAAGGCCTCGCGCACGTCCTTCGCACGAACGACGCGCTGGGCGTAGTCGAAGGTGGTGTCGGCGTTGGTCTTGGCGTGGTCGAGGCCCTTCAGCACGGCGGCGTGCAGGGTCGACTGGACCGTGTCGGACGAGGTGCGGAGCTGCTCCGAGGTCTTCACGGCGCCGTTGAGGAGGGTGCCGAAGGCGTTGCGGGCCTGATCGACGCTCTTGTCGGCGAAGTTGCGGAACTCGGTGGGGATCTCGAAATTCGGGGTGTTCATGTCGCTCTCCTGCCTGGTCGGACCGGGAGATCGGGGCGCCGCCTTGAGCGGGGCGCCTTCCGTGTCGGATGACCGGCCCGCGCCTTTTATGTTGCGATGCAACATGAAAGTCAAGCGAGTAACCAGGCCGATAAAGCCGGCCGGCATGAAGCGGCTATGCTACTGATTCCAATAACGGAAACTTAAGAGCGCGCGTCCGCGCACCGTCCACGTAGGGCCGTGCGAGCGGCACTATAATGACGAAATCCATCTCGGCCAACCGTTTCGCGGCCGCGAAAATCGATCCGTCACTGCATCGCAGCGACAGCCGTGCCTTCGTTGAGATTTCCATTCCGGCCGCTTCGCCGCTCGGAGGTTTCATCCACCAGTCGCCGGTAGAGTTCGAGCAGCGCCCGCGCATGGGCGCCGAGCGTCGGTGGCGCCTGCCAATAGGCGGCATGCGCGGCCCGGCCGAACCGCGCGACCACGGCGTCGTCCTTCAGAACCCGAAAAACCTCGGCCAGCGCCCCGGCCTCCGGCTCGACCACGAGCCCGGTCTCGCCGTGCCGCACCTTTTCCGCTGCGCCCGAGCGGTTCGAGGCGATGGCCGGAATGCCCTGCGCCAAGGCCTCGTAGATCGTCAGCGGTCCGGTCTCGTACCAGCGCGAGGGCGCGCAGACCGCCCGCGCCCGCACCCGCAGGATCGCCGCCACCTCAGCCGGGCTGCGCCAGCCGATGATTTCCGCACCTTGTGCGCGTAAAAAATCCTCCAGCGGGCCGGCGCCGATGAACAGGGCCGGCAGCCCAGCGCGGCGGGCGGCCTCGGCCACGAGGTCGGCGCCCTTCTCGGCCGTCAGCCGCCCGACATAGGCGACCGCGTCGCCCCGCTCGGGCTCGGCCGGGGTGTCGTGGGCCACCCGCACGGGGTTGTCGATGCGGTAATGGCGCAAGGGCCGGCCCGCCAGCATCTCCGCCATCCGGCCGCGGCTCGCGTCGCAGACATGGATCACGTCGAGGGGCTCGGCGCCGGCCGCGATCCGCAGCGCCCCGGCGCGCCCGACCCGCACCGCCTTGTGCAGCCGGCTCTTCGGATCGCACGGGGCGGCGAGGCAAGCGGCCGACATCGGCCGCAAGGCGCAGGGCTCGTCCCGGTCGAAACGGTAATAGACGCCGTTGGGGCAGGCCATAAAGTAGTCGTGCAGCGTCAGGACCAGCGGCGCGGACTGCGCCAGCAGTACCGGCAGCACGGCCGGCGAGAAGGCGCGGCTCCACTGGTGCAGGTGCAGGCAATCGACCGGCTCGGGCAGCGCGGCGAGGGCGACTGTCAGCCGCCGCGCGGCCTCGCCGTTCCAGATGCCGCTCACCGCGCCGCGCCACGCGGGCAGGGACCACACGTCGGGCAGGCCCAAAGCGATGCGCTGCACGCCCGGATGGTCGAGCAGCGGATCGACCGGCCCGTCCACCGCCTGGATGAAGCTGACGCGCGCGCCGGCCTCGGCGAGGCCGCGGGCGGATTCCACCGCCACCTTCTCGGCGCCCCCGCTGGCGGCGGCGAACTCGGCCAGGATCACGACGTGCATGGGCGCTTCCCAACCGGCCGGGGCCGCGAGGATGGCGGCAAACCCCCTGTCGTTCGGTAAACAGATCGCATCCGATGCGTCGGCGATGACGAAACACCCCGCCGCCCCGCCGCGTTGACCCCGCATCCCCGCCGCCGGACGCGCGGCGCAGCACATGCGAGAGACCGGATGACCGACCAGACCCCGCAGAAGGACGACCCCAAGGCCGCGGGCTTCCGCCAGGACGGCAAGGGCGACAAGGCCAACCCCGAGAACCGGCAGGACAAGGCCAACGAGCGCCTCGACGAGGCCCTGGAGGAGACCTTTCCGTCGAGCGACCCGGTCTCGGTGAAGATCACGAAGTAGGGGCCGGCCCCGTCGCGGCGCAGGCTGCGACGGGGCTTACGGCTCAGCTAACCCGTTCACGCCGCCTGTGATTTGCGTTGGACCGCGAGGCTGTGGTCTCCTGTCGGCTCACACCGCCGCCGCGAGGCCGGGCGGTGACCCGAACCGTCCGGGGCCGTCGGCGACGCGAGGGCCCCGTCCATATCTGTGAACGGAGGCACGCTCTTGACCACCATCCCGAAGCTCGCCCTGCTCCTGCCGCTGCTGGCAGCCTCGCCCGCACTCGCGCAGGGGACGGAGGCGCAGCGCGCCGCCTGCGGGCCGGATGCGTTCCGGCTCTGCGCCTCGTCGATCCCCGATCCCGGCCGCACCGCCGCCTGCCTCGGGCGCGAGCGCGAGCGACTCAGCCCTGGTTGCCGGGCGATGTTCGACGCGGCCGACGCCAAGACCCGCACGGCCGCGGCGCCGAAGCCCGCGGAGGCCGCTACGCCGGTGCGCGTCGCCCGCGCCGATGGGGAGCGTCGCAGCACCGCGCCGCGGCTTCCACGCCAGGAGGCCGCCGCCACGCCGCGCGCCGAGCCGCGCCGCACCGCGCGGGTCGCCCGCCTCGACCGGCCGGCGCGGGCGGCGTCCCGCGTGGCCGCGGGCCCCGACGCCTACGGCGGTTTCTCCGGTCTGGAGGCGCAGGCCCACGGCTGGCACCGGACGCTCGCGGGCTACGCCGACTCGATCGAGCGCCGCTTCGCCCGCCTCGGCAGCGTGGATACGGGCCGGCTCGATCTCGGTCGCCTGCCGGGGCTGTGACGCGGCTTGGCCTGCAATATCCGCCAATCTTCGCAGAAGACCGTGCCGTCGATCGCCGAGAAACGTTGGCGACGCTCAATCCATGTGAATGATCGCGTGCAGCCCTTCGGATGACGTTGGGCCGTGCCGGGTGGCTCACCCGGTTCGACTTCGGCGCCGCACCATGGGCTGCGCCGCCGGGGCCGGTTTCTCCCGAGACTTCAGCTCCGCGGCCTCGCCGGCTCGCGGAGTCTTTCATTTCGTAAAAAAGTGTTTCCGGCAGGTGGCCTAATCTACGTCAACGTCGCCCGGATTCGCCCCGTCTACCCCTCATGCACGGAGGGGAGACGGGCGATGATGATCGAAGACGACCCGGCGGACCCGTTCGAGGAGCGCGAGCACTGGGTGCCCTACATCCTCGGGACGCTGCTTGCCTTCGAATGCACGATCCTCGTCGTCAGCCTGATCTGGCTGTAGCGACGTTCACCGGCTCGGGTAGTTCGGGCTCTCGCGGGTGATGGTCACGTCGTGGACGTGGCTCTCGCGCAGGCCCGCATTGGTGATGCGGACGAACTGCGCCCGCTCCTGGAACTCCGGCACGGTCGCGGCGCCGACATAGCCCATGGCGGCGCGGAGCCCCCCCGCGAGCTGGTGCAGCACGGCGGCCACCGGGCCCTTGTACGGCACCTGCCCCTCGATGCCCTCCGGCACGAGCTTGTGGGTGTCGCTGACCTCGGCCTGGAAGTAGCGGTCGGCGGAGCCGCGGGCCATGGCGCCCACCGAGCCCATGCCGCGGTAGCTCTTGTACGAGCGACCTTGATACAAAAAGACCTCGCCCGGTGCCTCGTCGGTGCCCGCGAGCAACGAGCCGAGCATCGCGACCGACGCGCCGGCCGCGATCGCCTTGGCGAGGTCGCCCGAGAACTTGATGCCGCCGTCGGCGATCACCGGCACGTCCGCGCCCTGAGCGGCCTCGACCGCCTCCATCAGCGCGGTGAGCTGGGGCACGCCGACGCCCGCGACGATGCGGGTGGTGCAGATCGAGCCCGGCCCGATGCCGACCTTGATCGCGTCGGCGCCCGCATCGATCAGCGCGCGGGCGCCCTCGGCGGTCGCGACGTTGCCCGCGATGATCTGAACGGCGTTGGAGAGCTGCTTCACCCGCGCGACGCTGTCGAGCACCTTGCGGGAATGGCCGTGGGCGGTGTCGACCACGACCACGTCGCAGCCCGCATCGATCAGGCGCTCGGCCCGCTCGAAGCCGGCATCGCCCGTGGTGGTGGCGGCGGCGACGCGCAGGCGCCCCTGCTCGTCCTTGACGGCGTTGGGGTAGGTGACCTGCTTCTCGATGTCCTTGACGGTGATGAGGCCGATGCAGCGATAGTGGTCGTCGACCACGAGCAGCTTCTCGATGCGGAACTGGTGCAGCAGGCGCTTGGCCTCGTCCTGGGTCACGCCCTCGCGGACCGTGATGAGCCGATCACGGGTCATCAGCTCGGCCACCGGCTGGCCGGTCTTGGTGGCGAAGCGCACGTCGCGGTTCGTCAGGATGCCGACGAGCTTGCCGCGCGAGCCGTTGGGGCCGCGCTCGACCACCGGGATGCCGGAAATCCGGTTCTTCTTCATTACGTCGAACGCGTCGGCCAGCGTCTCGTCGGGGTGAATGGTGATCGGATTGAGCACCATGCCCGACTCGTACTTCTTGACGAGGCGGACCTGCTCGGCCTGCTCGGCCGGCTCGAGGTTGCGGTGGATGACGCCGAGACCGCCGTTCTGCGCCATGGCGATCGCCATGGGCGCCTCCGTCACCGTGTCCATGGCGGAGGCGATGATCGGCAGGTTGAGCTGGATGGTGCGGGTCAGCCGCGTGGCGACGTTCACCTCGGTCGGCATCACCGACGAGGCGGCGGGGCGCAGCAGCACGTCGTCGAAGGTGAGGCCCTCGATGATCGAATCTGCGCTGATACGGGCCATGAACCAACTCCGGTGACGAGAACGGCGCCGGCCGAAGCGTTCGGCCAGCGGGATCGGGTTGGCAGGGGCCAGTATCACGCGACCGCGCCTGCGCAAAGCGGCGGATGCGCGCGGATCTGCATGGCTGGGTGATTGTTTTTAGCTGACCTTCGACGCCAGCGGTCGACCTTCACCCTCAACGGCCGTCGTTCCGGGGCCGCGCAGCGGAACCCGGGATGGCGGCCGTGATGCACGGTGCCCGGTTGCAGTCGAACCGTCGCGGCCGGTCGTGGATCCCGGGTTCGCTTCGCGCCCGGAATGACGGCAGGGGGATTTGCAGCCAGCCCAATCTCTGCGCCGCAGGCAACAGACCGTTAACCCTTACAGACCACGATCAGGGCGGGCCGCCCGTGTCTCGTCGCGGGATGAAGCGCCCTCGGAGTCGAGCCCCGCCATGATGTCGCGCGCCGAACGCAGCCCCCTGGCCGATTGGTGGTGGACGGTGGATCGCGGCCTGCTCGCGGGTCTCGGTTGCCTGATGGTGGCAGGCCTCGTCTTCCTGATGGGCGGCGGCCCGCCGGTGGCCGAGCGCATCGGCCTGCCGACCTTCTACTTCCTCAACCGTCAGGCGCTCTATCTCGCGCCGACGATCCTCCTCATCATCGCGGTCTCGTTCCTGTCGGTGCGCCACATCCGGCGCTTCGCGCTGGTGACGTGGCTCGTCGGCGTCGCGCTCTGCATCGCGGCGGGCAAGTTCGGCCCGGAGATCAAGGGCGCGCATCGCTGGATCCAGTTCGGCTCTTTCGGCCTGCAGCCCTCCGAGTTCGTGAAGCCCGCCTTCGTCGTGGTGGCCGCCTGGGCGTTCTCGGAAGGGGCGCAGCGGCGCGACATGCCGGGCGGGCTGCTCGCCATCCTGCTCCTGCCCGTCACCATCGTGCCGCTGATTCTCCAGCCCGATTTCGGCCAGACCATGCTGATCACCATGGTGTGGTGCGCGCTGTTCTTCGTCGCCGGCCTGCACTGGTTCTGGGTCGCGGGCCTCGGCGCGCTCGGGCTCACCGGCGTGTTTGCCGCCTACACCTTCCTCCACCACGTGCGCGAGCGCATCAACCGCTTCATGGACCGCGATTCGGGCGACAGCTTCCAGGAGTTCTGGTCGCGGGAATCGTTCAATTCCGGCGGCTGGTTCGGCACCGGGCCGGGCGAGGGCGTGGCCAAGCGCCACCTGCCCGACGCACACACCGACTTCATCTTCTCCGTCACCGGCGAGGAATTCGGCGTGCTGGTGTGCCTGGGCCTCGTGGCGCTCTTCGCCTACATCGTCATGCGCGGGCTCAAGCTCGCGCGTCGCACCGACGACACCTTTTCGAGGCTCGCCATCACCGGTCTGACCACCCTGTTCGGCCTCCAGGCCTGCATCAACATGGCGGTGAACACGCAGCTCATGCCGGCCAAGGGCATGACCCTGCCGTTCGTCTCCTACGGCGGCTCGTCGCTGATCTCGCTGTCGCTCGGCATGGGCTTCCTCGTGGCGCTCACCCGCAAGCGCCCGCGCACCACGATGATGAGCCAGCGCCCGCCCGGCACATTGCCGTCGGCGGTTCCGGGGATCATGCAGTGACCGTTTTCACGCCACTCGTTCTGGTCTGCGCCGGCGGCACCGGCGGCCATCTGTTTCCCGCGCAGAGCCTCGCCTACGCGTTGAAGGCGCGCGGCATCCGCGTCGCGCTCGCCACCGACGCGCGGGTCGATTCGATCGCGGGCGACTTCCCGGCCGAGCAGATCGTCACCATCGCCTCGGCCACGCCCTCGGGCCGCTCGGTGCTGCGGCGCGCCGGCGCGTTTGCGACGTTGGGGCGTGGCTTCGGGCAGGCGGCCCGCGCCGTGCGCCAGCTCAACCCGGCCGCCGTCGTGGGCTTCGGCGGCTACCCGACCGTGCCGCCGATGCTGGCCGCGCAGCTCCTCAAGGTGCCGACCATCCTGCACGAGCAGAACGCCGTGATGGGCCGGGCCAACGGCTTTCTCGCTAAGGGCGCCCGCGTCATCGCCACCGGCTTCGCGGACGTGCGCGGCGTGCCGGAGAAGGCCACCGCGCGCCGCGTCCACACCGGCAACCCGATCCGCCCGGCGGTGCTTTCCGTCGCCGACACGCCTTACCCGTCGCTGGATAACGATGCGCCCCTGCGCCTCCTCGTGTTCGGCGGCAGCCAGGGCGCCCGCGTGATGAGCGAGGTCGTGCCCGCGGCCCTCGAAAAGCTGCCGGGCGACCTGCGCGCCCGGCTCCACCTCGTGCAGCAGGCCCGGCCCGAGGACCTCACCGCGGTGCAGAACCGCTATCTGGCGATGGGGCTCGGCGGGATCGAGGCGGCGCCGTTCTTCAAGGATCTGCCCGGCCGCATGGCCGCCGCCCATCTCGTCGTTGCCCGTTCCGGCGCCTCGACCGTTTCCGAACTCGCCGCGATCGGCCGCCCGGCGATCCTCGTGCCGCTGCCCGGGGCGCTCGATCAGGATCAGGCCGCCAACGCCGCGACGCTCGCCGGGATCGGCGCGGCGCTCTCGATCCAGCAGAGCGCCTTCACCCCCGACCGCCTCGCCGCGGAACTCGTCGATCTGTTCGGCGCGCCGCGAAAATTGACCGAGGCGGCGGCGGCGGCCAAAACCGCCCGCATCCTCGACGCCGCCGACCGCCTCGCCGCCGTGGTGGTGGAAACGGCCGCAGCAACCTGATCCAGCCGGAAGGCGCCGCTGCGCCTCAAGGCTCTCGAAGGCTCCGTCACATGAAGCTGCCCGAAAAGCTCGGCCCCATCCACTTCATCGGCATCGGCGGCATCGGCATGTCCGGCATCGCCGAGGTGATGGCCAATCTCGGCTACACCGTGCAGGGCTCGGACGCGAACGACAACGCCAACGTCCGGCGGCTGGCCGAGAAGGGCATCCGCACCTTCGTCGGGCACAAGGCCGAGAACGTCGAGAATGCCGCCCTCGTCGTGGTCTCCACCGCGATCCGCCGCGACAACCCGGAACTGGTCGAGGCGCGCGAGCGCCGCCTGCCCGTCGTGCGCCGCGCCGAGATGCTCGCCGAACTGATGCGCTTCAAGTCCTGCGTCGCGGTGGCCGGCACCCACGGCAAGACCACCACGACCTCGCTCGTCGCCACCCTGCTCGACGCCGGCAACCTCGACCCGACGGTGATCAACGGCGGCATCATCAACGCCTACGGCACCAACGCCCGCATGGGCGCGGGCGACTGGATGGTGGTGGAGGCCGATGAATCCGACGGCACCTTCCTCAAGCTGCCGGCGGACGTCGCCATCGTCACCAACATCGACCCCGAGCATCTCGACCATTTCGGCTCGTTCGACGCGATCAAGGACGCCTTCCGGCGCTTCATCGACAACATCCCGTTCTACGGCTTCGCGGTGATGTGCATCGACCACCCGATCGTGCAGGATCTCGTCGGCCATATCGAGGACCGGCGCATCATCACTTACGGTGAGAACCCGCAGGCCGACGTGCGCCTCCTCGACATCGACCTGAAGGGCGGCCAGAGCCGCTTCCGGGTGATGATCCGCGACCGCCGCCCCGGCTTCCGCCTGGAGATGCAGGACCTCGTCCTGCCGATGCCGGGCAAGCACAACGCGCTCAACGCCACCGCGGCGCTCGCCGTCGCCCACGAACTCGGCGTCTCCGAGGACGCGATCCGCAAGGCGCTGTCCGGCTTCGGCGGCGTCAAGCGCCGCTTCACCCGCACGGGTGAGTGGAACGGCGCGACAATCTTCGACGATTACGGCCACCATCCGGTGGAGATCGCGGCCGTCCTGCGGGCCGCTCGCGCCTCGACCGACGGCAACGTCGTCGCCGTGGTGCAGCCGCACCGCTACACCCGGCTGCAATCCCTGTTCGAGGATTTCTGCACCTGCTTCAACGACGCCGACACGGTCATCGTCGCCCCCGTCTACGCGGCGGGCGAGGCGCCGATCGAGGGCTTCGACCGCGATTCGCTGGTCGCCGGCCTGAAATCGCGCGGCCACCGCGACGCGCTGGCGCTGAACGCGCCGGAGGAACTGGCCGGGTTGGTCGCCGGACGGGCGCAGGCGGGCGATTACGTGGTGTGCCTGGGCGCCGGCACGATCACGCAGTGGGCCTATGCACTGCCGGGGGAGCTGGCGGCGTTGAAGGGGTGAGGCGCGTGAGCCGGTCTCACGCCCCGGCCGGCTCCGGCGCCAAATCCTCGGCATCCACGCCGAGGATTTTTGCAAGCTGCACGTTGAGCGCGGCGTCAGGCATGCGCTCGCCCCGCTCGATGGCCGCCAGACGCTCCGGCTCGATGGCCGCGGCCTGCGCCAGTGCGCTCGCCGCCATGCCGCGACGCTCGCGCCAGAAAGTCAGCGAGCTCGGCGCGGCGCGCAGGGCATCGAGGTCGGCCTCATCCATTAACTCCTCTGCGCCGGCTTGCAGGCGCGCTTCGGACGCATCGACGGCGCGGGCATCGAGCGTGTCCTCGGCGAGGTCCCGCAGCCGCTCGAACTCGGCCTCGGGCAGGATCACGATCGCCTCGCCCGACGGGGTCCGGGTGCGCACGATGGTCATCGGGCCGCTCCTATCCATAGATCGAGCCCCGCGGGCCGATGTCGTGGACAATGATCCGATCCGCTTCAAGGGTGAAGACCGCCCGCCAATCGCCGATCCGCAAGCGGTAGCGTTCTTCCCCACCCTTGAGGGCTTTGACGTTGTTGGCGAGTGCGGCGGGGTCTTCGGCGAGCTGACGGAGCTTGCCGCGGATCAATTCCTCGGTATTGCGCGGCATCCGGCTGAAAGACCGCGCGGCGGCGCGGGTGAAGACGACGCTCCTGCCCAAACCCGCCTCCCGTCGATTCCGCCCGCTTCAGGCGACAGGCTAGCATGACTTTGAACCTCACCGACGCCATCCGCGCCGCCGCGCCGAACCTTCGCGGCCGGCTCCTCGAGAATCAGTCGCTCGCCGACCTCACGTGGTTCCGCGTCGGCGGGCCGGCGCAGGTTTTGTTCAGCCCGGCCGACGAGGAGGACCTGTCCGTCTTCCTCGCCGCCCTCGATCCGGCGGTTCCGGTCACTGTGATCGGGCTCGGCTCGAACCTGATCGTGCGCGACGGCGGCATTCCCGGCGTGACGATCCGGCTCGGCGGCAAGGCGTTCGGCTCGGTCGCGATCGACGGCGAGACCCTACGGGCCGGCACCGCGGTGCCCGACATGCGGCTGGCCAAGGCGGCGGCGGAGGCGTCCCTCGACGGGCTCGCCTTCTTCCGCGGCATCCCCGGCTCGGTCGGGGGGGCACTGCGCATGAACGCCGGGGCGCATGGCGGCGAGACCACCGACGTACTGACGCAGGCCCGCGGCATCGACCGCAAGGGGGAAGCCCGAGCCTTCACCCATGCCGAGATGGGATTCCGCTACCGCCATTCCTCGGCCCCCGACGACGTGATTTTTACCAGCGCGACGTTCCAGGGCCGTCCCGGTGACCGCGAAGAGATCGAGGCCGAGATGGAGCGGGTCACCGCCGCCCGCGAGGCCGCCCAGCCGATCCGCGAGCGCACCGGCGGATCGACCTTCAAGAATCCGGAGGGTGGCAAGGCCTGGCAGCTCATCGACGCCGCCGGTTGCCGCGGGCTGACCCTGGGGGGGGCCCAGGTCTCGGAGATGCACTGCAACTTCCTGATCAACCGCGGCGGCGCCACGGCGGCCGACATCGAGGGCCTCGGCGAGGAAGTCCGCCGCCGGGTGCGCGAATCGTCCGGCGTCGCGCTGCATTGGGAGATCAAGCGGATCGGCGTCGAGGCGTCGCCGGCCTGACGCATCGCCGTATCGAAATCGAAGGCGAGATCGGAGGAAGGAGCGCCCATGGCCTTGACCGACCCCTCAGCCGTCGCCGCGCATCTCGGCCGGCTCATCGACGACGTCGTCGCGGGCGCCGATGCGGCGCGGACGGGCGGCGACATCCTCCGCCTGCGGGGCCGTTTCGACCGCGAATGGGACGCCGCCCAGCCCGGTGCCCACGTCTCCTCGGAGGCCTACGATGCCCTGCGGCTTCGCCGCGGGGCGGCGGAAGAGCGCCTCACTGCGCGCTTCGTCGCCCTTCGGGACCGTGCCCCATCGCCGGAGCCGCTGCGCCTCATCGATCCCGAGCCCCCGACCGTCGCGACGTTCTTCGAAGGGCGCGCGCCGGTCACCGGTTGGGCGGACGAGGCGGAAGCGGCGATCCGCGCGGCGGAAACCCGCCTCGGGGTGAGCCTGCCCGCGACGCTCCGGGAACTCTATCGGCTCCGGAACGGCGGCCCGACGGACTTCTTCCTCGCCACCGACGTCCGGGACGCCCCCCTGCGGTTCGAGGGCGAGGCGGCTTTGCGCGAGGCCGACGAAGCCTGGCGAACGGTGCTGCCCGGCCTCGGCCTGACCGCCCTGGAGTGGCTGGAAACCCTCGGCGCGATCGGGGACGGGATCGATTTCGGCGACGAGGACGAATCCTGGTGCGCCGTCCTGCCGGGGATCGACCGCCTCATCCCGATCAGCAGCCACGGCTCCGACCTCTGGCTCTGCCTGGACTACGGCGAGACCGCAGAGCCGTCGGTGATGCTGTTCGACGCCACGTCGTTCGAGCAATCCGGCGCCACCCGCTTCCGACGCCCGGATTTTTCGACGTTCTTCGCCGGGCTCCGGCGGCACGGTGTCACCGTCGAGGATGGCCTCGCCATGCGCGGCCCGCGCGTCCTCGGGGAAGACACCTGAATGTCCTTCACCCATCACCGGGCGCCGCGTGCGCCGAAACAGGCCTGAAAGGGTCAAGCCGATGTCCAAGCACGTCGCCGTCCTGATGGGCGGCTGGTCCTCCGAGCGGGAAATCTCGCTCCGCTCCGGCAATGCCTGCGCCCGCGCGCTGGAGGAGGAGGGGTTCCGGGTCACGCCGGTCGATGTCGGACCCGACATCGCCACCGTGCTGACCGCGCTCGCGCCCGACGTGACGCTCAACGCGCTGCACGGGCCGGCGGGCGAAGACGGGACGATCCAGGGCCTGCTCGAAATCCTGAAGATTCCCTACACCCATTCCGGCGTGCTGGCCTCGGCGCTCGCCATGCACAAGGAGCGTGCCAAAACGGTCATGCGGGCGGCCGGAGTCTCGGTGCCGGAGGGCCGCGTCGTTAACCGTCATGATGCGGCGAAGTCACACCCGTTAACTCCCCCGTACGTCGTGAAGCCGATCGCCGAGGGCTCCTCCATGGGGGTCATCATCGTGCGCGACGGGCGCTCGCATCCGCCCCAGATCCTCGCCTCCGACGAATGGACCTACGGCGAGGAAGTCCTTGCAGAGACTTACGTTGCCGGCCGCGAGCTGACCTGCGCCGTGATCGGCGACCGGGCGCTGGGCGTCACCGAGATCAAGCCGGTCTCGGGGGAGTGGTACGACTTCGACGCGAAGTACGCCGGAGGGGGGTCGATCCACGTCCTTCCCGCCGATCTTAAACTAAATGTTTACCAGCGTGTCCAAGAGTTGGCGTTAACGGCGCATCAAGCACTGGGATGCCGTGGCGTCAGCCGTGCCGACCTACGTTACGACGACACGCCGGGAGGAACCGGCGCCCTCGTCGTGCTGGAGGTCAACACGCAGCCCGGCATGACCCAGACGAGCCTTGTGCCGGAGATCGCGGCCCACGCAGGCCTGAGTTTCGGTGAACTCGTCCGATGGATGGTGGAGGACGCTTCTCTCAGTCGCTGAACGCTTCCGGCGTCGGAAGCGGCGGAGCCCCCGCGGGGTTCCGGATGCGACTGCCCCGGTTCCTGCGGCGGTTCTCCGCCCGGCGCCTGCGCGCGGCCGCGCCGATCGAGCAGCGCGTGCCGCGGCTCGCCGGCATCGCGCTGGTCTCCGGCCTCTCCGGAATCCTGGCGCTCGCCGGCTTCGTGGCGAGCGGGCGCTACGACGCCTTCGTCGTCGAGAACGGGCGGCCCCTCGACATCGCCGCGCGTATCGCGGGCTTCGGCGTCGAGCGCGTGACGATCACCGGCATCTCGCGGATGTACGAGCGCGAGGTTCTCTCCGCCGCCGGGATCGACTGGCGCTCCTCCGTGCCGTTCCTCGACCTCGACAAGGCGCGCGAGCGTCTGCTCGCCGAGCCGCTGATCGCCAGCGTGTCGGTGCGCAAGCTCTATCCCAACGAGATCGTGATCAATCAGGTCGAGCGCGAGCCCGCCGCCCTGTGGCAGCGCAACGGCGAGATCCAGGTGATCGCCGCCGACGGCACCGTGATCGACGAGATGCGCGACGAGCGCTACGTCAACCTGCCGCTGGTGGTGGGCGAGGGGGCCAACGCCCGTCTGCCCGAATACCTCGCGCTGATCGAGGCCGCCGGAACGCTGGGGACCCGCATCAAGGCCGGCACCTTCGTGTCGGGCCGGCGCTGGACGCTCAAGCTCGACGGCGTCGACATCCGCCTGCCCGAGACGGGGGCGGCCGAGGCGCTGACCCGGCTCGTGCGGATCGAGCGCGAGAACCGCATCCTCGAGCGGGACATCATCGCCGTCGATCTGCGCATGGCCGACCGCATCGTGGTGCGCCTCACCGAGGAGGCGGCCGCTGCCCGCGCCGAGAGCCGCAAGAAGCCGAAGAAGGCGACGCCGACATGAGCGCGTCCCCCCGCACTGCCCTCCGCTCCGTTTCCCGCCGTGTTCTCGCCGAGTAGCGTCCGATGCAGACCCCCCACTGCCTCACGCCGCGCCTGAAGCCGCTCTCCGCCCGGCGGAGCGCGACGATGTCGGTGCTCGACATCGGCACCAGCAAGGTCGTGTGCCTCATCGCCGAGTTGCAGCCGGCCGAGGCGGTCTCGACCCTGCGGGGCCGCACGCACCTCGCCCGCATCATCGGCATCGGCCATCAGCGCTCGCTCGGGCTGAAGGGCGGCGCCATCGTCGATCTCGAAGCCGCCGAGGGCGCGATCCGGCACGCGGTCCACGCCGCCGAGCGGATGGCCAAGGCCGAGGTCCAGTCGGTCATCGTCAACATCTCCGGCGGGCGCCTCGCCTCGCAGCATTTCGAGGCGCGGGTGAACGTCCGCTCCGGCACCGTCACCGGCGCCGACGTCGAGCGCGTGCTGGAGACCGCGAGCGCCCACGGCGTCAGCCCCGGCCGCGCCGTGCTCCACGCCCTGCCGACCGGCTACGCGCTGGACGGCCAGGGGGCGGTGATCGATCCCTCGGGCATGGTCGGCGACGCGCTCGGCGTCGATCTCCACGTCGTCACCGCGGAGGCGGCCGCCGCCCGCAACCTGATGCTCGCGGTGGAGCATTGCCATCTCGGCGTCGATGCCGTGATCGCCACCCCCTACGCCGCCGGCCTCTCGGCGCTCGTCGACGACGAGGCCGAACTCGGCTGCGTCGTCGTGGACATGGGCGGCGGCACCACCAGCGTCGGCGTGTTCACCGGCGGGCACCTCGTCCATTGCGACGCCGTCGCGGTCGGCGGGCACCACGTCACCATGGACATCGCCCGCGGCCTCTCGACCCGCGTCTCGGTCGCCGAGCGGCTCAAGACCCTCTACGGCTCGGCCATCGCCACGCCGTCCGACGAGCGCGACATGATCGCGGTCCACGGCGTCGGCGAGGACGAGGGCGAGGCCCCCTCCCACGTGCCGCGCTCGCAGCTCGTGCGGATCGTCAAGCCGCGGGTCGAGGAAGTGCTCGAACTCGTGCGCGACCGCCTGCGGGGCGCCGGCTTCGGCGCCCAGGCCGGGCGCCGCGTCATCCTCACGGGCGGCGCGAGCCAGCTCGTCGGCCTGCCGGAGACGGCCCGGCGCATCCTCCAGGGACAGGTCCGCATCGGTCGCCCGCTCGGCATCCGCGGCCTGCCGGAAGCCGCCAAGGGCCCCGCCTTCTCGGCCGCGGTCGGCATGCTGGTCTACCCGCAGGTCGCGCATGCGGAGCATTTCGAGCCGCGGGGGCAGGGCGCCTTCGCCGGCACGGGAACGGACGGATACTTTTCGCGGGTCGGTCGCTGGATCCGCGAGAGCTTCTGAAAAACGGCCCGCCCGGCCGAAAGGTGAAGGGCGGGGAAAAGAACAGGGCAGGCGTCCTCAGGGCGTCGATCAGACAATCTTTCAAGCAGTCACGAAGGGCACGACCACCATGGCCATTTCTCTTCAGGCTCCCGACATCCGCGAGCTCAAGCCCCGCATCACCGTCTTCGGCGTCGGCGGCGCGGGCGGCAACGCCGTCAACAACATGATCGAGTCGGGGCTCCTCGGCTGCGAGTTCGTCGTGGCCAACACCGACGCCCAGGCGCTCACCTCCTCGAAGGCCGAGCGCGTCATCCAGATGGGCATCGGCGTCACGCAGGGCCTCGGCGCGGGCTCGCACCCTGAGGTCGGCTCGGCCGCCGCCGAAGAGGTGATCGACGAGATCCGCGACCAGCTGTCCGGCGCGCATATGTGCTTCATCACCGCCGGCATGGGCGGCGGCACCGGCACCGGCGCGGCCCCGGTCATCGCCCGCGCGGCCCGCGACATGGGCATCCTCACGGTCGGCGTCGTGACGAAGCCGTTCCAGTTCGAGGGCATGCGCCGGATGCGCACGGCCGAGGCCGGCATCCAGGAGCTTCAGGCGGCGGTCGACACGCTCATCGTCATCCCGAACCAGAACCTGTTCCGCGTCGCCAACGAGAAGACCACCTTCGCCGACGCCTTCGCGATGGCCGACCAGGTGCTCTATTCGGGTGTGGCCTGCATCACCGACCTCATGGTCAAGGAAGGCCTGATCAACCTCGACTTCGCCGACGTGCGCGCGATCATGCGCGGCATGGGCAAGGCGATGATGGGCACCGGTGAAGCCTCGGGCGAGAACCGCGCCAACCGCGCCGCGGAAGCCGCCATCGCCAACCCGCTCCTCGACGAGGTGTCGATGAAGGGCGCCCGCGGCCTGCTGATCTCGATCACCGGCGGCTCGGACCTGACGCTGTACGAACTCGACGAGGCCGCCACCCGCATCCGCGAGGAAGTGGATCAGGACGCCAACATCATCCTCGGCGCCACCTTCGACGAGAGCCTCGACGGCATCATCCGCGTGTCGGTGGTCGCCACCGGCATCGAGCCGGCGCTGATCTCGGCCGATTCGCCCAACAACCCGGAGATCGCCCAGACCGAGCAGCGCATCGCCGAGGTGGCCGAACGCCTGCGCGCCGAGGCCCGCGCCCGCGCGTCCGCCGCCCTGTCGCCCGCGAGCCCCACCGCCGCCCCGCTCCACGCCCAGCGTCCGGCCCCCGAGCCGGTGCGGGCCGCGGAAGCCGTGCCCGCCCCGCGTCCGGCGATGCCGGAGGCGGTCGCCCCCGAGCCGATGCGTGCCGAGACCTTTCGCGCCGACACGTTCCGGCCCGAGCCGGCCCCGATGATGCACCACCACGACGTGATGCTGACCCAGGCGCCGGCCCGCGTCGCCGCCCCGGCCTACGAGACGCCGGCCCCGGCCGCCCCGGTGCAGGACGCCGCGCCGCTCGGCGCCGGCCCCTACGTGCCGCCGCGTCCGCAGCTCGCCCGCCCGCCGCGCATGCCGCAGATCTCGGACCTGCCGCCCCATACCCAGGCGCAGATCCTCAAGAGCCGCGGCGACGAGCAGGCGGCGGAGCCCGCCCCGGACTCCAAGCGGATGACCCTGCTGCGCCGCCTCGCCACCGTCGGCTTCGGCGGACGCCGCGAGGAGGCCGAGGCCGCCCCGATGCCGGCCCCCCGCGCCGCCGCCCCGGCCCCGTCGATCCCGGCTCCCCGCGTCGAGCACGCGGTCCGCGCGCCGGCTCCCCAGGCGCCGCAATACCGCCCTGCCGCCGGCAACCTCGACCCGCAGGGTCGCGCCCTGCCGCCGCGGATGATGGAGGACGATCAGCTCGAAATCCCGGCCTTCCTGCGCCGTCAGGCGAACTGAGGCGCCTCGTCCTGATGGGCTGACGCCACGCGTCAGCCGTCACTGGGACATTTCGGCCACAGACCCGGAACCGTAAGGTTCCGGGTTTAGTGCGTTGTTAACGCATTGGCAGTAATAGGCTTTTCAAGGATCGTGGCGAAACCGTGGCTGTAACAGATCGTAAGAATCCGTGATTTGGCCGAGGTGTGCGCCGCAGCTATACACCTCTCCGGAACGACGAAAGGCGCGAACGGCGGTCACAGCCGGAGCGCTCGCAGGGGCTTCAAGCAGCGGACGGACTTCACGCATCGTGCCTCCACAAGGGGTCGCGCGAAGGATCCTGGCCGAGGGCTAAGGTATGCGGACGAACCAACAAACAACCATCAAGGCGTCCGTGGCCCTCACCGGCATCGGCGTCCACTCCGGGAACCCGGCGGAGATCACGCTCCATCCCGCCCCCGCCAACCACGGTATCGCCTTCCTCCGCACGGGCACGCCCACCGGCAACGACCGGCTCATCAAGGCCCACTACGCCTGCGTCTCCGCCACCGAGCTCTGCACCGTCATCGGTGACAACGAGACCGGCGCCGTCGCCACCATCGAGCACCTGATGTCCGCCCTCTACGGGCTCGGCATCGACAACGCTCTGGTCGAGATCGACGGCCCCGAGATGCCGATCCTCGACGGCAGCGCCCGCCTCTTCGTCCAGGCCATCGACAGCGTCGGCGTCGCGACCTGCGGCGCCCCGCGCCGCTGGATCAAGGTGCTCCAGCCGGTCCGGATCGAGCAGGGCCGCGCCTTCGCCGAACTCCGCCCGCTCGACCGCGGCTTCCGCCTCGACGTGGAGATCGACTTCGAATCCCCGGTAATCGGCCGCTCGCGCAAGGCGATGGACCTGACGCCGGCCGCCTACCGCAAGGAGATCGCGGGCGCCCGTACCTTCGGCATGATGAAGGACGTGGAGCGCTACTGGAAGGCCGGCTTCGCGCTCGGCGCCTCCCTCGACAACACGGTCGCCGTCGGCGAGACCGCGGTGGTCAACCCCGAGGGTCTGCGCTTCCCGGACGAGTTCGTCCGCCACAAGTTCCTCGACGCCGTCGGCGACCTCGCGCTCGCCGGCCTGCCGATCCAGGGCGCCTACCGCTCCTATTGCGGCGGCCACCGCATGAATGTCGGCATTCTCGCGGCCCTGTTCGCCGACCGCGCGAACTACGCCATCGTCGAGGGCCAGGGTACCCGCCGCGAGCCCGCGCGGGCCGAGTACGGCACCGCCCTCGGTCTCGCCGCCTTCGCCGCCGAACTGTAACCGCCAAGACACAGGTCCGCCGCTCCGGCGCGTTGCACGGGATTCCTTAACGTCTCGTGGGAACCTGCCGCTTTCGCGCCAGAATCGGACCTCAACGCTAGAGCCTGCGCGTAGGACGCGTGCCGCTCTTTCGAGTGGCCCGTGCCTGACAGGGATTTGACCGCGATGCCTCTGACCTTCCCGACCCGTGGCGCGATGGTGGCCGTGCTCCTCGGCCTCGGCGCCGGCCTCGGCGGCTGCGACGCCCTCGATCCGAGCAACCTGTTCGCCGAGAAGTACAAGCCCGAGGTGGTCGCCGATACGCCGGCCGACAAGCTCTACAGCGACGGCCTCGCCAAGATGGAGGACCGCGACTACGATGGCGCCTCGAAGTCCTTCGACCAGCTCGACAAGCAGTATTCCTACTCCGACTGGTCGCGCAAAGCGCTGCTGATGACCGCCTACTCGAACTACGAGGGCGCGAAGTACGACGACGCGATCACCGCCTCGAAGCGCTACCTCCAGCGCCATCCCGCCAGCAAGGATGCGGCCTACGCCCAGTACCTGATGGCGATGTCGCAGTATAAGCAGATCCCCGACGCGACCCGCGATCAGGAACGCTCCGAGCGCGCCCTCGTGGCCCTCACGGAACTCGTCCAGAAATACCCGAACTCCGAATACGCCGCCGACGCCAAGGCCAAGATCCAGATCACCCGCGACCAGCTCGCGGCCAAGGAGATGGAGATCGGCCGCTTCTATCTCGAGAAGCGCTCGTTCCCGGCGGCGATCAACCGCTTCCGCGACGTGATCTCGAAGTACCAGACCACCCGCCACACCGAGGAGGCGCTGGAGCGCCTGGTCGAGGCCTACATGGCGCTCGGCATCACCGCCGAGGCGCAGAACGCCGCCGCCGTGCTCGGACACAACTTCCCGGACAGCCCCTGGTACAAGGACGCCTACGCGCTCCTGCAGACCGGCGGCCTGGAGCCCCGCGAGGAGAAGGGCTCCTGGCTGAGCCGCGCCTTCCGCACCATCGCCGGCCAGAAGACCGCCTCGGCCAATTGAGGCGCGGCTGCCGCAGAGCGCGGGCGAGGCACACCGTAAAGGCGATGGCGAGACCAGTCGTGTCTCGGCCTCCTCGCAAGGAAGACGGCGCGGCGACAATCCGCCGATGACGTGGATCTCGCATGCTCGTGCGTAGAACGAAGCGGTTGTTGCGGAAGATCGGCCTCCTTCCCCCGCTCGCTCGACCGGCGGCAGCCCCTGTGCCGGCACCGGAGGTCTCTCCGGTTCCCGCCCCGCCGCCGAAAGCGCCTCCGCCCGTGCGGTCGGGCGGGCCTTACGTCGTCACCGCCGAGCTGAAGGCGAAGTTGCACGCCCTCGGTGTCGATACGCTCTTGCCGCCCGACGTCAGGACCCTGCCCTCCGACAGCGTGTTCGAGCCACCCTGCTCCATCAAGTGGATGGACGTCCTCGGCCGGATCTCCATCGGCAGCTTCAGCTATGGCGTATCGGGGCACTTCAACAACGTCACGATCGGCCGCTACGTGTCGATCGGAGAGGAAGTGCAGATGGGCCGCGGCGATCATTCGATCGCTTGGCTGAGCACGTCGCCGTTCTTCTACCTGCGCGAGGATATTCTCGATGTCGGCCGCGACTTCGCGGAGGCCGAGGCCTACCACGCCTTCCGACCGGACACGACGGGCGCCGCACCCTTCGTGCAGGGCAGGACCATCGTGATCGAAAACGATGTCTGGGTCGGCCATCGCGCCTACATCCGACCGGGCGTCAGGATCGGTACCGGCGCCATCGTCGGCGCCCATGCGGTCGTGACGCGCGACGTTCCCCCCTACGCCGTCGTCGTCGGCAATCCGGCCCGGATCGCCCGCTATCGCTTCGACGAGGCGCTGATCGCGCGTCTGCTCGCCTCGAAATGGTGGACGCTGGCGCCCTGGCAGCTCGAAGGCATCGATTTGTCGCGCCCGGCCGAATCGATCGATCTTCTGGAGGGCCGCGTCGCCGAGACGGCGCCTTACAAGCCGGGGCTGGTTCGCTTGTCCAAGATCGTCTGAACGGAACCGTCCGCTCCGATCCAAGGCGCTTCGGCGGAATACCGGGCTGCCTCGATGCCTGCGACGTCCGGCTCGAACATGCCGGGATGAAGGTGGGGTGCCGAACTTCTTGTGTATTCGCTCGAAAAATATGTGTCCGATTATTGGATAAGTGCCTATTTGTCAGGCTCATGCGTTCGTGCTAGGCCGAAAACAGGTGACGCGCCTTTGGATGAGCATTGAGGCGCCAAGGGAATGCTCGGCATGTGCACGATCAGCGCGATCCTTCCGATCAGCGATCATGAAAAAGTTAGAAGAAATATCGATCGAGCTAAACTTCTGATCGACTCGCTAGAGAAATTTTGGTCTGGCGAGGCACTTCCTCTTTTCATCGTCACCCCAGATCATGAGCTGGCGAGCATCCAAGATCAGTTGCTTGGACGGGCCAATCTGAAGAATGTCCGTCTCTCATTTCTGAAAGAAAGCGAGCTTGATGCGGCCATTGCGAATGCGCCCGACGGGTACGGCATTGCAAAGCAAATGCTCATCAAACTAAGTGCATTCAGGATTTCGACGAGTGATTACTATCTGATACTGGACTCGGATATCTGCTGTTGCAAGTCGATATCGAAGGACGCCCTGATAAAAAATGGAAAGGCCTTGACGGAGTTTTTTGCCTATCCAAAAAATTACCCGTGGTACGTCAATTCGGCCAAGGTTCTACAGGCGGATATCGCCACCGTCAACTTTGGCGAGCCGCGACTTTTCGTGACGCCGGAAATACTGGCCAAAGAAATTCTCGTCGCATTGTCCGAGAAAATCAACTCCATGTATCCTGGGCAGTCATGGGTCGAATTTCTTCTGTCTGTCTTTGACAAAAGAGACAATCATTATTGGACTGAATATTCACTCTATGACATTTTTTCCAGCGCTGAAAATCTGTTCCTCGATCATCATTTTGCTCCGGAGCCGGGCGCCCAGCCGTTGCACTGCATGGATCAAAGCATCTGGGTACAAGGATCAATACCGAATTGGGATCCGGCGAAGGCATTCAGTGGCGAAAGCAGGGGCTATTTTTTGGTGCTTCAGAGCATCATGGCCTATGAGATCGACTTCGATGTCATCGACGCTCGCGTGAGAGCGGCTTGGCAGCATGCCTGACGGTTTGCGATCGCCCGCTCGGCTGCCCCGCGAGGGGAGCGGAGAGGGGGATCGGCGAAATCGCATTTTGGGCGTGAACTCGGCGTGCCTTCTGGATAAACGATCCGACAGTAAACCCGTCATCGAAGAGACCGGCGCCGCGGCATGCTCGTCCAGCTCGCGATCCGCGACATCGTTCTGATCGACAAGCTCGACCTGACCTTCTCCGGGGGGCTCACCGTGCTCACCGGCGAGACCGGCGCGGGCAAGTCGATCCTGCTCGACGCCTTCGCCCTGGCCCTCGGCGGGCGCGGCGACGGCGGGCTCGTGCGCCACGGCGAGGCGCAGGGCGGCGTCACCGCGGTGTTCGACGTAGCCCTGGATCACCCCGCCCGCACCATCGCGGCTTCGGCCGAGATCGACACCGACGGCGACCTGATCCTGCGCCGCATGCAGTTCGCCGACGGGCGCACCCGCGCCTTCGTCAACGACCAGCCGGTCGGCGTGCAGACCATGCGGGCGATCGGCACCGCGCTCGTGGAAATCCACGGCCAGCACGACGACCGGGCGCTGGCCGACCCGACCACCCACCGCGCCATCCTCGACGCCTTCGGCGGCCTCCAGGGCCCGCTCGCGGCGGTCGCGGCGTCGGCCAAGCGCGTGCGCGCGGCCCGCACGGCGCTCACCGAGCAGCGCGCCCGCGTCGAGGCGGCGCAGAAGGAGGCCGATTTCCTGCGCCACGCGGTGGAGGAACTCGGCGCCCTCGATCCGCAAGGCGGCGAGGAGGCTAGTCTGGCCGAGCGTCGTACCCTGATGCAGCAGGGGGAGAAGGTCGCGCGCGAGCTGAACGAGGCGCTCGACCTCGTCGGCGGCTCGGGCTCGATGGTACCCCATCTCTCCTCCGCCGTGCGCAAGCTGGAACGCCGCGCCGCCACCGTGCCGAGCCTCGTCGAGCCAAGCATCCTGGCCCTCGACGCGGCGCTGACGGCGCTGGACGAGGCCCGCACGGCGCTCGACGCGGCGGTGCTCGCCGCCGAGTTCGATCCGCGCGAGTTGGAGCGGGTGGAGGAGCGCCTGTTTGCGCTCCGCGCCGCCTCGCGCAAGTACGCGGTGCCGGCCGACGACCTCGCCGACCTGCGCAGCCGCTACGACGCCGACGTCGCCGCGCTCGATGCCGGTGAGAAGGCGCTCTCCGGGCTGGAAGCCGAGCAGAATGCGGCCGAAGTCGCCTACGCCGCGGCGGCGAAGAAACTTGGCGACGGGCGCCGACGCGCCGCCAAGGCGCTCGACGCCGCGGTGCAGGCCGAGCTGCCGCCGCTGAAGCTGGAGGGCGCCCGCTTCATCACCCAGATCAGTGTGGACGAGGCCTCGCGCGACGCCGCCGGCACCGAGCGGGTCGAGTTCTGGGCGCAGACCAATCCGGGCACCCGCGCCGGCCCGATGATGAAGGTCGCCTCCGGCGGCGAGCTGTCGCGCTTCATGCTGGCGCTGAAGGTGGTGCTCGCCGGCAAGGGCTCGGCCCCGACGCTGATCTTCGACGAGATCGACACCGGCCTCGGCGGCGCGGTCGCCGACGCCATTGGCGCCCGGCTCGGGCGGCTCGCCGCACAGGTCCAGGTGGTGGCGGTGACGCATGCTCCCCAGGTCGCCGCCCGCGCCGGCACGCATTTCCGCATCGCCAAGGATAGTGTGAAGGGGAATGGCAAGGGCGCGACAAAGGGCAGGGCCGAGGAGCGCGTTACCACCCGCGTCGTCGGCCTCGCCGCGGAGGCCCGCCGGGAAGAGATCGCTCGCATGCTCGCCGGCGCCACCATCACCGACGAGGCCCGCGCCGCGGCCGCGCGGCTGTTGCAGGGGGCGGAGGGCTAATCGCCCTCGTCCAGCTCGATCCCGTACTCGGCCAGCACCCAGAAAATCGCTTCGAGGTCGTCGGCCGTCACGTCGCGCGGCGGCAGCGCCTCTTCGAGGTCGTCGTAGGTCAGCGAGCGGCGGCGCTCCGCGTCCGCCTTGGCCAGCAGCCGATCCACGGTCATGCGGATGTCGGCCGGCAGGGCGTCGTGGCTCGGCAGCACGACCCCGCCCGCCGGGCGCAAGGCGTCGCTGAGCAGGCGGTCGATGATCGCCTGCCGCCGCGCATGGGCTCCGTCCGGTCCATCCATGTGGCGGAATATGGACCGGCGCGGGCCGGCGTCGAGTCCGATCCGGCCCCGTCGTCAGACCCCTTCAGTCGCGCCCTGCATGGCTGAGCGGGTCACCCGCACCGGAATCGCCTTCGCGGCCGGCACCTTGGCCTGGATGTCGTGGTGCCAGAGCGGGATCAGCACGTTGAGCTCCGGGTAGTAGCCGCCGCAATTGCCCTCGGGGATGTCATAGCGGACGATGCGCAGGCCGCGCACTGTGCGGTCGAACCCGTCGGAGGCGTCGGTGGCGACGTCCACCGTCTCGCCGTCGGTCAGTCCCAGGCGGGCGATGTCGTTCTCGTTCATGAACAGGATGTCGCGGGTGCCTTTCACGCCGCGGAAGCGGTCGTGGTAGCCGTAGACCGTGGTGTTGAACTGGTCGTTCGAGCGCAGCGTGATGAGGTCGATCACGTCGTGCCCGCGGGCCGGCATGTCCGGGTCCTCCTCCAGCCCGTCCGGCGGTACGACGAAGTTGGCCTTGCCGGTGTCGGTCTCCCACTTGCGCTCGCGGGCGGCGACCGGCTTGTGCTGGCCGCCGGGCTCGAACAGACGCGCGTTGAAGTCCTTGAATTTGTCGGGGTAGGTCGCCTCGATGGCGTCGCGGACCTTGGCGTAATCGCCGACCCAGGCGTCCCAATCGAGCTGCGGGTTCGGTGCCAGCGTCACCTTGGCGAGTTCGGCCACGATCCAGGGCTCGGAGCGGACATGGTCGCTGATCGGGTTCGCCACGCCCTTCGAGCCGTGGAAGCAGGAGGTCGAATCCTCCATCGACACCGCCTGCGGGCCGCTGCGCTGCTCGTCCACCTCGATCCGCCCGAGGCAGGGCAGGATGTAGGCGATGGCGCCGTTGACGAGGTGCGAGCGGTTCAGCTTGGTCGAGATCTGCACCGTCAGCCGCTGGCCGCGCCACGCCTCCTCCATGCGCTTCGTGTCCGGCACCGCGCGGACGAAGTTCCCGCCGAGGCCGATGAAGGCCTTAACCTTGCCCTCCAGGATCGCCTCGCAGGCCTCCACCGTGTTGAGGCCCTTCTCCCGCGGCGGCTCGAAGCCGTAGAGGTCCTTCAGCTTGTCGAGCGGCACGAGTTCGGGATCGTCGGCGATGCCGACGGTGCGCTGCCCCTGCACGTTCGAGTGCCCCCGCACCGGGCAGATGCCGGCGCCGGGCCGGCCGATATGGCCGCGCAGCAGCAGCAGGTTGACCAGCATCTGCACCGTCTCGGTGCCGCGGCGGTGCTGGGTCAGGCCCATGCCGTAGATGCCCATCACGGCCTGCGCCCGCGCATAGACGGCGGCGGCCGCCTCTAGCCCCTCGCGCTTGAGGCCGGATTTGTGCTCGATCGCCGCCCAATCGAGCCGGTCGCAGAATTTTTCGAACTTCTCGAGGCCGTGGGTGTGCTCGGCGATGAAGGCGGTGTCGAGAACGCGCGGGCGTCCTTCGGCTTGCGCCTCCCGGTCGGCCGCGAACAGCGCCTTGCAGATGCCCGCGATCGCCGCGATGTCGCCGCCCGCCTTCACCTGATGGTACTGGGTCGAGATCTGCGTCGAGGATTTCGTCAGCATCTCGACGGGCGATTGCGGGTTGGTGAAGCGCTCCAGGCCGCGCTCCCGCAGGGGGTTGAAGGTGATGATCGGCACGCCCCGGCGGCGAGCCTCCTGCAGCGGATGCAGCATCCGCGGCGCATTCGAGCCGACGTTTTGCCCGAAGAACAGGATCAGGTCGGTCGCCTCGAAATCCTCCAGCACCGTCGTCCCGACCGGCACGCCGATCGATTGCGGCAGGGCTTTCGAGGTCGATTCGTGGCACATATTGGAGGAGTCGGGCAGGTTGTTGGTGCCGTACATCCGCGCGAACAGCGCGTACATGTAGCTCGTCTCCAGCGAGGCCCGGCCCGAGGCGTAGAACACCACCGATTTCGGATCGAACCCCTTCAACTCGCGGCCGATCTCGGCAAACGCCTCCTCCCAGGCGACCGGGACGTAACGGTCGCGCTGCGGGTCGTAGCGTAAGGGGTGGGTGATCCGGCCTTTCTCCTCCAGCGCGTAATCCGACCACGTCAGCAGTTCGGTGACGGTGTGGCGCTCGAAGAAGTCGGGGCCGATGCGCTTGCGGGTCTGTTCCCAGGCGGTCGCCTTGGCGCCGTTCTCGCAATACTCGAAGGTCGCGGGCTTGGCCGGCTTCGACCACGCGCAGGACACGCACATGAAGCCACCGGGCTTGTTCTGCTTCAGCAGCATCGCCGCGCCGGTGACCGGGATTTCCTCACGCGTCAGGATGTCGACGAGCGACCGGGCCGAGCCCCAGCCGCCGGCGGGGTCGGTGTAGGCTTCGATCTTCTGGTCGGGCATGGGGCGCTCGCGGGGTTCCGGGGAACCTCGGCGGAACGGAACTGGCGAAACCGGAGTTCCGGCCCGCGGTGACGCGAGCCGGGCAATTATTGCTCGCCGAACGGATCGCCGCCGCCGGCCGCGTCGGGATTCACCCCATCGACCGCGGGCTTGGGCCGGCGCGGGCGGGGCGCGGGGGTGTTCGACGCCGTCGGGCTCGCGGTGTTGGCGCCGAGCCGCGCGGCGAGCGCGATCGCCCGCGCCTCGGTGTAGCGCACGTGGCAATAGCCGTGCGCGCCCTCGCGGGCATAGGTGCGGCAGGCCTGCTCGCGGTCGGAGGAGAAGGCCGCCTGCTCCTGCACGATCGGCCGGACGTCCTGGCCGCGGGCCCGTTGGGTCATCAGTTTGAAGTTGTCGCGGACCGCCTTGTCGGCGACGCCGCGGGCCGTGTCGAGTTCGCCCGCCTGCGGGATCAGCGTCGCCGCGCCCGGCCCCCACAGGCCGGTCGGCGTCGTGGCGCAATCCTGCGCCGTGAAGGTGCAGACCTTGTCGCCGAGCGGCGTCGCCAGCACGCTGCCGTCGAGCACTTCGAGCTTGAGCGGGCATTCCGGTGCGTTCGCCGAGAAGCGCGACACGCCCTGCGATCGGCCCTCCGCCGTCAGCGCCACCGGCTTGCCGGCGCTGAGCTTGACCGAGCAGGCCTCGGTCGGCTGCGAGACCTTGGTGCCCGGCAGCGTCATCAGGGCGGTGTAGCCCGCGCCCGCCTTCTCGATCTTGAGCGCACCGGTGAGGCCGTTGAGCAGCAGGTCCTGGCCGACGACGTTGTCCTCGGCCGGCACCTTGAGCACCACCGGCTGGCGCGGCACGGCAGGCGCGGTCGGCCGCGTCTCGGCGCCCTCGCCGGGCAGGGCCGGCGCACCGGGCTCGCCCGGAACGGCGGCGGGCGGCGGCTGGACGGGCACGTTGCGCGGCGGCGGCGGGGGCTTGGCCGCCTTACCGATCCCGAACAGCTCCTCGAAAAAGTTTTGGGCCTGGGCTCCGGCGGGGCTGAGCGCGACGAGGCAGACGAGGCCGGCCGCGGCCATGCGCCGGAAGCGGGTGGGCCGTGCGGCGGGACTGAACGAGTCGGGCAGTCGCATCAGGCTTTCGCGATCCTGGCTCGGGGCCGGTCGTTGAGGGAATCTTCACGCTCTCTAGCACGCCACCCGTGGCGCGGGCGTGGCAGCCTGGCAACGGGGAAGGGCTGCCTTCCGCGCGTCCGGTCCGCAAAAAGTCCCGCGGAACACAGGATTGTGGGATGGGGTTCGCGCGTCCTCCCTCGTTCTTGCGGCGGCGTAGCCGTCTTCTTATATGCGCCGAGACACGGGACGAGGCCTTGGAAGCGCCGCCTGCCCAGGCGACGCGCTTCGGATCCATCCCGTTCTCAAGCCTGGAAGTTTTGTACCGCCATGGGTCGAGCTGCTTCGGGGCTCGGCGGTCTGCTTGAAACAGCGAACAGAGGGATCCCACCATGGGTAAAGTGATCGGTATCGACCTCGGAACCACCAATTCCTGCGTGGCCGTCATGGAAGGCACGCAGCCGAGGGTCATCGAAAATGCGGAAGGCGCCCGCACCACGCCGTCCATCGTCGCCTTCACCGACGACGGGGAGCGCCTCGTCGGCCAGCCGGCCAAGCGGCAGGCCGTGACCAATCCGGAGCGGACGTTCTTCGCGATCAAGCGCCTGATCGGCCGCACCTACGACGATCCGCTGACGCAGAAGGACAAGGGGCTCGTCCCCTACAACATCGCCAAGGGCGACAACGGCGACGCCTGGGTCGAGGCCGACGGCAAGAAGTACTCGCCCTCGCAGATCTCCGCCTTCACCCTTCAGAA
This sequence comes from Methylobacterium sp. Leaf456, assembly GCF_001425465.1. Classification (GTDB taxonomy): domain Bacteria; phylum Pseudomonadota; class Alphaproteobacteria; order Rhizobiales; family Beijerinckiaceae; genus Methylobacterium. The sequence continues at coordinate 161,630 of NZ_LMQV01000023.1, forward strand.
GATGAAGGAGACCGCCGAGTCGCATCTCGGTCAGCCGGTGACGCAGGCCGTCATCACGGTCCCGGCCTACTTCAACGACGCCCAGCGCCAGGCCACCAAGGACGCCGGCAAGATCGCCGGCCTCGAAGTGCTGCGCATCATCAACGAGCCGACGGCGGCAGCGCTCGCCTACGGCCTCGACAAGAAGAAGGCCGGCACCATCGCGGTCTACGACCTCGGCGGCGGCACCTTCGACGTGTCGATCCTCGAGATCGGCGACGGCGTGTTCGAGGTGAAGTCCACCAACGGCGACACCTTCCTCGGCGGCGAGGATTTCGACAACCGCGTGGTCGAGTACCTGACCGCCGAGTTCAAGAAGGAGCAGGGCATCGACCTGACCAAGGACAAGCTCGCCCTCCAGCGCCTCAAGGAGGCCGCCGAGAAGGCCAAGATCGAGCTGTCCTCGGCCACCCAGACCGAGATCAACCTGCCCTACATCACCGCCGATGCCTCGGGCCCGAAGCATCTGGCGCTGAAGCTCAGCCGAGCCAAGTTCGAGTCTCTGGTCGACGACCTCGTCCAGCGCACGATCGAGCCGTGCCGCAAGGCGCTCAAGGATGCCGGCGTCTCGGCCTCCGAGATCGACGAGGTGGTGCTCGTCGGCGGCCAGACCCGCATGCCCAAGGTGCAGGAGGTCGTGAAGGCGTTCTTCGGCAAGGAGCCCCACAAGGGCGTCAACCCGGACGAGGTCGTCGCCATCGGCGCCGCGGTCCAGGCCGGCGTGCTTCAGGGCGACGTGAAGGACGTGCTGCTCCTCGACGTCACCCCGCTCTCCCTCGGCATCGAGACGCTGGGCGGCGTGTTCACCCGCCTGATCGACCGCAACACCACGATCCCGACGAAGAAGTCCCAGGTCTTCTCGACGGCCGAGGACAATCAGAACGCGGTCACGATCCGGGTTTTCCAGGGCGAACGCGAGATGGCGGCCGACAACAAGCTGCTCGGCCAGTTCGACCTGATGGGCATCCCGCCGGCCCCGCGCGGCATGCCGCAGATCGAGGTGACCTTCGACATCGACGCCAACGGCATCGTGAACGTCACGGCCAAGGACAAGGCGACGAACAAGGAGCACCAGATCCGCATCCAGGCCTCCGGCGGCCTCTCGGACGCGGACATCGAGAAGATGGTCAAGGACGCCGAGGCCAACGCCGAGGCCGACAAGAAGCGCCGCGAACTCGTCGAGGTGAAGAACCAGGGCGAGAGCCTGATCCACGCCACCGAGAAGTCGGTGTCGGAATACGGCGACAAGGTCTCGGCCGCCGACAAGGGCGCCATCGAGTCCGCGATCACCGCGCTCCGCACCGCTTTGGAGGGCGAGGATGCCGAGGGCATCAAGGCCAAGACCAACGACCTGATGCAGGCCTCGATGAAGCTGGGTGAAGCGATGTATGCCGCCTCGCAGAACGAGGGTGCGCCGGGTGAGGGCGCCTCCGCGTCGACCGAGAAGAAGGACGACGTCATCGACGCCGACTTCCAGGAGGTCGACGACAAGGACCAGAAGAAGCGCGCCTGATCCGGCGCGGTGGCCGGGAGCGGTGCGAACGTGCCGCTTCCGGCGAAATTTTGATCGCGACGCCGCTGCGGTGGCTTGATCCCCGGGCCCTGCTCGGGGATCAACCGTGTGGGGCGTCTCACCACACGCGACAGTCGTTTCTCGAAGTCTGCCGTCAGGCCGGACCGGGAGGCGCGGCGCGGCTGGGAACAGCCGCAGCCCACGCGCAGGAACGAGGCTCCAGAGGCCGGGTATGTCGAAGCGGGACTATTACGAAGTCTTGGGCGTCGCCAAGACCGCTACGGAAAGCGAACTCAAGGTCGCCTTCCGCAAGCTCGCCATGGTCCATCACCCGGACCGCAATCCCGGCGACAAGGAAGCCGAGATCAAGTTCAAGGAAGTCAACGAGGCCTATCAGTGCCTCTCCGACGGCCAGAAGCGCGGGGCCTACGACCGCTTCGGCCACGCCGCCTTCAGCCAGGGCGGTCAGGGCGGACCCGGATTCGGCAACGAGTTCGGCGACTTCATGTCGGATATCTTCGAGAATTTCTTCGGAGACGGGCGTGGTCAGCCGGGTGGTGGGGCCGGCCCGCGCGGGCGCGGCCAGCCGGGGCGCGAGCGCGGCGCGGATCTGCGCTACAACCTCGAGATCAGCCTGGAAGAGGCATTCTCGGGCAAGACCGAGACGATCCGCATCCCGACCTCCATCGCCTGCGAGGTCTGCTCGGGCACCGGCGCCAAGGCCGGCTCGAAGCCGCGCGCCTGCCCGACCTGTGGCGGCTACGGGCGCGTCCGGGCGGCGCAGGGCTTCTTCGCCATCGAGCGCACCTGCCCGAACTGCCACGGCCGTGGCGAAGTGGTGGACGACCCCTGCACCGCCTGCTCCGGCGCCGGCCGGGTCAACCGCGAGCGCACGCTCTCGATCAACGTGCCGGCGGGCGTCGATGACGGCCTGCGCATCCGGCTGGCCGGCGAGGGCGAGAGCGGCCTGCGCGGCGGACCCGCGGGCGATCTCTACGTCTTCCTTTCGATCAAGCCGCACACCTTCTTCCAGCGTGACGGCGCCGACCTCTTCTGCCGCGTGCCGATCTCGATGGTGACCGCTGCGCTTTCGGGCGATATCACCGTGCCGGTGATCGACGGCTCGCAGACGCAGGTGCGCATCCCGGCCGGCACCCAGACCGCCAAGCAGTTCCGTATCAAGGGCAAGGGCATGCCGGTGCTGCGCTCGCGCGAGGTCGGCGACCTGTACATCCAGGTTTCGGTCGAGACGCCGCAGAACCTGACCAAGCGCCAGCGCGAGCTGCTGCAGGAGTTCGACCAGTCGGCCTCCGACGAGAATCACCCGGAAAGCGCGGGCTTCTTCTCCAAGGTCCGTGACTTCTTCGTGAGCGGCGCGGGCCGGACGTGACCCGCGCGAGAGCCGGGATCAAATGCGGATGCAACCCGGTTATGCACCCGGTCGCCCATCGCGGGCGATGTGCGGGCGTCTCCGCCCTACAGGAAGGCCGGCCTTGACGGGGTGCGGGTTTTCATCGTCTAGAACGCTCCCCGCCGGGTCGTGCTCCGATCCGGCGCGCTTGCGCGTCGCCCCCGGCTCCTGGCCGGGTTCTCGCCACCGCACGCGGTCCGCGAGCGGTTCCACCCCGTCCTTCCACTCCTGATCCGAGGATCACCGGTCGTGCCGCCGCTTCGCCGTTCCAGCGCCCGAGCCGTCGCCGCGACCCGCCTGCGGGAGGGGCGCGATCCGCTGGAGGACGAGGCCCGCTTCCTGCGTTCGTGGTTCGAGCGCCCCCTCGTCACCGGCGCCGTTACCCCCTCGGGCAAGATGCTCGCCCGCACCATGGCCTCCTACGCCGACCCGTCGGTGCCCGGCCCGGTGATCGAACTCGGCCCCGGCACCGGCCCGGTCACCGAGGCGCTGATCCGGCGCGGCTTCGAGCAGGAGCGGCTGATCCTCGTCGAGTACAACCCGGATTTCTGCGCCCTGCTGCGCCGCCGCTTCCCCCGCACCACGGTGATCCGGGGCGACGCCTACAGCATCCGCGAGACGCTGGGCAGCATCGTCACCGCCCCTTGCGCCGCCACCATCTCCTCCCTGCCGCTGTTCACCAAGCCGCTGGAGAAGCGGATGGAACTGCTGCAGGACGCCCACGACGTGATGCAGCCGGACGCGCCCTTCGTGCAATTCACCTACGCCGTGGTGCCGCCGATTCCGGCCCGCTGCGAGGCCGGCAGCTACACGGCGAGCCGCTCCAACCGCGTGTGGCTCAACCTGCCGCCCGCCCGCGTGTGGGTCTACCGCCGGCCGGCCAAGATGACGGCAAAGACGACCGCCTGACACGATCCCGGCGGCGTCCTCATCCGCCCCAGAATTGTTTCCGTTTGTCGGAATCCGTCTCAGGCTCCGTTCATGGCCGGGCTCCTAGCGTCTCGATCCGAGGCCGCCACCGGGCGGCCGGACGAAGGGAGTTCACCGATGTCGGACACCAATTCGACCAAGCGCTTCCGCCGCACGCTCGCCGCCCTCGCCGTGCTTGCCGGCGGGCTGATCGGCAGCGAAGCCGCGCAAGCCGCCCCATTCGCGGCCCTGCCCGCCGCCGCGCTTGCCACCGACACCGCGGTCGAGACCGTGCAGTGGCACGGTCACGGCGGCTGGGGCCACCGCCGCCATCACTGGGGCCACCACCATGGCTGGCGCCGCCATCACCACCATCATCACCACGGCTGGGGCCATCACCGCCGCCATCACTGGGGCCACCACCGCCACCGCCATTGGGGCCACCACCACGGCTGGGGCCACCGCCGCCACTTCTACTGAGCCATTGGGTTCGAGGGACTGCGCGCAGGGAGACCGGCGCGCGGTCTTTTTTTTTAAAGACCGATCATTCGGCTTCGTCCTAGCCATCCCCCTCATCCTGAGGTGCTGCGCAGCAGCCTCGAAGGAGGGCTCCAGCCAGCTGCGCGATCCCTGGAGCCCTCCTTCGAGGCTTCGCTTCGCTGCGCACCTCAGGATGAGGGGATGGATGGGAGCAACAGGAGCCTCGATCAGCCCACGCGCTCGATGACCGCTTCACGCGCCGCTGGCACCGTCTCGCCGATCCGGTAGGCCGCCCGCAGGGCCACCGCCGCCCGCTCCGCCGCCGCCGCGTCCGCCGCGTGGACGGTCCCGAGAGGATCGCCGGCCCCGAGCCGGTCGCCGGGCCGGACCAATCCGGAAAAGCCGACGCGCGGGTCGATGTCGTCCTGCGGCCGGGTGCGTCCGCCGCCCAGCCCGATCACCGCGAGGCCGACGGCGCGGGTGTCCACCGCCTCGACCGTGCCCGCGTGTTCCGCCGCAACCGGCCGCACCACCGGCGCCCGCGGCAGATGCCGCTCGGAGGCTTCCGGAAAATCCGACGGGCCGCCGAGGGCGCTCACCATTCGGCCAAAAATCTCGGCGGCGGCCCCGGTGTCGAGGGCGGCTTGCAACCGCGCTTCGGCGTCCGCGCGGTCGGTTGCGAGGCGGCCCAGCACCAGCATCTCAGCGCAGAGTGCCATCGTCACCGCGTGGAAGCGCGGCTCACGGGCGCGGCCTGTGAGGTAATCGACGGCGTAGGCGACCTCGACGGCGTTGCCGGCAGCGGACGCCAGCGGCGCGTCCATGTCGGTCAGCAGCGCGCGGGTCGGCAGGCCGGCGGCGTTGGCCACCGTGACGATGCTTGTCGCCAGCGCCCGCGCGTCCTCGTCCCGCGCCATGAAGGCGCCGGAGCCGGCCTTCACGTCCATGACGAGGCCGCCGAGGCCCGCCGCCAGCTTCTTCGAGAGGATCGAGGCGGTGATCAGGTCGAGCGATTCGACCGTGCCGGTGACGTCGCGGATGGCGTAGAGGCGCCGGTCGGCTGGCGCCAGCTCCGCCGTCTGTCCGATGATGGCGCAGCCCGTCTCGCGCACCACCGCGCGAAAACGGTCGAGCCCCGGCGTCACGTCGTAGCCGGGGATGCTGGCGAGCTTGTCGAGAGTGCCGCCGGTGTGGCCGAGGCCGCGCCCCGAAATCATCGGCACGAAGCCGCCGCAGGCCGCCACCAGGGGGCCGAGCGAGAGGCTCACCGTATCGCCGACGCCGCCGGTGGAGTGCTTGTCGAGGATCGGGCCGGGCAGGTCCCATTCGAGCACCGTGCCGGAATCCCGCATGGCGCGGGTGAGCGCCAGGCGCTCGTCGAGCGCGAGGCCGCGAAAGAACACCGCCATCGCGAAGGCCGCCGCCTGCCCCTCGGTGACGCGCTCCGCGGTGAGCCCGCCGATGAAGCCGGCGATGTCGGCCTCCGACAGAGCCCGCCCGTCGCGCTTGTCGCGGATGATTTCCTGGGGGAGCCTCATGCGCCGGCCTCCGCGGCGCGAACGAGGTCGTCGAGGAGCGAGCTGGCGCCGATCCGGAATGTTTCTGCGTTGACCCAGTCCGGCCCCATGATCCGGTCGGCGAGCGCCAGATAGCGCGCGGCGTCCTCGACCCGGCGCAGGCCGCCGGACACCTTCAGGCCGATCCGACCGCCGCCTTCACGGATCGCGAGAAGCATGGCCTCCGCCGCCTCGGGCGTGGCCGAGACCGGGGTCTTGCCGGTCGAGGTCTTGAGGAAGTCGGCGCCCGCCTCCAGCGCCAGCCGGCTCGCTCGCGCGACCGTGTCCGCGTCGGGCAGCATGCCGGTCTCCAGGATGACCTTGAGCCTCGTCTCGCCGCAGGCCTCGCGCACGGCCGCGACCATGGCGCGGGCGGTGTCGGCCTCGCCCCGCAGGAGCGCACGATAGGGCAGCACGAGGTCGATCTCGTCGGCGCCGTCCTCGATTGCCGTGCGGGTCTCCGCCAACGTGCCGGCCACGTCCTCGCCGCCGTCCGGAAAGTTGACGACGGTCGCAATCCGCACGCCGCCGCCGGTCAGCGCCTGCGCGGCCTCCGCGACGAAGCGGGGCCAGACGCAGACCGCCGCCACGGCGTAGCGTTGCGCGCGCTCGCAGAGCAGGCGAACCGGCTCCTCCGTGCAGCCCTCGCTCAGATCGGTGAGGTCGAGGAGCGGCAGGGCGCGGGCGGCCACTTCCCGAAGCAGGGGATCGGCTGCGGTCATCGCAAAAAACCTCACGATTCGGGAAGGCGCGCCGCGAAGGCGGCGGCGAGGCGGGCGAGGTCGGCCCCGGCGCGGGCCGCCACCGCCTTGGTCTCGGCATGGTGCGGATCGCCCCCCGAGATGCCGGCCGCAAAATTCGTCACCGCCGAGACGGCGGCGACCTCGAGCCCGAGGAAGCGGGCCAGGATCGTCTCCGGCACGGTGGACATCCCGACGAGATCGGCCCCGAGCCGTCCCGCCATGCGGACTTCCGCCGGCGTCTCGAAGCTCGGGCCGGAGAACCACGCGTAGACGCCCTCGTGCAGGAAGAGGCCTTCCCTCTCGGCCGCGGCGCGCAGATCGGCGCGCAAGCGGGGGGCGTAGGCGTTCGTCATCGGCACGAACCGGGCGTCGCTCGCCTCCCCGATCAGCGGGTTGAGCCCGGACAGGTTGATGTGGTCGGTGAGCACCACGAGGCTGCCGGGGCCGGCCTTCGGCATCAGCGAGCCGGAGGCGTTGGTGAGAAGAACCCGCTTCGCCCCGAGCGCTGCGACGGTGGCGAGCGGCACCCGCATGGCGGCGGGCTCGCCCCGCTCGTAGGCGTGGGCGCGGCCCTCCAGCACCAGCACCGGCCGCCCCGAGAGCGTCCCGCGATGCAGCCGCCCGCCATGGCCGGACACGCCCGGCGCCGGGAAGCCGGGAATTCTTTCGTAGTCGAGGCTGATGCGCTCTTCCACCGCCTCGACCAGGGCGCCGAGACCGGTGCCGGTCACGATCGCCAGGGCGATCGGGCCGGCGAACCCCTTGTCACGCAGGAGCGCGACGGCGGCGTCCTCACTCGGCATCGAAGGTATGCTCCGGCAGATGCTCGGGGCCGAAGGAGGCGGGCAGCAGCGCCTCCAGGGTGAAGCGGGCGCGCACGCCGTCGGGCCCGGCGACGAGGATCGGCGTGTCCGGCCCGGCGAATTCGCGGATGCGCTGGCGGCAGGCGCCGCAGGGCGTGACGGGAGCGGGGCTGTCGGCCAGGATCAGGATCGCCCGGATGCGCCGCCCGCCCCCCGCGATCATGGCCGCGATGGCCCCGGCCTCGGCGCAGGTGCCGACCGGATAAGCCGCGTTCTCGACGTTGCAGCCGGCATGCACGCGGCCCGCCTCGTCGGCGAGCGCCGCCCCGACCGAAAACCCCGAATAGGGCGCATGCGCCCGCGCCCGCACGGCGGCGGCCGCCGCGAAGAGGGCATCAAGATCGGGATTTTTTGTAAGGGCGCCGGGCGCAGTCATGGCACCGTTTGGCCCGAGGGTGGGTCTCGTGTCGAGGGGCGGTCGACAGGCGCGTGTCCGCCTTCTATGCCGAACCCTTGCGGATGCGGCAGGGAGCCGGAGACATGCTCGGGCGCTACGATCGGGGTTCGAACAACGGCGAGGCCAAGGTCGAGTTCGGCGACGGCACCATGCGGGTGATCAAGCCCGGCACCTTCGTGCGCTGCGCCGTGACCGGCGAGGCAATCCATCTCGACGCGCTGCGCTACTGGAACGTCGATCGCCAGGAGGCCTATGCGACGCCGGAAGCCGCGATGCAGCGGCTCAAGGAGATCGGCCGGGCGCCGTAAGCGCTTCAGCCAGCTGCCCCCGCAGCGCGGCCGGATCGTCGAAGGCGAGGGCGACCCGCAGCACGTCCACGCGCTCACCCGCGGGGAGACGGACGGCATCCTTCTCGGTGGTGACGAGGTGGGCGCCCTCGCGCTGCGCCAGCGCCCGCAAGGCATCGAGATCGCCGGCCCGATAGGGATGGTGATCCGAAAAACTTTTCGTGGCGAGGATCCGGGCGTCGAGCCCGGCCAGCGTGCCGAAGAACTTTTGCGGGCGGCCGATGCCGGCGAAGGCGACCACGGGCCGGTCCTTCCAGCTTTCCGGCGCCTCCGGCACCAGCCGGGCGCGATGCACCGGCAGACCCCGCGCCGCGGCCTCCCGTGCCGGCGCCTCGCCCGGCGCCCCGTCACCGATCAGCACCACCCCGCCGATATGCCGCCATTGCCGCGCCAGCGGCGCCCGTAGGGGGCCGGCCGGGAAAGGCAGGCCGTTGCCGAGCCCCGCCCCGGCATCGACCACGGCGAGCGCCAGGGTCTTTTGCAGGCTCGGGTTCTGGAGCCCGTCATCCATGACGATGACCTCGGCGCCGAGTTCGTTACAGAGCTGCGCGCCCGCGGGCCGGTCGCGGGCCACCACCGTCGTCGCGAAGCGCGCGAGCAGCAGCGGCTCGTCACCGACATCAGCCGCGGAATGCCGGGCGGCATCGACCGCCACCGGTCCGGGGCGTGTTCCGCCATAGCCTCGGCTGAGGAAGGCCGGGCGCCGCCCGAGATCGTCCCGCAGCATCTTGGCCAGCGCCAGAGCGGTCGGCGTCTTGCCGGCCCCGCCGAGGGTGAAGTTGCCGACACACAGGACCGGGCAGCGGGCCTGCACGCCGGGCCGGTCCATCCGCCGGACGGTCAGCGCGCCGTAGAGCGCGCCGGCCGGCGTCAACAGCCGGGCCAGCGGGTGCGAGGGCGAATGGTGCCAGAAATCCGGCGGGCGCATCAGGCCCGTTCGCGGGCGGCGAGCTTCATCTGCGCGACGTAGGGGTCGAGCACCGCGAGCGTGCGGCCGACCGCGCCCTCGAACGCGGCGAGCGCCGTCTGTCCCCGCCGCGCCATCTCGGCGGTGCGGCCGGAGTTGGCCACGAGGTCGGCGACGGCCGCCGCCAAGTCTTCTTCGTCGGACACCAATCGCGCGCCGCCCGCCTCGTCCAGCGCGCCGTAGGGCTCCGAAAAGTTGAAGATGTGGGGCCCGTGCAGCACGGCGCTGCCGAGGCGCACCGGCTCGATCGGGTTCTGGCCGCCATGCTCCACCAGCGAGCCGCCGAGGAAGACCAACGGGCAGAGGCGGTAGAACAGGCCGAGTTCGCCGAGCGTGTCAGCGACGTAGAAATCCACGTTCGCCTGCGGGCGCCCGTTCTTGGCGCGTCGGTTGGTGCGCAGGCTGGCCTCTTGCGCCACCTGCGCCACCTCCTCGCCGCGGCGGGGATGGCGCGGCACCGCGATGGTCAGCAAGCGCGGAAAGCGGTCCCGCAGGCGGGCATGGACGCGGGCGACCACGGCGTCCTCGCCCGGATGCGTGCTCGCCGCGACCCAGACCGGGCGATCACCGACCATGTCGCGGAGATAGGCGAGTTGCTGCGCATCTGCCGGGGGAATGGCGGAGTCGTATTTGAGATTGCCGATGACGCTGATGCGCGGAGCGCCGAGCCGCGCGAACCGCTCGGCGTCGGCCTTGGTCTGGCACAGGCACACGGCGATGCGCGACAGGAGCGCGCGGGCGGTGCGCGGCGAGCGCGCCCAGCCCTGGTACGAGCGCTGCGACATCCGCCCGTTGACGAGCACCAGCGGGATGCCGCGCTCGTGCAGGGCGACGACGGTGTTGGGCCAGATCTCGGATTCGGCCACCACCGCGAGGTCGGGCTGCCAATGGGCGAGGAAGCGCTCGACCCAGCGCGGCGCGTCGAGCGGCACGTATTGATGCACCGCGCCCGCGGGCAGGCGCTGGCTCAGCAGGTCGGCGGCGCTGCGGGTGCCGGTGGTGACGAGCACCGAGCAGCCGCGGCCGACCATGCCCTCGATGAGGCCGACCAGCGAGAGCGCCTCGCCGATGCTGGCCCCGTGCATCCACACCAGATGCCCGACCGGCCGAGCGCGACCGGGGCAGCCGCGCCGCTCGGGCAGGCGAGCCGGGTCCTCCTTGCCGCGGCGGGAGCGCCACGCCAGCAGGCCGGCCACCGCGGGCTCGCCGAGATAGAGTCCGTAGCGGTAGACCCGGAGCGCAGCGGGAAGCGGCGGCACCCTCACGCGGCCTGCTCCAGAGCGGAGCCGACCACGCGGTCGGGCCGGCCAACGAGGGCGTAGGCGCGGTCGTGGACGCGGTTCAGTTCGGCCTGGACGCGGGCGCGATAGCCCTCGACGGCCGCCGGCTCGATCTCGCGGGGGACGTAGATCGATTCGCCGAACACCATGGCGCCGCGGCCGAAAGGCAGGCCGAGGCAGGCCCGGTCCCACGAGTTGAAGCGGATGTGCCGGCCCGTCACCACGGCGACGGGGACGATGGGGCAGCCGGAAAAGCGCGCCAGCATGATGATGCCGTTATCGCAGACCCGCGAGACCTTCGGCACGTCGGCCGAGAAGGCGACGGTCTCGCCGCCCTTGAGCGCCTTCACCATGGCGCGCAGGCCTTCGGCGCCGCCCTTGGCGCGGGCGTCGCGCACCGCGCGGCCGCGGGCGCCGGAGGCGCGCATCACCCGCACCCCCATCCGCTCCAGCGCCATAGTGTTGATGTTGCCGTCGGGGGAGCGGGAAATGATCGTGGCGATCCGGTCGTGGGGCCGGCGCATGAACGAGATCATCAGGTGCTGGCCGTGCCACATCGCGGCGATGAACGGTCCGGTCGCGTCGAGCCGCCCGTCGATGCCGGCGGGCTCCACGGTGAAGCGGTTCGTGCGCTTCACCAGCCGGAGGTAGCCGTAGGCGATTCGGCTCAGCACACGCTGGACCGCGGGCTTGCGGCCGATGGTCTTGATCAGGCCCATGGGCTCGGACCGCTCCGCCTTCGCTCGCGTTTCGAATCGGGCGCCGCCCGGGTCGGCGGTCTAGCCCCGCGGCCCGCCGGGTGGCAACGCGGGCCGAACCACGGCCTTCCGACTCGTGCCGCAATGCGGCGGAGTTCGGGCGAGGGGAGCGTTCCGGTATCACGCTCACCGAACCCGTACCCTCCACGCCGTCATTCCAGGGCCGCGGAGCGGAACCCCGAATCCACCCGTGATGCGGGATGCGCGGCCGAAGTTGAACCGTTGCGGCCAGTCGTGGATTGCACGCCGCTGGCGCGCCCCTTCGGGTCCGGGTTCGCCTTCGGCGCCCCGGAATGACGGCCTGACGGTTGATCCATCTCTGGCAGAGCATCGCAGCGCGACTTCCGCTCGCCGGATGTTGACCTTCGACCCCGATGCCCCGATGCGGAGCCCCGCAATGTTCAGGCTCGCCCATCTCACCGATCCCCATGTCGGACCGCTGCCGCGGCTGCGCCTGCGCCAGCTCCTGAGCAAGCGCGCGACCGGCTACGTGAATTGGCATCGCGGGCGCGGGCGCCATCACGACATGGACCTGCTGGGCGCCCTGATCGCCGACCTTCGGGCGCAAGGCAGCGACCACGTCGCTTGCACCGGCGACCTGTGCAATCTCGGCCTGCCCGACGAGTGGGACACCGCCCGCATCTTTCTCGAAGCTGTGGGGCCGGCCGACCGGGTCAGCTTCGTGCCGGGCAACCACGACGCCTATGTCCGCGGCTCGCTTGAGGGCTTGCTCGGCACCTGCGGCGGCTGGACCGCCGACGACGACGGACGCAGCGGCCTGTTCCCGTATCTGCGCCGCCGCGGGCCGCTCGCGCTCATCGGCCTGTCCTCGGCGATCCCGACCAAGCCCTTCGCTGCGACCGGGCGGCTCGGACCTCCGCAGATCGAGGCAGCGGAGCGCCTGCTCGGCGATCTGGCCACGGCGCCCGAGCGGCCCTGCCGTGTGGTGATGATCCACCATCCACCCCATCCGGGCGGCGCGGCCGCGGGCCGCGAGCTGAAGGACGCCGCCGCCTTCGCGGCGATGATCGGCCGGGCCGGGGCCGACCTGATCCTGCACGGTCACAATCACGTGGGCAGCGTGGCGGGCATCCCGGGCCCGGACGGACGCCCGGTGCCGGTGGTCGGAGCGCCCTCGGCCTCGGCCCGGTCGCTCCTCGTGAACCGGCGTGCCTCGTATTACCTCTACACGATCACGCCGGACGCCGGCAGGCACCACATCGCCGTGGTCGAGCGCGGCCTCGACGCGGAGGGCGGCATCGCCGAACTCTCCGCCTTCGACATCCGCACGCCACCCGCCGACCGGCTCGGCCCGGCCCCGAAGCGCGGGCGGCACTGAGGGCGATTCGACTCCCTTGCTTCCCACCCAACCCCCTCATCCTGAGCGGAGCCTTGAAGGAGGTCGCCAGGGATCGCTGAGACTTCTGGAGCCCCCTTTGAGGCCGCCGACGCGGCACCTCAGGATGAGGGGGACGGGTGGGAGAGACGCAGCGTCAGTTCAGCCCCATCCCCTTTGACACCCCGGTCGCGCGGGGCAGCGGGCGCAGCAGGCTCTTGACCTGGGAGAAGGGGCGGGGCCGGTTGATGACCTCGTCGAGGCGCGACCATAACGTCTTGGGCGAGAACGGTTTCGCGATGATCTCGTTGACGCCGAGCGAGATCGCCCGGTCCACCACGTTGCGCCGGGGCTGAGCCAGCATCAGGATGATCGGCACCGTCGGCGAGGGCGAGGTCGTCGGCGTGCGGGCGAGCCGGATGAACTCCTCGCCGGAGAGAATCGCCAGGTCCCAGTCGAGGATGGTGAGGTCCGGCTTGCTCTCGGCCAGCACGCCGAGCGCCTCGGCGCCGTCGGGCGCCTCCAGCACACGCTTGATGCCGACGCGCATCAGCATGTCGCGCACGATGCGGCGGATGTAGAGGCTCTCATCGACGACGAGGGCCGAGAGGTCCGGGAAGGTCGGGGTGGCGATCATCGGCGGCTCGGGGCCGGCGCGCGGATGCGGCCGGTCTCGGTCCCGAGTCTAGCGGCGGCCGGTTTGCGCTTCCCTAAGGACACTTGCGCAACACCACTGGACTTGGAACGATTCTGGTCGGGCCCGCAAAAAGCCCAAAAACCGCGCCGCTACGCAGTTCACACCGAAAATCGGCCGGCCACGGCACGGACGGGTTAGAAGTTCCTTGCGATTCGGCCCCGATTGCGTCAGACCTGAGGCATCGATCTCGGTATCCGCTGCCGAGGAGATGATAGTGCGAGGCGTGGGCTGTCTCGGGATAGCGCGCACGCGGTATTCGAGACGTGGCGGGCGGACGGTTTTTGCGAGCTTTCAATGGGACGTGGTCGTGATTTTCGGGGGCCGCAGAAGCGCGGCTTCGACGAGGGCGGTGCCGAGCCTCAGTGGCCGGACCAGCTGCCCCCGAGCAGTGGTGGGTACGGTGGTGGCGGCAACCGCTTCGGCGGCGGTGGCGGCGGCTACGGTGGTGGCGGCGGTGGCTTCGACCGCGGCCCGTCGCGGGGCGCCCCCGCGGCTGCGGCGCCCACGGGCCCGGAGCGTGACGCCACGGTGAAGTGGTTCAACAAGGAGAAGGGCTTCGGCTTCGTGGAGCTCGGCGACGGCTCCGGCGATGCCTTCCTCCACATCCGCGCGGTCGAGGCCGCCGGCCACGACGACCTCCTGCCCGGCACGCGCCTCACGGTGCAGACCGCCCAGGGCCAGAAGGGCCCGCAGGTTACTGCGGTCAACAGCGTCGACACCTCCACGGCCGAGGCGGCTCCGCCCCGGCGCGAGGGCCCGCGCTTCGGCGGCGGCGGTGATCGCTTCGGCGGTGGTGGCGGCGGCTTCGGCGGTGGCGATCGCTTCGGCGGCGGCGGCGGCCGTGACCGCTTCGGCGGCGGCGATCGCGGTGGTGATCGCGGCGGCGGCGGCGGTGGCCGCTTCGCCTCCGGCCCGTCGGTCGAGATGACCGGCACCGTGAAGTGGTACGACCCGGCCAAGGGCTTCGGCTTCGTCTCCGTCAATGACGGCGGCAAGGACGTGTTCGTGCACCGCTCCGCCCTGTCCCGCGCCGGACTCGACTCCCTGGCCGAAGGCCAGCAGGTCACCCTCGGCGTGGTCGAGGGCCAGAAGGGCCGCGAGGCCTCCAGCGTCAGCGTCGATTACTGATCGACCCGACCACTGAATGACGAAGCGGCGGCCTCAGGGCCGCCGTTTTCGTTTGTCGGGATGCCGGTGGGGATTTTGTTCGAGGATCGAGTTGATGCGTGGGGCGAGGACGTTCTGTCTGGGCCTGATGCTCGGCACCGGCCCCGTGGCAGCCGAAGATTTCACGGGCTTCTATGCGGGGGTGAATGCCGGCTGGGCGTTCGAGCGCGGCCGCGACGCCACCGCGCCCCTGCCGCCGACGGGCGCCGACCGGAACGAGCCCGGCCTGCCGCCGAGCGTGGTACGGATCGAGCGGCAGCGCCGTTCCGAGACGCCGGCCGAGCGAGGCCGCTGAGCGCCTTCTCTCCCACCTAATCCCCTCATCCTGAGGTGCCGCGTCAGCGGGCCTCGAAGGAGGGCTCCACTAGACGCGCGATCCCTGGAGCCCTCCTTCGAGGCTGCGCTTCGCTCCCCGCCTCAGGATGAGGGGATGAGGTGGGAGGCGGCTGGCGAACGCGCACTCAAACGAGCGTCACGCCACTCCGTCCCAGGTCTCGGTGATCACTTTGCCGGCATGGCTGAGGCGGGCGCGGAGCACCACGTCGCCGGGGGGCATCGGCTCGGGGGGGCGGAACTCGGCGTAGAGGCGCCAGCCGCCGGTCTGGGCGACGTGCTCGGCGTAGGGCTCGACGAAGGCGCCGACGCTGGCCGAGAGCGCGACCTCGATTGCGGCCTTCGGGTCGTCGGGCAGGCCCGGTCCCTCGAAGTCGATGGCGTAGAGGCGGCGCCTCGGGCTCGGCGGGTTGGTCGGGCGCAACCGTTCGGCGGACCCGACCCTACTCGAAACGACCCGCGCCAAAGGCGGTGCCATCGCAGCCGCCGGCTCCGCCCCGACCGTGACCAGCGCATAGGCGAGGTCGATCCGGCGACCGGCCTCGACTTTCGCTTCGGGAACGAAGGCCGCGACGATGTTGTCGGTCGCCTCCTCCCGCGAGGGGATCTCGAACAGCCGCACCGCGCCGGCCCCAAAACCCGATTCGGGCCGGACCCACAGGCCGGGCCGGTCCTCGTGGCGGGCCTGGACATCGAGATAGGCGGCAAAGCGCCGCTCGCGCTGGAGAAGCGCGAATCCTTCCAGCGGCGCGGCGCGGAAGGCGGAGGTCTGCGGGGCGGCCCGGCCGTTGGTGAGCGGGCGCCAGAGCCGGTCGCCGGGTGTCTGGACCAGCAGGCCGTCCGAATCATGCACCTGCGGGCGAAAATCGTCGAAGGGGAGGGCGCCCCGCGCCCCGGGGCCGTTCTCGCCGTCGATGAACATGCTGGTGAGCGGCGCCAGCCCCAGATTCGCGATGGCGCGCCGCGGAAACAGCGTGGCGGTGACCTGAAGCGTCGAGGGATCGCCCGGCGTGACGCGGAAGCGGTAGGCCCCGGTCAGGCTCGGGCCCTCCAGCAGCGCCAGCACGGTGATGGTTTCGCCCTCGACCGGGCCGATCCAGAAAGTGGTGAAGTCGGGAAATTCCTCGCCGGTCGGCGCACCGGTATCGACCGCGATGCCGCGGGCCGAGAGGCCGTAGATCTGGCTTTTGCCCCGCACCCGGAAATACGAGGCGCCGAGAAAGACCAGAAACTCTTCCTGAGCGTCCGGCTTGGCCGAATCGAACGCATGGGCGATGCGAAAGCCGGCATAGCCCAATGCCGCGGGATAGCTGCGATCCTTCAGCGCCGGCCCGAGATCGAACAGCTTGGCGTCGTAGCCGAACGGCTCGGGCGCCTGCCCGGCCTTCTGAAAAAAGATGTCGACGCGCCGGGGCTGCAGCCCGCCGCGGTGGAACGGCTGCAGCGAGAAGCCGGGGCCGAGCGGTACGGTCGCCTCCGGGCGGAAGCGGATCGCTTGCGTGTCGTCGTAGGTGAGGCCCTTCAACTCCTGCGGCAGGTCGTCGTCGTGCGGGCGATACGGGGTGCGGGCAAGCGATTCGGCGCGGGCGGCCACGTCGTCGAGGGTCACGGGCCGCGCCTCCATGCGGGATTGTGCCGATGGGGCGGTCTGGGCCATCGTTCCGGCGGCATTCAGGTCGAGGAGGCCAGGGATAGAAAGGCCGGATAACCCGGCGAGCCCGTTCCGCACCACCTGCCGCCGCGAGACGCCGCCGTCCCGGCACGCATCGCCGTCTTCCCCCGACGGTTCCGTCATCCGCTGATCCCTCCCGCGAGCGTTCACGCCGACCATGTCCAGCCCAGACTTGCCGCAGGTCGATGCGCCCGTCGAGACCGGCCCGGCCCGCCCCTCCGGCACCGGACCGGCGCCGCGGACCGCGTCGTTCAGCCTGCGCCGCCTCGCGCTGGTCGTCCCAACGCTCGCGACGGCGGGAGCGATCCTCGCGCTGGCGCTTGCCGCCTACGGGATGCCGGAGACGTGGCTCGGGCGCATCGTGCTCGGCCTGTTCGCCGTGCTGATGGCGTGGCAATCGTTCACGGCATGGCAGTATCTCTACGGGCTGATCGCGACCGCGATGGGGGATCGCGTGCTCTCGCCCCTGGAGCGGCGCGCCGCCACGATCTCGGCCCGTCCCACGGGCCTGAGTCGCACGGCGGCGGTCGTGGCGATCCACGCCGAGGATCCGATCGCGGTGTTTTCCGCCATCCGCGTCATGGCCCGCTCGCTCCAGCGCGAGGGGGGCAACGGGTCCGACATCGACATCTTCGTCCTGTCCGACACCCGCGAGGGCGCGATCTCGGCGGTCGAGGAGCACGAATTCGCCCGCGCCGTGGCCTGGGCCGAGCGCGAGGGCCGCGGCATGCCGCGCATCCGCTACCGCCGCCGGGCGCAGAACACCGGCCGCAAGGCCGGCAACATCGCCGAGTTCTGCCAGACCTACGGCGAGGAGTACGATTTCATGATCGTGCTCGACGCCGACAGCCTCATGACGGGCGCCGCCATGCGCAAGCTCGCCCGGCTGATGGAGGAGAACCCCCGCGTCGGCCTGATCCAGACCGTGTCCTACGCGGCCGGCCGCGACACCCTGTTCGCCCGCATCCAGCAATTCGCCGTGCGGCTCTACGCGCCGCTGTCGCTCCGTTGCCTGGAGACGTGGCAGGGGCCGGACGGCTCCTACTGGGGCCACAACGCCATCCTGCGGATCGCCGCATTCTCGCAGAACGCCGAGTTGCCGGTGCTCTCGGGCAAGGCGCCGCTCGGCGGCGAAATCCTGTGCCACGACATCGTCGAGGGTGCGTTCCTGCGCCGCGCCGGCTGGGAGGTGCGCCTGCTGCCGGAGATGGGCGGCACCTGGGAGGAGATGCCGACCAACCTCATCGATCTGCTCGGGCGCGAGCGGCGCTGGTGCCAGGGCAACCTTCAGCACATCCGCGTGCTGCCGATGAAGGGCCTGCGCGGCGCCAGCCGCTGGCATCTCGGCGTCGGCATCCTCGGCTACTGCGTCTACCCGCTCTGGATCGCCTTCCTCGGCCTCGGCACGTGGCAGGCGGCGCGCATGGGCGAACTCGGCCTCTTGGGCTACGGCTTCGACGGCGGCACGCCCGCGGCTTTCGGGCTCGCCGCCCTCGTCCTCGCCGTGATGGCGCTGCCGAAACTCCTCAGCCTCGGCTACGTCCTGGCCTCACGTGAGCGCCGCGCGGCCTTCGGCGGTGCCAGTTCGCTGCTCGTCAGCGCCGCCATCGAACAGGCGGTCTGGGTTCTGCTGTGGCCGGTGATGGCCTTGTTCAGCGCGGGCGCCGTGGTCTCGACCCTGTTCGGCCGGGTGGTGCGCTGGGACGCGCAATCCCGCGACGACCGCAGCGTGCCGTGGGGCGAGGCCTGCCGCCTCCAGAGCGACGCGATCGCCACGGGTCTGGCGCTCGCCGTCCTCGTCGCTTTGGCCGGCTTTCCGCTGCTCGCCGCCTGGATGGCCCCGGTCGCCTTCGCCCTGCTGACCAGCCCGGCTCAGAGCGTGCTCACCAGCTCGACCCGCCTCGGCCTCGGCTCCAAGGCCCGCGGCCTGTTCCTCACCGAGGACGACACGCGGCAGGCCGTGGAGTTGGCCGAGCTGCATCAGGGACGGGTGACCGGCACCCTGCCGATCGCCGCGGGCGAGCCGGTGGCGTGGCTGCCGGGGTCGATCGATGCGTCGGGGGTTTCTTCGACGCCGCGGTGAGAGGCTAGGCCCTTCAAGTCAAAGCTTAGTCAGATTGAAGGGTCGAAGGGCTGTTGAGGTTGGAAAGCCGACGTTGAGGATCGGCTTCCCCGCCATCTACTGAGCGGGGATCCCTTGGATGTTCAGTGCCGCGAAGATTTGCTTGGCGAGGGCGAGCCGCACGGCTGTCGGATGGTTGCGGTTCGCCATCAGCACAAGCCCGATCTTGCGGCCAGGGATGAAGGCCACGTAGGCCCCGAACCCGTTGGTGGCTCCCGTCTTCGTGACGAGGCTGTCGGCAGGCGGTGTCTGGGGTGGGCTGAGGCGCGTGACCGGGGTGGGCTTCAGCACCATCGCGTCACCGTTGCCGACCATGAGGTCATCATCCGAGACCGGGAGCGGATACCACTCCCAGATTAGCGCCTGCGTCATCGGTCCAGCCTGGAACTGGCCGACCTGCGTTGCCGAGAGAGCACGTCGCATCGTGGGGCTCATCTCGATCCGCCCGAGATGCGCCTCTACGAACCGCAGCAGATCACGCGCTGTCGTGCGAACGCCGTAGGCTTCGGTGGCGAGAGGGGCCATCGAGACCCTGACCGACTTGCCGTCTCGCGTGTAGCCCTGGGCGTAGTTCGCCTGTTCAGTCTTGGGGATGTCGTGGAAGGTGTGCTGAAGCCCGAGCGGACCCGTGATGTGCTCTCGCACGAGTGCGGCGAACTGGCCCTTCATCGCACGGGCCGTCACCACGCCGAGCAGACCGATGCTGGGATTGGCGTAGGTGCGCACGCTCCCCGGCGGCGACGGCGGTGTCCAAGTATGGAAGTAGGCGATGAGGTCGGTGTCGGTCTTCACGTTGTCGGGTAATTGCAGGGGCATACCCCCGGTCGTGTGGGTCGCGAGGTTGAGGAGTGACACCCGGTCGAGGGCGCTGTCCTTCGGTTCAGGGATGTATCGGCCGGGTGCGGCATCCCATTGGAGTTCCCCGGTCTCCGCGGCGTAGGAGGCCAGCGCCACGGTGAAAGTCTTGCTGATTGACCCGACCTCGAACAGTGTGCGCTCGTCCACCGGCGTACCAGTCTCTTTCGAGGCGACGCCATAGCAGAACACCTTCGCACCATCCGGGGTCACGATGCCGACAGCCAGTCCGGGCGCGCTGGTGCGTTCCATGAAGGTGTTGGCCGCGGCGTCGATGCGGCTCTTGTCCAGCCCCTCCGCGAGCGCAGTAGCGGAACCTAGGAGCAAGAGGGGGAGTGCAAGCGGGCGCAGATACCTGCGTGCCGTCGGCAACATCGATCGATCCGCGTTCAAGGTAGCCCTCCTTCTCTGGAGACGGCGTATGCCGGGTCTTAAAGAGGCGCCGCAAAGGGCGATTTCTCGACCCCGACCCGAAAAATCTTCTGCCGTGGCGTGACCGGAAGAACGACCAGCACAAAGGGGTCATGTCTGCTCAGGGTCGGAAGCGGCCCCTCGCATGGCTAAGCTGATTGGCTTTGAAACCTACGCTGCCGCCGACAACGCGCAGGCCCGGATATCCCGCGCCAGTGCATCGACCCGCTCGGGCTTCGAATCCCACGCGAACATGAAGCGCGAGGCGCCGCCGATGAACCCGTAGAAGTGCCAGCCGCGGGCGCGCAAGCGCTCCTGCGTTGCGGCCGACAGGTTGAGGAACACGCCGTTGGCCTCCACGGGCGCGGCGAGCGCGGCGCCCGGCACGTCGGCGATGGCCGCGGTGAGGCGGCGGGCGCAAGCGTTGGCGTGTCGGGCGTGGCGCAACCACGCGTCGTCCTCCAGCATCCCGACCCAGGGGGCCGAGAGGTAGCGCATCTTGGAGGCGAGCTGGCCCGCCTGCTTGCAGCGGTAGTCGAAGTCTTCCGCCAACGCGGTGTCGAAGAAGACCACCGCCTCGCCGATCGCCATGCCGTTCTTGGTTCCGCCGAAGCAGAGCACGTCGACGCCCGCCTTCCACGTCAGCGCGGCGGGGGAGGCGTCGAGCGAGGCGCAGGCGTTGGCGAAGCGCGCGCCGTCCATGTGCAGGTGCAGGCCGAGCGCGCGGCAGGTCTCGGACAGTCGGGCGATCTCGTCCGGCCGGTAGACCCGGCCGGTCTCGGTCGCCTGCGTGATCGTCGCCGCCTTGGGCTTGGGGAAGTGGATGTCGCTGCGCTTCCCGGCCATCGCGCGCAGCGACTCGGGCGTCAGCTTGCCGTCCGGGCTCGCGACGGTGAGGAGCTTCGAGCCGTTGGAAAAGAATTCCGGCGCGCCGCACTCGTCGGTCTCGATATGGGCCGAGTCGGCGCAGACGACGCTGTGATAGGACTGGCACAGCGAAGCCAGCGCCAGCGAGTTCGCCGCCGTGCCGTTGAAGACGAAGAACACCTCGCAAGTGGTCTCGAACAGCCGGCGAAACCCGTCCGCGGCTGCCTGGGTCCAGCTATCGGCGCCGTAGGCCGGGGCGTGGCCGGCATTGGCGGCCACCATCGCAGCCATCGCCTCCGGGCAGATCCCGGCATAGTTGTCGCTGGCGAATTGCTGGTCGGGCACCGTGCGGCTCGCTCCTGCCATGGGGGGAGGGCGGGACCGGTCCGGCGGAGCCGCCTCGAGAGCAGCCTAAGCTATGAAGCGGGTCGGTGTCCCGCAACCAAAAGCTCGGGGCTTGGTAAGCGGAACGGCTGGAGGAACCGGCCCTTTCCACTCACCCCCTCATCCTGAGGTGCGAAGCGAAGCGGAGCCTCGACGGAGGGCTCCAGGGATCGCTGAGCCGACTGGAGCCCTTCTTCGAGGCCGCTTCGCGGCACCCCAGGATGAGGGGTGATGGGATGACGATGACGAAAGCGTCGCCTCACGCGGCGGCGAGCGACATCGACATCGATTCCTTCTTCATCAGCTCGCGGTAGAAGCCGTCGAGATGGGTCAGTTTTTCCGGCGAGCCGTCCTGGATGATCTTGCCGCCTTCCAGCACCACGATCCGGTCGAAGTCCTTCAGCGTCGAGAGGCGGTGGGCGATGGCGATGACGGTGCGGCCCTTCATCAGGTTGGCGAGCGCGGCGCGGATCGCCTCCTCGGACTCGGCGTCGAGCGCCGAGGTCGCCTCGTCGAGGAGCAGGATCGGCGAGTCCTTCAGGATCGCGCGGGCGATGGCGATGCGCTGGCGCTGGCCGCCGGACAGCTTCACGCCGCGGTCGCCGACGATGGTGTCGAAGCCCTCGGGCAGCGCCTGGATGAAGTCGGTGCAATGCGCGGCTTCGGCCGCCTTCCACACGTCCTCGTCGCTGGCGTCGGGCCGACCGTAGCGGATGTTCTCGCGTAAGCTTCTGTGGAACATCGACACGTCCTGCGGGACCACCGTGATGGCCTCGCGCAGGGATTCCTGCGTGACCCGGGTGATGTCCTGGCCGTTGATGAGGATGCGCCCGCCCTGCACCTCGTAGAAGCGCTGGATCAGCGAGAACAGGGTCGACTTGCCGCCGCCGGACTTGCCGACCAACCCCACCGTCTGGCCCGGCGGGATCAGCAGGTCGAAATCGGAGAAGACGGGGCGGCCGTCGGGGTAGCTGAAGGCGACGTGGTCGAAATGCATCTCGGCCCCGGTCTGGCCCACCAGCGTCTCGGCCTCCGGGTGATCGACCAACTCGTGCGGCTGCAGCAGGGTGTGGAGCGCCTCCGACAGGCGAGCGGTGTGCTGGGTGGCGTCCACCAGCGCCACGGCGAGGTCGCGGGTGGCGGCGAGGATGCGGATGCCGAGGGTGCAGACCAGCACGACCTGACCGGTCGTCGCCTGACCCGCCTCCCACATCTTGATCGACCAGTAGAGTAGGCCGAGGATCGAGACGACGGTGAGGATCGCGTGGGTGATGCGCAGCTTCTCGAGGTAGATCAGCGACGAGCGCCGCGCCCGCATCTCGGTGCCGATGGTGCCGTCGAAGCGGACGAACTCGCGATTGAAGGCCGAGAAGGCGCGCACCAGCGGCATGTTGCCGACGAGATCGACCATCTCACCGTCGACGCTGGCAGCTTTCGCCGCGAAGTCGTGGTGCAGCGGCTTGCCGGCGGACGCCATCTTGAACATCAGCACCACCACAGCGGTGAAGATGGAGGCGAGCACCAGCGCCATCGTGAGGTTGACGGTGCCGATGTAGATGATCGAGAGCACGGCCGCGACGCAGGGCGGCATCACGTTGAACGTGAACATGTTCTCGACGGTGAAGATCGCGTTCGAGGTCGCCGTGATGCGCGACGCCAGCGTGCCAGGCTGCCGGTCGGCGAAGAAGGACGGGGCGTGGCCCGTCATGTGGCGGAACATGTCACGGCGGATGTCGCCTGTGACGCCCACGAAGGTGAAGGCGCCGACGAGCGCGGCGACGCGCCAGAGCAGGTTGTCGGCGGCGATGAAGGCGATCAGCACCGCGAGCGCCGTCCAGACCTGCCCGGCGCTCGGCCCCTTGCCCAGCGCATCGACCACGCCCTTCAGCGCATAATCCGTCGAGACCGAGAAGGTAACGGCGCCGAGAACCGCGAACAGGATGATGAGATGGGGGACGATGCGGCGCTTGAGATAGCGCCCGACGAAGGCGAAGGGCCGGTTGGCGTATTGGCAGAGATCTTCCATCGCGACCGTCAATCCCGATTCGATCAGACCCGCAGGGCGGCGAGACGCATGCCGTGGGCGGCGAAGCGCACGCCGAGCCCGTTAACCGCAACGCGAAGCGTCGCCTTATGTTTCAAGCGCGGGCCGCTTTCCCGCGAACTATCGCGGCCAAGCTGAACGGGACTTGAGCGACCGTGCGGCGCAGCAACGACTCCAAGCGCGTCGCGGGGCCTAGGTCAAGGTATGTGAGCGCAGGGGCGCCCGTTCTTCACGCACTCGCGCGCTCGTCCGGTGCCTTACCCCGCGTCTCCGGCATGATCAGCAGCACGAGGACGAGGCCGACCGCGCCCATCACCGCGAGTCCCAAGAAGGTGCTCTGGCTGCCGAGGTTGTCGGCCATGAAGCCGGCGAGCGCCGTCGAGAGCGCGGCGCCGATGCCCATGCCGGTGCCGACGGCGCCGAGCGCGGTGTTGAAGCGGCCGGTGCCGCGGGTGAGGTCGGAGACGATCAGCGGGACCATGACGCCGAGCACCGAGGCCGAGATGCCGTCGAACACCTGGATCGCCACCATCCAGTAGGGGTCGCTGACGAAGGCGAAGAGCAGGCCGCGCACGGGCAACGCGGCGAAGCCGATGACGAGCAGCGGCTTGCGGCCCCAACTCTGCGCGAGGCGTCCGACGAAGGGCGCGGTGACGGCGAGCACCGCCTGGGGGACCATGATGCAGGCGGCCACCAGCGCGGTCGCGGTCTCGCTCGCGCGCAAGGTCATCACCGAGCCGACCAGCGGCAGCATCGCGGCGTTGGCGAGGAAGAACAGCACCATGCAGGCGGCGAAGCACAAGAGCGCGCGGTTCTTGAGCAGCGCCGCCAGGCCGCCGGCCGAGGGCGGCGACGGCGGTTCGTCCGCGGCGGCCGGGCGGGCCACGTCGGTGCGGCGCGAGGGGATGAAGCGCAGCGAGATCAGCGCCGGGATGACGAGCGCGCCCGCGAGATAGAACACCGCGTCGTTCGACAGGTAGTAGCCCACCGCGCCCATGCTGGCGGCACCCAGCGCGTTGCCGATGGCCGAGAAGCTGGCGTTGCGGCCGAGCCGGGCGCCGGCGTTGGCGTGGCCGACGAGGCCGATCGAGATGGCGGCGATGGCCGGCGTCAGCACGCAGCTCGCCGCCGAGTGGATCGCCATGGCGAGCAGGACGATGAGGTAGGTCGGGAAGGCCGCGAGCATCACCGCGCTCATCCCCACCCAGAAGGCCGAGAAGCCGGCGGCGAAGCGCTTCGAGCGCGAGGCATCGACGAAGGCGCCGCCGGGCATCTGCCCAAGCAGGCTGACGAGGCTGCCGACGGTGAGCGCGAGGCCGATGTCGGATTGCGTCCACTTCTGCTGGGTGAAGTAGACGGCGAGGAACGGGCCGAAGCCGGTCTGCAGGTTGGCGATGAAAAAGGTGAAGGCGTCGAGCCCGCGCGCGGCACTCGGCGCCGGCCCGGCGGAGGCCGGCTCGCCCGCGCCGGGGCCGCGGCGGCGCGCGGGGCGCCAGCCGGCCCGGTCGCGCGGATCGGGTCGGGGAACGTCGCGCTCGCGTGGCAGGACCGCCCGCCTTTCCGTCGCCGGGATCGCCGTCATCTGTCCGGCGACTTGTCTTGTTTCACGGGGTCGGCGGGCTTCTCGGGGGCCGGCGCGGGCGCGGGGGCTGCTGCGGGCGCAGGGGCCGCCGCGGGCGTGGGGGCCGGCGTCGCGGGGTCGGCGTCGGGCGCCGCGGCGGTCGCCGGCCCGGAGGCGCCGAGCACCACGATCGGCTCGCCGGCCTTGTACTCGGGCGAGACCCGCACCTGATTGCGGTTGAGCTGGAGCACGAGGCGGCCGACCTTGCCCTCGGTGGTGAATTTCAGAACCCGCCAGTCCACCGCGATCTTGCGCGAGCCCACGCCGAGGAAGCCGCCGAAATCGATCACCGCCGCCCGCGGGCGACCGTCCCGGTCGATGATCACGTCGATGATCCGGCCGAGGTCGTCGCCGTTCATGGCGCGCACGCTCTTTCCGAGCAGGCTCTCGTAATCCTGGGTGTCGAGCACGGTCGCGGGCGTACCGCCGCCCTGGGCCGGGGGCGGCGTCGCGGGGGCGGGAGTCGGCGCAGGGGCCGCGGGCGGCGGGGCGGCCGGCGCGTCGCCGGGGCCGTTGGGGGTGGCGTCGCCCGCGAGCGCCACGACGGGCAGGAGGGCGATCGCCGAGGCCACGATCGTCCGAATCAGTCTGCGCACCCCTAAACCCCTCTCGCCGCCTGGAATCGTCATCGTCGCGCCGTGGACACCGTCGACGGGCCGCGGCCGGTCAGAGCGAAGCGCGCGGATGTCGCAGCGATGCGCGGCAACCGCGGCGAAGTTAAGGACCCGCCGGGGCGGGGTGAAGAACTGCGAACCGGATAGCCGGCGCAGCGGGACCGGTGGATCGAGGCCTCACCGTAGCCGCCCGCCGTCTGGTTTTCGCCCCAACCCTGCCTTAGAGCCGTGCAGGAGAAGACGCGAGTGAAGCGGGGCCGCCGCTGGACGCGGCCGCGACGAGGACGACACCCATGCCCCTTCCGCCGATGTTCCGCACCGCGGCCTTCCCGAACCTTTGCCAAAGACTCACCGCCGCGGCGCTGCTGGCCGCGAGCCTCGGCGGCTGCCAGGCCTTCAGCGGCGGCGCCGGCGTCATGCCCGAGACCGAGATCGGCCCGCCGCCTTCGGCCCGCGGCACTCTTCCGGGCCGGGCCGCCCGGACCTCGCAGGTCGATGACGACGGCGCCCCGCTGCCCTCGACCCCGACCCGGCGCCTCGACCTCCCCAAGAACGTGCGGGGCGACGCCCGCGCTGCCGACGCCGGCGCCCGCCGGATCAGCCGCGACGAACTCGAGGGCGCGGGACAGGGCGGACGCTCCTCGTCGGGCGGGCTCGCCCCCTCGGTCGGATCCGGCGGCGTCGGGGTCGGCGGAAAGTTCTGAGACCATCGCCGGCTCAGGCGGTCGGCGCCTTGCGGCCACCCCAGTGGTCGTCGAGCCGGCCGCCGAAGGACGGATCGGAGAACGGGTCGTCGCCGGGTCCCTGGCTCGGCGCGCCTTCGAGATCGGCCGGGTCGATGTCGACCACGTAGCCGCCGAGTTCGACCGAGTAGGTCAGCGCCGACCACGGCAGCGGATGGTAGGTCTCGCCGATCCCGAGGAAGCCGCCGAAGGACAGGACCGCGTAGGCGACCTGCCCCGAGGTCTTGTCGACCATGAAATTGTGCACGGTGCCGAGATGGCGCCCGGTGCCGTCGTAGACCGGTGTGCCCTCGACCTTGTCGGAGGCGATGAGGCGCGGCGTCTCGTCGATGGCGATGCCCGCGCCGCCCGCGGGGTCGAGTTCCAGGCTTCCGGGTTTCCGTAGTAGGTTACGCTCGGCGGGCAGGTCCGTCGGCATCCGGGTCTCCTCGCTGCACCCGTGAGGCGGGGTCCTGCGTTGAATGCGGTGCAGCGTGAGCGGTTCCCCGCGGCAAACGCCTGTGCATGCCGGCCCCCTCAGTGGCGCCCTCGGAGCGCGAAGGCTTGCACAAGATGGCGAAAACCGCTCCTGATCTGTGGATGGACACGCGAACGGCGCGCCCCCGCTCTTGGAACGGGCGCGGTACCGCTTAGTTGTTGCTCCCTAGCGCCCCGGAACCCCCGGGCTCGTTTCGAAATTGCTGCCGGATCGCAGAACGGAGGGACACCATGGCAACGAAGACGACGGAGAAGAAGGCCGCCGCCCCCAAGAAGGACGACGCCAAGGCTGAGAAGCCCGCCGCAAAGGCCGCCCCGAAGAAGGCCACCGCGACCAAGGCCGAGGCCGGCGCCAAGCCGAACGCCCTGCAGCAGCCGCTGAAGCCCTCCGCCGACCTCGCCGCCATCGTCGGCGACAAGCCGCTCCCCCGCGGCGAGGTGGTCAGCAAGGTGTGGGAACACATCAAGAAGCACAACCTCCAGAACCCCGAGAACAAGCGCGAGATTCTGGCCGACGACAAGCTCAAGAAGATTTTCGGCAAGGACAAGTGCTCGATGTTCGAGATGAACAAGCACCTGGCCGCCCATCTGAAGGGCTGATTTTTTCGGAAGCGATGGATCCGGCGCGTTCGCCGCGCCGACATTCTCGACCCGGTTCGCTCCCGCGGACCGGGTTTCGTTTTGTCTATGGCTCTGTTCGATCACGTCGACGCCGCGCATCCCCTCTCGCCGCACGGGGGGGGGGAGCCGGCTGAACGCGCGGCGAGCGAACCAGCTCACGCGATGCTGCGCAGAACCCCGCCATCGACCCGCAGCGCCGCCCCCGTCGTGGCGCTGGCCGCCGGGGTGCAGAGATAGGCCACCATGCTGGCGACCTCCTCCGGCTGGGCGAGGCGCTTGAGGAGCGAGGTCGGGCGGTTCTCGGCGATGAAGGCGCGGCCCTTCTCTTCGAGGTCGCCGCCGGCCCCGCCCATGGATTCCAAGAAATCGGCCACGCCCTCGGTGAGCGTCGGGCCGGGCAGCACGCTGTTGACGGTGACGCCGCTGCCGCCGACCGTCTCGGCCAGCCCGCGGGAGACGGCGAGCTGCGCCGTCTTGGTCATGCCGTAATGGACCATCTCGACGGGGATGTTGATGCCCGACTCGCTGGCGATGAACACGATGCGGCCCCAGCCGCGCTCGACCATGCCGGGCCCGTAGGCGCGAGCGAGGCGAATGCCGCTCATCACGTTCACCTCGAAGAAGCGGCGCCACTCCCCGTCGGGAATCTCGAAGAAGGGTTTCGGCTCGAAGATGCCGGCATTGTTGATGAGGATATCGACCCTGGGCAAAGCCGCGACCAGTTCGGCCGCGCCCTCCTCGGTGCCGACATCGCCGATGCCGGCGATGAAGCCGCCGCCCGGCACCTCGCCGCGCAGCCGCTCGATCGCGGCGTTGACCCGCTCGCCCGTGCGCCCGTTGACCGCCACCGTCGCGCCGAGCTGTCCCAGGGCCTTGGCGATGGCGTAGCCGATGCCGCCGGTCGAGCCGGTCACGAGGGCGCTGCGCCCGTTCAGGTCGATGTCCATGGTCTCGTCCGTCGTGCTTGGCCCCCTGGATCAACGCGCGAAGCGGCTCAAGGCTTCGTCCGGCGCAGGCCGCTCGCGAGCGCGCCGAGGAGCGCCAGGGCGACGGCGCACCACAGGGTCGGGGCGAAGGCGGCGGCCGGGCCCCCGGCGCTCAGGCCGAAGGCGACGGCGACCAAAGCCGCGCCGAGGGATTGCCCGACGAGCCGGGCGCTCGACTGCATGCCGCTGGCCCCGCCGCTGCGGTCGCGGGGGGCGCTGGTGATGATGATCTTGTTGTTGGGCGACTGGAACAGCCCGAAGCCGAGGCCTGCGATCGTGAGCCGCCAGACGATGTCGAGGGTGGTGGCCTCGGGCGTCAGCAGCGCGAGCGAAGCGGTGCCGAAGGCCAGCAGCAGCAGGCCGAGCGCCCCGAGCAGCCCCGGCGGGTAGCGGTCGGCCAATCGCCCCGAGAGCGGCGCCGCGACCGCGATGGCGAGGGGCCAGGGCGTCAGCAGGAAGCCGGTCTGCGCCACCGACAGGCCGAGTCCGTCGTGGAAGTGGAACGGCAGGGCGACGTAGGCGGTCATCTGCGCGGCGAAGGCGCAGACGGACGAGACCATCGACAGGGCAAAGGCCGGAATCCGCAGGAGATCGAGCGGCAGCAGCGGCCGGGCGAGCCCGAGCTGGCTGCGCACGAACACCGTGCCGACGACGAGCGCCACCGCGAGGCCGGCG
Organism: Methylobacterium sp. Leaf456; assembly: GCF_001425465.1. Taxonomy (GTDB): domain Bacteria; phylum Pseudomonadota; class Alphaproteobacteria; order Rhizobiales; family Beijerinckiaceae; genus Methylobacterium. The sequence continues at coordinate 190,518 of NZ_LMQV01000023.1, forward strand.
AGCGCGTAGGGTCGCCGGTTCGGATCACTCAGCCCGTCGAGGCCGACGATCAGCAGGCCGATGGTGAGTGCGTTGAGGGCCGCGCTGGTCCAGTCGAACGCGCGCGCCGAGCGCGGCGTCAGCGGCAGCGTGCGTGCCCCGACCGCGAGTGCGGCCAGCCCGACCGGCAGGTTGACGAGGAACAGCCACGGCCACTCGGCCACGGTGAGCACGGCCGCCGCCAGCGTCGGCCCGGCGGCGGAGGAGACCGCGACGACGAGCGCCACGTTGCCCACGCCCCGACCGAGCAGGCGGTTCGGGTAGATGAAGCGCACGAGCGCGGTGTTGACGCTCATGATCCCGGCCCCGCCGAGCCCCTGGACGATCCGTGCCGCGATCAGGCTCGGCAGATCGGACGCGAGCGCGCAGGCGAGCGAGGCCGCGGTGAAGGCGGCGAGGCCCCAGAGATAGACCCGGCGGTAGCCGAGACTCTCCCCAAGTGTGGCCAGCGGCAGAAGGGCTGCGGTCACCGCGGCCTGATAGGCGTTGACGACGAAGATCGCCTCGGAGGCCGGCACGCCGAGGTCGCGGGCGATCACGGGCAGCGCGACGTTGACGATGGCCCCGTCGAGCACCGCCATGGCCATCGCGAGCGCCATCGCTGAAAAGGCCAGCCCCCGCGCCCGCGGCGGCAGCCCGTCGGTGACCTCCCGCGTCATGACGGTCGCGCCCCGCTGAAATGCGCTACAGAGGCGCGCAGACGGCCCGGCTGTCCTATCCTTATACAGTCGACCAAGGAGTTCCCATGCGATCCGCCCCCATCCTGGCGCTGCTGGCGCTGGCCCTCACCGCCGCGCCGGCCCCCGCCCAGGAGGGCACGATGACGCCGCTCGGCATCGGCCTCGAAGGTTTCGCCTATCCCTATCCGGTGAAGTTCCTGCCGCTGACGCGCGATCACGAGGCGCAGCGCCTCGCCTACATGGACGTCGCCCCGACCAGGACCGCCAACGGCCGCACCGTCCTGCTGCTGCACGGGCGCAACTTTCCTTCGAGCTACTGGGAGCCGGTGATCCGCGCGCTGGCGGAGGGCGGGTACCGGGTCGTCGTCCCGGATCAGCTCGGATTCGGCAAGTCCTCCAAGCCGATCAAGCCGTTCACGTTCGACCGGATGGCCGCCGAGACGGTGGCGCTCGCCGATTCCCTCGGGCTGCAGCGCTTCGACGTCGTCGCCCATTCCATGGGCGGGATGCTGGCGGTCCGGATGGCGCGCAACTTCCCGCAGCGGGTCAACGCGCTGGTGCTCGAAGCCCCGATCGGGTTGGAGGATTACCGCTTCACCGTGCCGCCGGTCACCGACGACCTGCTGCTCACCCGCGAGGGCGAGCTGACGGCCGACGCCTACCGCAAGCAGCTGATGACGAGCTACTCGCTGTCGCTGCCGGCCTCGTCCATCGAGCCGTTCGTGCAGATTCGCGAGCGGGTGAAGGCCTCGGGCGAGTATCCGCGCTGGCTGCGCTCGTTCGTGCAGTCGTATCAGGCGATCTGGGGCCAGCCGGTCGTCCACGAGATACCGCTCGTCAAGGCGCCGACCCTGTTCGTGATGGGCGCCAACGACCGCAACGCGCCGGGCAAGGCCTTCGCGCCGCCGGAAGTGCGGGCCAACATGGGCGACAACACCGGCCACGCGAGGGCGCTCGCCGCGCGCATGCCCAACGGCCGCGCCGAGGTGATCGCCAATGTCGGCCACCTCGTCCACATGGAGGCGACCGACATGTTCAACGGGCTGGTGCTCGACTTCCTCGACCGCAACTGAGGAGCAAGACGGATATGGACGTCGGATTCATCGGGCTCGGCCGCATGGGCCGGGCGATGGCGGCCCGGCTCGTCGCGGCGGGCCACCGGGTCAGGGTGTGGAACCGCTCGCCCGAGGCCGCCCGCGCCGTCGAGGGGGCGGAGCCGGTCGGCAGCGCCGCGGAAGCGTTCTCGGGCGACGCCGCCATCACCATGCTGGCCGACGACGCGGCGCTCCGCGCCGTGATCGTCGAGGGCGGGCTGCTCGACGGCGCTTCGCGCCCGGCGGTGCATGTCGGCATGTCGACGATCTCGGTGGCGCTCGCCAAGGAACTCGCCGCGGTGCACGAGCGGGCGGGTGTCGCTTACGTCTCCGCCCCGGTCTTCGGCCGGCCGGATGCGGCGGCGAGCGGCGCGCTCAACATCATCGCCGCGGGCGAGGACGGGGCGATCGGACGGGTCCAGCCGCTGTTCGACGCCATGGGCACCAAGACCTGGCGCTTCGGGGCCGAGCCGGAGAAGGCCAACGCGGTCAAGCTCGCGGGCAACTTCATGATCGTCTCGGCGATTGAGACGATGGGCGAGGTCGCGGCCTTCTCGGAAGGCCACGGCATCCCCGGCGCCGACGTGCTGGCGATGCTCACCGGCACGCTGTTCGCCGCCCCGGTCTACAAGAATTACGGCGCGATGATCATGGAGGGTCGCTACGAGCCGCCGGGCTTCACCCTGCGGCTCGGCCTCAAGGACGTGCGCCTTGCGCTGGAAGCCGGCGAGGCAGCCGCCGTGCCGATGCCCTTCGCCAGCGTGCTGCGCGACAACCTCCTCGACGCCATCGCCCATGGCGACGGCGACCGGGATTTCGCGGCGCTGGCCACGGTGGCGGCGCGGCGCAGCGGGCGGTGAGCACAGGCGGCGCGCGCTGATTGCATTCGCGGAGCGCGCACTCCATATTCTGGGTGAGCGCCCGCAGGCGGCTACCTGCGGGCGCTCTTATTGAACTAACTACCAGATGAGCCCGAGCGTGATGGTCATCGACCACTCACCGCTCGGGTTTTTCGTAACGGTGATCCGCAGAAGCGGAAACATCAGCACATCGCTCACCCCCTTCCCGTCTGCCTACTCGGTTGACGGCGGTCGGCGAGGCCGCCGTAAGCCCTGTGAGCCGCAGGGCCTTCGTGACGGGAGGGTGTTCGTTCAACACAATTACTATGCGGCGTGTGTCAGGGCGCACAACCCGGTCGCCGGGGTGCCCTGCGCACCGTTTCCCGATGGTGGCACGCAGGACACAGGCTTTTTCGGCGACTACCGCTTCGTGTTCGCTGCGTCCTGGCCGAACATCACCTTCTTGGCGTCCTCGCTCATCGGCTGGCCGTAATTCGGGTTGGCTTCCTTGGCCTTGGCGTAGGCGGCCTTGGTCGCCGGGCGTTCGGCGATAGCCTCGAACCAGCGCTTCAGGTGCGGGTGGTCGTCGAGGCTCTGGCCCTGCTTCTCCCACGGCACGATCCAGGGATAGGCCGCCATGTCGGCGATGGTGTAGTCCTCACCCGCCACAAAGGTGCGGTCGGCCAACCGTCGGTCGAGCACGCCGTAGAGCCGGTTGGTCTCCTTGACGTAGCGGTCGATCGCGTAGGGGATTTTTTCGGGGGCATACTGCGAGAAATGGTGGTTCTGGCCGAGCATCGGCCCGAGGCCGCCCATCTGCCAGAACAGCCATTGCAGCGTCTCGACCCGGCCGCGCAGGTCGCCCGGCAGGAAGCGGCCGGTCTTTTCCGCGAGATAGAGCAGGATCGCGCCCGACTCGAACAGCGAGACCGGGGCGCCGCCGTCGGCGGGCTCGTGATCGACGATGGCCGGCATGCGGTTGTTCGGCGCGATTCTGAGGAAGGCCGGCTCGAATTGCGCGCCCTTGCCGATATCGACCGGATGGATGCGGTAGGGCAGGCCGGTCTCTTCGAGAACCAGCGTCACCTTGTGGCCGTTCGGGGTCGGCCAGTAGTGCAGGTCGATCATGGTTGTGCCTCGCATCTGAGCGGGGTTCGGTGGCGGCGAGGTGGGAACCGCGGTGCCTCCGGTCAAGCTCGGCCGGTTCCGCGACGTGTCCGCTGCACGAGGATCGGTGACAGCCCGCGCTTCCCATGCCGCCGCCGCTTGCTGGAACGCCCCTAAGGTCGTATCTCCAGCGGGCCCGTCAGGGTGTCGGGGTGTAGCGCAGTCTGGTAGCGCATCTGCTTTGGGAGCAGAGGGTCGTAGGTTCGAATCCTATCGCCCCGACCATGCCCTTCCCGGAGTCGCACACCGTCCGATGTCGAGCGCCCGCATCTACCGCCCCGCCAAGGACCCGTCGCAGTCCGGGCTCGCGCGCACCAAGCAATGGCTGTTGGAGTTCGACCAGACCGCCCCGCGCGAGACCGATCCGCTGATGGGCTGGACCGGCTCGTCCGACATGTTGCAGCAGGTGCGGCTCGAATTCGACACCGCCGAGGAGGCGGTGTCCTACGCGAAGTCCCAGGGCATCGCCTACCGGGTCGAGGAGGCCAAGCCCCCGGTGCTGCGCAAGGGCCTGTCCTACTCGGACAATTTCAAGTTCAACCGTACCGCGCCCTGGACGCACTGAGCGCGCGGCGGGAAGGCTCGGTCCTTCCCGCCTCAGCCGGGCGTCAGCCGCCCCGCTGCCGCTCGCCCCAGACCCGCAGCGGGCTCGCCTCGTCCGGCAACGGCAGGTGATTGACGCGCATCGGCTGCTCGTCCGCCGGGCGGCACAGTTCTGCGTAGATGCCGGCGCTCAACAGCCCCTCGGCCTCGGCCTCCACGGCGGTGAAGGCGTAGTAGCCGCGCTCGACCCCGGCGAGCCGCATCGCCGCGTGGCACATCGGGCAGGGCTGGCCGCTGGCGTAGACGATGCAGCCATCGAGCTTCGGCGTGCCGAGCTTGCGGCTCGCCGCCCGGAGCGCCGCCATCTCGGCGTGGTCGGTCGGATCGTGGCTGACATGGATGCCGTTGGCGGCGCGCGCCACCACTTCGCCCCCGCGCACGATCACGGCACCGTAGGGCCGCCCTCCCTCCGCCACGTTCGCCCGCGCGATCTCGACCGCCTCGCGCAGGTAGGTCTCGTGTTCGCTCATGCCTGGTCCCTCGCCGTGAATCAGAAGGCGTAGCGTACCGTGCAATACGGCAGCCTCTCGGCGAGCAACGCGCGGAAGCGGGTGAGCCATTGGCCCTTCCAGCCGGTGCGGTAGCGCAGATTGTCGCCCCCGCCCTCAGAGCGCTTGGCCTCCTGGATGTCGGGGCGCCACAGCAGCGCCTCGGCCTTCGGGTGCCAGCCGAGATTGACCGCGTGCAGACCCGCATTGTGGGTCAGCATGATGATCTCGCATTTGAGCTGGGCCTTGGCCGCGTCCGAGAGCCGGTCGTCGATCTCGGTGAACAGCTCGGCCCAATCGGCCTCCCAGCCCTCGTAGAGGATGACCGGCGAGAAGTTGACGTGGACCTCGTAGCCGGCGGCGAGAAAATCATCGATCGCGGCGATCCGCTCCGGGATCGGCGCGGTGCGGACATCGACGATCTTGGCGATCCGCGCCGGCATCAGCGAGAAGCGGATGCGGGTGCGCCCTCGCGGGTCGTAGTCGAGCAGGTCGCGATTGACCCATTTTGTGGCGAACGACGCCTTGGCGTTCGGTAGGGCCCGGAACAGGGCGACGAGGTCGCGGACGTTGTCGCAGAGCATGGCATCGACCGAGAGGTCGCCGTTCTCGCCGAGATCGTAGACCCAGGCCGCGTCATCGACCTGATCGGGCTGGGGCAGCGGCCCCTGCTTGGCGGCGTGGCGGGTGATGGCGGCGGCCACCGCCTCGACGTTCACGAACAGCGAGATCGGGTTCGAAAAACCCTTGCGACGCGGCACGTAGCAATAGGCGCAGGCCATGGCGCAGCCGTTCGAGATCGACGGTGCGATGAAGTGGGCCGAGCGCCCGTTGGGGCGCATCGCGAGCCCCTTCTTGACGCCGAGCACCAGCGTCGAGCGCTTGATCCGCACCCAATCCTCGACCGAGCCGGCGTTGCCGTGGAGCGAGGGGATGTTCCAGTGCGAGGGGACTTCGATGCGCGTCGCGTCGGGGAAGCGCGCGAGAATCTCGCGACCGCGCGGAAAATCCGCCACGGCCGGTTCGAGGAAGATGCGGTCGATGTCGAGGAGCGCGGGTGCGGCCATGGGCCGGATATGGCGCGCGGAGTGCCGCGCGGCGCGGGCTGCGGCGAATGGCTTGTTGGGCGCAACCCTTCGCGCCGGCCTTTCCCACCCATCCCCTCATCCTGAGGTGCGGAGCGAAGCGGAGCCTCGAAGGAGGGCTCCAGCGAATCGCGCGGCTGGCTGGAGCCCTCCTTCGAGGCCCGCCTGCGGCGGGCACCTCAGGATGAGGGGGATGGGTGGGATGAAGTAGTTCGACGAGCGCTGCGTAAAAAAGAAAATCAAAACGCCTGATCGACGCGCCGTCCCTCGCGGGCCAGCCGCAGCAGGTTCTGGCCGTAATGGGTCTTGGCGAACAGCTCGCCGCGGGCCTGGAGCTGCTCCTTGCTGATGAAGCCCTGGAGATAGGCGATCTCTTCGAGGCAGGCGACCTGGAGGCCCTGGCGGTGCTGGAGCACGCGCACGAATTCGGCGGCCTCCAGCAGGCTGTCGTGGGTGCCGGTGTCGAGCCACGCGTAGCCGCGGCTCATCCGCTCCACGTGGAGCTGGCCGCGCTCCAGATAGGCCTGATTGACGCTCGTGATCTCCAACTCGCCGCGCTCGGAGGGCTTCACCTCGGCGGCGATGTCGAGCACCTGATTGTCGTAGAAGTACAGGCCGGTGACCGCCCAGGGGCTCTCGGGGGTCTTGGGCTTCTCCACGAGGCGGATCGGGCGGCCCTCGTCGTCGAGGGTGACGACGCCGTAGGCCTCCGGGTGATCGACGTGGTAGGCGAACACCGTGGCACCCGACTTCCGCGCGCGCGCCTTGCCGAGCAGCGCGCTCATGCCGTTGCCGAAGAACAGGTTGTCGCCGAGCACCAAAGCCACGTCGTCCGTGCCGACGAAGTCGCGGCCGATGATGAAGGCCTGGGCCAGCCCCTCCGGCCGCGGCTGCACCGCGTAGGTGAAGGTGACGCCGAACTGCTCGCCGGTGCCGAGCAGGCGCTGGTAGTTGCCGAGGTGCTCGGGGCTGGAGATGATCAGGATCTCGCGGATGCCGGCGAGCATCAGCACCGAGATCGGGTAGTAGATCATCGGCTTGTCGTAGACCGGCAGCAACTGCTTGTTGATCGCCAGCGTGGCCGGGTGGAGCCGGGTGCCGGAGCCGCCGGCGAGCACGATGCCCTTCATCGGAATAACCCTATCGTTCAGTGCGCCGGCCCGACCAGACGGTCGAGGATGTCGTCGAGCGCCACGGTCCAGGGCCGCGGCGCGATCCCGTAGGCGTCGGTGAGGCTCTGCGTCGAGAGCCGCGAATTGGCCGGGCGCCGGGCCGGGGTCGGGTAGGCGGAGGTCGGGATGCCCTCGACCGGAATGCTGCGCCCGCCGCGCTTGGCCGAGCCCTCGACGATGGCGCGGGCGAAGCCGCACCACGTGGTGGCACCGTCGTTGACGAAGTGGAAGGTGCCGGTCGGCGCCGCCGCGTCCTGCGCGAGCCGCAGGGCGATGACGGCCAGCGCGCCCGCGAGGTCGGCGGCGGAAGTCGGGCAGCCGTGCTGGTCGTCCACCACCGTGAGTTTGTCCCGCTCGCCCGCGAGCCGCAGCATCGTCTTGACGAAGTTGCCCCGGTGCGGGCTGACCACCCAGGCGGTGCGGACGATCGCATGGCGCGGGTTGCCGGTGCGGACCGCCATCTCGCCCGCGGCCTTGCTGGCGCCGTAGACGCTTGTCGGGTTCACAGGATCGTCGGGGGCGTAGAAGCCCTCGCCGGTGCCCTCGAACACGTAATCGGTCGAGACGTGGATCAGCGGAATATTTCGTCGCTTGGTCTCCGCGGCGAGGATCGCGGGCGCCAGCGCGTTGAGGCGCCATGCGGCGGCCACCTCGCTCTCTGCCTTGTCGACCGCGGTGTAGGCCGCCGGCACGATCACCGCGGCGTAGGCGCGGGCATCGAGCGCGGCGGCGACCGCCGCCTCGTCGGTGATGTCGAGGCTCCGGCGGTCGGGGGCGTGCACCCGCACGCCCTCCGGCCACGGATAGGCCTGGAGTTCGGTGCCGACCTGCCCGGCGCCGCCGAGGATGAGGATATCCATCGGGCGGCCTACTTCGCGAGGCCGAGGCGCTCGCCGGAATAGCGGCCCTCGCGGATCGGGCGCCACCACGATTCGTTGTCGAGATACCATTGCACGGTCTCGACCAGGGCTTCCTCGAACACCTTGGTCGGCGCCCAGCCGACTTCGCGCTCGGCCTTGGTCGGGTCGATGGCATAGCGCCGGTCATGGCCGGGGCGGTCGGCGACAAAGGTGATCAGCCGCTCGTGCGGGCCGTGCTCCGGCCGCACCCGATCGAAGGCGGCGCACAGCGCCTTCACCACGGCGAGGTTGTTGCGCACCGCGCGCCCGCCGAGCAGGTAGGTCTCGCCCAGCCGACCCCGCTCCAGCACCGCAACGAGGCCGCGGGCGTGATCCTCGACATGGATCCAGTCGCGCTCGTTCATGCCGTCGCCGTAGACCGGCAGGTTCTTGCCGTCGAGCGCGGCCAGGATCATCAGCGGGATCAGCTTTTCGGGGAAGTGGCGCGGCCCGTAATTGTTCGAGCAGTTCGTCACCAGCACCGGCAGGCCGTAGGTCTCGTGCCACGCCCGGGCGAGGTGGTCGGAGGCGGCCTTCGAGGCCGAGTAGGGCGAGCGGGGATCGTAGCGGCTCTCCTCGGTGAAGAACCCGTTGGGCGGCAGCGAGCCGTAGACCTCGTCGGTCGAGACGTGGAGGAACCTGAAATTCGTCTTCGCCTCGCCCTCCAGGCTCTCCCAGTGGGTGCGGGCGCCGTCGAGCATCACCTGGGTGCCGATGACGTTGGTGCGCACGAACGCGCCCGGATCGGTGATCGAGCGATCGACGTGGCTCTCGGCGGCCAAATGCATCACGGCCTCCGGCTTGAACTCGGCGTAGAGGGCGTGGACGCGGGCCGGATCGCAGATGTCGGCCTGCTCCAGGCGATGGCGCGGATCGTCCTTCAGGGGATCGAGCGAGATCGGGTTGGCCGCATAGGTCAGCGCGTCGAGGGTCAGCACCTCGTGGCCGAGGTCCTGCACGAGGTGCAGCACCAGCGCGGAGCCGATGAAGCCGCAGCCGCCGGTCACCAGAATGCGCATCGCGAGAAGTCTCCGTCGATTTCGTCAGTGAGCGGCGTCAGAACACGCGGCCGAGATCGGCCAGCAGCGGCGCCGTCTTATCCTTGCCCGACACGGTCGCCTCGGCCTCGGTCACCGGCCAGTCGATGCCGATGGCGGGATCGTTCCAGCGCAAGTTGCGGTCGTCGGACGGGCTGTAATAGGCGTCGACCTTGTAGGCCACCATCGTGTTCGGCTCCAGGGTGCAGAAGCCGTGGGCGAAGCCGGCCGGCACGAAGAGCTGCTCGCCGCCTTGCGCATCGAGGCGCACGGCGACGTATCGGCCGTAGCTCGGCGACTCAGAGCGGAGATCGACGGCGACATCGAGGATCGCGCCGGCGAGCACCCGGATCAGCTTGGCCTGCGCCGCCGGAGCCGTCTGGAAGTGCAGGCCGCGCACGGTGCCTTGCGGCGCCGAGAACGACTGGTTGTCCTGGATGAAGACGTTGGCGATGCCGGCCTGCGCCAGCACGTCGGCTCGGAACACTTCCGAGAACCAGCCGCGGTCGTCGCCGTGGCGCTTCGGGACCACCCGCTTGACCGCCGGGATCTCCGTGTCGATCACCTGCATTCGATCCGTTCCCAAAGCGGCCGGCCCGCATGGCGGGCGATTGGGGCCGCTTGAGACGGCCCAAGGCGGCGAAGTCAAGGCGGCGCCCTCGAAAAATCGTGCGCGGCGGCAGGGGTTGCGCCGGGGCGGCGGCGGCCATACCGCTGCCGCCCCGGCCGCCCCCCGTGGCCTCATCCGGAGTTCCGCTCACGATGGTCGCGCTCGTTTCCCTCCGCCGAACCGCGCTCGCCGCCCTGCTCGTCGCGTCGTCCACTGGCTCGGCCCTCGCGCAGAAGGCCGGCGACCTCTCCGGCGTGTGGCAGACCGAGACGGCGGGTTCGACCGTCCGGATCGCCCGCTGCGGGGGCGGCTATTGCGGCACCATCGCGGCCACCCCCGGCCCCGGCCTCGACAGCCAGAACCCGGACGCCTCCCTGCGCACGCGAAAACTCGTGGGCGTGCAGATCATGCAGGCCGGCACCCCGAGCGGGGAGGGGTTCGAGGGCAGCCTTTACAACCCGAAGGACGGCAAGACCTATTCGGGCAGCCTTACGCCCAAGGGCCCGGACACCGTCGAGGTCGCGGGCTGCGTGCTCAGCGTGATCTGCAAGCGCCAGACCTGGCGCCGGATGCGGTGATTTTCTGGGATTTTGGTCCCGCCCCGTCATTGCGAGGCGGAGCCGAACCTCCCCTCCATCCCCCCTCATCCTGAGGTGCGGAGCGAAGCGGAGCTTTGAGGGAGGGCTCCAACCAGCCGCGCGATCCCTGGAGCCGTCCTTCGAGGCCGCTGGCGCGGCACCTCAGGATGAGGGGGGCCGAATGGATGAGCCGGTCCGACAGGCTCTCGGACGGGCTCGACCTCGAGCGAAATCACCGCTCCGTCAGCTTCATCTCGATGCGCCGGTTGCGGGAATAAGCCTCCTCGCTCATGCCGGAATCGAGCGGCTGGAACTCGCCGAAGGCGCCGGCCAGCAGGCGCTGCGGCGGGATCCCCTTGCTGCGCAGATACTGAACCACCGCGATGGCGCGCGCCGCCGAGAGCGCCCAATTCGAGGGGAATTGCGGCGACTGGATCGGCCGCGCGTCGGTGTGGCCATCGACCCGCAGCACCCACGGGATGTCGGCGGGAATCTCCTTCGAGATGTCAAGGATGGCGCCCGCGATCCGGTCGATCTCCGGCCCGGCCTCGGGTTTCAGCGAGGCCGAGCCCGCCGCGAACAGCACCTCGGATTGCAGCACGAAGCGGTCGCCGACGATGCGGATGTCCGAGCGCGCGCCGACGATCTGGCGCAGGCGCCCGAAGAAGTCGGAGCGGTAGCGGGCGAGTTCCTGCACCCTTTGCGCGAGCGCCACGTTGAGGCGGCTGCCGAGTTCGGCGATGCGGGCCTGACTCTCGCGGTCGCGCGATTCCGAGGCCGACAGAGCGTCCTCCAGCGCGGCGAGCTGGCGGCGCAGCGCCCGGATCTGCTCGTTGAGCAACTCCACCTGATTCTGCGCGCGGGCGGTGGCACCGCGCTCGGCGGCGAGCTGCGCGTCCACGTCCGTGCTCTTGCCCTGAGCCGCGGTCGCGGCGTCGGCCAGCGCCTGGAGCCGGTCGCGCTCGGCTTCCGTCGCCGTCAAGGTGTTGCGCATACCCGCCACCGCCTCCTCCTGGGCGCGGCGGCTGGAGCGCTCCAGCGCCAGCAGGTCGGTGAGGTCGGCGATCTGACGGTTGAGGCGGGTCAGCACCGCGTCGCGCCCGGTCAGCTCCTGCGACAGGAAGAACTGTCCGACCACGAAGACGGTGAGCAGGAACACCACGGCGAGCAGGAGCGTGGCCAGGGCATCGACGTAGCCCGGCCAGACGTTGAGGCCGCGATGCGCGCGGAGGCGCCGGGAGGCCATCACTCCGCCTTTTCGCGGGCGATGCGGTCCAGCACCAGCTTCAACTCGCGCTCGCGGGCGGCCTGGGCCTCGACCCAGTCGCGGATCATCTGCTGCTCGGCGCGCATGTGCTGGACGAGACCCTGGATGCCCTCGGCGAGGTTGGTCATCGCCTGGGTCGCGGCCCGCCCGCCGCCGCCCTCGGCGATGACGCCGCTCAGGCGCTCGACCGCCGCCTGAAGCTCGCGGGCGACCGCCGGGTCGTGCGCGGGCGCGGGCCGCGCGGCGGAGACCACCGCCTGCTCCTCGCCGGAGATCAGCCAATCCTCCAACTCGTTGTGGAAGCGCGCCTGGGCTTGGCCCGCCTGGAGATCGAGGAAGCCGATCACCAGCGAGGAGGCGAGGCCGAACAGCGAGGCCGAGAAGGCCAACCCGATGCCGGACAGCGGCACCGCGAGCCCGCTCTTCAGCTCATCGAACATCACCGCGGCGTCGCCCCCGCCGCGCATTCCGCCGATCACGGAGCCGACCGCCGACAGCGTCTCGATCAGGCCCCAGAACGTGCCGAGGAGACCCAGCAGGATCAGGATGCCGGCGCTGTAGCGCAGGATTTCGCGGCCCTCGTCGAGGCGCGCGGCGGTGGTGTCGAGCAGCGCGCGGGTGCCCGTCAGCGTCACGCCCTCGCGCCGCGCCTCCAGCGCCGGCACGAGCGGGGCCAGCAGCACCGGCCGGTCCTTGGGCTTCTCGCCGGCGGCGACGGCGTTGACGTAGCGCGTCTCGCGAAACAGCCGCGTCACCTGCCCGAAGGCCAGCAGCACCGCGATCAGCAGCACGCCGAGGATCAGCCCGTTGAGGCCGGGATTGGCGAGGAAGGCCGGGGTGATCTGCCGGTAGAGGACGAAGGCGAGGAAGCCGACCAGCACGAGGAAGACCAGCATCCTGACGATGGTCATGCCGGGCTTGGCAAGCGGCGGGCTGTCTGGGGAAGACGCGGGACGGGCCGCCATCGGGTCCATGCTCGTGTTTGCGGCCGCGCCGGGAGGAGGGCACCGCGCGGGGGATCAGCGGCGGCACTCTGGCGGCTTGGCCGTGCGCGATCAAGTCACGACGCTGTCTCGGTCCTGGAGCGCCGCGAGGGGGTCGGATCGCAATCCAGTCGGCTTGACCCCGCGGCGGGCCGTTTGCGCGCCCATCCGGACTCTCGGCGGCCGCGGGCTCGACGTCCTCCTGGGTCAAAAGGTGGCAATCCACTCGATCGGTTCAGCGCGACTATGCCGGGGTGGTCGAGACATCTGCGGGGGAATCGACGACGAAGCCGGATGGACGCGCTTGCCGTGTCGAGAGCTCCGGATAGAGTGCCGCCGAGCTGAAGCACCGATGGTCCGGCATCGGCGCTTGAGCCCTTCAACTCTCGTCACGAGCCGATCGATCTCGGATGTCATTCCCGCCGTCGCCCGACCTGTCCCCCTTCCACGACCTGCTCGGCGAGGGCGGCGTCGTCACCGACGCGGCCAGCCTGACCCGCTACACCCATGATCAGCGGGCGCTCATGCAGGGGCAGACGCCGGGCGTCCTGCGCCCGCGCTCGACGGAGGAGGTCCAGGAGATCGTCCGCCTCGCGGCGCGCCACGGCTTCGGCCTCGTGCCCCAGGGCGGCAACACCGGCTATGTCGGCGGCGCCACGCCCGAGCCCGGACGCGGGCAACTCGTCGTCTCGCTCGAACGGATGAGCCGCATCCGATCCGTCGACGCGACGGGCTTCACGCTGGCCTGCGACGCCGGCACGATCCTCGCCGACGCGCAGGCCGCCGCGGAGGCCCACGGCTGCTTGCTGCCGCTGAGCCTCGGCGCCGAGGGGAGCTGCCGCCTCGGCGGCAACGTCGGCACCAATGCGGGTGGGCTGCAGGTGCTGCGCTACGGCATGACGCGCGACCTCGTGCTCGGCCTGGAAGTCGTCCTGCCGGACGGATCGTTGTTCTCCGACGTGCGGACGCTGCGCAAGAACAACATCGGCTACGATCTCAAGCAGCTCTTCATCGGCGCCGAGGGCACGCTGGGCATCGTCACCGGAGTGGTGCTCAAGCTCTGGCCGGCGCAGACGCAGCGCGCCACCGCCTGGATGCAGCTCGCGGCCGACGCGCCGATCCCCGAGATCGCAGCTCTGGTTCGGCGCGAGACCGCCGATCTCGCCTCGACCTTCGAGCTGATCTCGGCCTCGTCGCTGGGGCTCGTCGCCGCCATGCGCGGCGCCGACCTCGGTCTGTCGGCCGGACCCGGCGGTGCGGTGCTGCTCGAACTCTCCGCATCCTCGCCGCGCATTCCGCTCGAGGACATCCTGCTCGGCACCCTCGAGGCGCTGATGGAGGCCGGCCATGTCGAGGACGCGGTGCTCGCCCAGTCGGAGCGGCAGCGGCGCGAGATGTGGACCATCCGCGAGACGATTCCCGAGGCCGAGAAGCACGCGGGCGGCTCGGTGAAGCTCGACATCGCGGTTCCGACCTCGGCCGTCTCGGACTTTCTGGCGCGGGCGGGCGCGGTGGTCGCCGAGCATGCACCGGGCACGCGCCTGTCGTTCTATGGCCATGTCGGCGACGGCAACATCCACTTCAACCTGATGGTGCCGGCGGGACGCGACCGGATCGCCTTCACCGCAGAGGTGGAAGAGGGCATCGCCCACGCCGTCTACGCGGTGGCGATCGAACTCGGCGGCAGCTTCAGCGCCGAGTACGGTATCGGCCGCTTCAAGCGCGACCTGCTCGGCCGCTACGGCGACGCGGTCCGCCTGGATCTCCTCGCCGCCGTCAAGCGCGCGGTCGATCCGGCCGGGCTGATGAACGCCGGTGCGATGACCTGACCGGTCCGCCGGACGTCACGTCGTACGCTTCGGCCTGCGCCTGCAGGTCGCCGGCAAACGCGGCCCGACGGTCCCCTTTTCGAGTCAGATTATTCCCGCCAGCAAGACGGCGTTGGGCCGGAGCCCGGCATCCAGCCGGGGAGCGCTGAATCGCAGCGTCCCACCCTCAGCGGGCGTCCGCACGCTCGAGCCGAACGGGTCTCGAACCTAATCCCACTCCCGCGGCCAGCTCTCCTCCAGATGCGGCCCGAGCCGCACCGCCCAGACCTTCTTGGCCAGCCCCGTCGCATCGTCGGTCTCGACGGCGACGCCGCACAGCGTGCCGGGGCCGGTGGCGGTTTCCAGGCGGGAGCCCGGCGTCTTCTGGAGGAAGCGGCGCACCGGCTCCTCCTTCTGCATGCCGAGCACCGAATCGTAGTCGCCGCACATGCCGGCATCCGAGAGGTAGGCGGTGCCGTGGGGCAGGACGCGATGGTCGGCGGTCGGCGCGTGGGTGTGGGTGCCGACGACGAGGCTCGCGCGGCCGTCGAGGAAGTGGCCCATCGCCTGCTTCTCGCTGGTGGCTTCCGCGTGCATGTCGACGATCACGGCGTCCGCCGCGGCGCCGAGCGGGCAGGCCTCCAGCTCGCGGTCGGCCGCCGTGAAGGGGTCGTCGAGCGGGTCGAGATAGATGCGGCCCATCACGTTGACGACGAGGACGCGGGCGCCCCGCGCAGTCTCGATCACCGTGGCGCCCCGGCCCGGCGTGCCCGGCGGGTAGTTCGCGGGCCGGATCAGCCGCGGCTGGCGGGCGATGAAGACGAGGGCCTCGCGCTGGTCGAAGGAGTGGTTGCCGAGTGTCACCGCGTCGGCGCCGGCCTGGAGGATCTCGTCGCAGATCGATTCGGTGATGCCGAAGCCGCCGGCCGCGTTCTCGCCGTTGATGACGACGCAATCGAGCCGCCAGCGCTCGCGTAAGGACGGCAGCCGCTCGGTCACCGCGTAACGGCCGGGGCGTCCGACGATGTCGCCGAGGAAGAGGATGCGCATTCTGGGAGGCTCAGGCTTGCCGAAGCGGCACGAGGCCCTGCTCGGTGACCATGTGGTCGAGGGGCCGGTCGTGCGGCTCGGCCGGGACTTGCGCGATTTCCTGCACCGAGAAGGCGATGCCGACGGTCAGCACCGGCCCGTTCTTCGACAGCCGCTCGATCGCCTGATCGTAGTAGCCCGCGCCGTAGCCGATGCGCTGGCCGGCCCGATCGAAGGCCGCGAGCGGCACGATCAGGGCGGTCGGATCGAGCGGAGGCAGGTCGTCGCGCGGCTCGGACAGGCCGAAGCGGCCCTGAAATAGTTCCTCACCGGCCCGCCACTCGCGGAAGACGAGGCCTTGCTCCGTCACCTTCGGCAAGGCCACGCGCTGGCCGCGGGCGAACAGCCGCTCGATCAGCGGACGCGGATCGATCTCGCTGCGGATCGGCCAGAAGGCGCCGACGAGCGGCGCCGCAGCCAATTCGGGGATTTCCCGGACGATGGTCTCGGCCACGGCCTGCGCGCCGGCGGCGCGGGCCTCGGGGGAGAGCGCGTCGCGCCGGGCCAGAACCTCGGCGCGCAGTTGCGCCTTGTGGGCGCGAAGGGGGGAGGAGTGCGGAGCCACCTGAGCCGTCGGAGTGTCGATCCCGGGAAACCTACGGTGTAGGTGGGCGCCGTGTTGGCCAAGTCCACGGACGAGGCCAGGAACAGCTCCCTAGGGAGTCGATAAGGCCCCGGGGAAAGTTCTCCTGGCGAACTCTGCAGCCCCGCCCACGAGATGTAGCCGGGCCGGGGCCGTGGCGCCAGGGGCCGAATGCCGCGAGGTGCGAAGAAATCCGATGTCGGCTTCGTTTGACGCGTGCGTCTGGCGCGTCAGCCCCCCGAATGCCCCGACAGGGCCCGCGCCAGCCGGTCGATCCGCTCGGCAGCGACGCCCACACCCGCGGCGAGGCGGGCCTGCTCGCCGGCCTCGCGGGCGGCGTCGCGCTCCATGTCGGCGAGGCGGCGGCGCGCCTCCTGCAACTCATCGACCAGCGTCAGGGCCGCCATGACCTGGAGGCGCATGTCGCCAATCTCGCCGAAGGCCCCGCGCATGTCGGCGACCCGCTTGTCGAGGTCGTCTGCCAGCGCTTCGAGATGACTCTCCTCGCCCTCGGCGCAGGCCATCCGGTAGCTCTTGCCCGCGATGGTGACGCTGACATGGGGCATGGGACGCGTACTTTCGTCTCTGAGCACGATGCGGAAAAGTGGCGCCGGTTTTCCGAAATCATCGTGCGACCACGAAGAGATTAAGAGCCGGACGGGCCGGACAGGACATCCTTGACGGTCTCGATGGCGCGATCGAGGCGGCGCCCGACCTCGCCGGTGGTGACGTTCATCCGCGCGAGCCGGGCGCCCGCGGCGTCGAGTTCGGCCGCGAGCCGCGCCCGGTCCTCCTCCAGCAGGGCGAACTCGGTCTCGCGGTCGCCGCGGCTGCGCTCCGCCTCCAGGCGCCGCGCCACCGCCGTCTCCAACAGCGCCAGGGCCGCATCGAGCCGGCCGATCGCTTCCTCAAGCGGGATCGCCGCCCTCTCACCCGCCTTCGCCATATTGCTGAATCGATCCTTCCCCGCCGCGCTCCGCTTCAAGAGGTTTCAGCCAAGCGCATTCGAAATTCCAGCCTGTTCGCCGTTGCACCCACGATCTTTGACAGCCCCCACGGCCATGTTAGAGAGCCCGCGTCCGGCCCCTCGCGCGCCCTCCGCGCGCCGCCGCCCACCGGAAACCCGACCTTGCCTCTCTCCGGCTCCCCGCGCAGACCGTCCGCCGTCCGGACGAGCGCGGGTCGTGTCGCGGTTCATCCGAGGTTCAGTGCGGCCCCGCTTGGACCGGTCCGGCAATCGTCCGCCGCATCCCCGCTTCCCCGTCGGCGCGAAGGCGCGCCCCAATCCCAAGGAGTCACGCCGTGACCGTCAAGGTTGCCATCAACGGCTTCGGCCGCATCGGCCGCAACGTGCTGCGCGCCATCGTCGAGGCCGGCCGCACCGACATCGAGGTCGTGGCGATCAACGATCTCGGGCCCGTGGAGACCAACGCCCACCTGCTGCGCTACGATTCCGTCCACGGCCGCTTCCCGGCCGAGGTCGCGGTCGAGGGCGACGCCATCGTGATCAACGGCAAGCGCATCCGCGTGACCGCCGTGCGCAATCCGGCCGAGCTGCCGCACCGCGATCTCGGCGTCGACGTCGCGCTCGAATGCACCGGCATCTTCACCTCGAAGGACAAGGCCAAGGCCCATCTCGACGCCGGCGCCAAGCGCGTCCTCGTCTCGGCGCCCGCCGACGGCGCCGATCTCACCGTCGTCTACGGCGTCAATCACGACGGCCTGACCGCCGAGCACCTCGTAGTCTCCAACGCCTCCTGCACCACCAACTGCCTCGCCCCCGTCGCCAAGGTGCTCAACGAGACCGTCGGCATCGAGCGCGGCTTCATGACGACGATCCACTCCTACACCAACGACCAGCCCTCGCTCGACCAGATGCACAAGGATCTGTACCGGGCCCGCGCCGCGGCGCTCTCGATGATTCCGACCTCGACGGGCGCAGCCAAGGCCGTCGGCCTCGTCCTGCCGGAGCTGAAGGGCAAGCTCGACGGCACCGCGATCCGCGTGCCGACCCCGAACGTCTCGGCGGTCGATCTCGTGTTCACCGCCAAGCGCGCGACCTCGGTCGAGGAGATCAACGAGGCGATCAAGGCCGCCGCCGCCGGCCCGCTCAAGGGCGTGCTCGGCGTCACCGACCGGCCGAACGTGTCGATCGACTTCAACCACGATCCGCACTCGTCCACGTTCCATCTCGACCAGACCAAGGTCATGGACGGCACCTTCGTGCGCATCCTGTCCTGGTACGACAACGAGTGGGGTTTTTCGAACCGCATGGCCGACACCGCCGTCGCCATGGCCAAGCTGATCTGATCGCCTAGATCAGCCCGAGACGAGGCGGCTGGCTTGTGCCGGCCGCCTCACGCATGACCGGGGCTTAGCCCTCGCTGACAGATATGGTGTGCACGCGATGACCGAGACCTCGCCGACCAAGTCGTCCGGGACCGACTTCATCCCGACCACTCCGCCGGTCCCTGCTGCGCCCGCGCCGGCCCCGGCGCCCTCCCTTGCCAAGGCGGACCTTTCGGCCGCCGCGCCGGTCAACCATTCCGACCAGCTCGCCCGCATCGAGGACAAGGCGGCGCGCATCGAGGACAAGTACGCCCGCTCCGAGGCGCTGCTGTCGCGCGTCGAGGACAAGGTCGAGAACGCCTCCTCCCGCATGAACGAGGCCGCGCGCCAGGCCGACCTCGCCTCGCTGCGCAGCGAAGTCCGCGGCATGGCCGACCGCATCAACCGGCTGCCCGGCACCGGCGCCCTGGTGCTCACCGCTCTCATCACCGCCGTCCTGACCGTGGCCCTGATGGTCGCGGTGCAGCGGGCGAACCTCGACAAGCTGCTCCCGCCGAGCCTCGGCGGCCAGCCGCAGACCACCACGACCAACCCGTAAGAGCGCCATGCCCGATTTCCGCACCCTCGACGATGCCGGCCCGCTCCAGGGCAAGCGCGTGCTCCTGCGCGTGGATCTCAACGTGCCGATGGACGCAGGCCGCGTCACCGACGCGACCCGCATCGAGCGGGTGGTGCCGACGATCCGCGAGATCGCCGACCAAGGCGGCAAGGTGATCCTGCTCGCGCATTTCGGCCGCCCGAAGGGCAAGCCGGACCCGAAGGATTCGCTCAAGCCCATCCTGGCGACGCTCTCGGAAAAGGTCGGCAAGCCGGTCGCCTTCGGCGAGGATTGCGTCGGCGAGGCCGCGGCGAAGGCCGTCGATGCCCTGAAGGACGGCGACGTACTTCTTCTCGAAAACACCCGCTACCACGCCGGTGAAGAGAAGAACGATCCCGACTTCACCCAGGCGCTCGCCGCCAACGGTGACCTCTACGTCAACGAGGCGTTCTCGGCGGCCCACCGCGCCCACGCCTCGACCGAAGGCCTCGCCCGCGTGCTGCCGGCCTATGCCGGGCGCCTAATGCAGGCCGAACTCGACGCCCTGACCAAGGGCCTCGAGTCCCCCGCGCGCCCGGTCATCGCCATCGTCGGCGGCGCCAAGGTCTCGACCAAAATCGACCTTCTGGAAAACCTCGTCGCCAAGGTCGACATGCTGGTGATCGGCGGCGGCATGGCCAACACCTTCCTGCACGCGCAAGGGAAAGATGTCGGCAAGTCGCTGTGCGAGAAGGATCTGGCCGAGACCGCCCGGCGCATCCTGGCCGCTGCCAAGGAGAAGAACTGCACCATCATCCTGCCCGCCGACGCGCTGGTGGCGCGCGAGTTCAAGGCGAATGCCGAGAACGAGACGGTGCCGGTCGATGCCGTGCCCTCGGACGCGATGATCCTCGATGTCGGCGCCGCCTCCATGGCCACCATCGACGGCGCCATCGACGAGGCCCGCACGCTGGTCTGGAACGGCCCGCTCGGCGCCTTCGAGCTGACCCCGTTCGACACGGGCACGGTCGCGGTGGCGCAACACGCGGCGGCCCGCACCAAGGCCGGCCAGCTCGTCAGCGTGGCCGGCGGCGGCGACACAGTGGCGGCCCTCAACCACGCGGGCGTGGGCGAGGCGTTCTCCTACGTCTCGACCGCGGGCGGCGCCTTCCTCGAATGGCTGGAAGGCAAGGAGCTGCCCGGCGTCGAGGCGCTGCGGGCAAAGGGCTGACACCGCACACGTAACCCTCCCCGCTCCGCGGGTGAGGGCTTGCTACGGAAACGGGATTTACACTCAAGTTTTTCGCGCCCGCGCGCAGCCTGACCGCACGGACGCGTCTATATACGCCCGAAAGGGATAGGCCCGCGCGAGGGCCGCATCGGACGAGGATCGAATCATGGCCCGCATCACCCTCCGGCAGCTCCTCGACCACGCCGCCGAGTACGGCTACGGCGTGCCCGCGTTCAACCTGAACAACATGGAGCAGGGCCTCGCCATCATGGCGGCGGCGGACGCCACCGATTCGCCGGTGATCCTCCAGGCGAGCCGCGGCGCGCGCGCCTACGCGAACGACGTGGTGCTGGCCAAGCTCATCGACGGCCTCGTGGAAATCTACCCGCACATCCCGGTCTGCATGCATCTCGACCACGGCAACAACGAAGCCACCTGCGCCACCGCGATCCAGTACGGCTTCACCTCGGTGATGATGGACGGCTCCCTGAAGGCCGACGGCAAGACCCCGGCCGACTACAACTACAATGTCGAGATCACCCGCAACGTCACCAAGATGGCCCACTGGGCCGGCGTCTCGGTCGAGGGTGAGCTGGGCGTGCTCGGTTCGCTCGAGAGCGGCACCGGCGAGGCCGAGGACGGCCACGGCGCCGAGGGCGAACTGTCCCACGACCAGCTCCTGACCGACCCGGAGGAGGCGGTGAAGTTCGTGCGCGAGACCAAGGTCGATGCGCTCGCCGTCGCCATGGGCACCAGCCACGGTGCCTACAAGTTCACCCGCCAGCCCGACGGCGACGTGCTCGCCATGAACGTGATCGAGGAGATCCACCGCCGCCTGCCGACGACCCACCTCGTCATGCACGGCTCCTCCTCGGTGCCGCAGGAGCTGCAGGACATCATCAACAAGTTCGGCGGCCAGATGAAGCCGACCTGGGGCGTGCCGGTCGAGGAAATCCAGCGCGGCATCAAGCACGGCGTGCGCAAGATCAACATCGACACCGACAACCGCATGGCGATGACCGGCCAGATCCGCCGCATCCTCACCGAGAGCCCGGAGGAGTTCGATCCGCGCAAGTACCTGAAGCCCGCCATGGAGGCGATGACCAAGCTGTGCAAGCAGCGCTTCGAGGAGTTCGAGACGGCGGGGAAGGGCTCGAAGATCCGCCCGATCTCGGTCGCCGAGATGGCCAAGCGCTACGCCAGCGGCTCCCTCGACCCCCGCATCGACGCCTGAGGCAATCCACGTGAGCGAGCCGCAAGCGGCGGGCCCTAAACCCCGCCTCGCCCTCCTGTCTCTCTACGGCCTCGGCTCCGAGCAAGCCGAGGCGACCGCGCGGGCGCTCGAAGCTGCCTGCGCGACCGGCGACGTGGCGGCGGTGATCCTGCGGCTCGCGCGTGCCGACGAACGCAGCCTCGTCGCCCTGCTCAAGAAGCTCTGCCCGGCGGCGCAGGAGCGCGGCGCGGCGGTCGTCGTCGCCGTGCCGGATTTCGACGGCGATCTCGTCTCGGTCGCGGCCCGCGGCGGGGCCGACGGCGTCCATGTGGACCGCGCCGACGACGAGACCCTGCGCGACCTGCGCGGGCGCCTGCGCGACGGGCGCATCCTCGGGGCGGGCGGCGTGCTCGGCTCGCGCGATGCTGCCATGCTCGCGGGCGAGACCGGCGCCGACTACCTGCTGTTCGGCGGCCTGTTTCCCGACGGCGTGGCGCCCGACGCCGACGAGGTGCGCGAGCGCGCGACGTGGTGGGCCGAGATCTTCGAGACGCCCTGCATCGCGGTTGCGGCACTGGCCCACGAGGTCGAGGCGCTCGCCGCGACGGGGGCCGAGTTCGTCGGCCTCGAAAGCGCCCTCTGGCTCGGCGATGCCGAGGGCGTGCGCGCGGCGCAGGCGATTCTCGACAAGGCTCGATGATTTTTTTTGGAGATTTGGACGTTTTTTCGCGCGGTCGCGGCGGCCAGCTGAGGCTTTGGGCGCTCGGTGCCGGCCTCGCCGTCGTGCCGGGCGTGGCGCTCGCGGTGCCCAAGCCCGCCGAGACGCCCGCCAAGGAGGCGGCCCCGGCCAAGAAGCCCGGCCAGGGCCTCGATCGCGAGCTGCCCTCACCCTACAGCGCGAAATCCGATGGAGTGCTGCCGGCCCGGCCCAGCCCGAACCCGGATGCGGCCTACGGCGCCTATCAGCGCGGGCGCTACGTCACGGCGTTCCGCGAGGCGACCAAGCGCATCGAGGCAAACCCCAAGGATGCCCCGGCCATGACGCTGCTGGGCGAACTCTACAACCAGGGCCTCGGCACCAAGCAGGACCCCAAGCGCGCGCTCGAATGGTACCGCCTCGCCGCCGCCCAGGGCGAGCCGCACGCCATGGCCTCGCTCGGCCTGATGGCGATGGACGGGCGCGGCCAGCCCAAGGACGCCAAGGCCGGGCGCGAGTGGCTGGAGAAGGCGGCCCAGCGCGGCGAGCCGGCTGCTGCCTACAACCTCGCCCTGATCCAGATCGCCGACGCGAAGCCCGAGGAGCACGCGGCCGCGGCAACCAACTTCCGCAAGGCGGCCGAGGCCGAGATCGCCTCGGCCCAGCACGCGCTCGGCGTGCTCTACCTCCAGGGCAAGGGCGTGAAGCGCGACACGGTCCAGGCGGCGCAGTGGTTCCGGCGCGCCGCCGACAACGGCGACCTCGCGGGCGAGGTGGAGTTCGCGATCCGGCTGTTTCTCGGCGACGGCGTGACCAAGGATGAGGCGCGGGCCGCCCGCTACTTCCTGCACGCGGCGCGCCGCGGCAACGCCATCGCCCAGAACCGCGTCGCCCGGCTCTATCTCCACGGCCGCGGCGTGCCCAAGAACCTCATCGAGGCGGCGGGCTGGAACCTCGCCGCAACGGCGCAGGGGCGCTCCGACGACGTGCTCGATCAGGCTACCGCCGGGCTCACCCCGGACGAGCGCAAGCGCGCCGAGGCGCTGGCGGCGGAACGGGCAGGTCAGTAGCCGTCTCGAAAGCCACGACACACCCGCGCCCTTCTTCGAGGCCTTCGCTACGCTATGGCACCTCTTGATGAGGGGGGGGGTTGGACGAGCCGACCGGGCTCAGTGCTCGTCGGAGGTCGAGCCGGTCTCGGTGACGTCGGTCAGCACGGCCTTCTCCGCCGGGGGCTCGGCGCTGGCGACCGATTTCGTCTCCAGCATCGGCTGGAGGCGGGCGGCGAGCTGCTTGTCGAGATGGCGGGCATAGGCGCCCTTGAAGAAGCGCTCGCCGGTGCCGCGGCCGTAGATCTGGTCATGGGCGACCGCCATGCGCTGCACCTCGGGGCGGCACAGGAAGCCGATGACGCCCGCGGCCTCGAACCAGCGAGCCTCGCGGGCGAAGCGCATCGCCTTGGGGTTCGACAGTACCGTCTCGGCAAAGCAGGCGGTGGCGGCCTCTTCGAGCGGGGCCAGCACCGTAAGCGCCGTGCCGGGCACGTGCTGGCGGGCGGCGGGGCGCGCCTCCACGGCCGAGGTGGTGAGGGCGACGGCAAGACCGCAGAGCAGCACGGCTTTCATGGGGCGTCTCGAACCGGTGTCGAACGCCCCCATCCTTCCCTGAACAAACCGACAGATCTAGGGCATCGGGGCCGACTCCATGCCGCAGCGCGACACAAAGTTCGGTTGTCTCCCCGGCGCCACAGAGCGGGTTCAGCCCCGGCGCATGGCGTTCCAGTTGCCGCTGCAGCTGATGAGGCCGTTGCCGACCGTCTGCCACGTGCCCGAGCCGCTGCCGCCGGGGGTCAGGCGCCCGGTCACCTGGGCGGCGTTGTCGCCGCGGGAGATGATGCCGCGTACGGCGCCGTTGGCCGAAACCCGGCCCTGAATGTTCACCTCGCCGCCGCCATAGACCGCCTCGCCGCGCTGGATTTGGACGCCGTAGCGGTAGGCGCGGTCGCAGGGGCCGTCGCGGGTCACGACCTCGATGCTCCACCGACCATCGTAGCGGTGCGGCACCTGAACCTTGCGATTGGCGGCATCCGCCGGTCCGAGGGCCGCCAGGATCACGACGGCGGAAAAGCAGGTGGTGAGGATCGACAAGCGCATGAGGTGGGGTCCGGCTGTCCAGTGTGGGGCATGGCCCCGCTTTCAGCCGAAGATTGGGGCGAGGCCCCGAGAGTCAAGGCATCGGCCGCCGCGGTGCGGCGGCGCAGGGGCGGTCGGATCACGCCGTCTTGACGAGCCGCTCGCCGCTGAAGGCCGCGCTGTTTTCGCGGGCGTAGGCGCGGGCCCGCAGGACCACCTCGGTGGGGAGCTGCATCACCACGTCGCCGGTCTTGGGGTCGGTGACGCGGAAGACCAGGGAGGCGGTGTCCTGATCGCGGATGTAGGCGCGCCGCTCCGGCTCGGAGGACTTGGCCTCGGCGGCGTCGGGGCGCACGTCGATGGAGACCGCCGGGTCGAGCACCCGCGACTCGGGTCCGTTCGACGGGCCCGCCACGGGACGGATCGGGGTGACGGTAGAGGCCGGTGCGACGGGCGGCATCGGCGGTGCTGGACGGATCGCGTCCATGGCGGGTGTCCTTCTCAGGTTCAGGGAGGAACCATGACCCCAAGAACACGCGCGGACGATAAGTGGAGTCTTAAACGAGGCTCGTTCTCCCCCGCTGCCGCGGAACGGAGTCGATGAATCGTAAAGATTTTCCCAAAGAAACGATCGAATGATACGGGCTGTCACGAAGGGGCGGCCGGCGCGTGTGCCGGCCGCCCCCCACAAAGCTTACTCGGCGGCGTCGACGTAGAGCTTGCCGCCCTCGGCCAGGAACTCCTGGGACTTGGCCGCCATGCCGGCCTCGCGCTCCGCCTCCGAGAGGGGCTTGGCCTGCCCCAGCACGATCCCGGCCTCCTCCATGGCGAGCACGTCGGCGCGCAGGTCCTGCGTGATCTTCATCGAGCAGAATTTCGGGCCGCACATCGAGCAGAAATGGGCGACCTTGTGGGCGTCCTTCGGCAGGGTCTCGTCGTGGTAGGCGCGGGCCGTGTCCGGGTCCAGCGAGAGGTTGAACTGGTCCTCCCAGCGAAAATCGAACCGGGCGCGGCTGAGGGCGTCGTCGCGCAGCTGCGCGGCGGGGTGGCCCTTGGCGAGGTCGGCGGCGTGGGCGGCGATCTTGTAGGTGATGACGCCGGTCTTCACGTCGTCGCGGTTCGGGAGCCCGAGATGCTCCTTCGGCGTGACGTAGCAGAGCATGGCGCAGCCGAACCAGCCGATCATCGCCGCGCCGATGCCGGAGGTGATGTGGTCGTAGCCCGGCGCGATGTCGGTCGTCAGCGGGCCGAGCGTATAGAACGGCGCCTCGCCGCATTCGCGCAGCTGCTTCTCCATGTTGACCTTGATCTTGTGCATCGGCACGTGGCCGGGGCCCTCGATCATGGTCTGGCAGCCCTTCGCCCAGGCGATCTGGGTGAGTTCGCCCAGCGTTTCCAGCTCGGCGAACTGGGCCGCGTCGTTGGCATCCGCGATTGAGCCGGGGCGCAGGCCGTCGCCGAGCGAGAACGACACGTCGTAGGCCCGCATGATGTCGCAGATCTCGTCGAACCGCTCGTAGAGGAACGACTCACGGTGCCCGGCGAGGCACCAGCGCGCCATGATCGAGCCGCCGCGCGAGACGATGCCGGTGGTGCGCCGCGCGGTCAGCGGCACGTGGGCGAGGCGCACGCCGGCATGGATGGTGAAGTAGTCGATGCCCTGCTCGGCCTGCTCGATGAGCGTGTCCTTGAACACCTCCCAATCGAGCTTGAGCGGGTCGCCGCCGACCTTCTCCAGCGCCTGGTAGATCGGCACGGTGCCGATCGGCACGGGGGAGTTGCGCACGATCCACGAGCGGATGTTGTGGATGTTGCGGCCCGTCGAGAGGTCCATGACGGTGTCCGCGCCCCAGCGGATCGACCAGACCAGCTTCTCGACCTCTTCCGCGGCCGACGACGTGACGGCTGAGTTGCCGATGTTGGCGTTGATCTTCACGAGGAAGTTGCGGCCGATCGCCATCGGCTCGAGTTCGAGGTGGTTGATGTTGGCCGGGATGATGGCCCGGCCGCGGGCGATCTCCTCGCGGACGAATTCGGGGGTGATGAAGGGTGGGATCGCCGCGCCGAAGTTCTGGCCGTCGGCGAGCGCGGCTTCGGCGCTCTTCAGCATCTCGGCGCGGCACGCGTTCTCGCGGTGCGCGACGTAGATCATCTCTTCGGTGACGATTCCGGCCTTTGCGAACTCGTATTGCGTCACCATCTGGCCGGGCTCGGCCCGGCGGATCGTGCGCTCGGCCGGGCACGGGGCGACGAGCTTGTCGGCCGAGGCGAAGCCGTTGTCCTCGGGCTTCACTTCACGCGGCTTCACCGCCGCGTAGCCGCGCCGGGCGATCCAGGGCTCGCGGGCCGTCGGCAGGCCCTTCTCCAGATCGATGCCGGCATCCGTCTCGGTGTAGGGGCCGGACGGATCGTAGACCCGCACCGGCGCCTCCTTGGCGTCGGAGAGCGCGATCTCACGGTAGGGCACGCGGATGTAGGGATGGCCGGGGACCGCGTCGTAGACCTTGCGCGAGCCCTGGATCGGCCCGGTGGTCACGCTGGCGGGATTGTTCTGGGGGAAGTCTTTGGGACGGACGGGTGCGTTCATCGCTGTCGCTCCTGGCGTGGGAGGCGACCCGTTGGTCCCGACGATGGTGCGGAAGGCCGACGCCTCGCGCGCCGGCCACAGGTTCCCGTCCCTCCGCCGGTACGAACCGGATCAGGTTCAAGGGTCAGGGCGTGGTGCCCACTCTCAGCCCGGTTAGGGCCCCCCTCGGAACGATTCCAACCTCTTCCGCCGCGCCATCCTTGTCAATCCGTGTCGGCAAACACGCGATTCGGAGTGTTCGGTTTCACCGGACTCTTCGGAATGGCTACGGCCGACCCCGAACCTTGCCGGTTTGCCGCGCATCTCGAACAACGGCCTCACCCAAAACTCACCAATCCGCGAGGGAGACCGCCGGATCGGCCTGCAAATGTGGATGGGCGCGGGCTTCGGGGTGGCGCGGACGCCCGCCATCCGCGACACAGGCTCTCGATGAGCACGGTCGTTCCCTTCCGCAGGCCCCAACCCACCCGTTCCCGCGTCGCCAGCGACGCGGCGGCCGTGGCGGGTGATCTCCTGGACGTTCTCGATCGGCTCGAAGGGCTGGTGGAGCGCGCCGCCGCCATGGACCGCCCGGCCATCGAGGTGGAGCGCAGCGTGCAGCACCTGCTCGACGCGATCGGCGCGGTCGAGCGCGCCTCCGACACCATCGGCGAAGGCGGCGGGCCGGAGAGCGCGTGAGGGTTTTTTCGAACCGCGCGTCTCCCCGCCCATCCCCCTCATCCTGAGGTGCTGCGCAGCAGCCTCGAAGGAGGGCTCCAGTTCGCTCAGCGATCCCTGGAGCCCTCCTTCGAGGCTTCGCTTTCAGCGAAGCACCTCAGGATGAGGGGGGCAGGAGGGATCACGTCCCCGCGGCGAGCACGCTCGTGATGATCGTGCCGTAATGGCACGCGGTGGCGGCGAGCACGAAGGCGTGCCAGATCGCGTTCTGGAACGGCAGGCTCCGCCAGACGTGGAACACCACGCCGACCGAGTAGAGCAGGCCGCCGGTGGCGAGCAGCCAGAAGGCGGAGGGGCTCAAGCCCGAGATCACCGATTCGTAGGCGAGCACGCCGCTCCAGCCGAGCATCAGGTAGAGCACGATCGAGACCCGGTCCCAGCGGCCCGGCATCAGGATCTTGATGGCGATGCCGGCGAGCGCGACCGTCCAGACCAGGGCGAGCAGGCTCCAGGCGACGATTCCCGAGCCAACCAGCGCCACGACCGGCGTGTAGGTGCCGGCGATCATCAGGTAGATGAAGGCGTGGTCGAGCCGGCGCAGGATCCATTTGCGTGGCGAGATCGGCCACATGTTGTAGGCGGCGGACGCCCCGAGCATCGCCACCAGAGCGGTCGCGTAGACCAGCAGTGAGGCCCGCTCCATCCAGCCGAGATGGTTCAGCGCCGCGGTGACGATCAGGCAGACCGCCCCGAGAACACCGAAGAGGACGCCCGCGACGTGGACGGCTCCATCCGCCCGCATCTCGCGCGGCGTATAGTGCCAGGTCAGGCCCAGGGGGCGCCCATCGTCCGCGACAAACATCCTATGCTCCCGCGTTGGTGTCGTTCAATTCTTCAAGTCACAAGTCGTTCCATCCGAAAAATACGCATCCACAGGTGTCAATCTGAGTGTCGCACGAGAGTCATGAACGAATGACAACTGGTCTTGCCTTGTGCGGCGCAAGAAGAAGCGCATGGCATGTTGCATCGCCGTGCACGCAGCGTGCAGGATCGGGACGGACCGCGACGGTTTCGTGAACCGCCGCCGCGCACGCAGCAGGTTTCGAGCCAACCACCGGGTGGCACACCGGGATCAGGAGCGAGACCGTAAGCCGCGGCGGGGCGCGGGCTCGTTTCGGTCGAGCGCCTCGACTTCCGCCAGCATCGCCTGGGCGATCCCGCGCGGATCGGGCACCTCCCACGAGACTTCGAAGGCGCCGCGTTCGCGGTAGAGCGTGCCGGGCGCGTGGAGGTAGCGCGCCCGTGTCCCGTTGAGGCCGTCGAGCAGAGCGAAGTTGGCGTTCAAGGCCGGCTGCCAGTTGAGGCCGACGAGGCGCCGGTTCGGGGCCGCGAATACGGTGGTGTGGAAGGCCGAACCCACGGTGCCGAGGATCGTCCGCCGCTCCGAGAGCAGGCGCACCTGCGCCGGCCAATCGAGGGTCTCGGGATGGACGATCTCGACGCCGTGGCGCGCCAGCTCGTCGGCGATCTCGTCCTCGTTGACGAGCCGGGTGATGCCGGACGCGAGCCGCGTCTTGGCGAGGTAGGCCGGGCGCGCCACGGTATCGACCTCGCCCAGTGTCCAGAAGCCCGCGCCGATGGCGCGGCAGAGATCGCCGTAGACGGCGTGGACGCTCGCCTGCTCGTGCAGCGCCGGCTCCGGCACCAGCACATCGGCAAGGCGCACCGGGCGCTCGAAGGTGACGAGATCGTCGAGCGTGAAGCCCAGCCGCCCAAGGATTTTTTCCAGGAACGGTGCGCTCCGCCAGCTTCCGAGCTTGGCGTGGCAGAGCAGCTTCGGCCGCTCGCCCTGCCAGCCGACGAGCGGCCAGAGATGGGGCAGGGTGTTGATGAGGAAATGCCCGTAATGCAGCGCGAGCAGGCCGATGGAGAGCAGGGGCCCGGTCTCCACCGGCTCCGGCTCGGGCAGCGGCACGCTCGGCGCGCGTCCGGTGCCGAGGAGGCTGCCATCGCGGGCGAACAGGCCCCAGGGTGCGTCGCCGTCGATCGGGTGGAAATCCGCGTGGGCGAAGCGGCGCCAGCCGGGCCGGGCATCGTGCCGCTCGCAAGTGCCCCACAGCGTCCGGCACGGCAGCAGGGGAGGGCGCTGCCGCGCCATGCGGGTCAGCGCCCGGCCAGGGCCTCGAACCCGATCGGCACCATCGGCTGGGGCGCGGCCGGGGCGGGCGCGGCGGCGGTGCCGAGGCTGAGCCGGGCGTGGACGGTCGCCATCACCAGCACCGCCATGGCGAAGACCTGATGGGCGAGGCCCGCCCAGAGCGGCACCTGCAACAGCAGCGTGACGATGCCGAGCCCCATCTGGGCGGTCGCCAGCACCGCGACGCCCACGGCCCGGCCCGCCG
This sequence comes from Methylobacterium sp. Leaf456, assembly GCF_001425465.1. Taxonomy (GTDB): domain Bacteria; phylum Pseudomonadota; class Alphaproteobacteria; order Rhizobiales; family Beijerinckiaceae; genus Methylobacterium. The sequence goes on from NZ_LMQV01000023.1 coordinate 220,324, forward strand.
CCGGTCCGGCGGAGCGGCGGAGCGCATCGACGGCGTGGATCAGCGCCACCAGCACCACGAGATAGGCGAACAGGCGGTGGTTGAGCTGGACCAGGGTGAGGTTGTCGACGAAGTTCTCGATCCACGGCACCTGCGCGAACAGCGCTTGGCTTGGGGGTAGGAACATCCCGTCCATGTCCGGCCAGGTGTTGTGGACGAGGCCGGCCTTGGAGCCGGCCACCAGCCCGCCGAGCCAGATCTGCATCAGCACCAAAGCCGGCATCAGGCAGGCTCCTGTCCGCACCGGGCCGGGAGCGGGCTCCAGTGCGCCGGGCCGGGTGCCCGCGGCGAGCCAGACGAGGCCGGCCAGGATCAGGCTCGCGGTGGTGAGGTGGAGCGCGAGCTTGAGCGGGGCCACCGCAGTCATGCCGGGCTGGAGGCCCGAGGCGACCATGATCCAGCCGATGGCACCCTGAAGCCCGCCGAGCAGCCCGAGACCGAGCAGCCCGAGCAGCAGGCGCCGCGAGAGGAAGCCGCGCGCCCAGAAGAACAGGAACGGCAGGAAGAACACGAGGCCGACCACGCGCCCGAGCAGGCGGTGGCCCCATTCCCACCAGTACAGCGTCTTGAAGTCGGAAAGCGCGATGCCCTGGTTGAGGATGCGGAATTGCGGCGTGTCGCGGTACTTGCCGAACTCCGCCGCCCAATCGGCCGCGCTCAGCGGCGGCACCACGCCGGTCACGGGCCGCCACTCCGTGATCGACAGCCCCGAGCCGGTCATCCGCGTCGCCCCGCCGATGGCGACCATCGCGACCACCAGGGCCGCCAGCAGGTAGAGCCATGCCCGGACGGCGCGCTGGCCGGCGCGCGCGGGAGCGAGGTCGGTCGAGGCTGGGGACAGTCGCATGATCTTTTGCGGGTTCTCGCCGGAAAGGCCGGATATGGCCCGTGCCTTACGGGAAGCGGTGGGCGGGGCGCAACGCGGCGGATGATCGGGGGGTGTCGCAGCTTGTCTTTCGCGCCATCACCGACCGACCGGCCGGTTCCGACCCTGCGCGAACCTTGACCGCCTTTTCCCGAGCATGATCTGATTGCCGCGATGGAACCGCTTTCCGATCCTGCCGCGCGTGCTCGTGCCTCCGGCTCCGGCCAGCCTCCGGCGGACGGGTTCTCGGCTCTGACGCCGGAGCTGTCCGTCCGCGATCTCGACGAGAGCCTGCGGTTCTGGTGCGGCCTCCTCGGCTTCGCGGTGGCCTATGATCGCACAGCGGCGCGGTTCGGCTATCTCACGCGGGGCGGCGCTCAGATCATGCTGTGCCAGCACAACGGTCGATGGGACACAGGCTCCCTCGAGCGCCCCTACGGCCGCGGCGTGAACTTCCAGATCATGGTCGATCGGCTCGCCCCGATCCTGACTGCACTCGATGCGGCGCGTTGGCCGCTGTTCGAGGCGCCAAGCGAGGCTTGGTACCGGATCGGACCCATGGAGGGCGGTCAGCGGGAATGCCTCGTTCAGGACCCCGACGGGTATTTGGTGCGCTTGGCCGAGAGCCTCGGGCAGCGGCAACCGGAGTAGCATCCCGGCTGCGGATCGGACACCGGGGCCCGGTTTGACGCAGCGTCCCGGCGTTGCGGCCCGAGCCTCCGGCCGGTACGACCGTGCGACCTCGAACGACACGGTATCCCGCACCCATGCGCCGCCGTACGCGCACCTTCCTCGGCACCTTCGGCATCCTGGCCTTCGTGATCGTCTACGCGCCGCTCGCCATGGCGCTGGCCGACAGCCGGATCTCGCAGGCGCATCCGGCGATCCAGACGGTCGCCTACTGCATCCTCGGCATCGCCTGGATCTTTCCGCTGATGCCGCTGATCCGCTGGATGGAGCGCCCCGACAGTTAGCGGCGCGACAGGGTGCGGACAGCGGCGAAAAGATTTCATTAATCATATTGGGCGACGCGGAAGGGACGCGGCGCGCACCTTTTTTCGCCGCACTCCCCGGCGAGAAGGCCTGACGCCTGCCACGCTCAAGCTTCCCCGCCGCCTCACCCAGGGTCGCCCGCCGCATCATGCGCCCTCCGTTCCGCTCGATCCTCCTCACGTCCGGCTGCCTGCTGGCGCTCGCCGTCCCGGCCGCGGCGCAGGGCGCGCCGCGCTCCATGGCGGAGTGCGAGCGGCTGAAGAACGACCTCGCCTACAACCAGTGCCTGGCGATGTTCGGACCGCCCGCCCGCAATGTCGGCGGCGGAGACGGCTCCGCCGCCATGAGCGCCCCCGTCCCCGTCGCCTCGACGGCGACGATCCCCGGCATCCCGGCGGTCGAGGAGCCGGAGGTGCAGGAGGGGCGCCGCGGCCGCCGCAGCCGCTACAGCCGCCGCAACGGCCGGATGAGCGCCGCCTTCACCGTCGGCACCGTGGACGACGGCGGGAGCGTCGCCGAATCCAGCTCCGAAGCGCCGCGCCAGCGCCACAGACGTCGGCGGCGATAGCCGAGAACCGCGCCGCTCACGGTTTTCGGGCGGGCTGTGTCTTGACTTCGAAAGCTTAGCCGTTTCCGGTCGCGTCGGATGACAGGACGAAGGAGTCCGGGATCATGACGATCGATCGCAAGAACGCCGCGCTCGGCGGCTTCGCGCCGCGGGCGCCCTTTCTCAACCGCCGCGGATTTCTGGCCGGCTCCGCCGCCGGTCTCGGTGCGCTCAGCCTCGGTGGCTGCGTCACCGCCGACGGCGCGCTGATGGCGGAAGCCGCCAAGACCTACGGGCCCCTGCCGGACGAGAAGTTCGCGATCCCCGCGGTCGACATCAGAAAAGTCGATCCGAAGTACTACCGCCGGACGGTGCAATACGCCTCGAAGGAGGCGCCCGGCACCATCGTGGTCGATCCCGGAAAATACTACGTCTACCGGATCGAGGAGGACGGCATGGCGACCCGCTACGGCGCCAATGTCGGGCGCGACGGGTTCCTGTGGAGCGGCGACGCCTATGTCGGCCGCAAGTCCGAATGGGCGACCTGGACCCCGCCCAAGGAGATGATCAAGCGCCAGCCCGAGGCCGCGAAATACGCCCGCGGCATGCCCGGCGGCCTCGACAACCCGCTCGGCGCCCGCACGCTCCACCTGTACCAGAACGGCGCCTACACGCTGTATACGATCTACGCGAGCAGCGACCCGGAAACGATCGGCTCCGGCATCACCAGCGGCTGCGTCGGCCTGCTCAGCCAGGACATGATTCATTTGTATTCGCGCACGCCGGTGAAGACGAAGGTGGTGGTCCTTCCGGCGTGAGACGATCGGAAGGCGCACTTTCACCCTGAACGCCCGTCATTCCGGGGCGCCGAAGGCGAACCCGGAATCCACCCGTGATGCGATGCGAAAACGGAGCGTCGAGGCCAGTCGTGGATTCCGGGTCCCGCTGCGCGGCCCCGGAATGACGGTGGTGATTACCCGATCATCCTGAACGTAAGTCCGCGCTCACGGCTCCCGCGCCATCGCCTCGACGGTGCGAACCAACAACGCGATGTCCTGCGGGCGCGACAGCCTGTGGTCGGCGTCCTTGATGAGCGTCAGGCGCGTATCGTCCGCCGGCAGGCGTTCTAGGATGCGCAGCGCATGGGCGTAGGGAACATCCGGGTCGCGCATCCCTTGCAGGATGTGGACCGGGCCGCCCGGCTCCAGCGCCTCGCCGAGCAGGAGGTGCCGCCGCCCGTCCTCGATCAGCGCCATGCGGATTGGGTCGGGCTCCGGCGCATAGTCCGTTGGGCGGTACCAGACGCCTTCGCGTTCCAGCGTTTTTCGGATTTCGGGGGGGAACGAGGCCCACATCAGCTCTTCCGTGAAGTCGAGGGCCGGAGCGATCAGCACGAGGCCGCCGACGCGACCACCCTGCCGCGCCCGGTTGCGGGCGGCGAGGCAGGCGACCCAGCCGCCCATGGACGAGCCGACGAGGATCGGCCGCTCGCCCGCATGCGCCGCGATCACGGCTTCCGCGTCGGCGAGCCAGTCGGAGATGGTGCCGTCCTCGAACCGCCCCTCGGACTCGCCGTGGCCGGAATAGTCGAACCGCACCATGCGCCGGCCCGCGCCCGCGGCCCAGGCATCGAGGGCGGCGGCCTTGGTGGCACGCATGTCGGAGCGGAAGCCCCCGAGCCAGACCACCGCCGGGCCGTCGCCCTCGCGGATGCGCAGGGCCAGGCGGCGCGGGTTTTCGCCGCCGACGGTCAGGTGCGTCACGGGCAGATCGTCGGGGGAGGGGGGTGTCGTCGTCACGTGCGCGAAAACCCTCGCAATTCGGGAAAATCCGGTGAGGCACCGTTTACCGAACCGTAAAGCGCCTGAGTCGATTCTCAAGGGATGAACGCGTTTCGAGCGACCCTCCCGCGGCCGCGGGGCCGGCGATGAACGGGGTCGGCTTGTCCGGGGGCCCGGTCCAGGCGGGTGAGCCGCCGCCGCTCGCGGGCGTCACGGTGCTGCAGATCATCCCGGCGCTGGAAGCCGGGGGCGCCGAGCGCACCACCGTCGATGTCGCCGCCGCGCTCGCCGAGGCCGGCGCCCGGGCGCTGGTCGCCACCGAGGGCGGCCGGCTCGTTGGCGAGTTGCAGGCCAAGGGCGGCACCTGGGTGCCGTTTCCGGCCAACACGAAGAACCCGCTCGCCATGGCGGTGAACGTCGAGCGGCTCGCACGGCTCTGCCGCCGCGAGGGCGTGCAGATCCTCCACGCCCGCTCTCGCGCCCCGGCCTGGGTGGCGCTGGGGGCCGCCCGTCGCCTCAGAATCCCGTTCGTGACGACCTATCACGGCAGCTATTCGGGCCGCACCGGCGTCAAGCTGCTCTACAATTCGGTGATGGCGCGGGGCGACGTCGTCATCGCCAACTCGCACTACACCGCCGACCTGATCCGCCGGGCGCATCCCGAGCAGGCGGGCGACCGGATCGTGGTGATCCATCGCGGCACCGATCTTTCCACCTTCACGCCCTCGGCGGTGGCGCCGGCACGCGTCGAGGCCCTGCGCCGGGCCTGGGGGGTCGCCCCGCACGAGCGCGTGGTGCTGCTCGCCGCCCGCCTCACCGCCTGGAAGGGCCAGCGCGTGCTGATCGAGGCGGCGGCCCGGATGCGCGACCTCGGGCTCACCGATCTCGCCGTGGTGCTGGCGGGCGACGCGCAGGGGCGCACGAACTACGAGCGAGAGTTGGACGCCCTGATAGAGGCGCGCGGCCTCACCGGCATCGTGCGCCGGACCGGCCACTGCACCGACATGCCCGCGGCCTTCCGCGCGGCTTCCGTGGTGGCGGTGCCCTCGGTCGAGCCCGAGGCGTTCGGGCGCTCGGCGGTGGAGGCGCAGGCGCTCGGCATCCCGGTGGTCGTCTCCGATCTCGGCGCGGTGCCGGAGACCGTGCTGGCCCCGCCCGACGTCGATCCCGCCCAGCGCACGGGCTGGCGCGTGCCCGCGGGCGACGCGGTGGCGCTCGCCGACGCCCTCGCCGAGGCGCTGACGCTCCGGGCCAGCGCCCGCGACGCGATGAGCCGCCGGGCGCAAGGCCATGTCGAGGCGCATTTCTCCCTCGATCGGATGATTGCAGGGACGCTCGGCGTCTATGCCGGGCTGCTCGGGCGCGGGACTTTAGGGGCTGCGTGAACCGAACGCGCTCCCGCGAGTTGACTTGCCAAGAAGATTTGCCAAGTTAGCGCCGTCCGGCCGAGCCGGATCGATCGGTGGCCGGGGCTCGCTCGAAGCGGGGTCTTCAGGCTGCCGTTTCGTCGTTGATACAGGAGAACCAAGCCATTCGCAGACCAATGAGAGCCATGCCGGCCCCGCAGAAGGACGGGCCGCGCGCCAACCGGGACATCCGCGGCGTCCGCGACGTCCAGCTCATCGATCAGGACGGCCAGAACAAGGGCGTCGTGCCCTTCTTCGATGCCCTGGCGATGGCCGAGGAGATCGGCCTCGATCTCGTTGAGATCGCCCCGAATTCGGTCCCCCCCGTCTGCAAGTTCCTCGACTACGGGCGCTTCCGCTTCAACGAGCAGAAGAAGCAGAACGAGGCGCGCAAGCGGCAGAAGACCGTCGAGGTGAAGGAGATCAAGCTCCGCCCCGGCATCGACAAGCACGATTACGACGTGAAGATGAAGGCGGTGCACCGCTTCTTCGAGGAAGGCGACAAGGTGAAGGTCACCCTGCGCTTCCGCGGTCGCGAGATGGCCCACCAGGACATCGGCCTGCGTCTGCTCGAGCGGGTCAAGGTCGAGACGGCCGAGATCGCCAAGGTCGAGAGCGAGCCGATGCTCGAAGGCCGCCAGATGATCATGATCCTGGCGCCGCGCTAAAAGAGATTCGTCCGGTTCGGCCGGACCCATGCGCTGTCCCCGAGAGGGGACGGCGCATTTTTTTGTCTCGATGAGCCGCCGTCATCCCGGAGCCGCGGAGCGGAACCCGGAACTCGCGACTGGCCGCGAAGCCGTATAGGGCCGCGCATCACGGGGGGATTCCGGGTTCGCTTCACGCCCCGTAATCACAGTGGACGGGAAGGCCGCCCCACCGGAGAGGCGAGGCGGCTCGAGGCCCGAAAGATTACTTCAGCATCGAGATCTGCACGTCGCCGACCCTCCGGGTCACCGCCACCGTCACGTCGTGGCCGTGGCGGTGCAGGCGGATGTCGGCGCGGGACGAGCCGAGCTTGAGATTGAACAGCTCCACCGCCTCCAGAAACTTCGGCAGCACCGGGTTGCGGAAGCGAATGCGGTTGCGGGCGTGGTCGAGTTCGAGCCCGAGGGTCGCCGCCAGGAAGGCGAACGGCGCCGCCGCCGCCCAGGCCTGCGGCGAGCAGGCGACCGGGTAGCTCACCGGCCCGCGCTGGCGCCGCCGCATGAAGCCGCAAAAGAGTTCCGGCAGCCGCTTCTGGTCGTAATAGAGGCTGGTGTCGAACATGCCCTCGAACACGCGCGCCGCCTCGTCCTTGAGGCCGTAGCGGGCGAGCCCCATGGCGCAGATCGCGTTGTCGTGCGGCCAGATCGAGCCGTTGTGGTACGACATCGGATTGTAGCGCGCTTCGCCCTTCGCCACCGTGCGGATGCCCCAGCCGTTGAAGCCGTCCTTCGACAGGAGCTGGCCCGCCACCTGTGCCGCCCGCTCCGGCAGGGCGATGCCGGTGAACAGGGCGTGGCCGGTGTTGGACGAGCGAACCGCGCAGGGGCGTTTGGCCCCGTCGAGCGCCAGCGCATAGGTGCCGATCTCCTCGCACCAGAACGCCTCGTCGAACTTTTTTTGTAGTTTTTCGGCGTCGGCCGTGAGTCGCGTCGCCAGATCGCCTTCACCGAGGAGATTCGCAAGCTTCGCCGCGCCCAGCTTCGCCGCATAGACGTAGCCCTGCACCTCGCACAGCGCGATCGGCCCTTTGGCCATGGCGCCGTCGGCGTGGAAGATCGAATCGTGGCTGTCCTTCCAGCCCTGGTTGGCCAGCCCCTGCTCGGTCTCGCGGGCGTATTCCACGAAGCCGTCCCCGTCGCGGTCGCCGTACTGGTCGATCCAGTCCAGCGCGAGCTTGAGCTGCGGCCAGATCGAGCGGATCGTGTCGAGGTCGCCCGTGACCTCGTGGTACTGGGCGGCCAGCATCACGAAGAGCGGCGTGCCGTCGATGGTGCCGTAATAGTGCCGGAACGGCACCTCGCCGAGCATCGCCATCTCGCCGCGGCGCGTCTCGTGCAGCACCTTGCCGGGCTGGGCGTCGGCGGCCGGATCGACAGCCTTGGCCTGGGTCGCGGCGAGGAAGCGCAGCACGCCCTTGCCGAAATTCGGGTCGATCCACAGCGCCATCATCGCCGTGATGATCCCGTCGCGCCCGAACACGGTCGAGTACCAGGGGATGCCGGCGAAGGGGTAGACGCCCTCCTGCGTGCGCGTCGCCAGCATGTAGAGGTCGGCGGTCGCGCGGCAGAGGCCCTCGTTGAACTGGTCGTTCGAGGAGATGATCGTGGTGATGCCGGCGGTCAGCCCGCGCAGGTCGCGGCGGTTGTCGCGGTAGGCGCGGGCGAAGATGCGGCCCTCGCTCAAATTCCGGTCCGGCCGGTCGGAGAGGCTGCCCGCCGCCCGCGACAGACCGGCGGCGGCGGCCTCGCCGGCCTTCTCGGGGCCGGGCACCTTGGTGAAGGCACGATGCGACTCGAAGGCGACGCGGATGAACAGCGAGGTGTTGGCGCCTGGCGCGAGTTCCACCACGAATTCGGCCTTGCCCGGCTCCAGCAGATGCGGCTTGGGGCCGAGATGCACCGAGGTGGTGCGGACGATGTCGTCGAGGCCGGCGTAACGGAACTGCACCTCGGTGTCCGAGCGCCGCTCCACGGTGCGCTTGCCGCGCTTCGTCCGGTCGGAGCCGCGCACCTCGAACAGGTCGCGGAAATCGGCATCGAACGTCACCCCGATGCGAAGCTTGCGCCGACGGGTGTCGTAGTTGCGGAGGCCGATCCGGTCGTAGCAGGTGCCTTTGAACAGAAACTTGGTACGCTCCAGCGCGATCAGCTCGCGGGGGATCGCGGTATCGTCGCCGGCGTCCAACCGGATGTCCGGCGTGGTGAGATCGACCGACAGCGCGCCGTTGTCGTCTTGCATCGCCGAGGACAGCATCATCGGCCGCTCGTCCTCGACGGTGAGTGCGAGACGCGAGAGGTAGCGGGTATCCTGGAAGTAGAGGCCGTCGGCGCCGGGATACCAGCCGATGTCGCCGTAGCTGTCGAGGACGGCGAAGGCCTCGCCGTATTTTAGCGAGCGCAAGGGGCGCTCGACGAGCGAGGCCTGAGCCTCGATGTGGTACTGGGGCAGCGCCTCGTCCGCGTCCTGAAAGCCTGCCTTCGCCGCCTGCTTGGTCTCATTCTCGGCGTATCTGGCCTTTGCCGCGTCGTCCTGTGCCGCCATGCGAAGCGCCTCCTGCCGATGATCCGTGCGAGTCGTTGGTCCTGAAACCTCGCAAGGTCCGGACCTTTCGAATCGAAAACCGCCGGTCGTGTGGCACGACCGGCGGCGTGGTGAGGATCGTTCAGTTAGGCGCCGGGCCGGCCCCGGCGAGAGGGCCGGCCATAGCTTTTGGGTGTTCGGCTTTTAAGCGGGCATCGCAGCGACGTGGATCGGCGCGCCGGCCTTGCCGTTCAATTCGCCGTACTGGGGCGAGAAGGCGCCCGCCGACGGCATCTTGATGACGTTGCCCTGTCCGGCGAGGAGCTGCTCGTAGGCCGAGACGTACTTGCGGACCATCACTTCGGCGGTGAAGCGGCCCTCGAAGTGGCTGCGGACGCCGGCCCGCGGCAGGTCGCGCACCTTGCGGCAGGCCTCGACCGCCTCGTCGAGCGTGTTGACGATATAGCCCGACACGCCGTCCTTGATCACCTCGGGGACCGAGCCGTTGCCGAAGGCGATCACCGGGGTGCCCGCCGACATCGCCTCGATCATCACGAGGCCGAAGGGCTCCGGCCAGTCGATCGGGAAGGCCAGCGCCAGGGCGTTGCCGAGGAAGTCCTTCTTCTGCTCCTCGTTGATCTCGCCGATATACTCCACCAACGGGTGGTGGATCATCGGCTCGATCTTCTCGTCCCAGTAATCCTGGTCGGCCTTGTCGACCTTGGCGGCGATCTTCAGCGGCGTGCCGGAGCGGATCGCCATCTCGATCGCGCGGTCGGGGCGCTTCTCGGGCGAGATGCGGCCGAGGAAGGCGAGGTAGCCGCCCTTGGCGTCCGGATAGAACGGGCAGTTCTGCTTCGGCAGGCCGTGATGGATCGTGGCCAGCCAGTTGGAGTTGTCCGGCATCGGCTCGCGCTGGTTGTCCGAGATCGAGACCAGCGGCATGCCGGTGAAGGTGTTGTAGACCGGCATGAAGTCCGGCACGTCGAGGCGACCGTGCATGGTCGTCAGGCACTTGTGGTACAGATCCTCGAACATCGGATACTGCAGCAGATCGATGTGGAAGTGGATCACGTCGAACTCGTGCGCCCGGCGATGGACGTGGTGCAGCATCGCCAGATGGCCGGCGGTGTGGTCGCGGTAGCCGAGAAGGCGCAGACCCTCCGGATGGCAGGCCGCGAGCTTGGCCGAAGTCTGCGAGTCGCCGCTGGCGAACAGCGTCACGTCATGACCCTGACGGACGAGTTCTTCCGTGATCCACGACACGACACGCTCGGTGCCGCCGTAGAACTTCGGAGGAACAGCTTCCGCGAGCGGGGCTACCTGGGCAATGCGCACGAAGACGTCTCCTGTGACCGGGTATGGAATGTTGCAGAGACTAATGGAGGACGCGGCCTGAGCGGGACATGAACGAAACCGACGGCCAAGGTTTATGGTTCCGCTCCGCCTCTGGCGCGACGGGGAATCTTTGCAAGCCCACCGAATGCCGGCTTTCCACAGTCTTCGCGTTCGTGGGCGTATGAGACCTTGACGTGCGATAAGCGTCCGCGTGGCGCATGGGTTGCCCGCTCACGATCGATTGAAACCGGAAACGGTTTCTGCCATAAGCCGCCCGCGTCGAACCGCCCGGCCGATAGGGCTGCCGTGGCGGTTCCCGTTGCTCCAGCAGCATCACAGCGCAAGGCTCCGGCTCTCCGGCCGGCCCGCCGTTGCGTCAGGAGAGCCAAATGCCCAAGCTGAAGACCAAATCGGGCGCCAAGAAGCGCTTCAAGATCACCGGCACCGGCAAGGTGATGTACGCCCAGGCCGGCAAGCGCCACGGGATGATCAAGCGGACCACGAAGCAGATCCGCAACCTGCGCGGCACCACGACCCTGTTCGAGGGCGATGCCGCCAACGTGAAGAAGTACTTCCTGCCGAACCAGCGGTAAGCCTTCACGCCCAGCCGAATCTGTCTTTCTAGAATCCGAGGAGATCTCCCATGGCCCGCGTCAAACGCGGCGTGACCAGTCACGCGAAGCACAAGAAAGTCCTGAAGGCCGCCAAGGGCTATTACGGCCGGCGCAAGAATACGATCCGCATCGCCAAGCAGGCGGTGGAGAAGGGCCTCCAGTACGCCTACCGCGACCGGAAGAACAAGAAGCGCACCTTCCGCGCTCTCTGGATCCAGCGTCTCAACGCGGCGGTGCGCGAGCACGGCCTGACCTATTCGCGCTTCATCAATGCGCTGGCGAAGTCCGGCATCGAGGTGGACCGCAAGGCCCTGTCCGAACTCGCCATCCACGAGCCGGCCGCCTTCGCCGCCGTCGTCGAGAAGGCCAAGTCGGCCCTGCCGAAGGCCGCCTGATCCGCGTTCCGCCCTCAATGGGCGGAGTGCGACCCTTCCATTCAAGGCGCGGCGCTTCGAAGGAGCGCCGCGCCTTTTCGTTTTTCGGATCACGACGACGGCCGCCCCTTGCGGGATCGCGGGCAACGCGAAACAAGCGGCCCGCGGCCCAGGAAGGCTGCAGTGCGGCCGCATTCAGGGACAGTGAAGCGTGATAGATCTCGACGCTCTCGAACGCGACCTTCTCGGCCAGATCGAGCAGGCCGGTGACGAGGCCGCTCTCGAAGCCCTGCGTGTCGCTGCGCTCGGCAAGAAGGGCAGCGTCTCCGAACTGCTCAAGACGCTGGGCGCGATGACGCCGGACGAGAGGCGTGAGCGCGGCCCCCTCATCAACGGCCTGCGCGACCGGCTGCAGGGCGCGATCCTCGCCAAGCGCGAGACCCTGGCCGAGGCCGCCCTCGACGCGCGGCTCGCCGCCGAGCGCATCGACGTGACGTTGCCGCTTCGCGAGGCGCCGGAGACCCGCGGGCGCATCCATCCGATCAGTCAGGTGATCGAGGAGATCACCGCGATCTTTTCCGATCTCGGCTTCTCGGTGGCGGAAGGGCCCGACATCGAGACGGACGAACTGAACTTCACCGCGCTCAACTTCCCCGAGGGCCATCCGGCCCGCGAGATGCACGACACGTTCTTCTTGCGCCCCGATAATTTCGGGAAGCGCAAGCTCCTGCGCACCCACACCTCACCGGTGCAGGTGCGGACCATGCGGGCCAAGCAGCCGCCGATCCGCGTGATCATGCCCGGCCGCACCTACCGGCACGATTCCGACCAGACCCACACGCCGATGTTCCATCAGGTCGAGGGCCTCGTGATCGACCGCTCGGCCAACATCGCCAACCTGAAATGGGTTCTGGAATCGTTCTGCCGCGCCTTCTTCGAGGTCGACAGCGTGACGATGCGCTTCCGCCCCTCGTTCTTCCCCTTCACCGAGCCGTCGGCGGAAGTCGACATCCAGTGCTCGCGCAAGGACGGGGAATTGCGCTTCGGCGAGGGCACCGACTGGCTGGAGGTGCTGGGCTGCGGCATGGTCCACCCCAACGTGCTGCGCAACGGCGGCCTCGATCCGGATCAGGTCCAGGGCTTCGCCTTCGGCATGGGCATCGATCGCCTCGCCATGCTCAAATACGGCATGCCGGACCTGCGCCCGTTCTTCGAGGCGGACGTGCGCTGGCTCGACCATTACGGCTTCCGGCCGATCGACGTGCCGAGCCTGGTCGGCGGGCTGACGGGGTGAGACATTCTCCGGCGGGAGACGAGCGATGCTGAAGAACGCGGATGTCCAAGCTCTCGCCAGCGAGATTTTCGCGCAGGCGCTCGGGCCCGAGCGGTTCGACCATCTCGAGATCGAGACCAAGACCGACCATGATGGGGAACCGTCGTTCTACGTGCTGCTCCATTACAAGCCGGGCGTCGATCCGCGCGACGTCAAGGATGTGTCGAGGGCGCACGCCGATCTGAGACGGCGCCTTCTCGACCTCGATGAGGAGCGCTTCCCCTATCTGCGGCCGTTCTTCGTCGGCGACGAAATCCTGGCCGGCGGCAACGAGGAGGAGCCGTCGTCCTGATGGCACGCCTCGGCAATCCGCTCGTCTACGACCTGCTCGTCGTTGCCGACATGCTCGCGATGCAGAAGGGTCGCAAGAACCTGCGCAAGGCGTCGATGCGTCGTGCGGTCAGCAGTGCGTACTACGCCGTGTTTCATGCGCTCTGCTTCGTCTGCGCGAGCCAACTCGTCGGCTGGAGTAAGGCGAACGACTTGCTCGAACCCGTCTATCGGATGCTCGATCACGGCAGCGCCAAGAATCGGCTGACCGGCAAGGAGGCGGCCGCGATGGCGCCGGCCATCCTAGAGATCGGTTCACGCTTCAAGGATTTGCAGGAGGCGCGGCACGGGGCCGACTACAGGACGCCCGCGCTCGAACTTTCCCGCGACCTGACGCTCCAGCACATCGCGGAGGCACGCCGGATCGTCGACCTGATCGAAGCCCTCCCGCCCGACGACCGTTTGAAACTCGCGATCCTTCTGGTCACGAAGGCCCGCTAAGGCACCGCACCCGATGAAATTCACCCTCTCCTGGCTCAAGGACCACCTCGACACCGAGGCCTCGCTCGACGCGATCAGTGAGACGCTGACGCGCATCGGACTGGAGGTCGAAGGCATCGAGGACAAGGCCGCCGCGCTCAAGCCCTACGTGATCGCGCGGGTCGTCTCCGCCGAGCAGCATCCGAACGCCGACCGCCTGCGCGTCTGTCAGGTCGATGCCGGCGACGGGCAGCCGTTGCAGGTCGTGTGCGGGGCGCCGAACGCGCGCGCCGGCATGCTCTCGGTCTTCGCCCCTCCCGGCACCTACGTGCCGGGCAAGGACATCACCCTCTCGGTCGGCACGATCCGCGGCGTCGAGAGCCGCGGCATGCTGTGCTCGGGCGCGGAACTGGGCTTGAGCGAGGACCACGACGGCATCCTCGATCTGCCGCAGGATGCGCCGGTGGGCACGCCCTACGCGGTCTGGGCCGGGCTCGACGATCCGGTGATCGAGATCAACCTGACGCCGAACCGCGCCGATTGCGCCTCGATCCACGGCATCGCCCGCGATCTCGCCGCCACCGGCATCGGCACGCTCAAGCGCGAGCCACTGCCGCCGGTGCGGGGGGAGGGCGCCTGCCCGACCGAGGTGACGCTGAAGTTCGATGGCGCCGACAAGGGCCTGTGCCCGCTCTTCGCGCTCCGCCTCGTGCGCGGCGTCAGGAACGGCCCTTCGCCCGAATGGATGCAGAAGCGGCTGCGCGCCATCGGCCTTCGCCCGATCAACGCGCTCGTCGACATCACCAACTACCTCACCTTCGACCGCGGCCGGCCGCTTCACGTGTTCGACGCGAACAAGGTCGCGGGCGGCCTCGTGGTGCGCCGCGCCGAGGAGGGCGAGAGCGTGGTCGCGCTCGACGGCAAGACCTACCGGCTCGACGACGACACGGTCGTCATCGCGGACGGCAACGGCGTCGAGTCGATCGGCGGCATCATGGGCGGGCAGGCGTCGGGCTGCGACGAGGGCACCACCGACGTGCTCATCGAATCCGCGCTCTGGGACCCGCGCAACATCGCCCGCACCGGCAGGCGCCTCGGCATCATCACGGATGCCCGCTACCGGTTCGAGCGCGGCGTCGATCCGGCCTTCGCCCTGCCGGGGCTCGATCTCGCGACGCGCCTCGTGATGGATCTGTGCGGCGGCACGCCGACGCAAGCCACCATCGCCGGCGAGGTGCCGGAACTCTCCCAGGTCGTCGACTTCCCCTGGACCGAGGTGCGGCGGCTCGCCGGCATCGAGCTGTCGCGCGCCGAAATGAAGGTGACGCTGGAGACGCTGGGCTTCCACGTCGCCGGCTCGGGCGACCGCGTGAAGGTGCTGCCGCCGTCCTGGCGCGCCGATGTCGAGGGCAAGGCCGATCTCGTCGAGGAGATCGTCCGCATCGCCGGCCTCGACCGCATCGAGCCCAAGCCCTTGCCGCGCGTCGAGGCGGTGGCGCACGAGCCGATGCTCACCGTGTTGCAGCGGCGCACCCGCCTCGCCCGTCGCGCGCTCGCGAGCCGCGGCCTGATGGAGGCGGTGACCTACTCCTTCATCGCCGCCGAGGATGCGCGGCTGTTCGGCGGCGGCGGGGCCGATCTGGCGCTGGCCAATCCGATCGCCGCCGACCTCTCGGACATGCGCCCGAGCCTCGTGCCGGGCCTCCTGCGAGCCGGCCAGCGCAATGCCGACCGGGGTTTCACCGACGTCGCCCTGTTCGAGGTCGGCCAGTGCTTCGCCAGCGACGAGCCCGAGGGCCAGTCCGTGCGCGCGGCCGGCATCCGCCGCGGCACCGCCCGCCACGGTGGAGCCGGACGCCACTGGGCCGGCGCGGCGGCGCCCGTCGATGCGTTCGATGCCAAGGCGGACGCACTCGCCTTGCTGACCGCGCTGGGCGTGCCGACCGGCGGCCTTCAAGTCGTCGCGGGCGGCCCCTCCTGGCTCCATCCGGGTCGCTCGGGCACGCTCCAGTTCGGCCCCAAGACCATCGTCGGTCATTTCGGCGAGCTGCATCCGCGGCTGATCAAGGCGATGGACCTCAAGGGCGTTCAGGTCGCCTTCGAGATCGTCCTCGACGCCCTGCCGCTGCCGCGCCACCGCCCGACCAAGGCCAAGCCTGCGCTGACGCTGTCCGGCCTCCAGGCGATCTCCCGCGACTTCGCCTTCGTGGTGGCCCGCGACGTCACCGCCGCCGACATCCTCAAGGCGGCCCAGGGCGCCGAGCGCAAGCTGATCGCCGGCATCGACGTGTTCGACATCTACGAGGGCGTCGGCATCCCGGAGGGCTCGAAATCGGTCGCCGTCGCGGTCCGGCTCCAGCCGAGCGAGCGCACGCTGACCGATGCGGAGATCGAGGCGGTGAGCGCCAGGATCGTCGCCGAGGTGGGCAAGAAGACCGGCGCGACGTTGCGCGCCTGACGACGGATTGAAGGAAGCCCGCCATGGACGCCGAACTGGTCGAGCAGCTCTCGGTCGCCGAGACCATGCCGAAGCAGGCCCTGCGCCGGGCGATCGCCGAGCCGGAGGCGGTGGCCGAGCCCGTGCTGCGGGTTCTGGCCACCGCGGCGGACGCGCCCGACACGGTGGGCGACAACGACGCCAACCTGCTGTTCTGGGGCCTGCACGCGCTGGCGGCGGCCCGCGACACGCGGGTCTACGGGCCGCTGATGCGCCTGCTGCGCCACGACGGCGACACGGTCGATTCGATCCTGGGGGACGCCGCCACGATTACCACGGCGCCGATCCTGGCGAGCGTGTTCGACGGCGACGTGGCTCCGCTCCACGCGCTGATCCTCGACAGCGCCGCCGACGGCTTCATCCGCTACGAGGGCTTCAAGGCGCTCGCCTTCCTGACCCGCCAAGACCGCCTGCCGCTCGACGACGCCCGCACCCTGCTGCTGCGCTTCGAATCCGCGCAGGCCGCGGTCGAGGGCGACATGGCCTGGGTCGGCTGGGAGGAGGCGATCGCCTATCTCGGGCTGACCGATCTCGCCCCGAAGGCCGAGGCGGCGCGCCGCGACGGGCGCCTCACCGACGAGTTCAGCGACGCGGCGTGGTTCCGCAAGGCCCTGCGCCAAGCCAGCGCCGAGCCGCCGGACCTGTCCGAGTTCGGCGACGGCTACGGCACCCTCGACGATCCGGTCGCGGCGCTGGCCTGGACCGAGGAATCCTACGGCC
This sequence comes from Methylobacterium sp. Leaf456, assembly GCF_001425465.1. Classification (GTDB taxonomy): domain Bacteria; phylum Pseudomonadota; class Alphaproteobacteria; order Rhizobiales; family Beijerinckiaceae; genus Methylobacterium. The sequence continues at coordinate 236,809 of NZ_LMQV01000023.1, forward strand.
AGCCGGTGGTGAACCCGTACAAGGATGTCGGCCGCAACGATCCCTGCCCCTGCGGCTCGGGCAAGAAGTTCAAGAAATGCTGCCTGAATGCGGCTGAGGCAGAGGGCGGCTCGGGCCTCAAGCTGCCGGGTTTGGCGTGAGGCCGTTCAGCGGGTTGTCCGGGTCCCAGGCGTAGCCCAGGGTCTCGAACCGCATCGAGCGGGCGTCCACCATCAGCAGGCGCCCGACCAGCGGCTCGCCGAACTCGGCCACCGCGCGCAGCACCTCCATCGCCATCAGCGAGCCCATGACGCCGGCCAGAGCCCCGAGCACCCCCGCCTCGGCGCAGGGCGCGACCGTGCCGGGCGGCGGCGGGCTCGGAAACAGGCAGCGATAGGTCGGGTTCGGCTCACCCGTGGGACCCGTCTCGTGGGCGCGGATGGTGGTGAGCGAGCCGTCGAAGGCGCCGAGCGCCGCCGTCACCAGCGGTTTCTTTGCGTGGAAGCAGGCGTCGGAAACGGCGTAGCGCGTCGAAAAATTGTCCGAGCCGTCGGCGACGAGGTCGTATTCCGCCATCAGCGCGGGCGCATTCTCCGGCGTGATCCGGAAGGCATGCGCCACCACGCGCACATGTGGATTCAGCCGGGCGACGGCGTCGGCCGCGCTCTCGACCTTGGGGCGCCCGACGTCGGCCGTGCCGTGGATGACCTGCCGCTGCAGGTTCGACAGCGACACCGCGTCGTCGTCGACGATGCCGACGGTGCCGATGCCGGCAGCGGCGAGATACTGGATCAGCGGCGCGCCGAGCCCGCCCGCGCCGATCACGAGCACGCGCGCTGCCTTCAGCCGCGCCTGTCCCGGCCCGCCGACCTCCCGCAGCACGATGTGGCGGGCATAGCGTTCGAGTTCGTCCGACGAGAGAGCCATGCCGGCCATGTAAGCGCGCGGGCCGCGCGGCGGAAGCGGTGGTTTGGGCAGGCGAGGGGGCGTGTTACCGCTGCCCCACAATGCGACGGCTGATCCCACCCACTCCCCTCATCCTGAGGTGCTGAGCTGACGCTCAGCACCTCAGGATGAGGGGAGTGGGTGGGAGGACGCCTCGTCCATTCCCGCGTTCACGGTGTCGCCTTGTCCGAATCGTCTCCTCTCGCCCTCGCCCAGGCGCTGATCCGCTGTCCCTCGGTCACCCCGGAGGAGGGCGGTGCCCTGTCCTTCCTCGCGGACCTGCTCGCGAAGGCCGGCTTCGCGGTGGAGCGCCCGATCTTCTCCGAAGCCGGCACGCCGGACATCGAAAACCTCTACGCCCGGATCGGCACCAGCGCCCCCGTCCTGCTGCTCGCCGGCCACACCGACGTGGTGCCGCCGGGCGAGGCGACCGCCTGGAGCCACGGCCCGTTCTCCGGCGCGGTCGCGGACGGGATGCTCTACGGCCGCGGCGCCGTCGACATGAAGGGCGGCATCGCCTGCATGCTGGCCGCTACCCTTCGCTTCCTCGAAGCACGCGGTCCTGCGTTCGGCGGCTCCATCGCCTTCCTGATCACCGGCGACGAGGAGGGGCCGGCGGTCAACGGCACCGTCAAGCTGCTCGACTGGGCGAAGGCCCGCGGCGAGCGCTTCGACCATTGCCTGCTCGGCGAGCCGACCAACCCCGACGCGCTCGGCGACATGATCAAGATCGGCCGGCGCGGCTCGCTCACCGGGCGGATCACGGTGCACGGGCGGCAGGGACACGTCGCCTACCCGCACCGGGCCGATAACCCGATCCCCGGCCTGCTGCGGCTCGCCTCCGCCCTGCTCGCTGCGCCCCTCGACCGCGGCACCGCGCATTTCGACGCCTCGAACCTCGAATTCACGACGATCGACGTCGGCAACCCGGCGACCAACGTGATCCCGGCGACGGCCAAAGCCGTGTTCAACGTGCGCTTCAACGACGGTTGGACCGCGCAGACCCTCGGCGCCGAGATCCGCCGCCGCCTGGAAGAGGCCGCGGGCAGCGCGGTGCGCTTCAGCCTCGACCTTCAACCTTCGAACTCGCCGGCCTTCCTGACACGGCCCGACGCCTTCGTCGAACGGGTGGCCGACGCGATTGAGGCCGAGACCGGCCGGCGCCCTGCGCTCTCGACCACGGGCGGCACCTCGGACGCGCGCTTCATCAAGGATGCCTGCCCGGTGATCGAGTTCGGCCTCGTCGGGCAGACCATGCACGAGGTCGACGAGCGGGTGGCGGTGGACGACCTCGACCGGCTCACCGCGATCTATTCGCGCGTGCTCGACGCCTACTTCTCGGCGTAGTCGACACCCACGAAGGTCAGCCCGCAGGCCGGCGCCAGTGGGCCGCAGCGGTGCTTGGCTTTCGTGACCAGAATCTCCGCCACATCGTCGGCCGAGAGGCGCCCGCAGCCGGCGAGCATCAGCGTGCCGGCCATGGCGCGCACCTGATGGTGCAGGAACGAGCGGGCCGAGGTCGCGATCACGATTTCTTCGTGTTGGCCCATCCGCGCGCGGGTGATGTCGAGCTGTTCCAGCGTCCGCATCGGGCTTTTCGCTTGGCACTCGGCGGCGCGGAAGGCGGAAAAGTCGTGGTGGCCGAGCAGGCGTTGTGCGGCGGTGTGCATGAGGCCGGCGTCGAGCGGCCAGGGCACGTGCCAGACATGGGCGCGGGTCAGCGCCGCCGGGCTGCGGCGGTTGAGGATGCGGTAGCGGTAGTGCCGCCGGATCGCCGAGTGGCGCGCATCGAAGTCGTTTGGGACGATCTCGGCCGAGATCACCGCGACCGGCTGCGGGCGCAGATGGGCGTTGAGTGCGTCGCGCACGGTGTCGGTGCGCCAGTCCTTGGCGAGATCGACATGGGCGACCTGATTGATCGCGTGGACCCCGGCATCGGTGCGCCCGGCGCAGGTGAGCCGGACCGCCTCGCCGGAGAAGCGCTGCACCGCGGTTTCCAGGGCGGCCTGCACGGTCGGATCGTCCGCCTGCCGCTGCCAGCCGCAGAACGGCGCGCCGTCGTACTCGATGACGAGTTTGTAGCGGGGCATCAGGCGCGGGTCATGCGAAGTGGGCGCCCGCCGCCAGCCGCGCCCCGCGCAAGAACTCCTCGCCGCTCGCCGTCCCGCCCTTGCCGGCCCGGCGCAGTTCGAGCAGGCGCACCGCGCCGGTCCCGCAGGCGACCGTGCAGGCCGCGTCGAGCAGCGTGCCCGGAACTCCGGAAAAACCGTCCTCGGCGAGCGCGCGCAAAACCTTCACCCGCTCGACGCCCTTGCCGAGATCGGCCTCGAAATAGGCGCCCGGAAACGGCGACAGCCCGTTGATGTGGCGCGCCACCTCTGCGGCCGGGCGCGACCAGTCGATGCGTGCCTCGTCGTTGGTGATCTTGTGGGCGTAGACGACGCCGTCGCTCGCCTGCGGCGTGAAGGTGAGCCCCTCGGCGTCGAGCCGGGCCAGCGCCTGCCCCATCAGCTCGGCGCCCGCCGGCATCAGCGCATCGTGCAACTCGCCGGCGGTCATGCCCTCAAGGATCGGCACCCGCGCTTCCATCGCCACTGGGCCGGTGTCGAGCCCGGCTTCCATCCGCATCACGCCGACGCCGCTCTCCGCGTCGCCCGCCATCACGGCGCGCTGGATCGGCGCCGCGCCGCGCCAGCGCGGCAGCAGCGAGCCGTGCAGGTTGAGGCAGCCGTGGCGCGGCAGGTCGAGGATGCGTTGGGGCAGCAGCATGCCGTAGGCGACGACGACCGCGACATCGGCCTCGTGCTCGGCAAACGTCTCGGCTGCCTCCTCGCACTTCAGCGTGGCAGGCGTCAGCACCGGCAGGCCCAACGCCTCGGCGCGGGCATGGACCGGCGAGGGCCGCAAAGCCATGCCGCGTCCGGCCTTGGCCGGCGCGCGGGTGTAGACCGCGGCAATCGCGTGCCCGTCGGCGTGCAGGCGCGCCAGCGTCGGCACGGCGAAGTCCGGCGTGCCCATGAAGACGACGCGCATCGGCAGAAAACCTCAGGCGGCGTCGCGCTTGGCGGCCTTGGCGAACTTCTTCATCACCCGGTCGCGCTTGAGCTTCGACAGGTGGTCGATGAACAGCACGCCGTTGAGATGGTCGATCTCGTGCTGGAGGCAGGTTGCGAGGAGCCCATCGGCCTCCTGCTCCACGGTCTCACCGTCGAGGGTCATGTAGCGCACGCGCACGCGATCCGGCCGCTCGACCTCGCCGTAGAAATCGGGGATCGACAGGCAGCCTTCCTCGTAGACCCGCTTCTCCTCCGACGACCAGACGATCTCCGGGTTGAGGTAGACGGTCGGATGCTTGTCGTTCTCGTCCTTCGAGGCGTCGATGGTGACGACGCGCTTGAGCACCCCGATCTGCACCGCCGCGAGCCCGACGCCGGGGGCGTCGTACATCGTCTCGATCATGTCGGCGGCGAGTTCGCGGATTTCGTCCGTCACGGCGGTGACCGGCTCGGAGACGAGGCGCAACTGCGCTTCGGGCAGGATGACGAGGGGGCGGACGGTCATGGGCTCGGTCGGGGTCGAGAGCGGGAAAGCAGCGTGATCTTCCGCAGATAGGCGGCGGCGCGGGGGCGGTCAAATGATCGCGAACCAGTACCCCAATCTCCCACCATCATTCCGGGGCCGCGCAGCGGAACCCGGAATCCACCCGTGATGCGCGGTTTCAAGAGGCATCGCGGCCAGTCGTGGATTCCGGGTTCGCTTCGCGCCCCGGAATGACGGTGTCGGTACGCCTCAAGGGCGCGGTACACGGCCTACTGCTCAGAACGCGGTGCGGCTGCGGATCGCCGCCGTCAGCGTGCCCTCGTCGAGATAGTCGAGTTCGCCCCCCACCGGCACGCCGTGTGCCAGCCGGGTGATCGTCAGCCCGAGGGGTTTCAGCGATTCGGTGACGTAATGCGCCGTGGTCTGGCCATCGACGGTGGCGTTGAGCGCCAGGATGATCTCCTTCACCTCCGGCTCGGCCGCCCGCTCGACGAGGCGGGCGATGTTCAGGTGCTCCGGTCGCACGCCGTCCAGCGCCGAGAGTACGCCACCCAGCACGTGGTAGCGCGACTTGACCGCGCCGGAGCGCTCCAGCGCCCAGAGGTCCGACACGTCCTCGACCACCACCAGCATGGTCGGGTCGCGGCTGTGGTCGGCGCAGAGGGTGCAGGGATCGCGGGTGTCGACGTTGCCGCAGGAGTGACACACCACGATCCGCTCGGCGGCGACGCGCATGGCGTCGGCGAGCGGCGCCAGCAGCGTCTCGCGCTTCTTGATGAGCTGGAGCGCGGCCCGCCGGGCGGAGCGGGGGCCGAGGCCCGGCATGCGCCCCAGCAGCTGGATCAGGCGCTCGATCTCCGGGCCGGCGACGGCTTGGGGCATGCTGGGCTTCGATAAGTGTCCGAAGGAGGGCGGCGGGCGCCGCCCCTCACATAGGCCTGGTGCGCGGCTTTTGCCCGTTCATCGAAGCGACAGGCAAGCGCGGCCATATCTGGCGATGACACAAGAAAAATTTGGCTCCCACCCAAAGTTTAGTTGACGGCTAAGCCTGGGATCGGCCCATCTGCAACGTCGGGCCGGCGAACCGGCGTGCGGCGGCCCTGAACGACCGCACGGACGCGCCCGACGCAAACGAGACTTCGGTGCCGGAAACGGCGCCATCGGCCGCGATCAGGGCCGCTCAAGGAGACAGACCGTGACCCATATCGGCGACTTCAACGCGGCCCACGGCCCGGAGGCGATCGGCCTCACCGACCTCGCGGCGGTGCACTGGAACCTCGAGGCGCCGCGCCTCTACGAGGAATCGCTGAAGCGCGGCGAGGCGCAGCTCGCCCGCGGCGGCGCGCTGGTCGCCACCACCGGCAGCCATACCGGCCGCTCGCCCAAGGACAAGTACGTGGTGCGCGACGCCACCACCGAGAACGAGATCTGGTGGGACAACAACGGCTCGATCACCCGCGAGCAGTTCACCACCCTGCTGGAGGATTTTCGCACTCACGCGAAGGGCAAGGAGCTGTTCGCCCAGGACCTCTTCGGCGGCGCCGACCCGGCCCACCGGGTGCGCGCCCGCGTCTACACCGAGTTCGCGTGGCACTCGCTGTTCATCCGCAACCTGCTGATCCGGCCCGAGCGCGACGAACTGGTTGCTTACGTCCCCGAGCTGACCATCATCGACCTGCCGAGCTTCCAGGCCGACCCGGCCCGGCACGGCTGCCGCTCCAAGACTGTGATCGCCATCGACTTCGCGCAGAAGATCGTGCTCATCGGCGGCTCGGCCTATGCCGGCGAGATGAAGAAGTCAATCTTCACCTACCTGAATTACGTGCTCCCCGGCGCGGGCGTGATGCCGATGCATTGCTCCGCCAACGCAGCCCTCGACGAGACGGGCGACTCGGCCCTGTTCTTCGGCCTCTCGGGCACCGGCAAGACGACCCTGTCGAACGATTCCTCGCGAAAGCTCATCGGCGACGACGAGCACGGCTGGGGCAAGGACGGCATCTTCAACTTCGAGGGCGGCTGCTACGCCAAGACCATCCGCCTCTCGCGCAACGCCGAGCCTGAGATCTACGCCACCACCGAGCGCTTCGGCACGGTGATGGAGAACGTGGTGATCGATCCCGCGACCCGCGCCCCGGATTTCGACGACGCCTCGCTCACCGAGAACACCCGCTGCGCCTACCCGCTCGACTTCATCGCCAACGCCAGTGCCACGGGGCGCGCCGGGCATCCGAAGAACATCGTGATGCTGACCTGCGACGCCTTCGGCGTGATGCCGCCGATCGCCAAGCTGTCGGGCGCCGAGGCGATGTACCACTTCCTGTCGGGCTACACCGCCAAGGTGGCCGGCACCGAGCGCGGGCTCACCGCGCCGGAGGCGACGTTCTCGACCTGCTTCGGCGCGCCGTTCATGCCGCGCCATCCGAGCGTCTACGGCAACCTGCTGCGCGACCTGATCGCCGAGCACGGCGTCGATTGCTGGCTCGTCAACACCGGCTGGACCGGCGGCGGGGTCGGCACCGGCCGCCGCATGCCGATCCGCGTGACGCGCCGCCTGCTCTCGGCCGCGCTCGACGGCTCGCTGTCGCAGGTGGAGTTTCGCCGCGACCCGTATTTCGGCTTCGCGGTGCCGGTGGAGGTGCCCGGCGTCGAGATGCAGGTGCTCTCGCCGGTCGAGACCTGGACCAACAAGGCCGCCTTCGCCGACACGGCGACGCGCCTCGTCACCATGTTCCGCGAGAATTTCAAGCGCTTCGAGAGCCACGTCGATGCCGACGTGCGCGCCGCCGAGCCGGTGGCCGCCCCGATCGCGGCTTGAGGCCAGAAGTACGAAGCCCTGCCGTTCCTTCCAGAAGGGCAGGGCTTCGCGTGTCTCGGACGGGCATCCGCGAATAAAGCGGTTCCGCCGGCCCGGAGTCAGGCCGGCGGAACCTGCCGGGCCGCAATGGGGGGCAAGGTCGGCCCGGCGCAAAGGACCATGCCGCCGCCGGCAGAGCCGCGCCTTAACATGGTTTGGCCTCGGGGCGACGCGGCTGGGGAAACCTGCCGCCTTCGGCTGCCTCAGAGCATCGTCCCGAAAGGTGGTCGCCGGCTTTCGGAAAAAAGCCGATGCGCTAGAACGGCAGCTTCATGCCGGGCGGCAGCGGCAGGCCCTTGGTCAGTTCGGCCATGCGCTCCTGCGCGGTCGCCTCGGCCTTGGCGCGGGCGTCGTTGCAGGCGGCGACGATCAGGTCTTCGAGGATTTCGCGCTCGTCGGCGACCATCAGGCTCGGGTCGATGGTGACGCCGAGCACCTGACCCTTGGCGGTCATCCGCACGCTCACCGCGTCACCGCCGGAGGCGCCCCGCACCTCGACCGTGTCGAGTTCGGCTTGGAGCGAGGCCATCTTCTCCTGCATGGCCTGGGCCTGCTTCATGATGCCCATGAGGTCGCGCATGATCGGTCCGCTCCGGTCGTTTTCGGAATTGTCGCAACCGCTGACTTAGGCGTCGCCGAGGGCTGCCGCCAGGGCTCACGCTTCGTCGTCGGGCTCGTCGGGCACCGCCTCGACCGGGCCGGTGGCCGCCGCCACGCCGGTCGCGGGGCCCACGTCGGCGGCGGCCTTGTCGCGCACGTCCACGATCTGCGCGCCGGGGAAGCGGGCCATCACCTCCCGCACCAGCGGATGGGCTGCGGCGTTGTCGTGACGGGTCTGCTCGGCGGCGCGGGTATTCTGCTCCAGGGTCGCCCCGCCCTCGTCCTTGGAGAGCGCCACGATCCAGCGGCGGCCGGTCCACTCGTCCAGCGCCCGGGCGAGATCGTTGGCCAGCGTCGGCCGTCCGCCCTGCGCGAGGCGGAACTCGATGCGGCCCTCCTCGAAGCGCACGAGGTGGACATCGCGCTCCAGCGCCACCTTGAGGGCGATGTCGCGCTTCGCTTCGGCCTGGGCGACCACGTCCTCGAACCGCCCGAGCCGGGGGCCGGGAGGCGCCGCGGCGGCAGCCGGGCGGGCGGCTTCCGGGGCGGGGTTGGCCGAGGCGAGCACCGGGCGCGGCAGGGCGGACGCCCGCGGTGCGGAGAGCGGCGCACTTTCGCGGGCGAGCGCCGCCGAACCGCGTGGGGCCGAGCCGCCGGAGTAGGATCCACCGGAGCCCTGGGGGGCCGGCCCTCCCGAAAACGACTCGTTGCTGCGCAGGCGGCGCAGGGCCTCGTCCGGGGTCGGCAGGTCGGCGGCGTAGGCCAGCCGCACGATGACCATCTCGGCCGCCGGCAGGGGACGAGGCGCGGCCTGCACCTCGGGCAGGGCTTTGAGGAGAATCTGCCACGCCCGCGACAGGGCCCGCACCGGCAGCCGCGCGGCGAACTCGACGCCGCGCACCCGCTCGGCCTCGCTGAGCGTCGGGTCGGCGGCGGCGTCCGGCACGATCTTGAGGCGGGTGACCAGATGGGTGAAGCCGGCGAGATCGGAGAGCACCACCGCCGGGTCGGCCCCGGAATCGTACTGCGCCCGCAGCTCGGCGAAGGCGGCGGGCACGTCGCCGCGCATCACCGCCTCGAACAGGTCGACGATGCGGGCGCGGTCGGCGAGCCCCAGCATGTCGCGCACGCTCTGCGCCGTGACGGTGCCGGCGCCGTGGGCGATGGCCTGATCGAGCAGCGAGAGCGCGTCGCGCACCGAGCCTTCGGCCGCGCGGGTGACGGCGGCGAGCGCCTCGGCCTCGGCGTCCACGCCTTCCGCGGCGCAGATCTTCTTCAGATGGGCCGAGAGCGTGTCGGCCTCGACCCTACGCAGGTCGAACCGCTGGCAGCGCGACAGGATCGTGACCGGGACTTTGCGAATTTCCGTCGTCGCGAACACGAACTTGGCGTGCGGCGGCGGCTCCTCCAGCGTCTTGAGGAAGGCGTTGAACGCCTTCTCCGAGAGCATGTGGACCTCGTCGACGATGTAGACCTTGTAGCGGGCTTCCGTGGGCGAATAGCGGATGCCGTCGATGATGCCGCGCACGTCGTCGATGCCGGTATGCGAGGCGGCGTCCATCTCCAGCACGTCCATGTGCCGGGATTCCATGATCGCCCGGCAGTGGCGGCCGAGTTCCGGCATGCTCACGGTGGGGCCGGTGTCGGGCTGGCCGTCGCGGACGTAGTTGAGACCCCGCGCCAGGATTCGCGCGGTCGTGGTCTTGCCGACGCCGCGCACGCCGGTCAGCATCCAGGCTTGGGGGATGCGGTTGGCCGCGAACGCGTTCGCCAGCGTGCGCACCATGGCGCCCTGGCCGATCAGGTCGTCGAAGGTCTGGGGGCGGTATTTGCGCGCCAGGACGCGATAGGGCGTCGCGGGGGCGGGCAGGCCGGGCAGGCCCGGCGCGTCGGGGAGCGTGCCGTGCGTCTCGTCCATGCCGCCGATCGGATTTTTTGGAAGGCCGGCCGCCGGGCCCCGCGCGGGGCCGGCGAAGGTGGGAGGCTGGACAAAGACCCGCTCGGTCTCGTTAGGGCTGCTTCCTTCCGGACCTGACCCGGTTGGCGAGTGAAACGTCCCTCGCCAACCTCCCGAGGCCGTATATGCCGACCCGCGTGGCCGGATGCAAGCGGCCCGATTGCTGGATCAGGCCGGGCTGGCCATGCTGTGGGCAAAACGGAGGGACGCTTGCATACGACCACAACGATCCGGGCCGGCCTCGCGGCGCTGCCGCTTCTCGCGATGTGGCCGGCGCAGGCCGCGGCACCAGACTGGCCGGGCCGCTACCGCTACGAGCACGATGCCGGGCTGACCGAAGGCGGCTCCTCGGCCCACGTCACCTACGAACTCGCCCTGGGCCCGGCGGGCGCCCGCGGCGGCTGCCTGCTCACGGCCCGCGGCTTCCAGACCGACGAGCGAATTCTCTGCCAGACCAAGGCCGAGGGCCAGACCCTCACGGTGAGCTTCCACCGCTACGACGACGGCCGGACGGTCAACAAGTACGGGGTCGCCGTCTACAAGCCGGGCGAGAGCCTGTTCACGCTCTCGCGGGCCGACGGCGCCGGCCTGCTCACTCGCTGGCAGGCGCTGGAGCCGGACGGCGAGAGCGTGTCGGAGAGCGGGGCGTTCTTTTCGAAGGTGCGGTAGGTTGGCCGGGCGGTGATCGCCCGGCCTCGTACAAGAACTACTCCGCCTTGCGCTTCACGATTTCCAGCGTCTTCGGATCCAGCTTGAGGTCGAACTGCTTGCCGTTGGCGTCGATGGCGTCGTCCACCTCGATCATGCCGTCGTCGAGTTCGATCTCGTCCCACTTGGTGAAGCCTTCCTTCTTCAGGATGTCCTCCACCTTGGCCTGCTGATCGGACGGAAGCTTCTCGTCCGCGAAAGCCGGGCCGGAGAGCAGGGCGACGCCGACGAGGGCGGCGGCGAGGGGGCGAAACGACATTCAGGCACTCCGTCAGAGGGGATATCCAAGGCGAACGACCGGATTTCCCGGCGGTTCCGTCCTGTTTTACCGGCTCGCCCTCGCCATGACGGCTCCGCTTGCGATTGTCAGTCGGCGAGCGCCCGCCTAGGCTGCAACTTCCGGGATCGGAGACTTTTTCGCTGCATGGTCACCCGCGTCGCCACCGTCGCCTTCGAGGGGGTGCTGGGAAGCGGTTCGCACAGATTCCGGCTGGTTCGCCTTACACGCTGCACTTTACTAACCCACTGATTTTGCTAGACATTAGCCATCGACGGCGATTGCGCGTCCACACGTGCCATTCGCTTCGCTTCCCACGGCCTGCTTCCGCAGCGCTTCCGTGGAAGCATCGGAGGGTGGCGGGTGGCCAAGATCACGAAGCGCGCCGTCGAGGCTGCCGAACCTCGCGAGCAGGACTATTTCCTGTGGTGCGACGAGCTGCCCGGCTTCGGCGTGCGCATCTTCTCCACGGGGCGGCGCAGCTACCTCGTACAGTACCGGAGCGCCGGCCGCTCCCGCCGGGTTACGATCGGGTTGCACGGGCCGGTCACGGCCGAGCAAGCCCGCAAGGAGGCCCTGAACCTGCTCGGGCAGGTCGCTCGCGGCGAAGACCCCGCAGAGGAGAAGGCAACCCGGCGACGGTCCCTCACGGTCGCGCAGCTCTGCGAGCGCTACCTGGAAGCGACGAAGGCCGGGACCGTGCTCGGGCGCGGCCGGAAGCCGAAAAAGGCCTCGACGCTCGTTTCCGACCGCGGACGCATCGAGCACCACATCGTGCCGTTGCTCGGCAACCGGCTCGTGCAGGATTTGACCCGCGCCGACGTGCAGCGGTTCGTTCGTGACGTCCAGTCCGGCCGAACCGCCCGCACCTACAAGACCAAGGCGCGGGGCGTGGTGCTCGTCGAGGGCGGGCCGGGCGCCGCTGCTCGCTCGACGGGGCTCCTCGGCGGCATCCTGAGCTATGCGGTAGGGGAGGGGGTCATCGCCTCCAACCCGGCGCAGGGCGTGAAGCGGCCCGCGGATCAAAAGCGCGATCGACGCCTCTCGCCGGTGGAGTTCGCGGCCCTCGGCCGCGTGCTGGCCACTGCGGACCAAGCGGGCGAGAGCTGGCAATCGACGGACGCGATTCGGCTCCTCTGCCTGACCGGCTGCCGGCTGCGCGAGATCGCGAACCTGAAGTGGATCGAGGTCGATCTGGGCGGCTCGTGCCTGCGGCTGGCCGATTCGAAGGAAGGCCGTTCGGTCCGGCCGATCGGCAGTGCTGCGCTCCGGTTGCTGCGCGATCTACGGGAGCGGAGCCGGGGCGCATTCGTGGTGCCCTCCACGCGGGGCGGCGGGGGCTTCGGTGGCGTGCCCGACGCGATCGAGCGGTACACCAGACGAGCCGGCCTGCCGGGCATCGGCGCTCACACCCTGCGCCATTCCTTCGCCAGCACAGCGGGCGACCTCGGGTTCAGCGACAGCACCATCGGCGCCATGCTCGGCCACGCTGGCAGCACGGTCACCAGCCGGTACGTCCACCACCTCGACGCGGTTCTGATCGCGGCGGCGGACAAGGTGTCCGAGCAAGTCGCCGGATCGATGTCCGGGCCGGTGGCCGCCGCTCAGGAGATTGCAGCGTGAGCGACAAGGGCCTCGGCACCATCCTCGCGAACGCGGATGCGCGTATGGCGGAACTGAAGCCCGCTGCGCCGGTGCCTGAGCAGGTTGGACGCGATCGTCTGCGCGAGATTGCAACACTTCTCGGTCACGAAGCAGACGCGGTGCTCAACGACTTCGACCAGGGTAGCCCCCTGGCCGAACTCGTTCGAACGGTGCTGAACATTGAAGCCGCTCAGAAACCGCGCCTCGGTAGGCCTTTAGCGCGTGCGACATTCGAGACTTGGTTTGCTGTCGCGCGACGTCGTCAAGCAGGGCTGACGAAAGAATCAGCAGTCGCGGAAGTCGCCGAAAGAGGTATGTTGCCAGGGGCCACGGTGCGCAATCGCTACGACAGCGCTCGTTCCCATTTCGGTGATGATGGCAGTTCGCTGCCGGCTACGATCGAAGGGATGTACGACGAGAGGGGTTAGGCCACCGCCTCGACCCACAAATTCGACCGGCAATTCCTGGGTTCGACAGCGTCCTTCTCTCCTCGGCAATCTGAGCGAACTCACCGCCATTGCGGCGCTGTGATCGCCTGAGAAGGATTGCGAGCGATGTCCGAAACCGCCCCCGCTGAGCGCCTGATGCGGCGCGCCGAAGCTGCAGAGTTCATTCGCGAGACGTTCGGGGTCTCGTGCTGCGCGAGTACCCTCGCCAAGCTCGCCGTAACCGGCGGCGGTCCCGAGTACCAGAAATTCGGGCGCTTCCCGCTCTACTCGCGCGCCGCCTGCCGGGCCTGGGTCGGTGGCAAGCTCAGCCGGCGCGTCACCTCCACGTCCGAACTCGCGGCCTGAGGCGTCACGATGAACGCGCCTCCACCGCACGAACTCGCCCGCACCCGCGGGCGGGCGGTCGCCGATACGATCGCGTGTCAGCTCAGCCCCGCTGAGATGCTGAACACCTCGACGGCGCTCCACAGCGTCGCCTACGCCGTCGACGTCCTGAGCGACCCACGGGCCATGCCTCGATCGGCCGTGAGCCAAGGCACTGCCGCGACCGACAACGTCACCGCCGGGGAGGTCTTCGTGGTCTTCGCGGACGCGAACCCCCGCCGCGGCTACTTAAGCGCAAGCGTCTACATCCGTGACATTCTGGCAATCCCGCGACCGCCGGGCGCCACGCCGCACCGGAATCCGCGCGCCTCGTCGATCAGCCGGCATATCGGGCAGGCGGTCCTGGCGCACGGCGCGAATCGCCCGAGCGTCGAGCAGCGCCAGCGCGCCCTCGTCGAACTCGCCGCCGCCATCCTCGACGAGGCCGACCGCTCCCGTCTGCAGGCGCTTACCGGCTGCGTGCCCGTGGTTGCGATCGTCGGCGACACGCGCGCCGCCGGCCTGACGAGCGGGCGCTTCTACCACGCGGTCACGACGCTGCCGGGCACGTGGCTCGGCACGTCCGCGCCGACCGGCCGGGCCTGAACGCGAAACGGCGGCCCCGTGCTGCAGGGCCGCCGCGTCGTGTCGTCTTCAAATGCCTCGCGCCTGGGCAGGGCGCAAAGCGAAAGTCACCACATGCTGATCCCGAATAGTGAGGGCAACGCGCCCGATCCGCAACCTGTGTTCGGCGCGGACGCTCTCTTCGCGCGCGGCGCTGAGGTGGCGCGATGAGCGACCTTATCCCCATCATCGCCCGCGCCCCGAAGGGCGACGACCTGTCCGTGCAATGGGCAGCGACCCCGAACTTCGCAGCCGGGAACAAACAGTTCTTCGACCCTCATCCGCGCTGCCTCATCCAGGTCCGCCCACTGTTAAAGGCGGACCTCGCGTCGAACGGCGCCGGCCGGGAGGCGAACGCCATCCTCTGGATTCGAGGCGAGCAGGGCGGCACCGACCTCGCCTATTACGTCCGCATCCCCACTCACCTCCGCAAGAATAACCGTGCCGGGATCATGTGCGGGATCAAATGCGTGCGGCGCTTCGATCGCGAGCTCGGCCGCGATGCGCTTGCAGTGGCCTCCCGCACTCGCTGGCCCAAGCCGGAGCACCGCGCATGGACAGCCTGACCGAACTCCAGAACCTCGACGGCAAGTGCCTCGCCAAGCGGATCGGGCTCAACGAGGCCGGCGAAGTTGTGACGCAACCCTATGAGCGGGGCGCCTACCGCTTCCGCGCCGTGGAGCACCACGTCTTGTCGATCTATGATCTGGCCTCAACGCTGGACCGGATCGGCGCCTGTCCTGGCTCCTGCGTCATCCGCGGAAAGCCCCTGTATCCCGAGTTGCTCTCAGTTCGGCGGCTCAAGACCCTCTTCAAGAACGTGCCGCGGCGGTGGGTGCTGCTCGACTGCGACGGGATCGCGTACCCGCCCGGCCTCGATTGGCGATGCGATCCCGAGGCCGCGGTGCGGTTCGTCGTCAGCCTTCTGCCGGCCGCGTTTCACGCGGTCACATGCTGGTGGGCATTCTCGGCAAGCCAAGGCTTCAAGGAAGGCCTGCGCCTACGGCTAGCCTTCTGGCTGGATCGGCCGGTGTTCGGCGACGAACTTACGCTTTGGCTCGCCGAACGGAGACCGGAGCACGACAAGCCGCGGAGGAACTGGCAGCCGGTGTCCCCGGTCGATCCTGTGGTGTTCCGCACCGTGCAGCCGATTTACGTCGCGAGACCGATTCTCGGACCGGGTGTCGTCGATCCGGTGCCGCGCCGCTCCGGGCTTCTCGTCGGCAGCCGCGATGCCGTCTCGGTGCCGACGCCGATCGAAGCTCGGTATTCGGCCATGGCTGCCAAGGTCGCGAAACCGGCGACCGGCAAGGCGTCGGCCATTCCGCGCGAAGTTGTGACAGCACCCTATGGGCCAGAGGGCAGCGGCTACGCCTATCACCTCGACAGTCTTGGCGATGGGCCGGGCGGGGCCGGCTTTCACGCGGCGTTGCTGTCGGCTGCCGGTGCGTGGGTCGCCGCGCACGGGCCGGACGCGAGCACGGCCGAAGTTCAGGCCGAGATGGCTGCCGCCGCTCGCGCCGCGCATCGAGACCCGGCGAAGCATTCCGCCGAGGACGTCGAGCAGCGCATCGCCGGCCTGCCCGCGATGTTCGAGTGGGTCCAGGGCGAGGAACGGAGGCGACGAGCGCGGCAGCTCGCGCCGGGCCAGCTCTGCGCAGCACCTGACCCGCTGCCGACGATGAGTCGCTCGGAAGCGTCCTCGGCTCTTGAATCGGCGACGCGCGACGCGATGGCGCTGGCGCTCGCCGCTGTCGAACGACGCCGCACCCATGGCCCGATGCATCGATTTCTGGAGCCGTTCGAACGCCTCGGCGACCCTCAGACCGGGATCAAGGCTACTGCCGGCCTCGGCAAGTCTACGGCCATTTGCCGACATATATCCAAGGCTACCTTGGCCGATCCGACCTTGCGGATTGTCGTAGCTGCGCCGACGCAAGCTCTTGTGTCCGAATGGGCGCAGGCCCTCAACCTCGAAGCTGGCAGGACGATCGCCAAGCCCTGGCTCGGAACCGGGCAGCCTAACCCAACCCGGCCGGAACAGCGCGCATGCCGGAAGCACGACCTCGTCGCAGTGGTGCAAGCGACCGGCGGCGCGATCCGGGATGTCTGCGGCGGGCCTGATCGCGGGTGGTGCGGCCACAATCCCAACATGCCGGGTCAGCGGCCGGAAAATGCGTGCTGCTACCGTCGGCAGTTCGACCGGCAAATTCCGGTCTGGATCGTCACGCATGCGCAGCTGGCGCACGCTGCCCCCCCGCCCTTTCACACGGCCGAGCGGAAGCGCGCCAGCGCCGCGTGCGATCTGCTCATCATCGACGAAGCCCCGTGGCTATCACTGTACGGCGGCTTCGACGCTCGGGCCACGAAGGTGCTCGTCCCCGACCTGGTCGACCCGTTGCGTTGGTTCGACGGCAGCAGCTCGGCGCGCGATGAGTATGGCGCGATCAGCCGCCGGTTGATCGCCGGCTTGCAGGGGCAGGCTGGCCTTCTGAAGCGACAGGAGCTGCTCGACGCGGGCCTGACACCCTCGCTCGCACGCAAGGCGGTATCCCTCGCTCAAGCCGGTAGGCGGCGCATCGTGGTCCGTCACGATCTTCCAGCCGACGAGGCCGCGGCTGCCGCTCGGATCGTGAGCGAGCGCCGCGGCGCGGCACCTCTCGTCGTCCGGTTCTGGCAACTGGTCGCTGACCTCCTGTCCGGGCCCAACGAAATCGCGCCCTGGACGCTGTACCTGTGGCCGGAGGGCGATGGGCCGGCTGCGGTGCAGTTGCGCTGGAAAGAGGAGTTGCACCCCGATTGGGCCGGCGGGCCTGTCATCTATCTCGATGCGACGCTCATCCCCGAGGTCGCTCGCCAGTGGCTGCCGCGGCTCCAGGTCGTAGCGGACATTCAGGCAGCCGAGACGGAGGGCGTGCGCCGGATCGCGATCACGGATCGCAAGAACGGTAAGAGCAGCCTCGTCGGCGCTCCCGGCGACGGGGCGGACGAAGCTGAGCACGACCGGCGCGCCAACAAGCGTGACCGATACCTTCGCCTCTTTGAGGTTCTGGCCTTCCGCAACCGCGGACGCGGCCGTCGGGGCGGGCCGGACGTCGCGATCGGCACCTATCAGGACATCGAGAACGAGTTTCGGTCGCGCTTGCCGGCCAATGTGGAGGTCGGACACTTTAACGCCATGCGGGGCTCGAACCGATGGGGCGCCGCCGGGGTGATGGCCGTGTTTGGCCGACCCGAGGCATCACCGCGCCACGTCGAGCAGCTCGCCTCCGTCGCCTCGGGTCAGCTCGTTCCGGCGATCAGCGGCTGGTACCCGACCACGGAAGGCATCTTGACCATGCGCGACGGTACCGGCCGCGCCGTCAGCGCCTACGCTCACCCCAACCCGCTGGCCGAAGCATTCCGCCAACAGGTCGTGACGGAGGTTCTGCAGATGGAAGCACGTGGGCGCGCGATTCGCCGGACGGGGCAGCACGACCGCCTCGACTCCTACTTGCTAACGAGCACGCCGACCGGTCTGCTGATCGACGAGGTCGTGACGGAAGACGAACTGCTTGCCAGGGCCGACACGATCGCCTTGTTGGCGGCGCGGGGCGTCGTTCCTGATCACTCCGGCGACGCGGCGGCGTGCCTGCCGGACCTGTTCGGCGACAGCCGCGATCCGGCCGCCGCTTTCCGCAAGCGCCAGGAGCGCGAGGGCGTCAGCCTCGCCGACCTGTTCGAACACGACTGGCAGCCTCCGGGGCTCGGGGCGCGAAGTTGTGACGTTTCCCTAAGAGTATCTATTAGGGATCGGTCACAACTTCGCGGCGGCCCCATTCCGAGGGTTCTGGACGGCATCCTGCCGGAAGGGCTGGCAGGATTCGACAGCTACCGGTACCGGCCCGAGAGCCGGAGGACCGGGAGCTTGGCGCTCATCGATGCCGCATTCCATCCTGACCCGGAGGCCGCTCTGTCCGTGCGTACCGGGCCGCTGGCTATCTTCGGACGCGCACCGCGGCCGCCTTGGCTCGCCGAAATCCATAGCATCTTCGATCCGGCCGAGCGCTCGCCCGTTCCCGCCGGTGCCGACATTCTGACCCGTCTCCAGCCGGCCGCCTCGACCTTTGCGACCATCCTCGGGACCGGGGCGCACCAACCATCCGCCATCCTGCCGCTCGCCGACGAGCTTTACCGTATTGGCACGACGAGGATGCGGGTTCATCGCTTCTGCCGGGCCGATCACGGCTCGGACCTATGGCTTCGTCAGCGCTCGGGCGCGTCTTGGCCGCCGCGGGCCGAGCCGATCGTCGTCGAGGCGAAACCGGCCGCCGTGCCGACCGTGTCGGGGCCTGAACTCGCCCGCGAACTCGGGAAGCCTGCTCGTGCCTACATGGCGGGTGCCACGTTCAAGAGGCTGCAGCGCGAGCACGGGACCGAACAGGCTCTCGTTCTCTGTCTGGTCTCGAAGCATGGTCGTGAGGCGGTGCTGGCCGCCGCACAGCGGTGCTTCGCTCGTCGGGGCGGGTGACGGATTGCACGATTTTTTGCACACTGTACAAACCTGTCATCGCGGCGGAAGCAGGTTTGTCCCGATGCCTCTGAAATCAGGCGCTCTCACGCGCCAGGAAAAGCAGTTCGTCCACGCCATGACGCGCACCAACAATCCGACGGAGGCGGCTCGGATGGCCGGCTACACGCAACCATCATCCCGCGGCGGCGACCTGATGCGCCGGCCGGAAGTCGTCGCGCGCGTCCAGGCGGAGGTGCAACACGTCCTGCAGACGCGCGGCGCCGAGGTGGGCGTGCGCGTCCTCATCGAGATCGCGGAGGGAGAGAAGTTCACAGGGCCGGCGCGCGCCATGGCGGCGCGTGAGCTGGTCAAGCTGTCGGGCGTCGGCAGCAGAACGGAAGACGACAGCCGGCCGCTGCACATGCTGTCCGCCGCCGAGCTGCACGCCAAGGCGTTGAAGGCGCAGGCGTGGCTCGACGAGCTGGAGCGCAACACCATCGAGCACGAGCCTGCACCCTCCCCGACGGAGGGGGGAGGGTTTTTCGACTAGGCCTGATGCGGCGGGCTTTGAAGAACCCGTGGCGCATTTGGCACAGAGGGTCGAACTATCGCGGAGCACGTCTTGCGCCTGGAACTCGGCCTCCAGCGTAGCCGTTCCACGCCTTCGGAGTACCGTCGCGAATTGACAGGCAGCCAATGCCCACGTTCACCTTCAAGGCGGCTCGCCACGCGCCGGACGGAAGCTTCGGCCCTGCCATTCTTGAGCGGCCTGTAGAGGCCAGAGACCTGCGGGCCGCCGTCGATATCGTGAAGGCCGCGAATTTCGATATGGCCAGCGTCGGGGCCGACGTGATTTTCCTGGAAGGCCTCGGCGGGCTGCCGCTCTGGAGCACCGCAGCGCGTCAGCCGGACTGAGCCGGTGGGCGACTTGGGAGCGATCGGCGCCTTCAGGCTGCTTTGGCGCCCACCGTCCACCTCGCCAGCGCCGCCTCTGCCTCCGCCGGGTTTTCCTTGATTCGATAGACCGTCTGACGGGTCAGCCCCGTGGCCGCTGCGATCGCAGAAACGCCCACGCCTTCCGACAACGCCGTCTGGACGTCCTCCAACTGCTCGCGGCTGAAGCTCGGCCTGCGACCACGATAGGCGTCTTCGCGCCCCTTGGCGTGGTCGATGCCGGCGCGCTGCGCTTCCTTCGTCGCCTCGGCCTGAGCTTGAGCGGTTGCGGCCAAGAAGCCGATGAGCGCATCGCGCACGGCCATCTGCACCGGGTCGGTGGTTGCGCCGTCGAAGACCATGTTGTTGATGACGGTGCGAACGACGACACCCCGACGCATGAACTCGCGGATCGTCTCGGTCACGTCCGCATAGTTGCGCCCGAGACGGTCCACCCAACGGACGACCAGCACGTCACCGCGGCGGAGCATATCGAACAGCCGCCTTCCCTGCGGACGCTCGGCCAACACAGTCGACACGCCCGACACGCCATCGTCGACCACGACCTCATCGACCTTGAAGCCCGCGGCTTCGGCCTGCTTGCGCTGGTGTGCGCTCGTCTGGTCGGCAGTTGAGACGCGGGCGTAGAGAACGGTCTGAGACATGGCTTGGCGTCCGGTAGGTTGGTGTCCGTAAGCTTGACCGTCCGAATGCCAAAGTCAACCCTTACGGACACTTCTCTGAATGCCTTTCGAGCTGTACGCAAGGGTATACCCATGCGGACGCCGCCTTCGACCCGGAACGGCTGTTGCATTGCGTCAAAGGCGGATGAGCCAAGCAGGCAGATACGGTCATGCTCGGGATCATTGAGGGTCTGCGCCAGTGGTCAGCAAGCTGTCGGGACGACAATCTCGCGGATCAGATCTGCCTCATCGGTCGTGACGGTGCGCCGAGCGCCCGCTGGTCGACGAAAATCCACGTCCGGTCATCGACCCTGACCGGCGGCACTCCGGTCTCAACAATGAAATCGCGCAGGGGGCGCCCGATCCACGGCTTGAACTGGTCACGGATGGCGTCGTCGGTCGTCCGGCAGCCACAGAGCGCGGCGAGAGCGAGGAAAAGGGCGATCCGGAGCATGGGGGTAGGATGACAGGCGCATCCGCACCCGCCAAGGTCGAACTTCGAAATGGAGACTATCCTTGCTTGGAGGATTCAGCCGCCTCGACGGGGGCGGGAGGGGCAAGGCGGCACCTAGCCGCCCGGTGCCCGGCCCCACCCTGCCGGTACACCTTGAACGCGCTGGCGGAGACGGCGCCGGCCGCCCGTACAAAAATTTGGTCCGGAAAACGAAGCGGACAAGTTGTCCGGACAGCCGGTGCGGCTCGACGGCGTGTAACCCGCACATCGAGAGATGCGCATGATAGCGGCACGATGATCTCGCGTAGCCGAAGGTTCGCCCCTTTGGCGGGGGGCTGCTTTCGACCCCATGCGGATCTTCGACGGAAACGGATCAAAGGTCCGCAACGGGTGTGCAATGGCGAAATCGAGCCGGAAACGAAGAGCCCGGCCGCGGTGGTGCCGGGCGACGTAATGATCATAAGGATTTGGGCGTGACTACTGGCTGAGCAGGAGCCGCCCGGAGACCGGGCCGACGCCCTTGGGCACCGGCACGCTGTTGCCGGAGTAGTTCGCGTTGAGATACAGGTTCGGCCCTTCGTAAAGGTTGATCTGGCGCGCCACGACGACGGTATAGGCCGACATGTCGGCGACCGGCCGCTGCGAGTCGATCACGAGGCGCCCGTGCGGCAGGTGGATCGTGCCAAGCATGGTGCGGGCGTTGTCGCTGATGATGCGGTAGATCCGCATCGGCTGGGTCGGCGTCACCAGCGGCGGCGGGGTCGGCGCGATGGTGTCGCCGAGCAGGGTATCGACGAGGCCGACCGGGTCGATCGGTGAGGACACAGAGGCATCCTCCGACATCAACAGCCCGGCCATTGGTCCGGTGGTGGGCGCTGCAAGGCTGATTGTGGTCTTCTTGTCGAACAGCAGGCCGGAATTGTTGCCGGTGAAGAACAGACCGACATCGTTCCCTGTCAGCGATGCCTCCTTGTCGACGATCAACGGTCCGTCCTTGAACACGTAGATGCCGGGGTTCATCGTCACAACGGCCTTCTTGGTGACCTTCAGCCCGCCGCAATAGGTGCCGGGGTTGATAGTCGTATTGCTCGCGATGACATTGGTGCCCTTGCTTGGCCCGGTCACGGCATCCAGCTTTGCTAAGATCGATGCAAGCAGCGTGCATTGCCTGATCTGCGGCGTCGGGCGGTCGCGCAGCGGGTCGGTAATCACCGGGCAGCCGGTCTGCGGGTTGGGCGTGAAGTTGGCGCTCTGATTCTCGAAGCCGCCCACCGAGCAGATGGTCTGGGCCCGCGCCATCGAGGCGTTGCGGCCGACCATGCCGGACTTGTCCGAGGAGTTGGAATAGAGCGCGCAATCGTAGGCCGTCACCTGCGCCTTCTGCTGCACGGCGAAGGCGCCGGCGGCGACCGGGTCGAGGGCGAGCATGCACAGGCGCATTTTGCCGACCACGCTGGCCTTGGCCTGCGCCGAGATCGCCATCGTGCCCAGCCCCACGAAGGGGCCGAACATCAGCTTGACGGTCTGCTCCGCCCGCGCCGTGACGCTGGTCTTGTCGCTGCCCACGCTCACCTGGATCGCGACCGGCGAGGCCGGGCTCGCCTTGGCCTCGGTCTGGATGGTCTGCGTCGTCAGACCGACGATAGAGTCGGTGTTTGACACCACCAGCTTGAGGGCGTTGCCGCCGGCCATGACTCCGGCATCGACAGCGGCCTGGAGATGGCTGCGGGACGAGACGAGGCGGGCGTAATCAAATGCCCCACCGACCATGCCAACGAGGGCGGTGGCTGATACGCCGAAGACGACGGCGACTGATCCCTGATCCGCCCCGCGTAGGCGCCAGACAGCACGTAGCCATCCGAGCGTCCTGCTGCCGGTGAGACCCGTTCGAGCAGCCATGGCGACCATCAACTCCGCTGCCCCCTAAGCCCGTGGTCTAGACCGGATGGCCTAACGGAAAGACTATGGTTCGGGACAACACCCTATCAACGCGGCCGACTTCTCACCGTGATGAACGTTGCGTAAAACTAGATCGTGGTTCGATCGACTGCGCCGATCCCTGCGCGCGAGCCTGTGTCTGTCAGTTGTCGACCCATAGAGGGCATTCGCTTGATCGTCTGAGGCAACAAACAACATTGCCGCACCGCCAGATAGCTTTCGCCTTGCTCGTGAACCCGAGGGCGGATGAGGCGGCTCACGTCCGTCGCTTCGGCTTCGAAGCCAAGCCTAAAGTGACGTTCACGGGCATTCCGCGCTGCAGGCGGGCGATCATCACCCGTCGCACGATCAGCGCGTGACCGGTCAGCGGCTCCGGCTTCGGTTCGCGATACCGGCCTTTCTTGATCCGCTTCTCGCGGGCCGCCGCAGCCTTCAGCTCCGCGTCGAGCTTTTGGAACGCGACGAGGTCACGTTCGAGGATGAGTACCGGCCGACCGGGAATGAAGGCCAGACGTCCAGCATGTCGGAGCTTTTTCACTTTCGAAACGGAGCAGCCGAGCCGCTCCGCCGCCTCCGCCTCGGTGAGGATGGCGGTAGGGCCCTCAGCCATTTAGGTGAGCCGTCATGAGTTTGTCCGACGCTGCGTCCAAACCGTCGCGCGTCCCGATGAGCGAAGCGAACAACCGCTCTCGCTTATCATAGTCGCTTTTCTCAAGTTCTTGCATATCATCTAGAATGCTTAATGCGACATCGATCATCCGGGCATAATAATGTAGCTTCATATCCAAGGTTATTTCGTGAGTTTTCATCTTTTGGCCTCCAGGTCGGCTTGTCCGGCCAGTCAGCCATTTATTGCTTAAGTGGTCAATAATCATAGAGCAAAAAAATTTACTCCACGGGGTTTGTGCTGTCCTCGTTGTGGGACGATACGTCCTCCGTTGATTACCCTCGCGAATCAAATCTATTTAGTATCAAGTCAACGCTGTCCTGCTTTCAGGACTGCGCGTTTCAACGGTGCGTCAGCACGCCGCGGCTTGAATCGGGGTGTTTGCGTCCCGGCCGACGAGCATGTGGCTGCCCGCCCCCACACCCCTCCGGTACACCCTTCGCGCTCAGGCGAAACCGTTGCTGATTTCGTGGACAAAATGGCCGTCCGGAAATCGAAGCGGACAACTTGTCCAGATCTACAACGTCTCACCTCATTTATTGACAACGTCCTGTGACAGACAGCAAAAGCACAGCAGAAACATTGACTACATCCTTGGCGAAGTGTAAACTTACGCTCGAATACCTCCAGTTTGGCCGATATGGGCACGAACCCCTCACCCTTCGACGACCACGCGCTGTTGGCCCTGCAGTATGCTGAGCAGGCCCTTTGCCGCGAAACGACGCATGACTTCGTGTTCGCGCTGGAACTGGCGGTCGAGAGCGTTCGCCGCGGCCTCGACAGCAGCACCCTCGACAAGGCGCGCTGTAGCGAGCTGTCCAGCCTGTTCCTGAGTGTCGGCGCCATGGCCCCCACGCTCCTGCCGAACGACTTCGACCGCGAGCTGATCGAAGCTGCGTTCGCTGCGATCCAGCAGCTTCTCACGCTCTGGAAGACGCCGCCCGATCGACGACTCGCGACTCCCACGGATCGCGCATTCGATCCTCACGCCTGCGTCCGCCGGTTCAACGACGACCTGAAGCGGTTGCGGAAGGCGCATGCGGCGGTGGGGCTCCGCCTGATCGACGCACAGCGTGCCGCGGCGCTGGCCCGACACGACGAGGAGAGCGGGAAGGTCGTCATCCCTTGGCCCGAGCAGGGAACGAAGCGGCGCCGGTGCCCCGCCGATCCGATCATCGCCCAAGAGGTCTTGAAGCACTTCGCAGCGGCGGCAGACGCGGACGACGTCGAGAGCGTCGCGCAGGCCGTCTCATTGGCATTCCGTGCCCTGGAGCGCGGCCATCACAGCGGACAGATCACGCCGACCCTGCGGACCCGGCTGATGCGGGCTCTGTTCCTCGCGGAAGAAAGGGCGCAGCGAACCCTTCCCGAGATGCTCTACCTCGACCGGGCACAGCACGCCTTCATCGCGGCCTTCGCTCTGATCCTTCAGTGGACGCACCCGCCCGGTTCGCGAGCGCGGCAGGAGGTGTCTTCCGAAGCGTCGAGGCTCGTCGTCCGCCACGTCGGGAATGAACTCGACAGCCTCTGCATCGAGGCTGAGCTGCACAGGCTCGTCCCGCCGTCGGCGAGGGCCGGCGCCGGGTCCGTCGATCACGCAACCGAGGAGACCGCGAGCCGTGGCTAAGAAGGGCGCATCGAACAAGGCCGCCGATCAGGCAGCCGCCGACGAGCAGGCGCGGCAGGCCCGGATTCGCCAGGGCACGACCGACATCAACAAGACCTTCGGACAGTTCGACGACCCGTATTTCGAAAAGCAGCGGTCGAACTATCTCGGCTTCGCGCTCCCGCAGCTCGACGATCAGTACGGCGAAGCTCAGAAGCAGCTCACGTTCGCCCTGGCGCGGGACGGCAACACCTACTCATCCGCGGCTGCGGAACAGCGGGCCCGGCTGCAGAAGACCTACGACCAGAACAAGCTCACGATCTCCGACCAGGGGCAGAACTACGCCAATCAGGCGCGCTCGAACGTCGAGGACGCGCGCGGCAACCTGGTCGCCTCGCTCAACGCCACGGGCGACGCGACGCAGGCTGCGAACTCTGCGGTCGCGCGCTCCGCGGCGCTGGCGCAGCCGCAGGGGTACAGCGCGATCGGCGACATGTTTGGCGCGTTCGGAACGGCTTTCGCCACGCAGGCCGCTAACGAGCGGGCCGCGGCGCTGTCGGGCGGGGCCTACAAGGCGCCCTACAACACCGGGCTGTTCGGCGGGCGCGGCGCGGTCAAGAACACGGCGTGAGCTGGCGCGCTCGCACCGATGACGCCCACTGTGGCCGACGCCTCCGTTGCTGCCGCTTTCGTTCGGGGTGAGAGCGACGTCACGCAGACTTCCGTTCGCCGGGTGCGGGCTGCGCGACACCATGCGTGTACCCGGAGAAGTGTGCGATGGGTGACGGGCGGCCCATCAGGTAGCCTTGGGCAGCGTGGCACTGCTCAGCAACGAGGAAACTGAGCTCTGCTTCGGTCTCGACGCCCTCGGCCAGTACCGGCAGACCTAGGCCGCGACCCAGGCCGAGCACGGAACGCACAATCGCCGCTGTTTGCTCGTTGCTGTCGACCGACCGCACAAACGAACTATCGATCTTGATTTTGTCGAAGGGGAACGAGCGTAAGTTTGACAGCGACGAGTATCCCGTACCAAAGTCGTCCATGGCAATGCTCAGGCCAAGTGCCTTAAGCTGCCGCAGCGTGAGCAACGCTCGATTCGGATCGCGGATCAGTGCAGTCTCCGTTACCTCGATCTCAAGGCGGCTTGGCGACAGACCTGTCTGAAGCAGTATCTCGTGCGCAAGCCTGACGAAATGGGGACTGTGAATCTGCACCGCTGATACATTGACCGCGACCGACAGTGGCTGGGACCATTTTGCCGCCTCGCGGCAGGCTTCCCGCAGCACCCATTCGCCTATTTGCAGGATGATTTCGCTTTCCTCGGCGATGGGAATGAATACCGCTGGCGAGACGTAGCCACGCTTCGGGTGCTTCCAGCGCAGCAGCACTTCGAACCCAGTCACCTCGCCGCCGCCGACACGGGTTTGCGGCTGGTAGTAGAGTTCCATCTCGCCGCGCGCCACTGCATGGCGCAGGTCGTGTTCAAGCGCGCGCCGCTCACGCACCTCCGCGCCCATCGTGGCCTCGAAGAAGCGGTAGGTGCCACGCCCCCCGGCTTTCGCCCGGTAAAGCGCGGTGTCGGCGTCGTTCAGAAGCGACGCCCGCTCATCAGCGTTGTCCGGGTAGAGAGCGATACCGATGCTGGTCGCGATCTGTGGGCGGCCGTCGTCCGTGCATCCGGTGCGCAAGGCCTCTAGGATGCGCTCAGCAAGGCGACCAGCTTCGGAGGGACGGTCGCAGGGCATCAGGATAGCGAATTCGTCGCCGCCCAGCCGTGCCACCATTAGGCCGTCGGCGAGTTCACCCGAGATGATTCGAGCCACGTTCTGCAGCATGGCGTCGCCGGCCGCGTGGCCGAACAGATCGTTGACCTCTTTGAAGCGATCGAGGTCGAGGCAGAGCACCGCGAGCTTGCGGCGCCCCGCATGAGCGATTCGCATCTCCTGTTCGAGCCGTTCGCCGAAGCTAGCGCGGTTGGCGAGTCCAGTGAGCGGGTCGTGATGGGCCAGGAAGTGAATCTGGCGTTCGGCCTGACGGCGAGCCCGCAGGTCACGCACAGCGACGGCGAAGTGTGGACGGCCGGCATGTTCGACCGGCTGCATGATAACCTCGACAGGAAATTTGCCCCCGCTCGCCTGCTGCAACTCGGCCTCAACGAGCTGCTCGGATTGGTCGGCTACGGCGGGCATGATCACCTCATTCGGCAGGAACGCCGCCAGAGACATGCCTGCGAGCGCTTCCTGGGGAATGCCGACGAGCTTGGCAAAACTTCGGTTCGCGCTGACGATGATGTCCCCAGTGCAGACGACGAGGCCTTCAACCGCCGCGTTAGCGAGACTGCGCAGGCGCTCGTCTTCTATCGTGGCCCGGTGCCTGTCCCTCACGGCCAGCGCCATGGCGGCACCGGACAGCAGCAGGATCGCGAAGCTAGCGAGCGCGACTGCGACGGCTAGCCATGCGTTCGGAACAGCGGCCTCGGAAACAGTGAGCGTCGGGTCTGGCGAGATGGTGACGGCGCCCATCGCCGTGAAGTGATGGCCGCAGATGGCGAGTAGCAACAGGAACGCGGCGAGCAGTTGGCGCACATAGCCACGAGCGCCGACCTGCGCCGCCAGCGCCGCGCCCCCAAGAAGGCTGCCGAGGCAGAGTGAGGCGGCGACAGCGGCCAGGTCCCACCCCTTGTGGCCGGCAACGGCGTATGCAGCCATGCCGGTATAATGCATCGCCGCGATGCCGAATCCCAAGATGGCACCTCCGGCCCATGCCGCTCCCCTACCGTCCACGAGCACCGCGAGCGAGAGGCCGGAGCCAACCAGCGTGATGGCGATGACGAGCGACAGGCCAGTGAGCGCGACTTCGTAGCCGCTCGGCACGCCCGGCGCGAAGGCTAGCATGGCGATAAAATGGGTTGCCCAGATGCCAGACCCGCCAGCGACCGCCGCTAGGGATAGCCAGCCAGTTTGTACCCAGTTCCCTGCCCGGCGCGCGTGGCTGAGGAGGCAGACTGTTGTCACAGCGGACAGGGCGCAGATTCCGGCCGCCAGCGCGACAAGCCGGAAGTCGTGGGCTTCGACGAGACAACCGACAACGGTGAGCATACACGTGCCTTGGGGAGTTTCAGAGCCCCAAGGTGGACGGCATCCATGTAGGCCAACTTAATGGCACGCAATCAGCCTGTGAATTGATGGCGTGAAGCCGGAGGCGGCATACACCCTGTCAGGTCTCGGCCAACGCTCAAGAATGAGGTGAATGTCGGCAGGGATCAGCAGGAGTAAGACCTTCGCGCGGTCATGGCGGCCTTGCAGCGCCCGGCGGCGCCGCAGGCTGTGGGCGACCAGATCGACGTGTTCCGCGCGGCCGGCACGCTCAAGCCGCAGGGCAGTCTCACCGAATTCAACGCGCAGTACCGGGCGGAGGTCGGCGGCGAGACGCTGCCGCAGCAGGCGCTGACGGCTCTGCGCACCGGCGGGCGCTCGCTCCTGGCAAATGCCGGCGACGCGACCCGCCGGGCCTATCTCGGCCGAAACAACGCGACGCTCGCGGACATCCATCGCCCCCAACAGCGTCGAACGGATTCGACGCCTCGTCGAGCGCGGCGCCGAGACGCCCATGGCCGATGCGGCGCTTCGGTCGCTGCTGCAAGAGCGTGGCGGCGGTGCGGAAGCGCGGTGAGGCATCGGTTGGCTACACCTCTGCACCACGAATTGTCCACATTAACCAACACAGACCCCACCTCAGCTTGTCAGAAGCTCCTATTGTCAATTTTGTCCGACGAGCAATCGAATATTAATTGCGAAATTGACATCTTATTTCAGTGCTGCTGTAATTGCAAATTCGAATTATAAGCCCTGGTCCCGCGGCGCCGTAAGGGCGCTATATCTGCAACAATGCAAAGAATGTTAGGCAGATACGTCTTGCACCGGAATGGCTATTGATTTCATAAATTGTTCCCCAACGGCCTGCGAAATAATGCGGCGCCCGTGGAAAGATGCAACTTAGGGAGCGATCCGATGGTTGATTTCGTGTGTTACGGCAGCGGCGACGCTCGCGCCCTGGACTTGTACGATTTCGCGAGAGGCCCGGCGCTCTTCTTTGATCAGACCGCAACATCGTTCAAAGTCGCTTACGGAGACGGCAACGTCACCGAATTCGAAGGGTACGGCTTCAGCTACGATCCTTCGACGGGTGCGCCAATCTCAGGGACGACGACCTACGGTCTGCGCTCCGTCAATGGGGAGCCGTTCGGGCTGATCACCGGGATCAGCATCACGATGGAGCAGGCCGCGGCCTACATCGCGATGAACGACCCTCAGGCGGTCAACCGAGACGTCTTTAAGGGCAACGACCGGATCACCGGCTCCGTCTTCGACGACTATCTCGATGGTTGGGGTGGAGCGGATCGCCTCTACGGCGGCGCGGGCAATGACACTTACATCATCGACAATGTCGGCGATCGTGTCATCGAGGCGGCCAACAACGGCATCGATACCATCCAGAGCAGCGTCAGCTACACCCTGTCGGCCAATGTCGAGAAGATCGTGCTGACCGGCTCGGGAAGCATCAACGCAACCGGCAACGATGCGGCCAATACGCTCACCGGCAACGCCGGTGCCAACTTGCTCGACGGCGGAGCCGGGGCCGACACGATGATCGGGGGCGCGGGCTCCGACACCTATTACGTCGACAACATCAGCGATCGGGCGGTCGAAACCAACGGCGCCGTCGGCACCGATCTCGTCGTTGCCTCCGTCTCGTTCTCCCTCGGTGGCTCCGAACTGGAGAACCTCACCCTGACGGGAACGGCCAACATCAACGGCACCGGGAATTCCATCGCCAACGTGCTGACCGGCAATGCCGGAGCCAACATCCTGAACGGTCTCGGCGGCGCCGACAGAATGATCGGCGGTTCGGGCTCGGACACCTACTATGTCGACAATGCCGGCGACAAAGCCGTCGAGACCAACGGCGCCGTCGGCACCGATCTCGTCGTCGCGTCCGTGTCCTATTCGCTCGGTGGCTCGGAATTGGAGAACCTCACGCTCACCGGCTCGGGCAGCCTCAACGGCACCGGCAACTCGATCGCCAACGTCCTGACGGGGAACGCCGGCGCCAATATCCTGAATGGATTGGGAGGCAGCGACACGCTCGCCGGCTTAGGCGGCAGCGATACTTTCGTGTTCTCTACGGCGCTCGCAGCGACCAACGTCGATCGCCTCTCCGACTTCTCGGCGACCGACGACACGATGCAACTGTCGAGAAGCGTCTTTTCCGTCCTCGCGGCCGGCTCGCTCGACGCTGCCGCCTTCAAGGACCTGAGCGTGTCCGGCGCCACCGTCGATGCCGACGACCGCATCCTCTACGATAAGGCAACGGGCGCTCTGTCCTACGATGCCGACGGCAACGGATCGAAGGCGGCGGTGCAGTTCGCGGTGCTCGACAACAAGGCAGCGCTGACGGCGGCTGATTTCTTCGTCGTATGAAACGGTGGGGCGGCCGTCCGGCCGCCCTTACGCTCGCGCAACCGGTAGCTCCTCCACCCGCGTCGTGTAGCGCGGTGTGCGCATCTCGAACTTCGTCGCCCAGCCGCGTCGCTGCCGTTCCAGGCCGGCCCGCGCCGGCACCACGGCGCCACGCCCCCAGCGCGCGTTGCAGGCGTCGAGGGCGCCCATCAGGCTTACCGAACGCTCGCGGTCGAGCTGGCCGATCAGCGCGCGCTGCGAGTCCGCCAGCGGCACGAGGTCGGTCGTGACGATGCCGGCCTTCGAGTAGCGCCAGGGCGGATCGGGCTGCTCGCGCCATGTGCGGGCCACGCCATGCAGGGCGGCCGGGATCAGCGCCAGCGTGTCGTTGGTCGCCTCGGGCAGTGTCACCAACGTCGAGACCGAGCGCATCGGCTCGCCGCGGTCGTGCTCGCTCGTGTGGTAGAAGACCGTCACCTGAGAGGTCGCCAGCCCCTCCCGTCGCAGCTTCTCGCCAAGCCGTGTCGCATGGGCGGCAACCGCCTGCTCCAGTTCGGCCCGCGCCGTCACCCGGCCGGAGAACGAGCGCGTTACCGCGCAGCCCTTGCGGCGCGCCGGCACGAGGTCGAGCCCGAGGCAGGACACGCCGCGCAGCTCGTGGATCATCCGCTCGCCCACGACGGTGAGCGCCTTGCGCACCGGCCGCGGGTCGATGTCCCGCAGGTCCGCCACGGTGTCGATTCCAAGCGCTTCGAGCTTCACCAGCGAGGCCCGGCCGACGCCCCATAACTCGCCGACATGGATGCGGCAGAGCCAGTGCTCGTAGGCCGCCGGGTCGGTCAGGTCGCACACCCCGTCGAGTTCGGGCACGCTCTTGGCGATGTGGTTGGCGAGCTTGGCGAGCGTCTTCGTCGGCCCCAGCCCGACGCAGGTCGGGATGCCGGTCCAGGCCCTCACCGTCGCGCGGATGTCGCGAGCGAGCGCGACGCGGTCGCGGCGGGTGAAGCCGGTGAGGTCGAGGAAGCTCTCATCGATGGAGTAGACCTCCACCTCGGGCGTGGCGTCGCGGTAGATCGCGTTGATGCGCGCCGACATGTCCCCGTAGAGCGTGTAGTTCGACGAGAACACGCGCACGCCTTGGCGCTGGCACATCTCGCGGATCGTGAAGTAGGGCGCGCCCATCTTGATCCCGAGCGCCTTGGCCTCCGCCGTGCGCGCGATGGCGCAGCCATCGTTGTTCGACAGCACGATTACCGGCACGCGGGCGAGCTTGGGGTCGAACACGCGCTCGCACGAGCAGTAGAACGAGTTGCCGTCGATCAGCGCGATGGCGCGCCCGCCACCGATCCGGTCGCGCAGCCGCGCCGCCGGCCCGCTCACCGGGACAGCCCGGCCCTGGCGACATGCCAGCGGATGGTAAAGCGGACGACACCCCAGATCTCGGCCTCGGCAAGTTCCTGAAGCGCGTAGACGGGCAGGTCGGTGTTGTCGAAGGCGAGCCGCGTGCAGTTGCCCTCGACCACCATGCGCTTGATCGACATCTCGCCGTCGACGGCCGCGACGACGATGCTGCCGTGGCCGGGCGTTAGGCTGCGATCGACACAGGCGAGGTCGCCGTCGTGAATGCCGGCGTCGCGCATGCTGAACCCGGCGATGCGCCACAGGAAGGTGGCCGGCGGGTTCGGCACGAGCCAGCGCGGCAGCTCGATCGCCTGCTCTTGGAAGTCGTCGGCAGGCGACGGGAATCCAGCGCACAGCGCCTGTCCCATGACGGGCACGCGCACAGTCGCGGCGCCGTCCGCGGGCAGCTCCTCGACGTGGAAAAGGCTCGCGGCGCTCATGGCGTACCGACCCGGCCGCGCACGAAGCCGTGGGAGACGACGCGCCGGGCTGCCGCTACCCGCTCCTCGGCCGCGTCGAGGTCGGCCAGCGCATCGCTGATCGCCGCGACGAGTGCGGCCTGATCGTCGCCGCGGTGCGCAGCGCGGTAGGCTTGCGCGATCGCTTCGGCTTCGCCGCGCCGAGCATCCTGCCCGGCCGGCAGATCGTCGCGCAGCATCGTCCTACGCCCGCTGATCGCGTGCATCGAGCCTTCCAATCCGATAGAACGTATCAGGAACAAACCCGATCGACGGGCGCGGTTCAACGACGATCGGAGCGGGGCCGAAATGGCGTGGGGAGCGCTGTGAACGCGGAGCGAAAAGCGCAGTGACGGTCCAGCGTTACCACTTCCATTGCGTCGGCGGCGGGGGCGATGCCGTCTTCGACCTGACCGGCCGGTGGGTGCCGCGGCTGCAGGCGCTGGGACCTCAAGCCGATCGCGTCGCGCGGGCGCTCATGGATGGGGCGCCGGACACCGATTGGTCGGGCTGGCTGGTCGATGTCCACGACGCGCGGGGCCGGCGCGCGTTGGTGCGTTCGTTCGCAGACGTGCGCTCAACGGCCCTTGTGGGTAGTGGCATGACGCGAATGGACAACCGAAAAGCGTAGCGGCATCCTTCTCAAAACGGGAGGAAGTGTCGTGATTCGCGTTCTTGTTGCTGTCGGAGCTTTGACGCTCGCAATTTCCGCGGCGGAAGCCCGCAACACGCCGTGCTCTGGCTCGAAAGGTGGAGTGAAGGCCTGCCAAGGCGGCAAGTTCCTGTGCAACGACGGGTCCATCAGTGCGTCCAAGAGGACATGCTCCCGGTGAAGCGCCTTGCTTTCGCGGTTCTGCTCTGCGCCACAACCCCGGCCATTGCTGAACAGGTTGTTGGCCGTGCGTCCGTTATCGATGGCGACACCCTGGAAATCCGTAGCGAGCGGTTCCGCTTGCAAGGTGTCGACACGCCGGAATCGGCGCAGATCTGCGGAGATGCAGCCGGCCGGGATTACCCCTGTGGCCGCGTGGCAGCCCTCGCTCTCTCGGACAAGATTGGACAGGGCAACGTCGCCTGCGAGCGGATTGAGAAAGACCGCTACGGCCGCACGGTAGCGGTGTGCCGCCTCGGCTCGATCGACCTCAACGGTTGGCTTGTCGAGCAGGGGCTTGGTCTCGCCTATCGCCAGTACTCTACTGCCTACGTGAACCAAGAGGACGCAGCAAAGACGGCGAAGCGTGGTGTCTGGGCCGGACAGTTCACGCCGCCGTGGGACTGGCGCAAGGGCAAGCGCACTCAGGAGATGGGGGTAGCCGCACCCGGCGGGCCGGACGGCCCGATCCCGATCCCGATACTGAAGCCGGCAGCGCCCGCGTCTTCTGCGGCCGGCGGCTGCGCGATCAAGGGCAACATCTCGCGAAAAGGGGATCGCATCTATCATGTGCCCGGCTCGCGGGACTACGACCGAACCCAGATCAGCGAGGCGGACGGTGAGCGGATGTTTTGCTCGGAAGACGAGGCGCGGGCAGCGGGTTGGAGGGCACCGCGCGGATGAAGCTTGGTCAGGCTGCGCTTCTAACTTAAGCTGCGCTTCGTATCAAAAAGTGTGTTGCATCAACCACAGATTCGGATTTTGCGACGGGCAAACTCGCTTTGCACTCGACCCATCCAAGCCGACATGCTGCAGTATCCAAGTCAAGAATTCGATTTTCGGGGAAACGTTCATGCGCGCCATCATTGTTGCCGCGGTGCTCGCAGCGTCCGCAAGCGCAGCTCAGGCTCAGTATTACGGATATGGTTCGAACTCGCGAAGCCACAGCGTTAGCGGGTACACCAATAGCCAAGGAAATTACGTCGGCTCCTATCAGCGAACCAACCCTAATACGACCCAAATGGACAATTTCGGCACCCGCGGGAATTACAATCCGTATTCAGGGGCATACGGTACGCGTGGGCCGCGGTACTAAGCTGTCGCGCATCGCAGGCTGAGGCAACGACGCTCCGAAGGCTGGCTATCTGAGCGTCGTTTCCTGCTGCTGGTAGAGCATCGAGCACGAGCCCTGAGCGTGCCCCAAATGCGAGGCGTGCTTGTGCAGAACATCGATCCGGGGCCGCGCCCGGCATCGGCGCGCGTGCTACGACAGGACGCCTTACCGGAGCCTTCCCGTGCGCGCCTCCATTCTGATGTTCCCGATCCTCGTTGCCCTGGTCCTCCCGGCCGCCGCGCAGGCGCCGGCCCCGTCCGCCGCTCAGGCTGCGCAGCGCGACCGGATGAAGTCCTGCAACGTCGATGCTGGCACACAGAAGCTCGCCGGCGACGCCCGCAAGAGCTTCATGGCCGACTGCCTCGCCGGCAAGGCGAGCGCGGCGCCCGAGAAGGAGCTGACGCCGCAGCAGGCCAAGATGAAGAGCTGCAACGCGGACGCGTCGGCGAAGAGCCTTAAGGGCGCCGACCGCAAGGCGTTCATGAGCACCTGCCTGAAGGGGTAGACCACAGGGCGCTCGCCTAGTTCTGCTGCTTCCGTGTTGCTTCCGCGGCAATCGTTCGGGCCGGCGCTTTGGCGATTAAGCGGCTCTGGTGAACGCATAAAATCATCTGTGTCAGCCGTCCGCTTGTCGCCTTCGAGGGGATCGAGGCGCGCGCCGTCGACGTGCAGGTGCAGATCGCGCCCGGCGTCGTCGCCTTCACCGTGGTCGGCCTGCCGGACAAGGCGGTGGCGGAATCGCGCGAGCGGGTGCGCTCGGCCCTGATCGCTTCGGGGCTGGCTCTGCCGGCCAAGCGCATCACGGTCAACCTCGCGCCGGCCGACCTGCCGAAGGAGGGCTCGCATTACGATCTGCCGATCGCGCTCGCCGTGATGGGCGCCATCGGCGCGCTGCCGGAGGACGCGCTCGGCGGCTATTGCGTGCTCGGCGAGTTGGCGCTCGACGGCTCGATCACCGCGGTCGCGGGCGTGCTGCCCGCCGCGATGGCGGCCAACGGCCGGGGGCTCGGGCTGATCTGCCCGGCCGCGACCGGGCCGGAGGCCGCCTGGGCGGCGGGCGACATGGACGTGCTGGCCCCGCGCTCGCTGATCCAACTCGCCAACCACTTCAAGGGCAGCCAAGTGATGGCCCGCCCGCAGCCGGCCATCGCGGCGCCGTCCGGCGCGATGCCGGATCTCCGCGACATCAAGGGCCAGGAGGGCGCCAAGCGCGCCCTGGAGATCGCCGCGGCCGGCGGCCACAACCTTATCTTCAACGGCCCGCCCGGTGCCGGCAAGTCGATGCTGGCCGCGCGCCTTCCCTCGATCCTGCCGCCGCTCGGCCCCCGCGAGCTGCTCGAGGTCTCGATGATCCAGTCGGTGGCGGGCGTGCTCAAGGACGGCGCGCTGTCGAACCGCCGGCCGTTTCGCCAGCCGCACCACTCCGCCTCCATGGCGGCGCTCGTCGGCGGCGGCCTCAACGCGCGGCCGGGCGAGGTGTCGCTTGCGCATGGCGGCGTGCTGTTTCTCGACGAACTCCCCGAATTCACGCCCCAGGTGCTCGATTCCCTGCGCCAGCCGTTGGAGACCGGCGAGGTGATGATCGCGCGGGCCAACCACCGGGTCACCTATCCGGCCCGCTTCCAACTGGTCGCCGCGATGAATCCGTGCCGCTGCGGCATGGCGCTGGAGCCCGGCTATACCTGCCGCAAGGGCCCGAACGAGCGCTGCGCCGCGCAGTACGGCGCCCGCATCTCCGGCCCGCTCCTCGACCGGATCGATCTCCGGGTCGAGGTCGCTGCGGTCACCGCCGCCGACCTGATCCTGCCGCCGCCCCCGGAGGGCTCGACCGAGGCCGCCGCCCGCGTTGCGGCGGCCCGCGCCCGGCAGAACGCGCGCTTCGCCGACAGGGGTCTGCCCGCCTCCACCACCAACGCGACCTGCCCGGCGCCCGTGATCGAGGAGGCCGCGGCCCCCGACGCGGAGGGCGCCGCCCTGATCCGCAACGCGGCCGAGACGATGCGGCTGTCGGCCCGCGGCTTCCACCGGACGCTCCGGGTCGCCCGGACGCTGGCCGACCTCGACGGCGAGGCGCGGGTGCGGCGGCTGCATCTGGCCGAGGCCCTGTCCTATCGCGGACGCGGCGAGACCCCGCCCGGCCGCCGGCCCGAGGCGCATCCGCGGGCGTGAGGTCGGGACGCGCGTTCCATTCGGCGAGGTGGAGGTCCGGTTCCGGGCCTCACGATCCGGGCAGATGCAGCGGCATCCGGAAGGTGAAGCGGGTTTCCGCGGGCGTCGAGGTGACGCCCAGCGTGCCGGCATGGGCCTTGGCGATCTCGGACGCGATGTGAAGGCCGAGGCCGAGGCCCTGCTGACTGGGCCGGACCTCGCCCCGGAAGAACGGCTGGAACAGGCGTGCCAGGGCGGGCTCCGGGATGGGAGCGCCGCCGTTGGCGACGGAGATCGTCAGGGTTGCGCCATCGACGCCCGCACGCATGCGCACGGGCTCGCCCTTCGCGCCGTGCGTGAGGGCGTTGCCGAGCAGGTTCGAGACCAGTTGGGCGATGCGCGACGGATCGCACCGGATCGGCTCGGGGAGGGCGAACGCGGTCTCGATGGCGCGGTCGGGAACGCCGATCCTGAGTTCGGTCACGACCTGTTCCAGGATCGGCCCCAGCATCACGTCGGGACGGAGGTCGAGCGGGATGCCCGCACCGAGCCGGCCTCGCGCGAAGTCCATGACGTTGTCGATGAGGCTGCTCATCCGCACGACGCTGCCCTGGATCGCCTCGAACAACCGCGTCCGCCGCTCGGGCCGCAGATCCCTCTGAAGCAACCTGGCGCCGGAGGAGATCGATGCCAGCGGATTGCGCAGGTCGT
The DNA here is from genome assembly GCF_001425465.1 of Methylobacterium sp. Leaf456. Taxonomy (GTDB): domain Bacteria; phylum Pseudomonadota; class Alphaproteobacteria; order Rhizobiales; family Beijerinckiaceae; genus Methylobacterium. Next base: position 273,684 of record NZ_LMQV01000023.1, read on the forward strand.
GCCCGAGCACGGCGATGAATTGCTCGCGCAGCTCCGATGTCTCGCGTTCCGTCGCGAGGGTCGCCTGCGTCGCCCGCTCGGTCGTCTCGCTCCTGTCCCGGGCGTCGAGGATCTCGCGCTCGTAGAGCCGGCGGCCGGTCGATTTCAGCAGGGCGAGGCGCGTCGCGAGATGCTGCCCGTCGGCGTCCCTGACGACCCGGGCGTTGCCGAAGACCGCGAACTTGCCGCCGTCCGCTGTCCGAAGGTCGAGCGAGGCCTCGTCGAAGTGGCCTTGCATGGCGAGCAACGGGCTGTAGCTCGTCTCGTAATGCATCATGGTCCCGACCGTCAGAAGGTCCCGGAACCGTTGGCCGCGCAGATCGTGCGCCGGGCATCCGATCCAATCCGCCAGCGTGTCGTTGGCCATGGCGATACGGCCGTCTGCGTCCAGTGAGACGTAGGCGAACGGCGCGTTGCGGTAGAGGTCTTCGTAATCCTCGGTCATGCGCGGCCGATCAGACGAAACCGCGGATGGCGGCGATGACCTCCGACGGCGCGCTGAGGTTGGGGCAGTGACCGCTCGCCCGCAGGTGGACGAGCGTGCTGCCCTTGACGTGGCGGTGTACGTATTCGCCCACCGGGGTCGGCGCGATCACGTCGTCGCTGCACTGAAGGATCAGCGTCGGCACCGACACCAGGGCGAGGTCCGCCCGGTTGTCCGACGTGAAGGTCACCCGCGCGAAGTCGCGGGCGATGCCGGGGTCCATGCGACAGAAGCTGTCGGTCAGTTCCTCGCCGAGTTCCGGCCGGTCGGGATTGCCCATGATGGCCGGCGCCATCGTGTTCGACCATCCCATGTGATTGCTGCCGAGGAAGTCCAGAAGTTCATCGACCTGGGGGGACGAGAAGCCGCCGACGTAATCGCCGTCGTCGACGTAGCGGGGGGAGGGACCGACGAGGACCAACTGCCCGAACAAGCCCGGTGCGGCAATGGAGGCGAGGACGCCGATCATCGCGCTCACGGAGTGGCCGACGAAGACGGTGTCCCGCAAGCCGAGCTGCTCCCCGATCTGGATCAGGTCATCGACGTAGCCGGAAAGGCTCGCGTACTTGGCCGGATCGTAGGCCGCGCGATCGGAGCCGCCCGCCCCCACTTGGTCGAACAGGACCGTGCGGAATTGGGCTTCGAAGGCCGGTGCCACATAGCGCCACATGTTCTGGTCGCAGCCGTAACCGTGAGCGAAAACCATGGTTTTCGGGCCGCTTCCCCGAATTCTGACATTGTTGCGCACGACCGCCGACATGTCGCGATCCTATGATTGAACGACGAGACTGCCTACCAGGGCTCACTGAAGACAGGGCGGTTCCGTTTACGAACTTTCTTCCCGCACGGTTGCGGGGTTCGGGCCGCCGCGAGAGCGGCTGCTGCGGAAACATCGGCCTGAGGCCCGGTTCCGGCAGCGGAGACGATGTCCGCTCGCCGCCATAGCCGTCGGGCCCAGGGTCGGGCTCACCGAGCTTCGACCCTGCGCTAGAGCATCGTCCTAGATATGGGATCCAGGACGATGCTCTATGTTGTTGTGCTGCATCGTCTTTTTCCGAAAGCCGGAAACCACCTTTCGGGACGATGCTCAAGGCTACAGGCCGATCCGCTCCACCGGGAACCGAAAGACGACGCGGGTGCCGCCGGACGGCGCCCGTTCGATGCTGCGGGCGCCGTCGAGCTGGCGCACGAGGATGTCGACCAAGCCCCGGCCGATCGCCGCGTGCCCCCCCGACGGCTCGGGGAGCCCGATCCCGTCGTCGGCGACGGACAGCACCACCGCCGCCTCGTCCCGCGCGAGGCGCATGGTGAGCCGGCCCGGCCGGTCCGGGAAGGCGTGGCGCAGGGCGTCGGAGACGCTCTCGCTGAGGATCAGCGCCATCGGCCCGGCGGCGTCGGCCCGGATCGGGACCGGCGCGAGGTGGAGATCGAGGGCTATGTCCTCGCGGCCCGTCGCCTCGACGAGGGTGCCGGCAACCTCGCGGGCCAGCTCGGCGAGGTCGCGGGCCTCGTGCTCGCCCTGCGGCATGCGGTAGAGGGCGGCCAGCGCATCGATCCGCCCGATCGCGACGGCCAGCGCCGCCCGCACCGCCGGATCGGTGCTGTCGCCGCTCTGGTGGACCAGCATCGCGCTGATCATCTGCAGGTCGTTGCGGGCCCGGTGCCCGACCTCGCGCAGCAGATGCGCGTTGGCATCGAGCGCGGCCCGCGTGCGGTCGCGCTCGTCGCGCAGGGCATAGCGGTCGCTCACGTCGAGCTGCGAGGCGAAGAAGAACAGCAGTGTGCCGTCCTCGTCGTGGACGGGGCTGAGGAACAGCGCGTTGTGGAAGGTCGTGCCGTCCTTGCGGTAGTTCAGCAGCTCGGCGTGGATGTCCTGCTCCGCGGCGATCGCGTCCCGCACCCGTGCGATCTCGTTCAGGTCGGTCTCCGGCCCCTGCAGGAAGCGGCAATTGCGACCGTTGACTTCGAGCCGGGTGTAGCCGGTGAGCGCCAGGAACGCGTCGTTGGCGAAGACGATCGGGTTGTCGGGACGGCGCGGGTCGGTGATGATCATCGCCATGCGGGTCGCCCGCACGGCCGCGGCGAACGGATCGCCCTTGCCGGATTGGCGGGCGCTGATGCGCACCCGTTCGGTCAATTGCCAGTCGTCGTCGTCCGGCCCCATCCGCTCCTGAACGCTCCCCTGTCGCGGTTCCCCGAATCGGACCGCCGGGGCCGTCGTCAAAGCGCGCGGGGATGACCATATCAGGGGAAGCCACTCCGCGACACAAATCCCCGTCACGATCGAGGGAAGCCTGATGCTGTTCTTCCGCAAGCGCCCCGAGATGCCCGCGCCCTCCGAGGCCCTGCCGGGCCGGCCGACGCCGCTGCCGACGGCGCAAGCCCACTTCGTCAACGGCAATCCGCTCAAAGGTCCGTATCCGCCGGGCATCGAGACGGTCGTCCTCGGTTTCGGCTGCTTCTGGGGTGCCGAGCGCAAGTTCTGGCAGTTGCCGCGCGGCGTCCACGTCACTGCGGTCGGCTATGCCGGCGGCTTCACGCCGAATCCGACCTACGAGGAGGTCTGCAGCGGCGGCACCGGCCACAACGAGGTCGTGCTGGTGGCCTACGACCCCGCATTGCTTCCGCTCGCGGACCTCCTCAAGGTGTTCTTCGAGAGCCACGACCCGACGCAAGGATATCGCCAGGGCAACGATGTCGGCACGCAGTACCGCTCCGGCATCTACACTGCGGACGAAGCGCAAGGAGAGACCGCGCGGTCCGTGCGCGCCGCCTACGCTCCCGCCCTCCAGGCCCGTGGCTATGGGCCGATCACCACCGAGATCGAGCCGCTCGGCACGTTCTACTTCGCCGAGGAGTACCACCAGCAATATCTGGCCAAGAACCCCGGCGGCTATTGCGGGCTGGGCGGCACCGGCGTGTCCTGCCCGGTGGGGACCGGCATCGCCGCGGCGTGACGCCGACGCCGGGGACACCCCGGCGTGAAGGCCGAAGCCTCCTGAAGCCGCCCCTACCGCGCGTGCAGCACCGCCCGGCACGCATCCGGCAGCCCGGCCAGCGTCATCGGCGGGCGGGGCCTCGGCGGGGTCTTGGGCTTGGGCGGGTTGATGATCGCCGGGCTGAACCAGTAGTCGAGTTCCGCGCCGCAGCCATCGCCGGGGGGCGGCGGGGCTTGGTCGTCGCAGGCCGCTTCGCCGCCGGGGCAGGCCAGCCGAATATGGTAGTGGTAGTTGTGCCCGTACATCGGGCGCACTTTGTTGAGCCAGCCGCGCTCGCCCCCGGCCTCGCGGCACAGCGCCCGCTTGATCGCCGGGTTGACGAAGATGCGCGCCACCTCCGGCTGCCGCGCCGTCATGCGGATCAGTGCCGTGTGCTGCGGCGTCCAGATGTCGGGGTCGATGTCGAGCCGATCGGAACGTACCACGTTGGTCGCCGAGGTCTCCTCGCGCTCGGCGCGGCTCAGGCGGTGGCCCGGCATCGGGGTCAGCCAGACATCGACGTCGAGGCCGAGCTGGTGCGAGGCGTGGCCGGTCAGCATCGGCCCGCCGCGGGGCTGCGACATGTCGCCGACGAGCAAGCCCGGCCAGCCGGCCCGCGGCGCTTGGCTCGCCAGCCGCTCGATGAAGTTCACGAGATGCGGCACGCCCCACATCCGGTTGCGCGAGGGGCGCATCACCTGCCAGTTCGACCCGTCCATCGCCAGCGCCTCGCCGCCGGCAAAGCAGCCCTTGGCGTAGGAGCCGAAGGATTGCGGCTGCCCGCCGGTCGGCCCCGTCACGCGCCCGAACAGAGCTTTCGCCGGCGTCGAGGGATCGTTCGGGTTGGCGAGCGGCGGCAGCGGCTTCGGGTTGACGCTGCCGCGATCCTGCGCGGCGGCCGACCCGAGGGGCGCCAGGAGGGCCAGGGGGACGACGAGGGCGGAGAGGGACAGGCGGGGCAGCGTCATGCGCGTCGGTTCGTCCGGATGAGGGGCAGGGTTCGGCGAGCGCCCCGACCGTGCCCGCCGAGGTGGGCGTTTTTCAAGGCAGGCCGTCATAATGTTGCAGCCTCGGAGCATCGGCCCGAAAGGTGGGAACCGGCTTTCGGAAGAAAGCCGATGCGGCACAGCAATGGCCCGTTGCCCGCTTCACGGCCCGGTCAGGAAACCGATCGGCTCCCGCGGCGGCTGGCCGAGCCAGATCAGCACGGCGCCGACGCCCAGCGCGAACAGCGAGGCGGGGACGAGGCCGAGCGGGGCCAGCAGCACCGCGTCGGCCCAGGGCGCGATCTTTTCGACCGTCTGGCCGAGCGCCGCGGTGCGGTCCTGCGGCAGGGCGTGGATCCAGTCGGCGACGGTGGTGATGCGCAGGCCGTTATTGGCGATGGAGCGCGCCCCGTCGTAGCAGAGCTGCACGAAGCCCCCCGCCATGACCACGAGCCCGATCGCGCGGCTGAAGAACGGCAATCCGAGGAAGCGGGCGACGTTTCGCAGCATGTCCGACCTCGCGCGGGCTCAAGCCGCCGCGCTTGGCCGACTGACTAGGCCGAGCCCGACGCCGCTGGCAAGTTTCTTCCTCGTTGGCCTCAAGCGCCGGCAGCCGCGGATTCCTGCTCGGCCTCAAGCGCCGGCAGCCGCGTCCGCGGCTTTGGCTGCTTGCTTCGTTAGACGCTTCGGCCTTGCCGAAGCCCACTGCGCGGGGCGCTCTTCGCGCCCGGCCAAACGGCCGTTCCTCCTGCGAGGACGGCGCCGCGTCGCGTTGCGGCGCCATCGCGCGCGTGCGAGAGCCCGTGCCCGATGACGGACCCGCATTCCCCTCCCGCCCTGGTGATCTTCGACTGCGACGGCGTGCTGGTCGACAGCGAGCCGATCAGCCTCGGCGTGCTCACCCGCGGCCTCAACCAGATCGGTCTCGCGATCGACGTCGAGACGGTGCGGGCGCGCTATGCCGGCACCTCCATGGTGTCGATCATGCAGCGGATCGCGGACGAGGGCGGCATCGCGCCGCCCGAGGGTTTTGCCGAGCGGGTGAAGGCCGAGACGCTGCGTGCCTTCGAGGCGGAGCTGTCGGCGATGGCCGGCATCGCCGAGGCGCTCGCCGGGTTCTCCCTGCCGTTCTGCGTCGCCTCCAGCAGCGATCCGGTGCGGCTGCGGCGCTCCCTGACCCTCACCGGCCTTCTGCCGTTCTTCGACGGGCGCATCTTCTCCTCGGCCGAAGTGGCCCGCGGAAAGCCGTTTCCGGACCTCTTCCTCCACGCCGCCGCCCGGATGGGTACCGAACCCGCCGCCTGCCTCGTGATCGAGGACAGCGTGCCGGGCGTGCAGGCGGCCCGGGCCGCGGGGATGCGGGTCGCGGGCTTCACCGGCGGCGGCCATTGGGGCCACGACCGGACCGGGCAGGAGTTGTTGGAAGTGGGCGCGGCTTGCGTCTTCACGGCGCATGCCGATCTCAGGCGGATCGTCGCCGAGAGCTAAGCCTCGGACCCCAAAGGCAAGACACGTCGGATTCGGCCCGAAGGCCGACGTGTTCTTTCCCTGTCAAGCTGATCTTCGAAAGAACATTCCGTTGACCGTGAAGGCCTGAGGGCTCATCTTCAGAGCGTGCGGTCGTCTCCGCACCGCGGTGATTTGTCATGGCACGCTTGCGCCGCGTTATCAAACGCTAATGCATCACGGAGCATTGTGCGCCGTGGTCCTCGCCAATCAGGAGGACTTGCCTTGAACGGTCTTTCGCATTTGAAAACTTCTAGACTTGTCGGCGGCTGGGCCGGACGGGGGCGGGCGTGTTGTCGGGCAGTCATGTTCCTGGGCTAGGAGCCCGGCACGAACGCCTCACCGACAACCGGCCCTGAAGAGGCCGCAGGAGTTCACCCCGTCATGACCCGTGTCCAACCCTTCGCCGACATCCTCGCCGCCGAGGACGGCCCGCCCACGCGCGTGATCGAGATCGGCGACCTCACCGCCGGCATCGCCGTTCCCGAGCGCGGCGGCGTGCGGTTCTTCTCGTCCGAGCGCCGCTTCGACGGCCTCGACGGCACCCTGTTCCGCAATGTCGAGCAGGCGGCCCGCGCCGCCCGCGACAAGAGCCGCGCGATGCGCCTGCGCGCATAAGCGGCGTTTATCCCGAGACGGACTTGCACCGGCGGCCCGAGCACGGCCGCCGGTTTCTTCATGCGCGGTCGATGTCCCTCAGGGCCGCTGCGCGAGAAACTCCAGCACGCCCTGGCGGTGCAGCTTGTCGCCCACCGCCGTGGAATGGTCGCGGCCCGGCAGGTCGAGGGCGCGGGCGTTCGGCATCAGCCGGGCGAGTTCGCTGCCCGAGCCGGCGACCGTGTCGAGGGTGCCGACCGAGACCAGCGTCGGCGTGTCGATGGCGGACAACTCGGCCCGCGACAGGGTCTGGCGCGAGCAGCGGATGCAGGCGGCGAGCGCCTTGAGGTCGCTCTTGGTCTGCTCGGCGAACATCCGGAAGCTCGCCGCCGTCGGGTTCGGCGCGGGCGTGCCGGCGGGCGCCTCCAGCGCCTCGGCGATGCCCTGCGGCAGGCCGCGCCCGTCCACCAGATGGAAGCCGAGGCCGCCGATCAGCAGCGAGCGCACCACGTCGGGATAGTCGAGGGCGAGATAGGCGGCGATGCGCGCGCCCATCGAGTAGCCCATCACGTCGGCTTGGCCGATGCCGAGATGGCGCAGCAGGCGCAACGCGTCGCCCGCCATCAGGTCGGCCCCGTAGGCCTCCGGCTCGTAGACTTTCTCGCTCTGGCCGTGGCCGCGGTTGTCCAGCGCGATGACCCGGTAGCCGGCCTCCGACAGGAACTTGACCCAGAGCGTGTTGACCCAGTTCACCGCATGGTTCGAGGCGAAGCCGTGGATCAGCAGGATCGGGTCGCCGGTGCCGCCTTGAGCCGGCACGTCGATATAGGCGATCTCAACGCCGTCGGAATCGAAGCTCTGCATCGACTCGACATGCAGCCTCGCGCCCCGGGCTGTCAAAGGCCTCAGCATCCATCCCTCTCCCTTTGTAGCCTCAATCGCCGGCGCACGCCTCCGCGGGCTCAGGCTTTCACCGAGGCCGCTGCGCGCGGCTCTCTTCGCGCCGCGAAGCCGCTGGGCGGCTTCGAGAAACGGCCGTCTCTTCGGGCACGACTTGCCGTGGCCCCAATCGGCTGGCATCAGGCGCGCACGATGACGGATTCCCAGCCCTACGGCACCTACGCCCCGACCGGGCTCGTCGCCCGGATCGCGCAGCGGACGCAGACGCTCGACGAGCATTCCTGGCGCGGGCGGCGGATGGCGATGCTGCTGCGCCGGATCGCGATCTCGATGCTCGGCGGCCAACCGCTCGATGTCGAGCGCTACGGCGCGCGGATGCGGCTGCACCCCTACAACAACAATTGCGAGAAGAAGGTGCTGTTCACGCCGCAGTTCTTCGATTCGCAGGAGCGGGCGATCCTGAAGGCGCGCCTGTCGGACGACGCGGTGTTCCTCGATGTCGGCGCCAATATCGGCGCCTACGCGCTGTTCGTGGCGGCGCTCACGGGCCCGCGCGCCCGCATCCTCGCGGTCGAGCCGCAGCCCGACGTGTTCGACCGGCTGACCTACAACATCGCTCAGAACCCGTTCGGCACGATCAAGGCCATCGCCTGCGCGGTCGCCGACCGGGCCGGCGAGCTGACCCTGTTCATCGATCCGCGCAACCGCGGCGAATCGAGCGTGAAGATCGTCGGCACCCACAAGAGCGCGGCGATCCGCGTGCCCGCCGTGACCCTGCTCAGCCTGTGCCGCTCGGAGGGCATCGAGCGCATCGACGCGATCAAGCTCGACGTCGAGGGCGCCGAGGACCTGATCCTGGAGCCTTTTTTGCGCGAGGCGCCGGAGAGTTTGCGGCCGGCGTTGCTGATCGTCGAGGACGGCACCGAGCAGTGGCAGATGGATCTGCCGGCGTTGCTGGAGGGGTACGGGTATCGGCGGATATCGCGGACGCGGTTGAATTTGGTGTTCGAGCGGGTGGGGTGAGGGGTTGGTCTTTACCTGATTTTCGTTCGATTTGTCTGATCCGCTTTGAGGATTAGCGGACATCCAGAGACAGCGAACATCGCTGTAGGATATCCTCCGCGATGTCCTCTATCGGCCTTGCGGCATTGATGCTCAAACCTGACTTCGGAAGGCCATTTTTGGAAGCGTGAAGCTTCAAAATGAAGTCCTTTTCACTCTGCCGCCCGCCCCACTCATTTTCTGATCTTGAGGTTAGTCTTCGGCTTAAGGTGTCGCTATCCAATTCCAAGATAAATACGAAATCAAACAAGCCTAAGAAAACGTTCCAATTTCTGGAGCCACCGCAGAAGAAGGTCGCCGCGTGACTGTGGTCATTCACGAGTGCCCTTACCTTATCAACATTCCAGATATGATTCTCATGGGAAAAGCCAGCACGCTGCTTCCCCGTTATCGGATCGCCCTGATAGGCAAGCTCCCTATCGCCATGGATTGAATGGTGCCCACGCCGGAGCAACTCATTACAGACCGAAGTTTTGCCTGTTCCGGAAATACCTTCGATCAGGTAGTTTTTGGCCCCCATACGGAAGTCTCAACTGCTTTCCTTCGTGAATCGTCGGATACGGATCGAGCATCTGCCTCACGTCCGCAATGGGTAATAAGTCGGTGCATTACAGTAGAAAATTACTCAGTTTGGGACGCCACTAACAATCTGCACAGCATCCGCAATCACCACCCCCTCCGGTCCCACATCACACCGATACGCATACACCTCGACCCCCGCCGCCAACGCCCCCCGAAACGCCCGATCGAACCCCGGATCGATGTCGCGCGCCACATCGAACCGCTCCGCCCGCATCTGGATCACCACGATCAGCATCGCCCGGCCGCCCTCGCGCACCACGTTGGCCAGTTCCTCCATGTGTCGCGCCGAGCGGGCGGCCTTGCAGTCGGGGAACTCGGCGAGGCCGGGCTGGCGCATCAGGTGGCAGTTCTTCACCTCGACGTGGCAGGGCAGCAGGCCGCCGCCGCTCGCCAGGAAATCGACGCGGCTCGCCTTGCCGTAGGCGACCTCGGGCCGGAGCGTGTCGTAGCCCGCGAGCGGGGCGAGGCGGCCTTCGCGAAACGCCTCCGCCACAAGGGCGTTCGGGCGCGCTGTGTTGATGCCGACCCATTGCGGCCCGCCGGGCAGGTCCGCCTCCACCAACTCCCACGAATAGGGCAGCTTTCGCGACGGGTTGGTCGAGGTCGAAAGCAGGACCCGCGACCCTTCCGCGTTGAGGCCGAGCATCGCGCCGGGGTTGGCGCAATGCGCGGTGACGAGGCGCCCGTCCGCGAGCGTCACGTCGGCGAGGAAACGCTTGTAGCGCCGCACGAGGCGGCCTTCGGTCAGCTCCGAGGGAAAGCGCATCGGTCGCACCCGTGACGCCGCGCCGGAAGCGCGCGGCGGCTTCGCCTTCGCCGATCCGCGCTCTAGCTTCCAGAGCCGAATTCGTCGCCGAGGCCGCATGTCCCAGGAATCACAACGAACCGAGGTGACCGCCGCGATCCTGATCATCGGCGACGAGATCCTGTCGGGGCGCACCAAGGACAAGAACATCGGCGCCATCGCCGACGTGCTGACCGAGATCGGGATCGACCTGCGCGAGGTGCGCATCGTCCCGGACGTGATGGACGAGATCGTCACTGCTGTGAACGCGCTCAGGGCCCGCTACACCTACGTGTTCACCTCCGGCGGCATCGGCCCGACCCACGACGACATCACCGCCGACAGCGTGGCAGCAGCCTTCGGGGTCGGCATCGACGTGGACGAGCGGGCCCGTGCCATGCTGCTGGAGCGCCACCGCCCGGAGGACCTCAACGAGGCGCGGTTGCGCATGGCTCGCATCCCGCACGGGGCGGAGCTGATCGCCAACCCGATCTCGAAGGCGCCGGGCTTCCGCATCGGCAACGTCCACGTGATGGCGGGCGTGCCGCAGATCATGAACGCGATGCTCGACGAGATCCGCCCGACGCTGACCTCGAACGCGCCGGTCATCTCCGAGACGATCGAGGCCGGCGCCATTCCCGAGGGCAACTTCGCCGGCGCGCTCGGCACCCTCGCGGCGGCGCATGCGGGCGTGTCGATCGGCTCCTATCCGTCGATGACGGCGGAGGGCTTTCGCAACCGCATCGTCGTGCGCGGGCGCGAGGCCGAAGCCGTCGCGGCGGCGCGGGCCGCCATCGAGGCGATGCTGGAGGGGCTGCGGTAGCCGCGCGGCGACAGCCTCGCGTCAGCCACGGGCGCTAGAGCGACGGTAAGGCCAGGCTTCACACCCACCGAGCTTACCCGCGATGAGCAGCCCGTTTCCCGACACCGAGACCGCCGCCGACACCCTGATCGGCGAGGGCCGCAACCTCGATTCGATCCTGCGCATCCCGGTGCTGATGCAGGTGGTGCTGGGCTCGGCGACCATGCCGGTCGCCAACCTGATGAAGCTCGGCCGCGGCGCCGTCGTGCCCCTCGACCACCGGGTCGGCGAGCCGGTGGACGTGATGGTCAACGGCCGGGTCATCGCCCGCGGGGAGATCGTCATCGTGGAAGAAGACAATTCCCGCTTCGGCATCTCGCTCACCGAAGTGGTCGGGCCTTCCGGTTCCGACCAGAACGGCTAGTCTCACCTTCTTTCCGCATCGTGCTCTAGCACTCCGTCAGGGTGAGGATGTCCGCGAGCCCCGTTCCCGCTCCCGCACCGGGCCGCGCCATGGCCCGCCGGCTCGATCCGACCGATCAGGTCGCCGCGCTGCTGCTCGCCATGGGCAAGTCGTCCGCCGGGCGGCTGATCAAGTATTTCGAGCCGGACGAGCTGAAGCGCATCACCCGCTCGGCCTCGCAGCTCGGTGCCGTGAGCCCCGACCAGCTCGATGCTGTGGTCGAGAATTTCTCGGAAGAGTTCAAGGCCGGCAACAGCCTCGTCGGCACGGCCAACGAGGTCGAGAAACTGCTCTCCGGGCTGCTGCCCGCCGACCAGATCGCCGACATCCTGTCCGAGGTGCGCGGCAACGCCACCCGCTCGGTCTGGGAGCGCCTCGGCACCGTGCAGGAGAGCGTGCTGGCGAGCTACCTCGTCAAGGAGCACCCGCAGACCGCGGCGCTGATCCTGTCCAAGGTGAAGCCCGCCACCGCCGCCAAGGTGATGGGCCACCTGCCCGCGCCGACCCGCAACACGGTGATGCGGCGGATGCTGAGCTTCAAGCCGATCGTCGACGAGGTGCTGCTCAGCATCGAGAAGACGCTGCACGAGGACTTCATGATCAACGGCGCCCGCAATTCCGGCGCCGACACCCACGCTAAGATGGCCGACATCATCAACAAGATGGAGCGGCATCAGATGGACGACGTGCTCACCAGCCTCGGCGAGTCGCGGCCGAAATCCGTCGAGATCCTGAAAGGCCTGCTGTTCACCTTCGACGACATCGTCAAGCTGGCCCCGCGCGCCCGCACCACCCTGTTCGACGCCGTGCCGAACGACCGCCTCGTGCTGGCGCTGAAGGGCACCGACGCGGAGTTCCGCGGCACCGTGCTCTCGGCGCTCTCGGCCCGCGTGCGCCGCATGGTCGAGCACGAACTCAACGGCGGCGAGCCGGCGGCGCAGCGCGACGTCATGGAAGCGCGCCGCTCCATCACCGACACCGCCATGGAGATGGCCGGCCGCGGCGAGATCGAGATCAATCCGGGAGGCGAGGATGAAGCCCTCATCCGCTGAAGGATTCTTTTGGGACTTTGCCGCGTGCCCGTGCCGGGATCGTCGGCGCTCCGTCCCCCGCCCCGATGCCCGACGGGGCTGAGGCGTGGCGGAGGACACCGACAAGGAGAGCAAGACAGAAGCCGCGACCGAGAAGCGGGTCCGCGACGCGATCGAGAAGGGTGACATCCCGTTCTCGCGCGAGGCGCCGGTCTTCGCCTCGATCCTCGGCTTCCTGCTGGCCCTCGCCTTCTTCGCCCGCGGACAGGCGACGGAGCTGGCCAAAAACCTGTCGCCGCTCCTCGACGAGCCGCGCGGCTTTCGCCTGGAGAGCGGCGAGGACGCGACGATGCTGCTGCATCAGGTGGCGCTCGCGACCGGGCGGTTCCTGCTGCCGTTCCTGCTGCTGCTGTGCGTGTGCAGTCTCGCGGCCTCGCTGCTGCAGAACCTGCCGCGCTTCGTCGGCGACCGGATCACGCCGAAATGGTCGCGGGTCTCACCGATGGCCGGGATGTCGCGAATCTTCGGGTTGCAGGGTCAAGTCGAGTTCCTGAAATCCGTCGTTAAATTCCTGTCGGTCACTGTGGTCGCCATCCTGCTCCTTCGCTCGGAGCGGACAAGAGCCGTCAATGCCATGTTCGTCGATCCGAGCCAGCTCCCGGAGCTGATCCTCACCGTCTCGATCCGCCTCGTCTCGGCGGTCGCGATCGCCATCATCGTCATCGTTGCGGGCGATCTCGTCTGGTCGCGCATCCGCTGGCAGCGCTCGCTGCGGATGTCGCACCAGGACATCAAGGACGAGCACAAGCAGTCCGAGGGTGACCCCTCGGTGAAGGCGCGGCTACGCTCGCTCGCCCAGGACCGCGCCCGCAACAAGATGCTCGCCAACGTCGATCGCGCCACCGTCGTGATCGCCAACCCGACCCATTTCGCCATCGCCCTGCGCTACGAGCCCAGCGAAAACCCGGCGCCGCTGGTGCTGGCCAAGGGTCAGGACCTGATTGCATTACGTATTCGCGCGATCGCCGAGGAAAAAGGCATCGCCGTGATCGAGGACAAGCCTCTCGCAAGATCGCTGTACGATGCTGTGCAGGTCGATCAGACGATTCCGGCGGAGTTCTACCGCGCCGTGGCACAGATTCTTTTCTTCCTGTTCGCGAGAGCCCGATGACCTCTCAGGCCACTTCCCTCTCGCCCACCCCGCCCGGCCTGCCCCCCGGCATCGCCGCCGCGGAGGAGATCTTCGCGAATGCGCTCCGCGACTTCATCGGCGAACTCTGCCTCGTCGATGGCGGCGTGCTGATCGGCTGGATTCGCGGCCAGCACCACGGCAACATCGCCGACGTGGTCGCCTCCTCGGCGGAACTGTTCTTCAAGGATTCGGTGCTCACCTATGCCGACGTGGCCGATGTGAACCTCGATTTCGGCCGCTCGATGCAGGTCGTGCTCGACCTGGAATTCTCGGCCGAGCCGTTGACGGTGTTCTTCAAGCTCGTCCTCGACGAGATGTTCGCCGGCGTCGCGATCCAGCGCATCGTCGCCGAGGACGCCGCCGCGCTCTGCCTCGACGGCTTCGCCACCGCGCTCGCCCAGGCCCGCGTCGGCCACGCCTGATCCGAGGCTGAGCACACCGCAAAAACGCCTGGATGGGTCGTTATCCTCGACCAACATTCCCAAAAGTTAACAAAATACTGGTGCGCGACCCCGGTCGTGGTAGGAATGCACCACTCGCACGGGTCGACGCGCAACATTCGCGCTTGGAAATTAAATATCGCGCAATGGAATTGACCACTCTGTTGCGGTGCGACATGGATGGGACGGTCGCGAATCGAAGGTGCGCGCGGGCTTCCGGGGTGGGAGATCGTGTGCTTCCGGTGGCCACCGGCCGGGTCGTCTCCCGCCGGGTGTGGGGAAAGAACCGTCGATGTATTTCCTGGTCGATCCACGGGAAGCGGTGAACGAGGGGTACAAGGCCAGTTTCGAGCGGGAGGGCGTCTCTTCCTTCGGCCTGCTGCCGGACGAGTTCCTGAGCTGGATCGAGGCGGCCTCGCAGAGCGATCTCGACGCGGTGCAGGGTTTTCTGCTCGGCGATTTCGAGGAGCGCGCCAAGTGCGCCACCTCGATCCGCCGTCATTCCCGCGCGCCGATCATCGCGCTCGCCGACCTGCGCTCGCTGGAGCAGACGGTGCAACTCCTCGATGCCGGCATCGACGACGTGCTGCCGAAGCCCGTCCACGTGCGCGAGATCCTGGCCCGCTCCGAGGCGATCTGGCGCCGGGTCAACGGCGCGCTGCCCGCACCCACCGAATCCGCGCCGACGGTGGAGCGCCTCAAGGTGTTCCACGACGGACGCGACCCCGAGATCGACGGCGTACCCCTCTCCCTGCCGCGGCGCGAGCGCCACATCCTCGAATACCTCGTGCGCAACCGCGGGCGCCGGCTCACCAAGACCCAGGTCTTCAACGTGGTCTACGGCGTCTACAGCAACGGCGTCGAGGAGAGCGTGATCGAGGGCCACGTGAGCAAGCTGCGCAAGAAGCTCAGCGAGCGGCTGGGCCACGACCCGATCGAGGCGAAACGGTATATGGGGTACACCTATAATGGGTGAGGCGGCGCTGCTGAAGCTGATCGCCACCAATACTTCGATACTCCGCCGTCATTCCGGGGCCGCGTAGCGGAACCCGGAATCCACGACTGGCCTCGACCGTCCGTGTTGCCGCGCATCACGGGTGGATTTCGGGTTCGCCTGCGGCGCCTCGGAATGACGGCGGCGCGCTGAACTCTTTGTCCGACGTCGTTCGATCGGGGCCGCAGCAGCCGCGAACACAAAGAATCATCCCGGCTGGCAGAACGACTTCGCCCCCGGCGTCCAATTCCCGAAACCGGTCGCGACCATGTTGGCGATGACGCGACAGACATAGACCTTCTGGGCCGGGTTGTTGTTCGGCCCGGCATGGTAGCGCGCCACCGCGAGCGTCCAGCTGCCCTCGCGGTCGCGCAGCTCCTTGAGGAAGCGGGTCGCGTATTCGACGTTCTGGGCCGGGTCGATCATCGCCTCCAGCGACGCGAACTTTTCCCGGTGGTAGCGATGGTTGATCTGCATGCAGCCGAGATCGACCAGCCGCACGCCCTCGCGCTGGGCCTGCCCCATCCGGGCGATCACGTCCGCCGGGCCGGTGCCGAAATAGGCCCGCCCGCCGATGTTCATGGCGTAGGGCTGGAGCGAGCCGCGCTTGCCGCTCTCCGTCAGCCCGACCGCGTAGAGCATGCCGAGCGGCACGCCGTAGCGGGCAGCGGCGCGCGCCATTTGCTGCTCGCAGATGTTCGAGCCCGCCCGCGCGTTGCCGTCCGGCCCCTCCGAGGCGGTGGCGTTGCGGGTGCCCCCGGAGACCGGCGGCGCACTCGTCGCGGCCAGCGCCGCGCTAGAGATACAGATCGCCGCGATTGCGATCGGAAGACGTGCCGTCATGGTCCTGTTCCTTGGCGCGGGGCGCGGGCTCCTGTCCCTCGCGGGACGGGCGCCGGCCCGGCGGCTGGTCGGCCGAAGCCCCACCCGATTGTCCGTTCTGAAGGCCTGCGGAAAAATTCTGCGGGGCGCCGCGCTCCGACGCGGTGCCGAGGCCGCCGCCCGCCTCGATGGTGAGCGATTGCGGGGCGTAGCCAGCCTCGCGCAGCAACTCCGAGAGAGCGCCGCCCTCGCGGCGCAGGCGCTCGGCGGTGTCCTCGCGGCCGGTGCGCAGGTTCATTTCCAGCCGCCCGTCCTGCAGCCGCATCCGCACCAGCACGGTGCCGAGATCGGCCGGATGCAGTTGCAGCGTGAGGATGCGCAGCGGCCCGGCCTCGCTCGGCAGGGCGGTCCGAACCGGCGCCGAGGCCGGAGCCTGCGGGAACTGCGCGCTCACCGCATCGACGATCTGGCGCAGCGGCGAGGCCGGCATCGGATGGGCGACGGACGCCGACGGCACCGGGGCCACGGGCGCGGGCGCCTCCGGAGCGCGCGGTTCGGCCGGGGCCTCGGCCGCGACCGGGTTCTCCTCCGGGCGCCGCTCCGCGCCGAGGGCCGTCTCGACCCGCGCGGGTGGGACGCTCGCCGTCGGCTCCGACCGCTGCGGCGCCAGGACCGTTTCGGCCCGTGACGGCGCGACGGCCGGCATCGCCCCGGCATTCGCCGACGACAGGGACGGCGCATCGTCCGTCACCGCGCCCGGCGCGTCGTCCGCGCGAAGCGAGGCGGCGGCAGGTTCGGCCCCCGCGCCTGCGGGCAGAGCCGGCGGGGCGGCGGCGTCCGAGGCCTGCGTGGCCGGCCCCGCGTCGCGCGCCGACGGGGCGGCGCTGCCCGATAGACCGGCCTGAGTCGCAGCTTGCCGTTCCACGGTCGCACCATGTGCGGTGCCGGTCGGAACAGGTGGCGTCGCCGTATGGCTGGCGCTGGGAGCCGGCTGCGGCGTGGCCTCGGCGCTCGCGTCCTGCGTGGGTGCCGCCGGGTCGAGCGGGTGCTGCGCCTCGCCGCGCGCCACCCGTGGGGCCGCCGAAACCACGCCGGTCGCGACCGTGGACGCGGTGGCCGCGAGGCGCGGGGCGTCGCTCGGGCCGGGCTGTGCGGCGTTCTGCGGCTGCACGGCGGCGGATGCCACGGCCGCTGCCGGAGGGGCAGGCGGCACCGGCATGGCCGGCTGCGGCATGGCGGTCTGCGGCCCGCTTGCCATCGGGGCGGAGGCCGGTGTCGCCGCCGTGGCGGCGCGCTCCACCGAAGCCTCAGAGGGCAATGCGGCGACCGGTGCCGACTGCGGAGCCGTCTGAGCGGGTTCGGCCGCCGGAAGGGCGGCGTTCAGGGTCGGCGCCGGATCGCGCGCGGCGGCGGTCGGAAGCGCCTCGGCCGTCGCGGCTGCGGTGGCAGAGCGGGTGGTCCGGGCGGTCGGCACTGGATCGCTTGCAACGACCGCCGGATGCGCATCGTCCGCTCTGGCCGGGGAGGGAGCGGACCGGTCCGCCGTCGTCGCAACGGACGCCGTCGCGGGGGCTGCCGTGGGCCGTGCCTGCGGCAGGCCGGGAGACGGTTCCGCCGACGTCCCGGGCACGGCGCGCGTATCCGACGACACCGTCACCGCGGGGGCGGCGCGCGTCTCGGCCGGACCGTCCCGGTGAGCGTTTGCCGGATTGGGCGGCGCCCCGACTTCCGCGGTCGCGGGGAGCGAACGCGGTGCGGACGCGTGCGGCAGGACGGGCGGGGTGGTCGACGCGGATGGCGCAGCGGGCGCCTGGGCCGGCACGTCGATGCCGCGTGCGGCCGGCGCCTCGGTCGCGACGGGGGAGATGTCAGGCGACGAGGAGACCATGGCCGGACGCGATGCCGTGCCCGCCGCCTGGGGGCCGATCGGCGGCGTCGCCGCGGCCTCGGGGGAAGCCTGACGGGCCGCGGGAGCGGTGGGTGCCACGGCCGGGGGAATGCGCGGTGCGGCCGGGGGCTCGGTCAAGGGCGAAGCCGCGGTGGGTGCGGAAAAGGCCGCCTCCGTCCCCGCCGAGGGGACGACGGTGGGCGGCGATCCGCCCCGCGCTCCGGTGTCGGCGGTCTCGGCTGGACGCGCGATCGTCGCCTGCGGCGGGGCGGTGGGCGGCGTCGGGCCGGTGGCGCGCGAATCGAACTGGGGTGCGCGGGCGGCCGTGGGCGCGGCTTCGGGCGTCTGCGCGGACGGAGCGAGGGCCGTTGCGGCCGGTGCTGGGCTCTGCTCCGGACCGGGGACCGTGAATCCCGCGTTCTGCCCGGCCGCGGCCCCCGGCACGGCGCGGGTCTGGACCGGTGCGAAATGCGTCTCGATGCCGACGAGGGTCATGCGCGGCGCGGGCGCGGGGGCTTCCGCGGCAGGCACGCCCGCGCGGGCGGCGGCGCGTTGCACGATCGCCGACAGGGCGGCTTCCGGTGCCAAGGCCGGGGCGGGGGCCGCCGGGATGGGTGCGGCGAGCGCCATCAGGTCGCGCAGGGAGGCGCCGGATTCGTCGGTCCGGGGCTCGCCCACGCGCGGATCGGCCGGCATGGGGAGCGGCCCGGCCTGCTCGCCTTCGGCGCCGGCCTCCGCGGGGGCGGGGCGCGCCTCGAACGCTTCCAGCATCGCCTCGAAGCCGGGGGCCGCGCGCGGGCCGGCCTCGTCGCCCGTCGGCGCGCGGTTGGCCTCGGCCTTGGGGCGCAGAAGCGTCAGGGTGTCGAGGGGCGTCATCACGCGGGATCGGGGCTCCAGGGGGCGGCGGCGAGGAGAAGGAGTGTCAGGGTTCCAGCGCTCGCTCGGCGCGGGCCAGGGCCTCGCGGGCGCGGCCGATGGCCGGCGCCTCCGGCACGGCGCGGCGGGCGTTCGCCTCGGCGGGCGTCGGCGCCGGGAGCGGCAGGGGACCCCGGATCTGACCGGCGGCGGAGAGGGCGGAGTCGAGAAGTTCGGCGTCGGCTTCCGTGAAGGCGGCGCGGTCGAGGCCGCGCAGGGCGTCGGTGCCCTCCTCGAACCGGCCGTCGGCGACGATCAGCGCCGCGCCGCGGTAGAGCCGGGCCTGGGCGGCGGCGCGGGTGTCCGGGCCTGCCAGACCGGCGGCGCGCTCGGCGGCGAACAGCGCGGTCTCGCGCCGTCCCTGCTCCAGCCCGGCGCGGGCGACGAGGAGGTAGAGGTCGCGCCGGCTCTCCGGCTCGATCTCGTCGAGCATCCGCTCCAGGCTGACGATCCGGGTGCGGTCGCTGTCGAAGTCGAGCCGGGTCAGCGCCGCGGCGAAGCGCTGGCGGAAGTTGCCGGCGTAGACCGAGCGGCGGAACCGGCGCAGGTACTGGATCGACAGCGCCTCGAAGCGTGCGGCGTCACCCCCTTGCGCCACCACGAAGATCTGGCGGCGCAGGGCGCCTTCCTCGACGAGCGTGCCCGGCGACAGCAGACGGGCGAGGTCCAGGAGCTCGAGCGAGCGCACCGGCGCCTCGCGCACAAGCAGCGCCGATTGGGTCAGCGCGAGCTGGCCCGCGAGCCCCGACGGAAACGTCCGCGCTTCGAGACCGGCGAGCCGGGCGCGGGCCTCCTTCTCGCGGCCCTGGAGGAAGTCGAGCGCGCCCTGTGCCAGCGGCGCCTCCGCCTCCGGCACCTTGCCGGTGGCGATGACGCGGCGCAGCGCCCCGGGCCCGCCGCCGGCGAGCGCGAAGGTGACGACGGCGCGCACGTTCTCCGGCGCGGCCCAGGTCTCGGGATCGAGTTCGGTCAGCTTCTGCTCGATGTGGACCAGAAGCTGGCGCTGGGCGAGGTGGGCCTGGGTCGAGCCGCGGGCGATGCGGTCCTGCAAGAGCTGGAGCGTGCGGACGAGTTCCACCGGCAGCCCATGCGGGGTCACCGGCAGCGGTTCGATCGGTTTGGCCGGCGCGCCGTGGCCGCCATGCCCGCCGTGGTCGTCCGCCGGGGCGGCGTGGGAATCGGCTGCGGGCGCGGCATGGCCGCCGCCGTGGTCCGCTGCCATGACGGGGAGGGCGAGCAATAGGCTCACGAGGAAGGCGCCACCCAAAACCCTCCCCCCTCTGCGGGGGAGGGTGCCTCGCGGATGCGGGGCGGGAGAGGGGAGCGACGCTTCCGGAGGAACCTGAGCCGGCCCCTCACCCGACCCCCTTCGGGGGCCACCCTCTCCCGCGGAGGGGAGAGGGGAGGCGGCGCGCGCTGCCGTCCACAGTGGCAAATGAGCAAAGACGTGCCGCATCATTCCGGCAGCCCCCGCAGCAGGATTTCGATGCGGCGGTTCTCCGCCGCCTTGGGGTCGGCGGGCGTGCGGGGCTGGCGGTCGGCATAGCCCTCGATCCGCTCGACGCGAGCCTCGTCGACGCCGCCGCGCACGAGCATGTAGGACGCCATCTGTGCGCGCGCCGAGGACAGGCGCCAGTTGTCGTAGGTGTCGGACTTGAACGGCCGACCGTCGGTATGGCCGCGCACGATGATCTTGCCCGGGCGCCCGTTGATCACCTTGGCGATGCGCTCCAGCGCCTTGACCACCTTCGGCGTCGGCTCGGCCGAGCCGATCCCGAACATGCTGAAATTGATCTCGTCGGTGATGCTGATGAGGATGCCCTCGCCGGTGCGGCGCACCTCGACGTTCGGCGCCGGGCTCGCGGTAGCCAGCGGCTGCACCGCCTTGGCGATCTCGGCCTTCAGCGCCGCCATCGCCGCGGTCTCGGCCGCCTTCGCCTCTTCGGCAGGCTCCTTCACCGCCGCCGGTTTGATCTCGGCAGGCTTGGCCTCCAGCGCCTTCGCCTCGACGGGTTTCACCTCGGCGGGCGCTGCGGCCGGCTTCGGCTCGGGCTCCTTGGTGAGGGCTTCCGGCACGACCGGCATCGGTTCGGCGGAGGCGAGGCGCACGCCCGCCGCCTTCATCGCCTCTTGCAGGCTCTGGCGCGCGGCCTCCTTCTTCGCCGCGTCCTTCACTGCGTCCTTGGCCGCGTCCTTCGAAGGCTCCTTGGGCGTCTCCTTGGCCGCGTCCTTGGCCGCCACCCCGCCGGACTGCCCCTTGGCGTCGAGGCGGGTCTCGGACGGCGCCGCCGCGCCGGTGTCGAGGGCGCCGGGCGTCTCGGTGCGGCGGCGCGGCAGGGGCGCGACCTGCCAGTAGAGCGGGTCGAACGGGTCGCGGCTGATCTCGCCGCCGGTGATGCCCGGCTGGCCGGATTCGAGCGCGGAGGCGTCCGGGCTCGCGGCCTCGGGGGCGCCCTCGACATCCGCCGCGAGCTTGGCGAGCACGGCGTAGGGGTCCTGGAACAGGGCGGATTCGCGCGCGCGGCTGCCCAGCGCGCCTGCCGTTCCGGCCTTGCCCTCGCCCTCGCTGTCCCCCTTGCCCTTGCCGTCGGGCGCGGGATCGTTCGGCACGTCCTGCGGGTCGTTGACCCCTTTCCGGTCGTGCGTGACCTCGGCGAGCTTCACCGGGTTGAAGTACTCGGCGATGGTCTGCTTCTGCTCCTTGCTGGTCGAGTTGATCAGCCACATCACGAGGAACAGGGCCATCATCGCCGTCATGAAGTCGGCGAGCGCGATCTTCCAGGCGCCGCCGTGGTGACCCTCTTCGTGGTCGCCGTGGCGCTTGATGATGATGATCTCTTGGTGCTCGGACATCTCACGCCCCCGCCACGGCGTCGGCGATCAGCCGGCCCCAGGCCGACAATTCGGTCTCGATCACGGTCTCGCCCGCGCTCACGGTGACTTCGGTGACGTCCGCGGCGGTGAAGGCGACCGCCGCCGACAGGCCGGATAGCCGCCCGGACAGGGCCGCGATCAGGTCTTCCGGGCCGGTGATGGAGATCGCCGCCGGCTGCGGCTCGGCCAGCAGCCGCGTCACCGCACCGGACAGCGCCTCGACCGCCTGCCGCCGCAGGGCCTGGTTCAAGACCGGCGCGAGCAGCCGGGCGACGCGCTCCGACAGGGTCGCGTCGAGGCCGGCGAAGGCCGCCGCGAGCTGTCCGGCCAGCACCGTACCCTCGGTCTCCGCCCAGGCGCGGCGCGCGTCGGCGAGACGCGTCTCGAAGGCGGCGCGCTCCTCCGCGAGCCGCTCCTCGGCCTCGGCCAGAGCCTCGGCGCGACCGGCCTCATACCCGCGTGCCTCGGCCGCCGCGATCAGCGCCGCGCGGTCCTCCGCCGGCCGCGCCGGGGTGGGCGCGAGGCCCACGGGGGCGAACCCCGGGCCGCCGGGGCCCGCGGTCACGATCTCGGACACCGGCGCCATCGTGACGTCCGGCACGGCGACCGGAGCAGGCGCGGCGGGCGGCTTGGCCCGCTGCACCGGGCGGAACCAGTTCCCGTCGAAATCCGGCGCGCCGGCCGCGGCCGGGGGCGGCGCCTGTCCGATCTCGGGCAGGAGCCGGGCGATCAGGCCCTCCATCACGCCGGCTCCTCACGCATCAGCCAGCGCTTGAGGACGGCGGCGACCTGCTCCTCGTCGATGTCGATGAGCTGCTCCAGCCGCTTCTGCGGCGAGCGGGCCGCCTTGTCCTCGAGTTCCTCCATCAGGCCGGCCATGCCGGGCGCCATGAGCTTTTGCGGTTCGCCGGGGGCCGCCACCGTGCCGGGGGCCGCGAGCGCGGGGGCGCCCTCGACGGTGCCGCCCGCCAAACCGGCCTGCTGCGCCGCCGCCACCCCGGCGGCGAGCGCGGGCGCACCCTGGGGAGCGTTGAGCGCGGCCACCTCCGCCTGCTGCGCCTCCGGCACGGCGAGGATCGAGCGGAGCGCGGGCTTGAGACCGAACCAGATCAGCAGGGCGGCGACGACCAGGATGGTGACGGCGTTGATGAGGGTGCCGGACTGCTTCATCAGCACGTCGGTGACGGAGAGCGGCGGCACCGGCTCCAGCGGCTGGCCGTCGTTGACGAAGCCGACCGCTGCGACCTTGATCGTGTCGCCGCGTTCCTTGCTGAAGCCGGAGGCCGAGCCCACCAGTTCCTCGATCTCGGCGATCTGCTTCTCGAGCGCCGCCTTGTCGTCGGGGCCGGCGAGCGCGGTGAGCCGCGAGCGGTTGACCAGCACGGCGACCGAGAGGCGGCGGATGGCGTAGCCGTCGCTCACCGTCTGCACGGTCTTCTGGGAGATCTCGTAGTTGGTGAGATCCTCCTTCTTCGAGGTCTCGTTGCTCGACTGGTCGTTGCCGTCCGAGCGGGCGCGCTGGTCGGGCAGGTTCTCCTGGGCGCTGGTCGGGCGCTGGCTGGCGCGGTTCTGCGCGTTCTCGCTCTCGCGCACGGAGCGGACCGAGCGCTCGACGCGCTGGTCGGGGTTGTAGATCGTCTCGTTGGTGCTCGTCTTGTCGGTGTTGAGCTGCGTCGCGACGCTGACCTCGAAATTGCCGACGCCGAGATAGGGGGACAGCGTCCGGCGGATGTTGTCCTGCATCTCGCGGCTGACCGACTTCTCCAGCGTCGCCATCTTGCCGGTGGGCGCGGAGGCCGCGTCGTCGCCGGCCAGCAACACGGTGCCCTCGGAGCCGATCACGGTGACGCGGTCGGGCTTCATGCCGGGGATGGCGGAGGCCACGAGATGGCGGATGGCCTGGGCGCCGGACACGTCGTCGGCGGGCTCGGTGCGCACCACCACGGAGGCCGAGGCCGGCTGCTGGTCGCGGCGGAACGAGCCGCGGTCGGGCAGCACGAGATGGACGCGGGCGGCGCGCACGCCCTTCATGCCCTGGATCGTGCGGGCGATCTCACCTTCGAGCGCGCGGACGCGGGTCACCTCCTGCATGAACGAGGTCATGCCGAGCGAACCGAGGTCGTTGAACAGCTCGTAGCCGGACTTCGAGCTCTGCGGCAGGCCCTTTTCGGCGAGCAGCATCCGGGCCTGGGCGGTGTGGCCGTAGGAGACCAGCACGGCCGAGCCGTCCGCCGACACGTCGAAGGGGATGCCGTTGTCCTTGAGCACGCCGCCGATGCGGCCGACATCCTCGCGCGACAGCCCCGTATAGAGCATCTCCTGCGCCGGGCGGCTCAGGTAGTAGGCGCCGATTCCGACGCCGAGGAACACCAGCAGGCCGACCAGCCCGAGGGCGATCAACCGCCTCGCGCCGAGATCGACGATGTTGCTCCACAATCTCTCGGCTTGCTCGCGACCGGGCATCCTGAAGCCATCCCGAACCGGACCGGGTCCTTGGTCCGGCTCCCATGTCGCCGGTCAGCCTTGCGTGGGGGTTGCGTGGGGGTGAGCGGACGGGCGCTCCGGCACGACGTCCATCGACACCGGGCCGTTGCGCGTCCAAAATCCGTGTCGGAGTGGTCTTCGCGCGGTGCGAGAGGTCGATGCATGACGAAGCGGTTGGAGCAGGCCATGGAGCGGGTTCGATCCCTCCCGGCCCACCTACAGGACGAGATCGCCAGCCTCGTCCTCGCCTATGCCGGTAAGGACGACGAAGTTCTCGTGCTGACACCCGAGGAAGGGGCCGATCTGCTCGAAGCGCGCGGCGAGATGGAGCGCGGCGAGTTCGCTGACGCCGCCGCCGTCGAGGCCGTTTTCGCGAAGTATCGCGGGTGAGTCTGTTGCCGCGCGAACCGCGCTTCCAAGCGCGGGCGCTCCGGCAGATCGACGAGGCGCTCGGCTACGTCCAGGGCCGCTCGCCGCAAGGCGCGGCGAAGATCGAGGCACGGCTTACGCACCTGATTCAGCGACTTCGAGAGCATCCGCAACTCGGCGTCAGGACGTCGGTCGCCGGGGTGCGTCGTCTCTATCTCGTCCCCTACCCCTATCTGATCGACGACGTCGTGACCGACGCGGCCATCATCGTGCAGCCCTTCCGCCATACGGCACGGCGGCCTGTGCCGTAGACGCCGGCCGAACGGTCA
This sequence comes from Methylobacterium sp. Leaf456, assembly GCF_001425465.1. Lineage (GTDB taxonomy): Bacteria > Pseudomonadota > Alphaproteobacteria > Rhizobiales > Beijerinckiaceae > Methylobacterium. Next base: position 298,205 of record NZ_LMQV01000023.1, read on the forward strand.
GAAGAACGACCGCACCAACCCGCTCACCAGCAGATTCCATCCGTCGATCAAAATGAAGAACAGCACCTTGAACGGCAGCGAGATCACGGTCGGCGGCAGCATCATCATGCCCATCGACATCACGATGGTGGAGACGATGATGTCGATGACGAGGAACGGCAGCACGATCAGGAAGCCGATCTCGAAGCCGCGGCGCAGCTCGGAGATCATGAAGGCCGGGATCAGGATGCGCAGGTCGATCTTCTCGCCGGCCTCCGCCTTCGGGAAGTTGCGGCTGGCCAGGTCCGTGAAGGTCTGGAGGTCTTTCGGGCGCACGTGCTGGGTCATGAACTCGCGGAACGGCTCGACGATCTTGGAAAACGCCTCCTCCTCGCCGATGCGGTTCTCCTGCAACGGCTTCACGCCCTCGTTCCAGGCGCGGTCGAAGGTCGGGGCCATGACGTAGAAGGTCATGAACAGGGCGAGCGACACGAGGAAGATGTTGGCCGGCGTGCTCTGGAGGCCGAGGCCCGAGCGCAGGAACGAGAACGCGACGGCGAATCGGGTGAAGCTCGTCACCATGACGAGCAGGCCCGGCGCCAGCGACAGCACGGTCAGCAGCGCGACGAGCTGGATGATGCGCCCAGACGCCGCCCCGTTGCCGGCCGGCAGCAGCGCATCGAGGCCGGGCACGCCGGTGGCGCCGCCGCCGGCCGCGCCTTGGGCAAAGGCGGCGGTGGCGGTGAGGCTCACGACGGCGAAGCTCGCCGCCGCGATCCAGGATGCGCGTGCCACGGCCCGGCTCATTGAACCACCAGCGATTCGACGATGAGTTCGCGCACGGCCCCCTTGGTGCGGATGGCGACGCGCTCGTTGAGGTCTTCGCGCAGGTGCTGGAGGCCGCTGGCGCCCTCGATCTGGGCCAGCGACATGGTGCGCAGGTAGGCCACCGCGTCGGCGCGGATTTCGGCGAGCGTCACGTCCGGGTTCGGCAGGGTGCCGGTCTTGAAGACGATGGAGGATTCGATGCGCACCCAGGCGTCTGCGGGCTCGGCGAGGTTCGTCACCGCCGAGCCGACGCTGCGGAGCGACAGGTCGCCGGTGTAGTTGAGCACCTTGACCGCCTTGTCGGCCTCGTCGCGCTTCTTGAGATCGACCGACTTCTCGACGTTGCCGAGCAGGTAGACGCCGAGCCCGCCGCCGGTGCCGACGGCGACCAGCGTGACCAGCAGCAGCGCCCCGATCCAGCCCTTGCCGCCCTTCTTCGCGCCGTCCTTGGTCTCGGCCATGATGCGTCTTCCGCCGGTGCTTGTCCCACCCCGACCCTCATCCTGAGGTGCCCGCTTCGGCGGGCCTCGAAGGAGGGCTCCAGGGATCGCGGTGATGTCTGGAGCCCTCCTTCGAGGCCTCCGCTTCGCTCCGGCACCTCAGGATGAGGGGGAGGGTGGGATGGCGCCGATCGTCAGAACGGCGCCACGTTTTCAAAAATCTGCTGGCCCAGCGTCGGCCCCTGCACGTCGGTGAGGCGGCCGCGGCCGCCGTAGGAGATGCGGGCCTCGGCGATCTTGTCGTAGTCGATGGTGTTCTTGCGCGAGATGTCGCGCGGGCGGACGATGCCGGCGACGTTGAGCACGCGCACCTCGTTGTTGACCCGCACCTCCTGCGAGCCCGAGATCATCACGTTGCCGTTCGGCAGAACCTCGGTGACGATCGCGGCGACGGAGAGGCTGAGCGTCTCCTTGCGGTCGATGTTGCCCTGACCCTTGGTCGAGGTGCCGGAGCGGATGCCGGTGTCGGCGGTGGCCGAGTCCTTGAGCGCCGAGACGCCGTAGCCGAAATCGAAGCCCAAAAAGCTCTTCTGGCTGCGCTCGCGTTCGGTCGCGTTGTCGAACTGGGCCTTGTCGTTGATGGCGATGGCCACCGTGATGACGTCGCCGACGTTCTTGGCGCGCGGGTCCTGATACAGGTCCGCGCTCGCGGGCGACCACGTCGAATGATAGCTGTGGCGCGGGCCGTACGCGCCGAAGGTGGTCGGCAGCGGCTCGCGCGGGGCGTTGAGCCCGGTGCCGACCGGGGTCAGCACGGGCGCGCGGCCCAGGCGGTCGAGCTCGTTGGTCTGGCAGGCACCGACGCTCAGCGCGAGGCAGCCGGCGAGGGCGAGGGAAGGCCTGCGCATCACGATCTCTCGTTCTTTCTCGGGGCCGGCGCGGGCGCAGGCGGAGCGTCCTTGCGGCCGGCGTCCGACATCTTGCGGGCGAGGTTGGCCGCGCGCGTCGCCTCCATCTCGGAGAGGATGGCGCTGGCCGCGCGGGCGTTGAGCTTGGTCAGCAGCGCGGCGGCCGATTCCTCGGGCATGTTGGCGAACTGGAGCGCCGCCGCGTCGGGCTTCATCTTGGCGTAGACCGCGACCACGCTCTCGTCGGCTTTTGCGAGGAACTCGTTGCGGCGCTTGAGCCAGGTCTCGTACTCGGCCCGCTTCTCCTCCAGCGCCTTGATCCGCTCCTCGACCTGGCGCTCCAGGGTCGCCAACTGCTCCTTCTGCCATGCGAAGCGGGCATCCGCCGCCGCGTCGGCGATGTTGGCGCAGTAGCCGGACTTCGCCGGCTCCTTGGCGACGTAATCCTGGGCCGTAACCTCCTTCGGCGCATCGCGGATGGCGAGCGCCTTCATCGCGGCCTCTTTCGCCGGATCCGGCTTGTCGCCGCCGCCGGCCGCGAAGGCGGCGCCGGAGAGAGCGAGCCAGAGGGCGAGGGTGTGGGGGAGGCGGCTCATTGGACCACGAGCTCCGCCTGCAGCGCGCCGGCGGTCTTCACCGCCTGCAGGATCGCGATGATGTCGGTGGGTTTCAGGCCGACCTGATTGAGGCCGCGCACGAGCGTCTGGAGGTCGGAGCCGCCGAGGATGGCGAGCTTGCCCATCTGCTCCTGGGCGGCGACCTCGGTGCGGGGCACCACCACGGTCTGGCCGTTGGAGAAGGGCGCGGGCTGGGACACCTCGGGCGCCTCGGTCACCCGCACCGTGAGGTTGCCGTGGGTCACGGCGACGGTCGAGATCTGCACGTTGCGGCCGATCACGACGGTGCCGGTGCGCTGGTCCACGACGACGCGGGCCGGGGTGTCGGGCTGGATCGTCAAATCGCCGATCTCGGCCACCAGCCGGGTCTGCGCGATCTGGCGCCCGCGCATCACCACGACGGAGCGCTGGTCGCGGGCCGAGGCGATGCGGCGGCCGAAGGCGCCGAGCGACCACGCGTTGATCGCGTCCGAGATCTGCGTCGCGGTCTTGAAGTCGGGGTTCTTCAACTCGAACACGAGTTCGGGCAGATCGCGGAACGTGCCGGGCACCTCGCGCTCGATCAGCGCCCCGTTGGGGATGCGGCCGGCCGTCGGCACGCCCTGCGTCAGCTGCTCAGCCGCGCCCTGCACGGTGAAGCCCGAGACCGCGAGCGGGCCTTGCGCCGCCGCGTAGACGAGGCCGTCGCCGCCGGTGAGCGGCGTCATCAGCAGGGTGCCGCCTTTCAGCGAGGTGGCGTCGCCCATGGAGGTGACGGTGACGTCGATGCGCGAGCCGGTGCCGGTGTAGGGCGGCAGGTCGGCGGTCACCATGACGGCGGCGATGTTGCGGGTGCGCAGGCGCGCGTCGCGCACGTTGATGCCGAGCCGGTCGAGCAGCGATTGCAGCGATTGCTCGGTGAACTGCGCGTTGCGCAGGGTGTCGCCGGTGCCCTGCAGGCCGGTGACGAGGCCGTAGCCGAACAGCTGGTTGTCGCGCACGCCCTTGAGCGTGGCGATGTCCTTGATGCGGGTGCCCGGCGCGGCGCGGGCGGGGCCGGCGACCAGGGCGAAACCGAGGCCCGTGACGAGGCCGAGCAGGACCGCGATGAGGATACGGTGCGTCGGTCGGCGGAGCATCACTGCGCGCCGATCTTGATGCGGCCGTCGGCCATCACGGTGCCGAGCACGATGCGGTTGGTGTCGGTGTTGCGCACCCGGATCGTCTCGCCGAGCCCCCCGTTCTGGAGCGGCGAGCCGACGGTGGTGATGACGAGGCCGTTCTCCTCGAACACCATCTGGGTCGGGGTGTTGCGGCTCACGAGGCGGGGATCGTCGACGGCGTTGACCGGCACCGGCTCGCCCGGCAGCAGCATCCGCCGCGCCTGCCGACCGGCGATGGCGAGCGGCGCGTCGATCACGGCCGCCCGCGCCTTGAAGGTCGAGGGATAGGCCTGCATCCGCAGCATCGATTCCTTGATCGTGTCGCCGGGATAGATCGTGACGACCGGCACCGGCAGCATGATCTCGGGGGACGCCAAGGGGGCGGCCAAGGGGGCCGCCAAGGGGGCGGCCATGCCGTCGACGGCAAGCGCCGTCCCCTGCGCCGAGGCGGCGAGCAGGGAGACGAGCAGGCAGCGGGCGAGAAGCGTGCGGGCCATGGGGATCGCGCCGATACGAGGGTGAGGGGAGGGCGGGCGTCGCGACGCGAAAGACAGCGTCAGCGGATGCCCTTCGAGACGGTGCCGGCCATCTCGTCGGCGGCCTGGATCACCTTGGAATTCATCTCGAAGGCGCGTTGGGCCGTGATCAGGTTGGTGATTTCCTTGACCGGATCGACGTTCGAGCCTTCGAGGTAGCCCTGGTGCAGCCGGCCGTAGCTGACGTCGCCGGGATTGCCGACGACCGGCGCGCCGGAGGCCGGGGTCTCGCGGTAGAGCCCGTTGCCGAGCGGCTCCAGGCCGGATTCGTTGGCGAAGTTGGCCAGCGTCAACTGGCCGATGTTCTGTAGCGCCACTTGGCCCTCGACCTTGGCGAAGACCTGACCGGATTCGTTGATCGTCACTTGGCTGGTGTTCTGCGGGATCAGGATCGCCGGATCGATAGCATAGCCTTCGAGCGTCACGAGCTGGCCGGTGGCGTTCTTGTTGAAGGCGCCCGCGCGGGTGTAGTTGATCTCGCCGCCGGGGCTGGTGATCTGGAAGTAGCCGCGCCCGTTCACCGCCAGATCGAGCTGGTTGCTGGTGTTGGCGAGCTGGCCCTGCCGATGCAGGTTGCGGATCGCGGCGGCGCGCACGCCCAGGCCCAGCATCGCGCCCTCCGGCACCGCCTCCTGGCCCGCTTGGTTCGGCGCGCCCTGCTGGCGCTCCGCTTGGTAGAGCAGATCGGTGAATTCGGCCCGCGCGCCCTTGAAGCCCGTGGTGTTGAGGTTCGCGATGTTGTTCGCGATCACTTCGAGGTTGAGCTGCTGGGCCGACATGCCCGTGGCGGCGATGGCGAGAGCGCGCATGGGTCAGGGTCCTCAGATCGGCATGCGGCTGAGTTCGAGATAGGCGGCCACCACCTTGTCGCGGATCGCCACGACGGTCTGGAGGCTCTGCTCGGCGGACATCACCGCCTCGACCACCTGTTGGGCTGAGGCCGTGCCCTGGATGCCGGCGATCGAGGTCGATTCGCCGACCCGCAGGGCGTCGCGCGCCTGGGTGGCGAACTGGGCCATGATGTCGCCGAAGTCGGCGCCCGCGGCGGGCGCCGCCGCCTGGACGGGGAGCGCCGCGCGCTGGACCGGTGCGGCCCCGGCGAAGGAGGTGCCGGCGACCTTGTCGAAGGCCGACAGCGAGGTGAGTGCCTCGATCATCGTTGTTGTCTCAAGACTTGAGGAGATCGATCACGCCCGCGACCATCGCGCGGGCCTGCTTGATCACTTGGAGGTTCGCTTCGTAGGAGCGGTTGGCCTCGCGCATGTCCGCCATCTCGACGAGCATGTTGACGTTGGGCAGCTTGACGTTGCCGTCCTCGTCGGCGGCCGGGTTGGCCGGGTCGTGCTCGGTGCGGAACGGGGTCTTGTCGGTGTCGAGCTTAGACAGCCGCACCGAGGCGAAGCCGGCGGCGCGGTCGAGTTCGGCCCGGAACGTCACCGTCTTGCGGGCATAGGGGTCGGCACCCGGCGTCTCACCGGTCGATTGCGCGTTGGCGAGGTTCTCCGAGACGACGCGCATGCGCACCGACTGGGCCTGGAGTCCGGCCGCAGCCAGCCGGGATGCGGAGAGCAGCGGATCGATCATGACCCGCTCCGCACGGCCGACATCAGCATCCGGTGGAACGACTTGACCACCGCGTTGTCGAGGCTGCTCTGGCGCGAGACCTCGCCGCCCTTGAGCATCTCCTGCTCCAGGCTGACCCCGGTCGCCGTTTCGAGGGTTTCCCAGCCGCCGCCGGAATCGGTGCGCACCGGGATGCGGGCGCCCTGTCCCTCGATGTGGCGGCCCGCCGTCATCTGCATGTCGAGGCCGGTCTTCGCCAGCACCTGGGCGAAGGGCACCACGTCGCGGGCCTTGTAGCCGGCGGTGTTCGCGTTGGCGACGTTGCCCGCGATGGTGGCCTGCCGCACCGCGAGGTAGCGCGCGTGCTGCGAGGCGAGGTCGAACAGGTAGACGCCCGTCGTCATGGCAACGTCCCCCTCCTGAAAGGGCCCGTCGGTGGCTCAAAGGGGGGAAGCCCCCTCGTCTTCCCGGGGTTTAGGTCGGCAATCTTGCACGGGGCTGGCTCCCGGCTTGACAGGGAGCCCCCGCCCGGTGCGCCTGCCCTGATGGACGCACGCGACGAAGACCCGAGTCCGGAGAGCGATGCCGGGGAGGCCGTGAGCCTGCGCGTGCCGGTCTCGGCCCGCTATGCCGGCGGCGCCGGGCCCGGTGGGCGCGCGGGTTGGCACGTCGTCGCCTCGCACCATCGCTTCGCCCGCGCCGTGCTCGGCTTCGAGCGCCTACGCCCCGGCGCCTGGGCCTGCCTGCGCCTTGCGCTGGCCTACGACGAAGCGGAAGCGTCCAGCCTCAGCCCCGACAGCCTCGCGCTGGGCTTCGACTTCCTGGCCGGCGACGGGTCGAGCCTCGATCTCGACCACGTGCCGGGGCTGGTGCGCAGCCTGCTCGACCCGCACGCCGCCTGGGTGCCGGGGCCGGCGCTCGCAGATGATCTGGTGCGCGTCGCCTTCCGCATGCCCGATCAGGCCCGCGACCTCGCCGTCACCGTGCGCTCCTGGCGCAACACCGCCCCGGTCACCGTGTCCGATGCGGTGATCCTCGTGGGCGAGCCCGATCCGGCCGCGGCACCGCGCCGTCGCCTGCTCGACGAGAGCCCGCTGTCGCTGCACTTCGCGCTGCCGGACGGCGTGGCCTTGGCGCTGCGCGGCCAGCTCTACGCCCCGGTGCCCGACGAGCACGCCGCGCGGGTGCGCCTCGTCTACCGTGACGGCGCGGGCGCCGAGATGGCGCCGCCCTATCCCGGTGCGCTCTCGGTGCCGGGGCTCGGGGCGGTGTTCAACCTCGCCGCGGTGCCCCAGGCGCGCCGCTTCACCCTGGACCTGCGCCCGCCCACGGGGGCGGCGGCGGTCGATCTCCATCTCGGCCCGTGGGAGGATGCGGAGCGTCCGACCGGTGCCGAGCTGATCGGCGTGCCCGAACTCGCGCTCGAAGACGACCTGCGGCTGGAGAGCCTGTGCGGCGACGACGCCCTCGATGCCCCGGCCTTCCTCGCCCGCCTCGCCGACCGGCTCGGCCTGTCCGAGGATGCGCCCGCGGGCTGGCTCGCCCCGATCGGTGAGGGGGTCGCCCCGCTCGCCCGCGCTCGTGCGCTGCGCGCCGGACCCGACCGCAGCGCCCGGCTCGACCCGGAGGGCGGCGTCGCCCTCGGCCTCGCCGGCCTGCCGGACTGGACCTTTTCGGATGTGCCGGACTGGCGTGAAGACCCGTTTCGCACCGTTGCATGGCGCCTCGTCTACCAGTCGCTGACGTGGCTCCTCCCGCTCGCCGGCCAGCCGGAAGGTATCGCCCGCGCCCGTGGGCTCGCCGCGTCCTGGTCGGCGGCCAACCCCTGGGGCCAGCCGAGCGACCCGCTGAGCCTGCATCCGGCCGCGCTCGCCCCCCGCGCCGAGGTGCTGGCGAGCCTCCTCCTCGACGAGGGCGAGGATCGCGACGCCATCGCGGCGGAGGCCGCGCGGCACGGTTTCGCGCTCGCCGAGATCGTCGGGGCGAACACCCTCGCCCGCGGGCTCCCCGGCCTTCAGGCGGCGGCCGCCCTGCTGGCGCTGGCCCGCGCGCTGCCGGCCTTCCCGTTCGCGCCGTTCTGGGAGACCCTGGCCCGCCGCAGCCTGGATCAGGGCTTCGACGCGCTGCTGAGCGCCGACGGGCGCTTCGCCGAATCCGCCGTGCAGCGCCGGCTCGATCTTTTGGGATTGGGCCGTGGCGTGGCCGAAGCGCTCGGCGACACGGCGCCCGGCCCGACGATCGCGGCCCGCGTCGCGGCTTCTCTGCCCGGCCTCGCCCGGCTGCTCGATCCGGGCGGGCGCCTGCCGCCCTTCGGCGACGGCGCCACCGCCATCGACCATGCCGGCTGGATCGCCCGGCTCGCCGTGTCCGAGTCGTCGGAACTGTTCGCCGCCCGCGGGGAGGCGCCCGCCGAGCCCGCGGAGGCGGGCGACGTCACGGTCCTGCGCTACGACGGGCCGGAGCGGGGCTGGGCCTACTTTGCCTGCCAGCATGCCGGTCAGTCGCTGCCCGAGCACCGCGACGCTACCTCCTTCGTCTTCGCCACGGGCGGCTCACGCTGGATCGTGGAGGGCGGCGGAGAGGGAACTGAGACGGGGCCGGCGCGCCACTACCTGCTCTCGCCCCGCGCCCACAATGTCGCGATTCCCGACGGGCGCGAGCCGATGGCGGGGCGGTCATGGCCCCTCGGGCGGCTCGATCTCGACGGCGGGCGTCTGCTGGCCTTCGCCAGCACCGTTCACGGGCCGGACTATGCGCATGCCCGCCTGTTCCTCGTCCTCGACGATCTCTACGGGCTGGCGGTGCTGGACCGCTTCGTGCGGGTCGGCGACGCGGCGGGCCGGGCGATCGCGTTCGAAGGGCTGCTGCACCTGCCGCCCGAGACCCTCGTCGCCCTGTCGGGCCCGCGCCGGGCGCTGGCGCGGCAGGATGGCGGGCGGCTCGACCTCCAGCCCTGGACCGTGACGGGGCAGGCGGCGGGGCTCGACGTGGTGATCGGGCGCAGCGACCGGCCGGGGCGGATGCAGGGTTTCGTCGCCGCGGGCAACGGCAGCCTGCGGGCGGCGCCGGTTCTACGCTACGCCTTTCACGGCCGCGGCAGCGTCTGCGGCGGCATGATGCTTGCCGTCGACGCGGAGGCCGAACGCCGCCTCGTGCGGCTGCTCGGGACGGACGCCGTGCGGCGGCTGACGGAGGGGGGCTGAATCAAGCGACGACGAAGATCTCATCGTCGCTTGCCTCCACGAATGTGGAGCGGCGGTCGTCCGCCGGACGCACGGACCTCGGTCCGTGCAACTTGGTAAGGGCTTTAGAAGCCGGCCAGGAGAACCGCGACGGCGCGGTCGATCGACAGGTAGAACACGCCGAAGGCGACGGCCGCCGCGGCGGCGAATTCGAGCGTCTGGTTCGGCAGGGTCTGGAACCGGCGCATGGTCTCGCGGCCGAAATAGGCGGAGGCCCAGGCGAAGGTCAGCACGGCGGGCAGCACGAACAGGTAGGACAGCGTGCTCTCGACCCGCAGCGGGCCGGCGGGATCGATCAGCGCCCGGATGTTGCGCACCCACGGGGCATACGCCGCCGCGTACAGCGCCGTCAGCCACGACAGGCCGACCGCCACCCCGAGATGCAGCGTGAACTGGCGGTGCAGGCGCGAGAAGTCGTCGCGCGCGTCGTCGAACGTCATCCGGCAAACCCCCAAAACGAGCCGACCGGTGATTCTGGCGTCCCGGCCTCGTGAGACCCTGGGATGCCGGGCAAGTCTGGGTTTTTTGTGACGCGGGCGGGAACCTTTTGGGCCATGCCCTGGCAAGACTCGCCGCCGAAACGCAAACGGCCGCCCGAGGGGGCGGCCGATGCCTGGGTCCGCAGACCGTATCAGTTGTCGAGAAAGCTGCGCAGCTTGCGCGACCGGCTCGGGTGCTTGAGCTTGCGCAGCGCCTTCGCCTCGATCTGGCGGATGCGCTCGCGGGTCACCGAGAACTGCTGGCCGACCTCTTCGAGGGTGTGGTCGGTGTTCATGCCGATGCCGAAGCGCATGCGCAGGACCCGCTCCTCGCGCGGCGTCAGCGAGGCCAGCACGCGGGTCGTGGTCTCGCGCAGGTTCGACTGGATCGCCGCGTCGATCGGCAGGACGACGTTCTTGTCCTCGATGAAATCGCCGAGATGCGAATCCTCCTCGTCGCCGATAGGCGTCTCGAGGGAGATCGGCTCCTTGGCTATCTTCAGGACTTTTCGCACCTTCTCCAGCGGCATGGCCAGCTTCTCGGCCAGCTCCTCCGGAGTCGGCTCACGGCCGATCTCGTGCAGCATCTGCCGCGACGTGCGGACGATCTTGTTGATCGTCTCGATCATGTGCACCGGAATGCGGATCGTGCGGGCCTGGTCGGCGATCGAGCGGGTGATCGCCTGCCGGATCCACCACGTGGCGTAGGTCGAGAACTTGTAGCCGCGGCGGTACTCGAACTTGTCGACCGCCTTCATCAGGCCGATGTTGCCCTCCTGGATCAGGTCCAGGAACTGCAGGCCGCGGTTGGTGTACTTCTTGGCGATCGAGATCACGAGGCGGAGGTTGGCCTCGATCATCTCCTTCTTGGCCTGACGGGCCTCGCGCTCGCCCTTCTGGACCATCGAGACGATCTTGCGGTACTCGCCGATCTGAAGGCCGGTCTCGGAGGCGAGCGTCAGGATCTGCTCGCGCAGGTCGGCGACCTGACGGCCGCCGCGCTCGACGAAGTTCTTCCAGCCCTTGCCGCCGAGCGTGGCGACGCGCTGCATCCAGTTCGGATCGAGTTCCCAGCCCTGGTAGTGGCGCAGGAACTCGTCGCGGGCGACGCCGTGGCTCTCGGCGGCGCGCATCAGGCGGCCCTCATGCGAGATGAGGCGCTTGTTGATGTCGTAGAGCTGCTCGACCAGGGCCTCGATGCGGTTGGCGTTGAGCGAGAGCGACTTCACGTCGGTGACGACGATGTCCTTCAGCTCCGCCTGCTTCCTGCCCTGCGCGGCCGTCGGCGTGCCGCCGCCCGCCTTCAGCTCGGTCTCCTCGTTCTGGAGCTTGCGCAGCTTGCGGTAGTTCGAGGCGATGTTGTCGAAGGTCTCGAGCACGCGCGGCTTGATCTCGGCCTCCATGGCCGCGAGCGACACGTTGTTCTCCATGTCGTCCTCGTCGTCGCCGCCTTCCGGCGGGACGGGGCCCTCGGCCTCCTCGGACTCCTCCGCGCCCTCCTCGGGCGCCTGCGGCGCGCCGCGGGCGTCGGGGCCGGCGTAGGTCGCTTCGAGATCGATGATGTCGCGCAACAGCACCTTGCCGTCGACGAGTTCGTCGCGCCAGATGATGATGGCCTGGAAGGTCAGCGGGCTCTCGCACAGGCCGGCGATCATCGCCTCGCGGCCGGCCTCGATGCGCTTGGCGATGGCGATTTCGCCCTCGCGCGACAGCAGCTCGACCGAGCCCATCTCCCGCAGGTACATCCGCACCGGATCGTCCGTGCGGTCGGTCGGCTCCTTGGCGGTGGGGGTCGCGACGGTGACGGCGCGCGCCGTCGTGGTCTCGGCGACCTCGCCGCCCTCGGACGCCTCCTCGTCCTCGGAGGCCTCGCCGTTGGCCTTGGCCTCGGTCGCGGTCTCCTCGGACTCCTCGGCCTCGACGACGCGGATGCCCATGTCGTCGAGCTGGGCGAGCACGTCCTCGATCTGGTCGCCGTCCACCTGACCGTCGGGAAGGACCTCGTTGATCTCCTCGTAGGTGACGTAGCCGCGCTTCTTGGCGAGCTTCACCATCCGCTTCACGGCGGCATCCGTCAGGTCGAGGAGCGGACCGTCCGTCGGTTGCTCCTGGGCGGAGTCCGCATCGTCCCGCTCGGTTGCCTTCGTTGCCATGCTCAGCCTATTGTTCTCGTGACGGCGGCCGGGGCTTTTCGAGCCCGCGCGCTCCCCGCGAAAGACACGTCGCAATGTAGGGGAATGGCGCGCTTGTCGAGTGCCCGCGCCGATTCTCGTTGCATTCGCTCTAGCCTGACGTCCCTTGACCGTCCGTTAACCATAACGACCGGCCTGCCGCCGTCGCAGCGGGGCCACGCTCGCGCGAAATCAATCGTCCCGGGAGACCTCCGCTTCGGCTTCCGCTGCGGCGATCACCGCGAGTTGCTGCTGCACGTCGCAGAGCCACGCGAAATGGGCTTCCGACCCATCCTCGGCAAGGGCGCGCTCAGCTTGGTGAAGTTCGCTATGTAGCGCTCCCGCCTGCCGGTGCAAGATCACCGCCTGATGCAGGGTGTGTTCCAGGCGCGCCGGATCGGCATGCGGATCGAGCATCCAGCGGTCGCCGGACGTGACCAGGGCCGTCAGCCGCGCATGCGCCTCCTCCAGACCGGCCCGGCGCAGGCGCGCCTCCATCAGTTCCGGCTCCAGCGCATCCACGTCCGCCGCGCGCTCCAGCAGCAGGTCGCGCAGGGCCTGGGCGTCCGGGTTGACGAGTTCGAGGGCGGCGAGCGCCTCCTCCTCGATCCCGAGCAGTTCCGGGTGGGCGAGCAGGCTCGCCACGATCATCGCCTCGCGCTTGGCCAAGCGTCCGCCCTGCACGGGGGCCTGGGTGGTGACCTTCAGGAGCGGGTTGAAGCCGGTGACGATGCGCGGCGAAGGCGGCGGATCGCCGGGGCGCGGCCGGCGCTGGAACGGGGCGCGGGGGACGCGCGGCCCTGCGGAATAACCGCTCTCGGCGCGCTCCGGCCGTCCCGAGAGTCCGCGCAGCCGCCCCTCGATCTCGTCGCGATAGAAGCGCTTGACCGTCTCGTCGCGGATGCCGGCCACCGCCTCGCGCAGGGTCTTGGCCAGACCCGCCCGGCGTTCGGGCGTGTCGAGGGCGCCGGCGGCCGTCTCGCGGGCCCACAGCACGTCGACGAGCGGTTGGGCCGAGGCCAGCACCGCGTCGATCGCGGCGGCACCGCCGGAGCGGGCGAGGTCGTCCGGGTCCTGGCCCCCCGGCAGCATGGCGACGCGCAGCGACTTGCCGGGCTCCAGCATCGGCAGGGCCACGTCGAGCGCCCGGAAGGCGGCGCGCTGGCCGGCGCCGTCGCCGTCGAAGCACAGGATCGGCTCGTCGGCGTGGCGCCACAGCAGGGCAAGCTGGTCCTCGGTGAGCGCCGTGCCGAGCGGTGCCACCGTCTCGGGGAAGCCCGCCAACGTCATGGCGATGACATCGACGTAGCCCTCCACCGCGACGATGCGCGAGCGGTCGTGGGCGCTCTTCCGGGCCAGATCGAGGTTGTAGAGCATCCGCCCCTTGTGGAAGAGCGGCGTCTCCGGCGAGTTCATGTACTTCGCCTTGGCCTCGGCCTGCATCGCCCGGCCGCCGAAGGCGACGACCCGCCCGCGCACGTCGCGGATCGGAAACATCACCCGGTCGCGGAACTTGTCGTAGGGCACGGCCACACCCTCGGCGGTGGCCAGCAGCCCGAGTTCGAGCATCGTGTCGCGCTCGACGCCCTTGCCGGCGAGGTGGTCGCGCAGGCCGTAGCGGGCGCCACCGGCATAGCCGAGCCGGAATTTTTTTCGCGTGGTTTCGCCCAGGCCCCGTCGGTCGAGATAGGCGCGGGCCTCGCCCCCGTTGGGGCCGCGCAGCTGCTCCTCGAAATAGAGCGCGGCCAATTCCATGATGTCGAGCGCGCCGGTGCGGCGGGCCTCGGCCTGCTCGCTCTCGACGGTCATCTTCGGCAAGCTGACCCCGGCTTCGCCCGCCAGTCGCTCGACGGCCTCGGGGAAGCTGACGCCTTCCGTCTCCATGAGGAAGGTGAAGATGTCGCCGTGCTTGCCGGAGGAGAAGCAGTGGTAGAACTGCTTCTGGTCGTTCACGTAGAAGCTCGGCGACTTCTCCGCGTTGAACGGCGACAGGCCGCGCCATTCGCGGCCGGCCTTCTTCAGCTTCACCCGCCGCCCGACCACGTCGGAGGCGGGCAGCCTTGTGCGGATCTCTTCGAGGATGTGGGGCGGGTAGCGCACGGATCTTTTCGCTTCGATGGCCGACCGCGGACGCCCTCCGGCGTGGGGGTGTAGTTTAGCGCCGAGTGCCTAACGGAGTCTCGCCGCCGGAGCCTTCGCCCGCCCGGCGCGTTGGCGGGCCGATGACGGCTCATTCCCTCACCCGCCGCCCCTTCCTCGGGCTGATGCTGCTGGCGCCCTTCGCGGCGCGCGCCGCCGACGGGCTCGCCGCGATCCTCGCCCCAGACGCGGAGGTGCGGACGCTCTATTCGGACGGGGAATGGTGCGAGGGGCCGGTCTGGGTGCCGTCGCTGAGCAGCCTCGTCTTCAGCGATGTCCGCCGCAATCGGATGATGCGCATCCCCGACGGCGGCACTCCGGTGGTCTTTCGCGATCCGTCGGAGAACGCCAACGGCAACACGATCGACGGCCAAGGCCGGCTCATCACCTGCCAGCACCGCACCGGCCGCGTGGTGCGGCAAGAATCCAACGGGTCGTTCACGGTGCTGGCCGAGCGCTATCGGGGCGGCCGGCTCAATTCGCCCAACGACGCCATCGTCGCCGGCGACGGAGCCGTATGGTTCACCGACCCGACCTACGGCATCACCCAAGCCGCGGAGGGCGCGCCGCGCCCCTCGGAGCAGGCCGGAAGCTTCGTCTACCGCCTCGCGCCGGACGGCACGCTCGCGGCGGTCGCCACCGATTTCCATCAACCCAACGGACTCGCTTTCTCGCCGGACGGCCGGATTCTGTACGTCGCCGAGAGCGGCGGGGCGCCCGATGGGTCGATGCCGCGGACGATCCGGGCCCTCGACGTGGCAGGCGGAAATCTCTCCAACGGCCGCGTCTTCGCCCGGCTGGAATCCGGCGTGCCCGACGGGCTCAAGACCGACACCGACGGCCGCCTCTATTCCGGGACCGGCGAGGGGGTGCGGGTGTGGAGCCCGGATGGCACGCTTCTGGGCCGCATCCCGACCGAGGGCCCCTGCGCCAACATCGCCTTCGGCGGGCCGGACGGGCGCCGGCTGTACATCTGCGCCGGACCCAAGGTGCTGGCGGTCGAGACGCGGGTGCGCGGGGCCGGGATTCCGGGGTGACGGTCTTTTTTCGACCGCTTCCTCCAACCCATTCCCCTCATCCTGAGGTGCTGCGAAGCAGCCTCGAAGGAGGGCTCCAGTTCGCGCGCGATCCCTGGAGCCCTCCTTCGAGGCTCCGCTGCGCGGAGCACCTCAGGATGAGGGGGTGGGTGGGATGGGTAAACAGGCTCCGAGAGGATACCGAATGACGAGCATCGGACGGCGCCACCTCCTCGGCGGCGCGGCAGGCCTGTTCACTGCGAGCCTCACTGGGTTTCGTTCGGCCCTGGCCGAGCCCGGCACCGGCCCGCTCGAATTGATCGTTGCCGCGCAGGCGCCGACGACGCCGACCGGGCTGACGCTGGCGCCGGACGGCCGGATGTTCCTGTTCATGCCCCGCTTCGACGACCGCACGGTCTTCACCGTGGGCGAGGTTTTTCCCGACGGCCGCGTCGTCCCCTATCCGAGCGAGGCGGCCAACCGCCCTGATCCGGCCAAGGCGGGGGAGCGGCTGTTCCACGTCCCCAACGGCGTGGTCGATGTCCGTGGGCGGCTGTGGCTGCTTGATGCCGGGCTGATGGCCTCGTCCGGCACGCCGGTGCCGGGAGCGGCCAAGCTCGTCTGCATCGATTTGGCGACCGACGCGATCACCCGGACGATCCCGTTGCAGGATGTCGTGACCGAAACCTCGTCGCTGAACGATCTGCGGGTCGATGCGCGGCCGGGCCGCGAGGTCGCCTACATCACCGACCAGGGCCAGGACGGGGCGGGCGCCCTGATCGCCGTCGATCTGGCGAGCGGCCGGGCGCTGCGGCGGCTTTCCGATCACGCCAGCACGCGCTCGGTCGAGGGCACGCTGAAGATCGTCGAGGGCCGCGTCTTGCTGAAGCGCAAGGCCGACGGGACGACGAGCCCGATCCAGGGCGGGGCCAACGGCATCGCGCTCAGCCCCGACGGCGCGCGCCTGTACTACACGCCCTTGATGAGCCGGCGCCTCTACGCGGTCGAGACCGCGGCGCTCCTCGACCCCGCCCGCGACGACGCGTCGGTGGCCGAGATCGTGCGCGACCTCGGCGAGAAGGGCCTCACCGGCGGGCTCGCCGCCGATTCGCGCGACCGGGTCTATCTCAGCCTTCAGGAGTTCGGCGCCATCGGCCGGCGCGATCCGGATGGGCGGATCGAGGTCATCGCCCGCGATCCGAATCTGGTCTGGCCCGACACGTTCTGGATCACCGCGGACGGCTGGCTCTACCTCTCCGCCGCCCAGGCGAATCGCCGCCCGGAGCACAACAAGGGCGTGGACCGGCAACAGCCGCCCTACGCGATCTTCCGCATGAAGATCGACGCGGGGCCAGCCTGACCGTCACTTCCCCGCTAGCGCGTCCTTCACCAGCCCGCTGGCGCGGCCGAAATCCATGCGGCCGGTATACTTGCCCTTCAGCGCGGCGATGACCTTGCCCATGTCCTTCGGGCCGGCCGCACCCGTCTCGGCGATGGCGTCCGCGATGGCGGCCTTGGTCTCGGCCTCGTCGAGCTGCTGCGGCAGGAAGGTCTGGATGATCTGGACCTCGGCCCGCTCGGACTCGGCGAGTTCGGGCCGGCCGCCCTGCTCGTAGACGTTTGCGGCCTCCTGGCGCTGCTTGATCATCTTCTGGAGCAGGGCGAGAATGTCCTCGTCGCTCGTCTCGCCCTTGCCGAGGCCACGGGCCTCGATGTCCTTGTCCTTGAGCGCCGCCTGGATCATGCGGATCGTCGAGAGCTTCTGCTGCTCGCGGGCCTTCATGGCCTCCTTCATCTCGGCGGTGATGCGCGCGCGCAGCATGATGGTCCGGCTCCAGGCTGAGTTGAGGGCGGGGCTGGCCAGCTTGTCCAGCGCGTTGCGGTCACGCACGGGCGCGACCAAGTTGACCCCGAAGCCGCGGGCTCGCTATGAGCCGGGCCTAAGATCCCGCACATCCCCGCGGCCCTTACCATGTGGGCCGCGCGAGGCGGCGGACATAAGCCGGATCGGACCCATGCTGCAAGACGAACCCGCGACCCTGCGCGCCGATCCCGCGCGCAACACCCCCGAGACCAAGACTCCCGAACCCTGGGCCGAGCCGCTGGCCACGGCGTTGCTCGTGCTCGCCGACGGCACCGTGCTCGAAGGTTTCGGCATCGGCCATGAGGGTGTCGCCGACGGCGAGGTCTGCTTCAACACCGCGATGACGGGTTACCAGGAGATCCTGACCGATCCGTCCTATGCCGGGCAGATCGTCACCTTCACCTTCCCCCACATCGGCAATGTCGGCACCAACGACGAGGATCTCGAGAGCCTGGATCAGGCCCCAGCCTCGGGCGTGCGCGGCGCGGTGATCGCGTCCGCCGTCACCAAGCCCTCGAACTGGCGCTCCTCCTCGCATCTCGACGGCTGGCTCAAGGCCCGCGGCATCGTCGGCATCACCGGCATCGACACCCGCGCGCTGACCGCGCTGATCCGCGACCACGGCATGCCCAACGCCGTCATCGCCAACGATCCCGGCGGGCAGTTCGACCGCGAGGCGTTGAAGGCGCGGGCCGCCGCGCTCGCCCCGATGGAGGGCCTCGACCTCGTGCCGCCGGTGACCTCGCGCGAGACTTCGGCCTGGACCCAGACCGTCTGGGCGGTGAAGGGCGGCTACGGCTCGCGGGCGGCGGGCGAGGGTTTGAGGGTCGTCGCGATCGATTACGGCGTGAAGCGCAACATCCTGCGCCTGCTGGCGGAGGCCGGCTGCGACGTGACCGTGGTGCCGGCCACGACGACGGCGCAAGAGATCATGGCGATGAAGCCCGACGGCGTCTTTCTGTCGAACGGCCCCGGCGATCCGGCCGCGACCGGCGAATACGCCGTGCCGGTGATCCGCCAGCTCCTCGACGAGCGGGTCCCGACCTTCGGCATCTGCCTCGGCCACCAGCTCATGGGCCTCGCGCTCGGCGGGCGCACGGTGAAGATGGGTCAGGGCCATCACGGCGCGAACCATCCGGTGAAGGACCACACCACCGGCAAGGTCGAGATCGTCTCGATGAACCACGGCTTCGCGGTCGATCCGAAAAGCCTGCCGGACACCGCGGTCGAGACCCACGTCTCGCTGTTCGACGGCTCGAATTGCGGCCTGTCGCTGACCGACCGCCCGGCCTTCTCGGTGCAGCACCACCCGGAGGCCTCGCCGGGCCCGCGCGACAGCCACTACCTGTTCGAGCGCTTCGTGACGCTGATGCGCGAGAACCGCAAGGACGGCTGAGGCCACTGGCGCCGCGCCGCTGTCGCGGCCAGCGCCCCGAGACCGCCGACGCAAGCGAAGAGGACGACCAGGGCCCACCCCAGGCCGTCCTCCCCGAACACCCGGTCGCTGAGAAGCCCGACGAGCGCCGGCCCGGTGCCGAGGCCGACCAGGGTGACGGCGGCGAGAAACAACCCGCTGACCCGGCCCCGCAGCGCCCGCGGCGTCAGGAGCTGAAGGCCGGATAGCCAAGCGGGGCTCGCCACGCCGAGCACCATGACGAGGGCGGCGAACCCTACGAGCGAGGCCGTGAAGCTCGCCGACAGGCCGGCGAGCGCCGTCGTCGGCACCGCGAGAAGCAGCGCGAGTGCCAGCAGGCGGGGCGCGGCATCTTTCCGCCCGTTCCGGCGCAGGCGGTCGAGGAGGGCGCCGCCCGCGAGATGGCCGAGCGGCGCCGCCGCGACCGCGGTCAGCCCGAGCCAGAGCCCACTCTCGGCTGGCGTCAGGCCGAAGCGGCGTACGAAGAAGGTCGGCGCCCAGGCTCCGAGCGTCTGGCTCATCAGCACCGAGGCCGTGGCGGCTCCAGCCGTCGCGAGGTAGGCGCCGCGCCGCCGCCCGATCCAGGCCAGCGCAACCCGCGTGCTCACCGGGCGGACCGGCCGGGGCGTCGAGCGCACTCCGATCAGCAGCGGAACCAGCAAAAAATTCGGCAGCACGGCGAGGACGAACAGCGTCTGCCACGGCGCCAGCCCCGGCAGCAGCGGCGCGTCGCGGGCCACGAGCCAGCCGAGCACGAGCCCGCCGAGCAGCAGCGCGAGACTGCGGCCGAGCGCGGCGCCCGTGGTGAGCCCGGAGACGCCGCGGCCGAGATGCCGCCGGTCGAGCCGCGCGGCCAGCAGCGACAGGGCGGTGGGCGCGACCGCCGCCTGCCCGATCCCGAGCACGAGCCGCGCCGCGAGCAGTCCTGCAAAACCGTCCGCCAGCGCGCAGGCGGCGGTGGCGCCGCTCCACAGTGCGAGGCCGGCGAGCAGCAGCCCGCGCTGCCGCCCGCGGTCGGCGAGCGTCCCGAGGAAGGGCAGGATCAGTGCGTAGGGCAGGACGAAGGCCGAGCCCTGGAGCAGGCCGAGCTGCGTGTCGCTGAGCGCCAGCGCCTGCTTGGCCGGCGTCGCCACGAGCGTCAGGAGGAAGCGGTCGGCGAAGGCGGTGAGCTGGGTCGCTGCCAGCAGCACGACCAGCGGCCAGCCGGACAGGCCATCGGATCGGGTCATCAGATCGAGGCGGTCAGGCGAGCGATCGGAACCACGCGTGCATCAGATCCCCGCCCGCCGGGCGCGCCGCGCGCACGCTTTCACGAAAACGGCCCGGCGGCTGGCCGTGGACGGCGCGGAAGGCGCGGCTGCAATGGCTCTCGCTGGAGAAACCGTGATCGTAGGTCAGCGTCGTGATCGAGCGCGTCTCGTCCGGGTTGCGGAGCGCCGCGGCGAGCGCGGCCACCCGCCGGGCCAGGATGAACTGCGCCACGCCGCCCAACGGCTCGAACAGGCGATAGAGGACGCTGCGCGACAGGCCCGCGGCGGCGGCGACCGCCTCGGCATCGAGCCTTGGATCGGACAGGCGCTGCGCGATGCAGGCCTGGGCCCGCTCCAGGCGCTGCGTGGCCAGCACCAGGGCGGAGGCGTCGCCGACGGGCTCGACCTGGCCCATCGCGCCGGCGAGCAGCTCGGCCAGCGCCCGGGCCGAACTGTGGGAGGCCGTCGGCGGCAGCGTCGCGCCGCGGCGCACCAGCGACACCATCAGGTCGCCGAGCAGCCCCGAGGCGGCGGCGGGCAGCGGCTGGCCGTGATAGCGCCGGGCGTTCGGCGCGGCGCGCTCCACCGGCTCACGGGCGATCGAGATGGTGACGAAGCGGGCGTCGTCCGCGCGGGTGCGCTGCGGGCGCGTCATGTCGAACAGCACCACCTCGCCCGGCCGCATGCGCTGCTCGTCGCCGAGGGCGCCGCCGTGGAAGCGGCCCGCCCGCAGGAGCTGGAGCGTGAAATGGTCGAAGCCGTCGCGCCGCACGCGGGCGGGATCGCGGCTGTGCTCGACCGCGCGCAGATGCCGGTCGAACACCAGCAGGCGGCCGACCTGATGCGCCTTGACGGAGGCGCTGAAGCCGGCACCGGCCGCCGCGACGTCGGACCCGCTCTTGTACAGCTCGCGGTATCGCTCGAAGCCGTCCGGCACGTCGGTGGACGAGAAGGTGAAGGCTTGGGACGGCACGGGCAAGACCGAGAAAGCCGGCCCGTTCTCCCGCGGATGCAAGACGAAGCCTCGTCCGAGCTTATCCGTCGCGCCGGCTGGACTGGCAAGCCGCCAGACTGCGTAACGCGTTCACGGTCCTGTGCAAATTCCGCCCAAGTGTCTGTCACAAAACTCCCGCTGCGTTGGCGAGTCCGAACAGGAAGCCGACGGCGAACGGGAATTTTGTAAGCACTCTAAGCCGCGCGGGCGACGAGAGCCCCCTCTTCCCGCGCGGCCCGACCGCAAGACTACTCCACGACGGCGCGCGTCGTGCCGGCCTTGCGATTCCAGAACAGGGTCACGGTGCTGACGTTGCACAGGTTGACCTCGCGGAACTCGGACTCGTCGCCGTCATTGTAGACGACCTTGATGTCCCACTTGCAGGCCTTCGAGCCGCCGTTGAAGGTGATGTCGGCGCTCTCGCCGTCGCCGATCGCGTCCTTGCCCATCACGTCCTCGCCCCAGTGGCGCTGGCTCACCGGGCCGACATAGACCTCGTCGATCTGGTAGCCGGTGCGGTTGACGATGGTGAAGTCCTGCTTGCCTTGCGCCAGCACCGGCAGCGGGGCCAGCAGCGTCACGGCGAGGAGGGAGAGGCTCACGGCTTTGCGCAGCATGGTCGATAAGGCTTTCCGTCGGATCGTCCGCGGGACCCGCGCTTCGCGGCTCCCCCCTGCCGCGTGTAGGGCAGGGGGCGGCGGGCGGCATTGACCGGGCGTCCCGATCGATTGACCCGGCGTCCCGCTTCCGCGAGGGTTGGCCGAAGGGGGGCTATGATCCGGGCAAGCCTTGCTTTGACCGGCGAAGTGACCACTTTCGGCCGATGCTCGATGAGGACGCCCCGCGACAAGCCCCGACCGCCCTCGCCGACGGATCGGAGGCCGAGGACGTGCCGTTCGGCGCGCTCCAGGCCTGCGTCGGCATCCGCGACTGGCTGCTCGGGGAGGGCGCGCGGCTGCCCAAGGCCGACGATCTGCTCGCCGGCCTCGCGCAGCGCCTCGACGCCATCGGCGTGCCGATCGACCGGGCGACCACCGCCATCGACACCCTGCACTCGGAATATTCGGGGGTCGGCCGGCGCTGGACCCGCGAGGAGGGATCAAGCGTCCGGCTCTTCCCGCACGGCGAGGCGTCGGAAAAGGCCTATCGCGAGAGCCCGTTCTACACGGTGCACCAATCGGGCGAGTGGCTCGTCCTCGACCTCGCCCGGACGCCGGACGGCGCCTACGCCGTCATCCCAGAGCTGAAGGCCGCGGGCTACACCCACTACATCGTCGCCCCCCTGATCTTCACCAACGGCACCCGCAACGGCATCACCTTCGCGACCCGATCCGGCGACGGCTTTCGCGACGAGGACATCGCGATCCTGCGCTTCGTCATGCCGACGCTCGCCGCGGTGATGGAGATGCGGCTTCTCAACAAGCAGCTCGACACGGTCCTGCGAATCTATGTCGGCGACGAGCCGCACCGGGCGATCCTGTCGGGCGACATCCGCCGCGGTCAGGTGCGGCGCATCCGCTCGGCGATCCTGTTCGCCGACATGCGCGACTACACCCGCCTCTCCGCCGACCTGACGCCGGAGGGCGCGGTCGATCTCCTCAACGCCTTCTTCGATTGCCTCGTCCCGCCGATCGAGCGGGAGGGCGGCGAGGTGCTGAAATATCTCGGCGACGGCCTGCTCGCGATCTTTCGCGAGCCCGGCGACGACATGGGCAGCGCCGCCAAGGGCGCGCTCACCGCCGCGCAATCGGCGCTGGCCGCGCTGGCTGAGGCCAACGCGGTCGGGCGCTTTTCCGGCAAGACCGTCGATGCCGGCATCGCGCTGCACCACGGCGAGGCGGCCTACGGCAATGTCGGCTCCGGCACCCGCCTCGACTTCACCGTGATCGGCCGCGACGTGAACCTCGCGAGCCGGCTGGCGCGGCTCAACCGCACGCTGCAAGAGCCGCTGCTGATGACGAAGCCGTTCGTGGATTTCCTCTGGGGCGACCCCGAACCCCTCGGCAGCCACCCCCTCGACGGCTTCCCCGAGCCGATGGCGGTGTTTCGCCCGGAG
Organism: Methylobacterium sp. Leaf456; assembly: GCF_001425465.1. GTDB lineage: Bacteria > Pseudomonadota > Alphaproteobacteria > Rhizobiales > Beijerinckiaceae > Methylobacterium. Next base: position 320,843 of record NZ_LMQV01000023.1, read on the forward strand.
CGGAAATCGAAGCCGCTGGCGAAGGCGGGTTAGGGTTTAAGCTCGCTCAGCTCGACCATGCGAGGGGCTGCTTTCGACCCCATACGGACATATGAGGCGCTACCGCCAAAGGTCTGGATGGGGTCGCTAGAGCATCGTCCCGAAAGGTGGTTTCCGGCTTTCGGAAAAAGACGATGCGGCACGAGAATATAGAGCATCGCCCTGGATCCGATATCCAGGACGATGCTCTAGCGGCCGCTTGCACGGCCAAGGTCGGGTCGATTGGGTTTTGGTCTGAACGTTGATTGATAATGGCCTAGATTAACCGGCGAGAAAAAGCCGGATGTCTGAAGGATTTTTGCGAATCGAGCCAACTGTTTCGCATGCGCTGACCACGATGCGATCTTGCCATTGCAATTCGCAACTCATCTCCCGAAATTATTGCAGAGGCGTATTGAAGGTCGGGGTCGCGCCGCCGATGGCGTTGTCGCCGAAGGAGCGCAGCACGCCGCCGTTCGTCAGAGACACGGGCGCGTTGATCATGGTCGAGCGCCGCATGATCAGGACGCTGGCCGCCTGATTGACCGTGGCGTTCGTCGTATTCCCATCGACCAAGACATTATCCAACAGCACCCGGTTCAACGGAGCCCCCTGGGCGTCGATGGCGAGGCCGACGGCGTTGTTGAAGATCGTGCTGTCATTGATGGCGACACGGGTCAGGTTGGGCGAACTGATCCGAATGCCGGCGGTCGAGAAGCCGGAGATGATGCAGTCCTTCACGAGAACCTGCGCGGCGCCGATGATGTTGACGCCTGTCAGGCCCGTTCCCGCCCCATCCAGGTTCAGGCCGACCAGGGCAACGCTCGCGGTCCCGGCGTTGATCGTGATCCCGTTGCTGCCGGTGGCTGTGATGGCCCCCTCCGTGCCGGCGGCCCGGATGGTGATGGCCTTCGTGATCGTCACTGCACCGTAACCGCCAGGATCGAGCGCGCCGATGACGCCCCCGGCTGCTGTCTTGCTGATCGCGCCGGCGAAGGTCTTGCAGGGCGCCGTGCGACTGCAGGGGTTCGCGTCGTCACCGACGCCGGACACCCAGGTGCGGGTCGCCTGCGCGGAAGCCGCGGAGACCGTCGCAACCGTCATGGCGAGCCCAACGATCGTCGCGGCTACGAATCCTGGAAACTTCATCGACCAAGCCCCTATCTTGAAAGCCAAGTTCCAGCGGGAACGGGTGAATTCCCATGAAAGCTAAAAATCAGGGAGGGCCAAACAACGGTTGTAGATGCGGGCCCTGCCTGACAGGTGAGCGATGGAGCGTTACTCTAGTCGGGGCAGGCCATGAAGATGCATCACGGGGCGACTCGCGAAAATCAAAAACCTGTTGCATTTTTGGCGACGAGCCGATGCCGTCACATGTTAGTTCCAGGCTTCAGAATTTTACCAGAGACAATACTTTGGAAGCGGAAGAGTATGGCCGTCGCGATGGAGGCGTCTGCTTCGTTCGCGGTCCTGCCTGGCGGACAACGAAAACCCGCTCTAAACCTGCCTCGAAACGAAGGTCCGGGGTGTCGACCCCATCCCGTTTCCCGGTGATGCCGCATGCTCCATTGAGCGGCGTGGAGATGAGATGACGCCTCCGATCGTGTTCGTCCACGTGCCGAAATGTGCCGGGACTTCCTTGCGCCAAGGCATCGCCGCCGCGATCGGTGAGGATCGCATATTCCTCGACTACGACAACAATCCCGCCAATCCCGCCAGCGCCCACCGGATTGATCCGGAGGGCAGCGCGCGTCGCTTTGCCGACGGCGCGGCTGCCCTGTTGGGTCGCCGCATCGCGTACGGCCACCTCCACCCCGCGAAGTATCGCGCCGTCTGGCCCGAAGCGCGTTGGATGACGGTCCTGCGTGATCCGATCGATCGCCTGATCTCCCACTATTTTTTCTGGAAGCAGGACGCTGGCTTCGCATCGCATCCGATCCGGGATTACGTCCTGCGTCACGAACTCAGTCTGATCGACTTCGCCCGATTGCCGTTCTCGCGCTTCTTCCTCCACCGAACCTACTTCGGAGGGCTGCAGCTCCAAGACTTTTCCTTCGTCGGCCGGGCAGAAGACTTTGCCGGGATCGCTGGGGCGATCGGAGATGTGCTGGAGACGACGGTCCCGGTGCTCGCCGTCAACGCGGGCCGTATGCGCGGCGAGGCGCGATCGCAGGAGGAAATCGAACGCGCCCGCCCGGCACTCGCGGAACTGCTGGCCGACGAGATCGCGTTCTACAGGCAATGGACGGCGTAAACGTCTCTTGGGGCCTGCTTGAAGAAACAAGTCAAACAGGCTCCAGGACGTTATTGCTCTACAAGCTCTTCTGCCGAAATACCGCTGAGCTTTTCGAACAAGATCATCTCGTCGGCATACAGGTCTCGCAACTCGGCGGCAAGGACCGGATCGAGCACGTCCGACGGCTCACGCACGGCCGAAATCTCCGGCCGCACTATCCTGTACTCCAGAGGGGGAAACGGTCGAATCCCGAGGAAGTCGGTGATGCGTTCGAGCGTTGCTGCGGGAGCGTACCTCAGCGCCGTCGTCGTGAGACACAGGATCTGCTCACGCGGGAACAGGGCCCGGATCCGTTCGAGCTGCGTCCCATAGAAGCCGCGCTCGACATAGCTGTAGACGCGGTGGGCGGTCCCTACCCGCTTGCGTCCCGGCCCGACGCACCATGCGAAGGACTGATCCTCACGGCAGCGGGCGAATTCCATCTTCCAGTGTGAGAAGGCACGCTCGACCGGATCCCTGAACAGGAAGATGAGGCGAATGTCGGTGCGATAACGCCGGACCCGTTCCAGCGCGTTCGGCCAGTAGATCGTGATGGGCGTGGCTTCGAACCTCAGTCGATCATCAGCAATGGGGTAGGCCGCATGCAACCGATCGAAGGGTGGCGCGGTGTCCAACCAATTGTCGTCATCGAAGATGTGCAGTTCTTTTATTTGCGGCGCTTGTAAATCCGGATGGCGAGCGAGATAGAAAAACAATGCCGTGGTGGCGCCTTTCTGAACGCCGGCCACCAGAAACTTCAAGCGCTGATCGTGCATCGAAAATCTGTGCCCAACACCACGCTCGATTATACAAAATAGGCCGATAGGAAGTTTTTTGCATCACTGGTTGGCATGGTGGCGCATTACAACTGTTTCTTATGGATAAGTTAGAATGACCCATGAACTCGTTGCTATGCTCATTCATATGCTATCTTCGGGATTGAGCGCTGACAGCAATGGTAATAGCACGAAGCCGTCGTTGAGCGGGAGTACGTTGGATAGCGGCTTTCCACCCTGGGCCGCCCTCCACACAGTCAAGCCGATCGGGTTTCGACCCTACCCCCTCAGCGTGAGCCGCCCCCCGGCGATGCTGAAGTCGCGCAGGCGCTTGAGGAAGGACATGCCGAGCAGCCCGGTTCCGAGCCGGCCGCGCGGCACCACCACGGCCTCGACATCGCGCACCACGATCGACCCGATCTGCACCGATCCGAGCCGGACGGGCGCGACGCGCAACAAGCCGTTGGCCGTGGAGACTTCGCGTGTGAAGTCGCCCGGCCGCAGCCGGAGGCCGAGCCGCTCGGCGTCCTCCTCGGGCAGCGCGCACAGGCTCGCACCGGTATCGACCACCATCCGCAGCGTCCGGCCCTCGATCACGGCGTCGGCGTAGAAGTGGCCGTGGCTCGCCGCGTGCAAGGCCACCGTGCCGGTCTCCGCCGCAGCGGTCGGGCTGGCGGCCTTGGCCGGGCTTGCCGAGTCCGACAACCGCGCCTTGACGAGTGCGGGCGCCATCGCCCCGGCCGCGACGGCGAGCCCGAGCAGCACCGCAATCTCCCTGAGACCCATGCCAACCGCTCCGACCACTACCAGGCTTCACCCGACGACCGCCCTGGCGAAGGAAGCGTCGCCGTCCAAACCGAGCTTGGGGCGAGGGTGTCGCGCGCCTCTATCGAAACGCGCGATTTGCGCCGAACGCCGCAGAGGGGATTGACCGACGGCGCCCGCGGGCCCAAATCGAAAACCGTTCCAGGGAGATCCCCGTCAAGGGGCTGAGAAACCGCTAGAGCCGTCACCGGCAGCGCGGAAATCCTTCGAACCTGATCCGGCTCATACCGGCGTAGGGATTGGACCTGACGCGTCGCCGCAAGGCGCGCCCGCTTCATCGGAAGCTCACGGTATCCGGTTCCTGCGGGCAACCCCGCGGACTGCTTGACCATGTCCGAGATTCTGACGTCCCCATTCGAGCGGCGCCGCGGCCTCGCTACGCGCCCGCGTTCCGCCGTCCTGCCCCCGCGCGCCGACGCCGTCGTGATCGGCGGCGGGTTGATCGGCCTGTCGATCGCGTGGCGGTTGGCCGAGGCCGGCCGCTCCGTCGCGGTGATCGAGCGCGGCCGTGTCGGCGACGGCGCGAGCCTGGCCGCGACCGGCATGCTGGCCCCGGCCGCCGAGCACGAGCCCGGCTCCGACCATCTTCTGCCGCTGGCGCTCGAATCTTTGCGCCGATGGCCGCTTTTCCGCGATAGGCTTCGGGCAGCATCGGGTACGGATGTCGATTATCGCGAGGACGGCACGGTGGTGCTGGCGGTCGGCCGCGACGAGGTGGAGCGCCTGCGCTTCCGCTTCGATCTGCAGACGCGCTCGGGTGTGGCCGCGCAGTGGCTGTCCGGCTCCCAGGTCCGTGCCCGCGAGCCGCTGCTGCGGCCGAACGTGACCGCGGGCATCCTCTGCCCGCTGGACGCCCAGGTCGATCCCCGCCTCGTCATGGCCGCGCTGCTACGCGCCTGCGAAGCGGCGGGCGTCGTCATCGTTGAAGAAACCGCCGTCGATGGTCTGGAGCGCCGCGGTGGCCGGGTCGTCGGGGTGCGGGCCGGTGAGAACACGGTCGCCGCCGAAACGGTGATCCTCGCCGCCGGCGCCTGGAGCGGGCAGCCCGGCTTTCTGCCGGACGGCCTCGCTCTCCCGGTTCGCCCGCTGAAGGGACAGTCGTTGGCGCTGCGCACCACGCGCCGCACCGGCACGCTCTCCGGCATGGTCTGGACCGCCGAGGTGCACATGGCGCCGAAGGGCGACGGCGGACTCATCGTCGGCGCCACGGTGGAGGATTGCGGCTTCAAGCCCGGCGTCACCGCGGGCGGCCTGTTCGCGCTGCTCGAAGGCGCGCGACGCATCCTGCCGGGCGTCGAGGAGATGGAGATCGAGGCGGTCTGGAGCGGCTTCCGCCCAACCTCGGACGACGACGCGCCGATCATCGAGGAGGCCGCGCCCGGCCTCGTCGTCGCCACCGGGCATCACCGCAACGGCTATCTGCTGGCGCCGGCCACCGCCGACGCCGTCGCCGCTCTGGTGAATGAGGGGGCACTGCCGGACTTCGCCCGAAACTTCGGCCGGGCGCGCTTTGGAATGGCAGGCGAGGGGAGGGCCGTCGCGTGAGGCTGACCGTCAACGGAGAGGCTTGCGAGCGGGAGGCGGCGGACCTCGCCGCCCTGTTCGCCGCGGAGGCCGAGGAGCGGGGCATCGAGAGCCCGGAGGGCATCGCAATCGCGCTCAACGGCCGCGTCGTACGCCGTGCCGCCTGGGGTGAGACGGCGATCAACGAGGGCGACCGCATCGAGATCGTCCGTGCCATGCAGGGAGGCTGAGGCCATGAACCATCACGATACCGCGCTGCATCCCAAGGCGGCCGACGACGTGCTCGAGATCGCGGGCGTGCGGCTGAATTCGCGCCTGTTCATCGGCACCGCGGGCTATCCGAGCCAGGAGATCATGGCCCAGTCGGTGCGCGCCTCCGGTGCCGAGGTCGTCACCGCCTCGATCCGCCGGGTCTCGCTCCAGGGCCACGGCTCGGACACGTTCCAGAAGCTGAAAGGCGCCCGCTTCCTGCCCAACACCGCCGGCTGCGAGACGGCCCGCGACGCGATCATGACCGCCGAACTCGCCCGCGAGGCTTTGGGCACCACCTGGATCAAGGTCGAAGTGATCGGCGACCGCGAGACGCTCTACCCGGACGTCACCGAGCTGATGGAGGCCTGCCGCCATCTGATCGAGGACGGCTTCACCGTGCTGCCCTATTGCAACGACGATCCCGTCATCTGCGAGCGGCTGGCCGACATCGGCTGCGCCGCGGTGATGCCGATGGGCTCGCTCATCGGCTCGGGCATGGGCATCGCCAACCCGGCCAACATCGAACTCATCTGCCGCCGGGCCAAGGTGCCGGTGATCGTGGATGCCGGCATCGGCACCGCCTCGGACGCGGTGATCGCCATGGAACTCGGCGCCGCCGCCTGCCTTATCAACACGGCGGTCGCCAAGGCCGACGATCCGGTGCGGATGGCGGGTGCCATGCGCCACGCGGTCGAAGCCGGCCGCCTCGCGCATCTCGCCGGCCGCATCCCCCGCCGCGGCCGGGCCGACCCGTCGAGCCCGCAGCTCGGCCTCGTCGGCTCGTGACCGGTGCGGCGCTGCCGCCGCTTCTCGTCGTCACCGACCGGCACGGCGCGCCCCGCTCGCTCGCTGAGACCGTGCGGGCGGTGGCGGCGGGCGGCGCCCGCTTCGTCTGGCTGCGCGACCGCGACCTCGAATGCGTGGCACGCCGGGCCCTCGCCCTCGATTCTTTGGCGGTTCTGGCGCCGCTTGGGGGGCGCCTCGTCGTCGGTGGCGACGTTGCGCTGGCGGCGGAAACGGGAGCTCACGGCGTCCATCTCGGCGGTGCGGCGGGGGCGGTGGACATCGCGCAGGCACGAGCTGCGCTCGGCCCGAATGCCTTGATCGGCGTCTCGGCGCACAAACCCGCCGATGTTGCAGCGGCGGCCGGTGCTGGCGCGGACTACGCGACGCTGAGCCCGATTTTTTTGACCACCAGCAAGCCCGGCTACGGCCCGGCGCTCGGCCTCTCCGCCCTGGACGCATGCCGCGCCCTGCCGATCCTGGTCTTCGCGCTGGGTGGGGTCGGTGCGGCGCAGGCGCCCGCCTGTCTTGCCTCGGGTGCGGCCGGAATCGCCGTGATGGGCGGGCTGATGCGTGCGACCGATCCCGAAGCCGAGACCCGTGCGCTGCTGCGATCCCTCGGCGGCTGAACCCCTTTTTGGGGGCGGCGACATGCCCGATCTGCGGAAGGGCCATGGCGCGCGGCGCCAACCCGTATAGAACCGGGCCGAGAATCAATCCCGAACGATCCATGAGCGCGCCCTTGCCGGGCGCCCCGAGCCAGACCGCATGATCAACTCCCCCCTCATGACCGTGATGGTCGATGCCGTGCGCAAGGCCGCCCGCGGGCTCAAGCGCGACTTCGGCGAGATCGAGAACCTGCAGGTCTCGCGCAAGGGGCCGGGCAACTTCGTCTCCGCCGCCGACCGGAAGGCCGAGGAGGTGCTGAAGGAAGCGCTGATGAAGGCGCGCCCCGGCTACGGCCTCATCCTGGAGGAGACCGGCAACGTTGAGGGCACCGACAAGAGCCACACCTGGCACGTCGATCCCCTCGACGGCACCACCAACTTCCTCCACGGCATCCCGCATTTCGCGATCTCGGTCGGGCTGGAGCGCGACGGGCAGATCGTGGCCGGAGTGATCTACGATCCGATCAAGGACGAGCTGTTCATCGCCGAGCGGGGCAAGGGCGCCTACCTCAACAACCGCCGCCTGCGCGTCTCCGGCCGCCAGGACTTCGCCGACGCGCTGGTCGCCTACGGCACGCCCTATCTCGGTCGCGGCAGCCACGGCCGGCTCCTCAAGGAAGTCGCCGCCGTGATGGCGGTGTCGGGCGGCACCCGCCGCTTCGGCTCGGCAGCGCTCGACCTCGCCTACGTCGCCTGCGGCCGCACCGACCTCTACTGGGAGCGCGACCTCCAGACCTGGGACATCGCGGCGGGCATCATCCTCGTGCGCGAGGCCGGCGGCTTCGTCTCCAGCGCGGACGGCGGCGCCGAGCCGCTCGCCGCCCGCTCCGTCGCCTGCGGCAACGAAGTGCTGCAACGCGAGCTGATCGCGTTACTGCGCAAGGCGAACGCGTCTTGATTGTTTGGCCTCAATTGCCGGCGCCCGCATCCGCGGGCTTAGGCTAACGCTCCGCTAGACGGCCTCGGCTTCGCCGAGACCCGCTGCGCGCGGCGCTCTTCGCGCTGGGCCATCCGGCCGTGCCTCCTGCTTCGTGGCGCTGGCTTCAAGCGCCGCCATCTGATCTAACCCGCGGCAGCTGTTTGAGAACGAGTTCGAGCATGGAAGTCCGCCGCCACTCCGCCCTCAAGGAATCGATCCGCTCGATTCCGGACTACCCCAAGCCCGGCATCATCTTTCGCGACATCACCACCCTCCTGAGCGACCCGCGGGCGTTCCGCCGGGCGGTCGATTCGCTGGTGCATCCCTTCGCGGGCGGTCGGATCGATCAGGTGGCCGGCATCGAGGCGCGCGGCTTCATCCTCGGCGGCGCGGTGGCGCACCAACTCTCTTCTGGCTTCGTGCCGATCCGCAAGAAGGGCAAGCTGCCCCACAAGACCGTCTCGACCGCCTACGCGCTCGAATACGGCACCGACGAAATCGAGATTCACGTCGACGCCATCCGCCCCGGCGACCGGGTGATCCTCGTGGACGACCTCATCGCCACCGGCGGCACGGCGACCGCGGCAGTGAACCTCCTGCGCCAGCTCGGTGCCGAGGTGATGGCGGCCTGCTTCGTCATCGACCTGCCGGAGATCGGAGGCGCCCAGCGCCTGCGCGACCTCGGCGTCACGGTGCGCACCCTGATGGAGTTCGAGGGGCACTGAGCCCGGATCGAATGCGACGAATGGTTCCGCGCGTGAGGTGAAATCCTCTTGTTGCTGCGCGGCAACCAACGGGCGGGATTGGCGTTTCCAGCGACCCGATAAGGGCCTCGCCAGAAGGAAAATCCCGCCATGTTCTCGCGTCTGACCACTGCTGCTGCCCTTGTGGCCCTCTCCGCCGGCTTCGCCTCCGCCCAGACCACCACCACGGCTCCGGCCGACAAGCCCGCGGCCTCCGGCACGGCGACCGCAGCCGGCAAGGACATGAAGGAGTGGCAGGCCGCCCCGCTCGCCAAGACCAATCTCGCCACGGCGATCGCCACCGCCGAGGGCAAGGAAGCCGGCGGCCGCGCTATCGATGCCGACTTCGAACTCGCCGACGGCAAGAACCCGGCGCATTACAGCATCAAGGTCGTCTACCCGGATGGCAAGCTGGTCGAGCACGGCGTCAACGCCGACACCGGTGAGCTCTACAAGAGCGAGAACCAGCCGATCGAGCGCTACTTCACCCGCCTGAAGCCGGCCGACTTCAACAATGCTAAGACCTCGCTCAAGGACGCGCTCGCCATCGCCGAGCAGAAGGCCGGCGGCGGCAAGGCCTACGAGGCCGAGGTCGAGCGCGAGGGCAACGCCGTCGAGTACGAGATCTCGGTGGCGCAGCCCAACGGCTCGAAGGAGATCAAGGTCGGCCCCGACGGCGTCGCCAAGGCGGACTGATCGGTCGCACCGTCGTTGCGAGGCGGAGCCGAAGCAATCCAGGCTTCCGAACTCTCCCGAGAGGTCGCGCCGCTGGATTGTTTCGCTGCTCTTGCAATGACGGCATGAGGCGGGATCGATGCGATCCCACCTCCGCCCGTAGACGACAAAAAAGCTCCTCCCGCGAGGGAGGAGCTTTTGCGTTTTGGTCGTCTGTGCCTGAGCGTTACGCCGCGAGGCTGTCGAACAACCCCCGCCCGTCGGTACCGCCGACGAGGTCGTCCACGAAGTTTTCCGGATGGGGCATCATGCCGAGCACGTTGCGCTGCTCCGAATAGATGCCGGCGATGGAGTTGAGCGAGCCGTTGCGGTTGGCGTCTTCGGTCAAGTTGCCGGCGGCGTCGCAGTAGCGGAAGGCGACGCGGCCCTCGCCCTCGAGCCGGGCCAGCGTGTCGGAATCGGCGAAGTAGTTGCCCTCGCCATGCGCCACGCAGACGTCGATCACCTGCCCCTTGCGGTAGGCCGAGGCGAAGCGGGTGCCGGTCTCCTCGACGCGCAGGAACTGCCGGTGGCAGATGAAGCGGCGCTGGACGTTGCGCATCAGCACGCCGGGCAGCAGCCCCGATTCGCACAGGATCTGGAAGCCGTTGCAGATGCCGAGCACGAGACCGCCGCGGGCCGCGTGCGCCCGCACCGCATCCATGGCGGCGGCACGCCCAGCGATGGCGCCGCAGCGCAGGTAATCGCCGTAGGAGAATCCGCCGGGGACGACGGCGAGGTCGGTGCCGGCCGGCAGTTCGGTGTCGGCGTGCCAGACTTTGACGACCTCGGCGCCCGAGCGGGTCAGCGCGCGGGCGACGTCGCCGTCGCGGTTCGAGCCGGGGAAGACGACGACGGCCGCGCGCATCAAGCGATCTCGATCGTGTAGTTCTCGACGACGGTGTTCGCGAGCAGCTTCTCGCAGGCCGCCTTCAGCGTCGCCTCGGCCTGCTCGCGGTTGTCGGAGGCGATCTCCAGATCGAACACCTTGCCCTGGCGGACGCCCGACACGTCGTCGATGCTCAGGGACTTGAGCGCCGCCTCGATCGCCTTACCCTGAGGGTCGAGGACGCCGGTCTTCAAGGTGACGACGATGCGGGCTTTCATGGCAGGCACTCGGTTGGGATACGCGGCGGATGCCGGATCGTCGGCACCGGGGGAAACCACGGACGATACCATCCGTGCGAAGACCTCAGGAGCCCAGAAACTCAGAAACCAGAAACTTAGGAACCCTTGACCGGCCGGAACGGCTCGGCCTTCACCGCGCGATGCCAGAGCTGGAACATGATCCAGGCGGCGAGCAGGCTGAACAGCGCCATCAGGACGTGGCCGACCGTGTCGCCGAGATCGAACAGACCGGCGAGTGCCCAACCGGCCGCGATGGCGGCGGCGAACACTTCCGTGCCGACGAGCACCATCAGGCTCAGGATCGTGATCATATTGCGCATGCGCGGGCGGTCCGTAGCGTCCAGTTTGCCCCGCACTAGCCCGGCGTTCCTGCGCCCGCAACTGTCGGCGGCGCATGACGCCTGCACCTCCGGTCGCAAATCTGCCTTTCAACGCATCACGCGCGAGCAGACTCAGGACGACAAGCCGGAGCCCGCCCGGCTCGATCTGCGCTGCGGCGGATCGACCAGTGCATCACTTCCGGCATCTTCAGGACCTCGGCGGCAATAAAAAAGCCGGCGCATCGGCGCCGGCCTTTGTTCGTCGGCGGATCCGAAGCGTCAGCGCGGGGCGCGCTTGGCCAGGATGCGCTGAAGCGTGCGGCGGTGCATGTTCAAGCGCCGCGCCGTCTCCGAAACATTGCGCGCACACAGTTCGTAGACGCGCTGAATATGCTCCCAGCGCACCCGGTCGGCCGACATCGGGTTCTCCGGCGGGTCGGCCCGCTCGCCCGGCTGGGCCATCAGCGTGCCGTGGATCTCGTCGGCGTCGGCTGGCTTGGCGAGGTAGTCGAACGCGCCGAGCTTCACCGCCGTCACGGCGGTGGCGATGTTGCCGTAGCCGGTCAGGATCACGCCTCGGGCCTCGGGCCGGCGCTCCTTCAAACGGGCGATCACGTCGAGCCCGTTGCCGTCACCGAGCCGCATGTCGATCACGGCGAAGGCCGGCGCCTTGGCCTCGACGGCGGCGACGCCCTCGCTGACGCTCTCGGCGACCTGCACGGCGTAGCCCCGTCCCTCCATCGCTCGCGCGAGACGGGTGGAGAACGGCTTGTCGTCGTCCACGATCAGCAGGCTGCGGTCGGTGAAGGCGGACAGGGGATCAGTCTCTGAAAGAAAGGCGGTGTCCTGGCCCGGCACCGTCGTCCCGCTCTGCGTCAGCATGCGGCGCTCCTCATCGCTGGAACTCATCTGAATGCTTTATATGGGTGCGGCATCGCGTTCTGGCAGGGGTCCCAGAGAATTGTGCGCAACGGGCTGGCGCACGACCACATCCCTTTCGAAGATGTGACGCGCCCAGGACACCCGCACCAGCGCGCCGCGCTCCTCGGCGCCGGTGAGGTTGGACAGGACGAGCTGCGCCCCGGAGCGCTCGATCAGGGTCTTGGCGATGAAAAGCCCGAGGCCGAGCCCCGCCCCGACCGCGTCGCCGCCGGCCTCCGCCCCCCGCGCGCCGCCCTTGCGGCCGCGGGTCGTCACGTAGGGCTCGCCCGCCCGCAGCAGCACCTCGCTGGGGAAGCCCGGCCCGTCATCGCGGATCGTCATCCAGACCCGGTCGAGGGTCCACCGCGCCTCGATCTCGACGCGAGAATCGGCGAAGTCGACGGCGTTGTCGACGATGTTGGCGAGCCCGAACATGACGCCGGGGTTGCGACGGCAGACCGGCTCCGGCCCCTCGCCCTGCTTCGTCACCGCCACCGCGATGCCGAGCGCGCGCTGGGGCGCCACCAGTTCCTCGACGATGTGGCCGAAGGTGACGGTCTGGAGGAAGCCCTCGCCCTCCTCGTTGTCCTCGCCGAGCGATGTCAGCTTCGAGAGGATGCCGCGGCAGCGATCGACCTGATCGCGCAGGAGCTTCAAATCCTCCGCGACCGCGGGCGTGGCGGTGGGCCCGAGCAGGCGGTCGAGTTCCTTGGCCACCACCATGATGGTGCCGAGCGGCGTGCCGAGTTCGTGCGCGGCCGCCGCCGCGAGACCATCGAGCTGCGTCAGGTGCTGCTCGCGGGCCAGCACGAGTTCGGTCGCCGCCAGCGCCTGGGCGAGCTGGCGCGTCTCCTCGGCGACGCGCCACGCATAGACACCGGTGAAGGCGGTGCCGAGCAGGATCGCGGTCCACACCCCCGAGACGTAGAGGAACGGCAGCTCGATCCGCCCGTCGGCGAACCAGGGCAGGGGCCGATGCACCAGGGCGAGCAGCGTCGCGAGCCCGACCGCCAGCAGTCCGAGCGCCAGCGTCCGCTCCGGTGGGAGCGCGGTCGCCGAGATCAGCACGGGGGCGAGGAACAGCAGCGAGAACGGGTTCTGCAAGCCGCCGGTGAGGAACAGGAGGGCGGCGAGCTGGACGATGTCGAAGGCGAGCAGCAGGGCCGCCGAATCGTCGCTGAGCCGGTAGCTCGCCGGAAACCGGATGCGCAGCGCCAGGTTCAGCCAGCACGAGGCCATGATGACGAGGAAGCACCAGCCGAACGGCAGGTTCAGCCCGAGCCCGAACTGCGCGCCGACGACCGCCGCGCTCTGGCCGGTCAGCGCCAGCCAGCGCAGCCGGACGAAGGTGTCGAGCCGCAGGTGGCGGCCGGCCGGTCGGCCGAGTTCGGGGGCTGCATCGATCATGGTGCGGCTGAGGGTAGGGCCGGGGAGCCCGGCGGCCACGGGCGTCGCGGCGCCGCACACGAAAATCTATGATCCTCTCGAAACCAACATCGGTTAAGAGAGGCGGAAATTCGGTCGCGAAGGGGGGCGACGAGATGGACTTGGCCTACGCTTGGTACGAGACGGCGCGCGCGATGCTGGCGCCCGCTCGGCTTGCCGCGGACATGACGCGGCACAGCCTGGAGAACCCCGGCAACCCCTTCGCCTACGGCCCCTACGCCCGCTCCACGGCCGCCGCTTTGCAGATGTTCGAGCGCGCGACCCGGCGCTACGGCAAGCCGCATTTCGGCCTCGCGACGACGCAGGTCGATGGGCAGTCGGTCCCGGTGTTCGAGCGCGTGGTGTGGGAGCGGCCGTTCTGCCGCGTCGTCGCCTTCGAGCGGGCGCTGAACCGCGGGCCGTCCGAGCCGCAGCCCAAGCTCCTCATCGTGGCGCCGATGTCCGGCCATTACGCGACGCTCCTGCGCGGCACGGTCGAAGCGATGTTGCCGAACCATCAGGTGTTCATCACCGACTGGTCGGATGCCCGCATGGTGCCGCTGTTGGAAGGCCGCTTCGACCTCGACACCTATATCGAGTACCTGACCGCGATGTTCCGCGATCTCGGGCCGGACCTGCACGTGATGGCGGTGTGCCAGCCCGCCGTGCCGGTCTTCGCTGCGGTCGCCGTGATGGAGGCCGCGAACGATCCCGCCGTCCCGGTCTCGATGACGCTGATGGGTGGGCCGATCGATACCCGCCGCTCGCCCACCGCCGTGAACTGCCTCGCCCAGGAGCGCGGCATGGGCTGGTTCGAGAAGAACTGCATCACCGTGGTGCCGCCGCCGAACCCCGGGGCGATGCGCCGGGTCTATCCGGGCTTCCTGCAATTGTCGGGCTTCATGGCGATGAACCTCGACCGGCACGTCACCGCGCATTCGGACATGTTCCACCACCTCGTCACCGGCGACGGCGACTCGGCGGAGAAGCACCGCGAGTTCTACGACGAGTACCTCGCCGTGATGGACCTCACGGCCGAGTTCTATCTCCAGACGGTACAGACGGTGTTCGTCGATCACGCACTTCCGCGGGGTGAGATGCGCCACCGGGACAAACCGGTCGATCTCTCGGCGATCCGCCGCTGCGCGATCCTCGCGGTCGAGGGCGAGAACGACGACATCTCCGGCGTCGGCCAGACCAAGGCGGCCCTCGACCTCACGCCGAACCTGTCCGATTCCCGCAAGGCCTACCACCTGCAGGAGAAGGTCGGGCATTACGGCGTGTTCAACGGCTCGCGCTACCGCGCCGTCATCGCCCCGCGCATCGCCGCCTTCATCCGTGAGATGGCGGCGCAGCCGGCCTGACCGGCGCGCTGAAGGTGCCGAAATTCACGTGAACGGGGCGCGGGCGGGATGGTTCGGACGGCTCCGGCCGGTTAACTTCCCGCTCATGTTGCGCGCGTTCCTGCGACGGCCCGATCCCGACCATATCGCGATCGATCACGACGGCCGGACGTTTTCCATCGCGATTCTTCGGCGCCCGACCGCCCGCCGCGTCACGCTGCGGGTGTCGAGCGCGACCGGCGCGGTGATCCTGACGCTTCCGACCCGCTCGTCCCTGGCGGCGGCCCAGAAGTTCGCGCAGGCGCATGGCGGCTGGATCGCCGCCCGCCTCGCCCGCATCCCCGAGCGGGTGCCGTTCGAGCCGGGCGCCACGATCCCGCTGCGGGGCGTGCCGCACGCGCTGGTCCGCCGCGAGGGCCGCGGCACCGTCGAGGTCGATCCGCAAGCCGCCACCGTCACGGTGCCGGGGGAGGCGCCGCACGTGCCCCGGCGGGTGCGCGAATTCCTGCAACGCGAGGCCCGGCGCGATCTGTCGGAGGCGATCGCCACCTATTCCGACCGGCTCGGCCGGCGCCCGGCGCGGCTGACGCTGCGGGACACCCGCAGCCGCTGGGGCTCCTGCACGGCCAGGGGCGAGCTGAACTTTTCCTGGCGGCTGATCCTCGCGCCGCCGATCGTGCTCGACTACCTCGTCGCCCACGAGATGGCGCACCTGCGCGAGATGAACCACTCGGCCCGCTTCTGGGCGTTGGCGAACGAACTCTGCCCGAACGTCGATGCCGCCGAGGCATGGCTGAAGCGCCACGGCTCGGAGCTGCACCGCTACGGTTGATTTTTCGGGTTTCAGTACTTCGTCACGATCGCCCGGCTGCGCACGCGGGCCCGCTCCGCCGGCCAGGTCGGGCGCGGATCGACGTGGCCGGGCCACATCTGGCGCGGGGCGACGTTGTCGCAGACTTCGCGCTGGCGGAGATAGGCCGGGCGGCCGAACTCGTCGCGGCGCATGATGGTGCCGCCGTCGCGGCAGAA
The DNA here is from genome assembly GCF_001425465.1 of Methylobacterium sp. Leaf456. Lineage (GTDB taxonomy): Bacteria > Pseudomonadota > Alphaproteobacteria > Rhizobiales > Beijerinckiaceae > Methylobacterium. Next base: position 336,506 of record NZ_LMQV01000023.1, read on the forward strand.
GCCGGCGATGGCCGCGGAATCGCCGCGGCGCCCGCGCGGATTCCGCTCGACCGGCGGGTGCTCGATGGTCAGCGGCGCCTGACCGTTGAGGGAGCGCTCGACATAGGTCGTGGTCGCCTGGGGCGGCAGGTAGGTCGATTCCTCGAAGGGCAGCGACAGGGCGAGGGCGCTTCCGCTGCCGGCGACGAGGAGAGCCGGCAAGAGACCTGAGACGAGGGCCGAGAGGGCGAGGCGGCGCATGGTGTGGATCCCGGTGGGGGCGAGCTTGACCATTATGTAGAGCAGGCCGAGGCCGGACGGTAGCGCCACGGACACACCGTTGCCGCGATTGCTTGACACCGGATGACCCGCATGGTCCCAACCCCTGGGCTTTCGCGGGGTTCGGGCGAGAGCGACGAGGGGCTGCCGCGTGGGTCTGTTTTCGGGCGTGGGTCGGATGATGCGGTCGGGCGCGGGCTGGCGCGGGACGGTCCTGGCCGCCCTTTCGACCTCGGTTTTCGCCGCCAACCCGGCCGCGGCGCAGGGCACCGTCCGCAACACTTTCGACGACTGGCAGCTGCGCTGCGAGACGCCCGCGGGCGCCAAGGCCGAGCAATGCGCTCTCGTCCAGTACGTGGCGGCGGAAGACCGCCCGAACCTGACGCTCGTCGTCATCGTCCTCAAGACCGCAGACAACCGCGGCTATCTGCTGCGCGTGGTGGCGCCGCTCGGCGTGCTACTGCCCTCCGGCCTCGGCCTCAAGATCGACCAGACCGATATCGGCCGCGCGAGCTTCGTGCGCTGCCTGACCACCGGCTGCGTCGCCGAGGTCGTCATGGACGAGGGCCTGATCCGCTCGCTCCGGAGCGGCGCGCAGGCGACCTTCATCGTCTTCCAGACCCCGGAGGAGGGCGTCGGCATCCCTGTCTCGATGAAGGGCTTCGGGACCGGCTTCGAGGCGCTGAAGTAAGAGGGGCGGCATGCGCGGGACGATCACGACGGCGCGGCTCGCCGCAATCCTCGGGCTGGCGCTCACCGGCGGCGCGCAGGCCGAATCCGGGGGCTTCTTCAAGAACATGTTCGGCGGGGGCGGCAGCGGCGACGGCGGCGGGGGCGGCGGGAACCTGTTGGCGCCCAAGGCCTTCGACCCCGACGACGTCTATTGCCCCAACGTGGTCGTGCCGGAGGGCGGCGCCGCGATCCAAGCCTTCGCGGGCGCGGCCGGCGACAACACCCGCCTGCGCCACCAGATCGTGGTGTCGCGCCTGAGCCGCGAGTGCCGGGCGCTGGGCGACGGCTCGGTGTCGGTGCGCGTCGGCATCGAGCTGCGCGCCATGCTCGGGCCCGCGGGGGCGCCCGGACGGTTCGAGGCGCCGGTCACCGTCTCGATCCTCTACGGCGAAAAGCCGGTGATGAGCCGGCCCCACCGGGTCGCGATCCCGATCCCCGCCGGCACCGCCCAGGGCGAGGCGAGCGTGATCGAGAACGATCTCGTCGTGCCCGCCGACAAGGCCATGGGCTACGACATCGCGGTGACCCTCTCGGCCCGGAAGACCGCCAAGCCGGTGGCCCGCCGCAAACCCGCCCCCGCGGCCGACGCCGCCCAGAGCGAAGCCCCGGTGCCGGGCCAATGACGGCCGGATCGCCCGCCCGGGGAGCGGCCGCCTGACCACCCCCCCGGACGGTGCGTGGCAGGGCCGCGCGACGCCTTTCTCCCTCACGGCGAACGACGACCCGCTGTTCGATCGCCGCCTCGTCCTGCCGCCCGAGACTTTTGGCGGCTGGATCGTGCTGCGCTACGTTCTGCCCGTCGAAGCCCGGCCGCAGCGCCCGCTGCTGCGCCTGCGCCGCTCGGGGGGGCGCATCGACTGTTTCGTGCTGCCCGGCGTCGCCCTCGGCCGCGCCTTCTGGCTCGGCTACCTGCCCGCCGATTGCCAGGGCATCGAGATCGCGGCGGGACCGGGCTTCACCCTGGAGCGTGTCGGCGCGCGAACCTCGAACAACGTCTTCGCCGAATGCCTCGCCAAGCGCCCCCTGCACGCTGTCGGTGCTTTACGTGCGCTGCTGCGGCGCGACGAGCGGCGCTGGCGTGATTCCCTGCGCGGCGCCTGCGCGATCACGCCGCTCTCCGGCTACGCCGCGTGGCGAAACACCCGCGGCGAGGCCCCTCCGCCGCAGACGTCCGCCCCCGACATCCGCATCCGCCTCGTCCTCGCGGGCGAGGGCGCGCCGCCCGGCGCGGTCGCTAACACCCTCGTGGCGCTGGCGGCACAGAGCCACGCGAACTGGACGCTTCATCTCTCCGGCGCCGCGGCCGGAAGCGCCGCCGATCCCCGCATCCACGCGACGGCCTGGAACCCGGACGCCACGGCCCTCTCCCTCTGCGGCGACGCCGATTTTTTCGGACTTCTACGTCCGGGCGACCGCCTTGCCCCGCACGCCCTGGCTCTCCTGGCGGCGTCGATCCGAGGGAACGCGCCCGAGCTGATCTACGCCGACGACGAGGTCGGCGACGCCGCCCCCGTGCCCCGGCTCAAGCCGGATTGGTCCCCCGATCTCGCCCGCATCAGCGGCTATCTCGGCGCCCCGGCCCTCGTCGCCCGCACCTTCCTCGCCGGCCTGCCCCCGCGGCCGGTCGGCGCGCCGGACAGCTTCGCGACCGCTCTCGACCTCGACCTGTGCGGCGCGACCCGCGTCGTCCATCGCCCGCGCATCCTGTGCCGCCGCGCGCACCTGCCCTATGATACCGCGCGCCGCGCCGCGCTCCTCGAAGCGCGCCTGTCCGCAGCCGGCGATCCCGCCCGCCCGGTGGTCCGCGACGGCGCCCTCGACCTGCACCGTCCGCGGCCCGATCCGGCGCCTCCAGTCAGCATCGTCATCCCCTCCCGCGACCGGCTCGACCTGATCGCCCGCGTCACCACCGACGTGCTGGAGCGGACCGACTACCCGTCGATCGAATTGATCATCGTCGACAACGGCTCGACCAACCCGGCGGTGCTCGCGCTCTACGAGCAGCTGCGGGCCGATCCCCGCGTGCGCATCGAACCCTTCCCGCACCCCTTCAACTTCGCCGCCATGGTCAACCGCGGCGCCGAGATCGCCCGCGGACACATCCTCGTCCTGCTCAACAACGACGTGGTGGTGCTGCGCCCCGACTGGCTCGACGCCATGGTGGTGCAGGCCCTGCGGCCGGAGGTCGGCGCGGTCGGCGCCAAGCTTCTCTACGCGGACGGGCGCCTCCAGCATGCGGGCGTCGTCGTCGGCCTCGGCGGCGAGGCCGGCCACATCCTGCGCCGCCGCCCCGCCGCCGCGCCGGGCCATCTCGGCCGGATGCGCGTCGCCCACGAGGTTTCCGCCGTCACCGCAGCCTGCCTCGCGGTGACGCGTGAGAAGTACCGGGCCGTCGGCGGGTTCGACGCCGCGACCTTCGCAGTCGATTTCAACGACGTGGATTTCTGCCTGCGCCTCGGGGCGAAAGGCTGGAAGACGGTCTGGACACCGCATGCCGTCCTGTCCCATCTCGAATCGGTGAGCCGGGGCCGTCCGACCGGTGAGGCCCGCCAACGCTTCGAGCGGGAGGCCGCGGCCTTCGCCGAGCGCTGGCGCGACACCATCCGCCACGATCCGTACTATCACCCGGCCCTGTCGCTCACGACCTTCGGCGAGGATCTCGAATGACGGGCGCGCCGCTCCCCGACGCCCTGCTCTTCGCCGCCGAGCCCGCGCCGAATTTCTTTCGCCGCCTTGTCCGCGCGGCCCGGCACCCGTTGCGGCTTCTGCCGATCCTGGCCGCCCGCCTCACCGGCCGCCGGGTGCGGGCCGCCACCGCCTTCGCCGCGCTGACCGGCGCGCATCACCGCCTGGAATGGCCCGGCCCGGTTCCGGCCGCTGAGCCCAACGGGGAACTCGCCCGCCACGGCATCGAGCGGATCGAGCCGGCGCCCCACGACTCCGTCCGGATCGCGCCCGAGGGTTCGCCTCTCGTCCTCCTCGCGGCGCCCGGCCACAGCCTCGTCGCGGGCGCCGCCGCCGCCATCGCCGCCGCCTTCGCCGATCCGTCGCTCCACGCCCTCTACGGCGACGCCCTTGTCCGCACCCGGCCTGGCAACCCCTGGCTGCCGCTCCTGCGCCCCGCCTTCGATCCCGACTTTTTGCGCGCGGTCGATTGGCTTGGCCCGGTCTTGATTTTGCGCCGTGCGAGCGCGGCCGCGATCGACCCGGTTCCCGGTGCCCTGACTCTGGACATGGCCCTCGATCTCCATGCCCGTCATGGCCTCGGCGCCGTACGCCACCTGCCGCGCCAGCTCTCGCGCTCAACGTGTCCCAGCGACGGGGGAGGGGAGGGGGCCCGCGCCGAGACCCGCCGCGCCCGGCTCAAGGCGGTGCGGCACGACCTCGACCGGGCGGGGGAGGGCGACACCCTCGCCTTCGTCGAGCCGGACGGCGTGATCCGCCTGGAACGGCCCCTTCCGGTGCCGCGCCCCCGCGTCAGCCTGATCGTCCCGACCCGTGACCGGCTCGATCTGCTGCGACCCTGCATCGAGAGCCTGCGCGCCCGCACCGACTGGCCGGCGAAAGACATCCTGATCTGCGACAATGGCAGTCGCGAGCCGGCAACGCTCGCCTATCTCGAGGAGCTGCGCACCGCGGGCGCTGCCCGCATCCTCGACTGCGCCGGCCCGTTCGATTTCGCCGCCATCAACAACCGCGCGGCCCAGGTGGCCCGCGGAAGCGTGCTCGCCTTTGTCAACAACGACGTCGAGGCCGAGCAGCCCGACTGGCTGGAGCGAATGGTGCGCGAGGCCCTGCGCCCCGAGATCGGCGCTGTCGGCGCCCGGCTGATCGACGGCGCGGGCCGCATCCAGCACGGCGGCATCGTCCTCGGCACCGGCGGGCTCGCCACCCACAGCCACCGTTTTTTTTCGACGGACGCTCCGGGCTACTTTTCCGCGTTGCGCGCCACCCGCTCGGTCGCAGCGGTGACGGCCGCCTGCCTCGTGATCGAAGCGAAAAAATTCCAAAAAATCGGCGGCTTCGATCCGGCGTTCGCGGTCGATTTCAACGATCTCGACCTGTGCCTGCGCCTGAACGCGGCGGGCTCACGCACGCTCTTCGTCGGCGGCGCGGTGCTGCACCACCGCGAATCGGCGAGCCGCCGCCCCTCGCCGGCATCGGCCGCCCGCCATGCCGCCGAGATCGTGGCGCTGAAAAAGCGATGGGGGCCGCTGCTCGCGCAGGACCCCCATTATCATCCGGGGCTCGACCCGGACCTCTCGACCCATGTCGCCGTGCGCCGCGGCTGGACCGGTGTAGCACCGGCCGAGCCGCGGTGAGGCTCACTGCACCAGTCGCGGCCCGCTGGTCTGCACCTTCTCGTTCTCGGACATGATGCCGAGCCGCTTGGCGACTTCCGTATAGGCCTCGATCAGGCCGCCGAGATCCTTGCGGAAGCGGTCCTTGTCGAGTTTGTCCGAGGACTTGATGTCCCACAGCCGGCAGGAATCCGGAGAGATCTCGTCGGCCACGACGATGCGCATCAGGTCGCCTTCCCACAGGCGCCCGGTCTCCATCTTGAAATCGACGAGGCGGATGCCGACGCCGAGGAAGAGGCCGGACAAGAAGTCGTTGACGCGGATGGCCAGCGCCATGATGTCGTCAATCTCCTGCGGCGTCGCCCAGCCGAAGGCGGTGATGTGCTCTTCCGACACCATCGGGTCGTTGAGCTGGTCGTTCTTGTAGTAGAACTCGATGATCGAGCGCGGCAGCTGGGTGCCTTCCTCCAGGCCGAGCCGCGTCGCCAGCGAGCCGGCGGCGACGTTGCGCACCACCACTTCGAGCGGGATGATCTCGACTTCGCGGATCAGCTGCTCGCGCATGTTGAGCCGGCGGATGAAGTGCGTCGGCACGCCGATGTCGTTGAGGTGCTGGAAGACGAACTCGGAGATGCGGTTGTTCAGCACGCCCTTGCCGTCGATCACCTCGTGCTTCTTCGCGTTGAAGGCGGTCGCGTCGTCCTTGAAGTGCTGGATGAGCGTCCCCGGCTCGGGTCCCTCGTAGAGGACCTTCGCCTTGCCCTCGTAGATGCGACGGCGGCGGTTCATAGGCGTGTACCGTGGTTTGAGGAAGTCCATGGGGCCGGGGCTCCTTCCGAACTGGCCTGTGAAGCGAATCCGCGGCGCGGCGACCCGTCTGGCGGGTGGGTGGCCGGAGCCCATTCCCAGGGACCCGAACAGTCCACGGGAAATAGTCCCGGCCGCCGTAGCATCTCTGTAGCGGAACGGGCTTTGCAGCACAACGCGTTGGCCTTGCACGGCAATGGCCGCAGGGCTGCGGCGGGAGCCGGCGCGCCGAAAAGGTTCAGCTCGATATGGGCGTGAGGTCTGTCGTCTTGGAGGGGTAGCCGCACAGGTCGGCGATGCGGCAGCGCGGGCAATCCGGCCGCCTTGCCTTGCAGGTGTATCGCCCGTGCAGGATCAGCCAGTGATGCGCGTTGAGCCGGTACGGTTCCGGCACCCGTGCTTCGAGACCCGCCTGCACCTTGTCGGTCGTCGGCGCGGAAAACAGCGGAATCCGGTTCGAGACCCGGAAGATGTGGGTGTCCACCGCGATCCGCGGCACCCCGAAGGCGACGTTGAGCACCACGCTTGCGGTCTTGGTGCCGACGCCCGGCAGCACCTCCAGTTCGGCCGCTTCCCGCGGCACCTCGCCGCCGTGCCGCTCCACCAGGATGCGCGAGAGCGCGATGACGTTCTTGGCCTTGGTGTTGAACAGCCCGATGGTGCGGATGAAATGGCGCACCCGCTCCTCGCCGAGGTCCAGCATCTTCTGCGGCGTGTCGGCGATGGCGAAGAGCGGCTCGGTGGCGAGGTTCACGCTCTTGTCGGTGGCCTGGGCCGAGAGCACCACGGCGACGAGCAGCGTGTACGGATTTTGGAAATGAAGTTCCGAGCGCGGCTCCGGGTCGGCCTCGTGCAGACGGGAAAAGATTTCGACCAGGGTCTCGTCGCCCACCGCCGCGGGCGCCGTCTCGATGCGGCCCTTCAGGACAGGGCCGAGGCTCGCGCCAGGCTTGCCTGGTGATGTCCCCTTCGCTTTGCCGACGACAGGTTTCGGTTGGGCGCGTTCCGTATCGGAAATGCGCGGCGCAGGCTTTCTCGGAGGCATCGGCGCGTTATATTGCCTGCATGGTCAGCGGCAACCTCTCTGCGCATCCCGACGGCCTCGACCCGGCGATCTTCGATCGACCGCTCTACACGGCCGTCATCCGCCCCAACCAATCGCTCGGTCGCGACGGTTTCCGGATCGTGATGATCCTGTGCTGCGCCGTCTCGCTCGTAACCTCGATCGCCTGCTGGCGGGCCGGCTTCTGGCCCATCGCCGGCTTCTTCGGCCTCGACATGCTGGCGCTCTACGTGGCGCTGAAGGTCAGCTTCAAGCGCGGCCGCTCGTTCGAGGAGGTGGCGATCTCGCCCCTCGAAGTCTCGCTCGCCCGCATCGATCCCCGCGGCGGCCGGCGCGAATGGCGCTTCAATCCCCTCTGGACCAAGCTCGCCCGCCTCGACGACGAGGAGTTCGGCCTGCGCCGCCTTACCCTGATCTCCCGCCGCGAGCACGTCGTCGTCGCCCGCGACGCCGACCCGGCTGAGCGCGAGCGGGTGGCCGAGGGGCTCGCCGCGGCTCTGGCTCAGGTGAAGAAGGGGTTTTGAGCGCACCCCTCTGCTGGATGGGGCCGCCGCTGCGCCGGGAGGCCCCGTGGCGGCCTTTCTCGCACTTTTCTCGTTTTTCCGATTGACGGGGGCGGTGTGCCCTCGTAGAAGCACGTCACCGACGGGGCGCCGCGGCCCACCACTTGGGCGGCACAGCGAACCGACGGTCTTCGTGACTGATGGGGCGGCACGCTGATCCGGGCGACTGGATCGGACGATCGTGT
>NZ_LMQV01000024.1 GCF_001425465.1 Methylobacterium sp. Leaf456
TATGACGGCAATTCAGCCGCCAATAATAGTGATATATCATAATGCCGCATTATTTTACGCAAATGATTTACAACCGCCGCGCCGTCAAGGTCAGGATGCTCATCACGTCTCTGTCCAAGCACGCAAATGTTGCGACGCGCAACTGCCGGAACAAGTGGCACTTGGAGTGGCACAATCATAAGATTGTAATCGTCTTTGCCCGGAAGGACGACTGGAACTTCTTCAACTCGACCTACATGGACCAGCACGAGTGGACGCTTAGGCGGGACGGCCTTATCCCTCCGCCTTCAAAACCTCTTCCGCTCCCAGGGGCTACGACCGACCAGCAGCACAAGAGTGCCTCTGCTCTGCTCCTGGACCAGATTCGCGCTCAGATTACGCGGGGCTGATGCCGAAGGCCGGGGCACGCCCCGGCCTCTCTAGGCGGTTGCTCTTCTGGCCTCGCTCAGCTTCCATCGCGGCATGCATGCGCTGGACGGTCGAGGCTCCGGCGCCGGTTCGGCGAGCCGTCTCCCGGATGCCGGTGCCCGCGATCAGCAGCGCGCGGATCGCCTCGACCTGTCCCGCTTCCATCGGCGGGCGGCCGAGGCGAGTACCCTTGGCCCTGGTCCGCTCCAAGCCTGCCAGGACCCTGTCGCGGATCATTGCTCTCTCGAACTCGGAGAAGACGGCGATCATGCCAAAGAGCGCCCGGCCGGACGGAGTCGTCGAGTCGAGCGCCTGCGTATGGCAATAGAGGCCGACGCCGCGTGCCTGCACCTCAGCCAGGAAGCCGACGAGGTCCTGGAGCGATCGTCCGAGGCGACAGATCGACCAGACTGCGATGAGGTCGAACTCCCGACGCGCGACCCCACGCAGCAGAGCGTCGAAGCCCGGTCGCCGGTCTCGGCCCTTCGTACCGCTGACGCCCTCGTCTGTGTGGACGGCCACGACCGTCCAGCCCAGCCGCAGGCCGACCTCAGTCAACTGCCGAAGCTGGTTCTCGGTCGTCTGGTTCTTGTCGGTGGAGGTCCTGGCGTAGATCGCAACGCGCGTCATGCACGGGCGTCCAGGCCAAGAGCGTTCAGAAGCGTCGCGCCCTCTACCGTGATCCGGAACCGCGTGAGGCGACCATCTTGAAGCACGGGGGCAAGGTAACCGCGACGCAGGCCCTGCTTGATGATGTCCTTGTCCGGTCGCCCCCAGCCATCTCGGAAGGCGAACTCCACCGGGAACTCGTTCTCTGCGACCGGCTCGACCGCGTGTTGTGCGAGATCACGGTAGGCCGCCAAGGCAGCGCCGTCACGCCGCCCTCGCCATCCTCGATCGCCTTTGCCGCCGCCATCCAACTCCCACCACTCGACCGACGCCGTGTCCTCCCCAGCCGACCGGCTCTCGGTCAGCACGTCGCTGTCGCCAGCGTAGCGGTCCCGAGACAGCGCCAGAGCATGTTGGAGTTCGACGTTGATCCGCATCCTTCGAGGCTGCCACGGATCGCGAGTCCGTCAAGCTTTTCCTGTCCCGGAACCAGATGGTTCTGGACCACCAAAAAACCGGGCCGCCACCGAAGGAAAACCGGCGCCGAAAACGACCAGGATTTTGGGACAGAGGCGACTGACATGGCCTCGCCCCAGAGCCCCAGCTAATGGCGGGTCTCCCTGGGCTGCGGGAGCAGGAGGGGAGCCGAGGGAGGCGTGGGCGCTGTGGGAGGCTCGGGTGGCAGGTCAACGAACCGGTACTCCGTCGTGCTGCGCCCAGGTCGCACTTCAAGCGGAGATCGAGCACCCCGCGCCCTGAGCAGCGAACGTAGGTCCTAAGGAAGCTGCGTTGAAAGACACCGCCCACACCTCCCACAGCTACCTCGCTCGAAACTTTGGTGGCGCTAGGTCCGGCATGCGCCGAGAAAGTTCTGGGTCCACGTAAACAATTTATTGTCTGCCTCCCACATAAACATTGGGTCGAATTTTTCATAATCGAATTGGTTGTCGCCTAGATTGAATATGTCCCCGTCTTCATCAAATACTCCAGGAGTCACAAGGCTATATTTTGTAACTATGCTAGGCGTTATGGCTGGATGAGGCTCTGATCGGCGCGCATTCAATAACTGTGGCCCAAGGCTTAAAATATAGGACATCATTGTGTCGTAGCGATCGGAGTGCTGAATCGGTCCGGCCGCTTGCATTATCGCAAGTGCATTATCAAATATTTGCGCAGAATTAGGCAAACCACTCTTCGCTAGTGCGGAATCAAGCCAGTCATACTCATTGCTGCCAGCCTTCCACACTGATGCATTGGCGCACACAACTGCATACGCAAATGCCGGATTTTCAGTTCTAATAAATCCTCGAAACAATTCCCTCCACGGACTCATGACAGATGGTAGCCGTAGTTTCTTATATTGCTCGGTGGACAGGTTAAGTATGCAATGAGCAATGATTGCCGACAGGCGATAGGTATCGTAAATACATTCAATTTCGGCAAAATATGACAGTAAGTGGGCTGGTGCGCTGTATATTGTCAAATCTTTGTTAAAATAACTTTGTTCAAAATCCCTTTTCAATCGATATTCCTCAACTATAGCCGTTCCATCAGGCAACTGGGCCACATTTTCTTGATTTGTCATCATCTCCGACCAAACAGCATTAACCTCCCACAGTGCGCCTGCAACAACTGGCTGGCGAACCAGCAACTCGTGCGTCTCCTTATCGCGAAATCTTACAAAAAGAATTGGTTTACTATCATCAAGTTTGCCGAGCGAGTCGAATTCACGACCTGCGCTCAATTCCGCGATCCATTTGTCTGCTGCTCTATGCCTCTCGGATGCGCTTTCCAGGACGCGATAATACTTAGGCATCATCAGCCTTCTCGACTCATCATGTAAATCAATAAACTTAAAAAACTTGCGCTCGTCAGTCGGCTGCCTCTTATCACCCAGCAATTTGTGACATTCATAGATTTTCCTTAGATAAGAACGTCCCCGCAATGTGCCTACCATGTCAGCCCAATGGGTGAATTCATGAAACAGTATTGCTGATCTACGACAAAATTCGACGGTAGCCTCGGCGGCGAAAAGGTCTCGAAGATCGCCTGCTGATATTTCCTTGATATGTAGCGTTTGCGACTCGGGAGAAAATTCGCCAAGAATGGATATGTTTGGAAAATATCTTTTCGTTGCTAGAGACTCTCTAATACTAGAATAAATTTTTTTTGTTTCGGTTTCTGACATAATGACCTCGCTTCAAAGCGTTAATGTCGTCGAATGTTGTTCTGTTTTTTTAGTTGAAATCCGGGCCTAAATCGAGCGCCCGATTACCATCCCGATTCGTTGCGCTGTCAGTGCGGCCATCAACATCCAACCTACGGCCAGCCCGACCGCCTGCAACAGCAAACCCACCACGTCGCCGAGGACCAGAGCAGCCGATCCCAATATCTTGAGCGCCGCTTGTGTTCTACCACCCATTGCCTCAGCTAAACGGCGAACTCGGCCAAGCTCACCCGCGTCGCGTACAACGCTGAGCGCTTGAGCAGCACCTCGCTGGCCGATCCGAGATTGAAGCGCGACCACATCATCTCCCATCGTCGAGATTATGCGGATGGCGCCTGGACCAACGGCCCTCGAAGCAGCCTGCTGGGCTGCTGCTAGGTTGAAGGCGCGAGCGGCCACCACCGCTTCCTTCAGAGCCGCCTTGTCCATGGCCACGACCGCCATCCCGCCGAACTTCTCGATCAACTCACGCGACAGCACGCCCGCTCGGCGAGCGGCCTTGAGCAGGCTCAATGCCCGCGTGACAGGGGCCTTGGGAGCGATGCTGCCGCCGCCACTTGGCAAAAGAGACATGACCGTCAGGCCAGTTAGCGCGAGGCCATCCGTCGAGAGGCCGAGGATGACCTTGTCGTAGGGCTCGCCCTGGATAAGCCTGCCGCCTTCCTGCCAAAGATCGCGTAAGTCGCTGATGCCGACGATGTCGGATGTAATTGAACTCGCCATGCTCGTCCATGTGCTGGAGGTCCCTCTCGCCACTCCGTCCAGGAGGCTCCTTCCGGCATCGACCTCAGGTGCTGTAGTGAGAGTTCCGATTCGCGAACGTCGTTCGGCATCGACTTTGACGCCTTGCTCATCGGCGAGGTCGAGGAAGCTGTGGGCGAGATCGCCATCACCGTTGCTCAGCGCCTCGTCGATCTCGGCCGCGATGCTCCTGTGCACAAAATGCTTCTTGAGTGGGTCGCAACAATTATTTGTGCTCAATGCACGTCGGGAGGCTCGACATGACGCACTGGACATGGACTAGATTCAAAAACGTGTTTCGCGAAAGCTTAATGGAAGGAAAAAATGAGGAGAGAAATACGGCAGCACCCCAAATCGAGTATCAAATTGTTGAGGGGCACCAGGAGAAAGAAACGGCAATAATAAAGGCAGAGCAAGAATTAATAAATCCAACCGAGCAAGATATAAAGCAAATTGTAGAAGAATTTAGGTTTTACTGCCGTGTTGATATTTGCAGACGGTTGGCTCACTTCGTCGCTGTAGAGCGCGCTTCAAGCGTCATAGATAGCAATCGAGAATGTGCGATTTTGAGTCAAGTCCCCAACGACATCATATTGTCCGATCATATTGCCGCCGCCATCGAAATTATGAAAACAACAAAACCCGATATGGGCATTAAGCATGCGCTCAAGATTGCTTATGAAGATTGCGAGAGGGAAAAAATGGCTACAAGCCTCAGAAATATTATCGAACCTCACGCACCAACGTTGAGTCTCAAATGGGTTAAGCTTGTAAAGCTTGATGATTATGGAAAATTTGATACAAGAAGATGGGATAGGGAATGCAAGTATTTCATCACGCAAGTCGTCATACCTGAGTCAGATTACTTCTTTGAAAAAGATGATATCGAATGGTATTATGTACACGAAATCATCAACGAGATAGTTGCTGAGCATCGTGCGAGCACAAACGGTGCGAGTGAGGAGGCTAAACGCGTCGAGGAGGCTGAAGATCGAACTGAATTGGACGTTGGTGACACTAAAATACCTCTCACGAGGCCGAAACAAGTCCGTAAAAAGACCACAAGACCTGAGTAAACTGTTACCGGCTCCTCCCGTCGATGCGCGCGAAGAAGCTGGTGCAGATCACGGATGCGTCGGTGCAAGACTGAGGTGTCAAGGCGCGGGGGGGGCGACCCCGCGACGCCTCACGGACGGAGGCGTCTCAACCGGAACCGATCAACAGCGGGTTCAAGTCTTAGCCGTGAACATATCCGCCAACCGTCGCCCTGTCAGTAGCCGGATCGCCCACAAACCTCCAACGCTGCCACCGAACCGAGGTCCATGCTTCGCGCGAAGCTCAGCAAGAACCTCGGCGCGAATGGCCTCACCATGCTCCTCGACGTGCGCTCGCCAGAGAGCCTGCTCGACGGCGTGCTCGTACTCGGCGCGGATGTCGAGGAGCGGCAGTTGGGCTTCACGGCGGAGGGCTTGGCGCTTGAGGATGTTCGAGAAGATCGCTGCCCGGTCGATCAATGACGTCGATATGGCCGATTCATGCATGGCTGTCTTGGGATTCGGTGGCTGGAAGACAAGCATCTTTCGATGAGAGCACAGCTTGTCGATCCCGCAAGTATTTTTGATCGCTCCGGGCGTGTGGTGGCTGACCGGAACCCGTTATTGAACGTTGCCTTACCCGCTTTTCGTCGGGTTTCACAAGGCGAGTTCAAGAGAATGTCGTGAAAACTGATCGCGGAATCGCAAAATGGGTCAGCCGTCGAAGAACTCCTCGTCGAGCGTCTTGATGGTCAACGTCTCCTCCACACGGCATCCGACGCCATGGCGGATCATCAGGCGGGCGAGTTGCTCCCCATCGATCAGCACGATGCGCTTGCTCAGCAGGTCAGCCGTTTCGCGCGCGGATGAGGTGAACGAGGACGTCGTGACGAACAGGCCCTTCGTTGCTTTGAAGCGGTCGAGGCTGCCGAAAAAGTCGCGGATGGCTGAGGCGCCTACGCTGTTGTCGTTCGCGTAACGCTTGGCTTGCACGTAGATGCGGTCGAGCCCGAGCGGGTCCTGGTCGATTACGCCGTCCACGCCGCCGTCGCCCGACCGGCCGACGAGCGCTCGGCCGAGATCGGTGACGGAGCCGCCGTATCCCATCGTGATCAACAAGCGCACGACGAGGCTCTCGAAGAAAGCGGGCGTGCCAGCTACGACGCGCTGGAGCAGATCGCTGGCGAGCGCAGCGTCAAGCTGACGACCGGAGGCGCGCATCACCTCGTCCGGAGCTAGGCTTCCGGCGGCGTCTGCCGCTATGATCGAAACCTCCGCCTCTCCGGCCTGATCGGCTTGCGCCGCCCGAAAGGTCTGGAACTCTGGGAAGCGCGACAGGAACCTGATGTCGATCCGCTCGGGCGGCCTTTTCAGAATGTCCCGCCCGCGATCCGTAATGCGAAAGTGAGCGCGACGCGTGAGTTCGACGAGCCCTGCCTTGCCCAGGTAGCTCTTGGCCCAATGCACTCGGTTGGCGAATGTCGTCTGACGGCCGGACGGCAGCAGGTGCGAACGATCCTCTGCCGTCAGGTTGAACTCATCGGCGAGGCGCTCGACAACGTCGCCGATGCGCACCTCGCCCACTGCGGCCTGCTGTAAGACAGGGAGCATGAGTGTTTGGAAATCAGGGATCGTCATCAGGCCGGAACCGCCTTCGGACGACCGCGCCTTCGACTCTGTGATGTCGTTCCTGCCCTTCCGATTTCGATCCGCTCCAGCAGTACGCTCGCCGGTTCGTCGTTTGGGTCCTGCGGAACAAGCTCGCCCCGGAACGCCTTCGAGAGGACGGCCTGATCAAGGTGGTCAATAAGCTTTCGGGCGCTGGCCGCCTCAGCGGCAAGCCGATCAATCATCGAAAAAGTAGTCTCTATGCGAGCCATGATGCACACAGCCTCTTCGACAGTCGGGAGGGGCACTAACAACGTAGAAAGGTTTGATTTGCTTATGGAAGCGAGATTTGTCGTCTGCTTGCCTTCAGCGAAGAAATGAAATCGCCCAAACTCGTTAGCAAAGTAGGATATGAAGCGCGAAGGGAATTTTTTCTCGTTCAAGCGAACGCGGAATACATGGTTTTGATGAATGCAATTCGAAACTTCTCCAGACCATACCCAGCCACGTCCGAGTTTGTCTCTATCCCCACCCTCATTCATCAAAATATCACCCGGAAGAAGCATCAAGCGATGCGCTTCTTCCAGAGTTACGTCAGTATATTTTATATCATCTACTGCGATCCACCCGCGCTGGACATTCGCGACGCGGAGATAGGGACGCGAAACCAACTTTTGACCAATCGAACGCTTTTTACCGAGCGCGATCCCGCTCTGAATGTCGGCGATGGAGGAAAGTTCCCGCACAGGGAAAGTGTGAACGAATTTTTCGCCATTCCATTGCATGCCGAAAAACTTGGCAAGAACAGCGCGTTTATACTGACTAATCAACTTCGGCACATGATCGAGATGGTCGCGCGCGCGCTTCGACTTCGCCGAAAGGCTGTTGATCTTGGCAACGATGCGGCTTTGTTCGACCAGTGGCGGTACTAAGATCGGGGCCACTGAAAAGCGCCCCTTATTGATTATACGGATGGTGGTGGCAGATGAGTTGGCTTCCATCCAATCTTTTATTGTGAGGCTCCAGTAAAAAAGGAATTTTGTCTCAAAAATCGGAGTCGGGAGAATTGCATTGATCTGCTGATTGCATATCGAATCAACAGAAGTAAGCGCCACTTTTCCAAGATTGCCGATGCATGAAATCAGCAATGTGTTCGGCGGAAGAATACGGCCTGTCTGTGCCTCAATCTCACTAACATACTCTTCTGCCGAAGAGATGCATACTTCCTTATCCAGATCGCCCGGTTTGAAGAAGGGAATCATGTAGCCAGAAAATTTTGCATCTTGCCTGCTGGGGGTTCTGCCTGTCTCAATGCGAGCGACCTTGCCGATCTCGGTAAGCACCCAGCCACTAGGGACCTCGGTCATTCCGCCGCCTCCGGCATGACTACAACTGGCGTTTGATCTTCCTCAAAATCATCTGACAACGCCTCGATGTCGGTCAGAGCCGCCCGCAGGTGCCCGATAATGGCGGCCGCGATGTCCTCAGGCGCTGTTAGTCCCTCCTCCGCGTCGGCCTCTGTGTCGCGGAGCCAAGCGATGTCGAGATTGTCGTTGCGCGCTGCGACTTGTTCGCGCGTAAAGCGTCGGAAGCGACCCGCCTCCCCGAGGTCATTGCGCTCCGCACCGCCGTTCGGGTCATCGCCGTAGCTCGCTTCGAAAGCTGCGAAGTCCGCCACGGCGAGCGGACGTGTTTTGCCAAAGGCGGGCATGTCGGCGCGCAGGTCGTAGACCCACACGACCTTCGTGTTGCCCTTGTCCGTCTGACCCCGCTGGAAGAACAGCACGTTCGTCTTGACGCCCTGCGCGTAGAAGATGCCGGTCGGAAGTCGCAGGATCGTGTGCAAGTCGCACAAGTCCATCAGCCATGTGCGCAGGCGACGGCCGGTATTATCCTCGAACAGGACGTTGTCGGGCACGACTACCGCCGCCCGGCCGCCGGGCTTCAAGGCTCGCACGATGTGCTCGACAAACGCCAACTGCTTGTTCGAGGTCTCGGCCGTGACCGAGAAATCGATGCGCGTCGGCCGACCACCGCCCTTCTTCGTGCCGAACGGCGGGTTCGTTAGGATCAGGTCGGCCTTGCCGAGCGCCTCACCGTCCGGCGAAAGCGTATCCACGTGCCCAACGCCGCCCTCGATCCCGTGCAGCATCAGGTTCATCAGGCAAAGCCGGTGCGTGTCGGTGACGAGTTCGGCACCGCCGTAGGCGCCGTTACGCTGGAAGAACGCCTGCGCCTCGGTGAGTTTGTAATGATCGTCGGTGGCCTGCTTGATGAATTGATCAGCCGCGACCAAGAAGCCCGCCGTGCCAGCCGCCGGGTCCTGGATGACCTCGCCGGGTTTTGGCTTCATCAGGCGCACGATGCAGTCGATGAGCGGGCGCGGCGTAAAGTATTGCCCGGCGCCCGACTTCTTCTCTGCCGCGTTCTTCTCTAAGAGGCCCTCATAGAGGTTACCGAGGCCCTCCTCACGCGCCGAGAACCAGTCGAGCTTGTCGATGTATGTCGTCAGAGTCTTCAAGTTAGTCGGCTTCTTGAGCTTGGACTGCGCGTCCGTGAAGATCGCCAGCACGAGGTGGTCGGCAACGACCTTCGGGTTGCCGAGGTCGAGCAGCATGCGCCGGTAGTGGTCGAGTTGCTCAGTGCCCGCGCGATTCACGAGCGTGTTCCAGCGGTAGCCCGCCGGAAGGCGTTCCTCACGGCCGGTCTCGGTCAGCATCTTGAGGAAGAGCAGGTAGGTCAATTCGGTAACGTACTCGTTGTAGCTCACGCCGTCGTCGCGCAGGACGTGGCAGAGCGACCAGAGCTTGGCGACGATGTCGCGCGTGGTGGGTGTTGCCGTTTCCATCAGCCCGCCTGCTTCCAGAGTTCCTCGTTGACATCCGCGAGCAGCGCCTCGACCCGGCCGTTGAAGACCTTGTTGAAACGGTTGAAGCCGCCGTCCTTCGCGAAGGGCTCGTGGTCGAGCGCCTCTCGATCGACGACCAGTTCCTTGGCGACCTGATCGCCGATGCGCTTTAGCCATTGCTTCTGCGGGTCGGTCCAGGTCTGCCGCCCCATGATCCTGCGCATCGCCGCCGCCACCCGCTCGGTGTAGGGCACGAGTGGGTCGCCAAGCGCTGCCTGTCGAACGAAACCGATGATCGAAGCGGCGATCTCCTCGTTTCTCGCGTCGCTCCAGGCTCGCTTCAGGTTGGCTTCCGAGAAGCCGCGCTTGTCAAGTTCGAGGCGAAGCTCGCGTAGCTGGGCGCGGGTGAGGTCGCGCGGGCGCTGTACGACGATCTTGAGCGCCGCGATCGTGTTCACATTCTCGTTTACGAAGTTTTTGAACCCGTCGAGAAAGTCCTGGGGCTTTTCGGCCGCGCCGTAGCCGCGCGTGACGGCGACGACTTCGTCGGCGTGGTGCGAGATTGGGATGAGACGCGGCGTGCCGTCGTCCGAGCGCCAGTCGAGGATCGGCCCGATGGCCCGATGCGCTTGCGCCCAAGTGACAAGTTCTTCGCCCGGCGCCGAATGCAGACGGCCAAGTGCGGCCTCAGGCGTCTCCATTGCCACCGCCTCGAAGCGCGAGCGCGCTTCGCCCGGCAGGCGTCTGAGATGCCACCTCAGCTTGACCAGCAACTGCGCCCGTGCGGTCTCGCGCTGCGCTTCGCTTTCGGCGTCGGCGAGTTCGTTGACAAGTTGCTCGA
The DNA here is from genome assembly GCF_001425465.1 of Methylobacterium sp. Leaf456. Taxonomy (GTDB): domain Bacteria; phylum Pseudomonadota; class Alphaproteobacteria; order Rhizobiales; family Beijerinckiaceae; genus Methylobacterium. Next base: position 10,317 of record NZ_LMQV01000024.1, read on the forward strand.
AGCGGATGGTCGGGTTGACCACAACCGGCTTCATTGCGGTGAGCTTCTGGAGGTGCGGGTAGAGGTCCACCGCGTCGAAGATGCGGAACACATCCTTGCCGATGTCGCGGCAGAGACGCGTCGCACGGCCGATCATCTGCTCGTAGAGGATGCGGCTATTTACGCGTCGCAGGAAGACGAGGTTGACGATCGAGGGCACGTCGATGCCGGTGGTGAGCAGATCGACGGTCACCGCGATCTTGGGGTTGGCGTCGTTGCGGAACGAGCGGATCAGATCGCCGACCTTGTCCACGCTGCCGGTGATCTTCTTCACCGCCGCGTCGTCGATGCCGCCGTACTCGGCCGCAAATGCCTTCTTTACCTGATCGACGACGATGTCGGCGTGGGCGTCGGTCGCGGCGAAGATTAAGGTCTTGCCGGGAAAGGCCGGGTCGATGTGACGGGCGAGTTCCTCTGTCACGACCCGGTTGAACTCCTGCGTGACAACCGCTTTGTTGAACCGCTCGACCTCGAAGTTCAGCGCGTCGGGCGCGTGGGCGAGATCGATCTCGCCGGTCAGCGTGTTGAGCATCTCCAACTGGTCGGACTTGCCGAAGACGATGCCGGAGCGCGCGAGCGCGGTCTCGATCCGGATCGGCGGCTCGTGGTCGGTCAGGACGCCGTCGATCACGGCCTCACGATACGAGTAGGTGTAGATCGGCTCGCCGAAGATATCGGTGGTGTGTAGCGCGGGCGTGGCGGTGAGGCCGATCTTCACGGCATCGAAGTGGTCGAGCACGCGCCGGTACTTCGAAATGTAGTCGTCTTGGTCGCGGAAGCTTAACTCGGCGTCAGAGAGTTCGCGGTCAAGAAGATAGCCTCGGTGGCATTCGTCCACCACGAGGAGATCGTACTGGTCGATTCCCGGCGCCTGCTCCGGGGCGGGCGCCATCAGGACGCGCTTGACCAGTCCCTGGATCGTGCAGACGTGCAGCTTTGTGTCGGCGTCGGGCGTGATATCCTTGAGCCCTTTCAGGCCGAAGATGTCGGCGAAGGTCCGGCCCGAGATCACCTTGGTCGTCGAGAACTCGCCCTCGGTCTGCGTACCGAGCGCGGAGCGGTCAACGACGAAGCAGACGCGTCTGAAGCGCTTGGCCGAGAGCAGGCGGTAGAGCAGCGCTATCGCGGTCTTCGTCTTGCCGGTGCCGGTTGCCATGGCGACGAGCATGGCGCGGCGGCCAGCCTCCAGATTCTGCTCGATCGCCGTGATAGCTTCACGCTGGTGACCCCATAGCGAGAAGCCGAATTCCATCGGCAAGGTCTTCAGCGCTTGGGCGGCTGCGCCCGCATCGATCGCCAGCCTGCCGAGAAGCCCTTCCGGTGTCGGCCAGTCCACGAGCGCGCGGCGCAGGTTCGTCGAATTTCGCACGTCGCGGAACCACACTCCGCTCTCAGTTTCGATCTGCTTGAGGTAGACGCGGCCGTTCGCGGCAAAGACGAAGGGCACGGCGTAAGCGTGTTGCCCGCCCAACCACGGCGCGCCCTCGGCGAGAGCGCCGCCCTCAACCGACACAATGCCGCGCGCGTAGCGCTCGGCCTGATCGATTGCCGAGGAGACGTTCTTGCGCTTGCGCTTTGCCTCGACGACGCCGACTAGGGTGGTGCCGACGAACAGGGCATAGTCGGCAGGGCCGCTTTTAGTCGGCCACTCGGCGATGGCGAGGTTGCGACCCTTGGCCGGTCGCGCACCCTCGCTGAAGCGCAGCGAGCGGGTGTCCGCCTCCCAGCCATTGTCCTGTAGTTGCCGGTCGATCAGGGCACGGGTGTCAGCCTCGTCGAGGTCGATGTGCTTGGCGGCCTCCTCGGCACGCGTGATCAGCTTGAGGGTCTCGGCCTTGGGCGCCTGCACCGCTTCGGCCTGGAGCGCGGCGAGCCTCGCGGCCATCTCAGCCTTCGCCGCCTCGCTCTCCTGCGCGAGAGTTTCCCAAAGCACGCGCTCCTCCGCCTCTCGGGACAGGCGCTCCTTCAAGTTTTCGCGGTCGCGCGCTTCCTGCTCGGCCAAACTCTTGGCAGCTTCGACCGCACCTTCGGTTTCGGCGAGGCGTAGGCGTAGCGCCGCGATCTCGTCACGCAAGAGGGCCGTGGCATCGACCGGCGGCGCAGGCGGCACAAAGGAGCCGGGCCTGAAGTCCGGGCGGTTACCGTAGGTGCGGTGGAACCAGATCGCGATCTGCCGGGCGACCTTCAGGGCCGACAGCGCATCGGCGTGCGTGCCCCTGGCCTCGTGCGCGGCGTCGTTGCCGAGCTTGCGCAGCACGTGGAACAAATCGGCCGTTTCGCGCGGCAGGATGCGCTCGTATGACAGGCGCGAGAGTAGCGCCTCGAACGTGTCGCGGCGATCAGGATTGTAGACCCCCTGACGGGCTGCAACCTCCTTGGTCAGCAGTTCAGCGAACTGGCGCAGCTTGAACAGCGCCGTGGAGGGGTCGGTGCGGAAGTAACTCTCGGCGAGCGCCGGAAGCGCCACGAACGTAACGCCATAGTCCTCCAAGAAGCCGAAGTTCGCGTTGGTTGTCCCCATACCCCGGCGCCTTCGGCCTCGTTATCGCGACCGTAGTCAATGTGATCGTGGGCGACAATCAGAACGCGACCTCCGCGTGCGATCGGAGGCGTGCTGTGACCCAGCCGCCGCATGCGGCATTAACCTCAGCAATCATCCGCATCAGCACGCCGTAGCGGTTTTGCTTGCGCGTTTTGCGAAGCATGAGACCCTGCTCCTTCAGTGATTGCGGAAGGATTGCGCTTGGCTCATTACGATGATGGATTGATATCGACTGCTTGTTGCGGAGCGGTTGCCTGATGCCCACACGCAACGAGCCGCAGGATCGGGAGCATCAGCTTCTGAGGGAGCGGGAACAGACCCCATATCCGATTACCGGCTGGCCGCTGACGTATCTCTCTTGGCTCGACCGTGAGGGCGCGCGCGGCCTCATCGCCGACCTGACGGTGGCTGGGCCACTTCGACGGCAGGCCGCATTCGTTACGGCTGCCTGTCTGCCCCCCGATGAAACTGCAGCATTTCTGGAGCGCCTCAACATCACCGAGAGAGGCGCGAAGGGGGTGGGCGCCGCGTTGAGCAGGCGCCGTACCAAAGACATCGTCGCCGCAACGTTCGGCGTGGCTCCCTCCGAGGTCCCCACTGGCTTCCTGCGCGCCCTCGCCCGGATCGAGGAGTTCGGATCGAACGGGCCGGGGCTCGATCCCTTCAAGGAGCCGGACATCTACACCGTCCTTTTCCGCATTTTCACGAATGAGCGCCACAGTCGCAAAGCCGCCGCGCTGAGGTACTGCGGGGCGTTGAAGTCGGGCACGATTCGCGCCGCCCAAGGTCTCGACCCTCTCCTCCTCCACCCCGACGTCCTCAAGGCTACAGTCGCGCCGAAGCAGATCACGGCGGCGAACGCGCTCCTCGGCCTTATCCGCTCGTGCTCCTCGACCATGACGGATGAGGAGATCACCCTCACGTTGCGCAGATCGCTCGGCGGCTCCCGCTGCATCGACACCTTCGCTCACAAGGCGCTGGAGCGGGCAGATCGCCTCTCCGCGCCGTTCATGGGCGCCGAGGGCCTGCGACCGCTCGCTACGGCAGATGACCTGCGGGCGTTCGGAAAACGGATGGGCAACTGCGCAGGCGACAAGGTCGCCGAGTGTGCACTTGGAATGCTCGCCATCTACGATGTGGTGCATCGCGCTGCGGATGGGACGGACCACGCCCTTGCAGTCTCTTTGACGCCCATAACGGATGGGCGGTGGGCGGTGTCGGACATCAAGCTCGCCAAAAACAAGCATCCACGGGCGGACGTGCAGCGCGGGGTTCTGAGGCGCTTCCAGGACTTGGGAGCCCTGGTTGTCGGCCCGTCGCTGACGGGACCGTACCGGAGCGACCTGAGCGAACTTCTCGGCGTTTATCGTTGGGGCAATACCCTGGATGGGTGCTTCCACGATCTGGGGCAGGCTGACGCCGACGCGGTTGCTGAGCTTGAAAACGCCTTGAATGAGGTTGCCTGATGGATGTGCCAGCCATCTACGACACCTCTCCTGCCGAGGAGGTGCTGCGTGATCGTAGCGGGGTGATCGTCGGTAGGATCGAGCGCCATGGGCTGACCGGCCTCGTCATCGCCCGCAACGCTCAGGGTGTTATCGTCGGCCGCTACAGCGCACGCGAGGGTCTGACACGAGACGCGTTCGGTCGCATCATTGCGCGAGGCGACGTCCTGTCGGGGCTGCTCTTTCGCCCATGATCATCGAAATCGACGAACTTGATCTCGGCCGGTACAGCCCTTCGCAGCTTGCCGCCGTTCGGCCGGACATGGTGCGGCTCGCCAGCCTCATGCGGCGCAACCTAAGCCAGCTAGATGGCATCCTCGGCATTGAACCTGATCGCCACGGCTTGGCCCGCGAGAACGAAAGCCTACGCCGCCACCTTCACGAGGCGCACGCGCTGGCCGACGCTCTCCGCGAAGACCTCAACCATTCCCTAATTCGAATTGCAGACCTCGAACGGCGGCTCGCGGAAATCGAGAATGATGAGCAGGACGCGCTCTACGCATTGGTTGGCTTAACCGTCACCGCGCACCAGGTGGTCGTTAGTGCCGCTCGGCGTGCGCTGCTCCAACACCACCATCCGGATCGCTGGCCGATTGAGAAGAAAGCTCAGGCGACAACGCGATTTGCGGCAGCCAGCGCCACGTTTGACCGGATCGCGGAGCATCGCCGATGATTGAGGCCCTGGTGCTGGTTGCCATTATCTAGGTCTGCCGCCGACCCGTAGTGTGGCTGCTGCTGCGGACGGCCGCGTTCGCGGGCCGGATTCAATCTGGGCTGGAAGCTGATGGGTCGGCGCTGACACGACGTTCTCCGCGCAAGCAGCCGAGCGGCAGTTCACCGCCTGCTCTCTCATCGACGCGGCAAACCGCTATATGGATCGTGTCGTAGGAGCCGGGCCGGTGCCATGAACCAGAGGGTGCGGTCGCAGCAGGTCGATCGCGGGATGCCCATTGAGACGCTGGCCGGGACGGTTGAGCGCGTAACCTTCCACAACTCCGAGAGCGGCTTTTGCGTCCTGAAGGTCCACGCGCGCGGTAAGCGCGATCTCGTGCCGGTGATCGGGCATGCGCCTGCCATCGGCGCAGGCGAATGGATCACGGCTACAGGCATCTGGTTCACCGACCGTCAGCACGGCCTCCAGTTCAAGGCTGACACGCTCAAGGTCACGCCGCCAACCGGCGTGGACGGTATCGAGAAGTACCTCGCCTCCGGCTACATGCGCGGCATCGGTCCAGCCATGGCGAAACGCATCGTGGCCCTGTTCGGTGAGGCGACCTTCGACATCATCGAGGCCGAGCCAGACCGATTGAAAGAAGTCGAGGGCATCGGGCCGAAGCGGGCTGAGCGCATCGTGGCAGGCTGGGCCGAACAGAAGGCGGTCCGCGAGATCATGCTGTTCCTGCACGCGCACGGCGTCGGAACGGCGCGAGCCGTGCGCATCTTCAAGACCTACGGCTACGAAGCCATCAAGGTGATGACCGAGGACCCCTACCGGCTGGCGCGCGACATCCGGGGCATCGGTTTCCGCACGGCCGATGCTATTGCGATGAGGCTTGGGCTGACGAAGGAGGCACCACAGCGGCTACGCGCGGGGGTTTCCTTCGCCCTTCAGACTGCGATGGATGAGGGGCACTGCGGTCTTCCAGTCGAGCGGTTGGCCGCGCTCGCGCAGAAGCTCTTAGAGGTCGAGCCTGCGCTCATCAGAGCAGCTATGGCCGAGGAGTTGTCGCGCGGAGAGGATGTGGTCGCCGACACGGTTGGTGGGGAAGCCTGTATCTTCCTCAGAGGCTTGCACGGATCGGAGCGGTCCATTGCCGAGGCTCTTCTCGATCGCGCCTCAGGTCCACCGCCCTGGCCCGCTATCGACCTCGACAAGGCACGGCCATGGGTCGAGCAGAAGACCGGCAAGACGCTCTCGCCGTCCCAGGCAGAGGCGATCCACCTGCTCCTCGGCGCGAAGCTCGCGGTGATGACCGGTGGCCCCGGCGTGGGCAAAACCAGCACGCTCGACTCGTACCTGCGCATCCTCACCGCCAAGGGCGTGCGGGTGCTGCTGGCGGCGCCGACTGGCCGGGCCGCGAAGCGGATGACATCCTGACCTTGACGGCGCGGCGGTTGTAAATCATTTGCGTAAAATAATGCGGCATTATGATATATCACTATTATTGGCGGCTGAATTGCCGTCATA
>NZ_LMQV01000025.1 GCF_001425465.1 Methylobacterium sp. Leaf456
GGGGCGAGCGGGCCGACGCGGACGGGGTCGCCGGGCTTGGCGGCGATGGCGGGATCGGTGCGCGGCTGCGTCTGATCGTTGAACTGGCCGACCGGCGAAGGCTGCTGCGCCTGTGCCGTTGTCCCGCCGAGCGCGAGGCCCGCGGCCAGGAGGGCGGAGGCGGACAGGCCCCGGTGATGTTGTCGTGCTCGTCTCGTCGCGTTGCGCATTGTCGGTCCCCAACCCGTGCTCTGCGCCGGCCGGTCACCACGGGGTGATCCCCCGCTTGTCGTGACGGTCGGCGGCTCCCTCGCGGAGCGGTTTCGTTCGAAGGCTCCCTCCCGAATGCATGCGGCGGGCCGTTTGGGCCTCGCCGCGCGAGGCGGCCGGATGGCGCCGGCCGCCTCGGGGTTCGTCACGTCCTAACCCTTTGTTTTGCAGCGCATTCTTTCGACGAAACGGTGTCCACTTCGTCGGAATGCGCTCTAGTGGCTGATCATCCAGGGCCGGGCGTTCGGAAAGCTCTTGGCAGCCGCGGGGGCGGAGGCCGCCTTTCTGGGCGAGCAGCAGCCGCAGCCCGCGCCGTGACTGCCGGAGCGCCGCGGTTCGTGGCGGCTGCGCTCGTTGGTGGCATGCGCGGCCTTGAGCCCCGCATCCATGCCGGCGATGCGCGGGGCGGTGAGGAAGGCGCGCTGGCATGCCCCGCCGCAATCCGGGCAGTCGTGCGGGTCCTTGAACTGCGCCATCGGGCGAAGCACCGTGAAGGGGCCGCAGCTCTCGCAAGCGTAATCGTAGACCGGCATGATCAAAGATCCGGCGAGAGCGGCATTTGAATCGACCCATCCAAAAACTTCGTCGGCCCGGCCGCGGACGGGTTGATGTCGAAGTCGAAGATGCCGGTCGGTATCCAGAGGGTCGCGCAGGCGTTCGGGATATCGACGACGCCGGAGATATGGCCCTGGACCGGGGCGGTGCCGAGGATCGAGTAGGCCTGCGCCCCCGAATAGCCGAATTTCTTCAGGTATTCGATCGCGTTGAGGCAGGCTTGACGATAGGCGACCGTAACGTCGAGGTAATGCTGCTTGCCGTACTCGTCGACCGAGACGCCCTCGAAGATCAGGTGGTCGTCGTATTTCGGGGTGACCGGCGACGGCTTGAAGATCGGGTTTCGGATCCCGTATTTCGCCATGCCGTCCTTGATCAGGCTCACCTTGAGATGGACCCAGCCGGCCATCTCGATGGCGCCGCAGAAGGTGATCTCGCCGTCGCCCTGGCTGAAATGCAGGTCGCCCATGGAGAGACCCGCACCCGGCACGTAGACCGGGAAGTAGATCTTCGAGCCGCGCGACAGGTCCTTGATGTCGCAATTGCCGCCGTGCTCGCGCCCCGGCACCGTGCGGGCGCCGGTCGCCGCCGCGGCGTCCTTCGCCTCGCCCTTGAGCCGGCCCATATGGGCGGTCGGGCCGAAGGGGAGCGTGGCGAGCGCCGGCACCCGCTCCGGATTGGTGTCGAACAGTGCCTTCTCGCGGGTGTTCCACGTCTCCAGCATCTTCGGATCGGGCAGGCAGCCGATCAGGCCGGGGTGGATCAGGCCGGGGAAGCGCACGCCGGGCACGTGGCGCGACTTGGTGAACATGCCCTCGAAGTCCCAGATCGACTTCTGGGCCTGGGGGAAGTGCTCGTCGAGGAAGCCGCCGCCGTTGTTCTTCGAGAAGAAGCCGTTGAAGCCCCACTGCGATTCCGGCTTGGCGCCGATGTCGAGGAGATCGACCACCAGCAGGTCGCCGGGCTCGGCACCCTCGACGCCGATGGGCCCCGAGAGGAAGTGGACGATCGACAGGTCGATGTCGCGCACATCGTCGGCGGAATCGTTGTTCTTGATGAAGCCGCCGGTCCAGTCGTAGGTCTCGACGATGAAGTCGTCGCCGGGCTTCACGGTCGCGACCATCGGGATGTCGGGGTGCCAGCGATTGTGCACCATGTCGTTGTCGTAGGCCGATTGCGTGAGATCGACCTTGATCAGCGTCTCGGGCATGTCCTTCGCGCGCTCCTCTTGGATTTTCGCTCTTGGATTTTGCGCAGCCGTTCCCGTTGCGTGTCCGGGGTGGGTCCGGCCGCTTTTGGTGAAGTCGTGAACTCGGCGTCTTTCGACGCAGTCTCCCTGCGAGGGGGAGGGGAAGCCCCGTCAGACCGACAGGAAGCGGGCAACCTGCGCCTCGTCGATGTCGGCCCGTAAGCTCTCGTGGACGATCGAGCCGTTCTCGATGACGAGCACCCGGTCGGCCACGTCCATGGCGAAGCTCAGAACCTGCTCCGAGACGACGATGGAGAGCCCGCGCTCGTCGCGGATCTTCTTCAGCGTGCGGCCCATCTCGCGGATGATCGAGGGCTGGATGCCCTCGGTCGGCTCGTCGAGGAGCAGAACCTTCGGGTTCGAGGCGAGGGCCCGGGCGATGGCGAGCTGCTGCTGCTGGCCGCCCGAGAGGTTGCCGCCGCGCCGGCCCTTCATTTCGAGCAGCACCGGGAACATCGTGTAGAGGTCCTGCGGCACCTTTCGCGACTTGGTGACGGTCAGACCCGTCTCGATGTTCTCCTGCACCGTCATGGTGGAAAAGATCATCCGGCCCTGCGGCACGTAGGCGAGGCCGGCGGCCACGCGCTGGTGGCTCTTCATCGCCGTCACGTCGGTGCCCTCGACGGTGATCCGGCCCGACTTCGTCGGCACGATGCCCATCAGGGTCTTCATGAGCGTCGACTTGCCCATGCCGTTGCGGCCCATCACGGCGACGATCTCACCGGGGGCGACATTGATGTCGAGGCCGTGCAGCACCTCGCTCTGGCCGTAGGCCGCGTGGAGGTCGGAGATCGCCAGCATCGGGGCGGCGCCGGCCAGGACCGGCGGCACGGGAGAGGCGTGGGGGGCGGCGGTCTGAAGCATCTTCGCCTGTCCTTCAGTGACCGAGATAGACTTCGACGACCTTCGGGTCGGTCTTGACCCGCTCCATCGAGCCTTCCGACAGGACCTTGCCCTGGTGCAGCACCGTGACCCGGTGGGCGATGTCCTCGACGAATTTCATGTCGTGCTCGATCACCAGCACCGAGCGGCCCTTGATGATCTGGTTGAGGAGTTCGGCCGTCTTGATCCGCTCGCCGACGCTCATGCCGGCCACCGGCTCGTCGAGCATGAGGAGTTCCGGGTCCTGGATCAGCAGCATGCCGATCTCCAGCCACTGCTTCTGGCCGTGGCTCAGGAACTCGGCCCGCTCGTCGAGCTGATCCTTGAGGAAGATGGTCCCTGCGATCTCGTGGATGCGGTCGCGCACCTCGGCGTCTCGCTTGAAGGTGAGCGCGCCGAACACCGAGCGCCCGCGGGGGAACGAGATCTCCAGATTCTCGAACACCGTCAGGTCGTCGTAGATCGAGGGCGTCTGGAACTTGCGGCCGACACCCGCTTGGACGATGGCGCTCTCGGACAGCTTGGTCAGCTCCTGACCCTTGTACTTGATCGAGCCGGAACTCGCTTTCGTCCGCCCGCAGATCAGGTCGAGCACCGTGGTCTTGCCGGCGCCGTTGGGGCCGATGATGACCCGGATCTCGTCCGGATCGACGTAGAACGACACGTCGTTGACCGCCTTGAACCCGTCGAAGGAGACGGTGAGCCCTTCGACCGCGAGCAGGAAGTTCTTTTCGTCCGCCGGCGTGCCGATCGGCAGGGAGGGGAGAATGGCCGCGTTCATGGGTCTCGTCCTCACTCGGCGGGGGCGCCGTGGGCCGGCAGCACGGGGGTGGGGGTCGGCGCGAGGCCCTTGGCCTTGCGGAACAGGCGCGGCTCGACATGCTCGCGCCAGAGGCCGGCGAGGCCGTTGGGGAAGGCCAGCACCACGGCGATGAACAGGGCGCCGAGACCGAACAGCCACAGGTCAGGGAAGCTTTCCGAGAACGAGGTCTTGGCGAAGTTGACGAGCAGCGTTCCCCAGACCGCGCCGAACAGCGACAGGCGCCCGCCGACGGCCGCGTAGATCACCATCTCGATCGAGGGCACGATGCCGACGAACGAGGGCGACATGAACCCGACCTGCAGGGTGAACATCGCCCCACCCACTGCGGCGAAGGCCGCCGCAAGGCAGAAGGCGAACACCTTGAAGCCCGCCACCGAGTAGCCGGAGAACCGGACCCGGTCCTCCTTCTCGCGCATGGCGACGAGGATGCGCCCGAGCTTCGACTTCTTGACGTACTGCGCCATCAGGATGCAGCCGATCAGCAGCCCGCCGTTGACGAAGTAGAGGATGAACTTGGCCGAGTCGGTGCGGATGTCCCAGCCGTGGAGCGTGCGCAGATCCGTGATGCCGTTGATGCCGCCGGTATAGCCCTGCTGGCCGACGATCAGGATCGTCAGGATCGCGGCGATGGCCTGGGTGATGATGGCGAAGTAGGTGCCGCCGACGCGGCGCTTGAACATCGCCACCGAGATGATGAAGGCGAAGGCCACCGGCACCGCGACCACGAGGAGGAGCGTCAGCGGCAGGCTATGGAACGGCTGCCAGAACCACGGGATCGCGGTGATCTGGTTCCAGTCCATGAAGTCCGGGATGCCCGGCGTCGACTGGATCTTCGTGTTCTCGACGCTGGACGCCTCCAGCTTCAAGTACATCGCCATGCAGTAGCCGCCCAGCCCGAAGAAGACGCCCTGACCGAGCGACAGGATGCCGGCATAGCCCCAGCAGATGACGAGGCCGAGCGCGACGAAGGCGTAGGTGAGGTACTTGCCGACGAGGTTGAGGCGGAAGCCGTCGAGCGCGAGCGGCAGGACCACGAGGATGAAGCAGGCCAGCAGCGCGAGGCTGACCCATTCCATCGGCTTCATGAAGGGGTTGTCGTTGACCGTCACGGCCTTCGACAGGTTTTGGATCGGGCTCGTCATCGGGGGCGCTCCTCAGCGACGGACCTTGAGGGTAAACAGGCCCTGCGGCCGGAGCATCAGGATTCCCACCACCGCGAGCAGGGTGAGCACCTTGGCCATCGAGCCGGAGAGGAAGAATTCGAGGGTCGATTGGGTCTGCGAGATCGAGAAGGCCGAGGCGATGGTGCCGAGAAGGCTGGCCGCGCCGCCGAAGACCACGATCAGGAAGGTGTCGACGATGTAGAGCTGGCCCGAGGTCGGCCCGGTGGAGCCGATCATGGTGAAGGCCGAGCCGGCGATGCCGGCGATGCCGCAGCCGAGCCCGAAGGTGGTGCGATCGACCTTCTCGGTATCGATGCCGACCGCGCCCGCCATCGGCCGGTTGCTCATCACGGCGCGGATCTGCGCGCCGAAGCGCGAGCGGTAGATCAGGACGGCGACGCCCAGCGTGATGACGGTGGTGACCGCGATCACGAACAGGCCGTTGATCTGCACCTCGATCGAGTCGGTGACGGGGATCGAGCCCATCATCCAAGTCGGCAGTTCGACGCCGACCTCGCGGGGGCCGAAGATCGAGCGATAGGCCTGTTGCAGGATCAGCGAGAGGCCCCAGGTCGCCAGCAGGGTGTCGAGAGGCCGCTTGTAGAGATGGCGGATCAGCGCCCACTCGACCAGCATCCCGAGCGCGCCCGCGGCCAGGAAGGCCAGGGCCATCGCGACGAAGAAGTAGGCGGAGAACAGCGCCGGCAGGTGCTCTTGGAAGAAGCCGGAGCACAGATAGGTGACGTAGGCGCCGAGAATCATGAACTCGCCGTGCGCCATGTTGATGACGCCCATCTGACCGAAGATGATCGCCAGGCCCAAAGCCATCAGCACGTAGACCGAAAACAGGATCAGCCCCGCGAAGCCCTGCATCACGAAGATCGAGCTGAGGTCTGCGAGCGAGTATTCGCCGAACATGGGAGGTGTCTCCGATCCGGCCCGTGCGAGCCGTTGGCCGGTCATCCCGCCCACAGCCCTCATCCTGAGGTGCCGGAGCGAAGCGGAGGCCTCGAAGGAGGCCTCCGGACGTCGTTGCGATCCCTGGAGCCCTCCTTCGAGGGCCGCTGGCGCGGCCACCTCAGGATGAGGGCGGTGGGTGGGATCGGATGAGCAAGTCGCGGGCCTGTTATTGATACCCCTTCGGGAAGGGGTTCGGCTCGATCAGCTCGGGGCTCTCGTAGACCACCTCGAACTGGCCGGTGGGCAGGGCCTTGGCGACGCGGGTCTTGGACCAGAGGTGATGGTTCTCGTGGACCTTCACGTAGCCCTCCGGCGCCTCCTTGAACTCGATGCCCGGCGAGGCCGCGACCACCTTGTCGACATCGAACGAGCCGGCCTTCTCGACCGCCATCTTCCACAGGAACGGGCCGAGGTAGCCCGCCTGGGTGACGTCGCCGAGCACGGTCTTCTCGCCCCACATCTTCTTGAAGGCGGCGACGAACTTCTCGTTGTTCGGGTTCTTGAGCGACTGGAAGTACTTCATGCACGAATAGGCGCCGGCGATGTTGTCGCCGCCGATGCCGTCGATCTCGTCCTCGGTGACCGAGATCGTCAGCAGGGTCTGCTTGGAGAGGTCGATGCCCGCCGCCTTGAGCTGCTTGTAGAACGCCACGTTCGAGCCGCCGACCACGTCGGCAAAGATCACGTCGGGCTTCTTGAGCTTGATCTTGTTGATCACCGAGTTGAACTGCGTGTGGCCGAGGGGATAGTATTCCTCGCCGACCACGGTCCCCTTGAGCACGTTCTCGATGTGCTTGCGGGCGATCTTGTTCGAGGTGCGCGGCCAGATGTAGTCCGAGCCGATCATGAAGAAGGTCTTGGCGCTCTTCTCCTTCGCCACCCAATCGAGCGAGGCGAGGATCTGCTGCGTCGCCTCCTGGCCGGTGTAGATGACGTTCTTGGACTGCTCCAGGCCTTCGTAGAAGGTCGGGTAGTAGAGCAGGCCGTTATACTGCTCGAACACCGGCAGGGCGGCCTTGCGCGAGGCGGAGGTCCAGCAGCCCATCACCGCGGCGCAATGGTCGTTGACCAAGAGCTTCTTGGCCTTCTCGGCGAAGGTCGGCCAATCGGAGGCGCCGTCCTCCTGGATCACCTTGATCTTGCGCCCGAGCACGCCGCCCATCTCGTTGATCTGGGCGATGGCGAGCTTTTCCGCCTGGATCGTGCCGGTCTCGGAGATCGCCATCGTGCCGGTGGCCGAATGCAGGATGCCGACCGTCACCTCGGTGTCGGTGACCGCGAGCCCGGTGGTGTTGACCGCCGAGGTCGGCGCGGCGGCGAAGGACGGCCGCGGCATCAGCGCCAGCGCGGGCAGGCCGGCCATGCCCATCAGGAGCTTGCGCCGCAGCGGCGAGCGCAGGCCGTTCTCGGTGTCGGAAGTGTCCTTCGCCATTCTGCCAGCCCTGTACGCGTCCGGCGGCTCTTGGGGCGGCCGCGGATCGACGAGGTGCAGGCTAGGCCGTGCTTTGCATCGCAGCATATACGCTGTTCTGCGTATGGCTCGGGCGGTCGCCCGAGCGCAGGATGGCCGCCCTTCGATCGAGGATTCTCCTGCACGCCCGACCGGCGCGCACGGCTCTTGCGTGCGTGAGGGCGGGGCGCGCATCCTGCCCCCTTCGCCAAGGCGGGTGCCCGGTCGGGGGCGCGTCGGGCGGTTCGCGTACGGGTTCGGCGACACCAGTCACGATGAACGGCCGCCAGCACATCATTCCGATCCGGCGTGCCTACAACCGCCTCGTCGCCGACGAGACGCTGGAGGATTACGCCCTTCGCTTCACCGCCAAGAAGGCGCGGCGCTGGAGCGCGCTCGCGGTGGCGCAGACGGCTTTGGGCTCGATCTCGTTCCTGGCGCTGGAGGCGATCGGCGGCACGCTGGTGCTGGCGGTCGGCTTCACCAACACGCTCGCCGCCGTGCTGCTGGTCGGCGCGCTGATCTTCGCCACCGCCGCGCCGATCGCCGTCTACGCCGCCCGCTTCGGCGTCGACATGGACCTGCTGACCCGCGGCGCGGGCTTCGGCTATCTCGGCTCGACCGTGACCTCGCTGATCTACGCGAGCTTCACCTTCCTGTTCCTGGCCATCGAAGCCGCCATCATGGCGCTGGCGTTGCAGCTCTGCTTCGGCCTGCCGCTCTGGCTCGGCTACATCCTCTGCGCCGGGATCGTCATCCCGCTGGTGGTCTACGGCATCCGCCTCATCAGCCGCTTCCAGATCTGGTCGCAGCCGGTCTGGATCGCGCTGAACCTCCTGCCGCTCGGCTTCATCGCGGCAAGCCCCGACGCCCCGGCCTCGCTCGGCACGCTGGCTAGCTTCCCCGGCCTCGGCGACGGAGCTTCGGCCGGGTTCGATCCCCTCCGGTTCGGGCTCGCCACAAGCGTGCTGCTCGCGCTCCTCGCCCAGGTCGGCGAGCAGGTCGATTTTTTGAGATTTGTCCCCCCGGCCAGAGGGCCGCGAGACGTCGCGTGGTGGTCGGCCGTGCTCGCGGGCGGCGCGGGCTGGATCGTGCCGGGCCTCCTGAAAATCCTGCTCGGGGCGTTCCTCGCGGTGCTGGCGCTGGGCCACGGCATCCCAGCGCCGCAGGCCGCCGAGCCGACCCGGATGTACGCGGTCGCCTTCGGCTACGTCACGCCGTCCCGCGAGGGCGCGCTGCTCATGATGGCCGGCTTCGTCGCGCTGTCGCAGATCAAGATCAACCTGACCAACGCCTATGCCGGCTCGATCGCGTGGTCGAACTTCTTCTCGCGCCTCACCCACAGCCATCCGGGCCGCGTGGTCTGGCTCGTCTTCAACGTCGCCATCGCCCTGATGCTGATGGAACTCGGCATCGACAAGACGATCGAGAGCACCCTGCCGCTCTACGCCGTCGTCGTCTCGGCCTGGGTCGGGGCGCTGGCCTCGGACCTTGCCGTCAACAAGCCGCTCGGGCTGTCGCCGCCGGGTATCGAGTTCAAGCGCGCCCATCTCTACGCGATCAACCCGGTCGGCACCGGGGCGATGGCGCTCGGCCTGGCGCTCGGCTGGCTCGCCTATGCCGGCGTGTTCGGGCCCCTGCCCGCCGCCTTCGCGCCGCTGCTGGCGCTCGCCGCCGCGTTCGCGACCGCCCCGCTGATCGCCTGGGGCACGGGCGGGCGCTTCTACATCGCGCGAAAGCCCGAGCCGCAAGCGGGCGAGATCGTCTGCCGCGTCTGCGAGTTGCCGTTCGAGGGCGAGGACATGGCGCAGTGCCCCGCCTATGGCGGCTCGATCTGCTCGCTGTGCTGCTCGCTCGACGCCCGCTGCGGCGACCTGTGCAAGCCGCACGGGCGCCTCGACGCCCAGGCCCAGGCGAGCCTCGGGCGGTTCGTGCCGGGCCCGATCGCCGCCTGGATCGGCGCGCCGCTCGGGCGCTACCTCGCCCTGATGCTCTGTCTCGTCGGCGTCATCGGGCTGATCCTCGGCATCGTCCACGCGGGCGCGAGCAGTGGCCACCCGGAGCACCGCGAGATCCTGCGGGCGGCGCTCACCAGCGTGTTCTTCATCCTCGTGCTGATCCTCGGCATCGTCGCGTGGCTGTTCGTGCTTGCCCAAGAAAGCCGCCGCGTCGCCCAGGCCGAGACCGAGCGCCAGACCGCGCTCTACCAAGCCGAGATCGCCGCCCACAAGATCACCGACGCCAAGCTGCAGGAGGCGAAGGAGACCGCGGAAGCGGCCAACCTCGCGAAAAGCCGCTACGTCGTCGGCATCAGCCACGAGCTGCGCACGCCCCTGAACGCCGTGCTCGGCTACGCCCAGCTCTTGGAGGTCGATCCCGAAATCCCGGCGCAGCGGCGGCGCGGGTTGCAGGTGATCCGTCGCAGCGCCCAGCACCTGTCGGGCCTGATCGACGGCCTGCTCGACATCTCGCGGATGGAGGCCGGGCGGCTCCAAGTGCACCGCAACGAGATTCGGCTGTCGGATTTCCTGGACCAGATCGTCGACATGGTCCGCCTCCAGGCCGCGGCCGCGGGGCTGCAATTCCGCTTCACCCGGCCCGAGACCCTGCCCGCGGTGGTCGCCACCGACGAGAAGCGCCTGCGCCAGATCCTGCTCAACCTCCTGTCGAACGCCATCAAGTTCACGCCGTCCGGCGAGGTCGGCCTGGATGTCACCTACCGCAGCCAAGTGACGGTCTTCACCATCCGCGACACGGGGCTCGGCATCCGCCCGGACGACCTGCAACGCATCTTCGAGCCGTTCGAGCGCGGCTCGATCCCCGCCGCGCGCAGCCAGCCGGGCACCGGCCTCGGGCTCACCATCGCCGGGCTGCTGGCCCAGGTGATGGGCGGCGAGATCACCGTGGAAAGCGAGGTCGGGCGCGGCACCCGCTTCCGGGTGCGGCTGATGCTGTCTTCGGTCAACCGCCCTGCCCCCGCCCCCGCGGCCCCCACGGTGCCGGCGCCCTCGGCCGCGCCGCGCCGCTATGCCGGCCGCAAGCGCCGCGTCCTCGTGGTCGACGACGATCCGGCCCACCGCACGCTGATGCGCGACATCTTTGAGCCGCTCGGCATCGCAGTCGCCGAGGCGCCCGACGGTCCATCCTGCCTCGCCCTGTTCGATGCGGGCGAGCCTGCGCCCGACCTCGTCCTCCTCGACATCGCCATGCCGGGCCTGAGCGGCTGGGCCGTCGCCGAGCGCCTGCGCGCGCGGGCGCCGAATGTGCGCATCGCGATGATGTCGGCCAACGTCCACGAGATCAGCCCGACCCGCGGCATCGACGCCCGCCACGACGCAATCATCGCCAAGCCGTTCGACCTGCGCGATTTTCTGGATCAGGTCACGCGCCTGCTCGGGCTGGATTGGGTCGAGGGGACGCCGCCTGTGGCTTCCGCTGCGGGGGCTGGGCCGAGCGTGGCACCTGTCCCCTCCCCACGGATCTCGGGCTTGCCCGAGATCCGCACCTTGCCTGCCCAGATCGGGCAGGCCCGATCTGGGTGGGGAGGGGTTCGGGGTGGGGGTGGTGCAGGATCGAGCGCTGAGCCACATCCGGCACCCCCCCCACCTCCTACCTCCTCCCCACAAGGGGGAGGAGAGGCGCCTTCTCCGGTCGCGGTGGAGGCATCCGACCGAGGCGGACCGCCCAAGGCGACGGAGCGCCCCGCCCTCCCCGTCCTCGAAGAACTCCTCCGCCTCGGCCGCATCGGCCACGTGCGCGCCATCGAGGCCCGGCTCGCCGAGATCGCCCGGGCGGAACCCGCTTCCGCCGCCTTCGCCGAGCGCCTGCAAGGGCTCGTCGCCGCCTTCGACCTGCCGACCTACATGCGACTGCTCAAGGATGCGGTCGCCGAACAATCGATCCGGGAGGCCAGCGATGCCTGAGGCGCCCGGCCAGCGCGACATCGTCCTCGTGGTGGACGATTCTCCCGACACGTTGAGCTTTATCACCGAGGCGATCGAACGCTCCGGCGCCACCGTCCTCGTCGCGGTGGCGGGCGAGGCGGCGCTCGCCCTCGTCGATGAGATCACCCCCGACATCATCCTGCTCGACGCGGTGATGCCGGGCATGGACGGGTTCGAGACCTGCCGCCGCCTCAAGGCCAAGCCCGCGGTGGCAAGCGTGCCGGTCATCTTCATGACCGGGCTGTCGGAGACCGAGCACATCGTGGAGGGGCTGGAGGCCGGGGGCGTCGATTACGTCACGAAGCCGATCGCCCCCGACGAGATTCTGGCGCGCATCCGCGTCCACGTGGCCGGCGCACGGGCGGCGCAGAGCCTGCGCGCGGCCCTCGACACCACCGGGCGCACCCTGTTCGCCGTCGATTCCTTGGGCGCGGTGCTGTGGGCGACGCCGCAGGCCTCGCAGGTGCTGGCGGCCTGCGCCCCACGCGCCGACGATGCCTACGGCCTCCCCGCCGCCGGCCGGGCGTGGCTGCGCGGCTGCCTCACCGGCACGCAGAGCGCGCCCTTCACCCTCACCGACCTGTCGGGGGCAGCGCACACCGTGAGTTTCGTCGGGCGCACCGGCAACGAGGTGCTGCTGCGCCTCTCCCGCGACGCCACCGCCGCCGGGATCGAGCTGCTGCGCACGCGCCTGCCGATCACCGCGCGCGAGGCCGACGTGCTGTTCTGGCTCGCGCGGGGCAA
This sequence comes from Methylobacterium sp. Leaf456, assembly GCF_001425465.1. Lineage (GTDB taxonomy): Bacteria > Pseudomonadota > Alphaproteobacteria > Rhizobiales > Beijerinckiaceae > Methylobacterium. The sequence goes on from NZ_LMQV01000025.1 coordinate 12,020, forward strand.
ATCGAACCGCGACATCGGCGAGATCCTCACCTTAAGCCCGCGTACGATCACCAAGCATCTCGAAGGCATCTACGCCAAGCTCGGCGTCGAGAACCGCACCGCCGCCTCGATCATCGCGGCGCGGCATCTGCAGGATTTGGGCTGATTTTCGGGCAGGCCGCTCTGCCGCATACCGGAGGACGGTGTGGCGGCGGTCGTCCGCCGGACGCATCGACCTCGACCCGCGGTCGAGATCGATGCACGCACATTAACTCATGCGCTGCGCGGTCCAGCGGCCGGAACAGGCGCCCAGGCCCCCGAGCGTCCACTCACCCGCGCCGCTCATGCCGCGGAGCCGCCCGGACACCGCGATCCGCGCGAGGCCGGTGCGGATCGTGCCGCGGATGCGCCCGTCGGCGCTGGCCCGGCCCGAGGCATCGACGCCTTTAGCCCCGGTATCCTCCAGCACGCCGTTGCGGATCGCGATCGGGTAATTGTAGGGGCCGGAGCAGGCGCCGGTCTCGGCCACGGCCTGGACCGACCATGCGCCGTCGAACGGCCCCGCCGCGGCGGGCAGGGACACGAGCGTCAGGGCGAGAAGCGGGGCACCGAATCCGGTCAGCCGGCGTCGGGCGGTCATCGAGACAACTCCTTGGTTCATGGAAGAAAGGTTCGGGCTCAGATCCAGCCGGCGTCCGCGTCGGGGCCGGCGGCGATGGTGCGGATGAACAATTCGCTGGTCGCCCGGTCCGCATACGCCCCGAGGGGCTCGTCGGGATGGGGCGGCACCAGGGCGGTGACGGGCCGGCCCGCCAGCAGCTCGGCGACCTCGCGCGGGGTGAATCCGGCCTCAGTCGCCTCGCGCAGGGCCGTCTCGGCATAGGCGTCCGCATCTTCGCACAGGACCGTTCCGGCGGCGCGGGACATCGCCGGATGCGGCGCGCCGAGCCCTGGCCAGGGATGGATCGGGCGGGTCGCGGTGCCGGGTGCCGGAACGGCCAAAGCGGGTCTCCTCGTAAAAGGTTCGAAAGGGGGCCGACGCGGGGCCCCGGACTATGTCCCCAGGGCGGTGTCGGCATGACGGGGAAATGGTGGGTCGAGTGTCGATGTCACTGGTGCCGACGTACCGGTATCGATGATTTTCAGGGTGTCGTCATGCAAATCCGCCAGATTTCGCCCGGTGGTGAAATCAAGTCGAAGATGCTGTCGCGGATTGTGATGACGATATCCTGAAATACCGTTTCTGAATGTTTCCTGAAGCGTCGCGAGATCGCGACCGGGTCGCTGGAGATTGCCGCGCTTCGCGGGCATATCGCTCGAATGGCCGCGCCGACTATCCGCGGATCAGCGGCAGGTCCGCCCGGATGATGGCGTTGCCGGCCATGCGCCGCACCGAGGCGATGACCCGGCACGAGGTCTCGGAGGCATCGCCGGCCTCGGCCTGCATCTCGAGTTCGATCAGGTGCCGAAACACCTCCTGCTCGCGCCGGGCCGGCGACATCGTCTCTGCGAGCAGGCCGACCATCTCGTGGAAGAAGCGGCACCGCAGCGGCGGCACCTCGGGATTCATGGACGGCGGCATCCGCGGAGGTCAGGGACGGCCATCATGGTCCGTGCCGCACTACCGCGCCGCAACAAGGATCAACATGGGGGCTCCCGCCCACCGCACGAACCCGGACGCAATGATGATGAGGAAGGCACGGCCCATGACCGATCGGCCGAAGGGCCCGGTCACGAAACAGGAGGTACCGAGCGCGAGGCTGTCGGCGTGTCCCGTCAGGTTGCTTGGAAAATCGTGAAACGTCGTGTGAATGGCGCGCCCGAAAGGAGATCGACAATCGTTCTCCGACGATCTACTAAGCGTTTGATGTATTTGCGCTCCTGATGCTCTCCAGTAGTATGGAATGAGCATGAGGCCGCCGCGATCATAAACCGGNAAAGCGAGGGTCCGAAAGAAGGGTCCTAACCCGACCCCAGAAAGGGTCCTATCCCGCCGGAAAAGCGAGGGAAAACAAGGAATGGCGCGCCCGAAAGGAGATCGACAATCGTTCTCCGACGATCTACTAAGCGTTTGATGTATTTGCGCTCCTGATGCTCTCCAGTAGTATGGAATGAGCATGAGGCCGCCGCGATCATAAACCGGGGTCCTTACGCTTTGTCTGATCGACGAGCCGACGATGCCTCGATACACCTCCCTCCCCTTCACTCGACAGCGCACGAAGGGTGGGACCTTCCTCTTCCGATTCCAGCTTCCGGCGGACGTCTTCGACGCACTTGTCCTAGCGGGTCATGCAGAGGTGCCGCGCACTCTACTCATGACGCTACGAACGACCGACCCAACAGCCGCGCGTGGCCGAGCACTTAAAGCGGCGGCGAACGCGTTTGAGATCGTCCGCGCTGTACGCGCTGGCGACGTTGAATCGGCTGCTGCGCTTCTTGCCCAACGTAGGTCGCGCGACGGCTCGCTACACAACTGTGGCGTCGAGCAGATTCAGCACCCGAGCAACGGTCAGGGCACTTCAACAGGCACTGGCACTGGTCATGCCTCGGGCAAGAAGCGCCGTTCTGGACCTCAGCAGACGCTGTCCTGGGTTTACGAAAACGTCTATCTGCCTCGGCGCACTGAGCGCAAAGGGGCGCCACCGCGTCGCCGGTCGCGCCTTGATCTTGAAGCCGGTATCGATCGCTTCGTCGCACTGGTGGGCGACAAGGACATTCGCGATGTCAGCCGTCGTGATGCCGAGCAGTTCGTAGGCTCTCTCAACCTGCCTTCCGTGGGCACGACAAAAAAGGCCATCGGCGTCCTCTCGACGTTGTTCAACTGCGCTGTCGAGCGAGAGCTAATCGGTAAGAACCCGTTCCGGGGGCTCGGGCCAGATCGCTACACGGTCGTCGCAGCGCGACGGAGCTACCGCCGTTTCGACGCTGACCAGCTAAGCCGAATCTTCTGCCGCACGGAAATGAAGTCGGGCTCAATGCTTTGGGTCCCTCGCCTTCTCTTGCTGACAGGCGCACGGCTCGAAGAAATGGCTCAGCTACGAGCGGCGTGGTTCACTGTTCGCGATCGGGTTCACGTGATCGATCTACATGCTGCCAGAGTGAAGACGCCGCACAGCCGCCGGTATGTTCCTTTGCATCGGCATCTGCTCGAACTTGGCCTTCTCGATTATGTCGCATCTGCCAATGATCGTTTGTTCCCGAAGCTACAATACCGCCGAACAGCGGAGCGCTGGGGGGCTTCCCTCAGTACGAGGCTCAATAGAGAGATTGACGAAGCAGTTGGGCGCGACAGAACGCTGACCGTTCATAGCCTGAGAAAGACGTTCGAGCATGCTGCCTATGTCGCAGGCGTGCCCAAGCCCACCTTTAACGCAATTACCGGCCACAAGGCGGGAGATATCTCCGAAGAGCACTACCTTCAGCTTCAAGATGACGTCGGCTTGCTGAAGCGGCAACTGGATACGCTCGACTTCTCGTTCCTCTTTCCTGCCCTGAGGCAGGCAACGCCACCGACGAGCGGTGGCGTAACCGGTTTATGATCGCGGCGGCCTCATGCTCATTCCATACTACTGGAGAGCATCAGGAGCGCAAATACATCAAACGCTTAGTAGATCGTCGGAGAACGAT
>NZ_LMQV01000026.1 GCF_001425465.1 Methylobacterium sp. Leaf456
GCTGAGCCCATCAATCCTCCTGTCGAGGACCACAGGGAATCAGATCACGCCGTGCCAGTGAACCCCGAACGACTCGCAGCGGTCGGCAACAGCTCTAGCCATCCGCGCGCTCGCTGCCGGAGGGACCATCACGTCCCGTCGCTCCGGTCGTCCGCTCGCGACCGTTCCGATGCTGGGCTTCGGATCAACGGACCTTCGGGTTCGGACGCTTGCGGCCGGCGACGGTCCCCTGCGGCTTCGACGCTGCCATGACCTTCCTGTTCGATGCGGCCTTGACCGTCTCTCGCTTCGGCTTCGGTGCGGCGGCCTTGGCCGGGACCTTCGCCTTGGGGATAGGCGTGGGTGCCTTCAGCTTTGATGGGGGGGCATCCTCGGCGAGGGGACCGAGGGTGTCGCCGGGTTCGCGGCGCCCTTGGCCATCTCGGTGCGCACCGTCCAGACGAGCTTGCCGAGGCCCTGGGCGACATCGAGGAACGCGGCGTCGGCGCTGCGCCATTCCGGCACCGACCGTCCGTCCTCGGGCAGCAACTTCAAGCCGGCGGCCGTAGTCGCCTTCCACCCGCACGGGCGCACCACGACGCCGACGACGCGCTTGAGGCACTTGGCCCTGCGTACCATCTCCAGGTTGTATTCAAGTTGGCAATATCGACTGGAGATGTACTCGGGGCTGAGCAGGGCCACGAGGATGTGGGCTTGCCTCATGGCCCTGGAGATGCCGGCGTCGAGTTGCGGACACGGCTCGTTCCTGCCCTCACGCCGCGGCAACGACTGGCTCGGCCGCGCCTTGAGCCTTCTGACGGTGACGCCTTACGACAGCTGGAAGCGGGCCCACGCCCTGCATCATGCCGCCACCGGCGATCTCAGCCGCCGCGGCAGCGGGGATATCCACACCTTGACCGTGCGCGAGTACCTCGCTCTGCCGCGCGGGAGCCGGCTCCGCTATCGCCTCTACCGCAATCCGTTCCTCCTGATCGTGCTCGGCTCTCCGCTCAACCTCCTGCTGCTGCAGCCGCTGCCCTCCGGCGTCGGGCTCCCGTGGCGGACGGCGTGACGCGACGTGTTGGCGCTCGACGCGGTGCTCCTCGCCGGTCTCGGGCTGCTCGCGCTCGGGGTCGGCGGCATCGGGCCGGTGCTCTGGGTGTTCCTGCCGGTGATCAGCGTCGCCGCCTGGATCGGGGGCTGGCTGTTATACGTCCAGCACCAGTACGAGGAGACCGTCTGGGAGGAGGCCGGCGCCTGGGACTTTTACCGCGCAGCCCTCGGTGGCAGTTCCTACTACGTCCTGCCGCGCGTCCTGCAATGGTTCACCGGCAATGTCGGCCTGCACCACGTCCACCATCTGAACAGCCGCATTCCGAACTACCGCCTGCACGGCCGTCTGACTCTGCGCGAGAACCTGGGCTGCCTGAACCTAGCACTTTGGGATGTAGACGCGCGCAAGCTGATCGTATTCGCACGCGTAGGGGGCTTAAACCTGCTCGTTGAAGTTGAGTCCGCCCCGGCAAATGCCGGGACCGAGTATTTAGACAAGAATTTCGGCGAGGATGCTGGGGATCTCAGGCGGGATTTCCCGCGCGAGGAACCCAATGCCCCCGTGTCGCCGAGCCAGGCGGCGTCCAGCCTCACCGTGGCAGTACACACCCCAAACGGCCGCTCTGGCAGGATCGGCACCGCGGGCGAGCAAACCAACGATCAGCCCGGCCAGAGTGTCGCCCGAGCCCGACGTCGCCAAGCCGACATGGCCTCCCTCGTAGCACCACGCACCACCGTTCGGTGCGACGATGTAGGTGGCGCCACCCTTCATCACCGTCAGGGTGCCGAACCGTTCGGTCGCTTCCCGCGCGGCGGCCAACGGATCGGCTTCGATCGTCTCGCGCTCCCGTCCGAGCAGCCCGGCCATTTCTCCGGCATGCGGGGTGATGACGGCCGGTGTTGCCAGCCTCTTCGTCAAGCCGGGCTCGTCATTCAGAACGCACAAGGCGCCCGCATCGAGCACGAGTGATGTCGTGCCCGCCTCACGCAGGATCGCCGCAACGATGGCCGTCGTGTCGGCGTCCTCGCTCATCCCCGGGCCGAGGAGAACCGCGTCGCAGCATCCCGCCCGCTTCGCCACCTCGTCCGCGTTGGTTCGCGATATGCCGCCTGCCTCGGTCTGCTGAAGGCCGACGACCATCGCCTCTGGCACCAGCAGCCCCAGCGGCACCGCTACGTCGCGGCAAACCGCGATTTGAAGCTTGCCCGCGCCGACGCGCATCGCTGCCTCGGCCGAAAGGCGAATTGCCCCGGGCAACTCTCGGCAGCCTCCCAACACGAGGACGCGACCGCGGCCGTCCTTGCTGTCAGATGAGGGGGGCGGCGGGGGCATGCCGCGCAGAAGGCGCTCGGTGATCGGCTCGGCACTGTCGCTCCGCTCAGCCATCCGCCCATCCACCTTATGCATGCTGTGCCACTCGACCTGACTCGGCTGGGCCCTCAAGGTCGGGTTCGGAGGTCACGGGCGTACCCCCCGCAGTGAGGGGAGCAACGAAATTGTAGTGCGCGAGCATCATCCCCCCGGAGGGCGGATGATCCACATCGTAGGCGTACTCGGTCACGCCGCAATTGGTGACATCGCCCTCGGCATCGATGGCGAGGATGCTGGCCTCGTCCAAGTTCTCCAACAGGTAGCGCATGCAGAGTACGACGACTTGGTGCGCCACCACGAGCACGCGTTGGCCCGCATGATGGAGGGCGATGGTGTCGAGCACCCCGCGCAGCCGGAAGATCACATCGCACCAACTCTCGCCGCCTGGCGGGCGGTGGTAGAACTTACCGAGGTCCGCCCGCAGAGCGGCTTGTTCGGGATGCAGAGCCTCGATACCAGCCCGGGTCAGTCGGTCGAGGATGCCGAATTCCTTCTCGCGCAGCCGCTCGTCGATCAGCGTCGCGGGCGTTCCGGCGGCGAGGCCGCCGCTCGCCCGGATCGCCTCAGCGGTCTGGAGCGCGCGGCGATAGGACGATGCGAGGACGAGGTTCGGACGCTCCGACTCGGGTCGCGCGGCGAACCAGCGTCCTAATGCCTCCGACTGCTCGCGACCCAGCCCGCTCAGCGGCACGTCCATATCGCGTTCAGCGATGTCGATGCGGTGGGCGTTGGCCGCATGCGCGGCGTCGCGGGCGACATTTCCGGCACTTTCGCCGTGCCGCACGATCCAGAGACGGGAGGGGTGCCGGGCCAGTCCACTCACTCGTCCCTCTCCCCAACTTCTCGTTTCACACCCATCCCCATGGGAATCGGAACGCACCGATGGATGCAGGATGTTCCCGTCAGCCGGATGTCCGGTTCCGGCTCGGCATCTCGTTGGCCCTGACGAGGGCACGGGTGATGGCCACGGTATGCCGGCCCTGGTGGCGCGCCGCGTCCAGATCCTTCGGGCGGGGCTGCCCCTTGCCAGCCCCAACGATCGCCGACGCCCCGTATGGGGAGCCCGCCTCCAGCATGGCGTCATCGGTGTAACCGGTTGGCAAGATGACCATGCCCAGATGTGCCATCGGGGCGTAGAGGGCCAACGTGACGACCTCCGAGCCTCCATGCGGCCAGGACGCAGCGGCGAACGCGCCGCCGACTTTGCCCGACAGCGCTCCCCGCTTCCACTGTGGCCCAAGGCGGTCGAGGTAGTTCTTCAACTCCGTGGCCGGGGCACCGAAATAGGATGGGGTGCCGAACAGGATCGCGTCGGCCCACTCCGCATCCTCGTCCGTCGGTGCCGGGTAGAGAGCGTTCTGACGATGGGCCTCATCGAGCCAACCCTCGACCTTGGCCATGTCTTCAGCTGAAGCCACTTCGCGAGCCCGCCGCAAACGGACCTCGGCCCCGGCCTCGCGTGCAGCCTCCGCAGCGACCCGAGCCAAAGCCTCGATGGTTCCGGTGCGTGAGTAGAAGACGATCAGCATGCGGACGTGCGGCTCGGTCATCACGTCATCCGTTTCGGTTTGCCGGCGCAATCGGGGCGTCGGACAACGATAGTGCCGGCAGTCAGCTCCTGCGCTTTTTGCGCACAGCGAGACGATTGAGGTTCAGATTTAGCTTTCAGTCTTGGTTGGGGCCAAAGCCAACCATCGAAAAGCCGCAGCAGCGTTGGAGCGGCTCTACTTCCTGAAGCTTAATGACCTGTCACAGATACCACGCGCACCCAGGCAACTAATAAGTGGTCGTTCTCCGCCTGTGCAAAGGGCCGCCTTCCGGCAGCCCTCTGCTCGATGTTTCAGGGCTCGGAGCCCTATTCCGAGGTGCCCCACTCGTCCTGAGCTTGGGCCGTCGTGCGGTTCAGGCGGACTTCGCCCGCCTCGATCGCTTCGATCGAATCGACGTGGATGAAGTGGTGGATGCCGTGGGCGGCCGGGTCGGTCCGCGTCAGCTTGATGCGCTGCCCGTCGAGATGATCGACCGTGCCGATCCGGCCGCCGTCGGAGCCGACAACCGGCATTTGCTCCTGGATCAGACTGGTATCGACCATGGATCGGCTCCTCACGCGGCCTTGGCCTTGCTGGTTTTCTTCGGAGCGAGCTCCTCGTCGGCGTCGGTCTCGGTCCCTTCCACGTTGATCCGCTCTGCGATCTCGGTGAGCAGCTGGTCGGTCTTCTTCTCTTCCTGCAGCGTCGCGTCGAGCAACTTGGCGGCGTCAGCGTAGCCGAGCTGGGTCGCCCAGGTCTTGAGGGTGCCGTAACGGGCGATCTCATAGTGCTCGATCGCCTCGGCGGACGCCGCCAGAACCGCATCCGCGGCCGGGCTGTCCTCGAAGTCCTCCTTGTCCTCCTCCATCTCGAAGGTCAGGCCCTGCATGGCCTCGCAGGTCTTGCCGCGCGCCGGCTTGCCGATGATCTCGAACACCTGCTGCAGGCGCTCCACCTGCTCGGCGCTTTCCTCGGCGTGGGTCTCGAACGCTTGGCGCAACTCCTCGTTCTCGGCCGACTTAGCGGACTTCTTCAGCGCTTTGACCGATTGCCGCTCAGCGTAATAGACATCCTTCAGCGTTTCGTAGAACGCATCCTGCAAGGTCTTTTGCTTGGCAGCCATGGCGACATATCTCTACATCGTTGAGCGAGTAAGGCCGCGGCAGTGAACTCACCGGCAGCCTGCACCGTAGAAACGTGGGGTCGGGCGGCCGGGTCCGAAAATTAATCCGGGATAAGCTGCAAAATTGCGGGAACTTCGCTGGCCATGCGGGCGCCGCTGGTGCCTCCGCCCGCCGGGTCAGTGGTCCGTGACTTCTACCTGTTCGCCGACCCCCTCGGTCTTGCCGCTGAGGCCGGGGACCTCGTCCAACTGCCGCAGGCTGGTGAAGCGGCCCCGCTCTTCCCGGTACCGGACGATCTCATGCCCGTGGCCCTTGAGGGCCGGCACGCCGTCCAGTTCCTCGGCCGTCGCTGTGTTCAGATCGATCATGGTGGGTTCCCGACGTCTCGCGCGGCAGAAGGAGCGGCAACACGGCAGCCTTAAACGCTTCCAGATGGGAGTAATTGATCCCATGGGCTGCGCCGGGAATGACGGCAAGAGCCCCCCGAGGCAGGGAGGCAGCCAGGCTCGTCACGAACGCATAGGGGACGATGTGATCGCGTGTGCCCCAGACCACGAGCGTCGGCTGAGAAACCCGTAACGCCTTCTCGCCGATGTGGTTGTCAACCATGCTCCTTAGGGTCTGGAGATAGCGACGGACCCCAGAGCGGGCATAATCCGTCAGCGCGACCCAGGCGAGCGACCAGCGCTCGAAGGGCGCGATGAGGAAGAAGCCCACAACTTGCCGGGCGATGCCGCGCGCCTCCGGGTCCGGCGTAGGCCCCTGCAGCACCAGGCGGTCGACGAGTTGCGGGTGAACGAGCGCAAGCTCGACGAGCACCTCGCAGCCGAGGGAATTGCCGACGAAGGCTGCGCGCTTCACGCCGACCTCGTGCATCCAGGCCGCCAGCGCATCGGCAAGCTCACGAACCGTGAGCGCCGCAGCAGGCTTGTCGCTCAGGCCGAAGCCGGGCAGGTCGGGCGCATAGACCCGCAGGTGTGGGGCGAGATGCTCCGCCAGCGGGATCATGTAGCGGCTCGACATCCCGAGCCCGTGGACCAGGATCACGGGCAGCCGGTCCTCCGGCACGACACCGACCGAAACGCGGGCATGTAGGATGATGCCTCCGACGCGGTCGCGTCTCGCTGCGAGGCGCCCCTAGCACGCACGCCGTCCGGCTGACGATCGGACCACGGCCAGACCGAACGCAACCCCGACGACCATCGCAGCGATCCACCACCGGAACCCGTTCATCCGCCCGCCCTGCTGATTGCGCCCACGCTTATCCGGCGGATCGCCTTAACCTCTCGCTTACCCTGGCCCGCCAGTTTGCCGGCCCGATCAGTGCGAGGAGTGAGCATGTCCGACACGACCGACACCGTGGGCGTCGCAGGCGACCGGATCCGCTCCATCATCGAGCGCATCGAGCGCATCGACGAGGAGATCAAGGATCTCATGGAGACCAAGAAGGAGATTTTCGCCGAGGCCAAGGGCGAGGGACTCGACGTCAAGGTGCTCAAGGAAATCCTCAAGCTGCGCAAGCAGGACAAGGACGAGCGCGACGAGCAGGAGACGCTGCTCGACCTCTATCTGCGTGCCATGGATGCACCGTCGCCCGCGCCGGTCGCCCAGGCCGCCTGATCGACGCCACCGCCACCGGGCCACGTCCATCGGGCCCGGTGCGCAATCAGACACGAGTTCGAGGCCGCCAAACGTCGACTTGAGGCACAGCGCTCTGTGTCAGATGATCGAACCCTGGACGACACTCACGATCAAGGCGCGACAGATCCGCATGGTTGTGACACCAGCAAACGGACGTCGGACGCAACCTGGGCGGCTAGGCTCGGAACCGGGAAGGTCAATCGCACTTGCCTCCCTGAACCGGCGCTGATCGGCAAGGAGACGGATCATGTCCACGGACACTGACAAGCATCGCGGTTTGCTCGACGCCCTCAGGATGGCACAGGGCAAGAGTGACGGGTCTTTCGAGAAGGCCGTTACCGCCGCCTTCGAACACGTGTTCGAGCACTTGGATCGACTGAACGACCATGTCTCGCCCGGGGGCCCAGATGGCGGGGACCGTCACCTGAAGCCGGGCGAGTCACCGACTCTCCGGTAGCGCCACCCGTGACCGGAATGGCATTGGCTGTTCGCAAATCGAAGTTTTGATTGGGCTTAGGCGTTCTCAGTCGCCGTCGCGCTAGCAGGCAACACCCAGTTCGGTCGCACGAAGTGGCAGGTATAGCCGTTCGGCCGACGTTTCAAGTAATCCTGGTGCTCCGGCTCGGCCTCCCAAAAAGGCCCTGCCGGCGCCAACTCGGTCACCACCTTACCTGGCCAAAGTCCAGATGCATCGACATCAGCAATGGTGTTCTCGGCGACCCGACGCTGGTCATCGTCGACGTAGTAGATGGCCGAGCGGTAGCTGAGGCCCCGGTCGTTACCCTGCCGGTTTGGGGTGGTCGGGTCGTGGATCTGGAAGAAGAACTCCAGGATGCGCGGTAACTCGTTCTGTTCGGATCGAAGACGATCTCGATGCCTTCGGCATGCGTCCCGTGGTTCCGGTAGGTCGCATCCGGCACGTCGCCACCCGTGTAGCCGACACGGGTCGCCAGCACGCCTTCCTGGCAACGGATCAGGTCCTGCATGCCCCAGAAGCAGCCGCCCGCCAGTACCGCCCTCTCGCTACCCATGTCGCTTCTCCCTGAGCCCCCGGTTTCCCGTCAGATGGGGTCCGCGACGTCGTTTTGCCCTGCGGCCCCGTATCCATTCGCAATGTGGGATGACGGACCAGCGCCCCCGGCCTCCAAGGTAGGCTTGGGGTGGGAAGCTGCTGTCGAGCATTTGCCCGCTGAACGACGGCTTCGCGCCAATTCCGGACCTTCTGCCACAACTGCTGGAATGGCCGCTCTTCGCTCGAAAGCGGCCTCTGCACGGAACGATCGGGCTGGGTGGCTACAAGACTCCAGGCCGGGAACGCCGCGCTCGCTGGTCGAAATGATGGTCGCTCGACCATTGGGTCCTGGGTGACATCGGAGCCTCGCGGGCTGCGGAGGCTCGGCACGCTGCGGCACTCCGGCGGTCAATCGGTCGGGTGCGGGCTAGTGGGTATCAAGGCCGTTCTCCAGGGATGCGCCGAACGTGTCGCGGCCGTCCCGCAGGCGCAAGCCCGGGTCGCGGGCTGGCTGGTGCGGGTGTAGCGGAAGGCGGTCGCCTCGGAGCGGATCACCTTGCGCACGACCTTGCGAGAGACCTTCAGCTCCCGGCAGATTTGCTTGATCGGCTTCTGCTGCACGAAAAATCCGCAGGCGCGGCGAGAGGTGATCGGGCAGGTGCTTGAATACGCCGGCCTGATGCGCAGGCTGAGTGAGAAGCGGCGTGGAAAAAGAACCCGGCTGAAGGGCTGATCGGCGTCCAATTGGGACCCACCCCCCGGCAGCTCACGTCATGCTCCCATCCAGTCCA
>NZ_LMQV01000027.1 GCF_001425465.1 Methylobacterium sp. Leaf456
TCCGCCTTCGACAGCCTCACCCCAAAGGCCTGCCGCAACTGCCTCACAGCGGCCGGATACGACGCATACGATCCAACCTGATCGGCAATAGCTCTAGCATGGGCAACCGCTCTTTTCATCGTTGTCTGTCACCATGGTCAATCATTTCCACCTCAGCCGCTCTAGGCAGCAGCTCGGAGGCTTGACGATGCAGATCTCTCGAACGATCGCACGCAGTTACGCCCGCTCGACTTGGCCGCATAGAGTGCGCGATCCGCGTGCTCTATCGTGTGATCGATGTCACTGTCGGTGAGCTCAGCCTCAGCCATGCCGATGCTGATCGTCGCCCTGAAGCTCTGGCCATCCAGCTCGAACACAGTGCCAGCAACGGTCTTGCGAATGCGGTCGGCGAAGATCGCTGCACCCTGCAGATCGGTCTCCCGAAGCAGGACCACAAACTCCTCGCCGCCGAACCGTGCCACCTTGTCGGTCGTCCGGAGCGCGTCGCTGAGGATACGTCCGACCTGGCGGATGACCTCGTCGCCCGCGGCATGGCCGTAAAGATCATTGACGCGCTTGAAGTGATCGATGTCGATCATCAGGATGCAGATCGCACGCCTATAGCGCTTGAAGTAGCTCATCGCGTCGCTGGCCAGGGGCAGGAACGCTCGCCGGTTGAGCAGGCCCGTAAGTCCGTCCGTGTCGGCCAGGACCTGCATAGCGTGGAGGTCGGCACCGAGGCGCCGGACACGGTCCTCCGCAGCGTGCACGGCGTCAGATGCCTCGGCTCGGGTCAAGCGCGCAGCCTCTTCGGCCGTGCCGATGCGCCTCAGGAGCGACCGGACCGCTGCGGACAGGCGCAGCACCTCTGGAGAGCCGTGCACATGGCGCGTCATCCGCGCATTCGGCTCACGGCCAACGCGGTCCACCGCCTCAGTTAGCTGCGTCAGCGGCCGGCTCAGCCGCCCGGCGATCAGCCCGATCCCAATCATGCCGAGCACGGCGGCGGCAAGCCCGAGCAGCAGGATTAGGCCGGTCAGACGGTCGGCGCCTATCAGCGCTGTATCGAGCGGCAGCAGCGCGACAACGATCCAGCCCAGGCCAGCGTAATCGCCCCGGCCGCGGGTGGTGGAGGCCGCCACGAGCCGATCACCATCCGCCCCGTGATCGATGAAGTGACCGGCGGTGAGTTGCGCGACCGTGTAGGGGACCGAGCCGAGACCAGGCCCAAGCAAGACCCTGCCAGACCGATCGAGGACGATGATGTCCTCCTTCAACTCCGGCCTGCGGGACGACAGCACCTCGCGCCGAACAACATCGGCCCAGCGCCAGCTGAGATGGGCTCCGAGGACACCAACGATCCGTCCCGAACTGTCGCTGACCGGAGCAGCCACATCGACGAAGCGGAACGGCGTACCGTCGGCGTGGGGCTTAAGCAGGGTCTCCAGCAGGACTGCCGCGTGAACGTCCTCGGCAGAGGCCCGTTGAATACCGTTGCGGAACCAGGGGCGGCTTTTGACGCTCGCCCCCTCGAGGATACCACCGGTGGCCGCACCTACCCGGCCGTCGCGGTCGGCGAACCCAATCCAGGCATAGTCCGGTAGCGTCCTCTGCATCGCGTCGAGCACGTTGCGTAGGCTACCGGTGTTCTCCATCCAATGAGTCTGCAGGGGTTCGAAGGCTGCAACGTTGCGGATCTCGCGTAGGCGTTCGGCCATGTCTTGGTCGAGGCGGTCGGCCACGGATCGGGCTACCTGCCGGAGGGCGTCTTGTGCCATCTCGGTCGCCTGCCCGCGCGCCAGGAGCGTAGATCCGATTGCGGTCACACCGACAATTGCAAGACCGATGGTGCCCGCAAGTAGACTGATCTGGCGGCGCAGCGACACCCGGTTCGCGAGTGGCATGAACATACTGAAGGATCCTCGACCAACGATGATTATGCGACTCAAAACATGAAGGCGCGTAAAATTTATTCGTAAACAACTCGCTGCATGCACATGTCGAATGCAGCTGTGTAGCTAATAGCCCCCAGCTGCAGCCCCCCCTTGGCTCACTGAGCATCCTACATCCGGACGTTCGGTGCTTCCGCAACGGGTCGAAAGCAGCCCCTCACATGGTCAAGCTGATTGAGTTTCAACCTAAAGGCTCGTCGGTGATAGCTCGCGAGCAAGACTGCAGGACCGCGAGCGAGCGTGCCAGCCCGATCCCTCGCCTACTTGCTATGTCGGGCGACGAAATCGCGGATCGCCTCCTCGCAGATGTCCTGCACCGTGCGGTCCTGTTCCAGCGCGATCATCCGCAGCCGCTTGCGCGTCGGCGCGTCGATGCGCGTGAGGATCTGAACCCGAGCGTCCGGCTTGCCGCCGGGGTCAGGGCTCGCCGTTTCGGCCGGGGCTGAGGTCGACGACACGGGCGGGGCGTCTGCCACGGCCGGGGAGGGCGCAGCGCTGGCAGGCGTGTCCTTGCGGGCGAACCGGCTGCTTAGGCTGTCGAGCGTCGGGCGAGGCGTCTTGCTCATCGTGCGTTCCCTGATCCTTTCCCCGGCCCGCCGGACAGCAGCGCCTCAATCTCTCGCCACAGCGCGCCGACTTCGCCCGCGGCCTTACCGTCCGGCTCATGCTCGCCGACCGTCAGACCGGACAGGATCGCGTGAGACATGCTCACCCGATTGGCGATGACGGTTTCCGCGACGCGAGCACCCATGTTGCCGAGCGCGGTGCGCGCCTCCGTGACGATCGCCGGTTCGGCCGCACCCGTGCGCGGCGGTGCATGGTTGATGACGGCCAGCGGCTCTTTCCCGACCCGCGCCGCGAGATCGAGCGTCGTCGCCACCGCGGCCAGATCGAGCGGCCCCGGTCGCGTCGGCACCACGACGAGGTCGGCCACCCGCATTGCGCCGAGGATGCTGTCTTCCGCGTGCGGCGGCGTGTCGATGATGACCCGACCGAACCCCTCGCGCCGCGCGGCCTGGACAAGCTCCGGCAGCTCGCGCGCGTCCGCCTCGATCAGGTTCGGCACGTCCGCTTCTCGCAGGCGGTGCCACCACGCGAGCGAGCGTTGCGGATCGCAGTCGAGGAGGAGCGCCGGCTTCTCCGCCGTCGAGGCCAGGACGCTCAGGTGCATGGAGAGCGTGGTTTTTCCGACCCCGCCCTTTCGGGCCGTCACGGCGATAACCTTCACGTGCGATCCCTCGGGAGCTTGATCGGCAGGGAGCGAGCAGGCCCGCAAGCAAGCTCGACAGTCAGCACGGGAGCGAGCCAGCAGAGTAGCGAGCTATCAGAATAGCCTGCTATTAGGCGATCAAGCTTGCGTTTCATCCGACCCAGCCCCGCGACGCTTCCGAGTGCGGATATTGGCCGGAGGATCGCGCCGCAGCCTCACGCCCGGCAGTCCGCCGTTCTCTGGCAGGAAGACGGCTCCCTCCCCTTCCAAGGCGCGCCCCAGCGCGTCGAGCGTCATCGAGTTGGCACTTAGCGGTCCTTCGATCCGCTCCAGCCGCTTGATGGTCTCGACCGACACGCCGGACAGCTCGGCAAGCTCGCCCTGCTCCAATTTCAGCATGGCCCGCGCCGCGCGCAACTGCTCGCCGGTCAACATTCGACACCTATAATGTAATCTTTTGTGCGTTGAGTGTTGACGCCTTAGAGGCATCGGGTTACACGATAAGGGCAATCAGTTGCCCTTACAAGGCCAGCCGCCCCCATGTCCCACCGCAGCCGCACCGCCTTCCCCTGGTCCTCCGCCCTCCGCGACATGCGGAACGACCGCGCGCAGGTCCCGCAGGGCTTCCTCGGCTCGCGCGAGCTCATCGGGGTCGCGGTGCGCCTCAACGTCGTTTAGCTCGTGAAGGCTGACGGCAGCTTCGATCGCGCCGGCATCATGTCGGCCGCCGCCGCCGCCGCGAAGAAGCATCAGCTTCAGTACGGCTCGACCTGGGCCGTCGCGATGTCCGTCAGCCTCAAGGCCGCTTGGCAGCTCGCCAAGTCCCACCGCCCCGCCGTCGCGCACTGAGGCCCGGCCGATGTCGCCCCGCCCCACCCGCCGCGTTGTCCTCGCCGTCGTGCTGGCCGCTGTCTCGCCCGCCGCTCGCGCCGCCCGGCCCGATCCGCTCGCCACCGCGATCCGTCGCGCCCGCCTCGCCGATGCCGCCCACCGGCAGGCCGGGACCGACAGCCTCAACGTGTTCGGTCCGAATGGCACGCGTCCGCCCTACTGGCGAGCCTATCGCTTCGGCGTGCTGGCCGAACGCTACAGCGCCCGCCGCGCGCTTCACGCCCTGATGCCCGCCACGGCCGACGAGGCGTCCGCCCTGGTCGCCTATTACGCCGAGCGGGCCGAACTGTCGGACGATCCCGAGACCGCCCGCGCTGGTCGCCGTCGCCTGCGCAAGGTGTTCGCCCGGCCCGGTGCCGCACCGGCCCCGCCGCTGCCGCAGGCCCTCAAGCCGCCCGCGCCGTCCTGATCCCGCGCCCGCGCGGCGCCTCCCCCTCGACCACCACCGACCACTGCAACGAGCCCTGTCAGGAGCCCGAACGATGTCCTATGCGCGCACCCCCGCCTCTGTCCTCACCGTCCACCACGCCGACGGCGACCGCGTGCCGTTCCATGCCGACCCCATCCTTGCGGCGATCGAGGCGCACGAGTAGGCTTATGCGGTCTTTCAGGTCGCGCCGGAGGGCGAGCCCTCGCGGCAGGCGTTCGACAGCTACGATCAGACCCGCAAGGCGCTCCTCGCCATGCCCTGCGCCACGCGTGCCGGGATGCTGTGCCTGATCCGGCACCTTCGTTGGTGGATGGGCGAAGAAGCGCCCTTCGCCGCCGACTATCAGCCGGATTTCGGCATCGCCCAGGCCCGCGAAGCCGATCTGTCCCGCTGCCTTGGCGTCGAGCGCATCGAGCGCCTGCCGCTGGCGCTGCCGTCCGGCCGGCTCATCGGCCCGGTGATCGACATCCGGCCCGTCGCGGCCTCGACCTCGACCCGCGAGACCTACCCCGCCCCGTGCCGACCCGCGTGCAGTTCGGCCGCGCCCTGTCTCGAGCCGGTGAAGTCGTCGCCGCCCTGGTCCTGATCGTCGGCGGCTGCGGCTTCGTCGGCATCGCGTCCCTGTTCTGACCACGCCCGGCCGGCGCGCCGAGGCGCCGGCTCCCGTCATCCTCGACCGGAGATCCCTGACCATGCGCAACCCGTTCAAGCGCCAGCCCCGCCCCGCCGATAAGCCCACCCTGCGCGAGCGTGCCGCCACCCTGAAATCCGGCCTCGCCCAACTGATCCGCCGCCCGGAGGGGCAGGGCGAGGCCAACCAGCACCGCCGCGCACTCGTCGCCGGATCGGTTGCCGCCGCGATCCCGCTGCCCGTACTTCCTCGACCGATCCGGCCACGAGGCGGGGCGGGGCAACGTGGTGACGGCCGCCGCCCTCGTCGTCCTCTATCTCGCGGGCGTGTGATGCCGACCGCCCTCCCGACCTCTCGCGCCCTGTCGTGGCGCGAGCTGTGGCGGCTCCTGTTCCTGCGGGTCCGCATCGAGGCTGTCGCCGCCCGGATGAAGCGGCTTCCGGCCTCGGATACCCGAACCTGCCGCGCCGGCTGCCGCTTCCTGTCCCTTTCGAGGGAGTTCTACGAGCTGACCGGCGAGCCCGAGCCGGAAGACGTGGCGGCGATGCGGGAGACCTTCGAGCGGCCGTTCCCTGACGGCTCCACTCTGCTCAGCCGCTACGTCGAGCGATCTTGATAGCAGGATAGCCCGATAGCTTGATCCCGAGTTCTCTTGCCCGCTGGCACCACGGGCGGGGGATGGGCAGGCACCGCGTCATTCGCTCTGGCAGGCGGAGGCGAGCAACGGTGCCGGCCTTCGTACGCTCGTCGCAAGGCAAGGCGAAGATGTTGCGCTGAGTGGTACATCCCTGTTGACTGGAATGTTGCAATGAGTGATACATGTATCACCGAGTGCAACACGGCGGGGCGATGATCCTCAGCTTTCACGACGGCGTGACAGAGGCGGTTTCCCGAGGCCGCAAGCCGAAGGGGTTCCCGGCCGACCTGTACGCTGTCACCCGCCGCAAGCTCGGCTACCTCGACGCCGCGAAGACCCTGGACGACCTGAAATCGCCGCCGGGCAACAAGCTCCACCCGCTGACCGGCGATCGAGTCGGCCAGCATGCAATCAGGGTCAACGACCAATACCGGCTCTGCTTCGTCTGGACCGATGCCGGGCCGGAGCGGGTCGAGTTCACCGACTACCACTGAGCCGCTACCGACACGGATGTCACAGCGATGAGCGACACCTTCGATCTCAGAGCCATGCGCGCCACCTTCGATCCATCCGAGTGCGCCGAGCAGTCCGCACCGCTTCATCCCGGCGAGGTTCTGCGGGAAGAGTTCATGGCGCCGCTCGGGCTGTCGGCCGGACAGGTCGCGAAGGCGCTGGACCTTCCCCGCTCGCGCATTGAGCGCATCGTGCGCGAGGAGATCGGCATCTCCACCGACACGGCCCTCAGGCTCGCCCGGTTCTTCCGCACCTCGCCCGATGTCTGGACGAACCTCCAGGCCCGCTTCGAGCGCGAAACCCTGCTGGCTGAGATCGGGCCGGTACTGGAGCGCATTCAGCCGGTGCCGGAGGCGGCGTGAGGGCAGATCGACCGCCGCGGATCGAGGTCGCCCCGCGCCGCGGGCTCCGCCGGGAAGAAGCAGCCCGCTACGTGGGCGTCAGCCCGACCAAGTACGACGAGATGGTCCGGGATCGCACGATGCCGAAGCCGTGGCGTATCGGCGGGTGCGTCGTCTGGGACATTCGGAAGATCGATGCGGCCCTCGACAGCCTTGACGACGGGGTGGTCAACGAGTGGGATTAGGGAGTTGAGCGGCGGGAGATAGCGAGGCCATGTTCGAGGCCAGCCCTGACTGCGTTCCGAGGCTGATGATTGTAGCCGAGGCGGCCGAGCAGCCCCTTCATCCGAACTGCCCGATACGGCTCAGGGCGGAACGCACATCTTTTTGAAAGGTGTTTCTACATTTAGCGTGCTAACAGAGAGCCGTACCTGCTCGTGCAGGCGTGGAAACAGCGCTGAGAGCCTCCCTCCCGTGACGAGCCCTGCCGGTGATGATTTTGTCGGCCTCGACAAGCAGCTCTGCTTCGCCATCTACTCCGCAGGCATCGCCTTCACGGCTGCCTACAAGCCGATCCTTGAGCCTCATGGGCTGACCTACCCGCAGTTTCTTGTGCTTCTCGCGCTCTGGGAGAAGGACGGCGTGCCGCTCAAGGACATCAGCGACCGCCTCGGCCTCGATCCGGGCTCTGTCACACCGCTGCTGAAGAAGCTGGAGGGGATGGGCCTGCTCCGCCGGGGGCGCGATCCTAAGAACGAGCGTCAGCTTTTTGTCGAGCTGACGGATCAGGGGCAGGCCCTGCGGCCCCTGGTCGGTGAAGCACGCTGCGCATTCATGCGCGCGCTGGACGGCGAGGAGTCGATCCTCAAGGCGCGAGACGAGGTCGCGCGGGTCACTCGTCTCCTGCAGGCCAGTCTGCCGTAAGCCGTCCCCGCAGCCACTACCAAGCCAGATACTTCTGCACGACCGAGGTGGTCGCGGTTTTGGTGGCCGTCGTCGTGGTGGGGGCCGTGGTGCTCGTGGCCGTCTTGGTCGCCGTGCTCGGTGCCGTGGTCGTCGTCGGCGCGGTGGCCGTCGTCTTGGTGGCGGTGGGCGAGAGAAGGCTGGTCGTGACCGACGAGAGGGTCGAGGTCGTGCCGCTCACCGTCGAGGATACGACTGCTGTCGTCCCCTGTACCAGGGTCTGAAGCAGTCCACCGGACGAGGTGGACGTCGAGGTTCCCGCCTGAGGCGTCGTGGTGGTCGAGGAGCCCGTTGAGGTCTGCGACGTGCTGGTCGGGGAAGCCGTTGTCGTCCCGGTCTGCGGAGCCGTGGTGGTGGCCGATCCGCTGCTGGTCGAGGAGCTTGAGATCGGCTGCAGGGCCGTACTCGTGCTGCTCGTGGATGTGGTCGTCGCCTGGGTCTGCGGCGCCGGGGTGGTGGTCGATCCGCTGCCGGGCGAGGTGCCCGAGGCGGTCTGCGGAGTCGTGCTCGTGCTGACCGTAGACGATGCCGGGGCGGTCGTCGGCGCGGAAGTCGCAGCCGAGGTGCTGGTCGTTGTCGGCGCAGGCGACGAGCTGGTCGTCGTGGTGGGAGCGGTGCTTTGCGACGCGGCCTGCGGTGCCGTCGCCTGCTGAGCGGTGCTCGGGTTGCTCGACGTGGTCGTGGATGCGGTAGGCGTGCTCGTGGAGGGCGCCGGGGTCGTGCTGGTCGGAGAAGCGACGGCAGCGGGGCTGGTCGGAGCCGTAGCAGCAGGCGCTGCTGCCGGCTGTTGCACCTGCTGAGACGCCACCCCGGAAGCCGATGGAGCCGAGCTCGCAGCGTTCGCGCTGGTGGTCGGCGACGAAGCCGCCGGCGCCGCCGACGGAGCAGCGCTCGCGGTCGGCGCGGGGACGCTGGGCTG
>NZ_LMQV01000028.1 GCF_001425465.1 Methylobacterium sp. Leaf456
CCGAAGGATGTGTCCGTACGCTGCAGGATTTCGATGCGAACGCCGTCCGGACCATCGATGAAGATGACGCGGAGCCCAGGCCGGGCCTCGGTGATGCCGGAAACGACTCGTGCGTCGCGATGCCGGAGCTCGCGCATGGCCGTTTCGATGTCGTCGACGGCGAGGCCGATGTGCTCAATTCCGAGATGAGGCGGCACGACTGCGCCGCTGAGGTCGTCTGGGGCTTGCTCGATGAACAGCGTCAGGCCGCCCAGGGAGATCGTCACCCGGGTGACGGCGGGAGAGCCGTCCCGGCGGATCTCCCGACCGCCGAGGTTGTCGACGTAGAACCGGGCCGCGGCGACGGCATCCCGGCTGCGCAGATGAAGGTGGTCGCAGCGGCAATCCATCGGTCCCGTCCCTTTCGTGGCTCCGNTGTCGACGTAGAACCGGGCCGCGGCGACGGCATCCCGGCTGCGCAGATGAAGGTGGTCGCAGCGGCAATCCATCGGTCCCGTCCCTTTCGTGGCTCCGGCTTCGCGCCGGACAATCGGCATCCGAGTTCCGTGCGCCGGCGGGACCCACGGCCCGCCGGCGCCCTCGACTGGCTGTTACTCGGCCAGTTCGCGCATGACCTTGATCAGGTCGGACTTGCCCTCGAAGCCGATGCCCGGCAGCTCGGGCATCACGATGTGGCCGTTCTCGACCTTCACGCCGTCCGGGAAACCGCCGTAGGGCTGGAACAGGTCCGGGTAGCTCTCATTGCCGCCGAGCCCGAGGCCAGCCGCGATGTTGAGCGACATCTGGTGGCCGCCGTGCGGGATGCAGCGGGAGGGCGACCAGCCGAACTGGTGCAGCACGTCGAGGGTGCGCAGGTACTCGACCAGGCCGTAGGACAGGGCGCAGTCGAACTGGAGGTAATCCCGGTCAGGCCGCATGCCGCCGTAGCGAAGCAGGTTACGGGCGTCCTGATGCGAGAACAGGTTCTCGCCGGTGGCCATCGGGCCCGGGTAGAACTCGGAGATGGCCGCCTGGAGGGCGTAGTCGAGCGGGTCGCCGATCTCCTCGTACCAGAACAGCGGGTACTGGCGCAGCATCTTGGCGTAGGCGATGCCCTGTTCGAGGTTGAAGCGGCCGTTCACGTCGACGGCGAGCTGGGCCTCGGAGCCGATCTCCTTGAGCACGGCCTCGATCCGGCGCTGGTCCTCGTCAATCGGCACGCCACCGATCTTCATCTTCACGACGTTGTAGCCACGGTCGAGGTAGCCGCGCATCTCGGCGCGCAGCTGGGTGTCGTCCTTGCCCGGGTAGTAGTAGCCGCCGGCTGCGTAGACGAACACGCGCGGGTTGGCCTCGACGCCCTTCTGCTCGGCGAGCATCCGGAACAGCGGCTTGCCGGCGATCTTGGCGGTTGCGTCCCAGATGGCCATGTCGAGGGTGCCCACCGCCACCGAGCGCTCGCCGTGGCCGCCGGGCTTCTCGTTGGTCATCATCGCCGCCCACAGCTTGTGGGGGCAGAGGTTGTCGCCGGCCTCGTTCAGCTGGTCCTTGGTCTCCAGCTCCAGGATGCGGTTCTTGAAGCGCTCGCGGATCAGGCCGCCCTGGCCGTAGCGGCCGTTCGAGTTGAAGCCGTAGCCGACGACCCGACGACCGTCGCGCACGACATCGGTGACCACCGCCACGAGGCTCGCCGTCATCTTCGAGAAGTCGATGTAGGCGTTGCGGATGGGGGACGAGATCGGCTTGGTGACCTCGCAGACATCAACGATACGCATGGCTGTTCTCCCTGGGTTGTGAACGTTTGGTTGGGTTGGAGGGCTGGCGTGGATCGCCAGGCCTAGTGGGCGACGGCCACGGGGCGGGGCAGTGCATGCCCGGCCTCGGTGTCCGGGATTACGTCTTCGGCCGCGACCTCTGCTCGGTTGCGGTAGGCGTCCTCGGCCTTGGCGCGGTCGAAGGCGCCTTCCCATTTCGCGACCGCGATGGTGGCGACTGCGTTGCCGATCAGGTTGGTGACCGCCCGGGCCTCGTTCATGAAGCGGTCGACGCCGAGCAGCAGGACCAAGCCGGCGACCGGGACGGTGTGGATGCTCGACAGGGTCGCGGCGAGGGTAACGAACCCAGCACCGGCGACGCCGGCCGACCCCTTCGAGGTCAGGAGCAACACGCCGAGGACGACGAGCTGGTCGCCGAGGCCCAGGGGCGTGTTCGTGGCCTGGGCGACAAAGATGGCCGCCATGGTCAGGTAGATGCAGGTGCCGTCGGCGTTGAAGGTGTAGCCCGTGGGCAGCACCAGGCCGACCACCGACTTCTCGCAGCCGAGCCGCTCCAGCTTGGCCATCATGCGCGGCATGACCGCCTCGGTGGAGCAGGTGCCAAAGGTGATTAGGATCTCGTCCTTGAAGTAGCTGAGCAGCTTCACGAGCGAGAACCCGGTCCAGGCACAGACCGCCCCGAGGACGACGCCGACGAAGAGGATCGAGGTCGCGTAGACACCGAGCATCAGGTAGGCGAGCGACCAGACGGTGCCGAAGCCGTACTTGCTGATGGTGAAGGCGACGCCGGCACCGGCACCGATGGGAGCCAGGCGCATGACCATGGCGACGATGCGGAACAGGGCATCGAGCAGGCTGTCGATCACCACCACGACCGGCTTGCCGCGCTCACCCGCCTGCACCAGTGCCAGGCCGAACAAAAGTGAGATCAGGATGATCTGCAGCATGGCCCCCTTGGCGAAGGCGTCCACCATCGTCGAGGGGATGATGTCCATCAGGAAGCCGACGAAGCCCGGTTGGGCCTCGGCCCGCTTGGCGTAGCCGGCGATGGCGCTGCCATCGATGGCATTGGCGTCAATGTTCATGCCGACGCCAGGCTGCATGACGTTGACGACGACGAGGCCGATGACGAGCGCGAGGGTCGAGACGACCTCGAAGTAGATCAGCGCCCGGACGCCGATCCGGCCAACCTCCTTGAGGTTGCCCATCTTGGCGATGCCGACGACGATGGTGCCGAAGATGACCGGGGCAAGCAGCATCTTGATCAGCTTGATGAAGCCGTCAGCAAGTGGCTGCAGGGTGATGCCTACGTCCGGCAGGAAATAGCCAATCAGGCCGCCGAGTATGATGGCGATGAAGACTTGTACATAAAGACGGCTAAGCCATGTTTTCATGGCATTCCTCCTCCCTAAATTGCTCTCTGAGCGTTTGAATAAGGCGCCCCTCTTTTGAGGGCTTCGAGGGTTCCATACGTCTGGACACCGTCGAGCCGCCAATGCCATGTTCGGAACGCGCTATGCGTGAACGGTATCGGGCATGGAACTGGACTGGCTGAAGGACTTCCTGGCCCTGGCGGAGCAGAAGACGTTCTCGCGGGCCGCCGAGGTGCGCCATGTGTCGCAGCCCGCCTTCAGCCGGCGCATCCGAGCCTTGGAGGAGTGGGTCGGCACGTCCCTGTTCGTGCGCGGCGCCCAGGGCGCGACGCTGACGCCGGCCGGCGCACGCTTCGAGCCGGCTGTCCAGAATCTTATCCGTGACCTGGATCGGGCCAGGCGGGACACGAAGGCGGTCGGCGCGTACGATACCGCGACGCTGTCGATTGCCGCGACCCACGCCCTCTCGTTCACGTTCTTCCCGAACTGGATACGCGGGCTGATGCAGCAGCAGGCGCTCGGGACGCTGAACCTCATCTCCGACAGCATGGAAGCCTGTGAGCAGATCCTGCTCGCAGGCGAGGTGCACTTCCTCCTCTGCCACCATCACCCGGACGCCCCGACCCGTTTCGAGGCGGAGCGCTTCCCCAGCGCGCCCGTGGGCGATGACGTGCTAGTGCCTCTGTGCGCCGCCGACCCTGACGGGCGACCGATGTGGCGCCTGCCGGGGACCGCCAACGCCCCGGTCCCCTTCCTGGCCTACAGCCAGGCCTCCGGGCTCGGCCGGATCCTCGCGGCGTGCCAGGATCGGACGCGAACCCACATGACGACCGCGCTGACCTCCCATCTCGCGGCCACGCTGATGACCATGGCGCGTGACGGGCATGGCATCGCCTGGCTGCCGCAGACCCTCGCGGACGAGCATCAGGGACGCAGTCAACTCGTCCGGGCGGGGCCGCCGGAGTTCGACGTGCCGATTGAGATCCGTCTGTTTCGCTCGCTCGACTGCCGCAACAGGACGGCCGACAAGCTCTGGGACCATCTCAGCCGGTCAGGGACCTAGGCGCGCTCGTCGCCACGGGAGCCAACTGGCCGGACCATCGTCGGGCAGGGATCGCGGGACCGCGCCTGCCGGGGCGATGCGCCGCGAACATAACGTGATGACGAACCGGCATTAGCCTCGACCCCCCACGAACGCTATCCCTCCGCGAAAGTGCTCAAACCGGCATGGACCGGACATGATCGGATCAGTTTCCGCCCTGCGGCGTGCTGGTATCGACTTAATCAAGGGCGGAGGAAATCATGGTCGCGGCGCGCAGCGGGCTCGATATACTTCGGGCCCCCCTCCTGAACAAGGGAACCGCGTTCACCGAGCAGGAGAGGGACAAATGGGGTCTCCATGGCCTGCTCCCTCCCCTGGTCGCGACCCTCGACGAGCAGGTCGCCCGCCGGTTGCAGGCCTTCCGAAGCCAGGCGAACGACTTCGACCGCTACGTCTTCCTGAGGGGGCTACAGGACAGCAACGAGATCCTGTTCTACGCCCTCCTGAGCCGGCACCTGGAGGAGATGTTGCCCATCGTCTACACCCCGACGGTGGGGCTCGGCTGCCAATCCTTCAGTCAGCACTTCTGGAAGCCGCGCGGCATCTTCCTGAGCTATCCCCACAAGGACCGCATGGACGAAATCCTCGCCAGCCCGCGCTTCGATGACGTCGAGGTCATCGTGGTGACGGACGGCGAGCGTGTGCTCGGCCTCGGTGACCAGGGCGCCGGTGGCATGGGCATCTCGATAGGTAAGCTCGCCCTCTACACGGCCTGCGGCGGGATCAACCCGGCCAAGACGCTGCCGCTGTTCCTCGACGTCGGCACCGACAATCCCGAACGCCTGGCCGACCCTCTGTATGTCGGCTGGCGCCACGAACGCGTGCGCGGGCAGGAGTACGACGACTTCATCGAGGCGTTCGTCGAAGCCGTCCGGCGGCGTTGGCCGCACGCGCTGCTGCAGTGGGAGGACTTCGCCCGGCACAACGCCACGCGCCTCCTGGACAGGTACCGGGACCGGCTCTGCACCTTCA
Organism: Methylobacterium sp. Leaf456; assembly: GCF_001425465.1. Taxonomy (GTDB): domain Bacteria; phylum Pseudomonadota; class Alphaproteobacteria; order Rhizobiales; family Beijerinckiaceae; genus Methylobacterium. The sequence continues at coordinate 5,202 of NZ_LMQV01000028.1, forward strand.
ACGACGACGTCCAGGGGACGGCCGTGGTCGCGGCCGGCACGCTCCTGTCGACCGTCAACGTCACGGGCGTCCCGATCAAGGACCAGAGGATCGTCGTGCTCGGCGCCGGCGGGGCCGGCTGCGGCATCAGCGTGCTGCTGCTGCGGGCGATGATGGAGGACGGGCTGAGCGAAGCCGAGGCCTACTCGCGGTTCTACCTCGTGGACCGGGACGGGCTCTTGGTCGAAGACATGCCCGGGCTGCTGCCGTTCCAGGAACCCTTTGCCCGGCCGCGTGACGTCGCCCAGGCTTGGCAGCTCGACCGGGACGGCTATGTCGGCCTCGCCGATGTCGTGCGCAACGCCCGCCCGACCACGCTGATCGGCGTCTCGGGGCAGCCGGGCGGTTTCCCGGAACAGGTGATCCGGGACATGGCGGCGGGCGTGGAACGGCCGGTGGTCTTCCCGCTCTCGAATCCCAACTCGCGCGCGGAGGCGACGCCGGCCGATATCCTGGCCTGGACCGACGGCCGCGCCGTGGTCGGCGTCGGCAGTCCCTTCGCGCCCGTGCTCGACGGCGCGCGGTACAAGCGGATCGACCAGACCAACAACTCCTACGTCTTTCCCGGCATCGGGCTGGGCGCCATCGCGGTCAGGGCGCGCCGCATCTCCGATGGCATGCTGATGGCCGCGGCGCGGACGCTCGCCGCGGTCTCCCCGACCCGCGACGACGCCGATGGCAACCTGCTTCCACCCGTCAGCGAGCTGCGGGAGGTGTCGCTGCACGTCGCCGAAGGCGTGGCAAGGCAGGCGATCAAGGAAGGCCTGTCCGACGTTCCGGCGGATGCCGACGTCAAGGAACTCGTCCGGCGGCACATGTGGCAGGTGGACTACGCCACGGTCTAGCGGCTTGAGGGCAGCGGGTACGATGTCCGAAACGAAGAGCCCCGCCTCGGAGCTGAGCACGTCCGAACTGGAGGTGCTCGCCGCCCTGGACGAGCACTTCATGTGCGCGTCGGTGATCAAGATCCGCGCCGGCTATTCGAGCGCCGTCCTCGTCGAGGGCATATACCGCGCCTGCGACGAGCTGGTGCATCGGGGCTTGGCCGAATGGAACGGCTGCTGTCTGGGATACAGGGCGCGTTGGAGGCTCGCCGGCGGCGCCAAGCCGATCGCGGCGGCGACGGACGGGCATCGACGGTCCCCGCGGCCCAGGACCGCGAGTTAGTTCAGGATGCCCCGGAGGCCGCCGCCGCGACGGATGTGTCCGGGCTTTGGTTCGCATTCCGTCGCCGATGAAAACCCAAACGCCGCGGTCCCGCGAGAATATCAGGAAGACTGCGTGACCGCCTTGTCGTGGCTCAACGTCGGGAACGTGCCGTTCGAGCATACTGAGAGGAAGTATTAGCGGGCAGACCCGAGGTCTGTATGGGGTCATTCTCATCGTCGAGTTTTACGCCCATTTTAGTTCGCTTTCGATCAGACCCTGTCAAAGGCTGGATGTACGCTTTTCGCGTGCAACGCCGGAAAGCAGATGGTCAAAATCCACCCATCCCAGACGTAAAACCCTACCTCATAGACGGCCTCGAAGCGGACCTTTCCAGGGTCCGCAACAATGGGAAGCGGCGGTTCAGCACCGGCTGACCCAATGTCGGCTCATGGCGCGTAGCCGACCAGTCGGCATGCGAACTCCTGACCCCAAGCGGACATTCGAGCTGTGGCCGTTGAAGGTCCGGATGGGGTGGAAAGCGGCGGTTAAATAGGTGGGGCCTAGATTTCTGCCTCGTGTCAACAGCCGGCATTAAGCTTTTTACCGCCCAAGCGCAGCATATGCGCGCGAGAGGATCTCTATTGATGGTCTCGAATGAGGTAATTATACTGTATCTGATTGTCACGGTATAAAGAAGATGAGTAGCTTCCACGCAACACTCCGTTGAGCAACTGGCTTTTGATATGCCTGTGTCGGAGCAAGGAACACGATGGGTCATGCAGCTTGCCGAATGCTGTCGCGGCCGGAAACCGGCTCGCTTGCGTCATATTTCTTGGGTGGCCGGTTGGCCGAGAAGCAGCGTAGCAGCACGTAGAGGACCGGCATCAGGAACAGGCGAAGCCGCAGGCGTTTCGCCTCGTCCTCGGCCCGGACCGGCCTTGCGGGAGTTGGCGCGGGTCTCGCTCAGCGCCTTCCCGAGGCGAGACGCGTAGTCCTTAGGGATCAGCTCTAGAGCTGTTGCCGACCGCTGCGAGTCGTTCGGGGTTCCCTGGCACGGCGTGATCTGATTCCCTTTGGTCCTCGACAGGAGGATTGATGGGCTCAGCGTTGTCATCGGATC
>NZ_LMQV01000029.1 GCF_001425465.1 Methylobacterium sp. Leaf456
CGCCCATGGTACTGTGTCTCAAGACACGGGAGAGTCGGTCGCCGCCAGGCCTGCCCAGCACAAGAACACTCACGCACCACATTCCCTCGACACGACCGGTCATCGGCCGACGCCACGGACACCGTGCCGCCACCGCGACCGACACCAAAAACAACACCGATACCGCCGCGGGGTGGAGCAGCCCGGTAGCTCGTCAGGCTCATAACCTGAAGGTCGCTGGTTCAAATCCAGCCCCCGCAACCAAACACACCAAGACACCAAGCCAAAGGCCCCGTGCTACCGCACGGGGCCTTCTGCTGTTCGGCACTGCCAAAAAAGGCGACGCTGCTTGCCTGGAGAGTGCGGAGCATTTGCAATGCCTTGGGCAAGATGCGGTTCGCGCGACCAGCCCGTCGGTTGGAGCGGGGGAGGGGAGGGTGCGAAGCCTTCACACCGCTGCTGCGAAAAAGCCGTTGCATCCCTTGACGGCGGGGTGGAGCGGGGCTTTGTCCGGAGCGCAGCTTTCCCCATTCGCCCATCCTCGAAAGATCGTTTGCCATGACGCCGCCCCGTGACGGTTCGGCCAAGCCGCCGGGATCGAAGAAGCCGGATTTCAAGCAAGGTTTCTGGCAGCGACGGTCCGGTCCGCCCCGGCTGCCCAGCCATACGCAGCGCGAGGGGATGGACCATGTCGTGCTCTACGGCTGGCATCCGGTTTCGCAGGCGCTGGCCAATGCCGGGCGGCGCTTCCATCGCCTGCTCGCGACCGAGAACGCGCTGCTGCGGCTGAAGGAAACGCTCGCTGCGCTGCCGATCGAGCCCGAGATCGTCCGCCCCGGCGCGATCGACCGCCTCCTCGGGCCGGACGCGGTGCATCAGGGGCTCTACGCCGAGGCCGAGCCGCTGGAGGCGCCCGCCCTCGACGCGATGCCGGACGACGCGCTGCTGCTCGCCTTCGACCAGATCACCGATCCGCACAATGTCGGCGCGATCGTGCGCACGGCCGCGGCCTTCGGCGTCACCGCCATCGTGACGACGGCCCGCCACTCCCCGAACGCCACCGGCGTCATGGCGAAATCGGCCTCCGGCGGCCTGGAGCATGTGCCGCTCGTCGTCGTGCGCAACCTCGCCGAGGCGCTGATCGAGCTGGGCGAGCGCGGCTTCACCCGGATCGGCCTCGATTCGGACGCCGACGCCCCCCTCGACAGCGTCGGGCCGCGCCGCCCGGCGGTGCTGGTGCTCGGCGCCGAGGGCAAGGGCCTTCGCCAGCGCACCCGCGAATGCTGCGACGTGCTCGTGCGCATCGACGCGACGGGGGCGATCCGCAGTCTCAACGTCTCGAACGCGGCGGCGATCACCCTCTACGCCCTGACCCGACCGGCCTCCGAGGCGGCGTAGAACTTCACCGAATCTGCGGCAGGGCGGCGAGCAGGCGCAGCAGGTCGCGCAGGTTACGTGCACCCGTTCGGTCGAGGATCAGGCCGAAGTAGGAGCGCGCCGTCGAGGTGGCGATGCCGCGCTCGGCCGCCGCCTCGTCGAAGGTGCGGCCGGCGAGCAGCAGGAGGCACAATTCGGCCTGCGCCGGGCTGACGCCGAACAACCGCACCAGCGTCGCGGCGTCGAGGCCGGGCGGCGCGTCGTCCCGCGTCAGGCAAATCAGCGCGTGCGCGCGTTCCTCGTGCCGGGTCGGCGTGACGAGGAGCGATAGGCCCGTGCCGTCGGGGCCGCGCACGCGCAACGCGCCGGGCTGTCCCTGGATCGCTCCGCGCACCAGCGCCTGGAGGCTGCGCCCCTCTGCCGGGGTGCCGACCGACAAGCCGGTCCCGCGGGAGCCGAATCGGAGAAAGCCTGCCTCGGCGAGTTCGGCGGCCGCCGTGTTCATTCCCCGCACCCGTGCTTCGCCGTCGCAGACGAGGACGGCGAAGCGCAGCGCGTCGAGCGCGGCGTCGCGGGCGGAGGCCGCCTCGCGCTCGGCCCGGAAGCGCCCGCGCAGGCTCAGGGCCGCCCGCAGGTGGATCGCGAGATCCTGCAGCACCGCCCGCTCGTCTTCACCAAGGAAGCGCCGCGTCTCGCAGCGGTTGAGGGCGATGGTGGCGAGGCTGCCCGATTCGAGCGGCATCACGAGGCCCATCGGCCGCACCATGCCGAAGTGCCGGGCGAAGTCGTTGTAGAACTCGCTGCGCAGAAGCTCGGCCTCATCGACCGAATCGGAGCCGAGATAGACGCGGTTCGGCGTCTTGCGCGAGGCGGTCCAGGGGTCGAGCGTCCGGTAGTATTCGAGATAGGGCGGGACCGATTCGGTGATGTCGGCCGTCTGGACGATCTCGCTGATGCCGCCGCGCTCCACGAACCAGAGGCCGGTGCTGTCCACGTCGAGATAGCTGCGCAGCGCGTAGGCGATCCGGCTCAGCGCGTCCGACTCGGCCGCCGCCGCGTAAATCGTGGCGATGACCTCGTCCCGCGACAATCTCGCCACGCCGCCCCCCGATCGACGGCCCGCGCGGCCGCTTCGCGTCGCCCCCCTCAGAAGTGAGGGTGCCCGCCTGTTCAGTTACAGGGTAAGCCGGGGTTCGTGCCTGTGAAAGATGCCATCTGTTGAAATCTGCACCTGCCCCGCCTCGAAACCGTTGTTCCGAGTGGAGCGGTAGGGATCCCATCCCGGGAAATGAATGCGCAGTCGGGGTAGGAAGTTTTCATTTCGATGGATGGCGCCACAATTTTGTGCAAAAAGCGTGAACAAACCGGTCCGTGCGCGCAACTCAGACGCCGCATGAAGATCGTTCTCGGGAGGATGGGGGATTACGATGGCGGCGCTCGCGAGTGACACGACCTACGTGTATCTGAACGCCGCCGGTGAAGTCCGGATGAAGATCGATTGGGTCACGACTTCATCGAAAGTGCTTTATTTTCGACCCAACGGTCAGGCGGCTCCCCAGGGAAGCTATCCGCCCGCCGACGATGCCGTGAGCTTCCGGCTCTACGAGGACGGCAGCCTCGCCCGCTACAACAGCCTCACCAGCGACGGCGGTCAGACGGTGATGCAGTTCGATCGGCCGACCGCGCAGACGAAGAAGGTCTTCGGCCCCGATAACAATTACTCGCACGGCCGCATGAGTTATGCGGAGACGCTCGAAGTTCGCCCCGACGGGACGAAGTATCACGTCACGAAAACGTTCGAGAATGGAAACCTGAAGAATTACTTGCTCGAAGAGATTCCGACGTCTTCGAACACGGGCCAGCCGCTCAAGCTCGTCGGCGAACTCGTCAACGGACTCTCGACCCTGACGCTGTCGAGTTCCGTGCTCGAAAGCCCGTTGAAGGTCAGCGGAGCCGGCTTCCTCAACGGCATCATCAACAACCTCAACTTCGCACAGCTCGTCGGCACGGACGGCGCCAGCATCATCTCGCGTGACAGCGCCGGTCTCATCGGCCAGGACGGCGGCTCGCTGATCGGCCAGGACGGCGGTTCGCTCATCAACTTCTCCCCGGCCGCGCTCATCGGCAACGACGGTTCGACCCTGATCGGCAACGACGGCGGCACGCTGATCAACCTAGCCGGGGGATCGGCCTCGATCCTGTCCGCGGGCTTTGCGATCAGCAACGGTTCCCTGTTCTCTACCAACGGCGCGCAATTGGCGGCCGGCATGACGTCCGGTGTGAGCTTCGGCTGCAACGCGTTGTCGATGATGCGTGGCTACAGGACGTTCTCGGAATCGAGTTTCAAGACGCCCGCCGGCACCGCCGGCGACGACGTGCTGAACGGCGGCGACGGCGACGACGTGTTGCGCGGCGGCCTGGGCGCCGATTCGCTCAACGGCGACGCCGGCAACGACACGCTCTACGGCGCCGACAGCAACTTCATCCGCAACGGCAGCTTCGAGACCGTCTTCGAGCCGGCCTTCGACGCCAACGGCTACGGCTACAACGATCCGATCGACGGCTGGACGGTCACCGGCGGGCGGCTCGAACTGTTCAAGGCCGGCAGCCAAGCGGGCGCGCCCTCGGACGGAAATTTCGGCGTCGATCTCGAAGGCAACCAGCTCAACACCAACGTCGCGATCTCGCAGGTGGTGGACGGCGTCCTCAACGGGGAGAGCTACCGCCTCGCCTTCGATGTCAGGCGGGTCGCAGGGGCCGACGCCAAGTTCGAGGTCTACTGGGGCGGCACCAAGGTCGATCTGACCAATGCGGGCGCCAAGGAGATCGTCCCCGGCACCGACGTCGTCACCTATTACATCAACGTCTTCGGCGGCGTGGGCGCGGGCGCCGACAGGAACCGGCTGACCTTCCGTGAGATCGGCGGCGGCGACGCCCACGGCACGCTGCTCGACAACGTCCGCCTCTACCGCGACGCGGGCGGAACCGACCCCGAGGCCAACGCCCTCGATCCGGCCCGCGACGGCAACGACAACTTCCTGCCCGGCACCGGCGCGGACACCGTCTACGGCCATGGCGGCGACGACGCGGTGATTTTTTCCGATATCGGCCCCGGCACCGACCAGTTCGCGGGCGGTTCCGGCACCGACCTCCTCGTCATGGACTGGTCGGGCTCGACCACCGCGATCCGGTATCTCGACCTCGTCAACAACGGCAGCCCGAACATCGCGCCTCAGATCGGCCAGGCGCGGGGCTACGAGCGCGACTCGGACGTGCCGGGCGAGCGCAAGCAGCTGCTCCTGTTCAACGAGGTCGAGCGGTTCATCCTGAGCGGCGGCACCCGCGACGACCGGCTGGTCGGCGGCGCGCTGAAGGACATCCTCATCGGCAACGGCGGCAACGACACCCTGATCGGCGGCGGCGGCTCCGACGAACTCGACGGCGGCGACGGCTTCGATACCGCGATCCTCACCCTTTCGGGCAACGGCAAGAATACGATCGATCTCAAGGCGCTCAAGAACGGCGGCAGCCTCACGCTGTCGGACGGCACCAAGCTGACCTCGATCGAGGCGATCGAACTCAAGACCGGCGACGGCGACGACTTCCTCGACGTGCGCGATACGGTCGCCAACCCCAGCAACCTGCCGAGCAGCAACGGCGACTACCCGACCACCGGCACCCGCTTCGAGGGCTTCGGCGGCGACGACACGCTGGCGGTCGACCTCGCCACCTCGCGCGAGGCGTTCTTCGACGGCGGCGCGGGCACCGGCGACCTGCTGATCATGGACTGGTCGAAGTCCACGCGGGACGTCGTCCGCTACAACGAGAGCTACGGCGGCAGCTACCAGTCGCTCTGGAAGACCGTCAGCATCAACGGCAGCGCCACCAACATCTACTTCAAGGTCGGCTTCAGCGGGGTCGAGCGCTTCGACCTCACCGGCGGCACCGGCAACGACGCCCTGTTCGGCGCCGACAAGGACGACCGCATCAAGGCGATCGGCGGCAGCGACACCGCGACGCTCGGGGCGGGCGCCGACACGCTCGTGCTGGACTATTCCGGGACCGCCGACGCCGGTTACGGCGTCGGCTACTTCGATGACCACCGGGGCATCTCCTCGGGCAGCCTCGCCGGGGGCTACGGCGGGTACTTCGCGCGCTACGGCACGAACGCCAACGTCACCTTCACAGGCGCCGAGCATTTCGACCTGACGCTCACCAACCGCAACGACAGGGTCATCGCCGGCGACGGCGACGACATCGTCAAGGGGCTTGGCGGTTCCGACAACCTGCAGACCGGCAAGGGCATCGACAGCGTCGACGGCGGCGACGGCGTCGACGCCTGGACGGCCGACAAGTCGGCGATGACGACCGGGCTGAGCCTGAACCTGAACGTC
>NZ_LMQV01000030.1 GCF_001425465.1 Methylobacterium sp. Leaf456
GGACTGGATGGGAGCATGACGTGAGCTGCCGGGGGACTGGATGGGAGCATGACGTGAGCTGCCGGGGGGTGGGTCCCAATTGGACGCCGATCAGCCCTTCAGCCGGGTTCTTTTTCCACGCCGCTTCTCACTTCGAGCCGCTCGCGAAGATGGAAGTTGGCTGGGAGTCCTGGCGCCCCAGCCAACTTCTAGCCCAAGTCATTCAGATCATTCAGCGTCTCGCCCCGCCGTCCTGCGGAGCGAGCCGGTTGCTATAATCCGCTGCTACAAAGCCCGCCTGTGAAGATTCCTGGCTTGGCGCACGGTCTACGGCTGGTTTCGGCGCTGGGTAGAGAAGGGCCTGTTCGAGATCCTGATGCGGGCACTGGCGCGCGGCCAGCGACGCGGCTGCGGGCGACGCGCCACGCCGACCCTCGCGATCATCGATACTCAGAGCGTCAAGTGCCTCAGCGTGCGCGGGCCCCGCGGCTACGACGGCGCCAAGAAGGTCGTCGGCCGTTCCTTCGACAAGCTCAGGATGAGGACGCGTCATGGTGGTCGATGCCGAGGGGTACATCCTGGCGCTGGCCGTGGTCCCGGCCGACGTGCAGGACTGCGACACGCTGCCGACACTGGACGAGAGCAAACCGCTCTGGCCGAGCCTGCGCTTGGCCATTCTCGACGGCGCCTTCCGGGCCAAGCGCTGCGAGGAGTGGTGCAACGTCCAGGCGTGAGGTTCTGCAGCCGGATGACCGGCCCCGACAGGTCGACGAGCCCACCCTTGGCGAAGCTGTTCTCGGCCAGCCGGCTCTGCAGCGCCTGGTAGCTGTAGAGACCGCGCCGTGTGTCCAGCAAGAACTCAGGGGTGCCGCCGAGGGCGAAGCCGAGGCCGCGCGTGTTGCCCTGCAGGACATCGTTCAGGATGCGCAGGATCTGCTCGAAGTTCTGATTTCGCGCTTGCGCGCTCTGCAGCTTGTAGAGATTAACCAATTCGTCGAAGACCACGAACAGGCCCCCATACCCGGCGAGCCGGACGAAGGTGGCCAGCAGATTGAGCGCATCGTAGACGTTGCCATCATCGACGATGGTCCGGACGCCGAGCGCTTGGCGGGCTTCGGTACGGGTCGAGAACTCGCCGCGCAGCCAGCGCAGGGCTGCCGCCTTGAGGCCCTCGTCACCCTCCTCGCTGCTGCGCCAGTAGGCCTTGAGCACGACCGCGTAATCGAAACCGCCGACCTCGTCCTGCAGCGGAGCGAGCTTGCGGTCGATGACCCGCTCGACGGCTTCGCCGTGCTGCTGGGCTTCCTTGACCGCATCGGTTACGAATCGTTCGACCACGCTGCCGAGCGCGCCGCCGTCCGGCTTGGTTCGGGTGGCCATGTTGCGGACGGCCTCCGCGTAGAGCCCGCGCGCCTGTCCCGCGCTCGCGTGGATGCGGCGATCGGGGGCAAGGTCCGCGTGGATGGTGACGAGCTTGCGCTCCAGCGCGATCAAGCGGACCAAGTTCAAAAAGAACGTCTTCCCGGCCCCGTACTCGCCGATCACGAAGCGGATGGCGGCACCGCCGTCGGCGATCCTGTCGATGTCCCGCACCAGGGCGCCGATTTCGGCGGCACGCCCCACCTGAATGTGACGCAGGCCCGCCCGCGGCACGACACCGGCGGCCAGAGCCTGCACGATTGCATCGCGGTCGCGGGGGCGAATGAGGTTGTTCGTCTGCATCGGTCAGGCGGCGGCTTTGATCGGGGGGAGCTGGTCGCGAAGATGGGCGGCGATGGTGAGGTCGTCGTCCCCCTCAAGCAAGGCCTCGCCCAGCTGGTCGAACGCCCACTCGTTGATGGTCTCCACCGCGCCGTCGGGTAGCAGCTTCCGGGACCGGGCTTCTTGGTCGAAAGTCTCGCGGGAGAACGATCCTCGCGCCAGCAGGTGGGCGAGCAGTTCCGCGTGGGCCGGGTCGAGTCCTGCGAAGACCTCCTCGTTGGGCGGGTTCATGCTCGCGGCGGCGGGCGCGACCGCCGCTCCCACCGGAGGGGGGTGCCCAGAGACAGGCGCTTCGGCAGCGTCCTCGACGAAGATGTCGGAGAGCAGGCTCGAGACGGCCTGGGTTTCCCGCCTGATCCGTTCGAGCCGGGAGACGTCGATCGCCACCACATTGCTCGTCCCGTGAGGTCGATCATCCGGATGAGCCGCGGTGCCGGCATCCGATGCGTCCGGCAGACGCTGCGATACGTCGGCGGCAGTGCGATGGATTGCGGTATAGATGCCCTCGACCGGCAACGACAGCGCCTTGTGCAGCCGTTCGAGAAACGTCACCTCCGCGGGCGCGGCGTAGCCATCTGCCATCACCGCGGCGAGAGCGGCCCGCGAACACGCCTCGCGCTCGACGAGCGGGCGGCCAGCCAGCCGCTTGAGCACCGCCTGCTGCTTGGGTGGATCGAGTTGGAGCGACAGCGCGTAGGCGATGAGGCGAGCCCGCTCGGCCGCGCTCAGCGTGGTCGCGGTGCGAAGACTGACCAGGACCGCTTCGATCTCCTCGCGGGCGATGGTCCCATCCGAGGCGGCTGCGAGGCAGTTGATCTCGATAAGGCCACGGAACTGCAAGTACGCCGCACGGCCTGGATCGACCGGAGCCCCGTCGGAGGCCCGGAACGTCCAAACTCTTGCATCGGCATCGAGCAGCGGACCGCCGTAGCGGCGATCCGGCTCGAACCCGACATCAAGGCGATCGAGGATCTGGCAGAGCTGTGCCATGACGCCCTGGGGTACGCGCCCGGCACACGGTAGCGGCAACTCCGCGAGGCCGAACAGATCGGCGAGCGGAACCGATGCCGCGACCTGCCCTGCGAAGAATGTCTCGACGCGCGCGCGCGAGACTGCCCAGGCGGACCCGGACTCCGAGACGTCCCGCGGCAGCAAGAGAGCGGCCTGGAGGCTCGAGCTTTCCTCAGGCCGTTTGCCGACGAAGCGGCTGAACGCATCGAGTTCCGTCGTGCAGACCTCGACGAGCTCGCGCAGCTTCTTCACCGGCGCAGAGATTGCGCCGATATCCGGGAGGTTCTCATGGATTCCCTTGAGCGGCACCTCGAAGGTGCTGCTCGCGGCCCGGTAGATCACCTTGATACGTCCCTTGGGGGCGCTGACCTTGAGACCATTCGGGAATTTGGCAACGTAGCGCAGCCGCCAGAGGGCCTGAAACTCCTCCGGACACCGCGTCACAGGCGTGCGGAAACTACGGTCCGGAAGCGCGGCCAGCCAGAGCAGCGCGTCGTCGGCATCGAACGGCTGCGCGCTCGCAAGCTTTTGGCCGAGCCAGATCCTTACGTCGAGAGGTAGTTCATATCCGTAGGTCGTTGAGTCGAGAACGATCTCGGGGCGGATTGCCGGCTGTCCCAGCCTTGTGAGCCGGACTCCTTGGAGAAAGCGTTCGGCGTAGCCTCGGAAAGAGTGCTGGCTCCCGTACAGTCCCAACAGGCGTTCGACCTCTGCCGCGAGCTTGGTTCCGTCGCTGAGCACGCCTTCCTTGAAGAAGCGGAACTCGAGCCCGTAGAAGAAGAGGAACACGAGGCCGATTTCGGCAGATGGATCGCAGCGATCCGAGGCCAACCATTCGAGGTAGGCGCGGCGGTTGGCAGGACTGATCGCATCGTACCGCGACCAATAGGTCATCCCGTGCGTCGATCCGGCACCAGCGCGCGCTACCGGAAGGGTTGGGTCGATCAGACAGTTTTCGTTCGCCCACCGGTTTCCACCCAGAGTCTCGCCCATGTAGATCATGCCGGAGCCGATGGTGAGCCCTTTGATCGCGACGGCCTCAACGGGCGGGATCCAGCGGGCTTGTCGTCCGATCGCAGGGGTTCCCTCCCGGGCGGACGGGATCGGTTCGCGCCGTGTCTCCACGATGGCGGAGATCCGAAATTCGGGTTCGGGCATGATTGCCGCTGAATTGGTGACGATCGGAGCTACGGAGGCGAGGCGGCCAAAGTCAGGGACCTGTGTCGATGATCCGGAGAATGCAGTTGGGCGTGGCGGCGGCGACTGGGATACGTTCATAGGGAGCGATGTCGCAGCCGAGGTCGGGGCCTGTGCTGCTAGGTTAGGCGGACCGACGTTATCTGATTCGGTGCGTTTACAACTGATAACCCAAGTGACGCCGGCCGCTCCGAGCGCCATGAAAAGGAACGGCCAATAGTCGCGGACGATCTGAGCAGCGCTGGTCAACAAGGCGAAAGCCAATCCAGCCAAGATCATCCAGCCGTCGCCCTGATTGATTTTCGTTCTCCGCCGCCGTGCCATGAAGTGCCCCATCACCCCACACCATTGCGCTGGGCAGCCGAGCAGCATTACGCGCTACTGTGCCTGCAACCCGAAGTTAAAACGCAGCTAACCAGCCAGCGATGTCCATCGTCAAGTTGCGAAGGGCGTAGACGGGGAGCCTTGCGAGCGGAATGCCCAGCCGCCCGGCCTGCCGCTTCGCGATGCGCATCTACGCGGAACACCGCCGGTCGAGCGCGCTGACGCGACGCTGAGTTTTTTGGAATTCGCTGCCCTCCCCTCCCCCTCGCAACGGCCGCCGGCCGTCCTCTTTTCAGCACCCCGTCGTGGCGAGGCGGAGCCGAAGCAATCCAGGGCTCCGCATTTGCTGAGGGGGCGCGCCGCCGATGACAGTGTGGCCGAAGGGGTGGAGCCTTCTCGAACAGTGCCGAACGGCAAAAAGCCCCGTGCGGTAGCACGGGGCTTTTGGTCTGGCGTGTGTCTGTGATGTTGGTTGCGGGGGCTGGATTTGAACCAGCGACC
>NZ_LMQV01000031.1 GCF_001425465.1 Methylobacterium sp. Leaf456
GGTAGCGCCGGGATCGCGGTGGCAGAATGCGCAATGGAAAAGCGCCTCTCACCCGTCTGCGAGATTAAGGTCGATGGCGCGTGGCTACGTGTTCCAGCCGACGAGGCGCATCGAGCCCATCGGGATAAGCCGAAGCGGTGCCCGAGCTGCCACGGCACGGTCATTACCGCCGGCAGCTACACGAGCGAGCCCAAGATCAGCATGCAGCATCGCAAGCTGCACGACGGTTGCCGGCTCATACCGCGCCGCTTCAGCGGGACAGAGACCCTGCACCCTGAAGCTCTGACATAGGGGATTGGGGGCCTGCCGGCGATTGCGGTGCGGCCAACCGTTGGACTGCGAAATCGATGAAGCTGCGCACTTTGGCCGGCAGCAGCCGCGAGGTCGTCACGATGTAGAGCGGCGTCGGCTGAAGCGTCCAATCTGGCATCACCTGCTCCAGCGTACCGCTGGTGAGATCGGCCTGGACGCTGCTTAAGCTCGCAGAGAACAGCCCGTGGCCGGATAGTGCGAAGGTGCGCTTCAGGTTCGGCGAATTGCAGGCGACTTGGCCCGAGACTGCGATCGAAGCGGTCTCGTCCCCGCGGATGAACGACCAGCTCGTCGGTCCGGCGACGAGGACGTTGTGGTCGGCAAGATCGGGCGGGCTCATCGGCCTGCCCCAATCCTCGAGATAGGACGGGGCGGCGAAAATGCCTTTGGCGAGCTCGGCCACCTTGCGCACGATCAGAGAGGTTTCACGCGGCGCCTCCAAGGCAAGCGCCAGATCGTAGCGTTCGTCCATCAGGTCGGCCGGACCGTGTCCGACCCCGAGATAGAGCCGGACATGCTGGTTGGATTTGGTGAAGTCCGAGGCGATCGCCGCTATGCGCTCGTGCGTCCCGCAATCGGCGGGCACGGCAATTTTGAGCAGGCCACTCGGCCCCTTCGACTCAGCCACGATGTCGTCGTAGGCCTGCTGCGCCTCCTCCACGAGGCGCATCGCCTGGGCGAAATAGGCCTCGCCGTAGGAGGTCAGCGTCAGACGGCGCGTGGTGCGGTCGAGCAGACGCAGGCCGATCGCCGTCTCGAACACGGTGATCCGGCGGGACAGCGAGGAGACCGGTATCTCCAGGGCGAGGGCGGCTCGACTAAAACTCCGATGCTTAGCCACTTCAACGAACAAGGCCATGTCGCGCAAAACTTGAGGATGGGGCATGCTTAAGCGATCCGCTCCAAATACTTGCGAGCCGCAACGAAGAATGCGCGCTCCTCTCAGCGCAGCCTCTTCGGACAATATGCCTAACCAGCATGCAATCTGTACGATAGCAAGCCGAGTGATTGCTTTTGGCTCGTCCTCAACGACGCTATTACAAACCTAGAATGCATTTTGAGATTGTAATAATTAGGGTGGTAAAACGAGAAACATCTTCTCAGTTTTGTATGCGATCAGACCCTAGATCCCTTTGCTCGCCATTATGTGTACGCAGAAAATGCTGATGCAGGGCAGATATGCACACCTAGCCTTGACCTATGCATCGAGTTCCGATCAACAAATCGCAGCCGATAAAAGCATGCCTTTTGTCATCGCTTAGGCAGTTTTAGGCGTCCAAACGTCTGTCCGATTTTCAAATCGTTGCGGATCGTGCTTGATGTGCTGACGCAATTTGTTGGAGTAACAGGGTGTATCAGAACTGTCCTAGAAGCGCGGAGGTCTTGTTCGCCGCTGCCGATGCCACCTGGCGATCTGAAGCAGCCCGTCTACTCGGTCTAAGACCCGATGATCCGCATTTGGCGCATCATCCAGAAGCGCAGGGGAGCCCCGATAGCCTTTTGCGTATCGCCTACGATGCGCGTCAGCGGGCGCTTACTGAGTGGGAGGCGTCCCGCGCGAAGCCGATAGAAGCTGCATGATGCTCACNCGCGTCAGCGGGCGCTTACTGAGTGGGAGGCGTCCCGCGCGAAGCCGATAGAAGCTGCATGATGCTCACCAGCGCGGGCGCTGACTGCCACGTTTGCCCCGTTCGCGAGCGACCAATTCGTCCCCTCAGCCGTAGGGCCCGCGGAACAGATCGCCGAGCGCCTTCCGTCGGAACACCGTCAGCCAACGCCGCCGACCATGCTCCGGCCGGTCGTGGATCATGTGGCAGCGCTGGCACCATGCCGCGAGGTTGGCGGGATGGTTGTCCGCCGTGTCGTGGTTCCGGTGTGCGGTGGCCAGCACCACCCGCGTCGTTCGGATGGTCGCGAGCACGTCGTCTATCCCGACGGCGGTGCATACGATCCGACCGGCCCCGTCGCGCCAGGACGCGGCCTCCGCATCCCACCACCGACCATCCCTGAGGCAGAACACGGCCTCCCCGTGCGGGCGCCCGCAGCCCTCGCACCGGCCCTTGGCCCGGCCGAACCGGATCGCGGCCGACAGCTCGCGCCAGTCGATCGGGTAGAAAAACCGGTGTTCACGGCGGATCGGCATAACGGGTCGGGGGTCAATAGTTGCGCTTTCATCTACACAAATTGGATTGGCTTTAGCGAGCGGCCCGCACTTCACGCAGGCGGCGGCGCCAAGTCCGGATCGCATGATGAATGCGCTCGTCGAGGGGCCAGTGAGCGTCGAATCCGAGTTTGCCGTAATCGTTGTTGAAGAAGCCGAGATCGACGATCTCCGGCGGGATCGGTGGCGTCTGCGTTGCAAGCTTGCCGGCAATTTCCCGGATCCAGACACGTTCGGGCAAATCGGCGCCCTCAGTTGCGGTGAGCACCGCTTCGAAGGACGCGCGATAGCCCTCTGTGAAGCTTGCAACGAGAGAGCCGAGAGTGCGCCAATGCGGCTGCTCCCAGGGCACCTTCTGCGCGTAGATCGAACGGACATTGTGGATTTTAGGACCATGGAAATGGAGGATGCGCGCCTCCGACGGGTCGCCCCAATAAGGTTTCCAGTTATATTTTAGGTCGAGTCTCTTCCAGCGTCCGACGTAAAAGTTGTTGTAGGCGTACTGATCGTTGAGGATCCGGCCATCGAGGCTGTCGATCTGATGCTTGGCCGAGCGTAGGAACTCGGGGAAGCTTCGACGCATATTGGCGACGTTCATCACCATCGCGCCGCTGTTGAAATAGTGCCAGCCGTCGGGGCGGAACTCGGGGGCGCAGGCGATGTAGCGCGGCGGTTGCGGCGGCAGTGGCACGTCGCGCAAGAACACCACGTCGAAATCGGTGTAGAGGACGTAGCGGTCCTCTTCCTCCAACATCGGAACCTCGCAGCGCAGCCAGTGGCCGAGATAGCGCGTATGGTAACGACCGGCCGCCTCACCTGCACGGATTGTCTCGGCCATGGGCTGGCGTCCAGGGATAACCGTGACGCCGTGAGCTTCCATCCACTCGGTCAGGTCATTGCGGAAGCCCGTGGTGATGAAGTGCGGCCGCAGGCGGGTGTTGCGTAACGCCGAGAGGACGGCAAGCCGTAGGTTCATGCCGTGCCCGCTGGCGAGCGACAGCTGATTGCTAGCGAAATACCATTTCAGGCCGCGCTCTTCATCCGCCTCCGGCGTGCGCGTGATCTGTCCAGTCGGCCCGATCAAGCTGCGGAGCAATCGGCTTCTCCCGTACCCGTCACTGCGGCTTAGTTTGGTTGGGATCAACCATCGCTGAGCGAGGGAGCGTCATAGCTTTTCGCACGGCGCTTGTGCTGCCGAGCCTCTTCGCGCTCCAAGCCCCGCAATGCGGCTCGGACGACTTCGCTGGCGCTCCCGAAGCGGCCGGACGCAACTTGCTCCGCGATGAAAGCGGCCAATTCAGGCGTCAGGGACACGTTCGTAGCAACGCGGCGAGGCATTCGCTGTTTGTGGCAGATTGCAGAGCGCCTTGCCAGCCTGGTGAAGGGGCAGCCCTGTGACACCGGCTGTGCCACAGACTGTGCAGGCTCAACGTTGACTTAACGGTTCTCTCAGGCCGACATGCCGTGTCCGGCCCCGCTCTCTCATGACTGAGTCGGGTACCGACCGTCAGGAGACACACGCCGCCGCAAGTCAGACTCTGAAAAGCCAACGGGCCCCCCGTCGCCAAACGAGGAGCCCGTCGAAATCAAAAATGGCCTGGTGGGGCCGTGTGCAATCCCCACAAGCCATGAGACGCCCCAAGGCGTCAAGCGGGAACGCCAATTCCCGCGATGATGAGGCTTTGCCTGGAGACCGGAACGCCCTCGCGGCGGCTCCGAACGACCTGTTGCGGCCCTATCAGGGGCCGAACGACGATGTTTGCCGACCATCTGCGGGCCGCGATCGAGGCGGCGCCGCGAATCACCCTGCCTGCCATCGCGGCTCAGCTCTGGCGCGCCTACGGCGAAGGACAGGTGACAGAAGCCGAGGCCGAAGCCCTGTCCGGCTTGATCGAGGTGAGGCAGGCCGCAGGCTCCGCGCCTCAGGGCGCAACGACTAAGAGCGCCTAACAGAACCGTTTGATCTGGTTGAGGGTGATGAGACTTGCCGCGAGGCTGGTGAAGGCCTGGTAGATGTCGGCGCGTCGCTCGTAGC
>NZ_LMQV01000032.1 GCF_001425465.1 Methylobacterium sp. Leaf456
CCCCCTGTGCCGGTCCGGGCGTTGGGCTTTGTCAACACTCTGGTGGCCTGCAAGCAGACGTGCCCAGGGTCTGCAATGGGTCGGAAGGAGCCCTTCAGAAGGTCGAGCTAGAGCCCTTTCACCCCTGGGATTTGATTAGATCGCTTCCGACAGCTAATTTGCAGTTTGGTCGGAGCTTGCGTGAAAGTTCAAATGGCACTCGACATTTTCTTTGACGGCGGGTCACAGTCCCAGCTAGCATTTGAAGTGCCGCGGTTCATGTCAGTCATAAGCGTTGAACTGATTGGTGGGGATGAATGACGAGATGCCTTTGATCAGTTCGCCTGGGTTGAACGTCTTTTGTTTCCAGGACTGATTCTGGCAACGGAAGGGGCGGATTGTGGAAGGCCAGGTCAAATTTATGAGGAAGGACGGAGGTTTAGGCCGGGTCTGATCGACCGAGGACGGGCTGGTGGCGCGGGCGCATGGGCTGGCAAGTCGCAACGGCTCTGACGAAGGGGGTTGGGGTGTGCCGAGCTAGGTGCATACACCTGGCGGTCCCTTCTCCAGCTCGAGCAGCTTCGATCCACGGCAACATCACTCTGCGACTCGCCCGGGTCGAACTACGGATTGCCGTTGGGCCGCAGTCCGGCTCTTGACGATGCGGCGTGGGCGACTTCCTGCCCAACGGCAAGGAGTGTGTCGGCCGTCGCGGTGACCTGCTCCCGCCAAGCTAGGGGAGCAATCCAGCGTTCGGGAATGGCGGAGGCGCCATACAGCGCTCCAGCGAGCTGGCCGGTGACGGCGCCGACCGTGTCGGCGTCCTCCCCGAGGTTGACCGCGGCGATCAGCGCCGCCTCGAACGAAGTCGTGGTGCCGACAGCCCACAGAGCCGCTTCGAGCGTGTGGACGACGTAGCCGGAGGAGTGGATTTGAGGACGGCTCTTACCACGCCAGGAGCCCGCCGCGATGGCCCGGACGGCGGGGTGCGCCTCGGTGCGCCGCTCCCGCAGGGGATTGGGTTCGTCGAGGATAGCGTCGCGCAGGATGCGGCTGAACAGGGCGCAGGCGTCGAGGCACTGCGGTGCGGCGTGCGTGGTGCGGCTTTGCGCGCGGGCGAGCTGTTCGGTCGCCTGCACGTCATGCAGGTGGAAGAGGACGACAGGAGCCAGGCGCATGAGGCTGCCGTTGCCCGCCTGATCCTCATCCGCAGATCCCGCGAAGGGCTCGCCGGTGCGCTCGGAGTGGGCGAGAGCCTGGGCGGTGGTGATGCCGATGTCGAAGCAGGTGCCGGTGTGGCTGTAGGCCCCGCTGCGCCACCACGCGACGAAGCGGGTCATGAGGTCGGCGGCGTCGAAGGCGCGGCAGGCGATGAGGCTGTCGGCGAGGGCCAGGGCCATGCTGGTGTCGTCGGTCCAGCCGCCCGGGATGAGGCCGAACGGTCCGCCGCCGGTCATCTCGGTGTGGTGGGGCAGGCTGTCCCGGGCAGAGAACTCGAGTGTCGTGCCCAGCGCGTCGCCGACGGCGAGGCCGAGCAGCGCGCCGCGGGCCCGGTCCAGCACCGCCGGAGAGATCGACCTGATCGTTTTCGAAGGAGGTGTCATGAGTTGATCCCGCTGGCGGTGGAGGTCGAGGAGCGAGGCGGCACGGTATTCGGTGGTCACCGCGCCACTTCGCGTAGGCGCACCAGTCAGCCGGTTGGGCCTCGGATCAGCAGCGGTTCTTCTCCGGCGTCGTGGTCCGGGCGCACACACCCCAGCGCTGCAACGTGAGCGTTTCCGGCTGCACCTCCAACTCGATCTTGGTGCCATTCTTCTCCAGGAAGGCCGAGCAGGACACCCACGAAGCGCCGCCGTCGCAACTGGCGATCTCGGGCAGGGCGCAGGCCTGGGGGTAGAGTTCGGCGTCGCAGCTCTTCTTGGCCGGCGGGGTGACGACCACGCTCCAGCCTTTGTCGAGCAGGCCGATGCGGGTCTTCAGGTACGAGGAGTTTGCCGGCACGTCCTTGTAGGCGCCGATCTCTGGCTGGCTGGACGGGGATACCGGCGGCGACGGCTTGGCGTCGGGATGGTCGCCGCCGCCGGGCAGGAAGGTGAGGCATTCACCGATGCAGCGGGTTGCACGGGCCACGAAGGGCCGGCGCATGTCGATCAGCACGTGGAGCACGCGTCGGCCGTTGCGCCAGTGTGCGAAGCAGTAGCCGTGCTCGCACCCCTCGACCTCCGGCCAGCGGCAGAGTTGCGGGTGGCGGGCCTTGTTACAGTTCGGCTCCTCGGGTCCGAAATATGTCCAACCCTGGCGTTGCAGATCGGCGCGCAGGCTGGCGTAGGCCGGATCGCGGGAGGGGTCGGGCAGGTTCTTGGTCGGCTGGGCGAGCGCCGGAGCGGTGAGCAGGGCAAGGCAGAGCAGTCCAGGCAGAAGACGCATGGTGGGTCGGTCGTATCCTTGAACGAGGTCGGGGAAAGGCGCTGGAGCGGATCACCGCAGCTTGCGCCGGCATCCAGAGCTTCGGCAGCGAGGGCGAGAAGTTGCTAGCTCAGTGTGCCGAGGGCGGTATCGGCGTGGTCTCCGGCACCGGTTCGGGCTCAGGCTTGAGGGGGACGAACGCCCGGTCGGGGCCACCCTTGCCAATGATCGTCCCAGCACGCAGGGCGCTGCCGTCCGCACGCCCGAGGGCTGGCGCCGGGATCGCAGCACACCGGAAGAAGAAGCGGCTGGCTTCGCTGCTGCACTGGCCAAGCTTGATGCCGCCATCGAGGCGGGAGAGGCGGCCGACCTTGAGCCCATCTTAGGGCCGCTCGTGACGCGCCTGCTGCTCAACCGCGGCATCTCCGAGGTGGATGCGGACAGCCGCCTGATGCTGCTCGAAGCTTTCGCTAAGGCTCTTCGGATGCCTTCGAGACGCGCATTCGGAATGCCGAGGGCGATTAAAGCCCGGACCCGAAGTCCGCCCGCTTTCCCGACTTCGAGCCTCCCGGGGTGCCTCAGCCAAGCCCCCCTTCCCTCCCTCGCTCAAGGTCGCGTTGACCGGCCTCGTGTCGGAGTGGTGGACGGAGCGGAAGGCAGCCGGCCTCAAGCCCAGCACTCATGAGAGTTACCGCAACACGATGGCGGCCTTCGTGGCACTCCTGACCTGTGGCCACCGTCCTCGCCCTCTCCGCGGCCCGGCCCGACGGCCGGGCGGCGCTCCGCCACCGTGTCGAACGTGCCGCCGATCTCGCGCTCGACGTGGCCGCCCGGCTCATCGCCTACCTCGACGCCCTCGACGGAAATCCCGATGCCGAGGGCGATGGCACCGCGGAGCCCGCGCACGCGGCCCTGGTCGCCGACGGCGCGCAGCTCCCGTGGGCCGGGTTCGACGATCCCAGGACGGACGCATGAGCCTGTCGCCGAGGCAGCTCGCGGAAGGGCTCATCCTCATCCTGAGGTGCCGGGCCGCGTCGCGTCGGTTCCGGCGGCACCACCGGGCGCGCGTTCACCACCTGACGCGGGCAGCCGAGCACACCGACGCGATGGCTGCCGAATTGAACCATCATGCAAGCCTGTGCGCGCGGTGGGGCGGCCGTTCCGGGCCACCCGCACCGCGCACCGGCAGCAGCGTCCCTGCGGTGCCGCTTCCATCTCGTCTGGCCGCCGATTCCCTCGGTAGCGCCCGCATGGTCGTCCCGGACCACGAAGGCGTCTCGTCCTGTCCCGAGGACGGCGAGAGGGCGGTGACGATCGCCGCGAAAGGAGGTCCGCACCCGATCTGAACGCCCGTCCCAGGTCCCCACCTGTTCCGGTCGCCCGTGGCGCCGCCCCTGTCCCGAGGGGCAGCGCTGCTGGTGCTCGACTCGTCTTCTGCGGCGATGTCCGTCTATCTCGATTGCCAAGCTTGATGTCAACGGCGCTGAATTGAAAAACCCACCGCCGGACTGCTTGGTCGTACTGAATGCTGTCTAAGCGTTTGAGCTATATCGTATAAAATATCTGCTCGATGAGGAGCAAATTACCGCGTCGGAAAAGGTTCGATCGCCCCCAAAACCCCGCGACCCATGCCGGACCGGGCAACCAGAGGCGAGAACACATGACCGAGACCAATAACACGCCCCGCCGCCGCGCAGTAATCTTCAAGATCATCAGCCGCACAGACGCGCAGGGCGAGAGAGAAAGGGCCGAGGCCGCGGGCCTTTACTTGGACGCATGGCATCCGGTGACGGGTGATGACGTGACGGTTGCAGGTCGTGTCCCGTGACGTGGTGTAGGAGCCCCGGTCCTCGGGAGGGTCCGAGGATGATCAGGCGGCCACGGCGGACAGCCTGAGGATGGGATCCTCGCT
>NZ_LMQV01000033.1 GCF_001425465.1 Methylobacterium sp. Leaf456
AGCGAGGATCCCATCCTCAGGCTGTCCGCCGTGGCCGCCTGATCATCCTCGGACCCTCCCGAGGACCGGGGCTCCTACACCACGTCACGGGACACGACCCGTGATCCAGGAAGACCTCGGCCCGTTCTCTCCCAGCCCGGTCGTCCCCCGTTCGAACGAGCTACACGAATCCGGGGGATACGAGCGGAGAACCAAGGGGTTCGCCGGCGGTGTCCCGAAGTTGGCCTGACGGACTTGAGCGCCCCCGCCAGGAAGGGGGCCCGCTCGACCTCGTTGTGGTCACGCGTCCTGCAGGTCGTGTAGGGCCCGGTACGCCTTGAACAGTACGCGGGGATCGAACTTGCCCTGGTAGACGGCGGGCGGCTCGCGACCGAGCCCGAGTAGGCCGTAGACGGGCAGCTCGCAGAACTGGCCCATGAGCCCGAGGTTCGTTGTGCCCTTCGGGATCACCTGCGGCCGGTCGCCAGGCTCGCGTGGCAGGAACTGGCTTGTGATGAAGGGTCGATGGTACGCTCCTCGGCATCGAGGATGGTGAGGGCGTGCCCTCGCCGCGACGGTGGCTAGGATGTCCGGATGGGTCAGCTGGGGGCTTTCCACCGTGCACCCGACCCCGGCCGCTGGCGGCGTCGCCGCGGACCTTCTGGGCGACGGCTTGGCTCAGACTGGCGGTGCGCCCGTTCTCCCCTGAGACGAGGATGCGTCCGAACCCACCGGCGAGGGCGCTGTTCATGACGATGCGCCGCGAGGCCGCCTGGACGGTGAGGTGCGCGCCGGCGACGACGGACAGCGACAAGGCCGTAGCCGATGGCATCGCTCGTCTCGCCCTGCTGACCTTACTCGGTCAGGCTGACGATGACGTTCTTGATGTTCTGGAGTGCCGACATGGGAGGGTCCCTCGTTTTGCGTTGGACGAACCCTAGTCCCGGCCTGGGCCCAGTCCTTGATCCAGCACAAAGCCGGACCCGAGGGCCAGGAGCATGGTGCCCCTCGAACCTGGTCCTCCCGCAGCGGGGCCTGTCGATGTCTCGCCTGCGAAAGGACAAACCCAGATGTCACGATTGATGACGACGCTTGCGGCGCTTGGGATGCTCCTTGCCGTGACGGGCGCGCAGGCCGTCCCGAACGACGGCCGCCTCGCCCGGTCCAACGGGCCGAACATGCCACTGTCACGCGATGTCGTGCCGAGCGAGATCCGGCCACAGGAGCYGACCGCGACGGGAAGCATGAAGGGGCGTGCCTCGCCCGCCGGACGTTCGCGTTGGCAGGACATCAAGCGCCCGCCGGCCCGTCCCCCGTCCTTGTGAGGCTTGAGCGGCACGCCGGCGAACCCGCCGATTTTCTCGACTCCTCCGRCCTGCGACCGGCGAAGCAGGAGGCGCGGTCCTGGTTCGGCGCGGCGAGGGCCTCCGCCCGGGCGGCCGGGCTTGCCGTACCTTCGGCGGTCGCGGTCATGGACCGTGGTCGGGAGGTGTACCGGTACCCGGCGGTCCCGACCGTCAGTGTGCCGACATCCGGTCAAGGCGTGGCTGGTCGATGAGGCGCACGCCGCCCGGCACGATCAGGATGCAGCCGTCCCGGTCCAGCCTGGACAGAGTCCGGCTCACGGTCTCGATGGTCAGGCCGAGGTGGTCCGCGATATCGAGGCGGCCCATGGGCAGTTCGAGGGTGACCGAGGATCGGCCGATCCGGACGTAACGGGCCTGCAGCCCCGTCAGGAAGGCGGCGATTTTCTCGTCCGCGGTGCGGCGGCCGAGCAGCATCATCATGTCCTTGGCCCGGGACAGTTCCTGTCCGGTGATCTCGTGCAGGTGCATCATCAGGCCCGGGTGTCCGCCCAGCAGGTTCCGGAAGGCCAGCCTGTCGAAACGGCACGCGGTCAGCGGTGACAGCGCGTCGGCCGAGACCGCATGGCGGTCGAGCATCGACAGCCCGACGAAGTCGCCCGGGAAGGCGAAGCCGGTGACCTGCCGGCGACCGTCCGGGAGGATGCTGTACATCCGAAGCGCGCCGGAGGTGATGTTGAAGACCGAGCAGGCCGGCTCGTCCTGACTGAAGAGGGTCTCCCTCTGGTCGAGCGAGACCCGGCGGCTCAACGGCTCCAGCGTGTCGCATTCCGCCAGCGTCAGGGCCGTGGAAAGGCTTAGGAGACGCACCTTGCCGATCCCCTTTTCGAGGTAGGACGGTAGGGTGGGGACAGGGAGTCCGGTCACCGGACCGGTATGGAGCGAATGGATCGACATGGGTCTGTCCTTTCAGCTTGAGGCGGATTCGTCGAACGGTCCCGGCAGGGGGTCGCGCCGGCGTTCCGAAGACGCCGGGGAGGTTCTCAGGCCGCGGCTTCGGCAACCTTCGCCAGGGCGACATCCAGATGGACCGGGTTGTGGAGGGTGTTCGCCACCGGGGACCACATCACCGTGTGCTTGATCAGCGCCGCCAGGGCCTTGCGCGAGGCGTCCGCGTCCATCGCCACCGAGACGCGGATGCTCTCGAATCCAATGGTCTTCGGATGGAGGTCACCGCTGCCCCAGACCGAGGTCATGTTGATGTCGGCCTCGACGTGAAGCTCCAGCGACCGGATCGGGATGCCCTGCGCCAGGGCGTTGGCATGGATGCCGATGGAGAGGCAGGACCCCAGGGCGGCGAGCAGGGCCTCGGAGGCGTTCGGCGCCGTGCTCTCGCCGAGCAGGCCCTCGGGCTCGTCCTCCATCACCGGCTGCGGCGGCAGGTTCCGGATGTAGTTCATCTGGCTGAGGCGACCCTGCGCCACCGTGCGGCACCGCAGCGTCCGCACGGCGGTCGGATCGGCCTTGCCGTCGGAGATCACCGCTTCCAGCCGGTGCCTGTCGTTGGGCGCCGGCGAACCGCCGTCGGATCTCGTCGGTGTCCGTGCCATGAGACTTCCCCTCGTACGGATGGCGAGCGCGAAACATCTCAAAGGACTGAAATATTTCCCGTGGTTATTTCGTSRGSAGGAGTATAGGMTYCCTGAAATGAAAGTCGKCCACCAAAGCCGACGACGGGAGATGCATAAATGGATGGCAGGTGACGGATGCTCGATTGGGACGACTTGAGATTTTTTCTCGCCCTCGCCCGACACGGCACCCTCTCGTCAGCCGCCAAGGTGCTCCATGTCTCGCAATCGACGGTCGGACGTCGCCTGAACTCGTTGGAGGCGACCCTCGCGGTCCGCCTACTCAACCGGACGCCGGAAGGCTACGTGCCGACGCTGGCCGGCGAGGAGGTCCGCAGGAAGGCCGAGAGCCTGGAGGTGGAAGCTACCCGCCTGCGCGGGCTGGTGCGGGTGACCTGCGCCGAGACAATCGCCGCGCACCTGCTGGCCCCGAGCTTCGCAAGCCTGCACGCCAGGCATCCCGACATCATGATCGAGCTGATCCCGAACCCGCGGGAACTCAGCCTCGCGATGCGGGAAGCCGACATCTCCGTGCGGATGAGGCAGCCCGAGCAGCACGATCTCGTGGTCCGGCGCATCGGAGGCATCGCCTTCGGCCTCTACGCGACCGCGNCATCCCGAACCCGCGGGAACTCAGCCTCGCGATGCGGGAAGCCGACATCTCCGTGCGGATGAGGCAGCCCGAGCAGCACGATCTCGTGGTCCGGCGCATCGGAGGCATCGCCTTCGGCCTCTACGCGACCGCGGGCTACATCCGGGAGCGCGGCGAACTGAACTTCGATGACGGCTGCCCCGACCACCACCTCATCACGCAGATGGAGGACAGCCAGGAGATGACGCAATCGGCCTGGCTGACCGAGATGGCCCCGAGGTCCCGCGTCGTCCTGCAGACGAGCAGCCACGAGGCCGCCGTGCTCGCGGCCGCCAGCGGCGGCGGGCTGGCATGCTTGGCCCGGTTCCGCGGCGACGAGGAAGCGCGGCTCACCAGGATCGAGGTTCCGACCGAGCCTCCCAGCGCCGACATCCTCTTGCTGGTCCATAAGGACAATCGCGACACGCCGAGGATACGGACGGTGCTGACCCACATCACCGAGAGCATTCAGGCGCTCGGCCAT
>NZ_LMQV01000034.1 GCF_001425465.1 Methylobacterium sp. Leaf456
CGCCCTCAGATCTGGAAGCGTCCGCGCGGCGGCTTTGCGCAAGTCAGCCTTCAGCTTGGCAAAGACTTGCTCGATTGGGTTGAGGTCCGGCGAGTAGGGCGGAAGGTAGAGCAGCTTGGCGCCCACCGCCTGAATGGCTTCGCGCACGCCGGCCACCTTGTGAGCAGCGAGGTTGTCCATAATCACCGTGTCACCCCGTTTCAGCACGGGCACCAAGGTGTCGGTGACATAGGCCCGGAAGCGCTGGCCGTTGGTGGCTCCGTCGAACAGGGCCATGGCCGCCATCCCGCTCGTGCGCAGGGCGGCCGTGACGGTGGTGGTCTTCCAGTGGCCGTGCGGAACCGCGACGCGGCAGCGCTCACCGCGCACGGCCCAGCCGTAGCGGCGCACCATGTTGGTGGTGGTCGCCGTCTCGTCGAGGAAGACGAGCCTGTCCGGGTCGAGTTCGTCCTGAGCCTCGAACCAGTCCTCGCGCTCAGCCCTCACGTCCGGCCGCTGCTGCTCGGCGGCGTGGAGCGTGTTTTTTTGTGCGTGACGGCGTGGCGCCGGAAGAAGCGGGACAGGCCGCTCTCGCTGGTAGCGATGCCGCGTTCGGCCAGCAGGGCGCGCAACTCCGACAGGGTGAGCGTCGGTCGATCCAAGCGCAGTTTGACGATGAACGCGGCTTGCGCTTCGAGGTGCTGCGAGCGCCGGTCGCCGCCCTGCGGCTTGGCCGCCACCCGGCCTTCCCGCTCGANAAGCGCAGTTTGACGATGAACGCGGCTTGCGCTTCGAGGTGCTGCGAGCGCCGGTCGCCGCCCTGCGGCTTGGCCGCCACCCGGCCTTCCCGCTCGAAGCTCTCCTGCCAGCGAATGGCGCTGGCGGGACTGACCCCGAACCGCTCCGCCGCCTGACGGCGCGAGGCACCCTCGGACACGGCCTTCACGACGCGTTCGCGCAGATCCGATGACAACGCTGAGCCCATCAATCCTCCTGTCGAGGACCAAAGGGAATCAGATCACGCCGTGCCAGGGAACCCCGAACGACTCGCAGCGGTCGGCAACAGCTCTAGAGCTGATCCCTAAGGAGAGGGCCTCGGCGAGCGTGCCCTTCAACGGATGACAACGCTGAGCCCATCAATCCTCCTGTCGAGGACCAAAGGGAATCAGATCACGCCGTGCCAGGGAACCCCGAACGACTCGCAGCGGTCGGCAACAGCTCTAGCCGACCGGCGTCGCCGAGGCTCCGATCAATTGTCGAGCTTCTTGTCGTACCAGACGCATTTCTTGACGAGTTCGGCGAGGTTGTACTCACGGCTGGTCGTCTCGACGAGCTTGCGGTCGATCGCGATGTTGACCTGCTTGATGTCGGTGCTGAACAGGCTCATCGGCGAGGCGAAGTAGCAGAACTGCTTGGTCGGGTTCGTGCCGGTGCCCTCGAAGTTCCAGCCGGTGACGATGTCGCCGGTGAGGTAGGGCGTGCTCTTGAACACCGTGTAGGTGGTCCGCACCGGGGCCGAGCCCTCCGGCTGTTTGGCGGCGGCTGCCGCCTGGACCGCGGCGAGCGGCGAGGCCGCGGCGGCGGGCGGCGGCTCCAGCTTCAGCACGGTGTCGGTGAGCGTCACCTCGCCCTTGGTCTTGAGCGTCACCTCGGAGAGCGCCGCCTGCATCGCGCTCGCGATCTTCTCGGCGGCCGAGTCGAACTGGTTCATGTAGGCGTAGCCATAGGACGCCGCGCCGACGCCGATCCCGGCCAAGGCCAGGAAGATGCCCGCCCCGCTCGCCCGCCACAGGAAGGCGCGGGCGAAGGCCATACGCGCCTCGGCGCGCAGGCGACCGTTCACGTTCTGCGCCAGCACGAGGTTCTCGTGCGTGCCGTCGGTCAGGATACTCATGGCGGGCGGGCTCTGGACGGGAACGCGTGAGACTTAAGCCGTCGCCGGCACGGGAGCGGGCGGAGCCGGCGGCACGGTCGGCGCCGTGCGGCGGTCGAGCGGGATCACCGAGCCCTCCCGCGCCGCGGGGCGCAGCGGGTTGTTGGCGATCTCCTGGCGCACGGTCTCGGCGACCGAGGAGAGGAGATAGGGCGCGGCCTCGGCGCTCACCGCGGCGCCGAGGTCGTCCTCGTCCATGAAGGTCCGGCGCACCGACACCGCCGAGAGCGCGAGGATCGTCGAGGCGAAGGCGGCGCAGAGCGCGGGCACGAACACGAAGATGCGCAGGAAGGCATGGACCTGAGCGTCGCTCACCTCGATCGGATCGACGCCGTAGACCATGGCGGTGAAGGAGTGGAGCTGCGAGCGGTTGACCGAATTGCGGTAGGCCTGCTCGGCATCGGCGACCTTGCGGTCGGCAGCCCCCCGGTCGAGCAGGCCGCGGGCCTTGCGCGCCTCCTCCAACTCCTTGACGACCGCGCCGCGGTCGGTTCCGGCCTTGGACACCGCGGCGTTGAGCGTCGCGGTGCGCGGGTCGGTGACGCATTTGAGGTTCGAGTAGCGCACGCCCCGGCTGTTGGTGCCGTAGACGCGCTCGCAGCGCTGCGCCGGCAGCCCCGCGAGCTGCGAGGCGTTCTCGGCGGAGCGCTTCTCGATCTGCTCCAGTTCGCCGGCGTATTGCTCGACGCGGGCGTTGGCGGCAGCGATCCGCGTGTCGATGCTGTCGCGGTCGGCCTGGGCATCCTTGAGGGCGGTCTTGGCCTTGGCCGCGTCCATCAGGCGGGGATGGAACATCATCTCGCCGAGTTGCGACACCGACTTCGTCGTCACGCCCGCGGCGAAGATGATGCCGACGATGGCGAGCCCCCTCACGAACCACGAGCGCTGGGTGCGTGCCAGGATGCCGAGCGGCACGCGGCATAGCTCGACCGCGGCGTAGACCAGCGGCGCGAGCAGCATGAAGTAGAAGGCGCGGTTGTCGCCGTCGCTGTAATAATCCGCGAACAGCCAAGCGCCCGCCAGCGAGGCGCCGATCACCATGAACTCGACGAGGTAGGCGATGGAGACGTAGCCCCACTTGATGCGGTAGCCGCGCTCCACGTCGCGCTCATGCTTCCAGCGGCTCTGGTCGAGCGCCCATTCGCGCCGCTCGCGCGCCACGTCCCGGTTCGGCGACTTCCTGAACATCGATCTCGACGGGCCTCTGCGGAACGGCGAACCGACCATTCCCTAACATCGGGTTACTCAAGCGTAAGCGTGCATTGTGCCGAAGTTGTGCCGCCTGCCGCGATCATCGGTGGACGGCGGGGTGCCGATTGCCGCAGCGCGAAATTCTTCACGTCTTGGGGGCTGCGCGGGATGAAAGCGGTTGCCCCCGCGTGGACCCGCCGCCCATGATGGCGGCGGACCTCCCGGCAAGCCCCCGCTCCTCACCGACAGGCATACGCACCTCCCGATGACCGCACCCGTGCAGGCCGCCACCCAGATCGCCGCGGAAGCCGGGGCGCAGGCGGGCGGCTACAAGGAAGCGATCCTGTTCCTCGTCACCGCGGGCGTGGTGGTGCCGCTGTTCCACCGCCTGCGGGTGAGCCCGGTGCTCGGCTTCATCGGCGCGGGCGCGCTCCTCGGGCCGTTCGGTCTCGGGCGCTTTTCCGAGACCCATCCGTGGCTCGGCCTCGTCACCATCGGCAGCCGCTCCGAGATCGCGCATCTCGCCGAATTCGGCGTCATCTTCCTGATGTTCATGATCGGCGTCGAGCTGTCCTGGGAGCGCCTGCGGGTGCTGCGGCGGCTTGTGTTCGGGCTGGGATCGATCCAGGTGATCGCGTCCGCCGCCATCATCGCCGTGATCCTCGTGGCGCTCGACCAGCCGGTGGCGGGCGCGGTGCTGGTCGGGCTCGGGCTCGCTCTCTCTTCCACCGCGGTGGTGCTGCCTGTGCTGGCCGAGCAGAAGAGGCTCGGCACGCCCGCCGGCCGCGCCAGCTTCGCGGTGCTGCTGTTCCAGGATCTCGCGGTGGCGCCGATCCTGTTCGCCATCGCCGTGCTCGGCCGCAACGACGGCGGCAATCTCGGCGCGGCGCTCGCCGTGGCGCTCGGTCAGGCGGCGATCGCGCTGGCTCTCATCGTCGTCGCCGGCCGCGTGGCGTTGCGCCCGCTGTTCCATCTCGTGGCGCTGACCCGCTCGCCCGAGCTGTTTATGGCGGCCTGCCTCCTCGTCATCGTGTCGACCGCGCTCGTCGCCGCCGCGAGCGGCCTGTCGATGACGCTGGGCGCGTTCGTGGCCGGCCTGCTGCTCGCCGAGACCGAGTACCGCCGCGCCATCGAGGCGACGATCGACCCGTTCAAGGGGCTCTTGCTCGGCGTGTTCTTCGTCTCGGTCGGGATGAGCCTCGATCCGGCACAGCTGCTGGCCGCGCCCGGCGCGATCCTCGGCCTCGCGGTCGGCCTCCTCGTCATCAAGGGCGCGGTGTTGTGGGCCGGCGCCCGCTTCATGGGAATCCCCCGTCCGGTTGCCCTGGAGACGGCCCTCCTGATCGGCCCCGGCGGCGAGTTCGCCTTCGTGCTGATCGGCGGCGCGATGATCGCCGGGCTGGTGCCGGAGCCGGTCGGCGCCGCCGCCCTGATCGTCACCACCGTCACCATGATCGCCATTCCGGCGCTCGCGGTGCTGGGGCGCCGCGTCGGTCGGCGCGTGTCGAGCGCGCAGCTCGGCCGGGCGCGGGCCGAGCCGGTGCCGGAGGCGGTGCAGAACCGGGTGATCGTGGCGGGCTACGGCCGGGTCGGGCGGCTCGTCGGCGAGATGCTCAAGCGCCACGACATCCCCTATCTGGCGCTGGACGCCGACCCGGCCCGCGTCGCCGAGCATCGGCGGCTCGGCAGCCCGGTCTATTTCGGGGATTCGGCCCATCCCGAGATGCTACGCCGCTGCGACATCGCCACGGCGCGCGCCCTCGTGGTCACCCTCGACACCCCGAGCGCGGTCGAGGCGGTGGTGCAGGCCGCCCGCGCCGAGCGGCCCGATCTCACCATCGTGGCGCGGGCCCGTGACGCCCGCCACGCCACCGAACTCTACGAGATGGGCGTGACCGACGCGGTGCCGGAGACGATCGAGGCCTCGCTCCAACTCTCGGAGGCCGTTCTGGTTGATGTCGGCGTGCCGATGGGCCACGTCATCGCCTCGATCCACGAGCGCCGCGAGGAGTTCCGCGCCATGCTCAAGCGCAAGGAAACCGACCAGCGCCCGGCCTTCCGCGCCCGCCGCACAGTCGGCAAGGCGGGGCCCAAGGGAAATGCCAAGGCGGCCGATCCGGCCATACCGCGCGAGGGCGGCCCCTCGGAGCCGGCGAGCCGGAGCGCGTAAGTGGGCGGACTCGGTCTCCTCATGCGATCACTCCGGGTCGTCCGAACGCTCCAATTGCGGTGCCTCGCGCTTGCCGATATTGCGGGGCGGAACGCTCGATCGCCCGTTCGGCGCGCCCTCGCGGCCGGCGTCTCCAGGGACAGGACATCGCATTGTCCTGCATCCGAGCCTTCGCACGCAGACGGGTCCAAGATGAGCGAAGCCGGCTTCAAGTCCATCGTGATGACGACGTTCGCGCGTCTCAACCGAGTCAACAAGGGGCTGCACCGCCATCTCGTGAAGACCGGCGGCACCTCGCTCCTCGATCCAGGCGCGGAGGAGTTGCTGGCGGTCATCGGCGAGGACAGCGACGATTCCATCACCGAGATCACCCACTTCTTCCAGCAGAACAACCTGCTCGCCCTGTCGATCGCCGCGGCGGACCGGATCTTCGTCCGCCGGGCCGAGGCCGGCACTGTGCCCTCGCCGACCCGGATCCTGCATCAGTTGCGCCGCTACGAGAGCCTCGGCCTGTTCGAGGCGGTCGAGCGTCTGGCTAAGCACTACGGCGAGCGCCGGCCGCATCCGGCCCTCGACCTGCTCCTGGCGCGGATGCTGGTGGATCGGGGCGCCTACGACGCGGCCCTGGCGGTGATCGCCCGCGGCGGCCAGGATGAGGAATGGGCCTCGCTCCTCAAGCGGATCGAGGCCGAGCGGCCTCTCGTCGAGAGTGAGCGGTCGGGGCCCGGCCGGAGCTACGACGTGGCGGTCGTGAACCTCGTTCAGGATTACGCGCGCCGCGACATGTCCCTGGCGGCGATGCGGCGCGGCGGCCTCGACTTCCGCATCGTCCCGGCCATCCGGGTCGACGAGATCCCGGCCTCCGATCAGGGCCTGTTCCGCAAGCCCCTGCGGCGGCTGGAGGACGGCAGCTTCGGCAACCAGGCGACGCAGTATCGCATCTGGCGCAAGGCCGCCGACGAGGGGGCCGACCTCACCGCCGTGTTCGAGGACGACACCTGCGCCAGCATGGCGCTGGAGCCGTTCCTGCGCCACGCGCCGATCCCCGAGGATGCCGAGATCATCTTCTTCAACAACCGGCTCTGCGGCGAATCCGACCGCCTGACGGTCCGGCCGATCGGCGAAGCGCTGGCCGACACCAGTCGGCGTCATCCGGGGCTACGGGCGCCGGGGGCGGACGGCTACATCCTGTCCCGATCCGGGGCCGAGAAGCTCGCGCGGATCGTGAAGATCGAGAAGTTCCACTCCCCCGGGACCGACTGGTACATCCTGGCCCACAGTATCCGGCGCGAGGAACTCGCGCTGCTGAATCCGGACTCGGTCCTGTTCCAGGCTCTCAACACCCGATGCCACGGGGCGGAGTTCGCCGACATCGTGCTCAACGGCTACATGACGAGCCTGCCGCTCGGCTACAACCGCCCGCTGGGCGCCGCCCGCTTCAACCGCGTCTAGTGCCTCATCCTTCGGTTCCCAAAGGGATCAGCCCTTCGGCGGGGCGTCGGGGCAGCGCCCCGACTCCTCCTCTCAGAGCGTATACTGAGCCCGCCAATCGGCCTCCGACAGCCCCTCGGTGAACTGGCGCGAGCGGTAGCCGAGCCAGAAATCGGCCACCGACCCGATGTCGACGATGATGCCGCCGCGGTCCTTGGCGGCGTCGGCGTACATCTTGCCGAGGAAGCCCGCGGCGTTGAGGCAGAGCGTGCCGCGCGGCATCGTCTCGATCTCCCGCAGGATCTGATAGTAGACGTCCGGGAAGTGCGGCGCGGTGAGGTCGCTCTTGAACAGGTTCGCGCTCGCCGCCCGGCTCGGCGTCCGGTAGACGGTCACCTCCTTCAGCCCGAACCGCTCCTTCAGCACGCCTTCGAGCTGCGGATGACAGGTGAAGATCGCGCAGCGATCGACCTTCTTGAGGATGTTGTGGATGCTGTTGCGCGTCTGCAGGCCGACATTGGCGTGGCAGCCGGTGAACTTCATCCGCCGGAAGATGTCGGGCGATTCCCGCTTGATCCGGTCGATCAGCCGGATGACGTTGACGTAGCCGAAATAGCCGCGCTCCTCGCTCTTCCAGGTCTTGCGCAGGGGCGGGATGTCCGGGATGCCGACGAGGTCGGCATTGAGGATGGCCTTGAGCAGCGGGGCCTGGAGCCGGTCGATGAACAACTCGATCGCCGGCTTGCTCGGCCCGAACCAGATGTTGAGGTTGCGCGCGAGGTTGTGGTTGCGCGCGACCGTGAAGGCGTCGTCGAACAGCATCGCGCCGATGGCGACGCCCTCGCCGTCGCCGAGCCGCAGGAAGTGATACGGGCGCTCGTTCTCGATGGCGCTCACGATCTCCGCCTCGATCCCGGCGGAATCGAGCAGGTCCGTGCCCGGAAGGAGCGTCTTGCGCAGGGCGCTGACCTTCTCGTAGTGGAACGCCTCGAAGTAATCGACCCGGCTGTCATCGAGCGTCAGCGCCGTATGCTCGACGTTGTGCGCGCGGGCGGCGTCCAGTTCGTGCCGGGCGAGCGCGAAGTTGCGCTCGTCGATGTGCAGCGTCACCACGTCGTGATAGGCCGAGACGTAAGTGGGATCGACCGCCTTGATCGCGTCGGCGGCAGCGATGATCTCGTCCTTGTTCTTGCGTCGGCGGGCGATGTTGAACTTGGCGATCAGGCCTGAGCGGACCTCGTTCGGCTTCTTGCTTGTGGCCACGACGAAATCGGCCAGCCGCTCGGCCGCATCGGGACTGTCCTGCCGGTTCAGGAGCTCGGCGAGCTGCACCAGGGGCAGGAGGTTGTCCGGCTGCTGCAGGAACTGGCCGGCGAGGTAATCGACGAGGCCGGCGGGGTCGTCCTTCTCCGAGGGCCTCGCGCGCGCCTTGTCGGAGTCCGGGGACGGACCCGCCAGGAGGTCTGCCAGGATCGCACTCATTCCGCTGCCTTGACTCGCTTGGCCCCGCGCCTCGGTCGAGGCACGGGACGAGGGCCGCCGCCGATCGCTCGATCGGAGGTGGCGACCGGACTGTCGCCGGGCGCTCGGGCGCCGCGCGGGATGCTCTAGCGCAATCCGCCCTTGTCGGTCCAATCCGGCGGCAGGCCGATCATGTCGCCGAGGATGCCGTCGATGCCGGGCGCGCGGCCGTAGACGGCACAGTCGGGATCGAGGGGCGCCTCGCCCAGAGTCGTGATGCGGATGCGGTCGTAGGTCGGGATCTGCAACTCGCCCCGGAACGGGTCCTTGGTGGTGGCGAGGTAGGAGCCGAAATCCTGGCCGAATTCGCCGGCGAGGTCGTAGGCGTCGGAGGCCGCCGAGAAGCGGGCCGAGTTGGTGAAGGCGTTGGCCGCCCCGCCCCAGATCATCGCGGCGCGCTGGCGCTTGCGCGCGTCGAGCGCCTCCGCCTCGATGGTCAGGCTGCCGAGCCCGATCGGCACCCGCGGCACCGGGATCTTGCCCACCGTGTTGGCGAAGCCCACGCCGACCTGTCCGGCAATCGAGATCGCCGTCGAGGCCGCGATAGTGGTGCCCGCCGCCGGCACGTTGGTCAGGTCGATGCGGGTGATCGCCGAGCGCACCGTCAGGTCGGCCGGGCCGGCGGAGACGATGTCGTAGCGCAGCGACAGGTCGTAGCAGAGCGCCCGGTCGGCGGCGTTGGCGATCAGGCGCCGCTCCACCGCGTCGAGGCCGGGGCCGGAGACGGCCTCCGTGAACGCGGTGGGCACGATCCGCACGGTGCGGACCGTCTGCGGCAGGGTCGGATCGATGAACAGCTTGGACTCGGAGGCGACGGCGTCGCTCGTCACGAACTGGTCGGCGCGCGTCAGCGTGCGCCCGTCGGTGAGCACCACGTCGCCGCAGCCGGCGAGCAGGCCGAGCGCGCCGGCCACCGTGGCGGCGGCCAGCCCGAGGCGCGCCGCCCGGATCGAGGGGCGGGAGAATTGCGACCGCAGCAGCATCAGTCTCTTTCGCGGAGGAACGGGGCCGGCGCGGTGATGCGCCGTCCCGCCGGGGCGGAAAGGGTTGTGTCGTCTCGGACGGGAAGCCTAGCCGTAGCGGGCCCGAGCCGGAAGGACGAGGCGGCTGTCCGAGGGGTCCAGCGGGGCGTATCCGGGGGCCTGTGACCGTTCAGCAACGATGTTTCCGGGGGCCTCGGCGCCGGCCTCCGTCATATGAGCGTTGCAACCGAACCGCCCGTCCCGCGCTTGTCTCCGCCGATGCGCCCCGCCCAGATCGTCCCCCTCGTCGTCGCCACCGCCTTGTTCATGGAGAACACCGATTCCACGGTGATCGCCACGGCGCTGCCGGCCATCGCGGCGAGCCTGAACGAAGACCCGATCGCGCTCAAGCTCGCGCTCACCGCCTATCTCGTGAGTCTGGCGATCTTCATTCCCGTCTCGGGCTGGGCCGCCGATCGCTACGGCGCCCGCAACGTGTTTCGGGCCGCGCTCTGCGTCTTCATGGCGGGCTCGCTCGCCTGCGCGGCGTCGAGTTCGCTCCTCGGCTTCGTCGCCGCCCGCTTCGTCCAGGGGATCGGCGGGGCCATGATGGTGCCGGTCGGGCGGCTCGTGATCCTGCGCTCCGTCCCGAAATCCGAACTCGTCGGGGCGCTCGCCTACCT
Source organism: Methylobacterium sp. Leaf456 (assembly GCF_001425465.1). Taxonomy (GTDB): domain Bacteria; phylum Pseudomonadota; class Alphaproteobacteria; order Rhizobiales; family Beijerinckiaceae; genus Methylobacterium. The sequence goes on from NZ_LMQV01000034.1 coordinate 9,871, forward strand.
GACGATCCCGGCGCTGATCGGCCCGATCCTCGGGCCGCCGCTCGGCGGCTTCATCACCACCTACGCCGACTGGCGCTGGATCTTCTTCATCAACATTCCCATCGGCTTGGCCGGGATCGTGCTGGCCACGCTCTATATCGGCGACATCCGGGAAGAAGAGCGCCCGCCGCTCGACGTGCCCGGCTTCCTGCTCTCGGGAGCCGGGCTCGCCCTGATGATGCTCGGCTTCGCCTCGACCGGGCGCCATCTCCTGCCCGACGGCGTGTCCTGGGGCTGCATGGGCACCGGCGCCTTGCTGATAGCGCTCTACCTGCGCCACGCCCGGCGCACCGAGCACCCGCTGATCCGCCTCGATCTCCTGCGCTATCCGACCTTCCGCGCCGCGGTGACGGGTGGCAGCCTGTTTCGCATCGGCACCGGCGCCATCCCGTTCTTGCTGCCGCTGATGCTGCAGATCGGCTTTGGGCTCGATCCGCTGCATTCGGGGCTGATCACCTTCGCGGCCGCCGCCGGCGCACTGCTGATCAAGATCGTCGGCCCGCGCATCCTGCGCGCTCACGGTTTCCGCCGGGTGATGGTAACGAACGCGTTGATCGCCTCCGCCTTCCTCGCGATCAACGGGCTGTTCACTGCCGAGACCCCGCACTGGATCATCGTTTCGGTGCTGCTGCTCGGCGGCTGCGTGCGCTCGCTTCAGTTCACCTGCGTCAACGCCATCGCCTATGCCGACCTCGAATCGCGGGAGATGAGCGCGGCGACCAGCTTGGCGAGCGTGGCGCAGCAGCTCTCGCTCAGTCTCGGCGTCTCCATCGGCGCTCTCGCGCTGGAGGGTGCCGCGAGCTGGCACGGCCATTCGGGCATCCGGCCGGAGGACTTTTCCCTGGCCTTCCTGGCCGTGGCGATCATCTCGGCCGGATCGTTCTTCGTTTTTCGCCGCCTCGCGCCGGATGCCGGCGCCGAGGTGTCGGGTCAGCGCCGGATGGGGGGCGTGGAGGCCGGGCCCGGCGCGGTGCCCAGGCCCGGCGACGGCTCGTTCTCGACGCTGCAGCCGCTTACGCCGCCGCCCGGGCCGGAGCCCGGCCGCCCGCGCGCCTAGCCGGAGCCTTTTTCGCGGGCGCCCGCGCCGGCTGCGGCGCAGCGCCCGAGCGCGCGAAGTAGCCTTGCCAGCTCCAGGCGCCGGGGCCGGTCATGGCGTACATCAGGAAGGCGCCGGCCAGCCCGAGATCGGCCAGGAAGAAGGTCCGCTCCGTCACGGCGCTGCCGCCCACGAACTGCCAGAACGGGTGCAGCAGCGCGGCCATCGCCGCCACGAAGCCGGCCATGGCGAGCCCGGTGATGCGCGGCATCACCCCGAGGATGAGCGCAAGCGGCCCGAACACCTGCACGACCACCGCGGCCGTCGCCACCGCGTTCGGGGCCGGGCAGCCGGCGCCCGCCAGCGTCAGCGCGAAGCCCGAGACGTTGAGCGCCCGCGCGATGCCGGTCGGCAGGAGTGCCGCGGCCATGAGGAGGCGGGCGGCGAGGAGGACGCCGTTCTGGGCAGAACCGAACAAGGGGGGGCTCCGGGGCACGAGAGGCAGTCCCGGAACGGTGTCGGTTCAGGCTGAATCGGCGGTTAAGCCGATCCGCCCATCAACCGGAAATCCCTGCCCGGTACAGGCGCCCGCGCTCGGTCCAGGCGACGACGAGGAGAGAGAGGGCACCCAAACTCGCATAGCCGATCGTCACCGGCATCACCGTGCCGTCGAAGGCGCGCCCGATCAGCCAGCCGCAAAAGGCGCCGAGCATCGTCGTGTAGAAGCCGAGGAAGGACGAGGCGGTGCCGGCAATCGCCCCGAGCGGCTGCAAGGCGAGTGCGTTGAAGTTCGGCATGACGAAGCTGATCAGGAACTGGTTGAGCGCCAGCACCCCGAGGAACAGCGCGATCGGCGGCTGCCCCTGATAGGCGAGCCCGATCCCGACCTGCACCAGCCCGATTGCCGTGAAGGCGGTGACGCCCGCATGCGAGAGCGTCCGCATCCCGAGCCGCCGGACGATGCGGGAATTGACCAGCGTCGCCGCCCCCATGGCGCCCGCCACCAGCCCGAAGGCCACCGGGAACAGGGCGCCGAGATGGTAGAGCCCGGTGTCGAACACCTGCTGGGCCGAGCCGACATAGCCCATGATGCAGCCGGTCATGAGTCCGAGCGCCGTGGCGTAGCCGATGGCGACGCGGGTGCGCAGCACGGTGCCGAGCGCCTCCATCGTCGCCGAGAACGACAGCGGGCGGCGATACTCGGGGTGCAGCGTCTCCGGCATGCGCGCGGCGAACCACAGGGCGAGAATGCCCCCGAGCGCCAGCATCGAGACGAAGACCCAGTGCCAGGAGCCGAGCAGCAGCATCGTCGCGCCGATGGCCGGCCCGAGCATCGGAATGATCAAAAAAACCATCATGATGAGCGACATCACGCTCGCCATCTCGCGGCCCGAGAAGCGGTCGCGCACGATCGCGGTCGAGAGCACCCTTCCCCCCGCCGCGCCGATGCCCTGGATGACGCGGGAGGCCAAGAGCCACTCGAAGCTCGGCGCCACCATGGCCAGCCCGCAGCCGGCAGCATAGATCGCGAGGCTCGCCAGCAGCACCTTGCGCCGCCCGAGCGCGTCCGAGACCGGCCCGTAGACGATCTGGGCAAGCCCGAAGCCGATCATGTAGACGTAGACGAGGAGCTGGAGGCTGTTGGCGTCTTCGACCGCGAACCGCTGCTGGATCAGCGGAAAGGCCGGCAGCAGGTTGTCGATCGACATGGCGGTGACCGCCATCATCAGCGCGACGATGCCAACGAACTCTGCAAATCCCGGCCCGACCCAGGGCGGCCCGGCGGCATTCGTCGCGCTGCCGGGAGCGGGCCGAGGGGATGGGGTCACGTCGGATGGCCTTGAAGCGCGGGAGCCGGGCCGCTTGTGCGGACGGGCGCTGGGCGAGGTCGGTGCGGAAAGACACCGCGCGCCGTGATCGTTCCCGGATGGGGCGGGTTCAAATCGACCAATCCGCCACCCGCGCATCCCCTCTCTCCGCTGCGCTGGGAGAGGGCTTCATGCCCCCTTGTCGGGGCATGAAGCGAGGCGGCAGCCGGCGGTGAGGGGGCTTCGACGGAAGTGGCTCGATCGGATAAGCCCCCTCACCGCCGCTCCGGCTTCGCCTCTCTTTCTTGGAGGACGACGAGGTCCCTACAGGCCTCTCCCCGCGTGCGGGGATGAGGAGAAAACCTCCGCCTTACTTCTTCCCCGCGGCCTTGCCCGAGGCGTCCTTCGCGGGCTCCGGCGCGTCCTTCCCGGCATCCTTGTCGTCGCCGGCATCGTCCGGCCCCAGCGCCGCGCTCAGCTTTTCGTAGTTTTGGGTCACGAGCGCGATGTTGCCCTCCGGCGGCTTGCCGCCCGGCTCGCCCGCGGCGATGGCGCCCTTCAGCTCCTTCACCGCCGCCGCCTTGTCCTTGGCCGGCATGGTCTTGTCGGCCTCCAGCGCGGCGAGCTGTTTTTTCAGCAGCGGCGTGATGCCGACATAGCTCTTGGTCTGCGGGTCGATCCCCTCCAGCACCGCGTCGATGCTCTCGCTGGTGTCCTGGAACTCGTCGAGGCTGGCGAAGCCGTTGCGCTTCACGATGGCCTCGGCTTCTCCTTGCGCCTTGGCCTCGGCCTTCGGATCGGGCTTGTCGGGGGACCCTGCGTCGATCTTGGCGAGTTCGGGCTGGGCCGCGAGCACGCCGTCGATCTTGGCCTGCGTCAGCTCCACGGGCTTCGGGGCCTCCGTAGGCTTCTCCGCTGGCGCGGGAGCGGCCTTCTGCTTGGTCGCATCCGCCTTCTGGGCGAGCGCGGGGGCGGTCGCGAGGGGGGCGGCGAAGCCCGCTCCGATGAGGGAGGCGGCGAGCCAGATGCGCGCGGATGTCGTCATGTCGTCTGCCTTCAGCTGTGGGGCTTTCCCGAAAACCGGGGGCCGCCTGCGGCAACCGCGGGTCGGTCGCCGGCAACCGGTCCCGGTTGCGGCTCCGGGAAAGCCGTGGAATCATCTCGGAGGGTCGCGGCAAAACCGTGATCGCCCTCGTCGGGAGGCCCTCGCTGAGACCCCCGAAACGTCCGGAGCCCGGAACCGTTGCACGCCGGCCCCCTTGTCTCCGTTCTCGTTTTCGCGATCCTGCTGGTCCCCGTGCACGCGGCCCCGGCCGATTACGCGCGTCGCGCGGCGGCCCTGATCGAGCCCTACCGCGAGTCCGGGCTGATGAGCGGCACGATCCTCGTCGCCAAGGACGGCAAGCCGGTGTTTCGCCAAGCCTACGGGCTGGCCAACCGCGAGTGGAACGCCAAAAACACCCTCGACACCCACTTCCGCATCGGCTCGCTGACGAAGCAGTTCACGGCGGCCGCGATCCTCCAGCTGGTGGAGGCGGAAAAGCTCTCGCTCGACGATCCAGTCGCCCGCTTCTATCCGGAGGCGCCGAAGGCCTGGGACGGCGTGCGGGTGCGCCATCTCCTCAACCACACCTCGGGCATCATCAACTATACGGCCCTGCCCGATTACCTGCCGGCAATCTCGCGGATCGAGCGGCCGGCCCGGGCGCTGGTCGAGCTGGTGACGGGCGAGGCGCTGCTGTTCGAACCCGGCGCGCGGGTGGAGTACAGCAACACCAACTACCTGCTGCTGGGGCTCGCCATCGAGTTCGCCTCGGGCGAACCCTACGCGCGCTACCTCGCCGAGCACATCTTTTCGCCGCTCGGCCTCAAGGACACCGGCTACGACGACGCCACCGCGATCCTGCCGCGGCGCGCGTCGGGCTACCGCTTCGGCCAGGGCCAATGGCGCAACGCGGCGCCGATGGCCTCCTCGGTCGCCTACGCGGCGGGCGGGCTCTATTCCACCGTCGACGACCTTCTCGCCTGGGACGAGGCGCTGTTCTCGGGGAAGGTCATCTCCGAGGCGTCGCGGCAAAAGATGTTCGACGACGGCGGGCGCGGCTACGGCTTCGGATGGTATGTCGGCACCGCGCATGGGCGCACGCTGTGGTCGCATGGCGGCGCGGTCCCGGGCTTCCTCGCCATGACCGATTACTACCCCAGCGAGCGGCTGGCGGTGATCGTGCTCGCCAACAACGAGAACGCCCCGGCGCAGAAGATGGCCCGCGAACTGGCGGCGCTCTGGTTCGGGTTCATCGAGACGCCGGACCCGATCGTACTCGAAGACATGATCCTCGATCGCTACGCCGGGACCTATCGGCTGGGCCCTCGCTTCTTCCTCGACGTGCGCCGCGACGGCGGGCGGCTGATGGTCCAGGGAACAGGGCAGCCGGCCAACGCCTTCGTGCCGGAGAGCGACCGCACCTTCTTCTCCCGCGTGGTCGATGCCCGCATCACGATCGACACCGAGCCCGACGGGCGCCCCAACGGGCTGGTGCTGCACCAGAACGGGCGCGACCGGATCGCCCCGCGGATCGACCCAGCGGAGGCCGCCCGCATCCTGGCCGAGCCGCGTCGGCCGCCGGTGGAGGTGTCGCTCGATCCCGCTCGCCTCAGTCCGCATGTCGGCCGCTACAGCCTGGCGCCGGGCCTCGTCCTGACGGTCGGGCTGGAGAACGGCCGGCTGTGGGCGCAGGCGACGGGCGAGCCGCGCCACATCCTCTACGCCGAGGACGAGCGCGCGTTCTTCATGAAGAGCGTCGAGGCGCAGATCACCTTCGAGGGCGACGGCGTGGGCCGCACCACCGGCCTCGTCCTCCACCGCGGCGGACTCGACACCCCCTGCCCGCGCATCCCCGAGAGCCGCCCGCCCCCCGGCCGCGATGGCGCCACGCGGGTAAAAACGGAAACCGGCAGCACCGCACGGTCCTCCGGGGTCGCCAGACGCGGTGATCGGGACTAAATGAAGAGCGAGCCCGCGGACAGGCAAGTCTGGAACGGTTCCGCTTTCGCCTCGGAAACCTCAAGTCCGGCCGTGTCTTGCCGCGCTGCAACAGCGGTTTGGCCTAAAGTCCACCTTGATCCGCCGGGCCGATCGGCTTTCTCTCCCGCGGAACGCCGGGCACGGCCAACCAACAATGTGATGGAGGATTCGCGATGAACAAGCCGGAGTTCCTAGCCGACGCCAAGACGAAGTCGCCCTTCTCGGCGCGCTACGACAATTTCATCGGCGGCCAGTGGGTCGCGCCGGCCAGCGGCCGCTACTTCGAGAACACCTCGCCGATCACCGGCAAGGTGATCTGCGAGGTCGCCCGCTCGGACGCGCAGGACATCGAGAAGGCGCTCGACGCCGCGCATGCCGCCAAGGAAGCCTGGGGCCGCACCTCGCCCGCCGAGCGCGCCCGCATCCTCCTCAAGATCGCCGACCGGATGGAGGAGAACCTCGATCTGATCGCGCTGGCCGAGACCTGGGACAACGGCAAGCCGATCCGCGAGACCACCGCCGCCGACATCCCGCTCGCCATCGACCATTGGCGCTACTTCGCCAGCTGCGTGCGGGCGCAGGAAGGCGCGATCTCCGAGATCGACCACGACACGGTCGCCTACCACTTCCACGAGCCGCTCGGCGTCGTCGGCCAGATCATCCCGTGGAACTTCCCCATCCTGATGGCGGTGTGGAAGCTCGCCCCCGCGATCGCCGCCGGCAACTGCGTGGTGCTGAAGCCCGCCGAGCAGACCCCGGCTTCGATCCTCGTCGTGATGGAACTGATCGGCGACCTGCTGCCGCCGGGCGTCATCAACGTCGTCAACGGCTTCGGCCTGGAGGCCGGCAAGCCGCTCGCCTCCAACCCGCGCATCGCCAAGATCGCCTTCACCGGTGAGACGACCACCGGCCGCCTCATCATGCAGTACGCCTCGCAGAACCTGATCCCGGTCACGCTGGAGCTGGGCGGCAAGTCGCCGAACATCTTCTTCGGCGACGTCGCCAACGAGGACGACGACTTCTTCGACAAGGCCCTCGAAGGCTTCACGATGTTCGCCCTCAACCAGGGCGAGGTCTGCACCTGCCCGAGCCGCGCGCTCGTGCACGAGTCGATCTACGACCGCTTCATCGAGCGCGCGATCAAGCGCGTCGAGGCGATCACCCAGGGCTCGCCGCTCGACCCGGCGACCATGATCGGCGCGCAGGCCTCCTCCGAGCAGTTGGAGAAGATTCTTAGCTACGTCGACATCGGCAAGCAGGAAGGCGCGGAGTGCCTCACCGGCGGCGCCCGCGGCAACCGCGACGGCGAACTCGCCGACGGCTTCTACATGCAGCCGACGGTGTTCAAGGGCCACAACAAGATGCGGATCTTCCAAGAGGAGATCTTTGGGCCCGTCCTCTCGGTGACCACCTTCAAGGACGACGAGGAGGCGCTCTCCATCGCCAACGACACGCTCTACGGCCTCGGCGCCGGCGTGTGGACCCGCGACGGCACTCGCGCCTACCGCTTCGGCCGCGCCATCCAGGCCGGCCGCGTCTGGACGAACTGCTACCACGCCTACCCGGCGCATGCGGCCTTCGGCGGCTACAAGCAGTCCGGCATCGGCCGTGAGACCCACAAGATGATGCTCGACCACTACCAGCAGACCAAGAACATGCTGGTCAGCTACTCGGCCAAGAAGCTCGGCTTCTTCTAAGAACCTCCAACCTCCCGAGACCCACCTCCAGCCCCGGCCGAAAGGCCGGGGTTTTTTTGTTTTTGCGAGCCGGCGGTGCGGAAAAACCTCGGGATCGTGCCGCATCTTCACCGAGCCCCACCCGCGACCGCTGCCGGTTAAGCGAGGCCCGGATGGCGCCCTCGCCAAGGACTGGTTTCGACCCAGTGCAGACAATGCGTCGGTCCGCTTTCACCGATCGAGCGCGCGTCCGCTCCAATCGGACCCTTCGCGTCCGGTGCCCATGTCGGATCGAGGTCGCCACAATGTAGCAGTCAAGCAGCCCTGACGCTGACCAGGAAGCGGGCGACCTCCTGGCGCAACTGCTCGGCTTGGTCCGACATGTCGGAGGCGGCCTGCAGGACGTGGTCGGCGGCGAAACCGGTCTGCTCCGCGGCCTCGGCGACCTCCGCGACGTGACCCGTCACGGCGCGGGTGCCCTGCGCGGTGCGGCCCACCCGGTGCACGATCACGCTCGTGGCCGCGCCCTGCTCGCCGACGGCGCCGGTGATCGAGGCGGCGACCGTGTCGATCTCGCCGATTCGCGCGGTGATGCCGCCGATCGCCGCCACCGCCTGACCGGTCACCCCCTGGATGCGGGCGATCTGCCCGGTGATCTCGTCGGTCACCCGCGTCGTCTGCGTGGCCAGCGCCTTCACCTCGGAGGCCACCACCGCGAAGCCCCGCCCGGCCGAGCCGGCGCGCGCCGCCTCGATGGTCGCGTTCAGGGCGAGGAGGTTGGTCTGGCTGGCGATGTTCGAGATCAGGGCGACCATCTCGCCGATCTGCCCGGTGGCCGCGCTGAGTTCCCGCACCACGCCGGCCGTCCGGTCGGCATCCGTCACCGCCCCGCGGGCGAGGTTGGCCGATTCCTGCATCTGACGGCCGATCTCGGAGACCGAGGAGCCGAGTTGCTCGGTCGCTGCCGCGACGGCATCGACATTGGTCGCTGCCTCGCCGGCAGCGGCACTCATCCGGGCGGAGCGCTCGGCGGTGTGCCCCGCGGTGACGCTCATCGTCCGCGCGGTCTCGCGAAGCTGGGCGGCGGAGGTGCCGACCGTGCCGACGATGCGGCCGACGGACGCTTCGAAGCCGTCGGCGAGGCTGCGCACCATCGCGCTGCGTTCGGCGGCGGCGCCGGCCTGGGCCGTCTCGGCCTCGAGGGCGCGGCTGCGAACGAGGTTGTCCCTGAATACCTGGACGGCGGCGATCATCGCTCCGATTTCGTCCCGGCGGTCCGTGGCCGGGAGGGCGACGTCGAGGTCGCCGCCAGCGAGCCGGGTCGTGTCGCCGGCCAGCCTGACGAGCGGCTTCGAAAGGGTGCCCGAGAGCCAGAATGCCACGCCCGCACCCACGGCGACGGTCGCAGCGGAGAGGCCGAGCATCAGCCAGATCTTCCACGCCATCGCCGCACCCGTGGCGCCGATCTGCGCCTGCGCCTCCTGGCCGGCCAGAACCACGGCTTCGTCGAGATCGCGGCCGATCGCGGCGCTGTGGCGCGCCATCACCGCCAGGGTCGGGATCGCCCGCGCCTTGCGCAGACCCAGCAGGATCTCCGCGTCCGCGCGCCATTGCCGGGCCTCGGCCTCGGCGGTGCTGGACAGGGCGAGCATCCGCTCCGAGAGGGCCGAGCCCTTCAGGCGGCCGAGCCCCGCATCGAGGGCGTCGGCATTCGCGGTGAACTCGCCGCCGATCCGCTTCACGTCGAGGAGGTCGGTCATGGCGGTGACCCTTGCCACGAGGGCCTCGGCCCGGCGGAAACGATCGCGGGCGGTGCGGCTGGCCTCGTTCGCCTCGACCGCGCGCCCGGCGAGACCGGAAAGCTCCTCGAAGGCGGAGAGGCCCGTGAGGCCTGTCATCGCGGACAGGAGCCCGCCGAGCAGCATGAAGCCGAGAAGCGGCAACAGGATCTTGTGGCGAATCAACATTGCGGATTCGTCTCGTCGTTCGTCCGGGTGGGACGGCGTGGAAAATGGGAAGGGACGGGCCAATCAGTTCGGCAGGTTCGGCAGCGCCGTCTCGGTCTGGTCCGCGGTCAGCGAGCGCAGGAACGCGATCAGGTCCGCGCGCTCGCCGTCGCTGAGGCTGACCGGCTTCATCAGCGGCGACCGCGAGGGACGCGCCAGGCCGCCGTTCTCGTAGTGGGCGATGATCGCTTCGAGATCCGCGAACTGTCCCGCATGCCCGAACGGCGCCCGGTAGCTCAGGTTGCGCAGGCCGGGCGTCTTGAAGGCGTGCTTCGCGTAGCGGTCGTCGGGATCGATGGCGGCGCGGCCGATATCCTTGGTGTCGATGCCGAGATCGTGGAACTTGTTGTCGGTGAAATTCCAGCCGGTATGGCAGCCGGCGCAGGCCGCCTTGCCGGTGAACACGGCAAAGCCCCGCTTGGCTTCGCCCGACATCGCAGCCTCGTCGCCGTCGATCCAGCGGTCGAACGGCGCCCAGCCGGAGACGACGGTCCGTTCATAGGTGGCGATGGCCGTCAGGATCGTGTCCTGCGTCACGCCCTTGCCGGGAAACAGGGCGTCGAACGACGCCTTGTATTCGGGGATGCGCTTGAGGCGGGTGATGATCTCGGGAAACTTGCCGTCCATCTCGGCGTCGGCGGTGATCGGGCCCATCGCCTGGGTTTCGAGGTCGGGCGCGCGGCCGTCCCAGAACAGGGTCGGGATCCAGGCGGCATTGAGCACCGAGGGGGCCTTGCGGGCGAGCGGCTTGTTGGTGGCGCCGATCGCGCCGGGAACCGGCACCTCGAACCCGAAGGACGGGTTGTGGCAGCTTGCACAGCTCAGGTTCTGCTTGCCGCTGAGACGGGGATCGAAGAAGAGCATTTTGCCCATCGTTGCCATCTGGGGCGAATAGGGAGCCTCGTCCGGGAAGGGGATGTGCGTTGGGCGCTTGTAGGCAGCTTTGGCGGACTCCAGGCTCTGCGCTCCGGCCGTGAGCGAGGCGAGGCAACCGATCGCGAATTGCACCCCCGCAAAGAAACCGAACCTCGGAAGCATTCGTACAGCCCCTAGTGGCGTTTAGTATGTTTTCAGCGTGTTATGTTGCATATGTTAATTTATCTTCAAGCGATGGATTGCCCCCCCCACGCATTCGGCCAACCACCGAATTCGCAAGATTTGAGGAGATGCCTGAACCAACAAAGCGTCCGTGACGCTGCAACTAGATCCTTATTCGGCAGTTCCTGGTGGCGCTCACATCGGACTGGTCGGTAGTGTCTCAGTTTGAATTTTCGGCGGTCTTCTGGTCCCATCGGCGCAGGAGCCAGAGGGCCGTCAATAAGATAGCGCTTTGCAGAAACGTAAAAATTGAAACGCCAACGATATTTGATGACTTCATTTTTTGTTTAAAGGTGATTCCGGGGTTGCTTTTGATATCTGGCGTGACGTAGTCAAATATATAATATGAGAGCGAGCCAGAGATGATCAAAGTTATAATAACAAGAAATATATAGGCGCGGATAGGCACACGATTCTGCTTGACTAGAACAAATGTGCCTAAAAAGAATGTCGGCAACATGAAAATGGCATACATGACCATCAGCATCACAAAGGTCAATAAAAACTAATAATAAATTGCGTAATACTGTGATTATCATACACAGATGAAGACACCGAGAGAATGATTGACACCGCGAGCCACAACATTAGCGAAGCTGTATACCACGCCTTGAAGCAATAAATCCAATCGCTCCCCCATTTAGGCATCTAAAGTATCGCCTCGCTTCTTGTATGGCCCGCGCTTGCCCGGCGCGGGCGCCGCCGCCTCAACAAGCGCGGCGATGTCTTCCATGCTCCACAACCGATCCGACACGCCCGCCGCCATGGCCGGGCTCATCCGATGCTTCTTGTGCAACATCACGAAGTTGTACCAGACGGTGTAGAGCGCGACCATATGGGCGTGGTTCTCAGACGGGAGCGCCGAGCGCGCCGGACCGGGATCAAATTTCAAGCTGAGACACTACCGACTGGTCGCTTGTGTCTTGAATGTCTGGTTTGAGCCGCGGCGGCAAAACCTGCTTTCCACCCTCGGCGGGCGCTCGCAAGGTCGAACCCGTTGGGCGCGGGTGTGAAAAAAAGCGCGCCCCGAAGGACGCGCTCTGGAGGTCGGCGCTGTCGGATATGGGGTCGATGACAGCGTCGCCGTACTGTAACGCGCCGGTGGCGGCTTAAACAGCCAAGCTGACATCACCGACGCGTGAGGCGTGTTGCCCTGACCTGAATCGGGTTCCGGTACCCCAGTGATCTTGCTGCCTAAATCCGAAAAAATTTCTCCCGTCGAGGAGAGGGTGGAGCCAGATCAATCCCCGCGCACCCGGATCACCCTGGCGCTTCCCCCCTCTACCAGCACCTCGGCCGGCATCGGGTGGCTGAGGAAGCCGGTCGGGCTCGCGGTGAGCCCGTAGGCGCCCGATTGCAGCACGGCGACGAGGTCGCCCTCGGTCAGTTCGGGCAGCGGGGCCGCGCGGGCGAGCACGTCGAGCGGCGTGCAGAGCGGGCCGGAGACGGTGCAGGGCGTGGCCCCCTCCCCTTGCCGAACCGCGACCACGGGAAAGTCGCGCTTGACGATCTGGCCGAGATTGCCGCTCGCCGCGAGATGGTGGTGCATGCCGCCGTCGGTGATGACGAAGCGGCTCCCGCGCGAATGCTTCACCGCCAGCACGCGGGCCACGTAGATTCCCGCCGGCCCTGCGAGATAGCGGCCGGGCTCCAGCACCACGCGGGCGCCCGCCAGCAGCGGGTTTCTTCGGAGTGTCTCGATCAGCGGCGGCAGCCCGGCGCGCAATGCCTCGAGATCGAGCGTCGCGTCGCCGGAAAAGTACGGGATGCCGAGCCCGCCGCCGAGATCGATCGTCTCCAGCGGTCGCGCTGTTTGTTGCGCGATCTGAGCCGCCAGCTCCAGGCCGTAGGCCCATTGCCCGAGCAGCGTGTCGGCCTTGAGCCCCTGCGTGCCGGCGAACAGGTGGAGCCCGACGAGGTGCAGGCGCGGTTGCCCTTCCACTGCGGTGATCGCCTCGGACAGCTCCTCCTCGTCGAAGCCGAACGGCGAGGGTTTGCCCCCCATCCGCATCGCCCCGCCCTGCGCCGTCGCGCCGGGATTGATCCGCAGCGCCACCCGCACGGTCGTCCCGTGCCGCTCGGCAGCAGTGGCCACGCGGAAAAGCTCCTCGCGGTTTTCGAGGTGGATTTCGCCGATGCCGCCCCCGATCACCCTGTCGAGATCGGCCGCCGACTTGCCCGGCCCCGCGAACAGGATTCTTTGGGGTGGGACGCCGGCCTTGAGGGCCGCGTCGAACTCGGCGCCCGAGGCAATCTCGGCGCCGGCCCCTTCTTCGTGGAAGACGCGGATCACCGCCGGGTTGGGGTTGGCCTTGACCGAGTAATCCACCTCGGCAAAGCCCGCGACCGCCGCGCGGAGCGCCCGGTAGGCCCGGCGCAGCAAGTCCGCGTCGTAGACGAAGAGCGGCGTGCCGTAGTTTTGGGCGAGGTCGGTCAGCGGCAGGCCGCCGACGTGCAGGATGCCTGGCGCATCGCGCGAAAAGTTTTCGGCGATCAGGGCTGTGGCGAGATCGGGGGCGGTTTGGCTCATGACAGGACCGCCTCTGGGGCGACGGTGCCCCCCACCGTCTCCCTCATCCTGAGGTGCGAAGCGAAGCGCAGCCTCGGGATGAGGATGGTGGTGGGATGAGCGGGGTGGGAATCACCCATCAGCCCGGATCTCCGCCGCCGCGCGCTCGGCGGTGAGGCGCTTGTAATCGACCTTGCCGTTGGGAGTGGTCGGCAACGCACTCACCGCCTCGATGGTGCGCGGCACGAGATGCGGTGCGAGCGCCTTGCGCAGGCGCTGCATCACGTCCGCGGTCGCGGGCGCCGCCTCGGCGGGCACGGTGACGGCGTGGATGCGCTGGCCGAGGCTCGGATCGGGAAGGCCGATCACGGCCGCCGCGCGGAAGGCGCCGGTCTCCATCAGGGCGGCTTCGACCTCGGTGGGGCTCACCCGGAACCCCTGCGTCTTGATCATCGCGTCCTCGCGGCCGATGAAGCGGAAGAAGCCGTCGCCATCCTCCACCGCGAGGTCGCCGGAGCGGCAGACGAGGGCGGGCGCCTTCCCCTCCGGCGGAAACGGATCGGGCACCAGCACGCGGGCGGTGTCCTCGGGGCGCTTCCAGTAGCCCATCGAGACGGTGGGGCCGCGATGATGCAGGATGCCGGGCTCGCCTGCCTGCGCACGCCGTCCGTCCGGGGTGACCAGAAAGATGTCGGTCTCGGGGATGGCGCGGCCGATCGAGTCGGGGCGCCGGTCGATCTCGTCGGGCGGCAGGTAGGTCGAGCGGAAGGCCTCCGTCAGGCCGTACATCAGCACCACCGCCGTGTGCGGCAGGCGCTGGCGCAGGCGCGCGATGGTCGGCACCGCGAGGCCGCCGCCGGAATTCGTCAAGTAACGCAGCGCCGAAAGGTCGGCCTTGGCGAGATGCGGGGCGGCCCGCGTCAGCAGCGTCCAAAGGGTCGGCACGCCGGCCAGCCCCGTGATGCGGTGGGTCTCCAGCGCGCGCACCACGTCGTCGCCGAGCCGCGGCGTCAGCAGGACGATCCGGGCGCCCTGCTCGACCGTGGTGAGCAACTGGTTGAGGCCGTAATCGAACGAGAACGGCAGCACCGAGAGGATGCGGTCGTCCGACTGAATCCCGAGATAGGTCCGCACGATGCGGGTGCCCGCCAACAGGTTGCCGTGGGAGAGCATCACCCCCTTGGGCAACCCGGTCGAGCCCGAGGTGTAGAGGATCGCGGCCAGCCCCGCGGGGGCGGCCTCTCCGGGGGTGAGGGCCGGCTCGCCGGGCACGGCAGCCTCCTCCGTGAGGATGCGAACGCCAAAAAAATCGTCGAGCGCGCCTTCCAGGCTGTCGGCATGGCCCCGGTCGGTCAGGAGCGCGCGGGCGCCGCTGTCGGCGACGATGTGGCGGACCTGGCGCGGGCGAAGGCTCGGATGGATCGGCACGAACACGCCGCCGGCCGCAGCGACCGCGAAGAGCGCCACGCATTCGCGGATCGATTTCGGCAGCAGGATCGCGACCCGGTCCCCCGCCCCCAGGCCGAGCGCGGTCAGTCGCGCACTCAGCGCGGCGACGCGGGCCCGGAAGGCGCCGTAGGTGAGAGTCTCGGCGCCGTCCACGACGGCGACCGCCTCGTCGGCGCCCGCGCGCGCGAGCAGGTGATGCAGCAGGCTCGGGGCCATCGTTGGGATCAGGCGGGGCGCCGGTCGTCGATGAAGTGGGCCAGCGTGTCGACGCTCTCGAAGTTCGACAGGTCGAAGCTGTCCTCGTCGATCTCGACGCCGAAGCGGTCGCCGAGATGCATCATCAGGTCGAGGATGCCGATGGAGTCGAGGGCGTCGCTGGTGACCAGCGAGGTCGAGCCCGTGACCGAGCCGGGGGGCAGGCCCGGGTTGCGGGCCGCGATGAAGGCGAAGATCGCCTGTTTCACATCAGCCATCGACTGAACCACGGCCGTCGCCTTCCCCCAAACCTCGCGGCGGATGAGGTTCGCGGCTTACGCCCAAACGGGGGCTCAAGTCCATCGCACGCGCTCCGGCTTGACTTGGGGGCCGCCAACCGGTGCCCTCTCGCCCATGATGTCGAGCGACCCGAACAATGCCCCGAGGCCGCGCCGCGTCCTCGTGCTCGGCGGCACCGGCACGATCGGGCGGGCCACCGTGCGGGCGCTGGTGGGGCGCAGCCATGATGTGGTCTGCCTCGTGCGGCCGGGTTCCGATCCGGGGCTGCCGGCGGGGGCCGAGGCGCGCTTCGCCGACGTGACCGATCCGGTCGCCCTCGCCCGCGACGGTGTTCGCGGCGAGGCGTTCGACGTGCTGGTCTCCTGCCTCGCCTCGCGGACCGGCGCGCCCCGCGACGCCTGGGCGATCGACCACGACGCGCAAGCGAACGCGCTGGCGGCGTGCCGGGCGGCGCATGTGGGCCATGTCGTCCTGCTCTCGGCGATCTGCGTTCAGAAGCCGCTGCTGGCCTTCCAGCACGCCAAGCTGGCCTTCGAGGCGGCCCTGATCGCGTCGGGGATCGACTACAGCATCGTCCGGCCCACGGCCTTCTTCAAATCGCTGTCGGGGCAGGTCGAGCGGGTGCGGCGCGGAAAGCCGTTCCTCGTGTTCGGCGACGGCGAACTGACGGCCTGCAAGCCGATCTCCGACGACGATCTGGCCGCCTACCTCGCCGACTGCCTCGACGACCCTGAGCGCCGCAACCGCGTGCTGCCGATCGGGGGCCCAAGCCCCGCGATCACGCCGCGTGCGCAAGGGCAGGCCCTGTTCGCCCTGCTCGGGCGCGAGCCGCGCTTCCGGCAGGTCCCGGTGGGGTTTTTGGATACGATCATCGCCGTCCTGAGCGGGCTCGGCCGTTTCGTGCCGCCGCTCGCGGCAAAAGCCGAGCTTGCGCGGATCGGGCGCTACTACGCCACCGAATCGATGCTCGTCCTCGACCCCGCGACCGGCCGCTACGACGCGGAGGCCACGCCCTCGACGGGTTCGCAGACGCTGTTCGACTATTACGCGCGTTTGGTCCGCGGTGAGGCCGTGGCCGAGCGGGGCGACCATGCGGTGTTTTGATGCCGGTCGCGCTGGAGCCGAGTTTGGTCGGCCCATCCCACCCAACCCCCTCATCCTGAGGTGCTGAGCGTGAGCTCAGCCTCGAAGGAGGGCTCCAGGGATCGCGCGTTCCGCTGGAGCCCTCCTTCGAGGCTCCGCCTTCGGCTGCGCACCTCAGGATGAGGGGGAAGGTTGGAGGGGCGGGTCGAGCGGTCCGTCAGACCCCCGCCTCGTCCTCCGGGATCACATCCACCTCCACCGTCAGCTTCTGCGCCCCCGCCGACGAGACGATGCCGTCGATCGGGGCGACGTCCCCATAGTCGCGGCCGCGGGCGACGACGATGTGGTCGTTCTGGACGACGCAGTCGTTGGTCGGGTCGAGGCCGATCCAGCCGAAATCTTGCCCGCACCACAGCGCGACCCAGGCGTGGCTGGCGTCGGCGCCGCGCAGGCGCGGGCGGCCCGGCGGCGGGCGGGTGCGGAGGTAGCCGCTGACATAGGCGGCGGGCAGGCCGAGGCCGCGCAACCCCGCGATCATCACGTGGGCGAAGTCCTGGCAGACGCCGGCCCGGAGCGCGAAGGCTTCGGCCAGCGGCGTCGAGACGGTGGTGGCCTTGGCGTCGAATTTGAAGTCGTTGCGCATCCGCCGCATCAGCTCGACGGCGGCGCCGTAGGCGCTGCGCCCGGGGGAAAAGCTGCCGCGGGCGTAGTCGGTGACCGCGGGCACGAGCGGCACCCGCTGGCTGCGGAACTGGAAATGGGCCGGGCCGTCGGGGCCGAGGCTCGGCAGCGCGAGCGCGGCCTCGCGCACGGCCTCCCAGCCGGGGCCGGATTCCGGCCGTGGGGGCAAGGGGCGCTCGACTTCGACCCGCGAGAACGCCTCGACCGAGAAGGTCGTGTGCGGCGCGTCGAGGACGAGGCTGACCGTGTCGAGGCCAAAGAAGTCGCGCCGCTCCAGGCGGCTCTTCGGGGCCGGGCTGATCGCGACGGTGCTCTCCAGCACCCGCTGGCCGTCGCCGTCGCGGGGGCGCAGGCGCAGGGTGCAGCGCGCGGAGCGGACGGTGCGGGCGTAGCGGTAGGTGGTGAGGTGGCGCAGGCCGTAGATCACGCGAGACCCGTCAGCTTCTCGGGCCGCAGCGCCTCGGCGCCGCTGGGGAAGTAGCGGCCGGCGATGCCGTCGGCGAGGCGCTCCAGCTCCTCGGCGAGCACTTCCAGGCCCTCGCCGTCGATCTCCGCGGCCGGCGCGGTCTGGAAGGTGCCGGCGAGGTTGAGCGCGTGGCGGCGGTGCGGTTCGGGCAGGCCGTCGGCGGCGAGCGCGGGCAGCGCGTCGAGATGGGCGACGATCGCCGCCATCTGGTAGGCGACCGAGCGCGGGTTGTAGGGGTCGAGCACGCCCATGTCGCAGACCGCGTCGCGGCTGACGCCGGCGAGATAGCGGGCGCCGTAGGCGATCTGCGAATCGACCAGCGCCAGCATCACCCCGAGATCCTCGGCGGTGGCCTCCGCGCCGCAGAAGGCGGCGGCGAAGCCGCAGGTGTTGATCGCCCGCTCGATCCGCCGGCCCATGTCGACGAAGCGCCAGCCGGCGCCGTGGTTCATGTTCTCGTGGGCGAGCCCCGTCAGCGCCGAGAGATGGCCGAGCGCGCGCTCGGCCCGTCCGCGCAGCTGCGCCTCGGTCGGCGTGAAGACCTCGCTGAAGACGAGGGTGTCGCGCAGGTCCGCCAGCGAGCGCCACGCCTCCGCGGGCAGGCGCTCGCGCAGCGAGGCGGCGATGCGGCGGGCCTCCAGCGCGTGGTTGAGGGCCGAGCCGTAATGGTCGCGTCCGCTCAGCGCCTCCTGGGCGAGCACGGCGGTCGGCAGGTCGGCGGCCTCGACGCAGTGCCATTCCTTCAGCAGCGCGCGGATGCGGCGGGCGGTGGGCGCGTCCTCGGCGGCGCAAGGATCGGCGGTGATGGCCTCGCCGAAGCCGCCGAGATGCGCCTGGACGAGGCGGATCACGGCCTCGGTGCGCTCGAGATAGCGCCCGAGCCAGAACAGGTTGTCGGCGGCCCGCGCCGGCAGGTGGCCGGCGATGCGGCGGATGCGCGGCGGCGTGGTCGAGACGAGGCTCGGCGTGTCGACGGGGGTGTCGGAGAGAATCCAGACGTCGGCCGAGCGGATGCCGGCGCGCATCTCGCTCGGGTCGCCGTCCTCGCGCTCGGCGACGCGGCAGAACGCGCTCGGCAGCACGCGCCAGCCCTGCGGGGTCCAGGCGGCAAAGACCCGCATGACGAAGGGCCGGGCCACCAGCGCCCCGTCCTGCCAGGTCGGCATGGTCGAGAGCGCGGCGGGCTCCTGGGCCACCCAGTCGAAGGCGCGTTCGCGGAGCGCCGCCAGCGCCCGCTCGCGGGCCGCGCCGAAGGCGATGGGGGCCAGCAGCGCGTCGCGCTCGGGGCCGCGCACGGCGGTTGCCGCGGGTCGCAGCGTCAGGGCGTCGAGATGGTCGTGGGTGTGGGCCAGACCTTGCGCGTCGCCGCACCACCATGTCCGCGGGCCGGTAAGCCGCAGATCCTCGCCGGTGAGCGCGCGGGCGATGCCGGGCAGGTAGGGGCTCAGCGCCGCCGATTCGATCACGCCGGAGCCCGGCATGTTGCCCATCACCACGCCGCCCCGGCGCAGCACTTCGAGGAGGCCGGGCACGCCGAGGCGCGAATCGGTGCGCAGTTCCAGCGGGTCGAGATAGTCGGCGTCGATCCGGCGCCACAGGGCGTCGGCGCGCTTCAGCCCGGCGATGGTGCGGACATGGACGAGGCCGTTGCTGACGACGAGGTCATCGCCCTCGACCAGCAGGAAGCCGAGATAGCGGGCCAGCGCCGCCTGCTCGACATAGGTGCTGCTGTAAGGCCCCGAGGTCAGCAGGCAGATGCGCGGGTCGCTGCGCTCGCAGGCGGCCGCCAGCCCGGAGCGGAACGCCTGGAAGAAGCCCGGCAGGCGCTCGACATGGAGGTCGGCGAACAGGTCCGGGAAGGCGCGGGCCAGCACCATCCGGTTTTCCAGCGCGTAGCCGAGGCCGGACGGCGCTTGCGTCCGGTCGGCGAGCACCTGCCAGCGCCCGTCCGCGCCGCGGCCCACGTCGGCGGCGTAGATCGGCAGCCAGCGCCCGCCGGGCGGGGTCAGGCCGTGGGCCGGGCGCAGGTATTCGGGGCTGCCCGCGACGACGCCCGCGGGCAGCAGGCCGTCCGCGACGAGCCGGCCCGGCCCGTAGATGTCGGCGACGATGCGCTCCATCAGCCCGGCGCGCTGGACGATGCCCGCCGACAATTCGGCCCAGTCGGCCGCGCCGATGACGAGGGGCAGCGAGCCCAGCGGCCAGGGATGCTCCTGCTTGTCGCCGTAGACCCGATAGGAAATCCCCGCGTCGCGGATATGCCGCTCGGCGGAGAGGAAGCGGGCGGCGATCTCGCGGTCGTCGAAGCGAGCGAGCCGGTCGAGGAATCGGGGGTAGGCGCCGTGAAGCGCACCGTCGGCCCCCATAAGCTCGTCGGCGCGGCCGGGATGCGGCCTGTAGCCTTCCGTCCAGCGGCGGATTCGTGCCGCCGCCTCTTCGGCCACCGAGGCCGGATCGGGGCGCGCGGCCCCGTCCACAGCAAGGGCGGCCGCAGGCGTCATCTGGGAGCGGGCGTGCGCAGGTCGAGGGTGAGCGGGAACTCGGTCGAGCGCTCCTCGGGCGGCATCGTCACGGTGCCGGGGGTGTGGCCCATGGCATCGAAGCGGGCCAGCCGCCGCCCCTCCGCCTCGTAGGCGTTGACCGGGAAGCTCTCGTAGTTGCGCCCGCCCGGATGGCTGACATGGTAGCGGCAGCCGCCGAGCGAGCGGCCGCTCCACGAATCGAGGATGTCGAAGGTGAGCGGCCCGTGCGGCGGGATCGTCGGGTGCAGCGAGGAGGCCGGCTGCCACGCCTTGAACCGCAGGCCGGCCACCGCCTCGCCCAGAACGCCGGTCGGCGTCATCGGCAGGCGCCGGCCGTTGCAGGCGATCACGTGACGGCCGGGCACGAAGCCCTCGACCTTCACCTGAAGCCGCTCGACGGATGCATCCACGAAACGCACGGTGCCCCCGGCGGTCCCCTCTTCGCCCAGCACGTGCCAGGGCTCCAACGCCTGCCGCAGTTCGAGGCTCACGCCGCCCTGCTCGACCCGGCCGAAGACGGGGAAGCGGAACTCGCGCTGCGCCGCGAAGGCCTGGGCATCGAACTCGTAGCCGCCGACGCGGAGGTCTTCCAGCAGGTCGAGGAAGTCGGCCCAGAGGAAATGCGGCAGCATGAAGCGATCGTGGAGCGCCGTGCCCCAGCGGACACAGCCGCCGGTGCGCGGCTCGCGCCAGAGCCACGCCACGATGGCGCGCAGCAGCACCTGCTGGGCGAGGCTCATACGGGCGTCCGGCGGCATCTCGAACGAGCGGAATTCGAGCAGGCCGAGGCGCCCCGTCGGGCCGTCGGGCGAGAACAGCTTGTCGATGCAGATCTCGGCCCGGTGGGTGTTGCCGGTAATGTCGGCGAGGATGTTGCGGAACAGGCGGTCCACCAGCCAGTGCGGAATGTTGGCGCCCCCCGGCCCCGGCACCTGCGCCATGGCGATCTCCAACTCGTAGAGACCGTCGTGGCGCGCCTCGTCCATGCGCGGCGCCTGACTCGTCGGGCCGACATAGAGGCCGGCGAACAGATAGGACAGCGAGGGGTGGCGCTGCCACGTCAGCACAAGGCTCTTGAGCAGATCGGGCCGGCGCAGGAACGGCGAATCGGCCGGGCTCGCGCCGCCGAGCACCACGTGGTTGCCCCCGCCCGTGCCGGTGTGGCGCCCGTCGATCATGAACTTTTCGGCGCCGAGCCGGGTCTGGCGCGCCTCCTCGTAGAGGCCGCGGGTGATGTCCACCGCCTCGCGCCAGGAACCGGCGGGGTGGACGTTCACCTCGATCACGCCGGGATCGGGCGTGACCTTGATGACGGACAGGCGCGGATCGTAGGGCGGCTCGTAGCCCTCGATGTGGAGGGTGCGCCCCACGCTCTCGGCCGCCTTCTCCAAGTGGCCGACGAGGTCGAGATAGTCGTCGGCCCGCTCCAGCGGCGGCATGAACACGCACAGCACGCCGTCGCGCGGCTCGATCGCCAGCGCGGTGCGCACGGCGACGCCCTCGATCCCGCCGCCGTTGGCGCGGTCGGCGCCCTTCGGCAGCGGCGCGCCCGGCTCCCTCGGCAGGTCGCCGCGGTCTTCGAGCGGGTCCTGCGGGTGGTAGTAGGGGTAGGAATCCGGCGGCACGTGGGGCAGCGAGCCGAGCGGCAGGCGGAAGCCCATCGGCGAGTCGCCGGGGCTAAGATAGGCGCCGCCGCGGCGGAATTCCCAGGCCTCCGAGATCCACGCCCTGCCCTCGCCGGCGGCGAGGTTGGCGAGCGGCAGCACGTAGCCGACGGGCTGATCCAGGCCGCGCTCGAACACGCGCTTGAAGCGGGCGTCGGCCTCGACGCTGCCGGTCTGCGGCGCGGAGGTCGTGACGTTGACCGGCAGCTCGCTCTCGCGGCTCTTCCAGTAGACCGCGTCCTCGTAGGCCGGGAAGACGAAGCGGTTCAGGCCGAGCCGTTCGGCCAGCGCGCCTAGCAGCGCCTTGGCGTCGGCGACGGTGGCGTCCTTGGGGCCGGTCTCGGCGGCGATCCGGTCGGCGTTCTGCCAGATCGGTTGGCCGTCCTTGCGCCAGTAGAGGGCGAAGGCCCAGCGCGGCAGGCTCTCGCCCGGATACCACTTGCCCTGGCCGTAATGCAGCATGCCGCCTTTCGCGAAGCGGTCGCGCAGGCGGCGGATCAGCGTGTCGGCCAAGGCCCGCTTGGTCGGGCCCACCGCCGCGACGTTCCACTCGGGCGCTTCGAAGTCGTCGATCGAGACGAAGGTCGGCTCGCCGCCCATGGTCAGGCGCACGTCCTGCGCCGTCAGATCGGCGTCGATGCGCTCGCCGAGAGCATCCATGTCGGCCCAGACGTCTTCCGAGAACGGCTTGGTGATGCGCGGGGCCTCGGCCACGCGGGTGATCTTCATCTCGTAGGCGAACGCGACCTCGGCCGGCTCGGCGAGGCCGGAGATCGGGGCGGCCCCGTGATAGTGCGGCGTGGCGGCGAGCGGGATGTGGCCCTCGCCGGTGAGCAGGCCGGAGGTGGCGTCGAACCCGATCCAGCCCGCGCCGGGCAGGTAGACCTCGGCCCAGGCGTGGAGATCGGTGAAGTCGTTCGCCGTGCCCTTCGGGCCATCGACCGCGACCGTGTCGGGTACGAGCTGGATCAGGTAGCCCGAGACGAAGCGCGCCGCGAAGCCCAGGCGGCGCAGCACCTGCACCAGCAGCCACGCCGAATCGCGGCAGGAGCCGCTCTTCAGCGTCAGCGTCTCGGTCGGCGTCTGCACGCCGGGTTCCATGCGGACGCCGTAGGCGACCTCGCGGGCCACCAGCTCGTTGAGCGCGACGAGGAAGGTGACCGTGTGGGTCTCCTCCGGCACGCGCGTGAGGAAGGCGTCGATCTTCGGCCCCCTCGCGTCGTCGAGGACGAGGTAGGGGGCGAGCGCGAGCTTCAGGTCGTCGGCGTACGTGAAGGGGCGGCGCTCGGCGTAGGCCTCCACGAAGAAGTCGAACGGGTTGATCACCGCGAGGTCGGCGGTGAGATCGACCTCGACCCGGAACTCGCTGGTCTTCTCCGGGAAGACCAGCCGGGCGAGCCAGTTGCCGCTCGGGTCCTGCTGCCAATTGATGAAGTGGTTTTCGGGGACGACCTTCAGCGCGTAGGCCGGCACCCGGCTGCGGGTGTGCGGCGCGGGGCGCAGGCGGATCGTCTGCGGCCCGAGCGCGATCGGCCGGTCGTAGCGGTAATGCGTGACGTGGTGCAGGGCGGCTTGGATCGACACGGAATCTCCGGACGTCTCGTCTGATCGCGAACGGCCTCGCGGCGCAGGCTGTCGGGTGCTTCCCGCGCTTATACGACTACGGCGGGGCGAGGCACGCGGGAAAAGCAAGAAGCGTGCTTTGGGCACGCGGCGTGCTTTGGGGACTTCCGTGTGACCAGGCGCGAAGAGCGCCCCGCGCAGCGGACCTCGGCTTCGGCCGAGGTCGTCTAGCGGAGCGGAAAGCCCAAGCCCGCGGACGCGGGCGCCGGCGCTTGAGGCCTAACCGGTATCGGGATGATCGCTCCGAGCGATCATCCTGGAACCGTACTGGTACCGGCCGCTTAGGTCCCATGGGGGCCGGCGCGGCCGGACGATCCTCCCCGCTGCGCGAGCCGCATCCATGAAAATCTTCCAGTGCCAGGCCTGCGACCAGCCGGTCAGCTTCGAGAGCACGGTCTGCCAGAGCTGCGAGCGGCGGCTCGGCTATGTCTGCGACCGGCACGCGGTCTCGGCACTCGAACCCTGCGGCGAGGACGCCCGCGGCCCGTTGTTCCGCGCCTATGCCCATCCGGGGCGCAAGTACCGCTTCTGCGCCAACGCCGCGCACGACGCCTGCAACTGGCTGGTGCCTGAGGAGAGCGATGAGCCCTACTGCGTCACCTGCCGCCACAACCGCGTGGTGCCCGATCTCGCGGTGCCGGCCAATGTCGAGCGCTGGCGCCAGATCGAGGCGGCC
Source organism: Methylobacterium sp. Leaf456 (assembly GCF_001425465.1). Classification (GTDB taxonomy): domain Bacteria; phylum Pseudomonadota; class Alphaproteobacteria; order Rhizobiales; family Beijerinckiaceae; genus Methylobacterium. Next base: position 33,727 of record NZ_LMQV01000034.1, read on the forward strand.
AAGCGCCGGCTGTTCTACTCGCTGCTGCGGCTCGAACTGCCGCTGGTGACGCGGGTGCAGTATTCCGACGGCCTCGCCTTCGACTTCCTGGTCGATCCGTCCGAGACGCGCTCGCCCGGGCCCCCGGTGATGACCGGCCATCTCGACGGGCTGATCACGCTCTCCATCGCCGAGGCCGACGACGTCGAGCGCGAGCGGCGGCGCAAGCTGTTCGGCGAGTATTACCGCACCCTGCTCGGGCATTTCCGCCACGAGATCGGCCATTACTTCTGGAACCTGCTGGTGCGCTTCGACGCGAGCCTGCCGCTGTTCCGCGCCGTGTTCGGCGACGAGAGCGTCGATTACGGGATCAGCCTGCAGCGCTACCACGCCCACGGACCCGCGCCGCATTGGGAGGAATCGTTCGTCTCGGCCTACGCCACCGCCCATCCGTGGGAGGATTTCGCCGAGACCTTCGCCCACTACCTCCACATCGTCGATACGCTGGAGACCGCCAACGCGTTCGAGATCCGGGTGAAGCCCAAGCACCGGGCCGGCGCCGACCAAACGGGCGCCGTCACGGTCGATTTCGACCCCTACGAGACGCCGGACTTCCAGCGCGTGGTCGAGGCGTGGATTCCGTTGACCTACGCGATGAACTCGCTCAACCGCTCCATGGGCCAGCCGCCGCTCTACCCGTTCACGCTGACGCCCGCGGTGATCGCCAAGCTCGCCTTCGTCCACGAGCGCATCTACGCCGCGCGCCTGCCCGGCGGGATGGGGGTGGAGGGCGACGAGATGCTCAAGGCGGTGATCGCCGGCCTTCGCCAGCGGGTGGCCGCGCCGACGGTTTGATTTTTATAACACGCCGTCATTCCGGGACCGCGCAGCGGAACCCGGAATCCACCCGTGATGCGCGGCCTCACGGGGCGTCGAAGCCAGTCGTGGATTCCGGGTTCTCGCCTTCGGCGAACCCAGGAACGACGGCCCGTGGGTGATGCGCGGGCTCCGCCCTCATTCCGCCGGCTGGGCGGCCTTCGGCGCGGCGGGCTTGGGCGCGGGCTTGCCGGCGGGCGCCGGGCCGGCGGTGCCGGTGGCGGTCGGGCCGTTCGCGGCGGCGGTCGCGGGCTTGGGGGCCCACTCGGCATCGGCGCGCGGGCCGGTCGGGCTGTTGGTCGGGCCGGCGAGCTGGCCCGGCGCCATGTCGTTGACGCGCTTCCACGACTGGGACTGGCACAGGAACGCGATGAGGCAGCCCTTGACGGTCAGCTCCTCCGGCTCCTCCGACCAGACCGTCACGTCGTAGAACTTGCCGTCCTCGGCGTTGTAGATCTTGCCCTCGTAGCGGGCATCCTCGTTGAGCTTCAGCCCGAGAATGAGCTGATGGCCGAGCGAGGCGCGGGCGCGCTTCTTCGGGTCGGGGTTGCGGAAGTCGACCCGCGGCTTGCCCTCGTCGTTGTTGGGCACCTTCAGCCACACGGCGTAGCCGCACAGGTTCTTCTCCTGCGGGCCGCACTTCTCGACGCGGATGCGCGCCTTGCCGTCCTGGGTCAGCCACGTGCCCGACGGGTCGCGATGCGGGGCGGCCATGGCCGGGGCCGCCACGAGGGTCGCGAGGGCGGCGAACGCGCCGGCGCGGAGCATCGAACGAGCGGAGGCGAAGGCGGCGATCGGTTCAAAGGTCATGCAGTCATCCCCGTTCCGGCACGGCGGGCCGCGCCGCTCGTCACCGACATGGCTCCGGCCTCAGGGCCGGATGGCGGCAGGCCGATTTTCGCGGCCCGTTGCCTTCTGGCCGCAGCCATCGAACGGGAAGGTGACCGGATCATGACCGCTTCACGGCACTCCCGGAGCAAATCCCGAAGCGCAGGGATGGCCCCCGCGCAACGCGAAAGGAGCCGGTGCACCGGCACCGACCCCTTTGGCTCGTTCCATCCAGGCATTGCCGCCCGAGAGAAAAGGTTACTCCGCCGGGGTGACGTCGGCGGCGAAGTGGCCGCACCAGTCCTTGGAGGCGACCACCGGCCACAGGCCGTGGCCCTGCGGCTCCGGCTGGCTCACCGGCGGGTTGAAGCGGCACAGGCCCTCGTCGCCAGCGCCCTGGCCGGCATTGGTCTTGTGCTCGTCGAAGAAGCGGCAGCTCTGGCAGGCGGCGCTGTTGTTGCTCGACATGAAACTCTCCGATGTTTGCGGCGCCGGCTCGGAACCGGACCGCCTTCGAGTTTTTAATTAGAGCGATTCCAGAGAAGCGTCAAGCAGTTTAGAACGATTCCGGATTGTGAGCCGGGGAAGCAGCGGGTGTCGCTCGGTTTTCCCCCTTCGCTTCCGGGCTGCCGACCCGGCATTCGCACCACTCCGTCACCGCGAGGCGAAGCCGAAGCGATCCGGAGCGCGACGTGTTCGGAAGGGGCGAGACCGCGCCGACCACGCGGTCCCCGCACGACTCACCTGGACGATGCGGAGCGCTGGATGGCTTCGGGTTCGCCTTGCAATGACGGCGGAGGGCTCAAAGCTCTTCGCGGAGAGGCGATAGGCACGGAGCCCCGGCTCGTCGCCGGTGCCGAGCTCGCGGGCGAGTGCGCAGGAACCGGATTCGCCCGCGCGGTCCCGCGACAACACATTAAGATCCGGTTAACGTCGGCCCCGCTCTTGCACGAAAAACCCGTGCGGGGGCCGGAGAGGCGACGATGGATCGTTCCGGGACGCGAGACGGTGCCGAATCGGACAACGGCCGCACGGAGGCCGGGCGCGCGCTGGTCGCCGCGACGCAGGCCGGCCCGCCGCCGCGGGTCCGGGGCGGGCGTCCGCTCGCGGGATTCTTGACTCAGCTCATCGTCAGCGCCGACCCCGGCCTTCGTCCGGCGCGCCTGGAACGCACGAAGGCCGCGGTCGCGCTCTACGCGCGGGCCGCGGCCTTCGAACGGGGCTGACGCCCCGCTTCTTCTTCAATGAGACGAAGCGGCGCTTGAAGCGCCGATTCGGATCAGGCTTCCGCCGACTTCACCTTCATGACCTGACGGCCGCGGTACATGCCGGTCTTCAGGTCGATGTGGTGCGGACGGCGCAGTTCGCCCGAGTCCTTATCCTCGACATAGGTCGGGGCCTTGAGGGCGTCGGCGGAGCGGCGCATGCCGCGGCGGGAGGGGGAAGTCTTTCGCTTCGGAACGGCCATGGGAGTACCTCAGGCTAATAGGGCGCCCGAGGGATCCTCATCCGAGGATCGCCGACGGCACCACGTGCGTGACGGAGATTCGAGGCGGGCTGTATAGCGAGACCGATGCCGACTGGCTAGAGCGCTTTCAGACGAAGTGGAGGCCGGTTCGTCGTCAGAAAGCGCGGCAAAAAAGAACGAGAGCCGGCTCCGGCTCTCGTCGTAACGGATGCTTGTCCTACGCCCCTTACGGAAGGGTCGGATCAGGGCGTGGCGGCGAGGGCCGTGGCTTCCATGACCGGGGCGGCGGGGGCCTTGCGGGCGACCGTCACGGGGCGCGCGACGGAGGCCAGCACGGTCTCGGACGGGCGGCGCGGCGGCAGCGGCACCTCGACGGCGTCGCTCGTCTGGACCGGGGCGGCCGCAGCAGCGGCGGTGTAGGCGACGGGCGCGGCGGCGGCCTGGACGGCGGCGACCTGAACCGGGGTTTGCACCGGCTCGGCGGCGCCGGAGAGGGCGGCGGGCCGTCGCGGCGGCAGCGGCACCTCGACGGCGTCGGCCGGGGCGGTGGTGGGGGCGGCGTAGGCGAGCGCCTGCGTGCCCGTCGCCGGGGTGCTGCCGCGCAGCGCGAACAGGCCGTCGAAACCGTTGGCGGATTTGGCGGAAGAGGCGGCGACCGTCGTGGTCGAGGCCGCCTCTTGCGGCACGTCCGCCTCGATGCCGAGGCGCTTGGCGACGTAATAGTAGCCGCGGTTGTAGTAGCGGTAGGCCTGTTCGAGATCGCCCTGGGCGGCGCGGTAGGCGCCCGCGAGGTAGGCGATGCCGTATTTCAGGTTGGTGTTGGGATCGTAGAGCCCGGAGGCGTCGCCGCTGTAGCCGAGGCCGCGGGCGGTGGCGTGCTTGATCTGCATCAGCCCCAGCGCCGAGCCGCCCTTGGCGCGGGAATTGTAGTTGCTCTCGCGCTTGACCACCCGATGCACGAAGGCGGCCGGCACCTTGTAGGCGCGGGCATGCTCGGCGATCAGCGCGTCGATGTTGTCGCGACCAGACACCGAATCCGACGCCGCCTGGGCGAAAGCCGACGCCGGAAGGACGGCAAGCAGGGCGGCGAGGACGAGGCGCATGGGAGACCCGTGGTTTTTTCTACGGCTCAGTTTGTGCCCCCACGGGTCGGGTCGAAATGAGGCGGGAACGTGGATTTGCGGCCCTCAAGCCCCCCGCCCCGGCCCCTATCCCCGCCCCTGTCGCCGGAATGGCACAGCTTCGGTCGTGCTCGCGGGGCGCGGTGCAACCTGTGCGGATTCACACCGCGGCCAGCACGAATCGCTCGATGGCTTGCGCGAAGCCGTCCGAATCGTTGTCGGCGGTGACGTGGGTCGCCGCCGCCCGCACCGCCGGATCGGCATTGCCCATGGCGACGGAGAGCCCGCTCGCACGGAACATCGCCACGTCGTTGCCGGCGTCGCCGAGCGTGGCGATCCGTTCGGGCGGGAGGCCGAGGCGGCGCCCGAACTCGCGCACGAAACCGCCCTTGTCGGTGCCCGGCGGGGTCACGTCGAGGTAATAGGCCTGCGAGCGATGCACCGCCGCTTCGTCGCCGAGGTCGGCGGCGAGCGCGGTCTCGATCTCGGCCAGCCGGGCGTGATCGCGGCTCACGCCGACGATCTTGGCGGCTTCCGAGAGGAGCGGCGCGAGGTCTGCGACCACCTCCGGCTCGGCCTGGAGCGTGCGCCGCTCCAGATCGGCATAGGGCGCGGACGGGTCGCGCAGATGCCACGCGCCGCGGGCGAAGACCCAGGCATCGATCCCCTCCGCGTCGAAGCGCGCCACGGCTTCGCGCGCCGCGGCCTCCGGGATCAGAGCCTCGGACAGGATCGCGAGGTCCGGCCCGCACAAAGTGCTGCCGTTGAAGGCACCGAGCGGCAGGCGCAGGTTCAGGGCGGAGACGAATGGCTTCAGACCGACCGGCGGGCGGCTCGAGGCCAGGGTGAAGCCGATCCCCGCCGCATCGAGCCGGCGCACCGCCGCGATGGTCGCCGCGGTCAGGCTCTTGTCGGTGGTGACCAGGGTGCCGTCCACGTCGGAGACGACGAGGGCGATGCCTAAAGGATTGCTCATGCCGGTTCCTATCCGCAGAGGTCGCCGGGGGAGCGCCCGAGCCGGGTCGCCACCGCCGCCACGATGGCGTCGGGCCCGTCCTCGATGGCGACGACGATCGCCTCGTCCGGCCCCGGCGGCTCCAGGGCGGCGAACTGGCTGTCGAGGAGACTGGGCGGCATGAAGTGGCCGCGCCGCGCCGCGATCCGGCGGCCGATCAGGTCGCGGCTCCCCTCCAGGAAGACGATCCGCACCTCCGGCCGTTCGCCGGTCAGCGTCCGGCGGTAGCCGCGTTTGAGCGCCGAGCAGGCCACCACCCCGCCCTCCCCGGTCGCGAGCTGCCGGTCGATCCAGGCGCGGATCCGTTCGAGCCACGGCCCGCGGGCGGCGTCGTCGAGGGGATGGCCCGCGCGCATCCGCGCGATGCTTTGGGCGTCGTGGAAGTCGTCGCCGTCGGCGAGGGGCAGGCCGAGGCGCTGGGCGAGCAGCGAGGCCACGGTGCTCTTGCCGGAGCCCGACACGCCCGTGACCACGAGCACGAGGGGGGCGTCCGCGGCTTCAGTCATGCGGAGCTTCCGCGCGCTCGCGCGCGTGTTCTTCCCTGTCCGCGTCGAGGACGCGGTCGAGCAGGCGGCGGGGGCCGAGCGTCATGTCGAAGAAGTCGTACTCGCCCGGAAGGTCGTTCGACATCAGGAACTGGAAGTGCATCCGGAACGGCCGGAACCGGACCCGCTTGTAAGTCTCGGGCGAGATGATCTCGCGGAAGCGCGCGGAGCGGATGATCGGGTTGGCCACGACCGCGTCGGGGGCGAGAGCGAGGTCGAGCTCAGTTGCGGGGTTGAAGCCGGGAAAGTTCATCCAGTCCTGCGGCGCGCCGTAATCGACCCAGACGAGGTTGCGGCTCTTCACGAGGCTGGCGATCTCCGCCCGCAGCCGCTGCGCCCGCGGCTGCAGCGCCACCAGCGGCAGGCCGGAACCGAGGGTGACGAGTCCGAGATTCGGACCGTCGCCCGTGCCGAGGCCGGGCGCGCGGGCGATCATCCGGGCAGCCGTCTCGACGGCGGTGAGCGCACCGGAGGAATGGCCGACGATCAGGATCTCGTCGGGAGGCGTCTCTTCTTCATGGAGCGTCGCCATACGCGCGAGGGCGTGGTCGGCGAAGGCGTCGAGCCGCCGTTCGTAATCGGGGCGCCAGCCCTGGCCGTGCTGCCAGTTGAACACCCAGTCGTTCAGGAGCTGCCAGAAGAAGATTCGGTTGAGCGCGGCCTCCATCGCGGCGAGCAGCGCCAGCCCGACGACGAGGCCCGCCGGCACCGTGACGAGAGCGGGCAGGTCGAGGCCCAGCGTACCGCCCTCCCCCAGGGCGGCATGGACCGCGTAGGCGACCGCGCCCGCGGCGACGGCCAGCATCAGCAGCATCACGAACGGATAGAGGATGACGTTCCCGTACTTCCAGTGCAGCCGGTAGAACGCCACGAACAGGCCCCGGACCAGCGTGTCCGCGGTGCCCGCGAGCAGCAGGCCCGAACTCGCGACCTTGGAGCGGGCGAAGTCGCGGCCGACGATGTCGTCCCACAACAGCACCTCGTAGGTGGTCTCCGCTCCTTGCGTCTCGGGATGGCCCGTGACGCGCCAAGCCTGCACCAGCGGCTCGCCGTGGGGATCACTTCCCAGGAGCGGCGCGAGTTCGGCCCGGCCGATCTCGCGCTTGGCCTGCCCGAACACCTTGGCGTAGCGGGTCAGCTCGCGCACGAACAGCAGGCGGTAGCGGCTGCGCGCCTCGGGGTCGTAGCCCGGGACATAGAAGACGTGCCGCCGCGCGACCCGGCCGGGGCGCGGCTCCGGCACGCCGGGAGGTGTGTGGCTGAAGGGCTTCGACATCCCTGCCCTGTGCGACGGCCGCGTGGATCGGCCCAAAGGATCGGCCCAAAGGATCGGCCAAGAGACCGACATTGCGCCTCGCCTAGCCCAATCGCGTCGCGCCCGGCAAATCGCACCGGGCGCGAAGTTGGCCGGGGATGGATGTGAGCAGCGGGGATAGGCGTGCGAAGCGTGCGGTCCCGGCCCCGGTGTGGCGGCATCGCCACGGACAGCTTGGCCGCTTTCGGGGTAGGCACGTCGTGAGACAAACCGTCAGGCGAACCTGAATGCGCGTCACTGCAACTCTCCTCCTCACCGCACTCGCGGTGTCGGGGTGCTCGGTGCTCCCGACTTCGGGGCCGACCGCGCGGGCGATCGACGGCGGCGCCGACATCGCCACCGCCGAGGGCCTGTTCGCCCGCTACGAGATCATCGACATCGATCCTTCCATCGTCGAGGCCCTGCGCACGCGGCCCCTCGACAGCCTGCTCGTCACCTTCGGCGACAACCGACCCGCCGCCGAGCCGCTGATCGGCGTCGGCGACGGCGTTGCCGTCCAAGTCTGGGAAGCCGGCTCCGGCGGCCTGTTCTCCGGCCCGCTGGTCGCCGACCGCTTCTCGGCGGGCTCCAAGTCGGCGACGATCCCCGAGCAGGTCGTCGGCCCCGACGGCGCGATCACGGTGCCCTATGCCGGCCGCATCAAGGTCGCCGGACGGCGCCCGCAGGACGTCCAGACTCTGATTGAGAGCGAACTGGCCGGTAAGGCGATCCAGCCGCAGGTGCTGGTCTCGGTGACGCGGCCGGTGTCGCAATCGGTCACCGTCACCGGCGAGTCGGCTGCGGGCATGCGCGTGCCGCTGAGCGGCCGCGGCGACCGCCTGCTCGACGTGATCGCGCTCGCCGGCGGCGTGCGCACCTCGGTCGCCGACACCTTCGTGCGGCTGTCGCGCAGCGGCCGCACCGTCACGGTGCCGATGAGCACGGTGGTGGCGAACCCGCGCGAGAACATTTTTGTCCGCGCCAACGACACGCTGACGCTGGTGCGCGATCCGCAGACCTTCCTCGCGGTGGGGGCCGTCGGCAACACCACCGAGGTCCCGTTCGGCGCCGAAGGGCTGACCATGGCGCAGGCGCTCGCCCGTGCCTCGGGCCTCAGCGACGCCCGGGCCAATCCGGAAGGCGTCTATATCTTCCGCTACGAGCCGGCGGGTGTGGTGCGCCGGCTCCGGCCGAACTCGCCGCTGCTGGGTTCGCCGCAGGTGCCGGTGGTCTACCGCGTCAACATGCGCGACCCGCAGAGCCTGTTCCTCACCCAGACCTTCCGCATGCGCAACCGCGACCTGCTCTACGTGTCGAGTGCGCCGTTCTCGGAAGTCGCCAAGGTGCTCAGCGTGGTCTCGACCGTCGCGGCGCCGGTCGGCTCCGCCGCCTCGATCTACCGCGTCACGCAGTAAAACCCGCCGTGGCCGCAATCCTCGCGGTGGCGGGCCTCGCCCGCGAGGCCCGCATCGCCGCCGGACCGGGCGTCGTGCCGATCCAGGCCGGCGGCCGGCCGGACCGGCTGCGGGCGCTTCTCGTTGAGCGACCGGCGGACAACGTGCGGGCGGTGGTGAGCTTCGGCATCGCCGGCGGGCTCGATCCGGCGCTCGCACCCGGCGACGTGGTCGTGGCCGAGGCGATCTGGACCGAGACCGGAGCGGGCTTCGCCCGGCATCCCACCTCCACGCCCCTCCTCGCGGGTTTTCGCCGACGCCTGTCGGCGCTCGGCCCCCGGATGGTGCTGGCCGATCTCGTCGGCGTCGAGGCCGCGGTGATGTCGACGGAGGAGAAGGCCGCGCTTCGGGCACGCACCGGGGCGGCGGCGGTCGATATGGAGAGTCAGGTGGCGGCGGCCTTTGCCGCGGCCCACGGCCTGCCCTTCGCGGCGATCCGCGTGGTGTGCGATCCGGCCGAGCGGGCGCTGCCGGCGTTCGCGGCCAACGCCCTCAAGCCGAACGGCGACCCCGATATTCGGGCCGTGCTCTCCGCGCTCGCGCGACGCGAGGCGAAGATCGGTGAGCTGGTGCGCCTCGCCCGCGATTCGGGCGAGGCGTTTCGCGGTTTAGGCCGCGCTCGCGCGCTTCTGGGTCTCGCGCTTGGTGTCGACGCCTGAGGCTTTGATCTCGGACAGCTTCTGGGCGACGTTGCGGGAGAACACGAACTCGGCCGGGCGCTGGTTCTCGAGGCTGACCTCCGGCGCCATGTCGCCCTCGGTCTTGATACCGCGGAGCGCGTGCAGCACCGGCTTCCAGGGCTTGCGCACGGAATCGACCACCGAAGACGCCTCGTAGCCCGAATGGACCATGCAGTCGGCGCACTTCTCGTAGTTGCCGGTGCCGTAGGCGTCCCAGTCGGTCTCTTCCATCAACTCCTTGAAGGTCGCGGCGTAGCCCTCGCCCAGGAGATAACAGGGCTTCTGCCAGCCGAACACCGTGCGGGTCGGGTTGCCCCAGGGCGTGCAGTGGTAGGTCTGGTTGCCGGCCAGGAAGTCGAGGAACAGCCCGGACTGCTGGAAGGTCCACTTCTCGCGGCCCTTCTCCTTGCCGTGGCGGAACACGCCGCGGAACAGCTCCTTCGTCGCCTTGCGGTTGAGGAAGTGCTGCTGGTCGGGGGCGCGCTCGTAGGCGTAGCCCGGCGACACGGTGATGCCGTCGATGCCCATGCGGGTCACCGAGTCGAAGAAGTCGGCGATCTTGTCGGGCGAGGAGTTGTTGAAGAAGGTGCAATTGATGGTGACGCGGAAGCCCATCTCCTTGGCCTTGGCGATCGCCGCCACCGCCTTGTCGTAGACGCCGCGCTGGCACACCGACCCGTCGTGCATCTCCTTGTCGCCGTCGAGGTGGATCGACCACGTGAAGTAGGGCGACGGCTTGTAGTCCTTGATCTTCTTCTCGAGCAGCAGCGCGTTGGTGCAGACGATCGCGAACTTCTTCTGCGCGATGATGCCCTGGACGATCTGCGGCAGATCCTTGTGGAGAAGCGGCTCGCCGCCCGCGATCACGACCACGGGGGCGCCGCACTCGCGCACGGATTCGAGCGCCTCATCGACGGGCAGGCGCTTGTTCAGGATCTCGTCGGGATAGTCGATCTTCCCGCAGCCGGCGCAGGCGAGATTGCAGCGGAACAGCGGCTCCATCATCATGACGAGCGGGTAGCGCTTCCGCCCCGTGAGGTGCTGCTTGAGGATGTAGCCGCCGATCTTCGCGACGTACCGTATGGGAATTCCCAAGGCGCGGCTCCTTTGTTCTGGCCCCAGACTTTGCCGGGTTGATTAGCGAAAGAAGGACTGGAATTCCAGTGATCTAGGCTGGAACCGTTCGGATTGGGCACCCTGCGGCGCGTAAAAAGCCTGACTGTGGCAAGCCGGTTTCCCTGTCCCTCCCGCGGGGAGCGGGAGGACGCCCGCGCTCGGAGCTGCGGGGCGGGAACGTTCTGCCCTTTTCGCGGCTCTGCGGCGGATGTTTGACTGCTTGGCCGTAGCCGAGGCTTGTTTCATCCCTCCGCCAGCGTGCGGTGCGGTATCGCACCGCACGGATTGCGGAAGTGCGAGCCGGGTCACGATTCTGGGCTTCCGTTGCATTCCGGGACCGGGGCCGGTACGTAGCGCCCCAAAGGCACGGATGCCCGGTGCTGCGCATCGGGCCTGATTCGTGTCGCCCGGGTCCGCCCGGTCACTTCCGTTCCGAGGGCTCGTTCCGGGGCTCACGATCCGAATTCGATCCGGCATAGGCCGCCTGCCGGGATGCGGAACGCTTCCCGAACCCGTCGCGGGTGGGGCCGGATCGTCAGGGCAGGCAGGGTTCTACGTGATCGAACGTCTCGTCGCGTTTTCCGTCAGGCGCCGCTGGTTGGTTCTCGTCACGGCGGCGATCCTCACGGTCGCGGGCGTGGCGGCAGCCGCCCACCTCTTCCGCATCAACACCGACGTCGAGCGGCTGATCGACCCGAGCGTGCCGTGGCGCCAGGACGAGATCGCCTTCGAGAAGGCGTTCCCCCAGCGCACCAACCTCGTGGCCGCGGTGATCGACGGGCAGACCCCCGAGATCGCCGAGGAGGCCGCCGCCCGCTTCGCCGACGCCCTCAAGACGCATCGCTCGGAGATCGAGACGGTCTACCGCCCCGACGGCGGCCCGTTCTTCGACCGCAACGGCCTGCTGTTGATGTCGCAGCAGGAGCTGGAGCAGACGACGCAGCGCCTGATCGAGCAGCAGGGCCTGCTCGGGCCGCTCGCCGCCGACCCCTCCTTGCGCGGCGTGATGCGGGTGCTCTCGCTCGGCGTGAAGGGCGTGAAGAGCGGCGACGCAAAGATCGACGACCTCACCCAGCCGATCACCCAGATCGACGACACCCTGCGCAAGGTGCTCGACGGCCAGCGCGCCCGGATGTCGTGGCAGACGCTTCTGGCCGGCGGCAAGACCCAGGTCACCGACACCCGCAAGTTCGTGATGATCCAGCCGGTGCTCGACTACAACGCGCTGGAGCCCGGCCGCGAGGCGACCCTGCTGATCCGCCGGATCGCCGCCGAGCAGAACATCGATTCGGCCCATGGCCTGCGCATCCGCCTGACCGGCCCCGTCGCGGTCGCCGACGACGAGTTCGCGACGCTCGCCGACGACGCGTTCCTCAACTACTCGCTGACCACCGCCGCCATCGTCCTGTTCCTGGCGCTCGCGCTCTACTCGGCGCCCCTCGTGGTCGCCGTGCTGATCACCACCTTCGCCGGCCTCATCGTCACCGCGGCGCTCGGCCTCGCCATGGTCGGCGAGCTGAACCCGATCTCGGTCGCCTTCGCGGCCCTATTCGTGGGCCTCGGCATCGATTTCGGCATCCAGTTCGCCGTGCGCTACCGGGCCGACCGCTACGAGACGGGCGATTGCGACACGGCGATCCGCGCCGCGGCGCGGGGCGTCGGCTGGTCGCTGACGCTGGCGGCCGTGTCGCTGCTCGCCGGCTTCTTTGCCTTCCTGCCCACCAAGTTCCGCGGCGTGTCCGAACTCGGCCTGATCGCGGGCGTGGGCATGATCGTCGCCTACCTGTTCTCGCTGACCCTGCTGCCGGCGCTGATCGCGGTGTTCAACCCGCGCGGCGAGAAGCGGGCGGTCGAGACCACGTGGATGGCCGGCGTCGATCACTGGATCATCGAGCACCGCAAGTGGGTGCTGATCTTCGTCGGCGCCATCACCGTGGCCGGCATCCCGCTGCTCTTGAAGCTGCCGTTCGATTCCAACCCGATGCACCTGCGCAGCCCGAAGGTGGAATCGATCGCGACCTATCTCGACCTGATCAAGGATCCGGCGACGAGCCCCAACACCATCGACGTGCTGGCCCCAGATGTCGCCGCCGTGCCGGCGCTGAGCCAGCGCCTGCTGACGCTCGACACGGTCGCCGAGGTTCACTCGATCGACACCTTCGTGCCGCGCGACCAGGACCAGAAGCTCGCCACCATTCAGGAGACGGCGCAGCTGCTCGCGCCCGCGCTCAACCCGTCGCGCCGCCCGCCGCCGCCGACGGATGCCGACAACGTCAAGGCGATCCGCGAGACCGCCGCGGCGCTCAAGACCATCGGGGGCGGTGGCGACCCCGGCAACAAGGCCGCCGACAAGCTGTCGGCCACCCTGGAGACGCTGGCCACGGCCCCGGCCGAGAAGCGCGAGGCGGCGAGCGTGGCGCTCACCACCGATCTCAAGACGCTGATGAGCCGCCTCTCCGGGCTGCTCGATCCGAAGAAGATCACGCTGGACAACCTGCCCAAGCAGCTCAAGGCCGAGTGGGTGACCGCCGACGGGCGCGCCCGCATCGAGGTGCATCCCAAGGGCGATTCGAACAACGACGAGGTGCTGCGCCGCTTCGCCAAGGAGGTGCAGACCGTCGATCCGCACGCCACCGGCGCGCCGGTCGCCACGACGGAATCGAGCTACACCATCCTCGGGGCCTTCGTGCAGGCGGGCGTCACGGCGCTCGTGCTGATCTTCATCATCCTCTCGGTGGCGCTCCGCAAACCCTGGGACGTGGCGATGACGCTCGGCCCGCTGGTGCTCGCGACCCTGTGGACCTTGATGACGCTCAACATCATCGGCATGCCGCTGAACTTCGCCAACATCATCGCCCTGCCGCTGATGCTTGCGGTCGGCGTCGCCTTCCACATCTACTACGTCATCGCGTGGCGGGCGGGCGTGGTCGACATGCTGGCCTCCAGCCTGACGCGGGCGATCTTCTTCTCCGCGCTCACCACCGGCACGGCCTTCGGCTCGCTGGTGCTGTCGAGCCATCCGGGTACGGCCAGCATGGGCGAGCTGCTCGCCCTGTCGCTGTTCTTCACCCTGCTCGCGGCCTTCTTCGTGGTGCCGGCCTTCCTCGGCCCGCCGCCGAAGCAGCCCGACGCCAACCGCCCCGAGGGCGACGTGGCGGCCCGCCCGCCGGGCACGGTGGCCCGCGAGACCGCGGCGGTGAAGTAGTTTTTTGAACTCACGACGCGCAGAAACCAGGAAGCCCGAAGGCCGGGGAGGCCTTCGAGCTTCTTCTCATCCGGACCGATGCGAGGCTTACGACGGAGCCTTGCTCGTGTTCTGGGCCGGCTGAGGCGTCGCGTTTGAGCCGGTGACGGCCGGGCTCGTATCGGACTGGCTCGTCTTCGCCCCATCCTTCCGATCGGGCTTCTGCGCCTTCGCCGCGACCTTGTCCGGCACCAGGGCGATGTCGGCCACGTCGAAGCGCATCCGGCCCTCGGCCTGCTTCAGGACTGCGTTGGCCTCGTAGTAATGGCCTTGGTGGATCAACGAGGCGGCCCGATGCACGTCCTCGGTGGTCTTGGCGAGCGGCAGCACCGCGACCGTGGTGTTCACGTCGATGCCGGCGAGCCGCAGCTTTTTCGTCGCGCCCTTCCGGTCGCCGGATTGCAGGCTGTGGTTGGCGTCCGCGATGGCCGCGTTCTTCGCGGGCGTCGGCACGAAATCCTCGCCCAGCGTCATCTGGCTGTCGACCGGCAGCCACGCCACGGCCGCTTTGTCGGCGGTCTCGGGCGCCTTCGTGCCCGCGGGCGGCTTCAGTGCGGCTTCCGCCTTGGTGAACACGGCATCGTCGGTCCTGGCCTTATCCAGGGCGGTCTGCGCCCGCTCGATCATCGTCTTGGCCTGTGCCGGCTCCGCCTCGAACAGGGCGAGCCGCGTGCCGCCGATGTCGCGGAGCGCCGCCGCGCCGTCGGCGGAGAGCTTGAGGACGTCCCGATCCACCGCGTTCCGGGCAGGGCTCTCGATGAGCGTCCCCTGCGCAGGCGCGGCGTGCTCGGCGGCGAGGGCCGCCCCGCCCAAGGCTGTGGTGGCGACGAGGATGCTGGCAAGGAGCGTGTGACGTTTCATGACCGGATCTCCTGATGAGAGCCTGTCTGGCTTCGGCGGTCGTTGTGATGTGATCGTCGGCCTCGGCTCTGTCGGGAAAACGCCGCGCCCCGGCGCGTGTTGCGTGAATTCTGTGTAATGATCCGGATAGGTTTTAGATATGATTGAATTAATAAGAATAAGAGGTCGCCGTGCCGTCGGTTGCTTCGGTGAGAGCTTGTCCTGCCTTCGGTCGCGGAACCGGCGTGAGCCGTCTGGTTTCAGTGCTCGGCTTCGAACCAGTCACGCCGACGCGGCGACGAAACCAGCGAAGTCGTCCGCGGCCAGCGCCCCATTCGGCGGCCAGATGCAGTCGCGGCCGGCGCGTTTGGCGGCGTAGAGGGCGGTGTCGGCGGCTTCGATCAGGGTGGAGAGGGGGGCCTGCGGTGCGACCACGCCGGCGACTCCGAAACTCGCCGTCACGATCCGTCCATTGCCGAGGATGGGGTGCGGGATCGCCGCCGCGCGCAGGGCGCGGCGGATGTCCTCGGCGACGGCGCGCGCCTCGTGGAGCGCCTTGCCCGGAAGCAGGACCAGCATTTCCTCGCCGCCGTAGCGGAAGGCGAGGCCGGATTGCGTCCGCGCCACGTCGGCGACCGCCTCGCAGACGCGGCGGAGGCAGGCGTCGCCCTCGGTGTGGCCGTAGGCGTCGTTGAACGCCTTGAAGTGATCGACGTCGAGCAGGATCGCCGTCACGACCTGGGGCGCGGCCTCGGTCCGGTGCCAGAGCGCGTCCGCGCTCTCCTCGAGGTGGCGGCGGTTGTAGAGACCCGTCAGCGCGTCGATGCGGGCGATCTGCATCAACCGGTCGTGCAGGAGGCGGCTCCTCAGATTAAACAGGAACGAGCGTCGCTCCGACCGTTCGAGGAAATAGGCGGCCATGAGCAGGAGGATGCTGCCGATGATGAAGAACAGCGCGTTGGCGATGTAGGTGTCCCGCGTGAAGATGCCCGACAGGGCGGTGGTGACCATCTGGATCACGAGCATCGCCGTCAGGGACAGGGCGGCGTAGTTGAAGCGCAGGCGCTGGATGATCGACGAGAACATGATCGCCAGGAGGCTGCCGTACTGGTAGCTCAGCCGGTCGGGGCTCTGGCTGAAGATCATCACGGTCATCGGCAGGATGACGCACAAGACGCCGCCCATCGAAGCCAGAAGCTCCCGGACATGCGTGGAACGGAAGCGGTGGGCGACGAGCATCATGACGATCAGGCTCGGGGTGAAGATTCCGAGCCGGGCGATCACCATTTCGGTGAAGCGGTCGTTGAGCGTCACATAGTCGGTGATCAGGAAGATGTCGTAGAGGATGACGGCGATGATCCCGCAGATCACGAACATGCGGGTGCGCTCATCGACCGTCTCGCGCTCGAACGCGCGTTCGAGCGCCGGCGGAAAGGCGAGCCGGAACGAGCCGGAGCCGAGTTGCCTGTCGATGTCTTCGCTGGAAATCCCTGGGGCGCAGGAGGTCATGCCGCATCCTGAGCCGCACGGGTCAACGGCGAATACGGTATTGGGTTCGACTTAAAGACCGGTAAACGGCGCCGTGGTCGGCCATGAATTCAGATGAGTCTCAATAGAGCATTGGTCGTAATATTGCGTTAAGCGACATTCGATTTGCGTTCGGGGATAGGATTGGCTTCCGTTGTGCCGCCCTCGTCGCCGTCAGGTGAAATCGGAGAATCCGCCGCGAGCGATGTCCGGCTGCGCCGCGAGCGCAACGGATTCGGCGGCGATGAGAGCGTCGCGCTCGGCGGCGTAGGCGTAGCCGGGGGCCTCGCCGGGGAAGCCGCCCGCGGTGGCGGGGTGGGTGTAGAGTTCGGTGAGCCCCTCGGGCAGGTGGCGCAGGAGGCCGGCGACGCGGGCCGGGGTCATCGCGCCGGACCATGCGAGGCCGAGCGTGCGGTCGGGGATGAGCAGGCCGGCTTGCCGGGCGCGCACCGACAGCAGCGCCGACCAGGGGGCGATGTCGAGGGCCGGCTTGGGGCGGGCGCCGGGTTCGGCGCGGCGCAGCACGTCGCGGGGTTCGCGGGGGACGCGCAGCGCCCGCATGCCGTAACGCGACCCGATGGCGAGCACCGCGCCCGCGATCAGCGGATGGACGTGGAAGTGCTTGTGGGCGTTGACGTGGTCGAGGGGGAGGCCCGTGGCCCGGTAGGCCTCGAACTGCGCGGCGATCTCGGCGGCCAGCTGGCGGCGGGCGGCAGGCTTGGCAGCGAGGTCGAAGCCGAGGCGGCCCATGTCGGCGCGCATCAGGCCGTTGGCGTCGGTGAGGTCGGGGAGCTGCGCGGGGGCGAGCGTCGGCCACGCCTCGACCAGCACGAGATGGAGGCCGACGCGCAGCGACGGCATGCGCCGCGCTCGCTCGATGGCGTCGGCGGCTGCGGGGGCGGAGACCATCAGGCTGGCGGCGGTGAGGATGCCGTCGCGATGGGCCTGCTCGACGGCCTCGTTGACCTCGCGGCTCAGGCCGAAATCGTCGGCGGTGACGACCAATCGCTTCAAGCGGTATCCCCCGTCATGGGTGTCGAGAGGGCCAGCCCTCTCGCGGGTCCAGGGCGGAGCCCTGGAAACGAAGAAGGCCGGGCTCGCGCCCGGCCTTCTTCGTTTCTCAAACGCCCCGCTGCAAGCGTTACGCGGCCGCCTTGCGGTCGCGCAGGAAGTGCCAGAACTCGACACCCTCGCGCAGGCGGCGCTTCATCATGTCGGGCGAGCGGACCATCTCGCTGACGATGGAGGCGATCTTCGGGGCGCGGAAGTAGAACTTCCGGTAGAACTCCTCGACCGCCGAGAAGATCTCGCCGTGCGACAGGTGCGGGTAGTGGAGCGGCGCGATCTGGACGCCGTTCTCATCGACCAGCTCGGCGTTCTCGACATCGAGCCAGCCGTTCTCGACCGCCTGCTTGTAGAGGAAGGTGCCCGGATAGGGCGCGGCCAGCGACACCTGGATGGTGTGCGGGTTGATGCGCTTGGCAAACGCGATCGTCTCCTGGATCGTCTCTTTGGTCTCGCCGGGCAGGCCGACGATGAAGGTGCCGTGGATGGCGATGCCGAGCTCGTGGCAGTCCTTGGTGAACTTCTCCGCGACTTCGACGCGCATGCCCTTCTTGATGTTGTTTAGGATCTTCTGGTTGCCGGACTCGTAGCCGACGAGCAGGAGACGCAGGCCGTTCTCCTTGAGGACCTTCAAGGTCTCGCGGGGAACGTTGGCCTTAGCGTTGCACGACCACGTTACGCCGAGCTTGCCGAGCTCGCGGGCGATCTCCTCGGCGCGCGGAAGGTTGTCGGTGAAGGTGTCGTCGTCGAAGAAGAATTCCTTGGTCTGCGGGAATTCCTTGAGGCAGTACTTGATCTCTTCGATGACGTGCGCGACCGAACGCGTCCGGTACGTATGCCCGCCGACGGTCTGCGGCCAGAGGCAGAAGGTGCAGCGGCTCTTGCAGCCACGACCCGAGTAGAACGAGATGTAGGGGTGCTTGAGGTACCCGATGAAGTACTTCTCCATCTCGAGATCGCGCTTGTAGACGCTCGTGACGAAGGGCAGCTGGTCCATGTCCGACATGATCTCGCGGTCCTCGTTGTGGACCACGACACCGTTCTGGTCGCGATAGGACAGGCCCTTGATCTCGGCCATCGGCACGCCGTCGGCGACTTCCTTGACGGTGAAGTCGAACTCGTTGCGGGCGACGAAGTCGACCATCGGGGCCTGGGCCATCGAGCCGGCGGCATCGACCGCGACCTTGGCGCCAATCAGGCCGGCGATGAGCTTCGGGTTGGCGGCCTTCAGCGCCTCGATGCACTTCACGTCCGACTTGAAGGACGGGACCGAGGTGTGGAGCACCACGAGGTCGAAATCATTGGCCTGGGCCACGACTTCGTCGATCTTGATGTTGTGGGGCGGGGCGTCGATCAGCTTGGAGTTCGGCACCAGGGCGGCGGGCTGGGCCAGCCAGGTCGGGTACCAGAACGACTTGATCTCGCGCTTGGCCTGGTAACGGGAGCCTGCGCCGCCGTCGAAGCCGTCGAAGGTGGGGGCCTGCAGGAAGAGCGTGCGCATGGGGTTCAAGGCCTCAAGGCTCGGGCGTTGAGCAATAACGGTGGGGTCGAGCGAAGGTCAGACGGACGTGGCACCGGTCTCGTGACCGAGGCCGTGTTCCGGGATCAGCGTACCGTCCGCAACCACACGGTAATCGTGACCTTTCCATGTCACCGCACCCGAGACGAAGCTCCAGGTGAAGTTGATGAAGGACAGCATGTCACGTATCGGCAACAGCCAGTAGGCGTGGGGCGCCAGCCCGAAGGCGCGCTCGATGCGCAGACAGAGCAGGACGCGGCAGGCGAGCGCGAGCGCGGCGACCGCCAGAGCGGCGTTGCCGGCGCCCGGCAACAGGGCGGCGATGAGCGCCAGCGGGAAGGCGTGGGTGACGAAGGAGCCGGCATAGCCCGCCGGATCGACGTTGCGGATGGTGCGGTTCCAGCGCAGCTCGTGCCGCCACAGGCCGGACAGCTCGGTATCGACGCAGGCGTGCCCGATGGTGAAGGTCGGGATCGCGACGATACCGCCGTCGCGGCGCAGGGCCTCGCCGATCATGTAGTCGTCGGCGAGATCGTCCTTGAAGGCGCGGAAGCCGCCGATCTTTTCGAGCGATTCGCGGGTCATCGCAATGGTCGAGCCGAAGCAGGGTTTGGCGAGGCCTAAGCTCGTGCCGACGAGGACGTTGGGCACGAAACCCACGTCGATGGCGAGCGCCGAGAGCTGGGCGCAGAGACCCCGCTCCGCCGGCTCGCCGTGATAGAGGCAGGTGACCCCGGTGACGCCGGGGCGGGACAGCTCGGCGACGACCCGCTCAAGATAATCGGGGCGCACCGTCATGTCGCTGTCGGCGAGCACCACGGTCTCTTGGGCGATCCGAGCCGACATGTTGATGAGGTTCGAGACCTTGCGGTTGGAGCCGTGCTGGCTCGCATCCACCACGAGGTCGAGACGCACGCTCGGATAGGCCGCGCGCAGGCGCTCGACGACGGCAATCGCCGGATCGGTCGCGTTCTGGACGCCGAACACGATCTGGACCGGGCCGGCATAGCTCTGGCGGCAGAAGGTCTCGAGGTTCTCGAACAGGTCCGGCTCGGCGCCGCAGAGCGGCTTGAGGATGGTCACGCCGGGGCGCGGCGCGTCCGCGGCAAGCGCGGGTGCCTTGCGGGCGGCGAAGCGGCCGGCGAGCACGGCGGCGAGCAGCGCATAGAGGCAGCCGGCGAGCGCCGGCACGAGGAAGAGCGACGAGATCCAGGCCGTCATCTCGGTCAGGTCCATGGCGCGCCGTCGCTCTTGTCTTTGTTGTCGGGCCGCCGGAGCGGAGCTTTTTTGGGGTTGAGCCGTCCGGCCCGCTTCCCGGCGGACGCCGGTTACTTGGCGCCTTTGGCCAGCATGCCGTCCGTGCGCTCGCGCATGAACTTCAGCAGGCCGTCGGCGCCGCCGGTCTTGAGCGGCTCGGCGAAGCCCGCCCGCATGGAGGCGACTTCGCTGACGTTGCCGTTGAGCAGCACGTCCTGCACGCGGTTGTCCGCGTTGACGACGTAGTCGACGTCCGAATCGTCGCCGTCCTTGTTCGAGACGCGGGTCGAGACGACGCGGTTGGGGCCGCGGGTCTCGCTCTGCGGCTTGATCTCGAACTTGCCGCCCGCGGCCTGGGACAGGCGGTTGGCGTAGAGCGTGACGAAGTACTTGCCGAACGCCTCGGTCAGCGCGGCCTGCTGCTCCGGCTTGAAGGTCTTCCACTTCGGCCCGACGGCGGTCGCCACCATGGCGTTGGTGTCGAAGGTCGCCGCCAAGGTGTCGCCGACGGTGGCGAGGCGGGTCTTGAGGTCGCCCGCGCCGTTCTTCAGCGCTTCCTCGAACTTGGCGTAGAGCTTGGTGATCGGCGCGACGGCGGGGTCCTCGGCGGCCCGCAACTCGCGCGGGGCCCCGGCGAGGGCGAGCACCGCGAAGGCGGCGAGGAGGGTGCGGCGGTTCAGGCGCACTTCTGGAGGGCTCCGGGCTCGTTGTCGGGGGCAAGGGCGGCCGGACGGCCGGCGGGGAAGCCGTAGGCGGTCGCCCGCGGCGTCGCAAGCGGGGTCGGGGCCGCGGGCTCCGGCCGGCGGCCGAGGCGGGCCCGGATCGCGGCGAGGCCGGTGCTGACGGCGTCGGCCGGGGCGGCCTCGGTGCCGCGCTCCATGACGTGCCACAGGGCGAGGCTCGGCAGGCCGACGGCGAGGTCGGCGACGCGCTTGACCAGCGACAGGGCGAGCGCGGTTTCCGCCGGGATGCCGAACAGGGCGCAGAGGGCGATCAACCCGCCCTCCTGCGCGCCGATGGCGCCGGGCACCACGAAGGCGGCGCCGCGCACGGCCTGGGCGAGGCTCTCGATCACCAACGCCTCGACGAAGGTGACGGGATGGCCCATCGCGTTGAGCGCGATGTAGACCTCGAGCGTCCCGATGATCCAGCCGACGAGGTGGATCAGGATCGCGCTGCCGACGCGGGCGTGGTTGGCGTAGAGGCGGCGCAGGTTGTCGTAGAGCACGTCGATGGCGCCGAGCGCGCGCCACTCGCGGGCGGCGGCGAAGCGCGACAAGGCGGCCTCGACCAGGCGGTGCCCGCTTCGGCGCTGGATCACATAGAAGGCGGCGAGCGCGGGGATCGCGATGACGACGCCGCCGGCCACCGTGCGCACCACCGGCCCGTCGCCGGTGAAGTGCATGAGGAGCGCGAGGCCCGCCACCGTGAACAGGAGCTGCGTCAGCGCCTGGGTCATCAGATCGACGAACATGCTGGCGCCGGCCATGCCGCCGGGGGTGCCGCGGCGCGTCAGCAGGCGCGCGCCGATCAGGTCGCCGCCGACCTGGGCCACGGGCAGCAGCGTGTTGATGCCCTCGCGGACGAAGCGGAGGCGGATGCAGTCGCGCAAGGTCGGGCCGGCGCCGCGGGGAAACACGACGTGCCAGCCGAAGCCCGCCCAGGCGACCGCGACGAAGCGGGCGACCACGACCGCGAGCGCGCCCCAGCCCGCGCCGACAAGGGCGGCGCCGACATCCGTCACGCCGGAGGACAGGAACAGCGCGAGCGCCGTGACCAGTCCTGCGATCGACGCCAGTGTGGTGAGACGCTTCATCAGCCTCTTTCGACCTTTGCGGATCTTCGTCGAGGGGCTTGTGTTGTCGAAATCCCACCGCCCCGGACTTCGAAAGCGTGGCGGCAGCAGGAAGGGTCTCGGCAGGTTGCAGCTTTACCCTGCCCTGTCTATCACCCGATTGACACACCGGGGAGCAAAGCGGCGCCCGCGGTGGAGGTGAAGCGACGATTGTCGCCGGACGCCGCTTCTATGGAGCCGAGAATGGATCGCGAGCCGCAGATCACGGCGGAATCCGCCCTGATCGACGACCCGTCGACGCGGGGCTACGCCGGTCAAACCGCGCAGGTCGGCGCTCAGGGTGGCGTGCCGGCCCCCCGCAGCCCGGTGATGGCCTGGAACGAGTGGGACCCGCTGGAGGAGGTGATCGTCGGCTCGCTCGACGGCGCCACGATCCCGACCCATCACCTCACCGTAATCTTCAACCTGCCGCGGGCGGCCCAGCCGTTCTACCGCTTCGCCTCAGGCTTCAAGTATCCGAAGTTCATGAAGAAGCTGGCTCAACAGGAGCTGGACAACTTCATCTCGATCCTGGCCGGCGAAGGCGTGAAGGTGCGCCGCCCCGACACGGTGGACTTCTCGAAGAAGTTCAAGGCGCCGCGCTGGACCTCGCGGGGCTTCTGCGTCGCCTGCCCGCGCGACCCGTACCTCGTCATCGGCGACGAGATCATCGAGAGCCCGATGTGCTGGCGCTCGCGCTACTTCGAGGGCGACGCCTACCGCTCGCTCTTCAAGGAGTATTTTCGCGCTGGGGCTCGGTGGACGTCTGCGCCGCGTCCGCAGCTCACCGACGACCTCTACAACTACGACTACCGGGTGCCGAACCTGAAGGCCGGCGAGCCGATGCAGTTCACGGTCAACGAGTTCGAGCCGGTGTTCGACGCCGCCGACTTCGTGCGCTGCGGCCGCGACCTGTTCGTGACCCGCTCGAACGTGACCAACCTGATGGGCATCGAGTGGCTGCGCCGCCATCTCGGCCCCGGCTTCCGCATCCACGAGATCGAGAGCCGCTGCCCGCAGCCGATGCACATCGATTCGTCGTTCATGCCGCTGGCGCCGGGCAAGGTGCTGGTCAACCCCGACTACATCGACGTCGAGAAGCTGCCGGCCGTGCTCAAGAAGTGGGACGTGCTGATCGCGCCGCGCCCCGACCCGGTCTCGGGCTTCATGAGCAAGATCTCGATGTGCTCGCCCTGGACCTCGATCAACGTGCTCGCCATCGACGAGAAGAAGATCGTCGTCGATCAGAGCCAGCCGACCCTGATCAAGGCGCTCAAGGATTGGGGCTTCGACCCGATCCCGGCGCCGTTCCTGAGCTACGGCCCGTTCGGCGGCTCGTTCCACTGCGCCACGCTCGACGTGCGCCGCCGCGGCGTGCTGAAGTCCTACTTCTGATCGCCGGCCGCACGGCCCCGACGGCTTCGGAGGCGTGTCCCGGAAACGGGGCACGCCCTTTTCGTTGCGACCGTCGAGGGGCGAACCGATCCATCAAAAGTAACGGCGGATCGGCGGTCATCTCCGTACGGTCTCGGACAATCGCGGGAACTCGGCCTGGCATGCCTGTGATGGGGAGCGCGCTCCCGCCCCAGACGCTTCGAGGGCCCTGCGTGCGATGCCGCGATATCACTTCAACATGCACGACGGACGCTCGATCATCGACACGGATGTGCTGGAGCTCGCCGATCGCGCGCAGGCACGACGCATGGCGATCCGGCTCACGGGACAATTCCTCGGCGAGGAAGCCGACCTTGTCGCCCGCGGCAAGGAGTGGCGCATGGAAGTCACCGACGGACAGGGCCTCATCCTGTTCCGGCTCGACTTCGTCGTGACGAACGCCGCCGCGATGGGTGGCTCCGTCGAGATATAGGCACTTCCGGTTCCATCGCGACCGGCGCGGCGCACCGTCAGGAGGTCCACAACCCGAGCCGGCGGCGCTCGATCCGCTTGCGGAGCGGCAGTTTGGCCCTGAAGGAAGCGGGCGAGTGTGGGATGCCGTCCCGATCCGCGATCCGGATGTCCGAGCATCCGACCTCAGCCCAATCGTCGGCCAGACACATGGCGCTGGCCGGATTGCAGCGGGTGGCCATTCGCGGCTCCCCATGCAGGTCGGCGGAGATCGTGAAGGGTATGGCCGGAGGCGACATCGCAGAACCTCACGGGTTCGTGAATATCATGGGCCAACGTGCCGGACGCCGTGCAGTGCCGCCGGATGGTACGCTTTTTGACATTTCCTGTGCTTGTCCGACTTGCGACCGCGGCACCGGCGTCCGCGTCAGCGGTCCGCGAGGCCGCCGGGGGGCCGCACGGCCCGGCGATAGACCGCGCCGGCCACCACCAAGGCGCCGCCATATTGAACGAACCCGCCCTCCATCAGCCCGTCGGGTGCGAGATGGGCCTGGATGGCGAGGCGGGTCAGGGCGTTGAGCGCCAGCAGCGCGAGGCAAAACAGGGCCGAGGCGAACAGGGCGGCGACGAAATCGGGCATGGCGAAGCCTCCGGCGGGAGCCGGAAAATCTTAGCAAGGCTTAAGCCAGATTAACTGTCGCGGCCGTGCATCACCCGGCGGGTGGACGCGTCGCCACCATCGAGGGCCGCTCACCGATCCGGGCGAACCACGCCGCCAGTTCCGGAGCGTCGTCGCGCCACGCGATGTCGGAGAAGCGCAGATCGAGGTAGCCGAGCGCGCAGGCGAGCGCGATGGTGCCGATGTCGATGCGCTCGGTCAGTTCCCCGGCCCGCTCCTCGAACCACGCCAGCGTGGTCTCGATCTTGGCGCTCTGGCCCTTGATCCAGGCGGCCGAGCGCTCGGATTCCGGCCGGGCGGTCAACTCGTAGCGGATCAGCAGGGCGGCATCGAGCACGCCGTCGGCGGCCGATTGCTCGTTGAGCGCCCGCCAGCGCGCCGCGCCCTCGCGGGGAAACAGGTCGCCACCGGCCAGCACGTCGAGGTATTCGCAGATGACCCGGCTGTCTGCGAGCGCGTGGCCCGCGTCGTCGATCAGTGTCGGCACCTGCGCGAGCGGGTGCTGGGCCAGCACCGCGCGGTCGC
Source organism: Methylobacterium sp. Leaf456 (assembly GCF_001425465.1). Taxonomy (GTDB): domain Bacteria; phylum Pseudomonadota; class Alphaproteobacteria; order Rhizobiales; family Beijerinckiaceae; genus Methylobacterium. Next base: position 58,438 of record NZ_LMQV01000034.1, read on the forward strand.
GCTCGACCGGGTGGACCTTGCTCGGCAGCAGTTCGATGCGCTCGGCCATCCTAAGTTCGTGGGCGACCACCATCACCTTCCGGACGAAGGGCGAGGCGTGCGAGTGGAACAGCTTCATCGGCGACCGGGGACTCGATTGCGAAGGGAAAATGTGATCAGCGCCGCGCGGCGGCGTCGGGGCTCGTGGGCGCGTGAGCTTTCGGCACCTCGACGCCGAGGCGCTTGACCGGCCAGCCGTCGCTCCAGCGCTGCATGTCGCTGAAGGCCGGGTTGGCCTTGAGGCTCGCGGCGTCCTTCGCCGTGAAGGCGGCGGCCGCCGCCATGTCGAAGCTGCGCCAGAAGGCGAGAAAGTCGAGGCTGTCGGCCCGCGCGTTGTTGATCTGGGCGACGAGCTGGGTCTGCTCGCCGGAAAGCGCCATGTCGGCCGACCAGCGGAACGGCGGCGGCTTCTCGCCCGGCGGGTCCGGCGGCAGCTTGATCGCCCCCGAATCGTAGGCCGCATCGAGCCCCGCGGGCGAAGCGAGCGTCGCGGTCAGCGCCGGGAATCCGTGATCGTCCGACAGCGCCCGCACGAACAGCTTGCGCTCGGCGGGCACTGCGGTGGCATCGCGCAGGATCTTTCGCGCGGCGGCGTCGGCGGCGCGGGCGTCCTTGTCGCCGATCATCGTAACCAGCATCGTGCCGGGATCGATGGTGTTCAGCTCCCCTAGCGGGATGCCGCGGGACTTGGCGTCCCGGGCGATGCCGCCGGGCATCACCGCGAAGACGAGCTTCGGCGCGGGCAGGCCGTTCTGCGCGGCCTCCGCCGCGATGTGGGCGGCGAGCGGCGCGCCGGCCAAGTGGCCGATCAGGGCGATGCGGCCGGTATCGGGCTTGGCATCCGTGTCGGTGGCGAGGTCGGCGAGCGCGGATTTCACGAGGCGCGCCGCGATGGCCGGCGCGTCGGAGGGCTTGGTGCGGTTCACCTCCTGGAAGCGGGGAAACAGCACCAGCCAGTCGTTGCGGGCGAGATGGTCGATCCAGGCACCGTAGGCCTGCGGGTTGGGCGCGCCCCAGGCGTGCAGGAACACCGCCACCGGCCGCCCGCCCGACGGCGCGGGACCGGCCTTGTGGAACACGAACGAGGCGGCGCTGGCCCGGCCGACCGCGCGCTTGGTGATGGTGGCCGCCTTGTCGCCGACGCCGCCCGGCCCCTCGGCCGGTTGCACCGGCGGCGTGGCGCCCTGCGCCGGCGCGGCGGCGAGGGCGGCCAGCAACCCGAGAACAACGGGCATGGCGGCGAGGCCGGAACCGGACTTCGGGCGCATCTCACTCTCGAACGGCACGATCGGATCGGCCACACGGGGCCGTGAACGCCTGAATAGCAGATTCTTCGGGAGAGGCGACCGATACCCCGATCGCTTGGAACGAGCGATCGGTCCGGCTCGATGCCGCGGCGTCTCCCACCCACCCCCCTCATCCTGAGGTGCGGAGCGAAGCTCAGCCTCGAAGGAGGGCTCCAGCGTATCGCGCGGCGGGCTGGAGCCCTCCTTCGAGGCCGCTTCGCGGCACCTCAGGATGAGGGGGTTGGGTGGGATGAGTCGGGGCGGTCGAGAGTCCTGCGAACGCTACTGCGCGTCCTTTATCCGCCGGCATTCCGTCTTCAGGTAGCTCGTCTTGCCGACCTCGTCGCGGAGATCGGTGCGGGCGATGATCTCCTGCCAGCCGCTGGTGCAGCCGAGTTCGTTGGCGACGCGCACCTTGCGCACCTCGCTCGCCCGGTCGTCGGTGCAGGCCTCCTGCGGCACGGCGTTGGCGCAGACGAGGACGACGGCGATGAAGGCGCTCACGGGACGGTCTCCGAAGTTTTTGTCGTTGGAGACACGTACGCGCGAGGCCGCCCCAGAGTTTCAGCCAACCTCGGCGACGATGTCGTCCCGAAACGTCGTCCCCTCGACCGGGTTGGCGATCCAGCGCGTGCGGCCGATCCGCCTATCGTGCCCGGCGTGGAAATGGCCGGAGAACCAGAGATCGGGCCGCTCGGCCTCCGCGAGGTCGTCGAGCACGGTGGTTGCGTAGAAGGCCGGCACCCACCACGGCACGCCCGGCGCGTCGCGAAACGCGTCCGCCGCGAGCGGGCTCGGCGGATGGTGCGTCACCGCCACCGTCGGTCCGGCATGAGGTTGGGCCAGAGCTTCGAGGAACGCCGCCTTCTCGGCCCGGTGTGCCGCCATGGCGTCCGCGGGCGACCACGCAGTCCGGTCCGCTTTTCGGATCGAACCGCGGTACTCGCGCGAGCCGGTGACCGGGTCGGTCATCCGTGCGGCGGCGTAGGCAACCGGGTCGGCGGGGCGGTCGGGCGTGTCGGCGGTGAGCCAGCGGCCCGCGAGCGACCAGTCGCTCCACAGCGTGGTGCCGACGAAGCGCACGCCCGCGATCACGGTCGATTGCCCGCCCTGCAGCAGGTGGATGCGCGCGCCCTCGCCGTTGCGCCGGGCCACAGTGCGTTCCAGCGCGGCGAGCAGGTCCGGCGCGGTGCGCTCGTCCCCGGTCGGCGCGTAATGCTCGTGGTTGCCCGGCACCAGCACGATCGGCCGGCCCTCGGCGAGCGAGACGATGACATCGACGCCCTTGTCGGGATGACCCTCGTGCAGGTCGCCGGCGCAGACCAGCACGTCGAAGGGTGCGGCGGGCCGCGGGATCGCCTCGGGCCGGCGGCGTTCGAGATGCAGGTCGGAGAGGGGGAAGAGGCGCAGCACGAAAGGGTCCGTCGGTGAGGTCAGGCGCGGGCGTCGGCGGCGGCCTGCCGCTCGCGGCGAGCGGCCTTGAGGATGTCGAAGGCCGAATCGGCGTTGAGCACGGCGATGCCCAAAGCCGCGAAGAGATCGGGCCAGGGCGAGAGGGTCGCCGCGGTGACGAGCCCGGCCACGATGATCCCGACATTGGCGGCGACATCGTTGCGGGCCGAGAGGTAGGCGGCCCGCGTCAGGCTGCCGTGGCCGTCGCGGTGGCGGGCGAGCATCAGGGCGCAGGTGAGATTGACGAGCAGCGCGCCGATTCCCGTCACCGTCAGCGGCACCGGATCGGGGGCGACGAAGTCCGAAAACTTCTCGTAGGCCGCGTAAGCCGTGGCGAGGCCCGGCACGAGGATGATGAAGGCGAGCGCCGTGCCGAGCCGCGCCCGGTTGCGCAGGCTCCAGCCAAGGCCGGCGAAGATCAGCAGGTTGATCGCCGCGTCTTCCATGAAGTCGAGGCTGTCGGCGATGAGGGCCACCGAGCCGATGGCGAGCGCCACCGTGATCTCGATTCCGAAATAGCCGAGATTGAGCGCCGCCACGCGGGCGACGACCGGGCGCAAGGCGGGCGTGAGGGTCGGACGGGGCACGCGGCGGCCTTATCGGGGACGGCGGAACGGCCGCTGATTGCCCCGGAGCCCGGCCGCTGTCGAGAGGTTGATCCGGCGCGGGCCCTCTCCGCCCAATCGGCATCTGGATTTGCGCCCGCGCCTGTGCGAGGCGAAAGCTTTGCCGCGGTGGTCCTCGCGCCGCGGCCCGGACCTTGGGGAGGCTCCAGATGTTGCCCGAACTGCGCGTGCTCTATTTCGAGGATCTCGAAGTCGGGCTGACTGAGATCCTGCTGAAGGAGATCTCCTCCTCCGACGTGGTGGGTTTTGCCGAGATCACCGGCGACCGCAACCCGATCCACCTCTCCGAGCACTTCGCCGCCCGCACGCCGTTCGGCACCCGCATCGCCCACGGTCTCTACACCGCCGGCCTGATCTCGGCGGTGCTCGGCACCCGCCTGCCGGGGCCGGGCGCGGTCTACATCTCGCAGACCTTGAACTTCCGCGCGCCGGTGCGCATCGGCGACACCGTCGAGGTGAAGGTCGAGGTGGCCGAGCTGATCCCCGAGCGCCGCCGCGCCCGCCTGAAATGCACCTGCTCCGTCGGCACCGAGGTGGTGCTCGACGGCGAGGCCCTGGTGAAGGTGCCGAAGAAGGAGGAGGCGGACCCGCTCGCCATGCGCATGGGCGGCGGCCGCCCGGCCTGAGCTTGCCCGCGCCGATCCCCCTCGACGATCCGGACGACCCGCGCCTCGCCCCCTACCGGGCGATGCGCGAGCGCGACCTCGTCGGGCGGCAGGGCCGCTTCATCGTCGAGGGCGAGGTGACCCTGCGCCTGCTCTTTTCCGAAGGCGCGCGCTTCCGGGCCGAATCGGTGCTGCTGGCACCCGAGCGCTGGCCCGGTCTGGCACCGTCCCTTCCAGGGGACGGCCCGCCGGTCTACCTCGCCGGCAAGGACGTGATGAGCGCGGTGACGGGCTTCCCCGTTCATCGCGGCGTGCTGGCGGTGGGCCTGCGCGGGGCCGAGCCTCGGCCCGGCGCGCTGATCCCGCCCGCTCCGGCCCCGGCCCTCGTCCTCGGCCTCGTCGGCCTGACCAACCACGACAATGTCGGCGGCCTGTTTCGCAACGCCGCCGCCTTCGGCGCCGACGCGGTGCTGCTCGACGCCGCCACCTGCGACCCGCTCTACCGCAAGGCGATCCGGGTCTCGGCCGGCGCCGCGCTGACCGTGCCCTTCGCCCGCGCTCGAAGCGGCACCGCCCTCCTCGATCTCGCCGAGCGCCACGGCCTGACCCCCCTGGCGCTCACGCCGGGCGGCGGCGAGGCACTGGAAACGCTCGAGCCTCCGCCCCGCGCGCTGCTGCTGCTCGGCACCGAGGGGCCGGGTCTGCCCGAAGCCGTGATGGATCGGGCGCGCCGCGTCCGCATCGCCATGGCGCCGGGCTTCGATTCGCTCAACGTGGCGACGGCCGGGGCGATCGCGCTGCATCGGCTGGCCGGTGAACGGCTATCCCGAACCTGACGCCCGCCTGTGGACGGCGCCCCCGGTGCGGCGACCGATCGTTAAGCCGGCGTGTTAAGGGAGCGGGGCGCCGCCAGCGGGGAATCGGATGGGCTACGAGATCGACCTGGGGCGGGCCGGCGAGCGGCCGGCGGTGATGGACCTCACCGAACTGCTGGCGACCCGCCTGCTTGTCCAGGGCAATTCCGGCTCGGGCAAGTCGCACCTGCTGCGCCGCCTCTTGGAGCAGAGCGCCGGCCTCGTGCAGCAGGCGATCATCGACCCGGAAGGCGATTTCGTCACGCTGGCCGAGCGCTACGGCCATGTCGTGGTCGAGGCCGACGGTAACGAGAGCGAGCTTCTGCGCATCGCCGCGCGGGTGCGGGAGCACCGCGTCTCGGTGGTGCTGTCGCTCGAAGGGCTCGATGCCGAGGACCAGATGCGGGCCGCTGCCGCCTTCCTCGGTGGGCTGTTCGATGCCGACCGCTCGCTCTGGTACCCGATGCTCGTCGTCGTCGACGAGGCGCAGCTCTTCGCGCCCGCCGCCGCGGGCGAGGTGTCGGACGAGGCGCGCCGCCTCTCGCTCGGCGCCATGACCAACCTGATGTGCCGTGGGCGAAAGAGGGGCTTGGCCGGCATCATCGCCACGCAGCGGCTCGCCAAGCTCGCCAAGAACGTCGCGGCGGAAGCCTCGAACTTCCTGATGGGCCGTACCTTCCTCGACATCGACATGGCCCGCGCCGCCGACCTCTTGGGCCTCGACCGCCGCCAGGCCGAGATGTTCCGCGACCTCCCCCGTGGCCATTTCGTGGGCCTGGGGCCGGCGATCTCGAAGCGCCCGCTGCCGATCGCGGTGGGCGCGACCGAGACCGAGAGCCGCAATTCGGCCCCCGCCCTCCTGCCGCTCCCCGAGATGGGCGAGGCCGCCCGCGCCCTGATCCTCACCGCAGCACCCGGCGAGGAAGCCAGACCCCTGCCCGCGCCGCGGCCGAAGCCCGCCCGCCCGGCGAGCCCCGACGTGCTGGTCCAGCTCGCGAGCTACCGCCCGCCGGTCCGGGAAGACTTTTCCGAACCCGAGCCCCTCGATCCCGCCGAGCGCGAGGCCGCGATGGCCGAGGTTCTGGCGTCTGTGCTTGCCGATTCGGACGCCGTCGCCTGCACCCCGGCGACGCTTTATCAGGACTTCACCGTGCGCTGCCGCATCCGCCGGATCGGCGGCGAGGCGATGAGCCTGTCCGAGTTCAAGCGCCGCCTCGCGGTGGCGCGCGCCGGGGTCGGCGGCGCCACCGCCGAGGGACCGGAATGGGAGCGGGCGCAAGCGATTGCCGCGGGGCTGCCCGACGATCTCGCCGGCCTGTTCCTGCTCATCGCCCGCACCGCCATCGAGGGCGCGCCCTGCCCCTCCGACGCCTCGCTGGCCCAGGCCTACGGCACCTCCTCGGCGGGCCGGGCGCGACGGATGCTCGCCTATCTGGAGGAGCGCGGCGCCATCGTGATGCGCCGCGATCTGCGCGGGTCCCCGATCATCGCCGTGCCCGATCTCGATGCCGAGACCGGCCCGCAGATCGGCGCCGCGGCGGTGGTGCCGCTGCGCCGCCGTTAAGGACGGACTGCGCGCGACAATCCGCACCTCTTGCCGGGCGCTGAGATAAGGCCAAGATTGGCCGTCACACGGACGGGAATGGGAGCCTCGGGGCGTTGCTTCAGTCGCGGGAAGGTTTGCGGGCGCTCACCGGGCGCCGCGTCGTCGTCGTCGGGGCGGGCCCCGGCGGGCTGGCCTCTGCGCTGCTGCTGGCGAAGGCCGGCCTGCACGTCACGGTGATCGAGCGCGATCCGGTGGTGGGCGGTCGCACCAAGACCGTCGAGGCGCCGGGCGGCTACCGCTTCGACATCGGCCCGACCTTCTTCCTCTATCCGCAGATCCTGGCCGACATCTTCGAATCCTGCGGCGAGCGGCTGGAGGATCACGTCAAGCTCGAACGGCTCGACCCGCAATACAACCTCGTCTTCGAGGGCGAGGGCGGCATCTCGGGCCAGATCCGCGCCACCGGCGACGTGCCGCGCCTCAAGGCGGAGATCGGCCGCCTCGCCCCGGCCGACGCCGAGAACGTCGAAAAGTTCTTCGCCGAGAACCGGACCAAGCTCGACTACTTCAAGCCGGTGCTGGAGCAGCCGTTCGACAACTTCCTGTCGATGGCGAGCCCGGCGATGCTGGCCGCCCTGCCCCACCTGCATCCCGGCCGCAGCGTCGACAAGGACCTGCGCCGCTACTTCGCCGACCCGCGGGTGCGCCTCGCCTTCTCGTTCCAGACCAAATATCTCGGGATGAGCCCGTTCCGCTGCCCGAGCCTGTTCACGATCCTCTCGTTCCTCGAATACGAGCACGGCGTCTATCACCCGGTCGGCGGGTGCGGCGCGGTCTCCGAGGCGATGGCGGGGCTCGCCCGCCGCATGGGCGTCGATGTCCGGCTCAACACGAGCGTCGAGCGGGTGCTGTTCGAGGGCAAGCGCGCCTGCGGCGTGGTGGCCGGCGGCGAGACGCTGAAGGCCGATGCGGTGATGATCAACGGCGACTTCGCCAAGACCATCCGCGAACTCGTGCCGGAGGAGCGGCGCCCGCGCTGGCGCGACGCCAAGATCGACAAGGCCCGCCTCTCCTGCTCGACCTTCATGCTCTATCTGGGGCTCGAAGGGAAAATGCCGGACAGCCTGGGGCATCACACGATCCTGCTGTCCAAGGAATACGAGCGCAACATCAACGAGATCACCGGCGGCATCCTGCCGATGCAGCCCTCGATCTACGTGCAGCATGCGGGCTTCACCGACGGCGGCATGGCGCCGCCCGGTCACACCGCCCTCTACGTGCTGGTGCCGGTGCCGAACCTGAAATCGGGCATCGATTGGGAGACCGTCGCCCCGACCTATCGCAAGCTGGTGCTGGAGCGGCTGAAGCTGCTCGGCCTGCACGACATCGAGGACCGCATCCGCTACGAGCGCGTCATCGATCCCCGCGGCTGGCGGGACGATTTCGCCGTGCACGAGGGCGCGACCTTCAACCTCGCCCACGATCTGCTGCAGATGCTGTGGTTCAGACCCCATAATCGCTTCGGGCCGGGGCTCTACCTCGTCGGCGGCGGCACCCATCCGGGCTCGGGCCTGCCGGTGATCTACGAAGGCGCGCGCATCTCCGCCCGCCTGCTGATCGAGGATCTCGCGCGCGAAAAAGCCCCCGCCATCCTGGCCGAACTGCCCTCGACCTCGCCGCTCGCCACCGGCGAGCCGCATTGATGCGCGCGACCGCCGTTGTGATCGCTGGGCTGGTGCTTGCCGGCCCGGCCTGCGCCGCGAGCCTGGAGGTCGTCGTCGAGGGGGCCGAGCCCGGCGCGGGCGCGGTCTACGTCACGCTCTGCCAGGGCAGCCTGACGGAAGCAGGCTGCCGCCAGGGCCAGGACGCCCTGGCCCAGGGCGGCGCCCAGCGCTTCCTGTTCCGCGACGTGCCCGCGGGCACCTGGGCGGTGGCGGCGTTTCAGGATCTCGACGGCGACGGGCGGCTCGGTCGCACGCAACTCGGCCTGCCGCTGGAGCCCTACGGCTTCTCCGGCGCGGCCGGGCGCCGCGCCCGGCCGGATTTCGGCGCCGCCGCCTTCACCCTGGCCGAGCCCGGCGCTGCCCTGCGGGTGCGCCTCGCCCGCGCCCTGCCCCGGCGCTGATTCCTTATCGTGAGCGTCCCGCCGCCCCTCGTCCGCGTCGAGGGGGCCGCCCTCGCCTTCCGCGGCCGGCCGGCCCTGCGCGGCCTCAACCTCACCGTGGAGGCCGGCACGACCTTGGCGCTGCTCGGGCCGAACGGCGCCGGCAAGTCCACCTTGATCCGTCTGCTCGCCGGACGGCTCGGGCCGGATTCGGGCCGCGTCCGGGTGCGCGGCGGCGATCCGCACGCGGATCGGGCGGTGCGCGGGCGCATCGGCTACGTGCCCCAGGAAATCGCGCTCTATCCGCGCCTCAGCGTGGCGGAAAACCTCGAGGTGTTCGCCCGCCTCGCCGGGCTGTCCCGCGGCGCCCGCCGCGACGCGGTCGGTTCGGTGCTCGCCCGCTGCGCCCTCGAAACGGTCGCCGGGCGCCCCGTCGCCACGTTGTCCGGCGGCTACCAGCGCCGGACCAACATCGCCGCGAGCCTGCTCGCCGCCCCCGACCTGATCCTGCTCGACGAGCCGACGCAGGGGGTCGATCTCGACGCCCGCGCCGCGATCCACGCGGTGCTGGCCGGCCTGCGCGCCGCGGGCGCGGGCGTCATCGTCAGCACCCACGATTTCGTCGAGGCCGAGCGCCTCGCCGACCGCGTCGCCATCCTCAGCGAGGGTCGCTTGCGGCTGGCCGGCGATCTCGCCGCGCTGATGCGCCCGCTCGCCGCCGCGCCGCCGGAGCACGAGGCGGTGATGGAGGCGGCCCCCGGCCCGGCGGCCCGGACGGCTCTGCGCGAGGCCGGCTTCGCCCCGGAAGCGGGTGACGCCCGGCTCTGGCGCGCCGACCACGGCGCCGCGGGCGGCCTCGACGGCGCGGCCCTGCTGGCGAGCCTGCGCGGGATGGGCGTGCCGGTGGCCGAAATCCGGGTGCGCTGCCCCGGCCTGGAAACGCTTTATCGCGAAGCCCTCGACGGATCGGAGGCGGCGGCGTGATCGCGGCGGCCTTCCGGGTGATGTGGCTCTCGCTCCTGCGCGACCGCGCGGCGCTGACGATGGCCTTCGTCCTGCCCACCGTCATCTTTTCGATCTTCGCCGCGATCTTTTCCGGCGCGCTCGGCGACCGCGTCCGCATCCACCTGGGTCTGGCCGATCTCGCTCAGACCGCCACGACGCAGCGCCTCGCCGCCGCCCTGGAGGCCGAGCCGAGCCTGCGGGTCGAGCGGCTGCGTGCCGCGGATGTCGAGGGCGCGGTCGCCGCCGTGCGCCGCGGCGAGGTCGATGTCGCCCTCGTCTTGCGGGGCGAACTCGCGGCGCAGAGCGGCCTCGCGCCTGCCGACCAGCCGGTGGTGCTGGTCGAGAGCCCGGCCCGTGCGCTGGCGAGCCCGATCGCGCTCGGCCAGCTTCAGCGCGCACTGAACGGGGCGCTGCCCGACGTGGTGCTCTCGCGCATCGTCGCCGACGTGGAGCGTTCGGGGAAGATCGGCGCCGACGAGCGCACCTTTCTCGACGAGGCTTTTGCCGAGCAGCGGGCCAAGAAGGAGCCGTTTTCCTTCGCCAACCTCGTCGAGACCCGCTCCGCCGCCTCCGGCCGCGGCAACGAGCGCATCGGCTACTATGCCGGCGCCATCACCGCGGTGTTCCTGCTGTTCGCCGCGATGCAGGGCGCGCTCTCGCTGGTGGACGAGCGCGAAGGGGGGCTGGCCGACCGCCTCGCCGCCGGCCCCGGCGGCCTGCGGGTGATCGTGCTGGGAAAATTCCTGTTCCTTCTGCTCCAGGGCATCGTCCAGGCCGGCCTGATCTTCACGGCAGCCGCTTTGCTCCACGGCGTCGATGTCTCCGGCCACTGGCTCGGCTGGCTCGTCACCTCGGCGCTCGTCTCCGCCATGGCGGCGGGTCTGGCACTCGCCGCCTGCGCCCTGTCCTCGACGCGCCAACAGGCGCATCTCGCCGCCACCTTCGGCGTGCTGCTGCTCTCGGCGGTGGGCGGCAGCATGGTGCCCCGCTTCCTCATGCCCCCCTGGCTACAGCAGGCCGGCTGGCTCACCCCCAACGCCTGGGCGATCGAGGCCTACCAGACCGCGCTCGGCGAAGGCGTTTTCGCCGCGCTTCCGGCTTGGGGTGTGCTCGCCGGGCTGGCGCTGATGGGGCTCGGAGCGGCGTTGGGGTTGGTGGGGCGGCGCACGCGCTGAGGCGTGAGGCGGATCGTCCCGCGGCGGCCCGCCCCCGCGACCGACATGGGAGAATCTGGCACAGCCCCGGTCCGGGCTTCGCCGCGCTCGGGTCTACCGCACCGAGGAAGCGATGCCGCGCCTGCTGATCGCCGATGGAAACGACCGCGACGGCCGCGCGACGCGCTGCGATGTCCTCGGCCGCACGACGGCGCAGTCCTTCGCCGATGTCGTGACCGACATCGCCCCGGGGGCGGAATGCATCCTGATCGCGCCCGCCGACGCGGACGCGGCCCTGCCCGAGGGCCTTGGCCTGCACGAGGCCGACGGGTTGATCGTCACCGGCTCGACCCTGCGCCTGAGCGAGGGCGGTCCCGCCGTCGAACGCCAGCTCGACCTGATGCGTGCGGCGTTCGCCGCCGGGCTGCCGATCTTCGGTTCGTGCTGGGGCATCCAGGTCGCCGCCGCGGTGGCGGGCGGCCGGGTCGGCCCGAACCCGCGCGGGCCCGAATACGGATTCGCCCGCCACCTCGCGCCCACAGCGGAGGGCGCCGCTCATCCCCTGCTCGCCGGCCGCGGCCCGGCCTGGGACGCGCCCGCGATCCACACCGATGCGGTGCTGGAGCCGCCGTCCGGCGCCCGCGTGCTCGCAGCCAACGCGGTGCTGGACGTGCAGGCCATTGAGATCCGCCACGGGCGCGGGCTGTTCTGGGGCACGCAGTACCACCCGGAAGTCGATCCCGACGAGCTCGCTGCCATGCTGACGCTCAGCGCCGCGGCCGTGGTCGAGGCCGGGTTCGCCGCCGACGGAGCCGCGGTCGAGGCTTATGCCGATGAGGTGCGCGCTTTGACCGATCCAGGCGCCCGCCAGCGCCTCGCGTGGCGCCACGGCCTCGGGGACGATCTGCTCGATCCGGGCCAGCGCCGCCGGGAGATCGGGAATTTCCTGGCGCACCTGTCCACACGTTGAGGCGGTCTCAGGGGGCAGCGCGACCGGGTGGCACGTTGACCCGCAGCATACCGCATCTAGCTTTGCCGTGAAGGCCGGCGCCTCAAGCCCCGGCGGGGATGAGTTGCGATGAGCCAGGGTTCCTCGGTCGCGGTGGTGGGCAGCGGGCTCGGCGGGCTGGCCGCGGCCTGCGTGACGGCTGCGAGGGGGCACCGCGTCACCGTCTACGACAAGAATGCGTGGATGGGCGGCAAGGCGGCGGTGCTGCACGAGGGCGGGTTCCGCTTCGACATGGGGCCGACCATCCTCACCGTGCCCCGCGTGCTGGAGCGGGTGTTCGCGGAGGCCGGCAAGTCGGTCCACGACTACATGGATCTGCGTCGCCTCGACCCGCAATGGCGCTGCTTCTTCGACGACGATTCCCGCATCGACCTGATCGAGGACGTGGATGCCATGGCGACGGCCATGGATCGGTTCGCACCCGGCCAAGGCGTGGGGGATGGATACAAGAAATTCATCGCGGTCTCCGAGCACCTGCACGGCGTCTCGGAGCGCTTCTTCTTCTGGAAGGCGGTGCAGGACCTGTTCGACACGATCGACATCCGCGCCAACATGAACCCCGGCACCCTGCGGGACGTGCTGTCCCTGCGCATGCACGCCACCGTCGCCAGCACGATCCGCGGCAAGGTGAAGGATGCCCGCCTCGCGCAGATGCTCGACCACTTCGTGCAATATGTCGGCTCCTCGCCCTACGGCGCGCCGGCCGTGCTCTGCGCCATCGCCCACATGCAGACGGCCGAGGGCGTCTGGTATCCGATGGGCGGCACCCGCGCCGTGGCCGAAGGCCTGATGAAGCTCGCCACCGAACTCGGCGCGACGCTCAAATCCTCCGACGAGGTGACGGGGCTCGACATCCAGGGCGGCGCGATCCGCGGCGTGAAGACGGCCTCTGGCACGACGCCGTTCGACGCCGTGATCTCCAACATGGATTCGGTGCGCACCTACCGCGAACTCGTCGGCGGCGAGGTCGGCAAGACCTACGAGAAGAAGAGCTTCGAGCCGGCCTGCTCCGGCGTGGTGCTCTATCTCGGCCTCAACAAGCGCTACGAGCACCTCGCCCACCACGATTTCATCTTCTCCCGCGATCCGGAGGAGGAGTTCGACTTCATCTACCGCAAGGGCGAGCCCGCCCCGGACCCGACCGCCTATCTCGCGGCCCCCTCCTCCACCGACCCGAGCGTGGCGCCCGAGGGCGGCGAGGCGCTCTACGTCCTCGTCCACACCCCCTACCTTCGCCCGCACCACGACTGGCAAAAAATGTTTCCGGCCTATCGCCGGACCATCCTGGAGAAGCTGAAGCGCACCGGCGGCATGCCGGACATCGAGGAGCGCATCGTCGTCGAGCGCCACCTCACCCCGCAGGACATCCACGACCGCTACAAGGTCTTGAACGGCGCGATCTACGGGCTCGCCTCGCACGGCCGCATGATGGGCGCGTTCAAGCCGGGCAACCGCTCGCGCGAAGTGCGCGGCCTCTACCTCGCGGGCGGCGCCGCCCATCCCGGTCCCGGCATGCCGATGGTGATGATGTCGGGCTGGATCGCGGCCGACGCGCTCGATGGGGACATCCGCGGCCGGGCCGAGCCGGAGCTGCGCGCCAGCGCGTGACCGGACGAGGCGTTCCGCCCACCCCACCCGAACTCCCCGAGCGCTCGGCCTTCGTCTGGCGCTTCATGGCGGGCTATCTCGACCGGTTCGTGCGCCGACACATGAACGCCCTGCGGCTCGCCCGCTGGGGCGTGCCGGCGCATGTCGAGGCCGGCACGCCGCTCGTGGTCTATTGCAACCATCCGGCGTGGTGGGACGCGGCGATCCTCATCCTCATCGGCGACCGGCTGTTTCCCGACCGCGCCTGCTACGCCCCGTTCGACGAGGCGATGCTCAAGCGCTACGGCATCTTCCGCCGCATCGGCGCCTTCCCGGTCGATCTGGAGAGCCGCCGCGGGGCGGCCCAGTTCCTGACCGCCTCGCGGGCGGTGCTGTCGGGTCCGGGGCGCGCCCTGTGGATCACCGCGCAGGGGCGGTTCAGCGACACCCGCGCCCGTCCGCTCGGGCTTAAGGGCGGCGTCAGCCGGGTCCCTGAAATCGCTCCGGACGCCCTGGTGCTGCCGCTCGCCCTCGAATACGCCTTCTGGGAGGAGCGCGGCGCGGAGGCCTTCTGCGCCTTCGGGGCGCCGATGCGAGCGGGCGACCTCCTCGCCCTGCCCCGGCCGGAGCGCCTCGCCCGGATGGAGGCTGCGCTCACCGACACCCTCGACCGGCTCTCCGCCGACGTCATCGCCCGCGATCCCGCCCGGTTCGAGACGTTGGTCTCGGGGAAGCGCGGCGTCGGCGGAATCTATGACAGCTGGCGGCGGCTCGGGGCGATGCTCACCGGGCGCCGCTTCGAATCCGGGCACCGCGCCACACGACAGGAGTCTGAGCGATGATTCTGGCGCTCGCCCTGCTGGCCCTCGCGCTCGCCGCGCTGCCGGCCTGCCTCGCGGCGATCAACCTCTCGATCCTGCGCACGCCCGAGCCGGAGCCCGAGGCGCCCGGCCTCATCTCGATCCTGATCCCGGCCCGCAACGAGGCGGGGGTGATCGAGGGCACGGTGCGCGCCGCGCTCGCGAGCGCCGGCATCGCGATCGAGGTGCTGGTCGGCGACGACCATTCCACCGACGACACCGCCGCCATCGTCCGAAAGATCGCCGAGACCGATCCGCGCCTGCGCCTTGTCGCCGTGCCCGACCTGCCCGAGGGCTGGACCGGCAAGAACCACGCCTGCGCCATGCTCGCCCGCGAGGCACGCGGCGACCATCTCCTGTTCCTCGATGCCGACGTGACGTTGGCGCAGAACGGTGCTGCGGGCCTCGCGGCGCACGCAAGACGCGCCAAGGCCGACCTCGTCAGCGGCGTGCCGCGGCAGGTGATGGAGAGTTTCGGCGAGCGCCTGACCGTGCCGATGATCAACTTCCTGCTGATCGGCTACCTGCCGATGGCGATGATGCGGCTCTCGCCCGACCCGTCGCTGGGGGCGGCCTGTGGCCAGATGATCCTGATGCGGAGTGAGGCCTACCGCGCCAGCGGCGGCCACGAGGCGATCCGCACCTCGCTTCACGACGGCGTGCGCCTGCCGCGCCTGTTTCGGAGCATGAGCCTGCGTACCGATCTCGTCGCCGGGCACGCGCTCGCGACCTGCCGGATGTACCGCGATTGGCCTCAGAGCTGGGCCGGCTTCTCGAAGAACGCCCGTGAGGGCATGGCCACGCCCCGGGCGCTTCCGGTGTGGACGGCGCTCCTGTTCGGCGGCCACGTGCTGCCCTGGCTGGTGCTGCTCCTGGCGCTGACGGCGGGCCATGCTTCCGCCGCCTGGATCGCGGCGGGGGCCACCCTCCTGTCGCTGGCGACGCGAACGGCGATCACCCTGGTGGTGCGCGAGCCCGCCGCCACCGTGCCGCTGCATCCGGTGACCGTCTGCACCGCGCTGGCGATCCAGTGGAACGCGCTGCTGCGCCCAGGCCGCGCCGGCGTCGCGGTATGGAAGGGGCGCCGCTATCCGATCACCGCCCCGCCCCGGACATCCTGACGATCGGGCGGCAAAATCTGCGCGGGCCGCGATCGAGTCTTTGCAGTTGGCCGGTAACGCCTGTAGCTTCGAGGCCACGATGGTGCGGCCTGCTGCCGTGTCCGCGTGCGTTCAGGAAGCTCGGCCGCGTCCATGAGGGATGAGAGCGCCGCCGCCGTGTCGGCTCGCCCCGCCGCCGACCCGCAAGACCCGCGGGACGGCACCCGCACGGTCGTGGGCGGCCGGCCGATCGAGCCCTATCCGACCCGCTATGGGCGCCGCGACGCCTACGCCGCCCTCGATCTCGGCACCAACAATTGCCGCCTGCTGGTGGCCGAGCCGACGCCCAACGGATTCCGCGTCATCGACGCGTTCTCGCGCATCGTCCGCCTCGGCGAGGGCTTAGGGAACTCCAACCGCCTGACCGAGGCCGCGATCGAGCGGACCGTGGAGGCTTTGCGCATCTGCAAGGCCAAGATGAAGGCCCGCGGCGTCGCCCGCTCCAAGGTGATCGCGACGGAAGCCTGCCGCCTCGCCGTCAACGGCGCCGAGTTCGTGGACCGGGTGCGCGCCGAGGTCGGGCTCGATCTCGAGATCGTCGATCGCCAGACCGAGGCCTACCTCGCCGTCACCGGCTGCGCTGCCCTGGCCGATCCGCGCGCCGAATCGGTGGTGATCTTCGACATCGGCGGCGGCTCCACCGAGATCGCGTGGCTCGACGGCGCGGCGGCCAACCCCTCGACCGACCCGACGCTGCGCATCCGCGCCTGGGATTCGCTGCCCGTCGGCGTGGTGACGCTGGCCGAGCGCCACGGCGGCACCGAGGTGACGCGGCTGACCTTCGAGGGCATGGTCGAGGAAGTCGGCGACCTGATCTCCCCCTTCGCTATCCGCGCGGCGGCGGCGGCGACCGCGCCGTACTTCCACCTGCTCGGCACGTCGGGCACCGTGACAACGCTGGCGGCCATGCATCTGCGGCTCGCCCGCTACGAGCGGCGCCGGGTCGACGGCCTCTGGATGAGCGACTTCGAGGTCAGCGACGCCATCGAGGACCTGCTCGACACCCGCCTGGAGCAGCGCGCCGACAACCCCTGCATCGGCCGCGACCGCGCCGACCTCGTGCTCGCCGGCTGCGCCATCCTGGAGGCGATCCGCCGGGTTTTCCCGTCCGAGCGCCTGCGCATTGCGGATCGGGGCCTGCGCGAGGGGCTGTTGATGAACATGATGCGCGAGGACGGCGTGTGGCGCCGGGGGCGCTATCGCTGAGCGTCCTTCCCGCTCGGGCCGCGTTCCGATAGGGACGACGCCTTGAGAGGACCAACATCATGAGCGACCGGCGAGGCGGATCGGGCGGTCTGCGCGGCGACCTGAAGCAGCGGGTGAAGACCGGGCGCGGTCGCACCCTGTCGCAGAAGCGCTGGCTGGAGCGCCAGCTCAACGACCCCTACGTGGCCCGGGCCAAGCGCGAGGGTTTTCGCTCGCGCGCGGCGTTCAAGCTGGTGGAGATCGACGAGCGGTTCAAGTTGTTGAAGCCGGGGCAGAAGGTGCTCGATCTCGGCGCTGCGCCGGGGGGCTGGGCGCAGGTCGCGGTCAAGACGGTGGGCGAAAGCGGCCGGGTCGTCGGCATCGACCTGCTCGACATCGAGCCGATGGCGGGGGCGACCTTCATCACCGGCGACTTCCTTGACCCCACCGCCCCCGAGCGCCTGACCGAGCTGCTGGGCGGCAGGGCCGACCTCGTGCTGTCCGACATGGCGGCCAACACCACCGGCCACAAGAAGACCGATCACCTGCGCATCATCGGGCTGGCCGAGACCGCGGCGGCCTTCGCCCGCGAGATCTTGGCGCCGGGGGGCGCCTACCTCGCTAAGGTGTTCCAGGGCGGCACCGAGGGCAGCCTGCTGGCCGACCTCAAGCGCGATTTCGCCGTGGTCCGCCACGTCAAGCCGGCGGCGAGCCGAGCCGATTCGAGCGAACTCTACGTGCTCGCCACCGGCTTCCGCGGCCAGTCCGAGGACGAGGACGCCGAAGAGGAGGCGTAGCCACTCCGGCCAGTCCCAGGTTTCGAAAGGACTACGTCCTTTCGCGGGTCCAGGGCAGAGCCCTGGAAAGGAAGTGGGGCTCTGCCCCGCGCCCCGCCAAAGGACTCGTCCTTTGGGATCCCGTTAGAAGAACAGCGTCGTGTTCAGGTAGCCGTAGAAGGTATTGCCGGTGTCGGGCGCGTTGGGGGCATTGCGCAAAAAATCGCCCTTGATGAGGTAGGCGACGCCGGTGTCGAGGATCATCGCGTCGGGAACGATCCAGTACCGGATGCGGCCCTCGATCTGCTGGCCGGCGTAGCGGCCGGATCGGCCGGTGCGGTCGCGGACCAGCGTCGCGCCGAAGCTGTCGGTGGGGGTTTCGAGGAACAGCGGGCGGTAGGCCACGAAGGCATCCCAGATCGGGCTCGGCGTGACTTCCAGGCGTAAGGCCGGCGAGATCAGGTTGGCACGCTGCACCGGACCGTAGAGGCCGGTCGGGCCGTATTCGAAGCGGCGGGCGCCGAACAGGGTGTCGAAGCGGTTGAACCCGTTCGGGTTTCGGCCGTCGCCGCTGGCGTGGTCGTATTGCAGCGCGATCCGCGGGCGCCACGTCGCGTCGAAGGTGTAGCCGACCTCGGCATGGAGGAAGTAGGCCGAGACGTCGAGGTCGCGCCGGTCACTCGCGGCGGCGGTCTCGCGGGCCTGCCCCGTCTGGTAGATCGCTTCCAGATCGTAGTCGAAGGCGCCGACCTTCGGCGCGCGGGCCAGCCGCAGGCCGGGGGTGAACAGGCGCCGGTCGCGGGTCTGGACCGAGCGCAGGCCGGTGCCGGAATCCCGCTCCATGAGGCCGTAGCCGTAAACCTCGAAGGTGCCGCCGAGCACGCCCGCCTTGGTGTAGGAGGCGCCGAAGAGCTGGAGATCGAGGCTCTCGCGGTCGAAGGCGATGTCGTTGTTGAGAATGCCCTGCGTGTCGTCGGGCAGACGCGTGTGCGGCATCGTCCACAGCACGGTGAGCCGGTCCTTGGCGGCGTTCTGCCAATCGTAGGACAGGCCGGTGAAAGCGTTGATGGTATTGCGGAATTGCTGCCGCGAGACGAGGCGGCGCGAGCCGATGTTCTTGGTGAAGCGGCCGACCGTGAGGCTGCTCTTGGTTCCCTCCCCGGCTCCGTCGGCGAGGTCGAGGGCGAGGTAGGCCTGACCCGGTTCGAGGGCATTGATTTCGGTGGTGAAGGCTGAGGAGTTGCGCTGCTGGAAGTAGCCACGGCTGTCGAACAACTCGCCGCCGATGCGCAGGGGGCCGGTCTCGTACTCGACGAAGAGCGTGGTGAGATACGAGTTGAGGATGTCGTTGCGGGCGAAGGTCTCGGGCCGGAATTGACCCGCGATGCCCTCGGCCCGCGGCCGGAACGAGCCGCTGATGCGCAGGTTGGCCGGGCTCCCCAACGCCTCGTGCAGGAGGAAGCGGGGTTTTGACGGGTTCGCGGAGAAGACCGGGCCGCCCTGCGCGGCGGCGAGGCTGGGGATCGTGGCGGCGAGCAGGCAGGCGGGCAGCCGGAATCGTTTCAAGACATCATCCTCGTCCTGATGCGGCATGGACCGATCCGGCGAGACGATGCCCGATCTGTTATGCCAACGCTCAGGTTGGATGCATTATTCCGTCAGGTTTTTTTGGTGTGCGGTCTGAATCCTGTTTGACGTGTGCTGGTGCTGTGCTTCGGCAACGAGGACAGAAAAACGGACTGTTCGGTTGAGTACGGCGGGATGAAATTTGGATGTGCTTCACGGAACGTCCTACTCGACCAGCCGATATCCGGCTGATCGCTGCGGACTCCGCCTTACGCCGTCGTTGCGAGGCGGAGCGAAGCAATCCAGCGCTCCGCACTGTCCAGAGAGGTCGCCCATGGCACCGTTTCGTCGGCGCGGTCCCGCCCTCTCCGAAAAAGTCGCGCTCCGGATAGCTTCGGCTCCGCCTCGCGATGACGGAGTAGCCGAACGGATCAGGCCGTGGCGTCGGGAAGCGCCTGCACCAGCACCCGGAAGCGGTCGCCGCGGACCTCGAAGTTCGGGAACTGGTCGTAGGAGGCGCAGGCCGGCGACAAGAGCACCACGGGTTCGGGCGCCGAAGACGCAGCCGCCGCCTTCGCGGCGGTTTCGGTGGCGACTTCCAGGGTCTCGCAGCGGGTGAAGGGCACCCTCCCCTCCAGCGTCGCGGCAAAGGCGCCGCTCGATGCGCCGATCAGGTAGGCGTGGGCGATGCGCTCGAACAGCGGGCTCAGCGGTTCGATGCCGCCCTCCTTGGCCTTGCCGCCGACGATCCAGTGGATGTCGCGGAAGGCCAGCAGCGCCTTCTCGGTCGAGTCGGCGTTGGTGGCCTTGGAATCGTTGACGAACAGCACCCGGCCGCGGCGCCCGAGCCCCTCCATGCGGTGGGCGAGGCCGGGGAAGCTTCTCAGTGCCGCCGCCAGCGCCTCGTCCTCGATCTCCAGCGCCCGGGCGACCGCCACCGCCACGGCCGCGTTCTGGCCGTTATGGGCGCCGCGCAGGGAACCGATGCCGGTGAGGTCGGCGAGGCCGGTGCCGTCTGAATCGACGATGCGGGGGCCCTGAACGGTCAGGTCGCCGGCCTCGTCGCCGTGGCCCTCGACGTGGATGCGCACCCGCGGTCCACCGCGACGGACCGCGATGGCCGCGCACCAGGCGTCGTCCACGCCGACCACGGCGAGGCCGGCACTCGCGACCACCCGCTCCTTGATCGCGGCGTAGTTCTCCATGGTGCCGTGGCGGTCGAGATGGTCCGGCGTGAGGTTGAGGAGCACCCCGACGGAAGGCGCCAGCGACGGCGTGAGGTCGATCTGGAAGGTCGAGAGTTCGACGACGTGGACGCGGCCGTCTGCCGGCGGCTCCAGGGAGAGGATGGCGGTGCCGATGTTGCCGCCCATCTGCACGTCGCGGCCGGCCTCCCGCAGGACGTGGGCGGTGAGCGCGGTGGTGGTCGACTTGCCGTTGGTGCCGGTGATGGCGACGAAGGGCGCGTCGGGGGCCAGCGTCGCGCGCTCGCGGCAGAAGATCTCGATGTCGCCGATGATCTCGACGTCGGCCGCCTGCGCCAGCGGCACCGTCCAGTGCGGCTCCGGGTGGGTCAGCGGTACGCCGGGCGCGAGCACGAGGGACGAGAAGCCGGACCAGTCGGCCTCGCGCAGGTCGGAGACCGTGATGCCCTGCTCGCGGGCGCGGTCGCGGCTGGCCGCGTTGTCGTCCCAGGCCAGCACGTCGGCCCCGCCCGCCAGCAGCGAGCGCACGGTCGCGAGCCCGGAGCCGCCGAGGCCGAACAGGGCGATCTTTTGGCCGGCGAAGGTGGTGGCGGGGGTCATGGCGAACGGCCTTTCACGACGACGCGACGCGTCTCCCACCCCTCCCCCTCATCCTGAGGTGCCCGCCTTGGCGGGCCTCGAAGGAGGGCTCCAGTTCGCTCAGCGATCCCTGGAGCCCTCATTCGAGGCTGCTTCGCAGCACCTCAGGATGAGGGGATTGGGTAGGAACGACGTTGCGACGCGCCTCCTATCACAGCTCAGCGCAGCTTCAGCGTCGCCAGCCCGACGAGGGCGAGGACCACGGCGATGATCCAGAAGCGGATCACGACCTGCGGTTCCTTCCAGCCCTTCTGCTCGAAATGGTGGTGGATCGGCGCCATGCGGAAGACGCGCTTGCCCGTGAGCTTGAACGAGGCGACCTGGATGATCACCGAGAGGATTTCCAGAACGAACAGGCCGCCGACGATGGCGAGCACGATCTCGTGCTTGGCCGCCACCGCGATCGAGCCGAGCAGGCCGCCGAGTGCGAGCGAGCCGGTGTCGCCCATGAAGATCTGCGCGGGCGGCGCGTTGAACCACAGGAACCCGAGCCCCGCCCCGATCACCGCACCGCAGACGACGGCGAGTTCGCCGGTGTCGCGGACGTAGTTCACCTGCAGGTAGCCCGCGGTGAAGGAGTTGCCGACGAGGTAGGCGATGATGCCGAAGGTGCCGCAGGCGATCATGACGGGCACGATGGCGAGCCCGTCGAGACCGTCGGTGATGTTGACCGCGTTGCCCGCGCCCACGATCACGAAGGCGGCGAACGGCACCCAGAACCAGCCGAGGTTCAAGAGCGCGTCCTTGAACACCGGGAAGGCGAGCTGGTTCTGGAGCGAGACCGGCGAGTAGATCGAGATCAGGAGGCAGGCCGAGCCGGCGATGGCGAATTCGAGCAATAGCCGGAACTTGCCGGAAAAGCCCTTGTGCGACTGCTTCGTGACCTTGAGGTAGTCGTCGTAGAAGCCGATCGCGCCGAAGCCGAGGGTGACGGCGAGCGTCACCCAGACATAGTGGTTGCGCGGGTTGGCCCAGAGCAGCACCGAGACGATGGCGCCGGCGAGAATCATCAGCCCACCCATGGTCGGCGTGCCGCGCTTGGTCAGGTGGCTGGCCGGCCCGTCCTCGCGGATCGGCTGACCCTTGCCCTGGCGGATGCGCAGGAGCGAGATGATCCACGGGCCGAACCAGAACACGAAGAAGCCCGCCGTGAACAGCGCGCCGCCGGTGCGGAAGGTGATGTAGCGGAACACGTTGAGGGGCGTGAGCGTGCCGCTCAGTTCCGACAGGAGATAGAGCATCCGTAGGTCCGCCCGCGGCAGGTTTTTCGAGATCGACCGCGTCGGGCGCGGCCGGACTCACGGTGGGTGGGCGAGAAGCGGCCCGTGGATGGCGCTCAGCGAACCGCCTGGAGCGAGGCTTCGCGCTGGTCCGGGGGCAGCGCGTAGCGGGCTTTGACCGCTTCGACAATCCGGACCATGCGCATGGAGTTCGAGCCCTTGACCATCACGGCGTCGCCCGGACGCAGCGTCGCGACCACCGCGTCGGTCAGTTCGTCCGCCGTGTGGGCGGCAACGCCGCGGCTCTCCCGCGGCAGCGCCTCGAACAGGTGACGCATCAGCGGGCCGGCGGTGAAGACGAGGTCGATGCCGTTCGCCTTCACGGCTTCCGCCAGTTCGCGGTGCAGGCTCTCGCCGGCCTCGCCCAGTTCCTTCATGTCGCCGAGCACGGCGATGCGGCGGCCCTTGGCGCAGGTGTCGATGCCGGCGAGCGTCGCCAGGGATGCGCGGATCGAGGCCGGGTTGGCGTTGTAGCTCTCGTCGACGAGGTAGGCGTCGCCCTCCGCGATTCGAAGGGCCGTGCGCTCGCCGCGCCCGACCGGGGGCTTGAGCCCCGCCAGCGACAGGGCGGCGCGGGCGAGGTCGGCGCCCAGCGCGTGAACGCAGGCCATCACGCCGAGCGAGTTCATGGCGACGTGCCGGCCCGGCGTGCCGAGCTGGTAGGTGACAGACAGGCCCATCACGGTGGCATCGACCACGGAGATGTCGGGGCGGGTGAGGATGCGGTGGGCGCGGACATCCGCCGCCTCGTGCTCGCCGAAGGTGATGACGCGGCCGGCCTTCGAGGCGTGGGCATGCGCCAGCATCCGCGAAAAATTCGGGTTGTCGCGGTTGATCACCGCGACGCCGCCCGGCGCGAGACCGGAAAAGATCTCGCCCTTGGCGTCGGCGATGGCCGAGAGCGAGGGGAAGTGCTCGATATGGACCGGCTCGACGGTGGTGATCAGCGCCACGTCCGGCCGCACCTGGGCGGTGAGCGGCAGGATCTCGTCGGCGTGGTTCATGCCGATCTCGAACACGCCGAAGCGGGCGGATTCGGGCATGCGAGCCAGCGTGAGGGGCACGCCCCAGTGGTTGTTGTAGGAGGCGACCGAGGCGTGGGTCTCGCCTTGCGCCCCGAGCACGTGGCGCAGGGCTTCCTTGGTGCCGGTCTTGCCCACCGAGCCCGTCACCGCGACGATGGCCGCCTGGCTCCGGGCGCGGGCGGCGGTGCCGATCCGGCGCATCGCATCCAGCACCGGGTCGTCGGAGCCTTCCGGCACCGCCAGCACCGGGCCGTGGGTCGAAAATTCTCCGGCGCGTGAGGCGGCGACCACGGCGGCGCCCGCGCCCTTGTCGAGGGCGGCGCGCACGAAGTCGTGGCCGTCGCGGGCCTCGCCGCGGATCGCGAAGAACAGGTCGCCGGGCTGGAGCGTGCGAGTGTCGATCGAGGCGCCGCCGATCGGGCGGAGCTCGCCGTGCAGCGCGCCGCCGGTGGCGGCTTCGAGTGCGGCTTGGGTCCAGAGGGGGGCCGTCATCCGTTCACCTCAGCGATCGCGGCGCGTAAAACCTCGTGATCCGAGAACGGGAGCACGCTTGTGCCCACGATCTGGCCGGTTTCATGGCCTTTGCCGGCCACCACCAGCACGTCGCCGGGCTCGAGGCTGCGAACGCCCTCGCGGATCGCCTCGCCCCGGTCGCCGATCTCTTCCGCGTCCGGCGCGGCGGCCAGGATCGCGGCGCGGATGCTCGCGGGCTCCTCGGTGCGCGGGTTGTCGTCGGTGACGATCACGCGATCGGCCAAGCGTTGCGCGATGTCGCCCATGATCGGCCGCTTGCCCCGGTCGCGGTCGCCGCCGCAGCCGAACACCACGACGAGCCGGCCCGTCGCGAACGGGCGCAAAGCCGTCAGCACATGCTCCAGCGCCTCGGGTTTGTGGGCGTAATCGACGAGGCACAGGCCCCCGTTGGCCTCGCCGATCCGCTCCATGCGGCCGGGCACGCCGGTGAGATGATCGAGCGCGGCGAAGACCGCGGCCGGGTCCTTTTCGCCCGCCGGCGTCGAGAGGGCGAGGCCGGCGGCGACCAGCGCGTTCTCGACCTGGAAACCGCCCACCAGCGGCAGCCGCACCGTGTAGGTGTCGCGCCCGTGCGCCAGGGTGAGGGCCTGGGCGAAGCCCTCGGTGCGGGCCTCGAGCACGCGGATGAAGTCGCCGTGGCGGCCGGTGGTGCGGATCGCGTGGCCGGCGGCGTCGGCGGTGCCGATGACGCGCTCGGCATAGGCGCCGTCGGCGTTGATCACCGCCGGGCGGCCCTTCGGCAGCAGGGTGGTGAACAGGCGGAGTTTCGCTTCGAGGTAGTCCTCGATGGTCGAGTGATAGTCGAGATGGTCGCGCCCGAGATTGGTGAAGGCGGCCGCCGTCAGCCCGACGCCGTCGAGACGCCGCTGCTCGATGCCGTGGGAGGAGGCCTCCATGGCGAGATCGGTGATGCCTTCGTCCGCCAGCCGCGCCAGGGTCTGGTGCAGGGTGACCGGATCGGGCGTGGTCAGCGAGCCGTAGGACGCGCCGCGGTTGGTGACGATGCCGACCGTGCCGAGGCTCGCGGCGTCGCGGCCGATGCGGGAGAGGATCTGGCGCACGAAGTCGGCGACCGAACTCTTGCCGCTGGTGCCGGTCACAGTCACCACGGTCTCGGGCTGGCGGCCGGACAGGCGGGCGGCGGCGAGGGCGAGCGCGCGGCGGGCATCCGCTACGGCGATCCAGGCGGTGGCCGCGGGCAGATCGGCCGGGCGCTCGCCCTCCCCGACGACCGCGACCGCACCCGCTTCAGCCGCTTTCGCGGCAAAGAGCCGTCCGTCCGCCGTGGTGCCGGGCACGGCGACGAACACGCCGCCGGACACGACCTTGCGGCTGTCGGCGGTGAGGCCCGCGACCGGAAGGTCGGCGCTATCGATGCCGGCTTCCCCGAAGAGATGGCCGAGGGTGGGCTGGCTCATGCGAGGCTCCCGTGACCTGTCGCGGCCTCCCATCCATGCCCTCATCCTGAGGTGCCGCGAAGCGGCCTCGAAGGAGGGCTCCAGATCCCGAAGGGCGAACTGGAGCCCTCCTTCGAGGCCTCCGCTGCGCTGCGGCACCTCAGGATGAGGGCGTGGGTGGGATGAAGTGTTCCTGTGTCTCGGGCAAGCCCGTCCTTACGGCCCACCCGTCTGCAGCGCGTGATACGCGCCCAATTTGACCATCAGCGGGAACGGCTTGGCCGGCGGCTCGAACTTCGGCGGCAGGCCGAGCACCGGGGCGGTGCGCTCGATGATCCGGCCCGTTACCACGCCGGAGTTCCAGGCGGCGGTGGCGTAGCCGCCGCTCTCCGGCAGGCCCTGCGGCTCGTCCATGATGGTGACGAACAGGTATTTCGGCTTGTCCATCGGCGCGGCGGCGGTGAAGGTCGTGAACAGGCGGTTCTTGTTGTAGCGCCCGTTGATGACCTTCTCGGCCGTGCCGGTCTTGCCGCCGACATAGTAGAGCGGCACCGCCGACTTCTTGGCCGAGCCCTCCACCGCGTTGAGGCGCATGATGAAGCGCATCGCCTCGCTAGTCTCGGGCTTGATCACCCGGGTCGACTTGGCGTGGGCCTCGGCCTCGGTGGTCTTGAGGAAGGTCGGCGTCATCAGCTCGCCGCCGTTGACGATGGCCGCGACCGCGGCGGCGGCCTGGAGCGGGGCGACCGCGAGGCCGTGGCCGAAGGCGATGGTGATGGTGTTGATCTCGGTCCAGCGCGGCGGGACGATCGGCATCGCCGATTCCGGCAGCTCCGTGCGCAGCCGGTCGAGCAGGCCCATCTTCTTGAGGAAGGCCTTGTGGCCTGGCACGCCGACGCCGAGCGCCATCTTGGCCGAGCCGATGTTGGAGGAGTGGGTGAACACCTCCGGCATGGTGATGACGCGGTTGGTGCCGTGATATTCGTGGATCTTCTGCCGGCCCCAATGCAGCACGCCGCCGCGGGTGTCGAAGGTGGAATTCACGTTGTACTTGCCGGAATCGAGCGCCATGGCGAGCGTCATCGCCTTGAAGGTCGAGCCCATCTCGTAGACGCCGACATTCATCCGGTTGATGCGGTCGTCCGAGAGCGCGTCCTTCGGCTCGTTCGGGTCGAAATCCGGGTAGGAGGCGAGCGCGATGAGCTCGCCGGTGTTCACGTCCATGATCATCGACGCGCCGGCCTTGGCCTTGAAGTGCTCGACGCCCTTCACGAGTTCGTCGCGGACCGCGAACTGGGCGCGCAGATCGATCGAGAGCTGGACCGGCTTCAGGTCGGTCTGCTTGGTGGCGAGCCCGAATTCGTTGAGCGCGCGGTTGCCTTGCGTGTCGATGTACTTCTCGATGCCGGCGATGCCGACATTGTCGAGGTTGGTCACGCCGAGGATGTGGGCGGCCGCCGTGCCGTTGGGATAGACGCGCTTGTGGTCGGGCAGGAAGCCGACGCCGGGGATGCCGAGGCGGTGGACTTCGAGCTGCTGCTTCGGGGTGATCTCGCGCTTGATCCAGACGAAGCCCTTTTTGGAGGACAGCTTCGTGCGCAGTTCCGCGGCGTTCAGCTCCGGCAGAACGGCGGTGAGGAGTTCCACCGCCTCGTCGCGGTCGAAGGTGCGGGCCATGCGGGTCGGCTCGGCGAAGACCGAGACGGTGCGGATGTCGGTGGCCAGCATCTCGCCGTTGCGGTCGATGATGTCGGGGCGAACCGCCGTGGTCGCGGCGGCGGCGACGCGGTGGTCGTCGCTGTTGTTGGCCGGCGTCGCCGCCACCACGATCAGCCGCAGCGAGATCGCGCCGAACACCGCTGCGAAAGCGAGGCCGACGATGGCGACGCGGGAATGCGAGCGCTCGATGGCGAGCCGGAACATCGTCCGGGTGAAGCGGGTGAGCGCCGAGGCCGGCGGCTCGCTCGCCACCACGCGCTCGGGGCCGGCCTCCGCCTGCATCGCGACCGGCGGCGCCTCGGCGGCCGGATCGGGCATCGCCGTCTCCTGGGGGGACGGCTCGTGGAGAGACGGCTCTTGGGACGAGTCGTGCGACACGGCGAACGCTACCTCGTGGCCGAAGGGCGGGTGGAAACGGTGCGGGTGGAGACCGAGCCGGTGGTGCGCGGCTCGTCGCGGGGCGTCAGCGGCTTGTCCTTGGGCGTTGCGGTCGGCGTCGCCGTGGAGGCGAGCAGCCGGCCGATCTCGTCGCCGCGGTCGGGGCGGGCCGGCAGATCGGACAGGCGGGCGAGGTGCTCGTCGCCGATCAGTTCGAGGGCGAGATGGCGCTCGACCGCGGCCTGGAGCCGGTCCGGCCGGGTGAGCAGCTGCCACTCGGCCCGCAGCACGGCGATGGCCTGGCGCTCCTTGTGCAGCCCGCTCTTGAGCTTCGAGACTTGGCCCGCCTGATAGAGCGTATCGTACTTGATCGAGTAGGCGTAGATCGCCGAGCCGATCAGGCCGGCAATCGCCAGCACGTTGAGAAGCCGGATCACCGCCGTCCCCCCTTTGGCGCAACGGGCAGGCTCGCCAGCGCCTGAATGGCGGAGAGCGGCGGCGGCGGGGCCGTCTCGGTCCGCTCGGCCGCCCGCAGCTTTGCCGAGCGGGCGCGCGGGTTGCCGTCGGTCTCGGCCTCGGAGGGCAGGACGGGCCCCTTGGTGACGAGCCGGAAGCTTTTGGGAGCGGGCGCCTCGACGCCGGGCATGTGGCGCGACCCTTGAGACGTGCGCCCGCTGCGGGCGGCGAAGAACTGCTTGACGATGCGGTCTTCGAGCGAGTGGAACGTCACCACCGCGAGCCGCCCGCCGGGCTTGAGCACCTGCTCGGCGGCGTGCAGGCCGCGCACCAGCTCGCCGAGTTCGTCGTTGACTGCGATCCGCAGGCCCTGGAAGGCGCGGGTCGCCGGGTGGATCGGGCTGCCGGGCTCGGCCCGCACCACGCTCGCGACGAGATCGGCGAGTTGCGCCGTCGTCTCGATCGGGCCGCGGCGGCGCGCCTCCAGGATGGCACGGGCCACGGCGCGGGAGCGGCGCTCCTCGCCGAAGTGATAAAGAATGTCGGCCAGCGTCGCCTCTTCCGCCTCGTTGACGAGATCGGCGGCCGAGGGTCCCTCCCCGCCCATGCGCATGTCGAGCGGCCCGTCCTGGCGGAACGAGAAGCCGCGCTCGGCCTGATCGAGCTGCATCGACGACACGCCGATATCGAGCACCACCGCGTCGGCTTGGCTCTCGCCGATCCCGGCGAGCAGGGTGTCGAGCTCGCCGAAGCGGCCCGGAACGAGGCGCAAGCGACCCTCCGCCGCCCGCACCATCTCGGCGCCGGCGGCGATCGCCGTGGGGTCGCGGTCGATCGCCACGACGTGGCTGTCGGGATGCGCGTCGAGCAGCGCGCGGGTGTAGCCGCCGGCCCCGAAGGTGCCGTCGATGACGAGGCCGCCGCGACCGGTGTCGAGCGCGGTCAGCACCTCGGCGAGCAGGACCGGGAGGTGGCGGGCGTGATCGCCCTGTGGGCGGCGCGGCGCCCGGCTCATCGGCCGGCCTCCCGAGAGGTGAGTCGTTCTGCGCGGGGCCGCGGGGCGGCTCCGACGGTCTCCGTTACGGGAGAATGCATGATGGCCTGCTGCGTGGGCGGACCACACAGCCGCGGCCCGGACGATGGTGGCGTTGCCGGTGCGTCGGCCCTGGACACGCGCCAGACCCCTCGTCAGGCAACCTGAACGAGTGTCGGCCGATCCGATATCGGGCGTCAACGGGATGGCGCGGGGTAACATAGGCCCTCGAAACGCGTCAACGAGCTCGGCCATGCGGGCTGTCCCGGATCAGACCCCAGCAAGGTTAACCGAGCGCTAATGCGCGGCGGAAAAGCGGAGGCCGGCCCCGGCGCAGGCGAGTCCGCACGCCGGTTGGGCGAGGGCGCGGCAACGGTCTTCGCGATTTTTGTAAGGGTGGATCAGCCGGCCTGTAAGCCGGGTTCTGTAGGGCTCATGGGCGAACCCATGAGCGTGGCAGCCATTCCTCTGGGACGGTCGTTGCCGACCGCCTCGAGCAACCAACCCGGGCGACGGGCCTGGAGAGCGGGCCTGCCCTCCCCCGAGGGGAAGGGCGTGTCGCCCCTATTCGGTTTTGCTCCCGGTGGGGTTTGCCGTGCCGTCCGCGTTGCCGCGTCCGCGGTGCGCTCTTACCGCACCCTTTCACCCTTACCCTCGCAAGACACGGGGCCTTGCAGGGCGGTCTGCTCTCTGTGGCACTGTCCCTGGGGTCGCCCCCGCCGGAGGTTATCCGGCACCGCCTCTCCATGGAGCCCGGACTTTCCTCCCCGCATAACGCGGAGCGGCTGCCCGGCCGACTGATCCGGCGCCGGACTTGCGCCGGGCGGGGGGCGGGGTCAAGCGCGGATCAGGCCTGCGCCAGCATCCCGAGCCATTCGTCCTCCGACACCACCGTCACGCCGTGCTTCTCGGCGTCCTTGAGCTTCGAGCCGGCGCCGGGGCCGGCGACGACGAGGTCGGTCTTGGCCGAGACAGAGCCCGAGACCTTGGCGCCGAGCCGCTCGGCGGTGGCCTTGGCCTCGCTGCGGGTCATCTTTTCGAGCGTGCCGGTGAAGACCACGGTCTTGCCGGCAAACGCCGCTGCCGAGGCCGTGGCTTCCAGCGGCGTCGTCTTGACCCGTTCGAGCAAGGCCAGAACCGCGTCGCGGTTGTGCTCTTCCGAAAAGAACTGGATCAGCGAGTCGGTGGCGACGGGGCCGATCTCGCCGTCGTCGGCGAAGACGCGGTAGGCGTCGCCCGGCTTCTGGTTCGACGCCCGCTCCAGCGCGGCCTCGGCTTGCCCCTCGCTGCCGTAATGGGCGAGCACCGCCTCGCGCTGCGACGGCGTGAGTCGCGCCCGCAGCCGCGCGCCGAGGCTCAACCCCTCGATCTGCTCACCGGGCGTCGGGTCGAGGGTCTCGAACAGCTTGTCGCGGGTGCCGGGGCCGATCCGCGGCAGCGCCGACAGCTCCAGCCAGTCGCGGCCGGCCTGGGCCTTACCAGCCGCGTCGAGGGCCGCCATCACGGCCTGCATGTCGGGAAAACGCTTGGCGAGCGCCTTGGCGGTCGACTCGCCGATATGGGGAATGCCGAGCGCGAACAGGAAGCGGTTCAGCGCGATTTGCCTGCGCGCATCGAGCGAGGCGAGCAGGTTGTGGATCGCCTTGTCCTCCTCCTCGCCCTTCTTCTTGGTCGGTTTTTTCGCAGGCGGCTCGCCCTCCGCGCGGCGCTGTGCCGAGAGTTCTTCGCGCCGGGCGACGATGGCCTTCTTCAGCGGCTCGAATTCGAGGCGAAAGAGGTCGGCGGGCTGGCGCACGAGGCCGGCCTCGAACAGCACCTCGATATAGGTCTGGCCGAAGCCTTCGAGATCGAAGCCGTTGCGCGAGACGAAGTGCTTGAGCCGCTCCAGCCCCTGCGCCGGGCAGATCAGGCCTCCGGTGCAGCGCCGCACCGCGTCGATTTTTTTCGTGCGCGGATTGAGTTCCCGCACCGCCCGGCTGCCGCAGGCCGGGCAGGTCTCGGGGAAGACGAAAGGAACGGCGTCCGCCGGGCGCTTGTCGAGCACCACGTCCATGACCTTGGGGATCACGTCGCCGGCCCGCACCACGATGACGGTGTCGCCGACGCGGATGTCGCGGCCCTCGCGGATCGGCTCGCCGTCGCCGCCGACCCCCTGCACGTAGCCCTCGTTGTGGAGGGTCGCGTTCGACACCACGACGCCGCCGACGGTGACGGGCTTGAGGCGCGCCAGCGGGTTGAGCGAACCGGTGCGGCCGACATTGATGTCGATGGCGACGAGCTGCGTGATCGCTTCCTGCGCGGCGAACTTGTGAGCCAGCGCCCAGCGCGGGGCGCGGGAGACGAAGCCGAGGCGCCGCTGCAGGGCGAGGTCGTCCACCTTGTAGACCACGCCGTCGATGTCGTAGCCGAGGTCGGCCCGCTCGGCCTCGATCGCGCGGTAATGCGCGATCATCTCCTCGGCCGACCGGCACAGCTTGGTCCGCGGGTTGACCGGCAGGCCCCAGCCGCGGAACCGGTCGAGCACCGCCGATTGCGTGTCGGCGAACGGCTCCGAGACCTCGCCCCAGGCATAGGCGAAGAAGCGCAGCGGGCGGGATCGGGTGATCGCCGCATCCTTCTGGCGCAGGGAACCCGCGGCGGCGTTGCGCGGGTTGGCGAAGGTCGGCAGGCCCGCCTCCTCCTGCCGTTCGTTGATGGCGGCGAAGTCGGCGTGCGAGAGGTAGACCTCGCCGCGCACCTCCAGCACCTTCGGCCAGCCGGTGCCCGACAGCGTTTCCGGGATGTCGTCCACGGTCAGGGCGTTGGCCGTGACCTTCTCGCCGACCTCGCCGTCGCCCCGCGTCGCGGCGGTGTCGAGCCGCCCGTCCACGTAGCGCAGCGACAGCGACAGCCCGTCGATCTTCGGTTCCGCGGTGAAGGCGACGGGGTCGTCGCCCCCGAGGTTGAGGAAGCGGCGGACGCGGGCGACGAAATCCTCCACCTCCTCGTCGGCGAAGGCGTTGCCGAGCGAGAGCATCGGCACCGCGTGCCGCACTTTCTCGAACCGGCTCGACGGCTTGGCGCCGACCGACACCGAGGCGCGGCCGGTGCCGGCGAGCGCGGGAAAGCGCGCCTCGATCCGCTCCAGTTCGCGGCGGAGCGCATCGTATTCGGCGTCCGTGATCTCGGGCGCGTCCTCGCCGTGATAGAGCCGGTCGGCCTCGGCGATCTCTTCGGAGAGCGCGGCGTGGCGAGCGCCGGCCGCCTCCTCGGTGAGGGCGTCGACTTCGGCGGAGATCGGGGAGCGCGACATGGGCGCGTTCTAGCGCAGGCGCGGTCGGCGGGCAGCCGTTTTTGCTGTCGTCCCCGACCGGTATCCCACCCATCCCCCTCATCCTGAGGTGCCGCGTCAGCGGCCTCGAAGGAGGGCTCCAGTTCGCTCAGCGATCCCTGGAGCCCTCCTTCGAGGCTTCGCTTCGCTCGCACCTCAGGATGAGGGGGATGGGTGGGAGGATGCTTGAAAAGAGAAACGGCACACAGACTCGGAGCCGCCCCCCGATCCGGAGATCGAAAACGCGGCTCCGAGCCTCGCGCCAAAGCCTTTTCGCTACTCCGCCGGCACCGAATGCCCGTGGCCGTGCCCGGCGTCGGGCGCCGCTTCGGCGTTTTCGCCCGCGGCGACTTCCTTGGCCTTGAACAGCCGCATCACCACCACGAAGAACACCGGCACGAAGAACACTGCCAGCACGGTCGCGGTGATCATGCCGCCCATCACGCCGGTGCCGATGGCCTGCTGGCTTTTTGACGCCGCGCCGGTGGCGATCGCCAGCGGCACCACGCCGAAGATGAAGGCGAGCGAGGTCATCACGATCGGGCGGAAGCGCAACGTCGAGGCCTGGATCGTCGCCTGGACGATGTTGGTGCCGGGCTTCCACAGGTCGCGGGCGAACTCCACGATCAGGATCGCGTTCTTGGCCGAGAGGCCGATGATCGTGATGAGGCCGATCTTGAAGTAGACGTCGTTGGGCAGCTCCCGCAGGTACACGGCCGCCACCGAGCCGATCACGCCGAGCGGGATCACCAAGAGCACCGAGAACGG
This sequence comes from Methylobacterium sp. Leaf456, assembly GCF_001425465.1. Lineage (GTDB taxonomy): Bacteria > Pseudomonadota > Alphaproteobacteria > Rhizobiales > Beijerinckiaceae > Methylobacterium. The sequence goes on from NZ_LMQV01000034.1 coordinate 90,996, forward strand.
GATCGACCAGCTCTCGTAGAGCGCGGCCAGACACAGGAACACGATCAGCACCGACAGCGCCAGCAGCAGCGAGGCCTGGGAGCCCGCCTGCTTCTCCTGCAGCGACTGGCCGGTCCAGGTGTGGCCGAAGCCCTTCGGCAGTTGGCTCATCAGCCGCTCCATCTCACTGATCGCCTCGCCCGAGGTGTAGCCGGCCTTCGGCTCGCCGGTGAAGCGGACCGACTGGTAGCCGTTGAAGCCGACGATCTGGCTCGGGCCCATGCTCCATTTCAGGTCGGCGAAGGAGGACATCGGCACCATGGTGCCCTGGCTGTTCTTCACCGCGTAGTTGAGGATGTCGGTCGCCTGCATGCGCTGGAGCTGCTCGGCCTGCACGTAGACGCGCTGCATCTTGCCCCGGTTGGGGAAGTCGTTGGTGTAGACCGAGCCGAGATTGACCTGGATCGCGTCGTTGATGTCCTCGAACTTGACGCCGAGCGCGGCCGCCTTCTCGCGGTCGATGACGAGTTCGGCCTGGGGCGTCGGCGGCAGGCCCTCGATCTTCACCGCCTTGAGGATCGGGCTGTGCTTGGCGAGCGACAGGAGCTGCGCCTCGGCCGCGGTGAGCGCCGAGTAGCCCTTCTGTGCGCGGTCCTGCAGGCGGAAGGAGAAGCCCGCGGCGTTGCCGAGGTTGTCCACCGGCGGCGGCTCCTGCGCATCAATGATCGCGTCGCGGTAGCCGTTGAGCGCCGCGTTGGTGCCGGCGACCAGCGCAGCGGCGGAGTTCGCCGCGTCGCGCTCGGACCAGGGCTTCAGGGTGACGAAGGCCTGGGCGAGGTTCGGGCCCTGGCCGGAGAACGAGAAGCCGTTCAGCATCGTCACCGTGGCGACGCCGGGCTGGGCCATCAGGTGCTCCTCGACCTTGCGCACGGCCCCTTGCGTCCGGTTGAACGAGGCGCCGGGCGGGGTCTGGATATCGACGGTGAAGAAGCCCTGATCCTCGATCGGCAGGAAGCCCTCGGGCAGGCGCATGAAGGCGAAGCCGGTGCCGGCGACCAGCGCGAGATAGATCACCATCACCCGGCCGGACTTCTTGATGCACCACGCGGTGCCGCGGCCGTAGCGGGCGGTCTCGCGGTCGACGATCCGGTTGAACCAGCCGAAGAAGCCTTTTTTCGCGTGGCCGTGGCCCTTCTCGATGGGCTTGAGGAAGGTGGCGCAGAGCGCGGGCGTCAGCGACAGGGCGAGCAGCGCCGAGAAGCCGATCGAGGTCACCATCGCGATGGAGAACTGGCGGTAGATGATGCCGACCGAGCCGGGGAAGAACGCCATCGGGATGAACACCGCGACCAGCACCAGCGTGATGCCGATGATCGCGCCGGTGATCTGGCTCATCGCCTTGCGGGTGGCCTCCTTCGGGGAGAGCCCCTCCTCGGCCATGATGCGCTCGACGTTCTCGACCACGACGATGGCATCATCCACGAGGATGCCGATGGCGAGCACCATGCCGAACATCGTCAGCACGTTGATCGAGAAGCCGGCGAGCAGCATCACGGTCACCGTGCCCATCAGGGCGATCGGCACGACGATGGTCGGGATGAGGGTGTAGCGGATGTTCTGCAGGAACAGGAACATCACGATGAACACGAGGATCACCGCCTCGACCAGGGTCATCATGACCTTCTTGATCGAGGCCTTCACGGCCGGCGTGATGTCGTAGGGGATGTCCCACTTCAGGCCCGGCGGGAAGAACTGCGACAGCTCCTCCATCTTGGCGCGGATGGCGCTCGCTGTCTCCAGCGCGTTGCCGTCGGGTGCCAGCGTCACCGAGATGCCGGCCGCCTCGCCGCCGTTGAGGCGGGTCGAGAACTGGTAGGCGTCGCCGCCGAGTTCGATCCGGGCGACGTCGCGCAGGCGCACGTTCGAGCCGTCGGAATTGGCCCGCAGCACGATGGCGCCGAAATCCTCCACGGTGCTGAGCTGGCCCTTCACCACGATGGGGGCGAAGGTGGCGTGATCGACCGGGCTCGGCTGCGCGCCGACGGCGCCGGATGCGATCTGGATGTTCTGGTTGCGGATCGCGTCGGTCACGTCGTCGGGCGTGAGCGAGAGGCCGCGCAGCTTGTCGGGATCGACCCAGACGCGCAAGCTACGTTCCGTCGAGTAGAGGGTCGCGCGGCCCACGCCCGGGATGCGGCGGATCTCGTTGAGGACGTTCCTCATCAGGAAGTCGCCGAGACCGATCTCGTCCATCTTCCCGTCGGTCGAGACCAGCGTGATGATGTTGAGGGTCGCGGCGGAAGCCTCCTCGACGAGGATGCCGTTCTGGCGGACTTCCGCGGGCAGGCGCGCCTCGACGCGCTTGAGGCGGTTCTGCACCTCGACCGAGGCGAGCGCCGGATCGGTGCCGGGCTGGAAGGTCGCCGTGATGTTGATCGAGCCGAACGAATCGGTGGTCGATTCGAAGCTCATGATGTCGGCCGCGCCGTTCAGCTCGTCCTCGATGAGTCGGGTGGTGCCGGTGTAGAGGCTCTCTACAGAGGCTCCGGGGAAGGCGGTCGAGAGCGCGATCGAGGGCGGGGCGATCACGGGATACTGCGCCACCGGCAGCATCGGGATCGACAGCACGCCGCCGAGGATGATGAACAGCGCGACGACCCAGGCGAAGACCGGGCGGTCGATGAAGAAGCGGGCCATGGGGCTCGGTGCGTCCTATCGATTTTTTAAGAGCGACGGACCCGTGGGTCCGCCGAGGGCGCGGGCGCTGAGGACTTTCCTCCCCTGCATCCCACCCACCCCCTCATCCTGAGGTGCGTGGGTGGGAGGTGATGGGTCGGCGCAGTCCCGAAAATCGAAAAAATCAGTCCTGGAACTGGTGGGCGACGACGGGCTGGGCGACCGAGCCGGTGGCGGCCTCCTTGTCGTGCTGCTTGTCCTGGCCGTCGGTGTCGTGGCTGTCGGAATCGACCGGCTTGCCGGCGTCGGTCGAGTTGTCCGTCTTCCAGCGCACGGACTTCACTTCGGTGCCGGCGACGATCTTCTGGAAGCCTTCGACCACGACCTTCTGGCCGGCCTCCAGCCCTTCGCGGATCAGCCAGTTGCCGCCGACGACGGGGCCGACCTCGACCGGCTGGAGCATGACCTTGCCGTCGTCCTTGACGACCCAGACCTCGGGCTTGCCGTCGTTGGAGCGCTGGATCGCCTGCTGCGGCACCGCGATGGCGTCGGAATCGATGCCCTGCTTGATCCGGGCGCGGACATACATGCCGGGGAACAGCTCGTCGTGCGGGTTGGGGAACAGCACGCGGAGCGTCACCTGACCGGTGCTCGGGTCGGCGGTGACGTCGGAGAACAGCAGGCGCCCGGCCGAGCCGTAGAGCGTGCCGTCGTCCATGATGAGATGGACGTTCGCCGTATCGTGGGCGAGTTTCGACAGCTCGCCCGAGGCGATATCGCGGCGCAGCTTGTTCAGCTCGCCGACCGACTGGGTGATGTCGACGTAGATCGGGTCGAGCTGCTGGATCGTCGCCAGCACGCCGGTCGTGCCGGACTCGATCAGCGTGCCCTCGGTCAGCAGCGCCCGGCCGATGCGGCCGGAGATCGGGGCGCGCACCTCGGTCCACGAGAGGTTGAGCTTGGCCCGGTCGCGGGCCGCCTTGGCGCCGGCGACCTCGGCCTCGGCCTGCTTCTTGGCGGCGAACGCCGTGTCGTACTGCGCCTGGCTCGCGGTGTTGCGGGCGAGCAGGGTCTCCAGGCGATCGGCCTGCTGGTTGGCGAGCACCAGGGCGGCCTCGCGGTTGGCGAGCGTCGCCTCGGCGCTGGCGAGCTCGACCTGATAGGGGGCCGGATCGATCTTGTAGAGGACGTCGCCCTCGTTGACCTGGCTGCCCTGCTCGAACAGACGCCTCACCACGAGGCCGGAGACGCGGGAGCGCACCTCGGCGATGCGCATCGGCGCGACGCGGCCGGGCAGATCGCGGACGTAAGGGATCGGCTGCGGCTTGACGCTGACGACGCTGACCTCCGGCGGCGGGCCCGGCACCGGGGCGGCGGCCTTCTGCTCGTTGCAGGCCGAGACCGCGACCAACACGGCGCTGACCAGCAGCGTCGCCGGAACGGTCCAGCGGGAGCGGGGGCGCCCGGTCTCGGACCCGGCGGTGCCGGGGAGAGGCTCGGGCGTCTGGGGGGACGGCGTCACGATGAGGTTGCTCCTTACGATACGCTCGACACGCAAGGGCACCCGCGGCGCGGCGGGCGGCCCTTCGGTCATGGATCACGGCCGGCCCCGGAGGGGCGTGTCGGGGCCGTGGCAATCGCCGGGCCAGAGCGTGAGACGGCTGGTCTCAAGGGCCCGTCGGAAGGATGCTCAAGGGTGCATCCGTGAGGGAGACGGCCGCGCGGCGCGGCCATTTACGGTCGGGCGCATCCTGGGGCTCAAGTTTGGCATTCCCACGACGGTGGGGGCTGCCGGCCCCGATGCGCCGCCGCGACGGCTCAGGCCCTGGGCGGGCGCTCGATCAGCGGATGGTCGGTCCCGGCGGGCGTGGCGTCGGAGCAGGGACGGCCGCTCGCGCCGGCCACCTCCGGCACCGGGCCGACCGGCGCCGGGCCGAGGCGCCAATGCGTCTCCGATTCCTCGAGATCGTGGGCGACGCGCTCCACGCGCTGGCCCGTGGCCGGCTCCTGGGTCGGGCGCTGCTCGAAGGCGGTCTCGTGCAGGGGGCTGGCCGCGAAGGACGCATCGACGGGCAGCCCGACCACCACGAGCAGGCTCATCAGCCCGGCCAGGAAGGTCAGGACGAGACGGGTCGAGGGGCCTGCGGTCGCGGGGCCTGAACGGACTGTGCGGGTGAGAAGCGTCACGGTGATGCGAGTGTGGGGGAGGAAACCGTTCCGTTCAATCGACTGCGACATTCTGGCCGACCTGCGCTTGGAGGGACGATTCGTCTCCGAGAACGTCAGGAATCATACGAACTTGCCGGCCCAGCATCGCCCGTGACGGTAAACGGACCGTCATCACCGCGACGCAGGGCGGCATCCCATTCGCCGCAGGTGTTGCCGAAATCACACGATTTTGCCTTCCTCCTGCCCCCTCCCCGGGCCCAGAACCCGGTATGGCCCGGCCGCGGGAGCGCGCCGGGCCGACCTTCGAGGAGGACTCGACCGTGACGAACCGTCATCCGCGGCTTCATTCGAGATGGCCGCGCCTCGCGGCGGCTTTGGCCCTCGCCGGCACCATGGGCGCCGCCGCGCCCGCCCGCGCCGACCTGCTCGACAGCGGGCCGATCGCCGACTTCATCAACGTGTTCAAGACCCAGGCGATTCCGCGCGAGACCGTGGCGTACGCCGGCAAGGAGCGGCCCGGCACCATCGTGGTCTCGACCTCGCAGCGCCGGCTCTACTACGTGCTCGGCGGCGGCGCGGCGATCCGCTACGGCGTCGGCGTCGGGCGGCGCGGCTTCTCGTGGTCGGGCACCAAGACGGTCACGGGCAAGAAGGAATGGCCGGATTGGCGCCCCCCGGCGCAGATGCTCGCCCGCCGCCCCGACCTGCCGCGCTACATGGCCGGCGGCCAGGACAACCCGCTCGGCGCGCGGGCGATGTATCTCGGCTCCTCGCTCTACCGCATCCACGGCTCCAACGAGCCGGAGACGATGGGCGCGGCGGTCTCCTCGGGCTGCATCCGCATGACCAACAAGGACGTGGTCGATCTCTATGACCGGGTGAAGGTCGGCACGAAGGTGATCGTGAAGGACTGAAACGCCCCCGGCGCCCGCGGTTGCGGGCGCCGCCTTTCTTGAAAGCTTTCCGAATGACCGACGACGGCCTGCGCGCCCTTCACGACGAGTTGCACGCGAGCGGCGTCCGCACCCTCGTGGCGGCCTTCGTCGATCTCCACGGCCTGCCGAAGGGCAAGCTCGTGCCGCTGGAGCGGCTGTCCGAATGGGCGGCGGGGGCCGAGCGGCACACCGCCTATTCGATGGAGGGGTTCGGCTCGTGGCAGGAGACGGACGAGGTCACGGCGCTCCCCGACCTGTCGCGGCTGATCCGGCTTCCCTGGGAGCCGGACCGGGCCTGGGCGCCCGCCGACCTCGCGGTCGAGGGCAAGCCGTTTCCAATGTCGACCCGCTTCGTGCTGAAGACCGTGCTCGCCGAGGCCGAGGCGATGGGCTTCGCCTGCGACCTAGGCATCGAGTGCGAGGTGTCGCTGCTGCGCCGGGGCGCGGACGGCGGACTGGAACTGCCGCAGCCCGGCGGGGTCGAATGGCCCTGCTACGACCTCGGCGGGCTCCGGGCCGGCCGCACTTGGCTCGAACGGGTCGCGGGCGCGATCCGGAACCTCGGCTGGGGGCTGGAAGCTGTCTCGCACGAGGCCGGACAGAGCCAGTTCGAGTTCAACATCCGCTACAGTGACGCCCTGACCACCTGCGACCGGCTGATCCTGTTCCGGACGATGATCAAGCACTACGCGGAGGACGAGGGCCTCGTTGCCACGACGATGCCCAAACCCTTCGCCGACGGGTCCGGGAACGGCGCCCACTTCAACCTGTCGCTGCGCCGCCTCGACACCGGCGCGAACGCCTTCGCGGGCTCGGTGGGGGAGGATTCGCACGGGCTCGGGCTGTCCGAGACCGGGCTCCACTTCCTCGGCGGCGTGCTGCGGCACGGGCGGGGCCTGTGCGCGGCCTTCGCGCCGACGGTGAACAGCTACAAACGCATGTCCTCCGTCAACGGCACGTCGGTCGTCGGCCCGGCGCCGACCTTCAACAGCTACGGCGGCAATGTGCGCCTCAACGCCCTGCGGGTGCCGACCGGCGGGGGGCGCCTGGAGAACCGCATCCCGGACGGGGCGGTGAACCCCTATCTCGCCGCCGCGCTGATGCTCGCTGCCGGGCTGGAGGGCATCCGCGAGCGGATCGATCCCGGCCCGCCCAACGCCGACGACCTCGCCACTCTCGATCCAGCCGAGCGCCGCCGCCGCGGCATCGGCCCCCTGCCGCAGACCCTGCGCGAGGCGGTGGAGGCGTTCGCCGCCAACCCGCTCGTAGGGCGGACGCTGGGACCGGGCCTGCGCGAGGCCTTCGTCCAGGCCAAGGGCCGCGAATGGGCCGAGTACCACCACGCGGTCGGTGCTTGGGAGACCGCCCGCTACAGCCGGATGTTCTGACGGCACGCGAGCGCCTGTGGCCCATCGGCCATAATCCCGCACCGCGAAAACGATCTTTTGGAATCCCTCAAAACCGACGCAGGCCATGTCTGGAACGGTTCGGAGGAGGCCGTTCGCAGCGCGGCTCACGTAGGCTTGACCGTGAATGTCGCTGCATCGTCACCGCTGCCGATCGACGTGCCGGTCCGAGTCCCTCGCTGCTGTGATGTTCGACAAAAACGAAAAATACGGTTCGGGTTCAAGGCGAACACCGACCCGCTCGACGTGAACGCCTTCGTCGCGGCCGGCGAGGTGCGCAGCCGCGGCTTCGACCTCAGCGTCGCCGGCTATCTCGCGCCGGGTTGGCGGGTGTTCGGCACGGATACCCACGCCGATGCCGCCGGGACGCGCGACAACAACCGCAACATCCCGGTCGGCACCCGCCTCGCCAACGTGCCGACGAACAGCCTCGCGGTGCAGAGCGTCTACGAGGTCCAGGGCGGCGACCTGCGCGGGCTCGGGCTCGGCGGCGGGCTCACCCATGTCGGCGCCCGCAACGCCGGGACGGCGGCGGCGACGTTCCGCCTGCCCGAATACACGACTCTCAATCTGATCGCGTATGACTGGATCACGCCGGAGGTGAAGGTCTACCTCAACCTCGAGAACCTGCTCGACGCGACCTATTACGACCGCGCGTTCCAGAACTGCTACGCCACGCTGGGCCTGCCGCGCGCGATCATGGGCGGCGTCGCGGCCCTGTTCTAGACGAAGTGCGTCCGCTCCCCGCTTGAGCCTCCGGGCCGGGGCGTGTACGGCGCAGGCGTCATGCCTTCGCCTCATTCGAGGGGAAAGCAGGCCGCCCGCTCGTCCGGGCGCGCTTCGCGCGCCGGGGGCCCATCCTCAGACGACGGGTCGGACCGCATTTTTCGTCAGACCGGTGCGCATCCTGCAAAGAGGCGCCGCGTCCCACGCGACATCCGCCAAAGGGGTCATTACGCCGATGTTCCTTGCCAAGTCTTCCATGGCCAAGCATTCCGCGCGCCCGCTGCGCGTGGCCGCCTTCCTCGCCATGGCGAGCCTCGGGGCCGGCCTCAGCGCGACCGCCTTCGCCCAGGCACCTGCCAAGAAGCCGGCGGCCCCGGCCCCGACGCCCGCTCCGGCCCAGTCCCAGCCGGCGGCGCCCGCCGGGCAGCAGGCCCAGCAGACCGGCCCGCAGATCATCAACGTGAAATCGGAGCCGAGCCAGGCCGACTGGACCAAGGTCTGCGGCAAGGACAACGCGTCCGGCACCGACGTCTGCTACACCACCCGCGATTTCGTGTCGGATTCCGGCCAGCCGGTGATGGCGGTCGCGCTCTACGACATGAAGAACCCCACGGCGAAGCAGGAGGTGAAGGTCGTCCGCTTCCTCCTGCCGCTCGGCCTGATGCTCGCGCCGGGCATCCGCTTCAGCGTCGAAGGCAAGGAGACCACGGCCGGCAAGTTCGCCGTCTGCTTCCCCAACGGCTGCTTCGCCGAGGCCCCGGCCGTCTCCAACGAGCTGCTCGCGGCCTTCAAGAAGGGCGGCACGCTCAACGTCTCGGTGCAGAACCAGACCCAGCGCGAGGTCGTGTTCGCCGTGCCGCTCGCCGGCTTCGGCAAGGCCTTCGACGGTCCGGCCGTTGACCCGAAGGTGCTGGAGGAGCAGCAGAAGAAGCTCCAGGCCGAGATGGAGAAGCGCAGCGACGACATGCGCAAGAAGCTGGAGCAGCAGGGCGGCGCCGCCCCCGCCCCGGCCGCTCCGGCCGCCAGCGCCGCGCCGAAGTAAGCGCAACGCCTTTCGAGTTTTTTCAATCGCCCCGCCGCGGACCCCGCGGCGGGGTTTTTCGTTCGCCCAGCGGTATCCGTTCGACCAATTCGGTGGGACGGGCATCCCCTCTCCCCGCACGCGGGGAGAGGGCTTCGGCGACCCTGTCGTCGCCGAAGCGAGGCGGCAGCCGAGGTGTGAGGGGGCGATCCCGGACGGGTCTCTTCCGTCGAGTCCCCCTCACCTCCGCTACCGCTTGTCGCGACGACAACAGGGTCGTCGCGACCCTCTCCCCGCGTGCGGGGAGAGGGGGAGCGGCGGCCTCCGCAGCGATCAATCCGATTGTACCTGCCGCGAAACGATCCGCGCCACGATCGCCTCGCGCTCGGCCCGGCTCGCCGCGAGCCTTTTCCGCACGGCGGCGGTGATGGCAGGGCCGGCGGTTTCCGGCCTTCCCGCGTCGAAGGGCGGGGCCGGGGCGTATTCGTGCTGGAGCTGGATCGCCTGGGCGGTGGCCGGATCGGTGAGTTCGGCAGCCAACGTCAGGGCGAAGTCGATGCCTGCGGTGACGCCGCCGCCGGTGACGAGGTTGCCGTCCCGCACCACGCGTTCTTCCACCGGCACCGCACCGAAGGCGGCGAGCAGGTCGTGCGCGGCCCAGTGCGTCGTGGCGCGCCGTCCCACGAGAAGGCCCGCGGCGCCGAGCACCAGGGCGCCGGTGCAGACCGAGGTGAGGTAGCGGGCACCCGAAGCCTGACGCCGGACGAAGTCGAGGGTCGCCTCATCCTCCATCAGGGCGTTCACGCCCACGCCGCCCGGCACGCACAGCACGTCGAGGGCGGGACACTCCCAAAAGGTCGTGGTCGGGGTGAGCACGAGGCCGGTGGCGCTGGTGACCGGCGCGAGGTCTTTTGAGACGAGATGGACGCGGGCATCGGGCAGCGTGGCGAACACCTCGTAGGGCCCGGTCAGGTCGAGCTGCTGCACCCGCGGGAAGACCAGGAGGCCGATCTCGAGCGTCATGGTCCCTCCCCTTCGCCCAGTCAGCCTACCGCAGATAAATCACGCTGTAGAGCGAGGCGCGCAGCTCCGCCTCGTCGAGCCAGACCCGGCCGAGTTCGCACCGCTCGCGGATGCCTGGCTGCATCCGGGCGCAGTACTCGCCGGTATTGTCCTGCAGGTGATATTGGCAGCGCCCGCCCGCTGTCCGCCGGGCGAGGATCGGGCTCGAATGGTCGGCGGCGAGGTCGGGGTCCTTCGGATCGCGCTCCTCCAGCACGTACCAGGAATAGCCGACCACCGGCAGGCGGCCGTGATCGAGCGCGTAGTCGATCATCGCCATCAGCCGATCGGTGCCCTGGGCGAGGGCCGGGTCGGCGCTCTTTACCCGCTCCATGAAGTCGAGCTGGTTGTCGGCGATGGATTCCGAGACCGGCAGCAGCGGCACCGGCAGGGGTGTTCGACGGCAGCGCCGCTCGACATGGGCGATCCAGCCGGCGTTGAAGGCGTCGGTGGCGGGGTCGCGCAGCCGGTCGACCGTGCCACCGAGGCTGCGCCAGCTCATCTTCGGGGCGAGCCGGCTGCGCCAGCGTAAGGCGGCAAAGGTGCGCAGGTGCTGGCCGTAGCCGTCGAACGAGGGCAGGTCGCGGTCGGGGCACAGGCCCCCGAGATTGTAGAGGAGGGCCGCGGCCTCCTCCTGCCCGTCCTCCAGCTTGTCGAAGAACGGCTTTCGTATGGGGTTGCGCTCCTTGGAGGCTTCCGTGTCGTTGCGGCTCTCGGCGATCTCTTCGGCGAGATCGGGGTGGGCGTTCAGGTATGTCCGCAGGGCCCGGTCGCGGCTCCGAAACAGGCCGGCGGGGTCGGCGAAATAGTAGCGGGTGGCGACATCCAGCGCCGAGACCGTGACGCCGACCCGCTGCGAGATCATGTCGGCGGTGGCGTAGGCGAAGCAGATTGCGCTGTCGCCCTGGCTCATCGGCGAGCGCGCCGGATCGGGGCTGATGCGTCCGTCCAGCGGATGCGTGCTTTTCCGCGCGGGCAGGGCCACGGCGGCGTCGGTGCAGCCACGGCTGCGGGCGTAGGCCGGGCGCTCCGGCAGCAGGCGCGCGTCGAGGGCGGCGGCGGGCTCCGCGGCGAGGATCGACAGGAACCCGATGAGAAGCCGCCGCGCGGCCTGCCTCACTCCGCCACCGTCGGACCCGGCTCGGGGTCGTCTTCGGCCGCGTCCGCGCCGCGCACCACTTCCGCTGCGGCGGCCTCGGCCAGCAGGGCATAGCCGCCGTCGGCCATGTGCAGGCCGTCCTTGGCGAACAGTTCGGAGCGGGTGAGCCGGCTCTGGGCGATCCAGCCGCGCATCAGATCGGAGCGGCGGATCACCGGCACGCCGAGTTCGGCGCCGATGTCGCGCACGGCGTCGCGGAAGCGGTCGGCGCCGGGCGTGGCGTCGAGGGCCGGGCACCATTGCGGCTCCATCAGCACCACGTCGATGCCGGCCTCGCGGATGCGGGCGACCGCGGCCTGCGTCGCCGTGCGGAAATGGGTCAGCGAGATGCCGCGCAGGGGATCGTTGCTGCCGGTCTGCCAGATCACGAGGTCGGGCGCCGGCTTGATCACGTCGCGGTCGAGGCGGGCCAGCATCTCGTCCACGGCCTCGCCACCGATGCCGCGGTTCTCGACCAGGATGTCGCCGGCGAGCTGCGGCAGGGCGCGGCGCAGCAGCGCCTCCAACCGGGCCGGGTAGGAGGCGGCGCGGGTGCTGGCGCCGATGCCTTCCGTCGAGGACGAGCCGAAGGCGACGATCCGCAGCGACTCGCCGGCGGCGATGCGCTGGGCGACCCGCGGCAGGCTGCCCGGCACCGGCGCGGGCTCGTCGTCGAACAGGCCGAGGTCGAACCGGTCCGGCAGCAGGTCGGCATAGGCCAGGACGGCGGTGGACGACAGGCTGAGGGCGAGCGCGACGGCCGCCGTGCGGGTCAGCCGTCGTCCGGCGGAGGGGCGGTGGCGTAAGAGAATCCGCATCACGCTCGCGACGTCCTGCACCCCGCGGACATCCCGGTTCGCACCCGATGGCCGGCAGGCGGAGGGCTACGGACACCGGACTTCCGCCTGCGGGAGACCGGTCCGGGGCATGTTCGCCCGGTTTTGGGGGATTGGAGAGCAGCGGGCCTTGGGGGCCGCCGATTCCCTTGCTCCGGTTGCGATTTAACGGTGGGGGCCGAGGGCGGGCAAATGAAATAAATTGCGCAAAGGTTAACCGGGCTCAATGTGGATTGGGGGCAAAACCCGGCTGGATGGCATAGGCCGATACGTCCGCCCGCCTCGATTTTCCACTCCTCATCGTCATTCCGGCTTCGCTTCGCGCCCCGGAATGACGGCCGTGGGTTCACGCCCGCGACAGCAGCGAGACCGTGCCGCTGCCGTGCCGCTCGATCCGGCCGTCGAGTTCGAGTTCCAAGAGCAGCGAATGCACCACCCGCACCGGCAGCCCGGTGGCGCGGGCGAGCGCGTCGGTGCCGACGGGGGCCGGGCTCAGCGCTGCGAGAAGACGTGCGCCGGCCTCGCCGGGATCGGCGTCGGGCGCGGCACGGAACGGCGCCGGCTCCTCGCGCATGGCCGCCACCACCGGGCGCGGGCCGGTGCCGTCGAGGTCGATCTCGTCCCAGTAATCGGGTTCCTCCGCGTCCGGTCGGTCGGCGACGCCGCCGGCATGGCCCGTATCGCCGGAGATCAGGGGCTCGATGACGGTCAGCACGTGTTCCACCTCCGCCACCAGGGTCGCGCCCTGGCGGATCAGGTCGTTGGTGCCCTCGGCGCGCGGATCGAGGGGCGAGCCCGGCACGGCGAAGACTTCGCGGCCCTGTTCGAGGGCGAAGCGCGCGGTGATGAGCGAGCCGGAGCGGCGCGCGGCCTCGACCACGACGGTGCCGAGGGCGAGCCCCGAGATGATGCGGTTGCGCCGGGGAAAGTCGCGCCCGCGCGGCACCCAGCCCATCGGCATCTCGGCGAGGATGGCACCGCCCGCCTCCAGGATTTCATTGACGAGGCCCCGGTGGCTGTCGGGATAGATCTTGTCGTGCCCGCCCGCGATCACCGCCACGGTGCCGCCTTTGAGCGAGGCGCGGTGGGCGCGGGCGTCGATGCCGCGGGCGAGCCCCGAGACGACGACAAGACCGGCTTCCGCCAGGCCGGTCGCGAGCCGCTCGGTGAAGGCGAGGCCGGCGGTTGAGGCGTTGCGCGAGCCGACGATGGCGACGGATGGTTTGAGGTGGGCACTCGCCTCGCCGCGCAGTGCGATCAGCGGCGGCGCGGTGTCGGTGGCGTGCAGGCTTTTCGGGTACTCCGCCTCGCCCATGGCGACGTAGCGCACGCCGAGCCGGGCGGCGGCGGCCATCTCGCGCTCGATCTGCGCCTTGGCGGCCGGGACGATGGGCTTGCCGGTGTGCTTGGTGAGGTCTGGAAGGGCGTCCAGCGCCGCCGCCGCGCTGCCGAAGCGGTTGATCAGGCCGCGGAAGGTGCGTGGGCCGACCCGCTCGGTGCGGATCAGGCGCAGCCAGTCGAGGCGCTGCGCGTCGGTGAGCTGCATCGAAAAACTCCCCGCTCGTCCGGGAGTCGGCATCAGCCCTTCTGCCCGATCCGCCCCTCGGTGCCGGCCGCGAGCCGGCGGATGTTGGGGGCGTGCTTCCACCATAGCAGGGCGGCGAGCACGAGGAAGAGCGCCGCAACGTGTCCGTGTCCCAGCGCCCACAGCACGAGGGGCGTGGCCGCCGAGGCCGCCAGCGCGGCGAGCGAGGAGTATTTCAGCGTGAAGGCCAGGCCGAGCCAGATCGCCGCGAAGGCCAGAAGCGTCGGCGGGCTCATGGCGATGAGGATGCCGATGAAGGTCGCGACCCCCTTGCCGCCCTTGAAGCCGAGCCAGACCGGGAAGAGATGGCCGAGGAAGGCCCCGAGCCCAGCGGCCAGCGCCGGCCCCTCCCCCCAATATCCGGCGATCAGCACGGCGGCGGTGCCCTTCAACGCGTCGCCGAGCAAAGTCGCGGCGGCGAGACCTTTCCGGCCGGTGCGCAGCACGTTGGTCGCGCCGATATTGCCCGATCCGATCGCCCGCACGTCGCCGAGGCCGGCGACCTTGGTGAGGATCAGCCCGAACGGGATCGAGCCGAGGGCGTAGCCGAACGCGAGGGCGCCGAGGAGCAGCGGCCAGCCGGCATCCAGAAGCGTCGTCATGCGGCAACCGCGAAAAGATCGGAGCGGTGGACGACCCGGCCGCCGACCAGCGTCAGCACCGCCGCGCCCTGGAGCCGCGCCTCGTCGAAGGGCGAGTTCTTGGAGCGCGACTTCAGCTGCCGCTTGTCCAGCACGTAGGGCAGGTCGGGGTCGATCAGCACGAGGTCGGCCGGAGCGCCCGGCGCGAGGCGTCCGGCCTCGCGGCCGAGCAGCTTGGCGGGGTTGGCCGAGAGCGCGGCGAGCAGCCGTGGCAGGGACACGTCGCCGGTGTGGAGCAGGCGGAGCGAGGCGCCGAGCAGGGTCTCGATGCCGAGCGCCCCGTCGGCGGCTTCGGCGAAGGGCAGGCGCTTGGTCTCGACGTCCTGCGGGTTGTGGTCGGAGACGATCACGTCGATCACGCCCTCGTTGAGCGCGGCGATCACCGCCTGCCGGTCGTCCTCGCGCCGCAGCGGCGGCGAGAGCTTGCAGAAGGTGCGGTAGTGGCCGATGTCGCCCTCGTTCAGCACGAGGTTGTTGACCGAGACGCCGCAGGTGACCGGCAGGCCCGCCTCTTTCGCCCGCTGCACGATCTCAACGGAATCGGCGCAGGAAATCATCGCCGCGTGGTAGCGCCCGCCGGTGAGGCGCGCGAGGCGGATGTCGCGCTCCAGCATGATCGTCTCGGCCTCGCGCGGCACGCCCATCAGCCCGAGGCGGGAGGCCATCTCGCCCTCGTTCATCACGCCTTCCGCGGCCAGATCGGGCTCCTCGACATGCTGCATGAGGAGCGCGCCGAAATCGCGGGCGTAGGTGAGCGCGCGGCGCATCACCTGGGCGTTGGTCACCGCCTTGAGCCCGTCGGTGAAGGCCACCGCCCCGGCCTCCTGCAACAGGCCGAACTCGGTCATCTCGCGGCCCGCCAAGCCCTTGGTGATGGCGGCGGCGGGGAGGACGTTGACGCAGGCGGTGTCGCGGGCGCGGCGCAGCACGAAGTCGACGATGGGCGGCCCGTCGATCACCGGATTGGTGTCCGGCATGCACACCAGCGTGGTGACGCCGCCGGCGGCGGCGGCGGCGCTCGCCGAGGCCAGGGTCTCGCGGTGCTCCGCGCCGGGCTCGCCGACGAAGGCGCGCAGATCCATCAGCCCCGGCGCCAGCACGTGCCCGCCGCAATCGATTTTTTGTGAGCCGTCCGGCGCGCCGGGGAAGGCGCCCCAGGCGACATCCTGAATGCGCCCGCCCTGCACCAGCACGGCGCCGGGGCCCTCGCGGCCGGTGGCCGGATCGAGCAGGTGGGCGTTCGAGAGGAGAAGCGGAGCGACTGTCATCGGCCTTTTCTAAAATCCCCGTGCGATCGATCCGCCTTAGTGTCTCTCACAAAACTCCCGCCGCTCTGTCGCGCCCGAAGACGGAGCAGGCGGTGGACGGGAGTTTTGTGAGGCACTCTTAGTCCGCCACCGCGGGCCGTGCTGATGCATGATCCAACCGACCCATACCCAGATTCCGCCCATGGCTGCGGTCGCACACGTCGCGAAGGTATCGCCGTCCCAGCCCCGCGCCATTCCGGCGAGGAACAGAGCCACGATCGAGCCGATTGCGGTCACGACGATGCGTCCGAGCATCCTCCAGAAGCCCGGCACGTCGGTAAACCAGTGTTGCAGCCATAACCAGAGGCTCAGCATCCCGCGACGGTTCGCTGTGAGGATCGATCGGAGTCCGGCTCAGGCCTCAGCCTGTTCCAGCAGGACCTGTCGAATAAAGCGCTGACGGGACATGCCCCGGCGCTCGGCGGCGGCGTCGATGGCGCCGAGCGCCGCCTCGTCGAGAAGCGCGTCCTCGTCGGTCGAAACCACGACGGCGGCGTGTCCGGCCGCGAGCGCCTCGGCGACTTCGCGCTCGCCGCGCAGGATGTCGAGGCTGCGGCCGAGCGGCGGCGCGCGTCCCTCGTCGGCTTCCGCTTCGAGCCACAGACGCAGCACGGCCGGGGCCTGTTCGAGCACGCTCTCGGCCGTCTCGGCGGCGACGGTGCAGCCGGTCAGGTCGGGGAACCACAGGCCCCAGAGCGAGCCCGGCTCCTTCTCCAAGATGCCGATGTAGCGGATCATGCGCGCGGCCTCTCAGGCAGTCCAGCCCGCGGCGCGGGCGATCGAGCGTGCGGTTCCAACGGGTAGGTCGCCGCGCCCGCGCGGGACCGCGATATGGTGCATCCGGTCGGCATGCCGGTAGACATCGTGGCCGCCTCGCGATTTCACGATCCGCCAGCCTTCACGCTCCAGGCGTCGGCGGATCGCCTGGAGATCAAGGTCGAAGTCGCGTGGCGGCATGTCAAGCGCGGCTCCCCGGCGTCGCGGAGGCCGACTACAACGCTCGCGCTCGGGCGGGAAGCGGGCGCGCGCCTCCGGCGATCCGGCCACTCGCCGTTGCCGGGCCGCGAAACCCGGTGCTATAGCCCGGCCGATGCCGGCTGGCCTTGTCCGGCGGGCTTTTTCGAACTTTTCCACGGGCGGCATGTCGGTCGACGAGAAGACGGTACGGCGCATCGCGCATCTGGCGCGCATCGCGGTCACGGACGAGGAGGTCGGCCCGCTCCAGGGCGAGCTCAACGCGATCCTGGCCTTCGTCGAGCAGCTCGGCGCGGTCGATGTCACCGGCGTCGAGCCGATGACCTCGGTGACGCCGATGCGCATGAAGAAGCGTGAGGACGTCGTGAACGACGGCGGCCGGGCGAGCGACGTCGTCGCCAACGCCCCCGACACCGAAGACAATTATTTCCTCGTTCCCAAGGTCGTCGAGTAGCCTTTTGCGACTCGCCGGAGCGTCTGCTCCGGCGAGGGGCTGCCCCTGCGGGATTCGGTACGGCGATCTGGAACGCTCATGACGGCACTCAACGAACTCACCCTGGCCGAGGCCCGAGACGGGCTGAAGGCGAAGGATTTCTCCGCCCGCGAGATCGCGCAGGCGCATCTCGACGCCATCGAGAAGGCGGATGCGCTCAACGCCTACATCGTGGGTACGCCCGACCGCGCCCTGAAGATGGCCGAGGTGTCGGACGAAAAGATCGCCAAGGGCGAGGCCCGGCCCCTCGAAGGGCTGCCGCTCGGCATCAAGGACCTGTTCGCGACGCAGGGCGTCCACACCACCGCGGGCTCCAAGATCCTGGAAGGGTTCGAGCCGCATTACGAATCGAACGTCTCGACCCAACTCTGGCGCGACGGCGCAGTGATGCTGGGCAAGCTCAACCTCGACGAGTTCGCCATGGGCTCGTCGAACGAGACCAGCGCCTACGGCAACACGATCTCGCCCTGGCGCCGTAGCGGCTCGGACGTGGCGCTCGTGCCCGGCGGCTCCTCGGGCGGCTCGGCGGCGGCGGTCGCGGCGCATCTGTGCCTGGGGGCCACCGCCACCGACACCGGCGGCTCGATCCGCCAGCCCGCCGCCTTCACCGGCACGGTCGGCATCAAGCCGACCTATGGGCGCTGCTCGCGCTGGGGCATCATCGCCTACGCCTCCTCCCTCGATCAGGCCGGGCCGATCGCCCGCACGGTGCAGGATTGCGCGATCCTGCTCGGCTCCATGGCCGGGCACGACCCGCGCGACACCACCTCGGTGGATCTGCCCGTGCCGGATTTCGAGGCCGCCATTTCCCGCGGCGTGAAGGGGCTCACCATCGGCATCCCGAAGGAATACCGGGTCGAGGGCATGCCCGAAGAGATCCTGCGCCTGTGGGACCAGGGCGCGGAATGGCTCAAGGCCGCGGGCGCGACGATCAAGGAAATCTCGCTGCCGCACACGCAATATGCGCTGCCGGCCTACTACATCGTCGCCCCGGCCGAGGCGTCCTCGAACCTCGCCCGCTACGACGGCGTCCGCTACGGCCTGCGCGTGCCCGGCAAGGACATCGCCGGGATGTACGAGAACACCCGCGCGGCGGGCTTCGGCCGCGAGGTGAAGCGCCGCATCATGATCGGCACCTACGTGCTCTCGGCGGGCTATTACGACGCCTATTACGTGCGGGCGCAGAAGATTCGCACGCTGATCAAGCGCGACTTCGAGCAGGCCTACGCCGCGGGTGTTGATGCGATCCTCACGCCGGCCACCCCGTCGGCCGCCTTCGGGCTGGGCGAGATGGCCAGCGCGGACCCGGTGCAGATGTACCTCAACGACGTGTTCACCGTGACGGTGAACATGGCCGGACTGCCGGGCATCGCGGTGCCGGCCGGGCTCGATTCGCAGGGGCTGCCCCTCGGCCTCCAGCTCATCGGCCGGCCCTTCGATGAGGAGACCCTGTTCGCCGCGGCCCAAACCATCGAGAACGCGGCCGGGCGGATGAAACTTCCCCCCGCGTGGTGGGCTTGAGCCGGGTATGAACGGTCCCCCCGTCGTCCCGGTCTATCCGTTCTCGGTCTGGATCCTCGCCGGCTTCGATCCGGTGCTGATCGCGGTCGCATTCATCCTCGGCTGGAAGGCCGACCAGTTCGGCAAGGTGTTCATCGCGGCCATCGCCGCGCTGGCGATCTCGGTGCTGTTCGCCTGGATCGTGACCAAGATCGGCCTGCCCTGGCCGGCCCCGGTCGCCGCCGACCTGCCGACCTTCTTCCCCGTCCGCACGGTCTCGGCCTTCCTGTGGGCGGCGGCCGGCTACGGCGCGCGGCGGGTGCTGAAACGGAGCTGACGCCCGTTTGGCTTGTGCCGCGCCCGCTTCCGCCGCAGAAACGGGCGCCATGGCCTCTCCAACCCCTCCGACACCGCATCCGCCCTGCCCGGTCACCGGTGAGCCCGCGACCCGCCTCGTGCAATGGGTCAGCGCCCGCCTGCTGACCGACCTGTGGCGCTACACCTTCAAGGTCGATGTGCGCCCGAGCTTCAAGGGCACGCGCCGGTTCGGTCTGTGGGAGTCGCCGACCGGGCTCTACTTCTTCGATCCGATGCTCCAGGGCGATGCAGGCTTCTACACCAGCCTCTATGCCCGGCTGAACATCCGCCACTATCCCCGCGAGGGCCATCCGCGGGCGGAGTTCCGGCTGGCCGCCCGGCATGTGGTCGAGGGGGCGCGGGTGCTCGATGTCGGCTGCGGCTTCGGCGCCTTCCGCCACGAGGTGCGCCACGCCCGCTACACCGGGCTCGACCCGCACTTCTCCGGGGAACCCGGTTCCGACTGGGCCCGGATCGAGACCCTGACGGACCATCTGAAGGGTCAGGAGGGCGCCTACGACGTGGCGAGCGCCTTCCAGGTGCTGGAGCATGTCGAGGACCCGGTCGGCATGCTGACCGACATGGTCAGGGCGGTGCGTCCGGGCGGAAAAGTGATCATCGGCGTGCCGCATGTGCCGGCGGCGCATACGCGCATCCCGAACTACCTCATCAACGCCGTGCCCCACCACCTGACATGGTGGACCAAGGACGCGCTGCTGGCGGTGGCAAACCGCGTCGGGCTCGTGAACGCGCGGGTCGAGACAGCGCCCTGGGCCGATGTCGACGGCTTGGTCTACTGGATGGAGCGCTGCTCGCCGGTGAAGTGCCGCGACCGGCACTACGGGCATTCCTGGGCCTGGCACGCCTCGGCGCTGATCGGCTTCCTCGGCGGCTGGCTCTTATGGAAGATCAAGCCCGTGCCGAAGACCCGCGACGAGGGCGCCTCGCTGCTGCTGGTGGCGGAGAAGCCCGCGGGCTAATCGTCCTCGTCTTCGAACCCGACGCCCGGCGCCATCCCGCCCATCACGTCGAGGCAGGCCTGGAGGATGTAGGCGGCGGCGAGCTTGTCCACGAGTTCGCCCCGACGCGCCCGCGAGGCGTCGGCCTCCAACAGCGTGCGGGTGACGGCGGCGGTGGAGAGGCGCTCGTCGAAGAACAGCACCGGCAGCGGCAGGATCGGCTTCAGGTTGCGGGCGAAGCTCCGGCTCGACTGGGAGCGGGGCCCCTCGGTGCCGTCCATGTTGAGCGGCAGACCGATCACCAGTCCTCCGACGCCGTGTTTCGCGCAGAGCGCGGCGAGGCGCTGCGCGTCGGGGGTGAATTTGACCCGCCGGATCGTCTCCAGCGGCGAGCCGATCCGGCGCCCGACATCGGACAGCGCGACCCCGATGGTCTTGGTGCCGAGGTCGAGCCCGATCAGCCGCGGCTGCCCGGCGGAGGCCTCGGCGAAGGCTGCGATCTCGTCGCGGTTCACGCGTCCGTCGTCCCGAGCCGTTCGAGGGCCGCCGCGTCGTCGCCCTCGAAGGTCGCGGGCAGCGGGCCGGCACCCTCGCCGAGGATGTGCAGCACCTCCAGGCCCTGGAGCCCGCGCACCAGGGTCGGCAGGTCGGCGCCGCCGAAATGCACGGTCTCCAGATCGGCGTTGAGCACCCAGACATCGTATTCGGGGAAACCCGGCGTCACGTCGAAGAACAGGAAATCGCCGCGCGCGGTCTCGCCGAAGAAGCAGGCCCGGTCCATCAGGTCCGCGTCGGCATCGCCCTCCACGGTGAAGCGGTGGGGCTCGTCGCCCTCGCCCTTCAGGCCGTCGATGGCCACCGCGATGCCGTGGGCGATCAGGTGGGCGCGGGCGACGAGGTCGCCGGCCTCCACCGGCACGGGGGTGAACAGGCGGACATGCCCGCCGATCCGCCCGGCGCCGCATTCGCGGGCGAAGCTGCGGTAGCTGCCCGGCAGACTGAAGCCGAGTTCCGACTCGGCCCGGGCGAGGTCGGCATCGCTCGACCGGAGGCCGGGCACCAAGTCCGGGAAGATGCTGTCCCACATCACGAAAAGACTCCGGCGCTCGCGAGGGGCCGGCTTAGGCCGCGGGCGGGCAGCTTGTCCACCGCCGGATTAACCATCCGGCGCGGTCGAGTGCTGAGGGAGGGAGCACAGCGCGCCTCGGAGTGTTAAGGGTTTGTTAACCAGCCCGGAGTCGCCCCTTGACCTGCCCGTCGATGCCGGAGACGCCGCACCCCGCGCCCCGCCGCCGGCTGGCCCGTCGCCACGTCCTGATGCTGATCCTGGCCTGCGAGGTCATGGTGGTGGGCGTGGCCAACGCCGACCGCTACCGCCCGCCGGGCATCGTGGTCGATCAGACCGTGACGCGAGGGAATGTCATCACGTGAGGCAGGGCTGAGCCGCAGTGAAGGCGCCTCGGCGCCCGTTTCGAGCCGTCATTGGAGGCGGAGCCATCCAGAGCTCCGCGCTCCCCGAAAAAATCGCGACGGCGGACCACGCCACGGTCGAAGCGCCCTACCCTCTTCGGAGACGGCGCGCCCTGGATGGCTCCGCCTCGCCATGACGGCTCGGGTCATCCCGAACCTCCGGGGTCCGGTCCGACGCGTCGAAATCCGAAAAAGAATCAGCCGTTCGGCAGGTGCGTGGCGAGCGCTTCGAGCACCGCCATGCGCACGGCCACGCCCATCTCGACCTGCTCGCGAATGAGCGACTGCGCCCCGTCGGCGATCTCGGAGGAGATCTCGACGCCGCGGTTCATCGGGCCCGGATGCATCACCAGGGCGTCGGGCTTGGCCAAAGCCAGCTTGTCGCCATCGAGACCGTAGTACCGAAAGTACTCCTTCACCGAGGGGACGAACGAGCCGTTCATGCGCTCCCGCTGGAGGCGCAGCATCATGACGATGTCGCAGCCTTTGAGCCCCTCGCGCATGTCGGTGAACACCTCGACGCCGAAGCGGGCGACGCCGGTCGGCAGGAGCGTCGAGGGGCCGATCACCCGCACCCGTGCGCCGAGCGCGTTGAGCAGGAGGATGTTGGAGCGGGCGACCCGCGAATGCAGGACATCGCCGCAGATCGCCACCGTCAGCCCCTCGATCTCGCCCTTGTTGCGGCGGATCGTGAGCGCGTCGAGGAGCGCCTGGGTCGGGTGCTCGTGGGCGCCGTCGCCCGCGTTGACGACGGCGCAATCGACCTTGCGGGCGAGCAGATGCACGGCGCCCGCGGCGTGGTGGCGCACGACGATGATGTCGGGCCGCATGGCGTTGAGCGTCGCCGCGGTGTCGATCAGGGTCTCGCCCTTCTTCACCGAGGAGGAGGCGACCGACATGTTCATCACGTCGGCGCCGAGCCGCTTGCCGGCGAGTTCGAATGAGGATTGCGTCCGCGTCGAGGGCTCGAAGAACAGGTTGATCTGGGTGCGGCCGCGCAGGGTGGTGCGCTTCTTCTCGACCTGTCGCGAGAGCGCCACCGCGTCGTCGGCGCGGGCGAGCAGGGCTTCGATGTCCGGCCGGCTCAGGCCTTCGATGCCGAGCAGGTGACGGTGCGGGAAGGCGGGTGCGATCTCGGCGGTCATGCTGCGGTTCCGGCGTCGGCCGTGGCTATAGGTGCGGGCGGTCGCCCCGGCAAGGCGAGCAAGGGTGGGGGCGTCCGTTCTGCTCCGGCATCTCCGTCATTCCGGGGCCGCGCAGCGGAACCCCGAATCCACCCGTGATGCGCGGCTTACGTGTGGCGTCGAGGCCAGTCATGGATTCCGGGTTCGCCTTCGGCGCCCCGGAACGACCACCGTCGAGGCAGGTAGGAGGCGGAGGGCGCTGTTGGCCACGCGCGACACCATTCCTCCAATCCGGGCGCGGCCAAGAGAATTTCCTGATCCTCGCGAGCCCGTGAACGAGAAAAATTTGAACGATCCGAGGGCCGAGCCGTTGCCAGCCTGTCCGTGGGCGACGCGACGGCCCCGCGCTTTCCGAGCGCAGCGCCGTCTCGCCCGCCGAAACGAAAGGAATGCCATGAACGCTCGACTTCTCCTCACGGCCGGCGCCCTCTCGCTGGGTCTCGGCCTGTCGTCGGGAGCCTTCGCGCAGGGCATGCAGCCCGGTGCCGGGATGGACCCGGCGATGGGCGGCCAGATGCAGCAGGGCCAGATGGGCGACGACATGGGCCAGGAGCAGCGCCCGATGAAGCGCAGCTCCAAGAAGATGAAGAAGCCCATGAAGAGCAAGAAGATGATGCGGTCCAAGCGCATGAACTCCGGGATGGAGTCGCAGGGTGGCATGAGCGGCCAGGGCGGCATGTAGTCTTCTCGCCCGGCGCCCCGCGCCGGGTTAGTTTGAGAGCGCCCGTCCGGTTCGTCCGGGCGGGCGTTGTCGTGTGAACCGGGACGAGGGGATCCGCCGTGGCCGCAGGAACCGCGTTGGGCAAGGGCGCCCTAGGAAAGGGCGACGTCGTCGAGACCATGCGCCGCCGCTGGATGTTCCGTCATCCGCTGGTGATCCGGCTCGCGCACTGGATCAACGTGGTCTGTCTCGCGATCCTGCTGATGAGCGGGCTGCAGATCTTCAACGCCCATCCGGCGCTCTACTGGGGCGCGGCCTCGACGTTCGACGCACCGTTCGTCGCCATCACCGACGACCAGCGCGACGACGGCTCGGCCCGCGGCGTCACCTATGTGGCCGGCAAGAGCTTCGACACCACCGGCTGGCTCGGCCTCTCGAACTACAACGGCGAGGCCACGGGCCGGGGCTTCCCGTCCTGGGCGACGCTGCCAGCGCATCAGGACCTCGCCACGGGCCGGCGCTGGCACTTCCTGTTCGCCTGGGCCTTCGTGATCAACGGGCTGATCTACCTCCTCTACGGCATCGGCACCGGCCAACTGCGCCGCCGGATCATCCCCGACGGCGACCAGATGCGGGGCCTGGGCTCGTCGATCCGCGAGCACCTGACGCTGCATTTTCCGGAAGGCGAGGAAGCCAAGCGCTACAACGTCCTCCAAAAACTCACCTATCTCGTCGTCGTGCTGGGGCTGCTGCCCTTGATGCTGCTCACCGGCCTGTCGATGTCGCCCGGCGTCAACGCCGTGGTGCCGCTGCCCGACCTGTTCGGCGGGCGCCAATCGGCCCGCACCATCCACTTCATCGTCACGAACCTCTTGGTGCTGTTCGTGATCGTCCACGTCCTGCTCGTGCTCGCCTCCGGCGTATGGAACAACATGCGCAGCATGCTGACCGGCTGGTACGTCATCGAGCGCCGCAAGCTTCCCGCTGGCCCGGAAGAGATCCGATGACGCGCCGCCTCTCGATCCCCACCCCCCATCGCCGCGGCTTCCTCACCGCCGCCGCAGGCCTTCTGGGCGTCTCGGCGCTCGGCAGCTGCGACCGCTTCGCCGTGACGCCGACCGGCCGCCAGACCTTGAGGCTCGGCGAGGACGCCAATCTCTATGTCCAGCGCCTGCTGCTCACCCCGGCCTCGCTCGCCAAAGAGTTTCCGGATTCCGACATCTCCCCTTGGTTCAAGCCGAACGGGACGATCGATCCGCAGGATCGGGACTACAAGGCGCTCGCCGCCAAGAATTTTTCGGATTGGCGCTTGCGCATCGACGGCCTCGTCGAGACTCCGCAGTCCTTCTCGCTCGCCGACCTACGGGCGCTGCCCGCCCGCACCCAGACCACGCGCCACGACTGCGTCGAGGGCTGGAGCGCTATCGGCAAGTGGACCGGCGTGCCGCTGGCCGAGGTGTTGAAGCGAGCGGGCCTGAAGCCGAGCGCCCGCTACGTCGTGTTTCACTGCGCCGACACGATGGAGTTCACGGAGGCCGACGAGAGCGAGAACGCCAATCCCGGCATGACCGCCCGCGCGGAAGGCGAGGAGAACCAGGCCAGCGACTCGAAGGCCGCCGGGGCCGAGGCGCCGGACGCCGACGCGCCGAAGGGCACGCCGATCCGCTACTACGAAAGCATCGATCTCACCGACGCCTACCACCCGCAGACGATCCTGGCCTACGACCTGAACGGCCAAGCGCTGCCGGTCTCGAACGGTGCGCCCTTGCGCCTCAGGGTCGAGCGACAGCTCGGCTACAAGCAGGCCAAGTACGTCCTGCGCATCGAGGTACGCGACACGCTCGCCGGCATCGGCGAGGGCGGCGGCGGGTATTGGGAGGACCGGGGCTACGAGTGGTACGCGGGGATTTGATCCCGTTCGGTCGGCTCATTCCATCCAACCTCCTCATCCTGAGGTGCCGCGTCAGCGGCCTCGAAGGAGGGCTCCAGCGGATCGCGCGACTTCTGGAGCCCTCCTTCGAGGCTCCGCTCCGCGGAGCACCTCAGGATGAGGGGGATGGGTGGGAAAGGCCGAGCGTGCCGGCGGTGATGATGCGTGCTTCCCCCTCCACGCGGGATCGTGCCGATTTGACAACGCAGGCTCGGTCACCCACTTCTGCGCGGCGCGAGCCCCGGCCGTCGACGGATGTCCGGTCGGCGCTTGATCCCCAAAACCGTCCCCGCGGTGAGGCTCTGGCGAGAGGCAGAGGTTCATGAAAGTCGTCGTCGTCGAGTCGCCGGCCAAGGCCAAGACGATCAACAAGTACCTGGGGAGCGACTACGAGGTTCTGGCCTCCTTCGGTCACATCCGCGATCTGCCGGCCAAGGACGGCTCGGTCGATCCGGAAGCCGATTTCGCGATGATCTGGGAGCTGGAGGATCGCGGCTCGAAGCGCGTCTCCGAGATCGCCCGCGCCCTGAAGGGGGCCGAGAAGCTGATCCTCGCCACCGACCCGGATCGCGAGGGCGAGGCGATCTCCTGGCACGTGATCGAGGCCCTCAATGCCAAGAAGGTGCTGAAGGGGATGCCCGTCGAGCGGGTGACCTTCAACGCCATCACCAAGGCGTCCGTCGATGCGGCGATGCGCAAGCCCCGCCAGATCGATCAGGCGCTGGTCGACGCCTACCTCGCCCGCCGGGCGCTCGATTACCTCGTCGGCTTCAACCTCTCGCCCGTGCTGTGGCGCAAGCTCCCCGGCGCGAAGTCGGCCGGCCGCGTGCAGTCGGTGGCTCTGCGCCTCGTGGTCGAACGCGAGATGGAGATCGAGCGCTTCAAGCCGCGGGAATACTGGTCGCTCGTCGCCACGCTCGTCACCGAGAAGGGCGGCGTGTTCGAGGCCCGGCTCGTCGGCGCCGACGGCAAGCGCATCCAGCGCCTCGATATCGGCAACGGCGAGGAGGCGGCGGCGTTCAAGCGCGACCTCGAACTCGCGACCTTTCAGGTGGCGTCGGTCGAGGCCAAGCCCGCCAAGCGCCATCCCCAGCCGCCGTTCACGACTTCGACCCTCCAGCAGGAGGCCTCCCGCAAACTCGGGATGGCGCCGGCTCAGACCATGCGTGTCGCCCAGAAGTTGTACGAGGGCGTCGATGTCGGCGGCGAGACCGTCGGCATCATCACCTACATGCGGACCGACGGCGTCGACATGGCGCCGGAGGCGATCGCCGACGCCCGCCGGGTGATCGGGAAGGAGTTCGGCGACGATTACGTCCCGGACGTGCCGCGGAAGTACACGGTGAAGGCCAAGAACGCGCAGGAGGCCCACGAGGCCGTGCGCCCGACCGACATGGGCCGGCTGCCGAAATCGGTCGCCCGCTTCCTCGAACCGGAGCAGGCCAAGCTCTACGAGCTGATCTGGACCCGCACCGTCGCGAGTCAGATGGAATCGGCCGAATTCGAGCGCACCACCGTCGACATCGCCGCCAAGGTCGGCCCGCGCAAGCTCGATCTGCGCGCCACTGGTCAGGTCGTGACCTTCGACGGCTTCCTCGCGCTCTATCAGGAGGGCAAGGACGACGAGGAGGACGAGGACGGCAAGCGCCTGCCCGCGATGAAGGCCGACGATCCGCTCAAGCGCGAGCGCATCGCCTCGACCCAGCACTTCACGGAGCCGCCGCCGCGCTATTCCGAGGCCAGCCTCGTCAAGCGGATGGAGGAACTCGGCATCGGCCGGCCCTCGACCTACGCGGCGGTGTTGCAGACCCTGCGCGACCGCGAATACGTCAAGATCGAGAAGAAGCGCCTCCAGCCGGAGGACAAGGGCCGGCTCGTCACCGGATTCCTCGAAAGCTTCTTCAAGCGCTACGTCGAGTACGATTTCACCGCGAGCCTGGAAGAGCAGCTCGACCGGGTCTCGAACGCCGAGATCGATTGGCGCAGCGTGCTGCGCGACTTCTGGCGCGATTTCTCCGCGGCGATCGGCGGGACCAAGGAGCTGCGCGTCGCCGAGGTGCTGGAGGCGCTGAACGGCCTGCTCGGGCCGCACATCTTCCCGGACAAGGGCGACGGGTCCGACCCGCGCACCTGCCCGACCTGCGGCGCCGGCCAGCTCTCGCTCAAGCTCGGCAAGTTCGGCGCCTTCATCGGCTGCTCGAACTATCCCGAGTGCAAGTACACCCGCCAGCTCTCCGCCTCGGCGGTCGAGGGCGAGGGGGACGGCTCGTCTGCCGACGGCGGCCAGCCGGGCGTGCGGGTACTGGGCGAGGACCCGGCCACCGGCCTCCCCGTCAGCATCCGCGACGGCCGGTTCGGTCCGTTCGTGCAGCTCGGCGAGGCCTCGGCCGAGAAGGGGGCGGAGAAGCCCAAGCGCTCCTCGCTGGCCAAGGGGTTGACGCCGTCTTCCGTCACCCTCGAAGTCGCGCTCAAGCTGCTGTCGCTGCCGCGGGAGGTCGCCAAGCACCCCGAGACCGGGGAGCCGATCCTGGCCAATATCGGCCGCTACGGCCCCTACGTGCAGCACGGAAAGACCTACGCCAATCTCGGCAAGGACGACGACGTGCTGGAGGTCGGGGCTAACCGCGCCATCGACCTCATCGTCGCCAAGGAGCAGGGCGGCGGGCGCGGCGGCCGGGGGGCGGTCGATCCGGGCCGCGTCGTCGGCAAGGATCCGGGCGGGCTCGACCTCGTGGTCAAGGCCGGCAAGTACGGCCCCTATGTCAGCGACGGCTCGGTCAACGCCACGCTGCCGAAGTCGGTGTCAGCCGAGAGCCTGACGCTCGCGCAGGCGATCGAGCTGATCGAGGCCAAGCGCGCGGCCGGCGGCGGCAAGAAGCCGGCGCGTAAGACGGCGGCCCGGAAGCCGACGGCGAAGGCGGCGGATTCGGAGGCCGCACCGAAGGCGAAGAAGCCGGCGGCGCGCAAGACCGCCGCGAAGCCGGCTGCCGGCAAGGCGGCGGCGAAGCCCGCGGCCCGCAAGACCAAGGCGGGCTGAGTCCGGCTCCCCCCTCTCCCCGCATGCGGGGAGAGGGTTGCGACGACCGCGTCGTCGTCGCGACAAGCGGTAGTGGGGGTGAGTTCCGAAGGAACCTCTTCCGGGCAAGCCCCCTCACCTTCGGCTGCCGCCTCGCATTGCCGACGACGGGGTCGGCAAAGCCCTCTCCCCGCGTGCGGGGAGGGGGGATGCGCTGGCTTACTTCTTGGCCCGCTTGGCCTGCGCGCGCGCCGCCTCCAAGACCTTCTCGGCGGTGAAGCCGAACTTGCCGAGCAGATCCTTGAGCGGCGCGGACGCCCCGAAGGTGTGCATGCCGACGATGGCGCCCGTGGAGCCGGCGTAGCGGTCCCAGCCGATCACGCTGCCCTGCTCCACCGCGACGCGGCCGAGCACGTCGGGCGGCAGCACGCTGTCGCGGTAGGCCTGATCCTGGCGTTCGAACAGGTCCCAGGACGGCATCGAGACGACGCGGGCCTTCACGCCCTCGCCCGTCAGCGTCTCGTAGGCCGAGAGGCAGAGCTGCACCTCAGAGCCGGTGCCGATCAGGATCACGTCGGGGGTGCCGTCGCAATCGGCGAGGACGTAGGCGCCCTTGGCGGTGCCGGAGGCGGCGCCGTACTTCGAGCGGTCGAGGGTCGGCAGCGGCTGGCGCGAGAGGGCCAGCACCGCCGGCTGGTCCTTCAGCGAGAAGATGACCCGATAGGCTTCCGCCACCTCGTTGGCGTCGGCCGGCCGCAGCGTCACGAGGCCGGGGATGCAGCGCAAGGAGAGGATCTGCTCCACCGGCTGGTGGGTCGGCCCGTCCTCGCCGACCCCGATCGAGTCGTGGGTGAAGATGTGGAAGACAGGCAGCTCCATCAGGGCGGCCAGCCGAATCGGCGGGCGCATGTAGTCGGCGAACACGAGGAAGGTCGCGCCGTAGGCCCTCAAGCCGACGAGCCCGAGGCCGTTCACGATCGAGCCCATGGCATGCTCGCGCACGCCGAAGTGGATGTTGCGTCCACCCGGCTCGAACGGGGTGAGCGAGCCCGCCCCCTCGAAGGTGAGGTTCGACTTGTTCGACGGCGCGAGGTCGGCCGAGCCGCCGAGCAGGAACGGCACGTGCTTGGCGATGGCGTTGAGCACCTTGCCGGACGACTCGCGGGTGGCGAGTCCCTTGGCGTCGGGCTCGAACACCGGGATGTCCTTTTCCCAACCGTCGGGAAGACGGCCTTCCAAGAAGGCGGACAGTTCCTCGGCATGCTCCGGGTCGGCCGCCGTGGCGGCGTCGAAGAAGCCCTGCCATTGGGCGTGGAGCGCCGCGCCGCGCTTGCCGATGCCGTCGGCAAAGGTGTCGTAGACGCCGTCCGGCACGAGGAACTGCGCGTCCTCCGGCCACCCGTAGGCGCGCTTGGCGCCCTTCACCTCGTCCTCGCCCAGCGCGTCCGAGTGCGCCTTGGCGGTGTTCTGCTTGTTGGGCGCGCCGTAGCCGATGATCGAATTGACGACGATCAGCGTCGGGCGGTCGCCCGACTGGAGGAAGGTCTCCAGCGCCGAAGCGATGGCATGGGTGTCGTTGGCGTCGGCCACGCGCAGCACCTGCCAGCCGTAAGCCAGGAAGCGGGTCGCGACCTCCTCCGAGAAGGCCAACTCCGTATGGCCCTCGATCGTGATGGTGTTGTTGTCGTAGATCCAGCACAGGTTCGACAGGCGCAGATGCCCGGCGATGGACGCGGCCTCCTGGCTGACGCCCTCCATCAGGTCGCCGTCGGAGCAGATGGCGTAGACGTTGTAGTCGAACAGCGGCAGGTCGGGCCGGTTCAGGCGCTCACCCTTGAAGCGCCCGCCGATGGCCATTCCGACGGAGTTCGCCACACCCTGGCCGAGCGGACCGGTGGTGGTCTCGACGCCGGTGGTGAAGTGGTATTCGGGATGCCCCGGCGTGCGGCTGTCGAGCTGCCGGAATTTCTTGATGTCGTCCAGCGAGATCGCGGGGGCGTTGGCCCCGTCCTTCTCGGCGACGCGGGCGAGATGCAGCAGCGCGTAGAGCAGCATTGAGGCGTGGCCCGCCGAGAGCACGAACCGGTCGCGGTTCGGCCAGTGCGGGTTCGCCGGGTCGTAGCGGAGGTACCGGTTCCACAGGGTGTAGGCCACGGGCGCCAGCGCCATCGGCGCGCCGGCATGACCGGAATTGGCCTTCTGCACCGCGTCGATGGCCAGCGTCCGGATCGTGTCGATCGCGAGTTTGTCGCCCTCAGCGAGAGCCGCCTTGGGGCTCGTGTCTGCACCGCTCATCAGTCTACCGTCTCTCTCGCTTCCATCATCCGCTTGCCCGCGGGACGCGCTATTGCGCCGCGATGGATTCGCCTGCCCTCGACTCGGAATGGTCCGCGCCGCCGCCCCGTTCCCTCGCAGGACCGATCGCGCGGCTGTAATTGAGGATCGTGTTGACGAGCGCAACATGCGTGAACGCCTGGGGGAAGTTGCCCACCTGCCGTTTGGCGCGCACGTCGTACTCTTCGGAAACCAAGCCGAGGTCGTTGCAGATGCCGATCAGGCGCTCGATCAGGGCGTGCGCCTCGTCGCAACGGCCGAGCCCGATCAGGTTGTCGGCGTACCAGAAGCTGCAGGGCAGGAAGGCGCCCTCGTTGCCCGGCAGGCCGTCGGCGTCGGTCCCCTCGGTCTCGTAGCGGAGGATGAAGCCCTCGCGCATCAGGTGCTTCTCGACCGCAGCCACCGTGCCGACCACCCGCGGGTCGTCCTGCGGCAGAAAGCCCATATGGGCGATCAGCAGCACGCTCGCGTCGATCGCCTTGCTGCCGTAGCTCTGGACGAAGCTGTTCAGCTCCGTGTCGAAGCCGCGCTCGCACACCTCGGCATGAATCTCGTCGCGGATCGTGCGCCAGTGGTGGACCGGGAGTTCGGCGGCGGTGGGGTCGTCCTTGCGGAAGGTCTCGACGCTGCGCACCGCCCGGTCGAAGGCGACCCAGGCCATCACCTTCGAGTGGACGAAGTGGCGCCGCCCGCCGCGCACCTCCCAGATGCCCTCGTCGGGCTCGCGCCAGACCCGCTCCAGATGCTTGATCAGCGCGAGGCCGACCCGCCGTCCCTCCTCATCGTCGGGCATGCCGCGGGCGCGGGCCTGGAACAGCGCGTCGAACAGCTCGCCGTAGACGTCGAGCTGGAACTGGGCGATCGCGGCGTTGCCGACGCGGACGGGCTTCGAGCCCTCGTAGCCGGGCAGCCAGTCGAGTTCGATCTCCGGCAGCAGCCGCTCGCCCGCGATGCCGTAGAGGATGTGCGCCTGCTCCGGGTTGCCGGCGACCGCGCGGGTCAGCCAGTCGCGCCACGCGCGGGCCTCGTCGATGTAGCCGGAATCCATCAGGGCCAGCAGCGTGAAGGTCGAATCGCGCAGCCAGCAGAAGCGGTAGTCCCAGTTGCGCACCCCGCCGAGGTCTTCCGGCAGCGAGGTGGTGGGCGCGGCGACGATCCCGCCGGTCGGGCGGTAGATCAGGGCCTTCAGCGTCAGCAGCGAGCGGCGGAAGACGTCGTTCCAGGGCGTCTCAAGCGTGCAGCGGCTCGACCAGTCGCGCCAGAACCGGTTGGTGTCGTCGAGCCAGCGGCGCGGCTCGATCGGCGGCGGGTCGTCCTCGTGCGAGGCGCCGTAGCTCAGCACGAAGCGGATCGCGTCGCCCTTGTAGACGGTGAATTCCGAGACCGTGGTCTGGTGGGTCGAGCCCCGCAAGGGGGCGTTGGTGCGCAGCACCACCTTGTGCGGGCCGGAGATGGCGCGCAGATCGCCGAGTTCGCTGCGCGACACCCACGGCACCGCCGAGCCGTAATCGAACCGCACGGCCAGATCCATGCGCATGGCCATGCGCCCGCGCACGCCCTCGACGAGGCGGATCACGTGACTGCCGTCGCCGACCGGCATGAAGTCGGTGACGCGCACCTCGCCCTCGCGGGTCTTGTGCGTCGTCTCCAGAACGAGCGAGCCGCCGCGGTAGCGCCAGGAATGCTCGGCGCCTTCCGCCGTGGGCGCGAGCTTCCAGAAGCCGTGCTCTTCCGTTCCGAGCAGGCTCGCGAACAGGGCGGACGCATCGAAGCGCGGCATGCACAGCCAGTCGATGCTGCCGTCGCGCCCGACGAGCGCCGCCGTGCGCCCGTCGCCGATCAGGGCGTAATCCTCGATCCGTCCCGCCATCGTGGTCTCCCGTCTCCGGTCCTTCGAGCCGGACGGCACGGGGGGATGCGGGCCGCGGGTCTCGCTTCGGGTGCGCTGATCCGGCGAAGTGGCGCGACGGCCGCGCTTCGCAAGGCGCAATTCCCAGCAAATGCGAAAAACCGGCCCCTTCGCCGGGCCGGGATGCGGTCGGCGCAGAGGTCAGCGCAGCGCGGCGACCAGCGTGCTGACCGAGCTGCCGAGCGTCGTTACGCGCTCGCCGAGGCCCCGGGCGGTGTCGAGCACGGCATCCGCCGTGTCGGCGAAGGGCAGCGCGCCGCGGGGCAGGAAGCGGCTGTTTTCGGCCTCGACCTCGGCGAAGGGCGACGGCACCGGCTTGGCCGCCGTCTGCGTCGCGGCCGGCGGTTGGACTGCGGGGGGATGGCCGACGGCGATCCGGCTCGACGGTGCCTTGCGGCGATCGGACCGGCTGGTGTTGGCGAAGCGCGCCGGGCGGGTCACCGGCTCGATGCTGCCGGTCACCAGCGGCGTCAGGCGGGCGAAGGCCTCGCTCG
This sequence comes from Methylobacterium sp. Leaf456, assembly GCF_001425465.1. GTDB lineage: Bacteria > Pseudomonadota > Alphaproteobacteria > Rhizobiales > Beijerinckiaceae > Methylobacterium. The sequence continues at coordinate 123,759 of NZ_LMQV01000034.1, forward strand.
CGGGCACCGGATCGAGTTCGGCGGTGAGCAGCGCGCGGCCCGGATCGAAGGTCGAGAGGCCCGGCGCCAGCGACATCACCGGCGGGCGCTCCGGCGCAACTTTCGGTGCGTCGGTCGGCTCGCGGCAGACGAGGGAAAGCAGGCCGGCGACGAGGGCCAGGCCCAGCGTCGGCAGGAAGGGCGGCACCACCGAGCGATGCGTCGCGGTTCCCTCCGGTTGACGGAGCGGATCGACGGTGCGCATGAGCCCTCCCGATGACGTCGCGTAAGCTGTGAGTGTTCGGCCCGGTTTGCGGCGGAAGCGGGGCCGACGCATTTCGGATCTGTTACGGAACCGCGCAGATTTCGTGGAGAGCGGGCATATCGCTTGCCTCCCCGACCACCGGACCCCTCGGAACCCGGGCCTCGATGACCGAGACCAGCCTCACCGTCGCCGTGATCGACCCGAGCCCCGCCCGCGCGGCGATCCTTGAGGAGGGTCTGCGCGCCTCCGGGGTGGACAAGGTCGTGGTCATCCCCGATGGGCCTGGCCTCCAGGCCAGCGTCGCCGCGCTCCAGCCCGACGTGATCGTGGTGCATCTCGAAAGCCCGAGCCGGGACGTGCTGGAGCAGATGTCCGGCCTGTCGCGGCAGGCCGAGCGGCCGGTGGCGATGTTCGTGGACCGATCCGACCAGACCATGATGCAGGCTGCGGTCGATGCCGGCATCTCGGCCTACGTGGTCGACGGCCTGCGCAACGACCGCATCCGCTCGATCCTCGACATCGCCATCCTGCGCTTCAATGCCTTCGCCCGGCTCCAGCGCGAGCTGGAGGAGGCGCGCTCGGAACTGGCCGACCGCAAGCTGATCGAGCGGGCCAAGGGCATCCTGATGGCGCGCAAGTCCCTCAGCGAGGACGAGGCCTACAAGCTGCTGCGGCGCCAGGCCATGAACGAGAAGCGCAAGATCGTGGACATCGCCCGCGCCATCGTCACCGCCGCGGACCTGCTCGGATGAGGCTCACCCTCGGATACGTCCCGCTCGCGGACGCCGCCCCGGTGATCGCCGCCGCGACTCTCGGCTTCGCCCGCGACGAGGGGCTCGACCTCGCGCTGTCGCGCGAGCCGTCCTGGGCGACGCTCCGCGACCGGCTGGCGCTCGGCCATCTCGACGCCGCCCACATGCTCGGCCCGCTGGCCATCGCCTGCGCGCTCGGGCTCTCGGGACCGCAGGCCGATCTGTGCGTGCCGATGGCGCTCAATCTCAACGGCAATGCGCTCACCGTCTCGAACGCGCTCTGGGCCGAGATGGCGCCGGCGAGCGACGCGCTGCCCGAGGTGGCCGCTGCCTTCGCCCGCGTGGCGCGCGCCCGCGCCACGGAAGGGCGACCGCTGACGCTCGGCACGGTCCATCCGTTCTCCTCGCATTCCTATCAGCTGCGCCTGTTCGCGCGGGCCGGCGGGCTCGACCTCGACGCCCATGTGCGCCTCGTCGTGGTGCCGCCGCCCGACACGGTCGATGCCCTGCGCCGCGGGCTGATCGACGGTGTCTGCGTCGGCGCGCCGTGGAACGCCGTCGCGGTCGCCGCCGGGCTCGGGCGCATCGCGGCGCTCGGCTGCGACATCGCCCCCGATTGCCCGGAGAAGGTGCTGGCCCTGCCCGCGACTGGGGCGGGGTTCGCTCCCGCCCTGATCCGCGCCGTCCACCGTGCCGGCCTGTGGTGCGCCGACCCGGCGAACCGCCCAGCGCTGGCCGGCCTGCTCGCCGAACAGGCCGGCCTCGACCTTGCCCCGGCGCTGCTGGCCCGCACGCTCGGCGGCGACCTGACCCTCGACGCCGCGGGGGCGACGCGCTGCGCGCCGGCCTATCTGCGCCTCGACGCGGCGGTCTACCGGCCGGACCCGGCGCATGCGCGGTGGTTCGCGGCGCAGATGACGGCGTGCGGGCAGGCGCAGGGCGATGACCTCACCGAGCGGGCGGCGGCGCTTTATCGGCCGGATCTTTTCGATGGGGCGACGGGCGGCTGAGCGCCGCTTTCGGTGATGCTGTCGGTCTGCGGAAGGCCGCAGACTTCCAAGGCAGCATGGCCGGTCCGTGTGCATCGACGGCTCGGCCGCCCATGTTTTGTGCAGCGCAAACGAGATGCTCACAGACTAGGCAGTAACGCCGCTGCGGCATTCAGGTCAGTGCGGTGGCCGTCCGCTCATCCCCTCTCCCCGCGTGCGGGGAGCTAAGGGAAACCAGCGGCTGTCGGCGTGCGCAACCTGAGCAGCGAACGCCCCCAACCCGCTTGGCACGGTCCCTGCTAGACCCCTCGTATGGCCCGTCAACGACGACGCGCTCGACCGTCAGCAGAGCCGCTGATCCGGAACCTTCGCACGCGGCGATTCGATCGCGCTGGCGATCCCGGACGGCGGCTTTTTTCATGCGCTCAGGCGCGCTGGGGACAAGGAAGCGGATGAGCATCGATCACGGCAACACGACCCGCCGCGGCATCCTCAAGGGCGCGGCTGCCGCGCTGGCGCTGGCCGGTGCGGCCCGCGCCGCTCTGCCGGGCGGGGCGTTCGCGCAAGGAGCGGGGCCGGAGGTGAAAGGGGCCAAGCTCGGCTTCATCGCGCTCACCGACGCGGCACCGCTTTTCGTGGCCAAGGAAAAGGGCATCTTCGCCAAGTACGGCATGCCGGACACCGAGGTGCTCAAGCAGGCGTCTTGGGGCACGACCCGCGACAACCTCGTGCTGGGCTCCGAGGGCAACGGCATCGACGGCGCCCACATCCTCTCGCCGATGCCCTACCTGATCTCGGCCGGCCGGGTGACGCAGAACAACGTGCCGGTGCCGATGTACATCATGGCCCGGCTCAACCTGAACGGTCAGTGCATCTCGATCGCGAAGGAATACCTCGACCAGAAGATCGGCCTCGACACCAAGCCGTTCAAGACGGCCCTGGAGGCCAAGAAGGCCTCGGGCAAGCCGGTCAAGGCGGCGATGACCTTCCCCGGCGGCACCCACGACCTCTGGATCCGCTACTGGCTCGCAGCCGGCGGCATCGACCCGGACAAGGACATCGAGACCATCGTCGTGCCGCCGCCCCAGATGGTGGCGAACATGAAGGTCGGCACGATGGACTGCTTCTGCGTCTGCGAGCCGTGGAACGAGCAGCTCATCCACCAGGGCATCGGCTACACCGCCATCACCACCGGCGAACTCTGGAAGGACCACCCGGAGAAGGCCTTCGCCATGCGCGCGGCCTGGGTCGACAAGTATCCGAATGCAGCCAAGGCCCTGCTGATGGCGGTGATGGAGGCCCAGCAATGGTGTGAGAAGCCGGCGAACCGGGACGAACTCGCGGCCATCGTCGCCAAGCGCCAGTGGATCAACGTGCCGGTCGCCGACGTGGTCGATCGCATGAAGGGCAAGTTCGAATACGGCACCGGCAAGGTCGTCGAGAACAGCCCCTTCACGATGAAGTTCTGGGCCGACGACGCCTCCTACCCCTACCAGAGCCACGACCTCTGGTTCCTCACCGAGGACATCCGCTGGGGCAAGTTCGATCCCTCCACCGACACCAAGGCGCTCATCGCCAAGGTGAACCGTGAGGACCTGTGGAAGGACGCCGCCAAGGCGCTCGGCGTCGCGAACATCCCGACCTCCACCTCCCGCGGCATCGAGACGATGTTCGACGGCAAGGTCTTCGATCCGGCCAACCCCGCCGCCTACCTGTCCAGCCTCGGCATCAAGAAGGTCGCGTGATGGCCACCGGAGCAACCCTGACCGCGACCCGCGCCCGCGCCGCCAAGGCCCGCGCGCCCCTCGTCACCATGGCGGGCTTGCGCGGGGTCGCGGCCCGTATCGTGCCCCCGCTCGTGGTGCTGGCGGGCTTCCTTCTACTGTGGGAGGTGCTGTGCTCCTCCCCCACCGCCGGCCTGCCGCCGCCCTCTCGGGTGGTGACGGAGGCCTGGGACATCATCGTCGATCCGTTCTACGATAACGGCGGCACCGACAAGGGCCTGTTCTGGCATATCGCCGCGAGCCTCAAGCGCGTGGCTTTGGGCTTCTCCCTCGCCGTGATCGCGGGCGTGATGCTCGGCACGCTGGTGGGCCAGTCCGACTGGGCGATGCGCGGCCTCGACCCGATCTTCCAGGTGTTGCGCACGATCCCGCCGCTGGCGTGGCTCCCGCTCTCGCTCGCTGCCTTCCGCGACGGCCAACCGAGCGCGATCTTCGTGATCTTCATCACCTCGATCTGGCCGATCATCATCAACACCGCGGTCGGCATCCGCAACATCCCGCAGGATTACCGCAACGTCGCCGCGGTCATCCGGCTGAACCCGATCGAGTTCTTCTACAAGGTCATGCTGCCGTCGGCCGCACCGTACATCTTCACCGGTCTTCGTATCGGCGTCGGCCTGTCCTGGCTCGCCATCGTCGCGGCCGAGATGCTGATCGGCGGCGTCGGGATCGGTTTCTTCATCTGGGACGCGTGGAACTCGTCGCATATCAGCGAGATCATCGTCGCCCTCGTCTATGTCGGGCTCATCGGCTTCGTCCTCGACCGTCTGGTCGCGGGCTTGGGCGTGCTCGTCACCCGCGGCACCAGCGCAGCCTGAGGAGCGAACCCATGGCTCATCTCTCCCTCTCCCAGGTCGGCATCACCTTCCGCCGCGGCGGCACGACCTCCGAGGTGCTCCGCGACGTGAACTTCGACATCGCCAAGGGCGAGTTCGTCTCGATCATCGGGCATTCGGGCTGCGGCAAGTCGACGGTGCTCAACATCGTCGCCGGCCTGCTCAAGGCCTCGACCGGTGGCGTGCTCCTCGACGGACGTGAGGTGAACGCGCCCGGCCCCGACCGCGCGGTGGTTTTTCAGAACCACTCGCTCCTGCCCTGGCTCACCGTGCGCGAGAACGTGGCGCTCGCCGTGGACAAGGTGTCGAAGGGCAAGAAGTCGAGGGTCCAGCGCGCCGAGTGGATCGAGCACAACCTCGCGCTCGTGAACATGATGCACGCCGCCGACAAGCGCCCGGCGGAAATCTCCGGCGGCATGAAGCAGCGTGTCGGCATCGCCCGCGCGCTCGCCATGGAGCCGACCGTGCTCCTCATGGACGAGCCGTTCGGGGCGCTGGACGCGCTGACCCGCGCCCATCTTCAGGACCAGCTCATGGAGATCCAGACGCGGCTCAGGAACACCGTCATCATGATCACCCACGACGTGGACGAGGCGGTGCTCTTGTCCGACCGCATCGTGATGATGACGAACGGCCCGTCGGCCACCATCGGCGAGATCCTGCCGGTGCCGCTGGCCCGCCCGCGCCGCCGGCTCGATCTCGTGGAGGACGCCACCTACGTCCACGCCCGCGCCGCGGTGCTGGAGTTCCTCTACGCCCGCCACGCCAGGCCGGCGCTCGCGGCCTGAGGTCGAGGGTCTGCGATCCATGAGCGTGAAAGAAAGGCTCGTCGTCGTTGGCAACGGCATGGCCTCGCTCCGCTTCCTCGAGCGGTTGACCGAGCGCGCGCCGGGGCGGTTCGACGTGACGGTGGTCGGCGCCGAGCCGGTGGCGGCCTACAACCGGGTGCTGCTGTCCTCGCTGCTCGGCGGCGAGGTCGACGAGGCGGCCTGCGGCTTCCGTCCCCTCTCCTGGTACGAGGAGCACGGCATCCGCCTCGTCACCGGCGCGCCGGTGACCGAAATCGACCGGGCCAACCGGCTCGCCATCGTCGGCTCGGCGCACGTGCTGCCCTACGACCGGCTGGTGCTGGCGGTGGGCTCGCTGCCGATCCGCCTGCCGCTGCCGGGCATCGACCTGCCCGGCGTGCTGACGTTTCGCGATTTCGCCGACGTGGCGGCGATCCGCAAGGCGGCCGTCGAGCACGCCAGGGCGGTGGTGATCGGTGGCGGTCTGCTCGGCCTGGAGGCCGCGGTCGGGCTCGCCCGGCTCGGCGTCGACACGACCCTCGTCCACGTGATGGACCGGGTGATGGAGCGCCAGCTCGATCATACGGCCGCCCGCCTCGTGCGCGCCGCGATGGAGGCCCGCGGCGTCACAGTGATGCTGTCCGCCGACACCGCCGCCATCGAGGGCGACGGACGGGTCGAGCGCCTGCGGATGAAGGACGGCAGCGTGATCCCGGCCGACCTCGTGGTGATGTCGGTCGGCATCCGCGCCTCGACCGCGCTGGCGCAGTCCTGCGGGCTGGCCTGCGGGCGCGGCATCACGGTGGACGACCGGATGACCACCTCGGACCCGGACGTGTTCGCCCTCGGCGAATGCGCCGAGCATCGCGGGCTCGTCTACGGCCTGGTCGAGCCGGCCTACGAGCAGGCCGAGGTGCTGGCGCGACACCTCGTCGGGGAGGCAGCCGCCTATCCCGGCACGTCGCTTGCCACGAGCCTCAAGGTGTCGGGCCTGCCGGTGTTCTCCGCCGGCGTGGTCGATACCCCCGAGGGCGCCGAGGCGGTCGTGATGCACGATGCCGCGGCGGGCCTCTACCGCAAGCTGATCATCGCCGACGGGTGCCTCGCGGGCGCGGTGTTCGTCGGCGACATCTCCGAGCAGGCGCGCTGCAAGGCGCTGATCCGCGACCGCACGCCGCTCGATCCGAACGACCGGGACGACCTGATGTTCGGCCCGGCCCCGAAATCCCTCGCAGCGTGAGTGAGGCAGCGATGGCAGACGACTTCAACGCCGAGCAGAAGCGCTATCTCGAAGGCTTCGCTTCGGGGATCGCCGCCGCCCGGATGACCGGCGGACTGGCGATCGGGCAGCCTCCGGGCGCTACCGTCACCGAGCCGACCGGCCCGGACGCGATCCACATCAAGGCGCAGGAGGCCACCGTGAAGGCGGGCGGCAAGCTCTGCGACCAGGAGAAGTGGAAGCGCGCGGAAAATCCCTTCGACGGCCACAACCGCCTGAAGGCGGAGGCGGCCACCGGCAAGCAGCCCAAGCCCGAGGACAATTTCCGCTGGCGCTATCACGGCATGTTCTGGGTCGCGCCGAACCAAGTCTCCTACATGTGCCGCATCCGGGTGCCCAACGGCATCCTCCAGCACTGGCAGGTCTCCGGCATCGCCGATCTGGCGGACGCCCATGGCGGCGGCTACAGCCACGTCACCACCCGCGCGGGCCTGCAGGTGCGCGAGATCGCGCCCGAGCACGCGCAGCCCTTCCTCGACGGGCTGACCGATCTCGGCCTCACCGCGCAGGGCGCGGGCGCCGACAACATCCGCAACGTCACCGGCTCGCCGGCCGCGGGCATCGACGCGCGGGAATTGCTGGACACGCGGCCCCTCACCAAGGCCTGGCACAACTGGATCCTCAACGACCGCTCGCTCTACGGCCTGCCGCGCAAGTTCAACGTCTCCTTCGACGGCGGCGGCGTGACCCCGGCCCTGGAGGAGACCAACGACATCGGCTTCCAGGCGATCGAAGTGCTCGACGGCGCCGCGGTCGCGCCGGGCGTCTGGATGCGCCTCGTCCTCGGCGGCATCTCGGGTCACCGGGATCTGGCCCGCGACACCGGCATCGTCCTCAAGCCCGAGGACTGCAACAAGGTCGCGGACGCGATCATCCGGGTCTTCATCGAGAACGGCGACCGCACCAACCGCAACAAGTCCCGGATGAAGTACGTCCTCGACGCCTGGGGCTTCGACAAGTACATCGCCGCCGTCGAGGAGAAGCTCGGGCGCAAGCTCGACCGGGTCGAGCCCGCCCACGTCGCGCCCCGCCGCCCGACCGACCGCTTCAGCCATGTCGGCGTGCACGCCCAGGTTCAGCCGGGCCTGAACTGGGTCGGCGTCGTCCTGCCGGTCGGCAAGATGACCACCGACGAGATGCGCGGGCTGGCGAAGATCGCGGCCGAGTGCGGCGACGGCCAGTTCCGCATGACGGTCTGGCAGAACTTCATCTTTTCGGGCGTGCCGGACGCCAAGGTCGCCGAGGTCGAGGCTCGCGTGGAAGCGCTCGGCCTCACCACGAAGGCCGCGGGCATCCGCTCCGGGCTCGTCGCCTGCACCGGCGCGCGCGGCTGCAAGTTCGCGGCCTCCGACACCAAGGGCCACGCGATGATCATCGCCGACCATGTGGAGCAGGCGGTGCCCGGCCTCGACGTGCCGGTGAACGTCCACCTCACCGGCTGCCACCATTCCTGCGCCCAGCACTATATCGGCGACATCGGCCTGATCGGCGCCAAGGTCGTCGTCTCGGACGAGGGCGACACCGTCGAGGGCTACGACATCGTCGTCGGCGGCGGCTTCGCCGAGAACCCGAAGATCGGCACCGAGATCTGGAAGGCCGTGAAGGCCGAGGATGCGCCCGCCCGCGTCGAGGCCCTGCTCAAGACCTACCTCGCGCTCCGCGAGAGCAAGGACGAGAGCTTCCAGTCGTTTACGGCGCGCAAGGGGCCTGAGGCCCTGCGCGACGCCGCCGAAGACCAACCTGCCCTCAAGGCCGCAGCATGACCCAGCACGTCACGCCCCCGCTCGTCCTGATCCCGGAAAACGCGCCCTTCAGCCCCGACCAGCGCTCGTGGCTGTCGGGCTACTTCGCCGCGCTCCTCGGCCCGGCCGTGGAGGGCGCCACCGCGCTGGCGCCGGGCGAGGGGCCCTCGACAGGCCCGAAACTGGCCGACAACGACGACGCGCCCTGGCACGACCCGTCGATGCCGATGACCGACCGTATGGACCTCGCCAAGGACAAGTCCGAGCCGCAGAAGCTGATGGCGGCGATGGCCCAGCAGGATTGCGGCCAGTGCGGCTACAACTGCGCCGACTACGCCAACGCCATCTTCCTCAAGAGCGAGGAGCGCCTGAACCTTTGCCAGCCCGGCGGCAAGGAAACCCTGCGCATGCTCAAGAGGCTGGACGAGGAGTTCGGCGCCTCGGGCGGCGCTGCGCCGGCTTCGAAGGGCGCGGGCGAGACTCCCGAAAAAAAGGAGCCGGAACTGGGCCCGCTGGGCTTCTGCCGCGAGAACCCGGTCGAGGCGACGTTCCTGTCGCGCACCCGGCTCAACGCGCCGGGCGGCGAGAAGGAGACGTGGCACATCGAGATCGACCTGAGGGACACGCCGATCACCTATGAGGTCGGCGATTCCCTGGGGTTGTTTCCGGCCAATGCCCCCGCGCTCGTTGATGCGGTGATCGCGGAACTCGGTGCTCGCCCCGAACGGAAGATCAGTGGCAAGACCCTGCGCGACCGGCTGATGACCGAATACGCGCTCGGCGCGGCGCCGGACAACCTCTACCAGCTGCTCTCGCTCCTCACCGCGGGCGAGGCGCGCAGGAAGGCGCAGGCGCTGGCCGCCGGAGAGGACCCGGATGGGGATGCCGCCCATCTCGACGTGCTCGGCGCGCTCCACAAGTTCCCCGGGGCGCGGCCCGACGCCGAAGTCTTCCTCGAAGCCCTCGACGAGTTGCAGCCGCGGCTCTACTCGATCTCGTCCTCACCGAAGATGGATGTGGGCCGCGTCTCGCTCACCGTCGATGCGGTGCGCTACAATCACCGCTCGCGGCTTCGCCTCGGCGTCGCGTCGACCCATCTCGGCGAGCGCATCCCCGAGCAGACGAAGGTCAGGATCTACCTGCAGAAGGCGCACGGCTTCGCGCTGCCGGAGGATCTCTCCAAGGACGTCGTCATGTGCGGGCCGGGCACCGGCATCGCCCCGTTTCGCGCCTTCCTGCGCGAGCGCGCCGCGACGCAGGCACCGGGCCGCAACTGGCTGTTCTACGGCCACCAGCGGCAAGCCTCGGACTTCTTCTACAAGGACGAACTGAACGGCCTGAAGGACGACAAGGTCCTGACCCGCCTGTCGCTCGCGTGGTCGCGCGACGGCACGGAGAAGACCTACGTGCAGGACCGGATGCGCGAGAACGGCGCCGAGCTGTGGAAGTGGCTGGAGGGCGGCGCCCATTTCTATGTCTGCGGCGATGCCAAGCGCATGGCCAAGGACGTGGAGCGCGCGATCATCGACGTCGCCGCGAGCCACGGCGGCAAGAACCCCGACGAGGCGGTGGCCTATCTCGCCGCCCTCAAGAAGGCGGGCCGCTATCAGGCCGACGTGTACTGATCGGAAGGCGGCCGGTCACAGTTCCAGCCGCTGCCGGTCGATCTCCACGAGCAAAGCCTCGGCGTCGATGCAATCCTCGAACGGCGCGTTCCTGATTTCGTGGATGAGGAACGTCAGACACAGGACACAGAAACAGGCGATACCGCAGACCACGAACGACACGGCCATCTCCCCCCGAGGATGGTGATTGTTATCGATCGATGCAGTGCATGCGGCCTGCCGGAAATCAAGCGTCGGCGCGCAACCTCGGCAGTAAAATGCCGACGCCTGTCTCCTCTCTCCTACCCATCCCCCTCATCCCGAGGTGCTGCGGAGCAGCCTCGAAGGCGGGCTCCAGCGGATCGCGCGACCCCTGGAGCCCGCCTTCGAGGCCGCCGCTGCGCGTCGGCACCTCAGGATGAGGTGATTTGGTGAGAGTGGCGTCGTTCGGTGACCTGCCGGCACACGGTTCAGCAAAAAACCCCTTCGCGCCCCACCCTCGCGCGTCCGCTCCCCCTGGCGTATGATGAATTCAGGAGGAGCATCGAACCATGCGCTACACCGTACATTGGACCGGCCCGGCAGGATCGTCCGCCGCCGAGCCGCACGCCGTCGGCGTTCGCGCGGCGGAGCGGGCCATGACGTTCGCCAGCATGGGCGCTTCGGACGTCTACGTCCAGACCGAGGACGGCCGGGTGTTTCGCGCGCCCGCGCAGATGGCGGCGCTCGTCCAGTACGCCCAGTCCACCGACGGCGAGCGGCACTGAGGCCCGCGGCGATTCATGCCGGACCCCTGTGGCTGGCGATTCAGGCGGCGGGTCGAACGTGGATCAGGGCGCCTTCGGCCCCATCAACTGCCACTCGAACACGAGTTGGCGCAGGCGCTCCTGCGCGGCCCGGCGGGCCTCGTCGAAGGTGGCGTAGCTCTGCGGGCCATGGCGCCGCGGCGTCCCCTTTTCGAGGATCGAGCAGACGTAGCGGTTCGGTACGCGCCAGCACGGCCTGACGTCGATGGAGTAGGGATGGGTGGTCCGCTCGGCCATGCACCGCTTGTGGCATGGCGCCACCCCCGAACCAAGCGAGGCCGGAAGCGCCTGACGGCCTAGGCCAATCACGATTCCTCGGGGCGGGATCCTCATGCCGCATCGGCTTTCTCCGACAAGCCGGTACCCACCTCGTCAGACCGATGCTCTACGCTTCGTCCGCGTCCTGCGCCGGCCGCAGCGAGCGCTCCAGCGTCTCCAGCACGGTGTTGGCGAGCGCCGCGTCGGGATCGTCGCGGAACAGGGCGTCGCGCAGCATGGCGAGGTAGCCCTCCAGCCGCTCGTCGTAATGGTCGGAATCGATCGAGCGCAGCACGCTCGCCAGGAAGCCGACCGCCATCTGGTGGGCCACCTGCTTGGCGCCGAGGTCGGCCACGCTCTCGGCGAGGTTGGTCACTGCCGCATCGTGCCGGGCGCTGACGGCGGCGAGCGCCGCGATCTGCTGGTTCACTTCCATCACGCTTTTCCCTCAGGACCCGAGCCGCGCGTCACTGAACCGGCGGAACGCCTCCAGCGTCTCGGCGCTGACATGGTGCTCGATGCCCTCCGCGTCGCGCCGCGCCGTCTCGGCACTGACGCCGAGCGCGCAGAGGAAGCGCTCGACGATGCGGTGGCGCTCCCGCGACTGCTCGGCCAGCGCCTGCCCCGCGGCGGTGAGGAACACGCCGCGATAGGGCCGCTGCTGCACGAGGCCCTCTTCCGCCAGCCGCTTGAGCATCTTGGCGACCGTCGGCTGGGCGACGCCGAGGCGGGCGGCGATGTCGACCTGCCGCGCCTCGCCGCCGTCGCCGATCAGGTCGGCGATCAGTTCGACGTAGTCCTCCACGAGTTCCAGCCGACGCGCCTCGCGCGCTTGGCGAAAGCTCTCGACATGGACCTCCGGATCGACGAGCGGCGCCCCGTCGTCGGGGCCTGCGGTCTCGCGCGGCGATTCCTGCATGATGGACGGCGCTCTCCTCGCTCGGGGCCGGGTCGGAAGCGGCGACAAGGCCGCACCGTCCGCCTTCTGTAACGCAAGCGGGGGCGAATCGGGAATCCCGCGCGCCGCCTCTTGATGAAAGCACCGGCGCAGCTTTATAGCTGAGGCTATAAACGAACTCGGCCGTTCCGGGCGGGTTCGTCGATCGCTCCCGCTCTCGGTCGCGTCCTGCCGCTCTCTTGGAGGACGTGAAACGGACCGACCGGATTTCAGGGCGCCGCCGCGCATGGACACCGTGATGGATCGCGTACGACCCCCCGCCCCCGAGGCACCTCCGGGCCTCAGCCTTGGTGCGCTCAACGGCAGCGTGCCGGTGGCGGCGGGGGGCTCGTGGATGCGGCGGTTCCTCGCCTTCCTCGGGCCGGGCTACATGGTCTCGGTCGGCTACATGGACCCCGGCAACTGGGCCACCGACATCGCGGGCGGCGCGCAGTTCGGCTACACCCTGCTCGCCGTCATCCTGCTGTCGAACCTGATGGCGATCGTGCTGCAAGCGCTGGCCGCCCGGCTCGGCATCGCCACCGGCCTCGACCTCGCCCAGGCCTGCCGCGCGCGCTATCCGAAGCCCGTCGGTTTTGCCCTCTGGCTGATCTGCGAGGCGGCGATCATCGCCTGCGATCTCGCCGAGGTGATCGGCACCGCCATCGCCCTCAAGCTCCTGTTCGGCATCCCGCTGACGCTCGGCGCGATCATCACCGCACTCGACGTGTTCGTGGTGCTGCTGCTGCTGCGCAAGGGCTTTCGCGCGCTGGAGGCCTTCGTGATCGGGCTTCTGGCAATCATCTTCGTCTGCTTCGCGGTGCAGATCGTGCTCGCCGCCCCCCCGGTGCAGGCGGTGCTCGGCGGCTTCGTGCCGTCACGCGAGATCGTGACCAACCCGGCCGCGCTCTACATCGCCATCGGCATCATCGGCGCCACCGTGATGCCGCACAACCTCTACCTCCACTCCGCCATCGTGCAGACGCGGGCCTATCCGCGCACGGAGCCCGGCCGCCGCGAGGCCCTGCGCTTCGCGGTCGCAGACTCCACCATCGCCCTGATGCTGGCGCTCTTCGTCAACGCCGCGATCCTGATCCTGGCCGCCGCCGTGTTCCACGCGGGCGGGCGCACCGACGTGGAGGAGATCGAGCAGGCGCACGAACTGCTCTCGCCGCTGCTCGGCGTCGGCGTCGCCTCGACGTTGTTCGCCGTGGCCCTGCTGGCGTCGGGCCTCAACTCGACGGTGACCGCGACGCTCGCCGGCCAGATCGTCATGGAGGGGTTCTTGCGGTTGCGCCTGCCCGATTGGGCGCGCCGCCTCGTGACGCGCGGCATCGCCATCGTCCCGGTGGTGATCGTCACGGCGCTCTACGGCGATCAGGGCACCGCAAAACTCCTCGTGCTCAGTCAGGTGGTGCTGTCGATGCAGCTGCCCTTCGCGGTGATCCCGCTGGTGCGGTTCGTCTCCGACCGCGGGCTGATGGGGTCTTTTGTCATTCCGCGCTGGCTCGGCGGGCTGTCCTGGTTGATCGCGGGTGTCATCGTGGCGCTGAACGTGAAGCTGTTGGTCGATACGCTCTTCGGCGGGTGACGCATCGGGCGTCCGTGGAGTTGCCTCATGCCGGAAACCTCCATCCTTCGAAGGATCGAGAATACCTTCGGCCATGCTCGCCGATTCCCGCGGCCGACCTTCTACGCGTTCGAGAACGCCCTCCGGTTCGATCTCGGTGGCGACCTTGAGGCCGTGGCGCCGCGCTTTCTGCAAGCGATGGATCGGGCTCGGACGGTCGCTCGTGCGGTCTTCTCCGCTTCGGATATGCTCACGGCTGTCGTCTCATACTACAGCGGCGAGCGGCGAACGCGCCGTGATACAAAATGGCAAGGAGTCTTGAGCGAACTTGGCTTTTATCTACCATTCGACAAATTCGAGCGCTTTCCGGGCGGCGAAGACGATAGACAGGATCTTTTTGTTTACTGGCAAATGGCTGATTTCAGGAGCGATCCGGCACTCATCGACGCTTTGCTGTGGACAAGTATTGCCAACGAAATGCGTGTGACGCCAAAGGCGCGCTGGCTCAGTTCCATCTTCATCGTCGACTTCGAGCGTCGCCTCACCCTGTTCGCCTATGATGACCGCGGCATGGACGTGGTCGCGATGGACCGCGAATCGCTTCTGCCGATCTATCGTCAGTTCGGCGATTGGCTGCTCGATTATGACCGCGACCGCATGGACGCGCGCTTCGCCGAGACTGGCGGCTGAGATTCACGCCCCGGCCGCGCGCAGATGTGTCACGAACTCCTGCGCGAAGGGCGGGAGCGCGTCGAGGTCGCGCAGGCACAGCATCAGGTCGCGGGCGGCCCAGGGGTCGCGCAGCGGCACGATGGCGATGTCCATGACGCGGCGTGCGCGCCGCGCCGTCGTCTCCGGCACGATGCCGAGGCCGACGCCACACTCGACGAGGCGGCAGACCGCGTCGAAGCTGCGCAGTTGCACCCGCAGCCGCATCGGTCGGCCGATCCGGGCGGCCTTGTCGGCGAGGAAGCGGGTGAGCGCGCTCGGCCGGTCGAGGCCGACGAGGTCGTGTTCCAGCACCTCGGCGAAGGCGATGTCGTTCTGACGCGCGAGCGGGTGACCAGGCGCGACCACCGCCACGAAGCGGTCGTGCCGGAACGGAAAGGTCTGGAGCCGCCCGGTATCGACGGTGCCGGCGACGATGCCGAGATCGGCGGCGCCGTCGGCCACCATCCCGACGATCTCGTCGGAGGTGCGCTCCTCGATATCGACGCTGACGCCGGTGTGGAGCGCGAGATAGGCCGAGAGCGCCTCGGGCAGGAACTCGGTCAAGGCGTTGGTGTTCGACAGGACGCGGATCTGCCCGACGGCCCCGCCCGCGAACACGGACAGGTCGCCCTGCATCCGCTCGATCTGCGCCAACAGCTCGCGGGCGTGGGTCAGCAGGGTGCGCCCGGCTTGGGTCGGGCTCACGCCCTGGCGCCCGCGGATCAGCAAGGCGGCGCCGAGCGAATCCTCCATCGCCCGGATGCGCGTCGAGGCGGCGGCGAGTGCGAGGTTCGCCCGCTCGGCCCCATGCGTGATCGAGCCGGCTTCCACCACGTGGCGGAAGAGGTTCAAGTCGACGAGGTCGAAGCGCATCAAGCGATGATCCCTCCGCGTTCGCCGTTCGAGCAGCGTCAGCCTGCCACAGGCTGTATCACGAGAGCGCGACCCACCCGCCAGCCTTCGCCATCCGCGAAGCCTCCCACCACGAAAGCCGAATTGCGAACAATTCAAATTCGCGTTTGAACCCCGTCTATGAGCCAGACGGCGGCACAGTTCTTGGGGGCGGAAGGAACGGTTGCGGCAACCGGCGCCCTCCTCGTGCTGTGCATGGGCCTGTGGGCGACGGGGCTCGTGGCCGAGGTCGTCACGGCGCTGCTGTTCTTCGCCGCCGCAATGCTGCTGAAGCTCGCCCCGGCCCAGACCGTCTTCTCCGGCTTCGCGTCTTCTGCCTTCTGGCTGGTGACCAGCGGCATGGTGGTCGGGCTCGCCATGAACCGCACCGCTCTCGGTGATCGGCTCGCCCGGATGCTCGCGGCGCGGCTGCCCGCCTCCTATCCCGGTTTCGTCGCCGGCCTCGTGGCCTTTTCCTTCGCGCTGGCCTTCGTGATGCCGTCCAATCTCGGGCGCATCGCCGTGATGGTGCCGGTGCTGATCGCGCTGTGCGACGCCTTCGGCCTCAAGGCCGGGCGCCCTGGCCGCACGGGAGCGATTCTTTCGTTCGGCATCGCCACGCCGGTGCTGTCGGCGGCGATCCTGCCGGCCAACGTACCGAACCTCGTCATGGCCGGCACCGCCGAGACGCTGCACGGCATCCACCTCGCCTACCTGCCGTATCTCTTTCTGCACGCGCCGGTGCTCGGCTTCGTCAAGGGCGCGATCCTCGTCGCCTGCACCGTCGCGCTCTTCCCCGACCGGCTCGACGGCGCCCGCCCCACCCTCCCCCCGCTGCCGCCGCTCTCGGGAGAAGAGCGGCGGCTGTCGGTGATTCTGGCGATCATGCTGGCTTTGTGGCTCACCGACGGCTGGCACGGCATCGCCCCGGCCTGGATTGGGCTCGCGGCGGCCGTGATCTGCCTGCTGCCGGGCGTCGGCGTCGTGTCGGCCGCAAGCTTTTCGGACATCCCGCTGCGGACCTGCTTCTACGTCGCGGCCCTGTTCGGGCTCACCGCGGTCGTCAACGAGACCGGGTTGGGCGCGAAGATCGGCCACGCCCTGCTGGCGGTCGCTCCGCTGGAGCCCGGCGCACCCGCAAAAGACTTCGCGACGCTCGTCGGGCTGTCGATCGGCTTCCTGTTCGTCGGCACCGCCAACGGCGCGCCCGCGCTCTACACCGCTCTGGCGGGCGAGTTCGCGGCATCGAGCGGGCTCGAACTGATGAGCGTGCTGATGGTGCAGGTGGTCGGCTACTCGACGCTGTTCCTGCCCTATCAGGCCCCGCCGATCATCATGACGATGGATCTCGCCGGCCTCTCCTTACGGGATGCGACGAAGCTGACAGCAGTAAGCGGCCTCGCCTCCCTGATCGTGGCGGCGCCCCTGGCCTATCTCTGGTTTTGCCTGACCGGGAGGTTGGTGTGAGGGTGAAACAGAAACAGCGTTTCGTCATTTCGCTTCATGCTGCGGCGCAGCACGGGGCATTGCTCGTCAAGCCTGAGCGCCCTAACCCTTCATTCGAAAAAATCCAATCTCCGAACCTATACCGGACGCGAGGAAACTGACCGCGATGGCCCCAACCGTGAGACCGACGGTCGCCCAGCCGCTCTCGCCCCATCTCCAGATCTACCGCTGGACCTGGACCATGGCGATGTCGGTGTTCCACCGCATCACCGGCACGGCGCTCTACGGCGGCACTGCGCTGGTCGCGATCTGGCTCGTGTCGCTGGCGTCGGGCCCGAAGGCCTACGACACGGTGGCGTGGTTCTTCGGCTCGTGGATCGGGCGCACGATCCTGTTCGGCTACACCTGGGTGCTGATGCACCACATGCTGGGCGGTATCCGTCACTTCGTCTGGGACTTCGGCTACGGCTTCGACCGCGACCGCCGCCTTGGCCTCGCCCGCGCGACGCTGATCGGCTCGATCGTCCTCACGATCGTCATCTGGGCGCTCGCCCTCGTCCTGCGCTGAGAGCCGCCGCCATGTCCCAGGTCGACAACCGCCAGAACACCGCGCTGTCCATGCGCACCCCCCGCGCCCGGGTGAAGGGGCTCGGCGCCTCCGGCCACGGTGCCGAGCATTTCTGGCTCCAGCGCCTCACGGGTGCTGCCAACGCGCTGCTGATGCTCGCCTTCGTGGTGATCATCGCCAAGATGGCCGGCCGCCCCTACCCCGAGGCGGTGGCGCTCGTTGCGCATCCGCTGGTCGCGATCATCCTGATCCTGGCCGTGGTCTCGGTGGCCCTGCACATGCGGCTCGGTATGCAGACCGTGATCGAGGACTACGTGCACAGCCACGGCCTCAAGCTCGCGGCGCTCGCCGCCAATACCTTCTACGCCGTCGTGGTCGCCGCCGCCTGCCTCTACGCGATCGTCCGCGTGAGCCTGGGCGGGCTCGCCTGACCGCCAACCCGAAGCTTCGAGGGATTCCCATGGCCTCCAACGGATCGAACGGCAGCGGCGCTCCGGCCTATGCCATCACCGACCACACCTTCGACGTGGTGATCGTCGGCGCGGGCGGCGCGGGCCTGCGCGCCACCGTCGGCTGTAGCCAAGCCGGCCTGCGCACCGCCTGCATCACCAAGGTTTTTCCCACCCGCTCGCACACGGTCGCGGCGCAGGGCGGCATCTCGGCCTCGCTCGGCAACATGGGCCCGGACGACTGGCGCTGGCACATGTACGACACCGTGAAGGGCTCGGACTGGCTCGGCGACCAGGACGCGATCGAGTACCTCGTCCGCAACGCCCCCGCGGCGGTCTACGAACTCGAGCACTGGGGCGTCCCGTTCTCGCGGACCGAGGAAGGAAAAATCTACCAGCGGCCCTTCGGCGGCATGACCACCGATTACGGCAAGGGCACTGCGCAGCGCACCTGCGCCGCGGCCGACCGCACGGGGCATGCCATGCTCCACACGCTCTACGGGCAGGCGGTGAAGAACAAGACCCAGTTCTTCATCGAGTACTTCGCCCTCGACCTGATCATGGACGAGGACGGGCGCTGCCGCGGCGTTATCGCCATCGATCAGGCCACCGGCGAGATTCACCGCTTCCGCGCCCAGCAGACCATCCTGGCCACCGGCGGCTACGGCCGCGCCTACTTCTCGGCGACCTCGGCCCACACCTGCACCGGCGACGGCAACGCCATGGTGCTGCGCGCCGGCCTGCCGCTGCAGGACATGGAGTTCGTGCAGTTCCACCCGACCGGCATCTACGGCGCCGGCTGCCTCATCACCGAAGGCGCGCGCGGCGAAGGCGGCTACCTCACGAACTCGGAAGGCGAGCGCTTCATGGAGCGCTACGCGCCGTCGGCGAAGGACCTCGCCTCGCGCGACGTGGTCTCGCGCTCGATGACGATGGAAATCCGCGACGGCCGCGGCGTCGGCAAGAACGGCGACCACATCTTCCTGCACCTCGACCACCTCGACCCGAAGATCCTGCACGAGCGCCTGCCGGGCATCTCGGAATCGGCAAAGATCTTCGCGGGCGTGGACGTGACCAAGGAGCCGATCCCGGTCCTGCCGACGGTCCACTACAATATGGGCGGCATCCCGACGAACTATCACGGCGAGGTGCTGACGCTGAAGAACGGCAACCCCGACACCGTGGTCCCCGGCCTGATGGCGCTCGGCGAGGCGGCCTGCGTCTCCGTCCACGGGGCCAACCGGCTGGGCTCCAACTCGCTGATCGACCTCGTGGTGTTCGGCCGCGCCGCGGGCCTGCGCTGCGCCGACATCGTCGAGCCGGACGCCCGCCAGCCGGAACTGCCGCGGGACTCGGCCGAGAAGGCGCTCGGCCGCCTCGACCGCTTCCGCTACGCCGACGGCGCCACGCCGACCTCGGAGCTGCGCGACCGGATGCAGCGGACCATGCAGAACAACTGCGCGGTCTTCCGCACCGGCGAGGTGCTGGAAGAGGGCCACAACCTCATCCACGACGTCTGGCGCGGCATTGCCGACGTGAAGGTCTCCGACCGTTCGCTGGTGTGGAACACCGATCTGCTCGAGACCCTGGAATTCGACAACCTGATCGGTCAGGCGGTCGTCACCATGGACTCGGCGGCCAACCGCAAGGAAAGCCGCGGGGCGCATGCCCGCGAGGACTTTTCCGAGCGCGACGACAAGGAATGGATGAAGCACACGCTGGCGTGGCTCGACCCCAACGCGCACGCGGTCAACATCGATTACCGCCCGGTCCACACCTACACGATGTCGAACGAGATCCAGTACATCGAGCCGAAGGCTCGGGTGTACTGAGAGGAGCGTCGACACGTGTTCAAGCGCAAGAAGCCCAAGGGGCCCCCGGCCGGATCGGGGCTGCTGTGTAGCGGCGCGCCCGCGCAGCCGCCCGCGTCCTGGCAGGAGGTGGTGCAGCGTTACGGCGCCCCCGTCGATCCGGCGGTCGAGCGGGCGCGGGCGACCAACCCGGCCGAGGCGGCCTTCTTCGCGCAGGAGGATCGCCTCGCCACCAAGTGGCACCACTATCTCGAAGTCTACGACCGGCACCTGTCGCGCTATCGCGGCAAGCCGGTGCGCGTCCTCGAACTCGGCATCTACCAGGGCGGCTCGCTGCAGATGTGGCGGCGCTATTTCGGGCCGGACGCCGTGATTCACGGCCTCGACATCAACGGGGCCTGCAAGCAGATCGAGGAACCCGGCATCAGCGTCCATCTCGGCAGCCAAGCCGACGTGCCGCTCCTGCGGCGCATCGCCGAGGCGATGGGAGGCATCGATGTCGTGATCGACGATGCGGGCCATATCAGCCCGGAGCAGATCCTGAGCTTCGAGGCGCTCTATCCGCTGATGGCGCCGGACGGGGTCTACATCGTCGAAGACGTCCACGCCTCCTACTGGCCGGAACTCGGCGGCGGCCTGCGGGCGCGCGGCGCGTTCATGGAATACGCCAAGCACCTGCTCGACCGGTTGAACGCCCGCTACGTGCTCGATCCCGACCCGTTCTCCCGCGATCCGGGCTTTGCCGACGCGACGCAGGCCATCGCCTTCTACGACAGCATGGTGGTCTTCGAGCGGCGGCGGAAGGCTCCGCCGCGCGCGCTCACCGTCGGCCACCGCACCCTCTCCTGACGTTTCCGTAAGCGAAAGCCGGCCATGGCCCAGTTCAATCTTCCCAAGAACTCCCAGGTCACCGAGGGCCGATCCTGGCCCGCCCCCGCGGGCGCCAAGAACCTCCAGGTGTTCCGCATCTATCGCTGGAACCCCGACGACGGGCAGAACCCGCGCATCGACATCTACCGGGTCGATCGCGACGATTGCGGGCCGATGGTGCTCGACGCGCTGCTGTGGATCAAGAACAAGGTCGATCCGACGCTGGTCTTCCGCCGCTCCTGCCGCGAGGGCATCTGCGGCTCCTGCGCGATGAACATCGAGGGGCAGAACGCGCTCGCATGCACCATGGGCATCGACGAGTGCCGCACCCCCGACAACGCCCTGCCCTTCCTGAGCCGCAAGGACAAGGACGGGGCGGTGCGCATCTACCCGCTGCCGCACATGCCGGTCCTGAAGGACCTCGTGCCGGACCTGACCAACTTCTACGCCCAGCACGCCTCGATCGAGCCCTGGCTCCAGACCGAGACCCCCTCCCCCGAGAAGGAGTGGAAGCAGACCCCGGAGGACCGCGCCCGGCTCGACGGCCTCTACGAGTGCATCCTGTGCGCCTGCTGCACCACGTCCTGCCCGAGCTACTGGTGGAACGGCGACAAGTTCCTGGGTCCGGCGGCCCTGCTCCAGGCCTATCGCTGGCTGATCGACAGCCGCGACGAGAACACCGGCGAGCGCCTCGACGCCTTGCACGACCCGTTCCGGCTCTATCGCTGCCACACGATCATGAACTGCGCCAACACCTGCCCGAAGAACCTCAATCCGGCGAAAGCCATTGCCGAGATCAAGAAGATGATGGTCGAACGGGCGGTCTGATTCTTTTTCGACCTGCCGATCAAATCCTGAGGTCGAACGGCAGGTCGAACAGCAGGCTGTGATCGACGTAACTGACCCGCAGGGTGTGCTCCCGCGCGCCGTTCGGCAGGCTGTCCTCGTCGCGAAGATTGCGGATCATGTCGCGGGCGGCGCGGAAGGCCATGCCGCAATCGGGGCAGTCGCGGGTTTCGGTCGGGCCGATCCTCTGGCCGTTCCGGCACAGTTCGAAATGAAAGATCGTCATCCGGGCGCGGGGCTCCGAGGCGAATTCGGAGAGCCGCACTGCAAGGCTCGCGCCGCGCATCATGAATTCGGTGGAAACACTCCGCCGGAATTGAAAAAGCCCGCCGGCTGGCGCCGACGGGCTTTCTCTTGCAGGGGCCACGCTGCCTCATGCGCGCTGGGAGCTACGGCCCCACCCTCGGATGGGCGGGGGAACTCGACCGGCGGCGCCCGAGGGCGGCCACTATCCCTGCCGGTTCTCGTTGGGTGGCTTGTCCTGATCCGCGTCGGCGGTGCGTGCTGGGGAGACGGTATTGCCCTGATGTCTCATGGCCAACCTCCTTACTCGCAAGGACGGCGCTGCGAAGCGCCGATGACCAGAGGCTAGGACGGGTCGAGGGGGACGCGCAAGCCCCCGCCTTGCGGATTCTGTCGCGGCTCACGATCTCGCGTCTCGGGAGGGGGAACGAAGCGTTGCGCAGACAAGCGCCGTGAAAGCGTTCGGAAAGATTTGTCGATGACCCTCCCGCCCCTCTCCGTCCTCGACCTCGCCCCGATCCCTGAGGGCGGCACCGCCCGCGACGCGCTCGACCGCAGCCGGGCGCTGGCGCAGCACGCGGAAAGCCTCGGCTTTCGCCGCTTCTGGCTCGCCGAGCACCACAACATGACCGGCATCGCCAGCGCGGCGACCGCGCTGGTGATCGGCCACGTCGCAGCGGGCACGCGGTCCATCCGTGTCGGCGCGGGCGGCATCATGTTGCCCAATCACGCGCCGCTCACCGTCGCCGAGCAGTTCGGCACCCTGGCGACGCTCTTTCCCGACCGGATCGATCTCGGCCTCGGCCGCGCGCCCGGCACCGACGGGGCGACGCTCCGGGCGCTGCGCCGCGACTACGGTGCCGCCGATACCTTCCCGCAGGACGTGCTGGAGGTGCAGGCCTTCCTCGCCGATCCGCAGCCGGGCCAGGCCGTCCGGGCGGTGCCCGGTGCGGGCACGAAGGTGCCGCTGTGGATTCTTGGCTCCAGCCTGTTCGGGGCCGAACTCGCCGGGATGCTGGGCTTACCGTACGCCTTCGCCTCGCATTTCGCGCCCGACGCGCTGATGCCGGCGCTGGAGACCTACCGCGCCCGCTTCCGCCCCTCGGCGCAACTCGCAGGGCCTTACGCGATCGTCGCGATCAACGTCGTTGCGGCGGACGGCGAGGCCGAGGCGCGGCGCCTGTTCACCACGCCGCAGCAGGCTTTTGCCAACCTCGTGCGAGGCACCCGCGGTCTGCTGCCGGCGCCGATCGACGACATTGAGGCCTATTGGTCGTTGCCCGAGAAGCGGCAGGCCTCGCGGATGCTGGCGCGCTCGCTCGTCGGCACCGTGGGCACGATCCGGGACGGGCTCGAAGCGTTGGCGGCCGAGACCGGGGCCGACGAGATCATCGTCGCCAGCGCCATCCACGACCACGCGGCGCGGCTGCGCTCCTACGCGATCCTGGCCGAGGCGCACGGAGGACTGGGCGCTATGGAAGCCCAACGCTCCGCGGCGTAAGTCCCAAAAGAGTCAGGCGGCGCGGGCGCGCGGGGCTTGGCGGGTCGCCGACTGGGCCTCGCGTGGCGTGGCCGGCTGGCCGAACATCACCTGATAGAGGGCGGAGGGGCTGTAGGCCCGGCCCTCGCCGTCGGTGATGCGGACATCGGCCATGCCGGAGGTCGCGAGCGACAGGCTCTGCTCCAGGGCGCTCAGCATCGAGCCGTGCTGCCAGGAATAGACCCGCGGGGCGGCGCCGGCGGTGACGGTGAAACTCACTGGACGGGTCCCGATGCTGTTGCGGCGCGGTGGGCGGCGGCCCGCATCCTGGGGGCCCGGCCTCGACTGCCGATGGGGTAAGGTTGACCACTCGATAGTGGCTCTTGGTTGACGAAGTCTTCGCGAAATTTGACTTTTTCGGTGGCGGAAGCGCGGAGCCTCCGTGGCGGCGATGTGGCGCAGGCCCACGAACCGGTGCCCCGCACGCGCGTTGCCGCGATGCACGCGAGGGCCTTCGGGCGAGTCGGCGTGCCCCATTACCCAAGCGGAGCGGCACATCATGGAACACCGCCAGTTCGGACGCTCGGGCCTGACCGTGCCCGTTCTCAGCCTCGGCACCGGCACCTTCGGCGGCACCGACGCCTTCTTCGAGCGCTGGGGCAGCACCGACGTGGCGCAGGCGAGCCGCCTGATCGACATCTGCCTGGAATCGGGCGTCAACTTCCTTGACACCGCCGACATCTATTCGAGCGGCGATTCCGAGAAGATCTTGGGCGAGGCGATCAAGGGGCGCCGCGACCGGCTCTTGATCTCGACCAAGGCGACCTTCCGCTCAGGGGACGGCCCGAACCAAGTCGGCTCCTCGCGCCATCACCTGATCCGCTCCTGCGAGGCGAGCCTGAAGCGGCTCGGCACCGACCATATCGACATCTACTTCATGCACGGCTTCGACGCGCTCACCCCCGTCGAGGAGACCCTGCGGGCGCTGGACGACCTGACCCGGTCGGGCAAGATCGGCTATATCGGCGCCTCGAACTTTTCCGGCTGGCAGCTGATGAAGGCGCTGGCCACCTCCGAGCGCGACGGGCTCGCCCGCTACGTCGTCTATCAGGGCTACTACTCGCTGATCGGCCGCCATTACGAGTGGGAGCTGATGCCGCTCGGCCTCGACCAGGGCGTCGGCCTGATGGTGTGGAGCCCGCTCGGCTGGGGCCGGCTCACGGGCAAGATCCGGCGCGGGCAGCCCGCCGCCTCCGGCCGCATCGCCGCGGGCGGTGCCGAGGGCGGGCCGACCGTCTCGGACGAGTATCTTTACGGCGTGGTCGATGCGCTGGACGCGGTGGCGGAGGAGACCGGCAAGACCGTCTCTCAGGTGGCGCTGGCGTGGCTGCTGACCCGCCCGACGGTGTGTAACATCGTCATCGGCGCCCGCAACGAGGAGCAGTTGCGCCAGAACCTCGGCGCGGTCGGCTGGACCCTGACCCCCGATCAGATCGCCCGCCTCGACGCGGCGAGCCGGGAGAACCCGGTCTATCCGTACTGGCACCAGATGGGGTTCGACGAGCGCAACCCGAAGCCGACGGCGTGGTGAGGCGAAACCCCTCTTCGAACGCTACGATTCCGGCCGCATCGAAGATGCGAGGGGTTGGGCCGGTCGGCCCGGCTCCCGGTCCTCGGCCATCGGCAAGGTCAGGGTGACGGCCAGCCCCGGCGCGTTGTTGTCGAGGCTCAAGCTCCCGCCGTGCAGGCGCGCCACCGCGGCGACGAGGCTGAGGCCCAGGCCGAAGCCGGGGCGGGTGCGGGCGGCGTCGAGGCGCACGAACCGGTCGAGCACGCGCGCGCGATCGGCCTCGGGCACGCCGGGGCCGTGGTCGGCGACGCGTAAGGTGACGCTGTCGCCGTCGCGCCGCGCCGCGACCGTGATCTCGGGGGCACCGCCCGCGCCGTATTTGATGGCGTTGTCGATGAGGTTGGCGAGCGCCTGACCCACCAGCTCGCGGTTGCCCCGCAGCGGCAGGTCCGGCTCGCTCGTGAAGCTGAGATGCAGGCCGCGCTCCTCGGCCAAAGCCTCGTAGAGTTCGGCCATCGCGCCCGCGACTTCGCCCCCATCGAAGGTCGTACCCGCGGTGTCGGGCGCGTTGCCGGCCTCCAGCCGGGCGATGGTGAGCAGCGCGTTGAACACCCGGATCAGCCCGTCGCTGTCCTCGACGATGCCTTCGATCGCCGCCCGCAGGTCGTCGGGCGACCCGGCGGTGCGCAGGGCCTCGTCGGCGCGGTTGCGTAGGCGGGTGAGCGGGGTCTTGAGGTCGTGGGCGATGTTGTCCGAGACCTCGCGCATGCCGCGCATCAGCTCGCCGATGCGCTCCAGCATCAGGTTGAGGTTCTGGGCGAGGCGGTCCAGCTCGTCGCCGCTGCCCGAGACCTTGAGGCGCCCGTCGAGGTCGCCCGCCATGATGGTGCGGGTCGTCTCGGTCATGTCGTCCACGCGCTTGAGCACGCGGCTCGCCACGAACCAGCCGCCGACGACGCCGAGCACCAAGACGAGGGCCAGCGAGGAGCCGAAGGTGTTGCCGATGGCCGCGCGCAAGCGGTCGCTCTCTTCGGTGTCGCGGCCCACCAGCAGGCGAAAGCCCCCGGCGAGCGTATAGACCCGCATGATCGCCCGGTGCTCGGCATGATCGGAATCCGATCCGCGGTCGTAGGGGCCGGCGTACTGGCCGGGCGTCGAGAGCACCCCCACCGGCACGCGGCTGACATTGCCGACGATGTGTTCGCCCGCCGGCGTGGTGACGAGGTAGAGCGAGGCGCCGGGCTCCCTGGCGCGGCGCTCCACCACGGCGATGAGGCGGCGCAGGCCCCCGGCCGTATATTGCTCCGACAGGCCGTTGATCTCCGCCTCGATGGTCGAGACGATCTGGTCGTCGAGCACGCGCCGCGCGTTCCAGGCGACGTAGCCGAGGCCGACGCTCGCGAGCACCGCGAACAGCACGAGATAGGCGAGCGACAGCTTGAACGCCGTCGTGCGGAAGACCTTCTGGAGACGCGCCCGCAAGGTCTCGCGGGGCGGTTCGGTCCGAGCCGTCACGGCTCCTCCGTCCGCACTACGTAGCCGGCACCCCGCACGGTGTGGATCATCGGCCGCTCGAACCCGCGGTCGATCTTGCCCCGCAGCCGCGAGACGTGGACGTCGATGACGTTCGTCTGCGGGTCGAAATGGTAGTCCCAGACGTTTTCGAGCAGCATCGTTCGTGTGACCACCTGCCCGGCATGGCGCATCAGGTATTCGAGCAGGCGGAATTCGCGCGGCTGGAGCGGGATTTCGCGGCCGGCCCGGCTGACCCGGTGGGACAGCCGGTCGAGTTCGAGTTCGCCGACCCGGTAGGCGGTGGGCTCGGCCACCCCCGCCGGACCGGCCTGGCGCCGGGCCAGCACCTCGGTGCGGGCGAGCAACTCCGAGAAGGCGTAGGGCTTGGGGAGGTAGTCGTCGCCCCCGGCGCGCAGCCCCTTCACCCGGTCGTCCACCTGACCCAGTGCCGAAAGAATCAGCACCGGCGTGGCGATGGCCTGCTCGCGCAGTGAGCGCACCAGGGACAGCCCGTCCAGCTTGGGCAGCATCCGATCGACGATGAGGACGTCGTAGGCGCCCTCGCGGGCGAGCGCGTAGCCGTCGAGGCCGTCGCCTGCGTGATCGACGGTGTGGCCGGCCTCGCGAAAGGCCTTGGTGAGGTAGGCGGCGGCCTCGCGGTCGTCCTCGATGATGAGCAGGCGCATGGGGCTTCGGTGTGAGCGTCGAAGGGCAACGGGCGAACCGTCGCCCTCCGATGTAAGGCGCCGGCCTCAGGAGCGGGAGGCGCCGACCGTCAGCTCGGGCTTGTGATTGAGGGTCTGGAACACGACGCAGTAGCGCTCGGTCAGCTTGAGGAGCTGGTCGAGCTTCTCCTGCGGGGCGTCGGTGTCGAGGTCGAACTTCAGGCGGATCGCCCGGAAGCCGACCGGGGCCTCCTTGTCCACGCCGAGCGTGCCGCGGAAGTCGAGGTCGCCCTCGGCGCTGACGGTGCCGGCCTTGATCGGGATTTCGAGCGCCGTGGCCACCGCCTTCACGGTCACGCCCGCGCAGGCGACGAGAGCTTCGAGCAGCATGTCGCCCGAGCAGAGTTCGGCGCCCGAGCCGCCGGTCGCCGGGTGCAGGCCCGCCACCGCCAGCGCGCGGCCGGTCTCGACCTTGCAGGCGATGTTGGCGTCGTCGAGCGCGCCCTTGGCCTTGAGGGTGATGACGGCGGAATCCGGGTTCTCGCGGTACTGGCCCTTCAGCGGGGCCTGGAGTGCGCGCAGGGCGTTGGCGTCCATGGGGTTTTCCTCGGTCGTTTCTTGATGCGGGCGGGCTTAACGGGTTTCGTACCCGCGCGACAACTCAGAACGAGCTTCCGCCGGCCAGTTCCGGCGCGCGCGCGGCGTCGCGCGGGCGCAGCGAGCGGTCGAGCGCCCCCAGAATCTTTCGCGTCGCCGCCTCGCTCGTGGGCGCGGACGGCTCGCGGGGCCGGGCGAGGTCGAGGGCCACGCTCTCGTCGAGGCGGCCGGGCTTGGGCCGCATGACGATGGCCCGGTCGGCCAGCGCCACCGCCTCGCCGACATCGTGGGTGACGATCAGCACGGTCGGGCGCACCTCCTCCCACAGGGCCAGCAGGTGGCGGTGGAGGTCCTTGCGGGTGAAGGCGTCGAGCGCCGAGAACGGCTCGTCGAGGAGCAGCACCCGCGGATTGGCCACGAAGGCGCGGGCGATCGAGACCCGCTGCTGCTGCCCGCCGGAGAGTTCCCGCGGCCAGCGCCCGGCATGCTCGGCCAGTCCCACCCGCTCCAGCGCGTGGGCGATCCGCTCGGTCCGCTCTCGCCTGGGGAGGTCCGCGATGCCGAAGCCGACATTGCCGGCGACATCGAGCCAGGGCAGCAGCCGCGGCTCCTGGAACACCAGCCCGACGCCGGGATGGGGGCCGGTGATCGGCTCGCCGTCGAGGGCGATGCTCCCCGCGCTCGGCCGGTCGAGCCCGGCGACGAGGCGCAGCAACGTGGTCTTGCCGCAACCCGAGCCGCCGATCAGCGCGACGATCTCGGCATTCGGCACGGAAAGATCGATGGATTCGAGGGCACGGGTGCCGTCGGCATAGGTCTTGGAGAGGCTCTGGAGGCTCAGCATGGCAGGAGGACGATGCACGGGAGCCCGCCGGGAGCAAGGCCGCAGGGCACCCGAGTGACGAACCGGTCACATCGTCCGAGATCGCCGGTCGTGGATCGGCCCCTTAACCGCTCCTTATGTCGGACTTGTCATGGGTTAAGTCGATGCCCGTTTCGGGTTTGACGGTTCCCCTGCCATGAAGCTCGGCCTTCGCCATCGTCTCTATGCCGGTTTCGGCAGCCTCATGCTGATGGGCGCTGCGCTCGGCGCGTTCTCCTATCATGGGCTCGGCCGCGTCGTGGAGCAGTACGACAACCGCGGGCGGATCGAGGAGATCACCCGCAAGCTGTTCACGGTGAACGGGCTGGCCGAGCGCTTCACGGCGCAAGCCCTCGATTTCAGGGCCGATCCCAAGGCCGAGACGCTCCAGGCGATGGAGACGACCCGCGGACAGCTCGTGACGCTCAGCGACGAGGTGGTGCGCACCACGATCAACGAGGAGCGGCGCAAGCTCTACGGCCAGATCACCGTGCTGGCCGAGGCGATGAAGAGCGACCTCGACCGGCTCGGCCGCAGCGGCACCGCCATCGCCGAGACGAAGGCGCGGCTGTTCACCGGCGGCGACGAGCTGACGAAGCTCACCACCGCCCTCGTGCGCGAGGTGCGCCTGGACGGCAGCCAGACCCAGCTCGCCCAGGTGCAGACGGCGGAGGCCGCCGTGCTGCTGGTCCGGGTCGCCAACTGGCGCTTCCTCGCCACCCTCGATCCGAAGGGCCCGAAAACCTTCGCGGACAACGTTGCCAAGGCCCAGGCGGCCCTGAAGGTGGTGCGGACGTCGGATTCGGAAGGGCAGTTCGCCGCCGCGCAGAAGGCCGCCGAGGGCGCGCTCGCGGCCTACGATGCCGCCTTCCAGGCCGCCTCCGCCGCGATCGAGGACGGGCGCGCGGCGTTCGCCGACGGCGTGAAGCCCAAGGCCGACGAGATCAAGGCGGTCGGCCTACGCTCGCGCGGGATCGCCGAGGCCCGGATGGCCGAAATCCTGGCGGAGACGCGGGCCAGCGTCGACACCGCCGCGACGGTCCAGCTCGGCCTGATCGCGCTGGTTCTGGCGCTGGGCGCGGGCCTTGCCGTCCTCATCGCCCGCAGCATCGTGCGTCCGCTCTCCGGCATGACCGGCGCGATGAACCGGCTCGCCGCGGGCGAGACCGAGATCACCGTCCCGGACCACGGCGGCGCCGACGAGATCGGCGAGATGGCCCGCGCGGTGGAGGTCTTCCGCCAGAACGCGCTCGCGCGGATCGCGCTGGAGGCGCAGCAGGTGGCCGAGCAATCCGACCGGCAGCGCCGCGCCGACCGCGTCGATGCCCTGGTCCAGGGGTTCCAGCGCTCGATCAGCGGCTCGCTGGACATCGTGACCGCGGCGGCGACCGAACTCGACGCCACCGCCCGCTCGATGACGAGCGTGGCCGACGCCACCAGCCATCAGGCCGACGCGTCGAGCGGGGCCGCGGGCGAGACCGCGGCCAATGTCGAGATGGTGGCGGCGGCCGCCGAGGAGATGGTGGCGTCGCTCCGCGAGATCGAGCGGCAGGTGCTGCGCTCCAGCGAGGTCGCGGGCGGCGCGAGCCGCGAGGCGCAGGCGACGGATGCCGCGATGGCGCAGCTCGACGCGGCGGCGAGCCGCATCGGCGACGCCGTCACGCTGATCTCGGGGATCGCCGCGCAGACCAACCTCTTGGCCCTCAACGCCACGATCGAGGCCGCCCGCGCGGGCGACGCCGGCCGCGGCTTCGCGGTGGTGGCGTCCGAAGTGAAGGAACTTGCCGGACAGACGGCGCGGGCGACCGACGAGATCTCCGGGCAGATCGCGGCGATCCAGTCGGCGACCGCCAAGGCGGCGGCGGCGATGCGCCAGATCGGCGGCACCATCGCCTCGATCAACGAGATCGCCACCGTGATCAGCTCAACCGTGGCCGAGCAGACGGCGGCCACGAACGAGATCTCGCGCAACGCCGCCGAGGCCGCCCGCGGCACCCAGGACGTGAGCGCCCATATCGAGCGGGTGCGGACCTCCTCGGTCCAGACCGGAGACGCGGCCGGTCAGGTGCTCTCGGCGGCCGCCGACCTGTCGATGCAGTCGCTCAGCGTGAAGCGCGAGGTGGACGGCTTCCTCGACGCGATCCGGGCGGCGTGAGCCCCTTTTGAGGGGAACTGCCGGCCGACGCGATCAGGCGTCCGCCGCAGCCTCTTGCAGGATGATCTCGGCGATGCGCCCCGGCGCCTCCTCGTGGGCGAGGTGGCCGAGGCCTCGCACCAGTTCGATGCGGGCGGCGGGGAGGCGGTCTCGCAGCGCGAAGGCGGTGTCGGGGCGAATCGCCTTGTCCTCGCTGCCGACGACGAGGAGCGTGCTGGTGGCGAGCCGCGGCAGGTCGCGGTCGAGCGCGGCGAGGTCCCAGTTCGCCATCATGCCGAGCGCACCGGAGACGTGGCCGGCGCGGGTGAAGAGGCGGCGGTAGAGATCGAGACCCGCTGGGTCGAGGCGCGAGCCCGTGCCGTCGATGAGGCGCCGCACCGCCGCCTTGTCGGCGCTCCAGGCGAACAGCTTCGGCGTCACCGGATTGACGAACAGCAGCCGGGCCATGCTGGGAAACAGGACGCTCGCCACCCCCGGAAACGGCGTCAGCGCGCCGTTGAGCGCGACCAGCAGGTCCGGAGCCATGCGCTTGTCCAGGCACATCCGGGCGAGCACCGCCGCACCCGCCGAATGGCCGATGGCGAGCGCCGGAGAAAATTTCAAAGAATCGGTCAGCCCGGCCACCGCCTCGGCCATGCCGGGCAGCGACAGGCGCCGTGGCGGCAGCGGATCGGTGAAGCCGTGGCCCGGCAGGTCGGGGGCGAGCACGCGGTAGCGCTCGGCCAGCAGCGGGGCGAGGCCGCGCCAGGAATGGGTCGCCGCCCCGGTGCCGTGCAGGAGCAGCAGGCCGGGTTTTTCAGGGTCGCCGAACTCCTGGATGTGCCAGCGCAAGCCCGCGGCCTCGACGAACCGGCTGGCGGCGCGGTGGGGCCAGTCGCGGCCGTCGCGCTCCCACATGGGGCGGTCGTCTTCGAAAAGCGGCATGACGTACCCTGCGCTCACGCCGTCGCCGCGCGCACGGCGGCGCGCACGCTCCCGGCATCCGCCATCGGCAGCGGGCAGTAGCGCGCCTGCGCGGCGTCCGCGAGGGCCCGCGCTCCGTCGGGCCGGGCGCCGGTGTCGATGACGAGGATGCGCAGGCCGTGATGGCGGATGGCGCGGCCCGCGGCCAACGCCTCCTCGCCCGCCAGCGCCCGCCCGCCGAGGCCGGAGCGGGCGACGTTGGCGCGCCCGTCGGTGAGCAGCACAACGACCGGCGTGCCGCCGGCCCGGCGCACCGCGAGCCCGAGGGCGGTAGCGGCGTCGAGCCCGGCCGCGAGCGGCGTGCCGCCGCCGCCGGGCAGGCCGGCGAGCGCGCGCTTGGCCCGCACCAGCGAACGCGTCGGCGGCAGCAGCACCTCGGCGCCCGCGCCGCGGAAGGCCACGAGCGCCACCCGGTCGCGCCGGACGTAAGCTTCGGCCAGCAGCAGCTCGACCGCGCCCTTGGCCTCGGCCAGCCGCTCCAGGGCCGCAGAGCCGGAAGCATCGACGCAGAAGATCGCCGTGGTCTCGCTGCGCTGGCGAAAGCGGCGGATGCGAAAATCCTCCGGGGCGACGATCACGCGGCGCGTCTCCCCCTCGCCTCGGCGCAGGCGCTGCCAGGGGGCGGCGGTGCGGAGCGTCGCGATCAGGTCGAGCCGCCCGCGGCGCGGGTCGCCCGGCCGGCTCCCCACCGGCCGGCCCTTGTGTTGGGACGCCGCCGCCGCGCCCTTGCGCCCGGCCTCGGCCTTGCGGAGCGACGGTCCACCCGCGAGCAGCCGCGCCAGCAGGTCTTTCGGGATCGCCGCCTGGGCGGCCTCGATCACCACCTCGTCGAGGTTCTTTTGGGGTTGGGCGGATTCGTCTGCCTCGCTCTCGGGGGGCGGCGAATCGTCCGGCTGAGATTGGGTCTCCGGCGGCGGCTCGGCCTGTTCCTCCGGCGCGCTCGCCTCGCCGTCCTGCGGTTGGGGCGCGGGAAGCCGCGTCGCCCGCGGCGCCAGGACGAGGCGGGCGGCCTCCATCAGCGCGGCGTCGTCCGGTGGGCCGCCCGCGGCGATCCGTGCGGCGCGCAGGGCTAGAAGCGGGGCGCGCAGGGAGGCGATGCCCAGCGCTGCGGCGGTGTTGCAGAGGATCGTGACGGGATCGTCCGCGAGTTCCACCGAAACACCGCCCCGCTCCTCCCATCCCTCCCCCTCATCCTGAGGTGCGAAGCGCAGCGCAGCCTCGAAGGAGGGCTCCAGCGGAGCGCGTGGCTGGCTGGAGCCCTCCTTCGAGGCCCGCTGCGCGGGCACCTCAGGATGAGGGGGGGTGTAGGAAGGAGTAGTTTCCGCTTCGCGCAGGCTCACCCCGGTCAGATCGATCCGGAAGGCCAGCCGGTCGGCCAAAGCCTCGGCCACCGCCTCGTCCTCGATGCCTTCGTCGAGCAGCACCAGCCCGATCCGGGCCGGCAGGCGGGCGGCGAGGCCGTCGCGTTCCAGCGCGATCACGCCGGTGTCGAGGGCGGCGCAGAGACGGGCGACGGTGCCGGGTTCCAGGCGCTCGGCCATCGGCACGATCACGACGCCGCCATCGGCCTCCGCGAGCAGGCCGCTCTGGGCCACCGGGCGGCCGGCGCGCAACGTCGCGGGCAGGTCGAGGCCGCCGATCAGGCGGTCGTCGCCGATGCCGGGAGGCAGACGCCGCAGCGGACCGGCGATGTGCGTGCGCAAAAGGTCGAGCCAGCGGTCGCGGACCGGGCCGGCGCCGGCGCGCAGCACGAGGCCGCCGAGGCCGTGCGGGTCGGCGGCGAACAGCGCGAGGGCGCGCAGGCTGTCGTCCCAGGCCGGGTTCGGCGCGGGCTCGCCCAAGGCGTCAGCGCCGAAACAGCGGGTGCTCGACCCGGTCGCCGGCCCGGATGCCGAGCTTGGCCGCGGTGCCGGCGTTCAGTTCGAGCACCGACAGCACCGGCTCGCCCGAGGGGATGATCTGCGTCGACAGCGGCTCGGTGTCGGCGGCGATGCGGGCGATCGAGCCGTCGGAGCGGATGAACACCATGTCGAGCGGCAGGTAGGTGTTCTTCATCCACATGTTGACCGGCAACGGACGCTCGAAGTCGAACAGCATGCCGTGGTCGGCCGCCATGGTGCGGCGGTACATCAGGCCCTTGGCGCGCTGGGCGTCGTTGCGCATCACCTCGACCTTGAAGGCGCGGCGCCCGTCCTTGGTCACGATGGCAAGCGGCTCGGTCGGCGCCTGTTCGATCGTTGCCGACGGCTCCTCGGCGTGGGGCGCAGCCAGCGGGACGGCCAGCGCAGCGAGGCAGGCCAGGACGATCTTCGAGGGAACGCGCACTTGCAAAAACCCCGTCAGTGGGAGGCCGGAAGCGCCCCGTCGACGAGGCGGACTTCCGCCGCCATAGCACCCTTCGAGCCGTCGCCGTAGCGCACCAGCACCGTCTCGCCCGGTTTCAGCTCGGCGATGCCGTAACGGCGCAGGGTTTCCATATGGACGAAAATGTCCGGCGTGCCCTCGCCGCGGCTGACGAAGCCGAAGCCGCGCAGGCGGTTGAACCACTTCACCACCGCGGTCTCCAGCCCGCTCGTCGGCGTGACCGAGACGTGGGTGCGCGGCATCGGCAGTTCGGAGGGGTGGACCGCGGTCGATTGATCGAGCGAGATCACCCGGAAGGTCTGCCAGCCGCGGGCGCGGCGCACGGCCTCGACCACGATCC
This sequence comes from Methylobacterium sp. Leaf456, assembly GCF_001425465.1. Classification (GTDB taxonomy): domain Bacteria; phylum Pseudomonadota; class Alphaproteobacteria; order Rhizobiales; family Beijerinckiaceae; genus Methylobacterium. The sequence goes on from NZ_LMQV01000034.1 coordinate 157,694, forward strand.
GGGCGCCCTCGCTGGCGGCCTGGTGCCCGTCGCGGCGCAGGCAGGTGATGTGCAGCAGCACGTCCGGCGAGCCGTCGTCGGGGACGATGAACCCGAACCCCTTCGACACGTCGAACCACTTGATGTGGCCCGCGATCTCGACGAGGTCGAGCGGCGGCTCGGCCTCCGCCCCGTGGTCGAGGTCCCGTGCGGAGTCCGGGGACTCCGTGGACCGGGCGAGGCCCGGACCGGCTCCGTAATCGTTCGACATGTAAGCAACCCGTGCCGAATCGCGCCGCGCAATTCCGCTGCTACGTTAACAAAGTCCCGATTCCCTGAAAGCCCGTTTGACCGGCATTGAGACACTCGGCCGAAGCAATTTTGCCCGCCATGGCGGCGGCGCCTCACCTGATGTCGCGAAGGATGCCGAAGGATCGAGCAGCCGAGGACACGCCCATCCTCGCCCCGTCCGGAGCGGAATGGTAGGGCCGCCGCATGTTCGTTTCTCTGTACGTCTCTCTGTCCGTCTCGCCGCCACCCGCCGCCGCGCCGCGAAGCCGCATCGATGCCCTCGACGTCGCCCGCGCCGTCGCGCTCGCCGCGATGGCGGGCTACCACACCCTATGGGATCTCGGTTTCCTCAGGCTGACGCCGGAGAATTTTGCCCTGACCCCGCCGGGGCGGCTGGCCGCCCACGTCATCGCCGGATCGTTCCTGCTGCTGGTCGGCATCGGGCTGGTGCTGGCCAACCGGCGTGGGGTGCGTCTCGAAGCCTTTTCCATGCGGATCGCCCGGATCGGCGGGGCGGCGGGACTCATCACGGTCGCGACCTACTTCGCGTTTCCCGACAGCTACATCTTCTTCGGCATCCTGCACTGCATCGCCCTGTCGAGCCTGCTCGGCCTGCCGTTCGTGTTCGCGCCGGTCTGGCTCACGGCGCTCACCGCGATGGCGGTGCTGCTGGCGCCCGCGCTGATCGCGCATCCGCTGCTCGATGCGCCGGAGCTGTATTTCCTCGGGCTCGGACGGCTGCGGCCGGACACCAACGATTGGGTGCCGCTGTTTCCCTGGTTCGGGATGGTGCTGGCCGGCATCGCGCTCGCCCGGCTCGGCGGGCCGGCTTCCGTGAGCGGGCCGCTCGCCCGCTGGCGCGCGCGGAGCCGGCCCGCGCGGGCGGCGGCCTTCGCCGGGCGGCACAGCCTCGCCGTCTATCTGGTGCATCAGCCGGTGCTGCTGGCCGTGCTGTATGGCCTTGTCAGCCTCACCGGGCCGCATCCGCGGGCCGGGGCGGCGAGCTTTCGCGCGAACTACGCGACGAACTGCGTCCGCACCGGCGGCGGGCCGGACGCGTGCCGGGTCGCGGCGCGCTGCACCGAGCAGGCGCTGCGGCGGGAGGGATTGTGGGGGTTGGGTGCCCCCTATGCGCCGGAGCAGCGGCTGAAGGCGCAGGGGCTGTCGCAGGGCTGCTACGAGGCCGCCGAGGGGACGGCGCCGGCACCGTGAATCGATAAACGCGGCGTCGACCGCGCATCCCCTCGCCCCGCTGTGCGGGGAGAGGGCTTCGGCGACCTCGTCGTCGCCGAAGCGAGGCGGCAGCCGGTGGTGAGGGGGCGGTTCAGGAGAAGCCTCCTCCGGCCACGCCCCCTCACCGCCGCTGCGGCTTCGCCTCCGCTTCCTGCATGGACGACGGGGTCCATGCAGGCCTCTCCCCGCGTGCCGGAGAGGGGAATCCGGCTTCGCCGGGAAGGCCAGCTCAGTCCTTCGCACGCTCCACGTACGATCCATCCGCCGTCATGATGACGACGCGGGTGCCGGTGGAGATGTGGGGCGGGACGCTGGTCTTCACGCCGTTCGACAGGATCGCCGGCTTGTAGGACGAGGAGGCGGTCTGGCCCTTCGTCACCGGCTCGGTCTCGACGATCTCCAGCGTGACGCGCTGGGGCAGCTCGATCGTCAGCGGCACGCCGTTGTGGGTCGAGAGCGTGACGGTCATGTTTTCCTGGAGGTAGGGGGCGGCGTCGCCGACCACGTCCTCGGGCACCGCGATCTGCTCGTAGTTCTCGGGGTTCATGAAGTGGAACCCTTCGCCGTCCTGGTACAGGAACGTGTGGTCGCGATCCTCGACGAAGGCGCGCTCGACCTGCTCGGTGGTGCGGTAGCGCTCGGCGATCTTCACGCCGTCGGTGATGCGGCGCATGTCGAGCTGGGTGACCGGGGTGCCCTTGCCGGGGTGGATGTTCTCCGCCGTCAGGATGACGTAGAGCTTGCCGTCCTTCTCGACGACGTTGCCCTTGCGAAGGGTACTGGCGATCACTTTCACGAGCGTGGACCTTAAGGCTTGACGAGAACGGCACTGCCCCACACGCCGGACGGCCGTGCGAGCGGAATCATCCGCGAGGCCCTACCCTATCCGGGCTCCCGTTGCCAGCCGAAGCGGTTTTCCGCGTGAGCGCCGAGGGGACACCCTGGTGGCAGCCGGCCGTCCACGCGGACCGCCGGCCCCTGCTGATCACCCGCAACCGCATCGTCGCGGGGTTGCGCGGCTGGTTCGCGGAGCGCGACTTCGTCGAGGTCGAGGCTGCCGCGCTTCAAGTGTCGCCGGGCAACGAGGCGCATCTCTCGGCCTTCGCCACCGAGGCGCTGCTGCCGGACGGGACGCGCGCGCCGCTCTACCTTCACACCTCGCCGGAATTCGCCTGCAAGAAGCTCCTGGCGGCGGGCGAGCCGCGCCTGTTCAGCCTTGCCCGGGTGTTCCGCAATCGTGAGCGCGGCGCACTGCATCACCCCGAATTCACCATGCTCGAATGGTACCGGGCTGGGGAGACCTACGACGCGCTGATGGCCGATTGCGCCGCCCTGCTCGCGCTCGCCGCCGAGGCCGCGGGGGCAAGGCACTTGAGCTTTCGCGGGCGGACCTCCGATCCGTTCGCCCCCTTCGAGCGGCTGACCTTGGCGGAAGCTTTTGAGCGCCATGCCGCCATCGATCTCCTGGCCACCCTCGCGCCCGATGGCGCCACCGACCGCGAGGGGCTGGCCGCGCAGGTCGTCACCCGCGGCCTGCGGGTCGCGGCCGACGACACTTGGGCCGACTTGTTTTCCCGCGTCCTCGTCGGGCTGATCGAGCCGCATCTCGGCAAGGACCGGCCGACGATCCTGTGCGAGTACCCTGTGAGCGAGGCGGCGCTCGCCCGCCCCGTTCCCTACGATCCGCGGGTGGCCGAGCGCTTCGAACTCTATGCCTGCGGCGTCGAACTCGCCAACGCCTTCGGCGAGCTGACCGACCCGGCCGAGCAGCGCCGCCGCTTCGAGATCGAGATGGCCGAGAAGGCGCGGGTCTACGGCGAGCGCTACCCGATCGACGAGGAGTTTCTGGACGCGCTGGCGATCATGCCGGAGGCGAGCGGCATCGCCCTCGGACTGGATCGGCTGGTGATGCTGGCGACCGGCGCGCCGCGGATCGACGACGTGGTGTGGACGCCGGTGGCGCGGGGCGGTGCCAAGTGAGCCTTTCCCGATTCGAGCGCGCGGTGAAGGACCCGAGAGCCCTGGTCGAGGCCGGTCTCGTGCCCGCGGAAAACCTGACTGCCCTCGAACGCGTCGCCGCCCGCTACGCCGTCTCCGTCACGCCCGACATCGCCGAACTGATCGACCCGGCCGACCCGGACGACCCCATCGCCCGCCAATTCCTCCCCCGCTCCGAAGAGATCGAGACCACCCCGGAAGAACGCGCCGACCCGATCGGCGACGACGCGCACAGCCCGCTGCCCGGCCTCGTCCACCGCTATCCCGACCGGGTGCTGCTGAAGCCGCTCCACGTCTGCCCGGTCTATTGCCGCTTCTGTTTCCGCCGCGAGCGCGTCGGGCCCGACGGCCACGGCACGCTCACCGAGGCGGAGCTTCAGGCCGCCTACGCCTACATCGCGGCGCGGGACGAGATCTGGGAGGTCGTGCTCACCGGCGGCGACCCGTTCGCTCTCTCGCCCCGGCGCCTCGCCTCCATCGCCGCTGCGCTCGGCGCGATCCCGCACGTGAAGGTGCTGCGCCTCCACACCCGCGTGCCCGTGGTGGAGCCCGCCCGCGTGGACGACGCCCTCGTCGCAGCTCTCAAAAAATTTCCCGGAGCGGTCTACGTGGCGCTCCACGCCAACCATCCGCGCGAATTCTCGGACTCCGCCCGCGCCGCCTGCGCCCGGCTGGTCGATGCCGGCATCCCGATGGTGAGCCAGAGCGTGCTGCTGCGCGGCGTCAACGACGACGCGCAGACGCTCGAAGCCCTGATGCGCCGCTTCGTCGAGAACCGGATCAAGCCCTACTATCTGCATCACGGCGACCTCGCGCCGGGCACCGGCCATCTGCGCACGTCCCTCTCCGAGGGGCAGGCGCTGATGCGGACGTTGCGCGGTCGCCTGTCGGGGCTGGCGCAGCCGACCTACGTGCTCGACATCCCTGGCGGCCACGGCAAGGTGCCGGTGGGGCCGGGCTATCTCGATGAAGCGCCCGAGGGCTGGCGCGTCACCGATCCGCAGGGCACGGTGCATCCCTACCCGCCGAAGGACGACCGATGACGCGCAGGCTGTGGGGACGGGCGAGTTCGGCCAACGTCCAGAAGGCGATCTGGGGCCTCGAAGAGCTGGCTCTGCCCTATGAGCCCATCGAGGCCGGCGGCGCCCACGGCATCGTCGGCGAGGCGCGCTACCGTGCGATGAACCCCAACGGCCTCGTGCCGACGCTCGAAGAGGACGGCTTCGTCCTGTGGGAGTCGAACGCGATCCTGCGCTACCTCGCCCATGCCCATGGTGGCGTGCTGGCGCTGCCCGAAGAACCGCGCGCCCGTGCCCTGATCGACCAGTGGCTCGACTGGCAGGCCACCGCCTTCACCCCGGCCATGCGCGACGCCTTCCTCCAGCTCGTGCGGGTCGCGCCCGAGAAGCGCAACGCGGCGGTGATCGAGGCCTCGCAGGCGGCGGGCGAACGCTGCGCCGAGACGCTCGACCGGCACCTCGCAGGTACGCCCTACGTCGCCGGCGAGACCTTCTCCATCGCCGACATCGCGGTGGGCTGCGCGGCCCATCGTTGGTTGATCCTGCCGTTCGAAAAGGTGGAGCGACCGCACATCGTCGCGTGGCGCGACCGGTTGGCGCAACGTTCGGCCAGTTCGTCCGTTCTGTCGCTGCCGCTCACCTGAGCCATAGGGCGGAGGTCATCCCATGGCGGACGCCGCGCCCCGACCGACCGGACGAAAAATGTTCTTCCCGCTGTCGAAGCTGATCTTCTTCGTCATCACGCCGTCGAACTTTTTGATCATGCTCGGATTGCTCGGCTGCCTGCTGCTGTTCACGGAATTCGGTCGCACCCTCGGGCGGGCGATGGCACTCGCGGGCTTTTTGGGCCTGCTGATCGCGGGCCTCGGGCCGCTCTCGGCCTGGGTGCTGATGCCGCTGGAGAACCAGTTTCCGGCCTTCGCCGACGACGGCGCGCCGGTCGCCGGCATCGTCGTGCTCGGCGGCGCGGTCGAGGCCGACACCTCGATTTCCCGCGACCAGATCACCGTCAACGATGCGGGCGAGCGGGAGATCGCGCTCGCCGACCTCGCCCGGCGCTATCCGCAGGCCCGGCTCGTCTTCTCCGGCGGCAGCGGCGCCATGCGCGAGCACCCGATCTCGGAGGCCGAGATCGTCAGCCGCTTCGCCGACAGCCTCGGCGTGCCGCGCAACCGGCTGATCCTGGAGCAGCAATCCCGCAACACCCGCGAGAACGCGGTGTTTTCCGCCCGCACGGTGCTGCCGAAGCCGGGCGAGCGCTGGCTGCTCGTCACCTCCGCCTGGCACATGCCCCGCGCCATCGGCTGTTTTCGCGAGGCCGGGTTCCCGGTCACCGCCTATCCGGTCGATTACCGCACCAGCGGCCCGCGCGACGCCTACCGCCTCACCACCTTCGCCTCGGACGGCCTGTCGGAGTTCGACATCGGCGTGAAGGAGTGGATCGGGCTGATCGCCTACAAGTTCGCGGGCTATACCAAGACGTGGCTGCCCGCGCCTTGATGCTCAGCCGCGCGGCAGGCTGAGGCGGTATATCCCGCGAAAATCATCCGGGTCGGCCACCGGCTTGCCCTTGCGCACGATCTGCACCCGGCCTTCCTTGGTCAGCCGCACGGCCACGCGCCGCACCGGCTGCATCAAGGGGCCCCAGCCGTCGGGATGCGAGCCGCCGAGCGCGCGGGCGACTTCGGACGGGCAGCAGGTCTTGTCCGAACCCCGCTCCGCGACGAGGCGCAGCATCGTCTCTTCGATCTCGACTTCACTGGCCATGATGATCTTCCTCGGCGAGGAGCGCCGCGCGGATCGGCGAGGCGAACTGGCGCCGCCACATCACGAACACCACGCTGCCGGTCGCCAGCATCAGCACCGGCGCGCTCACGAACCAGCCGAGATAGGCCAAAGCGAACAGGAAGGCGCGTTGTCCTTTCGCGAAATGCGAGCCCGCCGCGACGTTCATGGCGCCGGCCCGCTCGGCGGCGCGGCGCATCACGTCCTCGGGGGCGCCCGAGCCTTTCGGCGGCACCGCGCCGATCAGGATCGCGCCGTAGTTGAACAACCGGTAGGCCCAGGCGAACTTGAAGAAGGCGTAGACGAACACGACCGCGAGCCCCGCGACCTTGATCTCCCAGGTCGCCCGCGTCGTCGCCGAGCCGAACGGCAGAGCCGAGAACAGGTTGAGCACGTCGTCGCCCGAGCGCGACAGCGTCAGCACCGAGCCCAGCGCGATCAGCGAGGTCGAAGCGAAGAAGGCGGTGCCGTTCTGGAGCGAGGCGTTGATGGTGGTGTCCACCACGCGGTTGTCGCGGGCGATCATCTGGGCCGCCCAGTTGCGCCGCTGCCGGTTCATGATCTGGCTGAGGCTCAACCGGTCGCCGCGGCGGCGTTGCACCGCGAGGCTGTAGCCGACCCAGGCCGCGACGAAGAACACGAGTGCGGTGAGGTCGAGGGGCGAGAAGGCGCGGATGTCCCACATCGTCAGCGCGGGGTCCTACCCGTTCGGTTCGTAGCCATGCCTGCGCCGCTACAGGCCGCGGGCCGCAGCGGCAAGCCCCGATCAGGACAGGATCTCGAATCCTTCACCCGTGAACGGCTCGGTCGCGCCGACCGCGATGTCATCGACACGGGCCATGAGCGGGCCGCGGCGGCACTCGGCGAGCAGCGCATCGATCGCCGCCTCGGGACCGGAGAACAGCGCCTCGACCGTCCGGTCGGGCCGGTTGCGGACCCAGCCGGCCACGCCGTGATGCAGCGCGCGTTTCCGCGTCCAGGCCCGGTAGGACACGCCCTGCACGCGGCCGGAGATCACCGCGCGGATCGTTTTTTTCGCGTCTGAACTCAAATCGAGAGGCTCCCGGTCGAAGCCGAGCCGGAAGCCCTCGGAAGGCTCGGCTCAGCGGGTGGCCACGACGGCGGACGGCGCTTCCGCATGGCGCCGCACGGCCTGCGGACGGTAGGTCAGGTACCACGCCAGCGAGATGAAGAGCACGCCGCCGACGAAGTTCCCCAGCGTCACGGGGATCTGGTTCCAGGCCCACCACTGCTCGAACGAGACCGGCGCGCCGAGCATCATGCCGGCCGGAATCATGAACATGTTGACGACCGCGTGCTCGAACCCTTGCGCGAAGAACAGCAGGATCGGCAGCCACCCTCCGAGGATCTTACCGAAGGTCGAGGTGGACATCATCGACATGGTCACGCCGAGGCAGACCATCCAGTTGCACAGCATCGCCTTGACGAAGACCGTGATCATGCCGGCGGTGCCCAGCGCCTCGTAGGCGGTGGTCTTCGTCTGCGCGATCTCGACGATCTTCCTGGCGACCGGGTTGGCGTCGGCGCCGGTGTGCCAGAAGTTCGTGAGCGCGATGACGAGCAACAACGCGTAGAGCAGGCTGCCGATCAGGTTGCCCAAGAAGCCCCAGGCGAAGTTGCGCATCATCGGCGCGAAGCCGATCCGCCCCTCCATGAAGGACAGGGCGAGGATGCCGAAATTGCCGGTGCAGAGTTCGAGCCCTAGGCAGACGATCATCACGAAGCCGACGGGAAAGACGATCGCGCCGACGAGCGGTACGCCGGTCTGCACCGCGGCGGTGAGGGCGAGGCTGGTGGCGATGCCGAGGAGCGCACCGGCCATCATGCCCCGCACGATCATGTCGCGCACGAGAAGCTCGGCGCGCATCACGCCGGAATCGCTCATGGCCTTGGCCATGTCGGCGGGTTTGACGAAGTCCATCTTTTGTCCCTCGCGGAAGGATGGTTCGTCTTGCGGCGAGGCAGGTTCGGTGCCAGTCGGGATGATTCGGCCGCGGGTCAGGCCCGGCTGCGGCGCATCCAGCCGCCGATCTCCTGGCGATAGGCCCCTGGCAGTTGTGCCGCCTCCGCCGCCGCCAGCACCGCTTCGAGATAGCCGGGCCGCGGCACGCCCGGCGGTGGGCTGCGACCGAGATAGATCAGGGCGCGCTTGATGCCCTTGTCGGTCACGACCGGCTGATGCGCCTTCACGTAGAGCCCGCCGGCCACGCCCTCGTAGCGGTCCAGCGCCGGAACGTCGGAGAGCGCCAGCTCCCACAGCACGCCCCAGACGGTGGCGGCCGGCGCGCGCACCACGGAGGCCCAGCCCTCCCGCATGATGACGAAGCGGTGCCGCGGCAGCCGCCCGCGGCCGATCAGCCGCGAGGCCGGACAGCGCAGGGCCATGGCGGCGGCGTCCATGTTGGCGCCGTAGGCGAAGTAGAGCGGCATTTTTTTTATGAGAGGGATGCGAGCGGTGCGATTACTCGCCGGGTGCCTGTCTCTCGCGTTCGACGGCACGCTTCACGGCCCGCTCGTTGGCGAGGACGGCCAACCAAGCCGTCGTCAGCACAACGGCCGGGATGATGAACGTCACGAAGATTTCGCCCGAACTCACGGCTTGAGGCTCCGAAGCGCGTATCGTGCCATTCAATGTAGGCCGAGACCCGTACCGAACCAAATGAGCGCGAACGCTACGGTTCCGACGCTCAGGTTCGGCGCGCTCGCTACTCCGAAGCTCACGGCGGTGACCGGCGTGACACCGCCGATCACCACGAAGGCGACGGCCACGTTGTTGAGGCCGGTCGCCAGCAGTTTCGTCTGCTCGTTGTGGATCTGGTTCACGGGCCCTTCGGCCCGTTCACTCGAACTCCATGATCACGGCATCGACCGCGAGGCTGTCGCCTTCCTTGGCGGCGATCTTGGAGATCTTGCCATCGCGCTCGGCGCGGAGGACGTTCTCCATCTTCATCGCCTCGACGATGGCGAGCGGCTCGCCGTTCTTCACCTCCTGGCCCTCGCTGACCATGATCTGCTTCACGAGGCCCGGCATCGGGCAGAGCAGCTGCTTGCCGGAATTGGCGTTCTCCTTGACCGGCATCAGGTCGGCGAGTTCGGCCTCGCGGCGGGTGTAGACGCGGGCGTCGGCCGCCGCGCCCTGGTGCTGCAGGAACACGCCGTTGAGGAGCGGGCGCACCTGGATCGCGACGGTCTCGTCGCCGACCTTGCCGGACCAGACCGGCTCGCCGGGCCGCCACTGGCTGCGCACCGGCACCACCGCGCCGTTCTCGACCGTCACCAGCAGGTCGCTGCCGACGGTATCGACGGTGACGGCGAAGCGCTGGCCGGAGAGCACCACCACGCGCTCGCGCTGGAAGGCCAGCAGGCTCGGGTCGCGCATCTGGCCGGAGATGCCGCGCTTGCGCGTGTTGAGCTTGTGGTCGATCGCCGCCGCGACTGCCGCCATCCGCAGGGCGACCTGTCCCTCGGGCTCGGGGGCGGTGAACCCGTCCGGGAACTCCTCCTTGATGAAACCCGTCGAGAGCGCGCCCTCGCGCCAGCGCGGATGCGCCATCAGGGTGGCGAGGAACGGGATGTTGTGGCGGATGCCGTCGATGGCGAAGGCATCGAGCGCTTGGCCCTGCGATTCGATCGCGGCGAGACGGGTCGGCGCCCAGGTCACGAGCTTGGCGATCATCGGGTCGTAGTGGATCGCGATCTCGCCGCCCTCCTCCACGCCGGTATCGTTGCGGACGATCGCCTCGCCGAACTGGCCTTCCTCCGGCGGCTGGTAGGTGGTGAGCCGGCCGATCGAGGGCAGGAAGTTGCGGGTCGGGTCCTCGGCGTAGACGCGGCTCTCGACCGCCCAGCCGTTGAGCTTCACGTCGTCCTGCCCCAGCGGCAGCGTCTCGCCGGCCGCGACGCGGATCATCAGCTCGACGAGGTCGAGCCCGGTGATCATCTCGGTAACGGGGTGCTCTACCTGCAGGCGGGTGTTCATTTCGAGGAAGTAGAACGACTTGTCCTGGCCGGCGACGAACTCGACCGTGCCGGCGGAGTCGTAGTTGACGGCCTTGGCGAGCGCCACGGCCTGCTCGCCCATCTTTCGGCGGGTCTCTTCGTCGAGGAGCGGTGACGGCGCCTCCTCGATGACCTTCTGATTGCGGCGCTGGATCGAGCATTCGCGCTCGCCGAGATAGATCACGTTTCCGTGCTTGTCGCCGATCACCTGGATTTCGATGTGGCGCGGATCGGTGATGAACTTCTCCACGAACACGCGGTCGTCGCCGAAGGAGGACGAGGCCTCGGACTTCGCGCGGGCGAACCCTTCCGCAACCTCATCGGCCGACTCGGCGATGCGCATGCCCTTGCCGCCGCCGCCGGCCGAGGCCTTGATCATGACGGGGTAGCCGATCTCGTCGGCGATCTTCACGGCGTGTTCAGGCGACTCGATGACGCCGAGGAAGCCCGGAACGGTCGAGACGTTCGCTTCGGCCGCGGCCTTCTTCGACTCGATCTTGTCGCCCATGGCGGCGATGGCGCCGGGGTTCGGGCCGATGAAGACGATGCCGTGTTCGGCGAGCGCCCGCGGGAAGGATTCGCGCTCGGACAGGAAGCCGTAGCCCGGATGCACGGCCTGGGCGCCGGTCTGCTTGCAGGCGTCGATGATCTTCTCGATGACGAGGTAGGACTGCGCCGCCGCCGCCGGGCCGATATACACGGCCTCGTCGGCCATCGCCACGTGGACGGCATCGCGGTCGGCGTCCGAATAGACGGCCACCGTCTTGATGCCCATCCGCCGGGCGGTCTTGATCACGCGGCAGGCGATCTCGCCCCGGTTGGCAATCAGGATTTTTTCGAACATCGCGAGCCGCTTCTTCTTGGGAGACCGTCCTGGCTCACCCCTCCCGAAGGCGAGCCCGATCTCATTCCGATAAAGCAGTTGTGCGAAGAGCGGAAGCTGCGCCGTCCGGCCCGTGGAGCCGGCCGCACGCTGTATTCATCATGCAGCGAGCGGAAGGGTGCCGGTGCGGGCGCCCACGGGCTGGCGGTTCCAGCTCTTGGCCTTGAGCGCGAAGGCGATCAGGGCCTCGTCGCTGACGGTCGCCTCGCGGACGATCTCCATGGCGATGCGGGCGCCGGTCGGGGTCGGGCCCTTGCGGCCGGCCAGCGAGGCCGAGAGCCACGCGGCGGTCTCAGGCGTGATGCGGCCGGTCGGGCGCTCGCCGTAGACGGCGAAGTCGACGATGGAGGCGGCGAGGAAGGCGGAAAAGCCCTCGTGCTGGTCGGCCACCGCCCGGTCGAGGGCGAGCAGCAGGTCGGCCTCGTGGCGGCTCATCAGGCCGTCTGCCAGGAGGTCGCGGGAGAGTTCGGCGACGTCGGCGCCGGTGATCCGGCCCGCCTCGACGATCCGGTCGCAGAACAGCTGAAGAGCAGTGTTGGTCATAATCCGATGCCTCTCCGGCCAGTTGTCGCCGGTGTTCGTCCCTGTGTGAGGAGAACTTACGCGCCGGCTTTCCCAGAAGAGGTTAATGGCAGAGTCTGAACCCGTGTTCAGGTAAATGCGGGCTCACGAATGAGCCTTTCGAGACTCTTGCTGTATTGCGGTCAGACTTCGTTCACCGAACCACGACCTTGGTCCCGACCGGCACGCGGTCGTAGAGGTCGATCACGTCGGCGTTGAGCATGCGGATGCAGCCGGACGACACCGCCTGCCCGATCGACTCCGGCTCGTTGGTGCCGTGGATGCGAAACAGCGTGTCCTTCCGATCTCGCGCCAGATAGAGCGCACGGGCCCCGATGGGGCTCAAGGGCCCACCCTCCAGCCGCGGCGGCAGGTCGGGCCGACGGCCGATCATCTCCGGCGGCGGGTTCCAGTCCGGCCATTCGAGCTTGCGGTCGATCTCCGCCCGGCCCGTCCAGGCCATGCCGGCCTTCCCGACCGAGACGGGGTAGCGCAGAGCCTTGCCGCCGGGCTGGACGAGGTAGAGCCACCGCCCGCCCGCATCGACGATCACGGTGCCGACCGGCTCCTTGGTGGCGAAATCGACGGTGGTGCGGGCGAGCGCCGGATCGAGCTTGGCCTGGGGCGCGAGCTTCATCCACGCGGCGTCCCGCTCCGGGCCCGGCGGCAGGGCGGGAATCGCCGGGCTCGCCTCCGGGGTGGGCGGCAGAGCGGCGAGCTGCGTCGGGGGCGTCTGCTGCGCCGTCCGGCTCTGGCAGCCGGCGAGCAGGGCAAGGCCGGTGACGAGGAGAAAGCCGGACGCGCGGCGCATGGCGATGGCAATCGGTCGGTCCCACGCCGGGCGCGGGACGGGTTAACGAAGTCCTGCCGAGCGTAATCCCCGACACGGCGCCGGGGCAGTGTCATCGCGGGGGCGTGAACGCATTTGCCGGGCCTGTTGCGGCGCGGCTACAAGAAGCCCAGGGCGACCGCCGAACGACGCGCCCGGGAGGACACGTCCTGAGCACTCTCTACGTCACCCATCCGAGCGCGCTCGAGCACGCGACCCCGCCCGGCCATCCCGAGCGCCCCGCCCGCATGCAGGCGGTGGAGCGGGCGCTGGAAGACGAGCGCTTCTCCGCCTTGGTGCGCACGCACGCGCCGAAATCCGATCCCTCGGTCGCCGAACTCGTCCATCCGGCGGCCTTCGTCGCCCAACTGGTCGAGGCCTCGCCGAAGGAGGGCCTGCTCCAGATCGATTCCGACACGCTGATGTCGCCGGGCTCGCTCAACACCTGCCTGCACGCCATCGGCGGGTCGATCCACGCGGTCGATGCGGTGATGAAGGGCGAGTGCGCCAACGCCTTCGTCGCCATGCGCCCGCCGGGTCATCACGCCGAGATCTCCCGCGCCATGGGCTTCTGCCTGTTCAATCACGCGGCCATCGCGGTGCGCCACGCGCAGAAGAACCTCGGCGCGGCGCGGGTGGCGTTGGTCGATTGGGACGTCCACCACGGCAACGGCTCGCAGGACATCTTCTGGGCCGACAAGGACGTGATGTACGCGTCCACCCACCAGATGCCGCTGTTTCCCGGATCGGGTTCGGCGAACGAGCGGGGTGACCACGACACGATCGTCAACGTGCCGCTGCGCGCCTTCGACGACGGTGCCGTGTTTCGCGAGGTCTTCGAGACGCGCATCCTGCCCCGGCTCGACGCGTTCAAGCCCGATCTCATCGTGATCTCGGCGGGCTTCGACGCGCACAAGCTCGACCCGCTGGCCAACGTCCAGCTCGACGAATCCGATTTCGGCTGGGCGACGCGTCGGGTGATGGAAGTCGCCGACCGCCACGCGGGCGGCCGGGTCGTGTCGATCCTGGAGGGCGGCTACAGCCTCGACGGCCTCGCTCGCTCGGTCGCCGCCCACATGGACGCGCTGATGGGGCGCTGACGTGGATGTCGAAGGATGTCCGGCGCGACCGGCCGGACATCCCGCCTCGCGTCTATCGCCCAGCGAGGATCAGGGTGATCAGCACCGCCGCCACGCTGACGAACATGACGCTGCCCAGCACCAGCTCAGACAGCGCGTTGGCGGAGATGTAGGTTCCGGCGACGCGCCCGAGGACCGAGACGGCGCCGTGCCGCTCATGCGCCCCCGGATGACCGCAGGACGGGCAGGCGACCGCCTTCTCCGAGACGCGGTGATCGCAGGCAGGACAGGGGACAAGGACCATGCGGTGCTCCCTTCCGGTCGGGCGACCGTCGGATGGCCGCCCCACTCGACCTGGGAACGGCTCCGCTTGTCTGCAAGGGGGTACGGGTTTTCGAGTGAACGCGGAGCGCCGTGCGCATCCCCTCGCCCCGCACGCGGGGAGAGGGCTTCGATGACCTCGTCGTCATCGAAGCGAGGCGGCAGCCGGGGGTGAGGGGGCGGTTCAGGGCGAGCCTTGTCCGTCGAGTCCCCCTCACCGCCGCTTCGGCTTCGCTTCCTGCATGGACGACGAGGTCCATGCAGGCCTCTCCCCGCGTGCGGGGAGAGGGGGAACCCGGCGGCGCGCGAAGCAACCTACCCTTCTAGCGGCTCCTCGCCGACCAGCTCGATACCGAAGCCCGAGAGGCCGACATAGGCGCGGGACGAGGAGGACAGGTTGCGGATCGACACGACGCCGAGGTCGCGCAGGATCTGCGCGCCGAGGCCCACCTCGCGCCACTGGCGCACCCGCTGCGCCTCGGCGCCCTCCTCGGCGTAGCGGTTGATCGGCACGCCCGCGGTGCCGTCGCGCAGATAGACAAGGACGCCCCGGCCCTCGGCGGAGAAGCGGCGCATCACGCTCTCGATCTGGCGCCCGCCCTCGATCACGTCGGCGACCACGTTGGAGCGGTGCAGGCGCACCAGCATGTTGCGGCCGTCGCCGATATTGCCGTGGACGAAGGCGAATTGCTGGATCGGCTCGAACGGCGTGACGTAGGCGTAGCCGGTCATCGGGCCGAACTCGGTCTTGACCGGGAAGGTGCCGACGCGCTCGACCAGCCGGTCGCGGGCCTGCCGGTAGGCGATCAGGTCGGCGACGGAGACGCGCTTGAGGCCGTGCTGCTCGGAGAACGCATCGATCTGCGGCCCCTTCATCACGGTGCCGTCGTCGTTGGCGAGTTCGCAGATCACGCCCACGGGGGGCAGGTTGGCGAGCTTGCACAGATCGACCGCGGCCTCCGTATGGCCGGAGCGCATCAGCACGCCGCCGTCGCGGGCGATCAGCGGGAAGACGTGGCCGGGGCGCACGAAGTCGTTCGCGCCCATGTTGCCGTTGGAGAGCGCCCGCACGGTGTTGCAGCGCTGCTCCGCCGAGATGCCGGTGGTGAGCCCGTGGCGCACGTCCACCGTGACGGTGAAGGCGGTGCCGAGCGGCGCGTCGTTCGAGGCCACCATCGGATCGAGGTGGAGCCGGCGCGCTTCGGCGAGCGTGATCGGCGCGCAGACGATGCCGCAGGTGTTGCGGATGATGAACGCCATCTTCTCCGGCGTGCAGAGCGAGGCGGCGACGACGAGGTCGCCCTCGTTTTCACGGTCGTCGTCGTCGGTGACGACCACGATCTCGCCGCGGGCGAAGGCCTCGATGGCCTCGGTGACGCTGCAATGGGGCACTGGCTTCGTCTCGTTCGTGTTCGAGCGGGTCAGGCGCGTTCGCCGACCTGCCCACGATGGCGCAGATAATGGTCCGCCAGCACGCACGCCATCATCGCCTCGGCGACGGGCACGGCGCGGATGCCGACGCAGGGGTCGTGGCGGCCCTTGGTGATCAGGTCGAGTTCCTGGCCGTCGCGGTTCACGCTCCGGCGCGGCGTCAGGATCGAGGAGGTCGGCTTCACGGCAAAGCGCACCACCACCGGCTCGCCGGAAGAGATGCCGCCCAGGATGCCGCCGGCATGGTTGGCGAGGAAGCGGGGGCGACCGTCGTTGCCGCTCCGCATCTCGTCGGCGTTGTCTTCGCCGCGCAAGGCCGCGGAGGCGAAGCCGTCGCCGATCTCGACGCCCTTGACCGCGTTGATCGACATCATCGCGGCGGCCAAGTCCGCATCGAGCTTGCCGTAGATCGGCGCGCCGAGGCCGGGGGGCACGCCTTCGGCCACCACCTCGATCACCGCACCGACCGACGAGCCGTCCTTTCGGATGTCGTCAAGATATTCTTCGTAGAGGGCGGCGGCCTGCGGGTCGGGGCAGAAGAACGGATTCTTTGCCACCTCGTCCCAGTCCCAGCGCGAGCGGTCGATGGCGTGCGGGCCCATCTGGACGAGCGCCGCGCGGATGGTGATGCCGGGGATGACCTTGCGTGCGACCGCGCCCGCGGCGACCCGCGCCGCGGTCTCGCGCGCGGAAGAACGCCCGCCGCCGCGATAATCGCGAAAACCGTACTTGGCGTCGTAGGTGTAGTCGGCGTGGCCGGGCCGGTAGCTGTCGCGGATGTCCGAATAGTCCTTCGAGCGCTGGTCGGTGTTCTCGATCATCAGCGCGATCGGCGTGCCGGTCGTGAGCTGGCGCCCCCCGGTGCGGTCGTCACTGAACACGCCCGACAGGATCTTCACCTGATCCGGCTCGCGCCGCTGGGTGGTGAAGCGCGACTGGCCGGGCTTGCGCCGATCCAGCTCGGCCTGGATGTCCTCCGCCTCCAGCGGCAGGCCGGGCGGGCAGCCGTCCACCACGCAGCCGAGGGCGACGCCGTGGCTCTCGCCGAAGGTCGTGACGCGAAAGAGATGGCCGAAGCTGTTGTGGGACATGGCGCTGCGTGCCTTAGCGCGGGATGCCGTGGGGCACAAACTCGTCATGCCGCATGAGCCGAGCTGATGAGTGCTCTGCACAGCCGCGGGTTTCCGATGGAATAAACGTAGCCCATAGGCTACAATTCTGCATGCCCGAGATTCTTCGGACACCCGCCTTCACCGATTGGCTTCGCGGGCTTCGCGACGCGCGCGCCAAGGCGCGGATCGCGTTGCGGATCGACCGTCTCGCTCTCGACAACCCCGGCGACGTCAAGTCGGTCGGTGGCGGAGTGAGCGAGATGCGCATCGATTACGGGCCGGGTTACCGCGTCTCCTTCACACGTCGAAGCGGCGTGCTGGTGATCCTGCTGTGTGGGGGCGACAAGAAGAGCCAGGATCGCGACATCGCCCGGGCCCAAGCGCTCGCGGCCTCACTGCGAGGGATCGCTCAATGACCGAAACCAGCCCCTACGATTCTGCCGAATTCCTCGATTCGGATGAGGCCATTGCCGAATACCTCGCGGCAGCCGTCGAAGAAGGCGATGCGGCCCTGTTCCGTCGGGCGCTCGGTGTCGCGGCCCGCGCCCGCGGCATGACCGAGATCGCACGGCAGACCGGCTTGTCGCGGGAAAGCCTGTATCGGGCGCTCTCCGACGAAGGCAATCCGAGCCTCGACACCGCGCTACGCGTGGTCAGCGCGCTCAATGTCCGCCTCACGGCGACCGTAGCGTCCGGCTGATCTGTTCTTCCGCCACATCAAGCCCGCCCCGCGCCTTGAGCGCCCGATAGGCCGCGACGCCGTTCGCGAGGTCGGCCCAGAGCCGCCGCTCGTCGGCGAGGTCGGCGAGCGTGTAGGTGAGGCCCATGATGTGGGCGGCCTCGTAGCCTTCGGGCAACTCGCCCGCAGTGCCCAGCGTGATCTCCGCCACCGGCAGTGCTTCCGAAAAGTCCGACAGGCGCGTCCGCAGAGCCGCCCCGCTCGCGCGCAGCCGGGCGCCGGCCCGCGGCCCGTGCTCGCGGATCGCCGCCACCGTGCCTTGCGCCAGCGACAGATGCACGGCCTCGCGATGGGCCGGAAACAGGTAGACGAGATAATAGCCCTGCGTCGCGCTGGTGGTCACTGCCGGGTCGAAGGCCGCCAGCCAGGGCACGGCGGCCCAGCGGGTGCCGCGGCCGGGGCTGCCCTTCACGAGGTAGGTGCTCCCGAACGGGGCCAGCGCGGCGCGCAACTCGTCCGCCGCGCCGCGTCGGATCACATGGGCGAGCGGGTGGCCGGCCGGCGGGTCGAGCCGGGCCAGCGGGTATTCCTCGATGATGCGGCGCAGGGCGTGGCCGAGCGTCACGGCCGATGCAGCACGCCGCCCGGCGCCGGGGCGGAGACGCCCGTGGTGCTCGGGAAGGTGATCGGCAGGCCCTCGACCGAGCGGAGCGCCAGATAGGCGAAGGCCTGCGCCTCCAAAAAGTCGGCGGACCAGCCGAGGTCGTCGGCGTTCACGATCTCGGCGTCGAGCAGATCCGCCAGCATCGTCATCAGGGTCCGGTTCTTCACGCCGCCGCCGGCGACGATCCAGCGGGTCGGGCGCGCGGCGGCGTGGTCGAGGCTCGCCCGGATCGCGCGGGCCGCGAAGGCCGTCAGCGTCGCGGCGCCGTCGGCGGTGCCGAGATGGCCGGCGAGCCGGTGCGAGAACCACTGGCGGTCGAGCGATTTCGGCGGCGATTTTTCGAAGTACGGATGCCGGAGAAGCCACGCGACCAGCTCCTCGTCCACTCGGCCCCCGGCCGCACGGGCGCCGTCGCGATCGAAGGCCACGCCCTCGCGCTCGGTCATCCAGTCGTTGACCGGCGCGTTGCCCGGGCCGGTGTCGAAGGCCAACAGCCCGCCGTCCTTATCGATCAGCGTCACGTTGGCGACGCCGCCGATGTTGAGGACAGCGATCGGCCCCGAATAGCCCGCGGCCTCGGCGAGCGCCCGGTGGAACACCGGCACCAGCGGCGCCCCCTGCCCGCCCCGCGCCACGTCCTCGGCGCGAAGGTCGGCGACCACTGGAATCCCGAGACGCCGCGCCAGCCCCGCGCCGTCGCCGATCTGCACCGTCAGGCCCTCGCGCGGGCGGTGCATCACCGTCTGTCCGTGGAAGCCGACGACTGCGATGTCGGCAGGCGTCAGTCCGTTCTCGGCAAGGAACGCTTCGACCGCCTCGGCATGGGCGCGGGTCAAAAAAGCCTCTGCCTCGGGGAGGCAGCCCGGTCGGTCGGTGCGGACCTTCACGGATTCGGCATCGCGGAGCGCGTGCGTCAGCAGCGCCCGCTCCTCATCCGAATAGCCGCGATAGCCCGTGGGGCCGAGCGCGGCGACGCGGTCGTTGCCGCTGCGCGTCACGCGGATGGCCTTCCCGTCGCTCTCGATCAGGGCGACGTCGATCCCGTCGAGAGACGTGCCGCTCATCAGGCCGATCGCGCGCCGCATCGTCATGTGCCGCTTGTCCCGTCGCGTTTCCGGTATCGGTTTGCTAAGAGCCGGCCCGTCCGCTCGCCTTCGCATGCGAGCTAGCACGGGCTCTGCGCGCCTGTCGCGCCGCCCCACTCCAGAGACCGCCATGACCGCCGAGAGCTTCGCGCCGCAATCCGACTTCCTGAAGGTGCTGACCGAGCGCGGCTACATCCATCAGGCTTCCGACAGCGAGGGCATCGACGCGGCGGCCCGCGAGGGGCGGCTGACCGCCTATGTCGGCTACGATTGCACCGCGGCCTCGCTCCATGTCGGGCACCTGCTCTCGATCATGATGCTGCACTGGCTCCAGGCGACCGGCGGCAAGCCGATCGCGCTGATGGGCGGCGGCACCACCCGCGTCGGGGACCCCTCCGGCCGCGACGAGGCGCGCAAGATCCTGAGTCTGGAGCAGATCGAGGAGAACAAGAACGGCATCCGAAAAACCTTCGACCGGTTCCTGACCTTCGGCGAGGGGACAGGCGACGCGATCATGGTCGACAACGCCGAGTGGCTGACCAAGCTCAACTACATCGAGATGCTGCGCGACGTCGGCCGGCACTTCTCGGTCAACCGCATGATGTCGATGGACAGCGTGCGGCTGCGGCTGGAGCGCGACCAGGAGCTGTCGTTCCTGGAGTTTAACTACATGATCCTCCAGTCCTACGACTTCGCTGAGCTGAGCCGCCGCTACGGTTGCCGGCTGCAGATGGGCGGCTCGGACCAGTGGGGCAACATCGTCAACGGCATCGATCTCGGCCGCCGCATGGGCACGCCGCAGCTCTACGGGCTGACCTGCCCGCTGCTGACGACGGCGTCGGGCGCCAAGATGGGCAAGACCGCCGCGGGCGCCGTCTGGCTCGATGCCGGGATGCTGAGCCCGTACGATTACTGGCAGTTCTGGCGCAACACCGAGGACGCCGATGTCGGCCGCTTCCTCAAGCTGTTCACGCTGCTGCCGATGGACGAGATCGCCCGTCTTTCCGCGTTGCAAGGCGCCGAGATCAACGAGGCCAAGACGGTGCTGGCCACCGAGGCGACCCGTCTGATGCACGGCGACGAGGCCGCGCAGAATGCCGCCGAGACTGCGCGAAAGACCTTCGTGGAAGGCACGCTCGCCGAATCGCTGCCGACCGTCACGGTGCCGCGCGCCGTGCTGGACGCCGGCCTCGGCGTGCTCACCGCCTTCGGGCCGGACTACGCGAAGCTCGTGCCCTCGACGAGCGAGGCGCGCCGCCAGATCAAGGGCGGGGGCCTGCGCGTCAACGAGGTGCAGCTCACCGACGAGAAGGCGACGCTGACCTTGAGCGACACGACGGCGGACGGCGTCATCAAGCTCTCATTCGGCCGCAAGAAGCACGTGCTGCTGCGGCCCGAGTAGTCTTTTCGGGCCCGTCGTCAGAGCGGGATCACGAGGGCGATCCCGGCCAGAACCAACGGGATCGCGGCGAGGGCGAGCAGCGTCTGCGCCGCGATGATCCCGGCCATCAGGGCGGCGTCCCCGCCGAGCTGACGCGCCATGATGTAGGACGAGGAGGCCGTCGGCAGCACTTGGAACACGAGGGCGACGGTGAGGGCGGGGCCGTCCAGGCCGAAGATCAGGGCGCTCACCACCGTGGCGGCGGGCATCGCCAAGAACTTGATCGCGCTGGCCCCTGCGATCGCCCCGGTCCAGGCCCGCACCGCGCCGAATTCGAGCGCCGCGCCGATGCAGAGCAGACCGAGCGGCAGCGAGGCGGCGCCGAGCGTGCGGAAAGCCGGCTCCAGCCCCGGCGGCAGGTGGAGCCCGAGCATCCGGAAGCCGATTCCGGCGAGCGAGGAGACGACCAGCGGGTTGGTCGCGATCTGTCGGGCGATGCCGAGGCCGGACAAACGGGCCGAGCCGTAGCGGGCGAACACCACGACGCAGAGGATGTTGACGGTCGGCACGATCGCCGCATTGCAGATGGCCGCGAGCGCGATGCCCTTGGCTCCGTAGAGGCCCGCCGCCAAGGTAACGCCGACATAGTTGTTGAAGCGCACCGCGCCCTGGAACACCGAGGTGTAGCCGGGCCCGTCGATCCGCATCAGCGGGCGCGCCGCGACGACGAGGCCGGCGACCGTAGTTGTTGCCAGGATCAGCGTCAGGGCCAGCTCGGCCACCGGCAGCGCGTCAAGCTGCGCGGTGGCGAGTCCGTGGAAGAACAGGCTCGGCAGCAGGACGAAGTAGGCGAGCCACTCGGCGCCCGGCCAGAACGCGCCGTCGAGGAAACGGCCGCGCCGCAGCCCCATGCCCAACGCGATCAGCAGGACGACCGGCAGCAGCGCCAGAGCGACCGCGCCGGTCATGCCTTCAGCGTCAGTGCGCGCGGGCGATGCAGAAATCGACCGCCTGAAGGAGCGCCGCCTTCACCGGGCCATCCGCAAACACGTCGAGCGATGAGCGGGCGGCGTCGCCGTAATGGCGGGCGCGCTCCATCGTCTCTTCCAGCGTGCGGTGGCGGCGCAGGATCGCCAACGCTTGTTCGAGGTCGCCCTCGCCCAGTTCCTCGCGCTCCAGGGTGCGGCGCCAGAAGACGCGCTCCTCGTCCGAGGCGCGGCGGAGCGCCAGCACGATCGGCAGGGTGATCTTGCCCTCGCGGAAGTCGTCGCCGACGTTCTTGCCGAGCGCGGCGCTGGTGCCGCCGTAATCCAGCACGTCGTCGATGAGCTGGAAGGCGATGCCGAGATTCATCCCGTAGGCGCGGCAGGCCGCCTGCTCGGCTTCCGGCCGTCCGGCCAGAACCGGGCCGACCTCGCAGGCGGCGGCGAACAGTTCGGCGGTCTTGCCGCGGATTACCGCGAGGTATTCCTCTTCCGAGGTCTCGGTGTTCTTGGCGGCGGTGAGCTGCATCACCTCGCCCTCGGCGATCACGGTGGCGGCCGCCGACAGGATGTCGAGGGCGCGGAGCGAGCCGACCTCGACCATCATGCGGAAGGCTTGCCCGAGCAGAAAGTCGCCGACCAGAACGCTCGCCTCGTTGCCCCACTTGATGCGGGCGGCGACGCGCCCGCGGCGCATGTCGCTCTCGTCGACCACGTCGTCGTGCAGGAGGGTCGCGGTGTGCATGAACTCGACCGCGGCGGCGAGCTTCACCGCCCCGTCCCCGCCCGCGTAGCCGGCCAGGTCGGCGCAGGCGAGCGTCAGGATCGGCCGCAGGCGCTTGCCGCCCGACGCGATCAGATGGTTGGCGACCTCGGGGATCATCGCGACGTCGGAGCCGGTGCGCGACAGGATCGTGGTGTTGACCCGCTCCATCCCGCCCGCGACGAGGCGCACGAGGTCGTCGAGGCTCGCTTCCGAATCCGTGCGGCCTTGGTCCAGCGGTACGACGACGCCCAAGCGCGGAGCCTCCGGATGGCGTGCCGGCGCAACGCCGGCCCCTCTTCCCCGTGGCGCCCCCTCTCGCATGCGACAGCCTGCATCGCAACATGCGCCGGGGCCGCGCGGCCCTGCGCCGCGAAGGCATTCCTCTCCCTTTCGATGGCGATGCTGTAGGGAGAGTTACGGCCCATGACGGCCGGAAGGCAGGCACCGCCGTGACCGAACTGATCCGCAGCAACGACATCGTCTTGATCGGCTTCGCCCGCTCGCTGCTGGAGGGCGCACAAATCCCGCTCCTCGTCGCCGACGAGCACATGAGCGCGCTCGAAGGCTCGATCGGCGCCTTCGGTCGGCGTCTGCTGGTGCCGGACGACCACGCGCCCCAGGCCCGGCGCATCCTGACGGATGCCGGCCTCGCCTCCGAACTGCGCGATGATCCCCGCGGCTGAGCCCGACCGCTTCCTCGGCGGCGCCCTGCTGCTGCATCAGCCGCCCCGCGGGGCGCATCGCGCCGGCACCGATGCGGTGCTGCTCGCCCGGTTGCTCGCACCGGAGCCGGGAGAGACGGTCACCGATCTCGGCGCCGCGACCGGCGCGGTCGGGCTCACGGTCGCGCATCTCGCGCCGGAATGCCGCGTGGTGCTGGTGGAGCGCGACCCGGCGCTGGCCGCGCTGGCGCGGGAGAACGCTGTGGCCAACGGGCTCGACGCGCGGGTCTGCGTCATCGAGGCCGACCTGCTCGCGCCCGGCGCCGTCCGCCGCGCCGCGGGGCTGGTGTCGAACAGCGCCGACCTCGTGCTGACCAACCCGCCCTTCTTCGAGGGACCGGGCCACCGCCCCTCCCCCGATGCCGGCCGCGCCGCCGCCCACGCCTTTCCGGCGGAGGGCGGGCTCGATGCCTGGCTGCGGGCCTGTGCCGACCTCGCTCGGCCGGGCGGGCGGGTCGGGTTGATCCACCGGGCCGACGCCCTGCCGGCCTGCCTCGACGCGCTGGAGGGCCGCTTCGGCGAGTGCGCCGTGCGCGCCGTCCACGCGCGGGCGGACCGCCCGGCGATCCGCGTGCTGATTTCGGGGAGGAAGGGCAGCCGCGCGCCGTTCCGCCTGCTGCCGCCGCTGGTGCTCCAGGATTCCGAGGGACGCTCCACGCCTGAAGCCGAAGCCCTGCACGGGCGGACATGAGAAAGGGGCGCCCGGACGGGCACCCCTCGGGATGTGCGGCTCAGTAGAACCGGCGGTGCCAGTGGTGGCGACGGTGCCAGTGATGGCGGCGATGCCAGTACGGCCGTGGGCGGTAGTAGTACGGGCGATAGTAGCGCCGCGGGCGCCAGTAATGCCGGCGATAGTAGTGCCGCGGGCGGTAATAGACCGGACGGTAGTAGTAGCGCGGGCGCCAGTGGCGGCGGTAGCCGTAGTAATAAACCTTGGCGACGAGCGGCGCCTCGGCGGTTTGGGCGGCCATCGGCGCGACCGGGAGCGGGGCGGCGTTCGCCGTGGCGTTCAGCCCGGCCAACCCGCCGAGCATCCCGAAGGCCAGGATGAACAGGCGTAGGATACGCATGGAGACGGTTCCCTCCGTTCCGTCCGGATGGTGCGGACGCGCGCGGACGGATTCGCGGCCCGGCCGCGCCGGAACGATCGTTCGGAAACGGCGGTCATGAACGTCGTATGGCCGAGTTTGGTTCGCGCGCTTTCGACTTCGTGATCGGCCTTGCAGGAGCCGGCTCGATGGATCGCGATCCGGCCTGCTGTTAACGAGGGATCCCCGTCAGCCGCTGAGACCTCCATGCCGTTTCGCCTGCCCGAAAAGTTGCGCTTCCTCCTGCCGCGCCGCTTCCGCAAGGCGGCGCCGCGGGTCGCGGTGGTGCGGCTCAGCGGGGTGATCGGCGCGGTCTCGCCGATCCGGCCCGGCCTCTCGATCGGTTCGGTAGCGCCGAGCCTGGAGCGGGCCTTCGCCATGCCGAGGCTTTCCGCGGTGGCGCTGGTCGTCAACTCGCCCGGCGGCTCGCCGGTGCAGTCGCACCTGATCTTCAAGCGCATCCGGACGCTCGCCGAAGAGAAGAAGATCAAGGTCTTCGCCTTCGTCGAGGATGCGGCCGCGTCCGGCGGCTACATGATCGCCTGCGCGGCCGACGAGATCGTGGCCGATCCGGCCTCCATCGTCGGCTCCATCGGCGTCGTCTCGGCGGGCTTCGGCTTCGACCGGCTGATCGAGCGCATCGGCGTCGAGCGCCGCGTCCACACGCAGGGCGAGGCTAAGGCGATGCTCGACCCGTTCCGCCCCGAGAACCCGGAGGACGTCGCCCGCCTGAAGGAACTTCAGGCCGACGTGCAGGATCTTTTTACGACCCTCGTGCGCGCCCGGCGGCCGGGGCTCGATGCGGGCCAGGACCTGTTCACCGGCGCGGTCTGGACCGGCCGTCAGGCGGTGGCCCTCGGCCTCGCCGATTCGGTCGGCGACCTGCGTGGCACACTGCGGGAGCGCTACGGCGAGAAGGTCGAGCTGCATGTGGTGCCGGAGACCCGCGGCTCGCTGCTGGCCCGCCTGCTGCGGCGCTCGACGCCGGGACAGACCGCCGCCTCGCTCGCCGAGGGCGCAATCGCGACGGTCGAGGAACGTGCGGCCTGGGCGCGGCTAGGGCTGTAGCAAGCCACGCCTACGGCTCATGTGTGCCGCGTCGTCAAAGCGGCTTGTCCATCTCCTCGGCGATGATGGCGAGGTATCCGGGAAGCAGCGCTTCGAGCCTTTCCTGCCCGAACCGCGTCAAGCCGACATGCTTGATCCTCGCGTCGCCGGTATCCTTGGCCTGGGTGATCAGCCCATCGTCGAGCAGGAAGCGCAACGTTCGCGCGACGACGGGGCCGGCCACGTCCAGGCGTTCGGTGAGTTCACCGACGGTCAACGTGTCCCGGTCGGGCTCACGATCGATGACGATGAGAACCAGGAATCGCAACTGCGACAGACCCTGGTCGTTGAAGTAGCTCTCCAGTCGCCGGATCATCAGGCTTGCCCTGCGCATCATGGCAAGGCCCGACGCAATCGTCCTCGGCGCAACGCCGTGGGCCTCTGCATAGCCTTGGATCATCTGTTGTGACGGGAGATCTTTCAAGAAAAACACGCGCACGCCCTTGCCGGTGAATCACGCGACGGGTTGCAGGAAGGTCAGTTCGACCGGGCGGGCCAGCCACGCCTCGTATCGTCGAAAGACCGCCTGCGTGTAGGGCTGTGCGTGATGATGGTCGAAAGCGGCCTGATCAGACCAGATCTCGTAGAGGTGAAGCTGTTCCGTAGCGACCCCACGATGGAGATCGAAGCGTAGACATCCTCCCTCGGCCCGAGTCGCGACCATGATGGCCTCGATCGCCGCCACGGCGTCCGGCAGGTGCTCTGGCTTGGGCGTGATCGTGGCAAAGATCGCGAGCGGCACGGCATCCTCCCCGTCTAAATAATTATCAAGATATATATCCTGATATCTGTTTCCGCAACAGGCGATGAGTCGGACGGAACCTCCCTGACGCGCTTGTACGGTCGCAGGCCGTCACAGTTGCTGCCAACTTCAAAACACTGTACCGATCGGTCCATTCTTGACCTATCGGTACGGAGATGCCCATGTCACGCCCGCCGCTGCCCCCCTTCACCGCCGAGACCGCCGCGCAGAAGGCGCGCATGGCTGAGGACGCCTGGAACAGCCGCGACCCCCAGAAGGTGGCGCTGGCCTACACGCCCGACAGCGTGTGGCGGAACCGGGCGGAGTTCATCCAGGGCCGCGATGCGATCGCCGCCTTCCTCACCCGGAAGTGGGCGCGCGAACTCGATTACCGCCTGATCAAGGAGGTGTGGGCGCATGAGGGCAACCGGATCGCCGTGCGCTTCGCCTACGAGTGGCGCGACGACAGCGGCCAGTGGTTCCGCTCTTACGGCAACGAGAACTGGGAGTTCGACGAGGCCGGCTTGATGGCCCGCCGCATCGCCTCGATCAACGACCTGCCGATCGCCGAATCCGACCGCAAGTACCGCTGGCCGCTGGGCCGCCGGCCGGACGACCACCCGTCGCTGACCGATCTCAGCCTCTGACATGGCCCGCGCGATCGCCCGGCGGGACGATCTCCTGCCCGTGCTCGCCGAGACCTTTCGCGAGCACGGCTACGAGGGCGCGAGCCTGTCGCTGATCGCGACCGCGACGGGGCTCGGCAAGGGCAGCCTCTACCACTTCTTCCCCGGAGGTAAGGCCGAGATGGTCGAGGCGGTGCTGGCCGAGATCGAGGCATGGTTCGAGGCCCGCGTCTTCGCCCCCCTGCGGCAGGCCGACGATCCGGCCGCGGCGATTGCCGCGATGTTCACGACAGTGAGCGACTACTTCCGCTCGGGCCGGCGCGTCTGCCTCGTCGGCGCGCTCAGCCTGAGCGACGCCCGCGACCGGTTTGCCGAGACCCTGCGGCGCTACTTCGCCCTGTGGGTCGAGGCGCTGACCGGGGCGCTCGTCCGCGCCGGCCATCCGCCGGAGGGGGCGACGGCGCTCGCCGAGGACATCGTCGGCGGCATCCAGGGGGCGGTGGTGCTGGCCCGTGCGCTGGACCGACCGGAGACTTTCGACCGAATTCTTGTGTGTTTGCGGGAGCGGAGCCGGCTGACGGCGGGTGCCTGAAGGTGGCACCGTTTCGCTCGGCCGCTCCCACCCAACCCCCTCATCCTGAGGTGCTGCGAAGCAGCCTCGAAGAAGGGCTTCAGGGATCGCGCGGCGGGCTGGAGCCCTCCTTCGAGGCCTCCGCTTCGCTCCGGCACCTCAGGATGAGGGCGAGAGTGGGAAAACCGCGACGCGGTCAGGCTCGATCCAGATTGAAAAAGGCTGGGTGAGCGCTCAGCGGCAGGCCGCCGGGGCGCTGCCGTAGCCGCTATAGACCACCCGCACCTTGCGGACGCAGGTCTCGGCGGGCGCCGCAACCGGGGCGATCTCGACCGGCGTGACCGTCACCTTGGTCTCGACGGTGTCGGTGCCGTCGGAGGTGGCGAGCGCGGAAGCACCCATCACGATCGGCGTGGCCGCCAGCGAAGCGGCGACGAGGGCGGCGAAAACAGTCAATCCCTTGCACATGATCTTCCGAGCCGTGGTTGGCGCTGGCCGTTGGGGCGAAGCGTAGCCATTCTTTCGCCGCATTAACTTGGCGGCAACCTCTACCGTTCCCGGTCTCGAAGGTTCGACGAAGAAAAGATGTGCCGGGCGGCACGTGGCCTCGGCCGGGCGGCGAGAACGCCCTCGCTTGACACCCCGCCCCTCGCTCGTAAACGAGCCGGCGACTCCTTCCTCCGCCGTCGGACCCCCGCACAATGAGCGACGCCGATCTCTCGCCCACCCGCTCGTTCCAGGGCCTGATCCTGACGCTCCAGCGCTTCTGGGCGGCGCAGGGCTGCGTGATCCTCCAGCCCTACGACATGGAGGTCGGCGCCGGCACGTTCCATCCGGCGACGACGCTGCGGGCGCTCGGCCCGAAGCCGTGGAAGGCGGCCTACGTCCAGCCCTCGCGCCGGCCGAAGGACGGGCGCTACGGCGAAAATCCCAACCGGCTGCAGCACTATTACCAGTTCCAGGTGATCCTGAAGCCGAACCCGCCGAACCTCCAGGAACTCTACCTCGCCTCGCTCGACGCGATCGGCGTCGATCTCAAGCTCCACGACATCCGCTTCGTCGAGGACGATTGGGAAAGCCCGACGCTGGGCGCCTGGGGCCTGGGCTGGGAATGCTGGTGCGACGGGATGGAGGTGAGCCAGTTCACCTATTTCCAGCAGGTCGCGGGCTTCGAATGCGCGCCGGTGGCGGGCGAGTTGACCTACGGGTTGGAGCGCTTGGCGATGTACGTCCAGGGCGTCGAGAACGTCTACGACCTCAACTTCAACGGCGGCGAGGGCGACGCCAAGGTCACCTACGGCGACGTCTTTCTCCAAGCCGAGCAGGAATATTCGCGCCACAACTTTGAGGCCGCCGACACGGCGATGCTGTTTCGCCAGTTCACCGATGCGGAAAAGGCCTGCCGCAGCTACTTGGAGGCCGGCGCGCCGACGGACGAATCCGGCCGCCACCGCATGGCCCAGCCAGCCTACGACCAATGCATCAAGGCGAGCCACGTCTTCAACCTGCTCGACGCCCGCGGCGTCATCTCGGTGACCGAGCGGCAGAGCTACATTCTACGGGTGCGCGAACTGGCCAAGGCCTGCGGCGCGGCGTGGCTGAAGACCGAGAGCGGCGGCGCCGCCGCGGCGTGACGCTTGGGCGCGGGCGCCGTCATCGAAGCGACATGCGAGGGGAATAGCGCCGGGGCTTCGACCGACGCTTTCGCGACGAGCCCGCGATGTCCGACACCCCCTCCCCCGATCTCGACGCCCTCATCGCGGTGCGCCTCTCGCGGCGCGGCCTGATCCGCGGCGCGGGCGCCGCCGCTTTGGCCGCCGGCCTCGGCCCCGTGCCGACGCTGGCCGCCGAGCCTTCCGCCTTCGACTTCCCGGAACTCGCCGCCACCGTCGACGAGCATCTCCACGTGGCGGAAGGCTACGAGGCGCGGGTGCTGCTGCGCTGGGGCGATCCGCTGTTCCCGGACGTGCCGGCCTTCGACCCCACGGCGCAGACCCCGGAGGCGCAGGAACAGCGCTTCGGCTACAACAACGACTTCGTCGGCTTCATTCCCCTTGAGGGCGATCCGAACCGCGGCCTGCTCGTGGTCAACCACGAATACACCAACGCCGAACTGATGTTTCCAGGCCTCGGCGCCTCCGACCGCAAGGGCGTGATCGCGGCGCTGTCAGCGGAACAGGTCGCAATCGAGATGGCGGCCCACGGCGGCTCGGTGGTCGAGATTCGCTACGATAACGGCCGCTGGGCCCCGGTGATCGGCTCGAACTTCACCCGCCGCATCACCGCGAACACGCCGATGACGCTCACCGGCCCCGCCGCCGGCCATCCCCGGCTGGCGACCGCCGCCGACCCGGAAGGGCGGCGGGTGGAGGGGATGATCAACAACTGCTCCGGCGGGGTGACGCCCTGGGGGACGTGGCTCTCGGGTGAGGAGAACATCCACTACTATTTCCAAGGCACGCTGCCGGAGGGCCACCCGGAAACCGGCAACGGCAAGACGATGGGGATGGGCAGTCCGCAATACACCTGGGGCCGCTTCCACGAGCGGTTCGATCTTTCGAAAAACCCCAACGAGCCCAACCGCTTCGGCTGGGTGGTGGAGATCGACCCGTTCGATCCGGCCTCGACGCCGCGGAAGCGCACCGCGCTCGGGCGGTTCAAGCACGAGGGTGCGGCGGGGGTGACGGCGGGGGACGGGCGCTACGTCGTCTATCTCGGCGACGACGAGCGGTTCCAGCACGTCTACCGCTTCGTCAGCGCTAAAGCCGTCGGGGCCACCCGTGCAGCGAACTCGACTCTACTCGATTCGGGAACGCTCAGCGTCGCCCGTTTCGAGGCCGACGGCACCGGCCGGTGGCTTCCCCTGACCCACGGCCAGGGCGGGCTCGACGCGGCGAACGGGTTCAGTTCCCAGGCCGACGTCCTGATCGAGACCCGCCGCGCGGCCAAGCTTTTGGGTGGTACCCCGATGGACCGCCCGGAGGACATCGAGGCGAGCCCCAAGACCGGTCGCGTCTACGTGATGCTGACCAACAACACCAAGCGCACGCCCGAACAGGTCGATGCCGCCAACCCGCGGGCGGCCAACGCCTTCGGTCACGTCATCGAGATCACGCCGGACGGGGCCGACCACACGGCGCAAACCTTCCGCTGGGAGGTGCTGGTGCGCTGCGGCGATCCGGCCAAGCCCGAGGTGAAGGCGACGTTCTCGCCGCTGACCTCGTCGGACGGCTGGTTCGGCATGCCGGACAACTGCGCCTTCGATGCGAGCGGCCGGCTCTGGATCGCCACCGACGGCAACAACCGCCGTGCCACCGGCCGGGCCGACGGCATCTGGGCGGTGGAGACGGACGGCCCGCGCCGGGGCACCTCGAAGCACTTCCTGCAGGTGCCGGTCGGCGCCGAGATGTGCGGCCCCTGCTTTACCCCGGACGACCGCACCTTCTTCGTCGCCGTCCAGCATCCGGGCGAGCCCGACGAGGAGGGGGGCCTCGGCTCCTACGAGAAACCCTCGACCCGCTGGCCGGATTTCTCCGCCGACATGCCGCCCCGGCCTTCGGTGGTGGCGGTGACGCGCAAGGGCGGCGGGCGGATCGGCTGAAGTCATCTCGACGCGGCCCGAGCGGGCCGCTATTCCCGCGCGCATGCCCGATCTTCTCCTCGAACTCCTCTCCGAAGAAATCCCCGCGCGCATGCAGCGGCGTGCGGCCGAGGATCTGAGGAAGCTCGTCACCGATGCGCTGGTGGAGCGCGGCTTCCTCTACGAGGGCGCCAAGGCCTTCGCGACGCCGCGGCGCCTCGCGCTGCACGTGGCCGGGCTGCCGGCCCGCGGCGAGGCGGTGCGCGAGGAGCGGCGCGGGCCGCGCGTCGGCGCGCCGGACGCGGCGGTGCAAGGCTTCCTGAAGAGCGCGGGGCTCGCGAGCCTCGATCAGGCGACCACGATCACCGATCCGAAGAAGGGCGAATTCTACCTCGCGGTGATCGAGCGGCCCGGCCGCGAGACCCTCGACGTGCTGGCCGAAATCCTGCCCGGAATCATAAAAAACTTTCCCTGGCCGAAATCGATGCGTTGGGGTGCGGCCTCGGCGCAACCCGGTAGCTTACGCTGGGTGCGCCCGCTGCAATCGATCGTCGCCACCTTCGGGCCCGAGACCGAGAATCCCGAGATCGTCCCGTTCTCGGTCGACGGCATCACGGCGGGCACGACGACGCGCGGCCACCGCTTCCTGGCGCCCGAGCCGTTCGAGGTGCGCCGCTTCGACGACTACGTCCAGGCGCTGGAACGCGCCCACGTCATCCTCGACACGGATCGGCGCAAGGACATCATCCTGCACGACGCCCGCGACCTCGCCTTCGCCCGCGGCCTCGACCTCGTGGAGGATGACGGCCTGCTCGAAGAGGTCGCCGGGCTCGTCGAGTGGCCGGTCGTGCTGATGGGCTCGTTCGAGGAGCGCTTCCTGGAGATTCCGGCGGAAGCCATCCGGGCGACGATCCGCGCCAACCAGAAATGCTTCGTGCTGCGCAAGAGCGGCACCGAGGAACTGGCCCCGGCCTTCCTGCTGGTCTCGAATCTGGTGGCTTCCGACGGCGGCGCCGCGATCACCGCGGGCAACGAGCGCGTGGTGCGCGCCCGGCTCTCGGACGCGCGCTTCTTCTTCGAGACCGACAAGGCCACGGGGCTGGAAGATCGGCTGCCGAAGCTCGACACCATCGTCTTCCACGAAAAGCTCGGCACCCAGGGCGAGCGCATCGCCCGGATCGCCGCGTTGGCGAAGGAAATCGCCCCGCTGGTCGGCGCCGACCCGGCGCTCGCCGAGCGCGTCGCCCGGCTCGCCAAGGCCGACCTCGTCACCGAGATGGTCGGCGAATTCCCGGAACTGCAGGGTCTGATGGGCCGCAAATACGCTGCGCTCCAGGGCGAGCACCCAAGCGTCGCCGCGGCCATCGAGGAGCATTACAAGCCGGTCGGCCCCTCCGACCGCGTGCCGACCGATCCGGTCTCGATCGCGGTGGCGCTTGCCGACAAGCTCGATACGCTGGTGGGCTTTTGGGCGATCGATGAGAAGCCGACGGGGAGCAAGGATCCATTTGCGCTGCGGCGGGCGGCTTTGGGCGTGATCCGACTCGTGAACGAGCAGGGTCTGCGACTACGCCTCAACCTCCTAACGTCACTTGCCCTCATAAAAGTGCAGCTAGATAGGTTTGGTGAAGTTTCTAACGACCAAGCTCAAGCGCTCTCGGACTCCTTAAAGCAGTTTGGCGTCACTGATCTCGATGCGCAGGCCGACGTCATTCACCATGCAGTGGAGAAGGCTGGCATTGATGTCAGTGAAGAACTTACAAAGAAAATCAATAACGATGTTTATACGATCTGCCTGTCTTTGTTGTCTTTCTTTGCCGACCGCCTAAAGGTCTACCTCCGCGACCAAGGCGCCCGCCACGACCTGATCGACGCCGTCTTCGCCCTCCCCGGCCAGGACGACCTCCTGCTGGTGGTCCGCCGGGTCGAGGCGTTGGGCGCGTTCCTCGGCACCGACGACGGAAAAAACCTGCTCGCGGGCTACAAGCGCGCGGCCAACATCCTGCGCATCGAGGAGAAGAAGGACGGCCGCGCCTACGGCGCCGCCCCCGACGCCGCCCGCGCGGCCGCCGGCCAGCCCGAGGAGCGGTCGCTGGCCGAAGCCCTGGACGCCGCCCGGGCCGAGGCCTCCGCGGCGGTCGCGGCGGAGGACTTTTCGGGAGCGATGCGGGCGCTGTCGCGGCTGCGGGCGCCGGTGGATGCGTTCTTCGAGACCGTTACGGTCAACGCCGACGATCCGGCTCTGCGCGAGAACCGCCTGTTGCTGCTCAACGCACTGCGCGCCGCCACCCGCGAAGTCGCGGACTTTTCGCGCATCGAGGGGTGAGCGCCGATCCGGCCTCTCTCCCACTCTCCCCCCTCATCCTGAGGTGCGAAGCGAAGCGGAGCCTCGAAGGAGGGCTCCAGGGATCGCGCGACCACTGGAGCCCTCCTTCGAGGCCGCTTCGCGGCACCTCAGGATGAGGGGATTGGGTGGGAGACGCCGAGGGTAAGGCTTCGAGACGCGGTCGCCCCCGCGACGCTCATCTCTATCAATTGATAAGTTGGCGATTGCAGTCCTCGACCCTATTCGCCGCCCAAACCTTTCTCCCAAAAAAATCCATCCACCGGACGTTGCGCCTCGGAAACAGACGGCGCCCGCGAATCGTGCGATTCCGTACAGATACGACGGGATTTTGCCGGCAAATGACACGCTTCGATGCGCCCGCCCTGATCGATGCGTGCTACGCCGCCGCGCTCGATCCGGCCCTGTGGCCGGCGGCGCTCGATGGGATCGCGCAGGCGGTCGGCGGGCGGGGTGGGCTGATCGTCTCGCACGATCCGCGGCGGACCCCGCTGACGCTGCACTCGGAGAGCCTGGACGCGGTCGACCGCGATTACGGCGCCCGCGGCTGGTGGCAGTTCGACACGCGCATCGCGCGGGCCAACGCCCTCGGCCTCGCCGCCGGCTCGGTGGTCTGCGACGAGATGTATTTCCCGGCCGACGCCAAGCGGCACGATCCGTTCATCCAGGATTTCTTCCGCGGCCACGGCCTCGACAACCTCGCCGGCTGCCTCGACACCGATCCGATCGACGGCACCGGCCTGTCCTTCAGCGCTCCGCGGGATGCCGCGCGCGGGGTCTTCGAGGGGTTCGAACTCGACCGGATGCGGCTGCTCGGCCCGCACGCCACGCGGGCGTTCAAGCTGACGACGATTCTGGGCGAGGCGCGGCGCGGGGCGGGGGACCTCGGCACGGCGCTCGACCGGATGCGGGCCGGCATCGTCGCCCTCGACCGGGCCGGCTGCGTGCGCAGCGTCAACGCGGCGGCCGAGAGGTTGGTCGCGGGCTATCTCGTCCTGCGCACCGGCCGCACGCCGGAGGCGGCGGAGCCCGCCGACCGCGACCGGCTCGGGCGCTTCCTGGCCGAGTACCTGCCCGGCCCCGGCGTGCCGCGGAAGACCTCGATCCTGCTGCGGCGCAAGGGCGGCGGTCGCCCGCTCTTCGTCGAGGCGCTGCCGCTGCCCGGCGGCGCCTCCGATTGCGCCTGGACGAGCACGTGGACCGGAAACGGCGTCAACGGCCTGATCCTGCTGGTGCGCGACCTGCTCGCCCCTTCCGCCCGCGCCATCGAGCCGCTGCTGGAGCCGCTCGGCCTCACCGCGGCGGAGGCCCGCGTCGCCGCCCTGGTCGGCCGCGGCGCGAGCCCGCGCGAGGCCGCCGGGACGCTCGCGGTCGGCGAGAGCACGGTGCGGACGCAGCTCAAGGCGATCTATGCGAAGCTCGGGATTCGCCGACAGAGTGAGCTGGCGGTGCTGGTGACGCGGTTGGATGGGGTGTGAGGGGCGCCGCCTGTCGGCGGCTGCCGGGTCGGCTTTCCCATCCATCCCCCTCATCCTGAGGTGCTGCGCAGCAGCCTCGAAGGAGGGCTCCAGGGATCGCGCGTCTACTAGAGCCCTCCTTCGAGGCTCCGCTTCGCTTCGCACCTCAGGATGAGGGGGGTTGGTAGGATGGGAGGGGCGTTCGGCAACGCCCGCTCCGCCTTCCGACGCCGTCATCGCGAGGCGGGGCCGAGGCAATCCGCTGAGGCTGGAAAATCAGCCTTTCTTGCCCTGCTGCTTGAAGGTCTGGATCGCGTTCTGGCAGCCCGGCGAGAGCTTGGCCATGTTCTTCTGGAAGCAGGCCTGGACCTCGGGGCCGTCCTCGGGGGGGAGGCCGGCGCAGTGGAGGGTGAAGTCGCCCATGCATTGCTGCTGCAGCACGGCCTTGTCTTCCGGCGACATCGGCGCGGCGAGCGCAGCCGAGGCGAGGCCGGTGAGGAGGGCGGCGGACAGCATGAGACGAACCGGCATGGGGGGCTCCGACGATCAGAGGGAAGAATCGTTCGACAAGTCGCGAGACCGGCAAAGCGTTGCATTATCCTTGGCCGGAACGGGGGAAGGAAGCATCGCGTTGAGGAGGCCGCCACAGGAGACCCGCCGTGCGTCCTGCCTTCCTTCTCGCATCGATACTCCTCGCGCTGTCGCCGGCGGCCTTCGCGCAAGGCCCGGCGGCCGGGGCGATCGTCGAGGAGGTGCCGGCGACCGAGGACGACACCCCGCCCGGCCCCCCTCCCCCGCTGCCCGACCTCGCCGACCCGAACGGGCGCGCCGGCTCGGCGCTCAACGAGCCAGACGAGCGCTCCGGCATCCCGAAATCCCTGCGGGCGTCCGGCTCGCGAGCGGGCGGGCCGGCCAACGAACTCAATCCGGGCGGTCGCGCCGAGGCGCCCGCGCCGCCGAAGGGCGAACTCGTCAACGTGCTGACCGGGCGCGCGCTGTTTCACGGCAACTATTGCGGCAAGGGCAATCGCGGTGAGGGTTTTCCGCCGATCGACGCCCTCGACGCCGCCTGCATGCGCCACGATGCCTGCTACGGCACCGCCGGCTACAGCTCGTGCGCCTGCGACACGGTCCTGCGCCGCGAGGCCACCACCGTCTCGGACGATCCCGCGGTGCCGCTGGAGACGCGGCGCCGGGCGCTCAGCGTGACCCAGGCCGCCGCCGCGATGGAGTGCCGCCAGCCGTAAGGGCTACTCCGCCTCGTCCCGGCGCTGGCGCAACTCCGGGGCGGGCTGCTCCGGCTCGGTCGAGGGCGCGACCTGGCTCTCGGTGCGGCTGGTGTCCACGAACAGGCGGGCCTCGCCCTCGCGCACGCCGAGGCTGCGCAGCGCGTAGGTCATCATGCCGAGGGCCAGCTCGCGCTCGGCCATGAGCACGAGGCCGACGCCGTCCTCCTCCAGGCGGCGGCGCTCGGCGTCGCTGTGGGTGCGGACCACGCTGTCGATGCCGGGGTTGGCCGCCCGCGCCTTGGCGAGCAGGCGGCGGCCCTGGTGCGAATCGGGCGTGGCGACGACGAGGAGGTGGGCGCCGGCGATGTCGGCGGCCTCCAGGATGCCGGGCGCGCCGGCCTCGCCGAACACGGCCGCCACGCCCTCGGCGCGCAGCTCCTCGACCCGCCGGCGGTCGCGCTCGATCACGACGTAGGGCAGGTTCCAGTCGGCGAGCGCCTTGGCGATGGCGCTGCCGACCCGGCCGTAGCCGACAAGCACGGCGTGGCCGCGCATCCCCGGCTCGCCCAGGCTCGTCGGCAGGGCGGCGGCGCGGCCGCGTTCCAGCCGACGGCGCCACTCCGGCCGCTCGCCGAGCCAGGCGGAGGCGCGCTCGGCCAGCGCGAAGAACAGCGGGTTGAGGGTGATCGACAGGAGCGCCCCGCCGAGGATGAGGTCGCGGCCGGGCTCGGGCAGCAGCTTGAGCGCGATGCCGAGCCCGGCCAGGATGAACGAGAACTCGCCGATCTGCGCCAGACTCGCCGCGATGGTGAGCGCGGTGCCGACCGGATGCCCGAAGGCCAGCACGATGGCGATGGCGGCGAGCGACTTGCCGACGACGATGACGCCGAGCACGCCCAGCACCGAGAGCGGCTCGCGGATCAGGATGCCGGGATCGAACAGCATCCCGACCGAGACGAAGAACAGCACCGCGAAGGCGTCCTGCAACGGCAGGGAATCGGCCGCGGCCTGATGGCTGAGGTCGGATTCGGCGAGCACCATGCCGGCGAAGAAGGCGCCGAGCGCGAAGGACACGCCGAACAGATCGGAGGAGGCGAAGGCGATGCCGACCGCAGACGCCAGCACCGCCAGCGTGAACAGCTCGCGCGAGCCGGTGCGGGCGGCGAGTCCCAGCAGGTAGGGGATGAGCCGGCGCCCGCCGATCAGCATCACGGCCA
Source organism: Methylobacterium sp. Leaf456 (assembly GCF_001425465.1). GTDB lineage: Bacteria > Pseudomonadota > Alphaproteobacteria > Rhizobiales > Beijerinckiaceae > Methylobacterium. The sequence continues at coordinate 194,476 of NZ_LMQV01000034.1, forward strand.
TGAACACGCCGACCTTGGCGAGCGTCAGCGCGAGCGTCACCCCGATGCCGTAGTCGGTGCCGTGATCGCCCTTCGGTGCCGCCCCGCCGAGCGAGGGCGCGAGCGCGGGCAGCAGCACCAGCGCCAGCACCATGGCGAGGTCCTCCACGATCAGCCAGCCGACCGCGATGCGGCCCTTGTCGCTGTCGAGCAGGCCCCTGCCCTCCAGCGCCCGCAGCAGCACGACGGTGCTGGCCACCGACAGCGCCAGTCCGAACACGATGCCGGCCCCGAGCGACCAGCCGAAGGCGGCGGCGAGCCCCGCCCCCATCGCGGTGGCGGCGGCGATCTGCACCACCGCGCCCGGCAGCGCGATGGCCCGCACCGCCATCAGGTCTTTGAGCGAGAAATGCAGGCCAACGCCGAACATCAGCAGGATCACGCCGAGTTCGGCGAGCTGCGCCGCGAGTTCGGGATCGCCGACGAAGCCGGGGGTGAACGGCCCGATCGCGATCCCGGCCACAAGGTAGCCGACCAGCGGCGGCAGCCGCAGCCTTTGCGCCGCCATGCCGCCCACGAAGGCGCAGACCAGCCCCAGCGCGATGATCGAGATGAGTCCGGTGGCGTGATGCAACGCGAAAGGGTCCCCGCGGGGCGCCGCCTGCCCCCGGGTTCCTTAGAGCAATTTTTCGGCCCTTGTCCGCATCGGTTTGGGCGTGGGGATACGGTGCGTGCCGGGCGTCACCCTCTGGCTCGCGGTGCTCCCGCGGTAACCCCGAAAAAAATCAGTCCTGGCAGGTGATCCGCAGCGGGCGGGCCGCCGTCGGGGCCGGGATCGGGGCGACGGGGATCGCGCCGGTGTACTCGTCCTGGGCGGCGACGCCGTAGTTCACGGCGCTGGCGTAGCCTTGCGACTCGCACCACGCGTTGGCGACCACCTGGCCGCACTCGCTCGGGCCGCCGCTGAGGCACTCGCCGACGCCGTAGCCCTCTTCGGCCGGGATCAGGAAGGTCTTCTCGACATGCGCGCGGGCCGGGGCCGGATCGCCGGCGAGCGCCTGGGGCGCGGCCGAGGCCAGGGCGAGGGCGAGGACGACGGCGACCGGACGGCGCATGGTGGAGACCCTGTTAACGGATTCGCTCGGTTGCGGAGTGTTCGGACGGCTCGGTAAACAAATCCTTGCGCCGACCGGTCACGGCTGCTTGAGCCGTGACGCGGGGGGAGCCGTTCTCGAATTCCTCACGGTTCTGGGTTAGCTCATGCCCGGGCCGGCGACCGTCGCGGCGTTGCAACAGCGAACCGGCGCGGCTCCGGCGGCAATGTGGCGGCGCTTGCCGAGGGACCGCCGAACACGCTGCGGCGCAACGAGAAACCGAGGACGGCACGCCGCCGTCGCGAAGGCCGGACGGTTCCGGCGGGACCTCTTCGATGACCCCGATGTTGCGGCTCTACAACACGCTGACCCGCGAGAAGGCGGCCTTCCAGCCGATCGATCCGGCGCATGTGCGGATGTATGCCTGCGGGCCGACGGTCTACGACGCGGCCCATATCGGCAACGCCCGGCCGATCATCGTCTTCGACCTGCTGTTCCGGCTCCTGCGCCACCTCTACGGGCCGGGCCACGTCACCTACGCCCGCAACGTCACGGACGTGGACGACAAGATCAACGCGCGCGCGTTGGAGCGCGGCATCACCATCCGCGAACTCACCGACGGCACGCTGGCGCAGTTCCACGCCGACATCCGCGCGCTCGGCGTGCTGATGGCCGACGACGTGAACGTGGCGGGCGAGCGCCCCCGCTTCGTCGAGCCGCGGGCGACCGACCACATCGCCGAGATGCACCGGCTGATCGAGGGGCTGGTGGCGGCCGGACACGCCTACGTCGCCGAAGGCCACGTGCTGTTCGACGTGCCGTCCATGGTGGATTACGGCGCGCTGTCGAAGCGCCCGCTCGACGAGATGGAGGCCGGCGCCCGCGTCGAGGTCGCCCCCTACAAGCGCTCGCCCCTCGATTTCGTGCTGTGGAAACCCTCGAAAGCGGGCGAGCCGTCCTGGCCGTCCCCCTGCGGGATCGATGCACCGGGGCGCCCCGGCTGGCACATCGAGTGCTCGGCGATGTCGTGGAAGCATCTGGGCGAGACCTTCGACATCCATGCCGGCGGCATCGACCTGATCTTCCCACATCACGAGAACGAGGTGGCGCAATCCCGCTGCTGCTTCGGCACCGACATGATGGCCAATGTCTGGCTCCACAACGGCTTCCTGCAGGTCGAAGGGGAGAAGATGTCGAAGTCGCTCGGCAACTTCATCACCATCGGGCAGGTGCTGGCCGACTGGCCGGGCGAGGTCGTGCGCCTCAACATGCTCAAGACGCATTACCGCCAGCCGATCGACTGGACGCTCCGCGGGCTAGAGGAGTCCGGCCGGATGCTGGAACGCTGGTACGACGCGGCCGGCGAGGCCGCGCCGGCCGAGGCGATGCCGGAGCGGGTGGTCGAGGCCCTGTGCGACGACCTCAACACGCCCGCCGCGCTGGGCGAGTTGCATCGGCTCGCGGGCGCCGACGCCCCGGCGCTCAAGGCGGCGGCCGGGCTGATGGGCTTTCTCGGGGAGACCAAGGCGCAGCGCGAGGCCGCCCGCGTCAGCGCGGCGGGCGTCGATGTGGCGAAGGTCGAGGCGCTGATCGCCGAGCGCAAGGCGGCACGGTCCGCCAAGGACTGGGCGGCTTCCGACCGGGTCCGGGACGCGCTCGCCGCGATGGGCGTGAGCGTGAAGGACAACAAGGACGGCACGACGACCTGGACGGTGGCTGGCTGAAAGCGGTTTCACCGCTCCCCTCATCCCACCCCCCCTCATCCTGAGGTGCCGGAGCGAAGCGGAGGCCTCGAAGGAGGGCTCCAGCGGATCGCGAGGCTAGAGCATCGTCCTAGATATGGGATCCAGGACAATGCTCTATGTTTTTGTGCCGCATCGTCTTTTTCCGAAAGCCGGAAACCACCTTTCGGGACGATGCTCTAGCTGGAGCCCTCCTTCGAGGGTGACGCTGCGCGCCGCCACCTCAGGATGAGGGGGGGAGTGGGAGAAGCGTTCAGGCGCATCAGGCCTGAACGGGTCGCTACACCGCCGCGATTCCGGGCGCCGACACGTCGGCTCCTTCATGCGCCGGGACCGGCGCGGGTCGCACGGGCCCCATCCCACCCCGCGTCTCGCGCAGGGCTCGCCGCACCGCCGCCTCGGCTTCGGCGGTGGCTCGCTTGCGGTCGGTGGCGGCGTCGAAGGGGATCGGTGGGCCCCAGGCGATGTGGACGTCGATGGGGCCGCGGGTCGCGAACAGGCCGAGATGGGGCGCGAGTTCCATGTCGCCGTACCACGCCACTTCCGGCCGCTCAGTGCGCGTCACCGGCAGGCCGTTGCGGCGGGGGTAGCAGAGCGCCAGCGGCTGCAATCGGATGCGGGCGAGCCCCCCGGTCTCGGCGGCGAGCGCCGCGCGGGCGGCCCCGACCAGCGAGGAGCGGAACGGCAGCAGGTGCAGCCCGTCGCCGGTGGTGCCTTCCGCGAACAGCACAATCAGGTCGCCGCCCGCCAGCCGCTCGCCGACGGTGGCGTTGACGCTGGCGGTGGCCGCGCGCTTGGCCCGCTCGATGAACACCGTGCGCTGGAGCTTGGCCAGCGTGCCGATCACCGGCCAGCCCTCGATCTCGGATTTCGCCACGAAGGAGAGCGGGCGGAGCGAGCCCAGCGCGACGATGTCGAGCCAGGAGACGTGGTTCGACAGCACGAGCGCCGGTTCGCCGGGCGGCGGCGGCGTGCCGCTTTGCGTCACCCGCACCGAGAACAGGCGCAGAAACAGCCGGTGGAACCAGACCGGGATGCGCGCGGCGAGCCGCCCGCGGCCGAAGCGCAGGCTCAAGGCTTGCGGCGCGACGAGGAGCGCGAAGGCCAGCGCCTGGAGCGCCAGCCGCAGGCCGATGCCGGGCCGCGTCATCGGGCGGAGAACGGGCCGATCACGCGAGCGCCGCGCTCATGGTCAGCGCGGTCGCCCGGCTGCCGTTGGGCAGCGGGTAATAGCCCTTGCGCTCGCCGATCTTCACGAAGCCGGCCCGCGTGTAGAGCTTGAGCGCCGGAGCGTTGCCCTCGTCCACCTCGAGATGGACCGTGCGGATGCCCGAGAGGGCCAGTGCGTTCATGTGCTCGCGCAGCAGGCGGTGGCTGTTGCCGCCGCCGCGGGCGGACGGTGCCAACACGATGGTGAGGATCTCGGCCTCGTCCGCGGCTTTGCGCGAGAGCACGAAGCCGATCACCGAGCCGCCGCGGCGCAGGGCATGCGCCTCGGTCGAGCGCTCGCACAGCATCCGCTCGAACTCGTGGGCGGCCCAGGGCCGCGCGAAGGCGGTGGCGTGCAGGGCTTCGAGCGCGGGCGCTTGGCCGGCGTCGCGCAGGGGGGCGATGTAGGGCGTGGCGCCCCAGGCGTCCCACCACGCCGACCACCAATCGAGAGCCCAGAACGGGGAGAGGGGCCGATTCATGCCCGCGCGATCCTGGCGTGGTCCTGCGGCCGGGCATCCGGCCCGCGAAGGTAGAGGGGGCGCGGCAGGGCCTGCGTCGGGTCGGCGACGAGGCCGAGCGAGGCGACCCAGGCGATCTGCGGCGCGCCGGTGGCGGCGACCGCGACCGACAGGCCCGCTTCCGTGGCGGCGGCGGCCAGAGCGGCGGCGCCCGTGCCGGTGAGGATGGTGCGGCGCTGCCCGAGCAGGGCCACGGCCTCCGGGATCGGCACATGGCGCGGCGGGATCACCACGCCCTCGGCTACGCTCATCGCCTGGAGGTAGACGGCGCCGTGGCGCGCATCGATGGCGGCGGCGATCAGCGCCTCGCCGTCGAGCGCCAGTTGCGGCGCGAGCAAGGCCGAGAGCGTGGTGACGCCGACGACCGGGATGCCGGTGGCGAGCCCGATGGCACGCGCCGCCGACAGCCCGACCCGCAAACCGGTGTAGCTGCCGGGCCCGACCGTGACGGCGACCCGCGACAGGCTGGCGAAGCCGCCGTCCACCCGCGCCATCACCCGCTCGATCAGCGGCAGCAGCGCCTCGGCGTGGCCGCGGTCGAGCGGCATCGACTCGTCGGCCAGCAGGTCGTCGCTCGCATCGGTGGCGATGCAGGCGGCGCAGGCGTCGAGCGCCGTATCGATGGCAAGGATCCGCAAACCGTCACACCCGCCGACGGGAGTCCTTTGGGACCATCCGCCGGCTTTTCCATGAACCGCCGGAGCGCCGGCCGGCGCCCCGTACGGGTCACTCTAAGCCGAAAAGCACGGCCTCGTCAGCGCGTCCGCCCGCGGCCTCCCCAACAAGCCGCCAAGAAGCCGCGACGAAGCCGCGCCTGTGTTGCCGATGCGCCAGCCGGATCAGACCGCCTGAACCTCGCGGACCGAGGGGAGGAAATGGCGAAACAGGTTCTGCACGCCCTGCCGCAGGGTCGCGGTCGAGGACGGGCAGCCCGAGCAGGCGCCCTTCATCTCCAGGTAGACGATACCGTCACGAAAACCCCGGAAGGTGATGTCGCCGCCGTCGCCCGCCACCGCCGGACGTACGCGGGTCTCCAGCAGGTCCTTGATGGTCACGACCGTGTCGTGGTCGGCCTCGTCGTAGAACTCGTCCGTGGTGTCGTCCTCTTCCAGCACCGCGCCCTCGGCGAGCACCGGGCGGCCGGACTGGAAGTGGTCCATGATCGCGCCGAGCACGGCGGGCTTCACCTGCGGCCACTCGTTCACCCCGTCGGCCTTGGTGACCGAGATGAAGTCGTGCCCGAAATAGACGCCGGAAACGCCCGGCACCGCGAACAGGGCGGAGGCCAGCGGCGAGCGCTCGGCGCCGGCGGCGTCGCGGGCCTCGAAGGTGCCGTCGGTCAGCACGACGCGGCCGGGCAGGAACTTCAGGGTGGCGGGGTTCGGCGTGGCTTCGGTCTGGATGAACATGAAAGGATTCCTCGTGTCCGCTGGCGCCGGTTCAAGGCCGGCCGGGAACGGCCACGGGTTCTTTTGGGAGTTTCCCGCAGCCGCCTTCCATGTGGACCGACAGGAGCGGATTCTCAACCACGGGCGGCGCACTCCGCGTTGATCGCGGGTGGCCGCGGTTGCAGGATGGGCGGCCTGCTCCCCTGACGCGATTCGCCATGGATCCCGCCTTCACCGACCCGCAAACCGCGCGCATCGCCGCCTTCCTCGGCGGCATCGGCATTCCGGTCGAGCCCGCCGACCTGCCGGGGCGCTGCTTCGTGCCGGGCATCCGCATCGAATGCGGGCGGCTCCTCGTGGACGAGGCGCGCATGACCCATCCGGGCGACCTGCTGCACGAGGCCGGCCACATCGCGGTGATGACGCCGGAAGTACGGGCGCGGCGCAGCCTCGACATCAGCCAGAACATGGGCGACGAGATCGCCGCCATCGCGTGGTCCTGGGCAGCGCTGACCCATCTGCGGCTCGAGCCCGCGGTGGTGTTCCATCCAGCCGGCTATCGCGGGGCGTCGGTGTGGTTCGCCGACCTGTTCGGCTCCGGCCACGCCCCCGGCCTGCCGCTGCTGCAATGGATGGGGCTGACCTACGACGCGACGACGGCGCAGGCGCACGGTGCTCTGCCGTTCCCGCACATGCGCCGCTGGCTGCGTGAGACGCCGGAGTCGGCCCCCATGGAGCCCATCGACAAGCCGGCCGACATCGGCTAGAGGGCGGCCCAACTCACAACAGGATGCCGAAATCCTGACGCCCGACGCCTTCAGCGGCGGGCTCAACGGCCGGAGCTTACCATGAACGTCATCGAGCAGCTCGAGCGGGAAGAGATCGCCCGTCTCAACAAGACCATCCCGGATTTCGAGCCGGGCGACACCGTGACCGTCAACGTCCGCGTGAAGGAAGGCGAGCGCACCCGCGTCCAGGCTTACGAGGGCGTCTGCATCGCCCGCGCCGGCGGCGGCCTCAACGAGAACTTCACCGTCCGCAAAATCTCCTACGGCGAGGGCGTGGAGCGCGTCTTTCCCGTGCACTCCCCGATGATCGACTCGATCAAGGTGGTCCGCCGCGGCAAGGTTCGCCGCGCCAAGCTCTACTACCTGCGCGACCGTCGCGGTAAGTCCGCCCGCATCGTCGAGCGCAGCGACCGCGGCGACAAGGCTGGCAAGGCTGGCAAGCAGAAGGCCGCCCCCGCCGCCGAGTGATTTTTTGGGACTTTGCCTCGCGCCAAGCGGGGGTGGTCCCGATCCAAGAAACCCGCTCCGAGATGCTCGGGGCGGGTTTTTTCGTGCTCGGTGCGCGGCGGCACGCTTTCCACGCCGAGAGACGCGGGCCACATTGATCGGCGTGATGAAGCGAGGACGCGCCGTGCTCGACCCCGCTCGAAAGCCGCCGATCCCCGACCCCGCGACCGAGCGGGCGATCCGCGCCTTCCTCCGGCATATCGAGGGGCGCACCCCGATCCGCGCGGCGATCCTGTTCGGAAGCCGGGCACGGGGGACGCACACGGCCGAAAGCGACGCCGACCTCGCCGTCGTGTTGGCCGGATCGGTGGGCGACCGGCGCGCGGCCTCGCGGGACATGGCCGGAATCGCGTTCGAAGCCTTGCTCGAAACCGGTATTCTGATCGATGCTCTGCCGCTCTGGGAAGGTGAATTCGACCGCAGCGTCGCCTTCCGCAATCCGGCTCTCATCGACGCGATCCGACACGAAGGGCGACGGCTGTGACGACGCCCTCCGACGCGCCCTCCATCTTCAAGGGCCGGGCGGAGCGGGCTCTGGTCGGCGTTGGCCTGCTTCTGGAAAGCGGTGATCTGGCGGGGGCGTCGAGCCGTGCCTACTACGCGATGTTCGACGCGGCGCGCGCCGCCCTTGGGAGTGTCCGGCCCGATCTCGGCGGCGCCATCGAGACCCATCGCGCGCTGATCGGCGCCTTCGGTGAAAACGTCGTGCTGAGCGGTCACGTCGATGCCGCGCTCGGGCGCTCGCTCGATCAGGCCGAGAAGCTGCGGCTGATGGCCGATCACCTCAGCGATCCGCTCACGCTCGACGACGCGCGCTGAGCGGTTGCCGAAGCCGAACAGTTCCTGGCCGAAATCAAGCGGCGCTTTCCGAACCTCTGACGGTCGGCCGAGCCGCAGCCCTTCAGCGCGGCCGACGCCGCGGAGCCGGGGCGATCCGCGGCGCGGGGGCGGCGATGCCGGCTCGGCCGGTTTCACGCATCGCCGTGCCGTCATGCGCCATGGCGGCGGGGCCGCCGGCGCCGAGGGCGTGGGCCGGCGGTGCTGTCAGGACCAGCAGGACCGGGATCAGGAGCGCACGGGCGGCCGGCATGGCAATCCTCCTCACACCGCGGAAAACATCAGCCGCGCCGCAGCGCCGCCAGCACCTTGCCGCCTGGCCGTCCCGTGGCCGGCATGCCGAGTTGGCGCTCGACGTCCTTGATCGCCTCGCGGGTCTTCGAGCCGACCTTGCCGTCCGGCTCGCCGACATCGTAGCCGCGGGCGATCAAGCGGGATTGCAGGTCGCGGCGCTCGGCGCGGGACAGCGGCGGATCGTCGGTCGGCCAATCGGCCTGGACGCCGGCGCGCCCGCGCAGGCGGTCGGACAGCACCGCGATGGCGAGCCCGTAGGATTCGGCGGCATTGTAGGAGTAGATCGCGTCGAAGTTCTTCGTGACGAGGAAGGCCGGGCCGTCGATGCCCGCGGGCGCGATGATGCCAGCGGGGCCCTCGCCGGTCAGCGGACGCCCGTCGATACGGGTGACGCCGAGCGACGACCAGTGGCCGACCGCGTGCTTGTTCTTGCGGCCGGCGGCGCCGACGTTGAAGCCGCGCGGCAGCTTGACCTCGTAGCCCCAGGGCTGGCCGTTCGACCACTTGGCGACCCGCAGGAAGTTGGCCGTGGAGGCCACCGCGTCGGCGACCGAATCGACCACGTCGCGCCGCCCGTCGCCGTCGCCGTCGACGGCGAGCCGCTGATAGGTCGTCGGCATGAACTGGGTCTGGCCGAAGGCGCCGGCCCAGGAGCCGGTCAGCCGCGAGGCCTCGATGTCGCCCCGCTCGATGATCTTGAGCGTGGCGATGAGTTCACCGCGAAAGAAGTCGCGGCGGCGGTTGCCCGAGCAGGCGAGCGTGGCGAGCGACTGCACCAGCGGCATCTTGCCGAGGTTCTTGCCGAAATTCGACTCCACGCCCCACACCGCCGCGATGGTGTGGCGATCGACGCCGTAGCGCGCCTCGGCGTTCGCCAGCGCTTGCGCGTGCTGGCGCATGGCGGCGCGCCCGTCCTCGACCCGCTCCTCATCGACCAGCGCCGACATGTAGTCCCAGATCGGCGTCTTGAACTCGGGCTGGGCCTGGGACAGCTCGATCACCTTGTCGTCGTAGGCAATGCCGCTGGTTGCCGCCCGAAACGTCTGGGCCGAGACACCCGCGCCTGCCGCCTGCGCCTGGATGCCGGCGAGGCAGGACTGGAAGTCGGCCAGGGCGGACGTCGAAAACAGTCCTGCGGCGAGCGCGAGGGCGATCAGGCTGGCGCGAGGGGTCGGCGTCGGCATGGTCGGGGTGTCTCCGGCGGATCGGATGAATCTTTGGGGCTGATTCAGGCGACACGAGGGTTAACGAAGCGTGAGGATGGCTCCATCCCGACGGTTCACGGATCGAGGATCGTCGCGGCAAGTCGTCATGGAAGCGCATTCCTTTCGGGCAGGACCTCCCCGTCATTCCGGGGCGCCGATAGGCGAACCCTGAATCCACGACTGGCCGCGACGCCGTACAGAACCGCGCATCACGGGTGGATTCCGGGTTCCGCTCCGCGGCCCCGGAATGACGGGGAAGGGCCCGGCTTGTAGAGTCAACGCCATCAGAATTTGACGCCAACGCCCTTCTCGGCTAGCAGGCCCGGACGAACGGAGCTCCTCAGCGGGGCCCCGCGTCGTTTTCATGCGCACCCGCGAGCGGCAACGTCCGCTCTGTCGCCCTCGCTACGGCTTTGGCCTTGAGGGAAAGGAGGGCGCGTTCCTCGAAAGTCTTGTTCCAGAGGAACAGCGAATGTCCAAACGCGTCCAGGCGAAGCACAAGCTCGATCGCCGCATGGGCCAGAACATCTGGGGCCGCCCGAAGAGCCCCGTGAACCGCCGCGAGTACGGCCCCGGCCAGCACGGCCAGCGCCGCAAGGGCAAGATGAGCGACTTCGGCACGCAGCTGCGCGCCAAGCAGAAGCTCAAGGGCTATTACGGCAACATCACCGAGAAGCAGTTCCGTCGCTACTACGCCGAGGCGATCCGCCTGCGCGGCGACTCGGGCGAGAACCTGATCGGCCTGCTGGAGCGCCGCCTCGACGCGGTGGTCTACCGCTCGAAGTTCGTCGCGACCCCGTTCGCCGCGCGCCAGTTCGTCAACCACGGCCACGTCAAGGTCAACGGTCGCCGGGTCAACATCCCGAGCTACCAGGTCAAGGTCGGCGACCTGATCGAGGTGAAGGAAGCCTCCCGCCAGCTCGAGATCGTCGTCGTGGCCTCGCAGCTCGCCGAGCGCGACGTGCCGGACTACATCGAGGTCGATCACCACAAGATGACCGCCCGCGTGACCCGCATCCCCGGCCTGACCGAGGTGCCCTACCCGGTCCAGATGGAACCGAACCTCGTCGTCGAGTTCTACTCGCGCTGATTTTTCCGGACCTCGTCCGGATATGGAAAGGGCCGCCCCTCGGGGCGGCCCTTTCTCGTTTCAAGCGGCGCTTCAGCCGAGAAGCTTACGCAAAAAGCCGCCGCGCCCGTGCCGGTACGACCGACCGCCGAGCCGGCGCAGGGCCTCCTCGGCAGGGACCAGCGGATGGGCGGCGTACATCCGGGCGATGCCGGCGGCGTCGTTGGGCATGTCCGAGAACGCGCGGACGATCGCGTCGTAGTTCTTCCTCAGCACTTTTGAGGACGGATCGAGCCCGGTGATCACCACGAGGCCGGTGGGCGCGCAATCGACCAGCATCACGGTGAGGTCGGGCCGGTACTTCGCCAGGATCGGCACCACCTTCCAGACATCGCCGGTCCACCAGTCGGCGTAAGGTGTGCCCTGGCTGCGCGCATGCGCCTGCATCGGATCGCGCTCGGCCATCGGCTCGGCCAGCGGCAGGCAATCGTGCAGGCAGAGGATCGAGTCGCGCCGGGCGATCGCCTCGGTGTTCATCACGTCGCGCAGCAGGAACTCGAACAGGTGCATCCCGTCGAGGAAGGCGAGGTCGATGCGCCCGCCGAGCTGCTGGCGCAGCCGCAGGTGCTCGAAGAACACGTCGCTCATCACCTGATAGAGCGAGACGCGGGTCTTGTTAGCCGCGACGTTGGCGTCGAGGCTGAATTCCGGGTCCACCCCGATGCCGTGGCGGCAGGCGACCTGCGCGAACACGGTGCCGCGGGCGACGCCGATCTCGAGGTAGCGCTCCACCGCCGCGTTGCGCGACAGGCGGGCGAGGAATTGTTCGTAGTGCAGCCCCGTATGTGGGCCGAACAGCCTCTGGTCGGTCGCCTCCATCGCGGGCTCAGAACCGCTTGGCGATCAGGGCGTCGGATTGCGGCGCGGGCTCGGCCCTCGCCAGCGCCCCGCGCAGCTGTTCCACCGCCGCCGCCGGATCGGTCCCGACGAGGTAGTTGAGGTCGAGCCCTTCGCGGATGAAGCCATGGCCGCGCATGTGGTCGAGGAGCGTAATCAGCGGGTCCCAGAAGCCGTTGACCGACAGCAGCAGGATCGGCTTGGCGTGCTGGCCGAGCTGCGCCCAGGTCATCTGCTCGACCAGTTCCTCCAGCGTGCCGATGCCGCCGGGGAGCGCCACGAAGGCGTCGGCCCGGTCGAACATCAGCTTCTTGCGGGTGTGCATGTCGGAGACCACGACGGTCTCCTGGATCGCGTCGAGCATCCGCTCGCGCGATTTCAGAAAGTCCGGGATGATGCCGGTGACCTGGCCGCCGGCATCCAGCGTCGCCTGCGCCACGGTGCCCATCAGGCCGACATTGCCGCCGCCGTAGACGAGGCGGATGCCCTCGCGGCCGAGCGCTTGGCCCAAGGTGCGCGCGGCCTCCGCGAAGGCCGGATCGCCGCCGAAGCCGGAGCCGCAATAGACGCAGACCGAGGTGAGACGCTCCATCACAGGCTCCCGGCTCCGTCATACGCACGGAAAAGTGCTGAGAAATCACGAGAATCCGGTCGGCACCCGGCTGCGAGCTTTGGTGTTCTTCTCATGTTCGGTAATATGTCAGGTGATTGAGACGGGTTGTCGATGACGCTGCGGGCCGTCTCACGACGGCGCGCCACGGTGCGAATGAGCAGGAGTCGGTGAGCCATGACGGCTGAGGTGCGGCGAGGCATCGTGCTCGCGCTTGCGGGCCTGCTCGGCGGCTTCGCCATGGTCGTCGCGCTGTTCGGAACGGGAGAACTCCTCAAGCGCAACGCGGCGGGCGGCTCCTCCGCCGAGACCTCGAACGAGGCCTCTTCGGGATCGGACAAGGCTGCTCCTCTTGCCGCTCTCACGCCGCCGCCGCAAGGGAAAACCCCCGGCCCGGAGGCCGGCCCCGCGCCGCGCGCCGCGCCCGCCGAGGCCGAGGGTACGCCGGCCTTCGACATCGTCCGCGTCGAGCCGGACGGGGCGAGCGTCATCGCCGGGCGCACGACGCCGAACGCGCGGGTCGAGCTTTTGCGCGACGGCAAAGCCTATGCCGAGGCGAAGGCCGATTCCGCCGGCCAGTTCGCCCTGACGCCGCCGGACCTGCCGACGGGATCGAGCGAGATCGCGCTACGCGCCACCGGACCGGACGGCAAGCCGCTGCACGGGCGCGAGAGCGTCACCGTGGTGGTCGCCGAGAAGCGCGACGCCAAGCCGTTGATCGCCCTCTCGGCGCCCGATGCGCCGACGCGGGTGCTGTCGCAGCCCGACGCGCCGGAGGCCGGCACCGGCCGCCCCGCCACCGCTTTTTCCGAAACACCCGGCAAGGCTGCCCCTGGCGCGACGCCCGCGGAGCCCGGCAAGCCGGCCGATCGGAAAGGTACGGCCCAGGCCGAGGCGCCCGCGCCGACGCGGGAGGCGGCCCGGCCCCCCGACGCACCGAGGAACAAGCCGGCTGCCGCTGCGGCCGAGGCCGCGCCGCGGATCGTCAGCATCGACGCGCAGGACGGCGGGCGGCTCGACGTGACCGCACAGGCCTCCACCGAGAGCACCCTGCGGCTCTACCTCAACGACACCCTGGTGGCCTCCGGGCGCCCCGGCGCCGACGGGCGCATCGCCTTCACCATCGGCCGCGGCGTGCGGCCGGGCGCCTATCAGGTGCGGATCGACGCGGTCGATCCGGCCGGCGGCAAGGTCCGCCGCCGCGCCGAGGTCGCCTTCACCTATCCGGAGAGTGCGCCCCGTCTCGCCCATGCGGAGAAGCCGGCCGCGGAGACGCCCGGCGCTCGCAAGGCGGCGGACGACAAACCGACCGATCACAAGGCGGCCGAGCACAAGCCGACGGAGGGCGCCGCGCCGTCCCCGAAGGCGCCGACGACGGCCGCCGAGGCGTCGAAGCCGGCGCCGAGCGCCGCCAAGCCGGACGCGAAACCCGCCGCTCCGAAAATGGCCGAGAGCGCCCCGCCGGAGCGCCGCGGTGCCGCCGGACCGACCGAGACGCAAGCCGGCGCCCCCCGCGCTGCGGATTCGGCGGAGCCCCGGCCCGGCACCGCGCCGAGCGGTCAAATGCAGGCTCAGGCGCAGCGTCCCGCGGACAAGGCGGCCGAGCGGACGGCGCCGAGCGCGTCCGCCCGCGCCGCGGCCCCGCCTTCGCAGCCCGCGCCCGAGACCCGGCCCGCACCGAGCCTCGCGCTCGCCCCCGCCATCGTCCCGCCGCCCTCTGCGGCGTCTCCCGGCACGGTGACGCCCGGCACGCCTTCCGTCGCGGCGGGCACCGGCGTCGGTACCCCCAAACCCGCCGCCGACGGCGCCGCCGCGGCAGCCCTCGCGCCCAAGCTGCCGGAGGCCGCGGCCCCCGAGGCCGGGCGGATGGCGGAGGCGCCGGGCCAAAGTGCCGGCACGGTGTTCATCCCCGAGATCAGCACGGCGCGCATCAGCCGCGGCGACAGCCTGTGGCAGATCAGCCGCCGCACCTACGGCAAGGGCAACCGCTACACGGTGATCTACGACGCCAACCAGGAGCAGATCCGCGATCCCGACCTGATCTATCCGGGCCAGATTTTCGTGTTGCCGAAGGATGCGCCCACGGCGGCGGATACCCCGGCGCCCAAGAGGACTTGAGCACGGACCTGAATCGTACGCAGGCATGATGCGTCCCCGCACCGGATGCGCGCGGGCTCCGTTGCGCCTATATCCCGGCGACCGACAGCCCTGAGCGCCCCCTGCGTCCAGGCGTCATCCCCGCATCCGCATCCCGATCCCATCATGGCAACCGCATCCGAGCCGGCGGCGCCGAGCGCGCCCGCGCCGCTCGAACGACCCGGCCTCATCGCCACCTACCGGCGCCTATGGCCCTATCTCTGGCCGCACGGCCGGGGCGACCTGCAGCGCCGCATCTTCCTGGCCTTCGGCCTCCTGATGCTGGCGAAAGCCGCCACGATGGTGATGCCCTTCACCTTCAAGTGGGCGACCGATGCGCTGGTGGCGGCGACCGACAAGACCGCGCCGGCGGCCGTCCCCGCCGGGCTGATCTCGGCGCCGTTCCTGCTCATCGGCCTCTACGGCCTGTCGCGGGTCGCCATGGCGGCGATGACGCAGGTGCGCGACGGTCTGTTCGCCAAGGTGGCGATGCACGCCGTGCGCCGCCTCGCGCTGCTCACCTTCGAGCACATGCACCGGCTGTCGCTGCGCTTCCATCTGGAGCGCAAGACCGGCGGCCTCACCCGCGTGCTGGAGCGGGGCCGCAACGGCATCGAGGAACTGTCGCGCCTGATGGTGCTGACGCTGGTGCCGACCATCGTCGAACTCGCCCTGGTGCTCGGCATCCTCGCCTGGGAATTCGACTGGCTCTACTCCGCCGTCGTCGCGACCATGATCGCCGCCTATCTCGGCTTCACCTGGAAGGCGACCGAGTGGCGCATCGGCATCCGCCGCCGGATGAACAACTCGGACACCGACGCCACCACGAAGGCGGTCGATTCGCTGCTGAACTACGAGACGGTGAAGTACTTCGGCGCGGAGAACCGCGAGACCGCCCGCTACGACGCCTCGATGGCGACCTACGAAAAGGCCTCGACGCAGACCTACGTCTCGCTCGCGGTGCTCAACGCCGGCCAGGCCGTGATCTTCACCATCGGCATGACCGCGGTGATGGCGCTGGCGGCGCGCGACATCATGGCCGGGCGCACCACCATCGGCGGGTTCGTGCTCGTCAACACGATGCTGATACAGCTGTCGATGCCGCTCAACTTCATGGGCATGATCTACCGCGAGATCAAACAGGCGCTCGTCGACATCGACGACATGTTCCGCATCATCGACCGCAACCCCGAGATCGCGGATCGCCCCGGCGCCCCGGCGCTGGCGGTCCCGGCCGGCACCGTGCGGTTCGAGGACGTGCGCTTCGCCTACGATCCCGCGCGGCCGATCCTGCGCGGCGTCTCGTTCGAGGTGCCGGCCGGGCGCACGGTCGCCATCGTCGGCCCCTCGGGGGCGGGCAAATCCACGCTGTCGCGCCTGCTGTTCCGCTTCTACGAGCCGCAAGCCGGGCGCATCACCATCGACGGGCACGACATCGCGAATGTCCGCCAGGATTCCCTGCGGGCGGCCATCGGCATGGTCCCGCAGGACACGGTGCTGTTCAACGACACCATCGGCTACAACATCCGCTACGGCCGCTGGGACGCCACCGAGGCCGAGGTGCGCGAGGCCGCGCGGCTCGCTCAGATCGACCGCTTCATCGAGAGCCTGCCCGAGGGCTACGAGACCCCGGTGGGCGAGCGCGGCCTGAAGCTGTCGGGCGGCGAGAAGCAGCGCGTCGCCATCGCCCGCACCATCCTCAAGGGCCCGCCGATCCTCGTCCTCGACGAGGCGACCTCGGCGCTGGATTCCTTCACCGAGCGCGAGATCCAGGCGGCGCTCGACCGCGTCAGCCAGGGCCGCACCACGCTGGTGATCGCCCACCGCCTCTCGACGGTGGTCAATGCCGACGAGATCCTGGTGCTGGATCAGGGCCGCGTCGTCGAGCGCGGTGAGCACGCGAGTCTCTTGGCCCGCGGCGGCGTCTACGCGGCCCTGTGGGACCGCCAGCGGCAGGCGGACGCGGCGCGCGAGGCGCTGAAGCGCGCCGAGGACGAGAGGATGCTGGCCGCCGGGCCCCAGGCCGAACCGCAACCGGTCGCTTGAGTCCAGCCGGACGATCACGAAACCGTGATCGTCCGGCTGTGGATAGGATGAAATCGGCCCATCCCCCGTCAACCCGTTCGGCTCACGCTCCCCAGCGAGGACGCGCCGCCACGGCGCCGAACCCGGACGGCCCCCCATTGATGCCTGATGCTGCACGGTTTCGAGAGACGCCCGACGAGCCGGACGCCGTCGAACTCGAGCGCCTGCGCCTGCAACTGCGAATCCAGGCCGCCATCATCGCGGCCCAACAGGACATGCTGCGCGCCGAGGCCCTCGGCGACCGCGCGATGGAGGCCGCCGGGCTCGGCCTGTGGGAATGCAGCCTTCCCGGCGACGGCCTGCGCTGGAGCCGAAGCGTCTACGATCTCTTCGGGATTCCTCACGGCGTCACGCTCGATCGCCGCTTGATCGTGGAGCAGTACACGCCGGACTCGCGCCGGGCGCTCACAGTGCTGCGGGACCGGGCGCTCGCGCAGGGAGGCGGCTTCCGGCTCGACGCGGAAATCCGCCTGCCCGACGGGCGGCACCGCTGGCTGCGGCTCACCGCGACGGTCGATCGTCGCGACGGCGTGCCGGTGCGGCTGTTCGGCCTCAAGCAGGACGTGACCGACGAGATCCTGCTCTTGGAGCGCACCCGCCGTCTCGCCGAGACCGATGCGCTGACGGGGCTGGCCAACCGCGCCCGGTTCGACGCGCGCCTGCGTGCGCCGGTCGGCACCCTGTTCCTGATCGACCTCGACGGCTTCAAGGCGATCAACGACGCGTATGGGCATCCGGCGGGCGATGTCTGCCTCCGCGAGGCGGGGAACCGGCTCCTGCGGATCTGCCGAGCGGGCGCCCTGGTCGTGCGGCTCGGCGGCGACGAGTTCGCGGTCGTCCTCGACGAACGACTCCCGGCCCCGGAGGCCGCGGCCCTGGCGCAGCGGATCGTCGAGGCCCTGGGGCGACCGTTCGATCACGAGGGCCGGCGCTACCGCCTCGGCGCCTCGGTCGGCGTGGCCCTGTCCGGGCCGGATTTGGGAGCGGAGGCGGGCGACCTGTTCGCGCGGGCCGACACCGCCCTCTACGCCGCCAAGGCGGCCGGGCGGCGCACCTTCCGCCTGTTCGATCCGGCGCTCTGCCTTCCGACTGCGACGACGGGCAGAGTCGGCCCTGGGCAGAGGATCGGTTGACGTTCGCTCGGCCCCCTGCCATCCGGCGGGTCGCATTCGCCCCGCCGGAGCCCCATCGGAGCCCATGACCGACCTCATCGAGACGATCCGCCGGACGCTCGTGCCGATCCACAAGGAGGGGTATCCCTTCATCCTGATCGGCATCGTGCTCACCGTCGGCGCCGGGCTGTTCTCGCAGTTCTTCGCGTGGGTGTTCCTGATCCTGACGCTGTGGGTCTGCTACTTCTTCCGCGATCCCGAGCGCGTCGTGCCGGTCGGCGACGGCCTGATCGTGTCGCCGGCCGACGGGCGGGTGAACCTGATCTCCACGGTGCTGCCCCCGCCCGAGCTCGACCTCTCGCACGAGCCGATGCTGCGCATCTCGGTGTTCATGAACGTGTTCGACTGCCACGTGAACCGCGTGCCGGTGACCGGCAAGATCGGCCAGATCCACTACACGCCCGGCCTGTTCCTCAACGCCGAACTCGACAAGGCGAGCGACGACAACGAGCGCAACGGCATCGTCATGGAGACGACCCATCGCGGCCAGCCGCTGCGCATCGGCGTGGTGCAGATCGCCGGCCTCGTGGCGCGGCGCATCGTCGGCTTCGTCGCGGCGGGCGAGACCAAGCAGGTCGGCGAGCGCTTCGGCCTGATCCGGTTCGGCTCGCGCGTCGACGTCTACCTCCCCGTCGGCACCCGCATCCTCGTCGGCCTCGGCCAGAAGGCGGTGGCGGGCGAGACGGTGCTGGCCGATCTCGGGGGTGGCCCGGAGCGGGCCTTCCGCCGTATCTGAGCGGCGACAGGAAGAGCCGGAGCCTCCATGGACGATCTGTTTCCGCCCTTCGCGCCCGATCCGAACGACCGCCCGCGGCGCTTCCGCCCGGTGCCGTTCCGGATCATCGCGCCGAACATGATCACCCTGCTGGCGCTCTGCCTCGGGCTCACCGCGATCCGGCTCGCTTTCGAGGGCAAGTTCGAGCCCGCGGTGCTGGCCGTGGTGGTCGCCGCCGGGCTCGACGGGATCGACGGGCGGGTGGCGCGCCTGCTCAAGGGCACCTCGCGTTTCGGGGCGGAACTCGATTCGCTCGCCGACTTCGTCAATTTCGGCTGCGCCCCGGCGCTGATCCTCTACAGCTTCGCCCTGCACAATCTGAAATCGGTCGGCTGGATCGTCTCGCTGGTCTTCGCCATCGCCATGTGCCTGAGGCTCGCCCGCTTCAACGCGATGCTCGACGACCCCAACCGCCCCGAATGGAAGAAGGACTACTTCGTCGGCATGCCCGCACCCGCGGGCGCGCTCACCGGCATGCTGCCGCTCTACCTGCACTTCCTCAACGTGCCGTTCCCGCAATGGAGCACCGGGCTGATCCTGGCCTACGAGCTGGTCATCGCGCTCCTCGTGGTCTCCACCGTGCCGACGTTTTCCGGCAAGACCTGGGGCAAGCGCGTGCCGCGCGACCTCGTGCTGCCGATCTTCCTCGTGGTGGTGGTGGCCTTCGGCCTCGTGATCTCGTTCCCGTTCGAGGCTCTGGCCGCGCTCAGCCTCGGCTATCTCTGCGTCATCCCGTTCGGCGCCGTGCAGTACCGCAAGCGCCTGAAACAGGAGGGCGGCGAGGAGCCGACCCCGGCCGAGACGGCGCCGTAACGGGCCGGCTTCAGCCCGTCACGGGAAAGGTCGCGGCCTGCCCGCGGACCCGGCCCGCCTCGTCCACGAGCTGCCACACGATGCCGTCGCCGATCGGGAACCGCCGGCCCGACTTCGCGATGCGGAGGCCGCGGTAATCGGCGACGAACCCGTCGCGGGCGACCGCGTCGAGCAGGCGCTGGCGCTTGGCCCGCTCCGGCGCTTCCGCCGAGAACCGCGAGGGCAGGCCGACGATCTCGTCCCAGTCGTAGCCGAAGGCGGCCTGCGCCGCCCGGTTGGCGTAGACGAACAGCGGGTCGGGCGACGTGTCGTGGGCGAGCACCGCGAAGGGTGCTTGCCCGTAGAGCCAATCCGGCCCGAGCCCCGGCTCGGGCACGAGCGGGCGGCCGACGAGGCGCCGGAAGCTACCGGTCAGCAGGGCGAAGAACTCGCCATCGTCTCGCAGCGTCACCCGCACCCCCTCATCCATGCCTGCACGCCGACGTGATGCGGACGCGGTTGACGCCTTGAGGACGGCTTGCGACCAGAGCGTGCGGTGCTGGACTGATACGATGATCGAACGCCCCCTGACGACCTATCGTCCGATCTTCGTCTTGTGGATCGCGCTGCTCCAGCAGGTGCCGCTGCAGCTGTTCTTCTCGTTCTGGGCCGGCGGCTTCTTCGGCGGGATTTTTCAGAGCTTCCTCCGGCCGATGCTCGGGGCGCTGCCCGTCACGATCTCGCCCTTCGTCGCGGTCGGCGCAACGGTCTTCGTCGCGTTCCCCGTCATGGTCGGGATCGGGCGGGCGATGAACATACCGCAACACCGTCTACACCCTCTACGACGACCGGCTGGAGATCGAGGAGGGGGTCCTGACCATCCACGCCAAACGGGTGATGTTCCGCGACGTGCGCGAGGTGTCCCTGCGGCGCGGCGTGCTCCAGCGCAGCGTCGGACTCGGCTCGGTCTATCTCGCCACCCAGGCGACCGGGACCGGATCGTCGTGGAACGCCTTCAGCCTGCTCGGCACCGGCAGCACCTTCGGCAGCGGCGCGATGATCAAGGACATTCCGGAGGCCGGCGAGGCCTACGAGCGCCTGCGCGCCCTCGTGGACGGCACGCGGCCCGAGTGAGGGTTCACCTCGCGGGCGCGACGGCCGGCGAAAATTGTGTTACGCGCGGGCCGCCCTCATGCTTCGAAGAGTCGAACGCGGCCGGCCGATCCTCACTTCGTGCCCGCCGCCCAGGATGCGATCTTGAAGAAAGCCTACGTCAAGTCCTACGGCTGCCAGATGAACGCCTACGACGCCGGCCGCATGGCCGACGTGCTGGCGGCCGAGGGGTACTGCGCCACCGACGCGGTGGAGGAGGCCGACATCGTCGTCCTCAACACCTGCCACATCCGCGAGAAGGCCGCCGAGAAGGTCTATTCGGAACTCGGGCGGCTGCGCGTGCTCAAGGGCGAGCGCGCCGAGGCCGGCCAGGAGACCAAGATCGTCGTGGCGGGCTGCGTCGCGCAGGCCGAGGGGCGCGAGATCCTCTCCCGCGCCCCCGCGGTCGATGTGGTGGTGGGGCCGCAGAGCTATCACCGCCTGCCCGACCTGCTGCGTCGCTCCCGCGAGGGCCGCGTCGTCGACACCGAATTCCCGCTGGAAGACAAGTTCGACCACCTGCCCGCGCGCCGCAATCGCGGCGTCACCGGCTTCCTCACGGTGCAGGAGGGCTGCGACAAGTTCTGCGCCTTCTGCGTGGTGCCCTATACCCGCGGCGCCGAAGTCTCGCGCTCGGTCGCGGCGGTGGTCGAGGAGGCGCGCCGCCTCGTCACTGAGGGCGTGCGCGAGATCACGCTGATCGGCCAGAACGTCAACGCCTATCACGGCGACGGGGCCGACGGCGCGCCCGCCACCCTCGGGGCGCTGATGGACGCGCTGGCCCAGGTGCCGGGCCTGCTGCGCCTGCGCTACACCACCAGCCACCCCAACGACTTCGCGGATGACCTCATCATCGCGCACGAAAAGAACCCGCTGGTGATGCCCTACCTGCATCTGCCGGTGCAGTCGGGCTCGGACCGCATCCTGCACGCGATGAACCGGCGCCATACCGGCGATGCCTATCGCCGGCTGATCGAGCGCATCCGGATGGCCCGCCCCGACATCGCCCTGTCCTCGGACTTCATCGTCGGCTTTCCCGGCGAGACCGACGCGGATTTTGACGAGACGATGCGGCTCGTGTCCGACATCGGCTTCGCGGCGGCGTTCTCGTTCAAGTACAGCCCGCGCGCCGGCACGCCCGCGGCCGAGCGCGAGGACGCGGTGCCCGAGAGCGTGAAGACCGAGCGGCTGGCTGCCTTGCAAAAACTCCTCGACGCGCAGCGCCACGCCTTCAACGAGGCGTCGGTCGGCACGGTGACGGAAATTCTGGTCGAGAAGGTCGGGCGCCATCCGGGGCAAGTCGCGGGCAAGACGCCGCAGCTCCAGGCGGTCCAGTTCGATGCGCCCGCCTCCACCATCGGCACGCTGGTCCCGGTGCGGATCGTACGCTCGGGCTCGAACAGCCTGTTCGGCGCGATGCTGCCCGATGCGGCCGCCGCCGCGTGACCTATATAGGGACGCACCGAGGCAGGAATCTCTTGCGTGCCGATTGACGTTGCGTCCGCCCGCGGCCCCGCCGGCCGCGGCAAAGCCCCTTCCGCCGGGCGCCCCGGCCTCGCCGAGACCGTCGAGGTCTCGCTGACCTTCGACGACAACCGCCTCGCCAGCCTCGTCTTCGGCCAGTACGACCAGAACGTCGCGCATATCGAGCGGCGGCTCGGCATCACCGGCACGGCGCTCGGCAACCATCTCGTCCTGAAAGGGGCCCCCGACGCGGCGGAAAAAGCCCGGCGGGTGTTCGAGCGGCTCTACGCCCGCGTCCAGAAGGGCGGCACGACGCTGACGCTGGGCGACGTGGACGGGGTGATCCAGGAGGTCACCGTCCAGGGCAACCTGTTTCCCTCCGCCGAGATCGCCGCCGATCCTGGTCGCGAGCATTTCGACCAGATCGCCACCCGCAAGCGCGGCGCCGTGCGCGCCCGCAACGCGGCGCAGAGCGACTACATCAAGCTTCTCCGCGCGAACGAGTTGGTGTTCGCCGAAGGCCCCGCCGGCACCGGCAAGACCTGGCTCGCGGTCGGCCACGCGGTCTCGCTGCTGGAGCAGGGCCACGCCGAGCGGCTGATCCTGTCGCGCCCCGCGGTCGAGGCCGGCGAGCGGCTCGGGTTTCTCCCCGGCGACATGCGCGAAAAGGTCGATCCGTACCTGCGGCCGATCTACGACGCGCTCTACGACTTCATGGAGGCCCGCCACGTCGATCGCGGCCTCCAGACCGGCATCATCGAGATCGCCCCGCTCGCCTTCATGCGCGGGCGCACGCTCACCAACGCCGTGGTGCTCTTGGACGAGGCGCAGAACACGACCTCGATGCAGATGAAGATGTTCCTGACGCGGTTGGGTGAGAACTCGCGCATGATCATCACGGGTGATCCGAGCCAGATCGATCTGCCGCCTGGGCAGAAATCCGGGCTGGTCGAAGCGGTCAACGTGCTCGACGGCGTCGAGGGCATCGGCCGCGTCCGCTTCCGCGACGTGGACGTGGTCCGCCACGACCTCGTGCGCCGCATCGTCACCGCCTACGAGAAGGCCGCCCACGGCGAGGGTGAGCACGACCGCAACCCGAACCCGCGGCGGCGACCACTGGCGTGACGTAGCCTTTCGAGGGTTCTCCAACCTTACCCTCATCCTGAGGTGCCGACGCGAAGCGGCGGCCTCGAAGGAGGGCTCCAGGGATCACACGATACACTGGAGCCCTCCTTCGAGGCCGCTCACGCGGCACCTCAGGATGAGGGGGCTCGATGGGAGGGCCGAGCGTCGGTGGCTTGGCCCGGAACTTCGCTCAGCGCAGAGGCGGCGAGCGGTAGGCCGGGGCCAGCATGTAGGTCTCGGAGTTCCGGCGCGGGCCCTGGGGCGTCAGCACCTTCATGTCGTTGTAGTAGTCGTTGCCGGTGATGCCGAAGCTGCCGCCGTTCATCACGGTCGGGACCGGCACGGCGCCGATGGCGCGCAGGTCCCGGCCGTCGGTGCTCATCGGCGGGCCGGCGAAGCGGCTGGTGTCGGGATCGGCCTCGTAGACCTGCGGTCCGGTCCGCTCGCCGTAGAGGAGATCGCCCACGCCTTGGGCGAGGGCGGTGTCGGCGACCGTCAGGCCGAGGAGGGCGGCGAGGACGAGGCGGGTATGGGCCAAGGGTGGCTCCTTCGGAAGGGCGTCTGTCTCGGCTCCCCCGCGCGGGCGGGAGGGCCCTGTTTGTCGGCTTCGATCAAGCCTGAAACGTGACAAGAAAGGCTTTCCGGCTCAGCCCTTCGACTGGAGCACCGTGCGCCGCTCGCGCAGGCGCGGCTCGCAGCCGGTGCGGTAGGCGTTCAGCACCAGCGGCTTCGTCGTGCAGTCGTATGCCTCGTCGGGCGAGGGCGCCGGCACGGGGTCGCGGGCCACGATCGGGTGGGGGGCGCAGGCGCCGGTAGCGGCGCCGGCGAGCGCCAGGGCGGCGAAGAGCTTCAGGCGGCGCATGCGGATCCTCGAGGCGCAGACCGACCGCCGAGCCAAGACCCGGCGGCGGAACAGGAGATGACCCTGCGGACGCAGAGGCGCACTGACAAGCTTCCCCGCGTGCCCACGCGGGGAGCCGGGCCCGATTGCGCGGGGCTGTCGCCCCGCCGCAACATCTTTTGCGAGACGGATCGCAGCGGCATGACGAAGGACGCTGCCTCCGACGAGTGTCGGAGACGGCGCACCACGAAAAAAATCAAACCGCCTTCTGCATCGGTACGACGTTGTGCAGCGTGCGGTCCGAATTGTCGAAGAAGCGGCGGATGTTGCGCGCCGCCTGCCGGATGCGCTGCTCGTTCTCGACCAGCGCGATGCGGACGTAGTCGTCGCCGTGCTCGCCGAAGCCGATGCCCGGCGCCACCGCAACGTCGGATTTTTCCAGCAGCAGCTTGGAGAATTCCAGGCTGCCGAGCGGCCGGTATTTTTCCGGGATCGGCACCCAGGCGAACATCGAGGCTTGCGGCACCGGCAGCTTCCAGCTGGCCTTGCCGAACGACTCGATCAGCGCGTCCCGGCGCTTCTTGTAAGTCGCCCGCATCTCCTTGATGCAGTCGTCCGGCCCGTTCAGCGCGGCGGTCGCCGCCACCTGGATCGGCGTGAAGGCACCGTAATCGAGATACGACTTCACCCGCGTCAGCGCCGCAAGCAGCCGCTCGTTGCCGACCGCGAAGCCCATGCGCCAGCCGGCCATGGAGAAGGTCTTCGAGAGCGAGGTGAACTCCACCGTCACGTCGATGGCGCCCGGTACCTGCAGCACCGATGGCGGCGGGTTGTCGTCGTCGAAATACACCTCGGCATAGGCCAGATCCGAGAGCAGGATCAGCTCGTGCTTCTTCGCGAAGGCGACGAGGTCGCGATAGAAATCGAGGTTGGCCACGTAGGCCGTCGGGTTCGAGGGGTAGCAGACCACGAGCGCGACGGGCTTCGGGATCGAGTGCGCCACCGCCTTTTCCAGCGCCGGGAACATGGCGGGCGTCGGCTCGGCGGGCACGGAGCGGATCACGCCGCCCGCCATCAGGAAGCCGAAGGCGTGGATCGGGTAGCTCGGGTTCGGCACCAGCACCACGTCGCCCGGCGCGGTGATCGCCTGAGCCATGTTGGCGAAGCCCTCTTTGGAGCCCAGCGTCGCCACGACCTGCGTGTCGGGGTTCAGGCTCACGCCGAAGCGGCGCTGGTAGTAGCCGGCCTGGGCCCGGCGCAGGCCGGCGATGCCCTTGGAGGCCGAATAGCGGTCGGTGCGCGGCTTGCCCGCGGTCTCGACCAGCTTCTCGATGACGTGGCGCGGCGCGTCGAGATCGGGGTTGCCCATGCCGAGATCGATGATGTCGGCGCCCTGGGCCCGGGCGGCGGCCTTGATCCGGTTCACCTGCTCGAAGACGTAAGGCGGAAGGCGCTTGATGCGGTGAAAATCGGTCATGGCGGGTTCTGTCCGGTGTCGCGGAACGCTTCCCCCCGCGTCGCGGCGGCGGCAGGGAATCGGCGTGTTTACCATCGGCGCGCTTGCGCGCCGATGGTTTTTTGTTGCTGGCCTCAAGCGCCGGCGGCTTCCTGCTCGGCCTCAGTCGCCGGCGCCCGCATCTGCGGGCTTAGGCTTTCGCTCCGCTCGACGCCTCGGCTGAAAGCCGAGGCCGCTGCGCGCGGCGCTCTTCGCACCGCGTCATACGGTGCTACCGCGCGGCTGGCCCTTTTTCCGTCGATGGTCACTGTGGCGGAGCCAGCCCCTGCGCGGTGGCCTTGGCGGCGCTCTCGGCTGCGCGGCCCTTGGCTTCGTTGCGGCTGCGGGCGCCTTCCAGTTCGGATTGCAGCGCCTTCAACCCCTCGGCGCTGCGGGCGCGGGCGGGGCGCGGCGCCGATTCGCCGACCGGCATGTAGCCCGCATCCGCCTTGCGCGAGCCGGCCACGAAATCCGGCGCCTGCGTCTCCTTCGGGCCGTAGCCCGCGCCGACGAAGGCGGCCTTCATCGGATTCACGTCGCTCGAACAGCCGGCCGCGAGCGCCAGGACCGGCACGGTAAGGGCCAGGGAACGGGCGATACTGCGAAAAGAGCGGCTCACGAGCATGACATCGGTCGGAAAATGGGACCTGGGGACGGCGACATGTCCTGCCTGGAGCGTTAAATTGTCGGAAACGAGGCTCGCCGCGCCCCCATGAGGCTGACGGACGCGCCGATGCGGGAGGATGGACACGCGTGGCCACGGAGCGGACCAGCCCGGCAGCAGCGGATTTCGAGACGATCGCGCGCAACGCCAACCAACTCGCCGAGAGCTTCCGGCAATCGGCCCTCAAGCCCTTCGAGACACTGGGGCAGAGCGGCGGGGGGCAGGGTGGCAACGAAATCGACGAGATGACCCGCACCCTCACCAAGGTCGCCGAGACCTGGCTGAGCGACCCCGAAAAGGCGGTGCGGGCCCAGACCCGGCTCACCGAATCCTTCGCCGCCCTGTGGGCCTCCACCGCCGCGCGGATGCAAGGCCAGATCCCGCAGCCGGTCGCCGCGCCCGACACAAAGGACAAGCGCTTCGCCCACGAGGATTGGAGCAAGAATCCGCTCTTCGACATCATCAAGCAGAGCTATTTCATCTTCAGCCGCTGGGCCGAGGAGATGGTCGAGAAGGCGGAAGGGCTCGACGAGCACACCCGCCACAAGGCCGAGTTCTACCTGCGCCAGCTCCTTTCGGCCTATTCGCCCTCGAACTTCGTGATGACCAACCCCGAACTCCTGCGCCAGACGCTGGAGGAAGGCGGGGCGAATCTCGTGCGCGGCATGAAGATGCTGCAGGAGGACCTCCAGGCCGGCGGCGGGCAGCTGCGCGTGCGCCAGACCGACCTCAACGCCTTCACCTTCGGCAAGGACGTGGCGGTGACGCCAGGCGAGGTAATCTTCCGCAACGAGCTGATGGAGCTGATCCAGTACGCGCCCAAGACCGAGACGGTGCTGAAGCGACCGCTGCTGATCGTGCCGCCCTGGATCAACAAGTTCTACATCCTCGATCTCAACCCGCAGAAGAGCCTCATCGGCTGGATGGTGTCCCAGGGCATCACCGTGTTCGTGATCTCCTGGGTCAACCCCGACGAACGCCACCGCGACAAGGATTTCGAATCCTACATGCGCGAGGGCATCGAGACGGCCATCGACATGATCGGCGTCGCCACCGGCGAGAGCGAGGTTTCGGCCGCGGGCTACTGCGTCGGCGGCACGCTTCTGGCCGTGACGCTGGCCTATCAGGCCGCCACCGGCAACCGCCGCATCAAGAACGCGACCTTCCTCACCACGCAGGTCGACTTTACGCACGCGGGCGATCTCAAGGTCTTCGCCGACGAGGAGCAGATCAAGCAGATCGAGGGGCGGATGGCCGAGCGCGGCTATCTCGAAGGCGCGCGGATGGCCAACGCCTTCAACATGTTGCGCCCGAACGACCTGATCTGGTCCTACGTCGTCAACAACTACGTCAAGGGCAAGCCGCCGCAGGCCTTCGACCTGCTCTATTGGAACGCCGACGCCACACGGATGCCGGCCGCCAACCACTCGTTCTACCTGCGCAACTGCTACCTCAACAACACGCTGGCCAAGGGCCAGATGGTGCTCGGCAACGTGCGCCTCGACCTGAAGAAGGTGAAGGCGCCGATCTTCAACCTCGCCACCCGCGAGGACCACATCGCCCCGGCGCTCTCGGTGTTCGAGGGCTCGGGCAAGTTCGGCGGCCGGGTCGATTACGTGCTGGCGGGCTCGGGTCACATCGCGGGCGTCGTCAACCCGCCGGGCAAGAAACCCAAATACGGCTTCCGCACCGGCGGCCCGACGAAGGGCAAGTTCGAGGACTGGATCGCCGCCTCGACCGAGCACGAGGGCTCGTGGTGGCCCTACTGGTTCCAATGGCTGGAGGAGCAGGCGCCGGATCGCGTGCCCGCGCGGATTCCCGGCGACGGCGCGTTGCCCTCGCTCGGGCCCGCGCCGGGGACCTATGTGCGGATGAAGGCGTAGTCCGGAAACGAAGCCCTCTCACCGCCCCGGATCGGGGGATTCGAGAGACCGACCGCCGTTCTCGCCGGCTCCGCCTCGGGAGGTGGAGCCGGCGCAAGTCGCTTCACTTCACGAAATCCGCGCACTTCTGCGGCGCTTCCGTCCCCCACGGCGCCAGCGGCACGCTGGAGGTGGAGTTCTTGGGCGAGCCCTGCACCACCTTGTCCGAATACACCATGTAGATCAGCGTGTTGCGCTTGGCGTCGCAGCCGCGCACGATCTGCATCGATTTGAAGATCAGCGAGCGCCGCTCGCTGAACACCACGTCGCCCTGCTTGACCTTGTCCTTGAACTGCACCGGCCCGGTCTGGCGGCACGACAGCGAGATGTCGGACACGTCCTCGGCGAGGCCGAGCGTGCCCTTGATGCCGCCCTTCTCCGGCTGGGTGTACCAGCAGGCGACGCCCGACACGTCGGGATCGTCGATCCCGTAGACCACGAGCTTGTCGTTCGGGGTCAGCGGGCGCCACACCGTCGACTTGTCGAAGATCCGGTCCGGATCCTCCGCCGCGCCCGCCGCCCCCGGCACCAGCGCGGCGGCGAGGCAGGCCGCCGCCGTCAGAACGCGGGCATTCCCCATGGTGCCCCTGAGCCACATCATCGACGCAATCCCCTCAAAGCCTAGCCGTAAACACATGGTGTCCCTGTCCCCCGGCGGCGAGGGGCGTTAACACAGGCGTGAGGCGCTCCGCCGTCACGCACCGGCCCCCACCGTCTCCCGCGACCCCCTGCCCGAGATCCCAGCATCCGCCCATGCCGCTGATCGGACCGCAGCTTCGCCGTGCCTTCGCCGCCCTCGCCGCGGTGGCTGGCCTCGTTCTCGCCCAGGGCGGCGCTGCCTCCGCGGGCGATGTCTGGGCGTGCCAGCGCTACAAGACCGAACTCGCCAACCTGAACGCCAGCGCCTCCACGGCGGCGGCGCTCCAGAGCGAGGTGTCGCGCCTCGAAGCGTACTATCGCAGCCTGAACTGCGAGGGCGGCCGGTTCCTGTTCTTCGATACCCGGCCGCCGCAATGCGGGGCGGTCGAGGCGCGCATCCGCTCGCTCAACGCGACCTATGGCGGCGGCGACGGCGAGGTGGTGGCCGCCCGCCGCCGCCAGCTCGTCGCGGCGGTGTCGAGCGCCTGCTCCGGCGTGGTGCCCGAGGCCGGCCAGGAGGCGCGGCTCTCCGGCGGCCAGACCGCGCGCGGCGGCCCGCAGGTGATCTGCGTCAAGACCTGCGACGGCTCCTACTTCCCGATGAACAACCTCCCCGACGGCCGCGAGGGCGCCGACGAGATGTGTCAGGCGCTCTGCCCCGGCACCGAATCGCTCGCCTACTCGATGCCGCACGGCGACGACGCGCTCAAATACGCCGCGACCCTCAAGGGCAGCCGCGCCTACGCGGCGACGCCGACGGCGTTCAAGTTCCGCACGAGCTTCGTCCCGAACTGCTCCTGCAAGAAGGAGGGGCAGAGCTGGGCGCAGTCGCTCGCCAAGGCCGAGAGCATGCTGGTGCGGCACAAGGGCGACATCTTCGTCACGCCGATGACCGCCGAGCGGCTGTCGCGCGCCCCGAAAGTCCGCCTGACGCTGGTCGGCCGTGCCGACCGGACCGCGGCCTCGCTCGCCGCCGACGCCGCCAACCGCGAGGGCGTGGCGACGACGGCGCCGGAAGCTGCCGCCGCCGAGGCCACCGGCTCGACGGGCGAGGCCCGCAGCAGCGCCATCCGTGTCATCGTCCCCGGCCTCGTCCCGGTCCCGGCCGCGCCCTGACGGCCTTGCGCCGGAGATGTTTGGTTCGCGCCGCGCGGATCGAAGTAGAACGCGCCTCGACCTGAAAATTTGACGTCTCGTGATCGGGAACCATATCGGCCCGACACTGTTCGGAACCGCCGATCGCGTTTCACGAGGCCGTCCTACATGCGGATCACCCGCTCCCTGCTCCTGACCGGTACGATTCTGCCGGCTCTTCTCCTGTCAGACCTGTCCTTCGCGCGCTCCCTCGGCGAGGCCGCCAACGGGCGGATCGAGCTGGCGCAGCGCGATCCCGAAGGGCCGGGAGGACCGGGTGGCGGTCGCGGCGGGCCGGGCGGCCCCGGTGGACCGGGTGGCATGGAGCGCGGTGGACCGGGCGGTCCGGGCGGCGGTCGCGGTGGCCCCGAGCGTGGCGGCCCCGAACGCGGCGGTCCCCCCGGCGGCATGGAGCGCGGCGGCCCCGGTGGGCCGGGTGGCGGTCGCGAGCGGCCGGATCGTCCCGAGCGCCCCGACCGGCCGGAGCGTCCTGATCGTCCCGAGCGGCCCGCGCCCGCCGAGCGCGCCGCCCCGCCGGCGGCCCGCGAGCGGCCGGACCGCCCCGAGAGACCGGACCGCCCCGAGCGTCCGGATCGTCCCGCGCGCCCCGACCGCGACGCGCCGGATCGTCCCGACCGTGCGACTCCGCCGGCCGCCCGCGAGCGCGCGCCGACGCCGGACCGCGACGCCCCGCCGGCCCGCCCCGGCCGCGACGCGACGCCGGATCGGCCCGACCGGCCGACACCGCCCGCCCGCGGCGGTCGCGATGCCGACCGCCCCGATGCCCCCGGCCGCCCGGACACCCCGGCGCGCCCCGGCCGTGACGCGACCCCGGACCGTCCTGGTCGTGATGCGACGCCGGACCGTCCTGGCCGCGATGCGCCCGGCAAGGATACCCCCGGCAAGGATACCCCCGGCAAGCCCGACCAGCCCCCGGCACGCGGCGGTCGCGATGCCGATCGTCCGGACGCGCCCGGTCGCCCGGATCGCGACGGCCCGAACCGTCCCGGCCGCGATACGCCGGCCAAGCCCGATGCCGCCAAGCCCGACCGTGACGGTGATGGCAAGCCCGATCGCGACGGCCCGGCCCGTGGTGGCCGCGATGCCGATACGCCGCCGAACCAGCGCCCCGGCGTTCCCGGCCGCCCGGCCCAGCCGCCCGGCACCCCGCCGAACACCGACCAGCCCGGCCGTCCGGGTCAGCCCGGCGCCAACCCGACGACGCCGCCGAACCAGCAGCCGGGCGTGCCCGGCCGCCCCGTGACGCCGAATCAGCAGCCCGGCGTCCCCGGTCGCCCGGTGCAGCCGCCCGGCACCCCGCCGAACGCGCCGCAGCCCGGTCAGCCCGGTGTCGGCACGCCGCCGCCCGGCGCCCCCGGTGCGCTCCAGCCCGGCCAGCCGGGCTATCAGCCGAACGGCCGCGACGGCCGGCTCGATGACGACCGCCGCGACGGGCGCGACCGCGACGACCGCTTCGGTCGTGACGGACGTGATCGGGACGACCGGTTCGGCCGGGATGGGCGTGACCGGGACGACCGCTATGGCCGCGATGACCGCCGCGACGGGCGTGACGGCTACGGCCGCGACGACCGCTCCGGTAGCCGCGACCGCTTCAACGTGCCAGGCACGCCGGCCTACATCCCCGGCGGCTTCCGCGACGACGACGACCGCATCCGCGACTACGACACGATCCGGCGCGACCGCCGCGAATACGACGTGGATGGCCGCACCTATTACCGCGAGCCCGGCCGCATCATCGTGCGCGACCGTGACGGCTACTTCATCCGCCACGACGAGAACGAGCGGTTCCGCACGATCTACGGCGGTCGCGGCTATCGCAGCGAGCGCCGTGGCGGCGAGGTCTACAGCTACGTCGACAGCCCGGCGGGCGGCCAGATCGTCACCGTGGTGGACGACGACGGGCGCCTGCTGCGCCGCTCCCGCCGCTACAGCGACGGGCGCGAGGTGTTCCTGATCAACAACGCCTATGGCGGCGCGCCGCGGCCGGTCTACGACGATGTGGTCGATCTGCCGCCGCCGGACATCCGCATCCCGCGCGACCGCTACATCGTCGATTACGAGCGGGCCGACGAGCGCCAAGTCTATCAGGCGCTTTCCGCCCCGCCGGTGCAGGCGGTGGACCGGCGCTACACCCTGGATCAGGTGCGCTACTCGCCGCAGCTGCGCGCCCGGATGCCGTCCGTGGACATCAACACGATCACGTTCGAGTCCGGCTCGTTCACCGTGACGCCCGATCAGGCCCAGCGCCTGTCGAGCATCGCGGCGGCGATCAACCAGACGGTCAAGGCCAACCCGCAGGAGGTCTTCCTGATCGAAGGCTACACCGACGCCGTCGGCGCGGAGGTCGACAACCTGTCGCTCTCCGACCGCCGCGCCCAGTCGGTCGCCGCGGTGCTGACGCAGAACTTCCAGGTGCCGCCGGAGAATCTGACCACGCAAGGCTACGGCGAGCAGTACCTGAAGGTGAACACGCAGGACGCCAGCCGCGAGAACCGCCGTGTCACGGTCCGCCGCATCACCCCGCTGCTCCAGCAGCAGGCGGACGGGCAACAGCCGGCGGCCCCGCCGCCGCAGTAAGCGCGACGCTTGACCCTCCCCCCTCCGCGGGGGAGGGTGCCTGCGAAGCAGGCGGGAGAGGGAAGCGACGGTGCCGGAAACGTCGCTCATCTCCCGCTTTCTCCGAAAGCCCCCTCCCCCACCCAAGTCGGGCCTGCCCGACTTGGGTTTTCGTTTGCGGATATCGGGCAAGCCCGACATCCGTCGGGGGGAGGGTCTTTTGTGCGTCGAGGACACGGCACCATGGATGAAGCCCGGTTGATCGAAGCCGGCACGCCGGCCTTTCGGCGGGCGACCCTAGCGCTCTTCGCCGCCGGCTTCTCCACCTTCGCCGTGCTCTACGGCGTGCAGCCCCTCCTCCCCGTCTTCGCCGACAACTTTTCCGTCTCGCCCGCCGAGAGCAGCCTCGCCCTGTCGCTGCCCTGCGCGACGCTCGCCATCGCGCTCCTCGTCGTCAGCCCGTTGTCGGAGGTGTTCGGCCGCAAGCCGGTGATGACCGCCTCGCTGTTCGCCTCGGCGCTGCTCACCATCGCGGCGGTGCTGATGCCCGACTGGCACGGCTTCCTGATCCTGCGGGCCCTGACCGGGATCGCGGCCAGCGGCCTGCCCGCGGTGGCGATGGCCTACTTGAGCGAGGAGATGCACGGGCGCGCCATCGGCCTGTCGATGGGGCTGCTGATCGGCGGCAACGCGCTCGGCGGCATGGTCGGGCGGCTGCTGGCCGGCATCATCGCCGACCACGCCTCCTGGCGCTGGGGCCTCGGCACCATCGGCGTACTGGCGCTGCTGGCGGCCATCGCCTTCCAGTTCGGCCTGCCGGCCTCACAGAAATTCCAGGCGCACCGGATGCGCTGGCGCGAGGTGCCCGGGACCTTCACCCACCATTTCTCGGATGCCGGCCTGCCGTGGTTGTTTCTGGCGCCATTCCTGCTGATGGGCGGGTTCGTCTGCGTCTACAACTATATCGGCTTCCGCCTGCTCGATCCGCCCTACTCGCTGAGCCAGACGGCGATCGGCCTGATCTTCGTGGTCTACCTCGCCGGCACCGCGAGTTCGGCGCTCACCGGCCACGTCGCGAGCGTGCTCGGGCGGCGCAAGGTGCTGTGGCTCGCCATCCTCCTCGGGCTCGTCGGCATCGCGCTCACCATGGCCGAGAACCTGATCCTCATCATCCTCGGCATCGTCGTCGTCACCGTGAGCTTCTTCGGCTCGCATTCGGTGGCGTCGAGCTGGGTCGGGCGGCGCGCCTCGCGCGACCGGGCCCAGGCCTCGGCGATCTATCTCTGCCTATACTATCTCGGCTCGTCGCTGCTCGGCACCGCCGGGGGCTGGTTCTTCCTGCAGTACGGCTGGGGCGGCGTGGCCGGCTTCTTTGCAAGTCTCTACGTGGCCGCTCTCCTCGTCGCCCTTCGATTGACCCGCCTTCCGCCGCTTCCGCTCTCGTGAGGCCGCCATGACCGCATCGGACAACCACGAATCCCAGGTCGATCGCCAGTTCGGGGCGCGGGCCGCCGATTACGTCGCCAGCGCCGTCCATTCTTCTTGTGCCGACCTCGACGCGCTCGCCGCCCTTTGCCGCGACTTGCCCCAGGCCCGCGTGCTCGATCTCGGCTGCGGCGGCGGCCACGTCGCCTACGCGGTCGCCCCGCATGTCCGCACGGTCACCGCCCTCGACCTGTCGCAGGCGATGCTCGACGCGGTGGAGGCGGAGGCCGCCCGACGCGGCCTGACCAACCTCGACACGCGCCGCGCCGCGGTCGAGTCCCTCCCCTTCCCGGATGCCAGTTTCGACCGGGTGCTCACGCGCTACAGCGCCCATCACTGGGCCGACGTGCCGACGGCCCTGCGCGAGGCCCACCGCGTGCTCAAGCCCGGCGGCCGCCTCGGCCTCGTCGACGTCATCCACCCCGGCCCCCCGCTGCTCGACACCCATCTCCAAGCCTGGGAACTCCTGCGCGACCCCTCCCATGTCCGCGACTAAGGCGAAGCGGAGTGGCGCGCGATGCTGACGGAGGCCGGCTTCGTGCCGGGGGCGGTGCAGCGCTGGCGGGTGCGGATGGAGTTTGCGAGCTGGGTTGCGCGGATGGGGACGCCGGACGCGAATGTTGCGATGATCCGGGCATTGCAGGCGGGGGCGCCGGAGGCGGTGCGGGGGTATTTTGGGGTTGAGGTGGATGGAAGTTTTAGGGTAGATGTGATGATTGTTGACGTCGGGCTGATATAATATTATGAATTGGTATTCTATATTTCTATGTATTTTGTATCCGTGTAAGACAGTCCGGTAGTGTTGTGGGATAGCCGTTACTTATAGAAATGTGATTATATTGAACGTACAGAATTTTGGCAAAGTAAGATCGGTTAAATTTGCAGGGAGATTGCGCGTGACCCTCGTTGTAGCAAGGATATCGAATGGAGTAGTCGCGATGGCCGTGGATACTCTGTTGACGGAGCATGATGTGGCTTTGCCTGTGAGTAAAGGAACTTTAAAAATATGTTTTCTTCCAGGTAGAATATGTGTTGGATTTGCAAATTCGCCTGAGTTGGCCGAAAGGGATTTTCAGAATTTCATAAATAAATTTCCTTTAGGAACAGATTTAGAGACATCGGTTTTATATTTCGAGTTATCTAGCAAAAACACTGGCAACGATTATATCATTGCTTCCTGTGATGGCCCAAAAGAATCGTAAAAATTTCGGATGGTTGTCGTGCCAGGACTGTGTCTCAAACAGTCTGGATCGGAGATCGACAAGCATACAATCGTTTCGTAGAAGTAGATAGAAAGCATCGGCGATCATTGGACTCAGGTCGTGCTGTAAGTATATCAATTTTTGCTGACGAAATGGATGGTTCGCCAGCTAGCTCTTTGTATTATGCAATGAAAAATACCGTTGCGGATAAATCTATCGCCAGCGTCGGCGGACTCGTTGCCGTTGCGAGTAGCAGGATCGACGGATTTAGGTTTTCTTCGTTTTGTGACTTGCTTTACGATTGGCCGATGCAGAAGGACGATGAGTATACTGTCAATTTGGATGAGCCAATCACGTACTCATCATCGGCGGAAAATTCTCGCTACTCGCTGTCGCATATCCCGTCTGGATTTTTAAATGCCAACTTCCTGGCATTTTATTTCATCAAAGGTAATCTTCTGTATGTTTTTTATGGAAGGTATAATGGGCTTGCCCGCCAGTGTTATTCAGAAACAGGTGTAGCGCCTGGAAACATTTATAATACCATTAGTAGGTATTTCGGTTTTGATCTGAATTGGTTGGTATGGGTGTTCTCAGGACTGCCTGCTGATTTATCCGTTGTTGGATTAGACGTGCCTGGTGCCACGGGTGTGAGAACCGGCTTCATTTGTCATGCAAACACACACTCTGATGACAAAAAGCAAGCAATCATGTACGCACATGCTCCGCCCTGCGGGGATGATTAGAGATTTCCTAAGTGTTGCAGTTGTTTTAGGAAGGTGTGCTTAATCGCTCCACCGCCCGCTCCCGCCCAATCAACGGCAACAACCCCGCCAGATCGGGCCCATGCTCCAACCCCGTCAGCGCCAGCCGCAGCGGCATGAACAGCGCCTTTCCCTTCGCCCCGGTGGCGGCCTTCACGGCGTCGGTCCAGGCCTTCCACGTGGTGGGGCCGAAGGGGGCGTCGGGGAGGAGGCGGGCGGCCTCGGCGATGAAGGCCGGGTCTGGGATCACCGGGGTGACCGGGCCGGTCACCACGCGCCACCAATCGGCGGCCTCGCTCACGCGGGCGAGGTTGGCCCGCACCGCGAGCCAGAATTTTTCGGACATCTCCTCCGGCACGCCGAGGGCCGTCAGGCGCTCGCGGGCCTCGGCGAAGGGCATGTCGTGGACGAGGCGGGCGTTGAGGCCGTCGAGTTCGGTCGGGTCGAACCGGGCCGGCGCCCGGGAGAGATGGGCGAGGTCGGCGAGTGAAGCCAGTTCGTCGAGGGAGGCGACCGGGCGCACGGCCTCGGCCGAGCCGGTCAGCACGGCGAGCGAACGCACGGCCGCCGGCTCGTAGCCGGCCTCGCGCAGGGAACGCAGCGAGAGATGGCCGAGGCGCTTCGACAGCCCCTCCCCGTCCGCCGTGGTCAGCAGGTTGTGGTGGCCGAAGGCCGGCACGGGGGCGCCGAGCGCCTCGAACAGCTGCACCTGCACGCCGGTATTGGTGACGTGGTCCTCGCCGCGGATCACGTGGGTGACGCCGGTCTCGGCATCGTCCACCACGGAGGGCAGCGTGTAGAGATAGCTGCCGTCGGCCCGAACCAGCACGGGGTCGGACAGCGAGGCGCAATCGACGTGGCTGTCGCCGCGCACGAGGTCGGTCCAGGCGACGACGCGGTGGTCGAGCCGAAAACGCCAATGCGGGCGCCGGCCCTCGGCCTCCAGCGCGGCGCGGTCGGAATCGGTGAGGCTCAGCGCGGCGCGGTCGTACACCGGCGGCTGGCCGCGGCCGAGCTGGCGCTTGCGGCGGCGCTCCAGTTCTTCCTGGGTCTCGTAGCAGGCGTAGAGCCGGCCCGCGGCCTTCAGTCGTGCGGCGGCCGCGTCGTAGAGGGCCGTGCGGTCGCTCTGGCGGAAGAACAGGTCCGGGGTGATGCCGAGCCATGCGAGATCGGTCTCGGCGGCCTCCGCGAACGCTTGCGTCGAGCGCTCCCGGTCGGTGTCGTCGAGCCGCAGCAGGAAGCGCCCGCCGTGGCGCCGGGCGAAGAGCGCGTTGAGCAAAGCCGGGCGGGCGTTGCCGATATGCAGGAAGCCCGTCGGCGAGGGGGCGAAGCGGACGAGGGGTGCGGTGGCCATGCCGCCCGTCTACCCAAATTTTTTGGGTCCCGCACCCACTACGCCGCTCGCTCAGTTGCCGTAGGGGTTGGTCGCCAGCCCGGGGACGAAGAGATTCGAAAAGTTGTAGCGCAGGCCGATGCGGAACTCGTTGGCGGCGAGGTCCTTCACGCGTGTGCCGTAGCCGTAGGCGTCGAGCCCGCTCTTGGCCCGGCCGAGATCTACGTAGCGGTAGGCGGCATCGAGCGTGAAGCCCGCGCCGATGTCGTAGGACACGCCGGCGGTGAGGGCCCAGGCGAAGCTGGTGAGGCCGTAATTGGCGCGGGGCACGGACTCGCGCGGGCCGGTGCCGGGGCGGCCGTCGCAGGCGTCGAGGGTGCAAGTGGTCTGGGTGTAGTTGCGCTTAAAACCCTTGTCGGCGAAGCCGATGCCGCCGCCGATATAGGGCGTGAAGCCGTACCACGTGCCGAGATCGGCGTAGACGTTCACGAGGCCGGTCAGCACGTCGATCTTGCCGGCCTCGATGTTGTAGCCGGTGACGAAGTTCGAGCGCGAGGAATAGCCGCGAAAATCCGAGCTGCCGCGCTGGTCGATGGTGGCGTCCACGCGCAGCCACGGGAAGAGGCGGTAGCCGATGCCGCCGCCGTAGCCGCCCTCCGGGCTCATCCGGATGCCGACCATCGGCGGCAGGCCGGGATCGGTCGGGTCGGGCCGCACCGCGTCCTTGGGGTGGGCGTACCAGCTCTGGGTGAAGTCGCCGCGCAGGTACCAGCCGGTGCCGATCTCGACCGGCGGGGCGACGGGCGGCGGAGGCGGCGGGGGCAGCAGGTCCGCGGCCCCGGCGAGGCCGGGCGCAACGCAGGCGAAGACGGTCGCCGCGAGGGTGAGACGGTTCATGGACACTCTCTCGGGAATCGGCGGCGCGGGCCGCGGTGCGATTGCCTAAGAGCTTGACCGATAGAGGTTATGATCGTCTTAACCTTAACCGATCGGTTGAAGAATAGAAGAACGGCGCGGGAGGGCCCGCGCCGTTCGATCGATGGCGATGTCTTGTCTGGATCAGTACTTGCGCACGAGCGGGCCGGGCGCGTAATCGACCGGCGGCAGCGGGGCCGGAGCGCCGAGCAGGTAGCGCAGGCCGATCTTCACGTCGTGGGAGTCGAGCTCCTTGAGGCGGTAGACCGTCTTGATCCCGCAGGCCGGGACGCACTCGACCACGCCGGTCTCGGCGTTGCCCATGTTGAGGTAGCGGTAGGCGAGTTCCAGCTTGACGTTGTGGGACAGCGAGTAGGCGACACCCGCATGCGCGGCCCAGGCGAAGTTGGTCTTCTCCTTGGCCGGGCCTTCGCCGTAGCCGCCGAAGTAGTTGCCGTAACCGTGATCGTAGCTCTTGCCGAACATGTGGTGGGCGACGCCGACGCCCGCGCCGAAGAACGGCGTCATGCCGAAGAAGGTACCGAGTTCGACGTAGCCGTTCACGAGGCCGACCACCGAGTCGAACTTGCCTTTGGTCAGGTTGTAGCCGCCGGTGTTCGGGACGGTGGTGTCCTCGGCGAACAGGTGCCACTTGGTCTGGAAGCGGTATTCGCCGGTGGCGTCGAAGCGGAGCCACGGGTTGAACTGATAACCGATACCGGCGCCGGCGAACCACTGGCTGCCGACCTTGTCCTGGATCGCCTTGTAGGCGTAGGGGGTCGGGTGCTTGGAGACGTCGACCGCCTCGGTGCGGCGCAGTTCGAGGTCGCCCCAGCCGCCGTCGCCGCGCAGGTACCAGCCGCCCGCGAAATCGATCGGCTCGGCGATCGGCGGGAGCGGCGGGGGCGGCGGCGGGGGCAGCAGGTCGGCGGCTTGAGCCAGGCAGGGCACCCCGACGCCCGCGAGGAGCGTGAGAGAGCGCGCCCAGGCGAGGAGCGTGGTGCGGCGGGGCATGTGGATATCCTTCACTCGTCGGGCGCGCCGGAGACTGTCGGGCCGGCCCGTGGTGCGAGTTGGAGAATGATCCGTTGGGGTTAAGCCGCGCTTAACGTAAAAAATTAGCCTTGCCGATCGGTGGATTTTCTCGCCGAGACTGCAAAAGCGCAACGAGGGGGCCGCCCCCGTTTTGCGGGGGCGGCCGAGAGCAGCGGCTCGAAAGGTGGATGCCGGCTTTTGAACCGCTGCGGTACGATCAATTAAGACATCGTCCCGGATCCGATATCCAGGGCAATGTCTTGAGCCTCAGGCGGCGGCCTTGGTGACGGCGTCCACCACCTCGTCCACCACCTCGTTGACGAGGTCGCGGTCGTCGCCCTCGGCCATCACGCGGATCACCGGCTCGGTGCCGGACGGGCGGATCACGAGGCGGCCTGAGGCGCCGAGGCGATCCTTGGCGTGGGCGATGGCGGTGACGACGGAATCGGCCCGCAGCGGCTCGCCGGAGCGGAAGCGGACGTTCTTGAGGATCTGCGGCAGCGGCTCGAAGCAGTGGCAGACCTCGCTCACCGGCCGCTCCTGGCGCTTGACGACGCTCAGCAGCTGGAGCGCGGCCACCAAGCCGTCGCCGGTGGTGGCGTAGTCCGACATGATGATGTGGCCGGATTGCTCGCCGCCGAGGTTGTAGCCGTGCTCGCGCATGTGCTCCAGCACGTAGCGGTCGCCCACCGCGGTGCGGGCGAGGTTGAGCCCGAGGCCGTTGACGTAGCGCTCGAGGCCGAGGTTCGACATGATGGTGGCGACGAGTCCCGGCTGGGTCAGGCGCTCGTCCTCCTTCCACGAGCGGGCGACGACGGCCATCAGCTGGTCGCCATCGACCTTCTGGCCCTTCTCATCGACGATCAGCACCCGGTCGGCGTCGCCGTCGAGCGCGATGCCGACATCGGCGCGCAGCTCCCGAACCTTGTTGACGAGGGCGGCCGGGGCCGTCGAGCCGACATCGTGGTTGATGTTGAAGCCGTCCGGCTCGACTCCGATGGAGATCACCTCGGCGCCGAGTTCCCACAGGGTCTCGGGGGCGACGCGGTAGGCGGCGCCGTTGGCGCAATCGACCACGACCCGCAGGCCCTCCAGCGTCACGTGGCGCGGCAGGGTGCGCTTGGCGAACTCGATGTAGCGGGCATGCACGCTCTCGATCCGCTTGGCCCGACCGAGATCGCGCGAGCCCGCGAGTTTCTTGCGCAGGTCGCCGCCGTCGAGCAGGGCCTCGATCTCGAGTTCGACCTCGTCGTTGAGCTTGAACCCGTCGGGCCCGAACAGCTTGATGCCGTTGTCCTCGAACGGGTTGTGCGAGGCCGAGATCATCACGCCGAGATCGGCCCGCATCGAGCGGGTCAGCATGGCCACAGCCGGCGTCGGCATCGGCCCGAGCAGCAGCACGTCCATGCCGACCGAGGTGAAACCGGCGACGAGCGCGGTCTCGATCATGTAGCCGGACAGGCGCGTGTCCTTGCCGATGACGACGCGGTGGCGGTGATCGCCCCGCTGGAACACGACGCCCGCCGCCTGCCCCACCTTGAGCGCGAGTTCCGGGGTGATGACGCCGTTGGCGCGCCCGCGGACGCCGTCGGTTCCAAAGTACTTGCGCAACGTCGCTTCTCCGCGGTCCGGACGGGTGCCAGCCGGCCGCACATTAGCAGATCGGAGCCCCGACCGGTCGAACGAGCCGCGGGCGTGGTGAATCGGTTGCTCCGCGACAAAGGCGTTGGAAATACGGCCGATGCTTCAGATCAGCTTCGGCAGCGCCGAGGCGAGCATCGCCACGCCCGAGACGGTCAGGAGACCGAGCACCAGCCGGCGGAAGCCGGCTTCGCTGATGCCGGCATAGACGCGGGTGCCGAGAAGGGTCGGGATCAGCATGGCGAGCAGCACGACGGCAAGGGTCGGCAGCATCGATATGCGGACGACGCCCGAGGCCAGATAGGCGATCATGATGGCCAGCAGCATCGACAGGTTGAAGTTCTGGATGACGTTGCGCTGCACGTCCCGCTCGTAGCCGCGCAGGGTGCACCAGAGCGTCGGCAGCACCCCGGTGAAGCCGCCGAGCCCTCCGAGCACGCCGCCGGCGAGGCCCACGACCGTATCCGCCGCCCGGCCGCCCACGGTGATGCGAGGCAGGTTCTTCGCGAACAGCATGGCCGGACACCAGACGACCAGCAGGCCGCCGAGGATCGCCTTGAACCAATCGATGTCGAGGCGCGGCAGCAGGGCGACGCCGAGCGGGATGCCGACGAGGCCGCCGAG
Organism: Methylobacterium sp. Leaf456; assembly: GCF_001425465.1. Classification (GTDB taxonomy): domain Bacteria; phylum Pseudomonadota; class Alphaproteobacteria; order Rhizobiales; family Beijerinckiaceae; genus Methylobacterium. Next base: position 235,588 of record NZ_LMQV01000034.1, read on the forward strand.
GACGAAGGGCGCGAGCAGCGGGAGATCGAAGCCGCGGCGGACCCTGACGGCGGCGACGAGTTGACCGCCGAGGCTGCCGGCGACGGAGAGGACGGCGGCGAGCGTCGGATCGATCACCCAGGCCCAGACCGACAGGGCGGTGAGGCCGAACCCGAAGCCGGACAGTCCTTGCACGAACCCCGCAAGGGCGGCGCCGAGCGCGACGATCAGAAGGGTCGAGAGGGTCATGTCGCGGTGCGCGTTCCGCCAACCGGAGCGGATCGGATCATCCGACCAAGAAGAAGGGGCGCCTCGCGGCGCCCCTTGCTGAAAGGAACCTGTCCGGGTCGGCCTCAGCCCTGCGGCTGCGGGCTCGGCTCCAGCCCGCCGTCGGTGCCGCGCGGGCGGCCTCGGCCGGTGGAGGGGACCGTGGAGCCGCGGGCCGGGGTCGGCGGGACGTCGCCGGAATCGCGCACCGGAGGCTCGCCCTTGAGCAGCTTGCGGATCTCGTCGCCCGAGAGCGTCTCGTATTCGAGGAGCCCCTGAGCCAGCGCCTCCAGATCGTCGGCCTTCACGCCGAGGATGCGGCGGGCCTCTTCCAGGCCGGCCTCGACGAGGCGGCGGACCTCCGCGTCGATCTTCTGGGCGGTCGCCTCCGAGACCGTCTGCTGACGGCCCATCGACATGCCGAGGAAGACCTCGTCGTTGTTGTCGCCGTAGGCCACGGTGCCGAGTTCCGGCGAGAAGCCCCAGCGTGTGACCATCATCTTGGCGAGCCGCGTGGCCTGCTCGATGTCGGACTGGGCACCCGAGGTCACCTTGTCTTTGCCGAACGTCATCTCCTCGGCGATGCGGCCGCCCATCATGATCGCGAGGCGCGAGGTCATCTGCTCGAACGACATCGACAGCTTGTCGCGCTCGGGCAGCTGCATGACCATGCCGAGGGCCCGGCCGCGGGGGATGATGGTGGCCTTGTGGACCGGGTCGGTGGCCGGGACGTTGAGGGCGACGATGGCGTGGCCGCTCTCGTGATAGGCGGTGAGCCGCTTCTCGTCCTCGGTCATGACCAGCGTGCGCCGCTCGGCGCCCATCATCACCTTGTCCTTGGCGTCCTCGAACTCGTGCATCGTGACGATGCGCTTGCCGCGACGGGCCGCGAGCAGGGCCGACTCGTTGACGAGGTTCATCAGGTCCGCGCCGGAGAAGCCGGGCGTGCCGCGGGCGATGGTCTTCAGATCGACATCGGGGGCCAGCGGCACCTTGCGGACGTGAACGCGCAGGATGCGCTCGCGGCCGGTGACGTCCGGGTTCGGCACCATGATCTGGCGGTCGAAGCGGCCGGGACGCAGCAGCGCCGGGTCGAGCACGTCGGGGCGGTTGGTGGCCGCGATGATGATGACGCCCTCGTTGGCCTCGAAACCGTCCATCTCGACCAGCAGCTGGTTGAGGGTCTGCTCGCGTTCGTCGTTGCCGCCGCCGAGGCCCGCGCCGCGGTGGCGACCCACCGCGTCGATCTCGTCGATGAAGATGATGCAGGGCGCGTTCTTCTTGGCCTGCTCGAACATGTCGCGCACGCGGCTGGCGCCGACGCCGACGAACATCTCGACGAAGTCCGAGCCGGAGATGGTGAAGAACGGCACGTTGGCCTCACCCGCGACCGCGCGGGCGATCAGGGTCTTACCCGTGCCGGGCGGGCCGACGAGCAGCACGCCGCGGGGAATGCGGCCGCCGAGCCGCTGGAATTTCTGGGGGTCGCGCAGGAACTCAACGATCTCCTGCAAATCCTCCTTGGCCTCCTCGACGCCGGCGACATCGTCGAAGCTCACGCGGCCGGACGCCTCGGTGAGGAGCTTGGCCTTCGATTTGCCGAAGCCCATGGCGCGACCGGCACCGGACTGCATCTGGCGGCTGAGAAAAATCCAGGCGCCGATAAAGACGAGGATCGGCAGCCAGCTGACCAGAAGCTGGATGAACCAGGGAGTGTTGTCGGACGGCGGGCGGGCGGTGATCGAGACGCCCTTGCTCTGGAGCTTCGAGACGAGGCTCGGATCGTTGGGGATGTAGCTCGTGAAGTTGCCGCCGCCCACATAGCTGCCGCTCACGTCCTGACCGGCGATCACGACGGACTGGATCTTGCCGGAATCGGCGTCGTTGAGGAGCTGGCTGTAGGCGATCTCGCTGCCGCCGCCGCGGTGACCCGGGTTCTGGAACAGGGTCACCAGCGCGAGCACCAGCAGGAAGATGACGACCCACAGGGCGAAGTTGCGGAAATTCGGGTTCATCTCTCGGTCCTGAGAGGCGTGCGGGCGACTTCCCGCGGCTGCCGGGGCATGCTCCACGCGCTCCGGGCCAATGTAGGCGGCGGTTCCCCCGTTGCCAAGTAAATCGGCGGCCCCTGCGGCGAGGTCGCCGTGCACGGTTACTTTCGGGGCGCGACAGGGCGGCGCGGCGGCGCGGGGGTGAGGCGGATGCGGCCCGAGGGGCCGACGCCGATGATTTGGCCGCGCAGGGTTCGGCGCAGGGCCTCGCCGCGGGCGAGCGCAGGCAGGATGCCGTCGAGAACGAGGTTTTCCAGGCGTTCCAGGCGCTTGGGCGGTGCCGCGTAGTCGTGGCCGAGCGCCGTATCGAGCACGCGCAGGACGATGGCCACCGGCTCCCCGGCGAGGCGGTGACCATCGAGGGTGAGCACCTCCCCATCGCCCGCGAGGCGCACCTGCGCGAGCACCGTGGCGGCACGGACTGCCAGCGCCGCCTCGTCGCGGGCGATGCGGGCGGCGAGCCGCGCCAGCCGTTCGGTCGAAAGCCCCTCCCCTTCCAGCAGCGGCAGCAGGCGGCGCAGCCGGGCGCGGGCGAAGCGCTCGTCGGCGTTCGACGGATCGTGCACGAAGGGCAGCGCATGGGCGGCGCAATAGGCGACGAGGTCGGCTTTTGCGATGTCGAGGAACGGGCGCGCGAGGTGAAGCCCCTCGCCGAGGGGACGCTCGTTCCGCATGCCGGCGAGCCCGGCCGGACCGCTGCCGGCGATCAGCCGCATCAGCACGGTCTCGGCCTGATCGTCGCGGGTGTGGGCGGTGAGGATGCGATTCGCGCCGATGCTTTTGGCATGCTGCGCGAGAAGCTGGTAGCGCGCCGCCCGCGCCTCGGCCTGGATGCGGCCCGCGCGCCGCGGCGTCTCCCAGGTCAGCACCGTGTGCGGCAGGCCGAGTTCTTGCGCGAGGCGGGCGACTTCCGCGGCCTCGTCAGCCGAGCCTGCACGCAGGCCGTGATCGATCGTGGCGACGAACAGCCCGGCCGGGGCGCCGCGGATCGCGGCGGCATGCATCAGGGCGGTGGAATCCGGCCCACCGGAGACGGCAAGCAGAACCGGCACGGTCGCCCCGTCGAGGAACGGCGCGAGGGAAAAACTGAGAGGATCGTCGTTCCGCATCGGCTTTGTCCGAAAGCCGGTTCCCACCGATCGAGCCGTTGCTCCGGGACCGCCGGGATCAAGCCGCGCAGCGGGCGCGCTTCTGCTCCCGCTCGACGCCCTGGCGCACGGTGGCGCCCGCGCCGGGGAACTTGCGCTCGACCTCGGCCAGCGTCGCGCAGGCCTGGGCCTTGGCGCCGAGCGCGTGGAGCGAGGCGCCGAGCTTCATCATCGCCTCGGGGGCGACTGGCGAGGCGGCGTAATCGGTCGAGACCTTCAGGAACTGCTCGGCGGCCTCGCGCGAGCGGTTGCGCTGGAGGTAGCTCTCGCCGAGCCAGTAGGTCGCCTTCGGCACCAGCCGGTCGCGGGGATGCGACTGGATGAACTGGCGCAGGCTCATCTCGGCCTGCTCGTATTGCCGCTCGCGGATCAGGCTGTAGGCGGCCTCGAAATCGGCCTGGGCGTCGCCGCTGCCGGTGGCCGCGATGCTGGCCGAACTCGGCGGCTCGGCCGCGGCGACACGCGCCTGCGGCGGGGCGATGTCGACTGGGCCGCCGAGGCCCGGCGGCGGCAGGTCGGTGTCGCCGGGTTCGCCCGCGTCACCTTCCTCGACGCCGGCGCTGCGAAGCGGCGCGTCGGCCTCGGCGATGGCGCCGGTGGGCAGCGGCAGCGAGGGCTGGGTGGAGCCGAGTTGCTTCGGTGCGCCCGGCGCGTTCGGGTTCTGGGCCGGATTGAAGGCGTCGCCGCGCTTGGCCGGCTTGCCGTCTCCCTTGCCGTCGCCCGGATTGACGCCGTAAGGCGTGCCGCCCGAGGGCGCCGCGGCGGGCGGTGATGCGGGCGCGCGCTTGGCGGCGGGCGCCGGGGCGCTCCCCTTGCCCTCCTGCAAGCGGAACTCGACGTCCTCCTGGAACTTGCGCAGCTGCTCCTTGAGCTGGCGGTTCTCGTATTGCAGCGTCTCGATCTGGCCGGAGAGCTGCCGGGAGACGTTCTCCAGGCGGTTCAGGCGCACGATCAGCTCGGAGGCGTCCTGCGCCCGCGCGGGACAAGCGAAGGCGAGCGCGAGCCCGAGGGTGAGAAATAGGCGGCGGAGCATGGGGGCTGGCACCGATCGTCAGTCTGTTCGCGGCCGTACCTTCCGGTTAGCAGAAGCCCCGGCCGGCCGCAAAACCGGGTTCCTGCCTGCCGATGTCAGGAGCCGGCGCCGTTGTCGAGCACGGTGACGGCGCGGCGGTTCTGCGACCAGCACGAGATGTCGTTGCACACCGCGACGGGGCGCTCCTTGCCGTAGGACACCATCCGCATCCGGCCCGCCGCGATGCCGCGGGAGGCGAGGTAGTCCTGCACCGCCTGTCCGCGCCGGGCGCCCAGCGAGAAATTGTACTCGCGGGTGCCGCGCTCGTCGGCATGACCCTCGATCAGGAAGCTGTAGCGCGGGTAGCGCTGCAGCCACGCGGCCTGCTTGTCGAGGGTGGCGGTGGCGGTCGGCGTCAGGTCGGTCGAGTCCGACTCGAAGAACACCCGGTCGCCGATGTTGACGACGAAATCCTGCGCGCTGCCCGGACGCGCCGGGCCGCCCGCGCCCCCGGCCCCGAAGCCCGAGGCGTCGGCGAGATCGGAGTCCTTGGTGCAGGCGCCGAGCCCGAGGGCCGCGCACAGAGCCAGCGTGAGGGAAAGCCCACGGAGAGGCGCGGGTGTCGGCATCGTCTTGGCTCCTCGGCCCGCTTGCGCGCGGGCCGGCTGCGTTCGGTTGCGAACGGTGTAACGGCGGATGGTTAAGCGTCCTTGACGCAAGGCACGTCGTAGCCGTGGGCGGGGTGACTCCCGGTGCGCCCGCACACCCAAACACTCACCGTTCAATGCGGCGCCTCGGAGACGCCGGCGGCGTCCCGCGACTTTCGCGGCCGGTGTTGCGGGCCGGCAACAGCCTCAGGCGGCCCGCAGCACCGCGATGGCCGAGCGGGCCCGCGCGGCGTCGGCCAGCGCGTCGTCGAGCGCCACCGCGAGGTCGGCCTCGCGCAGGCAGGCCTGTTCCAGCCGGGCGCAGGCCTGCGACAGCGACGAGAAGGCGAGCGCCCCGCTCGACGAGACCAGAATGTGGGCGTCGCGGGCGAGCTGATCGCGGTCCGCCGACGGCGGTTCCAGCCGGGTCGCGATTTCCTGGTCGAGGGCGCCGAGCAGTTCGAGCAGGCGCGGGCGCCCGAACAGGTCTTCCAGGTCGGCCATCGTCTCGGCGTCGAAGTCGTGCGCGGTCATGCGGCGTTCCTGCCTTGCGAATCCTTGACGTGACGCAACCGTCTCAAGGGAACGTTAACCGGACCGAGGTGTCATGCGGCCGGACCTCACCGGAACTGGGCCATGGTTTCACGTCCCACCGTCCTCATTGTCGAGGACAATTATCTCTTGCTCGAGATGCTCACGCACTTGTGCGAGCAGGAGGGCATCGCCGTGCTGGCGGCATCGAGCGGCGAGGCGGCGCTGACCATGCTGCGCGACGGCCGCACGGCGATCGACTGGCTGTTCACCGACATCAACCTGCCCGGCCTGATCGACGGCTGGACGGTGGCGGCGGCCTATCGCGAGCGCCATCCCCGCCGCCCGGTGATCTACGCCTCGACCCAGCCGCAGCTGGAGCGCCGCACGGTGCCGGGCAGCCTCTACGTGCGCAAGCCGTTCCAGATCCGGGAGATCCTGGCGCTGGCACGGATGATGGCAGTGGAGAGCCAGAACGCCGAGCCGATGCGCGCTGCGGGTTGAGTCTCCGCCTCGCGATAACGGGGCGAGAGGGAAGCCGCAGCGAGCGAACGCTTATTTCAGGTGCGCGAAATACACGTCGCCCGCTGCGCGCTTCAGTTCCGCGCCGGCGTCGCGCCCGATCGCGGCGGCATCCGAGACGGCACCCTCGCGACGGACTGCCCAATGCTGCGAGCCGTCCGGAAGGAACAGCAGGCCGTCGAGGCTGATGCGGTCGCCCGTCACCTGGGCGAGGGCGGCGATCGGCGTGCGACAGGAGCCGTCGAGTTCGGCCAGAAGCCCCCGCTCGGCGTCGAGCACCGTCGTGGTCGTGGCGCAGGCGACGGGCGCCAGCAGTGCCCGGACCGCGTCGTCGCCCGCGCGGCACTCGATGCCGAGCGCGCCCTGCGCCACCGCGGGCAGCATCTCCTCGACCGAGAGGACGGAACGGGCCACCGCTTCCATGCCGAGGCGCTGGAGGCCGGCGAGCGCCAACAGCGTCGCGTCGCACTCGCCGGCTTCCAGCTTGCGCATGCGGGTGTTGGCGTTGCCGCGCAGGGGCACGATCTTCAGGTCCGGCCGGTGCATCAGCACCTGCGCCCCGCGCCGCAGCGACGAGGTGCCGACCCGCGACCCGGCGGGCAGGTCGGCGAGCCCGGTCGCGGCGCCCGCGGTGAGGAAGGCGTCGCGCGGGTCGTCCCGCTCCAGGATGCAGGCGATGACGAGCCCGTCCGGCAGCCAGGTCTCCACATCCTTCATGGAATGGACCGCGACGTCGACTTCGTCGGCGAACAGCGCCTGCTCCAGTTCCTTGGTGAACAGGCCCTTGCCGCCGATCTCGGAGAGCGGCCGGTCGAGGATGCGGTCGGCCACCGTCGAGACGACCACGATCTCGGTTTCCAATCCGGGATTGGCCGCGACGATCCGGTCACGGACCATTCCGGTCTGCGCCAGCGCCATGGGGCTGCCGCGGGTTCCGATTCGCAAGGGGCGCACGCTCATGCTTCGCCTCGTAGCCGAGACTGGCCCGTCCGTCACGCGGGCGCGTGCGTCTTGTCCCGTCCGGCCGTGAGTTCCGTGGCCGACGCAACCGCCCCATGCCGGCGAGCCCCCAGCAAAGGTTCCCGGCAAAATCTTCGAACCATCGGCTAGACAGCCGTCCCGGCCGTTGCTAATAGCCCGCCACCGCAGGGGATTGGTGGCCCGGCGGGACGGCCTCTCAAGAGAGACCGAAGGGCGCATAGCTCAGTTGGTAGAGCAGCTGACTCTTAATCAGCGGGTCCTAGGTTCGAACCCTAGTGCGCCCACCAAACATCCCAGACAATCTCGAAATATAGATAGAGCCGATCTTCGGCTCCGCTGCGTTCACCGTCTCGCGACGATCGGAGATGCGGTTGGGGCGCCGTTACGGCCTTGAGATTCGCGGTGCGGCTTCCGCCGACGCGCCCGGCCTCGCCGAGATGCTGGCGGCGTCCGGTTGGCCGGTTTCGGCGAGCGATCTGGCCGGGCGGCTCGACGGACTGCGTCACGGCACCGGGACGGCGTTGCTCGCCCTCGAATGGGGGCCGCCGAGCGGGATCGTCGTGCTGCACTGGTATCCGGGGCTGCTCGACGCCGCGCCCGTGGCACAGATCACGACGCTCCTCGTCGCACCCGACGACCGGCGCCGCGGGATCGGGCGCCAACTCCTGAAATCCGCCTCGCAGGCCGCGCGAATGGCCGGCTGCGACAGCCTCCAGACGCTGGTGCCGTCCGAGGCACCGGAGCTTGCCGTCTTCTGTCGGGCTGCGGGTTTCGTGGAAGGGCCCGGCGGATTCGTCCGGCCGTTGCGCAAGAAGGGCTGAATCAGCGCGACAGCCACAGGCCGTGGTCGATCACCAGCACCGCGCCCAGCACGATCCCGACATAGCGGCATCACGAAACGGTTCCAGCCGTGGCCGGGTCTCCATCCGGGCGGCCCGCTGGCGGCGCGGCGTCGTTTCATCCGCGCGCGCTTGGGCGACGCGGCCGGGCTAGGGCGGGCGGCCCGCGGTCTCGTCGTCGGTGGCGCCCGCGTCGATCTGCGCCTTCAGTTGCGGGACGGTCGGGTGCGCCGAGGCAGGGGCGCCTCGGGAATCCGGTCGGCTGTGGGCGGCGGCGTCTCGGAGTGAAACGCCATCGGTGGGGGCCCGCTTAGCGCGAGGAGCCGCCGGTGCCGCCGCCGCCGCTGCCCTGCGGGATCGCCCGTTCCGGCTGGCCGGCATTGCCGCCCGCGGCCGAATTCGTCGTGATGGTGTCGGCGCCGGTGGGGCCGGGCGCGATGACGTAATCGACGCCGCCGCCGGTGACGTTCTGCTGGCGCTGAATGATCGTGCCGGGCGGGAAGCGGCCGGGCGGGCCGTCATAGGGCTGGGCCTGGGCGCCGGCCGCACCGAGGGCGGTCAGGAAGGCGGCGGTGAAAACTGGAAGACGCATGGTCATATCCTTGGACGTCGGGGGGGCGCCGGAGCGGCGGCACACGCCTCGTCCTCGAACAATCCGGATCGCCCCGGTCCGGTTTCCGCACGATGTTGCGATCCTGAAGACGCGGGAAAGGCGCGGGATGCGCGCAATTCGAGCGAATCGGTCAGGCTCTCGTTCAAACCGTGCTGCAAGCCTCTAGCGGTGGAGAATGGATCGGGCGGACCATGCTGACGGCAGGCGCAGAGCGGCGGATCGAGCCCCGCCAACGGATCGGAGAGGGCGGAACGGTGGCGCTCGACGAGCACACCACGATCGGCTGCCTCGTCCACGACATCTCGGCGAGCGGCGTGCGCATCACCCTGCCGGACGCCTCCGCCATCCCGGAGGTGTTCCTGCTCAGCGCCGCCTGCCTGCCCGACGCCGCGGTCTGCCGCGTGGTCTGGCGCGACGACGAGACCATCGGGGCACGCTTCGAGAACTGAGAGACCGGGTGGCGGGGGGGCGTTGAGCCTACCGGCACTGCTCTTCGAGCATCCGGGCGATGTCGAGCCCGCCCAGCGAGACGCCGGGCTTGAACGGCGGGCCGGGCATGATGCGGACCCGGCCGCTTTCGCTGAAGAGTTCGAGCGGCTGCTTCACGCTCCACGAACCGTCCGGATTGCGGCTGAACCGCGAGCAGTCCAGCTCGTTCTGGCCCGTCGGCTGCTGCGTCTGGGCACCACCCACCAGAAGCGCCCACGCGGCCAGAGCCAACAGAGCAGAGCGCGACGGCATGAACGGTCCTCAAGGGCGCGACGGTCCCGGCGGAGGTTAGGGGCTTCGCTCCCCGAAAGCCAGCCGGGACCTTTCGAGCGCGACCGCGGGAGCTAAGCCGCGCGGCCCCCTCCCCTCACAGCATCGCGGCGAGCGCGTCCTCGCCGTAGAGCGCGTTCGTCTCCCGCTGGTGGCGGGCGTATTGCGCGCGGTAGGCCTCGTCGGTGAGCGTCTCGCTCTCGGTCAGGTCGAGACTGGTGCCGTAGGTGTGGGCGAGGTCGAGTCCACGCAGGCGCGGCACAGGCAGCACGTCGTTGGCGGCCGCCTGGGCCATCTGGCCGTAGAGCCCTTCCAGGCGGCGCACCAGCAGCGGCGTGTCGAACAGCTGGCAGGTGTCGCGGCCCGCGATCAGCCGCTCCCGCGTCGGCCGCAGGCTGGCCGGATCGCGGCCGTAGGCGACGGCGCGGGCGACGTAGTCGTCGCCCGAGGTGCAGATCATCTCCTCGATGCCCGCCGCCCGCACGAGGCTGGCGCAGACCCGCGCGGCAAAGCTGCGGCCCATCAGCGTCAGCACCGGCACCCCCATCCACAGGGCGTCGGCGGCGGTGGTGTGCGAGCCGTAGGGGAAGGTGTCGAGGAACAGGTCGGCCAGCGGGTAGCGGGCGAGATGGTGCGGGTTGGCCCGCTTGTCGGCGAAGACCAGCCGCTCCGCCGCGACGCCGCGGGCGGTCGCCGCCTGGCGCAGGCGCTCGTTGGTCTCGTCCGTGCCGGTGAGCAGCCACAGCACGCTGTCGGGCACCTGCGCCAGGACCGACATCCAGCGCGAGAAGACCCGCTCGGTGATCTTCTGCATGCCGTTGAGCGAGCAGAACACGAAGCCGTTCTCGGGCAGGCCGAGTTGGGTCCGGGTCGGACGCTCGGTCGCGACCGTGCGGCGGCGGTCGTTCGGCTGGTAGCAGGGCAGCCGCAGCACGCTCTCCGAGACCGTGTACTCCAGTTCGCGCGGAAGAATGGTGTCGTCGGCGATGAGGTAGTGGTGGAACGGCGAGGCCATCGAGCCGGGGAAACCGAACCAGTTCACCGAGACGGGCGCGGGCCGCATGCCGAAGACGCGGGTGCGCGCGTCCTTGGTGTAGCCGTTGAGGTCGATCAGGATGTCGATCTCGTGGGCGCGGATCAGCCGGGCGGCGTCGGCGTCGCTGACGCCGGTCAGGTCGTGCCAGTGATCGACCGCAGCCTTGGTGCGCTGGTGCGTGGCGTCGGCGGCGGGTACGCCGCAATAGTAGCCGAAGATCTCGCAGACCGTGCGGTCGTGCTTCTCCATCACCTCGGTCATCGAGAAGCCGACCGCGTGCTCGCGGAAGTCCGACGAGACGTAGCCGATGCGCAAGGGGCCGGGCCGGCGGTTGCGCGGATCGAGCGGCGGCAGCGCGTCGGCTGGCTCAGGCGTCAGCCCGATCGAGGTGCGGCAGTAGCGGTGGGAGTTCGACAGCAGGAAGACGGGATCGTCGGTGTAGCAGGCGGCCGAGAGCGGCGAGATGCCGGCGACGAGGTCGGCGCGCTTCATCGTGCCGACGTCCGTGATCAGCGGCCACTTGCACTGGCGCTGGCGCAGCGCGATCCAGTGCTGGACCACGTCCGGCTGGTGCGGGTTCAGCTCCAGCGACTGGCGGAGCGTATCCTCGGCCAGTGCATCGCTGTTGGAGGTCTCCAGCACCCGGCCGATCTGCTTGAGCGCGATGGTCTTGAAGTTCAGGTTCTCGCCGGTGAGCGCGGGCAGCCCGGTCGCGACGCCGTTCCAGGCGGTCACTGCGGCGCCGACCTGGCCGAGGCGCTCCAGCGCGCTGCCGAGGTTGATCCGCGCGGCGTAGAAATCGGGGTTGAGCCGCACCGTGTCGCGCAGGACGTTGACCGCGCCGGTCACGTCCTTCTGGTCGGACAGGGCCATGCCGTAGTTGAACATCGCCGCGTAGAGCAGCGGGTGGTCGGGGTTGAGCGCGATCCAGGTCTTGTAGAGCTCGATCGTCAACTCGGGCCGCCCGCCCTGCTTCAGCGCATCGGTGGCGTGGATCAGGCCGGCGAGGTCGAGCTGGCCGGCTCGGATGCGCGCCAGCTCCCGCTCGTGGAGTTCGTTCCCCTGAATGTCCGCCTGGGTTTCCGACTGTCCTGCCGCCATGATCGTGCCCGCCAACGAGATGTGCGTCGAGGTCACCGATCTGTTCCGCCGAGCGTCCGTTCTCCGGGACGTTGCGCGCGACTCTCGATGAACCCCGCCTCATCAGGTCAGAGTTTGGTTAACGACTGGTTTCACGAGGTCGGCCACAGGTTTCGCCGGGGCGAACACGCGGACGCCGCCGGCCGCGACTCCTTGCGGATCGTGGCCGGCGGCGCCGGGCGTTCTTGAGGTGTCCCGGCGCCGGAGCGCCGGGGTCGTGCCTCGGATCAGGCCGTGAGCAGGCCCTTCAGGGCGTCGGACTGCGCGCCCGACATGCCGGTGATCTGCGTCGTGGTGAAGGCGCTGCCCTGGGTCGTGGTCAGCGAGGTGATGTCCCCCGCGCTGAGGCCCGCGATCTGGGACTTGTTCAGCGAGCGGATCACCGTCGCCGACAGGCCGTCGATCTGGGTCGTCGTCAGGGCGGCGATCGCCGTCGAGGCCAGGCCCTTGACCTGGGTCGTCGTCAGCACCCCGACCTGGGTCGAGGTGAGGCCGCCGATCTGGGTCGCCGTCAGGACCGACATCTCGGAGGAGGTCAACCCGCCGACCTGGGCGGCCGAGAGCGCCCCGATGTCGGAGGAGGCCAGCCCCCTCACCTGCGTCGTCGTCAGCGCCCCGAGGAGCGTGGCGGTGAAGCCGGCGATCTGGGTCGCGGTCAGGTCGGCGATGTCGGTCGAGGAGAAGCCCTTGACCTGCGCGGTGGTGAGGCCGCCGAGCTGGGTGGCGGTGAGGCCGCCCAGTTGGGTCGTCGTCAGTGCATCGAGCTGCGAGGACTTGAACCCGCCGACCTGCGTCGTGGTCAGGGAGGCGATGTCGTCGGAGCTCAACCCCTTGACCTGATTGGTAGAGAAGCTGCCGAGCTGGCCCGTGGTCAGGCTCCGCACCTGCGCCGTGGTCAGATCGCCGATGTCCGTCGCGGTGAGGCCCGCGAGCTGCGCCGTCGTCAGCCCGGTGACCTGGGTGGCGGTGAGCCCGCCGGACTGGGTCGCGGACAGCGCGCTGAGCTGGGAGCCCGTCAGGTTGCCCATCTGGGTCGTCGTCAGCCGGCCGAGGCCGGCCGAGGTCAGTCCGCCGATCTGGACCGTGGTGAGGTTCTTCAGCTGCGTCGCCGTCAGCCCGCCGATCTGCCCCGTGGTCAGGGAGCCGAAGTCGGTGGAGGACAGGCTCTTCATCTGCGTCGTGTTGATCGCCCCGAGCTGCGTGGCGGAGAGCGCCTGCAACTGGGCCGTCGTCAGCGCGTCGAGCTGGGTGCCCGAGAAGCCGGCGAGCTGCGTCGTCGTGAGGGCCGCGACCTCGATGGCCGAGAGGCCGCCGAGCTGCGTCGTGGTCAACCCGGCGAGCTGGGTCGCCCGGAGGTTGGCGAGCTGGACCGTGGACAGGCTGTTGATCTGGTCCGCGGTCAGGCCCTTGATCTGCGTGATGGTCAGGCCCTTGATCTGGTTCGCGGTCAGGCCGTCGACCTGAGTGGTCGAGAGCGCCGCGATCTGGGTGCTGGTGAGCCCGATCATCTGGCTCGTGTTGAGCGCGCCGATGGCGGCCGAGGAGATCGCGCCGACCTGCGTCGTGGTGAGCGCACCGATCTGCGCGCCCTTGAGGCCGGCGAGCTGGGTCGCGTTGAGGCTCGTCAGACCGGTGGTGGAGAGACCCGCGATCTGCGCCGTCGAGAGTGCGCCGAGCTGGGTCGCGGTCAGGCCGTCGAGCTGGAGGGCGGAGAGCGCACCGAGCTGGGCCGCGGTCAGGCCCGAGAGCTGCACCGTCGTGATCGCGCCGAGCTGAGCCGAGGTCAGACCGCCGAGCTGCGTCGTGGTCAGGCTCTTCAGGTCGGTCGCCGAGAAGCCGAGAACCTGCGCGGTCGTGAGGCTCCCGAGCTGCCCGGCGGTGAGGCCGCCGAGCTGGGTCGAGGTCAGCGCGTCGAACTGCGTCGCCTTGAAGCCGGCGAGCACCGTGTTCGAGAGGCGTCCGACCTGGGTGGTGGTCAGGGCGCCGAGCTGGGCGTTCGACAGCGCACCGACCTGGGTCGTGGTCAGGCCGTTGAGCTGGGTCGAACTGAGGGCGCCCATCTGGCTCGTCTTGAAGCCGGCGAGCTGGGTCGCGTTCAGCCGCTGCAACTGGGCGACCGAGAGGCCGGCGAGCTGGGTGCTCGTCAGGGCGCCGAGCTGCGGCGCCTTGAGGCCGGTGACCTGGGCGGTCGTGAGCGCGGCGACGTCGGCGGTCGAGAGATCGCCGAGTTGGCTCGTGGCCAGCGCGCCGAGCTGGGCGGAGGTCAGCGCGTTGAGCTGAGCCGTTGTCAAGGCCCCGACCTGGGTCGAGGTCAGACCGGCGAGCTGGGTGTTGCTCAGGGCGGTGACCAGCGTCGTGGTCAGGCCGCCGAACTGAGCCGTCGTCAGGCTGCGCAGGTCGGTCGCCGAGAAGCCGCCGATCTGCGTGGCCGTCAGGCGGCCGATCTGGGTGCCGGTCAGGGCGCCGAGCTGTGTCACGTTGAGCGCGTCGAGCTGGGTCGCCTTGAGGCCGCCGAGCGCCGTCGTGTTCAGGGCCCCGATCTGGGTCGCGGTCAGCCCGCCGAGCTGGCCGGTCGAGAGCGCCCCGATCTGGGCCTGGGCCAGACCGTTGAGCTGAGCCGCGCTCAGTGCGCCGATCTGGACGCTGCCGAGGCCGGCGAGCTGGCTCGTGGCGAGGTTCGACAGCTGGGTGGCCTTGAAGCCGCCGATCTGCGTCGTCGTCAGCGCGCCGAGCTGGTTGGCCTTGAGGCCGGCGACCTGAGCGGTCGAGAGCGTCCCGATGTCGGTGGTGGACAGGCCTCCGAACTGGGCGGCGGCGAGCGCGCCGATCTGCGCGGCGGTCAGGCCGCCGAGCTGAGTCGCCGTCAGGGCGCCGAGCTGGGTCGAGGTCAGGCCGGCGAGCTGGGTGTTGGTCAGCGCGGCGATCTGGTTGGTGGACAGGCCGCCGACCTGGTCGGTGGTCAGCCCCCTCAGGTCGGTCGCGGAGAAGCCGCCGATCTGCGTGGTGGTCAGGTCGCCGAGCTGGTCGCGGGTGAGGCCGGCGAGCTGGGTCGCGGTCAGGGCGTCGAGCTGGGTCGGCTTGAAGCCGCGCAGGGTGTCGGCGCTGAGGTCACCGAGCTGGTCGGCGGTCAGGTAGCCGATCGAGATCGCCGAGAGGCCGCCGATCTGGGTCGCGGTCAGGCCGTCGAGCTGTTCCGCGGAGAGCGCACCGAACTGGGTGCTGCCGAAGCCGGCGAGCTGGGTCGCGGAGAAGTTGGACAGCTGGGTGGTGGTCAGCCCGCCGATCTGGTCGGCGGAGAGCGCGCCGAGCTGGGTCGTCCGCAGGCCGCCGAGCACCGTGGCCGTGAGGTCGGCGATCTTGGTCGCGGTCAGGCCGGAGAGCTGGTCCGTCGTGATCGCGCCGAAGCCGGTCGCGGTCAGGGCGTTGAGCTGCTCGGTCGAGAGCGCGCCGAGCTGGGTCGAGGCGAGGCCGGCGAGCTGCGTGGTCCTCAGCCCGGCGATCTGCGCGGTGGTGAGGCCCGCGAGCTGGCCATTGCCGAGGACGCCGAGGTCGGTCGAGGAGAACCCGCCGATCTGCGTCGTCGTCAGGCCGCCGAGCTGCGTGCTGGTCAGGCCGCCGAGCTGGACCGAGGACAGCGCGTCGAGCTGCGTCCCGCTGAGGCCGCTCAGCGCGGTGGCGCTGAGGTCGCCGAGCTGAGCCGCGGTCAGGGCGCCGAGCGAGGTGATGGAAAGCCCGCCGTACTGGGTCGAGGTCAGGCCGTCGAGCTGGGTCGCGTTCAGCGCGCCGAGCTGGACGGTGCCGAAGCCGCCGAGCTGGGTCGCGGTCAGCCGCGACATCTGCGTGGTGGTCAGCCCGCCGACCTGGTCGGCGGTCAGGCCGCCGAGCTGGGTCGTGGTCAGGCCGGCCAGCGCCGTGGTGGTGAGGGCGCCGATGGCGGTCGCGTCGAGGCCGCCGAACTGCGTCGTCGAGATCGAACCGAGGCCGGTCGTGGTCAGGGCGTTGAGCTGATCGGTGGAGAGCGCGCCGATCTGGGTCGAGTTCAGGCCGGAGAGCTGCGTCGCGGTGATCGCCGCGAGCTGGGTGGTGGTGAGGCCGCCGAACTGGAGCGTGGTCAGGCCGGCGAGGTCGGTCGAGGAGAAGCCGCCGAACTGCGTCGTGGTCAGGCCGCCGAGCTGATCGCTGGTCAGGCCGTCGATCTGCGTGTCGGTGAGCGCGTCGAGCTGCGTCGCCTTGAAGCCGCCGAGCGCCGCGGTGGTCAGGTCGCCGAGCTGGGTCGAGCTCAGCAGGCCGAGCGAGGTGGTGGTCAGGTCACCGTACTGGGTCGCGGTCAGGCCGTTGAGCTGATCGCTGGAGAGCGCGGCGAACTGGACCGTGCCGAAGCCGGCGATCTGGCTGGAGGCGAGGCTCGCGAGCTGGGTGGTGGTGAGGCCGCCGACCTGATCGGCGGTCAGCGCGCCGAGCTGGGTCGTGGTCAGCCCGGTGAGAGTGGTGGTCGAGAGGGCGGCGATCGAGGAGGAGCCGAGGCCGCCCACCTGGGTCGTCGTCAGCGAACCGAGACCGTTCGTGGTCAGGGCGTTGAGCTGGTCGTTCGACAGCGCGCCGAGCTGGGTCGAGGTCAGGCCGGAGAGCTGGTCGTTCGTCAGCGCCGCGATCTGGTCGGCGGTCAGCCCGGCCCGCAGGGCAGACGTCAGGCTGGTCAGGTCGGTGGAGGAGAGGCCGCCGATCTGCGTCGTTGTCAGGCCGCCGAGCTGGTCGCTCTTGAGGGCGTTGAGCTGGTCCGAGGTGAGCGCGTCGAGCTGGGTGGCCTTGAAGGCGCCGAGCGAGGTGCCGTTCAGGTTGCCGATCTGCGTCGTGGTCAGCAGGCCGAGCGAGACCGTGTTGAGACCGCCGATCTGGGTTGCGGTCAGGCCGTTGAGCTGATCGCTGGAGAGCGCGGCGAACTGGGTGGTGACGAAGCCCGCGATCTGGGTCGAGGTGAAGTTCGCGAGCTGGGTCGTGGTGAACCCGCCGACCTGGGTGGTCGTCAGCGCGGCGAGCTGGGTGGAGCGGAGGCCCGACAGCAGGCCGGTCGAGAGGTCGGGGAGCTTCGTGACCGTGAGACCGCCGATCTGCGTCGTCGTGAGCGAGCCGAGAGCGGTCGTGGTCAGGGCGTTGAGCTGGTCGGTAGAGAGCCCGCCGAGCTGGGTCGTGGTCAGGTTGGCGAGCTGCGCGACCTTCAGGGCGGCGACTTGATTCGTCGTGAGGCCGGCGAGCTGGGTCGTGGTCAGCCCGGCGAGGTCGGTCGCGGAGAAGCCGCCGACCTGCGTCGTGGTCAGGCCAGCGAGCTGGTCGCTCTTCAGGCCGTCGAGCTGGGCGTCGGTGAGCGCGTCGAGCTGGGTCGCCCGGAAGGCGCCGAGCGAGGTGGCGGTGAGGTTGCCGATCTGGGCCGAGGTCAGCAGGGCGAGCGAGGTCGTGTTGAGGCCGCCGAACTGGGTCGCGGTCAGGCCGTTGAGCTGGGTCGCGTTCAGCGCCTGGACCTGCACGGTGGCGAGGCCTGCGAGCTGGGTCGAGGCGAGGCTCGCGAGCTGCGTGGTGGTGAGGCCGGGGACCTGGGTGGCGGCCAGCGCGGCGAGCTGGGTGATCTTGAGGCCCGACAGCAGTCCGGTGGACAGATCGGTGATCGTCGTGGCCGTCAGGCCGGCGATCTGCGTCGTGGCGAGTGCGCCGACATTGGTCGTGGTCAGGGCGTTGAGCTGGGTGGTCGAGAGCGCACCGACCTGGGTGGTGGTCAGGCCCGAGAGCTGACCGCTGGTAAGCGCGGCGATCTGGGTGGTGGTCAGCGCCGCCCGCAGGGTCGAGTCCATGCCGGTCAGGTCGGTGGCGGTGAGGCCGCCGATCTGCGTCGTGGTCAGGCTGCCGAACTGGTCGCCGGTCAGGCCGTTGAGCTGCGTGGTGGCGAGCGCGTCGAGCTGCGTCGCCCGGAAGGCGGCGAGCGAGGTGGTGGTCAAGTTCTTGATCTGGGTCGTGGTCAGGTAGCCGAGCGACGTCGTGTTGAGGGCGCCGATCTGGGTCGCGGTCAGGCCGTTGAGCTGATCGTTCGAGAGCGCGGCGAACTGGGTGGCGCCGAGGCCCGCGATCTGGCTGGAGCTGAGGTTCGAGAGCTGGGTGGTGGTGAGGCCGCCGACCTGGGTGGTCGTCAGCGCGGCGAGCTGAGCCGTCTTGAGGCCGGTGAGCAGGGTGGTAGTGAGGTCGGCGACCTTCGTGGCCGACAGGGTGCCGAGCTGGGTCGTCGTGAGCGAGCCGAGAGCGGTCGTGGTCAGGGCGTTGAGCTGCTCGGTGGTGAGCGCGGCGATCTGGGTCGCGGCGAGGCCAGAGAGCTGGGCCGTCGTCAGGGCGGTGACCTGCGTGGTCGTCAGGCCGCCGAGCTGGGTGTTGTCGAGTTCCTTGAAGTCGGTCGAGGTGAAGCTGCCGAGCTGCGCCGTCGTCAGGCTGCCGAGCTGGTCGCTCTTCAGGCCGTCGAGCTGGGCCGAGGTGAGCGCGTCGAGCTGCGTCGCCCGGAAGGCCGAGAGCGAGGTCGTGCTCAGGGCGCCGAGCTGGGTCGAGGTCAGGTAGCCGAGCGAGGTCGTGCCCAGCGCGCCGATCTGGGTTCCGGTCAGGCCGTCCATCTGGGTCGCGTTCAGCGCCTGGAACTGGAGGGCGACGAAGCCGGCGATTTGGGTCGCGGTCAGGCTCGAAAGCTGGTCGGCGGTGAGACCGCTGACCTGGGTGGCGGCCAGCGCGCCGAGCTGGGTCGCCTTGATGCCGGCGAGCACCGTGGTGTTGAGTTCGCGGATCTTCGTCGAGGTCAGGTTGGCGATCTGCCCCACCGTGAGCGAGCCGAGGCCGGTCGTGGTAAGCGCGTTGAGCTGGGTGGTCGTGAGGGCGGCGACCTGGGCCGTGGTCAGGCCGCTGAGCTGCTCCGTCTTGAGCGAGGCGATCTGGGTCTCGTTGAGGCCGGCGAGCTGGGTGGTGGTGAACTCGGTCAGGTCGACCGAGGAGAAGCCGCCGACCTGCGTCGCCGTCAGGCCGCCGAGCTGCGTGGCCGTTAGGCCGTCGAGCTGGGTCGTGGTCAGGGCGTCGATCTGGCTCGCCTTGAAGCCGCTGAGCGCGGTGGTGTCCAGGGAGCCGAGCTGCGCCGCGGTGAGGAGGCCGAGCGAGACCGTGCCGAGGCCGCCGAGCTGGGTCGTGGTCAGGCTGTTGAGCTGGGTCGTGTTCAGGGCGGCGAGCTGCGTCGTGACGAAGCCGGCGAGCTGGGTCGAGGTCAGGCTCGACAGCTGCGTGACCGCGAGGTTCTGGGCCTGGGCGGTGGTCAGGTTGCCGAGCTGGTCCGCGGTGAGGCCGGCGACCGCCGCGGTGGTGAGGCCGGTGAGGTTGACGGTGCTCAGGTTGCTGACCTGGGTGGTCGTGAGCGAACCGATCGCGGTCGTGGACAGGGCGCTGAGCTGGGTCGTCGTGAGATCGTTGAGATCGGTCGAGGACAGGGCGCCGAGCTGGGTGGTCCGGAGCGCGGCGAGCTGGGTGACCTTCAAGCTCTGAAGCTGGGTCGTGACGAAGTCGCCGAGGTCGGTCGAGGAGAAGCCGACGATCTGGGTGGTGGTCAGGCCGCCGACCTGCGTGGTCGTCAGTCCGCCGAGCTGGGCCGTGGTGAGGGCGTCGAGCTGGGTCGCCTTGAGGCCGCCGAGCGCGGTGGTGTCGAGGGAGCCGACCTGCGCCGCGGTCAGGAGGCCGAGCGAAACGGTGCCGAGGCCGCCGATCTGGGTCGTGGTCAGGCTGTTGAGCTGGGTCGTGTTCAGGGCGGCGAACTGGGTCGTGACGAAGCCGGCGAGCTGGGTCGCGGTCAGGGTCGGCAGCTGCGAGGTGGCGAGGGCCTGGGCCTGGGTGGTGGTCAGGTTGCCGAGCTGGTCCGCGGTGAGGCCGGCGACCGACGCGGTGGTGAGGCCGGTGATGTTGGTCGAATTGATGCCGCTGACCTGGGTCGTCGAGAGCGAACCGATCGCGGTCGTGGACAGGGCGCTGAGCCGGGTCGCCGTCAGATCGTTGAGATCGGTCGTGGACAGGGCGCCGAGCTGGGTGGTCCGGAGCGCGGCGAGCTGGGTGGCCTTCAGGCCGCCGAGTTGGGTCGTGTCGAAGTCGCCGAGGTCGGTCGAGGAGAAGCCCAGGATCTGAGTCGTGGTCAGGCCGCCGATCTGCCCGGCCGTCAGTCCGCCGAGCTGGGCCGTGGTGAGGGCGTCGAGCTGGGTCGCCTTGAGGCCGCCGAGCGCGGTGGTGTCCAGGGAGCCGACCTGCGCCGCGGTCAGGAGGCCGAGCGAGACCGTGCCGAGGCCGCCGATCTGGGCGGTGGTCAGGCTGTTGAGCTGAGTCGTGTTCAGGGCGGCGAACTGCGTCGTGACGAAGCCGGCGAGCTGGGTCGCGGTCAGGGTCGGCAGCTGCGAGGTGGCGAGGGCCTGAGCCTGGGCGGTGGTCAGGTTGCCGAGCTGGGTCGCCTTGAGGCCGGCGACCGCCGTGACGGTGAGGCCGCTGAGGTTGACGGTGCTCAGGCCGCTGACCTGATCCGTCGAGAGCGAACCGATCGCGGTGGTGGTCAGGGCGCTGAGCTGGGTCGCCGTGAGATCGTTGAGATCGGTCGTGGACAGGGCGCCGAGTTGGGTGGTCCGGAGCGCGGCGAGCTGGGTGGCGTTCAGGCTCTGGAGCTGGGTCGTGGCGAAGTCGCCGAGGTCGGTCGAGGAGAAGCCGACGATCTGCGCGGCGGACAGGTCGCCGATCTGCGTGGTCGTTAGGCCGGCGAACTGGGTCGAGGTGAGGGCGTCGAGCTGCGTCGCCTTGAGGCCGCCGAGCGCGGTGGTGTTCAGGGAGCCGATCTGCGCCGCGCTCAGGGCACCGAGCGAGCCGCCGCCCAGGGCGCCGTATTGCGTCGTGGTCAGGTTGTTGAGCGCGGTGGTGTTGAGGTCGCCGATCTGGGTCGTGGTCAGGCTGTTGACCTGGGTCGTGGTCAGGCCGCCGATCTGCGTGGCGGTCAGGCCGTTGACCTTGGTCGAGTTCAGGCTGTTGAGGTTGGTCGCGTTCAGGCCGGTGATCTGCGACGAGCTGATGTTGCCGAGCTGGGTCGCGTTCAGGGCGTTGAGGTTGGTCGAGGACAGGCCGCTGATCTGGGTCGCGGTGAGGCTCGTGAACTGGGCCGTGGTCAGGGCGTTGAGGTTGGTCGAGCTCAGGGCGCCGAACTGCGCCGAGGTGAGATTCGGCAGCTGGGTGGCCGCAAGGCCGCCGACCTGACCCGCGGTAAGGTTCGCGAACTGGGCCGCCGAGAGGCTGCCGAGCTGCGTCGTCGTGATCGCGCCGATATCGCTCGATTGCAGGCCCGAGACCTGGGTCGTGGTCAGCGCGGCGACCTGCGCCGGGGTGAGCGCCTGCAGATGGCCGGTGCTCAGGCTGTCGAGCTGCGTGCTGGTGAGGCCGGAGAGCTGCGTCGCGGTGATGAGCGCGAGGTTGGCCGTGGTCAGGGCTTCGAGCTGGGCCGCGCTCAGCACCGCGATCTGGGTGGGGACGAAGTCCGCCATGTCCGTGGTGGTGAGCGCGGAGATCGTCGTCGTCGACAGCGCGATGATCTCGGTGGTCGTCAGGTTGGCAATCGTCGAGGCCACGGTCCGCTCCAACACCCGAAAAGCGCTGCCGCCTTGTCGGGCGGCGATATCCGTCGCCTCGTTCGGGACGAGGCGGAGCGGCGATTGTCTCAAGGAGGGGTCGGTGTCGGCGGGCCGATCGCGGGGCGTGGCGCCGCTGGGCGTCTCCGCCGGGCTCCCCTGGAGCCCGCGGTGATCGCTCGAAACGTCTGCCCCCGCGTCCGGCCTTTCAGCGCATTGGACGCCCTTTGGTCCAATATGCCGGCCGATGGGTTAAAGCCGGTTTAAGTCGGGCGGCCGAACCGGACATTGGGCGCAATTGTCGAGGCCGACCGCGGATGTGCTGAATCGCCGGGTAACGCCGCCGGTCGAGTCCAATCCATCGGCGCCGTCTGATGATGTCGTGGTCTCGGAGCGGCTACGGAGGCCGATTTTTTCAGTCGAATCGCTGCGATACTCGCAAAAATAAAATCCGGCGAAGCGGAGGCCGCTTCGCCGGAAGTCTGTCGGGTCAGGCGATGCGCTGAAATCGGTCGTCCGATCCGGTCGGGTGGTGCCGGGCCTCAGGGCTCGCGGATGCTCTCGTCGAAGCCGCGGATCAGCGGATAGATGAAGTACGAGATCACGCTGCGGGTGCCGACCTTGATCTCGGCGGTGACGCCCATGCCGGGAATCGGCCGCGTGCCCTCGGGCAGCCCGCGCAGGTGGTTGCCGACGAGGTCCACCTGCCCGCGATGGGTCATGTTGGCCGTGTTCGGGCCGGTGGCGCCCTGCGCCGTCTCCATCCGCACCGAGCGCAGGCGCCCGGAGAGCGTGCCGTGGCGCTGGTAGGGGAAGGCGTCGAGCTTCACCATCACCTCGTCGCCGGGCTTGGCGTAGCCGGCGTCGCCGGAGCCGATCATCACCTCGGCGAAGAGCGGCGCGTCGAGCGGCAGCAGCGTCAGCACCGGTTCGGCCGGCTGCACCACCGAGCCGACCGAGCGGCGGGCGAGATCGAGCACCACGCCGTCCTCGGGGGCGGTGAGCACCACGAGTTCGTTCATGCGGTTGGCCTTCACGAGGCTCTCGCTGACGCCCTTCTCTTCCTTGCGCGCCTTGACCAGCGCCTCCATCAGTTCGCTGCGCCAGCGATCGACGAAGACCTGCCGCTCGGCGCGCTTGGCCGCGAGCTGATTCTCCAACTCGTTGCGGCGGTTGTCCTCTTCCTGGCGGTCGCGCTCGGCTTTGAGGCGGCTGACCGAGGCGCCGAGATACTGCACCCGCGAGGCGACGGTCTTCTTGTAGAGCTGCGAATACATCTGCTCCAACTCGGAATAGACGTCGAATTGCAGCTCGGCCGACTTGGCGTTGACGCCGGCGGCCGCGAGGCTCCCGGTCAGCCGGGCGAGCTCGGCATCGAACGAGCGCAGCTGCGCCTCGAACTGCGAGTGGCGCTGGCGGTGCAGGCTGGTCTGGAGCGCCACGTCCGGGCCGGACCCGGTGAAGCGGGGCGGCTGGTCGGCGAGTTCGGCCTCCAGACGTTCCAATTCGGCGCGAAGCGCGTCCTGCTGGCTGGCCAGCGCGGTGCGATCGGCCTGGGCGAAGGTCGGATCGAGGCGGGCGAGCACGTCGCCCTTGCGCACGGTGTCGCCGGCCTTCACCCGCAACTCGCGGATGATCGAGAGCTGGAGCGGCTGGAGCACGATGTTCGGCGCGTCGGCGAGCAGCCGGCCCGAGGTCGAGACGATGATATCGACCTTGACGAGGACCGAGGCCAGCGTCAGCGCCGCCACCAGCGCGACGACGCCGTAGAGGGTCATCCGCATGGCCCTGGGCGGGCGCTCGGCGAACAGCGCGTCGAGGTCCTGGGGCTCGTCGCGCAGCGCCGCGCGGGCGCGGGCCGCGCCGTCGATGGTGCGGCGGGTCCAGGCGGCGGCGCCGCCGAGCCGGGCCCGGCGGGCATGGGGAAGGCGTGGCGCGTCGGGCGCCTTCGAACGGCGCAGCATCACTGGAAATGCCTGGTCTGCTGGTGCCAGAGGCGTTGATAGACCTCGCAGCGCTCGACCAGCTCGGCGTGCGGCGCGCAATCGACCACCCGGCCGCGATCGAGCACGAGGATCTTGTCGGCCGTGACCAGCGAGGTCAGGCGGTGCGAGACGATGACCATGGTGCGCCCGTGGGCGATCTCGGCCAGATGCTCCTGCACGATGGCCTCGCTCTCGGGGTCGAGGGCGCTCGTCGCCTCGTCGAAGATGAGCAGGCGCGGGCGCAGCACGAGGGCGCGGGCGATGGCGATGCGCTGGCGCTGGCCGCCGGAGAAGTTCGAGCCGTTCTCCTGCACCATCGTGTCGTAGGAGGCGGGCAGGCGCTCGATGAACTCGGCGGCACCCGCCATGCGCGAGGCCTCGACGATCTCGGCGATGGATGCGTCGGGGCGGGCGGCGGCGATGTTCTCGCGGATCGTGCCGCGGAACAGAAAGTTTTCTTGCAGCACCACGCCGATCTGCGTGCGCAGATGCGGCAGATCGATCTGGCGCAGGTCGATCCCGTCGAGGCGGATCGCCCCGCCCTGCGCGGTCTGGATGCCCTGGATCAAGCGGGTGACCGTGGTCTTGCCGGAGCCGGAGCGCCCGACCACGCCGACGACTTGACCGGGCTCGACCGTGAAGCACACGCCGTCGAGCGCAGGCGCCGCGGCGCCCGGATAGGTGTAGGTGACCTCCTCGAACTCCATCCGTCCCGACAGCTCCGGCTTCATGCCAGGGCGGCCGGGATCGCGCTCGGGCGGGTGGGTCATCACCGTGCCGAGCATCTCGACGGCGAGCCGCGTCTCCTGCGATTCGTTGACGAGGGCGACGATCTGGATGAGCGGGCCGGTGACGCGGCCGGCCACCATGTTGAAGGCGATGAGCGCGCCGATGCTGAGCGAGCCGTCGAACACGTCGAGCGCGCCGAGGCCCAGCACGCAGAGCTGCATGCTCTTCTCCAGCCCCGTGGTCATCACGTTGGCGAAGGCCGCGAGCCGCCCAACCGCGGCGCGGCGGGCCACGCCCGTGGCGACCGTGGTGTCCCATTCCTTGAGCCGAGCCGGTTCGAGGGCCAGCGACTTCACGGTCCGCATCCCGTGGATCGTCTCGACGAGGTGCGACTGGCGTGAGCCCTCCGCCTGATAGAGTCGCTGGAGGTGATGGCGGAAGATCGGGACGATGGCGCCGATCACCGCGGCGATGGCGAGCGAGAACAGCAGCACCACGATGGTCAGCTTGCTCGAGTAGAAGGCGAGCAGCCCCAGCGTCAGCGGCAGCGTCACGGCGTCGAGCGCGGCCTGGAACAGGCGCCCGGTGAGGAACTGGCGGATGGTGTCGGTCTGCTGGAGGTTGCGCGTCAGCGCGCCCGCGCTCTGCCCCTCGAAGAAGTGCAGCGGCAGATGCAGCATGTGCCGGAAGGTGCGGGTGGCGAGCCGCGCGTCGACCTTGTTGGTCACGTACAGCATCAGGTATTGGCGCACGTAGGAGAACAGGCCGTCGAACAGGATCAGGATCGCGGCGATCAGCACGATCGCGCCGAGCGTCCGATAGCTCTGATGGCCGAGCGCCTTGTCGATCAGCACCTGGAAAGTGAGCGGCGTGGCGAAGCCGATGATCGTCGCCATCACGGCCGCGACCGCGACGTCGCGCAGGTAGCGCCGCTCGCGCAGGATCTCGGGGACGAACCAGCTCAGGCCGAAGGTCTCGGGCTCGGCGGGCTTCGCCTTGGCCGGACGGCACAGCATCAGCGTGCCGGACCACTCCTCAAGGAATTTATCGCGCGTGACCGGGGTGCCGCCGTCGGCCTCGGTGCGGGGATCGAGCACCATCACGCCCGGCCCATCGGGGCCGTCGGCCGAATCGGTGACGAGGACCCAGTTGCCGCCCTTCTGCTGCGCCATCACCGGCCACGCGCCGCCCATGGCGGCGAGGTGCTTCCAGCGGCGCTTGGCCAGCAGCCGTCCCTCCAGCCCGGAGGCGGCCAGCACCCGCAGCATCGAGCCGGTCGGGTCCTCCTCGCTGATCCCGGCGATGGCTTCGGGCCGGAGCTGGACGCCCCGGTGGAGCGCCATCACGAACAGGCAGCGGATCGCCGTGTGATGGCGCGAGAGCAGGAAGGAGGCCGGCGCGTTCACGGCAAGCTCCTGTCGGGACGGTGCGGCGGATGATCGGGGGGCGTGGGCATGGCGGGGAGCCTATGGCGCCTCAGGCGGCCCGGCGGGCGGCGGCCCGATCCGGGTGCGGCGCGCGGCCGATCGCTTCGGCTGATGGCTCCACGACGCAAACTCCCCCCGGAGCCGTATCGGCCCTAAGGCGACACTGAGCCTCCATCGCTCAACATTCGGTTAACCTTGCCATTCGGATGCTGTTGACCCGAACGAACTGATGCCGCCGCGCGGCCGTGCTGGAGCCATAAAGAGAACGGACGGAGCAATCGAAGGCGATGGCGCCCCCTGCCCCGACCGGGTAGCGTGAGGGGGCGCATCCGGCAGCGCCCGAACTTCCGAGACGATGGTCCCCACAGGCTACAATCCGGCGCTGGTCGCCCTCTCGATCGCCATCGCGGTGTTCGCCTCCTACACGGCGCTCGACCTCGGCGGGCGGGTGCGCGGCGCGGCGTCGAACGCGCGGCTCGCCTGGCTCTTGGGCGCGGCGCTGGCGATGGGCGGCGGCATCTGGTCGATGCACTTCGTCGGCATGCTGGCCTTCGAGATGGGCCTGCCCGCGACCTACCATCTCGGGCTCACCGCCCTGTCGCTCGCCATCGCCATCGGCTTCACTGGGGCGGCGCTCGGCTACGTCGCCCGCGAGGGCGCGCGCGACCGCGACGTGCTGATCGCCGGCCCGGTGATGGGGCTCGGCGTCGCGGCGATGCACTACACCGGCATGGCGGCGATGCAGGTGCACGGCAACCTCGCCTTTAGCTCATCGATCGTCGCGCTCTCGGTCGCCATTGCGATCATGGCGGCGACCGCCGCCCTGTGGCTCACCTTTCGTCAGAGCAGCCCATGGCAGCGGCTCGGCGCGGCCTGCCTGATGGGCGCGGCGGTGGCCGGCATGCACTACACCGGCATGGCGGCGGCGACCGTCACGGCGGAGGAGGCCGGATCGCATGCCGCCCATATCGCCGCCACCAGCATGGACCAGCAGAACCTCGCGCTGGCGGTGGCGGGCGCGACCTTCGTCATCCTGTTCCTGGCGATCCTCGCCGCCTCGATCGACCAGCAGCGGATCGGCGGCGAACTCCGCGCCAGCGAGGAGCGCTTCCGCGCGGCGGTGCGGGCGGTGCGCGGCGTGCTCTGGACCAACGACCCGACCGGCCGCATGACCGGCGAGCAGCCCGGCTGGGCCGCGCTGACCGGGCAGACGCGCGACGCGTACCAGGGCTACGGCTGGGCCGAGGCGGTCCACCCGGACGACCGCCAAGCGAGCGTCGAGGCCTGGAACCGGACGGTCGCCGAGCGGCGCACCTTCGTCCATGAGCACCGGGTGCGGGCGAGGGACGGGACGTGGCGCCACTTCGCCATCCGGGCGATTCCCGTGCTCGATGCGCACGGCGCGATCCGCGAGTGGGTCGGCGTCCACACCGACATCACCGAGCAGCGCGAGGCCGAGGCCGAGCTGCGCGAATCGAACGAGGAAATCCAGCGCTACGCCTACATCGTCAGCCACGATCTGCGCGCCCCGCTCGTCAACGTGATGGGCTTCACCAGCGAGTTGCAGGAGACCCGCGCGGAGGTGCGCGCGGCGCTTCGCGATCATCCGCAGGCGCAGCGCATCGACACCGACATGGCGGAGGCGCTCGGCTTCATCAGCGCGGCCATCACCAAGATGGAGGGACTGATCGCGGCGATCCTCAAGCTGTCGCGCGAGGGCCGCCGCCGCTTCGACCCGGAAACCCTCGACATGAGCGCCTTTCTGCAAGGCATCGCCGATGCGCAGCGCCATCAGGCCGAGCGCAAGGGCGCCCGCGTGAGCGTGGCGCCGGGCCTGCCCGTCATCGCCGCCGATCGGCTCGCGGTAGAGCAGATCTTCGGCAACCTCATCGACAACGCGCTGAAATATCTCGATCCCGCCCGGCCGGGCCTGATCGAGATCGCGGCCAAGCCTGCGCCGGGGAACCGCGTGCGCTTCACCGTCTCGGACAACGGCCGCGGCATCGCCGACCGGGACCATGCCCGCGTGTTCGAGCTGTTTCGCCGCTCCGGCCAGCAGGACCAGCCGGGCGAGGGCATCGGGCTCGCCCACGTCAAGGCGCTGGTGCGCGCTCTCGACGGGCGGATCGAACTCAGCTCGAAGCTCGGGGAAGGCACCACCTTCACGGTGACGCTGCCGCGCGGGACCGCTACAGGCAATCGTTCGGAGACCGCCGAGACGCGGATGGCCGCCGAATGACGATGGAGACACCCATGCATCCCGTCTGCATCGTGATGATCGAGGACGACGAGGGTCATGCCCGCCTGATCGAGCGCAACATCCGCCGCGCGGGCGTGAACAACGAGATCGTGCCGTTCCGCGACGGCACCTCGGCGCTCGAATACCTGCTCGGCCCCGACGGCTCCGGCGAGGTGAGCGCGCGGCGCCATCTCCTCGTGCTGCTCGACCTCAACCTGCCGGACATGACCGGCATCGACATCCTGGAGCGGGTGAAGGCCAACCCGCATACCCGCCGCTCGCCGGTGGTGGTGCTGACCACGACCGACGACGCCCGCGAGATCCAGCGCTGCTACGATCTCGGCGCCAACGTCTACATCACCAAGCCGGTCAACTACGAAGGCTTCTCGAACGCGATCCGCCAACTCGGGCTGTTCTTTTCGGTGATGCAGGTGCCCGAGAACCCATGACCGCCCCCGTTTCCTGCCGCGTCCTCTACATCGACGACGATCCGGGCCTCGGCCGCCTCGTGCAGCGGGCGCTGCGGACGCGCGGCTACGACGTCGAGATCGTGCTCGACGGCGAGGCCGGGCTGGCGCGGCTGCGCCAGGGCGGGATCGACCTCGTCGCCCTCGACCATCACATGCCGGGCCAGACCGGCCTCGACCTGCTCCCCGAAATCCGCGCCCTGCCGGACGCCCCGCCGGTCGTCTACGTCACCGGCTCGGAGGACAGCCGCGTCGCGGTGGCCGCGCTCAAGGCCGGCGCGGTCGATTACGTCTGGAAGGACGTGCAGGGCCAGTTCCGCGAACTCCTGGGTGAGGCCATCGACACGGCTTTGCGCGCCGAAGCGATGCGGCGCGACAAGGAGCGGGCCGAGGCCGCCGTGCGCGAGGCCCGCGACCGGGCCGAATTGCTGCTGCGCGAGGTCAACCATCGGGTCGCCAACTCGCTGACCCTGGTGGCCGCGCTCGCCCGGATGCAGACCAGCGCGGTCAAGGACCCGGCGGCCAAGGACGCGCTGGAAGAGATGCAGGCGCGCATCTCCGCCATCGCCGGCATCCACCGTCGGCTCTACACCTCGCAGGACGTCGAGGCGGTCGAGCTCGACGCCTACCTCAGCGGCCTCGTGGAGGAATTGCAGCTCGCCATGAAGGCGTCGGGCCGCGACCACGCCATCCGGCTCAAGGCCGAGCCGATCCGGCTCGCCACCGACAAGGCGGTCTCGCTCGGCGTCGTCGTCACCGAACTCGTCACCAACGCCTACAAATACGCCTATCCGGCCGAGGCTGCGGGCGAGATCCGCGTCACCGTCGAGCGGCAGGACGCCGACACCCTCTCGCTCGCCGTCGAGGACGACGGCATCGGCTGGACCGGCGAGGGCGAGGCCAAGGGCACGGGGCTCGGCTCCCGCATCATCCGGGCGATGGCCTCGAACCTGCGCTCGGCGCTCACCTACGCGCCGGGCCGCCCCGGCACGCGGGCGGTGCTGTCGTTCCAGGCGTGAACGCCGGTTCGGCCGGCTCATTGCCGCACCGAGCCGGACATCCACCGTACCGACCCCAAGGCCGGTACGCCAACATCGCAAAAGAAGAATCAGCCGCGCTGGCCGATCCCCACATAGTCGCGGCGATCCGGGCCGACATAGAGCTGGCGCGGACGGCCGATCTTCTGGGACGGATCCTCGATCATCTCGGCCCACTGGGCGATCCAGCCGACCGTGCGGGCCAGCGCGAACAGCACCGTGAACATCGAGGTCGGGAAGCCGAGCGCCTTGAGGGTGATGCCCGAGTAGAAGTCGATGTTCGGGTAGAGCTTCTTCTCGATGAAGTACTCGTCCTTGAGCGCGATCTGCTCGAGCTGCACGGCGACCTCCAGCAGGTCGTCCTTCAGCCCGAGCTCGTTCAGAACCTCGTGGGTGGTCTTCTGCATGATGCGCGCGCGCGGGTCGTAGTTCTTGTAGACCCGGTGGCCGAAGCCCATCAGACGGAAGGGGTCGTTCTTGTCCTTCGCCTTGGCGACGTACTTCTGCACGTTCTCGGGGTGGCCGATCTCCATCAGCATCTTGAGCGCCGCCTCGTTGGCGCCGCCATGGGCCGGCCCCCACAGGCAGGCGATGCCGGCGGCGATGCAGGCGAACGGGTTAGCGCCCGAGGAGCCCGCCAAACGCACCGTCGAGGTCGAGGCGTTCTGCTCGTGGTCGGCGTGGAGGATGAAGATCTTGTCGAGCGCGCGGGCGTAGATCGGGTTGACGACGTATTCCTCGCACGGAACCGCGAAGCACATCCGCAGGAAGTTCGAGGTGTAGTCGAGGTCGTTCTTCGGGTACACGAACGGCTGGCCGATGGTGTACTTGTAGGCCATCGCGGCCAGCGTCGGCATCTTGGCGATCATGCGCAACGAGGCGATCATGCGCTGGTTCTCGTCCGAGATGTCGGTCGAGTCGTGGTAGAACGCCGAGAGCGCGCCGACGCAGGCGACCATGACCGCCATCGGGTGGGCGTCGCGGCGGAAGCCCTGGAAGAAGCGGTTCATCTGGTCGTGCACCATGGTGTGGCGCGTGACCCGGTAGTCGAAATCGGCCTTCTGGGCCGCGGTCGGCAACTCGCCGAACAGCATCAGGTAGGCGGTCTCGAGGAAGTCGCCCTGCTCGGCGAGCTGCTCGATCGGGTAGCCGCGATAGAGCAGCACGCCCTCGTCGCCGTCGATGTAGGTGATCTTCGATTCGCAGGAGGCGGTCGAGGTGAAGCCCGGATCGAAGGTGAACTTGCCGGTCTGGGCGTAGAGCTTGCCGATATCGACCACGTCGGGGCCGATGGTACCGGACTTGACGGGGAGCTCGACGTGTTTGTCGCCCACGATGATGGTGCTGGCGGAAGCGCTCATGGGAACGCGGACCTTTCTCGCGACGGGGACAGCACCGGACCGGGAGCCGATGCCGCCTCCCCGTCCGTTGTGGCGCCGCAGCGGAAAGCTGCGCCTGCTCACTGGAACTCCGGGTTAGCGGATCGGCTCCCGCCCATCAACGGGCGGGTGCCTGCCGTCCTTCGCAGATGCGAGAACCGGGCCGATTTGTCACCGGCATTGCAGCAGCCGACGCTCAGCCCGGCACGCGATCCCGCAGGCGCGCCAGCGATTCGTCGCGGCCGAGCACGGCGAGCACGTCGAAGACCGGCGGAGACGTAGCCCGCCCCGTGAGTGCCGCTCGTAGCGGCTGGGCGACCTGCCCGAGCTTGACCCCCGCCTCTTCGGCGAAGCGCCGCACCGCCGCCTCGGTGGAGGCGGCCGTCCATTCGGGCAGGGCCTCCAACGCGGGAATCAGGGCGCGCAGCCGCTCCGGCGCGTCGCCCGCGAGCAGGGCTTCGGCCTTGGCGTCCAGCACCAGCGGGCGCGGCGCGTAGAGGTAGAAGGCGCTGTCCAACAATTCGACCAGGGTCTTGGCGCGCTCCTTCAGCCCCGGCATCGCCGCGATCAGCTTTTCCCGCAGCTCCGGCGTCAGGCGGGTCGGCAGGCCACGCTCGGGGCCGCGGGCGGGGAGGATCGCGTCGATGGCATCCGTCAGCGCCGCGTCGTCGCTGCCGCGGATGTAGAGGCCGTTCAGGCTCTCCAGCTTGGTGAAGTCGAAGCGCGCCGCCGAGCGGCCGATCGCCTTGAGATCGAAGGCCGCGACCATCTCTTCGGTCGAAAAGATTTCCTGGTCGCCGTGGCTCCAGCCGAGGCGCACGAGATAGTTGCGGAGCGCCGAGGGCAGGTAGCCGCGGTCGCGGTACTCCTCGACGCCGAGCGCCCCGTGGCGCTTCGACAGCTTGGCCCCGTCCGCCCCGTGGATCAGCGGGATGTGGGCCATGGCCGGCACGTCCCAGCCGAGCGCGCGGTAGATCTGGCTCTGGCGCGCGCCGTTGGTGAGGTGGTCGTCGCCGCGGATGATCTGGGTGACGCCCATGTCGTGGTCGTCCACCACGACGGCAAGCATGTAGGTCGGCGTGCCGTCGGAGCGCAGCAGCACGAGGTCGTCGAGATCGCGGTTGGCCCAGGTGACGCGCCCCTGCACCCCGTCCTCCACCACGGTCTCGCCCTCCAGCGGCGCGCGCAGGCGGATCACCGGCTTGACGCCTGCGGGTGCCTCGGACGGATCGCGGTCGCGCCAGCGCCCGTCGTAGCGCGGCGCCCGGCCCTCGGCCCGGGCGGTCTCGCGCATCTGGGTCAGCTCATCGGCCGTCGCGTAGCAGTGGTAGGCGTTGCCCGAGGCCAGCAGACTCTCGGCGACCGCGCGGTGGCGCTCGGCGCGGGCGAACTGGTAGATCACCTCCCCGTCCCAATCGAGGCCGAGCCAGCGCATCCCGTCGAGGATCGCGTCGATGGCGCCCTGCGTCGAGCGCTCGCGGTCGGTGTCCTCGATCCGCAGCAGCATCCTGCCGCCGAAGCGGCGGGCATAGAGCCAATTGAACAGGGCCGTGCGCGCGCCGCCGATATGGAGAAAGCCCGTGGGCGAGGGCGCGAAGCGCGTGACGACGGGTGCCGACATCGATCTTTTCTTGAAAAACCTGGGATTTCGGGAGGGCGGCCGCGGCTGCTCTGTGCCGGGCGTGTAGCACGAGGATGCGGATGCGTTAAGAAATCGTCATCGGTGCCGCGCAGGGCGGCACGGCGCGGCGAGCGGGGCGCGCGAGACGATGGCGGAGGACGGCGGCAGGACGGTGCGGGGGGCGCTGCCCGCGCTCGCCGCCGGCCGCCTCCCCGCCCCCGCGCGGTTGTTCGAATTTGCCGCCGACGAGCTGCGCGGCGGGATCAGTCGCGAGGCCGAGCAGCGGCGGTTGTTTCCGTGGCTCGCCGTCGCCTTCGGGGCCGGCATCCTCGTGTTCTTCACGGCGACCGACGGGGTGCCCTCGCTCGCCGCGCCCATCATCGCGGCGGCGCTCTGCCTCGGGCTCACGCCGTTGCTGCGGGCGCGACCGGTCTGGCTCGCGCTGGTTCTCGGGCTCGCCGCCGCCTTCCTCGGCTTTGCCGCCGGCGTCTGGCGCGTGGCCTCGGTCGCCGGGCCGGTGCTGGCGCGCACCACCATCGCGCCTCTCGCCGGAACGGTGGAGGCGCTGGACGAGCGCGAGGGCGGCGCGCGGCTGATCGTGCGGGTCGAGCGTTTCGGCGATCTTGCCGACGCCGCGCGCCCGCGGCGGGTGCGGGTCTCCTATCGCACTGCGCAGGTGGTGCGGCCGGGCGATGCCATCCGCGCCACCGCCCGCCTGCTGCCGCCGCCGGAGGCCGCGCGGCCCGGCGGCTACGACTTCGCCCGCGACGCGTATTTCCGCGGCATCGGCGCGGTCGGCTCGCTCACCGGCAAGGTCGAGATCGTGCCGCAGACGGTGCCGCTGGCGACCGACCTCCGCCTCGCGGCCTCGATCGACGCGGCGCGCAACACGCTGACCCGGCGCATCACCGAGGCGATCGGCGGGCAGGCCGGCGCGGTCGCGGCCGCGTTGGTGACCGGCAAGCGCGGGCTGATCTCGGAAGAGACCAACGCCGTGCTGCGCGCGGCCGGCATCTACCACGTCGTATCCATTTCCGGGCTGCACATGGTGCTCGCCGCGGGCGTGGTGTTCTGGCTGATGCGGGCCGGGCTCGCCCTGGTGCCGATCCTGGCGCTGGCCTTCCCCATCAAGAAGGTCGCGGCCGGCGCCGCCATGCTGGGCGTGACCGCCTATTGCGCCTTCTCCGGCTGGGACGTGGCGGCCGAGCGGGCGCTCATCATGACGCTGGTGATGCTCGGCGCGATCCTGGTCGATCGCCCGGCGCTGAGCATGCGCAACCTCGCGCTCGCCGCCATCCTGGCGCTCGCCCGCGAACCGGAAGCCCTGCTCGGCCCGAGCTTCCAGATGTCGTTCGGGGCGGTGGCCGGGTTGATCGCCTGCGCGCCGCTCCTCGATGGCCGGCTGTTCCGCCGGGAGGGCGGCTCGTGGCTCGCCCGTGCCCTGTCCTGGGCCCTGACCGTCAGCGTCGGCACGTTGGCGACGACGCTGGTCGCGCAGATCGCCACCGCACCGTTCGCGACCTACCACTTCCAGACCGTCCAGCCCTTCGGCCTCGTCGGCAACGCGCTGACGCTGCCGCTCGTCTCGCTCGCAGTGATGCCCGCGGCCGTCCTCGGGATGCTGGCCTATCCGTTCGCCCTCGATAAGCCGGTCTGGTGGCTGATGGGGCTCGCCGTGCGCGGCATGCTCGACATCTCCGCCTGGATCGCGGATTTCGGCCAAGCCAATGTCGTTCTGCCGGCCTTCGGCACCGGGGCACTCACGCTGCTGGCCCTCGCGCTCCTCGTCGCGACCCTTCCGGTCTCGCGGCTGCGGGCGCTCGCCGTCCTGCCCGCTGCGCTGGGCCTCGCCTTCGCGGCCAGCCCGGCACGGTTCGATCTCTACGTGGACCGCAACGGCGCCGGGGCGGCGCTTCGTGGATCGGACGGACGGCTCGCCGTGCTCGGGCGCCCGCCGGGCTTCGTGCTGGAGCAGTGGCTCAAGGCCGACGGCGACGCCCGCAAGGCCACCGACGTGAGCGGCGGCCCTGATGTTCGCTGCGACCGCCTCGGCTGCACCATGACGGCCTCCGACGGGCGCAAGGTCGCCCTCGTCACGGACAAGCGCGCCTTCCCCGAGGATTGCGCCCGCGCCGACATCCTGATTAGCCGCCTGACGGCCCCGCCGAACTGCGCCACGCCGCTGCGCATCGACCGCGCCTATCTCGCCGCGAACGGCGCGACCGCGATCCGGCTCGGGCCGACCGGGCCGGAGGTCGTCAACGCCCGCAGCGCCGGCTCACTCAAGCCCTGGCAGGAGCGGCCCGGCACGGGACCGCCCGCGACACCCCAGGCCGCGAGTACCGAGGCCACCCCCGAGTCCGCCGAACCGGCGCCCGATTCGCCTCAGTAGCGGCGCACGAGGCTGACGAGCTTGCCCTGGATGCGGACCCGGTCGGGTCCGAGCACGCGGGTCTCGTAGGCCGGGTTGGCCGCCTCCAGCGCGATCGAGGAGCCGCGGCGGCGTAGGCGCTTCAGGGTCGCCTCCTCGTCGTCGATGAGCGCCACGATGATGTCGCCGTTGTTGGCAGTCTCCTGCTTGTGGATCACCACCAGATCGCCGTCGAGGATGCCGGCTTCGATCATCGAATCGCCGCGCACTTCGAGCGCGTAATGCTCGCCCCCGGCCAGGAAATCCGGCGACATCGCGATGGTGTGGCTCTGGCTCTCGATCGCCGAGATCGGCGTACCGGCGGCGATCCGGCCCATCACCGGCACGATCACCGGGCGGCCCTCGCCGTCCTGAGCCTGGAGCAGCGGCGCCTTCGGAGCCGGCGGCTTGCCGGCGAGCCCGCCCTCGACCACGCTCGGGGTGAAGCGGCGGGGTTCGGGGGCGGCGGGCTTGGCGGCCGGCGCGTCGGGCATGCGCAGGATTTCGAGCGCGCGGGCGCGATTCGGCAGGCGGCGGAGGAAGCCGCGCTCCTCCAGCGCCATGATCAGGCGGTGGATGCCGGACTTCGACTTGAGATCGAGCGCGTCCTTCATCTCGTCGAAGGACGGGGGCACGCCGCTTTCCTGCATCCGGGCCTGGATGAACTGGAGTAGTTCGAGTTGCTTGCGGGTCAGCATGCGGCACCTGATGTCGAATGCCGCCGAGGCGCGGCCCGATCACGGAAAAACAAATCGCGAACAGGCTAGACGTTCCCCACCTGTTCCGCAAGGGCGTCCTTGGCCGTTTCGGGCGGAGGCGGATTGCCGAGCGACAAAAGAAGAGGGCGGCGGAACCGATGTTCCGCCGCCCTCTCCGCTGACCCTTTCGGCCGATCCGGGACCGGATCAGGCGGGGATCACGTCCACGATCTCGTAGGTGTCGGGATCGATGATGACGATGTCGTCGCGCACCAGGATGAACTGGAAGCCGCGATAGGCCGGCACGAGGGTCAGGATCGCCGGGGGCAGCGGGTGCAACGAGATCGAGCGTGGGATCGCCGTGCCGACGCCGAGCCCGAAGTTCACGTTGGTGACCCGCGTGACGTTGGAACTGGTGATCGACTGACGGAACTCGGTGCGCTGGGTGCTGCTCAGGCTGCGCGAGGCGCCACGAGCCTCGGTGACGTTGCTGCCGCGACCGCCGCGGTCGGCCGCGCCGTCCCGACCGCCGCGCTCACCGCGCTCGGCACCGTCACGGCCACCGCGTTCGCCGGCGCCATCTTTGCCGCCACGCTCGCCCCGCTCGGCGCCGTCCCGACCGCCCTTCTCGCCGGCGGCATCCTTGCCGCCACGCTCACCGCGCTCAGCACCGTCGCGACCGCCCTTCTCACCGGCGGCGTCCTTGCCGCCACGCTCACCGCGCTCGGCACCATCACGACCGCCGCGCTCGCCCGCCGCGCCCTTGCCACCGGGCTCGCCCGCCCGCCCGGCACCGCCCGGCTCACCGCCCCGCATCGCGCCGCCGGCACCGCCCGGTTCGCCACCGCGCATCGCACCGCCCGCGCCGCCGCCGGCTTCACCGCCGCGCATGGCGCCACCGGCACCGCCCGCGCCACCGGCCTCGCCGCCGCGCATGGCGCCACCGCCAGCACCGCCGCCGGGACCACCCGCTCCGCCACCGGCGCCGCCGCCGGCACCCATTCCGGCGCCACCGCCACCGCCAGCGCCGCCGCCCGCTCCGCCTCCGGCGCCACCGCCCGCGCCGCCGCCCTGGGCCATGGCCGTCGCCGCGCCGAGCACAAGGATGGCCGCCGTGGCCGTGCTGCGTAAGAACTTGCTCATGATACGTCCCTGTCCCCTACGCGACGCTGCCCACAGCGCCGAAACCGGCCTCGCAACGGCCGGTGCCGACAAACCGTTCCGCGAATCGCTCGAGTGCTCAGGACGGTGTGAGGACCGGTCCGGGGATTTGGGCGGGGGGTTTTTCGGGATCGCTGCGACCTCGGTTCAGCGTTTTTCCCTCTCTCGCCCTCATCCTGAGGAGCGGCCTCGAAGGAGGGCTTCTGGGATCGCCGAGCGAACTGGCGCCCTCCTTCGAGGCTTCGCTTCGCTACGCACCTCAGGATGAGGTGGGTGGAAACGAGTTAGGGCCACGACGGAGCGAGCGGCTTCACTTCAAATGCAGCATCGCCCGCGCCTCGTCCGGCGTCGCCGGGCGGGCGCCGTGTTCGGCGCAGATTGCCACGGCGAGGCGCACGAGCGCGGCGTTGCCGTCGGCGAGTTCGGTCTTCGAGAGGCGGATGTTGTCCTCCAGCCCCGTGCGGATGCCGGTGGCGCCGCGGGCCAGCGCCCAACGGACCGCCTCGCTCTGGAAGCGGCCGATGCCGAAGGCGCCCCAGGTGGCCTGTGGCAGGAGGCGTCGGGTTTCGGCGAGAAGCAGGTCGAGGCAGTGCGGGTCTGCCGGCATCGCGTCCGCGATGCCGAGCACGAACTGGATATGGGTGCGCGCGTCGGCGAGGCCGGAATCGATCAGGCGGCGGGCGTTGTGGAGGTGCGAAAGATCGAACACCTCGATCTCCGGCCGCACGCCGTTCGCCCGCATTCGCTCGGCCAGCGCGGTGTAGAGGGGGGCCGGGTTCTGGTAGACGCCGCCGGCGAAGTTGGTCGAGCCGGTGGTGAGCGAGGCCATGTCCGGGCGGTGGGCGAGACAGTCGCCGCGAAGCTCCGCGTCCGGCTCGGCGCCGCTCGACGAGAACTGCACGATCATGCCGGGGCAGTGGCGGCGGATGCCCTCCTGCACGCGGGCGAAGCGGTCGGGATCGTGCGAGGGCGTCCCGTCGTCCTCGCGCACGTGGATGTGGGCCAAGGCCGCGCCCGCCTCGTAGGCAGCCTGCGTCGATTCGATCTGCTCGGCCGGGGTGATCGGCACGGTCGGGTTGTCGGCCTTGCGGGCGACCGAGCCGGTGATCGCCACCGTGACGACGACGGGCCGCATGATCGGCGCTCCTAACCCAAGGCCTCTTCGACGGCCTTACCGCAGGCCGCGGTGTCGGCGTTGCCGCCGAGGTCGCGTGTGCGCAGGGTTTTTTCCGCGAGCACCCGCTCGATCGCCGAGACGATCTCGGCCGCGGCTTCGCGCTCGCCGAGATGCTCCAGCATCATCGCCCCGGACCAGATCTGGCCGATCGGGTTGGCCAGCCCCTGGCCGGCGATGTCGGGGGCCGAGCCGTGGACCGGCTCGAAAACCGACGGATGCCTGCGCTCGGGATTGATGTTCCCCGACGGCGCGATGCCGATGGTGCCGGTGCAGGCCGGCCCGAGATCGGAGAGGATGTCGCCGAAGAGGTTGGAGGCCACCACCACGTCGAACCGGTCGGGGTTCAGCACGAAATGCGCGGTCAGGATGTCGATGTGGTACTGGTCCCAACGCACGTCCGGGTAGCTCTCGGCCACGGCGCGCACGCGCTCGTCCCAGAACGGCATGGTGATCGAGATGCCGTTGGACTTCGTCGCCGAGGTCAGATGCCGCTTCGGCCGTCTCTGCGCGAGTTCGAAGGCGAAGCGCAGGATGCGATCGGTGCCGTGGCGGGTGAAGATTGATTCCTGCACCGCGAACTCGCGATCCGTGCCGGGAAACATCCGGCCGCCCGCGTTGGAATATTCGCCCTCGGTGTTCTCGCGGACCACCCAGAAATCGATGTCGCCGGGCTCGCGGCCGGCGAGCGGGCTCTTCACCCCCGGCATCAGACGCACGGGGCGCAGGTTGACGTACTGATCGAACTCGCGTCGGAACAGGATCAGCGAGCCCCACAGCGAGATGTGGTCGGGCACCCGGTCCGGCATGCCGACCGCGCCGAAATAGATCGCGTCGTGCGAGCCGATCTGCGCTTTCCAGTCCTCGGGCATCATCCGCCCGTGGGCCTCGTAATAGTCGCAGGAAGCGAAGTCGAACCAGTCCTGGTGCAGCTCGAAGCCGTGTCGCCGGGCCACCCGCTCCAGCACGCGCACGCCCTCCGGCACGACCTCCTTGCCGATGCCGTCACCGGGGATGATCGCGATCCGATAGCTGCGCTTGCCGTCCGTCAATGCGTCCTCCGCGGCGCGACCTTTCGGTCTCAGTCACGCCGCGGGGCCCCGGCGTCAATGCCGGGAGCGAAGAAGCGGTATCAGTTGATCGAGCCTGTCGTCTCGCCGGGGCAGGCCTCGTGGGCGCGCGAGCGCAGGACGCGCTTCAAGCGCACGGGTTGCGAACCCGCGGCGCTGTCGAGGGTGCCGACCAGAGCTTCCGGTCCGGCGGTGCCGTGGAAGCTGACCAGCCCGGCCTCGGTCTCGACCCGGAAGGCGACGTCCTTGGTGGCGTCGTCCACCGTCACCGTGGTGAGGACCGGCACCCGAAGCCCCGCGCCCTCGTAGATCAGGCCGTCGCCGTTGGGCGAGCGCTTGAGAGTGATGCGCCGCCCCGCCTGCGCCCCGTCCTCGGGGCTCGTGCAGAGGTCGGCATAGACCCAGGTGCCGGAAACCCAGCCGGGCCGCGCCTCGGCCGGCGCTACAGCCAGCACGCCGAATGCCAGAAGTCCGCCGAGGAGGGTCCGGTGAAGGGTCGTCATCTCGATCCTCGCTCTCGGCAGGGCGGCACGTCGGCCGCGACGAGAACCGAAGTGTTCGGAATGCCGCGGGTTCCGGTCTCCCAAGCAAGAGGCGTGCGCAACGACACGCGTGGGGTGTCGGGGCCGATGCGTTGGAGCCGTGTCGGCGGATCGACGACGATCCGTCCCTGCGGCGATCGATCGAAATCGCAGGCGACGACTGGGTTCGCCACCCTATGGCAGACCCGGAAGGCGGCTCCCCTATCCCGTAGCAAAGAAACGCCCGCTCCGAAGAGCGGGCGGAAGTCGGGAGGAGGAAAACACAAGGGTATGCGGCGGGACCGTCGCTGATCCCGCCGGGTCGGAGGTCAGCCCTCCTTGGTGGTCAGGGCCACAGCCACGAAGCGGGTCTGGCCCTTGGCGCTCTTCACGCGCATCAGCACCGCCTTGCGGCCGTTGGCCTGCGCCGCCTTGATCTGCGCCTGCACGTCGGAGGGCTTCGAAACGCTGGTGCCGGCGACATCCAGGATCACGTCGCCCTGCTCGATGCCCTTGGCCGCGGCCGGGCCGGAGGGATCGACCTCCATCACGGCGACGCCGTCGCCGCCGAGGCCGACATCGCCCGCCGGGGCGAGGCTGAGGCCCAGCCGCGGCTGGCCGCTGGTCGCGTCGTCGTCGCTGCTGCGGCTCGCGACCTTGCCGTCGGTCGGCAACGTGCCGAGTTCGACCGTGGCAACGTCGTTCTTGCCGTTGCGCAGGTAGGCGAGCTTCACGGCCGTGCCGGGCTTGAGGCCGGCGATCTTGCGCGACAGCTCCTTGGCGTCGTTGACCGGCGTGCCGTTGACCGACTCGATCACGTCGCCGGACTTCAGGCCAGCCTTGGCGGCGGGCGTGCCGTTCTCGGCGTGATCGACCAGCGCGCCCTTGGCCTTGTCGAGGCCCAGCCCGTCGGCGATGTCCTTCGTCACCGGCTGGACCTGCACGCCGAGATAGCCGCGCACCACCTTGCCGTCGGTGCGGAGCTGATCGACCACCGCCTGGACCGTCTCGGCGGGGATCGCAAAGGCGAGGCCGACCGAACCGCCGGACGGCGAGGCGATCGCGGTGTTCACGCCCACGACCTCGCCGTTGACGTTGAAGGTGGGCCCTCCGGAATTGCCCTTGTTGATCGGCGCGTCGATCTGCAGGAAGTCGTCGTAGGGGCCGGCGCCGATGTCGCGACCGCGGGCCGAGACGATGCCGGCCGTCACCGTGCCGCCGAGGCCGAACGGGTTGCCGATCGCCACCACCCAATCGCCGACGCGCGGGGCTCCCTTGCCGAACTGGACGTAGGGGTAGGTGCCGCCCTCGGTGATCTTGAGGAGCGCGAGGTCGGTCTTCGGGTCCTTGCCGATCACCTTCGCGTCGAGGGTGCGGCTGTCGTCGAGCGTCACCTGAACGGTCTTGGCCTTGTCGACGACGTGGTTGTTGGTGACCACGTAGCCGTCGCCGGAGATGATGAAGCCGGAGCCGACCGCGCCGCGCTCGCCGCGCTGCTGCGGGGCATTGCGGCCCTGCGGCCCGTTCTGTCCGCCGCCCTGGCCGAAGCGCTTGAAGAACTCGCGCAGCTGCGGCGGCACCTGCTGGAGGTTGCCGTTGCCGGGGGTGTCATCGTCGTCGCTGGCGTCGGCGTTGAGCTTCACCTTCACGGCGACGACGCCGGGCTTCACCTTGTCCACCACGTCGGCGAACGAACCCGGCGGGTGCTGGGGCGCGGTAATCGGCGTCTGCGGCAGGGCCTGGGCGTAGGCCGGGGTCGCGGGCGGGGTGAGGCCGAAGCCGGCGGCGCCCCCCGCGACGAGGGCGGCCGCGGCGACGGAGGCGAGGGCGCGGCGGCGAACGGTCAGGGTCATGGACGGGTCTCTCCGAAAACTCTTGGCCGACCGTCGCAGCGGCAGGCCGTGGATGCGGTTCTAGGGAGGCGCGCCTGACGCCGGGGTGGCGCGAAGGTTACGGTTTGGACAGGTGGCGGATCATTCCGCGAGGCGTGCCAGCGGCTCCACGCCGGCTCGCCAGCGCAGGTCCGCCAGCAGGCCGAGCGGGTGCGTGTCGAGCACGGGCGTCGTCGGCACGCCCGCCGCGTCGAGCAGGTCCGCGGCCCAGTGGTTGCAGACGTTGCTGTACGAGAAGCGGCCGTTGGCCTCATAGAACAGGCTCGGCCCGTAGAGGCCGGGGCCGAGATCGACCGGCTGATTTTCTGTAAGTTTGAAGCTCGCCTCCAGGCGGGCGAGCAGCCGGGCGAGGCCGCCGCGGGAAACGCGGACCGGCACGATGTCGGCGCTCGGAAACGAGTCGCGGGCGGGGCGCTCCAGGCCGACCACCTGGATCACGCCGTCGCTGCCGCCGGGGGTGAACAGCGCGCTGAGCGCGAGGCGCCAGTCGAAGGCCGCGAGCGTCGGCGTCGCCCGGTAGAAACGGGCTTCGCCCCAGCCGAATTCGAGCTGCGAAAAGTCGCGGAAGCGGGTGGAGACGTTGCGCAAGGCGCTGCCCGCCCCCTCCCCCGTCACGCTCTCGCGGCTCAGCACGATCCCGGAATGCCAGCCGTGGCTGACGAGGAGCACCGTCTCGGCCTCGGACTCGTTCGTTGGGTAAAGCGCCGGATCGCCGGGCCTCGCCGTCCACACCGCGCTCAACCCCACCAGGGCGACGAGCGCGACGAGGAATCCGGCGAGGACGCGGCCGAGCCGCCTCACGCGTCGGTGAGGCGGGCGAGCGCTTCCTCGATCTTGGCCAGCCGCGCGGCCTCGGCCTCGCGGCGCTCGCGCTGCTCGTCCACCACCTCTTCCGGCGCGCGGGCGATGAAGTCGGCGTTGTTGAGCTTGCCGTCGAGCTTGGCGATCTCGGACCTGGCCTTGCCGCCTTCCTTCTTCAGGCGGGCGACTTCCGCGCCGAGATCGACGATGCCCTCCAGCGGCAGGGCGGCGACGCTGCCGCGCACGAGGAGCTGCACTGAGTTCTTCGGCGGCGCATCCGCGTGTCCGATCTCGGACAGGCGGGCGAGGCGCACCAGCGTCTCGCTCCAGCGGTCGAGGCGGGCGCGCACGGTGGCGTCGGCCGCGACCATCACCAGCGGCACCTGGGCGCCGGCGGGCACGCTGGTCTCGGAGCGGGCCGAACGGACTTCGGAGATGAGATCGACCAACCACCCGATCTCGGCCTCGGCCTCGGCATCCGCGAGGCCCGACAGGTCGGGCCAGGATTCGAGCGCGAGCAGGCTGCGGTTCCCGGGCAGCGCCTCGCCCTTGATCGCCCACAGCTCCTCCGTGAGGAAGGGCATGAACGGGTGCAGCAGCTTGGCGATCTGGTCGATCAGGAAGGCGACGGTGGCCTGCGTCTCGGCGCGCGCCACCGGATCGACGCCCTCGCCCTGGAGCACGGGCTTCGCCAGCTCGAGATACCAGTCGCAGAACACGTTCCAGACGAAGCGGTAGGCGGCCGCCGCCGCGTCGTTGAAGCGATAGACCGTGATGCCCTGGGCGACCTCGGCGACCGCCTTGGCGGCCTCGGTGAGCGCCCAGCGGTTCAGCGTCTCCTTGACGGCCTCGGGGCGGAAGTCGGCTCGGAGCGCGCAGCAGTTCAGCTCGGCGAAGCGCGCGGCGTTCCAGAGCTTCGTCGCGAAGTTGCGATAGGTCTCGACGCGCTGTGGCCCGAGCTTGATGTCGCGGCCGGGGGCTGCGAGCGCGGCGAGCGTGAAGCGGAGCGCGTCGGCGCCGAAGCGGTCGATCAGATCGACCGGATCGACCACGTTGCCCTTCGACTTCGACATCTTGGCACCCTTCTCGTCGCGGACGAGGGTGTGCAGGTAGACGGTGTCGAAGGGCGCGCGGTCGGTGAGCTGGAGGCCCATCATCATCATCCGGGCGACCCAGAAGAAGATGATGTCCTTGCCGGTCACCAGGGTGTTGGTCGGGTAGAACCGGGCGA
This sequence comes from Methylobacterium sp. Leaf456, assembly GCF_001425465.1. Classification (GTDB taxonomy): domain Bacteria; phylum Pseudomonadota; class Alphaproteobacteria; order Rhizobiales; family Beijerinckiaceae; genus Methylobacterium. Next base: position 278,611 of record NZ_LMQV01000034.1, read on the forward strand.
GCTCAGACGTGGCGTCGGGCCAGCCGAGCGTCGAGAACGGCCAGAGCGCCGAGGAGAACCACGTGTCGAGGACGTCGGGGTCGCGGGTCAACGCGACCGGGCGGCCGTGCTTGGCCTCAGCCTGCGCAAGCGCCTCCGCCTCGCTACCGGCCACGAACCAATTGCCCTGGTCGTCGTACCAGACTGGGATCTGGTGGCCCCACCAGAGCTGGCGCGAGATGCACCACGGCTCGATGTTCTCCAGCCACTGGAAGAAGATCTTTTCGTAGTTCTCGGGGACGAACTTGGTCTGCCCGTCGCGCACCGCCTGGAGCGCACGCTCGGCCAGCGGCTTGACGTTCACGTACCACTGGTCGGTGAGATAGGGCTCGATCACGACGCCGGAGCGGTCGCCGTGTGGCACCGCGTGGGTGTTGGGCTCGATAGCGCGCAGGCGCCCGCGCTCCTCCATCAGGGCGACGACCTGCTTGCGCGCCTTCTCCCGCTCCAGGCCGTCCAGCGCCATCGCGGCGTCCTCAGGTGCCGCGCTATCGAGGAAGGCGGCGTTGCCGGCGATCTGGATGCGCGCCTCGGGGTCGAGGATGTTGATGGCCGCGACCCCAGCGCGGCGGCCGACCTCGAAGTCGTTGAAGTCGTGGGCAGGCGTGATCTTGACCGCGCCGGTGCCCTTCTCCGGATCGGAGTAGCTGTCGGCGACGATGGGGATCAGGCGGCCGACGAGCGGCAGGCGGACGCGCTTTCCGACGAGCGCGGCGTAGCGCTCGTCTTCCGGGTGGACCGCGACGGCGGTGTCGCCGAGCATGGTCTCGGGGCGGGTGGTCGCGACCGTGATGATGTCGCCGGTCTCGTTTCCGGCCTTGTCCACGACCGGATAGTCGAAGTGCCAGAGATGGCCCTTGGTCTCGATCTGCTGGACTTCGAGGTCGGAGATCGCGGTCTGGAACTTCGGGTCCCAGTTCACGAGGCGCTTGTCGCGGTAGATCAGCCCCTGCGCGTGGAGATCCACGAAGGTCTTGAGGACGGCGCGCGACAGGCCCTCGTCCATGGTGAAGCGCTCCCGCGACCAATCGCAGGAGGCGCCGAGCCGCTTGAGCTGGCCGATGATGGTGCCGCCGGATTCTTCCTTCCAGGCCCAGACCCGGCGCAGGAACTCTTCGCGCCCCAAGGTCCGGCGATCCGGCTGCCCGGTCTCGGCGAGCTTGCGCTCGACCACCATCTGCGTGGCGATGCCGGCATGGTCCATGCCGGGCTGCCACAGCACGTCGCGCCCGCGCATCCGCTCGAACCGGGCCAGGATGTCCTGAATCGTGTTGTTGAGGGCGTGGCCCATATGCAGCGAGCCCGTCACGTTCGGCGGCGGGATCATGATGCAATAGGGCTCGGCGCCCGCGCGCTCGGGGCGGCCGGCCCTGAAGGCGTCCGCCTGTTCCCAAGCCGCGGAGACGCGCGCCTCGACGGCGGCGGGATCGAAGGTCTTGTCCATCATGGGCGGAGCGGGCGTTTCGACGGCGGAAAAAGCTGCCGCCGCTATCGGCCCGCGGCCCTGGTGCCGTCAACCTCGTGCGGGCACCCAAACCTAGCCCAACGGGCTAGTACTACAGCCGGGTTTTGTGCGTTGTCATGGCGGAGGTAGGCCATGAGGCGGCTGATGGGAGCGGATGCAGCGGGCTGGGCGCAGAGTTTTGACGNCTAGTACTACAGCCGGGTTTTGTGCGTTGTCATGGCGGAGGTAGGCCATGAGGCGGCTGATGGGAGCGGATGCAGCGGGCTGGGCGCAGAGTTTTGACGAGGTGCTGGAGCGGATTGGCAGCCGGTTCGGGCGGGCCGAGCCGCGCCGACGGGTCGAGGCTTACCTGCGCGGCCTCCTGGCGCCGGTCGAGCGCAAGAACGGCTGGCAACTGGCGGAAGCGGCGGGCGATGCTACGCCCGATGGGGTCCAGGAGTTCCTGAGCCGGGTGCGCTGGGACGCGGACGCCGTGCGCGACGACCTACAGAGCTACGTGGCCGATCACCTGGGCGATCCGAACGCTGTGCTCGTGCTCGATGAGACCGGCTTCTTGAAGAAAGGGATCAAGTCGGCTGGCGTGCAACGGCAGTACACCGGCACGGCCGGACGGATCGAGAACGCGCAGGTCGGGGTGTTCCTGGGCTATGCCGGACGGCACGGCCATGCCCTGATCGACCGGGCGCTCTACCTGCCCAAGTCCTGGACGGACGACCGTGCGCGCTGCCGCGCCGCGCACGTGCCGGACGCGGTTGCGTTCGAGACCAAGCCAGCGCTCGGCCTTGGCATGCTGGAGCGGGCGCGCGCGGCCGAACTGCCGTTTGCCTGGATCGCGGGCGACAGCGTCTACGGGGGCGACCGCGCCATCCGCCGTTGGGCGGAAGATCACCGGGTTGGTTACGTCCTGACCGTCACATCGGGTCAGCGACTGGCCATGCGCCCCGTGACAGAGTGGTTTGCCGATCAGGTCGACGCGCGGCCTGGGAACGCCCCGCCTCTCTGGCAGCGCCTGAGCGCGGGTGACGGTGCCAAGGGACCGCGTTTGTACGACTGGGCCTGTCTCCCCTATCGCGGGGCCGCGCAAGGCTTCCAGTGCGCGCTTCTGGTCCGTCGTTCACTGACCGATCCGGACGAGCCGACCTTCTACCTGACCCACGCACCAGCAGGCACACCGCTCTGCGACCTCGTACGGATCGCCGGCTGGCGCTGGACGATCGAGAGCAACTTCGAGCAGGCCAAGGGCGAGGTCGGGCTCGACCAGTACGAGGTGCGCTCGTATCCCGGCTGGCACCGGCACGTCACCTTGGCGATGCTCGCCCACGCCTACCTCGCCGCCCTGCGCCGGGCGGCTATCGGGGGGCGTGGTCACGACAAACCTCGCCGCGGATCTGCTGCCCCTGACCGTGCCCGAGATCCGACGCCTGCTGGCCGCTCTCGTCGGCCTGCCTCCGCCCGACACCGCCGCGATCCTGCGCTGGTCCGTCTGGCGACGACGCCATCAGCAGCGGGCAAGACGCGCCCATTGGCGACGGCGGACCCGAATGGCCAAACGACCAATCAAAAAGCGTGAGCCGCGCAAAACCCGGCTGTAGTACTAGAGCGTTTTCGGTTTAATCTGGTTCGTATCCTGCTGCGGCGAAGAAGTTGGCACACTCGTCTGGCGTGATGAGGTCGACGAGGCGGCCGATGGCCGACCACAGTCCCTCGACGGTGCGTTCGGCCGCCTTGCGCAAGAGGGCCTTCAGTTTGGAGAAGGCCATCTCGATCGGGTTGAAGTCGGGGCTGTAGGGCGGAAGGAACAGCAGGCGCGCGCCTGCCGCTTCGATCGCCGCCCGCACGCCCGGTCCCTTGTGGCTGCCGAGGTTGTCCATGATGACGACGTCGCCGGGGATGAGTTCGGGCACCAAGACGCGGTCGACGTAAGCCTGGAAGGCGTTCCGGTTGATCGGCCCGTCGAGCACGAACGGCGCGGCGATTCCCGACAGGCGCAGGCCCGCCACCAGCGTCGTGGTCTTCCAGTGGCCATGCGGCACGGGCGAGCGTAGCCGCTCGCCGCGGCGAGAGCGTCCGCGTAGGCGGGCCATGTTGGTCGAGGTCCAAGTCTCGTCGAGGAACACGAGGCGGGCCGGATCGAGGTCGATCTGGCCCTCGAACCAAGCCTCGCGGGCGGCCTTCACGTCCGGCCGCTCCTGCTCGGCGGCGTGGGCTGTCTTTTTTTGTAGGTGAGGTCGCGTGCGTCGAGGAAACTCCACAGGGTCCCGAGCCCGACCGCGAGATCGTGCTCATCACGAAGCCGGACGCGCATCTCCTCCAGGGTGATGTCGGCCTGCTCGTCGATCAGACCGCGCAGGAAGGCCTCGTGCGGATCGAGCTTCGAGCGGCGCGCCCGTCCCTGCAGACGGGGAGCGACCGTCCCGGTCGTCGTAAGCGCGGCCATCCAGCGGATCGAGGTCGCGACGCCCACCCCATAACGCGCCGCCGCCTGTCGGCGCGAGGACGTTGCGGCAGCTTCCACCACCCGTTCCCGCAGGTCCAGGCTGTAGGGTCGTCCCATCCGTCGCTCCTCCCCTCAGAGCGATCAGTGAATCAGTCCATCGCCTGTCCGTGAACCCCAGCCACCCGAATCAGTCCAAACCGAAAACGCTCTAACCGTGGCGCAGTCAGCCGAAGCCAGGCTCGATGACGAGGCCGGGGATGAAATCCGTCCGCTCCTCGACATGCCCCCTGGCATTGCAGACGACGCGGGTACGACCGATCTGGTAGTCGACGTGCTGGTGTACGTGGCCATGAACCCACAGGTCCGGGCCGCCCGCCTCGATCAGCGCCGTCAGGTCGGAGGCGTCGCACCAGGCGAGGTGAGCGTGCCGGTCCGCCAGGCTGCCCGGGTGCGGGGCGTGGTGGGTTACCACCGGGGTCCGGCCATCGTGCGGGCGGGCGAACTCGGCGTCCAGGAAGGCACGGGTCGCGCGGTGCATGCCAAGGACCTCCTCAGGCTCGATCCGGTCGCGTGAGCGCGGCCCGGTGCGGATGCGGCGGTAGTCCACCATGCCGTCACGGCCCTGGGCGGTGCGGAAGGCGTGCGTCTGCGAAAAGGAGCCCATCTGGAAGTCGGTCCAGAGGGTGCCACCCAGGAAGCGAACGCCGTAGATCAGGACGGCGTCGTCAAGCAGCAGGTGGATGCCGAGCGCGGCGGCACGGTTTCGTCCCCGGGCGAGCTGGTCGTGTATGGTGTAGCGCTCCTCGCCGCGGTCCCACCAAAAGTCATGGTTGCCCGGAACCTAGACGACCGGCACGCCGGGTAAGCGTTCGCCGAGCCAGTCCAGGGCGCGCATCAGCGGCATGTGCACGTCGCCGGCGACCACCGCCACGTCGAAGCCACCCGGCGGCGCGTGGGCGGCCAGATCCCAGGCGTTATCCGGCCAGTCCTGGTGTAGGTCGCTGAAGACCCAGAGTCGGGACGCGGTCATGACACGCTTCCCTCGGCCTGGGCGTTCTCTGCGAGGCGGACGCGGATCTCGTCGATGGTGACGGGCCGGAAGCCGAAGCAATCGACGCCGACATCCGTGCTGGCGGCGGTGCCCGGCAGCGTGCCGTGCGAGTGCCCGAAGAAGTGCAGGTCGCCGCGGTGCATGCGCGGCCAAACGCGGTGGGCGTAGTGGCTCAGCCATACGCCCTGGGGGACCCCGTCAGCTCCCGGGACGACGGCCCGGGCGACATCGAAGGCGCCGTCCCAGGGCAGTCGCGCGCCGATCCGATCATGGTTGCCGCGAACCAGGAAGCGACACTTGCCACGAAGGCGACCGAAGACGGAGCGAGCGTAGTCCTCGCCGCAGCGGTAGCAGAAATCGCCCAGGTGCCAGACCGTGTCATCCGGCCGGACGACGGCGTTCCAGTTCGCGATCAACGTCTCGTCGTGCTCTTCGATGGAGGCGAACGGACGGGGGGCCTGCATCCCGGGCGACAGGATCGCGCGGTGACCGAAATGGGTGTCGGAAACAAAGACCTGTCGTGACATGCGAGCCTCGCGGGTTGCGGAGGCTCGGCACGCGGCGGCACTCCGGGGATCAGGCGGACGGGGGCTCGGCGGCGGGTATCATGGCGTTGGCTCCGTGGGGGGGGGGGACGACCGTGTCCTGGCCGGGGCGGTCGGGCAAGTGCGGCGGACAGGGATCCACAACGACCGGAACGTCGAGGTCGGCCCTTCGGCTAGGCCGCCAGCACCACGGGCACCTCGTCGACCCTGGTGGTGTAGCGGGGCGAGCGCATCTCGAACTTCGTCGACCACGCGCGCTTGGGAGCAAAACCGGCTGTCCCCGGGACGACGGCGCCACGCCCAAAACGACGGTTGCAGGCGTCCAGCGCCTGCATCAGCGCGGCGCCGTGCTCGCGGTCGAGTTGCCCCAGTCCCGGGAAGGCCCGCTGCGAGTTCGCCAGCGGCACCAAGTCGGTCGTGACGAGGCCGGCCTTGGAGTAGCGGTATCCGTCCCGCCAGACCTTCCGCACGCCGAAAGTCGCCGCCCTCACCAGCACCAGGGTGTCGTTCGACGCCTCCGGCAGGGTCACCACCGTCGAGACTGACCGCTGCGGCCGGCCGCGGTCATGCTCCGATGTGTGGAAGAAGATCGTGACATGGTCGGTCCCGAGCCCGCCGGCGCGCAGCTTCTCGCCCAGCCTGGCGGCATGGGTGGCGACAGCCTGCTCCATCGTCGCGAGATCCTCGACGCGGTCGGAGAAGCTCCGGGTGACGGCGCAGCCCTTTCTGGTCAAGGCGACCTCCTCCAGGTCGAGGCATGCCACCCCACGAAGTTCCTGAACCAGCCGCTCCCCGACCACCGTCATGGCCTTGCGCGCCGCCCGGGTGTCGAGGTCGCGCACGTCGGCGACGCTCTCGCAGCCCAGCGCCTCCAGCTTCCGCGCGTTCGCCGGCCCGACCCCCCAGATGTCGCCGGGCGGGATGCGGACCATCCAGTGGTCGTATTGGACCGGGTCGGTCAGGTCGCAGACCCCGCCGAGCTCGGGCACCTTCTTGGCGACGTGGTTGGCCAGCTTGGCGAGCGTCTTGGTGGCCCCGATTCCGACGCATGTCGGGATGCCCGTCCAGGCGCGCACGGTCTCGCGCATGTCCCGGGCGAGCGCCACCCTCTCCCGTTCCCTCACGTCGGAGAGGTCCAGGAAGCTCTCGTCGATGGAGTAGACCTCGATGCGCGGCGAGAAGCGCCGGTAGACCTCGTTCACGCGGGCGCTCATGTCCCCGTAGAGGGCGTAGTTCGAGGAGTAGACCCGCACGCCCCGGACCCGGCACATGTCACGGATCTTGAAGAAGGGCTCGCCCATGCGGATGCCGAGCGCCTTGGCCTCAATCGTGCGGGCGATGGCGCATCCGTCGTTGTTGCTGAGCACGATGACCGGCAGCCGGGCCAGGCGCGCGTCGAAGACCCGCTCGCAGGAGCAGTAGAACGAGTTGCCGTCCGACAGCGCGTAGGCCCGGCCACCGGTCATTCCGCGCGGCGCCTCGGGTTGATCGAGCCGGAGACGACGCCCCAGACCTCGACTACGGCGTCCGGGGCGAGGCGGTATTCCGGGAAGCGGGGGTTGGCGAAGGAGAGGATCACCCTCGGCCCGCGCCGGGACCAGACCTTGAAGCTGCGCTCGCCGTCCACGTCGACCACCACCACGTCGCCGTTGCGCGGGGTCAGGGACCGGTCCACCACCGCGAGGTCGCCGTCGAACAGTCGGGCAAGCAGCATGCTGTCGCCCGATACCCGTACCAGGAAGGTCGCCGGCCGATTGGTGATCAGCAGCCGCTGGAGGTCGATCTCCTCCTCGACGAAGTCGTCGGCCGGGCTCGGGAAGCCGGCTCGAACGGCCTTGGCGAGCATCGGGATGGGTGTGGGCAACCCGACTACGATGCCGCTGACCTGCATGGTGGACCTCCGAATCCGCTTTAGAACAAAATAGGAACACGAAGGTTCAACCTGCCGCAAGCGGCCGAGCTTGCGACGACACGCCTTTGTGGATTGCCGTGGATAAGGCGTCGCAAGCCTTGCAAACGTTCCTTGGCGCAGGCGGCGTGCGGGACCGGAACACGGGGTGCGACATGCGTTGGATCGGACTTGCCGCCGTGGCGCTCGGCGCCGGCCATGCCTGGGCGGCCGGGGACTTCCCGCTTGCGTCCTGCAAGGGGTGGAACGGCACGGTGGTCGAGCGCGACGGCATCGAAACGGCGCGGGCCACCGTCCAGGGCATCGTCACGAAGGCCGACCTTCAGGAATACTGCGAGCGCGACCCGGGTGGCGAAACCAAGCAGTACGGCGGCAAGCTCACGACGGCCCAGTGTGTCGCGAAGTACCTGCGCAGCGAAGGCCGGGCCACGATGACCGCCGAGGCGAACTGCCGGTCCGGGACGGTGAGCTATCGTTACGGCGACCGCCAGGGCGGCAAGGCCCGCTTTCCGCTCGGGCCCGATGCCGACACATCATGCGCCTCGGGCATGCCGCCCTTGGTGGAACAGTTCAAGCTCCTGTGCCCGGCGGCCGCCAAGCGCCTTAAGGTCGAGTAGCCGCCCATATGGACGGATCACAGGCATGGGCCCGAGGCGGCGAGTTCGCTCTGGGAAGGGCGGCCCGGTGAATTGACAGCCCATACCCAACCCGAATAGCCGAGCCGCGACGGTTCCCTTCGGGGATCAAAAGGGAACGCGGTGAGGGGTTCGCTCCGATGCCGCGGCTGCCCCCGCAACTGTAAGCGGCGAGCTCTCCACCACCACGTCACTGGGTCATCCACCCGGGAAGACGGTGAGAGGGCGGTGACCCGCGAGCCAGGAGACCTGCCGTCAGCCGTGGTCACACGCGAAACACGCTGGGCGGGGTGCCTCGGCGGGTGTTGAAGCGCCACCCCCGGGGGTGATCGCCCAGGCCTCGTTCGCGGTGACGTGCCACTGCCGTCGCCCGAGGTCAGCTTCCTGTGTCCCGCCCGAAATCGCTGCTCCGGCTCTGCCTATCCGCCACCTCCGTCGCACTCGCCATTGCCAGCGGCGGCCCGGTCTGGGCCCAGGGCGCGCGGAGGGAATCTGTCGAAACGTCCGTCGTACTCGATCAGATCTCCGTCGAGGGCACCTTCACCGCCACGCCGACCTATCGGGTGGAGGAACTCTATAGCGGCACAAAGACCGTGACGCTTCGGCGCGACGTGCCGCAGCAGGTCGACGTCGTGCCCCGGGAGGTCCTGCGCGACACTGCCGCCACCCGCGTGGAGCGCGCCCTCGACTACGTGCCCGCGGTCGGCAAGCAGAACGACTTCGGCGCCCAGAACCTCGCCCTGTACTCCGTGCGCGGCTTCGCCACCCAGGACATCTTTTTCAACGGCTTCAACATCGCCCGCGGCTACAACGGCGCGCCCGACACGCAGAACGTCCAGTCCATCGAGGTGCTCAAAGGCCCGGCCGGCGCACTCTACGGCCGCAGCGACCCGGGGGGCACCGTCAATATCCTCACCAAGCAGCCCGTCGCATTGCCCTTCGTCGAGATGGGCACCCTGTTCGGCAGCTTCGGCACGGCGCGTACCACGGTCGATGCCGGCGGTCCCCTGAGCGAGGACGGCACGATCCTCTACCGCTTCAACGGCGCGCTCGCCCGACAGGACAGCTTTCGCGATTACGTCGACGGCGACCGCGTCCTGGCGGCTCCGGTCGTGAGCTGGCAGATCAGCCCGGACACGAAGCTGACCGTCGAGACGCAGTACCTGCGCAACCGCCAGACCTTCGACCGCGGGACGGTCGCGGTGAACAACCGCCTCGGCCTCGTCCCGCGCTCGCGCTTCTTCGGCGAGCCGGGCGACAACTCCGTGTCGGAGAGCGGGATCATGCAGGTGCGCCTGGAGCACGCCTTCACTCCAGACTGGCAGCTTCGGGTCGCCGGGCATTTCAACACCGGCAGCCTGACCGGCCTGCAGACCGGCGCGACCGGCCTGCTCGACGACGGGCGGACCCTTCTGCGCGAGTTCCGCCGCCACGACTTCACATGGGGCGTGGCCATCGGCCAGGCCGAGCTCGTCGGGCGCTTCGACACCGGGCCGTTCGCCCACACCCTGCTGCTAGGCCTGGAGCACGAGCGCTACAACAGCACCGAGAACCTGCTTCGCTCGACCCCGCGCCTCGACCCGTTCGCGCTCGACCTGTTCAGCCCGGTCTACGGCCAACCCAAGCCGCCCTTCACGCGCCGCTACAGTGCCAGCGAGAACGTCGGCAACACGGCGGTCTACCTGCAGGACCAGATCGCCCTCAGCCCCGAATGGAAGCTGCTCCTCGGCAACCGGACCGACTTCTACAACCAGACCTTCCGGGACAAGGTCGGAGGCGAGCGCACGGAGCAGGACCGCACCGGCTTCTCGCCTCGTGCCGGTCTCGTCTACCAGCCGCTTTCCTTCCTCTCGCTCTACGGCAACGTCGCCGCCTCCTTCCGTCCGAACACCGGCTTCGACAGCGCGACGCGGCCCTTCGCCCCGGAGACGGGCTTCGCCTACGAGGTGGGGGCCAAGCTCGACCTCTTCACGGGCCTCAGCGTCACCGGTGCGGCCTTCCACATCGAGAAGGAGAACGTGCTGACCACCGACCCGCGGGACTTCTTCTTCCAGATCGCGGCCGGCGCCGTGCGCAGCCAGGGGTTCGACCTGAGCGTCGTCGGTCAGGTGACGCCCGAGTTTCGCATCATAGGCGGCTACGCCTTCATCGATGCCCAGGTCACACGCGACGAGGTCCTGCGGGTCGGCTCGCCGCTCCTCAACATCCCACGCCATTCGGGCAGCCTGCTCGGCGTCCACGAGGTCCATGCGGGCGACTGGAAGGGCTTCGGGTTCGGCGGCGGGTTTCGGACCGTCGGCTCGCGCCTCGGCGACAGCGGCAACGAGCGCTTCCGTCTGCCTGGCTACGTCCTGACGGACGCGCTGGCCTACTACCGCTACGAGAACCTGCGCTTCGGGATCAACGTCGACAACATTTTCGACGAGACCTACTACGAGCGCTCCTACAACAGCTTCTGGGTCGGCGTCGGCGAGCCGCGTCGGGTCACCGTCAGCATGACGGCGCGCTTCTGATGGGCGTGCACCCGCGAACGCTTGAGGCGTCGACAGAGGCATCGGCCGCGACCGGACGCATCGCCTCCATCGACGCCCTGCGCGGGCTGGTGATGGTGCTGATGCTCCTCGACCACCTGCGCGAGACCTGGTTCCTGCACGTGCCGGTCGCCGATCCGGTCGACGCCTGGACCGCCCTGCCGGCCTTGTTTCTGGCCCGCCTCGCGGTCAGCCTGTGCGCGCCGGTCTTCGTCGTGCTGACGGGCGTAGCCGCGTACCTGTTCGGCACCCGGCACACCCTGGCGGAGACGCGCGCCTATCTGGTGAAACGCGGCCTCGTGCTGATGGCCTTCGAGGTGTTCTACCTCTCCGAACTGTACTGGGGCGTGGCAAGCCCGACGCTCTGGCTCCAGGTGATCTGGTGCATCGGCGTGTGCATGATCGTCCTGGCGGCGCTGATCGGCCTGCCGCGCCGGGTTCTCGTCGCGGTCGGGCTCGTGATCGTGTGCGGGCACAACCTCTTCGACCCGATCCGGCTCCTACCGGACCAGCCGCTGTTTCCCGTCTGGGCCCTGCTGCACCAGCGCGACGTCATCGCGCTTCCCCTCGGGCTGGTCGCCAAGACGACCTATCCAATGCTGCCGTGGATCGGCGTCATCGTGCTCGGCTACGCGGTCGGCCCGTGGTTCCTGCCCGGCGTCGCCACGCCCACGCGGGAGCGCCGTCTCGCGGTGCTCGGCTGCGCGATGCTGGTCGCCTTCGCGATGCTGCGCCTGGCGAACGGCTACGGCGACAAGCCTTGGTTCGTCGTGGACGGCAGCGACCTGCGGACCGCCATGAGCTTTTTTGCGCTGACGAAATACCCGCCCTCGCTCCTATTCCTGCTGCTGACGCTTGGGACCGGGGCGCTGCTGCTCGTGGCCTTGGAGCGGATCGGCGACCGGCCGCTCGTCGCGGCGCTGGCGGTGTTCGGCGGCGCGCCGATGTTCTTCTACCTGCTCCACCTCACGGTTCTGAGGCTGCTGTACCATGGCGCGTTCGCGACCTGGGGCGCGACCCAGGGCACCGTGTTCGGCGTCGCCGATTACGGGTGGGTTCTCGTTTGGTACGTCGGGCTGATCGTGCCCCTCTACCTGCCGACTGCCTGGTTCTCGCGCTTCAAGGCGTCGAGGCGCGACATCGTCTGGCTCAAGTACCTGTAGGGCAAACTCCATCAGCTTAACCGTACTGAGGACAATCTGTGCCCCTATCTAGGACGCTCGATCTGCATACACTTAAGCCGTGCTGTTGACCCTTTGCAGACCTAGCGGCTTGCCGGACGAGGCGTCTGCTCCGAGCGGAGAAGCGGACCTTCTCAGGGCGGTCACGACATCAGCATGTCATGGCTCATTATCATGCCGCGTTCGGTCACGCTCGCGAACGCCCACCCGATGGTGTTGCCCTAAGCTCGGTGGCGCGCCGCTTCAGCGTCGTGCTTACCTCCTTCAAAGCCTTCTCGCTGTCGCCACCACAGGCATCAAGAATGTCGTTCCAGACGTTGTCGATGAGCCTGGGCGCCTTGACCGCTCCCTTGGGTTCCGCTGTCACACGGCGGAGGACCTCCAACGGGTCCTCTGGGTCCGCAAGGTTCAGGTCGTCGCGGCTCGGATTGGCCAATTCCGTCAGGATGCGTCTTGCGAGAGGCCGGAAGGCGTCGAAGTTGAGGTCCGCCACCAGGGTGGTGACGCCCCGGTCATTTACGTTCCAGATGCGAATGCCTGAAAACCGCCCGTCTTCGTTGAGCGGCAGCACGTTGAAGTGGGCGATGCCGTTGCGAAGGAGGCGGGGCAGATCCGCGATGGAGCTCGGATCGACGCGTTCGGAGTCCCCGTCTGCCCCCGTGAGTTCAATATGCCCGCCCTTACGGATGCTCTCCGGATATCGAATGGTGAGAACGTGGCCAAGCTGTGCATGCTCGGCCAGCAGCGTTCCGAGAGCCTCCGACGACCGCTCATGCGGGAACACGATGACCCCCAGGAGGGAGATCAGGAGCTGTGTGTCAGCATAGGGTGGGCCATCCGACGATGCGTCCAGTGATGAGGCATGCCGCTCGACATGGTCGAGGTTGCTCAGGATGCGCAGGGCGAGCGCTTTAAGGAGTGGCCCTCGCGGGTAACCCATTACCGAAATCCTCGCAGATTAAGTCACGACCAGACCAAGGCATTCTGGCCGGGCCTTGTCGTGACTTGCCCGTTGGCTGTCTTCAGGCAGCCGACCGAAGGCTCACGATCCCGCGCACCTTGTCACGTAACAGGTTGCTACGCCGGAGCACCTCGGCACCTCCGGGCACTTCCTGCACGGCAGCGCCCGTCGTGATCCCTAACTGCACCTTGTACCGATTCCATTGCCGCCCGCTCGGGTGGAGCACCCCTCCAAGGAGGCGGTCGCCGTCAACAAGGCCACGCGCGGCGAGGTCTTCTAAGACCAGCAGGGCGTTGACGCCGAAGGGCACGATCCAGGCATTCGGGAGCCGGGCAAGCTCCGGGACAAGGTTTTCCTCGACCATGCGCCTCATCAGCGGCCGCGCCATGATGCGCTCGTCACCAGAGAAGTTCACGCCGTTATCGAGGATGGGGTAGCGCAGCACCGAAGTCGAGTGCACACGCCCGGCGGCACAGCCGAAGAGATCCGCTGTGGTGCGAAGGCCGAACACCTGATGGAGGTCGAGATGATCCATCAGGCGAGCACCCAAGTCCCGCATGCCGGCGAAGGACGCGGTGGACTTTGCAACTGCGGCGGCCTCCTCGACCGACGCTCCCCTCATCGCGGTCGAGCGCAGCGCCAGAAGTGCGTCCTTCGCCTGTCGCTTCCCCGGCGTGGCACCGACGATCACGACGTCAGCGTCTTCGTTGATCCAGTCGAACGGAGCGTAGAAGGCGCTGAAGCGGCCTTCCCGACCAAGGGCGAGGACCTCGTCCCGGAGGGGCGAATGCCCGGGCGCGTCGATGCCGCGCGCGATCTCGTCCGCTGACCGGGACATCAGGATGGGCATAATGCGCTCAATGTAAGCGCGGGCGGTAACGTCGAGGCTCATGGGATGCTCCTTGCTGGGTATGCCTTGGTCGCGTGGGTGGCTAGGTCCGGGCGGCGGCCTCGTCGGCCATCTCGCCAGCCATTTTGTCGAGGGCGGCGCGGGTCATCCGCTCCCAGCGGACCCCCCGTGCCTGGGTGCGCAGCCCGCGTGGCGTCGGACGCCGCCACACCGGGTCCGGCGACCGCTGCAGGGTCGACAAGGCTTCCTCGAAGTTCGGCCAGGTGGTCTCGCGCCCTACGGGGCCGATGGTGAACCCGTCCTCGCGACCTACGCCAGGGTGGAAGGTCGAGCCGTCAGCGGCGACCGGCACGAACAGCATCTCCTCGACGGTCTCGTTCCGGTCGACGCTGGCAAGATCCTCGAACGTGTTCTGGTCACGCCAGGTCGATTGCCGGAACTGCTTGCGCTGCTTCAGCCAATCCAAGGCTTGGGACGAGGGGACCGCCCCGTCCTTGGGATCGAAGACCCGCTCGGAGCCAGCCATCAAGTTGCGAATACGCCGCTCGCTCACTCCACCGAACTCAGCGAGCGCCCAGGGTTCGACTAGGCCGCCGGTGTCCAGGGCGAACCGTCCGCGAGCCATACGTAGGGTGCGGCCCGCGTCGGCCGGATCTATCCCCCAAGCTTCGAACGGCACCTTCGCCATGAACGCATCGGCGAGTTCAATTTCGTTGCCGAGGTAGGCCTCACGCTCGTCCGCGCCGGACGCACCCGTCAAAGCGATGCCGTAGTAAGCGTAGGCATTCAGGTTGTGAAAGGTGCTCCCGACCTTCCAGCAGTAGGCATCACCGAAGGCGTCGTCGCGTAAAACCTCGGCCCAGTCCTCCGGTGCGTCGACGGCGTACCCAAGGTCTCGGACGAGCGCCGCCATGCCGATGTCCGCATGCTCGGAGCCGACCATTTCGGCCAGCAGGCGTCCAGCGCCTATCACGACGTCGATGAGGGTCGCCCCTTCGAAGTCGTTCCCGCAGCCGTACTGACTGTGAAACTGCTCGCGAAGCAGTTCGGCATCGCTTGGTGAAGCAGAAGAAATCATCTCGCTCTCTGTGATGGCGGTATCTCTCTTCATCACGGATATCTCATAAGCCCATCATCGATACAACCGCATATTCGTGATGACGGGTTATCACGAGATACCGTAGCGATCTCTTAGGTACGATGCCTCTCGTGCAGCCTGAGACTCGGTATTGACGACAGCTAATCGCCTGATAAGCTAACTGCCGTAGTTTGAGGATTCTCTATGCCTGTAGACCGCTGCAGTGAAACCGGGGTGCATCGCTTCCTTCGCCGCCATTTGGCCGAGCCGGGCCGCTTGGCAGATGCACTCGTCACCGAACTGAGCCTGACCCAGTGCCGCGAGGACGACGTTCTGTGCGGCGCCGGTGACGATGCCGATTGCGTCTGGATCGTAGAGTCTGGGGAGTTCTGCATCCGTTCGACGCACAAGATCGCCAGCCGCGGGCCAGGCGACATTATCGGTGAGGCAGCATTCTTCAGGCCCCGCCTTGACGGTGGCGCCGCCCGCCGAGGCGCGGATGTGATTGCTTCGAGACGAGCTTCGGCGTGGCGGATCGACCGTGCGGTCCTGGACGCCCTGGACCCCGAGTGCAGGGCGTCGTGGATGGAAGCCGTAAGTGGAGCGCTCGTCGTCAAGCTCGACGAGGCCGTTGCGCATCGCGCGGCCCTTACCGGTGAGGTCGGCGACATCGAGGGGATGGTCGCCCGCTTCGTCTGCGCCGACGGGGTCGAGGCAGCGCTCGGGGCCCTCCGAGCGGGTGCCCCCAAAATCAAGCCGGTCCAGAAACGAGTGCTTGTCTGGTTCAGCGATATCGCTGGGTTCTCAACCTTTTCGGAGGGGTTGAAGCCCGGCGTCGTGGCGGACGCGCTCGAAGCGCTGGTCGAGCCTCAGGTCAGGGCGATCCAAGAAGCCGGCGGTCAGGTCGACAAGTTCCTCGGCGACGGCCTGATGGCCTTCTGGCCCTGCCAGGACGATGCTCGCATGCGGCGAGGGGTCAACGGTGCGGTTCGGGCGGCCCTCACATCCTCGGAAGAGGTTCGTCGGATCGCGGCGGAGAGGGCCTTTCCCATGGGCCTGCGGATCGGACTGCACCTCGGTGAGGCGGTGATCGGTGACTTCGGCGCCGCGGGGCGCAGCGCCTACACCATCATCGGGGAGACCGTGAACAGCGCGAGCCGCTTCGAGCAGTACAAGCCCAAGGAGGGCCAGCCGGATGGCGCCGTGCGCATCAGCGACAGGGTCTTCCTCCACCTGGAGCCCGAGGGTCGCTCCCGGTTCCGGGCGGAACCATTCGCGATGCCGGCCAAGCACGGTCGCACGTACCCCGCCCACCTTTCCATCGATTAAGGGAGCCACCGAGCATGGCCTGGGACATCACGCGCAGCCGCGCCCGCATCACCGCCCTCATGGGCACGGTCCCGAAGGCGGCGGTGACCGTCGAGACCTTCGACCAGGGATACCTCGACCGTCGCCGTCTGGACCTGCAACTCCGTGGCCGACGTCTGGGGCAGGACGAAGCCCCAATCTTCAGCGTGCCAGACCGGCGTGCCGTCCTCGTCGATGGCGTGCATATCTACGTGACCCTCGTCGACTATCACGACGCGATGCTGGAGCAGGGGCGCGAGACAGAGGCAGGGCATCGACGGCTGATGCAGTTCCTGCACCTGCATTACTCTGCGGCTGACAGGATCGTCGCCGATTACGAGGCACAGCGCGTGGATTTCCATGGACCCCGGCTGCACGCGGTCGTTGTTACGCCACCCGGTGGCGGCAACGAGCGTGAACGCGTCCTGCGTGCCATTGCCATGGCGAACGCGCTGAAGGAAACCATCGAGACAGCGGGCCCCAGACTCGGCAAAGCCGGGCTTAGCACGAAGGTGCGCATCGGCATCGATACGGGGAAAGCTGTCGCCATCAGCAGCGGCAGGAAGCACGAGCCCGAGCCGCTGTTCCTGGGACGGCCTGCCAACTACGCTGCGAAGCTGGCGGCCGGAACCATGCCTGGCATCTTCCTCAGCGACAATGCGCGAGCCGTCGTGGGCAAGCCGCGCACCGGCTCACTCCACTACGAACGTGCCATCGCGTTGTCCGACGTAGAACGGCTCAGGTTCCTCAACGAGAGCCTCGGCCGGCCCCTCTGGACGCAGGACACCCAGCCCCTCAGCAATCGGGTCGACGCCGCTATCCGGTCGCTGCAGGCAGACAGCGTATTGATGGAGAGCCTCGCCTCGGAAGCAGTCTTCCACTTCCATCATCACGAACCTCCACTGCGGACAATCGATTTCGGCGAGCTCAAGCCGAGCAAGTCGGTCCGCATGGCGATGATGTCCGTCTTTGCAGACCTGGATGGTTTCACCGCCTATGTCGACCGGTGCATCGCGACCGGCCAAATCGCGGCGATGGTGGCTAACCTGCACGTTATCCGAGGTGAGCTGGCCGCCGTGGTGAAGCAGGACTTCAACGGCCGGAAGGTGAGGTTCATCGGCGATTGCGTGCATGGCATCGTCGCCGAAGGCTCTCGCTACGACACGGACAAGCCGGCTTCCGTCGAGACCGCGGTCAGGATGGCAGGCGGCATCCGCAGCTCGTTCAACCTGTGCCGAGCAATGCTGCATGACATCGGCGACCTTGGCATCGCTATCGGCCTGGAGCTCGGTGCGACGCCGGTCACGCGTCTCGGCCTCCGCGGGGAGCGGAGTGTGCGCTGCGCTTCCAGCAAGGCGGTGTCCGCCTCAGAGGCGCTCCAGCAGGAGTGCTCGGGAACCGAGACCAGCCTAGGGGCGACGGCCGCTGAAGCCGCGCATTCTCGTGTGCGGCAGATCTTCCGCACCGGAAAGGTCAGCAATCTCGACTTCGACGCCGTGGAAGCGTTCCTTGGTAGGCCTGCCTCGTCGGCAGTGGCGAAGCCGATGGCGGCTCCGCTTGCAAGGCGACCGGAACCGGTGTTGCGCGCCCATGGGAATGGCTAGCGCCTCGTTCGCCCTCGCCCTCGCCCTCGCTGGAGCGCCTGCCTGGTTCCAATTGAACCTCAGGTCCAGCAATCACGTGGCAGGCGTCGCGACGATACCCATCAACGCCGTCGAGGCGACATTCGTTGTTGAATTGGAGGTTAAGCTCCTCGGTAGGAATGTCCGCGCGCGCGAGCGAATTCCCGGGACGATGTTCCCGAAGCGATGCTTCGAGAGGCACATCGAGGCGGACGGCTGGTTTTGCCTCGGTCTCGCTGACCGTATCCGGATCACGGATGCGCAATCGGCGTCGGCGTGGTGGGAACTGTTGGAAGCCTACCTCCGGATGCAGCGCACAGCCACCCAGACGGGAATGTGGCCGGAACATCATGCGCTGTCACATGGCGAGGCGGGGCTGCATCACCAGAACGCCCTTGAGCATGCCGAAAAAGCAGGGCTTGCGGACGAGTATGAAGCCTTCATGCAGGGTGATCCATCGTTCCTCATCTCGCTCGACGAGCTGCTGCGTCGAGATGGGGACCGCCTCAGGAACGGACGCTGTCCGTGTCCCTGCGGTCGCAAGCGCAGCGACGGGCGTACACTCTTAAGGCGGGACTGTCCGCAACGTGCCGACGTGGTCTCCCTGCTGCGGGAAGAGAGGCTGCGCAAGGACAAGTTGGCTCACTTCGTCGACACCTTGAAGGGCTCAGGCATGACATGTTGTGGCACGATGCGGGTTTGTCCGTTCCGGTGAGTGTGAGAACGCCTTTACGGAGGCGTTTCGGCCGGGACGCCAATGCCGCGGCGATGCTTTGCACGTTTTGAACTACGGGCGCCTTCACCAAAGCGTTCGGGGTGACTACCCGGCCGAATCAATCGATGGTACGCTGATCCGCGAATTCGCTTAGCTTGGAGGAGTGGTCATGACCTCGACGTTCGGCTCCTACATCGTGGCCCGCAGGAAGGAACTGGGCATCAGCCAGAAGGACCTCGCCGGGAGAGTCCTGAAGGAAGAAGACAATAAGCCGATCACGCCTCAGTATCTCAACGATATCGAGAGGGACAGAAGGCAGCCGACATCCGACCATATTATACGGCAGCTTGCGAAGGCACTTGAAGTAGAGGCAGACTACCTGTTCTACCTATCGGGCACCCTCCCGGCCGACGTAAGGGAAGCTAACATTCCGCGAGAGGATGTCGTGCAGATGTTCAGCGCGTTCCGACGCACGGCGCGATAGGTTTGGCCACATGGTTTCCTGGATACCTGACAAGACCGGTCGGTTTGGAAAGCGTCCCTTCTACAAGGAGATGGAGCTTGACCGAGAGTGCGAGGTCATCGTTCGCCGGTTCCTTGAGCATAAGTCTGGTCGGGTACGCTTTCCTTTGACCACTGATGATCTGTTTGTCCTCGTGGAGCAGAACGTCTCCGACTTGGATGTCTATTCCGATCTTTCCGCGGATGGGTTCGACGTGGAGGGCGTGACCAACTTCGCCGTTCGGAAGCGACCGGCGATCAAGGTTTCCGAGACGCTGTCGACAAACGACGGGCGTGAGAACCGATATCGCACAACCTTGGCACACGAGCTTGGTCACGCTGTCTTCCATGATGAAGCGTTCCAGGCACGCTTCGCGGCAGGCGACCTCTTCAACGACCGCGGGGAGGCGCGCGTCGTCTGTAAGCGTGAAACGATGTTGGATGCCCCGCAGGTCGACTGGATGGAGTGGCAGGCATCCTACGCCAGCGGCGCCTTCCTTATGCCTCGGGAAGCGTTGGCCGACCTGCTCCGTCCCATTGTTACAGCGAGCGGGAAGCTAGCTCCCTTCCGCACCGGTTCGGAAATCTCGAACGAAATGATCTCCACCGTCACAGATGCCTTTGGGGTGTCGAGGGACGCCGCCAGGGTGCGCCTTATCAAATTGGGTTACCTCTCCGACAAGCCACTTATGGCAACGCTCTTCGATTGAGGGGGCCGTGAGAGGCTCTCCGAAGGAGTGCCCGCCTCGGCTCTTTGGGATAGTGAGCCTTCTCCGGCACTCGGCGCTGCTCACAGCGATGGGCGCGATGACCTAGAAGAAGAATAAGACCGGCGAGCCTCAGCTAGCCGGTCATCTACGAGCGGCTAGGCGGGCAGATCCAGGCGGGGGAACGAGGGGCTGCCCGGCGTCCAGAACTCCACGCTGTCCGAGTGTAACTCGAAGAACTCCGGGTCAACGGTCACGCGGATCGGGTGCTGCATTTCGCCGTCGACGTAGCGGTAGTCACTCCCGTCCAACGGTTTGGCATCAGCGCCGGACGGCAGAAGCTCTGGCCTGTCGAGGATCTTGCGGAGGTCGGCGAGCGTGAGGGCTGGTTCCGGGCGCGGCGGCAGGTCGAGGTCGTCGTCGGCGAACGCATCGAGGTCAACGGCCGTCGATTGCGCCTCCGAGATCGAGAGTTCGACACTCCTGACGGCTTCCTCGCGCGCGGCTGGCCCTGCCAGGACGGTCGCCTCGATGACCTTGGGCAACCGTGCCAGGATGGGTTGCAGTCCGCCCACGACGCTCGTGAACAAGCTGATCCTGTCCCGTAGGGCAGCGTAGACGTCGGCCTCCACGGTGTCGCTGTAGTGGAGGTTCACAATTCTTATGTCCGCGAACCGCTGGCCTAGACGGTCAATTCGCCCAATCCGCTGTTCGACCCGCATCGGATTCCACTCTAGCGGAACCCGGGGCATCGCCGGCCCCGACCCCGGCCACGCGGGCAGCCCGAGAATGGGCAAGGCGACGTGCCCGGTGAGCCGCGTGGCGTTGGAGCCCCGGCGGCGCGTGCTGGGGCTTCATGGCCCCGGCGTGCGAACCGGGCGGCTTGACCTCCGGTGCGATCCCGGAAGCTGGCAGCGCGGATCTGCGAGGTCCGGCAGCCCCTTCGTTAGGAACAGGGGGCCCCGCTACTGTGATGCGCCTCGCTGACGCCCGAGCTCGAAAGCACCAGCACCCTTACGAAGTCGCCCCCGATGGACTGTACGCCAGCATTCTGCGCGATGGGAATCGCGTTCTTGATAGCGTCCGTCGCGTAAGCGACGGCGGCCGCCTCTGGCATGCCGGCCGCGTACCCGGCCTTCACGCCGGCGATGTGCGCCTGCAGGCTGTCGGTGTCGCCGATGAACTCGATGTAATGACTCTGACCGGCCGGGGACTCCGGTACGGGCTGGTCGAACTCCCGGTCGTCGTTGCGGCGGGCTATGCGGTCGATGGAGAGGTCGCCCGAGGCCGGGTCGACGGTTGCCGCGAGGAAAGTGTTGCCACCTCTGCACGCCCCGATTTCGTTGCGGGCCGGAAGGCCGACCAAACTGTCCAGCGAGGTTCTGAGCGCACCGATCAACGCGCCCGAACTTGCCGGCGTCCCGTCAGCGCCCACGGGGGGAGCGAACTCCTCGAAGACGGCCTGCCATTTCCTGAGCTTCCGACCAGCCCAACCACAGCCGGCCGCGACGCCCCGGTCCGACAGCTTGTGAACCTTGATGGTCTCGCAGTTCTCGACCCGGCCGTTGACGCTCGTCAGGCTGTCGGCGGCGAACACCACGCATCCCTGGGCTCTCAGGCAAACGATCAGCGTCACTGGCATCCCCTGGCGAATTCGCGCCGCACCGCACGGGTCGCGGGCAGCCTCCGATAGACCCGCGCGGGCACAAGGCCCAGCGGGTCGTCCGGAGCGACGGTTGATCGCAGACGGCGGGGCGCGAGCCAAGCGCCGTCGCCACGTTGACCCCGGAAGCCACCGGAACGAGGCAGTGTATGCGGCCACCGATGACGGCAGGGCGGCCGCTTAATGGGCCCCGTTGCGAGGACTTACTGGTCGCCCGTACAGCGTCTGCGACGGACCCGACAAGGACCCGCGAAAGGCTATGAGGCCGTCGTTGGCGCCGAGCACCGCCGCCCGCAGCCAGCCGATGCGGTCGATCAGGTGGTCTTCGCTGTGGGTCGGGCGCATCGGCATCAGGGTTTCTCGATGGACGCGGTGGGGGCGTGGCNCTGTCCTGGTTCGATGGCGGGACGGCCGGGGCTATGAGGCCGTCGTTGGCGCCGAGCACCGCCGCCCGCAGCCAGCCGATGCGGTCGATCAGGTGGTCTTCGCTGTGGGTCGGGCGCATCGGCATCAGGGTTTCTCGATGGACGCGGTGGGGGCGTGGCGGTCCCGCCCACGGGCTTCGTCGGTGACGGACCCATGACAGGTGATGGCCGTCAACATGCCGGGTGTCACCCCTTTCCGGGGTGATCGGGCGCTCCGGTCAGCAGCAGCAATCGGACCCCGACCCGCTTTTCACAAAGTCCCCGTCGGGTAGCACCGGCCGACCGCTCCTATTGCCCTCAAGCTCGCGTTCGGCCTGGAGCCAGAATTCGACCTCGTAGCCATGCGGGCGGCCGCGCAGGTTCCAGAGCTCGAAGGCTCGGAGACGGATGTCGCCTTCGGTCCGCGTCGTCTCGGTGGGCATGCTCTGNGACCTCGTAGCCATGCGGGCGGCCGCGCAGGTTCCAGAGCTCGAAGGCTCGGAGACGGATGTCGCCTTCGGTCCGCGTCGTCTCGGTGGGCATGCTCTGGTCCTCGCGATGGTCGGGATCGAAGGTCATGGGCGCAGCCACGCCTATGCGGGAGGCGTCGCCGGCGAGGTACTGTGCGAGGCGGCACGACGCTTACCCATCGCTTCCTGGATCAGGGTGGCGATGGCGTAGCCCATGGCGCCGACGGCCAGGGCGGTTGCCAAGGGCGATGTCGCGCCGCGCGCGCCCCGTCCCGGACGTCCCCCGGCACGGCTCGACCGTTCGGCCCTGCGGATGCCCGCCCGCCCGCGGTCGAGGGTATCCTGTGCCAGATGGGTCGCCCGTCCGGCGACGTCGCTGACCGCGTCCCTTGTCCGCGATAAGATCTCGTCGGCCGCACCCTCGATGCGGCGACCGTCCTCGGTCCCGGGATCCTCGCCGTCCGTGGACTGGCCGTGCTCGTGGTGGGGCTTGGTCATGGTCGCTATCCCTCCGTTGATCCGGGTGTCCCTGCCGGGCATGCGGCGTCCGGCAGGGAAGGCGTTTCGCTCAGGCGACGCTGATCTCGTTCACGACGGCCGTGGTGCCCGGGGAGGCCCACGCCGCTCCCATGGCCTCGTGGCGCTCCTGCATGGTGCGGACGGTCCCTCCGAGGTAGACCGTCCCTTCCTTCGCCGAGACCGTGACGTTCGAGGAATCAAACAGCCACGACCGGTCGAGCGCGGCGTTGATCTTGTCGCTCACGTCCGAGACGTCGACCTGGGGCAGGACCCCGACGAGGTTGTCCACCGCCACGACGCCGGAGATCCGGCGAAGCTCGCGCTCGGCGGCCTCCGACTAGAAGTGGTGGTCGACCTCGCCCGTGAGGGTGATGATGCCCTTCGAGACCTGGATCGAGATGCTGTCCGGCGGCACCGCCACGTTCCAGGCGAGGCGGGACACCGCGGTGGCCGCGATGTCCTCGTCGGGCCGCTTCAGCGCGTTCGGCACGTTGACCTCGATCTCCTCGACGATGGCCTTGACGCCGCGGACGCGACGGGCGGCGGCCTCGGCGGCCAGCTTCTCGTCGTAGTTTCCGACCTGGCCGGTGAGCGCGACCACGCCGTCCTTGGCCGTGACACCGATCTCCGACGAGGTCACCGCCGGGTCCCAGATGAGTTCTGCCGTGACGCGATGCTGCAAGCTGGTGTCGTGGGACATGATGGTCTCCTGGGGCGTGCCGGCTTCGAAGTTGCCGGGGATGGCTTGGGGGGCCCACCCGGTGAAAGGCTGTCCGGCGTCCACGGCGAAGCGTGTCCCGGTATCCGGCGAACTTAAGGGGCGGGGTCGGGGCGGTCCTTGATCCAGCGCAAAGGATCACACGCACTGAATCCGAGGGGATCGGAAGGTCGACCCGCACGGCAGGCTCGCCTTCTCCCTCGCCCCCCTTGATCTCGATCAAGGACGGCTTCCGGCGGTGAGGACATCCTTCGGCCTGGGATCCATCGGACCAGTTCGCGACCGGATATCGAGGGACTTCCAGGTCATAAACATGCACGTCGCATCGTGGACCAATGCCGCCGACGACCGAGCCAGGCCGATCCCGACACCGCTCGACCCTTGGCCGAGAGCTTCCGGATGCTGGGGCTCGCCGTCATCGGTTCGGCGACCGTCCTTTGCCTGATGTGGCTGGTCTCCCGAGAGGCGTCGTCGGTCCGGCGGGAGCCTTGGTGGCACCGACGGCCTTCGTCGGACCCCACGCCCCACTTAATCCGGAGCCTCCACTTGTACATACGTCTCGCCTTATCGATGCTTCTCCTCACTCTCATGGGGTCCGTGGCGACCGCCACCGACGTCCAGATCCGGCGTGCCAGACCTTCGTCGGGGCGAACAGCGCCACTTGCCATGCCGTCGGAAGGATCGGTGCGAGCCCGCTCGCCGTCGCGCCCGCATTCCGGGACCTCCATACGAAGTATCCGGTCGAGGACCTCGGCGAGCCCCTGGCGGAGGGCATCACCACGGGGCATCCGACCATGCCGGAGTCCAGCTCGAACCCGACCAGATCACGGATGTGTTGGCCTACCTGAAGTCCCTAGAGCGCTGATCGCATCGGGAGGTCGAAACCTTCCTGTCGAGAGCCGGAGGCGGGACTTCAATGTCGAACGCCCAGGCCGTTAGAGGTCCCGACTCCTGCCTCGAAATCCCCATGGAAAGGCATCGTCGACGCCGGTCGCGGCGGCTGCGCAAATTCGGATAGCCAGTCCGCGAAATCACTCCGGCCGACGAGGGGGCCTGCGGGGAGGGTCTCGGCAGGCGGCCCCTACATCCCCGTTACGACGGCATCACGCCAACGGACGGAGACGAGACATGAGACTTACCCCGATCACGGCCGCTTTCCTGGCCTGCACGATGCTGGCCGCCACGCCGGCCCTCGCGATCACGGTGACCAACCAGGACAAGGGCGAGCACACCCTCACGGTGGACAAGGGTGAGGCCCAGGCCAACCAGAAGCTTGCCGCGGGGGCCTCGGCCGAGGTCGAGTGCAAGGAGGGCTGCGAGCTTCGCGTCGCGGGTTCCGGATACGGCCGCTCGGTGAACGAGGGCGACAGGCTCGTCATCACTGACGGAATGATCCGCTTCGCCGACGAGGACATCGTCACCGGGTCGACCAAATCCACGAAGTGACGAGACCGGGCATCAGCCTATCCTTTGCGGGTCGAGGCAACACCGCCTCGACCATTTGGCGATACCGGAGCCCCCACACCATGCCGAGCCATGCCTGCATCGACCCGCAGGACCAGTACGCACAGGCCGAGGTCCTGGTCACGTTCGAGACGATGGCCGACGGGGTCCGACTGGTCTCGGCGCACGACGCCTTTGACAACGACATCCTCCCCGAACTTGAGCATTTCCAGCGTCGAGCACTCGAAAGCGAGATCATCGACGATTACCGGCATCCTCGCGGGTCCGGGCCGACGACGGGCTCGTGACGCCGGATCCCAGTGGTGGACTGCGTAAGGACGCGAGTCGTCAGTCCGGGACGGGCTTCGACGGGGCGATGCCGACCGCCACGGCGATGGTCTCGATCCGCGTCGATTGCGCGGCCAGAACGCCTTCTAGACGCTCCATCCGGATTCGGTCGAGCTTGTCGTGCAGGGCCATGATCTCGACTTCCGCCTTCAGATTGATCTCGTAGTCGAGGCCGGCGGCCACCCGGTCCCGTGCCGCCTGGCGGTTCTGGGACATGAGGATCACCGGAGCCTGGAGGGCGGCGACCATCGACAGGATCAGGTTCAGGAAGATGTACGGGTAGGGGTCGAAGGCGCCGGCGCGGGACAGGACGACGGTGTTTAGCAAGACCCATGCGACGAGCATGCCCGTGAACACCAGGATGAAGCCCCAAGAGCCGCCCATCTGCGCCACGCGATCCGCGAGGCGCTCGCCGAACGTCTGGCGCTCGATGAGGACGCTGTTTACGTCCCGCGCCACATGCCGCCGCTTCGCGATGAGGAGGATGACCCGCCGCTCGCGTTCGGACAGCCCGTCCAGTCCCGCCTCCATCAATTGGCGGGCAAGCTGGATGACCGCGGCGTCGGCGGGCGGCCTTCCGGCATCGTCCACCTCGACGCGGTTGACGATGGAGGTATCGCGGCCCGGCAGGACGTGATCGCCCATCAGTGGCTCAGGAGGCTGGAGATCGGGGCGTACCCCAGGACGTCCCGGGTGACGCCGCCGAGGACCGTATCGCGCACGTGGCCATGGCCGTAGGCACCCATGACGATCAGGTCCGTCGCGCCCTCGGACGCCCAGTCGAGCAGGGCTTCCCCGTCGCTTTCTCCGTCCGACCGAATTTCGGCGGACGTCGCGTCGATCCCATGCGTGGCGAGGTAGGCGGCCACATCCGCCGCGCCGGAAGTCCCGTCCGGGACCGCGACGACGTCGACGTGGCTCGCCAATCGCAGGATCAGCAAGGCGTCAAAGATCTCGCGACGCGCTTCCCGCGTGTCCTTCCACGCCACCATCACGTGTCGGGCTTCGAAATGATCGATGCCGGGCGGCACCACCAGCACCGGACGTCCCGCCGCGAGGACGACGGAGGCGGGATCGAGCGGGCGGATGCATGCGGTCCCCTCGTTCCCGTTTCCTTGACCGACCACGATCAGGTCGGCCGCGCGCGGATGGCCCGTCAGGTAAGCGAGCCCAGGCTCCGGGGCGGAGCGCCACAAGACCCGGCTGCGGCTGCCGACGGCCTCGCGGAACAGGTCGTGCGCTCGGGCAAGCCCGTCGCGGACGGACTGCCGAGAGAGGCCCGGAAGCAGGGCGGAGGCGCCCATCGGGCCGACCTGCGCGGCGCCATGATCGGGCGATTGAGCGGCAACGCCTATCGTCCGGCTTTCGAAGGCGTCCGCGAGGCGGGCGGCGATCCCGATGCGCCCGCTTGCATCGCTGCCGAGATCGACGGACACCATGATGCTGGCATAGGTCATGGAGGGCAGGTCCCGATTGGCTTCCGACAAGCGGAGAGTGCCATCCATCGACGATGACGGCTTTGACCCAGCGCAAGTCGGTCGTCCGGGTTGGAGCCGAAGCCGCGCGCACCCGATCTCCCCAGGCACGACATGCCGGTTTCCCCCGGTGGCGGCCAGAACTACCTCGGCGCGATTGATCCATCGCAAGGACGAGGGCGCTCCACGCCATCTACGCTGACCTCCACGCCTGCACGGTCGACGCTCCGCGTCCGGCCATGACGGAAGGGAATTCGTGATGACCTGTCCCCGCGCGGTCGAGACTCTGACCAAGCAGCGTGACCGTCTCGTCGAGGTGCTCCGCCTGATCGACGACGGACGCTGGTGGACAGGGGACGACGCCTGCCTGATCGACGAGGACGAGGTCTGCCGGCAGGCCGACAGGATCAAGGCCGCCCTGGACGTGGTCGAGCGTCTCGCCAACGAGATGGCCGCCGAGGACGGCACAGGCGCCGGGTCGCAACTTGCCCCGAAGGCCAGGCATGGCGTTCCGGTTCTTCGTGCCTCCGAAGACCTCGTGATCCCGGACGACCTCGGCCCGTTCTCTCCCGGCCCGGTCGACCCCCATCCGAACGAGATACACGAATGCGGGGGATACGAGCGGCGGGCCAAGGGGCTCGCCGGCGGTGTCCCGAAGCTGGCCTGACGGACCTGAGCGCCCCCTCCCGGAAGGGGGCCGCTCGACCTCGTCGTGGTCACACGTCCTGCAGGTCGTGCAGGGCCCGGTACGCCTTGAACAGCACGCGGGGATCGAACTTGCCCTGGTAGACGGCGGGCGGCTCGCGACCGAGCCCGAGCAGGCCGTAGATCGCGGCCTGCGCCGAGCGGATCGAGTATTCGACCGTGAACACCACGTCGTCGGGCAGCTCGCAGAACTGGCCCATGAGCCCGAGGTTCGTCGTGCCCTTCGGGATCACCTGCGGCCGGTCGCCAGGCTCGCGTGGCAGGAATTGGCTTGTGATGAAGGGCATCATGCACGGGATGCAGATAGCCTTGTCCAGGATGCCGGTTGCCTGCGCCTCGATCCGCAGGTGGCCGAGGATCTCGGTCATGATCTCGCGGCCGGTGCAGGCCGACATCGGCTTCCTGACGAAGTTGCCCGGCTCGTCGACCGCTAGCCCGTAGCCCCAGAACACGCCGACATCGTCGGGCTGGCCGATGAAGTGCGGCTGGAACGGGATGACGATGGAGGCGAGCCAGTTTGAGCGCGGGAAGGTGACGAGGCCGCCCTCGCCGGGCACGTTGCCGGTGAAGTCACGGACCAGCCGCAGGAATGTCGGGTTGTGCAGGGTGGTAGTGAAGGACAGCCACTTGGAGCGGTCGATGTGGTCGGCGAAGACCTCGGGGTGGCCGAACTCGGGGCGGCCTGTTGCGATGCGTTCCCAGAGCGTCCAGGCGCCGCCGTCCGTCTTGCCCTTGAGGACGGGGGCGCTGTCCATACCGCCGAGGGACGACCCTTCGGTCATCGAGCCCAACGTGACGAGGACGATATCCTCGGCACGCACACGGATCTCGCCGGCCACGTCCATTCGCTCGGTTAGGATGCGGGAGGCGCTCCAGGCTCCCTCCTGTCCGACGAGCCCCAGGTCGGTCACCCGCGTGTCGAGGGCGAAGACGACGCCGCGCTCGTCCAGCCACTTGCGCAGCGGCAAGATCATCGAATCGTACTGGTTGTAAACGGTGCGCATGATGCCGTGCAGGCGGTTGAAGCCCGAGACCATGTGGGCGAACCGAACGAGGTAGCGCTTGAACTCGACCGCGCCGTGCCAGGGCTGGAAGGCGAAGGTGGTGCACCACATGAACCAGAAGTTCGTCTCGAAGAACGACGGGTCGAACTGGTCTGCGATGGTGGTCTTGCCGAGCATCGATTCAGGCAGGAGGGCGAGCCGCTCTATGGTCAGGATGTGACCTTCGTCGAGACCGAATTGCGGCGCCGTCAGACGCTGGCCGTCGCTGACGAGGCGCGCCTTCGACGAGGTCCTCATGGTCTCGTTCCAGGCGAAGGTCTCCTCGGTCACCGTCCGGGTGCCGTCGAGCGTCGGAATCGAGGCGAACAGGTCGAAGGTGCAGAGGTACTTGCTCTCCAGCATGCGGCCGCCGCGTAGGACGTAGCCGTCCGTCGGATTTCCCGATCCGTCGAGGCTGCCGCCGAGGACGCCGGTCTCCTCGATCACGGTGATGTCGCATCCCGGCATGTCTCCGTCCCGAATGAGGAAGGCCGCCGCGGCCAGGGAAGCGATGCCGCCCCCGACGAGGTAGGCCTTCCGGCTGGGGCGGGCGATGGGATCGGCTTGGGCCATGCGGG
This sequence comes from Methylobacterium sp. Leaf456, assembly GCF_001425465.1. Lineage (GTDB taxonomy): Bacteria > Pseudomonadota > Alphaproteobacteria > Rhizobiales > Beijerinckiaceae > Methylobacterium. The sequence continues at coordinate 307,551 of NZ_LMQV01000034.1, forward strand.
GTCTCGCCTGTGGTCGTGACTTCGAAGCGCAGGCCGAGACTATTCGAAGGTCCCTGTGCGTCTTTGATCCAAGACAAAGCTGCACCTCGGTATGGGGCGCATAGACGTCCGGCGATGGATCGGAGCCGGGTGCTCTACATCGGACGAAGGTGATCCCCGATGCGTCTTCCCGTCCTGCTCATGTCCGCCGTGTTCGCACTGGCGATGACCGACGTCGGGTTCGCCCAGGCCACGCTCCCGAACGACGACGTGAACATCGCGAACAATCCCGGCACCTGGAAGGTCGCCCCGCCGGACCGGGTCGAGGCCCTGGACTGCACCTGCCGCACTACACCGGCCGATGCGACCGCGGCGACCAAGCCGGAAGCGGATGCCGCGCCGGGCGACCGGATCATCGACTGCAGTTGCCACAAGACTTCTCCGGACACGACCGGAGCCCTGGCCGGCCCTGACGTCGCGGCCCCTTCTCGGTGATCCGCATCGCGGCGACCGTCCGCCGCCTGGCACCATCCAGGGAAGGCCCGACATGAATCCCGAACCCGTGCAAACGACGTCCACCGAGGAATTTCAACGCGAGACCTGGGACGACGATGGCGGGGCGACCCCGGAGGGATCTCGCTCGACGAGCCGTGTTCCGCCCGGGTCTCCGGCCTCCGCGAGCGCCGGACGCGTCCCACGGGATCGGACGTCCCGAAAGGCCGGCCCAGGCATTCCGCGGACCATGCCTCGAACCTGACCGTCCCCGAACCTTAGCGTCGGCGGCGAAGCATGCCGCCGAGCGCATCCCCCAGGAGAGCCATACAGGAGACCATCATGTCCAACGCCATCGGCATCGACCTCGGCACCACCAATTCCTGCGTCGCCGTCCTCGACGGCGCCAAGGCGCAGGTGATCGAGAACGCGGAAGGCGGCCGCACCACGCCGTCCATCGTCGCCTTCACGGAAAGCGGCGAGGTACTCGTCGGTCAGCCGGCCAAGCGCCAGGGCATCACCAACCCCGAGAACACCATCTCGGCGATCAAGCGCCTGATCGGACGGCGTTACGACGACCCGCTGACCGAGAAGGACAAGGCCATGGTCGGCTACAAGATCGTGGCCGGCCCCAACGGCGACGCCTGGGTCGAGGTCCGGGGCAAGACCTACAGCCCGAGCCAGATCAGCGCCTACATCCTGACGAAGATGAAGGAGACGGCCGAGGCCTTCCTCGGCGAGAAGGTGACCATGGCGGTCATCACCGTGCCGGCCTACTTCAACGACGCGCAGCGCCAGGCCACCAAGGACGCCGGCCGCATTGCCGGGCTGGAGGTGCTCCGCATGATCAACGAGCCCACAGCCGCGGCCTTGGCCTACGGGCTCGACAAGAAGGGCAGCGGAAAGGTTGGCGTCTACGACCTCGGGGGCGGTACCTTCGACGTCTCGTTCCTTGAGATCGGCGACGGCGTGTTCGAGGTGAAGTCCACCAACGGCGACACCTTCCTCGGTGGCGAGGACTTCGACAACCGCATCGTCGACTACCTCGTCGACGAGTTCCGCAAGGAAAGCGGCATCGACCTGCGCAAGGACCGGCTCGCTCTGCAGCGCCTCAAGGACGCCGCCGAGAAGGCCAAGATCGAGCTGTCCTCGGCCACCCAGACCGAGGTGAACCTGCCCTTCGTCACGGCCGACCAGAACGGGCCGAAGCACCTTGCGATCAAGCTCAGCCGCGCCAAGCTCGAAGCCCTGGTCACCGACCTGATCGAGCGGACGACCGCGCCGTGCAAGGCGGCGTTCAAGGACGCGAACCTCGACGTGTCGCAGATCGACGAGGTCGTCCTCGTCGGCGGCCAGACCCGGATGCCGAAGGTGCAGGACACCGTGCAGGCCCTGTTCGGACGCGAGCCGCACAAGGGCGTGAACCCCGACGAGGTCGTGGCCATCGGCGCCGCGATCCAGGCCGGCGTGCTCCAGGGTGACGTCAGCGACGTGCTGCTGCTCGACGTCACCCCGCTCTCGCTCGGCATCGAGACGCTCGGCGGCGTGCTGACCAAACTGATTGAGCGCAACACCACGATCCCGACGAAGCGCAGCCAGACCTTCTCGACCGCGGCCGACGCCCAGCCGGCGGTGACGATCCGGGTGTTCCAGGGCGAGCGCGAGATGGCCGCCGACAACAAGATGCTCGGCCAGTTCGACCTCGTCGGCATCCCGCCGGCGCCGCGGGGCCAGCCGCAGATCGAGGTGACCTTCGACATCGACGCCAACGGCATCGTCAACGTCTCGGCCAAGGACAAGGCCAGCGGCAAGGAACAGACCATCCGCATCGAGGCCTCGGGCGGCCTCGACGAGGCGGCGATCCAGCGGCTCGTGCGCGAGGCCGAGACCCACGCCGGGGCGGACAAGGTCCGCAAGGAACTGGTCGAGGCCGGCAACCAAGCCGATGTCGCGATCTACACGACCGAGAAGAGCCTGAAGGAGGCGGAGGGCCAAGTGGCCGCCGACGTGAAGGCCGAGGTCGAGCAGGCGCTTGCGGGAGCGCGGGATTCGATCACGGGCGGTGACATCGGTCGCATCAGGACGGCGACCGAACGCCTGAACCAGGCGGCCCTGCGCCTGGGCGAACGTCCGACCGCCCCCAAGCCCCCGTCATCGGACCCGGAGATCGTCGACGCCGAGTTCGAGGAGGCCCCGGGCGATGCCTCGCGTCGCCGGCCGGCGGCATGACCGGTTCGTCGTCCGAGGGGGATCGCCCGATGCCGGAGCGCACGAACGGCGCCGGGGCTTCCGATGGGGAGGCCGCGGATCTCGCGGCCCACCATGCCGAGAGCGCATCCCTGCAGGATCGCCTGATGCGGGCGCTCGCCGAGACCGAGAACGTCCGGCGGCGGGGTGAGCGCAATGTCGAGGATGCGAGGAAATTCGCGGTCCAGGGCCTCGCGGGCGCGCTTCTTCCGGTCGCGGACAACCTCGGCCGAGCCGTCGCGGCGGCCAGGGGTGCGCAAGGTGCGGGGGCGGCGGCCCACGCATCCCTGCTCGAAGGGGTCGGGGCGACCGAGCGGATGCTGACCGGTGCCCTCGAACGCTTCGGCATCCGGCGGATACCGGCGCTCGGGACGCCCTTCGATCCGCAGGCTCACGAGGCGATGCGCGAGATCGAGGACGCGACCCACCCGCCGGGCACCGTCGTCGACGTCATGGAGGACGGCTTCACCCTCCATGACCGCCTCCTGCGACCGGCCCGCGTGAGCGTCGCCAAGGCGCATCCCGGTGCCGGCGCGGCGGGCTGAAACGCCATGGTCCGTCCAGAGATCACCCCGACCCGGAGGAACCCGTAGTGAGCGACGATCCGTACGGGGTCCTCGGCGTCGCGCGGGACGTCTCCGAGTCGGACCTGCGCAAGGCCTACCGAAAGCTCGCCAAGAAGCTGCACCCGGACCTGAATCCCGGCAATAAAAAAGCCGAGGATGCCTTCAAGAAGGTTGCGACCGTCTACGACCTGCTGAACGATCCCGCCAAGCGCGCCCAGTTCGACCGGGGCGAGATCGACGCCGGCGGAGGCGAGCGACCGCGGCAGCCGTATTACCGCGAGCAGGCCGAACGCGACGCCGGCCACCCCCCGGCGGGGATTCCGGTTTCGGGGATTTAGGCGGCGAGGTCATCTTCGCCCATATGTTCGGTCGCGCCGGACGTGCAGATCCCAACCGGCCAGGTGCGGATGCCCGCTACCGCGTGAAGCTCGACTTCCTGGAAGCGTTCAACGGCGGGAAACGCACGTTGACCCTTCCCAACAGCCACGCCCTTGACGTCACGATCCCACCCGGCACGCGGACGGGACAGACGCTGCGCCTACGCGGAAAGGGTGGAACCGGCATCGGGAACGGGCCGCCGGGTGACGCCCTGATCGAGGTCGAGGTCCGTCCCCACGCCTTGTTCAAGCTCAAGGGGGACGACATCCACGTCGAGCTGCCCCTGTCGCTCCGTGACGCGGTCCTTGGCGGCAGGGTCAGCGTGCCGACGCCGTCCGGTCCGGTTTCCATGGCCGTTCCGAAGTGGAGCAACGCCGGCGCCGTGCTCCGCCTGAGGGGCAAGGGCATGGTCCGGGGCGCCGCTGCCGCAGGCGACGAGTACGTCACCCTGCGACTGACCCTGCCGGCCGAGCCGGACGCGGAACTCCAGGACTTCGTATCCCGCTGGGGGACCGCGAAGCCTAACGGGACCTGGCAAGCCGAGGAGACGCTATGATGGAGATGCGTGAGTTCCAGGTCCGCGCGAGCGTCGAGACCGCCGTCCTGCATGCGTGGATCGACACCGGTTGGCTCATTCCCGACGGGATTGAGGGGCATTGGACGTTCCGCGACATCGACCTCGGCCGGGCCCAGCTGATCCAGGAGCTGGAAAGGGACTTCGGCGTGAACGACGAGGGGATCGTCCTCATCCTCGACCTCGGCGACCGGATGAGCGGCATGCGTCGGACCCTCGGCCACCTCGCCGTGGCGATCCGCCGGGAACCCGACCACATCCAGGACAGGATCGGGAATGCCGTCCGCGAGGCCGCTCGCATCGTTACCGAGCCTGCTTCTTGAGACGGACAAGGTGTCCCATGGATTTGCCGCCGCCGACTGGCGCTGACCGGTCTTGAATAGGCGCGGCTTGCTCCGTCACTCCGCGGAACGGTGTCACGGAGGCGGTATTCGAGGTGATGTGCTCGCTTCGATCCCGGGAAATCGAGGGTTTGGATTCCACGACCGTCCGGGTGATGTCGAGCCCGGCGGTCACCACGATGGCAAGACCGAGGACGATTGGCATCGAGACTGCGGGCTCGGCCATCGGCGAGGCGAGGACCGCGTCCGGCGGCACGAAGGCCCGTTGCAGGAACCAGGGCGAGACCGCAACCCATGCGCCCAGCACGCCCGATCCCCATCGCGTCCAGGGCTCCGGCTCGAGCCCGTCGAGGAAGGCCAAGCCTATGATGGCGAGACCGCACCCGGTCGCGCTCAGCATGGCCGGGAAGTTCGCCCTTCGAATGAAGAGGAAGGACGTCAGGACGACAAGCGCCCCCAGTACGGCCGAGATGCCGTCGAGCATTCCTCCGACGTCGTTCCCGGCCCTTGGGGACCTTCGAGGAATTTCGCCCATGCCACTCGCTCCCCGTAGGCCGATCACGGTCGCGAGCGAGGTCCGCCCATTGAGGTGTCAGCAGAAAACGAGCTTACGGCGGCAACGCGAGAGGTATCCTTGATCCAGCGCAAGGCTTCGACCCAGCCCCCGATCTAGGGTCTTCATGTCCTCTCGGTCGCTCGCAGGTCGTGTCCCTTCGTCGGGGGCTTTCGGTGTCGCGAATGGACACCGATGAACCTGCTTTCCCCGCGGGCATCACGAAACCGCGGCTTGCCGCCGATGCTGGAGAGAATCTTGACATGGTGGACGCGGCAATCGCCACCGGCGATCCAAAAGGCATCTCGGCGGCCCCACCGACCGAGCTCAAGCTCCTGTTCCTGCTCTCCTGGCTTCTCTGCGCGGTCTTCTATTTCTTCCAGTATGCGGTGCGTTCGGCGCCAGGGGTGATGCAGGCGGAACTGACTTCGGCCTGGGGCGCCAACCACATCGGCACGATGATCTCGGCCTATTACGTTGCCTACGCGGTGATGGCCCTGGTCGCCGGGGTCCTGATGGACCGGTACGGCGCCCACCGGACCATCCCATACGGCATCGCCGTCGTCGGCCTCGGATGTCTCGTGTTCGCACAGGGCAGCGAGGCGGCCGGCATGATCGGCTTCGTCCTCCAGGCGACCGGGGCGATCTTCGCCTTCGTCGGTTCGTCCTACGTGGCGGCCCGGTACCTACCGACGCGCATGCTGGCGCTGTTCATCGGCCTCACCCAATGCCTGGGCATGGCCGGCGCGGCATTCGGATCGAAGCCCGTGCACATGGCCATCGACCCGGCCGGTAGCTTCAACGTCCCCTGGCAGCACGTGTGGGTCGCCTTCGCCGCGATGGGGTTCGTCCTGGCCCTAGCGACTTGGTTCGTGATGCCGCGCGAGACCGGCGACAGCCCGAGCCACCATGCCGAGTTCTCGGTCTCCAGCCTGCTCCACCCGTTCAAGGTCATCTTCGGCAATCCCCAAAGCTGGCTCGCCGGCATCGTCGGCGGGCTCCTGTTCCTGCCCACCACCATCGGCGCCCTGGTCTGGGCCACGTCGTTCCTCCACGCCGGCGAGAACCTGACGATGGCGGAGGCCGCCTCGGACGCGGCCATGGTGCCCATCGGCTGGGTCCTCGGGTGTCCGCTCCTCGGGTATGTCTCGGACAAGCTCGGCCGGCGTAAGCCGGTGCTGCTAGGCGGTGCCCTGCTGATGCTCGCCGCGGGCCTGACGGCCATCTACGTCCCGGTGGGCACGCTGCCGCGCTACTCCGTGGCCCTCGTCCTCGGCATCGCATCTGGGGCGGCGATGATCCCCTTCTCGATGATGAAGGAGACAAACCCGTCGGAGGTGAAGGGCACCGCGGCCGGGGTGATGAACTTCCTGGTCTTCGTGACAACTGGGATCGTGTCGCCCTTCATCTCGCACCTGATGCTGCCGCGGCAGGGCGTCCCCTTGACCCTGGCCGACTTCCAGACCGCCTTCCTGCCCCTGGTGGGCGGCGTGGTCCTGGCCCTGGTCCTCGCCCTGTTCCTTCGGGAGACCGGCGCGGCCGAGCAGGGTCCCCTTGCTCAGGACGGGGGCAAACCAGCCGGCCTGAGCCTCGCCCCGGCCTCAGCGGCGGCGACACCGATCCCGATGTCCCGCCCGATCCGAGCCAAAGGATGACCCCATGGATGTCGTGGTCTTCAGCACCAAGCCGTACGACCGGCGCTTCCTCGACGCGGCCGTCGCGGGGCGCCATGCCTTAACCTACCTCGACGCGCGGCTCGACCGAACCACGGCGGTCCTCGCCGGCAAGGCCCAGGCGGTCTGCGCGTTCGTCAACGACGCAGTCGATGCAGCCGCCCTAGACACCTTTGCGAGCCTCGGGGTGCGCCTGGTCGTCCTGCGGTCGGCGGGTTTCAACAACGTCGACCTCGCCGCCGCCAAGCGACATGGCATCCTCGTCGCCCGGGTCCCAGCCTACTCGCCCGAGGCCGTTTCCGAACACGCCGTGGCGCTGATGCTGTCGCTCGACCGGCACATCCATCGTGCCTACGCCCGGGTCAGGGACGGCAACTTCGCCCTCGACGGCCTGCTCGGCTTCAACCTGCATGGCCGGACCGTGGGAATCGTCGGGACCGGCCGGATCGGGCAAGGCGTCGCCAGGATCATGCTCGGCTTCGGCTGCAAGGTCATCGGATACGACGTCGAGCCGAGCCCGGCCTGCGAGGCCATGGGCGTCGTCTACCGCCCGCTGCAGGACCTGCTGGCCACCTCGGACATCATCTCCCTGCATTGTCCCCTGACGCCCGAGACACGCCATCTCATCGATGCGGCCGCCATCGGGGTGATGAAGCGCGGCGTGATGCTGATCAACACGAGCCGCGGCGCCATCGTCGATACCAAGGCGGTGGTCGCAGGGCTGAATGAGGGTCGGATCGGCCATCTCTGCCTCGACGTCTACGAGGAGGAGGAAGAGCTTTTCTTCGAGGATAAGTCCGACGCGGTGATCCGCGACGACATCTTCGAGCGCCTGCTGATGTTCTCGAACGTACTCGTCACCGGGCATCAGGGCTTCTTCACGGTCGAGGCGATGACGGCCATCGCCGAGACGACCGTCGCCAACATCGACGCATTCGAACGGACGGGACGACCGGTCCACGAAGTCCTCTGATCCCACGGAGGTGCGTGCCTTCACCGCTGGAGAACACCATGCTGCCCCACGTCACCCTGACCCTCACCCGCGGCCCGGATTTTCCCGACGGAAGCGTCGACCGTGGCTACGAGATCGATGCGCCGCTCGACGCCGGCGGAGGGCTCGATCCGGCGCTCTGGCGCGAGATGCGGGACCATTGCCGTGTCCGCCGGTTCTGGCTCGGCGAGACGAACCGCGACGGGCGCCTGGTCCACCGGCAAGGGGGCTTCGGCGGGGCCACCTGGCTGATCGACTACGACGACAGGACGACGGATGACGACGAGCTGGGCTACCGGCTGGATGGCCACCGGTTCGTCGAGGGCGAATACGTCTCGATCCGCGACGACGACATGATGCGGACCATCAGGGTCTCACACGTTCGTTTATCGTGAAAATACTTCTAAACCAATCTTAGCTTTGCAGGATCGAATTTGACATACTGACAGACTTCCGTGCTTTGTAAACTAGGCGCATATTTATGAAGAGCAAATTGATGTTATATTATTATCGTCAGATTAAGTCATGGAGAATAAATTCGCCGATAAGGCAGAATTCAGTGTATTAACCCGAGATTGATCAGGGTAATATTGTTGATAGCAACGGTATATTTAATGCCCGCCCGTCTGCAGGGCGAGCGTCTCAGGCGTGCAGTCAGCAGCCGCATCCGGGCGCGTGATCACCGCCCGGCCAGCGCGAGTTGCGGATAAGGCTGCAGAAATTTCCTCTGCGGAAGTTTGGCTCTTTGTCTGCGATTACGTCGGCTTTGACGTTGCCGAAGGTAGTGTCCGGCTTATGCCGGATGCCGTCGTAGAACGCCTGAATGATGCCTTCCTTGAAGTCCGGTGCGCGCGGGAAGGCCGACACGATAGCCTCGCGCTCGACCTCGGAATAATCCGCGTAGGACAAACCAAGCACGTCCATCTCGACGCCAGCCGTGAGGAGCGCGACAACCGCATGCATGTGGATCGGAATGCCAGGGGTCGTGTGCAGGGCGATGGCGGTCCAAACTGTATAGACATCCGCCTCTGGCACCCCGTGGGCCTTCAGGAAGTCGCGGGCCGCGTTGGCACCGTCGACCTCAAAGCGTTCGTTCGCGCTACTGTAGTTTGCCATCAGGCCGACGTCGTGGAACATCGCACCGGCATAGAGGAGCTCCCGGTCGAAGCTGAGACCGCGATGGACACCGGCAATGGTACCGAACTGGTAGACCCGACTTGAATGGTTGAAGAGCAGTTCGGTTTCGGTGTCCCGAACAAATGCCGTGACGGCACGGGCAAGCTTGCTGTCGGGAACGAATGCTTCGATGGACGTGCTCATGATCGGGTCTCCTTTGCGTTAGGGGAAACTTCAGAAAGATTCTCACTCAGAGATTTTGACGAACCCCTGCTGCACAAGTTGGGCGGTCCGTGCCATCGCGTCCGTATTGACGGCGATGTCCGGGAGCAAATCCTTGTTTGTCCAGCCATGTGCCTTTGCGGTAGCGCCGCAGAGCTCCACCCGTACGCCGCGGACTACAAGATCAGTTACGAGCGATTTGTACGGATTGCCAGTCGATATGTGGCGTTCGCTATTATAGGCATCATCGCGAAGCGTCACGTGCCCGGCATTGGTATGGAAGACAGCAATAACATCCGACGTTGCGCCCCAGTCGGCGATGTCCTGGGAGATAAGCTGGAGATGAAAAATGGACGCCGGCAGGTCGCCCTCGAATGCGAGTGCGCTGATGCTGAACACGATTTTTAGTTCTTCTAATCTCACAGGAATATCGACGCGAAGCGCTTCTGATATCTGTTCCATTGTGGTCGATCCTATAAATGGCTGAGGAGATTGTGCTGCCAAAACCGGATTCGGGTTCAGTGCGGTTCACGGCAGTAACTGGGGGCGTTGAATGTCGGGCCTTGCCTGGGCTCTGATGCAAGGAAGCTCGGCCGCGATTTCAGACGCCCCGATAGACAAGAGCCGTGAAGAGCTTGCCGCTGATGATTGAGCGGCCCCATGCCGCATCATGGTCGTTCGTCGGCTCTGCTGCCTGAACTTGCTCTAGTGTCATGCCTTTCCGCTTGAGTGCCGCAACCCGATTGCGGATCGTTTCGAGCATGTCGCGGAACGCTGTCTGAGAGCTTAGGTCGCCTACAGGCCCATGCCCGGGAACGATGATCGTGCTGGCCGTCGACATGGCGATGTTGGCATCGGCCGCAGCGATGGCTCCGTCGATACTGCCGCCGCCAACATAGTCGATGAATGGATATTGCCCGTTCCAGAACGTATCGCCGGTGCAAAGAACATCGGCATTGACGAAATATACGGAAATATCCCCGTCCGTATGCCCGTTCACATAATGGCGGATGCGGATTGTTTCGCCATTTTCGTGGAGCGTTTTGTCCCCCGCAACGGAGAGGTTGGGCAGTTCGGCGATTGGCTTGGGCCGAAAGGTGTTGCCCCATTCAACAACACGGATCGTTTTTTCCTGGCGACTGATAGCAGCTGGGTCGGCCATGATGCTGGCGCCTTGAGCGCGGACCCATCCGGCACCATCGGCATGATCCCAGTGCCAATGTGTGACGACGGCCAGCCGAATCCCGCCGGGCCCGATTGACCGCAAAGCATCGAGGATCATAGCTTTGGAGGCGGCGATGCCGACGTCGACCAGAAAGAAACCTTCAGGCCCGGTTAGTGCGGTTATGTTGCCGCCGGAGCCGTCGAGCATGCTGATTCCGCCTCGCAGCGGGTGGACATTGATCGGACCGGCCCTCGCAGCGGCGTTGATTGCTTCGAATGGCGTGGAGTTCTGAGCCTCGGCAGGGGCTGGCCCGAGCAGGGGCAGGGTAAGCGACAACGCCAACATCAAGCGGCGGCTGCTTTGACGGTCGATACGGTTGTTCATGTTCGCTCCTTGTCGTGATGGAAGGCGGCGATGGCAGGCCGTGGATAGCTCGCTCGATGGATCGCGAGGGTGCCTTGGCTGCGTGCGGCCCAATGAGGCCCGGTACCCGGGTCACGTCGCCTCGACCGTCGCAGGCAGCGACCGCCAAGGGCGCATTTAAGACCGGATGAAGGACAGGATGTCTGCGTTGATCACGTCGGCATGCGTCGTCGCCATGCCGTGCGGGAAACCGTGATAGGTCTTCAACGTGCCATTCTTAAGCAGATCCGAAGCCACTCGCGAGGTTGTCGCAAGTGGTGCAACTTGGTCATCCTCCCCGTGCATCAAGAACACGGGTTGCTGGATGTTCGTAAGATCAACCGTGAAATCGGTGTCAGTGAAGGCACCAATGCAATCGAATTGCGCCTTTATGTCACCAATCATGGCCTGCCTGAACCAATTATCAGTGACCGCGGGGGATACCCTCGCACCAGTTCTATTATATCCGTAGAAAGGACCCGTCGAAAAATCCCTGTAAAATTGCGCACGATTGCCGAGAACGCCAACACGAATGCCGTCGATCACCTCCGGCGGTACGCCATTCGGATTGCTTGGGGACCTGCCGAGCTTCGGGGGAATTGCCCCGATCAGCACTGCCTTGGCGACCCGCCCCCCGCTGCCGTATCTTGCGACATAGCGGATCACCTCACCGCCGCCGGTCGAATGCCCGATATGCACCGCGTTTCGCAGGCCCAAGTGGAGCGCCACCGCAGAAACATCGGCAGCATAGGTGTCCATGTCATTGCCCTGGGACGACGGGCTTGAGCGACCATGGCCACGGCGATCATGTGCGATCACGCGATAGCCCTTGTCGGCGAAGAACATCATCTGGGTGTCCCAGTCATCGCCGCTTAGCGGCCAGCCGTGGTGGAAGAAGATTGGCTGACCGGCTCCCCACTCCTTGTAAAAGATCTCGGTTCCGTCCTTGACCTTGATCGCGCTCATTGGCTTATCTCCAGATATCTTCGTCCGGTCATTCCCGACGTGGAGAGGGCGTGACCGACAAGTGCAAGTCTTGAGAAGGCTGTCCTCCCAAAAATGAGTTCCCACTTCGCAATATTGATCAGCGGCCTCATTCCAGGATTTATTTGCGAAGTTATAATCGGACTCCACGAGAATTAAGCAGCGACTTCGCCGAGTTCTCTCTGATAAGGTACGGCGGCGCGGACAGTGATCGGCCGAACCGACAAAACAGGAGGAAAAAGCGACAAATGGCATCCGCACCTCCGCCGCTTGGGATCGCCATTGTAGTCAGGGAACGGACGATGCTCGGCATCGTGCACGGTCTGACGGATCTGTTCCGGATGACCGACGATCTCAGCCGCGCGCGCCTTGGCTCAAACGATCCAGTGCTGCGGATCAGTCACTTCGCCGATACTGGCGCTGGCGGGATCGTCAGGACGTTCGATTCACTTCCCGGGATGGCTCAATTCGGGGAGAGCATCGCGCGCGTCGTCATTATCCCACCTCGCGAGACCGCCATCCTCGGTACTGAACTCGCGCCAAAATGGTCGGACTGGCTAATAGGACAGCATGCCGGCGGAGCTACCCTGACGTCGATATGTGGAGGTACTTTCCTGCTCGCGCAGACGGGGCTTCTGGATGGGCGTCGCGCCACGACGCATGCCTGCAGCGTGCCTAATTTAACGGCTCTGTTTCCGGCGATAGAATTCGATGTCGATGCGGTTCGAACCGAAGATGACGACATCATTACCGTGGGCGGTATTATGGCTTGGACCGATCTCGCTCTCGTCATCGTCAGGAGGTTGCTAGGTACTGCAGCGATGATGGAAATCGCGGATTTTATGATGATCGAACCGCCTAATCGCGAGCAGCGGTTCCACAAGACATTCCTACCGGACATGAACCATGGCGATACCGCTATTCTCAAATCCCAGTATGAACTCCATGCCCGTGCGCCAGCCGGAATCACCGTGAACGATATGGCTCAATGGTCGGGCCTGGAGATGCGAACCTTCGCTCGCCGCTTCCATGGTGCCACCGGTCTGCGGCCAAACGAATATCGCCTCAAACTGAGGATGGAAAAAGCGCGTGAGCTCCTCGAAGCCAACACCGTCCCTATTAGTCAGGTGGCCTCTGATATCGGCTATGGCGATATCGCGTCCTTCCGTCAGGCTTTTACCAAAGAGATAGGGTTTCGCCCAAGCGACTATCGTAAAAAGTTTGGTCATAGTTTGACGGGATAAAACCTTGGCAAATGGGCGGCTTTTCCTAAAAAGATGGCACTCAATAAATTGCTGGTCCGCGTATGGGGCGAATGCTCGGTTTTCGGGTCTGCACCAACTCTGCCTCATCACCGCAGGCCGATGCTTCTGGTCCGATGAATGAATGTCTTTTTTCGGAAGATGCCTGCAGCAAACTACACGGCTGTCATGGGTTGCAAGCGGGCCCATAGCGTAGCCCAGATATCCAGGTTGCCATCACTTCAACGTTCATGCCGTCCCCGTTTTTACCGGCATGCGCCATGCCGCAGCGGTCGCGCAGGCGACGTCCTGTTCCAGGGATGCCTCACCGTAGACTCCGATGGCGCCTATCAGGGTTCCATGCCGTCTCAGGGGAATGCCGCCGCGCTCGTGAAAGGCCGCGGTCCCTTCGCCCTCGACGACGGAACAAGATGGGTCATCCCCGGGCGGGGGCATGAACTCGCTCGGCTCGCCGGAGATGGCCGAAGCCACGGCCTTGCCGATGGCGTGGCGAGCGCTCATGCACCCCGCGCCGTCCATCCTGGAGAAGGCGATGAGGCGGCCCTGGCCGCCGCAGACGGCGACGCTCACGGCGATTCCGAGACGATGAGCCTCGGCGACGGCGCGCCCGACGATGGCGGTCGCCTCGTCCAGCGTGAGGTCGTCGGTATCAACGATGGAAACGCGGGCGTTCATCACTCGGCGTCCGGGGTCAGCATCTCGCGGCCGAGCGCCAGCAGCTGTCCGTCCGTCGCCGCGGATAGGTCGATGGTCGCCGTCGAGACGACGCGTCCCTGCGTCTCGTGATGATGCTCGCGCACGCGATCCGAAAGGACGGCCATCGCGCCGGCCTTGCCGGTGCCATGCCCGACGATGGCGATGCGCGGCGCGTTCGCGACGGCGGCGGCGATACGGTCGTAGTAGCCAAGGTCCTCGGGTGCGCGCTGGCCGCGATAGTTGCCGTCCTCCTTGTGGGAGAGGTGATGGATGTAGCCCTTGGGGTCGTAGGGGCGCAGCGTGGTCTCGGTCTCGCCGCCGACCGTCTCGGGGTCGAGGCGATAGATCCGCGCCTCGTGATGGTCGACGACGATGAGTGCGTCGCTGTCCGCCGGGGGCGGCGAGGCCTCAAGGATCTCCGTGGAGTAGGGTGACAGCCCGGCATCCTGCATCAGGTGGCGCAATCGCTCGACCTCACGCGGGTCCATGTCCTTGTCCCGCGGGCGGAGGAAGGTCGCCGTCCGGCCGGCCAGGGTGAAACCCCACTTGTCGTCCCGCTGCTCCTCGGTGCTGCCGATCCGCCCGATGAAGGCGACGACCTCGCGCCATTCCAAGTTGTTGCTGGTCGGGTGGTGGAAGATCCGGCCGAGGATGGCCCGGTCGTGGCCGTGAATCTGGGCGTTGATCATCGGAAGGGGTTCCTGACGGACCCCGCACCGGGCGGTCTGCCCGATGCGGTGGCGCTTGAGGTTCGGGGGGCGCTCAGACGACGCGGATGTCGTTGTCGACCGACGTTGCGCCCGGGGCCCCCCAGGCCGTCCAGCCGGCCATCTGGCGGTCGTACCAAGTATGGACCGTACCGCTCAGGTGGACGACGCCGCCGTTGGCGCTGACCTCGATGGTCTTCGGGTCGTACCAGCTCCGATGCAGGGCATCGGTGATGTCGGCGCTGATGTCGGACGCGTTGGGTCGCGGCTTGATCGTGACGTTGTTCGAGATACCGACGACGCCGAGCATCCCGCGGATGTCATGCTCCGCGGCAGCCTTCTGATATTGCCACTCGACCTGGCCGGTGAGCGTGACCCAACCCTTCTCGACCGTCACCTTCACCGTCTCGTCCGGGACGGAAACGTTCCAGTCCAGGCGTTGCACCACGGCGACGGCGATCTCGTCGTCTTTCCGCTTGGCGTGGTGGGGAAGACGGACCTCGATCTCCTCGGCGACGGCGCGGACGCCCTTGACGCGACCGGCGGCCTTCTCGGCGGCGTACTTCTCCATGTAGTTCTGGACGTGGCCGGTCAGGGTTACGACGCCGTCCTTGGCGGTCACGCCGATATGGGCGGCGGTCACGCTCGGCTCCCAGCCGAGCTCGGCGAGGACGTTGGTCTGCAAGGTCTTGTCCATGGTCATGGTGCGTTTCCTGGATCGGGGGGGGCACCGCGTCGGCGCCGTCGTGGAGCGAGTGGCCTTGGGCGCGGAGCCTGTCGGCATGCGGGACCCCGATGGGCGTCCCGGCAACGGCTCGTGCCGTCGATGCCGACGGGACAGACCGTAGTCCCTGGCCCCGCCCGGTCCTTGATCCATCGCAAAGTCCGTCGGCGGCCATGCGCCCATGCTGTCCGGCATGCCGGGCCGGATGGGGCCCCCGCACCGGGAAGGACGGACACACCATGGCAATACGTTCGAGAATCACGGGCGCCGTTCTCGCAGCGCTGCTGGTCGCGACCACGGTCCAGGCGGCTCCGACCGAGGAGACGCAAGCCGGGTCGAACGGGCCGAACATGCCCCTATCCAGGGAGGTGGTTCCGAGCGACATCCGTCCGCAGGACCCTCCCGCGACGGGGACCACACGGAAGCCGGGCGGCTCCGGCGAGAGGTCCCGTTGGCATGACATCCAACGACCGCCGATACGCCCCCCAGGCCTCTAAGTGCCCACGCCTTCGGGATGTCGACGGGACCCTCGACCGCTCCCGGTCGCCGGGAGCGGTCGAGGGTTAGTGCGCCGATAATAGGTCGAGGCGTGACTGGTCGATGACGCGGACGCCCCCCGGAACGATCAGGATGCACCGGTCCCGGTCGAGCCGCGACAGGGTCCGGCTCACCGTCTCGATGGTCAGGCCAAGGTGATCCGCGATGTCAAGGCGACCCATCGGCAGTTCGAGGGTGACCGAGGACCGCCCGATCCGAACGTACCGCTCCTGGAGCCCCGTCAGGAACGTCGCGATCCGCTCATCCGCGGTGCGCCGTCCGAGGAGCATCATCATGTCCTTGGCCCGGGACAGTTCCTGACCCGTGATCTCGTGCAGATGCATCATCAGGCCTGGCTGCCGGCAGACCAGGTCCCTGAAGGCCAGCCGCTCGAACCGGCATGCGGTCACGGGTCCGAGGCTATCCGCCGAGACGGCGTATCTGTCGAGCATCGAGAGCCCGACGAAGTCGCCGGGAAAGGCGAAGCCGGTGACCTGCCGGCGTCCGTCGGGAAGGATGCGATACAGGCGCAGCGCGCCGGAGGTCACGTTGAACACCGAGCAGGCTGGCTCGTCCTGTCCGAACAGCGTCTCCTTCTGGTCGAGCGACACGCGTCGGCTCAACGGCTCCAGGGTGTCGCGCTCCGCCAGCGGCAGGGCCGTGGAGAGGCTGACCAGGCGGGCCTTGCCGACACCATCCAAAAGGTACGATGGCGGGATCGGGACAGGTGGCACGAAGGGACGGCCGACGGGTAGCAAATGGATCGACATGGATCTGTCCTTCCGGTTCGGTCTCGTCTGAGGTGCGGCGGGAGGGGGGCCTCCGCGTCCCCGCCAGCGTTCGGTGGCCTGCATCCGCTCCGCGTGCCGGGCGAGATCGAGGAAGTCATCGCGCGCCTGCCGGTCGAGCCCGAAGGCGCGCTGCTGGACGCTGGCGGCCAACCGGACAGTCCTGTCGTCCCAGGCACGACCGACTCCTGCCCGGTGAGGCGCCGTCACGACCGATCTGGCGAGGATGGAAAAGGCGTCGGATTTGGACATCGTCACCTCGTCGCTGGAATGCAAACCTGGGACTCCGCAACGGGACAACGCCCACGCGACAACAAGGGACGGAACCAAATGCGGCGACCAGATACGCAGATTTGCTCGGCGGTCCCGGCAGTGCAGGACGCTCCCGGTCAGTCATCCCCGGAAATGCCATGGAGGGGCGCCACGGCCGTGAAGAGGATACCGGAAGGGTGGTACGCGATGTCGGCGGCCCCGCCGATCTCCATTGCCAGCGTACGCTCGATCATGCGCGACCCGAAGCCCGTCCGTGTCGGCGGAACGACGGGGGGCCCCCCGGACTCCTGCCAGAGGAAACGCATTCGTTCCGAGCCGGCCCCGTCGAGGATGTCCCACGTCAGCATGACGCTACCGGCATCCGTGGACAGCGCGCCGTACTTGACCGCGTTGGTGGCGAGTTCGTGCAGCGCCATCGCGAAGGCGAGCGCGACCCGAGAGGTCAGGTGTACGACGGGTCCCTCGCATCTGAACCGATCCGCCTGCTCGGCCCCGAACGGACGCAACGCCACGGAGACGACATCGCCGAGGGTCGCGCCCTCCCAGGTGTCGCGGACGAGCACGTCGTGGGCGCCCGCCAGCGCCACGATGCGGGCATCGAGGGTGGCTTCGGCATCTTCCAGCGAGGCGGATGTCCTGAGCGTATGGCGGATGATCGACTGAACCGTCGCGAGGGTGTTTTTGACCCGGTGGGCCAATTCCTTCGCCAGCAGGTCGCGGTGATCCTCAACCCGCTTGCGGTCGGTGATATCGAGCGAGATGCCGGCGATGGTCAGGGGCGTGCCGTCCGGTCGGTAGGAGGCGTGTCCCCGGGCATGGATCCAATGGACGGCACCGCCCGGGTAGGTGATCCTGAACTCGTGGTCGTATTGGCTCTGCCCTGCGATGGCGTCAGAGACCGCTGCCTTCATGCGCGTCCTGTCATCCGCATGGACCCCATCGATCCACGCCTCGTAGGTGAAGGCGGCTTCCGGATCGCGGCCGAAGTTCGCCTTGCATCCCTCCGACACATCGAGCGACATCGTCGCGAGATCGAGGGTCCAAGATCCGATGCGACCGGCTTCCTGGGTGAAGCGGAGGCATTCCTCGCTCAGCGCCAAGGCGACCGTATGGGTCTTCGCCTCTGTCACGAGATGGTCGAGCTCCCGCTCGTCGTGCGCTTCCGGATCGGGCCTTGGTCCGAGCGACGGGATCCGCCCCCTTCGTTCCCCCATCCGCCGGACGAAACGGTGTCCCATCGCGAAGAGGAACGAGGTCGCGGTCATGTCCGTCCTCGCTTCAGCCGACGGTGATGGGTGCGAGGGCAACGTCGAGGTGGACCGGGTTGTGGAGGGTGTTGGCCACCGGCGACCACAGCACCGTGTGCTTGATCAGCGCCGCCAGAGCCTTTCGCGATGTGTCCGCATCGATGCTGACGGAAACCCGGATGACTTCGAACCCGATGGTCTTCGGATGGAGGTCGCCGCTTCCCCAGACCGAGGTCATGTTGATGTCGGCTTCGACGCTCAGTTCCAGCGAGCGGATCGGGATGCCCTGTGCCAGGGCGTTGGCGTGGATGCCGGTGGAGAGGCAGGACCCCAGGGCAGCGAGCAGGGCCTCGGAGGCGTTCGGCGCCGTGCTTTCGCCGAGCAGGCCCTCGGGCTCGTCCTCTATCACCGGCTGCGGCGGCAGGTTTCGGATGTAGTTCATTTGGCTGAGGCGACCCTGCGCCACCGTGCGGCACCGTAGCGTCCGTACGGCGGTCGGATCGGCCTTGCCGTCCGAGATCACCGCTTCCAGTCGGTGCCTGTCGCTGGGCGTCGGCGAACCGCCGTCGGATCTCGTCGGTGTCCGTGCCATGAGACTTCCC
The DNA here is from genome assembly GCF_001425465.1 of Methylobacterium sp. Leaf456. Lineage (GTDB taxonomy): Bacteria > Pseudomonadota > Alphaproteobacteria > Rhizobiales > Beijerinckiaceae > Methylobacterium. The sequence continues at coordinate 326,070 of NZ_LMQV01000034.1, forward strand.
CTCGTACGGATGGCGAGCGCGAAACATCTCAAAGGACTGAAATATTTCCAT
>NZ_LMQV01000035.1 GCF_001425465.1 Methylobacterium sp. Leaf456
GTGAGAGTTCAAGCTTCGCAACTCGAACCCTACTCGAAGACCGGCGATGGCCACCTCAGCGGTGGGCCGCTCCTACACCACACACTGGGACACGACCCGGTTGCAGTGCGGCTCTTCGAGGACGCCGAAGACTTTGAGGAGGCGCAGAGCCTTCGCTATCTGCGCCACTACATCGCCCTGAGCCAAGCGCAGTTTAAATCCAAGTACCTCAGTCGCAGGTATTCCGGTGACGACCTGAGGAGGAACTGGCACGCGAATCGATTGACGATCGACGAGGACAACCTTGCGATCAGGAGCGGACCCGCCATGCGGCGGCTGCCCTCACCGCTCGACCACGACAAGTTCGATCTCAGCCGGCCGGTCGATACGCATTTCTGGCAATGGCCGAAGGCGGAACCGGTCGATGGGCCGTGTCCGGACGCTGCCGATCCTCCGAAGGCGCCGCACCGGGGCGAGGAATGACGGGTCCGTTCCGTCCGGTCGGAGCGGCTACCCTATGGGACGCGATTCCTCGAAAGACGCCTCATTACGCCGAGAAGCGATCCGATCATCCAGACAGGGCGCGGTTCGACATGCCTCACCTCACCTCCACCTCGACCGTCCTGGCCGTGGTGACGCATTACCGGTACGAGCGATGGCTGGCGCAGAGCCTACGATCCCTCCTAGACCAGACACGCCGCCCCGATGCGATCGTGGTCGTCGACGACGCCTCGGTTCCCCCTCCGACCGAGATCGTCCAGGCTTTCCCGGAAGTGACGCTGATGCGGGCCGAGGCGAACGGCGGTCCGTACCGGCTGCTGCAGGCGATCTTCGCCCAGGCCGCGTTCGATGCCTTCATGCTGCAGGACGCCGATGATTGGTCTCATCCCGAGCGTCTCGCCCTGATGCTGGCGGCGGCCGAGCGGAGTCGGGCGGACATGGTCGGCTGTCAGATGACGGACGTGTACGAGGGCCTGTCGCCTCAGGCCCCCATCGTCGTGCCGGAGGACCCGCTGGCTGCGGCGTTGCAGGAGCCGACCCGGCACGTCCTCACCATGGGAACGAGCCTCATCGCCAAGGCCCTCGTCGAACGATCAGGCGGATTGTCCGCCGGTCTGCGGTTCGGCGCGGACAGCGAGTTCACGCGACGCGCCCTGTTTGCGGGAACCGTCGTCAACATTCCCGACGCCTGCTATTTCCGCCGAATCCATGCGGAATCGGCCACGCAATCCAAGGAGACGGGCTACGGCTCGCCCCTGCGCCGATCGATCCAGCTTCGGGTTCAGGAGCGTGCCCGGCACAACGTCGCGCAGTTCCTCGCCGGGCAGCCGTCGGACCTCACGCCGCTCGATCCCGGCGAGAGCGCCCGGCTGATCCATCTGGCCGGACCGCGGCTGCGCGGCTTCCCCTGATACGAGGCGGTCCGCCCCCCGGCCGTTCCGCGCGGCTTTCGGCGGAAACCGGCGACCACTGTCCCGCCGATGCTCTATGCTCGCGCATGACCAAGGGTCGAGGACGTCGCAAGTCCGCGACGAAACCTGGCCCGAGCGGGGAAGCATGAGCGAGATCATGACGGGTGCGGCGACGACCTCGAACCCGCTGGATGCGGCCTCGCGCGTCGGCCGTCTCCTGGCCCGCATCGCGGACCGTACGGCCGTGATCGGCGTGATGGGACTCGGCTATGTCGGCCTGCCGCTGGCCAAACTGTTGTGCTCCAAGGGCTTCGTCGTCTACGGCTTCGACACCGACCCCGCCAAGGTCGAGCAGTTGCGGGCGCATCACAGCTACATCTGCCACCTGCGGCTGGACCAGCTCTGGGCCGCCGAGGCGGCCGGCCGGTTCGTGCCGACCGCCGAGCCGGAGCGGCTGGCCGAGATCGATGCGGTGCTGATCTGCGTGCCGACGCCGCTGGATCGCCATCACCAACCCGATCTCACCTTCGTGGAGCGGACCGTCGAGCAGGTCGCGGACCGGATGCGACCGGGGACGCGGGTCATCCTCGAATCGACGACCTACCCGGGCACCTGCCGCGATGTGGTCAAGCCGATCCTCGAACGGGACGGGCGATGCTCGGGGCAGGATTTCTTCCTCGCCTACTCGCCCGAGCGCGAGGATCCGGGCAACCGGGATTTCGTGACCGCAACCATTCCGAAGGTCGTCGGTGGCGACGGGGAGATCGCCTCGCGGCTCGCCTGCGCGCTCTACGGTGCGATCGTCGAGACGGTGGTGCCGGTCGGCTCCAACGAGATCGCCGAAGCCGTCAAGATCACCGAGAACATCTTTCGCGCCGTCAACATCGCCCTCGTGAACGAACTCAAGGTCATCTACGACGCCATGGGCATCGACGTCTGGCACGTCATCGCCGCCGCCAGCACCAAGCCGTTCGGCTACATGCCGTTCCAGCCCGGCCCCGGACTCGGCGGCCACTGCATCCCGATCGATCCGTTCTACCTCACGTGGAAGGCGCGCGAGTTCGGCGTGCGCACGCGCTTCATCGAACTGGCCGGCGAGATCAACAGCGACATGCCCCGGCGCGTGCTGGAGCGCCTGACCGCTGGCATCGACACGGTGCATCGGCGCGGGCTGCGCGACAGCGCGATCCTCGTCGTGGGGCTCGCCTACAAGCGCAACGTGGACGACATCCGGGAGAGCCCGGCCCTGCGCCTGATCGAACTGCTCGACCGGGCCGGTGCCCGGGTCGATTACTTCGATCCCCTCGTCCCCGAGATTCCCCCCACCCGCGAGCACGGATCGCTGCAGGGGCGCCGAAGCGTGCCCTGGCCCGGCGAGGGCCTGAGCCGATATCACGCCGCGCTCATCGTGACGGATCACGACGGTATCGACTATGCCGGCCTGGTCTCCGCCTGTCCGCTCGTCGTCGACACGCGCAACGTCTGCGAGCGCCACGGACTGACGGCGCCCCACATCGTCAAGGCCTGACAACAACCTTCCCAATGCCAAGCCGTAGCCCTGCGACGAATGAAACGCGATGCAGATGAATCCAAACAGTGATCCGAGAGGATTGCATTGCGGGGGCGCGTTGCCGGACAAATCGCTGACTGTGGCTGGACGTGGCTCCAGGCACGACAGATGAGTATGTACCATCCGCCTCAGGCCTGTCCGTGCTTCCACGCCGCGAGCGCGACCGCTCCGCCGAGCATCAGCACCACCGGCACCGGATGCCGCCACCGAAACGGGCCGGGCCGATACCGCGGGCGCTCCGGATGCGTGCGATCGACCTTGGAGAGGTAGCGTTCGAAGGCGGGGCCGGGCGGCTCCTGCATCACGATCTCTCCCCTCGGAGCGGTCCCATCAAGTCATGGGCACGTCTCGATGCTGCTTCGAGCGAGGCGCCGGTCAGGACGAGGCAGAGGACGATCTGGAGCCAGCGGGGCATGGCGGGAGCGTAGCACGGACGCGCTCGCGGGACAGCGGGGAGCATGATCGGTTCGACGCATGCCCGATCCGGCCCTCCTTCCGGACACCGAACTCCGGTTCCCCCCGGAGCGGCCTGCTATCGCTATCGAGCGAAACTGGCAGAGCTTTGCCGCCACGCAGGCCGACCGCATTGGCCGCCGCCTGAACGATAGTTTCGACAAAGTTGCCGACGATTGGATCGAGTCGATCAATCGCACCTAAGAGCGTGTTATGAACTGATTGGCCTGTTTGGCGTTGAGGTGGATGCCGCTTGATCGCCGCGCCTACCCGTCCGATGTGTCCGATGAAGAGTGGGCGCT
>NZ_LMQV01000036.1 GCF_001425465.1 Methylobacterium sp. Leaf456
GTGAGAGTTCAAGCTTCGCAACTCGAACCCTACTCGAAGACCGGCGATGGCCACCTCAGCGGTGGGCCGCTCCTACACCACACACTGGGACACGACCCGAACCGAGACACGGGTCCTAATCCCCGAGGAGCGCCTTGGCGATCCGATGACGGCCGTGATCGGCTGGACCGCGCCAGCGGTGTGAGAACGATCGAGCACCGGGGCGGTAAACGGCCATCAGTCGGTCGCAGCCGGGACTTCGTTTCCCTGCTGCCGCAGCGGCTCGGAACCGGTGCAATCAAGCTCGGTTCCCACCCACTGTTTCCGACGCCTTGAGGTGTCTCATGCGTGACCGCATGTGCTTGTCGCGCCGCCTTCTGATTCAGGCCGGCGGCGTCACCGCCGCCGGAACCTTGCTCGGGATCAGGGGAGCGGCCGGGGTGGAGACGAACGCCGACAAACCCGCCGACGCTTCGACGGGCCGTCGATCGAAGAGCCTCGATACCGAATACTTCAAAGGGATGTACGCCACCGAGGCCGATCCCTGGCAGTTCGCCACGAGTCCGTACGAGCGGGACAAGTACGCGGCGACGCTCGCCGCCCTGCCGCGCCCCCACTACGCCTCCGCCCTCGAAGTGGGTTGCTCGATCGGGGTGTTCACCCACCAGCTCTGTCCCCGTTGTGATGCTCTGATCGGGCTCGATGTGGTGCCGTCCGTATTGGACGCCGCGCGCAAGCGGTGCGCCGATTGCCTGAACGCGCAGTTCCAGTTGGCTGCGGTCCCAGGCAACTGGCCGGACGGACGGTTCGACCTGATCCTGATCTCGGAGGTGGCGTACTATCTCGACCGTGCCGATCTCGCGCGCCTCGTCGCGCGTGTCCGGGGCTCAGTCCTGCCCGAAGCCGATATCGTGCTGGTCCACTGGCTCGGCGTCACCCACTACCCGCTCTCGGGCGACGATGCCGCCGAGGGCTTCATCGAAGGTGCGCGTGATTTCGCACGGGTGTTCAAGCAGTCACGAACGGCAGAGTATCGACTCGATGTGCTGCGCGCGACCAAGGCGTAGGCCTACGACATCCGGCGTCAGCATCCATCGAAAACCTGGAATGCCGCAGCAGCATCAGCACAGCAAACCTCGTGGATCGGAACAATAGTCTAGCCGAGCGTCCCCTTGCGCCGCGCCCGCGTCGTCGCTGCGGCATAGAGGAGGAGGCCGGCCAGCATCAGGCCGCAGCCTGCGAGTGACTGCAACGGCCGAACGGCGACGACGTGGGCCATCATCAGCAGCGTGACGGACAGGAAGATCACCGGCGTCACCGGGTAGCCCCAGGCCCGGCACGGCCGCGGCAGATCGGGCTGCGTGATGCGCAGCTTGATCAGCCCGAGCACCGCCAGGAACGAGCACAGGGTCAGGCTGAACTGGATGAACTCCAGCACTGCCTCGAAGCTCTGAGTGAGAAGCAGAAGCGTGGCGACCCCACCCTGCAGGAGGAGCGCGGGGATCGGGACGCCCCGGCGCGAACGGCGCGCGAACGGGCGCAGCAGCGGCAAGTCCTCGCCCATCGCCACCGTCACCCGCGGGCCGATCCACATCATCGCGCTGATCGTCGGGATCAGGCCAGCGCAGATCAGGGCGCCGACGAGGCGACCGCCCTCCTCGCCGAAGACGTGACGGCCGGCGATAAGGGCGATGTCGACCTGTCCGGCAAGTTCCCCTATCGGGGTGGTATAGAGAAATACCGCGTTCAGCGCGACGTAGAGCACGACCACGAGGCTCGTCCCGACGAAGAGCGCCCGCGGCAGGCTGCGCTTCGGGTCCTCGATTTCGCCGACGATGTAGGTCGCCGCGTTCCAGCCCGTGTAGGCGTACATCACGAACACGAGGCTGACGGCGAAGCTGGCGCCGAAGATCTGCGCTGGGTCGAACCCGACGGGGGTGAAGTCGATCGGTTGATCGCCGCCGCGCGTAAAGCCCGCCGCGATGAAGGCGACGATCAGGGCGAGCTTCAGGAGCGTCGAGCCGATCTGAAAAACGCTGCTGTGGCGCGTTCCGCGTAGGTGGACGGCCGTGACGGCCCAGATCACCGCGAGCCCGAGCAGAAGCGGCGGTGCGCCGGGGAGAACCGCCCTGGCGTACTGCCCGAATGCCATGGCGGCGAGCGCCACCGGGGCGGCGAACCCGACGGTGCCCGAGAGCCATCCCGCCATGAACCCGACCGCCGGGCCGTACAGGCGCGTGAGGAAGTTGTACTCGCCGCTCGATCGGGGAAACATCGTCGCGAGTTCCGCGTAGCAGAACGCCCCGCAGAGGGCGACGACACCCCCGATGAGCCAGAGCAGCAGCAGTGCGAAACCGGATCGAATATCCGTGACCTGAAACCCGAGGCTGGTGAACACGCCGACGCCGATCATGTCGGACACCACGATGGCGGTCGCCACCAGGGTCGAGACTTTCGGCGAAGTTCCGGTGGCGGTGTCTTTTTGCATATCGTTCACATCTGGCTCAAACCGGACGCAAATCGAGATGCGGCCGATCGGCAGGGGGCCGCGGCTTATGGGAGCAACCGATCTTGGGGCGGCTTCGCTCGGGACAACGAGGAGGAAGTTCTTATATCGAAGCTCTCAACTCTATCCGGCGCTGCAGTGCTCCTGATGGTAGCTGGCGGCGGCGCCATGGCCGCGCCCTGCGCGACCGGCACCACGACCAGCACTCAGGGCCCAAAGACAGGCGACACGAGTTCCAACGTGCAGGGCGGCTCGACCGAGAAGGTCATGCCCGGCGCCAAGGGCGAGTCGCCCGGAACGGTCGGTGCCCTGAACCAGGGCTCGACCAGCACGCTCAAGGAAGGTGAGAGCACGCTCAAGCCCGGTCAGCGCGTCGAGGGGCCGAACAGCAACGACTGCTTAGAGCGCCTAACAGAACGGCCTGATCTGGTTGAGGGTGATGAGGCTGGCGGCAAGGCTGGTGAAGGCCTCGTAGATGTCGGCCCGTCGCTCGTAGCGGATGGGCAGGCGCCGGAAGC
>NZ_LMQV01000037.1 GCF_001425465.1 Methylobacterium sp. Leaf456
CCGCTACGAGCGACGCGCCGACATCTACCAGGCCTTCACCAGCCTCGCGGCAAGTCTCATCACCCTCAACCAGATCAAACGGTTCTGTTAGGCGCTCTAAGGATCGCTTCCCACCCTTCTCGGTCTTCGGAAAGGTCTGCTTACCGGCACTCAAAGGGTCCCGGATCGGCCGCCTCCCAGCAGGGTTGGAGCCTCCCTCCAAGACCGCGCACAGAGTTCCGGCCCGTCCCGCTAGGGCGTCTTATCAAAGCACTCGATGAGCATCTGGGTGAGGATCCCCACCGTCCGCACCGGATGCTGGCCGGGCGGCCGGACAACGAACAACCCCGCTGGCGCGATCGGGAAGCAGGTCATGACGGGGACGAGCGCTCCGGAGGCGAGCTGCGCCTCGATGAGCCGCTCCGGAAGGTAGGCGATCCCGAGCCCCGTCACGGCGGCAGCCGCTAGGGCGGTCCCATTGTCGGCCTTGAACCGTCCGTGGGGGCGGACGGCGATGGAGTTCGGGCCGTCCATGAAATGCCAGGCTTCGGTACCCTGCATGAGCGCTTGGTGGCTGAGCAGCTCGTCGGGCGTCTCGGGTGCGCCGTGGGCGCCGATATAGTCCGGACTGGCGACGAGCTTGCCGTGGATGGGGCCTACGCGCCGGGCAATCAGGTTCGAGTCCGGGAGATGGCCGAGCCGGATCGCGCAGTCGAACCCCTCGGCGACGAGATCGACGAAGCGGTCGCTGTAGCAGACCTGAAGCTGAAGCTGCGGGTGGCGCCGCGCCATGTCGGCGAAGACGGCGGCCAAGTGGGTCGGCCCGAACGAGAGCGGGGCGGCGACGCGGAGCCGGCCGCGCACCTCCCCGGCGGGCAGGATCGCGTCCCTGGCCCGATCGATCTCGGCGCAGACCTTGGCCGCATGTTCCCGGAACGTCGCCCCCGCCTCCGTGAGGGCGGCGCCGCGGGTGGTTCGTGCGAGTAGTTGCACGCCGAGATCCGCCTCAAGGCGCGCCAGCCGCCGGCTGACGATCGATTTGGAGACGCCGAGCCGCCGCGCGGCCGCGGTCACGCCGCCGGCTTCCGCGAGTTCCACGAAGGTCCTCAGCTCCTCGACATCCAATTCCGGCGTTCCCGTTCGCGCGACACGGTGTCGGCTCAGACGATGCTACTGGATCATAAAACACAATGGCAGTGTCGGTCCGACATCGGCCGGCGGCGCAGGGTGCTCCGAACTTGATCGGGTCCGATGGCAACAAAGGATCGTCATGACCGTTCGCAATGGCCTGGCATCGCTTCTTCGTCCACAGGACTCGATCCTCGTTCTAATCGACCATCAGCCCTACCAGCTGGCGGGCCTGAACAGCCACGATCCGCACCTGGTGGTCAACAACACGACGGCCCTGGCGAAGGCCGCCAAGGTCTTCGGCGTTCCCACCATCCTGACGAGCGTGATCGCCGAGCGGGGCGGGGTCATCTTCCCGCAGGTCACCGAGGTCTTCCCGGAGCAGGCGGTGATCGACCGAACATTCGTCAACACTTGGGAGGACCGGAACGTCGTCGGCGCAGTCGAGGCGACGGGCCGCAAGCAGTTGATCATCGCAGGGCTCTGGACCGAGGTCTGCGTCGCGATGCCGGCCATCCAGGCGGCGGGCGAGGGGTGGGACGTCACGGTGGTCACCGACGCATGCGGCGGCATCTCCGTCGAGGCACACGAGGTCGCCATCCAGCGGATGATACGGGCCGGGGTGAACATGATGACCTGGCTCGCCGTGATGGCGGAATGGCAGCGCGACTGGGCCCGGCTCGACACGGCGGCCGGGGTCACCGAGGTCCTTCAGCAGCACGCCGCGGGATGCGGGATCGCGTATCTCTGGGAGCAGCAGCTGCTCAACACGCCGGTCCCGAGATCTGCCGGCTGATCCGGACGCGGGAGGCCCGCTTGCGCGCGGGCCCATGCTGTGACCGCGCGGCGCCCGGCCCGCTCCCGCGACGAGATGAAACACCGCGGAGGCGGAATCCGACTGCCCAAAAATTTAGATCGGAGAGGAGTGCATATCCATGAAGAAGCTCACACGCTCGGCAACCGGAAACACTGACGCCGCCTCAGTCCAGTCCAACATTGAGGACGTGCTCCTGGCCTATGAGACGGCCCTGAACGCCTCGGACCCTGACAAGGTGCAGAGCGTGTTCGCGCCCAGCGGCGTCTTCATGGCTCCCAACAACCCCTCGACGGTCGGCGCCGAGGCGATCCGGAAAGCCTACGACGGGATCTTTCGGACGATCACCTTCGACACCGAGTTGACGGTGGAGGAAGTGGTGCAGGTCGCTCCGGACTGGGCGTTCGCCCGCACGAGCTCGAACGGACACGTGACTGTCAATGCCATCAAACAGCGTGTTCCCGACGCCAACCACGAACTGTTCATTTTGCACAAGGGCCAAGACAACGCGTGGAAAATTGCGCGCTATTCGTTCGCAACAACGAATCCGCCGCCCCAGTAAGCAAGGGGAACTCAGTGTCTGACAGGCCGCGGAGGCGCATGCGGCGGATTGGACCGTGATCTCGACGGTCAACAATTTCTTCCAGTCCATCGTGGTTGTGACTAGGCTGTGATCGGTGAACATTAGTAACGTCTTGGCAAGGGTGCCCGGTAATCGTAGTTGCCGTCTCTGTGTTGGGTGCACGCTGGAACGTCAGCTTTCAGGCGTCGGGCCAACCAGTGCTCCCCAACCCATCCGGACCTTCAGGGACCGCAGCTCGAAGGTCCGCTTGGGGTCATTCATTCGGGGTCGTGTCCCGGGTGGTGGTGTAGCTGAGGGGTGGTCATCGGCGGTTGCCGGGTAGGGTCGGGTTGCGAGCACCAACCTCGAACCCAAGAGACCTCCNCCCCAAGCTGCGCAAGGGCTCGTACTTCCCCGGTTTCCTGGAACCGCGGCGCATGGCCGAGAAGGCGCTCACGGCGGTGATCCAAGAGGCTTACATCCAGGGCATCTCGACCCCCTCATCCTGAGCCTGTCGAAGGATCGGTGGATGATCTGGTGCAGGCCATGGGCGGGACCGGCATCTCGAAGAGCCAAGTCTCGCGGCTCTGCCAGGAGATCGACGAGCGGGTCAACGCCTTCCTCGACCGCCCCATCGTCCTTCGAGAGCCTCAGGATGAGGGGCGAGGGGTCCTACCTCTGGATCGACGCGACCTCCGTGAAGGTGCGCGAGGCCGGCCGCATCGTCTCGGTCGCCGTGATCGTGGCGGTCGGCGTGAACGGCGACGGTCGCCGGGAGGTTCTCGGCATGGACGTCGGTCCCTCCGAGGCCGAGACGTTCTGGACCGCCTTTCTCCGCAAACTGGCGCGCCGGGGCCTGCGTGGGGTCAAGCTCGTGATCTCGGACGCGCACGAGGGCATCAAGGCCTCGGTCGCCAAGGTCATGAACACCGCGTGGCAGCGCTGCCGCGTCCACTCCAGGGAGGCCAGCGCCGCCCTGGCC
>NZ_LMQV01000038.1 GCF_001425465.1 Methylobacterium sp. Leaf456
CGATCAGATCGATCAGGGCCATCCTGTCGTCGGTCATCGTCGTCTCCGGTGTGAGAGTTCAAGCTTCGCAACTCGAACCCTACTCGAAGACCGGCGATAGCCACCTCAGCGGTGGGCCGCTCCTACACCACACACTGGGACACGACCGAAGGCGACGTCGAGCAACCAGTATTGGTCGTTTTCGATCGACCAGTGGGTGCGCACCCCCCGCAGAACCTCGGCGGGATTGAGCACCCGCGAGAGGGCGACGTAGCGGGTCTGGAGCGGTTCGGCCCCGGCGGACGTGCCACCTTGCGTGCTGCGGCGCAGGCCGTCGATGCGGGCGATGGCGCGCAGGCCGGCGAATTCGTAGCGCTCGGCCCAGTCCGGCACCGCCCGAACCCAGGCGCGGCGCTCCTCGTGGCGGCCATGGGCGGTCTGGCTTGTGCAGGCCGCCTCGTCGGGATCGGCCTTCTGCATCAGCTTTTGCGCAGCGGCGTGCAGCGGGCCGCGGTTGCCCTTGACGATCAGGGCGTAGTCGCCGCCCCGCTCCAGGATGGCGGCCGCCGTGGCGCGGTTGCCGTGCAGGGCGTCGGCGGTGACGACGGTGTCGCGCAGATCGAGCAGGGCGATGATCTCGCGCGCGGCGGTGACCTCGCTGCAGTTGCGCGCAGGGCGCTGGGCCAGGACGAGACGCTGCTCGGCGGTCCAGGCGGTGACGAGGTGCAGGGGGGTCGAGCGGCCGGCGCTGCGCACCGCGCCGCGCAGGGACTTGCCGTCGAGAGCGACGACGCATCGATCCGCACGGCCGTCCTCGGACGCCGCCTTGTCGAGAGCCTCGGCGAAGGCGGCCATGAAGGCGCGGAAGGCGGCCTCGAAGGCGAGCGGGTCGAGCGCCTGGAACAGGCGGCTGAAGGTGTCGTGGCTGGGTGCGCCGTGGGCGAGGCGGACGAAGCGGCGCAGCAGCGGCAGCTTGGCGCGGGCGAAGGTGGCGATGTCGACGCAGGTCTGGGCGCCGCACAGCGTGGCCGCCAGCGCGACCAGCAGCACCTCATCGAGGGGATGGCGGGCGTTGGCAGCGCGCGGATCCGGCACGGCCGAAAACAATCCCTGCACCTCGAGCATCGATCGCCTCCTGTCTGTCAGGAGACGTCAACGCATCGCCTTCAACTCGGATCGGCGCGCCGACAGGCCATATGCGATAGCCCTGCCAGGAAGGAACGGGCCGAGCCATGAACGCGGCTGAGATCAAGGATCTGACCGAGGCGCGGGCTGCTCTCGCACGGCAGCGCAACGCCATCGCCAAGCGACTGGCAGGGATCGATTTGGCGCCCGTGTCCATGGCCGAGGATCTGAGCCGTGTCCTGGTGTCGATCGAGGCGGTTGACCGCGCGCTGGCGGATGCCGGTCAACCCTTCATGGCAACGGAAGCATGACTTTCTGCTAAGCTGCTCCTTTATGAGGCGAGGGCGTGCGCTGATGGCGATTCGGGCTGGAGGTTCGGCGTTGATGGTCGCGCTGGGTCTGTCGAGTGTAGCAATCGCCCAGCAACCCGCGGCGCAGCCACAGATCCTTGACTGCACGGAGTTCTCGAAGAAGACCGACGAGGCCGCGCTCGTGAAGCGGTTCGGACGCGAGAACGTCGTGAATGCCAAGCTCGACGGCGCGGAGGGGGAAGCCACGCCTGGAACGGTCGTCTACCCGAAGGACCCGAGCCGGCGCCTTGAGGTGACGTGGTGGGACACATCGCGTCGCAGAGGCCTCTCGGGCATCACGGTGCGCGGCAAATCCGAGTGGATGGTTCGCACACCTGGCAGGGCGCGCGACACGGTGGGCCTGCGGATCAGTCTGGCCGAACTGGAGGAGGCCAACGAGAAGCCGTTCCAGATCAGCGGTTTCGGCTGGGACTACGGCGGCTACGCCACGGACTGGAAGGGCGGCAAGCTCGATCACATGGCCCCCGCATCGTTGGCGTCATTCCTTCGGAAGGCCGCGGTATCGTCCCGCTCGGTGACCGCAACGGAGGCTGGGTGTTCGTTCGGTACGAGAACGTCGAAGGCTGGGTGTCGAGCCGCTTCGTTTATCCAGAAGCTCCGCCGATTAGGCGCGGGCGTCGGCTAGATTGAGGCTTCGCTTGGACTGTGAGAGTTGCACTTGCATTCTGGCGATCCGTCACGCTCTAGAGCGTGTTATGCACTTGTCATGATCTTTTCTGGTTGTTTGAGCATGAGGCAGACGAAGGCGACCATGTGAAGGCCTGCCAAAGTGCTGGCG
>NZ_LMQV01000039.1 GCF_001425465.1 Methylobacterium sp. Leaf456
GAGGAGCACCCGGACCTCGTATCCGGGGCGGGCGTTCGCGTACCCCATCATCGCGGAGGCGGCGCCCATCGCCATGCCGTTGTTCCCGGCCATGCCGCAGAACCAGTAGCCGCCGAGGGGATAGCCGTAGCCCGACCCGCCGAGCCAGTAGCCGTCCTTCTCCATCCGGACGTCGAACGCCTTGAGGTGGTCGAGGCAGGCCTGAGCCGGCTTGGTCTCCGCCTCTGCCATGGGTCCGGCCTTCGGCTCCTCCGCAGCTTGGAGCGGGGCCATAAGGGAGAGCGAAAGGACCGCCCCGAGGGCTATGGATCTGGCTGGCCATTGCATGATCGGATTCCGGAATGGCGGGCACCTAAAGGCTGTGCGCCCAGTCCACCCCCCCTGTCTGACCGCTCCGCCGCCTCGATACTTTGTTCTGGATCAAGGCCGACCCACCATCGACCGTGCTTCCTTCCGGCCATCGATCCCAAGGCTCAAGGACGGAGCGCCGACATGAACGTGGCCAGCATCATGGTCTCCGTGGACCTCGGCCCCGCCGCGGCGGACCGCATCCAGCTCGCGGCCTCTCTCGCCATGCGGTTCGAGGCCGAACTCGTCGGCGTGGCCGCCCGCCAGATCTCGTCTCCGACCTACTCGACCAGCATCTACGCGTCCCTCTAGGTCACGGACGTCGAGGTGGCACGGGCGGGGCAGGACCTGGAGCAGGCTCGGCTCGCGTTCGACCGCAACGTCGGGGGCGTCGCCCGGACCGATTGGCGTTCCGACCTTCCAGATCTCTCGACCTACCTCGCCAGGCAGGCCAGGGCGGCTGACGTGGTGGTGGTGGGCCGTTCGGGCACACCCGATCCCGAGCCCGGTCTCCTCACCGTGCTGCCCGGCCCCTTCGTCGTGGAGGCCGGACGCCCCGTCCTCATCGCCCCGCCCGGCATGGAGTCGTTGCGCGTTCGACGTGTCGTCGTCGCCTGGAAGGACACCCTGGAAGCGCGCCGCGCCGTCCTCCACAGCCTGCCGTTCCTCGAACAGTCGGACCAGATCCTCCTCGTCGTCGTCGGTCCGGCGGGGGATGGCGAAGGCCTGGACGACGTGGCCGCCTACCTTTCCCGGCACGGCCTGGCCGTCACGCCGCACAGGCTGGGGAGCGATGATGCAGGCGCGGGCGAGGCGATCCTCGGTTTCGTCGCACGGCAGAACGCGGACCTCCTCGTCATGGGCGCCCCGAGCATTCGAGAATGCGCGAGTGGATGTTCGGCGGCGTCTTCCGGGACGTCCTGCAGAACAATCCGGTCTGCTGCCTGATGAGCAATTGACCGCCCCCCGACAGGCGGGAGCCGCCATCCCATTCCGACGGAGACCCACATGATAGAACTGTTCGACCGCGAGGGCCGGGAAGCCGCCTTCTGCCGCGACGGGCACTCCGTCTACCTCTGGGACGGGACGCCCGCGGCCTACCTCGACGGCGACGCGGTCTACGCCTATTCCGGCCGGCTCATCGGCTGGACCAGGGACGGCTGGATCTCGGACGAGGCGGGCGGTCGCCTCCTGTTCGAGTTCGACGCCGTCGGCGGCCCGGAGAAGCCGAGGCGCCAAACCAAGACCACG
>NZ_LMQV01000040.1 GCF_001425465.1 Methylobacterium sp. Leaf456
CCGCCGTCCTGAAGGCCGGAGATGATCGACAGCGAGGGCGCATCGCGCATGTCGTCGGTGTCCGGCTTGAACGTCAGGCCGAGCAGGGCCACCGTCTTGCCGCGCACCGAGCCGCCGACCGCCGACACCACCTTGCGCGCCATCGCCCGCTTGCGCTGGTCGTTGACCGAGACCACCGTCTCGACGATCCGGATCGGCGTGGCGTAGTCCTGCGCGGTCTTGACCAGCGCCAGCGTGTCCTTGGGGAAGCACGAGCCGCCGTAGCCCGGCCCGGCATGCAGGAACTTCGAGCCGATGCGGTTGTCGAGCCCGATGCCGCGGGCGACCTCCTGCACGTTGGCGCCCACCTTCTCGCACAGATCGGCGATCTCGTTGATGAAGGTGATCTTGGTCGCCAGGAACGCGTTGGCGGCGTACTTGGTCAGCTCGGCGGTGCGCCGCCCGGTGACGAGGATCGGGGCGGCGTTGAGGTAGAGCGGGCGGTAGACCTCGCGCATCACTTCCGCCGCGCGCTCGTCCTCGGCGCCGATGACGATGCGGTCGGGCACCTTGAAGTCGCCGATGGCCGCGCCCTCGCGCAGGAACTCGGGGTTCGAGGCGACGCCCACCTCCGCGTTCGGGTTGGCCTCGCGGATGATGCGCTCGACCTCGTCGCCGGTGCCGACCGGCACGGTCGATTTGGTGACGACCACGGTGTAGCCGGTCACCGCCTGGGNCTCGGGGTTCGAGGCGACGCCCACCTCCGCGTTCGGGTTGGCCTCGCGGATGATGCGCTCGACCTCGTCGCCGGTGCCGACCGGCACGGTCGATTTGGTCACCACCACGGTGTAGCCGGTCACCGCCTGGGCGATTTCCTTGGCAGCAGCGTAGACGTAGGAGAGGTCGGCGAAGCCGTCGCCGCGGCGCGACGGGGTGCCGACGGCGATGAACACGGCATCGGCGCCTGCGACCGCGGGCTTGAGATCGGTGGTGAAGGACAGGCGCTTGGCCCGGACGTTGTCGGCCACCAGCGTTTCGAGGCCGGGCTCGTAGATCGGCATGCGGCCGGCTTCCAGCGCCTCGATCTTCTTCGGGTCCACGTCGACGCAGATCACCTCGTGGCCGAAATCGGCGAAACACGCCCCCGACACGAGCCCGACATAGCCCGAACCAATCATCGCTATCCGCATCGAAGCCTCCGTGTGCTCACCGCAGGCCTGATGCTGCGCCGCACCGTCCTAGTGCCGTTGCGGCCCGCGTTGCAATCGCCGGGGCGGCGTCGAAGCCGCGCGGATGTCCCGGACGCATGCCTTGCGGGCGCATGCTCTCGATCGTCGTGCCGCATCGGCGTTTTTTGAAAGCCGGTTCCCCCCTTTCGGGCCGATGCTCTACAACCGGAAATGCCCCGAGGCGCGGGAGAGGTTGGGGTTGTAATACGGGTCGGAGCGCAGTTCCGCCCCCCAGCGCTCGCGCATCACCCGCGATTCCGCCTCGAACCGGGCGCGCTTCTCGGGCGTGTCCTCGGGACCGCGGCTCTTCGATTCGTGGTGGATCAGACGGGCATAGGGCGTCCAGACGTTGCGGTAGCCGGACCGGCGCAGGCGCAGGCAAAGGTCCACGTCGTTGAAGGCGACCGCCAGCGCCGCGGCGTCGAAACCGCCGACCTGCGTGAAGACTTCGGAGCGGATCGCGAGGCAGGCGCCGGTGACGGCCGCGACCTCCTGCGTCAACTGCATGCGGGCGAAGTAGCCCGGCGCGTCGCCCGCGATCCCGAGATGGCTGTGGCCGGCGATGCCGCCGACGCCGAGCACGATGCCGCCGTGCTGGAGCGTGCCGTCGGGATAGAGGAGCTTCGCCCCGACCGCGCCGACATCCGGCTCGCAGGCGATCGAGACGAGTTCGGTGAGCCAGCCCGGCTCCAGCACCTCGATGTCGTTGTTGAGGAACACGAGCACGCCACCCCGCGCCGCCGCGGCGCCCCGGTTCGACAGATCCGAAAAATTGAACGGGCCCGGCACCGGCAGCACCCGAAGGCGCGGCTCGTCGGCGTGGCGGGCGAACAGGACGTGGGTCGCCTCCTCGCGGCTGTCGTTGTCGACGACGATGACTTCGAGGTTCGGGTAGTCGGTGCCACGGAAAAGCCCGTCGAGGGCAACCGCCAAAAGTTCGGCACGGTCGCGGGTCGGGATCACCACGCAGACCAGGGGAGTCGGCTCAGGGAGGGGCCGGATCAGCCGGTTGAAGCCCTGCGGCCCGCGCTCGGCCCGCGCGCCGCGCCGGCCCGCCACCTCGGCGAGCGCCGCGAGCCGCGCGCCTTCCGCCCGGGCCAGCGCCCGGTCGGAGAAGGTGCCGGAGCCGGCCGCCGCGCGCCAATGATAGAGCACCTTCGGGATGTGACGGACGGCCTCGCGGGGAAGCGTCTCGGTCAGCCGCAGCAGCAGGTCGTGGTCCTGGCTGCCCTCGAAGCCCGGCCTCAAGCCGCCCAGCGCCCGCAAGTTGTCGGTGCGGACGGCGCAAAGATGGTTCACGTAGTTCTGGCCATAGAGCAGCTCGCCGTCGAAATCCGACTTGAAGTGCGGCTCGAAGCGGCGCCCGCGCCCGTCGATCTTGTCCTCGTCGCTGTAGACCAGCACGAGGCGGGCATCGTCCCGCACCGCCTTGGCCACCTCGTAGAGCGCGGTGTCGGCGAGCCGATCGTCGTGGTCGAGGAAGACGGAAAACGTGCCGGAGGCCAGCATAAGTGCGTCGTTGGTGGCCCGCGCGATGTGGCCGTTCTCGATCCGCCGCACCGTGCGGATACGGGCATCCTCGGCGGCATGGCGGGCGATCAGGCGGGGGATCGCCGGATCGGTCGAGGCGTCGTCGGCGATGCACAGCTCCCAGGCCGGATAGATCTGATCCCGCACCGAGCGGATCGCGGCGTCGAGCACCCTCAGATCGGGATCGTGCACCGGCATCAGCACGGAGACGAGGGGAGGGGTTTTCCAGGCCGCGATCTCGGCGCGGATGCGCGCGCGCTCCTCGGGTCCGCGGCGGTCGAAGCGCGCGATCCAGGCGGCGTAGCCGGTCTCGGAACGGTAGGCGAGCGCCTGGGCCAAGAGCCCGCGGCCGCGCAGCTTGAGGCCGAGCAGGCGCCAATACACCGCTCGCGCGGTCAATTCCGGCTGGCGCCGGGCCGCGCGCAGGGTCAGGGCGAGGCGGGCGCGGCGGCGCAGGGTCAGGCCGTCGAGGGCGAAGGGCGCGCTGCGCGAGAGCGCGGTGAAACGCAAGGCGACGGCGCCGTCCGGCAGCCGTCCGGTCCAGGCGAAGCCGTCGCCGACCGTCGGCTCCTCGGCGAGCGCCGTCGTCGCCCCGTCCGCCGTGACGACGCTGACGAGGGCGCGCGGGCGCCCACTGCTGCCGAGGTCGCGCCACGTCAGCGTGATCCAGGCACCGCCGAGTTTCCCGTCACCGAGATCGACCCGGTGATCCAGCCCGTCCGATCCCGCCACCGGCAGCGTCCGGCGGGCGCGCCACGCCATCGCGTCAGTCCCGCCAGTTCTGCGAGACGGAGGCGTGGACGGCGTCGCTCAGCACCATGTCGAACTCGACCCATTCGCGCACGAAGCGCAGCCCGCGCAGGCGTTCGGCGAGTTCGAGCGTCGTGTTGGCGATCGGCAGCGGCAGCGGCACCGGCGCCGTGATCCCGAGGCGGTCGAACACGGTCGCCATGAACGCCTCGAAGTAGTCGCGGTGGCCGACGAGCCCCGCGCGCGCGAGCACCTCGACGGCGATGATCGAGTTGGCCGGGATGATCCGGTCGTCGGGCTGGGTCGTGCTGAGCTGGCGGGTATAGGGATTGTAGAGCAGGTGGTAGGCCGGCTCCGGCATCATCCGGAACAGGCGCTTGAGGCTCTTCACGTCGGTGTAGTCGTAATCGAGCGTGAAGGACGCGGCCTCGGCGAGATGGCCGAGGCGCCAGCGCTGGTTGGGATCGTTGGCGATGTCGGCGCGCTCGCGCAGCCATGCGAGGCGGCTCGCCATCTCCACATAGGGATCGTGCAGGAGCAGCATCGTCAGGGCCTCGCCCTGGACGAAGTGCCCCTCGTAGCGCGGCAGGATGATCGAGCCGGCCATCAGGCACGACAGCAGGATGTCGGTGTCGAACATTGCCAGCAGGATCTCTTCCGGGAACCGGCCGATCCCGAAATAGCTCTGCTTGAAATGGGGGAAAAGCGCGGTCTGGATCACCGTCTCCGGGCGGATGTGCATGTTGACCAGCACGGCCTTCGGCTTGGCGAGCCCGGCCTGCGGCAGGCGCCGGTGGATCAGGACGTTGGTGTCGACGTCGTAGATCTCGAGCCGCTCGATCCCGGCGAGGCCGGGGATGTGGTGGTCGCGCACCTCGAAATGGCACTGGCCGGTGGAGTGCCAGCCGTACTCGATGAAGGTCGGGTCCTTGTGGATCGCCGAGACCTCGGCCACGCGCCGCCCCTCGACGGTGACGTAGACCCGGCTGATCGCCGTGGGATCGTCGGGGACGACCCAGCCGCGGATCATCGCCCCGTCGTCGCCCTCGAGCAGAAACCGCATCCTCGATCGTCGTCCTTATCGGATCAGGTCGGGCGCCGGAGCCGCGAGGATTCCGGACGCGCCGCGCGCCGGCTTAGCCGATTTTTTCCGCGCCGTGCAGCGGCTCGGCCCGGCGGGAGGAATGTTGCCGGACGGTACGCGAGAAAGCGCCACGAGCCCGCTTGCGAAGCCACGGGCTCCAGGCTATAGCCCCGGCACCGCAGGAGCCAAGCGCTTCTGCCCGGGCGCGTAGCTCAGCGGGAGAGCACTACCTTGACATGGTAGGGGTCACAGGTTCGATCCCTGTCGCGCCCACCATCCCATACGATGGGATGGTTTCGCGAATTCGAGGCCCCGGAGACGGGGCCTTTTTTCGTTGTCCTTCGCCTGCCCGTGAATCGGTCGCGTTGCCGCAGCGCGGCCTCCGGTATACCCCCTGGAAACGAGAATAATTCCAGGGAGAGGCGCCATGGCGCAGGAGATGTCGCTGGACGTGAACGGACGCGCCGCGCGCGTCACCGTCGACGATACGGACACCCCACTCCTCTACGTGCTGCGCGACGATCTCGGCTTGCACGGGCCCCGCTTCGGCTGCGGGCTGGGCCAGTGCGGCTCCTGCACGGTGCATGTCGATGGCAAAGCGGTGCGCTCCTGCGTGACGCCGGTCTCCGGCCTCCCGAAGAACGCGAAGATCGTCACCCTCGAAGGCCTCGGCGGGCCGGACAGGCTGCATCCGGTGCAGGCGGCCTTCATCGAGGAGCAGGCGGCGCAGTGCGGCTACTGCATTAACGGCATGATCATGCAGTCGGCCGCCCTCCTCAACGAGAGCCCGAAGCCCGACGAGGCGGCGATCCGGCAGGCGCTGGCGCAGAACCTCTGCCGCTGCGGCACCCATCTGCGGATCGTGCGCGCCGTCCAGCGCGCCGCCGGCACGCTGTGAGGGGGATGCCATGAACGCGCATACGCTTTCCCGCCGCAACCTGCTGCTCCAGGGCGGCGCCCTCGTGGTCGGCTTCTCGCTCTCCGGCCGTGGCGCGCTGGCCCAAGCCACCTTCCCGGCGGTGCCGACCGACGGCTTCCCGAAGCCCGTCGCCCCCGATCAGGTCGACAGCTTCCTGGCGCTCGGCGCGGATGGACGCGCCACGATCTTCTCCGGCAAGGTCGATCTCGGCACCGGCGTGCAGACCGCGCTCGCCCAGATGGCGGCCGACGAACTCGATCTCCCCCTCGACCGGGTGAGCGTGGTGCAGGGCGACACCGCTCTGACCCCCGACCAGGGCCCGACCTACGGCAGCCTCACGATCCAGAAGGGCGGCGTCGAGATTCGCCAAGCGGCCGCGACCGCCCGCGCCCGGCTGGTGCAGCTCGCCGGTGAACGGCTCGGAATGCCCGCCGACGCGCTGGTGAGCGAGAACGGCGTCGTGCGCCCGAAATCCGGCGGGCCCGGCATCGCTTACGCCGAACTCGTGAAGGACGGTCGCCTCGACCTGAAGGTGGATCCGGCCGCCAAGATCAAGGACGCTTCAGCCTTCACCCTCGTTGGCAAGCCGGTGCCGCGCCTCGACATCCCCGAAAAAATCACCGGCCGCTTCACCTACATGCAGGACATGCGCGTGCCCGGCATGGTACATGCCCGCGTGGTCCGCCCGCCTGCCATCGGCGCGACCCTGGAGAGCGTGGACGAGGCCTCGGTCGCCGACGTGCCGGGCTTGATCAAGGTGGTGCGCGAGGGCGACTTCCTGGCCGTCGTCGCCGAGAAGGAATGGGCGGCGATCAAGGCCGCCGAGAAGTTGAAGGCCAAATGGTCGTCCTGGGCCGGCCTGCCCGAACAGGAGAAACTCTGGCAGCACGTGCGCGCCACCAAGGTCACCAAGGACGACGTCACCAGCAACACCGGCGACGCCGAGGCGGCGATGGGGCAGGCCGCGAAGGTGCTGGAGGCGAGCTACGACTTCGCCATCCACACCCACGGCTCGATCGGCCCGTCCTGCGCCATCGCGGAGTTCAAGGACGGCCGTCTGACCTGCTGGACCGCCTCGCAGATGACGCACGCCCTGCGCAAGCAGCTCGCGGCGATGACCGGGCTCAAGCCGGACGTCGTGCGCTGCATCTATGTCGAGGGCTCGGGCTGCTACGGCCGCAACGGCCACGAGGATGCGGCGGGCGACGCCACGCTGCTGGCTCGCGCGGTCGGTCGGCCGGTTCGGGTGCAGTGGTCGCGCGCCGACGAGCACGGCTGGGACCCGAAGGGCCCGCCGACGCTGGTCGACCTGAAGGCCGGGCTGGATGCGCAAGGCAACGTCGCGGCGTGGTCGTCGCAGTTCCTCATCCCCGAGGGGGCCGCCGGCAACGTGCCGCTGGTGGCGGCCAGCCTCGCCGGGCTGCCGCACGAGACGGCGCTCTCGCCGGGCAACATCGTCCACAACTCGGCGATCCCCTACGCCGTCCCGAACGTCCGCACGGTCTGCCATCGGCTCGCCTCGACGCCGTTCCGCCCGTCGTGGATCCGCACGCCGGGGCGAATGCAGAACACCTACGCCAACGAGGCCTTCCTCGACGAATGCGCGGCGGCCGCGGGCGCCGACCCGCTGGACTACCGCCTGCGGGCGCTCAAGGACCCGCGCGGCGTCGAGGTGCTGCAACGCGTGGCGGACCTCGCCAAATGGCAGGCCCGGCCCTCGCCGGTGAAGGATGCCTCGGGGGACGTGCTGCGTGGGCGCGGCATCTCCTACGTGAAGTACGAGCTGTACCGCACCTACGTCGCAGGGGTCGCCGAGATCGAGGTGGATCGCGCGACCGGGCGGGTGCGGGTGTCGCGCTTCTTCGTCGTTCAGGATTGCGGGCAGATCATCAACCCGGACGGGGTGCGCAACCAGATCGACGGCAACGTCATCCAGACCCTGAGCCGCGTGCTCATGGAGGAGGTGACCTTCGACCGGGGCGCGGTGACCAGCCTCGACTGGGCGAGCTACCCGATCCTCACCTTCCCCGACGTGCCGCAGATCGTAACCGAGTTGATCGACCGGCCGAACGACAAGCCGTGGGGCGCGGGCGAGCCGTCGGCGGCCATCGTGCCCTCGGCGATCTCGAACGCGCTGTTCGATGCGACCGGCGTGCGCCTGCGCTCGGTGCCGTTCACCCCGGCCAAGGTGAAGGCCGCGCTCCAGGCGAGCTGACCGGTCGAGCCGCGGAACACGCCGGTGCGACAGAATGAGGAGGTGTCCCGCCCAGGAACCGTCCGTTCGCGGCCCTGTTGGACAGGGGTATCGCACGCGCGAAAGGATCCTCATGCGTAAGGCTCATCTCGTTCTCTCCGCGGCCGCCCTGCTCGGCCTCGGCTCGATGGCGGCCTCGACCTCGTCGGCGGAGGCCGGATGGCGCGGCGGCGGCTACGGCTACGGCGGCGGCTATCGGGGCGGATACGGCGGCTACGGTTACCGCAACGTCGGGTATCGCGGTTACGGCTACCGCGGCGGCTACGGCTATCGCCGCGGCATCGGTTCCGGCGCCGCCATCGGGCTGGGCATCGCCGGCCTCGCGGCGGGCGCCATCGCGGCCAATTCCTACCGCGGCTACGGGTACGGCTACGGCCGTCCGGTGGGCTACTACGGCGGCTACGGCTACGGCCGCCCGGTGGGCTATTACGGCGGCGGTTACGCGCCAGCCTACGGCTACGGCTGGTAAGCTTTCACACGTGTCGTGTCGGACGGGGCCACCTTCGGGTGGCCCTTTCCTTATGTGCCCTCCCGATCGTTCAGGCGGGCCGCGAGCCCGTCGGCGAACTTGGCGGCCGCGACCGGCAGCAGGCGCCCGCGCAGCTGGGCCAGCACAACGCGCATCGGATCGAGGTCGCGGGGATCGATCGGGCGGCGGCACAGGCGCGGGTCGTCGGGGATGCCGCTCGGCACCTGAAAGCTCACCACGTCCTCCCGCAGGACGGCGTTGCGCAGGAATTCCAGTGAGCCGGACTCGACCGCCGCCCGCATCTCCACCCCGCGCCGCGCCAGCGCCCGCTCGATGTGGTGGCGGATGGCGAGGGAGGGGTCGGGCAGTGCCAACGGATGGGCGAGGCAGTCGCGCAGGCGCACCGGCCCGTCCGATCCGGCCAGGGGATGGCTCGCCCGCATCAGGGCGCAAAGGGGCTGGCGGCCGTCGTGGAGCGGATGCAGCTCCGCCGCGGGCGGCGGCTCGATCACCAGGGCGAGGTCGGCCTCGAACGTCGTGAGCGCAGCCACCGCCTGCGCATGGTCGCGCACCTGCACCGAGAAGGCGACCTGCGGAAATAGCGCCCGGTAGGCCTCGACCGCCTCCGGGATCACCTGGGTGACGAAGGCCTGGGCGCAGGCCAGCGCGACGTGGCCGCGGCGCACGCCGGAGAGGTCGGCGATCTGCGAGCGCACCCGGTCGAGGTCCGCCGCCCGGTCGCGGATGTGGCGCACCAGCAATTCCCCGGCGGCGTTGAGGCGCATGCCCTGCGCCAGCCGCTCGAAGATCGGCGTGCCGAGTTCGGTCTCGATGTCCTGGATCTGGCGGGTCAGCGCCGACGGCGTGAGGGCGAGGTGCTCGGCCGCCCGCCGGATCGAGCCGCAGCGGGCGACCTCGGCGACGGCGTTGAGGCTGCGCAGATGCTTCATCGACTCCGATCCAGCGAGCCGCATCTGTTGCCCGATCCGCAACGGCATAGTCACAAAAAAGCACTCGCCGGCAACAGCATCGCTTTCTAAGGTCGGTGGCAACCCTGCGAGACCGGACCGTGCCGCCCTTCCCCACGATCGCCGCCCTGCACGCCGCCTATGCCGAGGGCGTCACCCCGCGCGAGATGTTGGCCGAGACCTATCGGCGGCTCGCGGAGATCGACGATCCGGGCATCTTCCTCGCCCTGGTGCCGGAGTCTGAGGCCTTTGAGGCGGCGGACGCGCTCGGGGCCTTCGATCCGGCGGAAAAACCGCTCTGGGGCGTGCCCTTCGCGGTGAAGGACAACCTCGACGTCGCCGGCCTGCCGACCACCGCGGCCTGTCCGGATTTTTCGTATGTCCCAAGCGAGACCGCGCCCGCGGTGGCGCGCCTGCTCGCGGCGGGTGCGATCCTGGTCGGCAAGACCAATCTCGACCAGTTCGCCACCGGCCTCGTCGGGATGCGCACGCCCTATCCGGCCCCGCGCAACGCCCTGAACCCGGCCTGGGTGCCCGGCGGGTCGAGCAGCGGCTCGGCCGTCGCCGTCGCGCACGGTCTGGTCGCCTTCGCGCTCGGGACCGATACCGCCGGCTCAGGCCGGGTGCCGGCGGGGCTCAACAACGTGGTGGGCCTCAAACCCTCGCTCGGCGCGGTGTCGAGCCGGGGCCTGCTGCCGGCCTGCCGGACGCTCGACACGATCTCGGTCTTCGCCGGCACCGTGGCGGACGCCGACCAAGTCTTCCGCATCATGGCGGGTTATGACGCCGCCGATCCCTATTCCCGCGACCTGCCGTTGCCGGCCCCACCCGCCGGCCTGCCGCCGGGCCTGCGCGTCGGCCTGCCGGATGGAGGAAGCCGACGGTTCGGCGGCGACCCGCTCTCGGAAGCCGCGTTCGAGGCCGGGCTCGCCGACCTCGCCGGGCTGGTAGGCTCGGCCGAGGCGGTCGATCTCGCCCCGATGTTCGCGACCGCGGCCCTGCTCTACGACGGCCCCTGGGTCGCCGAGCGCTATCAGGCGATCCGATCGCTGATCGAGACGAACCCGGACGCCCTGCACCCGACCACCCACGCGGTGATCGGCCGGGCCGCGGGCTTCAACGCGGCGGACGCCTTCGCCGGCCTCTACCGGCTGGCCGAGCTACGCCGGGCGGCGGAGGCCCTGTGGTCCCGCATCGACGTGCTGGTGGTGCCGACCTATCCGCGGCCCGTCACCCGCGCCGAACTCGACGCCGACCCGATCGGGCCCAACAGCCAACTCGGCACCTACACCAACTTCGTGAACCTGCTCGATCTCTGCGCGCTCGCCGTGCCGGGCCGGTTCCGCTCCGACGGGACGCCCTCCGGCCTCACTTTGATCGCGCCGCGCGGTCGCGACGGGCTGCTCGCCGCGCTCGGCGCCCGCCTGCACGCGGCGGCCGGTGTCCCGATCGGCGCGAGCCGCGCGTCCGTGCCGGCCCCGGAGCCCGGCCCGGCCGCGGCGGGACCGGGCGAGATCGAGCTTGCGGTGATCGGCGCGCATCTCTCCGGATTGGCCCTCAACGGCGAGCTGACCGGGCTGGGCGCGCGCTTCCTGCGGGCGGGCACGACGCGGGCCGATTACCGGCTCTACGCGCTCCCCGGCGGCCCGCCCCGGCGGCCGGGCCTGCTGCGCGTCGCGGACGGCACGGGCGCCGCCATCGCCACCGAGGTCTGGGCGCTGGAGCCCGCCGCCTTCGGCCGGTTCGTGGCCGCGATTCCCGCCCCGCTCGGCATCGGCACCCTGCGGCTCACCGACGGCACGGGTCCGAAGGGGTTTCTGGTGGAGGCCGAGGGCATCGGCGGCGGCACCGACATCACGGAATACGGCGGCTGGCGGCGTTATCTCGCGGAAGGGGCGGGCGCGTAGCCTCTCCCGTTACGAGCGGACCCTCAGCCCACGGCCGCCAGACGCTTCTCGATCCGGGTCACCTGCATCGGGTACCAGCGGCGTCCCCGCGCGGCCGGGATACCCAGCGCGTTGAGGGCGTGGGCCACCTGTTCCAGGGTCTCGGCGCCCGCGGCGCGGATTTCGGTGAGGATCGGCGCCACGTCCTCCGCCCGCTCGCGGCTGCGCGCGGTGCCGGGGCCTCGGGCTTCCGCCAGCGGACGCACCCCACCGACGGTAAGCCCTTCGCCGTTCCCCGGCAAAGCCCTTTTGCGGCGATCGGCGGTGAAGCGGGCGTAGAACTCGCGGCGGCGCGCCATCGTGTCGGGGGTGCGGACCACGCCGAGCCGCGCCTCCGCCTCGGCGACCGCGGCCATGATGCCGAGCGTCAGCTCGCTGGCCTCCGGCCGGTCGAGCGCGCAGAACCGCAGGTTCCACCGGCGCAAGTCCCCGCCGAGCGCGCGCAGGAAGGCCGGATCGTCGCCCCATTCCCCGAGTTCGGCCATGAGCAGCGTCGCGCCGTGCCGACGACACAGCGCCAGGGCCGCGCTCAGGTCGGGCCGGCCCTCGTCGCCGACGACCTCCGCCACGAGGCGCCCGCGCCGGCCGAGTTGGCGGGCGATGGCGGTCCGCTGTGACTCTCGATCGGACAAGCCCTGGGCAGACCGAACGGGAGAGAGGTAGGAAACGAACGGGTCTGAGGACATCCGCGGCCGGTCGGTGGCGCGTCCCTCGGACGGTTTCGGGCAAAGGGCAACGCTTCGGCGACGCCCTTCGCGGCGAGACGGCCTCGGACGCGGGAATTCATGTTGTGAACGACCACTGTGACGCCATCAATATGAAGAATTCATCCGATGGGGCCGACATCGCCGTCGCGCTCGGGCTCGGCGGCACGGTGCGGATCGGCGGCAACGCGCTGGCCGTGTCCGACCTGACGGTGATGTTCGAGGCGATCGGGCGGACCGGCTCGGTCCAGGGCTTCGCCGACGCCCTCGGCCTGTCCTATCGGGCGGCCTGGGCGCGGCTTCAGGCCTACGAGGCGGCGCTCGGCCGCCCGCTGGTGCGCAAGACCCGCGGCCACGGCACCGCGCTCACCGAGTTCGGCACCGCGCTCGCCGAGGCGTTCTCGGCCGCCGCCTTCGGTCTGGAGGCCGGCTTCGTGCGCGAGACTCGCGCCGTCGAGCAGCGCCTGCGCCGTCTCCTGACCGGGCGGGCCGGGGCGCTGACCCTGGCCGCGAGCCACGACCCGCTCGTGATCGAGGTGCTGAGCGAGGGCGGCGGCATCGACCTGTCGGTGATGGGCAGCAGCGCCGCGGTCGAGCGCCTGCTCGACGGCAGCGCCGACGTGGCGGGTTTCCATTGCGGCACGCGGGCGTCCGCGGCGGCCGGCCCGCCGTTCTCGGCGGTCGGGGCGGGGGCGGGGCTCACCCTCCATCCGCTGTTCGAGCGGGAACAAGGCCTTCTGCTCGCCCCCGGCAACCCGCGCGGCATCAACGGCGTGGCCGATCTGACCAAGGACGGCGTGCGCTACGTCAACCGCCAGAAGGGATCGGGCACACGCGACTGGTTCGACCGGATGCTGGTCGAGGCCGATTTGCAGCCCGGCGCGATCCAGGGCTACGCGGTCGAAGAATTCACTCATCAGGCGGTGGCGGCGGTGATCGCCTGCGGCGCGGCCGATGCGGGCCTCGGCGTGCGGGCGGCGGCGGAGCGGCTCGGCCTCGATTTCGTGACGTTGGGCTGGGAGACCTACTACCTCGCCGCCAGCCGCGCGCTGGACGCCCCGGTCCTCGACGCCCTGATCGCCGCCATCCGCGAGCGCGCCGGGCGTAGTTCGGGCTACCGCGCCGCCCGGTCGGACTGAGCGGCGAGCCCGCCGCTCCCCCCAGGCGACCGTCCGCGAGGTCTGCCGGATGATCGCGGAGAGCGAGGGCTGCCGCGTGCGCCTCCACCCTTTCGCAAGGTACTTCGCCTATAAGCAGCGCCGATGACGATACCGCCACTATCCGGTGTGCATCGAGGTTCGGTTTCGCGACATGCTTCCCCGCCCGCTCAAGACGGTGTCCCGCCTTGCCACGATGACGGGGATCGGCGCAGCCTTCGCCGGATGCAGCTGGCTCATGCCGAGCGCCGACATCCGTGGGAACTTGGCCGGTTCGTCTCAGCCCCTGCTCGGAACGTACCACTTCGACGACGGTATGAAGTCCGCACAAGTGCGCCTGACCAACGCGAACAGAACCCTGTTCTGCGTCGGCAACATGCAACTAAAGGTAGCATCGATTGGATTCTGGTCGCTACGCTTCACCCCAGCCGAGTTCAGGGGCGAGCTACGCTGCGACGATCGCTCGACCGGTGAGTTCTCGTTCGAGTCGGACGATTCCGGCGGCGAGGGCCTCTCCGGGACCGGCAGCGGATCGATCGGCTCGCGGGCGTTCACGTTCATCGCGACCAAGGAGGCGAGTATGCGATCCGCCGCGTCGGTTCGGACAGAGTCGTCCCTGGCCGGCGAAGAGGCCGGACAATCATGGCGACGCATCGAAGAGCTTCACGGCGTCATACCACGATGGAGGCCCGCCCCGGAGGCACGGCGCTGACGTCGCGACCTCGCGGCGCCATGCCCGCCTCCGGGCCTTCTGCCGAGCCCGATCCAGATTGCGCGGAAGCATCGCGGATGGTTCAAGCCCAATCGGGAGCCGTTTCCCGACACCATCGCGACGACCGATGAACGCCGACATTGACGCGCTTCGAGGCGCATGACGAATCGATGAAACGAACGATCACGGTTCTTCAGGCCGGACGCGCCGTCGCCGCGATGGCCGTTCTGCTGCACCATTCCACGGTCGCGACGCAGGATTTCGTTCAACCGCTGCCGCGCTGGCTGTCGGTCCTGCTCGAGAACGGCTTTCGCGGCGTGGATTTCTTCTTCGTCCTCAGCGGCTTCATCATCCTGCACGCCCACGGCGGCGATGTCCGCACCGGGGCCGCGGCCTGGACCTATGCCAAGAAACGGCTGCGGCGCATCTACATCCCCTACCTCCCGATCTCGATCGGGCTGATCGCTCTCTACACGCTCTTGCCGGGATTCTCCGCCAGCACCCGCGACTGGAGCCTGATCACGTCCCTGACGCTGTTCCCGACGACCGCACCACCGGCCTTGTCGGTCGCGTGGACCCTGATGCACGAGATGCTGTTCTACACGGTTTTTCTCGCGTTCTATTTCACGCGATTCTTCTCGGCGATCGTCGCCGTATGGGCCGTACTGATCGTCGTCGGCGGCTGGATCATGGGTGCAGGCGGCATCGTCCTCGCACCGATCAATCTCGAATTCATCGCCGGAATGGTCGCCGCCATCGCGGCCCGGTCGCTACCGTCGAGGGGGGGCTTCGCGCTGCTCGTCGTTGGCGCGCTCGGCAGCGCCGCCTCCGTGATCTGGCTGGGGAGCGAGGGATACGCGCGGGTCTGGTTCGGATTGTCCCTCGCGCTCGTGTTGCCGGGCCTCGTCCGGCTGGAGGCGCAAGGGCACCTCACGACCCCCGGATGGCTGATGCTGCTCGGAAACAGCTCCTATGCGATCTACCTCGTCCACAATCCGCTGGCCTCCCTCGGCGCAAGGCTCTCGGCCCGGATCGAGCCGCTGAACACGTGGCCCGTCAGCCTCGCCCTGTGCGCCGCGCTCGGCACGGGAATCGGCGTGCTCTATCACTTGGCCTTCGAGAAGCCGGCGCTGCGATGGTTCGGGAAGCGAGACGCCCGGCCATCGCTCCGGCGCCCGTGAGCCTTCGATCGATGCCGCGGTGCGACCCGAGACCGGCTCAGCGCTCGTCCGGACCGGGCACGCCCTCGCGGTCGAGCAGGGCGCGCTTGCGCGCGACGCCCCAGCGATAGCCCGACAGCGCGCCGTCGGAGCGCACCACTCGATGGCAGGGGATCGCCACCGCGAGCCGGTTGGCGCCGCAGGCGAGGGCGACGGCGCGCATCGCCGTGGGGGCGCCGATGGCGCGGGCGATGTCGGCGTAGGTCGCGGTCGTGCCGAGCGGAATCGCCCGCAACGCCGTCCAGACCCGCTGCTGGAAGGCGGTGCCGCCGATGTCGAGCGGAAGATCGAGGCCGCGGCCGGGCGCCTCGATCAGGCCGACCACCTGCGCGACCCATCCGGCAAACGCGTCGTCGCCCGGCGACAGCTCGGCGCCGGGGAAGCGCTGGCCAAGCTCCTGCGTCAGCACCACCGGATCGTCGCCGAGCAGGATCGCGCAGACGCCCCGCTCGCTCGCCGCGACCAGCACGGTGCCGAGCGCACAAGGCGCCACCGCGAAGCGGATGCGGGTGCCGAGCCCGCCCTTGCGATAGGCCGTGGGAGTCATGCCGAGCCGTTCCGTCGCGCCGGCATAGAACCGGCTGGGGGCGTTGTAGCCGGCCTCGTAGACCGCCTGCGTCACCGAATCCGCCTCGCGCAAGGCTGCGGCGACGCGCTCGGCCCGCCGCGCGGCGGCGTAGGCCTTCGGCGTGATGCCGACGATGTCGCGAAAAACGCGGTGGAAGTGGAACGGGCTCAGCCCGACCGCCCCCGCGAGGGCGTCGAGGGACGGCGCGGTCTCGGCCTCCTCGATCAGGCGGCAGGCGCGAGCCACGGCGTCCGCCTGACGCTCGGCCCGCGACGGCGCGTTCGGGCGGCAGCGCAGGCACGGCCGAAACCCCGCCGCCTCGGCCTCGGCGCAGGAGGCGTGGAAGCTGACGTTCGCGCGGTTGGGGGTCCGCGCCGAACAGCTCGGGCGGCAATACACCCCGGTGGTCCGCACCGCGTAGACGAACCGCCCGTCGGCGCGCGCGTCGCGGGCGGTGAGGGCCGTCCAGCGGGCGTCCTCGCCCGTTGGGGCGGCACTCTCGATCTCGGCGATCTGCATGGTGGCTACCTCCGGCCCGGGCGTCGTCCGGTTCCCGCGCGGCATAGGTTGTTGCCGGAACCCGGCCCATGGTTCGGTCCGAGGCGCCCGTGGCGGCGTTCACGTCGTCATCTTGTGCACCTCGGAAAGCGGGCCCGCATCCCGCTTCTTGCTCGGCAATCTCCGCTTTCCGCAGCCGCTCTCGGATCGAGCGGGCTCGACAGGCCTCTCCGGCACAAAGGTGCAGGGTTCACGACCGCCTGGGGCCGACCAGTCGAAAGACGGGAATTGATATGCATGAAAGTTCCGCCTCACGAGCTAGAGGCCAACTTCCATGCTTCTGACGCATATCCAGAATGTGGCGTGTGGAATACCAGATACAGCCATTTGGTGGCATCTCTCTCGCAACGCAGCACAGAAGCCCCGTGGACGCCTCCCGATGATCGCTCTCCTCGTCGTCACCGCCGCCGCCGCCAACATCGCGCTGGTCATCGCCATGGCCGACCGCCTGACCCCGGCGAGCGACGCGACGCTCGCCGGCGGTCGCTTCGACCCGGCCGAGAGCGGCGCCGCCTTCGCGGCCAAGCTCGCGGCCTGAAGCTGGAGCATCGGCTTTCGGGCCGATGCTCCGAGACGAACGAAAAAGGCCCCGCCGTCTCCGGCGGGGCCTTCCGTCACGATTGGGCCGGGCTTCAGGCCGTGGCGAGCGCCGGGGCGCGGGCCATCCTGGCCTCGTTGGCGGCGTGGTGCTGCTTCAGCATCGGCCGCAGGACGGCGATGGCGAGGAAGGCCGCGATCAGGTCCATGATCGCCACGGTGTAGAGCACGGTCGCCCAGGTGCCGGTCGCCTGCATCAGCAGGTTGCCGACCGGGACGAACAGCGCGGCGAGGCCCTTGGCGCAGTAGAGCACGCCGTAGATCTTGCCGATGTGCTTCGAGCCGAAGGTGTCCGCGGCGGTTGCCGAGAACAGCGAGTACACTTCGCCCCAGGCCAGGAACACGATGCCCGAGAGGATCACGAAGGCCCAGGGGTTCGAGCCGAAGTAGCCGAGCGCCACGATGCCGATGCCTTCCATCGAGAAGGCGATGAACATCGTCTTCTCGCGGCCGATCCGGTCGGAGATGAAGCCGAACAGCGGACGCGAGATGCCGTTCATGATGCGGTCGAGCATCAGGGCGAAGGGCAGGGCGGCCATGGCGAAGAAGTACAGGTTCACCTGGAAGTTCTTCACGCCCAGATCCTGCGCGATCACGCCGAGCTGCGCCACCGCCATCAGGCCGCCGGTCACCGTGCAGGTGAACATGACCATCATGACCCAGAACACCGGCGTCGAGAGCGCCTCGCCCAGCGTGTAGTCGCGGCGGCTCTGCAGCACCTTGCTGGAGAACTTCACCTCTTCCTTCTGCGGACCGCGCATGAAGATCGAGGCGGCGATGATGACCGCGCCCTGGATCAGGCCGAAGACGAAGAACGCCTGGGAGTAGTTGCCCGAGTCGATCATCTTGGCGATCGGCAGGATGGTCAGGGCCGAGCCGGCGCCGTAGCCGCCCGCCGTGAGGCCGACCGCCAGACCGCGCTTGTCCGGGAACCACTTGAGGGCGTTGTTGATGCAGGTGGCGTAGACGCAGCCGACGCCGATGCCGCCGATGACCGAGCCGAGGTAGAAGCCCGACAGAGAGGTGGCGTAGGAGTTCACGACCCAGGCCAGGCCGGTCATGAGGCCGCCGAACATGACGACCTTGCTCGGGCCGTACTTGTCGATGAAATATCCTTCAATCGGCGTCAGCCAGGTCTGGACGACGACGAAGATCGTGAACGCGACCTGGATCGCGGCGCGATCCCAGCCGAAGGTCTTCTGAATCTCGGGGACGAACAGCGTCCACGCGTATTGGATGTTGGCCGCGGCCACCATGCAGGCGACGCCGAGGACGATCTGCAACCAGCGATTCGATGATGTGACGGGTCTATCTGGGGCGATAGAGGACGTTGCCATGGGCGCTCTCCCTCGATCAGGCTTCGGCACTTCCGGCCTGACTCGTTTGACGTGATGAACTTTCGCCGCACTTGGTTCGGCTGCCAAGGTCCAGGTCCCGCAAGGGATGCCCCCAAGGCCGCCTTGGCATGCATTATTTGGTATACCAGATGAGCGGGCAAGCGAAATAATTCTGAGCGACACGTGAAATTGTGCGGATTAAACGAGCTGTTTCATTCGTACGGATGGGCGTCGGGAGCCGTCGGACCCATCGTTTTCCTAGGGAAACGTCGGGATCGGCCCTCGGAGCCGTTTGGATGGATGATGCAAAATAATCTGTGACGCCCGTCGAGGAGGCAAATTTAATTAGGCGCTGTATCAAGAATTTTCCTGCTCATTTCACCGCGCACTACGCGACTTTGATGCGAGCCGATGCCGCACACGCATCTTTCACGCGCAGCGGCGCGACGTTCGCGCAGTTCCGGATCAGGGCATTAACCGTTTGCGAATCGAGCCGAATGCGCGGCGAAGCGGCTTTATGGGGCCGGTCACGGAAGCGGGTCTCTACACGGAGGCACGATATTGCCGCGCAGGCGCGCCCGGCCGATCGGACGAAATCGTCGGGATTAGACCGCGCGGTGGCGCGTTTGTCTGATTGTTCCGTTTCGGACGGGACGAATCTCCAAACTCCAGCCCGCTCCGGTGCAAGCCGCGGCGGGCTTTTCTCGTTCCGGGCGCGCCCGCGCGCCACCTCGGCAAGGCAGACCGGCCCTCGGCCTATGCGGTATCATGATACCTTAACACGCAAATCCCTCGATTTGCTGCGCTTTTCGGTGATTCGGCCCCTTCAAAGCCCCTTGACGTGGGGAGGGAACCTCCGTATCCACCATCCCGCACGCCGCTGCGTCGTCCCCGACGCGGCGGCGCCTCGTTTTCAACGTCACCGGCACGGGAATCGGCCATGAAGACCACTTCGCTGAAGCCCGCCGACGTCGACAAGAAGTGGGTCGTGATCGACGCGGAAGGCCTCGTGGTGGGCCGTCTCGCGTCGATCGTGGCGATGCGCCTGCGCGGCAAGCACAAGGCCGCCTACACGCCCCACGTCGATTGCGGCGACAACGTCATCGTCATCAACGCGGACAAGGTGAAGTTCACCGGCCGCAAGTACGACCAGAAGGTCTACTACCACCACACCGGCTACCCGGGCGGCATCAAGGAGCGCTCGGCGAAGTTCATCCTCGAAGGCCGCTTCCCCGAGCGCGTCGTCGAGAAGGCCGTGGAGCGCATGCTCCCGCGCGGCCCGCTCTTCCGCCAGATCCTCGGCAACCTGCGCGTCTACAAGGGTGGCGCGCATCCGCACGAGGCCCAGCAGCCGCAGGCGCTCGACGTCGGCTCCCTCAACCGCAAGAACGTGAGCGCTTGATCATGGCGACCCTTCAGTCCCTCGCCGACCTCAATCGGGCGAACACCCAGACGAGCAACCCGGAGAACGAGGCGCCCGTCCACGTCCAGAAGCTGGACGCGCAAGGCCGCGCCTACGCCACCGGCAAGCGCAAGGACGCGGTCGCCCGCGTCTGGATCAAGCCCGGCAACGGCACCGTCGTGGTCAACGGCCGCGCGGTCGAGACCTACTTCGCCCGTCCGGTGCTGCGCATGATCCTGCGCCAGCCGCTGGAGATCGCCGGCCGCGTCGATCAGTACGACATCACCGTCACGGTGAAGGGCGGCGGCCTCTCCGGTCAGGCCGGCGCCGTGCGCCACGGCCTGTCCAAGGCGCTCACCTACTACGAGCCGGAGCTGCGCTCCCCGCTCAAGCGCGAGGGCTTCCTCACCCGCGACCCGCGCGTGGTCGAGCGCAAGAAGTACGGCCGCAAGAAGGCCCGCCGCAGCTTCCAGTTCTCGAAGCGCTAAGCGTTACAAATTGCTACCAAAGAAGGGCGGGGCCGCGAGGCTCCGCCCTTTCTCGTTTCGGGGTCACGATTCCGCATGAGCCAGCGCATCCCCCTCGGCGACCGCCGCGCCGCCGTGGCTGCGGCCCTGGAACGGCTCGTCCCGCGCCTGCCGGAGTTCGAGGCCGAGAGCGTGCTTGACCGGGCGATGCGCAGCCCCGGCCTGCGCGGGGCCGCACCGGAGACCGCGGCGTGGCTGGCGCTCACGGCGTTCACCCGCCACGCCTTCACCGATTACGACGACCTGCTCGCGGAGGGCTACGACCGCGACAGCGCCCGCCACTTCGTCCTCGACGACATGAACGCGACGCTCGCCGAATGGGGCAGCCGCCGCCTCGTCTCCGAGGAGGAGGACGAGGTAGCCGATTCGTGAGGAAGGCGCGCGCCCACCGGCTTGCCCCACCGGGACGGCTCGGGCAGGGAGACCGCATTCCACCCCCAGAAAACGGACCTCCGATGAAGCTCAGCGCGCGCAACGTCCTCAAGGGCAAGGTCGTGTCGGTCGAGAAGGGCACGACCACCGCCCACGTGAAGATCGAGATCGCCAACGGCCAGACCGTCACCTCGTCGATCACCAACGAATCGGTCGATGCTCTCGGCCTGACGGTCGGAGCCGAGGCCTACGCCGTCATCAAGAGCTCCGACGTCATCATCGCCGTCGATTAATCCTCGAGGCTCAGGACGATCCCGTGCCCGGCGCTGGCGCCGGGCGCGAGCAGGCGCTGCGAATCGCGCTCCGACAGCTCTCCCGCGAAGCCGGCCCAGTCGGCATGGCCGGTCCAGGCTTCGAGCGAGACGAACGGCGCGGTTGGGCGCGTCCACACGGCGAGATGCGGGAAATCCTCCACCCGCATCGCGATCGCCTCGCCGCCCGGCGCGACGAAGCGGAGCGCCCGGCTCCTGGCGTTCAGGAACACAAGCGCCTCGGTGAACAGGGCCGGGTCGAGATCGAGGCGGGCGCCGTCGAGCGGCAGTTCGCGCTCGGAGCGCACCAGCAGCCCGCCCTCGCCGACCTCCGGCACGAACGGCCGCTCTGGCTCCTCGAATTCCACGGCATAGCCGCCGCCGGCCCGCCGCTCGCCTCCGGCGAAGGGCCAGGGAAAGGCCGGATGGAAGCCGAGCCCGTAGGGCAGGGGCGTGTCGCCGGAATTGGTGACAGCAAGATCGAAGGCGAGGCTGCGCGGCGTGACGCGCGCCGTCACGTCGAGCCGGAAACCGAACGGATAATGCGCCCGCGTGCCGGCATCGTCCGTCAGCCGCAGGGTCACGGAATCGTCGCCGCGCGCCACCACGGTGAAGGGCAGGTCGCGGGCGAAACCGTGCTGAGCCATCGGATAGGGCCGACCGTCGACGCGCACCGTGCCCCCCGCCGACGCGCCGACGACGGGGAAGAGCCAGGGCGCGTGCCGATTCCAGTGCTCGGGATCGCCGCTCCAGAGATAGTCGCGGCCCCCGACCTGCCAGGAGACCGGCTCGGCGCCGAGCAGCGCGATGCGTGCCGTGGTGCCGTCCTCGGCCTGGATCTCGATGGTCTCGCTCATCTGCGCTCCCCGCTTCGCTTGCCCGATCGATAGCGGGGCCGCAGCGGATCGGCCAGCCGCCTCAGGCGCCCGACGACGCGGCGCCGGCTTCCTCCAGGCCTGGGATCACCTGCGCGGGCGGCCCGGCAGCGGTGAAGCGGCCAGCGTCCAGCACGTAGACCGTGTCGGCCCGGCGCAGCGAGGACAGGCGGTGGGCGATCATGATGATGGTGCGGGTGCCCGACAGCGCGCCGAGCGCGCTCATCACCGCGGCTTCGGTCTCGCCATCCAGCGCGCTGGTGGCCTCGTCGAACACGATGACGTCGGGGTCGTGGTAGAGCGCGCGGGCGATGCCGACGCGCTGGCGCTGACCGCCACTGAGCCGCGCGCCCCGCTCGCCGACGCCGGTATCGTAGCCGTCAGGCAGGCCCGTGATCGTTTCGTGGATGCCGGCGAGCCGCGCCGCGCGCTCGACCGCGGCCCGGTCGATCCGCTCGGGCGCGAGGCCCAGGGCGATGTTCTCGGCGACCGTGCCGTCGATCAGAAAAACGTCCTGCGGCACGTAGCCGATGCGGTTCTGCCACGCCGGCAGGGTGTCGGGGGTGAGCCTCACCCCGTCGATCAGGATGCGCCCGCGCGTCGGCGTCAGGATGCCGAGGATCAGGCCGACGAGGGTCGACTTGCCCGAACCCGTGCGGCCGACGAGGCCGATGGTACTATGGGCGGGAATCGTCAGGTCGATGCCGTGGAGCGTCGGGCGGCCGGGCTCGTAATCGAAGGCGACGCCCTCCACCCGGATGTCTTTCGCGAAGGGCAGGCGCTCCGCCGTGCGCGGAACGGGCGGGCGCTCGCCGTCGAGGGCTTCGACGATCAGGCGCACCCCGGCGAGGTGGAAGCGCAGCTGCGAGACCGAGGTGAAGATGTTCTGGAAGGCCGGCAGCATGCGGTAACCGGC
The DNA here is from genome assembly GCF_001425465.1 of Methylobacterium sp. Leaf456. Taxonomy (GTDB): domain Bacteria; phylum Pseudomonadota; class Alphaproteobacteria; order Rhizobiales; family Beijerinckiaceae; genus Methylobacterium. The sequence goes on from NZ_LMQV01000040.1 coordinate 22,385, forward strand.
GAACGCGAACAGGCCGAGCAGCGGCAGCATGCCGGCGGTGTCGATGCCTTGCGTCAGCGCGAACAGCACCACCGCGATCACGCCCCCGAAGGCCAGGGCCTCGATGACGAAGCGGGGAAGCTGGCCGGTGAGCATGGCTTCGGCCAGCGCGCGGGCGTAGCTGCGGGCCGGGGCGTCGAACCCGGCGGAAAAGGTCTCGGCCCGGCCGTAGAGCTTGAGTTCGGTGAGCGCCCCGAACGTCTCCTGCACCACGCGGTAGCGGCCCTCGTTGCCGGCCACCGCCCGCGCGCCGATCCGGGCGAGGCGGGCCCGGACCACGAGGTAGATCCCCACATAGAGGCTGCCGAAGCCGCCGCCGAGGATCAACGCCAGCCGGGGCTGGTAGGCGATCAGGAAGGCGATGACGGCGAGCGCCGAGGTCGCCCGCGAGGCGATCACCAGGGCCGGGCTCAGCACGCCGACGACGAGGCGGTCGGTCTCGGACAGGACGTTCTTGGCCAGTTCCGCGCTGTTGGCCTGGGCGAAGAACAGCCGCTCGCGATCGACGTAGCGGGCGAGCAGCCGCCGGGCGAAATCGTAGCCGACGAGATGGGCGAACAGCAGTTGCCCGAAGGCGAGCCCGGCATTGACCGCGCTGGTGATCAGGATCGCGCCGAGCGCCGCGAAGCCGGTGACGAGGAGGAAGTTGCGCTCCTCGGTGAGGCCCAGCGCCTCGCGCAACGCTGCCAGCGCCGGCACCCGCGCGGCGGCGGCCGGATCGCCGACCAGCGTCAGGAACGGGATGACCGAGGCGATGCCGACGACTTCGAGGAGCGCTGCGATCCCCAGGCCGAGCCCGAGCCACGCAAGGCGACTGCGGTCGCGCGGACGCATCACCCGCAGGAGATCGAGGAGGGTCCGCAAGGAGGCACCGGGCTGGGGGAGGGCCGCCGGCCCGTCCCGGACAAAACTTTTGTGTGACAGGCGCTTAGGCTTGAACGAGCCGGCTTTTAGCACCGCGCCGGTGCGGAGTCGACAAAAGCGCCCGCGACGACGCGCGGTGCGGGCTTGCGTGAACCCGCGGCGCCTGCGCCTGTTCGCCTTCAGAGACATCCCGCATCGAAGACCCGGCCATGATCCCTTTCGACAACAGCTACGCCCGGCTGCCCGACCGCTTCCATGCGCGCCTCGCGCCGACGCCGGTCGGGGTCCCGCGGCTGATCCGGCTCAACCGGGCGCTGGCCGAGGAGCTACGCATCGATCCCGACTGGCTCGCCGGGCCCGACGGGCTGGCGATGCTAGCCGGCAACATTGTAGCGGAGGGCTCGCAGCCGCTGGCGGCGGCCTATGCCGGGCACCAGTTCGGCAACTTCGTGCCGCAGCTCGGCGACGGGCGGGCGATCCTGCTCGGCGAGGTGATCGACCGGCACGGGCGCCGCCGCGACATCCAGCTGAAGGGCTCGGGGCCCACCCCGTTCTCGCGCATGGGCGACGGTCGGGCCGCGATGGGGCCGGTCTTGCGCGAATATCTCGTCAGCGAGGCGATGGCCGCGCTCGGCATCCCGACGACGCGGGCACTCGCCGCGGTGGCGACCGGCGAGGCGGTGATCCGTGAGACGGTGCTGCCCGGCGCCATCGTCACTCGAGTCGCCGCGAGCCATATCCGCGTCGGCACGTTCCAGTTCTTCGCCACCCGCGGCGACACCGATGCTCTGATCACGCTGGCCGACCATGTGATCGCCCGGCACTACCCCGAGCTGGCGGGGCGGGAGGACCGCGCCCGTGCCCTGATCGAGGCGGTGGCGGCGCGCCAAGCCGAGCTGGTGGCGCGCTGGCTCCACGTCGGCTTCGTCCACGGCGTCATGAACACTGACAACATGTCGGTGGCGGGCGAGACCATTGATTACGGCCCCTGCGCCTTTCTCGACGCCTACGACCCCCGCACGGTGTTCAGCTCGATCGACCGCAACGGCCGCTACGCCTACGGCCAGCAGCCGCGCATCGCCCTGTGGAACCTCACCCGCTTCGCCGAGACTCTGCTGCCGCTGCTCGATGCCGACGAGGACGAAGCGGTGAAGCAGGCGGAGGCCGCACTCGCCACCTTCGGCCCCCGCTTCGACGCCGCCTATCGCGGCGGGCTCGCGCGCAAGCTCGGATTTTTCGAAGTGCGCGAGGGCGATGCCGAACTCGCGGGCGACCTGCTGATGGCGATGGCCGAGAATCAGGCCGATTACACGCTCACCTTCCGCCGCCTGTGCGCGGCCGCCGAATCGTCGGAGGGCGACGGCCCGGTGCGCGAGGGCTTCGTCGATCCGACCGCCTACGACGCCTGGGCCACGCGCTGGCGCACCCGGCTCGCCGACGACCCGCAGAGCGCATCGGAGCGCGCGGCGGCGATGCGGGCGGTCAACCCCGCCTTCATCCCGCGCAACCACCGGGTCGAGGAGATGATCGCGGCGGCGATCGAGCGGGACGACTTTGTGCCGTTCGAGACGATGCTGAGCGTGCTGGCGCGCCCCTACGACGACCAGCCCGAGCACGCCCGCTACGCCGAGGCGCCGGAGAACGGCGGGGTGGGGTATCGGACTTTTTGCGGAACGTGAGCAGCGGAGGCTGATCGAACGCCTCTCCCACCCATCCCCCTCATCCTGAGGTGCGGAGCGAAGCGAAGCCTCGAAGGAGGGCTCCAGCGGATCGCGCGTTTCGCTGGGGCCCTCCTTCGAGGCCGCTTCGCGGCACCTCAGGATGAGGGGATTTGTGGAGCGGTCGGATCAACCCTGCATCAACCCCCGCGCCTCGGCGAGGCGGGCGGCGTAGCGGGCGATCAGATCGACTTCGAGATTGACCCGGTCGCCGGCGCGGCGGTCTTCCCAGGTCGTGACCGAGAGGCTGTGCGGGATCAGCAGCACCGAGAAGTCGGTGCCGTCCACCGTGTTGACGGTGAGCGAGGTACCGTCGAGGCAGACTGAGCCCTTCTCGGCGATGAAGCCGGCAAGTGAAGCGGGCGCCCGCAGGGTGAAGCGTTCGCTGGCGCCCCACGGGTTGTCCTCGCCGGTCACCGTCTCGCGGGCGACGATCTCGGCGACGCCGTCGACATGGCCGGTGACGAGGTGGCCGCCCATCTCGTCGCCGAGCTTGAGCGAGCGCTCGAGGTTGACCCGCGTGCCCTCGCGCCATGCGCCGACGGTGGTGCGCGCCAGCGTCTCGGCGGCGGCGTCCACGGCGAAGCGGCATCCGGTGCCGTGCGGCTCGATGGCGACGGCGGTGAGGCAGGGGCCCGAGCAGGCGATGGAGGCGCCGAGCGCGATGCCGGCAGGATCGTAGGCGCTCTCGATGACGATGCGAACGAGTCGCTCGCCGCCCTCGATCGAGACGACGCGGCCGACATCGGTGACGAGCCCGGTGAACATCTCAAACCCTCTCGTAGGTGATCGCCGTGTCGGGACCGAGGTCGTGCGCCTCGACCTCGCGGAGCGTGCCGTCGGACAGGTGGCGGGCGAGGTTTTGCCCGATCGCCGGCAGGCCGCCCGCGCCGCCGAGTTCGACCGGACCGGTGACGAGCGTGCAGGCGTCGATGAGATCGTGGCGGGCAAGCGCGTCCGCAAGCGCCGGCCCGCCCTCGCTGCAGATGCGGGTCAGGCCGCGTTCTGCGAGTGCGATCATAGCGGCCTGAAGATCGATGCGCCCGGACGCGTCGGTGGCGACCGGCAGAAGCTCGACGCCGAAGGAGGTTAGCATCCGCCGGGCATGGGCCGGGGTGTGGCTTCCGGTGACCACCAGGGTCGGGATGTCGCGGGCACCGCGCACCAAGTGGGTCGAGGGCGTGAGCCGCAGGGTCGAGTCGAGGACGATCCGCAGGGGCGAGCGGTCGGAGAGGCCGGGCAGGCGCACGGTGAGGGAAGGGTCGTCGGCCCGCGCCGTGCCGATGCCGACCATGATGGCGTCGGCATGCGCCCGCCACAGATGCACCACGCCGTCGGCGACAGGGCCGGTGATCTTCAGCCGCTCGCCGCCGGACGGCGCGGCGAAGCCGTCGCGGGTGCGGGCGAGCTTGAGATGCAGGCTCGGGCGCCCGCGCGTGATGCGCGAGACGTGGCCGCGATGGTCGCGCCGGGCCTCCTCGCGCAACAGCCCGGTCTCGACCGCAATCCCGGCCTCACGCAGCAGCGCGTGGCCGCGGCCGGCGACGCGGGGGTCAGGGTCCTCCATCGCGCTGACGACGCGGGTGATGCCCGAGGCAATGGTCGCGTCGGTGCAGGGCGGGGTGCGGCCGTGATGCGAGCAGGGCTCCAGGCTGACATAAAGCGTGGCGCCGCGGGCCGCCGCGCCGGCCATGGCCAGCGCCAGCGGCTCGGCATGCGGGCGCCCGCTCGGCGCGGTCGCGGCCTGACCGACGATGCGGCCGTCGGCCACCACCACGGCGCCGACGCTCGGGTTCGGCCACGTGCGACCGAGGTTGCGCCGCCCCAGCGCCAGGGCGAGGCGCATGGCGCGATGGTCGAGGGCGTCCCACTCGCTCACAAGCGGCTCCCTCAGCTTCGCGAGCGCGCCGGACGGCGGCGCGGCGGGGCAGGGGACTCGATCTCCTCGACGGGCTCGGGCGCCGGTTCGCCGTCCTCGGCGAGCCGCCCACCCAGCGTCCCAAGCAAATCCTGGAAGTCCTGGGCCTCGCGAAAGTTCTTGTAGACGGAAGCGAAGCGGACATAGGCGACGTCGTCGAGGCCCTTGAGGCCTTCCATCACCGCCTCGCCGATCGCCTCGCTGGTGACCTCGCCGTCGCCGGTGCTCTCCAGGCGGCGCACCACGCCGGAGACGAGGCGCTCGATCCGCTCGGGCTCGACCGGGCGCTTGCGGAGCGCCACGTCGATGGAGCGCTGGAGCTTGTCGCGGTCGAACGGCATCCGCTTGCCGGAGCGCTTGAGCACGGTCAGCTCGCGCAGCTGCACCCGCTCGAATGTGGTGAAGCGGCCGCCGCAATCCGGGCAGACGCGGCGCCGCCGGATCGCCGCGGAATCCTCGCTCGGCCGCGAATCCTTCACCTGCGTGTCGGGACCCCCGCAGAACGGACACCGCATCGCGCGTTTCGACACCCTTGCTCTGCCCAGGCGGGCCGGGACGCCTCTGTGCCCCAGCCGGCGCCGGATTGCCAGAAGCGAGCTGAAACGGCAGCGGCCGCGGATCGACGAGATCCGCGGCCGCGCCTCACACCGGTGAGGATGCGCTTACTGGTAGATTGGGAAGCGGTCGGTCAGGGCGTGGACCTTCTTCTTGGCCTCGGCCTCGACCGCGGCATCGCCGCCCTCGCCCTTGGCGGCGAGACCGTCGAGCACCTCGACGATGAGCGAGCCGACCTGCTTGAACTCGGCGACGCCGAACCCGCGGGTGGTGCTGGCCGGCGTGCCCAGGCGGATGCCCGAGGTGATGGTCGGCTTCTGCGGGTCGAACGGCACGCCGTTCTTGTTGCAGGTGATGTCGGCCCGCGACAGCGCGGCTTCCGCCGCCTTGCCGGTGAGGCTCTTCTTCTGTAGGTCGACCAGCATCAGGTGGTTGTCGGTACCGCCCGAGGTGATGTCGTAGCCGCCCGAAATGATCGTGTCGGCCAGCGCCTTGGCGTTGTCGATCACCTGCTTGGCGTAGATCTTGAACTCGGGCTTGAGCGCCTCGCCGAAGGCCACCGCCTTGCCGGCGATGACGTGCATGAGCGGACCACCCTGGAGGCCGGGGAAGATCGCAGAGTTGAACTTCTTGGCGAGCGCCTCGTCGTTCGTCAGGATCATGCCGCCGCGCGGGCCGCGCAGGGTCTTGTGGGTCGTGGTGGTGGCGACGTGCGCATGCGGGAACGGCGACGGGTGCAGGCCCGCGGCGACGAGGCCGGCGAAGTGGGCCATGTCGACGAAGAAGTAGGCGCCGATGGAATCGGCGATCTCACGGAACTTGGCGAAGTCCCAGTGGCGCGGGTAGCCCGAGCCGCCGGCGATGATCACCTTCGGCTTGTGCTCGGCCGCGAGCGCGGCGACCTGCTCCATGTCGATGCGCTGGTCGTCGCGGCGCACGGTGTAGGAGACCGGCTTGAACCACTTGCCCGAGACGTTCGGGGGCGCGCCGTGCGTCAGGTGACCGCCGGCCGCGAGGTCGAGACCGAGGAAGGTATCGCCGGGCTGCATCAGGGCCATGAAGACGCCCTGGTTAGCCTGGGAGCCGGAATTCGGCTGCACGTTGGCGAAGCCGCAATCGAACAGGCGCTTGGCGCGGTCGATCGCCAGCTCCTCGGCGATGTCCACGAACTGGCAGCCGCCGTAGTAGCGACGGCCCGGGTAGCCCTCGGCGTACTTGTTGGTCAGCACTGAGCCCTGCGCCTCGAGCACGGCCCGCGAGACGATGTTCTCGGAGGCGATCAGCTCGATCTCGTGCTGCTGGCGTCCGAGTTCCTGCGCGACCGCCTTGGCGATCTCGGGATCGGTCTGCTCCAGGTGCGCGGAAAAGAACGTGTCGAGGGTGGTGTTGTCGGTCGCGGTACCGGCGCTCATGTGAGGAGCCTCTTCTGATGTTTCCTGATTAAACCCGCCCGTTTTTCGTCTGCGTGCACGGGGGTGTTTTTCGGGGTCATTCCTACACGGCGGAGCATGACAGGCCAAGCGCAGCTGATTTTGCGCCTTCCGTCAAAAATTTTCACGGGAGCGTCATCGGATGCAGCACGGCACAGCTTCTTGCGCATAGCAAAACGCCCGGCACGGGGCCGGGCGTTCGCGAAAACGGATCGTCGAAAGTCGGATCAGGCCGAGAGGCGCGTCTTTACGTCGCCGAGGCTGGAACGGAGCAGATCCTGGGCGGCGGCGCCCTGAAGACGCTCCTTCAGGATCGTCTCCGAAACCTTCACCGCGGCGTCGGCGGCGGCGGCGCGAACCTGGGCGCTGGCCTGGGCCTCGGCCTGGGCGATCTTGGCCTCGGCCGACTTGGTGCGGCGGGCGACGAACTCGTTGAGGCGGGCATGGCCCTCGGCGTTGAGGCGCTCGGCCTCCTCGCGGGCGCCGGCCACGATCGCCTCGGCGTCCTTCTCGGCCTGGGCGCGGCGGCGCTTGTAATCGTCGAGGACGCTCGCGGCCTCCTCGCGCAGGCGACGGGCCTCGTCGAGCTCGTGACGCACGCGCTTGGCGCGGGTGTCGAGACCGCCGGTCATCATGTCGAAGCCGCCGACCTTCCACACGATGGCCAGGAACGCCACGAAGGCGACGAGGACCCAGAATTCCGCGGTCAACAGCATGTCGGTCTCAAACCCTTGGTCGGCCTGTCCCGGCGCGGCGGCGCGGGTCCGGTTCGATGAGCGGGGCCGGCTCGGGGCCGACCCGCGGGATCAGTTCAGCGCCGGGGTGGCGGAAAGCGCGCGGTCCAGGGTGGCCTGGTCGGGGGCCTGGCCGGTCAGGCGCTCGACGATCGCGGCAGCCGTCTCGCCGGCAATGGCGCGGACGTTGCCCATCGCCTCGGTGGTCCGGGCGCGGATCGTCGCCTCGGAGGCGGCGAGGCGCTGGTTCAGCTCGGCCTCGAGGGTCTTGCGCTTGGCGTCGGCTTCCGCCGAGAGGGCGTTGCGGGTGTCCTGGGCGATGGCCTGAGCCTTGGCCTGGGCCTGCCGCAGCGAGGTCTCGTAGGCGGCGCCGGCGGCGTCGGCCTCGGACTTCATCCGCTGGGCTTCGTCGAGATCGGCCGACAGGCGCCGGGCGCGATCGCCGAGGATGGCCTCGATGCGGGGCAGCGCGATCTTGGACATCAGGTAGTAGAGCAGGCCGAAGGCCAGGGCGAGCCAGATCAGCTGCGAGAGGAAGGTGTGGCTCTCGAAGGGCGGGAAGGCGGCGTGATGCCCGCCGGACGCCTGCTCGGTATGGGCCTGGGGGCTTCCGGGCGGAACGATCTTGGTGTCCGCGTTCGGGGAGGGAGTCGTGAGGGGATTCTTCTCGGCCATGGCCCTGTCCGGTGACGTCGGAAGGCCGGCTCCGCGGGCGGAGCGGCCGGATCAGTAAGCGGGGGAGGGGAGAGCGGCCGCGCGGACCGCCTCCCGCTCCCCCGATCGGCGACGCGTCAGACGGCGAACAGGAGCAGCAGGGCGACGAGCAGCGAGAAGATGCCGAGCGCCTCGGTGAGCGCGAAGCCCAGGAGGAGGTTGGTGCGCTGGCTATCGGCGGCCGACGGGTTGCGCAGGGCGCCCGAGTAGAACTGGCCGAACAGGTTGCCGAGGCCGATGCTGGCGCCCGCCATGCCGAGGCAGGCGAGGCCGGCGCCGATGTACTTCGCAGCGACGGGATCCATGAAACACTCCTGAGGTTCGAACGATGGTCTCGAGGGGAAGGTCCGGCCGATGAGGATCAGTGGCCGGGGTGAAGGGCGTCGGCGAGGTAGACCGCCGTCAGCGTCGCGAAGACGTAAGCCTGGAGGGCCGCGACGAGGAATTCGAGGGCCGTCAGCGCCACGGTCAGCGCGAGCGGCAGGGGCGAGAGCACGCCCCAGGCGCCGGCCACCAGCAGCTGCACCACGAAGAAGGCGAAGATCTTCAGCGCGATGTGGCCGGCCAGGACGTTGGCGAAGAGACGGACCGAGAGGCTGACCGGACGCGACAGGAACGACACGATCTCGATCGGCACCATGATGAGCAGCAGGGGCTTGGGCACGCCCGAGGGCACGAACACTCCGAGGAAGTGGCTGCCGTGCTTGGCGACGCCGTAGATCACCACGGTGAGGATCACGATCAGGGCGAGGCCGAAGGTGATGATGAGATGGCTCGTCACCGCGAAGGCGTAGGGGATCATCCCGAACAGGTTCAGGATGAGCACGAACATGAACAGCGAGAAGACGAGCGGCATGAACCGCTTGCCGTCGGCGCCGGTGGCCTGGTGGACCGTGTCGGCGATGAACTCGTAGAGCGTCTCGGCCAGAGCCTGGAGCCGGCCCGGCACGACGGACCGGCTGGAGGTGGCCGCGATGGTCAGGAGCGCGATGACGCCCACCGCCGCGAACATGTAGAGAGCCGATTGCGTGAACGCGATCTGCTGGTTGCCGATATGCCCCAGCGAGACGAGCGGCTGCAGCTCGAACTGGTGGATCGGGTCGACACTGACCGCCATTGGCTCGCTTCCGCCCTTCTTCGAGTCGCGCCGGGTGCCTGGCGGCTCCCATGTCGCGCGTCGCCCTTACACGATGCCGGGCGAGTCTCAAGACCCATCCCGACGATCTTTCTCAGCTTTCTGGCCGCTGAAGCCGCTGACCCGCATGACGTTGTAGATGCCGGTCACGAAGCCCAGCATCAGCAACACCATCATCCCCCACGGCTTGGTGCCGAGGAGATGGTCGAACAGGTATCCGAGGATTCCCCCGGCGATCACACCCGCGATGAACTCGGTCGAGAGGCGCATGGCCTGCCCGAGCTGGGCCGACCCGCCGGGCGTGCCGGCGCGCGCAGGCCCGGCGGGGGCGGCCTTGGGCCGCTTGCCCTCGAGCTGCGTCTCGAGACGTCTGAGCCTCGCGGAGAGATCGCCTTCGTCGGGAGGCCCGCCCGGCCCACTCCCGCCGCCTGAAGGGCTGCCGCTCACGGGCGACCCCACACGTCGTCGGGAGCGGAGGGATAAGGCCTGCCCCCTCGGCGCGGCGCACCATAGTTTCGCCATCCTGGCGAGTCAAGGCGCGCAGCGCATAGCTTAAGCCGTTGATGGTGCTTCATAATCCACTTCTTTCAACGGCTCTTTCGCGGGATGGGCTCACGCGCCGATGATCGGTTTGATGATCTTCTCCAGCTCCTCGATCGACAGCGCGCCGCTATACTTGGTGCCGTTGATGAAGAAGGTCGGGGTCGATTCGACTTTGAAGGTCTCCAGGCCGCGGGTCTTCACCGCGTTGATGGCCCCGTAGGTCTTCTGGTCCTTGAGGCAGGTCTCGAACTTCTCCTTCGAGAAGCCCGCCTGCCGCACGATCTGCTCCAGGGCATCGACCGGCGATTGCGGCTTGCGCACGAAGGCCCAGTTCTGCTGCTGGTCGAACAGCAGGTCGGAGATCGGGTAGTATTTCTCGTTGCCGTCGCAGCGCGACAGCATGAAGGCCGCCGTCGAGAGCGGATCGAGCGGGAATTCGCGCAGGGTGAAACGCACCTTGCCGGTGTCGATGTAGCGCTCCTTCAGGACCGGATAGGTCTCCTTGTGGAAGTGGGCGCAGTGCGAGCAGGTCAGCGAGGCGTACTCGATGATCGTGACCTTGGCGTCCGCCGGCCCGAGCCAGACGTCGCCGAGCGGGCCGGGCTGCAGCAGGGCCGCCGTGTCGGCCGACTGCGCCAGCGTGTCGGCGACGAGGCGGGGCATCAGGAGAGCCGCGCCGAGGGCGAGGCCGGTGGTCTTGAGGGCGTCGCGCCGGGTGATCATGGCTGGGACGGGCTCCGTTGAGGCCACGAAGGGCCAGAGGCGTCGAGGTATAGGCGGATCGGCGTCGCGCGGACCGCGCACACGTCGCCGCACGGGTTTCGCGCCCCTTATCACGGGAGGCCGCGCGAGGCAGCCCTGTCGACCGGGATTGCCTATCGACCGGGATCGCCCGCCACCACGGCGATGCCGAGTCGGTCGAGGGCGTCGCGCAGCGGATCGTCCTCGATACGCGAGACCGCGAGCGCCACCTCGCCGCGCCGCACCGGATCGAGCGGCGGGGCGGCTTTCCGCCGGGGCGCCCGGAGCAGACGGTCCTGGCGCAGCACCAGCTTGCCGACACAGGCCCAGCCGTAATGCGCGTTGACCCGCTGGATCACGACGGGCGCGAGATGCTGGAGTTCGAGCGCGAAGGCGCCCTCGACCCGCACCACCAGGGTGCCCGGCTCGGGCCGCCCTTCGGCATCGCGCCGGGCGCGGCGGGGCCATTCGAGCTTGACCGGCTGGCAGGCGTTCGCCAGCCGCGCCCCGACGATGCCGGGCCACACCGCGATGATGTCGGCCGAGGCGAACCCCTGCGCCGCGAAGGCCGGGCCGACGCAGGCACCGATCAGGTCGGCCAGGGGTTTTGCGCGCGCCATCGGCTGCCCGAATGGGAATGGAGTGTCAGTGTAGCGGAGCGTCGGCTGCGCCGGGAGTCGTTGCAGCTCCGCTGACGATACCGCACGTTCCTTTCCCGATCTCTTCATCGCGAAAGCGCGGCTTTCTCGCCCCGGCGTGGCGCAGCGCCGCTTTTGCCGCCCGTCCGGCCCCGCTATGGACTGGCTCATGCCCGCCGCCACGGCCGCCGATCTCCTGACATGGTACGACCGGCACCGCCGGGCGCTGCCCTGGCGTGCGCTCCCCGGCGTGCGGCCCGACCCCTACCGGGTCTGGCTCTCCGAGGTGATGCTGCAACAGACCACCGTCACGGCGGTCAAGCCGTACTTCCAAAAGTTCCTGACGCTGTTCCCGAACGTCACGGCGCTCGCGGCCGCGCCGGAAGAGGCGGTGATGTCGGCCTGGGCCGGGCTCGGCTACTATTCCCGCGCGCGCAACCTGCATGCCTGCGCCAAGGCGGTCGCCGCCGCCGGGCGCTTCCCCGACACCGAGGAGGGCTTGCGAAAACTCCCCGGCATCGGCGCGTATACGGCGGGCGCCATCGCGGCCATCGCCTTCGACCGGCCCGCGGCGGCGGTGGACGGCAATGTCGAGCGGGTGATGACGCGGCTCCACGCCATCGAGACCCCGCTGCCGGCCGCCCGCCCGCAAATCCGCCTGCTGACGCAAGGCATGGTCCCGCATGATCGGCCCGGCGACTTCGCCCAGGCCGTGATGGACCTCGGCGCGACGCTCTGCACCCCGAAGCGCCCGGCCTGCGCCCTGTGCCCTTGGATGCGCCCCTGCCGCGCCCGTTCTGAAGGCCTGCAGGACACCTTCCCGCGCAAGGTGAAGAAGGAGAAGGGGACGCTGCGGAAGGGCGCGGCCTTCGTCGCGCTGCGGGCCGGCGACGAGGCGGTTCTCCTGCGCACGCGCGCCCCGGAAGGACTGCTCGGCGCGATGGCAGAGCCGCCGGGAAGCCCGTGGCTGCCCGATTACGATCCGGCCAAGGGCCTACTCGACGCGCCGCTCGATGCCCGCTGGAAGCGCCTGCCCGGCGTGGTGAAGCACGGCTTCACCCATTTCCCGCTGGAGCTGACGGTGTTCTTCGCCCGCGTCGCCGCCGGGACAGTGGCACCGGACGGCATGCGCTTCACCCCGCGCGAAAAGCTCGACGAGGAGCCGATTCCCGGCGCGATGAAGAAGGTACTGGCCCACGCGCTCGCCGGCCCGGTGCCGGTCGCGGCACCAGCGCCGCCGCCGGTACGGGAGCCCGATCTGGCGACCCCGCCGGAGCCCGAGCCGGTCAAGCGGCGCGGGCCTATTCCGAAGCCACCGTCGTTGCGGCCTTCGGACTTGGCGCGGGTTGTGAAGAGGCCTCCGAAGGTCCGGTAAGAACCAAGCGCAGGGCTCTGCCCTGCACCCGCGAAAGGACTTGTCCTTTCGTATCCTTATCCTTGCGTCTGCGCGCGCATCCTGGTGCGGAAATCGTCGATGCAGACGAGCTTGCCGCCGCGCTCGGCGTGCCAGAAGGTCCAGCCGTTGCAGGCGGGCAGGCCTTGAACCAGGGCGCCGACCTTGTGGATCGAGCCCATCGCCGGGCCGATGCCGAGCTGTCCGTCCGGGCGCACGACCGCCTTGAAGCGGCGGCGCTCGTCGGTCAGCGTCTCGCCGGGGCGCACCAGCCCCGCCTCGACCACGCTGAGGAACGGAATCCGCGGCTCGGCCCGCTTCGGCGTCGCCAGAGCGAGCGAGGCGGAGGACAGAGTCTCGACCGCGTCGATCCGGGCCTGCGCCGCCGCAGCGTAGGTCGTGTCGCGCTCGCAGCCGATGAAGTGACGGCCGAGCCGCTTGGCGACCGCGCCGGTGGTGCCGGAGCCGAAGAAAGGATCGAGCACCACGTCGCCGGGATTGGTCGCGGCGAGCAGCGTGCGGGCGACGAGCGCCTCCGGCTTCTGGGTCGGATGGACCTTGCGGCCCGAATTGTCCTTCAGCCGTTCCTCGCCGGTGCAGAGCGGCAGGAACCAGTCGGAGCGCATCTGGAGGTCTTCGTTGCCGGCCTTCAGGGCGTCGTAGTGGAAGGTGTACTTGGCCTGGGGCGAACGCGAGGCCCAGATCAGGGTCTCGTGGGCGTTCGTAAAGCGTTTGCCGCGGAAGTTCGGCATCGGGTTGGCCTTGCGCCACACGATGTCGTTCAGGATCCAGTAACCGAGATCCTGCAACGCGCTCCCGACCCGGAAGATGTTGTGGTACGAACCGATCACCCAAAGGGTCGCGTTCGGCTTCATCGCCCGGCGCGCGGCCTTCAGCCAGGCACGGGTGAACTCGTCGTAGGCTTCGAAACTCGAGAACTTGTCCCAGTCGTCATCGACCGCATCGACCACGCTGTGGTCGGGGCGCGTGAGACCGGCTTCTCCGAGCTGAAGATTGTAGGGCGGGTCGGCGAAGACGCAGTCGACGCTTTCCGCCGGCAGGCGCTCCATGGCGGCGATGCAGTCGCCGATGAGGATTTCGTCGAGGGGTAGCTTGGGGAGACGCTGGACGGAGGGTGCGAGACCCATCCGCGGCGCCGACGCGATCCGCCCGGTATGCGAGACCTGTTTCCGGGCGGTGGCGCCGGCAACCGCGGTACGCGGGGAAGCCATGGCAAACACCGGTTACGCAACTGACCACTGGACAATGCCGCGGTCACGGTAAAGGTCGCGTTTGCCGTTCCCGGAAAGTCGCGTCTCACTATGGGGCGGCAGTTTTTGCCGGGTTTTGCCATGCGGCGAGCGCGGGGCTGATCCGCCGCGAGCGGCCGGCCGCGCGACGGCACATCCAGGCTCAAGCGGTGCGCCCGCACCGCCCGCCGAATGCTTTCGCGGCAAGCAACGATGATTTGGCGCGCTGGCGAGCCCATGCATCGGCAAATAATCAATGCTTCTCCGGCAGTCTCGCCCGGAAAACCCCTGGCTGTAGTCACATTCGGGGCGTTTGTGCGACGCAACATCCCTGTCTTATTTTGGCCGGGTTCGGGCTCATTTTCCGCGGGGCTCGCAACGAACGGCAACAACAAGGGAATGCGATCGAAGATGAAGGTCACCAGCTGGACCGCCGCCGCCTGCCTCGCCACCGTGATCGGCACCGCTGCGGCGCTGCCCGCCCAGGCCCAAGGGGGCCGGGCCTCCTGGTACGGAAGCGGGCACCGCACGGCCAACGGCGAGCGGTTCAACCCCAACGGTCTCACCGCCGCCCATCGCAGCCTGCCCTTCGGCACCCGCGTCCGCGTCACCAACCGGTCCAACGGCCGCTCGGTCGTCGTGCGCATCAACGACCGTGGTCCGTTCGTCGGCGGTCGCGTGATCGATCTGGCCCGCGGCTCGGCCCGCGCCATCGGCATCGGCGGCGTCAGCTACGTCTCGCTCGCCGTGGTGCGCTGACGCGCCAACGGATCAGCTCCTGATTAGGAGCCCCTCGGCAACCCCGTTTGCGGCCACTTGGCCCGGTCGGCGTTGCCGAGGGGACGGCCTCTTCCCATAATCCGGCGCAACGAGTGTTGGGACTGAGGAGGAGAAGTCGCGATGGCCAAGCCGATGGTGGTCGAGATTCCGCATGAGCTCGGCCGCGAGGAAGCCCGCCGCCGCATCGCGGAGGGCACCGCCAAGGCGCGCGACGCGCTGGGCAAGAGCGGCATCGCCATCAACACCCTCGACTGGACCGGCGACCGCCTCGACTATTCGGTCACGGCGCTGCATCAGACGGTGACCGGCCAGATCGATGTCGGACAGGACAGCGTGCGGGTCGAGGTGCGCCTGCCGCTGCTGCTCTCGGTCTTCGCGTCCAAGCTCCAGAAGATCGTCGGCCGCGAGGGCAACAACCTCCTCATCACGAAGAAGTAGCGGAACTCGCGCGAAGCCGGGGCTGTTGGCCCCGGTCGCGGTCCGATCCGGGCCGCCGAACTCAAAGCGTGCCGCTCATGTCGAATCCCGGACCGATCCCGGAAGCCCCGCAGCCGACGACGCCCGATCCCGCCCCGCCGGTCGAGCCGCCGCAGGCGCCTCCGCCCGGCCCTGGGCCGGAGATTCCCGGCAACGCGCCTGCCGAGGCGCCCGGCGACACGCCGACGGAAATCCCTGTGGAGGCCCCCGGCCTGCCGGGCTCGACGCCGACCGGACCGGCCAACCCGGTCGCCTGACGCGCGCGGGCGGCATACCCGAATCGGGTTTGTTCCGGGCTGCGGCTGCTGCCATAAGCCCGGCATGGCCGCCCCCCCGCTCCTCACCCTGCAAGACGTCGCGCTCACCTTCGGCGGCACCCCGCTGATCGAGCGGGCCGAACTGACCATCGCGCCGGGCGAGCGCGCCTGCCTCGTCGGCCGCAACGGCTCGGGCAAGTCGACCCTGATGCGCATCGCCGCCGGGTTCGCCGAGCCGGATAAGGGCGAACGCTTCCTCCAGCCCGGCACGACTCTCCGCTACCTCGCGCAGGAGCCGGACTTTTCCGGGTTCGCTTCGACCCTCGACTTCGTTCAGGCCGGCCTCGCGCCGGGCGACGACGCGTATCGCGCCCGCTACCTGCTGGAGAGCCTCGGCCTCACCGGCGAAGAGGACCCGTCCCAGCTGTCGGGCGGCGAAGCGCGCCGCGCCGCGCTGGCCCAAGCGCTGGCGCCCGAGCCCGACATCCTGCTCCTCGACGAGCCCACCAACCATCTCGACCTGCCCGCGATCGAGTGGCTAGAGACCGAGCTGAAGCGCGCGCGCTCGGCACTCATCCTCATCAGCCACGACCGGCGCTTCCTCACGGCGCTCTCGCGCGCCACGATCTGGCTCGACCGCGGCGTCACCCGCCGGATCGAGCAGGGTTTTGGGAGCTTCGAGGCATGGCGCGACGCCTTCTTCGAGGAGGAGGAGCGCGACAAGCACAAGCTCGACCGCAAGATCGCCGCGGAAGAGGACTGGCTGCGCTACGGCGTCACCGCCCGGCGCAAGCGCAACGTCCGCCGCCTGTCCGACCTGCACTCCCTGCGCAAGCAGAGCCGCGACCACCGCCGCCCGGTCGGCCAGGCGGTGATGACGGCGACCGAGGGCGAATCCTCCGGCACGCTCATCGCCGAGGCGAAGCGCGTGTCGAAATCCTACGGCGAGCGGACGATCGTCGACGACCTGTCGCTACGCGTCGTGCGCGGCGACCGCCTCGGCATCGTCGGCCCCAACGGCGCGGGCAAGACCACGCTGATCAACCTGCTGACCGGCGCGCTCGCCCCCGATTCCGGGGAGATGCGCCTCGGCACCGGGCTCAACATGGTCCATCTCGACCAGCGCCGGGCCTCGCTCGATCCGAACGCCACGGTGGCCGAGGTGCTGACCGGCGGCAGCGGCGACACCGTCGATGTCGGCGGCCGCAGCCGCCACGTCGTCGGCTACCTCAAGGACTTCCTGTTCGCCCCCGAGCAGGCCCGCACGCCGGTGAGCGTGCTGTCGGGCGGCGAGCGCAACCGCCTGCTGATCGCCCGGACGCTGGCCCAGGCTTCGAACCTCCTCGTCCTCGACGAGCCGACCAACGACCTCGACCTCGAGACCCTCGACCTGCTGCAGGAGATGCTCGGCGACTATGCCGGCACCCTGATCCTGGTCAGCCACGACCGCGACTTCCTCGACCGCGTCGCCGGCAGCGTGCTGGTGAGCGAGGGGGAGGGGCGCTGGGTCGAGTATGCCGGCGGCTACACCGACATGCTGGCCCAGCGCGGGCGCGGCGTCGAGGCGCGCGAGACCAAGGAGAAGGCGCGCGAACGGGCACCGAAGACCGATTCGCTGAAAGAGGCACCGAAGGAATCGAAGGCGAAGCTCGGCTTCAAGGAGCAGCACGAGCTCAAGACCCTGCCGAAGCGCATCGCCGAATTGGAGACGGGCATCGCCAAGCTGCGCGAGGTCCTGTCGGATTCCGGCCTCTACGCCCGCGATCCCGAGCGCTTCCGCAAGGCGACCGCGATGCTCGGCGCCGCCGAGACCGAACTCGCAAGCGCCGAGGATCGCTGGCTCACCCTGGAGATGCTGCGCGAGTCGTGACGCCGCCCGGGGGATTCGCCGCCCCCCCGGTGATGCCCGGACGCAACGTCAAGCCGGTCGGTTAGACAGCAAACTTCTCCTGTAACTTCCGTGTTTTGGGGAAAACCCGGTCGCTGAGCCGGACAATACGTTGCGACTCTGCAACAGCCCCCGACGAAGCCGGTCTAGGAGGCGGTTAGGGCACTCGACGCGGTTGCCCGTACGGCCCCGCTCGCTCATGGTGCCTCGGCGGACGGGAGAACCCCGGCGCGAGCTTGGTCGATGTCCCGGCGGGGAGGGCCAAGCACCAAGGGAAATAAGGACGAAGCGGGTGTGGTTCGCCGTGAAGGCGGGCGCCCCAGAAGAAGTCCGATCCCGTGGGTCTCGAAACTTCTGGAGGTTTCACTATGAAGCTCGTCAAGAGCCTTCTCCTGGGGACGGCGGCGGGGCTGACCGTCGTGGGCGGGGCTCAGGCCGCCGACCTGCCGGTGAAGAAGGCGGTCCCGATCGAGTACGTCCGCGTCTGCACCGCCTACGGTGCCGGCTTCTTCTACATCCCGGGCACCGACACCTGCCTTCGCGTCTCGGGCCGCGCCCGCGCCGAGTACGGCTACATCGGCTCCGACAGCCGCAACGTTCCAGGCGGCGGCGACCTCTCGGGCTTCAACGGCCTCGCGCGCTTCAACATCGACGCCCGCACCCAGACCGGCTACGGCACGCTCCGCGCCTTCCTGCGCCTCGACGCCGCCAGCCGCACCGGCCACACCAAGTTCTCCTCGGGCACCAACGAGCGCATCGGCTACGCCTTCTCCGGCACCGGCCAGGACCAGCGCGGCCGCGTGCAGAACTTCATCAACGTCGACAAGGCGTTCGTGCAGTTCGCCGGCCTGACCGCCGGTCGCGCCTCCTCGTTCTTCGACTTCTACGCCGCCGACTACGAGATCATCGGCTCGTCGCTGGGCTCCAACCTGCCCTCCACCAACCTGCTCGCCTGGACGCAGAAGTTCGACGGCGGCTGGTCGGCCACGATCTCGATGGAAGACCCGAACTACCGCAAGAACCCGCTCTTCTCCGACGCCTTCGCGGCGACGGCGCAGCCGGGCGCGGGCGGCGGCGCGGGCGTCAACAACGTCTTCACGACGGCTCCGACCCCGATCATCCTCGCCACCAACGCCGCCGGCAACGCCACCGCGGTCTACTTCGTCGATGCCGTGCAGCGCTCGCGCATGCCCGACTTCGTCGGTTCGCTTCGCTACGATGCACCCTGGGGCTCGGCTCAGCTCTCCGCCGCCGTGAAGGACATCAACATCGGCGGTCCGATCGCCAACTCGGGCATCACCAACTCGGCCGCCCTCGGTGCGCCGGTGAACCCGGCAACGGGTCTGGTGACCGGCAACGGCGGTCTCACCACCGCGCAGATCGCCGCCCTGACGGCCGCTCGCGGCGTCGCGGCCGGCTCGCAGACCGAGTACGGCTGGGCCGTGCAGGCGGGTGCGAAGTTCAACCTGCCCTTCATCGCCCCGGGCGACGGCCTGTACCTCCAGGGCGCCTACGGCGAGGGCGCTTCGCTCTACACCGGCATCAACCGCTTCACCGCCGGCTACCTAAGCAACGCCGCCGTCTACACCGGCAACCCGTTCAACCAGTTCTTCTCGGACGCGATCGTCAACCCGCTGTCGGGCCGGATCGAACTGTCGAACAGCTTCACCGCGGTCGCCTCGTTCCTGCACTACTGGTCGCCGGAGTGGCGCTCGGCCTTCTACGCCAGCTACGGCGAGATCTGGTTCTCGCAGGGCGCCCGTCAGGCCGTCAGCCTGACCAGCGGCCTCGTCAACCAGAGCGCGGCGAACTCCCCACCGTCCTACCTGACCAACCCGTTCGGCTACGCCAACAGCGCCGCGCTCCGCGACACCTACCAGGTCGTCACCGGCGCGAGCCTGATCTGGTCGCCGGTAAAGGATCTCGATATCGGCGTCGAAG
Source organism: Methylobacterium sp. Leaf456 (assembly GCF_001425465.1). Classification (GTDB taxonomy): domain Bacteria; phylum Pseudomonadota; class Alphaproteobacteria; order Rhizobiales; family Beijerinckiaceae; genus Methylobacterium. The sequence continues at coordinate 41,400 of NZ_LMQV01000040.1, forward strand.
GTCAGTACATCAAGACGGGCGTCAAGAACGGCCGCGTCTTCGATGCGAACCGCGGCGGTAACCCGTTCACGGTCTCCTCCGAGGACGTCTACCAGGCCCGCTTCCGCGTCCAGCGCGACTTCTAAGGGGATTCCGAACAACTCTCCCGTCCTCGCGGACGGGAGAGCCTTCGATGGCAAACCTCCGAACCCCGGCCTCGCGGCCGGGTTTTTGCGTTTGTCCCCAATCTCGGCGACCGGTCCGTCGCTTTCACCGAGGATACCGGCGAGAGCGGGACGCGCGGCCTTCAAGTCGCCCCGATGGCCCGTATCCTCGCGCATCCGTGCATTTCCGGGCGCCCGCGCCGGCACGCGAGGTCGGCTTTCTTGTCCCTGCCTTCTCCGCTCACGCTTCTCCGCACCCGCCTCGGCTGGCTCGCCGGGTTGCCCGCGCTCGCGCTGATCGGGGTGGGCACGGCCTATCTCGCTGTGCCGAGCATCGAGGATCAGATCGCCCGTGCGGCGGCCGAGGTCGCCCGCACCACGGGGGAGGGGCAGCCCGAACCGTGGCTGCGGGTCCAGGTCGAGGGCCGCGACCTCGTCGCCGCGGGCGAGGCGCCGCAGGCCCCCGACCGCGAGGCCGCCCTCGGGCGGCTCGCCGGCATCGAGGGCGCGCGCCGCCTGATCGACCGTACCGGGATCATCGAGGAGGCCTCGCCCTTCGTCTGGACCGTGGAGCGTCCCGCCGCCGACCGGCTCGAATCGGCCGGCAGCCGCCCGGCGGAGATCGGCGCCTTCGAGTTGGCGCAGCGCCTCAAACCCGTCCTGCCCCGTGAGGCGACCCTGGACGACCGGACGCGGGCCGCCCGCGGCGCCCCGCCGGACTTCCCCGACGCGGCGGCCTACGCGGTCGAGCGAATGGGCGACCTCACCACTGGCTCGGTCGCCACCGTCAACGATACCGTGATCTCGATTCGTGGCGCCGCCGCGAGTCTGGCCGCCTACGATGCGCTCCGCGCGGCGCTGAGCCGCCCGCCCGAAGGTTTCAGCCTCGGCGCCATCGAGATCCTGCCGCCGGTCGTGGCCGACATCCGCCTCACGGTGGAGCGCCGGCCCGACGGCAGCCTCGAACTCGGCGGCCACGTCGCCTCGCCCGAGGCCCGCGAAGCGATTCGCGCGGCCGCCGCGGAAGCCGCCGAGGGTGCGGCCATCGACGACCGGATGCAGGACGCCCGCGGCCTCGGGCTCGACGCCCCGACGCTCGCCACCGCGCTGCTCAAGCTCGCCGCGCTGCTGCACGAGGGCCGCGTCGCCTACGAGGGCGGCCTCGTCTCGGTCTCCGGCAACGCGCTCGATGCCGGCGCGGTCGATGAGATCGAGGCGCTGATGCGCGACGGGCTCCCCGCCGGCGTCAAAGCCGGATCGGTCGCGCTCACCTCCAAGCCGATCAGTCCTTACGTCCTGCGCATCCGCCGCGGCGAGGAGCGGGTCAGCGTCAGCGGCCACCTGCCCGACGCGGCCACCCGCGAGACCCTGCTGGCCCGCCTTCGCGCGCGCCTGTTCCGCGAGGCGGTGCAGGACAAGTCGCGCCTCGCCCCCGGCGCGCCCGACGGCTTCGTGACCGCGACCGGAGCCGGGCTCGATGCGCTGACGACCCTGTCGGGCGGCGCACTCACCGTCTCCGGCACGCGGCTGAGCCTCTCCGGCACCAGCCTCTACCCGGAGGCCGCCGCGCGCCTGTCGCGCACGCTGCCGGCTTCGATGCCCGCGGGCTGGAGCGCCACCGTCTCCCTCGCCGGCGGCGAGGCGTCGGTGCGGCTCGATGCGGGGGAATGCGGGCGCCGCATCAATGAGCGGGTCGCCGCCCACCCTCTGCGCTTCGCCCCCGGCAGCACCGCGCTCGCCGCCGACTTCTACCCCGTCCTCGATGCGGTGGCGGCACTCGCCCGCGACTGCCCGTCCGAGCGCATCGAGATCGTCGGCCATCTCGACCTGCCGAACGCCAAGCCGGCCGAGCCCGATCCGGTCGCCGCGGACGCCGCCCGCGAATCGGCCCCCAAGCCCAAGCCCGCCCCCCCGAAGAAGGCGGGGAAGGACGACAAGAAGGCGGGCAAGACCGAAAAGGCCGAGGCCAAGCCCGCCGCGCCTGCGACGCCCGAGCCCAGCCCGGCCGAGACCGGCGCCGACCTCGCCCGTGCGCGAGCGCTCGCCGTGGTCGATTACCTGCAGAAGGCCGGCGTGCCGCTCGACCGCGCCACCGCCGCGGACGGCGCCGCGCCGCTGAGCGAGCGCCAGGGCGTCGGCGTCGCCCTCCGCTCGTGATCGTCGTCCTCCCGCTCTGGCCCGGCCTTGCGGCTGCCCTCGCGCTCGGCCTGGGTGTCGGCGCGCTCGCCGGGTTTCCGCGCACGCGCGCGACGCAGCTCGGCGCCAGCCTGCCGCTGCTGGCGCTCGCCGCTCTGGTCGGGCTCGCCGCGACCGGCACGGTGCCGGGCCGGGCCGGCCTGCGGATCGAGATCGCGACGCTGGTGCTCGCCGCCTACCTCGCCGGCTGCGCGTTCAGTGCGCTGGGCCGCACCCTGGTCCGCCGTCAGTCCTGAGGCAGAGCCCACACGCGCTGCGCCCGCTCGATCCCGCGCAGCTCGAACGCGCCGACCTCCGTCAGCGGGGCGGCGCAGCGGCGGGCGAAGGCATCGGAGATCAGCAGCGGCCGCTCAAGCGCGTCGCACAGCCGCTCGATCCGGCTCGCCTCGTTGACGGCCCGGCCGATCACCGTGAAGTCGAGCCGCCGGTCTGTGCCGACATTGCCGTACACCACCGGCCCGAAATGCAGCACGATGTCGGCCTCCAGCACTGGCAGGCCCTGCCGCCGACGGCCTGCGTTGAGTGCGTCGTTGCGGGCCAAAGCCTCCTGCGCGGCGGCGAGCGCCCCGGCGCAGGCCGGGCAGGCGGGCGCGTCCGAAGCGGCCACGGAAAACACCGCCAGGAAGCCGTCGCCGAGGAACTTGAGGATTTCGCCGCCGTGGCGCCGCACCGGCTTGCCCAGCGCATCGAAATGCTCGTCGAGCCAGCCCACCACCTTGAGCGGGTCGTCGCGGTCGGCGAGCGCGGTGAAGCCGCGCAGGTCCACGAGCAGGATCGCCGCCGGCACCACCGCACTCTGCCCGCGCCGCGTCTCGCCCGACAGGACCCGCTCCGCGGCGGCCGGCCCGAGATAGGTGGAGGCGACCTCCCGCAGGGTGTGGCTGACGGTGAGCTTGGCCGTCGCCAGCGCGATGGTCGGCACCAGCCCGGACAGCGCGTCGAGTTCGTCCGGCGCGAAGCCGCCCGCCCGGTCGGTGGCGAACGAGAGTCCGGCCCCCTCGATCGCGCTGCCCGGCGCGAAGCCGACGAGGTGGAGCAGGTAATCCGTGGCCCCGGCCGCCCGAAGCTCGGCGAGCAGCGGCAGGTTCGGCACCTCGGCGCCGTCGAGGCGCCAGCGCACCGCCTCCCGGTCGTTGTCCTTCAGCCATGCGATCGGCGAGTCGGCAAAACTCTTCTCGCCCTCGGGCCCGTGCGCCGCCGGAAACAGCGCCAGCCCCTCGCCGCGCCGCCACGCGAGGCTCATGCCGCGCAACAGCGGATCGATCGCCGGCACCGAGAGGCTGAACCGCCACAACGGAATCCTGGCGGCGATCAGGCCCTCGCACAGTTCGGTGACGATGGCCTCACCCGCGTTAGAGGCGACGGCCCGGGCGATCAGCCGGGTCTGGACGGCGTGGAGGGCGGACGGGTGGATCGATGGGGGCGCCATGGTGGCGGGACTGTAGTGGAAGGAACGTTTCGCCGTCATGTCGAGGCTCTGCCCCGACGCCCCGCCGAAGGGCTTGCCCTTCGGAATCCCATTACATCAAGGCTGCGCTTCGGCGCTGACCGCCGCGCGGGCGCCGCGGGCGAGGTCCCGTTCGATGGCGAGCGTGCTTTTGCCGTCGAGGCGGTTGCGGTAGACCTGCAGGTTCTCCATCACCCGCTGCACGTAGTTGCGCGTCTCGGTGAAGGGGATGCGCTCGACCCAGTCGATGGCGTCCACCTCGGGCCGGCGCGGATCGCCGTAGGCGTCGATCCACTTCTTCACGTTGCCGCCGCCCGCGTTGTACGAGGCGAAGGCGAGGATGTAGGAGCCCTTCCAGTCCTCCATCAGCTCGCCGAGATGGGCCTGCCCCAGCCGCGCGTTGTAGGCCGGATCGCTGGTGAGGCGGTCGGTGTCGTAAGAGGTCGAGACGCGCCGCGCCGTGCGCTGCGCGGTCGCCGGCATCATCTGCATCAGCCCCCGCGCCCCGACGCCCGACTGGGCGCGGGGATCGAACTGGCTCTCTTGGCGAGCGATGGCGAACACCATCGCCCGCTCCACCTGCGGCACCGCCGTGAAGGTCTCGTAATCCGGGATGCCGATGGTCGGGTAGGCGTGGGTGTCGAGCGCCAAGCCCCGCTGCGTCGCGAGCTTGCCGATGGCCACCAGCGCGCGGGCGTCCTTCACCTCGACCGCCGTCTCGCCAAGCGCGTTCACCTGCGCCTCGTCGGCCAGCGATTTCGCCGCGTCGATGTAGAGCGGCAGCGCCAGCTCCTTCAGGCTCGCCGCGGCGAGCAGCTTGAGGCCGCGCACGAAAAACCGGTCGTCGAAGGCGGCCCGCGCCGTCGCCGACAGCGTCGCGGCCGTGCGCAGCGGCAGGCTGTTCTGGCCGAGCCTGGCCCGCGCGAGTTGGCCGTAATAGGCGATCGGCTGGAGCGCGGCGCGCTCGTAAAACCCCTTGGCCTCCGCCGCCTTGCCGGCCGCTTCCGCGGCACGGCCCTGCCAGTAGGCGGCGCGCGCCAGCGAGATCGGCGTCTCGGCGACCGTGGCGGCCTGGGCGAAGTGGCGCTCGGCCGCGCCCGCATCGTTGAGGTAGCGCAAGGCGATCCAGCCGGCGTGGAACTCGGCCTCGATCCGCTTTTCCGTGGTGCGCGCGGAATGGCCCGCCGCGACGGCCTGCGCGGTCTTGGCGTCGCCGGCATCCATCAGCTTGCGGGCGACGATGCGCCGCTCGACCCACCACTCGTCGCCGTCGATCAGGATTTCGGGGTTGGAAGGCGCCGCGAGCAGAACCTTGGCGGCTTCCTCGGTCTTTTCGGCGCGCCGGAAATACTGCGCCCGCGACAGCAGGTAGGAGGCGTCGTTGCGAAGCGATGGCGGCACGGCGTTGAGCGCGGAAGCCCCGCCGGACTTGTTCTCGACGGCGCGGCGCGCCCGCACGAGGCTGGCATAGGAGCCGCCCGCATAATCGGCGGCGCGGCTTGCGGCCGTGTAATCCTCCTTGAGGAGGGCGCGCTCCATTCGGGCGCGGTGATCGATCACGGTCAGCACGCCGGGGAAGGCGTCGGTCACCCGGGACTCGAGGGTCTTGCCGAAGCTTTCCTCGCGCCAGAGGTCGCGCACCAGCGCGGCGGCATCCGCATCGAGGCCCTCGCTCCGCAGCGCCAGGGCGAGCGCGAACTTGCCCGGCGCGCTCGCGGGCTTCGATGTCGCGAAGAAGGCACGCACGATGGCGGGACTCTTCTTCTCCGAGAGCAACATCTCCTCGGCGCGCCGCCGCAGCAGCGGCCCCGCAGGCCAATCCGGGTTGGCGCGGGTGAAGGCCACCACCCGCTCGAAGCCGATGCCGGCGCCCGCGCGGATCGCCACCCATTCGAGCAGCGCGCGCGCCGCCGGATCGGTGAAGCCCGCGGCCAGCCGGTCGCCGTCGGAGACCTTTCCCTTGCGGTAGAGATCGATCGCCTGCCGCAACTGGCTCAGATCGGTGTCGCCGGACATCACCGGGCGGTTCGGATCGGGCACCTCCGGGGCGGGCGCCGCGGGCGAGACCGAGGCGTCGGGCAGCGGGAAGGCGACCGGCGCGTCCGTATCGGTCGAGGCGTAGCCGGAGGCGGAAGCGGGCAGCGCCTTGTCGGGCGTGGCCTCGCCGGTCCCCTTCGGGTCGAGGCGCAGCGCGTCGGCCGCGACCGGGTCGGCGGCGGGCTTGGCCTCGTCCTTCATCTGCGCGGCGGGCGCCGTGGCGTCGCTCAAAGGCACGGCCGGGGCGGAGGCCGGGTTCGGGTTGCGGATCTCGCCCTGCTGGGCGGCCAGCACGGCGCTGCCGGTCAGCGCGAGACCGAAAAGCAGGGGCAGGGAGCGGGCGGGGAACGCCATGTGTGAAGACACCCCGACTCGTGAGGCCAAAGGGAAAGAAGGGCCAAGCCCCAAGCTGGGCCCACGGTCGTTAAGAAGGGATAAACCACGCCGGGAATTGGGTGCCGACCCGTGCGGATCGACGCATAGCCCTGGCGCGTCCCGTCGGCCCCGCTTCGGCGGCCGGGCGCGGAAGCGAAGCGTTTGCGCCCGCGCGAGGGACCGCCTATGTCTGCGCGTCCCGTCGGCACCCGGCCCCTGAGCCGCCTTTGCGCGACGGCACGAGACCTACGGCCGGGAACGCCAGGATGACCGAGACCCATGCCCGCCTCCGCGGTTCGATGACCGCGCTCGCGACCCCCTTCCGCGACGGCGCGTTCGACGAGGCGGCCTTCCGAAAGTTCGTGAACTGGCAGATCGAGCAGGGTACTCACGCGCTCGTGCCCACCGGCACCACCGGCGAGAGCCCGACGCTGAGCCATTCCGAACACGACCGCGTGGTCGAGACCTGCATCCGCGAGGCCAACGGCCGGGTGCCGGTGATCGCGGGCGCCGGCTCGAACTCGACCGCGGAGGCCGTCGCGCGGGCCCGTCATGCGGAAAGCGTCGGCGCGGACGCGGTTCTCACGGTCACGCCCTACTACAACAAGCCGACCCAGGAGGGGCTCTTCGCCCACTTCAAGGCCGTCAACGACGCCGTCGGCATCCCGATCATCATCTACAACATCCCCGGCCGCTCCGTGGTCGACATGAGCGTCGACACGATGAAGCGGCTGTTCGAACTGAAGAACATCGCCGGCGTGAAGGACGCCACGGCCAAGATCGACCGTGTCAGCCTCCAGCGGCAGGCTTTGGGAGAAGATTTCATCCAGCTTTCTGGCGAAGATGCGACGGCGCTCGGCTTCAACGCCCATGGCGGGCACGGCTGCATCTCGGTGGTGTCGAACGTCGCGCCCCGGCTCTGCGCCGACCTACAGGAGGCGACGCTCAAGGGCGACTACGTCAAGGCGCTGTCGATCCAGGACCGGCTGATGCCGCTGCACGTCACCATGTTCTACGAGTCGAACCCGGTGCCGGCGAAGTACGCCCTGTCGCGCCTCGGCCTGATGTCCGAGGAGGTGCGCCTGCCGCTGGTGCCGGCCACCGAAGGCTGCCGCAAGGCGGTCGATGCCGCGCTGGCGCATGCCGGGTTGATCTGAAGCCTCGCCACCGGGCGGTGCGCTCCCCATATCGGGAAGCCACCGCCTGACGGCTCCGAACGAAAAAAATGGCACCCAAACCCGAACCCGGCCGGCGCGTCGTCGCCGACAACCGTTCCGCGCGCTACCACTACGCCATCGAGGACGTGTTCGAGGCCGGCATCGCCTTGACCGGCACCGAGGTGAAATCCCTGCGCGGCGGCAAGGCGACAATCGGCGAATCCTATGCCGGCCCGTCGGGCAACGACCTGATGCTGTTCAACGCCTACATCCCGGAATACCTGGAGGCGAACCGCTTCAACCACGACACCAAGCGGCCCCGCCGCCTGCTGCTGCACCGCCGCCAGATCAACAAGCTGATCGGCGCGACGCAGCGCCAGGGCTACACGGTGATCCCGTTGAAGATCTACTTCAACGACAAGGGCCGGGCGAAGGTCGAACTGGGCCTCGGCAAGGGCAAGCAGCTCCACGACAAGCGCGAGAGCGTGAAGGAGCGCGACTGGCAGCGCGACAAGGCCCGGCTGATGCGCGACAAGGGCTGAGCCTTGATCGAGCGCACTCAATGACCGCACCCGATTTTACCCGATTGCCCGACGACCTTCCGGCGCCTTCCGACGACGGTGCAGCCGATCATCTGTCCGGCCTCAAGCTGCCGGACGTGGCCCTGCGGGCGACCGACGGCAGCCTCGTCTCGCTGGTGCGGCTGCCCGGCCGGACGGTGGTGTTCGCCTACCCGCGCACTGGCGTGCCGGGCCAGCCGAACCTCGCGGCGGACTGGGACCGGATCCCCGGCGCGCGCGGCTGCACGCCGCAGGCCTGCGCCTTCCGCGACGCCCATGCCGACTTGCTCGGCCGCAGTGTCGCGCGGGTGTTCGGGCTCTCGACCCAGGACGGCCCGCACCAGCGTGAGGCGGCCGAACGGCTGCACCTGCCCTACGCGGTTCTCTCGGACCGCTCGCGGGCGCTGGCGATGGCTTTGCGCCTGCCGACCTTCGAGGCCGGCGGCGAGATTTTGCTGAAGCGGCTGACGCTGGTGATCGACGACGGCGTCGTCGCAAAGGTGTTCTACCCGGTCTTCCCGCCGGACCGCAGCGCCGAGGCCGTCATCGCCTGGCTCGACGCCGCGGCCTGACGGGACCTCATCCCAATCGACGATGACCGCTCATCGTCGATTGCCCGTGCGACTGCACGGCGGCGGGCGTCCGCCGGACGCATGACACAGGACCATCGGTCCTGTGTCATGCACTCAGTATCAAACCTCCGAATCGTCCGACGGCGGGGCCGGCGGGCGGATGCCGTAGCGGCTTTCCAGGCCGGGATTGGCGCGGGGGCCGCGCTCGGCGAAGTCGCCGCGGGGCGCGCGGTCGGCGAAATCGCGGCGGGGGCCGTCGCCGGGGGCGCGGATCGTGCGCTCGCTCGGGTCGCGGCCGATGCGGCCGGCGAGATGGGCGAGTTCGACGAACTCGTCGGCCTGACGGCGCAGGTCGTCGGCGATCATCGGCGGCTGGGTCTGGATGGTGGAGACCACTGAGACGCGCACGCCCTTGCGCTGCACCGCCTCGACCAGCGAGCGGAAATCGCCGTCGCCGGAGAACAGCACCATGTGGTCGAGATGGGCCGAGAGTTCGAGCGCGTCGATCGCCAGCTCGATGTCCATGTTGCCCTTGATCTTGCGGCGGCCCGAGGAATCGGTGAATTCCTTGACCGGCTTGGTCACGACCCGGTAGCCGTTATAGTCGAGCCAGTCGATCAGCGGCCGGATCGAGGAATATTCCTGATCCTCGATCATCGCGGTGTAGTAGAACGCCCGGATCAGGTTGTCGCGGGCCTGGAAGTCCTTCAGAAGCCGCTTGTAATCGATGTCGAAGCCCAGCGCCTTGGTGGTGGCGTAGAGGTTGGCACCGTCGATGAAAATCGCGGTGCGTTGTCGTTCACTCATGGGACTGTCCATACGTTGGAGCTGAAAGAAGAATTACGACCGCAATCGCGGCAAAGAATGTCCGTGATCAAATCGCATAACGTAGAAGACGCTCAGGCCTCCGTAAAACCGCCGCTTCCGCGACACCGTTCGCGACCCGGTGGGACCGCTCGCGGAGGCGCCGACGCGCCGGCTCCGGAGCAGCCTACTCCAAGACCGGACGATCCGCGACGGAATTGACCTAATTCGTCTGGCCGAGCTTGGACAAAGTGTCAAGAACAACAAAAGGTAAGCAATTCGTATCGGCGGCGTTTTTGCGAAATGGGTCCGACAATGCCCCACTCATGGTTGCGGCTTTGTAGTTCACCGTACCGTCGATGATCGCGCGCAGAGCCGAAGTTGACTTCAGGTTGTCGCGCGCGAGTCGATCCGATCAGGGCTTGATTGTCGCACGACTGCCCGGTTTGGTCGCCGGGATGGCGGCCAGCTCGGGCGGCAGGGCGTCGGCCGGGTAAGTCGGGATGTCGAGGGCGGCGAGCGACACCAGCGGCAGGCCGATCTCGCCGCGCCCGCCGGAGCGGTCGATCAGGCAGGCGGCGCCCACCACCGCGCCGGCCTCGTCCTTGAGCGAGGCGAGGCATTCGCGTGCCGACAGGCCGGTCGTCACGATGTCCTCGACGATCACCGCGCGGGTGCCGGCCGGGATGGAGAAGCCGCGCCGCAGGGTGAACGGCCCTCTGGGATCGCGCTCGACGAAGATCGCCTTGGCGCCGAGATGCCGCGCGGTCTCGTAGCCCGGCACGATGCCGCCGATGGCGGGCGAGACCACGATGTCGATCTTTCCAAACCGCGCCGTGATCGCTTCGGCCAGCGCGCGGCACAGCCGCTCGGTCCGCACCGGATCGGAGAAGATCGTCATCTTCTGAAGGAAGGTCGGCGAACGCAGGCCCGAACTCAGGATGAAGTGCCCCTGGAGCAGCGCGCCCGCCGAGCGGAATTCTTCCAAGACGTCGTTCGCGGTCATCGTCGCCTGCCTGCAAGCCCTCGTGCCGTGGCTTGTCGCAGCGGGGCGGGCGGGGCGCAAGCCGGGGGGCTTCTTGTGGGAAGCCCCTTTGTCTGAGAGCCGAGGCGATGCGCGAGACGTCTCGAAATGTGGTTGCCGTCTTCCGTTTTGATCTCTGCGGCTTCTCAGATGCGCCGCCGCGAAGGGGCTACCTCCAGCAGCCCAGCCACCTCCGGCGCGACCCAGCGCGGCAGGGCCGGCCCGGACAGATCCAGCCGCAGGAAGAAGACGCCCCGGCAGTCGGCCCACAGGTCGGGCGGCAGTTCCGCAACTCCGTTCGTCCAGCGCCAGGACGCTGCGTCGCCCTCTGCGGGATGGAATCCTCGCGAGAGCCGCCCGTCGTCAGGGGCGATGATGCGGGCGCCGGTCAGACCGTCGTCGATCGTGAGAGCGGCGACCGGCACGCCGAGGCGGCGCTGGTCGCGCGCACCGGGCACGACATGGGCTGGCACGCTGACGGTCGAGACGACGCGCACTGCGCGCGCGTCGGCCGGAACGACGAAACGGGCGCTCAGTCCATCTTTGTCGGGTCGGATGATCTCACCGTCGGCGACGACGTGGAGGTCGGCGAAGGCATCCGCGACGAGCCGCCAGCCGCTGGCCGTCGCCCGCTCCCGAAGGCGGGCGCGTACGAGGTCGACCACCGGGCCGTCGTCGTGGAACGGATGGCAGAACGGAAGCGGCCCCTCCGCCCGAAGATCGGGCATGGCATCGAGGGCAATCACGTTCTCGCCGGTAAAGAATCGGCGGTTGCCGCAATCGAGATAGCTTTCGGCCGGCAGTCCCTCCGCCAGCAGGACATCGTGGCTGTCGAGTTCGACGTGCCAGTAAGTGACGCTCTCGACCTCTACCTGAGTGATGGTGGTGCCGTTGACGAGGTGGACGGCTGGGATCAGCACGTTACCGAGCACGTCGACGCATATGGCATGAGCGGGCGACACGAAGAGGTCACGCATTGGACGGTCCGCGCCGAACGCATGTGCCGCGATGCACACCGGCCTGACCTGGGTCGGTTCGGGATGATGCACACAGTCGATGCGACGATGGCCGAGCCAGCGTATCGGACGGTGTGCGCCCGAGGCCGTCATCGCGAGATCGCCCTTGACGAGAGCCTCGACCGGCACCTCTCGCACGACGCCGTCTCGCACGATGCGGATCGCGCTGCCCTGCGCAAAGCAGACAGCGCTGGTCACGAACACGTCCTGGATGGCGTTGGTGTCGCTGGCCACGAGGTTGGTCGCAGAGCTCGAGAAGGCGACGTGCGAGCCGTCACCGGAGATCGAGGCAGAGGTGCTCTGACCGTTTCCCGAACTCGTGCCATCGACGGCGTTGCTGAGGCGGACGAGTTCGCCGGTGACCATGTCCTTGCGGAAGACATCGTTCGTGCCGTTCGTGTCGTTGCCCACGAGGTTGGTCGCAGAGCTCTGAAAGACGATATAGCGACCGTCCTCCGAGATCGTGGCGTTACTGCTGGTATTGTTCGCCTGAACTCCGTCGGCAGTGTCGTTGACGCGGACGACTTCGCCGGTGATCAAGTCCTTGCGGAAGATGTCGCTCAGCGAACCGTTTCCGTCGCTTCCCGCGAGGTTCGTGGCATTGCTCTGGAAGACGACGTAGCGTCCGTCGCCCGAGATCGTTGCGAAAAAGCTGCCGCTATTGGCTTGCCCTGCGGCGGCGGTCTGGCTGACGCGGACGAGTTCGCCTGTTGTCAGATCCTTACGGAAAACGTCGGACACGCCATTGGTGTCGGAGCCGACGAGGTTGGTCGCAGTGCTCTGGAAGACGACGTAGCGCCCGTCGTCCGAGATCGCGGCATTGGTGCTCGAAGCATTGGACTGGACCCCGGCGGCGGTCTGGTTGACGCGCGTGACGGCACCGGTGGTCAGATCCTTATGGATGATGTCTGTTGTCGTCCCGTTTCCGTCGGTGGCTGTAAAATTCGTGGCGTTGCTTTGGAAGACGATGTGGCGCCCGTCGTCCGAACTCGAGGCATTGATGCTGAAGTTGTTGGCCTCGGCTCCCGTAGCGGTCACGCTGACGCGCACGAGTTCGCCGGTGGTCATATCCTTGCGGAAGATGTCGTTTTGATTGTTCGTGTCGCTTCCCGTGAGATTGGAGCCGGAGCTCTGGAAGAAGACATAACGGCCATCGCTGGAGATCGTGGGATTGCCGCTGGCGTTGTTGGGCTGAGCGCCGGCGGCGGTCTCGTTGACGCGGACGAGTTCGCCGGTTGTCAGATCCTTGCGGAAGATGTCGACCGACGTGCCGTTTGCATCGGTGCCCGCGAGGTTGGTGGCAGCGCTCTGGAAGACGACGTACCGCCCATCGTCCGAGAGGACGCGGCCGGTCGCGACAGTCGAGCTCGAACCATTGCCCTGCGTGCCGTCGGCCGTGATCGACGCGTTGGTGAGGGTCATGTCGCTTCCCGCTGGATCGAGGAAGCTACCGGCGCCAACGTTCGAAGCCTTAGCGGGTGCGGATTATCATATGTAGGGATTCCACACTCAAAGATCATTTTTTTAGTCGCAAGCGAGACGAATGTTGCTAAAAAGCCACAAAGCGAGATTTGATTTCCCTGCATCCAGCTCGACCCAACTATAATATTGGTTCGGCTCTCGGGGGTTCTTGATCCAGATTTCATCCGAACGGCCCATCGACTTGTGCCATCCGATTTGTATCCGGCCTTTGTCCAGGGCCGACCGCAGCCGGGAGAGACACTCTTGTGATGAGCCGCCTTCTGCCGGGGGCGGGCCGCCTCTCGCGAAATCGGTCCGATGACGGAGGATCGCCCGACGCTTGGGACCGGTACGGGGCGGCCATCTCCATGCACTGTGCGCCGAAGATCCTACCCGTTGATCCGCTCCACCCGGCTCACGGAGCGCTTCCCCCGCAGGTCTGCGACGATCGCCGTGAGATGCTTCAGGTCCGGCACCGACAAGTCGATGGCGATGTCGGTAAAATCCTGGGTGCGGCGCTTCATCGAGACGTTGTCGATGTTGCCGTCGTGCTCGGCGATGATCTGGGCGAGCGTGCCGGGCTCGTTCATCGATTCCAGCGCGATCCTGGCGGGGAAGCGCTCGTTCGAATCCTCCACGTCCCAGCGCAGGTCGAGCCAGCGCTCGGGCTCGTTGTCGAAACCGGCGAGCGCGGCCGACTGGATCGGGTAGATCGTCACGCCGACGCCCGGCGTCGGGATGCCGACGATGCGGTCGCCCGGCATCGCGCCGCCGTAGCGGCGCTCGTCCTTGAAGTCGGGATAGACCGCCTTGACCACCTCGCCGGAGAACATCTCGCCGCGCCCGACGGCGACGAACACGTCGTCCGCGGAGGCACGGGCGAGGCGGGGGAGGGCACCACGCTTCTCCTCGGAAAAGCTTTTTCCGGCCGGCTCGAAGGCGCGATCCAGGATCTGGCGGCCGAGGCCAGCGCTTGTCGCAGCGGGGCGCAAGCCGGGGCTCAGGCACCCGTCACAGCGCCTGCGCATCGTCGGCGAGCCGGGCCCCGGCGAATGCCGGAGCCCGATCAGCGGGATCAGGGCATGAGCACGGTGTTGACGACGTGAATCACGCCGTTCGACTGCATGACGTTCGCCACGGTCACCGTGGCGGTGTTGCCCTTGGTGTCGGTGACGTAGATCTTCTTGCCCTTGGCCTCGACCGAGAGCGCACCGCCGTTGACGGTCTTGAGGGTGGCCTGGCCGCCGCCTTCCTTGACCATCGCCATCAGATCCTTGGCCGTGAGGGCGCCCGGAACCACGTGGTAGGTCAGGATGCCGGTGAGCTGCGCCTTGTTCTGCGGCTGGACCAGCGTCTCGACCGTGCCCGGCGGGAGCTTGGCGAAGGCGGCGTTGGTCGGCGCGAACACGGTGAAGGGGCCGGGGCCCGACAGCGTCTCGACGAGGCCCGCGGCCTTCACGGCCGCGACCAGCGTGGTGTGGTCCTTCGAGTTGACCGCGTTCTCCACGATCGTCTTGGAGGCGTACATCGGCGCGCCGCCGACCATCGGGTTCTTGGCGAGCGCCGGGACCGCGGCGGTGGCGAGCGCGAGGCCGAGCGCGAGGCGAAGAAGGGTCTTGGACATGATGTCTCCCATGAAAGCGCCCCTCCGGCGGGGGCGTCATGGGCCTTTACGGAGACCGGGGGAGGAAAAGTTTCAGCCGCGTGAAGCCGGCGTCCATGATTCTGATGCGGGCACGTTCCATCATACGCGGATACGGTCAGGCTGATGGATTGCGAGCATTCCCCGGCGGAGCCAATGTGAAGGGATGCCGCGCTACATACCGATCCAGACAGGCGTTCCGATCCGCTCAAGTGAGAGCGATCTGCTGACGTTCCAGTGGCGAACGAACGGGATCGCGGCCGACTTCATCGTGCCGGACTATGCCAACTTCGCGCTTCGCGTCTCGTTCGATCAAGCCTGTATCGTCCGCCTATTGGACGAAATGCCATTGAGCACCGAAGACGACGACACGCCGAATGAGGGACTGATCGCCGAGAACTTCGCCTATCGCGTTGAGGGCGCACGCTTCGCGCGCATCCAATCGGAAGCCTGGATGTTCGGCTTGGAGCCGGTCGAACACTATCGCTTCATCACAGGCTGGGGATGCTTGGATGTCCTAAGTCGCGCCGCGCCGGCATTCCTGCTGGTGCGTCGGGCGAGCGAGCGCAGCGACGTCAAGGGGAGCGACCCGATCACTGTCGATGACGCGTTCGAGGCGATGCGCGTCTTCCTGGAGGCCTATTGGAACCGGGGCGACGCAAAGTCGGACGACATCGCTGTCCTGCTCGGCTCGCTGAACCGAAACCGCGAAGCCGGCATCGGCCCCCTCGACCCGGCCCAGTGGGAGGACTGGCTGGACGCCGTCTCGTCGATCGCCCCCAGAAACCCTACCCGTTGATCCGCTCCACCCGGCTCACCGAGCGCTTCCCCCTCAGGTCCGCCACGATGGCGGTGAGGTGCTTCAGATCCGGTACCGACAGGTCGATGGCAATATCCGTAAAGTCCTGGGTGCGGCGCTTCATCGAGACGTTGTCGATGTTGCCGTCGTGCTCGGCGATGACCTGGGCAATCTGGGCGAGCGTGCCGGGCTCGTTCATCGATTCGAGCGCGATGCGGGCGGGGAAGCGTTCGTTCGAATCCTCCACGTCCCAGCGCACGTCGAGCCAGCGCTCGGGCTCGTTGTCGAAGGCGGCCAGAGCCGCCGACTGGATCGGGTAGATCGTCACGCCGACGCCCGGCGTCAGGATGCCGACGATGCGGTCGCCGGGCAGCGCGCCACCGTTGGGGGCGAAGCTCACCGGCAGGTCGCCCGCCAGCCCCCGGATCGGGATCGGCCCTTGCGCCGAGCCGTCGCCGGAGAAGCTGAGGCGCATGGTCTGGTCGCCGGATCTGGTCAGGCGCCCGGCGGCGCCGTTGGCGGCGGGGCCGCTGCCGCGGCGCTCGTCCTTGAAGTCGGGATAGACCGCCTTGACCACGTCGCCGGAAAACATCTCGCCGCGACCGACCGCGGCGAACACGTCGTCGGCGGAGGCGCGGGCCAACCGGGGGAGGGCGCCGCGCAGCTTGTCCTCGGAAAAGCTCTTGCCCGCCCGCTCGAAGGCGCGGTCGAGAATCTGGCGGCCCAGCCCCGCATATTGGCGGCGCACGGCGGCCCGCGTCGCCCGGCGGATCGCGGCGCGCGCCTTGCCGGTGACGACGAGCGATTCCCAGGCCGCGGGCGGGGCGGCGCCGTCCGAGCAGGCGATCTCGACCTCGTCGCCGTTGGCGAGTTCGTGCAGCAGCGGCGAGAGCCGGCCGTTGATCTTGGCGCCGACCGCCGAATTGCCGATATCGGTGTGGACCGCGTAGGCGAAATCGATCGGCGTCGCGCCCCGCGGGAGCGCAATCAGCCGGCCCTTCGGGGTGAAGCAGAAGACCTGATCCTGAAACAGCTCGAGCCTTGTGTGCTCGAGGAACTCCTCCGGCGAATCGCCCTCGGCCAGGAGTTCGATGGTCCGACGCAGCCACTGGAAGGCACCGCTCTCGGTGGAGAGCCGCGGATGTACCTCGCCTTCGCCGGCCGGGGCGCCATCCTTGTAGAGCGCGTGCGCGGCGATGCCGTATTCGGCGATCTCGTCCATCGCCGCGGTGCGGATCTGCAACTCGACGCGGCGTTGTTTCGGCCCGATCACCGTGGTGTGGATCGAGCGGTAATCGTTCTGCTTCGGCGTCGAGATGTAGTCCTTGTAGCGGCCCGGTACCATCGGCCAGCTGGTGTGGACGACGCCGAGCGCCGCGTAGCATTCGGCCAAAGTCCCGACGATGACGCGGAATCCGACGATGTCGGAGAGTTGCTCGAAGGCGACCGACTTGCGCTCCATCTTCGACCAGATCGAGTAGGGGCGCTTCAGCCGGCCCTTCACCTGCGCGGTCAGCCCCTGCGCGGCCAGCCGTGCCGTGAGATCGTGCTCGATGCTCTCGATGACGTTGCTGGATTTCGCCGAGAGGTCTTCGAGCCGCTTGGTGATGGTGGCGTAGACCTCAGGCTTGAGCACGCGGAAGGACAGGTCCTCCAGCTCGTCGCGCATCTCCTGGATGCCCATGCGGCCGGCGAGCGGCGCGTAGATGTCCAGCGTCTCCTCGGCGATCCGGGTGCGCTTCTCCGGCGGCATGAAATGGAGGGTGCGCATGTTGTGGGTGCGGTCGGCGAGCTTGACCAGCAGCACCCGCACGTCCTCGGCCACGGCGAGCAGCAGCTTGCGGAAGTTCTCGCCCTGCACCGCCCGCTTCGAGACGAGGTCGAGTCGCTTGAGCTTGGTCAGGCCGTCGACCAGCGCGCCGATCTCGTCGCCGAAGATGCCGCGGATCTCGTCCAGCGTGGCGGCGGTGTCCTCCACCGTGTCGTGCAGCACGGCGGCGACGATGGTGGCGTCGTCGAGATGCAGGTCGGTGAGGAGGGCGGCGACTTCGAGCGGATGGGCGAAGAACGGATCGCCCGAGGCGCGCTTCTGGGTGCCGTGCGCGCGCATGGCGTAGACGTAGGCGCGGTTGAGCAACGCCTCGTTCGTGGCCGGGTTGTAGCGCTTGACCCGCTCCACGAGCTCGTATTGGCGCATCATCCGCCGAGGGTTCCTCGAAACGCGTTCACGCAAGGCGGCCGGGATGGCCGCGCCGTCCAGGCTTCACTGTCCCGCATCGGGGCCCCGCGCGCCAGATGCAAGGCGTCGCAGAACGCGCGCGGCGGCGTTCCAGAACCCGCATGTGACGCATGGGGCCGAAACGAGAAGCGCCCGCCGCTCGGAAACCGAGGGCGGGCGCGCGTCGCAAGGAATGCGAAAAAACTACTCGGCGTCGTCGTCCGTCTCGGTCGGCGGGGCGAGGTTTTCGAGGCCGCGGAGGAGGTCGTCCTCGCTCATGCGGTCGAACTGCACGTCCTTGTCGTCCGAGGAGGACTGGGGCGCCACCGCGGCGGCGGCCGGCGAGGAGGAGAGCAGTGGAACGGTCTCGGCCTCGGGCTCGTCCACCTCGACGTATTTCTGCATCGAGTGGATGAGCTGTTCCTTGAGATCCTCGGCCGTGATGGTCTCGTCGCCGATCTCGCGCAGCGCCACGACCGGGTTCTTGTCGCGGTCGCGGTCGATCGTCAGCGGAGCGCCGGCGGCGAGCAGGCGGGCGCGGTGGCTGGCGAGGAGAACCAGCTCGAACCGGTTCTCGACCTTCTCGATGCAGTCTTCGACGGTGACGCGAGCCATGCGAACGGCTCCTTCCTCGGGCAGAACGGACGATATGCGTGATGAGCGCGCGTCTTACACCGGTTGGAGGCGGGCAACAAGCGCTGCGAGCGGAGCCGCTTCGGACAGGATCCGAGACGATCGACGCAGCGTCGCGCGGCGTCGCGGCTACCCTGTGGACAATCGATCAAACGAGGAACATCCGCAGAATCGTGCGGTTCCCCCAGCACTCCGACCCGAGCCGGCCGCCGGCCGTGCGGCCCCGTCGGAGGACTTCCCCCATCGCTTCATCGCGGCCGTTCCACCCGGTCCGGTGACGACGCTTGCCTGCTCGCACGAGGTGCCATGCTTCTGCCCAACGACGACGCCGGCCATCCGCTCGCCGAACGCTTCCGGCACTTCATCCGGCAACAGCCCTTCCCCTGTGTCGGGGCCAAATCCGCCCTGTCCCGCGGGCGCCTCCGGGTATTGGTCGCGCGCGACATCGCCTCGGATCGCGACGACGGACGCCTCTACCCGGCCCTTCTGGCCTTCATCGCCCGATACCGGCGCCAGCCCGAGCTGTTCCAGAGCTTCGCCGTCCTGTTCGAGAACACGTCCCCGCTCTCCGAGGAGGCGTTCGAGGCGGCGCTCTGGGCGCGGATGCAGTCGCTGTCCGACCGCGACAGCGGGCTCGGCCATGTCCACGACCCGCGGGTGGCCGCCGATCCGGACGATCCGCACTTCTCGATGAGTCTCGGCGGCGAGGGCTTCTTCATCGTCGGCCTGCATCCGGGGGCCAGCCGCAAGGCGCGGCTTTTCGAGGCGCCGGTGCTGGTGTTCAACCTGCACGACCAGTTCGAGCGTCTGCGCGAGGAAGGCCGCTACGAGCGCCTGCGCGATTCGATTGTCGAGCGCGACGTCGCCTGGGCGGGTTCGATGAACCCGATGCTGGCCCAGCACGGCGAGCGCTCCGCCGCGCGCCAGTTCAGCGGCCGGGCGGTGCCCGAGGATTGGGTCTGCCCCTATCACCGGCAGGCGGGCGCCCCGGATTACGACGCCCAGCAGATCGCCGCCGACCTGCGCTCCGGCGCCTTTCTGGCGGACCAGATGGAGGGCTGACGATGCTCTCGGGCACCGATCCCATCGCGGGCGACGCGCGCCGGGATGCACGCCCCGACGCGCTCCTGGCCCTCGGCCGGGAAGGCGCGTTCAGCCTGCATCCGCTGCGGGCTCGAGCGGGTCGCGCGGCGGCATCAACGGCTGGGTAAGGTTGATGGGCTAACCCCGGACGATCCGGTGCGCCGGCCCGTGGGGGTCGGTCCGCCTGCCGCACGAAGGAGCGCCGCCATGGCCGCATCGCCTGCCCCCGCCGTCGACCCGTCCTCGGTCGCCGCCGACCAGCTCAAGAGCATCATCGAGCGCATCGAGCGCCTCGAAGAGGAAAAGGCCGGCATCGCGGGCGACATCAAGGACGTCTATGCCGAGGCCAAGGCCAACGGCTTCGACGTGAAGGTGCTGCGCAAGATCATCTCCCTGCGCAAGCGCGACCACGACGAGCGCCAGGAGGAGGAGGCGATCCTGGAACTGTACCTCCAGGCGCTCGGCATGGCGTAGAACCCGGTTACGAACGGGGCCGTCCGTCTCAGAGCGGCGGCCTCGAACGCCCTCGTCCGGAGTTGATGTGCACGCCGCACATCGGACGAGAAATCTTCATGCGCCACTCGGGTCCTTTCACCGCCATCCTCGCGCTTGCGGCCTGCGCCGCGCCGGGCCTCGCACGGGCGGAATCCGATCCGCGGCTGACCGAGCTGTGGAAGCTCGTCTCCTACGAGGTCGAGGTCCGCGCCGACGGCAGCAAGGCGCCGGTGATGGGCGAAAAACCCACCGGCCACGCCTACTTCACTCCCGAGAACCGCCTCTTCTTCGTCCTCACCGGCGAAGGCCGCAAGCCCGCCGAGAACGAGGCTCAGCGCGCCGCCCTGATGGGAACGCTGGTTTCCTACAGCGGCACCTTCCGCACCGAGGGCGACAGCTGGACCGCCAAGGTCGACACGGCCTGGGACCCGAAATGGGTCGGCACCGAGCAGACCCGCATGTTCACGCTGGAGGGCGAGCGCCTGCGGGTGCTGACGCCCTGGCGCGTCATGCCCAACTGGGCCGACAAGGGCGAAACCCGCAGCATCGTCACCTTCGTGCGGGGAAAGGATTGATCGGGTTTCCGGCTGACCGCCTAGGCCGCCGCGCATCCCCTCGCCCCGCCCGAAGTTGGGCAGGCCCAACGTCGGTCTTTGCTTGCTGATTCTGGGCAAGCCCAGGATCAGGCGGGGAGAGGGGGAGCGGCGGTACCCTGAGAGGGTAGTCAGACGCCGATCAGTGCCGCAGGTGCACCGGCTGCGTGGCGGGATAGTCGAAACGAGCGGCCGGGACGGTGCTCGGCGCGAGCGCCTTCCAGAAACGTCCGGCCGTCGTGCCGCCGTCCGGCGTCCAGAGCGCGCCGGGGGGCGTCGCGTCGGGGAGCGGACGCACCTGGGCGACGCGCACCGGCGCGCTCGGTGCGGCGGCGGGCTGGACCGTCGCGACGAACAGGCTGCGGACCTGCTCGCGCAGGTCGGCATCGGCCGGAACGAGCGGGGCGGGGGACGCCTCCGTGGTCGGGACGACGGGCGACGCCTCGGCCGAGGCGAGGGTGGCGATGCCGGCGAGCCCCGCGCCGTCGAGCGAGGCGAGCTGGACCGGACGGCGCGGCGGCAGCGGCACGCTGGGCAGGGCAGCGACCGCGGCGAAGTCGGCGGGGCGGCGCGGCGGCAGCGGCGCGACGACCGAGCCGGACGGGACGCTCATGCCGGTGAGAAGCTCCTTGGCCGAGGGCGTGCCGGGCTTGAGCGCGGCGTCGCGCAGGGCCTCCGAGGCGTTCGGCGCGGCATAGGCCAGCGCCTGCGCGGGGGGCTGCGCCGCACCGATGGCGGCCGACGGGTCGGCGCTCGCCACCACGACGCTCGCCTTGCGGCCCTTGGCCGGAGCGGGGGCGCTGGCGACGGTCGCGGCGGGCGCTTGCGCCGCGCCGCCGCCGAACAACGAGGCGAAGAAGCCCTTCAGGCCGGGGCCGTCGTCGATCTCGTCGGCGCTCGCCACCATGGTCTGGCCGGAGACGGTGCCGCCGCGGGCCAGGATCTCGGCGCGGGCCTCCTCGTAGCGGGCGAGCGGCTTGCCGTCGGCGGGGAGGTGGACGGTCTTGCCGTCCGGGAACAGGCGGGCGAGCTGGTCGCCGGTCATCCGCGGCCATGCGCGGACCGAGCCGACATCGAGATGGACGAAGGGCGAGCCGGAGCGCGGATACCAGCCGACGCCGCCGCGCTGGAGCCGCATGCCGGCGCCGCGGAGCTGGTCGATGCTGGCGTCGGGCAGGAAGAAGTCGATGGCCTTTCCGGCCATGTGCTGGCTGGTCTCGGCGACGCCCGAGGAGGCGCGGCGCAGCATCCCGTTGGTCTTGGGGCTGCGATAGGCGGAGACGATGTACATCGGCCCCGTCGAGCCGATCGAGCGCTTGGCTTCCCAGACCACGTCGAACAGGCGCGGGTCCATCTTGGTGGCTTCGTTCTCGCGCCAGTCGCGCAGGAACCAGTTGAGCCGGTCGAGGGCGGACCGGTCGAAGCGCCCGTCGCGCTTGAACGTGACCGTGATGGTCTCGCCCGTGTGCTGGTGCACCATCGAGAGTTCGCGGGTGTCGCCGTTGGCGACCGCGTCCTGGGTGTCGGCGGTGCCGGCGACGAGCGCGGCGGCGACCGAGGCGAGGATCGCGGCGAGGCGCGCCCGACGAAGGCCGGGGAGGGCAGGCACGCGGTTCCGCAAGCGACCCTGCAGCATTGTCCTCACCTCCGCCGGGACGGGTCGCGCCCACCCTGTTGGGCCGCACGCCGACCGTCGGACTGACGGCTAAGAGGCAACCGTGGCGATGCTGGGGGCCAACCGTGGCGGAAAAGTGCCGCGCAAGAGCGTCGGCGCACGCGGGCGCCGACGCTCCTGTGAATTGTCGGACCTGTGGCTACCAGAAGCTGCGGGTCTCCCGCCGCACCGGCTCGGACGGCCAGGGCTCGCCGAACATGTCGACGTTGCGCCGCGGCTCGGCCCGCACGGCCTCGCGCGGCGCCGGGCGCGGGGCGGGGCGGTGGATGTCGCGCACCGCGTTCTGCGTCGGCACCGAGCGGGCCTCCGCCGCCGGCTTCGCCTTGCCCGCGGGGGCGCGGGCCACCGCGTCGGAGCGGGCAGCGAGGCCGAGCGCCACCTTCATCGGGCCGTCGTAGCCGTAGAGGTCGTTGAGCGTGCGGTACGAACCGAAATCGTCCACGTACGCGGTAAAGTAGGCGAGGTGGACCGGGAGCTTGGCCGGCAGGCGGAGCGTACGCTCGCCCTTGCCGATCAGCTTCTTGAGCCGTTCCTCGGTCCAGTCCGGCAGCACCGCGTCGGCGAAGCGGAAAGGGTCGTCCACGCGCACGCAGCCGTGGCTGAAGGCCCGCGTGGACGCCGAGAACAGCGAGCGGTTGGGCGTGTCGTGCAGGTAGACCGCGTGCTGGTTGGGGAACATGAACTTGATGAAGCCGAGCGCGTTGCGCTCGCCCGGCGGCTGGCGCAGCGAGATCTGGCCGCCGCGGCGCACCACCTCGAACCCGGCGGTGCGGCCCGAGGCCAGCATCTGCTTGAGGATCGAGGGCGGCACGTACCAGGACGGGTTGACGACGGCGTATTCCATCATCCCGGAAAAGGTCGGGGTCGGGCTCTCGGGCTTACCGACGATGACGCGGGTCTCGTCCTTGACAGTGCCGTTGCGGAAGACCCGCAGCTTGAATTCCGGCACGTTGACGAAGACGTAGTCCGGCCCGAGTTCGGACGGCAGCCAGCGCCAGCGCTCCATGTTGACGAGGATCTCGGCCTCGCCGCCTGCCACCTTCGGGCGCTTGGGCGACTTGGATGACGGCGCGTCCGGCACGTGGCCGGCACGCAAGGAAGCGAGCCGGGTCTTGAGGGCGAGGTAGCCGGGCTGGCGCGGGTTGTAGGCTTGCAGCGTCTCGCCGGCCTTCTCGCCCGCGCTCGCCACGCGGGCGAGCGTCGCATCCGCCGTCGGCAGGTCGAGGGTCGGGGTGACGAGCTTCGAGATCGCGGCCGGGTTCACCCGCCCGCCCCGCGCGTCGCGGGCGTAGAGGGCGATCGCCGCCGAGAGCTTCAGGTCGGCTTCCGCCAGTTCCGCGTCGGTGTCGGGGCGGCTGAGCTTGCCCAGCACCGGCACCGGATAGGCGTTCGGATCGAGCCCGTCCTCGGCGGCCGCGCGCAGGCGCGCGATTGCCGCGGTGGCGGCCGCGTTGAAGGCGCCGTTCTCGATCCAGGCCGGCTTGAAGTTGCCGAGCGCGTAGAAGGCCTGCATCGCCTCCCGCTCCTTGCCCGAGAGGCGCGCGAGCAGCGGCGCGGCATCGTTGAGGCGGGCGAACACGGCGGCCGGCAGCGGCTCGCTCGGCGCCACCGGCGCGGGCGGGGCTTCCGCCGCGGGGGCCGGGGTCTCGGCGGCCGTGGCGGGGGGTTCAGCCGGGTTCGAACTCTGGGTCGGGGCTTGAGCCGGGGCGTCGGCGGGGGGCGTCTCGACGGCGGGCGCGGGCGCGTCCGGCACGGCCGGGGCCTCGACCGCCGCCTTGCGGATGGGCGCACCCGCCTCCTCGCCGCGCACCGCCGGGGCCAGGGCGAGCAGGGCAGCGAACGCGACGGACAGGGTCCGCAGGACGCTCGATCCGGCTCCGGTTTCAGCGTGCATGGCGGCCACTCCCTGGAAACGGCCGAGTTTGCCGCTACCGTCGTTAAAGATCATCGGTCCAAGCGAGACCGTGCGCAACCGCACGGGTTTTCCTGCTTGTCGGCCTCAAGCGCCGGCGCCTGCGTTCGCGGGCTTAGGCTTCTCGCTCCGCTAGATGCCTCGGCTGAGAGCCGAGGCATCTAGCGGAGCGCTCTTCGCGCCCGGTGATACGGGGCTGCCGCACGATCCGGGCGGGAACGTGGTCTGGCTTTGCCAGCCGGTGCGGTGGTCGCGCCGGCTGTATTGACCTCACGCCGCGTCTTCGGAGCGTTCCTCCTCGTCGAGGCCCAACTCCTTGAGCTTGCGGTAGAGGGTGGATCGGCCGATTCCGAGGCGGCGGGAGACTTCGGACATTCGGCCGCGGTAGAATTGCAGGGCGAAGCGGATGGTCTCCGCCTCGACCGCCTCCATCGTCTTCATCTCGCCGGTGTCCTCGACGACGAGCGACATCGCGTGCGGGTCGCGCACCTCGACGCGGACGATCTCGCGCACCGGCTCCATCCCGCCCGCCGGCAGGGCGGACTGGTGCGGGGCCGGCGGGATGCGCACGTCGAAGCCCTCGACCTGCGCGGCGATCTGCGGGAACTCCGCCACCGTCAGCTCGTCGCCGTCGGCCAGCACCACGGCGCGGAACAGCGCGTTCTCCAGTTGCCGCACATTGCCCGGCCAGGGGTAGCGCGAGAGCAGCGCCATCGCTTCCTGGGTGATCCCGCGCAGGCGCTTGCCTTCTTCCGCCGCGAAACGCGCGCAGAACGAGCGCACGAGGTCCGGAATGTCCTCGCGCCGCGCCCGTAAGGGCGGCAGCGTCATCGGGAAGACGTTGAGGCGGTAATAGAGGTCCTCGCGGAACTTGCCCTGCTTGACGAGGTCGAGCAGCGAGCGGTTCGTCGCCGAGATCAGGCGGATGTCGACCCGCACCGCCCGCTTGCCACCGACGGGATCGACTTCACCTTCCTGGAGCGCGCGTAAAAGCTTCACCTGCGCGTCGAGGGGCAGTTCGCCGATCTCGTCGAGGAACAGCGTGCCGCCCGACGCCTCGACGAACTTGCCGACATGACGCTCGGTGGCCCCGGTGAAGGCGCCCTTCTCGTGGCCGAACAGGGTGGATTCCACGAGGTTGTCGGGGATCGCGCCGCAATTGACGGTGACGAACGACTTGCCGCGCCGCTCGCCCGAACCCTGGATCGCGCGGGCCAGCACCTCCTTGCCGACGCCGGATTCGCCCTCGATCAGCACCGGGATGTTCGACTTCGCCGAACGCTCGGCCAGCCGGATGACCCGCTCCATGTCCGGGCTCTTCGAGGCCAGATCCTTGAAGCCGAGCGAGCCGGAGGCGCGGCGGCGCATGCGGCGCACCTCCTCCTCCAGTTGATCGACGCGGAGCGCGTTCTTGATCGAGACCTGAAGCCGCTCGGCGCCCGCGGGCTTGACCACGAAGTCGACGGCGCCCGCCCGCATGGCGTTGACGACAGCGTCGATCGAGCCGTTCGAGGTCTGGACGATGACCGGCGTGTCGATGCCGGCCTTGCGCATCTCGGCCAGCACGCCGAGCCCGTCCATGCCGCCGGGCATGACGAGGTCGAGCAACACCACGTCGATGCCCTCGCCCGCGCGCAGCAGGTTGAGACCGTCGAGACCGTTCTCGGCGATTCTGGCCTCGAAGCCGAGGCGGCGCACCATTGCCTCGGCGAGGCGGCGCTGGACGGGATCGTCGTCGATGATCAGGACGGTGGTGGACATGCGGGGCGCCTCGCTTTCCGCTTTTCCCGGCCGACCGCGCGCGGCGCACCGCGTGAGCGGGGCCGATCGGGCGCGGAGCGGGCTGTTTCGTTTCGGCGCACAAGGTCGCCCAGATGCGTAAAGCGGCGCTTAACGACGCCCTCACATTCCGTTCAAAAGGGTTTTCGGGGGGCTTGCGAGGCAATTTCGGGCGGCGTCCCGCCCGCTTTGTGGGCCGATGGCGGACCCGAGTTGATCGGCGGCGCCCGGCGCTCGATATCAAGCATCCGGAACACGGGCGGGCTCGCCGGCCTTGACCCGTCTCTTCGTGAGGAAGCCCCATCGATGTCGAGCCGAGCCGTCACCGCTGCCCTGTCCCCGGAACCGGTGCGGATTCCGGACGGTCTCGCGGCGCTCCGCAGCGCGGCGCAGGCGGCCGACCTCGGCGCGCTGCCCGAATGGGACCTGAGCGACCTCTATTCCGGCATCGATGCCCCGGCCTTCCGCGACGATCTCGAACGGGCCGAGACCGAGGCCCGCGCCTTCACCGAGCGTTACGCCGGCCGCATCGGCGCAATCGCCGCGGGGCCCGACGCTTCGGTCGAACTCGGACGCGCGGTCGCGGCTTTTGAAGCGATCGAGGATCTGATGGGCCGGCTGATGTCGTTCGCCGGCCTCGTCTATTCCGGCGACACCACCGACGAGACCCGCGCCAAGTTCTACGGCGACACCCGCGAGCGCCTGACCGCGGCCTCGGGCGACCTCCTGTTCTTCGGGCTGGAGCTGAACCGCGTCGAGGACGCCGTGATGGATCGCGCCATGGCCGAAGGGCCGCTCGCGCAATACCGCCCCTGGATCGAGGATCTGCGGGCGGAAAAGCCCTACCAGCTCGATGACCGCACCGAAAAGCTGTTCCTCGAGAAGTCGGTCACGGCGAACGCTGCCTGGGACCGGCTGTTCAACGAGACCATCGCGTCCCTCCGCTTCTCGGTGCAGGGCGAACAGCTGACCCTGGAGCCGACCCTCAACAAGCTTCAGGATCGCGACGGCGCGGTGCGCCAGGAGGCGGCGGTCGCGCTCGGCGACACGCTCCGGGCGAACCTGCGCGTCTTCGCGCTGATCACCAACACGCTCGCCAAGGACAAGGAAATCTCCGACCGCTGGCGCGGCTTCAAGGACGTGGCCGACGCCCGCCACCTCTCGAACCGCGTCGAGCCCGAGGTCGTCGCCGCCATGGTCGAGGCGGTGCGCGCCGCCTATCCGCGCCTGTCGCATCGCTATTACCGGCTCAAGGCCAAGTGGTTCGGTGTGGACGCTCTGCCCTATTGGGATCGAAACGCCCCGCTGCCGAAGGTCGAGCAGCGCACGATCCCCTGGGCGGAGGCCCGCGACACGGTGCTCGACGCCTACAACGCCTTCTCGCCGGACATGGCGGGGATCGCCAAAAGGTTCTTCGACGGCGGCTGGATCGACGCGCCGACCCGGCCCGGCAAGGCGCCCGGCGCCTTCGCCCACCCGACCGTGCCCTCGGCCCACCCCTACGTGCTGGTGAATTACCAGGGCAAGCCGCGGGACGTGATGACGCTCGCGCACGAACTCGGCCACGGCGTGCATCAGGTGCTGGCGGCTCCCAACGGCGCCCTGATGGCCCCGACCCCGCTGACGCTCGCCGAGACCGCGAGCGTGTTCGGCGAGATGCTGACCTTCCGCAAGCTTCTCGCCGAGACCACCGACCCGACCCAGCGCCGGGCGATGCTGGCCGCCAAGGTCGAGGACATGATCAACACGGTGGTACGGCAGATCGCGTTCTACTCGTTCGAGCGGAAGGTGCATCTGGCCCGCGCCAAGGGCGAGCTGACGGCCGACGAGATCAACGCCCTGTGGATGTCGGTGCAGGCCGAGAGCCTCGGGCCGGCGATCACCCTCGACAAGGGCTACGAGCCGTTCTGGGCCTACATCCCGCACTTCATCCATTCGCCGTTCTACGTCTACGCCTACGCCTTCGGCGATTGCCTCGTGAACTCGCTCTACGGCGTCTACGCGCGGGCCGAGCCCGGCTTCGTCGAGCGCTACTTCGCGCTGCTCTCGGCGGGCGGCTCGAAGCCCTACGGCGAATTGTTGAAGCCGTTCGGGTTGGATGCGAGCGATCCGGGCTTCTGGCAGATCGGACTGGGGATGATCGAGGGGATGATCGCCGAGTTGGAGGCGATGGAGGCGGCCTAACCTTTACGGGATGAAGGCGGCTCCGTGCGTGTTATGCTCGATCGGATAGGCACGGAGCCGAGACCATGAAGCTCGAAGTTCAGCAGATCGGCGATTCCCTCGGTGTGATCCTGCCGGATGACCTCGTCGGCAGGCTCAAACTGGATCAGGGCGCCTCGCTCTACGCGACGGTGAACGCCGATGGCTCGCTGGATCTCACGCCGCACGATCCGACCTTCGGGAAGGGCATGAAGATCGCCGAGAAGGCGATGGACACCTATCGGGTCGCCCTCACCGAACTGAAGAAGTGAGGATCGTTGCGGTGAGCGAGCCGCCTCGCTCAGGCCGGGCCGGCCTCACCCGCTGGATTCGCGACAAGGGGCCGTCGGCGTAACCACCGCGGCGCGCCGTCCCAGCGCCCTCGCCGCGGGGCGGCCGCGCGCCTATCTCGGATCACATCCTCATCAGGACTGATCCCGAGGCCATGGCCGAGACCGATCGCGAAGCCAACCGCTTCACCGCCCGCGCGAGCCGCTACGCCAGCGTCGGCGCCAATGTCGGGGGCGTGGCCGCCCGCATGGCCGCCGCGCGCCTGTTCGGCGGCAAGGACGGCGCCGCGCCGAGCAACGCCGCCGCGCTGGCGCAGGCCCTCGGCGGGCTGAAGGGCCCGATCATGAAGGTGGCGCAGCTGCTCGCCACCGTCCCCGACCTGCTCCCGCCTGAATACGCGGCGGAACTCCAAAAGCTCCAGGCCGATGCGCCGCCGATGGGCGCGGCCTTCGTCAAGCGCCGGATGATGGCCGAACTCGGTGCCGACTGGCAGAGCCGGTTCCAAAGCTTCGACCTGAAGCCCGCGGCCGCGGCCTCGCTGGGGCAGGTCCACCGCGCCACGTCGCTCGACGGCACGCCGCTCGCCTGCAAGCTCCAGTACCCGGACATGCAGTCGGCGGTGGAGGCCGACCTCAAGCAGCTTCAGGTCGCCTTCGCCTTCCACCGCCGCATGAATTCCTGGCTCGACACCACCGAGATCGCCAAGGAGATCGGCGCGCGGGTGCGCGAGGAACTCGATTACGAGCGCGAGGCCAAGCATGCCGCGCTGTACGGCGCCGTCCTCAAGGACATCGATGCGGTGCGCGTGCCGGGGGTCCACACCGACCTCTCGACCAAGCGGCTGCTGACGCTCGGCTGGCTCGATGGCGAGAGGATCCTGAACTTTGCGCAAGGCCCGATCGAGGTCCGCAACCGGCTGGCGCAGGCGATGTTCAAGGCGTGGTGGCACCCGTTCAGCCGCGCCGCCGTCATCCACGGCGATCCGCACTTGGGCAACTACACCGTATTCGCCGAAGGGGGAGAGGCGCAGGGCATCAACCTGCTCGATTACGGCTGCGTCCGCATCTTCCACCCGCGCTTCGTCGGCGGCGTGGTCGATCTCTACCGCGGCCTGCTCGAAGGCGACCGCGACCGGGTCGTCCACGCCTACGAGGTTTGGGGCTTCAAGAAGCTCGACCGCGAGACGGTGGACATCCTCAACATCTGGGCCCGCTTCATCTACGGCCCGCTGCTGGAGGATCGCACCCGCACCGTCGCCGACGGAATCGAGCCCGGCGCCTACGGCCGGCGCGAGGCGTTCTCGGTGCATCAGGCGCTCAAGGAGCGCGGGCCGGTCACGATCCCTCAAGAATTCGTGTTCATGGACCGTGCGGCAGTCGGTCTCGGGGCGGTGTTCCTGCATCTGCGCTCGGAGCTGAACTACCACCGCCTGTTCGAGGCGGAGATCGAGCGCTTCTCCCTCGACGCCCTGGCGGAACGCCAGACGAGCGCGCTCCAGGCGGCCGGGTTGCCGCAGCCAGCCTAGGCCGCGTTGCCGCAGCCGGCGCGAGCCGCGTTGCCGCAACCGGCGCAAGCCGCGCGACCGACCTGACGATCTTGGCAAAAACCCGTCATCCGCATGTCACCCTGGCGGTCAAGCTGATTGCTCCCCGCTTGGCCTTGCGCTAAATCCGCGCGACACAAGCAAAACGAAGTCAGGGAACGGGCGCGCAAATGGCGGACACCAAGACCCTCACGGGCCTGCATTACAGCCCGGCGATGGACGAGAAGACCCACGAGCAGACCTATCGCGGCTTCGTCCGCTTCGTCGAGATCGGCACCGTCACGGTGCTCTGCTGGGTGCTGGCGCTGGCCATCGGCGGCGTGCACGAGGCCTGGATCACCGCGATCATCGGCGTCCTCGTCTCCTGGGGCCTCGCCGCGCTCGGCGCCCTCGTTCCGGCCATCGGCTGGAAGGCGCAGGCCGGCCTCTTCCTGGTCCTTCTCGCTATCCTCTTCCTGAGCTGAATTCCTTCCATCGAGGGCCGGTCCGGACACGGACCGGTCTTTGCATATCAGTCTAGCCGTCCACATAGCTCGGATACCGGCACGCCGAATGGGCGGCTGTAAGAACGGGAGCAAACCGAATGCGCATCGCCGTCTTGACGGAGGCGGATCCCGCGGAACCGCGGGTCGCCTCCGTCCCGGAAACGGTCAAGAAATTCGTCGGTCTGGGCGGCGAGGTCGTGGTGCAATCGGGGGCCGGCGCGACGGCCGGCGTCCCCGATTCCGAGTACGAGGCGGCGGGCGCCAAGATCGCCTCGTCGGCCGAGGAGGCGCTTTCGGGGGCCGACCTCGTCCTCAAGGTGCGCCGCCCGAATGCCGAGGAACTCGGCAAGATCGGCAAAGGCGCCACCGTCGTCGCCATCATGGACCCCTACGGCCATGAGGACGAGCTGAAGGCCATGGCCGAGGCGGGCGTGAACGCCTTCTCCATGGAACTGATGCCCCGCATCACCCGCGCCCAGGTCATGGACGTTCTGTCCTCCCAGGCCAACCTCGCGGGCTACCGCGCCGTGATCGACGGCGCCGCCGAGTACGGCCGCTCCCTGCCGATGATGATGACCGCCGCGGGCACGGTCCCGGCCGCACGCATCTTCATCATGGGTGTCGGCGTCGCCGGCCTCCAGGCCATCGCCACCGCCCGCCGCCTCGGCGCCGTCGTCACGGCGACCGACGTCCGCCCCGCCACCAAGGAGCAGGTCGAGTCGCTCGGCGCGAAGTTCGTCGCGGTCGAGGACGAGGAGTTCAAGTCGGCCGAGACCTCCGGCGGCTACGCCAAGGAGATGTCGGCGGAGTACCAGAAGAAGCAGGCGGAGCTGGTCAAGGGCCACATCGCCAAGCAGGACATCGTCATCACCACGGCGCTGATCCCCGGCCGGCCGGCCCCGAAGCTCGTCTCCGAGGAGATGGTGACTTCGATGAAGCCCGGCTCGGTGCTCGTCGATCTGGCGGTCGAGCGCGGCGGCAACGTCGCCGGGGCCAAGGCGGGCGAGATCGTCACCACCGACAAGGGCGTGAAGATCGTCGGCCACACCAACGTGCCGGGCCGCCTCGCGGCCACCGCCTCCGCCCTCTACGCCCGCAACCTCTACGCCTTCGTCGAGACCCTCATCGACAAGGAGGCGAAGGCGCTCGCGATCAAGTGGGACGACGAACTCGTCAAGGCGACCAACCTCACCCGCGACGGTCAGGTGGTTCACCCGAACTTCCAGCCCAAAGCCTGACGATCGCGGAGGATCTGAGACATGGCTAACGTACCTCTTCCTGCCGCGGAGCAGGCCCAGGCCGCTGCGGCCGCCGCCAGGACGGCGGCCGAAATCGCCCAGCAGAACGCCGCCCAGGCGCAATCCATCGCCGACTCCCTCGCCCACGGCGTGTCGGCGGCCACCCACGGCGCGGTCGATCCCACCGTGTTCCAGCTCGCGATCTTCGTGCTCGCGATCTTCGTCGGCTACTACGTGGTCTGGTCGGTGACTCCGGCGCTCCACACCCCGCTGATGTCGGTCACCAACGCAATCTCGTCGGTCATCATCGTCGGCGCGCTGCTCGCCGCCGGCGTGCCCCTCATCGAGAAGGGCACCGGATGGGCCCGGTTCTTCGGCTTCATCGGTATCGTGCTGGCCTCCGTGAACATCTTCGGCGGCTTCCTCGTCACGCAGCGCATGCTCGGCATGTACAAGAAGAAGGCCTGAGGCGATGTCGGAAAACGTCTCTTCCCTTCTCTACATCGTCGCCGGCGTCCTGTTCATCATGGCGCTGCGGGGGCTCTCGCACCCCACCACGTCGCGACAGGGCAACCTGTACGGCATGATCGGCATGGCGCTCGCCGTGCTCACCACGCTCGTCGGCCATCCGCCGGCGGGCTTCGGCGCCTGGATCCTGGTGCTGCTCGGCCTCGGCATCGGCGGCGGCGCCGGCGCGGTGATCGCCAAGCGCGTGCCGATGACGGCGATGCCGCAGCTGGTCGCGGCCTTCCACTCCCTCGTCGGCCTCGCCGCCGTGGCGGGTGCGGCAGCGACCCTCTACGCCCCCCAGGCGGTCGGCATCCTCGAGAACGGCCACATCCACAAGGAGTCGCTGTTCGAGATGGCGCTCGGCGCGGCGATCGGCGCGATCACCTTCACCGGGTCGGTCATCGCCTTCGCCAAGCTCGACGGCCGCATGTCCGGCAAGCCGATCATGCTGCCGCAGCGGCACGCCATCAACATCGCGCTGGGCATCGCCCTGGTGGTGCTGATTGCCGTGTTCATCGGCAACGAGAGCAAGCTCGTCTTCTGGCTGATCGTGCTCCTTTCTTTCACCCTGGGCGGACTGCTCATCATCCCGATCGGCGGCGCCGACATGCCCGTCGTCGTCTCGATGCTCAACTCCTACTCGGGCTGGGCGGCAGCCGGCATCGGCTTCACCCTGGGCAACCTCGCGCTCATCATCACGGGCTCGCTGGTCGGCTCCTCGGGCGCGATCCTGTCCTACATCATGTGCAAGGCGATGAACCGGTCGTTCATCTCGGTCATCCTCGGCGGCTTCGGCGGTGATTCCGCCGCAGCGGCCGGCGGCGGTCAGGTCGAGACGCGCCCCGTCAAGCAGGGCTCGGCCGACGACGCGGCCTACATCATGAAGAACGCCGAGCGCGTCATCATCGTGCCGGGCTACGGCATGGCGGTCGCCCAGGCGCAGCACAGCCTCCGCGAGATGGTGGACATGCTGAAGAAGGAAGGCGTCGAGGTGAAGTACGCCATCCACCCGGTGGCAGGCCGCATGCCGGGGCACATGAACGTGCTGCTCGCCGAAGCCAACGTCCCCTACGACGAGGTGTTCGAGCTGGAGGACATCAACGGCGAGTTCCCGCAGGCGGACGTCGCCTTCGTGATCGGCGCCAACGACGTCACCAACCCGGCCGCCAAGACCGACAAGGCCTCGCCGATCTACGGCATGCCGATCCTCGACGTGGAGAAGGCCAAGACCGTGCTCTTCATCAAGCGCGGCATGGGCTCGGGCTACGCGGGCGTGGAGAATGAGGTGTTCTTCCGCGACAACACCATGATGCTGTTCGGCGACGCCAAGAAGGTCGTGGACTCGATCCTCAAGAACCTCTGAGCGACACATCAGTCGAACAATCGGCGGGGCGGGCGAGGAATCGCCCGCCCCGTTTTTCGTTTCGGAGCCTGATCGCCGGCCCTCTGATCGCATCGAGACCAGCCGCGTTCCCCCTCTCCCCGCACGCGGGGAGAGGCCTGCATGGACCTCGTCGTCCCTGGAGGAAGCGAGAGGCGAAGCCGGAGCGGCGGTGAGGGGGACTCGACGAAAGAGGCTCCCTCGGAGGCGCCCCCTCACCATCGGCTGCCGCCTCGCTTCGGCGACGACGAGGTCGCCGAAGCCCTCTCCCCGCATGCGGTGAGAGGGGAAGCGTGCCGCACCGAGGCGGTCAAACGGCAGGCGGATGCCCGCCAACATGACGAGCCTTGCTGTCGCCCACAGGGCGCAGCCTTCGCGCCTAGAAGCCGCTATGCTCCCGCCCGTGTCCGCCGCAGCCCTCATCCAATCCGACCGAAATATCCTCGGCGTAGACGCCTCCGTGCTGGGGCGGCCCTGGCGCGAGCGTTGCGGCGATGCCGGGCTGCAGGCCTTCGCCACGACGATGACGCAAGCGCACGGCCTGCCGGACCTGCTCGCCCGCGTGCTCGCCGGGCGCGGCGTGCGGCCGGCGGAGGCGGAGGCCTATCTCGCGCCGCGCCTGCGCGACCTGATGCCGGACCCGTCCGTGCTGGTGGCGATGGAGGCGGCGGTGGAGCGCCTCGCGCACGCTGTGCGGACCCGCGAGCCGGTGGCGATCTTCGGCGATTACGACGTGGACGGCGCCGCGAGCGCGGCGCTGCTCGCCGAGTATCTGCGGGCGCTGGACGTGCCGGTGCGGATCCACATCCCGGACCGGATCACCGAAGGCTACGGCCCGAACGTCGCCGCCGTGACCGCGCTGGCGGAGGAGGGCGCAAAACTCCTCGTCTGCGTCGATTGCGGCACCGCCGGCCACGAGCCGCTGGCGGCGGCGGCGGGTCTCGGCCTCGACGTGATCGTGCTCGACCATCACGGCGCCCCCGAAGAGCTGCCGACGGCGCGGGCCGTGGTGAACCCCAACCGCCTCGACGACCTGTCCGGCCTCGGCCATCTCTGCGCGGCGGGCGTGGTGTTCATGACGCTGGTGGCGCTGGCGCGTCGGCTCAGGGGGGAGGGCGCCTTCGGGTCGGGCGAGGGGCCACGGCTCACCGATTCGCTCGATCTCGTGGCGCTCGCCACCATCGCCGACGTGGTGCCGCTGAAAGGTTTGAACCGCGCCTTCGTGGTCCAGGGGCTCGCGGTGATGCGCGCGCGCGGACGACCGGGTCTGGCCGCGCTCCTCGATGCGGCCGGGCTCAGCGAGCCGCCGGAATCGTGGCATCTCGGCTTCCTGCTCGGGCCCCGCATCAATGCGGGCGGGCGCATCGGCGATGCGGGATTGGGCGCCCGCCTCCTCACCAGCACGGACGCGATCGAGGCGCGCGGCATCGCCGCCGAACTCGACCGGCTCAACCGCGAGCGGCAGGCGATCGAAGCGGTCGCCGTGGCGGAAGCCGAAGCCGAGATGGACCGGAGGCTGACGCGCGATCCCGACCGGCCGGTGCTGGTCACCGCCTCGCCCGAATGGCATCCGGGCATCGTCGGGCTGATCGCCGCCCGGCTCAAGGAGCGGTTCGGCCGCCCGGCCTTCGCCTTCGCGGTCAAGCCCGACGGCACCGCGGTCGGCTCCGGCCGCTCGGTGGCGGGCGCCGACCTCGGCGCGGCGGTGCGGGCCGCGGTCGAGGATGGGCTGGCGATCAAGGGCGGAGGCCATGCCATGGCGGCGGGCGTGACGCTGGCGGCAAACCGGCTCGACGCCTTCGGGGCAGGGCTCGACCGGGTGCTGTCCGAGTCCGTCGCCCGCGCCCGCGCGGCGGAGGCCCTGCTCATCGACGGGACCGTGAGCGCGGGCGGGGCCACGGCGGAACTGGTGCGGCTGATCCAGCGGGCCGGGCCGTTCGGGCAAGGAGCGCCCGAGCCCGTGATGGCGCTGCCGCGCCACCGCCTCGTCGATGCGGCCATCGTCGGCAACGGCCATGTCCGCGCACGCTTCGCCAGCGGCGACGGCCAGACGCTCGGCGCCATCGCCTTTCGGGCGGCGCAAGCGCCCGTCGGCACGGCGCTGCTCGGCGGCATCGGCCGCACCTTCCACGCCGCCGGCACCCTTTCCTGCGACCGCTGGCGCGGGGCCGAGCGGGCGCAGTTGCGGATCTGCGATCTGGCGCCGTGCGGCTGAGGCCGTTTCGAACGATCGCCGCCGGGTTTCTCCTCCCCCTTGCGGGGAGGGGACAGCCGCGAAGAGGAAGGCGCCCCCCGAAACGGCACAAGCCCGAGGGGATGCACACACCTGGGGCCGGGCGAGAACTCTTGTTGACACCTGCCTGCGGCGTCACCATAAGGACGACGCCCGCTGCGGAGCGCCAGTCTCTGGCCCGCGGTGACAGCGGTTTGGGGGAATGTCCCGAGCGGCAAAGGGGGCGGACTGTAAATCCGCTGCGTAAGCTTCGTAGGTTCGAGTCCTACTTCCCCCACCAAACCCACCTATTCGGCTATGACGGTCGGACTGCGCCCCGGCGCCGCGGGATGAGTCTGCGCTCCCGAACCTGTTACCGGAATTCGCTGTTTATGGCGGCCGGCAAGATATAACTTTGTTGAATTTCCACGGCTGCGATGACGGCTAGGTTGCCGCGAATTCGTAAGGAAGCGTCGTGGTCAACCCTCTCGTTCGCAAGTTGGAGAACTTCGTCCGCCTCTCGCCGGAGGAGCGGAATTCCCTCGACCGCGTCATTCAGAACACGCGAAGGCTCGGGCCGCGGGAAGACGTGGTCCGCGACGGTGACCGGCCGCGCCACGTCAACCTGATCCTCGAAGGCTGGGCCTGCCGCTACAAGCAGTTGGAGGACGGGCGCCGCCAGGTGATCTCGATCTTCCTGCCCGGCGACATGTGCGATCCGCACGTCTTCGTCCTGAAGAACATGGACCACTCGCTCGGCACGCTCACCTCGTGCCTCGTCGCCGAGGTGTCGGAGGCCTCGATCCGCGAGGTGACCGCCGAGAGCCGCAGGCTCGAAGAGGCCCTGTGGTGGGAGATGCTGGTCCAGGCGGCGATCCAGCGGGAATGGACCGTCAGCCTCGGCCAGCGCCTCGCGACGGAGCGGCTCGGGCATCTCTTTTGCGAGCTGTTCAAGCGCCTCGAAGCGGTCGGTCTCACCAACGGCACCTCCTGCGAATTTCCGATCACCCAGGCCGACCTCGGCGACGCGATGGGGCTCTCGACGGTGCACATCAACCGCACCCTGAAGGAGTTGCGCGCCGCCGGGCTGATCCGCCTGCGCGGGCGCCAGCTGACGATTCCCGATTTCGCCGCGTTGCAATCCGCTTCCCTGTTCGATCCGTCCTATCTGCATCACGAGCGTGAAATCGCAGCGTCCGTAGTCGGCGACACTTGAGCCAGAGCGGGAGGGCCAGCCACATGCGCGCGAGGTGGATGGCGAGTCGATGACCCAGGACAATCAGGATCCGCGCATTGCGGAACTCGAGGCCGAGAACAGGCGCCTGCGCCGCTTCCTCGACGAGAAGGGCCTGCCCGCCGAGCAGCGCCACCAGGTCCGCAACACGCTGGCGATGCTGCGCGCGATCATCCGCCGCTCGGCCGAGACCGCGGACAGCGTCGAGACCTACGCCGCGCATCTCGACGGGCGGCTCGACGCCATCGCCCGCGTGCTCGGCGCGCTGATGCGCAGCGTGCCCGACGGCGTGGCGCTCCACGCGCTCATCGCCGACGAGTTGCTGGCCCATCTCGCCCGCGAGGGCGATCAATTCGCGATCTCCGGGGCGAACTTGCGCCTGCGCCCGGGCGCAGCCGAGATCGTCGCGCTGGCGATCCACGAACTCACCGTCAACGCCCTCGAACACGGCGCCCTGATGGTGCCGCACGGACGCATCGCGGTGACGTGGGCGGTGGTGCCGCCGGCAGTCGGCGGGCAGCTCACCTTCGTCTGGACCGAGACCGGACTGGACAACCTGCCGCCCGAACCGCCGCGCCGCGGCTTCGGCAGCGAGGTGCTGGAGCGCAGCCTGCGCTACGAGCTGAAGGCCGAGACCGACCTCGCCTACGCGCCGGGGGGCCTGCGCTGCACCATCACCCTGCCGCTGCCGCCTCAGATCAGGCTGGTTGAGGACGAGGAGTAAGGAGGCCGGCGTACCGAGGCGCGGGACAGCGCTGACGTTCTAACCCGATCTTGAGGCGTCCCAAGCGTGGCCGGGTAGCCGTGGCCGTCATCGACGGGTAGTTTACCGAACGATGCTTTTCTCGTGAGGCATCGGCCCCGCCGGAAGAGACGGACCCGCCCCATCGTATGACCGTCCGGAAGAACCGCCCCCTGCGTTCGCCCGTGATCGGTGGCGTGTTCCTCTCGGCCGTCCTCGCCGCGGGCCTACCGCAGCCGGCCGCTGCCTTCGATCTGTTCGGCCTGTTCGGCTCGGAAGAGGAGCCGCCCGCCCCGACGCAGGGCGCGCTGCCCTACAGCATCCGCATCACCGGCACCGACGATTCCGACGTCCTGACCGCCCTGCAGGACACCTCGACCCTCTACCGCCTGCGCCAGGAGGCTCCGCCGGACGGCGAGGGACTGGTGCGCCGGGCCGAGGCCGACCTGCGCCGTCTCACCGACGTGCTCTCCGGCTATGGCTACTACCAGGGCACGGTCTCGATCCGCATCGACGGCGTGCCTGTGACCGGCGAGGCCTCGCTCCTGGCCGCGGCGCGCGCGGCCGAAGGCTCGCGCGCCCGCGCCCTGGTGCCGGTGAAGATCGTCGTCGATCTCGGCCCCGCCTACACCGTCCGCTCCGTGCGCGCCCTCGATCCGCGAGGGCGTCCGTTCCCGGACGAGGTGCTGCCCGAGCGCTTCGTGCGCCCCGGCGACGACGTTCCGGCCCGCTCCGCCACCGTGCTGGCCCGCGAGGCGCGAATCGTCGATCGCTTCCGCGCGCTCGGCCATCCCTTCGCCAAGGCGGTCTCCCGCGATCCGGTGGTGGACGACGCCGCCCACGTCATGGACGTGACCTTCACCATCGATCCGGGCCCCAAGGCGGGGCTCGGAGAGGTCGCCGTGAAGGCGTCCGAGGGGATCGACCCGGCCGTCATCCGCTCCTTCATCTACACCGAGCCTGGCGATCCGTACTCGCCGAAGGCGGTCGCCGACATCCGCCGCTCCGTCGCCCGCCTCGAAGGGCTCGGCGCCGTGCGCGTGCGCGAGGGCGAGAGCCTGGACGCCGCCGGCAACCTGCCGATCTTCGTCGAGGTGAGCGAGCGCGAGCGCAACCTCATCGGCGTCTCGGCCCGCTACTCCACCGTCGATGGGCCGGGCATCCGCGCCTACTACGCCAACCGCAACCTGTTCGGCGGCATGGAGACGCTCCGGCTCGACGCCGACATCTACTATCTCGGCCTCGGCTACGATCCGTTCGCGCAGCAGCGCAAGGCCGCCGGCATCGACACCACGGGGCTGGGCGGGCGCGTGTCGGCGACCTTCGTCAAGCCGGCTTTGTGGGGCAGCCGCAACGATCTCCTCGCCAACCTCTTCGTCACCCGCGAGGTGCAACAGAGCTACTTCGTCGATGCCGCCGGGGCTTCGGTCGCCGTGCGTCACCGCTTCTCCGACACCTTCTCGGCGCAGGTCGGCCTCGACGGGCAGGTCGGCCGCTCGCAGGACGCGCTCGGCACGGTGAAATACCGGCTGATCGGCGTGCCGGTCTCGGTCACCTACGATTCGACCGACAACCTGCTCGACCCGACGCAGGGCTTCCGCTTCCAGGCCTCGGCCGCGCCCTATCCGGGCTTCCTCGGCTCGGACCCCGGCATCTTCGTCGCGAAAGCCCAGGGCTCGACCTATTACGCGCTCGACGAGGACGCCAATTACGTGCTCGCCGGTCGCGTCGGCTTCGGCTCGGTCTCCGGGGCACGGCTCGACGAGATCCCGGACAATTTCCGCTTCTTCGCGGGCGGCGGCGGCTCGGTGCGCGGCTTCGCCTTCCGCACGCTCGGGCCGCGCGGGCCGTTCAACCTGCCGATCGGCGGACGCAGCCTCCTGGAGGCGTCGATCGAGGCCCGCATCAAGGTCACGGACACCATCGGCATCGTGCCGTTCTTCGACGCCGGCACCGCCTTCGCCTCGACCCTGCCGGATTTCGATGAGCGTATCCGCAAGGCGGTGGGCCTCGGGCTCCGCTACTACACCGGCATCGGCCCGATCCGCGTGGACGTCGCCTTCCCGCTCGACCGGATCAAGGGATACCACGAGCGCCCGGTCGCCCTGTACATCAGTCTCGGACAGGCCTTCTGAATGGGATTCTTTTGTCGGGTTCGCGGCTTAGCCCTCCTCCCACAGCGGGGGAGCGGAGTTTTCGCGGCGCTCGCCGTGCTGGTCCTGCTCCTTGCCGCCACGCTGACACCCACCGACTTCCTCCGCGCCGCCGACGGCGAGAAGACCGTGCTCGGCGGCATCCTCTCCAAGGCGCTGTCCAGCGATTCCTCCCAGGTCTCCATCGGCGCGGTCGATGGTGCGCTCTCCTCCGACGCGACCATCCGCGATGTCGTCATCAGCGACGCGGACGGCCCCTGGCTGAAGCTCGACCGCGCCCGCCTCGCGTGGCGCCGCCTCGCCCTGCTGTCGGGCCGCCTCGAAGTCGACAGCC
Organism: Methylobacterium sp. Leaf456; assembly: GCF_001425465.1. GTDB lineage: Bacteria > Pseudomonadota > Alphaproteobacteria > Rhizobiales > Beijerinckiaceae > Methylobacterium. The sequence continues at coordinate 81,346 of NZ_LMQV01000040.1, forward strand.
TCGAACTCGGCCGGCTCGAAGTGCTGCGCCGGCCCGTCCCCGGAATCCCCCCGGTCGATGCCGAGCCGCCGGACGGCTCGCTGCTGCCCGATCTCCCGGTCAAGGTCGAGATCAAGGCCTTCCGGCTCGCGGAACTCATCCTCGGCGAAACCGTCGCCGGCCAGCCGGCCCGCCTTTCGGCCGATGGCAAGGCTAAGCTCGGCAGCCCCTCGGAAGGTCTCGACCTCGCGGTGACGGCCCGGCGCCTCGACGCCGCCGGCCTGTTCGACGCCAAGCTGCTGTTCGTGCCGAAGGGCGAGCGGCTGGAACTGAAGGCCGCTCTGACCGAGCCCGAAGGCGGGCTGCTGTCGAAGGCCGCGAACCTCCCCGGCACGCCGCCGATCCAGTTCGACCTCGACGGCCGCGGCACGCTGGACAGCTTCAACGCCCGGCTCGATTTCGATGCCGGCCCCGAGATCGGCGCCAAGGGCGGCGCCCACCTGTCGCGCATCGGCAGCGACCGGCGCCTGAGCCTCGACCTCGCCTCGCGGATCGAAGGCCTCGTGCCGGGCCCGCTGGCGGCGATCTTTTCCGGCACGACCAAGCTCGACGGCGGGCTGGCGTTCGCCGATTCCGGCGCCTTCCGCATCGACCGGCTCGATCTGACCTCGCGCACCGCCCGCCTCGGGATCGGCGGCACGCTGAGCGCCGACCGCAAGGCCGATTTCCGCATCGAGGCCCGCGCGGTTCCGACCGAGGGCGGCGTGACCAAGGCCGCCGAGAGCGAGCTTCGGACGCTGGACTTCGACGGCAGCCTGAAAGGTCCGCTCACCGCCCCGCAGGTGAAGGGCGCCCTCAAGGCCGCGGGCCTGCGCACGAAGGGATCGACCCTGGAACGCGTCGAGGCGTTTCTCGCGGTCGAGCCGACCGGCACCGACAAGGCCCGCCGCTTCGCCATCAGCGCCGACGGCACCGTGGATGGCCTGTCGCTCGCCGACCCGGCGCTCCACCGGGCGATCGGCGAGCGGGCGAAGCTGACGCTGCGGGCCAATGCCGGCGCCGACGGCGTCGTCGATATCGCCGGTCTCACCCTCGACGCCGACACCGCCCGCGTCTCCTATGTCGGCAAGGTCGGCCAGAACACGCTCAGTGGCACGCTCCAGGCGGCGCTCACCGATCTCGCCGCCTTCTCCGGCCTCACGGGCCGCGATCTCGCCGGCCGTCTCGACGCCAAGGCGAGCTTAAGCGGCGACCCGGCCCGCAAGGCGCTTGCTGCCGACCTCGACCTGCGCAGCGGCGGGCTGGTGCTGGGCCAGGACGTGGCCGACCGCCTCGTCGGCCGCACCCCGTCCTTGAGGGGCCGGGTGTTCCAGACCTATGACGGCTACGGCTTCGACCGCCTGCTGTTCGAGGGCGCCGAACTCGTCGCCACGCTCCAGGGGCAGGCGACCGCCCGCAGCGCCGACGTGGCGGCCCGCCTCGACCTCAAGAACCTTTCCGCCCTCGACGCCCGGCTCACCGGAGCAGCGAGCGCCGACGCCCGGCTCACCGGATCGTTGCGCAAGCCCGACCTCACCGCGGCTTTGCGCGCCCCCGCGGCCCAGGCCGACGGCAAGCCGATCCAGGATCTGCGCCTCGACGCGACGCTCACCGACCTCACCGGTGCGCTCGACGGCACCGTGCGGCTCGCCGGCGACGTGGCCGGCAAGCCGCTCAAGGCCGACGCGCATGTCGCCCGGCCGAACAAGGCGGATTACGCCCTCGACCGCCTCGCCTTCGCGCTGGGCTCCGTCGCCATCGACGGCCGCGCCGTGGTCGATGCCAAGACCCTGCTGGGGGAGGGCGCCCTGACGGTGCGAGCCAGCGACCTCGCCGACCTCTCGGCTCTGGCGCTCGGCCGCATGGGCGGCAGCCTCGACGCCACCGTGACGCTGTCGCGCGAGGGCGGACGCCAGGACGCCGCGATCCGCGCGACCGGCGCCAACCTGCGCTACGATTCTTTTGGCCTTAACAAGCTCGACGCCGACCTCACCGGCCGCGATCTGCGCGCCCATCCGGTCCTCGACGGGCGGGCCAGCCTCGACCGGATCGTCGCCGCCGGCCAGACCATCGACACCGTGCGGCTCACCGCCGCCGGCACGGCGCAGGCGAGCGACCTCGTCCTCACGGCGCAGGCCCGCGGGTTCAACCTCGACGGCGCCGCCCGGCTGATCCCGGCCGAGCGCACCCGCGTCGAGATCGCCCGCTTCTCGGCCCAGCGCGGCGGGGATCGCCTCGCGCTGGCCGGCCCTGCCGCCATCACCCTCGACGACGGCTCGGCGCTGATCGAGAACTTAGTCATCGCCGCCGGCTCCGGCCGGGTCAGCGTCCAGGGCCGGGCGGGGCAAGACCTCGACCTCAAGGTCGGCATCCGCGCCCTGCCGCTGGCGCTCGCCCGCATCGCTTCCCCGAGCCTCGCGCTTTCCGGCACGGTCGAGGGCGACGCGGACGTGCGCGGCACCGCCGCCCGTCCCGAGGGCCGCTACGCGCTGAGCGTCGCCAAGCTGGTGACGCCGGAGACCCGCAAGGCCGGCCTGCCGCCGATCGATGCGCGGGCGAGCGGCACGCTCGCCGACGGCTCCGCGACCATCGACGGCCGCGTCTCCGCCGGTCGCGGCGCCGAGGTGACGGTGACCGGCGCGATTCCGGTCGAGCCCGGCGGCGCGCTCAACCTGAAGGCCCGCGGCAACCTCGACGCAGCGCTCGCCAACTCGCTGCTCAGCACCGGCGGCCAGCGCGTGGCCGGCCGCGTCGCGCTGGATGCCGGCGTCACCGGCACCATCGCGGCGCCGCGCGTCGAGGGCGCGGCGACGCTCTCGGGCGGCAGCCTCACCGATCCGCTCAACGGCATCCGCCTCACCGACATCGGCGGCCGCATCACCGGCCGCGGCGACGCGATCCAGATCGAGCGGATCACCGCCGCGACCCGCAACGGCGGGCGCATCGCCATCGACGGCCGCGTCGCGGTCGAGCCGGCCTCGGGCTTCCCCGGTTCGATCCGGATCACCGCGGAGAAGGCCGAGTTGGTGTCGAGCCCGCTGATGACCGCAGTGACGAGCCTCAACCTCGCGCTGTCCGGCCCGCTCGCCCGCACCCCGAAGGTGTCGGGCCGGGTCGATGTGGTCTCGATCGACGTGTCGGTGCCCGACCGGCTCCCGGCGACCGTCCAGCCGCTGCCCGGCATCCGCCACGTCAACACCACGCCCGAGATCCGCGCGCGGCTGGCCAAGCGCGGCGAGCGCAAGGCGCAGATCGCGGCCGCGAGCCGCAAGAAATCCGCGGCGCCGTTCGACGCCAGCCTCGACGTGCTGGTGAGCGCCCCGAACCGCATCTTCGTCCGCGGACGCGGCATCGACGCCGAACTCGGCGGGGAACTCCGCGTCACCGGCTCCTCGCGCGATCCCCGCGCCAACGGCGATTTCGAGATGCGGCGCGGGCGCCTCAGCCTCGTCGGCCAGCGGCTCGATTTCACCCGCGGGCGCATCGCGTTCGCCGGCGACCTCGCCCAGCCCGATCTCGACTTCGTCGCCGAGACCAAGGCCGGCGACGTCACCGCCCGCGTCGCCGTCAGCGGCCCGGCCTCGCAGCCGGTCTTCGCGCTGTCCTCCGATCCGAGCCTGCCGCAGGACGAGGTGCTGTCGCGCATCCTGTTCAAGAAGGCGGCGGGCGGGCTCTCGCCGTTCCAGGCGCTGCAACTGGCCCAAGCCGTGGCGCAGCTCTCCGGCGGGGCGGGCGGGCCGGACGTGTTCGAGGCCGCCCGCAAGGGGCTCGGCCTCGACAGCCTCGACGTCTCGACCGGGGCCAGCGGCGGCCCGGCGGTCGGCGCGTCGCGCTACATCAACGACCGCATCAGCGTCGGCGTGAAGGCCGGCGCCAAGCCCGCCGACACCGCCGCCACGATCAACTACGACGTCACCCGCCGGATCAAGCTCAACGGCGAGGCCGGCAGCGACGGCCGCACCGCGGTCGGCGTCGGCGCCGAGTGGGAGTGGTAGGAGGGCGTTCGGGCCTATCGCAGTTGGGATGAAGAGCGGTGCCAACGCGATATCGATGCGGTCTCAATGAAAGCACGCCGTCATTCCGGGGCGCCGAAGGCGAACCCGGAATCCACGACTGGCCGCAACCGCGCATCACAGGTGGATTCCGGGTTCCGCTGCGCGGCCCCGGAATGACGGTGGCGGATTCGGCGTGCCGACGATGAAGGACGCGCCGCCCAGGATGCGGGTCTTCCGCGACATCACCGTGGTGCCGACGCAGGGGCTGCGGCACGGGATGGGCCGATTGCCCGGTCGCCTCACCCGCGGCCTGTTTCGCGGCGGCCCGATCTGGCCGTTCTTCACGCTGCAAGTCCGCGCCCGCCATTGCCGCGGGCCGATCCCGTTCCCCTACGACTTGCGGCCCACGTCGGAGCCGGTGGTCCATCACAAGACGGCCGGCATCTGGTGCGGGCCGGCCTCCCCGCATTTCGGGCACATGATCGCGGATTTCGCCATGCGCCTGCCCGAGGCCGCGCACGCGGAGACCGACTGGCCGCTGGTCTTCAGCGTCGGGCCGGCGGCCCGGCCGGAGCCGACGCCGTTCTTCTGGGACATCCTTTCACATTTCGGGGTCCCGCCGGAGCAGGTCGTGCTGGTCGGCGAGGCGACGCATTTCGAAACACTCGCCGTGCCGCCGCAGGCCGAGCGCCTCGGCGGCACGGGCCCGAGCCGACGGCACCTCGATCGCATGGACGCGGTGGCGGCAGCCCTCGGGCCGCCCGGTGCGCCGATCCCTTGCCTGTTCGTGACGCGGGCCGGCCTCACCGACGGGCGGCTCGCCGCCGAGCCCTACCTCGCCGAGCGGCTCGAGGCGGCGGGCGTCACGGTGATGCGGCCGGAGGCTCTGCCGTTGCCGGAGCAGATCGACGCCTACCGGCGGGCCGAGCGGATCGTCTTCTCCGAAGGCTCGGCGGTGCACGCCCTGCAACTGCTCGGCCGCCTGCCGGCGCGCATCGCCATCCTCGTGCGCCGGCCGGGCCGACGCCTCGCCCGCGCGACGCTGCGCCCCCGCCTGGCCTCGCTCGCCTACTGGGATTGCACCCTCGACCAGATGACCGGCCGCAACCGCCACGGCCGCCCGCAATGGGACCGGGCGCTGACGCTGTTCGATCCGCGCGCGCTGATCGCGCGGCTTACGGATTTCGGCATCGACCTGTCGGCGCAATGGGACGAGCGCCGCTACCGCGCCGCGCTCCGCGACGACCTCGAACGCTGGATCGCCTACAACCACCTGCTGGATCATCACCCGAGCGGCCGGGCGGCGATCGCGCGGAATTTGGAACGGGTTCGGAGGCACTTCGAAGATTGAGCTTGCTCCCCCCTCTCCCCGCACGCGGGGAGAGGGGATGCGTACATCCTGGCGCGATCGAGCAGGCGCCGCCCTACGGCTCCTTGAAGCCGTATTCCGGCACGCCCTCGTCGTTGCCGTAATACTTGTACGGCAGGAATTTGCCCGAGAGATTCATCTTCACCCGGTCGCCCTTGTTGTTGGGCTCGCGCTCCATCGTCATGTTGAAATCGATCGCCGACATGATGCCGTCGCCGAATTCCTCCTGGATCAGCTCCTTCCACGTCGTGCCGTAGACCATCACCAGCTCGTAGAAGCGGTAGATCAGCGGGTCGGTCGGCGGCATCTGCGGAATCGAACCGCGATAGGGCGCCTCGTTGAGCATCCGCTCCTCGGCCTTCGACAGGCCGAACAGCTCCGCTGCCTTGGCGGCTTGCGCCTTGGGCAGCTTCATCTGGCCCATGCAGGCGGCGGTGATCAGGATCGGCGAGATCCCTCCGATCTCGTCTTGGATGTGCTTCCAGGTCCAACCCTTCTCGCGCTTGATGTCGAGCAGCTTCTTGGTGAGGTCTTCGCGCTTCATGGGGTCCCGTGTTCCTCGCTGTCGCGTGACACGGGACCGGCACGCAAGGCGCGCGCCAGACGGCTGCTTTTGCGGGCAGATGCGTTTCGAGACGGCGGTCTGCCCGAGACTTGAGCGTCAGCCGGTGGCCTCGCGGGAGCGAGCCAGCGGGCGTGCCTCCGAATTGGGCAGGGCTGCCGCCCGTTCCAGCGTCGCGACCGAGAGACGCCGGCCGCGCCCGCGCAGCGCGTGGTTGCCCAACCCTCGCGCCGAGATCCCCTTCGGCAGGCCCGGCAGGCGCGTGAGCAGATCCTCGGAGATCAGCATGTCGACGCCGAGCGGGCGGCACAGCGACTCGACCCGGGCGACGACGTTCACCGCGTCGCCGAAATAGGCGATCTTGTGCCGATCCACGCCCACTTCCGCCGTCACCACCGGGCCGCCATGCAGGCCCGCGCGCAGGCGTGGCACGGTGCCGAAGCGGGCCTCCCAGGCGGCGGCGTCGGCCTCGATCCGGTCGCGCACGGCGAACAGGCAGGCGACACAGCGCGCATCCTTCAGGCCGCGCTCCATCGGCCACGTGATCATGGCGAGGTCGCCGATATAGTCGTCGACCGAACCGTGGAAGCGACGTACCGGCTCGGCCATCGTCGCGAAGACCGCACTGAGATATTCCTGCGCCCGCAGGTCGCCGTGGGTCTCGGCGAAGGCGGTGGAGCCGACCACGTCGAGGAACAGGAAGATGCGCTCCTCCTCCACCGGGCGGTGGTAGCGCCCGACGAGGAAGTTGATGAAGACCTCGCCGCCGATGAGGTCGCGCATGCGGATCACGAAGACGAGCAGCGCCGAGACCGCGAGCGCGTAGGCCAGCACGCGGGGCGTCGTACGCACCGCTTCCACCAGCGGATCGGTGGTGAGCCCGAGCAGCCAGACGACGAGGCCGCCGAGCGCGTTGCCGGCCACGATCATCGCCACGTAGGAGAGTTCGGCCGCCACCACGTAGAAGCCGGCGGGCAGTTGGCGGATACGGGCCTGGAGGCCGGCGAGCAGCACGCCCCGGTCGAAGGCCAGCGCGGCGATGCCGACGCAGAGGCCGTAGGTGAAGCCCGCCGCGGGGCTCGCGCCGCCCGCGAAGATCACGTTGTAGAGCAGGCCCGCCCCGCCGGTGGCGAGCAGGATCAGGAACCAGAACCAGCGATGGTGCGGCAGCATCAGGCGCGGCTCCGGCGTCCGGCGGGGGGCACGCCCGGCCCGCGCGCGGGGGCCTGGAGGCCGCTGCGGCTGCGGTCGGGCAGGGGGGAGGACACGGAGGCTCCTTCTCTCGCGACGGGCGGCGCGACCGCCCGTGCCATCCAAGGCTCATGCCCGCAACATGGCGCGAATGTGGCAAGCGATCATGCCGGTGCGACGCCCGGCACCCGCGGGTGAGAGTCGCCCCGACCCTCGGGACGATCCGGAAGCGGTCGGCCTACTCGCCCACCCCGAACAGCTTTTCCAGAAAGTTGCGGTCGTCCTGGCTCGGTCCCTGGCCGCGCCCGGTCGGCCGCGGCGGGGGCGGTACGGAGGCGGTGCGGTCGGGCTCGCCGATGAGCGCGCCGATCAGGCCGCCGGGGCCCTCGCGCTCGCCCGCATTCGCCACCTGGGGCCGGGGGCGCCAGCGGTTGATGCCCGGCAGGCCGACCGGCTTGTCGGCCTTGAGCGCGACGCTCATGTAGGTCTTCCAGATCTCGGCGGGCAGGCTGCCGCCCGAGGCCTTCTTGGTCGGCTCGCCGTCGTCGTTGCCGAGCCAGATTCCGGTCACCAGCGTGCCCGAATAGCCGATGAACCACGCATCGCGGAAATCCTGGCTGGTGCCGGTTTTCCCTGCGAGTTCCCAGCCCGCGATGTCGGCTTTCTTCGCCGTGCCCATGGTGAACACGTCGTGCATCATGGCGTTCATCATGCCGACGGCGTTCGGATCGATGACGCGGCCGAGCCCGCCTTCGCCGCGCTTGTACAGCACCTTGCCGCCCGCCGACTTGATGCTGGCGATGACGTAGGGGATCACCCCGGTGCCGCCGTTGGCGAAGGCGCAATAGGCGCCGACCATCTCCAGCGGCGTCACCTCGGAGGTGCCGAGCGCGATCGAGCCGTTGGCCTGGAGCGGCGAGGAGATGCCGAGACGCTGAGCCGTCTGCACCACGGCTTTCGGGCCGACCTCCTGGCCGAGCCGTACGGCCACCGTGTTGAGCGACTGCGCCAGCGCCTCGCGCAAGGTCACCGCGCCGCTGTAGCTGTGGGAGTAGTTCTCCGGCGCCCAGTTGCCGATGCGCACGGGTGCGTCGTCGCGCACCGTGTCGGGCGTCAGCCCCTTCTCGACCGCGGCGAGGTAGACGAACGGCTTGAACGAGGAGCCCGGCTGGCGCTTGGCGGTCGTCGCGCGGTTGAACTGGCTCTGCGCGTAGTCGCGCCCGCCGATCAGCGCGCGGATCGCCCCGTCCGGCCGCATCGAGACCAGCGCCCCCTGCGCGACGTTGTAGCGGGCGCCCTTGGCGTTCAGCTCGTCGGTGAGCGCGCGCTCGCCGGTCGCCTGCAGGCCGGCATCGACGGTGGTGGAGACGACGATGTCGTCCTCGAACTTCGGCAGGAAGTCGTCGAGCACGTCCATCACGAGGTCGGCGACGTAGTTCGGCGAGCCGCCGCCGCGGGTCGAGGCGGGCCGCGCGGGCTGGGCCAAGGCGACCTTCACGTCGGGGGCCTTGGCGAAGCCCAGTTCCTCCATGGCGGCGAGCACGTGGGCGGCGCGGGCCTGCGCGGCCTTGAGGTTGCGGTTGGGCGCGAGCCGCGACGGCGCCTGGACGAGGCCGCCGAGCATCGCGGCTTCCGCCAGCGTCACGTTCTTGGCGGGCTTGCCGAAATAGCGCTGGGCGGCCGCCTCGACGCCGTAGGCGCCGGCACCGAAATAGACGCGGTTGAGGTAGAGTTCGAGGATCTCGTCCTTCGAGTATTTGTGCTCCAGCCACAGCGCCAGGATCGCCTCCTGGATCTTTCGCGAGGCGGACCGCTCCGGGGTGAGGAACAGGTTTTTCGCGAGCTGCTGCGTCAGCGTCGAGCCGCCCTGCGCCAGCCCGCGCCGGGTCAGGTTCTGGGTGATGGCGCGGGCGATGCCGACCGGATCGACGCCGAAATGGTCGTAGAAGCGCCGGTCCTCGATCGCCACGAAGGCGCGCGGCAGGTAGGGCGGCAGCTCCTTGATCGAGACGACGCGCCCGCCGGTCTCGCCGCGGTTGGCCAGCAGCGAGCCGTCGCTGGCCAGGATCGCGATGTTGGGCGGACGCTTCGGGACAGCCAACTGATCGATCGGGGGCAGTTGCGAGGCGTGGTAGGCGATGAGGCCGGCCAGCGCGATGACGCCCCAGATGCCGAGCACGACCACGCCGTGGACGATCCGCCCGAGCCAGGAGCGCCGCCGCCGCGGCGGCTTGCCCCCGCCGCCGGACGACTTGCGCCGGGCCGTCGCGCGCGGGGCCGAGGCTTTGGCGCTGCCCTGGCGCGTGCCGCCGCCGGTGCGGTCGCCGCGCGACAGGCGCACGTCGAGGCGCGCCGGATCGCTCCCTTCCGGGATGTCGAAGCTCGGTTCGCTGCGGGGTTTGCGTCCGCCAGTCTTCGCCATGCGATCCATGCGTGGGGCAAAGCGATCTCAACGAGATCGCGTCCCCGCTTCCATTCCGGGTGGGCGGACCATCGCCTCGCGGCGGAGCGGTTCCGTCGTCGTTTCCGCAGCCTAAATGCGGCGGGTTTAAGGGGGTGTTAACCGAACCGGACCGGGGCGATCAGCGCCCATGGGCCGGCAGGAGCCGGCGGCCGATCTCCCGCGGGGGTTCGAGGTCGGCGAGCGCGTCGTGGTGCAGCAGCCGCACGCCGGTGGTGCCGGCGAGCTTGCGCGCGGCCGGCGTGAAGCCGGCATTCGAGACGACGGCCGCCATGTCGGCCGACCAGTGCAGGGCGGCCGCGGCGGCCTCCTGCACCGCGGCGTTGCCCACGGGGCGGCCGTAGCGCTTGCACTGGATCACGAGGCGGAATCCGTCGCGCTCGGCGATCACGTCGCAGCCCTGGTCGCCGCTGGCCTGCGTCGGCCGCGCCCGCCAGCCGGCCTGCTGCAACAGCTCGGCGCAGTACCGCTCGTAGGCGATGCCGTCCTCCGGGCTGTCGTCGGTCTCGGGCAGGGCGTGGCGGCGGGCGACCCGCTCGACGATCTCCGCCATCTCCTCGAATCGCGCCTCGGCGTAATCGGAAAAACCGCGCGCCTCGATCCGCGGCATCAGGGTACGCTCGACGAAGTAGTCGCGCTCCCGCAGCCAGCCGTCCTCGATGGTGTTGCCGTAGGCGTCGACGAAGCGCTCCTGGCGCCGCCGCAAGGCCAGGGTCTCGGCATGCCGACGGCTGACGCGGCGCACGAGGGCACGGAAGCGCCGCGGCCGGTCGAGGCGGTGGATCAGGATCGCGAGGCAGGCCGCCCCCGTGGCTGCGAACGCGGGCGCGCCGTACCAGAAGCCGGCGGACGAGCCGGCGACGAGCGTCCAGAACAGGCGGACGGCAGTGGGCGACCGGCCGGACATCGGGGCTCCTGACGGGAGCCGGGCGCGCGGCCCGGCGGAAGCCGCGACTCTTGGGGGCAAGGGTTGCCCGACCTCTAACGGGCCGGGCCGATGGGGTAGGGTGCGCCAGGATCGCCTGTGGACAGAAGACGAGCGATCAGCCCTCGCTGGCGGCCGTCTTCGCCTTGCCCGGCCATTTGCGGCGCTGCTGGCCCAGCCCCATCGTCCGGGCGAGTTCGGAACGGGTCTGGGCGTAGCTTGGCGCGACCATGGGGTAATCGTCGGGCAGGTTCCAGCGGGCGCGGTACTCGTCGGGGGAGAGGTTGTAGCGCGTGCGCAGATGGCGCTTGAGCGACTTGAACTTCTTCCCGTCCTCCAGGCAGACCAGATAATCCTGCTGGATCGAGCGCTTGACCGAGACCGCGGGCGTCAGCGCCGGCGTTTCCGGCTCGGCGGCGCGGCTCGCGAGGGCGGCGAGCGCCCCGTGGACCGCCACGATCAAGCCCGGAAGCTCGCCGGCCGCCAGGGAATTGTGCCCGACGAAAGCTGCCACGATGTCGACGGTGAGCGACACATAGCCGTCGTCGAGGCCGTCCTCCAGAGACATCCGCAGCAACCCTCCAGTTCGAGCACACGAACGCCGTCTTCAGCCGGCGTCATCAGGACGACGCGGCCGTTGACGGAGACGAAGTCACTGCATGATTGCTTGATGACTTAAACGTCGTTTGCGCCGCTCGCAAGCTGGATTTCTCACAACGGGGTGTATTCAATCATATCGGCCGAACGGCATAATCCGCCGGTTCTAAAACGGGCTCTTGCGGGTCGAAGGCTTAGGCTTTGCCGAAGGTCGTCGCGGGCGCCAGTGCCACTGTCGCGCCCGGCGATGCCTTTGCTTGTTTTTTGTAATGCCAAACGGGCTAATGTCACTCTTTTAGGCAATTGGAACAATGCCGCATCGGCTTTCTCCGACAGACCGACTCCCACCTCGTCGGATCGTTGCTCAGTGACCGGACTTGTCGCGCGGCCCGTACGACTTGAAGCGCTCGACCGTCTCGGCGACCTCGGCATCCGACAGCACGACCGGCGCGCCGACCTGCAGGGCGAGGGCATATTGGCGGCACAAGGCCTCGACCTCGACGGCGAGCCACAGCGCCTTGGCGAGGTTCGGCCCCGTGGCGATCATGCCGTGGTTGGCTAGCAGACACGCGCTGCGCCGGTCGAGCGCGCGGAGCGCATGCTCGGAAAGCGCCTGCGTGCCGTAGGGCGCGTAAGGGGCGCAGCGGATGTTCGGCCCGCCCGCCATGGCGATCATGTAATGCACCGCCGGGATCTCGCGCCCGCAGATCGCGAAGGCGGTGGCGTAGGGCGGGTGGGCATGCACCACGGCGCCGATCTCGGGCCGGGCCGCGAGGATGTCGCGGTGGAACCGCCATTCGGAGGAGGGCGCGAGCGGGTGGTCGTAGCCCCCGTCCATGTCCATCGCCACGAGATCGTCCGGGCCGAGCTGCTCGGCCGGAATCCCTGAGGGCGTGACGAGGAGGCCGCCCCCCCAGCGCACCGAGACGTTGCCGGACGTGCCCTGGCTCAGCCCGGTGGTGAGCAGGCTGCGCATGGCCTCGACGATGGCTTGGCGGGTCGCGAAGGGGGCCACGTGCGTCTCCGTTTTGCTCGCGATTAACGGTGGTGGAAGCGATCCGGGCCGGGAACCTCTCCGTTCAGGTCCCGTTAGGTCGGCGATCGATAGCTTGGCCCCATAACAAATATTCAGGGGAGCGTACGATGCAAAACGCGTGGATGAGCCTGGTCGATCTGGCCGATGCGCGCGGAATTTCGGTGATCGAGGCCCGCGCGCTGGCCGATCGCGAGCATTGGCCGAAAGTGTTCCGGCTTCACGAAACCTTCGTGCTGGCCCCGAGCTGCGGCACCTGATCCTGCGGGCTTGCCGGTGCCAACGCACCGCCGGATGGTGTAACCCCTCGCCGAGCGTCCCAACGGCTGGCGAGCGATGAGCACCTACCGATTCGATGCCCTGCTCGCCCCCCGCCGGATCGCCGTGGTGGGGGCGGGCGACCGCCCCGGCTCGGTCGGGCGCGCCATCATCGACGGCCTGCGGGCCGGCGGCTTCACCGGAGAGGTGGTGCCAGTCCATCCCCGCGAGGCCAGCGTCGACGGCCTGCCCTGCGTCCCCCGCATCGCCGACCTTCCTGCGGCCCCCGACCTCGTGATGATCGCGACGCCGCCTTTCGCGGTGCCGGACATCGTCGAGGAGGCCGGCCGCGTCGGCGCCGCGGCGGCGGTGGTGCTCTCGGCCCATCTCGGCCACGGCGAGGCCGCCCCGCTCAGTGCCGCCCGCGCCTCGGCCCGGCGCCACGGCCTGCGCCTGATCGGGCCCGACAGCGTCGGCCTGAGCGTGCCGGCGCACGGCCTCAACGCCACCCTGCTGGCCCGCCCGCCCGCGCCCGGCGACCTCGCGCTGATCTCGCAATCCGGCACCGTAGCCTCGGCCATCGCCGAATGGGCGGGGCGGCGCGGCGTCGGCTTCTCGGCGGTGATGACGCTCGGCCGCTCGGCCGACGTGGACGTCGCCGACTGCCTCGACCATTTCGCCGAGGACTTTCGGACGCGCGCCATCATCCTCTCGCTCCACCACGTCGCCGATGCCCGCAAATTCCTGAGCGCGGCCCGCGCCGCCGCGCGCGCCAAGCCGGTGGTGGTCCTGCGCACCGGCCGTCATGACGGCCCGGACCATGCGCCCAAGACCCACACGGGAGCGCTGGCTCGGCCCGGCGCCGTCTACGAGGCCGCCTTCCGGCGGGCGGGCATCCTCACCGTGGACGGCCTCGACGCGATGTTCTCGGCGGTCGAGACGCTCGGGCGCCAACGCCCGTTTCCGGGCAAGCGGCTGATGATCGTCTCGAACGGGCGCGGCATCGGGGCGCTCGCCGCCGACACCCTGGCGGATCGCGGCGGAGCGCTCTGCGCACCCTCCGACGAGACCCTATCGAAGCTCGACCCGGTGCGGCACGGATCGCACGCCAACCCGCTGGATCTCGGCATCGACGCGCTGCCGCGCGACTTCGCCCGCGCCCTCGAACCCCTGCTCGCCGACCGCGGCAGCGACGCGCTCCTGGCGATCCACGTCCCCACCGCGCGGGCCGGGGCGCAGGACGTCGCCAAGACCGTCACCGACACGGTGGCGACGGGCCGGGCCGCCGGGCGGCGCAAGCCCGTCTTCGCCGTCTCGATCGGCGAGGACGAGGCGATCCGCGCGATCTACGGGCGGGCCAAGATCCCGCTCTTCGCGACCGACGCCGACGCGGTCGAAGGCTTTTTGCATCTCGTGCGCTATCGCGAGGCGCAGGACGATTTGATGCGAACGCCCGATTCCCTGCCGCGCGACTTCTCACCCGATGTCGCCGCCGCCCGCGGGATCGTCGAGGCTGCCCTGTCCGAGGGCAAGAGCTGGCTCGATCCGGCCTCGGTCGCGGCGCTGCTCGCCGCCTACCGCATCGACTCGGTGCCGAGCACGCTCGCCCCCGATCCCGACGGCGCGGCCGCCGCCGCGTGGCCGCTGATCGCGGCCGGCGACACGGTGGCGCTCAAGCTCGTCTCGCCGGACGTGGTGCACAAGTCCGAGGTCGGCGGCGTGCGCCTCGGCCTCACCTCCGAGGCCGACGTGCGCGAAGCCGCGACCGCCATGATCGCGCGGGTGCGGACGATGCAGCCGGAGGCCCGCATCGCGGGCTTCGCCGTGCAGCCGACGGTGCGTCGCGCCCAGGCGCGGGAGCTGATCGCGGGGCTCGCCGAGGACCCGGTCTTCGGCCCCGTCGTGGTGTTCGGCCGCGGCGGCACCGCGGTCGAGGTCATCGACGACCGGGCTCTGTCCCTGCCGCCGCTCGACCTCGCTCTGGCGCAAGAACTGATCGGCCGCACCCGCGTCTCCCGGCGGCTCGCGGCCTACCGCGACGTGCCCGCCGCCGACTCGGACGCCATCGCGCTGACCCTGGTGAAGCTGGCGCAGCTCGCCGCCGACCTGCCCGCCGTGCGCGAACTCGACATCAACCCGCTCTTGGCCGACGCGGACGGCGTCGTCGCGCTCGACGCGCGGGTGCGGGTCGAGGCCGAGACCGGTGCCGGAAAAAGCCGCGGCAACTGGCATCCGCGCTTCGCGATCCGGCCCTATCCGATCGAGTGGGAGCGGCGGATGGTGGCGGGCGACCGGCGCGTGCTGGTTCGCCCGGTGCGGCCGGAGGACGAGGGGCTATTCCACGCCTTCTTTGGGCAGGTGGACCCGGAGGACGTGCGCCTGCGCTTCTTCGCCCCCGTGCGCGAGTTCAGCCATGCCTTCCTCGCCCGGCTGACCCAGCTCGACTATTCCCGCGCCATCGCCTTCGTGGCGACCGAGGAGGGCGCGGACGAGGCCCGGCGCATGCTGGGCGCGGTGCGCCTGCACGCCGACGCCAACCACGATCGCGGCGAGTTCGCGATCCTCGTGCGCTCCGACATCAAGGGCACCGGGCTCGGGATCGCGCTGATGCGGATGATGATCGACTGGGCGCGGGCCGAGGGCATCGCTTGCGTCGAGGGCGACGTGCTGTCCGAGAACCGGCCGATGCGCGTGGTCTGCCGTCATCTCGGCTTCGAGGAGCGCCCCGCACCGGACGAGCCGGGCCTGATCAAGGTCAAGCTCCGCGTCGCCGGATAGTCCGGTTTCGAAAGGACAAGTCCTTTCGCGGGTCCAGGACGGAGCCCTGGTCGGCAAAGCCATCCTCAGGGCTCCGCCCCGAGACCCCGCCAAAGGACACGTCCTTTGGGAACCCGTGATTGTGACTTTCCATTTCGGACGTCAGTCTCTATCGCGGTTTCGCATGCAGAGTGCGCCGCGAAACCAGATTTTGCTCGTGGCCTTCGGCACGCGCGGCGACGTTCAGCCGATCTGCCTGCTCGCCCATGCCCTGGCCGAGGCCGGACACGCCGTCCGGGTCGCGACCAACGGCGACTATGCCCGCACGGTGGCGGGCTACGGCGTGCCTTACGTCGATGTCGGCCTCTCTTTCGGCGAGACCTTTCGCGAGGCCGCGTTCGAGAAGGCCTTCACGGAGCGCCATCGCCGGCCGCTCGCCCTGCTCGAGGCGGTGCGGCGCTACGGCGAGCGGATGTCGGAGCGGATGCCGGCGGTGCTGACGCGCTTGGCCGAGGAGGTGCGCGCCGCCGACCTCGTCGTCTACACCACGCTCGGATGGTTCGCGGGCGCCCTGGCCGCAGAGGCCGGCGTCCCTTCGGTCTTCGTCGCCTACCAGCCGCTGGAGCCGACCGGGCGCTTCTCTTCGGTGCTGATGAGCGGGCGCGATTTCGGTGCCCCGCTCAACCGCCTGTCCTACGAACTGATGCGCGGCGCCTCGCTCCTCACCTGGGGCGCCGTGCGCCGCTTCCGGCGCGAGACCGGGCTGGGCCGGCGGCTCCGGCCCTGGACCTCGCCGGTGGGCCTCGCGCTGGCGCAGTCGCACCAGATCCGCGCCTACAGCCCGACGCTCGCCGAGCCGATCCCTTCTCCTGACGCGACCGAGACCGGGTTCTGGCTGCGCCCGCCGCGCCCCGGCGAGGGGCTGCCGGAGGCGGTGGAAGCCTTCCTCACCGCCGGGCCGCCGCCGGTCTACGTGGGGTTCGGCTCGATGCTGTGGGGCGCCCGGCGCAACACCCGCCTCGTCATGGAAGCGCTCGCACTCTGGGGCGGTCGCGCCATCGTCGCGACCGGGGTCGGCGGGCTGGCGCGGCCGGAGATCGTCCCGCCCAATATCCTGTTCGTCGGCAGCCTGCCGCACGCCCTGCTGTTTCCCCGCGTCGCGGCGGCGGTCCATCACGGTGGCGCGGGCACCACAGCGCAGGCGCTCGCCTGCGGGCTGCCCTGCGTGATCCTGCCGGTCGCCTCCGACCAACTGTTCTGGGGGAGGGCGGTGGCCGCCCGCGCCGCCGCCGAGGCGCCCGTGCCGATCACGAAGATCGACCCGGCGACGCTCGCCGCCCGCATCGCGCAGGCGACGAGCGATCCGGCGATGCGCGACGCCGCCCGCAGGCTCGGCGCGATGCTCACCCGCGAGTCGGGCCTGCCCGGCGCCGTCGCCCGGATCGAGGCGATGCTGGAACGACAAGGGGCCGCCGACCCTCTCGGATCGGCGGCCCCTGTCTCACACTAAAAACAGGCGATTAGTGACCGCTCTCGGTCGCCTCGCGGGTCGACTCGTAGAGGAACCACGTGCGCTCCTCGGACTGGTCGATCCATTCCTCCAGCAGGCTCGTGGTCGAGACGTCGTTGGCCTCGTCGGTGATCGCGTGCAGCTCGCGCATGTTGGCGGTCAGCGTCTTGTTGTCGTCCCGCAGTTCCTTGAGCATCTCCAGCGGGCCGACATAGTCGGCGTTGTTGTCCTGGATGCGCTTCAGGCCCTCGGCCTGGCCGAGCGAGCGGAGCGTGGTGCCGCCGATCTTGCGGGCGCGCTCGCCGACCGCGTCGATGATCGCGAAGATCTGCTCCGACTGCTCGTCGAGCAGCAGGTGGTAGTCGCGGAAGTTCGGGCCGCTGACGTGCCAGTGGAAATTCTTGGTCTTGATGTAGAGCGCGAAGAGGTCCGACAGCAGCACCGTCAGGCCGTGAGAGATCTTCGTCACGTCCTCGGGGTTCAGATCGGTCGGGGTGTTGAGACGGTCGCTGGCGACGCGCAGCTTAGCCTTGGCCATCGGGAAAATCCTCGAAACTGTTCATGACATGCGGCCGGCGAACCAGCGCCGGCGCTCATCGGGCAGAATGAGGAATTCACAGCGATTGTTCCGGCACGCATGGCAGCCCCCCTATGGACGGAACGCCGCGCCGCAGGCTTTTTGGGTGAGCCGTCAGGTCCGCCCACCGACGAAGCCCGGCGGCATCAGGCCCGGCTCGATGGCGGGCGCGCGCTCCACCGGCGGCGCCACCTTTCGGACCTGCGGCTTCGGCGCGACGGCGACCGGGGCCGGCGGCGCGACCGGCGCGGCGGCGGGCTTGGGCGCTTCCGGCTTGGCGAGGATGGGGCGCGGCGCCGGGACCGCGTCGGGCTTGCGTGGGGCCGGGTTCGCCCGCGGCGCGATCGCCCCCGTGGTCGCCACGTCCGGCGCCGCCGCAGCGGCGGGAGCCGGGCTGTCGAGGCCGTAGATGTCGTCGCGAAAATGCACGCGCCCGTCCGAGGTCGCGTAGCCGGTGAGGTAGACGAAGGCGACTGGGGTCGGCTTCACCAGCTTGATGTCGCGGCGATCCCCCATGGCGATGCCGGTCTCGATCTCGATCGGCCCCCAGACCGAGCCCGACCCGTTCGGCCCCTCGGTGCCCTGGAGCAGCCACGCGGCGAACTCCTTGACTTGGCCCACGCGGACGCAGCCATGCGAGTGGAACCGCCCCGAGCCTGCGAACAGCGATTTGGACGGCGTGTCGTGCATGTAGATCGCGTGGCGGTTCGGCATGTCGATCCGCACCTGACCGAGCGAGTTGTCGAGGCCGGAATCCTGGCGCAGCGTGTAGTTGGCGGCCTTCTCGGTCGACCAGTCGATGGTAGTCGGATCGACCTCGACCCCGCCGGGGCCGAGGATGCGGATGCGGTTCTTGGCGAGATACCCGGGGTTCTTGCGCATCGTCGGGATGATCTCGTTCTTGATCACCGAGATCGGCAGGGTCCAGGTCGGGTTGAGGTTCACGTCGGTGATGCGGGTTTCCACCGTCGGCGTCTGCTTGTCGGTCTTGCCCACCACCGCGACGTAGCGGCGCGTCACGGCACCGTTCTCCACCGCCTCGACGGTGGCGGACGGGATGTTGACCGCGACGTAGCGCTCGCCGAACGGGAAGGCCGAGCCCATCAGCCGCTGCGCCGAGGCGCGCAATTGGCGCTGGCGCACATCCGCCGGGACGTTCAGCGCATTCAGCGTCAGCCGCCCGAACACGCCGGCATCCGGCAGGCCGTGGCGGGCCTGGAATGCCCGCACGGCGGCCACCAGCGGCGGGTCGTAGCGGTCGGAGGGGGGCGCGTCCGGCGGCAGGTCGCCGGTCAGCGTCAGGTGGTGGCGCAAAGACGGGATCGCCGGATGGCTGTCGCCGGGCTTCGGGGCGAAATCGCCGGGCAGCACCTTCCAGCCGCCGGCCTCGGCGTAGATCTGGTAGCGCTCGGCGGCGCGCATCGTGTCCATGAAGGTCTGCGCCGTGTAGGTCGGCAGCGGGTCCTCCGAGACGCGCGCGTAGACGGTCGGCGGCAGTTCGCGCGACACCTTTTTCGCAGGCGCGGCCTCTGTTGGTACGGCCTCGGCCTTGTCGGTCGCCGGCTTATGGTCCGGCTTCGGCTCGGGCTTGGCGTCCGATTTGGCGTCCGATTTTACTTCGGCCTTCGGCTCGGCCTTGAGTTCGGGCTTCGGCTCCGCCTTGCTCTCGGCGCGGGGCTCGATCCGCAGGTTGATGCGGGATTCCGCAGGCTCGGCCCGCAGCGGGGCGGCGAGCAGGAGGGCGAGGGCGGCGCCCGTGCCGCCGAGGAGCCGGGCGCGGGTCAAGCCGCGTGGGGCGCAAGAAACGCCGCGCGGAGCGAAAGTAACGTGCGGCATCGCGGATCTCGTCGGGGTCACGCACCGATTGTCGGCTGCGTTGGTTACCATCTTCCTGCGGAGGGTCATCCGCGACTGTGCCGCGACGCGCCGTCCGCCGCGGTGGTGCCCGCGTCCGGGATGTGCAAAACCCGGCTCACCGGCCGCCCCGCGAGACCCCCGTGAGCAAAGCCCGCCCCTCGGAAAAGACCCTGCTGACGCCGGAGCGCCGGCCGGACGACGCCGATCAGTCGATCCGCCCCCTGAGCCTGTCCGAGTTCATCGGCCAGCGGGCGGCGCGCGCCAACATGCAGATCTTCATCGAGGCGGCGAAGAAGACGGCCCAGGCCCTCGACCACGTGCTGTTCGTCGGCCCACCCGGCCTCGGCAAGACCACGCTCGCCCAGATCGTCGCCCGCGAACTCGGGGTGAACTTCCGCTCGACCTCGGGCCCGGTCATCGCCAAGGCGGGCGATCTCGCGGCGCAGCTCACCAACTTGGAAGAGCGCGACGTGCTCTTCATCGACGAGATTCACCGCCTCAACCCGGCGGTGGAGGAAATCCTCTATCCGGCGATGGAGGATTACCAGCTCGACCTCATCATCGGCGAGGGCCCGGCGGCGCGCTCGGTCAAGATCGAGCTGCCGAAGTTCACGCTGGTCGGCGCCACCACCCGCGCCGGCCTGCTGACGACGCCGTTGCGCGACCGCTTCGGCATCCCGATCCGGCTCGAATTCTACGAGATCGACGAGCTCGAACTCATCGTGCGCCGCGGCGCCCGGGTGCTCGGCCTCGGCATGTCGGAGGCGGGCGCCAACGAGATCGCCAAGCGGGCGCGGGGCACGCCGCGCATCGCCGGGCGCCTGCTGCGCCGGGTGCGCGACTTCGCCATCGTCGCGGATGCCCCGACGGTGACCCGCGAGATCGCCGACCGGGCGCTGCAACTCCTCGACGTCGATCCCGTCGGCCTCGACGTGATGGACCGCAAGTACCTGACGCTGATCGCCGCATCGTTCGGCGGCGGCCCGGTCGGGATCGAGACCATCGCGGCGGCGCTGTCCGAGCCGCGGGACGCCATCGAGGACATCATCGAGCCCTACCTGATCCAGAAGGGCTTCGTGCAGCGCACGCCCCGCGGCCGCGTGCTGACCCCGCACGCCTTCCGCCACATGGGCTTTGCCGAACCGCGGCGCGATCCGGCAACCCAGTTCGGCCTGTTCGGCGGCTCGGACGATCCGGAGGCGTGAGCGAGCCGTGTCGGTCCGCATCACCCGCCGCACGGTGCTGACGGGGATCGGTAGCGGCGCGTTCGCCGGCCTCGGCACGGGCGCCTACGCCGTCGGCATCGAGCCGATGCGGCTCGTCGTGACGCGCTACGCGTTGCGTCCGCTCGGGCCCTGGCCGGCAGGGTTTCGCCTGCGGATCGTCGCGCTCGCCGACCTGCACGCCTGCGAGCCGTGGATGCCGCTCCCGCGGATCGCCGGCATCGTCGCCACCGCCAACGGGCTCGGCGGCGACGTGATCCTGCTGCTCGGCGACTACGTGTCGGGCATGAACGCGGTCACGCGCTACGTGGACGCCGCCGAGTGGGCGCCCGTCCTCGGCGGGTTGAAGGCGCCGCTCGGCACCTACGCCATCCTCGGCAACCACGATTGGTGGGAGGACCGCACGGCGCAACGCCGCGGCGCCGGCCCGACCATCGCCGGGGCGGCGCTGACCCGCAACGGCATCCGCGTGCTGGAGAACGAGGCGCTGCCGCTGACCGTGCGCGGAGAGACGATCTGGCTCGCAGGGCTCGGCGACCAGCTCGCGTTCCAGCCGAGCCGCAAGCGCCGCGGCAAGGCGGGTATCGGCCTCGACGACCTGCCCGGCACATTGGCGAAAATCCCCGACGGCGCGCCCGCGATCCTGCTGGCGCACGAGCCCGACATCTTCCCCAAAGTGCCGCCGCGGATCGCCCTGACGCTGTCGGGCCACACGCATGGCGGGCAGGTGCGGCTGTTCGGCCGGGCGCCGGTCGTGCCCTCGCGCTACGGCGCCCGCTACGCCTACGGCCATGTCCGCGAGCAGGCCGACCTCATCGTCTCGGGCGGCCTCGGCATGAGCATCGCCCCCGTGCGGCTCGGCGTGCCGCCGGAGATCGTCGTGGTCGATCTCGGAGACGATGCGGCCTGAGCCCATGCCGAAAATGCATGACTCACCGGAGATCAGGACAGGACGGAAACCGTATTGCGTGTAGCGGCTTCGGTCGGCGTATCGCCTTCCCTACGAACAAGTAACTGGAGAAAAATGCGTTTGCGGCAGATTACGGGGGAGGGGCCCATGCGGCCAAGCTCTCACGATCCTGTGATCACAGGTTTGTGTGCATGCGGAACACGCACGGCACGCACCGGTTGGGGGCCCGACTGCGCTGTTTCGGAAGCGCTGGCAAACGAACACCAGACACCGATCTTCGAAGAAAGAACCCGCCATGAAGACGACCGTGCTCGCCGCCCTCGGCCTGTCCGTCGCTGCCCTCGCCACGCCCGCTCTCGCGCAGGACGCCCTACCGCTGCGCATCGGCTCGGACGCCCCGATCGGGGCCGCCGCCACCTCGACCCCGGATTTCCGCGCCGAGGCCCTGCGCTCGGACGCCACCAGCATCGAGGCGAGCCGCATCGCCCTGGAGCGCTCCCGCAACCCGCGCGTGCGCAACTACGCCAACCGGGTCCTGACCGAGCGTGAGGCCACCACCAAGGCGCTGCTGCCGCAGGGCACCTCGCTCTCGGCCACCGGCCGCGTCGTCCCGGACAACCAGGGCATCGAGACCCGCTTCGACAACCCGGTCGGTCTCGTCCTCGCCCCGGTGACGATCGCGGCCAACATCGGCACCGGCATCGTCGGCGGCGTGCTCGGCGGCGTCGGCCTGATCGACAACAGCCCGGCCGAACCCGGCCGCCGCGTGGCGATCGGCCCGAACGGCCAGAACCGCCTGGAGCGCCTGCGCTCCGCCCGCACCGCCCGCGAGTTCGACCGCACCTACGTGGATCAGCAGGCCCGCTCGGACGCCCGGACGCTCGCCCTCTACCAGACCTACGCCCGCAACGGCGACAGCGCCGCCGGCCGCACCTTCGCCAACGAGGCGCTGCCCTACATCGCCGATGAGCACGCCCACTCGGCCAGCCTCGCCGGCCGCATCGGCGGCTGATTCTTCTCAGACGTACGGCCGACGGCAGGGCCGCCCCTCGGGGCGGCCCTTTTGTCATTTCACACCACCCCTGCCGTCATTCCGGGACCGAGGAGCGGAACCCGGAATCCACCCAGGGTACGCGGCCTAATCTTGGCGTCGCGTCCAGTCGTGGATTCCGGGTTCGCCTACGGCGCCCCGGAATGACGGCGTGAGAGGAGAAGAGACACCGTGCGTCGGTCGCTCTTCGATAATCGACCCGTTACACGGACCTGCAACGTAGCGCCGCCTCACGGACCCGGATGACCTCGACGCCTCCCGCCTACGCCCACCGCCTGCCGCTCCGCGTCTACTACGAAGACACCGACTTCTCGGGCTTCGTCTATCACGCGAGCTACCTGCGCTTCATGGAGCGGGGCCGCACCGAACTCCTGCGCGGCCTCGCGGGCGACCAGTCGGAGATGCACCAGGAGGGCGCCGGCATCGTCTTCGTGGTGCGAAAGATGAATCTCGACTTCCTCAAGCCCGCCCGCATGGACGACCTGATCGACGTGGTGACGTGGTCGAGCGAATTGCGCGGCGCTTCCATGCATCTCGCCCAGGAAGTGCGGCGCGGGGACGAGACCCTGGTTCGGGCCGAGGTCGTCGTCGCCTGCGTGCGTGACGGCCGGGCGATCCGGCTGCCCGAGGGGCTGCGGGCGGCGCTGTCGCGGACGCACCGCAGCATCGCAACCGATTCTTAACCTTGATGAGTGTTGAACGAACCCTCAGTGAGGGCGGCACGGTGCCCCGAAAGGGCGCGATCCGACCCTTACTTTCGACAGATTCGCGAGTGATCTCAAAGCATCACTCCACGGATCGGTCGGGCAGTCCGGCGCGCACCTGCGCGGCCCCGACGACGCGAGGGATCGTTCGATGACGCCAGCCGACGCCATGCAGGCCGCCCCAGCCGTGGACATGAGCCTGTTCGGCCTGTTCTGGCAGGCCCACTTCGTCGTCAAGCTCGTGATGGTGGGGCTGCTCGGCGCCTCGATCTGGTGCTGGTCGATCATCGTCGACAAGACGCTGCTGTTCCGCCGGGTCGAGGCCGAGATGGACGCCTTCGAGGAGGCGTTCTGGTCCGGCCGCTCGCTGGAGGAACTCTACCGCTCGTTCAACGACCGCCAGCCGACGGGGCTCGGCGCGCTGTTCGTCGCCGCCATGCGCGAGTGGAAGCGCTCGTTCGAGGGCTCGGGCCGGCAGATCCACTCGCTGTCGCAGCGCATCGACAAGGTGCTCGACGTGACGATCCAGCGCGAGGTCGAGCGGCTCGATTCCCGGCTCCTGTTCCTCGCCTCGATCGGCTCGGCCGGCCCGTATATCGGCCTGTTCGGCACCGTGTGGGGCATCATGACCGCCTTCACCTCGATCGCGGCCTCCAAGAACACCTCGCTCGCCGTCGTGGCGCCGGGCATCGCCGAAGCGCTGTTCGCCACCGCCATCGGCCTGTTCGCGGCGATCCCCGCGGTGCTCGCCTACAACAAGCTCCAGGCCTCGGTCGCCAAGTCGCAGTCGCGGCTGGAGGGCTTCGCCGACGAGTTCTCGGCGATCCTGTCCCGCCAGATCGACGAGCGCATGTCGCTCGCCGCCTGATCCCGTCCGAAGCGGAGCCAATTCCATGGCCATGACGCACGGCGCGAAGGGCGGCGGCAAGCGCCGCCGCCGCGGTCGCCGCGGCACCGGAGCGATCAACGAGATCAACATGACGCCGTTCATCGACGTCGTGCTGGTGCTCCTCATCGTGTTCATGGTGGCGGCGCCCATGATGACGGTCGGCGTGCCGCTGGACCTGCCGCAATCGAAGGCGAGCCCGCTCAATTCCGACGTGAAGCCGATCACGCTGTCGATCCGCCGTTCCGGCGAGGTCTATCTCGGCGAGTCGGAATTGCGCGACGACGACATCATCCCCCAGCTCATGCAGAACGCGAAGTCCGGCACCGAGGACCGCGTGTTCGTGCGCGGCGACAAGCGGGTCGATTACGGCCGCGTCGCGCAGGTGATGGCGATCGTAACCGGCGGCGGCTTCAAGAAGGTCGCCCTCGTCACCGAGCCGGACAACTAGGGAGTTCGCGGACCCGTGGCTCTGCGCTGGCCGTTCAAGGACTTCGATCGCCGGGAACCGGGCGTCTGGATCTCGGGCGCCGCGCATGCCGCGGTGCTGGGCGCGGCCCTGTTCGCCGTCGCCGCGCCGGCGCTCCCCGACGCGCAGGAGGGCGTGCCGGTCGAGGTCATGACCGAGCAGGAATTCTCGCAGATGACGCGCGGACAGCGCGACGCCGAGAAGCCCGAGAACACGCCGAACCGCGCCGAGCGCATCTCCGAAAAAATCGAGGAGCGCGAGCCCGAGAACGCGAAGGTGGATGCGCCGACCGCGCCCACCCGCACCGCGGACATGAAGGTCGCCTCCGCCGACGCGATGCCGCTGCGCTCCGACACCGCCGACCCGGTGAAGGACGAGGCCGAGGCCGCCGCCGCAAAGGCGGCTGCCGCCAAGGCAGAGGCCGCGAAGGCCGAAGCCGCGAAAGCGGCCGAGACCAAGGCCAAGGCGGAGGCGAAAGCCAAGGCCGACGCCGCCGCCAAGGCGGAAGTCGCGAAGGCTGCGGCCAAGGCCGAGGCCGAGAAGCGCGAGGAATTGCAGAAGCTGATCGAGCGCGAGGAGGCCGAGGCCGAGGCGAAGGAAGCCGCAAAGGCGGAAGCGAAGGCCAGGGCCGAAGCCAAGGCGAAGGCCGACGCGAAAGCCAAGGAAGCGGCAAAGGCCGAGGCGAAGGCCAAGGCGGACGCGGAGGCCAAAGAAGCCGCAAAGGCGGAAGCCGAGGCCAAGGCCCGCGAGGCCGAGCATCAGAAGCAGCTCGCCGACGCCAAGGCGGACGCGGCCGCCAAGGCGGAAGCCGACGCGAAGGCGAAGGCCGAGGCGGCTGCGAAAGCCAAGGCCAAGGCGATGGCCGACGCGAAGGCCAAGGCCGACGCCGAAGCCAAGGCGCGCCAGCAGGCGGCGCTCGCCGAAAAATTCAACGCGGGCGACATCCGCCAGATGCTGGCCTCGAATGCCGCCTCGCAATCGACCGGCTCGACCGGGCGCGAGGTGCAGCGCACGGCCTCGCTCGGGGCGGCGAGCGGCAACGCGCAAAAGCTGTCGCCGTCGCTGCGCGACGCGCTGGTCGGCATGCTGCAGCAACAGATCGAGCGGTGCTACTCGGCGCCCCCCGGCGCGGCGCAGGGCGTGGTGCTGCCGATGCTCGACATCCGCCTGAACCCCGACGGCTCGCTCACCAACGAGCCGCGGATCATGCGCGGCGGCGCCAACGCCGTCGATCAGTCGATCGCCCAGGCGGCTTTGCGCGCCGTGCGGCGTTGCGCGCCCTACAAGATCCCGGCCCAGTACGCGCCGTATTACAACGACTGGAAAGCCATCAACGCCGAGTTCGAGTTCTCGCCCGTCTGAGCCAGAACGCCCGGCGCCTTACCGTTTCCCAGCGAACCTCTTCGGACGACTTCCCATGCCTGGAAAAACCATTACCCGGCGCGCCCTCCTGCCGGCGCTCTCGGCCGCGCTCGGTATCCTCGCCTTGACGCTGCCGGCCGCGACCCCGGCCCATGCCCAGCTTCAGCTGCGCATCGGAAGCGGCGCGTTCCAGCCGATGCCGATCGCGGTCGCGGACTTCTCGGGGGACGCCAGCCTCGGCACCCTGGTGGGCAGCGTCATCACCAACAATCTGCGCCGCTCCGGCTACTTCACCCCGCTGGAGAAGGCGCGCTTCCCCGAGACACCGAGCTTCGACGCCGCGCCGAACTTCGAGGCCTGGAAGGGCACGGGGGTGCAGGCGCTGGTCACCGGCCGGGTCGGGCGCGACGCCTCGGGCCGCCTCACCGTGGCGTTCCGGCTGTGGGACGTGAGTTCGGGCCAGCAGATGGCCGGCCAGCAATACGGCACCGACGTCGCCAACGCGCGCCGCACCGGGCACCTCGTGTCGGACGCGGTCTACACCAAGATCACCGGTCTCGGTCCGTGGTTCGACAGCCGCGTGGCGTTCGTGGACGAATCCGGCCCCAAGGAGCACCGCCGCAAGCGGCTGATGGTGATGGATCAGGACGGCGCCAACGTGCGCGCGCTCACCGGCGGCGGCGACGTCGCCGTGGTGGCGCCGCGCTACTCGCCGGCCGGCCAGGACATCGCCTTCATGACCCAGGCGACCGGCCAGCAGCCCAAGGTGCAGATGATCGACCTCGAGACCGGCCAGCGCCAGACGGTGGGCAACTTCGCCTCCATGAGTGCGAGCCCCCGGTTCTCGCCGGACGGGCGCCGCCTCGTGATGAGCGTGCAGCAGGGCGGCAACGCCGACATCGTCACGGTGGACATCGCCTCGAAGGCCCAGACCCCGGTCACCCAGGGGCTCGCCATCGACACCTCGCCCTCCTATGCGCCGGACGGCAGCCAGATCGTGTTCGAATCCGACCGCGGCGGCTCGCAGCAGGTCTACGTGATGGGCGCCGACGGCTCGAACCCGCGCCGCGTCTCGTTCGGCGAGGGCTCGGCCTCGCAGCCGGCGTGGTCGCCCAAAGGCGACCTCATCGCCTTCACCCGCCAGCGCAAAGGGGGCTTCGCCATCTGCGTGATGCGGCCCGACGGCTCGGGCGAGCGGGTGCTGACCGAGGGCTTCCACAACGAGAGCCCGACGTTTGCGCCCAACGGCCAGTACGTGATGTTCTTCCGCGATCCCGGCGGCCAGGGCGGCGGCAAGCTCTACATGGTCGACATCACCGGCAAGGTCGAGCAGCCGGTCCCGACCCCGTCCTTCGCCTCCGACCCGACATGGTCGCCGCTGCTGGCGGGGCGCTGAACGCCGCAGCGGCCCTGGCCGCGAATGCCATCGCAGGCGATGCCGGCCAAGCTGTACCGCCGTGGCTGTGGCGGCCCTGCAACGAAGACGAGCAATAACTATGATATGACATTCTCGACTTGCAGAACGTGAGGCAAATCACTTAACCATCTTCGGCCTTTATCGAAGGACCGCTCTGATGGCTGTGCAACTCGTCCACGTCGGCGAAGTATACGACACCGGCAAGTTCGGGAAATACAGTCAGATCGACGAACTCATTCCGACCGTGGATGGCGGATACAAGGCCATTTTCGAGCGGTTCACCTTGAGGGACGGCCAGGAGCCGCTCGAAGAAGATTTCGTCGCCACGGTCGGCGCGACGGGTGGGCAGAAGGGCTCCCTTCT
Source organism: Methylobacterium sp. Leaf456 (assembly GCF_001425465.1). GTDB lineage: Bacteria > Pseudomonadota > Alphaproteobacteria > Rhizobiales > Beijerinckiaceae > Methylobacterium. The sequence continues at coordinate 108,841 of NZ_LMQV01000040.1, forward strand.
GCAACTCGCCGAAGATCTGAGATTCGGCCATTCCTCACTTGGTACCGACGGGACGCTGCTGGTGTCGTTCGGCATGCGGACGCACATCACCATCGGCACGGTCGATAAGAAGGGCGTGGTCGCAACGCTCTACGACACCGAGCTGACGCAGATCATGGCGCCCCCCATGTCGACGAGCGACGGGGGCGTCGCCTACGGCAAGAAGGGCTCGATCGCCGTCGCCCGCATCGACGAGGATGCGGCCGGGAAGTTCCGGGCCGTCGATCTGCTCGATTCCAACCTCAAGATCACCCGCACCGTCGTCCTCGACCGCGACCTGAGGACGGACGAGCCCGGCTCGACGGTCGTAACCGCGCTCTCGGACGGCCGCTTCGTGGTCACTTGGATCGAGTCGACAGAGGGCCGGGCCGACATCGTCGCCCGCATCCTCACCGCCACCGGCCAACCGGTCGGCGCGAAGTTCGTGGCCGGCACCGTCGATGACGGCAGCCCGCGCGCCATCGAATACGAGATCACGGCCCTTCCGGACGGTGCCTTCGCCCTCAGCTACCAGGGCCAGACCATCTCGGACAGCTATCCGCGCTTCCCCGGCACCGAGCCCAAGCCGGACGTCCGGTACCTCTACGGCCAGACCTGGGTCCCGAACGGGACCGAGGGCTTCAAGGCGAGCGGGGAGTTCCATCAGGACAAGGACTTCCAGATCGACGACCTGAAGGCGCTCATCACGCTGTCCGACGGGCGCATGCTGCAGATCGTGCAATACAGCAACGACGGCCTCCTCGAAGGCGAGCGCTTTCCCGACATGGTCGTGAAGGGGCATCTCTACGACGCAAAGGGCAACTACTCGGGCGAAACGTTCGATCTGTTCCACTTCAAGGAGGATTACAGCCTCCATTGGAACCTAATCGACCAAGTCAGGGCGGTCGCGCTCGAAGGCGGCCGTTTCGCCCTGATCGTCGATTTCGACAACGCCGTGAAGGGCGTGCACAGCAGCGTCCAGATCTTCTCGCTGTCGTCGCAGCCCCTGACGCAGGTCGGGGTCGCCACGAACGGGAGCGACCTCATCAAGGGCGAAGCCCGCAGCGATCGCGCCGAGCTCATCAAGAGCGCAGACGGCGACGACCAGCTGTTCGGCTACGGTGGCAACGACCGACTCGAAGGCGGCGACGGCAACGACGTCCTCGTCGGGGGCAAGGGCGGCGACACCATGGTCGGCGGCAAGGGGGACGACATCTACTACGTCAACCAGTTCGACGACATCGTCATCGAGGCGTCGAAGGGCGGCTTCGATACGGTGCGCTCCTCGATCGATTACGCCCTGGGCGACGATGTCGAGAAGCTGATCCTGACCGGCACGGCCGCGATCGACGGGCGCGGCAACGCGCTCGACAACGTGCTGATCGGCAATGACGGCGGCAACCTCCTCAATGGCGGCACGGGCGGCGACGCGATGCGCGGCCTGCTTGGCGACGACATCTACCACGTGGACGACGCCCGCGACTTCGTCATCGAGTTGGACGGGCAGGGCACCGACACGGTGTTCACCACCGTGAGCTTCCGCCTGCGCGAGGGCCAATCGATCGAGATCGTGCAGGTCGAGCAGCCGGTGAAGCCCTACGAGAAGCCGATCGAGCTGACCGGCAACAGCCGGGCCAATACCTTGGTCGGCGGCTACGGCGAGGACATCCTCAACGGCCGCGAAGGGGCCGACATCCTGACTGGCTCGGGCTGGCGGGACACGTTCTCCTTCGACGCCGCCCTCGGCAAAGGCAACGTCGATCGCATCACCGACTTCTCGTCGCTGGCGGACACGATCCGGCTGGAGAACGCGATCTTCCGCGGGCTGGCCACGGGTCAGCTTGCCGAGAGCGCCTTCAAGGACCTGTCGAAGGGGGCGATCGATGCCGACGACCGGATCCTCTACGATCGCAAGACCGGTCAACTGTCCTACGATGCGGACGGCAAGGGCGGCGTGAAGGCCGTCGCCTTCGCGGTGCTCGACGCGATCGACGGGGAGCGCCCCTACGTCGCCGCCCACGATTTCCTGATCGTCTGATCCAATCCAAACGAAAACCGCCGCGGTGACAACCGCGGCGGAAGCGCTCCACAGGTGGGGCTGGTGCGTGTTCGAAGACGTGCCGTGGCGGCCGCTTCTGCGCCCCTAGGGAGCCGCTTCCGTCCGGTGCTCGTATGGGGCCGCTCAGTCCGGGACCGAACTCAATCCCGGGCCTTCGTTGCGGCATCCTGCTGCGGTGGAGTCATCCCTGTCTCCTCCAAGCTTTCGCCAAGCAACCACGTGCGGACAACGCCGTTTCCTGGCCGATGTGCTTTGCGTCGCGAAGCACTTGATGAGGTTGCGACTGGATCAACCCGGCGTCAAGATGGAAATCCGCGGCCACGCTCTTAAGAATTCGCCCTGCACAGGCCGAACGCGCGAAAACCGTGAGCCGGCAACGACTTGGTCGACGCGATTTTTTGCGAGGGCTCACCGCCCGTCCAGCATGCGGTTCTTCACGAGGTAGCGGATGCCGCGGTCGAAGGATTCGTCGGTGTTTCCGCGCAGATCGACGCTGTAGGCCTGCTCGGGGGCGCCTGCCTTGAGCGGCTTCACGTAGACGTTGATGTTGAGGATCAGGTTCGAGACCTTCTGGACCTCGCCGGTGATCGCCGCGTCCGCGCCGAGTTTTTTGGCGAAATCCTCGGCGCAGCCGTTGCAGGCGCGCAGGTCCGAACTCTTCGCCACGTCCTCACGCACCGGATCGGTCGAGACGATGCTGTAGCGCCCGCTCTCGGTGAGCAGCGTGCGCAGGGTGTCGCTGGTCCGACGCAGGCGGGCGCGATCCTCCTCGGTCGGCGCGGTCGGCCCGCCATGGGCGAACTGGAAATCGAACACCGCGGCCTTCTCGGGCTCGGCCCGGACGGGACCGGCGGCAAGCAGGAGGGCCAGACCGACGGCGGCCGGCAACGACAGGGCATGCATCATGAAGAATCCTCCCGGGATCGCCCTCGACTGGGGCGCGATATGGAGGCAACGCGTGGTCACGCGGCTTTGCTCAAAAGCCGATGGACCCGAAACATTCCAGCATCATTGGCGGCGCAGGTTCCCACTTGGCCCCGCTGCCTCTCCCCCGAAGGCGGGGCAGGCCGGCGGGCCGGCGCGATGCGATATCCCCTCGGCAGAGACGCCGGCCCGTCTGCTTCTCCAAATCCTGCCGGAGCTTGTTCGGCTTCGCTCTTCGAGGGCGAGACGGTCCGAGGCTGCGATCGCTCCAAGCCTCACCCTCATCCTCAGGTGCGCAGCGTAGCGAAGCCTCGAAGGAGGGCTCCAGGGATCGCGTGCGTACTGGAGCCTTCCTTCGAGGCCCGCCTGCGGCGGGCACCTCAGAATGGGGAGGGTGGCCTGGGACGGACGACCGGAAACGCGCTCAGATCGCCGAAAACCCCCGCTGCACCGCCGGGCGGGCGAGCAGCGCCTCGCGCCAGCGGCGGACGTTGGGGAGCGCGTCGAGCGCCACGCCCTGCTTCTCGTGGAACTTCACCCAGGTCAGGCAGGCGATGTCGGCGATCGAGTAGGCGTCCGCCACGTGCGCGCGGCCTTCCAGCCGCCGGTCGAGCACGCCGTAGAGGCGCTTGGATTCCTCGGTGTAGCGATCGACCGCGTAGGGGATCTTCTCCTGCGCGTAGATGCGGAAATGGTGGGCCTGCCCCAGCATCGGCCCCAGTCCGCCGACCTGCCAGAACAGCCACTCGTCAACGGCCACGCGGGCGCGCTCGTCGGCGGGGTAGAGGCAGCCGGTCTTGCGCCCGAGATATTGCAGGATCGCGCCCGATTCGAACACCGAGATCGGCTGCCCGCCGGGCCCGTCGGGATCGACGATGGCCGGGATCTTGTTGTTGGGCGAGATCGCTAGGAAGTCGGGCGCCATCTGCTCGCCCTTGCCGATGTTGACCGGCACGATGCGGTAGGGGAGGCCGCACTCCTCCAGCATGATCGGGATCTTCCACCCGTTCGGGGTGCTCCAGGTGTGGACCTCGATCGGCTGGCCCGTCGTCACCGCCATGCTGGCATCCCGGATTGAAGGCGCCCACCCGCGATCGCGGGCGCACCGCAGGACGTAGCGCGGTTCGGGCCAAGGGCTCAAGCACCGGCCCAAGAGTCCGGCTACGCTTCACGCGAAAACGATCGTCGTGCGCAAGCCTGGCGGGCGCTTGCGCTTTCAACCCGGATACGGCTGAGATGCGTCCTACGGGCGGCGCATTGTGCCGGCTCGGACCACCGGAGTTTCCCGATGCTCTCTCGCCTTTTCGCCGCGCTGGCGCTCGCGGCCCCGCTCCTGCTGACGCCTGTCCTGTCACAAGCCGCGCCGACGGCGGCGCCGGCCGCCAAGGACGCGCCCAAGGAGAATGCGAAGGAGCCGAGCGTCGCCCAGTCGGCGGCGCGCGAGCGGCAGAAGAAGTGCGGCGCCGAGTGGCGCGCGCTGACCGCCGCCGAGAAGACCGCTCAGGGCCCCAAGTGGCCGCAATATTACAGCAAATGCGTCAAGCGCCTGAAGGAGAAGAAGGCCTGACGGGCGCGCTTCGGTGCCTCGCGTGAACCGGACGCGATCCGCGCGGGTTGGGAGCCGGTTCGGTCGCATCGAAGAGTCCCAGACGCATGCAGCGTGAGCGCCGTCTCCTCCAGCGCACGGTCGCGCTCGTCGCGCTGCTGCCTGTCGCGGCCGGGCTCTACGGGGTGCTGACCGGCATCGACGGCGTCAGTACCAACCCGACGGTCAACGTCTCGGCGGACAGCCATTTCCGCTATCTCTCGGGGCTCCAGACCGGCCTCGGACTCCTGTTCCTCACCTGCGTGCCGGGGATCGAGGGCAAGACCACGCTGTTCCGGTTCCTCACCCTCGTCGTCGTGCTCGGTGGGCTCGCCCGCCTGCTCGGGCTGGCGCTGACCGGCGTTCCCTCGTTCACGATGCTGGCCGCGTTGGTGCTCGAACTCGGCCTCGCGCCGCTGCTCTGCCTGTGGCAGGCGCGGGTGGCGAACCGCGCCCGCGACGCCGCCCCTACGCCCGAGCCGATGCGATGAGCCGGGCCGAGGCCGACGCGCACGGCTTCGGCGCGCGCGTCCTCGACACCCTCGACCGCTGGGTGCCCAAGCCCGCGGCCTGGGCCTTCGGCTTCCGCATCTGGCTCGCCATGGTGCTGGCGCTCTACGCCGCGTTCTGGCTCCAGCTCGACAGCGCCTCCTCGGCGGCGGTGGGCGTCGCGATCCTGGCCCAGCCCAAGCGCGGGCAGGCGCTCTCGAAGGCGCTCTACCGCTTCCTCGGCACGCTGATCGGCGGTGCCGTCGCGATTCTCTTGATGGCCCTGTTCGCGCAGGATCGGGTGCTGCTGCTCGTCGGCTTCACGGTCTGGCTCGGCGTCTGCGTGTTCGTCGCGCAGTTCCTGCAGGACACGCGGGCCTACGGGGCGATGCTCTCGGGCTACACGGTCGCGATCATTGCGGTCGCCCATATCGACGCACCGCAGACGACGTTCGACGCCGCGGTCGGGCGCATCGCGGCGATTACGGTGGCCATCGTCACGATCACCTTCATCAACGACGCGCTGGCCTCGCCCAGCACGTGGCAGGGCTTGTGCCCGCGGCTCGCCGCGGCCTTGGTCTCGGCCAAAAGCTTCGCCCGCGAAGCTTTAACGAAGGGCGATCCCGGCCCGGAGCGGACGGCAGTGCTGATCGGCGGCATCGCGCCGATGCGGGCCGATGCCGGCGCTATCGCGGGCGAACTCGACGACGGCGTGAACCGGGCCGCGGGCGCCCGCAGCGCCATCGCGGCGCTCTACGTGCTGGCCGCCGCCAGCCGTGCGCTCGCCGCCGCCATGGCGCGGCTGCGCGAGCCCGATCCGCTGGTGCGCGAGGCCCACGCGCTCGCCCTGCGCGCGGTCTCCGAGGATCGTTCGGCCGAAGACCTGGAGCGTGACGGCGCCCGCCTGCGCGATCTCGTGGACGAGGGCCTCAAGGACGGGACGCGCCCCATCGACGAGGTGATGGCGCTTCAGCGCGCGCTCGATGTCGCCAACGCCGCGACCTTCGCCGAGGATGGGCTGCGCGCGCTCGGGGACGGGCACAAGCCGTTGCGCGACACGGCGCTGCCGACGCATCGCGACTTCCAAGTGGCCCTGCGCGCCGCCTTGCGCGTCGCCATCGCCTTCGGGCTGACGGCGGGCTTCTTCATCCTGGCCGGCCTGCCGCAGACCTCCTTCGCCCTGGTGCAGGTCGCCGCGACCTGCGCGCTCTCCTCGGTGACGCCGGACCCGAAAAAGTTCGCGCGGGGCGTTCTGATCGGCATGCCGCTCGCCGCGCTCTGCGCCGGCACGATCCTGTTCGTGATGCTCAACGGCAACCAGGGCTTCCCGCTGCTCGCCATCGCCCTGGCGCCGGTGGTGTTTTTGGCCTGCTTCCTGTCGCTCAACCCGCCGACCTTCACGGTGGGCTTCATCACCCTGGTCTTCACCCCCGTGCTGATCGCGCCGGAGAACCCGCAGAGCTACGATCCGCAGACTTTTTTGATGAACGCGCTGCTGGTGGTGATTGCCGCGATCATCCTGTTCCTGACGGTGCGGCTCGTCCTGCCGATCTCGGCCTCGCAGCACCGGGCCTTCGCGCTTGAGGAAGCCCGGCGCGACCTCGTCGAGGCGCTCTCGGGGGAGGGGGGCGACGCCACGGCTCGAACCAGCTTGAACGCCGACCGGCTGGTCCAGTTCTCGGCCTGGAATTCCGGCAGCGGCGCGGTGCGGCGCGCCAGCCTGCACCACGCCTTCGCGCTGGCCCAACTGGAGGCCGCCGCCGCCCGCGCCCATGCGCAACTCCGCCAGTTGCGCCCCGTCGGGGGCCTCGCGGAGCGGATCGGGCAGGCCCGCGAGGCGCTCGCCGCCGGCCGCTCGGACGGCCTCGACCGGGCCGCCGCCGACCTCATTCGCGCGGCGGGCGGGGAGGGGCGGGAGGTACGGCTGATGCTGGCGCGGGCGGCGACCGATCTGGCGACGGCCTCGCGCGTTATCCGGCAGCACGGTCGCTTCTTCCGGCGCCTCTCACGTCCGAGTTCTTGAAGGCGATGCGCCACGACATAACCCTCGGCGGGGTCCTGATCTCGCCCTTCGTCCTCGACGCGCTGGTCGCCTTCGCGATCCTCGTGGCTTTGCGCGTCCTGTTCCGCTGGATCCGGCTCGGCCGATACGTGGCCAATCCGCCGCTGGCGGAGGCCGGAATCTATGTCTGCGTCCTCGCCCTCGTCGTGGTGCTGCTGTGAAGACCGATGAAGCCGCCCGCCGCGACGCCGAGGAAGAGGTCGCCGAAGACGAACCGCGCGCACCCCGCGAGGCCGCCCGCTCGACCAAGTCACCGCGGGCCGGGCGGCGCCTGCGGTTCGGTAGGGCGCTGCGGCTCACGGCGACCGCAGCGATCCTCATCCTAGCCGCGCTCGCCGCGACCATCGTCTGGCAGTTCTACGTCACCGCGCCCTGGACCCGCGACGGGCGGGTGCGGGTGCAGGTCGCCAACATCGCCCCCCAGGTCTCGGGCTCGATCGTCGCGCTGAAAGTGGAGGACAACCAAGAGGTCAAGGTCGGCGATGTGCTCTACGTCATCGATCCGTTCGACTTCGAGGTCGCGGTGACCTCAGCGGAAGCCGAGATGAAGAACCGCGAGGCCGACCTTCAGGTCAAGCAGGCGCAAGCGGCGCGCCGCGCGGCGCTCTCCACCGTCTCGACCTCGGTCGAGGAGAAGCAGCAATATGCCGGCACCGCCAAGATCGCCGAGGCCGCGCTCGACACCGCCAAGGCGCAGCTCGCCCAGGCGAAGAAGAATCTCGAGCGAACGCAGGTCCGCTCGACGGTGAACGGGCGCGTCACCAACCTGCTGCTGCGGGTCGGCGACTTCGCCTCCACCGGCACCGCCAACATGCGGGTGATCGATACCGATTCCTTCTGGGTGGACGGCTACTTCGAGGAGACGAAGATGGCCCATGTCCACGTCGGCGCCGCCGCCGAGATGGCGCTGATGGGCTATGCGAGCCCGCTCCACGGCACGGTCGAGAGCCTGACGCTCGGCATCTCCACCGCCAACGCCGCGCCGAGCACGCAGGGGCTGCCCAACGTCGATCCGGTCTATACCTGGGTGCGGCTGGCCCAACGCGTACCGGTGCGCATCCGCATCGCAAGCGTGCCGCCGGAGGTGACGCTGGTCGCCGGCATGACCGCCACCGTAGTGATCGAAGACGGCGCCGGCCATCGCCCGGCCTGGGCCGAGGCGTTGCGCCGCTGGGTCCTGGGAATGACCCACGGCAGCGACGGGGCGGCGCTGGCGCCACGGTGATCCGGCGGCTCCGTCATTGCGAGACGAGGCGTAAGCAATCCAGGGCGCGACCTGTTCCGAGAGGGCGAAACTGCGCGGAAGCGGCCGTTCCGGGGAGTGCGGAGCGCTGGATTGCTTACGCCTCGCCTTGCAACGAAGAGGCGGGTTTTTCTGAGCCGGGTCATCGGCGTCAGCGGTGCGCTTCGCAAGCGCGACATAGGCGAATGCGCCCCCAATCCTCACCGCATTCACGGCATTCGGGACGCCCTCCCAACCGTCTCCGGAACAGAAAATTAAGGTTACCGAAGTAAGACGGTACGGTCAGCCCGGCGCAGCGTTCGGCTCCGGTGCCTTGAGGACGATGACGATGCGTATCGCGACCCTGGGTCTCCTGGCTGTTCTTGCATCGGCCACCACTGTCACCGCCGCCGACCTCGATTACGGCTACCTGCGCGGCGCCGACGACGGCTATGCCCCGGCCCCGGTGATCGACTGGAGCGGGTTCTATGTCGGCGGGCACGGCGGGTATTCGTCCGCGGGTCTGGGCTTCAAGAGTGCGTTCCGACCGATCGTCGAGAATGCCCTTCGTTATTCAACCGTCGAGCCGCCGCGTAGCAACGATCCGAACGATACCGCCGACGCAAATAAGCTGCGCGCATCGGATCTTCTCTCGTCTCGCTCCGTTCACGAGAATGGGCCGAGCTACGGTGCCTTCGTCGGCTACAACGTTCAGTTCGATGACATCGTCTTCGGCTTCGAAGCCGATTATACCTATTTCGGCAAGAAGGGTTCGAGCCACGACAAGATCGCCCGCTTCTGGCAGACATCGGATAATTATCTCAACACGGTCGCGCTGGAAGGCGTCGCGAGTACCGAGCTTCAGGAGTACGGCACCATTCGTGGCCGCCTCGGCTACGCCGTTGGCTCCTTCCTGCCGTTCGTAACCGGCGGTCTCGCGGTGGGCCGAGCCACCGTGACCGACACCGTAGCGATCCAGCATTATGGCTACGACAGGGCGACCTATCTTTCGAATATCGGTTCGACCAACCCGCCAGCCTTCGTCAACCACTACGGCTACGCTTATTTCGACCAGGCCAATCCGGGCACCGGCGTACCCTACCGGGCGGATATCTACGGCGGCTCCAAGAAGGTGACGATCGGCGGCGTCGCGCTCGGCGCCGGCCTCGAATTTGCGGTGACCTCGAACATCCTGCTGCGCGGCGAATATCAGTACGTGCTGTTCAACGACTTCAAGGGCCACAGCGCCGAGGTCAACACCGTCCGCGGCGGTGCCTCCGTAAAATTCTGACGCGCTCGAACCGGCAAGGCAGCCCCATGCGGCACACGCTCCCGATCCTCGCCGCGGCAGCCGGCCTGTTGGCCACGTCGGCGGTGGCCCAACCGCTGCCGCCGGACGTGCCCTATCGCGATCCGCGGCCGCGCTTCCGCCTGCCGCCGCCCGGCCCGGTTTTTCGGGCGCCGCCGCCGGTCGTCGGCACCACCAGCCAGGGCTACCAGCCGCGGGCGACGAACCAGCCGATCTACAACGAGCCGCCGCAGGCGTTGCGCTGAGCGTTCGGGGCCTGCTGGATCGGATCGTCTCCAATCAAATCACCTCATCCTGAGGTGCGGAGCGAAGCGAAGCCTCGAAGGAGGGCTCCAGGGATCGCTGAGATTTCTGGAGCCCTCCTTCGAGGCCGCTGGCGCGGCACCTCAGGATGAGGGATTTGGGTGGGATGAGCCTGAGCCGGTCAGGCCGCGGCTCAATTCTCCAGCTCGCTGTCCCAATAAAGATAGTCGAGCCAGGTGTGGTGGTATTGCCGGTGGTCGAATTCCGGCTGGCGGCGGTGCAGCTCGTGGCGGGTCGGGCGATGCGGCTCGTTGAGGAGCGGCATCTCGGCCTCGGCCGGCGTGCGGTTGGCCTTGCGCAGGTTGCACGGCGAGCAGGCGGCGACGACGTTCTCCCAGGTCGAGAGGCCGCCGCGGGAGCGCGGCACCACGTGGTCGAAGGTCAGGCCTCCCGAGGGCAGGCGCAGGCCGCAATACTGGCAGCTGAAGGTGTCGCGCAGGTAGATGTTGTAGCGGGTGAAGGCGGGGCTGCGGGCCAGCGCCACGTAGCTCTTGAGGGCCACCACGCTCGGCACCTTCAGGGACCGGCTCGGGCTGTGCGCCTCGACGTCGTAATTGGCCACCAGCGTGACCCGGTCGAGGAACAGGGCCGTGAAGGCGTCCTTCCACGACCATAACGACAGCGGATTGTAGGAGAGCGGCCGGTAATCCGCGTTGAGGACCAGGGTCTGGAGATCGATCATCGACGCCACTCGCTGCTCGCGGCGGCGCCCGGTGGCGCCGCGGCCTCGGCCGGAGGAAGTCCGGAAGGCCCATGCCGCACCCGCCATGGCGGAAGCCCGGACTCCGACAGGGTCGGAACCGGGCGCACGGCATCCTGATAGGGGGTATCCTGACGGCGACGCTTCTCCCGTCCGGCGGAACGTGCCGGCGCGGTCCCAAGCGTGGCGGGGCGGACGATCAGCGCCGCCTCCTCGCTGCGTGAGGATATGGCCAAGTCCATCGCGGCTTAGTCTAATATCAGCGTGACAGCCTTGTGAAGGCGATGGTCCACGCCGTGTCGTCGCGGCCGGCGTTTATCCCCGCCCCGGCAGCCGAATCTCGCGAAATCGGCAGACCGCACGGTTTCGCCCCATTGCGGGCGCAGGAGAGGCCGGCCTTGCCCGCCAGTCCGTTGCGTTGCGGGAGGGCCCCCCCGCGTTTGGATCATGGCCCCTCGGCAGGCTCATGGATGGGCCCTAGCTGTTGGGCGATGCCATGCGGGGCGTGCCCCGAAATATCCAAAACACCCCGATTCCTCCGGCACAGGATGACGATGCCTCGATTGCTCCCCGGCCTCCGCCGCCTCGCCCGCAGCGCCACGCTGATCGCCGCCCTCGGTGCCAGCGCCCTGTTGCCGAACGCGGCCACCGGCCAGGGACAGCCGGCGGCGCCCCCAGCGCAAGCGCCCGCGCCGGCCCAGAAGGCCGCACCCGCGCCGCAAGCGGCCCCGGCTCCGGGCGCGCAGGCCCCAGCGCCGGCCCCCGCCGCGAAGCCGGCAACTCCGAAAACACCGGTCTCGGAGGCGTTGCAGACCGTCCGCGACCGGCTGGAGGACATCAAGACCGACCTCGAGACCCGCGAGAAGGCGATCACCGGCCCCAATGTCGGCCCCGGCGACCTCAGCCGCGCCCGCGACGGGCTCGACGCCGTCGCCGACCGCCTGCGCACCATCATCGACGCGCTGAGCCCCCGTCTCGACGCCGCCCGCGAGCGGCTCGAGCAGATCGGTCCGAAGCCCAAGGAAGGCGAGGAGGGCGAGGACGTCGCCCGCGAGCGGGCCGAGCGCGAGGCGGCGGTCAACGACGTCGACGGCACCCAGCGGCTCGCCAAGTCGCTTCTCGTCCAGAGCGACCAGATCGTCGATCAGATCGCCAACCGCCGCCGCGCCGCCTTCACCCGCGGCCTGTTCGAGCGCTCGTCCTCGCTTCTGAGCCCGGACCTGTGGATGCGCGTCGCCGCCGACATCCCGCGCGACGTCAACTCGATCGAGTCCGGCTTCGACGACACCGTCACGCTGTTCCGCCGCAACGGCACGCTGTGGAACCTGTTGGTGCTCGGGCTCGCCTTCGGCCTGTCCTTCGCGCTCTATTTCGGCCGCCGCAACATCGCCCCGCGGCTCGGGCGGCGCGACACCGCGGTCACCGATCCTTCCCGCCGCCGCAAGCTGCTGGCGGCGTGGCGGGTGCTGCTGCTCGGCACGCTGCCCGCGGTGGCCGGCAGCTACGCGATCTACTACGCGCTCGACGCCACCGAACTCCTGCCGGTGCGGTTCCTGCCGGTGGCGAGCGCCATCGTCGGCGGCTTCGCCTTCGTGGCCTTCGTCCAGGCCACCGCCGACGCGCTGCTCGCCGTCGGCAAGCCCGCATGGCGCCCGGCCCCGGTCTCGGACGCCGCCGCGTGGCGCATCTCGGCGCTGGCCGTCTCCATCGCCGTCGTCATCACGGTCTCGAAGTCGCTGGAGGCGTTGAACACCGCGATCTACGCCGCACTCCCGATCTCGATCGCCACCCGCGGCCTCGGCGCGGTCGCCGCCGCGGCGTTGCTCGCCATCGGCCTCCACCGCTTCGCCGACACGGCCGCGAAGGAGGAGGATTGCTTCGGCCCCTACGTCGCCACCGAGACCTCAAGCAACATCGGCGGCCCGTTGCGGCTGCTCGGCTGGGCGGCGGCGGTGGTGATCGCGGTGGCGCCGCTCGTCGGCTACGTCGCGCTCTCGTCCTTCCTCGTCGATCAGTTGATCTGGGCGGGCGGGCTCATCGTCCTCTTGTGGCTGATGATGACGAGCACCGAGACGCTGATCGGCGGCTCCCTGAGCGGTGAGACCCGCATCGCCACGACGCTCCAGGCCAATACGGGGCTACGCCGCCGCTCGCTCGATCAGATCGCCGTGCTCGCCACCGGCGCGGCCCGCGTGCTGCTGATCGCGATTGCCGCGCTGCTGATCCTGGCCCCTTGGGGCCTCGATTCGACCGACGTGTTCTCCTCGATCCGCACGGCCTTCTTCGGCTTCAAGATCGGCGACGTCACGATCTCGCTGTCCGCCATCGCGCTCGGCATCACCATTCTGGCGGTCGGCGTCTTCATCACCCGCGGCATCCAGCGCTGGCTGGAGAACACCTACCTGCCCGCGACCGACCTCGACGCGGGCTTACGTAACTCGATCTCGACGGTGGCCGGCTATGTCGGCTTCCTGCTCGCGCTGGCTTTGGCCTTCTCGTATCTGGGCTTGAGCCTCGAAAAGCTGACGATCGTGGCCGGCGCGCTGTCGGTCGGTATCGGTTTCGGCCTGCAATCGATCGTCAACAACTTCGTCTCGGGTCTGCTGCTCTTGTGGGAGCGCCCGATCCGCGTCGGCGATCAGGTGCTGATCGGCGATTCCGAGGGCATCGTGAAGCGCATCTCCGTGCGCTCGACCGAGATCCAGACCTTCGACCGCTCGGCCGTGATCGTACCGAACTCGAACCTGATCTCCGGCATCGTCAAGAACCGCGTCCGCGGCGACCGCACCGGCCGGGTCATCATCGGGGTCAACGTCCTGCGCAACCAAGACCCGGTGCGCGCCGCCGAGATGATGGTGGCATGCGCCGCGAGCCACGCGGACGTGCTGAAGCAGCCGCCGCCACGGGTGGTGTTCAAGAAGATCGGCGATCCCTTCCTCGAATTCGAGCTGATCGCCATGGTGGTCGACGTGAACCTCACGCAGAAGGTCCAGAGCGATCTGAATTTTTCCGTGTTCAAGGCGCTCTCGGAGGCCGAGTTCATCCCGGCCATGGGCCCGGCGTCGAGCTTCATCACCGTGCAGGGGCTGGAGCCGGTGCGCGACGCGCTGGGCCAGATCGCCCACGCGGTCGGCGCGTCGCAGACGGTGGCGCTGTCCGAACCGGCCGCCGGTTCGCGCGACGAATCGCGGCGCGGCGAAGGCCAGTGGGAAGCGGGACGGCGCAAGCTCGGCCAGACGAGCTGACGCCGAGCCTCTTGAGCCCAAGCTCTTGATCATAAGCCCTTGAGCATAAGCCCGGCCGTGCCCACCTAAGTCTATTGCCCACGGGAAATGGATTCGTGCCTGCACGCCTGCCTCATGTCGCCGCCGCCGCGGCTCTCGCCCTCGCCGCCCTGCTTCAGGGCTGCGCGAGCCGAACGACGCCCGAGGCGGGCTTCGGGAGCCTGTACCTGCCGCTGACCACCGCCTCGACCGCGCTCGATGCAGGGGCGGCGCGGGACATGATCTCGGCCTATCGCGGCAACAACGGCGAGGCGCCGCTGCGGCTCGATCCCGACCTGCAGCGGCTCGCGGAAGCCGAGGCGGCATCTATGGCCGCCGCCGACCGCCCGAGCAGCAGCCGCACCGTGCGCAGCGCCGTGACGCGGCTGGGCTACGAGGGCGCCGACGCCAACCTCTCGGCGGGGTACCATACCCTCGCGGAAGCGTTTTCCGGCTGGCGCGACAGCCCCCCGCACCGCGCCGTGATGCTGAACGGCGACGCGACCCGCATGGGCATCGCGACCGCCTACGCGCCGGGCTCGAAGTACAAGGTGTACTGGGCGTTGCTGGTGGCGAAGTAGCCGCTCCTCCCACCCATCCCCCTCATCCTGAGCTGCCGCGCAGGGGCCTCGAAGGAGGGCTCCAGTTCGCTCAGCGATCCCTGGAGCCCTCCTTCGAGGCTTCGCTTCGCTCGCACCTCAGGATGAGGGGGGAGGGGTGGATGAGCCGCCGGTAAAAACCCAGAAAACTATGGCAGGCCCTTGCCGTTCGGCGTGGGCGGCGGCTCGGACAGCAGCGTTACCGTCACCCGGCGGTTGGCCGCGAGGTAGGGGTTGTCGGGGAACATCGGCTCGGTGTCGGCCTTGCCGCCGACCGAGGCGAACCGGTCCTCGGGCAATCCGGCGGCGGCCAGGATTTCGCGGACGCTGAGCGCGCGGTTGGCGGACAGCTCCCAGGGCGGGGCGGTGTCGCGCTGGCCCGGCCGGGGCGTCGCCGTGAAGCCCGTCACCACGATGCGGTTGGGCATGCGCGCGATCGTCGGCACGAGCTTTTCCAGCAGGCGCCGGGTGCGGTCGTAGGGCCGGCTCGATCCTTCCGGAAACATCGAGCGCCCGTCCTGATCGACGATCGCCACGTCGAGCCCGCGGCGGCTCGGCGAGATGATGATGTTCTTCGAGAGTTCCGCCACCTCCGGCATGTCCTGCATCGCCTGCCGCAGCGAGGCGGCGGCCTGGCCGAACGCCTCCGGGTAGCCGCGGTCGGGGATGCCGTCGTCGAGGCCGCTGTCGAGCTGGGGCGGCGTGGTGCGGTCGGTCGCCCGCTCGGGGGGCACGTCGCGCAGGTACTTCACCTTGTCCGCCGTCGGCAGGCCGTTCTGCTCGATGATGCCGGCGAAGCGCGATTCCTTGTTGGTGCCGAAGGCGTCGCGCATCGAGCCCGCCACCACCTGCAGCTTCTTCTGGTCCTGGGTCGAGTAGGCGGCGATCATGACGAAGAAGCTCATCAGGAGCGCCATCAGGTCGGCGAAGGTCACGAACCAGCCGTGACCGCCATGCGCGCCGCCGCGCTTCTTCTTGGCCACGGACTCATCCTCCTCGAACCGGACCGCGATGGTGCCCACACCATCGCGGTTCGCCCGCGCGCATGCGCGGCGGCGGTCGTCCGCCGGGCGCCCCGCGGGAGCGGGGCAACTTCAGAATCACGCCGCTTCGGCGACGAGGTCGGCGCGGTGGTTGGCCGGCAGGTAGGCGATCAGCATCTCGCGCACGAGCGAGGCGCTCTTCTGGTCGCGGATCAGCAGGATGCCGTCGATGATCAGCGAGCGCGACACGTCCTCCTCCTCGACCTTCACATGCAGCTTGTCGGCGATCGGCAGGGCCACGAGGTTGGCGATCAGCGCGCCGTAGAGGGTGGCGAGCAGGGCGGTCGCCATGGCGGGGCCGAGCTTCGACGGGTCGGACATGTTGGCGAACATCGTCACCATGCCGAGGATGGTGCCGATCATGCCCCAGGCAGGCGCGCAGTCGCCGAACGCCCGATAGATCTTCGAGCCCTCGTCGAGATGCATCAGGAAGTTGTCGCGGTCGCGCTCCATCGTGTCGCGGATGAAGTCGCGGTCGTAGCCGTCGGCGATGTAGCGCGCGCCCTGGGCCAGGAAGGGATCGTTGATCTCCATGTTCTCCAGCGCGATCGGGCCCGACTTGCGCACCACCTCGGCGATCCGGGTGATCTCCTCGATCAGGTCGTGCGGCTTCACCGCGCGCATGGTGAAGGCGTAGCGCAAGCCCATCGGCACGCCGTGGGCGATCACCGAGAACGGGAAGCGGATGATGGTCGCCATCACCGAGCCGCCGAAGATGACGATCACGGCGTGCTTGTCGAAATAGGCGGCGAAGTTGCCGCCGTCGATCATGATGAGCGTGAACACCACGCCGACGCCGCCGAGCAGCCCGACACCGGTTGCGAGATCCATGAGACGCGACGCCCGATCCTGCCCGCCTGCGGGCACTCGTCACAGGTCTAAAAAAACAGGCTGAAGGAAGCGTAAAGACGTTGCCGAACCCGTCGATGGCGCGTCATGTGCCGTTCAGGGGAGGCGGGGCATAAGTCTCGCACCGACGGACCGAAAACCGCCTGAGCGCGGTCGCGATCGTCGGGGTCGGGATGTCTCCCGGCGGGTCTCACGAGCCGGATACCGCGATGCGGCCGGACGGGACGGGGGAGCGAAACCAGATGTCGATGATTCGTCTCTATGCGCGGGTGCTCGGCCTGCTCGGGGCGGAGAAGCGGCTGGCCGTGGGCCTGATCGCGGCCAACGTCGCGCTGGCCGTGGCGGCCTTCGCCGAGCCGCTGATCATGGGCCGCATCATCGACGGCCTGACGCACCTCTCGAAGGACGCGCCCGCCAGCGCGCTCGCCCCGTGGATCGTCGCCTGGGTGGTGTTCGGCCTGTTCACCATCGGCGCGGGCGTGGCCATCGCCCTCCATTCCGACCGGCTGGCGCATCGCAACCGGCTCGCCACCATGGCGAATTTCTTCGAGCACGTGCTGGAGCTGCCGATCGCCTTCCACTCCTCGAACCATTCGGGGCGGGTGCTGAAGGCGATGCTGGAAGGCACCAACGGCATGGCCTGGATCTGGCTCAACTTCTTCCGGGAGCACTTCGCCGCCCTGCTCTCCGTCGGCGTGCTGCTGCCGCTGACCCTGTTCGTGAACTGGCGCCTCGGCGCGATCCTCGTCGTGCTGGTGCTGATCTTCACCGCGCTGGCGACCTACGTCCTGCGCCGCACCGAGACGCTCCAGTGCGAGGTCGAGGAGTATCAGTCGGGCCTCGCGGCGCACGCCTCCGACGCGCTCGGCAACGTCGCCGTCATCCAGTCCTTCACCCGCGCACGCGCCGAGAAGGAAGCGATGCGCACCATCATCCACGACCTGCTGAAGGTGCAGATCCCGGTTCTGTCGTGGTGGGCGCTCGCCAACGTCGCCACCCGCGCGTCGGGCACGCTGACCATGACGGCGATCTTCATCACCGGTATCGCCCTGCACCAGAAGGGTGCGGCGACCGTCGGCGAGATCGTCGCCTTCATGAGCCTCGCCACCATGCTGGTGACCAAGCTCGACCACGTCGTCACCTTCGTGAACGGGGTGTTCATGCAGGCTCCGAAGATGCGCGAGTTCTTCGAGGTGCTCGACACCGTGCCGACCGTGCGCGACCGGGCGCATGCCAAGCCGCTCGCCCGCCCCGAGGGCGCGGTGGAGTTCGAGAACGTCGCCTTCTCCTATGACGGTCGCCGCCAAGCCCTCGACGGCGTTTCGTTCGCGGCCAAGCCCGGCGAGACCGTGGCCCTCGTCGGCACCACGGGTTCGGGCAAGTCGACCACGCTCGGCCTGCTGCACCGGACCTTCGACCCGGATCAGGGCGCCATCCGCATCGACGGCACCGACATCCGCGACATCGGCCTCTCGTCCTTGCGCCACAACATCGGCGTCGTGTTCCAGGAGCCGATGCTGTTCAACCGCTCGATCCGCGAGAACCTCCAGGTCGGACGCCCCGACGCGACCGACGCCGAGATGCTCGACGCGCTGGAACGCGCCCAGGCCGGCGAGTTCATGGCTCGCCAGTCCGACGGCCTCGACACCGTGATCGGCGAGCGCGGTCGTTCGCTGTCCGGCGGCGAGCGCCAGCGCCTCTCGATCGCCCGCGCGCTCCTCAAGAACCCGCCGGTGCTGATCCTCGACGAGGCGACGAGCGCCCTCGACGCGGCCACCGAGCGCAAGCTGCAGCAGGCGCTGGAGACCGTGATGGAGGGCCGCACGACCTTCGTGATCGCCCACCGCCTCGCGACGATCCGCAACGCCGACCGCATCCTCGTGTTCGAGCACGGCAAGATCGTGGAAAGCGGCACGTTCGACGAGCTGGTCGCGCAAGGGCACCGCTTCGCCGACCTCGCCAAGGCGCAGTTCATGGCGGCGCAAGCCGAGGACGACCTGCCGATGGCGGCGTAAGGTCCTGACAGAAAAACGGCCCGCCTTCGTGAGAGGGCAGGCCGGGTCAGGGGAGGTTTTCGCAGGAGAGTGAGAAGAAAAGTCGCGGGAGGGGAAGAGAGTTCCCCGGCAAACCGTCTTTCCACACCGAAATGCCACAGGGTTGCGGGTCGGCCACAGCGCTTCACGGCGGCGCGGGGCGTGCTATAGGGCGCGCCCCGCCTCTAGGGCCGCCGACCCGATTGCATCGGGTCGGCGGCCCTAGGTTGTTGCTGTGCCGCGCATTCTTACGACGAACCGGCCTCCACTTCGTCGGACTGCGCTCAAGCTCCGGACCGCGATGCCGCCGATCGTCTCGATCGAGAACCTGTCGAAGGTCTACGCCTCTGGCCTCCACGCCCTCAAGGACGTGAACCTCGCCATCGCCAAGGGCGAAATCTTCGCCCTGCTCGGCCCCAACGGGGCCGGCAAGTCGACGCTGATCAACACCGTCTGCGGCATCGTCACCCCGAGTTCGGGCACGGTCCGGGTCGGCGGCCACGACATCGGGCCCGATTACCGCGCGGCGCGCCGGATGATCGGGCTGGTGCCGCAGGAACTCACCACCGACGCCTTCGAGAAGGTGTGGGACACGGTGAGCTTCAGCCGCGGCCTGTTCGGTCTCAGGAAGGACCCCGCCCATATCGAGCGGGTCTTGAGGGACCTTTCGCTCTACGAGAAGCGCGACAGCCGCATCATGCAGCTCTCCGGCGGCATGAAGCGGCGCGTGCTGATCGCCAAGGCGCTCGCCCACGAGCCGCAGGTGCTGTTCCTCGACGAGCCGAGTGCGGGCGTGGACGTGGAGCTGCGCCAGGACATGTGGCGCCTCGTGCGGCGCCTGCGCGACCAGGGCGTCACCGTGATCCTGACCACGCACTACATCGAGGAGGCCGAGGAGATGGCCGACCGGGTCGGCGTGATCCGCAAAGGCGAGATCATCCTCGTCGAGGACAAGGTCGCGCTGATGCACAAGCTCGGCAAGAAGCGGCTCACGCTGCATCTCGCCGAGCCCGTGACCGCACTGCCGGACAGCCTCAGCGGTTACGAGCTTCACCTCACCGCGGGCGGCCGCGAGATCGTCTACACCTACGACACCAAGCGCGAGCGCACCGGCATCACCCGCCTGCTCACCGATCTCTCGGCGGCCGGCATCGGCTTCACCGACCTCGACACGAAACAGAGTTCGCTGGAGGAGATCTTCGTCGATCTCGTCCGCGGCAGCGTGGGAGCCGCCTCATGAATCTCCCGGCAGTCCTGGCCATCTACCGCTTCGAGATGGCTCGCTTCTGGCGCACGGCGCTGCAAAGCATCGTCGCCCCGGTCATCGCGACTTCGCTCTACTTCGTGGTGTTCGGCGCCGCGATCGGTTCGCGGATGCAGACGGTGGACGGCATCCCCTACGGCGCCTTCATCGTGCCGGGGCTGATCATGCTCTCGCTGCTGACGCAAAGCGTGTCGAACGCCGCGTTCGGCATCTACTTCCCGCGCTTCTCCGGCACGATCTACGAGCTGCTCTCGGCGCCGATCTCGCCGTTCGAGGTGGTGCTCGGCTATGTCGGCGCAGCGGCCACCAAGTCGATCTTCATCGGCCTCATCATCTTGGCCACCGCCGCCCTGTTCGTGCCGCTGCACATCGCGCATCCGGTCTGGATGGTGGCCTTCCTGCTGCTCACCGCCATCACCTTCAGCCTGTTCGGCTTCGTCATCGGCCTGTGGGCCGACGGGTTCGAGAAGCTGCAACTCGTGCCGCTCCTCGTCGTCACGCCGCTGACCTTCCTCGGGGGCAGCTTCTACTCGATCGAGATGCTGCCGCCGTTCTGGTACGCCGTCAGCCACGCCAACCCGGTGGTCTACCTCGTCAGCGGCTTCCGCTGGGCCTTCTTCGGCAAAGGGGATGTCGCGGTCGGCATCAGCATCGCAGTGACGTTCGGATTTTTGGCACTCTGCCTCGGGCTGGTGACGTGGATTTTTCGCACCGGGTATCGGCTGAAAAGCTGAGAGAGCGGCCGGCTCCCCCCTCTCCCCGCACCGCGGGGAGAAGGGAATGCGCTCCCTACTTGCACTCCTCCCGCGCCCGCTTCAGTGCCTCGGAAAACCCGCCCATGGCGTACTCGTCCTGGGTCGGGTTGCCGCGCTGCGAGGTGGTGCGGACGGTCGCGGTCTGGGTGCGGCTCATCTCGGCGACGATGCGCGGCTCGTCGGCCTGGTTCTGGATCCAGGCGTTCTCGTCCTTGACGACGAGGCCGTAACGGGCCGCGCCGACGGTGAGGTAGGGATCGCTCGGGGCGGCGGTCGCGCCGGGCTTGGCTTGCGCCGCCGCGGGCTTCGGCTTGAAGCCGAGCATCACCGCGATCTCGCTCTGCGCACCGCCCTTGGCGAGGGAGACGAACAGGTAGGCCGTGTCGCGAGCGAGCGATTTCGGGCTGCGCGTCGTCGGCTGGGCGATGGCGTAGCACAGTTTTTCGCGGGCCTGCCCGCCATTGGTGAAGACGTTCCAGTCGCCGAACACCGCGAGCGGCACCGCCTGCTGCATCCCCGGCGGCAGGGCGCTCGACTTCGGGGCGCTGTTCTTCGACGAGCGACGCCCGCGACGCCCGCGGCGGCCCTCGTCCGGCGCCGCCTCGGCCGCGGGTACCTCCGCCTGCGCGTAGGCGCGCTCGGCGGGCGTCGGCACGAGCGAAGCGCCCGCGGCGATCAGCCAGGGCGCGAACAGGGCGGGGAGGGCGGTCAGGAGGGTCGGGAGGCGGGTCCGCTGCATCTCACGCTTTTTCCGGTCGAACGAACGGCTCCGCTCGCCTTCTCTCGCGGCAGCATGATGGCCGCGGGCGGGATGGGAAAGGCCCGCCGTACCGGGATCAACGCAAAAAGGGCCGGATGGGCGGGCTCAGGCCGCCCGGATCTCGGCGGCCAGCGCCGCGGAGGCGATGGCGGCGACCGGCAGCTCGATCTCGGGCAGGACCAGTTCCACCACCGGCGCCGGCTCGATGGGTTGCGGTGCGGCCGGCTTCTTCACCGGGTCGTTGTAGGGCGTGTTGTAGGCCTTGCGGATGGAGGCCCAGAAGGCGTCGCGGTCCGTATCGGAGAGCAAGGCCAGACGGGCATCGATCGCCTCTCTGGCCGCCTGCGCCAGGGCAGGGGTTTCCTCGACCGTGATCCAGCTCTCTACGTTCATCGAAGGCACTCCGCGGGTTCGAGCGTCCGGATAGCCAAGCTCACCTAGCCGTTCCATGAACGCGGCATTTTCCATGCCCGTTCCCGCGCAGCCGTCCTACTTCTCCACAGGCGGCAGTTTCGCGAGCCAGCCTTTCGCCTGGGCCCGAACGTTGTCCGGCGCGGTGCCGCCGTAGCTGGTGCGGCTCGCCACCGAGTTCTCGACGCCGAGCACGGCGAAGACCGCATCCGTGATCTGCGGCTCGATGCCCTGCATCACGTCGAGGGGCAGCTCTTCGAGGCCGACGCCGCGCTCGGATGCCGCCGCCACGACCCGGCCGGTGACGTGATGGGCTTGGCGAAACGGCATGCCGAGTTCGCGCACCAGCCAGTCGGCGAGATCGGTGGCGGTGGCGTAGCCGGAGCCCGCGGCGCGCTTCAGCGTCTCGGTCACGGGCTCGAGGTCGCGCACCATTCCGGTCATGGCGGCGAGGCACAGGGAGAGCGATAGGAGCGCGTCGAAGGTGCCCTCCTTGTCCTCCTGCATGTCCTTGGAATAGGCGAGCGGCAGCCCCTTCATCACGATGAGCAGGCCCGTCAGCGCGCCGACGATGCGCCCGGCCTTGGCCCGCACCAGCTCGGCGGCATCGGGGTTGCGCTTCTGCGGCATGATCGACGAGCCGGTGGTGAAGCGGTCGCTGAGCTTGACGAAGCCGAACTGGGCCGAGGTCCACACCACCAGCTCCTCGGCGAAGCGCGAGAGGTGGACGGCGCAGATCGAGGCGGCGGCGAGCGATTCGAGGGCGAAGTCGCGGTCGGCCACCGAGTCCAGGGAATTCGCCGTCGGCCGGTCGAAGCCGAGCGCGGCGGCGACCGCGTGCCGGTCGATCGGGAAGGACGTGCCGGCGAGTGCGGCGGCGCCGAGCGGGCACTCGTTGAGCCGGGCGCGGGCATCGCGGAACCGGCCGCGGTCGCGCGCCAGCATCTCGACATAGGCGAGGCAATGGTGGCCGAAGGTGACGGGCTGGGCCGATTGCAGGTGGGTGAAGCCCGGCATCACGGTCGCGGCGTATTTGTCCGCGCTCTCGGCCAGCACCCGCTGCAACTCGGCGACCTGCCCGTCGAGCGCGTCGAGGGTGTCGCGCACCCACAGCCGCATGTCGGTGGCGACCTGATCGTTGCGAGAGCGGGCGGTGTGGAGCCGCCCGGCGGCGGGGCCGACGATCTCGGTGAGGCGGCTCTCCACCGCCATGTGGATGTCTTCGAGTTCGCGCCGATACGCGAATTCGCCGCGCGCGATCTCGGCCTCGACGGACTTGAGCCCGTCGGAAATCGCGGTCACATCGTCGGCCGGCAGGATGCCCTGCGCCCCCAGCATCGCGACATGTGCCAGCGAACCGCGGATGTCCTGGGGCGCGAGGCGCCGGTCGAACCCGATGGAGGCGTTGATCTCCTCCATGATCTCGGCGGGGCCGCTCGCGAAGCGCCCGCCCCACATCCGGTTGCTCATGGCCCGTTCCACCTTCTCGACTGTGCCCGCCGGAGCCTGCCGGTGAGGGCAAACCCGAAAATCCTGATCGCGGGCGGCCTCGCCGCCGCGCTGCTCGGCGGCTTCGCCCTATACGGGACCGGCTCGAACCTCGGCAACCTCGCGGGGCTCGGACCCACCGGCCCCTGCGCGGAGGCCGCCCCCACCGCCGCGCGCCTCGCGCCACTCTCGCGCGGCGCGGTCGCGGCCTTCGAGGCGTGGCCTGCGCCAAAGTCTGCCCCGGCACTGACCTTCAAGGGCCCGGACGGCGCGCCGACCGATCTCGCGGCCATGGGGGGAAAGCTGCTGCTGGTGAACCTGTGGGCGACGTGGTGCGCCCCCTGCAAGACCGAGATGCCGGCCCTCGACCGGCTCCAGGCCGACCTCGGCGGGGACCGCTTCCAAGTGGTGGCGATCAACGTCGAGACGCGCAACCTCGACAAGCCGCCCGCGTGGTTCAAGGCCAACGGCATCGTGGGGCTGACCTATTACGGCGATCCCGAAGGCAAGGTGCTGCCGGCGCTGCAAGCGGCCGCCGGCTCGACGGGCCTGCCGACGACGGCGCTCATCGACGCGAAGGGGTGCATGCTCGGCGTGATGAAGGGCCCGGCCGAATGGTCGGGGGAGGAGGGGAAGAAACTGATCCGGGCGGCGCTCGGGGAGGGGGCTTGATCCCGGTGTCCGTCTGACCGCGTGGCTTCAGCCGCATTCCCCTCTCCCCGCACGCGGGGAGAGGCCTGCATGGACCTCGTCGTCCATGCAGGAAGCGAAGGCGAAGCCAGAGCGAAGGTGAGGGGGCGCCGCCGGAAGAGTCTACTGCGGGCAAGCCCCCTCACCGTCGGCTGCCGCCTTGCCGCGCCGACGACGGGGTCGTCGCGGCCCTCTCCCCGCACAGCGCAGGACTGTCCGGGGAACGGAAGCGTAGCTTTTGATTTGGGGGTGCATGCTCCGGAGCCGAGCCGCGAGACGGCTGTTTTCTGGTTGTCGAGACACAGAAAACAGGCCCGGAGCATGCCCCCTCTGCCTATCATCTTCCGACAGCTGATTGCAGCCATCGATCGCCCCGCCTTCGAACGGCGCGCGGCGCAGATCCGAGCCGAGGCCTACGACAAGAGCTTCGGCGCCTGGGATCATCTCCTCGCCCTGATCTTCGCCCAGCTCAGCGGCGCCACCAGCCTGCGCGAGCTCGAACTGAACTGGAACGCCCTCCGGCCCCATCACGCTGCCCTCGGCAGCGGGCCGCTGGCCCGCTCGACCCTCTCCGACGCCAACCAGCGCCGGCCCGCCAGCCTCTTCGCCGACACCTTCACGGCCCTGGCCGCCGCTCTCGGGCGGCGCCTGCGCCGGGACGGCGCCCATCTGCTGCAGGTGCTCGACGCCACACCGATCCCGCTGGGGGCCCACCAGCCCTGGGCCCGTTGGAACGGCCGCATCCGCGGGCTCAAGCTGCACGTGGTCTACGATCCCGACAGCCGGCAGGCCGGCGTCCTGGGGATCACCGACGCCACCGTCAACGACGCCGAGGTCGGACGCACGATCCCGCTGCAGGCCGGCCGGACCTACGTCTTCGACAAGGGCTACTGCCACTACGGCTGGTGGCACGCCATCGCTGCGGCCGGGGCATGGTTCGTGACCCGGCCCAAGACCAACATGCGGCTGGCGGTGCTGCGCCTGCGTCCGCTGGCGAGCCGGGAGGGGGAAGAGGGGGATGGCTTCACCGTCCTAGAAGACGCCGAGGTGCGCTTGGCCAGCAAGGGCGATTCCTCCCTGCCGATCCCGCTGCGTCGGATCCGGCTGCGGCGGCACGCGGACGGCACCACCTTGGAGGTGCTGACCAACCACGCGGACGCGAGCGCGGTCGAGATCGCCACCCTGTACAAGCGACGCTGGCAGATCGAGCTGCTGTTCCGCTGGCTCAAGCAGCATCTGCGCATCCGCCGCTTCCTCGACCACAGCCCCGCGGCGATCCGGCTCCAGCTCTACGCCGCCCTGATCGCCTACGCGCTCGTGCATCTGGCCGCGCGCCGCAGCCGCTTTGCCGGATCCATGCTGCGCTTCCTGCGGCTGATCCGGCAGAGTTTGGCCGAGCCGCACGATCTCATGCAAATCGACCCGCCTCCGCGACACCGACGACGAACACGATGGCCGGCTCAGCTCGCCTTCGACTTCTGAGATTACCCGGACAGCCGTGCGCACAGCGGGGCGAGGGGATGCGCGGCCTCCGAGTGAGTCACCGGAAACCGGATGCTGACCCATCCCGCTTGCCTCTCCGTGCAAAGCCGGGCACCGGAGCCCGATGACGCAGCAGAAACCCGTCCGCACCCTGCCACGCCCACTCTCGGCGATCCGCACCGTCATGGCGAACGAGGCGGCAGGCGGCGTCGTGCTGATGGCCGCCGCCGCCGCAGCGCTCGCGGTGGCGAACTCGCCGCTGGCGGAGGGCTACCACCACGCTCTCCATGTATATGTCGGCCCCTTGAGCCTGCTGCACTGGATCAACGACGGCCTGATGGCCGTGTTCTTCCTGCTGGTCGGCCTGGAGATCAAGCGCGAGGCCCTCGACGGGCGCCTGCGCACCTGGCCCGACCGGGTGCTGCCGGGGCTCGCCGCCGCCGCCGGCATGGTTGCGCCCGCGCTGGTCTATCTCGCCTTCAACGCTGGCGCCGGCACCGCGCGCGGCTGGGCGATTCCCGCCGCCACCGACATCGCCTTCGCGCTCGGCGTCCTCGCGCTGCTGGGGCCCCGCGTGCCGATCTCGCTCAAGGTCTTCCTGTCGGCGGTCGCCATCGTCGATGATCTCGGCGCCGTCGTCATCATCGCGCTGTTCTACACCGGCAGCCTCGACACCGCGATGCTCGCCGCCGCAGCCGGCGTGCTGGCGCTGCTCCTCGCCCTCAACCGCCTCGGCGTGCGGGCGCTCCCCCCCTACCTGCTGGCCGGGCTGGCACTGTGGTTCTTCGTGCTGCGCTCCGGCGTCCACGCCACCGTCGCGGGCGTGCTGCTCGCCCTGTTCGTACCGATCCGCCCGAGCCCCGGACGGCCGGAGGACGTGGAATCGCCGCTGCACCGGCTGGAGCATGCGTTGAGCCCTTGGGTCTCGTTCCTGATCGTCCCGATCTTCGGCTTCGCCAATGCCGGCGTGACGCTGCTCGGCCTGCCGGCCCGCGCCTTGCTCGATCCGGTGACGCTCGGCGTCGGACTCGGTCTGTTCGTCGGCAAGCAGGTCGGCATCTTCGCCGCCGTACGGCTTGCCGTCGCCACCGGCCTCGCGGCGCGGCCCGCGGGCGCCAGTTGGGGGCAGGTCTACGGCGTGGCGCTGCTCTGCGGCATCGGCTTCACCATGAGCCTGTTCATCGGGGGGCTGGCCTTCACCGACGGCCTGCACGAGACCGAGACCAAGCTCGGCGTGCTCGGCGGCTCGCTCCTGTCGGGGATTTTCGGGGCGATCGTGTTGATCGTGGTGCGTGGGAAGGCGCCGGTGCGGTAAGACCGCGCGGCGACCCCACAGCCCTAAACTGCCCCCGCAGCCATGCCTACCTATCTCGGCCTCGCCACGACCTTCCACGATCCGGCCCTGGCCCTCGTCGGACCGGACGGCACGGTGCTTTTTGCCGAGGCGGCGGAGCGGTACCTCCAATACAAGCGCGCCCCGAACTGCGAGCCCGATCCCGGCACCCGCATGGCCGGGCTGCTCGCGCGATACGTGCCGGACGGCGCCGACCTCGTCGTCGCCTCGTCCTGGGGCGGGCAATTCTCGGACTTCCTGAAAGGTCAGGCTGCCTCCGGCGCCTTCGACCTCATGGCGCTCGCCGCCCATCCCTCCACCCTCAACCGCTCCTTGGTGCCGGAGCGGGCCGAGCGGGTCTTCATCGCCGACCTCCACGCCATGCAGGCGCGGGCCGGCTACGGCACGCTGCTGGCGCTCGACAACGAGACCCGCGGGCTCGGCGGCAAGCCACGGGTGACGATTGCCGGGCAAAGGCGCTACGCCCATCACCTCACGCACGCGGCCTACGCCCTCTGGGGCAGCCCGTTCGACGAGGCGACGGCGCTGGTCGTCGACGGCATGGGCGAGACCGGGGCGGCGGCGATCTACCGGCTGCGGGACGGGCGCATCGAGGAGGTGCGGCGGCACCGCGGACGCGGCTCGGTCGGCTTCCTCTACGGGCTCGTCACCGATCTCGCCGGCTTCGACCAGATCAAGGGCGAGGAATGGAAGATCATGGGGCTCGCCCCCTATGGCCGCACCGATCCGGCGCTGATGGCCCTGCTGCGCCGCCTGTACGCGGTTCGAGACGGGCGCCTGACCTTCGCCGAGGCCGGGACGGTGCAGGCGGTCGCCGCGGAGATTCTGGCGCGGCGCCCCGAGGGGATCGGCGAGCAGGGCTGGGCCGACCTCGCCCGCTGCGGCCAGGACGTCTTCTGTGAATTGATGGACGTGCTGATCGCCGAGGCTTGGGCGCTGGCGCCCTCCGAAAACCTCGTGATCGCCGGGGGCTGCGGGCTCAACTCGTCCTACAACGGACGCGTGCTCGGCCGCTCCGGCTTCCGGCGGCTCCACGTCCCGTCCGCCCCCGCCGACGACGGCAACGCCATCGGCGCCGCGTGGCTGGCGCTCGCCGAGGACGATCCCGACTGGAAGGGCCCGGCGGCGCCGGCACGCCCGCTCACACCCTATCTCGGTTCCACCATCTCGACCGAACCGCTGGCGCGCATGGCGGAATGGGAGCCGCGCGCCCGGCGCCTCGGCCATGACGGGGTGACGCGGGAAGCGGCAAGAATCCTCGCGGAGGGCGGGCTCGTCGGCTGGGTGCAGGGGCGGGCGGAGTTCGGGCCGCGGGCGCTCGGCAACCGCTCCATCCTGGCCGATCCGCGACCGGCGCACGCGAAGGATTCGCTCAACGCCAAGGTGAAGTACCGCGAGGCGTTCCGCCCGTTCGCGCCCTCGATCCTGGCCGAGGCCGGGCCGGACTGGTTCGAGGACTATGCCGACAGCCCCTACATGGAGCGCACGCTGGTCTGGCGCGAGGCAGTGCGGGGGCGCGTCCCGGCCGTCGTCCACGCCGACGGCACCGGCCGGCTGCAGAGCGTCACGGCGGAGCGCAACCCACGCTACGCGGCGCTGATCGCGGCGTTCGCCGAACTCACCGGCGTGCCGATCCTGCTCAACACCAGCTTCAATGTGATGGGCAAGCCGATCCTCCACTCTGCGGAGGACGCGATCCTGATGTTTTACACCACCGGCCTCGATGCCATCGTGGTCGAAGACTGGATCCTGACGAAGACGGCACCCGCTTGATCTTTTTTCATCCTTCCCACCCCCCTCCTCCTGAGGTGCCGCGAAGCGGCCTCGAAGGAGGGCTCCAGGAATCGCTGAGACGTCTGGAGCCCTCCTTCGAGGCTGAGCTAACGCTTCAGCACCTCAGGATGAGGATGTGGGTGGGAGGATCGTCGGCGTTATTCGCAGACTTCGACGTTCTTGTAGGTGAACTCGATGTCGTTGAGCCACTGCTTGCGGCGCTCGTAGTGGCAGATCGGGCCGCGGCGCGGCGGCGGGGCGACGTAGACCGGGCCTTCCTCGACATAGACCGGGCGCGGGGCCGGGCCGGGGGGCGGGGCGCCGCCGCCGTTGAGGAGAGCGCCCAGCGCGAGGCCGCCGACGACGCCCGCGGCGGCGCCGCCGATCAGGGCGCCGTTGCGACCGTCGCGGGCCGAGGCCGGCGCGGTGGAGACGAGGGCGGCAGCGAGGAGCGCCGCGCAAAAACCCTTCCGGGCGAGGACGGAGACGGACACGGGACCAAGAACCTCCAGGGGACGCTCCGGCAAAATACCGCCCACGTGCTTAAGGATTGGCGAACGCGGGTTTGCCCCCCGTTCACACGACCGTGTCGAGACCCTTCACGACCGCGCGGGGGGGAAGGTCCGGGTACTCGTCGGGCTGCTCGGTGCGGTTGACCCACACGGCGTCGAAACCGAAGGCGGTCGCCCCCGCGATGTCCCAGCGGTTCGAGGAGAAGAACAGCACGCCCTCCCGCGCCGCGCCGAGCCGATCGAGGACCAGTCGGTAGGCCACGGGCGCGGTCTTGAAGGTGCGAACGGGATCGACCGAGAGTACCGCGTCGAGCCGCTCGGCCAGCCCGGCGGAGGCGACCGCCCGCTCCAGCATCGCCGCGTCGCCGTTGGAGAACACGGCGGTCCTCACGCCCGCCGCGCGCAGGCGCGCCAGCACGCGGGGCACCTCCGCATAGGCATCGAGCTCGCGATAGGCGTCGAGCAGTTTTCCGCGCAACGTCGGAGCCACGTCGGGATGCTTGGCCAGCGCGAAGTCGAGGGCGCGCTCGGTCAGCGTCCAGAATTTTTCGTAGCGGCCCATCAGCCCGATGACCCAGCTGTATTCGAGCTGCTTCACCCGCCACAAATCCGAAAACGCCTGCGCCTTCGGGCCGATGGCCTCGGCATGGCGGGCGACCGCCGAATGCACGTCGAGCAGCGTGCCGTAGGCGTCGAACACGGCGTGGGTCTTGCCGGCGAAGAGATCGGATCGGGTCATGCCCGCCATCTGTGGCAGGGGCCGGCGTCCGGCTACCTGCGGCGCAGGCGCACGCCGAACAGGCGCAACCCCACCAGCAGTGCGCCGCCATAGGCCAAGGCGCCTGCAAGCCCCAGCAGCGCCAGCACGGCGACCTCGCGCAGATGGGGCAGGGCGGGCACGATCCGCTCAGCCAACGGCAGGCCGTAGACCGCCAGCACCGCGAGCCCGACGCTCGCCACCGCGACCACCGCCACGGTGACGAGGAGCGGGCGCCCCGGCGCGGTCCAGCCGCGCTTGAGGGCCATGGCATAAAGCAGGCCGAGATTGATCCAGGCGCCGATGGCGGTGGCGAGCGCGAGGCCCGCGACGCCGTAGGGCCCGGTCAGCACGAGCTTCAGCGCGACGTTGACCGCGATGGCCGTGAGCGAAGCGTAGAGCGGCGTCTTGGTGTCCTGCCGGGCATAGAAGCTCGCCACCGCAGAGCGCACCAGCACGACGGCGGGCAGCGCCAGCCCGTAGGCGGCGAGCACGGCCGCCGCGCGGGCGGCGTCGTCCGAGGTGAAGGCGCCGCGCTGGAACAGGGCGGCCATGATCGGCCCCGGCAGGGTCAGGAAGGCGACCGCGAAGGGCGCCGAGAGCGCCAGCGAGAACCCGGCGGCCCGGTTCTGCGCGGCATGCGCCCCGGCGACATCGCCGGACGCGATCCGCCGGCTCATCTCCGGCAGCAGCACCGTGCCGGCCGCGATGGCGATGACGCCGAAGGGCAGCTGGTAGAGCCGGTCCGCATAGTAGAGCGCCGAGACCGCGCCGACCGGCAGGAAGCTCGCGATGATGGTGTCGGCGAAGGACGCGATCTGGAACCCGGCCGAGCCGATCACCGCCGGCCCCAGCACCTTGAAGAAGCGCACCATGGCGGGGTCGCGCAACGTCGGCTTGACCAGCCGCGGCGCGTAGGCGCCCCGGCGCGCATCCCACCACACCAGCGCGAATTGCAGCACGCCCGACACCGACACGCCCCAGGCGGCGGCATAGGCCGCGTTGGGGAACAGGAAGGCGAGCGCGAGCGCGGCCAGCATCGCGAGGTTGAGCAGCACCGGCGCCCCGGCCGCGGCGGCAAAGCGGCGATGCGCGTTGAGGATGCCGGAGAACAGCGTCACCAGCGTCATGAACAGCAGGTAGGGGAAGGTGATCCGGGTGAGGTCGACCGCGAGGGAAAACCGCTCGGCATCCTCGGAGAAACCCGGCGCCAGCGCGCGCACCACCCAGGGCATCGCCGGGAGGGCGAGGGCCAGCAGCCCCACCTGCACCAGCAGCATCAGGGTGAAGACGCAGTCCGCGAATTTTTGGGCCGCGCCGGCCTCGCCCGCCTCTTCGAGTCGCGCATAGGCCGGCACGAAGGCGGTGTTGAACGCCCCCTCACCGAAGATCGCACGGAAGTGGTTCGGCAGGCGGAAGGCGACGACGAAGGCGTCCGCGACCGGCCCGGCCCCCATCACGGCCGCCGTCACCACGTCGCGGGCGAACCCGGTGACCCGCGAGACCAGCGTCCAGCCGCCGACGGAGAGGATCGAGCGGATCATTTTTTTGGGTTTATCCCGCGCGATTGACGATGGCTCGGCCGCCGAACCCCCACCCATCCCCTCATCCTGAGGTGCCGCGAAGCGGCCTCGAAGGAGGGTTCCAGAAGTCGCGCGGCGGGCTGGAGCCCTCCTTCGAGGCCTCCGCTTCGCTACGGCACCTCAGGATGAGGGGGATGGGTGGGATGAGGCGGCGCGGTGCTGATCCAGCGAGTACGGCGCCTCGCCACCGCGGAGCAATGACCGCCGCGCCACGCCGCGCACGAAAAGGGCCGCTCCATCGGCGATGGGGCGGCCCGGACACGCGCGGTTCAGACGAAGCCGATCAGGCCTTCGCTTCCCCGTACAGCTTCTCGACGTACTCCCAGTTCACGAGGTTCTCGATGAACGCCTTGAGGTAGTCGGGCCGGCGGTTGCGGTAGTCGATGTAGTAGGAGTGCTCCCACACGTCGACGCCGAGGATCGGGGTGGCGCCGTGGACGAGCGGGTTCTCGCCGTTGGGGGTCTTCATGATGGCGAGCTTGCCGTCCTTGACCGCGAGCCACGCCCAGCCCGAGCCGAACTGGCCGACGCCCGCTTGGATGAAGTCGGCCTTGAACTTCTCGTAGCCGCCGAGATCCTCGTCGATCTTCGAGGCCAGCGCCTGCGGGGGCTGGCCGCCGCCGTTGGGCTTCATCCAGTTCCAGAAATGGAGGTGGTTGAAGTGCTGGCCGGCGTTGTTGAACAGCGCCTGATTGGTGTTGTAGCTCGCCTTGACGATCTCCTCGACGCTCTTGCCGGCGAGATCGGTGCCTTCGAGCAGCTTGTTGCCGGTGTCCACGTAGGCCTTGTGGTGCTTGTCGTGGTGGAACTCGAGGGTCTCCTTCGACATGTAGGGCCCCAGCGCGTCGTAGGCGTAGGGCAGCTCCGGCAGGGTGAACGTCATGCGGGTCTCCTGGGTCATCCGGGCCTCGCGGGCGTCGGGTCGTGTGGGGCGCGCCAGAGAGCGGGGTCGGCGCGCGGCCGGCGAGGCGACGGCCGGTAGGTAAGTCGCACCCGCGACCTCGGCAACGCTGCGAACTGTGCGCAAAGGGGGGCAAAGCCGCGGAAACGCCCGATTTCCCCGTGCAACGTCCCCACGGAATTTTGCAATGCCGGTTCCGGGGGTTATCCTGCCCGCTCCCGCCGCCCGCGACAGTCAGTCGAGAGTACCATGGTCGTCGCGCTGCTCGCGCTCAGTCTCGTCATGATCCTCGGCGGCGCCGCCGCCGTGGTCCAGGGCTTTCCCTACGTGCGGCTGGAGAGCGGGCTCGCCATGGTGATCGGCGGCTCCACCGCGGCGTCCGCCGGGGTGATCCTGCTCGGCCTGTCCGCGGTGGTCGACCGCTTACGCCGGGTGCAGCGTGCCATCATCCGCCTGCGCGAGGAGGGTTTCGGCCAGCAAGCCGCCGTGCCGGTCGATTCCGCCCCGTGGCTCGCGCCCTCTGGCGATCCGGTGATGCCGGCCCCGGCCGTGGAGCCCCCATCGGCCGGGACGCTCGCGGGTACGGCGGGGCTCGCCGGGCTGAGCCTCGGCGCGATCCGTCCGGGCGGGCGCGGCACCGAGCCGGTGTTCGAGGATCCCGATCTCGTCGCCGAGCGCCGGACCGAGGCCGAGCCGCTGCTGCCCGACCTGTTGCCGGAAGCGCCGGCCCGCCGCAAGCGGGAGGAGGACCATCTGTTCGCCGCCGAACCCGCCCCGGCGGCCCCGCCGGAGCCGATGCTTCCCGTCGCCGAGGGCATCGGCCTGCGCCCGGCGCTCGACCTGCCCACTGAGCCGCCCGCTCCGGTACCGGAGCCCGCCCCGGAACCTGCCCCCGCGGTCGCCGAGGCGGAGACAAGGGACGAAGACAACGCTCCCGAGCCCGAGCCGGCGCGCCACGCGGTCGGCAGCTACGCGTCGGGCGCCAACACCTACGTGATGTTCTCCGACGGCTCGATCGAGGCCGACACGCCGCGCGGCCGCTTCACCTTCGGCTCCCTCGACGAATTGAAGAGCTTCGTGAATGCGGGTGGCGAGGAAACGCGCGGGGCGGCGTAAAAACCCTCGAACGTCATTCCGGGGCCGCGCAACGTAACCCGGAATCCACGACGGGTCGCAACGTTTCCACAGCCGCGCATCACGGGTGGATTCCGGGTTCGCCTGCGGCGCCCCGGAATGATGGTGGAGTATCCCAGGGCGGCGTAGAGCCGCCTGTCTCCGGCCTTCGCAGAGTCGAAACGGTCACGCCAGCGGGTTGAGCGCCGGATTCCGGTCCGGCATCGGCGCCGCGAGCGTCAGGTGGAACCCCTCCGGCGCGTAATCCGTCGTGATCGTCGCCTGGACCTGGGTCGTCAGCACCCGCTGCAGCAGGCGCGAGCCGAAGCCCTGGCGGGTCGGGGGGGCGACGGTGGGGCCGCCGCTCTCGCGCCAGTCGAGGTGGAGCGTCCCGTCCCGGACATTCCAGGTGATGGCGACGCGCCCGCGGCCGGTGGAAAGAGCGCCGTACTTGGCCGCGTTGGTGGTCAGCTCGTGGATCGCCATGCCGATCGGCACCGCGATGTCGGAGGGCAGATCGACCGGCGGGCCGTCCAGGACGATGCGCAGGTCCGGCGAGGTCTCGGTCTCGCTCTCGGCGTAGGGCATCAGCTCGGAAGCGAGCAGGTCGCGCAGGCGCGCGGTCTGCCACGTCGCCTCGGTCAGCACGCTGTGGGTGTGGGCGAGCGACTTGATGCGGCCCACGAACGCCTCGTGGAAGCTGTCGATGCTGGTGGCCGTGCGCGCCGTCGAGCCGACGATGGCCTGCACCGTGGCGAGCGTGTTCTTCACCCGGTGGTGCAGCTCGCGGATGAGGAGACTGCGCCGCTCCTCCGACTGGTGCCGGTCGGTCACGTCGGCCACGACCCCGATCAGGCGCCGGGGCAGCGCGCCGGCGCGGCCCCGCTCGAACTTGCCCGCCATGTCGATGGTGCGCCACGTGCCGTCGTCGTGGCGGCGGATGCGGCCGGTGGCGTGCAGGATCGTGTCCTCGCGCAGAGCCCGCACGATCGCCTGCCGGAAGGCCGGGCGGTCCTCGGGGTGCAGGATCTCCTTGAGGAAGGTCGACTTGCCGATGCTGCCCTCTTCCGGCCGGCGGCCGAACAGGGCGAACATCCGCTCGTTCTCCCACGTCGCCCGGTCGTCGAGGACATGCCATTCGAAGATGCCGAGATTGGCCACGGTGGTCGCGACCCGCAGCCGCTCCTCGCGCTCGGTGAGCGCGGCGCGGGCCTCGACCCGCGTGGTGATGTCCTGCACCACCCCGACGATGCCGACCGGGGTACCGTCGGTGGAAAGAACCGCCTCGCCGCGGGCGCCGACCCAGATCTCGGCATCGTCCGCGGCGCGGCGGAACCGGGTCTGGAACTCGTAATGGCGCCCCTGCGCGATGGCCTCGGACACGGTGGCGCCGATGCGCTCCGCGTCCTCCGGGTCGATCCGCCCGCGCATCGCCGCCCAGGTGACGGAGCGGCCGGGCGCATATCCCAAGATCTGCGCCGCGCGTCGCGAAAAGGCCATCTCGCCGGTGGTGAGGTCCCAGCGCCATTCGCCGAGGCCCGCGGCGGTCAGCGCGTCGCGGTTCTGCTCGGCCCGGACCAGCTCGTCGGCATCGACCTCCTCGGCCACCGCCACCGTCTCGCCGCCGGCTTCTTCCGAGAGGGACAGCCGCAGGTCGATGCCGGTGCCGTCGGCCCGGCGCCAGCGGCGGATGCCGGGCTCGACCGCCTGCGCGCCCTCCAGCACGGAAGCAACCGCCTGCCCGTCGAGGGCGCCGGGCGGGTGCCCGAGCCAGCCGCACAGGCGCGGGTTGGCGGCGCGGATGGTGCGGCCGTCGGGCGAGAGAATGGCGAGGCCGACCGGCGCGGCATCGAAGGCAGCCCGGTACAGGCCGGGCGAGACATCCGGCGATCGAGAACCCTGGTCCGCCCGTTCGAGCAATCCGTTCCCCGTTCAGCAGCCCGGGCCGCACCCTTCAGCATGGCCGAGGGCGCGGCGACCGGCAAGGCCACGGCGGAGGCAAGCCCTAACTCGGCCGCCGGGTCAACAGCTTGGGCGCAGCGGCGGCGAGCCAGCGGCCCGCGCGCAGGACCGCGCCGGCCTCACCGGGGCCGCCCCGCAGCAGCGCCCGCACGAGCCGCACCGGCAGATTGACGGTGAACGCCGCCGCCAGAACGCCGAGGAGCGCGACCTGTCCATGGTGTTTTTGCCCGTAGAGCGCCTGGGCGCGCAGGAAGTAGAACAGCCGCCGGTCCTTCACCGCCGCAGTGGTCCCCTGGCCGCGATGGCGGATCACGGCCCGTGCGGCATGGCACACGGAAAAGCCCGCCTCACCCGTCCGGGTGCAGAGGTCGGCGTCCTCCCAGTAGACGAAGAAGCGCTCGTCGAAGCCGCCGAGTCGTTCGAAGAGCGGGCGGCGGATCATCAGGAAGGCGCCCATCACCGCGTCCACCGCGCGGGTGTCGGCGTGGTCCCAGTCGAGCCGGAAATGCGGCGGCACGCGCCCCGGCAGGAGCCGGTCGAGGAACAGCGTGTGGGCGACGAGGCTGAAGCCGGTCGGCGTCCGCGCGCAGGTGCGGTGGGTATGGCCCGCCTCGTCCACGAGGCGGGCGCCGACGATGCCGGTGCGGGAATCCGCCTCCAGCACCGCGCGGGCCTCACCGATCCCGTCGCGGCTCACCTCGGTGTCGGGATTGAGGAACAGGATCGCCTCGGCCGAGCCCAGGGTCGCGCCCTGGTTGCAGGCGCGGGCGAAGCCGAGGTTTTGGGCATTGCGCAGCACGGTGACGTGCAGGCCCTCCCGTTCCAGCTTTTGGGCCGAGCCGTCGGTGGAGGCGTTGTCCACCACGACGACGCGGAGCGCCGCCGCGTCGTCGCAGGCCGCGAGGCTCGACAGACAAGCGGCGAGCTGGTCCCCGGCGTTCCAGTTGACGATGACGACGTCGAGCGGGCTCATGAGTGGGTTCATGGCGGCGCGTCCGCGGGCCGCCCGAGCCGCCCCCGCAGGCCGTCGGCCACCGCGCGCAGGAGCCGCGCGAGCAGGCTCGGCCGATAGCCGTGATGCGCCCAGTAGAGCCCGATCTGGGCCGGCAGATAGGCCATCTGCTTGAGCTTCCACCGGGCCGGCACGTGCGGCAGGCGCCAACTGAAGGCGGTGTTGCGCAGGTAGACCGCCATGCGGAAGGGCGGCTGATCCGGCATCGCGATCGGCAGGAACCGGGCGCGGATCGTGCCCCGCCCGATGCTGTGGGGAATCGCGGTGGCCGGATCCATCCAGCAGGAAAACCCGCGGCTCCAGGCGCGAAAGCACCATTCGAGATCGACCGCGTCGATGAAGAAGTCCTCGCGGAACGGCCCGATTCTCTTGAATGTCGCGAGATCGACAAGCGAGCCCGAGGTCGCCAGGAACTCCACCGGCAGCAGGGCGCCGTGGGGCGCCACGCTGGGGCGGAGGGGATAGCGCGGCGCCTTATGGCCGGGGTTCGGCGCGGGGGCCGGGCCCACGAGCGCGGGCGGCGGGGTCGCGGCGCCGAGGCAGTCGAGGGCGAGGCCGAGCGCATGGGCCGTGTCGGGCGAGGTGTCGGCGTCCTGATCGAGCAGGAACAGCCGGGCGAAGCCTTTCGCCGCGGCCGCCTCGCACAATCGGTTGAGAGCGGCGCCGATGCCGTCGTTGCGGCCCTCACCCAGGCGCGCCACCCCCGCCGCATCGAGCCGCGCGAGCGCATCGGCCGGAAGGCCGCCGTTGTCGTAGGCGAAGACCGGTAGGTGCCCGCAAAAGCGCTCGACGATCCGCTCCACCTGTGGAGCGGAGGGGCGGAAGAACACGACCGCGACGGCGGTGTCGTTGGCAAGGGCGGAGGGCGTCACGGGGACGGCCTAGGACAGGAGGCGTCGGCGGAGCAAGCCGCGAGCCTACTCCACCACCACCTTATAGCTCTGCCCCGGCTTCACGCTCGCCCCGCGCTCCAGCCCGTTCAGCACGAGGAAGCGCTCGGCGGCCCGGTCCGGCACGATCATGCGGCGCGAGAGGCTCTCCACCGTGTCGCCCGGCGCGGCGGTGACGACGCGCAGGTGGGCGGGCTTGAGGCTCGCCGCCTCGTCCGGCTCGATCGGGCGCAGGCTGTCGATCCAGCGGCGGAAGGCCGGGTCCGGGTCGGTCGCGCCCTTGGCCGCCATGATCATCCGGTAGGTGGTCTCGCCGACGCGAAGTGCGGCGAGGCGGAAGGTCCAGTCCTTGCCCTTCGACAGGGCGGTCACCGCCGGGTGCCCGTTGACGATGCGGTTCTCGACGGAAGCCCCGTCGATCGCGTCGTTCCATGTGGCGCGCAGAACGTCCTCCAGCCCGCGGTCGGCGCTGGCCTCCACCTGATCGAACAGCAGGCGGCGACTGCCTTCCGGCGTGGTGCCGAGCACGGCGTTGCGGGTGTTCTCGATGGCGAAGGCGTCGGGCACCTCGAAGGCGATGCGAAGGCCCGGATGCAGGAAGCGGCGGGCGCGCACCATGCCCTCGCCGGGGTTGTCGCCGTAGGCGAGCCCGTCGATGGCCGCGAGGTAGCGGGCGCGCTCGTCCACGCCGAGGCCGGGGGCGCCGATGCGCCGGGCCGCGCGGGTGACGAGCGCGATGCGCTCGGTGGTGGCGGGGTGGGTCGCCAGCATGTCGGGCTCGCTCGCCGTGCCGGTGCCGGACTTGAGCGCCAGGGTGCGGTTGAGCGCCTCCAAGAAGCGGCTCGCGCCGAACGGATCGTAGCCGGCCTGGGCCAGCACCCGCACGCCGCTGGTGTCGGCCTCGAATTCCTGCTCGCGGGAGAAGCGGGCCAGCGTGAACTTCGACTGGTTCTCGAGCTGCGCGCCGGTCACCGGATCGTTCAGCACGTCGGCCACGACCCGGCTGACGA
The DNA here is from genome assembly GCF_001425465.1 of Methylobacterium sp. Leaf456. Classification (GTDB taxonomy): domain Bacteria; phylum Pseudomonadota; class Alphaproteobacteria; order Rhizobiales; family Beijerinckiaceae; genus Methylobacterium. Next base: position 147,016 of record NZ_LMQV01000040.1, read on the forward strand.
GCTGCGAGCGCAAGGCCATCTCGCTGCGGGCGGTGGCGTGGCGCAGGGTCACGTGGGCAATCTCGTGGGCCAGCACCGCCGCGACTTCGGACGTGTCGGTGGCGAGCGCCAGCAGGCCCCGGGTGACGTAGAGCCGGCCGCTCGGCAGCGCGAAGGCGTTGACGACGGGCGAATCGAGCAGCGTCACCGCGTAGGCCTCGTCCGGCCGCTCGCTCGCCTTCACCAGCCGCTCGGTCACCTCGGTGAGGAGCTTGTGCGCGGACGGCGCGCGGTATTCGCCGCCGAAGGAGACCACGAGCTTGGCGTGGTCCGCGTCGTCGCCGCTGCGGGCGCGGCCGGTGGTCTTGGGGGCCTGCTCCGGCACCTTGATGACGGCCGGGGTGATGAGGCTGCCGGTCTGCTCACCGGCGCAGGCCGAGAGCAGGACTGCAAGGCCGAGCCCCGCGAGCAGCCGTGCGCGACGCGCCACAGCGCCCCGCCGCACCGATCCGATGTGCCGATCCCCCGCCATGCCGTTCAGCGCCGCAGCGCCCGCTCCCCCTCGACCACCTCGATCGCGTCCCGGGTATCCAAGTCGATCACCGGGCCCCGCCGCATCTCGACCGTACCGCGGACGCGCACGAAGCGCCCCCTTAGCGTGGCCGCAGACAAACCATGTTCGGCCAGCCTCCGCCAAGTGCGTTTCTGCACGGTCACCGTGAGGCCCTGCGCTCCGCGCGGGGCGAAGTCCAGATACGTGCGCGCGCTGCGCTCGCCGACATGCAGGATGTGCCCCTCGGTGACGGTGAAGCGCCCGGCCCGCGCGGTGAGCGCGGCGGCGTCGGTCGCCAGGATCGCGCCGTCCTTCCAGAGGCCGAGCCCGTCCGCGCGGGGCGTCGCCTCCAGCGCCCGCAAGGAAGGGCGGCACAGGGCCTCCGCCTCACCCGGATCGGCCTGGGCGAGGCCGGCCGCGATCAGCCCGCCCGCGAGGTCCGCGGGCTCGGCGCCCTCCGTCACCGCATCGACCCGGCGGCGGCCCCAGCGGTCCTCGCCGCCGCGCTCGGTCAGCGTGAGCGGCGCATCGCGGAACGGCAGCAACCACGCGCGGGCGGCGGCGTCCGCCTCGGGCTCGTCGGGCCAGCGCAGGTCGGAAAAAACCGCCCGGCGCCCCGAGGCGAGGATGAGTTCGCCCCGGATACCGAGGCCGGCGAGCCGGTCGGCCCGCGCCGCGCCGGTGCGGCAGGATTCGTCCGCCTGGGCGGGAAGCGGCAGTGCCCCGCAGGCGGCGAGCAGCCAGAGGGCACCGCCCCGACGGGCGGGGCTGAGCGGGCGCCGTGTCGCGATGGCGGGCGGTGGGTTCACACGCGTCTCGCTCGAGCCTGCGGGAATCGGTCGGGCGCCAGGATCGGGGCGGATCACGCCGGGATCGGGGCCGGGGCAACGCCTTCGGCATATTCGCCGACCGTGCGGCAGAGGCGCCACACTCGGCGCGCACCCGCGCGGCTTCCCCAGTGAGGCCGTCCCGCCACACCCCTCCGAAAACCGGCCACGGTCCCGCTTTTCCCGCCCCGCTTGTTCCGCGCGCCTTGCCGCCATCGCATTTGGCCGCGACGGGAGCCGCAGGTTTGCCCGAGGACATAAGGGATCTCGATGCCGCGCGGGTTGCTCTCGACCACAGCCTGTCTCGCGCTCGCCGCGAGCCTCGGCGCCTGCGGCACGTCGCGCTTCGACGGGCCACGGCCGCGCCCGCAGGCCGCGCTGGAGCCCGCCACGCCGGCCCTGCCCGCGGGCCGGGTGACCAGCGAGCCGCTCGCCCCCCCGCCCGGCGCCAGCGCCGCCCCGGTCGATGGGCCGCCGAGCGTGGCCGCAGCCCCCTCGCCGGTGATCGAGCCCGAGCCACTGCCCCCGGCACCCGCCCCGGCCCCCGTGATCGCCACCGGCCGCTCCTCGGTGGTGGGCTCGTGGAACGCCACCGACGCGTCCGGCAGCTGCAAGGTCTCGCTGTCGAGCGCGCCCGCGCTCGACCTCTACAAGGCCTCTACCGCGGGCTGCGCCAACAAGGATCTCGCCAAGGTCTCGGCCTGGGATTTTCGCGACGGCGAAGTCTATCTCTACCAGCCCGGCGGCACCGTCACGGCGCGCCTGCGGCAGGCCGGCGGCAGCCTCGACGGCGCGCTGTCGAAGTCCGGCGCGCAGCTCGCGCTGGCGCGGTAGGTTTCCAGGCGCTTTTTCGGCCGGCTGATCCCACCCAACCCCCTCATCCTGAGGTGCCGCGAAGCGGCCTCGAGGGAGGGTTCCAGGGATCGCGCGAGACGCTGGAGCCCTCTTTCGGGGCTCCGCTTCGCTGCGCACCTCAGGATGAGGGCGAGGGTGGGAGGACCGTCGAAGCGCGCGGCCCCTCAGGGGTTCACCCGCACGCCAAGCAGCACGGCGTGGCCCTCGTAGCTCGCGTTCGCGCTGGAGCTCGTCAGCGTCGACCAGAGGTAGCTGCCGCGGAAGGTCAGCCAGCGGTTGAAGCGGTAATCCAGCCGGGCGAAGGCGGAGTAGCCGCGCTCGCGGATGCGCACGCCCTCGTAATCATTCGAGAGGTAGGTGCCGCCGACATTGATCGAGAGGTTGCGAAACAGGTCGTGCTGCACCTCCAGCGTCGCCACGTCGGTGAAGGCGCCGCTGGAGCCCGGCACCGCGGTCTCGATCACGCCGGTCTGCTGGTTGAAGCGCACGGTCGTCAGCGGCGACACCGTCCAGATCAGCGCGGCGCTGACGAGCGGCGCGTCGATGGGGCGAAGCGTACGATCGACGTAGGAGCGGTGCTGCATGCCCGCCGAGACCTCGGCAGTGAGCGCGCGGTTCAGCTCGATGCTGGCGCCCGCCGAGAAGGCGATGCCGTCGGAATCGCGCCGCAGCCCGTACTGATCGACCGGCGTGTCGTAGACGCGGGTGTCGATCAGCGTCTCGACGAAGGGCGTGAACATCGGCGAGACTTCGTAGCCCGCCCGCAGTCGGACGCCGTACTGGTTGGCATCGCGGTCGCTCTGGCGGATCACCGTGCCGTTCGACAGGCGCGCATCCTCGAACACCTGCCGGTCGAGCGAGCCGCGCAGCGACAATTGCAGCCGGTTGAAGTTCTCCTGCACCCCCACCGACGCGCCGTAGCTCGCAAACAGCGGGCGGCTGGCGGTCGCGGCGTTGAGATCGGGGCTGCCGGCGCGCTGACTGTCGAGCAGGAAGCGCGTCTCGACGTCGATCCGGGTGTCGCGGTTGGCATCGATCCGCAGCCGCGAGACGCCGACGGCGTTGGGGCGGCTCGCATCCGGGTTGTCGGGATATTCGAGATAGCTGCCGCGCATCTCGCTCGTGAACTCGGCTTGCGACCAGTCGGAGCGGACCGCGAGTTCGCCCTCGCTGCGCAGCACCAGCGAGGGCTGGGCCAAGCGGGCGATGGTCTGGTTCGGGTTGGTGTCGTAGCCGATGCTCTGGGTGAAGGCCGGCAGCAGGGTGAGGGCCCCGATGCGAAGCCCCAGCGGCGCGTAGGCCGGATCGATGGGCTTCAGGCTGCCCTGCGCGATGGTGTTGAGCCCGAGGCCGAGCCCCAGCACGCCCGCCGGGTTGACGAGGCCGAGCCGCACGAAGGTGGACGGCAGCGGCACGCCGGAGACCGGGCTCTGGATCACCGGCGACAGGCGGAGATCCGTGGTGGTCTGCTGCGTGCGCGCCTGGGTGAGCTGCTTCGTCGCCGAGCCGAGCCGGCGCGCGGGCGCCGCCCGCTGCCGCAGGAGCGAAGGCCGGGCGCCGTTCACGCTCGCCCCGCCGGTGATGCCAGGGGCGGTGCGGAAGCGCGGCAGGCGCGCGACGCTCTCGTCGCCGGAGCTGCCGGACGCGGTGGAGCTGTCGCTCGACGAGACCGGGGCGCGGGGTCCGAAGAGGCTCGTGCCGGACGTGCCGGAACCCGAATTCAAGGCGCCGAGCCCGGACGCGATCGGGCTGCCGCTGCGGAGCGGCGAGGCGGTCTCGATGCCGGAGGCACGGGGCCGGGCGCGGGCAGGCGCCTCGGCGCCCTCCGCCGGGGCGGCGGACGGGTCGGACGGGTTGGAATCCTGGGCGAGGGCCGGGCCGGCGAGCGGCGCCAGCACCAGCGCGGCGGCGAGCGTCCATGCGGGGGCCCGCGGCGGGAAATGGCCCGCTGCGGCGCGGCTCGCGCGCTCTCCCGTGATCGGCCGCTCGCGTGTCACCGGCTGCGCTCTTCCCTCGATGCCGCCGGCAAGCCCGCTGGTCCGGGCTCGCCATGGTTAACCGAGCTATACCGAGCAGGGTTAACGGCCGGTTTCGGCGCGCCTCGCGGCGGCTTCGGCCGCAGCCCGAGCGATAGCCCCCTTGCGACCACATTCGCGGCTAAGAACGCACGCGAACGACGCGAACACGGACCGGACTCCCACATGGCCCTTGCCCAGCGGATCGAGGCGACGGACGACGCCGACACGGCACATGCCTCGACCCTTGCGCCAGCCGTGGCCTCGGCCCTGCGCACCATCGAGACCGAGCGCGAGGGCCTCGCCTGCCTGATGGCGGCGATCGGCAACGGCATGGGGGCGGCCTTTGCGAAGGCGGTCGCGCGAATCGGCGCCGGACGCGGCCGGGTGATCTGCACCGGCATGGGCAAGTCCGGCCACGTCGCCCGCAAGATCGCCGCGACCATGGCCTCCACCGGCACGCCGGCCCTCTACGTCCATCCGGCGGAGGCGAGCCACGGCGATCTCGGCATGGTGCAGCCCGAGGACGTGGTTCTGGCCCTCTCGTGGTCGGGCGAGACCACGGAACTCGCCGACATCATCGGCTACACCCGCCGCTACGGCGTCGCGCTCGTGGCGATCACCTGCAACGCCGGCTCGACGCTCGGGCGCGAGGCCGACATCTGCCTGACGCTGCCGAAGGCCAAGGAAGCCTGCCCCAACGGGCTCGCCCCGACGACCTCGACGGCGATGCAGCTCGCGCTCGGCGACGCGCTCGCCGTGGCTTTGCTGGAGGCCCGCGGCTTCTCGGCCCGCGATTTTTCCGTGTTCCATCCCGGCGGCAAGCTCGGCGCATCGCTGCGGCAGGTGCGCGAGGTGATGCACGGTGGCGAGCGCCTGCCGATCGTGGCGCTCGCCACCTCGATGCGGGCGGCGGTGGCCGAGATCGACGCCAAGGGGTTCGGGTCGGTGCTGGTGACGGATGCGGACGGGCGGCTCGCCGGCATCGTCACCGACGGCGACGTGCGCCGCGCGATCTTCTCCAAGACCGGCCTCGACAACCTCGCAGTGGATGCGGTGATGACCCGCAACCCCCGCACGATCACGCCCGAGACCCTGCTGGCCAAGGCCCTGCAGATCCAGGAGGCGATGAAGATCACCGCCCTCGTCGTGGTCGAGGACGGGCGCCCCGTCGGCCTCGTGCATTATCACGATCTGTTGCGCACCGGCGTCGCGTAGGTACGTTCACGCGTTTCGAGAGCCGGGCGGCCGTCGCGCTGCCCCTTCGGCACGGCCGCACTGGGTCGCGCCGCGCCCTCGTCCACCCTCGAATCCCCCCGCCGAGGTGCGCCGAAATGGCGCCGGCCAAGCTCGGGAACATTCGGCGGCCTGAGCGTTTGAGGCCAGCCGTTCGAACACCGAACCATCCCGACGGCAGCACAGGACGCTCCGGCTTCCGGCCCGATACGGAGGGCCGGTCGCCGCGCATCCATGCGGGACGTGAGGCCGGACGACAGCCTTCCCCGCCGCGTGCGCGCAACGTTAAGAAAAGGGGAAGGACCATGGAAACCTACACCGATGTCCTTTCGGGCAAATGCCCCTTCGGCGGGGACCGCATCGGCGGCACGTTCGCCGCGCCGCCGACGCTGGAGCAGTGGTATCCCGACCGCCTGAGGGTCGAGACGCTGCACCAGAACGGGCCGCAAGCCGACCCGCTCGGGCCCGACTTCGACTACAAGGCCGCGTTCGAAGCGATCGATTATGAAGCGCTCAAGGCCGATATCCGCGCGTTCCTGACAAGTTCGGTGTCGTGGTGGCCGTCGGATTACGGCAATTACGGCCCGCAGATGATCCGCATGGCCTGGCACTCCGCCGGCACCTACCGCATCGCCGACGGGCGCGGCGGCGCGGGCGAGGGCCTTCAGCGCTTCGCCCCGATCAGCAGCTGGTGGGACAACGGCAACACCGACAAGTCGCGCCGCCTGATCTGGCCGATCAAGCAGAAATACGGCAACGCCCTGTCCTGGGCCGACCTGATGGTGCTGACCGGCACCGTCGCCCTGGAGATCATGAACTTCCCGACCTACGGCTTCGCGGGTGGTCGGCGCGACGCCTGGGAGGCGGACAACGCCACCTATTGGGGCCCGGAGCTGTGGGACCCGCACAACGTCAAGTCCTCCGACGAGATGGTGAACCGCGACAAGCGCTGGCGCGGCCAAAACGGCGACCCGGACTACGATCTGGAGCAGCCGCTCGCGGCCTCGCACCAGGCGCTGATCTACGTGAACCCGGAAGGCCCCTACGCCAGCGGCGACCCGGCGGCCTCCGCGCACGACATCCGCGTCACCTTCACCCGCATGGCGATGAACGACGTGGAGACCGTCGCCCTGATCGCGGGCGGCCACGCCTTCGGCAAGAGCCACGGCATGGTCAAGGCCGACCGGATCGGCCCGCCGCCGGAGATCGCCCCAATGGAGGCGATGGGCCTCGGCTGGCACAACCCGGAGGGCAAAGGCTCCGCCGAGCAGACGATGACGAACGGCATCGAGGGCTCGTGGGTCCCCAACCCGACGACGTGGGACAACGACTACCTCACCAACCTCTTCAAGTTCGACTGGAAGCAGACCAAGAGCCCGGCCGGCGCTCTGCAATGGGAGCCGACCGACGCGGACGCGCCGCGCACCCCCGACGCGCACGTGCCGGGCCAAACCCACCCGCTGATGATGATGACCAGCGACATCGCGCTGAAGGTCGATCCGGTCTATCGCGAGATCTGCCTGAAGTTCCTCAACGACTTCGACCTCTTCACGCACGAGTTCTCGAAGGCGTGGTACAAGCTCACCCACCGCGACATGGGGCCGAAAGAGCGCTACCTCGGCCCTGAGAAGAAGCTCGAGAACGAGCTGATCTGGCAGGACCCGATCCCGGCGCTCGACCACCCGGTGATCGACGCCTCCGACATCGCCGCCCTCAAGGCGGAGATCCTAGGCAGCGGCCATTCGGTGTCGGATCTCGCCTTCACGGCGTTCTCGTCGGCCTCGACCTACCGCAAGAGCGACAAGCGCGGCGGCGCCAACGGGGCCCGCATCGCGCTGGCCCCGCAGATCGGCTGGTCGGTCAACCGGCGGGCCGTGCCGGTGATCGAGACGCTGCGGGGCATCGCCTCCGGCTTCAACGGCAAGGCCTCGGGCGGCAGGAAGGTGTCGCTCGCCGACCTGATCGTGCTCGGCGGCTGCGCCGCGGTGGAGAAGGCGGCCCAAGATGCGGGCGTCGACGTCACCGTGCCGTTCGCGCCGGGGCGGATGGACACCACGTCCGAGCTCACCGACGAGGCGAGCTTCGAGTGGCTGAAGCCCGTGGTCGACGGCTTCCGCAACTACATCGACGACCGCTTCGCCGAGATCACGCAGGGCAAGGTCGCGCCCGAGCAGGTCTTCCTCGACCGGGCGAACCTCCTGGCGCTCACCGCCCCCGAATGGGTCGTGCTCACCGGCGGCACCCGCGCGCTCAACCTGAACCACGACGGCTCGAACCACGGCATCTTCACCGACCGCGTCGGCGTGCTGACGAACGACTTCTTCACCGTGCTGACTAGCATGGATTACGCGTGGAAGAAGGCGGACGAAGCCGGCCTGACCTTCACCCTCGACGACCGCGAGAGCGGGCAGACGCGGTACACGGCCACCCGCTGCGACCTCGTCTTCGGCTCGAACGCGCAGCTCCGCGCGGTGACGGAAGTCTATGCCGGCACCGACGGTCACGCGCGCTTCGTGCGGGACTTCGTGAAGGTGTGGGACAAGGTGATGAACCTCGACCGGTTCGACCTGCGGGTCTGATCCGAAGGCCCTTGCGAGGAACGCGGGCGGCCGGTCGGCCGCCCGTTTTCCGTTCGAGGCGGCCACCCCTCGACAATCCCCGCCATCCGTCCGAAGGAGAGGCGGGGCAGGGCGCGGGGAGCGGGTCGCGCATGAGCGAGCACGTCATCGTCGAGGACCGTGCGGACGGCGTGCGGCTGATCCGGATGAACCGTCCGGAGAAGAAGAACGCCCTGACCGGCGCCATGTACGACGCCCTGCGCGAGGCGCTCGCCGAGGCGGATGCCTCCCAAAACATCGGCGCCGTAGTGCTGGCCGGGCTGCCCGGCGCCTTCACCGCGGGCAACGATCTGGCCGACTTCGTCGCGGCGGCGAAGGGCGGCTCGTTCTTCGACATGCCGGCCCTGCACTTCATCCGGCAGCTCGCCCGCACCCGCACGCCTTTGGTGGCCGCCATCGACGGGCTCGCGGTCGGCGTCGGCACCACCCTGTGCCTGCATTGCGACCTCGTCTTCGTCGGGCCGCAGAGCCGCTTCCGCATGCCCTTCGTCGAACTCGGCCTCGTGCCGGAGGCCGCGGCGAGCTACCTGCTGCCGCGGCGGATCGGCACCGCGCGGGCTTCCGCGCTGCTGCTCCTGTCCGAGGTTTTCGACGGCGAGACCGCCGTCTCGCTCGGTCTCGCCAACGCGCTGCTGCCCTCGGAAGAGGTGGAAGCCCGCGCGCTGGAAAATGCCGCCCGGCTCGCCGCCCTGCCGCGGGAGGCGGTGGCGGCGACGCGGGCGCTGATGCGCGGCGATCAGGCCGCGGTGGAGGACGCCATCGAAGCGGAGGCCGCCGCCTTCTCCGAGCGGCTGGCCTCGGACGAGGCGCAAGCCGCCTTCGCCCGCTTCCTGTCCGGCGCGCGCAAGCCGTGACGCGTCCGCTCCAGGGCAAGGTCTGTCTCGTCGCCGGGGCCTCGCGCGGGGTCGGGCGGGGGATCGCGCGGGGCCTCGGCGAGGCCGGCGCGACCGTGATCGTCACCGCCCGCTCCTCCGAGACCGGGCGGCGCACCGAAACCCGCCCCGAGACCATCGAGGACACCGCCCGCGCCGTCGATGCGGCAGGCGGCGAGGGGCACCATTACCTGTGCGACCACACGAGCGAGCGGCAGGTGGACGAGCTGGTCCACTGGGCCCTGCGGCGCTTCGGCCGGATCGATGTCGCGGTCTCCAGCGTCTGGGGCGGCAACGAGGGCTATGACGGCGAGCGCTATCCCGACGGCGCGACCTGGGGCACGCCGTTCTGGCGCCGCTCGGCCGAGCCGTTTTCCGGGTTTCTCGGAACCGGCCCGTATCCCGGCCTGCTGCTCGCCCGAGCGGTAGCGCCCGCCATGGTCTCGGCCAAAAGCGGCCTGCTCGCCTTCGTCTCGTTCGGCACCGAGGATTATCTCGGCGATCTCTATTACGACCTCGCCAAGTCGGTCACGAACCGCCTCGCCTTCGCCTGCGCGGCGGAACTGAGGCCGCACGGCGTCTGCGCTTTGGGCCTCTCGCCGGGTTTCGTCGCGACCGAACGGGTGCGCGACGCCGGCCAGACCGAGATGGCGACCGAGAGCCCGCTCTATGCCGGCCGCGCGCTCGCCGCGCTCGCCGCCGACCCGGACGTGCTGGTACGCGCCGGCACCATCCTCCATGCCGGGGACTTGGCGCAGGCCTACGGCTTCACCGACGAAGACGGGCGCCGGCCGGAGCGCTTCCGCATCGTGAGGGACGCATGAGCCTGAAGGGAAAGACACTGTTCATCACCGGCGCCTCGCGCGGCATCGGGCTCGCCATCGGCCTGCGCGCCGCCCGCGACGGCGCCAACGTGGCGATCGCGGCCAAGACCGACACCCCGCACCCGAAGCTGGAGGGCACGATCCACACCGCGGCCGAGGCGATCGAGCGGGCCGGCGGCCAAGCGCTTCCGATGGTCGTGGACGTGCGCGACGAGAACGCCGTGAAGGATGCCCTCGACCAGACCGCAAAAAAATTCGGCGGGATCGACATCGTCGTGAACAACGCCAGCGCGATCTCGCTGACGAACACGGCCAACACCGAGATGAAGCGCTACGATCTGATGCATCAGATCAACGCGCGCGGCACCTTCGTGGTGAGCAAGCACGCGATCCCGCATCTGGAGAGGGCCTCGAACCCGCACATCCTGATGCTGTCGCCCCCCCTTGATATGGCGGAGAAGTGGTTCGCGCCGCACCTCGCCTACACCATGGCGAAGTTCGGCATGTCGCTGTGCGTACTCGGGCTTTCGGGCGAACTCAGGGGCAAGGGCATCGCGGTCAACGCCCTGTGGCCGCGCACCACCATCGCCACGGCGGCGGTGCGGAACCTGCTCGGCGGCGACGCCCTGATGCAGGCGAGCCGCACGCCCGAGATCATGGCGGATGCCGCCCACGCCCTGTTCCTGAGGCCGGCCCGCGAGACGACGGGCCGCTTCCTCATCGACGACAGCTTCCTGGCGGAGCAGGGTGTCACGGACTTTTCAAAATACCGCGTCACAGCGGGCGTCCCCCTTGCGCCGGACTTCTTCGTGCCGGATGCGAGCGAGCCGCCGCCCGGCGCGTTCGACTAGAACCCAGTTCCGAGTCCGCCCTTGATCTTCATCCACCAGCCGGTCGCCGGCGGCGCGCAGACCCTGCTGGAGCGCCGCCCCCTCGAATTGCAGGACGCGATCCCCGACGACACGGTCTGGCTCGACATGATCCGCCCGACCCGCGAGGAGGACGTGAAGGTCGAGTCCTTCATGGGCATTCAGGTGCCGACGCGCGAGGAGATGAAGGACATCGAGCCGTCCGAACTCCTCTACGTCGAGGAGGGCGCCCGCTACATGACCGGCCGCGTGCTGTCGAAGGTGAGCGATTCCGACGAGCCGGGGCTCGCCGGCATCACCTTCATCCTGCGGGGCAACCGCCTCGTGACGGTGCGCTACGAGGAGCCGCAGGCGTTCAGCATGTACGCGCAGCGCGCCGGCCGCACCACGGGCAACGGCCCGGCCCGCTCGACCACCGGCGAGACCATCCTGGCCGGGCTGATCGAGGCGGTGATCGACCGCGCCGCGGACGTGCTCCAGCTCCAGGGCGAGCGCATCGACCGATTGTCGCGAAAAATCTTCGAGGAGCGGGACGACCCGTCGGCCCGCAACACCGCCTTGCAGGACACCTTGCGGGCGTTGGGGCGGCACGGCGACCTGATCTCGAAGCAGCGCGAGAGCCTCGTCTCAATGGAGCGCATCCTGCTCTCGCTCTCGGCGACCTACCGCACCTCCAAGGCGCCGCGGGAGCTGCGCGAGGACGTGCGCTCGACCTTGCGCGACCTGCAATCGCTGGAGGAGCATGCGACGTTCCTCTCCTCGAAAATTCAGTTCTTGCTCGACGCGACGCTGGGGCTCGTGAATCTGGAACAGAACAACATCATCAAGCTGTTCTCGGTCATGGCGGTGGTGTTCATGCCCCCCACCCTGATCGCCTCGATCTACGGCATGAACTTCGAGATCATGCCGGAGCTGAAATGGCACTTCGGCTACCCCTCCGCCGTGGTGATGATGGTGGTGGCCGCGGTGCTGCCCTACGTGTTCTTCCGCTGGAAGAAGTGGCTGTAGGACCTGCTTTTTTACAGGCGCCCGGCGTCCGGTTCATCCCCTCTCCCCGCCGTGCGGGGAGAAGGGGGAGCCGTGGCGCCCGACGGACCAATCGAACACCGTCGCGACCGCCGAGAACCCACCGCCGTGGCCTTCGCGCAATTGCCTCGCCTGTGGAAAACCGGCAGGGATGTTGCCTGCACACGGCTCCCTTCCCTCGACAGCCTTCGATCCGAATCGAACCATGACGCTTCCGACGCGCCGTCCCGTCCGCATGCGGGCGCTGCTCGCCCCGGCCTGCGCCGCCGCCCTGCTGGCCGCCCCGGCCCCGTCACCGCTCGTCGCGCCCGCCGTGGCGCAGGAGGCGGCCTCCGCCGTCCAGGACCTCGTCCTCGACAACGTCACGCTCAGCTTCGGCGAGACCAGCGTGAGCGCCCCGCGGGTGGCGGTCAGCGGCACGCGGCTGTCGAAGGAGGAGCTGCTCGCGATCTTCCAGAGCGACGCCAAGGAGAGCTGGGGCACGCGCCTCCAGCGCCTCGACGCGGGCAGCCTGACGATGCCCGAGCTTCGGGTCGAGCGCCGCGGCGACAAACGGCAGATCGTGACCTACCGCGACGTGACCGCGCGCAACGTCCATGGCGGACGCATCAGCGAGCTGACGGCGGCGGGCGCGACGCTCTCGGTCGAGGGCGCGGCCGGGCAGCCGGCCAAGGCCAGCGGCAGCTACGGCAAGATCCGGGCGGAGGAGGTCGATCTGACCGCGCTCGCCCGCCTCTACGCCGAGGCCGGCACCGCCCGTAGCGGCTTCCAGCGGCTCTACGCGTCGCTCGCGGTCGAGGCCATCGCCTTCATCGACGAGCGCGGCACCACCGTCTCGATCGCGCGGCTCACCGGCCGCGACCTCGCCGGGCGCCAGACCCCGGCGACGTGGTCCGGCGCCGTCGAGTCGCTCGCCGGCGCAGACCTGTCGCAGCCCGATCCGGGCAAGCGCGCCCGCGCCGCCGGGCTCATCGCCGATCTGGCCGAATCGGTCTCGGTCGGCAGCCTGGAGGCGAGCGACATCGCGGTGAAGGAGATGAAGGGGCCCGATCCGCTCAACTTCGCCATCGGCAAGTTCGCCTACACCGGCAACGGCGCCGAGGCCGGCGTGAGCCTCGCCGATCTGTCCTTCGGCTCGGCGGAGGCCCGCGGCAAGGTCGGGCGGCTCGGCCTCACCGGCTTCTCGCTGGAGCCGACCATCGCCACCCTGCGCCGCCTCGCCAAGGGTGCGCCTGACAAGGGCGCGCCGGACAAGCCCGCCGACCCCAAGCCCGGCGAGAAGGCCGCGCCGGTGCCGCCGTCCGCCGACCCGGCGGCGCAGGAGGCGGAGCTGCGCCGCCTCACCCCGGTGATCGGCACCCTGACCCTGTCCGATCTGAACCTCGATGTCGCAAGCCATGGGCGGGACCCGGCGATGAAGGCCGCGCCGATGCCGATCGGCGTACGCGGCGGCAGCATCACCTTCGCCCCGCCGAAGGACGGCGTGCCGACCGCGAGCCGCCTGTCGCTCTCGGGGCTGACGCTGCCGGCGAGCGCGGTCGAGAGCGTGCCGGGCCTCGGCTCGCTCGGCCTCTACGGCTACCGCGACCTCGACCTCGACGTGATCGCCGACACCGCCTGGAACGAGGGCACGAAGGAGCTGTCCTTCAACGAGCTGTCGCTCACCGGCAAGGACATGGGCCGGCTCCGCCTCAACGCGACGCTGGGCGGCATCGGCCCCGACGTGTTCGATCCCGATGCCGCGGTCTCCGGCTTCGCCATGCTCTCGGCCACCGCCAAGGCTCTCGACCTGACCCTGGAGAACGGTGGCCTGTTCGACCGCTTCATCACCGCCCAGGCCAAGACGCTGAGCCTCAAGCCGGACGAGCTGCGCAAGGAATACGTCACCGCGAGCGTGATCGGCGTCCCGGTCATCCTCGGCAACTCGGCCGCCGCCAAGGCGATCGGCGCGGCGATGGGCAAGTTCGTGTCGAAGCCCGGCACCTTGTCGATCAGCGCCAAGGCCAAGAACGGCGACGGCCTCGGCATGGTCGACGTCAGCACCGCACCGACCCCGGCCGCCGTGCTCGACAAGCTCGAGGTGAACGCCAAGGCGGAGTGAGCCGACAGGCCGGAGGCGTGGGGCGGAAGAAGCGTCAATACGCGCTTTGTCCCGCCCGCGGCCTCCTGTGCTGCTTGTGTTCGCGCAAGGCGATCCCTAGGTTCGCCCCAATTCACAGGTTCAGGAAAGGCACCGCCGCCATGGGGCCGCGGTGCAGGAGGTTGCCATGGGCAGCATGAGTGTCTGGCACTGGGTCATCGTGGCGGTCGTCGTCATGCTGCTGTTCGGCCGCGGCAAGGTGTCCGAGCTGATGGGCGACGTCGCCAAGGGCATCAAGGCGTTCAAGAAGGGCATGGCCGAGGACGAGACCGCGCCGGGCGCCAACAACGCCGTGCCGCCGCCCTCGGCCGGCGAGCCGGTGCGCACGCTGCCGCCGCAGCCCACGACGCATGCCGGGCCGCAGCAGACCCACGTGCCGGCGGGCGACCACAAGGCGCTCTGACGGACGTAACGCGCCGCGACGCCGCGAGATCGGCGTCGCACGGGATGGCGCGGACGGCACGACCGTCCTAATCAGGCGCGGACCCGCGGGACGGACGCTGCAATGCTGGACATGAGCTGGGGCGAGGTGATGCTGATCGGCGGCGTCGCCCTGATCGTCATCGGACCCAAGGACCTGCCGAAGGCGCTGCGCACGTTGGGGCAAGTGACCACCAAGGTTCGCCGCATGGCGGGCGAGTTCCAGCACCAGTTCAGCGAGGCGATCCGCGAGGCCGAGCTCGACGAGGTGCGCCGCGACGTCGAGGGCGTGAAGCGCACGGTCGATGCCGCCAAGCCGGGCTTCAACCCGGTCGACACCATCCGCAACGAAATCCGCAGCGCCGTCGAGGGCCGCACGCCTACCGCTCCCGCGCCCGCCTCTCCACCCATGGAGACCGGCAGCTTCGACGTGCCGCGCCCGAGCGCCGAACAGCAGGCCACTGCTGCTCCCTCCACGGCCAGCAAGACCGAGACAGGCCCGACTCCATGACCGAAGAGCGTGACGAGGCCGAGATCGAGGCCTCGCGGGCGCCCCTCCTGGAGCACCTGATCGAACTGCGCTCGCGACTGATCAAGTCGCTGATCGCCTTCATCATCATGTTCTTCGGGTGCTTCTTCTTCTCGAAGAACATCTACAACATCCTCGTCCATCCCTACGTCTCGGTGGTCGGCGCCCCGAACGCCGAGCTGATCGCGACGCACTTCCTCGAACAGGTCTTCACCAACATCAAGCTCAGCGTGTTCGGCGCGGGTTTTTTGGCGTTTCCGGTGATCGCGACGCAAGTCTACGCCTTCGTGGCGCCGGGCCTCTACCGCAACGAGCGGCGGGCGTTCCTGCCCTATCTGGTCGCCACGCCGATCTTCTTCATCCTCGGCGCGCTGGTCGTCTACTTCCTGGCGATGCCGCTGCTGATCCAGTTCTCGGTCTCGCTGCAGCAGATCGGGCAGGAGGGCGAGGCGACGATCAAGCTGTTGCCGAAGGTCGACGAATACCTCTCGCTGATCATGACGCTGATCTTCGCCTTCGGGCTGGCGTTCCAGATGCCGGTGATCCTGACCCTGCTCGGCCAGATCGGCGTGATCGACGCCGCCTTCCTGCGGGAGAAGCGGCGCTACGCCATCGTGCTGGTGTTCGTCGCCGCCGCCGTGCTGACCCCGCCGGACGTGATCTCGCAGCTCTCGCTCGCGCTCCCGATGCTGCTCCTCTACGAGGCCTCCGTCTTCTCGGTCGCCCGCATGGACAAGATCCGCGCCGCGCGCCGTCGGGCGGACGGGATCGAGGACTGAGGCGAACGCGACCCGATCGGCGAGACGATGGCCGATCACCCCCGCGAATGCGGGGCGGCGGGCCTCCGACGGGTGCGGTGGCCTCGGCCACCGCCACTCGGCGTAAGCGGAAAATAAGATCGCTTGCGCGTCACTATGTCGTGCGCAAGCTGGATGCTGAGAACCTCCGCCCCATAACCTCCTCCGAATCCAAACCGGAGGAGACGACATGAGACGGACGATGTGGACGGCGCTCGCGGTCGCGGCGATGACGAGCCTCGCCGGCAGCGCCTACGCGGCGCCTGAACTGCAGCGAGTGCGCGGCACGGTCGAGAAGAGCGACGGCGGCACCCTCACGATTAAGACCAACGAGGGCGGTACCCAGAATGTGCAGATCGAGGGCGCGACCTTCGCCTGGGTGGTGAAGTCGAGCCTGGACCAGATCAAGGACGGCGTCTTCATCGGCACCGCCACCAAGGGCGACAACCCGCCGACCGCGCTGGAAGTCGTGCTGTTCCCGGAAGAAATGCGCGGCACGGCCGAGGGCCACTACGCCTGGGACGCGATCCCCGACCAGACCGGCGGCGGCGCCGCGGTGAAGAGCTCGATGACCAACGGCACCGTGAAGGCCGGCGGTGCCAGCGCAGGCGGCGCCCCGAAGGTGAAGAGCTCGATGACCAACGCCACCGTCACCGGCAACACTGCGAGCGGCGGCGCGGGCGAGCGCACGCTCACCGTCACCTACGACAAGGACGGCTCGAAGACGATCGTGGTGCCGCCGAAAGCCCCGATCGTCGCCTTCGAGAAGTCCGACAAGGCGGTGCTGACGCCGGGCGGCAAGGTGTTCGTGGTTGCGGCCAAGGACGGCGACAAGCTGACGGCGAAACTCGTGGCAGTCGGCAAGGACGGCCTCACCCCGCCGATGTGATTCTTTTCAAGTTATCGGCGCCCGCCCTTGCATCGGGCGGGCGCCGTCGGTGTCGTCAAGACCGTCCCTGGGCGAGGCTCAGGGACGGTTTTTCTTTGGTCCGCATCACAGCCGTCGCGGCCAAGCCGAGCCCGATCAGCGACACCACCGCCGCCAGCACCGGCAACTCGCGATAACCCGCCCCCAGCGTCAGCGCAGTGCCGCCGAGCCAGGCGCCGGCCGCGTTGCCGAGGTTGAACGCGCCCTGGTTGAGGGTCGAGGCGAGGTTCGGGGCGTCGCTCGCCGCCTCCACCACCCAGACCTGAAGCGGCGAGACCAGCGCGAAGGCGAGTGCGCTCCACACCACCAGCACGGCCAGCGCCGGCACCGGGTGGGGAGCCACGAAGGCGAGGACGAGGAGCACCACGACAATTCCGAAAAAGCTGCCGAGCACGGTGCCCATCAGGTTGCGGTCGGCGAGCCAGCCGCCCGCGAGGTTGCCCACCGTGAGCCCGACGCCCGCGGCGAACAAAGCCCCCGTGACGCCGCCTGCCGTCAGCCCGGTCACGTCGGTGAGGAACGGCGCGATGTAGGTGAAGACGGTGAAGAAGCTCACCGAGGACAGGGTCGAGACCAGCATCGGCCGCAGCACCGGCCAGCGCCCGAGCGCCCGGAACTCTTTTGCGAGGCCACCGCGTGTGCCCGGCATCCCGCTGGGCAGAGCGAAGGCGATGGCGGCGCCCGCCGCGAGGCCGATGCCGACCACGGCCCAGAAGGTCGCACGCCAGCCGAGCGCCTGACCCAGCGCGGTGCCGAGCGGCACGCCGAGCACGTTGGCGAGCGTCAGCCCGGCGAACATCAGCGCCACGGCCTGCGTGCGCTTCTCCTTCGGCACGAGGTCGCGGGCCACGATGGCACCGATGCCGAAGAAGGCGCCGTGGGCGAACGCAGTCGCGACGCGGGCCGCCATCAGCGGCCAGTAGCCCGGCGACAGGGCGCAAGCGAGGTTGCCCAGAGTGAACACCGCCATCAGGGCGAGAAGCGCCGCCTTGCGCGGCAGCCGCGCGGTCGCCATCGCGACGAGCGGCGCGCCGATCACCACGCCCATGGCGTAGCCGGAGACGAGATGGCCCGCCTGGGGGATGGTGACGGAAAAATCACGCGCCACCTCGGGCAACAGCCCCATGATGACGAACTCGGTGGTGCCGATGCCGAACGAGGCGACGGCGAGCGCGAGGATCGGAAGCGGGAGCATGGGGCTCCTTGGAACACGGGGGAGGGCGCGATGGTGCGCTGCGGCAAGACCGGTAGATGGCCGCTTCAGCGGGTCCGTGGACCGGGAGGGGGCGGGACGCAGGGCTGCGCACGGGGCAGGGCTGCGGCTTCCCGCGGGAGCGCCGATGCCGTAAATCCGCGGCGAGTCACCCCAAAAGATACCCGCGGACGCCATGATACGCCTCGACAAGATCGGCAAGCAGAACGGCCGGCAGCTCGTCTTCATCGAGGCCTCCGCTGCGCTGCAGAAGGGCGAGAAGGCCGGGCTCGTCGGCCCGAACGGGGCCGGGAAGACCACCCTGTTCCGGATGATGACGGGCGAGGAGCCGCCGGATGAGGGCCAGGTCTCGACCGACCGCGGCATAACCATCGGCTATTTCAGCCAGGACGTCGGCGAGATGGCCGGCCGCTCCGTCGTCGCCGAGACCATGGCCGGCGCCGGCCCCGTCAGCGTGGTCGCGGCGGAGCTGAAGGAGATCGAGGCGGGCCTCGCCGACCCGGACCGGGCCGACGAGATGGAGGCGCTGATCGAGCGCTACGGCGAGGTGCAGGGCCGGTTCGAGGAACTCGACGGCTACGCGCTGGAGGGCCGGGCCTACGAGGTGCTGGCGGGGCTGGGCTTCAGCCAGGAGATGATGGACGGCGATGTCGGCAAGCTGTCCGGCGGCTGGAAGATGCGCGTGGCGCTCGCCCGCATTCTCTTGATGCGCCCCGACGTGATGCTGCTCGACGAGCCGTCGAACCACCTCGACCTCGAAAGCCTGATCTGGCTCGAGGCCTTCCTGAAGAACTACGACGGCGCGCTGATGATGACCTCGCACGACCGCGAGTTCATGAACCGCATCGTCACCAAGATCGTCGAGATCGACGGCGGCAGCCTCACGACCTATTCCGGCGATTACGGCTTCTACGAGCAGCAGCGGGCGATGGCCGACACGCAGGCCCAGGCGCAGTTCGAGCGCCAACAGGCGATGCTGGCGAAGGAAATCAAGTTCATCGAGCGCTTCAAGGCCCGCGCGTCACACGCCGCGCAGGTGCAGAGCCGGGTGAAGAAGCTCGACAAGATCGAGCGGGTCGAGCCGCCCAAGCGCCGCCAGTCCGTGGCGTTCGAGTTCCAGCCCGCGCCCCGCTCCGGCGACGACGTGGCCATGCTCAAGGGCATCCACAAGAAGTACGGCAGCCGCATCGTCTACGAGGGGCTCGACTTCTCGATCCGGCGGCGCGAGCGCTGGTGCGTGATGGGCATCAACGGCGCCGGCAAGTCGACGCTCCTGAAGCTCATCACCGGGACGGCCGCGCCCGATGCCGGCACGGTCACGGTCGGCGGCAGCGTGAAGCTCGGCTATTTCGCCCAGCACGCCATGGACCTGCTCGACGGCGACGCCACCGTGTTCGGCGATCTCGAAGCGTCCTTCCCGCAGGCCGGCCAGGGCTCGCTGCGGGCGCTCGCGGGCTGCTTCGGCTTCTCGGGCGACGACGTGGAAAAACCCTGCCGGGTGCTCTCGGGCGGCGAGAAGGCCCGCCTCGTGATGGCCAAGATGCTGTTCGACCCGCCGAATTTCCTCGTGCTCGACGAGCCGACCAACCACCTCGACATCGGCACCAAGGAGATGCTGATCGACGCGCTGGCGCAGTTCGAGGGGACGATGCTGTTCGTCTCCCACGACCGCCACTTCCTCGCCGCGCTCTCCAACCGCGTGCTGGAGCTGACCGCCGACGGCGTGCACCAGTACGGCGGCGGGTACACGGAATACGTGGCGCGCACCGGCCAGGAGGCACCGGGGCTGCGGGGGTAAGCGGCTTTCCAATCGCCCCCGGCGCAGGACGAGGCTCGGCGATCCATTCTGAACCACCCCCACCCCGAACCCCTCCCCACAAGGGGGAGGGGACGGCCCGTCGTGAAGCGTCGAGCATCACCCGAAACCATCCTTCGTTCTTCACAGCGAACGCGCGGCAATCGAGGCGGACGAAAGCGTCGATCCCGACAGGTGTGGTCGCGCAGAGGCGCCGCGAAGAACTTTCCCCTCGGCCTCCCGACCGCAGGCAATTCTTTTCCGGCCCGGTCCAACAACGCAAGATCGATCCGTTGATCCTAGGCCCCTGGGTTCATTACATTTCCCCTCAACGACACACCTTCATTCCGCACAACGAACGGCCTTCTTCGCCCCGCCGGACGGCGCGCCCTCGCGCCGGCTGACGGGAGAGGCGTGCCTCCGCTGCGGGATCAGCCAGCAGGACGGATGCCTCGCATGCCCACCCGGATCGTCGCCTTCTCGGGCAACACGCACCGCCCCTCGCGCACCCGCACTCTCGTTGAGGCGGTGGCGGCCGAGGTGGCCCGCCTGCGCCCGGTCGAGCTCAAGGTCTTCGATCTGGTCGATGCCGGCACCGGCATCGCCGTTGCGAGCCGCTCGGCCCTGCCGCTGCCGGCCGCGCGCATCGTCGAGGCGATCGAAGGGGCGGACGCGTTGATCGTCGGCTCGCCGGTCTACAAGGGCAGCTATGCCGGCCTGTTCAAGCACCTGATCGACTTCGTCGGCCCGGAGACGCTCGTGGGCAAGCCGGTGGTGCTGACCGCGACCGGCGGCGGCCCGCGCCACGCGCTCGTGGTCGAGCACTCGTTGCGCCCGCTCTTCGGCTTCTTCTCGGCCCACACCGCGCCGACCTCGGTCTATGCCGGCGACACAGAGATCGCCGACGGCAAAGTCGCCGACGATGGGGTCCAGGCCCGTGTCGTGCAGGCCGCCGCGGAACTCGCCCGGCTGATCGACGCGTCGGCACCCAGCGAGGCGCTGCCCCGCGCCGCCGCGCGCTGAGGCGGACGATGCTCCACCGCCGCCATCTCCTCGCCGCCGGCCTTGCGACCGCTCTGGTGCCGCGGGCAAGCCGCGCCGCTGAAGCAGGTGTTCTCCGCATCGGCTACCAGAAGAACGGCATCCTCGCCGTCGCCCGCGAGCAGGCCGCCATCGAGGCGCGGCTGAAGGGGCAGGGCGCGACCGTCCGCTGGGTCGAGTTCTCGTTCGGCCCGCCGTTGCTGGAAGCGCTCAATCTCGGCGCCATCGATTTCGGCCAGACCGGTGACGCGCCGCCGATCTTCGCGCAAGCCGCGGGCGCCAACCTCGTCTATGCCGCCGCCCAGCCGAACGGCGGCTCGGGCGCGGCGATCCTGCTGCCGAAGGGCTCGACCATCGGTTCGCTCAAGGAGCTGAAGGGCAAGCGGGTCGCCTTCGCCAAGGGCTCGTCCTCGCACAACCTCATCGTGGCCGCCCTGGAAAAGGCGGGGCTGACCTACCGCGACATCACTCCCGTGCTGCTGAGCCCCGCCGACGGCGCCGCGGCGTTCGCGGGCGGCACCGTCGATGCGTGGACGGTGTGGGATCCCTACTTCGCCATCGCCGAACAGGGGGAGGGGGTGCGCGTGCTGGCCCAGGCTCCCGAGATCACGCCCACCAACAACTTCTTCCTGGCCAACAAGACCTTCGCCGACGCGCAGCCCGCCCTCCTCGACGGCGCGCTCGCGGCACTCGGCGAGGTCGCGGTCTGGTGCGAGGCCAACCGCGGCTCGGTCGCCGCCAGCCTGTCGCGCATCACCGGCGTGCCGCTCGCCGCCACGCGCCGCACGGTGGACCGCATCCGCTACGTCATCGCGCCGATGGACGAGGTCGTGATCGCCGAGCAGCAGCGCATCGCCGATCGCTTCCACGGCCTCGGCATCATTCCCCGCCCCATCCGCGTCGCCGACATCGTCGGACGTCAGCGCAACACCAACAACGGATGAGCCCCACCATGGCCAATTCCGCCGCCATCCGCTCGCTTCCCGGCCGCGCCCGCGCCGCCGAGGCCGCCCCCGTGAAGTCCAATCCGCGTCTTCGCCTCGAGGCCGGGCGCCTGCTGCCCTGGCTGCTGCCGACCCTCGTCATCGTCGGCTGGCAGGCCGCTGCCTCCCTCGGGCTGGTCTCGACCCGTTTCATGCCCGCCCCCCTCGATGTCGCCGCCGCGGGCTGGCGCCTCGCGCTGACCGGCGAGCTGTTCGAGAACCTCTGGGTGAGCTTCGCCCGCGCGGCCTCCGGCTTCCTGATCGGCGGCGGCATCGGCCTGTTCTTCGGGCTCGCCAACGGGCTGTCGCGGCTGTCCGAGCGGCTCACCGACACCAGCTTGCAGATGGTGCGCAACGTGCCCCACCTGTCGCTGATCCCGCTCGTGATCCTGTGGTTCGGCATCGACGAGGAAGCCAAGCTCTTCCTCGTGGCGCTGGGCGTGTTCTTCCCGATCTACGCCAACACGCTGCACGGCATCCGCTCGGTCGATCCGCAGCTGATCGAGATGGGCCGGGTCTACGGCATGAACCGGCGCGAACTGTTCTGGCGCGTGGTGCTGCCGGGTGCGCTGCCCTCGATCTTCGTCGGCGTGCGCTACGCCCTCGGCATCATGTGGCTGACCCTGATCGTGGCCGAGACGATCTCGGCCAATTCCGGCCTCGGCTACATGGCGATGCAGGCCCGCGAGTTCATGCTGGTCGACGTCGTGGTGCTGGCGATCCTGATCTACGCGCTGCTGGGCAAGATCGCCGACAGCCTGACCCGCGCCCTGGAACGCGCCTGCCTGAGCTGGAACCCGGCCTACCGGAACACGTGAGGGGTCTTTTCGACCTCCCATCCATCCCACCCATTGCCCTCCTTCGAGGCCGCTTCGCGGCACCTCAGGATGAGGGGGAGAGTGGGATGCAGGAAGAAACCGAAACCTCGGAATCGAAAAAAATGACCGCCGCCCTCCGCCTCCCCGAGACACACGACCGCGGCCTCGCGATCCACGTGCGCGGCCTCTCGAAGTCGTTCGAGAACGGCCCCTCCGTCATCCGCGGTCTCGACCTCACGATTCCCGCCGGCCAATTCGTCGCCGTGGTCGGGCGCTCGGGCTGCGGCAAGAGCACCCTGCTGCGGCTGATCCTCGGCCTGGAAGAGCCGAGCGCCGGCCGCATCGCGCTGAACGGCAGCGAACAAACGAAAAGAATCATGTTCCAGGAGCCGCGGCTGCTGCCCTGGGCGCGGGTCGCCGACAACGTCGCCGTCGGGCTCTCGCGCGACATCGGCAAGGCCGACCGCAAGGCCCGCGCCCTCGACGTGCTGCGCGAGGTCGGCTTGTCCGAGAAAGCCGGGCAATGGCCCGCCACCCTGTCGGGCGGCCAGCGCCAGCGCGTGGCCCTCGCCCGCGCGCTGGTCAGCCGCCCGGCGCTGCTGGCGCTGGACGAGCCGCTCGGCGCGCTCGACGCGCTCACCCGCATCGAGATGCAGGCGATGATCGAGCGCATCTGGGAGGCCCAAGGCTTCACCGCGATCCTCGTCACCCACGATGTCGGCGAGGCGGTGGCGATGGCCGACCGCATCCTCGTGATCGAGGAGGGCGCCATCGCGCTCGATGTCGATGTGGACGTGCCGCGCCCCCGCCGCCGCGGCGACCCGGCGCTCGCCGAACTGGAGGGCCGCATCCTCGACCGGCTGCTGCGCAACGGCGCCTGATTTTTCGAGACTTTCTGGAGCGTATCCGATGAGCCTACCGAGCAACCCGCCCACCGACGGCAAGACCGATGTCCTATGGTTCCTGCCGACCCACGGCGACGGCCGCTATCTCGGCGCCTCCGAGGGCGCCCGCGACGTGTCGCTGCCCTACCTCCGCCAGATCGCGCAGGCCGCGGACGAACTCGGCTATTTCGGCGTGCTGCTGCCGACCGGGCGATCCTGCGAGGATTCCTGGGTGGTCGCCTCGGCGCTCGCACCCCTGACCCAGCGCCTGCGCTTCCTCGTCGCCGTGCGGCCGGGCCTGCAGGAGCCGTCCATGGCCGCCCGCATGGCCGCGACGCTCGACCGGATCTCGGACGGACGTCTCCTCATCAACGTCGTCACTGGCGGCGATCCGGTCGAGTTGAAGGGCGACGGCGTCTTCCTCGACCACGACGCGCGCTACGAGGTGACCGACGAGTTCCTGCACATC
Source organism: Methylobacterium sp. Leaf456 (assembly GCF_001425465.1). Taxonomy (GTDB): domain Bacteria; phylum Pseudomonadota; class Alphaproteobacteria; order Rhizobiales; family Beijerinckiaceae; genus Methylobacterium. The sequence goes on from NZ_LMQV01000040.1 coordinate 170,707, forward strand.
TGGCGCGGGCTGATGGCCGGCGAGACGGTGAACTTCGAGGGCAAGCATCTGCGCACCGAGGGCGGCCGGGTGATCTTCCGGCCCGTCCAGGCGCCCTATCCGCCGCTCTATTTCGGCGGCTCCTCGCCCGCCGGCATCGAGGTCGCGGCCGAGCATTGCGAGGTCTACCTCACCTGGGGCGAGCCCCCGGCCGGCGTCGCCGAGAAGCTGGCCCGCGCCCGCGAGGCCGCCGAGAAGAAGGGCAAGAAATTCTCCTACGGCATCCGCCTGCACGTCATCGTGCGCGAGACCGAGTCCGAGGCGTGGGCCGAGGCCGAAAAGCTGATCTCGCGGCTCGACGACACCACCATCGCCCAGGCGCAGGCCACCCTGAAGCGGCAGGATTCGGAAGGCCAGAAGCGGATGATGGCGCTGCACGGCGGCGACCGGAACAAGCTCGTGGTCTCGCCCAACCTCTGGGCCGGCGTCGGCCTCGTGCGCGGCGGCGCGGGCACGGCGCTCGTCGGCTCGGCCGATCAGGTGGCCGACCGGATGAAGGAATACATCGATCTCGGCATCGACCGCTTCATCCTCTCGGGCTACCCGCACCTGGAAGAAGCCTACCGCTTCGCCGAGCTGGTCTTCCCCAAGCTCCCCTTGCGCGCCACCACCGGCCGGGCGCCGAGCACGGCTCGCAACAACGGCCCGTTCGGCGAGGTCATCGCCAACGACATCGTCCCGACCCGCCGCGTCGGCGCGCATTGAGGAGGCGCGACATGCCCGCCCGCTCCCGCGCGCTCTCCCGAGCCCCCTTGGCGCCGACCCTCCTGCCGCGCCTCTGGCTCGCGCTCGCCGCCCTGATCTTCGCGAGCCTGACGCTCGCCGCCCACGCGGACGAGCGCGTGGTGCGGATCGGCTACCAGAAATACGGCACGCTGGTGCTGCTGAAGGGCCGCGGCAACCTCGAGCCGAAGCTCAAGGCGCTCGGCTACCGGGTGCAGTGGTCGGAGTTCCCCTCCGGCCCGCCGCTTCTGGAAGCGCTCAACGCGGGCGCGATCGATTTCGGCTCGGCGGGCGAGACCCCGCCGATCTTCGCCCAGGCGGCCTCCGATGCGCTCACCTACGTGGCGCACGAGCCGGCCGCGCCCAAGGGCGAGGCAATCCTCGTGCCCAAGGCGAGCCCGATCCAGTCGGTCGCCGACCTGCGGGGGAAGAAGGTCGCGCTCAACAAGGGCTCGAACGTTCATTACCTGCTGGTGCGGGCGCTCGAATCCGCCGGGCTCTCGCTCGCCGACATCACCCCGGTCTACCTCGCGCCTGCCGACGGCCGAGCCGCGTTCGAGCGCGGCGCGGTCGAAGCCTGGGTGATCTGGGACCCGTTCTTCGCCGCCGCCGAGGCCGGCGGCAACGCCCGCGTGCTCGCCGACGGCACCGGCCTCGTGCCGAACCACCAGTTCTACCTGTCGTCGCGCGAGTTTTCCGCCAGGAACGGCGCGGAGCTCGACGCGGTCGTGGCGGCGGTGGCCGAGGTCGATGCCTGGGCCAAGGACAACACCGACGCGGCGGCGAAGGAACTGTCGCCGTCGGTCGGCATCCCGGCGCCGATTCTCGCCGCCGCGCTCAAGCGCCAGACCTATGGCATCCGCCCCCTCGACGCCGCGGTGACCACCGAGCAGCAGCGCATCGCCGACACCTTCCACGGGCTCGGCCTGGTCCCGAAGGCGATCGACATCGCCGGCGCCGTGCGCAAGCCGGGAAGCTAACGCTTCTCCTTCATCCCACCCAACCCCCTCATCCTGAGGTGCCGAAGCGGAGCGGAGGCCTCGAAGGAGGGCTCCAGCCCGCCGCGCGATCCCTGGAGCCCTCCTTCGAGGCTGCTGCGCAGCACCTCAGGATGAGGGGATTGGGTGGGACGAGCCAAAAACCCGACCCTCGCGTCACCCTGACCGGTAGCCCTCCGTGATCCGCTCCCTCCTCGCCGCCCTCGCGCTCCTCACCGCCGGCCTCGCGCCAGTTGCGGCGCAAGACCCGTCCACCCTGCGCATCGGCTACCAGCGCTCCTCCACCCTGATCGCGCTGCTGCGCGAGGACCGCGCCCTGGAAACCGCACTCAAGCCCCTCAACGTCGAGGTCTCCTGGCACGAATTCACCAGCGGTCTGCCGATCATGGAGGCGCTGAACGTCGGGCGCATCGACGTGTCGGCCGATGTCGCCGACACCGTGCCGGTCTTCGCGCAGGGGGCGAACGCCAGGATCACCTACTTCGCGCAGGAAGCCGCCTCGCCGACCGCGCAGGCGATCCTGGTGCCGGGCGATTCCCCGCTGAAATCGGTGGCGGACCTCAAGGGCCGCAAGGTCGCGGTCACCAAGGGCGCGGGCAGCCATTACCTACTGCTCGCCGCGCTCAAGGCCGAGGGGCTGCCGTTCAAGAGCATCGTTCCGGCCTACCTGACGCCCGCCGACGGGCGCAGCGCGCTCGCCGGCGGCAGCGTCGAGGCCTGGGTGGCCTGGGATCCGTTCCTGTCGGCGGCCGAGGTCCAGGCCGGCGCCCGCGTCCTGAAGGACGGCACCGGCCTGTCGGACTACAAGCGCTACTATCTCGCCTCCGACGACTACGCCGCGAAACGCGCCGACGTGCTGGCCCTGCTGTTCGGCAAGCTCAAGGAGACCGGCGCCTGGGTGAAGGCCAACCCGGAGGCCGCCGCCGAGCGGCTCGCCGCCCTGTGGAAGATCGACGCGCCGGTGGTCCTCAAGGCCAACGCGCGCCGCACCTACCGCGTCGAGCCGGTGACCCGCGACGGGCTGTCCGAGCAGCAGACCATCGCCGACGCCTTCCGGGCCGAGGGGCTGCTGCCGCGGGCCGTCGATGCCGCGGCGCTCCCGGTCTGGGCCCCGCCGACCCGCTGAACGGAAAAAGAGAATCGCGGAAGGATTCTTTGGACATGACCCGGGCAAGCCTGCCGCCCGTCGCCGTGATCGGCGCCGGGTTCAGCGGCACGATGGCCGCGCTGCAACTGCTCTCCGTCCTGCCACCGGAGCGGCCGGTGCTGCTGTGCGAGCGCGCCGGCAGCTTCGGGCGGGGGCTCGCCTACGGCACCGGCAACCCGGCGCATCTGCTCAATCTGCGCACCTCGAACATGAGCGCCTTCCCGGACCGGCCGGGGCATTTCGAGGACTGGCTCGGCCGTCTCGGGCAGGAGGAGGCCGAGAGCATCCGCGCGACATCGGCCGGTACCTTCGCGGCGCGCGGCCTCTACGGGCGCTACCTCACCGAACTGCTGGCCCAAACCGTCACTGGCCGGGAAGCGGGCCGCCTGCGGCTCCTGCCCGACGCCGTGACCGATCTCGAACCGCGCGGCCAAAACTTCCGTCTCCACACCGAGGGCGGCCAGAGCCATGCGGTGGCAGGCGCCGTGCTCGCCATGGGCAACCTCGCGGCCGCGCCCGCCCGCAGCCGCCACAGCCTCGATCCGTGGGACGCCGAGCATTTCGGCCGCCTGCATCCGCACGCCCCCGTGCTGATCCTCGGCACCGGGCTCACCATGCTCGACGCGGTGGCGAGCCTGCGCGCCCACGGTTTCGAGGGCGCGATCCTGGCGCTCTCCCGGCGCGGCCTGCTGCCGAACGCCCATGCCCCGGCCGCCCTCTGGCCGACACCGAACCTCACCTCGGCCGAGTTCGCCTCGCTGCCGCGGCTCCTCGCCCGCATCCGGGCGGAGGTGGCGCGGGCAAACGCCCATGAAATCGGGTGGCACGGAGTCATCGACGCCCTGCGCCCGCTCACCGATACGATCTGGCGCAGCCTGCCGCCGCCGGAGCGCCGCCGCTTCCTGCGCCATCTGCGCCCGTTCTGGGACGTGCATCGCCACCGCACCGCCCCGCCCGCGGCCGAGACGATCCGCGACGAGATCGCCCGCGGCGCCCTGACGGTGCGGGCCGGGCGCCTGCTCGACGTGGCGGACGAGTCGGCGCAGGCCGTGGTGACCCTGCGCCTGCGCGGGGCCGCTTCGCCCGAGCGTCTCGGCGTGCAGGCGATGATCGACGCCACCGGCTTCGGCCATCTGACCCAGAGCCGCGACCCGCTGCTGCGCCGCCTGATGGAGCGCGGCCTCGTGCGCCCCGAACCCTTCGGCCTCGGCCTCGACGCCGGCCCCGACTACCGGGCGCGCGGCACGCAGCCCGGCCGCCCGCTCTGGCTCCTCGGCCCGCTCCTGCGCGGGGTGCTGTGGGAATGCACGGCGGTGCCCGACATCCGCAACGAGGCGGCGGAGCTGGCCAGCGTGATCGCGACGGATCTGGAGCGGGCGGTGGCGGCGTAAAAACCGTTTCCGATCGGACGTTCGGGCGAAGCCGCATCCCCTCGCCCCGCACGCGGGGAGAGGGCTTCATGCCCCCTTGCCGGGGCATGAAGCGAGCCGTCAGGCGAAGGTGAGGGGGACTCGACGGAAGAGGCTCATTCGGAATCGCCCCCGCACGCCTCGGCTGCGGCCTTGTCGCGCCGACGACGAGGTCGTCGCGACCCTCTCCCCGCACGGCGGGGAGAGGGGATGCGCGGGGGCCGAGTGTGAGTCCGAGAAATTACTTCCGCGCCAGCGAATCCAACCGCGCCTGCATCTCGGCCATCTGCTTCTTCAACTCGTCGAGATCGCCGCCGCTCGACACCGGCGCGGGGGGCGAAGCCGGCGGGGTCGGGGCCGGCGGAGCGGGGGGGCCGAAGCCGCCGGTGAACATCTTCATGGCGTCGCCGAAGAAGGTCATGTTGGCCCGCACCTGCTCCTGCACCGCCTGCTGGAAGGCGGAGGGGCCGAAGCTCTGGGCCAGCTTCTCGCGCAGGCCGTCCTGATCCTTGGCGAAGTTCGCCATGGAGAATTCGAGGAAGCTCGGCACCATGGTCCGCATGCTGTCGCCGTAGAAGCGAATCAGCTGGCGCAGGAACGCCACCGGCAACAGGTTGTCGTCGCCGGCCTTGTTCTCCTGCTCGAAGATGATCTGCGTCAGCACCGAGCGGGTGATGTCGTCGCCCGAGCGCGCGTCGTAGACGAGGAAGTCCTCGCCGTTCTGCACCATCGTGGCGAGATCTTCGAGGGTGACGTAGGTCGAGGTGCCGGTGTGGTAGAGCCGCCGGTTGGCGTATTTCTTGATGACGGTCTGGTGCGCCCTGCCGCTCTCGGCCATCGCTGAGACGCCTCCCGCTTCGCTCATGAGTCCGCGCAAAGCTCACCGCTCCGCTTCGAGATTGTCGGCCGCCCGCGCGCGGGCAGGCTTTTGGTTCGTCCGATACCGACCTTAAGGCACTCGCCGGGCGGCGAAAACAGCAATTTATCTCTTGTCCCGCAGTTTCCGGCCACGCTCCACCCACTTCTGCGCGACGATCAGCCAGGGTTGTCCGCGCGCCGGCTTGACTTCGGGGGTCTCGCGCTCTTCATCCGGTGACACGGCAGGCCGCGCGCCGGACGCTTCCCGTCCTCATGATCGCGCCGCCGGAACGAGGAGAACGCACGATGGCAGCCAGCGAAGAGATCGTCATTGTCGGGGCGGCGCGCACGCCGGTCGGTTCGTTCGCGGGCGCCTTCGGCAGCGTGCCGGCCCACGAACTCGGCGCGGTGGCGATCAAGGCCGCCCTGGAGCGCGCCGGCGTCTCGCCCGACGACGTGGACGAGGTGATCTTCGGCCAGGTGCTCACTGCCGCCGCCGGCCAGAACCCGGCCCGTCAGGCCGCCATCGCAGCGGGCATCCCCGAGAAGGCGACCGCCTGGGGCCTCAACCAAGTGTGCGGCTCAGGCCTACGCACCGTCGCGGTCGGCATGCAGCAGATCGCCAACGGCGACGCCACCGTCATCGTCGCGGGCGGCCAGGAATCGATGTCGCTCTCCCCCCACGCGCAGTACCTGCGCGGCGGCCAGAAGATGGGCGACCTCAAGCTCGTCGACACCATGATCAAGGACGGCCTGTGGGACGCCTTCAACGGCTACCACATGGGCCAGACCGCCGAGAATGTGGCCCAGGCCTTCCAGCTCACCCGCGAGCAGCAGGATCAGTTCGCGGTCCGCTCGCAGAACAAGGCCGAGGCCGCCCGCAAGGAAGGCCGCTTCAAGGAGGAGATCGTCCCGGTCACGGTGAAGGGCCGCAAGGGCGACACCATCGTCGACACCGACGAGTACATCCGCGACGGCGCCACCGTCGAGGCGATGGCCAAGCTCAAGCCCGCCTTCGCCAAGGACGGCACGGTCACCGCCGCCAACGCCTCGGGCCTCAACGACGGTGCCGCGGCGCTCGTGCTGATGTCGGCCTCCGAGGCCGAGAAGCGCGGGATCAAGCCGCTCGCCCGGATCGTCTCGTGGGCGACCGCGGGCGTCGATCCGAAGGTGATGGGCACCGGCCCGATCCCGGCCTCGCGCAAGGCTCTCGAGAAGGCCGGCTGGAAGCCGTCCGACCTCGACCTGATCGAGGCCAACGAGGCCTTCGCGGCTCAGGCGCTCGCGGTCAACAAGGACATGGGCTGGGACGACGAGAAGGTGAACGTCAACGGCGGCGCCATCGCCATCGGCCACCCGATCGGTGCCTCGGGCGCCCGCGTCCTCATCACCCTGCTGCACGAGCTGAAGCGCCGCGACGGCAAGAAGGGTCTCGCCACCCTCTGCATCGGCGGCGGCATGGGCGTCGCCATGTGCGTCGAGCGCGTCTGAATCGGCTCCGGGAGGGCTTCACAGCCCTCCCACGCCAAAGAAAATTTGCGCAAATCCGCTTTGACCGCAGCGGAAATTTAAATGGCGTGCCGCTCCCGGTAGGGCCGGGTTAGAAGCACCGCCACGGTCAGATCAAAACTTCGATCAGAACACGGCCCAACACACGGAGGAAACCATGGCTCAGGAACGCGTCGCCCTCGTCACGGGCGGAACGCGCGGCATCGGCGCCGCCATCTCCAAGCGCCTGAAGGAAAAGGGCTACAAGGTCGCCGCCAATTACGGCGGCAACGACGAGGCCGCCAACGCCTTCAAGGCCGAGACCGGCATCCCGGTGTTCAAGTTCGACGTCGGCGATCTGGCGAGCTGCGAGGCCGGCATCAAGGCGATCGAGGCCGAGGTCGGCCCGATCGACATCCTCGTCAACAACGCCGGCATCACCCGCGACGGCGCCTTCCACAAGATGACCTTCGAGAAGTGGCAGGCGGTCATCAAGACCAACCTCGACTCGATGTTCACCTGCACCCGTCCGCTGATCGAGGGCATGCGCTCGCGCGGCTTCGGTCGCGTCATCATAATCTCGTCGATCAACGGCCAGAAGGGTCAGGCCGGCCAGACCAACTACTCCGCCGCAAAGGCCGGCGTGATCGGCTTCGCCAAGGCGCTGGCGCAGGAGAGCGCCTCCAAGGGCATCACCGTGAACGTGATCGCGCCGGGCTACATCGCCACCGAGATGGTGATGGCCGTGCCGGAGGACATCCGCAACAAGATCATTGCGACGATCCCCACGGGCCGCCTCGGCGAGGCCGACGAGATCGCCCACGCGGTCGAGTACCTGGCGGCGGACGAGGCCGGCTTCGTCAACGGCTCGACCATCACCATCAACGGCGGTCAGCACTTCGTCTGATCGACCGACTTCTCCATCGGCGATGCTTCATCGCCGATGGCCCCCGCGACGGCGGGGCGGCAGGCACCCGCCGGGCGTACGGAACCGGACCAACGGGCCTTCTCCGTACGACGTGATGAAGACACGATCCCGCGAGCGAGAGCCGCCGGCCCGGAGACGGGCCGGCGGCTCTCGCGCATTCTAGTCACCTGATCGGCCGGGAGGATTCGGAAATCCGGACGGCCCCGACCCGGCAAACTCTCTGGATACGATATGGAAAATGTCGCATTCGCTCGTGCGGCGCGCGTGCTACTGGTACCGCTGAACCATAACCGCTGGTATCCGCTCGACCATGCTCTCGCCTCGATGACCCGCCCGTGCTGCGTCTCGCGCTGATCCTCCGGCGCAACCTGCCGCGCCTGGCGGGCTTCGCGACCGTTCCGCTGATCCGCATCCTGTTCTGGTTCGCCCGCGCGCTGGGCACCGACCGAGCGAGCGACCTCGGCGGCCGGCTCGCCCGCACCCTCGGGCCGCGCCTGCCCTCGCACCGAACCGCGATGGACAATCTTCGCGCCGCCTATCCGGACAGAGACGAGGCGCAACTGCAGGCGATCGCCGGGGAGGCCTGGGACAATCTCGGCCGCACCGGTGCCGAATACGCCCATCTCGACACGATCTTCGACCACAATCCCGCCGACCCGGCGAGCCAGCGCATGGAGGTGCGCGGGGCCGAGCATTTCGAGGCGATTCGCGACGACGGCAAGCCGGGGCTCATCTTCTCCGCGCATCTCGCCAACTGGGAGTTGCCGGCGATCTGCGCGGAAAAATTCGGGCTGGAGACGACGGCGGTGTTTCGCCCGCCGAACAACCCGGCCGCCGCGCAACTGGTGCAGGAGGTGCGCCGCAAGACCATGGGCGGCTTGGCCGCCTCCGGCCCCGGTGCGGTCTTCGCCATGCAGGGCGCAGTGGAGCGGGGCGGGCATCTCGGCCAGCTCATCGACCAGCACTTCACCCGCGGCGTGGTGGTGCGCTTCTTCGACCGGCCGGCGCTGGTCAACCCGCTGCTCGGCAAGCTCGCCCGCCATCACGATTGCCCGGTCCACGGCGCGCGGGTGGTGCGCAAGCCCGGCGGGCGCTTCCTGCTCGAACTGACCCCGGCCCTCGACCTGCCCCGCGGCCCGGACGGGCTGATCGACGTGCAGGGCGCGATGCAGGCGATGACCGCGGTGATCGAAGGATGGGTGCGCGAGAACCCAGGCCAGTGGCTGTGGATGCACCGCCGCTGGCGTCCGTCGATGCTGCCGAAAGGGGCCACGACAGTTACAGTGGCACCGAACCCCGTCGCGGCTCCGAGCCCGGCGGCCAACGCCACCGAGCCCGCCCTCGACGGCGCGCGGAGCCGCTGATGCGGCGCGCGCGGGCAGTCCTGCTGACGCTGCTCGCGCTCCCCGTCCGTTCTGCGCTCGCCCACCCCGAGCCCGCGCCGCCGGTGCGGGCGGTGGTCGAGATGTTCACGAGCCAGGGCTGCTCCGCCTGCCTCACCGCCGACCGCTTGGCCGGCGAGTTCAGCCGCGAGCCGGGCCTGCTCGCGCTCACCGTGCCGGTGACCTACTGGGACTATCTCGGCTGGAAGGACACGCTGGCCGAACACGCCTTCGACGAGCGCCAGCGCGCCTACGCGGTCCAGAACCGCTATCATCAACTCGCCACGCCGCAGGCGGTGGTGAGCGGCCGCGAGCTGATCCCCGGCTCCGACCGGGGCCGGCTCTCCCGCCTCGTCGCCGAATCCGGGCCGCTGCCGGTGCAGGTGAAGGTGTGCGAGCGCAACGAGCGCATCGTCATCGACATCGAGGCCGACGCCGCCGCGCGCCCGGCGGAGATCTGGCTGGTGCCGGTCGCCCGCAGCCGCCCGGTGGTGATCGGCCGCGGCGCCAACGAGGGCCGCGTCGCCGTCTATGCCAACGTCGTGCGCGGCTTCCACTGGGTCGGCACCTGGACCGGCGCCGCGGCCCGGTTCGAGCTGTCCCGCGCCGCGGCCCTGATCAACGGCGCCGACGGCTACGCCGTGCTGCTGCAGGCTACCGGAACGAACCGGCCCGGGCGGATTCTCGGGGCGGCCAAGGGGCCGGGCTTGTAAGGCTTCACCCCGTCTGCTCGGCGAGCCGGCGGCGCAGCAGCGTCGAGGAGATGCCCGGCGTGTAGGGAATCTCGGCCCGCATCGTCTCGGGCAGGTCGGCGCAATCGGCGCGCTTCACCGCGAGTTCGGCGGCATCCGCCCCGCCATAGGCGTAGAGGTCGTGGCCGAACCGCGCCAGGAAGGCACGGTCGATCACCTTGGGGCCGTCGATCACCACCGCATCGACATGGCGGCAGGCCGCGACCATCTCGGCGCGCTCCTCCAGGGTCAGCAGCGGCGGGCGCCCCTTGTAGGCCGCCACCCTGGCATCGGGCACGACGCAGACCGTGAGCCGATCGCCCAAGGCCCGTGCGGCGGCGAAGAAACGGACATGGCCGGGATGAAAGATGTCGACCACGACCTTGGCGTAGACCGAAGTCGTCATCGTCCGTTCCCCTGGCGCGTCTCGCGCAAGATCCGCTCGGCGGCAGCCCCCACCCGGTCGAGGGCATGGCCGTCGGCGCGCTCGCCGAACAGGTCGGCGCGCCGCTCCAGCCGCGCCGGCTCGTCGCGCTCCGGGTCGGCGAGCGCCGTCAGGACCGCGGTCGCCAGTTCGCCGGCGAACTCGACTTGGGTCCCGATGTCGCGCCAGCGCCACTCGATGCCGTCGGGGTCGTAGCAATCGGGCGTCGCGAACCGCTCGGGATTGTCGATCAGCACGATCGGGCGGTTGAGGGCGAGAAAGTGGAAGATCGCCGAGGAAGCGTCGGAGACCAGCAGGTCGGCCCCGAGCAGGGCCGGGATCAGGTCGGCCTCGGGCGGATGCACGATCACGTTGGGATGGTCCCTGGCGCAGTCGCGCCACGTGTCGATCCACTCGGGCGCCGCCACCGCGATGTGGGGATGGGGCTTGATGACGATGCCGACCTCGTCCTCAGTGCCGCGCATCAGCGGCACAAGCGCGTCGCCGAGCATCGGCGCGGAGGAGAGCGAGGGGTTCCAGGTCGGCGCGTAGACGAGGCTGGCCGTGCAGCCCGGAACCCGGACGCCGTCGCGACCGGACGCGCCGGCAAACAGCGGATCGGCCTGGATCAGCCCGGTCGGGAGGAAGCCGCGGCGCGGCACGTGGCCCCGCGCGGTGAGGCGCGCGGCCGCCGCCTCGCTGGCGACGCAGACGTAATCGGCCGCGCCGTAGGTCTGGCCCGGCACGTTCTTGCTGATGAGGCCGTGGCCGACATGCAGGATCAGGGCGTCGGGGAGGCGTGCGCGCAGATGCACCGCGGTGCCGGCATCGGCCACGACGACGAGGTCCGGGACGCGTTCTTTCTGCCAGGAGCCGTCGTCCCAGGCGGCCTCGAACGCCGCCATGGTGAGGCGGACCACCGCGTTGTCGGCACCGAGGCGGTCGGCGAGCGGGTCGAGGATCGGGGCGTGCCATCGGTATTGATGGATCACCAGAACAAAGGACCGGTCGGACGTCATGAACTCGCGGCGCTGCGGGGAAGGGGGCCGTTCCTACGCGAAAGGCACCGCCGCGCGAAAGGGCGATCGCGTCAGACCCACTCGCCCTTGCGCATCACCGGCACGGCTTCACCGTCGGAGGTGAGGCCGTCGACGTCGATGTCGGCCGAACCGATCATCCAGTCGATGTGGATCAGGCTGCGGTTGGCGCCGCGCTCGGACAGCTCGGCCTCGCTCAGGCCCTCGCCGCCGTTGCGAAAGCATTTGGAATAGGCCTGTCCCAGCGCGATGTGGCTGGCGGCGTTCTCGTCGTAGAGGGTGTTGTAGAACAAGAGTCCCGAGGCAGAGATCGCGGAAGACGCCGGCACCAGGGCGACCTCGCCGAGGCGTGCGGCGCCCTCGTCGGTCTCCAGCACCTTGGCGAGCACGTCGGCGCCGGTGCGGGCGGTGGCCTCGACGATGCGCCCTTCCGCGAAGCGCACGCGGATGCCGTCGATCAGGGTGCCCTGATAGGACAGGGGCTTGGTGCTGGTGACGATCCCCTCCACCCGGTCCTTGTGCGGGGTGGTGAAGACCTCCTCGGTCGGGATGTTGGCGTTGCAGACGATGCCGTTCTTGGCGGTCGTCGCGCCGCCGCACCATTCGTGGTCGTCGGCGAGCCCCACCGTCAGGTTGGTGCCGGGGCCGGTGAAGCGGAGCGCGGAGAAGCGCGAAGCATTGAGCCGCTCGGTGCGGGCGCGGAGATCCGCGTTGTGCGACTCCCAAGCCGAGACCGGGTCCGGCCCGTCGATGCGCGAGGCGGCGAACACCGCGTCCCAGAGACGCGCCAGCGCCTCGTCCTCGGGCAGGTCGGGGAAGACGGTGCGGGCCCAGGGCTTGGTCGCCGCCGAGACGATGGTCCAATTGGTGGAGAAACCCGCAATCAGTTCCAGCGCCGGCACGTAGGCGCGGGAGCGCGCCCGGTTGGCGCGGGCGACCTTGGCGGGGTCCTGGCCGGCGAGCAGCGAGGGGTTGTCGCCGGAGATGGCGAGCCGCGCGGCGCCGCTGCGGTAGGCGTCGGCCATGCCCGAATAGAGCCAGCCCGCGGCGTGGTCGAACGCCTCGTCGGAGGCGTGGGCGAAGCGCGCGAGCGTCGCGGCGTCGTCGGCGTAGAAGGTGGTGACCAGCGAGGCGCCGGCCCGGTAGGCGTGCTCGGTGATGGCGCGGGCGAGCGGCACCGCATCGAGGGGCGCCGTCATCACCAGTTCCTGGCCGGGCTTCAGCCCGAGGCCGACCCGAACCGCGACCTCGGCCAGCCTGTCGAGGCGCTCAGGGAAGGCGGGGAGAGGGGTGGCGGTCATCGTGGAGCCTTCCTTGCGGGTCGTCCCGATGCGCGCCGGCCCTCTCAAGCCGTGTCAGGCGGCGCGCGACCACGTGATCTCGCCCAGATTCTCCCGGAAGGCAAAGCGCAGGAGATGGTCGGAGACCACATTCTCCAACCGCGTCAGGGCAGCGGGGTCGGGGGTGGCGACGCGCATCAGCAGGGCGTCGGCGCTCGCCTCGAAGGTGCAGATGCGATCTTCGCCGAAGGGCACGCGGCCGTGGTCCTCGCTCGTCTCCACGGGGAACTTGTGGCTCCAGTGCCGGCAGAGCTGCTGCAGGTAGCGGCTCGCTTCCGCGGTCGGGACACGGGCCTGGGAGGTGGGCATGTCGATCTCCTTTCGGAATTTTTTCAGGTCTACCGAATCGCTGGCGCGAGGCGCCGGGCTGTCCGATGCGCCGCAGCGCAGCATGGGGATGAGGTAGGTGTGCCATGCGACGAAACCGAGGCGGGAAATCCCGCCGAGCCTCGCCGTTTCAGGCGATTGTCGGGCCGCAATGGTTAACGCTTCCGTCATCCGGGCCGCGTTTCCGGTTGCGCGCAAGGCTGATTCCCCACGCATTGAGGGAGGATCATGCCGATTTCTTGTGCGATGCACAATGACCGGTGAAGTACCGAGGCGGCCGGCGCAGGGCGGAGCGTGCGCGGTGTCACGCAGTCGTTACGAGAGAAACGCAGAGGCGCGGGCGCAGCGTTCCAAAAGCGCGGCCTTCCGCCTCACACGGGCAGCGCAGGGGGCGGGTCGTCGGACAGCGCCACGACCTTGCCGGGGTTGAGCAGGTCGTGCGGGTCGAGGGCGGCCTTGAGGCGGCGCATCAGGTCGAGGCCGACGGGGTCGGCGGTGCGGGCGAGTTCGTCGCGCTTGATCAGGCCGACGCCGTGCTCGGCGGCGATCGAGCCGTCCATCCGCTCGACGATGCCGTGGACGATGTCGTTGAAGCGGGCCCACTCAGAGAGGAACGCCGCCTTGTCCATGCCGGAGGGCTGGGTGAGGTTGAAGTGAATGTTGCCGTCGCCGAAATGCCCGAACGGGCAGGGGCGCAACGCGGGCATCGCCGCCACGCAGGCGGCCTCCGCCTCTTCGAGGAAGTCGGCGAGGCGCGACAGCGGCAGCGACACGTCGTGCTTGATCGAGCCGCCCTCGGCCTTCTGCACCTCCGGCAGGAGTTCGCGCAGGCGCCAGAGGGCGGCGTCCTGGGCAGCACTCCCGCCGATGGTGGCGTCCTCGACGAGGCCGGCCTCCATCGCTTCCCCGAGGAGTTCCTCCAGCTCGGCGCGGGTGTCGGCGCCGGGGCGCGGCGAGGACAGCTCGACCAGGGCGTAGGCCGCGTGCCGGCCTTCGAGAGGATCCCGCACGTCGATGCCGTGACGCAGGACCATCTCCAGGCCGAAGCGGGGCATGTACTCGAAGGCGGTCAAGCCACGGTCGGCCCCGGCCCGCAGCCGCTCGAACAGGGCGAGCGCGGCGCGCGCCGAGGGTAGCCCGACGAAGCCGACGCTGCGCGACAGCACGCGGGGAAACAGCTTCAGGGTCGCGGCGGTGATGATGCCGAGGGTGCCCTCCGAGCCGATGAAGGCGTGCTTGAGGTCGTAGCCGGCGTTGTTCTTGCGAAGCGCCTTCAGCCCGTTCCAGACTTTGCCGTCGGCCAGCACCACTTCGAGGCCGAGTACGAGGTCGCGGGCGTTGCCGTAGGCCAGGACTGCCAGCCCGCCGGCGTTGGTGGCGATGCCGCCGCCGATCCGGGCCGAGCCCTCCGCCGCCCAGGACAGGGGAAACAGCATGCCGGCGTCGGCGGCCGCCGCCTGCACGTCGGCCAGCACCATGCCGGCCTCGACCGTCATGCTGGCGCCCAGCGGATCGACCGCGCGCAGGCGGTCGAGGCGGTTCAAGGAGAGCACGATCCCGCCGAACGGCACGCCGCCGCCGACGAGGCCGGTATTGCCGCCCTGCGCGGTCACCGGCACCCGCGCCTGCGCGCAGACTGCCACCGTGAACGCGACCTCCTCGGTGCTGCCCGGCTCGACCAGGGCGAGCGCGTGGCCGCGATAGAGCCCGCGCGACTCGACGAGATGCGGTTCCAGCGCCTCGGCGTCGGTCCGCACGTGGCGCGCGCCGAGCCGCTCCGTGAGGGTGGCGAGCAGGCGCGCGGAGGAAGTGTCGGACATCGGTGGGGCAGAGGGCTCCGGAACGGGCGGCGATGATAGGCCGCCCCGCCCGGTTTTGCACGAAGGACCCGCGGCACGCGGGGGTGCCCTTCGCCGTTATCGATCCGCGGCGCGAGGCCGCGCGACCTGCGCTACACTCACCCGACACCAACGACCCGAGGCCGCCCGACGCCATGCTGTCCGTGATCCCGAACCCGACGCGCCCCGCTTTGCCGATCCACGGCAGCGCCGACCTGTTTCCGGTGCGCCGGGTCTACTGCGTCGGGCGCAATTACCGGGCGCATGCCCGCGAGATGGGCGCCGACGAGCGCGACCCGCCGTTCTTCTTCCTCAAGCCCGCCGACACGCTTCAGGTCGTCCCCGAGGGCGTCACGGCGGAACATCCCTATCCGCCGCGCACGGAAAGCTACCATTTCGAGGTGGAGCTGGTGGCGGCGCTGGCCCACGGCGGCCGCGACATCCCGGTCGAGACCGCGGGCACCCACGTCTACGGCTACGCGGTGGGCCTCGACATGACCCGGCGCGACCTTCAGGACGAGGCCAAGCGCCTGTCGCGCCCCTGGGAGATGGGCAAGGCCGCCGATCTCTCGGCACCGGTCGGCCCGCTCTACCCGGCGGGCGACATCGGGCACCCCAAGGCGGGGGCGATCACGCTTCGATGCGACGGGGTCGAGCGCCAGCGCGGCGACCTGTCCGAGATGATCTGGTCGGTGCCCGAGCAGGTAGCCCTGCTCTCCACCTATTTCGAGCTGCATCCGGGCGACTTGATCTTCACCGGCACGCCGTCCGGCGTCGGGCCGGTGACGCGCGGCCAGACGCTGACCGCGCGGATCGAGGGCGTCGGCAGCCTTGCGCTGACGGTCGCCTGAAGGCGACGCAAGGGGTAGAGACGCAACCATGTTCAGTCTCGACCGCCCCTGGCTCTACGGCCTCGTCATGCGCGCCGGCCTCATCACCCGCGGCATGACGCTGGGGGTGCGGGGCGTGGCGATCGACGGGGAGGGCCGCGTCTGCCTCATCCGCCACACCTACGTCGCCGGCTGGCACCTGCCCGGCGGCGGGATCGATCCCGGCGAGAGCGCCCCCGAGGCGATGCGCCGGGAGTTCCGCGAGGAGGCCGAGATCGTGATCGATCCGGGCGCGCCGCTGCGGCTGCACGGCTTCTTCCTGAACGCGCGGGCGCCCCGGCGCGACCACATTGCGGTCTACGTCGCCCCCGTGTTCGCGGTCACCGCGCCGAAGCGACCCGACCGCGAGATCGCCGAATGCGGCTTCTTCCCCCTCGACGCGCTACCACCCGACACAACGCGGGCGACCCGCACCCGGCTCGACGAAATCCGCGATGGAAAGCCTCCGGCGGAGGCATGGTGAGCCCGCCAACGAAAAGCGAAGTTCGCGCTTGCACCGTGGGTCGGAATGGTGTTTAGAACGCCCACCGACGGCGCAGCCCACGGGCGGCGGTGGACGAGATGACACGAGCGGGTGTAGCTCAGGGGTAGAGCACAACCTTGCCAAGGTTGGGGTCGAGGGTTCGAATCCCTTCGCCCGCTCCAGTTTCTCTCATCGGTATTTCACGGAGGCAGCCCCGAGGGCTCGTGGTTCGTGACAGTGAGCGGGTGTAGCTCAGGGGTAGAGCACAACCTTGCCAAGGTTGGGGTCGAGGGTTCGAATCCCTTCGCCCGCTCCAGTTTTTCCGACATGATCTTCACGGCTTCGGGTGTGCGCACGGTTTGCGCCTTGCCTGAACGCTGCTTTGCAGTCTACGACCGTCGAGACGCGGGCTATCCAGCGAGTCGCCCATTCGCGACCGAGCGAAGTCCGGTTCTGTTTCGTTAAGATCGCGTCTCTATCATCATCGTGTCGGCCGGGCAGATCCGGCCTGGAAGTCTTGCCACATGCGCAATGTTTCTCGGCGGTCCTTTACCGTCGAAGTCAAATCGACGGGCCGCCGCGCCTCGACGATCATCCCGACCCGCGTCGCCGCCGCCCCGGCGCCCGTTCCGCAGACCCTGTTCTCGCCCGCCGCCGCCCCGCGCGAGCCGGTCGCCGAGAAGCGCCGCGTCCTGCCGAACCTGATCGAGCCGGAAGTGCCGGAGATCGAACTCGCCCCGCCGCCGGTTGCCGAGGACGTAGTCCCGCGCCGCCCCCGCGGACGGCCGCGCAAGCACCCGCTCCCCGTAAGCTCGCTCCCGATGAGCCCGCCGCCGGTCGCCCGCGCGGCGATCATCGCACCGGAGCCCGTAGTCGTCGCAGCGCCGCCGCCCGTCGAGGCCACGGCACCCGCCCCCGCGCCGCGCAAGCGCAAGGAGATGCCGGGCGCCGAGCTTCCCCGCGGCGAGCGCTGGAAGACCCGGCGCCTCGGACGGTGGAGCCGGTAGTCGAGCCGGAACGGCACGATCCGAGCGAGTCCGGTCACCGGCCGTTGACGTTGCCGACGACAGGAGCGGCGCGCAGGCAAGGTTCCGCAAACCGGTGGTGGCAGTCTGACAGCGCCGACCACCGAAGCGGAGCGCACCGACCATTGCCTTCCCGACCGCCGTCAATTCTCAGATCACCGATGCCGTCACGCAGTCGAACGTGAAGGTTCTCGGCGAAGCGCCGGCCATCGCGATTGGTTCGCTCTACCAAACGATGGCGGATTCGACCGGCATCCTGTTCGAGAACGCTGTGGCCGCTCAGCAGCAGCAGAACACCCTGGCGCAGGCCGCGGCCAACCAGGGCGTGATGCAGATCTATTCGATGGATACGACCGCCGCGGCCGGAACGACCGAGAAGGTCGCCCAGGGCGGCGTCAGCGACAACCTCACCTCGCTGCTCACGGTCCTCAACGGCTTCAAGCAAGGATAAGCCGCGCGAGCCGCGACGATCGGCCGGTTGCCGCGTTGTCGGCTTCGACCGCCCAACCGGAGCCGTTCCATGCCCGCCCGCGCCGCCGCGCTCGCCCTGATCTGTCTCGCGCTGGCCCCGGAGGCCAGGGCCGCCGCCTTCGACGACCTCAAGACCGACCTCGCCGTCTGCCTGCGGTTCGAACTCGACGGGGCGCGGGCCCGGCGCGCCGGCGCCGGCGACGCGGTGCGCCGCTGCGCCGTCGAGATCGAGCGGCTGGACCGGGCCGACCCGCGCCGCCTGCCCGGCGACCGCGGCCTCAGCCCCTCGACGCGCGGCGTGCTCCAGAGCGTTCTGGGCTCGGGCGGACGCTCGCGATCGACCCGCTGAACGGCGGGCTTGGTCCGATCCTCGCCAACCGACTATCCTCGACGGGAGCGCCGAGCAGCGAGGACGTCATGCCGAAGGTCAGCACCTGCCTCTGGTTCGAGCGGGACGCGCAAGCCGCGGTCGACCGCTACGTCTCCCTCATCCCCGACTCGCGCGTCGACCACGTCCAGCGCGCGCCGGGCCCCTGGCCGGCGGGGCAGACCGGCGACGTGCTGATGATCGCCTTCACGTTGGGCGGCCAGAACTTCCAGGCGCTCAACGGCGGCAGCCAAGCCGAGTACGGCACCGCCGCCTCGATCTCGGTCGCTTGCGCCGATCAGGCCGAAATCGATCGCCTGTGGGCGGCACTGACGGCGGGTGGCTCCGCAATTGCCTGCGGCTGGCTGCGCGACCGCTGGGGCGTGCCCTGGCAGATCTTTCCGGAGATGCTGCCGCGCCTGCTCGCCGACTCCGATCCAGGGGTGGCGGCCCGCGTCTTCACCGCCATGCAGGAGATGGTGAAGATCGACGTGGCCGCGCTGGAGCGCGCCGCTGCCGGATGAGGACAGTCTCAAAGCACCCGCCCTAACGATTGGCTCACCTTACCGGGATAGCCTCAGCGGGCTCGTATCCGGAGGGACACGTCAACCATGAGCAGCGGCATCCATTCCTCGCCCGCGCGGCTGTCGGAGGTCTCGCGCCTCGCCACCCTGCTGGCCGACCAAGCGCTCGACGCGCAGATCGAGCGCCGACCGATCCCCGACCTGCAACTGCGCGCCCTCGTCGAGGCGGCCGAGCTGCTCGATGCCTACGGGCAGGCGCTGCCGCCGCTGCTGGGCCAAGTCATGCACGAGATCAACACGGAGCGGGCCGACGCCAAGCAGGCCCGCCGCGACGACGAGATCGGGCGGCTGGCCTGGATGCTGCGCCCGTTCCGCAGCAAGCCGAACGAGCGGCACTGAGCCGTTTTTTGTTCTCCACCGTCATTTCGGGGCCGCGAAGCGGAACCCGGCCCCGAAGGGGCGCGCCGCAGGCGTGCAATCCACGACTGGCCGCGACTTCGTGTGGCCGCACATCACGGGTGGATTCCGGGTTCGCCTACGGCGCCCCGGAATGACGGCGGAGGGATATCAGGTCACCCTGCGGGCCTCGACCTCCTGACAGGGGAGGGCGCTCAGGCCCATTCCCGCTGGGCGAGCTTCGCCTCGAAATCCGCGATGGCCGGGGCGCGCTCCAGGGTCAGGCCGATCTCGTCGAGGCCGTTGAGCAGGTTGCGCTTGCGGCCGTCGTCGATGTCGAAATGCAGCGTGCCGCCGTCCGGGCCCTTGATGGTCTGGGCGGCCAGATCGACCGTCAGCGTCGCGTTGGCGCCGCGCTCGGCGTCGAGGAACAGCTTTTCGAGATCCTCGGGCGAGACGATGATCGCCAGGATGCCGTTCTTGGCGCAGTTGTTGAAGAAGATGTCGGCGAAGCTCGTCGAGATGACGCAGCGGATGCCGAAATCGGCCAGCGCCCAGGGCGCGTGTTCGCGCGACGAGCCGCAACCGAAATTGTCGCCCACCACCAAGATTTTGGCGTTGCGATAGGCCGGCTGGTTGAGGACGAAATCGGGTTTCTCGGAGCCGTCGTCGTTGTAGCGCATCTCCGAGAACAGACCCGTGCCGAGGCCGGTGCGTTTGATCGTCTTGAGATACTGCTTCGGGATGATCCGGTCGGTGTCGACGTTGATGATCCGCATGGGCGCGGCGACGCCCTCAAGGGTCGTGAACTTTTCCATCGTTCGTCCCGATCACTCGTCTCGATACCGTCGCGCGGAGGGGCTATGGTGGTCCCGTTCCGATGTCCGGCACGTTCTAGCAGCGCGGCCGCCGCGCCGGAAGGCGTCGCGCCTGTCCGACGCTCCAGCCTTTGCGCCCCGCTTCATCCGCGCCGTTCAGCGAGGGGGAAGCTGCGCGACATGGCCGAGACGCCCGACACCTTCAAGAAGGCGCCCAAGCGCAAGCCCTCCAAGGGCAAGAGCGTGGCGGTGTCGCCCGAGATGCGGCAGGCCTACGCCGACCTCATCAAGGAGCGCGAGGCGAAGCAGGACGGCTATGAGCGCCACCTGCGCCAGGACGAGCCGAAGCGGCGCTGACGGCTGTCGAATTCAGCGCTTGCGCACGAACTCGGTGCGCAGGACGAGGCCCTTGATGCTGTCGTGGCGGCAATCGATCTCCTCCGGATCGTCCGTGAGGCGGACCGAGCGGATCACCGTGCCCTGCTTCAGGGTCTGCCCCGCGCCCTTCACCTTCAGGTCCTTGATCAGGACCACGGCATCGCCGTCGGCCAGGAGATTGCCGGACGCGTCGCGCACTTCGGCTCGGGCCGCGCTCGCGGCCGCCATCTCCGCGGCCGGGCGCCATTCGCCGGTCGCCTCGTCGTACACGTAGGCATCGTCGTCGGTGGACACGGAGCGGACCTCGGCTGCGGAAGACCCCGTTCTGCCATCGTGGCCCACGCCGGCAAGAGGGGGGCAAGCAGGGCAGTATCGCGCCTGAAGCAGCGCGCCGGGAATCGGGAAGCGACCCATTCGCTTCAGGCTATTCGGCGATATCCGCCGCGCAAAACCGCGTCCTACGCAGCATAACGGAAAGACTGCTGCTGTGCTGTTGGCCAGCGCCGGATGGCGATCGACGCCACCTATCTCGGCCCCTGCGAGGCCGGCCAGAGCCCCGGCGACATCATCCTGCCCGACGGCAAGGTGGTGAAGATGCCCGCGCCCGTCCGTTAGCGGCGGTTGACGCCATAGAGCACGGCCGAGAGCGCGACGCCGAAGGGCAGCCAGAAATGGAGCAGGCCGGTGCCGCTCCACACGGTAAAGCGCTCCTGACAGCCGGTCGTGTTCATCGCGCAGCCGAGCGGGACGAGGGTGAAGAACCACGCGAAGGTGGCGACGGCCAGGATCAGGCCGAAAGCCAGCGACGCGGTTTTCATGTCAGCTCCCATACGCATGAAGCCGCCGACCCGGCAGGATCGGCGGCTTCATCGTCACAACGCAGGCGCGGCGGAGCGGTCACGCCCCGCCGCCACGCCTCACATCGCCTTGAGCGGCCCGGCCTCGATCACGTCCTCGACGGTGCGCAGGCCGGCCCGCGTGGAGTTGACGAGCACCGCCATGTTGCCCGGCGGGTGCTGGTTCTTCCACATCTTGGTGTGGGCGGCCGGGATCTTGTCCCAGGGCAGCACCTCGCTCATGCAGGGATCGATGCGCCGGTCGATCACGAACTGGTTCGCGGCGGATGCCTGCTTGAGGTGGGCGAAGTGCGAGCCCTGGATGCGCTTCTGGCGCATCCAGACGTAACGGGCGTCGAAGGTGATGTTGAAGCCGGTGGTGCCGGCGCAGAACACGATCATGCCGCCGCGCTTGGCCACCAGCGTCGAGACCGGGAAGGTCGATTCGCCCGGATGCTCGAACACGATGTCGACGTCGTTGCCCTTGCCGGTGATGTCCCAGATCGCCTTGCCGAACTTCCGGGCTTCCTTGAGCCAGGTGTTGTATTCCGGCGAGTTGACCTTCGGGAGCTGGCCCCAGCAATCGAAGTCCTTGCGGTTGATGACGCCCTTGGCGCCGAGCGACATGACGTAGTCGCGCTTCGTGTCGTCCGAGATCACCGCGATGGCGTTGGCGCCGCTGGCCGCGCAGAGCTGCACCGCGAACACACCGAGGCCGCCCGAGGCACCCCACACCAGCACGTTCTGGCCCGGACGCACCGTGTGCGGCGCGTGGCCGAACAGCATGCGGTAGGCGGTGGCGAGGGTCAGCGTGTAGCAGGCCGCCTCTTCCCAGGTGAGGTGCTGGGGCCGCTTCATCAGCTGGCGCGACTGCACCCGACAGAACTGCGCGAACGAGCCGTCGCCCGTCTCGTAGCCCCAGATGCGCTGCGAGGGCGAGAACATCGGGTCGCCGCCGTTGCACTCCTCGTCGTCGCCGTCGTCGCGGTTGCAGTGGACGATGACCTCGTCGCCGACCTTCCAGCGCTTCACCTTGGCGCCGACCTTCCAGACGATGCCCGAGGCGTCGGAACCGGCGATGTGATACTCGCCCTTGTGCACGTCGAACGGCGAGATCGGCTCGCCCAGGCCCGCCCAGACGCCGTTGTAGTTGACGCCCGCGGCCATGACGTAGACCAGCACCTCGTCGTCGCCGATGTCCCACACCGGCAGCACTTCGAGCTGGTGCGACTGCTCCGGCGGCCCGTGACGCTCGCGGCGGATCGCCCAGGCGTACATCTTGGCCGGCACATGGCCGAGCGGCGGGATCTCACCGAGTTCGTAAAGGTCCTTGGCTTCCGCCGTCTGCCCGGTCCAGGCCGGCGCTGCGCTCTCCGCCATCGTGGCACTCCCTATTCTGTCGCTTGTCCGCGGGCGTAAGCGCCGCAGCGAACTTGGCTGAAGCTATATGCATGATGTTCCAGGCCTTCCAAGTGGCCTAAAAGGCGAGGATTCCCTCCCTCCGCACAAAAAACAGGCACCGGCCTACGCCGACCCCGGTGAATGCAAAATAATCTTTTGTAGGCCTCCGAATCGGCGCTCGCGGCGACAGCCGGGGCCTGAATCGAGGCCAACGAACCTCGCCGCCGGCTCGCACCGGGCGAGGCGGCCGCGCGCCCGGCAACGCCCCTCGCGGCCGCGTTTTCGGAAATAATCCCGAAAATAAATCTGGATTTGTCCGGATTAAAATCGCGACTTACTTCCGTGACTTAACGCACATCTTCGGAAAAATCGCTCAATGAAGATGCCGGTGCTGTTCGTTTAATCAGCATCTGACACTTTTCGGAGCAGAACCTTGCCGCGCACTCTCACCCTCGCCTCGCTCTCCCTCGCCCTCGTCGCCGGCACGGCTCTGCCGGCCGAGGCGCGACCGGCCGCCGGCCAGGATCGACGCCCGTCGCCGACGGTCGTGAAGAAGAGCAAGACATCCAAGCCCGCCTCGCATTGGTCGAGCATCGCGCCCGATGTCGATCGGGTCGGCGCGCTGCCCGCGCCGGGCCGGATCGTCACCGCCCCGGTGGTCGGCGGCATGCCGACGATGCCGTTCCCCGGCTGGGGCGGCGGGCAGCGCTGCGACATCGTCGTGAAGCGTCCCGGCGGCAACCCGACCCAGGACATGACCGGCTCGATAGGCCACGCCAAGAGCCACCAGAGCAACGGCGGCGCGGGCCGCATCCGCGTCTGCGGCGGCGCCCGCTGATCCCGGACGGCCCGCCCGCTCCGGTGGGAGGGCCGTCTCCGAAAAGTCCGCTTCACCGACTCGTCAAGTTTTCCTCAAGGCTTGGTGCCGGCTCTCGACCTTTCTCCCGGATGACGGGCCGCCGCAGCTTCGCTACGGTGCCGCTCACACTGCGCGCACGGCGCGCGAGCCAGAATGACGTTGAGGGAGTCGAGCCGGATGAGCGCCACCGCGAGCGTCGTCGAGACCAAGAGCGACAAGCCCGAGCGCGACAAGCCTTGGCTGATCCGGACCTATGCCGGCCACTCGAACGCGGCGGAATCGAACAAGCTCTACCGCGGCAACCTCGCCAAGGGGCAGACCGGCCTCTCGGTCGCCTTCGACCTGCCGACCCAGACCGGCTACGACCCGGACGACGAACTCGCCCGCGGCGAGGTCGGCAAGGTCGGCGTCTCGGTGGCGCATCTGGGCGACATGCGCACGCTGTTCGACCAGATCCCGCTGGCGCAGATGAACACGTCGATGACGATCAACGCCACGGCGCCGTGGCTGCTGTCGCTCTATCTCGCGGTGGCCGAGGAGCAGGGCGCGCCGCTCGCGGCGCTCCAGGGCACCACCCAGAACGACATCATCAAGGAATATCTTTCGCGCGGGACCTACGTTTTTCCGCCCGCGCCGTCGCTGCGGCTGACCAAGGACGTGATCCTGTTCACGACCAAGGAAGTGCCGAAGTGGAACCCGATGAACGTCTGCTCCTACCATCTGCAGGAGGCGGGGGCGACGCCGGTGCAGGAGCTGTCCTACGCCCTCGCCATCGCCATCGCGGTGCTCGACACCGTGCGCGACGACCCCGATTTCGACGAGGCCAACTTCTCGAACGTGTTCAGCCGCATCTCGTTCTTCGTGAACGCCGGCATGCGGTTCGTCACCGAGATCTGCAAGATGCGGGCGTTCGCCGAGCTGTGGGACGAGATCGCCCAGGAGCGCTACGGCATCACCGACGCCAAGAAGCGCATCTTTCGCTACGGCGTGCAGGTGAACTCGCTCGGGCTCACCGAGCAGCAGCCTGAGAACAACGTTCATCGCATCCTGATCGAGATGCTGGCGGTGACGCTCTCCAAGCGCGCCCGCGCCCGCGCGGTGCAGCTCCCGGCCTGGAACGAGGCGCTCGGCCTGCCCCGCCCGTGGGACCAGCAATGGTCGATGCGGATGCAGCAGATCCTCGCCTTCGAGACCGACCTGCTCGAATATGACGACATCTTCGACGGCTCGAAGGTGATCGAGGCCCGCGTCGAGGCACTGAAGGAGCAGACGCGCGCCGAGTTGACCCGCATCGCCGAACTCGGCGGCGCCGTCACCGCGGTTGAGGCGGGCGAGCTGAAGCGGGCGCTGGTGGAATCGAACGCCAAGCGCATCGCTGCGATCGAGCGCGGCGAGCAGATCGTGGTCGGCGTCAACAAGTGGCAGAACGGCGAGCCCTCGCCGCTGACGGCCGGCGAAGGCGCGATCTTCACCGTCTCCGAGACGGTCGAGATGGAGGCCGAGGCCCGCATCCGCGAGTGGCGCGCCAAGCGCGACGATAAGGCGGTGGGCAAGGCGCTGGACGATCTCGAAGAGGCCGCGCGCTCGGGCGCCAACATCATGCCGGTCTCGATCGCCGCCGCGAAGGCCGGCGTGACGACCGGCGAGTGGGGCGGGCGCCTGCGCCAGGTGTTCGGCGAGTACCGCGCACCCACCGGCGTCACCCTTCAAACGGTGTCTTCCGGCGCGGCGGAAGAAGCAAAACTCCTCATCGCCGATCTCGGCGAGCGCCTCGGCGAGACGCCGAAGCTCGTGGTCGGCAAGCCGGGCCTCGATGGCCATTCCAACGGCGCCGAGCAGATCGCGCTGCGCGCCCGCGACGTGGGCTTCGACGTGACCTACGACGGCATCCGCCAGACCCCGTCCGAGATCGTCGCCAAGGCGGTCGAGCGCGGCGCCCACGTCATCGGCCTGTCGGTGCTGTCTGGCTCCCACGTGCCGCTGGTGCGCGAGGTGAAGGCGAAGCTGCGGGAAGCCGGACTCGACCACGTGCCGGTCGTCGTCGGCGGCATCATCTCGGCGGAAGACGAGCTGGTGCTCAAGAACATGGGCGTCACCGCGGTCTACACGCCGAAGGACTACGAGCTCGACAAGATCATGGTCGGCCTCGCCAAGGTGGTGGGACGTGCCCTCGACAAGCGCGCCGCCGACAAGGCGGACGCCGCGGCCGGCGTGCCGGGCGCCCCGAAGGGCAACGGGAACGCCGCGCAGGTGTTCTGAGCGGCCGATCCTCATCCCTCTCCCCGCTCGCGCGGGGAGAGGGCTCTCGACCCGAGCCGGGTTACGCCTGCCCGAGATAGCGCCCCCGCAGATGCGCCAGGAAGTCGGCGGTGCCGAGCGGCCGGCCGGTGGCGGCGACGAGCAGGTCGTCGGTCTCCATGAGACTCGCGCGGGCGTGGACATTGGCGCGCAGCCAGCCGAGCAGCGGCGAGAAATCGCCGCGGGCGAGGCCGGGGCGGATCTCCGGCACCGCGCCGTTGGCGGCCGCGAAGAGTTGCGCGGCGGCGAGGGCACCGAGCGTGTAGGTCGGGAAGTAGCCGAAGCTGCCGCCGGGCCAGTGGATGTCCTGAAGGCAGCCGAGGCGGTCGCTCGGCACGGTGAGGCCGAGCAGCTCCTTCATCCCGGCATCGAACGCGCCGGGAAGGTCGGCCACCGCGAGGTCGCCCGCGATCATCGCAGTCTCCAGGCGGTAGCGCAGCAGGACGTGGGCCGGGTAGGTCACCTCGTCGGCATCGACCCGGATGAAACCGGGCTCGACGCGGGTGTAGAGGCGGTGCAGGTTTTCCGCCGTCCAGGCCGGGCCGGCGCCGCCGAAGGCCGCGCGCAGCGCCGGGGCGAGGAACGCGCAGAAGTCGAGGCCGCGGCAGGCCTGCATCTCGACCAGCAGCGACTGGCTCTCGTGCAGGCTCATGCCGCGGGCGAGCCCCACCGGCTGATGGCGCCACGCGGCCGGGCGGCCCTGCTCGTAGAGGGCGTGGCCGGTCTCGTGCAGCACGCCCATCAGGGCGCCGGTGACGGCGGCCTCGTCGTAGCGGGTGGTGATGCGCACGTCGTCGGTGGCGCCGCCGCAGAACGGATGCAGGCTGACATCGAGCCGCCCGCGGGAGAAATCGAAGCCCGCCGCCCTCATCAGCTTGAGACCCAACTCGCGCTGGGTCGCGACCGGGAACGGGCCGGGCAGCGTCAGGGGCGGGGCCTCGGCGGCCTGCCGCCCGCGGACTTCCACGACGAGATCGGGCAGGACTTCGCGCAACTGCGAAAACAGCGGATCGATGCGGGCCTGGCGCATGCCCGGATCGTAGCCGTCGAGCAGGGCGTCGTAGGGCGAGAGCCCGAGCACCGCCCCCTTGGCCTCGCCGACGCGGCGCTGGAGCCGCAGCACCTCCGTCAGGTGCGGGCGCAGCCGGGCGAAGTCGGATTCGGCGCGGGCCTCGCGCCAGACCATCTCGCAGCGGGTCGCGGCCTTGGACGCCGCAGCGACGAGGTCGCCCGGCACGGCCGCCGCGTGGACGTAGGCTCGGCGCATCTCGCGCAGGTTCGCCCGCTCCCATTCGCCGAGGCTTTCGGCATCGGCCTCGGCCTCATCGAGCCGCTCCAGCGTGCGCGGATCGGTCAGAATCTCGTGCGACAGCACCTTGAGGGTCGCCATCTGTTCGCCGCGGGTGTCGGCGGCGCCGTCGGGCATCTGGGTCTGAGTGTCCCAGCCGAGGATGCCGCCGGCATCGTCGAGGGCGCCGAGGCGGGCGAAGGTCGCCGCGAGGGTGGTGTAGGCCTGCATGGGCTTTCCGGATGTTTTTTGGTGCGCTGATGCCGGTCTAGAGGCGAGGGGCGCCGGGAGGCAATCGGGCGAGGGCGGTCCTGCCGTCGCGGCCCGCGCGGCGCGCCAGGGTGAACCAAATGCGTCCGGCAAAAACCCCCGGTTAAGGCTAAGCGCCTATCACCGGCCTCAGGGCTTTTCGCGGAAGACCCCTGCGCCGTCGCCGTCCCTCGAGGGCAGCCGCGGTGCGGCGGCCGTGCCGCGAACGAGCCACCCGAGAGGATCACGATCCTCTCGGCTCTTGTATCGCATCGGCTTTTTCCGAAAGCCGGTGTCCACCTTTCGGGCCGATGCTCGAGCCTTGGTGTTGAAAGGAGCGCCGATGACCAGGGAACAACTCGCGACCGAACTGAAGCGCATGGCCTCCTCGCAGGTCAGCGACATCGAGCGCGCGGTCAAGGCGGGCCACAAGACCATCGCCCTGAACGAGCTGGCCGACCTCGACCGGCAGCTCAAGGCGCTCGCCACCGCCCTCAAGGCGAAGCCCGCAATCCGGGCGTGACCGACCGCGCCGCATCCCGGGAGACCGCCTCCCGGGACCTCAACCCTCGGCGGCGACCGCGGCCAACGGCGCCACCAGGGCCATGACGACCCCGCCGCGCGGATAGCGCAGGCGGGCGCTGCCGCCGAAGCTGTGGACGAGGCTGCGCTCGATCAGGCGAGAGCCGAAGCCGCTGCGGGTCGGCGGGCTCACCGGAGGGCCGCCATGCTCGGCCCAGCGGAACCACAGCCACTCGTTCCCGGCCTCGCCCGCGATCCGCCAGCCGATCCCGACCCGTCCGTCCTCGTTCGAGAGGGCGCCGTACTTGGCGGCGTTGGTGCCGAGTTCGTGCAGCATCAGGGCGAGCGTCAGCGCCGCCCGCGGGCCGACCATGATCTCGGGGCCGGTGACGTGGAACCGCTCCGGCGTCGCGTCCCCGTGCAGGCGCACCGCGCCGTCGACGAGGCCGCGCAGCGAGGCGCTGGCCCAGGCCCCCTGCATCAGCACGTCGTGCGCCTGGGCGAGCGCCAGCATCCGCGCCCCGAGCGCCTCCGCCGCCGCGGGGAGCGAGGGCGCGTTGCGCAGGGTCTGGGTGGCGATGGCCTGGACGATGGCGAGGGTGTTCTTGAGCCGGTGCTCCATCTCCATCAGCAGCACGGCCTGACGCGCCTCGCCCTGGCGCTGCTCCGAGACGTCGCGGGCGACCGCGAGGAGGCGCGGACTCGCGCCCGCCACCGGCGTCACCGTCACGTCCCACCAGACCGTGCCCGCGGCGGAGCGGAAGCGGGCCGGGCTGCCGCCGCGGGCGAGCGCCAGCGCGGCCTCGGCCGCCGCGCGGCCCTCCGGGCCATCCCAGCCCTCGGACCACGCGGCGCCGCGCAGCGTGCCCGCGCGCGGGTTGGCGGCGAGGACGAGACCGGCGGGATCGAGCAGCGCGACGCCGTCCAGGCTTGCGGCGAAAGGAAGAAGCACAGCCTCGTCGGCCACACGCGCGTCGCAGCCCTGCGGGGGCACGAGCACGGCGGCGAGGACGCAGCCGGGCCATCCGGCGCCGGCCGCGAGCGGTTCGGGCGCATTCGGCACGGCGCCGGCGCGCGAGGCGCCCTCGCTCACTCGCTGAAAAACCGCGTCGCCACGGACGCGCTCGGTGTCGGCAGGCGCGAAGCCGCCGTCCAGGCCGATTCGCATGAAAATCCCCCTGGCGCTCGGCCTCGATCCGGCCTCGGGTCGTGTCGGCGCTGCACGCGAGCCGGAGGCTTCGTGGTCTAATGCCGGGGCTTCAACGGGGTGTCGGACTTCACATAAGTCCGCTTCTTGAACCCGCCGCGCCGCCATGCGGGCCGCGACTCGTTACGAGTTCCACGCTAACAGATTCGGCCGCCTTCACAAGGCGACTTCAAAATCGAATAAAGTTTTCGCGATTCGCGAAAACTTGAGAAGAACCGGAGGCTCGGCGTCCGGCCGCCGCTCCGCCTCAGCGGTCGCGGCTGAGCAGCAGCAGCCAGCCGACGCCGAGCATCGCCACCGTCAGGCCGATGATGACGAAGACCGGGGTGCCGAGGTCGATCAGGCGCGGCGCGAGCTGCGTCGCGAAGGCCGCCACCACGAGGCCGACGGCGACCCGCGCGGCGCCGCGCTCGATGCCGCGCACGAGCTTGTCCATGCCTTTCAGCTCGATCTCGACGGTGACGCGGCCCTGCTTGAGCCGCACCAGCATCAGGTGGATCAGGGTCGGCAGTTCGGAGGCCGCGCCGAACAGGCCGGTGCCGAGGGACTCGGCCTTGCGCAGCAGGCCGCGGAGGTTGAACTGCTGGCGCATGCTGGCCCGCACGGTGGGGCCGGCGGCGGAGAACAGGTCGAAGTTCGGATCGAGCTGGCGCATCACCCCGTCGGCGGTGACGAGGCCCTTGAACAGGATCGCCAGATCGGTCGGCATCGCGAGGTCGTTCTCGCGGGCCATGGTCATGAAGTCGGTCAGCACCAGCCCGAGATTGAGCGGAATCGAGGAATGGGTCTGGACGAAGTTCTGGGCCGATTGCTCCAGCTTGGTCAGGTCCGGGTTCGAGGTGCCGGTCCAGTCGAGCAGCGTCGCCATCAGGCCGTCCACGTCCTGCTTGAGCATGGCGCCGATGAGGACGAGGAGCTGCTGGCGCCGCTTCTGCGACAGGCGCCCGACGATGCCGAAATCGATGAAGCCGATGCGGTCG
This sequence comes from Methylobacterium sp. Leaf456, assembly GCF_001425465.1. Classification (GTDB taxonomy): domain Bacteria; phylum Pseudomonadota; class Alphaproteobacteria; order Rhizobiales; family Beijerinckiaceae; genus Methylobacterium. Next base: position 200,348 of record NZ_LMQV01000040.1, read on the forward strand.
TTCGGCATCACCAAGAGGTTGCCGGGATGCGGGTCAGCGTGGAACACGCCCTCGATCAGGGCCATGCGCAGGAAGGCGTCGCAGCCCTTCTGCGCCAGCGCCTTCTTGTCGGCGCCGAGCGCCTTGAGCGCCGTCGCGTCGTTGGGCGAGACGCCGTGGATGAACTCCTGCACCAGCACCCGCTCGGAGCACCATTCCCAGTGGATCTTCGGGATGACGATGTCGTCGCGGCCGGCAAAGATCTCGGCGATCATCTCGCAGTTGCGGGCCTCGTTGAGCAGGTCGAGCTCGCCGTTGAGGCCGTTGGCGAGGTGGCGCATCTGCTCTTGCGGCTGGTAGCGGGCCATCTCGGGCCACTCCGCCTCGACGATGCGGGCGCCGTGCGCCATCAGACGCAGATCCGCTTCGATCACTTTTCGCAGTCCCGGCCGCAGCACCTTGACCACGACCTCCTCGCCCGAATGCAGTCGGGCGCGATACACCTGGGCGATGGAGGCCGACGCGATCGGCTCGACGTCGAACTCGGCGAAGACCTGCTCGGGCGGCGCGCCGAGATCGGCTTCCAATTGCGGCCCGATCGAGGCCCACGGCACCGGCTTCACCTGGCTGTGCAGCTTCTCCAGTTCGTCGGTCCAGACCGGCGAGAGCAGGTCGGGCCGGCTCGCCAGGATCTGGCCGAACTTGATGAAGGTCGGCCCCAGCGTCTCGATGGCGCGGCGCAGGCGCTCGGGTTGCGACAGGCGGGTGACGTCGACCCGTGGCGTCCGGCGCGGGATCAGCGGGATGTTGTGGAGGCCAAGCCGGTCCACGACCTTGGTCAGGCCGAAGCCGATCAGGACCGAGGCGATCTCGGACAGGCGCTGACGATCGCGCGCGGCGACGAAGGCGGTCTTGAGCATTCGATCTCTTGAGCGTGCCGCTCGGCGTGTCGCGCCAGGGAAACTCGGCATCGGGCCGCCGGAGCGCCCCTCGCCGGAGCGCTCGCACAGGCCATGCCCATGGGGCTTTTTTGGGATGGGGCGGACGAGGCTTCGCTTGCCGGCCGCTATTCCTCGCCGCGCCGCTCCCGCCGCAGCCGCTCCCACCATGCGAGGCGCTCGCCGTAGCGGGTCTCCATGCCGCGGTCGGTCGGCTCGTAGAAATGCTGCCGCCCGAGGCCTTCGGGCCAGTAATCCTGGCCCGAGAAGGCGTCGGGCTCGTCGTGATCGTAGCGGTAGCCTTCGCCGTAGCCGATCTTGCGCATCAGCCCGGTCGGCGCGTTGAGGATGGTGCGCGGCGGCGGCAGCGAGCCGTTGGCCTTGGCGACCCGCGTCGCGGCCTTGTAGGCGTTGTAGACCGCGTTCGATTTGGGCGCGCAGGCGAGGTAGACCGTCACCTGCGCCAGCGCCAGCTCGCCTTCCGGCGAGCCGAGGAAGTCGAAGGCGTCCTTGGCGGCATTCGCCACGACCAGCGCCTGCGGGTCGGCGAGCCCGATATCCTCCACCGCCATCCGGACGAGACGGCGGGCGATGAACAGGCGGTCCTCGCCCGCATCCAGCATCCGGCAGAGATAGTAGAGGGCGGCGTCGGGGTCGGAACCGCGCACGGTCTTATGCAGGGCGGAGATGAGGTTGTAATGGCCCTCCTGCGCCTTGTCGTAGATCGGCGCCCGGCGCTGCACCAGCGTCTGGAGCGTCTTGGCGTCGAGCGTCTCGCCGGGCCGGGCCGAGCGCCAGACCTCCTCGGCGAGCGTCAGCGCGGCGCGCCCGTCGCCGTCGGCCATGCGGACCAGCGCGGCGCGGGCCTCCTCGTCGAGGGGCAGAGGACGGTTCTCCATCTGCTCGGCCCGTGCCAGGAGCCGGGCGAGCGCCGCCGGATCGAGGGCGCGGAACAGCAGCACGCGGGCGCGGGAGAGGAGCGCCGCGTTCAGCTCGAAGGACGGGTTCTCGGTGGTGGCGCCGACCAGCGTGACGGTGCCGTCCTCCATCACGGGGAGGAAAGCGTCGAGCTGGGCGCGGTTGAAGCGGTGAATCTCATCGACGAAGAGCAGCGTGCCCCGCCCCGTCGCCCGCCGCCGCCGGGCTGCCTCGAACACCTTTCGCAGTTCCGCGATGCCGGAGAAGATCGCCGAGATCTGCTCGAAATCGAGATCGGTCTCATGGGCGAGCAGCCGCGCCACGGTGGTCTTGCCGGTGCCGGGCGGCCCCCAGAACACCAGCGAGCCGAGCGACTTGCCCGCGAGCAAACGCGTCAGCGCGCCGTCGGGCCCGGTCAGGTGCTCCTGGCCGACGACTTCGGCGAGACGGCGCGGGCGCAGCCGGTCGGCGAGCGGACGCGGCGCACCCGCCTGAAGACCAGCGGAGACGAACAGATCGGACATGGCCCCGCATCAACACCGCCGCCCGCCCCACGGCAAGGGCTCGATGCCGAACGGCGCGGACCACGAGCGATGGTCCGGCTCCAAACATCCAGCGGGCGACCGCCGCCCGGCACCTCGCGGGGGCCATCGATCGGAGGACATGCGGAGCAACGCGACGCCACCGTGATGTCTTTCACGAAACTCCCGTCGCACCGTCGAGGCGCTCAATCTCCCACGGCGCGACGTCGGCCTTGATGGGGTGGTACAACAAATCGTGCCGCTCGAAATCCTGCGGGCTCTCGTGAAAGTACCGCGGACGGGTCGGGCGAAAAACAAACGATCCGCTATTCAGCTTCGGTCCGCCGATATTGTTACTATAGTTTTTCCCGCGACGCACTTCCGGGCATAAGCGACCTATTCCGCCGATATCCTCGACCTGTAAGCCGAGGAGAAGCGCGACCGTCGGCACGATGGCTTCGTAGTGACCGGCCCAGACGCGGGCATTCACCTCGCGGACATAGGCGCCCACCATCTTCCGCGAGAGGCGCATGATGGGCAGGAAGGCCCTGTGCAGTTGCTCTTCCGACAGGGCGACAGGCGGCTTCAGCCGCGGCCAATGATGCCATCCCGGCATATCGGCTTGAGAAACGACGCTGGTCGTCAACAGATCCGCGGGGTTGTCCTCGAACTGCGCGAAGAAGTTCGACCAGTTTCCCGCAAAATCGACATCGTACTCGACGACCCAGATGTAATCGGCTTCGATGGCCAATAGACTTGAAAAAATCGCGACATCCAAGAGACCGCCTCGAACGCCGCCATTATCGACCATGGCTTGCCAGCGGAGTGGAATCGCCGTCGCTGCCGGCTCGTATGGAACTCCGATCTCCAAATCCGCTCCGCGGCCGGGATTGAAGCCCATCGTCCACGGCAGGATGGACCGTGTCTCATCCGTCAAGCGTTGAAAATGGGCGTCTATTCTTGCGGAGCGCACGTGGGTCAGAAAGATCCCGGTCTGCTTCACGCCAATCCCCCCACCGTCGGCCGAACCGCATCGGTACGACCGGCGGCACAAACGGTCCCCTTATACCGATCGGCGGTGAGGGTGACTCACGGGGTTTCCCGGGTGTGGCGGATCTGATTCGATGAGACGAACCGGGAGGGTTTGCCATGTCAGCTGCCGTGCCGCTGCGGGAGGACTTCCGGGCCGATGATCTGCGGCCGCTTGGCCCGAGAGAGCCGGGATGGGCCAGAGCCGCCGGTTGTTGACGCTGTCTGCGGTCTACGACGGTGCCAGCCGATCGATGGGCCCGCGCCGCTGCAAAGCGACGATGATCGTGCCGTGGCTGTGCCGTTTGCGGATCGCCCAGTCGTCGACCCCGCGGGTGAGCCGAAAACGGGGCAATCCCAAACAATGTGGCCTCAAGCGGTCAGCAGTTGCGGAAGGGATGTCGTGGGTGGTCCTGGGCCGGTCTGCGGCAGACGCAGACGGGAGAGGCGTACAACCGGATTACTCTTCATCCAGCCAAAGCTGCCGAGGGACCGCTTGAGGTGGAAAGCCGATGTTCAGAGCGAGGATGCTGAACGTTAATTTTGCGAACGCACTGAACTTACGAGCTCGCGATGAAGACTGCGCGCCGACGTCATCCAGAGCAATACTGTAGTCAAACTGTCATTAATGAATCTAAGTGATGACTATAAAATATACTGCAGCGAGGATGCAAAGGTCGTGGCGGAAGCGGATGGGAATCGAACCCACCCTACGCTGTTGGCGCAGCACTGGTTTTGAAGACCAGGGAGGCCACCAGGCCTCGTTCGCCTCCGAGATCACTGTAGCATGGTCCCATCGGAAATGCGCTGCGACGCTCGCGCACCGGGATGGTCACGAAGCGGTGATCCCTTCGTCGAACCGATCGAGCGTCGCCAGGAGGACGGCTTCATCCTCCAAGGTGCGCAGATCGAGGCGAAGCGCGCCCTCCGTGATCCGACCGATCACCGGCACCGGCAGGGCGCGGAACGCGGCGGCGAGGCGCTTGAGCCATGCCCCCTCGCCGCGCCGCCCGACCGTAGCCGGTGGCCGGAAGGCGAGGCAGGCGCTCGGCAAAGTCTCGACCGGCAGGGCGCCGGAGCCGATCTGGCTGGTACAGGGCTCGACCGTGACCTGAGCGATCCCGCCGATCCGCTGCGTCACGGCAGGCAGCAGGCGTTCGGCATGGGCGGCGATGTCGTCGCGCTTGCGGGTCAGCAGCCGCAGGGTCGGCAGGCGCTCGTGCAGGCGCTCGGGATGGAGATAGAGGCGGAGCACCGCTTCGAGCGCCGCGTAGGTCATCTTGTCGACCCGCAGCGCCCGCTTGAGCGGGCTTTTGCGCACGCGGGCGATGAGGTCGCGCCGGCCCGCGACCACGCCGCACTGGACGGCGCCGAGGAGCTTGTCGCCGGAAAAAGTGACGAGGTCGGCGTTGGCGAGTGCCGCGCGCACGGTGGGCTCGGCCGGCAGGCCGTAGTCGGTAAAGTCGATCAGGTTACCGCTGCCGAGATCGACCGCGAAGGGCACGCTGTGCTCCGTGCAGAGCCGGTGCAGGTTCGCCTCGCCGGCCTCGGCGGTGAAGCCCTGGATCGCGTAGTTGCTGGCATGCACCTTCATGACGAGGCCGGTGCGGGGGCCGAGGGCGTCCTCGAAGTCGCGCAGATGCGTGCGGTTGGTGGTGCCGACTTCGCGTAGCCTACAGCCGGCCCGGACCATCACGTCGGGCACGCGGAACGAGCCGCCGATCTCCACCAACTCGCCGCGGGAGACGATCACTTCTTTCCGCATGGCGAGCGCGTTCAGCAGCAGCAGCACCGCCGCCGCGTTGTTGTTGACGACGATGGCGGCCTCCGCGCCGGTCAACCGGCAGATCAGCGCCTCGAGATGGTCGTCGCGCTCGCCCCGCTCGCCGCGGGCGAGGTCGAATTCGAGGTTCGAGGCGCCCGTCATCACCGCGGCGACGGCCTGGGCCGCCTCCGGCGGCAGCGGCGCGCGGCCGAGATTGGTGTGCAGCACCGTGCCGGTGAGGTTGAGGACCGCGCGCAGCGAGGGCCGGTTGTCCCGTTCGAGACGATGCGCGACGCGGGCCAGCAACGCGTCCGGGCCTGCTAGGGTCGCGTCCCCGGCGCGGATCGCGGCCAGCACCGCGCGAATCGCATCGGTGACGGCGGAGCGGCCGTAGGTCCCGGCCAGGGCGAGGGCGGATTCGTGCGCCAGCAGGCGATCGACCGAGGGCGGGCGCGCGGCGGGGGCGGTCTGGCTCATGGGATTCTTCATGCGGGCTCGCCCGCGTCGGTGAGCGGGCGCGACAGCCGGGTCGGCAGCGTGGCGATGCGGAGCCTTGCCCGCAGCCGACGCGACAGCGCCTCGACGGCGAGCGTCAGGATCACGGTCGCGGCGATGAGCACCACCGCCACGTCGATGCGCAGCTCGCTGATCGCCGCATCGACGTAGAAGCCGAGCGTGGCGACGCCGAGTAGCCCCAGGATCGCGCCCTCGCGCAGGATCAGCTCCCAGCGATAGAGCAGATAGGCCAGGAACTGCCCGTAGAGCCGCGGCAGGGTCTCGTAGGCGTAAAGGTTGAGACCCTTGGGCGCGTCGAGGCGGTAGGCGAGGCCGTCGGCGTGGCGGCCCATCAGGTAACCGACGATGCCGGCATTGTGGATCGCCAGCGCCAGGATCGTGGGCAACATCGAGGGCCCGAGGAGTTGCAGCAGCAGGTAGGCGAGCATGTATTCCGGCGTCGAGCGCACGACGACGAGGAGAATGCGCCCGAGCGGGCGCCCCAAAGGCCCGGTGAAGCGCCGGGCGGTGAGCGGGAACAGCACCAGCGCGCCGAGAGCGGTGACCACCAGCGCGATCTGCGCCAGCACGAGCGTTTGGAGCGCACCCGGAACGATCTGGCCGGTCAGGATCGGGGCGAACCACGCCCACAGGCCGGTCCAGGTCGCCGGATCGGCGAGCGCGCCCTCGCGCAACGGCGCGGGGACGATCGAATGGGTGAGGAAGCGGGCGAGCCCGGCGCCGATGTCGGTCGTGCCGACCGTGGCCGGCAGGACGAGGAGGCTTGCGACCGCCAGGAACGGCAGGGTCGCGGGCCGCACCCAGAGCCGGCGCGTGCCGATCAGGCCATAGAACACGGCAAGCAGCGCCGCGGCCTCGCCGTAGCGGCCTTGGCGGAAGGCGGATTCGAGATGGAAGCCCATGGTCGGCAGGCCGATGAAGCCGAGCACCAGGGTCGAGCGCAGGCCGCATTCGAAGCGGTAGAGGGTGTAGTGGCGCAAATTCGCCGCGACATCCGGCAGGCGGGCATAGAGGAAGGCCGAGACCGCGCCGGTGCCCGGCGGCAGGACGCGGAGAGCCGCGAGATCGGCCTCCTCGATGATCTCCGAAAACACCTTGGCGCAGATGCCGGCATAGGGCAGCGCGATGGCGAGCAGCCCGGTCGTCGCCGAGAGCCCGAAAATCTGCATCAGCAGGAGCGCCCAGAACAGCTCGTGCACCGCCCGCAAGGACGCGCAGAAGAGGCGCACCGCGCGGGAGCGGGCGAAGGGGATGGCGAGCAGAAAGCCCGCTCCGGCCCCGAGGCCGACGCCGAGCACGGCGAAGGCGATTGTGTAGGCGATGCTGAGCGGCAGGACGGACGCGAAATCCGGCCGCATCAGCCCGGCGAGGAGTCGGCGCAGATCGGCCCACGGATCGAGGCTCGCCACGTGGAGGTCGGCGAGCGCCAACGCCGCGAACGCGGCGAGGGCAAAGCCGGCGCTCGCCGCGCGATAGCCGAGGGGCTTGTGCGCCAGAACCGTGCTCACGCCGCGGCCTCGTAGAACCGCGCGAGCGTCCCCGCGTCGAGATCGCGGGCGGGCGCATCGAGAACGATCCCGCCGGCATCGAGCACGACGATGCGGTTCGTCTGCGCGAGCGCCAGCGGCACGTCGTGCAGCGCGACGATCACGGTCGCGTGGTGCTCGGTGAGCCGTTCGAGGATCGCGGCGCCCTGGCGCCGGTCGAGGGCGGAGACCGGCTCGTCGGCAAGCAGGATCGGCCGCCCGTCGTAGAGCGCACGCGCCACCGAGACCCGCTGCTGCTGCCCGCCGGACAATTCTCCGGCCCGCGCCCAAAGGGCCTCGCCGAGATCGACGCGGGCGAGCACGCCGCGCACGGCCTCGACATCGGCTTTGGCTGGCCGGACGAGGGTGCGCAGGTTGTGGAGCGTCGAGCGCCGGTCGAGCCGGCCCATATAGACGTTGTGGAACACCGACAGCGTCCGCACGAGCGCGGCGGCCTGCGGCACCAGGGCGATGTCGCGCGCCGCTTGCCCGTGGATCAGCCCGATCAGCGTCGACTTGCCGGCCCCGGAGCGGCCGAGCAGGGCCACCCGCTCACCGGCTCGGATCGTCAGGTCGATCCCCGAGAACACGGTGCGGCCGCGATACGAGGCCGAGGCGTTCGCTAGCACGATCGGGGGATGGGGCACGAAAAACTCAGTCGAGCAGGCCGGTCGAGCGGCCGACTTCGACGAGCGGCGCGTAGGCGGCGTCATCCACGGGGATGAAGCGCGTGCGCCCGAACGGCTCCAGGATCGCCGGGTCGTCGATGCCGGTCAGCGCCTGCCGCAGGCGCTCGGTGAAGCCGGCGCCGTAGGTCGCCTCGACTTCGCCGCGCACCGTCCACTGATAGTCCGGATAGGGCGGGCTCTCCCAGATCACCTTGACGGCGGAAGGCTCGACCTTGCCGGCCTTGGAGTCGAGGTCCCAGACCGTGTAATCGACCGCCCCGACCTCGAAGGCGCCGGACTGCACGAGCTGGATCGTGCGCGAATGGTCGCCCGAGAAGCCGACGCGGGAGAACACCTGCTCCGGCGCCTTGCCGGGAAAGGCCTGCCGGATGAAGTGCTCGGGCATCAGCCGGCCAGAAGTCGAGGCGCGCGCCCCGAAGGTGAAGGTCTTGCCCGCTGCCTCCTTCGGAAACTCCTTCGAGGAGCCGAGGCCGGTGCGGGCGTTGGCGATGAGGTAGGTCTTGAACGCGGCGTCCTCCGCGCCCTGCGCGATGGCCCGGGCGCCGGGCACCGCCTTGCGGGCCTGAACGCCGGTGAAGCCGCCGAACCACGCGAGTTGCACCTGCCCGTTGGTGAAGGCCGTGACCGCCGCCGGGTAGTTCTTCACCGGGATGTAGCGCACCGGCACGCCGAGCTTGGCCTCCAGATACGTCGCGACCTTGCCGAAGCGCTCGACGAGGCGGCTCTCGTCCTGATCCGGGATGCCGGTGAAGACCAGCGGCGGCTTGGTCGCGCCCTCGGCTCTGGCGGGGCCCAGGCTCCACGGAAGGGCGGCAAGGAGCGAGAGGGCGGCGCGCCGCGCGAGCATTCGGAGACTCCGAGAGGATGCGACCCCAGGGCGGGACGCCGCCCAGTCACGGGCCGCGACTCTGACCGAGCGCCGATCCGGCATCAAGTGCCGATGATGCCCTTCACAACGGACGTGAGCCTCCTAAAACGCCGCAAGCGGGACGTGAACCGCGCGGCGGAGGCGAACGGATGGATGCGGCACCGATACGCCTGAGCACGCTGGCGCATGGCGGCGGCTGCGGCTGCAAGCTCGATCCGGGCGTGCTGCGGGGCCTGCTCGCCGACCAGCCGATGGCCGGCCCGTTCGAGCGCCTGCTCGTCGGCAACGAGACCTCGGACGACGCCGCCGTCTGGGCGCTCGACGACGGCACCTGCGTGATCGCCACGACCGACTTCTTCACACCGATGGTGGACGACCCGCACGATTTCGGGCGCATCGCCGCGACCAACGCGATCTCCGACATCTACGCCATGGGCGGCAAGCCCATCATGGCGCTCGCCATCCTCGGCATGCCGGTGGGCAAAATTTCTCCCGAGACGGTGGCGGCGATCCTCAAAGGCGGCGCGAGCCTGTGCGCCGAGGCCGGCATCCCGGTCGCGGGCGGGCATTCCATCGACACGCCGGAGCCGATCTACGGGCTCGCCGTCATCGGCACCTGCCGCCGCGACGAGGTGCGCCGCAACGCCGACGCGCGGGCCGGCGATGCGCTGATCCTGACGAAGCCGCTCGGCGTCGGCGTCTATTCCGCGGCGATCCGGCGCGAGGCGCTGCCGGATGGCGGCTACGCGGAATTCATCGCCACGACGACGCGGCTGAACCGCATCGGCGCCGACCTCGCCCACGACTCGGACGTGCATGCGCTGACCGACGTGACCGGCTTCGGCCTGCTCGGCCACGGGCTCGAACTCGCCCGCGGCGCGGGCGTGACCGTGGTGATCGAGGCGGAGGCCGCGCCGCTGCTGCCCCACGCCGAGGCTCTGGCGCGAGCCGGCTTCGTGACCGGCGCCTCACGCCGCAACTGGGCAGCCTACGGCGAGTCCGTCACCCTGCCGGCCGATTTTTCGGAATGGCGCCGCCACCTGCTGACCGACCCGCAGACCTCGGGCGGCCTGCTCGTGTCCTGTGCGCCGGAGCGCGCCGCGGCGATCCTCTCCACCATCCAGGCCGCCGGCTTCGCCCAAGCCGCCATCGTCGGCCACGTCGAGCCCGGCCCGGCCGCGGCCCGCGTGATCTGATTTTTTCTCAGTGAGGAGACGACCCTGATGAAGCACGGTGCCCGCAACGACATCCCGGCCGAGGTGGTGGCGATCAAGCGCGGTTCGGTAATGGCCCAGGTCGAGGCGCAGATCGTCGGCACCGAGTACCGCGTCACCTCGGTGATGACCGCCGACTCCCTCGACGAACTCGGCCTCAAGGAGGGCGACCGGGTCAGCGTGATCGCCAAGGCGGTGAACGTGCTGCTGGTGAAGCCGTAGGGGCCTCCGATCCGCTTGACTTCGGTGAGGAGCGGGCTCGGATGGAACGCTGACGCCTGAGGGAGCGACCCGGTGAGCCCCAAGCCGCCAATCAAGCTGTCTGTCTTGCGGGACATCGGCTGGAAGGAATGGGATCCGATCCGCCTCCTCGCAGACGGCGAAGTGTGGGATCACCAACCCTTCGCCGATGAATATGACGGCTACCTTCTGAAGGTAGCCGGCGATCTTCGTCGGGGCGCATCGCTTCAGGACGTGATCGACTACCTCTTGGTGACGGAGCGCGGGAACCTCGGCCCTACATACAGCAAAGATCAAGAAGCCCGAGCCGAGAGGACAGCCCGCGCGATCCAGGCCTATATGGCCGAACTGGACGGAAATGGCTTAACCTCTTCAACAGAGTGACCGCGGTCCTCAGGCAAGGAAAATCAGCTGCCATCCCTCAAAAACACCCGCCGGTCGCCGTTGCGCCGGGTGAACCGCACCGTGTCGAGGTGCTCCAACAGCGGGATCGAGAACTTGCGCGAGATACCGAGCGCCGCCCCGGCCTCCTTCGCCAGGAAGCCGGTGGGCTGACCGGCAAAGGTCTGGGCGAGCTGCGCCTTGCCCGTCTCGATGGCATCGCGGTGAAACAGGATCGTGCGCTTCTGGACCCGATCGAGAGCGCGGACCAGCGTGCCGGAGGCGAGCAGGTATTTGAGCGCGGCTTGGCGGCGGATGTCGCGGCCCACCGCCTCGATCTCGTCGGGCGGGGTGAGGCCGCCTTTTCGGAACACGGCCTCCAGCGCGCGCACGTGCTCGGTCTCGTTGCGGGTCGGGTCGAAATCGGCGCGGCGAAACAGCGGGCCGGTCTGCGCCGCGTCGCGGGTGGCGATGAGGTCGCGCAGCGCTGCGGCGGTGACCGCCTCGTCCGCCTTCGCCGCCCGTGCGAGCCGATCGAGGGGCAGCCCGTGCTCGATCGGGTGGTCGCGGTGATGGCGCGCGAGGGCGTCGAGCAGGGCTGTGCGCAGACCGGCGAAGGCCGGGCCGCCGAGGAAGCGCTCGCCGATCTCGCGGGCGCCGATCTCGGTGAGCCCACGCCGGACCCGATCCGGAGCGATGCCGACGAGCCGGGCGAGATCGGTGAGCCGCACTCCCGCGGCGCCCTCACGGGCGAGGCGTGCGGTCAGGATATCCTTCGGCTTGCCCTCGGTTAGGGTCGCGAGTTCGGTGAGCACCTTTGCGTCGTTGCGGCGGCGACGGCGCGAGAGCGGATCGAGCACGCGCCCGCCGCCGAGGGTGGCGGGCGGCGTGTCGCTGCGCAGGATGAACGGCTCGCGCGCCGGCACGACGAGGTCGGTTTCGGCCTGAAGCTGAGCCGGGGCGGTCTCGCCGGGCTCCAAGACATCGCGGTCGAGCAGGCGCAGGCGCACGCCGACCTCGGTCGTGCCGTAGAGCAGGCGGGCGGTGGTGCCGCTCGGTAGCGGCGCGGCGCCCGCGACCGTGGACAGGCTCACGTCGATCCAGCGCGAGGCTTCCAGCATGTCCGGGGCGGCGAGCGCCTGCCCCCGGTGCAGGTCGGCGAGTTCGACGCCGCGTAGCGCCACTGCCGTGCGGCGGCCGAGTTCGGAGGCCTGGACCGGGCGGCCGTGGATCTGCAGGCCACGTACCGTGGCGATGGCGCCCCCCGGCATCACCGCGACCCGGTCGCCGACGGCGAGGCGGCCCCGCCGCAGCGTCCCGGTGACGACCGTGCCGAAGCCCGGCCGCGCGAAGACGCGGTCGATCGGCAGATAGGGGAAGCCGTCGTCGTTCGCGCCGGGCGCGGCGCGCAGGAGTCGGGCGAGTGCCTCGGACAGTTCGGCGAGACCGGCGCCGGCCACCACCGAGGTCGGCACCACGGCGACTTCGGTGAGCCCGGCCCGCGCCACCACCGCCCGCAGCTCCGCCGAGCGGGCGGCGATGGCGTCCGGCCCGGCGAGGTCGCACTTCGTCAGTGCGACGACGCCGCGGCGCACGCCGATCAGTCGGGCGATCTCCAGATGCTCCACCGTCTGCGGCTTGATGCCCTCGCGGACATCGACGGCGAGCAGCACCGCGCGCATGCCGGTCGCGCCCGACACCATGGCGCGCACGAAACGCTCGTGGCCGGGCAGGTCGATCAGGTCGATCTCGCCGCCGCCGACTGGGCGCAGCAGGGCGAAGCCCGGCACGATCGAGACGCCGCGGGCCTTCTCCTCCTTCAGCCGGTCGGTGTCGGTGCCGGTCAGCGCCCGAACGAGCGCGGTCTTGCCGTGATCGACATGGCCGATCACGCCGACGAGGAGGGACCGCGCGGCCTTCGGTTCGGACGGCACGCGCGCGTCAGCCCACGAAGAGCAGGTTCAGCCCGGCCTTGCGAAACCCTTCTTCCGCGATCTTCAGGTCGAGGCCGTAGGAGGCGACGTCGTCGGCGATCGGGTCGAGGGCCGCGTCCCGATGCTGGTGCAGGTGCTTGAGGTAGCTGTGGCAGGCCGTGCAGGTCTCGACCTGAACGTCCTTCGACACCTCGTCGAGGCCGTAATAGCTGACGCCCTCGCCGGAACCGCAGGCGGTGCAGCGGATGCGGACGTGGTTCCACAGCGTCGCGCATTGCGAGCAGGACAGGTAGCGGGCCTTGTCGGCGGGCGTCCAGTTCACGATCAGGCTCGCGGTCGGCGCCCCGCCGCAGCACGGGCAGACACCGTCGGCGACGGGCTTCAGTGCCTTGGCGTCGAGGACGGCGGCGCACGCCGCGAGATAGACCTGAAGGCCGGCGGCGACGAACACGCACTCCGCCATCCGCTCGACGGGAATCGCGCCCTCGAAGATCTGGCCGGCCAGATCGAGGCGCTCTTCCGAAGTCATGGCGCGAAGCGCATCGAGGGCGGCCAGTGTCGCCGCCGGGGCGCCATCGAGATCGACCACTGCGAGCACTGCGTCGATACAAGCGAGGCAGGACGGGTCGTCGGTCACGACGTTGCGGGGCAAAGCCGGCATGCCGTGCTCCAGACGCAGCGCCCCATCCTCGGGCAGGGCCGGCGTGAACGGATGCTCGGCCTGCACCTTGGCCTGCGCCTGCGCGAGGCGGGCCAGGAAATCGAGATAGGCGCCGAGCGGATGCTCGGGCGCCAGCGCCGCGAACCGCTTCGCCCGGTCGGCGAACAGGCGCGACGGATCGGGCAGGCGCACGAACGGGACCGAGCCGGAAATGCCGATCCGGTCGGGATCGGGCTGGATGTCGCGCGGCTGGGCCTCGGACGCAGATTCGCCCGCACCGGAGGGCGCGGGCGTACGCTTGAAGAAACGAGCCAAAGAATGATGCTCCGATCAGTGTCCGCGCTTGTCGACCGAGCCGGTCTTGACCGGGCGCTCGCCGACGATCTGGCGGAACCACTTGCGGTGATGGCGATAGGCCCAGCCGCCGGTGACCGTGCCGCGTACCATCGCCCGGCCGGTGCCGCGCACCCAGATGCCGGCATAGATGTGCACGACGATGATCGCGATGGCGATCACGGCGGCGAGCGAGTGAGCGAGCACGGCCCAGCGCTTCGTCTCGATGGTGGTGAGCGGGTAGAAGTACTGGTCCCAGATCACCAGCCCGGTGACGAACATGATCGAGATCAGCGCGGTCTGGCCCCAGAACACGCCCTTCTGCCCGGCATTGTACTTGCCGAGTTCGGGAAGCCGGTCCTCGCGGTTGGTGACCACGTCGCCGATGCGCTTCGACCACTCGACATCGTCGCGGTTGGGCAGGTTCAGGCGCCAGAAGCGCACGAACAGCAGCGCGAAGCTCACCATCAGAGCCACGCCGAACCACGGATGGATCGCCCGCGTCGCCTGTCCGCCGCCGAACAGGCCGGTGAGCGAGAACAGGTAGGGCGTGAACATCGCCAACCCCGACAGCGTCAGCAGCGTGAACAGGATCGCGGTGATCCAGTGGTTCACGCGCTGCAGCCCGGTGTAGCGCGGGACGTACAGCACCTTCTGCGGTTCGGGCTTCACTTCCCGAAGCGGACGGGACTCGCCGTCGCGAATATCCTGATGGATGGTCATGGGGCCATCTTCGACTGACGCCTCGGATTTGGGACGCGCTCCAAGTTACTGAGCGCGTCCCGGCTCGTTCACGCGGAGGGGCGGTCGTCGCCCGATCCCCGATGCTCGCGGCCTTCCTTCAGGTCGATGGCCTCCTCCTCCTCCTCCGGCACCACCTCGTTCGGGCCGGCGGTGACGTAGTGGAAGAAGCCCGCGACCGCCGCGAAGCCCATGGTGGCGAGACCGAACATCTTGGCCCCGCCCTTCCAGAAGGCGACGAGCGGCGAGATCTTCGGGTCGTCCGGTAGGCCGTTGTAGAGATGCGGCTTGTCGTTGTGGTGCAGCACGTACATCACGTGCGTGCCGCCGACCCCCTTGGGATCGTACAGGCCAGCGTGATCGAAGCCGCGGGACTTCAAGTCCTCGACCCGGTCATGCGCCTGCTCGATCATCGCATCCTTGGTGCCGAACATGATCGCGCCGGTCGGGCAGGCTTTGGCGCAGGCCGGCGCCTGACCGACCGCGACGCGGTCGGAGCAGAGGGTGCACTTGTAGGCCTTGTTGTCGGCCTTCGAGATGCGCGGGATGTTGAACGGGCAGCCCTTCACGCAGTAGCCGCAGCCGATGCAGTGATCCTCGACGAAGTCGACGATGCCGTTGGAATACTGCACGATCGCGCCCGGCGACGGGCAGGCCTTGAGGCAACCCGGCTCGGAACAGTGCATGCAGCCGTCCTTGCGGATCAGCCATTCGAGATTGTTGGTCTCGGGGTTCTCGTACTCGGTGAACCGCATCAGCGTCCACGACTTCGCCGTGAGGTCGTGGGGGTTGTCGTAGACACCGACATTGACGCCGACATCGTCGCGCAGGTCGTTCCACTCCTCGCACGCCGCCTGGCAGGCCTTGCAGCCGATGCACTTGGAGACGTCGATGAGCTTGGCGACCTCTTCGTGGTGCCGGATCGCCGGCGCCGTCTCGGTCGAGGCGGAGCGCTGGCGGATGTCGAGGGAGCTGTAATCGGCCATGGTCGCTGCTCCCCCTACGCGGTCCGTTCACGGTCGGCCGGCGGCGTCGTGCGCTCGATGTTGACGAGCCACGCCTTGAACTCCGGCGTCTCCGTATTGCAGTCGCCGACCACGGGGGTGAGCGAGTTCGGGTGCCATCCTTTCTTGGTCTCGCCGATGAAGCCCCAATGCTGAGGCATCCCGACGACGTGGACCGGCTTGCCGTCGCAGATCAGCGGCTTGATCCGCTTGGTGACGACCGCCTTGGCCTTGACCGAGCCGCGCTTCGACCAGACGCGCACCCAGTCGCCCTTGGCGATCCCCTTCTCCTTCGCGAGTACCTCGCCGATCTCGACGAAGGCCTCCGGCTGGAGGATCGCGTTGATCTTCGAGTGCTTGGTCCAGCCGTGGAAGTGCTCGGTGAGCCGGTAGCTCGTCGCCGCGTAGGGGAACTCCTCCGAGGTGCCGAGGTCGGCCAGATCCCCCTTGAAGATGCGGGCGGCGGGTGCGCCCTTGATCTTCGGGAAGACCACGTTGGCAACCGGCGACTCGAACGGCTCGTAGTGCGTCGGGAACGGCCCGTCGCGCATGAGCCCGCGGGTCCAGAGCCGGGCGACGCCCTCTTGGTTCAGGATGAACGGACCCATGCCCTTGTCGGGCGAAACGGTGGCGCCGTAGTCCGGCACGTCGAAGCCGACCCACTGCTTGCCGTTCCACTCGATGAGCTTCTTCTTCTCCGACCAGGGCTTGCCTTCGGGGTCGCACGAGGCGCGGTTGTAGAGCACGCGGCGGTTGGCCGGCCACGCGAAGGCCCAGTTCGGCGCGATGCCGCGGTTGCCGGGATCGGTGTTGTCCCGGCGGGCCATGATGTTGCCCTTCTCGGTGTAGCAGCCGGAATAGATCCAGCAGCCGCACGCGGTCGAGCCGTCATCCTTGAGCTGCGCGAACCCGTCGACCTGCTTGCCGGCGGGGATCGTGTTGCCCGTGGCATCTTGGATCGGGGCCAGCGTGTAGCCGTTCAGCTCGCGCGCCAACTCGATCGCGGTCGGCGATTCCTCGATGGCGTAGTCCCATTTGAGGTTGACGATCGGGTCGGGGAACGCACCGCCCTCCCGCTCGTACATCGCCTTCATGCGGAGATGGATCTCCGCCATGATCTCGATGTCCGAGCGGCATTCGCCCGGCGGCTCCTGCGCCTGCCAGTGCCATTGCAGCCAGCGCGACGAGTTCGAGAGCGAACCCTCTTCCTCGGCGAACAGGGTCGTCGGCAGCTCAAAGACTTCCGTCTGAATTTTTGACGGGTCGACATCGTTGTACTCGCCGTGGTTCTCCCAGAAGCGGGCCGTCTCGGTCTGGAGCGGGTCCATGACCACGACGAACTTCATCTTGGAGAACGCTTCCGTCATTTTGCCCCGGTTGGGGAACGACAGCAGCGGGTTGAAGCCCTGGATGACGTAGCCGGTCATCTTGCCCTGCTTCGCCAACTCGAAGCCGCGCACGACGTCGTAGGTCGGCACGTCGAGCTTGGGCAGGTAGTCGTAGGCCCAGTCGTTCTCCTTGGTGGCGTGGTCGCCCCACATCGACTTCTGGAACGAGACGAAGAACTTATTGTAGTTCTGCCAGTAGCTCATCTGGCCGGGGCGTAAGGGTTTGAACTGCCGCTTGGCGATATAGCTCGCGTAATCCGGCTCCTTCTCGATGGGGATGTTGAGATAGCCGGGGATGAGGTTGCTCATCAGCCCGATATCGGTCAGCCCCTGGATGTTGGAGTGGCCACGCAGCGCGTTCATGCCGCCGCCGAGCATGCCGATGTTGCCGAGCAGCGTCTGCACGATGCACATCGAGCGGATGTTCTGCGAGCCCTTGGAATGCTGCGTCCAGCCGAGCGCGTAGAGCGAGGTCATCGTCTTCTCAGGCGATGAGGTCTCCGCGATCATCTGGCAGACCTTGAGGAAGGTCTCCTTGGGCGAACCGCAGACGCGCTCGACCATCTCCGGCGTGTAGACCGCGAGATGCTTCTTGAGCATTTGCATCACCGAGCGCGGGTGCTGCATCGTCTCATCGACGACGGCGTAGCCGTCGGGCCCGATCTCGTAGTCCCAGGTCGACTTGTCGTAGTCACGCTTGTCCTCAGAATACCCTGAGAACAGGCCCTCGCTGAAGTCGTAGCCCTCCTTCACCAAAAAGCTGGCGTTGGTGTAGGCCGAGAGGTAGCGGTGCTGGAGCTTGTCGTTGTCGATCAGGTACTTGGCGACGCCGGACAGGAACGCGATGTCGGTCCCCTGCCGGATCGGGCAGTAGAGGTCCGCGACGGAGGCCGTGCGGGTGAAGCGTGGGTCGATGACGATGAGCCGGGCGTTGTTATGCGCCTTGGCCTCGACCACCCACTTGAAGCCGCAGGGGTGAGCCTCGGCGGCATTGCCGCCCATCACGGTGATGAGGTCCGCGTGCTTGATGTCCATCCAGAGGTTGGTCATCGCACCGCGGCCGAAGGAGGGCGCCAAACTGGCGACCGATGGGCCGTGTCAAACCCTGGCCTGATTATCGAAGACCAGGGCCCCCATGCTTCGGACCGTCTTGTAGGTCAGCCACGCCGTCTCGTTGGTGGTGGCCGAGGCGCCGAGGAAGCCGGTGGTGGTCCAGCGGTTGACCGTCAGGTCGCCGTTCTTGGCGACGAAGTTCTTGTCGCGGTCTTCCTTGAGGAGCTTCGTGATTCGGTCCAGCGCGAAGTCCCAGGAGACGCGCTTGAACTCCGCGGTGCCGGGCGCACGGTACATCGGGTACTTGGTGCGGGTCTCGGAGCGGACGAAGTCCAGCAGCGAGGAGCCCTTCGGGCAGAGCGTGCCGCGGTTCACCGGATGGTCCGGATCGCCCTCGACATGCATGACCGCGGACTTCGCGTTCTTCGAGCGGTCGCCGAGGCTGTAGAGGATGACGCCGCAGGACACCGAGCAATAGGGGCAGGTGTTCCGGGTCTCGCGCATCTGCGCGAGCTTGAAGGGACGCACCGCGGCCGCTGCGGCCGGCTGCAGGTCCCCGAACCCGAGGGCGCCGAGCGTGCCCCCCGCCAAGCCGACGCCGATGCCTTTCAGCAATCCGCGCCGCGATACCTGCACGTTCATCGCCGACCCTCGTTAGAGCTATTCTTGATAAAAGATGCTCGCAGGAAGCTGCTCCGGAGGCAAGTGCCTCTACGAACCGACGCATCGGCATTTTTTGCCGCAGAGGATTGTGCGCGGCCTATTTTATTTTGAGGGGCTGGCGGGGTTCCGGCCCGAGGGGCCCGGCGTGCGGTGCTCCAGGGGTTGCTGCGGGTCGGTGCCGTTGCCGCCGCTCGATCCAGCATCGGGTACATTCCGGTTGCGGTTCATTTCCGTCGAACTGCCGCCGGGATCGGGCGCATCCTTGGCCGCGGACTGCTCACGCGGCACTGGCGCCTGGCTCCAGCCGTCGTTGGCACTGCGGCTCTTGTCGCCCATCACGTCCTGGCCCTTGATCTCGCCGGGTTGGGCCAGCGCGAGGCTCGGCGCACTGACGAGGACGAGGGCGGCGAAAGCCGCGGCGGGGCGGGAAAGCGGGGGCATCGGTTTCGTCCGGCTCCGGGAGGGGATGGCCGGGTAACGTCAGGTGCGGGGGGCGGTTCCGGCATGTCGCTGCCGGAGCGGGCGGACGATCTGCCTCAGCCCCGCGCGGCGCGGTAACCCGCTGCGCCCGGCGCGCTCGCGGATGGTGGCGATCAGGTGATCGAGCACCGGCGCGTCGAGGGAGCGGCTGGCGGCGAGGTCGTAGGTCTCCCAGCCCACTGTTCGCGAAGTCGAGGCCGTCGCCCGCGAGGCGGGGGCCGAGCGCGCCCGGCGCTACGCCGAGGCTCAGGTCTCGATCCGCGCGGCAAGGAGAGCGCTGGAGCATCGCGCAGCGCCTTCCTGTCCTCGTTCTTCACCCCCGTCGGCTGCCACGGCCTGCATGTCGGCATCGGCCTGCTGTGGCTGCTCATCATGATGGCGCAGGTGCGGACCGAGAGCTTTCACGACGACATCCTGCGCTGCACCGCCTGCTTCACCCTGTTCCGGCACGCCCTCGACATCGTCTGGGTCGGGGTATTCAGCGCCGTCTACCTGCTCGGAATGAACGCTTGAGAATCGACCGACCCGTCGAACTCTCCAAGCGGCATCGGGCCGACGTCGCGCCGGGCGAGGACTGCCCCGAGGAGGACATCGCCAAGGGCATCCGGGGCTCCCTGATCGGCCTCGGGCTCGCCGTGCTGCTCACCGCCGGCTCGTTCGCGGTGGTGCGGATGAACGTCATCTGGGCACCCGCGATCTCCGTCGCGGCGATCGTCTTCGCCATCGCCCAGATGGGCGCGCATCTGGTGTTCTTCCTCCACATCACCACGGGGCCGGACAACACCAACAACGTCATGGCGCTGGCCTTCGACGTGCTGTTCGTGGTGCTGCTGAACGGCGGCTCGGTCTGGATCATGAACGACATGAACCACAACATGGCGCAGGCCCCCAAGGAATTTATCATTTAATTACAACAACTTATCCTCCATCCGGGGGCTTTTCCTTATCCGCATACCATAACGCCTAAACCCCTGAAATTACACGCTTTCCCATGGGCTCCCGTCCGCTCGGTTGCGCATGGCTTTCGCATGGATTGCGCATGGAGGCGCTGATGTCAGAGCAGCCTGAACCTTTGGCCGACGGCGACCTCCTAGTCGGGATGGCCGCCATCGCCCGGCATCTCGGGATCACGGAGCGCCAGGGCTGGCACCTCAAGGATGCCTGCGATCTGCCCACCTTCAAGCAGGGCCGGACGGTCTGCGCCCGCAAGTCCACCTTGGCCCAGCACTTCGCCGCGCGCGAAGCTGCCGCGCGCAACCGCCCGCCGGTCTGAACGTGTCCCTGCCTGCAGGCGCTCGATGGGGCCCGTGGGCGGACGGCCTCAATCCCGACGAGCGCATGGCCCGGCTGCGCGCCCTTCTGGAGATCGTCCACACGGTCGCCGGCCCGCATGGGCGCGAGGCGAAAGCCGCCCTGCGCGCCGCCGAGGCCGACCCTGACATGGCCGCCGCAGCGAGTGCCGCCGTGCTCGGCCTGCCGCCGCCCCTGATGCGGCGCGTCCTGGCGACCTACGCGGGCGCCTTCCTCGTCCGCTGACACCGTTCCGCGGCCCATGGGGCACCGCGGGACCGCCCCGGGCCGGCGCGAGCCGGCCGGCCTTCCGCGCGAAGCCCGGGGCGCGCCCTCCTTCGAGGATCGCCGACATGCCTGCCTCTGTCCTCGGCGCGGCTTCCGCCGCCCGCCGCCGCGTACCCGTGCCCGCACTGCGAGATCGCTCATGAACGCCAAGACGACGCGCGCGGATCGCCGCCGCGCCCGCGCCCTCCTGGGCCGCAACGAACCGACCGTCGAGGCGGACGCGCGGTTCTTCAAGCGATTCCCCGCACGCAACTACCGCCTCCCGCTGGCCTCCCGGCCGGAGGTGGAGCTGCTTTCGGTCGGCGGCCCCGCCCCCGCGCTCGCGCCGGGCTTCCGCTGGGGCACCATCGTGAAGCAGGTGCGTCCCGGCTTTCGCCTGCGCGCCGCGATCCAGGTGCTGGAGGGGTCGGACACCGACGCCCCCGAGGATGTCTGCCGCGCCATCTACGAGCAGGCCGCGGCACCCGGCACGCTCGCCCACACGATCGAGCAGCGATTCGAGGCGAGGGCGCGGGAGGAGGGGCTGTGATCGCCGATTGTGCACTGCCGCCGGTCCTTGCCCCGCTGGCCGCCGAACGCCGTTGGCTCGTGTGGCGCTAGGAACTGAACAGCAAGGGCAATCCGACGAAGGTGCCCTATCAGGCCGCGCGGCCTGGGAGGCATGCATCGGTCGTAGACCCGACGACCTGGGCCGATTATGCGACGGCGGCGCGCGCCGTCGCGGCGGGACGCGCGAACGGGATCGGCTTCGCCCTCCACGGCAGCGCGTTCGCGGCCTTCGACATCGACGATTGCCGTGATCGGGAGACTCTCGAGATCGCCGATTGGGCGTTGCGGCTGATCGAGCGGGCCAGCTCCTACGCTGAGGTGACGGTGAGCGGCACGGGCGTGCGCATCATCGGCCGGGCCGCCGGCGCCTACGTCCATCGGAACCAGGCGGTGCCGGACGCGCAGCCCGGCCGGATCGAGACCTACCGTTCGGCCAGCCGCTACATCGTGGTGACGGGCGAGAGCCTGGACGATCCGCCGGCCGAACTCGCCGACCTCGACCCGCTCATCGACGAGACAGTCGCGTGGCTCGACGCGGCGACGCGGGCGGCCAAGCAGGCGGAGCGGGAGGCCAAGTGGGCGGCGGATGGCCATGGGGCGGGTTCCGTAGGCGATGCCGGATTCGGCGGTTCCGGCCGCGGGTTCGCCGAGGGCTCCGGCAGCGGGGAGGCTCTGCCGCGCGCCCTCGACGAGCTGGTGCGGCTCGGCCCGGCCGCGGGGGGCGACCGGAGCGCCGCGTTCCACCACGCGGTGTGCTGGCTCAAGGATCTGGGCTGGACGGTCGCGCGCATCGAGGCGCTGCTCGGCGCACATCCGCGCGGCGTGGCCGACAAGTATGCCGGGCGCCTGCGCGGCGAGATCGAGCGCTGCTACGACAAGGCCGAGCCCCCGCGCTCGCCCGGCGCCGGGGCGGATGGCGGACGTCGGCGCGAGGGGCGGCACGGGGGGCGGGACGAGCGCGGGGCGGGCGCGACCGACCGCGAGATCCCGCTGCACTGGCACCGCGACGCCGACCCGACGGCCGATCGGGCTTGGCTCGTGAACAACACCCATCGGCGAGGTGGGCAAGGGGCTGCTCTCGGGGCAGTGGGGCACCTACAAGACCTTCATCGTGCTCGACCTGTCCGGTTGGCCTACGGTGCGGCCGCGACCTACAACGCCTCGACCCATCTGTGCCGCTTCCCCGGCGGCGCGACGCTGCAGCTCGACCAGTACGAGACGGCGCAGGACTTCGCGAAGTACCAGGGCAAGAGCTTCACCTTCATCTCGGTGGACGAGGCCGGGCAATATTCCGACCCGGCGATGCTGGACCTGCTCCGATCCTGCCTGCGCGCCCCGCTGCCGATCGTGCCGCGCTTCGTCATGGCGGCCAACCCCGGCGGCCCGGGCCATGCATGGCTGTGCAAGCGCCACGTCTTCCGCGCCGCGCCCTGGACGCCCTACCTGACCGAGGAGCCGGTTCGGACCTTCGTCAACTGCCCCTCCACCTTCGGCGACAACCCCAACCTCGATCAGGGCGCCTACGCGCGGCAGCTCGACGCCGCGACGGCGACGGACCCCGAACTCGGCAAGGCGTGGAAGCACGGCGACTGGCCCATCGCCCGCGGTGCCTACTTCTCGACGGTGCTCGACGTGGCCCGCGTGATGATCGAGCCGTGGGCGCCGGGCCGGCTGCCGGCCGGCTGGGACGCGCCGTTCCTGGCGCACGATTACGGCGTGTCGGCCCCGTCCGTGACCTACATGGTGGCCCGCTCGCCAGGCGGGCGCGGCCCGGACGGGCGGTTCTAACCGTGCGGCTCCATCCTGCTCTTGGACGAGCTCGCCACGAACGAGTCGGGCAGCGTCGAGCGCGGCATGGGCTACACGGTGCCGGTCCTGGCCGAGCGCATCCGCGAGTTCGCCGCCGGCTGGCAGATCAGGGCAGAGGGCGTGGCCGACGACGCGATCTTCAACCGGGACGGTCGCGAGGACGGAGCCATCGCCGGCGAGTTCCGCGCGCACGGCGTCACCTTCACGAAGGCCGCGAAGGGCTTGCGGGCGCCGGATTGGGAGCGGATGCGGCTGCTCCTCCTCCTCCTCCAGGCCGGGCAGCCCGACAAACCCGGCCTCTATGTGTCGCGGGCCTGCGCCTACTGGTGGGAGACGGTGCCTTCGCTCGCCCGCGACCCGCGCAAGCCCGACGACGTGGACAGCCGCGGTCCCGATCACGGCGCCGACGCCTGCCGCTACGCCTGCACCTACGAACGGCCGACCATCCGCACCGGGCGCACGGTCGGCCTATACTGAGGAGAGCCACGGTGGCGAAATTCGATGAGCAGCAGATCGGCTACGTGGGCGGCGAGTCCACCACGTGGCCGCAGATGGACGACCCGAACTGCCCGCAGCCCTACCGCCACGCACACCGCGCGGTGGCCGCGATCCGCGACGTCCTGCGCGACAGCGACGTCAAGCTCGGCGCCGTCGAGGTCAACCGCGACCTCGCCGAGTACGGGCGCACCCGGCAACTGTCCGAGGTCGGCCTGAGCGCCATTCGGCGCATCGATGAGGCGGCGCCGCTGAACACGGCCCGCGAGCGCATCAACCACGAACTGGAGGCGCTCGACCGCCAGATGGCCGCGCACGCCAAGGTGCCCGCGAGCGCGGCCGAGATCGCGCTCGCCAGCGAGATCCGCTCGGCGTTGCGCGGCATGTCGCCGGGCGAGCGGATGCGGTTCATCGCCGCCAACCTCACCCGGCCCGGCATGGCCGGCGCGGTGTCCGGCGACGCGGCCTATCTCGCGGGCCTGAGCGAGAGCGAGGCCGGCGAGGTGCGCACCAAGATCGCCACGACGCTCTATGCGCCCCAAGTCGCCGAGAAGGAGCGGTTGCAGCTCGTGCTGCGGCAACTCACCATCACCGCGAACCGCGCAATCGGCCTCGTGGCGCCCCGCTCGCGCGTCGCCCGCAACATCCACGGCGAATGGGCGACCAAGCCGGCTCACGGCCCCGGCCCCGGCCCGCGCGTCGATCCC
This sequence comes from Methylobacterium sp. Leaf456, assembly GCF_001425465.1. Classification (GTDB taxonomy): domain Bacteria; phylum Pseudomonadota; class Alphaproteobacteria; order Rhizobiales; family Beijerinckiaceae; genus Methylobacterium. Next base: position 224,327 of record NZ_LMQV01000040.1, read on the forward strand.
GCCCTCCTGCCCCCCGGCAGCTTCATCCGGGCCGCCCGGTAGCCGCCCCCCGCGAGAGGATCACGCGCCATGTCCGGCGGTTCCGCCGCGACAGGCTGCACCGCGGCTCAAGCGCGGATCGATGCGGCACGGCTTTCGGGTGCCGATGACGCCCGAAGCGCTCGGATGGGCGTGCGCGGAGAACGGCGCCGCTACGGTGGGCCGATCGGGGGCATGGGCGCGGCCGGACCGCCCATCGGCGGCAAGAAATGGACGCCGTGGAGATCACCGGGGCCGGCATCGCGCCGGCCATCGTGAAGATGGGGCCGGACAGGATCGGCGAACCGAATCACCCCGAGCCGGTCCGAGCCGCGCCTCTGGTCGAAGGCGCGCCCCGGCCACAACGGCGCGCACCGCGCGCGAGGCCCGAGAACCGGGTCGGCGCGACCCAAGAACCGTTTTCGCGGACGTCGCGGAAGGGCGCCTGCGGAACGCCGCCCGGATGGCCTGACGCGTCCGGGCGGCGACCGGGCTCGCGCCGCAGCCGTCTTCAAGGCCCCGTCGCTGCCGCGCAGATCGTCTCGAAGCCGCCGCCGCGGGTGACCTGTTCCGTCCCGGCCGGCCCGTCCGCCAGCCTGCCGATCATCGGGGCGAGGCCGCCGCACATCGATCGCTCGGACGCGCCACGCGCCGAGATCGGCACGGCGACGAGCAGGGCGGCGGTGGCCGCGCCCTGGCCAGCCCCCCCCGGACGAAAAAAGCCTACTGAGTCAGCCTTTTACTTGACTACTCAGTAGGCTTCTGGCATAAAGAGGGTGTCAGGCAACACCGCCTGACGACCGAAAGGGGGTGAGGGAACTGAAGCTCAGCGAAGTCCGAATTGAAATCAGGATGTTTGGTTGGCGCCTCGTCCTGATCTTCAAGTAGCGACTAAGGGGACCGGGACGAAAGTTCCGGTTCCCACTGAGCCCAGCCCCTCCCCCCCTCGGCGGCCTGGAAGGTATCATGCCCCCCGACGACTTCAAGGCCTGGCGCCTCGCGCTCGGCTACAGCCAAGCGGAGGCCGCCGCCGCCCTCGGCCTCTCCCGAGCCACCATCCAGCTCTACGAGCGCGGCCAGCGGCATGAGGATGCCCGGCCGGTGGAGATACCGCCCGCGGTCATCCTCGCGTGCGATACCCTGTCCCTGAACCGCGCGGCCGAGACCGGCAACCTCGATCTGCTCACCGGCCCGGTGCGCCAGCGCGTCGAGGCGCTCGCGGGGCTGCTGAGGAAGGCGTGACCTCCACCGGCTTCAGGCCGATGCGGGCCCAGCCGCCGCCTTGACGACCCTCTACGTCCGCAGGATCGCCGACGCGGCCGCGTCCGCCTACCCCTCGGGCGTCGCCGGCATCACGGCAGCCGCTTCGCCCTCGTTGCCCGCGAGCAAGCGGACCACGACCTTCAGGCACCGCCTTCAAGGCCGCTCGCGACAGAGGGGAAGCTTAAGGATTGCCACCCAACCAAGCCCATGGATATCGACTCTGCGCCCGAGATGGGTCGAGAAGGGGCGCCGCGAAGCAGTTTGCGGCCATGACGCAGGAGCTTCGAACCAAGAACGTTCAGAAGGCTGCGAAGCGATAAGAGCAACCCTATAGTATACTAACGAGATACGCTATCTCTCTTTGATAGCGTTGAGCTGACGAATTTACTTGTAGCCTTTTTCCCTCAACATTGTGAAACTTGCCAATTTTCAATTTTGATATTGGGATACTTTCTGCGCCACTGATACGTCCAGAAGAAACGAAGTCGTCTGTGACAACAAATGCATCCGCTGGATCCGCATAATCGAACAGCGTCGCGTGCTTCTCCGCTATGTCGATAGCACGTTCAATGTACATTCTAGATGCGCGATCTGGAGTTGCTCGAAGCTGACTTTTCGAGCCCACCATCGTCATCACAATGGCCGCAACTCTTGGCGCAGTCCTCCCCCCTGCTCGTTCATTCCAAACGCCAAAATCTTTCGAAGGGTTGTCGAGGAGGTCGAGTGTTAGCTCCAGCTAGTCAATCGAATGCTCGTCAACACGTACGGGAATAATAATCGCATCTGCTGCAGCCCAGGCTATATGAGTTCCCCCTGCATAAAATGGACTAGTATCCATCAAGATACCCTCCGAGTGCTTATCTTTCGCCTCCTTATCTAAAATGGTTCTTAGACTCTCCAGCAGCGCCTTGACCGCCTTCTTATTACCTTGCGAGTGCGCGGTTTGTAGCTGCTGATATAGCATTGAAGGAAATGCAAACAATTCAGCATTGCCCGGCATAAGGTAGCTAGGCTTCGTCATCTTGAATGGGTCACAGTATTTTGAAACACGATACGAGGCATCGTGGGGTATACTTCCAAAAGCTGGACCCAACAATATCGGCTGAAGAGTATCTAATACGGTAATTTCGGGATCTTGGTCCCTCATCAAATTTTCAGTTAGATTACATTGCGCGCACATATCAGCGAGAAGCAATGGTCTTTGTATTGATAATTCATAAGCAAAATTGAATGCGATTGTTGACTTTCCTACTCCACCCCGCAGGGTAGATACAGCATAAGATCGATACTTTAGTTCCCCTGTTTGGACGTGACCATCCTCGACGACCTTTGAATGCGTTTCCAAGACTTTTTCAAGCGACGACATAACATGGCCCTCCGCCGCCGAGCCAAGGACGCTAGTGGTACCACGCAAAGTAAATTTGCAGGTGGTGCTGGTCAAGCACAAAAGCGCAGGCGGTTCTGTTCGGGCAAAAATGTGCAGGTGGTGCTGGTTGAGTAAAAAAGTGCAGGTGGTGCTGGCAATAGGGTGGGGGATGAAAATTGGCACCCGTCATCACCATCCGCACCTTGCCGGGCCAACCGAGCAGCCCGTGCCGCACGCTCAGGGCTTGAACCGCTCCCGCAGGGCCTCGTTCGCCCGCACCTGCCAGCCGGGGCCGCTCGCCCGCATGGCCTCGATCACGTCGGCGTCGAGCCGGAGCGTCACCTGCTGTTTCGGGTTGTCGGCGCGGGGCCGCCCGCGGCTGCGGCGCGCGAGGTCCGCCCCGTCGCCCGGCACCGCCCGCGCCATCATCGCATCGGTCAGCTCGGGGATCTCCTCGTACTCCTCGGCCGTGATGTCGTGGGCATCCATCTTGGCCAGATCGGTCTCGCCGAGGCCTTCATCCGAAGGCCGGTCCATATTTTCTTTGCTCGCGGTCATTGGCCTTCCTCATCGAAAAAACATGGCGGTCGTCACCGCGCGGGGTCCAGAGCACGATGACCATGCGGCCGGCGAGAAACCCGATCGTCATCAGGCGGGTCTCGCCGTAGTCCTGGCGGTCGTCCTCGAAGGTGACGCACGGGCCGGCGAACACGAGCGCGGCGCTCGCGAAGTCGATACCCCGCTCCCGGAGGGTCTGGTCTCGCTTCGCGGGGTGAAAGGTGAACGCCATGGGTTTGTTGTAGCGCCACAAGATCGAGGCGTCAACGATTAAATGGCGTGCCATAAATTACCCAGGAAGCGCGCAGCACGAAGCCCCGCTGCCTTGCCGGGCGCGGGGCGTTCGTGTCATGCTGAAGGTGGAGCCTGGAAACTCCCGAGATGGGCCCTTGCCGGGGCTGGCATCTCAGTTCTGCGACGGTGTGCGCTGCGGCTTGCCGGCCTCTGCGCTGCCGTAACGACCGCGCCCACGCCGTGGGCTGCGACCGGCTCATCATGCCGGGAGTGCCACGGCTATACAACAGCCTTCGGGCGAAGGCTGTGGCGCACGTTTTCGCAGGCGTGTTTCCAGACTCCCGGTGCCAGCGCCGTCCGCCGGCACGATCCGACGCCCCTGGAAAGGCCGACGATCACCGGTCCTCGCGAGGGCCGGCTCCGTCTGCGAGAACCGAGATGCCCCCCCACAATCCGACGTCCCCGCGCCTCGTTGCGCCGGGCGGCCCCGTGTCGCGTGCGATCCTCATGGCCGCGACGAGACCAGCGCCGACCCGTACGATCGCATCCGCGCCCTCGCCGAGAGCACCCGCGTCCGCGTCGCCCTCGGCCTCCTCGACAGCCTGGAGCGCGCGGCGCTGCGCCTGACCGACGGGGCGCCGCATGACGGGCCTCGCCGAGCGCCGCGCAGGGCGCTTCTGGACCTCGAACGGCACGTCGCGGAGCTGCGCGGCATGGCCCTCGTCACTGACATGGTGGTCAACGAGGCGATGGGCGCCCGCGGCCCGGATCGCGGCTGCGTTCTGACCGAGGACCGCGCCGACGCGCTGGAATGCGCCGCCAACCGGCTGACCGCCCTCTCGCTGGCCCTGGGCCGCGCCTACGGCGACGCCACGAGCGCCTGACACCCGGCCCGGCCGTCTCGTGCGGTCAAAGCGCCATAGTCCGGCCGGGCCTCACGACCGTCGATCGCGCAATCCTGCGCGGTCGGCTTCTCGCTTGAGGAGAGCAGCACTATGGCCAGCGTCGCGAAGCGCAAGTGGACGAATGCGAAAGGCGAACAAAAGGAAAATTGGGAAGTCCTCTATAAGGAAGGCGGCAAGCACAGAAGTCAGACGTTCAAGCTCAAGCGGCACGCTGATGCCTTCAAGCGCAAGGTGGAGAACGAGCTTCATGAGGGCACTCACGTCGCCAGCGCGGACGGCGTGACGCTGGATGCGGCGGCCGCGGACTTTGAGCGTCACCTGGAAGACCGGATGATCAGCGGCGCGCTCGGCAAGCAGACCGCACGCAACTACCGTGGCCATCTCCGCAACCACGTACTGCCCACCTTCGGCCGTCACAAGTTCCATGAGATCAGGCCAGTTGAGGTGCACGACTGGTTTCGCGGGCTGATGAAGAATGGAATGAAGAAGCGCGGCCTTGGATTAGGTGCGGCCGGCGGCGGATTGTCGGGCCAGTTCGCGCGGCGGTCCCTCAATGTGCTGTCCATCTTCTTCCGCTGGGGCATCCCCCGCAGCTACGCGAAGACCAATCCATGCATCGCCGGGCTCGCCATGCTCGGCGGCGTTCGCAAGAGCAAGATCGAGACCTTTACCCGCGAAGACGTCGTGGCAATCCTGCGCGCCGTCGAGACCAGGGCATGGAAGCACCACGACTCGACGCATGCCATACTGAAATGCTCGGTGCATCTTGCCGTGTTTTGCGGACTGCGGATCGGCGAAATCATGGGACTTACCCGCCCCAATGTCATGCTCGACGCCGGCATTATTCAGGCGAGACACTCCCTGACTTGCGACGACGAACTAAAGGGACCCAAGTCTAAGTCCGGCATCCGAGATGTGCCGATGCCACCCCACCTCGTCTTGTTGTTGCGTGAATATCTCGCGAAGCATCACATACCGAACCGCCCAGACCTAGTGTTCCGAACGCGCTCGGCAAAAGACGGCGGCGAGCCGGCGCAGATCGTGTTCGGCGTTTTCCGGGCAAACTCGTGGCACCCCTTGCTCGCTCGCTCAGGCGTGACCAGTGGGGCGCCCCACTTCCACGCGCTCCGGCATTTTGCCGCCAGTCTCATGATCGACGAAGGGCTGCCGCTGACCGAAGTGGCATCCCTGATGGGTCACAGCACGTTCGACATGACGTTGCAGGTCTACGCTCATCCGCTGGTCAACGGGCACCGTCGCCGAGCGGCTTGCGACGCCATCGCAAACAGCATGCTCGGCGCCCCGATCGAGGCGAATAGTGAAAATGGTCGGGCGCCTTTACGCATCGGTTGCGCATAGCGCCGCAAACCATTGATGTAAATGGTCTTTATAGATACCCCCCATGATGCACAGCCCGACGACGGGAGAGCCGCAGCCGCACGGGCACCTCTGACGCGTCGGGTGACGACCGGCACTCGGACCATCGACCGCGGCCGTGATAGATGGGGGCGATGCAACGCCTGCGCCGGTTGATCGACCCCGCCCTCGTCGCCCTGATCCTGTCCCTCGTCGCGGGCAGCCTGTGGCTCGGCACGCACGAGGACGACAGCGATTTCGGCGCCGGCTTCTTCCTCGGACTGATCGCGGGCGGCTCGCTCGCCTTCCTCGCTCTCGGGAGGAGCCGCCGCGGCGTGGAGTGACGCGGCGTGGAGTGACGCGGTGCGGCGTTGCGGCCCGGAACCCCCCGGTCCGATTCGGGTCTTTCCCGGCGGAGCGTCAATGGACTTCCGGGAGAACGATCGCATGCGAGTCGGACAATGGGTGGCGGGCACGGCGTGCCTCGTGCTGTCGAGCACCGGGGTCTTCGCGGAAGGCAAGCCCCTGCCGCCGCCGGCCTCGAGTGGGCAGCCGGTGATGGAGCTGACCATCGATAAGCGGGACGGCAAGATCGCCTGCGATCCGGCGGAACTGCGCCTGCCCGCCGACACCAATGCCGAGCTGCGCGTCGTCAACCGCGCCGACCAGCCGGTGACGCTGACCATCGACGGCCAGTTCGAGAAAGGTCTCGTGCAGCACGTCGATGGCGACCAGGGCCATTCGGCGAGCGAGAAAGGCTACACGATCAAGCTGAACGGCAAGGCGACGCTGAAGTTCAGGACCATGGCGGCGGGCGAGCGCCCCTACGCTTGCACCGGCGTGAACAGCCAGAGCGATCCGTTCGTCGGCAAGTACGTTCTCGTCCCGCCGGCAGGGTGAGAGCCCGTCCGCTCAGCGCCCCGACCGCCGGACGAGCTGCGGCTTGCCGGCGGCCTGCCCGGTTTCCGAGATCAGCACGTCGAGGGAGAGGCGCACGATCTCGACCGGATCGAGGCCCTTGGCCTGCGCTTCCTTCTCGACCTCGGCCCGCTCCGCGGGCGCCATCCCCTCGAAGATCACGCGGGCGACGGCAGGGGAAGCGTCCTTGTGGTGCTCGCTCATCGGAACCTCAGGCTCGGCGCCCGAGCATGGGGCGCGGCGCGGGTGTTAGGGCAGGGCCCTGGGCCGAGACAAGCGGATTTACGATAAGACGCTGTTTATAATAGTAAATTAAGCGATGCGAACGAGCCCGAGGAGGGCTTCGGCACTCGGTACGAGCACCGCAGCCCTCCATCCTGGCCGCCTCACACCACCAGAATATCCGAGGCGTGCAGCGGGGCCTTGTTGTCGAGGACGCCGATCAGGATCGCGGCCTGCTTGCCCGAGCCGTCCCAGTCGTAGAACAGCTCGCCGGTCGATTGCTTGTAGAGCACCCGGTCGTCGGCATCGACCTTGGCCGTATCGAGGTTCTTGAACAGGTTGTCGGCGAGCTTGCCGGTCGAGAGGTTCCAGAACTCGCTGCGGGCGAGCGCGATGGTGTCGTCGGGGCTCGAGAAGTCGGTGATGCGATCGACGTTGCGGGGGCCGATCGTGGTCGAGAACACGAAGGTGTCGGCGCCCGCGCCCCCGGTCATGATGTCGTTGCCGGCACCGCCGTCGATGATGTTGTCGTTCTTGTTGCCGATCAGCGTCTGGTTGAACTCGTTGCCGGTCACGAGCTGTCCCGACTTCATCGAATCGGCGAAGCGGATCAGCTCGATCTCCTGTCCCGCGGCGAGGCGGTAGTTCGCGGAGGCGATCAGGGTGTCGTAGCCGCCGCCCTTGGCCTCGAACACCTGATCGTTGATGTGATCGACGAAGTAGGTGTCGTTGCCGGCAAAGCCGTAGAGCTTGTCGGCGCCCGCACTGCCGTCGAGGATGTTGTTGCCGGCATTGCCCTCCAGCGTCTGGTCGAAGCTGTTGCCTTCGAGGTTGATCGCCGCCTTGCCGGCCGCGTCGTCGGTGGTGAGCTTCTCGACCTCCTGATAGTACCCGAGCTTGTAGCTGACGGTGGTGATGACGGTGTCGGTGCCGCCCTTGACGCCCTCGTTCACCCGATCGTCGACGTGGTTGACGTAGTAGGTGTCGTCGCCGCCCCGGCCGTTGAAGGTGTCCGCGCCGCCCGTACCGCGGAACACGTCGTTGCCCGCCGAGCCGGTATAGCCGTCGATCTTGAGGACGCCGTCGGGGCTGCCGACCGCACCGGTGAAGACCGCCTTGTTGCCGGTCGCGTCGCGCACGACCGCGCCGTTCAGGTTGACCCCGGTGATCGCGACGTCGCCCGCCACCTGATCGGCCAGCACCTTGTGGCGGAAGACGAGATGGGTGGCGTCCGACGCGGCCGCGTCGAACAGGGCCGAGCCGCCGTCGTTGAGGCTGAGGCTGAATTTCGAGGCACTGGCGACCGTGACGGCTTCCGAAAGCGTCAGGGTCAGCGTCACGGTCTCGCCGACCACCGCCGTGCCGACGCCGTTGGCGGCGTTGGGGGCGGAGGCCGCGATCTCGGTGACGCTCGGGGCGAGGTCGGGCTTGACCGGCGGCGGCGGCGGGGTGTCGCCGCCTGAGGAGCCGAACAGATCCTTGAAGATCCCGCCGACGGTCGGCTTGCTGCCGTCGTGCAACGTGCCGGTGAAGTTGGCGTAGTCGCTCTCCCAATAATTCTGGAACAGCATGTCGTACTTAGTCATCCACGCCAGCGCGGCCTTCACGAAGGCGCCGGAATCGTCGGTCTTGACGCCCCACTCGGAGACCGAGGTCTGCTTGCCGTGCTGGGCCGCGAAATCCTGCTGCCACTTGAGCCCGTAGCTCATGTTGACCTTGTCGAGGAAGGCCTTGGCCGGGTCGGCGTTGTCCCACTCCTTGTTGTAGTAGAAGTCCATGCCGACGACATCGACATACGCGTCGCCGGGATAGGCCTTCTCCGGGTTCATCTCGCCGCCGGCATTGACGTCCCAGACGAACTTGAACTTGTCCGACACTTCGCGGAACGTATCGACCAGTTCACGGAAGGCGCCGATGAAGGCGGCCTCGTTGCCCTTGGCGGCCCAGGGCATCCACGAGCCGTTGAACTCCCAGCCGACCCGGACGTAGATGAACCCGTCGTCGCTCGGCTTGCTCTGCGCGAGCGTCTTCGCGGCCTTGAGGAAGTGGTCGTTGTAGTCGCCGGTGGCGACTTCGGCGAGCGAAGTGCCGGTCACGGTCAGCGGCACCGACCACAGCACCGGGCGGTCCATCGGCTTCCACAGGCCCGCGGCCCAGCCGATCGAGTTGTCGAAGTCCTTCCAGCTCCAGTCGTTGAGATAGAACAGGACGTTGTCGACCTTGCGCCCCAGCCATTCCTCGTAAGCCGGCAGGACGGAGGGGTCGTTCCCGAAGTAGGCACCCAGAGCAGTCATCGTCGCGGTTCCCCGGCCAACCGCTCCGGTGGTTTGAGCGGCGGCATCTCATGACCGCGAGGCTGGCTCCCATGTCTTAATTTCGCATTTGCGAGATATGCTCAAGTTGGAGGCACCTTTCCATTCGGAGCCGATGCTATTGGCCGGATGGAAATATGGCTTCCCGGAGCTTAGGGAATTTCGGTCAAATTCGACGGAACTGACCCTGCGAATTTTTACAGACTGGTAGCGGGTTCGGTGCTATCCAATCGTCCCTCAGTGAGCGTCTGGGCGTCTGGAGGGGGGAGCGATGACCGGCACGAGCGAGAGCGCGGCGCGCGGCGTCGGCGCGCGATGACGGCCTTCCTGCTCATCCTGGCGTTGTCCGGGGCGGTGGCGGCGGGGTTCCTGCGCTGGATCTTCGTCGCGCTGGTCGGCGTGGTGCTCGTCCCAGTCTACGTGCTGACGATAGTGGGGCTCGGCGCCCCGGTGCTTCCCGCGCTCGGCCAAGCGCTCCTCGGCTACGTCGTGCTTCAAGTCAGTTTCGCCCTGTCCGGCTGGGGCATCGAGGCGGTGCGCGGCTCGGCCTCGCGCCGCTACGAGGACCGGCCCGACCGCAGGAAAATCTAACGACATCAAGGCTTCAGGGGGAACGGCGCGGCCCGGCGGGAGACCGGGGAAGCGCCGACGAGGACGAACGAGATGACGCATCCACGCCTGCGCTTCGCACGGCCAGCAGGGAGCCTGCCCGCCTCGACCGGCTGGCCGCTCTTCGGCGGCTGGCTGCCGATGGTCGGCTTCGCCGATCCGCGCTGCCACGCCGACGGCAGTCCGTGGGACGGCGTCAAGGATCCGGGCTACGTGACGACGATCCTGGTCGCGGGCTGGCTCAACCGCGCGGTCTCGATCCGGGTCGGGGGCGTGCGGCGGCGTAAAGTCAGCCCGGACGCCCGCAGCCTCGACCGGGCGGTGAGCGAGATGGACGAGCGCATCCGCGCCGCCCGACAACGCTCGGAGAGCGGCGAGCGCTGAGCGCGGCCCTCCCAAAGGATCATCGGCGGCGCAGCTTTCGCAATGCGAGATGCGCGACCGCACGCCAGCAGGCCGGTTGCAGCGCGTGGCGGAGCACCACGCCGGGGTCGCGCCGCGAAATCCCCTCGCGCAGGCCGACATAGGCCCGCATCTCGGCGAGCGCGCCGCGATAGGCGGAATCCGCCCGGACCGAAGCGGGCTCGGACGGGGCAAATCCCAGCGCATCGTAGGTCGCGCGCAGCGCGTCGAGGTCGGCGGCCTTGAGCTTGCGCGAGAGCGAGGTCGCGACCATCCGGTAGCGATAGCCGGCGCGCCCCGTCACCGCCATCTCGGTCCCGGCCATGAGGCAGCGCAGGCACAGCAGGAAATCCTCGCCGATGCGCACGTCCTCGTCGTAGCGGATGCCGTGACGGGTCAGGAAGGCGCGGGAAAAGATCGGCTTGAGGAAGCCAAGATTCGAGCGCCCGTCCGTCATCCGGTTGCGGTTCAGGTACTCGGCGATCCCGACGCGCAGTTCCGCCGTCTCGGCCAGGTCAGGGACGAGGGGCCAGGAGCGTTCGGGCTCGCCATCGGGGAAGCAGGCGACGTTGTCGGCGGCGACCATACAGCCGGTGTGCTCGGCCAGCGCGATGAGATGACGGGCGCGCTCCGGCTCAACCGCGTCGTCGGCGTCGAGGATGGCGATCCACGTGCCGCGAGCGCGGTCGATCGCGAGGTTGCGCGCCGCCGACGGACCGCCGCCGCGCTCGCGCCGGATCAGGACCACCCGCGGGTCGCGGGCGGCCAGCGCGGCGACGCGGGTCGCGGTGTCGTCGGTCGAGGCGTCGTCGAGGACGACGACCTCGACGCCGACGCCGCGCTGGTCGAGGGCGGAGGCGAGCGCCGCCTCGATCCAGGGGGCGGCGTTGTAGGCAGCCATGACGAAGCTGAGATCGGGCGCGTCCGTTCGCGCTGGCGCCGCTGGCGCGATGTCGGTCAGGGCACGCACGGGTGTGAGGCTCCTACTGGCCGGCCCGCGCGCCGTACATCAGGGCCGCGGACTCGGGCTTGGCGATGCGGCGCAGGGTGCGAAAGGGGCCGGGGAAGTGCCAGCGCAGCCAGGTCTTGGCCTGGAGCACACGGTCGGCGACGGTCTTGGGCCGGGCGGGGGCCATGCCGAGCCCGGCCCGGCGCGCCACCGAGAAGAAGGCGCGGCTGTAATGCACCCGGAAGCCGGCGTTCCACGGCTTATGGGAGGTGGTGTAGTGGACGATGCTGGGGTTGGCGCGCAGCGCGGCGTATTCCGCATCGTCGAGGCCGAGGAACCCGGCCGGCACGTCGGCGCAGCGCGGCTGGAAGTTCCAGCGCGGCGAGAGGAAGTGGACCTGCCCGCGCAGCGCGAGGTTGAGCGCGTCCTGATCCATCCAGGGCAGGCGGTGGGCCTCCCGCACCAGCACGTCGAGGACGCGGGCCTCGCAATCGAGGGCGCGCCAGCGCTCCATGTCGATCAGGAGCACGCCGGAATTGAAGTAGGGCTCGTCCGGGGCAAAGCCGATGGCGTCGAGATCGAGCCGGAACGGATCGCGCACCGCCCCGAGCACGGCGCCGTGGAGATCCGCGTTCCAGAGCGGCGTGAGGTCGGCGGAGACGACCGTGTCGGCGTCGAGATAGAGGACGCGGGTGTGCGAGCGGTCGATGAAGCGGTCGAGCAGGATGCGGGTGTAGATGCTGCTGCTGAACTGACGCGTCACCGGTAGATCCGGCAACGCCGCCGGATCCATCGCGCGGAAGTGCAGGCGTAGCGCCGGATGGCGAGCGCCCAGCGGCGCGAATACGGAATCGACCTGCGCATGGGTGAGGCCGCTGCCGACGAGGGTGACGTCGATGGGCTTGCCCGGATTGCTCTCGAGGATCGAGGCCAGGGTGATGCCGGCCTGCCGCAGATAGGCGGCATCGATGCAGAGCAGGAGGCAGATCGGTCGATCGGTCACGAACGGCTCCGGGTTCGTTTTGGCATGCACCTGGGCGAACTTCCTGGGCGAACTCACCGGGCGAGCGGACGGGACAGGCCGAAGGCCGGCTCGGCTCCGCTCCCCCGCCGCGGGAACAGGCCGACGATGGGCAGCGTATCGCGCAAGGTCTCGGCGTAGGTGCGGGCCGGAACCCGCCCCTGCAGCGTGAAGACGAGGCCGACGAGGAGCTTACGCAGGTACTCGCGCATCAGCGCGGGCCGGCGCCGGGCGTAGCGGGCGAGCACGATGGCGGCGCCATGGTAGTAGCGCGCCGCCGCGCTCCGGTCCGCCGGGGGATGGCCCACGAGGGGGCGATCGACGAAGCCCGTGGCGTTGCCGGCGAGCAGCGCACGCACGGCGTAGTCGGTGTCCTCGCCGCCGCGGGCGGGGGTGCCGAGGCCGAGGGTCGGATCGAACGCGCCGAGCGTCGTCGCGAGCGACCCGCGCAGGAACATGCTGTTGGACATGGTCAGCCGGACGATCTGCGAAGGCTTGGCCGGGGCGATGTCGCGCAGGCCGTCGGGCCCGTCCTCGGGGTCGTTGGCGACGCGGCAGAGGAGGAGGTCGAGGCCGGGCCGCGCGGCGAAGGCCACCTCCAGCCGCGCCAGGAAGCCGTCGGCGTAGAAGCAATCGTCGTCGGGGAAGGCGACCACGTCGTCGGCTCCGAACGGCGTCTCGGCGAGGGCGCCGGCGATGAGCTGGTTGCGGGCCGCCGAGATCGAGGCGCGCCCCGGGATCGCCGAGACCTGGGTCTGCGCCGGCAGGCTCGCCCGCTCGGCGGCGAGCGTCTCGGGCGGGCAGTTCTGAAGCAGGAGGTGGTGGTGAACGCGCACGCCCGCGGCCCGGCTGCGCTCGACCGAGTCGAGCAGGCGCACGAGGTCGGCCCGGCGGGGCCCGCGCCAATCCGTGGTCGTGAACAGGTGGATCGCCATCTCGGCTCCTCAGGGGCGTATCGTCAGGTCGTGAACAGCATCCGCAGGCCGATGCGGCAGCGCAGGACGATCAGGCCGTAGGCCGTCGCCGAGAGGCCGAGCGCCACCGCGCAGGCGACGCACCACGCCTGGAAGCTCATCTGCGGCTTCAGCCCGGTCAGCAGCGCCAGCGAGGCCAGCAGCGCCAGCGGCACGGCGATGACGAGCCACGTCGTCGTGCGGGTAAAAGCCTGCTCGCGGATGGCGCGGCGGGAATAGACCAGCAGGCCGACGAACTCGGAGACCGCGAGGCCGAGGAGGAAGGCGTTCACGTCCCGCTGCCACAGCAGCAGCACCGCGCCGGGGATGACGGCGAGCGCCGACAGGATCGAGCCGAAGGCGACAAGGCGGGTGTTGCCCGAGGCGTAGGCCTGCGGAGCAGGCAGGAGCATCAGGAACTTCACGCAGATACTGATGCCGGCCAGGCACATGAACAGGCGCGAGGGCTGGAAGGCCGGGCCGAACACGAAGGCGAGCACCTGATCGCCGACGAGGCTCAGGGCCAACCCGTAGACGAAGGCGATGCAGGACAGGATCCACGCCCAGGTGTCGAACAGCTCGGGGCCGCGCTTGCGCTCGTGATTCTCGACGAAGAGCGGCAGGAAGATGCTGGTGAGGAACTTCGCCGCCACCGTACGCGGCAGCGTCGCGGTGCCGTAGGCGACGTTGTAGAGGGCGAGCTGCGCCGGCCCCAGAACGCCGCCGACGAGGAGCCGGTCGCCGAGCGTGCAGGCGACCGCGAGGCCGTTGATGAGGAGCGGGCGCCCGAACCGGGCCACCTCCTGCGCGGCCTGGGTGCTCCAGGCGAGTCGGAACGGCGTCGGCGACAGCAGGTGCGAGAGCGCCACCGTGGTCAGCGCGGTCGCCAGCATCCCGTGCAGCATGCAGGCGAAGCCGTAGCCCATCCAGGCGGAGAGGACGGTGACGAGGGCGCCCATGGCTTGGGCGCTCGCCAGCACGGTCGCCTCGCGCCAGAACACGTAATGGCGCATCATCTCCTTGACGCCGAGATTCTCGAAACCGCGGACCACCACGACGATGCCGAGAAGCGCGTAGACGGTGAAATCCCCGTGCGCCTCGAACAGGCCGGCGATCCAGGGCGAGGCCGCCACCAGCACCAGCCCGATCAGCGCCGCGCGGATCAGGGCGAGGCTCTGGAGCGTGCCCATCATCAGGGCGGGCGGGGTGTCCGAGGTTTTGCGCACGGCAAAGACCGGCAGGCCGAAATCGGTCAGCACCTCGACGATGCCGATCACCACCGAGAGCGAGATCGCGAGCCCGAAATCGGTCGGGGCGATGAGGTGGGCGAGCGCGATGTTGCGCAGGAACGGCAACACGGCTTCGAGCATGTTGGCCACGAAGAGCGGCCCGCTCGATCCGATGCCGCCAGTGCCGCCCCGCAGCTTGCGCCCGAGCCACGCCCTCATGACGCGCCGATCCCCAGCGCCCGCAGCGTGTCCGGCGCCATGACGCGGGCGCCCGAGGGCGGCAGTAGCCCGAAGGAGGGGGAGTAGTCCCACATCGCCCAGCCGAAGCCGCGCGATTCGCAGGCCTCACGCACGCTTCTGAGCCATGCGAGCCGGGCCTCGACCGGCGCCTTGGGCTCGTAGACGCCGAACTCGCCGACATAGATCGCTGGGCCGCCTTCCGCCTTCTGCCACGCGGCGAGCCGGTCGAACTGCGCCGCCATCGCAGCAGAAGTGAACGCGCCCGCCGCGATCTGCGAGCGGACATGGCCGCGGGCCTCGTCGTCGCGGGTGGCCCCTGCTGCGGCGCGCTCGGCCTCGTCCTTCGGGATCGGCCAGCCGAGGCCGTCGATCCGGCGGGCGACGTCCCAGCTCCAGGTCGTGGCCTGATGGGTGAACAGCAGCGGCGCGTAGCAATGCACGGTATAGACGATCGCACGGTCGTCGTAGGCCTTGTGCGCGACGAGGTCGTCGATGCCGGACCAGCCGCCGCCGTTGGCGACGACGCGCCCGCGCCAGCCGGCCCGCCGGATCGCCGCCAGCGCCTCCGCTTGAAGCGCCCACCACGCCTCGCCCTTCAGGGGCTCCGGCTCGTTGAGGATTTCCAGCACGAGACCCGGCGTCTGCGAGGGGCTGAGCGCGGTGGCGAGCGTCGTCCAGCCGGTGAGGAAGGCGCGCGCGCCCTCCGACGTCTGCAGCGGCACCTTGCCGGCGCCGACGGGATGGAGATCGAGCACCGTCGTCAGGCCCAAGCGGTCGATAAGCGCCAGCGCGGCGCGGACGGCCTCGAACACCGGCCCGTTCAGCTCCGTGCCACCCTGAGACAGCAGGATGCCGGGATCGACCGGCAGGCGGACATGGTCGAAGCCGGCCCGCGCGATCCGCTCCAGATCGGACGGGGCGATGTAGCCGGCGAGGTGATCGCGCCCGTAGCCGCGAAAGCTCTGGGCGAACCAATGCGACAGGTTCACGCCGCGGCGAAGCGGTGCTGCCTCGGACAGGGCCCGGACGGCGGAGGGGGCTGCGAGCGCAGCCCCGGCGAGGCAGGCGGCCCCGCCGAGCACGGCCCGGCGATGCGGCAGGAACGGCATCCCGTCTATGGACCGGGTCATTCGGCGCGTCACTGCGACAGCTCCGGCACCTCCGTGTGCAGGGCGACCTCCACGGTGTCGCCGGGCCGCACGGGCGAATCCTCGCTCGCGGTCTCGCTGCCGCCGCCGTCGAGGCCCGAGCGCACGATGCGGATCGAGGGCTTCGCGCCGCCGCCGCGGACGAGCTGGGAGCGGATCATGCCGGTATAGGTGATCTTCTCGCTGACCGCCTGGAGCTTCGATTGCAGGCCGCCAAGCTCGACATTGGCCTCGTCGAGATCCTTAAGCAGGTCGGCGCGGGTCTGCTCCTCGAGGCGGACGACCTTACGGGCGGCGTCGTCGCGCTCGCGGATGGTGTTGGTGAGCTGCACCCCGGTCTGGAGCGACTGGGTCGCCGAGAACAGGAACAGGCGGCGCGCTTCCGACAGGCGCGTCATCGGCAGGTTGCCGCGCTCCGAGAATTCCTTGAGCTTGTTGTAGTCGGCGGTGTCGGCCTGGGCGTTCTCGTCGTCGCGCACCTGGCGCGAGCGCAGCAGCGCGATCTGGTCGTCGGAGACCGAGACCGTACGCTGCAGGAAGGCGCGCTCCGCCCCGTAGCGGGTGCGCTCCAGTTCGAGCTGCTGGCGGGCGTTGTCGCGGGTGCGGTCGAGGAGTTCCTTCGGCAGCGGCGCCTGGGTCAGCTGCTCCAGCGCCTTCACGTCGGCGGTCGGGTCGTCGGCGGCGGCCTTGCCCTTGGCAGGCGGCGAAGCGGGCGCCTGGGGTCCGCCGGGGGCCGCGAGCTGCGCCTTGATGCGCCACACCTTCCCCTGCAGCTTCACGTACTGCATCCACAGGGTCTGGTAGTCGTTGCGCAGGTCGGCCGATTCGAGGAACGGGTTGGTCATGCGGAAGCGCATGATCTCGAAACCGCCGGCCAGCGACACCGCCTGCCGCACCGTCATCCCCGGCCGGTAGGCCTGCTCGCCGGGCTTCGACACGTCGCCGTTGAGGTAGACCGGGCGGTACTCGGCGATGCTGACCGTGACGGCGTCGGGGCTGATCGCCGTGACGCTCTCAGCGCCCGCGGGGGTGCGCTGCTGGTAGAGCTTCTTCGACATCTCCTCCTTGACCGCCGCCTGGGCCGCCGTGAGGCCGAGGCCGCCGACCGGGACCGGCTTGATCATCGGCAGGGTGACGAGGCCGTCGAGATCGACCACGCTGCGCTGCTTGAGGTCGGGGATGCCGGCCACCGCGACTTCGAGGGTGTCGCCGGGGCGGATGATGTACTCCGCCAGCGCGGGGCCGGCCGCCGTGCCGGTGAGCACGGCGACCAGCGCCATCTGCGTCGTCCACCGAGCCGGTCGCAGCATCATGATCTGCCTCGTCGTTGAATCGGGGCGGGGTGCCGATTCGGCACGGAGCCAGAACCGTGCCGGAGCCTGGCTCCGGCCGCGTCGTTTCGCGCGCCGATCGTGGAAGGGGAGGGGCGCCCGGAGCGGCCGGGCGTCGGGTCAGTAGGCGGTCGAGCTGAACATCATCTCGCGCACGGTCGCGCCGATGATGCGCAGATCGGAGGCGAGGCTGGCATTGCGGATGTACTCGAGGTCGAGGTCGATCCGCCGCTCCATGTCGGAGAGCTGCGGGGTGGCGCCGCGGGCACCGCGGACCTGGGCGAGGCCCGACAGGCCCGGCCGGGCGACGAAGCGGTCGGCGTAGCGCGGGATGCGCTCACCGTAGAACGCGTCGTGCGCCATGGCGTGCGGGCGGGGCCCGATCAGCGACATGTGACCCTGCAGCACGTTGAAGAGCTGGGGCAGCTCGTCGATGCTGCTGCGGCGGATGAAGCGGCCGACCGTGGTCACGCGGGGATCGGCGCGGGTCGCCTGGACCACCGCCTCGTCGGGCACGACGTGCATCGAGCGGAACTTGTAGATTTCGAACGGCTGACCGTTAAGGCCGCAGCGTTTCTGGCGGAACAGCACCGGACCTTTCGAGGTCGCCCGCA
This sequence comes from Methylobacterium sp. Leaf456, assembly GCF_001425465.1. Lineage (GTDB taxonomy): Bacteria > Pseudomonadota > Alphaproteobacteria > Rhizobiales > Beijerinckiaceae > Methylobacterium. The sequence goes on from NZ_LMQV01000040.1 coordinate 241,975, forward strand.
CCAGCAGGGCCACCACGATCAGAAGCGGCAGCAGCAAGAGGATCGCGGAAAGGGCCGCGGTGAAGTCGAGCGCCCGCTTCTGGCGTGAATCGAGATAGTTGCGGCGCGAGCGCGCGCTGTATCCGCGCTCGCGCAGACGTACGACCGTCGGCATCGCGCGCGAAGCGACTTTGGGCCAACGCGCATTCGGCAATGCGGTCGATGTCGCAACACCGGCGTGCTCGCGCCGCAGCCACGGGGAAAGCCTGGGGCGTGAAGACTCGGCCGCCATTCGTTCTCTCGCTCTGCTGACAATCTCTCCGTATTAATGCGAACGGGTAACGATCGGTCAACGCTATTTTGCGCCGCAGCGGAGCGCCGCACCCAAACAGTGATGAAGATTTAGTCAATTTTTTGAAGGCGAAAATGCGGCGCTTCGTGATCTCCCGAGACGCCAGAAGCGTTCCCACCCGGAAGGTAAATAGTCGGTAAATCATTTGTGACGTTGTCGTCGTGAATTATGGTTCTATCTAAGCCCGCATCCGCATCGCCCAAAGCGCCCCTCGACAGCGCTGGGCCGGCAAAATTCAGGGATTCAGGCAGTATCGTACAGGCCTCTTGCAAAGATATTCAGCTCACTATAACTTGAGTCATGCCTCTGGAACTCGGCCAAGCGTCACTGTTATTCTACTTAGCCGTATAGTGGTGCTGATATTTTACGCTGTTGCTGCTCAAAGTTTGAGCGTGCAATTTGCAAAGGGATGCGATTATTTTCGGCAGGCAGCGTTTCGGCACTGCACACAAGGTTCGTTTCCCGAGATGCTGCGGTGCGCACGGTGCCCGACCAGGGCTCCCCTGCGACACCAGAAATGCATCGCCGGAGACGCCTCGTCATCTTGCCGGCAAGGCATCTCGACTTCGCTCGGCCCGGGCGTTCGTCATCGCAGGAGGCAGAATCGCATGGGGGACGCTCTGCGGTTGGAGGCTCTGCTCCGTAGTATCGAGAATCCGCAGCCGCTCACGAGCGCCGCGCCCGAGGGACCGTCGCCCGTCGCGACCGCGATGAAGGCGGTGCTCAGCCATTGGCCGACCATCGCCCTGACGAGCGTGGCGGCGGTCGCGGTGGCGGTGGCCTATCTCGCGACGGCGACGCCGCAATTCACGGCCTCGGGCCTGATCCTGATCGACCTGAAGAACGGTGCGAGCCTCCGCAGCACCGCTCCCACGGTCTCCGACGCCAACGTCGACTCGGCCAATATCGAGAGCCAGGTCGAACTCCTGAAATCCGAGCGCATCGTCCGCCGGGTCGTCGTGGCCCAGAACCTCGCCGACGACCCCGCGCTCCAGCCCGGTCCGCTCGCCCGCACCCTATCGGCGATCACCGGCACCGTGATGTTCTGGAAGCAGCCGGCGCCCGCGGCGGAGGGCGCCGATCCGAAGGTCACGGGGGCGGCGCGCGCCCTGCAGAAGCTGACGACGGTCAAGCGCCTCGGCACCACCTACGTCGTCGAGGTCTCGGCCACCATGCCGAGCGCGACCCAGGCCGCGGCCGTGGCGAACGCCTACGCCGACGCCTTCATCCAGGATCAGGCCAGCCTGCGCGAGGAGCTGTCGCGGCGCATGAGCAACATGCTCAAGGCCCGCACCGACGAGCTGCAGGCCGAGACCCGGAAGGCCGAGAACGCCGTCGAGCAGTTCAAGTTCTCCGGCTCGCTCGCGGGCGAGAGTTCGGCGCTGGCGCGGGTGACCCTGAAGAACCTCGAGAGCAAGGCGCAGACCTACCGCGTCCTGCACGACAAGTTTCTCGAGCGCTACGCCGAAACGTGGCAGCAGCAATTCATGACGCTGCCGGACGCCCAGGTCGCGAGCCTCGCCTACCCGCCCCAATCCAAGAGCGCGCCGAAGTCGGCGATCATCCTGGCGGCCTCGCTGTTCGTCGGCATGGCGCTCGGCCTGCTGATCGTCCTGCTGCGCGACCGCCGGATCGTCGGCCTCGGCACGTGAGGCCGGCCCTGCGACACGACACCGATGAAATCGAGATCAGCGGAGGCCGTTCCATGTTGACGTCGGTCGATATCCTCGGCGTGCGGGTCCATTCGGGCTCTGTCGGTCACGTCGTCCAGCACATCGACGGGCGCATCCAGTCCCGCGACAGCACCCGCGTCGCGTTCCTGAACGCGCATCTCTCCAACCTCGCCTCGACCAATTCCGAGCTGCGCGGCTGCCTCGACCAGTTCCTCGTGCTCAACGACGGGGTCGGCCTCGACATCGCCCGACGGGTGCTGCACGGCGAGCCGTTCTCGGAGAACCTCAACGGCACCGACTTCGTTACGAACTACCTCGACCGAACGGTCCACGACCTGCGCATCTACCTCCTCGGTGCCCGTCCCGAGGTGGTGGCCGAGGCCGGGCGCCTCATCGCCCGGCGCTGGCCGCGCCACGCGATCGTCGGCACCCATCACGGCTTCCTCAAGGAAGCCGACCAGGACGCCTTGAGCCGGACGATCACCGCGGCACGTCCCGACCTGATCCTCGTCGGCATGGGCAACCCGATCCAGGAGAGCTGGATCGCCGCCCACGTGCCGGGCATCTGCGACAACGCCATGGCGGTCGGCGCGTGGTTCGACTTCCTGACCGGCACGGTGCCGCGCGCGCCTGCCTGGATGCGCCGCACTCGCCTCGAATGGGTGTTTCGCCTCTGCGTCGAGCCGCGGCGGCTGGCCCAGCGCTACCTCGTCGGCAACGCGGTGTTCCTCGCCCGCCTCGGTCTCGCCAAGCTCCGCCCGCGCCAGCTCACCCCCGGCTGACCCGCTCCGCCCCGTCCTTCCCGCCACCCGCGCGAGGCGCCATGCAGGCCGCCGGCCTCACCCCGCACCGAGACTGGATCTGGCTGCCCGCCGCCACCGCGGTGGCGATCGTGGCGGCGGTCGCGCTGCTCGTGATCGGCTTGAGCGCGACGGAGGGCGAGAGCCTGCCGCCGGTGATCATGCTGGCGGCGCTGCCGCTGCCGATTCTGCTGTTCGTCGGCACCCAGACGCTGGCCTGGAACCAGAGCTACGCCTTCTACGGGGCGATCCTCGTCATCATCCTGCAATGCGCGAACCTGCGGGTGCGGGAGATCGAGGACAAGACGATCGACTTCCAGATCCTGATCAAGCTTGCCTGCGTCGGCTCGATGCTGACGCTCGCGCTCGCGGCCATGGTCCGGCGCTGGCCGCTGCGGGAATCGTCCGAAGCGCTGCTGTGGTTCGCCTTCTTCGCCTACCTGATCGTGACCAGCGCCAACTCGGTCCAGCCGACCCTGTCCTTCGTCGAGACCGTCTCGAACATCGCTGCCTTTCTCTACGTCTACAGCCTCGTGCGCTTCCTCGGGGTGCGCAACGCCACCGGCATCCTCATCACCGCCTGCTTCGTGCTGTGCATCGTGTCGATCGCGGCCTATTTCCTCAACCCGCTGCTCGGGCGGATGAGCGACTGGGTCAACGGCGCCTTCATCCCGACCTCGCGGCTCACCGGCGTGTTCGGCACGGCCAACGCCGCGGGCGCGGCGGCGGCGATCGGCATCATGCTGACGGTGCTGTTCTCCGGCCTGTCGCTGCGGCGGCCCCTCTTTTACGTGCTGATCGCCCCGATGGCGTTCTGCCTGCTGGTTTCCAACAACCGCATGTCGGTCGCCGCGATGATGGCCGGCCTCCTCTACGTCTACGCCATGCGCGGGCGCTTCGGCATCAAGTTCGCCCTCGGCCTGCTCGTCGCCGCGCTCGGCGTACTGGTGATGGCGAGCTTCGGCGACTCGATCATGAGCGGCCTGTCGCGCTCAGGCTCGGCGGACGAGATCACCAGCGGCACCGGGCGCACACGGATCTGGGCGGTGGTGATCGAACTGTGGATGGAGCAGCCGCTGTTCGGCTACGGCGCGGGCTCGGCCAAGTTCATCCTGCCGTTCCATCCGATGTTGTTCAAGGCGGCGGCCCACGCCCACAACATGTATCTCAACATCCTGTTCTCGGGCGGCCTCATCGGGCTGTCGATCTTCCTGACGAGCCTCGTTCTCACGTTGCGTCGGGCGTGGTCCGCCAGGGCGCACAACGTGATCGGCATCGTCATCTTCTACCTGCTCTACGGCATCACCGAGCCGACCATCGGCGGCCTGGTGTCGTTCCTGTCGCTGAGCTTCTACGCCTTGCCGTGCCTCGCCCTGGCGGCGCAGGCGTCCGCGGGCCGCCCACGCGAGGCAACGCGCGCGATCGCGCCGTTCCGATACGTGCCCTACCGTCCCTGATGCGCTGAGCCGCGAGGCCGTGATGAGCCAGATTCGATCGAGCGATCGTGCCGCGGAGGCGACCGGCGTTAGCGCGCGCATCCTGGAGATCGATTTCATCCGCGGCTTCATGCTGATCAGCATGGCGCTCGACCATGGGACCAGCCTGTGCCGGGCGATGGGTCGGCACGCCGCGAGCCCGATCACCATCGCCCAGGTGCTGCCGTCGACGACGGCCGAAATCTTCTTCCTGATGAGCGGCTATCTGTTCGGGCATACGCGCCTGGCGAAGATGACGGCCGTCGATCGCACCTTCCTCGGCGACACCCTCAAGCGCACGTGGCAGCTCTACGCCTACAACGCCGTCACTCTTCTCCTCGTGATGGCCTTCATGAGCCTTGCCAGCCCGACGCTGCTCGGCGCGGGCCGGTTCGATCTGTTCGCGACCGACCCGTTCACGGCCGCGCGCAACTTCGTGCTGATGCGCTCGGCGCCCTTCGGCTTCGACGTGCTGCAGATCTACATCATCTTCTTCCTCGCGACCCCGCTTTTCGCCTGGCTGCTGCTCAAGTCGCCCAGTGCCGCGCTGGCATGGCTGGTGACCTGCTGGGTGGCCGTCGGGATCTGGTCGCGGACCATCGGTCTCGAACACGACGAGACGATCGCCATCAACATCTGGGCTTGGCAGATCACGTTCTTCGGCGGGATGTGGCTCGGCGTCGGGCGGCGCTACGCGGGAATCGCCCGCGTCATCGTCACCGATCCGAGGATCTTTCGCGGGGCGTGCCTCCTCCTGGCCGTCATCGCCATCGGATGGATCGGCCAGAAGTATCCGCACCGAATGGGCTTGGACGAATCGCCGTGGATCCTGCCCGGCGTGGACCGGGCGACACTGGGGCCGCTCAAGATCGTCTCCTCGCTGTGCGTCGTCGTCGCCATGATCTGGCTCGCCGACCGCTTCCGGATCGTCGAGACCCAGATCGGACGGGCGCTCGCCATGCTCGGTCGCCACTCGCTGGCCTGCTTCTGCGCGAGCAACTTCGGCCTCTACTGGGTCGCGCTCGCGTGGCAGGCGAGCGGCTCCCACGCGGTGTTCTGGCTCGCCGAAGGATTGTTCGTCGCGTTCATCTTCGGCTGGGTCGCCCTGGTCTCGACCGTGATGCCCGCGGGCTCTCCGAAACGTAAGGCGACGCCGCAACCGTCGGCAGGCGCCGTGGACAAGGATGTCGCAACGCCGGACTGGACTTTGACCGGACATACCCATCCGGTCGGCGGTGTCCGCTGACGCCATGATGCGTCACGCCGCTCATCACGTGTGTTCGGACGAAATACAACCGGCGCCGTCCGGAGCGAATACTGATCTCGCATCGTTGTGGATTGACGAGATCGTCGATCTGAAGCGCTTGCTGCAGCGCACCAGATGCGACTAGATTGGCACATATCCTGCAAATCCGATGTGCAATCGTCGAATTTTTTCCCGCCTAACGGAATCCCAGCATGTTGATGAGAGTCGAGCGTCCGTCGGCGAAAGAGGTCTACAGCAACAAATTCCGCGCCAAGCGGATGGAAATGCTGCTGGAGATGGTCGATGAGGTCCTGCAGAAGAAGGACATGTGCCGGATTCTCGATCTCGGTGGGCGGTCCGATTACTGGCTCGGCCTCGAACACATGTGGCGCAACCGCAAGATCTACGTCACGCTGGTCGATCTGGTGCCGACCCCGGTGGCTGATCCGCGCTTCCTCGTGATCCAGGGCAACGCCTGCGATCTGCCGATGTACGCCGACGGGGAATTCGATCTGGTATTTTCCAACTCCGTCATCGAGCATGTCGGAAGCTGGCAGAACAAGGTCCGCATGGCCAAGGAGGCGCGCCGCCTCGGCACCCGCTACTTCATCCAGACGCCGAACTACTGGTTCCCGGTCGAGCCGCATTTCCGGGCCCTGTTCTTCCACTGGCTGCCCCGGCCGTGGCAGCGGGCCCTGGTGATGCGACGCGACTTCGCCTTCCACACCCGCACCGACAGCATCGACGAGGCCGACCGCATCCTCAACGACGCGGCCCTGCTCGACCATTTTGAGATGAAGTCGCTTTTCCCGGACGGCAAGATCGTGCGCGAGCGCTTCCTCGGGCTGTTCACCAAGTCGCTGATCGCGATCAAATAGGGGCAAGGGAACAGACGCGGCATCGCTTGGATCGCCCTCCCTACCGCGTTCACAGAACCGTGAACGGACGCCCCGGAGCCGATCCCGATGCCGTGCCTCACTCGCCTCTGACCCTTCGCCCCCGCCGCCGGGCTGCTCCTGAGCGCCGGTGCGCTGGCCCAGGAGGGCAACGCCAATGCCGGCAGCGGGCTGTCGCCGGGGGCGAGCGCCACCGGCAACGACCGCTCGGCGGGCGTCAACGACGGCAATGACCGGCGGCCCGGCAGCGACGGCACTCGCCGCTCGCTGCGCCAGGGCGTCAACGGCGCCCGCCGCTTTGCACCGCATCGCCGCCGTCACCGCTGACCCCGCGCGGGTGTCGCAGGGGGCAACTTCGCCTCGATCCGGAGCGTTGCCGCGCGACGCAAACAGGACGAGGCCGTGACGGACAGACCCATCGCCGACTACGCCGTGATCGGCGATACCTGCACCACCGCCCTCATCGCTCGCGACGGTTCCCTCGACTGGCTGTGCTGGCCCCGCCACGACGGGCCGGCTTCGTTCCTGGCGCTGCTCGACCGCGAGAGAGGGGGCGCCTGCCGCCTTCTCCTCGATGGTGTGACCGGCAGCGAGCGCCGCTACCGCCCCGGCACCAACATCCTGGAAACCGTCCTCACCACCGAGACTGGCCGGGTGCGGCTGACCGACTTCATGCCACTCAGCCGTCGCGAGCCGGTGCCGGAGGAGGGGCCGGACGGCCGGGCCGAGGCGCGTGTGGTGCGCCGCCTCGCCTGTGTGGCCGGCACGGTCTCCGGCCGCTGGATCGTGCGGCCGACCTTCGACTATGCCCGCGCCGCCACCACGGCCGAAGCCGGGGCCGACGGCACGGTGCTGTTCCGCGGCGGCGGCGATGCCATGCAGGCCGCCTGCTCCAGCCCCCTCGACATCGGGGAGGGGCGTGCCGAGGCCGCGTTCCGGCTGGAGGCCGGGGAGGGGGCCGACCTCGTCCTCGCCCACGGGGCGGAGGGCGCGGTCGGGCTCGAACGGGCGGAGGCATGGTTCCGGGCAACAGAGGATTATTGGCAGGAATGGTCCGGCCGCTGCACCTATCGCGGTCCCTACCGCGAGACGGTCCTGCGCAGCGCACTCACCCTCAAACTGCTGACCCACGCGCCGTCGGGCGGCATCGTCGCCGCCGCGACCATGGGCCTGCCCGAGGCGGTGCCGGGCAACCGCAACTACGATTACCGCTATGTCTGGATGCGGGACGCGAGCTTCACCGTTACCGCGTTCGTCAACCTCGGCTACGACCGCGAGGCCGCCGAGTTCCTGCGCTTCCTGCGCACCGCCGACCCGAGCCGCGGCCGCCATCTCCAACTGATGTACGCCCTCGAAGGGCCGGTGCCGGACGAGACCATCCTCGATCATCTGCGCGGCTGGCGCGGAACCGAGCCGGTGCGGCTCGGCAACGCGGCGAGCGACCAGCGCCAGTTCGACATCTACGGCGAGTTCCTGGTGGCGCTGCACCACTATCTGGAGGCGGTCGATTTCGACCCGCCGGTGAAGGTCAACGACCACCTGCCCGAGGCCCTGGCGCATCTGACCGGCCACATCATCGACCGCCGCCGCGAGCCCGACCACGGCATCTGGGAACTGCGCGGGGACATGCGCCAGATCCTGCACACCAAGGCGATGCTCTGGGTCGGGCTCGATTGCGCGGTGCAGATCGCCCGTTCCGATCCCCGGCACCGTCTCGCCGCGCCCGAAAGGATCGCCGAGTGGGAGCGGGTGGCGGGGGAGATCCGTGCCGAGTACCACGCCGAGGGCTGGAACGAGGCGGTCGGCGCCTACACCATGGATTACGGTTCGCCCGATCTCGACGCCGCCGTGTTGCGCGCGGTGCTGTTTCGGGCCTTCGACGGGCGCTCGCCCCGCGTCGCCGCCACCCTGGAGCGGATCGAGGACGCGCTGGGGGCAGGCGACCTGCTCTATCGCTACCGCCTCGACGACGGCCTGGAGGGCGAGGAGGCGACCTTCACGGCCTGCGCCTTCTGGCGCGTCGGCTGCCTCGCACTGGCCGACCGGGGAGAGGAGGCGACCGCCCTGTTCGAGCGCCTCATTACCCGCGGCAACGATCTCGGCCTGTTCGCGGAAGAGATCGACGCCGAGACGGGTGAGCAGCGGGGCAACGTCCCGCAGGGCTTCACCCACATGGCGCTCATCAACCACGCGGTGCGCTTGGCGCAGATGGACGGACGCTCGCCCGCGGACGCCGAATAGCGAAAAAACCGCTTCGCGGGGTCGCGGGGCGGGCCGGCTCCCGTTGGCCCGACGGCTCTGCTAAACTTCGGTGGACCGGCCAAGGCGCCGGGGCTTTTTTTGACAGGACCCATGCTCCGCATCCTCCTTCTGGTCCTGTTCCTCGCCGCCCCCGACTTCGCGGCGGCGCAGCTGAGCAAGACTGCGAAGAATCTGGCGCCGAAGGATCTGGTGCGCGCCCGCCTCGTGTCGGAGGCCGCCACCCTCGCCCCCGGCCGAACGGTGACGCTCGGCCTGCACATGGCGATGAAGCCCGGCTGGCACGTCTACTGGCGCAATCCGGGCGATTCCGGCCTGCCGCCGGAGATGGCGTGGCGCCTGCCCGAGGGCTTTTCCGTCGGCCCGACGCAATGGCCGGCGCCGGAGCGCATCCCGGTCCAGACCCTGATGAATTTCGGCTACGAGGGCGAGGTCACCTTGCTGGTGCCGCTGCGCGTGCCCGAGACGCTGCCGGCCGGCGGCAGCGTGCCCCTGTCCGGCACCCTGTCCTACCTTGTCTGCGAGGAAATCTGCATCCCGGGCTCGGCCGAACTCGCCCTCGATCTAGCCGTCGGCACCGATGCTCAGCCCGATCCGGCGCAGGCCCACCTGTTCACGGAGGCCCGCGCGGCCTTACCCGAGCCGGCACCGTTCCCGGTCCGCGCGACCCGCGAGGGCGAGGACTTTTCAATCCAGCTCGACCGGCCGAACGGTGCTCCCGCGATCACGAGCGCGGCCTTCTTTCCCTATTCCGAAAACGCCCTCGACAACGCCGCCGAGCAGACCCTTGCGGGGGAGGGCGGGGCGCAGCGCCTCGTCCTGAAGCCCGGCGACGGCAAGGTCGCGCCGGAGGCGCTCGGGGGCGTCCTCACCTTCGACGAGGCCGGCACCCGCAAGGCCTACGCGATCGGCCCCGAGCCCGAAGCCGCCCCGGCCGCGACCGCCGCGGAACCGGCGCCGGCCCCCGCTCCGGTCGCGGAGTCCGAAAACCTGACGCTGTGGAGCGCCGCCGGCCTCGCGCTGCTCGGCGGGCTCGTGCTCAACCTGATGCCCTGCGTCTTCCCCGTGCTGTCGATCAAGGTGCTCAGCCTCGTGAAGCAGGCGGGCGAAGAGCGGGCGCGGGTGCGCCTGCACGGGCTGGCCTACACCGCGGGCGTACTGGCGAGTTTTTTGGGATTGGCCGGGCTGCTGATCGCACTCAAGGCGGGCGGCGCCGGAATCGGCTGGGGGTTCCAGCTTCAGTCGCCCGTGGTCGTGGCACTGCTGGCCTATGGCCTGTTCGCCGTGGGCCTGAGCCTGTCGGGGGTGGTGCATGTCGGAGGGCGGCTCGCCGGGATCGGCGACGGGCTGACCCGGCGGGCGGGCTATCAAGGCTCGTTCTTCACCGGCGTGCTGGCGACGCTGGTGGCCACGCCCTGCACGGCGCCGTTCATGGGCGCGGCGGTGGGGTTCGCACTGACGCAAGGCGCGGGCGTCGGGCTCCTGATCTTCGCCTGCCTCGGCCTCGGCCTCGCCCTGCCGTTCCTGGCCCTCACCGCGTTTCCCGGCAGCTTAAGCCTGCTGCCGCGGCCCGGCGCCTGGATGGAGACGGTGAAGGGCGCGCTCGCCTTCCCGGTCTACGCCACCGCCGCGTGGCTCGTTTGGGTGCTGGCCCAGCAGGTCGGGCCGGACGGGCTGCTCGGCGCGCTCGGCGGCCTCGTGCTCGTGGGTTTCGCCGCCTGGGCCTGGGAGCGGGCCCGCGCCGCGGGTCGGTTCGGCACCGGGTTCGGGCGCGCCACGGCGGCGCTCGCCCTCGTCGGGGCGCTCGCGCTCGCCGCCGCCCTCGACGGCCAGCGAGCCGGCGCCGCGGGGGTGCGGCTCGCCGGCATCGAGGAGCCCTTTACGCAGGCCCGCCTCGACGCGCTGCGGGCGGAGGGGCGCACGGTGTTCGTCGACATGACGGCGGCGTGGTGCATCACCTGTCAGGTCAACGAGCGCACGGTTCTCTCGCGCGAGGCGGTGCAGGCGGCGTTCCGGGCCGGCTCGGTCGCCTATCTCAAGGGCGACTGGACCAACCAGAACCCGGAAATCACGCGGCTTCTGGAAAGCCACGGCCGCTCCGGCGTGCCGCTCTATCTCGTCTACCGGGGCAAGGGCGACGCGCGGGTGCTGCCGCAGATCCTGACCGAGGCGGTCGTGCTCGACGGCATCGGCGGGGGCAAGCTCGCGGCGCGCTGATCGAGCATCCGCACGGCCGGGATCGGCGGCCATCACGATGGACGCCCCGAGCGGCAGTCCGCGCCATGGGATCTCGACATGCCGCGAGGTCGGAGCGGGCGCGGGCACGGCGGCAAAGAATCCTGCGAGCACCGCGCTCCGGTGCGGCACGTTCCGGGCCGGGAAACTTTGCGGGTCCGGCGGTCTTTCCCTGCCGCGGCAAAGAACGCCGCGGGCCGACGGGAGACGCCCCTCGTGCCGACGCCCTTCACCCGCCTGGACGGACGAGTGCGCTGAGATGTGTGGACATGGCGGGCACGCCCCCGAAAAAATCGAACCGCGCTCCGGCGTCGCCTTCACCCTGAAGCGCGGCCAGCGGCTCACCGTGATCGACCCGGAGGGCGAGCAGGTCGCCGACCTCGTGGCCTTCGTGCGCGACGACATCGACGAGGTGATCTCGTCGGGCCGCACCATCGACTACGCCTCGCGCCTGTTCCTCACCACGGGTGACCCGATCTACTCCAACCGCTCGAACGTGCTGCTCGACATCGTCGAGGATACGGTCGGGCGCCACGACTTCCTGCTCACGCCCTGCTCGGCCGACACCTTCCGCCTCATCTACGGCGACGCGCACCCCCATCGCGGCTGCTTCGGCAACCTCGCGGCGGCGCTCGAACCCTACGGCATCGGGCCGGACCGCATCCCGGTCGCCTTCAACGTGTTCATGCATGTCGCCATCGACGGCACCACGGGCGAAATCGCGGTGAAGCCGCCGTTGAGCCGGGCGGGCGACCGCGTGGTGTTCGAGGCGAAGGCGGACCTGATCATCGGGCTCACGGCTTGCTCGGCGCTGCAATCGAACAACTTTTCCTTCAAGCCGATCCACTACGAGATCGCCGGCCCGGCGTAGGAGGCTCGCGTTTCTCCTCTGTTCCCCACGCCCCGGCTTGGCTAAACGGCGCGCCATGCTGCGCCTCCGCGAGTATCAGCGCGCCGCCCTCGACGCGCTCCACCGGCACTGGGACGCGGACGGCGGGCCCGGCCTCGTCGTGCTGCCCACGGGGGCCGGCAAGGCGCTCGTCATCGCCGCCCTCGTGCGCGAATGGCTGGAGCGGGCGCCTCAGGCTCGCATCTGCGTGCTCGCCCATGTCCGCGAACTCGTGGCGCAGAACCACGCCGAGTTGCTGGCCTACTGGCCCGAGGCGCCGGCCGGCATTTTTTCGGCCGGGCTCAGGCGGCGCGAGAGCGGGGCGCCGGTCACCTTCGCCTCGATCCAGTCGGTGCGCGACCGCGCGGCGCTGTTCGAGGGGACCGATCTCGTCGTCATCGACGAGGCGCATCTGGTGCCACGCTCGGCCGAGACCGGCTACGGCCGCTTCCTCGCCGGGCTTCGCGCACAGAATCCCGATCTCAAGGTCGCGGGCTTCACCGCGACGCCCTACCGTCTCGATTCCGGCCGCCTCGACGAGGGCGAGGGCCGGGTGTTCGAGCGCATCGTCCACGATTCCGCCGTCGGCGACCTGATCGGGCAGGGCTACCTCGCGCCGCTGATCTGCAAGGCCACCGCGCTCACCCTCGACGTGTCGGGCGTGGGCCAGCGCGGCGGCGACTACATCCCCTCGGCGCTGGAGGCCGCGGTCAACCGCGAGTGGATCACCCGCGCCGCGGTCGAGGAGATGGCGGCCTACGGGCGCGAGCGCCGGGCCTGGCTCGCCTTCTGCGCCGGGGTCGATCACGCGGGCGCCGTGCGCGACGCGGTGCGGGGCCAAGGGTTTTCCTGCGAGACCGTCACGGCCGAGATGGGCAAGCGCGAGCGCGACAGGGTCGTGCGCGACTTTCGGGCAGGCAAAATCCGCTGCCTCACCTCGGTCGGAGTGCTCTCGACCGGCTTCAACGTGCCGGAGGTCGACCTGATCGCGCTCTTGCGCCCGACGCAATCCGCGGGGCTCTACGTGCAGCAGGTCGGTCGCGCGCTCCGCCGCGCGCCGGGGAAGTCCGACGGGCTCGTGCTCGACTATGCCGGCCTCGTGCGGATGCACGGCCCGGTCGATGCCGTGACCGCCCGCAGCGTCGCGCTCGGGCCCGCTCTGGGAGGCGCTGCGCGAGCCAAGCCCTGCCCCGGTTGCGGTGCCCTGATCGCGCTCAACGCCAGCACCTGTGAGGCCTGCTGGGTCGAGCCGGAGGCCGAGGATGCCGAGGCGCCCCACGCGGCAACCGCCGAGGATGCGCTGCCGATCCTGTCCGAGACGGTCGCCGGCTGGCGTTCGGTGTCGGCCTGGAGCCTCGCGCGCAGTCCCGGCGGCCACGGGCCCGACCGGCTGGAGGCGGTTCTGCGCTGGCCCGGCGGCGGCTGCCGCGTCGAGATCGGCCTGGAGCAGTCGGGCCATGCCCGCGAGCGCGCGGTGGCGTGGTGGCGCGCCTGCGGCGGGGCCGAGCCGGTGCCGCTCACCGTCGCGGAGGCCCTGGAGCGGCAGGACGAGATGGAACGCCCCGATTCCGTACGGATCGAGGCCGCGGGCCGGCTGTCGGAGAGCGTGGAGCTGCGGTTTTCGGACGGGCGCAGGTTTCGCGACGTGCGACGGTGGGGCGGATTGGCGGCGTAGGCGTCACGCCCGCAAGAACTCGATCAACGCCGCGTTCACTTCGTCCGCCGCCTCGTGCTGCACCCAGTGGGTCGCGTCCGGAATCCACTGCACCCGGCCTCGCTCGCACAGCGCGAGGCTCGCCTCGGCCAGCCCCGGCTGGAGCGCCGGATCGCGCCGGCCCCACAGGATCAGGGTCGGCGCCGCGATCCGCGGCGGATTTTGCTCCCGCGGTAGGCGGGCGAGCGCCCGGTACCAATCGAGCATCGCCGTCACCGCGCCGGGGCGGCGCCAGTCCTCGGCGTAACGGTCGAGATCGGCATCGGAAAAGGTGCCGGTCCGGGCGGAACGGCGCAGCATCTCGCGCAATCCAAGAAAATCGCGGGCGGTGAGCAGGCGCTCGGGCAGCAGCGGCAACTGGAACAGGCCGGCATAGGCACTGCGCAGCACCTGTCCCGGATGGCGCCGGAGATAGGGCCCGAACACCCCCGGATGGAAGCCGTTGAGCACCGCCAGCCGCTCGACGCGCTCGGGAAAAAAGCTCGCGGTCCAGAACGCGACCAGGGCGCCCCAGTCGTGCCCGACGAGTCGAAACCGCGTGAAGCCGCAGGCGTCGGCCAGCGCGATCACGTCCGCGGCGAGCCGGTCGAGATGGTAGGCCTCGATGCCCCGCGGTCGATCGCTGAGGCCGTAGCCGCGCTGGTCCGGCACGACGAGGCGCAGGCCGCTTGCCGCCAGCGGGCCGATCTGTCGGCGCCAGCCGCGCCAGGATTCGGGAAAGCCGTGCAGCAGGATCGTCGGCGGCCCGCCCATTGGGCCGGCCTCGGCGACGTGGAGGCGCAAACCCCCGAGCGAGACGTGGCGATGGCGGAGATCGGGGTCGGGCATCGGCGTCCATGGGAAGGGCTCATGCGGCGAACGCCGCAGGGCCGGCGGGGTTCGGGCGGGCGCCGGACGCAGCTATAGAGGGCCTGAGATCACGAGGCTCCCATCGATGCCCCTGCTGCGCTGCCTGCTCACGCTCGCCTGCCTGACCGTGGGCCTCGGTTCGGCGCAAAGCCGCACCGTCACCGACGCCGCCGGGCGCCGGGTCGAGGTGCCGGACCGGATCGAGCGGGTGCTCGCCGCCGGCCCGCCCGCGGCGGTGCTGCTCTACACGCTGGCGCCCAAGACGATGATCGGCTGGCCCCGCGCCCCGCGCCCGGAGGAGAGCGCCTTCCTCACGCCCGAAGCCTCCGTTCTGCCCTCCACCGGGCGGCTGACCGGGCGGGGCGGGACCGCGAACGTCGAGGCGGTGCTGGCGTTGAAGCCCGACCTCATCGTGGATGTCGGCAGCACCGGCGCGACCTACGCCTCGCTCGCCGACCGGGTGCAGGCGCAGACCGGCATCCCCTACATCCTCCTCGACGGCAGTTTTTCGAAGACGGCCGAGACGTTTCGCACGCTCGGGGCCCTGATCGGCGCGCAAGCCGAGGGCGAGGCGCTGGCCGCCGAGTCCGAAAGAATCCTGAAGGCGGTGGCCGAGGCCGTCGCCACGGTGCCGGTGGAGCAGCGCCCGCGGGTCTATTACGGCCGCGGCCCCCGCGGACTGGAGACGGGGCTCGCCGGCTCGATCAACACCGAGATCATCGAGGCGGCGGGCGGGCGCAACGTCGCCACCGCGGAAGGGATGGGCGGGCTCGCCGGCATCTCCCCCGAACAGGTGCTCGCCTGGAATCCGGACGTGATCCTTCTCCTCGATCCGGCCTTCGCCGCGAGCCTGCCGACCGACCCGCTCTGGAGCGGGCTCAAGGCGGTGCGCGAGAAGAGAGTCTACGCCGCGCCGGTGCTGCCCTTCGGCTGGGTCGATGCCCCGCCCGGAATCAACCGCCTGATCGGTCTGCGCTGGCTCGCCGGCCTGTTCTTCCCGGACAAGTTCACCGAGCCGTTGCCGGAGGCCGTGCGCGGCTTCTACCGGCGGTTCTACCATGTCGAGCCGAGTTCGGCGCAGATCGAGGCGCTGCTGTCCGCCACCGCGCCGCTGGCGAAGCCGCGATGAGCGAGGCCGTCGTCACCCTCCCGGCCCGGCGACGCCTGACGACAGCGGGCCTCGCCGCCCTGCCGGTGCTGGCGCTGCTCCTGCTGGTGCTCGTCTCCCTCGGCACCGGCCGCTATCCCGTGCCGCTCGCCGACGTGTTCTCGCTGCTGCTGGCGAAGGCCCTCGGCCTGACGTCCGCGGTCGATCCGACCGCGCAGATCGTCGTCTTGCAGGTGCGCCTGCCGCGGGTGCTCGGCGCGCTCGTCGTCGGGGCCGGGTTGGCGGCGGCGGGGGCGACCTATCAGGGGCTGTTTCGCAATCCTCTGGTCTCGCCGGACATTCTGGGGGTGTCCGCGGGGGCGAGCCTCGGGGCGGTGCTCGGCATCGTGCTGACGCTGCCGGCCGCCGCCATCCAGGGGCTCGCCTTCGCGGGGGGGCTCGGGGCGGTGGCCATCGTCTACGGCGTCGGGATCGCGGTGCGGCGGCGCGGGGCGTCCGATCCGGTGCTGACGCTCGTGCTGGCGGGCGTCGCCGTCGGCGCGCTGCTGGGCGCGGGCATCGCGCTGCTCAAGGTGCTGGCCGACCCCTACAACCAGCTGCCCGCCATCACATTCTGGCTGCTCGGGAGCCTCGCCTCGGTCAACCGCGGCGATCTCGGCGCGATCCTGCCCGCCATGCTGATCGGCCTGATCCCGCTGGTGCTGCTGCGCTGGCGCGTCAACCTGATGAGTCTGGGCGACGAGGAGGCCCGCGCGCTCGGCGTCGAGACACGGGTGATCCGTCCGGTGCTGGTGGCGGCCGCGACCCTGGTGACGGCGGCGGCCGTCTCGGTGACCGGAGTCATCGGCTGGGTCGGGCTGATCGTGCCGCATGTGGCCCGCCTGCTGGTCGGCCCCGATTTCCGCCGCCTGCTGCCGGCCTCGCTGCTGCTCGGCGCGGGCTACCTCACCGCGGTCGATCTGCTGGCCCGCACGGTCGCCACCATCGAGGTGCCGCTCGGCATCCTCACGGCACTGGTCGGCGCGCCGCTCTTCCTGTGGCTGCTGGCCACCGCCAAGCGCGGCTGGGCCTGATGCTCGAACTGGAAAACCTCGCCTTCGGTTACGGCGCCAAAACCGTCGGTTCGGGTGTGAGCCTGACGCTGTCCCCCGGCGAGACCCTGTGCCTGCTCGGGCCGAACGGCGGCGGCAAGACCACCCTGTTCAAGACGATGCTCGGCCTGCTGCCGCCGCTCAGTGGGCGGATCCTGCTGGACGGCGCCGACCTCGCCGCGCTGCCTCGACGGGAAATCGCCAAAAAAGTCGCCTACGTGCCGCAGGCGCATGCGGCGTTCTTCCCGTTCCGGGTGCGGGAGGTGGTGGTGATGGGCCGCGCGAGCCGGCTTTCCGCCTTCGCCAGCCCCGGCCCGGCCGACCACGCGGCGGCGGAGCGGGCGCTCACGATGCTCGGCATCGGGCATCTCTCGGAGCGGGTCTATACCGAGATCAGCGGCGGCGAGCGCCAGCTCGCCCTGATCGCCCGCGCGCTCGCCGGAGAGCCGCGCCTCCTCGTGATGGACGAGCCGACCGCGAGCCTCGATTTCGGCAATCAGGCCCGCGTGCTGGGGCAGGTGCGGCGGCTGTCGGAGCACGGCATCGCCGTGGTGCTCTCGACCCACGATCCCGGCCACGCCTTCCTCTGCGCCGATCGGGTGGCGCTGCTCCACGGCGGGCGCCTCGCGGGACTCGGGGCCCCGGTCGAGACGGTGACGCCGGAGACGCTGCGGTTGCTCTACGGCGTGGAGGTCGCGGTGGTGCCGCTGCCGCAGACGGGGCGGGCGGTGTGCGCGCCGGTGCTGCCGTGATCGACCTCGACTCCCATCCTTTCCTTCTGCTCGAGGCTTCTCTTGTTGAGCCCCCGAATGAGGATGAGGCCCGGAAAGATCGGATCGTCGATCCGGCCGCCTCCGAAGAACGATTTCGAATAGGCTCGGTCGGATTCTCGCAGCGGAGCAAGGCGTTCCGCCGCCGGCACCGTAGAACCGAGATCCGGAAGACACCTTTGCGGTGCCCGGCGGAACGCCTCGAACCGCAGCCGAGGAATTTCCGGCAGCGAACACGGCAGTAACGATCGCTTAAGAAGCCGCGCGAATAAACCGTCATAGATTGTGTTTCCGGCGGAACCTTTGCCGGACTGCCCATGACAGGAGCCGGGGCCGTGCCCGCACCCGTCGCACATCCCGAGCCCACGACCTGGCGACTACCGGGCGCGCTGCTCGCCGCGAGCCTGACGGCGTCCGTCTGGCTCGGCCTGCCCTCGGCGAAGGCGGGCGAGCCGGTGGCGGCGATCTTTCCGCCCTGGTGGAGTTCGGCCGAGCGGGTGGCCGCTGCCGTCGCGGCCGGCGGGGCCGTGCTCCGGGCCGGTCCGGGCCTCGTCATCGCGCAATCCTCCGCGCCGGGCTTCGAGGCTCGCCTGCACGCGGCGGGCGCGTGGCTCCTGTTCGATCCGAGAGGCCTCGGCCTCTGCACCCCCGCCGGAACGCGCCGACCATGACGACAGCCTCGCGCGATCTCGACAGCCTGCGCCGCGCGGCGAGCCGCGGGCTGATCGCCCTGATCTGGCTCCACGTGCCGCTGATCGCCGGCATAGCCCTGTGGCGCGGCGGCCCGGCCCTGACGGAGGGGCTGATGGCGCTCGGCCTCGCCGCGGCGGCGACCGCGATGTGGCGGATGCGCGGCGAAGTGCTCGCCACCCGCCTGACGGTCGCGGTCGCGCTCGTCGGCATGGTCGCCCTGCTGCTCCAGGCGATGGCCGGCCATCCCTGGCAGCTCGACCTCCACATGTACTTCTTCGCTATGCTCGCGGTGCTGTCGGTCTATTGCGACTGGCGCGTGCTCATCGCCGCCGCCGGGGCCACAGCCCTGCACCACCTGACGCTGAACCTGCTGCTGCCGGCCGCGGTCTATCCCGAGGGGGCCGATCTCGGCCGCGTGGTGCTGCATGCCGTCATCGTCGTCCTGGAGACGGCCGTTCTGGCATGGCTCGCCGCGCAACTCGTCGGGCTGTTCGCCCTCTCGGCCCGCTCGATCGCGGAAGCCCAGGCCGCGCGCAACGCCGAGACCGAGGCCCATGCCCGCGAGATCGCCGGTGAGTCGGAAGCCCGCACCGCCCGCCGCCGCACCGCCGACGACCTCGCCGAGCGGTTCGAGGGCAGCATCGATCATCTCGTCCGGCAGGCCGCCGAGACCGCCGCGCGGGTGCGCCACTCCTCGCAGGATCTCTCGAACGCGGCGAGCGACACGGCGCAGCGCACGGCGGCCCTATCGGCCGCCTCGCAGGAGACTGCCGACGACGTGCGCAGCGTCGCCGCCGCCGCGGGCACGCTCTCGGCCTCGGTGCGGGCGATCGGCGCCCACATGGCGCAGACGGCCGATGTCGCGGGCCGGGCGACCGGCGAGGCGGGCCAGACCGACGAGACCGTGCGCTCGCTGGCGGATGCCGCGCAGCGCATCGAGCAGATCGTCACCCTGATCGGCACCATCGCCGAGCAGACCAACCTCCTGGCGCTGAACGCCACCATCGAGGCCTCCCGCGCAGGCGCGGCGGGCCGGGGCTTCGCCGTGGTGGCGGGCGAGGTGAAGGCGCTCGCCGGCAAGACCGCGCGGGCCACGCAGGACATCGAGGCGCAGATCCGCGCGATCCAGGGCCAGACCGATCAGGCGGTGGCGGCGATCGCCCGGATCGGCGGCACCATCGGCGAACTCGACGCCATCACCCGCTCCGTCGCCGACGCGGTCGAGGGGCAGGGCGCGGCCACCCGCGCCATCGCCGAGAACGCCGAGCGTGCGGCGCGCCGCAGCGGCGAGGTGTTTTCCACCCTCGACGGCCTGACCCGCTCCGCCGACCTCACCGGCACCGCCGCGGCCTCCGGCCTCGACGCCTCCTCGCGGCTGGCGGGCGAGTGCGAGACGCTGGCCGACACGGTGCGCCGCTTCGTTGCGACCCTTCGGGCGGCGTGAGCGTCACGGATCGAGGGCTTGCGCCGGGGTGCTCGACGCAACCTTTGTGAGTTGAGGCTGTCGTCTCACGGCGTCGATCGACCGAGCCGCCCGGTGAAGGGATCACCGTGAAGGGATCACCGTGAAGGGATCACCTTTCGCGCAGCCACTTCCAGACGTGCTGCACCGTCCCCCGACCGCTGATCCGCTGGACCATCCGACGCTCGCCGCGCCAGGCCTGGGGCGGGACGCCGTAGCGGTTGCGGAAGCTACGACTGAGCTGCGACAGACTGCTGAAGCCGAACACGTCGGCCAGCCGGCCGAGGGTGCGGGTCTCCATCGGATCGGCGAGGGCGTCGCGCACCGCTCCCAGCCGTTCGCCCTGCACGAAGTGCATCACGCCCCCCTCCGGTTCGAACAGCCGATAGAGGGTGGCCCGCGAAACCTGCATCTCCCCGGCGATGAACGCGGGCGTGAGATCGGGCCGCGCGAGGTTCGCTCGAACGATCATCCGGGCCAGCGCCATCTGGCCGCCGTCGAGTTCGCGGCCGTCCAGCACGTCCGCGGCGCGCGAGCCGTCGAGCAGGCGGTGCAGGAAGGCGACGAAATCGTCGGCGAGCGCCGGAGCCTGGTCGGCGCGGGTGGTCGGCAATCGGCGGTAGATGTCGAGGATGCGGGCCGCCAGCAGCCGGTTACGGGCCGCATCGAAGAGCAGGCCGTGCTTCTCGACCGGAATCCCGTGGAAGCGCTCGCAGGGCACGGCGATGCCGATCGCGTCGGCTCGGTCGAGCCGGGCATCGAGCAGATGCCGGCGGCCGATGAGGGTCACGGTGCCGCGCGAGGCCGAGAGCGGTGTGTCGGCGACGGTCCCCTGGAAGCGGCCAGAGCGGTAGAGTTGGACGATGTAATGGTCGGGACCGGCCTCGACGCGCTTGCGGTCACGCCGGAGCCGCTGGGTCGAGAGCTGCGTGCGGTGGGTGACGAGGTCGCCGATCTGGTAGGCGATGTTGGAACCGAACGGCAGCGGAGCGGACGGCGTCGTCGGACCGACCTCGTACATCGGCGCCAGGAGGGTGCGCCATCGCTCGAAAGCCTCGTCGGGCGGCAAACCCGATGTCGTGAGGAAGAAGTGCGGCAGGCCCTCTTCGGCCGACATGAAGTCTACACCCCGCAGACCGACGCGTCCGTTAGCGGAGCCGTCCGGTACTGAATTCCTAGGCGGTCCGCCGCGGGCCGAGCAAGCTGTTCGACCCTGCGCGGTTTCGACGTCGCAAACACGATTTCGAGATACCCCCGGGCCTGCCGAGATCGCCTTGGCATCGGCGGCAACCCGATGCCTTCGACAAGCCCCTTTGGGCAAGCAGCGTCGGCACAAGCCGGCGCCGAAACGCTCTTTCAAGCGAACGCGATCCGACGATGCCGACCGTTACATGCGCGAAGACCCTGCCGCCGACACATCACGGAGGCAGACGACAGTCCGGATAGGTGAGGCGCCTCGGCCGAACCGAAATCGTTCGGCCGAGGCGTTTCGCGGGGCTTACGCCACGAGGAAGTCGGCGTGGGTCAGCGCCACGTTCGTGTCGATGACCGCGAACTGCACCGCCGCCTTCGATCCGCTGCCGTCGGCGTCGTAGGACAGGGCGCCCGTGGTCTTGTTGTAGAGGATGCGGTCGTCTCCATCGACCTTGGCGCCCGCCACGCTCAGTTCCTTGAACGCGCCTTCCGCAAGCGTCCCGGCCGAGAGGGCGGTGACGATGCTCTTCGAGAGCTGGATCGTGTCGTCCGCGGCCGAGAAGTCGGTGATGCGGTCGACGTTGCCCGCGCCGAGCGCCGTCGAGAACACGAAGGTGTCCTTGCCGGCCAAACCCGTGAGCGTGTCGTTGCCGAGCCCGCCGTTTAGCACGTTGGCGCCGGTATTGCCCTTCATGTTGTTGGCGATGGAGTTGCCGGTGCCGTTGAGGTTGCCCGTCCCGATGAACACCATGTTCTCCAGTTCGGAGCCGCCGAGCGAGAACGAGACGGAGGCGTAGACCGTGTCGATGCCGGCGGCGCCACTGGTCTCGACCGCTCGGTCGCCGACGTTGTCGACGGTGTAGGTGTCCGAACCCGCTCCGCCGATCATCCGGTCGGCGCCGCCCATCCCGTTGAGGATGTTGTTGCCGCCGTTGCCGACGATGACGTTGGCGATGGAGTTGCCGGTGCCGTTGATATGGCCGGTACCGGTCAGCGTCAGGTTCTCCAGTTCGGAGCCGGCGAGCGAGAAGGAGACCGAGGCGTAGACGTGGTCCACACCGGCCGCGCCGTTGGTCTCGACGGCTTTGTCGCGGACGTTGTCGACGGTGTAGGTGTCCGAACCCTCCCCACCGATCATCCTGTCGGCCCCGGCGCCGCCGTTGAGGACGTTGGCTGCGCCGTTGCCCACGAGCGTGTTGGCCAGCGCGTTGCCGGTGCCGTTGATGGCGGCGGTGCCGGTGAGCGTCAGATTCTCGACATTGGCCGCCAGCGTGGAACTGATGGAGGAACGGACGGTGTCGCTGCCGGCATTGGCCGCCTCGACGACGACGTCCCCGACATTGTCGACGACGTAGGTGTCGTTGCCGGCGCCGCCCTCCATCCGGTCCGCGCCCCGACGGCCGTCGATGGTGTCGTCGCCGACCAAGCCGAAGATCGCGTTGCTCCGTTCGTCGCCCGTGAGCCGGTCGCCGAACGCGCTGCCTTCGAGGTTCTCGATGTTCAGGAGGCGGTCCGTCTCCGCCGGGACCTTCGTGATGATGGGATCGGGAGTGATGATGACGCCGCCCTCGGAGACGAAAGGGTCCGGCTGGAACACGATCGTCTTCTCGGCGACGACCACCTGCCAGTCCTGCTCATCGAGGGAGACCGTCACGCCTTCCTTCGCCGACCGGTAGCTCGCGATGTCGATGCCCGCGCCGCCGTCCATGCGGTCGTCGCCGACGCCGCCGTCGAGCCAATCGTTGCCGGTGCCGCCGATCAGGATGTCGTCGCCGCCGTTGCCGTGAAGGCTATCGTCGCCGTCGCCTTCTTCCGAATAGATGATCCCCCCGCCGCCGCCCCGGAGCGTGTCGCCGCCCCTGCCGCCGAAGAGGGTGTCGTTGCCCTTCAGGCCCTCCAGCGTGTGAGGGACG
The DNA here is from genome assembly GCF_001425465.1 of Methylobacterium sp. Leaf456. GTDB lineage: Bacteria > Pseudomonadota > Alphaproteobacteria > Rhizobiales > Beijerinckiaceae > Methylobacterium. Next base: position 264,573 of record NZ_LMQV01000040.1, read on the forward strand.
AGGTGCTCCACCCCCCATTTGTCGGTGACCACGTCGAGGGTCGAATCGACCCGGACGTCCATGTCGTTGTCGTTCGTACCCTTCTTGTGCTGACCTTGCGTCAGGGCCATCAGAGCTGCGGCAGCTTTTTCGAGTTTTTCAATGCCTCTTTCGTTTCTGAAGTAACTGGTAAATGTATTGTCTTCTTTTTCATCAAATTTGATCATGATGTCTGGTTGGCTTATCCCGGCCGCACGGTCCGCGTACAATTGCTTGACAGCTGCATAATCGGTTATCTGCCTTATCTGCTGCTCGGTTGTGCTGGTATTGTTTGAAAAGAGGAGCATTGAGGCGGCGACCGCCTTCTGATGTCCGACGGAACCCTTATCTCCCACAAATACACTCGACTGTTCAATGTATCCGGAATTTGCCTTATACTCAATTGTGATATATACCTGCTTGTTAGCATTTATATCAATACGAACCTCCGCCGGCATATTATCGTGGGCGGACTCTTCGAACTTCCCGATTCCCGTGACGAGTGCTCCAATTGCATCTTGCAAGGTCTCTTTGTATTGTTCGCTGGACGTTGCTCCATCGCCGATCTCACGGATGACGGCGATTCGCGTGGTGATGGCGGAGAGTAGGGCCGGGATGGCAATGGCGGCGTCGGAATCCTCTCCCCTGAGATAGTCTTTCGCCCTCGTGATCGCAGAAGTCGAGAGTCGTTCTGCCTCGAACAGGTATTTGCCGGCCAGCTCGGCGTTGCTTGTTGTCAGGTACTGGAGGACGTAGGACTTGGCATCGCTTACGTCGGATTTGATGTTGGACAGAATGTTGCGATGGATCGTTTCCCGAACGCCATCGACGGCCGCAAGAACCTTTTCATTCAGCGCTATGATCTGGTCGAGCTTCTGACTCATGTCATCCAGGCGTTCCACGGTCGGATCCGTATCCGCGCCACCGAAGAGCGCCGTCAGTTCTTTAGGCAGCTCGACGCCGGGAATCATCGAGATCAAGTTGAGGGCGAGATTCGTCACCTCAACGGCAGCAGTGAAATAATCGAGTTTCAGTCCTGACTTGGCCATTATGCTCTTGCCCCCATCTTTGAAAGTTAAGACGGGACTAGCTCAGTTTGCGAGCGGCGCATACGGAGGGAGGCTACCGGTTCGCACGAATCCCTTGACGCTGCGTCTCACCGCACCACTCGGGGGTTCATCGCCCACTTCCATCCGTCTCGGGATCGATGGGTGCACGTGCCGACGGCGGCTCGGCGCTTGGCGGAAGGGGGCCGGTCGGAAGGGCTCATAATCGGCTTCGAGGATCGTCCCGCGCATGGCCGTCAAGCTTGAGATGCGATCCCGGCGCCGCCTGTGCTATGGCCGCCGGAGGGGTTGCATCGTCGCCGAGCGGCGATGCCCGTGAGGCGAGGCGAAAGCGAATTCGGTGCGTGACCTCCTGACCGCGCTCGCGGGCGTCGTCGTGCTGATCCTCGTGGCGGCGCTCGTCGTGCCGCCCTTCATCGACTGGTCGGGTCAGCGCGCGCTGATCGACCGGGCGATCACGCAATCCCTCGGCACTCCGGCCCGCAGCGAGGGCGCGGTCGATCTGCGCCTCCTGCCCTCGCCGCACCTGCGCCTCGACCGGCTGATCCTCGGCGCGGAGGACGGGCCGGCGCTCGACGCCCACGGGGTCGATGCCGAAATCGCGCTGTCGCCGCTGCTCAAGGGCGAGGTGCGCTTCACCGCCACCCTGATCGAGCGCGCCCGCGTCACCCTGCCGGTGGCGCAGGACGTGCTGCTGCTGCCACGCTCCGGTGAGGCGCCGCGCCGCGACGTGGTGATCGAGGCGCTCACCGTGCGCCGCCTCTCCGTCGCGACCATCCACGACGGCGCGGCGCCGAGCGAGATTTTTTCGGCCGACGACGTGCGGCTGAAAGCGCCTGCGTTGGCCGGGCCGTGGCTCGCGGAAGGGATGGTGGCGGGCAGCCCGTTCCATCTGGCCACCGGCACCGTGAGCGCTGACGGCGCGCTCGCCCTCAAGCTCACCGGCGGCGGCGACGCGCTGCCGCGACTGGAGGCCGACGCCCGCCTCGCGTTCAAGCCGGAATCCATCGAGTCCCGCCGCGGCCTCGTGCCGGAGGCGGAAGGCTCGGCCCGGCTCACCGTCGGCCCGCCGGTCCAGGCTGCGGGCGATTACCTGCCGCTGACGCTCGCGGCCAAGTTCGAGGCCCGCGGCACGAGCGTGACCGCGAAGACCGTCGAACTCGAACTCGATCCCGGCGGCAAGGCGGTGCGCCTCTCGGGCACCGGCCGGATCGACCTGCGCACGCCCCGCGCCGGGCTGGAACTCCGCACCCGCCGGCTCGACCTCGACGGGCTGCTGCTGACGCCGGGGGGACGCGCACTGATATCGCGCGGGACGGGGAGCCTCGCGCCCTCGCTGCCGATGATGCTCGACCTCGACCTTCGGGCCGAGAGCGTGGCGCTCGGCCTCGACGACTGGTCGGACGTGGCCTTCCGCGGCACCTTCGACCGCTCCGGCGGGCTGGTGCTGCGCCGCTTTTCCGGCACCGCGCCGGGGGCCGCGACCGTCGCGGCGACCGGCGAGATCGACCTCTCGACCGCCGCCCGCTTCAATGGGCACATCGACATCGCGGCGCGCAACTCCGAGGGGCTCGGGCGCTATCTCGGGCGGCTCGGCGCCGAGGAGGCGGTCGCCGCCTTGCTCGACGGGCGCACGCTCGATCTCGGCGCCGACGTATCCTCCACCGCCGCCGACCTGTCGCTGCGCAACCTGCGCCTCGGGCTCGGGTCGCTGAAGGTCACCGGCAACGCCGCCTACACCCGCCCGCAGGCCGACCGCCGCGGGCGGCTTGAGGCGCAGATCGCGGCAAGCGGCATCGACATCGCCGAACTGCCCCCGGCGAGCCGCCTGATGGAGGGGCTCGACCGGCACGATCTCGGCCTGACGCTGAGCGCGCGCGACGTGCGCTACGGCGCCTCGTCCGGGACCGGGGGCACCATCACGGTGCGGCTGCAATCCGACGGGGCGAGCCTCGTCGTCGACAGCCTCGACATCGAGAACCTCGCCGGCGCCAGCGCGCGGCTCGCCGGACGGATCGCCCCGGATGGATCGGGCCGGATCGAGGGCCGGGTCTCGGCCCCGCGGGCCGCTCCGCTGCTGGCGCTGCTGGAACGGGGCTACCTCGCGGAGGCGCGCCTCATGCCGCCCGCCTTCCGCGAGGCCGGCCTCGACCTCGCCCTGACCCTGGAGCGCGAATCCGGCGAGGCCGACGCGCTGCGGGCCCAGGCCCGCGGCAAGGCCGGCGGCGGCGACATCGCGCTGTCCGCGCTCACCCGCGCCGGTCGGATCGACCGCCTGGACGCCACGCTCGACACCCCGCGCGCCGGCCTGTGGTTCGGCCGCGACGACATCGCGGCTTTCCGCCAGCCTGCCCGCCTACGCCTGACCGGCACGCGCTCCGCGGAGGCCTGGGCGACCGAGCGCGGCGCGCCGCCGCTTGCCGTCACGGTGGACGGCACGTTTCCGGGCTTCAGCCTCGCCACGCGCAAGCCGATCCTGCTCGATGCCGCCGACCGTCCGCCGCTCGGCGGCGAGATCGGCATCGAGGGCGCCGACCTCGGCCCCGTCCTCGCGCTCGCCGGCACGCCCGTCTCCGCCCCGTTGCCGGCGGCGCTGACGCTCACGATGTCCCGCCGCGGTGAGGCCCCGCATCTCGACCTGACGGGTCGGGCCGCCGGCACCGACCTCAGTGCGGGGCTCGACCGCGGCCCGGACGGCGCGTGGTCGGGCACCGCCACCCTCGGGCAACTCGCCCTGCCGACGATGATCGCGGCTTCGATCCTTCCGACGGATGCTCGCGGCACTCGTTTCGCCCCGGCGCCGAACCTGCCGCTCGCAGGCCTCGATCTCCGGGTCGGGCGGCTCGATCTCGGCCGCGGGTTCGTGGCCGAGGTCGCGACCTTCCGGCTCCAGCGCGAGGGCGACGCCCTGAAGGTTGCCGACCTTACGGCCGGCCTCGGCGGCGGGCGGATCGGCGCCAGCCTGACGCTGACGCGACCGGACGGGGGGGCCGCCGTCGCGGGCGAGGCGCGGCTTCAGGACGTGAGCCTGACCCGCTTGCTCGACGGCGGACGCGTCGCCGCCACGATCTCGGGGGCTCTGCGCTTCAGCGCCTCGGGCGCGAACCCGGCCGCGCTCGCCGACGACCTGTCGGGCAACGGCGACATTCGGCTGTCCGACATCCGCCTGCCCGAGGCCGACCCCGCCGCCCTCGACCGGGCGCTCGCTCGCGCGCTCGCCGAGGACGATCCCCTGCGCGACGGGCGTCCCCAGGCGCTGGTGACGGAAGAGTTCGCCGCCGCCCCGCTCATCGCCAAGGGGCCGGTGAGCGCCGCGGTGACGCTGGTCGGCGGCGTGCTGCGCTCCGCCCCGCTCACCCTCGATCTCGGCCCCGGCCGCTGGACCGGCACGGTCGCGGTCGATCTACGCCAGGGGAGCCTCGATGCTCGCGGCACGCTCACCGGTACGACCGCGCCCAAGGGCTGGTCCGGCGCGCCGCCCGCCGTGCAGTTGGGCTTCGCCGGCCCGCTCGCTGCGCCTGAGCGCCGGGTCGATGCCGCGCCGCTGACGACCGGGCTCGCCGCCCTGGTGCTGCAACGGGAACTCGAAAAGATCGAGCTGTTCGACGCCGACGGGGCCGAGCGCCAGCGCCGCCGCGCCCGCATCGAGATGGATCGCAGCCGCGCCGCCGCGGAAGAGGCCGCGCGACAAGCCCGGATCAAGGCGCAACAGGCCGCCGAGGAGGCGGCTCGTCGGCAGCGCGAGGCGGAAGAGGCGGCCCGCCGCCAACGCGACGCGGAGGACGCCGCCCGCCGTACCAGGCAGGAGGCGGAGCCGACGCCGGATGCGCCTGCGCCGCTGGACATCACGCCGCCGGGCGTGCGGCCGTGATTTTGGGACCGGGGCGCACGCCTCCACGGCACCCTTCGTCCCATCCCCCCCTCATCCTGGGGTGCCCGCTTCAGCGGGCCTCGAAGGAGGGTTCCAGGGATCGCTGAGCGAGCTGGAGCCCTCCTTCGAGGCTGCGCTTCGCTCCGCACCTCAGGATGAGGGGGCTGGGTAGGAGAGCCGGGGGCGTTACCTCACGCCGCCGCCACACCCTTCACCCGCACCGGCCCGACCGTGGCGTCGCCGATGCGCAGGCGCAGGCGTTCCACGTCTTCGGGGTTGTTCGAGGTCAGGTCGGTGATGTCGCCGTCGATCAGCGCGTCGACGTGGCGGCAGCGGCGGCGGTGGGTGCCGGCGGGGCAGGAGCAGCGCAGGTAGGGGCCGTTCGCGCTCTCCTCCAGCACGACGACGTAGCGGTTGCCGGTGCTGCCGCGCAGCGAGAAACGCAGCTCCGACGGGGCGGCGGCGACGCCCGCCACGCGGAGCGCTTGGACCGAGGTCGAACGCACGAGGTCGCGGCGCGGGGCGTTCACCGCGCGGATCGGCGTCAGCCCGAGGCCGCGGACGAGGTCGGGCACGTCGCGGGCGCCGGTCTCGCGCACGGCGGCGAGCGCGATCTCGGCGCAGGCATAGGCGTCCTCGCCCGCATCGTGGTGCTCGAAGCGGATGCCGAGGCGGGCGGCCACCTTCGACAGGCCGCAGCCCGCCGGATCGGGGAAGATGCGCCGGGCGATCTGAAGGGTGCAATGGCCCGTCAGCGTCGGCACCGGCTCGTTCCAGGCACCGAGCGAGGCAGCGAGCACCCCCATGTCAAACCCGGCATTGTGGGCGAGCACGATGCCACCCGCGAGATCGGGCAGGAACGGCGCCATCGCCTCGGGGAAGGTCGGGGCATCGCGCACGTCGGCGGGCAGGATGCCGTGGATGCGGATGTTGCCCGGCGAGAACCGCATCTGCGGCGGCCGGATCAGCCGCGATTCGCGCCGCACGACGCGACCATTCTCGATCCAAGCGAGACCAACCGCGCAGGCGCTGTCGCGCCGCTCGTTGGCGGTCTCGAAATCGATCGCGACGACGCTCATCGGGGCAGATTAGGGGGCGGGGTGGGGCGCCCGCAAGGCGACATCCTTCACCCCGCCTTGCCCAATCTCTTGTCGAAGATCGCCCGGACCGCGCGCCGCTCGGCCTCCAACTCGGCGGCGAGCGCCTTGGCGTCGGGGAGGTTAGCCGCGCGGGCGAGCCGCGCCATCGCGACCTGCGAGGCCTCGGTCGGGTCGCCTTCGACCATCAGGCGCTGCCACTGATGCACGTCGTCGAGGAGGCGGTAGGCGTCGCTCAGGCGCTCCGCCTCGCCGCCGTCGAGGAGGCCGACCTCCGCCGCCCGGACGAACAGGGCGGGGGCGTCGAGGCCGATGAGATCGGGGTGCGCGTGCACGTGGGCGAGCACCAGGGCTTGGCCCAGAAAGTCGAGATCGAGCAGGCCGCCGGGGCTGAGCTTCAGGTCGAGCGGGCCGTGGTCGCCCTTCTCGTGCGCGACGGTGGCGCGCATGTCGCGCACCGAACGGTAGACCAATTTGGCCTCGCGGGGGCGACGCAGGGCCTCGCCGATCACGTCTGAGACTTCCGCGGCGAGGCTCGCATCGCCCGCGATGATGCGGGCGCGGGTCAGCGCCATGTGCTCCCACAACTCCGCCTCCTCGCTCTGGTAGCTGCGGAAGCTGCGGAACTGCGTCGCCGTCGCGCCCTGGCCGCCGCCGGGGCGCAGGCGCAGGTCCACCTCGTAGAGCAGGCCCCGCCGGGTCGGGGCCGTGAGCGCGGCGACGAGGCGCTGCGTCAGCCGGTTGTAGGCCACCGCCGCATCGAGCCGCTTCGGGCCGGCGCTGGTGCGGTCCTCGGGGTCGAAATCGTAGAGCACGACGAGGTCGAGATCGGATTCGGCGGTGAGTTGCCGCGTGCCGAGGCGGCCGTAGCCGATGACGACGAGGCGCCCGCCCGGCACCGCCCCGTGCTCGGCGAAGAATTTTTCGCAGACGGCTTCGAGCGCGGTCGTCACCGCCGCGTCGGCGATGGCGGAAAAGGCCTCGCCCGCGCCTCTGGGCGTGAGGATGCCCGACAGCAGCCGCGCGCCCGCGACGAAGCGCAGTTGGCGGGCGGCGTCGCGGCTGCGATCGAGAAAAATCTCGTGCTCGGCGGGCTTTCCGAGGAGCGCGCGGTAATGGGCGGCGATCCCCTCGGGGTCGATGACCGGGTCGCCGAAATCCGGGTCGATCACCGCGTCGAGGACGTGCGGACTGAAGGCGACGGTGCCGGCGAGCCGCGGCGCGCTGCCCAGGAGGTCGGCGAACAGCAGGCGCAGGCGCTCGTGCTCGCGCAGGATGGTCAGCAACTCGACGGCAGCCGGCATCCGGCCGAAGGCGCGGTCGAGATTGCCCAAGGCCGCATCGGGATCGGGCGTGCCGGCGAGCGCCTTGAGGAGGGCGGGCACGAGTTCGGTCAGCACCTCGCGGGCGCGGGGGGAGCGCACGGCGGCGCGGCGGCCGAAATGCCAGCCGCGCACGGTCTCGGCCACGGTCTCGGGCTCGCGGAAGCCGAGGCTGCGGAGCGTCGCGAGCGTCGCCGGATCGTCGGCGGCGCCACTGAAGACGAGGTCGCCGACCTCGGAGGAGAGATCGGGCCCGGCTTCGAACAGCAGGGCGTAATGCGCCTGCACCCGCCTCGCGTGGTGGAGGAGCGCCGCCTCGAAGGCCGGTCGGTCGGCAAAGCCGGCGAAGCGGGCGAAGGCGTCGAGTTCGGCTCCGTCGGTCGGCAGGCGCTGGGTCTGCTCGTCGCGCACCATCTGCAGGCGATGCTCGATGGTGCGCAGGAAGGCGTAAGCTTGCGCGAGCTCGTCGCGCGCGCTTTCTGCAATCCAGCCGTCCTCGTGGAGGCGCGCCAGCATCGGCACGGTCGAGCGACCGCGTAAGGTGGGTCGCCTCCCGCCGAAGACGAGTTGCTGGGTCTGGACGAAGAACTCGATCTCGCGGATGCCGCCGCGTCCGAGCTTGATGTCATGGCCGGCGACCGCGAGCGCCTCGTGGCCGCGCACGGCGTGGATCTGGCGCTTCATCGCGTGCACGTCGGCGATGGCCGCGAAATCGAAATACTTGCGCCAGACGAAGGGCGTCAGCTCGGCCAGGAATCGTTCGCCCGCCGGGATGTCGCCGGCGATCGGCCGGGCCTTGATGAAGGCGGCGCGCTCCCAGTTCTGCCCGGTCGTCTCGTAGTAGACGTAGGCCGAGGCGAGGCTCATTGCGGTCGGCGTCGAGCCGGGATCGGGCCGCAGGCGGTAATCGACCCGGTGGACGTAGCCGTCGCGGGTGCGCTCCTGCAGCAGCTTGGAGGCGCCCTGCGCGAGGCGGGTGAAGAACGGCGTCGGTTCCAGGCCCTCTTTCAGCGGCGCGGTCTCGGGATCGAAGAAGACGATCAGGTCGATGTCGCTGGAATAATTCAGCTCGCGCCCGCCGAGTTTTCCCAGCCCCAGCACCACGAGGCCGGAGCCGGCTTGCGGGTTTTCGGGGTCGGGCGGGAGGAAGCGGCCGGATGCCGCCGCTTGGAGCAACAGCGCGTCGAAAGCCGCGGAGACGGACGCGTCGGCGAAATCTGAGAGCGCCGCCGTCACCCGCTCCAGCGGCCAGACGCCGCCGATATCGGCGAGCGCGACGAGCAGCGCGTGCTCGGCGCGGTTGCGGCGCAACGTCTTGCCGAGCGCGTCGAGATCGGGGGCGGCGCGCCCGGCCGCGCGCTGGTCTGCGAGGATGCGGGCATCCGACGCCTCGGGCGATTCGTGGAAGAGCCGCGCGAGGCGGTCGGGCTCGCGGGCCGCGAGCGACCACAGGAAGGGCGAGTGGTCGGCGAGCGCCAGGAGCAGGCCGCGGGCCGGCCCCTCGCGCAACACGGTCGGCAGCGCCTCGGCGATCTCGGCGAAACGTTCTTCGGCGCGGGGCCCGTCCGAGAGCGGCGGAGCCGGGCCGAGCCGTCCGGCGAGGGGCCCGTCGCTGCCGCCGGCTTGAGCATCCTGCCCGTTCGTTCGCCTGTTCATGCCGGTCCGCAGCGTTCGCAGCGCCGCCCGATCCGCGGCGCTGCCACTGAAACGCGCAATCGGCACGTCTTCAAGGGGCGTGCGGTCCGACCCTCAGCGCCGGATGTATCCGGGCCCGGCGGGCGGCGGCTGGTTAAGCGGGGCTCGCTGGATCTGATTGCGGATCGCGCTGTTCTCCAGCGACTGGCGCTGCTGGAAATTGCGGTTCTGGTTCTGAACCTCGAAATTCTGGTTCATCCGGTTGGTGCCGCCGGTGCGGCCCTGGCCGAGAACCTGGGCCTCCGCCGCCGTCAGACAGGCGAGCAGCGCGAAAAAGGCGATCGTTAGAACGCGCAGTGTCGAGGCATTCGGTTTCGGGGCGTTCATGGCCTCGCGGGTCCTTGTGGAAGAGAGAATTAGTCTCGTCGGGTGTGACGCCCGAGGGTGGGGGGCGGTTCCGGGGCGGGTCTCGACGGCGTTCGCCTTTTGGTCCAGGGATGCGCGCATGATGCAAGACCGTGACAGCGAGCCGGGCTCCCCTCCGGCCTCGATCGCCGCCCGCGCGATGGCGGCCCTGCGACCCGAGGGCGCGTCCTACCTCACCGGCCTCAACCCGGAGCAGCGCCGCGCCGTCGAGGCGACGGAAGGCCCGGTTCTCGTGCTCGCGGGTGCGGGAACCGGCAAGACGCGGGTGCTGACGACGCGCATCGCCCACCTGATCGCGACCGCCAAGGCGCGGCCCTACGACATCCTGTCGGTGACCTTCACCAACAAGGCCGCCCGCGAGATGAAGCACCGCATCGGTGCGCTGATCGGGCCGGCGGGGGAGGGGATGCCCTGGCTCGGCACGTTCCACGCCATCGGCACCAAGATCCTGCGCCGCCACGCCGAGCTGGTCGGGCTGAAATCCGACTTCACGATTCTGGGCACCGACGACCAGATCCGGCTGATGAAGCAGGTGATCGGTGATCAGAACATCGACGAGAAGCGCTGGCCGGCCCGCTCGCTCGCCCACACCATCGACGGCTGGAAGAACCGCGGCCTCTCGCCGGAGCAGGTGCCCGCGGGCGAGGCGCAGGCCTTCGCCTTCGGCAAGGGCGGCGCGCTCTACACCGCCTATCAGGCGCGGCTCGCGACCCTGAACGCGGTCGATTTCGGCGACCTTTTGCTCCTTTGCCTCAAACTCTGGCGCGAGAACCCGGACATTCTTCGTAATTATCAGGATCGCTTCAAATATATCCTAGTCGATGAGTACCAAGATACCAACGTCGCGCAATATCTCTGGCTCAGGCTGCTTGCGCAACTCCGAAAAAACGTCGCCTGCGTCGGCGACGACGACCAGTCGATCTATGGCTGGCGCGGGGCCGAGGTCGACAACATCCTTCGGTTCGAGCACGATTTTCCTGGCGCCACCGTGGTCCGGCTGGAGCGCAACTACCGCTCGACCGGCCACATCCTGGCCGCCGCCTCCGGCCTCATCGCCAAGAACGAGGGCCGGCTCGGCAAGACGCTTCGAACGGAGGACGAGGCGGGCGAGCCCGTCACCGTCTCCGGCTCCTGGGACTCGGAAGAGGAGGCGCGCCAGATCGCCGAATCGATCGAGTCGCTCCAGCGCAAGCAGCACGCGCTCTCCGAGATCGCGGTGCTGGTGCGCATCTCGGCGCAGATGCGCGAGATCGAGGACCGCTTCGTGCAGGTCGGCCTGCCCTACCGCGTGATCGGCGGCCCGCGCTTCTACGAGCGGGCCGAGATCCGCGACGCTCTGGCTTACTTGCGCGTCACCATGAACGGGGCCGACGACCTCGCGTTCGAGCGCATCTTCAATACGCCCAAGCGCGGCTTGGGCGACGCGACGCTGCAGACGCTTCACGCCTTCGCCCGCGCGGACCGCATCCCGCTGCTGGCCGCGGCCCGGAAGCTGATCGAGACCGACGAGCTGAAGCCCCGCGCCCGCTCGATGCTGCGCGGCCTCGTCGAGAGCTTTTCGCGCTGGACCCGGCTGGTGGAATCGAAGCCGCACCCGGAGGTGGCGCAGACGATCCTCGAAGAGTCCGGCTACACCGAGATGTGGCAGAAGGACCGCTCGGCCGACGCCGCCGGGCGGCTGGAGAACCTCAAGGAATTCGTCCGCTCGATGGAGGAATTCCCGGACATGGCGGGCTTCCTCGAACACGTCTCGCTCGTCATGGAGGCCAGTGAGGCGGAAGGTGCCGACCGCGTCTCGCTGATGACGCTGCACGCCGCCAAGGGGCTGGAATTCGACACCGTGTTCCTGCCCGGCTGGGAGGACGGCCTGTTTCCCAACCAACGCGCCATCGACGAGAGCGGGCGCGCCGGGCTCGAAGAGGAGCGGCGGCTGGCCCATGTCGGGCTGACACGGGCTCGCAAGCGCGCAAAACTGTCGTTCGCGGTCAACCGACGCATCCACGGGATGTGGTCCTCGACGATCCCGTCGCGCTTCATCGACGAGTTGCCGCCCCAGGCCGTGGACGTGATCGAGGCCCCCGCCCACTTCTCGGCGGGCGCCTCGCGGTTCGACCGCAACCCGGCCCCGTTCGGCTCGTCCTACGGCACGCCCGGCTGGCAGCGGGCGCAGGCCAACACCTCCGGCAATTTCGGGAGCGGGAATCGCGGCGGGCGCTCGGGCGGCCCGCGGGAGATCGAGGGCGAATTGGTGGCCAAATCCACCGCCACCGCGTCGGCTTTCGCCAACGGCGCGCGGGTCTTCCACACTAAGTTCGGCCCCGGCACGGTCGCGGGCATCGACGGCAACAAGCTCACCGTTGACTTCGACAAGGCCGGCCGGAAGATGGTCCTCGAGAGCTTCCTCCAGCCCGGTTGAAGCCTCCGGCCGGTGGGCGTTTCCGCCGGCGGTCCGCTCGCCCGAGGAGGGCGACGCCCGCGATGACGATGCCTGGATCGTCCCGATCCGCCGGCTCCGGTCCGAAAAGGGCCGCGTCATCGCTTCTTCGCTCACCCGTCACGCCACCGTCGCCCGCGGCTGAAAAGCTTCGCGGGAGGAGCAGCGTGACTACAATGACGCATCCACAACGATTCATCGCGGGCGTGGAACCGACTCGCCAGGGTTGGCTTTGCTCTTGCAATCGCTGGAGCGGCCTTGGCCGTGATGCTGTACAATCTTCAGGGGGTTTTAGGACAGTCGAGGCCGGTTGAGACATCGAGACTGCTGAAGTCACGCACGAGTCAGGTGGAGTGTTGATCCATGAAGAGACGACGCGCACGGCTTGAACTGGTTGAGGACCGACCGATCCGGATGCATCGGACCCGGTTCGACGAGGAACGCAATCCCGCCCCGATCCAGCCCCTGACCGATCGACAGGGCCAATATCTCGACGCTCTCGCCACCTCGCCCCAGGTCATCGTCCTGGGCCCCGCCGGCACCGGCAAGACCTTCATCGCCGGCACCCGCGCCGCCGACCAGCTCCGCCAGCGCCGGATCGCCAAGGTCGTCATCACCCGCCCCAACGTCCCCTCCGGCCGATCCCTCGGCTTCTTCCCCGGCACGCTGGAAGAGAAGATCGCCCCCTGGGTCGCCCCGCTGACTGAGACCATGAAGGAGCGGATGGGCGCGGGTGCCTTCGACGTCGCGGTCAAGGCCGGCGACATCGAGGTGGTGCCGTTCGAGGTGATGCGCGGGCGCACCTTCAAGAACTGCCTCGTGATCCTCGACGAGGCGCAGAACACCACCACCCCCGAAATCAAGATGTTCCTGACCCGCATCGGCGACGATTGTCAGGTCATCATCAACGGCGACGTCTCGCAGACCGACCTGCGCGAGACCTCGGGGCTTCGCACCGTGATCCATCTGGTGAAGAGTCGGATGATGAACATTCCGATCGTGGAGTTCACCCTGGACGACATCGTCCGCTCCGGCATCTGCGCCGAGTGGGTGCGGGCGTTCGAGGAAGCGAGCCTGTAGGAAGAGACGGGCGGCGAGGACGCTCCTCGCCGTCTCCTACGCCGTCATTCCGGGTTCGCTTCGCGCCCCGGAATGACGGTGGGGCATCTGCCTCCTACTCAACCCCTCGCCTTGACCCGGCGGCACCGGCGGGCCAGAGAACGCCCCTTCGAACGGGATGCGAGATCGCCTCGGCCCGGCCTGCACCTGGGACCCGAGCCGATGGCCGCGTTCAACGAACTCGTCTTCTCCGGCGTCCAGCCGACCGGAAACCTGCACCTCGGCAACTATCTCGGCGCGATCAAGCGCTTCGTCGAGATGCAGGAGCGCGACGCGCAGTGCCTCTACTGCGTGGTCGATCTACACGCGATCACCCTGTGGCAAGACCCGCAGGCGCTGCGCGGCCAGATCCGCGAAGTCACCGCCGCCTTCCTCGCCGCGGGCATCGATCCGAAGCGTTCCATCGTCTTCAACCAGTCCCAGGTGCCGCAGCACGCGGAACTGGCCTGGATCTTCAACTGCGTCGCCCGTCTCGGCTGGCTCAACCGCATGACGCAGTTCAAGGACAAGGCCGGCAAGGACCGCGAGAACGCGAGCATCGGCCTCTACGATTATCCGGTGCTGATGGCCGCCGACATCCTGGCCTATCGGGCGACGCATGTCCCCGTCGGTGAGGACCAGAAGCAGCATCTCGAACTGACCCGCGACATCGCCCAGAAATTCAACAACGATTTCGGTCCGTCGATCCAGGCGCACGGCCATGGCGAGCAGTTCTTCCCGATCACCGAACCGCTGATCGGTGGCCCGGCCGCGCGGGTGATGTCGCTTCGGGATGGTACGAAGAAAATGTCGAAGTCGGACCCGTCCGAGTATTCGCGCATCGCGCTCACCGACGACGCCGACGCCATCGCCCAGAAGGTGCGCAAGGCCAAGACCGACCCGGAGGCGCTGCCGTCCGAGGTGGAGGGCCTCAAGGGCCGGCCCGAGGCCGACAATCTGGTAGGCATCTTCGCGGCGCTCCGCGGCATCACCCGGGAGGAGGTGCTGAAGGATTTCGGCGGCGCGCAGTTTTCCAGCTTCAAGCCGGCCTTGGTGGATCTCGCCGTCGAAACCCTGGCGCCGATCAACGCCGAGATGAAGCGGCTCGTGGCCGATCCCGCCCATATCGACGCCGTGCTGGCCGACGGTGCCGGCCGCGCCGAGGCCATCGCGGCGCCGACGCTGGACGCCGTCAAGGACATCGTCGGCTTCGTCCGCCGCGGGCCGGCCCTGCGGGCGGTCTGAACCGCAGGGCGATCCGGGCGCCGGCTGCTCGGCGCCTGATCAGCCCTCGCCCCGCATCACCTTGGCGCCGTAGGCGTCGAGATCGAGCACGCCTTCCTGCGCGACGCGGGCCTTGTCTTCGTCGCTGATGACCTCCTGGACGATGTCGAGGCGCTTCCACTGGGCGAGCGGGGTCTCGGCGTCGGGCTTGGGGACGTAGCGGCTCTGCTCGAGCTTGGTGTGCTTGTGGATGTAGCGCGGGCAGTTGACCCAGGCCTTCGTGACATCGACGCGCACGACGTATTTCGCCTCGGCCCACTCGGCGAGCAGCGGATCGTCGCGCACGATCCGGGCGGTGCCCTGGACGCGCAGGCGGTGGGGCGTCTCGAAATCGATGAACAGCAGCCCGACCTTGCCCTGGCCGGCGACGTTGCCCATCGACAGGAACATGCCGTTGCCGTCGAAGCCGGGGAAGGCGAGTTCGTTCGGGCCCAGTACCTTCACCACGCCGGTCGGGCCGCCCTTGTAGGAGACGGTCGGGTTGCCGTCCGGATCGACGGTGGAGAGGAAGAACAGGTCGCGGCTCTCGATGAACGCGCGGTCCTGATCGCCGATCGCCGGCTGGACGTGGTGCTTGTCGAGGAAGTCGGCGAGTTTTCGGGTCTCGAACTTGTCCTGGAGCGCGCGGTGCTCCTCGCTGTAGAGCGATTCCATTCTCGTTCTCCCTGTCCGACCCGTCTTTTCGCGGGCGGGGCCCTTTTGGCACGTCGGCGGCCCGCCGGCGAAGGGCAAAATGCCCGCCGTGCCGCACGAAAAAGGCCGGCGCCGCTTTCGCGGCGCCGGCCTCAATCTCAACGGTCAGGCCGAGCGAAGCACGGCCTGCAACTCGCAAGAGATCAGTTTTTGCTCTTGTCGACGAGGGCCTTCTCGGAGATCCACGGCATCATGCCGCGCAGCTTGGCGCCGACCTCCTCGATCGGGTGGGCGGCGAGCTTGGCGCGGGTGGCCTTGAACGAGGTCTGGCCGACCTTGTTCTCCAGCATCCAGTTGCGGGTGAAGATGCCCGACTGGATGTCGTTGAGGACGCGCTTCATCTCGGCCTTGGTCTCGGGCGTCACGATGCGCGGGCCGGTGACGTACTCGCCGTACTCGGCGGTGTTCGAGATCGAGTAGTTCATGTTGGCGATGCCGCCCTCGTAGATGAGGTCGACGATCAGCTTCACCTCGTGCAGGCACTCGAAATAGGCCATCTCCGGGGCGTAGCCCGCCTCGACCAGGGTCTCGAAGCCGGCCTTGATCAGCTCGACGAGGCCGCCGCAGAGCACGGCCTGCTCACCGAACAGGTCGGTCTCGCACTCCTCCTTGAAGGTCGTCTCGATGATGCCGGCGCGACCGCCGCCGTTGGCCGAGGCGTAGGACAGGCCGAGGTCGTGGGCGTTGCCCGAGGCGTCCTGGGCGATGGCGATCAGCGTCGGCACGCCGCCGCCCTTGAGGTACTCGCCGCGCACGGTGTGGCCGGGGCCCTTCGGGGCGACCATCAGCACGTCGAGGTCCTTGCGCGGCTCGATCAGGTTGAAGTGCACGTTGAGGCCGTGGGCGAACAGGAGGGCGGCGCCCTGCTTCAGGTTCGGCTCCAGCGACTCCTTGTAGATGTCGCCCTGCAGCTCGTCGGGGGTGAGCATCATCACCACGTCGCCCCACTTGGCGGCGTCGGCGACGTTCATGACCTTGAAGCCCTCGTGCTCCGCTTTCTTGGCGGTGGCCGAGCCCTCGCGCAGCGCGATGACGATGTCCTTCACGCCGGAATCGCGCAGGTTGAGCGCGTGGGCGTGGCCCTGGCTGCCGTAGCCGACGATGACGACGTTCTTACCCTTGATCAGGTTCAGGTCGGCATCACGATCGTAATAGACGCGCATGGGGGTGTCCTCTCTTCTTCGTGGGTTGGGGTCAGGGGTTCGCCCGGCCGTAGAGGGCCAGGAACTGCTCCACGGCCTGCGCCGCGTCGCGTCCGATGCCGGCGGCGTCGAGGGGGAGCGCGTCGCCGAGCAGGAGCCGGATCTGGATGTCGCGGCCGACCAGACCGAAGAAGGTCCGGAACGCCGCTTCGGTGTCCTCGAACGCCAGCAGCCCGGCGGCGCGGCCGGCCTCCAGCACCGGCTTGACCCGAGCGCCGATGGCGACACGGCCGTTGGCCAGCACGATGGCGCCGAGGTTGCTCTTGTGCGAGCCCGCATGCGCCACCGCGATGCGGTTGAGCGCCACCGAGGTCGGGCTCGCGATCACGGAAAGCCAGGACTCGGCGAAGTCGCGCAGGTTCTTGTTGAGCGTCGCGGCGTCGAGGGCGTCGATCTCGGTGCGCCCGGCATGGACCCGCGAGGCCTGCCAGCGCACGGTTGCGTTCAGCAGCCCGTCTCGGTCGCCGAACCACTTGTACAGCGTCTCCTTGGAGCAGCTGGCACGCCGGGCCACCGCATCCATGGTGAGCGGGTCGCCGCCCTCGACGATCAGCGACAGAACCGCATCGAGCACCGCCTGCTGGCGCAGGGACGGCGGTTCGGACGGGGTGTCGAGGATGGCGGCGCTGGCGGACATGGACCGTGGGTCGGAGCCGTACTGTACGGTACGGTTCGGCTCACTAGTCCGATTCGTCGGACAGGACAAGGCGAGCCGGCGGACAAATCGGACAGGCCGCATTCCCGCGAACAAGGCGCTTTACGAGCGCCGCGACCCAACGTATACGGCCCTCACGCCGCGTTTGCGGCGCCCGTGCCGCCTTTCCCGAGCGGCACGTCGGGGCTCGGGTGCGTAGCTCAGCGGGAGAGCATTCGCTTCACACGCGAAGGGTCACAGGTTCGATCCCTGTCGCGCCCACCACGCCCTCTTCTTCCGTCATTCTTGGATCGACCACTGCGGTTTGACCTTGGGCTTCCGGCTGTGCTGGATTTGCCGCCGATTCGCCCAATCCGGGCGTGCGGAGATGCCGTTTGCCCGTCCTCATCGTCGCGATCACCGTCCTGGCCGGCATCCTGTTCTGGGTCCTGCGGGCGCATGGCACCGTGAAGCAGATTCGGGAAGTCGATCGGGACACCAAGGGGCTCCAGCGCCGGGCGAAGTCGGCGATCCAGGGCCTGATCGGCACGCCGCTCGAACGGGTGAACGACGTGCGGCTCGCCGCCGTGATCCTGATGATCCAGATCGTGCGCACCGGCAGCCCGGTCACGGCCTCCGAGAAGACCCGCATTCTGGAGTTGATGGAGAACCCGCTTCAGGTCGAGGCGATCTCGGCGACCTTCGAGCGGGCGTGGCGCTACACGGAAGGTCGCCGCCCGTTCTCGCTGGTGGCCGACCCGCTGGTGCCGCTGTTCCGCGAGCGGCTGACCGAGGACGAACGGCTGCACTTCGTCGAGATGCTGACGCAGGTCGCCTCGGCCCATTCGGCGCCGAGCGAATTGCAGCGCGAGGCCCTGGTGCGCCTCAAGCGCCGGCTCACGGGCGCCGCCCCGGCGTTGAAGACCAGCCGGGCGGGCAATTTTGGCTGACCGATTGCCATTGACCGGGCCTCGGTCCCGCGTGGAAATTGTCGGCTCCCCATCTATGGGGGCCGATCAGGATCGCCGATGCCGACCACCCGCGCTCAACCCTCGACGGCTCGGCTTCGCCGGACCCGCACGATGCTTCTCGCCTGCGGTCTCCTGGGAGGTCTGACGGCGGTCGCGGAGGCGCGGCTGTCGGTGACCGACAAGCTCAGCACCTATCGCCGCGCGTCGAGCCAGGATCGGATCGACCTCGCCAACCGCCTCGCCAAGTCGTTCTCGGCGCTCTCGCCGCGGCTCGACCGCGACTACTTCATCCGCTGCCTGGAAGAGACGGTGAACATCGGCGACCCGCGCGACCTCGAACTCGACGCGGCGGTGCGGCTGTGCGTGGCGGCGGTGCCGGAGTAGCGCGTCGAAGCGGCTTCTACCGACACTCACCCTCGTCCTGAGATGCCGCGAAGCGGCCTCGAAGGAGGCTTCCAATGAATCGCGCGACTCACTGGAGCGCTCCTTCGAGGGCGGCGCTGCGCGCCGCCACCTTAGGATGAGGGATTTGGTGGGATGAGCGTCGAACAGCCCGCTTACAGCGGAATGTTGTCGTGCTTCTTCCAGGGCTGCTCCATCTCCTTGGTGCGCAGCATCCCGAGCGCGCGGGCGATGCGCTTGCGGGTGGAGTGGGGCATGATGACTTCGTCGATGTAGCCGCGCTCGGCCGCGACGAAGGGCGAGAGGAAGCGGTCCTCGTACTCCTTCGTCCGCTCCGCGATCTTCTCTTGGTCGCCGATTTCGCTCCGGAAGATGATCTCGACCGCGCCCTTGGCGCCCATCACCGCGATCTGCGCGGTCGGCCACGCGTAGTTGAGATCGGCGCCGACGTGCTTGGACGCCATGACGTCGTAGGCACCGCCGAAGGCCTTGCGCGTGATGATGGTGACGAGCGGCACCGTCGCCTGGGTGTAGGCGAACAGCAACTTGGCGCCGTGCTTGATCAGGCCGCCGTATTCCTGCGCAGTGCCCGGCAGGAAGCCCGGCACGTCAACGAAGGTAACGATCGGGATCGAGAAGCTGTCGCAGAAGCGCACGAAGCGGGCGGCCTTGCGGGAGGCGTCCGAATCGAGCACGCCGGCCAGCACCAGCGGCTGGTTGGCCACGAAGCCGACGGTGCGGCCCTCGATGCGGCCGAAGCCGGTGATGATGTTGCGGGCGTAAGCGGCCTGAATCTCGAAAAAATCGCCCTCGTCCACCACGCGGCGGATCAGTTCGCCCATGTCGTAGGGCTTGTTCGGGTTGTCCGGGATCAGGGTGTCGAGCGACTTGTCGAGGCGCTCGACGTCGTCGAAGCTCTCGATCTCCGGCACGCCCTCGATGTTGTTGGCAGGCAGGAAGTCGAGCAGGCGGCGGATCTGCAGGATCGCCTCGACGTCGTTCTCGAACGAGCCGTCGGCGATGGAGGACTTCGAGGTGTGGACCTTGGCGCCGCCGAGTTCCTCGGCCGTGACGACCTCGTTGGTGACGGTCTTCACCACGTCCGGGCCGGTGACGAACATGTAGCTCGTGTCGCGCACCATGAAGATGAAGTCGGTCATGGCCGGCGAGTAGACGTCGCCGCCCGCGCAGGGCCCCATGATGACGGAAATCTGCGGGATGACGCCCGACGCCATCACGTTGCGGCGAAAGACCTCGCCGTAGCCGCCGAGCGCGGCCACGCCCTCCTGGATGCGGGCGCCGCCAGCGTCGAAGATGCCGATGATCGGGGCGCGCATCTTGAGCGCCATGTCCTGCACCTTGACCATCTTGGCCGCGTGCGCTTCCGAGAGCGAGCCGCCGAAGACCGTGAAGTCCTTCGAGAACAGGAACACGGTGCGCCCGTTGACGGTGCCCCAGCCGGTGACGACGCCGTCGCCGGAGACCTTCTGCTTCTCCATGCCGAAATCGGTGGAGCGGTGCTGCACGAACATGTCGAACTCTTCGAACGACCCGTGGTCGAGCAGGAGTTCGATGCGCTCGCGCGCGGTGAGCTTGCCGCGCTTGTGCTGGGCCTCGAGCCGCTTCTCACCGCCACCGAGGCGGGCCTGGGCGCGACGCTCCTCAAGCTTCTCGAGAATGTCCTTCATGGTCCTGAGGAGCCTCCCTGCGGGCAGTTTGTCTTTTGAATGCAAGATGAAGCCGATGAGCTTGACCTTGCCTCGCTGAATCGCCCTTAGCACGCGGCCCTGTCGGCGGAAACGGGGCTTTGCCGGGATGGCCGCGGTGATCCCCCCGGATTCCCCGTCGGGCTCCGAACGTCGGAGGCGGCCTTTGCGGACTACGGAAGCGCCGGGCCCGATGCTTGGCGAGCACGGGCGCGGCGTGCGATGATTCCAGTGTACTCGCCCGAGGGTGGTGCGACGGTTTGCGAACGAGAGCCGCCCGAGAAAGTCACCGATGAGCGCGTCCGCCGATCCCCAGATGTCCTACGTCGTGCTGTCGCCGGGCGATCCGGCGCCCTGGTTCGCGCAAGCGAGCACCGGCAACCCGCGCTACACGTTCGATACGGCGGCGGGCCGCTACATCGTGCTGAGCTTCTACGGCTCGGCCGGGAGCGAGGCGGGCCAGGCGGCGCTGGCCTCGATCGCGCGCAGCCGTACCCTGTTCGACGACGAGCGCATCTCGTTCTTCGGCGTCAGTCTCGACCCCGCCGACCGCAGCGAGGCGCGCATCCGCGACGACCTGCCGGGCATCCGCCACTTCCTCGATTTCGACTGGCAGGTGTCGCGCCTCTACGGCGCCGTCCCGCGGGAGGCGCAGGCCGGGTCGGCGGTGGAAATCCGGCCGTTCTGGCTCGTGCTCGATCCGACGCTGCGCGTCCTCGCCCGCATCCCGTTCACCCGCGACGGCAGCGACCGGGAGACCCTGTTTTCCGAGCTCGCCCGCCTGCCGCCACCCGACCGCTTCGCCGGCTTCGAGGTGCCGCCGCCGATCCTCATCCTGCCGAACGTGTTCGAGCCCGCGCTCTGCCGCGACCTGATCGCTCTCTACGAGCGCCAGGGCGGCGAGGAGTCCGGCTTCATGCGCGAGGTCGACGGCAAGACCACATTGGTCCACGACCCCGCGCACAAGCGCCGCCGGGACGTGACGGTCGAGGACTCAGCATTGGTCGGCGCGATCCAGGCCCGCATCCGGCGCCGCGTCGCGCACGAGATCAAGAAGATCTTCCACTTCGACGCGACCCGGATGGAGCGCTACATCGTCTCCTGCTACGCGGCCGAGGACGGCGGCCATTTCCGGGCGCACCGCGACAACACCACCCGCGGCACGGCGCATCGTCGCTTCGCCGTCTCGATCAACCTCAACGCGGCGTTCGAGGGCGGCGAGGTCAGCTTTCCGGAATATGGCAAGCGCAGCTTCAAGGCCCCGCCCGGCGGCGCGGTGATCTTTCCCTGCGCGCTGCTCCACGCCGTCTCCCGGGTGACGGAAGGCCGCCGCTTCGCCTTCCTGCCGTTCCTCTACGACGAGGCCGCCGCGAAGCTGCGCGAGGCGAATGCCGGCTCGCTCGCGGCGGGCGGCGGCTATCGGGCGAATGCGAGCGCGTCGACGGCGTGACGCCGGCGCGAAGCCTCAGAAACCGAGCGTCTGCGTCGTCGGCGGGCCGTCGAGATCACCCCAGAGCGTCATGCCGAGCAGCCGGGAGGTGATCGGCTCGCCCAGGTGCCGGTTGATCTGCCGGATCACCCGGTTGATCGTTTCCTCCACGCCCGCCGCGCCGCCGTTCTGGCCGTCGAAGAACATGTCGCTCTCGATGATCGGGCGGACGATGTCCTCGTAGAAGCTCCGGCGCATCACGTGCGGCGTATTGGAATGCAACGTGGTGCGCGTCAGGCCATCCCGGACGTCGCGAGGCGTCTGGTACAGGGAGCAGTCGAGGACGCGCCGCACGTTCCGGCGCCGGTTGAGCCGGATGTACGAGACGTCGGGACGCCGCCCGAACAGCGCGATCAGCGTGGCCCAGTCCGGGCAGTTGCCGAGGAGGTGGTGATCCTGCTCGATGATCGCGACGAAGGCGCCGTCGGTCTTCGCAAGGCCGTCGATCCACTGCCGCCTCAGGCCGAAACGCTGGTTCACGACGATGGTGGCCTGCGCCTGCGCCGCGGCCTCGTCGAGGTTGCCGAGGTATTCCCAGCTCAGGGGCGTGTCGCGATGGTCGTACATGATCGTCGCGCGGTAGCGATCCGTCCCGGTGGCGCGGGCGGAGGCCTCGCCCAGGATTCCGGCGATCATCCGCGGGCTCGGCGGGGCGAGATGCCGGTTGCGCTTCATCTTCTCCGTGGCGTGGGAGAACACGATGACGTCGAGCGATGCGGCGTCCGCGGCAGCCGGGCGCGCGATCCGATGACGGGCGTGATCGATCAACTGTGGCAGCATGAACCGGTCGGGCCGCGGCATCTCGGTGGCCACCCGGTCGAGCAGGTCCGCGCATGCGCCAAGCTCGCCCCGATCCAACAGGACGGCGGCGCAGCCCAGCGTCGGGATGATCGAACCCGGGGCGATCTCGCCCGCCTGCCGGTAATGCTGCAGCGCCTCGTCGGGCTTGTTGGCGCACAGGCAGGCATCCGCCGACAAGAGGGCGGCGTCGAACCGCTCCTGCGCGCGCGAAGCCGCCACGCTCCGGCGCACCCGGAGCGCCCCCTCCCGGGCCAGCTCCGGATTGATGCTGGTGATGGCCGCCCGCGTCAGGCGCGCCAGGACGCCGGCATCCTCGGTCGCCGCCATGGATCGCGTGAGGAGATGCCGATACAGATCCTCGTGCCGATACAGGAACCGGCGCAGCGCATAATCGACGTGATCGAACGCCGACAGCAGCGGCTGGATCTGCGTGTCGATGAGGAAGGCGATCTTGTCGTGGTCGTTCTCGGCCAGGGCCCTGTCGAACAGCACCCGGACGAGAATGCCCTTGATCGGGTCGCTCGGCAGATCCTCGAGCTTCTCGAACACCTCCAGATAGATTTTCCAGAAGACCGGGAAGCTCGCCTTGTTCCACTCCGCGAAAATCGGGAACAGGATGTCCGGCGAAAGGCGCGCGCGCGACCGCTTGACGACGAGCTTGCGCAGGACGCCGACGGTCCAGTCCAGCGCCTCCCGATCGTCCGGCTTCACGGCGACGATGCGGGCCCAATGCCGGGCCGCCATCGGCCGGTCGCCCGCCGTGGCGTAGGCGCGGGCGAACAGCCGCTCCGACCACGACGCCGAACCGACCGCCGCGATCTCGGCCGCCAGAGCTTCCGCCTCGTCCCAGAGGCGCCGCCGCAGGAGCATGCGCAGGCTTTCCTTGAGGAAGACCGGGTGTCCATAGCGGTCCTTCAGGTCCGGGTAGGTCCTGGCGCCCTGCGCGTAGAGCCGGCGCGCCTCCTCGACCTTTCCGGCACGGTCGGCCTCCTGGGCGCGTCCGATCGACTCGTCGGCGGATCGCGGCTCAAGACTGATCTCGGACATTTTTTCCCTCGCCGGACCGGACGCCGTGACGTCCGATGCTGCCGCGATCCTGTTATACGATCGCACTTATGTCGTCTCTCGGGTCGGCTCCGACGCCCCGAATCCGTCCGAGCCTATGCCAGGGACGCGACGGTCGCGGCGGCATCGAACTCCGTCCGCCGATGCGCCAGCCGCGCCTGCGCCTCCGCATCGGGCCCCCAGACGCTGGCCTGATAGCTCTCGTCCACATGCGCCGCCGCCCAGGCCGCATCGGCGGTGAGGCGCCCGTGCAGGACCGCGAGCCCGATCACCAGGGAGCCGGTCAGCGTCGTCAGCGTATGGAGCGCGGCAAGGCGAAACGGATCGTCCACGGCCTGGACCGCCGCGCGGAGCGCCGCGACCGAGGCTTCGGGCTGCTCGACATGCATCACGCCCTCGGCGAGGAACAGGCGCGCTCCGAGCGTCTCGCCGGCCCAGTCGACCAGCGGGTCCCAGGCCGCGGATTGTTCGGCGACGAGGCGGTCGGGCGCATCGGCGCGGTAGGCGATCAGGTCGGTGGCGGCGAACGCCGCGAGGTCGGCGGCGACCTCCGCCATGCGATCGGCGACACCGTCGATCGCCGTGTTGACGAGGCGGGTCAGCGGCATCGTGCGGGGGTCGATCGTCTCGACTTGCGCCGCCCATTCGGCCGCGAGCGCTTCGCCGAGTGCACGGGACGGCACCGCGAGGGGCCGGCGGCCGGGGGTGTTGGCGCCGCGCCCGTCGAGGACGAGGCGATGACCGGCCTCCGTCTGGCTCAAGCCCGCTTCCTTATAGAAGCGCTTCGGCAGGGCCGGGGTGCTGCCGGCGCGGGCGGCCCGCTGCGGGTCGGGGCGGGGGGCCTCGCCGGTATCGCCGAGCCAATCGCGGGTCACGTCGTCGTCGGTGCTGCTCATGCCCCGCAGATAAGGGGTTTGCCGCGCGTGCGCGAGCCTTCAGCGCGCGCCGAAGCGCTCGGTCACCGGGGCGGCGTCCGATTCGTCGAGGGGGCCGGAAAACAGGTCGCCCAGCGCCTCCGCCGTCTCGACCACGGTGACCGCGCCCGCGCCGAACAGGGCGCCCGGCGCGTGGTAGCCCCAGGCGACGCCGACGGCCGCCGCGCCCGCATCGCGCGCCATCAGCATGTCGAAGGTGGTGTCGCCGATCATCACCGTCATGCCGGGCTCGGCGCCGGCTTCCGCCATGGCTTGGCGCAGCATGGTCGGATCGGGCTTGGAGGGCGCGTCGTCGGCGGTCTGGATCGTGGAGAACCACCCGACCCAGCCATGCGCGGCCACGAGGTGATCGACGCCGCGGCGCGACTTGCCGGTGGCGATGCCGAGCTGAACGTCCGTGCGCCCGTGCAGCCGGGCGACCAGTTCGGCCATGCCGGGAAACAGCGGCTCCTCGTAGTCCGGATCGATCCGCAGGGCCTGGAAGGCGCGGCGATAGCTCATCGACAGCGCCTCGATCGGCCCGGCCTCGCCGACGAGGCGCCGGAAGGCGTCGGGCAGCGACAGGCCGACCACCGACAGGGCCTCCTTGCGGGGCGGAGGCACCAGCCCATGCTCGGTGAAGGCGCGGCGCTGCGCCTCGACGATGAGATGCTGGCTGTCGACGAGGGTGCCGTCGACGTCGAAGACGACGAGCTTCACCACGACGGGGCGCTTCCCGTCACGGTCGGCGCGCCGGGGCGGAAGGGCCGGGGCGCCGCTCATAGCCGAGGCGGCAGCGGATGAGGAAGCGGCGGCGCGCGCCGCCATAGAGGTTGCGCCGATGCGATTCGCGATTGCAGGCCGCGTAGGAGGTGCGCCGCCGCCGCTCGCCCGCCCGCGCCACGTTCTGGGCGGGCGTGGCCGCAGCTTGCGTCCGCTCGGCGGCCGGGCGCTCGGTCGGCTGCCCCTCGGGCGGCGCCGCGAGGGCGGGCATGGCGCCGCTCACGAACGCGGCGAGCGCGAGGGACATCAGCGTGGGCAGCCTCATGCGGTCCTGACCTCGATGCAGCCGCGGCCGGCGGTACGGACGGGCGAGGCGGCGTTCGCCGTCTCTCGAATCCCGTTCGGGCGAATACAATCATCTCGCCGCGCACCCGTCCACGCGGCATCGGCGACGTTTCGGGCCGCCTGTCTCGGGCAACGCAACACGCGCCGCCACGACTTATGGCGGCGGTCCGGCTTTCCAAGGTCGGGAGGGCGGCTCAGGCCTCAGGCGCCTCGACGATGGGGTCGTAGCGGGACGCGTCGAATCCCAGCAGGTTCCAGCTCTGAGCCATGTGCGGCGGCAGCGGCGCGCTGACATCGACCGGCTGGCCGGTGCGCGGATGCGGGATCACGATCCGGCGGGCGAGCAGATGGAGGCGGTTCTGGATGCCGCCGGGCAGCTCCCAGTTCTCGACCTCGAAATATTTCGGATCGCCGACGATCGGGTGGCCGATATGGGCGGCGTGCGCCCTGAGCTGGTGGGTGCGGCCGGTCACAGGCTTCAGCGAGAGCCACGCCAGCTTCTGCGCCGCCTGATCGACGGTGGCGTAATAGGTCAGCGCGTGGCTCGCGCCGTCGTCGCCGTGCTTGACCACCCGCATGCGGGCGTCGGCATCGGTCGGCTCGTCCTTGGCGAGGTAGGTCGAGACCCGGCCCTGCCGGGTGCGCGGCACGCCGGCCACAAGCGCCCAGTAGATCTTTCGCGCCGCCCGCGAGCGAAAACTTTTCGCCAGCGTCGCGGCGGCGAGCCGCGTCTTGGCGACGATGAGGCAGCCGGCCGTGTCCTTGTCGAGGCGGTGCACGAGGCGCGGGCGCTGCCCGTCCGGCGCGGTGAGCGCTTCGAGCAGGCCATCGACGTGGCGCACGGTGCCGGAGCCGCCCTGCACGGCGAGCCCGAACGGCTTGTTGAGGATCATCATCTCCGCGTCCTCGTAGAGGATCAGCGAGCGGATGAACTCGGCGTCGTTCGCGGCCTTGGTCGGGCTGCGCGGGCGCTCGGCCTGCGGATCGAGCTTGAGCGGCGGCACCCGCACCGAAGAGCCCGGCTCCAGCCGGTCGGCGGCCTTGGCGCGCTTGCCGTCGACCCGCAGCTCCCCCTTGCGCACGAGGCTCTGGACGCGGGTGAAGGGAAGCTGGGGAAACCGCACGCTGAGGAAGCGGTCGATACGCATCCCGGCCTCGTCGGCATCGACGGTGAGCGTCTGCACGCCGCTCGCCAGCGTCGCCGAGGCGGCGGCGCGCTGCTCGCGCCGGGTCGGGCCGGCGGGCGGGGCCGCCTTCTCGGGGGAGGGCGCCTTGGCGGCGGCTTTGGAGGCCGGGCGGCGCGGCGGGGGCGCCTCGGCCCGGTCCGGCGCCGGCTTGCGGGCGCGGGGCGGGCGGGGGGGCAGCGCATCGTCCGCCTCACCCCACGGGGCGCGTTCGCCCGCATCCTCGCCGCGGTTGCGGGCGGCACGCTTGGCGGCCTCCAGGGCGGAGGTGCGCGGGCCGGTGCCCGGCCGCGAGGCGAAGCCGGGCTTGCCAGGGGGGCGGTTTCCGCCTGGAGAGCCTTTGCCGCCTGAGCCGCGATGTGGAGGACGTCCCTTCATGGCCCGCTGCTATCATCCTGGGATGACGGCGCAAAGCCGAATGGGCGCGGGCGACGGATGTCTCGGGCGCCGATGGCCGGACATATGGTCGGATCGGTGCCCGGTGGGCGCTCTCCTCCCCTTTGCCGGGAGGGGAGCGCCTGGGTTCGACCGACACGAGCGGCTCAAAAGGCCGCTATCGCTCCTTTCCGCTCCTGGCGCGCGACATGTTCGTATCCTGCGAACTGCCCGTGCCCGCGCCACTGCCCGGCGCCTGGACGGACCCGCCGGTGGCGAGGTTCAGCAGCACGGTGAGCAGGGCCGTGCCGCGACGGCGGGGCGCGAAGGGGAGGGCGGTCATCCGGCTCTTTCGAATCGCCCAGCGGAGCCGGGCCTTCGAGGGGAAGCCGCGCGATCGCCCTGGCGGTTCCGTCCTGCGACGTCAGGCGAGGCGGGCCGCCTCCAGGGTGAGCCCGAGCCCGACCGAGCCGAAGGTGTCGCCGTCCACCACCCGCGCGTCCGGCACGGTCGCGATCAGCGCGGCGCGGACATGCGGCAGGCCGGTCGAGCCGCCGGTGAGGAACAGGGCGTCGATGCGCTCGGCCGAGAGCCCCGCCTGATCGAGGCAGCGGCCGATCCGCTCGGCCATGCGGCGGGCCAGATCGTCGGTGTGGGAGGCGAGCCGCGGGCGATCGACATTCGCGGACAAAGCCGGCTCGACCCAGCCGAGATCGACCGAGCCCTGGCCCTGGTCGGAGGTCGCGATCTTGGCACCCTCCACCGCCATGGCGAGCGAATGCCCGCGCTCGGCCTCGACCACCCGGCGCAGCCGCGTGACGAGTTCGGGCCGGGCGGCGTCGCGCACCACCTCGTCGATCTCCCGCAGCGTCTTCGGATTGTAGAGCCGGTTGATGCTCGACCATGTGGCGAGGTCGTGGAAGTAGGCGTTCGGCACGGCGAGATCGC
This sequence comes from Methylobacterium sp. Leaf456, assembly GCF_001425465.1. Lineage (GTDB taxonomy): Bacteria > Pseudomonadota > Alphaproteobacteria > Rhizobiales > Beijerinckiaceae > Methylobacterium. The sequence continues at coordinate 292,277 of NZ_LMQV01000040.1, forward strand.
CCCGCTTCATCGGGCTGCCGAGGCCGAGCAACGGCATCACCGCGCCGAGGCTCAAGGTGCGGTCGAAATCGGTACCGCCGATGCGCACGCCGTCATTGGCCAGGATGTCCTCGACCCGGTCGTCCCGGCGGTGCCGCTCGGGCGAGAGGCGCACGATGGAAAAGTCCGAGGTGCCGCCGCCGATATCGGCGATCAGGGCGATCTCCTCGGCCCGCACCGTACGCTCGTAATCGAGGGCGGCGGCGATGGGCTCGTACTGGAAGCGGACGTGGCGGAAGCCGATCGATTCGGCGATCTGGCGCAGCGTGTCCTCGGCCTTGCGGTCGGCGGCCGGGTCATCGTCGACGAAGTGGACCGGGCGGCCGTGGACCACCGCGTCGAGGCTGATGCCCGCCTCGGCCTCGGCGCGGGCCTTCACGGCCGTGAGGTAGCGGGCGATGACATCGCGAAACCGGATGCGCTCGCGCCCGACCGGGGTCGATTCCTCGACGAGCGAGGAGCCGAGCACGGATTTGAGCGCCCGCATCAGCCGGCCCGGCGTGCCCTCGACGTAAGCATCGATCGCGGCGCGGCCGATCTGCGCCTCGCGGCCGGGGGCGAAGAAGATCGCGCTCGGCAGGGTGCGGTGCGCGCCCTCCAGCGGCACCAGGGACGGGGCGCCGCCGATGCCAATTCCGAGGGTGGTGTTGGACGTGCCGAAATCGAGGCCGCAGGCCGCCATGGGATCGGGATCGCTTCTCGTCTGCCGGGAGGGCGGCCCCGTTACGGTGCCGCGGCAAGGAGCGCAATCCAAAAGTCGGGTCGGGCGGTGATCGGAGCCGCGCCCCGATCCCCTGGAAATCCACCGCCGTCATTCCGGGGCGCCGCAGGCGAACCCGGAATCCACCCGCGATGCGCGGCCATGACAGGCGTCGCGGCCAGTCGTGGATTCCGGGTTCCGCTGCGCGGCCCCGGAATGACGGGATGGGAAGCCGGCGGCTCTCCGCCGCCGGCCCACGCTTGGCTTAGCCCGGCACCTTCTTGGCCGCCGGAGCCTTCACCGGCGCGGCGTTCGCGACTTCGGCCGGGCGCTCGGCCTCCTGCGTCGCTCCGGACAGGGCGATGGCGTGGAGGGCCAGCACGGGCACGAAGACAAGCGCCATCATTAGCGCCACGACGAGACCCGCCGGGCGGCTGCGCTTGTGGCGGACCGCACGGGAGCGGACACGCCGAGTGGTTACGGTGGAGTCAGTCATGGCTCACCTCGGGTCGGACCAGCCGCCAAAGGCCGGTCGCGGGTGAGCCGGATCGGACGATCAGGCGCAGATCACGCGAAGGGCCGGAGGCGGCGTGGTCGATCGACTACTGTCGTCGGGCATGGAGTTCGGTGGTTCCTATGGAGCCGTACGGCGGCCACACGGCGCATCGGACGGATAACGCGCCGATGCCCGACTCGTTCGCCCGCGTCAAGCGCATGCGGGACACGAACGGCATTCCGTTTGTGCAACGCGAACGGAACCGCTACGGCGGCATTGTGAGGGCATGGCTTCCTCTCCCATCACTTGGACACAAAGCCGCTCGGCGGGCGTGCCGATGCCGCGCTACACCGGCCATGTCGGCCCGGTCGAGGTCGGCCTCGTCGAGTACGACGGCTCGAACCGGCTGTGGACGTGGTGGAGTCCGCTGGCTGAGGCCGCCTGGGGCCACGCGCAGGACGCCGAAGGCGCGCAGAAGGGTTTCGAGGCGTGGCTGCGCGGCTGGCTGGAGAACTTTCGGCCGTTTTTCGAAGGCGCCTGAGGCGGCTCAGGCCGCCGCGACGGCGGGCGCGGCGGCGTCGCGGCTACGCCACATGTATCGGGCGAGGATCGAGCGGTAGGGCGCAAAGCGCGCCGCGACGGCATTCGTGTCGTCCCGCCCCGTAAGCTTGCGCAGCACGCCCACCGCCGCGACGTCGCCCGCGGGCCAGATGTCGGGGTCGAGGAAGTGGAAGATGCCGACCATGTCGGCGGTCCACGGCCCGACGCCGCGGATACCGCACAGCACGGCCGAGCGCTCCGCATGCGGCAGCAGGCCGAGATCGGCTCCGAGCAGCCCGCGCGCTTCGGCCTCGCGCACGGCGTGGAGCGCCCGCACCTTGTTGGCCGAGACCCCGCAGCCGCGCAGCACCGCCTCGTGGCCCGGCACGAACAGATCGCGCGGCGTCGCCCCATGCGTCTGCGCCGCGGCCTCGATCCGCGACCAGATCGCGAAGGCGGCCTTGGTCGAGAGTTGCTGGTTGACGATCTCGACGAACAGCCGTTCGGCCACGCTGGCATGAACCGGCGGTGCGACGGCGATCGGGCCGATGGCGGCGATGGCCGCATGCAGCGGGCCGCTCGTCGCCTGCGCCTCGCTCAGGAGCCGGTCGAAAATTTCGGGATCGAGCATCGCCGCCTCATGCCTGTCTCACCCGACAACGTGCGAGCGACCGCCGGGATCGGCCGATGCCGGAGGCAGGCTGGCGGCGCATATCGACCAAGAAATGCAAAAGTTCTTTCGCAGCAATCACCATCATTTGATATGATACTTAGGCGCCCGGAACGCGCCCTCAGTACAAAGTCCCGCGCCTTAGCAAACGTTATGAAGTCTCCGCGAGAACTATCATTTCCTGTTAACGCGATCCGATCGACAACACATCATCCACCGCGGTCCAGGGCACCGCCGGATCGCCGCACTGTCCCTCGCCATCGATCATGAGCTGGTTCCTCAATCTCCGCCTGCTCGGAAAGCTGGCCCTGCCGGCGGCGCTCGCCGCCCTGGTCGCCATAGGCATCGTCGTCCTGGCGCACGGCCACATCGCCACCCTGGCCGGCGTCACCCGCGACGTGGTGGACGTGCGCGGCGCCCGCGCCATCGGCGCGCTTCAGGTCGCCGCCGCCACGGACGAAGCGGTGATCGCCGAGAAGAACATCATCATCGAAACCGACGAGGCCGTGATGGCGGCCCAGCACGAGCGCTTCCGGGCCTCGCGCCGCAAGGCCGAGACAGCGATGGATCACCTCATCGAACTGGCCGATTCTCCGGAACGGCGAGCGGCGCTGGTCGGCATAAGCGGGCAGCTCGCCGCGGTGTTCACCGCCGCCGAGCGCTCGGTCGCGCTCGGCTTGCACCATCGGCGCGACGAGGCGGCGCACGTCTCCTACGACGAGGTCCGGCCGGCCCGGATGAAGCTGAATCAGGCGATCGAGGGCCGGATCGAGGCCAACCTGCACGATCTCGGCCGCGCCCGCGACGCGGCGACGGAACTAGCGGCCTCCGCTGCCACGACCATGACGGCGGTGGCGAGTGTCGGCCTCGTCCTCGCCTTCGGCCTGCTCGGGCTGATCGTGGTGGCGGGCGTGACCCGGCCGATGGGCCGGCTGGTGGCGGTGCTCCAGCGCATGGCCGGCGGCGCCATCGACGCCGACATCGCCGAGGCGCGCCGCGGCGACGAGATCGGCGCGGTCGGGCGCGCGGTCGAGGGCATCAAGGCGATGGTGGCCGAGAGAGCCGCCGAGCAGGCCGAAATCAGGCGCATCGCCGACGCGGCGGCGGTCCTGGAGCGCCGCCGCACCATGATCGAACTCGCCGACGGTTTCGAGCGCACCATCGGCAGCGTCGCCGGCATGGTCTCGGCCTCGGCCACCGAGTTGCAGGCCACCGCCGCGTCGATGACGGCGACCGCGACCGAGACGGCGGCGCAATCGACCGCGGTCGCGGCCGCGGCGGAAGAGGCGGCCTCCAACGTCGGCACGGTCGCGGCGGCGGCCGAAGAACTCGGCGCCTCGGTCTACGAGATCGCCCGGCAGATCGGCAGCTCGGCGGAGATCGCGAGCGGCGCCGTCGGCGAGGCGGATCGCAGCGCGCTGCTCGTCACGGAGCTGAGCCAGGCCGCGTCCCGGATCGGCGACGTGGTCGGCCTGATCTCCTCGATCGCGGCGCAGACCAATTTGCTGGCGCTGAACGCGACCATCGAGGCGGCGCGTGCCGGGGAGGCGGGCCGCGGCTTCGCCGTGGTGGCAGCGGAAGTGAAGGAACTCGCCGCGCAGACCGCGCGGGCGACCGACGAGATCGCTGGCCAGATCACCCGCATCCAGGGCGCGACCGGTCAGGCGGTCTCGGCCATCGACGGCATCACCGGCCGTATCCGCGAGATCGACGCGGTGACGACGACGATCGCGGCCGCCGTCGAGCAGCAGGGCGCGGCGACGCAGGAGATCGTCCGCAACGTCAGCCAAGCCGCCGTCGGCGCGGGTGAGGTGACGAGCAACATCACCGGCGTCGCGGGCGCCGCGGAGGAGACCGGCGCGGCCGCCGCACAGGTTCTGGCTTCGGCCTCCGAGTTGTCGCGGCAGTCGGAGCACCTGAACGTTGAGGTGAGCCGCTTCCTGGCCGGGGTGCGGGCGGCCTGAGGGCCTGACATCCGCTCCTACCGTATGTGATTGATCAGCCCAGAGCCCCGCGCATCCCCTCGCCCCGCGTGCGGGGAGAGGGGAGAGCGGTGGCGTCGGATGCGCCCGACCGGAAACGAAATCAAACCGCCCGTTCGAGCAGCTCCAACGCCTGCTCCACCGCCAACCGCCGGATCTCCGACCGGCCGGGATCGCCGAAGCGGCGTTCGACATGCCGAGTCGTGCTGCCCTTGAGCGCCAAGGCGAAGTGGACGAGCCCGACCGGCTTGTCCGCGGAGCCGCCGCCTGGGCCGGCGATACCGGTGATCGAGACCGCCGCGTGCGCCAGCGAACGGCCGAGCGCGCCCTCGGCCATGGCGCGGGCCACCGGCTCGCTCACCGCGCCGTGGGCGGCGATGAGGGCGGCGGGCACGCCGACGAGATCGGTCTTGGCCTCGTTCGAATAGGTGACGAAGCCGCGATCCACCACCGCCGAAGAGCCGGGGACAGACGTGAGCAGGCCAGCGACGAGGCCGCCGGTGCAGGATTCGGCGGTCGCGATTCTCTTGCCCGCCGCCGCGTACGCCTTCACCAGCGCCTCGGCGCGGGCGAGGAGCGCGGCGTCCTCGATCACGCGCGGCGCTCGGCGGTCTCGGTGCCGGTGTCCACCTCGACCTCGGGCAGGCGCACGGTGGCCGCGGCCTGGGCGGCCAGGCCCTCGGCGCGCCCGACGAAGCCGAGCTTTTCCGTGGTCGTCGCCTTGATCGAGACGGCGGTCAGCGGCACGCCCGCGATCTCGGCGATGCGCGCCCGGATCGCCTCGCGATGCGCACCGATGCGGGGCGCCTCGGCCAGGACGGTGATGTCGAGATGGTCGATCCTGCCGCCCTGCGCCCGCACCAGTTCGCAGGCATGGGCCAGGAATTGGTCGGAGGAGGCGCCGCGCCACTTCTCGTCGGAGGGCGGAAAGTGGGTGCCGATGTCGCCGTCGGCGATGGCGCCGAGCAGCGCGTCGGTCAGCGCGTGAAGCGCCACGTCGCCGTCGGAATGGGCGAGCACGCCGCGGTCGGCGGGGATTTTGATGCCGCCGAGCCAGACATGGTCGCCCTCGGTGAAGGCGTGGACGTCGAAGCCGGTGCCGAGGCGGGTCACGTATGTCGTCATGGGGCCATCAGATATCGCGGGCGCGCTCCCCGAGAAAGCCCGATCCGCCTCGATCAGGTCCGCGGCCTGGGTGATCTTGCGGTTCCGGGCGTCGCCCTCGAACACCACGACCCCGAGCCCGGCCCATTCGGCGAGCGCCCCGTCGTCGGTGAAACCGTCGCGATTCTCGGCCACCGCCCGGCGGTGGGCGTCGAGCAGCGGGCCGAAGCGGAAGCTCTGTGGGGTCTGCACCGCCCGCAGGTTCTCGCGGGCCGGCGTCTCGTGGACGCGGCCGATGCCGGGCGCGATCTCCTCCACAAGCTTGATCGTGTCGGAGACGGCGACCCCCGGCACCGCCGCGCCGTGCTCGGCCCCGGCCGCGACCGCGCGGGTGATCAGGGCCTCGTCGACGAAGGGGCGGGCGGCATCGTGCACGAGCACGAGATCGGGCGCGCGAACGCGTGCCAGCCCTTCGAGTCCGGCGGCGACCGATTGCTGGCGCGTCGCTCCACCGGGCACCGGCTCGGCGAGTTTTCCGCGATGGGTGGGCTCCAACTCGGCGACGCACTCGCGAAAGAAATCGGCGGCGTCCGGGGCGATCACCGGCTGGATGCGGGCAATGCGGGGCGATTCCGCCAGAGCCGCCAACGTCCGGGTCAGGACGGCGCGCCCGCCGACCCGGCGATATTGCTTCGGCAGGTCGCCGCCGACGCGCAGACCCTTGCCCGCCGCCACCACGACAGCGGCCACCTGAAGCCGCGCGGCGCTGTCGGACATGGTCGAGCCTCGATTGATTTTGGTTGGGGAAAGCCTGGAGTGCAGGGCTCATATGCGTCGGAATGTCCAGAGGCAAACGCAGGCGGCGCTTGCGTCCGGCCGGGCTTTGGCTACTTATTGGGCAGAATGAAGCCTGACCATTATTTGAGCGCCCTGCGCTCCGCGGACGTCCGGCGCGCAGGCTCGCCGCCGGTGCTGCTCGCTCCGCTGTCGGGCGTCACCGACCTTCATATGCGCCGCATCGCCCAGAGGCTCGGGGCGAGCGCCGTCGTCTCCGAGATGGTGGCGGCGGCCGAACTCGCTCGCGGCGATGCCGAATCGCAGGTGCGGGCGGAAGGGCAGGGCGTCAGCCCCCACGTCGTCCAGCTCGCCGGCTTTGCGGAAAAACCGATGGCGGAGGCGGCCCGCATCGCGGTCGCCAACGGCGCCGACGCCATCGACATCAATATGGGCTGCCCGGCCAAGACCGTGACCGGCGGTGAATCCGGCTCCGCGCTGATGCGCGACCTCGACCATGCCGCCCGCCTGCTCGCTGCCGTGCGCGCGGCGGTGACGGTGCCGGTCACGGTGAAGATGCGGCTCGGCTGGGACCACACCAGCCTCAACGCGCCGGAGCTGGCCCGCCGCGCCGAGGCGCTCGGCCTGAACGGAATCACCGTCCACGGCCGCACCCGGCAGCAATTCTACAAGGGCAACGCCGATTGGTCGGCGATCCGGGCGGTGGTCGCGGCGACCCGCCTGCCGGTGATCGCCAACGGCGACGTGACGAGCCTGGAGGAGGCCCGCGCCTGCCTCGCGGCCTCGGGCGCGGCGGGCGTCATGGTCGGGCGCGCGGCGGTCGGCCGGCCCTGGCTCGTCGGCGCCATCGCGGCGGGGCTCGCCGGTCGCCCGGTCGCGCCCCTCTCCGCCGAGGCGCGGGCGGCGGCGGCATCAGAGCATTACGAGGGGCTGATCGCGCTCTACGGGCCGGCGATGGGCGCGCGCCACGCCCGCAAGCATCTGGCGGCCTATGCCGACGCCGCCGGCCCCGGCGCGCTGAACCTGAGCGACCGGCGCCGCCTCGTCACCACCGCGGATCCGGCGGAGGCCCTGACCTTGCTTCGACGGGCCTTTCTCGACCCGGCATCCTCCGGCACGACGATGGGCGAGGCCGCATGAGTCCCATAAGCCACAGCATGAGCCTCTCTGGCGACGAGCCCGATCCCGCCTCCCTGCCGGCGGCCGAAGCCGTTCTCAACGCGCTGCCGCTGCCGGTGCTCACCATCGGCCCGGACGAGCGCATCCTGCGGGTCAACCACGCTGCCGAACTGTTCTTCGATGCCTCCGCCAAGGTGATGCTGCGGGGGCGCCTGCGCGACATCATCCCGTTCGCCTCGCCGATCATCGCGCTGGTGGCCGAGGTGCGCCGCCGCCGTTCCTCGGTCGCCGAGTACCGCGTCGAGCTGATCCAGCCGCGCTCGGGTGCGGAGCGCAGCGTCGATGTCTTCGCCACGCCGCTGCGTGACGAGGACGACTCGGTGGTGCTCATGCTCCAGGAGCGCACCATCGCCGACAAGATGAACCGCCAGTTCACCCATCGCGGCGCCGCCCGCTCGATGATCGCGCTCGGCGCGATGCTGGCCCACGAGATCAAGAACCCCCTCGCCGGCATCCGCGGCGCGGCACAACTGCTGGAACTCGACCGCGAGGACGAGGACCGGGTGCTGACCCGGCTGATCTGCGACGAGTCGGACCGGATCGTGCGCATCGTCGAGCGGATGGAGCTGTTCGGCGAGGAGCGCCCGGTGGAGCGCGGGCCGGTCAACGTCCACGGCGTGCTCGATCAGGTGAAGCGCTCGGCGCAAAGCGGCTTCGCCCGTCACATCCGCTTCATAGAGAATTACGATCCCTCGTTGCCCCCCGTGCTCGGCAACCGCGATCAGCTGATCCAGGTGATCCTCAACCTCGTGAAGAATGCCGCGGAAGCGATCGGCACCGACACGGTGGAGGGCGAGATCACCCTCTCGACCGCCTTCCGCACCGGCTTGCGCCTGCAGGTGCCGGGCTCGCGCGAGCGCGTCAGCCTGCCGATCGAGGTGGCGGTCCGCGACAACGGGCCGGGCATCCCGCCCGACATGCTGAGCGACCTGTTCGATCCCTTCGTAACCACCAAAGCTCAAGGTTCCGGCCTCGGACTTGCATTGGTGGCCAAGATCGTCGGCGATCATGGGGGCATCGTCGAGTGCGATCCCGTTCCCCGCCGAACTGCCTTCCGTATCCTGCTTCCCATGTCGAGCGCCCGTGACGGGCGCGAATCGGCCGCGGAGCGTTGAGTTCGAGAGTCATGCCCAACGGCCACATCATCGTCGCGGATGACGACGCAGCGATCCGCACCGTGCTCAACCAAGCGCTGTCGCGGGCGGGCTACGAGGTCCGCACCACCTCGAACTGCGCCACGCTCTGGCGCTGGGTCGCGCAAGGGGAGGGCGATCTCGTCATCACCGACGTGGTGATGCCCGACGAGAACGTGTTCGACCTGCTGCCGCGCATCAAGCGGGTGCGGCCCGAACTGCCGATCATCGTCATGAGCGCGCAGAACACCTTCATGACGGCGATCCGCGCCTCCGAGCGCGGCGCCTACGAATACCTGCCCAAGCCTTTCGACCTGAAGGAGCTGACTGCCATCGTCGGTCGGGCGTTGTCCCGTCCTCGCGGGACGCCCGCGCCCGGGGCGGGGCCGGAGAACGAGGACATCCCGCTGGTCGGCCGCTCGCCGGCCATGCAGGAGATCTACCGGGCGCTCGCCCGCCTGATGCCGACCGACCTCACCGTGATGATCACCGGCGAGTCCGGCACCGGAAAGGAACTGGTGGCGCGGGCGCTCCACGATTACGGACGCCGCCGCACCGGCCCGTTCGTCCCCGTCAACATGGCGGCGATCCCGCGCGACCTGATCGAATCCGAACTCTTCGGCCACGAGAAGGGCGCCTTCACGGGAGCGCTGTCGCGCTCGGCAGGACGGTTCGAGCAAGCCGAGGGCGGCACGCTGTTCCTCGATGAGATCGGCGACATGCCGATGGAGGCCCAGACCCGGCTCCTGCGCGTGCTTCAGCAGGGCGAGTACACCACCGTCGGCGGGCGCGTGCCGATCAAGACCAACGTCCGCATCATTGCGGCCACCAACAAGGACCTGCGCGTCTCGATCCAGCAAGGGATCTTCCGCGAGGACCTGTTCTTCCGCCTCAACGTCGTCCCCTTGCGCCTGCCGGCCCTGCGCGAGCGCGCCGAGGACGTGCCCGACCTGATCCGCCACTTCTTCGTGCTGGTCGAGCGCGAGGGCCTGACCCGCAAGACGCTCGACGGCGACGCCATGGAGCGGCTCAAGCGCTACCGCTGGCCCGGCAACGTGCGCGAACTGGAAAACCTCGTCCGGCGTCTGGCCGCCCTCTACCCGCAGGAGACCATCACCGGTCCGGTGATCGAGGCCGAACTCGACACCCTGCCGCTGGCCCAGCCCGCCGCCGCCAATGGCACGGCGCGCAAGAACGGCGCCTCCGACAACGAGACCCTGTCGGGCGCGGTCGAGCGCCACCTCGCCGACTATTTTTCCGGCTACCGCGACACGCTGCCCCCGCCCGGCCTCTACCACCGCATCCTGCGGGAGATCGAAGGCCCGCTGATCGGCGCGGCGCTCGCCGCCACCCGCGGCAATCAGATCCGCGCTGCCGAGCTGCTCGGCGTCAACCGCAACACCCTGCGCAAGAAAGTTCGCGATCTCGACTTGCAGGTGTTCCGCACCTCTCGCTGACCGGTGGTATCCTTCACACCTGTTGATCGTCAAACTCTCAGTTGCGCGGTACTTTTTCCGACTTGGGCGATAGCAGAAGAGGTCTGGGGAGGGTTTAGGCCTTCTTAAAATTTACAAATGTAACAAGGCTGAGGACCGTTTCACCCCCAAGGCCTCCCATGCTCTCCCTGTCGAAACTCAGCGCCCGCCTGCCCGCCGCGATGATCGGGCTCGCCCTGCTCAGCGCGACGGCCATGGGCGGCTTCAGCTGGTCCTCCGCCAAGGATGGCCTGTTCGACGCGGCGCGCGAGCGCCTTCAACTCGCCGCCTCCCTGCGCAAGGACAGCGTCGAGCTGACCGCCGAACGCCTGCGCACCGATTTCGAGGTCGCGGCGGCCAACCCGCAAATCGCCTCGAATTTCGTTGATCTGGTCGAGAACCTCGATCTGGCTAAGCCCGACACCGAGAAGGTTTTGCAAGCGATCCGCGACCTACCGAGCGCGGACGCGCGCCTCGCCTTCGACGGCGCCGCCACCGGCACGATGTACGGGCGCCGCCACGCCAAGGTGCAGGAGGCCGCCCGCAAGATCGTCGCCCATGACGGCTACGCCGACCTCCTGTTCGTCGATCAGGCCGGGCGCGTCGTTTACACCACCCGCAAGGACGCCGACTTCGCCGGGTCCCTGGCCGAGCCGCCGCTGAAAGACACCGGCCTCGCCCGCCTCTTCGAGCGCCTGAAAGCGGGCGACGCGGACGCGGTGCTGTTCGAGGATTTTTCGGCCTATCCGGCAGGGGAGGGCGCTTCCGCCTTCATCGGCCGCCCGGTGACGCGGCGCGCCAACGTCGCCATGGGCACGGCGCAGGCCGCCGAGCGGGTCGGCTTCATCGTCATGCGGGTCACGCCGGCCCTGTTCGACCGCTCGCTGATGAAGCGCGACGGCCTCGGTCAGACCGGGCAGGTCGTCGCCGCCGGCCCGGACGGGCTCCTGCGCAGCACGCCGCTGAGCGGCGGGATCAAGGCCGGCGCGCCGCTCTCCGCGCTCGGCATCGAGAAGGCGCAGATCGCTGGGGGCAACAGCTTCGACTTCACCGGCCCGGACGGGCGCACCATGGCGGCGGTCGCCTCGGTCTCGGTGCTCGGCGCGCCGTGGAGCGTCATCGCCGAGCAGAGCGAGGCCGAGGCGGTGGCCGCCGTCCGGTCGCTCTCGGTGACGCTCGCGGTCATCGGCCTGATCGTCCTCCTCGGCACCGCCGTGATCGGGCTGTGGCTCGCCCGCTCGATCGTGCGCCCGCTCGGCGCCCTGACGCGGGCGCTCGAACGACTCGCCGCCCGTCAGACCGTCGATGAGGTGCCCGGCAGCCGCCGCGCCGACGAGATCGGCGACATCGCCCGCGCCGTCGCGACGATCCGCGACGTCTCGCTGGAGGACGCGGCGCAGCAGCTCCAGACCACCGAGGCTCAGCGCCTGCGCGAGGAGCAGGCCCGGCGTGCGATGCTGCGCGACCTCGCCGGCCGGTTCGAATCGACCGTCGGCGGCATCGTCGAGCGCCTGTCCGGCGCGGTCGGCGAACTCCAGGCCTCGTCCGGCATCATGCGCGGTACTGTGGAGGACACCTCGCGCCGCTCCAGCAGCGCGGCGAGCGCCGCCCACCAGACCGCGGGCAACGTCAACGCCGTCGCCTCGGCGGCGGAGGAACTCGGCGCCACCGTCGAGGAGATCGGCCGTCAGGTCGAGCAGGCCGCCGGCCTCTCGGCGCGCGCCGTCCAGGGGGCGGCGAGCACGGACCAGACCATGACGGCGCTCGCCACCGCCGCCGCCCGCATCGGCGACATCGTGGATCTCGTCTCGACCATCGCCAGCCAGACCAACCTTCTGGCCCTGAACGCCACCATCGAGGCGGCCCGCGCCGGGGAGGCGGGCCGCGGCTTCGCGGTGGTCGCCGCGGAGGTGAAGGAGCTCGCCGGACAGACCGCGCGGGCGACGAGCGAGATCGCCCAGCAGGTCGGCGCGATCCAGGCGGCGACGCAAGGGGCCTCGCAGGCGATCCAGATGATCACCGGAGAGATCGAGGCGATCAACCGCGTCACCAACAGCATCGCCGCCGCGGTAGAGGAACAGGGTGCCACGACCCAGGAGATCGTCCGCTCCATGGTCCAGGCCTCGACCGGCACCAGCGAGATGACCGCCGACATCGTCGCGGTGGCGCAGTCCGCAGACGAGGCCGGGCACGCCGCCTCCAGTGTCGCCGGCGCCTCCGACCAGCTCGCGCTGCAATCGCAGCAGCTGCGCAGCGAAGTGGAGGACTTCCTCGCCAACGTCCGTGCCGCCTGACGCGGACGGTCCGGACCTCATTCGCCGGAAGGGTACGCCCCTTCCGGCGACGGGGCTTCGATTGCGTCAGGCGGGCCCGTGGCGGGCTTTCTCGAACTTTTCTCGTTTTTCCGATTGACGGGGGCGGTGTGCCCTCGTAGAAGCACGTCACCGACGGGGCGCCGCGGCCCACCACTTGGGCGGCACAGCGAACCGACGGTCTTCGTGACTGATGGGGCGGCACGCTGATCCGGGCGACTGGATCGGACGATCGCTGTCCTTCGTGTCCCGGATGTGTCGATCGGATGACGGTTGACAGGACGGTTCGCCGGCTNCCGCCACTACAAGACGCTCGCCCGCGCGAAGCGGCGTCAGGCGGGCCCGTGGCGGGCTTTCTCGMACTTTTCTCGTTTTTCCGATTGACGGGGGCGGTGTGCCCTCGTAGAAGCACGTCACCGACGGGGCGCCGCGGCCCAYCACTTGGGCGGCACAGCGAACCGACGGTCTTCGTGACTGATGGGCGGCACGCTGATCCGGGCGACTGGATCGGACGATCGCTGTCCTTCGTGTCCCGGATGTGTCGATCGGATGACGGTTGACAGGACGGTTCGCCGGCNGGGCGGCACGCTGATCCGGGCGACTGGATCGGACGATCGCTGTCCTTCGTGTCCCGGATGTGTCGATCGGATGACGGTTGACAGGACGGTTCGCCGGCTCTAGACGCCACGGACCGCTCGGGCGGACCTCCCGACAACGACTGCGGTCGCTGCGTGAACGGGACCGCCGCGGACCACTCGCTGAAGACGGGGCTGATCGGGCCGGGCAACCGGGACGATGGCGCGTCGGCGGCGGAAGATTGCACCTTGGGTGYAGGCTTCGCGCTCTTTGACAAGTAGATATCGAGAAAGAGAAACGCGGGCGGCTTGTTCATGTCCTTGCGGGTTCGGTCGAGAGGCCGAGCCGTGAGAGTATGACGCTGGACCGACGTTTCGGAAGCTCACCGTTCATTCGTGGAAACGCGGGTGAGACGGATGTGAGCACTCCGTTTATGTTGTGATCAGCTGAGATCTAACTCTTCAACTTGAGAGTTTGATCCTGGCTCTCTACTTCGAGGTCGTCTCGACCCTCGCGCTCGTCATCGGCCTCGTCGTCGTCAACGTCATG
>NZ_LMQV01000041.1:0-297500 GCF_001425465.1 Methylobacterium sp. Leaf456
ACGCGCAGTTCCAGCCGGGCCGCGCCCTCCCGAGCCTCCCAGYGCCGACATCCTCTTGCTGGTCCATAAGGACAATCGCGACACGCCGAGGATACGGACGGTGCTGACCCACATCACCGAGAGCATTCAGGCGCTCGGCCATGCGCTTCAGCCTTCCGGTACAAACGAGGAGGACGTTCGCGGCGTGGGCGCGTGATGCATGAGGGGAAGCGTGTGCGTCCATGCTGAGGGACGGTACGGACGGCACCGGGGTCAGACGAGTTCGGCGAAGGACCGGTCGGACCATGCTTGCGACGGGGCCGGGCGTGGCGAGACGGGCTCCGGGGTTCCCTTGGCCGGCTTGGTGCCTCTCGGCCCCGCCGTGGTCTTGGTTTGGCGCCTCGGCTTCTCCGGGCCGCCGACGGCGTCGAACTCGAACAGGAGGCGACCGCCCGCCTCGTCCGAGATCCAGCCGTCCCTNCGTGGTCTTGGTTTGGCGCCTCGGCTTCTCCGGGCCGCCGACGGCGTCGAACTCGAACAGGAGGCGACCGCCCGCCTCGTCCGAGATCCAGCCGTCCCTSGTCCAGCCGATGAGCCGGCCGGAATAGGCGTAGACCGCGTCGCCGTCGAGGTAGGCCGCGGGCGTCCCGTCCCARAGGTAGACGGAGTGCCCGTCGCGGCAGAAGGCGGCTTCCCGGCCCTCGCGGTCGAACAGTTCTATCATGTGGGTCTCCGTCGGAATGRGATGGCGGCTCCCGCCTGTCGGGGGGCGGTCAATTGCTCATCAGGCAGCAGACGGGGGTGTTCTGCAGGACGTCCCGGGTGACGCCGCCGAACATCCATTCGCGCAACCTGGAATGTCCGTAAGCGCCCATGACGAGCAGGTCCGCATCCTCGCGTGCSASGAAACCSAGGATCGCCTCGCCCGCGCCCGCATCGTCGTTGCCGAGCCGATGTGCCGTGACCGCCAGGCMGTGCCKGGAGAGGTAGTTGGCCACGTCGTCGATGCCGTCGCCCTCCGCCTCCCGGCCGACGGCGACGACGAGAACCTGATCCGACCGTTCGAGGAACGGTAGGCTGTGGAGGACGGCGCGGCGCGCTTCCAGGGTGTCCTTCCAGGCGACGACGACACGGCCGATGCGAAGCGACTCGATCCCGGGCGGCGCGACGAGGACCGGACGTCCGGCYTCCACGACGAAGGGGCCGGGCAGCACGCCCAGGAAGCCGGGCTGGGGATCGGGAACGCCCCAACGGCCCACCACCACCACGTCGGCCGCCCTGGCCTGCCTAGCGAGGTAGGTCGAGGGTTCGGCTATGTCCGAACGCCAGTCGGTCCTGGCGACGCCCTCGACGTTGCGCTCGAAGACGAGMTTCGCCTGCGCCAAGTCCTCAGCCGCTCGGGCCACTTCGACGTCGGTGACCTGGAGGGCCGCGTAGGCGCTCGTGGAGTATGCCGGCGGCGATACCTGGCGGGCCGCCACGCCGATGAGCTCGGCCTCGAACCGCCCGGCGAGGGAGGCCGCGAGTTGGATGCGGTCCGCCGCGGCGGGGCCGAGGTCCACGGAGACCATGATACTGGCCACGTTCATGTCGGCGCTCTGTCCTTGATCCTCRGGATCGATGGCCGGAAGGAAGCACGGACCGACCTGGGTCGGCCTTGATCCAGGACAAAGTACCGAGGCGGCGGAGCGGTCAGACAGGAGGGGTGGACGGGGCGCACAGCCTTTGGGTGCCCGCCATCCCGGAAACCGATCAT
This sequence comes from Methylobacterium sp. Leaf456, assembly GCF_001425465.1. Taxonomy (GTDB): domain Bacteria; phylum Pseudomonadota; class Alphaproteobacteria; order Rhizobiales; family Beijerinckiaceae; genus Methylobacterium. Next base: position 1,736 of record NZ_LMQV01000041.1, read on the forward strand.
GCAACGGCCTGCCAGATCCATCGCTCTCGGGGCGGTCCTTTCGCTCTCCCTTATGGCCCCGCTCCGGGCAGCCGAGGAGCCGAAGGCTGGACCCATGGTGGAGACGGAGGCCAAGCCGGCGCAGGCATGCCTCGACCACCTCAAGGCGTTCGACGCCCGGATGGAGAAGGACGGCTACTGGCTCGGCGGGTCGGGCTACGGCTACGGCTATCCGCTCGGCGGCTACTGGTTCGGCGGCATGGCCGGGAACAACGGCATGGCGATGGGCGCCGCCTCCGCGATGATGGGGTACGCGAACGCCCGCCCCGGATACGAGGTCCGGGTGCTCCTCTCCGCCGCCGACATCCTGGCGCGTCACGGCATGCAGCAGCCGTGCGAGGACGTGCTCGTCCAGATCCAGGCCAGCTACGACCAGTACAAGACCGGCATGCAGGGTCGTGATCTCCGGGTCGCGAACGCCCTGGGCTTCCGCAAGCAGGAGCTTTCGCTSGCGCGGCCGGTCGTGAGCCGGGCCGCCGCCTTCCGGTCGGACGACCTGCTCGGAAGCGAAGTGCGCACACYGGGCAACGTGGCACTCGGCAGCGTGGACGACATCGTCATGGGGGCCGAGGGCGGTGGGATCGCCTACCTCGTCGTCGCCCGCGGCGGCGTCTTCGGCCTCGGCGAACGCCACGTCGCGGTCCCGTGGGACCGGTTCAAGGTCTCGCCCAACCTGAACATCCTCGTCCTCGACACGAGCAAGGACGCCATGGACCAGGCCCCCCGCATCGTCGAGGGCCGGTTCGTGAAGGCGGAGCCGTTCGCCCAGCAGACGGCGAAGGCGRACGCCTATTGGGGCGCCGCCTCCAAGACCCCGCAGGTCGATTGAGCCCAACCCCTCAGCAGGCTTGCCCTGCCTCCCATCCCCAAGACACGATTGGATCCAACCATGCGTACGATGACGGCMCTGACGGCGACCTTCCTCGCCCTGACGACGATGACCACGGCCATGGCGCAAGCGCCGATGACGCCCTCCACGGATGCCGCGGCGACGATGCGTGAGGCCKGGCGCGAGGCGAACGAGGCCGCCGATGCGGCCCGCGAGGCGGCCCGGCTCGCGATGCAGGCCTCGAAGGCGGCGSTGAAGGGCGCCCCGAAGCAATCCGCCGACATGATCGGGAAGCTCGTCACGGACGCGGCGGAGGCCGCCAACCGGGCCGAGGCCAAGATCGCCGACGCCAACCGGGYCGCAGGCATCGCGGCCAACGCGTCGATGCTCAAGGCCGCCGATTCCGCACGCAAGTCGGTCGCGGCGACGCAAGCGGCGATGGAGAAGTCGCAGGATGCCGCCGAGGCATCGCTGCGGTCGAACATGGCGGCCGTACGCCGGGCCGCATCGGGTGCCCGCGCCGCCATCGTCAAGGCCGCCACGGCCACCGCGAACGCCGCCCGTGCCGCCCGCGAGGCCGCCAGGACTACCTGGAACCGCGAMATGGCCCAGACCCAGGTTCGCGGCTGACGGCGGGCTGACGCGGCTTCCGAACMCCCCCTCCAGGAGAACGACCATGGCTATGAGCAAGATGGCGCGGGCGTGCGAGGAGGCCGCRCACCAGCACGACCGGGCCGCCGCCCATTACCGGCATTCGGCTAGGCATCTGGCTAAAGGCGAGCATGCCGCCGCCGCGAAGGAACGGGACTTCGCCCTCGACCACTCCGAGAAGGCCCGGATCGACGAGGTCGGCCTGCGCCCCGATGGGGTGGTCGACGATGGGCGGACCAGATCCGAGGTAGCTTGGCACTTCATGGGCTGACGCGACCGCGCGTCGTTTTTCCCATCACCAGCGAACAGGAATCCCACCATGGCGAACCCGAATTTTCCCGACCGCCCGATCCCGACGTTCCCCGACCCATCGCCTGCGCATCCACCCAGTCCCGACCAGAGCCCGCTTCCAGAGCCGCGCGGCGTGCCTGACTTCGGACCTGACGAGATGCCGCCCTCGAACGAACCGCTGGGCGTCCCGGGCGGTTCGCCGCCCGAGATCGGATGACCGCCGACATGGACATTCCCTTGGCGCGGGGACCGCTGTCGACGTGCGTGTACGAGGCATCCTGCTAACGGTTTAATGGGCCACAACATGAGAATGTTGTGTCCGCCCGGACCTGCCATCCCACGTCAATGGCGGCTCTTATGGGCCAAGCGGTCATTCCAGCGCTCCTGTGCNAATGGGCCACAACATGAGAATGTTGTGTCCGCCCGGACCTGCCATCCCACGTCAATGGCGGCTCTTATGGGCCAAGCGGTCATTCCAGCGCTCCTGTGCTAAAGGCCGCTAATGGCGCTTAGCAGTCTTGCTCACGGACAAGCTGATTGAGTCTTCACCATAGTCGGCCTGCCCGGCCCGCCGGCGGGTGCTTGGCAATGGCCTCGGGCGACTCGTCACGACCGCCCCCGGATAATGTTGCGGAAGGTGAGCCGGGCCTACAAGGTACTTTCTCGGCAATAACGGCGATTCTTTGTACCTCGTCCCGACCCGGCAGGCTCAGGGCCGGGGGCATGCCCGGCTAGAGCCGCACCCGGCGGGCGCCTTGCCGGACTGCATCCTCGACCGCGTCCCTCGGCATGCTGCCGTTCTCGTCAGGCGCAGCAGACCGACCACTGGACCCGCCGGACCATACCGCCGGGCGAGCGACACCTTGTCCTGCGCGAGCACCTGATGGGCCGCGAGAACGAGACGCGTCACAGCGAGCTCTCGGCCTACCTGCACGTCATCTGCCAGGACGGCGGCGCGGCCGAATTCCTTGAGGCGTACGACGAGGCTATAGCCCTGGCGAGTTAACCACCTGTTAACCGCTTTGCCTACTTTACCATGACACGCGAGAGTCCAGGTTGTAGGATAGACTTTGGAGCACGAATCCAATTCTACTCCCGTACGGGGCATCCAGCCCTGCGACGGGAGTTTTGGCGTGAGTGGGCATCGGATGGACCGGGCGCGGCTCCCGGTCGGGGACTACGTTTGGGAGCACGTGACGGAGCCGGAGCGCGAGTCCCTCCGCCGGTTCACGGCTCTCACCGCCGAGGAGCACGCCTACGGCGAGGTCTACTGCGCGCTCGGCAACGCGGGCATCGGCGCCCCGATGGGGGAGGACGAGCCGGTCGAGGACTGGCACGTCAGGTCCCTGCTCGAAAGTATGGCGGTCGCCCGCCTCCTGGACGGGGCGACGGACGAGGGCGACTGGCACCACATCCTGGCGCTCGCGGCGCCGGACGACGCGGGCCGCGCCCGTCTCACGCGCCTGTTCGAGGTCGCCTCGGGCATCTCCGACGAGGAGGCCTTCGACGAGGACGAGCGGTCGGAGCGCATGGCGCAGCGGGAGCGTAACCTGCGCGCCCTCCGCGACCTCGGAAGGCTCGCCCCATTCGAGGAGCCGGCCCTCCCGGCGCGCCCTGCGCTTGAACGGTGGGCTGTCGAAGGCGGGCCAATTCCGGCTGTGGATGACGCCAGCGACCAACTCGACCTCGGCATCGAGGGACGCTAGATCTCGGTGGCCGGACCCCGTGCCCCCGTGCGCACGAATAGCCCACCGTACGAGGTCGGCGCATTCCGATCCAAGACCCTGCCCCGTGCCCCCGTGCGCACGAATAGATAAGCAGCCCGCCCTGTAAGGCGCGGATGACGAGGGACACAATGTCCCCCCTTATACCAATTGGCATGGCTGAGGACTCACGGGTTTACGCGTGAGCGGCAGGTGTGATTCGATCTGGCGAGCCAGGAGGTTTGCCATGTCGAAGGCCGTGGATCTGCACGAGGACTTTGATGCTGCTGCCCTGCGTCGTCTGGCCCGAACGAGCCGCGATGCCGGTCAGAGCCGGCGGCTTCTGGCGTTGGCCGCGATCTACGAAGGCGAAAGCCGCACCCAGGCTGCCCGGATCGGCGCCGTCGGCTTGAAGACGGTGCGCGACTGGGTTCTGGCCTTCAATGCGGCCGGCCCGGACGGCCTGATCGAGCGCAAGAAGCCCGGCCCGCGGCCCAAACTCGACGATGCTCAGCGGCAGGCCTTGGCGGCCGTCATTGAGGAAGGGCCGGACCTGCAGCGGCACGGCGTAGTCCGGTGGCGGCTGAAGGACATGGCCGCTTGGCTGTTCGAGCGCTTCGGGATCAGCCTCGACGAGAGCAGCGTCGGGCGGGAGGTGAAGCGGATGGGCTATGCCAAGCTGTCGGCTCGCCCGCGCCATCACCAGCAGGACCCGGAAGCCCTGACGGCGTTTAAAAAAACCTCCCCGCCCGCCTGAGAGCCTGTTTGAGGTCCTCCGCCAGTCGTCCCCATCTGTCTCTGGTGTGCAACCGGCATGCGCCTGGCGGGGCGGCGTGGAGAGCAGATGTGGACGGACCGGCATCGGACGCGCCATGAGACGCGCCTGAAGGATGTAGTGGCTCAAGCGGGCCTGGACGAGGTAGCCCGCTCTCTGGAACGGGCGGACCCGCCGGCTCGATCGAACGCCAAGTCGGCGCGCCAAGTCATGGCGGCGGTTGCTTGGCATCTGCGGACGGGCGGTGGCTGGCGGGCTCTGCCCGACGGTTTCCTGCCCTGGCGCACCGTCTACGGCTGGTTCCGGCGCTGGGTGGAGAAGGGGCTGTTCGACACCCTGATGCGGGCGCTGGCCCGCCGTCAGCGCCGCCGCTGCGGACGGCGATCCACACCGCGGCTGGCGATCATCGATACCCAGAGCGTCAAGTGTATCGGCGTGCGCGGGCCGCGCGGCTACGACGCTGCCAAGAGGGTGGTCGGCCGCAAGCGCGTGATGATGGTCGATGCCGAGGGTCACATCCTCGCCATGGCGGTGGTGGCGGCCAACGTGCAGGACTGTGACGCGCTGTCGGCGCTGGACGAGGACAAGCCGTTCTGGCCGAGCCTGCGTCTGGGCCTCTTCGACAGCGTCTTCCGAGCCGAGCGCTGCGAGGTGTGGTGCAACGTCCACGGCATGCGCCGCCGGGTCATCGAGAAGCACCCGGACCAGAAGGGCTTCGTGGTGCTGGAGCGCCGCTGGGTCGTGGAGCGCACCTTCGGCTGGTTCAGTCACTGGGGTGGCCTGAACCGCGAGCGGGCCGGACGCCTCGATGTCGCAACCGGCCGCCTCGCTTGCGTGGCTTGCCTCATCGCCGCCAACGCTCTCAACAATCCAGCATAAGGTCTCGACCTCAAACAGGCTCTGAGAGCGATCCGCGCCACGCTGCCGGCCGGCATGCCGCTCGAACTCTGGTGGCAGGACGAGGCCCGCGTCGGCCAGAAGAACACCGCGCCGCGACGCTGGACCCGCAAGGGCAGCCGGCCCGCGGCCCCGAAGGATCAACGCACGGCTTCCGCCTACATCTTCGGGGCGATCTGTCCCGAGAAGGGCAAGGGCGCCGGCCTTGTCCTGCCCTGCTGCGCCACGCCGGCCATGAACGCGCATCTGGCCGAGATCAGCCGCGCCGTCGATCCCGGGGCTCACGCTGTCCTGATCCTCGACGGCGCCGGCTGGCATGTAGCCGCCGACCTCGTGGTGCCCGGCAACATCACCTTGCTGACGCTGCCGTCTCATGCCCCCGAACTCACTGGCCGAGTAACAGCCAGTCGAGGGCGCCGGCGGGCCGTGGGTCCCGCCGGCGCACGGAACTTGGATGCCGATTGTCCGGCGCGAAGCCGGAGCCACGAAAGGGACGGGACCGATGGATTGCCGCTGCGACCACCTTCATCTGCGCAGCCGGGATGCCGTCGCGGAGCCACGAAAGGGACGGGACCGATGGATTGCCGCTGCGACCACCTTCATCTGCGCAGCCGGGATGCCGTCGCCGCGGCCCGGTTCTACGTCGACACCCTCGGCGGTCGGGAGATCCGCTGGGACGGCTCTCCCGCCGTCACCCGGGTGACGATCTCCCTGGGCGGCCTGACGCTGTTCATCGAGCAAGCCCCAGACGACCTCAACGGCGCAGCCGTGCCGCCTCATCTCGGAATTGAGCACATCGACCTCGCCGTCGACGACATCGAAACGGCCATGCGCGAGCTCCGGCATCGCGACGCACGAGTCGTTTCCGGCATCACCGAGGCCSGGCCTGGGCTCCGCGTCATYTTCATCGATGGTCCGGACGGCGTTCGCATCGAAATCCTGCAGCGTACGGACACATCCTTCGGGGACAATCCCTCGACCGCGAAACTGATGTGGCCATCGTAACCCCAGAACGACAAAGCTGAGTGTCCCCGGAGAAACAGAGATGGCCCAGACGCGACGCGGCTACCGGATCGCGGTGATCCCCGGCGACGGCATCGGCAAGGAAGTCGTTCCCGAGGGCGWCCGTGTGCTGGAGAAGGCCGCCAAGCGTCATAGCTTCGAGCTGCAGCTCGACTGGTTCGATTTCGCCTCCTGCGACTACTAYGAGAAGCACGGGCGGATGATGCCCGAGGACTGGAAGGCCCAGATCGGGGRGCACGACGCCATCTTCTTCGGCGCGGTGGGCATGCCCGACAGGGTGCCCGACCACATCTCCCTCTGGGGCTCGCTCATCCTGTTCCGGCGGGAGTTCGATCAGTACGCCAACCTGCGTCCCGTGCGCCTMATGCCCGGGGTTTCCAGCCCGCTGGCCGGCCGCAAGCCCGGCGACATCGACTTCTGGGTGGTCCGCGAGAACACCGAGGGCGAATACTCGAACGCGGGCGGACGCATGTTCGCCGGCACCGACCKGGAGTTCGCCCTGCAGGAGACAATCATGACCCGCCACGGGGTCGACCGCATCCTCAAGTTCGCCTTCGAGCTGGCGCAGAGGCGCCCGCGCCGGCACCTGACCTCCGCGACGAAGTCGAACGGCATCTCCATCACGATGCCGTACTGGGACGAGCGCGTCCGGGCGGTGGCGGAGCGCTACCCGGACGTCACCTGGGACCAGTACCACATCGACATCCTGACCGCGCATTTCGTGCTGAACCCGGACAAGTTCGACGTGGTCGTCGCCTCGAACCTCTTCGGCGACATCCTCTCCGACCTCGGTCCCGCCTGCACAGGTACCATCGGCATCGCGCCATCGGGCAACATCAATCCGGAGCGGCTCTTCCCCTCGGTGTTCGAGCCGGTCCACGGCTCGGCCCCCGACATCGCCGGCCAGGGCATCGCCAACCCAATCGGGCAGATCTGGTCGGGGGCGATGATGCTGGAGCACCTCGGCGAGGCCGAGGCGGCGACCGAGATCGTCACCGGCATCGAGCGGGTGCTGGCGGAGCGGACCCTGCGCACGCGCGACCTCGGCGGCAACGCCGATACCCAGGCATGCGGCCAAGCGGTCGAGCAGGCGCTGGGATAGCGGCACGCACCATCCTTGCAAGCACGAGGAACCCTGGGACATGGCGGCTGGCGAGAAGCCGGAGATCCTTCTTCTGAAGGCGATCCTGCCGGACACGATGCGCTCGCTCGACGAGCGCTTCCGGCTTCACMGCCTCGATCTGGCGGAGGACCGGGACGCGTTTCTCGGCGTGGTCGGGCCGCGCATCCGCGCGGTCGTCGTCGGCGGCCAGGCGCCGGCCGGCCCCGACCTGTTCGACCGCCTGCCACGGCTGGAGATCGTCTCCAACTTCGGCGTCGGGTACGACACCATCGATACCGCGGAGGCCGCCCGTCGCGGCATCATGGTAACCAATACGCCTGACGTGCTCACCGAGGAGGTGGCCGATCTCGCGCTCGGCCTGCTGCTCGCCGCCGTCCGCCGTATCCCGCAGGCSGACCGTTACCTGCGGGAGGGTGGCTGGCCCCGACGGACGTTCCCCCTCACGGCGTCCCTCCGCGGCCGGACCGTGGGCATCGTCGGCCTCGGACGCATCGGACAGGCAATCGCGTCACGCCTGGAAGGCTTTGGGGTGGGCATCGCCTACCACGGCCGGCGGCCGCGGCCCGGYGTGACATACGCCTACCACGACAGCGTCGTCGGTCTAGCCAAAGCCTGCGACGTGCTGATCGTGGTCGCGCCGGGCAACGACGGAACGCGTCACCTGGTCGATGCGGAGGTGCTCTCGGCGCTCGGACCGGACGGAATCCTCGTGAACGTCGCCCGCGGCACGCTGGTCGACGAGACGGCGCTGATCGAGGCGTTGCGCAGCGGGGCCATCCACGCGGCTGGCCTCGACGTGTTTGCCAACGAGCCCCATGTCCCRGCGGAACTCGCGGCGCTCGACAACGCCGTGCTGCTGCCGCACGTCGGATCGGCCTCGCACCACACGCGGCGCATGATGGGCGAGCTCGTCATCGAGAACCTGGCAGGATGGTTCGCCGGCAAGGGTCCGGTGACGCCGGTGCCGGAGATCCCCTGGCCTTCCGCTCATGCGCGCGGGACGAACTGACTTCCGACAAGGGCTGAGGCACACTGAATGACCGGGATGGGCGCGTCACTGTCAGAGTAGCGGCTGAACAGACGTCCACTTTCGAAAGCCGGACGGCTACACGTGAACGACTGCGTTTAGAACCTGGCAGGATGGTTCGCCGGCAAGGGTCCGGTGACGCCGGTGCCGGAGATCCCCTGGCCTTCCGCTCATGCGCGCGGGACGAACTGACTTCCGACCACGGCGGAGGCACACTGAATGACCGGGATGGGCGCGTCACTGTCAGAGTAGCGGCTGAACAGACGTCCACTTTCGAAAGCCGGACGGCTACACGTGAACGACTGCGTTTGGGTCGAAGGCAGTATGTCGGCTTTGGAGCAAAAGGCCAGGGACCGCTACCCACCCCATCCGGACCTTCAGCGGCAGCGCCCCGAATGTCCGCAAGGGGTCAGAATTTCGCACACTGATTGTCCGGTGGGCCGCTCGGCTGAACTCCATCGGCTATGCCGAAAGCGGGTTCCTCATCGTCCGGCGAGCGCGGCGGTGACGCTGACGCTAGCCCTGAACGGGTCGACCATCGGGACCGTCGCCTTCGCGGCCGGCAAGGCCGTGGCGACCTTTAAGACGACCAGAGGCAACCCGTACTTCGTCAGCCAAGGCGACGTGCTGACAGTGACGGCGCCGGCGACCCAGAACACGGCCCTCGCCGACCTCGTCGGCTACATCGCCTTGCAGAAGGGGCGTTCGTATCGTGCTGGTGTAACGGGGGGCCAGGCCAGGTCGGCTATACGTGCTCCCCGTTCGTACCGAGCGGCCGAAGCGGCATGGCTGTCCACAGGGACCAGGCAGTTCGGTAACCACGTCGGCAGACGACGGCTGGACATCGATTCGGGGATCCCGATCACTGTTCGTACACCCGCCGCACCTGGAGGCCGCCCTGNTGACGGCGCCGGCGACCCAGAACACGGCCCTCGCCGACCTCGTCGGCTACATCGCCTTGCAGAAGGGGCGTTCGTATCGTGCTGGTGTAACGGGGGGCCAGGCCAGGTCGRCTATACGTGCTCCCCGTTCGTACCGAGCGGCCGAAGCGGCATGGCTGTCCACAGGGRCCAGGCAGTTCGGTAACCACGTCGGCAGACGACGGCTGGACATCGATTCGGGGATCCCGATCACTGTTCGTACACCCGCCGCACCTGGAGGCCGCCCTGATGTCGTACCACACCTCCGCCCACCAGGTCGCCGCCACCTTCGACACCGCCCTGACGGGTGGCGCCATGGCGCTCGGGTCGATCCTCATCCAGCAGCAACAGNCGTACCACACCTCCGCCCACCAGGTCGCCGCCACCTTCGACACCGCCCTGACGGGTGGCGCCATGGCGCTCGGGTCGATCCTCATCCAGCAGCAACAGGCGCGCAATGCCGTTCGCCGGGAAGCCGCCGCGATCCGCGCGGTCGCCGGGCGGATGGCCTACGACCGCGTCATGGCCCAGCACGCCTTCGACGAGGCCGAGCGTCAGGCCCGTGCCGATTTCGACCGCTGGCGGGCCGCCATCCGGCTGCGGGCCCTCGCCGCCAAGCGGGCCCGGGGCTGAGAAGGGCGCTGCGCATGCCATGATGTGCTCACGGGATGCCACGGCGTGTGCGCGCGAGGAAGATCAAGCGAAAACCAGCAAGTGAGACAAGTTATCCACAAGCACGTTGGCGCATGAAAAAGTTCGCCCCGATCGCCCGGGGCGGGCTTCGTCGTTCCGACGGTGGCGCGATCAGGCAGCGCGCGGCGGCTCGGCGATGAGTTCGTCGAGGACGGCGACGAAGTGGCGGCGCTTGTTCTCGTCGCCCGTCAGGCGGTGGTGCGCTGCGGCGGCCGCGGCGGCGGCGCGGGCCGCCTCCATGCTGCGGTACTCAGCCGGCGTCATCGGGCGCGGCAGGCTGGGCAGGAGCCGCTCGCCGAGGAGGTGTCGGCCGATCACGATGGCGTCGTTCTGCGACAGGGCGACCTGCTGATCCAGGGAGAGGTGGTCGAGATAGAACCGAGCGGCGTCGTCCAGGTCGGCGGCCTCCCGCTCCTCGCCCATCAGATAGGCTACCGACGCCCGGCCCCACTGCTCGGCCGGGGACAGCGCCACCGGCGCCGGGGCGGGCTCCGCGGCCTGCGCCTCGATGGCCGCCTCGGCCTCCGCGATGGGATCGTGCGGCGCCAGGGCCTGGACCGCGCGCCAGACGAGGCGGCCGCCCTCGATGACCGGGACGAGCGCGATGCGCTTCATGGCGGCGAGCGCCCGGGCGATGGCTGCGCCGATGAGCTTGAGCATGTGAAATTCCCTCCCTGACATGACCTCTCGATGATGCCGCGGGGCGACGCATACGACACGCGCCGCCCTCGGTACGTCACGCCACCCCGAGGGCTTGGGCCTCGGCATACGTCACGGCCCGCAGCCATACGTACCGGTCGGCCGCTCTGGTGCAGAGGGCGACGTGCGGCTGACCATGGCGGTCGTAGACGACGTCGGCCTCGTAGCCGTGCCCGGGCTCCATGCGGTGCCGCGTCGGCGTCGCCGTCAGGCCGGAAGCCCGCACGCGCCGGTGCCATGCGCGCCGATTCGCGCCGGCCGGGTCCAGCCGGTCCCCCGCCTCGATGAACGAGATCTCGGCCACCGTCCCGTCGTCCCGGCCGACGTAGGCCCGGTGCGGGACGCGTCCGGACCCCGGCGCCACGACCGCCACCGTCCCGGGCGCGAGCTCGTAGTGGGCGCGGGGATAGGCGTCCTCGATACGCCCCCGCCGGACCCGCTCATCGGTCCTATCCACAGGGGAAAGGCGCCTCCCGAGAGCCAGGCAATCCTGCTCCAGGACGGCCTCGCAGGCCCGCTCCCAGGCGGGGATCACAAGGACTGGCGCCGCTATCCTTGAAGGATCACGCTCTCCGTCCTTCGCCGCACAGCAAGCATTCATAATGTAATCCTTCGAAAGTCTAAGCTTTTGCCCGTGGCCAAAATTGCACCCAAAAGTCTATACTGGGTGCAATCTGAGCCAGACCTTGTAAACGCGTTTCACGCATACTACGCTTCTACGAGTCAATAGCCAGGAGCGAGTCGTGACGGTCGATGAAGTGCGGGAGCGCCTGAGGGCGCGCATAGATAAAGCGGGGGGTAGCACGGCCTTCGCGCGCGAGAACAGGGTGTCGCCTGTCTACGTCCACGACGCCCTGGCGGGTCGTCGCGCCCCGGGCCCGGCGATCCTGCGGGCCCTGGGTCTGACGAAGACGACGTCGGTCGAGTACCGGGAGGCGGCCAATGGTGCTGTCCGGCACGGGGCCGCTGGCCCACCTGCTGGGAACGGCGCCGGCCGCGAGCGCAGGTTCCGATGCCGTCGGCGGCCTGATGGGCGGGCTCAAGTCGATGTTCGGTGGAGGCGACTTGCCATTCAGCTTGATTTTCTCGGTGGCGAGCGCGGCCGCCGGATCTCCGACGGGCGGCGTGCGGCTGTTCGAATCGGGCGGCTACACCGGCCTTGGCCAGAGCAAGGAACCGGCCGGCATCGTCCACCGCGGTGAGGTGGTTTTCTCGCAGGCTGACGTGCGCCGACATGGCGGCGTGCAGAAAGTCGAGGCGCTGCGCCTAGGAGGCCTGCCCGGCTATGAGCGCGGCGGCCCGGTCAGCGTCGCGGCCGATGCCCTCAGGATGACGGCTGCGACGGATGCGCGCCAGGACAGCAGCGCCATGTACCGTGCGGCCGCTACCAGCGCCCCGGGCGTCAAGCTCATCGTCAACGAGGCGCCGGGCGGGGACAAGGTCGGATCGCACGAGGTCCGCCGCGGGCAAGACGGCTCGCTCGAGGTGGTCGCCGACATGCTCGAGCGCCGGCAGGCGGAGCGAGTCGGCCGGAACCGCGGACCCATGGCGGCTGCCATCGCGTCTCGCGAGCGGCTGAGGGGGTTCTAACGGGTCAGCCTGGCGTTCTGCAGCGTCGGGCGGCTCGGGGACGCCCGAGGGTCGGCGGGATGGAGGGTCCGCGGTCGGCAGGAATTCGAGATCGCCGGGGTTTCTTCATTTTCTCCGGCGGCGCCCACCGGGCGGTGGCTCAAAACACCCGGAACCGGCGGCCCTTTTTCTCGGGGGCGTGGTCGGTGCGCAAAGGCCGGCGCTTCTACGGCCGAGCCCGCGGTGCAGTTGTACATGCACCGCGGGCGCCCCCGAATAGGAGTCGCACATGTCGCAGCTCATCCAGGTCAACGCCGCTGGCCGCGAGATCGGCGAGCCTATCGCGCTGGACCGCCGTCGCCGTCGCCTGCCTCAGGTGATTGCCGCGCATGTCGACCGCTCCCGGCCGTTCATGATCGCGGTCCAGCGCGATTCCGAGCTCTCGAAGCCGATCGGTGAATCGTGGGTGCTGCGCGGCTGGAAGGTGCCGCCGGTCAAGAACGACAAGGGCGAGATTATCACCGCCGGTCGGGTGAAGCCGTGGCCGCGGAAATACCTCGCCCGCGACTGCACGGTGGTGGTGGTCTACCTGCCGCACGGCGGTGGTGGCGGAGGCGGCGCGGGCGGCGGCAGGAGCAAGAGCCCACTCGCCATTGTCGCCGGCATCGCGGGCCTTGCCCTCATGGCCTTCGCCGGCCCGCTCGCAGCAGGCCTCACTCCTCTCCTTGGCCTAGCCGGCGCATCGTTCGCCGGCATCTCAGGCGCCGCCTTCGTCCAGGCGGGCGCCGCCCTCGGCAGCACTGCCCTCGTCCCCCTTCGGAGTTTCCAGCATGACCGCGATGAACGTCTTTGCCACGCCGGATGCGATTCACATCGCGACGGACGGTGCAAGCTGGCTGCCGGATGGCCGAGTTGTGCACGAGGGGCAGAAGGTCGCGATCCTGGCACACCTGCCGGCAGTGATCGCGCTTCGGGGTCCGTCCATCCTTATCCCGTCGCTCGTCGCCAACGTGTCCGCCAACTTCACGGAATTCGATGGGCTCGCCGACGCCGCGCCCGTGCTGTTCCGCGCGGTGCATGACCAGTACCGCACCGAAATGGGTAAGCGCGGAATCGCCGACCAGACCCCGCGTGACGCCGAGTTCGTAGTGGCTGGATGGTCGGGTGAGCGGGGATGCCTGGAAGCCTACGGCTTTCAGAGCCACGACCGGGATGGGCGAGCCCCCTGGCAGCCGTTCGCGATCGAGAGCGGCAATTGCATCGTCGCCCCGTCGGATGCGGCGCTTGTCAAAAAAGCGCGCGCGATCGACTGGGACGTATTACTCTCCGATCCGGAGAGCGTGATGCTCCAGATGATGGAGCTACAGCGAGATATCCCGCTCGCATTGGATGACGGCCGGAAAATGAGCGTGGTTGGAGCGTTCTGCCAACATACCACGCTCACGCGCAAGTCCATTTCCACGCGAATTGTTAAGCGATGGGCGTGTTTTGAAGACGATAGAGAGGGTGCGCAACCGTAGGGGAACCCAGCTGAAATGCGCTTGATCTACTAATTTAGACGAATAATGCCACACAAGGATCATCGATTTTCGTGCAAGCTTCGGCATATTATAGGTTAGGATCGGCCACTCTTTTTCTCGAGTAATTTTCTCATACTTTCTGTAAAAGAATTGGCCGCTGCTGTAGACACATTGATCTGCGTTGCCAGAAACACAAGAGCGCCCCGAATGACTTCGGATAGTTCAAGGCATTGTTCTTCGGATTGAGAATGAAGACCCTCGCTTAGAGCCTCATGCAGAGCTTTCAACGGGTTCATGTTATTCGGCCTTAAGATCGGCGGCATAAGGTCTTTGACGAGTTCAATTTTTTCAGCTGCCACACGAGTAGTTTTAGTTCGTTCGAGCGCTGCCTGGTATTGCTCTTTTTCTTGATCACTTAGGAGCGCAGGTATCCTATCAAGTAAGCCATCAATTACTTCCTCAATAATGCGTCTGTAATATGCAAAGGCGGCAATTCCATAGCCTTGAGACTCACAGATTTGACCTCTCCTCAAATAATTTTTATGACTACCAAGCATCTGTTCAATATTTTCATCTGAATCTATTGTCCAGGCTGGATGCTGGCCAACCTTCGTGATTTGCTTGCTAGCGGCATCAAGGTATATAAAAAATACTCTATTGTGCGTTCTGCAGCCAAGGCAGACATAATTTGCCTTAACACGTTCGCCGTGGGAAAGATAATTGGGATAGGGATACGAGTCATGGTAATGGTTATTCATTGCATATGTTTGTACTGACTCACAAATGGGGCAAGCAAAATTCGTTTGCGGCTTAGGGATACTTGATAGATACTGACTCACCTCAAAGCTCATCGGCCGATACAACGGATAAGTTTCAAGAAAGTTTTTATCTGGCATAGGCTGTGCCGGCTTTCAGAAAGTCTCGTGTTTCATCCGTGTTGCGCGGACCAACCTACGCCGGGTCGTAACCCGTTGTAAAACCACAAGGCGCGTTGCAGCGTGTTGCAAGCCTGCAGGAACGTGTTTCGGCCAATGAAAAACCCGCCAAGTCGTTGACCAGGCGGGCGAAAAGTTTGGTAGCGAGGGAGGGATTTGAACCCCCGACACAAGGATTATGATTCCAAGTGTCTAGGCACTCCGCCCCCGTTTTCAGGCCCTGACGACCCCGCCATAACCCCCTGATGGCGCTGCCGGTCTTCACCATGACACCGTTTCCCCTCTTGCGACCAGGCCGAACCCCGCCCCAGAGTCCCCGCCCCAGTTCCGCCCCTGTTCGTCGGAGTAGCCCGTGGCCGTCACCCTCACCCAGCAATCCGTCGACAAGCACGTGGCGAAGGCGAAGGCGGGCGTGACCCCCTACGACGTCATCGACAAGGGGGCGCCCGGCCTCATCCTCCGCATCAAGCCGCGGGGCCCAAGCTGGGGCCTCAAGTTCGAGAGGGGCGACCGGACGATGCGGTTGAAGATCGGCGTGCCGGGGATCCTCGATCTGGAGCAGGCCCGGAGCATCGCCGGGGCGGCGCGCAAGGCCCTCAACTCGCCCCATGCCGAGCTCGGTGAGGAGTGGCTCCGTGACCAGTACGTCGGTCTCGGCATGGCGCATGCCCGGCCGCAGCGCGACCCCGCCCTGGTCGCGGCGTTCGAGGCCGAGATCCCGCACCTGTTGAACTGGCGCTGGGAGGAGGCGCGGGAATCGTACCTCGCGGAGGTGAAGCGCATCCGCCGCCACGACACCTGGAACGACTACCGGGTGATGCTCGGGCAACCCGAGCTCGCGGTCCTCGCCAATCGCCAGGTCCGCGGCATCACCCGGTCGGAGCTCGCGGTCATCGTCGACAAGATCCACGCGAGCGGTCGGGAGCGGCATGCCGAGCACCTGGCCAGCGTCCTGCGCCCCTTCTGGGGGTACATGGCCGAGGACCGGCGGCAGCACCTCTCCGGCGTCACGACGACGATGGCGGGCCTGAAGGCGCCCGAGCGCTCGACCGAGGCCAAGGTCCGCTCGAACGGAAAGGAGCCGGGGACCTACATCGCGACGCCGGCCGAGGTCGGGACCGCGGTCGCGGTCGCGCGATCCGGCATCCTCGACCGCTCGGTCTCGATGTCGCTGGAGCTCCTCATCGCGACCGGCCAGCGCCGTCGTCCCGTCGCCGGCGCCCTGACCGTCGATTTCGTCGACTGGATCGAGATGCCGGGCTGGGGCGTGTGGTCGATGGGCCCGAGCCACCGCAAGACCGCGGCGAAGCGCCAGGACAAGCACCGGCACGTCGTTCCGCTTCCGCCGGCGCTGTGGGCCCGCATCCAGGAGCAGCTACGCCGGACCGGCGGCTCGCCGTACCTGTTCCCCCAGATCCGCCCGAAGAAGGCGGGCGGCGATGCGTTCGGCCACATGTCCGACGCCGCCATCAACCACAGGCTCATCGACCTGGGGATCAAGGCGTCCCCGCACGACCTGCGGCGTTGCCTGTCAACGACCCTGCAGCACGAGTTCCGGGTGTCCCGCGACACGGTGAAACTCGTGCTCGATCACAACGAGGGCATCAGGAGCGACGACGTCTTGGAGCGGCACTACACGGCTGACGACCGCCTCGACCAGAAGGCGCCCGTGATGGAGCAGTGGTGCGCCTGGGTCGACGAGCAGGTCGCGGCGACGGTGCTCCCGGACCTGTCGACGCTCCGGGCGGACATCACGCGCCGGCGCCGCGAGAACGAGGCCGCCGGCAAGGCCAAAACGGCTGCGCTGAAGGCTGCGAAGGAAGCCGAGGAGAAGGCCAAGGCCGCCGCCGAACGCGAGGCAAAAGCGGCCTGATGCGTCGTATTTGATCGATTGGATTCAATCAAAGGCGACGGGTCGGCCTGCATGGTGTCCCCATCACCGGAGGACACCATCATGAAGCGCTATACCCCTGAGAGCCCCGAGCTCATCTCGTACCTCGCCGAGATGATCGAGCCGGCCAAGGCGAACATCGGCATGATCGCCCAGGAGCCCATCCCGGCCGACGCGCTGAACATCCTCATGGCCAACGGGGACGTCGTGTACGGCTACTGGCCCGAACCGGACCCGACCAAGCACAACATCGGCGGCTACGGCGTGGCCGTCCTGAAGGGTCAGGCGATCCTCGACAAGCGCAGGGAGCCCGGCGAGGAAATCGATCTCGTGAGCGTCCCGGTCATGTTCCGCGAGAAGGCCGAGGCGCATGCGGCATGGCAGGTGTTCGGCGAAGGCCGAACCCTCCACTCATAGGCCGAGGCAACCGGCGTCCGCTCGCAGAGCAAGACGTCCTCGCCCTTGCAGGGCCGCCCACAGCATAAGGTGGGCCGCCTCCGTGCGCTGGCCTGCCCGCCACATCTCCGCCGGCGTCGGGAATCGCACCTTCACCGCCGGGTCCGCTATGGCCTCGACGATGGCGCGCTGGTAGCCGGACAGGCGCACCGAGGCGCCCGGCGGGGACAGCGCCACGTTCTCCGAGATCCAGTCGGCGACGTCGGATGACTTGGTCATGCCTTGCCTCCATCGATCTTGATCAGCGGCGAGACGGCCTCGTCCGACCACGGCAGGACCGTCACGGGCCGGATGAGCTCGTGCCGAAGTCCATCCCGTATCCACTCCAGGGTGCGCTCGGCCTCCTCAAGCGGGTAGTCGACGGGCGCCTCCTCGCCATCGGCGTCGACCCGGAATGGCTCGTAGGCGACCCGGGCCTTGGCCTTCGAGGCGAGGCACACGCCCTGGCCTTGTGCGCCCATGTCGTCGAGGCACTGCCACATGGCATCAGCCAGGGCATCGATCTCGGACCGGCGCATGATCACGAACCCGAGTTCAGCGAGCTCATGGACGAGGACCTCCGGCTTGTCGCCACAGATGGACGTCCATCCCTCGATCTTGGCCAGCGCGGCCGCATCGGTCGTCATGCCCCACTCTCCTCGATCAGCAGGATGGCGGAGATCTCCTCCACCACGCGCCATGGCCACAACTCGCCGGCGATCTCGTCCAGCCTATCGACGGCGGCCGCAGCGCGCCCGGCCGGGAGCACCCGCTCGATCAGGCGCACGTCAGCCTCGCTGAGGTCGACGTCGTTCCCGGTCGCGAACACGAACTTGATGCCGTGGCTCTCCGAGACCTCGACGACCTGCGGCTCGCGTCTCTCGACCGAGGCCCACCAGAACCCACACTCGGTCATGCCGCGTCCTCAGCCCAGATGCGCTCGTAGAGCTCTGCCTCGGCAAGCACGAGTTCGCCGGCGACCGTGCAGATCTTCTCCGGGAACCAATACCCCCAGTCGTTCGCCGCCTTGGCGCTTTGGACTGCCTCCTCCAGGGTGCACGCCTCCTCCTCGTGCGGGGCGTGATGCATCCAGCCATGGATGACGAACAGCTTGGGGCGCGCTTCCAGCCGGGCGAACTCGGCCTCCTTCGCCAAATGGGCCACCACCGCCTCGCTCAGGGTGGTCTCCGCGGCGCCGAGGTCGGTCCAGACCTGCAGGTTCGGCACCGCGATGCTGTCGCCCTTCTTGTCCTTCACGAACCCTTCGACGGGCGCCGCGCATGCCTTCATGCGGGCCTCGCGCCAAGCGACCGCGGCGGTTTCGAGCTTCGATGAGAACATGGTCGTCGCCCTCAGCCGTAGTACCGGGAGAAGTCGAGCTCGCGGCTCTTGAGCGCGGCCGCCGCGATTCGCGTGGCGTCCCGGTGCCCGTCGACGACCGCCTGCAGGGCCGTCTGGTGCAGCCAGTCTTCGACGATGTGGTCGGCGCAGGACCAGTGGATGCTCCGCTGGTCGGCCAAGGCAGCCACGATGGCGTCGACCGCCTCGACGGAGAGCGCCGGGCGCTCCTCGACGTCGATCCAGCAGATGACGTGGCCGTACCGGTCCCAGTCGCGGACCCTCTCGTGCTGGACGGTGAACACCTCACCGCCCTCGTCCGAGATGCCGTGCAGCAGCATGATGTCCTCGTCTTCGCTGCTGCCGCTCCAGTAGAAGTACGCCCACACCGGACGGTCGGTCGGGATCCCCTTGTGCCCGCTCTGCCATCTCGGACGGTTGCGGGAAGCCTCCAGGGCCTTGATCGCGCACGCCCGGCATCGCCGGCACCGCTTGTCGCCACCGACGTGGACTTCCACACAGTCCTGGCAGGTGCCCATGTACCCGCCCGGCGCCCACCCATGCCCACGCAGGTCCTCCGCGGAGTAGCCGTCGACGGGGTTGTCCCCTCGCAGCGTCAGGGGCGCCGCGTTGCGGAAGGTGCGCCCAGCCCAAGCCTCGGTCATGCCGCCGTCCCTCCCAGCAACCGCCTGACCGTGATGGCCCTGCGCATGTGCTCGATCAGCTTCTCGCTCGCGTCCTCGGAGAACCGCTTCGGGTCGCAGCGCCAGGCGTTGAAGACGAGGTCCGCGTCGGACTTGGAGACTGGCTCCCGATTGAGCGTGTACTCGCCGCCCGCCGCCTCGATGCGGATCGCCTCCACGTCGGACCGATGACCGATGGCGCCGAGGGCATCGCGCGCCATGGGGCCGACGACGAACGCCTCCCAGGTCGCGCTTCCGATGATGATGCCGGACGTTGTGGTGTGCTTCTCAGCCATGGAAGGACCCCACGGCCGGCAGGTCGGCGTCCCGGGCGCGGCCGGTGTCCTTGACGAAGCCCCTCTCCCATGAGGGCACGCGGATCTGAGCTTCCGCCTCCTCCCGCCGGGCGCGCTCCCGGACGAGCTCGTCGTGGAGCTCCAGGACGCGGCGGGCGAGCTCGCGCTTTTCGAGGGAGAGCAGGCCCTTGAGGTCCGGCTTGAAGATCGACAGGTCGGCCATATCAGGCGGCCTCCATCACGCGGCCGAGGGCGGCGGACGAGCCGTAGCCGTCGAGCAGGTTGTTCGTCGGCCTGATTGAAGAATTTCGGGAAGGGCGTCGCAACCACGGCGCCACGGAATGGGTCGATGATCAGCCCGCGGGCCAGCAGCGTGAAGGCATCCCAGCCGTGGTCGTACACGCAGCGCTGCGTGTAGCAGTAGAGGATCAGCCCCGTGTCCTGGCAGGTCTTCCGACTGACGAGGCCGGCGGACCGAGCGCGCTCCAGACCCCTGATCAGGTCGTTGAACGGGATCGTACGGGCAGGATGGATGCCGGCGGGCGCAGGCCGCGATTCGTGCGCCCGGAGGACCTCAGCCTGCTCGGGCGTCGCCACGCGGGCGCGCTGCCCGTGGACGAGCGGCGACGGCGCGCCCGGGGCGACCAAGGCGTGCTCGGTCGTCGGATCGGCCAGCAGCGCGTCGAGGGCCGCCTGATCCTCGGCGTAGAAGCCGGGCTCGATCCCGGGCGGGCCGCCTTGCTCCGGTACGTGCCAACCTGTGCCCACTGGGGTCCCCTCGAATCGATCCTTCGAGAAGTCTCCGCAGCGACCAGGCGATGATCCAGCCCGGCGTTAACCGAGGCGGCACGAGGCGATTGACGGGGGCGGCGGGCTGGCTATCTTGAGGTCAGCCGGCACGTTGTCGGGCAAACCAACCAACGCGACTTTCTTAGCCTCTGGTTCACGATCCCTCCCAGTCTAGGGAGGACAGACCCTACGAAGACCCCCGCTGGTCATTCGACCACGGTTCACTCCATCTGGGGTGCGGACTACGAGCAGGGCTCCCTTCACCGGGGGCCCTTTCTCGTTGTGGATAGTGCACCTCGCAGCTTGACGGCGATCCCGCCGTCCGTATTCTTCCCAGTGCGGTGTGGCCGATGCCCGCCCAGCTTTCGAACTCCTCATCTCTAGAGGCCGACCAGAAATGAAGCTCAAGTCCACTGCCAGAATCCGTCTGTCCATCATCCTCCGCTTCGCGTGGCGCGTCCTCGTGTGGCCCGTGCTGTTCGTGTGGACGTTCGAGGATCGGTACCTCCAGCGCCGCCCCGATCCGATCCCCACGAGCATCGAGGGCATCCGCGCGAACCTCGCCCGCACTGATGAGGCCCTCGCCGACATCCGCGAGATCATCCTCACCGGGCGCAGCAAGAACGGGTTCGCCTTGGCCCAGATCTGGCTCAAACTGCAGGAGCAGCAGCAGGTCCTCCAGGCCGCCCTCGCCACCGCCCTGGCGGAAGAGGTCCGGCACACCCAGCCCCTAGCCGCCTGAGCGGCCCTCCCTTCTCCCCCGGCGTGCTGGGGGATCGGGGAGCGCCGACCGGCCGCCCCGCGGTGAGATCTACTCCGCCGCTTAGAGACTCCCTGGAGGGAAGTAATGACAACGGAATCCAACAAGCAGAAGCGCTACGACCGCCCCGTCCTCTTCAGGACTGCCTGGGAGTACGCCCGGTACGTCGAGAGCCTCGTCCAAGTCCCCGCGAGCAAGCTCTTCCCCCATGCGATCCGGGTCGTGTGGAAGCTTGAGAAGGGGAAGGAGGAGCTCGCGCTCGCGACCTCGCAGCTGTCGCTGGAGCAGGCGCAGCAGTACGCGGCTTACTCGAAGAAGCGCCTGTTCGAAGCTGTGGCGCATTTCAACAAGAACCGCGCCTAAAACCCCACCCATCCACGTTGTCCAAGGGCGGTCCAGAAGGGGCCGCCCTATTGATTCGAGGGCCTCCCCCCATGGCGCGCATCATCCTCCACCCCGGAGCCAAGGCCGACGTTGGCGTCCCCGTCGGCACAATCGACGGGCAGGTCCTCTCCTTCGTCGACAAGACCCCGCACATCGACGGCGAGGCCGTTCCGTTCGATGAGATCGGACGCGACCTGTCCGATGCCGTCGAGGAGGCCGCCGTGGTCATTTTCGGCAACGAGTGGAGCACCGATTTGGGGCGGGTGACGGGCCTAAACCGGCGCACGGTGACCCGCGACAGGATCGAACGCTTCGGCGTGGCGGCGTGGGTCTACACGCTCCTCGGTCGGGCCGCGACGTCCAGTTGCCCAAGGGCGTTTGGGTACATGCTGCTGGCCTCGGCCGAGCTCTGCGACCGGGGGCCTTACTCCAAAGGAAAGGGCGTCGACCAGGGCCCCAGCATGCGGGAGCGTGCGTATCTCGGCGGGATGGCCCGCGTCGAGATGGAGAAAGCCTATGCGGAAATAGATCATGCCCGCGCCGAGCGTGAACATTTCCGTTTTTTGAAGACCCAGGAAGGAGATCAGTAACACCTTCCTCCTATAGTCAAACTCACGTGAGCTTGCGGTTTTCACCCGAGCTCTTGGTCGAAGGAAACCGAACATGCAGAACAATCGCACCTCGCGCGAGGCCGCGTCCGCTGTGACGCTCGACGCCGTCCTGAACGGCACCCTGCCTCCTCCCTTCCGACACGACTCGCCGTTCCGGCTGTTGGAACTCCTCCTGACCGTC
Organism: Methylobacterium sp. Leaf456; assembly: GCF_001425465.1. Classification (GTDB taxonomy): domain Bacteria; phylum Pseudomonadota; class Alphaproteobacteria; order Rhizobiales; family Beijerinckiaceae; genus Methylobacterium. Next base: position 23,798 of record NZ_LMQV01000041.1, read on the forward strand.
CGCTGCCCGCGGGACCGGCCGCGGCGCCGCGACTTGCTGCGCTTCGGCGACGATGACGGCGTGCTGGGGCTTTGGCAGGCCGCGTGGAGCACAGCCGAGGACGTCCGCGACAAGGGCTGGACTGATCCCAGGCGCGCCCACACGGGCTACGTCCGCCTCCTCGCCCTCCTGGAGACGTGCGAGCGCAGGTTGCAGGAGCTCGACGAGCGGCTCGACCTCGACCCCGAGGACCTCGACGATGCAGTCGTCCTTCGCGTCGAGTTGGAGCAGCTTGCCGGAGCGGCGGCCGGCTGCCTCGCCGAGTGTGGCGACCGCGCCGGCCGAGATTACTGCCGGGAGAGGGCTGCCTGGTTGGTCGAGCACGGCCAGGAGGGGCACAAGTACGCCTCGGCGTTGGTCGGGCTGTCGGCGGACGTGCGGTACGCCTGGCGTCCGGGGAATCCCGGCCTTGGCGCCTTGGCGAGCGCCCTGCAATCCGGGGACGCCACGATCCACGATGCAACCCGGGCGGCCGCGCCCGAGGATGAAGAGCCCGAGCCGTCGTGGGCCGCCGAGGCCCGGGCGAAGGCGGCCCGCGAGAAGGCGGATCGGGAGCGTGCCGCAGGGCCGAGCCTGGTCGTCTTGGCGTCCGTCGAGCACCTGCCCGGCAGCGCCGAGAACGGCGCGCGCGCCGGTAGGAGCACGGGCAGCACTGCCCGGACGGAGTGGGCGCCCCTCGCCGGAAAGGCGTTGCCGCTGGCCGTCGTCCCCGACCTGGCCGAGGCGCGGCGGGTGCTCGTGTCCGAGTTCCCGGACGACGCCGCGGTCATCGACGCGATCCTCGTCCCGCTGGCCGGGCGGAGCTTCGTGCACCTGCCACCGACCCTCCTGCTCGGCCCCCCGGGCACGGGCAAGTCGCGCCTGACGCGGCGGTTGGGCGAGATCCTGGGGCTGGCCGTGACGGTCTACTCGTGCGGGGGCGTCGCGGATTCCAGCCTGATCGGGACGTCCCGCCAGTGGAGCACCGGCCGGGCGACGGTGCCCCTGCAGGCGATCAAGCAGGCCGGCGCGGCGAGCGTGCTCGTCGTCCTCGATGAGCTCTCCCGCGCGGGGACCAGGGCGGACAACGGCAGGCTCGTCGACGGCGTCCTGGCCCTCACGGAGGCGGAGACGTCGAGGCGGTACCAGGATCCCTTCCTGGAGTGCCCGACCGACCTCTCGGCGGTGAGCTGGCTCGCCACGGCGAACAGCGTCGCCGGCCTCGATCCGGCCCTGCTGTCCCGGTTCCGCGTCCTGACGCTGGGCCCCCGGACGGCGGCGTCGCTGCCTTCGCTGACGAAGGGCATCCTTGCCGACGTTCGCCGCGAGCGCGGCCTCGATGCGACGTGGCTCCCGGACCTCGACGAGGAGGAAGCCGGCGTCCTGGCGGAGAACTGGCCCGGCGGGTCCGTCCGCGTCCTGCGCCGGCTGATCGAAACCGTACTCGCCTCGCGCGAGCACCTGGCGACGCGGAACTGAGGGAGGGGTGATCATGACGACGTTTGATTTCGCCGCCTCCCGCAGGCGCATCAAGTCCGGCTGGCAGGCCGGCCGGACTTGCCGCCTCGTGTCCCGCGGTCTCGCCGCCCGGGTCTCCGAGGCCGAGCGGGCGTGGCAGGCGGGGCAGCTTCCCCTCGACCGGGCAGCGGCTCTCGCGGCCGAGGCCGAGGCGGTGAGCTTCTCGTTTGCCCCCGTTCCCGGCCGGCGCCCCGGGCCCGTGCAGGGGCTCCTCGTCGACCTAGCCCTCAGAGCCGTCCTCGCGGCGCCCGGGCGGCTGATGCCCTGCCAGGCAATCCGCGACGCCGTCCAGAGGAGGCAGCAGTGACAGACGTCTACCGCAACAGAGTTCGCCGGGTCTGGAGTGTGCGGGAATCCGGGATCGTCGTCGCGCACGTGCACGCAGTCGCCCTCTACGACGTGACGTTCGTCGTCAGCGAGGCCGCCCGGCAGCGGGCGCTACGCAAGGGACAGCGCGCCGTGATGGCGTGGGCCCGCGGCCGCTTGATCGACGCGCCCCTGCAGGCGTCCTCGATGAGGGTCTCGTTCGACCCCTTCGCCGGGCCGTCCTTCATGATCGATGACTGGCCGATCCGCGAGGCGTCGCTCGACCTTGCCGATGGACGGCAGGGCATCCTGGAGCGGGGTCAGCGCCGAGACGGTCTGGTCGACGACCGTGCCGACGATTCCACCACCGGTGAGCGCGTCGGCGATGGCCGGGGACGGCGCGCCCTTGGCGTCGGACAGGAGGCCGCGGCGCTCCATGCCGGCGAAGTAGGTCGGCTGGGGCCCGACCGAACCGGAGGCCCACGCCTGCCCGATCTGGCGGACCTCGACGACGCGGCGGCCCCAGCCCTTGCCGAACGCCTTCCAGGTCCGGAGCGACTTGAGGAACGCGAGGCGCCGCTCCAGGATCGCGGCGACCAGGGCGTCGTGGTCGGGGTAGGCTTCCGCGGCTTGGACGGTCGCCTCGCCGATCACACCGTCGACGCGGACGCCGAGGGCGCGCTGCAGCCACTTGATGGACTGGCCCGGGCCCGAGTTCACGGCGCCGTCGAACAGGACGTAGTCGATCCCCTCGGGGAGCTCGTCGCCCTTCACGGCATCCCAATACTGGCGGCGGTAGACGGCCCCGAGCTCGGCCTGGGTGATCGAGCGGACCGGGCGGGACGGCTTGCCGTTCCGCTTGAGGTAGCCGTCGAACGTGCGCTGGGTGACACCCTTCATGGTGGCGCCGCCCGGATCGCGCGGGTCGTTGACGTAGCCCCCCTCGTGGACGAGCACGCGGGTGATCGCGTCCTGATAGCGGTCGGCGCTCACTGGTCTCTCCTTGCGGGTGCGTCGATGAAGTTGCCCGGCCACGCCGTCGCGATCCGCGCGGCGTCCTCGACGGACAGGCCGGGGTAGGTCCCGATCAGGCCCTCGATGACGACCTCGCGGGGGATGCGCTTCGACCGGCGCTTCCGGGGGGGCGGTGGTGGTGCCGGCGGCGACGAGGGCTGAGCCTCGCGGATGACGAGGGCCATGGCGGCGGCGACCGCGGCGAGGCCGGCGGCCATGGCGATGGGGTTGCGCCTGCGGGACATGGTCAGCCCTCTTCCCGGCGGGCGGCGAGGGCGAGCTCGGCGACGCGGGCAGCCAGGGCCCGGTGGAGCTTCAGGTTGGCGCGCTGGTAGTCCTGGGGGTCCCAGCCGGCGAAGGTCTCGGTGACCCGGGCGACCGCGGCGTGCTCGACGAGACGGTCGCCGTCGACCTGGGCCACGTAGGCGGTCAGCGCGAGCTCGTGCCCGCCGTCGACGGCCCGGCAATCCTCGCCGAGGATGCGGACCATGGAGAAGTCGAGCCGGGTGCCCATCAGTGGACCCTCGGGCCGGCGGTGCGGGCGAGGTAGACTGAGGCGATGAGCTCGCCGGCCTCGACCTTCATGGCGTCGCAGAACACCAGCAGGCGCTTCCAGGTGATGCGGTCGCCGTCGTGGGACCGGATCGCCGCGAGCTCGTCGCGGAGGTCGCTGTCCCGGCTCTCGAGCTGCCCGAGCAACACCCGAAGCTGGGGGGCCGTCAGCCGGCGGTCCTTGATGACCGCGGCGAGGCCCTTCATCAGGGAGGAGTTGAGCGCCGCCCCTTGGGGCGAGACCCGGTAGGAGCCGCGGCACTGCCGGCTGGCTCCGGACGCATGGACCAGCGTCGAGTTGGGGGCGTCCGAAACGCGCGGGGCGAGGTTTGGTTCCATCGAAAAGGATGGAATGCCTCGCACCTGGATTCGACAAGGGTAATCAGGGGGCTAAGCGATTTTGACGTCGCTTAGCCGGTCATTTTCCCGGCGCTGACAAGGATGGGCCAAGCCGTTCTTGCAGGTGTCAGACTTTTCTGACGGGCGGGTCTTCGCGCAGGCCCATGAGGCCCGACAGGTCGACGCGCCAGACGCCCTTGGGCAGGGCCGCCAACCGCTCGATGCGCCCGTCAGGATTTTCTGACTGGGAGCGGATCGCCGAGATGGCCACCCGGACGAGGAGGTCGGCGCGCTCGACCCCATCCTCGTCCGGGTCCTGCAGGGCGAGGCCGGCGGCCTTGAGGAGTCGTCGGATCGGCCCACGGCGCGAGTCGTCCCAGACGGAGATGTCCGACCATGCCGGCGTCCGCCACGCCTGAAGCACCTCGCGAAGCAGGGCTTGGCCGACGTCGTGGCGCGGGGGCACGGGGATCGGGGCCGCTCCCGAAATGCTGTGCCAGATCCCGCCACCCACGTACCGACGTCGGCCCACCGGCTCGCGCTCGGCCCGGCGGGCCGCTTCCTTGTCGCCGACCGGGTAGCGGTACCAGACGGCGTGCAGCCTCGCCGCGGCGGCCCGCAAGGTGTCCTGAAGTTGCTGCTCTTCGGGTGTGAGGCGCCACTTCATGTCACGCCACCTCCATCTCGGAGGCCGGACACGTCGACGCCCGCCGGGCCGTGGGGCGCGCAGCGGGCGTCTGTCCTAGAAGAGTGCTGCCCTTCGTCGTGACCCGAGGAACATACTGCGTACGGCGGCCTGCGACAACAGCCTCGCGCGCGGTCTCTCTGATATCCCGTAACACTTCGTGCGCGATCACGGCGGGGGTGCCGACGGGCAGGTCGAGGGTGTCGCCGACGTCGTCGACGGTGACCACGGGAGCCACCACCGGCTCGGCCTTGGCGGTGGTGATGCCGGCGACGGCGCGGGCGTCCCGGAGGGCGTTGTCCAGCCACCGCGGCGAGACACCGTAGAGCTCGGCCACCGCCTTCACGGTCAGGCCCTCGGCGAGGAACTCGACGGCCTGCTGCCCGACTTCGAGGCGGTGCTGCTGTTGGACCGAGCGGTCCCTGACGCCCGCGGCCCGGCGAGAGGCGACGACGCGCGAGACGGCGTTCTCGGACCGGCGCGCCTGGTCGATCAGGATGCGCAGGTCGGCCCGGCGCATCTCCCTCGGGGTGATGACCAGCAGGTCCCGGAGGTGGGCGGGGGACGGCTTGTAGCGGGGGTCGACCGTGAATCCGCGGTACGTCCGGCGGACGCCCCGGGCGGATTCCTTCGCCCTGCCGACGATGGAGCAAGCCTTCGACTTGGCGGAGGCGTGGTCGAGCCCGAGGCGGTCGGCGGTCTCGATGACGTACGCGTCGAGGTCGGAGGCCGGGAGGCGCCACGAGGCCACGTAGACGAAGGCGACAAGCCAGGAGTTGCGGCCGGCTCCCGTGTCCTCGCGGGCCGCGGTGTCCTTGATGCCGGCCTTGCCGTGCCGGAGGGCATACAGCCGGTCGAGGTCCGCGGCGATGGTGTCCCAGTACGACGAGCCGGTCAGCTTGGCGCCGTGGTGGCCTTCCCGCGGGGTCCGGTTGGCGAGTTGGGCGGCGGTCCGCTTGGCCTTCGCCTCGGCCTTGGCGGCCTCCCGCTGGGCCTTGGTCTGGCGCTGGAACGGCAGGACCACGCGGCAGAGCTCGTCGAAGTCGATCCGGGCGATCTCGGCGGTCAGGTCGGGAAAGATCACCACCACCGGGAGGCCGCTCTTTTCGTTGTAGGTGCCCGGCATCCGAAACTGCTTCGTCGCAGCCTTGGCCGTGTAGTCGGACCCGAACGGCAGGAACTCCTCGTGGAGGATCTGCTGCAAGGCACGGTGGCGGGCCATGACACGCTGGGCCGGCTGGGAGGCGGTGTAGAGCCAGACCACCAAAATCCCGCGCCCCGAGAACGTGGCGTAGGACGGCGACGGCCAGCCGCGGTCCTCGCAGATGTTGCGGACGGCTTCCAGGACCTTGCGCGGGGGGACGTCCTTCCAGTCCGGCTTGTTGTAGTAGTCGAGGTCGAGCCACGAGGCGCCGAGGGACACGATGTTGATCGCGTCCTTGGCGACGCGGGGCTCGCCCGGCTTGGAGTACGGGTACGATGCGAACGACATGAAGCGCCGGCCCTGCAGATCGACGTCGCGGCTCGCGAGGGCGTGGGAGGAGTACCGCAGGTCGGACCATCGCGGCTCGGTGCTGCCGTCCTTCCTGGGCTTCCTGGGAGGGACGCGGTCGCCGAACATCGCGGACCCGACACCGCCTTTGGGGTGGACGAGACGGGCGTAGTCGAGGGGGCGGAGCTCGGAGCAGTAGGCGGGGGCTGGACGGACCAGGGAAGCAGCCTGGGGCCAACGCGTGGCGGTCGGGGAGATGAGGGAGGTTGTCACGACGGTCCTCTACTGGGGCCTGTCGCGGGGCAGCACGTCCGCAACTCAGGCCGGGATCAACATGACGAGGATACGTACGCCGAGGATAAGGTCAATCGGGGGCCTGACCTTCCGTTACGCGGGGCAATACTTGCGGAAGGGGATCGGAAAATCGCGGGGACGAGGGGGTATCGGCCGCCGGTGAGGCACAGGGAGGTAGGCTGTGGCGGTCAGTCGGGGGTGGCGTGGGTAAGGACACATCCTGCCAGGCACGATGCCCTGGTGGCCTTCCCTGGCGGTGGTGGCCGTCCGACGAGGAGAACTGACGCGGGAACGGTCCAGATCTTTTTTCCGCTTCCCGACATTGGCGTAGCCAAGGCCCCATACCCCGTAACGGAACGTGCGTGATCGGAACGCCACCGGAAGGACCGGATCGACCGTCCTTCACACCGTGCGCGATCCCCCATGGTGGCTTTCTGGACGGCCTGGCACTCTACCGTCATGAGCACCGCAACCGCCTCCGCGCTCCCCGAGGAGCACCCCGCCGCCCGGTCCGCCCGCGTCCGTCGCGATGCCGCCGACCGCGCCCGACGCTGGCGCGAGACCCAGCGCGAGACCGCCGAGACCGATGCGGCAATCGTGAAGGCCATGCTCGCGGACGTCGACGCCTACATCACCCCCGAGCACCGTCTCATGGCCAGGAACGAGCGGGTGGACATCGCCTTCGTCGTAGGCCGGGCCGCCTACGAGCTCGGTGGCAGGGAGCGCTTCAAGGAGGCCAAGAAGAGGGTCTTCGACAGGCTGCAGGAGCTCTCACCTGCCCCCAAGCACCACGCCTGACTGAACGAATCGACGGCGTCTGTTAGGCTGGTGTGATCGGGCGCCACCACAAACGGCGAAGGGCCCGACCACCCAGGAGCGCCCCCGTGTCCGGACTGAGCTTCGACTTTAACGTCCGGGATGTGGATCCTAGGTGGATGCCCCGGGGACTCCTCCCGCACTTGGGAGGGCACCCCCGACGGGTCCCTCGCATCATGGTCGAACGGCGGGTCGCGTCCCGGCACCAAGTCGGACCTGCATCACGACGCGGGAGTCATCCGCCACCCGTAACATCGCCCCGGCACGATCCAGGAACCAGGGACGCGTCAAGAACGGACGGGCTCCGGGTGGCGCGTACGTTCGGAATGGGCCGCATCGCCGCGCCATCCCCATCCAAGTGGCCGATCAGCCACCCGGCAAGGTCAGGGACAACCGGTCCTAGCGCAGCCTGACCCCCAGCAGCCTCAGGGCGTTGGCCGTTACCAGGACCGTCGCCCCCGTATCGGCGAGGATGGCCGGCCATAGGCCGGTGATGCCGGCGATGGTCGTGACAAGGAACACCGCCTTCAGGCCGAGTGCCACACCGATGTTCGTGCGGATGTTCGCCAGCGTCCTGCGGGACAGTTCCACCATCCGCGCCACGTCGGCGACGCGCCCGTGTAGCACCGCTGCATCGGCTGTCTCCAGCGCGACGTCGGTGCCGCCACCCATCGCGATGCCGACGTCTGCGGCCGCGAGCGCCGGGGCGTCGTTGATGCCGTCCCCGACCTTCGCCACGACGGCCCCGGCGGCCTGGAGCTCAAGTACGATCCGCTGCTTGTCCTCGGGCAGCAGTCCCGCCCGTGCCTCGATGCCGAGCATCCCCGCCACCGCCTGGGCCGTGCGGGCGTTGTCCCCGGTCAGCATGAGCGACCCGATGCCCTCCGCCGCGAGGCGGTCGATCCCGGCCTTGGCGTCGGACCGGGGCTCGTCGCGCATGCCCAACAGCCCGGCCAACGCCCCGTTCGCCAGCAGGGCGGCGACCGTTTTACCCTCGCCCTGCAGGGTGGAGATCCGCGCCTCCTGCTCCGCCTCGAGGGTCACGCGCGCTGCCGCCTCCCGCGGCGATCCGAGGAACAGGTCGAGGCCGCCGACATTGCCGGTGATCCCCTTGCCGCCGAGCGCCTTCGACCCGAATGCCGGAGGCATCGGTGCGCCGGCTTCCGCGGCCTTGGCAAGCACCGCCTTGGCGAGCGGATGCGAGGAGCCTGCCTCAAGCGCGGCAGCCAAGGAGAGGACCTCCCGTTCGGACCGGCCGAACGCTAGGACGTCGGTGACCACGGGCTTGCCCTCGGTCAGGGTGCCGGTCTTGTCGAAGGCCACCATGGTAACGGCGGCCAGCCGCTCCAGGACGGCGCCGCCCTTGATGAGCAGGCCCCGGCGGGCGCCGGCCGAGAGCCCGGCCGCGATGGCGGCGGGCGTCGAGATGACCAGGGCGCAGGGGCAGCCGATCAGCAGGATGGCGAGCCCCTTGTAGACCCACTCGTTCCACGAGCACCCGAACAGCAGCGGCGGCAGGATCGCGACGAGCGTGGCCACCGCGACCACGGCCGGTGTGTAGACCCGTGAGAATCGGTCGATCAGGCGCTCGGTCGGGGCCTTCGCCTCCTGGGCATCCTCCACCAGCCGCACGACCCGGGCGATGGTGTTGTCCCGCGCCGCCGCGGTCACCCGCACCCGAAGCGCGCCGTCCCCGTTCACGGTCCCGGCGAACACCGCATCGCCCGGTGCCTTGCGCCGCGGCACGCTCTCGCCGGTGACCGGCGCCTCGTCCACCGCGCTCTCCCCGTCGAGGACGGTCCCGTCCGCCGGGACCCGGTCACCCGGCCTCACCAGGACGGTCGCCCCGACCCGCAGGCTCGCCGCGGGCACCCGCTCCGTCGATCCGTCGCCCTCCAGCAGGGCCGTGTCCGGCACCAGGCCGGTGAGGCCGCGGATGCTCGCCCTGGCCCGGCCTGCGGCCACCCCTTCCAGCACCTCGCCAACCAGGAACAGGAAGACGACCGTGGCCGCTTCCTCGGTCGCCCCGATGGCGGTCGCGCCGATGGCGGCTACGGACATCAGGGTCTCGATGGAGAACGGCGTCCCGTGCCGGGCGGCCGCGACGGCACGTCGTGCAATCGGCACCAGTCCGACCGCCATCGCCGCCAAAAAGGCCCAGCGCTCCATCGCCGGCGCGGCTTGGCCGACCGCGTAAGCCAGCACCAGGGCCGCCGCGCAGGCGAACGCCAGCAGCGCCTTCGGAGACTGCCACCAGACCGGCTCAGGTCGTTCGGCATCCGACACCGCGTCGGCGGAAGTGTCGTCCGCGCCGTAGCCCAGGCTGCGGACCGTCGCCGCGATGGCCCGGGCGTCGGTGGCGGGTCCATGCCGCACCGTCAGCGTCTCGGTCGCCACCGAGACCGAGATGTCCTCGATGCCGGGTAGGCGCCGAACGGCGTTCTCGACCTTGGCGGCGCACGAGGCGCAATCCATCCCGGACACGCGCAGGCGCGTCGGGGGGCTATCGGTTCGGTCCAAGGTCGTCGCGTCTTTCATGAGGTGCCTTCCGCAATTCCCCAGGCACCCTACTTCCTCCAGCGACTAGAGGAGCAAGCGGCATGAAGTCCATCGCCATCGGGGAGTTGTCGCGCCGCGCCGCGGTGAAGGTCCCCACCATTCGGTTCTACGAGGAACGCGGATTGCTGCCGACGCCGGTGCGTACGGAGGGCAATCGCCGCACCTACGGAGAGGGCGACGTCCGGACGCTGCGGTTCATCCGGCACGCCCGCGAGCTCGGCTTCGAGATCGAGGATATCCGAACCCTTCTCGACCTGGCCGGACATCCCGACCGGCCTTGTGGGGAGGCCGACGCCATCGCCCGGAAACATCTCGCCGACATCGACGACCGGATCGCCCGGCTGACCGGCCTCCGGCGGGAGATGCAGGCCATGGTCGAGCAGTGCTCGGGCGGCGACGTCGGGGAATGCCGGATCATCGAGGTGCTGGCCGACCACGGCGAGTGTCTCAGCGACCGGCACTGACCGAGGCCGAAACGGGCGCTTGCTCCTCTAGTGGGTAGAGGAGTTAGGCATCAATGCTTGCATCCTCAGACCGGAAGCCGAGATGACGGACCACCACGACCACGCCGGACACGACCATTCCCAAGCCCACGCCGGGCACGCCCACGGCCCCGGGCACAGCCACGCACCGGCGAGCTTCGGGAAGGCGTTCGCCATCGGCATCGCCCTCAACGTCGGCTTCGTCGTCGTGGAAGCCACCTACGGGGTGCTGGCGAACTCGATGGCCCTGCTGGCCGATGCCGGGCACAACCTCTCGGACGTCCTCGGACTGGTGGTGGCCTGGGTCGCCATGGTGCTGGCGAAGCGCGCCCCGAGCGCGCGCTACACCTACGGGATGAAGGGCTCGTCGATCCTGGCGGCCCTGTTCAACGCGGTGTTCCTGCTGGTCGCCGTCGGCGCCATCGCCTGGGAGGCGATCCAGCGCTTCGGCGAGCCAGCCCCGGTCGCCGGCAAGACCGTGATGGTCGTGGCCGCGGTCGGCATCCTGGTGAACGGCATCACCGCCTGGCTGTTCGCCTCGGGCGCCAAGGGCGACATCAACATCAAGGGCGCCTTCCTGCACATGGCCGCCGACGCCGCCGTCTCGGCGGGCGTGGTCATCGCCGGCCTCGTCATCCTCTACACCGGGTGGACCTGGCTCGATCCCGTCGTCAGCCTCGCCATCGTGGCGGTCATCGTCTGGAGCACCTGGGGCCTCCTGCGCGACAGCCTCACGCTGTCCCTCGCCGCCGTCCCGCCGGGCATCGACCCGGCCGCCGTCCGAAGCCACCTCGAAGGACTGCCGGGCGTCACCGCCCTCCACGACCTGCACATCTGGGCGATGAGCACCACGGAGACATGCCTGACCGCCCACCTCATCATGCCGGGCGGCCGTCCCGACGACGCCTTCCTGATGGACGCGGCAGGCGGGATCAAGAAACGGTTCGGCATCGGCCACACCACCCTGCAGGTGGAGACGAGCGCGGACAACGCCTGCGCCCTCGCGCCCGACCACGTCGTCTGAGAGCGTGATGCAAGCCTGGGCCTACACACTGATCCCCGCGGCGGCGGCCGTCATCGGCGCCGCGGTCGCGGTCAACCTTCGACCCGGACCCATCCTGGTCAGCGCCATCCAGCACTTCGCGGCGGGCGTGGTCTTCGCCGCGGCGGCCGGCGAGATCCTGCCGGACCTCAAGCATGCCGGCTCGCCCTTGGCCATGCTGGCAGGCGGCGCGCTCGGCGTCGCGGCGATGCTGCTGGTGAAGACGCTGGGGAAGCGGGCGAGCGGCCCCGTCGGGCTGATGGCTGTCACGGGCATCGACATCCTCGTCGACGGGCTCGTGCTCGGCATCGCCTTCGCCGCCGGCGCCAAGGCCGGAATCCTGCTCACGGTCGCCCTCACCATCGAGGTGCTGTTCCTCGGCCTGACGGTCGCGAACGAGCTCGGGGAAGGCGGGACATCGAAGCGCAAGGTCGTCGGCATGACCGCCGGCCTCGTCGTCCTGTTGCCGCTGGGGGCGTTGCTGGGAGGGCCCGTCGCCACCCTGTCTGCGCCGATCCAGGCCGCCTTCCTCTCCTTCGGCCTGATCGCCCTGCTGTACCTCGTCACCGAGGAACTCCTGGTCGAGGCGCACGAGACCGAGGACCGTCCCTGGGTGACGGCGATGTTCTTCGCCGGCTTCCTGCTGCTGCTCATGCTCGACCAGGCCATCGCCTGAGCGGGGGGGAATCGATGGCTTCGCAAGACCCTCAGAGCCCACCGGCCGTCGACGGGGGCCACATCGTGCTCGTCGAGGACGACGACGGCCTGCGCATGCTCGTCACGCGTCTCCTCGGGGAAAGCGGCTACCGCGTCACCGGCTGCAGGAATGCCATCGAGTTCTGGCGGCACCTGCCTGCCGGTGGCGTCGACCTCGTCCTGCTCGACGTGATGCTGCCCGGAACCTCAGGTCTCGACCTGCTCCGGGCGTTGCGGGCCAGGAGCACGGTACCGGTGATCATGGTCAGCGCCAGAAACGAGGAGGCAGACCGGGTGCTCGGGCTCGAACTCGGCGCCGACGACTACGTCGCCAAGCCGTTCGGCCGTCCCGAACTCCTGGCCCGGGTCCGTGCCGTGCTCCGCCGCGCCTCCATGGCAGCGTTGTCGCCCTCGAACCCGGCATCGGAGGTCCTCACGTTCTCGGGGTGGGGGCTCGACATGCGCAGCCGGTCGCTCGTCGATCCAGAGGGGGCGGCCGTCGACCTGTCCGGCGCCGAGTACGACCTCCTTCTCGTCTTCCTCGAACACCCGGGGCGCGTGCTCGGCCGGGAGACGATCCTCGAACTGTCCCGTGCCAGGCTCGGGTCGCCTACGGACCGAAGCGTCGATACCCTGGTGAGCCGCCTTAGACGTAAGCTCGAACCGCCCGAGGGCCTGCCCCCGGTCATCAAGACCGTGCGCGGAGCCGGCTACATGCTCGCCTCGAAGGTCGAGCACGCGTGAGGCGCCTCGCACCCTTGGCCCGCAGCCTCGAAGCCCGCACGGTCGCCGTCCTGCTCCTCGCCATCCTCGCCGTCCACGGCGGGGCCCTGCTTCTCTATCGGCAATCCGCGACCGCCGCGGCGGACGATGCGTTCGCGCGACAGGTCGCCAACCAGCTTACCCTGGCGCGCGAGGCGGTGCTCCGACGCCCCCGGACCGAGCGCGACGCGGAGGCGAAGGCCCTGTCGTCCGCGCATTTCGAGTTGGGGTGGTCCGCGACCTCGCCCCTGCGCCAGGACGAGGCCGGCGATCCGGCGATGTGGTCGCTCAGGTCCCGGATGATCGCATCCGAGCCGAGCCTCGGGCCCGGTCTCGCACTGGCGATGGACGGCGGGGACGAGGTCCTTCACCAGGACGACCTCGGCGGCGCGCTCGCCCTGGCCGACGGAAGCTTCCTGACCTTCCGCTCGGCGCACGCGCCCGGCCTCGCCAGGCTTGGATCGTGGGCCTACCTCGCCACCGCGATGGCCATCCTCGTCGGCGTCGCGGCCGTCATCCTGATGCACCGGATCGCGGGACCGCTGCGCGACCTCACCCGAGCCACGGGGGAGATCGGGCACGGCAAGGTCGTTCCTGTGCGGGAAGCCGGCCCGGACGAGACCCGAGGGATCGCCCGGGCCCTCAACGCGATGCAGGACCGCATCCATCGGCTGGTGATGGAGCGGACCCAAGCCCTGGCGGCCGTCTCGCACGACCTGCGCACCCCCATCGCGCGGCTACGCCTGCGCCTCGACGGCCTGCCCGAGGGCGACGAGACCTGGGCGATGGGCTCTGACCTCGACGACATGCAGGCCATGGTCGATTCGACCCTGGCGTACCTCAGGGGCGACGCCGATCCCGAACCGCGCCAGGTCACGAACGTCGCGAGCGTCCTCATGAGCATCGCCGACGCGTCCTCGGACGCGGGCCGCGACGTTTCCTATGCGGGGCCCGGTCGCGCCCTCGCGACGGTGCGCCCGGTGGCCCTGAGACGCGCGCTCGACAACGTCGTCGACAACGCCGTGCGTTACGGGACCCGCGCCCGCATCTCGCTCGCGGTGGAGCCGGAGGAACTGCTGCTCTCCATCGAGGACGACGGTCCCGGCATCGCGCCCGACGAGGTCTCCCGCGCCTTCGAGCCGTTCACCCGCCTGGAAGCGTCGCGGAACCGAAACACCGGCGGCACCGGCCTCGGCCTGACCATCGCGCGTCGGAGCGTCGAGGCGGAGCGCGGGGACATCGTCCTATCCAGTCGCCCGGAAGGCGGCCTGCGGGTGCTGATCTCCCTGCCGCGCGCCGGTCGCTGACACACTTCGTCACGAACCGGGCGTCCGGGTGTCAAACAGGGTCGCTATCTCAGGTGTCGAGGCGGCCGCAGCGGCCGCCGAGCCCTGGAGACCATCATCATGAAGCGTACCGTCGCCGCCCTTCTCGCCGCTGGCCTGCTGGCGAGCCTCTGGGCTCCCGCCCTCGCCGCCGAGGACGGGCATGGGAACGCGAACAATCCCGAGCGCTCCGTCCCGAACACCGGCGGCGTCGCGGGTGGCCCGGCCCATCGCGACGACCCGCGCAAGAGCGAGGCCCGCGAGGTCGGCAAGGACGGCAAGCCGATCCATTCCGACAAGGATGGGCATGCCCACGGTCACTCCCACGACAAGAAGTGAGCGGACGTCGCCGACCTCGGGCGGCCGGGAGGATGCACCGATGCGTATGCTTCCCCTCCTGGTCGCCTTCGCCTTCCTTGCCGTCGGCATCGGCTACGCCCTGGCGGGGGGATGACCTGTCCGCTCCCGCCCGACACCTTCATGGGACCGTCGTGCCCCCCTCGGTCCCGTGAACCGCCCGCCTCGGCCCCGTGCCGGGGCGGGCACCCCGCGATCCCCCCGGGCTTACACGGTCGATGCGGGCCGGCTGCACGGTCATGCCGCGTTCCGCATGCCGGGGCGCCATCGAGGATCATCGCCCAAGCAAGCATCGCGGACGATCCGGCGACGCACGAATGCCCATTGCCGAATATTCCCGGGTTCCACCGGGAATATTCGGATCGGTTTCCCCTATCGGTACGTTCCTGCGTCGTAATCGATAGAGGGGACCTCAACATGAAGACCAAGTTCGCAGCCATCGCCGCCATCGTCTCCCTGGCCCTTTCGCCGGTCGCGGCCCTGGCCCAGCATATCGACGTCGGCCCGGGCGGCGTGGGCGTCCACGGCGACAGCCACGGCGAGCGCCATGGCGAGGGTCACCGGGATCGCCACGACGACCACCATGAGGTCGTTCGCGAGCATCACCACCATGACGACCACCATGACGATCATCATGGCGGCGAGCGTCGCACGACGATCATCGAACGTAACTGAGCCCTTGCGGTCCGGGACCTTGTGAACCGCTATCACGGGGTCCCGGATCTCCATCCGCATTTCGATGAACGGGGGTTTCAGGGTCCGTTCAACTCAAGGGGCCCATCCTGTCGCCATACCCCCTTGAGGAACGAGCCATGCGAGTTCGCATTCCGGCCCTGGTCGCCGTCAGCCTGATCCTGGCGCCGGCCGCCGCGTCCGCCCAATACTACGGCGGCGACTTCGACCGGCGCGGCGACGTCCACGTCGACCGGTACCACCATGGCGACCACGACGACGTCGTCATCCACCGTCCGCATCGGGATTACGGCGACCGGGCGTTCTACGGGGAACGTCGGTTCTACGGCGAGCGCAGGCACCACCATCACCATCACGACGATGACTAGGCTCGGCCCTCGTCTTCGGCCATCCGGCATGTACGGGCGGCCCTGAATCGTTCATAAGGCGACCATGACAAAGGGACCCCGGATCAGGGCCTGCGAGACAATGCGCGGCTGGTGGGCGACCACCGTCCGCGTGCTCTCGCTCGTCCTTGTCCTGGCGCTCGTCGTCCCCGGCGCGATCCACTCCGCCGAGGCCCATCGTCCGGCCGGTCACGAACTGTCCGTGTCCGCGCCGACGCAGGCGGCCGGCGCCGATCACGCCGATGCCTGCCCGGCCTGCCATGCCAATTGCGGGTGCCACCAGGCCCTGAACGTGGACGGGACGCCCGCCTTGCCATCCCGCGGGACAGCGCGCGCCTCCTACGCGACCGAGATTACCCCCGTCGGTTCGGTTTCGCCCGACCGCCTTCCCAGGCCGCCTCGCGCCTGAGGCGACGTCGCCACGTCCGTGGCGCGTCCCGGTCGGCCCCTCACGGGTCGCGGCCGCCTCGTCATCGCGAAATACCCAGTACGGGACCGTCCCCTGCCGCATGAGCGGAGGTGCGACGTCCCTGGCGGACCCGGCCCATTCCCATGCGTGCATTCCTCTCCGTGGCCTTCCTGGCCATCGGCATCGCCATCGGCGGTGCCTTCCCCCGCGTGTCCGAGGTCGTGCAAGGCGCGCTCGCCGCCGCCGGCCTCACGAACGCCCGGGCGGCGCCACCGACCAACGCCGCCATGACCAAGCCGGCGACACCCGCAGCCGACGATGGCCACGGTCATGGCGAGCATGGCCACGAGCATGCCGAAGGCGAGCCCAAGCCTGCCGGGGAGCACAAGCATTCGGATGGCGAGGCCAAGCCGGAGGCCGGAGGCCACAAACACGCCGAGGGCGAGGCGCACGGCCACGACGAGGAGGGCGAGGGCAAGATCAAGATGACGGCCGAGCAGGCCGCCGAGCAGGACATCAAGCTGGCGACGGTCGAGGGCGGCATCCTCTCGCGCCACCTGCTGGTGCCGGGCACCATCACCCAGGACGCCGACCGGATCGCCCGGGTGCCCGTGCGGGTGATCGGCACCGTGTCCGAAATGCGCAAACGCCTCGGCGAGGCGGTGGCCAAGGGCGAGGTCGTCGCCGTCCTCGACAGCCGCGAGGTCGCCGAGGCGAAGAGCGACTTCCTCACCGCGACGGTGAAGGCGGACCTGGAGAAGACGAACTTCGACCGCCAGCAGGCCCTCTGGGACAAGCGTATCTCGGCCGAGTCGGCATTCCTGAACGCCAAGGCCGCCTACTCGGAGGCGACCCTGCGCGTCGACCTCGCCCGGCAGAAGCTGTCGGCCCTGGGGCTGAACGCGGCCGAGGTCGCCACCTCCGCCAAGAAGGACGAGACCACCCCGAACCTGTCGAGCCTGCGCCGCTACGAACTGCGGTCGCCGCTGGCCGGTCGGGTGGTCGAGCGCAAGGTCGACGTCGGCACCGCCGTCGGCAAGGAAGGCGATCCGGCCGACGTCTACACCGTCGCCGACCTGTCCTCGGTGTGGATCGAGCTTTCCGTCCCGACCACCGAGCTGTCGAAGGTCCGCGAGGGCGCCAAGGTGACCATCGTCGGCGGCGACGACGCCTCCCGCGCCGAGGGCAAGGTCGTGTTCGTCAGCCCGATCCTCAACCCGGAGACCCGCTCGGCCCGGGTCATCGTCTCCCTGCCGAACAAGGACATGGCCTGGCGGCCCGGCACCTTCGTGACCACCGAGGTCGAGATCGCCCAGGACAAGGTCGGGGTCCGGTTGCCGAAGTCCGCGATCCAGACCATCGGCGGAGAGAAGGTGGCTTTCGTACGCACCCAGGAGGGCTTCGAGCGCCGGGACGTGACCATCGGCAAGGCCGACGACGACGCCTTCGAGATCCTGTCCGGCCTCAAGCCCGGGGACGAGGTCGCGGTGGCCAACTCCTTCGTCCTGAAGGCCGAGCTCGGCAAGGCCGAAGCCGACCACGCGCACTGAGGGCGGCCATCATGATCTCCAAGATCCTCGACTTCTCCGTCCACCAGCGCTGGCTCGTGGTGCTCCTGTCGCTGCTCGCGGCGGGCTTCGGCGTGTTCTCGCTGACCAAGCTCCCCATCGACGCGGTGCCGGACATCACCAACAACCAGGTGCAGATCAACACCACGGCGCCGTCGCTCTCCCCGGTCGATATCGAGAAGCAGGTCACCTACCCGGTCGAGACCGCGCTCGCCGGGATCAAGGGCCTGGAATACACGCGCTCGCTCTCGCGTAACGGCTTCTCCCAGGTCACGGCGGTCTTTTCCGAAAAGTTGGACATCTATTTTGCCCGCCAGCAGGTTGCCGAGCGCATCGGCGAGGCGAAGTCGACCCTGCCGCCGGGGGCCGAGCCGCACATGGGCCCGATCTCGACGGGCCTGGGCGAGATCTACATGTGGTCGATCCACTACGCCCAACCGAAGGATCGCAAGGTCTCCCCGGACGGCAAGGCCGGATGGCAATCGGACGGGAGCTACCTGACTCCCGAGGGCCAGCGGCTCACGACCGAGCTCGAACGCACCGCCTACCTGCGCACGGTCCAGGATTGGATCATCCGACCCCAGGTGAAGACCGTGCCGGGGGTCGCCGGCGTCGACAGCATCGGCGGCTTTGACAAGCAGTACCACGTCCAGCCGGACCCGATGAAGCTCACCGCCCTCGACCTGTCCTTCGCCGACATCGGACGGGCGCTGGAGGCCAACAACGCCAACCAGGGCGCCCGCTACCTGGAGGACAACGGCGAGGGCTACGTCGTCCGTGCCGCCGGCCGCCTGGAGACCATGGAGGACATCGGCAACGTCGTCGTCACCACGCGTGGCGGCGTGCCGGTCCGCATCTCCGACATTTCCGAGGTGCGGATCGGGCGCGACCTGCGCACCGGGTCGGGCAGCGAGGACGGGCGCGAGGTCGTCATCGGCACCGCCCTGATGCTGATCGGCGAGAACAGCCGCACGGTGGCGGCCACAGTCGACAACAAGATGACCGAGATCCGCCGCTCGCTACCCCCGGGCGTCGAGGTGCAGACCGTCCTCAACCGCACGGTGCTGGTCGAGGCCACCATCAGGACCGTGGCCAAGAACCTGGCCGAGGGCGCCGCCCTCGTCATCGTCATCCTGTTCCTGCTGCTCGGCAACATCCGGGCGGCCATCGTCACCGCGCTCGTCATCCCGGTGGCGATGCTGATGACCATGACCGGCATGGTCCAGGGCCGCATCAGCGCGAACCTGATGAGCCTCGGCGCCCTCGACTTCGGCCTCATCGTCGACGGCGCGGTCATCATCACCGAGAACGCCCTGCGCCATCTCGCCGAGCGCCAGACCGAGCTCGGGCGCAAGCTCGACCTGGAGGAGCGCCTGGTCACCGTGCGCGCCTCGGCCGAGGAGATGATCAAGCCGTCCCTCTACGGGCAGGCCATCATCATCCTCGTCTACGTGCCGCTCCTCACCTTCACCGGGGTCGAGGGCAAGATGTTCGAGCCGATGGCGCTCACCGTCATTATCGCGCTGGTCTCGGCCTTCGTGCTGTCGCTGACCTTCGTGCCCGCGATGATCGCCATCGTCATCACCGGCAAGGTCACGGAGAAGGACAACGTCCTCATCCGCGGGATCAAGGCCGCCTACCGCCCGGTCCTCGGCGCGGCGCTCAGGATTCCGATGACCTTCGTCGCGGTCGCCCTGGTGCTGCTCGTCGGGGCCGGGTTCCTGTTCACCAAGCTCGGTCAGGAGTTCATCCCCCAACTCGACGAGAAGAGCATCGCGCTCAACGCGCAGCGCATCCCGTCGACCTCCCTGACCCAGTCGCAGGCGATGCAGCTGAAGGTCGAGCAGGCGATCAGCCGCTTCCCCCAGGTCGCCTACGTCTTCTCGAAGACCGGCACCGCGGAGGTCGCTTCCGACCCGATGCCGCCGAGCTCGTCCGACACCTTCGTCATCCTGAAGCCGCAGGAGGAGTGGCCCGACCCGAGCCTTTCCAAGGCAGACCTTCAGGAGGAGATCGAGAAGGCGGTCGGGGCACTCGCCGGCAACGTCTACGAGTTCTCGCAGCCGATCCAGCTTCGCTTCAACGAGCTCCTGGCCGGCACCCGCGGCGACCTCGCCGTGAAGGTGTTCGGCGAGGAGTTCGAACCGATGCTCAAGGCGGCCAACCAGGTCGCCACGATCCTGCGCGGGACCGAGGGGGCCGACGACGTCAAGGTCGAGCAGACGGCGGGCCTGCCTTTCCTGGAGATCAAGATCAACAAGACGGAGGCGGCGCGCCTCGGCCTGAGCACCTCCGCGATCCAGGACGTCATCGGCGCGGCCATCGGCGGCCGGGAGGCCGGCATGGTGTTCGAGGGCGATCGCCGCTTCCCCATCGTCGTGCGCCTGAACGACAAGGTCCGCGAGGACCGCGAGGCCCTGGAGAACATCCCCGTGCCGCTGCCCCCTGGCGTCAACGGGCGGGCGTCGTCGGTACTCCTGAAGCAGGTCGCAAGCTTCTCGGTCACCGAGGGCCCGAACCAGATCTCGCGCGAGAACGGCCGCCGTCGGGTCGTGGTGACCGCCAACGTGCGCGGCCGCGACATCGGCTCGCTCGTGGCCGAGGCCCAGGCCAAGGTCGCGTCCGGGGTGCAGCTTCCGGCCGGGTACTACGTGACCTGGGGCGGGCAGTTCGAGAACCTGGCCTCGGCCCGGCAGCGCCTGATGGTCGTCGTCCCGGTGTGCTTCTTCCTGATCTTCCTGCTGCTGTTCTCAGCCCTGAACTCGGCCAAGGACGCGTTGCTGGTGTTCAGCGCGGTTCCTCTGGCCCTGACCGGCGGCATCGCCGCCCTGTGGCTGCGGGGGATGCCGTTCTCGGTGCCCGCGGCGGTCGGGTTCATCGCCCTGTCCGGGGTGGCGGTGCTCAACGGCCTGGTGATGCTGACCTACATCAAGCAGCTGATCGCCGAAGGGAAACCCCGCCGCGAGGCCATCCTCGAAGGGGCGATGACCCGGCTCCGGCCGGTGGCGATGACCGCGCTCGTGGCGTCGCTCGGCTTCGTGCCGATGGCGCTGGCCACCGAGACCGGGGCCGAGATCCAACGGCCCCTGGCAACCGTGGTGATCGGCGGCCTCATCTCGGCAACCCTGCTGACGCTGGTCATCCTGCCGGCGCTCTACGCCCGCTTCGCCGGGGACGTCCTCCCTGCGAAATCCGCCAAGTCGGACGCAACCGGTCACGCGGTCGCGGTTCCCGCCGAATGAGCCCCCTCGCATCTTCCGGAGACGTGACATGAACGTCGCCACCCTCGTCCTGGCCTCCGCCATCTCCCTCGTCGGAACTCCCGACGCGGCTCGTAGCGGATGCATGGTGCACGACCACCAACCTCTCCAGGTCAGGCGCATGCCGATCACGCCGGCGACCACGTCCAAGCCGCGTAATCCGCTGGAGGACGAAGCCGTCCACTGCGAGGAGGGACAGGGCGTTCCCTCGCCTCATGAAGGCCCGACCAGTCCGAAGGGTCGGCGTTGATGGGCGGGCAGGCGACATGAAGCGACGTCGCGTCCGTTCACCGCTTGCGATGGCGTTGCTGGCGTGGAGCGGAGCGGCCATGGCTGACCCATCCGTCGGAGAGGGGCCATTCGGATTGGCGTGGGGTCCTGTCGACCGGATCGACAAGCCCTCGATGGTCGACCGCGAGGCCAACCTGACCGGGCTGTACTACTTGCACGACCGACCCCTCGCCTCCGGTCCCGATACGGCCGAGGTGGTGCTGGTAATCTGCCGGAATGAGGGTCTCCAGCAGGTCGTCTGGGTCGGGCGACCGCTCGACGACGCGGCCCACGCCACCGCCCGCGACGCCGTCCGGCGCGAGGGGGTTCGCCGCTACGGCGAGCCGCGGCCGGGGCCCGTCACCGGGTCACTCGAATGGCCCTTGGGCCGAACTGTCCTGGCGACGCGCGCGATGCCGGACGGTACCCGGGAATTGGTGATGTCGGCCTCCGGCCCGGGCTATGCGGCCTGCTCGGAAAGCCACCGCGCCGCCACCGGCCATTCCGCCGACGCCCATGTGGCGGACCTGATCGGCGCAGGCGTCCAATGAGCATGCCGACGATGCAAGGGGAGGAACGGTCCACCGTTCATCGCCGTGTCCGTCGGAATCGGTTTCCGGTGCCGTGACGGGCAAGAAGCTTGGTCGCCGGATGGAGACCTGGGGAGGCGGAGGCGGACGACGGCGCAAGGTGAGGCCGCATATCCGCAAGGCCGCCGGACGTGCGTTCCTGATGGCCACGATCCTGATCGCCGGGGTCCTGGTGCTGTTCGGCTGGCTCGCCACGATGCGATGAAGGCCCCGGCAGACGTGCCCGGACGTTTGGAATATCCCCTCCAGGGGGACAGGATCGTCGGATGGAACACGCCTCGCATCCGGATATCGTCAAGCGCCTCAAGCGAGCCCACGGTCACCTCGCCGGCGTCATTTCCATGATCGAGGAGGGACGACCCTGCGTGGACCTCGCCCAGCAACTCCATGCGGTCGAGAGCGCGATCACCAACGCCAAGCGCATCCTGATCCAGGACCACATGGAGCACTGCCTCGGGCACGGGATGGAGAACGGCGCGAAGGGGGCGACCGAGGCATTGGCCGAGTTCAAGGCGCTGGCGAAGTACCTTTGAGGACCCGATGCTGAGCGTCCTCACCCATCGCACCTATCGCCATCTGTTCGCGGCCCAGGTCATCGCCCTGCTCGGCACGGGCCTGCTCACGGTCGCCCTCGGGCTACTGGCATTCCGGATCGCCGGTGACCGCGCCGGCATGGTGCTGGGCACGGCGCTGGCCATCAAGATGATCGCCTATGTCCTCGTCGCCCCGGTGGCCCAGGCTTTCACGAGCCGGTTGCCACGACGCGCCTTCCTGGCGGGCACGGACCTTGTCCGCGCCGCCATCGCCCTGACGCTGCCCTTCGTCGATCAGGTCTGGCAGGTCTACGCCCTGATCTTCGTCCTGCAATCGGCTTCGGCGGCGTTCACCCCGACCTTCCAGGCCACCATCCCGGACATCCTGCCGGACGAACGGAACTACACCCGGGCCCTCTCGCTCTCGCGCCTCGCCTACGACCTGGAGAACCTGCTCAGCCCGACCTTGGCGGCCCTTCTCCTGACCGTGGTGCCCTACAACGCGCTGTTCGGCGGCACGGTCGTCGGCTTCCTGTGCTCGGCGGCTCTGGTGGTGTCCGTGACCTTGCCGACCGCCACCCGGTCCGACCCGCATGGCGGCGTCTACGACCGGACGACGCGCGGCCTTCGGATCTACCTCGCGACGCCGCGCCTGCGCGGGTTGCTCGCCCTGAACCTTGCGGTCGCCGCGGCCGGCGCCATGGTCATCGTCAACACCGTGGTGATCGTGCAGGGCCTTCTAGGACGCCCCCAGACCGACGTGGCCCTCGCCCTCGGGCTGTTCGGGGGCGGCTCCATGATCGCCGCCCTGACGCTGCCCCGCCTCCTCGACCGGCTCTCCGACCGGGCCGTGATGATCCCGGCGGCAGCCCTGCTCGGCGCGGTTCTCCTGGGTGTCGCCGCCATGACCTGGGGTGGGACCATCGGCTGGCCGCTTTTCCTCGGGACCTGGTTGGTGCTCGGCGTCGCCTACTCCGCCGTGCAGACCCCCACCGGCAGACTCCTGCGCCGCTCGGCGACCCCGGAGAACCGGCCGGCCGTCTTCGCCGCCCAATTCGCCCTGTCCCATGCCGCGTGGTTGCTCACCTATCCGTTGGCCGGCTGGCTCGGCCCGTCCATGGGGATGCCCGCCACGCTGGCGATCCTCGGGGGCGTGACGCTTGTAGGCGTCGCCGCGGCTGCCCGACTATGGCCGGTGGACGATCCCGACGTGATCGAGCATGCCCACGCGGACCTCGACGTCCGGCACCCGCACCTGCATGGAGGCCACCATCACGCCCACGCCTTCGTCATCGACGACCTGCATCATCGTTGGCCGGTCAGGGCTGGGTGAAGGCCGTTCGGTGATATTGCCAGCTGAGTCGAAGGTCGGGCCGGCCAGCGCAGTGGAATTCGAATGTACCGTTAGGCACGCGAGCGGGAGGAGAACGTACCCCGCGGAACGGTCTTGGAAGCGGAGCCGTTCCCAAGGCTCGGGTGCCGTCGTTTTCGACGCATTGCCGACAACGACGTGAGGAAGCCCATGAGAAAGTCCCTTTTCGCCGCCGCCATCCTGGCAACCCTGGGTGCGGCTGCGGTCGCCCCCGCCTCGGCCGCCCCCGGCATGATCGGCGCCGTCGATGCCCCGACCGCCGTGACTGAGGTCCGGATGGACGGTATGCACGGTCATCGCGGCCATGGCATGCGCCATCACCATCATCGTGGGCACATGCTGCGGCACCATCATCACCACCGTGGCCACATGATGCGCCACGGGCATGGCCATCGCCACCATCGCATGTGATCTGCAGGGGCCCTTCGGGGCCCCTTATCGTATCCGACGACACCCGGGCTCAGGTGTCGCGACGTGATGGCGGGGACCTGACACAGGAGCCCTCGCAGTCCAAGCGCGGTCCGTACTTCCAAAACTCAACTTTTATCAGGCGAAGAGGGCGTAACAGGTTGACCAGCGTCATCCCGCTTTGCAGCGCTAGTGTTGAAAATCTGACGCTGTGTACCGCCACAAACGTCCGGGATGAAGGGGGAGCGGACCTTGGCTTTTCGCGCTGGAGCGGACGTGCCGTATCCGACCCAACTAGGTCATAGGAGCAATCTAACGGCGGCCTCGAAAGCAGACGTTGCAGTCGGACGCGCGCTGCGAACGCATGCTCTCGGATTCCCGCTTCCCGCGCTCGTGAGGCCGCCCGTTCAATCCACAGTCTGCATCTGGACGACGCCGCCGAGTTCACCGGGCTTGCCCGAGACCACCACGAGGTAGCGCCGGCTCGCGCCGGCATCCGTGCGGGTGATCTGGCGGATCGGGCCGATGGCGTTGACGATGGCCGCGCCGGCCGGGTTGGTCATGAAGGCGGCGAGCGGCTCCAGGCCGGCGGCCCCCTTCGGATCGGCGGCGAGCGCCAGGACGAACGGCGTCTTCGGCGCCAGTCCCGTGACCGCGGCCTGCAGGGTCTGCAGCACGCCCTGGTCGAACAGGGTCACCTGCGTCGCCGGCTTGCCATCGGTGCCTGCGAGCGTCAGCGCGCTGGTCTTGCCGGCTGCGCCCAGCGGCTGGAGGTTCTGCTTTCCGTCCCCCTCCGGCACGGCGTTCGGGACGTAGGCCACGCCCTGCGGCCCCTGGCCGATCGGAACCTCGGCGATCACGGTGTTCGATGCGGTGTCGATCACCGCCGCCTTGTCGGCGTTCTCTAGGCCGACATAGACGCGGCTGCCGTCGCCCGAGGGCCAGAGCCCGTGCGGCAGGGCGCCGGTCGGGATGGTGGCGACCTGGGTGAAGTCGTCGGTGCGGAACACCTTGACCTGGTTCAGGCCGCCGATCGTCACGTAGGCGAACTGGCCGGCCTTGGTCGAGACGATGTTGACGTGGTTGGTGATCGGCCCGGTCTCGATGGTCTTCAGCGGCGCGAAGGGCGGCGTCGCAGAGAACACCTGGGTCCGGCCGACATCCTTGAGGGTCAACCACACCTGCTTGCCGTCCGGTGTCGCGGCGATGTCGGGGCAGAACGGGCTCTCCTGCTTCACGCGCCCGACGATGGTGTGGGTCTTCGTGTCGATCACCACCGTCTCGGGGCTGAAGCTGGAGCAGACATAGCCGTAGGCGCCGTCCGGCGAGAAGATCGTCATGCCGGGCCCGTTCGGCACGGTGATCCGGCGCGTCTCCTTGGCGGTCGCGGCATCGAGTACGGCGATGTAGTCCTCGCCGCGCACGCTCACCCAGGCCTCCCGGCCGTCCGGCGTGAAGAAGGCCTCGTGCGGCGCGCGGCCGACATAGGCCGTGTGGCGGACCGTGTTGGTCGCCGTGTCGATGAAGCTCACGGAGTTCGAACCGATCGAGACCGCGAGCAGCGTCCTGTGGTCGGGCGAGAAGCCCATGCCGTGGACGAGGAGCTGGCCGCGATAGAGCGGGCTCAGGTTCATCGGCGTCGGGTCGCCGAGCCGGATCACGCCGAGCAGGACGTTGGCGGCGGGATCGACCACCGAGACCGTGTTGGAGAACTGGTCCGAGGTGTAGAACCGGTCCCTGCCGCTGACCGGCACGTCCGGTGCGGAGGCTGCGCCCGGGGCCTGCCCGGCGAGAGCCGAGCCGGAGAGCAGCGCGAGCGCGAGGAGGGTGAGGGCGGTCTTCATCGGCAGATCTCCGAAGGCATCTCGGCGGCAGGGGCCGTGCCATGGTGGTGAAGGTGGGCGGCTGCGGCGGACGAATCCGGCGCGGGAGGGAGATCGGCGAGCGCCCGGCGCATCACCGCGATCTCCTGGCCCTGTTCGACGATGATCCCCTGCGCGAGGCGGCGCAGGACCGGATCCTTGCCGTAGAGCAGCTCCGCCTGGGCCATCGCGATCGCGCCCTCGTGGTGCGGGATCATCATCGCGGCGAAGTCGCGGTCCGGATCGCCCGAGGGCGGGACCATCATGTCGGCATGCATCCGCGTCATCGACTGCGCCATCACCGCGTCGAAGGACGCGGAGACGACGGCCGGCGGCTCGGCAGCGGCCAGCGTCGGGGGCATCATCATCCGGCCGCCGACGAGGCCGCCGGCCATCACGGCGGCCGTGAGCGCAAATCCCAATGCTCCGCGCATGAGCCGTCCTCCCTGTTCGTTGTCGAGGGGAGAGATGCCGGGGAAACGGTTTTATTCCCTGGCCGGGGACGAATTCGCGGCCCTGCCGATGTGATCGATCTTTTCCAAATGTCAGTGGAATAGACGCGCCCGTTCGGCATCTCTCCCAATGCGGTCATGGTCGACCGCCGGAGACCTCACTCATGCGCACCATGCTGATCCGCGCCGCCTTTGCGGCCTTCGCCTTCTCCGCCGTCGCCGCCCAGGCCGCTGCGCCTGCGATGACGGCCGAGACTGCCAAGGGGCCGGCGCTCGTCGATGCCAAGAGCATGACCCTCTACACCTTCGACAAGGACATGGGCGGCAAGTCGATGTGCAACGGCCCCTGCGCCGCCAACTGGCCCGCCCTGATGGCGGCGCCCGGCTCGGCTGCTAGTGGCGACTGGACGATGGTGACGCGGGACGACGGCACGATGCAGTGGGCCTATAAGGGCAAGCCGCTCTACACCTTCGCCAAGGATACGAAGCCCGGCGACATCACCGGCGACGGATTCCTCAACGGTGCATGGCACATCGCCAAGCCCTGATCGGTAAAGCCTCGTGGACGAGATCGCTGCCCTCATCGAACCGCAGATCCCAGCGTTGCGGCGCTACGCCGTCGCGCTGTTACGGGACCGCGAAGCGGCGGACGACCTCGTCCAGGACACTTTGGAGCGGGCGTTGTCCGGCTGGTCCGGACGCCGCCGCGACGGCGACCTGCGGGCCTGGCTGTTCACGATCGAGCGCAACCTGTTCCTCGGCACTGTTCGACGCCGGGGCCGGCGCGGCGTCGATCTCGGCGCGGAGGCTTTGGAGCAGGTGCCTGATCCGGGTGCCGACCCCGAGACCGCTATGGGAGCCCGTGACGTGCTCACCGGGCTCGATGCGCTGCCCGAGGAGCAGCGCTCGGTGCTGCTGCTCGTCGCGGTTGAGGATCTGTCTTATGCGGAAGCGGCCCAGGTGCTCGGAGTACCGCTCGGCACGGTGATGTCGCGGTTAAGCCGAGCCCGGGAGCGGATGCGAAGTTTTCTGGAAACCGGCCGAACCGGCTTGTTGAGGAGGGTAAAATGAGCGGGGATCCGCGCCCGGTCGGCGAGGACGACCTGCACGGCCTGATCGACGGTCGTCTGGAACCGGAGCGGCAGGCGCTGGTCGAGGCATGGCTCAGGGGAAATCCCGCGCGGGCGGCCGAGGTCTCGGCGGATCGCGCCTTGCGCGAGCGCTTGCGTGCCCGCCTCGCGCCGATCGCCGAGGAGGCGATCCCGGCGCGGCTCAGGGTCGCCAATATCCGCTCGCGACATCGCCCGATAACCGGGCGCTGGCTTCCGGTCGCGGCTGCGGCCGTGCTCTGCCTCGCGGTCGGCGGTGCCGCCGGCTGGTTCGGCCATGCCGTGCGGCAGGTACCCACGGTCACGCTCGCGCGAACCGAGCCGGCGACCGACGACGCAGTGGCGGCCTTCCGCACCTACGTGGTCGAGGCGGTGCATCCGGTGGAGGTGCGCGCCGACGAGAAGCCGCACCTCGTGACGTGGCTCTCGAAGCGCCTCGGCCGGGCGGTGACCACCCCCGACCTCACGGCCTACGGCTTCCGCCTGATGGGCGGCCGGCTGCTGCCGGCGGGTTCCGAATCCGCCGCGATGCTGATGTACGATGACGATCACGGCACCCGGCTGACGCTCTACAGCCGCGTGGGCGATGCGGATGGCCGCACGGTGTTCCGCTTCGCCCGCGAGGGCGATGTCGCTGCCTTCTCCTGGGTCGATGGCGGCATGTCCTACGTCGTGACGGGTCGCACCGACGAGGCGCGGCTGTTGACCGTCGCGCAGGCGGTTGACGCGCAGGTCCGTGGATTGCCGGTTCCGCCGCGGCAACCATGACCCTCGACCAACTCCGCATCTTCGTGGCCGTGGCGGAGCGGCAGCACGTGACCCGGGCTGCAGAGGCGCTGAACCTCGTCCAGTCGGCAGTCAGCACGGCGATCGCCAACATCGAGGGGCGGCACGCCACCAAGCTGTTTCACCGGGTCGGCCGCGGGATCGAGCTGACCGAGGCGGGACGCGTGTTCCTCGTCGAGGCCCGCGCCGTACTCGCCCGGGCCGAGGCCGCCGAACTGGTGCTCGCCGACCTCAGTGGCATGCGACGCGGGACGCTGGCCCTCTATGCCAGCCAGACCATCGCCAGCGACTGGCTGCCGCGCCACCTCGTCGCCTTCCGCCGGGCCTACCCTGAGATCGCCATCCGGTTGGCGGTGGGCAACACCACCGACGCCGCCGACGCGGTGCGCGCGGGGCAGGCCGAACTCGGCTTTGTCGAGGGGGCGCTGGACGACCCGACGCTCGCGAGCACGACCATCGCGCAGGACCAACTGGTCCTCGTGGTCGCCCCTGGCCATGCCTTCGCCGAGGCGACCCACCTCGAACCCGAAAACCTCGCCGGGGTCGATTGGGTGCTGCGCGAGGCGGGATCGGGAACCCGCTCGGCCTTCGAGGCGGCCCTGGGTGCGGCCGGCCTCGCAGCCGCCCAGCTTCGGGTCACGCTCGAACTGCCCTCTAACGAGGCGGTCCGCGCCGCCGTCGAGGCCGGGGGCGGGGCCGCCGTCCTGTCCGAGACCGTGGTCGCCGCCGCGCTTCGGGCCGGGACCCTGGTCCGGGCGGCGTTCGACTTACCGAGCCGGCCGTTCCGGGTGCTGCGCCACAAGGAGCGCTACCGCAGCCGGGCCGCCGACGCGCTTCTCGACCTGATCGCGACAGCGAATGCCGGATGAGCGAGCTCGCGAAACCCGTGCCCCCCGACGATCCCCGGGTGAGACTCGCCGAGGATCGGACGGTTCTAGCGGCCGAACGCACCTTCGTGGCGTGGCTTCGCACCGGGCTCGCGTTCCTAGGCGTCGGCCTCGCCGCGCAGCGCTTCCTGCGGGAGGTGCTCGCGGTCTGGCCGCTGAAGGTATTGTCGCTGACGCTGATCGGCTGCGCGCTCGCCTCATTCGCCGGCGCCGTGTGGCGGGACCGGGCGATCCGGGCACGGCTCGCCCATTCCGAGATCCCGATGATGCCGCGCCTCCTCACCGTCGGGATTGCGGCCCTGCTCATCGCGATCTCCGGCCTCGCGGCCACCGCCCTGCTCTGGGCGTGAGGGTCAGGCCACCGTCACTCGCACCCGGTGCCAGGCGGCGCTGAGGTAACCCTTGTAGTTCCAGGTGTCGTCGGGGGCGGCCGGCTGGGTCTGGCCGGCGGAATCCCAGGCCCGCACCGCGAGCTCGTGCTCGCCCGCGGTCAGTTCGCGCTCGATCTCCCAGAACGTCCAGGCGTAGGGCGCGTCGGCATCGCGCTCGATCCGGGCTTGCGCCCAGCTGCGGCCGCCATCCGTCGAGACGTCGACGCGGGCGACCGCGCGGTCGCTGGCGATGGCGTAGCCGCGGATCGCGTGCCGGCCGGCCTTCAACGCAGCGCCGCGGGCGGGCTCGCAGATCGCGCTGTTCAACGGCATCGCCTCGATGGTGATGCCGTGGGCCGGGTCGGCGGTCTCGGCCGTCACGTCGGGCGGAAACAGCTTGTAGTCGTCGGCCTGCATCGGGTTGTCGGAGGGCCGGTCCTGCACCGTGATCCGGGCGAGCCATTTCGGGCTGCGGATGCCGGCAAAGCCCGGCACCACCACGCGTAACGGATGGCCGTGCTCGGGGGCGAGAGGCTCGCCGTTCATCGCGAAGGCAAGCAGCGTCTCGGGCGCCAGCGCCTTGGCGAGCGGGATCGAGGCGCCGAAGCGCGTGTCCGTGTCCGCGATCCGGTCGTGGCTCTCGAAGGCGACGTGGCGCTCATCATCCGCTTTGATGCCGGCCGCGCGCAGCACGTCGGCGAGCCGCACGCCGGTCCATTCCGCATTACCGATGGCGCCGGGCGCCCACGGGTCGCCGGAGACCGGGGCCACCGCCAGCATGTCGGCCCGGCGGTTGCCGGCGCATTGCATCACCGCCGTCACGGTGACGGGCGCGAAGCGTTCTTTGAGATCGGCGAGGGAGAGGTCGAGGGGCGTCGCGACCATCCCGTCGACGGTCAGGCGGTAGCCGTCGGCGTCGAGGTCCGGGATGTCGCCGTGGCTGCGGACGTAGAAGTCGGCTTGATCAGTCAGGAAGGCGGCCCGCAGGCGATCGAGCGGCGGCTCGGCGTTGTAGGGCGTCTTTCCGTGGACGATGAGGCGGTCCTTGCGCTGGAACAGGCCGAGCATGGGGTCTTTGTCCTGCGTTCGCGACGTGTCGAGATCGAGAACGCGCCGGGCGCCGAAAGGCACCCGGCGCGCGACGCTTCACGGCTTCATCGTCGAAACCACCGCGTTCTTCGCGCGGTCGACCACGGCCACGCTGAGGTCGCGGTTGAGGACGTACGCGTGGGCGTTGTCACTGGAGAATGCGATCGCCTGGCGCGGCTCGTTCAGCCCGGTCACCGTGGCGACGACCTTGAGCGTGTCGGTGTCGATCACCGAGAGCGAGTTGTCCTTGAGGTTGCCCGAATAGACGAAGCGCCCGTCCGGGGTCAGCGCGGCACCGTAGGGGTCCTTGCCCACCGCGACTTCTGACGTGACCTTGCGGGCGGCGACATCGACCACACTGACGGTGTTGCGGCCGCTGTTGGCGGCAAACAGCGTCTTGCCGTCCTTGGTGATCGAGATGGCGCGCAGCTTGTCG
This sequence comes from Methylobacterium sp. Leaf456, assembly GCF_001425465.1. GTDB lineage: Bacteria > Pseudomonadota > Alphaproteobacteria > Rhizobiales > Beijerinckiaceae > Methylobacterium. The sequence goes on from NZ_LMQV01000041.1 coordinate 54,536, forward strand.
AACCCGGCGATCTCGCTGGTGATCTTGTTGGTGGCGGTGTCGACCAACGTGATCTTGTCGCCGAGGAAGTTCGTCACGAACACGGTCTTGCCGTCCGGCGACAGCTTCACGCCTTGGCGCGGCTGCGCAAAGCCGGGGATCACGGCGACTGCGAGCATGGTCTTGGTGTCGAACACGGTCAGCGTGCTCGCGGCCTCGTTGTTGACGTAGAGCTTTGTCCCGTCGGCCGAGAGCACCGTGCCGAACGCACCGGGGCCCGCGGCAAGAACGCCGGCTTCTTTGCCGGTGCCGGTCTCGTAGACCGTGATCCGGCCCGTGCCGCTGTCGGAGACGTAGAAGCGGGCGCCGTCCGGCGCGAACACGATGTTGCGCGGCGTGACGAAGCCGTCGAGGCGGCGGAGCACCGTGCCCTTGGCGACGTCGTAGACGATGACGGCGCTCTCCTCGCTGTTCGACACCGCGGCGACCGTGCCGGCGGCGTTCAGGGCGAGCGCGTTGTTCTTGATTGCGCCGTCGAAGCCGGCGGCGAATCCAGGTTGGTTCTGGGTGAGGAGCAAGGCAGCTCCGGCGAGGAGGGCGCGGAGGCTGGTACGGACGTGGGTCATGAAGCGTGTCTCTCGGGCATGCGCCCTCGTTCGACGGCCTGGGGCCGGCCGTGCGGGCGAGTTCGAAATCGGATTGCGTCGTGCGGGACCGGTCAGGCCGTGCATCGCCTTAGGGAGATGCCAGCGAGGGCGGTCTATTCCCCGAGGCCGGCGAAAAAAGCACGGCGGCCTCGGGATTCGAGGGTTCAGGGCGTGGGCTTCAACGCCGTGAGGTAATCGACGATGGTCTGCACATCGGCCTGATCGACCGGCGCTTTGTAGACGTGGACCATCTTGTTCACGGTCTCGGTCCACTGCGCCTTCGTGAGCTTGGGCTGGGTCAGCACCATCCCGGCCGAGTGGCAGGCGAGGCAATTGTTATTGACCGCCTCGGCTCCCGGCCCGTCCGGAAAGATCCGGTCGGACGTCGGAAATTCGATCGATTGCGAACTGAAGCGCATCGGCTCGGGAGCAGGCGCCGCGAGCGCCACCAGGGGAGACAGGATGAGCGCGGCGATGAGGGCCGCAGGGCGAATTGTGTTCATGGCTGTTCTCCTCAAGCGGCCTGGAAGGACACGGTCTCGATGCCGTTCTGCATGAAGCCGTTGGCGTTCCAGACCCGGTCCATGCCTTGCGCGACGCCCTTGGTATTGGTGCAGCGGACCCTGACCGTGTGGGTCCCGGCGGCCAGCGCCGGCAGGCTGCCGTCGAAGCGGCGGAAGCTGTAGGGGCCCTCGTCGGCACCGAGTTGCGCCGGGAACCACGTCGCCCCGCCGTCGCCGGAGAACTCGACCGCCTTCACCCCACAATCGCCGCCGAACGCGATGCCGCGGATGGCCACCGGCGTTCCGGCCGCCACCTTGGCGCCGTCGGTCAGGTTGGTGACGAACGAGCGCGGCACCATCCTGTTAATCGGCACTGTCTTGAACCCTGTCTGCCCGGGCTTGATGTTAGCACCCGGCACGTCGGGAATACGGTAGGCGGTCTTCATCCAATATTGTTCGTCGGGCTTGTCCAGCACCTCGATGTCGGACAGCATCTTGACCCAGTAGGTTGAGTACCAGCCCGGCACCACGAGCCGGAGCGGGAAACCGTTGAGCAGCGGGAGCTGCTCGCCGTTCATCGCGTAGGCGATCATCACCTCACCATTGTTGGCGTGGTCGAGATCGAGGGACTTCTTGAAGTCCGGCGCGTCGTCGACCACGGGCTCGTCGAGGCCGTTGAAGCGCACCTGCACGGCACCGGCCTTCACCCCGGCCTTTTCGAGCACGTCCTTGAGGCGCACCCCGGTCCAGCGGGCGTTGCCCATTGAGCCGTTGGCCCATTGCGCGCCGGGCACCCGCGGCTCGAACAGCCCGCGTGAATTGCCCGAGCACTGGTTGACCGCGGCGATCTCGAAGCGCGGCAGGCCGGCGATGGCATCGAGGGAGAGCGAGAGTTCCTTCTCCACATGGCCGTGGACCTTGAGCCGGAAGGTGCCGGCATCGACCTCGGTCGGGATCGAGGCCCAGTGCCAGCGCACGTAGAAGCGGTCGTTGGGGGTGAACACGCCCGCGTCGAACACCGAGAACGGCGTCTCCAGCAGCGGCGGATGGGTGCGCTGGAGGATCATCTCGCCCTTGCCCGGAAAGGCGGTGGTCAGCGCCCGCTCGTCCGGGCCGCCGGGCAGCGGCAGCTTCACCGAGCCCGCGGCCCAGGCCGGCAACGCGGCGCCGAGGCTGCCGAGCCCGAGTCCACCCAGGACGAGGCGGCGGTTCGTCGGTCTGTCCAATCCGTGCATGGTCTCTCCCCTTGAAGAATGTCGGCGTCGATGCGTTCGAGCGCATCGGGCCTCGTGGCGATTCCTCGCGACAAGGGAGATGCTACGGAAAGCGATTTATTCCCTCCAACGGTCTTTCGCGATGCGAACGATCTCCCGGTGCGATGATTCGAGAATTTTCAATCTCCCGCTTAATCCGGATTTCTTCGGGGCATCGCGCCGGATGAAAACCTGGATCGGTGGTGGAGCCGGATCCACACCCGGATCAGACAAGGCCCAGCACGTGGATCAGGCCGAGGCTGACGGCGCCGAGCGCGAGGAGCGAGGCGACTACCGCCAGCGTCACCCGCGCCCCGGCCTTGGCGACGCTGCGCACGTCGACCCCGAGGCCGAGCGCCGCCATCGAGACCACGGTCAGCACGTTGGCGGTCTCCGACATCGGCGCGAGCGCGACCTGCGGGATCAGCCCGGCCGAGCGAAGTCCCGCGAGCGCGAGGAATGCGAGGATGAACCACGGCACCAGGCGGTGGATCGCGAGGCTGGCGCGGGCCGGGCGGTCGCCGGCTGTGACGCCGGGGGCGGCCTCGTCGGTCTTCTCGCCCAGCCGGCTCGCGCCGAGCGAGAGCACCAGGACGACCGGGCCGAGCATCAGCACCCGGACGAGCTTCACCAGGGTTCCGACCTGGACGCTGAGTGCCGCGACCGGCGCGGTGGCGGCGAGAACCTGCGGAACAGCGTAGACGGTGAGGCCGGCGAGCACCCCGTACTGCATCGGCGAGAGACCGAGCAGGGGCACCAGTAGCGGCAGCCCGAGCACCACCAGCACGCCTAGAACCGCGGTGAAGGCGATGGAGGCGGCGACGTCCTCGCCGTCGGCACCAATCACCGGCGCCGTGGCGGCGATGGCCGAGTTGCCGCAGATCGAGTTACCGCAGGCGACGAGGATCGCCATGCGCGGGTGCAGCCCGAGCGCCCGACCGATGCCGTAACTCGACAGGATCGCCACCGTGACGACGCCCGCGATGCCGAAGAGCAGACCCGGACCGGCCGCCAAGATCGTCGCGAGGCTGAGCGAGGCCCCGAGAAGAACAACCGCGATCTCCAGTACGGTCTTGGCCCCGAAGGCGATGCCGGGAAAGAAACGTTGCGACGGGGTCCAGGCCGTGCGGATCGCGCTGCCGAGCAGGATCGCCAGCACCAGGGCTTCGAGCCAGGCGCGACCGAACAGATGCGCCTCGACGGCCTCGAAGCCGACCGCTGCGGCGGTGACCGCCACGCAGAGGCCCAGTCCCGGAAGGATGGCTTTCGTGCCGGCCAAGGCGCCCATCGATCGAGGGTGGGAGAAAAGTCTGGGCATGGACATGGATGGCTCCGATGTGATGCCAGAGAATCCCATGTCCCTTTCATTCACTCCAACGGAATGATCAGATGTTTCCCATCAACGGAATAGATGAAAAGGGGCCCCTTCGCGGCTTGCGGAGATCCATTCTGGGGGGCCGACAAGCGCATTCACCCGTCAATCCAGCGTGCCTTGATCGTCGTGTCCGCGGCAAACTCATAGATCCTGACGGAGCCCGTCGCGAGTTCGAGGTGCTCGACCTCCGCCGGGTTGAGGTCTTCGAGCGCCATCACAAGCGCCCGCAGGCAATTACCGTGGGCGACGACCAGCACGTCCCCGCCCATGACCGCCGGTAGGATGGATCGGAGGTAGCAGGGCACGATGCGCGCGACAGTGTCGCGCAGGCTCTCACCATTCGGCGGCGCATCAGCGTAGGAGCGGCGCCAGGTCTCAATCCGCACCGCCCCCCAGCGCGCATCGGCGGTGGTCTTGTCGAGCCCGCTGAGGTCGCCGTAGTCTCGCTCGTCGAGCGCGGCGAAGCGTTGGGGGATTAATCCGGGTTGCCCGAGCGCATCGAGGATAAGCCGGCCGCTCACGACGGCCCGCGTCAGCGTCGAGGTGAAGGCAACAGAAAAGCGCCAGCGGCGCTCGGCCAAACGCCGGCCGGCTGCCTCGGCTTCCATCCGGCCCTGCTCGGTCAAGGGCGAGTCCAGCAATCCCGTGAACAGGCCGGATCGGTTGGCTACGCTCTGGCCATGCCGGACCAGCACGAGACGTCGCGTGACCGGGGCTTTGCAATCGTGAATCACGCTGTCTCCCGAGGCAGAGCACTTTCGCGCCGGTGGCATCGCCTCTGATGAAGTCGGCATCCGGCTTTAACAAAATTCGACCCTGAGATGAGTTGGACCGACCGTCCGGAGACGGTGATTCATCCTTGGTCCGCTTTAGAACGTCTTGCGACTGAAAGCAGCCAAGCTGCTTGCCACCCAACCCGGTCGTTGGCCTCTGCCTCGACAGCCTGGGAGCGGACCTTCGGAGTGTCGGCAAGGGGCCGGGAGTCGGCCCAGGGCATGGTTTCAATCCGTCAGATTGTTCATAACGTTACAAGTCGGGCCTCGGGGTCGATGGTATTCGGTTCGGACCGCGGCAGCCCCCACCCTTTCACGAAGCCGTAGACCGCCGGGATCACCAGGAGGGTCAGCAGGGTCGAGGAGACCATGCCGCCGATCATCGGCACGGCGATCCGTTGCATGACCTCGGAGCCCGAGCCGGTGCTCCACAGGATCGGCAGGAGCCCGGCCATGATCGCCACCACCGTCATCATCTTCGGGCGCACCCGCTCGACCGCGCCGACCATGATCGCCCGCCGCAGGTCGGCCCTGGTGAACGTCAGCCCGGCCCTATCGCGCTCGGCCCGGATCTCGGCCAGCGCGTGGTCGAGGTAAACCAGCATGATCACCCCGGTCTCGGCGGCCACGCCTGCCAGCGCGATGAAGCCCACCGCCACGGCCACCGACAGATTGAAGCCCATCCACCACATCAGCCAGACCCCGCCGACGAGGGCGAAGGGCAACGACAGCATGACGATGAGCGTCTCGGTCAGCCTACGGAAGTTCAGGTAGAGCAGCAGGAACACGATCAGCAGCGTCAGGGGCACCACGATCTTGAGCCGGGCGGTCGCCCGGTCGAGGTACTCCACCTGCCCGCTCCACTGCACGAGGGTACCCTGGGGAAGCCTGACCTCGTTGGTCACCGCCGCTCTAGCCTCAGCAACGTAGCCCCCGAGGTCGCGACCGGCGACGTCGACGTAAATGAAGACCGCGAGTTGCCCGTTCTCCGTCCGGATCTGCGTCGGGCCGCGGTTCAACTGCACCTTGGCGACCTCGCCGAGCGGCACGGTCCCCCCGCCCGGGATCGGCACCTGGACCTCGGAGGCGATGGATCGCGGGTCGGACCGAAAGGCCCGGGGGTAGCGCACGTTGACGGTGTAGCGCTCCCTGCCCTCGACGGTGTTGGTGACGCTCTCGCCGCCGAGCGCCATCCCGATCACGTCCTGCACGTCCCCGACCGTCAGCCCGTACCGGCCAAGCGCCTCGCGGTTGGGGGTGATGTCGAGGAAGTAGCCGCCCTGGACGCGCTCGGCGTAGGCGCTCGACGTGCCCGGCACCACCTTCACCACCGCCTCGACCTGGCGGGCGACCTTTTCCATCTCGGTCAGGTCCGTCCCGAGCACCTTGATCCCGACCGGCGTGCGGATGCCGGTGGAGAGCATGTCGATGCGGGCGCGGATCGGCTGGGTCCAGGCGTTCGAGACCCCGGGGAACTGGAGCGCGGCGTCCATCTCGGCCTTCAGGCTCGCCGTCGTGACCCCGGGACGCCAATCCACCTTCGGCTTCAGGTTGACGATGGTCTCGAACATCTCGCTCGGCGCCGGATCGGTCGCGGTGTTGGCCCGTCCGGCCTTGCCGTAGACCGAGGCGACCTCGGGGAACGACTTGATGATCCTGTCCTGGGTCGCCAGCAGGTCGCCGGCCTTGGTCACCGAAATGCCCGGCAGGGTGGTGGGCATGTACATCAAAGTCCCCTCGTCGAGGTCGGGCATGAACTCCGAGCCGAGCCGGCTCGCCGGCCACGCCGTCACCGCCAGGACGACCAAGGCCAGCAGGATCGTCAGCACACGCGCCCGCAGGACGCCGGCGATGAGAGGGCGGTAGATCCAGATCAGGAGCCTGTTCACCGGGTTGCGGTGCTCGGGGATGATCCGGCCGCGGACGAACAGGACCATCAGCGCCGGGACGAGTGTCAGGGACAGGACTGCCGCCGCGGCCATCGCGAAGGTCTTGGTGAAGGCCAGCGGACCGAACAGGCGGCCCTCCTGGCTCTCCAGCGTGAAGATCGGCAGGAAGCTCACCGTGATGATGAGGAGCGAGAAGAACAGCGACGGCCCAACCTCGCTTGCGGCCTCGATTAGGATCTCGACCCGGCGCTTGCCGGGGTCCGCCCGCTCCAGGTGCTTGTGGGCGTTCTCGATCATCACGATGGCGGCGTCGATCATGGCGCCCACCGCGATGGCGATGCCGCCCAGGCTCATGATGTTGGCCCCGAGCCCGAGGGCCTTCATGCCCGCGAACGCCATCAGGATGCCGACCGGCAGCATCAGGATCGCGACCAGCGCGCTGCGGACGTGAAGCAGGAACACGACGCAGACGAGGGCGACGATGACGCTTTCCTCGATCAGCGTGCCCTTGAGGGTCTCGATGGCCGCCTCGATGAGGTGCGAGCGGTCGTAGACCGGCAGGATCTCCGTGCCCTTGGGCAGGCTGGCGGCGACATCGGAAAGCCGGGCCTTCACGTTCTCGATGACGTTCAGGGCGTTGGCACCGAACCGTTGCAGGACGATCCCGCCGGCGACCTCGCCGTCGCCGTTCATCTCGGTGATGCCGCGGCGCTCGTCGGGACCGAGCTCTACCCGAGCCACGTCCTTCACCCGCAGGGGTGTGCCCGCCTCCGTCCTCAGGACGATGCTCTCGATGTCGGCGACGCTCTTGAGGTAGCCGCGGCCACGGACGACGAACTCGAACTCGGAGAGCTCGACGGTACGGCCGCCGGCGTCGGCGTTGCTCGCCCGGATGGCCTCCCGGAGCTTGGACAGGGTGATGCCCTGCGCCCGCAACCGGTTGGGATCGACGACCACGTTGTACTGCTTCACGAAGCCGCCGACGCCCGCGACCTCGGCCACGCCCTCGGCACGCGACGCCCCGAAGCGGACGACCCAGTCCTGAAGCGAGCGGAGCTCGGCCAGCGTGCGTTCCTTGGCGACCACCACGTACTGGTAGACCCAGCCGACCCCGGTCGCGTCGGGTCCCAGGTTCGGGGTCACGCCGGCCGGCAGGCGCCTGGCCACGGTGTTCAGGTATTCGAGCACCCGGCTCCGGGCCCAGTACGGGTCGGTGCCGTCCTCGAAGATGACGTAGACGAACGAGACCCCGAAGAACGAGAAGCCGCGCACGACCTTCGACCGGGGCACCGTCAGCATCGCGGTGGTCAGCGGGTAGGTGACCTGGTCCTCGATGACCTGGGGCGCCTGCCCGGGGTACTCGGTGTAGACGATGGTCTGGACGTCCGAGAGGTCCGGGATCGCGTCGAGCGGCAGGGTCCTCAGGGCGTAGAGCCCGGCTCCCACCGCGAAGACGGTCCCGATCAGCACCAGCACTAGATTCTTCGCCGACCAGGCGATGAGGCGGGCGATCATGGCGCCTTCCCCTCGACGGCGGCCTGCGGGCCGGGATCGGGCTTCGGCTCGGAAAGACCTTGGAGGGCCGCCTTCAGGTTGCTCTCGGCGTCGATGAGGAAGTTGGCCGAGGTCACCACGCGGTCCCCGGCGACGATGCCGTCGCGGATCTCGACGTAGCCGTCGCCGCGGGTGCCGAGCCTGACCGGCCGCGGTTCGAAGCGACCCTCGCCCCTGTCGAGCAGGACGACTTGCCTGATGCCGGTGTCGATGACCGCGTCGTCGGGCACCGCCACCACCGGCCTGTCGCTGCCGGTGGCGATCGTCACGTCGGCGAACATACCCGGGCGCAGGTCGCCGTTCGGGTTCGGCAACTCGATCCGCAGGCGGGCGGTCCGGGTCGCCATGGCGAGGTGCGGGTAGATCCGGGTCACCGCGCCGGTGAAGACGCGGTCCGGGAACGTCCGGGCGCGCACGGTCGCCGTCTGGCCCTCCGCCACGGCCGCCAAGTCGCGTTCGGTCACGTCGGCCAGGACCCAGACCCTGGAATGGTCGACGAGCTTGAAGAGGGTGTCGCCGGACTTGGCGCGCATGCCGTCGGAGACGTTGCGCTCGACCACGACCCCGTCGCGGGGCGCCGACCACGTGATGGTGGAAGGCACCTTCCGGGATCGCTCGATCTCGTCGATGACCTCGGGCGGGATGCCGAGGTTCTCCAGGCGCCGGCGGGCGCCCTCGTAGCCGATGCCGGTAAGGTACTGCGCGGCGGCCGCGTTCATCTCCGGCGAGAACAGGCGGAGGAGTGGCTGGCCCTTATGCACGTGGTCGCCGGTGGTGACGGGCTCGACCTTCTCGATGAAGGCGTCGGTACGCATCGCGATGACCGAGATCCGGCGCTCGTCCTCCTCGATGGCGCCGGGCGCGCGCACCGGCATCGACAGGACCCGTCGCTCGACGATTGCCGTCCGGACCCCGGTGCGTTGGAGCTTGCCGGGCGAGATCCTCACGGTGCCGTCGTCGGTGTCCTCGCCCCAGTAGACGGGAAGGTAGTCCATCCCCATCGAATCTTTCTTCGGAATCGGCGAGGTGTCCGGCAAACCCATCGGGTTGCGGTAGAAGCGCACCTTTCGGGCACCTGTCGCCGGCATCGTGGTCTGACCCATGGCCATGTCGCCGTGCCCGGGGTCGGGCATCGCCTTGGGCTCGTCGGGTTCGTCGAAGCGCACGTCCTCGCTTGCGTGGACGGCGCGATAGTCTCGACCGTCCGCTGTGCGCTTGGGCTCGGCGGAGTAGTCCGGCTTCCCGTCCGGGTCCCGGTAGTAGACCACGGGACCGGTCGCCTTGGTCGGGACCCGAGCGGGCACAGCGGACCTTGTCTCGGCACCCGGCAGCCAGTGGACGAACCCGGTCCGCGCCTGCTGGACGAGCGCCGGCACGGGGCTGCCCTCATGCCCCGCGCCATACCCCAAAACCCCCGCCGCGAGCGCGGCGAGGGTCCCGGCCAGCCATGCTCTCCGGCTCACTTGGTGGCCTTGAACACCAGCTTGTTCTCGACGGTGCCGGTCTCGCCTTGGACCTTGGCCCCGAGCGAGAGGCGCCAGCTGCCAGCCATCGTCAGCTTCACCTTGAACCGGTAGAGACCCGGCTCCGGCGACGGCAGCTGCTCGATCTTGGAGGTCATCTCCTCCATGCTGTCAGGCGCCATGTCGATGCGCTTGGCGAAGATGACGGCGTTCGGCACAGGCTTGGACGTGCGCTTGTCAACGAGGCGGACGTCGAGGATGGCCTCGCCCTGCTTGGCCTCGTCCTTCACCAGTTGGAACTCGTAGTCCTTGGTGTCGGCCCGGGCCGCGGCGGTCAGGGCGAGGCCGAGCAGCGCAGCCGTGAGCGCGCGCGAAAACGATGTGTTGGACACGGTCGATGATCTCCTGAAAACGATGGGACCCGGGCCTTCAGGCGCGCGGGATCTGCCGGCGCAGGCGCCGGCGGCATCGGGTTCAGGCTCGGGGAGGCTCGGTGGGCGGCCCTTGCGACAGGCTGTCGAAGGAGGCGGTGACGCCCCAGGTCGGCCCCTCGACGCCGCCGACGCGGCCCGGAAGTCCGACGGCGACCGGCAGCCCGGTGGCGACCTTCGCCAGGCAAAGCGCCATCAGGGGGCAGCCCTTGGAGCAGTCGGGCATATCCGGCCGCTCCTTGGGACAGCACGGCATCTCGTCCATGGCCATCCCGGCCATGTCGGCCATGGCTTCGTCGGGCATCGCCATGGCGTGCCCCTGAACGGCCGTCGGCGCGCGCATGCCTGCGGCGGCCGCGGATGCGGTCACCGGCGCAAGGGCGAGGCCGATCACCGCCAGGAGCGGGAGCAGCCTGCGAAGGGCGAGCCAAAAGGTCACGAACGGACGATGCCACATCGCGTGTCGGCGCGGAAGGGATAGGCACTACCTGACGAAAGCCCCACCCGCGGAGATAGCAAACCCGCGACGAGGAAGCCGAGGGACAGGCCCCCGATGACCCATCTCAGAGGCCACCCCGTATACTCCGATATCAGGTTGGCGAGCACACACAGCAGGTAGAACGAGGCCCCCCCGGTCAGGATTTGGATCGAGCCAAGGGCCGAGATCACCACGAGACGGTGGCGATGCGGGATCACGGGTACGCTCTGCCGTCTCATCGGGGGCGACTTAGACGGCCGGGACCGGCGACGCCGCCGTTGGGCCGAGCCTGGGCACGAGGCGGACGTAAACGAGTTCGCTCAGGAGCTCGATCAGCGTCTGTGTGACGATGACGGCGGGCAGGAGCGGGACGGCGCCTGGAACGGCGAAGGCCAGCGGCAGGACCACCATAGAGTTTCGGGTGGCGGCGCTGAAGGCCAGCGTGCGGACGGTGGGGGCATCCAGGCGGAACGCGCGCCCGACCGCCCAACCCAGCAGCGGGGCAGCCACGGCGAAGGCGACGTAGACGGGGACCACCCGCAGGGCGTCGTCTAGGGCCGGCCCGAGTTGGGGCAGGACGGACGCGATCACCACGAACAGGACGAGGGCCGTCGACGGCACCGGCAGAAGTCCGAGCCCGGTGGCGATCCGGTGGCCGGCGCGGCTGTGTCCGGCCCAGATCTGCACGGCCGCAGCAAGTCCGAGGGGAACCGCGATGAGCCAGACGAAGGCGTGCACGAACGGACCGACCTGGACGAACTTGGCGGCGTCCTCGCCGAGGAAGACGTTGAGGTAGACCGGCAGCAGCAGCATCTGCGCGATCAGCAGCGCCGGGGTGGAGGCCAGCAGCACCTTGGCGTCCGCGCGGCCGAGGTGGGCGAAGGTGACGACGTAGTCGATGCACGGCGTGAGCAGGACCATGAGCACGCCCAGCCGCAGCATCGGATTGGCGGGCAGGAACTGGATCAGGCAGGCCACCAGGATCGGCAGCGCGACGAAGTTCGTGGCGAGGAGCGCCGCCAGGAAACGGACCCGCGTAAAGGCTTTCCCCAACTCGGGCAGGGGTACCTGGAGGAAGGTGACGAACAGCATCAACGCCAGGGCCGGGTTGATCCCGACGTCCAGGGCCGTGGTTCCGGGGACCATCAGCGCAACGACGACGGCCAGGCCGATGGCGGCGAAGTAGATCGGGATCTGCCGGCCTTCGAGGATGTCGCGCAAGGTGGTCATGCTTCCTCGCAGGCGATCTTGGGGGCTTGCTCGACCCGCTGGGGCCGGCCCGTGCATTTGGCGAACAGGTCGATGGCGCGGTCGCAGACCTCGCAGTGACCCTCGCAGCAATCGCGCATGAGGAAGGCGACGAGGTCGGACAGGGCCGGGAAGATCGCACTGTAGATGATCGAGCGACCTTCGCGGCGGCTCTCGACGAGGCCGGCGTTCTCCAGGTGGCTAAGGTGGAACGAGATGCGCGGCGCCGAGGCACCTGCGATGGCCTCGGTGATGGCACCAGCCGCCATGCCCTTCGCCCCGGCCGTGACCAGCAGGCGGATGATGCGCAGGCGGGTCTCCTGCGCGATGGCCGCGAAGCCGTCGAGCGCTTGTTTCTCTTGCACGACACTTAAACCGTTATGGAATCGTTTAAGCGTCAGTAGGCTCGCGACGGGTCGGAGGCAAGATCGGATCGGGACTGGATCACGGCGACCGTCGAAGGCGGCCGCCGGCTCCCTGGCTTCGCGGCCGGACGCGCCAGAGCGATAGGGCGAGCGCGACGTTCGCCACGGCGAGCACGCTGAGCAGGGCGTAGGTCGCGTCCGCGCCCGCGTGGGTCAGGACCACGGCTCCGACGGAGGGTGCAAGCGCCTGCGCCACCAGCCCCGGACGGGCGAGGCGACCGACGAGCGCGGCGTATCGTTCGGGACCGAACAGGGCCAGGGGCACCGTACCACGTGCAATCGAGTAGATCCCGTTCCCGGCCCCGTAGAGGACCAGCGCCAGCCCGACCAAGGGTAGGCCGGCCGTCAGCATCGCGATCCCCAGGATCACCAGGACCATGGCGGCGGTCAGGGTCCAGAGGGGGTGATGCCGTCCCTTGCCGGCCATCTCGATGATGCGGGCGCCGACCTGGGAGGGTCCGATCAGCGCCCCGTAGGCCACGGCCGAGGTGAGAGCCACGCCACGGGCCTGTAGCAGGGTGATGAGGTGCACCGAGACCATGGCCATCACCGTGCCGCCGAGGGTCAGCACCCCGGCCATGAGGAGGAAGGCGCGTCGCTCCCGCCCATCCAGCCGAGCGCTTGCGTTTGATCCCTTAAGCCGTCGAGCCGTAGGCGGCGGAGGGGACGGGATCACGACGAGCACGAGGGGGAGTGTGACCGTAAGGTGGAGCGCCGCATAGGCGAGGCAGGTGCCGCGCCAGCCGACCTGCTCGAGCAGGAAGGCGGAAAGCGGCCAGCACACCGTGCTGGCGAAGCCGCCCCACAGGGTCAGCGTCGTGATGGCGGACCTCGCCTCGGCACCGTAGAGCCGGCCGAGGGTGGCGAAGGCGGGATCGTACAGTCCGGTGCCCATGCCGAGGCCGATGAGGAGCCAAGCCGCCAAGTAAGCCGTAACGTACGGGGCCAGGGCAAGGCCCGTGAGGCCCAGCGCCAGGGCGATGGCGGCGAAGGCCAGCATCGGCCGGCCGCCATGCTCCCCGATGAAGGCTCCCACCCGCGGCGAGACGAGGCCCGCGACGAGGAGGCCGAGGGATAGGCCCCCGATGACCCAGCCGAGGGGCCATCCCGTATCCCTCGACATCGGGGTGGCCAGAACCGACAGGAGGTAGAACGATGAGCCCCAGGTCAGGATTTGGATCACGCCCAGGGCCGAGGTCACGGGCCAGCGGTGCGGCGGGGTCATCGCCGTGCTACCGGGCCCCGATCATGGGTAGCCACAACGCCAGGGCCGCCAGGGTGACGAGTAGCACCGGCGGCGTGATGACGAGGCCGACCCGCATGTACTGGCCCCAGGTGATGCGCTGGCCCTTGGTGTCGAGCACATGCAGCCACAGCAGGGTCGCCAGACTCCCGATGGGCGTGAACTTCGGGCCGAGGTCGCAGCCGATGACGTTGGCGTAGACCATGAGCTCGCGCATCAGCGGCGACAGGTCCGGGGCCTGCTGGATCGACAGCGCGCCAACCAGCACGCTCGGCATGTTGTTCATCACCGAGGACAGGATCGCGGCTGCGACCCCCGTGCCTATGGTGGCGACGAACGGCCCATGGCCCGAGAGCCAGACGAGGCCTTGCGCCAGGTAGTCGGTCAGGCCGGCATTCTTCAGCCCGTAGACGACGAGGTACATGCCGAGGCTGAACAGGACGATCTGCCAGGGGGCCCCCGCTAGCACCTTGCGGATCGGAATGACGCGGCTCCGGTTCGCCAGCGCCAGCAGGATCACGGCGCCGGCGCAGGTGACCACCGAGACGGGCACGCCGAACGGCGCCGTCACGAAGTAGGCGACCAGCAGCAGCCCGAGGAGCGGGAAGGCTGCCTTGAACACCAGCGCGTCCATGATCGCGTGGCGCGGCGCTTCGAGCTCGGCCACGGGGTACGTGGCCGGAAGGTCGCGCCGGTAGAACAGCCACAGCACCACCAGGGTCGCCGCGAGCGAGACGAGGTTCACCGGCACCATCACGGCCGCGTAGCGGCTGAAGGAGATGTCGAAGAAGTTCGCCGAGACGATGTTGACGAGGTTCGAGATCACCAGCGGCAAGCTGGTGGAGTCCGCAACGAACCCGCAGGCGACGATGAAGGCCAGCGCCGCGGCCGGCTTGAAGTCGAGGCGCAGCAGGATGGCCAGCACGATGGGGGTGAGCAGCAGGGCCGCGCCGTCGTTGGCGAACACCGCGGCGATGGCGGCGCCGAGCAGGATCACCAACGGGAACAGCAGGCGCCCCCGTCCGCCGCCCCACCGGGCGATGTGGAGCGCCGCCCAGTGGAAGAAGCCGGCCTCGTCGAGCAGCAGCGAGATGATGATCAGCGCGACGAAGGTGAACGTGGCGTCCCAGACGATGTGCCAGACGACCGGGATGTCGCCCGGGTGGATGACCCCGGTGGCGAGCGCGACCGCGGCTCCGATCAGGGCGCTCCATCCGATCCCGAACCCCTTCGGCTGCCAGATGACGAACACGAGGGTGACGACGAAGATGGCGAGCGCGAGCATCGGGACCGTTTCTTGTTCTTGATTATGTGGAGCGATCAGGCGGTGGCGATGCGCCGGCCGTGCTCGTCGACGACGCGCTCGCCGTCCTCCTTGACGAACTCGCCCTGCTGGGCAGGCAGGAGGTCGAGGACCGCCTCGGACGGTCGGCAGAGGGCGACGCCCTGAGGGGTGACGACCAGGGGGCGGTTCAACAGGATCGGGTGAGCCTCGATGGCATCGAGAAGCCGGTCATCCGTAAGGCTCGGGTCCCCAAGGCCGAGATCGGCGTAGGGCGTGCCCTTCTCCCGCAGGAGGTCGCGCACGGTGAGGCCGGCACGCTCCGCGAGTTGACGGACCATCACCCGGCTCGGCGGCGTCTTCAGGTACTCGATCACGTGCGGCTCGATGCCGGCGTTGCGGATGAGTGCCAGGGTGTTGCGGGACGTGCCGCAATCCGGGTTGTGGTAAATCACGACGTCCATCAGGCGGTTTCCTCGCAGCAGGCGGATAGGGCGGCTACGGCCGGGGCGCAGACCTCGGGGCGGCCCTGGCAGCAATCGCGCATCAGGAACTGGATGAGCTCGGACAGGTCCGGGTAGGCGGCGCTGTAGATGATCGACCGCCCCTCGCGCCGGGAGGTGACCAGGCCGGAATGGCTGAGTTCCTTCAGGTGGAACGACAGGTTGGTGCCGGACACGCCGACCGCCTCGGCCAGCATGCCGGCCGCCATCCCGTCAGGCCCCGCTGTGACGAGCTGGCGCACGATGCGCAGCCGATGCTCCTGGCCGAGGGCCGCGAAGGCAGCGACAGCTTGCCGTTCGTCCATCATGATGTCAATATCTCAACCATCATTGAAACGTAGAGGATAGACGTTCCTTGGACAAGCCTCGACAGCCCTTCGCCGACGGCCTGCCGAACCTGAGCGAGGGACACTTCATCGTTCCGGCGAGCGCCGACCTGCAGGTGGCGACGCCGTTCGCCCACGCCCCGCGCTTCCTGATCCTCTACGGGTCGCTCCGGGAGCGCTCGTTCAGCCGCTTCCTCGCCTACGAGGCGGCGCGCCTGCTTGAGGCGATGGGCGGCGAGGTCCGCATCTACGACGCGCACGGCCTCCCTCTGCCCGACGACGCCACCGCCGATCACCCAAAGGTCCAGGAACTCCGGAACCTCTCGATCTGGTCGGAAGGGCACGTCTGGGTCAGCCCGGAGCGACACGGGGCCATGTCCGGGGTGATGAAGAGCCAGATCGACTGGCTGCCCCTGTCCGAGGGGTCGGTGCGCCCGACCCAAGGGCGGACGCTGGCCGTGATGCAGGTCTCCGGCGGCTCGCAGTCCTTCAACGCCGTCAACGGCCTGCGCGTGCTCGGGCGCTGGATGCGGATGGTCACCATCCCGAACCAGTCCTCGGTGCCGATGGCCTACAAGGAGTTCGACGAAACCGGCCGGATGAAACCCGGGCCGCTCTACGACCGGGTCGTCGATGTCTGCGAGGAGCTGATGAAGTTCACGCTCCTGACCCGCGAGCGATCCGACTACCTCGTGGACCGCTACTCGGAACGAAAGGAGCGGGAACCGGATCGGCTCAAGGCCGTCGCCGCCGACATCGGGTTCGTCAGGAGACCCTCGTAACCGTCCCGGGGACCGGCGGCGGATCGTGACGCACGATCCCGGGCCAGACGGTCATAGTTTACGGGCCGTTGACTCCGGAAGCGGGCAACGGGACGCGCGTCCCGCTATGCGCTGCCTTAGGAGTCGTGAATCCCGACGCCCCTTGGATGGGGTCAGCGGTAGGAGAACTGCAGGACGGCAGCGGGCAAACGTTCTCCCTCGATAGGAATGGCGGAGGCGGACGCCTCAATCTCGGCCATGTCCTGGGGCGTGAGCACGACCCGGTCGAGCCGGCGCGTGCCGGGGATGGGCACGATGAATGGCTTTCGCGAGAGCAACCAAGCCAACGCGATCTGCGCCGCCGTCGCCTCCTTGGCCTCGGCGAAGCGTTGCAGGAGCTCGACCAGCGCCTGGTTGGCCGCTCGCGGACCTCAGGGGAGAAGGGTGGGATATGCTTCGTCATGGCTCCAGTCTCTCAAGAGTTGGAGCCTCCGAAAATCCCGGGGCGGTTCAATCTCCGGTTCCGGGTCGCGGGTCCAAAGCGAATACTCGCTTTGGATGGCGGCCACGGGCTGGACCGCGTGCGCCCGACGAACGGTCTGCGCTCCAGGCTCGGACAAGCCGAAATGCTTGACCTTGCCCTGGGCGATCAACTCCTTCACCGCGCCGGCGACCTCCTCGATGGGGAAGCCGCAGGACCTGATGCACCACCGCTGCATCAACCTACGCCTGCCGACGCGTGGGAACATCTACGCCTGGGAGTTCGAGAAGGCCGGCCGCGAGCTCAACGTCCGGGTCGAGGGCCAGATGGCGTTCAACAACACCGGGCTGATCCTGAAGGCCGCCCTCGGCGGGCTGGGCCTCGCCTACCTGCCGGAGGACCGGGTGCGGCCTTACGTCGAGGAGGGCCGACTCAAGCGGGTCCTGGCCGAATGGTGCCCCCCGTTCGCCGGCTACCACCTGTACTACCCGAGCCGGCACCAGCACGCCCCGGCCTTCGCCCTGGTGGTCGAGGCGCTGCGCTACCGAGGCTGAGACGACTAGGCTGGGATATCGAAGTTTCCAAGCAAGCGGGATGCATTGCCGTCGGTGATGGCTTCCAAGTCCGCCGTGTCCTTTCCCAGCATCTCCGCAAGGCGGTTCACCGTAGCCCTCAGGTCGCCCTTGCCACCCCGGAAAGGGGCATCGCTCTCGATCAGCAGCGCATCGAGGGGAACTGCAGCCATGAGGGAAGATGCCCGTGCCCCCTTCAACATGCTGCCGTTGACGGAGAACCAGCAGCCCGCTGCGATGGCCCGACCGAGTTCGGAGGCCGTACCGGAAAACCAATGCAGGACGGGCAGGAAGCCTCCCCTCGACGGGCAGGCACGGATCTCGTCGAGGACCTGTCCGGCGGCGCGACGGCTGTGGATGCTCAGCACCCGGCCACCCAGCGAGCCTGCCCGGTGCAGGACCTCCCTGAACACGCGTCGTTGCGCCTCGAAGGCATCCGCCAGGTGCGGACTGCCGTCGAGGCCGATCTCCCCGATGAGCCTCGCCTGGGGCATGAGGTCCAGCATCAGGCCGACCTCGTCCTGTGCCTGCCCGACCAATTCCGGGTGAAGCCCCAGCGCCGGTCGCGTCCAAGGGTTTCCCTTGGACCATGCAAGGTTCTGTTGCCAGGCGCGCGGGGTCGTCGTGACGGCGACGGTGGTCACCCGATAGGCACCGCGCGTTTCGTACTCCGCCTTCGGATCGGCCATCAGGTCGAGGTGGCAATGGAAATCGTGCAAGGCCACCGCCGTCGGGAGCTTCAGGGAGCGAAGGACTGCAGGTTTCCGATAGCTCGTCCCACCTCGTCTATACCCTCCGCGAAGACCTTGGTGTAGTCGCGTATCTCCCCGGGGGCGTAGTCAGTGAGCGGCCCAGGTTTTCGCACGAGCGCGACCGCGGTTTCCGGCTTTCGCCGCAGACGTTGGGCCATGAACTCGAAACTCCTGACGTGTTCTCCCTTGGCGCCCCGCGGATCGACCGTGCCGCCCAACACGGGAAGGTCAAGATACGTCGTGGGTTCGTAGCCGTAGGCATGGACCTCGGCGGCGCGCCGTATGAGGCACGGTACGCAATATCCGCAATGACCGGGCGGCCTTCCCTCCCACCGGGCCTTCGATACCGAGGAGCAGGATATCGTGCTCGGCATGGCGGCTTCGACGAAGCTGCGTCGGGCCACCTCGTCCAGCATCTGTCCCTTCGTCCTGAATCGATAACGGTTCTCGACGTTCTCCGCGAGGTCCAGCCGCCTCAGCAACTCCTGCCAGCGAGCCAGGTAGAACGGATGTGTCGTGCGTGTACTCCATGCTCCCACTCGGAGCGGATCGAGCGGGACGTTGAGGGAGATGAGGCCGTTCTCGGGAACGTCCACCACCCGGGACCCACGGGGCATCGCGCTGGTTCCGGCGGCGGCGAGGGCGAGGAATAGGAACGACCTGGCACGCTGCGTGTCCTCGCTGCCAAGGGAGGCCATGTCGCCGGCCGTGACGCCGACCCGTGCACGAACGTGGCGCGTGCCGAAGGCTCCGAACTGCTGATCGAGCATTCGGACGCATGCCGCCTGGCTCGACGTGCCGGCATCCCAGTAGTGGCTGACGAACAACGTCTTGCTTCCGCTGGCGAGGAGATCTGTCGCGCCGACGAAGCTGTCGACCCCGCCGGAGAACAAGGCCACCCGGTCGAACGGGAGAAGCGGTAGACCCAGAGGAGCCGGCGCGAGCGGACCGTCGTCGGGCCTGGATCGAAAGAACACGCGCCAGATGTCCCCCGACAGGAAGCCCAGCATCCGCTCGATCAGGTCCGCCACGCCGGACCATAGCGTGGGATCCGAGACCGGGACCCAAAGCGCGATCTCCCGCGTGAAGGAGTCCTCCGCGTTACGGACCCTGGAGATCCGCGTGTCGGCCGCCTGCACGGCTACGGCAAGAACCAGCAGGTCGACGCCTACCTCGGTCGGACGCAACCCGCGTGTGGCCATCTCGCCGAGGATCTGGCCCATGCCGAACCTCAGGCCCGCTACGTCGGGACGGACGTCGAGGGTACGCTGCGGCTCTCCGGCGGGGGCGGCGATGGATGCGCGGTCGGAGGGTCCGAGACGAACGACGATGTGGCATCTCATGAGGATTCGCCTTCATCGCCGTAGGTTTCCAACAGGGACCACGCCACCTCGTAGATCTCGTCCACGATGCGTCCCAGGCTCGGGCCGGTGAGGTCGCCGAACGATTGCGGGGTTAGGCCGATGATGCCGTCGCGCGTGGCGGCGGACACGTAGTCCCGCAACTCGCGCTCGACGGTACGGAAGTCGGCTATGACCGGGGCGACCTTGAAACCGCGAACCGCGATATCGTGGAAAATGCGCCCCACGATGCTGTTGGAGAGGAAGGCGGCGAAAAAGCCTTGCTTCTGGGCGGCCTCGAACGCGTCGAGGCTTTCGATCCCAAGGGCGCCGAGCTGGTCGACGGTCTCGGCCCATGCGTCACGAGCGATGGCTTCGTCCACGAGGCCACCGTCGGCGCAGATCACGTCCGTGAGCCCCGCGAATGCCTCCGCAACCCCTCCGTCGAGGAGCGCATCGAGCCCAAGGCGCTCGAAGGTCTCGCGGACGCCGACCGTGTCGAAGTCGCGGAACAGGCCGAGCACGCCCGCCGCAGCCTGACGGGCCGCTCCCATCCGGCGCGTCGCGTTGCGTGCCCCACCGGCGGCGTTGCGGGCGTACCCCCTGACGGCCCTGCCCAGGGCACGGTCATCGGTTCCGCCGCTCCGGGAGAACCTGGTGAAGTTGGACCTGCTCGGGCCGAAGCGGTTGGGTTCGGGCGGAGGGGCTGGCGGAGGGGCCGGGACCAAGGGAAGTGCGGGAGTTGCGCCAGGCGGGGTCGGAGGGCCTGGGACCGGGACAGGAGGCACGGGTCCGGGGGGGACGACGGGGGGCGGAGGCATGCCGGGCGGCGGGACCGGCGGCGGTGCCGGACCGCCCAGCCAACCCGGGACCAGAGGGGTCGTCGGACGTTGCCCGCGTGGCAGTGCGGACGTTCCCATCAGCGGCGCTCCGGTCCGTCCAGACTTCTCAAAGTGGCCTTGGCGGTGATCTGGAGTTGACGGCTTCCCCTGGTTGACCAGGACCGCAACATGTCCCGCGCCCGCGTCTTCGGCCCATCCTGGAAGGCCTGCGGGGACCAACCGGCAGCGGCCCAACTGCCGAGCTCGTCGGCTGGCAGTTCGCCGAGGAAGTCCAGGAGCCGACCCTGGAACCTGGGGTGGTGGCGCACAAGCGCACACAGGCCGGCAAAGTGCGGAGGCGAGGCCGAGAGCTGATCGACGGCCAGGATCTGGTCCTTCAACGTGTTGAAAAGCAGGTTGGCACCGGTTTCGTCCAGTGCTCGGATGTCGCCGTCCACTTGCGTCGCCCCGAGCGCACCCGAACCCACGGACGACAGGATACGGTCGAGCAGGGCGTTGGACGAGGCACGACCGAACGCGCTCTTGCGGTCGCGGGTCGCGAACACGTACGGGCGTAGGTCGACGGTACTGAGGAGCTTGTCGGGGTCCAGCCGTGCCCAGTTGCGCAGCCAAGCGTCCCCCGCCCAATCGGCCACGGCCTCAGGCAGTGTCCTGGAGCCGTCCGCTTGGGGCGATCCAGCGGACGGTCCACCCGGTCTCGGAGGTGTCGCCTCGTCGCTTTCAAGCAGCTTCAACTCCACGACGATGCCACCCGCGACCGTCATCGCCTGCTTGGCGACCTGCGTGAAGAAATCCGGTTTGAAGCGCTCGATCAGCATCACGCGCCCTAGGACGGAGATCTCGACCTCGCTTGAGAGACCGCGCGCGTCGGCGACGGCTTTCCGCAACGCGACGGCGTTCAGGAAGCGCTTGATCTGTCGGGGGTTGCCCTCAAGCCCTTCCGCGACCGTCGGCCCTAGCTGCTGCGCAAGCCGGTAGGCGGCCGTCAGCTCCGTTCGCTTGTCGGGCCCGGCAGCGATGATGTCCTCCAACGTGAGGGCATTCGAAATCCAGGGCGTCTTGATGACGGCCCGGGCCTTCTCGACCAGCGTCACGAAACCCCGGGCCTCCTCTCCCAGGATCGCCTGCGCGAGGAGCAGGGTGACGTAGACCTTGGCCTCCTCCATCCCGAGCGCAGGGATGCGGAACGGCACCTGGATCAACTTCTCCAGGTAGTTCCGCGCATAGGAGGTCGGCCCCGCCGCAGCCGGCAGGTCGGGGAAGTGCTGCCGGACAGCATACTCGATCATCGCCTCGTCCGTCGCGATGATGAAGGCCGTCTGCGGAGTGAAAAGGAAGAGGCGGATCGCCTCCAGGGTCTCGATTGCGGTCTTGGGCAGGCAACGGTCGAGGTCGTCGATCAGGACGACGAGCTTCTTGATGCCCGCCTCCTTCAGGAGCGTTTCGAACTCCTTCTGGAACGCACGTATGTGCGTGACCGCGGACTCGGCCGCCTCGGGTTCGGCGAGGTATTCCTTCGCCTCCTCCACGACCTTCTTGAGCGCTTCGCCGTCGACGGCTTCCCCCGGCGCGTTGAGAATGCCGGAAAGCTTACCTAGGATCTCGGTGACCTGATCCGGGCTCGGCAGGCCGCTCGCATAGTTCCAGGCCAACTGGCCGCCTCGCTTGGCCAGCTTCATCCAGCGGACGCGCTTGAGCAGGCCCTTGGCCGCCTTCTTCGTCTTGGCACCGAAGGTCTCGGAGTCGCGCAACTCCTCGACGATGGTTTCCAGTAATGCCGTCTTGGCATCGTCGAACCCCTGGAAACGCCACCCGTCGAAGTGGAGGCACAGAACGCCCTCCCGCTTCTTGAGCCGAGCCTCGGCCATTCGCAGCACGCTCGACTTGCCGGCCCCCCAATCACCGTGAATGCCGACGGTGAGTGGCTTGTTGGGTGTCGCATCGATCAGGTTGACGACCGTTTGCGCGATGGCCTCGAAATAGAGGAGATCGACCGCTGTCTCGTGGTCGGGGACAACGACAAGCGCAGCTGCCGCCACTCCGTTGCTGGCCATCGCAATGCTCCACCCAGGACCTTACTGCCTAGATGGTATCCTACCGCGACGGCCGCAACTCTACATCAGCACATTCGACTCGTTTCAAGGGACGGTAGCGCGGTTTTCATGGGGAGAGACTGATGCCGAGTAGAACGACAGTGGTGTCCGGCGCTCTCCGACGCCATCACACGACTGGTTGTCCCGGTAAGAATGCCGTTGTTCCGCTTGCCCCCCGGATCGGGAACCCCGCTTATCCGGCCTTGCGCACGAGGGTGCCGTCCGGAGCCTTCTCGAAATACTTCCCGTGCTCCCACCGGCCGATCATCTTCTTCTTCAGCGTGTCCTCGTCGAGCGGCTCCTTGTGCAGCCGAGCCCCGCGGTGGATCGAGTCCTTCAGGCCCGCCAAGATCTCGTCCAGCGGCCGCGTCCCGCCGACCGGCATCATCTCCGCCACCTCGGCCATGACCCGGTCCCAGAACTCCTCCGCGCGTATCCTGTCCAGGCGCCGCCGCATCTGCTCGTTCTCGGCCCGCAGCTTCAGCACCTCGGCGGCCTCCCGCGCCAGACGGACATTCTCCTCTCGTAGGTAATCGCATTCCGCCAGGGCGTCGTCGCGCATCTCGTCATTGGCTCGGAGCCTGGCCTCCAGCTTCATGCAGTCGTCCTCGAAGTGCTTCGTCTGGCTCGCCTGCGCGGACTCGACGACACTCTGGAACGTGGTCGTGCACCCGACGGATACCGTCTGGCACTTGAGCGACTTCGCTCACATCATCTGGCACTGGTAATGGAGACCTTCGACAATCCGTTACGCAAGTCGGAGCACTCGTTACACAGCATAGGTGTAACGGGGCGCTCTGTTACCGTACGAACCCAGCCCTGCAGGCCGATCCAAAGTTGGCCCGCACGTAACGGGTTCTCCACAGGCGGCCAGGAGATCAGTAACCACTACAAGCGACCGACTCTCGACAAGTGAATCCGAGTAGCGATCTCCTGGTCTCACGCACCAGGGGAGGCCCCTATGAACGCAGACCGTTTCGTTTCCAGCTTCGAGAACGGCGCCTACGGTCTCGCGGCCGGCCTCGCTGCCGCCCATGCTGCCGGCCTCGCCCGGGGTGACCGGTTGGTCGCCGAGGCCCGGGCTGCCGAGGAGGAGGCGGTGACCTCGGAGAACCTGGCGACCGTCGCCCGGGTCCTCCTGGAGCAGCGCCGGGAGCTCGCTGCGCTCCGGGCCGAGAACGCCCGCCTGAAGGGCGAGCTCGCCACCAGCCGCCGGGCTGATGCGGTCCGGGCCGTCGCGGTCGCCGCCCGCCGTACGAACGCCCGCCGCGCGTGACGTACGCGGCACCGGGGCCGCGTACGTACGGGGCTCCACGTGCTGACGGAATGCTTTCGCGTGCTGACGACGTGTGCACACGTGCGCACAGGGAAAGTCGCAACCCCTAAAATGCACGGGGACGCATTTTTCTTCGATGGCATCCAGACCTGAAAAAGCCCGCCCCGGGGTGACCGAGGCGGGCTTCGTTGCGTCAGGGATGCGGGGTGATCAGACGCCCTGGCAGGGCACGTACGAGGGGCTGTCGATCAGGTCCTGGATCGCGTCGCTGATGGCCTTGCGGCCCTCGGCCATGCGCTCGCGCTTCTCCGCGGTCATCTGGGCCATCTCGCGCTTGCCCTGCTCCCACTCCTCAAGCGTCGGGCACGGCGGCAGGGACGCCAGCGGCTTCATGCCGAGCATGTGGCGCCCGATCATCAAGGCGTCCCCGTTGGCGACGTTCATCAGGTCCATCCAGGGGAGGCCCCGGAGCCAAGCCTGCGCCGCCTCGTCGAGGGCGCGGAGATCGGGCTCCTCGTCCGTGAGCGTCCCCTGGGACAGGGCGAAACGCTGGGCGAGGGAGCCCCACTCCCTGGCGGCCTCGTCGGGGGTGATTGCCTTCTTGGGGGCCGGCGCGGCGGTCAGGGCGGCAGGCGATCCGACCGGGGCGGTCGCGGCCTCGGCCAGCGCGGCGGCCATGTCGGCGGAACCACCACCGGCGGGGGCGGCGCGGCGGGGAGCGGGGGTGATCGATTCGACGACCCAGCGGCCCGCCTTCCAGACGAGGCGGGTTGCGGTGACGGCCATCTCGGCGACGGCGGCGATGGCGGCGAGGATGTAGGCGAGAAGCTGACGGGCCACGGGTTGTCTCCTTGGTTGGTGGTGAGGGAATCGTGCCGCGCCGGCTCGAAAGGCACAGCGGGGAAATCCGCAAAAATGCGGATTTTTCTTCAGGCGGCGATCTTCGATGCCCGTGCCTCGGCGATTGCGGCGAGCCCGGCCTCGGTGAAGGCCGCCTCGATCTCGCGCTTGCCCTTCATGCGCTTGGGGGTTGCCCAGCCGAGCTCGATGGCGCGGACGGAGCCCCAGCCGTGCAGGTAGTTGTTGGTTACCGACGCGCCGAACGGCTTCGCCCACGAGCCGAGGATTGCCGGGCGTGCGTCGGCGGGCTCCGGCTCGCCGATCCTTTCGAGAAGGGCGCGTGCGTTGCCGACCGACAGTTCCCCCCAGAACACATTGAGGCCGACGGCGTGGAGCACGTGGCTGATCTTCGTGTGCTCCATGCTCCCGGCTAGGCGTTCCCAGCCGGCATCGGTCGCGAGATCGATGGCGTGGTGCCACATGCCCCCGTCGCAGTTTGAAGGCGCCCACACGGCCTTCAGCCCCGTGACCTCCTCGACCCTGCGCACGTACGGCAGGTCGGCGCAGGCCGGCGTCGATAGGAAAAGGTATGGGCGACCGCCCCGGTCGCGCCGGAGCGTCACCGGGAAGGCGATGCTCCGTGGTGCGAAGGGCACCGTCATGTCTCGCAGCGCGTACCCCATCGAGAGGGAGTAGAGGTTCGCGAGGCCGGCCTCGATCAGGGCGGCGTCCATCGGGGTACGACCCGGAACGACCCCCATGATCGAGGCGTCGACGAACGGCGTGATCTCGTCGTCGCGGCGATCCGGTTGCCGGACGACGGTCTCCGCCGGCTCCGGGGTTGGCTCTGTGACGCTGGCGAACAGGTCGAGTTGATTCGGATGCGGTCGCCGGGCCATCACGCGGCCTCCCCGAAGAGCTCGCGGCGCATGTTGTCGGGGATCTGCCGCCGGTGGACGTGGACGGCCCACAGGGCCTGGGACGCCTCGCACTGACCGAGCCGCGGCAGGCCGGAGAGGACGTGCCCCAACGCGGTGTGAGCCTTCGACCAGCCCGCATCGTTAGAAACCGTCGCCCAGTCGTCGTCCATGGCGGACAGGTGCTTCGTGGCCGAGTGGACGAGGAGTTGGATCGCCGGGTCAGCGGCCAGCGCCCACCACTTCTCCTTCCTCTCCGTCTGCGCCCGATCCGTGACCCGGGCGACCATCTCGTCGCAGGTCTCGACCAGGCGCCGGGCCATCTTGGCGGCCGACGCTGACGGCTGATCGCCCTCGGCGAAGATCGCGGTCGCCTTGTCCCGCTGCGACCGCGTCCACGCCCACGGCAGCGCCTTCATCCGGTCGCGCAGGAGGGAGACGGCGGCGAGGCGCTCCTCACCCTCCTGCGCCCACAGGCGAGCCATGTTCTCGGCCACCCGGGCCCGGCGTTCGGCCTCCTCGGCTGCGCGGCGTCCTTCTTCCTCGCGCGCGATCCCGTCGGCCCGGGCGAAGGCCGCCTCGAATCGGTCGTTCGACGGCGCGGGCTGCGGCTCCCAGCAGACCGGCTTGTCGTACTCGCCCTGGCGGTCGCCACCCCAGGAGAAGCCCAGCTCGCGCATCCCGTCGCGATCCGCCCGGTAGAGCCGGCTGTAGGAGCTCTCGTCACCGGCATCGGCGAGCCACAGGGTCTTGAGGCCGCCCTTGGTCTGGCGCTCCCCGACGCGGCGCCATGCCAGGCCGAGGGCACCGACGGGCAGGGCCTCGGTCAGGGGCGGGAGCGGGCGCTGGGCCGCCCCGTAGGCCGAGGCGCAGACGGCCCCGACGGCGACAAGGAGCAAGATGAGGGTGAGCATGGCGACCTCCGATGATCCGCAGATCAGAGTAGATTGCCATGAATTCCAAGGCCGACAAGGGCCGATGATTTATTATGGATTGTGGAATAAATCGAAATGCCAAAATAGTCCCTGATCATCCGTTACACATCTAGCGGATCAGCGGATCGCGGGTACATTCTCTCTTGTCACGTCGACAGGAGGGCCCGATGGTGGCTGACGATAGCCTCGAACGACCAGTAGTCCTCGGAGACGAAGCAATCGTCCGCATGCTCCTGGCCGAGTGCCGGGCTGCCGGTACCCAGGCGAAATGGGCGTCCGCGAACGGGGTCTCGCCTCAGTACGTGAGCGACGTCCTGAGGGGGCACCGGGTCCCCGGGGACAGGCTTCTCCGCCGCCTCGGTCTGCGACGCGAGATCACCTACGTCCCGGTCGACGAGGTGGTGTCGTGAGCCGCGGCAAGAGCCTCGCCACGGACGTTTGGATTCGCCCCAAACCCGAGACCGTCGCGCTGCTGTTGTCCCGCGAGGACGGGATGATTGCGGCTCGCGAGCGCTGGCACTGGTGCTCCGTGAACGTCCTTCTGGAGTTGGCGGCCGAGGGTCGCCAGACGCTCGGGCTCCCCCGCCCTGCGCGGGGGAGCAGGCCGCTCAAGACCCCCGGCCTCGCTGACGCCGTTGTCGCTGCCGTCGAGCGCCTCGCTAGCGTGCCGGCCGCGGCCGTCGAGACCGGGCTGTCGCAGGACAGCGTGCGCCGCGTGCTCCGCCAGCGCGGCCTGCCGATCCCCCGCGTGGACCGGGTCACCGCCGCCCGGCGCGCCGCCGAGGTCCGGCGCCAGAGGAGTGCAGCATGACGTCCGTCCGTAGCGAGTTCGTCACCGGCCTGCAGCGCCTCGACAAGGCGGCGACGAAGGCCCGGCTCATCACGGTCCGCGCGGCTGTCCACCGCCGGATCGACGAGCTCACTGACCCGGCCCTGAAGTGCGCGCTGATGGATGTCTCGGACTCGGTCGACCGCCTCCTCATGGAGACGTCGCGCATCAGCATCGAGCGCCTCGCGAACGGGCTCGCCGAGAGCCACGGCGAGCCGCCGCAGCCGTCCACTCTCCCCCGCGTCCCACCCAGAAGGAGCCAGCCGTGATCCATCGCGTAGGGTCCGCCTTCACCGTCGATTGCCTCGTCGAGGTCGAGCCGGGCCGCAGGGTCACCGTGTTCGCCCAAGGCACCGTCCCGGTCGAGGGCGACCTCCTGATCCTCCGGACGGAGCCCCCGCGGTGGCGGGCGGCCGAGGTCTACGCCGACGACACCGGCTGGCACGCCAAGGCGGTCCCGGCCCTCGGGCTCACCATCGCCGCCTGATCCGCCCCGCCGACGAGCCAGGCGACAGTGGCCACCGAGATCAGCGCAACTCCTTGGGAGACCACCATGAGCATTGAGAACACACGCAGGATCATCGCCGGCGAGATCGTCGCATCTGGCAACGTCGCCGCCCACGAGGTCGCCGAGCGCATCATGAAGCGCTTGGCGCGCGAGGGGCTGTTCGTCGTCGATGCCAGCCAGACCGAGGCGGTCGAGGCCCTCAAGAAGCTCGACTGCATCTTCGATTTCCCCACCGACGAGGCTGACGTGAAGGTCCTCGCCGAGCAGATCGGGATCGAGGACCCCACGGCCCTCACGGTCGCTTGCCTCGCCGTCCGGGAGGTCCTCGACGGTCCGAAGATCGCCGAGCAAGTCGCCTCCTACTACCGGCAGCCCGCAGCCGCCTGAGGCTGCCCCGTCGCGCGCCCGGCGGCAGGGGCGCTCCTCGATTCCCCCAGCAACCCCACACATGAAGGAGCGTCCCCATGCGGCGCGAGACCATGGACATCCAGACCAAGTTCCACGTCACCGGCACGAGGGCCGTCATCCACGCGGCGGTGCGCGCCGACCATGGTGGCTTATCGTCTGCGATAGAGCGGACCGACCGCATCCTGGCCGCTCTGGCCAAGGCCGACCTCATCATCGTGCCGAAGCCGACCGGCAACGCCGAGGCCGTTCGGGAGGCTGTCCGCACCGGCAACTGGACCGCCGTCTCGGAGAAGGATCTCCTGGCATGGCGTGAGGCCCCCGTGCAGGGGCTCGACATCGTCCTCGATGAGGAGGGTGAGCGAGCCATCAAGGCCGCGGCAGAAGCTCCCGTCCCACGTGGCATGGAGATCCTCGTCGCATCGGAGCGGCCGCACGGTCTCACCGACCGGGATCACGCCGTCCTGGACGCCGAGATGGTGATTGTCCGAGACATCAAGGCGGCAGTGCAAGGCTGCGCCCCCCACCGAGCCGAGGAGCTAGCCCACGAGATCACCCAGTCCCTCGCCAAGGCCGGGTTCGAGATCCGGTACGTGCCCCTCGACCTGGTCGATGACGTGGGGCCTCTTCAGCAGGTGTTCGCCGTCCGGATCGGCTGGCCGGAGTTCACGTCGAGCACCATCCTCGTTGAGGACGGAGCCGACGTCGCTACCGTGACCAAAGCGGCGAAGCTTCATGCGTTGAACGGGTATGGCAGCAAGGTAGACCGCGAGCGTTGGGTCGCCTTCAGCATGACCCAACGTCGCTTCCTGGCACCCGACGAGCCGGCGCCGTCAACGCTGATCGTGGGGCCCTACGAGGCCCTGGTGCGCGAATGCCGTACGCCTGAGCAGCCCAAGGAGGCCGCCGACGCCGATCTCAAACGCTACCAGGCGCGGTGGGAAAACGGCCTCCGAAACATCGTCACCATCCTGCACGGGCCCAGCTACTCGTTCGAGATCGACCAGATCGTCGAGGAGGTCCGCACGCTGACAGGCATCGTGTCCCGCCTTCCGGACGAGAGCCTCCGCCGGACGGAACACCACAGCTTCGGCGAGGACGATCCGTTCACGACCATCTCCGGGGACGCCTCGTCCGTGGAGCGCATCCTCGACCTGATCGAGAAGGGTGAGGCGGCGGTGAAGGCGGAGCGAGAGCCCGAGATCTCCATCTCACTCGGCGAGGACACCTTCTACCTGCAGGGCACACCCGAGGTCCGGAAGGAGCTGATGCAGTTCCTCCTGAAGGACATGGGTCGCTTCGCCAAGGCGGACGCCAATCTGGTGAGGGGGGCATCCTGATGCGGTCCTTCCTCACCCTCATCGCCGGCGGCCCGGGCAGGGTCGCCGTCTCCGCCGCGGGAATCGTGACCTGCGGCTTCATCCTCGACGGGCGCGGGGACGCCCTGCTGCGGGCGGTGTTCGTCACCGCGGTGTGGGGCTCCGCGTTCGTCCTGGCCTTCCTGACGCTGTGCTTCCTGGCGGCGGCGTGCGGGATCGACGTCGAGGGCGCGGTCGCCAAGCCCCAGCCGAAGGAGGCCGATCATGGCGAAGCGTGAACCACGGCTCAGCGTCTCGGTGACGGAAGGCGCCCGGGACGCCGATACCGGAAGGACGGCGTTCCGCATGGTCATCGTGCAAGCGTCGGGCGAGGCCGGCATCAACGCGGCACTGAAGCTCGTCGACGCCGTGACGGGCGTCCTCGACCGGCCCAAGCCGAAGGTGATCGGGCGTGGGTAGGATCGACCTGTTGACGTGGAGAGCCGAGACGGACGCGGTCGACAGGCTCGTGGACGGGCTCCTCGCCCGCGACGGGCGGGCCCAGGCCGAGGCGGTGGGCGCCATCCCCGACGACGACGGCGCCCACCGCCGGGTGTGGGAGCGCGCCCTGCTGCTGCTGTCCTGGCACGCCGCGCACGGGCCGGACTGAGCGCCCCATTCCCAAAACGGGAATCACCGGATCTGCGCTTGGTAACCACCTGTTAACCACTATTCGCCCCAGGGGTTGCAGGCGATCCGCGACCCTGCGAAGGTCTGGCATCGGGTTAACCTACCCAAACCGTCTTAACCAAGCTCCCAGGTGTCGATAGACTCCGCCCGGGACTTGGGGATTCCTTCGCGCATCGAGGCCGCCGGCCTCTGCGGGAGGAGCACATCCCATGACAATCATCTGTGGATTCGACGAGCCGACGACCGAAGACGAAGCCAAGAGCGTCATCCTGGATCGGGCGTGCGACGCCGCCAGGATCATGCACGCCAAGTGGCCCGGCGACCGCGTCAAGCAGGCCGACTACATGCTGCTGACGCTGTACCGGGCCTACGTCCTCGTGAACCTCGTGAAGGAGGAAGGCCGGGACGACCTGCGCATGTTCTACGTGAAGGGCCAGGGACGGTCGGACTCGATCCCTCAGGATTGGTTCATGGCCTACATCGCGGACGAGTGGACGCATACGGCGTGGCGCCTGGCGTACGGAGACAGTGAGGACGACGTGTTCGTCCGCAAGTGCCTTGTCGACAAGGACAAGGCCGCCTTCGACCGCCTGACGCAGTGGCTCACTCCGGCCGGCATGGCCCAGCGCATCAGCTTGAACGGCGACTACTCCGAGCATCCGGAACTCGCCGCCGTTCAGCACTACCACGACATCTTCATGGAGCATTCGGATGTCGAGGTCTGCGACCGTACAGTCGAGGTGAACTTCTAGCCCTCGCCGTCGTCCTCGGCCTCCAGCGCGGCGCCACGGACCTTCTCCTCGGGCTGGTCCGTGGTCGCCGCCAGGCGCTCCCGGATCTCCCCGAGGGTGACCGGCCTATAGCTCCACCGGTCGACCCCGACGTCGCAGGACTGCGAGGTGTCCGGGAGCAGGCCATGGGTATGCCCGAAAAGCTGGATGCTCCCCCTCCACGCGCCGACCCAGGCCCTCATCGGGTAGTGGCAGAGGATGACGCGCTGGCCCTCGATCCGGCGCGAGACGAGCTCGTGCTGCTCGTGCCATCCGAGGCTGGTCGTCTTCGTGCGGTCGTGATTCCCGCGAACGAGGTACTTGCGGCCCCGGAGGCGCTTGAAGAGCGCCGCGTACTGCTCCGGCGTGCCACCCATGCCGAAGTCGCCGAGGTGCCAGACCTCGTCGCGTGGGCCGACGACCGCGTTCCACGATTGCACGAGGAGCTCGTTGTGCTCGGCGATATCGACGAACGGCCTGTCGCTCATACGCAGGACGCCGGCGTGGAAAAAATGGGTGTCGGCGGTGAAAAAGGTCGTCATTTTGGCAGCCTCAAAGGGGGCTGCCGCGCACGCGGTCACGCCCCGGGATTAGGGATCTCGGCGAGGGGACGGCGGCGTATCGGTTTCACGGGTCTCTCCGGAGCGGCGAACCGTTTCCAAAACGGAAAGGGTTGGCGGTGGAATCGGTGTCGTAGCACGGGCCGGGTTAACGGGGCCTGGCCTGGGGGCATCAACGAAACTGTCCCCAACAGGATGATTCGACAGCTTCGGAAGCGGGTTAGACCATCAACGTCGGCCATGTTGCCCGAGCGTTAGATTTGTCGTTGGAGCCCCCCGCAGCTTTAGATCCGTCGGTCCGCCGTTAGCTTTGTCGGTCGGGCGGCCGGTCCGTGCCGAGGTCCACGAGGTAGGCCCGGCACCAGGGCACGTACTGGTTCGGGCCGCGCTTCCCCCACGCCTTCGGCCACCGGCACGTGACCGTCACGGCCAGCAGCACCGCGTCGAGCGAGGCGTTCGGCCCGAGGCGCGCGATCATCCTCTCGGTGCAGTAGTCCCCCCGCCGGCGCGGGCACCACAGGCAGGCCACCCGGACCCGCCGGTAGGGGAAGTCGCCCAGCCGAAGGATCACCGCCCCAGTCCTTGCTCCGCCGCGTTTGTTCTCTATCTGTTCCTGCGACGGAGGGTTGGCAATGCCTGATTACGCGGACATCCTGGATGCAGTGGCCGGCGAGGAACGCGACGCGATCCTGCGGGCCCTGGCGGAGGACATGCTGGAGGTGAGGTCGACGCGGCGGCCCGGGCTGGTGAAGGCCGAGCGGCCGGCGGACCTAGCGAGGGCGCTGGGGCGGGACCGGCGGCGGGCGCGTCCCGTGCGGCTGGCATCCTGATCCCGGGTGGGATCACCGGCTGCCGGTGATACCGGGTGGGATCATCCACAGGCGTCGCGACGGGGGCGGACGGGGGCGGGACGGAACGGGGGCGGATCGCGAGGTCCCGCCCCAAATCCGCCCCGGAACGAAAAAGCCCCGGCGTCCAGGCCAGGGCTTCGCGTCTAAGTCGTTGAATTCTTTGGTAGCGGGAGAGGGACTCGAACCCCCGACACGAGGATTATGATTCCTCTGCTCTAACCAGCTGAGCTACCCCGCCACCGTCGCGGAGGGCGCCTGCGGCGTCCCCCGGTGGGCGGCGATATAGGGAGAAGGGGCCGGGGGTGTCAACGGCCTGCGCGCCGAGATCCCAGGTTCTTTGCCGGCTCGTCCCCAGGGCTCAGAGCGTGTGGCCGAAGATCTTGGCGACCTGGGGGATGTCCTTGTCGCCGCGGCCCGAGAGGTTGAGCACCATCAGGTGGTCGGCGGGCTTGGTGGGGGCCAGTTCCGCGACCTTGGAGAGGGCGTGGGCCGGCTCCAGGGCCGGAATGATGCCCTCCAACGCCGAGCACAGCTTGAACGCCTCCAGGGTCTCGGAATCGGTCGCCGAAAGGTAGGTGACGCGGCCGGCCTCGTGCAGCCATGCGTGCTCCGGCCCGATGCCCGGATAATCGAGGCCCGCCGAGATCGAGTGTGCGTCGGCGATCTGGCCGTCGCCGTCCATCAGCAGATAGGTGCGGTTGCCGTGCAGCACGCCGGGCTTGCCGCCGGTGAGCGAGGCCGCGTGCAAGCCGCTGGAGACACCATGCCCTGCGGCCTCAACGCCGAAAATCTCGACCTCGCGGTCGTCGAGGAAGGGGTGGAACAGGCCCATGGCGTTCGAGCCGCCGCCGATGCAGGCGATCAGCGAATCCGGCAGGCGGCCTTCCATCGCCAGCATCTGCTGCTTGGTCTCGTGACCGATCACGGACTGGAAGTCGCGCACCATCGCCGGGTACGGATGCGGGCCCGCCACCGTGCCGATACAGTAGAAGGTGTCGGCGACGTTGGTGACCCAGTCGCGCAGGGCCTCGTTCATCGCGTCCTTGAGGGTCTTGGTGCCCGACTGCACCGGCACCACCTCGGCGCCGAGCATCTTCATGCGAAAGACGTTCGGGGCCTGCCGCTCGACATCGACGGCGCCCATGTAGACCACGCATTTCAGGCCGAAGCGGGCGCAGAGGGTGGCGGTGGCCACGCCGTGCTGGCCGGCGCCGGTCTCGGCGATGATCCGCGGCTTGCCCATGCGGCGGGCGAGCAGGATTTGGCCGAGCACGTTGTTCACCTTGTGCGAGCCGGTGTGGTTCAGCTCCTCGCGCTTGAAATAGATCTTGGCGCCATTGCCCGTCGGGGCCTGGGCGCGAAAATGCTCGGTCAGGCGCTCGGCGTAGTAGAGCGGGCTCGGGCGACCGATATAGTGGGTGCCGTAGCTCTCCATGTCGGCCTTGAAGGACGGGTCGGCCTTGGCGTCCTCGTAGGCCTTTTCGAGGTCGAGGATCAGCGGCATCAGGGTCTCGGCCACGAAGCGGCCGCCGAAGATGCCGAAGCGGCCGCGCTCGTCCGGCCCGGTGCGGAAGGAGTTGGGTGCGGGGTTCAGGGTCACGGCGAGCGGTCCTTGGCGGGCGTCGAATTCTCAACCCGCGTGCTAGACCCATGGGACGCCAGCCGCAATGCGGCGTCCGGCGCCTATTGCGGCAACGCTTTACACCCGGAGACTAGTTTCAGTATCGGCCGCGGGCGGCGGCGATGAAGGCGGCGATGCGGGCCGGATCCTTTTCGCCCGGGCGCACCTCGACGCCGGAGGAGACGTCGACCGCGGTGAGCCCGGTGCGGGCCAGCGCCTCGGCGACGTTGGCGGCATCCAGCCCGCCGGACAGCATCGTGCCCTCGGGCAGGCTCACCCGCGCCAGCAGGTCCCAGTCGAACGACACGCCGTTGCCGCCGGGCAGCGCCGCGCCGGGCGGGGGCTTGGCGTCGAGGAGCAGGCGGTCCGCCACTTCGGCGTAGGCGGGAACTGCGAAAAGATCGTCGGCGGTGGCGATGCCGAGCGCCTTCATCACCGGGCGTCCGGTGGTGCGGCGGATGTCGGCAACGCGCGTGGGGCTCTCGCGGCCGTGCAACTGGATCAGATCGGGATCGACCGTCTCAACCGCGGCGGCGAGCAGGGCATCGTCGGGATCGACCAAAAGCAGCACCCGCTCGGCCCGACCCCTGGCACGCCGGGCGAGGCGCCCGGCTGCGTCGAGGGCGAGGTGGCGCGGGCTTTTGGGGAAATGCACGAAGCCGACGAGATCGGCCCCCGCGTCGAGGGCGGCGTCGAGCGTCGCCTCGGTGCCGAGGCCGCAGATCTTGACGCTCACGCGCGACATGGTGGGACCGTTGGGCGCCTCAGCGGCCGGCGGGGGCCGGCAGGGCGGCGTGGGTGCCGGCCACGCCGTAGCCGTGCTCGGCGGCGGGAGTGCCGAAGGTCTTGAGGGTCGCGGCCTCCTTGGCGAGGCGGTCGGCCTCGCGGCGGTGGTAGCGGGCACGCTCACGGGTACCGCTCTGGCTCAACCAACTGCCGATGCCGCCGACCACGACGCCGAGCGCCACCGCGCCGAACAGCACCGCGTAGAGCGGCAGCACGACGCTGAACAGCGGCTCGGGCGAGAACGGATCGAACGACAGGGTGACCTCCTGGCGGTTGGCGACGGCGAGCAGCACCACCACGACCGCGATCGGCACCAGCACCAGGGCTTTGAGGAAACGGATCATTCCAACGGGTCTCCGACGGATCGGTCCCGCCGCCCCGGCCGGCCCATCCCGGCCCAGTGCCGGAGCGGACCGCCGCGGGAGCCGGGACGGCTCGGACGGCGCGACAAGGATTCTGTTGACGCGTCCGACCGGTGGCGGTGGACGCGTTCAGCGACAGAGGTAGGGCGGCACACCGCGGCCGTCACGGGGCGAGGCGCGCGGAAGGTTTTTACGCCTCCGCCCGCTCCTCGCCGATGCCGGCGCGGTTGAGGCGCAGCCGCATCTCCTTGCCGGTCTTGAAGACTGGAATCGCCTTCTCGGACACCGCCACCGACTCGCCGGTGCGGGGGTTGCGCCCGCGCCGGGCCTCGCGCCGCTTCACCGAGAAGGCGCCGAAGCCGCGCAACTCCACCCGGTCGCCCTGAGCGAGCGCATCGGCGATGGTGTCGAGGATCGCGTTGACGAGGGTCTCGACGTCCCGCTGGTAGAGGTGCGGGTTCTGCTCGGCGATCTTGAGCACGAGTTCGGACTTGATCATGCGGCAACCTTCCGGGTGCGAGGCGGGCGCGAGAGGGCTCAGGGCGCCGGGCGCCAGAGGGCGAGCAGGCCGCCCTGCCCGAGCGCCGTGGTCTCGTCGCCGACCGCGCGCAGGCGCGCGGCGAGGCCATCGAAGCCGGCGAGGTCCGCGGCACTGCCGAGCGACGACCACAGGGTCAGCCCGCCCTCGGCCTTCGGCTTCCAGTCCTTCACCGGGAGCTTGGCCGGGACGTTGCGCTCCTTCTCTAGCCACGCCACCGCCTGCCGCTCGTCGCCGAGTTCGTCCACGAGCTTGAGCGGCACGCTCTGGCGCCCGCTGAACACGCGCCCGTCGGCCACCGCGTTGAGCTGTGCCTCGTCCATGCCGCGGCGCTCGGCCACGAGGCCGCGGAACCAGCCGTAGGTGTCCATCACGATCGCCGAGAGCGCGGCACGGGCCTCCGGCGAGGTCGGAGCGAAGCCCGAGGGCTCGGCCTTGAGCGGCGAGGACTTGACGGTCTCGACCTTCACGCCGACCCGGTCGAGCAGGCCGGACACCTCGGGGTACTGGAACAGCACGCCGATGGAGCCGACGAGCGCGGTCTCGCGGGCGACGATGTGGTCGGCGGCGATCGCCGTGATGTAGGCACCGGACGCCGCCGTGCCGTCGACGAAGGCCACGACGGGCTTCTTGGCAGCGAGCGCGCGGACGTTGCGATACAGCTCCTCCGAGCCCGTGGTGGTGCCGCCGGGCGAGGAGATCGACAGCACGACGCCCCGGACCGACTCGGCCTTGCCGACACGCTCCATCAGCTTGCGGGTCGATTCGCTGCCGGCGATGAAGCCGCCGATGGAGATGCGGGCGATCTGGTCCTGGTTGGCGGCGAAGAAGCGGCCCTCGCCGATCCGGGCGCGGTAGCCGACCGCGCCGACCGCGAGGATGAGGGCGCCGACGCCGACCACCCGCCACAGGGTGAGCTTCCGGCGCAGACGACGGCGGTCGATCAGGAACTCGGCGTCTGCGGCCATCCGACGGTCCACTCCCTGGCGCTCGGCCTCGACGGGCCGCTTGTTCGCGATTCGCCGCCCACGAGCCTACGCCGGAGGGCCACAAACCGCACTTCGTCCTTCGGGTGATCCGCATCCATTTTCGAGGCGCCGGCCCCGGCCGTGGATCGGCCAAGTCCTTGTCGCGTCTGGATTCGGGCGGGTTCACCAACCTGCGGCCGTGTTTAGACCCGGCAGGCGCGGGGCGGCAAGGGGCAGGCGGCGGGAGGCCGGGGGATCGCGGAAGGACCGGGGTGCGGTGTTACGAAGCGAGGCGTTCGCTCCGTCCTCATCTCGGCTCAGTGGATCCGCGGATGCCCGGCCGAGCGGCCGGCCCCTCCCCACGAGGGGCAAGGAGAAGGCCCTGTTCTGCTCGCCTCGCAAACAAAAAAGGGCCCGAGAAGCGGGGTCTCCGCTCCTCGGGCCTTCGGTCACGCGAGGGAGAAGGCCCCGAAGAAAACTCCGGGGCGCTTCGTCTTACTCCTCGTCGCCACCCTTCTTCTTGTTGAAGGCGGCGCCCAGGATGTCGCCGAGCGAGGCGCCGGAATCGGCGGAGCCGAACTGGGCCATCGCCTCCTTTTCCTCGGCCACTTCGAGGGCCTTGATCGAGACCTGCACGCGGCGGGCCTTGCGGTCGAACTGCACCACGCGGGCATCGACCTTCTCACCGGCGGCCCAACGCTCGGGGCGCTGGTCGGCACGGTCGCGGGCGAGTTCGGCGCGGCGGATGAAGGTCTGCATGTCGGTGTCGACGAGCTTCACCTCCAAGCCCGAATCCTTCACCTCGACGATCTCGCAGGTGACGATCTGGCCCTTCTTAATCTCGCCGGCTTCCGCGAAGGGATCGCCGCCGAGCTGCTTCACGCCGAGCGAGATGCGCTCCTTCTCGACATCGACGTCGAGAACCTGGGCGCGCACGATGTCGCCCTTCTTGTACTCCTCAATCACCTGCTCGCCGGGACGGTTCCAGTCTAGATCCGACAGGTGGACCATGCCGTCGACATCGCCCTCAAGGCCGATGAACAGGCCGAACTCGGTCTTGTTCTTGACCTCGCCCTCGACCTCGGAGCCGACCGGATGCTTCTCGGCGAAGCCGTCCCAGGGGTTCTGCAGGGTCTGCTTGAGGCCGAGCGAGATGCGGCGCTTGACCGAATCGACTTCCAGGATCTGCACCTCGACCTCCTGGGAGGTGGAGACGATCTTGCCCGGATGGACGTTCTTCTTGGTCCAGCTCATCTCGGAGACGTGGATCAGGCCCTCGATGCCCGGCTCCAGCTCCACGAAGGCGCCGTAATCGGTGATGTTGGTGACGCGGCCCTTGAGCTTGGCGCCCTCCGGGTAGCGGGCGGCGATGCCCTCCCACGGATCGGCCAGCAGCTGCTTGATGCCGAGCGAGATGCGGTGCGTCTCGTGGTTGATCTTGATGATCTTGACCTTGACCGTCTGGCCGATGGTCACGACCTCGGACGGGTGGTTCACGCGGCGCCACGCCATGTCGGTGACGTGCAGCAGGCCGTCGATGCCGCCGAGATCGACGAAGGCGCCGTACTCGGTGATGTTCTTGACGACGCCGTCGATGACCTGCCCCTCTTCGAGGTTGGCCACCAGCTCCGAGCGCTGCTCGGCGCGGCTCTCTTCGAGCACGGTGCGGCGCGACACGACGATGTTGCCGCGGCGGCGATCCATCTTGAGGATCTGGAACGGCTGGGGCGTGCCGAGCAGCGGGGTCACG
Organism: Methylobacterium sp. Leaf456; assembly: GCF_001425465.1. GTDB lineage: Bacteria > Pseudomonadota > Alphaproteobacteria > Rhizobiales > Beijerinckiaceae > Methylobacterium. Next base: position 92,653 of record NZ_LMQV01000041.1, read on the forward strand.
TCGCGGACCGGGCGGATGTCGACCTGCGAGCGCGGCAGGAAGGCCACGGCGCCGTCGAGATCGACGGTGTAGCCGCCCTTGACCTGGTTGAAGATCGTGCCGGTGACGCGGTCGTTGTTCTCGAACGACTTCTCGAGCTTGACCCAGCTCTCCTCGCGGCGCGCCTTGTCGCGCGAGATGACGGCCTCGCCGAGCGCGTTCTCGATGCGGTCGACGTAGACCTCGACCTCATCGCCGACGGCGAGGTCGGTGTCGCGGCCGGGGCCGTTGAATTCCTTGAGGGCGACGCGACCTTCGGTCTTGGCGCCGATGTCGATGACGGCGACGTCCTTCTCGATCGCGACGACGCGACCCTTGACGACCGAACCCTCGGTGATCTCGTGATTGAGGAAGCTCTCCTCGAGCAGGCTCGCGAAATCCTCGCGGCTCGGCTGGGAAACGTTCAGACCAGCGGACATTCTCTCTCCTAGATGGCCTCCCTCGGGAGGCCGCGCCGACGGCAAGTGTGGCATGGACCCCCGTCATCGCCGGCCGCCGGATGGAACGATCCGGTCGAGCCAACCTCCTCGCGGAGGGCCGACGCATGCTGAAACAAGCGATGGCCGAGGGCCGACGACCCTGCCGGGAACGGAAGCGGGACCGGGGGTGCGCAGGGCACCGACGATCCTTCACGGTTACCGATAGGGAAATCGGGGGCAGCGTTAGCCGATCCGCTCTTCCGGCGCAACGTCGAAGCGAGCGCCGCGGCGGCGCCGTCGCCGATCCGTGATCGTCGTTTCCGATTCCTCTGCCTATCGCCCCGGAATCTTCGGCAACGACTTCACGGAGCGTAAAGAGGCCCACGCCTAGACTGGCTCGACGGTCGCGGGGCGCCGAGAGCCCGGCCGATCACCCCAACTCCCCTCCGGCGGGCGGCCGAGAAGCACGACGAAGACCGGACAGCGTGGGAGAGCACCGCATCAGCGCGATCGGCGCAGGCGCGAAGGCCGGGATCGGCGCGAGGCTGTCGGGCCTGCGCCGCGACCAGCGCGGCGTCGCCGTGGTCGAGTTCTCCCTCGTCGCCCTGCCGCTCTTCGCCCTGATCGCCGTCATCCTGGAGGCGTCGCTCCTCGTCTACGCCCAGCATCGCCTGGACGTGGCGGTGGAGCGCGGGGCGCGCTTCCTGCGCATCGGCTCGATCCAGGGCGGCTCCATGGACGACGACCCCGCCGTGCGGCTGCGCGCGGCCATGTGCGGCGGCGGCTTCAACATGTTCCGCTGCGAGGATCTGCGGATCGATCTCGTGCGGACCGAGAGCTTCAGCCCGACCCAGGTCGCCGCCCCCTACGACGCCAAGACCGGCAACTGGGCCTCCGGCTTCGGCAGCCGGTTCGATTGCCCGACCGGCAGCAGCGTCGTCAGCCTTCGGGTCGCGGTCGCGGTGCTGCGCCCGTTCCGCTTCCTCGACTTCACCGGCCAGTCGATGCCGGGCCGGCGCCAGCTCCTGACCGCCACCATGGTCTTCCGCACCGAAGGGTTCGAGGGAAGAGCGTGCTGAGCGTGAGGCTGCGATCGCTGCTCGGGCGCTTCGCCCCCGCCGAGGGCGGGGCGACGGCGGTCGAGTTCGCCTTCGTGACGCCGCTGCTGATGCTTCTGTTCATGGGCGCGATCGAGATGCCGCGGGCGGTGGCGACGCAGAACCGTCTGTCACAGGCGACCACCGCCATGGCCGACCTGATCTCCCGCCAGGACCAGACCAAGATCGAGGACGTCTACGCCGCCGCCCACCTCGTGGCCGCCCCCTACAGCGTGGCCGGGCTCGGCATCCGGCTGACCGCGGGCGGGGTCTATCAGGACGGCCAGCTCTTCATCGCCAAGGTGTGCTCCAGCCTGCAACAGGGCGACACCGCCCGCGATGTCGGCGCGGTCCTCGGACCGCCGCCCGCGGGCACCGCCCAGAAGGGCGACCGCTTCGTCCTCGTGGAGACGCAACTGGCCTACCGGCCGCTGTTCTCGTTCTTCCCCGTCCTCAACGGGATGGTCTTCACCGGCAAGACGTCCTGGCCGGTGCGCGACGGCATCGCCTATAACGGCCAGCCCGAGATCGTGCTGCCCGGCGGAAAGCCCTGCCCGCGCTGATGTCCTCGATTTGATTCCATGAAGCCATCGCGGCTCCGGCGTCGCGACGGGCGTGCCGTGGCCTTGTCGAGCTTCACCAAATCTTCATCACGGTTCGAGGTCGGCCCCGTCGGTCGGGGATTCGGCCCGGAATCGACGTTCTTCCGTTAGGCCCTCCGGTCTAGACCTCGGACATCGGGGCTTGAGCGGAGTTGACGGTCGCCATGGCGGCTCGGACGGGTCTATTCGGGAGAAAACCGCCGGGCTGGTGGGGGACCGTCGGCCGCCTGCGCCGGGCGGAGCGGGGCTCGGTCGCGGTGATCTTCGGCCTGTCGGCCACCGCCCTCGTCGGCATGGTCGGCGGGGCGGTCGATTACGCCCGCCTCGTCTCGTCCCGCAGCAATCTCCAGGCCGCCGTGGATGCCGGCGTGCTGGCCGGCGGCAACGCCCTCAAGCTCGTGGTCTCGAACACCGATTCCATCGTCGGCCTGACGACGCAGACGATCCAGACCGAGGCCAAGGCGAGCCCGGCCTCGCCGGTCGCGATCCAGGTGAGCGTTGGCAGCGACAAGACCAGCGTCACGGCGCGGGCGGAGCAGACCGTCAAGCTGATGTTCGGCCCTTTCGTGGGGTTGGGCACGATGGCGATCTCGGCGCAGGCCAAGGCCAGCGTGGTCGGCAAAATGCGCCTCTGCATGCTCGCCCTCGATCCGATCGCCGCCGGCGCCTTCGCCGTGCAGCAGAAGGCGCAGGTCACGGCCTACGATTGCGCGCTCTATTCCAACTCCTCGGACAAATCCGGCATGGTCGGCCGCAACGCCTCGATGGCGCGAGCCCAGACGATCTGCTCGGTGGGCGGCTTCGAGAACCAGAGCGCCAACTTCACGCCCAACCCGCAGACCGGCTGCCCGGCGATCCCCGACCCGCTGCGCGACCGCCCGATCCCGCAGATCGGCCAATGCACGCTGCTCGCGGCGATCCTCAAGATCATCGACAACGTCACCGGCCCGAGCAAGGGCTCCAACGTCATCCCGACCAACGTGACGCTCAACCCCGGCACCTATTGCGGCGGGCTCAAGATCACCAAGAAGGCTGTGGTGACGTTGAACCCCGGCATCTACGTGTTCAAGGACGGCCCGCTGATCGTCGACAAGGAGGCCACGCTGATCGGCAAGGATGTCGGCCTGTTCTTCACCGGCAACAATTCCGGCCTGCTGTTCGACAAGAAGACCACCATCAACCTCACCGCCCCGACCACGGGCCCGATGGCCGGGCTGCTGATGTCCGAGGATGCGACCGTCTATGCGCCGGTCGATCCGGTCGCCCTGGTCGATACGTTGCTGGGCGACAGCATCGCGCCGACGCCGCCGCCGCTGGTGACGCCAACTCAGCCGATGCGGATCTACCGCATCATCAGCGACAACGCCCGCACCATCCTCGGCACGATCCACCTGCCGCACGGGCGCCTCGTGATCGATTCCTCGAAGCCGGTCGCCGACATGTCGGCCTATACCGTCGTCGTGGCGCGCCAGATCAACCTTTACGAAGGGCCGAACCTGTATCTCAACGCGAACTACTCCGGCACCAGCGTGCCGGTGCCCAAGGGCGTCGGCCCGGTCTCCGGGCGGCTCCTGCTGAGCCAGTGACGGACAACGGGGATCGACCGGAGACGACCATGGACAGCCACGTTTCCCAACCCCCGGCCCAACCCGAGGACGGTACCGGTCTCGACGACGGCGAGCCGCTGATCGCGCTCATCCTCGACGATTCGGAGATGAACAACCTGCTGCTCGCCCGCGCGCTCGCCCCGGTGCCGGGCTGCCGTGCGGTCGACTTCACCGAGCCGGCGCTGGCGCTGGCCTACCTGCGGGGCAACGTGGCCCGCATCGGCATCGTCATCACCGATTACGACATGCCGGGTATGACCGGCCTCGAATTCATCGCCGCCGCCCGCGACCTTCCGGGGTTCGCCCACGTGCCGGTGGTGATGGTGACGAGCCTCGACCAGCAGAGCCTGCGCCGCGAGGCGCTCCAGCGCGGCGCCACCGACTTCCTCGGCAAGCCAACCGATCCGGTCGAGATCCGCGCGCGGGTGACGAACCTGCTGCGGCTCGCGCGCGCGCATCGCCGCGAGCAGGAGCGCTCGGCGATCCTCGCCCGCGAGGTCGCCGCCGCGGTCGCAGTGTGCGAGGCGCGCGAGCGCGAGATCATCGCGCTGCTGATGCGCGCCGCCGAGCACCGCGACACCGATACCGGCGACCATATCGCGCGCGTGGCCGCCTACGCCACCGTGATCGCGCGCAATCTCGGCCTGCCCTCGGCCGAGGTCGCCCGGATCGGGCTCGCCTCGACCATGCACGATGTCGGCAAGATCGGCCTTTCGGATTCGATCCTTCTCAAGAACGGCCCGCTCTCGGCGGAAGAGCGCCACGAGATGCAGAAGCACGCCGAGCGCGGCCGGCGCATCCTGCAAGGCAGCTCGTCGGAAGTGGTTCAACTCGCCGCCGAGATCGCCGCGAGCCATCACGAGCGCTGGGACGGCACCGGCTATCCCGCCGGCCTGAAGGGCGAGGCGATCCCCATCGGCGGGCGCATCGTCGCCGTGGCCGACGTGTTCGACGCGCTGGTCTCGGAGCGGCCCTACAAGAAGCCGTGGACGCCGGAAGCCGCAGCGAACTTCCTGCAGGAGAACGCCGGCAGCCATTTCGATCCGGACTGCGTCGCCGCCTTCCTGGCCGGCTGGGACGACGTGCAGACCCAGTGCCGCGCCTTCGCGGCCTGAACGGAACCCCCGACCGATGCGCGTCGCCTCCCTCAACCCGCTGCGCTCGCTGGCGGGCCGGCTCGCCCTGATCGTCGCGGGCGCCGTGACCGGGGCGCTGCTGCTCGCCACCGGCCTGTCGGCCTGGCGCGAGGTCGATCGCTACGCCGCGGACAAGCGCGAGGCCCTGCGCATGACCGCTCAGGTCATCGCCGCCGCCGCAGCGGGCGCCACCGCGCGGGGCGACGAGGCAGGCGCGCTCGCCACGCTGCGCGCGGTCGCGGGCGATGGCGCGGTGATCTACGCCGCGATCGAGGACGGCAACGGGATTCTGGCCGAGCAGGGCATCGGCCTGCGCCTGTCGGAGGACATCGATCTCGACCGGGGCGCCGTCTCGCCCGTGGATCTGATGACGACGCGGACGCTTCGCGTGACGGTGCCGGTGATCGAGACCGCCCGCGAGGTCGGGCGCGTCGTCATCGTCTCGGATTCGCGCGATCTCGCCGCCCGCATCGGCGAAGTCGCCGGCACGGCGCTGCTGGCCGGCCTCCTGGCGCTCGTCCTCGGGCTCGCCGTGTCGCTCCGGTTGCAGCGCTCGGTGACGCGGCCGCTCGCGGCGCTTGCCACCACCATGGACGGCGTACGCCGGCACCACGACTATACCCAGCGCGCCGCGATCCAGGGCGGCGACGAGGTCGAGGGGCTGGCCAAGACCTTCAACGCGCTGCTCGGCGCGGTCAACGAGCGCGACCGGGCGATTGCCGAGCACGGCGCCGGCCTGGAGCGCGAGGTGGCGCTCCGCACCGCCGACCTGTTCGAGGCGAAGCAGAGTGCGGACGCGGCCAACACCGCCAAATCCACCTTCCTGGCCACCATGAGCCACGAGATCCGCACACCGATGAACGGCATGCTGGTGATGGCCGAACTGCTGGCGAATGCCGAGCTGCCGCCGCGCCAGCAGCGCTACGCCAAGGTCATCGCCCGCTCGGGCCAGTCGCTGCTGGCGATCATCAACGACATCCTCGACTTCGCCAAGGTCGAGGCGGGCAAGCTGGAGGTGGAGCGCATCCCGGTCAGCCCGCGCGACGTGGCCGACACCGTCGTGACCCTGTTCGGCGAGCGCGCCCGCTCGGCCGGCCTCGACCTCGCCGCGCAGGTGGCGCCCGACGTTCCGGCCCACCTCCTCGGCGACCCCGTGCGTCTGGGCCAAGTGCTCGGCAACTTCGTCTCGAACGCCCTGAAGTTCACCAGCGCCGGCCACGTGCTGGTGCGGATGGAGATGGAAGGTGCGTGGCTCCGCATCGCCGTCACCGACACCGGGATCGGCATCCCGGACGACAAGCTCGGGCAGATCTTCACCGCCTTCTCCCAGGCCGACCAATCGACCACCCGCCGCTTCGGCGGCACCGGGCTCGGCCTGTCGATCGCCGAGCGGCTGATCGCGGCGATGGGCGGCCATGTCGGCGTCGAGAGCCGGGTCGGCGAGGGTTCGACCTTCTGGGCGCGCATCCCGGTGGAAGGGGCCGTGCCCGCCGAACCGACGACGCGCCTCGCCGCGGGCCTGCCCGATATGATCGCCCTCGGCGTCATCGGCAGCGCGACCCGCGCGGTGCTGGAAGCCGACCTCACTGCCGCGGGCTTCCGGCTCGGCGCGGAATCGGGCGCCTACCGCATCGCGTTCGCCTCCGAACTCGCGGACCTCGGCCGCCGCCGGGACCCGGCCGCCCGCATCGTCGCCCTGGTGCCGATCGGCGATCCGGCAGGACCCGACCTGCTGGAACGCGGACTCGCCGACGAACTGATGCGATGGCCGCTGGTTCAATCCGAGTGGCGCCCGGTTCTCACGGCGCTTGCCACCGGCACGCCCTTCACCGCCATCGCGCCCGCCCGCGAGGCGGAGGCGCGGCCCGCCGCCCTCCCCTCCTTCGCCGGCGCGCGGGTGCTCGTGGCCGACGACAGCGCGGTCAACCGCGAGGTCGCCACCGAGGCGCTGTCGCGGCTCGGCGTCAACGACGTGACCTGCGTGGAAGACGGCGCGGCGGCGGTGAGCCTGAGCGCGTCGCGACCCTTCGACCTGATCCTGATGGACGGCAGCATGCCGGTCCTCGACGGCTTCGCCGCCTCGCTCGCGATCCGCACCCGCGAGGCGGAGACCGGCACAGCCCGCGTGCCGATCGTCGCGCTCACCGCCCACGTCGTCGGCGAGGGCGCGGTCGCGTGGCAGGCCGCCGGCATGGACGGGATGCTCGCCAAGCCGTTCACGCTCGCCCAGCTCGCCGCCGTGCTGGCTCGTCATGTGGCCGAGCAGGAAGCGACGGAGCAGCCCCCGCTGCCCGAGACCGCACCGGCGCCGGCCGCCCCCGTCGGCGCGCTGCTCGACGAGCAGACGCTGGCCAACCTCGACGAACTCGGCGATCGCGATTTCGTCGCCCACGTCCTGCGCCTCTACGCCCGACAGGCGCCCGGCGCCCTGGCCGACCTGGAAACCGCGCTCGGCCACGGCGACGCCCCGGCCGCAGCGCGCGCCGCCCACAGCCTCAAGTCGATGAGCGCCAATATCGGCGCCGCGCGGATGAAGGACACGGCCGGCGCCATCGAGGCCTCGGCCCGGGCCGGCGCGGCGATGGGCGACGCCACGATGCTGCCGGCGCTGCTCGCCGAGACGCTGGTGGCGCTGGCGGCCCGGATCGGCGCGCCGGAGATGCGGGCGGCGGGCTGAGGCGACCGATTTACGGCGCCTCCGTCCCGTCCTTCTGCTCGTGCCGCAGCAGCAGTGGCGTCTGCGCCAGGGCGAAGGCGACGGTGAGCGGCATGATGCCGAACACCTTGAAGTTCACCCAGAAATCTTCCGTTTGGGTGCGCCAGACCACTTCGTTGAGCACCGCCAGCGCCAGGAAGAACAGGCCCCAGCGGAAGGTCAGCTTGCGCCAGCCCTCGTCGGACAGCGCGAACATGCTGTCAAGCACGACCGAGAGCAGCGGCTTGCCGAAGGCGAGGCCGCCGAGCAGCACGAGGCCGAACAGCGTGTTCACGATGGTCGGCTTCATCATGATGAAGGTCTTGTCCTGCAGCGCCAGCGTCAGGCCGCCGAACACCAGCACGACGGCGCCGGAGACCAGCGGCATGATCGGCAGCCGCCGCAGCAGGGCGAAGTGGATCCCGAGCGAGAGGGTCGTGGCGGCGATGAACACGCCGGTCGCTACAAACAGCTTGCTCTCGGGGTGCACGCCGATGCGCTCGGCATAGGCGTTGCCGAGGAAGAACACGACGAGCGGGCCCATCTCCAGGGCGAGCTTGAGCAGCGGCGGCAGGTGGCGGCGCGGCGGCACGCTCTCCACGGTCGCGCCGGTCCGGTCGGTGATCATGCGCGCTCCTCCCTGGGCAGGCCGGTGATGGCGCGGGCGAAGTCCCGGGCCGCGAACGGCTCCAGATCCTCGACGCCCTCGCCGACGCCGATGAAGTGCACCGGCAGGCCGAACTTGGCCGCGAGCGCCACGAGGATGCCGCCGCGCGCGGTTCCGTCGAGCTTGGTCATCACGAGGCCCGACACCGGCGCGGCTTGCGAGAACAGCTCGACCTGGCTCAGCGCGTTCTGCCCCACCGTGGCGTCGAGCACCAGAAGGGTGGCGTGCGGCGCTTCCCCATCGAGCTTGCGGATCACCCGCACGATCTTTTCCAGTTCCGCCATCAGCCCGGCCTTGTTCTGGAGCCGGCCCGCGGTGTCGATCAGCAGCACGTCGGTCCCGGCCTCGCGGGCTTCCTTGAAGGCATCAAAAGCGAGGCCCGCGGCGTCCGAGCCCTGCGCGCGGCTGATCACCGGCACGCCTGTGCGATCCCCCCAGACCCGAAGCTGCTCGATCGCGGCAGCGCGGAAGGTGTCGCCCGCCGCCAGCATGACGCTGCGGCCTTCCGCCTTGAACTTGAGGGCGAGCTTGCCGATCGTCGTCGTTTTGCCGGCGCCGTTCACGCCTACGGTGAGGATCACGTAGGGTTTCTTGGCCGTGTCCAGCGTGATCGGCACCGCCACCGGGTCCAGCGCCCGCTCGATCTCGGTCGCCAGGATCGCCCGCACCTCGTCGGGGGAGATGCCCTTCTCGTAGCGGCCCTTGCCGACCGCCTCGGCCATCCGGGTCGCGGTCTCGACGCCGAAATCGGCCTGGATCAGTGCGTCTTCGAGGTCTTCGAGGGTGGTGGCGTCGAGCTTGCGCTTGGTGAAGAGGCCGGTCACCCGGTCGGACAGGGCCGACGAGGTGCGCATGAGGCCGCCGGTGAGGCGCGACCACCAGCCCCGCTTCTCCGTGCCCTCGACGGCGCCCTGGACCGCGTCGCTCGCGAGCGCGGCGGCCGCATCGACGGGCTGGATGTCGGCTTCCGCCGGGGCCGTCGGCTCCGCGGGTTGAGCCTCGCCGCCGGTGACGCGGGACCACCAGCCGCGTTTTTCCGCGGCGGCGGGCTCGGGCTCGGGCGTAGGCGCGAGTTCCTGAATCTCGTCCTGTGGCTCCTCGAACGCCACGTCCTCCACCGGCGGCTGCGGCTCGGGTTGGAGGTCGGCGCCCTCGATCTCGTCGGGGATGCGGTTCTTGTCCGGATCCTCGGGCGCGGGCTCGCTCACCGGGGGCGGCACGTGGGCGACGTCGTCGGCGCCGGTGGCGAAGTCCGGCACGCCCTCGGATTCCGAGGCCGGCGAGGTCGCCTCCGGCACCACCGCCTCGTCGGACGGTTTGGGCTCCGGGCCCTTCCGCCCGAACAGGCGCCCGAACCAGCCGGGCTTCTCGTCGTCGCTCATCCTCGAAAACCTTGCTCACGAAGGTCCGGCACTCTAGCCCAGGGGCATGATTCCCGAGGCACCGAACCGCAGCGTCGATCCGCAGATAGGGCTTTCCCTTCTCTACCGCGATGCCCTGATGCTCGTCATCGACAAGCCGGCGGGCCTGCCGGTGCATCCGGGGCCGAAGGGCGGGCCGACGCTGACGGACAAACTCGACGCGCTCCGCTTCGGCCTGCCGCGCCGCCCGGAGGCCGCGCACCGGCTCGACCGCGACACCTCGGGCTGCCTCGTGCTCGGCCGCCACGCCAAGGCGCTGGCCCGGCTGAACCGGCTTTTTGCGGATGGAAAGGTCCAAAAGACCTACTGGGCGCTGGTGGAGGGGGCACCGCCCGACGAGGGGAGCATCGACCTGCCGCTCGCCCGCCGCTCCGACGATCCGCGCAGCTGGTGGATGAAGGCCGATCCCGCGGGCCTGCCCTCGCTGACGCATTTTAGCGTGCTCGGGCGCGCGGCGGGACGCGCCTGGATGGAGCTGCGGCCGGTGACGGGGCGCACGCATCAGCTCCGCGTCCACTGCTCGGCGATGGGCTGGCCGATCGTCGGGGATGCGATCTACGGCAGCGCCGGGCGAGACGGCGTGTTGCAGCTCCATGCGCGGGGTTTGAGCTTGCCGTTGTATCCGAAGCGGGAGGCGATTTTGGTTGAGGCGCCTGCGCCTGTGCATATGCGGGCGGGGCTGACGGTCTGCGGTTGGATGCCGGACGGTGCCGAAAAAAACCCTCTCCCCTCCGCGGGAGAGGGTGCCGTCGGAGCGGGCTGGTGAGGGGAGCGACGGTGCCGAACGTGGCGCCCGCCATCCGGCTCACTGCCCGACCCTGACGCGGGGTTTCCCCTCATCCGACCCCCTTCGGCGCCACCTTCTCCCGCGGAGGGGAGAAGGAATTGCAGCGTCTATGCCGCGATCAGCACTTGGCCGTCGTGGCCGGCGATTTTGGTCTCGCGAATTTCACCCGCCGTCACCTCGCCGGCGAACCGCACCCCCGAAAAATCCTCCGTCCGCCCCATCCCGCCCCGCTCCGTCAGCACGAGCCGGGTCGCGCCGACCGCTCCGTCGAGATGGCGCACCAAGGCCGCCGCCCCGGCCTCGCGCAGACGAGCGGCGCGGGTGCGGATGGCCTCGGACGCCACCGGCGGCATCCGGGCGGCCGGCGTGCCGGGGCGCGGCGAGTACGGGAAGACATGGAGGTGCGTCAGCCCGCATTCCGCTACGAGGTCGAGGGAGCGGGAAAACTGCGCCTCGGTCTCGGTCGGAAACCCCGCGATCAGGTCGGCCCCGAAGACGAGGCCGGGGCGCTGATTCCGAAGCCTCTCGCAGAAGCGGATCGCGTCGTCGCGGGAGTGCCGCCGCTTCATCCGCTTGAGGATCAGGTCGTCGCCGGCCTGGAGCGAGAGATGGACATGCGGCATCAGCCGCGGCTCCTCGGCGAACGCCGTGATCAGGTCCGGATCGGCCTCGACCGAATCGATCGAGGACAGGCGCAGCCGCGCGAGATCGGGCACCGCTCGCAGGATCGCCCGCACGAGGCGCCCGAGGGTGAGGTCGGCGTCCAGATCGCGGCCGTAGGCCGTGAGATCGACGCCGGTCAGCACGACTTCGCGTCCGCCATGCTCGACGATGCGGCGCACCTGCGCCACGGCGTCGGCCAGAGGCACCGAGCGGGAATTGCCGCGGCCGAAGGGGATGACGCAGAAGGTGCAGCGGTGGTCGCAGCCGTTCTGCACGGGGACGAAGGCGCGGGTATGCCCGGCCATCCGGTCGATGTCGGTCGATTCGGCGGTGCGGGCCGCCATGATGTCGGCGCTCTCGCCCCAGCTTTCAGGCGTCAGCTTCACCGCGTTGCCGACGAGGCGCGCCACCTCCGGCATCGCCGCGTAAGCCGCGCGCTCGACCTCGGCGCCGCAGCCCGTGACCACGATCTCGGCGCCCGGCCGCGTGCGGGCGAGCCGCCGGATCGCCTTGCGGGCCTGCCGCCCGGCCTCCGTCGTGACCGCGCAGGTGTTGACCAGCACGAGGTCGCGATCCGCCGCCCCGGCTTGAGCGCGGGCGCGCATCACCTCGGACTCGACGGTGTTGAGCCGGCAGCCGAAGGTCAGCGTCTCGACGCTCATCCGGCCGAACCCGAAAAGATGTCGGGGGCGAAGGTGCCCTCCCCTTCGAGGAAGACTGGGCCGGTCATCAGCACGTGGTCGTCGGCCCGCCACTCGATCGACAATTCGCCGCCGGGCAGCGCCACGCGGGCGGCCCGGCCGATCATCCGCAGGCGCGCGGCCGCGACCACGGTGGCGCAGGCGGCGGTGCCGCAGGCGAGCGTCAGGCCGGCGCCGCGCTCCCACACCCGCAGCTTGATGGTGTCGCGGCCCGTCACCTGGGCGATGGAGATGTTGGCCCGCTCCGGGAAGATCGGATGCGCCTCGAGCAGCGGCCCGATCCGGCCGAGATCGAACGTGTCGGGGTCGCGCTCGACGAAGAAGATCGCGTGCGGGTTGCCCATGCTGACCGCGGCGGGCGAGTGCAGCACCGGATCGTCGATCGGCCCGACCTGCAGCTCGATGCGCCGGGTGTCGGGAAACGGCTCGGCGAGCGGGATTTCGTCCCAGGCGAGCCGCGGCTTGCCCATATCGACGGTGAAGGAGAGTTCGCCGACGCGGGCGACCGCGACGAGGCCGGCCTTGGTCTCCAGCGTCAGCCGTCCACCCTCGGTCGGGCGCGCCATCGCCGGGTCGTCGTGGAGCGCGTAGGCGACGCAGCGGGTGCCGTTGCCGCAGGCGCCCGATTCCGAGCCGTCGGTGTTGTAGATGCGCATGAACGCGTCCGTGCCGGGGGTCACGGGATCGTGCACGACCATGAGCTGGTCGAAGCGCGAGCGCGGGTCGGCGCCGATGGCGCGGGCCTCTTGCGCGGTGACGCGGGTGTCGGTGCCGCGCAGGTCCAGCACCACGATGGCGTTGCCCGCGCCGTGCATCTTCAGGAAGCGGCGGTCTGCGAGAGGGCTCATGCGGCCTCTTTGAGCGACTGAGACGAGTTGGGCCGCCCCATAGCCCAAACCGGCGCCCGCGTCGCGGGATCGACACGCGCGGCCGGTCTGCACCCTCGCGGAACCGCCCGTTCGGCCCTAGACTCCGGGTACGGCCCGCATAGCGGCGCCATTGGAGCCTTGCGCCTTGACCCGTCCCGCCCTCGTTGCCGCCGGCCTCCTGATCCTCGGCCAGATTCTCGGACCTGTTGCCGCCCTCGCGCAGGCGCCGGGCGAGGCCCCGAAGGGTGCGCCGCCGCCTACCAACGCCCCCTCCCCGGCCGAGACCCAGCCGCTTCCGCTGACCACCGCGCCCGACCCGTCGAAATCCGGCCCCGGCACGGCGATGCCCGCCCCCGAGCAGGCGCCCGTGCGCAATCCCGGCACGTCCGATCCGGCCCCGGTCGCGAAGCCCGGCCCCTCGGCGCTGCCGACCCTGGTGCCGAGCCCGGGCGAGGCCAACGACGTCGATGAGGTGACGCTGCCGGCCAAGCCCGCGGCGATCGTCTCGGGCCAGACCAAGTGGGACGACGCGGTGGCGAGCCTCACCGATTCGTTCAAGCGGATCGAGACGGCTTTGGCCAAAGCCGGTCTCAAGCCCGCCGGGCGCCCGCTCTCGGTCTTCACCAAGACGGAAGAGGACGGCTTCTCCTACGAGGCGATGATCCCGATCGAAGCCGCCCCCGCAGGCGGCGCGGAGACCGACGGCGTGCGCTTCGGCGCGACGCCTTCGGGGCGCGCGCTGCGGTTCAAGCACACCGGCACCTACGAGGAGATCGACGGCACCTACGAGACCCTGACGGCCTATCTCGAAGTGAAGGAGATCGACGTGCAGGATCGCTTCGTTGAGGAATACGTCAGCGACCTCAAGGGCGGCGCCGAGGAGAAGCTCGACATCAACATCTACGCCCTGCCGAAAGAGCCGACGAAAGATCAGGCGAAATAAGGTCGCGGGAACCGGGGAGTCCGGTCGTGGATTCGCTCCACATGCCGATGCTGCCCGGACTCGACACCCCCGCCCCGCGCCGCGCCCGCCGCGCGGAGCCGCCCGCGCCGACCGCGGCCCTGAAGGAGAAGGCGCTCGACATCCACCGCCGCCTCTGCGGCGTCTACGGCTGCCCGATCCCGTACTTCCACAGCCTCGATCCGCTCTCCGAGCTGATCTCCTCGCTCCTGTCCCACCGCACCCGCAACGCCGAGTCCGGCCGCGCCTTCAAGGCCTTGCGGGCGCGCTGGCCGGATTGGGCCGCGGTCGAGACGGCGGACACGCTCGAGATCGAGGCGACGATCCGCGGCGTCACGTGGCCGGAGCTGAAGGCGCCGCGCATCAAGGCGGTGCTCTCAGCCGTACGCGAGCGCAACGGCGCGCTCGACCTCGATTTCCTGGCCGACCTCAGCGTGGACGAGGCCCGCGCGTGGCTCCAGGCGATCCCCGGCATCGGGCCGAAGACCAGCGCGGCGGTGCTCTCGTTCAGCACGCTCCGGATGCCGGCGCTCCCCGTCGACAGCCATCACCACCGGGTGGCACAACGCACCGGCCTGATCGGCAAGAGCGTGGATGTCGGCCCGAGCCACCCGATCCTGCGGGCGCAGTTGCCCGAAGACTGGTCGGCTCAGACACTCTACGACAACCACGAGGTGCTGATGCTGCACGGGCAGAAGGTGTGCTTTCACCACAGCCCGGCCTGCGGCGATTGCGTGCTGCTCGACATGTGCCCCACCGGGCAGGCGAGGGTGAAGGGGTAGTGCGACGGTCGCGCCCTCCTGCGACGGCCATCCCACCCATCCCCCTCATCCTGAGGTGCGGAGCGAAGCGAAGCCTCGAAGGAGGGTTCCAGAGGATCGCGCGGGTACTGGAGCCCTCCTTCGAGGCCCGCTGCGCGGGCACCTCAGGATGAGGGGGTTGGGTGGGACGAGCCGAGGGAAGCCGCCGTCACGTCCAGTACAGAATCCTCGCGAACGGCAGCCGTACGCCAATCCGCTCGTAGAAATACTGTCGCATCTCGCGCATGATTTCCGCCGGCAGGACGTATTTCACCGACCCGAACTTCGTGAACTTGCGGCTGCGCTCGTCCTCCCGCATCGGCAGGTCGGAGCCCGGATACCAGCCCTCCAGCACCTCCTTCGAGCCCGGCGTGAAGCGGTGGGTGATGAGTTCGACCGTCAGGTCCGGCGCCCGCACGCGAGCGAGCGCGTCCGCGGCCTCCGTGAGGAGGGCGTCGTAGGCCGCGCGCCAGCCCTCCGCCGGCAGGATCGGCGCGATGGTGAGGCCGACGGGGTAGCCGGCCTCCGCCACCGCGCCCATCGCGGAGAGGCGCTCGGCGAGCGGCGCGGTGCCGCCCTCGTAGCGGGCGGCGGGTGCGGCGTTGACCGAGAAGCGGATGCGGGTGCGCCCGCGATGCGGCAGATCGAGCAGCGGCCGGACCGCCGCGAACTTGGTGGTGAAGCGCAACTGCACGGCTGCGTCCCAGGCACCGAAGTGCTGGATCGCCGCCGAGAGCGAGCCGGTGAGGTGCTCGATGCCGAGGGGATCGGTGTAGCAGGAGGCCTCGAACGTCGTGCCCTCCGCGGCGCGCTCGACCGAGGCGCTGGTGACGCCGCCGCGGCCGACATAGTCGCCGAGGTTGCCCAGGATCGCGTCGAGGTTGGCGTAGGCGCGGGTCACCGGCGGGCCCGACAGCGAGCCGGCGAGGTAGCAATATTGGCAATGCGCCGGGCACCCCTCGGCGAGGTCGAAGCGCCAGTCGGCGCTCGGCGGGATCGGCTGGAGCTTCAGCTTCGAGGGCGGCGCCACGACGATGGCCAAAGTCGCCTTGGCCTCGGCATAGGCCCGGCGCGGATCGCCCTTGGGCGCACTGAGGCGGTTGCTCGCCAGATATTCCACCGGCAGGCCCTCGGCCTCCGCCCGCTCGGCCATCGCGCGCCCGTGGGCGTGCATCAGCGCGGCCGGGGTGACCAGCACCCGGCGCGGGCGCCACAGCCGCGCCGGCCTCGGGCGGACATCCGGCGGGTTTTCGAGGGCGTCGATCATGCCGGGGCAACCCGCACGGCGGCCTCGCGGGTCCGCCGGTCGCGGAACCGCGCCTGCTTCCACGCGCTGAATCGAGCAAGTATGCCGCGAGGGAGGGAGCGCGATGGCGGAGTGGGAGACGAAGCGACAGGTCCTGGCCGCCTTGTTGGCGCCTCGACTCGGCCTCGGCGATCCGGCCGGGCTCAACGCGTACGAGCGCGCGACCCTCGAGCGCGAGGTGGAGGCACTGGCCGAGCGGGCCGATTCCTCCGCCCCCGAGCCGACCGACCCGGAGGCGGCGCGGCTGCACCGGGCCGCCGCAGAATACCGCGCCGCGTGCCAGCTCCGGGCCGACGAGGACAACGTACGCCTCGCCGAGCGCGGCGAGGTTTTCGCGCCCGAGGACGATGCTTGAATCAACTCCGGTTTGGTCGCACCGGATTCCCCCCTTGCGCCGCCATTGCCAGGCGAAGCCGAAGCAATTCAGGGCGCGACGATACCGGACGAGGCGCGTCGAGGTGTGTTGACTGCCGCGCGACCTATCTGACGAGTGCGGAGCGCTGGATTGCTTCGGCTTCGCCTCGCAATGACGGTGAGGCCGGCTGGATCGGCCGGTAATCCTGTCATCCCGGCTTGGCCCGTCGCCCGCCGCCGTGCAAGCGGAGGCGATGACCCGCTCGCTCCTCGCCTTCTCCGCCGCCGCGCTCGCCGAAATCGGCGGGTGCTTCGCCTTCTGGGCGTGGCTTCGGCTCGGCCGCTCGGTCTGGTGGGTGGCGCCGGGGCTCGCCGCGCTGGCCCTGTTCGCCTTCCTCCTCACCCTGGTCGAGAGCGAGGCCGCCGGCCGGGCCTACGCGGCCTATGGCGGCGTCTACGTCGCGGCCTCGATCCTGTGGCTGTGGCTGGTCGAGGGGCACCGCCCCGACCGGTTCGACGTCGCTGGGGGCGCGATCTGCCTGATCGGGATGGCGGTGATCCTGTTCGCGCCGCGGGGGAGCTGAGGGCTTAGAGCATCGTCCCGAAAGGTGGTTTCCGGCTTTCGGAAAAAGACGATGCGGCACAAGGATAGAGAGCATCGTCCTGGATCCGATATCCAGGACGATGCTCTAGGCCCGCCGCCGGGGCCGCGATGCCCGCGTCCTGCAGCCCATGGGGTGAGACGGCTCTGACGGTTTCGCGGCTCATGCGAGCGTGATCGCCGTTTCACATGCCTGTCACGGATCGCTGTTTTAGCGAAGCTCGAACGAAAGACCTGTCCCGACCCGAGTTCTCGCGGCGCAACCTTGCGCCTGCGAGCATCGGGCACGTCGAACGACATCGAGCAGGCTTCGAGGCGACACGATGACCGGGCCGAATACTTGGCCGGCTCATCGTGTGGTCTTCGGTGGAGGATCACCCCCGTGCGCATCTACGACATCCAGGGCTCGGGCGCGGTCTCGCCGGTGGCCGGCACCCGCGTGACGACGAGCGGCGTCGTCACCGCGGTCGATTCGAACGGCTTCACCATCCAGGACCCGACCGGCGACGGGAACGCCGCCACCTCGGACGGGCTGTTCGTCTTCACCCGCACGGCGCCCGCGGTCTCGGTCGGCCAGCTCGTGGAGGCGACCGGGCTCGTCAGCGAGTTGACGGCGAGCGGGGCCGCGCCGGGCAGCCTCTCGACCACGCAGATCACCGCCTCCGCCGCGGGTTCGGTGCAGATCCTGGCCGCGGCCGATCACGCTCCCGACATCGCCCCCGTGCAGATCGGCGGCGCGGGCGGGCTGCTGCCGCCGACGGAAAGCCTCGCTGAGGGCGTCGCGTTCTTCGAGAGCCTGGAGGGCATGCTGGTCACGGTGGAGGCGCCCGTCGCCACCGGCCCGACCAACGATTTCGGCGAGATCTTCACGGTCGTCGACGACGGCGAAGCCGCCAACGGCGCGAGCGCGACCGGGCTGACGGGACGCGGCAACCTCCTGACCGATCTCGGCAGCCCGAGCTTCGGCGACACCGACACGGCGGGCGGCGACTTCAACCCCGAGCGCATCCAGATCGACGATGATTCCGGCCTGCTGCGCGGCTTCACCACGCCCGATGCCGATGTCGGCGCCCGGCTCTCCGACGTGACCGGAATCGTCACCTACGAGTTCGGCAATTATCAGGTCAGCGCGACGCAGGCCTTCACCGTGGCCCAGCCGAGCCTGCTGACGCGCGAGGACGGCACCCTGTCCGGCAATGCCAGCCGCCTGCTGGTCGCGAGCTACAACGCCGAGAACCTCAACCCGAGCGACGGCGCCGCCCGGTTCGAGCGGGTCGCCTCCGAGATCCTGGGCGCGCTCAACGCCGCCGACATCGTCGCGCTCCAAGAGGTTCAGGACGGCAACGGCCCGACGAACGACGGGCTGACCAGCGCCGCCGCGACCCTCCAGGCGCTGGTGGACGCCCTCGACGCGGCCGCCCCCGCGGGCGTGACCTACGCCTTCATCGACAACCCGTTCATCGGCGACGGCACCAACGGCGGCCAGCCGGGCGGCAACATCCGCACCGCCTTCGTCTACCGCACCGACCGGGTCGGCCTCATCGAGGATTCCCTGCGCACGGTCGGCGTCGACGGTGCCCCGCTCACGGCCACCGACGCGAGCCAGCAGACCGATTCTGCGAATCCCTTCTTCGGCTCGCGCCCGCCGCTCGCCGCCGACTTCACCTTCAACGGCCAGACCGTGACGGTGGTGAACAACCATTTCACCTCGAAGGGCGGCAGCGCGCCCCTCCTCGGCTCCGACCAGCCGCCCCTCAACGCGGGCGAGGTGCAGCGCGCCGCCCAGGCCCAGGCGGTCAACGGCTTCGTCGATCGCCTGCTGGCCCAAGACGCAGGTGCCAAGGTGATGGTCGTGGGCGACCTCAACGAGTTCCCCGGCGAGCAGCCGCTGAGCGTGCTGAAGGGCGAGGCGAGCCTCACCGACTATTCCGTGCCGGGCGGCGATCCGATCGACGCGACCGCCACCTACACGGCCGGCGGTACCGCCATCCTGTCCGACCTCATGGACGCGCTGCCTGTGACGGACCGCTACGACTACGTCTTCGAGGGCAATTCCCAGACGCTCGACCATGTCCTGGTCACGGGCGGCCTGCTTCAGGGTGCGGAGTTCGACATCGTGCACATCAACGCCGAATTCGCCGACCAGACCAGCGACCACGATCCGCTGCTCGCGAGCCTCGTCGTGCCCGCCGCCGCGGTGAACGGCGTCGCGATCCTGGAAGAAGGCGACTCGACGCTCACCGGCTCGACCACGACCCCGGTCGCGACCGACAGCCTCGCCACTCGCCTGCTCGGCACCTACGCCACCGGTTCGGGCTCCGGCTCGGCCGAGGTCGTCGCCTTCGAGGCGTCGAGCGAGCGCCTGTTCGTGATGAACAACGTCACCGACCGGATCGAGATCGTGAACCTCGCCGACCCGACCGCGCCCGCCAAGACCGGCGAGATCGACGTGGCGGCGCTGGTCGCGGGCTACACGGCTGAGAGCGGCATGAACTCGATCGCGGTCGCCAACGGCGTGCTCGCGGTCGCGATCGAAGCGGCGGTCAAATCCGATCCCGGCACGGTGGCCCTATTCTCGACCGCCACGGGCCAGCTCCTCAAGACGCTGACCGTCGGCGCGCTGCCCGACATGCTGACCTTCACCCCCGACGGCATCAAGCTGCTCGTCGCCAACGAGGGCGAGAACCCCGGCGCGGGCGAGGTCGAATCGGAGGGCTCGGTCTCGCTGATCGACCTGTCGCAGGGCGCGGCCAACGCCACCGTCGCGACCACGGGATTTTCCGCCCTCGACGGCTCCGAGGACGGCCTGCGGGCGGCCGGCGTGCGCCTCTTCGAAGGCCTCACGGCCTCGCAGGGCCTCGAGCCCGAATACATCGACGTCTCGGCCGACGGCACTCGCGCCTACGTCACGCTGCAAGAGAACAACGCGGTCGCGAGCTTCGACATCACCGGCACCGCTCCGGTGCTGCTCTCGATCCTGCCGCTCGGCCATGTCGATCACGCGCTCGCCGGCAACGAGGGCGACTTCTCCGACCGTGACGGGCCCGGCACCGGCTCGGGCAGCCAGGGCAAGATCAACATCGTCACCGCCCCGATCAAGGGCCTGCTGATGCCCGACGCGGTCGCGACCTGGACGGTGGCCGGCGTCACCTACTTCGCCACCGCCAACGAAGGTGATTCGCGGGTCGACGGCTCGGACGAGGTGCGCCTCTCAGGCCTCGATCTGAACGACACGGTGTTCGGTAGCCAGGAGGCCGCGCTCAAGAGCGAGGATTATGCCGGCCGCCTCGTCGTCTCGAAGATCGACGGCGACACCGACCCGACGCAAGCGGGCGTCGAAGAGATCGTCACCTTCGGCTGCCGCGGGATGTCGATCTTCCGCCAGAACGCCGACGGCACCATCACCAAGGTGTCCGACACCGGCGGCGAGTTCGAAAAGATCATCGCCGCGCTGCCCGAGGCCGGCACGGTGTTCAACCAGAACGGCGAGGAAACCCCGAGCTTCGACACCCGCTCGGACAACAAGGCGGGCGAGCCCGAGGGCATCGACGTCGCGACCATCGGCGACAAGACCTACGCCTTCGTCGGCCTGGAGCGCCAGGGCGGCGTGATGATCTACGACGTCACCAATCCGGCCGACCCGGCTTACGTGAAGTATCTCGCCCCCGCCGAGGGGGATAAGGCACCGGAGATCGTCAAGTACGTGCCGGCGGGCGAGAGCCCGACCGGGACCGGCATGCTGCTGGTGGCGAACGAAGTCAGCGGCACGGTGACCGCCTACGAGGTCGATCTGCCCGAGACCACGCCCTACCGCCTGCAGATCCTGCACGCCTCCGACTTCGAGGCCGGGCTCGACGCCGTCGATCGCGCCGGCAACTTCGCGGCGATCGTCGATTACTTGGAGGACACGCAAGTAAACTCGATCACGTTGTCGTCGGGCGACAACTTCCTGCCGAGCCCGTTCTTCGCCGCCGGCAGCGACGCCTCGCTCAAGGAGGTCTACGAGACCGCCCTGGAGACCCATTACGGGTTGGCCGCCGGCACGCTCAACATCACCCCCGGCTTCGGCACCGCCGACATCGCGATGCTCGACATCATCGGCATCCAGGCCTCGGCGATCGGCAACCACGAGTTCGACGCGGGCACCAGCGCGCTCGCCAACATCATGCGCCAGACCGCGGGCTTTCCGGCTGCGCAGTTCCCCTACCTCGCGGCCAACCTCGACTTTTCGGGCGACGCCAACCTGCGCGGCCTCACCACGAGCGAGATCCGGGACGCCGCCGACTATGCCGGCTTCCCGCCCGCCGTCGGCGTCGGCAGCAACAACAAGAAGATTGCGCCCGCCACCATCATTACCGAGAACGGCGAGAAGATCGGCATCGTCGGCGCCACCACCCAGATCGTCCAGAGCCTGTCCTCGACCGGCGGCGTCACGGTGAAGGGCCCCCAGAGCGACGACATGGCGGCGCTCGCGGCCGTGCTGCAGCCGACCATCGACGCGCTGATTGCGCAAGGCATCGACAAGATCGTCCTCGTCTCCCACCTGCAGCAGCTCGCGCTGGAGAAGGCGCTGGCACCGCTGCTCAAGGGCGTCGACGTGATCGTGGCCGGCGGCTCGCACACGCTGATGGCCAACGCCGACGACGTCGCCCGCGGTCTCCAGCCCGGCGACAGGGCGGAGGAGACCTACCCCTTCGTCACGAGGAATGCCGACGGCAAGACCACCGTGATCGTCAACACCTCGAACGAGTACTCCTATGTCGGCCGCCTCGTGGTCGAGTTCGACGAGAACGGCGACATCATCGCCGACAGCCTCGATCCGAGCCTCAACGGCGCCTACGCCACGACCGACGGGGTGGTGGACGATCTCTATGCCAACCCGATCGACATCGACGGCGACGGCACGGTCGACACCGACCCGTTCGCCGAAGGCACCCGCGGCGACCTCGTGAACGACATCGCAGCCGGCGTCGGCGCTGTGATCAACGGCCAGGACGCCAACATCTTCGGCAAGACCTCGGTCTATCTGGAAGGCCGCCGCGGCGAGGTCCGCACCGAGGAGACCAACCTCGGCAACCTCTCGGCCGACGCCAACCTCTGGTACGCGAAGTCGGCCGACGACACCGTCCTCGTCTCGATCAAGAACGGCGGCGGCATCCGCGACTCGATCGGCACGATCAGCGCCGATCCGCAAAACCCCGCCGAGCTGCCCCCGGCGGCGAACCCCGAGGCGAACAAGGCCGAGGGCGATGTCTCGCAGCTCGACATCGCCAACGCGCTGCGCTTCAACAACGCGCTCTCGCTCATCACCGTGACCGCGGACCAGCTCCTGGCGGTGCTGGAACACGCGGTCGCGGCGACCGCTCCGGGCGCGACGCCGGGCCAGTTCGCCCAGATCGGCGGCGTCGGTTTCAGCTACGATCCCGACCTGCCCGCGGGCCAGCGCGTGGTCTCGGCCTCGCTCATCGACGAGGCCGGCAACCCGACCCGCGCGCTCGTCGAGGACGGCGCGGTCGTGGCGGGCGCCCCCGCCGCCATCCGCGTCGTGACGCTGAGCTTCCTCGTGACCGGCGGCGACGGCTATCCGTTCCGCGACTTCGTGACGGCCGACCCGAGCTTCGCCGACGTGGTGGCGCTCGATGCCGCGACCGTCCCGGATGCCGGCCAGGTGGCGAACTTCGCCAACGAGGGCACCGAGCAGGACGCCTTCGCCGAGTACCTCTCGGCCTTCTTCCGCGAGACGCCCTACGGCGCCCGCGACACCGCCCCGACCGAGGACGACCGCATCCAGAACCTCAACGTCCGCAACGACACCGTGCTGCCGGGCGCCGATCCGGACGCAACGATCGAGCAGGGCAGCATCGCGGCGCCGCTCTCGATCGAGCCCCCGGCGAACGTCCCCTACACCGTCGCGGACCTGCCCGATTCCGGCACGCTGCGCCTCGGCGACACGGCGGTCCGGGTCGGCGACACGCTGAGCGCGGCGCAGGTCGCCGCCCTCACCTACAGCGTGACCGACACCGCCCCGACCGGCCGCCAGACGCTCGGCCTCACCTACACCGAGGGCGGTGCCGCCCGCGGCTTCGAGGTGTCGTTGCAAGTGACCGCGGCGGTCTCGGCGACGTACCGCGGGACGGACGGCGCCGACCGGCTCGACGGCGCAGCGGGCGACGACGTGGTCAAGGGTCTGGCCGGCAACGACGTCCTGCTCGGCGGCAGCGCCGACGACACGCTGGAGGGCGGCACCGGCGGCGACCGCCTCATCGGCGGCCTGGGCGACGACATCTACGGCGTCGACAACGGCCGCGACCAAGTGATCGAGGCAGCAAACGGCGGCTACGACCGGGTCTACGCGACCGCATCCTTCACGCTGGCGGCGGGGCAGGAGATCGAACTGCTCCACCTCCTCCGCTCGACCGGCAGCGCCGACCTCGACCTCAAGGGCAACGCGTTCGACCAGACCCTGTTCGGCAATGCCGGCGACAACCTCCTCGACGGGCGCGGCGGCAAGGACGTGATGATCGGCGGCCTCGGCGATGACATCTACGGCGTCGACGACCTTCGGGATCAGGTCTACGAGCAGGCGAACAGCGGTTTCGACCGTGTCTACCTCACCTCGTCCTACACGCTGGCCGCGAGCCAGGAGATCGAGCTGCTCCATCTCCTCCGCTCCACCGGCACGGCGGCTCTCGACATCACCGGCAACGCCTTCGGCCAGCGGCTGTCGGGCAATGCCGGTGACAACGTCCTCGACGGGCGCGGCGGGGCCGACGTGCTGGCCGGCGGGCGCGGGGCCGACACCTTCGTGTTCTCGACCGCGCTCGGCAGCGGCAACGTCGATCGGATCGAGGATTTCTCGGGCGCCGACACGATCCGGCTCTCGGCGTCGATCTTCGAGACGCTGAGCCCCGGCGCCCTGCGGGCCGACGCCTTCAAGGATGTGGGTGCGGGCGAAAACGTCGATGCCGGCGACCGCATCCTCTACGACAGCGGCACCGGCGCCCTGTCCTACGACGTGGACGGCTCGGGCGCGGGGGCCGCGGTGCAGTTTGCCACCCTCGACAACAGGGCGGCGCTGAACGCGGGCGACTTCGTCATCGCCTGATCGGGCGCTGCACCGGGGAAATGGGTTTCATTGCCCCTGCCGGGGAAGGCGGGTCGGCGCCGCAAGGACAGAGGCAGCTCCGCGCCCTGCAGCAGCCGCTGCTGCAAAATCTCGAAGCGCTCCATCGCCCTTCAGCCCCACCCGGCATCGCCGCGGCGGGGCTTCTTGTTTCCGGGGCGGGCCTGCCGACGGTCGGCCCCGCAAGTTCTCAGCGCCCGCCGCCTCGCGCGCCCTGATAGGCCTGATCGGCAAAGCACTGGGCCAGGAGCAGCCGTCCTTCTGTATCGGTGAGCGCGTGACGTTTGCGGCCGACGACGCGCCGGGCAGGGTCGTAGCCGCGCTCGCCCGCAACACCGACGCCACCCGAGCGGGCGGCCAGTGTCAGAGCATGGGCCGGGCGCTCGAACACGCCCGCCTTCGACAGGCGTAGGAACCGGCGGTGAACGGTGGAGCAGAGCGGGAAGTCCAACGGCAGATGCCGCCACGCGCAGCCGGTGCGCAGGACGTACTGGATGCCATCCGGGATCACCCGCAGCGGCCGGCGCCAGGGACGTCCGGTGCGGGAGGAGACGGGCAGCAGCGGGGTGATCAGCGCCCACTCCGTGCCGGTCGGGCTGCTTGAATAAGGCAGGCTCTCGCGCACAAGCTCGGCACGGGCGACGGGTGTCCCCATCGGCGATCCGGGGTGAGCGTCAGACGCTCCCCCCGACGCTGACGATGCTCGCCGCTCCCCCCCAACGAGCCTCCAGCGCCCGTAATGAGACCGGGTCTTGGTGGATTCCGGGAAAGCTTGTTTTCAGGTGACCGAGGTGAACCTGGATACTCGTCGGGATGATCTGCTGCTGCCCCCGTCCGACTGCCGAAGGCATCGTTAATGGTTTCGGGATAGAGCTGAAGATCAGGCCCCCGAGACGGGATGCCAGTCCCGACAGGCCAAAATCCTGCAAGGCTCATCGATGCTCGCGATCAGGATCAGTGCCGCCACGCTCGGATTCGTCCTCCTCGGCCCCGCCGCCATCGCGATGCAGCCGTTACCGCCGCCCATCCCGGCAAGGCTCGCCCCCTCGAATCTGAGCCTCCTCGCCGGACATTTCCGTCTGGTCGCACCCGACGGCACGATGGTCGATTCCGATGCGCTCGCCGGCAAACCCTACGGCCTGTTCTTCGGCTTCACCCACTGCCCCGATATCTGCCCGACCACGCTGGCGGCGCTGTCGGCCGCCCTGGCGCAGATGCCGAGAACGGAGTTGCCCCTCTACTTCGTCACCGTCGATCCCGAGCGCGACACGCCAGACGTGCTGGCGCAGTACATGACGCATTTCGATCCGCGGATCGTTGCCCTGTCTGGAACGCGCGAAGCGATCGATGAGGCGCTGGCGAGCTTCGGAGCGGTGGCGCAGCGTACCGACCTGCCGGGGGGCGGCCACGTCTACGGCCACACCGCGGCAGTCCTGCTCATCGACGGCAACGGGCTGATCGTGGATCGGCTCGCGGCCGAGGAAGCGCCCGACCGGCTTGCGGAGCGGCTCGCTGCGCTGGCAGAGGGCGACCGGCCGCGGCGGCAGGCGCCCGCGCGATGAGCGCCCGCCGCACCGGCGAGGGGACGGCCGGCTTCTCCCTCGTCGAGATGCTGGTCGTCCTGGCGATCCTCGGACTTGCCGTCGGGATCGGTGCGCCGTCGCTCGGCGGCATCATCCCGTCGCACCGGATCAACGCCGCCGCGGAGGCCATCGTCGGCGAGGTCGCTCTGCTGCGGATCGAGGCCCAGCGCACCGGCCGCCCGATGAGCCTCGCCTTCGACGAGGAGACGCGCCGCTTCGTCAGCGCCCGCCCCGGCGCGCCGGTCCTCGCGATGCCCGAGTGGCGCGTGACGGTTGAGGGCGGCACGCCGGGCCGCGTCGAGCCGGGAGAAATCCGCTTCCTGCCCGACGGCGGCAGCACCGGCGCGCGCATCACCCTATCGGGATCGGGCGGCACCCGCATCCTCGTCGTCAGCCGGGCGACGGGTGCGGTCCGGCGGGCTGCAGTGGCGCTGTGAGGCCGGCGGTTGCCGAGTCGTCAGGGACCGAGGCCGGCTTCACCTTGGTCGAGGTGCTGGTCGCCTTCGCGATCGTGGCGCTCGCCACGATGTTCGTGCTCCAGATCCACGGCGACATCCTCGTGCGCGGTCAGAGGGTCGCGGCCATCGACATCGTCATCGACGAGGCCGAGAGCATCGTGCAGCTGCGCGCCGCCGCCGGGGCGCTGCGGCCCGGCCTCGAACAGGGCCGGTTCTCCAACGGGCGGATCTGGTCGCTCGAAGTCGCCGACATCGGCCCGATGCTCGGCTGGCAGAACTTGCCGCCGCTCTGGCGCGTACGCCTGCGGGAGGGCGGTAGCGACGGACGCGTGATCTACACCACCCTCGTGGCGGAGGGGCTCGGTGGCTGAGCGTCTCTCCCGAAACGCCCGCTGCACCGTCGTGACCGGCGGGAAGCCCGCCGCGTGCGGGCATCTCGCGATGCGCGCCGGGACCGACGAATCCGGCTTCACCCTGATCGAGATGATCGTCTCGCTCGCGCTGATGTCCCTGATCGCGATGCTGCTGATTCAGTCGCTCCAGGCCACAGGGCTCGTCACCCGCAGCGCGCAGCGGCTCGCCGCGCAGGAGGAGGTGCAGCTCGTGCGCGGCCATCTGCGCCGCACGCTCGCCAACGTCGTCCGCCGCCGCCGCGACGGGCGGCGCGTCGCCTTCCTCGGCCAGGGCGAGGCGCTGACGGCGACCATCGGGGCGAACGTCGAGGCCGAGCGCCTCTCCGAGATCGCGTTCGGGCTGAGCGTGGCGGCGACGCCCGGCGGCACCGGCCTCGCGCTCGTGGAGGACATCCGCGTCACCTCCGACGCGGCGACGGGGCCGCAGCGCGAGATCCTGCTGGAGGGCATCGTCGGGCTGAGGCTGCGCTATTTCGGCGTGCTCGGGCAGGGCGGCGCCTCGGACTGGCAGCCGCGCTGGGTCACGAGCTGGCAGCGCAGGGACCGGCTGCCGACGCTGGTCGAGGTCAGCGTCGACTTCCCCGCCGCCGACGCGCGGCGCTGGCCCGCCCTCGTCCTGCCGCTCGGAGCGGGGCCATGAAACGAGCCCGGTCCGGCGAAGCGGGCTTCGTCCTGCCCTCCGTCGTCGCCATCCTAATCGTCGTTGCCGCCGCCGCGGCCCTGGCGACGCAGCAGATGCAGACTCACACCCGCACGACCACGGCCCGCTTCGACGGGCTACGGCTGCAGGGACTGGTGGACGGGCTCACCCGGTTCGTCGCGATCTCCCTCATCAACGAGCGGGTGCGGCGTCTGCCGGGCCTGGGCCTGCCCGAGAACGGCGGCACGGTCGCCTGCCCGCTGCCCGGCGGCGGCGCGATCCGCGTCACGCTCCAGGATCAGGGCGGCCTGATCGACCTGAATGCCTCCCCACGCCCGCTCCTGGAGGAGGGCTTTCGCGCACTCGGCCTCGCCGACCGCGACGCCTCGGCGATCGCCGCCGAGATCATCGACGACCGCGACACGGACGATGTCCCCGAGCCGATGGGGGGCGCCGAGGCCCCGCAATACAAGGCCCGAGGCCTCGCCTACGGCCCGCGCAACGCCCCCTACGACGCGATCGACGAACTCGACCGGCTGCCCTCGATGACGCGGGCGATCGCGGCGATCCTGCGGCCCGCGGTGACCGTCTGGAACACGAGCGGCGGCATCGATCCGATGCTCAACCCAGTGCTGGCGGCGCGCGGCGGGGCGCGGTCCGAGGGCTTGCGCCGGCACGTGAAGTCGTCGTTGCGCCAGTTCTACGAGATCCGCGTGGTGGCCGAGACGCCAACCGGGGGGCGCTCGGGCCGGGCTGCGGCCCTCTCGGTCGATGGGCGCAGCACCGGCCTGGGGCTCCTCACGTGGCGCACTTCGACGCTCGTGACCATGCCCGGCACCGTTCATCCGGCCTGCGAGCGGCTGATGCTGCTGACCAAGGGATGAATTTCAATTCAACCCCGACGCATTCCTTCGGACGAGCCGCGTTAAACCACGATTCATAACGATAATCCTCGAAAAACCATTTGTTATCCCTCGGATGTCGAGACCTCCTCGCGGTCAAGAGTCATAAACGTCCGCTGCATATTGAAGTCGTCCGAGGTTGCAAAGCAACTCATCGGGACTCGATCGACCGCGGGGGCGAGATGGACACGGCACGGACAGCGAGTGGGGCGACGGCGTTCCTGCGAAGGAGGGCCTGCCTTCCGGCGCTGCTTCTCCTCGGTGCCGCCCCCGTCCCGGCCTGGGCGGACATCGACTTCGCCGCCCGCACCGGCTCTGGCCCGATCAAGGCCGCCCATTCCGGGATGTGCCTCGCCGTCCCCGGCGCCAACCCGGCCGAGACCGTGCCGATCGTGCAGCAACCCTGCACCGGCAGCGCCGAGCAGACCTGGCGCATCGTGCCCGCCGGAAACGGCTTCTCCCTCGCCAACGGGGCGACCGGCCTGTGCATGGACTCGCAGGCCACGCGAAACAACGCCAGCACGGTCTGGCAGATCCGCTGCCAGGGCGTGACGCAGCAGATGTGGACGGCGCAGGCGCAAGGGGCCGGAGCGCGGCTCACGGCGGCGTATTCGGGCAAGTGCCTCGATGTCTACGGGGCCTCCCAGGCGACCGGCGAGCGGCTGATCCAATGGGATTGCTCGGGCAGCGGCAACCAGACCTTCGTGCCGGGCGCGAGCGCGGCGGCGCCCTCGGCCGGGGGCGGGACCACGACGGGGACCGGGACTGCGACCGGCACCACCTCGGTCACCCTGACGCCGACGGCCATCAACGGGTGGTACGCCAAGGAGGTGTTCCTGTTCGTGCGCAACGCGAGCGGGACCATCACGGCCCAGACCACGGTCGCCTCCTACAATTTCGGCGCCGCGACCGCGGGCCTGAACACGCCGTCCCAGCCGATCGCGGTGCCGGCCGGCTCGACCTGGGGCGCCGGCCTGCGGATCTGGGCCAACGGCGACAAGTCGCGCCGCGGCACGCCGATCTTGTACTACAGCGACACGCCGAACCAGCGCGCGCTCCAGACCTCGGGCGACTGCGCCGCCAGCGGCCGGCAGGACGCCTGGGGCGACGCCGGCACGGCGGGACGCAACGTGCTCTACACCCTGAACTGCACCGCCCCGACCGGGACGGGCACCGGCGGCGGGACCAGCACGGGCGGGGGGACGAGCACCGGCGGGGGCACCGATCCCGGTACGGGGGCAGGGACGGACACCGGGACGGGCGGAACCGGAGCCGGCGGCACGGGCACCGGCGGCACGGCCGGAGGCGGCACCGATACGGGCACCGGCGGAACGGGGACCGGCACGGGCACAGGGACCGGCACAGGAACGGGCACCGTGACCTGGACGCGCTGCGCCACCGAGAACCAGACCTGTGTCGTCTCGGGCACGCGGACGGTGCGCTACGGCGCCAACGGCACCTTCGCCACCCGCACCGCGACCGGCTCGATCGCTTGCAACAACGCCACCTTCGGCGATCCGCTCTACGGCGTGGCCAAGGCCTGCGACGTGCAGGACGCCGGTTCCACGACGGGAACGGGCACCGCGACCGCCACCTCGGTCACCCTGACGCCGACCTATGTCGACGGTTGGTTCGCCAAGGAGGTGTTCCTGTTCACCCGCAACGCCGACGGCAGCGTCGGGACGCAGACGCTGGTGCTGTCCTACAACTTCGGCGCGACGCCGGCCGGCATGAACGCGCCGTCGCAGCCCATCACCGTGCCCACGGGCGGGCGCTGGGCCGTCGGCCTGCGGATCTGGGCCAACCAGGACAAGTCGCGGGGCGGCACGCCGATCCTCTACTATAGCGACACGCCGAACCAGCGCGCGCTCCAAACCTCGGGCGATTGCGCCACGGGCGGGCGGCAGGACGTGTGGGGCGATTCCGGCGCGCCCGGCCGCAACCTCGTCTACACCCTGCGCTGCACCACCACGACCGGCACGGGAACCGGGACCGGCGGCACGGGTACCGGCGGAACGGGAACGGGGACGGGAACCGGAACCGGCGCGGACGGCGGCACCACCGCGCAGCCGCCCGGCGAGGCCGCCCCGAGCGGCGACTCGGTGCTGATCAACCGCCGCTCGGGCAATTGCGTCGACGGGGCCGGCAACGGGGTCGTCCAGCAGATCTGCCGCGACACGGCCGGTCAGAACTGGACCTTCCTGCCCGCGGCGGGCGGATACCAGATCCGCAGCGCGACCACCGGCCAGTGCCTCACGGTCGAGAACGCGGGCACCGGCAACGGCGTCCGGGTGGTGCAGCAGGGCTGCTCGACCGCCGCCAACGCCCTGTTCCGCCTGCGCAAGCTCGACAAGTGGACCGAGATCGTCGCCACCCATTCGGGCCGCTGCCTCAGCCCGACGGGCGGCAACGACAACCGCAACTCGGGCAGCGCCATCGTTCAGTGGGACTGCGACTCGGCCGATCCGCAGCGCTGGACGATCCTCGGGCCGGAGGGGCGCGCCCCGTCCGCGTGGACCGCGCCGCGCGGCATCGGCATCGTCCCGGTCGCCGGCGCGGTGCTGCCCAACGGCAAGGTCGTGTTCTGGGCCGCCGAGCAGCGCAACAGCTTCAACTCCGGCAACGGAACGTGGACGACCCTCTACGATCCGGCGACCGACCGCTCGACGGACACCTACATCGCCAACACCGGCCACAACATGTTCTGCCCCGGCACGAACGTCCTGCCGGACGGGCGCATCCTGATCACCGGCGGAATCACGGCCGGCGTCTCGACGATCTACGATCCGGCCGCGAACACGTGGACCCGCGTGGCCGACATGAACATCACACGCGGCTACAACGCCAACACCACGCTCTCGAACGGTGATTCCTTCACCTATGGCGGCTCGTGGTCGGGCGGGGCCGGCGGCAAGGACGGGGAGGTGTGGTCGCCCTCGACGAACCGCTGGCGCGTGCTGCGCAACGTCAAGGGCGAGGCGGCGGCCGACCCGAGCGTGCCGGTCTATCCCGGCGACACCCATTACTGGCTGTTCGCCGGCGCCAACGGCTCGGTGTTCCATGCCGGCCCGAGCAGCGAGATGCACTGGATCGACACCGGTGGGGACGGCGGAATCCGCTCCGTCGGCAAGCGCGGCAACGACCCGTTCGCGGTCAACGGCACCGCCAACATGTACGACGTCGGCAAGATCTTCAAAGTCGGCGGCGCCCCCGCCTATACCGGGGTGCCGTCGCTGGACACGGCCTTAACCATCGACATCGGTGCCGGCCCGAACGGCGCCGTCACGGTGGCCGAGACCGCGCCGATGCTCTTTCCGCGGACCTACATGAACTCCGTGGTCCTGCCCGACGGTGACGTCGTGACTGTCGGCGGGCAGAACGTGGCCGCGCAGTTCACCGACAACCTGCCGGTGATGATGCCGGAGATCTGGTCGCCCCGGACCGGCAAGGTGCGCCGACTCGCCCCGATGGCCGTGCCGCGCAACTATCACAGCATCGCCATGCTGATGCTCGACGGGCGCGTGCTCGTCGGCGGCGGCGGCCTGTGCGGCGGCTGCGGCGGGGCCGACCATCTCGACTTCGAGATCCTGACCCCGCCCAACCTCTACGACGCGCAGGGCAACCTCGCGAGCCGCCCGACCATCACCGGGGCGCCGACGGGCGCCACGGTGGGCGGCACGCTCGCGGTGACGACGGATCGGGCCGTGACCGGCTTCTCCCTGGTGCGGCTCAGCAGCGTCACCCACTCGACCAACACCGACCAGCGCCGGGTGCCGCTCGCGGTCACCCAGAGCGGCACGAGCCACCAGCTCGCGCTGCCCGCCGACCCCGGCATCCTGCTGCCGGGCACTTGGATGCTGTTCGCGATCGATGCCGCCGGCGTGCCGAGCGTCGCGAAGGTCGTGCGGATCCGGTAAGCTTTGAAATCGAAGGGAACGCCTGTCATGACCCGGATCGTGTTACTCGGAACGACGGTTGCGGCGGCGCTGCTCGCGGGGTCCCTCCTGGGGACCCCGGCCTGGGCGCAGCAGCAGAGCCAGACGGGCGCCGGGACGGCCCCGGCGCCCAAGCCCGCGACGACCGGCGCCTGCCGGGTGACGGACTATGTCGGCGGTCGCACCTGCACCGGCGACGTTCCCGAAAGCGTCTGCGCGGCGATCGCCCGCGAGGCGAAGGGCCGGTACACCTGGACCAACGACGAATGCCCTTGAGGTCAGCTTCCGTCTGCTAGGCCGCCGCTCTCCGCCCAGAGGAGAATTCACAGCAGTTCGACGCAAACGGCCAGGGCCGGCGCCTCGACCCGCAGGCTTTCCAGGGCTTCGAGCGCGCCCTCCCCGGCCCGGTTCAACCCGGCCGCGATCTAGAGCATCGTCTTGGATATCTGATCCAGGACGATGCTCTATGTTCTTGTGCCGCATCGCCTTTTTTCCGAAAGCCGGAAACCACCTTTCGGGACGATGCGCTGGCACGCCGGACAGCCGGAAAGCCTGCTTTTCCTACAGTACGAACTCTGCGCTGCGCGACGTGAACGTCCCTTGACGGTGGAGCCACCGGCCAGGGAGGTCGGACCATCGATCCGACCGGAGCCCGGCCATGGACACCCGCGAAATCTCCGCTCGCCTGCACGACCTCTTTGGCGTCGCCTGACGCGTCCGACCGCCGGGGCCCGTCGCTCGACGAGGCCAACGTCGAGAGCGTGGACGAGGTGAAGGCCGGAATCCACTCGCTCATCGCCGACCTCGGCGAGCAGGCGCCGCCGCGCCTCCAAGGCCACGGCCGCAGCCTTCTCCCAGGGCCGCATCGCCGGCACGCGGGCCACGGCGCAGCACCACCACCGCACGCGGGTCCGAGCCATCGGCGCCGCCCGGTCGGAGAAGTGGGCCGCCTCGTCGCGGGGGTGCCCCCGGCGCCGCGACAGGCCGCCGAGGCTCTGTTCCGCCGCCCCGAGGCCAACACCGTGCTCCGGTTGGACCGAGCCCCAGCCGAGCCGGTTTCCGCCGGTTGAAACAGGGCGCGAGCCCGTCGGCTGCGGCTCCGGCAGCCCCCCGTAACGGCCCCGTACTTTCGGGGCAGCCGCTCCTGTTTTTGCCCATTGTAATCAGGAGACCGACCCGCTCAGGCGATCGGCGGCCAGCGCCGCTGTTCGGACCCGCCCCGCTGTTTCCCCGCTGTCTTATCAGCGGGAAGGCGACAGGCCCGGCGCGTCGGGTGAGACTGCACGCAAGCTCAAGGAAGGTTGGACGGAGACCCGAAGGAACCTCTTCGGCGCAAGCTCCAGAACAGCCGACACCAAAGGAGTTTGGCAACCGGCAACGATCAGCGGAAGCCGAATTTCACAATAATACGGTGGGAGCAGTAAGATGAGTGGTGAGCGCGCTGGGACTCGAACCCAGGACCTACAGATTAAAAGTCCGTTGCTCTACCAACTGAGCTACGCGCTCGCACGGGGGCCGTCCGGCGGGGCCGGGGTGGCTGTGTGCGTGGCTCGCAATAGGGGGTCGGGGCGGGAGGGTCAACACGAAGCGCGGGTGTGCCCACAGTCGGTGTGCGCGGGGCCGGCTGCGGGGCGATGGATTGGCGTGGCGAGCATGCCGCGGGGGCGGCGGAGGCGCTGCCATGCTGTGGTCGCACTCTCGTCCAGATCGGAGCGTCTACCCTCCGCGGCCCGGCGCGACCGGGCGCAGGAGACGACTTGATGATCGGACGCACCCTTTTGGCCCTCCTCCTCACCTCCGGCGCGGCGCTCGCTGCCCCCGCCCCGAGCCAGCCGGCCGACCGCGATGCCCTGCGGCAGCACTGCACCGGCGATTACCTGAGCTTCTGCGGCGACCTCGCCCCCGACAGCGCCGAGGTGCGCGCTTGCTTCAAGACCAACAAGGCCAAGCTCTCGCCCGGCTGCCAGGCGGCGATCACGAGCTACACCAAGGCGCAGAAGCGCGCCGACCTCCGCTGATCCCTCAGGCTTTCGCATCGGCCTCGGCGCGGACCCAGCCCTCCTTCGTCTGCGCGACGAAGTCGGCGAGCCGCCCCTGGGTAATGGCCGCGCGCATGCCCGCCATCAGCGCCTGATAGTAGGCGAGGTTGTTCCACGTCAGCAGCATCATCCCCAGAATCTCGTCCGAGCGGACGAGGTGGTGGAGATAGGCGCGGGAATAGTCGCGGGCCGCCGGGCAGTCGGAGGCCTCGTCCAGCGGGCGGACATCCTCGGCGTGGCGGGCGTTGCGCAGGTTGATCCGGCCGTGCCGGGTATAGGCGAGGCCGTGGCGACCGGCCCGCGTCGGCATCACGCAATCGAACATGTCGATGCCGCGTAGGACCGACTGCATCAGATCGTCGGGCGTGCCGACGCCCATGAGGTAGCGCGGCTTGGTCTGCGGCAGGTGCGGCTCCACCGTCTCGATCATGGCGAGCATCACCGCCTGCGGCTCGCCCACCGCGAGCCCGCCGATGGCATAGCCCTTCAGGCCGAGATCGGTCAGCGCCCGCGCGCTCTCGACCCGCAACTCCGGCACGTCGCCGCCCTGGACGATGCCGAACATCGCCTTGCCCGGCTGCTCGCCGAAGGCGACGCGGCAACGCTCGGCCCAGCGGAGCGAGAGATGCATCGCCTTCTCGATCGCCGGGCGCTCGGCGGGGAGCCGCACGCATTCGTCGAGCTGCATCTGGATGTCGGAGCCGAGCAGCCCCTGAATCTCGATGGAGCGCTCCGGGCTCATCCGGTGGGACGAGCCGTCGACATGGGAGCGGAAGGTGACGCCGTCCTCGTCGATCTTCCTCAGCGCCGAGAGCGACATCACTTGGAAGCCGCCGGAATCGGTGAGGATCGGCCCATCCCAGCGCATGAACTTGTGCAGGCCGCCCAAGCGCTCCATCCGCTCCGGGCCGGGGCGCAGCATCAGGTGGTAGGTGTTGCCGAGCACCACGTCGGCGCCCAGCTCGCGCACCTGCTCCGGGTACATCGCCTTGACGGTCGCCGCCGTGCCGACCGGCATGAAGGCCGGCGTGCGGATGCTGCCCCGCGGCATCGAGATGGCACCGGTGCGCGCCTGCCCGTCGCGGGCGTGAATCGCGAAGTTGAAATCGGGGCTGATCGAGCGCGGATCGGTCATGTTCTCGAGAACTCTATGAGGCGGGCGGCGCCGGAAACAGCAGGCTCGCATCGCCGTAGGAGTAGAAGCGGTAGCCTTCACGGATGGCATGCCCGTAGGCCGCGCGCATGGTGTCGAGGCCGGCAAACGCGCTCACCAGCATGAACAGGGTCGAGCGCGGCAGGTGGAAGTTCGTCACCAGCGCATCGACCGCGCGGAAGCGGTAACCCGGCGTGATGAAGATCTCCGTCGGCCCGGAAAACGGGCGGATCGTGCCGTCCGGCCCGGCGGTGCTCTCCAGCAGGCGAAGCGCCGTGGTGCCGACCGCGACGACCCGGCCGCCGTTCGCCCGCGTCGTATTGAGGCGCTCCGCGGTGGCGGCGTCGAGGGTGCCGATCTCGGCGTGCATGCGGTGGTTTTCGGTGTCGTCGGCCTTCACGGGGAGGAA
Source organism: Methylobacterium sp. Leaf456 (assembly GCF_001425465.1). Lineage (GTDB taxonomy): Bacteria > Pseudomonadota > Alphaproteobacteria > Rhizobiales > Beijerinckiaceae > Methylobacterium. The sequence continues at coordinate 128,033 of NZ_LMQV01000041.1, forward strand.
GGTGCCGGCGCCGACATGGAGGGTGACGTGGGCGCGCCCGATCCCCGCCAAGTCGATGGCGGATAATAGGGAATCCGAAAAGTGCAGGCCGGCGGTGGGGGCGGCCACCGCGCCGGGCTCGCGGGCGTAGACGGTCTGGTAATCGGTCGCGTCCTGCGCGTCGGTGGCGCGCTTGCCGGCGATGTAGGGCGGCAGCGGCAGGGCCCCGAGCGCCATAATCGCCTCGTCGAGCGCCGGGCCGGCGAGGTCGAAGCGCAGGGACATCTCGCCGCCCTCGCCCTTGGCCTCGACGGTCGCTTCGAGGCCGGTCATGGCGCAGACCTCGCTTGCGCCCTCCCCCTCGGAGCCGAAGTGGATGCGGTCGCCGACGGCCAGCCGCTTGGCCGGCCTCGCGAAGGCGCGCCAGCGGTCGGGCGCCTCGCGCAGGTGCAGCATCGCCTCGCAGCGCTGGCCCGTGCCGCCGGGACGGTGGCGAATGCCCGCGAGCCGGGCCGGGATCACCCGCGTGTCGTTGAAGACCAGCACGTCGCCCGGCGCCAGCAGGCCGGGCAGATCGCGCACGCCGCGGTCGCGCAGGGGTTCGCCCGGCCGCACCACGAGCAGGCGGCTCGCGTCGCGCGGGTTCGCCGGGCGCAGCGCGATCAGCGCCTCGGGGAGATCGAAGTCGAACAGGTCCACGCGCATGGAGCATCGGTCTGACAAGGTGGCCGCCGGCTTGTCGGGAGAAGCCGATGCGGCACGAGAACCGAGCGGCTTTGCCGCGGATGCGGCCGGGAGGCAAATGCGGGTTGCCCCGGCCGGGGCTTGGGGCGCAAGGAGGTCCCGAGGGATGCGCTCGACCGGAGGGACCACCGGTGCTCGAAAAGATCCTCATCGTCGGAGCCGGGCCGGTCGGCCTGACCTTGGCCTGCGAGCTGGCGCGGTACGGGATCGGCGTGCGCCTGATCGACCGCAGCCCGGAGCCAACGCGGACCTCGAAGGCGCTAGTCGTCTGGTCGCGTACCCTCGAACTCATGGACCGGATGGGCTGCACACCCGCTTTCCTGGCCGCCGGGCTGCACGCGCGGGGCGCCACGCTGCGCAGCGGCGGACAGGTGCTCGGAGGGACGCGCTTCACCGAGATCGCCAGCCCCTATCCCTTCGCCCTGATGATCCCGCAGGCCGAGACCGAGCGGCTTCTCACCGAGCATCTCGCGGGGTTCGGCGTTGCCGTCGAGCGCGAGGTTGCCCTGTCGGACTTCTCGCAAGGGGCCGGTACGGTCACGGCGCGGCTCTCCCACTCCGACGGGCGCGAGGAAGCGGTGTCCACGCCGTTCCTGATCGGCTGCGACGGAGCGCATTCGCACGTGCGTCACGGCCTCGATCTGGCCTTCGCGGGTCAGGCGCAGGGCGACGAGTGGCTGCTCGCCGATGTCCGGGTCGAGGGAGCGGGCGCGCCGCCGCCCGACGAAGTCGCGGTCTATCTGCACCGGGACGGGCCGCTCGTGCTGTTCCCCATTCCCGGCGGGCGGGCGCGGGTGGTCGCGACGGTGGGCAGGGCCGACCCCGAGCATCCGCGGCCCGAGCCGAACCTCGACGCGGTGCAGGCGCTGACCGAGATGCGCGCGGGGGCCGGCCTCCGCCTGTCCGATCCGGTCTGGCTCAGCCATTTCCGCATCCACGAGCGCAAGGTCGACGAGTACCGGGTGGATCGCGTGTTCCTAGCGGGCGATGCCGCGCATATCCACAGCCCGGCGGGCGGCCAGGGCATGAACACCGGCATGCAGGATGCCGTGAATCTCGCCTGGAAGCTCGCCCTGGTGCTGCGGGGCGCGGCCGCGCCGGACCTCCTCGACAGCTACAGCCCGGAACGCGCCGCGGTGGGCGAGACCGTGCTGCGCAACGCCGCCCGCCTCACCGCCGCAGCGACGCTCGCCAACCCGGCCGCGCAGGCCGCCCGCAACCTCGCGCTCCGGGCGCTGCTCGGTTTTCACGCGGTGCGGGACCGGATGGCCGCGACCATGAGCGAGATCGAGATCGGTTATCCCGACAGCTTCCTCTCCGAGGGGCCGGGCGCGGGCCTGCGCTGGCCGCCGGAGCACGATGCCGGGCCTCCGCCGGGTGCGGGCGGTGCGCCGCGCTTCGTGCTCTACGCCGAGGGCGGGCCGGAGGGCGCCGCGCTCGCCGCGCGCTTCCCCACCTTGATCGTTCCGGAAACGCGGACCCCGCCGGACGTTCGGCTCTATCTGGTGCGACCCGACGGCTATGTCGGCTTGAATGCCGAACCCGGCGACTGGGCGGCGGCGGCCCGCTACCTCGCCCACCTCGCACCGTCCTGACGATGCAGCCCGCGGGCCGTTCGCGCGTTGATCGGCGGCTTCTGCACGAGGATCGATGCCCGACATGACTTGGTACGCCCTGCGCCCGCGCGATCCCGCCGATCCGCGCTGGCCGCTGCCCGAGACGCCGCAGGTCAGCCTCAAGGCCGAGGATGCCGCCGACGCGCGCCGCCGCTTCCTGGAGGCCTATCCGAGCGAGCCGTTCGGCACGCCGGGCCAACCGCTGCCCAACCGCGGCGCGGGCTCGTTCCTCGGCGACGAGGACGCGCTCCTCGTGGAGGAGACGCAGGCGCCCCCGGCCCCCGAGGCGTGAGGAGAGCATGTGATGGCCACGACCCCGCACGAGACGCTCGACGCGCAAACCCTGCGCTACTGGGAGAAGGAGGCGGCCCGCTTCGACGGGCTCGCGGCCCGCGCCAGTTTTGGCTGGCTCGCCCGCGGCTATGCCCGGCGGGCTCGACGCGCCCGCGACTTGGCGGCGGGGAGCCGCGCCAAGGAGGTCGCCCGCGGTCGCCTGCCGGCCGAGGCCGCCCAGACGTAGCCGATAGCCCGGGCTAAGACCTTTGCCGTGGCCTTCCCGGAGGCCCGGCCTTAAGGGCGTGGCACCCCGCCACACCCCACCAAAACCCGCCATGACCCGGACCGAGAAAGCCGCTCTCGCGAGCGCCGCCGTGGGCGTCGTCGTGACGGCGCTCAAATTCGTCGCCTACTGGCTCACCGGCAGCCTCGCGCTTTATTCGGACGCGCTGGAGAGCATCATCAACGTCGTGGCGGCAGCCTGCGCCTTCCTGGCGGTGCGCGTCGCCGCCCAGCCGGCGGACGAGGAGCACCCCTACGGCCATCACAAGGCCGAGTACTTCTCCGCGGTGATCGAGGGCGCACTCGTCATCGTCGCGGCGGTGCTGATCCTGCGGGAGGCCTATCACGGCATCCTCGACCCCAAGGCCCTCGACGCCCCGGCAATGGGCCTCGCGGTCAACGCGGTGGCGAGCGCGATCAACGCCGCCTGGGCCTTCGCGCTGTTCCGCCAGGGCCGGAGCTTGCGCTCGCCGGCGCTGATCGCGGATGCCCGCCACATCATCGCCGACGTGGTCACCTCCGGCGGCGTGCTCATCGGCGTCGGCCTCGTCGCCGTCACCGGCACGCCGGTGCTCGACCCCGTGGTGGCGGGGGTGGTCGCCCTCAATATCCTGTGGTCGGGCTGGACCATGGTGCGCGATTCGGTGAACGGCCTGATGGATCAGGCGGCCTCCCCCGAAATGATCGCCCGCATCCGCGGCCTGATCTCGACGCACAGCGAGGGCGCTCTGGAAGCCCACGACGTGCGCACGCGGCATGCCGGGAGCGCCACCTTCATCGATTTCCACCTCGTCGTGCCCGGCGAGATGACGGTGATCGAATCGCACGCGATCTGCGACCGGCTGGAAGATGCGATCGAAAGCGAGATCGAGGGCGCTGTGGTGGTCATCCACGTCGAGCCGGGGGACAAGGCGAAGGCCAGAGGGGTGCCGGTGATTTGAGGGGAACACCGCCCTGGGGCTTGACGCGGGCGGCGCGGTTCCCGAGCACGCTTCGATGAACCGCCGCGTCTTCGTCACCACGACACCGAACCATCGCAACGCGACCGATCTGTTCGCCGACCGCTGGGCGAGCGACCTGTCCGAGCTGGCCCAAGGCCTGCCGTCCGGCGGGCTGCCGGGCTTCCGCGCCGATCCGCGGCCCGGTCAGGCCGCCGCGCATCTCGGGGTGAACGGCCGGCTTGAGGGCTACGACGTGCTCGAACTCGGGCCGCTGGAGGGCGCCCATACCTGCCAGCTCGAAGCGCTCGGCGCGAAAAGCATCACGGCGGTCGAGTCGAACTCGGAGGCCTTCCTCAAGTCGCTGATCGTCAAGAACATCGCCGGGCTGAACCGCTCGACCTTCCTGCTCGGCGACGTCAGCCGGCATCTGGAGGCGCCGGGGCCGCGCTACGACCTGATCTTCTGTTGCGGCATCCTCTACCACATGCTCGATCCGCTGGAGCTGATCCGGCTCGCGGCCGCCCGCACCGACCGCATCTTCATCTGGACCCACTATTTCCGCGAGGAGCGGCGGCTGCGCCGCCACGTCACCCACGCGGTCGAGCACGAGGGGCTGCGCCTGTCGCTGCACGAGCTGACCTATCAGGACCGCAAGCTCGCGACCTTCTGGGGGGGAAATCGCGAAAAGACCCGCTGGATGGAGCTGCCCGACCTGATCCGGGTGCTCGCCCATCACGGGCTCAGCGAGACCACGATCATCACCGACGACCCCGACTTCGTGAACGGGCCGGCGGTGACGCTGGCGGCGCGGCGGCCGGGGGCGAAACCGCCGGCTTGACCCGTCCGGCAGCCGCTTCCTACACACTGCGAACGAAACGCGCCCTTCAGGCGCTGACTGCACGAAGATCGCGAAAAGACATGACCGAGCGCGTCGATCCCAAGAAGCTGATCAAGGGCGGCCTGCACGACTGGGAGGTCGTGATCGGCATGGAAATCCACGCCCAGGTCACGAGCCGCTCGAAGCTGTTCTCCGGCGCCTCGACCGCCTTCGGGGCCGAGCCGAACGATCACGTCTCGCTGGTCGATGCGGCGATGCCGGGCATGCTGCCGGTCATCAACGAAGAATGCGTGGCCCAGGCCGTGCGCACCGGCCTCGGGCTGAAGGCGAAGGTGCATCTGCGCTCGGTGTTCGACCGCAAGAACTACTTCTATCCGGACCTGCCGCAGGGCTATCAGATCTCGCAGTACAAGGACCCGATCGTCGGCGAGGGCGAGGTGCTGGTCGATCTGCCGGACGGCGGCGCGATCACGGTCGGCATCGAGCGGCTGCATCTGGAGCAGGACGCGGGCAAGTCGCTGCACGATCAGGACCCGACCAAGAGCTTCGTCGATCTCAACCGCTCGGGCGTGGCGCTCATGGAGATCGTCTCGCGGCCCGATCTGCGCTCGTCGGAGGAGGCCAAGGCCTACGTGACGAAGCTGCGCACGATCCTGCGTTATCTCGGCACCTGCGACGGCGACATGGAGAAGGGCTCCTTGCGCGCCGACGTGAACGTCTCGGTGCGCCGCCCCGGCGAGGGGCTCGGCACCCGCTGCGAGATCAAGAACGTCAACTCGATCCGCTTCATCGGCCAGGCCATCGAGGTCGAGGCGCGTCGCCAGATCGCGATCCTGGAGGACGGCGGCTCGATCGATCAGGAGACGCGGCTGTTCGATCCGGGCAAGGGCGAGACCCGCTCGATGCGCTCCAAGGAGGAGGCGCACGATTACCGCTACTTCCCCGACCCGGACCTGCTGCCGCTCGAATTCGATCAGGCCTATGTCGATCGGCTGGCCGAGGGCCTGCCGGAGCTGCCGGACGCCAAGAAGGCCCGTTTCATCAAGGATTACGGCCTGTCCGCCTACGACGCGGGCGTGCTCGTGGCCGAGCGCCCGTCCGCCGACTACTTCGAGGCGGTGGCGCAGGGCCGCGACGGCAAGGCCGCGGCCAACTGGGTGATCAACGAGCTGTTCGGGCGCCTCAACAAGGAGGGCCGTTCGATCGAGGACACGCCGGTCTCGGCCGAGCAGCTCGGCGGCATCGTCGATCTCATCGGCGAGGGCGTGATCTCCGGCAAGATCGCCAAGGACTTGTTCGAGATCGTCTGGTCCGAGGGCGGCGACCCGCGGGACATCGTCGAGACCCGCGGCATGAAGCAGGTCACCGACACCGGCGCCATCGAGGCGGCGGTGGACGAGATCATCGCCAAGAACCCCGACAAGGTCGAACAGGCGCGGGCGAAGCCCACGCTGCTCGGCTGGTTCGTCGGCCAGACCATGAAGGCCACCGGCGGCAAGGCCAACCCGGCCGCGGTCAACGCGCTTCTGAAGGAGAAGCTGGGGATCGAGTGAGACGGCCTCTCGTTCAGCGCGGGGCTGCGGCTTAGGCCGCCCTGGATTGTCTTTTGCCGCCGTTCGCGATGGGATTGTTAACGCTGGGCTGGAATTCTCCGCTCCGTTTCGAAGGTCTTCCGCCTGAAGCCGATCTTGGCTCCGGTGGGAGACCCGAGCGAAGACGTTGGACCCAGCGGTGCAGAGCTTCGACCATGACGCCGTCCCTCCGCCGCGCGGGGCCATCCTCGAAACCGGCCCGCAGGAGCATCTCGACGCCCTGTGCCGGACGGCGTCCGAGTTGTTCGGCGCGCCGATCGCCCTGATCCCGCTGATCGACGAGGACCGGTTCTGGTTTCGCGCCCGCTGCGGCGTCGAGGAGGACGGGGCCGACCGCGAGAGCGCCTTCTGCAACCACACCATCCGCCGCGCCCGCGGGCAGGCGCTGGTGGTCCCCGATCTGACCGAGGATCCGCGCTTCGCCCATTCGCCGCTGGTCGTCGGCCCGCCGCGGGCCCGGTTCTATGCCGGCGTGGCGATCGGTTCGATCACCGGGCGGACCATCGGCACCTTCTGCATCATCGACATTGAGGCGCGTCCGGACTTCTCGGCGACGCAAGTGCGCGCGCTGCAGGAGCTGGCGCTGCTGGCCGAGGCCCATCTCCAGCTGCACGAGCGGCGCGACGCCGCCGCGGCCGAAGCTCTGGCGCGCGCCGAGGCCGAGGAACGGCTGGTCGAGCGGGAGGCGGCGTTGCGCGTCACCCAGGCCGCGCATGCCATGGCCGAGCGCACCGCCTGCTTCGGCCATTGGCGGATCGACGTCAGGCGCCGGACCATCGCGTGGTCGGCCGGCATCGCCCGCATCTTCGGGCGCAACGACGCGCTGCGCCCGCTTAGCATCGACGAGCACATCGCCCTCTACCACGCCGACGACCGGGCCGGGGTCCGCCGTACCGTCGAGGAGGCGCTCGCTGGACGCGGCAGCGGGGAGACCGGCGGTTACGATCACCGCTCGCGGGTGATCCGGCCCGACGGCGAGGAGCGTGTCGTCACGGTCCACGGCATCGCCCAGCACGACGATACGGGCCGGCTGGTCGCCCTCTACGGCGTCTGCCTCGACGTGACCGATCTCGCCCGCTCCGAGCGCCAGCAGCGCGAGGCCGGCGAATCGCTGCGCACGACCCTGGAGGCGATGGGCCAGGGATTGATGATGATCGACCCCGACGGCCGCATCCGCGTCCACAACCAGCGCGCCCGCACCCTGCTCGGCCTGCCCGACGCGGTGCTGCACGAGGGCGCCCGCTACGCCGAGTTGCTGCGCTTCCAGGCCGAATCCGGCGAGTTCCGCACTGCCCCGCCGGAGGTGCGCGAATGGCTCCTGGGCGACAGCCCGCGTCCCCCCATCAGCCGCTACGAGCGCATCCGCCCCAACGGCGTCGTCGTCGAGGTCAACATCGCCCCGACGAGTTCGGGCGGCACCGTCTGCACCTATACCGACGTGACCGAGCGCCGCCACGGCGAGGCGGCTTTGCGCGCGGCCGAGGCCGACTATCAGTCGCTGTTCCACAACGCGGTGATCGGCGTCTACCGGGCCGGCCTCGACGGCGTCATCGTCCAGGCGAACCGGGCGCTGGTGCGTCTGCACGGCTACGGCGAGGGAAGCGGCATCCTCGTGCCCGAGACCGATTTCGGCCACGACTGGTACGTCGAGCCCGAGCGCCACGCCGCCTTCCTCGACCTGCTGCACCGCGACGGGCGGGTCGAGGACTTCGTCTCCGAGGTGCGCCGCCACGCGGGCGGGGAGACGATCTGGGTCTCCGAGACCGCGTGGCTCATCCCGGGCGCCGACGGCGCGCCCGCCGGCTACGAGGGTACGGTGGCCGACGCCACCGAGCGCAAGCGGGCCGAGGCGCTGGTCGAGCACATGGCCCGCCACGACACCCTCACCGGCCTGCCGAACCGCCGCCTGTTTCATGAAGTGCTCGGCCGCGCCATCGCCGAGGCCCGCCGTCGGGGCGGCCGGGTGGCGGTGCTCTGCTGCGACCTCGACCGGTTCAAGGCGGTCAACGATACCTTCGGCCATCCGGCGGGCGACGCGCTGCTGCGCGTCGTCGCCGAGCGGCTGAGGGGCGCGCTCCGCGAAGGCGACATGGTGGCCCGGCTCGGCGGCGACGAGTTCGCCATCATCCTGAGCGATCCCGACGAGGCCCGCCGCATCGCCTCGGTCGCGCGGCGTATCATCACCTCGCTCGCCCGTCCGGTCGATCTCGATGGCCTGAGCGCGGTCGTCGGCGTGTCGATCGGCATCGCCATCGGGCCCGAGGACGGCGACGGCCCCGAGACCCTATTCAAGAACGCCGACATCGCCCTCTACCGGGCCAAGGATTCGGGCCGGAACACCTTCCGCTTCTACGAGCGCGGGATGGATGCCGCGGTCGCGACCCGCAACCTGCTCGAACTCGACCTGCGCGAGGCCCTGCGCTCCGGCGGCTTCGCGCTCCACTACCAGCCGATCTTCGCGGTGGCCGACGGCGCCCCGAGCGGGTTCGAGGCGCTGCTGCGCTGGAACCATCCGGTGCGCGGGCCGGTCTCGCCCGCCGAGTTCATTTCGGTCGCCGAGGAATCCGGGCTGATCGCGCCGATGGGCACCTGGGCGCTCAACGAGGCCTGCCGCGAGGCGGCGGGCTGGCCCGGCGAGATGCGGGTCGCGGTCAATGTCTCGGCGGTGCAATTCCGCAAGCAGGGGCTGGAGCAGGCGGTGATCCGGGCGCTCGCCGCCTCCGGCCTGCCCGCCCGGCGGCTGGAGTTGGAGATTACCGAGAGCGTGCTGATGCAGGATTCGGATGCCGTGATCGGCTGCCTGCACCGCCTGCGCGCGCTGGGCGTGCGGATCGCGCTCGACGATTTCGGCACGGGCTACTCGTCCCTGAGCTACCTGTGCCGGTTCCCCTTCGACAAGATCAAGGTCGATCGCTCCTTCGTGCGCGACCTCGACAACCCGGTGGCGGCGGCGATCGTGCACGCCATCGTCGGCATCGGCGAGCGGCTCGGCTCCACCATCACCGCCGAGGGCGTCGAGACCGAGGAACAGCTCGGCCGCCTGCGCCACAAGGGCTGCACCGAGGTGCAGGGTTTTCTCCTCTCCCGCCCGTTGGCCGCGGAGGACGCCCGCGCCTTCATGCGGGGGCGGATCGTGGCGGCGGCCTGACGCCCTCAGCGAAAATCCGTCGGCGTCAGCCCGTAGCGGGCGATCTTGTCGTAGAGGGTTTTTCGCGGGACGCCGAGGGATTCCGCCGCCCCGCGCACGTCGCCGCCGGCCATGATCAGCTCCTCGCGGATCAGGCCGCGCTCGAACCGCTCGACCTGCTCCGACAGCGTCGGCGCCGTCGTCGGCGCGGTCGCGTCCGGGGCGGGCTGACCGGCCAGCCCGAGCGCGCAGCGTTCGGCGAAATGGTCGAGTTCGCGCACGTTGCCGGGCCAGGAATGGCGGGTGAGGTGGTCGCGCATCGCCGAGGTGACCGGCGGCGGCTCGCGCCCGAACCGCGCCGCCGCGCGGGACAAAAAGTGCTGGAACAGCAGCAGAATATCCTCGCGCCGCTCCCGCAGCGGCGGGATCGCGACGCTCACCACGTTGAGGCGGTGATAGAGGTCGTCGCGGAACGAGCCCGCGGCGGCCTCCTGGCCGAGATCGACCTTGGTGGCCGAGACGACCCGCATGTCGACGGGGCGGCGCTCGTTGGTGCCGAGCGGCTCGACTACGCGCTCCTGCAGCACCCGAAGCAGCTTCACTTGGAGCGCCAGCGGCATGCTCTCGATCTCGTCGAGGAACAGCGTGCCGCCCTGCGCGTGCTCGATGCGCCCGACCCGGCGCTTGAGGGCGCCGGTGAAGGCGCCGGCCTCGTGGCCGAACAGCTCGCTCTCGACCACGCTGTCGGGCAGCGCGCCGCAATTCATCGCGACGAAGTTCTTGCCCGCCCGCCGGCTCCAGCGGTGGAGCGCGCTCGCCACCACCTCCTTGCCCGAGCCGGTCTCGCCGAGCACGAGCACGTCCACGTCGGCCGAGGCCACGTCGCGCACGAGGCGGCGGAGCGCCACGATCTCCGGCGAGATGCCGAGGAAGGCCGGGTCCTCCTCGATCGCGGCATCGAGCCGGGCGTGGAGGCGGCGGTTCTCCAGCACGAGGCGGCGATGGTCGAGCGCGCGACGCACCGAACCCATCAGGGCTTCCGCCGGATAGGGCTTGGCCAGGAAGTCGTAGGCGCCGCCGCGCATCGCCGCGACCGCCATCGAGATGTCGCCGTGGCCGGTGATGAGGATCACGGGCAAGTCCGGGTCGTCGGCCCGCACCCGCTCGAACAGGGCCCGCCCGTCTAGGCCGGGCAGGCGCACGTCGGTGACGACGACGCCCGGCGGCTCGGCCCGGATGGCGGCCAGCGCGGCTTCAGCCGTTTCGAAGGTCTCGACCGCAAAGCCGTCGAGTTCGAGGCTCTGGCGGTTGGCCCGGCGCACGTCCTCCTCGTCGTCGATGAAGACGACGCGTTCGGATTGTTGGCTCTCGCTCATGAGACCTCCTGCACGGCCTCTCGCACGATTGCGTCCGCGCGCAAAAGGTCCATGCGGAACACCGTGCCGCCCTCCCCCGAGACCACCGACAGGGTGCCGCCGCATTCCTCGACGATGCCGCGGGAAATGGCGAGACCCAGCCCCAACCCGTCGGCCTTCGTGGTGAAGAAGGCGTCGAACACCTGGGCGCGGGCGGCCTCCGGGATGCCGAGGCCGTTGTCCGCCACCGACAGGACGACCCGCTCCCCTTCCGCCTCCACGTCGAGCCGGACCCACGGATCGGGCCGCCCGGTCACGGCGTCGAGGGCGTTCTGGACGAGGTTGACCACGACCTGTTCCAGGCGTGGCCCGTCGCCGAGCACGGCGAGATCGGGGGGAAGCGCCGCCACGTCGAGACGAATGCCGGATTCGCTCGCTCGCCCCCCTAAGACTTCCAGGCTGCCGCGGACGATCTCGGCAAGCCGCACCGGCTCGCGCCGGCCCGAGGCGCGCCGCGCGAAACCCTTGAGCTGGCGCGTCAGCCCGCCGATCCGCTCGGTCAGCCGGCCGATGGCGGACACGTTCTCGGCGGCGTCCTCGATCCGCCCGCGCCGCACGAGAATCGCGGTGTTGTCGGCATACGACCGGATCGCCGCGAGCGGCTGGTTGATCTCGTGCGCCATGCTGGCGGCGAACTGGCCGAGCGCGGCGAGCCGCCCGGCCTGGGCGAGTTCGCGGCCCAGCCGCTCGCGCTCGGCCTCGGAGCGGCGGCGCTCCTCCATCTCGGCGACGAGCTGGCGGTTGGCGTCGCTGAGCGCCTGCGTCCGCTCGGCGACGCGCCGCTCCAGCTCGGCCCGGCGAGAGGCTTCCTCGGAGAGGCGGTTGCGGATGCGCCGCTGCCGCGCGAGCCAGGTCGCCAGCGCGCCCCAGGCGAGGCCGGTGGCGAGCAGCGCGATCAGCCGCCCCTGCACCCGCTCGCGCTCGACCGCGGCCGCGATCGGGGTCAGGGTGTGAAGCCGCCATGAGGTGTCGGGCACGGCCGCGTCGAGCATCAGGGCGGGCCAAGCCGGCCGCGCGCCGTTGCCGACGCGCACGAGGTCGTCCTCTTCCCCGTTTGGATAGATCGGCATCGGCGCGAGCTTCGCGTCGCCGAAATCGCGCGACGCGTCGATACGTTCGCGCTCCGCCGCGTCGAGGCTGCGCAAGGCCGTGAATTGCCAGGACGGCTCGCTCGCCACCAGCACGATGCCGCGGGCATCCGTGACGAACACGCTCTCGCGCCCCGCCTGCCACGCCGCCTCGACCCCGTCGAACTCGATCTTGACCACGACCACGCCGGCAGATTCGGGCAGGCGCCGGGACAGGTAGAAGCCGGGGCGCTTGCTCACGGTACCGAGCGCGAACTGCGCCCCCGAGCCCATCGCCATCGCCTCGCGGAAGTAGCGGCGGAAGGTGTAGTCGGCGCCGATGAAGCTGCGCGGCTCGCCCGCGTTGCTCGCCAGAAGGGTCACGCCGTCGGCGCGGATGACGTAGATCACCGTCGCCCCCGTGGCGCGGGCGATCTGATTGAGCCGGCCGTTCACGCTGTCGATCAGCGCCTTGTCCGGCGAAGGGCCCACCGCGCGGACGATCTCGGGATCGGTGGCGAGCGCCAGGGGCAGCGCGCTCTGACGCTGCATCTCCGCCGAAAGCGCCGCGACCTGAAGGCCGAGCGCCGATTGCGCCGTGCGCCGCAGGTCGGTGAGCGCGAGGCGTTCCGCCACGCGGCCGGCGAGCCAGACCGCGAGCGCCATCGCGACGAGCCCGGCGATGACGAACAGGCCGGTGCGCGGGCGCACCTCCTCGGGGACGGGTCCGTTCACGGCCCGAACCCCCGTGCGGAATCCCGGAACGAATCCGGGAGGGCCGTGCGGAAAGCCGCCAAGGCCGGACTCGGACGCCGGGCGCGAGGTTGAAAAATAAGTCTCATTTCAAGGCGTTAGCAAAAAGTTACGAGCTCCTCGGAGCTGGCACGCGGGTTGCCATTCATATCCCGAAACGCAGCCATGCCTGAACCGCAGAGCTGCGAGCCGCAAGGCCAAAAGCAAGAGTGGACGCCGACGCCGATCCCCAAAGGGACCGACGGCTTCCCACCGATCGATTCACGCTTCGCAGGGAGAAGCCCCATGGGTGCCGTACCGTCTCCGCTGACCGCGCCGCACGCGCCGTCCGCCCCCAAGCCGATCTACCGTACGCTCTATTTCCAAGTGCTCGTCGCCGTCGCGATCGGCATCACGCTCGGCCACTTCTATCCGAAGCTCGGCGCCGACATGAAGCCGCTCGGCGACGCCTTCATCAAGCTCGTCAAGATGATCATCGCCCCGGTGATCTTCCTCACCGTGGTCTCCGGCATCGCCGGCATGACCAACCTCGAGAAGGTCGGCCGCGTCGGCGGCAAGGCGCTGGCCTACTTCCTCACGTTCTCGACACTGGCCCTCATCGTCGGCCTGATCGTCGCCAACGTGCTCCAGCCCGGCCACGGCCTGCACATCGACCCGAACTCGCTCGATCCCAAGGCGGTCGCGACCTACGCCGGCAAGGCGAAGGAACAGAACATCGGCGACTTCCTGATGAACATCATCCCGACGACCGCCGTCGGCGCCTTCGCGGGCGGTGAGATCCTTCAGGTTCTGTTCTTCTCGGTGCTGTTCGGCTTCGGCCTCGCCTTCCTCGGCGATCGCGGCAAGCCGGTCCTCGACATCATCAAGATCATGTCGGAAGCCATCTTCGGCGTCGTCAACATCATCATGAAGGTCGCCCCCATCGGTGCCTTCGGCGCGATGGCCTTCACCATCGGCAAGTACGGCATCTCTTCGCTCGCCAACCTCGCCTACCTCGTCGGCGCCTTCTACCTGACCTCGGCGATCTTCGTGCTCGGCGTGCTCGGTGCGGTCGCCCGCTACAACGGCTTCTCGATCATCAAGCTCATCCGCTACATCAAGGAAGAGCTGATGCTGGTGCTCGGCACCTCGTCCTCCGAGTCGGCCCTGCCCTCGCTGATCGAGAAGATGGAGCGCGCCGGCTGCTCGCGTCCCGTCGTCGGTCTCGTCGTCCCCACCGGCTACTCGTTCAACCTCGACGGCACCAATATCTACATGACGATGGCGGCGCTCTTCATCGCCCAGGCCACCGACACCCCGATCACCTACGGCGAGCAGATCCTGCTGCTTCTCGTCGCCATGCTCTCCTCGAAGGGCGCGGCGGGCGTCACCGGCTCGGGCTTCATCACGCTCGCCGCGACGCTGGCGGTGGTCCCCTCCGTGCCGGTCGTCGGCATGGCGCTGATCCTCGGCATCGACCGCTTCATGTCGGAGTGCCGCGCGCTGACGAACTTCATCGGCAACGCGGTGGCCTGCATCGTGGTCGCCCGCTGGGAGGGTGAAGTCGATGAGGCCAAGCTCCACGCCGCGCTGGGCGGCAAGCCGGTCGAGGCGGCCCCCGTCGCCGCCCCGGTTCTCCAGGCCGCTGAGTAAAAGCCAAGAAAGAGCTCCGGGCGGGTACCGTCCCACGCCTTACGCCCCGTCCGTGAGGGAGCCGCGGCAACCGAAGGGTTGTCGCGGTTTCCTGTTTTTTGCGGGTCGCCCGGAGGTTACGGTCCGGCATCGCGATTCGACGGGAGAGGCCGATGCCGACCGGGGGCTGCCATTGCGGAGCGATCCGCTACACCATGCAGGGAGAGCCGGTGCACAACGCGCTCTGCCACTGCTCCGACTGCCGACGGCATGCAGGAGCGCCGATGGTCGGCTGGGCGATGGTGCCGACCGGACAGGTGACGATTCAAGGCGAGCCCACGGTCTACGCCTCGTCGGAGCACGGGCGGCGCCATTTCTGCGGCCGCTGCGGCACCGGCCTGTTCTACGTCAATGAAAAGATGCTGCCGGGCATGATCGACGTGCAGACCGGCACCCTCGACGATCCCGCCGCACTGCCGCCGCAGGTTCATATCCAGGTCGCCGAGCGCATCGCCTGGATGGAAGACGCGCACACGCTCCCGCGCTTCGAGCGGTATCCGGGCTGACCCCCGTCAGAACCGCGCCAGCCGTCGGCGGACGAGTGCGACGAAGCGCTCCCGCGCACCGTGCGTCGCCCCGTCCATACCGGTGAGCGCGATCCAGTCGAGCCGGCAGCGCGGGGCGCAGAGCACGCAGATGCCCCGCTTCACCATGCGGCGGTCCGGCCAGCCGACGAGCCAGAGCAGCCAGCGCGGCGAGCCGTAGGTCGTCACCACCGCGATCCGGCGGATGTTCGTCAGCCGCGGCCGCAGCACGCGGGCGCCGCCCAGCGCGAAGGCGACGCCGGGCCGCCACACCCGGTCGAACCAACCTTTGAGCATCGCCGGCATCCCGAACCACCACGTCGGATAGACCAGAACCAGCATATCGGCCTGCCGCAGGGCCGCGACATGCCCGGCGATGTCGGGCGGGAGCGCCGCCTCGTCGTAATAGTTTTCGCGCTCCTCGGCACTCAGCCGGGGATCGAAGTTTTCGGAATAGAGATCGATGGCCTCGACCGTGTGGCCCGCGGCTTCGAGCGTCGCGACGGCGGTGGTGCGCAGGGCCGCGGAAAAGCTGTCGGCGCGGGGATGGCAATGCACCAGCAGGACGCGCATGGGCGGGGCTCCCTCGCGGGCTCCATTGACCGAGGTTTCGGAGTTGGGCGGCGACGATGCCCGCCGTGATCGCGCGGGAAGCGCCAATCCGGCAAGGTCTCACGCCCGGTCAGCCGCCGGGCGTCCGCAGGCGACGGCATCGCTCGATCACGACCCAGGAGGCGACGATGGTGTGGCTCTTTCCACGCCTTCGCGTTTCGGTGAAGGTCCGCCATGGGCGGAGGACCAGCTTGAGCCTGATCCTCCGCGTTAGCGTCGGCTAAGGAAGCACCGAAAGAGACGAGGAGGTGTCCGCCTCCTCGTCTCACTCCCTGAATAATCGGCTTTCGCGCCCGAATTGCAAGACCGGCCCGTGCCTTGTGGGCAGGTGCCGCTTACGGCGCAGGCGAGGCCGCCCTCACCTTCTCCAGCAGGCCGACCTCGGCGTAGCCGTCCGGCACGAGGCCGTGGGCGGACTGGAAGGCGCGGATCGCCGCCCGGGTCTTGGGGCCGACCTTGCCGTCGGTGCCGCCGGTGGGGTGACCGAGCGCTTCGAGGCGGGTCTGGAGGTCGGTGCGCTCGTCGTTCGTCAGCATCCGGTCACCCCGCGGCCAGTCGCGGGCAAAGGCCGCGCCGCCGGCGAGCCGGTCGGAAAGGTGGGCGACGGTGAGGGCGTAGGCGAGCGCCGTGTTGTAGCGCAGGATCACCTTGAAGTTCGGCTCCAAGAGAAACGCCGGCCCCCGCATCCCTACGGGCACCACCAGGGTCGCGCGCCGTTCCGCCCCGTCCGGAAACGCTTTTGCGCCGGCGGGCTTCAGCCCGAGCGCCGCCCATTCGGAGAAGGTCCGTTCGGTGGTCTCGTCGGCGAGCCGATAGTCGAACCCATCGGGCAGGACGACCTCCTGGCCCCAGCCCTCACCGGATCGCCAACTGTGGCTCTTCAGGAAGTTGGCGGTCGAGGCGAGCGCGTCGGGGACCGAGCGCCAGATGTCGCGCTTGCCGTCGCCGTCGAAATCGACCGCGTGCTTGAGGTAGGCGCTCGGCATGAACTGGGTGTGGCCCATGGCGCCGGCCCAGGAGCCGGTCATGCGGTCGCGATCCGCGTCGCCCTGGCCCAGGATCGTCAGGGCGCCCAAAAGTTCGTCGCGCCAGAAGGTGGCGCGGCTCCCGTCCTGGCAGGCGAGCGTCGCCAGCGCCGGGATCACCGGGCGGACGATCTTGGGATCGTCCAGCACGGTGCCGTAGCCCGATTCGACGCCCCAGAAGGCGACAAGCACGTGCCGGTTTACGCCGTAGGCCGCCTCGATCCGCCCGAGCACCTCGGCCCATTCGGCAAGCTTCGCCTGGCCGGTCGCGATCTTTTCCGGCGTCACCGAGGCGTCGATGTAGTCCCAGACCGGCCGGACGAACTCGGCCTGCGTCTTGGTCGCGGGCAGCACCGCCGGATCGGGGGAAACATCCTTCAGCGCATCGCGGGCGGTCGCGGGCACGCCGCGTTCCTCGGCGAGACTTTGGAGGCCGGTCAGGCACTGGTCGAAGCCCGGCCGCGCCTCCTCCGCCCGCGCGGCGGCGGTCGTGAGAACGAGGAGCGGCAGGAGAAGCGTCGCGGTCAGGCGCATCGGGGTCCCGTCATCCTTGGGGGCACAGCCTATCACCGCCCCCCCGATGGCGCCTCAGCTGCCGAAGGCGGCGGAGCGGGCGAAGGCGGCGGCGAATCCCGAGAGCGGCACCGTGATGACCGTCGGCTCCTTGGTGTCCGGCTTGGCCGCCGTCACGGTCAGGTTCTGTGCGGTCTTCATCGCGTCGGTGGCGAGCGTCGGGAGGCTGATCGGCACGAGGCAGCCGTCGGCGACGCAGTAGGTGAACGGCGCGCCCTTGCCGAGCCCGCGGTCGTCGAGTTTGAACGTCACGCCGGGCTCGATCTGCAGGCCGAACGGCATCAGGATCAGCCCTTCCGTGCGCCCGTCCTTCGGCACCTTCAGCTCGAGGCTGAACAGGCGCTTGCCCGTGCGCCGGTCGCCCTGGGACTGGATGATGACGCAATCGGTGCGGTTGTCCTCCCGCGTGCAGTTCATGGTCCAGTCGCCGTAGCTCTCGCTGACCGAGCGGGCGCCCGCGGGCCACTGCGCCGGGCCGGACGGAACGGCCGCCGGTTCCAGCACCGTCCCGGCGCCGGCGGCCGGCTCCTTGGTCTCCTTGGCTTCCTCCGCGGGCTTCGGCTTCGGCGGGGGGCGGCGCGGCTTCGGCTTGGGCTTCGGCGCCTCCTCGGGTGCGGCATCAGTCGCGTCGGGCGCGGCATCCTGGGCGAGCGCCGCCGGCACGGACCAGAGGCCGAGCGCCAGTCCGGCGAGGAGCAGCAGCGCCCGCTGGGAAACCGGCGGCACGGGCCTGCGGGAGGGGGACGGCATCACGGAACTCCTGCACATGGTCCGGGCCGCCTAGCCTCGCGGGAGCACGGATGCAATGTCCCCCGCCGAATTCTGCTCAAGCCTGGAATCGTTCCATAAAATCCTGCACATACGCTTCGAGACGACTTGGGAACATTCGGCAAGGGAAGGCGATCGCCTCATGAGCGACATCCTCGCGCACGCCCCGCTCGACGCGCGCGGCCGGCCGCATCCGCTGTCGCAGTACCGCGGCAAGGTCCTGCTCGTGGTCAACACCGCCTCGAAATGCGGCTTCACCTCGCAGTACCAGGGCCTCGAGACCCTGTGGCGGCGCCATCGCATCCGGGGGTTCGTGGTGCTGGGCCTCCCCTGCAACCAGTTCGGCGCGCAGGAGCCGGGCGACGCCGAGGAGATCGAGCGGTTCTGCTCGCTCACCTACGACGTGACCTTTCCGGTGTTGGCCAAGATCGAGGTCAACGGTGCGGGCGCCGACCCGCTCTACGTCGATCTGAAGCGGGAAAAGCCGGGCCTTCTCGGCACGCAGAAGATCAAGTGGAACTTCACCAAGTTCCTGATCGGCCGCGACGGCCGTGTCGTCGAGCGCTTCGCCCCGGCGACGAAGCCGGCGGCTCTGGAAGGGGCGATCGAGCGGGCGCTGGCCGCGCCGGAAGCTTGAGGCCGGGAGGTCGGCGTCTCCGTTTCGATCGGACGCCCACGAGTCACAGCGGCCGGATCGCGAAGGGGACACGTGATACCGATCGGCGATGGTCACGACGCACCGCCGATGGCCCGCGCGCAGGATGGACGAGAGTAGGCGGCGGCGGTCGTCCACCAACGCATGGAACAGAACCGGCGGTCCTGTTCCATGCGGCTTGCTGTGAGGCGTCCTTTTATTTCGGCAGGCGGCCGAACTGCCAGACCGGCGAACTCGCGACGACGGACAGGGACACGTTCGCCCCAGGCTTCAGTCGGTCGAACGTCGAGGCCGGGACGGTGACCGTCATCGTCTTCCCGTCGGCGCTGATGTCTCCGCCCTGGAGAGTCGAGTCGCCCACCGTCAACTCCGGAAACGCGTTCGTCACGGGAAAGCTGCGCTTCGACGTCAGGACGATGTCCACGTCCGGCTCGGCCGCCGGCCGCGCGGATCGGCGCAGGGAGGCCGCAGGATCCCGCACGACCCTGATCGTGTTCGCATCCTCGGCCGCGGTCACCACCGCCTCCGCCATCCGTGCCACCGGCGCCATTCCCATGCGCTTGCCCTTCAACGAGGCCACCGAGGTCGCCGTCGTCGAAATCAGCGGATCCGACTTCAACAACGTCACATCGGCAATGTTGACCGTACCCTTCAGTTGCGGGAAGTTGAACTGGATTGCGGTCACCCGGCTCAGGTCGATCCCGCGGAACGCCGTCAACGGGATTTGAACCGTATACAGCGTACGATGGAGGCGTTTGCCGCCGACCGGCCGGCTGAGACGCACGAACTGCTGGGTCGAGACGAAGTTGGTGGCCTGCCCGTTCGCATCGAGAAGAATGACGCCGTAGGCCGCTTCGCCATCCGGCGAGGCCGGGAAGTCGCAGATCGAACCGAAGCAGCCCAGAGCCGTGCGGAACGACAGAGCCGTGGCATTGGAGAAGTTTTTAACGTCCTTGAAAGGGATGCGGAAATAGCGCCCGCCCCCGGTCGTCGATTCCCATTCGACCGCCGCGACCCGCGTTCCGGACTGATGCTCCTGGGCCGCCGACTGGTGGGTGACCCTCACGCCGTAGGCTCTGGTCGCCAGACCGCTGTCGGTCTTGCCGGTATCCTGGGAGAACGTTTCGAGCTTGATCACGTCCGAACCGATCGGTCGCGGCAGGTATCCGCGATCGACGTTGGTGATGTCGATCAGCCGATCGGGCAGCGGATTGGCCGGGCTGAACAGCTGCGCCAGCTTCAGGTCCACTTTGGCTCCCACCGTCGCGCGGAAGAAGGGCGCTAGCGTCTGCAGGGCCGTCAGCTGCTGCGGCTTCGAGCTTCCCACGGACTGGAAGAGTGTGTCGCTGCCGAAGCACCGAAGCGAATTGGATGTCTGCCACTCGGTGTTGTAGGCGTTGTGATTGGCGCCCCAGACGTGAGCTGTTTCGTGGAACGTCTTCGATGCGTCGATCGTCTTGGACAAGAACACGCGGTCGAAGACCTTCATGCCGTCCAGTTTCCAGACGTCGCCGTCGCAGGACGGCAGCAAGATCATGCTGTTGACTCCGTCGGCGTTGAGCACTCGTGAGGTCTGGCCGTCGACAGGCCCGATTTCGAACAGCGAGCGGATGTCGGTCTGGCCGATCAACTTGGGAAAGGGGCTCCCGGCGTCGCGCAGTTGCTGAAGCGCGGCACGCACGCCTTCGCCTCCCCGCGAATGGCCCATCATGCCGACTTGGTCGAAGTCCATCGTGCCGAAGGGGTTGAAGCCGAGGGTGACCGGAGGCGGAAACTGACCTGTGCCGCGGTTCCAGGCGGACAGCAGCGCCATGTGGCGCAGGACGAGGCGGCCCCGCATCAGGTTGAGCCCGGAATCGCCATCGACGCCGATCCCGCCCGTTATCCCGCGATTGGCGTTGATGGAGACGACGACGTAGCCCCAGGAGGCGAGTTCCTCTGCCAGGTAGGTATAGCCGAGGTGGTTCGGAGCGACCGTATAGCCCGAGGGGCACTTGCCGGTTGTCGTGTAATTGGAGCGATCGTCGAAACGGACCTCCGCCGAATCGTCGTATCGCCCGCAGGTCGAGTGATTGCCGTGCAGAAAGATGATCAGCGGAAACGGCTTTCCGGTGAGCGTTGTCGGCCGGTAAACTTGCGCCCAATAGTCGATTTTGCGATCGCTCGCCACGAGCGGATCGGATCGATCGAGAAACTTATAGAAGCCCTGCGAGACCTTGTACGGCCCATCAAGGGCTTGCGCAGCCCTGATCGGCATGAAGGCCAGGAAAGCCGCGAAGGCAACTAGATAAGAACCACTTAGATGACGCACGTCGCCCATTCCCCTGTTATTTTTTCCACACGTGACTGTGGTGTGCGGCAATGACGCTGGGCAAGCTTTAAATATGTAATGTTCGGGTCAAAAGCGGATCACGCAGCGATTAAAATATGCATCTCTCACGATATATTTTGCACACTGAACAAGACATATGAAAAACAATGTCGAGCGGAAAATAGAGCGGAAAATTTTAGTGATCTTTTTCTACGTAGTTTCAACTGAGCATTGCCGCGCGCGGCCTCTGCCGCAGCACCGGCTTGCGGAGCGGCGGGCGATCCGGCGAGAATCGGATGAAGGCCCGTTTCCTCGGGGGCGACCGAGGCGACGGCCGCCGACACTCGGACAGGCGGTCGCCACCTTTCGAGACGATGCTCGAGATCCCTGTGTCGCATCGTCTTCTTCCGAAAGCCGGAAGCCACCTTTCGGGACGATGCTTGAGATCCCTGTGTCGCATCGTCTTCTTCCGAAAGCCGGGAACGACCTTTCGGGACGATGCTCTATCGGCCCGCCTTCGGCCCCGGATCGATCGCCTGAAGCTCGCCCGGCGGCAGGTTCGGGGCGGCGGAGGCGGTCTGCGGGGCGTCGAGGCCGCGGGCGCGGTTGGCGAGCGCCACGGTGAGGCGTTCGGCGGGCTCGGAGCCCATCAGGGCCAGCACCTCGGCCATCTTGCGCGGGTTCATCGCCAGCACGATCGGCACCAGGGTTTCCAGGCTCAGCCGGTCGAACACACGGGCGGCGTCCTTGGGCTTCATCGTCTCGTACATGGTCACGAGGGTCTTGAGGCCGGCCTTCTCGCCTTCGCCCTTCTTGGTGCCCGCGGCCTCGGCCTTCTCCTCGGCGTCCTTGAGGTCGGACACGCCGGATTCGAGCTTGCGCTCGGCGTCCTTCAGCATCTGCTCGCGCAGATCCAGCGCGTCCTGGCGCTGCTTGAGCGCGTCGCGGCGGGCCTGCAGCTTTTCGAGAAGCGCCCGCTCGGTCGGCGAGACCGGCTCGGCCACCGGCGGCTGGTAGGTCGGCGGAGGGCCGGGCTCGGCCTTCTTCGGGGGCGCGGAGACCGAGCCGGTCGTGGTCGGGTCGGGGGGCGTGTAGTCGGAGCGGGCATGGGCCAGCACCCGGGCGAAGTCGGGCAGCGACCCGCCGGGCGCGGGCGGGTCGCCGATCAGGGCAGTCAGCTTCAGCACCAGAAGCCCGATCGCCGCCAGGATCACGGCGTCGATCAGGCGCAGCCGGAGGGGACGCGTCGGCAGGCTCGCGAGTCGGGCGAGGCGGCGCGCCGGGAGCTTCATGCGGCCCTGGCCCGCAGGCGGTCGAGGGCGCGCTCGGACAGGGCGTGCGCGGCGGCGAGCGCCGCCCCGACCCGCTCGCCGTTGCCGGGCGCGACTTCGATGGCGACCGGGCGCGGCGCGGGAGCCGTCGGCGCGACGGCCGCCGGGCGGGCCTGCCCGACGATGGCGGCGATGCGGGCGATCACGCTCTCGCCGGCCTCGACATGGGCGGCGATGTCGGCGGAGTAGCGCTCGGCGGTGCCGAGGCGCTCGGCAAGCGTGCGGTCGCACTCGTCGAGCGTCGCGCGAAGCCCGGCGATGGCGCGCTCGGCGGTGGCGCTCGCCACCACGAGGTCGCCGATGGTGGTGCGCAGCGACGCCTCGTCCGCCTTGAGCCGGCTGATGCGCCGCGACAGCCGGACCGAGGAGGCGATGGTCGCGACCAGCAGGATGGCGACGAGGATGTCGGCGGCGAACGAGACGAAGAAGGTCATGGGGCGCCCGCGCTCCTAGCCGTCGTTGCGGTTCTGCATCGAGGCCTCGTAGGCCTGGAGCGTGGTGCGGGACTGGCGCAGCGGCCGGGCGACCTGCACCGCGATGGCGTCGTCGATCCGGCCGATGCGCCCCTGCGTCAGCGCCCAGTCGCCGCAACGGACGGTGATGAGGTCGGTGGGCTTGCGGTCGAACATCAGCGTGTCGCCGACCTTGAGGTTCAGGACGCGCTTCAGCGGCAGCGTCACCTCGTGCAGCACCGCCTCCATCTCGATGTCGGCCTGCCAGATCTCGGTGGCGAGATGGCTCTCCCACACCTGATCGCGCCCGAGCCGCTCGCCCATGAAGCTCTGCATGAGCAGGTCGCGGATCGGCTCGATCGTCGCGTAGGGAAACAGGATCTGCATCCCGCCGCCGCGCCCGTCCATGTCGAGCTTGAGGCTGATCAGGATAGCGGCGTTGCCGGGGCGGGTGATGGTGGCGAAGCGCGGGTTGGTCTCGATCCGGTCGATGCCGAACCGCACCGGCGAGAGCGGCTGGAACGACAGTTCGAGGTCGGTGAGGATGATCTCGACGAGGCGGCGCACGAGGCTCATCTCGATCGTGGTGAACGGGCGCCCGTCGAGCCGGCTCGACGAGCCGCCGCGCTTGCCCCCGAGCAACAGGTCCATGGTCGAGTAGGCGAGCGTCTGCTCCACCGTGACGAGGCCCGAGCCCTCCCACACGTCGGCCTTGAACACGCCGAGCAGGGTCGGGAGCGGGATCGCGTTGAGGTAGTCGCCGAACCGGACCGAGGTGATGTTGTCGAGGGTGACTTCGACGTTGTCCTGAAAGAAGTTGCGGAGGCTGGTCGACAACAACCGGATCATCCGGTCGAAGACGATTTCCAGCATCGGCAGGCGTTCGTACTGGACGACGCCCGAATCGACGATGGCGCGCACGCCCCCCGCGCCGGAGGCGGAGAGCTCGCGCAGCGAGAATCCGAGGACGCCGTCGATCTCGTCCTGGTTCAGGATGCGGTCGTTGCCGGCGAGTTCGGGGAGGTTCTCGGTCTCCCCGTCCTCGATCATCGTCGCCCATTCGGCGGCGACGTCGCTGGCGCTCTTGGTGGTGCCCTGTTCGGCGAGGGCCGCGCCCCATTCCTCGGCGAGCGTCGCGTCGCCGCCCTCGGCGCCTTGCTCGGCGAAGGCGGCCGCCCAATCGTCGTCGAGGTCGTCCTCGGGGCCCATCATTGGACGATCACGTCCTTGAAGAGCACGGCCTCGACCTTGGCCGGATGGATCGCGATGTTGACGCGGCGCAGCAACTCCTCGCGCAGGCGGTAGAGCCCGGCGGAGCCGGCTAGGTCGCTGGCGCGGATCTCGCGCAGATAGGTCTGGAACGCATCCTCAACGCGCGGCATCAAGGGTTTCACCTCGGACTCGACCTTGGCGTCCTTCAGCTCCAGGGCGATGCGCAGCTTGAGCGTGCTCACCTTGGTCTGGCCGGCATCGGCGCTGAGGTTGACCAGCATGTCGCGGACATCGACGAAGACGGCCGGCATCTTCACTTCCGCATGCGCGCCGTGCTCGGCTTCCGCGGCAGCCGCGGCCTTCTTCTTCATCATGAAGAAGCCGCCGCCCCCACCGCCGAGCAGCAGCACGACGGCCGCGATGACGATGAGCTTCTTCTTGGATTTCGGCGCTTCGGCCTCGCCGCCTTCGCCGTCCGCCTCGGGCGCCTTCTTCGGCTTCTTGGCCATGGGATGCTCGGGACCGGGACGGGTGGCGCTGGAGGGCTCAAGGCCCCGCTTCCGTTCTCGGGCGGCGTGGTTAACGCCCGATTAAGCCGGGCAGAATTTGCCGGGTCGGACTTGCCGCCGGGCGCGCCCGTTCCGGCCGCGTCGACCGGCGAATTTCAGCCAAACGCCTGATGGGATTGGGATAAACGACCGAGCCTGAGATGGCACGGACCCTGCGGTGATGCTTTCCGTCCACCGCCGCCATCCGAGGCCAGCCATGCAGAACGCGCTCTTCGTCGGAGTCTCCGCCCAGACCGCGCTCGCCCGCGAGCTCGACGTCATCGCCAACAACATGGCCAACGTCTCGACCACGGGCTTCAAGGGCCGCTCGGCGCGGTTTCAGGAATACCTGATGCCGGTGGCCTCCGCCGACAGCTTCCAGCGGCAGGACCGGCGCGTCTCCTACGTCATCGACCAGGGCACGCCGCTCGACCTCAGCCAGGGCCCGGTCGAGCCGGACGGCAACCCGATGCACGTGGCGGTGCGCGGCGACGCGTTCCTTGCGGTGCAGACGCCCTCGGGCCTGCGCTACACCCGCAACGGCGCATTCGAACTCGACGCCGGAGGCAACCTCGTCAATTCCGACGGCTACGCCGTTCAGGGCGACGGCGGCTCGATCACCATCGGCCAGCAGGAGACGGGGCTCACCATCGCCCCCGACGGCACGGTCTCGACCAATCTCGGCGTGCGCGGCCGGGTGCAGCTCGTGCGCTTCGCGAACCAGAGCGCGCTCAAGAACGAGGGCGCCAACCTGTTCTCCTCCGACACGCCGGCCCTGCCCGCGGGCGCCGAAGGGCGGCTGGAGCCCGGCGCGCTGGAGCGCTCCAACGTCAAGCCGGTGATCGAGATGACCCGGCTGATGGACGTGAACCGCACCTATTCCATGGTGTCGAGCATCGTCTCGCGCCTCGACGACCTGCGCGGCACGGCGATCCGCCGCCTCGCCGACGTCGCCTGATCGCTTCGCATAAGGATCGGCCCCGATGCGCGCCCTCTACGCCGCCGCCACCGGCATGGCGGCCCAGGAACTCAACGTCCAGGTCATCTCGAACAACATCGCGAACCTGCGCACCACCGGCTACAAGCGCCAGCAGGCGCATTTCCAGGACCTGCTCTACCAGAACCTGCGCCGCTCCGGCTCCTCGACCTCGGACCAGAACACCATCCTGCCCGCCGGCCTCGCGCTGGGCTCCGGTGTGAAGACGGTTTCGACCGCCCGCGTCATGTCCCAGGGGACGATGACGATGACGGAGAAGGACTACGACGTCGCCATCCGCGGCGAGGGCTTTTTTCGCGTCCGCATGCCCGATGGCAGGACGGCCTATACCCGCGACGGCTCGTTCGACCTCGACGCGCAGGGCCAGATGGTGACCCGCGACGGCTACCTGCTCGATCCCGGTATCACCGTGCCGAACACCGCGACTTCGGTGACGATCGGCGCCACCGGCGCGGTGCAGGCGATGATCCCCGGACAGACCGCGCCCCAGGCGCTCGGTCAGTTCCAGATGGCGCGCTTCGTCAACAAGGTCGGCCTCGAATCGATCGGCGACAACCTGTTCGTCGAGACCGCGGCCTCGGGCCCGGCCGTCACCGGCCTTCCCGGCTCGGAGGGCTTCGGCAACCTGCAGCAGAGTTACCTCGAAGAGGCCAACGTCAACGCGGTCACCGAGATCTCGTCGCTGATCGCGGCCCAGCGCGCCTACGAGATGAACTCGAAGGTCGTCACGGCAGCCGACCAGATGCTCTCCACCACCTCGCAGATGTTCCGCGGCTGAGGACTTCCGTGATGCACGCCCTCAAGCCCATCCGCCGCCCCGTCAAACTCGCCGTCACGCCGCCGACCCGCGGCGCGTTCGGCCGCACGGCCTTCGCGGTGGCCGCCTTCGCGATGCTGGCCCTGTTCGCCGCCCCGCTGATGGCCGCCGAAGCCCTGCGCCTGCGCGGCGACGTGACCGCGCGGGGCGACACGCTGAGCCTCGGCGACCTCGTCGAGGGCGCGCCCGCCGACATGGCCGCGCGGGCGATGTTCCGCGCCCCCGGCCTCGGCGCAGTGGGCACGATCCAGGCCCGCCGCATCGTCGAGGCGGCGGCGGCGCTGGGGCTTACCGGCATCGAGACCGGCGGCCGGGTGCAGGTGAGCGTACAGCGTGCCGCCCGCCGCGTCGGCGCGCCGGAGATCGAGGCCGCGCTGAAGCGCACGCTCGAAACCGCCTACGGGCTCGACCCAAAAACCCTCTCGGTGCGCCTCGACGGCGAGGCGCCGCAACTGCTCGCCCCGCTCGATCTCGACGGCCCGGCGGCGGCGGTCGATGTCACCTACGATCCGCGCAACCGCCGCGTCGCCGGCCTCGTCGTGCTCGGCGAGCGGCAGGCCTCGCTCCGGGTCTCAGGGATTGCGGTCGAAATCCGCGAAGTCGCGGTGCTGACGCGCAACCTGAACCGCGGCGAGGCGGTGACCGCCTCCGACCTCGCGACCGAGCGGCGCCCGCGCGAGACGGTGCCGGTCGATGCGCTCGCCGCCACCTTCGCCGTCGGCCAGGTGGCGCAGCGCCCGGTCGGCGCCGGTCAGGTGCTCCGCTCCGGCGACGTGGCCCCGCCGGACCTCGTCGGCCGTGGTGAAACCGTCACCATCGTGTTCGAGACCGCGGGCGTGTCGCTCGCCATGCGCGGCACCGCCAACGAGGCCGGGCGCCTCGGCGCCAGCGTCGCGGTGACGAACGGCGCCTCGAAGAAGGTGCTCCAGGCCGTCGTCGTCGGCCCCGGCCGCGTCTCGGTCAGCCCGCAGGCGCCGCAGCCCGTCCTCCAGGCGAGCGCGCTGCCCGCACGCGCCGGCCTCAATTAACTTCTCGTTTGTAAGGCGTCCCCTCCGATGGCCCCTCGCCTCTCCCGCCTGCTGCTCGCCGCCGTCGCGATCGCTCCGCTGGCCGCCTGCAACACCGCCGACCGCCTGTCGCAGGTCGGCGCGACGCCGAACCTGTCGGCGATCGAGGACCCGACCAGCCAGCCGGGCTACAAGCCCGTCCGGATGGCGATGCCGGACATCCAGCCGGTGAGCTACGCGCCGAACTCGCTGTGGCGCACGGGCTCGCGCGCCTTCTTCAAGGACCAGCGCGCGGCGCGCATCGGCGACCTGCTGACCGTGAAGGTCAACGTCACCGACAAGGCCAACCTCAACAACGAGACCAAGCGCTCCCGCTCGAACGCGGAGGGCCTCGGCCTGCCCAACGCCTTCGGCCTGGAGAGCAGCGCGGCGATCGCCGCCGCCGGCATCACGCCGGGCAAGCTGATCACCGGCTCATCGACCTCGTCGAGCGACGGCGCCGGCTCGGTCCAGCGCGCCGAGACGGTGACGACCAACGTCGCCGCGGTGGTCAATCAGGTGCTGCCCAACGGCAACCTCGTGGTCGAGGGCAAGCAGGAGATCCGCATCAACTTCGAGGTGCGCGAGCTGATCGTCGCCGGCGTGGTCCGGCCCGAGGACATCGAGTCGGACAACACCATCGATTCCACGAAGATCGCCCAAGCCCGCATCGCTTATGGTGGCCGCGGCCAGATCAGCGACGTGCAGCAGCCGCGCTACGGCCAGCAACTGGTGGACATCCTGCTGCCGTTCTGAGCCGGCCGCTTCCTACTGCTCCGGCGCCGGCCCCGGCGCGCCGTTGGCGAAGGCCTCACCGTTGCCCGCGCCGAACAGCTTGCGCAGGAAGCCCGGCGCCACCGCCGAGAGTGGGTTCACGCTCACCGTCGGCTTGGCGATGGGGCCGGAGACGTTGAAGTTGACCGCGAACAGGCCCTCGTTGCTGCCGCCCGCGAGCAGCGGCCCGACCAGCGGCACGTGCGCCACCACGTTGTTGAGCCCGTAGAGCGGCACGAAGGTGCCGTCGATCTGCGTACGCTCCTTGACGGTGTCGAGCCAGCCGCCCGCGGTGAAGCCCATGGCAGCGTTCGAGATGGCGGCATCGGTGAAGCTGACCCGCGACCCCGCGCGGGTAAAATTCGCCCGCATCTTGTCGAATCCGACATCGTTGGCGTTGGGCGCGGCGCGACGCCCGTCGGCCGGGCCCTGGGCGACGATGCTGGACAGCGCCGGCTCGTTGCGCAGCGCGAAGTCCTTGATCTGCACGACGCCGGCCTGGGGGCCATCGTTGAGATAGAGGCTGAGCGCGAGGCGCCCGCCATACATCCGCTTGTAGATGTCGAGGAAGCGGAGCGTCGCGCCGGAATCGGCGGATTCGAGCGAGAGCAGCGGCTGGCCGCGCTCGCCCCTGGCGACGGTGGCGGCGAGCGGGGCCCCGCCGAAGCGGCCGCGGAACTGAGCGCTACGGACATCGCCGCCGCGGATGCTCGCCTTCAGCGCCGCATTCGTCAGCGCCTCGCCGTTGAAGCCCGTCAGGATGTTGACGGCGACGTCGGCCTCGACGTCCTTGCCGGAATCCTTCGATCCTTTCGAATCCGAACTCGTCATGCCCTTGAGGAAGGGCCGCGCATCGGCGACCCCGCCCTTCACTGCGACCTTGTAGCCGTTGCCGGACTTGTCGAGGCTCACCCGCATGTCGTCGCCGGGCGAGAGCTTGAAGGCGGTGAGGTCGGCCCGCTCCAGCCCGCCCTCGGTCGAGACCGTGGCGCTGCCCCGCGCCATGGCGGGCGCGGCGTCGAGCGCGATGTCGCGCAGTTCCATCTGGCCGTTCGCGGCCTCGATCAGCGACAGGGTCAGCCGCCCGGCCTTGCCCGCTGCCTTCGACCAGCCGGGCAACAACCCGTCGATCGAGGCCTTTGTCAGATCCGCCTCGATCCGCACCGGCGGCTTGGCCCCCGAGGCCGAATGGCCGATCGGCACGACGACGCGGGCCGGAATCGTGCCCGCGAGCTGGGGCGCGGCGGGCAGGCCGCGCTTGGCCCGGAAGGCATCGTCGAGAGGCAGCGTCACCACCGCCTCGCCCGGTGCGCCGGGCTTCGACTGCTTGAGGTCGATGGCGATCGGCGCACCGAGCAGGCGCCCGTCGCCCTTCAGGGCGAAGCCGTTGCGGTCGAAGGCGATGGCGAAGCGACCGGATTCGAACCGGTCCTTGCCGATCGCCTTGTCCATCGACAGGTCCGTGAGCGTGCCCGACAGCGTCACCGGCAGCTCGGCGAGGTCGGGCACGTGCTTGAGATTGATCGGCACGTCGATGCGCAGGTCCGCCTTGCCCTTGATCGCGCTGGGATCGATCTCGGTGCCGGTCAGCCCCTTGAACATCCGCGTCTCGAGGAGCGCGGCGAGCGAGTCGGCGCTGCTGGCGAGGCGCAGGCCGAGCTGGGCGACGATCCTGTCGGGCTGCGGATCGCGGATCAGGAATGAGGCGTCCGAGATCGTGAGCGCACGGGTGTCGGAGAGCCGCACCTCGGCGGTCGCCCCCTGGATCGTCGTGGTGCGCCCGGTGACCACGCCCGAGACCCGGCCGTGGGTGAGCGGCGGCGCATCCTTCGACACCGTAAGCGAGGCGTCCGAGACGGCGAAGTTCACCATGAGGCCGTGATCCGGCATCGGATCGCCGCGGGTGGCGGCGGCGAGTTCGCTTCCGCTCAGATCGACCTTGATGTCCGCGCTGGTGAGGCGCCCGCCGCGCAGTTCGTCCACGAGGTAGTTGCGCACGGCCGGCGCGATGTTCTCCGGCCAGAGCCGGAGCGCGGTGCGCCCGTCGGTGTCGTGGGCGACGATGTGGAGCGTGATGCCGTCGTCGTCCTTCGACGTGCCGATCGTGCCGCTGAGATTGCCGTTGATGCCGCCGCCGACCATGCTCAGCGACTCGATGTTGACGCCCCCGGCCCTGCCGGTGAGCCGGCCCTTGACCTCGCCGATGCGGAACGACGGATCGTAGCGCGCGGCGCCGCGCAGCATGACGTCCTTACCCCCGAAATCGAAGGTCCAGACGTCTTCGGCGCCCGGCGGGCCGATGGCGAAGGCGCCGGTGAGATGGGCCTCGTTGCCGCCGCCGCGGTAGTCGATGGCGGTGATGTCGAGGGCGCGGCGAGCCTCGTCCCAGCGCGCCTCGGCCCGCACCTGCTCGACGACGACCGGGTTGAAGTCCTTCTCATCGACGACGAACAGGCCCTCGCCGGTCTTCACCTCGAAGGTCATGGTGTCGATGCGCGAGCCGCGGAGCGCCACGTCGGCCTTGGCCGAGACCTTCAGGTCGGTCTCGACCGGCATCTTCGACTGGCCCGAGAGCAGCAGCAGGTCGCTCACCGGGAGGTCGTCGAGGGTGATGACGCCCGCGCGCCGCCCCTCCGCCTCGTCGTGGACCTTGCCGCCGAAGCGCCACTCGCCGTTCGGTCCGTCGATACGCAGCTCGAAGATCCGCGCGCCGTCGCCGTTGCCGCCGCGGTGGAACAGGCCGTTGACCCGCTCGAAGGTGGCGCGGTGGCGCGCGGCGTCGTCCACCAGGGTCAGGCGCCCGTTGGTGATGCGGGCGCGGTCGAGCGCGCCGATGACGCCCGCGGGGTCGAGCACCACGCCGAAGATCGAGGCGACGGCGGCGGAGACCGGCGAGATCTGGCCGCGGGCGGCGTCCACGCTCGGGAGCGTATGGGGCTTGGCGGCATCGACCTGGGACGGGGCGGAGGCCGCGAACGCGATCGAGCCGTCGTCGTGGACGAGCGCGGTCATCTGCAGGTCGCGGAACTCGATGGAGCGCGGCAGCACGGAGAGGCGCAGAAGGCCCCAGGTGTCGAGGCTGACGACGGCGAGCGGTGCGCGCACCACCAGCGCGCCCTCGGGGTTGTAGACGTCGAGCCCGCCGACGCGCAAAGCCAGGGACGATTCGGCGTCGAGTTCGAGCGCGCTGTCGTTGAGCGACACGCGCCAGCCGGGGCCGACGCTGCCGGCGATGGCCTCGGCGACGCGCTGGCTCAGGCCGTCGATCCGCAGCGGGCCCTGCGACAGCCGCAGATAGGCGAGCCCGGACCCGAGCCCGAGCAGAAAGACGAGGACGACCGCGCTCCACAGCAGGGGGCGGCGCCGTCGGCGCACGACCTTGCACGGTGCAGGCTCGACCGCTTCCTGAAGCAGGGTCCTAGCCGTTTCCTGATCCATTCACTCGTTCGCTGCTGCCGCCGGGAAGACGCCGCCCTCGCCGAGCGCCCGTCCTCAGGATTCGGCCCCTCCGGTATGGCGTCCGCCGGGCGATCCGTGCATCACCAGGGCACACCATCAATCGGCCGAAAGGAAGGCATGATGCCCATCGCACAAGGCGAACCCGCGCCCGATTTCAGCTTACCTGGGGCAGGCGGAGAGACCGTCAGCCTTATCCAGCTGCGTGGTCACAAG
Organism: Methylobacterium sp. Leaf456; assembly: GCF_001425465.1. Classification (GTDB taxonomy): domain Bacteria; phylum Pseudomonadota; class Alphaproteobacteria; order Rhizobiales; family Beijerinckiaceae; genus Methylobacterium. Next base: position 159,651 of record NZ_LMQV01000041.1, read on the forward strand.
ATCGTGCTCTACTTCTACCCGAAGGACGACACGAGCGGCTGCACGCTGGAAGCCCAGGGCTTCAACGCGGCGCAGGGCGCCTTTGCCGAAGCCGAAACCCGCGTGATCGGCGTCTCGCCCGATTCGGTGAAGAGCCACGACAAGTTCCGCGCCAAGTACGGCCTCACCTTCCCGCTCGCCTCCGACGAGGCGAAGTCGATGCTGGAGGCCTACGGCGTGTGGGTCGAGAAGAGCATGTACGGCCGCAAGTACATGGGCGTGGAGCGCACCACCCTCCTGATCGACCGCGCGGGCAAGATCGCGCGGATCTGGCCGAAGGTGAAGGTGCCGGGCCATGTCGAGGAGGTGCTGGAGGCCGCCAAGGCGTTGGGCTGAGGTTTTTTGGGATTTCACCACCGTCATTCCGGGGCCGCGAAGCGGAACCCGGAATCCACGACTGGCCGCAACGCCTCTTGAAGCCGTGCATCGCGGGTGGATTCCGGGTTCGCTGCGCGCCCCGGAATGACGGCGGTGAGTGAAGCGTGCGCCTTTGCGCAGCCGAAGCCTTCCTTAACCTTAATCGGGTGTGATCGCCTCCGTCACCGGAAGCGGTCGCCTCATGCCTTCACCCGCCCAGCGTCGCCCCAAACCCCTCCCCCGGCCCCGTCTCGCGGCGGCGCTCGGACTCGGGCTGACGCTGACGACGGCCTGGGCCGGGGCGGCGAGTTACTATCTGATCTTCCACGACGAGGTGCTGGCCCGCTTCGTCTCGCGCCAGAGCGCGATCCAGTACACCTACGAGGAGCGGATCGACACGCTCCAGCGGGCGCTCGACCGCGCGGCCTCGGACCACGCCGCCACCCGCGGCGGAATCGAGACCCGGCTCGCGACGCTGATGGAGCGGCAGGCCGTGATTGAGCGACGCCAGGGTCTTCTGGCCGGGCTCCCCGGTGGGACTGCCGCCTTCGACGTGCCGACCACCGCCGCGATCCCCACGCCCGAGCCGCCGGCTTCCCTCCCCTCGCGGGGGCAAAAACCATTCCCGACGCCCGAATTGCGGATGCACTCCGACGACCGGGTCGAGGCCAGCGACGGCGCGGCTGCCGCCCGCCTTGCCCGGATCGAAGGGGTGGTGGATCGTCTGGCCGAGGGGCAGGCGCGCGCCGTGTCCCGCGTCGCCCAGGCCGCCGGGCGCAGCGCCGACCGGTTCCGCGATCTCATCGCCCGCACGGGCCTGAACCCGGCCCGATTCGAGCCGGCAACGGGCGGGGTCGGCGGCCCGCTGGTGCCGCTCTCGGGCGATGCGTTCGAGGCGAGCCTCGCCGAGGCGCGCCGCCAGATCGAGGAGGAGACGCATCTGCGCCGCGTCGCCGACGCCCTCCCCTTCCGCCCGCCGCTGCCGGGCGAGATCGCCACTACGAGCAGCTTCGGCACGCGGCTCGATCCGTTCACCCGCTCCGTCGCGCTCCATACCGGCGTCGACATGCGCGCCGAGACCGGCGCACCGGCCCGCGCCACCGCCGCCGGCCGGGTGACGGCAGCGGAGTACGCGGGCGGATACGGCAACATGGTCGAGGTCGATCACGGCCGCGGCCTCGTCACCCGCTACGCCCACCTCTCGGGCTATGCGGTCGCCGTCGGCCAGCGGGTCGAGGCGGGCTCGGTCGTCGGCTTCGTCGGCTCCACCGGCCGCTCCACCGGCAGCCACCTCCACTACGAGACCCGCATCGACGGCGAGCCGGTCGATCCGCAGCGGTTCCTGCGCGCGGGGGCGGAGTTGGTCTTTTCGGACTGACGGGTGCCCGGTTCGTCGCTTCGGCGTGAACGGGCGATACCGCGCGAGAGGGGCCTACGACGTCGCCACCACCGTGCAGGGGCAGCTCAGATACGCCCCGCCCATCGAGTGCGCGTGGGCGATCGTGTCGAATTCCAGCATCAGCAGCGCCTCCTCGATGGCGATCAGCGCGTCGTGGCTCGCCGCCGGTTCGAGCACGACCCGACCGGCCGCGTCGGTGAAGCGGAGCGTGCCGAGGGGGACGTAATCGTTGTCCACCTGATCCTGGCGCCGTTGCAGCGTCACGACATGGTTCTGGCTGTCGCTGCGGTCGATGCGCTCGGCGGTGGCGAGCACGTCCAGCGCCGGCACCCACGGCAGGAACGGGACGATGTCGTCGATGTTCTGGTAGCGCACGCTGAAGGCGCCGAGCTTCAGGGTGTTGTCGTATTGATCCTGGAAGGCGCGGTCGCAGGCGAGCGGCGCGGCGAAGGCCCGGACCTTGACCAGCATGTTCGGATAGGCCGCCTTGACGAGCGCCGCGCCGAGGAAGCACAGGGCCGCGCCCTTGCTGTGGCCCGTGACGAGGATGCCCCGGGCGTTGCGCAGATCGAGCACGGCGAGCGCCGCCTCCACCTTCGGCAAGAGCAGGCCCATCGCCGCGGCGAACCCCTGCTCCACGTTGCCGAACGGCTTGCCGCCGACCGTGAACGGCACCGGCCCGGCCTCGAAATCCTGAAGCCAGTCGTCGGCCCAGGCCCAGAAATCGCCCTCGAACGGCGGGAGCGTGCCGCGGAAGGCCACGAGCGCCCAGCCGTCCGTGGTCGTCCCGACGAGCCCCGCGTTGATGTTCTCCTCGCCGTCGGCGAAGCAGGCCGGGGCGCTGGCGAACCCGACGGCGTCGTAGTCGGCATTCGTCGGAACCGACCAGCCGCCGCCCGCGGTGGCGATCGCGTAGGCCAGCAGGCTCGCATGGGCCATGCGGCAATCGAGGAGCGCGAAGGGCGAAGTCGCCGGCGAGGCGACTTGAACGGGCGTCGCGGTGGAGGACACGGCAATCTCATCACAGTATCGGCAAAACATGCGCAGAGGGCCCCGAAACGGAGCCGTCGAGGCGACCGACCGCGCGCGGCCGAATCGTCTTCAAGTTGTATAGCGAACCGAATTTCGGCGGTCGACGGAAAACCACCGCGCCGCGAGGGTTCGGCCGGCGCACGACACGCGCCGGCCGAAAGAGCGTCAGTCGATGTCCTCGACCGGCTCGGTCGCGCCGTAGACCCGCGCCGCCAGGGAGGCTTCCATGAACGGGTCGAGGTCGCCGTCCAGCACTTCGTCCGGGTCGGTCGATTGGGTGCCGGTGCGCAGGTCCTTCACGAGCTGATACGGTTGCAGCACGTAGGATCGGATCTGGTGGCCCCAGCCGATGTCGGTCTTGGAGGCGGCTTCAGCGTTGGCCTTCTCCTCGCGCTTCTTCAGCTCGGCCTCGTAGAGGCGGGCGCGCAGCATGTTCCAGGCGGTGGCCCGGTTCTTGTGCTGCGAGCGCTCCTGCTGGCACGCCACGACGATGCCGGTCGGGTTGTGCGTGATGCGCACGGCCGAATCGGTCGTGTTGACGTGCTGGCCGCCCGCGCCCGACGACCGGTAGGTGTCGATGCGGCAGTCGGATTCCTTGATCTCGATCTCGATCCGGTCGTCGACCACCGGATAGACCCACACGCTCGCGAAGCTGGTGTGCCGCCGCGCGTTGGAATCGTAGGGCGAGATGCGGACCAGCCGGTGCACGCCGGACTCGGTCTTGAGCCAGCCATAGGCGTTGTGGCCCTTGATCAGGAGCGTGGCGCCCTTGATCCCGGCCTCTTCGCCGTCGGTCATCTCGACCACATCGACCTTGAACTTCCGCCGCTCGGCCCACCGGGAATACATGCGATGCAGCATGTTGGCCCAGTCCTGGCTTTCGGTGCCGCCCGCGCCCGCATGGACTTCGAGATAGGTGTCGAAGCCGTCGGCCTCGCCCGAGAGCAGGGTCTCGACCTGCCGGCTCGCAGCGTCCTTCTCGATCGCCTTGATCGCCGCCTCGCCCTCGGAGATGGAGGCCTGATCGCCCTCCATCTCGCCGAGTTCGATCAGCGTCGCGGCGTCCTCGAGATCCTGCTCGAGCTTGCGGATGGCGGATACGGCCTCGTCGAGCTGCTGGCGCTCGCGCATGACTTTTTGCGCGGCCTCGGCGTCGTTCCAGAGGTCGGGGTTTTCGGACGCGGCATTCAGCTCCGCGAGGCGTTTATCAACGGTATCCCAGTCAAAGATGCCTCCTCAGCAGCCCTATAGACTGCTTGGCGGCATCCGAGGCCTGTTCGATCTCGGCGCGCATCTGGTGTGGAACTCGTGTGTGAGGGCCGCGGGTGATACCGGGCGTGCCCGACCCTTTAACCCAAGCGCCTGCCATGGTCGATGCCGGACACCGCCGCCCTGCCCTGATCCTCGCCGTCGCCGCCGTGATCGCGGCGGGCCTCGCCGTGCGGTTCGTGCCGCTCGGGCTGCCGGCGGGCGTGGTGAAGTATGCCGGCTCCACGCTGTGGGGCGCGATGGTCTACGGGCTCATCGCCGCCGTGAGGCCTGCCGCCGCGGTGCGCCGCCTTACCGTCGCTGCGCTCTCCGTCTCGGCCGCAGTCGAGTTCTTCCGCCTCGTCCATACCCCCTGGCTCGACGCCTTCCGGCTGACGCTGGCCGGGCAATTGCTGCTGGGGCGGGTGTTTTCGCCGTGGAATCTGCTGGCGTATGCCGTGGGTATCGCCGTGGCGGCGGGGTGTGACGCGGCGAGCCGGCGATGACGCCCCCGCACCGTCATCGCTAGGCGGAGCCGAGGCGATCCAGGGCGTCAAGTCACCGATGTCGACGCAGGCGTTTCGATGGCATGATCTCCGGCGTTCCCGGAGGAGGATCGCGATGGACATCACGACCCTGACCGGCCGCAACCTGCGTCGGGCGATGGAGGCGGCTCAGGACGGGCCCGTCTTCATCGCCGAAGACGGTCGGTTTACGCACGTCCTCCTGACGATCGAAGCCTACCGGCAGCTCGCGGAGCCTCGGCGCAACATCGCTGACGCCCTGGCGATGCCGCAGGCGCAGGATGGCGACTTCGAGCCGCCACACCTGACTATCGCGGTTAAGCCCGCGGACTTCGCCTGACGGTACGACCTACGCCGCCTTCCGCCCCTCCAAGAACGCCGCATGCTCGGCCACCAGCCCGCCGCTCAACGCCTTCTCGATCAGCGCCCGCGTCCCCGCGACGCCATACAGCGCGATGAACGAGCCGAAGCGCGGGCCCTGCGCCTCGCCGAACAGCACGTTGTAGATCGAGGCGAACCACGACTTCGACACGCCGGGGCGCCCGTCGGGGCTCTTGGCCTTGCCGGACAGGTCGGGGAAGTGGCGCCGCCCCACCTCGTAGACCGCCGCCTGCAAGGCTTCCGGATCGGTCGAGCCCTCGTGCTCAGCGAGCGTATCGGAAAGGTCGCGGAGCGCCGCGGCCTCCTCCTCGGTGGGCGCGCGGTACTGCTTCTGCGGGCGCACGAAGTCGCGGTAATAGGCGAGCGCACGGGTCACGAGGGCGGTCAGCCGCGGATGCGTCTGCGGACCGACATTCGGGGCGTAGCGGCGGATGAAGCCCCACAGCACCGTCTCGTTCTCGGCGTTGGCGACCGCCACGAGGTTCAGCAGCATGCCGAACGAGAGCGTGGTGCCGGCCTCGTCGATCGCCTCGGGTGCCGGCGGGTTGCCCCCATGCAGGTGCCACACCGGGTTCCCGAGCTTGTGCTTCGCTTCCTGGCCGGGGAAGCGGCCCAGAAAGTTGTCGTACTCGTCGACGTGGCGCGGGATCACGTCGAAGAACAGGCGCTTGGCCTCGCGTGGCTTGTTGTACATGAACAGGGCGAGCGATTCCGGCGTGGCGTAGGTCAACCACTCGTCGATCGTCAGGCCGTTGCCCTTCGACTTCGAGATTTTTTGTCCTTTTTCATCGAGGAAGAGTTCGTAATTGAACCCCTCCGGCGGTTCCGCTCCAAGCGCCCTCGCGATCTGGCCCGAGAGCTTGACCGAATCGATGAGGTCCTTGCCGGCCATCTCGTAATCGACGCCCAGCGCGACCCAGCGCATCGCCCAGTCGGGCTTCCATTGCAGCTTGACGTGGCCGCCGGTCACCGGGGTCTCGTAGGCCTCGCCCGTCGCGGGATCGCGCCAGACGATGGTACCGGAGGCGGGGCGCACCTCGTCGATCGCCACCTGCATCACGTGGCCGGTAACGGGATGGATCGGCAGGAACGGCGAGTAGGAGGCCGAGCGCTCGGCCCGCAGCGAGGGCAGCATGATCGCCATCACCGCCTCGTAGCGCTCCAGAACGAGGCGGAGCGCATCGTCGAACACGCCGGAGCGGTAGCATTCGGTGGCCGAGCGGAACTCGTACTCGAAGCCGAAGGCGTCGAGGAAGCGGCGCAGCTCCGCGTTGTTGTGGGCGCCGAAGCTGTCATGCGTGCCGAACGGGTCGGGCACCTTGGTCAGCGGCAGGTTGAGGGCGCCCGCCAGCAGCTCGCGGTTCGGCACGTTGTCCGGGACTTTGCGCAGGCCGTCCATGTCGTCGGAGAAGGCGATCAGCCGGGTCGGCACCGCGTCCTTGGTCAGCACGCGGAAGGCGTGGCGCACCATCGAGGTGCGGGCGACCTCGCCGAAGGTGCCGATATGCGGCAGGCCCGAGGGGCCGTAGCCGGTCTCGAACAACACCTCCGCCTTGGGCTTGCGCTCCAGCCGTGCCACCAGTTTGCGCGCCTCCTCGAACGGCCAGGCGGCGGCGGAGGCGGTGGCCTCCAGGATGTCGGGATCGAACTGGGGGGCGGACATTCTTTTTTGAGACGGCTTTTCGGATCGGGAGCAGGCGCCGGACGAAGGCCGGGGCGCGAAGGGCGGCACCCTATGGAGGGGCGTCCCGCGGGTCAACGCGCGGGCGGGCGTGTCACCCCCGCCCCAAGACCATCAGCCAGCCCACCGTCGTCGCCGCCGCGGCGAGCGTCGAGACCAGCACGGCGGCAGCCACGAGGCCCTGCTCGGTGCGGTAGCGGGCGGCGAGCAGGTAGGCGTTGATGCCCACCGGCATCGCCGCGAACAGCGTCGCGACGCCGGCATAGGCCGGCGGCATGGTGAAGACGTGGAACGCCATCAGGTAGACCGCGAGCGGGTGCAGCCCTAGCTTCAGCGCCGCCACGACGCTGGCGCCGGGCAGATCGTGCAGCACGCGGTAGCGGGTCAGCCCGGCCCCGAGCGCGATCAGCGCGCAGGTCGAGGCGGTGCCGGCGAGCCCATCGACCAGCGTCTTCGGGATGCCTGCGAGGGACAGCCCGAACGCCTTCATGGCGCCGCCGACGATCAGCGCCAGGAAAATCGGGTTCTTGGCGAGCACGAGGCCGAGCGCCTTGAGGCGCTGCCCGAGGGGGCGCCCGCCCTCCGATTCGATCAGGAAGGTCGCCGCGCCCATCATCAGCGGGAGATGGACCGCGAGCAGCATGAACAGTGGAAACGCCCCGGCCTCGCCATAGGCCTGGAAGATCATCGGCACGCCGACGAACACGGTGTTCGATTGGCTGGCGGCGAAGCCGTGCAGGATCGCGCCCTTGCGCTCGACGCCCTTGTATTGCCGGCCGATCAGAGAGCCCGCGGCCCAGGCGATGGCCGCCCCGCCGAAATAGCTCGCCCAGAACCCCCATGCGATTTCGCCCGAGAGCCCCGGCCGGGTCAGCGTCGCGACGATCAGCGCCGGCACGGCCAGCGCGAACACGTATTCGGATAGCCCGTCGCCGACGCGCTCGGAGATGATCCCGGACAGCGAGGCCAGCCAGCCGACGACGACGAGCCCGAAGATCGGAAGGATGAGGGTGAGCGCCGTCATCGGCCGCCGGAAATTCAGGTTAGAGGACGATCACTCGACTGGCCGTGTATTCCCTCTCCCCGCTGCGCGGGGAGAGGGCTGCGACGACCTCGTCGTCGGCGCGGCGAGGCGGCAGCCGAGGTGTGAGGGGGCTTCGACGGGAGAGACACATCCGGAGTCGCCCCCTCACCGCCGCTTCGCTTCCTGCATGGACGACGAGGTCCATGCAGGCCTCTCCCCGCGTGCGGGGAGAGGGGAAGCCCGGCTGACATCAAGGAGCAAGGATCGAAGGCGCCTCGAAACGTCAAAGGCCACCGGGGCGAATTACGCCTGCGGTGGCCTTGAAACTGGTCGAGGGGCGCGCCCGGAGGCGCACCGGGCTTACGCGGCGGCGGGCGTCGCGGTCTCGGCGAGCTTCTTCTCGATGTCGCGCTTGAGCAGGCGTGCGGTCTGCGACAGCTCGATCTCGCGGGCCTTGACGAGGAAGGCGTCGAGGCCGCCGCGGTGCTCGACCGAGCGGAGCGCGTGGGCGGTCACCCGCAGGCGGACGCGGCGGTTGAGGGCATCCGACTGCAGCGTGACGTTGCAGAGGTTCGGCAGGAACCGGCACTTGGTCTTGTGGTTCGAGTGGCTCACGAGGTGGCCGACCTGAACGGCCTTGCCCGTAAGTTCGCAGCGACGCGACATCGTTACAGTCCTGTCAACGTTTGGCCGGGTCTCGGCGCTCTGGTATCCGGCAAAGCCGCACGGCTCTCGCGCCGCGGGCGTCGAACCCACGCGTCAATCGATTGCGGCGGAGTCCTATGGGAGTGGCGAGCCTATAGGGGAGGCCCGCCGGATTCGTCAAGGTGGCGAGGGCTATCGCCCTCTTTATCTTTGGTTTGGCCTCAGGCGCCGGCGCCCGCCTCCGCGGGCTTAGGCTATCGCTTCGCTAGACGCCTCGGCTGGCAGCCGAGGCCGCTACGCAGGGCGCTCTTCGCGCCCGGTCAAACGGAAAACGACTTTAGACTTAGCGAGTTTGCACGAGTCCGGCCGAGCGGGCCGACTTGAGGCCCGCCGGGCGGCCCGACATCGCCCGCAGGGACTGCACGTTGGCCGCAGCTTCCGCGGGGCCGAGATCCTGGCGCAGCACGGTCTCGGCCTCGTCGTAGCGCCCCTTCAGGCCGAGCACGAGGGCGAGGTTCTGGCGAACCCGCGCGTCGGCCCGCGGCTGGGCGGCGGCGCGGCGCAGGGTTTCCTCGGCGACGTCGAGGCGGCGCGACAGCGCGTAGGACAGGCCGAGATTCGACAGGATGCGCGGCTCTTCGGGCGCGATCTTCAACGCCGCCTCGTAGAGCCCCTGGGCGCGGGCGTGGTCGCCGGTCTGGTCGGCCACCATCCCCTGCGCCGAGAGCACACGCCAATCCGGCTGGGCCGGGCTGTGGGCGTTCTGGAGAACCTCGTTGGCCTCCTGATAGCGGCCGGCCTCGGCCAGCGTCTTGCCGTAGGCGGCGAGCACCGCCTTGTCCTTTGGGTTCTTGAGCGCCGCCTGCTGCAGCACGGCGGCGGCCTGCGAGCGCTGGTCGGTCGCCCGCAGGGCGTCGGCGTAGCGCATGGCGGCGCGCACGTCGTTGGGATCGGAATTGTAGCGGGCGGCCAGCGCCTCGACATCGGCCCGCGTCGCTGGTTGCGGCCGGGACGGGCCGAACAGCGAGGCGCCGATCGAGCCGGTGGTCTCGGGCGAGCGCGACTGGCAGGCCGAGGCCGCGAGCCCGACGAGCGCGGCGGCGATCAGGCGCCGGGCACGCACGGTCCGGGTCGCACACGCTGCACCGACGGTCCGTGTCATCGCTCGTCTCCACTCCACCAGCCGGCCCGCGCTTGCGCCTCGCCGACCCTTGGGGTGATAGAGAATTAACCCTAATCACCGGTTAAGCCCCCGCCCCGTATGACCTCAGCGCTCCTCGCCCCCGGCACCGACGCGATTCCCGTGCACCTCGTCACCGAGGCCGGATGGACGGCCCTGGAGGCGGAGCTGACGCCGCTTCAGCGGGGCTTCGCCAAGGCGAGCGGCTTCGCGCCGAAGGCGGGGCGCCTCGCGCTCCTGCCCGCCGAGGACGGCGCGCTCGCCCGCGTGCTGTTCGGCCTCGGCGATCCGGCGGCGGCGACGTTCGATCGCTTCCTGCCGGGCAAGCTCCCCGGCGCCCTGCCCGCGGGCGATTACCGCCTGGAGCCGGCGGAGGGGATCGACCCGGCCGAGGCGGCGCTGGCGTGGCTGCTCGGCGGCTACCGGTTCGAGCGCTACCGCAAGCCGGGCGCCGAGCGGCCCCGCCTCGTGGCGCCCGACGGCGTGGACCGGACCCGTCTCACGCGGATCGCGGCGGCGGTCGCCCATGGTCGCGACCTCGTCAACACGCCCTCGAACGATCTCGGCCCCGCCGAGATCGAGGCGGCGGTCCGCGGCGTGGCCGAGTGCTTCGGCGCCACGGTCGCGGTCACCACAGGCGAGGAACTGCAACGGCAATTCCCGCTGGTCCACGCCGTCGGCGCCGCCTCGCCGCGGGCGCCGCGCCTCATCGACCTGACCTGGGGGCCGGCGGACGCCCCCCGCGTGACCCTCGTCGGCAAGGGCGTGGTGTTCGACACCGGCGGGCTCGACATCAAGCCGTCGGCCGGCATGCTCTTGATGAAGAAGGACATGGGCGGGGCGGCCGCGGCGCTCACTGCGGCCGAGATGATCATGGGCGACGGCCTGCCCGTGCGGCTGCGGCTGATCGTGCCGAGCGTCGAGAACGCGATTGCGGGCGAGGCCTTCCGCCCCGGCGACGTGATCCGCTCGCGGGCCGGCCTCACCGTCGAGATCGGCAACACCGATGCGGAAGGGCGCCTGATCCTCGCCGACGCGCTGACCCTCGCCGAGGCGGACGGCCCCGAACTGCTGATCGATTTCGCGACCCTGACGGGCGCCGCCCGCGTGGCGCTCGGCCCCGACCTGCCGGCCTTCTTCACCGAGGACGAGGGGTTGGCGGTGTCCGTCGCCGAGGCGGGGGCCGCGGCGAACGATCCGGTCTGGCGCCTGCCGCTGCACGCGCCCTACGCCAGCGGGCTCGATTCGAAGGTGGCCGACCTCAACAACGTCTCCGGCGGCCCGTTCGCGGGCGCGATTACCGCCGCCCTGTTCCTGCGCCGCTTCGCCCCGAAGACGCGGGCACATCTGCACTTCGACCTCTACGGCTGGAACCCGTCGACGAAACCCGGCCGGCCCGAGGGCGGCGAGGTGCAGACGGCGCGCCTCGTCCACGCGCTGGTGGCGAAGCGCTACCCGGTGGCCTGATCGGGGCTCAGACCGGCGGCGTCAGTCCCTCGCGCTCCAGCACGGCGCGCGCCGCCGGGCGGGCCGCCATGGCGCGGGCATGGGCGGTCCAGGCCGGGAACATCGCGTCCATGACGAATCCGATCGCCGGCCCGCGGGCCCACAGCCAGAACACCAGCAGATAGGGATCGACGATCGAGTAGTGCCCCTCGACGGCCCAGCCGCCGTTCGACAGGCGTACCTCGGTCATCGTGCAGAGATCGCCGAACGTGTCGGCCCCCTTGGCGCGGATCGCCGCGAAGGCGGTCTCGTCGGCGGCGTAGCGCTCGGGCCGGCGGACCTGTGCGTAGGCGACCCCATGCGCGGTGGCGAGCCAGCCGAGCCATTCGTCGGCGATGGCCACGTGCCGCAGCTCTTCCGGCATCAGCCCGGCCTCCGGATGGGCGCGGGCGAGATGGCGCAGGATGGCGGAGACCTCGGTCAGCACCCACCCGTCCTCGTAGAGCGCCGGCACCCGGCCGCGCTCGTTGACGGAGAGGAATTCCGGGGCACGCTGGTCGCCCTTGGCGAGATCGAGCCGCGCCGTCTCGTACGGCGCGCCGATCTCCTCGAGCGCGATGTGGACCGCCAGCGAGCAGGCGCCGGGGGCGTAGTAGAGGGTGCGGGCGGTCATCGCGGGCCTTTTTTCTTGATAGGCGGTGTGCCGGGCCCGCGGACCCGCCTCAGATCGCGAACGACGTGCCGCAACCGCACGACGCGGTGGCCAGCGGGTTCTCGATCTTGAAGGACTGGCCGATCAGGTCGTTGACGAAATCGATGGTCGCGCCGCCCATGTATTCGAGCGAGACCGGATCGACGAGGACGGTCGCGCCGTCGCGCTCGATCACCACGTCGTCGCCCTCGCGGGCATGGGTGATGTCGAAGGCGTAGGAGAACCCGGAGCAGCCGCCTCCGTTCACGCTGATGCGCAGCGACGAGCCCGGCGGCTCCGAGCCCATGATCTCGTTGATGCGCTTGGCGGCGCGGGCGGTCAGATTGATGTCGGCCATCGCGGTCGCGTCTCGAAGCTGTGTGTCACGGCGCCTCCGCGATTGCCGCGGGCGCGCTCCACGCAAGATATGAGGCGACGACCGGGGCCGCAACGCGGCCGAACGCGGGGAAGGTGGGACAGTGCGGCAGAACGGCGAGCGGTGGCGGGCGCCCTACGCGACCGATCCGGGCGCGACCCGCGGCCGGCTGATCCCGGAGGCCGGCTCGCCAACCCGCAGCGACTTCCAGCGCGACCGCGACCGCATCGTCCACTCGACCGCCTTCCGCCGCCTCAAGCACAAGACCCAGGTCTTCGTGCATCACGAGGGCGACCATTACCGCACCCGGCTCACCCACACCCTCGAAGTCAGCCAGATCGCCCGCGCGCTGGCCCGCGCGCTCGGCCTCGACGAGGATCTGGCCGAGGCGCTCGCGCTCTCCCACGACCTCGGCCACACCTGCTTCGGCCATACCGGCGAGGACGCTCTCGACGCCTGCATGGCCGCGTATGGCGGCTTCGACCACAACGCCCAGGCGCTGCGCATCGTCACCCGGCTGGAGCGGCGCTATGCCGGCTTCGACGGGCTGAACCTCACCTGGGAGACGCTGGAAGGGCTGGTCAAGCACAACGGGCCGCTGCTCGATGCGGGCGGCGCTCCCGTCCGGCGCTATGCCGCCACCGGCATCCCGGCGGCGGTGATGGAGTACAACGCGCTCAACGATCTCGAATTGTCGCGCTTCGCCGGGCCCGAAGCGCAGGCAGCGGCTTTGGCCGACGACATCGCCTACGACGCGCACGACCTCGACGACGGGTTGCGGGCCGGGCTGTTCGACCTCTCCGATCTCGCCACAGTGCCGTTCCTGAAGGAGCTTCTCGACGAGATCGAGCGGCTCCATCCCGGACTGGAGGCATCCCGAAAGATCCACGAGCTGGCGCGGCGGGTCATCACTCGTTTCGTCGAGGACGTGATCCGCGAGGGCGAGGCCCGGCTCGCGGCCCTGGCGCCGGGGCGTGTCGCCGACATCCGCGGGGCGCAGGCGCCCGTCATCGCCTTCTCGGCCGGCATCGCCGAGGCCGACGCCTCGATCAAGCGCTTCCTCTACGCGCGGATGTACCGGCATCCGGGCGTGATGGCCGTGCGGGCCAAGGCCAACGTCATCGTCGCAGACCTGTTCTCCGCCTTCCGCGCGGACCCGACGCGGATGCCGCCGGAATGGTCGGAGGGGCTCACGGGCGCGAGCGACGCCCGGCTGGCCAGGCGGGTGGCCGACTACATCGCCGGCATGACCGACACCTACGCGGTGCTGGAGCACGGGCGCCTCTTCGCCGAGACGCCCGATCTCCACTGGAGCCCGCCGAGCCGCGGGCTCCCGCTGACGGAGCCGTGAGGCTCCGCAGATCTCAGTAGCAGACGCAGTTCGAGCCGGTGTTGTAGGCCGGGGCATAGCCGGTGGCATAGCCGTAGCCCGTGCCGTAGGTGGCCGGGGCGTAGCCCGCGCCGTAACCGTACGACGGGGCGTAGCCGTAACGCGCACCGTAACCGTAGCCCGATCCATAATAGCTGCCGCCCGAGAGCGCGCCGGCGGCGAGGCCGAGGCCGAGACCCACGCCGGCACCCGCCAGCCCGAGCCCAACGCCCCGGCCGTAGCCGCCGTAACCCCGGCCATAGCCGCTACCGGCATAGCCATAGCCGCGGTGACCGGCGAACCCGCCGTGATGCCCGAAGCCGCGGTGACCGGCGAAGCCGCCATGATGCCCGAAGCCACGATGGCCGCCGAAGCCGCCGCGATGACCGCCGAACCCACCGTGATGGCCGAACCCGCCATGATGACCACCGAAGCCGCCGTGGCGGCCGAAGCCTCCGGCCTGGGCGGTGGCCGGGAGGGCGATGAGGGCGGCCAGCGCCGCGCCCGTCAGAACGAGGGACTTCATGGAATCGCGATCTCCTGTGTAGGTGTCGGATCCCACAACGCAGCCTCGGACGGCGCCCGCGCAACGGTGCATTCTACTGAAGCGGCGCCCCGTCCCGGACAAAGCCGAAGAATGCCGTGAGCGACACCGCCAAAGCCCCCCGCGAGACTCGCAGCCGCTATCCCCGCCTCGTGCCGCTCGCCACGCGCTGGGGCGACAACGACGTGTACGGGCACGTCAACAATGTCGTCTATTACGCCTTCTTCGATACGGCGGTGAACGGCATCCTGGTCGAATCCGGCGTCCTCGACATCGCGAGCGGGCCGGTCATCGGCCTCGTGGTCGAGACCGGCTGCCGCTACTTCGCCCCCGTGGCCTTCCCCGACGCGCTCGTAGCGGGGGTGCGGGTGGCCCATCTCGGTCGTTCCAGCGTCCGCTACGAGGTCGCGATCTTCGCACCCCATTCGGACGAGGCCGCCGCGCAGGGGCATTTCGTGCATGTCTACGTGGATCGGACGACGCGCCGGCCGGTGGCGCTGCCGGAGGGGTTTCGTGATGTGCTGACCAGCCTTGTGTCGCCGGAGGCCAGGGCGCCGTGACACCCCCCGCGCCCGTTGCTATGCCGCGCCCCTGACACTCCCGGCCGCCCGACCCTTTCGCCGCGTGGCCGCGCCAGCGGAATGCGTCTGACTCCCATGAACATCTTCGCCCTCTTCGAGACCCGCGTGCGGGAGGCCTTGGAGGCCCTGACCCGCTCCGGCACGCTGCCCGCGGGGCTCGACCTGTCGCGCGTGCTGGTCGAGCCGCCGCGCGATCCCAGCCACGGCGACCTCGCCACCAACGCCGCCCTGGTGCTGGCGAAGGAAGCGAAACAGAACCCGAAGGCGCTGGGTGAGGCGCTCGCCGCGGAGCTGCGCACCGATCCGCGCATCGTCGAGGCGAGCGTGGCCGGCCCCGGCTTCATCAATCTGCGGCTCGCGCCCGAAATCTTCCACAAGGTGATCCGCGCCGCCCTGTCCGAGGGCGAGAACTTCGGGCGCGGCACGATGCCGGGCGGCAAGGTCAACATCGAGTACGTCTCGGCCAACCCGACCGGGCCGATGCATGTCGGCCACGGGCGCGGTGCGGTGTTCGGCGACGCGCTGGCCAACCTCCTGGTCGCCGCCGGCCGCGACGTGACGCGGGAATACTACATCAACGATGCCGGCGCGCAGGTCGATGTGCTGGCCCGCTCCGCGTACCTCCGCTACCGCGAGGCGCTGGGCGAGACGGTGACGATTCCCGAAGGGCTCTATCCCGGCGACTATCTCAAGCCGGTGGGCGAAAAACTCGCCGAGGCGCACGGGCGCGCGCTGCTCGACCAGCCGGAAGCCGAATGGCTGCCGCTGGTGCGCCGCTTCGCCATCGACGCGATGATGGACACGATCCGCGAAGACCTCGCCGCGATCGGCATCCGCCACGACGTGTTCTTCTCGGAAGCCACCCTCCAGGGCGGCGAGGGCGGCAACAAGGTCGCGGCCTTGCTGGAGGCGTTGCGCGAAAAGGGCCTCGTCTACGAGGGTCGGCTGCCGCCGCCGAAGGGCCAACTCCCCGAGGATTGGGAGGACCGCGAGCAGACCCTGTTCCGATCGTCGCAATTCGGCGACGACGTGGACCGGCCGCTGCTGAAGTCCGACGGCGCCTACACCTACTTCGCCTCCGACATCGCCTATCACCGCGACAAGTGGCTGCGCGGCGCCTCCGAACTCATCGACGTCCTCGGCGCCGACCACGGCGGCTACGTCAAGCGGATGCAGGCGGCGGTGCAGGCGGTGAGCGGGGGCGAAGCCCGGCTCGACGTGAAGCTCTGCCAGCTGGTGCGGCTTTTGCGCGCAGGCGAGCCGGTGAAGATGTCGAAGCGGTCGGGTGAGTTCGTGACCCTACGCGACGTCATCGACGAGGTCGGTCGCGACGCGATCCGTTTCATGATGCTCTACCGCAAGAACGACGCGACGCTCGATTTCGACCTCGCCAAGGTGGTCGAACAGTCGAAGGACAACCCGGTCTTCTACGTGCAGTACGGGCATGCCCGCCGCTTCTCGGTGCTGCGACAGGCCCGCGAGGCCATGCCGGACGAGGACGTTTCGCGAGACGGCCTGCTTCGCGGGGCCGATCTGTCGGCGCTGACCGATCCGGGCGAGATCGAGATGATGCGGCTGATCGCTCAGTATCCGCGGGTGCTCGAATCGGCGGCCTCCGCCCACGAACCCCACCGAATCGCGTTCTACCTCTATGAGACCGCGAGTTCGCTTCATAGTTTCTGGAATAAGGGCAAAGACTTGCCGCAATTACGGATTGTTAATCCAACCGACAGAAAGTCCACCCGGGCCCGCTTGGCCCTCGTTGAGGCCCTCGGCGGCGTGCTCGCCTCGGGCCTTGCGGTTCTGGGTGTCTCCGCGCCGGACGAGATGCGGTGACGCCGTCAGGCGTTTGATGAGGTTGAGGCCATGACGGGACACGCTTCGCGCGCGACGGTCGATTTCGACGCCTTCGAGCGCGAGCTGCGTCAGAGCGGGGGCGACGGCGGACCGGCCAAGGCGGCAGCCAAGGCCGATCCCCTGGCCGAGCTCGCCCGCATCGTCGGGCAGGACGACCCGTTCCGGGCGCTGCTGGAGGCGCGTGAGAAGTCCGCCGCCCCCGCCACGGAGGCCCGGCCGGGCCGGGTCGAGCCGACCTTCCTCGACGCGCCCGCCCCGGCGCAGGATGACCCGACCGCCCAGGGACGCTCCGCCATGACCCCTTCGACCCCATCCGGCGGCCAGCCCGCCAACCCCGCCGACGCCTTCGACCAGTACCTCGCCTCGGTCGAGCAGGGCCTCTACGCCGGCAACCCGAGCGAGGAGCAGGCGGCCTTCGCCGAGGCCGGCGAAGGCTATCGTGCCGGCCCGATCGAGCGTCCGCGCCACCGCGGCCGGCTGGTTCAGGTCGGCGGCGGCCTCGCGCTGCTGGCGGTCTGCGTCGGCGGCGCGCTGGCGTGGAAGGGCACCCACGGCGGCGGCTCCGGCCCGATCACCGTGCTCGCCGACAAGACCCCGCTCAAGGTTCAGCCGACCGCGACCGACGGCGTCGAGATCCCCGACCAAAACAAGCAGATCTACGACCGCAACGCCAAGGACGGTCAGATCAAGATCGTCAACCGCGAGGAGCAGCCCCTCGACGTGAACCAGGCGGCCCGCACCGCCGCCGCGCGCAACGAGGGCACCCCCGCGGTCGCCGGCCAGGGCGGCGCGACGCCGGGCCAGGGCGGCATGCTCATCGATTCCCTGGGCGAGCCGCGCCGGGTCCGCACCGTCGCGGTCAAGCCCGACACGCCGCCTCCGGCGCAAGCCGCCGCCCAGGCCGCTTCGCCCGTGGGCGCCGACACCGGGGGGCCGAACTCGCCGATCCCGACCATGACCCTGCCCGAGGCCGCGGGCGGCTCGACCCCCGCCGCGACCCCGCGCCGGCCCTCGCGCACGCTCGCCAGCGCCGCGCCGATCACGGTCGCCGACGCGACCACCCCGGCCCAGGCCGAGCCGGCCCCCGCGCCCGCCCCGCGCAAGGCGCCCCAGCGCGTCGCCTCGGTCGAGACCACCGCCAGCACCCCGGCCGAGCCGATCGTCGATGCGGCGCCCGCCACGTCGCAGGCCAGCGTCGGCGGCTTCTCGGTCCAGCTCGGCGTGCGCGGCAGCGAGAGCGAGGCCCGCGCCGCATTCCGGCAGATGCAGTCCAAGTACAGCCAGCTCTCCGGCAAGCCCGAGCTGATCCGTCAGGCCGAGGTCAACGGCAAGACGATCTACCGTGTCCGCGTCGGGCCGCTCGCGAAGAACGAAGCGTCGAGCCTCTGCACCGAGCTGCAGGGCGCGGGCGGCCAGTGCTTCGTGGCGAAGAATTAGTTTTCTTTCACTCGTCGGTACGACGAGCGCCGAACAGAGCGCGTGTCCCCTCCCCCCTTGTGGGGGGGGAGTCGGGGTGGGGGTGGTTCAGAACGAGGCGCTGCGGTGCCTCCTGGCCCCCACATCCTCCCTCCTCCCCACAAGGGGGAGGAGAAGCGCCTGCCGTCGTGGGCGAAGTGATCCCGGAACGCGGGCTGCACGAGCGCGACGGCGCCGTCCCCTTCCGTTCGCCTTGAGGACGCCGGCCCCATGCCCCCAATTTCCGACGCCCGCGCCGTCATCCTCGGCTGCTCCGGAACGACCCTGACCCCGGAGGAAACCACCTTCTTCCGCGACGTGCGGCCCTGGGGCTTCATCCTGTTCAAGCGCAACATCGGCACTCCCGACGCGGTGCGCGCGCTCACCGCGTCCCTCCGCGAGACCGTCGGCCGCTCCGAGGCGCCGATCCTGATCGATCAGGAGGGCGGGCGGGTGCAGCGCATGGGCCCGCCGCACTGGCCGAAATACCCCTCCGGCCGCCGCGTCGGCGTGCTCCCCCTCGATCTTGCCCGGCTCGGCGCCCGGCTGATGGCGCACGATCTCGCCGAGGTCGGCATCAACGTCGATTGCGCGCCGATGCTCGACGTGCCGGTGGCGGGCTCAGACGACATCGTCGGCGACCGGGCGTTCGGGACCGATGCCGAGGCGGTGATCGCCACCGGCCGCGCGGTCGCCGAGGGCCTCATGGCCGGCGGCGTGCTCCCGGTGATCAAGCACATGCCCGGCCACGGGCGCGCCACCTGCGACAGCCACCTCGCCCTGCCCGAGGTTGCCGCCGACCGCGCGCAACTCGCCGACAGCGATTTCCGTCCCTTCCGCGCGCTCGCCGACCTGCCGCTCGCCATGAGCGCGCACGTGGTGTTCACCGCCATCGACCCGGAGCGCCCCGCCACCCTGTCGCCGACGGTGATCCGCGAGATCGTCCGGGAAAGGATCGGCTTCGATGGCCTGTTGATGACCGACGACCTGTCGATGCACGCCCTCCAGGGGCCGTTCCGCGCGCGGGCCGAGGCGGCGTTTGCGGCCGGGATCGACGTCGTGCTCCACTGTAACGGCCGCATGGACGAGATGCGGGGCGTCGTCGAAGGGACACCGTGGCTCTCGGGCGAGGCCGCCCGCCGGGCCCAAGCCGCGCTCGCACGCCTGACCGCACCCGAGCCCTTCGATATCGCCGAGGCCCGCGCCCGGTTCGAGGCGGCGTTGGCGGTGGCCTGAAGGCGGCCCGTCCGCCGCCTTCCCTGCGGGCTCCCACCTCTCGGGCTTGTGAGCCCGGCCGATCGTTCAGTGCAGTATGTGGGGAGAGCCGGTTGGCGAAGCTCGACTTTGCCGCCGCAAGCCCCAAGAGAGCTGCATGACGCCCGTGAGCCTCTGCCTCCAGCACGTCGACCGCCTCGCAGCGGTGCCCGACGGCACCGTCGCCGCCCGGCTCGACCATGCCCTGGACGAGCTGGAGCGCGCCTACCGCAAGCCCAGCGAGCGCGTCGTCGCCCTCGAAGCGGTATGGCAGGGCATCGACCGCGACCCGCACCGCAGCCTTTCGGCCCTGGCGCACTTCGTCTGCGCGATCGTCGAGCACCGACAGCGCCGATGGGCGGCATCGGTCTGACCTGCTTCGAGTTCGGCCGGCCCTGTGCGTGACCGACTCATCCCACCCAATCCCCTCATCCTGAGGGGAGGATAGAGAGAAGCGCAGCACTCGAACGAGCGCGGCCGCGAAGGGCCGCGTCCGACGGGCCGTCAGTAGACGCCCGCCACCTTCGAGCGCGCCGAGGTTCTGGCCGGAGTCTTGGCCGGCGCGGCGGTGGGGGCCGCGGGCTTGGCCGGTCCGGCGGAGACCGCGGCGAGGCGGGCGATAGCGAGCTTCGAGGAGGACGGCATCGCCGCCATCCTCGCGGTGGGCTCGGGCGCCGCCGGGCGGGCCGGCGCCTTGCCGGCGACGGCTCCCACGCGCATAGGGGCGGGGGCCGGCGTCACCTTGAGCGGAGCGGCGGCCAGCCGCAGCGGCGGCGGGGCGAGGCGCAACGGGGCGTCGCGATGGCCGGCGGGCGCAGCGCTCTTTCCCCCGACCTCGGCCAGCGCCCTGTGTGGCTCGCGGGCCGGCGGGGCGACGGCGGACGCGGCGGCCACGGGCCGGAACGGAGCGGCGCGGGCAGCGGTCGGCTGCAAGGCGGCCGGCACCGCGACGTTCGCCGCGCTCGCCAGCATGATCGGCGCGGGCCGGGCCGGGCGCGGAGCGGGTGCGGCCTCGGGCGCGTCGTCCCGCTCCTCGGCGGGCTTGAACGCCAGCGCGCGGGACGGACGCTCGAACCGCTCGGGTGCGGGCTCGGGATCGGAGGGGCCGAGATCGGCCATCATCACCGGCGCGCGGCCGATCGAGGCGGGGCTGCCGTCGGTGCGGAGCGTCGCCAGCAGCTTGCGGTCGTCGCTGCCGGCGATCGAGGCCTTGCCGGCATACTCGATGCGCACCCGCGCGGTGCCGCGGCGGTGGAATTGGAGGGCGCGGGCGGCCTCCTCCGACACGTCCATAACGCGGCCGGCATGGTAGGGGCCGCGGTCGTTGACGCGCAGCATCATCGAGTAGCCGTTGTCGAGGTTGGTCACCCGGACGTAGCTCGGCAGCGGCAGGGTCGGGTGGGCCGCGGCGATGGATTGGCGGTCGAACACCTCGCCGTTGGCGGTGACGCGCCCGTGGAAGGCGCTGCCGTACCACGAGGCCAGCCCCTCGCGGACATAGCCGCGGGCGTCCTCGCGCGGCACGTAGGTCTTGCCCGCCACGACGTAGGGCTTGCCCGAGAAGCGGCGCCCGCCGCCCTTCGGGATCGTGTCACCCTCGTTGTAGACGCGCCGGCTCGCCCGCACGCCGTATTTCGGATCGATGCCGTTGCCCGAGGACGGGGCCGCGCCGGCGAATTGAGGGGGCTTGTTGGCGCAATTGGCCGCCAGCAGCGCCACCGCGCAGGCTGCGAGCAGGCGTGTCGCCGGCAAGGAACCCAGCAGGGAACGCTGCGCCGGAAGGAATCCGGCCGTCCTGACACCCGCCATGTTGCCCGCCCGCTTCCCGCTTTACGCCACAGGGCTCCCTCCGGCCGCAGGAAGCGGGGCCGTCGGGATCACGCTTGCCGCCGGACATCACGCGCCCGACCGTCCCCAGAGGATCATCCGGACGCGGTAAAGGAAGGCTGAACGGAGGGGGCGGAAGCGGATCGGGTCTGCGGGAAGGTGGGGACAACGGATTGAGGCGGCTGAGAAAAGCCGGGCGGCGCCAAAATTTCGCAAGGGGTCGTGAGCCGTATGGGCGCGGCGACGCCGTGCCTCCGCCTCGTAATGACGGCGCGTGACCGGCAGGATTGTCGCCGATCGCGCCGTCTCGACGGTGGAAAGCGAGGGAAGGATGCGCCTCCCCTCCCCCGTCAGCGCGGCTTCTCGCCCAAGATCTGCTCGATCGAGCGCGCACCGCGCTGCTTGAACAGCAGATCGAGCGCTTCCAGCATCAGGCCGTGCATCTTGGTACGCTCGGCGTAAGCCAGGTCGCGCAGCTGATCGTAGACCGGCGGTTCGAGATAGACCGACATCTGCTTGGCGCGCTGCTTGAGCGTGCCGACGTTTCCCGCGGGCGGGGCCGCTGCGCGGTCGAAGGTGACGATCTCTGCGCTCGGTGGGCGGACCGGCTTCGGGGTCGCCTCCGCGACGATCGAGGCGAGGCTGAGCTTAGGCGGCCTGGACATGGCCGTCCGCTGCCCTGTTCCGGCCGGTCAGCGGGCGCGCCGCCTTCATCCGCCGCTCGATCCAGCTCCACAGCCGGCGCACCTCGCCCGCGGCCTGACCCTTCGGGTTGAACTCGGTCACCCCCTGACCGACGCCGATGGCGTCCTGATGGTCGGTGCGGGCGACGATGTTGACGTCGGGCAGGATGCCGAGCACCGCGAGCCCATCGGCTGCGTCGCGGATACGGTAGGAGCGCGGCGGCGTCTGGTTCAGCACGAAGGCGAACTTCTTCTCCAGCCGGTAGACCGCCGCGAGCGTCGGCTTGAACGCGCGCAGATCCGCAGGCGTCGGGCGGCAGGGAATGATGCACAGGTCCGCCGCGCGGATCGCCGAGAGCGTGCCGTTGGAATCGACGCCGGGCGTGTCGATGAAGACGAAGTCGTAGGCCGACTCGGCCAGCCGCTCCATCACGGCGTCGATCTGGGTCGCATCGATCTGGGCCACCTCCGGCCCCTCGGCGGTGCGGTGGTCGAGCCAGTCGGTGATCGTGGCCTGACGGTCCATCTCCAGGATGCAGACGCTGTGGCCCGCCTCCTGGGCGGCGACCGCCAGTGAGATGCACAGCGTGCTTTTGCCGCTGCCGCCTTTCTGCGTGACGAACGTGATCGCTTTCATCGTGCGGCCCCTGAAGGGGTGTCCGGCCCGGACCTTCGCGTCCTGTGATGCCGGGATTCCCTGATCCGCGATCTCGGCCCAACATGGTTAACCGGCCGTTAAAGCGCCCGCCGCTGCCGGTCCCGGCAGAACCATACTTCAAGTTGATACAACTGCCCCCGCGCACTGAACGCTTTACGCGAGATATCATATGACGCTAAGGTTTTTTGCGAGCGGCATCGACCGCTAAAATTTACCTCAAGTTTCTTCGTCGGGCGAGCGGGGCCTCGGTCTCAGCGCGGCGTACCCGCACGTCCGTCTCGTTCCGGTGACGTCATGACCGACTTCCACCCCGATTTCGCGACGGCGTTCGTCCATTCCGCCTGCATCGGCGCCTGGGCGCACGATCCGGACACCGACCGGCTCGCCCTCGCGCCCGCGCTGGCGCGCCTGCTGTCGCTCTCCGAGGCGGAGGCCTTCGGCGCCCCGTTGGGCGTAGCGCTCGCCCGGATCGAGGCGGAGGACGCGCTGCGGCTGGAGAGCGTGCTGTGGGCGGCGGGCCGGGACGGTTGCCCGTTCGAGGCGGAGTTCCGCACCCGCCCCGGCCCCGGCGGGCCGCGTTGGCTCCGGCTGATGGGCCGCTGCGCCCGCGACCCGGCCTCCGGCGCGCGGGCGACCCAGGGGCTCGCCTTCGACCTGACCGAAGGCCGCGCCGACGGCCCGGCCGATTGGCGCGACCAGCGCCGCGCCAACCGGCTCGCCGACCATGCCGTCGCGATGAAGGGTCTCGTGGCGGGCCTGCGCAACCCCCCGCTGGCCCGCCTCGTCGACGAAGTCGCGACGGAAGTCGGCCACGAGGTCGCCCGCCGCCTGCGCGGCGCCGGAGGCGGCGTTCATTAGAAGCTTTCCGGACTTCCGTTGACGGTACCCGTTCCGATCCGGCATGAGCGGGGCGCCTCGGAGTGCCCGGGGCCATCGGGGAGCATCGGGGCCGAGGGTATGAGCACGGCCGAACCGGGTGTGGCCGCCCTCGCCGCGGAGGGAACCGAGCGCGCCGCGAACGCCTCGACGGTGGGGCTCGTGGCCGTCATCGTCGCGGCCACCGACGGCGAGCCGCGGGCGCTGACCGTGCAGGCGGCGGGCCAAGCGTCGGGCCGCAGCACTGCCCTGCCCGCCGGTCCGCTCGTGCCCGAGCACACCACCCTGGAGCGGGGCCTGCGCGCCTGGGTCGAGCAGCAGACCCACCAGCGCCTCGGCTATGTCGAGCAGCTCTACACCTTCGGCGACCGGGACCGCGACGGCGGCGGGCGCGGCGTCCACCTGCTGTCGGTCGCCTACCTCGCCCTGGTGCGCGAGCTGCGCCCGGCCGGCCTCGCGGAAGCCGCGTGGCGCAACTGGTACCGCTACCTGCCCTGGGAGGATTTTCGCGAGGGCCGCCCCGCGGCGCTCGCCGCGATCGAGCCGCGACTGATGGAATGGGTCGCCAGGGGCTCGGACGCCAAGCTGCGGCGCCTGCGCGAGGACCGGGTCGGCCTCAGTTTCGGCCTGGGCGGCGCGTGGAACGAGGAGCGCGTGCTGGAGCGCTACGAGCTGCTGTTCGAGGCCGGGCTGATCCCGGAGGCTCGCGGGCAGGCCGGCGCGGCGGTGCCGGACGATGCGGGCGTGACCGGCGAGCCGATGGCGCTCGACCACCGCCGGGTGCTCGCCACCGCGATCGGCCGCCTGCGCGGCAAGATCAAGTATCGCCCGGTGGTGTTCGAGCTGATGCCGCCCGCCTTCACCCTGCTCCAGCTCCAGCGCACGGTCGAGGCGCTGTCGGGCACGCGGCTGCACAAGCAGAATTTCCGCCGGCTCGTCGCGCAGCAGGGCTTGGTCGAGGAGACCGAGGACGTGACCAGCGGCAATGCCGGGCGCCCGGCCCGACTCGTGCGATTCCGCCGCGAGGTGCTGCTGGAGCGCCCGGCGCCGGGCGTACGGCTCACGCCGACGCGCCGGCCGGGCTGAAACTCAGGCGTCCTTCTTCTTCCGCGTAGCGCGAGGCTTCTTGGCCGGGGCGGCTTCGGCCTCGGCCTCCGGCTCGACGGCGGGCGCCTCGGAGACCGTCTCGCCGTCGGGGCGGCGGCGCTGCTGGCCGAGGCCGAGCGCGCGGGCCAGCTCGGAACGCTGCTCGGAATAGCTCGCCGAAGTCATCGGGTAGTCGTTCGGCAGGCCCCACTTGGCCCGATAGGCCTCCGGCGACAGGCCGCGCAGCGTCAGGTGGCGGCGCAGGGTCTTGTAGGGCTTGCCGTCCTCGAACGAGATCAGGAAATCGTGGCTGACCGACTTGCGGATCTCCTGCGGCGTCGCCTTCGGCGGGCCGCTGTTGGCGGGCTTGGCGCTGACCGTGACCGAGCGGATCGCCTCGTGCACGTCGCCGATCAGGCGCGGCAGGTCGGCGCTCTGGACATGATTGTTGCTGACATAAGCCGAGACGACATCCGCGGCCAGTGTAATGAGGCGCGCGGTTTCCGCATCCTGTTCGGTGGTGTCCATGGCGCTGCCTTCTCGGTCCGAGGGTTTACTTAGATGACGGTAAGCTCACCGTCGGCGCGGAGCAAGTCAGCTCGGCGTTGCTGGCACGGTTGTATGACATGTGAAATCGAGGCGGAAGGGTGTATCTGACATGGTCCGCGTTCCGATGAAGAGCGGCGAACGTGTAGTCGATGACATTTCACCGAGCTGTCGTCGAAGGTTTGGCAGCTGAAGTGAATATTGCAAATGTTAAGCGGGTGCTGACGCGAATTGGAAAACTCACGATTTTACAGACACTTAAAAACCCGCTGCCGCGTCGCTCCGCGGCCGCGGGGACGGGGCACGTCGCCCGGCGCGAATGCCTGAGCCCGGCGACGCCCTACACGCAGCGATATGCGGCAGGCCGCCGCGGGCCTACGTAATTTCTGTGGATTTCCGTAGCGAGGATTTGTGTCTCTGCCTCGGTCGGGCGCGGCGCGCCGCAGGAACCGCGATTCGAAGTCGTCCTCCGGCCTCGCGAAAAGGAGTAGGTGGCACGGGAGCTTGGCGCATCACGCCGGCTGCGATCCGTCCTTTCACACGACAGACCGATCGGCCGCCGACAGGCTTACGCTGCCGCGGCGGCCTCCCCCAGAGTCAGCAGCACGATCTCCGGCGGCACGCCGAAGCGCACCGCCACCTTGCTGACCCCGAGGCCGCCGGAGACGATGAGATGGCGCCCGTCCTCTACGACATGGCCGTAGGCGTAGCGCTCGCGCGGCGTGCCGGCGAGCATCGGCGAGACGCCGAACAGGCGGATCTGGCCGCCATGGGTATGCCCGGACAGCGTCAGCGACACCCGCTTCGGCACTTTCGGAAAAATGTCGGGCTCGTGCGCCATGAGCAGGACGGGCGCATCGTCGGTGATCTTTGCGAGGGTCGCCGGAATGTCGGCGAGGCTGCGCGGATCGCCCGCGAGCAGGAACGGCTCTTGATCGGCCAGCCCCGCAAGCCAGAGCGGACGCCGGTCCTTGATCAGGCGCAGCGCGTCGTTCTCCAGAACCGGAATGCCGCGCGCCTCCAGCAGCCGGCGCACCTCGACCGGCCCGCGCCGCGCGAGCATCGCCTCCCGGTCATCCCACCAATCGTGGTTGCCGAGCACGGCATAGGTGCCGAGCGAAGAGCGCAGACCCTCGAACAGGCGCACCAGATCGGGCAGGGGCACCCGCTTCCACGTGACGCTGCGCGAGGCCGGATAATCGCCGAGCAGCAGCACGAGGTCGGGCTCGAGCGCGTTCACCACATCCACGATCTCGGCGGCGCGGTCGAGGGGCATCCACGGCTCGCAGACATGGATGTCGGCGATGATCGCGACGCGTAAAGCGAGTCCCGGCGTCCAGCCCGGCGGCGTGAGCGCGTAGGGCGTGACGGCGAGCCGGAAGCGCGGCTCGATCACGAAGGCATAGGCGCCGGTCGACGTGCCGAGGCCGAGCGCGGAAGCGCCCAGGCCCGTCAACACCTGCCGTCGTGTCGGGAGGATCAGCATGCCGCCAGAGCCACCGGCCCGGCGGCTGCGTCAAGCCCCGCTTCTCAGTCTACGGGCTCGTCCTCGTGGACGATCCGGACCACTTTCCCCGCGGCCTTGACGCGGGCCGCCTTCACAGCGGCGGCGTTCACATGCACGGCGGCAGCGAGCGCCGGCAGGGCGACGGGGCGGAAGCTCTCGCGGTCCCCGGTCACCGACAAGCGGGCGCTGCCCGGCTGTATCGCGAACGACGAGGTGCGGCTGGGGGCGTACATGTGTCCTGTCCTGGTTCGATGGCGGGACGGCCGGGAGCGGCCGGTTCGGCTCGAAATCCACCCGGCGGCGGTGCCGGGCGCAGACCCACTCAACAGCCCGTTTTTGGCGAGATTGCGAAGTCGGCGACAGAAGGATCGACCCGTTCACCTGAACGTAAGCTTAAGGTTCCCTCGAAGGCTGATTTTCGGGCAAGCCGTGGAAATGAGCAGGTGCGAAGCCGCACTCTTGTCCGGGCCTGATACTGCTTTGCAACAACGCCGATCCTGCAACGCACTCAGCAGAATTTTACCGGATGAAGGCGCTGCTTCGGCCGTGCGGGCGGAGACGCAGCGCATTCAAAATTCAATTGCAGCGCATCATACCGCCGGCATCGGCTCCAGGCCTTCCTGGGCGATCCAGGCGGCGGTGCGGTCGAGCGCCCGGCGCAGCCGCTCGAACAGGGTGTCGATCTCGTCGGTCTCGATGACCAGCGGCGGGCACACCGCGATGCGGTCGCCCATGAGGAAGCGGACGATCAACCCCTCGTCCTGAGCGAAGGCGACGCAGCGGGCCGCGACCCCGGCCTTGGGCGGATATTGGCGCTTGTCGCGCTTATCGGCGACGAGTTCGATCCCGCCGATCAGGCCGATGCCGCGGGCCTCGCCGACCAGCGGATGATCGGCGAGCGACGACAGCCTTGCCTGGAAGTGCGGCGCCTTCTCGGCGGCACGCTCGACGATGCGGTCGCGCCGGTAGATGTGCAGCGCGCGGTTGGCCACCGCGCAGGCGACCGGATGGCCGGAATAGGTGGTGCCGTGGCCGAAGCCGCCGAGCTTGACGCTCTCGTCGAGCATGGCGCGGTAGAGCGGCTCGTCGATGCTGATGCCGCCGAGCGGCAGGTAGCCGGAGGTCAGCGCCTTGGCGAACGAGAGCGTGTGGGGCCGGATGCCGAGCGCCTCGGAGCCGAACCACGTGCCGAGCCGGCCGAAGCCGCAGATCACCTCGTCGGCGACGAGGCGCACGTCGTAGCGCTCCAGCACCGGCTGAATCGCCTCAAAATACCCGGCCGGCGGCACGATGGCCCCGCCCGCGCCCATCACCGGC
Organism: Methylobacterium sp. Leaf456; assembly: GCF_001425465.1. Classification (GTDB taxonomy): domain Bacteria; phylum Pseudomonadota; class Alphaproteobacteria; order Rhizobiales; family Beijerinckiaceae; genus Methylobacterium. Next base: position 187,234 of record NZ_LMQV01000041.1, read on the forward strand.
TCGACGAAGAAGGCCGCGACAGTCTCCGGGTCCTCGGCGACGATCTGCGCCTCCAGCTCCGCGGCGAGGCGTGCGGAAAAGGCTTCCTCGGTCTCGCCAGCCTCTGCGCCGCGGTAATGGTGCGGGCAGGCGGCGTGCAGGAAGCCGGGGATCGGCAGGTCCCAGTCGGTGTGATTGGCGGGCAGTCCGGTCAGCGAGGCGGTCGCCACGGTGACGCCGTGATAGCCCTTGCGGCGGCCGATGATCTTCTTCTTGCGCGAGCGACCCAGCGCATTGTTCATGTACCAGAGCAGCTTGATCTGCGCGTCGTTGGCTTCGGAGCCCGACGAGGTGAAGAAGATCTTCGAGGTCGGGACCGGCATCAGCTCCTTCAGCGTCTCGGCGAGTTCGATCGCCGGATCGTGGCTGCGGCCGGAGAAGAGATGGGCGAAGGGCAGCTTGCCCATCTGCTCGGCGGCGGCCTCGACCAGTTCCTCGTTGCTGTAGCCGAGCGCTGTACACCACAGGCCCGACATGCCTTCGAGATAGGGGCGCCCGTCCGAATCGTAGACCCAGACGCCGTGTCCGCGCTCCAGCACCAGCGAGCCGGTCTCCCGGAAGGTGGAGAGGTTGGTGTAGGGGTGGATCAGGGTCTCGACGTCGCGGGCGGCGATGTTCGACAGCATGGCGGCGGACCGGCGGCTTCGCCGACGGGAACGGCCGGCACGACCGCCACACTAACGGCGGCAATGCCGCTCAGGAAGGCGCCGCACCCGCGCACGCCGCCCGGAACTTCTCGCAGATGCTCGACCCCGCCGCCATCGTCGCCACGCCCGCCCCGGGCCGGGAATGCGGCCCCTGCACGCTGTGCTGCAAGGTCTACGAGGTGCCAGCCGTCGAAAGCCCCGCCGGGCGCTGGTGCCGGCACCTCAAGCCCGGCGCTGGCTGCGGCATCCATGCGACGCGGCCGGAGCATTGCCGCGCGTTCCACTGCCTCTGGATGACGGAGAACTGGATGGGGCCGGAATGGCGGCCCGACCGGGCCAAGATGGTGCTGAGTCTCGACCCCGTGACCCGGTTCATGAACGTGCAGGTCGATCCGGGGCAGGCCAACGCCTGGAAGCGGGCGCCGTATCACGACCAGCTCAGACGCTGGGCGGCGTCATCGCTGCAGCTCCAGCGATACGTGCTCGTTCATGTCGGCAGCCTGACCACCGTGGTGCTGCCCGACCGGGACGTACCGCTCGGGCCGTTCGGCCCGGGCGACCGACTCGTCGCCCGCGAGCGGATGGGGCCGGGCGGGCTGACGGCGGATGTCGAGAAGGTGTCGGCCTGAGTTTTAGAACTGCATCGGCCTTTCCCGAAAGCCGGCTCCCTGTTTGCGGGCCGATGCTTCAGGCCATGCAGCGGCCGGGCACCATGCGGCGGGCCTCGGGGCCGGCGAGCGAGCTGATCGGCGTCTCGCAGCCCTCGCGGGTCAGGCGCTTGGGCTTGGCCGGCAGCTCCTGAACCTCGCGGGTCGGTGCACCGGGCTTCAAGCGGTCGAGCGGGCGCGGCGCGGTGGCGACACGGATCGGGCTGATGGCGGTGTCGTAGGGGCGAAGACCCGGCAGCGGCGCGGCGGCCGGCGCTTCCATCGCCAGGCGGGGCGCGGGGGCCGGCGCGGCGAGCGCGTCGGCGCCGTGCCGCACCATCGGCAGGACCATCAGGGTCAGGATCGCAGCAGGACCAGTCACGCCGAGAACGAAGCTGGGCCGAAGCATCTTTGCGATCTCCGAAAGGGGAGCTTGACAGGATGTCGGCACAACGCGGCGATGCGTTCTGCGGTTCCTTCACTGTGCCGCTTCGATGCAGGACAGTATTGCGCGCGTTAACCGGCTGGCGATTCGCGGGGAGCGGAGGCGGCTCGGCGGCCCCGAAACGTTGCCGAAATGCCGCGTGGGCGAAAAAAGCGACCGATCCGGAACCCTCCCCCCGGCGAACCGTTGAGACAGCAACCCGGCCATCTGGTCCTCCCCGCATTCCCCTTGTGCATCGGCCGGAACCTTCTCAACGGGTCGGACAGCAGTCCGGCCCGTTTTTTCGTGGCCGATCGCATCACCCTCCGCGGTCAGGCCGGGGCCGCGCAGCGGAACCCGAAATCTACGACCGGCCTCGACGGTTCGTACAGCGTCGCGTCACAGGTGGATTCCGGGTTCGCTTCGCGCCCCGGAACGACGACGAAGGTCGTATCGGAGCCGTCGAGCATCCCCGAAACGCAGGAAAAGCGCCGCTCCGGCCGGAGTGGCGCCTTTCTCGTTCGATCGCAGAATGAACTTAGGCGCTGCGGGCTTCGCGGCGGCGGGCGCTCTGCTGGAAGAACAGGGCTTGGCTGATCACCGCCGAGACGTTCGCCGGCTGGAACGGCTTGGCGATGAGGAAGGCCGGCTCCGGACGCTCGCCGGTGAGGAAGCGCTCGGGATAGGCGGTGATGAAGATCACCGGCACCTCGAAGGTCTTCAGCAGGTCGTTGACCGCGTCGAGGCCGGACGATCCGTCGGCGAGCTGGATGTCGGCGAGGATCAGGCCGGGGCGCTTGCCCTCGGAGGCGATCTTGATCGCCTCGGTGCGGGTGCGGGCGACGCCGATGACGTTGTGGCCCAGGCCCTCGACCAGGGCTTCCAGATCCATCGCGATCAGCGGCTCGTCCTCGATGATGAGGATTTCGGTCGCCATGTCGGCCGCGAGCTCGCGGCCGGCCTCATCGACGAGGTCGCGCACCTTGGCGACGTCCACGTCGAGGATTACGCCGGCATCCTCCTCGGAGAAGCCTTCGAGACAGGAGAGCAGGAAGGCCTGGCGCGGCAGCGGCGTGATCTGGCCGAGGCGGACTTCCGCCGGGAGATCGTGCTGCACCTGCTCGCTGTGGCCGTTGACCGAGAGCGAGTTCCAGATCCGGGTGAAGACGCGGAAGAGATCGGCCTTCACGTTGGAGGAGCGGCCGAGCGTCTCGGGTTCGTTGACCAAGGTCTCCAGGGTCGCGGCCACGTAAGCGTCGCCCGCCACTTGGCTGCCGGTGAGGGCGCGGGCGTAGCGGCGCAGGTAAGGCAGGTGCTGCACGACCAGTTGTGCTGTCGACATGGATTCCCCTGAGCCTCTGCGCTCTTCTGTCGTTATCAATGCGCCGCTAACGCGGCGCTGCCCCGTCCGTTCCTGAGCCACCTCGGAACCGAACCCGTAGGGCGGCGTTGCTGCCGAAGCCATGACTCATGTCAAGCCGCAACACAATCGCGGCGAGTCACTGCGGCCCAAGGGGATCGACCGAGGATGAATGAGGACGAGCCGGCCGGCGGACCGGGAGCCGGCGATCGGCCGGATGCGGCGCAAAGCAGCGGACTGAGCGACCACACCCAGCAGCGCATCGGAAACCAGTTGCGCAACCTCTACGATTCTGTCGTCCAACAACCGATCCCTGACCGTTTCCGCGATTTGATCGCGCGCCTCGACGACGAGGCGCCGAGCCCGAAAGACTTCGGCAGCGCCTGAGGTCAGTCGCGCCCGAGCATCGATTTCCCGATGGCGAAGACCCGCCCGTCGCCGAGCAGGTAGGCGGTGAAGCCCTTCGGAAACAGCGGCTCGAAGGCAGCGTCGCGCACGTTGAGCCCGCCGGCATAGGCGCCGAAGGCCGGCATGACGAGGCGGTGCCCGTCACTGATGAAACAGCGGCGGCGCACCGAGCGCCCGCGCATCGACACCTTGCCGCAGGGATGGAGATGGCCCGCCACCTCCCCGGCCGCAGCGCCGGCCAGCGGCTCGTGCCGCAGGGTCAGGCCGCCGACCGACACGGTCTCGCAATAGCGCCCGCCGACGCCCTCGCTCACGGCGGCATCGTGGTTGCCGGCGATCCAGACCCAGTCGCGGCCCTCCTGCAGGGCGGCCACCATGGCGCGGTCGCCGGGCTCCATCCGCTCGGGGCCGCGGGCGTCGTGGAAGGAATCGCCCAGCGCGACCACGCAGGCCGGGTCGAGCCGCTGCACCGCCTCGTGCAGTTGGCCCAGCGTCTCGCGGGTGTCGTAGGGCGGCAGGAACTGGCCGGAGCGGGACGCGTACGCCGAACCTTTTTCCAGATGGAGGTCGGAGACGACCAGGGTACGGTGTTCGGGCAGCCACAGGGCGCCGCTGCGGTCGAGGCTCAGCGCCTCTCCGGCGAGCGACAGGTCGGTGCCCTTCACGGTCTTCTCGAGTCGTTGGCTCTGGGCCAAGGTCGCATCCTCAAACGTGTCTGGAGGGGCGAGCCTCAGCCGAGCGCTTCTTCGAGCAAAGCGGCTTCGGCCTCGGCCAAGATGTCGTCGGCCCCCTCCCCGTAGACCCGCTCGCGCCCGATTTCGAGCATCACGGAGACGGAGAGCGGCGACACCCGGTCGAGGGATCGGTGAATGATTCGCCCCCGGATGCGCCTCAGCATCATGCCGAGGCGGGTCACGTCGAGGAGTCCGGTTGCCGCATCCTGCCGCGCGGCACGCAGGAGCAGGTGGTCGGGCTGGTGGCGGCGCAGCACGTCGTAGATCAGGTCGGTCGAGATCGTGACCTGCCGGCCGGTCTTCTTCTGGCCCGGAAACCGCCGCTCGATCAGCCCGGCGATCACTGCGCATTGGCGGAAGGTACGCTTCATCATGGCGGACTCGTCGAGCCACGCTTCGAGATCGTCGCCGAGCATGTCCTCGTCGAACAGGGCTTCCATGAAACCCGGCGAGAGGGCGATGCGCTCGCTCACGTCCTTCGTCATCCAGATCGCGATACCGTAATCGTTGGCGGCGAACCCGAGGGGACGCAGGCGGGCGCGCTCCAGCCGGCGGGTCAGCAGCATGCCGAGCGTCTGGTGGGCAAGCCGGCCCTCGAACGGGAAGGCGGTGAGGTAGAAGCGGCCCGAGCGCGGATAGGTCTCGACCAGCAAGTCGCGCTCGCCCGGCAGCACCGAGTGGCGGCGCTGCTGCGCGAGGTAGGTCGCAAGCTGCGGCGGCAGCCGGTCCCACTCGAACGGGTCGGCGATGATCGCCCGCACCCGCGCGGCCAGGAAGGTCGAGAGCGGGAATTTCGAGCCGGCGTAAGACGGTATCGCCGGATCGGTGCCGGGGCCGGCGCGGGTGGCCATGCACTCGTCCTCGGCCAGCCCCTCGAAGCGCAACACCTCGCCCGCGAACAGGAAGGTGTCACCTGGCGTCAGTGTCTCGCAAAAATCCTCCTCGATCTCGCCGAGCACCTTGCCGGTCTTCGGCAGAACAGTCCCCGGCTTGCCGCGCAGGTGGCGGGCGAGCCGGACCTTGACGTGGGTCGATTCGACGATGGTGCCGACATTCATGCGGTATTGCTGCGCCACCCGCGCATCCCGCACCCGCCACTTCCCGTCGGGCCCCTTGAGGATCTTGGCGAAGCGCTCGTAGGCGCGCAGCGCGTAGCCGCCGGTCGCCACGTAATCGACCACCGCCTCGAAATCCTCCCAAGTCAGGCTGGCGTAGGGGGCTGCGGAGACGATCTCGTCGTAGAGGTCGAGGGGGGCGAAGGCGTCGGCGCAGGCCATGCCGAGCACGTGCTGGGCCAGTACGTCGGGGGCGCCGAGCCGCGCGTCGGGCGTGTCCTGCGCGGCCTCCTCGACGGCGTCGAGGGCGGCGCGGCATTCCAGCATCTCGAAGCGGTTGCCCGGCACCAGATAGGCCTTGGACGGCTCGTCCATGCGGTGGTTGGCCCGGCCGATCCGCTGCATGATCCGGCTCGCCCCCTTCGGCGCGCCGACATTGACCACGAGATCGACATCGCCCCAATCGATGCCGAGATCGAGCGTCGCGGTGCAGACGATCGCCCGCAACTGCCCCGCCGCCATCGCGGCCTCGACCCGGCGACGCTGCGAGGCGTCCAGCGAACCGTGATGGAGGGCGATCGGCAGCGTGTCGTCGTTGAGGTGCCAGAGTTCCTGAAAGGTGTATTCGGCCTGGAGCCGCGTGTTGACGAAGACCAGCACCGTGCGGTGCGAGCGGATCAGGTCGTAGATCGCCGGCATGGCGTGCTTGGCGGTGTGGCCGGCGAGCGGAAGCGTGCGGCCGATGTCGAGCATATGCAGGTCGGCCTTGGCGCCGCCGGTGGCGACGACGAGGTCGGCCATGAGCACCGACGCCTCCCCTCCCCCCTCTGCGGGGGGAGGGTTGGTGGTCTGTGCCACCAAGTACTTCCGCAGTTCGTCCGGCTCCCGGACCGTCGCCGACAACCCGATCGCCCGCAGCCCCGGCGCCAGCCGCCGAAGCCGGGCCAGCGCCAGCGCCAGCAGATCACCCCGCTTCGAGGTGACGAGCGCGTGCAGCTCATCGAGCACCACCGTCCGCAAGCCGGCAAAAAACGCCTCCGCCTCGCGATGCGCCAGCAACAGCGAAAGCTGCTCTGGCGTGGTCAGCAGGATATCCGGCGGGCGGGCGATCTGGCGGGTGCGCTTGTGGGCGGGGGTGTCGCCGGTGCGGGTCTCGACCGTCACGGGCAAGCTCATCCCGGCAATCGGCGCGTCGAGGTTGCGGGCGATGTCGACGGCGAGCGCCTTGAGCGGCGAGACGTAGAGCGTGTGCAGCCCGCGCTTGCCTGAGCCCTTCTCGGACAGCTCGACGAGACTCGGCATGAAGCCCGCCAGCGTCTTGCCGGCGCCTGTCGGCGCAACGAGCAGCGCCGAGCGCCCGGCCCGCACCTTGCCCAGAAGTTCAAGCTGGTGCGGGCGCGGCTGCCAGCCGCGCTCGGTGAACCATGCGGAAAAGTGCGGCGGGAGATCGGAAGGGGGCACGCCGCTCAGGTAAGGCGCCGTGACCAGCCCGTCACCCGCGTCACGCCAGCGCCATCAGGAACCGGTCGATCAGCTCCAACGCCCGCTCGGTGAGTTGGCCCGGATAGCGCACGAAGACGTGGCACCCTCCGGCATAGACCGCGGTGTGCCCGCCGTTGCCGGCCGCCGCCCAGCGGGCCGACATGTAGAGCGTGTCGTCGAGGAGCGGGTCGGCGGTGCCCACGGTGAAGAGAGCGGGCGGCAGGCCCTTCAGCTCGGCGTAGAGCGGGGACACGTCGGGCCGGCGCCGGTCGATGCCGTCGCGGACGTAATCGTCGGCGAAGCGCTTGAGGTCGGTGCCGTTGATGACGAGGCGTTCCTCGCCCCACAGCCGCACGCTCGGGGTCAGGCCGAGATCGTAGAAGCCGGCATTGAGGTTGGCGCCGCGGAAGGCGCGGGTGAGCCCGTGCCGGTCGCGCAGGCGCAGGAGCACCATGACGGCCAGATGCGCGCCGACCGATTCCCCGCCGATGGTCAGCGCGGTGACGCCGAGTTCGGCCCGGCCGGGGCCGGCGAGCCAGACGGCGGCAGCCTCGCAATCCTCCAAAGCGGCCGGATAGGGATGCTCGGGCGCCAGCCGGTACTCGACCGAGAGGCAGACGAAGCCGCAGGCGTCGGCGATGCGCTCCAGCCACGGGTCCTGCTCGTCGGCCGCGCCCCAGACCCAGCCGCCGCGGTGGATATGGAGATAGGCGCCGCGCGCCTTCCCCTTCGGCCGGATGACGCGCAGCGCCAGCGGGCCGCCGGGCCCGTCGATGGTCAGGGTCTCGGCACGGGCGCTGCGCGGCATGGCCGGCGAGGCCTGGGTGCCCTGGCGGCGGCGGGCGCGCACGTCGGCGATCGGCAGCGACCACGGGTCGGGCTGCGCGGCATGGGCGGCCACGATCTCGGCGTTGAGCGCCTTGGTCTCCGGATCGATCGTCGCCGGGTCGAACAGGGCGTGGTCGATCATGGGCCTTTCTCGGGTTTACGTCAGAAGCAGCCCGCCATCTTGAGCGGAACGCGCCTCGGTGCCATCTGGCGGGAGCCGCGAATGCATCCAACGACGGATCGGGGCGCGCGGTTTCACACGGCTGTGGCGGCAGAGCAACGCTGCGACGGGCCGGCGGGTGGGATGTAAGGACCGGAACGGCATGATCGGCGATCACGACACGCGGCGCGGCCTGCCCCCGGGACCTAGCGGCTACGCCGACCCGCGCTACGGCGCCCCGCGCCACCGCTCGGCCCTCAACCGCTTCCTCGGCGGCTCGCCGATGGCGGTGGCGGTCAAGCTCTTGTTCCTGTCGGTGCTGGTCGGTGCCGTGATGGCGATGCTCGGGCTGACGCCGGGCCTGCTGTTCTGGCAGGGCTACGACCTTGTGCGGCAACTCATCGATCTCGGCTTCGACACCTTCCACGATTTCGGACGCTGGGTGCTGGCGGGCGCCGCGGTGGTGGTGCCGATCTGGCTCATCGCCCGGCTGCTCTCGACCTCGCGCGAGCGCTGAGTTTTTCTCCTCTCTCACCGTCATTCCGGATCGCCGTAGGCGAACCCGGAATCCACGACTGGCCGCGACGCATCATGGGTGGATTCCGGGTTCCGCTGCGCGGCCCCGGAATGACGCCGGAGGGTATGGCCAAGGGTGTGGCTTGGCCTGCGACGCGGAACCGATTGCAACGCGATCTGGTACGGTTCTAAGAACGACGCCCTAACTAGCCGCCAGCCTCAAAGAAAAATCAGACCGAGGACGCGCCGTGCAGACCAGCTTCTCCCCCGAGCAGCTCGCCGATCCCGCCATGGCGGCCTCGGAAAAGATCCTGCGCACCTGCGTGCATTGCGGCTTCTGCACCGCGACCTGCCCGACCTACCTGCTGCTGGGCGACGAACTCGATTCCCCGCGCGGACGAATCTACCTGATCAAGGACATGCTGGAGGGCGGCAAGGCGGCGACCCGCGAGGTAGTCAAGCATGTCGACCGCTGCCTGTCGTGCCTGTCCTGCATGACGACCTGCCCGTCGGGCGTGCATTACATGCACCTCGTCGATCACGCCCGCACCCACATCGAAAAAACCTACAAGCGCCCGCTCAGCGACCGGCTTCTGCGCGCAGTGCTGGCCTTCGTGCTGCCCTACCCGAACCGCTTCCGCCTTGCGCTGCTGGGCGCCAAGATCGGCGCCCCTTTGCGTCCGCTGGTCGCCAAGGTGCCGCGCGTCGGCAACCGGCTCGCGGCGATGCTCGACCTCGCTCCGGCCGAGCTGCCCAACCGCAACCCCTTCGACCGGCCGGGCGTGTTCCCCGCCGACACCTCGGCGCAGGAGGTCAGCGACCTGTTCCAGACCGGCCGCGATGCCGGCCCCGGAAAACGCCGCGGCCGGGTCGCGCTGCTGCGCGGCTGTGCGCAGAGCGTGCTGCGGCCGGACTTCAACGAGGCGGCGATCCGCCTGCTCAACCGCCACGGCGTCGAGGTGGTGCAGCCCAAGGGCGAGAGCTGCTGCGGAGCGCTGACCCACCACATGGGCAAGGAGCACTCTTCCCACGCCTTCGCCAAGCGCACCATCGACGCCTGGATCGCCGAGATTGATCGAGACGGCCTCGACGCGATCATCGTGACGGCCTCGGGCTGCGGCACGACGATCAAGGATTACGGCTTCATGTTCCGCGACGACCCGGCCTATGCCGAAAAGGCGAAGCGGGTGTCGTCGATCGCCCGGGACGTGACCGAGTACATGGCCGAGATCGGCCTGCTGCCGCCGGTGGAGGACACCGACCTCGTGGTGGCCTACCACTCCGCCTGCTCGATGCAGCACGGGCAGGCCATCCGCACCGAGCCGAAGACGCTGCTCAAGAAGGCCGGCTTCACCGTGAAGGACGTGCCAGAGGGGCACATCTGCTGCGGCTCGGCGGGCACCTACAACATCCTCCAGCCCGAGATCGCCGGGCGCCTGCGTGAGCGCAAGGTTGCCAACATCGAGCGGATGCAGCCCGATCTGATCGCCACCGGCAACATCGGCTGCGCCACGCAGATCGGGAAGGGCACGGACATCCCGATCGTCCACACCGTGGAACTGCTCGATTGGGCGACCGGCGGCCCCCGCCCCGAGGCGCTCGACCGGGTGCGGCCGGCCGGCGTTTCCACGCCTAAGCCCTTGGCCGTGCACGCCTGAGGCGGCGCGCGGCGCGGCGCATTCACTCAGGGATGGCGGGCAGGGTTTCCTTGACCTCGCTGCAGGTGCGAATTAGGCCGCAACCTCCCCCGGTCCGGAATCGTTTGCGTCCCTGATGACAGAAGAATCCGCAGCGCTCCCCGTCGTCCTCCTCGTCGAAGACGATGGCCTGTTGCTGATGGAGGCCTCGGACACGCTCGCCGAGGCCGGCTTCGACGTGTTGGAGGCGCCCCACGCCGACAAGGCGCTGGCCGTCCTCAAGGACCGGCCGGACGTCGAGATCCTGATGACCGACGTCGACATGCCGATGGGCTCGATGGACGGCTTCGCCCTGGCCCGCGTCGTCGCCCATCGCTGGCCGGAGATTCCGGTTCTGATCGTCTCCGGCATGGGCACGCCCGGCCCCGGCGACATGCCGGACGGTGCGCGGTTCATTCCCAAGCCCTACGCGCCGCACATGCTGGTGCGGACGCTGAAGGCCTGCCTCAAACGCGCAGCCTGATTTTCTGACGGATACAAATCACCGTCATTCCGGGGCCGCGCAGCGGAACCCGGAATCCACCCGTGATGCGCGGTGCCCGGCCGCAGTCGAACCGTCGCGGCCAGTCGTGGATTCCGGGTTCGCCTGCGGCGCCCCGGAATGACGTTGCGGTGAATCGAAGGGCACATAGACCCGCGGCGACGGCTATCGCCGCAGCCCTGCCTCCGCACCACCGGGGTTTCACCGAACCGCGTTTCACGGCAGAAGACCGGCCACACCGCGATTGTCAGGTCGAACCATGAGCCCGGAGCCCAAGTCCTACCGTTTCGCCACGCAGGCGGTCCATGCCGGGGCCGCCCCCGATCCCGCCACGGGCGCGCGGGCGCAGCCGATCTACTTCACCAACGGCTTCGTGTTCGATTCGACGGAGCAGGCCGCCGACATCTTCGCCATGCGTAAGACCGGCTTCTCCTATTCCCGCGGCTCGAACCCCACGGTCGCCGCTTTGGAGCGCCGGGTCGCCGCGCTGGAGGGTGCGAAAGCCGCGGTGGCGGTCTCGTCCGGCCAGTCGGCCGTGCTCCTCGTGATGATGACGCTGATGCAGTCGGGCGACGCCTACGTCGCCTCGCCGCGCCTGTTCGGCGGCTCGCTCGGCCTGATGCGCCGACTTGAGGGCCGCTACGACCTCACCCCGCACTTCGCCGCCGACCTGACGCCCGAGGCGTTCGAGGCCGCGATCACGCCGGACACGAAGGCGATCATCTGCGAGTCGATCGTCAATCCCTGCGCCACCGTGATGGACATCGAGGGGATCGCGGCGGTCGCGAAGAAGCACGGCCTGCCGCTCGTCATCGACAACACGCTGGCCTCGCCGGCCCTCATCCGCCCGATCGAGTACGGCGCCGACATCGTCGTCCACTCGACCTCGAAGTTCCTGGGCGGCTCGGGGCAGGTGATCGGCGGCATGATCTGCGACGCCGGCACCTTCGATTGGGCCTCGAAGGGCTCGCGCTACAACCTAATCAACGATCCCTGGCCCGACTACGACGGCCTGATCGTCAGCGAGCGCTTTCCGGACATCTCCTTCGGGGTCGCCTGCCGGTTGTTCGGCCTGCGCGATCTCGGCCCCGGCCTGTCGCCGATGAACGCGTTCCTGACGCTCACCGGCATCGAGACCTTGCCGCTGCGCATGGCGCGCCACTGCGCCAACGCGAAACAGATCGCCGCCTATCTCCACGATCATTCCGCGGTGGAATGGGTGAGCTACCCGGCCCTGCCGGGTCAGCCCGGCGAGGCGCTCGCCAACCGCTACTGCCCGCAGGGGCCGGGCTCGATCTTCACCTTCGCGCTCAAGGGCGGCGAGCCGGCGGCGCTGAAGTTCATCGCCGCGCTCGAACTGGTCTCGCACCTCGTCAACATCGGCGAGATCAAGACGCTGGCGATCCACCCGGCCACAACCACCCATCGCCAGCTGCGCCCCGAGGAGCGCGCGGCGGCTTGCGTCGGCCCGGAGACGGTGCGCCTGTCGATCGGTCTCGAAGACCCCGAGGATCTGATCGCCGACATCGAGCAGGCGCTGGCCAAGGTCGCCTGAGCCATGCGCCGACGCCTCCTCGCCGTTCTCGCCCTCCTCGGGCTCGGCGCGGGCGGCGTCGTGGCCGCCGACTATCTTCAGATCGGCCGCACCGAGCCGCCGCTGGTGCCGGAGCCCGAGCGGGCCGACCGCATCCTCGTGGAAAAGGCGGCCCGCCGCCTGACGCTCCTGCGCGGCGAGACCGTGCTCGCCACCTATCCGGTCTCGCTCGGCTTCACGCCCGAGGGCCACAAGACCCGCGAGGGGGACGGGCGCACGCCGGAAGGCACCTACGCGATCGCGTATCGCAACCCGCGGAGCGTCGCCCACCTCTCGCTCAAGGTCTCCTACCCCTCCCCCGCCGACGCGGCGGCGGCGCAGGCCCGCGGCGAGCCGCCGGGCGGCGACATCATGATCCACGGCCTGATGAACGGCTTCTCCTGGGCCGGCCGGCTGCACCGGATGATGGATTGGACGCAGGGCTGCGTCGGCGTGACCAACGCCGAGATGCGAGAAATTTATGCGCGGGTGGATGCCGGGACGCCGATCGAGATCAGGCCATGAAGCGTTCGGGCCCCTTAGCCCGGCGCCTCTCACTCATCCCCCCTTCCTGAGGTGCGCAGCGAAGCGGAGCCTCGAAGGTGGAGCTCCAGGGATCGCGCGATACGCTGAAGCCCTCCTTCGAGGCCGCTGATGCGGCGGCCCAGGATGAGGGGGTTGGGTCGGATGAGCCCGTCACCGGCTCTCAGAAATGCGTGCCGATCCGTAGCCGCACCTGATGCCGGTCGAAGTTCGTCAGGTCGCGGTCCTCGCCCGTTCGCGCCTCGCTGCCCCCCACTTGCGTCCCCCAAGTGAACGACACCCAGGTCTCCTCGGTCAGCTCCTTGTAGAAGGTCGGCCCGAGATACACCGCCTGCCCGGCGAAGCGGTCGAGACCCAGGCCGGAATAGGCGCGGAGATACCGGGCCTCCAGGCCGAGGAAGAGGCCTGGCCCGAAGCGCTTGGCTACGGCGCCCGAGACTTCGAGGTTCGACGCTTGCTGGTCGCCCGCGATCCCGTCGAGCCGTGAGCGGCCGAGCGCGTAGACCACGTTGAGCCCGGCCACGACTTCGCCCGGCACGATCTCCCGGTCCATCAGCAGGCCGGCCTCGACCGAGAGGCCGCGGGCGCCGAGCCCCGTCGCCGCGTCGAGGCGGCTCGCGCCGATGACCGTGTTTAGGGTCAGCCCGAACGGCGCCTCGTCACGGGTTAAGATCCGCGCCCGCGTCTCGACGAAGCCGCCGGCCAGCGCCGCCACCTCGCGGTCGTCGAGGCCCGGCACGTTGCGCATGGTGTAGCCCGCGAAGGCGAGGCCGGGCGCGAGGCGGAAGCGGTCGCTCAGCGGCACCTTCAGCACCAGGGCGGAATCGACCGCGCGGAACGCGCCGCCGCGCTTGCCCAGCCGGGCCGTGGTCTCGGATTCCAACTCCTTCTCCGGCGGCGCGCCGATGTCCGAGCCTTCGGTGAAGCCGAACAGGTGCTCGGTGTCGATGCCATGGTCCGATGCTAGGGCCGTGGCGGCGAGCAGCAAGGCCGCGAGCGTCGTTGCGAACCAGGGGAGGAGGCGCTTCACGGCAGGCTCTCATCGATCAATATGCATGATGCTATACCTAATAGATTGAGCGCAAACGTACAGTCAAGGCTGATCCTGGCTGTCCCTTACCCCTGGCGACGCCGGGCAAGGGATGAGAATCGGGCCCGTTAGCCGAGACCAGCGCGTAAAAGGTCGCTTTGGGGCGGCCTCTCCCCATATGCGGACGCGACGCAACTACGGAGAACGCTCGATGCGCGCCTACGAGATGTCCGCCGCCAAGGGGCTCGACAGCTGGAGCCTCACCGAGCGCGAAAAGCCCGAGCCGGGGCGCGGGCGGGTGCTGGTGCGGATGCGCGCCGCCGCGCTCAACTACCGAGACCTTCTGATCGCCCAGAACCGCTATCCGTTCGCGGTCAACCTCGACCGGCTGATCCCGGTCTCGGACGGGGCCGGCGAGGTCGTCGCCGTCGGTGAGGGCGTGCGTCGGTTCCAGGGCGGCGAGCGGGTCGCCGGCATCTTCTCGCAGAGCTGGCTCGGCGGCGCGCAGGTCGAGGACATGTGGCACACGGCGCTCGGCGGCGCGATCGACGGCGTCCTGGCCGAGTATGGGGTGTTCGACGCCGACGGCCTCGTGCGCCTGCCCGACCACTTGAGCTTCGAGGAGGGCGCCACCCTACCCTGCGCTGCCGTGACCGCCTGGAACGCGTTGTACGGCTGCAAGCCGCTCAAGGCCGGGGAGACCGTGCTTGCGCTCGGCACCGGCGGCGTCTCGGTGTTCGCGATCCAGCTCGCGCGGGCCGCAGGCGCGCGGGTGATCGCGACCTCATCAAGCGACGCCAAGCTGGAGCGGGCGATGGCGCTCGGCGCCCACGAGACCGTCAACTACCGCAGCCATCCCGAATGGGAGCGCGAGGTGCGCCGCCTGACCGACGGCGCGGGCGTCGATCATGTGGTGGAGGTCGGCGGCACCGGCACGCTGCCGCGCTCCATCGCCTCGACCCGCCCCGGCGGCCATATCGGGCTGATCGGCCTGTTGGCGGAGGGCGAGGCGATCGACCCGTTGGCGATTCTGGGCGCGAGCTGCCTCGTGCGTGGCGTCGCGGTCGGCTCGCGGGAGATGTTCGAGGCCATGAACCGGGTGATCGCGCTGCACGGGATCAAGCCGGTGATCGATACGTCCTTCGCCTTCGAGGAGGCGCCCGCCGCTCTAGCGGCGCTCGCCGAGGCCAGCCATGTCGGCAAGATCGTGATCCGGATCGACTAATCCGTCTCGCCGCGGGGTTTCAGCGCACGCAGGGCCCCGCGGAACGTGCGTACGTCCTGCTCGGTCAGGCTCATGCGGTGAAGCATGTCGCGCATGTTGCGGGCGATGATCTCGCGCTTTTCCGGCGGGTAGAACCCGGCCCACCCCAGCGTCGCCTCCAGGCTGGCGAACAGCGACAGCAACGCCTCCCGCGTCGCGGGGGGCGACAGCATCTCGCCGGAGAACCGCAGGGTGGCGAGGCCTGCGGAGCGGCGCCACTCGTAGCCCATCAGCAGCACGGCCTGGGCGAGGTTGAGCGAGGGGAACTCCTCCGTCACCGGAAAGGTCACGATGGCGTCGGCCAGCGACACCTCGTCGTTCGTGAGCCCGACCCGCTCGCGCCCGAACATCAGCCCGATCCGTTCACCTTGCCCGATCCGTCCGGCGACCTCGGCCATGGCGGGCTCGGGCGCGAAGACGCGCTTCATCTGCCCGCGCTCGCGCGCCGTGGTGGCGAACAGGGCGTGCAGGTCGGCAATCGCCTCGGGGAGCGTGGCGTAGACTTTTGCGCCATCGAGCACGTGCGTGGCGCCCGAGGCCGCCTCGCGCACGCCCTTCTTCGGCCAGCCGTTTTTGGGCGCGACCAACCGCAACTCGGACAGCCCGAAATTCGCCATGGCGCGGGCGGTCATGCCGATGTTCTCGGCCAGTTGCGGCTCGACCAGGATGACGATGGGGGCGGTCATGGGGATCGTTGGCGCGTCGGGTTCGGAGGCGATGCGCGCGTGATGTCATCAATCCGCGGCGAGGGCCATGCAGTCGGTGCCGTCACGGAATGTCTTCGATACGACGGTCGTCATTCCGAGGCGCCGAAGGCGAACCCGGAATCCATGACTGGCCGCATCAGTTGGTACAGCGGCGCAACGCGAGTGGATTCCGGGTTCCGCTGCGCGGCCCCGGAATGATGGCGTGTATCGAAGGCAGCGCGCCGCCAGCGAAGCCGGCGGCGCAAACTCCCAAAAAAATCAGATCTTCCCGTCGAGGCCCATCTGGTAATACTTGTGGACGATCTTGTCCTGGTTCTCCAGAAGCCAGTCGATCGACGGCTCGTTGGTCATGGCCTTGCGGATCGCCTCGGTCATGCCCCGGCGCTGGATGTCGAACAGCGCCTTGTGGTCGATGTTCTGGTCCTGGATGATGCCGGGGCTGAGCCAGACCGAGCAGATGATGCCGAGGTCGTTGGCCTTCTCCTTGGGGATGTAGCCGGCGCGCACGGCGTCGAGCACGCCGTTGGCGATGGCGTACTGCACCGTGCCCATCAGGATCGAGGTGTACTTGTTCTCGGTCACGCTCACCTTGGAGACGCACAGCGTCACCGGGCGGACCATGATGTCGGTGTTCAGGAGCGCGAACACGCGGGAATGGCCGACCACCTGATCGCCGGTAAGCGTGGCGAGCGCGGTGCCGACCGGCCCGTCGAGCTCGCCGATGATGACCTCGGGCTCGGCGGCGGTGTTGGGCGGGCCGCCCGCGACGAGGGCTTCGCCGGCGCGCAGGATGATGCGGTCGCTCATGGTGTCTCCTTAAGGTCTTGATCCGGCGCGGTTCGTCGCAGCGCCGGGCCGGTTTGTCCAGGCCGGGTAAGGCGATGCGGCCCCATGCGCTTGTCCGGGAGCGACACCCGTTTGACCCGTCCCACCCGAACTGGCGCGGTTCTCGCCTGCGCGGGCTCTGTCGCCGGCCAAGCGGGGCGGTGACAGAATCGCGCGTCCGAAACAGGCGCCCGCAGCCCGGCTTTGTCGTGTTGGTGCGCTGCGTTATAGGGGCGGCGACGCGGTTTCGGGACACGTGCGGGACGGCAACCGGCCGAGCGCGCGGCACCGGATCACTGAGGGACCGACATGGCGAAGATCAAGGTGGCCAATCCGGTCGTCGAGCTCGACGGCGACGAGATGACCCGGATCATCTGGGCGGAGATCAAGAACAAGCTCATCCACCCCTACCTCGATCTCGATCTCGATTATTACGATCTCGGCGTCGAGCACCGCGACGCGACCGGCGACAAGGTCACGGTCGATGCGGCGGAGGCGATCAAGCGCCACGGCGTCGGCGTGAAATGCGCCACGATCACGCCGGACGAGGCCCGCGTCGAGGAGTTCAAGCTGCGTGAGATGTGGCGCTCGCCCAACGGCACGATCCGCAACATCCTCGGCGGCGTGATCTTCCGCGAGCCAATCATCTGCTCGAACGTGCCGCGCCTCGTGCCCGGCTGGACCCAGCCCTTCGTCATCGGCCGCCACGCCTACGGCGACCAGTACCGCGCCACCGACTTCAAGGTGCCGGGCAAGGGCCGGCTGACGATCAAGTTCGAGGGCGACGACGGCACCGTCATCGAGAAGGAGGTGTTCAAGTT
This sequence comes from Methylobacterium sp. Leaf456, assembly GCF_001425465.1. Lineage (GTDB taxonomy): Bacteria > Pseudomonadota > Alphaproteobacteria > Rhizobiales > Beijerinckiaceae > Methylobacterium. The sequence continues at coordinate 204,475 of NZ_LMQV01000041.1, forward strand.
CCCGGACGCCGGCGTCGCGATGTCGATGTACAACCTCGACCAGTCGATCATCGACTTCGCCCGCGCGTCGTTCAACTACGGCCTCGCGCGCAAGTACCCGGTCTACCTGTCCACAAAGAACACCATCCTCAAGGTCTACGACGGGCGCTTCAAGGATCTGTTCCAGAAGGTGTTCGACGAGGAGTTCAAGTCGAAGTTCCAGTCGCTCGGGCTCGTCTACGAGCACCGCCTGATCGACGATATGGTGGCCTCGTGCCTGAAGTGGTCGGGCGGCTACGTCTGGGCGTGCAAGAACTATGACGGCGACGTGCAGTCGGACACGGCGGCGCAGGGCTTCGGCTCGCTCGGCCTGATGACCTCGGTGCTGATGACGCCGGACGGCCAGACCGTGGAGGCCGAGGCCGCCCACGGCACGGTGACGCGCCACTACCGCGAGCACCAGAAGGGCAAGGCGACCTCGACCAACTCGATCGCCTCGATCTTCGCCTGGACCCGCGGCCTGTCGCACCGGGCCAAGCTCGACGACAACGGCGATCTGGCGAAGTTCTCCGCGACCCTGGAGAAGGTCTGTGTAGACACCGTCGAGGCCGGCCACATGACGAAGGATCTGGCGCTGCTCGTCGGCCCGGACCAGAAGTGGCTCACCACCGACGGCTTCCTCGACAAGGTCGATGAGAACCTGAAGGCCGCGATGGCGTAAGCGCTGCTGGTGGGCACCCTCTCCCCTCTGCGGGAGCGGGTGCCCGCGAAGCGGGCGGGTGAGGGGCCGGCTCGGTATCGTCCGGAAGCGTCGCTTCCCTCTCCCGCCCCTCTCTGACGCGAGGGCCACCCTCCCCCGCAGTGGGGGGAGGGTTTTGCGACGGCGCATTCAGCCTGCCGTCTTCGCCGCGTTGCGCTTGCGCGTCTCGGCCGCTTTCTTCGCCGAGGCCGAGCGCTGTTCGGGCGTGCGCGAGGTGGAGGCCGTGCCGCCGGTCCGGCCGCCCTTGTGGGCCGCGGGATGGCCGGTCGCCTTGCCCCGGCCGGAGCCGCCAGGCTTCTTGCCGCCGCCGTCGTCCTTGTTGACTGTGGCCCAGGCGCGGGCTTCCGCTTCTGGTTCCGGCACGCCGCGGGCCTCGTAGGATTCGGCGATGTGCTCGGCCTTGCGGACCTGCTTGTCCGTGTATTTCGACTTGTCGCCGCGGGCCATCCGACTCATCCGTGATCGGCGCCGCTCAAGCTCCCGGCGCGTCGAGGACCGCCCGCACCCGCCGGATCAGGTCGGCCCGGCGGTAGGGCTTGTTCAGAATCTCGAACTCCGGACGCGGCAATCCGGTTCGCTCCAGCGAGGCCTCCGCGTAGCCGGTGGTGAGCAGGACCTTGAGCGAGGGGCGGCGGCGGCGCGCCTCGCGGGCGAGGCTGAGGCCGTCCATGCCGGGCATGATCAGGTCGGAGAACAGGATGTCGATCTCGGGATGGTCGTCGAGGATCTCCAGCGCCTCGCGGCCGTGGCGGGCGAGCAGCGTGCCGTAGCCGTAATCCCGCAGGATCGCGCGGGCGAGTTCGGCCACCTCCGCCCGGTCGTCCACGACGAGGACGGTCTCGCTGCCCCGCTGCGGCTCGCGCGACACCGACGAGCCGGAGCCGGACGACGCCTCGGCGCCGGCCTCGTCGCTCGCCGGGAAGAGCAGGCGCACCGTGGTCCCCTCCCCCATCACCGATTCGATCTGCACGGTGCCGCCGGACTGCTTGGCGAAGCCATAGACCATGGAGAGGCCCAGCCCCGTGCCCTTGCCCTCCTCCTTGGTGGTGAAGAACGGGTCCATCACCCGGGCGAGCACGTCGGAGGGGATGCCCGAGCCGGTATCCGTCACCTCCACGGCGACGCAGCGCGATCCACCGGAGGAACCCGGTTCGCGGTTGCGGGTCGCGACGGTGACGCGCCCGCCCTCCGGCATGGCGTCGCGAGCGTTGATGAGGATGTTGAGGAGCGCGACCTCGGCCTGGGTCGGGTCGATCCGGCACGACCACAGGCCAGGGGCGAGGTCGGTCTCGATGGTGATCGTCTCGCCGAGCGTGCGCCCGGCGAGCTGGCGCATCTCCTCCACGAGGACGTTCAGGCTCAGCGTGCGCCCCTCCAGCCGCTGCTTGCGGGCGAAGGAGAGGAGCTGTGCCGTCAGCGTCGAGGCGCGCTCGGCGGCGTCGCGGATGTTGCCGACGGCCCGGCCCATCCGGGCGCGGTCGGCATCCGGGCGATCCAGATTGGTCGCCAGCGAATCGGCGTAGCCGAGGATGACCTGGAGCAGGTTGTTGAAGTCGTGGGCGATGCCGCCGGTGAGCTGGCCGAGCGCCTCCATCTTCTGGGCGTGGCTCAGCGATTCCTCGGCCTGCTTGCGGCGGGTGATGTCGAGCTGCGAGCCGAAGAAGTACATGAGGTCGCCGGCCGCGTTGTAGACCGGACTGACGAACAGGGCGTTCCAGAAGGCCGAACCGTCCTTGCGGTGGTTGATCAGCTCGATCGCGATGTCCTCTTCCCGCGCGATCGCCGCGCGTAAAGTGGCCTTGGCCTGCGGGTCGGTGTCCGGACCCTGAAGGAAGCGGCAATTGCGGCCGACGACCTCGTCCTTGTCGTAGCCCGTCATCGTCAGGAAGGCTTGGTTGACGAAGACGATCGGCTGGTCGGGGAGGTTCGGATCGACCACCGTCATCGGCATGCGCGTCATCTCGACGGCCGCGAAGAAGATGCCGCTGCCCGATTCGAACTCGTGGCCGGCCAGCCCCGCCTCGACCCGCGGATGGACATTGTGGGACGGCTTTTCGGGAATATCGGTCATCGACAAGCCGCCCTCCGGCACGGGGCGGCCGGCGGACGGACGCCGCCGACAGCCCTCTTGCGCGTCTCATGACACGGCGGGCGCAGGATGATGAGTCCCCCCCGCCCGCCGTGCCGCTCTCATTCCTCCGTGTCGATGCCGAAGCGGACGCTCTCGACGTTCGCCCGCTCGAAGGCCTGCATGACGTACTGGTACGAGCGTTCGGTGGCGCTGTGTTCGCCGTCCGGGCTCTCGTCGGGTTTCAGAACGAACATCAGCATCGAGCGGCCGGTGACCGCGTAGCTCTCGCCCACCTTGAAGCTCTCGACCTCCTGGTCGTCGGGCAGGTTGGTGTCGAGCAGCCGCGTCCAGGCGGTGCCGCCGGGCGTGTCCGGGAAGGTGAAGCCGACGACGTCGTGATAGGCGTTGTAGAACAGGAGCAGCGTCGCATCCTCGCCGCGGCGGTGGATGCCCGAGGGTTGGGCGCGCCCGTCGAGCAGCACCGCGAGCGAGCGGGAATTGCCGTCGTTCCAGTTCTCCGGCGCCATCTCGGTGCCGGCGGGCGTCAGCCACGTCACGTCCTTGACTCCGAACTCCTCGTCGTAGGCGCCCGTCACGAAGCGACCGCGCGAGAGCATCGGCAGGGCGTTGCGCAGCAGGATCAGGCGCTGGGTGAACTCGGCGAGATCCCGCTCCTCCTCGCCGATGGCGCCCCAATCGACCCAGCTCACCTCGTTGTCCTGGCAATAAGCGTTGTTGTTGCCGTTCTGCGTGCGGGCGAACTCGTCGCCGGCCAGCAGCATCGGCGTGCCCTTGGACAGGAACAGGGTGGCCAATAGGTTGCGCATCTGGCGCAGGCGCACCGAGCGGATCGCCGGATCGTCGGTCGGGCCCTCGACGCCGTAATTGTAGGACAGGTTGTGGCCGTGGCCGTCGCGATTGTCCTCGCCGTTGGCCATATTGTGCTTCTCGTTGTACGAGACCGTATCGTTCAACGTGAAGCCGTCATGCGCGGTGATGAAGTTGACGGACGCCCAAGGCCGGCGACCGCGCTTGTTGAACTTGTCGGCCGACGCGGTGATGCGCGAGGCGAGCCCCGGCAGCAGGCCGCCGTCGCCCTTCCAGTAGCCGCGCACGTCGTCGCGGAAGCGGTCGTTCCACTCGGCCCAGCCGGGGGGGAAGCCGCCGACCTGATAGCCGCCGGGGCCGCAATCCCACGGCTCGGCGATGAGCTTCACGTCGTTGAGCACGGGATCCTGGCGGCAGGTGTCGAGGAAGCCGCCGCCCTCGTCGAACCCGTAGGGCTCGCGGCCGAGGATCGTCGCGAGATCGAAGCGGAAGCCGTCGACTCGCATCTCGGTCGCCCAGTAGCGCAACGAGTCTGTGACGAGCTGCAGCACGCGGGGATGCGACAGGTTGAAGGTGTTACCCGTGCCCGTATCGTTGATGTAGTAGCGCGGCTGGTTCGGCAGCAGCCGGTAATAGGAGGCGTTGTCGACGCCCTTGAACGACAGCGTCGGGCCCTTCTCGTTGCCCTCGGCGGTGTGGTTGTAGACCACGTCCAAGATCACCTCGAGGCCGGCGCCGTGCATGCGCGCGACCATCTCCTTGAACTCGGAGAAGGCGAAGTCCGGCACCGCGGCGTAGCGCCGGGCCGGCGTGAAGAACGAGATGGTGTTGTAGCCCCAATAGTTGATGAGGCCCTTCTGCTGCAGGTAGTCGTCCTGCACGAAGGAATGCACCGGCAGCAACTCGACCGAGGTGATGCCGAGGCTCTTGATGTAGTCGAGCACCGCCGGGTTGCCGAGGCCCGCATAGGTACCGCGCAGCTTTTCCGGCACCGCCGGATGCAGCTTGGTGAAGCCCTTCACGTGGGTCTCGTAAACGATCGTGCGCTCCCACGGCACGCGGGGCTTCTCGTCCCGGCCCCAGGTGAAGGCGGGGTCGATCACGCGCGAGCGGCGGGTGTAGGGGGCGGAGTCGCGCTCGTCGAAGGTGAGGTCGTCGCCGGTCTCCATCTTGTAGCCGAAGAGCGCCGGGTTCCACTGGATCGTGCCGACGAGGCCCTTGGCGTAGGGGTCGATCAGAAGCTTGTTGTGATTGAAGCGGTGGCCGGCCTCGGGCTCGTAGGGGCCGTAGACGCGATAGCCGTAGATCGTGCCGGGGCGGGCATCGGGCAGGTAACCGTGCCAGACCTCGTCGGTGTATTCGGGCAGCTCGATCCGCTCGATCTCCTTCTCGCCCGCGTCGTCGAACAGGCACAGCTCGACCTTCGTGGCGTGCGCCGAGAACAGCGCGAAGTTGACGCCGCGCCCATCCCAGGTGGCCCCGCGGGGATGGGGCGAGCCCTCGCGGATGCGCGAGCGCGCGACGCGCGGCTTCGAGCCCACAATCCTGTCCTGATCGGCCATCGTCATTCCAATTGTCAGCGTGGCGGGCCCCCCCGCGGTGGCCCCGTCGCGTCTGTGAACGTTCACGCAACGGTGAAGCTCCCGGCGGAAGCCGCATCGCAGCAATTATTTCCGTGGGTGGGCGGATGTGGCAACGCTTGCCTGTGACCCGGACACGAAACTCGGCAGGAGCGAAGGCGTTTCCCGCCGGGAAAGACGACAGGAGCGGTCGGACATGAGCGAAGACACGGCCGAGCGGCGGGCGAACCTTGCGGCGGTCGCCGAACGGCACGGGGTCAGCGTCGATGTGGTGCAGCATCTCGCGCGGGCGCTGGAGGCCGGCCACGGCAACATGGCGCAGTTCGACCATCCGGACCTCGGCGGCCTCGGCCAGTGGTCGCGCGGCGGCATGATCATGGTGGGGCGGATGAACGACCACGCCCTCAAGGCGCGGGTCGATGCCCTCTGCACCGAACTCGCCGCCACCCTGCCGCCGCCGGAGACGCACGGCTTGCCCGGCGCAGGCAATTGGTGGCCGGAGGGGCTCGGCGTGCCCTCCAGCGTCGGCGCGCAGGACGGGACGCGCTACGCTTTCTTCCCGACGAGCCGGCGGCTCGCCGTCGAGACCGGCGGACGGATCAGGCTCTACGATCTCGGCGACCGCGAGCTGACCGGCGTCTCGCAGCAGCAGAGCGGTACGGGGTCGTTCCGGTTCAGCGGCCCGGCCGGCAGTTTTGCGCTGAGCGACCTGACGCCGGTCGAAGCCGAACCGAAAGAGGCCGAGGGCTCCAAGGCGGCGCCGAAGGCCGAGCCGCCCCCCAAGCCCGAATCGTCCCCCGCACCACGCCAGGAAACGCCGGCTCCGGCCAAGCCTGCGTCGCCGATGACCGGAGCCGACGATATCCTGTCCATCCTCGAACGGTTGGCCGAGCTGCATCGCAAGGGCGTGCTCACCGAGGCCGAGTTCGCGCAGAAGAAGACCGAGTTGCTGGCGCGGCTCTGAGCGCCTGTGCGCCTCGAATGGCGATTCTCCAATCCAGACCCTCCTTCAAGGCCGCTGCGCGGCACCTCAGGATGAGGGGGGATGGATGGGGATGGGACGCTCGGATGAGCGGCTGCTGAGACGCCCGCCCTCAGCGGTCACCACGGGCCAGCACGGCACCCGTATAGGTCTCGGCCACCTCGCAGAACGGCACGCCGCCGGTGGAGAGCACCGCCTCGACCGAAAACAGCGGCGCGTCGGGGCCGGGGACCGCACCGTCCTCAGGGCGCCACAGCATGCGCAGGGAGAGGTTGCGGCGGCTGGGCTTCAACGGGCGCACCACCGCGCCGAACGGCACCTGCGTGCCGTCGAGCGCCGCGTTCATCTCAGGGGTCAGCCGTCCGGGCACGTACCAGTTGTCGGCCTCCGACAGGACGTGGGCGCCGCAGGTAAGCCGGACCCGGCGGTAGCGCACGGTCTCGTCCGGCCCGACCGCCAGACGCTCGCGCTGGAGCGGGCTCGGCGCCTTGTCGATGCCCGGCACGCGCACGGCGACGAGGCGGGGATCGGCGGAGAGCCCGCGCTCGGCGCACCACGCCTCCAGCACGGCAGTGGCGCTCGGCGCGGCCAGAAGGCGGGCGCTGAGGGTCTCGATCACCGCGCGCGTCCCGGCCTCATCCTGCGCCTCTCGTCGGATTTGCTGCGACTGCGCCTCGGCCGGCAACGAGAGCGCACCGGCCGTCGCGAGTCCCGCCATCAGCATCCTGGCCGCCGCATCCATGGTGCAGCGCATAGATCGCCGGCTGGCAAAGGTCCATCATGGTTGGTGCAGGGGAGAGCCGCAAACGAAGAAGCCGCCCGGAGGCGGCTGTCTGCGGACCAAAAGTTTGGTGGAGCCTAACGGGATCGAACCGATGACCTCTTCCATGCCATGGAAGCGCTCTCCCAGCTGAGCTAAGGCCCCGCACCATCTCGCCATGACCCCTGGAGGTCTCGGCAAGGTCTTGTCGTCAACGTACCCAGTGTAGAGGAATGGTGGAGCCTAACGGGATCGAACCGATGACCTCTTCCATGCCATGGAAGCGCTCTCCCAGCTGAGCTAAGGCCCCAACCTCTCTCGCCGAACCGCTGGAGGTTTCGGCGACGTCTTGACCGCGGGTGGTGCCCGCCGCCGACGAGCGGTTCTATAAGCGCAGGCCGGAGCGGACTCAAGCCCCTCCGGCCCCGAGCGCCCGCTTTTTTGCCGCCTCCCAAAGGCCGCTCTCAGATGCCGGCGTACCACGAGAAGCCGAGTTCGGAGACCATGCTGCCGCGGCCTTGGCTGAGGCCGGAGACGCGGTCGGTCGCCTCGATGCTCGCGAGGTATTTGAGCGACTTGTAGCCGAGCTGCCGCTCGACCCGCAGCCGCACGGGCGCGCCGTGGGCGACGGGCAGGTCGCCTCCGTTCATGCCGTAGGCCAGGATCGTCTGCGGGTGGAGAGCGTCGAACAGGTCGTAGCTGTCCCACCAGCCGTCGACCGAGCGGATCACGATGAAGCGGGCCTCCGGCTTGAGGCCGCAGCTGGCCAGCACGTGGGACAGCGGCACGCCGGTCCAGCCGCCGATGGCCGACCAGCCCTGCTCGCAGGAATGCAGCGTCACCTGCGTGCGCGCCGGCATCGCCTTGAGTTCCGTGAGGGAGAACGCGGTCGGGCGCTCGACGAGGCCGCTCACCGGCAGGCGCCAATCGGAAAATCCCTGCGCTTTCGACCGACGGTAATCCGGGTTGTCCGGATCGGTGGTGTTGATTGTCGGGAAGACCTTGGAGATCGCGTCCGCCGGGAATTCGCGGGCGAGCGGCTGGTCGCGCAAAAGGAAGCGTTGGGTGGCCAGCGTCAGGGTATCGCTCAGTCCGTACAGGCCGGGCCGGCTCGGGCCGCCCTCGATCAGTTCGCACCCGCCGAGCCAGGGCGCGAGGCCGAGCGCCGAGGAGCCGAGCAACAGGCCGCGCCGAGAAATCTCGACCATCACGCCCCCTCCGCCTTACCGCCGGGGCGGCCGGTGATCATGCCCCGCAGCAGCCGCAGCGGGCGGTTGGCGGCGACCTGCCAGAGATGAACCAGCAGGAAGGCCACGAGCCCGAAGGCCGCGAGGAAATGGATCGTGCGGGCCGATTGGCGCCCGCCGAACAGCGTGAACAGCTCGGGGTAGGCCGCCGTGACGCCGGGGGACATGGTGAGGCCGGACAACAGCATCACCGGCGCCAGCACCAGCAGCACGGCGAGATAGGCGAGCTTTTGCAGGGCGTTGTAGCGCTCCCCGCCCGAGACCGGCTCGGGCGGGCGGATGTGGAGATGGTCGCGGACTTCGCTGACGAGGCTGCCGGGGCGGAGCTGGTCGCGGTCCGGCGCGAGACGGCGGAAGAGATGGCCGGTGACGAGGGCAGCGAGCCCGTAGAGCGCGCCGCTCAGCACGAAGACCCAGGCCGAGATGAAGTGGAGGTTGCGGCCCCAGCCGGTCTGTTCAAGATTGACCGGAAGCGGCAGGACGATCCAGGCGGGGGAATCGTTGGAGCCGGTCTCGCCCCAGAACAGCCGCGGCAGCGCCAGCAGGATCGCGAAGCCGCTGACCGCGAGCGTCATGAAGGCGCCCGCGCCGATCCAGTGGGTCAGGCGCACCCAGAGCGGATGGCGAAAAGGCTCAGCCGGCCTCATGGCCCGACCGGAGCACGTCGAGCCGGTATTGCTCGTGGCGCCACTGCGCGAGCGGGCGACAAAAGGATGAGGCACCACTGACGAAACCCTCCACGGCCTCGTCGCCGGCAAGGGGATAGTCGGTCTCGCCGGTCCAGTGCACCAGCACGCAATCGCCCCCTGGCATCAGGCTGCGCTCGACCCGCTTCACGAGGCGGACGAGGTCGTCGCGGTCGAGGAAATAGAGCACTTCCGACAGGACGATGAGGTCGAAGTGACCTTCCGGCCAGACCTCCGGCACGGCGCCGACGACGAAATCGATCTGCGGACGGTCGACGCAGCGCGCGCGGGCCGCCTCGATCGCTGAAGGTGCGATGTCGAGCGCGACGAGGTCGGCGCAGCGCTCCCCGAGTTCGCGGGTGAACACGCCGATGGAGCAGCCGACTTCCAGCGCGCGGGCGTAGCGCGCCTGCGGAAGGGAGTGCAGCGTCGCGGCATACTTCTCTCGCTCGTAATCGCTCGACGTGAAGCGCCACGGATCGGGGTTCGAGGCGTAGAGATCGACGAAGTAGCGCGCCGGCAGGGTGTGGGCGTGGCGGTCGTTCATGACTGAACTTCCCAGAGTTCGTGCAGGGGCGTCTCCGCCTCCAGCACGTGGGCGGCCATGCCGGTGAGCGCAAAATCCGGCGCTGGCTGGCGCAGGTAGGTTGCGAGATCGCGCATCTGCGCTTCCAGCGGATGATCGTCGAGGAAGCCCGCGAGGCCGACCGAGCGCTGGGCGAGCGTCAGCACGTCGAGCCCGGCCTGATCGACTGCGGCGCGGGCGAGGTTGACGCAGGCTATGACCCGCTCCGGCGCCAAAGCCTCGGCGGCGGCAATCTCAGCGGCCTGCGCAACGAGGAGGCGGCAGGATTCGAGGGCGATCAGACTGCGCCCGAACCGGGCCTGCTGGTGCGGATCGCCGCCGCGGCCCGTCGTCCGCATGTGGGTGCGAAACGTCTCGACCACGGCTTCCATTCCGCCGAGCTGCACCGCGAGGAAGCGCCACGCGCCGGCGAAGAAGAACGGCTGGCGGAAGTAGTCGTCGGGTGCGCCGATCACGGCCCCGTCGTTCAGCGTCAGGCCGGAGAAATCGACGGTGCCGGTCGCGGTCGAACGCATGCCGTGGACGCGCCATTCGCTGAGATCGGCCCGCTCGCCTGCCTTGAGCCGCATCACCAGCATCCGGCTGCGCCCGTCGGGCATCCGCGCGGTGACGAGGGGCCGGGTCACGAAGCCCGCGCCCGAGGCAAAACTCTTGGCACCGAAGAGCCGGCCGACCGCATCGAGCGCCAAGCCGTTCCCCTTCGGCTCGGTGTTCCACACGCTGAACAGGTGACCGTCGAGGGCATCGCGGGCGAGCACCGCGCGGGTCTCGGCATCGGCGTAGCGCAGCACCAGAGCGAGCGCGTTGACGTGGCCCTCGTAGAGCCGGCCCACGGGCAGACTGTCGCGCCCCATGTCGGTGAGGAGACGACGCAGGGCGCCGATCTGTTCGGGTTCGCACAAGCCCTCGCCGCCGAGCGCCATGGGCAGCGGCGCCGAAAGCCGGCCGGTCCGGCGCAGCCGCTCGATCGCGACGAGAGGAAAGGCGTCGTCGCTCGCGGCCTCGGACGGGGACGGCACGAGATGAAGGGGTGTTGGGGCGGACAAGAGGGGACTCGCGCGTGGCGGGCCGGCTCAAAGGCGGCCGTCCGCAGGTCGGGGAAACGCGTGTCCGAGCCGCGTGTTCAACCAAACCGACGTGAAGATCGGCGTCTTGCACGGAAATTCCGCCCGAAACCGCTCCGAGTCGCGATTCCGGCAGGGTGAATCAGGTCTTAACCGTTCATCCTGAAAGCTGCCGCCCGCGATTCGCGAGCGAGGGGCGGCCGACGGCGATGGCGGGTGATGGATTCGAGGCCCGGCGCGACCGGGTGCTGACCGGGGTGACGGCGCTCGCGGGTGCGGCGCTCCTCGCCCTGCTCATGCTGCGCGGCGGGCTTAAGGATGCCGGGCTCAACTCGCACGGGGCGCTGGCCGACGCCTTCCTGCACGGGCGGCTCTGGATCGAGAATTGCCCGGAGATCGACTGCGCGCTGTTTGAAGGCCGCACCTACGTCATCTTCCCGCCGCTGCCGGCCATCGTGGCGATGCCGTTCGTGGCTTTGTTCGGGTTCCCCGGCTTCAAGGGCTTCGTCTTCCTCGGCCTCGCGCTGAGCGCCGTGAGCCTCCTCGCGTGGCGGGCGATCCTGCGGGTGCTCGGCGTCGCGCGGGTAGACGCGATGTGGCTGCTGGCGGCCCTCGCCTTCGCCAGCCCGCTCTACCAAGTCACGCAGCGGGCCGACGGCGTGTGGTTCTTCGCGCAAGCCGTCGGCTTCCTGATGATCAGCTTGAGCCTGTGGGCGGCGATCTGCCGGGCCTCGCTGCCGCTCGCGGGCCTGTTCGTCGGCCTCGCCTTCCTGTGCCGGCAGATGGCGATCTTTTATCCGTTGTTCCTGCTGTTCCTCTGCCTGCCGCGGGAGCGGCCTTTGCTTGAAACCCTGCGCGGCGCGGTGAAACCGGTGCTGCTCGCCGGCATCCCGGTGGCGGCGGCGCTCGCGGTCTATTTCGCCTACAATTACGCCCGCTTCGGCAGCCCGACCGAGACCGGTTACGGCTTCATCCACAACCCGGATCAGACGAGCTTCATCTGGCACCGCATCCGCGAGACCGGCCTGTTCTCGCGCGACTACCTCTTGTTCAACACCCTCTACCTGTTCCTGCAGGGCCTGCATTTCGAGTTCGGCGGACCGGGGCTCACCACGCTCAGCGGCTTCGACATGGCCGGCACTGCGCTGCTCGTCGCGAGCCCGTGGGTGCTGTTGGCGTTCTACGCGCGGCTCGACCGGGTGTTCGCGGCGGGTGCTGCGGTGATCGCGATCATCGCCGGCATCACTTTATTCTACCACTCGAACGGCGCGGCGCAGATCGCGACCCAGCGCTACACCCTCGATTGGCTGCCGATCCTGATCGTGCTGATGGCACGGGGCGAGCGACCGCCGGCCTTCGCGGCTTTGCCGCTCCTCGTCACCTGGGGCGTGGTGGCCAACCTCGCGACGCTCGTCGTGCTCGCGGTTTACAGAGTCTGAGGCTGGGCGGAGAACGTCAGCAGGCGGTGGCCGAAATAGTTGGCGACCGCGCCGACCGCGATGCCGACGCCGTGACTGAGCGCCTCGGCCACCGGGAGCGACAATCCCGGCAGAAGCACCCCGAGCGCGGCGACGAAGCCCGCGCTCACGGCGAGCACCACCCCCATTCCGACCATGTTGACCGCCAGGAACAGCGGAAGCTGCCCGCGCACTGAGCCGGCGCCCGCGCCGCGGAAGACGAAGCGGCGGTAGAGCCAGAAGCCCGCGGCCATGCCGACGGCGTAGGCGACGATCAGCGCCGCCTCGAACGGGAGCGCCAGCGAGAGCAGGATGCGGGCGCCCCAGTTGATCGCCGCCGCCGAGCCGCCCGCGATCAGGAAGCGGATGACTTCACTATCTGCTGCTCGCATCACAGCCCCCATCCGGCCAAGAACCCCTGCGGCAGGCCGAAGGCAGCGATGCCGAAGGCGAGGCCGGCGATTCCGGCCAGCGCGAGGCTCGGCCGGTCCTTCACCGCGAAGGCGACGGGATCGTCGTGCAGTTCGTCGCGGCCCGCCAGCAGCCAGACCCGGCCCATGAACAGCACCAGCACCATCGGAAACACCCACAGCGCCAGCGGCGCCGCCAGAACCGCGTGGCGGAACGCTTCGTTGGCGAGGTAGAGGATGAAGATGACGACGCTGGCGAGCCCCGCCGCGATGCCGAAGGCGAGCACCACCGGCTCGTCGGCGCTCTGGTAGCCCCGCCCCGACAGCTTACCCGAGCGCCCGCGCTTGGCCGCGCCCCGCAATTCGGTGTGGCGCTTGGCGAAGGAGAGCGAGGTGAACAGGAACATCGAGAAGGTCAGCAGCCAGGGCGACCACGCGACCGAGACCGCCGCGACGCCCACCGCAATGCGCAGCGTGAACAGGCTGCCGAGCGTCAGCGCATCGAGCATCGGCACCCGCTTGAGCCAGGCCGAGTAGGTCAGCGTCAGCGCGAGATAGGCGAGGACGCCGACGAGCACCGCCGGCCCCGCCGCCAGGGCCACCGCGAGGCCGCCCGCGAGGCCGAGGATCGTGGCCGCGATGCCGGCCGGCAGCGGCAGCCGCCCGCTCGCCAGCGGGCGCTCGCGCTTCGACCAGTGGGCGCGGTCGTGCGGCAGGTCGAGCAGGTCGTTGAGGAGGTAGCTCGCCGAGGCTACGAGGCCGAGCGCCAGGAAGGCCGCCGCGGCGAGCCCCCAGGCCGCCGGTTCGCCGGCTTTCCCGCCGATCAGGAGCGGCAGGAAGACGAGGCCGTTCTTAGCCCATTGGTGCAGCCGCAGGCCCTTCGCCAGGGCGCGCAGCCGCGAGGCCGCCGGAAATTCCTGCACCGGCTTGCCGAGCGCGCGGGCCGCCCGTGCGACGCCGCGCGGCGCCTCGACCACGATGATGTTTTGCGCGCGCGCCCAGACGGGAAGGTCCGCCGCAGCGTTGCCCGCATAGTCGAAGCCCTGCGGATAGAGGGTCGCGAGTTGCGCCGCCTTGGCCGCGCCCTTGAGGTTTTTTACCCCGTCGCTCGCCACCACCCGGTCGAACACCGGGAAGGCCTGCATGACTTTCAGCGCCATCAGCTCGTCGGCGGCGGTGGCGAGCACGATCTCGCGGCCCTGCGCCCGCTCGGCCTCGATATGGGCCAGGAGCGCGGCGTTGGCCGGCATCGTCGCGATGTCGAGCACGGCCCGCTCGGCGACCTTGCGCTTGAAATACGCCCGTCCCCGCGGCAGCCACAGCAGCATCGCGAACAGCATCAGCAGGTTCTGCCGCAGCAGCGAGACCGCGCCCTCAAGCAACAGGTCGGTCCGCAGCAGCGTGCCGTCGAGGTCGATCACCAGCGGCACCGGCCGCCGGCCGAGAATGGGGGTGGGCCTCTCCGCCCGTCTAACGCTCGCGACCGCCATGCTGCCCGCCTGTCTGGATCGGCGCCGGCCTCGTGGCCCCGCCTCGTCTCGGGCAGTGTTCGGGCGGGCGGGACTTCGCGGCGGTTAAATCGGCGGGGACGGACGGCGCGGATACCCGGTTTCCGCGAGACGTGCTTGAACGATGCGAGCGGATTTCCGTCGAATTTTACGGATTTTGCTTCGGTTTACCTTGAGAAACCACAAACACTACGAGCGTTATTCCGGAGCCGCGTAGCGGAATCCGGAATCCGCCGGAGATGCCGTGCTTGACGGCGCATCACGGGTGGATTCCGAGTTCGCCTACAACGCCCCGGAACGACGGTGACCGGGCTTTTCCGGTGAGCTCAGCCGAGCGGCGCCGGCCTTAACAAGCCCCCTACTCTCCCTCCCGAACGGCAAACGACCGGGCGAGCTGCCTTGCACTGTCGAGCTGCGCCTCCAGCGCCTCGGTCACCAACGCAAAGTGCTGCCGCTCGGTCGTGTTGCTCGTGCTCCGCGCCAGCTCACCGAGAATCCGCGAGAAATCGCGCCCCAGCTCGTCGATGGCGCCGGTCGGCTCCGCCCGCGAACGGTCGAGAGAATGCTGCACCAGCAGCATCTTCACGAGCTGCTGCGTCGCGCTCAGCTCCGCCTGGAGCGTGGCCAGAGCCGCCTCGATTCCCTCGCTCATGCCGGCTTCCGCTCCTCGTGTTTCGGACAGGCTACACCGTCGATGGCCCGCACGGCGTCCCGCGCATCGCCGCACGGCTCGCGGCGCCGCTTGTGGAGCGGAAGGCTTCTGGGCTAACCCTCCGGCCCTCCCCATCGCCCCATCCCCGGACCCGTCCGAGCCCATGGTAGCCCAGAACCGCGACGCGGCCGCGCCGAAAACCATCCTCGCAAGCCTTGCCGGCACCCGCGTGCTGGTGGTCGAGGCGCGCTACTACGAGGACATCGCCGACGAATTGCTGGCCGGCGCCCGCGGGGCGATCCAGGCGGTCGGCGCCGAGGCGCATGTCTTCACCGTGCCGGGCGCCCTCGAAATCCCGGCCGCGATGGCGATCCTGCTCAAGGCCGGCGAGCGGCGGGGCGAGCCCTACGACGCGGCGGTGGCGCTCGGCTGCGTCATCCGCGGCGAGACCGGCCATTACGACATCGTCGCGGGCGAGAGCGCCCGCGCTCTGATGGACCTGTCCGTCGCCGAGCGGCTGCCGCTCGGCAACGGCATCCTCACCGTCGAGACCATGGAGCAGGCGCTGGTGCGCGCCCGGGTCTCGCAGATGAACAAGGGCGGCGGCGCGGCAGAGGCAGCCTTGAGCCTCGTCGCGATCAAGCGCGCCGCCAACCTGGAACCTACCCGATGAGCCAGCCCGCCGAGACTCCGGCCGCGCCGGAGACGAACACCAAACCGAAGCACGCCCCGCTGAGCCTGCGCAAGGGCGCGCGGCTGGCCGTGGTCCAGGCGCTCTACGAGATGGAAATCTCGGACAAGGGCGTGATCGAGGCGCTCGCCGAGTTCGAGGCGTACTGGATCGGCCAGGAGGTCGACGGCGTCGTCCATCCGCCGGCCGAGACCGCCTTCTTCCGCGACGTGCTGCGCGGGGCGGTCGAGGAGCAGCGAGCCATCGACCCGAAGCTCGACGCCGCGCTCTCCAAGGGCTGGCCGCTGCGCCGGCTCGAAGTGGTGCTGCGCGCGATCCTGCGGGCGGGTGCCTACGAGCTGCTGTTCCGTCGCGACGTGCCGGCCCGCGCGGCGATCTCCGAATACGTCGACGTCGCCCACAGCTTCTATGCCGGTGACGAGCCCGGCATGGTCAACGCCGTGCTCGACCGGGTGGGACGCGAGGCGCGCTCGACCGAGTTCGGCATCCCGGCCGCGCCGAAGAAGGCCTGACGGCACTTGCCGCACGCGGGCGAAGAGACGGCGCGCTCCGGCGAAGAAGCCCTGATCGCGCGCTACTTCGCCCCGCTCGCCGGCCCCGGCGCCGACGGTCTGCGCGACGACGCCGCCAGCCTCACCCCTTCCCCCGGCCACGACCTCGTGGTGACGGCGGATGCCGTGGTGGCGGGCGTCCACTACTTCCCCGACGACCCGCCGGGCTCGATCGCGGTCAAGGCGCTCGGCGTCAACCTCTCCGACCTCGCCGCCAAGGGCGCGACGCCGCGCGGCTTCCTGCTGACGCTCGCGCTGCCCGACGACTGGACGGAAGATTGGCTCGCCGCCTTCGCCGAGGGCCTGGGCGCGTCATCCCGTGAACATGGCTGCCCGCTTCTCGGCGGCGACACGGTGCGCTCCGGTGGGCCGGCGCTGATCGGCGTCACGGCCATCGGCGAGGTGCCGACCGGCACCATCGTGCGGCGGCAGGCGGCCCGCGCCGGCGACCGGCTCTGCGTCAGCGGCACCATCGGCGACGCGGCTGTGGGCCTCGCGCTGCGGCACGCACCGGATGCCGGGCTCGACCCCGTCCACGGCGCCGCGTTGCAGGACCGCTACCTCCATCCCCGCCCGCGCCTCGCCCTCGCTTCTGTCGTGCGAGCCCACGCCCACGCCGCCATGGACGTGTCGGACGGCCTCGTCGGCGACCTGACCAAGATGCTCTTCGGCACAGGCCTGACGGCCCGGATCGAGGCCGCGCGGGTGCCGCTGTCACCGGCTGCACGGGCCGCGATCACCCGCGATCCGGCTCGCCTCGCCACGGCGCTGACCGGGGGGGACGACTACGAGATCCTCTGCGCGGTGCCGCAGGCGGCGCTGGCGGCCTTCCTCGCCGAAGCGGAGCGGGTGGGCGTGCCGATGGCCGAGATCGGAGTCGTGGAGGCGGGCGAGGCGCCCCCACTCGTGGTCGATGCCGCGGGCGAGGCGATGGTGTTCGGGACGGGCTCGTTCAGCCACTTCTGAGACCGAGCTGCTCGTTCTCATGGTTACGCGTTGGCCGCGCATACTCTCGCCCCGCTGTGCGGGGAGAGGGCTTCGGCGACCCTGTCGTCGCCGAAGCGACCGAGCAGGTCTGCTTCAGTCCACGATCCCCACCTGCCGCCGGCTCAGCGTCCACACCTTTTCCTGCAACGCCTCGTCCAAGCTCAGCGCCGACGAAGCGACCGGACGGCAGCGGGCAAAATACCGCCCATTCACTCCCGCCACCTCCGGCGAGGTCGCGACATGGAGCGAGGTCCGCGCGCCCTTCTCCGGCGTGATCAGCAGCGGGCGGATGATCCGCCACGCCACGCGCAGCAGGCCGTGGGTGTTGCCCGCAAATCCCGTCGCGACCACGCCGGGATGGACCGCGTTGGCGGTCATCCGCGTGCCGGCGAGCTGCCGCGCGAGGGCGTAGGTGAACAGCACGTTGCCGAGCTTGGCCTGCGAATACGACCCCATGGCGGAGAAGCGCCGGGCGCCGTCGAGGTCGTCGAAATCGATGCGTCCGCGGGTGTGGGCGGCGGACGCCACGTTGACGATGCGGGCGGACGGCGCTGCGGCGAGCCGCGGCATCAGCTCGTGGGTCAGGAGCACGTAGGCGAGATGGTCGAGCGCCCAGGTGCGCTCGAATCCGTCCGCAGTGACGTGGCGCTCGGAGAAGATGGCGCCGGCGTTGTTGAGGAGGATGTCGAGGGCCGTATAACGGGATGAGGCCTCCGCCGCGAGCCGGCGCACCCCCGCCTGCTCCGAGAGGTCGGCGACGAAGGCGTCCGCCTCCGCGCCGGTCTCGCTGCGAAGACGCGCGACCGTCGCCGCGACGCGAGCGGGATCGCGCCCCACGATCCCGACCCGCGCGCCGAGGCGGGCGAGACCGAGGGCCGTCTCGGCGCCGATCCCGGAGGTGGCGCCGGTCACGAGCGCGGTGCGCCCGCGCAGGTCGGCGCTCACCGGTCAGAACACCATCTTGCCGACCGCCAGGGCGATGACCACGATGACGATCGCCAGGACGAGGAACAGGCCGAACAGGATGCGGGCGATGGAGCTGGCGCCGGAGGCGATGCCGGTGAAGCCGAGCGCACCCGCGACCAGCGAGATCACGAAGGCGATGGCGGCCCATTTCAGAAGGGTCATGACGCGAGACTCCGAAGCGTAAGCTTCGCGACAATCGCACTCGGGGCTGCGGCGTTCCGTCCGGTCGCGATTATCGTCCCGGTTCGGCCGCCCGCAGCACCAGCAGCTCGGCCAGCGCATGGTAGAGTCCGCCGCGGCAGACGAGCTTCGACACCGCGTCGGCGATGAGGGCGGCGAGCATCAGCGGGATCATCATGGCGTGGTCCTGGGTCATCTCGGTGACGATGACGAAGGCGGTGATCGGCGCCTGGAGCACGCCGGTGAGGTAGGCGACCATGCCGATCAGCACGAGGGCGCCGATCGGCACCTGCGGCAGCAGCAGGCCCGCCTCGGCGCCGAGCCCTGCGCCGACGGCGAGCGAGGGCGCGAACAGGCCGCCGGGGATGCCGCTGATCGAGGAGAGCAGCGTCGCCAGGAACTTGAGTGGGGCGAAGTCGATGCGGGCCACGCTCTCGCCGTGCAGGATCGCCCGCGCCTCCTCGTAGCCGGTGCCGTAGACCGCCCCGCCCGAGGCGAGCCCGCACAAAGCCAGCCCGAGCCCGCACAGCGTCGCGAAGGCGATGGGGTAACGGGCGATTCCCGCGCCCGCCCGGCCCGGCAGGCCGCGGGCGACCGCAATGACGGCGCGGCTGAACAGCCCGCCGAGCAGGCCGCCGGCCACGCCGACGAGGGGCACCGCGAGCCAGCCCGCGGCGAGCGAGAGCTTGGCGTCGGTGGTGCCGAAATAGGTGTAGTCGCCCAGGATCGCGAGCGAGGTCAGGCCCGCCGCGACGATGGTGGCAACCACGAGCCCGGTGCCGCGGCTGTCGTAGGCCCGGCCCAGCTCCTCGATGGCGAAGACGATGCCGGCGAGCGGCGTGTTGAACGCCGCCGCGACGCCCGCCGCGCCGCCTGCGAGCAGCAGACCGCGGACATGTTCGGGGCTGAGACGGCCGAAGGCAGCCATGATCGCGGCGCCGACCTGCACCGTCGGCCCCTCTCGGCCGATCGAGGCGCCGCAGAGCAGACCCAGCACCATCACAACGACCTTGCCGCTTGCCACCCGCAGCGACACCAGCGCGTGGCGCGCCGCCGGATCGTCGATGGCGCGGGCGGCGATCACCTGCGGAATCCCTGAGCCCTGCGAATTCGGAAACACCGTTCGGGCGAGCCACGCGGCCAGCGCGAAACCGGCCGGGCAGAGCAAAAGCGCGAGCCAGGGCGAGAAGCCGAGGACGCCGCGGAACCCCGCCTGCGCGGCGTCGGCGACCCAGGCCATCAGCACCGCGGCCAAGCCCACGCAGACGCCGCCGGCCAGGAACAGGGCGCGCCTGCGCCAGACCGTCCAGGCGTCGAGGGAGGGGCGGCGCAACCGGCGAAGCGCGGATCGCAGGACGGGGGGACGCAGCGGCATGGAATCCGGTCTAAGGGCGGATGTGATGCCGTGGCGTGCAGGTATCCTGCCGGACCCGCGCCCGCACCGCCATTGTCCACAGGGGATGCGCGGGAGCGGCATCGCCGGGACACGGTCACCGATCGCTTGCGGTGCAGCAAATGGTCCCGGTTGCGGGAAGCTCCCGGATCTGCGCGTGTAGGCCCCAGTGCTTCCGACGGGGGCCGGCCTTCCGGACGGCGACGTCGCGAAGGGGCAGCAACCGGGAGACGGCATGGCGCGGCTGACGACGGTTCCGACGAGCGCGGTCCTGCTCGGCATCGCCGGCCTGATTCCGTTCGTCGGTTTTTCCGCGCTCGCCGTGAGTGGTTCGGATGGCGGTCTCGGCACCATCGGCCTGTCGCCGCGCACGATCCTCTCGGCCTACGGCGCGGTGATCGCCTCGTTCCTCGGCGGCATCCGCTGGGGCGTCGCCGCGGCGCGCGGCGCGGGCTGGCCGGATTATGGGCTCGCCATCGTCCCCTCGCTGCTGGCCTGGGCCGCGCTCGCCGCCCCCGCGCCGTGGGACCTGCGGATGCTGGGCGCGCTGGTGCTGCTTTGGGGCCTCGTCGATCAGGACCTCGCACGGCGCGGCCTCGTGCCGAACTGGATGAGCCGCCTGCGGTTGGCGCTCTCGGCCGTCGCCGGTCTGTCGCTGCTGGTGGCGGCGTAGTCTTTCTCAAACAAAAAACCTCCGGCAGAGCCCGATCGAGGCCGCCGAAGGCATTGGTTTTCAGTCGCGCCGCGCTCGTTCGAGCGCGGCGGCGGTCACTGCAGCGTCGTCACAAGGTCGGCGAACGACCGCGCATCAGGCCGATGACAGCCGAGATGGCGAACAGGACGATCGCGACGAAGAACACGAGCTTCGCGGCTTCCATGGCCGTGCCGGCGATGCCACCGAAGCCCAGCAGAGCGGCGACCAGGGCGACCACGAGGAATGTAACAGCCCAACCGAGCATCTTGGCGTTCCTTTCGACAACTGACGCGGCCTGTGCCGCAGTCTCTTGAACCGAATAACGTCAAGGTTTCGCGTTCGGTTCCTCCCGGGCGCCACGGTTCCGCCGTCTTCCACACGAATTCTTCAGACACCTGCGGCGGAATGCCGGGTGGAACCGGGTGGCGCAACCGACCGTTCGTGACCAAGTATGTCGGAGCAGCCCTGGAGTTTCCGGGGCTAGGGGAATTCTCAAAGGAGGCGTTCGGCGTGCCTGCACAGACCAAGCCGGGATCTCTCAAGACCGCTGTCGCGAAAGCCGTGCACGCCGCCATCGAGCGGCTCTCCGCCCTCGTGCCCCAGCCCATGCTTCAGCCGATCCCCGTCCGCGTGAAATCCGGCCGGCGCCGCTGAGCGCGCCGACCCGACGACGATAGGCCCCCGTTCTGAAAGCGCCGCCCCCTCGGGCGGCGCTTTCGCGTTCCGGCTGTGCCGTCCACATCCCTGCCGCGTTAGCGTTACCGGGGGCGAATCGAACAGCGAATCCGTTTCCGGCGTGTCGCCAAGGCCTTGCGCGCGAACGGGTCTTTTTGGACGCCTCATCGTGTCCGGCGTCGTAGAATTCGGTGGTTTGCCGCAATTGCCCCCCTCCCCCACCCCGTCCTAGCTGCCTCGAAGCGCGCAACCGGAACGAGCCGGCACCGCGCTGACGGAGACGGATCAGGATGGCCTTCGGCAAGCGTGCGCCCGGAGCGTGGATGCGGGCCCCCATCCCGCCGCGCCCGCAAACCCGGCGGCGCCGCGTCTGGACGACGGCGCTCGTCGGGATCGTGCTCGGCTTCGCCGGCACCACCGGGGCCACCGTGGTGAGCGCGTCCGAGCGCGGCCTCTTCGCCGACATGTTCGACGCTCTGTTCGGCCCGCCGAAGCCCGCCGAGACGGCGGCGGCGCCGGTCGAGATGCCGCGCAAGACGCCGCGGCGCTACTCGGCGCTGCCCGATTCCCGGAAGATCGAGCCGGCGCGCCGCCTGACGCAGCAGACGCCGCGCCTGCGCGCCCGCCCCGTCCGGCCCGCCGTGACCGAGGTGAGCGCTGGCCCCGGCCCGCTCAAGGGCACCCAGACCGTCTGCGTACGCCTGTGCGACGGCTTCACCTTCCCGGTCGGGCGGCTGAGGAATGCGGTCGACCTGCCGGTGCATCAGGCGGCCTGCGCGGCCGCCTGCCCCGGCACCCGCACCGACCTCTTCACTCTGGCCTCCGGCGAGAGCGAGTATGAGAAGGCCGTGAGTCTGACCGGCCAGCCCTATCTCTCGGCCTCTTGGGCCAACCTCTACAAGCGCACCCGCGTCGCCCAATGCGCCTGCCGCCCGCCGGGTGCGACCGGCCCGCTGCCGAGCGCCGCCGACGACCGCACCGTGCGGGCGGGCGACATCTTCGCCACCGAGGACAGCGCCGACGTCGTCACCGCCATCACCCGCGACGGTCCGGTCCTCACCGATTACCGCGAGGCGCGGATCGGCGAGGGAAGCCGCCGCTTCATCGAGGCCCGCGTCGGCGCGATCCGGCGGGACGCGGACGCGGCGGCCTTCCGGCGCGTGCTGCGGCTCGCCGAGAATCGCTCGCAGCGCATCCGCACCGCCGAGGTCCAGGTCGCACGCCTGCGCATGGACGACGCGGTGGGCGGCACCGGCTTCGCGCCGGTCCAGGCAGCCGGCGCCGGCTTCGCCCCGGTGCGGGTCGTCGTGCCCTCACCGTTCGAGCGCTGATCGGCCCGATTTGGCGAACCGCTCCGGCTGTCGTAGGCGAACCCTCTCGCCATCCTCGCCGACGTTTAAGCCCCGCGCATGAGCCGACCCCACGAAGAGGCGCCGGAGGCGTCCGCCCCCCAAGCCGGCCAGGACGCCGCGCTTCCGCCCGCCGGACGGATGGATCGGCTGAGCCCGCTGGTGCGCCGCCGCATCTGCCCCAACGGCGGCCCGTTCACCGCGAGCGGCACCTGCAGCTACGTGGTCGGGCAGGGCCGTGTCGCCGTGATCGATCCCGGCCCGGCGGATGCCGGCCATGTCGAGGCGCTGCTGGCCGATCTCGGCTCCGGGCGGGTCGAGGCCATCGTCGTCACCCACACCCACCGCGACCACTCGCCCGGCGCGCGGCTGCTCCAGGCGCTCACCGGCGCGCCC
Source organism: Methylobacterium sp. Leaf456 (assembly GCF_001425465.1). Lineage (GTDB taxonomy): Bacteria > Pseudomonadota > Alphaproteobacteria > Rhizobiales > Beijerinckiaceae > Methylobacterium. The sequence continues at coordinate 226,927 of NZ_LMQV01000041.1, forward strand.
ATCGTCGGCTGCGGCCCGCATCGCGCCGCCCGCGACCTCGCCGAGAACGAGTTGCCGGTGCTGGACGCCAGCGCCGACCGTGAGCACCGGCCCGACCGCGAATTGACCGACGGCGAGAGCCTTGAGGGCGAGGGCTGGACGCTCACGGCGGTGGCGACGCCGGGCCACACCATGAACCACCTCGCCTTCGCCCTGCCGCAGGAGAACACCCTGTTTTCGGGCGATCACGTCATGGCGTGGTCCACCTCCATCGTGGCTCCGCCCGACGGCTCGATGCGCGCCTACATGGCCTCGCTCGACCGCCTGCGCGAGCGCGAGGAAACGCTCTACTGGCCCGGCCATGGCGGCCCGGTGCGCGATCCGCGCCGTTTCGTGCGGGGGCTCGCCGCCCACCGCCGCCAGCGCGAGGCGGCGATCCGGGCGCGGCTCGCAGTCGGCGACGAGGACATCCGCGCCATCGTCGGCGCGGTCTATCAGGGCCTGAGCCCGAAGCTTCTGGGGGCGGCGGCGCTGTCGGTCTTCGCCCATCTCGAGGATTTGGTGGAGCGCGGCCTCGTCGTCACCGACGGGCCGCCGTTGCTGGACGGGCGCTTCCGGCCGGCGTGAGCTATTTCAGCGCGATCGCGAGGTTCGCCACCTCATCGAGATACGACCGGATCCGATCCGCGTTGTCGCCCAGGTCGCGGGTGCCGATCCGCGAGGCCGAACGCACGTCGATGCGGGCGCCATCGGCGCGGGGATGCACCCGCACGGTGATGTCGGCGGGCAGGTTGAGCAGGCGCGAGCGGGCGACCGCCTCGATCCGGCCGTTGCCCATGCGTCCGCCTGGGCGGATCGCCTCGACGATCTGCCATTTACGGTTCACCGCCGCCTTGCGGGCGAGTTCGAACGCCTGATCGGCCTCGACGTCGAGGGTCAACGGCGCGATCTGCGGATAGGCCGCTCGTTGCAACTCCCGCGCCTTCGCGCCGGGATCGGGCGGATAGCGGCCCTCGCGCGCCGCGAAGGCGAGGCGCGAGCGGGAGAAGGCGGGCGGGCGCTCGGTGTCGGTCGAGACGTCGGTGATGGCGGGCAGCCGTACGCCTTTGAGCGCCGCATAGGCCGGATAAGCCAGCACGAGGCTTGCCAGAAACAGCCCGCCGACCGCGGCGCCGAGCCCGCCCGCGCCCTCGCGCCACACCCGCACGAAGGCGAAGAGCGCGAAAAGAACCGCCACCAGCGACAGGGCGACGCCGCTGCCGAGCACGGCCATCGCCGGCATCGCCTCCGTCGAGGGGCTGCGCACGAGCAGCACCGCCATCCCGGTGACGAGGACGGAAAAGATCGCGAGCGTACGGGCGTAGCGGCCCGCGCGCGTCACCGGTTCGTCGAGGATTTGACGGCGCATCGCCCTGGCGGGATGTCGAAATCGGAGCGAGACTGTATCGCCTGGGGGAAGGCGGCGCCACTCGGCTGCCCGCGGTTCACAGCTCTGCTATATGCCTGAGCAGCATGTCGCAGCCCCACCATCCCGAGACGAACGCCGAGCCCGATCCACTGCGCGTCTGGTTCCGCTTCATTCGGCTCAGCCGACGCGTCACCGCCGCGGTGGCGGCGGAGCTGCGCGGCACCGGCTTGTCGATCCCGCAATTCGACGTGCTCTCGACCCTGTCCGAGCGTGAAGGCCTGACCCAGCAGGAACTGGCCGGGCGGCTCTATGTGACCAAGGGCAACGTCTCGGGGCTGATCGACCGCCTCGTGGAAGCCGGCCTCGTCGAGCGGCGCCCGATCCCGGGCGACCGGCGCTCGCACGCGCTCCATCTCACCCCGGCAGGTGCGGAACTCGCCGCCCGCGGCATCGGCGCGCAGGCGGCCTACGTCGCCCGCACGCTGGGCCAGTTGGAGGCCGGCGAACTCGAAGCCTTCGAGGCTCTGGTGCTGAAATGGCGGGCGCTCGCGCGGGCGGATGCCGAGGCGCCGGACAAACAAAAACAGACGCCGGGGGCGCCTGTCGAGAAAGTTTGAGGTCTCTATTTCTTGATCGGTCAGGGCGGCACGACGCGCGTGTCGCGCGGTGCGCCCTCGACCGGACTCATGCTTCGCCGGTGCGGCCCGTGGACTGACCGCCCTTGCGGCCGGCCGACGAGGCCAGTTCGCGATCCTGCGAGAACGAGCGCTTGTCCGCCGGGACCGAACGGCCGCCCTTGCTGGCGATCTCGCGCTGACGCTCGATGTTCATGGACGCGAAACCTCGCTTCGAGGTCGAGTTTCCAGTAGCCATTGACGCCTCCTCAGGCTCGATTTTTCACACGTTTCCTCAACCTTCAGCGCAATCGATGGTTCCTTGGCCGTATCGATCACGGTCGAGTGCGAAACCCCAGTCCAGTCCAGACGTTACGAGAGCCGAGACAGGGATTTGCGCGGACTTGTGAACAGGTCTTGCACAGGCCCCGCCACTCCGGAGGATACCGGAAATGACCAATCGCCATATGGTAAAGCCTGACGCCGCGGCCAAGCCCTCGGCCGCGAACCGGACCCAGCCGCCGCCGATGCCGGCCCCAGAGGACAGTCGCACGCCGACGACCCAAGAGGAGCCGATCGACTCGCCCCAGCCGAACGCCAGCGCCAAGCGCGAGGCGCCCAAACCGGGCGAGATCGGGCTGGCGGCCGGTCGCGATCCGTGAGCGTCTTTGACAGGTTCGGCCTCCGGGGCTAGGCGCGGCCCTTTCCCGCGCCGCCGATGAAGGCGGCGGATCGGAGTCGGTCATGACCCTCGACAACGAGGTGACGTCCCTGCGGCAGGTGCCGCTGTTTCGCGAGGTCGAACCGGCGCGCCTCAAGCTCTTGGCCTTCACCAGCGAGCGGGTGCATTTCGAGGAAGGCCAGCTCCTCTTCGCCCGCGGCGAGGCGGCGGACGCCGCCTACCTGATCCTGGAGGGCGCCGCCGCGGTCTCCATCGACGGCCCGCACGGCCCCGTGCGCCTCGCCCTGCTCGGGGCCAACGCGCTGGTCGGCGAGATGGGCATCCTGGCCGACCAACCCCGCTCGGCCACCGTCACCGCCGTGGGCGCGACCACGGCGCTTCGGATCGACCGCGACGTGTTCCTCGAACTCTTGGCGCAGTTCCCGCAGATCGGCATCGCGGTGATGCGCGATCTGGCGCTCCGGCTGGAGCAGACCAACCAGCGGTTGGCCGAGCGCGGCGGGGCGTAGTCGATTCCGGGACGGTGCGGGGTCATTCGGTGGGGTAGGTGATGAACTCCATCAGCGACCCATCCGGATCGCGAAAATAGACGCTGATCCCCGCCCCAGCCGCCCCGTTGCGCTCCACCGGCCCGCGTTCGACCGCTACCCCATGCGCGGCGAGGTGCGCCATCGCCTCCTCGATCGAGCCCGACCAGCGGAAGCATAGGTCGCTGCCGCCGGGCATCACCGGTTTCGCCGCCCGGGGCTCGCCGATCTGGCCGGGGCCGTGGACGTTGAGCTGCACCCCGCCGAAGCGGAAGGCCACGCCCTGGCCCGCCGGAATCACCTCGGCGCCGAGCACGTCGCGGTAGAAGGCGGTGGCCCGCTCCCAGTCGGAGACGTGGATCACGCAATGGTCGAGATGGATCGCGGGCGCGAGCGCCACGGTGTCGAGGGGGTTCGCTTCGACGGTCAGTGTCTCGGTCTCGGGCATGGCTCTCCGGCCTCGGGCGACGCTGTCGCTTCAAGATAACGCGAGGACGCGCCCCGGCGAGGCGTCGTTCCTGGCCCGATGCGGCCCTCCGGCCACACCCGAACGGCTCCGCTGCGGCTAGTCATGGGGGCATGACGTTCCATCGACCCCCGTCCCGCGACGCCCGCAACGGAGTGGCCATGATCGCCCGCTCGACCGCCATCCGGACCCTTCTCGTCGCGCTATGCCTCGTGCCGCTCGCGGCCTGCAAATCCTCCGGCCCCGGCCAGATGGCCGCGCTCGACGACGAATCGGCGTGGTACATCGGCACCAAGCCGGACAAGCCGTACGACGTACCGCTGGTCGACACCTCCCGGCTCGATCCGAAGTACCGCCGCCAGGAGGTCGCCTATGCCGGCCCCGAGGCGGCGGGCACCATCGTGGTCGATATCGACAAGCGCCAGCTCGCCCTGGTGCAGGAGGGCGGCCGGGCGATCCAGTACGGCGTCGGCGTGGGCAAGCTCGGCTTCTCGTGGAAGGGCGACGCCCGCATCGCCCGCAAAGGCGTGTGGCCCGACTGGACGCCGACCACGACGATGGTCTCGCTCCATCCCGACATCGACCGCTCGCGCAAGGGCGGCGTCGACAACCCGCTCGGGGCGCGTGCGCTCTACCTCTACCAGGGCAGCCGCGACACGCTGTTCCGCATCCACGGCACCAACGAGCCGTGGAGCATCGGCGAGCAGATGTCGTCGGGCTGCGTGCGCATGCTCAACGAGGACATCGTCGATCTCTACGAGCGGGTGCCGGTGGGCACGCGGGTGCTGGTGAAGCGCGGCGGCAAGTACCGCGTCTGACGCGTGTTCCGGCGAAGCGGATGTCGCTTCGTCGAAAGAAGCTGCGCCCTATCCGCTTCATGGAGACATTGGCTTGATGCGGCCGGGCCGGAGATCGCTCCGGCCGCGATCGAGAGAGGATGCGCATGACCATCACGATCTCACATCTGCAACCGATCATCGCCATCGCCGCCGGCGTGCTGATCCTGATCGCGCCGCGGCTGCTGAATTACATCGTGGCGATCTATCTGATCGCCGTCGGCCTGATCGGGCTCGGCGTGCTGCGCCCCTTCACTTGATCCCTTGCACCTGATCTCCTCACCAACCTTCTGACAGACCGATCGCATCGTCACTGCCGCATGTGCGCAGTGCAAAGCTTCTCCTTGCGCTGCAAGAAGAGATGCGCCACGCCCGCGGAAACGATGCGTTAGGATGCCTCCCGGCCGGCCCGTCGAGGGCCCAAGGTCTCGCCTGCGCAAACGGCGCAGCGGGACGGTCGAACGAGAGACATTCGTGCCATCCGTCGAGCGGAGAGCCTGATGACGAAATGGGTCTATTCCTTCGGTGACGGCAAGGCCGAGGGCCAGGCGTCGATGCGCAACCTCCTCGGCGGCAAGGGCGCCAACCTCGCCGAGATGTCGAACCTCGGCCTGCCGGTGCCCCCCGGCTTCACCATCACGACGGAAGTCTGCACCTACTACTACCAGCACGGCGAGACCTACCCGGCGGAGCTCGCCGACGAGGTGAAGGCTGCGCTGGAGCAGGTCGGTGGGCTCACCGGCCGCCGCTTCGGCGACGCCGACAAGCCGCTCCTCGTCTCGGTCCGCTCGGGCGCACGGGCCTCGATGCCGGGCATGATGGACACGGTGCTGAACCTCGGCCTCAACGACGAGACCGTCGAGGCGATGGCGAAGGATGCCGACGACGAGCGCTTCGCCTACGATTCCTACCGCCGCTTCATCACGATGTACTCGAACGTCGTGCTCGGCGTGGAGCACCACGCCTTCGAGGAGGCGCTGGAGCATTACAAGGACGGCAAGGGCTTCAGCCTCGACACCGATCTGAAGGCCGACGACTGGAAGCACCTGATCGGCGTCTACAAGAAGATCGTCCGCGATGAGCACGGCTCGGACTTCCCGCAGAAGCCCGAGGACCAGCTCTGGGGCGCCATCGGCGCGGTGTTCGATTCGTGGATGATCCCGCGAGCCAAGAAGTACCGCGAGCTGAACCAGATCCCCGAGAGCTGGGGCACGGCGGTCAACGTCCAGGCCATGGTGTTCGGCAACATGGGCGACACCTCGGCCACCGGCGTCGCGTTCACCCGCAACCCCTCCACCGGCGAGAGCGCGCTCTACGGCGAGTTCCTGATCAACGCCCAGGGCGAGGACGTGGTGGCGGGCATCCGCACCCCGCAGGACATCACCGAGAAGGCCCGGATCGAGGCGAAGTCGGACAAGCCGTCGATGGAACTGGCGATGCCCGAGAGCTTCTCGGAATTGACCCGCATCTACGGCGTCCTCGAAAAACACTACCGCGACATGCAGGACATGGAGTTCACCATCGAGCGGGGTAAGCTCTGGATGCTCCAGACCCGCAACGGCAAGCGCACGGCCAAGGCCGCTCTGCGCATCGCCGTCGAACTCGCGGGCGAGGGTTTGATCTCAAAGGACGAGGCGATCCTGCGCATCGAGCCGGGCGCGCTCGACCAGCTCCTGCACCCGACCATCGATCCGGACGCCGAGCGCAAGGTGATCGCCACGGGCCTGCCCGCCTCGCCGGGCGCGGCGGTCGGCGAGATCGTGTTCAACTCGGAGGCCGCGGAAGCCGCCCGCAAGGCCGAGCGCAAGTGCATCCTCGTGCGCATCGAGACCTCGCCTGAGGACATCCACGGCATGCACGCCGCCGAGGGCATCCTCACCACGCGCGGCGGCATGACCAGCCACGCGGCGGTGGTCGCCCGCGGCATGGGCAAGCCCTGCGTCTCCGGCGTCGGCTCGATCCGTATCGACTACAAGGCGCAGACGCTCACGGTCGGCGGCGTGACGCTCAAGGCGGGCGAGGTCATCACCGTCGACGGCTCGACCGGTCAGGTGATTCAGGGCGAGGTTAAGATGCTCCAGCCGGAGCTGTCGGGCGACTTCGCCGCGCTGATGGAATGGGCCGACGCGGTGCGTACCATGAAGGTCCGCACCAACGCCGACACCCCCGCCGACGCCCGCGCCGCCCGCAAGTTCGGCGCGGAAGGCATCGGCCTATGCCGCACCGAGCACATGTTCTTCGAGGGCGACCGCATCGTCGCAGTGCGAGAGATGATCCTGGCCGACGACGCGGAAGGGCGCCGCGCGGCGCTGGCCAAGCTCCTGCCCTACCAGCGACAGGACTTCGTCGAGCTGTTCACGATCATGTCGGGCCTGCCCGTCACGATCCGCTTGCTCGACCCGCCGCTGCACGAGTTCCTGCCCCACACCGACGAGGAGGTGCAGGAGGTCGTGGCCGCGACCGGCGTCAGCGAGGACAAGATCCGCCACCGCACCCGCGAACTGTCCGAGCACAACCCGATGCTCGGCTTCCGCGGCTGCCGCCTCGCCATCGCCTTCCCCGAGATCGCGGAGATGCAGGCGCGCGCGATCTTCGAGGCCGCGGTGCAGGCCGCCAAGGACACCGGCGCCCCGGTGACCCCGGAGGTGATGGTGCCGCTCGTCTTCACCCGGATGGAGTTCGACATCGTCAAGGCGCGCATCGACTGCATGGCGAAGGCCGTCACAGAGGAGACCGGCGCCAGCTTCGAGTATCAGGTCGGCACGATGATCGAGCTGCCGCGCGCGGCGCTCAAGGCCGGCGAGATCGCCGAGACGGCGGAGTTCTTCTCCTTCGGCACCAACGATCTGACGCAAACCGCTCTCGGCATTTCGCGGGACGACGCCGCGACCTTCCTCGGGCCCTACACCCAGAAGGGAATTCTTGCCGTCGATCCGTTCGTGTCGATCGACCGCGAGGGCGTCGGCGAACTCGTCAAGATCGCGACCGAGCGCGGCCGGGCGCAGCGCCCGAACATCAAGCTCGGCATCTGCGGCGAGCACGGCGGCGACCCGTCCTCCATTGGCTTCTGCCAGGAGGTCGGCCTCGACTACGTCTCGTGCTCGCCTTTCCGCGTGCCGATCGCCCGTCTTGCCGCCGCGCAGTCGGCGCTCGGCAAGACCGAGTGATCGGATTGGCGCCGTAGGGCTTCGACCGTCGTGATGCGAAAGGGCGGCCGCTTCGTGCGGCCGCCTTTTTTCGTTCTCCTCAGGCCTCCCCAAGCTACGCAATAATTTTGCGGATGACGGCGTGAACCCGTGTCGTGCTGGCGCGTTCAATGCTAGCGGGAGTCTGAGCGCGGGAGCGCCGGCCTGTCGTATGGTCCGGGTCCTCGCGGGACGTGCCACATGCCCAATCCCGACACCTCCATCGCCCTTCTTGATGCCGGCGCCGTCGCGCCGGGGCCGCGGGCCATGCAGCACGCCTATCTCTGGATCCTCGCGAGCCTGACCACGGCGGTCGGGCTGCTGGGGTTGGCCTACGCACTGTCCCAGCACAGCGAGCGCGAGGCGGGCCGGATGATCATCGCCTCGCAGGGCGGTGTCGGCTACTTCGCCGTCGTCCTCAACGGGCTCGCCGTTCACCACGGCCGCCCGCCTCGCTGAGGCGAGTCGGGCTTTAACCGTCCGGCAACCACGTTCGCACTTAAACTCGCGCCTATGAGGAACGGGAGCCGCCGCCTGCGCTACGCTGCGGTCCCCGGGCCATCGTTCAGCGTGGGATGTCGGCGTTGCGTGCGAGTCGCGTTCGAGGACTGGGCCTCGGCCCCCGCTTCATCGTCTCGGCCGTGGTGCCGTGGATGCTGGCGAGCGGCCTGCTGATCTCCTTCACTGCCACCGCGGGCACCGACGCGACCCTGTCGGCGGAGCGATTGTTCGAGCGCGAGGTCGCCACCACCGGCGCAATCGCGTCGGGCTGGAACGCCGACATGATCGCCGCCGGCATCGTCGCCACACCGGATTCCAGCCACGACGAGCCCGACGACGGCAGCCTGCCCGCGCTCGCCGAATCCGACGGCTCGACCCCGGCGGTGCCGCGCGCGGTCGCCCTCTCCTCGGTGACGCCCGCGCCAGCCGATGCGACGCCGATCGAAGTCGCCGCCGCGAGCCTCGTCCTGCCGGGCTTCTCCCCACGCCTCGACCGCGCGCCGCGCCCGAGCGAGCCGGACGCCGACACCGCCTCGCCGGAAGCCAAGCACCGCTACGCCGACCTGATCGTCCCCGAGGCGATGGACAAGGAGCAGCGCTGCCTCGCCGAGGCCGTCTATTTCGAGGCCCGCAGTGAACCGGAAGAAGGTCAGGCGGCGGTGGCTCAAGTGGTGCTCAACCGCGCCAAGAGCGGGCTCTATCCGTCGTCGGTCTGCGGCGTCGTCTACCAGAACCGGCACCGCTTCATGGGCTGCCAGTTCTCCTTCGCCTGCGAGGGCAAGTCGCTGCGCATCACCGACGCCGGCTCGTGGCAGACCGCCACCCGCATCGCCAGCGCGGTGATCGAGGGCCGTACCTATCTCAGCGAGGTCGGCGGCGCGACCCACTACCATGCCGACTACGTGAAGCCGGGCTGGTCGCGCCGGCTGAAGCGCAAGGACATCATCGGCCGGCACATTTTCTATCAGTTGAAGCCGAACCAGACCTGACCCGCCGCGCCCTACGTCACCACGCTCGGCTCGGCCCGGCCGGTGATCGCCGCGATATCCGCCAGTTCCCGCGCCACCGCGACGACCGGGGCCAGAACCTCCGCCACCGGCTGCTCCAGCCGGGCGGGGTCGCTCTCGTAGCGCTCGATATAGACCCGCAGCGTCGCCCCCGTGGTGCCGGTGCCGGACAGGCGGTACACGATGCGAGCGTCCTCCGCGAAGGTGATCCGGACGCCCTGCGCCTCGGTGACCGAGCCATCGACGGGATCGACGTAGCGAAAGTCGTCGGCCTCGCTCACCGTCATCCCGCCGATCGTCGTGCCCGGCAGGCTCGCGACCTTGGCGCGCAAGCCGTCCATCAGCCGCTTGGCGGGGTCCGAATCGATCTCCTCGTAGTCGTGGCGGGTGTAGTAGTCGCGGCCGAACTCGGCCCAGTGCGCCCGCACGAGGTCCTGCGCCGGCTTGCCCGTCGCGGCCAGGATGTTGAGCCAGAGCAGCACCGCCCACAGCCCGTCCTTCTCGCGCACGTGGTTCGAGCCGGTGCCGGCGCTCTCCTCGCCGCACAGCGTGATGCGGCCGGCATCCAGGAGGTTGCCGAAGAACTTCCAGCCGGTCGGGGTCTCGAACGCCTCGATCCCGAGCTTTTTCGCCACCCGATCCGCCGCTCGGCTGGTCGGCATGGAGCGGGCGACGCCCGAAAGCCCGCCCGCATAGCCCGGCGCCCGGCGGGCGTGGGCGGCGAGGATCGCGAGGCTGTCGCTCGGCGTCACGAACAGGCCCGGCGCCACGATCATGTTGCGGTCGCCGTCGCCGTCCGAGGCCGCGCCGAAATCGGGCGCATCGGGCCCGTGCATGAGGTCGAACAGCTCGTGGGCGTGGACGGGGTTCGGGTCCGGGTGGTGCCCGCCGAAATCGGGCTTGGGCTCGCCGTTGACTACGGTGCCGGGCGCAGCGCCCAGCGTGCCCTCCAGGATCGCCTTGGCGTAGGGCCCGGTGATCGCCGAGAGCGCGTCGAAGCGCATGCGGAAGCCCGAGGCGAACAGTTTCTCCAGCGCCTCGAAGTCGAACAGCGAGCGCATCAGCTCGGCGTAATCGGCGACCGGATCGATGATCTCGACGCTCATGCCGTCGATGTCGTGGGTGCCGGTGGTGCCGAGATCGAGGTCGGGCGCATCCGCGATGCGGTACTCGGTGAGGGTCTTTGTGCGCTCGAAGATCGCGCCGGTGACGCTCTCGGGCGCCGGGCCGCCGTTGGCGCCGTTGTACTTGATGCCGAAATCGCCCTCCGGCCCGCCGGGATTGTGGCTCGCCGAGAGCACGATGCCGCCGATGGCGCCGTGCTTGCGGATGACGCAGGAGGCGGCGGGCGTGGAGAGCAGGCCGTCGCGGCCCACCAGCACCCGGCCGATCCCGTTGGCCGCCGCCATCTTGATGGCGATCTGCACCACCTCGCGGTTGAAGAAGCGTCCGTCGCCGCCGATCACCAGGGTCGCGCCGTCGCGCTCCGGGATGCAGTCGAGGATCGCCTGGACGAAGTTCTCGACGTAATGCGGCTGCCGGAACACCGGCACCTTCTTGCGCAGGCCCGAGGTGCCGGGCTTCTGGTCCGGGAAGGGGGTCGTGGTGACCTGCTTGGCAGCCATGCTGACTTGGTCCTCAGATTCGCTGCGGATGGTCTAGCGCAGTTTTGCGCCGCAACGAGACCGGTGGCACCGATTTCCCCGCCCGGATCGCGTCATTCTTGCGCCCCGGAGCGGACGCGGATCACCGCCGGGTTCTCGCGCAGGCGCCGGGCCACCGCTTCGACGTTACCGCGCGGCAGGCGGGCGAAGGTGATCGTCACCTCCTCCAGCCCCGGCTCCTCGCCCGGCCGCACCACGAATTGCCGGATGCGCGAGGCCCGCTCGCCGGTCACCTCGGGCAGCGCGTCGATGGCAAGGCTCCCGGCCTTCACCGTGAGCTGGAGTTCGCAGGCCTGATTCCGGTCACGCCAGCGCTCCTCGATCGGCTTCACGCCGGCCAGGATGCCGACGACGAGTGCGGTCGCGGCAATCGCCGGCACGTAGAGCCCGCCGCCGACGGCGAGCCCGATCGCCGCCACCGCCCACAGGCTCGCCGCGGTGGTGAGCCCCTTCACGACCTCGCCCCGCAGCAGGATCGTGCCGGCACCCAGGAAGCCGATGCCGGAGACGACCTGCGCGGCGACGCGCGAGGGATCGAGCACCACGTCCTGGCGCCCGAGCACGTCGGAGAAGCCGAAGGCCGAGACCAGCATGAACAGGCAGGCGCCGACGCAGACCAGCATGTGCGTGCGCAGGCCCGCGGCCCAGAGCAGCCGCTCGCGCTCGAACCCGATCACGCTGCCCATGGCCCCGGCCAGCAGCAGCCGCGCCACCATCTCCGTGTTGCCGAGCATGGCGTCTCCTCGTCTCGGATTCGAGTGGAACCCTGCGCCCGACGCCCGGCAGCGTGCAACCCGCTCCGCTTGACGCCCGAAGCCGCGCGGGTCCAATGCGGCGCGACTTTTCGGAAAACGTCGCCCAAGGGCTGCCGATGCCGCCGCTCCTCGCCCTGCCCTTTCCGGCCATCGATCCGGTCGCGGTCTCGCTCGGGCCGGTCGAGATCAAGTGGTACGCGCTGTCCTACATCGCCGGGCTGATCGGCGGCTGGTTCTACGCGCGCCGGCTGGTGCTGGCGGATTCGCTCTGGGGCGTCACCAAGCGCCCGAGCCTGACCGATATCGACGACCTCGTCGTCTGGGTGGCGCTGGGCGTCGTGCTCGGCGGGCGCATCGGCTACGTGCTGTTCTACAACCTGCCGCTCTATCTCGATCAGCCGATGGAGATCCTGGCGATCCGCAACGGCGGCATGTCGTTCCACGGCGGCTTCCTCGGTGCGGTGCTGGCGATGCTGGTGTTCGCCCGCGCCCGCGGCCTCGGCGGCCTGACGCTGCTGGACATTGCCGCCGTGGTGGTGCCGATCGGCCTGTTCTTCGGCCGCATCGCCAACTTCGTGAACGGCGAGCTGTGGGGCCGGCCCGCGCCCGATTTCCCCTACGCCGTGGTCTTCCCCACCGGAGGCGATGTGCCGCGCTATCCGAGTCAGCTGTTCGAGGCCGCGACCGAAGGGCTGCTACTCTTTATCGTCATGGCCTTCGCGGTGCGCCGCTTCGGCTTCCGCCGGCCGGGGCTGCTCGGCGGCCTCTTCGTCCTCGGCTACGCGATCACCCGGACCTTCTGCGAGTTCTTCCGCGAGCCCGACCGGCAACTCGGCTTCCTGTTCGGGCAGGACGTGAACGCGCTGGGCGGCGGCATCACCATGGGGATGTTGCTCTGCGTCCCGATGGCGCTGGTCGGGATCGCGGCGATCGTGCTTGCCGCCCGCGGGGTGACGCGGCCCCGGCGCGAGGGGCCGGAGATCCAGGCCGAGGCCGGGCAGATCTGAGCGTGACGCCGCTCCACGCGATCCTCGCGCGCACGATCCGCACCGACGGGCCGATCGGCCTCGACCGCTACATGGCTCTGTGTCTCGGCCATCCGGTTCACGGCTACTACGCCACTCGCGATCCGCTGGGCACGAAGGGCGACTTCGTCACCGCGCCGGAGATCAGCCAGATGTTCGGCGAGCTGGTCGGCGCCTGGGCGGCCGCGCTGCTCGCGGGCTTTTCCGGCCCCCAAAAACCCTGCCTGCTGGAACTGGGACCGGGACGCGGCACGCTGATGAGCGACGCGCTGCGGGCATTGCGGGCCGCGGGCGCGGATTTCGATCTCCACCTCGTCGAGACCAGCCCGGTGCTGCGGGCGCTCCAGGCCGAACGCCTCGCCGACGCGCGCCCGACCTTCCACGACAGCGTGGCGAGCCTGCCCGAAGCGCCGCTCCTCGTCATCGCCAACGAGTTCTTCGACGCGCTGCCCGCCCGCCAGTTCGTGCGGACCTCGCGCGGTTGGTGCGAGCGCCGGGTGGGCCTCGGCGAGCACGGCGCCCTCGCCTTCGGCCTCGTTCCAGAGCCCGATCCGCAGATCACCGCGGAGGCGCCGGAGGGCGCCGTGCTCACCGTGCCGAGCGCGGCCTTGTCGGCGATGCGCGACCTCGCCCGCCGCCTCGTGCGCGACGGCGGCGCGTTGCTCGCCATCGATTACGGCCACGCGGTTGCGGGCTTCGGCGACACGCTGCAGGCGGTGGAGGGCCACGCCTTCGCCGACCCGCTGACACGGCCGGGCGAGGCCGACCTCACCGTCCATGTCGACTTTTCCGCCCTCGCACGCGCCGCCGAAGCGGAGGGCGCGGCGATCCACGGTCCGGTGTTGCAGCGCGACTTCCTCCTCGCCCTCGGGCTGGAGGCCCGCGCCACCCGGCTCAAAGCCCGCGCGGACGCCTCCCAGGCGGCGGCGATCGACGCGGCCGTGGCCCGCCTGACCGATCCGAGCCCGCGCGGCATGGGCGCCCTGTTCAAGGTGCTCGGCGTCAGCCACCCGGCATTCACCGCGCTGCCCGCCCTCCCCTCCGTCTGAGATCGCGAGCCCCCATGGTCATCGAAGCCCCCGAACTCGGCGTCCTGCCCGGCCTGCGCCACGCCTTCTTCACCCGCGAGGGCGGCGTGTCGGAGGGGCTCTACGCCTCGCTCAACGGCGGCCGCGGCTCCAGCGATGCGCCCGAGCGCGTCGCCGAGAACCGGGCCAGGATGACCCGGCATCTCGATCTGCCGCCTCAGAACCTCGTCAGCCTGTATCAGGTCCATTCCGCCGACGTGGTGACGGTGGAGGCGCCGCTCAGTGAGCGCCCGAAGGCCGACGCGATGGTGACGCGGGTGCCGGGGCTCGCGCTCGGCATCGCCACGGCCGATTGCGGGCCGATCCTGTTCGCGGACCCCGAGAACCGCGTCGTCGGCGCGGCCCATGCCGGCTGGAAGGGCGCGCTCGGCGGCGTCGCCGAGGCGACGGTGGCGGCGATGGAGCGCCTCGGCGCCGTCCGCTCGAAGATCGTGGCGGTGCTCGGGCCGACGATCTCGCAGGCCAATTACGAGGTGGGCGCCGACTTCGTCGCTCGCTTCCGTACGGAGGTGCCGGGCTCCGAGAGATTTTTCTCAGAGGGTCGCGAGGGCCATGCGCAGTTCGATCTGCCGGCCTTCATTCTGGCCCGCCTCGCCGAGGCCGGGATCGGCAAGGCGACGGCGCTCGGGCTCTGCACCTATGCCGACGCGGACCGCTTCTACAGCTTCCGCCGCACCACCCACCGGAGCGAGCCGGATTACGGCCGCCTGATCTCCGCGATCACCCTGACCTAGCATCTTGTGACGCATGGGATTTTTCCTGAAAGCCGGCTTCACGGCCCCTCCCGGAAAGGCCGCTCCCCACCGCTCGGACCGATGCTCAAAAACCACACCCCCTCCGAGGGGGGCGCCGCGGCCAGGCTTTTGTGCGGTGCCGCACGTGCCGTTCGTCGGCGGCGTCGTAAGTCCGGCGGGTCACGGATCGCCGCGGCCAGTGGGCTGCGACAATCTGTCATCAGGCGATACCGAAAAAAAGCTAGGCCGCAAGTGAACCTTGGCCATTCGGTGACGTTTGATGATCGAACGGAAAGGCACAAAAACGATCTTCGCCACAAAGGGGCCGCCTTCGGGACGGTCGGCGTGATCGAGCCGCAACAGTATCTTCCGAGATGCTGGAATAGATACGGGGCACCGTGCCGCTGAGCTTCTCGCAAGCCTCGGCACAGTCAAAAAGGACCAGAGTGATGCAAGCACTTCTTCGCGCCGGTACGGCTCTCGCCGGCATCGTCGTCGCCGGTTCGGCGCTCGCCGCCGACCTTCCGCGCCGCGCCGCGCCGCCGCCGATCTTCACGCCGGTTCCGGTCTTCACGTGGACGGGCTTCTACGCCGGTTTCAACGCCGGTTACGGCTTCGGCACCAACGAGAGCCGCGGCGCCACCGTCATCGCCATCCCGGGCGCGCTGACCAGCCAGGGCGGCGGCGTCGCTGCTGCCGGGTTCAGCAACCGTGACAGCAACGACGGCTTCGTCGGCGGTGGCCAGATCGGCTACAACTACCAGCTGACCCCGGGCTCCGGTGTCGTCGTCGGTATCGAGGCCGACGCCCAGTACGTCGACTTCGGCCGCCGCCGTAACGCGGTCGGCCTGTTCGACGCCGCCGGCGGCGCCCTCACCGCCGCTCCGGGCGTGACCTTCGTCAACCCGAACGGCGTGTCGAGCCTCGACTACTTCGGCACCGTCCGCGGTCGTCTCGGCTACGCCTTCGACCGCACCCTCGTCTACGCCACCGGCGGCTTCGCCTACGGCTCGGGCGGCGGTCGCGAGTTCGGCCTGCCGGGCGCCTCCTCGGACGAGTTCAAGACCGGCTACGCCGTCGGCGGCGGCGTCGAGTACGCTCTGCCCACCGACTCGTTCCTGAACTTCTTCAAGTCCTCGGCCGTGACGTTCAAGGTCGAAGGTCTGTACGTGAACCTCGACCAGGGTCGCCGCCTCAACGGTGCCTACGCGTTCGACGCCGCCAACACCTACTCGGTCCCGGCCAACGGCACCGTGCTGGCCGGCTCGATCGCCCGCCGCGACACCGAGTTCGCCGTCGTCCGCGCCGGCATCAACTACAAGTTCGGCTCGTACTAAGCCGAACCCGGCGGCGGCCCTCACCCGAGGGCCGCTCCAGCCTGATCCTCGAAGAAGCCCGGTGCCCCCAGCACCGGGCTTTTTTCGTGCTCGCGCGGGTTTGAGCGGGTCGGAATCCCGCTTTCGTTCGTTCATGGCACGGAGGCGGCATCCCCCGCGCGCGTCCCGCTGGCGGACGTGGCGCGATGGCAATGCGGCTTCTCGTCCGGCTCTTACATTAGCTCGGCCGCTCCCCATCTCATCGGCACCGCACGGTGGACGACAGCGCCGGCGCCCAGGAGGACAACTCCATGAACAGCGAAGAACGCGACATCATCAACGGCATCTTCCAGCGGCTCGAACAGGCATCCGGCCAGCCCCGCGATGCCGATGCCGAGCGCTTCATCGCCGAGAAGCTGCGGGCTCAGCCCTACGCGCCCTACGCCATGGCGCAGCTGGTCTACGTGCAGGAAGAGGCGATCAAGAGCCTCAATCAGCAGCTCGAACAGGCCCGCCAGCAGCAGGCGCAGCCGCAATCGTCGGGCGGCGGCGGCTTCCTGTCGAGCATCTTCGGCGGCGGCGGCAGCCGCCAGGAGCCGCAGCGCTCCGCCAATCAGGGCTGGGGCCAGCAGCCTCCGGGCTACGGGCAGCAGCAGCCGGGCTACGGCCAGCAGGGCGGCTATCCTCCCCAGGGCGGCCCGCAGGGTGGTCCTTGGGGCGGCCAGCCGGGCTACGGTCAGCAGCAGCAGCCGGCACGCGGCGGCGGCTTCCTCGCGACCGCGCTGCCGATGGCGGCGGGCGCGGCGGGCGGCATGCTGCTCGGCAGCGCGCTCTCCAACGCCTTCGCGGGCGGCCATTCGAGCCTCGGCAGCGCCTCGGCGGCCGGCCTGAGCGGCGGCGATATCTCCGGCGCCAGCGGCGGCGATCAGGATCTCGGTTCAGCGCTCGGCGGCGGTGACGGCGGCTTCCAGAGCGCCAGCTTCGGCGGCGGCGACACCGGCGGCGATTTCGGAGGCGACCTCGGCGACGGTGGGGACGACGACTGGGCCTGATCTTCTTCCGGCGTCTTCTTCCGGCCTGACATGAAAGAGCCCGGCGCCGCGAGGCGCCGGGCTTCTTTTCTGCCCGGAGACGGCGCTCAGATCACACGGCGCTCAGATCACCTCGACCCGCGTTCCGACCGGGGTGCGCTCATAGAGGTCGATCACGTCCTCGTTCATCATGCGGATGCAGCCGGACGAGACGTTCTGGCCGATCGTGTGCGGCTCGTTGGTGCCGTGGATGCGGTAGAGCGAGGTGCCGAGATAGAGCGCCCGCGCGCCGAGCGGGTTGCCGGGGCCGCCCTCCATGTGCCGCGGCAGGTCGGGGCGCCGCGCCAGCATCTCGGCGGGGGGGGTCCAGTTCGGCCATTCGCGCTTGTTGGTGATCGCCTTCACGCCGGTCCAGACGAATCCCGGCCGCCCGACGCCGATGCCGTAGCGGATCGCCTGCCCGCCGGGCTGGATCAGGAAAAGGTGCTTGGCGTTCGTGTCGATGACGATGCTGCCGGGCTTGCCCGGGCCATCGTAGGTCACGACCTGACGGGCGAAGCGCGGATCGACCGCGCGGGCGATTCCCACTTCCTCCGCCGGCGGCTGCGACGGCAGCGCCGCCAGGCGGGTGCGCGGCTCGGGACCTGCGGCCTGCCGGGTCTGGCGCGGCGCGAGCCCACCATAACCGTCCACGGCCGGATGCCGCGTTTGACCGTAAGCGGTCCCTTGGGCGCTGCCCGTCATCAGGAACTCGATGAAGCCGCCGCCGTACTGGCCCGGCGGCACATGCGCCTGCGCCTGCGCCTGGGCCGACCCCGCTCCCAGCAACGTGAGGCCTAGAGCCACCCCGCCCATTCCGAACCGCATCGTCCCGCTCCCCGGCTTGCCCGCGTGTGGCGAGAGGGTCCGCCACGGCGGCTGGCGGCCGATGAACGAAGATGGTGAATCGAAGCGGCCCGCACGCGAAAGACGAAGCGTTGTCAACGGGCCGTAAACGGAGCTTCCGACGGGAAACCTTTAGCAAAAATAAACCACTGCGCGGGATTGTGACCGCACGACACGCTTCGCAGGGCCGACACGACCGATGATGACCAAGCGCTATCGCATCGAGGAAAGCCTCGGCTTGGCTGCCGCCCCGGTCGCGCCCGCCCCGCAGGCGGAGGCGGCGCCGAGTCCGCGCCTCGACGAGATCCTCACCGCGATCAACGATCTGCGCCGCATCACCCAGGCCAGCGCGGGCGAGACCATCGAGGCCTGCCGCCGGGAACTCGGCGAGGCCTTCGCCATGCGCCGCGAGCTGGAGGTGATGAAGGAGGCGATTGCTCGGACCAAGACCGAGATCGGAAGCCTCTACCGCTCGGAGAATTCCGGCAAGGGCATGCGCCGCGTCGCGGGCGAGCTCGACGCCGTGGTCGAATCGACCGAACAGGCGACATCGACGATCCTCAGCGCGATCGAGCGGATCGAGACCAACGCCAACATGATGCGCGGCACGCGCCTGCCCAAGGCCGCCCAGGACAATCTCGACGGCATCCTCGACAGCGTAGTCGGCGCCTACGAGGCCTGCAACTTCCAGGACCTGACCGGCCAGCGCATCAGCAAGATCGTCGGCGTGCTGAAATTCGTCGAGGAGCATCTCGACCGCGTCATCGATGCCTGGAGCAGCCTCGACAGCTTCAGCGACCTCATGGGCGTCGAGGCCGGCGCACCGGACGCCGACGACGAAAGTTCGCTCCTCAACGGGCCGAAGCTGCACGACGATCCGGGCCATGTCGATCAGTCGGACATCGACGCACTTTTTGATTGATTGGCCTCAAGCGCCGGCGGCCGCGTCCGCGGCCTTAGGCTTCTCGCTCCGCTAGACGCCTCAGCAGGGCCGAGGCCGCTGCGCGGGGCGCTCTTCGCGCCCGGCCATACGGCCGTGCCTCCTGCTCCGTCGCTGCTTCCGGTCGAGCACCGACCCTTCCAACCGGAATCCACCCGGCCTACATGGGCCGCATGAGCCGCGCGACCCGATCCAGTTTCGAGGACGTCCCACCCGAGACCTTCGACGAGGACGAGCGCGAGCCGCAGGCCGACGAGGTCGCCGCCCTCGACGACGCGCCGGAGATCGACTTCGACATCGACCACGGGGCGGTGAAGGTCGGGACCGAGATCATCCGCCGGTTCTGGTCGACCCTGCCGTCCTCGCCCGGCGTCTACCGGATGTTCGACCACAAGGGCGACGTCCTCTACGTCGGCAAGGCCAAGAACCTGAAGGCCCGGGTCGGCTCCTACGCGCGGGGGCAGGCCCACTCGAACCGCATCGCCCGCATGATCGCGCAGACGGCGGCGATGGAGTTCGTCACCACCGCGACCGAGACCGAGGCGCTGCTGCTGGAGGCCAACCTCATCAAGCAGTTGAAGCCCCGCTTCAACGTGCTGATGCGGGACGACAAGTCGTTCCCCTACATCCTGCTCACCAGCGACGGCCCGGCCCCGCAGGTCGTCAAGCACCGCGGCGCGCGCCGCCGCAAGGGCAATTATTACGGCCCCTTCGCCAATGTCTGGGCGGTGAACCGCACGGTCAATGCGCTGCAGCGCGCCTTCCTGCTGCGCACCTGCTCGGACAGCTATTACGAGAACCGCACCCGGCCCTGCCTGCTGTTCCAGATCAAGCGCTGCTCCGGCCCCTGCACCGGCGAGATCGCCGAGGCGGATTACGTCGCGCTGGCCGACAACGCCCGCGCCTTCCTCTCGGGCAAGTCGAACGCCGTGAAGGACCGGATGCGCGAGGAGATGCAGGCGGCCTCGGAAAACCTCGAATTCGAGCGCGCCGCCCGCTTCCGCGACCGCATCGCCGCGCTCTCGGCGATCCAGGGGACGCAAGGCGTCAACACGCAGGGCGTCGAGGAGGCCGACGTGTTCGCCCTCGACGAGCAAGCGGGCCAGTTCTGCATCGAGGTGTTCTTCTTCCGCAACTTCCAGAACTGGGGCAACCGCGCCTATTTCCCCAAGGCCGACCGGTCCATGAGCGCCGAGGAGGTGTTGGCCTCGTTCATCTCGCAGTTCTACGACGACAAGCCCGCGCCGCGTGTCGTGCTGGTCAGCCACGCGGTCGAGGACGCGGAGCTGGTGGCCGCCGCACTGTCGAGCCGGGTCGAGCACCGGGTCGAGTTGCACTTGCCGCAGCGGGGCGAGCGCAAGAACCTCGTCGATTACGCCAAGCGCAACGCCAAGGAGGCACTCGGCCGGCGGCTCGCCGACACCGCCTCGCAGGGCAAGCTCCTGGCCGCGCTCGGCCAAACGCTCAACCTTGCAAAACCCCCGCGCCGGGTCGAGGTCTACGACAACTCGCACATCTCCGGCACGAATGCGGTGGGCGGGATGGTCGTGGCCGGGCCGACTGGTTTCATGAAAACGCATTACCGCACCTTCAACATCAAGTCGGAGGAGCTGACGCCGGGCGACGATTTCGGGATGATGCGCGAGGTGCTGACCCGCCGCTTCAAGCGGCTGGCCAAGGAGGCGCCGCGCACGCCGAGCAAAGCCGAGGCCGGCCTGCCGCAGGTTGTGGCCGAAGAGCAGGCGGCCTCAGCCGCCACGGAATTGGAAACGGCTCTGGAGAACGCGGAAAACTTCCCGGCTTGGCCCGATCTCGTCCTGATCGACGGCGGCGCCGGGCAACTCGAGGCGGTGCGCGGGGTGCTGGCCGAGATCGGCGTCACCGACGTGCCGCTGGTCGGCATCGCCAAGGGCCGCGACCGGGACGCGGGCCGCGAGACCTTCTTCCTGCCCGGCCGTCCGCCGTTCAAGCTGCCGCCGCGCGATCCGGTGCTCTATTTCGTCCAGCGCCTGCGCGACGAGGCCCACCGCTTCGCCATCGGCACCCACCGGGCCAAGCGCAAGCGCGAGATGACGAAAAACCCCCTCGACGAGATCGCCGGCATCGGCCCCACCCGCAAGCGCGCGCTCCTGCTCCACTTCGGCACCGTGAAGGCGATCGAGCGGGCCGCGCTCGAAGACCTCGCCAAGGCGCCCGGCGTGAACGCGGCCACCGCGCGGGCCGTCTACGACTTCTTCCATGCCAATGCCTGAGCCGGTTCCCGACCCGATCCGCGAGGCCGGGCCGCATTCGTCGCGGTTGACGCCCTCCCCCGCCCGTGATTTCACCGCCCCGATGAACGCCGTCCTTCCCCGACGCCGGTCGCAGGCCTGGACGCTCGCGAACTGCCTGACCTACGGCCGCCTCGTCGCGGTCCCGGTCGTCGTCGCCCTGCTGTTCTGGCCGGACGAGTTCGCCGCGCGCTGGGCCGCCTTCGGCGTGTTCGTCGCCGCCGCGATCACCGACTACCTCGACGGCTACGTCGCGCGCGCCTACGCCCAGAGTTCGGCGCTCGGGCGCATGCTCGATCCCATCGCCGACAAACTCCTGGTCGCCGCCTGCCTGTTCATGCTGGCCGCCGACGGCACCATCGAAGGAGCATCGATCGGCGCCGCCATCGTGATCCTATGCCGCGAGGTGCTGGTTTCGGGGCTTCGCGAGTACCTCGCCGAGCTGAAGGTCGGCCTGCCGGTCAGCCGCATCGCCAAGTGGAAGACGACCGTACAGCTCCTGGCGCTCGGCGTGCTCGTGGCCGGCCCGGCGGCCGAGCGGGTGATTCCCGGCAGCATGACCCTCGGCATCGTCCTGCTGTGGCTCGCCGCCGTCCTGACGATCTACACCGGCTGGGACTATATGAGGGCCGGCATCCGCCACGCGATCGACGATCCGCGCTGATTCTTTTTGGACTTTGGGACCGCCCGTGTGGCATCGGCGCGGGTCCGGGGACGTGATCCATGAAACTCGTCTACTTCGCCTGGGTGCGCGAGCGCGTCGGCAAGCCGGAAGAGACCGTGACCCCGCCCCCCGAGGTCGCCACGGTCGCCGACCTGATCGGCTGGCTCAGGACACGCGGTGAGGAATACGCCTACGCCTTCGAGACCGACGGCGTGGTCCGCACCGCCATCGACCGGGTGCACGCCAAGCCCGCGAGTTCGATCGCGGGCGCCCAGGAGATCGCGTTCTTCCCGCCGATGACGGGGGGCTAACCCTCCCGCACCACCTGCACCGAACTCCCTTCCGCCTCCCCCTCGCGGATGGGCTCGCAGCGCCCGCCGAGATGGCGTGCCAAAAAAGCTTCGGCGCGGGCGAAGAAGGCCAGCCGGTTGTCCGGGCGCACGAGGCCGTGGCCCTCGTCCGGGTAGAGCAGGTAGGTGACCGGCACGCCGCTGGCGTCGAGCGCCGCGACCATCTGGTCGGATTCGGCTTGTTTCACCCGCGGGTCGTTGGCGCCCTGGACGATCATCAGCGGCGCCCGGATGCGATCGGCGAAGTAGACCGGCGAGCGCTCGCGGATCAGCGCCATGCCCTCCTCCGTGTCGGGATCGCCGATGGCGCGGTGGAGCTGCGCCCGCATCGCCTCCCAGTAGGGCGGGATGGTGCGCACCAGCGTCTCGAGGTTGGCCGGGCCGACGAGGTCGATGCCGCAGGCGTAGGTCTCCGGGTTGCGGCACAAAGCCATCAGCGCGGCGTAGCCGCCGTAGCTGCCGCCCATGATCGCGACGCGGGCCGGATCGGCCACGCCCTCGGCGACCGCCCAGGCGACGGCGTCGAGCAGGTCGTCGTCCATGGCCCGGCCCCAGGCGCCGTCGCCCGCATTGAGGAAGGCTTTTCCGAAGCCGGTCGAGGAGCGGAAGTTGACGCTCAAAGCCGCGTAGCCGCGGTTGGCCAGCCACTGGTGCATCGGATCGAAGCCGAAGCTGTCGCGCGCCCACGGGCCGCCGTGGACGAGGAGCACCAGCGGCCCTGGCCCGTCCGCGCCGAGGGGGCGGCTGAGATAGGACACGAGGTCGAGCCCGTCGCGGGAGCGGATCACCGCCGGATGCATGGGTGCGAGCGGCGCACCGTCGAGTTCCGGGCGCGCGCTGCCGAGCGGGCGCAGCGTCTTGGTGCGCCGGTCGTACAGCGCCGCCTCGCTCACCCGCGTGTCCGAGCGGGCGACGACGATCCACAGCGTGTCGTCCTCGCTGCGGCTCGCCGGATACCAGTCACCGAGCCCCTGCCCGTCGAGGAAGGCGAAGTCGTCGGCGAAGCGCGCGTCCAGCACGTGCCAGCGGCGGCGGGCATGGGTGACCGAATAGGCGATCGGCGCGCGGGTCTCGATGTCGTGCAGCACCGTGCCGATGTCGGCCTCGTCATGCGCCGCGAGCGTGCGGGTGTCGCCGCTGGCGATGTCGATCCGGGTGAGCGCGGCGGTGTCGCGGCTGCGGCTGTCGCGGCAGAACAGGATATCGCCGGTCGCGTCGAGATTCTCGGCACCCGAGGCGCGGGCATCCTCGGGCCGGAAGGTGAGCCACGGCTTCCACGTCTCGCCGTCGCGGATCAGCAGTTCGCTCGATCCGTCTCGGCGGTTCCGCGCGGCGAAGCGCACGGCGTAGTGGTCGTCGATCAGGAAGCCGGCGAAGCCCGGATTCTCGGCGACCAATGTCCGCTCGCCGGTGGCGAGATCGACGCTGTGCAGGTCGTGGAAGCGGGCGTCGCGGTCGTTGAGGGCCAGCAGCACCCGGTCGCGCACGAGCCGGCTCAGGCCGACGATGCCGGCGGCGATGCCGGGATAGGGGGTGAGATCGCGGTGCTCGCCGGAATCGAGGTCGGCGGCGAACACGTGGTAATTTTCGTCACCATCGGCGTCCTGCACATAGAGCAGGTGGCGTCCGTCATAGGTGAAGGCGAAGCTGTCCACCGCCCGGCGCCGGTCCCGCGTCACGGGGGTCGCCGCGTCGAGAGCGTCGAGGGGTGCCGACCAGATGTTGAGCACGCCCTCGAACGGGGCGACCCAGGCGAGGCGCCGACCGTCCGGGCTGATCTGATGGCCGTACCGCGTCGGGTTGCCGAACAGGTGCTCGCGCGGGATCAGATCGACCATGATGTCTCCTCGCGGGGTTTTTTTCGCGAACCCCGCGAGCAAAGGTAAGGCCGCTTCAGCCCAGCACCACCACCTTGGTGCCGACTTCGACCCGGTTGAACAGGTCGATGGCGTCCTGGTTGATCATGCGGATGCAGCCCGAGGACACGCTCTGGCCGATGGAGTGCGGCTCCAGCGTGCCGTGGATGCGGAACAACGTGTCCTTGTTGTTCTGCCACAGATACATGGCGCGGGCCCCGAGCGGGTTGCGCGAGCCGCCGGGCACGCCGAGGCCGCTCTGGAGCTTGTCGACCTGACCGGCGAGGTCGGGCCGGCGGGCGATCATCTCTTTCGGCGGATACCAATCCGGCCAGGCCTGCTTCGAGTTGATCGTCGCGGTGCCCGACCACGCGAAACCCTGCTTGCCGACGCCGACGCCGTAACGCCGGGCCCGCCCGCCCGGCAGAACGAGGTAGAGGAAGCGGGCGCGCGGATCGATGACGATGGTGCCCGGCGGCTCGGGGGTGCGGAAATCGACCTCCTGACGCAGGTAGGTCTGGTTGAACTTCTTGTAGTTGATCGGCGCCACCGGGAACGGCTCGCCCGACGCCGGCCCGTAGGCGCGGGCGTAGTCGATCGGGCCGTTGTCCGGCTGCTGCGGCGGCATCTGCCAGCCGGACTGACCGGGCGCGGCCGGGCGCGGCGTCTGGATCGGGCCGTTGGCCGGGCTCTGGTTGAGGGCCTGACCGGCGGGCGCCTCGGGCGGCGGCTCGCCGAAGCGCTCGGCCCGGCGGCGAGCGTAGGCCTCGGCGTCGAGATCGACATCGGTGTCCGGCACCGGACGGCCGTGCACGACCCGGCCGCTATACGGCACGTACTGGCCGCCGCGCTTGCGGTAGAGCTGGCCCGCGGCATCCTGATAGAGCCGGTCGTCGTCGAAGCCACCGAGCCCTTGCGCAGCGGCAAGGCCCGGCAGGCTCATGAGCGCGAGGCTCGTCGCGGCCCCGAGGAGAAGGGTACGGCGGTTCTGCATGGACATGGATCGCTCGAAAGAAATGCGCCGGACCGGGACCAGCTTCCGAAAGCGGATAACGGTCACGATCGTCCGGGCCGGCTGAACTGCCCCGCTCGGATGTAACAAGGAGCCGGCCGCACGTCACGCCGCCCGCCCCAGGCAACGGTGGGCTAACACGACGACTGTGCGAACATTGTGTCCGAAAGGTTACACCGACCGGCGACGTCCGAACCGGGGACGGGCCGGCGAGCCGACATTAACGATTTCGAAAAAATTGTGCCGATGAAGGCGGAATCGTGGTGGACGACGATTGCATCCGCATGGGCACCGACTAGATGAAGCGTGACCGTTCGGCCCTGACCACGGACCCCCACATCGTGCGCGCCCCGTCCTTCCGCATCCTGCTCGGATCGCTCTGCTTTGCCTTGAGCGTATCCCCCGAGGCCCTGGCCGCCGCCAAGGCCAGGCCCGAGGCCAAGCCCCCCGTCCGGGCCGCGGCCCCCGCCGTTTCGGCGGACAAACCCGGAACCGCCTGGACCGCCGCCGAGCCCGACAACTGCACCCGCGCCCGGCGCAAGCTGTGGCAGGAAGGCGAAGGCTGGATCGTCAAGACGATCACGGTTTGTCGATAGGCCGTCGCTTTCAGCGCTGTGCTATCTGTTGTGGCTGGCCTTAAGCGCCGGCGCTCGCCTCCGCGGGCTTAGCCTTTCGCTCCGTTAGACGGTCTCGGCTATCACCGAGGCCCGCTGCGCGGCGCGCTCTTCGCGTCCGGTTACACGGAGTTGCCGCACGTTCCTGGCGCTAGCGAACCGGTTCGTCACAGGAGATCGCAGCCCGCGACGCGGGACGACTCGAAGCCGGCTGCCCAACCCGCTACAACCCCCACCGCCGCGCATGATCCTGCGGCGACGGCTCGGCGGACCTTTCCGGTGATACGCGTCCTCCACACGGGCGACTGGCATATCGGGCAGACCCTGCGCGGCTTCTCGCGCGAGGCCGAGCACGCGGCCGTGTTCGCGCGGCTGGAAGCCATCGTGACCGAGCGCGAGATCGACGCCCTCGTGGTCGCGGGCGACGTGTTCGATTGCCAGAACCCGTCGGGCGAATCGCAAGCCCGTTTCTACGCCCTGATGGCGCGGCTGCATCGGGCGCGGCCCGGCATGACCATCGTGATCACCGCGGGCAACCACGACGCCGCCGGGCGGCTGGAGGCCCCGCGCCCGCTCTTGGAGGCCATCGGCGTGCGGGTGATCGGCAATGTCCGCCGCCGCGACGGTATGATCGACCCGAGCCATCACCTCGTGCCGATCCACGACGCCTCCGGCGAGGTCGCCGCGCAGGTGCTCGCCGTCTCCTACCCCACCGCCGCCTGCCTGCCGCCGCTCTCCTCGATCCGGAATGCGGAAGTCAGCGAAGCCTCGCCGATCGTGCGCGGCGTGCGCGACCTCTACGGCCAGCTGTTCGAGGCGGCCCGGCCCCGGCTCGCCGGCCTGCCGCTCCTCGTTACCGGCCATCTCCATGTCGCGGGCGGCCTCGAATCGGAGGGCGCCGAGCGGCGCATCCTCGTGGGCGGCGAGCACGCCGTCCCGACCGACGTGTTTCCCGACGAGGCGCGATACGTCGCGCTCGGCCATCTCCACAAGGCGCAAGGGTTGGGGCGCGGGCACGTGCGCTATTGCGGCTCGCTGATCCCGCTCTCGGCCGCCGAGCAGCCCTATCGCCACGGCGTCACGCTGGTGACCCTAGGCTCCGGCCCGGCCAAGGTCGAGCAGATCGCGATCGAGCGCCCGGTCCCGTTCCTGCGCCTGCCGGCCGCCAGTGACATGACGCTGGACGATCTCGGCGACCATCTCACGGCGCTCGCCCTCGACCCCGACCTGCCGCTGGAGGCCCGGCCCTTCGTCCAGGTGCGGCTCGCCCGCGAGGGCCTGTTGCCGGGCTACCGCGCCGAGGTCGATCGGATTGCGGAGAGCTTCCCGGTGCGGATCGTGGACGTGCGCGTCGCCGTGCCCGCGCGGGCGGCAATCGAAATTGGGGAAACCGAGGCGCCGCCGCCGCGCCTGTCCGAGCGCGACCCGGAAGAACTCTTCCGCCTCGCCTACCGCGCCCGCTGGGACGAGGAGCCGGGCCTGCCCCATCTCGACGTGTTCCACCGCGCCCGCGCCGAGGCCTGAGCCGGCCGCATGCGTATCCTCGCGATCCGCGGCGAGAACCTCGCCAGCCTTGCCGCGCGGTTCGAGATCGATCTCGCCGCTGGTCCCGTCAGTGCCACCGGCCTGTTCGCCATCACCGGCGAGACCGGGGCCGGCAAGTCCACCATCCTCGACGCGCTCTGCCTCGCCCTCTACGGCCGCTATCCCCGCGTCGCCGTGAGCCGCCGCGAGGACGTGCCGGACCCGAGCGGCGAGGCTCTGAGCGCGGGCGACGGCCGGGCGATCCTGCGCCGCGGCGCGGGCGCGGGCTTCGCCGAGGTCGATTTCGTCGGGCAGGACGGGGTGGGCTACCGCGTCGGCTGGGAGGTGTTTCGCGCCCGCAACAGGGTGGACGGGCGGCTTCAGGGCGAGCGGCGGCGGCTGCACCGGCTCGACGACGGCAGCGCGGTCGCCTCCGGCAAGACCGGCGTGCTCGCCGCGGTCGAGCGGCTCACCGACCTCACCTTCGACCAGTTCCGCCGCACGGTTCTGCTGGCGCAGGGCGAGTTCGACGCCTTCCTGCTGGCCGCCGAGGGCGAGCGGGCCGAACTTCTGGAAAAGATCACCGGCACGGAAATCTATTCGGAAATCTCGAAACGGGTCCATGCCGGCTTCGAGACGCATCGGCGCGCCGTCGAAACCTTCGAGGCCCGCCGCGCCGAGATCGGCCTGCTCGATGCCCAAGCGCGCACGGCCCGCACCGACGAGGCGGCGGCGATCCGGGCGGAGGCCGGCCCGCGCCATGTCCGGCAGGCCGCGCTTCGCCACAGCTTGGAGACGACCCGCCGTCTCGACGCCGCGCGCCAAAGCCTCGCCGCGGCCGAAGCGCAGGTGGCGGCGACCGGCGCCGCCCTGGCGAATGCGGAGTCCGACCGGCTCCGGCTCGCCGAACTCGACGCGGTCGAGCCCCTACGCGGGCGCGCGGAGGCGATCGACGCGAGCTTCCGCGATCTCGCCGCAGCGGAAGCGCAGGCGCTCGCGAGCGCCGAGCGGGTCGCGGCGGCGCAAGCCGAGACCCAGGCGGCGGAGGCCGAGCGCACCGAGGCCGCAGCCGCCGACGAGACCATGGAGGTCCTGTTCAAGAGTTTCGGGCCGCTTTGGGACCAGGCGGCCGAACTCGACGCCGCCATCGTCCACGCCGACCGAGAGGCGCAGGCCGCCGCCGCGCATTCCGAGGCGGCGACGAAGGCTATTGAGGCGGCGCGGACGACGCTCGCCGGGCTGGATCGACGCTTGGCCGTCCTGGCCGAGGCGAGCGCGACCGATGCCCGGCGGCTGGAAGCGGAGGCCTCGCACGCGCTCCTGGCCGAGCGCGGCGAAGACATCGCCCGGCGCATCCGCGAGCGCGGCCGGCTGCGGCGTGAGGCCGTATCGGCGGCAGAATCCGAGAAGAAGCACCGGGCTGAAATCGCCCGCTGCGACGCGGCCGCGGAAGCCGGCACCGGGCGGCTCGCGGAAATTCGCGCCCGCCGGGCCGCGCTGGCGGTGCGCCGGGCCGAGCGCGAGGCGGCGCTCGCCGCCCTCGACGAGCCGGCGGCGCTGGCGCGCGCGGGCCATCTCGAAGCCTTGCTCGACGCCCTGCGCGAAGCCTACGCGCTCGCCGGACGCCACGCCGCCGCCCTCGCGGATGCGGCTGCGGCCCGGCAGGACGGCGCAGGTGCGGAGGCCGACCACGCGGCGGCGACCGCCCGCTGGATCGCGGCGGAGGCCGGCTTGCGGGAGGCGCAGGGACGCCGCGCCGAGCTGCTGCCGCTCGCCGAACTCGCGGAAGAGAGCGTCTCGCGCGAGGCGGCGCGGCTGCGCAGCCTGCTCGTGCCGGGCGAGCCTTGCCCGGTCTGCGGCGGCTGCGAGCACCCGCACGCCCACGCCTCGAACGACGCATTGGGCCGGCTCGCGGACGAGTTGCGGACCCGCCGCACCGCCCTCGACGCCGAGATCGCCGCCGAGAACACCGCCCGCGACCGCGCCCGCAGCGAGACCGCGGCGGCAGAGGGGCGCCGCGGCGAGGCCGAGCGTCGGGCGGATGGGGCTGAATCCGCATCGCGCGAAACGCTCGATCTCTATCGCGATCTCCTGCCTCGGCTCCTCGAAGCCCTCGCCGCGGCGGGCCTCGCCGCCGCGCTGCCGCAGGAGCCGCAAGCCGAGTCCTTGGCCGCAGCCGGCCTCGCGGCACGGGCCGAGCGCGAGCGGATCGTCGAAACCCTCGACGCCGCCCGCGCCCTGCGCAGCGAGATCGACGGGCTGGTCCGCGCCCGCGACAAGGCGGAGGGTCAGGCCGCCAGCGAGAGTCGGGCACACGAGCTTCTGGGACGGCAGCGGCAGGAGGCGGCGCTCGCCGCCGGCCGCGCCGAGGCGGACGGCGCGGCGCTTGCCGAGCGCATCGCCGCGCTGACCGCCGATCTCGGGCCAGCCCTGAGCGCGGGCGACCTCGGAGAAGCCGATCTCGACCGCGACGCCGAGGCTGCCGCGCGGCGGATCGAGGCGTTGGGCCAAGCCTACGCTACCTTGAGCGCACGCCACGCCGCCCGCGAGGCCGAGCGCGCCGCCCTCGCCCCGGAGCGGGCGGCGGCCGTCACCGCGCTCACGGATCGGGACGAGGCCGCGCGCCGCGCCAAGGTCGAGGCCGCAAACCGTGCGGAAAAACTCGCTCAGGAGCGGGAAACCCGAAAGACCCTGCTCGGCGGCGAGGCGACGGGCCCGCACCGCACCCGCATCAACGCTGAGCGCCGCGCCGCCCACGATGCGCTGAAGCGGGTGCAGGAGCGAGCCGCGGAAGCCGCCCGCGGGCTGGCGGTGCGCCTCTCGGAGGCCGGGGGCACGGCGGCCGAGCAGGAGCGGGCGCTGGCCCGCCGCGCAGCGGCCGAGGCCGCGTTCACGCAAGGATGCGGCGCGCGCGACCGCGCTGCCGTGGCCGGGCTCCTAGCGGTGCCGCCTCCTGAGCGGGAGGCGTTGCGCGCGACCCTCGAAGGGCTCATCCGCGCGGCGGCGGACGCCGCGACCGCCCGCGCCACCCGACGGGCCGATCTCGACGGGCTCGCCGACGCCGCGGAGATCGACGCCGCCGTCGTACAGTCGGAAGCCGCGACGCTCGCCGAAACGGAAGCGCAGGCGCAGCAGCGCCTCGGCGCCCTCGACGCCGAGCTGGCCCGCGACGACGACGCTCGGGCACGCGCCGAGGGCCTGGAGGCGGAAGCCGCAGCGGCCAAAGCCGAGTTCGCAATCTGGGCGCAGGTCGAGGAGGCGATCGGCTCGGCCGGCGGCGACCGGTTCCGGCGCTTCGCCCAAGGCATCACCCTCGATCACCTCGTCCATCTTGCCAACGAACAGCTGCGGGCGCTCAGCCCGCGCTACCGCCTCGCCCGCAGCCCGGCCGCCGATCTCGGTCTCCACGTGATCGACCGCGACATGGGCGAGGAACGCCGCGCCACCCGCAGCCTATCCGGCGGCGAGCGCTTCCTCGTCTCGCTCGCGCTCGCGCTGGCGCTCTCGGGCCTGGAGGGGCGGCAATCCTTCGTCGACACCCTGTTCATCGACGAGGGGTTCGGGTCGCTCGACGCCGAGACCCTCGATCTCGCCGTGGACGCCCTGGAGACGCTGCAAGGCCGCGGGCGAAAGGTCGGCGTCATCACCCACGTGGCCGGGATGATGGAGCGCATCGCCGTGCAGATCCGCGTGGAGAAGCGCGGCAGCGGGCGCAGCGTCGTCCGGGTGGTGGATCGCGGCGCTGCCGTTCCGTGAGGCAATCGCCCCGGCTGCTCGAATCCTGGGCAGGGGATGGCGCGTGGGACGCCAGGGACAAAGCTACCGAGTAGCCTTTCTTCCCCACCGCCGTCGTTCCGGGGCCGCGCAGCGGAACCCGGAATCCACCCGCGATGCGCCGTTCCCGGTCGCAATCGAACCGTTATGGCCAGTCGTGGATTGCACGCCGCTGGCGCGCCCCTTCGGGTCCGGGTTCGCCTTCGGCGCCCCGGAATGACGGCGGGCGATGGTTTCGGGGTCGGTGGCAGCCTCATCCCAGCTTGGCACGCCGGCTGCATAGCCTCGTCAGGCTGCCCCTGGCAGCGGCGGGGCAACGGCGCCTCGCGGTCCGGACGGCGCTGGTCCGGCAACCTCCCCCGCTTGTGCGATCGCCCCCGGCCCGATGGTCCGGCGGCTT
Organism: Methylobacterium sp. Leaf456; assembly: GCF_001425465.1. Taxonomy (GTDB): domain Bacteria; phylum Pseudomonadota; class Alphaproteobacteria; order Rhizobiales; family Beijerinckiaceae; genus Methylobacterium. The sequence continues at coordinate 258,034 of NZ_LMQV01000041.1, forward strand.
CGCCTGACACCGAGCACGCCGATGGCTTCCTTCAAGACCGTGATGAAATCGGGCCACCCCCCGACCCTGTTCGCCGCGTTCCTCTACTTCGATTTCTGCTTCGCGATCTGGGTGCTCAACGGCGCCATGGGCCCGTTCATCACCGAGACCTACGGGCTCACCCCGGCCCAGACCGGCTTCATGATCTCGCTGCCGATCCTGGCCGGCGCGATCATGCGCTTTCCCCTCGGCGTGCTGGCCCAGTACATCGGCCGCAAGAACGCGGCGCTGACCGAGATGGGCGTCATCGTGCTGGCGATGGCCTACGGGTTCTTCTTCGTCTCCTCCTACAACGACGTGCTCGCCATGGGCGTGCTGCTCGGCATTGCCGGCGCCTCGTTCGGCGTCGCGCTGTCGCTCGGCTCGGGCTGGTTCCCGCCGGAGCACAAGGGGCTCGCCATGGGCATCGCGGGCGCGGGCAACTCGGGTACCGTGCTCGCCGTGCTGTTCGCCCCGCCGCTGGCCCAGGCCTATGGCTGGCAGGCGGTCTACGGCTTTGCCGGCGTGGTGATGATCGTGCCGATCGTGGTGATGATCCTGCTTGCCAAGGAGCCGCCGGATCTCCACGGCCAGAGCTTCAAGGAACACGTCTCCTGCCTGTTCACCAAGGACGGCTGGGCGTTCTCGCTGATCTACGTCATCACCTTCGGCGGCTTCATCGGCCTGTCGAACTTCCTGCCGACCTTCTTCTATGAGCAGTTCGCCGTCACCAAGGTCGAGGCCGGGCGCCTCACCATGCTGGCCGCGCTGATGGGCTCCGGCATCCGCATCCTCGGCGGCTACTTCGCCGATCGCATGGGTGGCATCATGGTGCTCTCGATCGTGCTGCTCGCCGCCATCGGCTCGTTCCTGGCGCTCACCGCGACGCCGTCGCTCGTCGCCACCACCATCCTCTTCATGCTCTGCTTCGCCGCGCTCGGCGCCGGCAACGGCGCGCTGTTCCAGCTCGTGCCCCTGCGCTGGCCGACCAACACGGCGGTGGCCGGCTCGATGGTCGGCGAGGTCGGGGCGCTCGGCGGCGCGATCCTGCCGAACGTGATGGGCCTGTCGAAACAATATACCGGCGGCTTCGCCCCCGGTTTCGTCGCCTACGCGGTATTCGCGACCGTCGTGCTCGGCTGCCTGTTCCTGTGGCAGCGCAAGTGGGTCGGCACCTGGGTCGGCCCGCGCGGCAAGGTGCTCGACAAGTCGAGCGAGGCGCATGAAGCGGGCGGGCGGATGGAGCCGGCAGCCGTCTGACGACGGCTTCACGCGAACGAAAGCGGGGGCCCGATGCGGCTCCCGCTTTCGTTCGTCACAGCGGCTCGCCCGTCACCGTCGCGAAGGTCAGCAGATCGACGCGCTCGGCCCCGCCTCGTAACAGCGCCCGCGCAGCGGCATTACCGGTGGCGCCGGTGGTGGCGACATCGTCCACGAGAAGGATGCGCCGTCCGGCGATGCGCGGGCGCGCCGCATCCGGCACACGAAAGGCGCCCTGCAGGTTCAGCGCGCGCTGGTTGCGCGTGAGCCCGACCTGGGGCCGCGTCGCCCGCACGCGGGCGAGCGCCCGGACATCGCAGGGTTTGTCGGCGAGTCGTCCGATGGCGCGGGCCAGCAGGGCCGCCTGATTGAAGCGGCGGCGCCACAGGCGGAACAGGTGCAGCGGCACCGGCACGATCAGATCGATCTCGTCCAGCAATTCGCGGCCGGACGAGGCCATCATCCGCGCCATGGTGCGTGAAAGGTCGAGGCGGTCGCCGTATTTGAGCCGGTGGACGAGGTCGCGGGCGGTGCCGTCGTACAGGGCGACGGCACGGGCGCGCGCGTAGACCGGCGGGTCGGCGATGGCGCGCGGCGAGAGCAGCGGACCGGTGCCGAGATCGAGGGCGAAGGGCGTGCCGAGCCGCTCGCAGAACGGCCGCTCGATCAGGCGCAACCCGCTCCAGCAGGTGGCGCAGAGAGCGTGCAGCTCGGCGGTGGCCGCAGCACAGCCAGGGCAGGTCGGCGGGTAGACGAAGCCGAGCCCCGCCGCCGCGGCGCGGCGCAGCGCCTGCCGCAGGGCGGGGAACGGCGCGTCGAAGGTCAGCGAGCGGCCGGCTGGCCGGCGTCGTTCTGCGACTTCGTCTTGTCCTGCTTGTTGGCCTCGTGGCGGCCGATGGCGCAGCCTGCCGCCGCACCCGCGATGCCGTGGCCGACCGCGTGACCCGCGAGCCCGCCGACCGCGGCGCCCTTGAGGCAACCCTTCGCCTCGGCGGCGCCGGCCAGAGCGACCGCAGCCAGGATCAGCGCTGTCCGGAGAACGATCCGTGTCATGTGAACCTCCTTGATCGACGGCGCAAAAACGATTGCGCGCCATCCGGGTTCCAAACCGTTTTGCCGCATCCGCAGCTTCATTTTCTATCCATTTCCGGGCCCGTTCTGGCCGGTGCACGATGCAAGCCCCATCTGCTCCTGCAATGAGCCATCCGACGCCCCTGTTCGACACCGCCTTGATCCGCCGCCGTCTCGCCCGCGCGCGGGCAGGCGGCTATGCCGACTTTCTGATGGACCGCGTGCTCGACGATTTCGAGGACCGGCTCGCGGCGGTGACGCGTCCGTTTCCCCTCGCCCTCGATCTGGGCAGCCCGGTGCCAGCGCTGGCCGAGCGCCTGCGGGCGGGGGGGCGCGTCGACAACCTGGTGCGGCTGAGCCCCCTGCCCGAGGCGGGGGCCGACTGCGTGGGGGACGCCGAGGCCCTGCCCTTCGGCGCGGACGCGGGCTTCGACCTCGCGGTGTCGGCGCTGGCGCTTCAGCACGTCAACGACCTGCCGGGCGTGCTGGTGCAGCTGCGCCGGGCGCTGAAGCCCGATGGCTTGTTTCTCGGCTGCCTGCTCGGCGGCGCGACGCTGACCGAGCTGCGCCAAGCCTTCCTCCAGGCCGAGAGCGAGACCGAGGGCGGCGCGAGCCCGCGGGTGGCGCCGTTCGCAGAACTGCGCGACCTCGGCGGTCTGCTGCAGCGGGCGGGCTTCGCCCTACCGGTGGTCGATGCCGACACCGTCCGCGTGCGTTACCGTGACCCGTTCGCGCTGATGCGCGACCTGCGCGCGATGGGGCTGACCAACGCGCTGACCGACCGCCGCCGCACGCCTTTGCGCCGCGCCACCCTGATGCGCGCCGCCGCGATCTACGCCGAGCGCTTTTCGGACCCGGATGGACGGCTGCGGGCGACCTTCGAGGTGCTGTGGTTCTCGGGCTGGGTGCCGCACGAGAGCCAGCAGAAGCCCCTGCGCCCCGGCACCGCAAAAACCCGCCTCGCCGAGGCCCTCGGCACCGCCGAGCATCGACTCACGCCCGACACCGGAGAGACGCGATGAAGGAACCGGGACCCGCCCATCCGATCACGATCACGCCGCATGTCGGCACGGTGCGTGTGCGCGCGGGCAGCCGCATCGTGGCGGAGAGCGCGCGGGCGCTGGAACTGCGCGAGGCGAGCTATCCGCCGGTGCTCTACATCCCCCGCGAGGACGTGGCTGCGGACGCGCTGGCCGCGAACCCACGGCGCACCCATTGCCCCTACAAGGGCGAGGCGAGTTATTTCGATATTGTCGGTGCCAGGGCGGCGGCGTGGTCCTACGAGAATCCGTTCCCGGCCGTGGCACGCATCCGGCGTCACCTGGCGTTCTATCCGGATCGGGTCGAGGCGATCGAGGCGTAAGCGTCTGTTGTGCAGCGTCTTTCCTACCCACAACCCTCATTCTGAGGTGGCGACGCGAAGCGGCGCCCTCGAAGGAGGCCTCCAGAGATCGCGCGACTTGTGGAGCCCTCCTTCGAGGCCCGCTGTGCGGGCACCTCAGGATGAGGGGAATGGATGGGAAGAACGCGCTCGTGAGCCAGCAGCCGGCGGCGTGAGCGTCCGCGCCCCCTACTTCTCCGCCAACTGCCAGAACCCGTATTTCCGCCCGTGCGTCTTGCGTAAGCCTGCGACATAGGCCGCGTGATCCGGCTTGAGACCGCCCGGCTCCACCTCTTCGGCCAGGATGGCGAGCTTGGCGAGATCGCGGACGGCGTGGCCGTAGGCGTTGGCGCGGGCGCGCTCCAGGATGTCGTCGATCAGCGCCCGGTAGAGCAGGCTCGCGGCGAGCGGATGGTCCGGCGCCAGCGCGTCGGCGGCGGGCGCCAGCACCTCCCAGTTGCGGCCCGACCATTCGCTGCGCCGCGCCAGCACGAGACGGGCGGCGCGGTCGAGATTCGGCCAGCCGATCAGGAAGTAGAGCCCGAAATGCGCGTCCTTGCGCGTCTCGGCCAGATCGAAGGCGCGCTCCAGCGCCTCCTCGTCCTCGAAATCCGGCAGCTTGGCGAGGTGGTCGCGCAGCATCTGCGGATCGAGGGTGCGGGCGAACCGGTCCCAGCGCAGCTTCTGCGCCTCGTCCTTGCGACCGAGCGCGTCGAGGATGCGGGCTTCGAGCGCCGTGCGATCCTGCCCGGGCTCTCCGAGGCTGAGGGCACCTTCGAGCAGGGTCTCCACCGTCAGGGTGGCTGCGCGCGGATTCGGCGCGCGCCGGACCCAGTCGAGCGCCTCCTCGTGCCGGCCCGCCTCAAGCAACCGTTCCGCCACCGCCACGACGTCGGGCCGGTCGGGCGCGTTCTTCGTCTCCAGGGCGATGAAGGCATCGACGTCGCCACGGGCATCGGCCACCGCCTGCCGCAGCTTGCCGAGGCGCAGGCGGTGATAGCGGCGCTCCCACTCGGCCTCGCCGGCCGAGAAGGCATCGCGCCCGGTCTTCGTCTTGGCCTTGGGCAGGGCGGCCAAAGCCTCGTCCAGCACCGCATCGAAGCGGTCGAGGGCGGATTTCGGCAGTTGGGGCACGAGGGCGTCGAGGATGCTCCCGAGGAAGCCGTAGCCATCCCCGGCGAGCCCGCCGACGAGGCGCGTCGCGAACGCCGCCACGGTCTCGGGCGGCTGGGCCGTGGCGATGCCCACGGCGGCCTCCGCGGCGGTCTCGTAGACGCCATGCACCTGCCCGCTCGAATCGTCGACGCGCTCCAGCGTGGTGTCGGCGGTGGCGAGGAAGCGCATCAGCCGGTCGAGCGCCATGCCGGCATCGAGCGGCTTCAGGTCGGACAGCATGGTCGTGACCGTGGCGTCGAGGTCGGCGGCAAACGCCTTGCGCTTCTGCCAGTCGATGAAGCCGCGGGCCTTCTCCAGGGCGGCGAGGCGCCGGTCGATCACCGCCGCCACGGTGTCGGGGCCCTGCAACGCGGCGAGCGCCGCCGTGACCCGCTTCTTGAAGGCCGGGCTCTGGCCGACCTCTTCGAGGATCAGGGCGATCAGCCGCTCCTGGCTCAGGGCCGAAAGGGTCTCGGGCGAAGGCACGGTGCTGCGCGATTTGCGCGGCTTCGCCACGGGTTTTTTCGCGACAGGTTTCTGTTCGGGTTCCGCCGCCGCCTTCGCCCGTCTCGCCATGATCCCGTCCCCTATCGGCCGGTCAGGGGCCGAGCAGATCGATCAGGAAGGGGATCAGCGGCAGGTCGGCCGGCGGCATCGGCAGGTCACGCAACGCGCCCGGACGCTGCCAGCGCAGGGCTTGGCCCTCGCGCGACTGCGGAATCCCTTCCCAGCGCCGACAGATGTAGAGCGGCATCAACAGGTGGAAATCCGGGTAGGCGTGGCTGGCGAAGGTGAGCGGCGCGAGGCAGGGCTCGCGCACCGCGATGCCGAGTTCTTCCGCCAGTTCGCGGATCAGCGTCTCCTCCGGGCGCTCCCCCGCCTCGACCTTGCCGCCGGGAAACTCCCACAGGCCGGCGAGCGCCTTGCCCTCCGGGCGCTGCGCCATCAGCACGCGCCCGTCGGCATCGACGAGGGCCGCCGCGACGACGAGAACGAGGCGGATCGGGGCGGCGCTCATCGGGCGATCGCGAACACGGCTTCGATTTCCGCCGCCGTCTCGATGCTGCCGGCCTCGATCGGCACCGAGGTCCGCCCCCGCGGCGCGGCGGCTTTCGCCGCCATGGCGTAGGGCGCGGGCCGAGCCCCTTCGCCGCGCGGCGGCGAGGCGATGGACAGCGCCGGCCCGAGACGCACCCCCGCGGCCTCGGCGAGGCGCTCGGCTTGGGCGCGGGCGTCCTTCATCGCGGCAGACTGCACGTCGGCCTCCGCCGCCGCCGGATCGCGCAGGCCGAAGGCGATGCCGTCGATCCGGTTGGCACCGGAATCGAGCGCCCGGCGCAGCAACTCGCCGAGCTTGCCCATCTCGGCCAGCCGCACCCGCACGAGGTTGCCGGCGGTGTAGCCGTCGGCCACCTCCCGCACGGAGCCATCGGGCTGGTTGATCGTCCTGGTCCGGGCCTGGAGCGTGAGCGAGGTGGTGCCGATGTCGGCATCCGGCACGCCCATGTCACGCGCCGTCGCCATCACGCCCTTGGCGGCGCGGCTCGCGGCGTCGAGGGCCGCGGCCGGGGTCGCGCCCCGGCTCTCGACCCCGACCTCGACCGAGGCGAAATCCGGCGCGCGCTCGGCCGATGCCCGGCCGATCACGCGGATGCGGCCATCGTCGTCGGCCGATGCCGGAACGGCGAGGACGAGCAGCAGCGCGGCGGCGAGGGCATGCTTCACGAGCGGTAATCTCCGTTAATCTCGACGTAGGCCTTGGTGAGGTCGCAGGTCCAGACCCGCGCCGAGCCCTGGCCGAGGCCGAGATCGACTCGCACGGTGATCTCGGGCTCCCGCATCACCGCGCTCGCCGCCTCCTCGCTGTAGGCGGGATCGCGGGCGCCCTGGACCGCGACGCGCACGTCGCCGAACCAGATCGCGAGGCGGTCGCGGTCGGCGGGCTCGCCGGCCTTGCCCACCGCCATGACGACGCGGCCCCAATTGGCATCCTCGCCCGCCACCGCGGTCTTCACCAGCGGCGAGTTGGCGATCGACATCGCGATGCGGTGGGCGGAGGCATCGCTTTCCGCCCCCTCGACCCGCACGGTAACGAGCTTGCGCGCGCCCTCGCCATCCCGCGCCACGAGCTGGGCCAGCTCGATCAGCAGATCGTCGAGCGTCGCCCGGAAGTCGTCCAGGCGCGGATCGTCGGCGCGCTCGACCGCCTCGGTGCCGACGGCGCCGGTGGCGAACAGCAGCAACGTGTCCGAGGTCGAGGTGTCGCCATCGACGGTCACACAGTTAAACGACGTCTTCGTCCCCTCGCCGAGGAGGTCCTGCAGCACCGTCTGCGGCAGGCCTGCGTCGGTGAAGACGAAGGACAGCATCGTCGCCATGTCTGGGGCGATCATGCCGGCCCCCTTGGCGATGCCGTTGAGCGTCACCGTCCGGCCGCCGATCTCCGCCGTGCGGGTCGCGAGCTTGGGGAAGGTGTCGGTCGTCATGATCGCCTTCGCGGCCGCATCCCATGCGTCCGCGCCCGGCACGGCGCGGGCGGCGCAATCGGCCAGCACGCCCTCGAACTTGGTGGCGTCGAGCGGCTCGCCGATGACCCCGGTCGAGGCGATCATCACTGCCTCCGGGGCGCAATTCGCGGCGCGGCCGGCGATCTCAGCCGTCAGCGTCACGGCCTCGCGGCCTTTCAGCCCGGTAAAGGCGTTGGCGTTGCCCGAATTCACCACCAGCGCGCGGGCGCCGGCTTTTGCTTCGAGGGCGGCGCGGCACCAATCGACCGGCGCGGAGGGGCAGCGCGAGCGGGTGAACACTCCGGCGACCTGCGTGCCCGCATCGAGCGCCACGTAGAGCACGTCGGTGCGGCCCTTGTAGCGGATGCCGGCCTGCGCGGTGGCGAGGCGCACGCCCGCGATCTCCGGCAGCGACGGCTGGGTCGCGGGCGCCAGCGGCGAGATTTGCGTGGAGGACATCGTTCGAGCGGCTCCGGTCTGGCCCCGGCGGGGACACGAAGGGCGGCGCCCTCGCATGCGGACGCGACACAAGCGTGAACGCCGACAGCGTCCGACGGGGCGCCGCGTTCTGTTGCGCCGCCGGAGCCTCCCGTCAACACGCGGGCGCCGAGCGACGATGGGGGAACAATCGCCCTACAGAGAAATGTTGCAATGCACACGAAGCCGGCTTGAACCGCGGCGACCATCTGTTAGTCTGGAACAATGCGAAGCAATCAGGACATTGCTGCTACTGAGAATTTTCGGGCTGCGGCCCGTTCCGCGGGCTCGAATGGCCACGCGGCCGTGCAACGAGGCTGCTACGGTATCCAAGTTCTCGTCGCCGGACGGCGCAAGCGGTGGCGCGACGAAGTCGTCGGGCAGGTCCGCCGCGCCGGCTTCAACGCCACCACGGTCGATTCGGCGATCGACGCGCTGACCGTCCTCGTGCTCGGCCTGCCCATCGATGTTCTCGTGACCGATGCGGACTTGCGCGGCACGCTCTGTTGCTCGCGGCTCGCCGCCGAGGCGCGGGCCCTTCGGCCCAATCTCGGTATCGTCTTTGTCGGCGATTCGGCGGCGTTCGACCGCTATGAATCGATTCCGCCGGACGTCATCGCCCTCCCGGCGCTCGGCGACGAGACTGCGCTCGCCCGCACCGTGCGCGAGGCCCTGGCGACCCGCATCAGCTAGACTGCCATGCGGCGCGACGCGGCGAGGCACCCGCGACGATCCGAACCGTAGGGCCAGCGCCCCGAATTATGGCAGCCTCCGGGTCAATTCCGTTCCGGAGGTCCCCATGCTGATTCGTCGCCGCGAATGTCTCGCGATGCTGGCCGTCACCGCGGTCGGCGGCGCCCGAGCCGCAGAGGTGAAGGCCGAGACCTTCTCCTTCGACAAGCCCGGCGGCGGCACCCTTCCACTCGCCGATTATGCCGGCAAGCCGATCCTCGTGGTCAACACCGCCACCGCCTGCGGCTACGCCCCGCAATTTTCTGGGCTGGAGGGCCTGTGGACCCGCTTCGGCGGGCGCGGGCTCGCCGTGATCGCGGTGCCGTCGCCGGATTTCGGCAATCAGGAGCCGCTCGACGGTCTCGCCATCGCCGAGGCGGCCAAGAAGAACCACGGCGTCACCTTCCCGGTGGTGGACAAGACCCACGTGCGTGGCCCCTCGGCCCATCCGTTCTACCGGTGGGCAGCGGAGCGGAAGCCGGGGCAGAGCCCGCAATGGAACTTCCACAAGTACCTGATCGGCCGCGACGGCGACGTGCGCGCCGCCTTCGCCACGCAGGTCGATCCGAGCGACCCGCGCATCGTCAGCGCCATCGTGGCCGAACTCGGCTCGGCCTGATCAGTGGTTCGGAATGCGCCCCGGAGGGATGAGGCCACGCTCACCGTTGCGCGGCGCGCGGGGCCGCGCCTGCCGCGCGCGGGCGCGCTCCGCCTATTCCAGGGTGGGCGGCGCCGACGGGTAGTTCGAGGCGAACGGGTTGGGCGGTGCGCCCTGGCCGTGGCAGGGCGAGGCGGACAGGCCGGCACTCACCACGAGGAGGAGAACGGTCGGGCGCATGAAATTTCGCTTCTCGTGACGGCCAAGCTCTCGCGCCAGGATAGGGCGGCTTCCTACATGCCGACAGCCGGCGTATCCGCCCGGCGTAAAGGCGCGACGCATGGACCCGCATAGCTTCGAGCACGACGGAATCCTCTACGAGGTCCGCTTCGAGCGTATCCCCGAGGGCTGGCTCGCCCGCATCCGTCCGGAAGGGGCGGCCGAGGCCCATCTCGTGGCCTTTCCCGAGGGCCCCGGCTTCGACCCGGAGGACGTGCGCGGCTCGCTCATCGCCGGCTGCCGGGCCGCGGTGGAGCGCCTGCCGCACCGCCCGCCGACCCGGCACTGAGCGTTCACCATCCGGGCGCCCGAGCGCGCCGCAGCGGAACCACCGGCACGGTCATCGGTTCGCGATCGAACACTTTTGGCGGATCGAGCGAGTTTTTCCGATGACCGAGGTCACCTATCACATCGTCGAGCACGACGGCGGCTTCGCCTACAAGGTCGGCGACGTCTTCTCCGAAACCTTCCCAAGCCGCCAGGAGGCCCTGGAAGCCGCCCAGGCCGCGGCAGCCGAGCAGCAGGTGCCGGGCTCGACCGAGGGCATCCGCTACCAGGACGGCGGCGGCCAATGGCACGACGAAACCGCCGACGGCAGCGACCGCCCGGTCGCCAAGGTGGTGGAGGACTGAGGCGCGCGCCATCGCGAGGCCCCGAAAGGTGCCGTCCCACCGCGAACTGTTCAGAAGAGGCGCACCCGTCACCGTTTCGTCGGCACGGCCTCGCCATCTGCGGATGACGCGCGCTCTGGATCGGAAATGGCGACTATCCCTCCATCGTGATCAATCCGACGCTTCCACCCGCCGCCGCATTGTTGACCGTGAGCGTCCGTTCGGTGGCGAAGCGGGTGAGATAGTGCGGACCGCCGGCCTTCGGACCGGTGCCCGAGAGGCCGGTGCCGCCGAAGGGCTGGCTGCCGACCACCGCGCCGATCATGTTGCGGTTCACGTAGACGTTGCCGTGCGGCAGCGCCGCCGCGATGCGGGTCCAAGTGCTCTCGATCCGCGAATGGATGCCGAGCGTCAGCCCGTAGCCGCCTGCTCGGATGTCTTCGATGACACGGTCCAACCCGTCTGCGGGGTAGCGGACGACGTGAAGGATCGGCCCGAACACCTCCTCGCGCAGGTCGGTGACACGGTCGAGTTCGAAAACGTGCGGCGCCATGGAGAGGCCGGGCGGCGCGGTCCCTGTGAGATGCGTGCGAGCCTCACTCCTCATCCGGGCGATGTGGGCGTCGAGCCGGGCCTTGGCCTCGGCATCGATGACGGGGCCGAGATCGGTGGAAAGTTCCCGTGGGTCGCCGACGCGCAGTTCGCGGGCGGCGCCGACGATGGTGGCGATCATGCCGTCGGCCACGTCCTCCTGCACGAGGAGCAGGCGGAGCGCCGAGCAGCGCTGGCCGGCGGAGCGGAAGGCGGAGGCGACCACATCGTCGGCGACCTGCTCGGGGAGCGCCGTGGCGTCGACGATCATGGTGTTGAGGCCGCCGGTCTCGGCGATCAGCGGCAGGATCGCGCCGTCGCGCGCCGCGAGCGCCCGGTTGATCGCCCGCGCGCTCGCCGTCGAGCCGGTGAAGACCACGCCGGCCAGAGCCGGATGCCCGATCAGAGTCGCCCCGACCTCGGGTCCGCCGGGGACGAGGTGCAGCGCGTCCGCCGGAAGGCCCGCCCCATGCATCAGGCGCACCGCGAGGGCGGCCACCAGCGGCGTCTGCGGTGCCGGTTTCGCCACGACGGCGTTGCCGGCCATCAGCGCGGCGGCAACCTGCCCGCAGAAGATCGCCAGCGGGAAATTCCACGGTGAGATCGCCGCGAACACCCCGCGTCCGTGCAGGGCCAGCGTGTTCGCCTCGCCGGCCGGCCCCGGCAGGGCGAGCGGCCCGGCGAACAGCTTTCGGCCTTCCGCCGCATAGTAGCGCAGGAAGTCGATCGCCTCGCGCCACTCGGCGAGCGCGTCGTCGAGGGTCTTGCCGGCTTCCGTCTGAAGCAGGTGCAGGAGTGTGTTGCGGTTGGAAACGAACGCATCCGCCGCGCGCTCGAGGCACGCGGCGCGGGTCTCGGCGGGTGTGGCGGCCCAATCCGAAAAACCGCGAGCGGCGGCGTCCATCGCACGCGCGACCGTGGCGGCGTCGGCCTCCACCACGGTGCCGAGGGACGCGCCGTCGATGGGGCTCGCCACCGGGCGCGTCCGGCCCTCGCAGGCGCGACCGTCGAGGATCGGCGCCGCGGTGAACGGCCCGGTCGCCCGGGCGATGCCGACGCACAGGTCCGCGACGGCGGCCCGGTCGCCGAAGGCGAGGCCCTCGCTGTTGCGCCGCTCCGGCCCGAACAGGTCGCGCGGCCGCGCGATCCCAGGATGGCGGGCGAGCGCCGCGGTCTCGATCAGCGCCTGCGGCCGTACGAGCAGGCGCGCGACCGGCACCGCCGGATCGGCGGCGCGGGCGACGAAAGAGGCGTTGGCGCCGTTCTCCAGCAGGCGCCGTACGAGGTAGGCCAGCAATGCGCGGTGGCCGCCGACCGGGGCGTAGACGCGGCAGCCGATGCCAGGCCTCGACTCGGCGAGGCGCGCGTACAGCGCCTCGCCCATGCCGTGCAGGCGCTGGAATTCGAAGCCCGCCTCGTCACCCGCGAGCGCCAGCACGCTCGCCACGGTCAGGGCGTTGTGGGTGGCGAATTGCGGGAAAAGGCGCGGTCGGTACGCCAGCAGCCGCCGGGCGGCGGCGCAATAGCTCAGGTCCGTCATCGCCTTGCGGGTGAAGACGGGGAAGTCGGGCAGGCCCTGGACTTGGGCCGCCTTCACCTCGCCGTCCCAGTAGGCGCCTTTGACGAGGCGCACCATCAGGCGCCGGTCGTGATGCCGAGCCAAATCCGCGACATGGTCGATCACGGGCAGGCAGCGCTTCGAGTAGGCCTGCACCGCCAGCCCGAACCCGTCCCAGCCGGCGAGCGACGGATCGGCCATCACGGCGGCGAACACGTCGAGCGAGAGTTCGAGCCGCTCGGCTTCCTCGGCGTCCACGGTGAAGTTGAGGTCGTGCGCGCGGGCCGCGCGGGCGAGATCCAGCACCACCGGCACCAGTTCGGCCCTCACCCGCACGCTCTGCGTCGGCGCGTAGCGCGGATGGAGCGCCGAGAGTTTGACGGAAATCCCCGGACGGGCCGGCAGCGCGGCGTCCCCGGCCGCACGGCCGATCCGCTCGATCGCCCGCGCGTAGGACAGGCGGTAGGCCTCGGCGTCGTCTACCGTGCGGGCCCCCTCCCCCAGCATGTCGTAGGAATAGCGAAGCCCCGCCGGCCCGGCCTTCGCCCGGCGCAAAGCCGCGCCGATATCCTCGGCCAGCACGAACTGGCCGCCCATGATCCGCATCGCCCGGTGCGCCGCCGCCCGCACCGCCGGGCGCCCGAGGCGGCCGACTAGGCCGGCGAGCGTCGCCTCCGGCGTGTCTCCGGCGGAGACGAGACGGGCGCCGAGCCCGAGCGCCCAGGCGGCGGCCTGAGCGAGCCCAGCCTCGCTGCGGACCGCGTGATGGGCGAAATCACCCTCGCGCAGCTTGTCGGCGATGAGCCGGTCGGCGGTGGCCGCGTCGGGCACCCGCAGCAGCGCCTCGGCGAGGCTCATCAGCGCCAGCCCCTCGCGGGTGGTGAGCGCGTATTCCTGCAACAACGTCTCGACCGCGCCGTGCCCGGCCTCGCTGCGGATCGCCGCGATCAGGTCGGCGGCGAGCGCATCCACGCCCGGTTCGGCCTCCGGCGGCAGCACCGCCTCACGCAGCAGCACTTGCGCGAGCGCGGCGTCGTCCGGGGCGTAGGGAGCCTGGAAGCGCGGGGCGGACGCGGAATCCATGGGCGGAGCCTCGTTACGGGCGACCGGAGAATCCTATCGCAATCGAAACCGCACAGGTAGGAGATGCGCCGCCGCGCCGAGAGGGAATGTCTCGTTCCCGAAAGAGGGGAGGAGAGCGCTGTGCATCAGTCCGAAAAAATCAGGCCGGGGCGCCGTAGATCGCCCGCGCCCGGGTCTCGAAGGCGTCGGTGAACTTGCGAAACGCCCGGTCGAACATCGAGCCCATCAGCAGGCCGAGCGTGCGGCTCTTGAACTCGTAGGTGATGAAGAAGTCGACCTCGCAGCCGCCCTTCCCGTCGTCGCGGAAATTCCAGCGGTTCTCAAGGTGGCGGAACGGGCCGTCGATATACTCGGCGGTGATCTTCCGGTTCGCCGGATCGAGGGTAACGCGGGTGGTGAAGCGCTCGCGGATCGCCTTGTAGCCGACCCCCATCTCCGAGACCCGCACCACGGTCCCGTTCGGCCCCTCCGCGTCCCGCAGCACGCGCAGCGATTCGCACAGCGGCAGGAACTCGGGATAACGCTCGATATCGGCCACGAGGTCGTACATCTGCGTCGCCGTGTGGCGCACGTTCCTCGTGATGCGGAAGGAGGGCATGGCGGCTCAGGCGGTGGCGGTGTGCGGGACCGGCCCGAGCTTGGCGAGGCGGGCTGCCTTCAAACGGGCGAAGTCCTCGCCCGCATGGTGGGAGGAGCGCGTCAGCGGAGTGGCCGAGACGAGCAGGAAACCCTTGGCATAGGCCGTGGTTTCATAGGCCTTGAACTCGTCCGGCGGCACGAAGCGCACGACTTCGTGATGCTTGCGCGTCGGCTGGAGGTACTGGCCGATGGTGAGGAAATCGACGTCGGCCGAGCGCAGGTCGTCCATCAGTTGCACCACCTCGTTCCGCTCCTCCCCGAGTCCCACCATGATGCCGGACTTGGTGAAAATGGTCGGGTCGAGTTCCTTCACCCGCTGCAGCAGGCGGACCGAGTGGAAGTAGCGAGCGCCGGGCCGCACGGTGACGTACTTGCCGGGCACGGTTTCCATATTGTGGTTGAACACGTCGGGCCGGGCCGCGACGACGACCTCCAACGCACCGGGCTTCCTCAGAAAATCCGGCGTCAGGATCTCGATGGTGGTGCCGGGGCTCGCCTGCCGGATCGCCGCAATGGTCTGGGCGAAATGCTCGGCGCCGCCGTCCTTCAGGTCGTCTCGATCGACCGAGGTGACGACGACGTGGTGCAAGCCGAGCTTGGCCACGGCATCGGCCACCTTCTGCGGCTCGGCCGCATCGAGCCCCTCCGGCAGGCCCGTGCGCACGTTGCAGAACGAACACGCGCGGGTGCAGGTGTCGCCCATGATCATGAAGGTGGCGTGGCGCTTCTCCCAGCACTCGCCGATGTTGGGGCAGCCTGCCTCCTCGCAGACCGTGACGAGGCCGTTGGCGCGGACGATGTCCTTGGTCTCGGCCCAGAGCTTCGAGCCCGGCGCCTTCACGCGAATCCAGTCCGGCTTGCGCTGGATCGCCGTGTCGGGCCGGTGCGCCTTCTCGGGATGGCGCGGACGCACGTCCTGCTTCGGGCGCGTGTCGTTGGAGAGGAGATCGAGGACGACGGCCATGATGGGGGGCGAGCGCTCGTGATCCCGGCGGACGGCCCGGGCGCCGCCTCGATCTAAGCCCTCGGGGGGCCGGCCGCAAAGGGGCGGGGCGACAACCTGCCGCGAGCGTAACCCCGCCTCTCAGCGGCCGGGAACTGAGGCGTAGCGGGCCGGGCCGGCGAGGCGCAGCTCGGGCACGGTGTAGTCGGCGGTCAGCGTCGGCTGGACGCGGCCGGTGAGCGGCAGGCCGATCATGCCGGACTGCGCGGCGGCGATCTGGAGCGGCATCACCCGGCCGGAGGCCACCTGCACCACGGCGCGGGGGCGGAGCGCCGGCAGGTACCCCTCGCGGTCGCTCTTCTCGTAGAACACGTTGCCGCCCGCGGCGACGACGTAGTGCATGTTGTTGTAGGGGAAGCTGTAGCCGGCGGTGTGGAAGTGCAGCGCCTGGCCGACGCCGTCGTGGCGACGCCCCGACAGCAGCAGGTCGGCGACCTTCTCGAGTCGCGGCCGATCCTGATCGCGCACGGGCTTGGACAGCACGCCGTTGGCGAACTGCCGCTTCTGGCCGACCACCTCGCAGATGCGACCCGGATAGGCCGGCGCGTCGAGGCGGTTCATCACCACGGTGCCGACGGCGAGCAGGCCGTCCTCGTCGGAGCGGTTCGATTCAAAGTACATCGCGCGGGCGAGGCACTCCTTGTCGGCGGCGGTCGGGGTCTGAACGACCTTGGCATTCGCCGCGATCGAGCCGGTCGTCAGCTCCTGCTGCGGCCGGAACAACCCGCACCCTCCGAGGCTCGAACCGGCGACCGCGAGGGTCGCGAGGCAGGCGAGGCGAAGGTGACGGTCGTTTCGCATTCAGGCTCCCCGGGCTGGGCAGAGTGCAGGCAAGGACGGCTCGTACGCTCAAGCTGAACCCAATGCCCGCCGGGTGCAAAGGTATGGTTAAGCCTCGGCGTCGAATCAGGGGCGGTGTGTCTTTTCGCACACGGGTCCGGGCGCGTGGGACATTGAACGCTTCGCCCGCTTGGACGTTGAACAAGCTTGTGCTCCGCTTGGCAGAGGGATCAGCCATGGATACGGCCACTTCGACCACGGCCTCTCCCCCGCCCGAGGCGTTCGACGATCGCTTGCGCGAGGAGGCGGCCAGCGCCGGCCGCGCCGCCCTCGACACCGCACTCCAGCGCTTCACCGCCGAGCAGCGCGACGCCTTCTGGAACGCGATCGGCCTCTACTACTCGACCCGCCGCCATCCCGGCGCGAACGAGGCCGCCGCCGCGCCCGCCCTCTGAGGCCCGACATGCGTACAGCCGCCAAGGTCGGCCTCGCCGCCCTCGTCCTCGCGCTGGCAAGCGGGGCCGCTTTCACGCGGCTCGTCATGTATCCAGAGAGCGCAACGCTCGACTTCGCCGCCGGCACCGGCCCCAACCCGACCCTGCCGGCGCCGAACCCGACGCTGATGCCGACCGTCAACATCGCCCGCATCGCCCCCTGGGCGGACGGCGCGACCCCGAAGGCGGCACACGGGCTGAACGTCGCGGCCTTCGCCACCGGCTTGAACCATCCGCGCTGGCCCTACCGGCTGCCGAACGGCGACGTGCTGGTGGCCGAGAGCAACGCCCCGAAATCCGGCGACAGGAGCACCGGCCTCACCGACTGGGTCGCCGACAAGGTGAAGAGTTTTGCCGGCGCCGGCGTCGACAGCCCCAACCGCATCGTGCTGCTTCGCGACAAGGACGGCGATGGTTTGGCGGAGGAGCGCCACGTCCTCCTTAAGGGGCTGACGTCGCCCTTCGGCATGGCACTGGTGGGCTCCGATCTCTACGTCGCCAACGCCGATTCGCTCGTGCGCGTACCCTACACGGAAGGGCAGACCGAGATCACCGCGAGCCCGGAGAAAGTCGCCGAGCTTCCCTCGGGCATCAACCACCACTGGACCAAGAACGTCATCGCCAGCCCCGACGGGCAAAAGCTGTTCGTCTCGGTGGGCTCGAACAGCAATGTCGGCGAGAACGGCCTCGACATCGAGAAGGGCCGCGCGGCGATCTGGGAATTCACCATCGCCACCAAGGCCATGCGCGAGTACGCGACGGGCTTGCGCAACCCCAACGGCCTCGCCTTCGAGCCGACGGGCGGCGCGCTGTGGACCGCGGTGAACGAGCGCGACGAGATCGGCAGCGACCTCGTGCCCGATTACGTCACCCACGTGCAGGAGGGCGGCTTCTACGGCTGGCCCTGGAGCTACTGGGGCCGGCACCCCGACGCGCGGGTGCAGCCGCCGCGGCCGGATAGGGTGGCGAAAGCGATCGCGCCGGACTACGCCGTCGGCACCCACACGGCCTCGCTCGGCATCGCCTTCTCGGCGGGCTCGAATCTGCCGGAGGCGTGGAAGAGCGGCCTGTTCGTGGCCCAGCACGGCTCATGGAACCGCCGGCCGAAGAGCGGCTACAAAGTGATCTACATCCCGTTCGAGGACGGCAAGCCCGCGGGTGCGCCGGTCGACGTCCTGACCGGTTTCCTGAACGCCGACGAGAAGGCACAGGGGCGGCCGGTGGGCGTGGCGCTCGACAAGGCGGGGGCGCTGCTGGTGACGGACGATGTCGGGAATGCGGTGTGGCGGGTGAGCGGAGCGGCGGCTTCGAATTGAGCGGACGCCCGGCATCTCCCACCCAATCCCCTCATCCTGAGGTGCGAAGCGAAGCGGAGCCTCAGGATGAGGGGATGGATGGGAACGGCGCCTCAATAAAATTCGCCGTAACCCACGGGCGCCGGCCCGTAGGGATCGCCGAACGGATCGCGCGCCCGCCGCCGGACCGGCGCATACACCTCGTCGTCCCAGGCCCCACCGCGGGAGCGCACCACCACGCCCTCGTCGGCACCGTATCGCCGAACCGTCCGCTCGGGCGCCGGGCGGTGCACGTCGGCGACCGGCGCCTCGCCGACGCTGCCCTCGATCACCACGCGGGTGTTGGCCATCTTCTGCTGCTTCACCAGGGCGAACAGGGTTGCGGCGTTGCGCTGCGAAAGGCGGACGCAGCCATGCGAGGCTGCGGTTCCGAGACGGCGGGTGTGGGTGGTGCCGTGGATCGCGTGGCCGACCTGGGTGAAGAAGATCGCGTGCGGCATCGGCGCGTTGTCCCACTCCCGCGAGAAATGGTTCGCCTCCATCCGGAACGGCTTGTAGCCGCCGTTCGGCGTGTCGTGGCCCGCGACGCCGGTGGAGACCGGCCACGTGTAGCGGGTCTGTCCATCGACCGCGACGCTCATCCGCTGAGCGTCCTTGTCGACGCTGATGAGCAGGTCGGCCCGCGCCGCGGGCGCCGAGAGGAGCAGGACGGCACTGGCGAGGAAGGCGGCCGGGCGCAGGCGCATCGCTGAAAGAACTCCGCACGCGAAGGGAATGGCGCAGCTAGATGCATCTCCGCGGCCCCGCTTCAACCGGCTGTCCGCACTCTCACTCCCGGGCCGCGTTGCGGACATAGCCGCGGGAGATCAGCCGGCTGTTCTCGCGGGCGCGGCGCTCGGCCTCCATCAGGTCGGACAGGGCGTCGGTGATGGCACAGCGCAGCGCCAACTCGGCATCGCCGTGGGCAGTGAAGAGATAGGCCTGCGCGATGTCCTCGACCGGGCAAGCGGGCGCCGTGGCCCCTCCCCGCGCGGCTCCGGTGCGATGCGCTGAGGCCTGACGCAGGGTCTCGGGCATGGTCTCTCTCCGACTCGATATGAGAACGAAGATAGAACGACCGAAGACGGTTAACGAGTCCTTACCGCGATCCCTCAAACTTGTGGATGGACGCCCTCAGGGCATCCCACGCCCATTGAAGGGATCGGTGTAGGCATCGACGGCGCCCGGCGCCGCCATGCCGGCACCGGCTGGCGCACCACCCGCCCCGCCGCTGCCGACACCGGGGATGGCCCGGTTCGGATCGAGGACGCCGCTGCGGGTGCCGATGCCCGCACCCGTTCCCGCGATCCCTGCGCCCGTGCCGCCGATGGAGCCGGTGGTCGGGCCGGTATCGAGATTGGACGCGGAACCGGTGCCGGAGATTCCGGCAACGCTCCCCGCGCCCCCTCCCCCGAAGGAGCCGGTGGTCAGCCCCGTACCGGGATTCTGCGTGAGGCTCGTGCCGGGAATCGCAGCGAGCCCGCGCGAGCCCCCTCCCCCACCGAAGCTGAGGCCGCCCGGATTGGTCAGGCCGCCGGTCTGGATGGTGCCGCTCAAGGGCGTGGCTCCGCCCTGCGACAGGGCACCGGAGAAGGCGAGCCCGCCCGCATCGGCGATGCCGAGCGCTCCGGCCGGCACGATGCTTCCCGGAAACGGCAGGTTCAGCAAGGGGGCCGTCGGCGCCGTCTGGGCGTGCACCGAGCCGGCGCCGAGCCCGAGGGCCAGCGCGAGGGCACCGCGGAGCGCTCCACAAAAACGGGTCATGACCGCCTCCCTGATTCGAGACTCGCTCGGCCAACGCGGAAGGCGCGCGGGCGGTTTCGTGGGCGGTCGTCGCTCGGCTCTGCGAGGAGGCTTGCGAATCCGATCCCGACGATCCGACAATCGCACATTGCCGTTCGCCCCAGGAGGCGCCGATGTCCCAGGGTCCGCTATCGTATTCGTGGTTGTCGTTTCCGTTCTACGCGCCGCTGAGCGGAGCGGTCACGCAGGACTTCTCCAACTCTCTCTATCAGGGCGTGCCCGAGATCGAACTCGCAGTCATCACCGAGGCCGGGAGTTTTGGGTCGCAACTCGGGGCGCTGACGAAGGTGGTGCTCGAACTCGCCCGACAGATCGTGCCGGACTGCGAGAAGATCGAGGCGCGGACGCGTGAAGAACTCGAAAAGAATGCGGAGGTAATCAAGGAGAAGAAGACGCACCTCGAACAGCTCATCATTCTCGACAAGCTGGTGGACGACATCAAGGAGCGTCACCGCCGGGCGGCGGAGCGCGACGCGCGGCGGGCGCTCGAACAGCTGAAGAAGTTCGACGAGGACCGCTACGCCAGCTTCGTCAGAAGCCTGAACCGGTGAATCCGGGCGGCGCATCGGCCGCCCGGTGATGGTGCGATCAGGTGTGGATCACGCGGCCATACGCGTCGAGCACGCTCTCGTGCATCATCTCCGACAGCGTCGGGTGCGGGAAGACCGTGTGCATCAGCTCTTCCTCGGTCGTCTCCAGCGTCATCGCCACGACGTAGCCCTGGATCAGCTCGGTCACCTCGGCGCCGATCATGTGGGCGCCGAGCAACTGGCCGGTCTTGGCGTCGAAGATCGTCTTGATCAGGCCGTCCGGCTCACCCAGCGCAATGGCCTTGCCGTTGCCGGCGAAGGGGAAGCGGCCGACCTTGATCTGGAAGCCGAGATCCTTCGCCTTGGCCTCGCTGAGGCCGACGCTGGCGATCTGCGGGTGGCAATACGTGCAGCCGGGGATCTTGCCCTTGTCCATCGGGTGGGTGTGCAGGCCCTTGATGGTCTCGATGCAGATCACGCCCTCGTGCTCGGCCTTGTGGGCGAGCATCGGCGGGCCGGCGACGTCGCCGATGGCGTAGACGCCCGGCACGTTGGTGCGCCCGAGCCCGTCGGTGACGACGACGCCGCGCTCGATCTTCACCCCGACCTTTTCGAGGCCCAGGTTCTCGATGTTGCCGACGACGCCGACCGCGGAGATCAGCTTGTCCGCCGTCAGTTGCTGCGTTTTGCCCTTGTCGTCCTCGACCGTCGCCGTGACGGAGTTGGCGCCCTTCTCGACCTTGGTCACCTTGGCGCCGGTGAGGATCTTGATGCCCTGCTTCTCGAAGCGCTTGCGGGCGAGCCCGGCGATCTCGGCATCCTCGACGGGTAGGATCTGCGGCAGCAGCTCGATCACCGTCACGTCGACACCCATGGTGCGGTAGAACGAAGCGAACTCGATGCCGATGGCGCCCGAGCCCATCACCAAGAGGCTCTTCGGCATCGCCTCGGGGACCATGGCCTCGTAGTAGGTCCAGATCAGCTTCTTGTCGGGCTCGATGCCGGGCAGCACGCGCGGCCGCGCGCCGGTCGCGACGATGATGTGCTTGGCCTCGTAGGTGGCGGCGCCCTTGGCACCCTTCGGCGGTTCCGCGCGCTTGGTCTCCTTGACGGCGACCTTGCCCGGCGTGTTGCCCTTCGGCGCGGCCTCGATCGAGCCCTCGCCCCAGATCACGTCGACCTTGTTCTTCTTCAACAGCATGCCGACGCCGCCGTTGAGCCGGCCCGACACGCCGCGCGAGCGTTTGACGATGGCGGACGCGTCGAAGCTGACGTTGTCGGCCTTCAGCCCGTAATTGGCGGCGTGCTGCATGTAATGGTAGATCTCGGCCGAGCGCAGCAGGGCCTTGGTCGGGATGCAGCCCCAGTTGAGGCAGATGCCGCCCAGATGCTCGCGATCGACCACCGCGGTCTTGAAGCCGAGCTGCGCCGCGCGGATCGCGGTGACGTAGCCGCCGGGGCCCGCGCCGATGATGAGGACGTCGTAGGTTTCGGCCATGATGCGCTCCGTCTCACCCGACGCCGCGGCGCCGGTCCATCTCAAAGGGCGCCGGCCCGCTTGCGCAGGCCGGTCAGGGTGGTGCGCTCCGGCGGCAGCACGAAGGGCACCTCGGTTCTGCGGCTGAGGCCGAACACGTCGCCGTCAGCCCTCTCCGCGCTCATGGTCGCGAGCGCTGCGCCCGGCACACAGCGTGTCCCGCCGCGCTGCCCGTCGAACGCGTTCACGTTCCCCGGTCCGTAGGTGAAGCAGATGCTGGTCTCGCTGACGGGCCGGCCGGCATAGGGACGATAGGCGCCACTCTCCTCGAAGGTCCAAGTCCCGCGCAGCACCACTGGATTGCCCGGGAACCACAGGTAGACCGATCCGTCGGCCGCCATGTAGCTGACCTGAACCCCGCGGTTGGCCGCCGTGACGAGCCGCGTCTTGCCGACGAAGAACGCTTCGGCCTCGGCCCGCGACAGGGGCTTCACCAGCGGCTCGCGCATGCCGGCCGCTTGGCGCGCCTCGGCGACCTTCGCCTCGTTCGTTGACCGATCCTCCGCCGACATGCAGCCGGAGAGGAGGCCGAGCGCGGCGGCGGCCAGCCCGCGGCGCAGGATGGCCGCCGCGGACGTTCTTGCGCGATCGATCGGCATGACCGGCTGCTAGACCAGCATCCCCATCGGGTTCTCGATCAGCCCCTTGAACGCCGAGATCAGCTCGGCGCCGAGTGCGCCATCGAGGACGCGGTGGTCACAGGAGAGGGTGCAGGTCATGGCCTGGACCACCGCCGGGGCGCCGTCCTTGACGACGACGCGCTTCTCGCCGGCGCCGACCGCGAGGATGGTCGATTGCGGCGGGTTGATCACCGCGGTGAAGTGCTTGATGCCGAACATGCCGAGGTTCGACACCGAGGTGACGCCGCCCTGGTACTCCTCCGGCTTCAGCTTCTTGGCCCGCGCGCGCGCCGCGAAATCCTTCATCTCGCCGGAGATCGCCGAGAGCGTCTTCTGGTCGGCCTTGCGGATGACCGGCGTGAACAAGCCGCCGTCGATGGCGACCGCCACGCCGACCTCGGCGTGCTTGAAGCGCAGGATGCGGTCCTCGGCCCACACGGCGTTGGCCGCCGGCACGCGGGTGAGCGCGACGCCCATCGCCTTGATGACGAAGTCGTTGACCGAGAGCTTGAACAGCGGCTTGCCGTCCTTGTCCTTGCCGGCCGAGGCGTTGAGCGTCTCGCGCAGCTTCATCAGCGCGTCGAGTTCGCAATCGACCGTGAGGTAGAAGTGCGGGGCGACCTGCATCGCCTCGGTGAGGCGCTTGGCGATGGTCTTGCGCATGCCGTCGAGCGGCACCTCCTCGTAGGCGCCCTTCTCGTAGAAGCCCTTGACCTGCTCCAGGGTCAGACCCGCGGGCGCACCCCCGGC
Source organism: Methylobacterium sp. Leaf456 (assembly GCF_001425465.1). Classification (GTDB taxonomy): domain Bacteria; phylum Pseudomonadota; class Alphaproteobacteria; order Rhizobiales; family Beijerinckiaceae; genus Methylobacterium. Next base: position 280,845 of record NZ_LMQV01000041.1, read on the forward strand.
GGCCGGCTTGGGAGCGGGGGCCGGCGCCTTCGCGGCGGGGGCTTCGGCGGCCTTGGCGGGCGCCGGGGCGCCGGCCTTGGCGCTGCCGCTCTCGATCGCGGCGTTGACGTCCTTGGCGACCACGCGACCGCGCGGGCCGGAGCCCTTCACCGCGGCGATATCGACGCCGCCCTGCTTGGCGATGCGGCGGGCGAGCGGCGAGGAGAAAACGCGCTCGCCAGCCTCCGCCGGATGCGCGGCGCCGCCGGGCTTGGCGCCCTCGGGGGCGGTGTCGACGCGGGCGTAGGAGGCGTGCGCGCCGTCCGGCGCGGCGTTCTCGTCGGGCGTGCTTTTGGGCTCGACCGGCGCGGTCTTCGCAGCCGCGCCCGTGGACGCCTGGACGCTCTTTGGGTCCTCGCCCTCCTCGGCGATGAGCGCGATCAGCTCGTTGACCGGCACGTCGGCGGTGCCTTCGGCCACCAAAATTTTGGCGAGCACGCCCTCGTCGACCGCCTCGACCTCCATGGTGGCCTTGTCGGTCTCGATCTCGGCGATCACGTCGCCGGACTTGATCGCGTCGCCCTCCTTCTTGAGCCACTTGGCGAGGTTGCCCTTCTCCATGGTCGGCGAGAGGGCGGGCATCAGGACGTTGATCGGCATGTCTCAGGCCTCGGGCGAAGCGAAGGGAAAAAGGTCGTCGAGCGGGCACAACAGTGCGACGCCCATCTCAGCCACGAGATGAGCGGGCACGGCTTCAATATCGGCGTAGGTGGCACGGCGGGGGGCGGCTTCGGCCATGGTCAGAGCCTCCGCTGGGCCGGCACGAGGGAGGGGCGGATCGATGCGTCGGGGCGTTCCATCGCGTCGCCGGCCCCTGGCTAGTTGAGGGTGTTGCCGGGTTCGAGGCCCTCGGCCTCCCAACCGGCGCGGATGCGCTCGAAGGCCTCTTCCTCCGACATCTCCGATTCCAGCGCGTAAGTGCGGGCGGCCTGCCGCGCGAGATCGAGGAAGAGCCGGCCCCAGGTCGCCGGATCGTCGAAGGCGCGCCGCAGCGCCACGCTCACCGCGCCGTCGACGATGGAGGCCCGCACGATCTCGATCCCGCCCTGTTCCAGGGCGTCGGGCGGGATTTCGAGGGCCTGGAATTCCTGATCGGCCATCACGTTATCTCGGTCTGCCGAAAGCGTCGCAGCTCAGCTTCTTGTCGGGCGTCGCATAGCACTTCAGTACACGCGCACCGTTCTCGTGATTGTTGTTCGGCAGCGAAACAACGAAGTCCGCAGGCAACGGGGTGCCGTCGCACTTCACGTAATATTCGGTGCTCTTGCCGTTGCCCTCACCGGGAACGAAACGCGCCCGGCCCCCCTCGCATACGAAGTCCCAGCTCGTCGCAATCATCGACTTGATGTTGTTCATGACCTCTTGCTGCCCGAGCGAGATCACGTCCAGGTTGGTGATCGGAGAAGGGATGAGTTCGTAGTTGGGATTCTCGACCGGAGGCGGCTCGGCTGGCGGGCGCTTGGCCTTGTCCCGCGACAGCGCACCGGTGCCGGACAGAAGCAGCGCCGCGAGCAGCCCGGCGGCCAGGGCCGCCGGGCGGAAGGCCTCGGGTCGAGACCCTGTCATTTGTAGCACACTGCCTTGGCCGCCTCGATCACTTCGGCGACGTTGGGTAGGGCGAGCTTTTCGAGGTTGGCGGCATACGGCATCGGCACGTCCTTGCCGGTGACCCGCAGGACCGGGGCGTCGAGATAGTCGAAGGCATCGACCATCAGGCGCGCGGCGATCTCGGCGCCGACGCCGGATTGCGGGAAGCCCTCTTCGACGGTGATGCAGCGGCCGGTCTTCTTCACCGACTCGACGATGGTGTCGGAATCCATCGGGCGGATCGTGCGCAGGTCGATCACCTCGGCCTCGATGCCCTGCTCGGCCAGGGCCTGAGCCGCCTTGAGGGCGTAGGTCATGCCGATCGAGAAGGAGACGATGGTGACGTCGGTGCCGGGGCGGTGGATGCGCGCCTTGCCGATCGGCAGGACGAGATCGTCGATCTTCGGCACCGGGAAGGACTGGCCGTAGAGGATCTCGTTTTCGAGGAAGATCACCGGGTTAGGGTCGCGGATCGCGGCCTTGAGCAGGCCCTTCGCGTCGGCGGCCGTGTAGGGCGCGATCACCTTGAGGCCGGGCACGTTCGAGTACCAAGCGGCGTAGTCGTGGCTGTGCTGGGCGCCGACGCGGGCGGCGGCGCCGTTGGGGCCGCGGAACACGATCGGGCAGCCGAGCTGGCCGCCGGACATGTAGAGGGTCTTGGCCGCCGAGTTGATGATGTGGTCGATCGCCTGCATGGCGAAGTTGAAGGTCATGAACTCGACGATGGGCTTCAGACCCATGAACGCCGCGCCGACACCGATACCGGCGAAGCCGTGCTCGGTGATCGGGGTATCGACCACGCGGCGCGCGCCGAATTCCTGCAGCAGGCCTTGAGTGATCTTGTAGGCGCCCTGGTACTCGGCGACCTCCTCGCCCATGACGAACACCTTGTCGTCGCGGCGCATCTCCTCCGCCATGGCGTCGCGCAGGGCCTCGCGCACGCTCTGGGTCTCAAGGGGCGAGTCCGGCGGGAACTCGTCCATCACCGGGGCAGCGGCCGCGTTCTTGACGATCGCCGGCGCGGCAGGCGCACGGGGGGCGTCGTCGCCGGTCTTGGCGGTGGGGGCGGATTTCTCCGCCATGCCTTCGGCCTGCATGTCCGGCGTCGGCGCGGGCGCGCCGCCCTCGGACACCGCGGGCTTGGACTGACCGCCGCCGGCGGCAGCCGCCGCGACGTCCTCGCCCTCGGCGGCGATGATGGCGATCGGGGTGTTGACTGCCACGTTCTCGGTGCCGTCCGGCACGAGGATCTTGGCGAGCACGCCCTCGTCGATCGCCTCGACCTCCATGGTCGCCTTGTCGGTCTCGATCTCGGCGAGCACGTCGCCGGATTTGACCGCGTCGCCCTCCTTCTTGAGCCACTTGGCGAGCTTTCCTTCCTCCATGGTCGGAGAGAGGGCGGGCATCAAGATGTCGGTCGCCATTGCGCTGCTCTATCGATCCTTCGTCCGAGATGCGGAGGCGTGCTTCGTTGTGTCCGCGGCGAATCCGCCGCCGGATCGAAGCCGGCCGTTGCGCCCTCAGTGTCCTGCCAAGAGGGGTTTTCTCGAGGGTGTTCGCGCCTCAGGCGCGGGCTTCGAGCAAAATGTCGGTCCAGAGCTCGGACGGATCGGGCTCGGGATCGTGGGTCGCGAAGTCGGCGGATTCGTTGACGACCTCCCGGACCTTGGCGTCGATGCCCTTCAGGTCGGCCTCCGGTACGCCGTGCGCCTCGATCAAGCGCTTGCGCACCATCTCGATCGGGTCTTGCTCGTCGCGCATCTTCGAGACCTCGTCCTTGGTCCGGTACTTGGCCGGGTCGGACATCGAGTGGCCGCGATAGCGGTAGGTCTGCATCTCGAGGATGTAGGGGCCCTGGCCCGTGCGGGCGTGCTGGATGGCGCGGGACGCCGCCTCGCGGACGGTGCGGACGTCCATGCCGTCGACCTGCTCGCCGGGGATGCCGAAGGAGAGGCCGCGCTTGGAGAAATCGGTCTGCGCCGAGGCGCGGGCGACCGAGGTGCCCATGGCGTAACGGTTGTTCTCGACGACGTAGACGACCGGCAGCTTCCAGAGAGCCGCCATGTTGAAGCTCTCGTAGACCTGGCCCTGATTGGCCGCGCCGTCGCCCATATAGGTGAAGCTGACCTTGCCGTTCTGCAGGTAGGCGTCGGCGAAGGCGAGGCCGGTGCCGAGCGAGACCTGGGCGCCGACGATGCCGTGGCCACCGAAGAACTGCTTCTCGCGGCTGAACATGTGCATCGAGCCGCCCTTGCCGCGGGAATAGCCGCCGCGGCGCCCGGTCAGCTCGGCCATCACGCCCTTGGCGTCCATTCCGCAGGCCAGCATGTGGCCGTGGTCGCGGTAGCCGGTGATGTTCTGGTCGCCGTCCTCGCCGGCCATCTGCATGCCGACGACGACCGCTTCCTGACCAATGTACAAGTGACAGAAGCCGCCGATCAGGCCCATACCGTAGAGCTGACCCGCCTTCTCCTCGAAGCGGCGGATGAGAAGCATCTCACGATAGGCGTGAAGATCCTCGTCCTTGGTGAATTGCGGAATGTTGGGTGCGGGCCGGTGCTGGGGCGCCTCCGCGCTCCCGGCGGGTTTGCCCACCTCGTTGCCTGCATCCATCGGCGACCTCCCGAACTCGATCTGTTGGATCGGGTTCTAGGCCAGCCGATTTCGGAAAGCGAGGGCGGGACTGACAGCCGAGTGGCGCTGTCACCGCGACGCTTGAACCGGCGCCGACTAAGCAAGGTTAAGATTAGAAAGCGTCGCTTTACGACAAGACGGACCTGGGCCGCAGATCAGGATTCGGCCTACGGATCGATGATGACGAGGTCGTTGGCGTGGACGCGGCCGAGCACGACGCGGGCGCGCTCCTCCAACAGGTCGCGGTCGATCTGCTCGCTGCGCAGCAGGGAGACACGGTGCTCCCAGGTCGCCCGCTCGGCCTTGGCGGCGTTCAACTCCCCCGTCAGCCCGTAGGCCTCGCGCTTGAGCGCCCGCTTGGCTTCCAGGCCGCGGCTGCCGCTCTCGGCCTGATGCACGAAGTAGCCGACCACGAGCGCGGAGATCGTCCAGAGGACGGCGGGGACGACGATGGCGCGGACGCGGCGACGAATGACCATGGCGGCGGCAGGATCACCCGATCAAGGTAAAGAAAGGGTTTCCCGCCACCCGACAAGGCGGACCCGAAAACCGGAACGGCGCGGCGAGCCCCGAAAGGCCCGCCGCGCCGCTCGAAAAAAAGCTCAGCGCCCGGCGAGCTGGCGGATGGCGCCGCGGCCGGCGTAGAGCGCCTGGGCGCCGAGGCCCTCCTCGATGCGGATGAGCTGGTTGTACTTCGCCAGTCTGTCCGAACGGGCGAGCGAGCCGGTCTTGATCTGCCCGCAATTCGTCGCGACCGCGAGGTCGGCGATGGTCGAATCCTCGGTCTCGCCGGAGCGGTGGGACATCACCGCGGTGTAGCCGGCGCGCTGGGCCATATCGACGGCGGCGAGCGTCTCGGTGAGCGAGCCGATCTGGTTGACCTTGACCAGGATCGAGTTGCCGGTGCCGGACTCGATGCCGCGCGACAGGCGCTCGACATTCGTTACGAACAGGTCGTCGCCAACGAGCTGGACGCGGTTGCCGATCCGGTCGGTGAGCAGCTTCCAGCCCTCCCAGTCGTCCTCGGACATGCCGTCCTCGATCGACAGGATCGGGTAGGCCTCGCTCAGCTTGGCAAGGTAGTCGACCTGTTGCTCGATCGAGCGGGTCTGGCCCTCGCCCTCGTAGTGGTAGGCGCCGTTCTTGAAGAACTCGGTCGCGGCGCAGTCGAGCGCCAGCACGATGTCGGCGCCGGGCTTGAAGCCTGCGGCCTGGACCGATTCCATGACGAAATCGAGCGCGGCTTCCGCCGACGGCAGGTTCGGGGCGAAGCCGCCCTCGTCGCCGACGTTGGTGTTGTGGCCGGCCTTCTTCAGGGCGCTCTTGAGGGTGTGGAAGATCTCTGCACCCATCCGCACCGCCTCGGACAGCGAGGAGGCGCCGACCGGCATCACCATGAATTCCTGGAAGTCGATCGGGTTGTCGGCATGGGCGCCGCCGTTGACGATGTTCATCATCGGCACCGGCAGGACACGGCCCTGGACGCCGCCGACATAGCGGTAGAGCGGCAAACCCGCGGTCTCGGCCGCGGCCTTGGCGACGGCGAGCGAGACGCCGAGAATGGCGTTGGCGCCGAGCCGGGCCTTGTTGGGAGTGCCGTCGAGCGCGATCATCGCCTCGTCGACCGCGACCTGATCCTCGGCGTCCATGCCGCCGATGGCATCGAGGATTTCGGTCTGCACCGCCTCGACCGCCTTGAGGACGCCCTTGCCGTTGTAGCGACCCTTGTCGCCGTCGCGCAGCTCCACCGCCTCGTGCGCGCCGGTCGAGGCGCCCGAGGGCACGGCCGCGCGGCCGAAGGAGCCGTCCTCGAGGAGGACATCGACTTCGACGGTGGGGTTGCCCCGGCTGTCGAGAATCTCGCGGGCGGCGATGTTGGTGATCGCGGTCATGGGCACTCCTTCGGTTGCGTCGCGGCGCGCCGTCCGCACAGGCTCCCGGCCCGACGCAGCGGCGACGCTCTCCGAGGCCGGCTTATCCGTCAACGCAACGGCGCGGGCAAGCGCCCGCAAGCGGTTCGAGGCGCTGCGACATCAGTTGCAGCGGGCGCACCGTTCACAGTTTTTCGAGAGGGCGGCATTCACGTCCGACAGTAGGCGAAGCCAGGGCTGCGGGCGTATAGCCCCCGCATGACCAACATCGAAGACCACGCCAAGCAACTCGGCCGGCAGACGCCGATGCCGGACTCACCGGAGGCGGCGCAGCTCGACCGCGTGCCGAACCCGCATGCCGACACCGATTACCTGGCGCGCTTCACCGCACCGGAATTCACCTCGCTTTGCCCGGTGACCGGGCAGCCGGACTTCGCCACGTTGGTGATCGACTACGTGCCGGACCGCTGGCTCGTCGAATCGAAGTCGCTGAAGCTCTATCTCGGCGCCTTCCGCAACCACGGCGCCTTCCACGAGGATTGCACCGTCGGCATCGGCCGGCGGCTCGTGGCCCTGCTCGAACCGCGCTGGCTCAGGATCGGCGGCTACTGGTATCCGCGCGGCGGCATCCCGATCGACGTTTTCTGGCAGAGCGGGCCTCCGATACAGAGCGTCTGGCTGCCGGAGCAGGGCGTCGCGCCCTATCGCGGCCGGGGCTGACTTTTTCGGGGTTGCGCGCACGAAAAAGGGGCGGCCGATCCCTCGGCCGCCCTCTTCAGTGGAACTTGGTCGGCTCAGTAGCCGCCGTAACCGTAAGCCGGGCGGCCGTAGCCGCCACCGTATCCACCACCATAGCCATAGGCCGGACGACGGTAACCGTCGCGATAATAGGCGTCACGTGCGGCGCCCGCAGCGATGGCGCCCGCCGCGAGGCCGGCGATGCCGAGGCCGACTGCGGCGCCGGTGCCGATGCCGCGACGGCGACCGCCACCGTAATAGGCGCCGCGGCCGTAGCCGCCGCCATGATAGCCGCCGCCGTGGTGGTGATGGCCCCAGCCACGGCCGGGACGCGCATCGGCCGACGTGGTGGCCGTCAGAGTGCCGACGGACAGCAGGGCTGCGGTGACGAGTGCGAGCTTACGCATGGGATCCTTTCAATCTGCGACGGAATTGAGGGTCAGAACGTTCAGCTTGGCCGAAAGTTCCTGAATGTCCCAGGGGCCGATGGCCCGATCCGCTCCGTCGCGCTCTCGATTTGATCCGTATGGTTAGTTTGCCCGGCCTGAACCTAACCTGAAACCGAGATCCTCGAAGGCGGCTCAAGCCTTGTCAGCGACTCGCTTGGCGAGCCGGTCGAAGGCCATCAACTCCTCGACGAGGCGCGGCAACTGGCGCAGCGGCACCATATTCGGCCCGTCCGAGGGCGCCCGGTCGGGATCGGGATGAGTCTCGATGAAGACGCCCGCCACGCCGACCGCGACCGCGGCACGAGCCAGCACGGCGACGAATTCCCGTTGTCCGCCGGACGTCGCGCCCTGGCCGCCGGGTTGCTGCACCGAGTGGGTCGCGTCGAACACCACCGGGGCGCCACCGGTCACCTGCGCCATGATCGGCAGGGACCGCATGTCGGAGACGAGCGTGTTGTAGCCGAACGAGGCACCGCGCTCGGTAACGATGACGTTCGGGTTGCCGGCCTCCGTCACCTTGGCGGCGACGTGCTTCATGTCCCAAGGCGCCAGGAACTGGCCCTTCTTGACGTTGACGACGCGGCCCGTCGCGGCGGCGGCGAGCAGCAGATCGGTCTGGCGGCAGAGGAAGGCCGGGATCTGGAGCACATCGACGGCCTGCGCGGCGCGGGCGCATTGCTCGGCCTCGTGCACGTCGGTGAGCACCGGAAGCCCGAGGCTTTCGCGCACCTCGGCGAAGACCGGCAGAGCCTCGTCGAGGCCGACGCCGCGGGCGGTCGCGCCCGAGGTGCGGTTCGCCTTGTCGAAGGAGGACTTGAACACGAGGCCGATGCCGAGCCGCTCGGCCATCTCCTTCAGCGCGGCGGCGACCTCGAGGGCGTGGTTGCGCCCCTCCAACTGGCAGGGCCCGGCGATCAGCGCCAGCGGCAGATGGTTGGCGAAGGCGACGGAACCGGCGCGGACGACAGGGCCGGGGGAAGCGAGATCGGTCATGGCCGCGGTCTAGCCCGCGCGGGCGGCGGCGAAAAGGCCGGCCTTGTGGTGCAAGGTTCTGCGGCGAGGCCCGCGCCCCGTCCGGTCGGCGGCGACGCGGCAGAGGGTGCCGAGCCCGACCCCGTCCGGGCGGTCGCCGGGATCGCAGCGGATCACCGCGCCGCCGACGCGGCCGAGCTGCGGCGCACCGGTGAGCAGGCTGTCCTGATGCAGGCGCCGGGTCAGAGTCTCGACCGCCTCTTCCGGCGCGCCGGTCAGCGCGTGGGCGGCCTCGCCGACCAGCACGAAATACGCGCCCAGCGGCTCGCGCCGCTCGGAGCGGAACAGCAGGCGGCGGGGGCTTTGGCAATCGAGGCGGAAGCGCTCGGCATCGGCGGCGCGGAACACCACGAGCGAACCGGTGCGCCCGACGAGCGAGGCGCCCGTGGCGCGGATCAGCCGGACGGTCAGCCCATCGCAGGAATCGGCCTGTGCCGGTGCGGCGAGGAGAAGGGTGCCGAGGGCGGCCGCGAGGGTTCGCAGGGACATGCCGCGAGCCCTACCACGACCGGCGTCGTTCACACGATGAGGAAGTCGGTGTGATCGATGGCGGCTTTGTTGGTCAGAACCGCGAACAGCGTGCGCGCGCCGGCCTCGCTGCCGTCGGCATCGTAGAACACTTCGCCGGTCCGGCCGTCGTAGAGGATGCGGTCGTCGGCATCGGCCGCGGCGCCGGGCCGGGCCAGATCCTTGAAGGCGCCGGCTTCGAGGGTTCCGACGCCAATCGCTCGGAAGACGGCGTCGTCGAGCCGGATGACGTCGTCGCGATGCGAGAAGTCGGTGATGCGGTCCACGTTGTCAGCTCCGAGCGCCGTGCTGAAGACGAACGTGTCTGCCCGCCCGCCTCCGGTCAGTGTGTCGTTGCCGCCCTTGCCGTCGAGGAAGTCCTTCCCGGCCCGGCCGACGATCTCCTGATCGAAAGCATTGCCGGTCAAGGCGAGCGACTTGTCGTGGGCCGCCCTCAGCACTTCGATCTCCTGCCCGGCCCGGAGCGCCGTGCTGACCGTGGAGACGACGGTGTCGCGTCCGCCGCCGACGGCCTCGACGACGAAGTCGGACTTGTGGTCCACCGCGTACAGGTCGTCGCCGCTCAGACCGCTCATGCGGTCGGCGCCGCCGCGTCCGTCCAGCGTGTTGGACGCGGCGTTGCCGATCAGGATGTCGTTGCGGGAGCCGCCCGTCGCATTCTCGATCACGACACCGTTCGCGATGGTGAAGCCGCCGGTCAGCGTCTCGGAGGTGGAAAGCCACCCGCCCCCGCCGATCTCGGCCTTCAGGGTCGCGGCACGCAGATCGATCTTGGCCCGGCTTCCGCCCTCGTAGGCGATGGTGTCGATGCCGCCGGTATCCCAGATCGTGGTGTAGCCGCGATCGGCATCCACGTCGTCGCTGAAGCGGTAGACGTTGTTGTCGACGTTGTGGGCGCGGGCGCCGTAGAGGTGCTGGAGCGCGGCGATATCGATCGCACCGAACGAGCCGGGCTGCGCGTTGAGCGCCGTGTTGACGTCCTTCGACAGCGTGAAGGGGTTGTCCTCACCGAAGAAGGGGTAGGTGTAGCCCATCACCGAGTAGATCTGGGAGTTGAGGTTGCCGGTGCCCTTGTCGGCCGGACCGACCACGCCCGGCAGGGGCGGGCCCGCATCGATATCGTGGGTGTGCTTGAGGCCGAGGCTGTGGCCGATCTCGTGCAGCCACGTCTCGGAATAGGTTCCGAGCCGTACCACGTCGGCGGCGCCCTTCACACTGGTCGGATCGATGCCGACGGCGGTCTCGATGGTCGTCACGCCGGGGCCGGGTCCACCCGATTCGCCGCCGCCCCCGACATCGAGGCGCTGGACGAGGTTGGCCTCTGCGGCAGGCGCTTCCGAGAAGTCGAGCCGTGCGAAGGTCGAGACCTGATCGAAAATCTCCTCGTAGAAGGCCTTCCAGTCCCCCTCGTTGAAATCGCTGACCCCGTTGCGGTCGATATCCTGCGTCTTGAACCCGTAGGTGAGGCGCTCGGTGTTCCAGGCGCCGCCGCCGATGAGGCTGTCGATGACGGCATTGCCGGTCAGGGCAACGGGCTTGAAGAGATCGACCATGGGCGGCGGGACTCGTGCGTGGGACATAGGGCCGGCACTTCGAGAGCTTCATGCAGTGCAGGCCCGATCGGGCGCTTAAATCAAACCCAACGCCTATTCAAGATATCCGACCGCATATGCGGGACATTGTGCGAACTGTGCTGAAATACAATTCACTAATTTTCTACGAACAGATTGCCGATAAGGACTGCGAATAGCCCTACGCCGCCTCGCCGAGTATCGCGCGGCGCTGGCGATCAAGTTCGTCGCTGTAGCGCTTGAGCGTGTGGCTCTCGGTCAGCAAGCCGATCACCCGGCGGCTGTCCGCGCCGTCGAGCACGGCGAGCGCCTCGCTCTCGGCCGCATCGAACGCTTCCGCGGCCTGCTTGGCGCTCATGTCGGGGAGCAGGTAGGCGTCGGCGTAGCGGGCGACGTCGGCCAGCCGCGCGCCCGTCTCGGCCGCCGCCTGGGCATGGGCCTCCGGCACCAGCACGATGCCGGCATAGCGCTCGGAGGCGTCGGTGACCACGACCCGCGAGGGCGAGCCGAGGGGATGCGCCCGCAGGAAACTCGCCATCGGCGTGTCGAGGGGGACGGGCCGGATGTCCCGGCGCATCATGCGGCCCACCGTGAGGCTGCGGATCCAGCCGATGTCGTGGGCGCTGCGGATCGATTCGCCGCGCAGGTGAAACCGCCAGGTGGCGAAGGAATAGCCGAAGGTCTTTCGGACCGTCAGCGAAGAGGCGATCACGGCGGCCAGCACCAGGGCGGTGACGGGGAAACTCCCGGTCATCTCCAGCGCCAGGAAGGTCATGGTGAGCGGCCCGCCGACGATGGCCGCGGCGAACGCGCTCATGCCGACCACCGCGTAGCCGACGGGCGCGAGGCCGAACTCCGAAAAACCCGGCCACGCCATCGGGGCGACCTGCGCGAACAGGCGCCCGACCAGCGCCCCGAGGAATAAAGAGGCGAAGAACAGGCCGCCGCGAAAGCCCGATCCGATCGACACCGCCGAGGCCACGGCCTTGGCGAGGATCAGCCCGGCGAGCGCCCCCGCGGTCAAGGCCATGCCGGGATCGAGATGGAGATGGAGCGCCCCGTGGCCGCCGGAGAGCACCTGCGGCGTGGTGGCGAGCGCCAGCACGCCGACGCACAGCCCGCCGAGCGCCGGCCGCAGCAGGGCCGGCAGGCGCGTCGCGCGAAATCCCCGCTCGATGAAGGCGACCCCGCGCATCAGCCCGACGGCGAGCCCGGCGCAGACGAGCCCGAGGAGAAGGCAGGGCAGCGTGTCGGCCGCACCCAGCGCGCCGCCCCGGCTCAGCGCCAGGGCGCCGACATCGATCAGCGCCGGGTTCGAGGCGAGCGCGCGGGCGACGAGGCTGCCGCACAGGGCCGCGACCACCACGGGGGCGAGCGTCGCGATGGTGTAGGTGCCGATCACCAATTCGTAGGCGTAGAACGCGCCCGTCAGCGGCGAGCCGAACGCCGCCGCGATGGCCGCGGCCGAGCCGCAGCCGACCAGCGTGCGCAGGTCCGAGCGGCGCATCTCGAAGGCGATGCCGAGCCGCGAGGCGAGACCGGCCGCCACCTGCGTATAACCGGCCTCCAGCCCGACCGAGGCGCCGCTGCCGTTCGAGACGACGTTCTGCGCCGCGACCTCGGCAGAATCGCGCAGCGACATCCGCCCGCCATGCAGCGCGTTGGCCTCGATCGGATCGATCACGGCCCGCCGCCGTCGTCCCCATCCGAGGAGAAGGATCAGTCCCCCGAGCACGAGGCCGCCGAGCGCCGGGCCCAGGAACGGCAGGCCCAGCACGCCCCCGGGAGGCAATGCCCCGAGCCCGCTCAGCCGCTCCCCGGCGGGCAGACGATAAAGCGCCTCGCGCAACAGCTGCGCCGCCCCGCTCATACCCGCGACGGCGAGGCCGCCGAGGCAGCCGGTCACCGCGGCGAGCAGCACCAGCGCGACCTCGCTGCCCCGCACCCATCCCCGCAGCCGCGCCGGCACCGGCACGCGCCTGTCCGAACCGGCGGCCGGATCCGACGGGCTCATCGGCGGCGGGGAGCGCAAAAGGGGTCTTCCGTCATGCGCTTGCGGTCTAGCATCCACGCGCAGCGGACGCGATCCGGGGGAAACGCCCCACAGCCGGCGCAAGAGACGCTTGAAATGCCGCGAGCCTCGCGATAAGTCCCCCCTCGCGTGCCGCCGTAGCTCAGTTGGTTAGAGCACTAGATTGTGGATCTAGGGGTCCCCCGTTCGAGCCGGGGCGGTGGTACCATCCCATTCGAGGGTTAAACCGGGGTCTGGCCGATGGGTCGGGCCCCGGTTTCCGTTTGGGGATACTGGTCCGGCCAGCTGCCCCCCGTGAGCAGGGTGCGCGTGTCGGCGCCGGATGCTGAGCCGGATTACTTTTGAATCACTCTTGTCAGCGCGGCATCGCGCTTGATGTCCGAGATTTCTTTGACGCACTTGTCCTTGGTATCGAACGAGCGGGTACTCTTGGCAAGGACGAAGCCTGCATCCGTCTCCAGGCGCCAGAGATGGGCCTTGCCGCTCAAATCGTTCCCATCCCGCACGATGACGAATTTCATCTCTCAGCCCCCGGGTTGCACGCGCTCGGCAATGTTGATTGTCGGTAGGCTTGTAACGCCATTTTGTTATAAATTGATGATCCCGCTCGATCTTCGCGATTTTTGCGAGCCTGAGGCGTTTCTGCGCACCGAACGAGCCATCAACCGGCACTTGCACTGGCGGAGAGACTGATCAATCCGGTCGCGTCGTCCGCGCCACGGCCGGAAAACCTCAGCCGACTTCGAGCGCCGCGGTCGCGGAGTCTGTGATCCGGCCCAAGACGGCGCCCTGGGCCTCGACCGGTGCGAGCCCGGCCCTGTGGACGGCGTGCTGTCGATCGAGCACGCGGCGCGCCGTCGTCGCCGGATCGATCGGCACGGAGGAGAGTTCGACGTCGAGGACGGGCATGCGGCAGTCTCGTGGGCCTTGATCCGGCTGGGCCGGATCGAAGTCATGACCTCAACTGAGCAAGATGCATGCCCGCGCCGAAGACGTACTCTGTACGCAGCGGGGTCGGTTGCGCCGGATGAGGATGCAGATGCGCGTCGATCAGGCAGCAACCAATCCGAGAGCGGGCCCGAACGACCGATGAGGATTCGAAGGGGATGGCGGCCGCCACGGGCCGCCATCCCCTTCGCGTTTCATGGCGAGGGTGCGCTACGCCGCCTCGAACAGCGGCACCTGCCGCATTTCCGGCACCAGCACGAGACCTTTGTCGGTGATGCGAATCTGCGGGATCACCGAGAGCGGGATCAGGTTGAAGCCCATATAGGGGATCGCGCAGCCGGCCTGCGCCCAGGCCGCCTTAAGCCGGCGCATGTCCTCGGCGACCACGCCCACGCGCTGGTCCGAAAGCAGCCCGGCCACAGGCAGCCTCACCATCGCGACGACGCGACCCTCCTCCACCACGCAGACCCCGCCCTGCGCCTCGGCGAGCGCTGCGACGGCGACCCGCATGTCGGCCTCGTTCAGCCCCGCGACGATCAGGTTGTGCGAATCGTGCCCGACGCTGCTCGCCACCGCGCCGCGCCGGAGGCCGAAGGCGGAGAGCAGCCCGTGCGCCACCCCGCCGCCGCGCCCGTGCCGCTCGATCACCGCGACGTGGCAGAGACCGTGCGCGGACAGCGTCGCGGCCCAGTCCGCCCCGGGCTGCAACGCGACGCGCTCATGGACGAGTTCGATGCCGGGCAGGGTCGTGCGGATCGCGTTGACCGTGCAGACGCCTGTCGGCAGCGGCGGCACCAGGGCGGGTAGCGGTTCGGGTAGCCGCACAGTGGCGTAGGCGGGAGCCGGATAACGGTAGGGCCGCGAAAGCGCCGCCTCCAGCCGCGGCGTGGCCTTCCGATCCTCGACCACCAGTTCGCCGCCGTACCACGTCGCCTGCGGCACGAGGTCGTTGTCGAGGAGCACGAGGTCGGCCCGGCGCCCGCCGCCGAGGCCGCCGACCTCGCCATCGAGGCCGTAGCGGGTCGCCGGATGCAGCGAACCCATCGCCCAGGCGGCGGGCTTCGGAATGCCCATCCGCAAAGCCTCGCGCACCACCCAGTCGAGGCCGAAGGCGAGCAGGTCGTCGGCGTCGCGGTCGTCGGTGCAGGCGCAGACCCGCTTCCACGCCGCGCCGTAATCCGTGATCGTGCCGATGGCCGCGGGCAGCGAATGCCACGGCGTCGTCGGCGGACCGCCACGCAGGAAGATCCACAGGCCGGCTTCCAGAAGGTCGTCGGCGATGTCGCGGTCGATCGCCTCGTGGGTGTCGGTGACGCCGCTCGCCGCGTAGGGAGCCACGAAGCCGCGCCCGTAGATGTGGCCGGAGACCGGGCGCCCGCGCTCCAGGGCGGCGGCGATGATCGCGTGTGCGCGGGGATCGCCCTCGGCGACCGCCACGAAATCCATCTTCTCGCCGAGCCCGATCGCCTCGGGCCAGGCATCGAACAGGGATGCGATCTTCTCGGCCGTCAGGTCGCCGCCCGCGGTCTCGAACGCGGGGCTGGTCGCCGGCACGGTGCTCGGCACGGTGAGATAGATGTTGAGCGGGGCCGCGCGCGCATCCTCCAGCATCCAGGCGACGCCGTCGCGGTCGAGCACGTTGCCGATCTCGTGGCTGTCGCAGACGATCGTGGTGGTGCCGTTGATCAGCGCGGCCTCGGCATAGGCGCAGGCCGTCACCATGCTGCTCTCGATATGCAGGTGCGGATCGACCAGCCCCGGCGCGATCAGTCCGCCGCGCAGATCGCGCACCGGCGCAGGCCCCTTGTAGGAGCCCGCGGGCAGCACGGCGGCGATGCGCCCGCCCGCGATGCGGATTTCGCGCTCCGGCAGGATGCGCTCGGAATAGGTCGAGAGCACCCGCGCCCCGGTCAGCACGAGGTCGGGCTCGGCCCGGCCGGCCGCCACGTCGGCGAGGCGGCGCGTCATCCGGGCCAGCGGCTCGACGGAGAAGCGGTTCAGCGGCGTCGCGTCGGTCATCGGGTGTCCCTCGGTCCTCGGCCCGTCGGGCATGCATCGTGCCACGCCCCGCGCCGTCGCGGCAGGGCGCCCGGCGGATCATAGTGGCGGGAAGCGTGGCCGTACCCTTGCATGCGGCCCGCCCGCCTCCTTCGTCAGGGATAGGGAAAGCCATGTGCCTGGGTGACGATCCGCATTGTGCCGCCTTCGCCGAGCACCGCCTGCGCTACCGGCGCGACATGGAGCCGGAGCGGCGCGCCTTCCTGAAGAGCGGCTTCCTCGCCAGCGGCGGCGCGGCGGCGATGGCCGCGGGCGGGCTGTCGCTGGTGAGCCCGGCCTTGGCCGAGGCCGGCGCCGGGGCGGGGGCCACGAAGGCCGTCCATTACCATCTGCCGGCCACCGCCAAGACGGTGCATTGGGGCTACTTCTCGAAGAGCCTCAAGCCGCAGGTCGAGATAGCGTCCGGCGACTTCGTCACCATCGAGACGCTGACGCACCACGCCAACGACGACGCAGAGCGGATGGTGACGGGCGATCCCGGCGCCGAGAGCGTCTTCCTCTGGACCAAGGAGAAGAAGGGCGTCGCCCGCCGCGGCGCCGGGCCGGACGATGCCAAGCTCGGGCCCGGCGGCGGGCTGGGCGTGCATATCTGCACCGGGCCGGTGGCGATCCGCGGGGCCGAGCCCGGCGACGTCTTGGAGGTGCGCATCCTCGACGTCGCGCCGCGGCCTTCCGCCAACCCGAAGTTCAAGGGCCTGACCTTCGGCAGCAACGCGGCGGCGTGGTGGGGCTACCACTACAACGACATGCTCGGGGGCAAGAAGCGCGAGGTCGTCACCATCTATGAGGTCGACGCCAGCGGCGGGCGCGACTGGGCCAAGGCGGTCTACAGCTTTCCCTGGCCCGGCGTGACCGACCCGAACGGGCTCGACCACCCGACGATCGACTATCCGGGCATCCCGGTCGATCATACGAAGACAACCCGCACCTACGACGTGCTCAAGGGCATCCGCGTGCCGATCCGCCCGCATTTCGGCACGATGGGGCTGGCGCCCGCGGAGGCCGAGCGGGTCAACTCGATTCCGCCGAGCTACACCGGCGGCAACATCGACAACTGGCGCATCGGCAAGGGCGCGACGCTCTACTACCCCGTGGCGGTGCCCGGCGCCCTGTTCTCGGTCGGCGATCCCCATGCGAGCCAGGGCGATTCCGAACTCTGCGGCACCGCC
>NZ_LMQV01000042.1 GCF_001425465.1 Methylobacterium sp. Leaf456
CCACGTCGATAGGCCGGGAGTGCAAGCGCGGTAACGCGCTGAGCTGACCGGTACTAATCGCCCGATCGGCTTGATCGCTCTCATGATCCGTGTCCGGATCAAAACCACGAACGTCACGAAACAGACCGACCGACGGTAGACACCGACGGTCATGCTTGCCGAACCCCCCAAGTGACAAAAAATTGTGCTGCGCCGGCCTGGTGGCCTGAGCGGTGTGCCCAGGACCCGATCCCATCTCGAACTCGGCCGTCAAACGCACCAGCGCCCATGGTACTGTGTCTCAAGACACGGGAGAGTCGGTCGCCGCCAGGCCTGCCCAGCCCGATACCGATAACAACACCGACACCGCCGCGGGGTGGAGCAGCCCGGTAGCTCGTCAGGCTCATAACCTGAAGGTCGCTGGTTCAAATCCAGCCCCCGCAACCAACATCGCCGACATACGCCAGACCAAAAGCCCCGTGCTACCGCACGGGGCTTTTTGCTGTTCGGCCACTCGCACCTGATTGATCGATCCGCCCTCATTCCGCTTTACACCGTCATCGCGAGGCGAAGCGGAAGCGATCCAGGGCGCGACTTCTATCGAAAGGGCGAACCCGCTCCGACGGCACGGCCGCGTGCGCGCTTCTTTCGGGGGCGGAGCGCTGGATTGCTTGAGCTCCGCCTCGCAACGACGGGGAGCTCAAAGGGGCTGCCGGGTTGAGCATATGACGCAGCCGACGGGTCGCCTGTGCAACGGGCGGCTCCGCGCCACCAGGAAGGTGTGCTTGCGAGGGCGGATCGGGCGGCGGCAATCCCTGGCACGAGGAACAAAAAAAGCCCTGCCGGGCATCCGGCAGGGGCTCAGGCTGTTTCATGGCTGGGTAAAAGCCGGCGGATTCGGGTTTCCGCCGCCTCCTTGAGCAGGGGAGGGGAGACCCGGAGCCGCTCGAAGCCGCTCCGGGCGCCCGGAACCTCAGCGCGCGCGCGCCAGCCATCCCATCACCGGCCGCGATTGCCAGCGCATCGCCGCCACGAGGTAGATCAGCGACGCGATGTGGCCGACGGTGACGGCGGCGGCTGCGCCGGTGACGCCCGCGTGCTGCATCAGCGGCACCACCACGGCGAGCGAGACCACCATGCTGACCCCGAGGGATTCGAAGATCACTCGGGTGTTCTGCTTGGCGCGGAAGTAATGCGCCGCCAGATCGCGCACGAGGATCACCAGAACGCCGACCGAGAGGATGCGCAGACAGCCGGCATAGGCCGCGAACTCCGAGCCGAAGATCAGGGTCAGCCACAGCTCGGCGGGGCCGGCGAGCAGCGCCAGGATCGCGACGATCGGCGCGCCGAGGCGGATGCCGGCGCTCACGACGTAGCGCCGCAGGGCCTCCTCGCCGCCCTCCGTGTGGGCGCGGGCGGCGCGGACCGGCAAAACATTCTCGGTGGCGCTGAGCAGGATCAGCACCGTGCCGACGAGGTACTGCGCCGCGCGCAATCCACCGAGGGCGTCGAGGCCGAGCGAGGTGCCCGCGACCATCCACACCAGCTGTTCCTGGGCGAAGGTGACGAACACGATCGGCAGGAGCCAGCGGGCGATCGGCGTGTGGCGCCGGCTCAGCGCCCCGAGCTGGACCGAAGCCGAATCCCGCAGGAGCGGGCGCCCGACCCAGATCATGAATGGCAGGCTGGTCACCAGCGAGGTGAGCGCCAGCATCCCGACGAAGCCGTTGACCCCGACCGTCCCGTGCTGGAGCCAGATCAGCCCGGCGGCGACCGGGAAGCCCGCCGCGCGGGCGCAATCCATGGCGAGCGCCCGCAGGCCCTTGCCGCGAGCGAACAGCAGACGGCGTAGGGTGAACTGGATGTTCTGCGCCAGCATTAGGGCGCAGGCCGCGATGAGCGCTGCGGGCGACATCTGGCCGCTCAAGGTGAGAGCGAAAATCACGAACACCGCGCCGGGCACCGAGAGCAGGAAGGCGGCGATCAGGATGTTGGCGCCGTAGATGCGCGAGACGGAGCCGCGGGAGCCGGCCAGCGTCATCATCGGCGCGGTGATGAGGGCGTTGTGCAGCCCCTGCGCGAACGAGATCACGATCAGGATCAGGGCGAAATGCCCGAACTCGACGATGCCGAGCAGGCGCGCGGCGGCGATGCCGCTGACGAAGCCGAAGCCGCTGACGACGCCCTGGTCGGCGAGCGAGATCAAGGCCGCGGGCGGGCGGCGGACGAAGCTCTGGGCGCGTAGACGCAGGCGCTCGCCGAGCGGAAGGGGGGCGGTGTCATGCATCGGATGCGTTCCGCGCTAGAGCGAGGACGGACGGCGTAGGGCCGTCCGCGGACAGGTCGGTCTGTGCCATCCGGGGGCGGGCCCCGGGGTCGAAATCGTCAGATGACCCGTCATGAACACCGCTTTTCTGAGGCCTGTCCCGGCGGGGGACGGACGCGTCGCACGTGGCTGCTCCGGCGCAAGCCACGGGCCAGTGGATGCAGTAATCCATGTCGCCATCGCCGGGTGTGAATCTTTTTTGTTGAATTAACCATCGGGCTTCAAAGTCCTACACTTCCATCTGCAGAAATGAACCGAAACATTGTAGGGGAGATGGTAGGGCGAGGTGACCATGTATCACTGGGTCAAGACCACATTGCGCGACACGCCGGCCTTGCGGGGACTGGCCCTGCGCGGCGGCGCGCTGCTGCGCTCGCTCGCTTGCGCCGAGCCCGGTCTCTACACCCTGTGCTATCACCAGATTCCGGCGGCGTTGCAGGAGCGCTTCGCCGACCAGCTCCGCCTGCTCGGGCGCCACGGCGACTTCATCGACGCCGACACGGCTTACGACCGCCTCGCCGCGGGCTGGCCGGCGCGGGAGCGCGCCTTCCTGATCTCCTTCGACGACGGCTACGCCGACAACCGCGACGTGGCGATGCCGGTCCTGACCGATCTCGGCCTGCCGGCCATCGTCTTCCTCGTCAGCGACTGGCTCGATGCGCCGCCGCAGGCGCCGGGCGAGCGCCGCTACATGGACCGCGCCGACGTGGCGGCGTGGCTGGACGCGGGCTTGCAGATCGGCTCGCATGGGGCGCGCCATCTCAGATTGAGCGGTCTCGGCGCGGAAGACATCGCCGCCGAGTTCGCCCGCTCGCGGCACGACCTCTCGGCGCTCGCTGGCCGGCCGGTCGATCATTTCGCCTGCCCGTGGGGCGTGGCCGGGCACGATTTCGATCCCGCCCGCGATCCGGCGCTTGCCAGGGAGGCGGGTTTCCGCACCTTCTTTACGACCCGGCGCGGTCATACTCGCAGCGCCGACGACTTTTTTCTGATGCCGCGCCACGTGGTCGAGCCGCATTGGTCGGACTTCGAGTTCGAGGCGCTGCTCGGGGGATCGCGCTTGAGGAGACACCGCGATGGGACGGCCTGAGCGCGTGCCGGTCATCTCCCCGGAGGCGCGCGAGCGGCGCCCGGTCGTCGTGGTGACGGGGGCGCTCGCGCCCTACACCCATGTCCTCTACGAGCGGCTGGCCGAGCGGCTCGACCGGCCGCTCCATGTCCTGTCCTGCACGCCGCGGGAGGCCGCCCGGCAATGGGTGGTGGAGGCGCCGCGCCTGTTCCGGCACGCGGTGCTGCCGGGCCTGCGCTGGCACCGGGACGCCGTACGCAACCTCTACGTCAATCCCGCGGTGGTGCCGCGGCTGGCCGCGCTCGACCCGGTGGGAATCGTGCTCAACGATTTCTCGCCGACGATGCTGATGGCGGCCGCTTACGCCCGGCTCCGGCGCATTCCCTACCTGATCCGCACCGACGGCGTGCCGGAGACCGATCCGGGGCAGCGCTCGACGCCGCATCGCTGGCTGCGCAAAGCCATCGTCTCCGGCGCCCGCGGCGGCATCGGCCCGAGCGCGGGCAGCGCCCGGCTGCTGGCGCTCTACGGGATCGGGCCGGAAAAATTCGCGACGAGCCCGCTGTTTCCCGCTTGGGCGCCCGCCGGGCCGCTGCCGCCGGATTCCAAGCGGCCCTACGACGTGCTGTTCTGCGGCATCCTCAACGAGGAGGTGAAGGGCGCGCGCTTCTTCACCGACGTGATTTTGGGTTGCGCCGCGCGGGGGCGTCGGCTTTCCGTGCGGGTGGCGGGGGACGGGCCGTTGCGGGCCGAGATGGAGGCGCGGTTCGCGCAAGCCGGAATAGCGGCGCAGTTCGACGGCTACCTGACGCAAGCCGCTTTGCCCGCGGTCTACGCCTCTACCCGGCTTTTCCTGTTCCCGAGCCGGGGCGATGTCTGGGGCATCGTCGTCCACGAGGCGCTGCAGAGCGGGACGTCGGTGCTGGCCTCGCCCCATTCCGGCATCGCCCGCGATCTGGTCGCCGTGGAAGGCTGCGGCGAGGTGCGCGAACTCGAAACGCAAGCCTGGATCGAGGCGACGCTGGCCCTGCTCGACGACGCGCCCCGCCGCCAGGCGCTCCGCGAGGCCGCTTCCCGCGCGCTGACCGGCTACACGTCGGAGGCCGCGGTGCAGGGCTATCTCGACGGCTTGCGGCCGATCCTCGCGGCCTGGCCGTGACGGTTCCGCATCGGGCGGGGTGGCGGCGCGCGCTGCTGTTCGGATTCGGGCTTCTTTCGCTGCCGGCCTCCGCTGCGGGGCAGGAGCGTGTGATCTACGTGCGGCCGCCGATGGACCTGCATCGGGCGCTCGATGAGGTGGCAAGCCTGCGGGCGCGCGATCCCGCGCGGCCGGTCGCGATCGAATTGGCGTCCGGCCTCCACCGTCTCAGCCGCTACGCCCGCATCGGGCCGGAGCATGGCGGCACGCAAGGCGCGCCGCTGGTGATCCGTGGCGCGTCCGATGGCACGACCCGCGTTGTCGGCAGCGAGCCGGTCGAGGCGGTGGCTTTGCCCAAGGACCTCGCGGCGCGCCTGCCGATGAGCGCGCGCGGCCGGGTGAGGGCGTTCCGGTTGCCCGAGGCGATGGCGGCTCATCCGCGTATTCGCCCGCCGCGCCTGCTCGGGCCGCCGCCGCCGCCGCTCACCTTCGAGGTGTTCGACGCGAAAGGCGCGCTGCATCCGGCACAATGGCCCAACGAGGGGTTCGCCCGCGTCACCGCCGGGCCCGAGGCGGCGGGGACCAGCATCCGGATTGAGGGCGCCAAACCTGAGGCGTGGCGCGGCGAGGCCGATCTCTGGGCCGAGGGCTATTGGAGCTGGGGCTGGCTGTTCGAGACGGTTCCCGCCGCGGTGCCGGCCTCCGCCCCGGCGCTCGTGCGGCTCGGCACGAAGCCTTACGAGGGCATTCGCGCTGTCGCCCGCGCCCGCATCGTCCACGCGCTCGCCGAACTCGACACGCCGGGCGAATGGTGGCGCGACGCATCGCGCAACCTCCTGCTGGTCTGGCCCCGCGACGGGGCCGGCGCGGTTGAGGTCTCGGTCGCCGACACGCTGATCAGCCTGGAGAACGCCGCGCATGTCCGCATCGAGTCGCTGCGGCTGGAGCGGAGCCGCGGCGACCTGCTGACCGCCCGCGGCGGGAGCGACGTCGTCGTGCGCAACAGCGCGCTCGGATGGTCGGGCCTGCGCGCCGCCGTGTTCGAGGGCGTGCAGGGCGGCGGGCTGGAGGCCTGCGCCGTGTCGGATACCGGCTTCGGCGCGGTGCGGCTGGTGGCCGGCGACCGGCCGAGCCTGAACCCCGGCGGCTTGTTCCTTCGCGACACGCGGCTCACCCGCTACGCCCGCCTGTCGCGGACGCAGAGCCCGGCGGTCGAACTCGACGGCGTCGGCCACCGGGTCGTCGGCAACTATTTTCACGATGCGGTCGATTACGCGGTGTATCTGCGCGGCAACGACCATCTCGTGGCCGACAACGAACTCACGCGGCTTCTCGACGGCGCCACCGATTCCGGCGCGATCTATGCCGGGCGCGACTGGACCGCGCGCGGCTCGGTGATCCGCGGCAATTTTTTGCATGACATCCGCACCGGGCCGGGGCTCGAGGTGAAGGGCGTCTATCTCGACGACATGGCCAGCGGCCTGACGGTCGAGGGCAACCTGTTCCTGCGGGTCGATCAGCCGGCCTTCATCGGCGGCGGGCGCGACAACGTGGTGACCCGCAACGTCTTCGCCGATGCGAGCCCGGCGATCCACGTCGATGCCCGCGGCCTCAACTGGGCCGCCCCCTCCGTCGCCGACCCGACCTCGGAGATCCGTGCGGCGCTGGCCGCCATGCCGACGGGCTCGAGCCTGTGGCGCCGCCGCTACCCGCCGCTCGCCGTTCTGCTGGCCCGTGAGCCCGGCGCGGCACGGGAAAACCGCCTGACCGACAACGTGTTTTGGGGAAGCGAGCCGTTCCGCTACGAGCCGCCCGCCCGCCCTGGCGACCAGATCGTCGCCGGCAATGTCGAGGCGATGCGGATGCAACCGCTGCCCACCGGCTCCGACCCCGCCGCCTTCGCCGCCCCGCCGATCCACGGCGGCCATTTTCGCCTCGACACGACGCGGATGCTCCGTTCCGGGCTGCCGCTGGCACCGAGCCCGCGGCGCTGAAGTATCTTTGTTACCCACGAGGATGCCGCTGTTTCCCCTCTCCCCGCGTGCGGGGAGAGGGGATGCGCGGGACCGACGCGGGGTATGGTTTTGTCCCAAAAATCCTCTCCCGGATCGGCACAGCCTCGTTCGGTGAGGTTCAGAGCGGGCAGTGACTCCCCCACCGCACACTCCCAAAAAACCGATTCCTGTCCCTCCGCGACACATCCCAACCGGCAGCACCCTTGCAGTCTTTCGCCCAAGCGCTCGGGCCTGTCCCGGGCGGATCGGATGAGCGGTCTCCGCGATCGCCGAGATGAGAGGGACCGGATCGCATCCGGTTTTCGTGGAATGACGAGCCACACCAGCATGCGTGGAGCCGTGCCGCTCTCCTCCTTCGACTGGCGCCCCGAATCCGCCGGTCAGGCGCGGTCGGTCAGTCCGGTGATGGTGATGGGGATGCTCCGGCGGCGGCGCTGGATCATCGGCCTCGCCTTCGTCCTCGGCCTGCTCGGCGCCGTCGGTGTCGTGGCGACGATGGAGCCGCGCTACGTCGCCACCGCCCAGGTCATCATCGATCCGCGCGGCCTGCGCGTGGTCGAGCGCGAGGTGACGCCGAGCGTCGACAACGCCGACGCCCAGGTCGCCACCGTCGAGAACGAGATGCGGGTGCTGCGCTCCAGCGCCGTGCTCGACGCGCTGGTCGCCCGCGAGGGGCTGGATCGGGACCCCGAATTCGTCGGCAACCCGCCGGGCCTGCTGCGCCGGATGCGCTCTGCGATCACCGACCTCTTCGGCGCGTCCGCGGCCCGCACGCCGGACCCGCGCCGGAGCGCGCTTCAGGCCCTGGAGCGCAAGGTCGCCGTGCGACGCGCCGAGCGCAGCTTCGTGATCGAGGTGACGGTCGCCACCCGCGATCCCGACAAGTCGGCCCGCATCGCCAACGATCTCGTGGCGATCTACACCGAGCAGGCGAACAAGACCCGCGCCGACCTCGCGCGCCGCTCCGGCGCCTCCCTCGACGATCGGCTCGCCGAGCTGCGCGCCGCCGTGCGCAAGGCCGAGGACAAGGTTGAGACCTTCAAGAGCCAGAACGACCTCGTCAGCGCCGACGGCACGCTCACCCGCGACCGCCGCCTGCGCGACCTCAACGCCCAGCTCGTCACGGCGCGCGCCCGCTCGACCGAGGCGCTCGCCCGGATGGAGCAGGCGGCCTCCCTCCACGGAAAGCTCGACGGCCTGAGCGAGGCGGTGCAGTCGCAGGCCGTGCTGCAGCTGCGCGGCCAGATCACCGAGGCGCGCCGCCGCAAGGCGAACCTCGCCAACGTGCTGGGGCCGCGCCATCCCGATCTGGCCTCGGTCGGCCGCGAGATCGACGCGTTGCAGGACCAGCTCGATCAGGAGCTGCGCCGCATCGGCGACGCCGCCCGCAACGATTACCGCCGCGCCAAGCAGACCGAGGAGGAGCTGCGCCGCACCGTCGAGTCGATGTCGCGCGCCTCCTTCGCCGACAGCCGGGCGCTGACCGAGCTGCGCGAGCTGGAGCGCGAGGCCGAGACCCGCCGCACCCTGTATGCGCAGTATCTCTCCCGCTCCCGCGAACTGACCGAGCAGACGCAGGTGAACCTCAACAACGTCCGGGCCATCGGCGCGGCGATCCCGCCGGACCAATCGACCAACCTGAGCAAGGCCGTCATCCTGGCGCTCGGCACCCTGATCGGCGGCGTGCTCGGTATCCTGGCCGCCATCGCCCTCGGCGTGCTGCGCGGCGAGGCGAGCCCGGTGCGCGAGACCGCCGGCCCCCGCCCGGCCGCGACCGAGCCGTCGGGTCGCGAGGCCGCCTGGACCCCGCGCGACTTCCGCTGACCACCGCTCGGTTAAGCCTGTCCCGCGAAATCCCCTGCCGCCCGCCGTTTCGACCCCCGAGGCGACGGTGCGGCAGGAGTTTCGTGGGAGGCTTGGCCCAACACCGCCCCTCCCGACCGCGCGTGATGCCAAGAGCGCCAGGAACGACAGCGCCGAGAACGAGAGCGCCACCACCATGAGCGACACCGCGATCCCGTATTCCGCCGCGCCGAGTGTGGTCGCGCCGCGCCGCGCCACCGGCGAGCTGTGGCGCACGGCGTTCGTCGTCTTCGCGGTGCTGATGTGCGTGAACGCGTTCTACGCGACGTTTGCCGGTGGCAGCGACGAACTCGGTAACGCCAAGTCCCACGTGCCGTCGAACCGCGGCAACCTGCTCTATGTCGGCCTCTGGCTCGGCCTCTACGCCTGCTCCGCGTGGATCGTCTTGCGGGACTTCCTGCGCAACGGGCTCGACCTGTGCCTCGTCGGGATCGCGCCGCTCGCCGGCTACATCCTGCTCTCGGCCACGTGGTCGCCCGCCCCCATGGCCGCGATCGTGCCGGCCGGGATGCTGGTGCTCAACATCGTCATCGCCGCGGCCCTCGCCTCGGTGGTCCATCCGGCGCGCTTCCTGCGCATCTTCGCCTGGACCAACGTCGTCCTCGTCGCGATCTCGCTGGCCCTGGTGGTGATCACCCCCGACACGGTGCGCACCGACATCAACCGGCCGGGCCTCCTGATGACGGGCGAGCTGTTCGGCGCCTACGCCAACAAGACCGTCCACGGCATGTCGGCCTCGATCGCGATCCTCGTGCTGCTGTTCCTGCCGGGCGACAGCCCGCGCGGCCTGCGCTGGCCTGCGCTCGGCATTCTGGGGCTCGGCCTGATCCTGGCGAACTCGATGTCCTCGGTGAGCGGCACGGTGGTCGCCGGGATGACTTTGTTCGCCGCCCGCCTGCTGCCGCGGTTCGGCCGCCCGATCTTCGCCCTCGTCACCGCGTTCGCGATCCTGCTCGCGCTCAGCCTTCCCTTCATCGGCATCGGCGAACTCGCCACCGCGGTCGGCCGCAGCGCCGACTTCACCGGCCGCAGCACCTTCTGGCCCTACGCCATCGACGCCATCAAGGAGCGGCCACTGTTCGGCTACGGCTACCTCAGCTTCTTCAACACCGACCCGTTCTCGAAGGCGTGGCGGCTGTGGGAGCAGGAGCTGTACTTCTTCACGCCGGACTTCCACAATTCCTTCCTCGACATCATGGTCGGGCTCGGGATCGTCGGCGGCGTCCTGTACCTCTTCCTGCTGTTCATCTCGGCCGCCATCTTCGCCCATCCGAGCCTGGAGCGCCGCTGCGCCTTCCTGCTCTCGGCGATCCTGATCGTGTTCATCCTCAACAGCGCCACCGGCTTCCTCTTCCTGGCGCACAACCGGATGTCGGCGATCTTTCAGTTCTACTGCCTGTTCGTCCTCTGCCGCAGCTACCGGCCCGCGATGCCGTTCCCCGGCGCGGGCGGCGTCCCCCACGGAGTCGTCCGTTGATGCCCTCCGACAAGACGGCGCCGTCCGGTCAGGTGATCGGCCTCGACGCCCTGCGCTTCGCCGCAGCCGGTCTCGTGATGCTCTATCACCTCGCCTGCACCGCCTGGCTCGTGCCGTCGAGCGAGGCGGCGGGCCTGCTCGGGACGCCGGCCGCGTCCTCCGGCCCGTTCCCCTTCCTGCTGCCGGTGAGCGCCGCGGGCTGGATCGGCGTGCCGATCTTCTTCGTCATCTCCGGCTTCGTCATCGCCTACACCGCGACCGGGGCCACGCCCCGGCGCTTCCTGGAGAGCCGGGCCCTGCGGCTCCTGCCCTGCGCATGGTTCTGCGCCAGCCTCACCTTCGTCCTGGCGCTCGGCTTCGCGCCGGAAGGCGTGGCCGAGTTGACCGGCCGCTATCTCCGTACCCTGGTGCTGTTTCCCGCGCCGCGCTGGATCGACGGCGTCTACTGGACGCTCGGGATCGAGATCAGCTTCTACGCCTTCGTCTTCGCGCTGCTGGCGCTGGGCCGGGCCGACCGGCTTGAACCGGCGGTGGCCGCCCTCGGAAGCTTCAGCGCGCTCGCATGGTGCGTGGCCGCCACCGCGCTGGTGCCGGGCCTCGACGTGCTGATCTCGACGCGCATCGCCAAGCTGCTGCTCGTCACCCATGGCTGCGACTTTGCGCTGGGCGTCGTGATCTGGGCCGCCGCGCGGGGCGGCTGGACCGGCTGGCGCCTCGCCTTCGCCGCCCTGTGCCTCGCGGGCTCGCTGTTCCAGATCGGCTACGACGCGCGCTTCACGCGGGCGACCCTCGAACTCGATCCGGCTTCGTGGACGCCGCTCGCCGTGCCGCTGGCGCTCTATCTCGGCTTCCTCGGCCTGTTCCTGCTCTCGGTGCGCCACAACGAGCGCCTGTTGCGGGCGCTCGGTCGCCGCGCGCCAGCGCTCCGGGCGATCGGGCTCTCGACCTATCCGCTCTACCTGCTCCACACCTTCGTCGGCGTACTCGCCATGCGGGCGATGCTGGCGCTCGGCGTCGATCCGGTGGCGAGCCTTCTTTCCGGCATCGCCGCCGCGGTGGCGGCGGCGCTCATGGTCTCCGGCTGGATCGAACCCGTCTTGCGCCGCCGCCTGCGCGGCCTGATCGACCGCCATCTCCAGACCCGCGACGGCCTCCTCGGCCGCGCCGCCTCGACCCGCAGGAAGCCGGCATGAACCCGACGCTGAAACCGAACAGCATGCCGCATCTGCCGCAGCTCGACGGCATCCGCGCGCTCGCGGTCGGGCTCGTGTTCCTGTCGCATGCCGAGCTCGGGCATATCGTGCCGGGTGGGCTCGGGGTGACGATCTTCTTCTTCCTCAGCGGCTACCTCATCACCACGCTGCTGCGGTTCGAGGCGCTCAACACCGGCGGCATCAGCCTGCGGAAGTTCTACCTGCGCCGCGTCTTCCGCATCTTCCCGCCGCTCTACCTCACGCTTCTCTTCGTCGGGGGGCTCTACGCGTTCGGCTGGCTGAAGGGGCCCTACGATCCAGTCGTGGTGCTGATGCAGGCGGCGTTCGCCGGCAACTACGTCACGGTGCTGGGCGGGGACATCGCTCGCGCCTTACCGCTGCCGCTCTGGTCGCTCGCCGTCGAGGAGCACTTCTATCTGCTCTTCCCGCTCGTCTTCCTGATGGCTTTCGGCCGGGTCTCGGCGGCGCGGCTCGCGCTCTATTGCCTGATCGCCTGCGGCGTCGTGCTGTCGTTCCGGGTCGCCGCGGTCATGACGCTGGCGGACGCCTCCGACACCTATATCTGGACGCATACGCGGGCGGATTCGATCCTGTTCGGCTGCTGCCTCGCGCTGTGGCGCAACCCGTTGCTCGACGGTGAAGCCGGTTATCGCCCCGGCGGCTGGCAGGCCCTGGCCGCGCTCGGCGTACTCGGCGCCACCCTCGTAGTGCGGGACGAAACCTTTCGGCAGACCCTGCGCTACACGGTCCAGGGCGGGGCCCTGTTCGTGCTGTTCGCCTGCCTCCTCCAGCCCGCCCGCGGCAGCGCCTGCGCGCGCGCGGCGCGGCTGCTCTCGGCGCCTTTGCTGACCCGGATCGGCCTCTACTCCTACACGATCTACCTCGTGCACGCGGCGATGATCGAAGCCGTGGCGGGTCTTTCGGACTCTCACCTCGTCCAGGGCGTCGTCGGCGGCGCCCTGACGCTCGGTTTCGCCGCCGCGATGCACCGCCTCGTCGAGCGCCCGTTCGCCCGGCTGCGCCGCCGCCTCGACGCGCCCGGTGCCGGCGCGCCGGCCCAAGGGGCGGCCGAAGGCGCGCCGCTGGCGGCTCCGGCGCGCTGACGCCGCCTCACCAGCCGCGGGCGAGAAGCGCGTCGCGCACCAGCGTGGCAATGACCGCCTGACCGGCGTCGTTGAGGTGGATGTGGTCGGCTCTGAGCGCCTTGGCCGGCACGTCGTCGACGATGTCGGCCCGGTCCTGCGCCGTCGGGACGAGCCCGTTCATCGCGAGGCCGCGCTCGACCAGGGGCCCGCGGACGTCGAGGAAGCGGTGGCCGTGCTCGTCCCGGAGTGCATCGTTGAGCGCGCGGATCGCCCGGTGGCCGGGCCGACCCCGGTGCTCCTCCGGCACGTCGGCGTTGAGGATCGACAGGATGAGGCTGCGCCCGCACCGCGCCGCCATCGCCCGCAGGTCGGCCCGCACCCGATTCGGGTCGTCGTAGTTGTTGCGCCCCGCCCAGATCACCGCCACGCCCTCGCGCGCGCGCGGATCGGCCAGCATCCGGGCCGCCACCTGCGTCGAGGATTCCCCGCCGATCCCAGCATTGCGCACCGGGCGCGGCGGCGTGAAGAGCCGGCTCAGGACTTTGGGATAGCGCCCGCCATCGGTCTGCACCCCGGCCCCGAAGGTGAGGCTGTCGCCCCAGCAGACGATCGCGGCGGGCGCGGCTTCGGCGGTGCCGGCGAGGCCGGTCGCCAGGAGTCCGAGACCGAAGCGGCGGCGGTCGAGGATGGGGGCTGACGGCATAGCGGCTCTCGTAAGCTTTCGGATGTTCGCTTCGGCCGCCACCGCATCCCCTCGCCCTGCACGCGGGGAGAGGGGATGCACTTGAACGCTTGAGAATCGACCGAAGGCCGCCTCATGCCCCGAACAAAACGATCTCCGTATAAGCCAGATCGCCCGCCATCGGCGGGTTGGGGCCGCGGGCGAATTTGGGGGCGCGGCCGGGGAAGTAGCGGCCGGGGAGGTCGGCGCGGCGCTCCAAGGCGTCGAGGACGAACCAGGGCATGGCGCGGCGCAGCAGCAGGTGCCGGCCGACGGCGCCGAGGCAGGCGGCCAGATCGAGATCGGCCGAGTGGTAGACGAGCTGGAGGCCGGGGAAGCGCAGCCAGCCGAGCCGGCCCCGCAGCACCTTGATGCCGCGGCGCTGGAACAGCAGCGCTCCGGCCTTGTCGCCATCCGACCAGACGAGGCCGAGGCAGCCGTAGGACACGTGGTCGGCGACCAGCCGGGCTTCGGCTTCGGGCAGCAGCGCCAGGGTCTCGGGCGAGACGGCGCGGGCCCGGCCGCGGTGGCGGCCGAGCCACGGCAGGGTCAGCATCTGGCCGGCGCAGATCGTCTTGAAGCCGCGGGCCTTGTGCATCGCCCAGGTCTGCGGCGCGGGCGAGACGTTGACGTAGGTCACCGTCTTGTCGCGCATGGCGAAGCCGTCGAGCAGGGTGCCCAGCGAGCGGTATTCCGGCTTCACGTACCAACTCGACAGGTTGCAGCGCCAGTGCGTGCCGTTCTCGCCCTCGACCGCGCGGTAGAGCGCCAGCAGCACGCCGACGGGCTCGCCCTCCCGCTCCACGAGGTAGCCGTAGCGCGGCACGCCGTCGGGAAGCGGTTGCGCGCGATGGCGGGCGAGGCCCTGGCGCCAATAGGCCTCCGAGCGGTCGGAAAAGCCCGCACGCAGCAGGCCGATCACCGCGTCGAGATCGCTCTCCTCGATGGTGCGGCAGCGCGTCTTGGCCCGCGCCTTGACCGGCTCCGGTGCGGCTGGGAGCGCCTCCGGCTGGGCGAAGACGGGGACATCATCTGCGTCGGACAGGGCTAACATCGGCGACACTCTCGGAGCTTCGCTGAGCTTGGGGCCCGGAGCGGATGCGGGGGGGCGTCCGTTCGGATCGGGAGTCAGGTCGGCAGTGGGTTTGGGTTGCGGGGAAGGTGGGGCCGTCCCACCCATCCCCCTCATCCTGAGGTGCCGCGAAGCGGCCTCGAAGGAGGGCTCCAGGGATCGCGCGCGAACTGGAGGGCTCCTTCGAGGCTTCGCTTCGCTCGCACCTCAGGATGAGGGGGTGAATGGGAAGAGTGTCAAAAGAATCAGGCGGTGCTGCCGGCGTCGATGGTCAGCACCGTGCCGGTGATGTTGCGGGCTTTCTCCGACATCAGGTAGGCGACGGCGTCGGCCACGTCCTGCGGCTCGGCGAGGCGCTTGAGGGCGCTGCGGTTGGCCACGCGGGATCGCTCGGCCTCGTCCATTCCCTCCGTCAGCGCCGTCTCGATGAAGCCCGGCGCCACCGCGTTGACCGTGACCCCGAGGCGGCCAACCTCGCGGGCGAGCGACTTGGTGAAGCCGATCATCGACGCCTTGGTGGCGGCGTAGACCGAGAGCGCGTTGTAGCCGGTGAACGCGATGATCGAGCTGACGTTGACGATGCGGCCTGCGCCCGCCGTCATCATGCTGCGGGCGAGGTACTTGGTGAGCACCATCGGGGCGACCGTGTTGAGATGGACCAGTTCGGAGATTTTTTTGGCCGGCATGGTGGTGAGCAGGCCCGGCGTGCCGATGGCGGCATTGTTCACGAGGCCGTAGACCGGCCCGTGCTCCGCCTTGATCCGCTGGACGAGCCCTTGCAGCGCGTCGATCTCGCCGAGGTCGGCGGCCATGAACCGGATCGCGCCGAAGGGGGCGACCTCGCAGGCCGCCTCAAGCGCCTCGCTGGGTCGTCGCGCCAGGGCGACAACGCGAAACCCTTCGGCGGCCAGCGTCGAGGCCATGGCGAGGCCGAGGCCCCGGCTCGCTCCGGTGACGACGACGAGGCGGCCTTCACGGATCTCGGTCACGGCATCCTCCGCACAAGCTTGCCGCCCGAGGTGAGCGGCAGATCGTCGACGAAGCGCACGCTCGCCGGCACCTTGTGGCCGGAGAGGCGCGGGCGGCAATGGGCGATGATCGCCTTCTTCAGCGCCGCCGGATCGGCGGCGTCGGTGCCGGCGCGCAGCACGACTTCGGCCTCGACCACGGCGCCGAGTATGGGGTTGGGCCGCGCCCGCACGCGGGACATCGACACGCCGGGATGGAGGTTCACCACGGCCTCGACCTCTTCGGGCTGCACCTTGGCGCCGCCGACATTGATGACGCCGCTGCGCCGCCCGAGGAAGTGGAAGCGCTCGCCCCGCCGCTCGACGAGGTCGCCGGTATCGACGAAGCCGTCCTCGGCCATCAGCGGCTCGGGCGCGGTGCCGAGATAGCGCCGCCCGGTGCGGCCGGAGCGGACGTAGAGCGCGTCGTCGCGCACCGCGATCTCGATGCCTGACCGCGCCCCGATCAGCGAGGCGGGAAAACCCTCGCGCCCGTCCTCGACGGTGAAGCCGACGCCGCCCTCGGTCGAGGCGTAGGCATGGGCCATGCGGGCCTCGGGGAAGGCGGTGCGCAAGAGGTCGAGCACGGTCTGGTCGGCGATCTCGCCGGACAGCCGGACGTAGCGCGGCGCGAGCCGCGTGAGCGCGTTGCTCATCAGGGCGAGCCGCCAATGCGAGGGCGTACCGAGGATGTGGGTGACGCCCGCCTCGCCGGCCCGGATCAGATAGTCGCGCACCGGCTCGTGCCGGTCGGACAGCACCAGCGAGGCCGGGGCCAGCATCGCGCGCAGAAAAACCTGGAGGCCGCCGTAGCGGCGGATGTCGTAGAAGGTGGACCAGACCGTGCCGGGCTCCGGCGCGGCCGCTTTGTTGATGCCGCCGGCCAACCCGTCGAGGGTGTGAGCGACGAGCTTCGGGGCACCGGTGGTTCCGGAGGTGGCGAGCGCCCACTCGGTCGCTTGGCCCGTCTCTTGGCCGGTCTCCGCCGAAGCCTTCGCCGCGGCCTCGATGTCGATGCGCGGCAGGCCGGGCAGGTCGCCCTCGGACAGGCCCTCCGCGTCGCAGACGACGATCTGGCTTTCCGAATCCGCGGCGATGCGGGCGACGTGCTCCGGGGCGAGCCCCGGCGGCACCAGGGCGAGGCGCGCGACGAGGCCGTCGAGGGCCAGCATCGCGCGGGCCGCCGCCATCTGCCCGCCGACGGCCAGCAGCACGCGCTTGCCGGCAAGCGTTTCGCTCACCGACGCGTCGCGCGAGCCGCCGACGATCCCGGCGAGATCCCGTTTCTCGCGATGGTCGGACAGGAACAGGCCGTCGAGCCCGCCCCCTTCCAAGAGTCTCTCGCGCAGGATCATGGCGCTTACGCCGCCTTCCGGGCCGCGGCGCGGTCGTAGAGGGCGACGAGGTCGCCGACCGTCACGGGCAGGTCGTCGGCCTCCATCTCGGAGAACGGGTCAGCCCCGGTCAGGTCCTCCATGCGGGCGACCAGCAGGGCGAAGCAGAGCGAGTCGAACTCGGTCTCCAGCATCACGAGGTCGTCGGTGATCGGCGGCATCCGCTTCTCCTGCTCGGCGGCGACGGCGGCGATCTCGGCGTGGACGGTGGAACGCAGTGACATCGGATACTCCACAAATCGAAAGGTCAGACGTTGGGCGCGGGGCTTCGCAGGAGGTCCGCGAAGTCTCGCGCGATCTCGGAAAGGATGGGCCGGGAGCGGGGGACGAGCCGCCCCAGGCCGTAGAAGAAGTGGATCATGCCGGCGTGGCGGGCGTGGACGACCGGCACGCCCGCGCGGGTCAGGCGCTCGGCGTAAGTCTCGCCGTCGTCGCGCACGGGGTCGTACTCGGCGGTGTGGATGTGGGCCGGCGGCAGGCCCGTCATCTCCGTCTCGCGCAATGGGCAGAAGCGCGGGTTCGGCAGGGCCTCCGGTCCGCAGGCGATCAGGTCGCCTTGGATCGTCGCCTCGTCGAGAAAGTAGCCGCGGGCGAAGTCGCGGCGGGACGCGCCGACACCGTGTATGTCGAGCACCGGGCAGATCAGGAGCTGGGCGGCGAGTGTTTTGCCGGCTTCGCGCATCTCCTGGCAAACCCTCGCGGCAAGGCCAGCGCCGGCCGACTCGCCGCCGACGGCCAGCCGCGCCGGATCGATGCCGAGGTCGGCCGCGTGCTCCACCACCCAGTGGGTTGCGGCGAGCGCATCATCGAGGCCCGCCGGAAACGGTTGCTCGGGGGCGAGTCGGTACTCGACCGCCACCACCCGCATCCGGCCCGCGTCGCAGAGCGTGCGGCATAGCGCGTCGTGGGTGTCGAGATCACCCGTGACGAGGCCGCCGCCGTGTAGGAAGACGAGGCCGGGGCCCGCCGTCTCGCCCTCCGGCGCGTAGAGCCGAAGCGCGAGCGCGCCGCCGGGGCCGGGCATGGTGAGGTCGCGCACGCTTACCGGGCCGGTCGCGAGACCGGCGGCGGCGAGCTTCGAGAGCCCGCGCAGGCCCTCACGCCGGGCGGCGAGGTCGATGCCGCCCGAGCCCCCGAGCGCCATCATGTCGAGGAAGCGGCTGACATGCGGGTCGAGGGCCATCGCGGCGGCTCAGAGCTTGAGCGCGGCGCGGATGGAGGCCGGCCATTCGGCCAGCGTCGCGCCGTGGGTGGCGAACATCGCCACGGCAAGGCGGTCCATGCCGAAGGCGACGCAGCCGGTGTGCGCCGGCTCGCCGTCGGCGAGGTTGAGGCCCCAGGTCGTGCCGAAATGCTCGCGGTGATAGTTGAAGCTCATGCAGGCGGTGCCGGCGGCAGCCCCACGCAGCGGGATCAGCAGCTCGAACTTCAGCGCCTGTTCGAGCTGGCTGAAGGCCATGATCTGGCCGAGGCGCCCGAAGAACGGATCGCTCGCGGTTTCGACCGTGTAGGTCAGGCCGAGTTCGTCGGCCATGGCGGTGGCGGTCTTGATCCAAGCCTCGCGGAAGGCGACGATCTGCTCCGGAGTGCCGATGCGGACGTATTCGCGCATCCGGAAGGATTGCAGCCGGTCGAGATGGCGGGAGGGCTCGCGGCGGAAGCAGTCGCAGGCGACGTCGAAGCGGTAGCCGGCCTCCGGCACCGCCCCGCGGGCAGCGGCGATCGGGTAGACCGGGTAGCAGGCGGCCGGGGTCAGGACGAGGTCGGCGGTCTCCAGGCCTTCCGTCCAGTCACCACCGGCCAAGTGGCGGTCGGCGTAGCCGCGGATCTCGGTCTCCGAGCCCTCCAGGCACGAGACGCAGCCCAGCAAATTCGGAAAACTCTTGAGGTAGCCGTGGCGCTCCAGATGGGCGCGGCTCATCACCGGCGGGAAGCGGAACACCTCGGTGCCCTCGTCGCGGCGGGCCGAGATGAAGGCCGCGAGCGCCTCGACCACCGACTCGTAGGCGCCGGTGCGGGCGTAGACGCCCTGCGCGTTCATCGGCTTGAACATCGCGTCGAACAGGGAGTCGAGCGGATCGGTCGCGGGCGGGGCGGCCGGCGCGTTCATCACGGGCATGTTCATGGCGGCAATCTCTCGAAGGAAGAGGGTGGGCAAGGGCAGGGAAAAGGGCGGGATCAGGCGCTGAGCGAGGCGGCGACCGGGGACATCAGGGTCGCGGTGGCGAGGTTGGCGACGATCCGGTCGTTGTGGATCATGATCGGCGCCGAGAGGATGTCGCGGAGCGCCCGGCCGACGCTGAAGGCGCCGTCCTGGCGGTAGCCCGCGAGCCCGTTGGCCCGCATGGCGCTCGACACCGCGGCGACGGCGAGTTCCGACACCTCGACCTTGAGCATCGTGATCGCGGTCTGGAAATCGAGGCCGGCGAGGGCCGCCGCGTCGTCGCCCGCGGCCTCGAACCGGTCGAGCCCCTGGACGATGAGCGCGCGGGCCTGCTTCAGGCTCGACACGGCGCGGGCGTAGTGAAGCGCGCCGGGCGGGGCGACGCCGCCGGCACCCCGCATGGCGGTGCGGGTGAAGGCCTGGGCCCGATCGACGGCGGAGGCGGCGATGCCGGCCCAGGCGCTCGACCACAGGATGTGCGAGACCGGCGTCATGGTCTGGTTGTGGACGTCGCCGTAGCGGGCGGAGAGCACCTGCTCGGGCCGGCCCTTGGCGACGAGGCGGAAGCCGCTGCTGCAGGTGCCGCGCATCCCGAGCGTCTCCCAGCCGCTCAGGCGTTCGAGCGTGTAATCCTCCTTGAGGAAGACGCAGAGCACCTGATCGGAGGCGGCGGCGTCCGCGTTGCGGCGGGCGACGGTGACGACGCCGTCGGCCTGGGCGCCGTAGGAGATCACGGTGGCGGCCCGCTCCAGGCTCACACTCTCGCCATCGGTCTCGATGGCCGCGGCCGAGGAGCGGACGTTGCCGCCGCCCTGGCCTTCGGTGGTCGAGGAGGCCAGCAGTAGCTGCTCGTCGGCGATCCGGCGGATCAGGCCGTCGCGCCACACGTCGCCGCGGCCGTGCCGGGTCAGGCAGGCCACCTTGGTCTGGTGCATGGCAAAAATCATCGCCGTCGAGGCGCAGGCGCGGCCGAGCGCGTAGGCGATGTCGGCGAGCGCCCGGATGGTGGCGCCCTCGCCGCCGAGTTCGATTGGCACCGCGGCGCCCAGCAGGCGCTGTGATTTCAGCGCGGCGACCGCTTCCTCGGGGAAGCGCCCGTCGCGGTCCACCGCCTCGGCGTGGAGGGCGGCGACGGCGGCGACAGCCGCCGCGCGGGCGGTGAGGTCGGTGGCGAGGACGTCGTCGGGACCGGTCATCGGCTGGATGGTCATGGCTTGGCTCCCAAGATTTGAAGCCGGCCGCGCCGGCAGTCTTTTTAGATTTCGGCAGATCAGGCGGACGGGGCCGCCTTCACGGTCTCGACCATCCGGGCGATGGTCTCGATCGAGTAGAAGTTCTTCGGGGTGAGGGCCGCAGGCGGGATCATGATGTCGAACTCGGCCTCGACCGCGATCATCAGGTTCACCAGGTCGAGCGAGGACAGGCCGACATCGACCAGCGCGTCGCCCGCGCCGAATTCCGGCTTGATCGCGTGCCGCCCGGCGATCTCGTAGGCCAGACCCATCGTCCGGTTCGCCACGGTTTGCGTCATCATCTCCGACATGGTGTCTCGCGCCTCTGGTCAGTTGCAGTTCTGGTGGTGGGCTGCGACCTTTCCGGCGGCGATACAATCATCGCCGCGATAAGGTCTCTTCCGAATTTTCGAATCAATCCGAATTCGGGTTTTAAGGACTTGTTCAGTTAATCGAATGCTTCGTCACGGCTGCGACAGGTCGATGAAGCTGCCGCCGCCGTAGACCAGCGCGCCCGCAGGCCCGCCGCCGAGGCGCACCTCGCGCACGGCCCCGAGCAGGATGGCGTGGCTGTGGCGCTCGATGACCTCTTCGAGGTCGCAATCGATGATCGCCTGCGCCTCGGTGAGGCCCGAAGCGCCCGACGCCATGGTGGTCCATTCGGCGCCGGCGTAGCGGGCGGGGCCGCGGAGCGCCCCGATCCCGGCGAAGCGCTCGGCGACGGGCCGGTGCCCGGCGGCCAGGATGCTGACGCAGAAATGCTGGCGCTTCACGATCACCGGCCAGGTCGAGGAGGCGCGGTTGACGCAGACCAGCATGGTCGGCGGATCGACCGAGAGCGACACCGCCGAGGTGGCGGTGAGCCCGACCCGGTCCTCGCCGCTGCCGGCCGTGACCACGACGACCCCGCCGACGAGGCGGCGCATCGCCTGCTTCAACAGGCCTGCATCCGCCACCGGCGGCGGCGGGACATCGGGGATGCTCATCGCGCCCTCGGGCGGGGCGAGCCGGATACTCGTCGCAAAGGAACTCCGGTACGCGGCCATGGCATCGACCATCCGAAAGAGCGGGGATTTCGTTCGAGGTCCGACCCGGTGACGCCCGCCTCAGTCCGGTTCGAAACCGGACGTTATCGGTTGGCGCCTATGCCGATCCGGTCCTCGCGGCCTCTTCTGCAAATGAAGGGCCCGGCCGGAGGGGCCGAAATCTGTCCGGTCGCGGCACGAACGCGAGGCCGGACGGAGGCGCGGTCCCGATCCGGAACAGCTTTCCGGGCGGATGTCGCCCCAATCCGAGGTGCGCGCGATGTCCGATCCGATCTCCCGTACCGCCGCCCAGGCGCTCGTGGACCAACTCGTCGCCAACGGCGTCGGCCACGTCTTCGCGGTGCCGGGTGAGAGCTACCTGCCTGTGCTCGACGCGCTGCACGAGTCCGGCATCCCCATCACCGTCTGCCGTCAGGAAGGCGGAGCGGCGATGATGGCGGAGGCCCACGGCAAGGCGACGGGCCGGCCCGGCATCTGCTTCGTCACCCGCGGCCCCGGCGCCACCAACGCCTCGGCGGGCATCCACATCGCCCAGCAGGATTCGACGCCGATGATCCTGTTCGTCGGCCAGATCGAGCGGGGTCTGCGCGACCGCGAGGCGTGGCAGGAGGTCGATTACCGCGCCGCCTTCGGGCCGATCTCGAAATGGGCGACCGAGATCGAGACCGGTGCGCGGGTGCCCGAATACGTCTCCCGTGCCTTCCACGTCGCCTGCGGCGGTCGTCCCGGCCCGGTGGTGATGGCGCTGCCCAAGGACATGCTGAAGGACCCCGTGCCCGGCCCGACGGCGCCGGCCTTCGTGCCGGTCGAGGCCGCGCCCGGAATCGAGGACCTGGAGCGGCTGAGCCGGCTCCTCGCGGAAGCGCAAAACCCCTTCCTCGTGCTCGGCGGCAGCCGCTGGAACGAGCGCGCCTATGCCGACATCCGCGCCTTCGTGGAGCGCTTCGACCTGCCGGTGGCGACGAGCTATCGCCGCCTGCCGCTGTTCGACCCGCTGCACCCGAACTACGCGGGCGACCTGGGGTTGGCGGCCAACCCCAAGCTCGTCGCGCGGGTGAAGGCCGCCGACCTGCTGATCGTGCTCGGCGGGCGGCTCGGCGAGGTGGCGAGCCAGATGTACTCGCTCCTTGACATTCCGGCTCCGCGCACGCGCCTCGTCCACATCCATCCGGGGCCGGAGGAACTCGGCCGGGTCTACGTCCCGCATCTCGCCATCAACGCCGGCCCGACCCGCACGGCCGCCGCGCTCGCGCGCCTGCCCGCACCCGCGGCAACGCCGTGGTCGGAGGGCGCGCGGGCGGGCCACGCCGAGTACTTGGCCTGGAGCGAGACGGCGACGCCCCAGCCCGGCGCGGTCAATTTCGGCGAGGTGATGATCCAGCTTCGCGACGCGCTGCCGTCCGACGCGATCCTGTGCAACGGCGCGGGCAACTACGCCGCCTGGATCCACCGCTTCTACCGCTTCCGGCGGCTCGCCACCCACATGGCGCCGACCTCCGGCTCGATGGGCTACGGCGTGCCCGCCGCGGTCGCGATGAAGCGGCTGCACCCCGAGCGCATCGTGATATCGGTGAACGGCGACGGCGACTTCCTGATGAACGGCCAGGAATTCGCCACCGCCGTGCAGTACGGGCTCAACATCGTCTGCATCGTCGCCGACAACGCCAGCTACGGCACGATCCGGATGCATCAGGAACGCGATTTCCCCGGTCGCGTCTGCGCCACCGACCTCGTGAATCCGGATTTCGCGGCCTACGCCCGCGCCTTCGGCGGGGTCGGCTTCACGGTGGAGCGGACGGAGGACTTTTCCGCTGCGCTCGACGCGGCGCTGGCCGCAGGGCGGCCGGCGATCATCCATGTGAAGATCGCGGTCGATGCCATCGCGCCCGGCGCGACGCTGACGGCGATCAGGGAGAAGGCTTTGGCGGGGCAGTAAAAAACCCTCCCCCCCTCGGCGGAGCAGGCGGGAGAGCGGAGCGACGGTTCAGGATAGATCGATGCGTCGGATGACGCGCGCCTTCGTCGGCAGCGTCGCTCCCCTCTCCCGCCCCCCTTCGGGGGCCACCCTCTCCCGCGGAGGGAGAGGGAAGGGCGCTCATTTCTGGCGCCCGTGCGCAAAGTCCCAATACAACTGCCGCGCCAGCCGGAACATCGGCCCCGGCTCGAACCGCCTGTCGTCGAGTCCGGTCACCGGCGCGACCTTGGCGAAGTTGCCCGCCGTGAACACCTCGTCGGCGCTCAAAAAGTCGTCGTAGCGCAGCGTCTTCTCCACCACCTCGACGCCCGCGCCGCGCAGCAGCGCGATGACCCGTGCGCGGGTGATGCCGGCCAGGAACACGCCGTTGGGGACGGGGGTGTAGACCACGCCGTCGCGGGCCAGGAAGGCGTTGGCATTGGCGAATTCAGCGACGTTGCCGAGCCCGTCGAGCATCAGGCAGTTGCCGAAGCCGCGCGACAGCGCCTCGGTCAGCGCGCGGGCCCCGTTCGGGTAGAGGCAGCCCGCCTTGGCATCGACCGGGGCGACCTCGATCGAGGGGCGGCGGAAGGGGGAGAGCGTCGCGCGCACGCCGGACGGCAGCGGCATCGGCGCGGTGTAGATCGACAGGCACCAGTTGGTGGAGGCGGGATCGAACCGGACGCCGCCGGCGAACCCGCTCTCGGCCCAGTACATCGGCCGAATGTAGAGTTCCGCGTCCGACGCGAAGCGGCTGAGCCCCTGCGCGACGAGGTCGGTCCACTCTGCGACCGACACCTTCGGCTCAAGGCCGAGCGCCACCGCCGAGCGGTTGACGCGGGCGAGATGCAGGTCGAGGTCGGGCGTCACGCCCTCGAAGGCGCGGGCGCCGTCGAACACCGTCGAGCCGAGCCACGCGCCGTGGCTGCGCGGCCCCATGATCCGCACGTTTCCGGGATGCCACGCGCTCTCGAAGAAGGTCCAGGTGTCGGTCTCGGACGTCGTCATGGCGCGAGCCTCGAAGAGGGGGGAAAAGTGGGGCCGTCCGGCAGCGGTCCCGCGATTTTCAGGCGACTTCCTCCCCCCGCCCTCATCCTGAGGTGCGGAGCGAAGCGGAGCCTCGAAGGAGGGCTCCAGCTTGCGCGCGATCCCTGGAGCCCTCCTTCGAGGCCCGCCAAGGCGGGCACCTCAGGATGAGGGGGAGGGGTTGGATGAAGGAGGCGTCAGGCCGCTTCGAGCAGACCGCCGCCGACGCTCGTCGAGGACTTGCGGCGCAGCATCTTCTTGGCCTTGGCGAAGGCGCGAAGCGCGAGGGCGAGATACTTCGGCTGGGTCTGGCGGCAGAAGGCGACCTTCCGCACGTAGCTCTCGACATGCCAGTGGCAGACCGCACCGCGGGGGATGAACAGCACGTCGCCGGCCACGAAAGTCTTGGCCGGGTTCACGCCGTCGCTGATCGTGGCCGAGCCTTCGAGGAAGTGGATCGTCTCGTCGATGTCGTAATGCCACTCGAACTTGCCGGCGGTGCAGTCCCAGACGAGCGTCCAGGCCAGGCGGTCGGCGCTGCGCGACAGCATGGTGTTGCGCGCGATCGGCATCCCCTCGTGAACCCAGCTCGGCTCGATCGGAGCCGGCCGCAAATCGCCCGTCGTCACGGACGCAATCATCGGGGTGGTAGACACGTCTTCCTCGCTCAGAGATCGGGTGGGGTGTCCAGGACCACTCCGGAGGCACCCCCGAGTCAGCACCACCACAGACGACTTGATCTTGCAAGGTCGTAGTGAGCGTATGGCTAACGGCGGAAACGCGAGGACTGGAATTCGGGCCAAATCGTGACTTGGCTGTGAAGTAGAGTGGTCGAAACGGCACGTCCGCTTCACGCTGAGACAGCCTTTCTACGTAGAATTCCGCAACCATGCGGCGGGAAAGTCGGCCCCCAGGCTGTGAGTCGTCCGGCCATCCCCCTGATCTTCCATCAAAATCAACTCGACACCGCGACGGTGCAGGCCTCGCCGGGCACTGCTGATCGCGTGCCGTTTCGGCACATTCCGGCGTGGTCCCGGCCTTGCGGCAGGCCCGCCGACCCTCGGGTTCTACGGACGACACAGCACCATGCGCAGCGAAACGATCGCCGTTCACGCCGGCTTCGATCACGATCCGACCACCCACGCGGTCGCCGTGCCGATCTACCAGAGCGTCGCCTACGCATTCGACAGCGCGGATCACGGTGCCGCCCTGTTCAACCTGGAGGAAGAAGGTTTTCGCTACAGCCGAATCGCCAACCCGACGGTGAACGTGCTGGAGCGGCGCGTCGCGGAGCTGGAGGGCGGCCATTCGGCGCTCGCCGTCGCCTCCGGTCAGGCGGCGTTGCACTACGCCATCGCGACGTTGGCCGACCACGGCGGCAACATCGTCTGCGTGCCGCAGCTCTACGGCACCACCCACACGCTGCTCGCCCACGTGCTGCCGCGCCAGGGCATCGTCACCCGCTTCGCCGCGAGC
Source organism: Methylobacterium sp. Leaf456 (assembly GCF_001425465.1). Classification (GTDB taxonomy): domain Bacteria; phylum Pseudomonadota; class Alphaproteobacteria; order Rhizobiales; family Beijerinckiaceae; genus Methylobacterium. The sequence continues at coordinate 25,259 of NZ_LMQV01000042.1, forward strand.
GATAAGCCCGAAGACATCGAGAAACTCATCGATGGCGAGACCCGCGCGGTCTACTGCGAATCGATCGGCAACCCGGCCGGCAACATCTGCGATATCGAAGCTTTGGCGAAGGTCGCCCACGCCCACGGCGTGCCGCTCGTCGTCGACAACACCGTGCCGACGCCGATCCTGATGCGGCCGATCGATTACGGGGCCGACATCGTCATCGCCTCGCTCACCAAGTTCATGGGCGGGCACGGCACCACGCTCGGCGGCGTCGTCGTCGATTCCGGCAATTTCGACTGGGCCGCTCACCCCGAGCGCTTCCCGCAATTCTCGACGCTGGACGTGTCCTATCACGGCCTCGTCTACACCGAGCGCTTCGGCCGCGGCGCCTTCGCGGCCCGCGCCCGCAGCGTCTACCAGCGCACCACCGGCGCGGTGCTGCCGGCGATGTCGGCCTTCCTGCTGCTCCAGGGCATCGAGACGGTGGCGCTCCGCGTCGAGCGCCACGTCCAGAACGCCCGCAAGGTCGCCGAGTATCTGCGGGCGCATCCGGGCATCGAGTGGGTCAACTACGCGGGCTTCCCCGACAGCCCGAACCACGCGATGGCCCAAAAATATCTCGGCGGCGAGGGCTCCTCGCTGCTGACCTTCGGCGTGAAGGGCGGGTTCGAGGCCGGCAAGACGGTCTACGACGCGCTGAAGCTCGTGAAGCGGCTGGTCAACATCGGCGACGCCAAGTCGCTCGCCTGCCATCCGGCCTCGACCACCCACCGCCAGATGACGCCGGACGAGCAGCGCATCGCGGGCGTGCTGCCCGAGACCATCCGGATCAGCGTCGGCATCGAGCATATCGACGACATCGTCGCCGACCTCGACCAAGCGCTCGCTGCCGCCCGGCCCCTGGCGCTCGCGGCCTGACACGCGAAGCCGGGCGCGCCCGGCCCCATCCCGTTCGAGAGGAGAGACGCATGCTGGAACACGCTGCCTCCGGCGAGGTCCGCTTCGCCGAGACCGCTCCGCCCCACTTCGAAGCGGCGGCGCCCGCGCCGCGCCTGCGGATCGGGCTCCTCAACAACATGCCGGACACGGCGCTGGTCCAGACCGAACGGCAGTTCCGGCGCCTCATCGGCACGGATGTGGAGCTGAGCTTCTTCAGCCTCGCCTCGGTGCCGCGCGGGCCCCTGGCGCGGGCCCATCTCGACCGGTTCTACGCGCCCCACATTGCGCTGCCCTCGGCCGGGCTCGACGCCCTCGTGATCACCGGCTCCGAGCCGAAGGCCGCCCGCCTCGACGAAGAGCCGTATTACGCCGACTTCACCGAGGTGGTGGATTGGGCCGCCCGAGGCACGGTCTCGACGCTGTTCTCATGCCTCGCGGCGCATGCCGCGGTGCTGCATCTCGATGGCATCGAGCGTCGGCCGATGGCGACGAAGTTCTCCGGTGTCTATTCCTGCGCCGCGTCGAGCGTGCATCCGCTGCTCGCCGGCATGAGCCCGGTGATGCCGGTGCCGCATTCCCGCTGGAACGACCTGCCCGAGTCCGAGCTGACCGCCAAGGGCTACACCGTGCTGCGCCGCTCGGAGGATGTCGGCGTCGATCTGTTCGTGCGGGAGGGCGCGAGCCTGATGGTGTTCCTGCAGGGGCACCCGGAATACGACGCCGACACGCTCGCCCGCGAATACCGCCGCGACGTCGGCCGCTTCCTCGACGGCAGCCGCGACACCTGCCCCGGCCTGCCGGAGAACTACTACACCGACGATTCCACCGCGCGGCTTGAGGCCTTCGCCGCCCTGGCTCGGCTCCGCCGCGCGCCTGCGCTCCACGCCGACTTCCCCGCCATGGACGCCACCCCACCCCGCCCCGCCGCCTGGCAGGACGGCGCCGCCCGTCTTTTCCGGAACTGGCTTTCGCTGGTCGCGGCCAACCGGGCCCTGCGGATGGCAAGCGAGGCGGTGGCGTGACGACGCGTCCGGTTAACCCGCGCGGGCGAAGCTGAATTCCCCTCTCCCCGCACGCGGGGAGAGGGTCGCGACGACCCCGTCGTCGGCGCGACAAGCGGTAGCGGTGGTGAGGGGGCGCATCCGAAGGAGCCTCCTCCGCCGGAGCCCCCTCACCTTCGCCTGCCGGCTCGCTCCGGCGACGACGAGGTCGCCGAAGCCCTCTCCCCGCGTGCGGGGAGGGGGGATGCTCGGGCCACGAAGCGATCGAACGGATACGCCCATGACGACTCTGGACATCGCCTCTGCCGCCTCCGTCGCCCCGCCGCCGCGTGCCTCCTCCACCGCCGGCTGGATCGGCGCGCTGGAGCGCACCGCGCGCATCGACGCCAACCCGGACCGCATCTTCCCGCTGGTCCTCGACGCGGTCGCCGCCGAGCGGGCCGGCGCGCCGGCCCTGATCGGCACCGACGAGACCCTGACCCACGGCGATCTCGCCGCGCGCCGCCATCGCTACGCCCGCTGGGCGCTGGCCCAAGGGCTCGCCAAGGGCGACACCGTCGCGCTGATGATGCGCAACCGGCCCGATTATCTCGCGATCTGGCTCGGGCTGACCCGTGTCGGCGTGCGGGTGGCGCTGCTCAACACCAACCTGCGCGAGCGCGGGCTCGCCTACTGCATCGATACGGCCGCGCCCCGCATCCTGATCGCCGCGACCGACCTCGCCGAGGCGGTCGAGGGCGCGTGGCCGCATCTCGCATCGCCGCCCGAACTGTGCTGGCAGGGAGAGGGCGCCGAGGCCTCGCTCGCGGCGCAGGCCGCGCGGTTCGGGGCTGAGCCGCTCACCGCCGACGAGGCGCCCGCGGTGAGCCTGCGCGACCCGGCACTCTTGATCTACACCTCCGGCACCACCGGCCTGCCGAAGGCCGCCCGGGTGAGCCATCACCGCATCATGATGTGGACCCACTGGTTCGCGGGCCTCGCCGATCCGGGGCCGGACGACCGCATGTACGATTGCCTGCCGCTCTACCACAGCGTCGGCGGCGTCGTGGCGCCGGGCAGCGTCCTGCTCGGCGGCGGCTCGGTGGTGATCCGCGAAAAATTCTCGGCGAGCCGATTCTGGTCGGATGTCGCGGAATCCGGCGCGACCCTGTTCCAGTATATCGGCGAGCTGTGCCGCTACCTGACGCTGGCGCCCCCCGCCCCGCAGGAGCGGGCGCACTCGTTGCGCCTCTGCACCGGCAACGGCCTGCGCCCGGAGGTGTGGGAGCGCTTCCAGGAGCGGTTCGCGATTCCCCGCATCCTCGAATTCTATGCCGCCACCGAGGGCACGCTCTCGCTCTACAACGTCGAGGGCAAGGTCGGTGCGGTCGGTCGCGTGCCGAGCTTCATGGCGCGGCGCTCGCCCGCGCTGATCGTCCGGCACGACGTCGCCACCGGCCTGCCCTTACGCGACGCTGAAGGGCGCTGCGTGCCCACTGAATTCGGCGAGTCCGGCGAGCTTCTGGGCCGCCTGTCGGACAAGGCCGAATACACTTTCGAGGGCTATACCAGCGCGGCGGAAAGCGACCGCAAGGTGCTGCGCGACGTGGTGAAGCCCGGCGACGCCTGGATGCGCACCGGCGACCTGATGCGGCGCGACGCGCAGGGCTACTACTACTTCGTCGATCGCATCGGCGACACCTTCCGCTGGAAGGGCGAGAACGTTGCCACCACCGAGGTCGCCGAGGCGCTCGGTCGTACCGACGGAGTCATGGAAGCCTGCGTCTACGGCGTCGCGGTGCCGGGCGCCGACGGCCGCGCCGGCATGGCGGCCCTCACCGTTGGCCTTGGCTTCGACCTCGCCCGGCTCCACTCCGACATGGCCGAGCGGTTGCCCGCCTATGCCCGGCCGCTGTTCCTGCGCCTCACCGAGGAACTCGGCCACACCGAGACCTTCAAGCAGAAGAAGGCGGTGCTGGCGGAGGAGGGCTACGACCCGGCCCGCACCGCCGACCCGCTCTATATCGACCGCGACGGCGCCTATCGCCTGCTCGATCCGGCGCTTCACGGGCGGATCGCGGCCGGCACCCTGCGGCTGTAGAGCCAGGCGCTTGTCGTCAATCCGCCACATCTCCACCGCTTCCTGACGCCCGGCCGCCCATGATGGAGGCCCGGTGCTGGACGGACCCCGCGGCTTCGCGCTTCTTGAGAAGCGAAAGCGGGCCCGAGCGGAAGACGACGGTGCAGGCAGGGGCGCACAGCACGGACGCGACCGGGGGCGGCGACCTCCTCGCCTTCCTGCGCGCCCGCCACGGCGCCGAATCCGGCGAGTCGCGCGGCACCCGAGCCGGCGCCGGCGCCGCGGAAGCGATCTGGCGCGAGGGCCGGCTTCCCCCCGGCGATCTGGCGGACGCCATCGCGGCCTTCCACCGCCTGCCGCGGGCCGAGATCAAGCGCATCGCCGAAGCGCCCCATCTCCTCGACGGGCTGTCGCGGCGCTTCCTGCGCGAGGCCTTCCTCTATCCCGTCTCCGATTCCGGCCGCCCGCTGCTGTGCGTGGCCGACCCCTCGCTCGCCGAGCCGATCCAGGCCGCGAGCCTCGCCCTCGGCGCATCCGTTTCGCTCGCCGTGCTCTCGTTCGAGGAGATCGAGGCGCTGTTCGAGCGCGGCGGTACGGAAGCCGCGCCCGAGGCGGAGGACATCCCGGCCGAGATCGCCTTCTCCGACGATGTCGAGACGCTCCAAGACCTCGCCCGCGGCGCCCCGATCGTGCGGGCCATCGACGCGATGCTGGAGCGCGCCGTCGAGCAGGGCGCGACCGACATCCATATCGAGACCGGCCGCGAGGATCTGCGCGTCCGCTTCCGCATCGACGGCCATCTGCGGGCGCAGCAGACGCTGGCCAAGCACATGGCGCCCGCCATCCTGTCGCGGGTGAAGATCCTGGCCGGGCTCGACATCGCCGAGCGGCGCCTGCCGCAGGACGGGCGCACCAACGTCAAGGTCGGCAGCCAAGAGGCGGACCTGCGCGTCGCCGTGATGCCGACGCTCTACGGCGAGACCGCGGTGCTGCGCATCCTGCTCAAGGACACGCGCCTGCTCGAATTCAAGCGCATCGGCATGTCGGTCCGCGACCAGCAATCGATGGAACGGCTGCTGGCCGAGCCGCACGGCATCCTGATCGTCACCGGCCCCACGGGGTCGGGCAAGACGACGACGCTCGCCACGGCGATCTCGATGCTGAACGACCCCTCGCGAAAGATCGTGACGGTGGAGGACCCGGTCGAGTACCAGCTGCCCGGCATCCACCAGACCCAGGTGAAGCCGCAGATCGGGCTCACCTTCGCGACGGCTTTGCGCTCGTTCCTGCGCCACGACCCCGACGTGATCATGGTCGGCGAGATGCGCGACCGGGAGACCGCGGCGATCGGCATCCAGGCCGCGCTCACCGGCCACCTCGTGCTCACCACGCTCCACACCAACACCGCCGCCGACGCAGTGGTGCGGCTGGCCGACATGGGCGTCGAGCCGTACCTGATCGCGGCCTCGTTGCGCGGCGTGCTCGGCCAGCGGCTGGTGCGGCGGCTGTGCGAGAAGTGCAAGGCGCCCGATCCCCGAGCGGTTGAGGCCGCCCTCGACATCTGCGCGAAGCGCGGCACGCCCGCGCCCGAGCGGCGCGACTACTTCAAGGCGGTGGGCTGCCCGCATTGCGGCGGCACCGGCTATCGCGGCCGGGTCGGCGTGTTCGAGGTGCTGACCATCGATTCCGAGATCGAGCCGCTGGTGCGGCGCGAGCCCGACCCGTCCCGCATCTTGGAGGCCGCGCGGGCCCGCGGCATGACCACCATGCTCGACGACGGCATCACCAAGGCGGGGCAGGGTCTCACCTCCCTCGACGAAGTGATGCGGATCACCGGCTAGCGGGGCGGCGATGACGGCCTCGACCCGCATGGCAGGATTTTTCGCGCAGTCGGCCGCCCTCAGGGGCCGCCTCGGCGCCTCGCCGCTCGTCGCCAAGGTCGGCGGCGCGGTCTCGCTGCTGCTCGACGCCTTCGTGGCGGCCCTGGAGCCGCGCCTCGGCCGCTTCCTCGACCGCAGCCGCCGCGTCGCGGTGGTCGAGGGCGACGGCCTCGCGCTCTACGAGGTGCGCGAGGGCCGGGTGACCCCGCGCGGACCCTTCGACGGCGCGGCCCCGAAGGAGTTTTCCGGGCGCGGCCTCGAACTGCGGCTGCCGCCGCACCTCTTCCTCGCCCGCACCCTGCGCCTGCCGGATGCCGGGCGCGACTATCTCGGGCCGATCCTGTCCCACCGCCTGGAGCGCCTGACGCCCTGGCGGCCCGACCGGGTGCTCTACGGCTACGACGTGCCCGAGCCCGCCGGCCCCGACGGCACCATCGCGGTCGATCTGCTGGCGACCTCCGCCGACCTCGTCGCCCCCCATCTCGACGCGCTGACGGGGGCCGGCCTCGAGGTGACGGCGCTCGGCAGTTCCGCCGCACCCCTCGACGCGCCGCTCGCCATCGACCTCTACCGCGGTCGCCCCGGCGCAGGCGGGGCCAGCCCGCTCCGCCGCCCGGTGGCGCTCGCCGCCGCCCTCGCCTTCGGCCTCCTGATTCCGGCCTGCCTCGCGGCCGCGCTTCTGGCGGACTCCGCCGAGACCGAACAGGCCGAGACCGGCTCGCATCTCGCCGCGCTCCGCTCGCGGCTCGCCGCCCGCTCCGGCCCCGGCGGCACCCGCGAGGCCGCGCTGCTCGCTGCCAAGCGCCCGGAATCCAGCACCCTCGTGCTGATCGACCGGCTCAGCACGGCGCTCCCCGACGGCACGGTGCTGCGCGAACTCGACGCCGACGGTTCAAAAGTCCGCGTCGTCGGCCGCTCGGACGACGCCGCCGCGCTGATCGGCCTGCTCGAAGGGCAGGGCGGCCTCTCGGCGGTGCGCTTCGCCGCCCCGGTGATCCGCGATGCCGAGCGGCGCGAGGCCTTCGACATCGTGGCGAGCCGGGCGCCCGGCCAGCGGGCGGAGGCTGGGCGATGAGCGCCGATCCGCGTGTCCCGCCGGCGCTCCGCCGCTGGATCGGACCCCTCTCGGTCGCATTCTTCGTCGGCCTGCCGCTGCTTCTGGCGGCGCTGACCCTCGACCGTCTCGCCGCGTGGTGGGAGGCGAGCCAAGCGGTGGAGGAGAACCGCACCCGCATCACCCAGATCGAGGCCCGCATCCGCCGCCTCGCCGCCGAGCAGGCCAAGACTCGCGAAGGGGAGGGGCCGGAAGCGACCCGGACCCATTCGGTCTTCCTCGACGCCGCCGCGCCGGGCCTCGCGCGGGCCGAGATGCAGCGCCGCCTGAGCGCGCTGGTCGATGCCGCGGGCGGGCGGCTGATCGAGGTGCGCGGCGAGGACGAGGCCGACGACGGCCGCAGCGTGCTGCTGCGGGCGAGCCTCGACATCGCCAATGACGGCCTGTTCGATCTCCTGGCCACCCTTGAGGCCGGGATGCCGCTGCTGACGGTCGAATCGATCAACATCCGCACCCAGGCCGGCCGCGGCGCAGCAGTCGAAGACCCGCAGCCGACCCTGCGCGTCGCGCTGGCGATCCGCGGCCACCGCCGCGAGGGCCGCACATGATGGGTTTTTCCGCGCGCGCCCTGTCCTTCTCCCTTCTCCTCGCTGCGGCGAGCCCGGCGCTGGCCGAGAGCCCGTTCGGCTCCCCCGCCTGGGTCCGCGAGCAGGAGGCCTTGCGGCAGGCCGAGGATGCGCGCCTCGGGCGCAAACCCGCCGCGCCCCCCGCGGCCTCTCCCGCTCCGTCCGAGCCCGCCATCGCCGCGGCCCCGCCCGAGCCCGAGGCGCCCGCCGAGACCGCCCTGGTCGAGCCGCCGCCCGAGCCCGAACTCCCGCTCCCGCAGATCGCCCCATCGGCCAACCCCTTGAGCCGGATGGCCTTCAAGGATCTCGATGGCTTCCGGCAGCGTCCGCTCTTCGCGCCCTCGCGGCGGCGCCCCGACCAACCCGTGGCCTACGCGGCCCCGCCGCCGCCTCCGATCGAGACGCCCGCGAGCCCGCCGCCGGAACTGCGTCTCGTCGGGATCGTGGCCGGCGTCGATCGGGCGGTGGCGCTGGTCAGCCGGCAGGAGGGCGCATCGCTCAGCCTGCGGGTGGGTGATCAGGTCGATGCGTGGCGGGTGGACCGGATCGCGCCGGACCGCGTCGTCCTGCGCGAGGGCGAGCGCGAGCAGACCTACCGCCTGTTCGCCCTGCCGCCCGCCGCCGCGCCGGGCGCTCGCCTCCCCGAAGGCGCCGTCGTCCGCGTGCCCTGAGCCAAACGCTCGCGTTTCCGTGGCTGCATTCGCGCGCGGGGCCGGCCCGGATGCGCCGGGGTTAAGGACTTCTCAACGCGTTAACCTCGATTGACCAAATTGTGTGTCAAATCGAGCACGGCGCGGTTGAAAGCGGTGGTTCGGGCCAAGGCCCGCATGGGCAGGCGCCGGACCCGCCGGTAAGCTTACCGTCGGCCTCATCAAGAGAACCCGATGCCATCGCTCCGGCGCGCCTTGCTCCCCTCCCTGCTGCTGGTGCTGGCCGCCCTCGCGCCCGCTGCCGGACAGACCCTGCCGCGCACCGGCCTGACCGGGCCGGAAATGGGCATGGACCTCTCGGCCAAGCCGATTCGCGGCGGCGGGGCCGCCCGCCCGGCCGCGGACGCGGTGACCCAGCCGGCGCGCGGCGTCGGGCGCAGCCGCTATTTCGGCCCCGAGGACGTCGATCGCACCGCGGGCACCGGCCTCGGCGGGCTGTCCGAGCAGGCGGAGGCCATCGAGATCGGCGGCGGCCCGGCGCAGGATGCGGTGAACGGCGGGGGTTTTCGCCTCAATTTCGAGCGGGCCGAGATCAAGGATGTCGTCCACGCGATCCTCTCGGACACGCTCGGCCTCAACTACACCATGGGCGCCGACGTCTCGGGCCAGATCACCATCTCGTCGCCCCGGCCGCTCTCGCGCAACGAACTGCTCGCCTCGCTGGAGAGCGTGCTCGCCGGCCAGGGCTTCTCGATGAGCAAGGCCGGCACCGGCTACCGCATCGTCCCGGCCGCCGCCGGGCTCGGCACGGTCAATCTCGGCGCGGGCGGTCCCGGCTACGGCGTCTCGGTCGTGCCGCTGCGCTACGTCTCGGCGGCGACGATGTCGAAGCTCGTCTCCGGCTTCGTGGCGGATGCCGACGGCCTGCGGTTCGACGCGACCCGCAACACCATGATCGTCAAGGGTCCCGGCCCCAAGCGGCAGGAGGCGGTGAGCGCGATCCTGGCCTTCGACGCCGACTGGATGCGCGGCCAGACGGTGAGCCTGTTCGAGCTGAAGCGGGCCAGGCCCGAGGCGGTGGTCGCCGAACTGACCCAGCTGTTCGACACCGGCGAGAACGGCTCCGGGCAGGGCCTGATCCAGTTCAAGCCGATCGGGCGGTTGCGCGCCGTGCTGGCGACCTCGAAGAACGCCGGCCTGCTGCGCCGCGCCGAAGGCTTCGTGCGCGAGCTCGACGGCACGGCGGAGGCCGCCGAGGAGACGGTGTTCGTGTACAAGGCGCGCTACCGCAACGCGGTCGAACTCGCCCGCGTCGTCAACGGCCTGTTCGGCGGTGGCAATTCCGGGATGATGAGCGGGCTCGGTGGCGGCATGTCCGGCAGCGGCCTCGGCGGCGCCCGCTCGGGCCTGTCGAGCCAAGCCGGCTCCGGCCTCGGCGGCACCGACGGCGGCATGGGTGGCGGGATGGGCGGCGGCGGCATGGGGAGCGGCATGTCGTCGGGGGGCATGTCGTCCACTGGGTCGGGCCTCGGCGGCACCGGCGTCGGCTCCGGCGGCGGGATGAACCAGAACGGCGGCAGCGGCGCCGACCTGCTCAAGGCGCGCTTCGCCTCGGCCTTCGGCGATCAGGCCGGGCAGGGGCAGGGCAATGGCGGCGGCGGCATCGACGGCGCGATGATGGGCGGGGGCAGCCTCGACCTGACGCAGCGCTCGGGGAACAAGCGCGTCTCGATCAGCGCCGACCCGGCCCAGAACGCGGTCGTGACCTACACCGACGGCGAGACCTACCGGAAGATCCACGCGGCGCTCCAGCGCCTCGACGCGACCCCGGTGCAGGTCGCCATCAACGTCACCATCGCCGAGGTGCGGCTGACCGACCAGCTCAAGTACGGCGTGCAGTACTTCCTCGATTCGAGCCGGATCGGCATCGGCGGCAACAAGGGCTCGATCGGCCTGCTCAGCGCCGCCGCGGGCGCCTCCGGCGGCGTGGCCAACAAACTGTCGCCGGGCGGCGCCGGCTTCAACTTCCTCGTCGGCGGCTATTCCGGGCCGGATATCGTCATCTCGGCGCTCGACGGCTTCACCGACGTCAAGATCCTGTCCTCGCCCTCGCTCGTGGTGCTGGAGAACCAGCCCGCGACCCTGCAGGTCGGCGATTCCGTGCCGATCACCACGACGCAGGCGACGAGCGTGACGGTGCCGGGCGCGCCGCTCGTCAATCAGGTCGAGATGCGCGACACCGGCATCATCCTCAACGTCATCCCGCGCATCGGCCAGAACGGCGCGGTGACGATGCAGATCGAGCAGGAGATTTCCGCCGTCGTCGATACGGTGAAGACGCTGACCCCGACGATCTCAAAGCGGCGCGTCGCCAGCATGATCTCGGTGCCCAACGGCCAGACCGTACTGCTCGCCGGCCTGATCCAGGAGAAGAATCTTCGCGGGCGCGACGGCATCCCGTTCCTGAGCCGGCTCGCCAATGTCGGCGATCTGTTCTCCTCCACCGACAACGCCGCCGACCGGACCGAACTCGTCGTGTTCATCCGCCCCGTGGTGGTGCGCTCCGGCCGCGATGCGCAGCGCGTGGCCGAGGATTACCGCGGCCAGCTCTACGACGCCGCCGCCCGCCGCGGCGGGCGCGCGCCCGCCGCCGCGCGGCCCGTGGTCGTGAAGCCGTGAGGCCATCATGGCCCGGCCCGTCAGCGCCGACGATCACGGCCTCGCCTGCCTCGGTGTAGCGGGCGCCGGAGCGCTCGCGATCCTCGCCCTCGGCACCGGCCCGCTCGGGCTCGCCGCGGCCGGGGTGGCGCTCGCGCTGCTCGCGGCCCGCATCGCGTGGCAAGACCTGACCGACTTCACCATCCCCGACAGCGCCACGCTGGCGCTTGGCCTTCTCGGCATCGCGTGGCGCGTGGCCGCGACCGTCGAGGCCGGTGAGAGTGTGAGTGCCGAACTCACCCTGGTCGCCCTCGACTGCCTACTCTGCGGCGGCGCGCTGTGGGCCTTGCGGGAAGTCTATTTCCGCCGCCGCGGCCATGACGGGATCGGGCTGGGCGACGTGAAGCTCGCCGCCGCCGGCGGGCTGCTCGTCGGCACGGGCGGCTTCGCGTGGTGCCTGTTCGGCGCGAGTTTTTTTGGAATTTTGCTGCTCGTCGGACGAAGAGTGCTGGCGATACAGGGCGGCACGCCGGAAGAGCGGCTGGCCTTCGGCGCAGTGCTGGCGCCGGCGCTCGCTCTCGGTTGGCTCGTTGCCGCGGTCCCGGTCGGCTGATGCCCGCCTTCGAGTATCAGGCGCTGGACGCGGCCGGAAAGCTCCTCTCCGGCACCATGGAGGCGGAGTCGCGCGCCGAGGTGATGGCGCAACTCGACCGCAGCGGCTGGACCCCGATCGCGGCCAAGCCCAAGGCCGCCGCCACCGGGCGCTCCCTGCGCGATCTGCTGACGCCGGAGCCCCGCCCGGAAGAGATCACCGCCATGACCCTCGACCTCGCCATGCTGCTGAAAGGCGGCGTGGCGCTCAACGAGGCGCTGGCGATCCTCGTGCAGATGGAGAGCAAGCGCTGGCTCTCCGCCGTGCTGCGCGAACTCAACGTCGCCCTCTCCCACGGCAAGAGCCTGTCGCAGGCGCTGAGCCAGCACCCGAGGCTGTTCCCGCCGATCTACGTGAAGATGGTCGAGGTCGCCGAGACCGCGGGCCGGCTGGAGGAGGCCCTGACCGGGCTCGCCGCCGAGCGCCAGCGCGGCGAGCGGCTGAAGAAGCGCTTCGTCTCGGCGATCTCCTACCCGCTCTTCCTCGTCGGTGCGGCGATCGCGGTTTTGTTCTTCGTGCTGATCTACCTGATCCCGAAATTCGAGGTGGCGCTCCAGGGCTTTCGCGAACGGATCGATCCGAGCGCGCTGGTCGTGTTCAACATGTCGGCCTTCCTCAACCGCAACCTCGACGCCGTGGTGATCGGCATGGCGGCGATCCTCGGGGGCGCGATGCTGGTCAACCGCCTCGGGCGCGAGCGCGGCCTGTGGCTGCGGCTGGTCGCGGCGCTGCCGCTCTCGAAGACCGTGCTGGCGCACGAACTCACCGTCACCTTCTGCCGCACGCTCGCCATCCTGGTGCGCAACGGAGTCGACATCTCGACGGCGCTGCGCCTGATCCGCGGCGTCGTGCGCCTGCCGGGCGCCGGGGCCGAGATCGACCGGGTGACCGCGGATGTCCGCCAAGGCAAGCGCCTCTCGGAGGCGCTGACGCGGGGAAAACTGTTTCCGCGCCATGTCGTGCAGATGCTGCGCGTCGGCGAGGAGGCGGGCGATCTCGCCGACAGCGCCAGCCGGGTGGCGGTGTTCTACGAGGCCAAGCTCGATGCCGCGCTCGGTCGGGTGATCGCGGTGGTCGGCCCGGCGGTGATGGTGGTGGTGAGCGTGCTGATCGCGTGGCTGATCATCTCGGTGATGACCGCGCTGATGAGCATCAACGACATGCTGATGTGATGAGTCTCGAGGTTTCCATGTCCCGCTCCCTCACGGCTCTGCGCCGCGACCGACGCACCCGCGACCGCCAAGGCGGCTTCACCCTGGTCGAGCTTCTGGTCGTGCTGGTGATCCTCGGCCTCGTCATGGGCCTCGCGGGCCCCCGCGTGCTCGGCTATCTCGGCAGCTCGCGGGAAAAGACCGCGCGGCTGCAGATCGAGTCGTTCTCCTCGGCGCTCGACCTCTACTTCCTCGACAACGGCCGCTATCCGTCCACCAGCGAGGGCCTGGACGCGCTGGTGAAGCGCCCGCCCGCCGCGGAGGCCTGGAGCGGGCCCTACCTCAAGCAGTCGAACGTGCCCGCCGATCCCTGGGGCCGCGCCTACGAGTACCGCGCGCCGGGCAAGTCCGGCCCCTACGCCATCGTCTCGCTCGGCGCCGAAGGCCAGCGCGGCGCCGGCATGATCGGCAAGGAATAGTTTTCTCAGTGAGGGTCGGCGCCCGCGACGGCTTCACCCTGATCGAGGCGCTCGTCGCCTTCGCGATCGTGGCGGCGCTGAGCCTCGTCGTGCAGCGCGGGCTGATCCAGTCGCGGGTCGGCTGGGCGGCGGTGGAGGACCGCACCGGCGCCGAGCGGCTCGCCCGCTCCCTGCTGGAAGAGCCGCTGACGCCCGCCGCCGTCGCCGCCGGGGGCCGCGAGGGCGTCACCGACGGGCGCCGCTGGCGCGTCGGCCTCCAGACCCTCGACCTGCCGCTGCCGAACCCGCCGGAGCCGGAGGCCGGTGCGGCCCCATCGCCGCCCGCCCAGGAGGGGCCGCGCTGGATGCCGTTGCGGGTGCGGATCGAGGTGGCGACCGCGCGGGGCCGCCCGGTCGAGGTCGAGACGGTGCGGCTCGCGCCCTTCCCGGCCAACTCGCCTTAACCCGACAAGTCGCCCTAACCCGTCAGCCGCGCATGGGCCACGTCCATCTCCTGCTCGGCATGGAGGATCAGGTAGGCGACCTGATCCTCGTCGAGGTCGGCCTCCTTGAGCTTGTGGCGCAATTCGCTCGCGTAGGTCTCGGCCGCGCCGCGCAAGGGCGGGGACGAGGGGGTGGGCAGGAAGCGCAGCAGCAGCGGGCTGGTGATCTCCTCGCGCACGAAGCCGCGGTGGTTGGCGAGCCGGCGCAGGCGCAAGGCGAGGTCTTCGAGCCGCGATTCCGGCAGGTAGTTGCGGGCTGCCGTGCGGTGCGTGGGACGGGGCATTAACAGCCGGTTTCCTGGGTTCTCGAACCGCAGGCTTAAGTCCACATCCGTCAGCGTTTCGTTTCCGGATTCATCCGAATGTGCCGCATCCACAAGGCTGCGGCCGCCGCCCACGGCTCTGTGTCCGCCGGCGGGATTTCAGGTGGGCCATGCGCCGGAATCGCGGTTCCTGTTCCCCGCGCCCCCGACACGCCTGCAGCCGCTCGGCCCACTAAGCCTCACAGGTGCGATGCAGAGAACTGGTCCGCACCGTCCCGTCACTGCCGGCCCCGCTGCCACGCCGGCCCGAGAGGGCTCGCGAAACCATCGGGCGCATCGGCCGCGGGGAGGGCCGATGTAGAGGTCCGCGGGCGCGGGAGCAACCATCGGCCCGGCGACCATTCGCCCTTCGTCCCGCAGGGAACACGGCGTGCCCGGCCGCTTCCTCCCGTCCATCCCCTCATCCTGAGGCTCCGCTGCTCCGCACCTCAGGATGAGGCGGATGGACGGGGAAACCGGTCGAACGGCCTCGATCGACTGCGCCGCGGGCGTCACCACGCCCGCGGCAAAACCCCAAAAACTACCGCAGCGAGCCGCAGAAGCGTTGGATGCGGCGGCAGGCTTCTTCCAGCGCCATGTTCGAGGTGGCGTAGGAGATGCGCAGGTTCGGGCCCAGCCCGAAGGCTGAGCCGTGGACCGCCGCGACCCCTTCCGCCTGGAGGAGTTCGGTGACGAAGTCCTCGTCGGTCTCGAGCGTCTTGCCGGTCTCGGTCTTGCGGCCGATCAGCTCGGCACAGGACGGGTAGACGTAGAAGGCGCCCTCCGGCGTCGGGCACTTGAGGCCGCTCGTCTGGTTCAGCATCGAGACCACGAGGTCGCGCCGCTCCTGGAACGCCTCCTTGAAGCGGGCGAGGTGCTTCTGCGTGCCGTCGAGCGCGGCCACCGCCGCCCATTGCGAGATCGAGGAGGCGCCCGAGGTCTGCTGGCCCTGGACGAAGTCCATCGCCTTAATGAGCGGCTCCGGACCGGCGGCGTAGCCGATGCGCCAGCCGGTCATGGCGTAGGCCTTCGAGACGCCGTTCATGGTGAGCGTGCGCTCGTAGAGGCCGGGCTCGACCTGAGCCGGGGTGACGAACTCGAAGGCGCCGTAGGTCAGGTGCTCGTACATGTCGTCGGTCAGCACCCAGACGTGGGGATGGCGCATCAGCACGTCGGTCACCGTCTTGAGCTCGTCGCGGCTGTAGGCGGCGCCGGACGGGTTCGAGGGCGAGTTGAGGATGATCCACTTGGTCTTCGGGGTGATCGCCCGCTCCAGATCCTCCGCCTGGAGCTTGAAGTCGTGCGCCATGTCGGTCTCGACGAAGACCGGCGTGCCGCCGCACAGCACCACCATCTCCGGATAGGACACCCAGTAGGGGCGCGGGATCACCACCTCGTCGCCGGGGTTCAGGGTGGCGAGCAGCGCGTTGTAGATGACGTGCTTGCCGCCGGTGCCCACGATGGTCTGCGAGGCCTTGTAGTCGAGGCCGTTCTCGCGCTTGAACTTCTTCACGATGGCCTCGCGCAGCGGCACGATGCCGGAGACGGGCGGGTACTTGGTCTCGCCGCAGCGGATCGCATCGATCGCCGCCTCCTTGATGTGGTCGGGCGTATCGAAGTCCGGCTCGCCGACCGAGAGGCTGATCACGTCGACGCCTTTGGCTTTCAGCTCCCGGGCCTTCTGCGTCATCGCGATGGTCGCGGAGGGTTTGACGCGCGAGAGGGCGTCGGCGAGAAAGCCCATGGGAGAACTCCGAAAATTCTGCGTTTGCGTCCGGGCCGGATGTCGATTTGGGACCCGCGCGCCCTCGTAGTCCCGCCGTGCCGGAGCGACAAGGCCGGGGAGCCGATACCCGCCGCCCGTTGCTGGCATTTTCTACACCACGCCCTGGCCGCAATCCCGCACGGCGCCGTGGTCCGGTTTCCCGGCGCCCAATGTCGTCCGCAGCTTCGCGCAATTTTTCTGAGCGGTGACAGAAGAGTTTTTCAGGCGTGCGCGGGCAGGCTTTTGCGGTATTGTCAGGTTCAAGCGATGCATTTTCTTGCGGTGCCGAAGTTGTTCGATGCACTGCAATAACGAATGCATTCAAAATCCAGCCGATCACGCGGGCCGGACGCTTCCGGATCGCGGGGTCGGCCTGCATCGTTTCGGGTGGAACGGCGAGGGGCGGGCTCAACCGCGCCGCCGGGCCGGAAGACGCGGAGGAATGCGGTTTTCATGAAGAAGAACAAGGTCATCACGGCGGAAGAGGCGATCGCGCTGATCCGCGAGAACGACGTCGTGACCACCACGGGCTTCGTCCAAAGCTGCATCCCGGAGGCCCTGCACGCCGCGCTGGAGAAGCGCTTCGTCGAGACGGGTTCGCCGCGGGGCCTCACCCTGATCATGACCGCGGGCGCGGGCGACTCGAAGGGGCTCGGCACCGGGCGCCTGGGGCATGACGGCCTGCTGTCGCGGGTCATCGCCGCCAATTTCGGGCGCATGCCCAAGGTCGCGCAGGCGGCGCAAAACAACCTGATCCGCGGCTACAACCTGCCCCAGGGCGTGATCTCGCAGCTCTACCGCGCCTGCGCCGCGGGCCAGCCCGGGCTCTTCTCGAAGGTCGGCCTCAAGACCTACGTCGATCCGCGCCACGGCGGCGCCAAGGTCAACGAGCTGACGACGGAGGACATCGTCAAGCTCGTCGAGGTCGATGGCGAGGAGTGGCTGTTCTACACCGCCACTAAGATCGACGTGGCCTTCATCCGCGCCACCTCGTCCGATCCGTCGGGCAACCTCTCGTTCGAGAAGGAGGCGCTGACGCTCGACTGCCTCGCCCAGGCGATGGCGGCGCGCAACAACGGTGGCATCGTCATCGCCCAGGTCGAGCGCATCGTCGATGACGGCTACCTGCTGCCCAAGGACGTGCGGGTGCCCGGCATCCTCGTCGATTGCGTGGTGCTGGCCGAGCCCGAGATGCACCGCATGAACTACGGCGTGATGTACGACGCCGCGCTCGCGGGCGAGATCCGCGTCCCCGTCACCGGCATCAAGCGGATGCCGCTCAACGAGCGCAAGATCATCGCCCGGCGTGCCGCCTTCGAGCTGCCGCCGAACGGCGTGGTCAACCTCGGCGTCGGCGCGCCGGAGGGCATCTCGTCGGTGGCGAACGAGGAGAAGATCACCCCCTACATCACGCTGACGACGGAGGCCGGCGCGGTCGGCGGCGTGCTGGCCTCGGGGTCGAGCTTCGGCGCGGCGACGAATGCCGACTGCATCATCGACCAGAACCAGATGTTCGACTTCTACGACGGCGGCGGCCTCGACATGACCTGCCTCGGCATGGCCGAGTGCGACGAGGCCGGCAACGTCAACACCTCGAAGTTCGGCGGCAAGCTCAACGGCTGCGGCGGCTTCATCAACATCTCGCAGAACGCCCGCTCGGTCGTCTTCGCCGGCACCTTCACCGCGGGCGGCCTGGAGATCGCCGTGCAGGACGGCGTCGTGAAGATCGTCAAGGAGGGCAAGGCCCGCAAGTTCGTCACCGCGGTCCAGCAGAACACCTTCTCAGGCCCCTACGCGGTCGAGCGCTCGCAGCCGGTAATCTACGTGACCGAGCGCTGCGTGTTCCAGCTCACCCGGGAGGGGTTGGAACTGATCGAGGTGGCGCCCGGCATCGACGTCGAGCGCGACATCCTCGCCCACATGGATTTCGCCCCGATCGTGCGGAACCCCGTACCGATGGACGCGCGCATCTTCCGCGAAGATCCGATGGAGCTGCTCTCGGACCTGCTCAACCTCGATCTGAAGTCGCGCGTCAGCCTGGACGCCGAGCGCAACATCCTCTTCATCAACCTGGAGGGCTGGTACTGCCGGGTGAAGAGCGACATGGACGAGCTTCGCATGACCATCGTCGAGGCGTGCCGCAAGGCCGGCCAGCGCGTCAACGCGGTGATCAACCACGACGGCTTCCGCCTCAACGAGAACCTCTACGACGACTACGCCGGGATGATCCAATACCTCCAGGCGAACTACTACGCGACGACGACCCGCTACGCGACCAGCGCCTTCCTGCGCCTGAAGATGGAGGAGGCCCTGACCAAGCGCGGCGTCGCTCCCCACGTGTTCGAGCGCAAGGAGGAGGCCCAGGCCTTCGTCGGCACGACCGAGGACAAGCGCGCCCGCAAGAAGATCTCGCCCGCGGTCGCCTCGGCGGCCTGACCGCGGTTCTCGCGATGGCCACCAATATGTTGCATGGCATCGCCGGGATCGAAGATTACTGGGAGCGCAAGACGATGCGCTCCCAAAAGCCCGCGCCGAGCCAAATGGCCGACCGCATCCTGCTCGACCTGCTCGGGCTCGGCATCGAGCAGGCGTACCGGCATCTCGGGCAGACGCGGCCCGATTTCGATGCCTTCGCGGATTGGGTGGTGGCCACCGCCGGTCCGCCCAACTCCGAAAAGATCGCGCGCTACAACGCGTGGGTCGCCGGTGATCCGGTGCCGGAAGCCACCGCGCGGGCGCTGGCCGCGATCGACGCGATGGTGCCGGTCCTTGAGGCCGACGACCTCGCGCAGTGGGAGCGGCTCGGCTACGTGGTGCTGCGCCGGGCGATCGAGCCGGACGAGGCCGCCGCGGCCGAGGCGCTGCTGTGGCGCCTGCTCGACGCGCGCGCCGACGATCCGTCCGGTTGGTACGGCCCGCGCACCAACGGCATCATGATCCAGCACTTCCAGGACCCGGCTCTGGAGGTGGCGCGGCGCTCGCCCCGCATCCACAAGGCCTTCGCCCAGCTCTACGGCACCAGCGACCTGTGGTCCTCGACCGACCGCATGGGCTTCAACCCGCCCGAGCACGAGGGCTACCGCTTCCCCGGCCCGCACCTGCATTGGGACATGAGCCTCGCCTCCCCGCGCCCGCTCTCGACCGGCGGCATCCTGTATCTCACCGACACCGACGCGAACCAGGGCGCGCTGCAGGTGGTGCCGGGCTTCCACCACCGGCTCGACGGCTGGCTCGCCGAGATCGGCGACGCCGACCCGCGGAGGATCGACCTCAGCGCCGAGGCGGTGCCGATTCCGGCCCGTGCCGGCGACCTCGTGATCTGGCGCCACGAACTGCCGCACGGGGCGAGCCCCAACACCGCGGACCGCCCGCGCATGGTCCAGTACGTGAATCGCTACAGACCGGACGAGATCGAGCAACGCGTCTGGCTCTAAAGTCCTCTCTTGTGGGAGGGGCTGCCTTCAGGGCCAGCCTCGTCGTTTCGGATGGAATGCCCACGACACCGCAAGGTGCACGCTCTGCCGCCGAAATCCGGTTCTGCTTGTCGGGTGCTGTAAATATAGTTCCCTGCTGTGACGGTGCATTGAGTCTTTCACGAAAGTTCTCGGATCTACCCCTCTGGCTTTGCAGTTTGTTAAGGCTGGGCGTCGATTCGTCAGTGGATTGAAGACGGATTCATCCCATGACGATGACGCTCAAACGGACTCTCCTCGGCCTGTTCACGCTCATGCTGCTCCTGGCCGCGGGGCAGGGCACGCTCGCCCTAATGAAGCTCGACGCGATCGGCACGCGGACGGCGAGCCTGCTCGACAACACCATCCCGTCGATCAACGAGGCTCACGCCATCAACGCCCTGGTGATCCGGACACGGCTCTGGCAGTTCCGCTACGTGGCGGCCGAGAATGCGGCCGCACGCACGGAAAGCATCGAGAAGGTCGAGAGCTTCGCACGCGCGCGCAACGCCAAGATCGAAGAGTACCGCGCGCTCGTATCCTCGCCGGAGGAGCGTCGGATCTACGACAATCTGCGGGCCAATCTGGAACTGCTCAAGCCTACCTGGGAAAGGCTCCGCTCCATTCCGCCGGAACGCCAGGACGAGGTGCTCACCTTTTTCCGCGGTCAAATGGCCACGCATTACTTCGCTGTCTCCGACGCGGCGCAGGCGCTCGTCGGTGTCAACCTGGCCGCGAGCAAGACGATCGACGCCGCCCTCCGGGCCGAGCAGAGCACGGCCGTTCAGGTCACGCTGATCGCACTCTGCGTCACGACCCTGACCGCGATCGGCGCAATGATCTTCTCCTTCCTCGGCGTCTCGCGCCCGATCGAGCGGATGACGGACGCGATGCGGCGCCTCGCCGGCGGCGACGCCGAAGCGCCGATTCCCTTCGCCCGGCGCCGCGACGAGATCGGCGCGATGGCCGGGGCGGTGCAGGTGTTCAAGGACAACCTGATCCGCACCCGTCAGCTGGAAGAGGAGACCGCGCTCGCCCGCGCCTCGGCGGAAGAGCAGCGCAAGGCCGGGATGCGCCAGATGGCCGACGGCTTCGAGCACGCCGTGGGCGGCATCCTCGCCACCGTCACCGCCGCCGCGACCGAGCTTCAGACGACGGCGCAGAGCATGACGGCCATCGCCTCGGAAACGGCCGGTCGCTCCACCGCGGTCGCGGCGGCGGCCGAACAGGCGGCCGGCAATGTCGGCATGGTCGCCGCCGCCAGCGAGGAACTCGGTTCCTCGGTGAGCGAGATCGGCCGGCAGGTCGCGGGCTCGGCCGAACTCGCCGGAATCGCCGCCGGCGAGGCGGGGCAGACCGTCTCCCTGGTGCGCGACCTCTCCGAGGCGGCCTCGCGCATCGGCGACGTGGTGGCGCTGATCTCGACCATCGCCGGCCAGACCAACCTCCTCGCGCTGAACGCCACCATCGAGGCGGCGCGAGCCGGCGAGGCGGGCCGCGGCTTCGCGGTCGTGGCGGCGGAAGTGAAGGAACTCGCCAACCAGACGGCGCGGGCCACCGACGAGATCTCGGCGCAGATCGCCCGGATCCAGGCGGCGACCGGCGGGGCGGTCACGGCGATCGACGGGATCGCGGGCCGCATCCGCGAGATCAGCGGCGTCGCCACCGGCATCGCGGCGGCGGTGGAGGAGCAGGGCGCGGCGACGCAAGAGATCGTGCGCAACGTGGCGCAGGCCTCCGCCGGCACGTCCGAGGTGACCGGCAACGTCGCGGGCGTCGCTCAGGCGGCGGAGGAGACGGGGGCGGCGGCCTCCCAGGTCCTGGGGGCGGCCTCCGAGCTGGCGCAGCAGGCCGACAGCCTGAGCACGGAGATGTCCCGCTTCCTCGCCACGGTGCGGGCCGCGTAGAGCCGCGCGAAGACGCGGAGACTGACCCGGTGCCGACGGTCGGACGCCGTCGGCATAGACAGGCGTGATCCAATCGATGTCGGGCGGGAATGGCAAGGCGAAGCCGGGATGCGGATCGACCCGCATCCCGGCTTCGCCTTGCCATTCCCGCCCGCCTCTGCTAACGCCCCGGCCCATTCCACACGCGGAGTGGCCTCATGCCTGAATGAGGCGTTTCCGGTGGCCGGCACTCAGCCGGCTGCACCCTCCGCGGCGGTATAACCGGAGAGTACAAAGATCATGGCCGTCGATTTCTCTATGCGCCAGCTCCTCGAGGCCGGCGCCCATTTCGGGCACCAGTCGCACCGCTGGAACCCGAAGATGCAGCCCTACATCTTCGGCACCCGCAACAACATCCACATCATCGACCTCGCCCAGACCGTGCCGGCGCTCCACGCCGCGCTGCAGGCGGTGAGCGACACCGTCGCCCGCGGCGGTCGCGTGCTGTTCGTCGGCACCAAGCGCCAGGCGGCCGATTCGATCGCGGAAGCCGCCAAGCGTTCGGCCCAGTACTACGTCAACTCCCGCTGGCTCGGCGGCATGCTGACCAACTGGAAGACCATCTCCGGCTCGATCGCCCGCCTGCGCAAGGTCGACGAGACGCTCGAGGGCGGGGCCGTCGGCCTCACCAAGAAGGAGCGCCTCATGCTGACGCGTGAGAAGGACAAGCTCGAGAAGGCGCTCGGCGGCATCAAGGACATGGGCGGCGTGCCCGACCTGCTGTTCGTGATCGACACGAACAAGGAGCAGCTCGCGATCAAGGAGGCCCAGCGCCTCGGCATCCCGGTCGCCGCCATCGTCGACACGAACTGCAACCCGGACGGCATCTCCTACATCGTCCCGGCCAACGACGACGCCGGCCGCGCCATCGCGCTCTACTGCGACCTGATCGCCCGCGCGGCGATCGAGGGCATCGGCCGCGGCCAGGGTGCGCTCGGCATCGATGTCGGCGCCTCCGAGGAGCCGACCGCCGAGGAGCTGCCCCCGGCCAACGACGATGTCGCGGCCTCCGTCGCTTCCGACGCGATCGCCCCGGCCGATGTCGCCGCGCTCGCCGAGTCGACCGAGCATTTCGAGCAGCTCGCAGCCCCCCGCGGCGCGCCCGACGACCTGACCAAGCTCAACGGCGTCGGCCCGCAGCTCGTGCAGAAGCTCAACGACGCCGGTGTATGGCACTACTGGCAGATCGCCGCCATGCAGCCCGAGGACGTGGCCAAGCTCGACGCCGACCTGAAGCTCAACGGCCGCATCGAGCGCGACGGCTGGATCGCCCAGTCCCGCGGCTTCGTCGAGGCCGCTGCGGCCTAAGTCGACCGTATTTTCGCCGCCGGGGCGTTCCGGCGGCGGCACCGTCATACCCCTGCAAAGCCCGGTGCTTTCAAAGAGCGCCGGGCTCACTCACTTCCAGACCTCAAGAGGATCGCCATGGCCAACATCACCGCCGCACTCGTGAAGGAGCTTCGCGAAAAGACCGGCGCCGGCATGATGGATTGCAAGGGCGCGCTCAACGAGACGAACGGCGACCTCGAGGCCGCCGTCGATTGGCTGCGTAAGAAGGGTCTGGCCAAGGCCGCCAAGAAGGCCGGCCGCGTCGCCGCCGAGGGCCTCGTCGCCGTCGAGTCCGCCGGCCGCCATGCCGCGATCGTCGAGGTGAACTCCGAGACCGACTTCGTCGCCCGCAACGACGCCTTCCAGTCCTTCGCCCGCGAGGCCGCCAAGCTCGCGCTGAACACCGACGGCACGCTCGAAGGCCTCCAGGCCGCGACCTTCCCCGGCTCGTCCGAGACGGTTCAGGAGAAGCTCTCGAACCTGATCGCCACCATCGGCGAGAACATGACGCTGCGCCGCGTCGCCAAGCTGGAAGTCGCCCAGGGCGTGATCGCCTCCTACGTCCACGGCCAGATCAGCGAAGGCCTCGGCAAGATCGGCGTGCTCGTCGCGCTCGAGTCCGAGGGCGACGTCGAGGTCCTCTCCACCCTCGGCCGCCAGATCGCCATGCACATCGCAGCGACCAACCCGGTCGCGCTCGACGCCTCGGGTATCGATCCGGCCGTGGTCGAGCGCGAGTCGAACATCCTGCGCGAGAAGAACGCCGGCAAGCCGGACCACGTGATGGCCAAGATCGTCGAGAGCGGCCTGAAGAGCTACTACAAGGAGGTCACCCTCCTGGAGCAGCCCTTCGTCCACGACGGCTCCAAGACCATCTCGCAGGTGCTCAAGGAAGCCGCGGGCAAGGCCGGCGGCGAGGTCAAGCTCACAGGCTTCGTGCGCTACGCGCTCGGCGAGGGCATCGAGAAGGAAGAGGCCCCGGACTTCGCGGCCGAAGTCGCGAGCATGTCGCGGTAATTTTCAACCGCGCGACCGGCAGGCCGGTCGGTTGGAGGTCAAGTCATGCCAGGGGCGGCGGCAGCGATGCCGCCGCCCCTCGACGTTTAGGTCCCCGTCTTGCTAGAAGCCGGCGCCAGCAGCCAAGCCGACGAGGATCCGATGCCGGAGACGACGCCCTACCGCCGTGTCCTGGTCAAACTCTCGGGCGAGGCGCTCGCCGCCCCCGACGGGTTCTGGCTCCATCCGCCGATGCTGGCGTCCCTGGCCGAGGACATCGCCGCCACGGTCGCCCAGGGCATCGAGATCGCCATCGTGGTCGGCGGCGGCAACCTCATCCGCGGGGCGCGCATCTCCCAGGCCGGCTGGATCGACCGGGCGACCGGCGATTCGCTCGGCATGATGGCGACCGTGATGAACTCGCTCGCCATCGAGACCGCGCTCAACGCCGCCGGCGTTCAGGCGCGCACGATGTCGGCGGTGTCGATGCCGACGATCTGCGAGACCTATGCGCGCCAGCCGGCGCTGCACCATCTCGACAAGGGGCAGGTCGTGGTGCTCGCGGGCGGCACCGGCAACCCATACTTCACCACCGATACGGCCGCCGTCCTGCGCGCGGCGGAACTGCGCTGCGACGCGGTGCTGAAAGCCACGCAGGTGGACGGCGTCTACTCGGCGGACCCGAAGCGCGATCCGGAGGCGATCCGCTACGACACGATCACCCACGACGAGGCCATCGCCCGCGACCTCAAGGTGATGGACACCGCGGCCTTCGCGCTCGCCCGCGAGAGTCGGCTGACCATCGTGGTCGGCTCGGTCCACGCGCCGAGTTCGGTCACCGCGATTCTGACCGGCCAATCGGTCTCGACCCGCGTGGTGCCGTAGGCGAAACGCCGCGCCACGCTATTTGCGGCTCCACGGTTTTTCGTTCATGTAGCGCCACCGCGACGGAGGCTTCGCGCCTTCGCGCCGATCTGCCACCCGAACGCGTCGGGATTTTCAAAACCATGGCCACACTGGATTTCGATCTCGGCGACATCAAGCGCCGCATGCAGGGCGCCATCGCCTCGCTCAGCAAGGATCTCGGCTCGCTGCGCACCGGGCGGGCGACGCCGAGCCTGGTCGAGCCGATCAACGTCGAGGCCTACGGATCGATGATGCCGATGGCCGGCGTCGCCACCGTCAGCGTGCCCGAGCCGCGCCTGCTCTCGATCTCGGTGTGGGACCGCTCGATGGTCACCGCCGTCGAGAAGGCGATCCGCGAATCCGATCTCGGCCTCAACCCGATGACGGAGGGCCAGACCATCCGTCTGCGCATCCCCGAGATGAACGAGCAGCGCCGCAAGGAGATGGTCAAGGTCGCCCACAAATATGCCGAGGAGGCCCGCGTCGCCGTGCGCCACGTGCGCCGCGACGGGCTCGACATCCTCAAGAAGCTGGAGAAGGACGGCGCCATCAGCCAGGACGACGAGAAGCGTCAGGCCGGCGACGTGCAGAAGGCCACCGACGACGCGATCAGTGAGGTCGATCAGGTGCTGGCCTCGAAGGAAAAAGAGATCATGCAGGTCTAAGAGCCTGTCTGATCGATTGTAAGGGGTTCCCAAAGGGCAAGCCCTTTGGCGGGGTCTCGGGGCGGAGCCCTGAGGATGGCTTCGCCGACCAGGGCTCCGCCCTGGACCCGCGAAAGGACTTGTCCTTTCGAAACCATGATTGTTCGGCCTGACGGGGAGAGGCGAGAGTGGTTCGCTCGGAAGGCGCGCGGCAGATCGGGGAGGCCGCAGACGCCGCCCCCGACGGGACGGCGCGTCCGGCTCCCCGCCACGTCGCCATCATCATGGACGGCAACGGGCGCTGGGCCGCCCGCAAAGGGCTGCCCCGGTTCGAGGGCCATCGCCGCGGCGTCGAGGCGGTGCGCCGCGCGGTGCGCTCGGCGATCGAACTCGGCGTGGCCTACCTCACCGTCTACAGCTTCTCTTCCGAGAACTGGCGCCGCCCGCCGACCGAGGTCATGGAGTTGATGGGCCTGCTGCGCCTGTTCGTGCGCGGCGATCTGGCCGACCTCCACGCCAACAACGTGCGCGTCCGGGTGATCGGCGAGCGCCAGAGCCTTTCCGCCGACATCGCCGCGCTCCTCGACGAGGCCGAGGCGCGCACCCGCGACAACACCGGCCTGACGCTGGTCGTCGCCTTCAATTACGGCGGTCGCCAGGAGATCCTGAACGCGGTCCGGCGGATCGCCGTCTCGGTCGCCGAGGGTCGGCTGCGGCCGGAGGAGATCGACCTACCGACGATCGCGGGCGCCCTCGACACCGCCGGCATCCCCGATCCCGACCTCGTGATCCGCACCTCCGGCGAGCAGCGCCTGTCGAACTTCCTGACGTGGCAGACGGCCTATGCCGAGTACGTGATCGAGCCGGGCTTCTGGCCCGACTTCGACCACGCCGCCTTCGTCGCGGCGCTCGCCGAGTACCATCGCCGCGACCGCCGCTTCGGCGGCCTCGGGACCGCGGCCCGCTGATGGCGGAATCCCCCCCCGTGCGGGCGGCGCGCTCGCCCTTCGCCACCCGCGAGTTCCGGCTGCGCACGATCTCGGCCCTCGTGCTCGGCACCGCGGTGATCGGCACGCTTTTCATCGGCGGTTGGGCGTTTGCCCTGGTCTGGCTCATCGCCGGCACCGTCGGCGCCGCCGAGTGGCTGGCCATGACCCGCTCGGAGCCGCTGCTGCCGCTGCTCGGCGTCACCGGGGCGACGCTCGCGGGCCTCGCCGCCGCCGCGCTCCTCGGCGCGCCGGGCCTGATCTTCCTCCTCGTTCTCATCGCCGGCTGCGTCGGCCTCGTCGTGCTCGGGCGCGGCATCACCCGGCGCAAGGCGGTGTGCGGCCTGCTCGGCGGCGCGGTCGTCGCCCTGGTGCCGACGCTGCTGCGGATCGATCCCGCCATCGGCCTCGTCGGCCCGGCCTGGATGTTCGCCGTGGTCTGGTCCACCGACATCCTGGCCTACGTCACCGGCCGCCTCGTCGGCGGGCCGAAGCTGATGCCGCGGGTGAGCCCCAACAAGACGTGGTCCGGGGCGCTCGGCGGGCTGACCGCGGGCATCGTCGCCGGCACCGTGACGGCTTCCATCGCCCGAAACCACGGCTGGGACGCGCTGCCCGCCGTCTCGCTGCCCGTGGTCGCCCTCTTCAGCGGGATCGCCTCGGTGCTCAGCCAAGGCGGCGACCTCGTCGAATCCTCGCTCAAGCGGCGCTACGGCGTGAAGGATTCCGGCCGCTCGATCCCCGGCCATGGCGGCGTCATGGACCGGCTCGACGGCTTCTTCGCCGTGGCGTTGCTCGCCGGCCTCTGCCTCGCCGTGCTGCGGCTCACCGCCTGATCGCCGGCCGCCTCTAAGGAATTTTCGCTGTGAGCCTCACCGTCACCGTCCTCGGCGCCACCGGATCGATCGGCCGCTCGACCACCGATCTGCTCGCCCAGCATGCCGGCCGCTTCCGCGTCGGCGCGCTGGTCGGCGGCAAGGATGCGGCGGCTTTGGCGAAACTCGCCCTGGAGATGCGGCCGGACTTCGCCGCGCTTGCCGACGAGAGCGCCGGCCCGGCGCTCGCCGAGGCGCTGTCGGGCTCCGGCATCCCGAACGGGGCGGGCGAGGGCGCGGTGCTGGAGGCGGTCGCCCGCGAGGCCGACATCGTCGTCGCCGCGGTGAGCGGGGCGGCGGGCCTCAAGCCCACCCACGCGGCGCTCCGGCTCGGGCGCACCATCGCGCTCGCCAACAAGGAGAGCCTCGTCTGCGCCGGCGACGCCTTCATGCGCGACGCCGCCCGCTACGGCGCCAGGATCCTGCCGGTCGATTCCGAGCACAACGCGCTGGCCCAGGCGATGGGCGACGGGCGCGTGTCCGACATCGCCAAGATGACGCTGACGGCGTCGGGCGGCCCGTTCCGCACCTGGGCGCGCGAGCGCATCGCCGCCGCGAGCCCGACGGAGGCCGCCGCCCATCCGACGTGGTCGATGGGCATGAAGATCAACATCGATTCCGCCTCGCTGATGAACAAGGGGCTGGAACTGATCGAGGCCCACCACCTCTTCGCCATCGAGGCGGCCCGGCTCGACGTGATCGTCCATCCGCAATCGATCGTGCATGGGCTGATCGCGTGGCGCGACGGCGCGGTCACGGCCGGGCTCGCCATGCCGGACATGCGCGTGCCGATCGCCCATTGCCTCGGCCTCGGCGACCGGCTGGAGATCGCCCGCGGGCGCACCCTCGATCTCGCCGCTACCGGCAGCCTCACCTTCGAGCCCGCCGACGAGGCGCGCTTCCCCTGCCTGCGCGTCGCCCGCGCGGCGCTGCGGGAGGGTGGCGCGGCGCCCACCGTGATGAACGCCGCCAACGAGATCGCGGTCGCCGCCTTCATTCGCGGCGCGATCCCCTTCTACGGCATCGCCGAGCTGGTCGAGCGGGCCTGCGAGCGCTTCGCGCCGGTCTACACCCGCGCCCCCGGGGACGTGGAGGAGGCGCTCGCCATCGACGCCGAGGTGCGGGCCTGGAGCCTGGAAGCCGTGCCGCAGGCGCGCGCCGCCGGTTAACCCTGGCGCAGGCTTGACGGGGACCGGGCAGGCGGGCGCGAATCGAAATAGCCGAAAGGTCTCGCGCCGGGCCGCGCGGCGTGCGACGATCCGCGACTTGCGGCTCGGGGGGCCGCCCTGTCAGGGCGGAGACGAGACGATCGCGGCCAAAAGGGTGCCGGAATGGATTTCCTCAGCAGCATGGGCGGCAACGCGGCCGGTTTCTTCGGCGCGGTGATCCCGTTCCTGTTCGTGCTGACCATCGTGGTCTTCGTCCACGAGATGGGGCACTTCCTCGTCGGCCGCTGGTGCGGCGTCGGCGTCAACGCCTTCTCGATCGGCTTCGGGCCGGAACTCGTCGGCTTCAACGACCGGCGCGGCACCCGCTGGAAGCTCTGCGCCATCCCGCTCGGCGGCTACGTCAAGTTCGTCGGCGACGCCAACGGCGCCAGCGTGCCCGATCCCGAGGCCGTTGCCCGGATGAGCCCACGCGAGCGCGCGGTCAGCTTCCCGACCCAGCCGGTGGCCAAGCGCGCCGCGATCGTGGCTGCGGGCCCCATCGCCAACTTCATCCTGGCGATCGCGGTGTTCGCGGGCGCGATCTACCTCAACGGCCGCTACGAGACGCCGGCCCGCGTCGAGGCGGTGCAGGCGGGCAGCGCCGCCGAGCGCGCCGGCTTCCAGCCCGGCGACGTGATCCGCTCCATCGACGGCCAGTCCATCGCGACCTTCGGCGAGATGCAGCGCGTCGTCTCCGGCGCGGCCGGCTCCTCGCTCTCGGTCACGGTCGATCGCGGCGGGCAGGAGACGACGCTAACCGCGGTGCCCGAAAAGATCGAGGACCGCACCCCGTTCGGCCGCCACCGCTTCGGCCGGCTCGGCATCAACGGACCGCGGGGCGACGCGGCCAAGCTCGTGCATTACGGCCCCTACGAGTCGCTCAAGCTCGGCGTCGCCGAGACCTACTTCGTGGTTGAGCGCACCTTCGACTACATCGGCAAGCTGGTGACCGGCCGCGAATCTGCCGACCAGCTCTCCGGGCCGATCGGCATCGCCCGTGTCTCCGGAGAGGTCGCCCGCGTCGGCGGCGTCGGCGGCCTGATCGGGCTGATTGCGCTCCTCTCGGTCTCGATCGGGCTGCTCAACCTGTTCCCGATCCCGCTGCTCGATGGCGGCCACCTCCTATTCTACGCCTTCGAGGTGGTGCGCGGCCGGCCGCTGAGCGAGCGCGCTCAGGAGATCGGATTCCGCATCGGCTTGGCCTTCGTGCTGATGCTGATGCTGTTCGCCGCCTGGAACGACATCCTGAACCTCGGCGCCTCATTCAGCCGCGGAACCTAGCGCCACCGTCTTCGGTGCGCCTGTCAGGCCCGGCCCCTTGGCCGGGCCTTTTTCGTGAATGAAGGCCATGATTCCGATTCGGAGCCATGGTTAACGAGGCCTTGCCGTGGTCCGGTCCCGTTCCGAAAAGCCGTGATCGGGGCCGCATTTACGCCCCATTCACCCTGATCCGCGATCCTGTGGGCAAGTGGCGCGGCGTTAAGTGGCGCGAAGGCCACGACCCCCCAAAATCCCTTAACGGCGGACCTCCCCCGCGTTGCGTCGCAGGGGATTCCCGATACAAGCGTGGCTGGGACCAGAGGGCGGCCTGTCTCAAAAGGACGGCGGCCTGCGGGTGCGAACCCGTGCTGAGATAAAAAGAGACGGGCGATTACATGATGTCGATGACGGGAAAGCGCCGGCGCAAGTCGGCGGAGCAGGCCATCGTTCTGGTCGCCGCCGCCGCCGGTGTGATCCTCGGCGGTGAGGTCGCTCACGCCCAGCAGATCCTCGTTGAAGGCAACAAGCGGGTCGATTCCGGCACGATCCGCTCCTACGTCACCGGCACCGCCTCGGGCTCGCCCGAGGAGGCGCGGCGCAACCTCCTCTCCACCGGCCTCTTCTCCGACGTGCAGGTCTCGGCCCGCGGCGGCACCACCGTGGTGCGGGTGCGCGAGAACAGCATCGTCGGCCGCGTCTTCTTCGAGGGCAACAAGAAGGTCGAGAAGGCGACGCTCGAAGGCATCGTCGAGTCCAAGGAGCGCGGCGCCCTGAGCCAGGCCGTGATCGCGGCCGACGTCGAGCGCATCCGCGACGTGTACAAGCGCTACGGCCGCGGCACCGCCAAGGTCAGCTACCGCCTCGTCGACCTCCCGAACGGCCGCTCCGACGTCGTCTTCACCATCGACGAGGGCGACAAGACCGGCGTCCGCTCGATCAACTTCGTCGGCAACCGAGCCTATTCCGAATCGACCCTGCGCGGGCTGATGACCACCACGCAGATGAACTTCCTGTCGTTCATCAAGACCTCCGACGTCTACGATCCGGATCGCATCGCGGCGGACGTGGAGCTGGTGCGTCGCTACTACCTCAAGAACGGCTACGCCGACTTCCGCGTCGTCAACGCCGACGCCCGCTACGTCGAGACCCCCGAGGATGCCGGCTGGGTCGTCACCGTCACGGTGGACGAGGGCGAGCAGTACACCGTCGGCGCCGTGGCCGTGGACCCGCGCATCCCCGGCGTCGATCGCGAGGCCCTCGACGGCCAGATCCGCGCCCAGGTCGGCGACGTCTACAACGCCGAGGACGTGGAGAAGTCGCTGGTCGGCGTGACCAACGAGGTCAACCGCCAGGGCCATCCCTTCGCCCAGGTCCGCCCGACCGGTCAGCGCGACCCCGCCACCCGCCAGGTCTCCCTCGGCTTCGTGGTCGAGGACGGCCCGCGCGTCTACGTCGAGCGCATCAACATCCGCGGCAACACCCGCACCCGCGACTACGTCATCCGCCGCGAACTCGACCTCACCGAGGGCGACGCCTACAACCGCGTGCTGGTCGATCGCGCCGAGCGCCGCCTCAACGGTCTGGGCTTCTTCAAGAAGGTCCGCTTCTCCAACGAGCCAGGCTCCTCGCCCGACCGCGTGGTCGTGAACATCGATGTCGAGGATCAGCCCACGGGCTCGTTCTCGGTGGCGGGCGGCTACTCCACTCAGGACGGCATCATCGGCGAAGTCTCGGTCTCCGAGTCGAACTTCCTCGGCCGCGGCCAGTACGTCCGCGTCGCCGCCCAGGGCGGCCAGTACGCAAAGGGCTTCGACTTCTCGTTCACCGAGCCGTACTTCCTCGGCTACCGCATGGCGGCCGGCTTCGACGCCTTCTACAAGTACTCGGACCTGACCCGCTACTCGCGCTACGAGACGACCGTCTACGGCGGCCAGCTCCGCGTCGGCCTGCCGATCACCGAGGATTTCGGCGTCACCTTCCGCTACTCGCTCTACAACACCGAGCTGACGATCCCGAACACGGCCAAGCGGCCCTACAACGACTGCTCGAATGCGATCCCCGGGGTCACCAACACGACGCAGCCGGCGACGATCCTCGGCCCGAACGGCAACCAGATACCCAACCCCTATGCGGGCACGGGACTGCCGGTCTATCCGGATTGCGCCTATAACGGCGAGGCGTCGATCGCCCTCAAGGGCTCGCGTGGCCAGACCCTGACCTCGCTCGCGGGCGTGACGCTGGCCTACTCGACGCTCGACAACCTGCAGCGACCGACCAACGGCTTCTACGGCGAGCTGAAGCCCGACGTCGCCGGCATCGGCGGCGACTCGAAGTTCTTCCGCGTGACGGGCGACGCCCGCTACTACAAGGAGCTGTTCTTCGAGGACGTGATCGGCTTCGTCCGCCTCCAGGGCGGTCACATCTCGGCGCTCGACGGCAACCCGCTGCGGATCACCGACCAGTTCTTCCTCGGCCCATCGCTGGTCCGCGGCTTCGCTCCGAACGGCCTCGGTCCGCGCGACGTCGGCAGCGCCGACGCCCGCTCCAACGCCATCGGCGGTACGACTTATGTCGGCGCTACGCTCGAAGTTCAGTTCCCGATCCCCGGCGTCCCGAAGGATCTCGGCATCAAGGGCGCCGTGTTCGCCGACGCCGGTACGCTGTTCGGTTACTCGGGTCGCCGCAACTTCGACGTGAACGGCGATGGCTTCATCAACGGCACGGCCGATCAGCGCGGCGGAACCTGCAACTACAACAGCTTCGGTGCCGGTGCGATCACCGTCGAGCCCGAGTGCGTGAACGTCCGCGACAGCGCCAAGATCCGCTCCTCGGTCGGTGCCTCGATCCTGTGGAACTCGCCGCTGGGCCCGATCCGCTTCGACTACGCCTACGCGCTCTCGAAGGACGAGGGCATCAACAACGGCTTTGGCCGGGTCGGCAAGGACCAGCTCCAGGCGTTCCGGTTCTCCGGCGGCTCGCGCTTCTGATCCCATGACGCGTCGACCCTTCGCGGGTCGGCGCGTTGTCGTCTCATGTCAGACACGCTCTTCATCACGCCGAAAGGCGGCCTGAGCCTCGGCGCCGTCGCCGAGGCTTGCGGCGTTTCCCTGCCCGAGGGCGCCGACCCGGCCCGTC
This sequence comes from Methylobacterium sp. Leaf456, assembly GCF_001425465.1. GTDB lineage: Bacteria > Pseudomonadota > Alphaproteobacteria > Rhizobiales > Beijerinckiaceae > Methylobacterium. The sequence goes on from NZ_LMQV01000042.1 coordinate 57,679, forward strand.
CCGTCACCGGGGCGGCTCCGCTCGAATCGGCGGGACCGTCCGAGATCGCCTACATGGACAACGCCCGCTACGGCGAGGCGCTCTCCGCGACCAAGGCGCTCGCCTGCCTCGTCTCGCCGCGCTTTTCCGCCCGCGTGCCCGAGGGCACCGTGGCGCTCGTGCTGCGCGATCCCTACCGCGCCTATGCCGGCCTGCTCGCGCGCCTCTACGGCGAGGCGATGCGGCCGCGCTCGCTGTTCGCCGCGGACGGCGTCTCGCCCGGCGCCCACGTCCATCCGCAGGCGCGTCTCGAGGACGATGTCCGGATCGATCCCGGCGCGGTGGTCGGGCCCGGTGCCGAGATCGGCTCGGGCTCGGTGATCGGCCCCAACGCGGTGATCGGCCCGAACGTCAGGATCGGGCGCGACTGCTCGATCGGGGCCGGCAGCACGCTGACCCACGCGCTGGTGGGCAACCGCGTCATCGTCCATCCCGGCGCGCGCATCGGCCAGGACGGCTTCGGCTTCGCCATGGGGCCGGGCGGCCATCTCAAGGTACCGCAGATCGGCCGGGTGATCGTTCAGGACGATGTCGAGATCGGTGCCAACACCACGATCGACCGGGGCGCCTCGCGCGACACGGTGATCGGGGAGGGGACCAAGATCGACAACCTCGTGCAGATCGCCCACAATGTGGTCATCGGTCGCCACTGTGTGATCGTGTCGGGCGTCGGCATCTCCGGCTCGACCACGTTGGAGGATTACGTCGTGCTGGGCGGGCAGGTCGGCGTCGTCGGCCACCTGCGCATCGGCATGGGCTCGCAGATCGCCGGCTCTTCCAACGTCAACCGCGACGTGCCGCCGGGCTCGCGCTGGGGCGGCACGCCGGCCAAGCCCGTGCGGGCCTGGTTCCGCGAACTGACGACGCTGGCTCGGCTGGCCGAACGCTCCGGCAGCGATTCCAAAGACGAAAACTAGGGGTTCCCGAAGGACAAGTCCTTCGGCGGGGTACAGGGGCAGCGCCCTGCATAGCGAATTGTTCTGGATGCTCATCCAGCACAATTCGCTATGTCTTTGTGCCGCATCGGCTCTTTCCGAAAACCGGCCGCCACTTTTCGGGCCGATGCTCTATTCGCGCCTGAGCAGCCGATCGACGACGAGATCGGACCAGAACCCCGCGCGAAAATCCCGCTTCAGCGCCTCGGGGTCGTAGCTGTGCTCGACCCAGTCCGAAAAGCTCTGGCCCTGCGGCTCGCCCTCGCGGAGATAGGCGGCGAAGAACGCGTCGAGGATGCCGGTCTTGGCGAAGCGGAAATGGCCGTAGCGCGGCGAGAGCTGGCGCAGGGCCTCCCGCACCGGGCGATCCTCGTGCAGGATCAGGAACAGGGCGGCGGCGAGCCCGGCCCGGTCCGCGCCGGACTTGCAGTGCATCACCGCCGGGTACTCGATGCCGGCGAAGAAGGCCTTGGCGGCCATCAGAGTCTCGCGCGAGGGCGCCTCGCGGGAGCGCAGCACGAACTCGACCAGCCGCAGGCCCTGCCGCTCGCAGGCCTCCCGCTGCAGAGGCCAGGAGCCGTGCTCGCGCCCGCCGCGCAGCGACACCACGGTACGCACGCCCTGGCGCTTGAACCACGCGAGCTGGTGAGGGGTCGGCTGGGCCGAGCGCCAGACGAGGCCGGTGCCGATGCGGTGCCGGTTGAGATAGGCCAGCCGGAACACGCCGTGATCGACGAGCAGCATGTTGGCCCACGCCTTGGCGCGCGAGACCGGCCCGGCGATCGGCTTCTCGAACTTCGCGATGCGCGCCATGCGCCGCGCGTAGCGCGTCTCGGGGGGAAGGAAGCGGTTGAACACGGGACGCGGGGCTGGCCGGAGGGATTGTCCCTCTAACAGCCCAGGATTCAGGCGACAACGCGTATGGGTTCCGACCTTTTGGCCTCAGTCGCCGGCACCCGCCTCCGCGGGCTGAGGCTTTCGCTCCGCTCGACGCCTCGGCAGAGCCGAGGCCCGCTGCGCGCGGCGCTCTTCGCGCCGCGAAACCGCTGTCGCGCTTTCGGACGATGGCCGGGTTCTCCGAACCCCTTACCCCGTTGCCGAACCACGGCCTTTGCCGGCATCATACCGGGTAATTCCCACAGCGGAGCCGGCCATGGCGACGAACACCGTGAGCATCCGTCGAGCCCGCCCCGCGGACGCGGCCGGTCTCGCGGGGGTGTTCGACGCGTCCTGGCGCGAGGCCTATCAGGGGGTGATTCCAGGGGTCGCCCTGGAGCGGTTTCTGGCGCGGCGCGGCGGCACGGCGTGGCGGGCGATGATCGGCGGCGGGCGCGGGCTCGCGGTGGTCGAGTTCGGCGAGCGGATCGCGGGCTACGCCGCCTACGGCCGGGCGCGCGAGCGGACGATGCGGGCCGAGGGCGAGATCGACGAACTCTATATCGCCCCCGAGTTTCAGGGGCTCGGCTTCGGCACGCGCCTGTTCCGGGCAGTGCGCAACGACCTGATCGACCGCGGGCTGACCCGCATCGGCGTCTGGGCGCTGGCGGACAATTCCCGCGCCTGCGCCTTCTACGAGCGGCTCGGCGGCGTGCCGGGGCCTGAGGGGTTCGAGCGAGTCTCGGGCTTCAGCCTGCCGAAGACCGCCTATCTCTTCACCTGAAAGCTCTGGTGCGGCGGCAACACTCGGGGGTTCCTGTCCGATAGGCCGATTTTCTTTCGCGCGCGCGCGCCCTAAGACAGCGAACGGTTGCCGCACTCCGACACGGTCGGGCCGACGCGGCCGGCATCAAGAAAGCAGACGCCATGGACATCAACGCCATCTCGATCGGCAAGACCCCGCCGCACGACGTCAACGTGATCGTCGAGGTTCCGATCGGCGGCGAGCCGATCAAGTACGAGATGGACAAGGAGGCCGGCGCCCTCGTCGTCGATCGCTTCCTGTATACGGCGATGCATTACCCGGGCAATTACGGCTTCATCCCGCACACCCTGTCGGGCGACGGCGACCCGTGCGACGTGCTGGTGGCCAACACCCGCGCCATCGCGCCGGGCGCGATCATCAGCGTGCGCCCCGTCGGCGTGCTGGTGATGGAGGACAATGCCGGCGAGGACGAGAAGATCATCGCCGTCCCCTCGCGCCACCTGACCAAGCGCTACGACCGGATCGAGAACTACACCGACCTGCCCGACATCACGCTGCACCAGATCCAGCACTTCTTCGAGCACTACAAGGATCTGGAGCCGGGCAAGTGGGTCAAGGTCGTCCGCTGGGGCGACAAGGAGGAGGCCCACCGCCTCATCCTCGAGGGCATCGAGCGCGAGAAGGCCAACAAGGCCAAGTGAGTCCAGGTTTCGAAAGGACAAGTCCTTTCGCGGGTCCAGGGCAGAGCCCTGGGAAGACGCCGGGGCTTTGCCCCGGCACCCCACCAAAGGGATGATCCCTTTGGGAACTCGGACTTTTACAATGCTTCGCCGCGGAGCAGGCGGGGGCCTTGGGCTCGCCGGCCCGCGGCTTGGCCGATGAAGAAGTCCTTGAGGCCCGGCAGGCGATCGACAAGGCCGAGGCCGAGGTCGCGGGTGAGGCGCAGGGGCAGGCTGTCGTTCGAGAACAGCCGGTTGAGCCCGTCGGTGGCGGCGGCCATCGCCACCGTATCGAACCGGCGCGCCCGCTCGTAGACCTTCAGCACGTCGTCGCTGCCCGGATCGAGCCCAAGCCGCAGCGCTTCCGTCACGGCCTCCGCCAGGGCCGCTGCCCCGGCGAGCCCAAGGTTGAGCCCCTGGCCCGCGACCGGATGGATCACGTGGGCGGCGTCCCCCAGCAGCGCAAGGCGCTTCCCCCGGAAGCTGCGGGCGATGCCGAAGGCCAGCGGATGCGCCGAGGGGCCGTGCTCCAGGGCGAGCCGGCCGAGTTCCGCCCCGAACCGCCGCTCGATCTCCGCCAGCGTCTCGGCTTCATCCCCGCCCAGCAGCGCCGGCACGTCGGCGCTGCGCTCGGTCCAGACGATCGAGGAGCGGTGGCCGAGGTCGCCACCGGCCCTCAGCGGCAGGATCGCAAAGGGGCCGCTCGGCAGGAAGTGCTCGAAGGCCCGGCCCTCGTGGTCGCGTTCGTGTTGCACCGTCGCGACGATGCCCGATTGCGGATAGGACCAGCCGACCCAACCGATCCCGGCCGCTTCCCGGAGGCTTGAGCGGGCGCCGTCCGCGGCCACCACCAGCGCGACTTTTTCGGAGTTGCCGTCGCCGAACGCGGCGCGGATGCCGCCGGCCTCCGGCACAGCCGCTCGCACGCCCTGCGGCACCAGCCGCACCCCTGCTTCGCGGGCGGCGTCGAGAAGGGCTGCGGCCATCGGCTCGGCCTCGACCATGTGGGCGAAGGGCTCGCCGTCGGCCGTCTCGGTCGCATCGTCGCCGAAGGTGAGGAAGACCGGCCGCACCGGGTCACCGACCCGGCTGTCGCTGATGACCAGGCGGCGCATCGGCTCGGCCGCGGGCGCGATGGCCTCCCACAGCCCCAGCCGCTCCAGCATCCGCCGCGGCCCCGCGGCCACGGCGTAGGCGCGCCCGCGATGGCGGCTCGCGCCCGCGGGCAGGCCGGGATCACAGACTGCCAAGTCGAGGGCCGGGCCGTGCGCCCGCTTCAGCGCCACCGCGAGCGTTAGGCCGGGCAGGCCCGCCCCCGCCACGAGCAGGCTGCGGCTCCCGGAACGGCGACCCATCTCGCCCATCGGCCTCTCCCCTAAGCGATACAGCTCTCCCATGCCCTTGCCGGGCGCCCGCGTCGAGTGATAGCCGCGCCGCGGCCCCTCCTCGTCACCGCTCCGGATTTTTCCATGCCCGATCCCGTCGACGGACTCCTCGCGATCCTCGACCTGGAGCGCCTGGAGACCGACCTGTTTCGCGGGATCTCGCCGCCGATCGGCTGGCCGCGGGTGTTTGGCGGGCAGGTGGTGGCGCAGAGCCTCGTGGCCGCCTCGCGCACGGTGATGTCGGCGCGGGTGCCGCACTCCATGCACGCCTACTTCCTGCTCGGCGGCGATCCGGCGGTGCCGATCGTCTACGAGGTCGAGCGCATCCGCGACGGCGGCAGCTTCACCACGCGCCGCGTCAAGGCGATCCAGAAGGGCCGGGCGATCTTCGCCATGTCAGTCTCGTTCCATGAGGCGGAGGCCGGCTTCGAGCACGCCGCCGAGCGGCCGGACGTGCCGGGCCCCGATGCGCTCGCCGACGCCCGGACGCTCGCGCATGCGGAGGGCAGCATCGTGCCGGCGCCGATGCTGGCCTACTTCACCCAAAGCTGGCCGATCGAGCTGCGCCCGGTCGAGACCGACCGCTACCGCGACCGCACCCCGCGGCCGGGGCGCTACCATGTCTGGATGCGCACGACGAAGCCACTACCGGACGATCCGGCGCTGCACCGCGCCGTGCTCGCCTATGCCTCGGACATGACGCTGCTCGACGCCACGCTGATCCCGCACGGCCGCACCGTGTTCGATTCCGACATCCAGTCGGCGAGCCTCGACCACGCCCTGTGGTTCCACCGCCCGTTCCGGGCCGATGCGTGGCTGCTCTATTCGCAGGACGCGCCTAGTGCGTCCGGGGCCCGCGGATTCGCCCGCGGCACCCTGCACGACGAGGCCGGACATCTGATCGCCTCCGTCGCCCAGGAAGGCCTGATCCGCCAACGCCGCTGAAAACGCCCATCTTGGAGGCGTTTCAAAGTCGGAAGAAGCTTGGCCGCGCAATCCGCATTCAAAACTGCCGCATCGACCATCTATTTGCATAATTTGTGAGCAATGCGTGCTCTGGCTCTGCCTGCCCTGCGCGCGCCTTGCGCTTACCCCTTGGGCAGAAACACGAACTCCAAAATGGTTCCGCTTGGCATGGTCCTTGAATGAGGGCGCCCGATCGCAGGGTCTTCCGACATCTGCGAGCCGTTGGGTCTCGGCCGGTGCGCGGCCGGCATGAATGAACAATCAGGGGGCGCCGCCCATGAAAATCGTGATGGCGATCATCAAGCCGTTCAAGTTGGAGGAGGTCCGCGACGCCCTGACCGGCATCGGGGTCCACGGCCTGACCGTGACCGAGGTCAAGGGCTACGGCCGCCAGAAGGGTCACACCGAGATCTACCGCGGCGCCGAATACGCCGTGAGCTTCCTGCCCAAGCTGAAGATCGAGGTGGCGGTGGCCGCCGACCTCGTCACCAGCGTCATCGACGCCATCGCGGGCGCCGCCCGCACCGGCCAGATCGGCGACGGAAAGATCTTCGTCATGCCGCTGGAGAAGGCGGTCCGCATCCGCACCGGCGAGACCGACGTCGACGCCCTCTGACGCCCCGCTTCGGCGGCCCGTCCGGCTGCCCGGTCACCTCTCGCAACGCTCTCGCAGAACGCGATCAGGAGCTTTCCGTCCCATGAAACTTCGTACCCTTCTCGCGCTCGGTCTGGGAGGGGCCGCCTTCGGCCTCCTCCTCGTCGAGCCGTCGCTGGCCCAGACGCCCGCTCCCGAGGCCGCGCCGGCCGCCGCCGCCGCCGCGCCGGTCCCGAACAAGGGCGACACCGCCTGGATGCTGCTCTCGTCGGTCCTCGTCCTGATGATGACCGTGCCGGGCCTCGCGCTGTTCTACGGCGGCCTCGTCCGCACCAAGAACATGCTCTCGGTGCTGACCCAGGTCTTCGCCATCGCCTCGATCGTCTGCCTCTTGTGGGTCGCCTACGGCTACAGCCTCGCCTTCACCAACGGCGGCGGCCTCAACGACTTCATCGGCGGCTTCGGCAAGGCCTTCCTCAAGGGCGTCGACGCCAACTCGGTGGCCGCGACCTTCTCCAACGGCGTCGTGATCCCCGAATACGTCTACATCTGCTTCCAGATGACGTTCGCGATGATCACCCCCGGCCTCATCGTCGGCGCGTTCGCCGAGCGGATGAAGTTCTCCGCGCTGATCGTGTTCTCCATCCTGTGGGTCACGCTGATCTACTTCCCGATGGCCCACATGGTCTGGTACTGGGGCGGTCCGGACGTGTTCGCCGAGGCCGCGAAGAAGCTCGCCGAAGCCGGTGGCGCCGCCAACGCCGCCGCCCAGGCCGAGTACGACGCGACGCTCGCCGACGCCGGCCTGCTGTTCAAGTGGGGCGCCCTCGACTTCGCCGGCGGCACCGTCGTGCACATCAACGCGGGCATCGCCGGCCTCGTCGGCTGCCTGATGCTCGGCAAGCGCATCGGCTACGGCCGCGACCTGCTCGCCCCGCACTCGCTGACCATGACCACGATCGGCGCCTCGCTGCTGTGGGTGGGCTGGTTCGGCTTCAACGCCGGCTCGAACCTCGAGGCCAACGGCACCACCACGCTCGCCATGATCAACACCTTCGTGGCCACCGCCGCCGCGGCCGTGTCCTGGCTGTTCGTGGAATGGGCCGCCAAGGGCAAGCCGTCGCTGCTCGGCATGCTCTCGGGCGCCATCGCCGGCCTCGTCGCCGTGACGCCGGCCGCGGGCTTCGCCGGCCCGATGGGCTCGATCGTGCTCGGCTTCGTCGCGGGCGGTGCCTGCTTCGTGATGTGCTCGACCGTCAAGAACGCCATCGGCTACGACGACTCCCTCGACGTGTTCGGCGTCCACTGCGTCGGCGGCATCCTCGGTGCGCTCGCCACCGGCATCCTGGTCTCGCCCGATCTCGGCGGCGCCGGCATCCCGGACTACACCACGAAGCCCGGCGAGCTGGTGCTCGGTGCCTACGACATGACCGCCCAGCTCATCACCCAGGCGAAGGCGGTCGGCTTCACCATCCTGTGGTCGGGCCTCGGCTCGGCGATCCTCTACAAGCTCGTTGACCTGACGATCGGCCTGCGCGTCACGCAGGAAGAGGAGCGCGAGGGTCTCGACATCGCCGATCACGGCGAGCGCGCCTACAACTACTGATCCTGCGAACCCCGCCCCGGACCTCGCGTCCGGGGCGGGGCCGCCAACGATCCCTGGAGGGCCCCGGCGCGATGCGTCGGGGCCCTTCGTGATTCGCGATGCATCTTGCCGGTTCGATGGAGGACGGAGAACTCGGTCCGGCGGGCATGAGGTCTCGGTTGGATTGGGCACGACCTCGCCCTGACTGTTGTTCCGGCGGCTGTCACAGATGTGTTCCTTCGGCAACAGTTCCATGGCATCGCCGAAGCTCGGCCGTATTTGCCTACGTTTTAGGCAATTGCCCAAAGCTTCCTTTTGCGATGCACCGGCCTCTCCTGCACCTTGGCCGTATCAAACAACCGGGGCAGAGCTCGATGACCATCCGACTGACGCTGAAGGCCTCCGTGGCCGCACTGGCCGCCTTCACCGCCGGCCCGACCCTGGCCGCCGACCTTCCGGCGAAGGTGCCGCCGGTGATCGCCGTCGAGCACTGCAAGGCCGCGATCACGACTCCGGCCTTCGCCGGCCTGATCAAGGCCAACCCGAACCCGGCCTGCTTCACCACCGGCTTCGGCGACATCTATGTCGGCGGCGCGGTCACGGGCTTCGCCTACGCGCAGACCAACGCGTTCAACACCGGCCTGTCGGCGCCGTTCGGCCTGCCCGACGACCGCTACGCCCGCGTCGACTTCACCAACCTCCAGGGCTGGATCCAGAAGGCCGACGGTCCGCTGCAGTTCTACGTGCATACCGGCCTCTACTCGATCCCGGCGCTCGGCCTGCCGCTGTTCAGCTCGCTCGACCAGACGGACCTGCTGTTCGGCCCGGTCCCGGTCGCGTTCGGCAAGTGGCAGATCACCGACGAGTGGTCGGTCCAGGCTGGCCGGATGTTCACCAACATCGGCTCCGAGCTGCTGTTCTCCTACCAGAACCTGAACATCAGCCGCGGCCTGCTGTTCAACCAGGAGAACTTCATCAACCAGGGCGTCCAGGTGAACTATTCGAGCGGCCCGCTCTCGGCCTCGCTCGCGGTCACCGACGGGTTCTACTCGGGTGAGCTGAACTGGGTCACCGGCTTGGTCACCTACAAGCTCGACGACTACAACACCATTGGCGTCAACGGCGGCACCCACTTCTCCGACTTCGACGCCTCGACCCGCAGCCTGCGGTTCCAGTTCGCGACGATCAACCCGCTGCAGAACAGCAGCATCGTCAGCGCCAACTACACCTACGCCAACGGCCCGTGGATCATCGCGCCGTACATCCAGTACACCAACGTCGACGCCAAGCCGAACTACTTCAGCCCGATCATCGGTGCCGAGACGTTCGGTGCCGCCTTCCTCGCCGGCTACTCCTTCACCGAGAATTTCGGTCTGGCGGGCCGCGTCGAGTACATCACCCAGAGCGGCCGGGTCGGCGACGTGAACAGCGCCACCAGCGTGCTCTACGGCCCGGGCAGCTCGGCCCTGTCGTTCACCATCACCCCGACCTTCACCTGGGATCGCTACTTCATCCGCGGCGAGTTCGCGACGGTGCAGGCCTACGACGTGACCGCCGGCTTCGGCTTCGGCCGCGACGGGCTCAAGAAGTCGCAGGAGCGCTACCTGCTCGAGACCGGCTTCACCTTCTAAGGGAAGCCGAGTTCGCCTCTCGCGTCCGCAAGGCGCGGGAGACGGCCACAAGATCGAAGCCCCGGATGGTCTCCGGGGCTTCTTTCGTTTCCGGAGGCGTTTGCTTAGCCCGCCGTTAACGGGGTCGCGTTAGCCTTACCGTACCGTTGCCATTGGTCCGGTTGTTCGCATGCGTTCCCTTCGCCGCTCCGCGTCGCCCTACGATACGTTCGTCGACAGCCTGCGGCCGTTCCTGGCCAAGCGGCTGACGGAGTGCGGCGGGCTCATCCTGTTTGCCGGCGCCATCGCCCTCATCGTCGCGCTCGCGACGTGGTCGATCGACGATCCGAGCCTCAACCACGCCACCGACCACCGGGCCCACAACGTGCTCGGGCGCGCGGGCGCGGTGGTCGCCGACCTCGCGATGCAGCTCCTCGGCCTCGGCTCGATCGCGCTCGCCCTGCCGCCCGCTTTGTGGGGCATGCGGCTGATGCGCGAGCGTGACCTGCCGCATGGCGGCGTGCGCCTCGTCCTGTGGATCCTCGGCGTACTCTGCGTCAGCGCGGTGGCGAGCGCCCTGCCGCCGACCGCCCGCTGGCCGCTGCCGACCGGCCTCGGCGGTGTGGCGGGCGATGCCCTGCTCGCCGGCACAAGGCGGCTGATCGGCCCGTTCGCGGCGTTCGCCGGCTTCGCCTTCGCCGCGGTCGCGATCCTGAGCCTCACCGCCGCCTGCCGCACCGCCAAGCCGGCCCCGGAGGACGAGGAGGAGGTCGCCTACGCCCCCGCCCGCCCGGCGCCCCGCGTGCCCTCCCGCGCCTACGAGGAGCGGCACGACACCGACGAGCCGAGCCTCGGCATCCTCTCGCTGGGTGCGCTCGCCCATGCGGTGATGCGCGGCCGCGCGTCGCTGCGCGACCGGGTCGAGGCCTGGAAGGCGCCGGCCGACGCCCGCGACGGGCTCGCCTATGCCGGCGCCTCGCCCGCGCTCGCCGCCCGCCGCGCCTTCGAGGACGAGGAGGCCCCCTGGACGGCCCACACCCCGGCGCGCGCCACCGCCGCCCGCCGCGAGCCGGTTTTCGAGAACGAGGAGACCGACGCGGACGAGGCGCCCCCCACCGCAGCCCCCGCCCGCCCCGCCGCGCCGCCGCGCCCGGCCGCCATCCTCGAGGACGACGAGGCGCCGGAAACGGAGGCCCCGGCCTCGCGCGTGTCGCGGCCCGCGCCCCAGCCGCAGCCGGCCCGGCCCCGTCCGGCCCCCGAATTCCGCCCCGAGCCCGGCGCCTACCAGCACCCGGCCCTCGAACTCCTGGCCCGCCCGCGCGAGGCCGCACCCGGCTCCGAGGTCTCGGCCGAGGCGCTGGAGCAGAACGCCACCATGCTGGAGGCGACGCTGCAGGATTTCGGCGTCCGCGGCGACATCCTGGCCGTGCGCCCCGGCCCGGTCGTCACCCTCTACGAGCTGGAGCCGGCACCCGGCACCAAGTCGAGCCGCGTGATCGCCCTCGCCGACGACATCGCCCGCTCAATGGCCGCCGTCTCGGCCCGCGTCGCCGTGGTGCCGGGCCGCAACGCCATCGGCATCGAGCTGCCGAACATGAAGCGCGAGACGGTCTTTTTGCGCGAACTCCTCGCCTCCGCAGATTTCGCCGAGACCAAGCACAAGCTCGCGCTGTGCCTGGGCAAGAACATCGGCGGCGAGCCGATCATCGCCGACCTCGCTCGCATGCCGCACCTGCTGGTGGCCGGCACGACGGGTTCCGGCAAGTCGGTCGCCATCAACACGATGATCCTGTCGCTGCTCTACCGGCTGAAGCCGGAAGAGTGCCGCCTGATCATGGTCGATCCCAAGATGCTGGAACTGTCGGTCTACGACGGCATTCCACACCTCCTGTCGCCGGTCGTCACCGATCCGAAAAAGGCGGTCATCGCCCTGAAGTGGGCCGTGCGCGAGATGGAGGAGCGCTACAAGAAGATGTCCAAGGTCGGTGTGCGCAACATCGACGGCTTCAATGCGCGCCTGGAGGAAGCCCGCACCCGCGGCGAGACCCTGACCCGCACGGTCCAGACCGGCTTCGACCGCTCGACCGGCGAGGCGGTCTACGAGGACGAGGTCATGGACCTCAATCCGCTGCCCTACATCGTCATCGTGGTCGACGAGATGGCCGACCTGATGATGGTGGCCGGCAAGGACATCGAGGGGGCGATCCAGCGGCTCGCCCAGATGGCCCGCGCGGCGGGCATCCACCTGATCATGGCGACGCAGCGTCCCTCGGTCGATGTCATCACCGGCACGATCAAGGCCAACTTCCCGACTCGGATGAGCTTTCAGGTCACCTCGAAGATCGATTCACGCACGATTCTCGGCGAGATGGGCGCCGAGCAGCTGCTGGGCCAGGGCGACATGCTGTTCATGGCCGGCGGCGGGCGCACGACGCGCGTCCACGGGCCGTTCTGCTCGGATTCGGAAGTCGAGAGCGTGGTCGCCCACCTCAAGCGCCAGGGCCGGCCCTCCTATCTGGAGGCCGTCACGGCGGACGAGGCCGAGGCGGCGTCCGCTGCGGCCTCGGACGGCCCGGTCTTCGATGCCGGCCAGTTCGGCGGCTCCGAGGGCGGCGATCTCTACGAGCAGGCGGTCGCGGTGGTGATGCGGGACAAGAAGGCCTCGACCTCCTACATCCAGCGTCGCCTCCAGATCGGCTACAACCGTGCCGCCTCGCTGATGGAGCGGATGGAGACCGAAGGCCTCGTCGGCCCCGCCAACCACGCGGGCAAGCGCGAGATCCTGGTCGAGCCGGAAGCGCAGGATTACTGACGCCGCATCGACGCCAGCCCGAACACGAGGGCCACCCCGCAGGCCGTCGCCGCGGGGGAGGCCCAGCGCTCGGCGGCACCCGCGAGCGAGGCGCCGGCGACGTCGCCGAGGTTCATCGCCGCCATGAAGATCTGGAACTGCGTCGCCGACACGCCCTGCGTCCGGCTCGCCAGCACCACGGTCGGCTGGAGCGCGACGTAGAGGAGCGCCGGCACCACGCTCGCCAGCCCGAGGATGAGCGGCCCGCCCCGCGCCTCGAACCCGCCGACGACCAAGAGCGCGATGACGGCGAAGGCCGCGGCGCAGGCGAGGCACAGCCGTCGCAGAGCCGGTGAGGGCCCGATCCGATCGACGGCGAATCCGACGAGCCCGGCCCCGAGGGTGCCCCCGAGGAACGCCAGCAGCGCCTGCAATTGCGAGAGCGCCCCGGCCTCCCAGCCGTGGTCGCGCACCATTGCCACCGCGAAGGGGACTTGAAAGAGCGCCAGCGCGAAATCGATCCCGAAGCACAAAGCCAGCAGCAGAAGCGCCTCGCGATGGCGGAAGGCGGCGAAGACTTGCACGACGCCCCGCCCATGCGCGGCCAACGCGCGGGGCGCTTCGGAGACCATCAAGCGCGGGGGCGGCCCGACTCGTAGCAGGGCGTCGCTCGGCCGCTCGCGCACGAGGGCGGTGGCGAGCACGAGGGCGGTGGTGAGGGCCAGCAGCAGGACGGCGGCGACGGGGATGCCGAACTCCGGCAGCAGCCAGCCGAACAGCGCCGCGCCGAGGGCCGAGCCCGTGACGAAGCCGGCGCGGGTGCAGGCGCTGACGCGGCCGAGTTCGCCCTCCGGCACGTTGGCCACGATCATCCGGTCGGTCGCCGTGTCGGCGAGCGAAGCGCAGAGGCTGTGGAGGAGGAGGACCGTGCCGAGCGCCGTCGGGTCCGGCCACGCCCCAAGGAGCGGCAGCAGGCAGAGCGCGATCTGGCCGCCGAACAGCCCGCGGACGAGCCAGACGCGGTGCGCCCCCATCGGATGCGGCGCGGCCCGGTCGAGCAGCGGCCCCCACAGCAGCGGCTGCAACACCCAGGGCAGGCCGATGAGCGCCAGCAGCGAGCCGACCGCGCCCGCGCCGTGGCCGTTCGCGGCGAGATGGTTGGCGAGCGCCAGCGTCGCGAAGCCCGCGACCGTGCCCTGGTAGAGGTAGAGGCCGGTGAACAGCCCGATGCGCCCGCGCCGGGTCAGCAGGCTGGGTGCGCGCCGAGGATCATCGGGCGCTTCACGGGACGACATTCGGGCGCTCTCCACCCGCACAGGGTGGCGGCGGCCCGCCCGCGCCGCAATGGGCTTTAAGCGGCGAGCACCGCCAGCACGCTGCGCCCGACCTCGCTCGCGGCGTAGCGGGTGCGCTGGGTCCGGGCGTCGCGCGCGGTCACGCTCACCAGCGCCTCGCCGGCCAGCGTCTCCACCGCCCGCAGCACCAGGGCGTGCTCGACGCCGAAGACGCGGGCGAAGCTGCGGCTGTCGTCGGCGAGCCCGAGATGGAGCCCGGCGAGGATGCCGGATTCCAGCAGGCTCAGTTCGGGGCGAAGCGCCGCGATGGTGTCGGTCGTCGCCAGGAAGGTCTCGGCGTCGGCGGGCGGCTCGCTCATGCGGCCTTCGCGGCGGCGGCGCGGGCGCGGACCTGCACCAGCACCGATTTCGAGGTCGGCGTGTCCGAGAACTCGCCGAAGGCCGAGAGCGGCACAAGCACGTTGAGTTCCGGATAGTAGCCGGCGAGCGATCCGCGCGGCATGTCGAAGGGCACGAGGCGGAAATCCTCCGCCCGCCGCGTGACGCCGTCATCCGTGCCGACGCCGACGAGATCGACCCGCTCGCCGAACCGGTCCTTTAGCGCGGCGAGATCGTCCGGATGGGCGAAGACGACCCGGCGCTCGCCGTAGACGCCGCGGTAGCGATCATCCAGGCCGTAGACGGTGGTGTTGTACTGGTCGTGGCTGCGGAACGTCTGGAGCACGAAGGTCTCGCCGAGGACGCTCGCGCGCTGGTGCTCGGTCGCCACCGGCAGCGGCCCGCTGGAGAAGTTGGCGCGCCCCGTCGCCGTCTCGAACACGCGCTCGGAGGCGAGGTTGCGCAGCATGAAGCCGCGGGGTTTTCGCACACGAGTGTTGAAGCCCGAGAAGCCGGGGATCGTGCGCTCGATCAGGTCGCGGATGCGGTCGTGGTCGTCGGCGAGGTTTTCCCAGTCGATCCGTTCGGAGCCCACGGTCGCCGCGGCCATGCCGGCGATGATGGCGACCTCGGAGCGCAGATGCGGGGAGGCCGGCTTGTTGATGCCCCCCGAACCGTGGACCATGCTCATCGAGTCCTCGACGGTCACGATCTGGACCTTGCCCCGGCTGTTGCGATCGACCTCGGTGCGGCCGAGGCAGGGCAGCACGTAGGAGACGCGGCCGGGCACGAGGTGGGAGTGGTTGAGCTTCGTCGCGATGTGGACGGTGAGTTCGCAGCCGGCCAGCGCCTTGGCGACCAGCGGCGTGTCGGGCGTGGCGCGTAGAAAATTGCCGCCGAGACCGATGAAGGCCTTCGACGAGCCGTCGAGCATCGCGCCGATGGCGCCGAGGACGTTGTGGCCGTGCTTGCGCGGCATCCCGAGCCCGAACTCGCGCTCCAGGGCTTCGAGCAGGGCCGTCGGCGGCTTCTCGTTGATGCCGACCGTGCGGTCGCCCTGCACGTTGGAATGGCCGCGCACGGGGCACAGGCCGGTGCCGGGCCGCCCGACATGGCCGCGCAGGAGCAGCACGTTGGTGATCTCGCGGATCGTCGCCACCGAGTGGCGGTGCTGGGTCACGCCCATCGCCCAGGTGGCGATGACCTTGTCCGCCCCGAGATAGACCTCGGCCGCCGCCTCGATTTCTTCACGCGGCAGCCCCGACTGGTCGAGGATCGCCACCCATTCCGTCGCCTCGACCGCGGCGCGGTACTCCTCGAACGCCAGGGTATGGGTCGCGAGGAAGGCGTGGTCGAGGAGCGAGGGCTTGCCCTCGCTGAGCGCCGCCGCGTCGCGGGCGAACACCACCTTGGCGATGCCGCGGAAGGCCGCCATGTCGCCGCCGGGCTTCGGTTGCAGATAGTGGCTGGCGATGGGGCGGCTCGCGCCGCGCAGCATCTCGACGCTGTTCTGCGGGTCGGCAAAGCGCTCGAGTCCCCGCTCGCGCACGGGGTTGAGCACGACGATTCTGGCGCCGCGCTCGGCGGCCCGGCGCAGATCGCCCAGCATGCGCGGATGGTTGGTGCCGGGATTCTGGCCGACGACGAAGACCGCGTCCGCCTTCTCGAAGTCTTCGAGCAGCACCGTGCCCTTGCCGATGCCGATGGCCTGGACGAGCGCGATGCCGCTGGCCTCGTGGCACATGTTCGAGCAGTCGGGGAAATTGTTGGTGCCGTAGGTCCGGGCGAAGAGCTGGTAGAGGTAGGCCGCCTCGTTCGAGGCGCGGCCGGAGGTGTAGAACTCGGCCCTGTCCGGGTTGCCGAGGCTGCGCAACGTCGCGCCGATCTCGGCGAAGGCTTCCGTCCACTCCACCGGGCGGTAGGTGTCGGTGGCCGCGTCGTAACGCATTGGATGCGTCAGGCGGCCCTCGCTCTCGAGCGCGTAGTCGGTCCAGCCGCGCAGTTCCGAGACGGTGTGACGCGCGAAGAAGCGCGGGGCGGCGCGCTTGTCGGTGGCCTCCCAGGAGACCGCCTTCACGCCGTTCTCGCAGAATTCGAACGAGGAGCCGTGGGCCGGATCGCCCCAGGCGCAGCCGGGGCAATCGAACCCGTCGGGCTGGTTGGCCGAGAGCAGGGCCCGCGCCCCGGAGAGCGGCGCCCGGCTGCCGAGCAGGTGCTTGCCGCAGCTCTTCAAAGCCCCCCAGCCGCCCGCGGCGGAGGAGCGCTTGGGCAGGGTTTGCGAACGGTCCATCGAGAGCCCGGTCTTCGCGTTGTTACGAGAAATCGCTTCGCCCATCCGACGCCTCGGCTCCGCAGGGCGGAGCGAGTTCGGGTGTCGATTTCGCAAATTACCATCTCGCATTTGCGAGTGGATGAGCGGCGATTGCCGGGGGAGGCATGCTTCAGGCGCGGGCTATGCCGCCTTATCGCGATGCATTGTTCATAATTCGAATAGCTACAGGGTGGTGGAGCTGAGAAAACGACTGTGAAAGGCTCGGTATTTTGCTGCAATGCAAGAAAATGCCGGTGGGCATGGCGGAGTCTGATCGCACGCTGCGGAGGGGCTCAGCGGATAGCGCCCACCGTCGCGTGGCGGTCGGCAGTGCCTTGCAGGATCGCGAGAGCCGGTTCGACCGGTTCATCCACCCAAGCCCCTCCTTCGAGGCTCCGCCTCGCTCCGCACCTCAGGATGAGGGGGTGGGTTGGAGACCGCAGCGTGGATTCGGCTCCGCCTCGTCATGACGGAGCGCCGCTGTCAGACGCCTCGCGCGATGTCGGCGGCATCCCGCCCGACGGCCGGTGCGAGGCTGCTCAAGCCCTCCGCCCGGAGCCGATCGACCAGCCCGCGCTTGATCGTGCCGACGAGCCCCGGTCCCTCGTAGACCAGCGCCGAGTAGAGCTGGACCAACCGCGCGCCCGCGCGGATCTTGGTCCAGGTGGTCTCGGCCGAGTCGATGCCGCCGACGCCGATCAGCGGGATGCGGTCGCCGACCCGCAGGAAGGTTTCGGCGAGCAAGCGGGTCGAGGCGGAAAAGAGCGGGCGGCCCGAGAGGCCGCCGGTCTCGCCCGCGAGCGCCGTCTCGGCGAGCGAGGCGGGTCGCGCGACCGTGGTGTTCGAGACGACGAGCCCGTCGATGCCGCGGCGCAAAGCCGTGCCGGTCATGGCGTCGAGGCCGTCGAGGGATATATCGGGGGCGATCTTGAGGAGCACGGCCGGGCGCGCCCCGGAGGCGTCCCGGGCGGCGACCACGCGGGCGAGCAGGTCGTCCAAAAAGGCTTCGCCCTGAAGGTCGCGCAGGCCCGGCGTGTTGGGCGACGAGACGTTGACGGTGAGGAAGGCGACGTGGGGGGCGAGCCGCGCGGTGCAGGCGACGTAGTCGGCCAGCCGATCCGACGATTCCTTGTTGGCGCCGATGTTGACGCCGACGATCCCCGGCCGTCCGGCCCGCGCCTTCAGCCGGTCGGCGACCGCGTCGAGGCCCTCGCTGTTGAGGCCGAAGCGGTTGATCACCGCCCGGTCGCGGGTGAGGCGAAACACCCGCGGGCGCGGATTGCCGGGCTGGGGCAGCGGCACCACGCCGCCGACCTCGACGAAGCCGAAGCCGAGGCCGAGCAGCGCGTCGGCGACCCGCGCGCCCTTGTCGAAGCCCGCCGCGAGCCCGACCGGATTGGGGAAGCGGCGGCCGAACAGCTCGACCGCGAGCGCGGCGTCGTCCGGGGCCGGGCTACGCGGCGGCAGCAGGCTCAGACCCCGCAGGGTGAGGTCGTGGGCGGTCTCGGCGTCGAGGCCGTGCAGGATCGGCCGCGCGAGGGGGAACAGCGCCTCGATCATCGACCGATTACCTCCTCCGGGAAGACATGGCGCCCGTCCGCGCCGAGCGGCAGTTCGGCGACCGAGCGGACGGCACTCAGGGGCAGCTCGCCGTAGAGGTGGGGGAACAGCGCGCCGCCGCGGGACGGCTCGAAGCGAAGCGCCTCGCCGAGGGCGTCCGTCTCGACGGCGATCAGCAGCAGATCGCCTTGGGCCGCGAAGTGGCGCGCGGCGGTCTCGGCGGCCTGATCCGCGGTGGAGAAATGGATGAAGCCGTCGGCGCGATCGACCGGCGCCCCGCGAAACACCCCTTGCGCCTCCGCCTCCTGCCAGAGGAGGCGCGGGCAGATCTTGTAGACGAGGGGCATGGGGCTCCTTCCCGCTCCTGCGGACGGGGGAGCGATAGGGCTCGCCGGCTCCAGCCGCAACCGGGCGGATTCGTGCCTTCACCCGGAAGCCCCGTGATGCGAGACTGCCCGGCTCCTGCGGCCGCGATTGCATTCGATCTCGGCTGGTTCTAGTTTCCTATGACTAGGCCGTCTGTCCCATCGGCAGGCGCGCCGGGCCGGGGCCGTCATGCTGTCGCACGAGCAGATCTGGGCTGCCATCGACCGTCTGGCCGAGCGCTACGGCTATTCCGCTTCGGGGCTCGCCCGCCGTGCCGGCCTCGACGCCACGAGCTTCAACCGCTCGAAGCGGATCGGCCCGGACGGGCGCAAGCGCTGGCCCTCGACCGAATCGGTCTCGAAGGTGCTCGCCGCCACCGGCGCCAGCCTCGACGACTTCCTGCGACTGATCGAGTCCCGCGAGGGGCCGGCCCGCATCATGGTGCCGCTGATCGGCCTGACCCAGGCGGGCTCGGGCCGCCTGTTCACCGACGAGGGCATGCCGGTGGGCGGGCCCGGCTGGGACGAGATCGAGTTTCCCGATCTCGGCGGGGACCGGGCCTTCGCACTCGAAGTCCAGGGCGATTCGATGAAGCCGCTCTACCGCGACGGCGACGTGCTGATCGTCTCGCCCACCGCCAGCGTGCGCAAGGGCGACCGGGTGGTGGCGCGGCTCGCCAACGGCGAGGTGCTCGCCAAGGAACTGCGCCGCCGCACCGCCCGCACCGTGGAACTCATCTCCCTCAACCCGGAGCACGAGGACCGCACGGTGCCGCTCGCCGAGATCGCCTGGATGGCGCGGGTGATGTGGGTGCGGCAGTAGGGATTTACTGTGTTGCCCGAGAGCCGACTTCCGGTCGTTTCTCGGGCGCCCGGCGGATGACCGCCGCCCCGCCGTCGCGGGGGCGAGAGGCGTCGCCTCTCGGGATTATTGGCCCGCGATCATGTGCGCCACGTCGAGGGCGATGTGGCCCGAGAGCAGGCCCCAGCCGCAGGCGATCATCGTCGCGATCATCACGAACGGGATCGGGCGGCGCTCCAGCTTCCGGCCGCGCAGGGTGTTGCGCAGGATGATGAAGGGGGCGACGAAGGCCAGCATCGGCAGGGCGGCCAGCGTCGAAACGCCGCCCGATTCCAGCAGGCGGAAGCTCGCCCGGCGGTTGGTGGCGAACTCGAAGGCGCTCGCCATCAGGCCCGCCAGCGCGAGCCCGACGACCAGCGCCTGGAGGGATTCGATCGAGGACGGGCTCAGGGCCATGACGCGACGCTCCTTTTCAGGATGAGACGCGTACTCTGGCCGATCGTTTACGTCCTGTTAAGGAATACCTTTCCTCAACGTTAACGCCGCCCACAGGCACGGTGGCGCGGGCGGCGCCGGCTCAAGCCTCTTCTTCGAGGTCGA
Organism: Methylobacterium sp. Leaf456; assembly: GCF_001425465.1. Taxonomy (GTDB): domain Bacteria; phylum Pseudomonadota; class Alphaproteobacteria; order Rhizobiales; family Beijerinckiaceae; genus Methylobacterium. The sequence goes on from NZ_LMQV01000042.1 coordinate 77,257, forward strand.
TGTCGAGGATCGCCATCCGGAAGGTGAAGGAATCGTCGCCGTCCTCCTTGTCGTCGGCGAGGACGCCGATCGACTCTTCGCCGATGAACACCTCGGCGGAATCGCCGGTCTTCATCGCGACGACGCGGATGTTGGCGTTGGCGAACTTGCGGCGCAGGTAGTCCTGCAACTTGGCGGTCTCGGTCTTGTTCACGCCGTTTCCTCTTTCGCGAAAGGTCCACGCGCCGGGGCTCGAAGTCCCGCGGCGACGTCGGTGTAGGGGGCTAAGCCGATCCCGGCGGCTTGCCACGCGGCGGGGCTTCAAAGCAAGCCGGGAGCGGGGCTCGATCGGCAGCCCGGATGAGCTTGGGCCACCCATCGTCCGGCGCGATCCGCGCCAGCATGCGCAGCATGCCGTCGTGGAACTGCAGGATGCGCGTATCCTCTTCCTCGTTGCGGTCGAGGGCGTCGAAGCGCGTCCGGCTGGCATCGAGGCCGTCCTTGTCCGGGTGGCCGGCAGGGAAGTTCGCCTGACCCCGCTGCATCCGGGCCCGGAACTCGGGATAGGTCTTGCACTGGTAGTGGTTGAGCTGGATCCCGTCGTGGATGACGTGGCGGGAGGCGCCGACCCGCTTGGCGGCGAGGTCGCTGAAATCGGACTGGACCCGGCGCCCCTCGGTGACGACCGCGTGATGGATGAAGACCTCTCCGAGCCGCTTCGCGCGGGCGAGCGTCTTGTAGTGGCGGTTGTTGTCCCAACCCTGCACTGCTGCCCGCGTGAAATGGCGCGTGACGAGGGGATAGTCGGGCGCCTCACGCCCGTTCGAGCCGAAGCCGCGCCAGTTGACGTGGATCGCCGACACGTCGTCGCCGGCCCGGTCGAGATAGGCCCGCAGCGAACCGTCGCGCCAGGGAACGAGGAACTCGTCGATGTCGATGAAACCGACCCACTCGGTCCCTACGAGCGTCATCGCGTGGTTGTAGGCCGAGCGCTGCGGCGAGGCGCCCTCGACGGAGGGCCAGTCGATCACCTGAAGGCCCGGCACCTGGGCGGCGATGTCGCGCAGGTACGCGCCCGTCCCGTCGGTGCTGTCGTTGTCGAACAGGATGAAGCGCGGCACACCGATGGCGAGGTGGTGCGCCACCCATTCGGCGAGATAGCGCCGCTCGTCCTTGGCGATGGCCACCAGGGTGAAGTCGGCGGGGTCCGGGACGACCAGCGGCTCGCAGTCCGGCCGGCCGTTCCAGCGTGCCCCGATGCCGAAGGGAAGGCGAAACTTCAAGGCGTCACCTCGACGAAACGGCAGCCGGTGCGCTCGCCCGGAGCGGCCGTTCAGATGCCGCCGGCGATGTCCACGAACTCGCTCATCGCCACGAGCTGATCCATCGAGCGGGCGGGTTCGGCGCAGCCGGCGGCCCCGACGACGCGGGCCGGGACGCCGACGACGGTGGTGTGGGGCGGCACCGGGCGCAAAACTACGGAGCCAGCGGCGACGCGGGCGCAGGCCCCGACCTCGATGTTGCCCAGGATCTTGGCGCCCGCGCCGATCATCACGCCGCGGCGGATCTTGGGGTGGCGGTCGCCGCCGTGCTTGCCGGTGCCGCCGAGCGTCACCGCGTGCAGGATCGACACGTCGTCCTCGATCACCGCGGTCGAGCCGACGACGACGCCGGTGGCGTGGTCGAAGAACACGCCGCGGCCGATGCGGGCGGCCGGGTGGATGTCGGTCTGGAACACCTCGGATGAGCGGCTCTGGAGGTAGAGGGCGAGATCGCGCCGGCCCTGGTGCCAGTACCAGTGGGCCAGCCGATGCGCCTGGAGCGCGTGAAACCCCTTGAAGTAGAGCAGCGGCTCGATCGCCCGCGTGGTCGCGGGATCGCGGTCCATCACGGCGAGGATGTCGGCGCGCATGCTCTGGCCGATGGCGGGATCGTCGGCGACGGCCTCGTGGAAGCCGTGGGCGACGAGTTCGGTCGGGAGCGCGCTGTGACCGAGGCGGGCGGCGACGCGGTGGCCCACCGCTCCCTCCAGGGTCGGATGGTTGAGGATCGTCGCGACGAAGAAGGAGGCGAGCGACGGCTCGTCGCGCAAAACCGATTCGGCCTCGCCCCGAATCCGCGTCCAGAGCGGATCGACGATGCCGGCGATCGCCTCGCGCCCCACGGGGCTGAGCGAAGGACTGGCGGACATGCATTCCTCCTCGATGGGAAGCGAATTTTTCGATCGCGCGAGCGAGACGAAGCCGGTTGTTCGGCGACTCGCTGAAGAACGATCGCTCTCGCGCGGACGGTCCTTGAGCAAGATCGATCCCTACCGCGGCGCGGCATGGTCGTACAGCTTGGGGCCGGACCTGCCCGCATCAAGAGGGGCGCCACGTTACAAAGCAGACCCGCTCGCAGAGGGAACGGCCGTATGGCCGGGCGCGAAGAGCGCCCCGCGCAGTGGGCCTCGGCTAAGCCGAGGCGTCCAACGGAGCGAAAAGCCTGAGGCCGCGGACGCGGCCGCCTGAGGCCCATATTAAGCGGCGGGACGCCGTCCGCCGTTCTCGTTGTCGCTGAAACGGGACTCGATCACCTCGATCAGCCGTCCGGCCATCACGTCCACGGGCACGTCGGAGGTATCGACCACGGCGGAGGCGCGGGCGTAGAGCGGCTCGCGGCTGAGCAGGACCGCGCGCAGGTCCTCCAGCACCGAGGTAGGGTCGCCCTTGCCCTCGACATGGCCCTGATCGCGCACCCGCTGGAGATGCTCCTCGGGCCGCGCCTTCAGCCAGATGGTGTAGAACGAGGACAGCAGCAGGTCGTAGGTCAGCGGCTCGGCGACGATGGAGCCGCCGGTGGCGAGCACCATCGGCCCCGGATGCTCGGCGAGCTGGCGCAGCGCCTTCTGCTCCAGGCGGCGATAGCCCTCCTGGCCGTAGATCGCGAAGATCTCGCCGACCGAGAGGCCGTTCTCGCGCTCGATCTCGGTGTTCAACTCCACGAAGCGCCAGCCGAGATGGGCGGCGGCCATCCGCCCGAGGGTGGACTTGCCGGCCCCGCGCAGGCCCACCACCGCCACGCGGCGGCGCACGACGCGGTTGTCCACGCCGGCCGAGCCGGCGAGCGCCGACTTGGCGAGCGCGATCTGGTCGGGGCTCGCCTGCTCCAGGAGGTCGCGGACCACGCGCCAGTCGGAGGAGGTTTCCTGCGCCGCCACGAGGTCGTCGAGGCGCATGCCCATGGCGTTGGCCACGCGCCGTAGCAGGATGATCGAGACGTTGCCCTGGCCGCCTTCGAGCTGGGCGATGTAGCGCTCGGACAGGCCGGAGGCTTGGGAAAGCAGCTTGCGCGAGAGTCCGCGCACGGTCCGGGCGTGGCGCACGCGCCGACCCAGCTCGTTCAGGAAATCCGCCTCGTGTTGGGCCGCGTCGGTCATGGCCTCAACTCACCTCTCGTCCGAATGTCGACGCATGGTTCGCGTCCCGCGCTCAAAGTCCGCGGCTGCCTTTTGCTGCAACGCACAGGCCAATCTCGCAGTTGCAGCAAAATGACTTTGCCCATCTGGCGCGCGGGCCGTGCCCGCGCAACCCATACCGCGGGCGTGGCATCCATGCGAACGCGATAGTGGATAAAATATTTGATGGTCTGGTTGGCGTTCCCCAGAAAGCTCGCAAGTTCGTGAAGGTTTTTCACGGTTGGTCGGAGAGCGTCACGCCCTCAAACAGGTAACGCCCGAGCGGGTCCATGCGGAAGCCCGCGACCGTGCGCCGCGCCGCCATGTGGACCACGGTGTGGGCGAGCGGTACCCACGGCAGCGCTTCGCGAAAGCGTTCCTGCGCCGCGCGGTAAAGCTGGGTGCGGGTCTGCCGGTCGTCGGTGCGCCGCGCCGCCTGGATGTCGGAATCGTAAGCGGGGTCGCACCAGCGGGCGAGGTTGGCCCCGCCGGGGGGCGCGGCCTGACAGCCGAGCAGCACGTTGAGGAAGTTGTCGGGGTCGCCGTTGTCGCTCGTCCAGCCGTAGAGCATTGCCGTCGGCTCGCCCGCGTAGAGCGCGGCCCGGTAGGCGCCCCAGTCCCGCGTGACGAGGCGGGCGCGGATGCCGACCCGGGCGAGGTCGGCCTGGATCATGTCGGCGACGCGCCGACCGTCGGGATTGTAGGGCCGGCTCACCGGCAGGAACCACAGGTCGGTCTCGAAGCCCTGCGCAAGGCCGGCCTCGGCCAGCAGCCGCACGGCCGCCTCGCGGTCGAAGGCGAGGTCGGGCAAGTCGCCGTGGAAGGCCCAGCTTCCGGGCGGCAGCGGGTTGCGGGCGAGCCGCCCGGCCGCGCCGTAGACGGCCTCGACGATGGCGCGGCGGTCGATGGCGAGGTTGATCGCCCGGCGCACCCGCACGTCGTCCATCGGCGGGCGGGTGGTGTTGAGGGCGAGATAGGCGACGTTGAGTTCCTCCCCCGAGAGCAGGGCGAGGTCGGGGTCGGCGCGCACGGCCTCGAGGTCGGCGGGCACGGGGAAGGCCGCCACCTGACACTCGCCGGCTTTGAGCTTGGTCAGCCGCACCGCCGCGTTCGGGGTGATCGAGAAGACGAGGCCATCGACCGGCTCCGATCCTTCGGGCCGGCGCCAGTAATCCGGGAAGCCGCGGTAGCGCACGGCGACGTCCGGGCGATAGCCACTGAAGCGGAACGGACCGGTGCCGATCGGCGCGCGGGCCAGTTCCTCGGGGTCGTTCGCGGCCGCGAGGTGGGCGGCATACTCAGAAGAAAGAATGCCGCCGAAGGCCTGGGCGAGGTTGGGCAGGAAGGTCGCGTCGGCCTCGCGCAGGCGGAAGCGCACCCGTCGCGCGTCGAGCCGCTCGATCCCCAGGATCAGGTCGGCGAGGCCGAGATCGCGGAAATAGCCGAAGGTCTCGCCGCCGACCCGGTGATACGGATGGTCCGCCCGCCACTGGCGGAGGAAGCTGAACAGCACGTCGTCGGCGTCCAGCGTCCGGCTCGGCGCGAACCGAGCGTTGGCGTGGAAGCGCACGCCCTCGCGCAGGGTGAAGTCGTAGGTCCGGCCTTCGTCGGACACGGCCCAGGATTCGGCGAGCGCCGGGCGCAAGGTCGTGGTGCCCGGCACGAACTCGACGAGGTTGTTGAACATCTGCCACGTGACGTTCATCGCGGTCGTGGTGGTGACGCGACCGGGATCGAGCGATTCCGGATTGCCCTCCGAGCAATAGACCAGGGTGGTCGCCGCAGCCGGGCCCGCGAGTCCGATGGCCAGCCCGGCCAGAAGGGTGAGAGGCAGGTGCCTCATGCGGCCCCCGCGCCCGCCGGCGCCCTCGCGATCGGCCGCTCGCCGCCCGGCACCTCGCCCGGGAACTCGACCCGCACGGTGGTGCCGGTGCCGGGCTCGCTCTCGACGGCGATGCGGCCATGCAGCTTCACCGTGACGAGGTTGTGGACGATGTGCATCCCGAGTCCGGTGCTGCCGCGGGAGCGGGCGGTGGTGAAGAACGGATCGAAGATGCGGCCGAGATTTTCCGGCGGGATGCCGATTCCGTCGTCGGCGACCTCGATCCGCACCAATGCGCCCGCCGACTGCACCCGCACCACGATGGTGCCGTGGGCGTCCGGTTTCAGCTCGGCGAAGCCGTGCACCACGGCGTTGGCGACGAGGTTGGTGACGACCTGCGCCAGCACGCCCGGATAGGTATCGACGGTGAGGCCCGGCGGGCAGTCCGGCCGGACCCGGTGGCCGCCCTTGCGCAGCATCGGCTGGAGGCTCGCCAGCAGTTCGTCGAGCCAGACGTCGAGGGGGAAGCTGCGGCGCTCGTCGCTCGCCCGATCGACGGCGACCTGCTTGAAGCCGTGGACGAGGTCGGCGGCGCGGGTGAGGTTCGAGGACAGGAGCTGCGCCCCCTCGCCGACGCGATCGACGAAGTGGTTGAGGCGCGAGCGCGACAGGGTGCCGGCGGCGACGACCGCCCGGAAGGCTTGCGTCTCGTCGCGCACCAGCGTCGCCGTGGTGAGCGCGATGCCGAGGGGCGTGTTGATCTCGTGCGCCACGCCCGCCACGAGCTGGCCGAGCGAGGCGAGCTTTTCGGCGCGGATCAGGTCGTCCTGGGCTTGGCGCAGGTCGTGGAGCGCGGCATCCGCCTGATCCTTGGCCCGGCGCAGGGCCCGCTCGCGCCGGCCGATCTCGGTGACGAAGAAGTGGGTGGCGCGCGCGATGTCGCCGAGTTCGTCCGCCCGCTGCAACCCTGAGAGCCCGGCGGCCTTCGGATCGGCCGCGAGCGCGATCATGTCGCCCTGAAGCTGGCGCAGGGGCACTAGGATCGAGCGGGCGACGGCGAGTGCTGCGAGCGCGCCGAGCAGCAGGCCGCCCGCCGCCCCGACCAGCAGGAGCTGGCGCAGGAATTCGCCGAAGCGGTCGGCCTCCTCCAGGGCGATGTCGTTGAGCGCGTTGGCGCTGTCGCTCATCGCCTTGGCCAGCGCGTCCATCTCGGCGATCATCGCGTTCTGGCGGGTCACCCCCTCGACCGTGGTGGCCAGCCGTCCGCGCCAGCCGTCGATGGCGTCGATCATGTCGCCCTGGATCAGCGGCGAGATCGGCAGGCCGGCCGTGGTGGCCGACAGCCGCTCGCCCTCCGCCAGCATGGCGCCCGCCCCTTGCGGATCGCGCCGGTTCAGGGCGTCGGCGGTGCGCTGCCCGAGCTTGAGCGCGGTAATGCCGATGTTCTGCGTCGCCTGACCGGTCTCGTTGGCCTCGATCGCGTAGGCGAGGAGCTGGCTCACCTCGTCGTGCAGCGACCGCTGCTCCGAGGAAAGAATCTTCAGCAGGTGCTCGATCCGCTCGTCGAGCGCCCGGTCGGGGCCGCGCCCGGTCGCGCGGGCGGCGAGCAGGGGCGCGAGCGCGTCGGCATCCCCCTCCCGGCCCGACCCGCGCAGGGCCGTGACGAGCTCGCCGCCGACATGCGCGAGGTCGGCGGGGCCGGGGGAGGGCGCGGCGGTCGATTCGCCCGCAGCCGCGCGCGCCTCGGCGAGATCGAGCCGCGCGAGCGCCGCCGACAGGGCGTTGATCCGCGCCACCGCATCGCGGGCGATGCGCAGCCGCTCGACCTTCCGGGCCAGCGTCCGGGCGAGGTCGGCGTTCGAGCCCTGCTGGCGCAGCCGCGCCTGATCGGCCAGCTCGACCAGCCGGCCCGCGCGCTGGCCCATCTCGGCGACGAGGCCGTCGTTCTCCCGCGTCAGCGCGGTCAGCGCCCGCATCCGCTCGATGGATCGGTCGAGGGTCCGCTGCGCCGAGGCGACCCGCTCGGCCTGTCCCCGGGTGCGGACATCGCTCTGGAGCGCGTCGAGGCCGCGGCGGGCGTCGGAGGCCAGCGCGAAGAAGCGCTCCTCGCGCGCCGCCCGCTCGGTGGGGCGGGCCGCGACATAGGCCTCGCGCTCGGTCCGGGCGACGGTGAGGTCGTGGTAGATGCGCGCCGCCAGCAGGGCGCCGGTGCGGGCGCGCTGCTCCTGCGCCAGCAGCACCCAGCCCGCCGCCGCGATGGCTGCGGCCACCAGGATCGGGACGCCGCCGACGAGGGCAATCTTCCGCCCGACCCGCATCCTCGACCCGCGCAAAGCCCTTCGCAGAGCGGTTGACCGACGCGTGGGATCGTTGCCGGAAACGCGCGGCGCGACAAGGGCTTCCCGCCCGGCAACCCGATCCGTCATGCCGGGACGTGTCGGCGCGGCATCACGCCCGGATCGGCGCGGCGAAGCCGCGCTTGCGCACCGGCGCCGCGCGCCCGGCCTTGCCGCCGACGAAGCGGCCTTCCTTCGACGGCGGCACCCAGACCGGCTGCCCGCCGCGTCTGTTGCCGGCGCCGTGCAGGAGATCGCGTAGCGCCGCCAGGGTCTCGGGGGAGGCGTCGAGGAGGTCTTTCGAGAAATGTGACATCGGCCGCTCCTCAGCGCTGGGTCAGGGCGATGACGCGCACCGCGCGGCCCTGCGCAGTGCAGGCCGAGGCGAGCGAGAAGGCGTTGGCGGTGCAGGCCGGGCCGGCGGCGGCTTCGACCTTGACGGCGGGCGCCACGACCACGGGCTTGGGGGCGATCCTGGCCGGCGGGTCGCTCCATGTCGCCGTGGCGGTCGGGGCCGCCGTGATAGAATCCGCCGCGGCGTGTCCGGCCACCAGCCCCGCCGAGAGCACGGCGCTCACGGCCACGATCGAAATCCATCCCCGCATGACATCCCCCCGCGGCTTGTGCCGTCGTCGATGGGAGGCTTGTAGGGAGCCCGCATGTCCGGGATTTTGCGTCGCCCGTCCCGGGATCACGGGATCGGGCGGCTTCTGTTACGTCGGCGGGGCGGCGACGTAACAATTCGTTAAACTTTGGCCTCAGTCGCCCTCGGGGCGGAAGACATAGCCGAGGCCGCGCACGGTGCGGATGAAGCGCGGATTGGCCGGATCGGGCTCGACCTTCTTGCGGATGCGGTTGATCCGCACGTCGATCGCCCGGTCGAAGGCGTCGGGATCGCGGGCGTCGGCCAGATCGAGCAGGCGCTCGCGGGAGAGCGCGCGCTTCGGATGGTCGGCGAACGCCTTGAGCAGATCGAATTCCGAGCGCGTCAGCGGCTGCTCGATACCCTGGTCGTCGCGCAGCCGCACGGCGTCGAGTTCGAGCCACTTCGTCCCGAACCGCACCCGCCGGGCGGGCGCCTCCACGGGGGCCGGCTCCGGTGGTTGGGCCGGGCCGGGCGTCGTGATCGCCCGGCGCAGCACCGAGCGCACGCGGGCGACGAGTTCGCGCAACTCGCAGGGTTTGGGGAGATAATCGTCGGCGCCGAGTTCGAGCCCCACCACCCGGTCGATCGGGCTCGCGGTGGCGGTCAGCATGATGATCGGAATGCGGCTGCGCGCCTTCAGATCGCGCACGATCGACAGCCCGTCCTCCTCCGGCATGTTGAGGTCGAGCACGATCAGGTCGGGCTGGCGCTCCGTGAGATGCGCCCGCAGCGCGCGGCCGCCGTCGCAGAGCGCCACGTCGAAGCCGTGCAGGCGGAGATAGTCGCCGACCATGGCGCGGGCGTCGGGCTCGTCGTCCACCACGACGATGTGGGGGCCGGAAGATCCGCTCATCGCGGCAAGGTTCCGTGAGCCGGCGAGACGGTCTGCGCCATCGGCGTGAAGCTTTCCTCGATCGAACCGCGATGCCGCATCGTGATCCCGGAGTCCGGTGTTTACAATGCCCGAAGCGTCCCCGCTTGGCGACGCGCCGAGACCTCTCCCGCACACAAAGATCGCGCGTTCAATGCAGGATTGGGCCGCGCCGCCAAGTGATCGTAGACCTCAGGCGATGCGAAATTGGTAGAGCCGGTCCACCTTTCACCAGGATTTCTTCAGCGGGTGCGGTTTCGAACCGCACGGGGCCTGCGTTAGGTCGAAAAACGGCGCGGGGCCGGTGATTCTCGGCCGCCCGGGAGCGATCCATGGACGACGACCTGCTCGAACTGATGCCCGACGAGCCGCCAGTCGCGGGGCCCCGCGCCGGCACCTGGACCATCGCGCTGATCGACGACGACCCGGCGGTGCACGAGGGCACCCGCTACGCGCTTTCCGGCTACGAATTGGAGGGCCGGGGCCTCGAAATCCTCTCCGCCCACTCCGCGGCGGAAGCCCGTAAGCTGTTGGCGGAGCGAAGGGATATCGCCATCGTCCTGCTCGACGTGGTGATGGAGACCGACGACGCCGGGCTCCTCCTCGTCGACTACATCCGGCGCGATCTCAAGGACGAGACGGTGCGCATCATCCTGCGCACCGGGCAGCCGGGGCAGGCGCCGGAGCAGCGGGTGATCGTCGATTACGACATCAACGACTACAAGGCGAAGACCGAGCTCACCGCCGACCGGCTGTTCACCAGCCTGACCGCGGCGCTCCGGGCCTACCAGCAGCTCAAGCGGCTGGACGAGACGCGGCGCGGGCTCGAGATCATCATCGATGCGGCCCCGATGCTGCTCGATCAGAAGTCGATGAAACGCCTCGCCGAGGGGGTTCTGACGCAGGTCGCCTCGCTGCTGAACGCCGAATGCGCCGGAATCCTGGTGTTGCGCGAGGGCCACACCGACGCGAGCGACGGTGCGTTCAGCGTGCTGGCCGGATCGGGCCTCTACGGCGCCACCCCCGAATCACTTGACGAAAAAATCCGCCCCGTGGTCGAGGCTGCCTTCGCGGCGCGTCAACACAATTTCGGCGAGCATTTTTCCACGCTCTACGTCCGCACCGCGAGCGGGCGCGAGATCGTCGCGCTGATCGACGCCGACCGCCCGCTCTCCGACACCGACCGGGCGCTGATCACCCTGCTGACCGGGCGGCTCTCGATCGCCTTCGACAACGTGATCCTCTACGAGCAATTGCAACGGGCCAACGTCACCCTGGAGCAGCGGGTGACGGAGCGCACCGCCGAGCTGATCCGGGCGAACCGGCGGCTCGCCCTGCAGCGCTCGGACCTGCGCCGGGCCAACAGCCTCAAGACCGAGATTCTGGGAACGGTCGCCCACGACCTCAAAAACCCGCTGGCGGTGATCCTGGGCCGCTCCGAGATGCTGGCCGACCTGATCGGCTTGGAGACGGGCTTGGAGCCTGATCCCGGCGCCCCGCCCCCCAGAGCCGCGATGACGACGCAGGTCGAGCACGTGCGCGCCTCCGCCACCCGGCTGATCGGCATGATCGACAGCCTGATGGCGGATGCGATGAACGACGCCCTCGACATCACCCTGCGGCGCGAATCCGTGGACCTCGCGGGGCTGGCCCGCGAGGTGTGCGAGGCCAACCGGCCGCTGGCCGAGGCCAAGGGCCAGCGCCTGACCGCCGCGGTGCCGCCGACGCTGACGATGAGCGGCGACGCCGAGCGCCTGCGCGAGGCGCTCGACAACCTCGTCTCGAACGCGATCAAGTATTCGCAACCCGGCGGCGCGATCGCGGTGTCGGTGCGCCGCGAGGGCGGGGCCACAATCTGCGCCGTCACCGACGAGGGCCCCGGCCTCTCCCCGGAGGACGCCGCCCGCCTGTTCGGCCGCTTCCAACGCCTCTCCGCCAAACCCACCGGCGGCGAGGGTTCTACGGGCCTGGGTCTCTCCATCGTCAAACGCATCGCCGAACTGCACGGCGGCCGGGCGGAGGCGTTTTCGGACGGGCCGGGGAGGGGGGCGACGTTTTCGATGCGGTTTCCGGAAGCTGCGGTGGGGGTGGACTGACGCGAGCGAGAGGCGAAGTTTATTCGCTTACGACCCTTATCGGGCAATCGTGAGGTCTGTTCTTGACTGAATCAGATGTCGTTAGAGCGGTATCCGAGGTGATTGCATCAAACTGGTGGGTCTAAGATTTTGTTGTATCGTGCATTTTTTCAACGAACCGGCTTTCACTTCGTGGGGATGCGCTTTAGAGCATCGTTCCGGATATCGGATTCAGGCAGATGCTCAAGGCTCTTGTGCTGCATCGGCTTTTTTGAAAGCCGCAACCAATTTCGGGTCGATGCTCAATACTTTCGGCGGCATGTGACTGAAGATACCGCCAGAAACTTCCGTAAGACAGCAAAGGCTCTTGCGGCTTCGTCTCACAAGGGGCTAACCAAACGGCCATTGCGCAAGGTCCTGGGCGTTCCATGCAAAGTTTCGTCGAGTCTAATTCACGTCCGCAGCGCGTTGCGTATGGCCAGCCAAAACTTTGGAATTCCGAATGGCTTGCAGGGAGTGCAGTCCGACTTCGGCTGCTTATCCGGGAGCGGAGGTTCTGTCTGCCATCCAGCCAGGCCACCCAGAAATCTTTCTGCAAAACCGAGAGCTGCGCTCGACCACGTTGGGCCGCAGCGCATCTCCAGGGCCGCCGTCATGATGCGCTCTTCTTTCGCCGAACTGGCATCCGCGTCGGAGAAGAACGCTCTATTTACTTCAACGCGCCGGGGCCGAACCCTGCTGCGTGATGCTGGAGAAAGTCTTGCTGGCTTCCTCGACAGCACGGGCTGATGTTTCCGTGATAGCTTTGCCATCTTGGATCATGGACTGCAGTCCCTCGCGAACAAGCTCGCTTTGAATTGCGGAAAACTCCTGCACCGATTTTGTGCGAGCAAGCTTGTTCAGGCCGTCGAGATTGCGCTGCCACTGCTTCTGTCCCAGATCAAGCCAGATCCGTGAGGCATCCTGGAAAGCCTGAGTAAATACCGTTCCGCAGTGGGCGACCGCTTCCATGTTCTGCTTGGACTGCTGAGCGAGGCGCTCGCTATCTTCGCCGGTGTAGCCGAATGCGCGACTCAATTGATCCCCGACATCTCGTGCCTGATTCGAGGCCGTCTCGAGACCTTCTTGCATCAACTGCTGGGTGCTTTGTGCAGCACGCTCGTTGAGATCGACAATCTTGCTGACGCCCTCCCGAGCTTCATACGCCGCTTTCGCGCTCTGATCTGTGGTCTTATCGGCTTTATCTTTCATGTTGTCGGAGGTCCTGCCAGGATTGAGGTGATTTTTGTTTTCATTAGTATTGTGATTTGATGTCATTTTTATCTTCCCGAAATTGTGGTGACGGATACAGCATGATATGTCAAACCGATAGGTTGATTGCCTCGTCGATTTTCTAAGATTTCCCTTGTGCTGCACTGCATCTAAATCATGTCTCTGGATAAAAAAACAAGATCAAAAATCAATATTCGGTGAGATTGATTTTTCAATTTTATAACATTGGCTTGCATTTCTCGTAAGATATTGACCCGCCACAAAATAAATATATGATCGAGCACGCAGTCTCGTGATCCAAGTTATGTTTGTGCCGGTAATTAATAAGAGGCAGCGATGGGCGGTGGCTATGAGGCACCGAAATGAAGACCGTCGGTGATCCTCCCGGAGTTGGGCGGTACGCCAGAAATGAGCACATGCCGGATTGAAACCTTTCTCGGGGCGCACGCCCGGTACTGGGTAGACATCAGCTGATAAGTGAAGGCTTCCCTGTCCCTTTTTAGCCTCGTAAAGAGACAATTTTAGAAGCCATCTCACTAAAACGAAACAGTCAGATTGTCTGTTTCGCCGTGCGGCTCAATTTATTTATTTATATTTCAAAATTGGACTTGTTGTTTTGAAGTGCCTACCCAATTTTCTTAGGGCGAATAATTGTTGAGCAAAAATAGGAGCCGATCAATGAAAAATAACATATTATCCTTCTCCAAGGCCCTCAAGAGCCGTGATAAAAACGACGGATCAAAGAATTTTCACGGGATAAAAATTCGCAATCCATCCAGGGGTGCGGCAGAAAAAAGAATATCGCCGGTCTCCGGAATTGCATCGTATCACGACGCTGCAATTCGAGACGATGCACACGGTAAATGTGATAAATAGAAAATCACTATTCTGCGTATTTATCCAAAAAATCTGAATGCATGTGTTTACAGCTTATTCTTCCAATATGCTAGCGTCACTAGGGATGATCGGATGTCGATGCCAAAATTGACTGGCTTGGAATACTATTGGTTTACACAAAGCCAATTGATGGTAACGCGCTATGCAAATTACTGGGATATGGCGCTCGATCCCGCGGCGGCAAATGTCGTTCTTGTTATAACAGAAGACGCTAAGTCTTGCTATACAGGTCCTCAGTCCTTGCAAAGATTGGCAGAGCGGCTCAACAATGAAGCTGCTGATATCGCAATGACTGCGACGGTCTCAAAAATCGATAAAGACAAGCTGAAACGTGACAACCGGCGCATAGCAGCAATGCGATATTTGTGTTCGAGATTTCTTGTTTCGGCCGAAGAAATATATGAATTCAAAAGGAGCGCTCGATCCTTGCGCGTTGCTGAGAACCTAGTGATCCTGAACGCTCAAGGCTGCCCTCCAAAAGACAGCCTTGAGTCACGCCCGACATCGAACGGGAACCCCAAGAGTCCACGCAGCCTAAAGTAGGTTCAGTGATTTTTGCAAAAAAAGTATCGTGATCAAAGGTATTCTTAATAGGATAATATGCCTTGACAGCGCCCCGCTCCTCCGGCTAGCCTCCCCACCATCCCAAAAATCCATCTCCGAAGAGGGCCGCAAAAATGGCCTGGGCTCCCCGTCATGGTCCGGCGGCGCGTCGCGACGTCGGTGATCTCATGCGGGGGAGCGATCTGACCCCGCAGGAGATCGCGGCGCGCACCGGCGTGCCCTATTCCACCGTGTGCCGGTGGAACCTCGTGCAGAACTGGCGGCCGGCGGTGCTGCGGGCGCGCGAGGCGCATCGGCCGCAAAAGTGGTCGGACGCGCGGGTCGCCGCGCTCGCCCGGGTGGCGCGGGTGCCCGGCGTCGATCCGGGCGACCTCGCCGAGGCGTTGGGCGCGCGGCGCGACCGGGCCGAATCGCTGTTTCGCGCCTGCGGCCTGTCGGAGACGATCGCGCCGCAATCCGCGGTCGGGCGGGCGCAGCGCCGGGCGGGGCCGGACGGCGCCTTGCGGACGGCTTTGCGCGTCCACCTCGCGCGGCAGATCGGCGAACTCGACGCGCTGCTCATCGCCCGCGGTCGCGAGGACGATCTGATCCGGCTGGAGCGGGCGGGCAAGCTCGACACTGCCAAGATGCTGCGCAACCTCGTCGGCCTGAAGAAGCTGTTGGACGAGGTCGAGCCGGCGTCCGAGGGCGGACCTGAGGAGAAGCTCGACCTCGTGGCGCTCCGCGCCGACATCGCCCGGCGCTACGAGACGTTTGCGGCCCAAAGGCAGGAGGCGCGGTCCGCGGCCTGGGCGCGGGCGCACGCCGCGGCCGGCGTGCCGCTGGAGGAGGAGGCCTTCGATCTGTTGGGCGAGCGGATCGCCCGGGGCGTTAGGGGCGCGACGCCGGCGGACGCGGCGCGCGGGGAGGCGGCGCCGGGGGACGCAGGGCAAGGGGATGCGCGCGCGGCGAGGGACGCGCTCCGGCGAGGGGCAGGGGGCGCGGCGGGGCAAGGGGCTGAGGACGGGCAAGGGGAAGGGGGCGAGGACGCGGCGCGGCACGCGCCGAGGCCGAGGGCGCAGGCCGTTTTGGGGCCCCGCATCCGTGCGCCGTAGCACGCCCCGCGCCGCGCGCCCGGATCATCGGCGGCGCCCCATGCGTCAACACTCCAAATGCAACGGCCGGCGACACGGCCGATGCGGCGGACGCTTTGAGCGCTTGAGGCGCGGACGATCGGAGAGAGGGATGCAGAAGACGGTGTCGGATCTGGGCGCGGTGGCCGACGGGACGCGGACGCGGCGGCGCGCGCGGTGGGGGCTGGCGCTGGCGGCGCCGGTTTTTGGGGTGTTCGCGCTCGGATCGGCCGGGGCGGCGCCGATCACCGGCACCGGCGGCGGGCCGGAGACCACGGTCAACGCCCCCTACCGCGCCGGCACCGGCCAGACCGTGCCGCCCGGCCGCGACGCCGCCCCCGACATCGACCCGAACGCCCGCACCGAGCGCCAGAAGCGCCTCGACGGCGTGCTCGACAGCATCTGCGAGTCCTGCGGCGAGCGCCGGACGCGCTAGCCGTCAGGCCGCTTGCGGGTTAGACCGGGCTCCCGACCGTCCCGAGAGGCGAGGGGCGGGGCGAGAGCAGGGACCTGAGATGGCCGACAAGGGCGTTCCGCACTTCCACAACCAGCCCGGCCTGCCGGTGGTCGCGGTGGGCTCGAAGGAGTTCATGTGCATCGGCGCGCTGCCGCCGTTCGACCATCCGCACGTCTTCCTCGACATGGGCGCCGACACCGAGATCATCTGCCAGTACTGCTCGACGCTGTTTCGCTACGACGCCCGGTTGAAGGCCGGCGCGGCCGAGCCGGCCGGTTGCGTCTGGAGCGAGGCGGCCGACGGCGTTGGCCGGGGCACGCAGGCCGCCTGACCCCGACGTGAGCGGCCTTTCCATCGCCGTCGTCGGGGCCGGCATCGGCGGGCTCACCGCCGCGCTCGCGCTCGCCGGCGCGGGCCATGCCGTGACGCTGATCGAGCGGCGCACCGGGTTCTCCGAGGTGGGGGCGGGGCTCCAGCTCTCGCCCAACGCCAGCGCGGTGCTGATCGGGCTCGGCCTCGGCGCGGCCCTGCGGCGCGCCGCCGACGAGCCGCCGGGTGTGCGGGTGCGGGCGCTGACGACCGGCCGCACCCTCGGCGGAATACGGCTCGGCGCTTCCATTCGCGAGCGGCACGGCGCGCCCTACTACGTCATCCACCGCGCCGACCTGCAGACGCTGCTCCTCGACGCCGTGCGCGGGCGCCCCGGCATCCGGTTGAGTGTGGGCCGCGAGATCACCGATCTGACGGAAGGGCCGGACGGGATCGCGCTCACCGTGTCGGGCATCGACGGCGGGAAGAGCGAGACCCTGCGGGCCGATCTCGTCGTCGGGGCCGACGGGGTGCGCTCGCGGCTGCGGACCCGCTTCGACGCCCGGCCGCTGCGGCTGCACCGGCAGGCGGCGTGGCGCGCGCTGATCCCGCGCGAGGCCGCGCCCGACGCCTTCCAGGGCGACGAGACCGGGCTGTGGCTCGGGGCCGGGCGGCACGTGGTGCATTATCCCGTCGGCGGCGGCAAACGCCTCAACGTCGTCGCCATCGCGCCCGAGCGCGAGGGCGACGAGGATTGGGGCCGCATCGGCGACCCGGCGGCGTTGCGCGACCATTTCCCCGACGCCGCCGCCCCGCTGGCGGAGCTGCTGAGTACGCCCGACGCCTGGGTGGTGTGGTCGCTGGTCGATCGCCCCGCGGCGCGACCGATGGCGCGGGGGCGGATCGCGCTCCTGGGCGACGCCGCCCATCCGGTGCTGCCGTTCCTGGCGCAGGGCGCCGCGCTCGCCATCGAGGACGCGGCGGTGCTGGCCGCCGCGCTGGCCGTCCACGCCGACGTGTCGGCCGCGCTCGCCGCCTACGCCGCCGCCCGAGCGAAACGCGTCGCGGCGGTGCAGCGGGCGGCGCGGCGCAACGGCCGCGTCTACCACGCCGGCCGGATCGTCGGGTTCGCCCGCGACACGGTGATGAGGCGGATCGGCCCCGAGGGCATGGCCGCGCGCTACGCGTGGCTCTACGGCTGGACGCCACCCGCCGCTTGATCTGGCGCCACCGCCCCGCTACCGCTGGCGGCATGCGGACGTGGCGGAACCGGTAGACGCACGAGACTTAAAATCTTGCGGCCCCACGGCCATGCGGGTTCGAGTCCCGCCGTCCGCACCAGTTTTTGGGTTCGTGGGTGCGGGCTGCCCGGTGACGCGGGGAGCCGAGACATGGTCGCGAACGTCCCCGCCGCACCGTCGGCCGGCTGGCGGGACACGCGTCGAGCGTTCAGCCCCGCCACCGGCGCGTACCGCGCTCGACCACGCCGGCCGTCTCGCTCGGGCCGACCCGGCGCGGCAAAGCCGGATCGGAAAGCTCGACCCGTAGGGAGAAGCGGCTCCGGCCGGCGACAGGCTCCCTGTTCTGCGATGCGGACGTTGCATGGAGGGCGGCGGCGGTGACGCTCGCCGTGCTCGACGACAAGGCGGCGCTCACCCGTGCCAATGTTCTGGTCGTGTGATCCCGCTCCCCCGATGCGACGAGGGCCGCGCCCGGCCTGATCGCTTCAGGTCGGGCACGGCCCCATGGTCTTCGGTAAAGGTGGGCGCCGCGAGACCGCCCGGTCAGGCGGGCGGGGCACCCTGCACGGCGCGGCGCCTATGTCTGCTGCGTCGGGACGATCTCAGTAGCCCGAATAGGCGCGGTCGATGCGCGAGCGGCGGTCCCAGACGCGGGCGCCGTGGCTGTAGTGGCGGTAGCCGTAATAGTCGCCCGCGGCGGCCGCGGCGTTGGCGCGCCATGCGTTCTCGCGAGCGAGGCGCCGCTCGCGCCAGGCGCGGGTCGGATCGTAGGGATTGGGCTGCCAGCGGGGCCGGTAGGCGTAGCCGACGCCGTAGCCGCCGCCGTAGCCGGGGGCGCCGTAGCCGTAATACTGGGCCGAGGCCGGCGTGCTGACCGCCGCCATGCCGCCGACGAGCGCCGCGCAGACGGCGAGGGAGGTGAGGCGCATAGGAAACTCCATCAGCTTCAAGCTAGGCCTCATGGATGATGCGGCGCGCTTGAACGGTGCCTGAATACGCGCGAGCCCGGGATTTCATCCCGCCGGCGCGTGCGATCGCGAGCTTCTCTGCTGCTTGCCTTCGTCTGCCGGTTGTCCTCATATGGAACGAAGCGCGAACATAGGCGTCAACGAGTCGGTGAGGAGGACAGGGACGACGATGGCCCGATACCGCTTCCATGCGACGAACGGATACGAGTGCGTGTTCGATGCCAAGGGCAAGGAGATCCGGCTGCCGGAGCGTCTGACGCGGCGCGCGGGCGAAGTCGCCCGCGAGGTGATGCGCGCGCTCGACGGGCGGGAGGATTGGGGCGAGTGGCACGTGAGCGTGCACGACCTCACCGGCCGGCGCGTGCTGGTGCGGCCCTTCGTCGGCGGGTGAGGGCGGGGGCGGCGAACCGCCCCCGATCGCTTCGTAGGATCGTGCCGCATCGTCTTTTTCCGAAAGCTGGAAGCCACCTTTCGGGGCGATGCTCGATATCCTTGTGCCGCATCGTCTTTTTCCGAAAGCCGGAAACCACCTTTCGGGACGATGCTCTAGCGGCCGTCGCGCTCGCGCATGGGGCGGCGCTCCATGCGCTCTTCCCGGCGCTCTTCGCGGCGGGCGTCGGGATCGACGCCGAGCACGCCGCCGACGGTGCCGGTCGCGGCCCCTACGGCGCCGCCGACCACGCCGCCGACCGGACCGGCCGCACGGTTGCCGTCCTCCGCGCCGCGCTCGGCGCCGCGGATCGTGCCTTGCGCCTGGGCCGAGGCCGACAGGGCCGCCGCCGACAGGGCCAGCGCGCAGGTGAGGGCGAGTCGCTTCATGGTCGGTCTCCGGTTCGGATGCGCCGGCACCGGCCGGCGCTTCCCTTGGGAAACCGCCGTCGCGGCGAATTGTGCCGCAGCGGATGCGGCTCCGCTGAAACCGATCGCGCGCGGGCGCCGTTGGTGCCCGGAGGTCGCATCATGAAGAACCCTGCGCTGAGCCTGTGGCTCTCCGCGGCCAACAGCGCCGCCGGCTTCGGGATGGGCCACGGCGCCAACGCCGTCCGCCGCCAGCAGCGGGTGATGCTGGCCGAGATGACCAAGGCCGCGACCGGCTCTGCCGCGAGACCGAAGCGGCCCAAGCCGCGGCCGGCGGGCAAGGGGGCAACCAAGCGGAAGGCGCGCTGACCGTCCGCTCTCTGACAAGACATGCCAATCTGCCGCACGGCACGGACCATGTTCCGGCCCCGTTGATCTCCAGGCAGCGTCGCACGCTGCCGTCTGGAGGGGAGCCGACATGACGCTGGCCGTGGCCATCATGATCGCCGGGGCGCTGGGAGGGATCGCTCTCACCCTGGCGGCACGCCCGAGCGCCGACCGTTTCATCAAATGGTGATCGCCCGGACCTGAACTTCTGCGCCGCTGCGACGTTCGGTCCGGCAAGGTCGGCGAGGAGATGCGCGCGTGGCGGTGGCGGTGATGATGGCCGGTGTGGTCGGCGCGGCGGCGACGCTGATGTGCCTGCTGCCGGGGTTCGACTCGTTCTTCGAGTGGTAGCGGGCCGGTTTTCGATACGGGCGGCTCGGCAAGAGCCATGAGGCCGCGCGGGATCGGCCGGCGGCTTACGGTCGCTACGTCCATGATTCGAGGCGCCCCGGTCCCCCGGCGGCGCCCTTTTTCGTTCGGTTCTCAGCCGTGTCGGGTCCGCTCCAGGGCGTAGAGCGAGCCGAAGGCCCCGCCCGCCAGGGCCAGCACGCCGGCGAGCCCGACGAGCACGGGCGGGAGGGGGGCGGCCTGGCTCGGCCACAACGTGGCGAGCAGGCCGAGCACGATGGCGCCGCAGGCGATGCCGCCAAGCATCGACGCCACGAACCGTCGCTGGATCAGATTTGTTTTCATCACCGGGAGATAGGGCGACGGAAATATTTTTCTCGCCCGATTTCTGATTTCGCCGCCGTCGTCGCGGTCCTCGCCGCAGCGGACAGCGTTTTCGCGCGTGTGAAGCCTGATTCGGGTGCCCTCAGCCGCCGAAGCGCTCGGTGCGGATGGTGGCGGGCCGGACGCCCGCATCGACCAGCAGGTCGGCGACCGTGCCGACGAAGGCGTTGCCGCCGCAGACGAAGCTGTGGCGCGGCATGCCGAGGCACTCGATGGCGGTGTCGATCATCACCCGGTCGATGCGGCGCCCCGCGGTCGGGCCCTCGCGGGTCAGCAGCAGCGTCAGGTCGAAGCCGGTCTCGTCGCGGGAGCGCGCCGCGAGTTCGCCCCGCGCGATGGCCTCGGCCGCCGAGCGCACCGAGTAGAGCAGCAGCATCGGCACGTGCGGCGCGCGCAAGGCGCGCTCGCGCACCATGGCGATGAGCGGCACCACGCCCGAGCCGCCGCCGACGAGCAGCACCGGGCCGCCCTCGGAGGCGCCCCAGGCGAAGGCGCCGACGGGCCCGCGCATCTCGATCGCATCGCCGACCTCGGCGATTTCGTCGAAGAAGCCCGAGACCTCGCCGTCGGGAAGCCGCTCGATCATCAGTTCGAGGCCCGCCGGATCGCCGGGGGCGGAGGCGATGGAGTAGCTGCGCTGCGCCTGATAGCCGTCGGGCGCGATCAGCCGCACGTCGACGTGCTGGCCGGCCCGGTGGGGGCCGTCGAGCGGCTCGAAGCGGAAGCTCTTCACCCGCGCGGTCGCGGGCGCGATCGCCCGGATCGTCGTGGAGCGCCAGCGGAAGGGATCGGCCACGGCCACCTGCGGAAAAGTCCTCAATCGCCGGTGAAGCGCTGCTCGCGCCATGGGTCGCCGTACATGTGGTAGCCGCGCAGCTCCCAGAAGCCGGCCTCGTCGCGTTCGGTGAAGCGCAACCCCTTCACCCACTTGGCGCTTTTCCAGAAGTAGAGATGCGGCACGAGGAGCCGCGCCGGTCCGCCGTGGTCGGGCTCGATCGGTTGGCCCTCGTAGAGGGTCGCGATCATCGCCTTGCCGCCCGTGAGGTCGGGGACGGGGATGTTGGTGGTGTAGTCGTCGTGGCCCTCGGCCAGGACGAAGCCGGTCGGCGCCTCCAGGCCCGCGGCGGCCAAGAGGTCGTCGATGGTGACGCCCTCCCATGCGGTGTCGAACTTCGACCATTTGGTGACGCAGTGGATGTCGCCGCCCCAGCGGGTGCGCGGCAGCGCCTGCAATTCGTCCCAGGTCCAGCTCGCGAGCGGGCGCGAACCCTGGCGCAGGGTGAAGCGCCAGCCCTCGGTCGCGACGCGGGGCGTCGGCCCCATCTGCAGCACGGGGAAGTCGTCGGTGAGGTGCTGGCCGGGGGGCAGCCGCTTGGCGATCTCCGCCGCCGGGGGGCGCCCCGTGAAACCGCGCGTCGCCATACCCTTCCTCCGCATGCCCTGGGCGACCCTTCAACGCCGTCGGCGGGTCGCGCGATCCTCGGAACCGTCTGGCACGGGAGAAAGGAGGCCGCAACGCGGGCGCGCTCCTCGTTCATCCGGGTTGGCGGCGCTGGCGACGAAGCGTAGAACGAGCTTCAGATCGCCCCGTACGCACGAATTCTACGAGCCGAGCCCCGTGAGCCGAGACCAGACCGCCGAGGCCGGGCGCCGCGCGCCCGAGCCGCCGATTCACGGCCCCGAGGGCTTCGCGGGCATGCGCCGCGCCGGGCGCCTCACGGCCGAGGCGCTCGACCTGCTGATGGAGGCGGCCCAGCCCGGCGTCACGACGGACGACCTCGACAAGCTCGCCTTCGAGTTCGGGATGGACAACGGCGCCTATCCGGCCTCGCTGTTCTACCGCGGCTACCGCAAGTCGATCTGCACCTCGATCAACCACGTCGTCTGCCACGGCATCCCCAACGACAAGCCCCTGCGCGAGGGCGACATCGTCAACCTCGACATCTGCCTGATCCTCGACGGCTGGCACGGGGATTCGAGCCGCATGGCCTATATCGGCGAGGTGCCGCGCAAGGCGCAGCGCCTGTGCGAGATCACCTACGAGGCGCTGATGCGCGGCATCCAGGTGGTGCGCCCCGGCGGCTCGACCAACGACATCGGCCGGGCGATCCAGACCTTCGCGGAGGCCGAGCGCTGCTCGGTGGTGCGCGATTTCTGCGGCCACGGGCTCGGCCGCGTCTACCACGACGCGCCGACGATCCTGCATTACGTCGAGGCGAGCTACGACGTGCCGCTGAAGGCCGGGCAGTTCTTCACCGTCGAGCCGATGATCAATCTCGGCCGCCCGGCCGTGAAGGTGCTGGCCGACGGCTGGACCGCCGTGACCCGCGACCGCTCGCTCTCGGCGCAGTTCGAGCACACCGTGGCGGTGACCGAGACCGGCTTCGAGATCTTCACGCTCTCGCCCAAGGGGCTCGACCAGCCCAAGCCCCAGGACTGAGGGACGGTCCTTACGACGCGCCGACCGCGATGGCCCGCCGGCCGCCCGATCCCGCCGCCGACCTGCCGGGGCTCGCCGAGGCGATGCCCGCGGAGGCGCCGCACTACCACGGCCATCGCGAGCGCCTGCGCGCCCGGTTCGCGGAAGCCGGGCCCGATGCGCTGCCGGATTACGAGCTGCTCGAACTCGCCCTGTTCCGGGCGATCCCCCGGCGGGACGTGAAGCCGCTCGCCAAGGCGCTGATCCGCCGGTTCGGCTCGTTCGCCGAGGTGCTCTCCGCCGAGCCGGCGCGGCTCGCCGAGGTCGAGGGCGTCAGCGCGGGGGTGATTTCCGATCTGAAGCTGATGGAGGCCGCCGGACGCCGCCTCGCCAAGGGCGCCATCGCGGCCCGTCCCCTGCTCGCCTCGTGGAGCGCTCTGATCGAATACCTGCGGGCGACGATGGCCTTTTCGCCCCGCGAAGAGTTCCGGGTGCTTTTTCTCGACCGGCGCAACCACCTCATCGCCGACGAGGTGCAGGGCCGCGGCACCGTCGATCACACGCCGGTCTATCCGCGCGAGGTGGTGCGGCGGGCGCTGGAGCTGTCCTCCACCGCGATCATCCTGGCGCACAACCATCCGTCCGGCGATCCGACGCCCTCGGGGCCCGACATCCGCATGACCCGCGAGATCGTCACGGTGCTCGACCCCCTCGGCATCGTGGTCCACGACCACGTCATCCTCGGCCGCGACGGCCACGCCAGCCTGAAAGGTCTAAAGCTGATCTGAGTCCCTGGTCATGGGATTCCAAAGGACCAAGTCCTTTGGCGGGGCACCGGGGCAGCGCCCCGGTTTCCCTTCAAACCAGGGCTTTGCCCTGGACCCACGAAAGGACTCGTCCTTTCGAAACCTTTGATTCAGCGTAGGCGGGCCGGATTGCCGACGGCGGTGCCGCCCGGCGGCACGTCGCGGGTGACGACGCTGCCGGCGCCGATGATGGCGTCGTCGCCGATGGTGACGCCGGGCAGGATCAGGGCGCCGCCGCCGATCCAGACATTGGCCCCGATGGTGATCGGGCGCCCGAATTCGAGCATCTGCCGCCGCTCGGCCGGGTCGCGCGGGTGGTCGGCGGTGAGGATCTGCACGCCGGGGCCGATCTGCGTCAGGTCGCCGATGGAGACCGCGACCACGTCGAGGATGCAGCAATTGAAGTTCAGGAACACGCCGCGCCCGAGGCGGATGTTGTAGCCGTAATCGCAGGTGAAGGGCGGGCGGATGTTGCAGCCCGCGCCGACGCTGGCGAACGCTTCCTCCAGAAGCGCCTGCCGCTCCGGCTGGCTCAGGGTGTTGGTCGCGTTATAGCGGTCCATCCATTCCGAGATGCGCCGATTGTCGGCGGCGATCTCGGGATCGTCGGCGACGTAGAGTTCGCCCGCCAGCATTCGCTGCTTCTGCGTCTTGGTCGTCATCCGAGGCCTTCCGTGTCGGGGATCCGAGGGGAGGGGCTTCCGTTGCCGGAAGCGATGCGTACATATGTACGCATCGTTTTGAAAAGCCAACCGCCGGAAGCCCGCTTGCCCTCCGCCTCGCGCCGCCACGATCCCGACCGCCGCGCCCGCATCCTGCGCGCTGCCCTCGACGTGGTGGCCGAGCACGGCGTCGCCGGCACCACGCATCGCAGAATCGCGGCTGCCGCCGACGTGCCGCTCGGCTCGATGACGTATCATTTCGAGGGGCTGGAGCCGCTCTTGAGCGAGGCGTTCACGCTGCTCGCCGACACGGTGGCGGCCCGCTTCACCGAGCGGCTCGCCGCGGCCTCGAACCGTGAAGAAGCCTGCGAGGCGGTGGTCGATCTCGTCGTGGACGAGAGCTGGGCAACGCCGCGCACCATGCTGCTCAGCTACGAACTCTACGCCTTCGCCGCCCGCCGCCCCGCGCTGCAAGCCGTCATGCGCGACTGGATGGACAAGAGCCGCGCGGCATTGGGGCGCCACTTCGCCCCGGAGACGGCCAAGGCGCTCGACGCGATGATCGAGGGGCTGTCAATCCACCGCTCGGTCGACCGCGCCCCGGCGGATCGGGAGGCGGTGTGGGCCATCGTCGCGCGGCTGGTGGGGTAGGGACGCCGGCCAATCCCGCCCATCCCCCTCATCCTGAGGCGCGGAGCGAAAGCGAAGCCTCGAAGGAGGGCTCCAGCGGATCGCGCGCGAGCTGGAGCCCTCCTTCGAGGCTCAGCCTTCGGCTGAGCACCTCAGGATGAGGGGGGATGGGACGAGGGGGTTGGAGGGTGTTGGCCTATCGCGGCGGCCCGTAGGGCGGGCGCGGGATCGCCCGGTGCGCGGCGCGCAAGGCCGCCGACCAGCGCTCGCGCAGGTCGTGAAAATAGGTCTCGCCGGCCTCGATCCGGTAGTTCACTTCGAGAGCGAGCGCGTTGCGGCGCAGGACCGCGATGTCGATGGGCAGGCCCACGCCGAGATTCGAGCGCATGGTCGAGTCCATCGAGACGAGGCCGACCTTCAGCGCATCGTAGAGGTCGGTCTCGAAGGTGACGGCGCGGTCGAGGATCGGCTTGCCGTATTTGTGCTCGCCGATCTGCAGGAACGGCGCGTCGCGGCTGCACTCGATGAAGTTGCCCGCCGAGTAGATCATGAACAGCCGCATCGGCTCGGCGCCGATCTGGCCGCCGAACAGGAACGAGACCTCCATGCGGAGGTTGGCCGCCTCGGCGCCGGCCTTCTCGATCTCGCGCACGCGGCGGATCGCCCGGCCGACGAGCTGGGCCGCCTTGAACATCGTCGGCGCGTCGCGCAGGCGCGGGGGCGGCCCTTCGGTCTCCTCGTCGTCCACGCCCTCGTGCAGCATGGACAGGACCGACTGCGTCATCGACAGGTTGCCGGCCGAGGCCAGCATCATCACCCGCTCGTCGGCGACGTTGAACAAGTGGAGCTTGCGGTAAGTCGAGATGTTGTCGAGCCCCGCATTGGTGCGGGTGTCGGCGATCATCACGAGCCCGTCCTCGACGAGCACTCCGACGCAGTAGGTCATGGCGGCACGGGGCCTTGCAGGAACGCTTGAGCCCGCCGGATGGCACGGCGCGGCCTTGCCCGGCAAGCCGATCTTTCGGGCAGGCCTCAGCCGCCCTGCGATTGGCTCTGCGTCTGTCCCTGACCTTGCCCCCGGCTGCGCTGCGCCTGTGCCCCGCCTTCGCCGACCTGCAGCGTCACGGTCAGCGTCTCGGTGCCGCCGCCGGTGCGGCTGCCGCGGATCGGGGCGGCGCCGAGATAGTCGAGGCCGGTGGCGACGCGGACATGCGCCTCGGTGGTCGAGAATCCGTAGGCCGGATCGAACCCGACCCAGCCGAGATCGGGCACCAGGGCTTCGGCCCAGGCGTGGGCTGCGTCCTCCTCCTCGTCGTCGCGGCGGACGTAGCCGGAGACGTAGCGGGCCGGGATTTCGAGATGGCGCGCGGCCGTGACGAAGACTTGGGCGAGGTCCTGGCAGACGCCGCTGCCCGCGGCGAAAGCCTGCGCCGCACTGGTGCTGGCGCTGGCCGGGCCGGGGACGAAGGCCACCGTCTCAGGCACGGCGGCGAGCAGGCGGTGCAGGATCGCCAACGGGCTGCCGTCGCCCTCGCCCGCGACGCGCTTGGCGAAAGCCTGGATCTCCGGGCTCGCCTCGGTCAGCGGCGTGTCGCGCAGGTAGAACAGGTCGGGCAGGCGCTCGACCGCGCCGCGGACGATGCCGTCGGTCTCGAAGGTCTCGACCTCGCCGGTCACCCGCACGGTCAGCGCGTCGGTGGGATCGTCCGCCGTGAACCAGTGGACGAGGTTGCCGTAGCCGTCCTCGCGCGCGGTCAGCCGCCCGTTCACGGAGGGCTCGATGCGCCACTCGCGCACGTGCTGCCCGTCATGGTCGCGCGGTGTCAGCCGCATGAGCTGGATCAGGCCGCGGGCCGGCTGCTCGTAGGTGTAGACGGTGTCGTGGACGATGCGGATGCGCATGCCGTGATGGTCCTGCCTCGGCGCCTTGCGGGCAAGCTAGAGCACGATGCGGAAAAGTGGAATCCGGTTTTCCGAAATCATCGTGCGGCTACAAAGAGCTATAGCGTGCTGCTGTTTCCGTGAAACAGCAGCACGCTATAGGGCGGGATGCGCGCTTTGGGAATCGCCTTGCGTGCCCAAAGCGTTGGCAGGACGGAGCTTATGCCCGTCTCACACCACCTGCGGCGGCACGGGGCCGAGCGGCGGCGCAGCGGTGCCGGTCGAAGCGGCGTTGTAGCTCGCCACGAGGTCGCGCGCCTCCGCCTCGCTCGCGGCGGCCGGGGGCGAGCCCCACATGCTGGAGCCGTTCGGCTCGCGGATCGCCAGCACCGACGCGACGCCGATCGCGCCTGCGATCATCAGGTAATAGGCCGGCCAGTTGAGGTCGCCGGTGAAGGCGACGAGCGAGCCCACCACCAGCGAGGTCGTGCCGGCGAACAGCGAGACCGAGACGTTGAAGGCGATCGACAGCCCGGTCGCGCGGATGTTGGTCGGAAACAGCGCCGGCAGGGTCGAGGGCATGGTGGCGGAAAAGCAGATCAGCAGCAGGCCCATCATCAGGAGGCCGGTGAACACCGCCGACTCGCTCTGGCTGCGGATCAGCAGGATCATCGGCAGCGCCAGCACCACGAGGCCGACCGCGCCGGCGAGCGCGAACGGCTTGCGGCCGAACCGGTCCGACAGGTGCCCGACCAGCGGGATCGCCAGCAGCGCGATCACCATCACGACGATCTGGAGGACCTGCGAGGCCGTGGCCGAGATGCCGCCGCTGCCCTGCATCGTCGGCAGCGTCTGCGTCACGTAGGTCGGCATGTAGGCCGTCAGCATGTAGTTCGGCACGTTCCAGGCCAGCACCAGCCCCATGCAGACCAGAGCGTAGGGCCACAGGGCGAAGACGTCGCGGTAGCTCTGGGTCGCGCGCGCGCTCTTCTCGCGCTCCTCGGCCTCCTGTTCGAGGGCGGCGAAGGCCGGCGTCTCGGCGAGTTGCGAGCGCAGATACAGGCCGATCAGGCCGAGCGGCAGGGCGAGGAAGAACGGCAGGCGCCAGCCCCAGTCGAGCAGCTGCTGCTCGGTCATCGCGATGTGGGCGAGCGTGACCACGATGGCGCCGAGCAGGTAGCCGGTGAAGGTGCCGAACTCGAGCCAGCTGCCGAGGAAGCCGCGCTTCCGGTCCGGGGCGTACTCGGCGATGAAGGTCATGGCGCTGCCGTACTCGCCGCCGGTCGAGAAGCCTTGCACGAGGCGGGCGGCGAGCAGCAGGAGCGGCGCCAGGAGGCCGATGCTCTCCTGGCTCGGGATGCAGCCGATGGCGAAGGTGCCGACCGCCATCAGGATCATGGTGGCGGCGAGCACCTTGTTGCGGCCGATCCGGTCGGCCAACGGCCCGAAGAACGCCCCGCCGAGCGGCCGGATCAGGAACGCCACCGCGAACAGGCCGAAGGTCGCGATCTCGCCCATCGGATGGGAGAGGTTGGAGAAGAACACCTTCTGGATCACCGGCTCGAAGAAGGCGTAGACGCCGAAATCGTACCATTCGGCGACGTTGCCGATGGAGGCCGCCGAAATCGCCCGGTTGACCGTCGCCGGCTCGGTGACGGTGCAGTCGGACGGTTTCCACTCCTTGTCGGATTCGACGTGCTGCGACAGCATCCCTCGGTCTCTCCGTGGCGGTCCGGGGCGATCGTTCGGGCTCGTCGGGACGGTGGCGATGCGGGTACGCCCGCGCGGCGGGCGCGCGCCCGGCCGCCGCCATCCTCCCGAGGAGCAGCGCCCCGACTTTTGATTCATGAGGCGTGCAGCCTGCGCGAGACAGCCCTGCAGCCCTGCGCAGTTTGATCCGTCGTGACGATGGAGATTGTCGCGAAGCGACATTCTCTTGTGATTTACAGCGTGAGCAGGGGATCTGAGTCAGGCAATATAGGTGCGGTGCAACAAAAGCCGGTGCGACGACGGACGCGCGGCGGGGTTCGTGCTTCCCCCTCTCCCCGACCGATCCAGGGCTTGACCCGGATCGGCAAGCAAAGACCGAAGATGAGCCGGCCCGACTTCGGGCGGGGAGAGGCGATGCTTGTGCCGCCGTCGCGATCAGGCCGAAGCCACCATCATACCAGATACTGCTCGCTGATCGCCGCCCCGAGCGCGTTGTTCTCGCCGATGAAGCCCTGGATGAACTCGTGCAGGCCCGAGGCGAAGACGCGCTCGATGTCGGCGCTGCCGAGCTTCGCCCGCATCTTGCTGGCGAGCCGCTGGCTCTCGCCGCGGCGGCCGTAGGCGTCGGCGATGAGGTCGAGATGCTCGACCAGCATGCGGTAGCAGCTCGCCAGCGAGCGCGGCATCTCGTGGTTGAGGATCAGCAGGTCGGCCACCAGCAGCGGCTTGATGCTCTCGCGGTAGACCCAGTGATAGGCGTTGAAGGCCGAGACCTCGCGCAGGATCGTGGTCCACTGGAAGTAGTCGAGCGAACCGCCGACCCGCTCGGAGGCCGGCAGCAGGATCTGGTACTTCACGTCGAGGATGCGGGCGGTGTTGTCGGCCCGCTCGATCGCCGTGCCGGCCCGGGTGAACCAGTAGGCGTCGTTGCGCAGCATCGTCCGGTAGGCCGAGCCGTCGAAGGTGAGCGAGACGCGCTTCACCCAGTCGAGGAACTGCGTGAACTCCTCCCGGCTCAAGTCGCGGCCCTCGTAGGAGCGCAGCTCCAGCCACGCGCCGTTGATCGTGTCCCACATCTCGGTGGTGAGCGCCGTGCGGATCGAGCGGGCGTTCTCCCGCGCGGTGGCGATGCAGGAGCGGATCGAGGACGGGTTGGCGGCCGAGAAGGCCAGGAAGTTGCAGACCGTGTGCTCGTTGACCGTGTCGTAGAGCGTGCGGAACAGCTCCGGATCGCCCGCCGACAGGAGGGCCGAGGCCCACTCGTTCGATTCGCGCCCGCCATAGCTCGACGGCAGCGCCGCCAGCCGATGGGCCGCGTCGAGGATGCGGGCGAGGAAGTCGGCGCGCTCGGCGTAGCGCGAGAGCCAGTAGAGGTTGTCGGCGGTGCGGGACAGCATGGGCGTTCAGCTCGCGGGCGTGGTGGCGGTCGGCGTGGCATCTGCCCGGTTTCGAGGCAGAGGCCCGCGGCGCCCCACGGAAAAGTTGCTCAGCGGGTGGTCGGGATGCTCACGCATCCAGCACCCAGGTGTCCTTGGTGCCGCCGCCCTGGCTCGAATTGACCACGAGCGAGCCCTCCTTCAGGGCGACGCGGGTCAGCCCGCCCGGCACGATGCGGATCTCGTCGGCGCCGGCCAGCACGAACGGGCGCAGGTCCACGTGGCGCGGGGCGACGCCCGAGGCCACGAAGGTCGGGCAGGTGGAGAGCGAGAGCGTCGGCTGGGCGATGAAGTTGTCCGGCGCGTGCCGCAGCTTCTTGGCGAACTCGTCGATCTCGCGCTTGGTCGCGTGCGGGCCAACCAGCATGCCGTAGCCGCCCGAGCCGTTGACCTCCTTGACCACGAGGTCCTTGAGGTTGTCCATCACGTAGGAGAACGCCTCCCGCTCGCGGCAGCGATGGGTCGGCACGTTGTGCAGGATCGGCTCCTCGCCGGTGAAGAACTTCACGATCTCCGGCATGTAGCTGTAGACGGCCTTGTCGTCGGAGATGCCGGTGCCGACGGCATTCGAGAGCGTCACGTTTCCGCGCTCGTAGGCGTTCATCAGGCCGGGGACACCGAGCACCGAATCCGGGCGGAAGACGAGGGGATCCAGAAAATCGTCGTCGAGGCGGCGGTAGATCACGTCGACCCGGCGCGGCCCCTCGGTGGTGCGCATGTAGACCACGTCGTCCTTGGTGAAGAGGTCGCCCGCCTCCACCAGTTCGACGCCGAGTTTGTCCGCCAGGAACGAGTGCTCGTAGAAGGCGGAGTTGTAGCGCCCCGGCGTCAGCAGCACGACGGTCGGGTCGCGCGTGGCCGAGTGCGGCGCGAGGCTGCGGAGGGTCGCGAGCAGGGCATCCGGATAATTCTCGACCGGTGCGACGCGGTGGCGCGAGAACAGCTCGGGGAAGAGCCGCATCATCACCTCGCGGTTCTCCAGCATGTAGGAGACGCCGGAGGGCGTGCGGGCGTTGTCTTCGAGCACGAAGAAGTCGTTCTCGCCGGTCCTGACGATGTCGATGCCGGCGATGTGGACGTAGAGATCGTGCGGCACGTCGAAGGCGCGCATCTCCATGCGGTAATGCGGGTTGCGATAGACGAGGTCGGGCGGGATGATCCCGGCCTTGATGCATTCCTCGGCGCCGTAGATGTCGTTGATGAAGGCGTTGAGCGCGGTGACCCGCTGCTTCAGCCCGCGCTCCAGAAAGTCCCACTCGGGCTTGGTCAGCACGCGGGGGATGATGTCGAACGGGATCAGCCGCTCGGTCGATTCGTTGGCGCCGTAGACCGCGAACGTGATGCCGATGCGCCGGAACAGCATCTCGGCCTGGCTGCGGCGGGTGTTGAAATGCTCCGGGGAGGTCTTGTCGAGCCAGGCCTTGAGGATGTCGTAGGCCTGCCGCACGGCAGCCGGATCGGCTTGGCCGACCCCGCCCCCGTTCATCTCGTCGAACGCCGTGTGCGCCATCCGCGCCACCCCTCCCATCGTCTTCCGCCGTACCGGAGCAAGAGGCAGGCCACGGCGACGGTTGGAGCCATGCCCCGCCCGCCGGCCCTGCTTCCCGTGCGGCGACGTTTTGGGGGAACTAGAGCGTCGGCCCGAAAGGTGGATGCCGGCTTGCGGCAAAAGCCGATGCCGCACGGGAATCCACCGGATCAGGGGCGCAGGCCCGTCCCCGCGACGCTCGGAGGGGCGTGATTCAGCCCGCGCCGTCACCCCCTGCCAAAATGTCGGCGACGAAGGCCGGCACGGTCTCGCTCGCGGGCCCGAGGCGGGTCTTGGCGAACATCCCGGCATTGTCGGCGGCTTCCAGGTTCAGCGCGAGCGTCGGAATGCCGAATTCCCGCGCCTGCGCGGCGTAGCCCGCCGCCGGATAGACCGCCCCCGAGGTGCCGATCGCCACGAACAGATCGGACTTGAGCAGCGCATCCTCGATCGCGTCGAGATG
The DNA here is from genome assembly GCF_001425465.1 of Methylobacterium sp. Leaf456. GTDB lineage: Bacteria > Pseudomonadota > Alphaproteobacteria > Rhizobiales > Beijerinckiaceae > Methylobacterium. Next base: position 108,694 of record NZ_LMQV01000042.1, read on the forward strand.
CTTGGGCATCTCGCCGAACCACACCACGTCCGGCCGCATCCCGCCGGTCTTTTCGCAAGCCGGGCAGGGCGTCTCGACCGAAAGGTCTTCGCGCCACTCCCGGCTGGCGCCGCAGGCCGTGCAGCGCGCCCGCACCAACTCGCCGTGGATGTGGACGACCTCGCGCGAACCCGCCCGTTCGTGCAGGTCATCGACGTTCTGCGTGCACAGGAAAAGCCGCCCGCCGCGCGCCGTCAGCTCCGCTTCCAGCCGGGCGAGTGCCGCGTGGGCCGGGTTGGGCTCGGCCTTCACCGCGTCGCGGCGGCGCATGTTGTAGAAGTCGTGCACCAGCACCGGATCGGCGGCGAAGGCCTCGGGCGTGGCGAGCTTCATCGGATCGAACCGGCTCCACACCCCGCCGCGGTCGCGAAACGTGCCGAGCCCGCTCTCGGCGGAGATGCCGGCACCCGTCAGCACGAAGATGTTCTCGATGTTCATCGTGTCCCGGCGACGGCAATTCGCATTCGGCCCCTGGCCGATCCCGGCGACAGGCTGACGGAGATGCACCTGACCTGCAAGTCTCGTCCATCCGCTGTCTCGACCAAAACAGGGTGGCCGCGCGGCTATTTCGGCGACAGCGTTTCCAGCTCCGGGAACGGCGTGAATGGCGCCTTGCAGCGCTGGTCGGAGTCGTCGGCGTATTTGTTGATGGTGACCGACATGCCGCTCGGTCCCTCGACGACATCGCCCGAGATACCGCGGTTGCGAACGCCGGTGACGTCGTTGGCGACCGTTACCTTGACGCAGACGGGATTGATCCCGGCCTCCCGCGGCGGAACGCTGATTTGGGCGCTGTTGTAGTAGCGCTTGCCGACCAGCCAGTTGTCCACGCCGAGGGCGTTGCTGCGCGCGACCAGTCTAGCGAAACTCAGCCTGATTTCCTGCTCCCGGGACTTCGTCTGGTCGGCGTTGAAGGGCACGAGCGGCGTCGAGGCGCAGCCGCCGAGGAACGCGGCGGCGACGCCGAGAGGGAGCATTTTCCGGAGCACGGGAGGCAGCCTGACGAGAACAGATACGCCCTGGTACCATGTCGCCCTGATTGCAGCTGTGGCCGAACGGTTGCGGACAACAACATTCGATAAAAGCTGCCGTTTCGCTCGGTGCCGCCGCTGCCTCGTTGCCCGTTAAGCCGCCACCTTCTGCGCCAGCACCTTGTCGATCCGCCGTCCGTCCATGTCGACCACCTCGATGCGCCAGCCTTGGGCCTCGATGACATCGCCCTCGGTCGGGATGCGGCCGAGATGGACGATGAAGAAGCCGGCGAAGGTGGAAAAGTCGTCCGAGCGCGGCTTGTCCGTGAAGCCGAGGCGGTCGAAGGCGTCGCCCGCCGGCATCATGCCGTCGATGAGGAGCGAGCCGTCCTCGCGCTCGACCACCATCTTCTCCTCGCCGGGCTCGGGAATCTCGCCGGCCATGGCCTCCAGGAGGTCGGTCTGGGTGATGATGCCCTCCAGGCTGCCGTACTCGTCCACGACGATCGCCATGCGCACGGGCTTGGTCTGGAACATCTCCAGCACCTTGAGGATCGCGAGCCCCTCGTGGACGACGATGGGCTCGCGGGTCGCGGCCTTCACGTCGAGCGGCTTGCCGTCGAGGAACTGGTCCAGCAGGTCCTGCTTGCGCAGCACGCCGACGACGTCGTCGATCTGGCCGCGGCTCACCACGATCTGCTCGTGGCGGCAGGCGCGCACCGCCTCGATCATCTCCTCCTGGGAATCGCCGAGATCGACCCAGTCGACCTCGTTCCTCGGCGTCATGATCTCGCGGATGCGCCGCTCGCCGATGGCGAGGATGCGGGCGACCGCGTCCTCCTGCGCCTCGTGCAGCAGGCCGGCCTCGTGGCTCGCGGTGACGAGCAGGCTGAGTTCGGCGGGCGAGGGGAGGTGGCCCTCACCCTCGCCGGGGCGCAGGCCGAGCAGCCGCAGCACGCCGTTGCCGAGCCCGTTGAGGAAGTGGATCGCCGGGCCGAACACCAGCAGGAAGATGCCGAGCGGGCGCACGATGACGAGCGCGGTGCGCTCGCTGCGCTGGAGCGCGAGGCTTTTCGGGGCCAGCTCGCCCAGCACGATGTGCAGGGTGGTGATGATCGCAAACGCCAGCACGACGGCGAGCGTGTGCGTGGTGACGCCCACCGCCATCGGCGGCAGCCACGCGAAGGCGGGCTCGATCAGATGCGCGAGCGCCGGCTCGCCGACCCAGCCGAGCGCGAGCGAGGACAGGGTGATGCCGAGCTGCGTCGCGGCGAGATGCGCGTCGAGCCGGTCGGTGGCGCGTTGCAGCGCCTTGGCGTTCAGCCGGCCCTCGTTGACGAGTTCGGCGATCCGGCTGCGCCGCACCGCCACGAGGGAGAATTCCGCCGCGACGAAGAAGCCGTTGGCGAGGACGAGGGCGACGACGGCCAGAAGACCGAGCGCCGAAGACCAGAGACCGTCGGAAATCGTGCCCTCCCGGGGCGATGCCGCATCGATGACCGCACCCATCGGCGGCAGGCTGCAATTAAGGCCGAAGCCGGGGGCGGGGGAAGGGGGCGCGGATCAATCCTCGGGGGGCGGCGGGCTGGCGCCATCTTTTCGCTCCCAGGCTTCGCCATCGACGGTGTAGGGACCGGGCGGAAGCCGATGCCGCTGCCCATTGCCGTGACGAAGGATTGATCGTGATCAAGCTGCCGAGGCTGCTTCGGCCGAAACGCCGCGACGCCGCGTCGGCCCAACCCTTCTTCGACGCGGAGTTCTACCGGACGGAATATCCCGACGTGGCCGCGGGCGGGATGGACCCGCTCCTGCACTATCTCGACCACGGCTGGCGCGAGGGCCGCAACCCGTCGGCCGTGTTCGCGACGCTCTACTATGCCGACCGCCATCTGCCGGACGGCGTGCCGGAGAACCCGCTCCTCCATTACGCCCGGCTCTCGGCCCCCGAGCGGCTGCGGGTGCCGACCCGGCCGGGGCCGGACGTTGTCGCGCTCCAGGCGGAGGTGATCGCGCCGTATTTCGACGCCCGCTTCTACGCCCGCGTCGCCGGGCTGGAGGAGGGCGGGGAAGACCCGCTTCAACACTACCTCACCAAGGGCTGGCGGCGCGGGCTGTCGCCGAACGAGGCCTTCGACGGCACCGCCTATCTCCAGGCCCACGCTCATGTGCGCCGCCTCGACGTCAGCCCGTTCTACCATCTCGTTTCGACACGGCGGCTGAATCCCTCCGCGGAAAACCTGCCCGAGCGGCGGGGAACGGGGGCGGCGGTCCGGCTCCCGGCCGATCCGGCGGACGCCACCGACGCGCAGGTCTACGAGGCGGTCGCCGCCGAATTCGACAAAGCGTATTACCTCGACCGCAACGCCGACATCCGCCATTCCGGCGTCGATCCGATCCGCCACTTCCTCGATTTCGGCGTGCGCGAGGACCGCGACCCGAACCCGCACTTCTCCATCCGCTTCTACCGCTCGCAGTACCGCCGCGAGATCGCCCCCGGCGTGAACCCGTTCTTCCACTACCTCGCGGTGGGACGCGAACGCGGCTTCAAGCCGAACGCCTACGGGCGCGGGCCCTGGCCGACGCAGGTCGCGCCGAGCGAGGACGAGTGGGCGCAAGCGCGGGCCGCCGCCGACCTCGCGGGGGCATCGGTCGTCCTGATCATGCCGGTCTACAAGGGCCGGGACGACACCCTTCGCGCGATCCATGCGGTGCTGAGCGCGCGCCAGGCGACGTCCTTCGCCCTCCTCGTGATCGACGATTCCAGCCCCGAGCCGGCGCTTTCCGCCGCGCTCGCGCAGCTGGCCGGGCGCGGCCTGTTCGTGCTCGAACGGAACTCTGAGAACCTCGGCTTCGTCCGCACCTGCAACCGCGGCCTGGAGCTGGCGGGGTGCCGCGACGTGGTGCTGCTGAACGCCGACATCGTCGTCTTCGGCGACTGGCTCGACCGCCTGCTCCGGCACGCCGCGGACGATTCCCGCATCGCCACGGTGACGCCGTTCTCCAACAACGCCACGATCTGCAGCTACCCGGTCTTCTGCATCGACAACCAGGCGCAGCTGGAGATCGGCCCTGCCGAGATCGACGCCTACGCCAAGGTCTGCAACGCCGGCACCCGCTCCCCCGTGCCGACCGGCGTCGGCTTCTGCTTCTACATGCGCCGGGCCGTGATCGACGCCGTCGGCCCCCTCGACGCCGAGACCTTCGGACGCGGCTACGGCGAGGAGAACGACTTCTGCATGCGGGCGCTCAAGGCCGGCTTTGCCAACGTGCTCGCCCACGACGTGTTCGTGTTCCACTCCGGCTCGGTCTCGTTCGGAGCGCTCATCGCCACCAAGGGCGCCGACATCTTCCGCACGGTGCTGACCAAGCACGCCGACTACCAGCGCCGGATCGAGACTCACATCCAGGTCGATCCGGCCCGCTTCGCGCGGCGCCGCCTCGACCATTACCGCTTCGCCCGCCGCGCGACCGCGGCGGCGGGCCGGCGCGTCGCGCTCATCGTCACCCACGATTTCGGCGGCGGCATCGAGACCCATGTCGAGGCGATGAGCGCGCGCCTCGCCGAAGCCGGGCTCGACGCGGTCTATCTGCGCACCGACGAACTGACCGGCCTGCGGGCCGACCTGCCGGAGGCGAGCGGCATCGACTTCCCGGCCTCGGTGCTGGAGCCGATCTCGCTTGCCCACGAGATCGATTTCGTCGCCGAACTGATCGCCTGGCTCGATCCGGCCCTCGTCCACGTCCACTCGCTCGTCGGGCTCGACTGGTCCTCGACGCTCGCCCTGATGGACCTGATCGCCGGCCTGCCCACCGGCTACGACGCGACGCTGCACGACTATTCGGCCGTCTGCCACCGCAACCATCTCGTGCGGCCCGAGGGCGTCTATTGCGGGCTGCCGGCGCCCTCGGTCTGCCGCACCTGCATCCGCCTCGACGACGAGCCCGAGACGCCGCCGCCCGACCCGGAGGCGCGCCACCAGGCCTGGGCCGGGTTCCTGCGGAGCGCGCGACGGGTCTATGCGCCCTCGCACGATCTCGCCGCGCGCATCGGGGGCGTGCTCGGTCTCGACCACATCACGCTGCGCCCGCACGAGGACCGGGTGCCCGAGCCCCCCCCGCGCCCGTCCCGGCGCCGGGACGGACCGCTGCGGGTGGCGGTGATCGGCTCGATCGGTATCCACAAGGGCTTCGACGTCGTCCACGACCTCGCGCTGGACGCGCAGCTGCGCGACTTGCCGATCGCCTACACCCTCATCGGGCATAGCAGCGTGCCCAAGGTGATGCAGGCCGTGGGCGTGCAAGAAACCGGCCCCTACGACGGCGCCGCGGCGGCCTTCGCGGAACTCGCACGGCTCGACCCCGACCTGATCCTGCTGCCCTCGATCTGGCCGGAGACCTATTGCTACACGCTCTCGCTGGCGCTCGCGGCCCGTGTGCCCCCGGCGGTGTTCGATTTCGGCGCGCAAGCCGAGCGGCTGGCGGAACTGGGCCAAGGGTTTCGTCTCGACCCGGCGCTGATCGGCGACCCGCAACGGCTCAACGCGGCCCTGCTGGCGTTGCCGCTCGACGCCTTGAGGGCCGAACAGCCGGCCTTCCGCCCGACGGTCTACCCGCGCATCCTGGAGGATTATTACGGCTTGCCGGGTCGAGATTCCGCGGAGGCGCGGGCCGGGGCGGAGCGGGAGCCGGCCTGAGCGATCGCCGGTTCCTTAACGTCCATTCATTTACGGACCCGCTCTCCCGGGGCTACAACGGTCGAGCTTGGCCGAGTCGCGCGCGGCCTCGTCCAGGCGTTCGTTGCAAGCCAAGGGGACTCCCATGACCACGCAGAACCTGACCGTGACCGCTCGCGAGCGTGACACGCTCCTGGCGGCGTTGCGCTACTACCAGTTCTACCGGATGCAGGGTCACCCGTTCGACCCCCGGAAGGACGACCTGATCGACACCATCGCGGCCACCAGCGGCGATGCCCTCGATCAAGCGGAGGTCGACGACCTCTGTGCGGGCCTGCGCGGCAACGTGCACGCGCTGGCCGCCACGGGCTGAAGCGCCCTTCGCGCCGGGAAAAGGGCTCAGGCGAGCAGCAGGGCGTTGAGGATCACGGCCGCACCCAGGCCGACGACGAACACCGCGGCGAGGAGGGGCGCGTCCGCGGTGGTCAACGGGAGGCTCCGCCCGCCGAGAAGCCGACGACGAGCGGCCGGCGGGCGTCGAACGAACGGGCCCCGGTCTCCGTGGTCTCGAGGCGGATGCTGACCGGACCGGCCCCGCCGGCCTGCGGCAGGCGATGGGTGAAGGCCTTGGTCTCAGGCTGAGCGGGCACCGCCTCGACCACCGAGGGCACCAGGGCGGCGTAGGCGCTGAGCACCGCACCGGCCGCCGCGATCTTGAACAGGTCCCGCATGATGTCCGCCCCTCTGAGCGCATTCCGACGAAGCGGACGCCGGTTCGTCGAAAGAATGCGCGCCAAAACAAGAACCTGGAGACGTCGGCCCGATGCGATCGGGCCGGATACGGCTCCAGGGCGGAGCCTTGTCGGCTCTCGTGTGAGGCTGAACCTAGGCTGGACAGATTGCCGAGGCATTGCGCCAGCGCACATGGCGCGCGGGCCGGGCCACGCCCGACGCAACATTTCCGAAACAGGCTGAATGAAACTTTTCGCCGGCCCGGCGCCGTATCGGGGCCGTCGCGAGAGGGCGAGATAACGCGCCCAGGGGGGCCCGAAAACCGAGGAAGTTTTCGCCGAGAGAGCAGGGGAGGGGGGTAAGAGGCAGGCCGGCCCTCAGCGCCGCATCTCGTCCTTGCGCATCGGCATGGCGTCGATGGTCGAGAACAGGCGTTGCGGCGGGATCGGCTCGGGCGACGTGAGCTTGGCCCCGCCATCCTTGCCGACCAGCACCGCCCGGAAGGCGTCCGCGGGTAGCCCGAGGGGCTTGCGGATCGCCACCGCCTCCGCGTCCCCACCCACGGCCTCGACGGTGACGAGATCGCGTTCCGACAAGCCCGTGCGGGCCGAGGCCAGCGCCTGACGCTGGGCCGCGAGCCGGGCGTCGCCTGCATCCGGCGCGGACACGACCAGCACCCGCGCCTTCCAGACATACCGCTCCAGCGGGTCGCCCGCCGCCATTGCCGCGCCTCCCATCGTCAGCGCCGCCAGCGCGACGCCCACAGCCTTCGTCCGCATCGCACCACTTCCGCATGATTGCCGGGACCGACGTGCGACCCATCTGCCCGGTTCCATCTCAATCCCGGAGACGCCCCATGACCGTCGTCAACCGCCGGATCGTCCTGGCCTCGCGCCCGCACGGCGAGCCGAAGCCGGAGCATTTCCGCCTGGAGGAGAACCGTGTGAACGCCCTGCGCGACGGGGACATCCTGCTGCGCACGCGCTTCCTGTCCCTCGATCCCTACATGCGCGGGCGCATGAGCGCGGCGAAATCCTATGCGAAGCCCGTCGAGATCGGCGAGACCATGGTCGGGCAGACGGTGAGCGCCGTCGAGGCGTCGAACAACCCGGCCTTCGCCGTCGGCGATCTCGTGCTGAGCCCGGCGGGCTGGCAGGACTATCTCGTCTCCGACGGAAGCGGCTTGCAGAAGCTCGATCCGGCGGAGGGCCCGCCGAGCGCCTACCTCGGGGCGCTGGGCATGCCGGGGATGACCGCCTATGCCGGGCTCCTCGAGATCGGCCGCCCGCAGGCCGGCGAGACCGTCGTGGTGGCCGCCGCCGCCGGCCCGGTCGGCTCGATGGTCGGCCAGATCGCCCGCATCAAGGGCGCCCGCGCGGTCGGCATCGCGGGCGGGCCAGAGAAGTGCGCCTACCTCACCGACACGCTCGACTTCGACGCGGCGATCGATCACCGCGCCCCGGACTTCCCCGAGGCCCTGGCGCGCGCCTGCCCGAACGGCATCGACGTGTATTTCGAGAATGTCGGCGGAGCGGTGTTCGATGCGGTGCTGCCGCTCCTGAACGACTTCGCCCGCGTGCCGGTCTGCGGCCTCGTCTCGGGCTACAACATGAGCGAGCTGCCGCCGGGCCCCGACCGCTCGGGCCTCCTGATGCGCAACGTGCTGACCAAGCGCCTGACGCTGCGCGGCTTCATCGTCTGGGATTTTGCGGAGCTGCACGGCGCCTTCCTGCGCGATGTCGGCGGCTGGCTGAAGGCAGGCCGCGTCAAGGCGCGTGAGGACGTGGTCGAGGGCCTGGAGAACGCACCGGGCGCCTTCATCGGCATGCTGAAGGGCGCCAATTTCGGCAAGCTGGTGGTGAAGGTATCGTGAGCCGTTTCCTCCCCCGCCGTCATTCCGGGGCGCGAAGCGAACCCGGAATCCACGACTGGGCACAACGCTTCGTGCAGCCGTGCATCACGGGTGGATTCCGGGTTCCGCTGCGCGGCCCCGGAATGACGGTGCGGAGGGTTTTTGGAGCAATCGGCATCTTGCTCGGCGCATCGAACAAAAGTAGAACAAATTTGCGGCGCAGTGGACCGGTGTGAAGCGGGCACAAGCGGCGCCGACGGCTTGCTCCGCGATGGCCGGACCGCCAAGGTCACGCCATCGCGGGCGAGACAAACAAGCCCTGTGAGATCGGATCGGATGGAGAGAGTGGGATGGCGGGCAGCGTCAACAAGGTGATCCTCGTCGGCAATCTCGGGCGCGATCCCGAGACCCGGCGCCTGTCCTCGGGCGACCCCGTGGTGAACCTGCGCATCGCGACGTCGGAGTCCTGGAAGGACAAGGCGTCGGGTGAGCGCAAGGAGAAGACCGAGTGGCACTCGGTCGTGATCTACAACGACAACCTCGCCCGCGTGGCGGAGCAGTACCTGCGCAAGGGATCGAAGGTCTACATCGAGGGCCAGCTCCAGACCCGCAAGTGGACCGACCAGTCGGGCGTGGAGAAGTACACGACCGAAGTCGTGCTCCAGCGCTTCCGCGGCGAGATGACGATCCTCGACGGGCGCGGCGGTGGCGGCGGCGGCGACTTCGCGGGCGAGGAGGACCAGGGCGGCGGCGGCCAGATCAGCCGCGGCGGCGACCGGGGCGGCGACCGGGGCGGACGCGACGATTACGGCTCGGGCCGCTCGTCGGGCGGCGGTGACCGCCGTCCCTCCGGCGGTGGCGGTGGCGGTGGCGGCAAGCCGAACTACGACCTCGACGACGACATCCCGTTCTAGAAACGGGTTTCGAAAGGAGCGGGTCCAGGGCAGAGCCCTGGCCGGCGGAGCCATCTCGGGGCGCTGCCCCGAGCCCCCGCCAAAGGACTTGTCCTTTGGGAACCAGGACATGAGTGACAGCGAAAGAGCCTGCCCGATCCTTGGATCGGGCAGGCTCTTTCGCGTCAGCAATCCAGCGTCGTGTCCCGCTCCCACTGGGTGAGGTGGCGGCAGTAGCTGTTCCACTCCTCGGTCTTGAGCTTGAGGTAGCTCGGCACGAAGGAGCCGAAGGCGTCGTTCAGCACGTCGCAGCGCTCCAGCGCCCGCATGGCGTCGAGCATGTTGAGCGGCAGGCGCTTCACGCCCTCGACCGTGTGGCCGTCGGTGTACATGTTGATGTCGAGGCGCTTGCCCGGATCGCGGCGGTTGCGGATGCCGTCCAGGCCCGCGGCCAGGATCGCGGATTGCAGCAGGTAGGGGTTGGCGGCGCCGTCGGCGAGGCGGAATTCCAGGCGCCCGCCATCGGGGATGCGGATCATGTGGGTGCGGTTGTTGCCCGTGTAGGTCACGGTGTTGGGCGCCCAGGTCGCGCCGGACGTCGTGCGCGGCGCGTTGATGCGCTTGTAGGAGTTGACGCAAGGATTTGTGATCGCCGCGAGCGCGTCGGCCGAATGGATCAGGCCGCCGATGAAGTGGTAGCCCTCCTGCGACATGCCGATTTCGTCGGAAGAGTCGGCGAACACGTTGCGGCCGTCGCGCCAGACCGAAACGTGGGCGTGGCAGCCCGAGCCGGTCAGGTCCATGAAGGGTTTAGGCATGAAGGTCGCGCGCAGGCCGTGCTTCTCGGCGATCGAGCGGGTCATGTACTTGAAGAAGGCGTGCCGGTCGGCAGTGACGAGGGCGTCATCGTAGTCCCAGTTCATCTCGAACTGCCCGTTCGCGTCCTCGTGGTCGTTCTGGTACGGCCTCCAGCCGAGCGACAGCATCGCGTCGCAGATCTCGGTGATGACGTCGTAGCGGCGCATCAGGGCCGATTGATCGTAGCAGGGCTTGATCTGCTTGTCGGCCATGTCGGCCGGCTCGGAGCCGCAGGGCGTGATCAAGAAGAACTCGCACTCGACGCCGGTCTTCATCTGCAGGCCGTCGCGGGCGGCGTCCTTGATCAGGCGCTTGAGGATGTTGCGCGGGCCCTGCTCGACGGGCTTGCCGTCCATCACGAGGTCCGCCGGAAGCCAGCCGACCTCGGGCTTCCAGGGCAGCTGGATCAGGCCTTCGGCATCGGGCACGGCCAGCAGGTCGGCATCGGCCGGGCTCATGTCGAGCCAGGTGGCGAAGCCGGCGAAGCCCGCGCCGTTCTTGCAGGTGCTCTTGATCGCCGCCGCCGGCACCAGCTTGGCGCGCTGCGTGCCGAACAGGTCGGTGTAGGAGACGAGGAAGTACTTGATGCCGCGTTCCTTGGCGGCAATCTCGAGATCAAGCGGCATGCTGATGTCCTCCCGTCGGTGAGCCGAGCCTCGCTCCAGGCCCCACATCCAAGAAAAAGGCCGCTCCTTCTCGCGGGAGCGGCCTCGGGTCGTCAGAGTCCGGTCTGGCCGGGCACCCAGGACGTGCCGGCGAGCGGCACCTGGGCCATGGCGGCGGCCTCGATCGTGAGCGCCACCAGATCCTCGGGTTCGAGGTTGTGCAGGTGGCTCTTGCCGCAGGCGCGGGCGATGGTCTGGGCCTCCAGCGTCATCACGGCGAGGTAGTTGGCGAGCCGCCGTCCCGCGAGTTCCGGATCGAGGCGCTTCATCAACTCCGGGTCCTGGGTGGTGATGCCCGCCGGGTCCTTGCCCTCGTGCCAGTCGTCGTAGGCGCCCGCCGTGGTGCCCAGCGCCTGATACTCCTCCTCCCAGCGCGGATCGTTGTCGCCCAGCGCGATCAAGGCGCCGGTACCGATGGCGACCGCGTCGGCCCCGAGCGCCAGCACCTTGGCGACGTCGGCGCCGGAGCGGATGCCGCCCGACACTATGAGCTGGACCTTCCGGTGCAGGCCGAGATCGCGCAGGGCCTGCACGGCGGGGCGGATCGCGGCGAGCGTGGGGAGGCCGACATGCTCGATGAACACGTCTTGCGTCGCGGCGGTGCCGCCCTGCATGCCGTCGAGCACCACCACGTCGGCGCCGGCTTTTGCCGCGAGCGCGGTGTCGTAATAGGGGCGCGAGGCGCCGACCTTCACGTAGATCGGCTTCTCCCACTCGGTGACTTCGCGCAGCTCCCCGATCTTGATCTCGAGGTCGTCCGGCCCGGTCCAGTCCGGGTGGCGGCAGGCGGAGCGCTGATCGACGCCGGCGGGCAGGCAGCGCATGCCGGCGACGCGCTCGGTGATCTTCTGGCCCAGCAGCATGCCGCCGCCGCCGGGCTTGGCGCCCTGACCGATCACGACCTCGATGGCGTCGGCCCGGCGCAGGTCGTCCGGGTTCATGCCGTAGCGCGACGGCAGGTATTGGTAGACCAGCGTCTTCGAGTGGCCGCGCTCCTCCGGCGTCATGCCGCCGTCGCCGGTCGTGGTCGAGGTGCCGGCGAGGGTGGCGCCGCGCCCCAGCGCCTCCTTGGCGTTGGCGGACAGCGAGCCGAAGCTCATGCCGGCGATGGTGATCGGCGTCTTGAGATGGATCGGCTTCCTGGCGAAGCGCGAGCCCAGGATCACCTCGGTGCTGCAGCGCTCGCGATACCCTTCGAGCGGGTAGCGGCTGATCGAGGCGCCGAGGAACAGGAGGTCGTCGAAATGGGGGAGCTTGCGCTTCGCGCCCGCGCCGCGGATGTCGTAGATGCCGGTCGCCGCCGCGCGGCGGATCTCGGACATCACCTCGGGGGTGAAGGTCGCCGAGTAGCGCGGCGCCGTGCGGGGTGCCTTGTCGGCCATCAGTAGGCTCCGGCGTTGTCGACGTGGAAGTGGTAGAGGGTGCGGGCCGAGCCGTAGCGGCGGAACTCTTCGATGCCGACCTCGCCCAGCAGGCCGGCCGCCTTGAGCTTCTCGGCGAGTTGCGCGCGGTGCTCGTCGCGCATGGGCTTCTCGATGCAGTCGGCCCCGAGGCTCTTCACCGAGCCGCGGACGTAGAGCCGGGCCTCGTAGAGCGAGTCGCCGAGCGCCTCGCCCGCGTCGCCCAGCACGGTGAGCGTGCCGGCCTGCGCCATGAAGGCCGACATGTGGCCGATCGACCCCTTCACCAGGATGTCGATGCCCTTCATCGAGATGCCACAGCGGGCCCCCGCATTGCCGTCGACGACGAGCATGCCGCCGTGCGAGGTGGCGCCGGCCGACTGGCTGACATCGCCCTTCACGTGGACGAAGCCGCTCATCATGTTCTCGGCCACACCCGTGCCGGCGCTGCCGTGGATCACGACGTTGGCCAGCTTGTTCATGCCGGCGCAGTAATAGCCGACATTGCCCTCGATCTCGACGGTGACGGCCGCATCGAGCCCGGCCGCGATGGCGTGCGCGCCGTCGGGGTTCTGGACCGTCCAATGGGTCTCGTTGGTGTCGGGGCGGAGCGCGTGGAGCTGGCGGTTCAGGTCGCGCAGTCCGGCGCTTCTCAGATCGTAGACGGGCATCAGTGGCGCTCCCAGGCATAGACGCGGGCCGGCTCGGGCTCGAAGACGCGGGCCTTGTCGATGCCCGGCAGGCCGATCAGCGCCCGGTACTCGGAGCCGAAGGCGACGTAGTCGTCGGTCTCGGCCATCACGGCGGGCTTGCAGGCGATGGGATCGCGCACGACGGCGAAGCCCGATTCGGTGCCGACCACGAAGGTGAAGAAGCCGTCGAGATCGGTCAGGCTCGATTCCAGCGCGTCCTTCAGCGAGGCGCCCTCGCGCATGCGCCAGCTGAGGTAGCCGGCGGCGACCTCGGTGTCGTTCTTGGTGGCAAACGTGATGCCCTCGTGCTGGAGCCGGCGGCGCATGTCGTTGTGGTTCGACAGCGAGCCGTTGTGGACGAGGCACTCGTCGAGGCCGGTCGAGAACGGGTGGGCGCCGTTCGTCGTCACCGCACTTTCGGTCGCCATGCGGGTGTGGCCGATGCCGTGGGTGCCGGTCATCGTCGAGAGGTCGAAGCGCCGGGCGACGTTCTCGGGCAGCCCGGTCTCCTTGTAGATCTCCATCCGCTTGCCGGCGCTGACCACGTCGATGCCGGGCGCGTTGGCGGACAGCCACGCGCGGGCGGTCTCCTCCTGATCGGAAGCCAGCGCGATCACGCTGTGGGTGTCGCGGGCGGTGGCCGAGACCGAGCCGCCGAGCACCTCTTCGAGGCCGGACACGGCCTTGGCGAGCGCACCCGCATCGGGGCCGCGCAGCGTCAGCTTCACGCCCGCGCCGTCCGAACCGTAGACGGCGAAGCCCGCGCTGTCGGGGCCGCGATCCGTCATGGTCTTGAGCATGTCGGCAAGCAGCGCGCCGAGCTGCGGCTCCAGCTTCGGGTTCTTCAGAAACAGTCCGACAATCCCGCACATCGCGTTCACCCTCGCGAGCCGTTCCGCCCGTTGCCGGATTGCTCGCATGGGCCATGGCCCATGTCAATTTAAGGGAACTAAAATTTCTTGATGGGAAACGAAACGGTGGTGTGAGCGGTGGAACCGGTCCGCTGCGACCCGCGCTTCACTGGCGGCACGCCGCGCCGCCCTCCATAGTGCGGGCTTGCCGACCGGAGACCGAGACGGTGACTGCGGGCCCCATACTGAACACCGCCTCGAACGCGCCGGCGGCCGAGGAACGGCCGCTGGAGAAGGCGCTCGGCCATCAGGTGCGGGTGCTGCGGCGCGAACGCGACCTGTCGGTGGCCGATCTGGGGGCGGCGGCGGGCATCTCGCCGGGCATGATCTCGAAGATCGAGAACGGGGCGATCTCGCCCTCGCTCGCCTCGATCAACGCCATCGCGCTGGCGCTCAACGTGCCGATCACCGCGCTGTTCGCCGCCTTCGAGGAAACCCGCGACTGCTCCCATGTGAAGAGCGGCCAGGGCGTGCTGATCGAGCGGCGCGGCACCAAGGTCGGCCACATCTACGAACTCCTGGGGGCGGGCATTCGCGGCGACGTGGTGGTCGAGCCCTATCTCATCACGCTCCAAGAGGAAGCAGAGGCCTATACCAGCTTCCGCCATGTCGGCACGGAGTTCATCTACATGCTGACCGGCGAGGTGGTGTATCACCACTCGGGCCTCGACTATCACCTCGGCCCCGGCGACGCGCTGATGTTCGACTCGAACGGCCTGCACGGCCCGGCGAAGCTCTTGAAGACGCCGACGACGTATCTGTCGATCATTGTCTATCCGCGGGGGTGAGGCGCCGCGGTAACGAACCGTTCACCATAAACTGCCACGGCTTTTCGGGTATTTTCGCAGGGGAGCGGTGATGACGGGCGGGCGGTTGTGGGCGATGGCCCTTCTCGTCCTCGCCGTCACGCCGGTGGACGCCGCCGACCTGCTCGGGCTCGAACCTTTGCCCGGCCCGCAGGCGCCGCGGTTCTTTCCTCGTGCCGAGGGCGATTCCATCGGCGAGCGTCTGCCGCCGCCGCGCCGGCTCGCGGGGTGCGCGCCGCGGATCGCGCCGGTGCCGACCGACGCGCCCGACGATCCGAGCTATGTCGGCTCGGCCTACGGCTTGGGCAAGCCGAGCTATTACGGCTTCCGCCCCGGCCCCGGCTTCGACGATCCGTTCGGCCGGCCGCTGCGCTACTGCCCCTGAGCGCGCGTCAGAGCTTCGCCTGGATGCGCTTGGCGATCTCGCCGAGGCGCTGCTCCAACAGGGTCGGCACCTCACAGACGTAGGAAACCGACTGGTTGCGCTCGTCGAAGATACGGCGGTCCCAGGCGAACTTGGTCTCGAGTTCCGCGACCTCCTTGGAGGCGACCTTGGTGGTGTCGTTGTCCGGCGAATCCTTCAGCTCGCTGACCTTGTCGGCCTCGTCGCGGATGCGCTCGGCCAAACGACGCTGCCCCTGAGCGTAGCGGACGATGCCGTTCATCACCGTGCTGCGCTCGCCGGTGACGATCTCGTAGACGCCCGCGAAGACGTGGGTGAGGCGTTTGGCTTTCTCGGCCGGATCGAGTTTTTCGGCGAACTCGTCGATCAGGGTGTCGGCCTCGCGCAGTTCCGTGCGGCGGGAGGCGAGCTTGCGGGCGAGCTGCGCCGCCTCGCGGTCGTTGCCCCACTCGCTCGCGGCGCCTGTCGGGTCCGGCCCGGTCCAGACCGCGCCGTAGCCGATGGTCGGCACCCGGCGCTGGGCGCAGGGCCAGTCCGGGTCCTGCTTCGGCTGCGCCAGGGCCGGCCCGGCGGCAAGCGCGAGCAGGAGGGTGCAAGTCAGCGCGCGCATAAAAAGTCCTCTCACGGGGTTTCGCCGGCCGGTCCACCGCGACGGGCCATGATTCCCCGGCCCGGGTCGTAGGCGATCACGGCGAGCGTGAAGAACAGGAGGCCGGTCCCGATCACGACCGCGCAGGCAAGCGGCTCGAACTTCCCGTACAGAGCGAAGCGCACCAGCTCGACGGCGTGGGTGAACGGGTTGGCCTGGCAGATCCAGTAGAGCGAATCGCTCGATTCCCGGATGCGCCAGAGCGGATATAGGGCGGAAGAGGCAAAGAACATCGGGAAGATCACGAAGTTCATCACGCTGGCGAAGTTTTCCAATTGTCGCACCAGCGACGACAGGAACAGGCCGATGGCGCCGAGCATCATCCCCGCCGCCAGGAAGGCCGGCAGCGCGGCGAGGTAGCCGATCGGCGGGATGTCGGTCTCCCAGAACCACGCGATGGCGAGGAAGGCGTAGGCCTGGACGATGGAGACGCTCACGCCCGCGATCAGCTTGGCGAGCAGCAGCAACCAGCGCGGATAGGGCGAGGTGAGCAGCACCTTCATCGAGCCGACCTCGCGGTCGTAGACCATCGACAGCGACGATTGCATGCCGTTGAAGAGCTGGATCATCACGGCCAGCCCCGGCACGACGTAGACCTCGTAGAGCACGTAGGTCTCGTAAGGGGGCGTGATCGAGACGCCGAGCGTGTTGCGAAACCCGGCGGCGAAGATGAACAGCCAGACCAGCGGGCGCACCAGCGCGGAGAAGAACCGCTCCTTCTGATTGAAGAAGCGCAGCAGCTCGCGCCGAACGATGCCGCCGAGCGCGATCAGGTAGCCGACGGCGTCGAGCCGACCGGCATGGGGCACGGGCCGGGCGCCGTCGGTGAGGGCGGGCGTGCTCATGCGGCGAACTTTCCCGTTTCTTTGCCGGCGCCCTTACCCGGCTCGGAGACGAGGCGGCGGAAGGCGGCCTCCAGCGTCTCGCCCGGCGCGCCGATCTCGCCAGCCTTGCCGCGGGCAACGATGCGACCCTTGTGCAGGACCACCGCGTCGTCCTCGGGCGAAATCTCCTCGAAGATGTGGGTCGCCCACAGCACCGACAGGCCCTCTTCGCGGACCAGCGCACGGACGATGGCGACGATGTCGGCGCGGGATTCGAGGTCGAGGCCGACCGTCGGCTCGTCGAGGAGCAGCAGGCGCGGCTCGTGAATCAGCGAGCGGGCGATCTCGATGCGGCGGGACTGGCCACCGGACAGGGTGCGGATCTTGTCGTCGCGCCGCTCCGACAGGCCGACGCGGTCGAGCAACTGCGCGATGCGGGCACGCGCCGCCTTGCGCGCGATGCCGTGCAGGCTCGCGTGGTAGTGCAGGTTCTGCGCGACGGTGAGGTCGGTGTCGAGGGTTCGCGCCTGGAACACCACGCCGAGGCGGGCCAGAGCGCGGGACGGCTCCCGGTCGAGGGGATGGCCGAGAATCGACACCCGGCCCTCCTGATTGTTGTAGAGCCGCGTGATCACCGAGAACAACGTGGTCTTGCCCGCGCCGTTCGGCCCGAGCAGCGCCATGAAGCGTCCGCGCTCGACCGTGATCGACACGTCGGAGAGCGCAGCGCGCTGGCCGAAGCGGTGGCTGACGTTCGCGACCTCCAGGGCTGCGCTCATCGCGGCAGCGCCCGCTTGGCGTCGTCGAGGGCCTCCAGGCACTCGTCGAATTCGCCCTCGCCCTGCTCGCGCTCAGCCACCCGCAGGGCCTTTTTCAGCTTCTGCGGGACGGCGTCGGGGGCGAGGCCCGCGACCTTGGCCTTGATGTCGGCGATGCCGGAAAGGCAGGCGGCCTTGTCGTCGGCCAGCGCGGGGGTGGCGAGCAGGACGAGCGCGACGCCGGTGCGTTTAGCGAGGTCCATCATCTCACTTCACCGAAATCTTACCGGCCAGACCCTTCTCTTCCAGCCCCTGCGCGTACCACCGGTACTCGCCGGGCTTGATCGCAACGAATTCGATGGCGATCTCGCCGGGATCGTCGAATTCGAGGTGGTCGGGCGGGCCGCCACCGTGGATCTCCTTGTGCTCGATCACAATCTGGTTGAGCCAGATGTAGCGGAAGAACTCCGGCGCGTAGAACTTGTATTCCTGCCGGCCCTTGGCGACGATCCGCAGACGGTAGGCCTTGCCGGCCTCCAGCTCGATGTCCTTGTTCTCCACCACGAAGTCGTTGCCCTCCTCGTTGCCGAGCACGAGGTCGGGCAGGTTCTGGCGCTTCTTCGTCAGGTCGAGGGCGCCCGCGGGCGCGAGGCCGAGCATCAGGGCCGCGGCGGCGAGGCCGAGGCGCGTGGTCCATGCCATGTCGTTTCCTCCTAAACCGGTTTGCCGGCTTATTTCTTCGAGATCGCCACGCCCCAGGGCAGCAGGCCCACGGGGATGCTCTTGACCACCTTCAGCGCCTCGACATCGATCACCGAGACGTCGTTCGAGCTGCCGTTGGTCGTGTAGAGCTGCTTCTCGTCCGGGGTGAAGGCGAGCTGCCAGACGCGCTGGCCGACCGGCAGGTACTTCTGCACCTCGTAGGTCTTGGCATCGATCACGGCGACGCGGTTGGCCGGCCCGAGCGCGACGAAGGCCTTGGTGCCGTCGCTCGTCAGCCGCACGCCGACCGGCTGGATCTGCTCGTCGGTGACGCCGGGGATCTTGAAGGTGATCTTCCTGGTCACCTTGCGGGTGCCGGTGTCGATGATCGAGACCGTGCCGCCGACCTCGGCCGAGACCCAGAGGATCTTGCCGTCCTTCGAGAACTCGGCGAAGCGCGGGCGGGCATCGACCAGCACGTTGTCGATCACCTCGAAGGTCTTGGTGTCGATGAAGTGGGCCATATTGGTGGTCTCGGAGGTGTTCACGAGCACCTTGCCGTCCGGCGACAGGCCCATGCCTTCCGGCTCGACGCCCACCGGAATCTCGGCGAGCACCTTGTTCTTCTCGATGTCCAAGATGGTGACTTGGCTGTCGTCCTCGTTGGCGACGTAGAGCGGGTTGCCGCTCTGATCGAGGATGAACTGCTCCGGATCGGGGCCGGAGCGCAGCGAGCGCACCACCTTGCCGGTGGCGGTGTCGAGCACGTCGATGCGGTCGTCGTCGCTGGCGCAGACGAACAGCTCCTTGTCGTCCTTCGACAGCGTCACGCCGCGGGGCCGGCGCCCGACCTTCCACGTCGCGGTCACCGCCATGGTCGCGGTGTCGATCACCGAGACGGTGTTGGCCTTCTCGTTGGTGACGTAGGCGGTGAAGGCCTGCGCGCCCGCACTTCCCGCGAGCCAGCAGCCCGCGAGCGCCGCCACACCCAGCCCCGCCCTGACGCGAGCGACCATCGGCATCCTCCCTGTCGTTCCGGCGCTTGGATGCGCCTTGGTTCGATGTGTTCCTACCGGCGACATGGCCATCTAGGGCGCCCGGCACAAACGGAAAATCGGCGTCCGAACCCTCCCGGACCGGGTGGTGGATTGCCACACCGTGGGGCGGATCAGAACGCCTTCTCCAGCCCGGCTTCCTTCAGGATGGCGTTGGCCGTGTGAGCCATCGTCGTGTTGCGAGGCACGACGAACCGACGATTCGTGATCGGGCTGTGCCAGATTTCGTGCGAGCCCTTGCCCTGCCGCACGAGCCGGCACCCCGCCGCCCGCAAGAGGCGAACGAGTTCGGGATAGAGGTTGCCGCCCATCTACGCAGCGCGCGCGGGCTTGGCTCTGACGACGTGCTGAACCCGCAGTTCGGTCGGCGGCACGGCGCCGTCTGCACCGCGCGGCAGATTGGTCTCCATCAGGTCGGGTGCGACATCCTCGATGATCGCCACCAGGGCATCGAGCGTCGGCGCCTCGGCGTGCAGGCCCGGCAGCTCCGAGTCGTGGACGTACCAGACGCCCGACGCCGCGTCGTGATGCACGGTCACCGCGAGCTGCATGAACGGCCCTGTCCTCACGTCTGTGGCCCGAACGGTAGGAGCGCGAGGGGCTTGCGGCAAGCGGCGCGCTCACTTCAGCTTGCACGTCGTCTCCGGCTCGTCGGTGCCCAGCGTGTCGAGCGGCGTGCGCTGGTGGATGAAGCCCTGCTCGGGCGCCACCGAGACCATGGCTTTGGGCTGCACCACGATCACCGGCTGGCGCAGCTGGTGGTCCCAGGGGCGGAAGGTGAGCGAGACGCCCTTGTAGGCCGGCAGCGAGAATTCGGGCGTTGTCAGATAGGGGCGCAGCACGCCGACATCGGTGGTCTTCTTCTGCGTCGCCGCCTCGCCCACGGTGCGGATCGCCGCCCAGGCCTGATAGTCGAGGGGCCGCATCAGCCGGCCGGTCTGGCGGCGGAAGCGGTTCTGCGCCTGGGCCGCGCCCCAGGTCTCCAGCGTCGGGTGCCACGTCGTGGCGATCAGGCCCTGCGTGCCGGCCACGGGCCGCGGATCGACGGTGCGGAACGGGACGTAGTCGCCCCAATCGCCCTCCTCGTCGGCGACGATCGCCATGTCGTAGTCGAGGCCGCGGGTGAACACCATCGCCTCGGCCCGGGTCGGCGTATCGCCCCGCGCCTTGGCCAGCGGGCCGAAGGTCCAGGGCTTTTCCGCCGTGATCTTGAGGCCGAATTTCTTCGCCGAATTCTTCAGCGCGTCGGCATAGGCCTTGTCGCGCTCGCTCGGGCCGACGATCAGAAAGATCTTACGCCAGCGCATCAGCGTCATGTACTGCGCCAGCGCGTCGGTCTGCATCGCGCGGCTCGGGATCGTGTGGAACACGTTGGCCCGGCAATCGGCCCCGCGCAGGCGGTCGTCGGGGGCGCCCGCGTTGAGGACCACCGCGTCCCCGTCCTTCAGGGCGTCGGCCACCGCCAGCACCTCGTCGGCCGGCAGCGTCAGGGCGAAGTACTTCACGCCCTTGGCGGCCAGCTCCTTGGCCGCCGCCACCGCATCCTGGCCCGCCTCCAGGGCCACCTCGTCGAGGGCGTAGGTCTGCTTGGTGAAGCGGCCGGTGGTGTTGTTGTCCTTCACCGCCATCCGGGCGCCGGCCACGCCGAGATCCTCGGGCTCGGCCTCCGCGTCGTAGGAGGACGGAGCAGGGACCGGCCGGTAGATCATCGCGATATGCGTGTCGTTGCCGCCGGCCTGCGGCAGGGGGGGCGGCGGCGACTCGCCGGTCGCCGCCCTCAGCTCCTGCGCCTGGGCGGCCGGGATGTTCGCGAGAACCGCGAGGGCGAGGAGGAGGGACGGGGAAACGCGCATGCGGGTACAACGCTAGCAACATTGCCCCGGCCGCCTCAACGGCAAAAACATAAGATTTTTCTAAGACATGAACGGTGAACGAAGGCGTGAGCCGGGTGGGAAGGAGGTGCGCCGGCCGTTGCCAAATCCTCCGGCCGCCCGAGATATTTTGCTGTGCGGCCCCCGCGCCGCCCCGAGAGGTCGAGGCCTTTTCCCATGAGACTGCGCGCCCACCCGGCCGTTTGCCGTCACACCCTGGCCGCGCTGGTGCTGTTGCCGGCCCTCTCGGGCGCGGCGCTCGCCGAGGAGGCCCGCAAGGCCGCGATCTTCCCCGCCGAGATGAACGACCCGACGCTGGCCTACGGCCGCAAGAACCTACCCGCCGACCAGAAGCGGCTCGGCCTCGTCACCGACGTGCTGAAGGCGCAACTCTCGGAAAAAGCCGGGATCGAGAGCGTCGACCTCGCCCCCCAGGCCGAGGAAATCCGCAAGGAGAGCCCGCTCTACAAGTGCAACGGCTGCGTCCCACCGATCGCCAAGGCGCTCGGCGCGGAACTCGCCGTCACGGCCTTTGCCGACAAGGGCGCCAACCAGCTGTTCAACCTTGTGGTCACCATCAGTGAGGCCGAGTCCGGCAAGGTCGTGCGCCAGGGGCAGGTGACGATCCGGGCCAACACCGACGACGACTGGTCGCACGCCGTGCGCTGGATCGTAAAGAACCGCCTGCTAGCCGAGCCGCTGCCGGGCCGGTCGTAACGCCGCTTGGGCGATCCCCGCATGCTTGCGGGAGGGCTTGCGCCGACGCCCCGTCCGAGCGTTTAAGCGTTCCCGTGTCCCAGGTTTCCCTCCCCGTCCGCCTCCTCGTCAGCGTTCTCGACGCCGCGGAGGCGCGCGTCGCCTTGCGCGCGGGCGCCGACCTGATCGACGCCAAGGACCCCGAGCGCGGCGCGCTGGGCGCCCTGCCGCCCGCGACGGTGAGGGAGATCGTCGCGACGATCGACGGGCGGGCGGTCACCAGCGCGGTGGCGGGCGACGGCACCGGGGCCGACCTCGCGGGCGCGGTCGCCGCGCTGGCAGAAGCCGGGCCGCGCTGGATCAAGATCGCGGTCGGCACCGCCTCCGACGCCGCGCTTGTCGAGGCCGCCGCCGCGGCGCCGGGCCGGCTGATCGGCGTCGTCTTCGCCGAGGATTTTTTTGACAGGGACGATCTCCCGGCGCGCCTCGCCGCGGCGGGGTTTTCCGGCGCGATGATCGACACGCGGGGCAAGCACGGCACCGGCCTGCGCGATGTCTTGTCGGCTGCGACCCTCGCCGCGTTCGTCGCCGCCTGCCGCGCCTCTGGCCTGATGAGCGGGCTCGCCGGCTCGCTGCGGCTCGCCGACATCCCGGCGCTCGCTGCACTCGGCCCCGACTATCTCGGCTTCCGCGGCGGCCTGTGCCGCGAAGGCGACCGGCGCCAGGGGTTGGAAGAGGCCCGCATCGCCGAGGCCGTGGCCGCACTGCGGATGCCGCGCCGCGCCGACGCCGCGTGATGCAGCCCGCCGCCCATAACCCGTGTTCCGCTGCGGAGGAGAGGGGACGGTGCGTCGTGAAGGTCGGCGGCAGCCTTCTCTCCGACAAGCTGCGCCTGCGCGCCCTCCTCACCGATTGCACTACGAAAAACGTCGCCATCGTCCCCGGCGGCGGCCCCTTCGCCGATGCGGTGCGCACGGCCCAAGCCGCCCTCGGCTTCGACGACGCCTTGGCCCACCGCCTCGCCCTCGACGCCATGGGCCGCATGGCCGAAGTTTTTTGCGCCCTCGAACCACAACTCGCCGTCGCGGCGAGCGTCGAGGCCGTGGCGAGCGCCCTCGCCTACGGCCGCTGCGTCGTCTGGGACCCGGCCGCGCTCAAGGCGGGTTGCCCTGATATCCCGGAAAGCTGGGCGGTCACCTCCGACAGCCTCGCCCTCTGGCTCGCGACGCGGCTGGGCGCCGACCGCTGCATCCTGGAAAAATCCGCGCCCGTCCCCGTCGCCGACGTGCAGGCGCTCGCCGCCGCGGGGCTGGTGGACGCGGCCTTTCCGCGCTTCGCCGCCCTCTATCCCGGCGAAATCACGGTGCGCGGCCCCGCATCCACCAGTGAGGCCGCATGAGCGCGCCCGAACATCTCGTCTTCATCACCGGCAAGTTGGCCCATGCCCGGCTCGAAAAGGTCGCCGCGACCCTGCCGAGCGAGCGCTATGCCTGGTCGATCGCGGATGCCGGCGTGAAGGTCGCCGCGCTGATGACGGAAGAGATCATCAAGCGCCGCGTGACAATGCCCGAGGGCGCGACCCGCATCGTCCTGCCCGGCCGCTGCCGCGCGAACCCGGAGGCGCTCTCCGCCCATTTCGGCCTGCCGGTGGAACGGGGCCCGGACGAGGTGGTCGATCTGCCGGCTTATCTCGGGCTCACCGCCCGCAAGGTCGATCTCTCGCGCCACGACCTGCGCATCTTCTCCGAGATCGTCGATGCCTCGAAGATGACGCCGGATGAGATCGTCGCGAAAGGCCTGGAACTGGCGCGCAAGGGCGCCGACGTGATCGATCTCGGCGGGTTGCCCGACACCGACTTCCCCCATCTCGAAGACAGCGTACGCGGCCTCAAGGCCGCCGGGCTGAAGGTCAGCGTCGATTCCTTCTCGCTGGACGAACTCACCCGCGGCGCGCGGGCCGGGGCCGACTATCTCCTCAGCCTCAACGAGGAGACGCTGGACTTCGCCTTCGAGACCGATGCGGTCCCCGTCCTCGTGCCGATGCGCCCGGACGACCTGCCCTCGCTGGATCGCGCCATCGAGCGGATGGTGAAGGCCGGCAAACCGTTCCTGGCCGATCCGATCCTGGAGCCGATCCATTTCGGCTTCGTCGATTCCATCGCCCGCTACCGCGACACCCGCGCCCGCTGGCCCGACATCGCGATGATGATGGGCACCGGCAACCTCACCGAACTCACCGAGGCCGACAGTCTCGGCGTCACGGCGCTGCTGGTGGGCATGTGCTCGGAACTCGCCATCGGCAACGTGCTGATCGTGCAGGTCTCCAGCCACACCCGTCGCACCATCGAAGAGCACGACGCGGCCCGGCGCGTGATGTACGCGGCCAGAGCCGACGCGGCCCTGCCCAAGGGCTACGGCCGGGAGCTTCTGGCACTTCACGACAAGCGCCCCTTCGTGCAGACCCCCGACGAGATCGCGGCGCAGGCAGCCGACGTGCGCGACCCCAACTACCGCATCGCGGTGGCCGAGGACGGCATCCACGTCTTCAACCGCGACACCTACCGGACCGGCACGGACGCCATGGCCTTCTTCCCCGATCTGAGCGTGGAGAGCGACGGCGCCCACGCCTTCTATCTCGGGGGAGAGCTGAACAAGGCCGAGACCGCGTTCCGCCTGGGCAAGCGCTACGTGCAGGACGAGCCGCTCGACTGGGGCTGCGCCGCCGATCGGACCCAAGAGGACACAACCGCCTTCAAGCAGGCCGGCCCGACCAAGAAGGCGGCGCATACGAGCCACAGCGGCCCCGCGGCGCCGGAGGCCGCCCGCGCCGCGGCGGTGCCGCTGGAGCAGGACGCGGCCCGGCCCGAGACCGAGACCGGCCGGGGTGAGACTGCGGCGCGCGATCCGCTCAGCGAGCCGCGGGGTGGGCGCATCGTCTGCGGCCGGCTGGTGCCGGACGAGGAGCGGGGCTGAACCGATGCCGCTGATCCTGGAAACCGTCGTCACCACCCTCTCGGCCGACGGCACGATGCATCTCGTGCCGTTCGGCCTGATCCGCGAGGGCGAGGATTTCGTGCTCGCCCCGTTCCGGCCCTCGCCGACCATCACCAACCTGACCGAGCGGCCGTTCTTCGCGGCTTCCGCCCCGAGCGACGTGCGGGTGATCGCGGGCGTCGTCACCGGCCGCCGCGACTGGCCGGTGGTGGATTGCGAAAAGATTCCGGGAAAACGCCTCGCGGAATGCTTCGGCCATGCCGAGTTCGAGGTGGCCTCGATCGAGGACGACGAGACCCGCCCACGGTACCGGGGCCGTATGGTCCACGCGCAGAGCCACGTGCCGTTCATCGGTTATAACCGGGCGCAAGGCGCGGTGATCGAGGCCGCGATCCTCTCGACCCGGCTCCACATGCTGGACCCCGAAAAGATCCTGACCGAGATGGCCTACCACGCCATCGCGATCCAGAAGACCGCCGGCCCCGTCGAGCGCGAGGCCTGGGACTGGATCGAGGACAAGGTCGCGGCCGCGCTCGGGCGCAGCGAGCGGGTCCTTAAGGTGTGAGCAGGCCGGAGATGCCATTCATGATACGCACCGTCCTCCTCGCGACGGCGGCACTCGCCGTCACCGTCACCGCGGCGAGCGCCCAGCACGCGCCGACCCGCCGCAAGGTGGTCGAGTCCGTTACGATCCGGGCGCCCGCCGACAAGGTCTGGGCGGTCGTCGGCAACCCGGCCGACGCCACGTGGATCGCGCATGTGGTGAAGGCCGAGCGCGTGACGGATGCCACGAAGCCGACCTACCGGCTCACCCTCGACAACGGCCACACCCTGGTCGAGGAGAGCCGCAAGCTCGATCCGGAAGCCCGCAGCTTCGCCTATTACCTCGTCCGGAACGACGTCGCCGACCTGCCGGCCAACGACTACTCGGCGACCCTCTCGGTCGTGCCCGAGGGCGACGGGGCGGCGCGCGTCGAGTGGAAGGCCGCGTTCTACCGCGGCTACCCCAACAACGATCCCCCGCCCGCGCTGAACGACGAGAATTCCGAGAAGGCCGTGCGGGCCTGGATTCACGCCAGCCTCGAGACCCTCAAGGCGCGGCTTGAGAAGGGCGGCTCCTGAGGGGGCCGCCCGCCACCGCCCACAATTTTCGCCGCGATGTCCGAGGCCGACCCCTGGCTAAGCCGTTGCCGCGATCAATGTGTGGGTGACACTTCGACAGAAGGGTGACGACCGCGCCGCCTCGCGGCGCAGGGGAGGAGACGAGAAATGAAGTTTCGCACGCTCGCCGCAGTCGCGGCGTTGGCCACGGTGACCTTCGCGGCCCAGGCCCACGGCCCGACCCGCCAGAAGGTCTCGGAATCGATCGAGATCAACGCCCCGGCCGACAAGGTTTGGGCCATCGTCGGCAATTTCCAGGACGGCAGCTGGATTCCGGTGGTCGAGAAGACAGAGGGCAAGGGCGGCAACGAGGTCAAGGCGACCCGCACGCTGACGCTCAAGGGCGGCGCCACGGTCGAGGAAGAACTCGCCAAGTACGACGCCGAGAAGAAGACCTTCATGTACCGGATCACCAAGGTCGACGTGAAGACCCTGCCGGTGAACGACTATTCCTCCACCGTCGAGGTCGAGGGCGACGGCTCCAAGACCAAGCTGACGTGGAAGGGCGCGTTCTACCGCGGCTACATGAACAACGATCCGCCGCCGGACCTCAGCGACGACGCCGCCAAGACCGCCGTCTCCGGCCTCTACAAGGCGAGCCTCGAGAACGTGAAGACCAAGGCCGAGAAGGGTTCGTAGGACTTTCGATGATGCAGGCGGCGCGCTCGATGACTGTGCTTCCATGGGCGCGCCGCCCCCTCCCTTCTCCCTCTGCGGGGAAGGGAGGGGGAAGGGTCGTTCGGCAACGGCTCGCCGTTAGCCTGCTTCTGCTCGCGGCCACCCCCGCCACGGCCCAGGAAGCCATCGTCACGGCGCAGCTCGGCAACGCCGTCGAGATCGTCGATCTCGCCACAAAAAAAATCCTGCACACGATCCCCGTCGCGGGGGCACCCGCCGGCATCGCGCTGTCGCCCGACCGGTCCCGCGCCTACGTCACCCGGCCCGAGGGTCACGGCGTCACGGTGATCGATCTCGAATCCCAGAAAGTCCTGTCGGAACTCGGCCTGCCCGGCGGGCCGCTCGGCGTTGGCGTCAACCCGAAATCGGGTGAGGTCTATGTCGCCGACTGGTTCGCCGAACGGGTGTTCGTGCTGCGCCCCACCCCCGAGGGGGTGAGCCTGGAAGGCGAGATCGCCACCGGCAAGTCGCCGTCCGGCATCGCCGTGACCCCGGACGGAGCGACGTTGCTGGTCGCCAACCGCGAATCCGATTCCGTCTCGGTGATCGACGTGGCGAGCCGCAAGGAGACGCGGCGCATCGCGGTCGGCAGCCACCCGTTCGGCCTGACGCTCTCGCCCGACGGCACCCGCGCCTACACCGCCAACGTCCTGTCCGACGACGTCTCGGCCATCGACATCGCGGCGGGCCGCGAGACCGGCCGGGTCGGCACCGGCCAGCGCCCCTACGTCATCGCGTTCGCTGGAGGCCGAGGCTTCGTCACCGACCAGTATTCCAACACCGTGACGGCGTTCGACCCGGCCACGATGCGGAAACTCGGCACGGTCGATGTCGGCGACCACCCCGAGGGCATCGCCGCGACCCGCGACGGTAACACCGTCGTCGTCGCCAACTGGGGCGACAACTCGCTCAGCCTGATCGACCCGACGAGCCTCACGGTGACCGCGACGATCGAGACCGGCGACGGCCCGCGCTCGTTCGGGGATTTTTTGCGGTAGGCCCCTCTCATCCCATCCCCTCATCCTGAGGTGCCGCGAAGCGAAGCCTCGAAGGAGGGCTCCAGCGGATCGCGCGATCTCTGGAGCCCTCCTTCGAGGCCGCTGACGCGGCGCCTCAGGATGAGGGTGCGGGTGGGAGAACGCGCGGTATCGAACGCAGCGTGCTGCGCCGAACCGAACCGACGCTCAGGCCGCCGCGGGCGGCTCGCCGGTCTCGCCCTCGGTCGGCGAGTTCAGGATGTCTTCCAGTTCGTCCACCAGCAGGTCGATCTGGTCGTCGCTCGCCAGGACCCGCGTGGTGCGGCCGTCCTCGGTGACGAAGGCCAGCTCGATGTCCGCCCCCGTGCGGGTCGCCAGGATGCGGGTGAGTTTCTGGGCTGCGCTCATTCTTCCCCTCTCCTCGTTTCGTCCCGGTCAACGCGCGGGACGCGCCGCGTTCCTCACGCGATCAACCCGACCGCTACCGCAGGCCCGCAGGTCGAGACCCATTCCGAGCCCTCCGCCGCGACGTGCTCGGCGATGAGGGAGGCCAACGGCACGGCCTCGCGTCCGAGCCGGGCGGCCAGACGCTCGGCCAGGAAGCGGCCGGCGCCGCAGACGACGAGCGGGGCGTCCGCCGGCAGGTCGGGCCGCGACAGCAGCATTGCGGCGGCGTCGTGCAGCGGGCGCAGCTGCGCTTCAGCGAACCACGCGGCGAGCGCGCGCCATTCTTGCGCACTGCCCTCGCTCCGGTCGCGGCCGGCCATGCGGGCCAGCCGCGTCTCGGTCTCGGCCAGCGACTTCCCCTTGAGGTCGGCGCTGTGCTGCTGGTCGGCCCCCTCGGGCAGGTCGCCGGTCAGCCGATGGATGTCGGCGGCGGTCGCGAACGTCTCGGCCATCAGTGCGGTGCGCCGCCCCCGCCAGGGGGCATGCGTCGCGAAGGCCAGGATCGGCGTGCGGACGACGCCCGTGTAGACGAGTTCGCCCGTCTCCAGCCGCTCGGCGTCGCTGTAGCCGGTCGCAGTTGGGCGGCCCTCGACGATCGGGATCAGGTCGGCGGTGGTCGAGCCGATATCGACCAGCAGGGCGCGGGGCAGGCAGCGGCCGACCAGCGCCGCCGTGGCATGCCAGTTGGCGGACGCGATCTCAAAGGCGTTGTCGCGCGCCGCCTCGGGGGCCACGAAGCCGGCGCGGCCGGCATAGATGCGCACACGACCTTCGAGCGTGGCGGCGGCCCAGGCCGACAGCTTCTCGACGCCGTCCGCCCTGTCGGCAAAACAATCGGTCAGCTCGCCGGTCATCGTGACGGCGTGCTCGGCCTCGTCGCGCGCCCAGTCGGGCAACTCCGAAAACGTCCGGTCGAGGGCCGGGATGCCGCGCCAGAGCGGGCAGGCCGCCTGCACCGCCTCGACCACGCGGCCGTCCACCACAAGGGCCGCCTTGACATGTACCCCGCCGAGATCCCACCCGACGACTTTGCTTCTGGTCCGGTTCACGCGATGTCTCACGCTCTGCAAGGTCGGGCGGCGCCGTTCCGGCTGATCCCGGTGATCGATCTGCGCCGCGGCGCCGTGGTGCGTGCCCGCGCGGGCGAGCGCGATGCCTATGCCCCGATCCTCACCCCCTTGGCCAGGGGCTCCGCCCCCGCCGACGTCGCCCGCGGCCTGCTCGACGCGGTCGCTGCCGACACCCTCTACGTCGCCGACCTCGACGCAATCATGGACGGCACGGAGCCCGACCGCGCCAGCCTGGAGGCGGTGGCCCGCGCCTGCCCCGGCGTGGCTTTGTGGGTCGATGCCGGGTTCTCGGAAGCCGCGGGCGTCGAGCGCTTCCTCAGTGCGGGGCTCGGCCGCCCGGTGATCGGCAGCGAGAGCCAGCGCGACGAGAGGCTCGTGCGGGCGATGGGGAACCGCGCCGTCCTCTCCCTCGACAGCCGCGGCGCGGAACGGCTCGGGCCGGACACGCTGCACGACGATGCCACCGCATGGCCCGACGAGACCATCGTGATGACGCTCGCCCGCGTCGGCACGGGGACGGGGCCGGATTTTTTGAGGGTTTCGCAGGCCGTGGCGCGCGCCGGGGGCCGGCGCGTCTATGCGGCGGGCGGCGTGCGCGGGCCGGACGACGTGGCACGGCTGACGGAGGCCGGCGCGGCCGGGGCGCTCGTCGCCTCGGCGATCCATGACGGGGGGCTGCGGTAAGAACCGACCCGACCGGCCTTTCCCACCCATCCCCCTCATCCTGAGGCGCGTAGCCGAAGGCGGAGCCTCGAAGGAGGGCTCCAGTGGATCGCGCGATACACTGGAGCCCTCCTTCGAGGCTCCGCTACGCTCCGCACCTCAGGATGAGGGGGGTTGGATGGAGCCGGCGCTCGACGCGAACCACACCGCCCAAAAAGAAAGGGACGGCCCTGAGGCCGTCCCGATCCATGTCAACGTCCGAGGAAGATCGAAGCCAGTCGCTGGAGCAGGCCCCGCGGTGCGGGCGGAGGCTCGCTCTGCCCAGGACTGTGTCCGATCTAAGCGTTGGAGGCGAAGGGGTGGGTCGCCGACTTACGCTGCTCGGTCACGGTCGCGGCCTTCGGCTCGCCGTTCACGGCACGCTGAATCGACAGCTTGGTGGCCTCGTAGTTGTACTTCTGGATCTTGGCGTCGTCGGCCGCCTCCCAGTGGATGAACACGCCGACCAGCACGAACACGTCGTCGGCCTCGTCCGCCGGGATGATGCCCTCGGCGACGGCATCCTGCACCGCCATGGCGACGCCGTGCTGGGCCGGGCCGAACATCTGGACGGCCTGACGGGCGTCGTTGATGGTGACCTTGTTGAACATCAGCGTGTTCGGCTTGCACGGCAGGTTCGGCGCGATCACGGCGAGCAGGCTGGTGAAGCCGTGCTTGTTGTTGACCATGCCGTTGGCGAAGGCGGTCTCGGCGGCCGAACCACGCGGTCCGATGATGAGGTCGATGTGGGCGACTTCGTTGCCATCACCGACGAGGGCTTCGCCGACCTGGAGCTTGTTGATCTTGGCCATTCGGGGTCTCTCCCTGAATTCATGGAAAAAAGGCCCGCCCTGAGAGGGGGCGGGGCCGAAGGCCATCCTTGTTCGCGGCGCCCGGCAGGGGGCCGAGCCGGTTAGCCCGGATAGCGGGGCGGACCCTACAGCGGGCTTTTGCCCCGAACAACCCGCGCCGGAGCCCGAAATCGGCGATTTTTGGGCCCTTTAGGCCCTTGACGGGAGAAGACTTCGTTCCTTCGCGGGCGAGGCTCAAACAGGCTCGCCGCGGGCGCATAGCAGGGTGTCGAGGAACAGGGTGGCGACCGTGAAATCTGCGCTCGTGCCGGGATTCAGGCCGGCACTCTTGAGCGAACGGTCGTAGTCGAGCAGGGCCGCGACCGGCATTTCGGCGAGGTCGAGCCCGGCGAGGCGCGCCGCGGCCTCGGCGCGAACGGCCTCGGCGCGCTCGGGGCCGTGCTTGCGGGCGATGTGGCTGTCCGGCACGGTCGTCAGATAGGCGAGATGCACTGCCGTGGTGGTCCAGGGCGCGACGCGCCCGTTGCCGCGCGCGGCCGCGAGGGCCGGCAGGCCAATCTCGAGAAGATCGCGAAAACCGTCGGTGTAGGCGCGGGCGATGCGGTCGCGGGGGGCCGCCTCCGCCATCGCCTCCGCGAGCGAGGGCGTCGCGCTCGCGTCGGTCACGTCGTGGCGCGCGGCTTTTCCCAGGCCGCCGGGATTGGCGTGGCGGATCGCCGCGAAGATGTCGGTCGCGTCCGAAGGGTCGAAGCCGGCGAGCACGGCGGACAGCGCCTCGGTCAGGGGACCCTCGGCTTCCGCCGCACTGGCGAGCGGCGCACACAGCAGAAGAATGCCGAGATTGGTGTTCTGGCCGACCGCGGCGACAGTCGCCTCGACGCCGCCGCGCACCCGCGCGCCGACCCGCGCGCCCCGCGCGGCGAGCGGGGGCGCCGAGACTTCGGCGCTGGTGACGAAATCCGCCGTCACCATGCGGTGGCCGGGGGCGTAGGCGTGGACGTTGCCGGGCTTGAGCGCGTCGAGTTCGGCGAGGCACGCGGCCCGGTAGAGGTCGGCCACCGTGGCGGAGGGCAGCCCCGGGCTCATCCCAGCGCCGAGACCAGACGCGGCGGGCGGGCGGCGCGCACCGCGTTGAGGAAGCCGCGGGCGACGGCGCCCGCGATGTCGGTCTCGGTCACCTGCTGCAGGCCGGACCAGGCCGGCATGGAATTGACCTCCAACACGAGGAAGCCGCCCTCCCCGTCCTCCACCAGATCGATGCCGGTATAATCGACGCCGACGGCCGCCGCCGCGGCTTCCGCGAGTTCGGCGGCGCGGGCCGGCACGTCCCAGGCGAAGGGCCGGCCGCCGCGATGGACGTTGGTGATCCAGCCGTCGCCCTCGCGGATCATGCCGGCGATGGCCCGGCCCTCGCAGACGAAGACGCGGTAGTCGCGCCACAGCCCGTCGGCGCGGGGGATGTAGCGCTGGAGATAGTAGACGCCGCTGACCGCCTCCGGCGGCGGCAGTTGGTCGGGGTGCTCGATCAGCATCAGCCCCTCCCCTTGCGAGCCGAACAGGGGCTTGAGGACGATCGGCGTGCCGGGCCGGGCCTCGCAGGCGACGATCTCGGCCGCCGCCTCGCGCTTCGACACCACGAAGGTGTCGGGGGTGGGCAAACCGGCGCGGGCGATCTGCAGCGAGGTCGCGGCCTTGTCCACCGAGCGCTCGATGCCGACGGGTCCGTTCCAGACGGTGACGCCGGAGGCGACGAGGGCATGGAGCACGCCGAGCCGCATCGTGGTGGCCTCGAACGTGCCGCCCGCGATGGTGCGCAGCAGGACGCCGTCGGGCAGGCCGTCGGCGAAGCCCGGCACGCGCAGGGGCTCGCCGCCGCCCGTCACCACCGCCACGTCGGCGAGCGAGAACAGCACCGGCTCGACGCCGAAGGATTGCAGCGCCGCGCGCAGGCGCGCCTTGTGCCAATTGCCGTTGTCGGCCGCGAGCCCGATGCGCATGAACGTCTTTTCCGTTTTCCCCGACCCTCCCCCCTCCGCGGGGGAGGGTGCCTGCGGAGCAGGCGGGAGAGGGGAGCGACGCGTCCGGATAATGCGGAGCCAGCCCCTCACCCGACCCCCTTCGGGGGCCGCCCTCCCCCGCGGAGGGGGGAGGGTTAGTTTGGCGCTGCGCTTCTTACGAGAACGAAGCGTCCACCAGCGTCGGCTCCAGCCGGCCGCCGCGGAACGTGTGGCCGGTCCGGACCGAGGTCACGATGGCCTCGGCCGGCGAGAACAGCGCGCCGTCGATCTTGTAGAAGTCGCCGTTCACCCGCGAAAAGATGTCGGCGAAGGGGGCGCCGTGATCGGCCGAGGTCGTCGAGGGCAGCTGCTCGGCGAGCTGCTTGGCGTCCGCGTCGTCGGCATCGACGTAGAGCTGCACCCGGCCGCCGTAGATGATGGCGTCGTTGGTGCGGCCCATCGCCTGGATGAAGTCCGGGTGCTGCGGCGAGAGCGGGGCCGAGCCGATGCCGTCGAGGATGCGGTGGAGGTCGAAGCCCACCGTGTGGGCCTTGTGGAGCGCCACCTCCAGCACGCGGGCGACCACCTGGGTCGCGCCGGCCAAGCTCTGGGTCGGGGCGTAGATGAAGGTGACGTTCTCGGCCGCGATCCCGGTGGCGGCGGCGACCTTGCGGACCACCGAGGCCGGCGGGGCGCTAGCCGATTCGAGCACGAGCGCGGTCCTGGTCGCGTTGTCGCGGTAATTCAGCTCCTTGTAGAGCTCTTCCACCACGGCGACCGCGCGGCCGGGGCCGGAGCCGAGCGCGAAGAAGCCGGAATCGCCCTCCTCGTCGGCCAGCGACCAGCCGGCATACTGGCTGCCGAGGCAGGCCAGCACCGGGTCGGCGGAGTGGACGACGATGGTGTAGGGCCAGGAGGCGATCGGACCGGTCGGCGCGATCGACACGGTGCCCAGCCCCCCGAGGCAGATCTCGGCGATGCGCCGGCCGGCCTCGATCGAGCCGCGGGCATTGGCGCCGGCATCGACCGTGCGCGCCCCGTTCTCCTGCGCGACGACGAGCCGGAGCTTGGCCGCGTCAGCGACGAGGCTCTCGACCAGCGGGTTCGCCAGGGCGTTGAGGCTCGGGACGGTCGTGTTGGAACTCATGCCTGTTCTCCGTGTCGTCGAGGCGGGCGCGGAGCGCATCCGCCCGCTCCCGCAAATTTTTTTCGACCGCCGCCGCATCCGGCCCGGTCGCCGTCACCGTGCAGAGCGGCGCGTCGCGGCCGACCCGGCTGCCGGCCCGCGGCCGGTCATGGACATGCGCCGGCCAGTCGAGCGGCGGCAGGGCCGCATAGCTTCGGGCCGCGTAACAGATCTCGGCGCCTGTTGCATCCAGGGGGGCGGGCTCAAGGGTCGGCAGACGGCCGAGGCTGGCCTCGATATGCGCGAGAAGCAGGGGTGTCGGGCGCCGGTCGAGCACGTCGAGGGTCGCGCCGGGGCGGGGGTTGATCTCGAGCAGCCACCAACTTTCGCCGTCGATCAGCAGGTCGGCGCTGGCGAGGCCGGTCAGGCCGGTGGCGCGCACGATCCGGGCGACGGCCTCCATGATGGTCTCGCGCAGGGCCGGGGGAACCGGGTGCGGCTCGTCCCGGCCGCGGGCGAGCGCGCCGCCGTAGCGGAATGGGCGCAGGCGGGAGGGCGCCTGCCACTGCTCGGTCAGCGCCAGCGGCTCGATGCGTCGGCCGTCACTGAGAAAATTGAGGGCGAAGGCGCGGCCGGGCACTTTTTGCTGGAGGTAATGGCCGGGCGGCACCGCGCCGGTGGCGCTCAGGCGGATATGCGAGCCGCCGCATCCGCCGGCGCGCTTGAGGAGCCATGTGTCCCGCTGCGCCCCATCGGGTTCAGCCGATGCTCGGCGAGCCGGATGGAACGCTTCTCCTCCCCCTTGTGGGGAGGAGGGAGGAGGTGGGGGTGGTTCAGGATGGGGCGGTGCGGTGCGTTCTGCACCACGCCCACCCCTGCCCCTCCCCACAAGGGGGAGGGGAACCCGCGCTCGACCCAGCCGCGATGGCACACCGGCCAGCGCCGGGTGGGGAATCGCGAGGCGTTCGCACAGGGCGGCGAAACCCGTAGGGTCCTTCAAGGCGGCGACCGAGGCGGGCGTCGCACCGAGCAGGGGGAAGCGCGCGGCGATCTCCGCCATCAGGTCCGGCGCACCCTCGAACCCGCTGCCGAGCACCACGCCGAGCGGAGCGCCTCCGGCTTCCGATGCCAGCGCCTCAAGCCCCAAAAAAACCGTCGCCCGGTCCCGCCGCCCCGCCCCGAAGCGACCCGGCAGCGGGCGATGCGCCTCGGCCAGCGCCAGCGTGTCCTCGTCCCCGAACAGGTCGAGCACGAACGGGCGAAAACCCGCCCGGCGCGCGGCCTGGGCCAGCGCCCGGCCGGACTGGGCGGCGATCAGGAGCGCGCCGCCCTCGCGGATGCGTGGCGTGGTCAGCCGGCGATCTCGACGGCGAGCGTGTAGGCGTCGCGGAAGTCGAGGCAGAGCGGCTCCTCGGCCTCCAGCATCTTGCGAAAGAGCCGGCACTGGGTCTGGTACTTGACGTTGCCGACTGCGAGGGCGCCGATGCCGACGCCCTTGCCCACGGGCAGGGGGACGTCCTTGGCGTTCACGTCGATGCCGGCGATGCCGGCGGGCGGCACGGCGTTGACGTCGGAGGCGACGAGGAGCTTGGGCGCGGATTCGAGGTCTTCCGCCGTCAGGATCGGGATGCCGGCGGGGCCGGCGGACAGGATCACGTCGGCGTCGGTGATGGCGGCGCGCCGCGCCTCGGGCAGGGTGCCGTCCACGGCGCCGACCTCGATGCCGAAGCGCCACTTCATGGTGAAGGCGATCTTCGAGACGCGCTCCTCGCCGTCATGGCCGACCAGCACGGTCTGGGCGCCCTCCAGCGCGCCGATCACCGCGGCGACGTAGGCGACGACGCCCGCGCCGCCGAAGATGACGATGCGCTTGCCCTTGAGATCGGTGCCGAACTTCGCTTTCAGCGCCCGGTTCACCTCGGCGACCATCGCGGCGCCCGTGGTGAAGGAGCCGGCCGGGTCGGCGAAGACGTGGTTGACGAAGGGCGGCACGAACGCCTTCTTGGCCCGGTCCACCATGTCGAGGGCGTCCTCGGCGTTCTTGCCGCCGATGAAGATGCCGGTGCGCACGCCGTCCTGCGGGGCGCGGGAGAAGATCGAGTCCTGGGTCAGCGAGACCACGTCCGGCAGGGTGACGCCGGTATAGGGGATCAGGGTCTCGAAGCCGGCATCGATCGCCATGTTCACGTCGAACGGGCTCATGTGCTTGAGCGGCGTCAGCATGTGCAGGATCGAGCGGGCCATGTGTTTCGTCTCCCGTGATCGCGGCTTCGCGAGGCCGCTTCAGGTGCAAAGCGTATCGGACCGGTGCCGGTCAAGCCGATTTGTCGGAGATCGGCTTAGCGAAAAAATATCTAAAGTTCGGTCACCGAGGCGCCGTCGTTGCGCCCCCGCGCGATGACGAAGCGCAGGCGCCCCGGCCGGGCGAGCGAGGCCACCAGCCGCTCGGCTTCCGCTTGGGAGGGCATCAGCGCGAAGCCGGTCGGCCCCCAGGAACTCTGGCCGTAGCCCGGCACGCCGGCCTGCGCGATGGCGGCGAGCGCCTCGGCCACCGCCGGGCTGGCGTAGCGCCCGCCCTGGTGCGGGGCGAAATGGTCGCCGATGCGCTTCTGAATCTCGGTGATGCCGGCGCCGAAGCCGGTGGGCTCCGCGGTCGCGGCGGCGGGCAGGATCTGCATCAGCACGATGCGGCAGATCTCGGCGGCCTGTCCGGCATCGAAGGGCGGCAGATCGCGGAACGCCTCGGTCTCGCGCGAGCCGTGCACGCCGGTCATGCCCTCGTCGAGGATCAGCACGACGCGCCACGCTTCCGGATAGGGCAGCCGGGAAATCACGGGCGGGGGCGCGCCGGACTCGTCGCGCCCGCCATCGACGATCAGCCCGCCCTCGGTGAAGGCGGCCAGCCCCACGCCGGAGCGGTTGCCGCGGTCGAGCACGTCGGCGAAGTCGGCCGGGGCGAAGGGTTTGCCGTTGAGGCGGGCGAGCGCGGCGGCCACGGCAAGCGCGAGCTGCGTGCCCGAGCCGAAGCCGGCATGGGGCGGGATCGCCTCCTCGACCTCGACCGCGACGGTGTCGGGCACGTCGAGATAGGAGGCCGCCGCCAGAAGGTTCGCCCGCACCCGCTCGGCCTCCGGGCCGGTGGCGGCGACGCGCTTGGCCGGGCGGGCCACGAGCTGGACCGCGGGCGCGTCGAGGGCGAGCCCGATGCTGCCGAAGCGGCGCCCGAGCCCGCCGTTGAGATCGAGGAAGCCGAAATGCAGGCGCGCCGGGGCGCGGACGCGGACACCCGTGGCGGTTCCGGTCGCGGTCTCACCCGTGCGTTGCGGGACCTCGGCCACCGTCGCTTCCCTCTCGATATGGATTTCGGGCCGGCAAGGTCAGCGCCTCGCCCTCAGCGCGCGGCTTGTCCCATGCGGCGGCCCCCGCGACAACCACGAAGGCGGCCCCGCCACCGCACCAACATCCACCCCCGTCATTCCGGGGCCGCGAAGCGGAACCCGGAATGACGGGGGGAAGGATCAGGATGGCGCTGTGCGATGCTTGCATCGCGCACAAGCGAATTCGATGGGCCGGAATTCCCATTCGGAAAACCGTGGCGGGATTGGCGAGGGGGGACTTGCGGGCGCGGTGACAGGAATGCAAAACCACCGTGCTCCCTCGCGGAGCCGGTCCGAGCATCTGCCCGCCACCTTTTCACGGCGCGGGACATCGAGGCTCCACCAAGGGCGTCCTCTCCGGCGTCCCTCGGACACGGCCGTCTTTCGCCCCGCCATTCGTGCGGGGATGCCCGAAGAAACGACGGTGAGGAATCATGGCAGCCTGGGTGAAGGGGGGCGCGGCGGATGTGGACGCGGCGGTGAAGGCCGCCGCCGACCTGCTTGCAACGGCCCGCGTGCCGGTGGTCGCCGGCCTGAACGCGGATGTGGCGGGCCTGCGCGCCGCCTACCGGCTCGCGGAGACGCTCGGCGCCTCGCTCGATCCGGCGGCGGGCCAAAGCGTCTACGCCGAACTCGGCGCGCTGAGCGCAGGGGGCGCCATGACGACGACCCGGGCCGAGACCGCGGCACGCGCCGACGTGGTGCTGATCCTTGGGCATCGCCCCTGGGACGGCGACCTGATCGGCGAGATCGCCGCCGCCCCGATCCGCCGCGGACGGGCGACCGGCGCCGAGCGCAGCCTGCTCTCGCTCGGCGGCCCGCAGAACGGCGCGATCCGCCACGTCGCCTACGGGGCCGACGAGGGCGGTCTCGCCGTCTCGCTGGGCCATCTGCGCGCCTTCGCCAAGGGGCATCTCGCCGGCGAGGAGGCCTTTTCCGATCTGGCCAAGCGCCTGTTTGCGGCCCAATACGGCGTCGTGATCTACGACGCGGAGGAACTCGGCGAACTCGGCGTCGAGATGCTGCAGGGCCTCATCCGCGATCTCAACGAGACCACCCGCTTCTTCACCCTGCCGCTCGCCGACCCGTTCCAGGGCCGCGCCGCGATCCAGCTCTCCGCCTGGACCACCGGTCAGGCGCCCCGCGTCGGCTTCGGCCGGCACCGGCCCGAACACGATCCGTGGCGCTTCGACAGCGCCCGCCAGATCGAAGCGGGCGAGGCCGACGCCGTCCTTTGGCTTGCGGCGCTTCCCGCACCGCGCCCGGACTGGCTCGGAAAGCTCCCGACCGTCGCCATCGTCGGCGAGGGCTCGGCGCAAGCCGCGGGCGAGACCGCGGAGGTCGTCATCACCGTCGGCGTGCCGGGCGAAACCGTCGGCGGCGCGCTCTGGAACCAGCGGCGCGGCGTCATCGCCTACGCGGACGCCACCGCGCCGGCGGAAGGCCAGACCGCAGCCGACGTGCTCGCCCGCATCCGCGACCGCCTCATCGAGAAGGGTGTCTCATGCTGACCCGTATCCATGGCGGACGGGTGGTCGAT
Organism: Methylobacterium sp. Leaf456; assembly: GCF_001425465.1. Classification (GTDB taxonomy): domain Bacteria; phylum Pseudomonadota; class Alphaproteobacteria; order Rhizobiales; family Beijerinckiaceae; genus Methylobacterium. The sequence goes on from NZ_LMQV01000042.1 coordinate 147,025, forward strand.
CCGACCGCCGGGCGCGACGGCGTCGGCGACGTCTGGATCGAGGACGGCCGCGTCGTCGCCCCCTCGGATCGTGCTCCCGACGAGACCATCGACGCCACCGGCTGCGTCGTGATGGCCGGCGGCGTCGAGGTCCACTCGCACATCGCGGGCGGCAACGTGGTGATGAGCCGCCTGCTCCTGCCCGACCTCTACGTCAGCGAGTCGGCCCCGAACGGCCATCCCTTCGCCCATGCCGGCGGCTCGGGCAGCTGGGTCGGCGCGAACTACGCCCGGATGGGCTACACCACCGCGGTCGAGCCGGCGCTGCCGCCCTCGAACGCGCTCGCGACCCATCTCGAACTCGCCGACATCCCGCTGCTCGACCGCGGCGGCCTCGCGGTGCTGGGCAATGACGACCACCTGCTGCAATTGCTGCGCGACGGCGAGAGCAAGGCGGCGGTGCGCGATCTGGTGCAGCAGACGCTGGCCCATTCGCGGGGCTTGGGCGTCAAGTGCATCAACGCGGGCGGCGCCTCGGCCTTCAAGGACGGCGTCCTGAAGCTCAGCCTCGACGACGAGATTCCCTGCTACGGCCTCTCGACGCGCAAGATCATGTCGGCCCTGCTCGACGCGGTGGAAGAGATCGGCGTGCCGCACCCGCTGCACGTCCACTGCAACAACCTCGGTCTCCCCGGCGCCGACGACTCGCTCGTCGCGACGCTCGAGGCCGCGGAAGGCCGGCGCATCCACTTCGCCCACGCCCAGTTCTACGCCTACGGCGTCGCCGACCCCGAGAACCCGATGACCGGCGGCTTCCGCTCGGCCGCCGAGCGGATCAACGCGGCGATGGAGGCCCATCCCAACGCGACCTACGACGTCGGTCAGGTGGTGTTCGGCCAGACGGTGACGATCTCCCTCGACATCCTGCGCCAGTTCGGCGGCCGCAAGGGCGCCAAGCCGAAGAAGTGGACGATCCAGGCGGGCGACGCCGAGGGCGGCGGCGTGGTGCCGTTTCTCTACCGGCCGCGCGGGCCCGTCTCGTCGCTGCAATGGGCGATCGGCCTGGAGCTGATGCTGCTATCCTCGAACCCCGAGCGCACCATCCTGACGACCGACCACCCCAACGGCGGCGTGTTCACCGAGTATCCCCGCATCATCCACCTGCTGATGGATGCCGAGGAGCGGGCGAAGGAAATCGCGACGCTGCCCGCGGTCGTCGGCGAGCGCTCCGGTCTGCCCAAGATCGAGCGCGAATACAACTTGAGCGAGATCGCCCAGCTGACCCGCTCCGGTCCGGCCAAGCTCCTGGGGCTGACCGATCGCGGCCACCTTCGCGAGGGCGCCAAGGCCGACATCGCGATCTACCGCGACGACAAGAACCGCACGGCGATGTTCGCCCACGCCAAGCTGGTGCTGAAGGACGGCCGCCGCATCGTCGAGGACGGCGAAGTCGTGGCCTGGATTTCCGGCAAGACGCTCTCGCTCGATGTCGAAGCCGATGCCGGCATGGAAAAGCGCGCCGAGAGCTACCTGCAGGATCGCTTCGGCGCCGGCCTCGACACCTTCGCGGTGCCGGACGCCGTGTTCCCGGACAACACCGGGACGTTCGAAGACGTGGCGTGCCGGGCGTGAGGAAAAGAACCCATGGCTGACCTCACCCTTAACGGCATCAAGGTCGAGGACACCTTCGCCGAGGCCTTCGACGTCGCGGGCACCGCGATCATCGTGACCAACGACACGCCGAAATGGGCGATGATCGCGGCCACCGTGATGACGGGCTTCGCCACCTCGGTGATCGGCTGCGGCGCCGAGGCCGGCGTCGACGCCGAGCTGTCCCCGGAGGAAACCCCGGACGGGCGCCCCGGCGTGCGCATCCTGCTGTTCGGCTTCGAGCCGAACGGGCTCAAGGAGCAGCTGCTCAAGCGCGTCGGCCAGTGCATCCTCACCTGCCCCGGCACCGCGTGCTTCGCCGGCGTCGAGGGCCCGCACAAGATCAAGCTCGGCGGCGCGATCCGCTACTTCGGCGACGGGTTCGCGGTCGCCAAGCGGCTGCCCGACGCGAGCGGCCGGATGCGCCGCTACTGGCGCATCCCTGTCATGGACGGCGAGTTCCTGTGCGAGGATTCGACCCGCGCGGTCGACGGCGCGGTCGGCGGCGGCAACCTGCTGTTCCTCGGCCGCAAGCACTCGGACACGCTCATCGTCGCCGAGATCGCGGTGGAGGCGGCCAAAGCCATCCCCGGCGCGATCCTGCCCTTCCCCGGCGGCATCGTCCGCTCCGGCTCGAAGGTCGGCGGGCGCACCAAGGGCATGATGGCCTCGACCAACGACGCCTATTGCCCGACGCTCAAAGGCCGCGCCGGCTCGGCGCTGCCGCCCGAATGCGGCGTGGTGCTGGAGATCGTCATCGACGCGCTCACCTCGCAGGGCGTCGCCGAATCGATGCGCGCGGCGCTCCACGCCTCCACCGAGATCGGCGCGAAGTACGGGCTGGTCGCGGTCACCGCCGGCAATTACGGCGGCAATCTCGGCCGGCACCACTACCACCTCCGCGACCTGTTGGAGAAACCCGCCGCATGAGGACTCCACGATGAGCACGCTGAGACTGCGCGGGGCGCCGCCGGAGCGGATCGACCTCCTCAACGTGACGCCGCTGGCGCTCAAGGGCCTCTCGGAATCGGAAGCCGGCAAGCTCGCGGTCGGCACCAGCCGCCGCGGCGTGAGCCTCGGCGACCTGTTCGAGATCAGCCTCGACGGCTCCGACACGCTGGTGATCGAAGGCGGCTCCGACCGTCTCGACCGCGTCGGCGCCGCCCTCTCCGAGGGCACGATCCGCGTCGAGGGCGATGTCGGCCAGCGCCTCGGCGAGGGCATGGCGGGCGGCACGCTCACCGTCACCGGCTCGGCCGGCCCGTTCGCGGCCACCGGTGCCACCGGCGGCACGGTCACGATCGAGGGTGACGCCGGCGACCACGCGGGCGGCGCGGTCTATGCGGCCAAGGCCGGGCTCGACGGTGCGACGCTGGTGATCAAGGGCCGCGCGGGCGACGGTCTCGGCGACCGCATGCGCCGCGGGATCATCCTGGCCGGGTCGGCGGGCGCGCAGACCGCCTCGCGGATGATCGCCGGCACCATCGTGGTGTCCGGCACTATTGGCGACCATCCGGGCTACGGCATGCGCCGCGGCACCCTGATTGCGGGCGGCCACGGCGCCCTGCTGCCCACCTTCGTCGAGACCGGCACGCCCGACCTCGTCTACGTCCGCCTGCTGGCCCAGACCCTCAAGCGCCTCGGCGCGGCGCAGGCCGGTCTGCTCGGGGGCACGCTGCGGCGCTACTCCGGGGATCTCGCGACGCTCGGCAAGGGCGAGATGTTCGTGCCGGCGTAAGGCCGGGAGGCACAACACCCTCTCACGGTCGTCATTCCGGGGCCGCGTAGCGGAACCCGGAATCCACGACTGGCCGCGACATCTTCCGCAGCCGTGCATCACGGGTGGACTCCGGGTTCGCCTGCGGCGCCCCGGAATGACGGTGGGAGGCGCTGGCGGAAACGGCACGATCCTGCACCTGCGCCCATCCGAACCTGCACGAAATCCCTTGCCGGCCTGCCGCTTCGTCCCACTTCTCCTCGGATGCGGCACAGGCGGAATCCTCGGGCCGCTCACCTAAGCGAGGTCGTGCGGCATGTTCCTGCTCCTGTCCGTCTGTCTCATCGCCGAGCCGACGAAGTGCCACGACGAGCGGATCAACCTCGCCTTCGACAACCCCAATCCGTTCCTGTGCCTGCGCAACTCGCAGGCGACGCTGGCGGCCTGGCAGGAGGAGCACCCCGACCTGCACGTGAAGAGCTGGCGCTGCGCGCCGAAGGGGAGCGTGCCGGACAAGACGTGATGTCCGCTGCTTGAGCCCCCCGCCCCGCGGTGGCAGGGTCCGCCGGCCGCCTCAAGCGGCGGGAACACTGAAAACCCATGCGTTCGCTCAAGGTCCGGTTCGCCCTGTTGCTCGGCGGCACGGCGCTCATCGCGCTGATGGCCGCGGGGGGCGTGCTGTGGTCGACGCGGCTGTCCGAGCGCGTCATCGAGCGCACGCTCGCCGCCCAGCACCGCCTGGAGCTGATGGCGGAACTCTCCGGGCGGCTCGCGCAGTACGGGTTGGCCGCGATCGAGAGCGTCAACAACCCCGACGCGCCGCCGGAAGCCCTCTCGGTGACCCGTGACCGGGTCGATCAGGCGCTCACCGCCGTCGATGACGCGCTGGGCCGGGGGCTCGGGTCGAGCGACGATCCGCAGGACCGCATCCAGTATCTCGCCCGCACCCGGCCGCTCGCCAGCGTGCGCGCCGCTCGCGCCATGCTCGACCGGCAGGTGCTCAGAGCCCAGCGTGAGAGCGAGCCGGACCGCCGCCGCACCGCCATGCAGGGCGCGCTCAACGGTTTCGGGGCGATGACCGGGCCGCCGCTGTCGATGCTGATCGAGGCCGAGCGGCGCAGCATGAACGCCGGTTCCGAGGACGCCCGGAACCTGTCGCAGCGGCTCACCGCCGCCTCGCTCGCCGCGATGGCGCTGGCGCTGGCCTTCGTCGGGCTGCTCTACCGCACGGTCACGCGGCCGACGCTGGCGCGCATCGCCGAGATTCGTCGCGCGGCGACGGCGGTCGGCAGCGGCGCGCTCGATACCCGGCTCTCGGTCGAGACCCGCGACGAGCTCGGCGTGCTGGTGGCGAACTTCAACCGCATGGTCGCCCGGCTGTCGCGCCGCGAGGGGCGGCTCGCCGCCGACCGGGCCGCCCTGGAGGACACGGTGCAGGCCCGCACCGCCGACCTTCGCGCGGCGAACGAACGGCTGGAGGTGGTCGACCGCTCGCGCCGCCGCTTCTTCGCCGACGTGAGCCACGAATTGCGCACGCCGCTCACCGTCATCCTCGGCGAGTGCGACCTCGCCCAGCGCTCGGTCGAGCGGGGCAGCCCGCGGCCCGCCGACTTCACACCCGTCTTCGGAACGATCCGCAAGCGGGCGCAGGGGCTCAAGCGCCGCGTGGAGGACCTCTTGCGCGTGGCCCGCTCGGAATCCGGCCAGATCGAGCTGGACCGGCGCCCGGTCTCGGCGGTCGCCATCGCGAGCGATGCGGTGGACGGCGTCGCCTCGGAGGCCGCCCGCCGCCGGGTCGAGCTGGTGCTGGAACCCGGTGCGCGCGACATCGAACTCTCCGCCGACCCGGAATGGCTGCGCCAGGTCATCGAGAGCCTGATCGACAACGCCTTCCGCCACGCCAGCGGCTTGAGCCGCGTCACCGTCTCGGTGGACGATCGGTTCGACGGCCAGGGCGAGCGCGCCGTCATCGCCATCGAGGATGACGGGCTGGGCTTCCCCGAGGACGCGGAGGGGCTGTTCGAGCGGTTCCGGCGCGACAACCATTCGGGAGAGCCGGGCTTCGGTATCGGTTTGGCTCTGGCGCGCTGGGTCGTTGAGCGTCATGATGGAACGATCAGCCTCGGCAAGGCCGGGCCAGCGATCAAGTCGAATGCGGGTGCGCGGGTGGTCCTCGACCTGCCCGCGTTCGACCTGAGCGCCGAGCCGGATGGACACGGGGCGGCACGGGAGAGGATCGACGCCGTATGACGACGCGCGTTCTGATCGTCGAAGACGATATCGACATCCGCGGCATGCTGGCCCGCGGCCTGGAGGCGGAAGGGTTCGACGTGGGCGTGGCCGGCCGCGTAGAGGACGCGCTCAGCGCGGCCCGCGACGCCGCGCCCGAGGCGGTGGTGCTCGACATCACGCTGCCCGACGGCTCGGGCCACGACGTGTGCCGCAGCTTGCGCGAGGGTGGCTATCCCGGCGCGATCCTGTTCCTGAGCGCCCGCGACGAGGTGCGCGACCGGGCCGAAGGGCTGGCGCTCGGGGCCGACGACTACATCGTCAAGCCGTTCGTGTTCGACGAGTTGCTCGCCCGGCTTCAGGTCCACCTGCTGCGGCGCCGCGAGGCCGACACGCCGCGCACCGTCTTCACCGCGGGCCGGCTGACGCTCGACGTGAACATCCGCCAAGTCAGCTTCGGCGAGGCCTCGGCCCGGCTGACGCCGCGGGAGGCGGAGCTGCTGGCCCTGCTGATGCAGGAGGTGAACCGCCCGATCTCGCGGGGCGAGATTTTTGACCGGCTCTGGGCGAGCCAGGGCGGGCTCTCGCTCAACGTGGTCGACGTCTATGTCGGCTACCTGCGCTCGAAGCTCTCAGACTTCGTGCGCCTCGGTGGCCCGGTCATCACCACGGTCCGCGGCAAGGGCTTCATGCTCGACCTGAGGGCACAGGACTTCAAGCACTAAGTTCCGGTTTCGAAAGGACAAGTCCTTTCGCGGGTCCAGGGCAGAGCCCTGGTAGGTCTTTCCGGCTCTCGCGCCTCGAAGCGGCCGGGGCTACATAGCCCGGAGTTCAGCCTTCTCCGGGAGACCCGACATGCCCTTCTCGCCGCTTCGGCCGGCCGGCCTTCTGTCCGTGCTGCTGCTCGCCGCGTCGCCCGCGGTGGCGCAGGAGAAGGCGGTGCCGCTCTCCAAGGGCGACATCCAGTTCTCGCTGGCCCCGGTGGTGAAGCGGGCGGCACCCTCCGTCGTCAACGTCTACGCCACCCATGTCGAGAAGCGTTCGGCGCGCTCGTCGGCCATGGACGAGTTCATGCGCCGCTTCTTCGGCGAGGACCGCCCCGGGGGCAGCGGGCGCGGCGGCCCCGGCGGGGCTCCGGGGGAGCGGGCGCAGCGCTCGCTGGGCTCGGGCGTGATCGTCGATGGCTCGGGCCTCGTCATCACCAACAACCACGTCATCGCCGAGATGAACGAGGTGAAGGTGTCGCTTGCCGACAAGCGCGAGTTCGAAGCGCAGATCGTGCTGCGCGATCCCCGCACCGACCTCGCCGTCCTCAAGATCAAGACGCCGGCCGACATCGCGCCGATGCCGATCGGCGATTCCGACCATCTCGAGGTCGGCGACTTCGTGCTGGCGATCGGCAACCCGTTCGGCGTCGGCCAGACGGTGACGCAGGGCATCGTCTCGGCGCTGGCGCGCACGCAGGTCGGCTCGTCGGACTACCAGTTCTTCATCCAGACCGATGCGGCGATCAATCCGGGCAATTCGGGCGGCGCGCTGGTCGATCTCCAGGGGCGCCTCGTCGGCGTCAACACCGCGATCTACTCGCAGTCCGGCGGCAGCCACGGCATCGGCTTCGCGATTCCCGCCAGCATGATCCGCGCGGTGGTCGATGCGGCCAAGGGCGGCGGCAGCCTCGTGCGCCGGCCCTGGCTCGGTGCCCGAGTGCAGAGCGTGACCAACGACATCGCCGAGAGCGTTGGGCTCGACCGGCCGACCGGCGTGCTGGTGGCGAGCATGCAGGCCAAGAGCCCCGCGGAGGAGGCCGGCCTCAAGCGCGGCGACGTGATCCTCTCCATCGACGGGCAGAACGTCGATGACCCGGAGGCGTTCGGCTACCGCTTCGCGCTGAAGGGCATCACCGGCACGGCGCAGTTCGGCATCCTGCGCGGCACGCGGCGCCAGACGATCCCGGTCAAGCTCACCGCGGCGCCGGAGACGCGCCCGCGCGACCTCCTCAAGGTGAAGACCCGCACGCCGTTCGCGGGCGCCACGCTGGTGAACACCTCGCCCGCCGTCGGCGAGGAGTTGCAGGCCGACCTTCCCGAGGAGGGCGTGGCGGTGAGCGCCGTCGAGGACGGCTCGCTCGCCAACCGGGCCGGCTTCAAGAAGGGCGACGTGATCGTGGCGGTGAACGGCACCCCGGTCGCCTCGACCAAGGACCTCGACCGGTTGACCCAGCGCAGCTTCGGCCTGTGGGAGGTCTCGATCAACCGCGGCGGCGAGGTGCTGACCTCCGTGTTCGGGGGCTGAGCCCGCGAGGATGGAGATCGAGGGGGCGGAGCACGTCCATGTCGGGCGGGACGGCTGGCTTTTTCTGACGGCGGGCAGCAACAACGTCGTCGGCCAGTTCAGCCGCTCGCGCCTGATGGCGCGGCGGGTGCGGGGCTGGAAGCGGCTGGTGATCGCCCGCGTGCGCGGCTGCGCGCGGCTCGGTTGCCCCTATCTCCACGTGATCGTGCCGGAGAAGCTGACGGTCTACGACCATCGGCTCGACGGGCTGAAGGTGCGGGTGCGGCTGTCGCCGGCCCTGCGGCTGCGCCGGGCGCTGTTCTGGCACCGGCGCGCGCGGCGCGCCTGCCTCGACCTCGTCGGCGCCTTCCGGGCGGAGCGCGACGCCCACGACCTCTATTACCGCACCGACAGCCACTGGTCGTTCGAGGGCTGCGAGACCGCCTACCGCCTAATCTGCGCCGCCTGCGGGGCCGCGCCGAAAGACCTCCGCACCGAGCCGCACGAATGGCTGGAGAGGGCGGGCGACCTCGGCGGCAAGTTCACCCCGCCGCGGACCGAGCCCTGGCCGATCCGCCGGATCCAGCGCGACGCCGTACGAGTGCATGCGAGCCCGATCGTGCACCTGCGCGAGCGCCTGGGCCGGGCCGACACGCTCCATGTCGGCTCGCACGTGATCTACCGCAACGCATCGCCGGGGACCGACCCGCGCAAAGTGGTGCTGTTCGGCGATTCCTACGCGCATTTCGCGCCGATCATGCTGACCGCGCTGATCGCCGAGACCTTCGCCGAGGTGCATTTCATCTGGTCGTCGTCGCTCGACTGGCACTACCTCGAACGGGTCCGGCCCGACCTCGTGATCGGGCAGGTGGCCGAACGCTTCATGTTCCAGCTGCCCGACGACCGGTTCGATCTCGAGGCCTACGCGGCGGAACGGTTCGGGCTGGAATTGCAGGCCGCCGAGCCGGCACCGATGAAGGCGGCGGACGCCTGAGCACCGCGGAACCTCTTTGTCACGAAAAGGGGTCGCCCGCGGGCGGCCCCTCGTCGATCATCTCAGATGTCGGCGCTCAGTAGCAGCGCTCGACCAGAACCCGGCGCGGGCCCCAGGGCGTCCAGCGGGTGCGCGGGACGGTGTAGCAGCCGCCGCCGTAAGAGTACGGGTCGTAGCCGACGGTGGAGTAGCCGTAGGGGCTGCCGTAATAGCCGCCATACCCACCGTATCCGCCGCCGTAATAGCCGGCACCGAGGACGGCGCCGGTCGCGAGACCGAGGCCGAGACCGAGGCCCAGACCGCCGTAGCCGCGGCGATAACCGTACCCGCCGCGGTAGCCGTAGCCGCCGTAGCCGAAGCGCGCCGCCCGGTATCCGCCGAAGCCGCCGCCGAAGCGCGGACCGCCGAACCCGCCGAAGCGATGCCCGCCGAAGCCGCCACCGAAGCGGGGGCCGCCGAAGCCGCGACCGAAGCCGCCGCCGTGGAAGCCACCACCGTGGAAACCGCCGCCATGGAAATCGCCGAAGCCGCGGGCGTCGGCGGTCGCCGGGATCATCGCCAGCGCGCCGACCATGGCGGCCGATGCCAGAACAATCCGTTTCATCGAACCATCTCCAACACAGGGAAAGGGGTCCCCCGTGCGCTCAGAACGTGCGGCGCCGGAGAAGGGTTCACGCGACCGACGGTCTCAATTCCGTGAGCCGGGATGAAAATCCTGCGCCAGTCGTGCCGCTTGTCGGCGGTGCGGCGGCCCGAAGCGGCAATCGGGCATCACCCTGCCGGCTTGAATGCCGCCATGCTTTCGGGCGAGGAGGGGCACGCACGGCCGAGCCTCGTCCCGGATCATCCCTCCGCGAGGCCCGCCGATCGACAGGGACCGTGGAACCCGTGACGCGCCTTGCCTTCCTCGCCGCCTGCCTCGTCCTGTCCACCCCGCTCGCGGCCGTCGCCGAGCCGGCGTCCGCAGCCAAGGGGGCAGGCAACGGCCCTTGCCGCCCGGTGCAGGCGGAGGGGCAGCCCTTCACGGTCTGCACCGTCGATCTGCGGCGCGAGCGGGTGCGGCTCTTTTGGCTCGGGCCGGACGGCTTGCCCTATTCCTCCCTCGGCAGCCTCGCCGACCGCCAGGGCGCCCGCCTCAGCTTCGCGATGAATGCCGGCATGTACGACAAGGGGCAGGCGCCGGTCGGGCTCTATGTCGAGGAGGGGCGAGAGATGAAGGGCGTCTCGACCGCCAACGGGCCGGGCAACTTCCATCTCAAGCCCAACGGCGTGTTCTATGTGAAGGGCGATCGGGCCGGCGTGATGGACACCGCCCGCTACCTCAAGGCCAAGCCCTCGCCGGACTTCGCCACGCAATCCGGGCCGATGCTGGTGGTCGAGGGAAAAATCCACCCGAAGATCTCGGAAGACGGCCCGAGCCAGAAAATCCGCAACGGCGTCGGTGTGCGCGACGACGGGCGCACCGCGATCTTCGCCATCTCCGAGCAGCCGGTGACGTTCGGGGCCTTCGCCCGGCTGTTCAAGGACGAACTCGGCTGCCGCAACGCGCTGTTCCTCGACGGCAGCGTGTCGAGCCTCTACGCCCCCGGCCTCGGCCGCTCCGACCTCAGCCGCCCCCTCGGGCCGCTGGTGGGGGCGGTGGCGAAGTAGGAAACTTTCCTACCAAACCCCCTCATCCTGAGGTGCGGAGCTCAGCGAAGCCTCGAAGGAGGGCTCCAACTCGCTCGGCGATCCACTGGAGCCCTCCTTCGAGGCCCGCTTGCGCGGGCACCTCAGGATGAGGGTGTAGGTCGGAGGAAGGGGCGGGCGCCATGGCGCCCGCTCAGCTCACTCCGAGATCGGCGCCGCACCCGGCTCGGCCACGATGGCGACTTCGTCCACCGCGCCGGCCTGGGCCTCCACCACCGCGGCGGCGGTGACGTTGACGATGCCGCGGGCCGTCACCGACGGGGTCAGGATGTGGGCGGGCTTGGCCGGACCGATCAGCAGCGGGCCGACGGGGAGCGCGTCGGCCAGCACCTTGGCGAACTGGAAGGCGATGTTGGCCGCATCCAGGTTCGGGAAGACAAGGATGTTGGCCGCGCCCTTGAAGCTCGATCCCGGCAGCACCCGGTCGCGGATCAACTCGGACAGGGCCGAATCCGCCTGCATCTCGCCATCGACGTGAAGCTGCGGCGCGCGCGAGCGGATGCGTTCGAGGGCGCCGCGCATCTTGCGGGCGCTCGCCGAATCCGACTGGCCGAAATCCGAGTGGCTGAGCAGCGCGATCTTCGGCGTCAGGCCGAAGCGCGAGACGTGGTTGGCGCAAGCCAGGGCCACGTCGGCGATCTCCTCCGCGCTCGGATCGGGACGCACATGGGTGTCGGCGAGGAAGAAGGCGCCCTTCTTCGTCACGATTAGGCTCATGGCGGCGAAATCGAGCACGTCCGGGCTCAGGCCGATGATGTCGCGGATCACCCGCAGGCGCGTCTCGAAGCGCCCTTCCAGGCCGCAGATCAGTGCGTCGGCCTCGCCGCGGCGAACGGCCAGCGCGCCGATCACCGTGTTGTTGGTGCGCACCAGCGTGCGGGCGAGATCGGGGGTGATGCCGCGCCGGCCCGCCACCTCGAGATAGGTCGAGACGTAGGCGCGGTAGCGCGGATCGTCCTCGGGGTCGATCAGATCGAAGTCGTCGCCCGCGCGGATCGCAAGGCCGAAGCGCTTGATGCGGGTCTCGATCACCCGCGGGCGGCCGATCAGGATCGGCCGGGCGACCTGGTCCTCCACGAGCGCCTGGGCGGCGCGCAGCACCCGCTCGTCCTCGCCCTCGGCGTAGACGACGCGTTTGGGGTTCTCCTTCGCCTTGGAGAAGATCGGCTTCATGATGAAGCCGGAGCGGTGGACGAACCGGTCGAGCGAATCCGTATAGGCCTGGATGTTCTCCACGGGGCGCCCGGCCACGCCCGAATCCATCGCCGCCTGGGCCACGGCCGGGGCGATGCGCAGGATTAGGCGCGGATCGAACGGGCTCGGGATCAGCGAGTGCGGACCGAACGGCCGGGCCTCGCCGCCATAGGCGCGGGCAACGACATCGGAGGGCGTCTCGCGGGCGAGCGCCGCGATGGCCTTCACGGCGGCCTTCTTCATCTCCTCGTTGATGGCGTGCGCGCCGACATCGAGCGCACCGCGAAAGATGTAGGGGAAGCAGAGGACGTTGTTGACCTGGTTCGGGAAGTCCGAGCGCCCGGTGCAGATCATCGCGTCGGGGCGCTTCTCCTGCGCGAGATCGGGCATGATCTCGGGATAGGGGTTGGCGAGCGCCATGATGAGCGGCTTGTCCGCCATCTTTTCCAGATATTCGGGCTTGAGCACGCCGCCGGCCGAGAGGCCGATGAACACGTCGGCGCCGCCGATCACCTCGGCGAGCGTGCGCGCCTCGGTCTCCTGGGCGTAGATGTCCTTCCAGCGGTCCATCAGCTCGGCGCGGCCCTTGTAGACCACGCCCTTGATGTCGGTGACCGTGATGTTTTCCCGCGTCGCCCCGAGCGAGACCAGCAGGTTGAGGCAGGCCAGCGCCGCCGCGCCCGCGCCCGAGGTGACGATCTTGGCGTCGGACAACTGCTTGCCGGCGAGTTCCAGCGCGTTGAGGACGGCCGCCGCGACGATGATCGCGGTGCCGTGCTGGTCGTCGTGGAAGACCGGGATGTTCATCCGCTCGCGGCAGCGCTCCTCGACCTCGAAGCACTCCGGCGCCTTGATGTCCTCGAGGTTGATGCCGCCGAAGGTCGGCTCCAGCGAGCAGACCACATCGACGAGCTTGTCGACGTCCTTCTCGTTCACCTCGATGTCGAACACGTCGATGCCGGCGAACTTCTTGAACAGGACCGCCTTGCCCTCCATCACGGGCTTCGAGGCGAGGGGGCCGATATCGCCTAAGCCCAGCACCGCGGTGCCGTTGGTGAGCACGGCGACGAGGTTCTGGCGGATCGTGAGGGTCGCGGCCTCCTGCGAATCCTCGTGGATCGCCATGCAGGCGGCGGCCACGCCCGGCGAGTAGGCAAGCGCGAGGTCGCGCTGGTTGCCGAGCGGCTTGGTCGCCTGGATCTCCAGCTTTCCGGGCTTGGGCAGGCGGTGGTAGACGAGCGCCCCGGACTTCAGATCCTCGGACATGTTGTCGGCCATGACGCCGTCCTCTCCCGCTCGTGCCGCGCCGCTCGCTCGTTCGCTTCCGCGGAGGGCGCATCGTTGAGGCATCTGTTGCAACGGCTGAGGCGGGGGCGCAACCCGCACAACGAGACCCGGCTGCACCTCGAGAGCCTGGCCCGGCGCTGGAATTTCTCAATCGGCGCTTACTCTTACGGCCGTCCGAAGGTGCGCTTCCCCGAATCCGGCCGGCGACTGACGATCGGCCGCTATTGTTCCATCGCCGACAAGGTCGAAATCCTGCTCGGCGGCGACCACCGGCTCGACTGGGTCTCGACCTATCCGTTCGCGGCGATGTCGGGATTGTGGCCGGGCACCGACGCACCCGAGGATTACCATTCGTCGCGCGGCGACGTCGTGATCGGACACGACGTCTGGCTCGGCTCGGGCTGCCTGATCCTGTCGGGCGTCACGGTCGGCCACGGCGCGGTGGTGGCCGCGCACGCCGTCGTCACCCGCGACGTGCCGCCCTTCGCGGTGGTGGCGGGCAACCCGGCAAAAGTCGTGCGGCGGCGCTTCGACGAGGCGACGGTCGCCGCCTTGATCGACACGGCGTGGTGGGATTTTCCGCACGCGACGGTGACCCGGTGGGTGCCGCTGCTGCAAAGCGGGCGGGTGGCGGAACTGATCGCGGCGGTGCGGGCGGAGCGGCGGCGCGACACCTGACCGGCTCCGCGAGGATCAGGGAAGCGTCGCGAAACTCTTCGCGACGGCGAGGTTGCGCTCCATTTCCCGGACCATCCCGTCATAGGTAAGGATGCGGGCCGACACGCCGTCGATCCGCACGCTGCCGCCGCGATGGCTGAAGCGCCGCCGCTCCATCTCATCTCGCATTCCGGCGTCGCGCCCGCAGATGACGAGGAACGCGCTGATCTGCACGGGGCCGCCGAACGCGTTCGTCAGCGCGATGTCATGCGGATGGTCGCTCCTGATCCAGGCCCAATCGACGACTTGGCCGAAGCCGTGCTCCAGATGGCGCGACCAGGGGCGGTATTGCTGGGTCGATCGACCGGAGAAGAGGCTCGTCGCCTCCGCCGGCTCGAACTCGACGAGAGCGAACTGACGGGCCGCATCGTTCCCGAGGACGAGGTCAGTACGGAACAGGCCCTTGAGCGAGAGTTCGAACCGGATCAGGTCGGGTGCGCTGAAGCCAGCGATCGCTGCCAGCAGACCGCACAGGTGCGGACGCGCCGTGATCTGCGCGACGATCGGCGTCTCTGCGACGAAGTTCTGGCCCGCGAGCCAGCCTCGGAAGCCGTCGAGTTCCGTCTCGGCCCGAGCGAGGCTCCAGGCCAGCGGCTGAAACAGGCTCAAGCGCGGGCGTAGCTGTGATCGAGCACGCTCAGGACGACGGGACGGCCCTCCGCGTCCGGCCGCCAGAGCACGCGGCGCGCGCCCATCCGAGCGACGAACTCCCCGCCTTCGAGCGGCCGGCTGTGCTCGACGGCGCTCGGCGCGTCGAACAAGGCCTGGAGCGCACGCTTCTCGGCGAGCGGCAGATGATGGACCTGCAGCTTGGCGGAGTCGGCGACGGTGTAGGCGGTCGGCATGGATCGGCCTTCGGTATCCGGACGAATATGCGACGTCGGCCGCCGGAACGCCAGATCCGAGGGACGGCGCGCCGTTGCGACGCCGCCGCGATTGCCGTAACCGGCCCGCATCCCTTCACAGACGAAGCCGCCGCCGATGTCCGACCAGCTTCCCGACCGCCTCTCGGTCAACCCGAACAGCCCGTTCTACGACGAGGCGCTGCTCGCGCGCGGCGTCGGCGTCCGCTTCAAGGGCGTCGATAAGACCAATGTCGAGGAATACTGCGTCAGCGAGGGCTGGGTGCGGCTCTCCGCCGGCAAGACCCTCGATCGGTCCGGCAATCCGATGACGGTGAAGCTGAAGGGCCCGGTCGAGCCGTATTTTCGCGAGACGCCGGAGGCCTGAGCAGCACCCGCACGAGACACGAAAAAGGCCGGTGCCCCGAGGCGCCGGCCTTTTTCGTCGGGCTCGGATAAGAACCCCAAAAAATCAGTTACGGGCGGCCATCATGTCGTGGGACAGGACGGTGAGCTTGCCGATGAGGCTCGCCACGTCGCCGTGGGCGCAGGACCATTGCGTGCCGATGGCGCCCCCGTCCTGGGAAACCGAGACCACCGCGACCGAGCGCAGCTTGCCCTCGCGGGCGAGCTTGAGCTGGTCCTGAAGCACCTCGATGATCGAGGCGACGTTCTCGTCGGCGACCGCCTCGGCGGCGGCGGACGGGAAGGCGACGACGTTGGCGTCGGTGAGGGCGCGTTCGATCTTGGACATTCAGGCGACTCGACGAGGCTTGAGGGCGGAGCGGCCGAGGGGGCCGGCATGAAGGTGGTCCACGAGGCGGGCGAGGCGGTCGGGCAGGGCGCTGTCGCGCTCGACCGAGAGGCGCTTGCCGATGGCGTAGGCGACCCCCTTGGTCACCCGGCCGACCGAGAGGTCGGCCTTGTCCATCGGGGAGGGAAATCTGTCCGGCTCGTCGGGATCGACCATCGCTTCCTCGCTGACGGACATGGCATGGAGCGAATTTGCGCGCCGCAACGCGTCATGAAAATGGCAAGCGGCCGGTCTCGCTCGCGCATTTCCCTGGCTGTGGCGCGAGGGTGACACTTTTGGCGGGCCCCCGCGCCCCGCTTCAGCGCGGATCGCGCCAGCCCGACGCCGCCGGGGCGGTGCTGCCGGTGCGGACGGGCTCGCCCGCGGCGGGCGGCTCGGCCATCGCCGAGCGGCGCGGGGCCGGAGCCTGCACGCGGGCCTGACGCTGGCGCAGGCCGGCGCGGGCCCGACGGGCCCGGCGCGGACGCGTCTCGCTGTTCGAGCCGATGACGCCGCCGGCCACCGCGCCCACCACGGCACCGATCGGCCCGGCCACCAGCGCCCCCGCGACGGCGCCCGCGCCGACGCCCACCGCGGTGCGGCTCTCGGCCCGCGCGGGCGCGGAGAGCGACAGGCCGGCGATCATGGCGAGGCCGAGACAGGTCATTCGCATCAGATTCGTCCCTTCGGTCAGTACGGGGACGCCTCTGACGGCCGATCTTGACGAAAGGGTGACCCCCTCGTCTCGCGCGGCAACTTCAGGAAGCCCGAATAGTCGCGCTTGTTCTTAGCTTATACTCGCGCTTCCGCCGCCTTGTGTGGTCGGCGCAGGGCCAGCGCCAGTGGCACCGTGGCGAGCGCGGTCGCGGCGGCCGCGAGCAGGCCCGCGGTCTCGCCCGCATGGTCGGCGAAGGCCCCGTAGGCGATGGGGGCGAGCCCGCCGGAGCCGATCACCGCGGTGTAGAACAGGGCGAAGGCTCGGCCGGTGTCGCCCCGCGGCGCGAGGTCCGGCACGGTCCCGTACAGCACCGACGAGGTGCCGTTCAGCGCGATCCCGAGCAGCGGCAGCAGCCCCAGCGTCGGCATCAGCGGCAGCGGCAGCAGGGCGGCGACGAGCCCCGCGGTGACGATCTCGGTGACGATCACGCAGCGCACCACCCCGACCCGCTCGCCGAGCCAGCCGCACACCGCCTTGCCGAAGGCGCCGCCCGCGAAGACCAGCGCCAGGGCGAGGCCGGTGGTGGCGCCGGTGCCGCCCTTGGCCTCCAGCAGGAAGGGCAGGAACAGCAGCGTGCCCATCCGGGTCGCGGTGTCGAGGGCGCCGACGCCCATCAGCAGCGCAAAGTTTTTTTGGGATTTTCCTTCGCCGCTTCCCGCGGCTCGCATTGGCGCCGGGGGCAGCGGCCGGTGCGGCAGCACCGCGACGAGGGCGACCGCTGCAGCGAGCCCGGCGAGCGCCATCAGCCCGGCGACCGGCCGCCATGCCAGCACCCCGAGCATGAGGGCGACCGCGACCGGAAACGTCGCCTTCCCGAGATCGCCCGCGAAGTTGTAGATGCCGAGCGGCCCCCGCGCGGCGCGCCCGTAGGCGTCCGAGACCAGCAGCGAGGCGCGCGGATGCTGGATGCTCGACCCGATCCCGGCGAGAACGAGGCCGGCGCAGAGCCCGAACAGCCCGCCGCTCAGGCCCATCGCGACGAAGCCCAGCGCCGCGACCAGCGTCGAGAGAGCGAGCGCCGCGCGGATCGAGAGGCGCCCGGCCAGCCGGTCGGCGGGGATCTGCAGCCCGCCCATGGTGCCGTAATAGAGGCTGCGGAGCGCCGCCACGCCGGCATAGGACAGTCCGAACTCCGCCTGCCAGACCGGCAGCAGCACGTAGAGCAGATCGGTGTAGCCGTCGTGCAGCGCATGCGCGAGGCAGGCCCCGCCGAGGCTGCGCCGCTGGGTGGCGGCGCGGTCGTCGCGGGGGGCCTCAGAGAGCGGCAGGGCTTGGCTCACGGCGGGTTTCTCTCGGCGATTGGCTCGAACGGACGTGGATTGATCCGTCTGGATGCCGCGGCTCCCCCCTCTCCCCGCACGGGGGAGAGGCCCGCAGGCACCTTGTCGTGTCTGCGGGAAGCGCAGGCGAAGCCGCAGCGGCGGTGAGGGGAAGTCTCGGGATGCGCTACCTCCGTCGAAGCCCCCTCACGCCTCGGCTGCCGCCTCGTCGCGCCGACGACGAGGTCGTCGCGACCCTCTCCCCGCGGGCGGGGAGAGGGGGACTTCGCGGCATCCAGGTAGATCAACCCAACTCACCGCCACTTCTAAACCCGTGAGCTTTTCGCGATCAGCCCCATCCTTCTCACGCGTACCGTGCTAAAACCTCACGCATGCGCCGCCTGCCGCCGCTCAATGCCCTGCGCGTGTTCGAGGTCGCCGTGCGGGCCGGGAGCTACGCGGCGGCCGGGACCGAACTCGGCCTGACGCATGGCGCGGTCAGCCGGCAGGTCGCTGCGCTCGAGGCGTGGCTGGGGCAGCCGCTCTTTGCCCGCGTCGGGCGCCGGATGGTGGCGACGCAAGCCGCGCGGGTGTTCGCCGCCGAGATCAGCCTCGCCTTCGACCGGCTGACGGAGGCCGCGGAGGCCTGCGGCCGGCCGGTGGCGCCGCGGGTGCTGCGGGTGAGCGCACCGACGACCTTCGCGATGCGCTGGCTGATCCCGCGGCTCGATGCTTTTCGTCGTGCGCGGCCCGACACCGAGGTGACGGTCACCACCACGACCACCCTACAGGAAGAGCTGCGCGGCGGCTTCGACATCGCGATCCGGCGCGGGCCCGAGCCCTGGCCGCAGCACCACGCCGTGCCGTTCCTGCCCGAGTTCGACACCCTGGTGGCGAGCTCAGGCCTGCTGGCGCGGCGCCCGCTCCAAAATCCCGGCGATCTCGACGGCCGCGTCCTGCTGGGCACCCAGACCCGACCGGGCGATTGGGGCGCGTGGCTCGCCGCTGCCGGGGCGGGCCGGCCCGAGGGCGTGCCCACCCGCGTCTTCGACCACTACTTCGTGACGCTCCAAGCGGTGGAGGACGGGGCCGGGCTCGGCATCGGGCCGTTCCCGGTGCTCGACCGCGCAGTGGAGCAGGGCCGGCTCGCCGCCCCGTTCCCGGAGATCGTGGTCGAGCGGCCGGGCTACTTCGTGCTGACGCCGTTCGACGCCGACAAGTCGCCCGCGCTCTCCGCCTTCATCGACTGGCTCGTGGCGGAGGGCAAAGCCTCGCTCACAATTCGCCCGTGAGGAACTGGGCCCGGCCGTGGCCGAAGGACCAGTCCTCGTCGGTGTTCTCCACCGTCGAGACCATCACGTCGGCGGGCGCGATCCCGCAGGCGGCCTGGAGCTTTTCGGTCAGCAGCCGGTAGAACAGCGCCTTCTTCTCGCGGCCCCGCGGCCGGGTGATCATCTGCACCACGACCACGTCCTTGGTGCGCGGGATGTCGAGGCCGGTATCCTCCACGATCATCCGGCTCGGCTTGTGCTCGGTGACGATCTGGTAGCGGTCGCCGGGGGGCACGTTGAACGCCTCCAGCATCGCCTCGTGCGCCGCGTCGAGCAGAGCCTTCAGCTCGGCGTCGCTGCGGCCTTCCAGCAGGTCGAAGCGCATGAGGGGCATGGGGGACTCCGGAAGAGTGAAATGAACGGCCTCTGGCGGTCGCCGGCCGTGGGGCTAAGGTAGAACCGCGCCCGGCCGCTTCCAACCGAACCGGTTCTCCCGTATTCCGCATGCAAAATGGTGCGGCGCGGCAAAGGCGTCGGCCCCCCACACGGAGGAGACCACAGATGTCGGATTTGCGGTTGCGCCGCAGCGTGCTCTACATGCCGGGCTCGAATGCGCGGGCGCTGGAGAAGGCCAAGACCCTACCGGCCGACTCGCTGATCCTCGATCTCGAGGACGCGGTGTCGATGGAGGAGAAGGAGCTGGCCCGCGAGCAGGTCTGCGCCGCGGTGAAGGGCGGCGGCTACGGCCATCGCGAACTCGTGATCCGCGTGAACGCCCCGCAGACCCCCTGGGGCGAGGGCGATCTGCGCGCCGCCATCGAGGCGAAGCCCGACGCGATCCTGATGCCGAAGGTGTCGTCGCCCGCCGTGCTGGAGAGCATCGCCGACCATCTGGAGGCGCTCGACGCCCCCGATTCCATCGCCGTCTGGGCGATGATCGAGACGCCGGCCGCGATCCTCAACATCCACGAGATCGCCAAGGCCCGGCGCGACCGGCGCACCCGGCTGACCTGCTTCGTGCTCGGCACCAACGATCTGGCCAAGGACACCTGGGCGCAACTGGTGCCCGGCCGCGTGCCGATGCTGCCCTGGATCATGCTGACGCTCGCCGCCGCCCGCGCCGAGGGCCTGACCATCCTCGACGGCGTGTGGAACGACATCTCCGACGTGGACGGCTGCCGCACCGAGTGCCGACAGGCGCGCGACCTCGGCTTCGACGGCAAGACGCTGATCCATCCGAATCAGCTGGAGCCCGCCAACACCTCGTTCGCCCCGACCGAGGAGGAGGTGCGCCGCGCCCGCCTCGTGATCGAGGCCTTCAACCTGCCGGAGAACGCCAAGCGCGCGGCGATCAAGGTCGAGGGCCGCATGTACGAGCGCCAGCATATCGGCATGGCCCGCCGCTCGGTGGTGTGGTCGGAGACGATCGCGGCCCGCGACGGTGGCGTGAAGGTCTGAACGAAAAAGGCCGTGCCCCTCGCGGGACACGGCCTGCTTCACGCCGGGGCGTGAGCGGTCTTACCAGCCGTAGCCGTAGCCGCCGTAACCACCGCCGTAGCCGTAGCCGCCATCGTAGTAGGAGCGGCGGTAGGCGCGGCGCGGGGCGTAGTACCCGTCGTCGTAATAGCCGACCGAGCGGTAGCCGTAGGCCGGACGGGCGTAGCTATAGCCGCCGTAGGCCGGGGCGTAGCCGTAACCGCCGCCATAGCCGCCACCGTAATAGCCACCGCCGTAGCCGTAGCTGTTCGAGGCTGCGGCGCCGACGAGGGCGCCCGCGGCGAGGCCGCCGATCACGCCCGCGGCGATCGCGCCGCCGCCACCGCCGCGCCAGCGCGCCTCGGCGCCGGTCGAGGTGAGGGCGCCGACGCCCAGCACGGCGGCGGCGGAGAGGATTGCGAGCTTCTTCATGGGGAAGGCTTCTCCATAAGGGTGGATCATCGATCCGCTGGCACCCCAACGGCGGCGCAGCGGAATCGGTTCACTCCCGTGTCGATGAAGTTGATGCTACGTCCTGCCGCATGAATGACCGTTCAACCGGACGTTCAGCCAATGGTCAGCTTGGCCGAACGAGGTTCGGTGCATCGGAACGTGCGCCCGCGCACCGGATTAATCTTGGCTGTACCGGTACGTCTCAGCGCCGTCCGCCGACCTCGTCGAGATGGTCGAGCAGCATGGCGGGATCGTCGTAGACCCGGACCGCCCCGGAGCGCTCCAACTCTTCCGTGCCGTAGCCGCCCGAGAGCAGGCCGACCCCGAGGCCGCGGCAGCGCCGTGCCGCCAGCATGTCCCAGATCGAGTCGCCGACGATCACGGAATGCTCGATCGGCGCGTTCAGCCGCTCGGCCGCGGCAAGAAAAAGGTCGGGATCGGGCTTGGCGTATTTCACGTCGTCGCGGGTCACCACCGGCACTTTGCCGGGATCGACGCCGAGCGCCACGAGGTTGTGCCCGGCCGTCTCCATCCGGCCGCTGGTCGCGATGGCCCAGGGGATGCCGTTGTCGGTGAGCGTCGCCAGCAGTTCCCTGGCACCGGGCAGCGGCACCACGCCCTTCGAGAGCCGGCCATAGGCCTCCGCGTGCAGGCGGCGCAGCCGGTCGATGCGGGCGGGGTCCATGTCGAGCCCGGTCTCGCGCAGGAGCTGGTTGGTGAACAGCCCGCCGCTCATCCCGATCTTGCGGTGGATGCGCCAGACCGAGAGCGGGATACCCTCGTCGTCGAGCGCCTCCTTCCAGGCCAGGACGTGCTGGTAGACGCTGTCGACGAGCGTGCCGTCGAGGTCGAACAGGAAGACGGTCTCGATGCGCATGGTGGCCTCCGCAATCTCACGGGACAACGGATGGCAGGCGAAGGCGATGCACCTGCACGGCATTGACCCGCGGGACCAGCCGGGCTTTGGCTCCCCGTCAGGCCCGACATGCTGTTCACCCACCTCGCCGACGACCTCTTCCGCCCGCTCGCCGCGCCGAGCCGCGTGTTCAACGCAGGCCTGCTGCTGCACCTGCACGCCACGGTGTTCGGCGATGCCGCCGAGCCCCTGCGCAAGGCCGACCTGATCGTGGCCATCGGCGAGTTCTCGTCGGGCTGGTCGCAGGCCGAGATCGCCGACGACGAGACCGCGCCGGCCGACCCCATCGAGCGCCGCTCCTACGTCTACCGCCGGCTGGTCGAGGCCGGATGGCTGGTGGAGCGGCGCGAGCGCTACGTGCCGGTGGTGGATTTCGACCCCGAGGCCCGCCTGCTGATCGAGGAGCTGGCCCGGATCGACCGGGGCGAGACCCGCTCCTACGGCGGCGCCGTGTTGGAAGTCCTGGGCGCGCTGGAAAGCGCCACCGCCAACCCGGCCGACCGCTCCGAGGCCCTGCGCAATGCGGCCAAAGCCGCCCGCACCTTCCTGGCCCATCTGCGCGGGCTCGCCGGCGGCCTGCGCAAGGTCGAGGAGCGCATCCTGCGCGAGCAGAACGTCGGCGCGGCGCTGCGGCTCTACTTCGAGGAATTCGTCGAGCGCCACCTCGTCTCCGACTACCGGACCCTGCACACGCGCTTCAACCCGTTCCGCTTCCGCTCCGGCATCGTCCGCGAGGCGGGCCGGGCCCTGCGCGATCCGCTGACGCTCAGGGCGCTCGCCGAGGGCAACCTGCGCGAGGGGCGCGCCGGGGACTTGGCCGCCGCCGAACGGATGGTGCGCACCGACCTCGTCGAGATCCTGGCGATCTTCGAGGGGCTCGATCCGCATCTCGATGCGGTCGCCTCAGTCGTCGCCCGGCTGGAGCGGCGCATGGCGGCGACGTTGCGCTACCGCGAGCCGCGGGATTCCGCCCGGATCGAGCGCGCCGCCGCGGCCCTCCGCGCGGCGGGCACGGCGCCCGAGGACACGTTTCCCGCCATGCCGGCCCCGGAGGTGTCGCTGCTGCGCCCGCCCATCGGCCCGCCGCAGCTCACCAACCCTCGGATACCGCGGCGCGCCATCGAATCCGAGCCGCTGCCGGAGATCGAGACCGATCCGGCGATCGAGGCCTTCGTCGTCGCCAAGGACGCCTTCCGCCGCCGCACCACCGTGACGCCGGAGCGCATCACCGCCTTCCTCGACGCGCGGCTGAAGCCCGGCCGCCGGCTCCTCGGCTCCGACATCGTCATTTCGGATGTCGACGCCTTCGTCGTGTTCCAGCGCCTGCGCGAGATCGACGTGCTGTTCGACGGCAGCTTGCGCGACCGCTATCGCCTCGCACCGGGCGAGGGCCGGCTCTCCAACGGCTGGATCGACTGTCCGGATTTTTCCATCGAGCGCGTCGCCGAGGCGAAGACCCGCCGGCCCGGCCTCGCCGAGACCCGATAGCCCATGCTCGATGCCTTCCGCGCCATCCTCGACGGGGACGAGCCGCCCCCGCCCGGCAGCCCCGCTCCGAGCGAGGAGGAACTGACCCGCGCGCTTCAGGTGATGCTGAAGGGCCAGTGCGTCTACGCGGCCACGCCCGGCATCGGCCGCTCCTACGAGCTGGCCCGCCACTACGCGCCGTTCTTCCGCGACTACTTCGCCTGCCTCGGCTACCGCTTCGAGGTCGCCCACCGCGACCAGATGGTCTTTCTGAGCCTGCCGCCCGACGGCGTGCGCCACGACGCGCAGGGCGAGCGGCTGCGCAAGGACGAGACCCTGGTGCTGCTGGCGCTGCGGCTCGCCTACGAGGAGGGCCTGCGCGATTCCCGCGTCGCCACCGACGGCACGGTGGACTGCACCACCGACGACATCGCCGACTCGATCCGCTCCGCCGCCCGCTCCGACCCGCCCGACGAGGCCCGCCTCATCGAGATCCTGCGCCTGTTCTCGCGCAAGGGCGCCCTGCGGCTGGGCGAGCGCGACCGCCTGGACCGCGTGACGCCGCTCACCGTGATGCCCGGCATCGCGGTGCTCTCGCCGGATGCCTGGATGGATCAGGTGCGGGCCTGGGCGGCGGCGGGGGAGGGGAGGGGCGGCGCGGGTTGAGATCGCGGGCCTGTCCATACCTCCTTCATCCCACCCAACACCCTCATCCTGAGGTGCCCGCCTCGGCGGGCCTCGAAGGAGGGCTCCACGGAACGCGCGATCCGCTGGAGCCCTCCTTCGAGGGCGCCGCTTCGCGTCGCCGCCTCAGGATGAGGGTGTGGGTGGGAGAATCGCGGCTGGCTCCACCTCCTGCGCCCACGGCACGGCGGCGAACGCCCGCTCCAGATAGGCGATCAGTGCGCTCACCCGCGCCGGCCGCGGCAGGCCCGGCGGCATCACGAGGTTCAGCGCAATCGGCGGCGGCTGCCAAACGGGCATCACCCGCTCCAGCCGGCCCGAGCGCAGGTCGTCCCAAACCGTGAAGTCCGGCTGCACCGCCAGCCCGAGCCCGGCCCGGAGCGCGGGCGCCAGCGCGTCGGCGTTGTTGGCCCGCAGCGGCCCCTCGGGGGCCACCGAGGCCGTGGCGCCGGAGGTGTCGGAAAACTGCCAGCGGTCGGGCGTCGGCAGGTAGGCGTAGCCGAGGCAGGCGTGGCGCTTGAGGTCGTCCGGATGCTCCGGTCGGCCGTAGCGGTCCAAGTATTCGGGCGTGGCGACGAGCGAGCGGCGCACGCCGCAGAGCCGCCGCACCCGCAGCGAGGAATCGGCGAGCGCCGCGATCCGCAGGCCCAGATCGAACCCGCCGCCGACGAGATCGACCTGTGCGTCGGACAGATGCAGATCGACCGAGACCTCCGGGTGGGTTTTCAAGAACTCCGGCAGCACCGGCGCCACGTGGGCGACGCCGAACGACATGGGGGCTGCCAGCCGCACCCGCCCCCGCGGCGCGCCGTTGGCGTCGAGCGCGCGCGCCTCCGCGGCCTCGCCCGCAGCGAGCAAGGCCGCGGCATCCTCGCGGGCGGCCCGGCCGGCTTCCGTCAGCGCGAGGCGTCGCGAGGTGCGGTGGAACAGCCGGGCACCCAGCCGCGCCTCCAGCCGCGCCACCGCCTTGGAGACGGTCGCCTTCGACAGGCCGAGATCGTCGGCCGCGCGGGAGAAGGACAGGGCCTCGGCCACAGAGGCGAACACCGCCCAGGCCTCGAAATCGGGAAGACGCGTCATGGGCAAGATCCGAAACGATGCGTTTCGATCGTTTCCGTTTCATCGCGGCTTGGCAAGGACCAGATTGGGCCCACGCGGATCGGTGACGATCCCAAACGAGGAGTTCACCCCATGTCCGAGCACGGCCTCCACCACGTCACAGCCTTCTCCGGTCCGACCGCACGCACGGTCGATTTCTACACCCGCGTGCTCGGCCTGCGGCTCGTCAAGAAGACCGTCAACTTCGACGATCCCGGCACCTACCACCTCTATTTCGGCGACGAGGCCGGCACCCCCGGCACGATCCTGACCTTCTTCCCCATCGCGCACGCCGCCCCCGGCCGGGTCGGCATCGGGCAGGTGTCAGAGACGGCGTTTCGGGTGCCCAAGGCGTCGATCGGCGCCTGGACCCACCGCTTCGTCGCCATGAACGTCGCCCACGAGGCGCCGGTCACAGCATTCGGCGAGACGGTGTTGCGCTTCCGCGATCCCGACGGGATGCCGCTGGCGCTTGTCGGCGTCGAGGGCGCGGAGGCGGAAGCCGCCTGGGCTGCTTCCGACATCGCCCCCGAGCAGGCGATCCGCGGCTTCCACGGCGTCAACCTGCTCCTGCGCGAGGCGGGGCCGACCGTGGCGATCCTGACGGGCGCGCTCGGCCTCAAAGAGGTCGGCACCGAGGGCAGCGCGGTCCGGCTCAAGGGCGATGCGGCTTTGGGCGGCTTCGTGACGATCCGGGCGGTGGGCGACTTCCTGCCCGGCCGCCAGGGGGCGGGCTCGGTCCACCACATCGCCTTCCGGGCCGCGGACGATGCGGCGCAGGCGGCGATGGCCGAGGCCCTGCGGCGCGACCACGGCCTCGACGTCACCGAGCAGCGCGACCGCCAGTATTTCCGCTCGATCTACTTCCGCGAGCCGGGCGGCGTGCTGTTCGAGATCGCCACCGACGCGCCGGGCTTTGCCGTGGACGAGCCCGCCGACGCGCTCGGCACGGCGCTGAAGCTCCCGCCCTTCCTCGAGCCGCATCGCGGGCGGATCGAGGCGGTGCTGCCGAAGGTGGCGTAGCGCGCAAAGAGCCGCCGCTCCCCCTCTCCCCCGCACGCGGGGAGAGGCCTGCATGGACCTCGTCGTCCATGCGGGAAGCGGAGGCGTAGCCGAAGCGGCGGTGAGGGGGCGACTCAGGATGAGTCTATCCGTCGAAGCCCCCTCACACCTCGGCTGCCGCCTCGCTCTGCCGACGACAAGGTCGGCCGAGCCCTCTCCCCGCGTGCGGGGAGAGGGGATGCGCGGGCGTCGGCCGGCATCGGTCTTAAGCCGCCAATCTTTCGTTCAAGGAGGCCACCATGACTCCCAAAAACCTCGCCGGCTTCCAGCACCGCTTCGAGCCCGGCACGGACGCCGCCGCCCCGCCGCTGCTGCTGCTCCACGGCACCGGCGGCGACGAGAACGACCTGATCGGCCTCGGGCGCGCCCTCTCGCCCGGCTCCGCGCTGATCTCGCCGCGCGGGCCGGTGCTGGAGAATGGGATGCCGCGCTTCTTCCGGCGCCTGGCCGAGGGCGTGTTCGACGAGGCCGACGTCGTTCGCCGCGCGGGCGAACTGGCGGCGTTCGTCGCACAGGCGCGAGAGGCTTACGGCATCGGCCCGCCGGTGGCGGTCGGGTTCTCGAACGGCGCCAACATCGCCGCCGCGACGCTGTTCCTGCATCCCGAGGCGCTGGCCGGCGCGGTGCTACTGCGGGCAATGGTGCCGCTGAAGGCGCCGCCGCCCGCGGACCTCGCCGGCCGTCCGGTCCTGCTGCTGTCGGGCGCCCTCGATCCGATCGTGCCCGCCGACAACGCCGCCCGGCTCGCCGCCGGGCTGGAGGCGGCGGGGGCGGCTGTGACACACACGGTCCAGCCGGTGGGCCACAACCTGTCGCAGGCCGATCTCGCGGCGGCGGGCGCGTGGCTTGCAAGGCTGACTCACAGCCGTGCAGCCTGACGGCGCGCCTTGGTTCCAGCCCACCCTCGTGGCAGGGAGGGCCGGAGCCGGGCGCGCCGATTGCCGAGGAGATGCCGTGTTCCCGTTCCTCTCCAAGCGCGGGATCGCGAGCCTCCAGCGGCGGCAGGCGGCGCAGATCAAGAAGGCCCTCAAGGCCGCGACGCGGACCACGCAGGCGGCTTTGCGGCAGGCCGACAAGACCGCCAAGGCGGTTGTCCGGGACGTGGCGCAGGACGCCGCCCGCGAGGTCGGACGGACCGTCGCGCAGGCGAGCCGGCCCGCCCCGAAACCCGTGCGGCGGGCGCAGGCCGGCCGCTTCGTCACCGTCGACGGCCTGCCCGTCCACGTCATCGTCAAGGGCCGCGGCCGGCCGGTGGTGCTGATCCACGGCAACGGCACCATGGCGGAGGACTTTTCCATCAGCGGCCTGATCGACCGGCTCGCCGCCCGCTACCGCGTCATCGCCCTCGACCGGCCGGGCTTCGGTCGCACCGACCGGCCGCGCGCCCGCATCTGGACCGCCGCCGCGCAAGCCGCTCTGATCCACCGCGTGCTCGACGCGCTGAACGCCGAGCGCCCGCTGATCGTCGGCCATTCCTGGGGGACGATCGTCGCGCTCGCCATGGCGGCCGAGCCGCGCCGCCCCTTACGCGGTCTGGTGCTGCTGTCGGGGTTCTACTTCCCGGAGAACCGGGCCGACACGACGCTGGCGAACGCGCTCGCCATGCCGGGCCTGGGCGATGCCGCCCGCGCCCTCGTGCCCGACCGGGTCAACCGGGCGCTGGCCGAGCAATCGTTCCGCAAGGTGTTTTGGCCGCAGGCCGTGCCCGCGAAGTTCTCGGAGCGCTTTCCCGTCGAGGTCGCGGTCGCCTCGCAGCAACTGCGCGCGGTCAGCGAAGACGCCGCCTCCATGAACGCCGCCGTCTCCCGCCTCCAGGCCGGCTACGGCCGCCTGAATCTCCCCGTAGCGATCCTGACCGGCGACGCCGACGGCCTCGTTGATCACCGCACCCAGTCGATGCGCCTGCACGGCGTCCTGCCCGACAGCACGCTCACCGTCCTGCCCGGCCTCGGCCACATGATCCATCACGCCGGACGGGCGAAGGTGGAGGCGGCCATCGACGCCTTGATGGCGCACAGCCCGCCGCGCGGTGTGAGATAGGCGGCCGTCGGCGGTAAGGTTCCCTCACTCCTCTACCGTCATTCCGGGGCGCGAAGCGAACCCGGAATCCACGACCGGCCGCGACGCCTCGTGAGGCCGCGCATCACGGGTGGATTCCGGGTTCCGCTGCGCGGCCCCGGAATGACGGCGGTGAGGGTGGTGCGTCCCCATCGAACCACCCTCACTCCCCGTCCGCAGCCCTCCCCGAACCCAGCCACCCTTGCGCCCCGGCCCCCCAGCGTCCATTCCCCCCGCTCGACCAAAACCTCGGGACCCGGCGGCTTCGTAGTGTATCGCCTGACCGACATCGCGATCTCGAACTGGTACCTCATCCGGCGCGAGCAGATTCGCATCCGGGGCGCGGCGGCGCTCGTCGGTCCGACCGGCGCGGGCAAGTCCACGATCTTCGACGCCGTCGGCACGGTGCTGGCCGGCAACAACGCCAGCCGGCTCGCGCTCAACGCGTCCGCCTCGGGGCGCTCGGCCCGCACCGTGCGCGATTACTGCCTCGGCTGGATCAGCGACCCGGCCGAAGGGGGGCGCCCGACCCGCGAGGCCTGCGAGACCGTCATCGCGCTGGTGTTCGAGCATGCCGGCAGCGGGCGCATCGTCACGGTCGGGCTGGCACTCGCCGCGCGGGCCGAGGAACCGAAGGAGGAGACGCTCTCGCGCTTCGTCGCGGTGGGCCACCGCTTCGAGATCGCCGACTACGTGCGCGAGACCGATCAGGGCAGCTTCGTCGCCCCCTGGGCCGAGATCGCCGCCGACCTGCGCCGCCGCTCGGAGACGTTCGAGGAATACCGCACTTCCGGCGAGCGCTTCACGGCGGCCGTGCTGGCGACGCTGCGCGAGGGCGCGCCGGTGCCCGATCCGCGCCAGTTCCTGCGCACCTTCTCCAACGCGGTCGCGTTCAAGCCGATCTTCGACACCAGCGCCTTCGTCCGCTCCTTCGTGCTGGAGCCCGAGCCGCTGGACGTCGCCCGCATCCGCCAGTCGATCGAGACGTGGCGGCGCCTGCTCGAGACCATCGAGGAGCTGGAGAAGCGGCTGGCCCACCTCACCCGCCTGTGCGGGCGCTACGAGGAATGGGCGCGGGCGAGCCTCAATGCCGCCCTCGACGATCTGCGGGCGGCCGGCGCCGATCTGCGCCGCCGCGTCCTCGACTGGGCCGGCACCCGCACGGCTCTGGCCGATGTCGTCGAGCGCCTGCGCATCGCCCGCGAGAGCGTGGCCACCAGCCAGGGCTTCGTGCGCGAGATCGATGCCGAGATCGCCGCCCGCAAGGCGATGCTCTCGGGCAGCGCGGCGGAGGCGCGACTCGCCGCCTCGAATGCCGGCCTCGCCATGCTGGCTCGCGACCGGCGCGACCTGACCGTGCGCCTCGGGAACGTGGTCGGCCTCGTGCAGGAGGCCGGGCGGCTCGCGGGCGTCGCCGCAACGTTGCGCAAGGTCGCCCCCGATGCGATTCGCATCGTCGAGGCCTGCGCCCGCTCGGGGCTCCGCCGCGAGGCCCCGCCGGACGAGATTCTTCGAGTCGGCGGCCCGCTCGCCGGGCTGCTCGACGCACTGGCGCAGATGCCCGACGTGACGCTCTCGCTGGAAAGCGCGGCGGAAGACCTCGGCTACCGGGCGCGCGAGCGCGAGAACGAGGTGCGCAGCCTCTCGGGCCAGGTCCAGTCCGGCCGCAACAACGCGGCCCGGCTCTCGGCCGATACGGAAGCGTTCCGCGAGGAATTGAGCCGGCTCGGGATCGACGCCGTGCCCGTCTGCGAACTCGCCGAGATCGTCGATCCGAAATGGGGCCCGGCCCTCGAAGGCCTTTTGGGGCGAGCCCGCGAAGCGCTCGTCGTCGAGCCGGACCGCCTTGACAGGGCGTTCGCACTCCTGGACGCGAAAAAGAACCAGTTCTTCCGCTGCCTGCTGGTGAAGACCACCGACACGTCGCGGCGCGCGGCGCGGCGCATCGACGACGGGCCGATGGGCCTGATCGAGACCGACAGCCCGCACGCCGAAGCTTTTTTGGCCGCAAGGCTCGGCGGCTACGACCTCGCGCCGGACGACGCCGCGCTCGCTCGGATGGGCCGGGCGGTGGCCCCGAGCGGGCGCTCGACCTCGGGCATGGCCTATTCGGTGGTGCGCCCGGTGCCGCTGATGATGACCCGCGGCCAGCGCGGGCCGACCATGGACACCCGCCGCCGCCTGGAAGAGGCGGAGATCGAGGCGAAAGCCTTGCGCTCCGAGGCCAACGTGATGCGCGAGGCCGCCCGCATCGCCGCACAGCTGCGCACGCGGCTGGCCGAGACCCCGGTGGACGTGGCCGCGCTGCGCGCCGAGGCCGACGCCATCGAGGGCCGCCGCCGCACGCTGACGACCGAGCAGGAGGCGGTCGCCAAGGCCGACAACGGCACGATCGAGGCGGAGCTGAAGGAACTGGCGAAGGAACGCTCGGCCTACCTCACCGAACTGGTGCAGGTGCTGGAGCCCAAGCGCGACGCCCTGCTCGCCGAGGAAGCCGGGCTGAAGGCGCGGCTGGCGCAGGGGCGCGAGGCCGCCCGCACGGCGCTCGGCGCCTATCGCGCAGCGGTCAAGCGCTGGTCGTCGGGCGACACGGTGCGCATCCGTCTCGCCGGCCCCGCTCCCGCCGACGCGCCCGGCGTGTTCGCGGGCATCGCGGGCGCGCGGGCCGACCGGGCCGACCTCGACGCCAAGGCGTTGGCGTCCCTCGCCACGCAGGCCCGCAACGCCGCCCGCGAAGCGACCGAGACCGCCCGCCACCAGGGCCGTGCCGCCGAGCGCGACCTCGCCGAATACTGCGCCGCGTGGCGCGTCGAGAACCCGCTGGGATCGGGCGAGACGCCGGCCTCGTTCGGCTATGCTTGGGCC
Organism: Methylobacterium sp. Leaf456; assembly: GCF_001425465.1. Classification (GTDB taxonomy): domain Bacteria; phylum Pseudomonadota; class Alphaproteobacteria; order Rhizobiales; family Beijerinckiaceae; genus Methylobacterium. Next base: position 177,714 of record NZ_LMQV01000042.1, read on the forward strand.
GTGCGCGCCCGCGACGAGGTGGCGGGCCACGAACTCCGCCGCTACCGCGACCAGTCGCTCCGTGCCGAGGCCGAGATGCGCCGCCTCATGACCGAGGATCTGCTGACGCGGCTCGCCGACAAGTTCGAGCGGATGCAAGCGCGCCTCGACGCGCTCAACGAGCGCCTGTCGTCCCAGACCTTCACCGGCCAGACCTACGCCTTCGAGGCGGCGGTGGATCGCCGCTACGCCGCCGTCCACCAGCTCGCCACCGAAGTCGCCCGCTCGCCCGACGCCGCGCAGGCGGTGCTGCCGGGGGGCGACGACACATCGACGGAGGGCGGGCACCTCGCGGCGGCACTCGCGGAGATCACCGCGTTGATCGAGGGCGAGGAGAACGCGGCGCGGCTTGCCGATTACCGCAACTACTTCGTCTACGAGATCGGCATGCGGGATCGCGCGGGCAACCGCACCACCCTGTCGAGCCGGGCGCTGCGGGGATCGGGCGGCGAGGCACAGGCGCCGTTCTACGTCGCGATCGCCGCTTCCATGGCGTCCGCCTACTATCCCGGCGACCGCCCCGGCGAGGATGCGCCGGGCTTGGGACTCTGCCTCTTGGACGAGGCCTTCTCCAAGCTCGACGTACGCAACAGCCAGTCGCTGGTCGATCTATTCGGCGGCTGGGGCCTGCAGCTCCTCATCGCCGCCCCCGAGGACAAGCGCACCACGCTCACCGAGGTGATGGACACCGTGGTGACGGTCTACAAGAGCCCGGACCTGACCTCGGTGCGAATCGAATCGGAGCATCCGCTGGAGACCGCCAAGCGCGCGCTCGCCGCGATCAATCCCGAGCGCCAGGGAATCGAGGCGTTTCGCGTCTCGGATGCCGCTGAGTAGAAGAGGCTCTCGCGAAAAGCGCGAGCTTGGCGGCAAATCGGGCCGGTTCTTCATCGAACTTTATGCCCCGCGGGCATTGACGCCTCGGAGCCCCCCGTCTAGAAGCGCGCCACTCCGGTGGATCGAGAGTCGCTTTCGGGTCGAAGCCAGGGGCTTCGACTGGCTTCGGCGACCGTCGTCAGACCGATACCGGCATCATATCCTGGCGACTTCGTCAGATCAGCGGGTACGAACGCGCCGTCACGGCGTGATCCTCTGCCTCACCATCGCCAAAGGCCTTCATCGGCCTCTGGCGCTATTCGTTTTGCCGCGGGCTCGCTCGCGGTACGGGCGCCCCGCAAGGGGCATCGAGTTCAGACTTTGGCCGCCAAGTCGCGGCCGGATGAAGAGGGCACAGGATGCCGACGATCAACCAGCTGATCGCCCAGCCGCGCAAGGCGCAGAAGGCGCGCAACAAGGTGCCGGCGCTCAACGCCTGCCCGCAGAAGCGCGGCGTCTGCACCCGCGTCTACACCACGACCCCGAAGAAGCCGAACTCGGCGCTTCGTAAGGTCGCCAAGGTGCGCCTGACCAACGGCTTCGAGGTGATCGGCTACATCCCCGGCGAGGGCCACAACCTTCAGGAGCACTCCGTGGTGATGATCCGCGGCGGCCGCGTGAAGGATCTTCCCGGCGTGCGCTACCACATCCTGCGCGGCGTGCTCGACACGCAGGGCGTCAAGAACCGCAAGCAGCGCCGCTCGAAGTACGGCGCCAAGCGTCCGAAGTAAGAACTGCGTCCGAAATAAGTTTTTCGGACCGAAGGTTTTCCACGGCCTCACAAGGATGTCGCCGCCTCACAGAGGTAAGGCGGCCTGCGTGGGGCGCTTAAGTCAAATTTTTCGAGAGCGAAAAAGATGTCCCGTCGTCACTCTGCCGAGAAGCGCGAGATCATCCCCGATCCGAAGTACGGCGATGTCGTCCTGACCAAGTTCATGAATTCGATCATGTACGAGGGCAAGAAGTCGACCGCCGAGCGCATCGTCTACGGCGCCTTCGACATCGTCGAGAACCGCGCCCGCGCCAACCCGATCGAGGTGTTCCGTGCTGCCCTCGACAACGTCGCCCCGGCGATCGAGGTCCGCTCCCGCCGCGTCGGCGGCGCGACCTATCAGGTCCCGGTCGAGGTCCGCACCGAGCGCCGTCAGGCTCTGGCCATCCGCTGGCTGATCCAGGCCGCCCGCGGCCGCAACGACCGCACCATGATCGAGCGCCTGTCGGCCGAGCTGATCGACGCCGCCAACAACCGCGGCAACGCCGTCAAGAAGCGCGAAGACACCCACCGGATGGCCGAGGCCAACCGCGCCTTCTCGCACTACCGCTGGTAATTCGCTTCGGGCGCGCCGACCGCGGCGCGCCCCGTCCGACCTTCTCCCGGAGAGACCCCGATGCCCCGCACGCATGCGATCGAGGACTACCGTAACTTCGGCATCATGGCCCACATCGATGCCGGCAAGACCACGACGACCGAGCGGATCCTCTACTACACCGGAAAGTCCCACAAGATCGGCGAGGTCCATGAGGGCGCCGCCACGATGGACTGGATGGAGCAGGAGCAGGAGCGCGGCATCACCATCACGTCGGCGGCGACGACCTGCTTCTGGCGCGAGAAGCGCCTGAACATCATCGACACCCCCGGCCACGTCGACTTCACCATCGAGGTGGAGCGCTCGCTCCGCGTGCTCGACGGCGCCGTGTGTGTGCTCGACGGCAACCAGGGCGTCGAGCCCCAGACCGAGACCGTGTGGCGTCAGGCCGACAAGTACGACGTGCCGCGCGTCGTGTTCGTCAACAAGATGGACAAGATCGGCGCCGACTTCTTCAAGTGCGTCGCCGACATCATCACCCGCGTCGCCGGCAAGCCGGTCTGCCTCCAGCTGCCGATCGGTGCCGAGAACACCTTCCGCGGCGTGGTCGACCTCATCAAGATGAAGGCGATCGTGTGGTCCGGTGAGGCGCTCGGCGCCAACTTCACCGAGGAAGAGATCCCGGCCGATCTCGCCGATCAGGCCGCCGAGTACCGCACCAAGATGATCGAGGCCTGCGTCGAGCTCGACGACGACGCCATGACCGCCTACCTCGACGGCGTGGAGCCGGACGAGGAGACGCTGCGCAAGCTCGTGCGCCGCGCCGTGCAGCTGCGCGCCTTCCACCCGGTGCTCTGCGGCTCGGCCTTCAAGAACAAGGGCGTCCAGCCGCTCCTCGACGCCGTCGTCGATTACCTGCCGTCCCCCGCCGACCGCGGCGAGATCAAGGGCATCGACTTCAAGACCGAGGAAGAGACCGTCCGTCGTCCGCTCGACAGCGATCCCTTCTCCATGCTCGCCTTCAAGATCATGGACGATCCCCACGTCGGCACGATCACCTTCTGCCGCGTCTATTCGGGCAAGGTCGAGTCGGGCGCCAACGTCATCAACTCGTCGCGCGACAAGAAAGAGCGCGTCGGCCGCATGCTCTTGATGCACGCCAACAACCGCGAGGACGTCAAGGAAGCCTTCGCCGGCGACATCGTCGCTCTGGCCGGCCTCAAGGACACCCGCACCGGCGACACGCTTTGCGACTCGAAGGACGCCGTCATCCTCGAGAAGATGGAGTTCCCCGAGCCCGTCATCGAGATCGCCGTCGAGCCGAAGTCGAAGGCCGATCAGGAGAAGCTCGGCATCGCGCTCGCCAAGCTCGCCGCCGAGGACCCGTCCTTCCGCGTCTCGACCGACCAGGAATCCGGCCAGACCATCCTTCGCGGGATGGGCGAGCTGCACCTCGACATCAAGGTCGACATCCTGCGCCGCACCTACAAGGTCGACGCCAATATCGGCCAGCCGCAGGTGGCGTACCGTGAGAAGCTGACCCGCCGTCAGGAGATCGACTACACCCACAAGAAGCAGACCGGCGGCACCGGTCAGTTCGCCCGGGTGAAGTTCATCGTCGAGCCGAACGAGCCGGGCGCCGGCTTCGCCTTCGAGTCGAAGATCGTCGGCGGTTCGGTGCCGAAGGAGTACATCCCCGGCGTCGAGAAGGGCCTCAATTCGGTCCTCGGCGCGGGCGTGCTCGCCGGCTTCCCGGTGGTGGACGTGAAGGTCGAGCTGATCGACGGCGCCTACCACGACGTCGACTCCTCGGCGCTGGCCTTCGAGATCGCCTCCCGCGCCGCTTTCCGCGAGGCGCTGCAGAAGGGCGGCTCGGTCCTGCTCGAGCCGGTCATGAAGGTCGAGGTCGTCTCGCCGGAAGAGTATACCGGTTCGGTCATCGGCGACCTCAACTCCCGCCGCGGCCAGATCCAGGGCCAGGACATGCGGGGCAACGCCAACGTCATCAACGCGATGGTGCCGCTGGCCAACATGTTCGGCTACGTGAACCAGCTGCGCTCCTTCTCCCAGGGGCGCGCCAACTTCACGATGCAGTTCGATCACTACGAGGAAGTGCCGCGCGGCGAGGCTGACAAGGTCATCGCCAAGTACGCCTAAGGCTCACGCCGAAGCGCTTTCTTCTTCCGCAACCGAATTCGACTTGAGGAGCCTCTGATGGGCAAGGAAAAGTTCTCCCGTAATAAGCCGCACTGCAACATCGGCACGATCGGCCACGTCGATCACGGCAAGACCTCGCTGACCGCGGCGATCACCAAGGTGCTGGCCGAGTCAGGTGGCGCGACCTTCACGGCCTACGACCAGATCGACAAGGCCCCCGAGGAGAAGGCGCGCGGCATCACGATCTCGACCGCCCACGTCGAGTACGAGACCACCAACCGCCACTACGCCCACGTCGATTGCCCCGGCCACGCCGACTACGTGAAGAACATGATCACCGGTGCNCTCGACCGCCCACGTCGAGTACGAGACCACCAACCGCCACTACGCCCACGTCGATTGCCCCGGCCACGCCGACTACGTGAAGAACATGATCACCGGTGCCGCCCAGATGGACGGCGCGATCCTGGTGGTGTCGGCCGCCGACGGCCCGATGCCGCAGACCCGCGAGCACATCCTGCTCGCCCGCCAGGTCGGCGTGCCGGCGCTCGTCGTGTTCCTCAACAAGGTCGATCTCGTCGACGACGAGGAGCTCCTCGAGCTCGTCGAGATGGAGGTGCGCGAGCTCCTCTCGAAGTACGACTTCCCCGGCGACGACATCCCGATCACCAAGGGCTCGGCCAAGGTCGCCCTCGACAACGGCGACAAGGCGATCGGCCACGACGCCGTACTCAAGCTGATGCAGACGGTGGACGAATACATCCCGCAGCCGGAGCGTCCGATCGACATGCCGTTCCTGATGCCGATCGAGGACGTGTTCTCGATCTCGGGTCGCGGCACGGTGGTCACGGGTCGCGTCGAGCGCGGCATCGTCAAGGTCGGCGAGTCCGTCGAGATCGTCGGCATCCGTCCGACCACCACGACGACGGTGACGGGCGTCGAGATGTTCCGCAAGCTGCTCGACCAGGGCCAGGCGGGCGACAACGTCGGCGTGCTGCTGCGCGGCACCAAACGCGAGGACGTGGAGCGCGGCCAGGTCGTGTGCAAGCCGGGTTCGGTGAAGCCGCACGCCAAGTTCAAGGCCGAGGCCTACATCCTGACGAAGGAGGAGGGCGGTCGCCACACGCCGTTCTTCACCAACTACCGCCCGCAGTTCTACTTCCGCACCACGGACGTGACCGGCATCTGCACGCTGCCCGAGGGCACCGAGATGGTNGGTGATGCCGGGCGACAACGTGACGATGGACGTGGTCCTGATCGTGCCGGTGGCCATGGAAGAGAAGCTGCGCTTCGCCATCCGCGAGGGCGGCCGCACCGTCGGTGCCGGCGTCGTCGCCGCCATCAACGACTAACAGCCCCTCGAAGGCATCATCGACAGGGGACGTCAGAGGGGCGGGCCCTCGCGCCCGCCCTTCCCAACGTTTCCGCCGAGGTCAGGTCATGAACGGTCAGAACATCCGCATTCGCCTTAAGGCGTTCGATCATCGCATCCTCGACGCGTCGACCAAGGAGATCGTCTCCACGGCGCGTCGCACCGGGGCGCAGATTCGGGGCCCGATCCCGCTGCCGACCCACATCGAGAAGTTCACGGTCAACCGCTCGCCGCACATCGACAAGAAGTCGCGCGAACAGTTCGAGATGCGCACGCACAAGCGGGTGCTGGATATCGTCGACCCGACGCCGCAGACCGTGGACGCGCTGATGAAGCTCGACCTCGCCGCTGGCGTGGACGTGGAGATCAAGCTCTGAGCCCATCCGGGGCTTAGAGCTTACCGTTTCATCGCGCGAGGAGAGTGACCTATGCGCTCAGGCGTCATTGCACGGAAGGTCGGCATGACCCGCGTCTTTACGGACGCAGGCGAGCATGTCCCGGTGACCGTGCTCCAGATCGATCAGTGCCAAGTCGTGGCACACCGCACCAGCGACAAGGACGGCTACGTCGCCCTCCAGCTCGGTGTCGGCAAGGCCAAGGTGAAGAACGTGTCGCAGGCCGAGCGTGGCCGCTTCGCGGTCGCCAAGGTCGAGCCCAAGAAGAAGCTCGCCGAATTCCGCGTGTCCGAGGACGCGCTGATCCCGGTGGGTGCCGAGATCACAGCCGATCACTTCATCCCAGGCCAGTTCGTCGACGTGACGGGCACCAGCTCGGGTAAGGGCTTCGCTGGCGGCATGAAGCGCTGGAACTTTGGCGGCCTGCGCGCCACTCACGGCGTGTCGGTCTCCCACCGCTCGATCGGTTCGACCGGTGGCCGCCAGGATCCGGGCAAGACCTTCAAGAACAAGAAGATGCCGGGCCACATGGGCGTCGAGCGTGTCACCACGCAGAACCTCAAGGTCGTGCGCACCGATCCGGAGCGCGGCCTGATCCTAGTCGAGGGCGCCGTCCCCGGCGTCGCCGGCGGCTGGATCCAGGTTCGCGATGCGGTCAAGCGCAAGCTGCCCGCCGAGGTGCCGCTGCCGGGCAAGTTCCGTGAGAACGGTTCGGCCAATGGTTCGTCTCAGACCGAGGCGGCTCCCGAGGCTCCGGCAACCGAGGAGAACGCGTGATGAAACTCGATGTCACCACGCTCGACGGCGGCTCCGCCGGCTCGGTCGAGCTGAACGAGGCGATCTACGGCCTTGAGCCGCGCGCCGACATCCTGCACCGGATGGTGCGCTATCAGCTCGCCAAGCGGCGCGCCGGCACCCATGCGGTCAAGAACCGCTCGGACGTCGATCGCACCTCGAAGAAGCTGTACAAGCAGAAGGGCACCGGCAACGCCCGTCACGGCGCCGCCTCCGCTCCGCAGTTCCGCGGCGGCGGCCGGGCCTTCGGTCCGGTGGTGCGTGACCACGCCCACGACCTTCCCAAGAAGGTTCGCGCCCTGGCGCTCAAGCACGCCCTGTCGTCGAAGGCCAAGACCTCGACCCTGATCGTCGTGGACGACCTCAAGGTCGAGAACCACAAGACCAAGGCGATGGTCGAGCGCCTGGGCAAGCTCGGCTGGTCGAGCGCGCTGATCATCGGCGGCCCGGAGGTCGACGAGAACTTCGGTCGCGCCGCCCGCTCGGTCGCCAAGATCGACGTGCTGCCGGTCCAGGGCATCAACGTCTACGACATCCTGCGCCGCGACACGCTCGTCCTGACGCGCGCGGCCGTCGATGCGCTGGAGGAGCGTTTCAAATGAGTGCCGATCCGCGCCACTACGACATCATCGTCTCCCCGGTCATCACCGAGAAGGCGACGAACCTCACCGAGCAGAACAAGGTCGTCTTCCGGGTCGCCCCGAAGGCCACCAAGCCGCAGATCAAGGAAGCGGTCGAGCGTCTGTTCGACGTCAAGGTCACGGGCGTGAACACGCTCACGACCAAGGGCAAGAAGAAGTTCTTCCGCGGGCAGCGCGGGCAGCGTTCGGACGTGAAGAAGGCGATCGTCACCCTCGCCGAGGGCGACACCATCGACGTCACGACCGGCCTCTGAGACGAGAAGCGTTAGGATCAAGCCGATGGCCTTGAAGACATTCAAACCGGTCACGCCGAGCCTCCGCCAGCTCGTGCTCGTCGACCGCCGTGAGCTCTACAAGGGCAAGCCGGTCAAGTCGCTGACCGAGGGCAAGAGCTCCTCGGGCGGCCGCAACAACCTGGGTCGCATCACCGTCCGCTTCCGCGGCGGCGGTCACAAGCGGGTCCTGCGCAACGTCGATTTCAAGCGTCGCGAGAACCTCAACGTGGCGGCGACCGTGGAGCGGATCGAGTACGATCCGAACCGCACCGCCTTCATCGCCCTCATCACCTTCCCCGAGGGCAAGCAGGCCTACATCCTGGCTCCGCAGCGCCTGCAGCCGGGCGACAAGGTGGTGGCCGGCGAGAGCGTCGACATCAAGCCGGGCAATGCCGGCCCGATCGGCTCGATGCCGGTGGGCACCATCGTCCACAACGTCGAGCTGAAGATCGGCAAGGGCGGCGCGATCGCGCGGTCCGCGGGCAACTACGCCCAGATCGTCGGCCGCGACCAGGGCTACGTGACGCTGCGCCTGAACTCGGGCGAGCAGCGCCTCGTGCACGGCCAGTGCTTCGCGAGCGTGGGTGCGGTGTCGAACCCGGACCACATGAACATTTCGCTCGGCAAGGCTGGTCGCAACCGCTGGCTCGGCAAGCGCCCGCACGTTCGCGGCGTCGCGATGAACCCGGTCGACCACCCGCACGGCGGCGGCGAGGGTCGCACCTCGGGCGGCCGGAACCCGGTCACGCCCTGGGGCGTGCCCACCAAGGGGAAGAAGACCCGGTCCAACAAGCGGACCGACACCTTCATCCTGTCCAGCCGCCATAACCGCAAGAAGTAACCGCCATGGCACGTTCCCTCTGGAAAGGGCCGTTCGTCGACGGCTACCTCCTCAAGAAGGCCGACGCCGCGCGCGGCGGAAGCCGTAACGAGGTCGTCAAGATCTGGAGCCGCCGCTCCACGATCCTCCCGCAGTTCGTCGGCATCACCTTCGGTGTGCACAACGGACACAAGCATATCCCGGTCTACGTCACCGAAGAGATGGTCGGTCACAAGTTCGGCGAGTTCTCGCCGACCCGTACCTTCCCCGGTCACGCGGCCGACAAGAAGGCGAAGAGGCGCTGAGATGGGCAAAGCTGCCACCCCCCGCGCGCTCCCCGAGAACGAGGCGAAGGCCGTCGCGCGGATGCTCCGCGTGTCGCCCCAGAAGCTCAACCTCGTGGCGGCGCTGATCCGCGGCAAGAAGGTCGAGTCGGCGCTCGCCGACCTCGAATTCTCCCGCAAGCGCATCGCCCGCGATGTGAAGAAGTGTCTGGAGAGCGCGATCGCCAACGCCGAGAACAACCACGACCTCGACGTGGACGATCTCGTCGTGTCCCAGGCCTTCGTCGGCAAGGCGCTGGTGCTCAAGCGCTTCCACGCCCGTGCCCGCGGTCGCGGCGCGCGCATCCTGAAGCCCTTCTCGAACCTCACCATCGTGGTTCGCGAAGTGCGCGCTGAAGCGGCCTGAGGAGACCATCATGGGTCAGAAGATCAATCCGATCGGCCTGCGTCTCGGCATCAACCGGACCTGGGATTCCCGCTGGTTCGCCGAGAAGGGCGAGTACGCCAAGCTGATGCACGAGGACGTGGCCATCCGCGCCGCCCTCATGAAACAGCTCAAGCAGGCCGCCGTCTCGAAGATCGTCATCGAGCGACCGCACCGGAAGTGCCGCGTCACCATCCACTCGGGCCGTCCGGGCGTGGTGATCGGCAAGAAGGGCGCGGACATCGAGAAGCTGCGCAAGCTCGTCGGCACGATGACCAAGGCCGACGTGACGATCAACATCGTCGAGGTGCGCAAGCCCGAGGTCGATGCGGTGCTGGTGGCCGAGTCCATCGCGCAGCAGCTCGAGCGCCGCGTCGCCTTCCGTCGCGCCATGAAGCGCGCCGTGCAGTCGGCCATGCGTCTGGGCGCCGAGGGCATCCGGATCAACTGCGCCGGCCGTCTCGGCGGCGCCGAGATCGCCCGCACCGAGTGGTACCGCGAGGGCCGCGTTCCGCTGCACACCCTGCGTGCGGACGTGGATTACGGCACCGCCACGGCCTTCACGACCTACGGCACCTGCGGCATCAAGGTGTGGGTGTTCAAGGGCGAGATCCTCGAGCACGATCCCATGGCTCAGGACAAGAAGGCCCAGGAAGAGGGCGGCCGTTCCGGCGGGCGCCGCGAGCGTGACGGCGACGACCGCGGGGGCCGTGGCCGCCGCGATCACGCCAACGCGTGATCCGGCCACCGCAGGATTTGAGAGGCTGCCATGCTGCAACCCAAGAAGACCAAGTTCCGTAAGCAGTTCAAGGGGCGCATCAGCGGCGCGGCCAAGGGCGGCTTCGAGCTGAACTTCGGCCAGTTCGGTCTCAAGTGCCTTGAGCCCGAGCGCATCACCGCGCGGCAGATCGAGGCGGCCCGCCGCGCGATCACCCGCGAGATGAAGCGTCAGGGCCGCGTGTGGATCCGGGTTTTCCCGGATCTGCCCGTCACCGCCAAGCCCACCGAGGTCCGCATGGGCTCCGGTAAGGGCGCTCCCGAATACTGGGCGGCGCGTGTCCATCCGGGCCGCATCATGTTCGAGGTCGACGGCGTCGCCGAGGACATTGCCCGCGAGGCCCTGCGCCTCGGTGCTGCGAAGCTGCCGGTGCGCACCCGCGTCATCCAGCGCATCGCTGATTGATAGGAAGAGATCATGAAGTCCGAACAGAGACTGTCTGATCTGCGCGCTCTGTCGGCGGATCAGCTTTCCGACGAGCTCGTCAACCTGAAGAAGGAGCAGTTCAACCTGCGCTTCCAAGGCGCGACGGGCCAGCTCGAAAACGTCGCCCGGGTCCGTGAGGTCCGCCGCGACATCGCCCGTGTCCGCACGCTGCAGCGTCAGAAGACGCTCGACGCGGCCAAGGCCTGAGGAGTCAGCCCATGCCCAAGCGCGTCCTGCAAGGCGTCGTCGTCAGCGACAAGACCGACAAGACCATCGTCGTGAAGGTGGAGCGCCGCTTCACCCATCCGGTGATGAAGAAGACGGTCCGCCGCTCCAAGAACTACCATGCGCACGACGAGGCGAACGTCGCCAAGGTCGGCCAGACGGTGTTCATCGAGGAGTCGCGGCCCTTCTCCAAGACCAAGACCTGGAAGCTGGTCGAGGACCAGGCCGCCGCGGCCGAAGCCTCCGGCACCGGCGTCGAGGCCACCGTCGAGGCTTGATCGCCTTCGTCGGGTTTTTGGAATCGTGAGAGGCGGGTGCTGCGGCGCCCGCCTTTTTCGTTTGTTCTTTGCGTATCGGCGGACCTGTTCCTCGCGCCCTCGGCGGCTCGGCATGCCGGTTCGATCTCCGTCATCGACTCGGCTTCGGCAGCGGCTTGAGCGTGATGACCCGGGCGACGTCCGCCAACGGGTCGCGGTCCACCTGCCAGACGGTCCGGACATTCGCAAAGGCTCCGCCGGGGCAGGGGAGGGGACCGTCGAAGTGAAACCGGCGCCCGAACGGCGTGACGACGGTGCGTACCAGGCGATCAGACGTCGGATGACGCAGGAGCGCCTGCTTGAGGGTCGCCGGATCGTCGATGGAGAAGCCGACGCTGACGAGGAAGGCGCATTTGGCGCCGCCTTCCTCGTGACTCGGATCGAGGAGATACGCACGCACCTTGGCGTCTTCGATGACGAACCGCGTCGGGATCGGCGTCGGCCCGATCACCCGTCTTTGCGCTCGATCAGCTGCAACGCCGTCGGCAGGATCGCCGCCAGGGTCTCGACCGGCCGTACGAACTCGACATCGAAGGCCTCGCCGCCGTTCCAGACGGCGACGACGGTCCCTTCGCTGCCCACGGGCACGGTCTCGCCGTCCTCGCCCGCGACGACTTCCAGCGTGCGGACGCGGTCGAGTTCACGGAACGCCGCCGGTGGCGCCGAGCGTCTCTCGGGCCAAGACTCGTCTCGCCTGATGGTGTGGCTTCGGCCGGACATGCCGGGACTATGCGCCCGGCGGGTCCGCTTGCCAACGCGTCCTGCCGACGAGGCGCATATCCGGTCGGGTCGATCAGACCCCGATCTGCTTCCTCTCCAACGAGCTTGCCCGGGCAGTACAGTGCCCCTAGCCTGTCGCCATGAGCACGGTGACCCTCTCGCTCCCCGACACGCTGAGCACCTTCGTCGATCAGCAGGTCGCCGGACGGGGCTACGATACGAGCGGCGATTGCCTCATCGATCTGATCCGCGCCGATCAGGACCGTCAGCGCCTGCGGGCCCAGTTGCTCGATGGAGCACGCTCGCCCGCCACGGCGCCCGCCGACGAAGCGTATTTCCGCGAGTTGCGTGAGCGGGCCGGGCGGACGCCGACGCGGTGATGCGGGACAAGCCCGTCGTTCCTATTCTGGTGAATTGATCGTGCTTGCTATCTGTACTCTGACGCTTCTTGGGGGGGCGGGTTTTGGCAGGATTGATTGAGGATAGTAAAGCCCGCGAGATCGATAAGATAGAGTGGTCTCGGGCAATGGTCGGGTGCCATCGTTGGTCTGATGAGGACGATGTCGTGGCTCTGTATCTATCTTTGTACGGGGATGCCCAACTGCCGGTCGGGCGGGAGGAAATCGCCAAGCGTCTCGGTATGTCCGAAGGTTCTCTGAGAATGCGCGAAGGCAACTTCAAACATCTACATCAGGGCGAAGGTGGCTTGGCCAACGTGGCGCGTCGTTCGCGCCGGGTGTTCGAGGCGTTCAAGGATCACAGTGAGCCCGATCTGCGCGACCGTGTTCGAGCCGTGATCGCTCGCAAATGATGCGCAAGGCCGTTCGGTTGTCGAGGTCTTCCTCGGCATGGCCTTGCGCTCCCTCCCAGACCGGTGTAAGCGGCCCGTCTTCGCGACATTCGGCCGGGGTGTTTTCACCCTTGCACACGCGGTGACCGCGCCGGCGTCTCACGACGCCGTGGCGCGGTTCGTTACATCCGGGGACGTCAGATCCCCATCAGGCGTCGTCCGCCGGGCAATACCGTCCGCGTGCGGAAACCCGCCTGAAACAAGGAAAGGTCACTCCCGTGATCCAGATGCAGACGAATCTGGACGTCGCCGACAATTCGGGTGCGCGCCGCGTGATGTGCATCAAGGTGCTCGGCGGCTCCAAGCGCAAGTATGCCGGCGTCGGCGACATCATCGTCGTCTCCGTCAAGGAGGCGATCCCGCGCGGCCGCGTGAAGAAGGGCGACGTCATGAAGGCGGTCGTCGTGCGCACCGCCAAGGACGTGAAGCGCGCCGACGGCTCCGTCATCCGCTTCGACAAGAACGCCGCCGTCCTGATCAACAATCAGAAGGAGCCGGTCGGCACCCGTATCTTCGGACCGGTGCCGCGCGAGCTGCGCGCCCGCAACCACATGAAGATCATCTCGCTCGCTCCTGAGGTGCTGTGATGGCCGCCAAGATCAAGAAGGGCGACACGGTCGTCGTCCTCACCGGTCGCGACTCGGGTCGCTCCGGCGAGGTCATCCAGGTGATGCCGAAGGAGGGCAAGGCCTTCGTGCGCGGGGTCAACCTGGTGAAGAAGCACCAGAAGCAGACCAACACCCAGGAGGGCGGCATCATCTCGAAGGAGGCCGCCATCCAACTCTCGAACATCGCGGTGGCCGACGCCAACGGCAAGCCGACCCGCGTGGGTTTCCGCATCCTCGATGACGGCCGCAAGGTCCGCTTCGCCAAGACGACGGGGGATCAGATCGATGGCTGAGGCCGACAAGAACGCCTACGTCCCGCGTCTGCGCAAGCACTACGACGAGGTCGTCCGGCAGAAGCTCATCGAGCAGTTCGGGTACAAGAACCCGATGCAGGTGCCGCAGATCGAGAAGATCGTCATCAACATGGGCGTTGGCGAGTCCACCGCCGACTCGAAGAAGGCCACCGTGGCGGCGGGCGACCTCGCCCTGATCGCCGGCCAGAAGCCGGTCATCACCCGCGCCCGCAAGGCGATCGCGACCTTCAAGGTCCGCGAGGGCATGCCGATCGGCTGCAAGGTGACGCTTCGCAAGGCCCGCATGTACGAGTTCATGGATCGCCTCGTCACGATCGCGCTGCCGCGCGTCCGCGACTTCCGCGGCCTGAACCCGCGCTCCTTCGACGGCCGCGGCAACTACGCCATGGGCCTCAAGGAGCACCTCGTGTTCCCGGAGATCTCCTACGACAAGGCGGAGCAGACCTGGGGCATGGACATCGTCGTCCAGACGAGCGCCACCACGGACGAAGAGGCCAAGGCTCTCCTCGCCCACTTCAAATTCCCGTTCCGGCAGTAAGCGGCGGCAACGCCGCTTAGACGCGGACACTGGAGAAAGACATGGCTAAGAAAAGCTCAGTCGAGAAGAACAACCACCGCAAGGAGCTGGTCAAGCGCTTCGCCGAGAAGCGCAAGGGCCTGCTCGCGATCGCCAACGACGAGTCCCGCGAGATGGAGGAGCGCTTCGAGGCCCGCCTCAAGCTCGCCGAGCTGCCGCGCAACTCGTCGGCCACCCGCATTCGCAACCGTTGCGAGATGACCGGTCGCCCGCGTGCCTATTACCGCAAGCTCGGCGTCTCGCGCGTCGCCCTGCGGGAACTCGGCAACCGGGGTCTGATCCCGGGTCTCGTGAAGTCCAGCTGGTAAGGGGAGGCATCCATGGTGAACGATCCCGTGGGTGACATGCTCACCCGCATCCGCAACGGCCAGTCGCGCCGTCGCAACGTCGTCCAGACCCCCGGCTCGCGCCTGCGCGCCTCGGTTCTCGACGTGCTGAAGTCCGAGGGCTACATCCGCGACTACGCGGTGTCCGACCTCGGCAACGGCCGCACCGAGTTCCAGATCGAACTCAAGTACTACGACGGTCGCCCGGTCATCCGGGAGATCAAGCGCGTGTCGAAGCCCGGCCGCCGCGTCTACTCGTCGGTCGGCGAGCTGCCGCGGGTCGCCGACGGCCTCGGCGTCACCATCGTCTCCACCCCGCAGGGCGTCATGGCCGACCACGAGGCGCGCGAGCGCAACGTCGGCGGTGAAGTGCTCTGCAAAGTGTTCTGATCCGGAGGGCAGCGACATGTCTCGCGTAGGCAAGAAGCCCGTCCCCGTCCCGAGCGGCGTCACCGCCACGGTCACGGGTCAGACGGTGACGATGAAAGGCTCGAAGGGCGAGCTGAAGTTCGTGGTTCCGCCCCAGGTCATCGTCGATTTCAAGGACGGCGCCGTCTCGGTGCAGCCCAAGGACCAGTCCAAGGTTGCGCGCTCCCTGTGGGGCACCTCGCGCGCCCAGGTGGCCAACCTCGTCGAGGGCGTCTCCAAGGGCTTCGAGAAGAAGCTGGAGATCACCGGCGTGGGTTACCGCGCCGCGATGGCCGGCAAGGCGCTCAAGCTGTCGCTCGGCTACAGCCACGACATCGAGTACGAGATCCCGGCCGGCATCACCATCGTGACGCCCAAGCCCACGGAGATCGTGATCTCGGGCATCGACCGGCAGCGCGTCGGGCAGGTTGCGGCGGAGATTCGCGAGTATCGTGGCCCCGAGCCCTACAAGGGCAAGGGCGTCAAGTACGCTGGCGAGTTCATCTTCCGCAAGGAAGGCAAGAAGAAGTAAGGAGGGCGATTCATGTCGAACAAGAACGAAGCCCTCCTGCGCCGCAAGGCGCGGGTCCGTCGGGCCCTTAAAGCCACCGCCAACGGCCGTCCGCGGCTGTCGGTGTTCCGCTCGTCCAAGCAGATCTACGTCCAGGTCATCGACGACGCCGCGGGCCGTACGCTCGCTTCGGCGTCGAGCCTGGAGAAGGATCTCAAGGCCAGCCTCAAGACCGGTGCCGACAAGGCGGCGGCCGAGGCGGTGGGCAAGCTCGTCGCCGAGCGCGCCAAGGCCGCGGGCGTCACCAAGGTCGTCTTCGACCGTTCGGGCTACATCTTCCACGGCCGCGTCAAGGCTCTCGCCGACGCCGCACGCGAGGGTGGCCTGGACTTCTGAGGACGCGTCTTCCCTCCCCCTTGAGCGGGGAGGGGAGCCATCGAGCGAGCGGGCCTTCGGGCTCGCGTCAGTGAGATCATAGGAACAACAGAATGGCACGTGAACGCGAGGGTCGTCGTCGCGACGACCGCGAGGAGCGCGACAGCGAGTTCGTGGACAAGCTCGTCCACATCAACCGCGTCGCCAAGGTGGTGAAGGGTGGCCGTCGTTTCGGCTTCGCGGCGCTCGTCGTCGTGGGCGACCAGAAGGGCCGCGTCGGCTTCGGCCACGGCAAGGCCCGTGAGGTGCCGGAGGCGATCCGCAAGGCAACGGAAGCGGCCAAGCGCGGCCTGATCCGCGTGTCGCTCCGCGAGGGCCGTACGCTCCACCACGACGTCAACGGTCGTCACGGCGCCGGCAAGGTGATCCTCCGGGCGGCCCCGCAGGGTACCGGCATCATCGCCGGCGGCCCGATGCGCGCCGTGTTCGAGACGCTCGGCATGCAGGACGTGGTCGCCAAGAGCCTCGGCTCGTCGAACCCCTACAACCTCGTGCGCGCCACTTTCGACGCGCTCAAGAACGAGGACAGCCCGCGCGCCGTCGCGGCCCGTCGTGGCCTCAAGGTCTCCGCCATCCAGTCGCGCCGTCGCGACGCGGACCCGGCCGACACCTCCGAAGCCGCCGTGGCGTAAGGGGAGGGCAGCATGGCTACCAAGACTGTCCGCGTCGAGCAGATCGGTTCGCCGATCCGCCGCGAGGCCTCCCAGCGTGCGACGCTGGTCGGCCTGAAGCTGAACAAGCTGCACCGCGTTTCCGAGCTGGAGGACACTCCCTCGGTGCGCGGCATGATCCGCAAGGTCGCGCATCTCGTGCGCGTCCTCGACGACGCCGCGGCGTGAGGAGGGCTCAATCATGAAGCTCAACGAGATCCGCGACAACGAAGGCGCGACCAAGAACCGGATGCGCGTCGGCCGGGGCATCGGCTCCGGCAAGGGCAAGACCGCGGGCCGCGGCGTGAAGGGTCAGAAGGCCCGCACCGGCGTGTCCATCAAGGGCTTCGAGGGCGGTCAGATGCCGCTCCACCGTCGCCTGCCGAAGCGCGGCTTCAACAACATCCACGCCCACGACCTGAACGAGGTGAACCTCGGTCGCGTCCAGCAGGCGGTGGATGCCGGCAAGCTCGACGCCAACGCCACCGTGACGGTCGATTCGCTCGTTCAGGCCGGGATCATCTCCCGCGCCCGCGACGGCGTGAAGCTGCTCGGCGTCGGCGAGCTGACGGCGAAGCTCAGCTTCGAGGTCACCCGCGCCTCCAAGTCGGCCGTCGAGGCCGTCGAGAAGGCCGGCGGTTCGGTCACGACGGCCTACGCGGCGGGCGCGGCCCATCGCGGCACGCCGAAGGACGCGGTTGCGTCGGCCTGAGCCGACCCTTAAATCCAACGCCGAAGCGGCGGCCCGTGCTCGCACGTGGCCGCCGCTTCCGCTTTCAGGGACCGCCTCGACGCGTCCCGACGGCATTTATTCGGGATCGATGACATGGCCTCAGCCGCCGAGCAGCTCGCCGCCAACCTGAACTTCGGCGCCATCGCCAAGGCCGACGAACTCAAGAAGCGCATCTGGTTCACCCTGGGTGCGCTCATCGTGTTTCGCCTGGGCACCTACATCCCGATCCCCGGCATCGATCCGGAGCAGTTCGCGCGGAACTTCCAGAATCAGGCGGGCGGCGTGCTCGGCCTGTTCAACATGTTCTCGGGCGGCGCGGTCGAGCGCATGGCGGTCTTCGCGCTCAACATCATGCCCTACATCTCGGCCTCGATCATCGTTCAGCTCCTCACCTCGGTGGTGCCGAGCCTGGAGGCGCTGAAGAAGGAGGGCGAGTCCGGCCGCAAGGTCATCAACCAGTACACCCGCTACCTCACCGTGGTGCTTGCGCTGGTCCAGTCCTGGGGCATCGCCTTCGGCCTGCAGGGCTCGAACGCGGTCATCAACCCGGGCCCGTTCTTCATCCTCTCCACCGTCGTCACGCTGACCGGCGGCACGCTGTTCCTGATGTGGATCGGCGAGCAGATCACCGCGCGCGGCATCGGCAACGGCTCCTCGCTCATCATCTTCGCCGGCATCGTCGCCCATCTGCCGGCCTCGATCTTCGGCGCGCTCGAACTCACCCGCACCGGCGCGCTCTCCCCCGCCGTGCTGCTCGGCGCCGGCCTTGCCGCGGTCGGGCTGGTCTACTTCATCGTCTTCATGGAGCGCGCCCAGCGCCGCCTGCTGATCAACTACCCCAAGCGCCAGGTCGGCAACCGCATGTACGAGGGCCAGTCCTCGTTCCTGCCGCTCAAGCTCAACACCTCGGGCGTCATCCCGCCGATCTTCGCCTCCTCGCTGCTGCTGCTGCCGACCACGATCGCGAGCTTCTCGGCGAGCCAGGGCTCGACCGGCATCCTCGGCACGCTGACGACCTATCTCGGCCACGGCCGGCCGCTCTACATGCTGGCCTATGCCGGCATGATCATCTTCTTCACGTTCTTCTACACCGCCGTTGTCTTCAATCCGCAGGAGACGGCCGACAACCTGAAGAAGCAGGGCGGCTTCATCCCCGGCATCCGCCCCGGCGAGCGCACCGCTGCCTTCATCGACAAGGTGCTGACCCGCATCACCGTGATCGGCGCGGCCTACCTCACCTTCGTCTGCCTCGTGCCGGAGATCGTCGCCTCCTACACCTCGGCGGCGCTCGGCTTCGGCGGCACTTCGCTTCTGATCGTCGTCTCGGTCACCATGGACACGGTGGCGCAGATCCACGGGCACCTGATGGCGCACCAGTACGAGGGCATCGTGAAGAAGGCGAAGCTGCGCGGGGCCTCCGCGGGCGCGCCACGGCGTCGCTGAATCGTCATCTCTCGGTCAAAGGTTCGGTGGACGGGCCTTGCGAATTCTCGCATCAACGTCGGTGCGATCGGGGCGCCCGTGTAAGGAGGGCGCCCATAGTGAAGAACGAGCCCGGCGCCGGGCCCTGATGACGAGGAGACGCCATGCGGATCATCCTGCTCGGACCGCCGGGAGCGGGAAAGGGTACCCAGTCCGAGCGTATCGTGGAGCGCTACGGCATCCCGCAGCTCTCGACGGGTGACATGCTGCGCGCCGCGGTCGCCGCGGGCACGCCGGTCGGCCTGGAAGCCAAGTCCATCATGGAGAGCGGCGGCCTCGTGCCGGACGCGGTGGTGGTCGGCATCGTCGCCGACCGCGTCGAGGAGGCCGACGCCAAGCGCGGCTTCATCCTCGACGGCTTCCCCCGCACGGTCGAGCAGGCCAAGGCCCTCGATTCGATGCTGGCCGAGAAGGGCATCGCGCTGGACGCCGTGGTCGAGTTCGTCGTGGACGAGAACGCGCTGGTCGGCCGGATCGCCAAGCGTGCCGAGGAGACCGCGGCCCGCGGCCAGCCGGTCCGCAAGGACGACACGCCGGAGGTCTTCAAGACCCGCCTCGATGCCTACAAGAAGCAGACCGCGCCGCTGTCCGACTACTATGCCGGCACCGGCCTGCTGCGGAAGATCGACGGCATGCAGCCGATCGATACCGTGACCGGCGAGGTCGTGACCCTGCTCGACGGGTTTCGCGAGAAGGCGGTTTCTTAAGTCCAGCTCGCCGCGGGTTGCCCCCTCTCCCCGCATGCGGGGAGAGGGAATGCCTGCGAGCACCGGCTCGATCCGACGGAAATATTACGGCATCGTTGACAAGGGGGTTCGCCTGCGCTAGGCGGGCCCCCTTCGTCCAAACGGGATTTGGTCCGAAAGCGCCTCGCTGAGGTCGCTGGCGGGCCGATTTGTCGTTTCGGGCGGGTGCGCAGGGGCCGGCCTCCACCGGACGCGCACCGTCATCGCATAGCGGCGGTCGATCCGTCCGCTCATGGAGAGAACATCTTGGCCCGTATCGCAGGCGTCAACATCCCGACCGCCAAGCGCGTCGTCATCGCGCTCCAGTACATTCACGGCATCGGCCCGAAGAAGGCCGAGGAGATCACCGAGAAGGTCGGCATCCCGGCCGAGCGCCGCGTGAATCAGCTCACCGACGCCGAGGTGCTCCAGATCCGCGAGACCATCGACCGCGACTACATGGTCGAGGGCGACCTTCGCCGCGACGTGTCGATGAACATCAAGCGCCTGATGGATCTCGGCTGCTACCGCGGCCTGCGTCACCGCAAGCAACTTCCGGTCCGCGGCCAGCGCACCCACACCAACGCCCGCACCCGCAAGGGCAAGGCGAAGCCGATCGCCGGCAAGAAGAAGTAATTTTTTGCGTTTGGGAGGCCGTGCTTCGCTCGGCCTCCTTCGCGTCGCGCTGGGTGTCCCGCTGAGGATGCCGGTGTGACAGGCCGGCACTCCACGAGCGGTCCGGCCAACTCCCAAAAGAATCCCGAGCGCCTGGAAATACGGGCGTGATTGAAGGACGAAAGCGAAAAGATGGCCAAGGAACCGACCCGCGTCCGCCGGCGCGAACGCAAGAACATCGTCTCGGGCGTGGCGCACGTCGCCGCCTCGTTCAACAACACGATGATCACCATCACCGACGCTCAGGGCAACACGATCTCGTGGTCGTCCGCCGGTGCCATGGGCTTCAAGGGTTCGCGCAAGTCGACCCCGTACGCCGCCCAGGTCGCCGCCGAGGACGCCGCCCGCAAGGCTTCCGAGCACGGCATGCGCACCCTCGAAGTCGAGGTGTCGGGCCCCGGTTCCGGCCGTGAGTCGGCGCTCCGCGCGCTCCAGGCGGCGGGCTTCACCGTCACCTCGATCCGCGACGTGACCTCGATCCCGCACAACGGCTGCCGCCCGCGCAAGCGCCGCCGCGTCTGATCGTTCGAGGATACGGCAAAACGGAGAAGCCCATGGCGGACGGTTCGAACAGGCCCCTTCCCGGCGTGCTGCGGTGGAACATCGGCGACCTCACGGTCACGGCGCTCAACGACGGCTGGTTCCAGGGCTCGCTCGATCTCGTCACGGGCATCCCCCAGGAGGAGGCTGGCGCGCTTCAGCGTGCGGGCTTCCGCCCTGAGGCTCCGGTCGTCACGCTCAACGCGTTCCTGATCACCGGCGCCGGCCGCAAGCCGGTGCTGATCGATTCGGGCTACGGCCATTTCGGCCCCGAGACGATGGGCCGGGTGCCCGCCGCCCTCGCACTCGCGGGCGTCAGCCCGGACGAGATCGAGACGGTGCTGCTGACCCATCTCCACCCCGACCATGCGGGTGGATTGGTGCAGCAGGACGGCTCGGCGGCCTACGCCAACGCGGAACTCGTGGTGCATGCCGACGAGGCCGCCCATTGGCTGCCCGACGCGGCGCTCTCCCGCGCCCCCGACGCGGCCAAGCCGTATTTCGAGAACGCCCGCAAGGCGGTCGCGCCCTACGGTTCGCGGTTGCGCAAGCACGAGGGCGGCGAGCTGGTGCCCGGCATCACCGCCGTTCCGCTGCCCGGCCACACCCCCGGCCATTGCGGCATGCGGATCGTGTCTGGGGACAAGTCGCTCTTCATGTGGACCGACGTGGTGCACATGCCGGCGATCCAGTTCAAGCAGCCCGAGGCGGGCGTCGCCTTCGACGTCGATGGCGAGCAGGCGCGGGCGACCCGCAAGCGCGTCCTCGACGAGGTGGCGAGCGAGGGTAGCCTGATCGCCGGCTCGCATCTCGAATTCCCGGCCCTCGGGCACGTCGCCCGTGACGGCGCGGGTTACAGCTTCGTCCCCGTCCTCTGGGTCGGCGGCGAAGTCTAAAGGTTTCAGGGACCGGTCGGGCGCCCCAGCGGCGCGCCCGGCCGGCCGAAGCGCTTTCGGGACGCCGACGGCGCGGGTTTGGCAAGAGGTAGGACCGTGGTCATTCAGAAGAACTGGCAAGAGCTGATCAAGCCGAACAAGCTCCAGGTGTCGGCCGGCGACGACCCGAAGCGGGTCGCCACCGTGGTGGCCGAGCCGCTGGAGCGCGGCTTCGGCACGACGCTCGGCAACTCGCTCCGCCGCGTGCTGCTCTCCTCGCTCCAGGGCGCCGCCGTCACCTCCGTCCAGATCGACGGTGTGCTGCACGAGTTCTCCTCGATCCCCGGCGTGCGCGAGGACGTGACCGACATCGTCCTCAACATCAAGACGATCGCGCTGCGCTCGCAGACCGACACCCCGAAGCGTATGACGCTGCGGAAGACCGGCCCCGGCCTCGTCACCGCGGGCGACATCGCCGTGACCGGCGACGTGCAGGTGCTCAACCCCGACCTCGTGATCTGCACGCTGGACGACGGCGCCGAGATCCGCATGGAATTCACCGTCGCCACCGGCAAGGGCTACGTCCCGGCCGATCGCAACCGCCCCGAGGACGCGCCGATCGGCCTGATCCCGGTCGATGCGCTCTTCTCCCCGGTGACGAAGGTCAGCTATCGCGTCGAGACCACCCGCGAGGGCCAGGATCTCGACAAGGACAAGCTGACCATGACGGTCGAGACCAACGGCGCGATCTCGCCGGAGGATGCGCTCGCCTACGCCGCGCGCATCATCCAGGATCAGCTCCAGGTCTTCGTAAACTTCGAGGAGCCCCGTAAGGAAGAGGCCGCGCCGCTCGCGCCGCAGCTGCCCTTCAACCCGGCGCTGCTCAAGAAGGTGGACGAGCTGGAGCTGTCGGTCCGTTCGGCGAACTGCCTGAAGAACGACAACATCGTCTATATCGGCGACCTCATCCAGAAGTCGGAGGGCGAGATGCTGCGCACCCCGAACTTCGGCCGCAAGTCGCTCAACGAAATCAAGGAAGTGCTCGCCGGCATGGGCCTGCACCTCGGCATGGACGTTCCCGGCTGGCCGCCGGAGAACATCGAGGATCTCGCCAAGCGCTTCGAAGAGCATTATTGAGGCGAGGCCGCCTCGGGCTGGACTTGGCGGCGCTGCGCGGCGCCGTTCGTTTGGCCGACCCGACCCTGTGCTGAGTCGCTAGGTCGGCTCTACCTCCCGCCCCAGCGAAGCCGGGGCGGGCACTCCCAAAAGAATCCCGCCGCGGGGTCAAGCGGACACAACGAAGAGCCGCATCGAGCGGCACCGGCCGGCCCTTGGCACGGCGGCCGGATCACAACGGAAAGGCCCAAAGAAATGCGTCACGCTTACCGCGGTCGCCGCTTCAACCGCACCGCCGAGCATCGCAAGGCGATGTTCGCCAACATGTCCGCCGCGCTGATCAAGCACGAGCAGATCGTCACCACCCTTCCGAAGGCCAAGGACCTGCGTCCGGTCGTCGAGAAGCTGATCTCGCTCGGCCGCACCGACAGCATCCACGCCCGCCGTCTCGCCATGGCGCAGATTCGCGACGCCGACATGGTCAAGAAGCTCTTCACGGTGCTGGGCCCGCGCTACCAGTCGCGTCCGGGCGGCTACTGCCGCATCATGAAGGCCGGCTTCCGCTACGGCGACAACGCCCCGCTCGCCGTGATCGAGTTCGTGGATCGCGACGTGGATGCCCGCGGCAAGGATTCCGGCCCGACTCAGGCCCAGGCCGACGCCGCCTGATCGGCTCCGTCCTACAGTTGCACGACGCGGGAAGGCGGCCGAAAGGCCGCCTTTTTGCATATTGGCCATCGATGGCGGATGATACGGCTTGAACCGGACGAAAGTCCGGGAAAAGCGGGCATGGGACAATTGAACCTGTACCCAGCGGTCTTTCCTTCGTTATCGTATGTTCGGCGTGATTGGGTCCGGTCCGTCGCCGTTGAGGCATTTGCCCCGGTCACGCTGCCGGCCGAAAGGCTTTGGCGAACGACATGGTGTGCGTCGTGAATGCTCCCAAGGAGACGGAGGCGGTCCTGAAGGACCCGCTGCTCCTCGACAACCAGCTCTGCTACGCGCTCTACGCCGCCGCCCACCGGATGACGAAGTCGTACCGGCCGATGCTGGAGCGGATGGGCCTGACCTATCCGCAATACCTCGTGCTGCTGGTGCTGTGGGAGAGCGACGGCATCACCGTCTCGGAGATCGGCCGCCGCCTGAGGCTCGATTCCGGCACGCTGACCCCGGTGCTCAAGCGCCTGGAGGCCAGCGGCTTCCTCAGCCGCAGCCGCCGCCAGTCCGACGAGCGCGAGGTCGAGATCTCGCTCACCGAGGAGGGCCGGGCGCTCCGGGCCCAGGCGGTCGCCGTGCGCCAGTCGGTGATGTGCCAGCTCAACATGTCCGAGCCGGAAATCCAGGCGATGCGGGCCGATCTCAACGCGCTGATCGAGAACCTGAGCACCGGCGGCTGAGGCGGCCGGACCGCCTGACGGGCCGACCCTGCGACGAATGTGATCCTAATGCTTTGCCGGATCATTTTCGCTTGAGCCCCTTCCCCTGCTTCCGTTAGGGGAGCGCGTCACCTCTCGCTGCAATGCAGTGTAAGTGGCGGTGGACGTGTTCGGGGGCGACGTCGTGCCGGCCTGTCATCAAGGCGTCAAACGCCTCGGTGCTTCTCCCATCCCCATGGGGAAGGACACGAGGGCCGGCTCGGTGCGCGAACCGCACTGGTCGTTGGGCGTTGCACGATCATGACGGCCGGTCCGATCGAGAGCAGCCGCGAAGCGCGGCCCCAGGTCGGCGTTCTGCCGATGCGCCGAACTGCCGAGGGCGGGACCGAGGTGCTGCTCGTGACCTCCCGCGAGACCCGTCGCTGGATCATCCCGAAGGGCTGGCCGATGAAGGGCCGGAAACCCTTCGAGGCGGCCGCCCGCGAGGCTTACGAGGAGGCCGGCATCGTCGGCCATGTCGGCAAGCGGCCGATCGGCTTCTACCTCTACGAGAAGCGGCTGAAGAACCGCGACGCGGTCCTGTGCCAGGTCACGGTCTTCCCCCTCGACGTGCGCAAGCTGCTCAAGAAGTTTCCCGAGCGCGGCCAGCGCGAGGCGCGCTGGTTCTCGCCCTCCGACGCGGCCGAGGCCGTGATCGAGTCGGGGCTCGCCGGCCTGATCCGGGCCGCGGGCAACCGCGACCCGAAGAAGAAACCCAAGCGCTGATTCTCTTTAAGGTTCGGGAAGCCGGGCGGCCTCGCGAACCGCGTCGAGGCTGAGGCTTCCCGGTCCGGCGGCGAGCCGCGTCGCCCCCGTCGCCAGCATCCGGTCCAGCGCCTCCCGCAGGCTCGCCTCCGGCGCGATCGCCGGCAGGGGAGGGGGCGCCGGCTCCGGGCTCGCGAGATCGCGCACCCGCAATCGCTCCAGCCGCCGCAGCGCCCGCGACCCTCCCAAAAAACTCTCGACGAAATCGTCCGCCGGGGCGGCGAGCAGGCGCTCCGGGGTGTCGGCCTGGACGAGACGGCCGTCGCGCATCAGCGCGACCGTGTCGCCCATCCGCAGCGCCTCGCCGATGTCGTGGGTCACGAGGATCACGGTCTTGCGCAAGGTCCGGAGGATCGCGCCGATCTCCTCCTGCAGCCGGTCGCGGGCGACCGGATCGACGGCGCCGAACGGCTCGTCCATCAGCAGGATCGCCGGGTCGGCGGCGAGCGCGCGGGCGACCCCCACGCGCTGGCGCTGTCCACCCGACAATTCGGCCGGTTTGCGATGTGCGTATCGGGTAGGATCGAGGCCGACGAGATCGAGCATCTCATCGACGCGGGTCGCCATCCGCGCCCGCTTCCACCCGAGCAGCCCCGGCACGGTGGCGACGTTCTCGGCCACGCTGCGGTGGGGAAACAGCCCGACGCCCTGGAGCACGTAGCCGATGCCCCGGCGCAGGCGCGTCGGATCGGTCTCGGCCACGTCGCGGCCCGCCACCGTCACCCGCCCGGCATCCGGCTCGACGAGGCGGTTGACCATCCGCAGCGTCGTGGACTTGCCGCAACCCGACGGCCCGATCAGGGCGCAGGTCGTGCCCTCGTCCACGGCGAGGTCGAGGTCGGCCACCGCCGGGCGGTCGGCACCGGGATAGTGTTTCGAGACGCCCTCGAACCGGATCATGTCGCCGGTCTCGGCAGCCCAATCAGCAGCCCTTGCAGATCGAGCCCATCGTCCGGTTCATCTTGGCGTCCCAGGCCTTGTCGCGGTCGCGGGCGGCGCGCTGCGCCTTCAGCATCTGCTCCTGCGAAGCCGCCGAGAGTTGTCCCGGCTGGCCGGTTGCGGCCCCGACCACGGCGGGCGGCGGCGGCTTGGTCTGGCCCGTGGCGGTGACGCTGCGGCCGGAGGGGGTGAGCCGGGTGTCGGCGGTACCCTGAGCTTGCGCGGCGCCAGCCCCGATCAGCCCGGCGAGCAGGAGGACGGCGGAAATGGGTCGCATCGTGGTCATCACTCCTGAGTCCTTGCGCCGTCGGTGACCTTCCGACGAAGGGCAGCACCGCTTGCGCCCGGTGGACCGGGCGTCTTCCCGCGCGAGGATTCTAGGTGGCACCGCGCCGGCCCGCCGACAAGGCGTCGACAGGGCATCGGTTCGGCAAGGTAACCGCCGGCTTCTCGGAGGACGCCGATGCGTCAGTCGTCGTCGAAGACGATGCTGTCGTGGCCGATTGCGGGATCGTCGTTGCGGTGGAGGCGCAGCGTCAGGGTCTGGTCAGCCCGGTCGCCGATCTCGTCGATCAGGGCATGCCAGGAGGGCGGCAGGCTGTCGTCCCCGTCGGCGTCGAGGCTGCGTCCGAGGTCGTGGCCGAGCTTGTGCAGCACCAGCCGGGAGCGGAAGCCGAAATCCTGTTCGATCGACATGGGCGATCCTCGCTGACGTGGTTCGTGTTGAGTCCCCTCGTTCCGATGCACCCGCGCGGTTCGCGCCCCTTCGCCTCCGCCCGGTCGCGCCGGATCGGGTCAGCTCAAGCGCCGGATGTGGCCGATCGGCGGCAGGACCGGTTGTCGCCTGTGGATTTCGAGCCGGTGTTGCAAATTTAAGCCAGTGTTGAAAGCAATCGTCGTGCCCGCGCCGCTACCGGCAAATCTGCCGGTCGATCGCCCGGTAGGCAGTGGCGTATTCCGTCAGGTGAACGCCGTCGGCGGTGGCTTCGGGCCGGGCGATCCCGAAATCATCGCTGCGATAGGACCGATAAGGGTCGTCGGTTTCGCAAGACAGGCGCGCGCAGACGGCCGCCTGACGCTTCGTCAGCTCCGCGACGCCCGCACCGTCGAAATCGTCGGCCGTGGCCGCGAGCGGCGGCACCGCGGTGAGGACGACGCGGTCCGCCATCGCGGACAGCCGCGTCACGATCACGGCGAGGTCGGCCTCGTAGCGGTCGCGGGCGTCACGGGTCGAGGGGGTGCGCTTGCGCAGAAGATGGTTCGTGCCGAGCGTCACGACGACCACAGCGGGCCGGCGCTTCAGCTGCAGCGCGTCGAGGAAGGCAAGGTAGTCCTCGGCCTTGGCGCCGGACACGCCCGCATTGAGCACCCTTCGGCCGCAGGAGAACGGCTCGGGGAGCGCCAACTCGGCATGGGAATCGCCCGCCAGCATCACGAAGCCGTCGGCGAGGCTGCCGGATTGCGCCGCGACGACCCGCGCGCGGTCCTCTGCATAGATTCTGAGCTTCGAGCCGCCGGTCCGCGAGGCGACGGCATGGCCGATGGCGCCGCCGAGGCCCACGAGGAGAACCGCGCCGGAGGCCACGGCCAGGATGCGAGCGCGGGTTCGGGACATTCCGACTTGTGGTCGAGGGTCCGCCGCGGCGTCAACGCACACCGCACGGGAGCCTCGATCGTCTCGAACGGAGCGGCGTGTTCAGTGCGCCTCGGGCTTGTTGGCGTCGGCGACCGCGTTGGTATGGTTGTAGGCACTGCGCGGGCGGTTGGTCGGGTCCTCGAACGAGCCCGCCCACAGGCCGAGCCGCTTGCCCCAGGCCAGCGTCTCGGCGCCGACATAGGCCGCCTGTCCGCGGCGGCGGTCGGCCATGGCGAGGCCCTTCTCGGCCATCCACGCGCTCAGGTCTTCCTTGTCGCGCAGGCAGACCGAGACGGCGCGGCCGTAGCCGTCGGTCTCGCGGACGCGGCAGGTCACGGTCGCCTCGCGCAGGTGGGCGGCGAGCGCCTTGGCCGCGACCGTGCCGCAGGAATAGGACTGCGCCTTGCCGTCGAGGCAGGTCTGCTTGAGGCCGGGCGCGGCCACGCCGTAGAGCCCGATCACCCGCCCGCCGACGACGAGCGTGTCGCCGTTGAGCACCCGCGCCTTGCCGCTCACGCTGTCGGCGGCCCGCGCCCCGGTCGCGGCGCCCATCGCCGCCAGGACGGCGAGGCTCGCGGCCATCCCCGCACCGAACCAGAACGATCCCGTCACTCGCATTCCTCAAGACCCTAGCGTTTGCCCGGCGTCGCCGCGCGGGCCCTCGGCCGGACATCGCGCCTGCCGAACGCGTCCCCTCCGTCCCGGGGCCTATGCGAGTCTTATGCCCATTCTGTGGCCGCGCTTGAGGCCGAGGCGGGAGCCGCCGCCGACGCCCACGCTTTCGTGAGCGGGTGTGTCCGGAACGCGACGGGTCCGGCCCGGTTGGCCCAGCATCGAGCGCGGCGGGAGCACCGATGACGTACGAAGCCGACCGCTTCAGCGAGTGTCTGCACACGGCTGAGGACCAGCTTCATTGGGGCACGGACCCCCGGGCGCTGGACCAGGCGGCCCAGGCGCTGGCACGGCTCGAGCCCGGCCACGTCCTCGTGGAACAGCTCGCCCAGCGCGCCGCGGTGCTGCGGGCCGCCCGCCGCGAGCTGGTCCGCCGTACCACGATGCCTCCGCCGCCGCCCCCGTTGAAGCAGCCGCCGGCCCGGTTTTCCGAGCGCCGGACCTGACGGACGCCGAAATCGATCGACAACACCCTGTCCGCGGCGCGGGACGGCCCTAGCTCAGCCGTGCCGGTCGCTTCCGAGCGCCGGCCGTCCGCGCCCGCTCGACGGCTGTGCCCCCAGCTTGTCGAGCGGGCGCGGATGTCGAAGTTCCAACATCCTGTGTTGCTTCGGCTTTTTCCGAAAACCGGTTCCCGCTTTTCGGGCCGATGCTCGGCGACTCAGCCGGCTGCGGCGACGCGGGGGCGCTCGTAGACCGGCGCCGCCTCCGGGCGCGGCACGAAGGCGACGATGTTGTCGGGGGCGGTCGCCTCGGTGCTGACCGCGCCCGCGCCGCGTCCGGCCGGGAGGCTCATCCAGCGCACGATCCGCTCGCTGGCGCCGCGCTCGAACCGGCGGGCCAGCCGCCGCCGCGCCCAGGCCGGAAGCTCTTCGAAATCCGTCATGTTTGCCCCCATTACTGTTTTCGGGCCCGAATCTCCGTCCGGGCCGTGTCGTTTGAGTTGTGTGCAACTGTGAACGCAATAAGGCACGGGCGCGGGAAGATCGTGGCCGCGCGACCGTGAGGGGCTCCGCTCCGGGGTCCGGAAACATCGGCGGCACCGATCGTTGGCAGCCGGGACGACGTGAGGGAGGAGCGGATGGCGGCGAGCATGGCGGAGCTGATGCGCGGGGCGGCGGCCGAGGCGCGGCGGCTCGCGGCGACCTTCCCCGGCGCGGTCGCCAAGGACGACTTGCCCTGGCGGGTGATCGCCGGGTTCGACGCCGACATCCGCGGCCATGTCGAGCGCGACCGGCGCATCGAGGACGAGCGCGACCGTGTGCTCATCGCTGCCGTGACGCTGGCCGAAGTTCCGCCGGAGGCGGAGACGGAAGAGCGCGAACGGGCCCGGCGCGGCCTCGTGCGGGCGGTCGATTACCTGGAGGAGGCGGTGTTGCGCTTCGGCGTGCTCAACCGGGCCGCGGCCCGGCGCGGCTGCGGGTCGGCGGGCGATCCGGTCTCCACCGGCGCCTGATCGGCCGGCCGTTTTTTGGGCAGACGCGAGAAGCCTATCCGGCACCTCTTTACGCCCACGCGAAAATACCGGACATCTTCGGGATAGGCCGATCGGTCGCTTGCCCGGCACGTCATGCACGCCTCGATCGAAGCCGGTCTGCGCCGCCCCTGGTATCGTCTGCGCCTTCCGCCCGCCCTCGAAGCGCAATACCGCGCCGAGACCGCCCGCGGCAGCGGCGTTACGGTGCAGACCTGGCTCGCCGTCTTCGCGTTGTTCAACGTCCTGTCCCTGGTGATGGACCACGACGTGTTCGGCCCGGAGGCGTTCCGGGTGCCGCTGTTGCTCACCACGGGCGTGTTCTGCCCCGTGGCGATCCTGGCGATCGTCTCGCTGCGCGGGCGCCCGACCATGCTGCGGATGACCGCGGCGGCCTCGGCGACGGGGCTCGTGGACACCGCCATCGTCCTCAACAGCGCCCGTCTCGCCCCGCCCGCGCATACCGATTCCTACATCGTGCTGGCCGCGATCGTGCCGCTCGTGGTCGGGCTGATCGCGCCGCTGCCGTTCCGGCACGTGGTCGCCTACTGCACCGCCTCGCTGGCGCTCTATGCCGGCCTGATCCTGGCCTTTGATATCGCCGGACCGGGGCAGACCGGGCTGCCGCTCCTCATCTCCGGCCTGATCATCGTGCCGCTCAAGCTCGGCTACTCGCGGGAATGGGAGGCCAAGAACGTCTTCCTCTTAGGCCTGCGCGAAAAGCTGCAGGCCGAAGCGCTGGCCCGCGCCAACGCGCGCCTCACCATCCTGTCCGAGACCGACTCGCTGACGGCGCTGGCCAACCGCCGCCACTTCGCGACTTGCGTCGAGCAGGCATGGCGGGCGAGCGCCGAGGAGGGCGGGTGGCTCGGCGTGCTCCTGCTCGACATCGACCATTTCAAGCGGTTCAACGACACCGCCGGCCATCCGGCGGGCGACAGTTGCCTCATCGCGGTGGCCGGCGCGCTCGCCTCGGCGATCGAGGCGAGGGGCGGGCTCGCGGCGCGCTACGGCGGCGAGGAGTTCGTCGCCTTCCTGCCCGGCGCCGACCTTGCCGGGGCGATCGAGGCGGGCGAGGCGGTCCGGGCCGCGGTGGCGCGGCTCGCGCTGCCCCATCCCGGCCTGTCGAAGGGCGCGCATCTCGCCGTCAGCGTCGGCGCCACCGCGGCGCACGGCGCGACCCGCGCCTTCGGCGTGACGGCCAAGGACCTGCTCAAGGCCGCCGACCTCGCGCTCTACGCCGCCAAGGCGGGCGGTCGCGACCGCGTCGCGGCGCTGGCGCCGGCCGCCAACACCAACCGGCCCCTCGCCGACGGCTCCGCGGCTTCGGACGCGCCCTGAGCGCCTTTTTTCTCCCATCCATCCCTCAGAAGGCCGTGGGCGACCAAGGGGCCGATGCCGGGGAGCCGAGCTCAGCAGGGCGGCGCGGCGGGCCAGGGCGGCGTCCTTGGCCACGTCGGCGGCGACCCGAGGACTCTGCGGGCTCGTGTTCGTAGCTCTGGGCCGGGCGGCCACCCGGCCCAGAGCCCCAGGCGTTCCGCTACATTTCCATCGCAGACGGGCTCCAGCGGATCGCGCGGCTGGTGGAGCCCTCCTTCGAGTCTGCTGCGCAGCATCTCAGGATGAGGGGGGGATGGATCGGGCCGGTCAAACAGCCCTTTGATCGTCCGTGATCTCGTCCGCGGCGGCCTCGATCCCGGCCATGCCGTCGTCGGACAGGCCGAAATGGTGGCCGATCTCGTGGATCAGGACGTGGGTGACGAGGTGGCCCAGGCTCTCGTCGTGCTCGGCCCAGTAGTCGAGCAGCGGCCGGCGGTAGAGCCAGACCGCGTTGGGCATCTGCCCGGTGGCGACCTCGCCCGATTGCGCCAGCCCGACGCCGCGAAACAGCCCGAGCAGGTCGAACTCGGTGGCGCAGTCCATCTCGGTCAGCGTCTCCTCGTCGGGGAAGTCGTCGACGTGGATGCGCACCCCGGCGCACAGGCGCCGGAACTCCTCCGGCAGCGCGGCGAAGGCGGCGTCGGCCAAAGCCTCGATCTCGGCGAGGCTCGGGGCGTGTCGATTCGCCCAGTCGGTCGGCGTGCTCACGGCGCCGCGGTCTCGGCCACCGGCAGCACGCAGGCTTGCAGGAAGCCGGCGAGATCGCTGGTGATGTGGTCGATATGCGGTTCTTTCACCGCCTCCTGCTCGAACCGCTCGCGGAACGGATCGGGGGTCGGCGGCACCACCAGCACCGTGCCCATGCCGAGATCGTGCGGCACCACAAGGTTGCGGGCGATGTCCTCGAACAGCACCGAACGGCGCGGATCGACCTCGTGGCGGTCGAGGAAGCGCTCGTAGGTGACCTTCTCGGGCTTCGGCACGAAGTCGGCGGCCGCGATGTCGAACACGTCCTCGAAGTGGTGGAAGATGCCGAGCTTCTCCGCGACCCGCTCGGCGTGGCGGCGCGAGCCGTTGGTGAGGATCAGCTTGCGACCCGGCAACCGTTCGATGGCGGCACCCAGAGCCTCGTCGAGCGGAATCGTCGAGTGGTCGATGTCGTGGGCGAAGTCGAGGAAGGCGTGGGGGTCGATTCCATCCTCGACCATCAACGCCTTCAGGGTCGTGCCGTAGCGGTGATAGAAGTATTTCTGCAGCGCGCGGGCCGAGAGTCCGTCGAGCCCGTAGAGCCCCATCACGAACAGGGTGATGCGCTCATCGACCTGCGGCCAGACCCGTGCGTCGCTCGGATAGAGCGTGTTGTCGAGGTCGAACACCCAGGTGTCGACGTGGGCGAAGCCCGGCGCGTCGGGGGCGGTGAGGTGGATCTCTTGAGACAGAAGCACGAGGCGGAGCCTGCTGGCGGAACGGGGGCGAAGGGCGCCTCCATTCCATGATCTAGGGAGCGACGCGCGGCGGAACACCGCCGCGCTCGTCGCATGGTCGGCGCTCAGGTCCGCCGGATCAGGGTGCCGGCACCGAAATCGGTGAACAGCTCCAACAGCGTGGCGTGCGCCACCTTGCCGTTGAGGATGACCACGGCCTCCACGCCCTGCTCGATGGCGTAGATGCAGGTCTCGACCTTGGGGATCATGCCCGCCGTGATGGTGCCGTCGGCGATGAGCCGGCGGCAATCCTCGATCGACAACTCGGGGATCAGGTTCTTGTCCTTGTCGAGCACGCCCGGCACGTCGGTGAGCAGCAGGAGCCGCTTGGCCCTGAGCGCGCCCGCGATCGCACCGGCAAACGTGTCGGCGTTGACGTTGTAGGTCTTGCCGTCGGCGCCGTAGGCCACGGGGGCCAGCACCGGGATCAGCTCGGCCTTCAGCACCGCGTCGAGCACGCCGCGCTCGACATGCTCCGGCTCGCCGACGAGGCCGAGATCGACCGCCTGCTCGGTGTCGCTGTCGGGGTCGCGGATCGTGCGCAGAGCCCGCTTGGCGCGGACCATGTTGCCGTCCTTGCCGCACAGGCCGATGGCGCGTCCGCCCTCGGCGGCGATCCAGCCGACGATCTGCTTGTTGATCGAGCCGGCCAAGACCATCTCGACCACCTCGACGGTGGCCTCGTCGGTGACGCGAAGCCCGCCCTTGAATTCGGACTCGATGCCGAGCCGCGCCAGCATCCGGCCGATCTGCGGCCCGCCGCCGTGCACGACGATCGGCTTCAGGCCGGATTGCTCGAGGAGCACGATGTCCTCGGCGAAGTCTTCGGCCGCGGCCGGGTCGCCCATGGCGTGGCCGCCGTACTTGATGACGACGATCTCCTGATCGTAGCGCTGCATGTGGGGCAGCGCCTGGGTCAGGATCTCGGCGCGCACGTGCACGTTCGGCAGCGGATCGGTCATCGGCTCGCTCGTTGCCCTTCAGTCTGGTGTCCCGCGGAAAAGGACGCTCTGCCGCGAGAGGCACGCCCCATCGGATTCGCGACCGGCTTCTAGCCCAGCCCGCCCGCGGTGCGAAAGCCACCGAACGGAGCCGGTTGCAGGCCACGAAGTCGTGAACGCCTAGGGACCGATTGCAACAGTTCGTTAACCACGTCGCGCCGATGATCGAGTCTGTCACCAGGGGGTGACACACCATGCTCAACGCCGACCTTCCGGAGCCGCGTCCCAGCCTCACCAATCCCGGCCTGATCGCCCGCGCCGTCGAGCGCCTCGGCCAGGGCGCCGGCTCCTCCGCGGACATCTGGCGCAAGCTGACCGATTCCTACGCCGTCGATCTCGATGCGGTCGCCGCGCTCCTGCCCTGCGCCGAGCCGGAGCCGCTCTGGCTCACCGCCCGCGCCGGCCAGCGCCGCCGGGGCTGAGCGCACTGGGCCCGTTTGCCCGAGCCTTCCCACCCATCCCCCTCATCCTGAGGTGCCGCGAAGCGGCCTCGAAGGAGGCCTCCAGGGATCGCGAGCAGACTGGAGCCCTCCTTCGAGGCTTCGCTTCGCTCCGCACCTCAGGATGAGGGTGAGGATGGGAAGAGCGTCGCGTCGGTCCGGCTTTCAGCCCACGACGCGCAAAACCTCGCCCGCCCGCACGGTGCCGCCGTTCAGCACCTCGGCATAGACGCCGCAATCGCTGTGGCCGAGGCTTTTCGACAGCGCCGCCGGGATCGCGAGATCGCGGATGCCGGTCTCGGGATCGACGTTGACCGCCGCACACCGCACCGTGCGTCGCGCCAGCTTCAGCCGCACCCCGCCCGGCGTCTCAAGAACCTTGCCGAGCAGATCGTTCTCCGCCCAAGCCTCCAGCCCGTCGAGATAGAGGTTGGCGCGAAAGCGCAGCGGATCGACGGGAGCGCCGACCATGTCCTCGACCGCCTGCACGCTCGCCCGGTTGACGAGCGAGACATAGCCGTCGGGGGCGTCGGTGAAGCGGTAGCCGGGCGGGGAGGCCAGCACCCGCGGCGCGCCGCGCAGCTCGTGCGGCACGAACCCCTTCATGAAATCGGCGACCGTCTCCCGGCCCTCCGGCGTGCTCAGATCGGCCGAGACGGCTTCTTCGCCGTTTTCCTCGATGGTCAGTCGATGGGTCTGCGCATCGAAGCGGGTGCGCAGCCGCGCCAGGGCCTCGTTGCGCATCAGCATCAGGTAGGCGACCTTGGGCAGGTGGCGCGGCGCCACCTCGTTGAAGCCCGAGGGCCCGTTCTCGATGGCGTAGAGCCGGTCGCCGGGAAAGTAGCCGCTCGTCTCCAGCTCGGCGCGCTCCAGCGCCTCCGGCGACAGGCCCTTCACGGGGTAGCGGTAGAGGGCGGCGATGCGCGGCGTGTCGGTCGTCATGCGCCCTGGCTAGAGCCGCTCGCCCGGGCTTGGCAAGCGGCTGCGACCTACGACGAACTGCGGATGGCGCCCGCCGCGCCGTTCCGCGAGCCTGCAGCTTTCCTGGGGAACCCGCTCGCATGGCACACGTCACCGCTCTGTACCGCTATCCCGTGAAGGGGCTCTCGGCCGAGCCGCTGCCCGCGCTTAGTCTCAGTCGCGCGGCCGGCTTGGCGCATGACCGCGAATACGCGCTTGCGCTCGGCACGACGGCGTTCGATCCGCAGGCGCCGGAGCCGCTCGAAAAGGGCTACTTCCTGATGCTGCGCGGTAACGCGCCCCTGGCGGCATTGCGCACCCGCCTCAACCCGGAGACGGGACGGCTCACGATCGTGCAGGATGGGCAGGACGTGCTGCGGGAGGACATCACCAGCGATCCAGGACGTGAGGCCGTTGAGCGGTTCTTCGAGACCTATATCGGCCCGGCCGCCAAGGGGCGTCCGCGGCTGGTGCGGGCCGACGGGCACAAGTTCACCGACGGCAGCGTGATCTCGCCGACCTTCATGCGGGCGGTCTCGTTCGTCAACCTCGCCTCGGTCCGCGCCCTGGAGGAGCGGGTCGGCATGGCCCTCGATCCGCTGCGCTTTCGCGCCAACATCTACGTCGATGGGCTCGCGCCCTGGGCCGAGCTGGACTGGGTCGGGCAGGAGGTCGGCATCGGCGCCGTCCGCTTCCGGGGGCTGGCCCGCACGCCGCGCTGCGCCGCGGTCGATGTCGATCCGACGACCGCTGCGCGGCACACCACCCTCCCGCGCGACCTCAAGCGCCATTTCGGCCATGTCGATCTCGGCATCTATCTCGAAGTCCTGGCCGATGGCGACGTGACCGCGGGCGATGCCGTGACCGCTCCGGCGCCCCTGTCCGGTGCCGCCTGAGACCGAAAAATCCCGTCGGCCTGCCGCGCGTGCAGACCCGCCCTGTGCGACCGCGCAAGGTCGCCCGTGGCCCCTTGTGTTACGAAAAGGCAACACCCACTTCAGCCCTCGCCGACGGCTTGCACAGCGTCGGTGCTCCGGCGGGGCCGACCCCGCGGGGCAACGCATCGGACTTTTCGTGCCGCGAAGGCGGGCGAACAATTTCGATTCGGGGAAGGACACGCAAATGAATTTCGAAAAGTACACCGAGCGCGCCCGCGGCTTCGTCCAGGCGGCGCAGAATCTCGCCGTCCGCGAGGGCAACCCGCAGCTCGCGCCCGGCCATCTCCTGAAGGTTCTGCTCGACGATTCCGAGGGGCTTTGCGCCGGTCTAATCGACCGGGCCGGGGGCCAGTCGCGGGTCGCGCTGGCGCAGGCCGAGCAGTGGCTCGCCAAGCAGCCGAAGGTGTCGGGCAATTCCGCGCAGCCGCAGGCGACGCGCGACCTCGTGCGCCTGTTCGACACCGCGGAAAAGGCCGCCGAGAAGTCGGGTGATTCCTACGTCACCGTCGAGCGCTTGCTTCTCGCCTTCGCGGTCGAGAAGGAGTCGGAGGCCGGCCGCATCCTGGCGGCGGCGGGCGTCACCGCGGCCTCGCTCAACGGCGCGATCAATGCCTTGCGCAAGGGCCGCACCGCCGACAACGCGAGCGCCGAGAACGCCTACGACGCGCTGAAGAAATACGCCCGCGACCTCACCGAGGCCGCCCGCGAGGGCAAGCTCGATCCGGTGATCGGCCGCGACGAGGAGATTCGCCGCACCATCCAGGTGCTGTCGCGGCGCACCAAGAACAATCCGGTGCTGATCGGCGAGCCCGGCGTCGGCAAGACCGCCATCGTTGAGGGGCTGGCCCTGCGCATCGTCAACGGCGACGTGCCGGAATCGCTCAAGGAGAAGAGCCTGCTGGCGCTGGACATGGGCTCGCTGATCGCGGGCGCGAAGTACCGCGGCGAGTTCGAGGAGCGGCTGAAGGGCGTGCTGTCCGAGGTGACCGCGGCGGAGGGCCGGATCATCCTGTTCATCGACGAGATGCACACGCTGGTCGGGGCCGGAAAGGCCGACGGCGCCATGGACGCCTCGAACCTGCTGAAGCCCGCGCTGGCCCGCGGCGAACTGCACTGCGTCGGCGCGACGACCCTCGACGAGTACCGCAAGCATGTCGAGAAGGACGCGGCTTTGGCGCGGCGCTTCCAGCCCGTCTTCGTGTCCGAGCCCACCGTCGAGGACACGGTGTCGATCCTGCGCGGCATCAAGGAGAAGTACGAGCAGCACCACGGCGTCCGCATCCAGGACTCGGCGCTCGTCGCGGCGGCGACGCTCTCGAACCGCTACATCACCGACCGCTTCCTGCCGGACAAAGCCATCGACCTCGTCGATGAGGCGGGCTCGCGGCTTCGCATGCAGGTCGATTCGAAGCCCGAGGAACTCGACAACGTCGATCGCGAGATCGTGCGGCTGAAGATCGAGGGCGAGGCGCTGAAGAAGGAGACGGATTCCGCCTCCCGCGACCGCCTCGTGCGGCTGGAAGGCGAGTTGGCCAACCTTGAGGAGCAATCCGCCTCGATCACCGCCCGCTGGAAGGCCGAGAAGGACAAGCTGGGGGCCGCTGCCGACTTGAAGAAGAAGCTCGACGAGGCGCGGAACGACCTCGCTGCGGCCCAGCGCCAGGGACAGTACCAGCGCGCGGGCGAACTCGCCTACGGTCTGATCCCTGGCCTGGAGAAGCGCTTGGCTGAGATCGAGGCGGCGGGCGAGAGCGCCGTCTCGCGCGACGGCATGGTCGAGGAGGCGGTGACGCCGGCCCACATCGCGGGCGTCGTCTCGCGCTGGACCGGCGTGCCCGTGGACAAGATGCTGGAGGGCGAGCGCGAGAAGCTGCTGGCGATGGAGGAGACGTTGGCGCGTCGCGTCGTCGGCCAGCGCGAGGCGGTGGAGGCGGTCTCGACCGCGGTGCGCCGGGCGCGCGCCGGCCTTCAGGACCCGAACCGGCCGATCGGCTCGTTCATGTTCCTCGGCCCGACCGGCGTCGGCAAGACCGAGCTGACCAAGGCGCTCGCCGGCTTCCTGTTCGACGATGACACGGCGTTGGTGCGCATCGACATGTCCGAGTACATGGAGAAGCACGCGGTCGCCCGCCTCATCGGCGCGCCTCCGGGCTATGTCGGCTACGAGGAGGGCGGGGCGCTGACCGAGGCGGTGCGGCGCCGGCCCTATCAGGTCGTGCTGTTCGACGAGGTCGAGAAGGCGCATCCGGACGTGTTCAACGTCCTGTTGCAGGTGCTCGACGACGGGCGGTTGACGGACGGACAGGGCCGCACGGTCGATTTCCGCAACACGCTCCTCATCATGACCTCGAACCTCGGTGCGGAATATCTGGTGAACCAGCCCGCGGGGCAGGACACCGATGCGGTTCGGGACGAGGTCATGGGGGTCGTCAAAAACCACTTCCGGCCGGAATTCCTCAACCGGGTCGACGAGATCATCCTGTTCCACCGCCTCGCGCGCTCGGAGATGGGGGCGATCGTCGACATCCAGCTCGGGCGGCTGGCCAAGCTCTTGGAGGATCGCAAGATCGCCCTCGACATCGACGAGGAGGCCCGCACCTGGCTCGCCGACAAGGGCTACGACCCGGCCTACGGGGCGCGGCCCCTGAAGCGGGTGATCCAGAAGAGCGTGCAGGACCCGCTCGCCGAGGCCCTGCTCTCCGGCCGCATCCACGACGGCGAGGCGGTGCCGGTGCGGGTCGACGCGGGCGGGCTGACGGTGGGCGGCGTCGTGGTCGGCAGCGCGCGCCGGCCGGCGGGGGTGTTGCTGAACTGATCCGCGTTGGCGCTACGATGTGGAACGCCCCGGTGCCGAGAGGTGCCGGGGCGTTCCACTTTGCGGCGGTCAGGGCTCTTGCTCTGCACAAGAATACCCTCGAAAACCGGCACATGACCGCCGAGACGCTCACCTACGCCATCGGCGACATCCACGGCTGCGCCGACCTGCTCGACGCGCTGCTGGAGCGCATCGACACTCACGCCGCGGGCCGCGCGAAAAAACTTGTGTTCCTCGGCGACTACATCGACCGCGGGCCCGACAGCGCGCGGGTGATCGAGACGCTCCGCAAGCTGCAATGGCGCGAGCCCGACGACGTGGTCTGTCTGATGGGCAACCACGAGGCGATGCTGCTGAAGACGCTGCAGGAGCCCGGCGCCCTCGATCATTGGCTCGCCAATGGCGGTGCGGCGACGCTGACCTCGTTCGATGCGGCGGGCCCCGAAGAGATTCCCGGCGACGTGCTGGACTGGGTCGAGCAATTGCCGACGCTGCATTCGGATGCGCAGCGCTGGTACGTCCATGCCGGCTTCCGGCCGGACGCCGAGGTGCCGGACCCCGACCGCGAGGTGCATCTGTGGATGCGCGAGCCGTTCCTCTCGGCGGACCACGATTTCGGCCGCCACGTCGTCCACGGCCACACGCCGCAGACCCGCGGCGGGCCGGAGCGCAAGCGCTTCCGCACCAACCTCGACACCGGCGCGGTCTACGGCAATGCCCTGACCGCGGGGGTGTTTTCGAGCCGGCAGGGTCCCCCCGAGGAAATCTTGAGCATTCCGGTCCGGTGAAACCCGCGCGCCCTTGAGGCCGCCCCCGCTTCCGCTGCATACCTCGACCGTCGGCGCCCGAAGAGCGCCCGAGGAAGCGGACAGGACCATCATGACGCCGGAGAGCCGACGCCGCGAGGACAGCGCGCTCGCACGCCTCGCGCTGCGCTTCACCGATTGGGCGGAGAAGTGGTTCCCCGATGCCTTCGTGTTCGTGGCGATCGCGGTGGTGATCGTAGCCGGCGCCGCGCTCCTCAACGGTGCGCCGGTCCAGGCGGTGACCAAAAGCTTCGGCGACGGCTTCTGGAGCCTGATCCCCTTCACCATGCAGATGGTGTTCGTCACCATCGGCGGCTACGTGGTGGCGACCTCCGCCCCCGTGCAGGCACTGATCGAGCGCATGGCGCAGGTGCCCAAGACGGGCCGCGGCGCGATCGGCTACGTCGCGCTCGCCACCATGCTGTCCTCGCTCCTGTCCTGGGGCCTCAGCCTGATCTTCGGCGGCCTGCTCGCCCGCGCGCTCGCCCGCCGCACCGACCTGCGGATGGATTACCGCGCCGCCGGCGCCGCCGCCTATCTGGGCTTGGGCGCCACATGGGCAATGGGCCTGTCCTCGTCCGCTGCGCAGCTTCAGGCCAATCCGAAAAGCCTGCCGCCGGGGTTGTTGCAGATCACCGGCGTGATCCCGTTCAGCGAGACGATCTTCCTCTGGCAGTCGATGCTCATCACGGCGATCCTCGTCGTCCTCTCGGCGGTGATCGCCATCGCCTCGGCGCCGGGACCGGATACGGCGGTGACGGCGCAGGATCTCGGCGTCGATGTCACCAAGGAGGAGCAGGCGGTCGAGCCGCCGAAGCAGCCGGGAGAGTGGCTGGAGCACGCCCCGATCCTGACGGTGCTGATCGGCCTGCTCGCCGCGGGCTGGCTGATCCAGGAATTTCAGCGCCAGGACTGGATGGTTGCGATCTCCAGCCTCAACACCTACAACTTCCTGTTCCTGATGACCGGCTTCGTGCTGCACTGGCGGCCCAAGCGCTTCCTCGCGGCGCTGGGCAAGTCGGTGCCGGCGACCGCCGGCATCCTGATCCAGTTCCCGTTCTACGCCGCCATCGCGGCGATCCTGACCGGCGCCAAGAACGGCGCCGGTGACAGCCTCTCGCACGTGATCTCCCACGCCTTCGTGTCGCTGAACACGCAAGGCTCGTTCCCGCTCGCCATGGGCGTCTACTCGGCGCTGCTCGGCTTCTTCATCCCGTCCGGCGGCGGCAAGTGGCTCTTGGAAGCGCCCTACGTGATGCAGGCGGCGAACGAATTGAAGGTGCATCTCGGCTGGGCGGTGCAGGTCTACAACGCGGCGGAAGCCCTGCCGAACCTGATCAACCCGTTCTTCATGCTGCCGCTGCTCGGCATCCTGGGCCTCAAGGCCCGCGACATCGTCGGCTTCAGCTTTTTGCAGTTGGTCGTCCACCTGCCGGTGGTGCTGTTCCTGCTCTGGGCGCTGGCCTTCACGCTGGAATACCATCCGCCGGTGATTCCGAGCTGAGGGTATCATGCGCAACGGGCTCATCGGGCTGGCCTTCGCCCTCGGAACCACGGGGGCGATGGCCCAGGACCGGATGCTGGACATCCCGGCCGCGCAGCAGAGCGAAGCGCAGCGCAAGGCCTCGGAGGAGTTCCTGGCGGCGCGCAAGGTGCCGGTGTTCGGGCCGTTCGTGCCGCTGCTGCGCAGCCCGCAACTGATGCTCAACGCCAGCAACATGGGGCTGTACCTGCGTTACAACAGCGTGATCCCGCTGAAACTCAGCGAGTTCACGATCCTGCTCACCGCGCGGGAATGGAGCCAGCAGCTCGAATGGCACATCCATGAGCCGATCGCGCTGAAGGCCGGGCTCGATCCGGCCATCGTCGAGGCGGTGCGGGAGGGGCGCCGCCCCGACGCCATGGGCGAGGAGGAGGCGCTGGTCTACGCCTTCTCGACCGAGCTTCACCGCAGCAAGGCGATCAGCGACACGACCTACGGCCGCGTGGTCGCCAAGTTCGGCGAGCAGGGCGCGATCGATTTGGCCGGCATCAACGGCTACTACACGCTGCTCGCCATGACACTGAACATGGCCCGCACCGCGCTGCCGAACGGGGCGAAGCCGCCGCTGCCAAGCCTGATCCCGTAGGACCGCGTGGTCGGCGGCGTCAGAGACGCCGCCGGATCTCATCCAACAGGTCCTTCAACTCGCAGTCGATCATGTAGAGCCGACCGAGCCCCCGTCGGCATGAGCCGCCGTAGAGTAGCGCATTGATCGCGTAGACCGGCCTCGCGTGCAGAAGGCCGCGGCCGAACGGCATCCCGAGGCCGCTCCGGTAGAGGGAGGCATTGCCGACGGTGCCCAGGTCGGACAGCGAGGCCGACAGGGCTTGCCGCTCCGCGATGAGGGTGTCCATCCGCTCTTCCAGGGTATCGCCCCCGAGCTTGGCGAGGTCGCCTCGGAGGTTCAGTCCCCACCGCATGGATGCGACGGTCCGGTCAGAGGCGTCGAGGTCCGGCGGGGACCAGGGCTGCGACCGCTGCCAACAGCCAGCCCGCCATCAGCACGAACCCACCGGTCGGCGCGGCCATCGGGAAGAGCGGCTGGCCCATGAGCGCCCGCATCGCGAGGTCCCCTGAGAACAGCGCGAGCCCGACGACCATCGCGCCCGCCGCCGTGCGGGTGAGGGCGCCGCGGGTTAGGCCGGCGGCGGCGAGGGCCACCAGCGCCAGGATCGCGGGGGCGTGGAACAGCAGGAACTGCGAGGCCGTCTTCAGCGTCTCGCCGCCGCTGGTATGCGCGGCCGCCGCACTCCCGGCGACGCCGAGGAGGCCCGCCAGCGCCGCCAGTGCGGCGAGCGCGCGGTCGAGCCCCGTCACGCGCCGCGCTCCTGCAGCAGGCGGGCGATGCTGGCGCGCAGTTCCGGCACGCCCTGATCGTCGCGGCTCGAGGTCAGCAGCACCTCGGGGTAAGCCGCCGGACGCTTGGCCAAAGCCGCGTGG
Organism: Methylobacterium sp. Leaf456; assembly: GCF_001425465.1. Taxonomy (GTDB): domain Bacteria; phylum Pseudomonadota; class Alphaproteobacteria; order Rhizobiales; family Beijerinckiaceae; genus Methylobacterium. The sequence continues at coordinate 220,098 of NZ_LMQV01000042.1, forward strand.
ATGCCGGCGATGCGCTTCTCCATCTCGGATTTCTTCAGCGCGTCACCCTTGGTCAGCACGAGCTGGTAGGACACCGCGGCCTTGTCGAGCCCGTCGAGCAGCGCGGTGTCGATCTCCTTCAGGCCGTGGCGCGAATCGATCAGCACGTAGACCCGCGCGAGGTTCGAGCGGCCCTTGAGGTAGGCGTGGATCAGCCGGGTCCAGGCCTCGACCTTGGCCTTCTCGACCTGGGCGTAGCCGTAGCCCGGCATGTCCACCAGGGTGAAGCGCTCGCCGATGCGGAAGAAATTGAGCTGCTGCGTGCGCCCCGGGGTGTGCGAGGTGCGGGCCAGCGTGTTGCGCCCGGTGAGCGCGTTGACGAGGCTCGACTTGCCGACGTTGGAGCGCCCGGCAAAGGCGATCTCGACGCCCTCCATCGGCGGCAGCGCCCCGAGTTCGGGAGCGGCCCAGGTGAAGTCGGCGGCGCCCGCGAAGAGCAGGCGACCGGCTTCCAGCAGTTCGGGGGTGGGTTCGTCGGTTGCGGCGTCTGTCATGGGTCTGGGGCCGCTCGTTCCCCTCCTCCTTGTGGGGAGGGGTTAGGGGTGGGGGTCGGGCAGAAGGCACCGCGACGGTTCCGCCTGAACCACCCCCACCTCCTACCTCCTCCCCACCTAGATCGGGCCTGCCCGATCTAGGCAAGCAAGATCTGGATCTCGGGCAAGCCCGAGATCCATGGGGGAGGAGAGCCCGCGACTCATTCGACTTGGTCTGTCCGTCAGGTCAGCTCTTGGCCGCGGCGCCCTTGCCGCGTTTGAACGTACCCCGGAGGTTGTCCCATAACTCCACCTTCACGCCGTTGCGGCGCATGATGACGTATTGCTGGATCACCGAGAGGGTGTTGTTCCAGGCCCAGTAGATTACCAGGCCGGCCGGGAACGAGCCGAGCATGAAGGTGAAGATGATCGGCATGAAGGCGAAGACCTGCGCCTGGACCGGGTCCGGCGGCGCGGGGTTCATCTTCATCTGGATGAACATCGTCACGCCCATGATCAGCGGCCAGACGCCGAGATGGACGAAGTCGGGCGCCGCCCACGGAAGGGCGCCGAACAGGTTCAGGATACTGGTCGGATCGGGTGCGGCGAGGTCCTGAATCCAGCCGAAGAACGGCGCGTGCCGCATCTCGATGGTGATGAACAGCACCTTGTACAGCGCGAAGAAGACCGGGATCTGAATCAGCACCGGCCAGCAGCCGGCGACCGGGTTGATCTTCTCCTTCTTGTACAGCTCCATCATCGCCTGTTGCTGCTTCATCTTGTCGTCTTTGTACCGCTCCCGGATAGACATCATCTCGGGCTGCACGGCCTTCATCTTGGCCATGGAGACGTAGGAGCGGTTGGCGATCGGCAGGAAGAAAATCTTCAGGATCAGGGTCACAAGCAGGATCGAGACGCCGAAATTGCCCGCGAGGTGGAAGAAGAAGTCCAGCGCGCGGAACATCGGCTTGGTCAGGAACCAGAACCAGCCCCAGTCGATCATCGAGTCGAACTCGCGGATGTTGAGATCGCGCTTGTACTCGTTGATCTGGTTGACCTCCTTGGCGCCCGCGAACAGGCGCTGGGTCGTGGCCGAGGAGGCGCCCGGCGCCACCGCGACGGCATCGCCCCGCACGCTGGTCTGGAAGACCTTGGTGGCCCCATCGGTGCGCTCGGTGAAGGCGCCGGTGAACGGCTTGTCCTGCTCGGGAATCGCGGCCGCAGCCCAGTACTTGTCGGTGATGCCGACCCAGCCGCCGGTGACGTTCGACCACGCCTTGCCGCGGGTGTTGGCGCCGCCGTAGGCCGGCTCCTTGGCCACCGCGTCGTAGCTGAACTCCTGCAGCCGGTCGTCGCCGAGCCAGCCGATCAGGCCCTCGTGCAGCACGTAGTAGCCCTGGGTTGCCGGCTTACCCCAGCGCGAGACGAGGCTGTAGGGATAGAGCGTGACCGCGTTGCCCGACTTGTTCTCGACCTCGTCGCGGACCGTGAACATGAACTTGTCGTCGACGGCGAGGATGCGCTTGAAGACGAGGCCCTGGCCGTTGTCCCAGGTCAGCGTCACGGGCTTGCCCGGTGCCAGCAGGTCGCCCTCGGCGGTCCACAGCGTGTCGGCGTTGGGCAGAGGCCCGGCGTTCTGGCCGACCCAGCCGAACTCGGCGTAGTAGGGGTTCGGGCTTCCCGTCGGCGAGAGCAGAACGATGCGCGGGCTCTCGTCGCTGACGGTCTCGTGGTAGTTCTTCAGGCTCACGTCGTCGATGCGGGCGCCTTTCAGCGCCACCGAACCGTAGAGCGCGGGCGTGTCGATGCGGATGCGGGCCGAGCGGGCGAGCGCGTCCTCGCGAGAGACCGGGCCGGCCTGGGGCAGGGTGCCCGGCACGGGGGCCGAGGGGCCGCCCTGCTGCGGGCTCGGGCCCGGCACGCCGTCGGCGGGCGAGGTGCCGCCGGGCTGCTGCGTGGTCTGGCTCTGCGCTGCCGCCTGCTGCTGCCGCTGCTTCTCGGTCGCCGGTCCGGTCACGAAGTAGTGCCAGCCGAGCAGGACCACCAGAGACAAGGCGATCGCGACGAACATGTTCGTCTTGTCGTTACCCATCGGTCGATCCGTCAGGCGCCATCGGTGCGGGAAGGGAGGAAGGCTTGCCGACAGGCCGATCCCGGCCGCGGCGGGGGCCGCGGGCCGGGTTCGGCCGGTCGGACGATTGCTTGGGGCCCGGAGGCTTGGTCACCGTGCGGAGCGCCCGGCGCAGGTCCTCGACGAGGCTCTCGAACGGAGCATCGATCGCGGGGCGGCGGGCGATCACGACCACGTCGGCCCCGACCTCGGGCGCGCCGTCGGCCGCGAGGGCGAGCGCGCTGCGCAGGCGGCGGCGAATCCGGTTGCGTTCGGTCGCATGGCCCACGCGCTTGGTGATGGTGAAGCCGAGGAACAGGCCCTCGGCCGGTGCGCCGTCGCGCTGCTCGTCCGGCTCGCGCAGGCGCCCCTGGGCGCTCATGCGCTCGGTGTGGAAGCGCCGGCCCCCGGCCGCGGCCAGGAAGTCCGGGCGCCGCCGGAGTCGGCGGATCGTCGACACGGGCGCTCCGAAGCCGGCCTCACAAGGCCGGCGATGCGGCACCACCCGTAAGGGCGGCGCCGGTCCTCGCGATCAGGCGGAGAGGCGCTTGCGGCCGTGCGCACGGCGGGCGGCGATGACCTTGCGGCCGCCGGCGGTCGCCATGCGGGCGCGGAAGCCGTGACGGCGCTTCCGGACGAGCTTGCTGGGCTGGTAGGTTCTCTTCATGGCGGGTCTCCGGCGGCCGAGGGGACGGCCCGGCGGCGCTGCACGAGCGCGCGAACCGGCCTTGAGCCTCGAAATGGGATCTGCAAACGCGAAGGGCGCCCGGACAGGGCGCCGCTTCGCAATGGCGCGGCTTATGGCGGAGGGTACGGCTCAAGTCAATGATCCGCGCGAGCGCGGATCATTGGTTGGCCTCAAGCGCCGGCGCCCGCGTCCGCGGGCTTAGGCTTCTCGCTCCGTTAGACGCCTCGGCAGAGCCGAGGCCCACTGCGCGGGGCGCTTTTCGCGCCCGGTTCACAGCCGGTCCTTCTGCGAGCGGTGGTCCAGGGGAGTCGCGGGTGATGCCGGCGCCGCGCGTCGGCGCGCTTAACCCGCCGTTAACCTTTCCAAGGTACGAAGGGGCACATCCAGATTGTCTGGATCCTGAGTGGGTCTTCTGTCCACTCTGTTTGATGCCTCCCTGTAGACTCGCGACAAGCCGCTCTTCGGAGCGGCTTTTTTTTCGTCGCCGCGGCTCACCGCCCGGCCGCCATGCGTCGCCGCTGCGCCGTTAACCTTAAAAGATCGTGAAGCCCCTTCCGCGCTCCGATCGGCGCTACACTTGCCACCGTGAACGCAGCCGCACCGAACCCGTCCCACATCGGGACGAAACGAGCGCCGCGCGGCACAGGAGGCAGGATGAACCAGTTCGACGTGACGTTCCGGGACGAGCGCCATTGGGTGAGCTTCGGCGAGTCCTACGTGGCGTCGGAGGGGTTTCGCGCCCTGTTCCGCGAGGGGATGCTGCTGGTCGAGGAGACCGCGGCCTATCTCGACGGCGAGGGCCGGGCCGAATCGCGCCTGATCTCGCGCGACGCGACGTTGGCCTATGCCAGCGAGAGCATGCGGCTGACGACCCGCCTGATGCAGATCGCCTCCTGGCTCCTCGTGCAGCGTGCGGTCTCCGAAGGCGAACTGACCCTGATGCAGGCGCAGGAAGAGAAGACGCGGGTCAAGCTCAACGAGCCCGACCGGGTGCCGCCCGAGACGAGCGAGACCTTCGCCGCCCTGCCGCTGCGGCTGCAGGACCTCGTGCGCCGCTCGCGCCGGCTGCACGCCCGCATCCTGCACCTCGACCAACTCATCAGCGAGGATCGTCCGGCGCCGGTTCCGATGGAGAGCCCGGTGACGGCCCAGTTCGGGCGCCTGCAGGCGGCGTTCGGCGGCCAATAGCGTCTCTGCCCGCTCGCCTCGGCGCGCGCCACCTGTGGCGCGCGCGCGACAATGCATGCAATCCGGCCGGGTGCTCTCCCCCGAATCGGCTGTATTGTGCCACCATGGCGCGTCGTGCGTCGCGGGGACGTGATCGACTCATGTCCAGGCGATTCGAATGAGCGTGAAAGTCTCGCAGATCCAGACCCGGATCATCCATTCGGGGCCCTGGAGCGAAAGCGACACGGTCGTCGGCATCAATGACAGGATCGTCTTCACGCTCCTGACCGACCATCCCGTCGCCGCGCCCGGATATCCCTATGACGGCTTCAATTTCAATCAGCCGTATCTCACCCTCAACAACGGTGGGATCGCGACCTTCCTCGGCGTCGATGCCCAGGGCAATTCCGAGTTCTATTACGATGTCGTCCAAGGGCAGGATGTCGCCGAGCTGTCCGTGGCGGGCTTCCGTCCCAACGGCGTCAGCCTCGTGCCGAAGAATCTCTACCTCGATAAGTCGCAGCCGATTATCGAAGTGGGCGTCTTTGATCGAAGAATCGTCGATGATTTCAATGGCGACGGCAAGGACGATATCCTTGTTTCGAAAGATGGTCAGAAAGCAGCGGTATATCTGAGTAATAGCGACGGTACGTTTGGCGAGTTGTCGCAGTCTATTTCGGCAAATAGCGGGTTTTCGTCCGTATCAGTGGCTGCGACAACCGATATCAATAGGGATGGAATCGCCGATCTCGTTGGTTTTGCAGATAGCGGAAAATATCTGACGTACAATTTGGGGTTTGGCGATGGAACGTTCGCCGACCTTCAGATCTCGTCCACTTACACTCAGCAATCCGGTTCGAGTGCCTTTCATCTTATAGACATCAATGGTGACGGAATCAAAGACATTGCGGTCGGATCCGAAGATGGTATCATACCCGTATACGGCAATAATTATCAAGGTTCCTTCGTGTCGGAAGGATCCTTCCCGGATCGATCGATCGGCCCCGTAGGCGATTTCAACAACGACGGGCTTGCCGATCTGGTTACTTACAAGATCGCCTTGTTCAGTTCTGTCGTCGAAATTCGTCTCGGCTCTACGAATAAGTTGTTCGAGCTGTTCGGCGGCGTGCCTACTCCACAGTTTCTGATGGGGGTCCGGACGTGCGACTTGAATGCGGACGGAAATCTCGACCTGCTGGTCGAAGGTTATCGTTCGGATAGGGGCCAGCGTGCCGACAACGTGATCCTATTCGGAGACGGCGACGGAACGTTTCAGGCGGCATCGCGAGCCGTTCTGGACGCATTCAACGCATCCGTTCCACCGCGGTTCGAAATTGCCGACATCGACGCGGATGGCTTCGAAGATATCGTGACCTATGGTCAGTCCAATTACAATGTAACATCCTCGTATGGCCCGCCGGCCTACAATGCCGTCCATGTGATGCGCGGGCGCGGCGACGGAACATTCGAGCCGGCGCGGATCTTCACGACCGATTACAGTCTATCCGGCCTCGCTCTCGCGGATCTGGACGGCGACGGAAAGCTCGACGTCATCACCATCTCGAGCGGGACGACGCCCCAAAGCTACGCCTTGTCGTACCTACACAACGGATCGCTCGACGTGCCCGACCGATTCGACGACGCGAGCGTCGGAACTGCAACCGGTGCGCAGACCGGCCTTCGCGTCGATACGACGAAGCCGGTCTTCACGGGCGCCACGATCACCGGTCCCGGCCTCGTCGCTGGAACCGGAACGCTCACCGCCGGCCAGGTCGCCACGATCACGCTCACGGCGTCCGAAGCCCTCGTCGTGAGGAATGCCGGATCGATGGTCCTGTCCCTGAACGACGGCGGACGGGCCGTCTACGATGCGACCGCCTCCGCGGCGACGCAGCTCGTCTTCCGCTACACCGTAGCCGTCGATCAGGTGACGCCCGATCTCACGGTGACGAGCCTCGTGCTCAACGGGGCCTCCATCTGGGACGAGGCCGGCAACGACCTCGTGCTGGCGGGCGCCGCGACCAACCCGGCCGGCACGCTGCAGATCGACGGTTATGTTGGAACGGCCGGCAACGACGTGTTCCACGGCCGCGGCGGCGCCGAAACCTTCCGGGGCCTGGCCGGCAACGACACCTACTCCGTCGATTCGGCCCGGGACGTCGTCCTGGAGGCGGTCGGCGGGGGGGACGACACGGTCATCGCGAGCGTGAGCTACGCCCTGGGCGCCGGCCAGGAGATCGAGCGCCTGCAGGCCAATCTGGCCGTCAACACGGGAGGCCTCAAGCTGACCGGCAACGCCTTCGCGCAGACGCTCGTCGGCGGCAACGGGGCCGACACGCTGGAGGGCGGCGTCGGCGCCGACGTGATGCGGGGCGGGGGCGGCGACGACCTCTACGCCGTCGACGACAGCGCGGATCAGGTCATCGAGGCGGTCGGCGGCGGCGGGAACGACCGGATCTACACCTCGGTCGCCTACAGCCTCGCGGCCGGGCAGGAGATCGAGGCGCTGCGCCTCCTCGCCTCGACCGGGGCGGCGAAGCTCGACCTCACCGGAAACGAGTTCGCCCAGACGCTGGCGGGCAATGCCGGCGCCAACGTGCTCGACGGCAAGGGCGGCGCCGACGTGCTGGTCGGCGGCAAGGGGGACGACACCTACATCGTCGACGACCTCGGGGATCAGATCGTCGAGGCGGCGGGCCAAGGCAACGACCGGGTGCTGGCCTCCACCTCCTACGCGCTCGGGAGCGGGCAGGCGGTCGAGACGATGCAACTCGTCGAGCAGAGCGGGACGGATCAGTTCTACCTGCGGGGCAACGAACTGGCGCAGACGCTCTTCGGCAATGCGAGCGCCAACGTGCTCGACGGCAAGGGCGGCGCCGACACGATGATCGGCGGGGCCGGCAACGACACCTACGCCGTGGACCAGGCCCGCGACGTCGTCCGCGAGGCTGTGGGCGGCGGCTACGACACGATCGTGACCAAGACGTCCTACGGGCTCGCCGCCGGCCAGGAGATCGAGCTGGTGCGGCTCGACCGCTCCACCGGCCAGCTCAACCTCGATCTCACCGGCAATGAATTCGGCCAGGCCCTGCGCGGCGGCGACGGCAACAACGTCCTCGACGGCAAGGGCGGCGCCGACATCCTGACCGGCGGACGCGGGCAGGACGCCTTCGTGTTCTCGACCGCGCTCGGCAACAGCAACGTTGATCGCATCGTCGATTTCGTGCCGGTGGACGACACGATCCGCTTGGCTGAGGACGTTTTTTCCGCCCTCGATCCCGGCCCGCTCGCGGGAAACGCGTTCAAGAACATCACCACCGGCAAGGTCGATGCCGACGACCGCATCCTCTACCGGCAGGCGACCGGCGAGCTGTTCTACGATGCCGACGGCGCGGGGAAGGGTGCCGCGGTGAAGTTCGCGGTGCTGGACGGCCAGCCCAAGCTCACCCACGACGACTTCTTCGTGATCTGATTCGGGTGGGGCGCGGGCGACCGCGTCCACACCGGGCACAGACGAAAACGGCGCCGCAAGCGGCGCCGTTTCAGTGAGTCGGGCCTGAACCCGAGCCCCAAAAGATCACTTCTTGGCGAAGCCGAGGCCGGCGAAGCGGGTGTTGAAGCGCGAGACGCGGCCGCCGCGATCGAGCATCTTCTGCTCGCCGCCGGTCCAGGCCGGGTGCGTGCTCGGATCGATGTCGAGGTTGAGGACGTCGCCTTCCTTGCCGTAGGTGGAGCGGGTCCGGTACTCGGTGCCGTCGGTCATCACGACCTTGATGAAGTGGTAGTCGGGGTGCTCGGTCCCCTTGGCCTTGTCGGCCGCATTCTTTGCCATGACGCATTCCTGAGGTAGCAACCCGACCGGCCACGCCGCCGTGAAACCGGCCTAGGGCAAAAGATCGCGCGCATTCGGTTGAGGGCGCGCCTATACCGCAGCGTCCGGGGCCGGACAAGTGAGCCTAGGACACGGCTATCGTCCGATCCGAGGAATTATGCCGTATGACCGGGCGCGAAGAGCGCCCCGCGAAGCGGCCTCGGCTCAGCCGAGGCGTTGAGCGGAGCGAAAGCCAAAGGTCGCGGACGCGACCGCCGGCGACTGAGGCTATAAGGAAGGGGATCATCGCGGCAGCGATGATCCCACGGGAAGAAACGATGACGAGGAACGATGGCCCGCGCGCGTGAGGGGATGTCCGGAGCCGCGGACGCGAACACCAGGGGGAAGGCGCCGCTCGGCGCGCTGAGACCGCTCGTTCCGTTCGCCGCCCGCTACCGCGGCCGCATCCTGGCGGCGCTGATCTCGCTGATCGCCGCGTCGGGCGCGACGCTGGTGGTGCCGGTGGCGATCCGCCGGGTGATCGACCACGGCTTCTCGCCGGAGGGGCAGGCCTTCATCAACTCCTACTTCATCGCGCTGCTGGGCGTCGTGGCGGTGCTCGCGGTGTCGAGCGCGGGCCGCTACTACTCCGTGGTGACGCTGGGCGAGCGGGTCGTGGCCGACCTGCGCTCGGCCGTGTTCGCGCGGCTGACCAGCCTCGACCCGACCTTCTTCGACAAGTCGCAATCCGGCGAGATCGTCTCGCGGCTCACCGCCGACGCGACCCAGGTCAAGGCGGTGTTCGGCGTCTCGATCTCGATCCTGCTGCGCAACCTGTTCCTATTCGTCGGCGCCGTCGTGATGATGGTGTGGACGAGCCCCGGCCTGTCGATCCTCGTGCTCGCCGCAATCCCCCTGATCGTCTTCCCGCTGATCGTCTCGGGCCGCGGCGTGCGCCGCCGCTCGCGGGCCGCGCAGGATCGGCTGGCCGACGCCTCGGCCTACGCCGCGGAGGCTGTCGGCGCGATCCGCACGATGCAGGCCTTCGGCATGGGCCGCACCACCGCCGAGCGTTTCGCCGGGGCGTCGGAGAACGCCTACGGCGCGGCCCGCGCCTCGATCACGGCCCGCGCCCTGCTGACCGGTGTGGCGATCTTCCTCATCTCGGCCTCGGTCGTCGGCGTGATGTGGTACGGCGCCAAGGAGGTGCTCGCGGGCACCACCTCGGCCGGCCAGCTCTCGCAGTTCGTGCTCTACGCGGTGTTCGGCGCGAGCGCGCTCGGCCAGCTCTCGGAGGTCTACGGCGAACTCGCCCAGGCCGCGGGCGCCGCCGAGCGCCTCGGCGAGATCCTCGCCACCGAGCCGGTGATCCAGTCTCCCAAAGAACCGGTTCCGCTGCCGAGCCCGGCCCGCGGCGCCATCGCTCTCGAGAACGTGCGATTCCGCTACCCGACGCGCCCCGAACACGCGGCTCTCGACGGCGTCTCCTTCGCGGTGGCGCCGGGCGAGCGGATCGCACTGGTCGGCCCCTCCGGGGCGGGCAAGACCACGGTGCTGCAATTGCTGCTGCGCTTCTACGATCCGGACGAGGGCGCGGTGCGCCTCGACGGCTTGAGCCTGCCGCAGGCCGACCTCGACCAGCTCCGCGCCCGCCTGTCGCTGGTGCCGCAGGACCCGGTGGTCTTTTCCGGCACGGTCTCGGAGAACATCCGCTACGGCCGGCCCGACGCTACCGACGCGCAGGTCGAGGAGGCGGCCCGCCTTGCCAACGCCGACGGGTTCATCCGCGCCCTGCCGCAGGGCTACGCGACGCTGCTGGGCGAGCGCGGCACCACCCTGTCGGGCGGCCAGCGCCAGCGCGTCGCCATCGCCCGCGCGATCCTCAAGGACGCCCCCGTGCTGCTCCTCGACGAGGCGACCTCGGCGCTCGATGCCGAGAGCGAGCGCGCGGTGCAGACCGCCCTCGACCGGCTGATGCAGGGGCGCACCACGATCGTCATCGCCCATCGGCTGGCCACGATCCGCGCGGCCAACCGCATCCTCGTCTTCGACGGCGGCCGCATCGTCGAGGAGGGCACGCACGAGAGCCTGCTGGCGGAAGGCCGCCTCTACGCGCAGCTCGCGAGCCTGCAATTCACCGACGCCTTCGACGACAGCGCGCGGGCCCGCGATCCCGGCCCGAAGGTCGCCGCGGAGTAGGCCGGGAGTAGGCGCTTTGGACCTCACCCGCTTCCCCCGCGCGGCGCTCACCGACGGCCCGACGCCGATCCGCTCGCTCGACCGGCTCTCGACCCATCTCGGGGCGGAGCTGAACGGCGTGCGCCTGTTCGTGAAGCGCGACGACGTCGGCCCCGTGGGCGGGGGCGGCAACAAGCTGCGCAAGCTCGAATTCCTGCTCGGCCAAGCGCTGGCCGAGGGGGCCGACACGGTCATCACCGTCGGCGCCCTGCAATCGAACCACGCGCGGCTCACCGCCGCCGCCGCCGCCCGCCTCGGGCTCGCCTGCGAGCTGTTCCTCACCCGCAGCGTGCCGCGGGAGGATGCCGACTACACCGGCAACGGCAACCGCCTGCTGCACGACCTCTTTGGCGCCCGCGTCCATCTCCTGCCGGGGGAGGCCGATTCGCTGAAGCAAGCCGAGGCGCGGGCGGACGCGTTGCGCGCGGAGGGCCGGCGCGTCTGCGTCTTCCCCTCCGGCGGATCGAGCCCTCTCGGCTGCCTCGGCTACGCGGCCTGCGCCGCCGAGATCGCCGAGCAGGCCGCCGTGCTGAGCCTCGACTTCGCCCGCGTCGTCGTCCCCAACGGCAGCGCCGGCACTCATGCCGGCCTCGCCGCCGGCTTTTTCGCGATGGGACACGATCCCCGGCGCGTCCTCTCCTACACCGTGCTCGCTCCGCAGGCGGAGGCCGAGGCCGCCACCCTCGCGCGGGCGCGCGACACCGCCGCGCTGATCGATCCCGGCCTCACGCTGCCCGAGGACGCGATCTGCATCGACGGCGCCCATCGCGGCCCCGGCTACGGCATCCCCACGGAGGGCATGCGCGAGGCCGTACGGTTGATGGCCCGCACCGAAGGCCTGCTGCTCGACCCGGTCTATAGCGGCAAGGCCTTCGCCGGCCTGCTGCACGACGTGCGCGCGGGGGTCTATCCGGCGGGGGCGGCTTTGCTGTTCGTGATGACCGGTGGGGTGCCGGGGTTGTTTGCGTATCGGGGAGAGTTTTCGGGGGAGTGAGGGTTGAGGGCGGCGCTTTGCGAGAGCCGGCTCAGGCTCTCCCACCCACCCCCCTCATCCTGAGGTGCCGCGAAGCGGCCTCGAAGGAGGGCTCCAGCCTGCTCGCGATCCCTGGAGCCCTCCTTCGAGGCTACGCTGCGCTGCGCACCTCAGGATGAGGGAATTGGGTAGGATGAAGCGGATCAACAGTGAGTCGCCGCTCCGTTCATGCCCGCCTTCGTCTACATGCTCCGCTGTGCCGACGGCAGCTACTACGTCGGCTCGTCGCGCGGTGAGTCCCTGGATAAGCGTCTCAGCGAGCATCAAACCGGAACCTATGCTGGCTACACCAGCCAGCGGCGCCCGGTCACGCTCGTCTGGTCGGAGCGGTTCGAACGCTTCGACGAAGCGATTGCCTACGAGCGTCGATTGAAGGGATGGAGCCGGGCGAAAAAGGAGGTGCTGATCCGCGGCGATTGGGATGGGCTGCAGGAGGCCGCCAAGCGGCAGGGAAAACCACACTTCTCCGACCCACCCCCCTCATCCTGAGGTGCGCAGCGAAGCGGAGCCTCGAAGGAGGGCTCCAGGGATCGCGCGACACGCTGGAGCCCTCCTTCGAGGCTGCTTCGCAGCACCTCAGGATGAGGGGGTTGGTTGGGATGAAAGAAGGCCGCGCCCTCAATGCGCCTCCTCCCAATTCCCCGCCGCCCGCGCCTCCACCACCAGCGGCACGCTTAAAGTGAGGGCCGGGGCCGGCGCCTCCTCCATCACCCGGGCGATCACGGGAATCGCCCGCTCCACCTCGTCGGCATGGGCCTCGAACACCAGTTCGTCGTGCACCTGCAGCAGCATCCGCACGTCGAGGTTTTTGGCCGTCAGCGCGTCCTCCATCCGCGTCATGGCGCGGCGGATGATGTCGGCGGCGGTGCCCTGGATCGGGGCGTTGATGGCTTGGCGCTCGACGCTCGCCCGCTCGGACGGGTTGTTCGAGCGGATCTGCGGATAGTGGCAGACGCGGCCGAACAGGGTGGTGACGTAGCCCTTGTCGCGGCACGAACGCTTCGTCGTGTCGATGTAGTCGCGGATGCCGGGAAACCGCTCGAAATACTGCTTGATGAAGGTGGACGCCTCCTCGCGACCGATGCCGAGGCGGTCGGCCAGCCCGAAGGCCGAGATGCCGTAGATGATGCCGAAATTGATGGTCTTGGCCCGGCGCCTGAGATCGCCGGTCATCTGGTCGAGGGGCACGCCGAACATGGCGCTGGCCGTCGCCGCGTGGATGTCGAGCCCCTGCTCGAATGCTTCCCGCAACTGCGGGATGTCGGCGATGTGGGCGAGCAGGCGCAGCTCGATTTGGCTGTAGTCGGCCGAGATCAGCCGCTTGCCCTCCGGCGCCACGAAGGCGCGGCGGATGCGACGGCCCTCCTCGGTGCGGATTGGGATGTTCTGCAGGTTCGGATCGGAGGAGGAAAGCCGGCCCGTGGTGGTGGCGGCGAGCGAGAACGAGGTGTGGACCCGGTCGGTCTTGCGGTCGGCGTGCTCCTGCAGCGAGTCGGTGTAGGTCGATTTCAGCTTGGCGAGCTGGCGCCAGTTCAGGATTTTCTTGGGCAGTTCGTGGCCGGCCTGGGCCAGCTCTTCCAGCAGCGTGGCGGGCGTGGCCCATTGGCCGGACGGCGTCTTCTTCGCGCCGGGCAGGCCCATCTTGCCGAACAGCACGTCGCCGATCTGCTTCGGGGACGAGACCTGGAATTTTTCGCCCGCGTCCTCCTGAATCTCCTCCTCCAGCCGCGCCAGGATCTGCGAAAAGTCGCCCGAGAGGCGGCTCAGCATGTTGCGGTCGATGCGGATGCCCGCGCGCTCCATTCGGGCGAGCACCGGCACCAGCGGACGCTCCAGAGTCTCGTAGACGGTGACGCGCCGCTCGGCAGCGAGGCGCGGCTTCATCATCCGCCACAACCGCAGGGTCACGTCGGCGTCCTCGGCCGCGTAGGCCGTGGCCTTGTCCAGCGCCACCCGCTCGAAGGTGATCTTGTTGCGGCCGGTGCCGCACACGTCCGAGAAGGTGATCGGCTGGTGGCCGAGATGGCGCCGCGCCAGCTCGTCCATGCCGTGGCCGCCCTTGCCGGCATCGAGCACGTAGGAGATCAGCATCGTGTCGTCGAACGGTGTCACGTCGATGCGATAGCGGTGCAGCACCGACAGGTCGTATTTGAGGTTCTGGCCCACTTTGAGGGTGCCGGGGTCTTCGAGCAGCGGCTTGAGCAGCTTGAGTGCCGTGTCGAGGGGGATCTGCTCCGGCGCCTTGGCGACTTCCGCGCCGTCGCCGAACAGGTCGCCGCCCTTGGCGTCGGGCGCGACGTGGGCGAGCGGGATGTAGCAGGCCCGCCCCGGCGCGGTGGCGAGCGAGACGCCCACCAGCCCGGCTTTCGCCGCGTCGAGCGCGTCGGTCTCGGTATCGACCGCGATGATTCCGGCCTCGTAAGCCTCGGCGATCCAGGCTTCCAGCTGCGCCACCGTGGTGACGGTCTCGTAGGCCGCCGTGTCGAACGGTTTGACGGATTCGGCCGCGCGGGCCGCGACCAGCGTGGAGGGCGTGGGCTCGGACGAGCCGCGCTTCTTCGGCGCGGCGTCCGGCAGATCGAGATCGGCGAAGGGATCGGCCTCACCGGCTTCCGGCGGGGCTTGGCCGTCGGTACGCTCGGGCGCCGCCGCGGTCTCGGGATCGACCGGCACGGCGGTGTCGTCGAAGAACGGCACCGCGTCGGAGCCGCCGGCCGCGTTAGTGTAGGCGTGGGGCTGCGCGCCCGGCAGCAGCGCCGGATCGGGCTTCACCGCCTCCGGATCGACGTGGAGCATCTGCGCGATGCGCCGCGTGAGCGTGTTGAACTCCATCGCCTTCAGGAAGCCGACAAGCTTTTGCGGGTCCGGCTCCGGCACGCCGAGTTCGTCGAGCGGCACCGGCACCGGCACCGCCTCCTCCAACGCGACGAGGCGGCGGGAGAGCTTGGCCTGATCGATGTTGGCCAGCAGCGTCTCGCGGCGCTTGGGTTGCTTTATCTCGGCAGCCCGCTCCAGCAACTGCGCGAGGCTGCCGTATTCCTTGATCAGCGCGGCGGCGGTCTTGAGGCCGATGCCCGGCACGCCCGGCACGTTGTCCGAGGTGTCGCCGATGAGCGCCAAGGCGTCGCCTATCTGCTCCGGGGTCAGCCCCTCCCACTTGGCGATGATCGCGTCGCGGTCGAGGTTGCGCTCGGGCCGGTAGCCGGGCTTGCCCTTGGCGCCGGATTCGAAGTCGTAGAACCGGATCTTGTCCGAGACGAGTTGCATCAGGTCCTTGTCGGAGGACACGATGATGACCTCGGCGCCCCGCGCCTCGGCCTGGCGCGCGTAGGTCGCGATCAGGTCGTCGGCCTCGTAGCGGATCAGCTCGACCGCGTGCAGGCCGAAGGCGCGCACGGCGTCGCGCATCAGCGGCATCTGCCGCTTGAGATCGTCCGGCGCGTCGGGGCGGTGGCCCTTGTAGTCGGGGAACATCTCCTTGCGGAACGAGCCCTCGGACTTGTCGAAGACGATGCCGAGATGGGTCGGCTTCACGCCGGCGGCGCCCTCTTGGAGGAACTGCGCGATCTTGGTGCAGAACAGCCGCACCGCGCCGGTCGGCAGGCCGTCGCTGGGCCGGGTGTTGTACTTCTGGTCTTGGTTGATCGACTGGAAATACGCGCGGAAGATGAAGGACGAGCCATCGACCAGGATCACCCGGTCGTCGGCGCCGACGGGCTTGGCCGGGGCAGGCTGGATCTCGTCGGACATGGGGCGGGCCACCATCGGAACGCGAAAACGAGTAGAAGCGCCTCGCACAACTCCCGGTCACCGCTAGCTGCCCCGATGGGCAGGGCAGTGTGGCGGGCGGTTCGTGAGAGACACCAAGGGGCAGGGGATGCATAGATCATTTTTGCGCGGGGCGGCCATCGTCCTGCGCTCGGGAAACGCCGCAGGGCACCGCGTTTTGTGCCGTCGCATGGCCCGAGGGGCGGCGCGCGTCTGCGGCGCGGCCCTGCTCGGCCTCACGGCGGCGGCCTCGGCGCAGACGCCGCCCGGCGGCATGAACGACGAGCAGGTGAGCGGCTTCATCCGCCTCGGGCTGGAGAATATGGGGCAGCTCAAATGCGAGGGCGGACGCTCCTGCGCCCCCGCCACGCCCGCCGAACTCGCCAAGCCACCGATCACGATCGAGGAGGCGCGCGCCGTGATCCGGCGTGGCGTCGTGAGCGGGTTCGCCGCCCGCTGCGGCATGGACTGGCAGAACCGCAACTACCTGCCGATGCTGGCCTATTGGCGCAAGACCCGGCGTAAGAGCGACCGGGTGGTCGCCCTTGTCGGCTTCCTGCACGGCGTCGCCCAGAGTCGCAGCGAAAAACTCCTGAGCGACGGGCGCTGCGGTGACACGGCTCGCGCCAACCTCGAACCTCAGCTCGACTTCCAGCCCTGAGCCGGGCGCGCCGCATGGCCGCCCGTGAAGAACTGCGTGCCGTCGCCCCCCGAGGTGCGGTGATGCACGTGGCGGGCGTGCGGTGCAAAAATCAAGGAACGCATTGTTATCATTGAAGTAATTCCGGAGTGCATCCTGTCGCTGCACCAAACTGCATGACAATAAGTCTATCTCGAAAAATAACGATGGTGCGGTGCGACAAAGCGGACGTTGTCCTGCAGATGATCGGTACCAAATCAGGCTCATCGCAAACGAGCGGTGATGGTGCGGACGGCGAATACGCTGACTGCATCAGACGATCCGCTCGGAACCCATAGTCAAAGGACCGATCATGAAGACCTTCACCAAGATCACCGCCGCCGTCGCCCTGTCGCTCGGCATGGCCGCCACCCCGTCGCTCGCCCAGAGTGTCTACGGCGACAGCGCCAGCTACAACCGTGACGGCACGCTCAACGTCTGGGGCGCGCATATCGAGCCGACCCGTCCGGGCACCGGCCTCCTCGGCGGCGTCGGCTCCGTGGTCGGCGGCGTGACCAACGCGGCCGGAAACATCGTCACCGGCACCGTCGGCGCGGCGGGCAACGTCGTGGGCGGCGTGGTCGGCGGTACGGTCCGCGCGACCGAAGACATCGTCACCGGCTCGGTCAACACCCGCCGCGACGTCGATTACTCGGCCCGCGGCGGCAACGCCGAGCAGCTCGACCGCCCCGTGCCGCAGTACGGCCGCGTGAGCGGCGGCCCGGCTTACTAAGCCGGACCCGAGCGTCGAATGAGGGAGTGGCGGGGCGATGAGCTCCGCCGCTCCCCTTTTTGTGTGAATGACGGGCGCCGACTTGTGCGCTCGGCGACGACGCGCTCGAATGGGCTTCGGGCGGCACGCTGCCCCAACGCACTCAACATTCGAGGTGAGGATGCCCGTTCGAACCACCCTGACCGTTGCGGCCCTGTCCGCGCTGCTCGCCGCTCCTGCCGTCGCCGCGGGCGAGCACGGGCATGCCGCCGCCGTGACGCTGCCGGACGGGTCGGCGATCCAATGGCAGCCGGGGCCGGCGAACCTGCCCAAGGGCACGCAGATCGTGGCGCTCGCGGGCGACCCGGCCAAGCCCGGCCCGTTCGTGCTGCGGATCAAGTTCCCGGCCAACACCGTGATCGCGCCGCACACCCACTCCAAGGACGAGACGCTGACGATCCTCACCGGCTCGATCTATCACCAGCACGGCAGGACGGTGGACAAGAGCAAGGGCGAGCAGCTCAGGGCCGGCGGCTTCGTCTACCTCCCCGAGGCGATGCCGCATTCCCTCTGGACGACGGATGAGGCGGTGGTGCTGCAGGTCAACGGCAGCGGCCCGTTCGGCGTCGATTACCTGAACCCGGCCGACGACCCGAGCCGCGCCAGGAACTGACGCGCCGGAGCCGGACGGTCCGGCGCGCCGCCTGCCGCCGTCCCCCGGCGGCGACCCGCCCGCCGGCGCAGGACGTAGAGCGTCACGCCGGTCGCGGCGAAGACCGGCAGACCGAGGGCGGCGAGGAAGAACAGGAAGGCGAGCGGCGCGCCGAAGAAGCGCCCGCGATGCACTTCCACCATGTTGTCGGCGATGCGGCGGCCGAGCGGCTTGTCCGCCGCGCGCTTTATGCCGAGCGGCAGGCCGGTCGCGGGCGCGAAGGTCATCTCGTCCCGGTCCTCCGGCGATTGCCCCGCCCCGGCCCTGACCCAGCGGATGCGGATCACGGCGAGGTCCGGCCCGGGAAGGGTCAGCGTCGCGACCGTCATGTCGCGGCCCGCGCCGGCCGAGAAGGCGGCCCAGGCTGCGTCGAGGGCGTAGGGCCCCTCCGGCGCGGGCGCCTTCGCGGTCTTTGCCGCCGGGGCGGTGCCGGTGAGAAGCCATGTGGCTCCGGTGCGATACCACCCGTAGGACCACCACAGCCCGGTGAGGACGAGAACGAGATAGACCGGCACGAGCCACGTGCCGAGGACCGCGTGGAGCGACCACCACCGCGCCCGTCCCGGCCGGGCGAGGCTCGGCCTGAGCCAGATCCGCCAGCGGTGGATCCCCGGCCAGCGCAGGTAGAGGCCGGTGGCCAGGAAGGCGATGAGGGCCAGCGCACAGAATCCGGTCACGGTCCGGCCCCAGCCTCCGCCGTCGCCCGGAAGCAGCAGCCAGCGGTGCAGCGACCGGATCGTCGCGAAGGCTTCCTCGGCCCGCGCCTGCCCGCGCACGGTGCCGTCATGGGGGTCGAGATAGGCCGAGGCCGGGCGTCGGCCGTCCACCCGCGCGAAGCGGGCGCGGGGCGCGCGCGCGGCATCGCCCGGCATCGTCAGGGCATCCACCGTGAGCCCCGGCCGCTGCGCCTGCGCCCGCGCGATCAGCGCCTCCGGCCCGAGGCGCGCCCGCTCCTCGACGCGCACGTGAGCGAGGTCCGCGTCGAGGACATCCTGAATCGCCTCCTCGTAGCTCATCAGCGCGCCGGTCACGCCCATCAGGGCGAGGACGAGGCCGGCGGTGAGGCCGAGCGCCCAGTGCAGGCGGAACAGGATCGGGCGCAGGCTCACCGTCATGCCGGACGTCCCCATCGCCGTCACCAGAACACGCGGCCGGTGACGATCGCCTGGAAAGGCTCGCCGACGGCCACGTTGAGCGAATTCGTGCCGATGGAGGAGGCGTAATAGGTCGTGTCGGTCAGGTTGCGCAGGTTGAGCTGCAGCGTGGTCGGGCGGCCGGCGACCTGGGTGTCGTAGGCCAGGAAGGCGTCGGCCACGGCGTAGTCCGGCAGGAAGAAGGGGACCGTCGTCGGGCCGGGGAACGTTCCGTAATCGTCGGAGCTGAAGATGTTGGTCGCATTGCCCGGCCGCACGCCGACATACCGCCCGCCCAGGCCCGCCCGCAGACGCCCCTCGCCGAAGGGGCCCAGCACGATCCCGAAATCGTGCGTCAGGAACAACGAGGCGGTGTGGGGGGCGACATTGGCGAGCCCGTTGCCGATCAGGCTCGTGTCCGTGTCCGCGACGACCTTCGCGTCGGTGTAGGCGTAGGTGGCGATGAGGCTCCAGCCCTCGGCGATCTGGCCCGCCACGTCGAGTTCGAAGCCGCGCGAGCGAACCCGGCCGGCGACGTTGGTCACCGTCTCGCCGCCGGAGGTGCTAGTGTACAGCACGTTCGACTTCATGATGTCGTAGAGCGCGGCGGTGGCCGTGATCCCGTCGAACAATTCGGTCTTCAGCCCGATCTCGAAGGCGTCGCCCTGCTCCGGCGGCAGCGCGCCGATGGGGCTCGAGATCGACGCGTTCGGCCGGAAGGTCTCGCTGTAGGAGCCGTAGAGCGAGAGCGTCGGCGTCAGAAGATAGACGAGGCCGACCCGCGGCACGGCTCGCCCGCCCGAGACGTCGGTGTTGCGGCGGAAGTCGACGTTCGTGTCGATGGCGGGATTGTAGTTCGTGCCGGCCAGGGGCCCCAGGACGCCGCGGCCCGCGACCTGATCGAACGACTGGTAGCGCAGGCCGCCGGTGACGATGAACTGTTCGGTCAGCGAGATCGAATCCTGCGCGTAGACCGAGGCGGTGGCGATGTGCTCCCGCTGGTTGCTGTCCGAATCGAATACGGAGGTGCTCGTCTGCGTGCGGCCGTAGGCCGGATTGAAGACGTCGAACAGTGTCCGGTTGGAATCGCGGATGATGCGGCTGCGCACCACGTTCGACTCGTCGTAGGAGGCGCCGACCAGGATCTCGTGCGGCACACCGAAGAGGGTCTCCTGGCCGACGATGTCGAGCCGGCCGGAATGGACGGTGAAGTTCGAGTCCTGCGTCGCGTCCGAACGGCGGGTCAGGTCGCCGGTGGCCGGATCGTATTTGACCCGGCGGGACTGGTCGTCCTGGTAGAAGTTGTGGCTGAACGCATAATTGAGGCTCGCTTTCCAGCTCTCGCTGAAGCGGCGCTCGACCGAGAGCGAGGCGACGTGGCTCTCGCCCGCGGTGACGGACCAGGGCTCGTCGAGGCGGCGGCCCCGCGGGATCGCCACCGCCTTGCGGGTGAAGGGATCGAACACCGTGCCGCGGTCGAACGGCGTGCGGTAATGCGACCATTCGTAGGCCAGCGTCACCCGGGTGTCGTCGCCCTCCCAGGTCACCGACGGCGCGATCACCTGCTGGCTCTGCATACCGAAGTTGCGCCAGTATTCCTGATTGCGGTGTTGCGCGATGAAGCGGTAGGCGAGGTTCGTGCCCTCGACCGGCCCGCTCTGGTCCATCTCGACGCCGCCTCCGTTGAAGCTCGTGCCGAACACTTCGAGGTAGCCCGCCTGGGTGAAGCGCGGCTTCTTGGTGACGATGTTGATGAGCCCGCCCGGATCGAGGATGCCGTAGAGGGCCGAGGCCGGGCCCTTCAGCACCTCGACCCGCTGGGTCGTCGGCATGAAGGCGCGGGGCAGGGCCGTGCGCAGGCCGTCCCGTAGGATCGAGCCGTCGCGGTTGTCGCCGAAGCCGCGGCGGATGAAGGCGTCCTGCGTGCCGCCGAGCGTGTTGGTCTGGGTGATGCCCGAGACGTTGACCAGCGCCTCGTCGAGGCTGCGCACCGCCTGATCCTGAAGCACCTGCTCGGTCACCACCGCCACCGCCTGCGGCACCTTGATGAGCGGCGTCTCGGTGATGGTCGCCACCGAGGAGCGCACCGGCTGGTAGCCCCGCGAGATCGGCTTGCCGTCGCCCGCCACCGACAACTCGTCGAGGGTGACGACGGGATTGTCCCCGTCCTGCGCACCGGCGCCGGACGCGGCGAGGAGCGTGCCGAGAGCGAGGAGGGGCGCGGCACGTGCAGATCGAAACATGAAAACGGAGTCTCCGTCCCGGTCGGGGCCGCAGGGGCGGATCGTTCCGGCTGTCGGGTACGGGTATTAAAAAATGTTAATCCTCACAGTCAAGCGAAATTGAGTTTAGCGCCAATATCTCATATTTTTATTATAACACTTCCAAATTAGGCATCGAACGCTCGACTGTTCGGAAATTTACTTCCAGTCATGAGGCGATAACCTGCATTGTGGCCGCCGTGATTCCGAAACATGATGCCGGGCCGCCGTTTGAGCCCATCGAAGAGCGATGGAGGCCGGCCCGCCGAAAGACGACGCAGCACGACGACAGCCGGGAGCCGCCGCCGTGAAGCCATGGGTCGGAGACGGCGCCGAGGCTGGTCCGATCCGACGGCATCAGGCCGCCGCCCCCACCGTGTCGGCCATCTTGGCGTCGCGCTCGCCCAGAGGCTTGGGCGCGCCGACCGTGGTGTCCTCGGCGGTCTGGTGCTCGGTCTCGGCGTTGACCTGGGCGCCGAGCAGCACGATCGTGGTCGAGATCCAGATCCACGTCATGAAGCCGATGGCGGCGCCCAGCGAGCCGTAGGTCTTGTCGTACGAGCCGAAGTTCGAGACGTACCACGAGAACAGCAGCGAGCCCGCGAGCCACAGGAAGGCCGCGAGCGTGCCGCCGGGCGTCACCCAGCGCCAGCGCGGCGCGTCGCGGCTCGGGCCGTAGCGGTAGAGCACCGCGAGCATGCCGAGCACGACGAGGAAGAGCGCGGGCCAGCGTAGCAGCGCGATCCACCAGCCTTCCGTGCTGAGGCCCAGCGTCTGGATCGCCACCGGCACGGCGACGATGCCGGCGAGCGCCAATACCACGAACAGCAGCGCGCCGGCCGTGAAGCCGAGCGAGACGAGGTTCAGCTTGAAGAAACCGCGCCGCTCCCGCTCGTTGTAGACGAGGTTGAGCGCGTCGAAGACGTGCTTCACGCCCCCGTTGGCGCTCCAGACCGAGAGCACGATGCCGGTGAGCGCGGTGAGGCCGAGGGTCGTGTCGCCCTTCTCGGTCACGCGCTTGACCTGCTCGGCGACGATGTCGAGTCCGCCCGAGGGCAGGATGCCGCGCAGCGACGCGATCTGTTGATTGATCGTCGAGACGTCGGCGACCAGGCCGTAGACCGAGACCAGAGCGGCGACCGCCGGGAAGAGCGCCAGCAGCACGAAGAAGGTCACGCCCGCCGAGACCAGCGTCAGCCGGTTCTCGCCGACATCGTGGTAGGCCCGCTTGAGGATGTCCCACCACCCCGCCGCCGGGATCTTTTCGGGGCTGTCGGCCGCGCGCCCGCGGTGTTTTTCGGCCTGCGCCACCCGGTGGGCGTCCGCGCCCTCGTGCGAGGGGGATTCTTGGCGCGCGTTGTCAGCGCCGCCGGCCGGTGCGGACGTGTCGGGACGCGGGGCGTCGCCCGCCCGCAGGGCGGGCCGGCGCGGCAGGGCGACGAGGCCGAGCAGTGCGGCCGAGACGGCGAGCGTCCACAGGGTGGCGTGGCGCGGATCGGGTTGGGGGGCGGGCAAGGTCGCGGGCAAGGCAGGCTCGTTCGTCGACATCGGGCGATCGGCTCCGTCCGCGGCAGAATGCGGCACTCCCGGGCAACCGACCCTCGGCACGGCCGGTTCACATCGGCGTAAGGCGGATCGGACGAAGTCTTAAAAAAATCACAATCGCGGCACCGCCCCGCCGGAACTCTGCAGCCGAGCTCCATGTTGAGTGCGCATCGGTCGAACGCGACCAACCTCGCCGAGTGTCTCTCACGACTTTTCGCCCCCGTCGGGCGCAAACGGACTCCCGAGGAGCGGGAGCGTCGTGAGGCAGCTTCAGGAGCCGTCGATGCCCTCGATCCTGCCCCGCTCCGGACGGCGCGCCGCGCTCGTCCTGGCCTCGTCCGCCCTGATTCTTTCGACGGTCGCGGGCGTCCACGCCCAGGAGGCCGGCTTGGGCGGCCTGTTCGGGCATCTGTTCGGCGGCACGCCGCGGCAGGCCGAGCAGCCCGCGCCGGTCCAGGCTGCGCCCAGCGCATATTACGGCGGCGGCGAAGTGAACCAGCGCTACCGCTGGCGCCGCCATGCCCGCGGGGCCGAGCAGCGTGCCAAGCCGAAGGTGCGCTACGCCGCCCTGCCGAACGCCGAGGACGTCTCTGGCGTCAGCGGCAAGCAGCCGGTGGATCAGAAGGCGATCGCGGCCAACCCCACCGCCGCCATCCTGCGCGACGAGACCCTGCGCCCCGGCGACATCGTGGTGATGCCGAACGGCCCGAGGGTCTTCTTGGGCCACGAGGAGCGCGGACGCGGCACCAAGGCGGCCCGCCACCGTATGAGCGATTTCGAGGACGTGCGCAGCGCCCGCTCCCTCGATCCCAAGATCCGCAAGCAGCTCCTCGCCATGATGCTCCCCCAGGGCGCCATGCCGGCGGAAGAGGCCCGCAAGGTGCTGGCCAAGGCCCGCCGCCTCGCGCCGAAGGAGGAGATCGAGACTCTGACCCGCCAAGCCCGCAACGAGGCCGGCGAGGGCACGCGGGTGATCAACCTGTGGAAGGTCGCGCAGTAGTTTTTTCTCGGAGGATCGGCTGCGATCTCTCGGAGCCTGTCGGACAGGCTTCCCTGGAACCGCCGAGCCCGGTCGGCTCCCCGTTGCCAACCGCCTCGGTTTCCACCCATCGTCCCGGCGCGCGTCGGCCGTCCCGGCACCGGATGCGCGCGTGAGGAGGGCATCGGCCGATGGAGGCGCTCGTCGTCGGGGCCGGGGTGGTGGGGCTCGCGGTCGGGCGGGCGCTGACGCGGCGTGGAACCTCCGTCATCGTCGCCGAGGCGGCGGACAGTTTCGGCACCGGTGTCTCGGCCCGCAGCTCCGAGGTGATCCACGGCGGGATGTACTATCCGCCGGACTCCTTGCGCGCCCGCCATTGCGTCGAGGGGCGGCGCCGCCTCGTCGCCTTCTGCGAGAGCCACGGCGTGCCGCACCGCCTCTGCGGCAAGCTCATCGTCGCCACGCGCGAAGAAGAGCGCGCCGCCATCGAGGGCATCTTTTCCCGGGGGCTGGCGAACGGCGTCGAGGGTCTGGCCTTTCTGGAGCGCGACGAGGCCCTCGCACTGGAGCCGTCGCTGTCCTGCGTCGCGGCCCTGCACTCGCCCGCCACCGGCATCGTCGACAGCCATGCCCTGATGCTGGCGCTGCTGGGCGAGATCGAGGATGCCGGCGGCGCCCTGGCGCTCCGCACCCCGATCCTCTCGGCCGAGCGCCGGGACGGTCGCTGGCTCGTCCGCTTCGGCGGGCCGGCGCTGGACACGCTCACCGTCGATGTGCTCGTCAACGCCGCCGGCCTCGGGGCGCAGGCGCTCGCCCGATCCATCGAGGGCGTCGCAGCGGATCGGGTGCCGCGACAGGTGCTGGCCAAGGGCAGCTATTTCGGCTGCACCGGGCGCCCCGCCTTCTCCCGGCTGATCTACCCGGCCCCGGTTGAGGGGGGCTTGGGCATCCATCTCACCCTCGATCTCGCCGGCCGCATGCGCTTCGGTCCCGATGTCGAGTGGGTGGAGGCGGAGGATTACGCCGTCGATCCGGCCCGCGCCAAAACCTTCGCCGCGGCGATCCGGTGCTACTGGCCGGCGCTGACCGAGGACCGCCTGACGCCGGATTACGCCGGCATCCGCCCCAAGCTCACCGGCCCCGGCGCGCCGGCGGCCGACTTCCGCATCGACGGCCCGGCCGAGCACGGCCTGCCGGGCCTCGTTCACCTCTTCGGCATCGAGAGTCCGGGGCTGACCGCGTCGCTGTCGCTGGCCGAAGAGGTGGCGGCCCGGCTCGACGCCTGAACCGATGGGCGGCTCGCGCATTGGGCACGGATCGCGCATAGACGGCATGGACTTACGTGCCGGACGGGACCGAATCGATGCAGATCGCCACGCCCTACCTGATGTTTCTCGGCGACGTGCCGGACACGCTGGCGGCCAAGACCGCCTACGGCATCAACGATTGGCGGCCCGAATGGTGTGTCGGGCAGTTGCGCATGGAGGGATGCGCCGCCGACCTCGGCATCCCGGACCTGACGCTGGAGGAGGCGGTCGCCAAGGGCTGCAAGACCATGGTGGTCGGTGTGGTCAACGCGGGCGGCGTGCTGCCCGACCACTGGGTCGCCGAGATCGTCGCCGCGCTGGACGCCGGGCTCGACGTGGCGAGCGGCCTGCATGCGCGCCTCGGCTCGATCCCTGAGATCGCGAAGGCTGCCGAGCGCCACGGCCGCGCCCTGCACGATGTCCGCCACACCACCGAAACGTTTCCGACCGGCAAGGGCACCAAGCGCCCCGGCCGGCGCCTCCTGACCGTCGGAACCGATTGCTCGGTCGGCAAGAAATACACCGTCCTGGCACTCGAAAAGGGCATGCGCGCGCGCGGGCTGGACGCGGATTTCCGTGCCACCGGGCAGACTGGCGTGTTCATCTCCGGCCGGGGCGTCGCCATCGACGCCGTGGTGGCCGACTTCATCTCCGGCGCCGTCGAGTGGGTCTCGCCCGCCGCCGATCCGAACCACTGGGACCTGATCGAGGGCCAGGGCTCGCTGTTCCACCCCTCGTTCGCCGGGGTCAGCCTTGGCCTGCTGCACGGGGCGCAGGCCGACGCCTTCGTGGTCTGCCACGAGCCGACCCGCACCCATATGCGCGGCGTCGAGGCGCGCCTGCCGACGATCCGGGAGGTGATCGACCTGACGGTGCAACTCGGGCGGCTCACCAATCCCGACATCCGCCCGGTCGGCATCGCGGTGAACACGCACGGCCTGCCCGAGTCGCAGGCTCGTACGCTGCTGCAGGAGGCGGAGGCCGCCCACGAGCTGCCCGCGACCGATCCGGTCCGCTTCGGCGTGGACGGCATCCTCGACCGGCTCGCCGCCGCGTTCCCGGCCTGAGAAGGACTGGAAAGCATGTCCCGCCGCCTCTCCGTCGCCGTCGAGCGCTTCCCCATCGCGGGCGCCTTCACCATCGCCCGCGGAAGCCGCACCGAGGCCGTCGTCGTCACCGCCGCGATCGAGGACGGCGACATCCGCGGGCGAGGCGAGTGCGTGCCCTATGCCCGCTACGGCGAGAGCGTCGAGAGCGTCGCCGCCGCGATCGAAGCCCAAGCCGCGTGGCTGGCCGGCGGCGGCACCCGCTCGGACCTGTTCGAGCGGTTGGGGCCGGGGGCGGCCCGCAACGCCATCGACTGCGCCCTGTGGGATTTCGAGGCCAAGCGCCAGGGCCGCCCGGCCTGGGCCATCGCCGGCCTGTCCGAGCCCGGCGCTGTGACCACCGCCTACACGCTGAGCCTCGGCGAACCGGAGGCGATGGAGGAGGCCGCCCGCACCGCCGCCCACCGGCCGCTGCTGAAGGTGAAGCTCGGCGGCGAGGGTGACCCGGAGCGCATCGCCGCCGTGCGCCGCGGCGCACCGGATGCGCGGTTGATCGTCGACGCCAACGAGGCGTGGCGGGCGGAGACGATTCAAGCCAACCTCGCGGCCTGCGCGGCGGCGGGCGTCGCCCTGATCGAGCAGCCGCTCCCCGCCGACGATGACGGCCTGCTGGCCGAAATCTCCCGAAAAATTCCGATCTGCGCCGACGAGAGCCTGCACGACCGGGCCGGGCTCGACGCGCTGGCCAAGCGCTACGACGCGATCAACATCAAGCTCGACAAGGCCGGCGGCCTCACCGAGGCGATCCGGCTGGCGCACGAGGCCCGCGTCCGCGGCTTCGAGATCATGGTCGGCTGCATGGTCGGCACCTCGCTCGCCATGGCCCCGGCCATGCTGATCGCCCACCACGCCGCTTACGTCGATCTCGACGGCCCGCTGCTGCTGGCGCAGGACCGCACGCCGGCCCTGCTCTACGAGGGCAGCGTCGTACATCCGCCGCTGGCGGAGCTGTGGGGGTGAGGGCAGGGTAGCCCCGTACCGACCCCAACCCCCTCATCCTGAGGTGCTTCGCCGAAGGCGGAGCCTCGAAGGAGGGCTCCAGGGATCGCGCGGCGGGCTGGAGCCCTCCTTCGAGGCTGCTTCGCAGCACCTCAGGATGAGGGTGTGGGTGGGAGAGAGCGGGGTGTAAACCGCTTCAATGCCCGCCCGCGCCCCGCCACGCCGGCGCCCGGTCGCTCGCCGAGAGCGTGTCGGCGGAAGCCGGCTGGCCCGTCAGCCGCCGCGCCACCGCCTCGCCGCCGAGCCGCAACGCTTCCGTCCGCGCCTCCGGTGGGAGCGAGGCGGCCAGACTCGCGAGGCTGCCGGTCGTCGTCGCCACGGTCGAGCGCAGGGCCGCCGCGTCGAGGCCGGTAGGGGCCGTGCCCTGGCGCGTGGCGGCGAGGTAGGAGAGGACGCCGATCACCAGGGCGGCGCGCAGGAGGAAGGTCATGGGGCCGGTCCGGGCTCGGGGCCGCTTCGGGAACGCCCTGAGATTGCCACCGCCGGGTGAGCGATCCGACCCTGCCGGAGCCTGAAAACCGCGGCGATGCGCGGACGTGGTGAACGAAGGCTTTTTCGGCTCCCGTTCCCCTTCACGATGCCCCTCTCCGGCCCTGTGGACAGCACCCGACAACCCCCTCGAATCGGGTCCTCCGGGGGGCTCCGGACGCCCCGATGGACGGCAACCGACTGACCCTTTTCATCCTCGCTTAAACCGCCTCTGCGACGGTTCGGGGGTTCGAAACGAGCAGTCGAGGGGCGCGGGACGGGGGCCGAATTCGGTCCGACATCCGGCGCTGTGCGTGGTGGTGTTGCGTAACGACGGTACCCTTGCGTCTCTCTTCGACGACCGGCTCGCCGGGCTCGTCCACGCCTCGGCCCTGCCCGAGCCGGGCGTGCGCTTCCGCCACGAGCGCTTCCTCGTCTCCCGGCTCGCCACCGGCGCCGTGATGATGGCCGCACTCCCGCCCTATCTCGTCTGGCGCGGGGTGCCGAGCGGCGTCGAGGCGGTGGCGATCGCCAGCCTGTTCCTGCCGGTTCTGGCCGCCGTCGTCCTGTCGCGCACCGGCTCGCTCTGGGTCGCCCACGCTCTGTCCTCGGCCGGGCTCACCGGGCTGCTCGTCTGCCTCGCCGCGCTCACCGGAGGCCCCAGTTCGGCCGCCGCGATCTGGCTGGTCGCGGTGCCGCTGGAGGCGATGGTGTCCGGCTCGCGCCGGGCCACGCTCGCCGCCGCCATCATCGCGGTCCTCGGCGCCATCGCGGTGGCGATCTCCGGCCACTTCCCGATCGACGGCCCGGCCCTCGACTGGCCGAACGCGGTGGCGCTGCCGGTCTTCGCCATCACGGCCATCGGCCACATCACCGCGCAGGCGATCGAGCACATCCGCCGCGAGGGCGAGTGGCGCGCCCGGATGCAGGACAACGAGGCCCGCGACCGGCTGCTGCTCTCGGCCATCGACGACCTCGTGACGTGGCACGACGCCAACGGCCGGGTGCTGGAGGCGAGCGGCTCCTCGACCCGCTTCGTCGGCGCCGATCCCGGCCGCCTGCGCGGCCACGGCCTGCTCGACCGCGTCCATATCGGCGACCGGCCGGCCCTGCTTCAGGCGATCAGCGACGTCGCCGCCAGCGGCACCCCCGCCACCGTGCCGTTCCGCCTCCATCTCGATGCGCCGCGCGCCGACGGCGAGCGCACCATCTATGCCGAGATGCGCGCCCACCGGATCGAATCCGCGCTCGCCGGCGCCAACGGCGGCACCGTCGTGGCGGTCACCCGCGACGTGTCCGAGCACCGCCGCCGCGCGGCCGAACTCGACCGGGCCCGCACCGAGGCCGAGCGCGCCGACGAGGTGAAGACGCACTTCCTCGCCACCGTCAGCCACGAACTGCGCACGCCGCTCAACGCCATCATCGGCTTCTCCGACGTGCTGGCCGGCGAGGGCGCCATGACGCTCTCGGCCGAGCGGGCGCAGGAATATGCCGGCATCATCGGCAATTCGGGCCGCCACCTCCTCGACGTGGTCAACACGCTGCTCGACATCTCGCGCATCCGCAGCGGCCATTTCGACTTCCAGCCCGAGCCGATCGACGTCGAGGCGCTGATCCGCGGCTGCTGCGACCTGATGCGATTGAAGGCCGACGCCTCGGGCGTGGCGCTGAGCTTCGCCCCCGTCCCCGCGGGCAGCGCGCTGATCGCCGACGCCCGCGCCTGCCGCCAGATGCTGATCAACCTGATCTCCAACGCGGTGAAGTTCACGCCGCGGGGCGGGCGGGTCGAGGTGATGGTCCGCCGCGGCGGCGGCTATCTCGACTTCGTCGTGGCCGACGACGGCATCGGTGTCAGCGAGGCCGACCTGCCGCGGCTCGGCGACCCCTTCTTCCAGGTCGGCGGCGGCTACGGCCGCAGCCACGAGGGGACCGGCCTCGGCCTCTCGGTGGTGCGCGGGCTCGCGGGCCTCCACGGCGGCTCGGTCTCGGTCGAGAGCGCGCCGGGCCAGGGCACCCTGATCGCCGTGACGCTCCCGCTCGATTGCAGCCGCGCCCGCGGCAGCGATGGGCCGGCCCCGATCCGCACCTCCGTGCGGGGGGCGGCCCCCGAGATCGCGCCGGAGCCGATCCGCCTGCCAGTCGGCCTGTTCGACCCGGCGCCCGCCGCCCGTTCGCCGATGCGGCGGGCCGGGTGAGGAACTTTAACCGGGCCTCCCGCAAGATGTCCGACGGTTCGGGTCCGGGCCCCCGGCGGAGGAAAACCGCGCCCGCGTCTCGTCTTCTCGAACGGGGCGCCCGCCGACGCGGGACGATCATCGCCGATCGGTCTGACACAAGAGGAATGGGATGATGCGGGAGACACCCGCCGGACGGGATCGGCGCGACATCGTGGTGCCGGGCGACATGCGCGGCGGCCGGGCGGCCCCGCGCCGGACGAAACCGAACGCAGCGACGCACGGCGTCCCGGATTCCGCCAAGGCCTTCGCCCGCGCCGCGGGGACTTGGTGCCTGCGCCATCCGGGCGGTGCGCTCGGCTCGCTCGCCGCGTGTGGGGCGGCGATCTACGTCTGCCTCAACGCGGTCGGCTTCCAGGACGGCCGTCACCCGGCGCCGATCCTGCCGACCGTCGAGGCCAAGGCGGTCGCGCCCAAGGCCCCGGACGCGAAGGTGGCCGAGGCGAAACCTTCGCCCGTCCGCCCCGCTCCGGCGCGGGAGGTGCGCGCCGAGGCACCGCCCCCCCGCGACGCCATCGCCGACATGATCCGCTCCGGCGAGACCACCGCCTCGGTGACGCCGAAGTCCTCCGCCAAGGAGGCCGCCAAGGTCGATGTGTCAAAGGCCGACCCGGCAAAGCCCGATCCGGCGGTGGCCCGCGCCCAGCGCGCCCTGGTCAAGCTCGGCTACGGCCCGCTCAAGGACGACGGCCTGATGGGCCCCGGCACCCGGGCCGCCATCGAGCGGTTCGAGCGCGACCGCAAGCTCCCGGTCAAGGGCGAGGCCGCCGGCCGGACGCTGCGCGAACTCACCACCGCCAAGGCCGCTGCGGTGCAGGGCTGAGCCGGGTCAGATCACCGGGCTCACGGCGCGGCCGTGCATGGTGATCCGGTAATGGTCGGTGTTGGCCGAGGAGCGCACCGCGAGGCCGCGGCGGACGAGGGCGTTGAGGGTGGTGCGGCAGGGGCCGCTGTCGTGGACCGGGATCCATCGGTGCTCCTCCTGATCCGCCAGCCATTGCAAGGCGCGCATCTGCCTCTGGTTCAGCGTCGATATCGTCTGATTCATCTCTGATCGCGCAGAAAGAGGCCCGCCGCCGAAGGCGGGCCAAGTCATTTCTGGAGGCGCTGCAACGTCCGCAGCCATTAGGACGGACGGCGTACAAGAGATGTTTAATCCAAGAAATGACTTCGATCAAGGAGGCCTTATCTTTGGACTAATCTATAGGAGATTGTTTCTTCCTTTAATCCATGTATTCATTATACCAAGTAGGTCGATCTTGCCATGATGTGCGCTGGCGCAAGCCGCGGACTTGCGTCGGGTTTGCCGCAGGGACGAATCCGGAAAGTCCGCGGCGAACACGAAAAAGGGCGGGAGGATGAACCTCCCGCCCCGCGGATCGTGCTTCAGATGTCGTAGGAGGCCGTCAGGCCTCGCCCTCGTCGAGGTCGTCCGCCGTCGGCTTGGCGTTCTCGAGGATGCGGTCGGCCACCAGTCCCGAGTTCTGCCGGATCGATGCCTCGATCTTGTTGGCGATGTCCGGGTTGTCGCGCAGGAAGCCCTTGGCGTTCTCGCGGCCCTGGCCGAGGCGCTGGCTGTCGTAGGAGAACCACGCGCCCGACTTGTCGACGATGCCGGCCTTCACGCCGAGATCGACCAACTCGCCGACCTTGGACACGCCCTCGCCGAACATGATGTCGAACTCGACCTGCTTGAACGGCGGCGCGACCTTGTTCTTGACGACCTTGACGCGGACTTGGTTGCCGATCGCCTCGTCGCGGTCCTTCAGGGTCGAGACGCGGCGGATGTCGAGGCGCACCGAGGCGTAGAACTTGAGCGCGTTGCCGCCCGTCGTGGTCTCGGGGCTGCCGTACATCACGCCGATCTTCATCCGGATCTGGTTGATGAAGATCACCATGCAGTTCGAGCGCGAGATCGAACCGGTGAGCTTGCGCAAGGCCTGGCTCATCAGGCGGGCCTGGAGGCCGGGTTGGCTCTCGCCCATCTCGCCCTCGATCTCGGCCCGCGGGGTGAGGGCTGCGACCGAATCGACCACGAGCACGTCGATGGCGCCCGAGCGCACCAGCGTATCGGTGATCTCCAGGGCCTGCTCGCCGGTATCGGGCTGCGAGATCAGCAGATCGTCGAGGTTGACGCCGAGCTTGCGCGCATAGACCGGGTCGAGGGCGTGCTCGGCATCGACGAAGGCGCAGACGCCGCCCTTCTTCTGGGCCTCGGCGATGGTGTGGAGCGCCAGCGTCGTCTTACCCGAGGATTCCGGCCCGTAGATCTCGACGACGCGGCCCCGCGGCAGGCCGCCGACGCCCAGCGCGATGTCGAGCCCGAGCGAGCCGGTGGAGACGGTCTCGACCTCGGCGACCTTGTCGTTCTTGCCCAGGCGCATGATCGAGCCCTTGCCGAAGGCCCGCTCGATCTGCGTCAGCGCGGCTTCGATCGCCTTCGCCTTGTCCTTGTCCGCAGCAGCCATCGTCGTGGATTCCACCATCTTCAGCGCAGGCTGGGCCATCGCGTGAGGCTCCTTATGCATGGGAGGGGCGCAAGGCTCAATGCGCCCGGGCCGATGCATTTCGTACTTGTTTTGTTCTCATCGCGCAAGCGCCGAAGGCGGTTTGGGTGCCGATCCCGTTGAGAGGGACGCATCCCTGTCTCTCTCCGCCGACGTGGCTTCCGAAGAATCGCGTCGGTCGCCGCTGCGCTTCTCCTCCCCCTTGTGGGGCGGAGGGAGGAGGTGGGGGTGGTGCCGGATGAAGCTCGGCGCCCCACCTTGAACCACCCCCACCCCGAACCCCTCCCCACAAGGGGGAGGGGACAGACGCTATCCCTTGTTGTTGTCGAGCGGGCGCCCGAGCAGGCGGGCGAACTCGGCTTCGATCTCCTCGACCGAGAACGGATTCTGCGTCGTGGTCTCGGCGGCGGGAGCCTCCGGCTTCGCGGTCTCGGGCTTTGCCGGCTTGGGCGGGGCCGGCGGGGGGGCGGGCTTCGCCTCCGGCGCAGGCTTGGGGGCGGGTTTGGGCGCGGCCTCGGCGGGTTTGGCCGGGGCCGGCGCAGGTTGGGGCGGTGCCGGCGGCGGGGGCGGGGGCGGGGGCGGCACCACGGTCACGGGGGCGGGATCGGCCAGCGCGGTCAGGGCTGGGATGGATTTGGCGGCGGCCTCGACCTTTGCCTCGGGCGCGGGCTTCGCATCTACGGCCGGCTTGGCTGGAACGGGCTTGGCGGGTGCAGGCGCCTTCGGGGCCGGCGCCGGCTCGGCCTGGGCGGCGGCCATCGCGGCGGCGAGCGGGTCGGGGCGCAGGTCGGGGGCGGGCGGCAGGGGCGGGGATTCGGGCCCGCCCGGCG
The DNA here is from genome assembly GCF_001425465.1 of Methylobacterium sp. Leaf456. GTDB lineage: Bacteria > Pseudomonadota > Alphaproteobacteria > Rhizobiales > Beijerinckiaceae > Methylobacterium. The sequence goes on from NZ_LMQV01000042.1 coordinate 252,897, forward strand.
GCGGCGTCACCGCGGAGGAGGGGCGCTTGAGCGCGACCTGAAGCTGGCGCGCCATGTCCGACAGCACCGCCGGATCGACCGGTCGCGGCCCGCGCCCGGCGATCACCGGCGGCGTCTCCGGCACCGGCTCGGAGGCTGGCGGCGGGGCAGGAGCAGGGACCGGCGCGGGCTCGGGCGGGGTGTCGGCGAGCGGGGGCGCGGTACGCCGGATCAGGCGGCTGACCGGCGAGGCGGGCCGGGAGCGGGCCGGCGCGGCGGCGGGCGCCACGACCTCCGGCTCGAACAGTCCGGGATCGAGCGGCGGCGTGCGCTCGGGGTGCGGCGGCTCGGCGCCGGGCATGGCGGGCGGCACGATTTCCGGCATCGCGAAGGCGGGCGGGGCCGGGCTGTCGAGGAAACGTTCGGTCCGGGCGCCGTCGTGGGCGGGATCGGCGGTCTGGTCGGGCTCGGGGGCGTAGCGGGCGCCCGCGCCGCGCTGGATGTTGCGCTCGATCACCACGTCGTTCGGGCCGCCGACGAGGAGCAGGTGCTCGACATTGTCCCGGCGCAGCAGGATGAGCTGCCGCTGCCGGTCGAGCTCGTAGATGTCGACGATGCCGAGCCGCGGCTGGCGCCCGCGCCCGTTCGCGCCCGCCGTCAGCGATCGGCCGCGCCCGGAAAAACGCCGGAACAGCAGCACCGCCCCGATCAGCAGAACCAGGATGACGAGGAAGATCACCAGGAACTGCACGACGAACGAACCGTCGGAACTGAAGAACGCTTGCAAGACCCGTGTCTTTCGCAGTCGGGGCCCCATTCGGGCCCGCTCTTGAGACCGCGCGATTATCGCTGCGGGGCGATGGCACCGCAACAAATCCGAATCGTTCGTTAACAGGCCCGTGCGCCGCGTCCTGCCCCGTTTCGGTACGAAAGCCGCGGCGACCGGGCAGGATTTGCCGAGTTAACGCGTCCTTAACCATGGCGGCGGCATTTTCTGCCGGGTCCGCCGCCTTCGTTCCCACACCGGAGACGGCCGGATTTCTCGGCAAGGTCTTCCCATGTCCCTCACCGACCTGCCCATCCTCGGCATGCTGCGCACCCGGATGCACTGGCATCAGGCCCGCCAGGCGCTGCTCGCCGAGAACGTCGCCAACGCCGACCTGCCGAATTTTCGGCCCCGCGATCTGGCCGAGCCCGCCGGCAACGGCCCTGCCGCCGGACTTGCGGCGCCTTTGGGCGCTTCGGTTGGCGGTGACGGGCTCGCCCGCACCGAGCCGGCCCATTTCGGGCTCTCGACGGAAGGCGGGCCCAACGCCGACCCCCGCCGCTTCAAGGGCTTCGAGGTGCGCCCCTCGGGCAACGGCGTGAACCTTGAGGAGGAGATGATGAAGGCCGGCGACAACCAGTCGGACTATCAGCTCGTCGCCTCGCTCTACCAGAAGAGCCTCGACGCCCTGAAGATCGCCGTCGGCAAGCGCTGAGCGAGGAGCTGAGCCATGGACTTCCTGAAGAGCCTCGGCATCGCCGCCTCCGGTCTCAAGGCGCAGTCCGGGCGGATGCGCATCATCGCCGAGAACATCGCCAACGCGGATTCCACCGCGAGCACCGCGGGCGGCGAGCCCTACCGCCGCAAGATCCCGACCTTCTCCAGCCGCCTCGACCGCGAGCTGAACGCCCACGTCGTCGAGGCCGGCCGCGTGCGGCGCGATCCGTCGCCCTTCCGCACCAAGTACGACCCCGGCAACCCGGCGGCCGACGCCCGCGGCGAGGTGCGCCTGCCCAACGTCAACGGGCTGATCGAGAACATGGACATGCGCGAGGCCCAGCGCTCCTACGAGGCCAACCTCAACATGGTCACCGCGACGCGGCGGATGATCTCCAAGACCCTCGAGATCCTGAAGGCCTGACCATGCCGAGTTCCGCCTTCGCCGCGGGCGCCTACGCCGCCGCCCAGGGCATCAGCCGTCCGACGGGTCCGAAACCGGTCCAGGCGACGGGGGCCTCCGGCTTCTCCGGCCTGCTGCAGCAGACCCTCGACGGCGTGGCGCAATCCGGCGAGAAGGCCGACCGCGCCGCCCTCTCGGCAGCATCGGGCAAGGCCAACGTGGTCGATGTCGTCACCGCGGTGGCCGAGAGCGAGACCGCGCTCCAGACGCTGGTCGCCGTGCGCGACCGGGTGATCTCGGCCTACGAAGAGATCATGCGGATGCCGATCTAGTTTTTTGTTTCTTGTCCCCCTCTCCCCGCACGCGGGGAGAGGCCTGCATGTACCTCGTCGTCCATGCAGGAAGCGGAGGCGAAGCTGCAGCGGCGGTGAAGGGGCGTATCCGGTCCTGCCTCACCTTGAAACGCCCCCTCACCATCGGCTGCCGCCTCGCTTCGGCGACGACGAGGTCGCCGAAGCCCTCTCCCCGCACGGCGGGGAGAGGGAACTCACAGCCCAGAGACGGGACATCCAAGAAACATGACCGGCCTCGCCATCCTCGACGTCGCCCGCGACGGCATCTTCGTCTTCCTCAAGGTGGCCGGGCCGCTGATGCTGGTCGCGCTGCTGGTCGGCCTCGTGGTGTCGCTGTTCCAGGCGCTGACGCAGATCCAGGAGCAGACCCTGATCTACGTGCCCAAGATCGTCACCGTGTTCGGCGTGCTGCTGCTGATGCTGCCGTTCATGGGCGATGCCATGGCGGCCTACATGGCCCGCATCGCCGCCCGCATCGCCGCGGGTGGATGATGCGCGCCCCGCCGCGGTGTAGAAGCGGCCAGAATGCCCGCTTCGCTCAACCTGCTGCTGCCGGGGCTCGCCGCGGCCTACCTCCTCACCTTCGCCCGCGTCGGCACGCTGATCATGCTGATGCCGGGAGTGGGCGAGCAGCTCGTCTCGGCGCGCGTCCGGCTGGCGCTCGCGCTCCTCGTCACGCTGGTGCTGTTTCCCGTGGTGCGGCCGATGCTGCCCGCCGTGAACGGCACGCTCGCCCCGCCGGTGCTGATCGGGCTCTTGTTCAGCGAGATCCTGATCGGGCTGATGCTTGGCCTGTGCGTGCGCATGATCCTCGCAGCGCTGACGACGGCGGGCAACGTCATCTCGCAGCAGCTCGGCCTGTCCTACGCCATGACGGTGGACCCGACGATGGGCGGGCAGCAGGCCGCCATCGGCAACTTTTTGTCCTTGCTCGGCATCACGCTGGTGATGGCGACGGACCTGCATCACCTCGCGCTGGAGGGCATCGCCCGCAGCTACGTCGTGCTGCCGCCGACCGGGCTGCCGGCGCTGGGGGACGCGGCCAAGCTCGCGCTCGATGCGTTTGCCCGCAGCTTCGCGCTGGGCGTGCGGATCGCCGGCCCCTTCATCGTCTTCGCGATCCTGTTCAATCTCGGGCTCGGCGTGCTGTCGCGGCTGATGCCGCAATTGCAGGTGTTCTTCCTCGCGGTGCCGGCCTCGGTGATCATCGGAATGCTGCTGCTCGCGGGCGCGCTGGGGCTGCTCATGAGCCTGTTTCTGGACGATCTCGGCCGCTATCTCGGCCAGCTCGTCGGCCGATGAGGCGCTAGAGCCGTGGCCGAGGAAACCGACCAGGAAGACAAGACCGAAGAACCGACCTTCCGCCGCATCGAGCAGGCGATCGAGCGCGGCGACGTTCCGAACTCATCCGAAATCTACACCTTCTTCATCCTGGCGGCGCTGACGCTGGCGCTGATCGTCTCGGCCAAGCCCATCGCGGAGGGCCTGTCGCGCGACATGCGCGGCTTCCTCCTGCATGCCGGCGAGGTGCCGGCCGATCCCGGCACGTTCCTAGGCGTCGCCATGCGCGCGGCCTGGATCGGACTGAAGGCGCTCGCGATCCCGCTCGGCCTCGCCGTGGTGGCGGCGCTGGCCGCGGGCTTCCTGCAGCACCGGCCGATCCTGACGGCGCAGAGCCTGATGCCGCAATTCTCGCGCATCTCGCCGATGGCCGGGATGAAGCGACTGTTCGGGATGGAGGCCTGGGTCAACTTCGGCAAGGGACTCGCAAAACTCATCCTCGTCGGCGTGGTGGCCGGCGCGATCCTGTGGGCCGAGCACGACCGGGTGGAATCCTTCGCGCAGCTGGAGCCCGGCGCCGCGCTCGCCGCCACCCTCACGCTCGCCGTCAAGATGATGGGCGGGATGCTGGCGATCTACGCGGCGATCGCGCTCGCCGACGCGCTCTACCAGCGTCACCGCTGGCGGGCGCGCCTGCGCATGTCCAAGGAGGAGATGAAGCAGGAGCACAAGGAGAGCGAGGGCAGCCCCGAGGTGAAGGCCCGCCAGCGCCAGCTGCGCCAGGCCAAGGTGAAGAAGCGGATGATGGCCGCCGTGCCCACTGCCACCGTGATCGTGACGAACCCGACCCACTTCGCCGTGGCGCTCCGCTACGAGGCCGGCATGGGGGCGCCGATTTGCGTCGCCAAGGGCGTCGACTCCCTGGCCTTGCGCATCCGCGCGGTCGCCAAGGACCACGACGTGCCCGTGCTGGAGAACCCGCCGCTGGCGCGTGCCCTCTACGCCACCGTCGAGGTCGATGACGAGATCCCGGCCGAGCATTATCGCGCGGTTGCGGAGGTGATCGGTTTCGTGCTTCGCCTGCGCCGCCGCGCGGCATAAGGAGGCACCTCGTCCCGAGACGGCGAAGTCCCTCAAATGCCACGGTTTATGCACCTTTGTCCGGATAGGATGCCCGCGAAGGCGTCAGCCCGGAAGGTGGGTGACGCGGGGATGGGTAGGGCCTGATGGCTGAGGTCAGCGGACCAGCGGTGCCGGCGTCGGGCTCGATCGACCGCTCGGAGCGCCCCGGCCGGGTCGGGCTGCTGCTGATGCTGGCCGGCCTCCTCGTGGGGGCCGCCGTCGGCCTGTCGTTCGTGGCCAACGAGCAGGCCCAGCCGCTCATCCTCGGCCTGCTGGCGCTGCTCGCCATGGCCGGCGTGTTCTTCCTGTTCGCGCTCGCCATCGGGGCGATCCAGCTCGCCGGCCCGGCCTCCCGCGACGACATCACCCGCGCGATCACCGACGCGGCGCCCGAGGGCAAGCTCGTCGTCGAGGACGGCGGGCGGATGATCTACGCCAACGAAGCCTATATGCGGCTGGCCGGCGGCGACAGCTTTTCCAACCTCCGCTCGATCGAGCGGATTTTCGTGGGCGCCCCCGAGGTGTCGGAAGCGGTCTACCGCCTCGCCCAGGCCGCCCGCGACGAGCGCGCCTACACGGAAGAGATCCGCATGTCGCCGCCGCCCGGCGGCGCGGCCGAGCGCGACTTCGCGTGGTACCGCATCGCCGTGCGGCCGATCCCGCGCCCCCGCGGCGCGGCGGCGCTCTGGACGGTGAGCGACATCACCCACGAGCGCGAGCGCCAGGAGAACGTCTTCCAGGAGCTCCAGCACGCGATCGACTATCTCGACCACGCCCCGGCGGGCTTCCTGTCGATCGATGCCGCGGGCGCGATCGTCTACATGAACGCCACGCTCGCCTCCTGGCTCGGCTACGACCTCGCCACCGTCGGCTCGGGCGGGCTCAAGCTTCTCGAGATCGCGCCGGGCGCCGACGTGCTGTCCGCCGCCCCCGGCCTGCCCGGCGAGGTGCGCACCGACCGCTTCGACATCGACCTGCGCCGCCGCAACGGCCAGCCGCTGCCGACCCGGCTCTATCACCGCGTCGCCTACGGCCAGGACGGGGCGCCCGGCCCGTCCCGCACCTTCGTGCTCAACCGCTCGGCGGGCTCGGATTCCGACGAGCCGCAGCGGGCGGCGGAGGTGCGGCTCGCCCGCTTCCTCAACACCAGCCCGATCGCCATCGCGACGCTCGACGGCGACGGCCGCGTCATCCGCGCCAACGCCTCGTTCGTGCGCCTGTTCTCCGGCATGCCGCGCCAGCCCTCGGCCGAGGCCGGCCGCGACGCGCCCGAGCCGATGATGCGCGAGGCCGTGCTGGAGCGCGACCGCCACGCGATCGAGGCGGCGCTGGCGCGGGCCGCCAACGGCTTCGGCGGGCTCGACCCGATCGAGATCGGGCTCCTGGGCGAGGGCGAGCGCTCGGCCCGCGTGTGGATGAGCCCGGCCGACGCCGACGGGACGCAGCGCGCCGAAACCGACGCCGACCGCGAGCGGGTGATCCTCTACGCGCTGGACACCACGGCCCAGCGTCAGCTCGAGCAGCAGATCGCCCAGACCCAGAAGATGGACACGGTGGGCCAGCTCGCGGGCGGCATCGCCCACGACTTCAACAACGTGCTCCAGGCGATCATCGGCTACTCGGATCTCCTGCTCGCGAGCCACCGGCCGACCGACCACGCCTTCCAGGACATCATGCAGATCAAGCAGAACGCGAACCGGGCCGCGTCGCTCGTTCGTCAGCTGCTGGCCTTCTCCCGCCGCCAGACCCTGCGGCCGGAGGTGATGGATGTCGGCGAGGCCCTGTCCGACCTGACGCTGCTGTTGAAGCGGCTGCTGGGCGAGCGGGTGCAGCTCGATTTCCGCCACGGCCGCGAGATCTGGCCGATCAAGGCCGACGTGAACCAGTTCGAGCAGGTCATCGTGAACCTCGCGGTCAACGCCCGCGATGCCATGCCCGGCGGCGGGCGCCTGTCGATCCGCACCACCAATTGCGCGGTCGATGCCGAGCGCCCCGTCGGCATCCCGGCGGGCGACCACGTGATGATCGAGGTCACCGACACCGGCGAGGGCATTCCCCCGGCGGTGCTGCAAAAAATCTTCGAGCCGTTCTTCACCACGAAGGAGATCGGCAAGGGCACGGGGCTCGGGCTCTCGACGGTGTTCGGCATCGTCAACCAGTCGGGCGGCGCCATCGACGTGCAATCGACGGTGGGGGAGGGCACGACGTTCCGCATCTACCTGCCGCGCCACGAGCCGAGCACCGAGACCCTGCCGGAGCCCGAGCCGGTCGCGGCGCTGCCCCGCCCCGAGCGCACCTCCGAGCCGAGCGAGGCGACGCCGACCGTCGGCGAGCCGGGCGCGCTGGAAGCCAAATCCGAGCCGAAGCCGGCCCCCAAGCCGGAGCCGCAAAAGCCCGCCGCCGACCATACCGGCCAGGGCACGGTGCTGCTGGTCGAGGACGAGGACCCGGTCCGCGCGGTCAATTCCCGCGCGCTCTCGGCCCGCGGCTACACGGTGCTGGAAGCGGCCTCCGGCGTCGAGGCCCTGCGGTTGATCGAGGAGCATGCCGACGGCATCGACGTCGTCGTCTCCGACGTGGTGATGCCCGAGATGGACGGCCCGACCCTGCTGCGCGAGTTGCGCAAGCACCGCCCCGACCTGAAGGTGATCTTCGTCTCGGGCTACGCCGAGGACGCCTTCCGCAAGAACCTCCCCGAGGGCGAGGCCTTCAACTTCCTGCCCAAGCCCTTCAGCCTGAAGCAGCTGGTGGAGACGGTGAAGACGACGATGGCGGCGGGGTAGGGGAGGGCGCCTCGGCTCGCTCGCCGGGACCGTCGTTGCCGCCTCACCCCGTCATTGCGACGCGAAGCCGAAGCAATCCAGTGCTCCGCACTCGACGAAAGCGTCGCTCGGAGCCCGTCCGACCACCTTCATCCTATCGGACCCTCTCATCCTGAGGTGCTGCGAAGCAGCCTCGAAGGAGGGCTCCAGCCAGCTGCGCGATCCCTGGAGCCCTCCTTCGAGGCTCCGCTTCGCTCTGCAACACCGGAGGAGGGTGAGGATTGGGATCATCGCAGCATCACACCGGTTCGATCTCGAAGAGTCGAGTCGAACAGGCCCTTGGTGGCCGTGCTGTCGCTGCGGTCTCGCCAATTCCGAAAAGGTCGCGCCCTGGATCGCTTCGGCCCCACCTCGCGATGACGGTGCGGGTCATCCGAGGCGTCTGAGCCGCGCCGCTCAGCTGTGCGGAGAAACCTCCGGCCGGCGGTGCTCGCTGGCGATGCGGCGGACCGTGCCGGTGTTGGAGCGGTAGACCACCGTTTCGGTCTCGATCCGGCCGGGGCGGAAGCGCACGCCCGAGAGCAGCGCCCCTGTGGTCACGCCCGTTGCCGCGACGATCACGTCGCCGCGGGCCATGTCGTGCATGTCGTATTTCCGGCCCGGGTCGGTGATGCCCATCTTGGCCGCCCGCGCCCGCTTGTCGGCGGAATCGAGGATCAGCCGGCCCTGCATCTGGCCGCCGATGCAGCGGAGCGCCGAGGCCGCGATCACGCCCTCGGGCGCGGCGCCCGTGCCCATGTAGATGTCGACGCCGGTCTCGTCCGGCTTGGTGCAGTGGATGATCGCGGCGATGTCGCCGTCCGAGATCAGGCGGATGCCCGCCCCCGTGGCCCGCACGGCGGCGATCAGGTCCATGTGCCGGGGCCGGTCGAGGATGATCGCGGTGAGGCCGGACGGCTCGACGCCCTTGGCGCGGGCGAGCGAGGCGATGTTCTGGGCCGGGCTCCAATCGAGATCGACGGTGCCGGGCGGGTAGCCGGGGCCGATGGCGATCTTCTGCATGTAGACGTCGGGTGCCGCCAGCAGCGTGCCGCGCTCGGCCAAGGCCATCACCGCGATGGCGCCGGGCATGTCCTTGGCGCAGAGCGTCGTGCCCTCCAGCGGATCGACGGCGATGTCGACCGCCGGGCCGGAGCCGTTGCCAACCTGCTCGCCGATGAACAGCATCGGCGCCTCGTCGCGCTCGCCCTCGCCGATCACCACCGTGCCCTCGACCGCGAGGGCCATCAGCTCGGCCCGCATGGCATCGACGGCGGCTTGGTCCGCCTCCTTCTCGCGGCCCTGGCCGCGCAGGCGCGCGGCGGCGATGGCCGCGGATTCGGTGACGCGCACGAGTTCGAGGGTCAGGCCCCGCGCGGTGGGATCGCTGAAGATTCCGGTATCGGCCGCCGCCATCGCCCTTGAGTCCCTCGTCCCGGAAAGCCCGACCTTCCGTCGGTGCCTAACACATGCCGTGCACGAGAGTTCATGCCGCAGGCTTCGTCCGCCGAAAAGCCCGGCACGATGGTGCAGGGACGGCGTCCCCGCTATTCGCGCTCGATGCGGATGAGCTGGGGGGCTTCCGCCAGCAAACCGTCCCGGTCGATGGCGGCGAGCGCCTCGCGCACGGTCCCCTCGGTCGCCGCGTAGGTGATCAGCACCAGCGGCACCGGCTGGCCCGACTGGCCCCTCGGATCGCTCGACGCGGCCTTGGCGGAGCGGCGCTGGACGATGCTCTCGATCGAGATGCCGGCCTCGGCCATGCGGGTGGCCACGCCCGCGGCGACGCCGGTGCGGTCGTGGACGGTGAGCCGGATGTAGTAGCCGCCCTCGTGGCGCTGCATCTCGACCCGCCGGGGGGGCGAGAGCGCGGCGACCGGACGGCCGAAGGTCGGGCGGCGCACGCCCGCGGCCACGTCGGCGATGTCGGCGACGACGGCCGAGGCCGTGGCCTTGCCGCCCGCGCCGGGGCCGATCAGGGTGAGTTCGCCGACCGCGTCGGCATCGACCGTGACGGCGTTGGTCACGCCCATCACCTGGGCAATGGCGGACGACTTCGCCACCATGGTCGGATGGACGCGCTGCTCGATGCCGGCCTCGGTCGCCTGGGCGACGCCGAGCAGCTTGATGCGGTAGCCGAGCTCGTCCGCCATGGCGAGGTCGAGCGGCTGGATCGCGGAAATCCCCTCGACCGAGACGCCGTCGGCGTCGATCTCGACCCCGAAGGCGAGGCTCGTCAGGATCGCGAGCTTGTGGGCGGTGTCGAAGCCCTCGACGTCGAAGGTCGGGTCGGCCTCCGCGTAGCCGAGCGCCTGCGCGTCCTTGAGGCAGGCCTCGAACGTCAGCCCCTCGGCTTCCATTCGGCTGAGGATGTAGTTGCAGGTGCCGTTAAGGATTCCGTAGACGCGGGCGACCGCGTTGCCGGCGAGCCCCTCGCGGATCGCCTTGATCACCGGGATGCCGCCCGCGACCGAGGCCTCGTAGGCCAGCGCCACGCCCCGCTCTTCCGCGGCCTTGGCCAGCGCCGCGCCGTGGCGGGCGAGCAGCGCCTTGTTGGCGGTCACGACATGCTTGCCCGACGCGATGGCCGCCTCGACCGCCGCCTTGGCCGGCCCTTCGGCCCCGCCGACGAGTTCCACGAACACGTCGATGTCGTCGGACTGCGCTAGCGCCACCGGATCGTCGAACCACGTGAACCCGGAAAGGTCGAGGCCGCGGTCGCGGGACTTGTCACGGGCCGAGACCGCGGTGACGACGACGCTGCGGCCGGAGGCTTCCAGCGCCTCGGCGCGGCGCGCCACCATCCCCACCACGGCGGCGCCGACGGTGCCGAGACCGGCGATGCCGAGGCGAAGGGGCTGGGTCATGGGCGTGCCGTCTTGCGTGGATTCGGGTGTGCGGCCCGGACGGCGGAGCGGCTCTCAAGGGCCTCCGGGCGGGAGGCCGGCGGGAGGCACGAAGGCGCGTCCGGAACGGCGCGCACTTCTGCAACGATTTCGGCAGGGGCGCAAGGAAACCGGGGCCGCCGGGGCGGGCCGTGGAGCGACGCCCGTCGCCGATGCGAGGGTAAGTCGATCCCGCTTCACCGTCATTCCGGGGCGCGAAGCGAACCCGGAATGACGGTGGAGGATTGGAAAGCGAGGCGGGCCTCAGCCCTCCTCGTCGTTGTCCGAATCGTTGTCTATCAGGTCGGAGACGTCGTCGTCGCCGTCTTCCTCTTCCAGGAAGGTGTCGTCGTCGCCGCCCGAGCTGGCCTCGTCGCCGCTCTCGTCGTCCACGCTGATGTCGTCGGAATCGTCGTTCGTCTCGGCCTCATCCAGGGAGACGATCTCCGGGCCGGCCTTCTCCTCTTCCTCCTCGTCTTCGTCAGCGGCGCGGCTGGCGATCGGCGGGGCGACGCGGCTGGTGGCGACCTGGTAGATCGTGCCGCATTTCGGGCAGGTCGCCGGATCGCGGTCGAGATCGTAGAACTTGGCACCGCAATTCATGCACTGGCGCTTGACGCCGAGTTCCGGTCTAGCCACGGCAGCGAACCTCTGGGCAGTATGTCGAAGGGGGGCGAGGAGAAGCGGCCCCGTTAGTCGCAGCCTCCGCCCATGTCAAATGGGTGCGCGGCGCGGGCCCATCCGGAAAAAAGCAAGGCGCGCCATCACGGTGGATGAGCGCGCCTCTCAGGTGGTTCCGGGTCTCAGGAAGGAACTGGGGCGAGCGTTACTGCATCGTCCCGGCCGTCGCTGTGCTCGATGCGCCACAGCCTCACAGACCGCTGCCGTCACCGATCCGTCACAGAGCGGTCGCCTGCAGCGAGGCCGTCAGCCGCGGCGCCTGCGTCATGCCCCGCACGCGTGCGCGGTGGGACCACGTGCCCTGGCGCCGATCGACCGCGACGCGCAGGAGGCGGGCGAGCAGCGTGTTTCCGGCCGAGTGGCCGCGCCCGAATTCGTGGAGGAGCGCTTCGAGGGCGACGATGCGCTCGCTCGGGCGGGCGTAGGCCGCCTCCAGCTCGCCCAAGGCTTCGCGGATGTGCGCGGCGAGCGCCGGATCGGCGGTCGCGGCGGCTTCATCGACCTTGCGGAGGCAACGGCGCACGGGCGTCATGGCGGGCGAACATAAACTTATGTTGGCCTCTGTCGAGTCGCCCCCGCGCGTTGCCCCCATGCGCGGGTCGGCGCATGGGGGCTTCGGATGACGCGGCCGGACCCGCATGGTAACGGGCCGCTTCCCGTCGGACGTTCACGTCCGAAAAGCCCCACATCCACGCATGCGGGGCCGTCCCGCCCTCTCGCCGGAAGCCCTGGCCTCCCGTGTCGCACGATTCCGATCCACAGCCCCTCACCGCGCGTCCGGGCCACGCGCTCCGCGGCGACCTGAAGCCGCCGGGCGACAAGTCGATCTCGCACCGGGCGATGATCTTCGGGCTGCTCTCCATCGGCGAGACCCGCGTCGAGGGCCTGCTGGAAGGCGACGACGTGCTGCGCACGGCGGACGCCGCCCGCGCGCTCGGCGCCACGATCACCCGCGAGGGCGAGGGCCGCTGGCGCGTCCTCGGCACCGGCATCGGCGGGATGCAGGATCCGGCGGGCGTGCTCGATTTCGGCAATGCCGGCACCGGCTCGCGGCTGATGATGGGCGTGGTCGGCGGCCAGCCCGTCACCGCGACCTTCGACGGCGACGCCAGCCTCCGCAAGCGGCCGATGCGGCGCATCCTCGATCCGTTGCTGCAGATGGGCGCCGAGATCGTCTCCGAGGCCGAGGGCGGGCGGGTGCCGCTGACGATCCGGGGCCCGCGCGAGGGCATTCCGATCCGCTACGAGCTTCCCGTCGCCTCGGCGCAGATCAAGTCGGCGGTGCTGCTCGCCGGCCTCAACGCGCCGGGCGTCACCACCGTGATCGAGCGGGCGGCGTCGCGCGACCACACCGAGCGGATGCTGCGCCTGTTCGGGGCCGAGGTGACCGTCGAGCCCTACGGCGCGGGCGGCCACGGTCGCTCCATCGCACTCACCGGCCAGCCGACCCTGCGGGGCACCGACGTGATCGTGCCCGCCGACCCGTCGTCGGCGGCCTTTCCGCTGGTCGCGGCGCTGATCGTGCCGGGCTCCGAGGTGACCCTGCGCGGGGTCATGATGAACCCGCTGCGCACCGGCCTCATCACCACGCTGATCGAGATGGGCGCCGACATCGAACGCCTCGACGAGCGCGAGGAGGGCGGTGAGACGGTGGCCGACCTGCGCGTTCGGGCGAGCCGTCTCACCGGCGTCGACGTGCCGGCCGAGCGCGCGCCCTCCATGATCGACGAGTACCCGGTGCTCGCGGTCGCGGCTTCGTTTGCCGAGGGCACCACCCGGATGAACGGCCTGCACGAGTTGCGGGTGAAGGAATCCGATCGGCTTGCCGCGGTCGCGGCCGGGCTCGCGGCCAACGGCGTGGACCACGCCATCGAGGGCGACGACCTGATCGTCACCGGCAACGGCGCGGCGGCGAAGGGTGGCGGTACGGTCGCGACCCATCTCGACCACCGCATCGCCATGGCCTTCCTCGTCATGGGGATGGCGTCGCAGAACCCGGTGACGGTCGATGACGGGGCGATGATCGCCACGAGCTTCCCGAGCTTCCGCCCGACCATGGCGGCATTGGGTGCCGAGATCGTCGAGGAGGCGAGCCGCTGATGGGCGCGCCCCTCGTCATCGCCATCGACGGCCCGGCCGCCTCCGGCAAGGGCACGCTCGCCAAGCGGCTGGCCGCGCATTTCCGCCTGCCGCATCTCGACACCGGCCTGCTCTATCGCGCGGTGGCGCTGGCGCTGATCGATGCCGACACCGATCTCGGCGACGAGGCGGCAGCGGCGCGGGCTGCCGCCGCGCTCTCGGCCGAGGGTCTCTCCGATCCACGCCTGCGGGAGCGGGCGATGGGCGAGGCCGCCTCGCGGGTTTCGTCGGTGCCTGAGGTGCGGGCCGCCCTGCTGTCCTGGCAGCAGCGCTTCGCCGGGGGGGGCGAAGGCGCCGTGCTCGACGGGCGCGACATCGGCACGGTGGTCTGCCCCGATGCGCGGGTCAAACTGTTCATCACGGCGACCCCGGAGGAGCGGGCGCGCCGCCGCCACCGCGAACTCGCGGGCCGGGGCGAGGCGGCTTCGCCCGAGGCGATCCTGGCCGACATCCGCGCCCGCGACGCCCGCGATTCGAGCCGCGCCGCCGCCCCGCTCAAGGCCGCCGCCGACGCGGTGGTGCTGGACACGACCGAACTCGACGCCGACGCCGCCTTCGCCGAGGCGCTCGCGATCGTCACCCGCCTCGGTGGCTTGTAGGCTTGAATTGAGGTTTCGAAAGGATAAATCCTTTTACGGGTCCAGGGCAGAGTCCTGATTTTCGAGGGAAACCGGGGCTCTGCCCCGGTGCCCCGGCAAAGGACTCGTCCTTTGGAATCCCGGATTCAGGGCAAGGTCTTGGGCTGGGTTTTCGTCCGCTCCGCAGGTCGCTTCACGCAATCGTGATAACTTGTGCGATACCCTCTTATGCGCTCGGCTCTAGCGGCGAATACGGGTGCGTCGGGCTTCTTTTGGGTCCATCCGCTTGGCTTGCGCGCAATTTTCTGGACTCGAACCAGGCCAGATGACTTGAGTACGGGGCCGGCTGCGACACAGCCGCCCGCGTGAAAAATCGAGGCTTTTCAAGCTGATTAACATTTGTGGGCTCTCGATGTAGGCAAGATGCCTGTCGAAGAGCCGACGATGCCGAATCGATCCTACGATTCCGACGCGATGTACCGCCTGCTGGTGCAGGGCGTGACCGATTACGCGATCTACATGCTCCGCCCCGACGGGACGGTGGCGAACTGGAATGCCGGGGCGCAACAGGCGAAGGGCTACGCCGCCGAGGAAATCGTCGGGCGCCACTTCTCCTGCTTCTACACCCCGGAGGACCGGGCCGAGGGCCTACCCGAGCGCGGTCTCGCTTCGGCGCGCGAGGACGGCCGCTACGAGACGCAAGGCTGGCGCCTGCGCAAGGACGGCACCCGCTTCTGGGCCCATGTCGTGATCGATCCGATCCACGACGAGGACGGCACCTTCCTCGGCTTCGCCAAGGTGACCCGCGACTGGACCGACCAGCAGCGGATGATCGACGCCTCGCGCGAGCACGAGCGGCGCTTCCGCCTGCTGGTGCAGGGCGTGACCGACTACGCGATCTACATGCTCGGCCCCGACGGCACGGTGGCCAACTGGAACGCCGGGGCGCAGCGGGCCAAGGGTTACGCTGCGGACGAGATCGTCGGGCGCCACTTCTCCTGCTTCTACAGCCCTGAGGACCGGGCCGCGGGCCTGCCCGAGCACGGACTGGCCACCGCGCGGGCGGAAGGGCGCTTCGAGGCCGAGGGCTGGCGCCTGCGCAAGGACGGCACGCGCTTCTGGGCCCATGTGGTGATCGACGCGATCAAGGACGACGAGGGCGCCTTCCTGGGTTTCGCCAAGATCACCCGCGACTGCACCGAGCAGCGCGTGACCGATCTCAAGCTCGAAGCCGCGCGCCAAAAACTCGACCTCGCGCTGGCCAACATGTCCCAGGGCCTGTGCCTGATCGACGGCGAGGGCCGGCTGGTGCTGGCCAACGCGCGGCTCGCCGAGATGCTCGACACCGCCGCCGACGTCTCACCGGTGGGCTTGAGCGCACACGTCTTCCTCGCGGCTGCGTTCGGCCCGGCAGCGGCGGACGCCTTCGTGCACGATCACCTGCGGCACGACCTGCCGACGGACCGGCCGGTGGTCTCCGAAATCGCCGGGCCCGAGCGCATCCTGTCCGCCACCACCCGGCCGCTCGCCGGGGGCGGCTGGGTCTCGACCTTCACCGACACGAGCGAGCGCCGCCGCTACGAGGACCGCATCCGCTACCTCGCCCGCCACGACGCGCTGACGGGGCTCGCCAACCGGACGACCCTGCACGAGCACCTCGCCGCGGTGCTGCGGTTCTCTGGGCCCGGCGGCGAGCGGTCCGACGACGAGCGCCGCGCCATCCTGTTCCTCGACCTCGACCGGTTCAAGCCGATCAACGACACGCTCGGCCACGGCGTCGGCGACCGGCTGCTGCAGGAGGTCGCCCGCCGCCTGCGCGGAGCGGTGCGCGCCCACGACCTCGTGGCGCGGCTCGGCGGCGACGAGTTCGCCGTGGTGCTCGACGCGGTCGAGGTGGTCCACCTGCCGAACATCGCCGACCGGATCATCGACGCCCTCAACCGGCCCTTCACCTTCGACGGGCTGTCGCTGACGGTGGGCGCCAGCATCGGCATCGCGGTCTCCTCCGAGACCGCCCACACGTCGGACGAGCTGCTGCGCGACGCCGACCTCGCCCTCTACCGGGCCAAGAACGACGGCCGTAACCGCCACCGCTTCTACGATCCGAGCATGAGCGAGATCGTCAACGCCCGCGCGACGCTGGAATCCGAGCTGCGCCGGGCGTTCCGCGAGGGGGCCTTGAGTCTGCATTACCAGCCGATCGTGCGCGCCCGGACGGGGACCACGATCGGCTTCGAGACGCTGCTGCGCTGGCACCGGGTCGACGGCAGCGCGATCTCGCCCGCGATCTTCGTGCCGGTGGCCGAGGAGGCGGGGCTGATGCCCGAGATCGGCGCCTGGGTGCTGAGGGAGGCCTGCCGCGAGGCCGCGCGCTGGCCCGCCGGGCTCACCGTGGCGGTCAACGTCTCGGCGACGCAGCTGCGCGACCCCCGTTTCACCGAGACGGTGGAGTCGGCGCTCGCCGCCTCCGGCCTGCCCGCCGCGCGGCTCGAGATCGAGATCACCGAGACCGCGGTGCTGGAGAACCGCGAGCTGGCGCTGGCCCTGCTCCAGCGCATCGCCGCGCTCGGCGTGCGCATCGCGCTCGACGATTTCGGCACCGGCTACTCGTCGCTGAGCTTCGTGCACAGCTTCCCCTTAAGCCGGATCAAGATCGACCGCAGCTTCGTGAAGGGGCTGGGCCAGGACCCGCAATCGACCGCGATCGTGCGGGCGATCCTCGGCCTGTCGCGCAGCCTCGGCCTCGCGGTCACCGCCGAGGGCGTCGAGACCGAGGCACAGCGCCTGATCCTGGTCAAGGAGCGCTGCCCCGACCTGCAGGGCTTCCTGTTCGGCCGTCCCGAGGCGCGCCCGCGCCTGCCCGAGGCCGCGACGCGGCAGGAGGCGTCGCCGCCGCACGCGGCGTGAGGCCCGTCTTCAGTGACCCGTGGGCCGCAGCCCCAAATCCGCGGCGAGGCGGGCGCGGCCGCGGGCGACGCGGCTCTTGAGCGTGCCGACCGCCACGCCGCAGATCGCGGCGGCCTCACGGTGGCTGAAGCGTTGCGCGCCGACGAGCAGCAGCGCCTCGCGCTGGGTGTCGGGCAGCCGCCCCAGGGCTTCGCGGAACTCCAGCGGCTCGGTTTGCGGGGGCCGCTCCACCCGTCGGAGGGCGGGCGGTCGCTCGGCATAGAACCGGCGGTGCAGGATCGCGAACAGCCAAGCGGTGACGTCGCCGCGGGCGGCGCCGTCCGTGCAACTCCAGGCGCGCAGCAGCGTGTCCTGCACGAGGTCGTCGCCCCGCGCGCCATCGTCGGCCAGCGAATGGGCGAACGCCCGAAGCGCCGGCACCGCGCCGAGCAGGCGCTCACGCAGGTCGGCTTGGGCCGACGGTCCGACAGGCCGCATCGCGAGGCTCCTCCCATGCGATGGCGTGGGGGGCGGCCGGGACGCCAAAACACTTCAGGACCGGCCGCACCCGCCCCGGCGATCCGGGACGGAGGCGGGATTAGGCCGAGGCGGTTGAATTCACTCTGAAACGGGCATTCAGCCGAACGACAGTGTCCGGAAACGAGCCAGAAACATCCCCGGCTTGTTGCGCGCGCGAAAGCGGGCTGGTAGCGAAACGGAAGCGCCGGTTTAGCTCAGCTGGTAGAGCAACCGCCTTGTAAGCGGTAGGTCGCGAGTTCAAGTCCCGCAACCGGCACCACCCTAACTCATTGCACCACAACAAAAATTGTGATGGCCCCGGGGCCTTTTACCAATGTGTACGTTAGAACCGAGAGGGAACAGTCGACCTGATTCGCGACGGTTCGGGACAAAAAGTCCCGAAAATCTCCCGAACGGGTTCCTGTGGCGTTCCGCCGGTTGAAGACCGATTCGTGCCGTAGGATCGGGACTCTGCTTCGCTCCCAGTTGGAGCTGCCTCCCTCGGCTTGGTCGCGGTCTTCTGCCTGACGATCGCTTAGCCAGTGCCGTGGTGAAACCGAGCAGAGGCGCAGACCGCGGTTCAGCGAAGTGGACGGAAGGCGGGCTCTCCACTTAGAGGCCAACGCTCCTGCCAACAGCGTGTGTGGGCGATGCCGGCTGGCTGAGCGCCTGCGATTCCTGCGCAATTAATTGCGCGTCTGCGTCCTCAGCATCGCCATCGAGGCGGCGCGCTCGACGATCAAGCGCACCCTTGCCGGTGCTGTCAGGTCGGTCTCCTAACGTCTGAGGATGCGAGGATCGCCAGCATCCTCGAACTCTGACTCAAGCTGGCATGGCGATAGCGAGGGCATCGATACCCGATGGGGGCCGCGGCCGGGGCCTCACAGCGGCAGGGCATGGCGGAGGGTCGTCATCGTCATATCGGCGACGAGATCGGAGGTAACGGCGCAGATTCGATAGTCCGCGCGCCCGCCTGCGAGGCGGCACCCGTTTGACCGGAAGTGCGATGGGCTTGCGGTCGAGTTCGGCCAGTGCGGCGAACACTGTGTCTACCGACACGGGCTCGGACTTGCTGCCGGTCAGGCAGCGCAGGGCCGGCGCGTCTTCTAAGGCGCAGGCGTCCGACGCCCAGGACGCCAGGATCGCACGCTTTTCCTCACGGGAGAGGTGCGGGTGTACCAGAACCTCGCGCGGGTGCCGGAACACGTCGCCGGGCGCGATGAGGGCCTGCCACGCCTCGAACGAGGCGGCAGGAGCGCCGGACGGGTTCATCGGTCCAGAGCGGGTGGGGTGCGTTTCCATCATCGACATGGATCGTCCTCCCTGATGGTGCCGAGGTTGCACGAAAAGGATCTGGCCCCGGGGGCGCTGGCCCCCGAGGATCGCTCGTCGATGGGTCGAGGCCAGCCTCAGGCGGCTTTGGCGTGATTCTCGACCTGGGCAGGCGCGTTGTCCTGCCCGACCGCGGCCTGAGTGCCGCCGATGGCGATGCGACGGGATTTCAGCGCCTCCGGCACCTCGCGCTTCAGGTCGACGGCGAGCAGGCCGTTCTCCAGGCTGGCGCCTGTGACCCTCACGTGGTCGGCGAGGTTGAAAGTCTGGCGGAAGGCGCGCGCCGCGATACCGCGGTGGAGGTAGGCCCGTTCCTCATCCTTGTCCTTCTTCTGACCGGTCACGAGCAGGGTGGTGTCGTGCTGGGTCAGCTCAATCTCGTCCAGCCCAAAGCCCGCGACCGCCATGGTGATGCGGTAAGCGTTCTCCGCGACCTTCTCGATGTCGTAAGGGGGCCACTGCGTGGACGGCTCGACCCGTGCGGCCTGATCGAGCATCGAAAACAGCCGATCGAAGCCGACGGTGGAACGGTAGAGCGGTGCGAAGTCGTAGGTCCTCATGACCACATCCTCCTTGAGAGCAACGTGATGACGAGAGCCGCCGGACACCTTGGCCCGGCGCCCAAAATGCGAGCCCAATCGGGCCTCGCGCGCACGTAACGCGGAGGGTCAGTGTGGGTTCCTTCGCCCTGAGAAACTTTCTGCTGCTCGATCCTTCCGTCTCAGGCTCATCCGTTCTGCAGGGCCATGTAGCCGGTGACGCAACACGGCACTCGTTCACACCGAAGACCGCTTCCGGCTCGCCCGGCAATTGATTGCGCAGGGTGATGCCTACCGCCGCGAGCTATCAGGGACCGCTATCGACCCTTTTCGGACCCTCGGAACGTCCGCTTTGCGGCACCTTGGTGGAGAATGACCTAAGTCCGAATCGGGTGGATTTGCTACAGTCTGCTCTTGAACATGCGTTGGACGAAGCAAATGCCATAACTACGCTCGCTCGCCTACCATCGCAGGCGCTCAGAGATTCGCCAATATTCGAACATGAAATACGGAATTCTACGGGACAAAGGCAATTAAAATTGATAAAAAGTCTTAACTACTTCTGAAAATCGCCGGGCGCTGTCATTCCGGGGTTTTTTGCTGCGTAATCAAGACATTCCAATAAGGCATTTCGAGCAAGAAACTCGACCGTCGCACGCCTATCCGACCAGTCATAGCCGACACGATCGCTCGTACCGTGTATCCCACGGCTGCGCCCTTGAGTATAAAATTCCTTCACAAGAGCTTGGAAAGTTTGACCTCTTGCTGTTGCAATCGCTGAAGGTTTAAATCCGAGCCTTGCATCGAGGATGCGGACGATCCCGCCTTCTCTATCACCTTTGGCCAGGGCATCCAGAGACGCGGTAAGGTTTATGATTGCGACCAAATCGTTCCCCTCTCTGCATCCCCTCTCGAACCAGAGCAGAGACTGCAGCAAAGCATTCAACACAAGATTTTGTGGTTTGTTTGACGTGCTGTCAGTGAAATAATCCAGGACGTCCGAACAGCTTGCGTATGGAAGGGAAAGATTTGTCAATTCAGCTTTCCAATCCGCGTCGGATATTTTTGGACCGAATGGTAGCCGATTAAATCGGGAGCCAGACAGTATAATATTGCCTGGTATAAAAGTTAGAACCTTCTGCAGATGGATAGGCCCATCATAGTGCAGCCCAAAACCCGAAAGAGCACGGGACGATTTTTCAAACGCTAGAGATACGCAGGCTAACGCCAGCCTTGCTGTGGCTAACGCTGTCTCCAGGCCGGCGTCGGATGCAAATCCGGCCTTCAGTTGTACTGTGCAAATATAAGGCGCAGTACCGATTGATTTTATTATGTCCTGCTCGCGCATCTGATCGATATTGTGTTTTCTTGCGGCAAGTTTCTTTCCAGACCAGATTTGCTTCACGCGTCTTTGGCTGATCGCCGATATGTCGCCGGCCTTTGCTTTACGATCCAGCCAATCTTCCCGCGGCTCGAACATCGCCGGCCCGAACGAGAATGCTTGGACATCGTGATTGCCAAACAATCTAACCCCGAAGGCATATTCCCTTGGGACAAGATTATCGATCAATTCTTTAAGAACTGCTTCCAGGTCCGACAAAACGATCGGCGCGGAGGTGGAAGGATTGATTTTTAATGACGTTTTTGCGAGCAGCGGTCCGATCGCTGAGCGCACCCATTGTCGCCATTCATCGTTTTTGACGCCCCTGCCAAGTTCCAGACGGCTCCGCTTCATTTCGTGAGCGAGCGAGGTGATGAGGTCGTCTGTTTTCTTGTTGATCTGGATCGTCTGTCCGAGTTGTCCTGCCGGTATAAGCCTTGGCAAAGGGAAAACATCGCCTTTCGTAATGTCGGCTGGACCTTGTTTGTGTATGACCGATAGTTCAGAAATAATATTTTCAATTATCTTTGTGGAGGTTGCCATCTTGAATGCTCAGCTGTAAATCAATCTGAATTCAATTTGCGGCCGACTCTGCGATGACGAGGTTTTAGGGGGGCTCGTTAATCATCGCAAGCGTGGCGCCTCCTTTGGCAGGCTCGTGCACATTGGTCAAACCGATCAGTGTGTGTCTGGCGTGCGTTACGGCGCGGATCAAGGGCACATGTTCCGCAACGAGCACAGTCGTACAAAGATACGCCGCTCAGTGTCGGCTTTCGGGTTTTGCTTCGGTGAGCCCAAATAAATTGATTTGGGTCGGATGCAGAACGTCTGCTTCAAGGTGGAGGGTCGGTGTTCGGTCACCACCCTTTGCAGTCTCTCATCCTGGCAGGCCGATCAACTGGCGCTAGCGTCGAGCCCCCCATGTCTCGACACTGCCGAGCCCGGTTCGAGATCGTTCCCTTGCGAAGCGTGTGCGTTGGCACGTCACGCCGGCAAACCAATCCCCACATCGAGATCACGCAAGATGATAAAGCCCAGGATGACCCGGGCACGCTGCGTTGAGGAGTTGAGAGATCACCATGATGACCCGTGTTGCCGCCGCCCTCACCGCCATTGCTCTTGGCGTTGCTGCTCCGGCCTCGTCCGCTCTGGCTTTCGGCTACGACGCTCCTCCGGGGCGCTACGTGTCGACCATGCCCTACGACGTGACGACGACGGGCTCGATCAACAGCTTCGATGGCCCGCTCTACGATCGCTGCCCGATGAGTTCGGCGGCCGAGGGTAACGCCAACCAGCAGCACTTCCCGACCAAGCAGTACGGTCAGGTCTCGGGCGGCTACCGCTGCTAATCGGCGGTTGAGTGATGGAAGGTCGTATCCTAAAGGCGTTCTCCTACGCCATGATCGGCGTCTTCGTCAGCGGCGTCGCCATGACCGTGGTGGGCTCGGCCAACGTACTGCTCGGCCTCTGAGGCTGACAGCCTGATGATTGCACGGCGGGGCACAAGCTCCGCCGTTTTCATATGTGCGCCCCTGGGCGTTTCGGGGTGGGGGACCGGCCCGCGCAATTAATTGCGGATCACCCAGCGCTCGTGGTCCGCTCAGGCGGATCGCCTACGGGTGACAAGCGGGGCGGTGAGGCCTAGGCAAGAGCTTCGCTATTGCCCGTCCCACGATCCCCATCATGCCGATCCGGCGCGAGCATCGCTTCTTCTACCCGATCGACTGGCGCGAGCTGTCGGTGGTGATCCGGTTCGGCCGGGCCAAGGGGCGCTGCGAGAGCTGCGGCCGTCCCCATGGGCAGACGGTGTTCTGCCACGGTGACGGGCGATGGTGGGACGAGGAGACCGCGTCCTGGCGCGACGGCGCCGGCCGGATCGTCTGTCTCGCGATCGGTGCCGACGACGTGCTCACGACCGTTCGAACGACGCGGGTGGTGCTCGCCACCGCGCACCGGAACCACGACACTGCCGACAACACGCCGGCCAACCTCGCGGCCTGGTGTCAGCGCTGCCACATGCTCCACGACCGGCCTGAGCACCTTCGACGACGCTGGCTTACCGTGTTCCGGCGGAAGGCCCTGGGCGACCTATTTCGTGGTCCCTACGGCTGAGAGGACGCGCCGGCCGCGCACGAACGGGGCGAACGTGGCAGCCGGCGCACTCGCGCACGGGAGCCAAGATGGCTCGACCGCCGCGATGGGGAACGGATGCCGTCGCCGTAGCGGGCCAACGGCTCCTTGAGCACGAGCAGACATCGAAACAAGAACGGCCACGGGAGCCAGAGCGGAGGTGCGCGTACATCCGGCGTCACCCCAACTCGGCATCGTGGCCGCGTCCGATCGAGCGACAGGGTCGCGATCGGCATGTTCATGAGATGGGGATGCCGCCCGTCGCTATCAATGAGCGGCCCCGCCGCTCGATCTGCTCACGAGCTGGCGGGGCGTGTCGTATCCACAACGACGAAGAGCCGATACGCGACGTGGCTCCCCATCAACATGGCGAAGCTGGGTTAGCCCGGCATCAACTGCGCCCCCATCCGCATGTCCCATTTTTACTCGGCTGCCCACGCTGCACCCGCCACCGGGGGCGATGGTTTTGGATGCTCCGTGGTTCGCTACGCCCTTGCGACGGGCAACTCTTCCACCCTTGTCGTGTAGCGCGGTGTTCGCATCTCGAACTTCGTCGACCAGCCGCGCCGCTGCCGCTCTAATCCGGCCCGCGCCGGCACCACAGCGCCCCTGCCCCAACGCGCATTGCAGGCATCGAGCGCGCCCATCAGGCTCGCGGAGCGCTCACGGTCGAGCTGGCCGATCAGCGCCCTCTGCGAGTCGGATAGGGGTACCAGATCGGTCGTGACGATGCCGGCCTTCGAGTAGCGCCACGGCGGCGTACCCTGCTCGCGCCACGTCCGGGCCACGCCATGCAACGCTGCCGGGAGCAGCGCCAGCGTGTCGTTGGTCGCCTCGGGCAGTGTCACCACCGTCGAGACTGAGCGCATCGGCTCGCCGCGGTCGTGCTCGCTCGTGTGGTAGAAGACGGTGACGTGAGACGTCGCCAGCCCCTCCCGCCGCAGCTTCTCGCCGAGCCGCGTCGCATGCGCGGCGACCGCCTGCTCAAGCTCGGCCCGCTCCGTCACCCGGCCGGAGAACGAGCGCGTCACCGCGCAGCCCTTGCGGCGGGCCGGCACGAGGTCGAGCCCAAGGCAGGATACGCCGCGCAGCTCGTGGATCATCCGCTCGCCCACCACGGTGAGCGCCTTGCGCACCGGCCGCGGATCGATGTCGCGAAGATCCGCCACGGTGTCGATGCCGAGCGCCTCGAGCTTCGCTAGCGAGGCCCCGCCGACGCCCCACAACTCACCGACATGGATGCGGCAGAGCCAGTGCTCGTAGGCCGTCGGGTCGGTCAGATCGCACACCCCGTCGAGTTCGGGCACAGTCTTGGCGATATGGTTGGCGAGCTTGGCGAGCGTCTTGGTTGGCCCAAGCCAGACGCAGGTCGGGATGCCGGTCCAGGCCCGCACCGTCGCTCGAATGTCGCGGGCGAGGGCGACGCGGTCGCGGCGGGTGAAGGCGGTGAGATCGAGGAAGCTTTCGTCGATCGAGTAGACCTCCACCTCGGGCGTGGCGTCGCGGTAGATCGCGTTGATGCGGGCCGACATGTCGCCGTAGAGGGTGTAATTCGACGAAAACACGCGCACGCCTTGGCGCTGGCACATCTCGCGGATCATGAAGTAGGGCGCCCCCATCTTGATCCCGAGCGCCTTGGCCTCCGCCGTGCGGGCGATGGCGCAGCCGTCGTTGTTCGACAGCACGATCACCGGCACGCGGGCGAGCTTGGGATCGAACACCCGCTCGCACGAGCAATAGAACGAGTTGCCGTCGATGAGCGCGATGGCGCGCCCGCCGCCGATCCGGTCGCGCAGCCGTGCCGCGGGCCCGCTCACCGGGACAGCCCAGCCTTGGCGACGTGCCAGCGGATGGTGAAGCGCACCACGCCCCAGATCGCGGCCTCGGCGAGTTCCTGCAGGGCGTAGATGGGCAGATCGGCGTTGTCGAAGGCGAGGCGCGTGCAGTTGCCCTCGACCACCATGCGCTTGATCGACATCTCGCCGTCGACGGCCGCGACGACGATGCTGCCGTGGCCCGGCGTCAGGCTGCGATCCACGCAGGCGAGGTCGCCGTCGTGGATGCCGGCATCGCGCATGCTGAAGCCGGCGATGCGCCAGAGGAAGGTCGCGGGCGGGTTCGGCACGAGCCAGCGCGGCAGCTCGATCGCCTGCTCTTGGAAGTCGTCGGCCGGTGAGGGGAAGCCGGCGCAGAGTGCGGGACCCATGACGGGTACACGCACCGTGCCGAGCCCATCAGTGGGCAGTTCCTCGACACGGTAGAGCCGCGCGCCGCTCATTCCGCGCTGGCCTCGACGAGTTGGTCATCCACGCGCACAGCTCGGACATACCCATGGGACACAGACGCCTGCAGGGCCGTGATGTCGTGCTCAGCCCGCAGCAGATCCTCGATGGCGTAGGACAGCGCGCAATGGGCATCACCGCCGGCCGCCTCAAGGTAGGCGAGCGCGGCCACCTCGGCCTCGGTCATCGCGGCGATAGACTGGATCTGCGCTACCGTCGCCATGGTTGCCGCTCCTGCCTACCAACGTGAACAGGAAGAGAACAAACAGTGGGACGGTTCCCGGTCAAGGCGAGGGTGGAATGGTGGTGGACCACCTGCGGATAACGGGGAGGAATCACCTGTGGCGGCTTGACGGGGCAGCGTCACGCTGGGGCGTCAAGGCCTGGGACGGCGGTCTGCACCCGTGACGCCGATTTCGCAGTTGCTCAGCTCCGCGATCCGAACCGCAACCCTGGACCAGAATGGGCATTTCCGAGCGCCCCGCGGACCGGCACAGATGCGGGCCACGTCGTAGGCGTCGGCGCCGAACACGGCGATGGCAGCCCCTGCCAGGGCCTCGGCGTTACGTCGGCGACGGAAGATGGTCAGGGGCCAGAAGGTAGGCATCGGCGCCGGGTCCGCGCTTCAGGCTGGTCTGGGCGCCTGATCACCCCCGACGACCTCCAGCGCCCGCAGGATCGCGTTCGCGGTGGCATCGGCATCGAGGCGTCCCTCATCGGACGCGAGGAAGAAGGCCACAGCCTCGATCCTGTTACCGGCTGCCGGGCCAACCACGACCTTGAGCACCAGTCCCTCGGGCCCGCTCGCATCTTCGATCAGGGCGACGAGGTGGCCAGCGGCCTGCCCGTAGACGTGGAGCGGCTGGTAGCCGTCTTCGTAGACCGAGGTTTCCGAGCTGGCTGGCCGTGGCCGAGCGCCGAACGATGGGCGGATGACGTTGTCCATGGTGGCGATATTGCCGGTGCTGACCGTGAAGGGGCAAGCTGCACCCAAGAGGCTGATGGAGGAGCGCGGCGCGTGCGATCACCACTCAGGTTGGAGAATGGCACCTTGCGTCTCGCACTCGCCCTGATGCTCCTGACGGCGCCAGCTGGTGCGGCAGAGTTCGTGACCGGCCGCGCCGCGGTGGTCGATGGCGATACGCTCGACATCCGAGGCCAGCGCTTCCGGCTCCAAGGCGTCGACACGCCCGAGAGCGCACAGATCTGCCAGGACGCGCGCCGCCGGGCCTACCGCTGTGGGCAGAAGGCGGCACTCGCGCTAGCCGATAAGATCGGCGCCGGCACCGTGACGTGCGAGGCGGTCGAGAGCGATCGTTACGGACGCACCGTGGCGGTGTGCCGGCTCGGTTCACTCGATCTCAACGGCTGGCTGGTCGAGCAAGGGCTCGGGCTCGCCTACCGCCGGTACTCGACCGCCTACGTGGCGCAGGAGGACGCGGCGCGGGCGGCCAAGCGCGGCCTGTGGGCCGGCACCTTCACGCCACCCTGGGATTGGCGGAAGGGCGAGCGCAGCGGACCAGAGGGGCAGGTTGGCGGAGCTGCTGCGCCGGCACCACCCGCGGCCTCCCTCGGCACCTGCGCGATTAAGGGCAACATCTCGCGCAAGGGCGAGCGGATCTACCACCTGCCCGGTACGAGGGACTATGCCCGCACCCAGATCAGCACGAAGGCCGGGGAGCGGATGTTCTGCTCCGAGGCGGAAGCGCAGGCTTCCGGCTGGCGGGCGTCGAGAGGGTGATCGAGAGGAGATGCTCGGCGACCCGAGGCTCCCGCAATTAATTGCGGAAGGTTCTCGGCTCACCGTGCCTCGGCGGATTGGCGAAGGCGCATCTCGGTGGGATTGTAAAAGCCCATCCAGAACGGGATGCCTGCATCGCTGCTGTCGGGAGCGTAGACGGTCTGTCGGCCTCCATCAGGGGAGCGAATGCGCAGCACGACCACCGGCAGCTGCCCATCGAAGCTAGCCCTGATCCACTCGACGGCTGTGCCCGCCTGATGGATGCGGCAAGCCGCGATGCTCTCGGCCCACCGTCGATCCTTGGTGCGCATGGCATCGCCGGCATCCTTGGCCGCGTAGGGGTGCGTGCAGAAGGGGACCTCCATCCGGGTCCGCACAAAGGGGTAGCCTGAGGCCGTGCGCAGATAGGCCCGGTAACCCATGCCGCTGCCGAACTCGCCGTTGAAAGGGGGCTGCTGATCGAGGGGGGCTGGCGTCGCCAGTTCGGTAATCGCGTCGGACGCCTCGCGGGCCTCCTTCCTGCGCTTAACCCGATCTGCCGCATCGGCAGCGTCCCGCTCATCCTGAGCAGCTCTCTCCTGGGCAGCGTTCTCAGCGAGACGCTTCTGCTTGACACGTGCTCGGATGCCTGGGGCATCGGCGTAGAAGGCCTTCGCGTCGGTGATGCCGACCTCTTGTGCCAAGTGCCTGTCGGCGACGCTGTCGAAGCCAGCCGCGATAGCTGCCTTCTCGATCAAGCGGCCGGACACGAAGACCATGGGCATACCGATCATCAGCCCACCGACGACCAAAGGAAGGCTCATTCGACGGTATCGTTGGAACGGTGAGAGCAGCAGGCCGAGGAGAAAGGCCAGCGCCGAAACGATGGCCGCTAAACCCATCAAATTCGCGAGGGCTTCCATGGTGTAGCCAGCCGCCGTCCTGATGCCCCGGCTACGGAGCAGCACGGATGCGCGTTACGGGTGAACGGCATCATCCGTACAAGGATGGCGGATGTTCCGCAATTAGATTGCGGATTAACCGAGAGGCCGTAATTAGCTTCACTGCTGTGATCCGCCGTCCCGTCCTACGCCTCCTTCCCGGAGAGCGGGATGGACGAGCTTCGCAAACGGTTCGGCCTGCGCGTGGCCCTGCATCGGCGGCGTAAGGGGATGACGCAGGACGATCTGGCGAGTGCGGCCGATCTCAGCGTCGACATGATCTCGAAGATCGAGAGCGGCAGCTCGGGCGCCCGGTTCGGTGCAATCGAACGGTTGGCGACTGCCCTGGATGTGGATCCGAGCGAGCTGTTCCTACCGCCTGGAGGTATAGGCTCCAGGCATCCCGAGACCCTATCGGGGATCGCCGCGAAGTTGGCGCTCCTGTCGGATGCCGAGCTGGGTTGGGTGAAGGACATCCTCGACGCCATCCTGAGGCCAAGGGCGTAGCGCGCAATTAATTGCGCAAGGTGATGCCCACGGCTCGGATGTCAGAAGGAGGGAGGCACCTCAGGGACGGAACGTCTCCGAGTCTGCAATTCCTTCGCGGCTAAGTCCAATTTGCGCTGGATTTCGGTCCACTTGCGTGAGCCAAGCTCATGGATACGCTCCTCCGAAATGTCAGTGTAGGCAGTGACAGCCTGTTCGAGACGCGCGGTGTCGCTTTCGAGACCTCCAAGGACGACAAGGACGTCGGCTAGGGTGTGCTGTGTCTCAGCCCAATCGAGAGGAACGTGTTCGCGGGTTCGCTCTTCAAGAGCGAGGCCGTAAGCGGCGGCAGCTTTCTCGAGTCGCGTGGTGTCGCCTTCACGCTCTCCGAGGATTGCAAAGACGTTGGCTAGGGTGTGCTGCGTCTCGGCCCAATCAAGAGGAACTTGTTCGCGAATTCGTTCCTTGAGAGCGTTGTGACAGGCGTCAATAGCCTCCTCAAGCCGCACGGTGCTGTTCTCTCGAGCCCCCAGGGTCACGAGCGCACTGGCCAAGTTCTGCTGTGTCCTGGCCCAATCAAGCGGGACGTGTTTGCGGGTTCGCACTTCAAGGGCGGCATGACAGACGTCAACAGCTTCTTTGAGTCGTGTGGTACTGCTCTCACGCTTTCCAAGTGTCACGAGCGCACTAGCCAAATTATTCTGGATCCGAGACCAGTCGAGTGGTACCCGTTCGCGGGTAAACTCCTTGAGGACGAGGCGGTATGCGGCTACAGCTTGTTTGAGCCGTACGGTACCGCTCTCACGTTCCCCAAGAGTTACAAGTGTGTTTGCCAAATTGTTCTGGATCGATGCCCACTGATGTGGGTTGCGTTTATAAGGCGATTCCTTGAGAGCGCGGCGGTAGGCAATGACAGCTTCTTTAAGCCGTACAGTGTTGCTCTCACGTCCTCCAATGGTCTCAAGCGCGCAGGCTAAATTATTTTGAGTCTTGGCCCAATTAATTGGTGCGCGTTTACGAGTAAACTCCTTGAGAGCTAAGTGGTAGGTTGCAACCGCCTCGACAAGCCGTGCGGTGCCGCTCTCGCGCCCCCCAAGAATTAGAAGTGCGTTGGCCAGTTTGTTCTGGATCGACGCCCACTGGTGCGGGTCACGTTCACGGGTTTGCTCCTCGGCGGCGGCACGGTAGACGGCAATTGCGATTAGCAGCAGCGCATTTTGCCCACTTTGAACGCCGCGCTTGTAAAACTTATGACTACGAGCCACAAACCAATCGCCAAGAGCCTTCGGCCCATCAATGCCTTTGATCTTTGCCATCCAACGCAGGTTCTTGACAACGCCTTCAGGATTAATGGCGAGTTCGTCGAAGCGGATGGCTTCCTCTAAAAGACTCAGACGCCTGTCCTGACGCTTTTCCTGATATTCTTGCTCTTGCGCTTCCTCACGTTGCAGTTCCTCGACAAACGCGGCGGACGCATCCTTCAGCCGTCCAGCTTGGAAACGCATCTCTGCCTCTCGCCGCGCGGCCTCGAAAGCATCGTCTTCGTTGCTCCGTTTGCCCAACTCTTTGAGGGCATTCTCGATCCAGTTATCGATCCAGGAGAGAAGGTCTTCGCGCGATATGCCTTCGCCGCCCAGCCTACTGACAATGTTGCGGATCGCCAGCTCTGAAAAACCTTGCTTTTGAGCATTTGCGGTTCTCCCACTACTGCGAACAAATTCGATCAGATCGGCAATATTGGTCGCAATTGCTGTATCGACCGCTACCGTGCGTTCAGGCTCTGACTCTGGTGTAGGCTTTTGATTTTTTATTTTTTGACGCGTGAGATCGTGGGCGATACGTAGTTCTGAGCACCATTTTCCATAAATTTCAGAATAATGCTCAATTCTTGTGCCAAATAACTTGCTTTCTATGATTAGTAAATTGTCAGGTACGTTTCTATCATTCAGCCAGTTGTTGAGAGATCTTTCGGATACATTAATTTCGGCAGCAAAATCTTTTCTGCCCCAGCTCTTCCCAGGTCGGCCTGCTCTCCCGGAAGGCCTCGTGCCCCACTGCAAGTGCCAGCGCAATAAGGCGCCAAAGCTGGCATGCGCAGGTGGAGATCCCAATCTGACGTCTTCAGCCCCCAAGCTTCGACCCCCCATTTCCGTTTACTTCCGATGAGCGGCGGACGGCTTCCGGTGTCATCGTATTTCTAGGGCGTCAGCAACCGACAGGGGCTGACGATGTCCAAGACCTATTTCGCTTCCGCGGCCATCCTGGCCACCTTACCTCACGCCAACGTAGCGGCGGCACCCATTGATACCCAGCAGTTTGCCGCTGCAAAAGTCATCATCGTCACCGTCGCAGAGCGCAAAGGCATCGACCCCGGAGCGTTCTCGCGTATGGCGCAGATCGAGAGTGGCTGGAATCCCGCAGCCTATCACCCCAAGTCGGGCGCCGCGGGCCTCTTCCAGTTCGTTCCGAAGACGGCGCGGGCGTATGGCCTTACCAATCCGTTCGATGCCCAGGCGAACGCGGAGGCGGCAGCTCAGTTGTGGAAAGACAACGAGGCCCGTCTGGAGAAGGCGCTGGGCCGCAAGCCCTCTGCCGGAGAAATCTACCTTGCCCATCAGCAAGGTGCCGGTGGCGCGATTGCACTGCTGATGCGTCCAAACAGCCCGGCTGCCTTGATTGTTGGAAAAAAGGCAGTCGAGTGGAATGGTGGCCGCAGAGACATGACCGCTGGTGAGTTTGCAAACTACTGGATTGCCAAGTTCGAGCGCGTCCGCTGAAGCTTGGTTGTGCGCGGAGAAGTGGATGGTGAGGAGCGACGGCATGGTCCGATCGCAGCAGCGAAGTCCACCGTTCACAGGCCGCCGCATTTTTCTAGTATGAGGTGCGAGCGAGCTTACGATGTGCGATCAATTGCACGAGCGGCATAGCGTTGCCGCTCGTTCCATGAGGCGGGTGAGCAAGCCTTCTCGGAAGCGATCATCGAGATCCTCGGAGCCCCAATGGGCTTGGCGCATGCACACGGTCAGAACCCTAGCGAGGCCTTCCTCGTTGGCGGCCTCCAACGCGGTCGGATCGTGCAGCAGGCACCGCCCTTCCAAGGTGTGCGACCAGCTCATCCAGTCGAAGTCCCGCACCCAGCCGTAGGCGTAGACATCGGCCATGAAGGCCGCTGCCTCGGGACCGAGGCTGAAGTAGCCCATCTCGGTCACGCCATCACCGGCTGAGCGCGCGGGCGCCGAGATCCCGAACACGAGGCCCGGCGCAGTGAGGATCGGCAGGTGGGAGGCTAGGACCGCGAGCGCAGCTTGGCGATCTGCGGCCTTCTCAGGATCGTGGAAGACTGGCTTCAATTCGGTTTGGTGCGTGCGGATCGCGGCCCCCGGGTGGTTCGGCGTTACCGCCCAAGACGTTGGAGATCGGTGGCTCACCGTCAAGCTAGAGGCCGCCATGGAGCGCGCAATTAATTGCGGGGCGCCTCCCCGCCACCCGCTCACCGGAGCATGAGAAGGTTGGCCGCTGCTGACGCGACTGGGTCCGCCACGCGAGGCCGTCCCGCCACGCCCTCGGGATCGCGTTCACGCCGTAGATCGCCCCTGCGATCTGTCCGGGGATGGCGCCGACCCTATCGCTGTCGTCAGTCCTACGGCTTCGCGGGCTTCGGTCGCCAGTCGATCCGGTCGGCAGGCTGACGGGCCTCGCCGCCGTCCTCCGGATAGACGCACGGGACGTCCCCTTTCCAGAATGAGCAGTGCCAGAATAGCCGCTGCAGGACGTCTTCGCAGCCATCCCGGGGCATGCATTTATTCCGCGACGATGCCGATACGTCGAGGCACCGCTGCAAGACGACACTCGCCGCTCGCGCTC
Organism: Methylobacterium sp. Leaf456; assembly: GCF_001425465.1. Lineage (GTDB taxonomy): Bacteria > Pseudomonadota > Alphaproteobacteria > Rhizobiales > Beijerinckiaceae > Methylobacterium. Next base: position 284,682 of record NZ_LMQV01000042.1, read on the forward strand.
CTATGGAGCGCCGGCAGGACAGGGGCTGCTCCTCCCCGAGATGGGCCAACGCGTAGGCTCGCGCTTTGGCGAACGCGGCTATGTACTCGGCAGTCTTGTGCTCCACCCCGCCGGCCGCAGCCGGGGTGACGAGGAGGACCAGGGCGATGGTCGCGAGGCGCATAATTCGAAGGTGATGCGCCAACGCTGGAAACGAGGAAGAAAGCCACGGCCTCAATGCTGTTTCCGGTATGTGGAGCTTCGCGCAGTGACCGGGCACGGCGCGCCTCAGTCGCCCGACGAGAGGTCGCCGCGGCCTGATGCGCACCTGGTGTCCGAAAAATGAGACATCAGATCGAGGCGGTCGCCGTCAGAGGGTGCCTGATCGATATGCCCGCCCGTCCGAGGCGAACCGGGGAAGACCCAGTTGCCGCCGATCATGGGCATGCGGCCACGCCCCATCGTGCCTTTGCCGACGATGACGTCTGTCTCCTTTCCGGTGCGGTTGGAGACCAAGCCGCATGTCACCGTCACGGTCCATGATCCGCTGCCACGCGCTGGCACCGCATCGACGCGTGTGAACTTGTCCTGCCCGCGGCTAGCCGGCTGCCTCACCGCGTAGAGCCACCTGTCGCCTGTGCGCGGGAATGCCGACCCCGGGCCGTCGTCGGGCAGATAGGGTGATGGGTTCGCGTTCTGCGCGGCGGCCGGAGCGGTCGCGAGAGTAAGGAAAAGGGCGGCGGAGACGGTTCTCATGGGGCGATGCTACCGGCCCCACCGATCCGCCGAAGCCCCCCCGCTACACCTCTCCCAAGCCATTTCCGGGATAGGGTTAGCGGCCCGTTATGGACACGGCTGAGAAGGAGGGCATAAAGGCCAAGCCTCCCCGGCAAATACCGAGCCTGTCGCCAATCCCGCCCCTGGTCGGCTCGACGAGACGCACCGCCGTCTTTGCCGCTACTTCGGGCGGCACGGGCTCCACATGGCGGACCTCAGGGATTGCATGAAGCTCTCGACCCTGATGGGCTGGGATCCGGCGCCGGAACACCTGCCAAAGGCTGGTTACGGCGGATGGCGGAAGCAGACCACAGCTGGGCGATAAAGCGCCTAGCGAGAGGCTTAAGAGGTCCTACGGTGTGGTTCGGTGTTCCCGCCCAAGACGTTGAAGCCTGGCGACTCGCCGTCAAGCTGAAGCCGCCAGGGGACGCGCAATTAATTGCGGAGCGCGTTCGTGGGTTCGCTCATCGGAGCATGATTAGGTTGGCCGCCGCTGACGCGAAATGGGCCTGCCACGCGAGGCCGTCTCGCCACGGCTTCGGGATCGCGCTCACGCCGTAGATCGCGCCCGCGATCTGCCCGGTGATGGCGCCGACCGTATCGCTGTCGTCACCGAGATTGACCGCGAGGAGGACCGCCTCCTCGAAGGTCGAGGTGTTGGCCACCGCCCACTTCGCCGCGTGCAGCGCCGCCACGGCGTGGCCGGAGGAGACTACCTTCTCCCGGGGAAAGCCCTTGAGATCTCCGAGCGCCGGTCGTCGGCCCTCGATCGCATGCCACAGGATCACGGCCAGCTCCTCGGCCGTCTCCAGGCACACAGGCGAGGCGTGCGTGGTCGCGGCCTGCTCGATCGCCTGCCGCACCGCCTGGTGTTCGGAGGAGGCGACGATCGCAGCCGGCGCGAGCCGCATCAGAGCACCGTTGCCCTGGGCCCCCTCATCCTCGTTGTTGCGGACCGAACCGGTCTCCTCGAAGGCCAGGATCGCACGGACGGTCTGATTGCCGATGTCGAAGCATCGGCCCGTCACGTAGTTATGACCCTTCCGGTAGGAGGCAGAGAGCCGCCTCAGGAAGTCGATCGGGTCGAACACGCCCCCGCTGTCCATGAGGCTCTGCGCGAGGCAGAGCGCCTGCGTGCCGTCGTCGGTGAACTCGCCGGCCTTCAGCTTGTGCGGGCCGCCTGCGCGGTAGCCGGTCACGGGTGGGAGGGTGTCCCTCTTGGAGAACTCCAGGGGGTGTCCGAGGGCGTCACCCACGGCGAGGCCGATCAGGGCGCCGAGGGCGCCTTCACGCTGCATCATCACCCTGAGGCTCCTCGGTTCACGTGCAATCAATTGCGGAAATTTCTGCGGGCGCGCGGCCGATCGACGACCGGGCTCGGAGGAAGGGGATGTCCCTTCACTTTGGGGTCTTCATCCCACTCAGAGGGACCCTTCGGAGTGCCCCTAGGAACTATCCTCTAAGCACCCTGGGACGGGCTGTGGCTAAGGGATTGGCGTTTTTGATGTTTCCCCCACAATCGAGGTTTGGCCCACATCTCAAGAGCGGGGCCATTTCCAACCCCGATTTTGCCTTGTCCGCCGTGTCCGCAAATCGTGTCCTGAGGACATCCCGGACGCCCGATTTTGCGGTTTAGGACAGGGGCTTTCGGTGATGTTGATCGCCTGTGAGCCTCGGGTGTCGGGGACACACGATGCCCCGGCAGTGATCGAGCGGAGGCAGGGCATCAGGCTACCCGAGAGGTCAGGTCGGCCTTGGCCTCGACGAGCTTCAGCCGAGCTGGCGCCGTCACGGCAGGCACCTTCGCTATCCCTGCAACGGCGGCCAACGCGGCGGCACGGAGTTCGGGCTTCGTGATCTTGGCGAAGGCGTGCAGGAGTTCGATCACGCCAGGCATGGCGAGGACACCGCTCGGTAGACCGACCGACGCCATCAGGTCCGCGTGCGCCCCTTCGAGCTGATCGAGGCTCACTCCGAGAGCGGCGGCTGTCAATCGGCGTCCAATCGGGACCCAGGATCGGCGTCCAAAAAGGACCCACCTGCCGGAAGGGTTTGAAGGCTCCAACGCAGAGATCGACGTCGCGGA
>NZ_LMQV01000043.1 GCF_001425465.1 Methylobacterium sp. Leaf456
CGTCAAAACTCTGCGCCCAGCCCGCTGCATCCGCTCCCATCAGCCGCCTCATGGCCTACCTCCGCCATGACAACGCACAAAACCCGGCTGTAGTACTAGAAGGCGCAGGAAATGAACGGGAGCGGCTTGGTCGTCGACGTCCTGCGCCAATCCGAACGGACGGCCGGGACGCCTGGGCCGGACGTGGCTGTCCGCACCGTTGGGAAGGCTGCGGGCCAGGTGGGAAAGGCGAACGTAAGGACCATCGTGGATAGGCTCCTGGCAGGAGATCTCGACCATTGTCGGATGCCCACGCATCGGTAAGGTTTGCCACCATAGGGTCCCATGTGGCGGGGGATTCGAGCCGGCCGGCCGAAGGCCGCGCTGAACCGGGACGAGGGGCGGCGGTCAGTGGTGATGGCGGGCAACACCAAGCTGAAGGTCGTACCGGACGCCGGGGACGCGCCCGATCCATCCGACGTCTCCCCGTTGTCGAAGGAGTTGGTGATCGGCATCGTCGGGTTCGCCGGCTCGGGCTGCTCGACAGCGGTGAAGCGGCTTCAGCTTCTCCTGGAAGTCGCCGGTTACGACGTCGAGCCGGTCAAGCTGAGCACATTGATCGAGCGGCAGTTCGCCGACAGTCCGATAACCCAACTCGGTACGGGCGTTAACTTGGGTCCGTCACGGTTCGCGCGGGCCTGCGACCTGCAGAACCTCGGGGACGAACTCAGAAAGGCGCATGGCAACCATGCCGTGGCCGCGCTGGCGGTTCGTGAGATCATGAAGCTGCGGGGCGAGGCCGTTCCAGGCGAGAGGAGGCTGGCCGTTATCCTCGACTCCATCAAGCACTCGGACGAGGTGAAGCTCCTCCAGAACGTCTACGGGCAGTCGTTCCGGCTCGTTGCCACGCACTGTGAGCCCGCCAACCGCGAGCGGCGGCTAATCGGGGCGCAGATGGCTGTCGCCAAGTACCGTGGCGTCGACCGTGAGGAGGTGCTTCGGTACATGGAGCGGGACGAGAAGGACGTCGGGAGACCGCACGGCCAGCAGGTGCGGGACGCCTTTCACCTCGCCGACTTCTTCATCGACAACAACGAGGTCAGTCAGGAGGGTGAGAACCTCACGGACGATCTCCGGCGCTTCACGAACCTCCTACTTGGAACGGGCCTCGTTCGACCGACGCGGGCCGAGCGGGCGATCAAGCACGCCTATGCCGCCGCCCGGCAATCGTCTTGTCTCTCACGTCAAGTCGGAGCTGCTTTGACCGCAGATGACGGGACCATTGTCTCGACGGGGACGAACGACCCGCCGGCGTTCGGCGGCGGCGTGTACGACGAGGACAGCCCCGACGACAACCGCTGCAGCTCGTGGCAATGGACCGGCGAGGGTGGCTTGCAGTTCGTCGGCTGCCACAACACCCGTAAGAAGAACAACCTAAGGAACGAACTCGCCCGCTGGATGGCGACAAACCTCAGCGCGGACCTAGCCTTGGCCGCCCACCCAGTGCCTGAGACCGGCATCGATGTCGCGAAGACTGCTCGAGAGAGGGCCCAGGCCGACATCTCGGCCAAGCTCATCGCCAAGGCCGAGATCATGGGGGACATGCCGGGGGTCAAGGACCTGATCGAATACTCCCGGTCGATACACGCCGAAATGGACGCTCTCTTCTCGGCGGCCCGCAAGGGCGTGTCGCCGGTGGGCACGACGCTCTATTGCACGACGTACCCGTGCCATAACTGCGCCCGGCACCTCGTGACCGCTGGGGTCGAGCGGGTCTACTACGTCGAGCCCTACAAGAAGAGTCTCGCGAGCGAGCTGCATTCCGACGCCATCGCCAACGAGCTGCCGAAGCGCCCGAAGGGCGGTTCGGCCGTGGGTGTGGACAGGATGGTCGTGGTCCCCTTCACGGGGGTAGGCGTGCGCATGTACGAGGACTTCTTCGTCAAGCGGACCGAACTGAAGAACGAGGACGGGAGCTACCGGGTCCCTGTCGGCGGCGTCCCGGAACACGCGGTCCGCCTGAGAGCTTTGGAATCCGTGGAAGAGAAGGCTGCCGCCCTCGTGCCGGAGAAGCGAAATGCTTGAAGCCAAGGTCATAGGCTTCCCGGTCAGGACCGCGGTCGCGCCCGCCGCGCCCTGCGTGCAGGTGCAGCACTCCCTCTTCCCTGCCCGTGACGAGGGCCGCGGCAAGGTCGCGTTCATCGACGTCGGGGCGCTCGACGAGGAGCGGCTGTTCAAGCTCCTGGCGCTGAACGCCGTGACCGCGCTCGTCGACCTGCGACCGTGCCCGGTCTTCGAGCGTCCCCGTTTCCGGCACAAGTCCGTGGTCTTCCACCTGCGCGACCGCGACATCCGGTACATCGAGTTCGCGATGCTGGTCCGGCGGCCCCTGGCCGACCCGACGCTGGTCTCCATGGGCGTCTCGAACGCCTATGCCAAGATCGAGCCCGCCCTGACGATGGGCCTTTCCATCTGCATCTACGACGCGGCGGCCCGGGACCTCGGCTGGATGGACCAAATGCGCCGGTTGCTCCGACACTCCAGCACCTACCAAGCCGAATTGCATCCCCGGGCGCTCGCTGGCGTAACGGGCTGAGGCAACGGACCGACGGGCCGACCGGTGGGTCGGGCCCTTCATGATGTGCCTAGGACGCCGGGAACGTCGCCGAGGCGACTGGTGGGTGACCTGCGCGAGGCCCAGGCATTCATGAGTTCGGCCTCCCTGGCACGAACCCAGGGTGGCAGCGGGACGCCGTGCCTCTGCATCAGGAAGGCTCGGCTCGCCCAGGGCGCCCCTGCCTTGGTCATCGCGTTCAAGGTGTCCAAGCCGTCGAGGATCGGTCCGAAGGTCACGTCGTCGACCGTGCCATCGCGCAGCATCCCGGCAAGACGCGCCATGACTTGACGCTCGAATAGCCGAAGGTCGATGGCGTCCTCGGGGTCGCCGAGGTCGTGAACCTCGGTATCCGGGAGGTAGCGGATGACCGGCGGCCAAGTGCCTGGGTCCGTCCACCAGAGCGGCAGGTTCGGCAGGTCGTCCGGCCCTCCGGCGGCGGGATGTCGATGGAGGACCTCGACCGACAGGTCCACGAGCTCGCCGAAGGCGGTCATGAGCCAGATGTGATGGTCCTGGTCCCAGAAGCCGGCCCAGCGTGGCGGTTCTTCTGGCGGATCTGGCCGTTCTGATCGCGGTGCCGGCCATCGAGCCCGGGCTGCTTCATCTGTCGTACTCCGTCGTCTTCCAGGGAGGGCACAGGTGGGCGACCGCCTGGCCGGGCGCCTCCTCAAGGTTGCGTCCCGCTGCCGGGCTGGCATCCTGGGGCCCTATGCCGGCCAGGGCGTGGGATTCGGACCCGGGCCGGACAAAAACTTTTCCGAATTCGTCGAAATGCCCGGCATAGGGCATTGGGAGCGGGGGAATGGGGGGGCAGGACGCGTCCGCGTCGGTCGATGCCGACGGGGACGATCATCTCGACGATGCAGAGATGCGCGCCGCGCTCGCGTCGCTGACGAGCGCCGATTGGCTCAGGCTCGCGAAGGTCGATGCGCGCTACCGCGGCGGCACCGACTTCCGCGACGGCGACCTAGTGCAGGAAGCCCTCTGCCGGGCGATTGCCGGCAAGCGGAAATGCCCCCGAGGGGTTTCCGTGGTGAAGTTCCTTGCCGACGCCATCTGGAGCATCGCGGGCCACCGGCGGTCGCGGATGCTGGCGGAGGTATCCTTCGAGGCTTCCCCACCGACGGCGACGGGAGAGCAGAAAGAGGGACTCGCGCCGGCGGACGTCCTGTTCGCCCCCGGGGAGGACCCCGAAGCGCCCCTGCTTAAGGCCGAGGGCGATGGTGCCGTCGGCGACCTAATCGGCCTCTTCCCGGGCGACGGGGAGGTTGAGCTCGTCGTCACTGCGCTCTCCCTCGGGTTGAAAGGTGCCGACCTGTACGAGGAAACGGGGCTTGCCCCGAACAGGGTTCACTACGTGATCAAGAAGATCAGGAAACAGTCGGACAAGCGCTTCCCGGGAAGGTGGACGCGATGACCGCAGGCAAATCGACCCCGCGAACGCCCCTCGACCACATCGAGGAGGCCTTCCTGGACAACATCCTCGAAACCTCGGAGGCGGATCTCCGCGAGGAATCCGTCGAGGAGGGCCGCTCGCCCGACGAGGTGGTCGCCCTCATGAAGGCGCGCCTGGCCGCGGCGCACGAGGAATGCGCGCAGGCACGGATGGCACAGGCGCGCGAAGGTCTGGCGGCGTTCCGGCGGGAGGAGAAAGTCGTCCCGCTCGACCTCGCGCGCCAGAGGGAGCGCCTCGCCGCGATGAGGTCGCGGGCGCCGGCCGCCTCCGGGATGATGATGGCGGCGCGCAAGGGAGATGGATTGTCCGAGCGCGACGAGGAAGGCCTGCTCGAAGACCTCGCCGACCTGGAAAGGCTCTCGCAGCTTCGGGACGGGGACGGCGAGGCGTGAGCGCTCCCAGCCAAGCGGAACGCCTGCTCCACGACCTCGGCATCCGGGCACCCGGCGAGATCGACCTCGAAGCCATCGCGTTCTCGCAGGGCGCCTTGGTGAAGTTCCGGCCCATGGACCGATGCGAGGCGACCATCGTCGGCAATGCCCGGCACGCCATCATCGCGGTGAACAGCGAGAGCATCCATACGCGCAGGCGGTTCTCGCTGGCCCACGAGATCGGGCACTGGCACCTTCACCGGAACAGGCTGCTCCTCTGCACGGACAAGCAGATCGGGCGCTTCGCCGGCAGCGCGCTCGACCCCGAGCGGCAGGCCGACGACTTCGCGTCCGACCTGATCCTGCCGGGATACCTCTTCGACCCGCTGGTGCGGCGGATGCGCAGCCTCACCATCCAGGCGCTCGACGAGTTGGCCGGGACGTTCGACGCCAGTCGAACGGCGACGCTCCTGAAGGCGGTACGGGCGAACCGCTTCCCCGTCACGATGGTGCGCGACGGCCTGGATGGCCGGCGCTGGTTCTGGAAGTCGGAGGCGGTGTCCCCTCGGTGGCGGCTGCGCACCGACCTCGATCCCGAGAGCTTCGCGTTCGGCATGCTTCACAGGGATGAGACCGAGTCCTCGCACCCCCGGATGGTGGGGGCCGACGCATGGTTCGACTTCCCCTGTTGCCAGGACCACGACGTGCGCGAGTAATCGTTCCGCCCGTCCTCAGGCGAGGTGATCACGGTGGTGACGGTACCCGAGCGAGGACGTGCCTAGTTCGCGCCGCCAGGCGTCAGTCGATGCGGGTCTGGACGTGGAAGCTGCCCTCGCCCGCCAGTTCCTGGTCGAAAACCTTGCACGCCGCCCGGCAGGCGACCTCGTAGGCCGTGATGCTCTGCGTGTCCGCATCGCGCGGGAAACGCGAGACGTACCAGGTCCCGTTGGAGGTGCGCTCCGTCTCGCCGAGGGCCTTCAAGGCGTCCTGCAGCCGGCGGGTAGGCGTGTACATGATCACGTGGGCCCAGCCGAACGTGTCGACGATCAACCCGCTCTCATTGCGCCTGGCGGACCGGGTGAACGCTTCGTAGGCCGCCTCGGACGCCGCATGAGCGCGTTCCAGCGTCGCCGTCACCTTCTGCAGAAACTCCGCCTTCTCGGCGGCCTTCATCACGGCGCTGGACTTGGTTCCCGGCACGACACGTCCCGCTATTGGAAGCCTGAGCGGCCTTCGAGCCAAAGGCGCCAGCCGCAACGGTCCCAAGACTATCGCGGTCTTCCCCATGGATCCACCGCGGCCAGGCCCGAACCTTGCTGTTTACGAAGGGTAAGCTTGACGACCTCTTGCGTCGTCGCCAGTTTGCCTCCACGCTGGACAACAACGCCCCTTCGCGAGACCCAAGTGTCTTCGAGAGAGCCCAGCATCGTTCGCCACATCCCATCGGCGATGTCTCTACGCCCCGCGCGGCAGTACGAACTGCGCGAGGCGGTCAAGGACCCGGCCCCGGGCCGCGTCGTAGACCTCCTGCCCAGCGGATCGCCCCCCGCATCGCAGGTAGCCCGCGACGCTGACGACGTCTGCTACGGAAACCTGCGGCTTGCCGATAGCGAGCGGGCCGGCCGGAGACCGGTGCAGGCCGCCCATCTTGACTAGCGCCCGCACGAGGTCCTCGTCGACGGTGGCAGCCTCGGCGACCTGCTCCAGCCCATCCCGCTGGGCCCGCAGGTCGGCGACCTCGGCACGGAGGGCGTCGATCTCGGCCTGCCGGGTGGCGTCGGCCTCGCGCTGCTCCTCGCGCCACTTCCTGGCACGGTCGGCGGCGGCGACGCGGCGACGGGCGGCCGCGGTGCTCTCGCGTTCGGTGGTGGGGGTGGTGTCGGTCATGGGCGGATCGTGCCATCCCGGCCAGCAAGCCACCAGCGTCAGGCGGCCGCCGACGCCATGCGCGCGAGCCCCCACCGGAACCGCTCGTCAGCCTCGGCGAGGCGACGGGGCAGACTGCGCGCGCCGTCGACCGTGCCACAGTACGACGCGATGACCAGGACGACGCTGGCTGCGTAGCGGAACGCCAGGCCGCCGTGCTCGCGCAGGGCGATGCCCGAGTTGACGATGGCCTGGCGCAGGGCGCCCTGCATCTCATCGTCGAGCCGCGCGACCATCGCGAGTTCAGGCGCCTTCCACCAGCGCAGGACCCGACGGAGTCCCTCGGCGACCTCGTCCACCGTCGTCGGGACCGGGAGCTCGTCGAGGTCGAACTTCTTAGCGTCCTCGACGTCGAAGCCCATGTAGACGGCCCGCATGGCCTGCATCGCCGGCCGCACCGCGTTGACGCGCCAGTGTGCCGAAATCTCCTCGATCATATCGAGGCTGAGGACCGCGTCCTTGACGTGTGTCGGGTAGAACTCCGGCTCAGGGGCCGGCGCCGGGGCGGCGGGCTTTGGCGCGCGGGGCATGACGACGACGGGGTGCGAGTGGCGGCGGCCGGGGCGGGCGGAATAGGCGTCGAGTAGCACCGCCGCCTCCCAGGCCTCCGGGCACGGGGCCTTCGACAGGGCCGCCCCGATGCGCCGGACCCGCTCGCGGGCGCCGGACGGGTCCCGGCGGAGGCGGTCGGCCATGTCGCCCTTCGCGGCGTACAGCGCCCAGGCCTGATCGAGGCCCGCCTCGCACGCGCGGGTGACTATGGTGCGGACAAGCTCGACGCCGTCCTGCGTCTGGGACGAGAGGCGCCCGTTGACCTCGCTTGCCGCCGCCTTCGACATGGCGTCGGCCAGGACCAAGCTGTCGTGCTGCACGGGTTCGCCGGCGCCGTCCCATACCGTGGAGACGTCCTGCGCGGCACCGTGCAGCCCAACGGCGGTCATCGCGAGCCAGTAGTCGTCGTGCCCGGCATGGGACGCGGCGACGCGGCACACGGCCTGGGCAACGTCGCCCTCAATCGTGCCCCATAGGCCCCGGCGGGACGGCACGAGGCCGCGGGACAGGACGGCGATGCGCTTCCTTCCGCGCCGGGGCGAGACGGCAGCGTCGACGATGGCCTGCAGCCTCTCGCCCTCGGGAAGCCGGCGGCCGCGCCCGACGACGACATGAGACCCGGCGACGGCGAGGTGCAACCCGATGTCCGCGGCTTCGATGACCTCGGCGGCCACGCGCAGGCGGCGGACGTGCTGACGACTGCCCTCGGGCGTCCGCGACGGCGCCCACAGCTTACCGGCGAGAGCGATGGTTTCGACGACGCTGATGCGGTTCTGCGGGAGCTCGGCCTCCAGGGCGCCGACGAGGTCGCGCGCGGTCGGGGAAAGGCGGTTGATGGTGGCGGCGCGCCGGGGCTGGCCCCGGTGGCGCTCGACGGCGCCGCGGACCGAGGCCCGCGTCACGCCGGACAGGCCCCTCGTCGTCCGGCCGTCGGTCAGGACGACGTGGTCGGTCTTCAGCCGATCCAAGATTGCGTCGATGGAGAGCGGACGGGCCTTGCGCCCCGCCTCGTCCGCCGACGCGTCTTCCAGCTCCTGGGTTACCCTGACCTGGTAGGAAGTCTCCGCCAGTCCTTGCGACGTGCGGTTCGGTCGGACAACCGGGGGCTTGACCGCCCGCATGCGCCCGAAGAACCCGGTCAGGGCCTCGACGACGGCGGCCCGCTCCTCGTCGGTGCACGCCTGCCCGGGGACGGCCACGAAGGCCCCTGCCTCGCGCTGGAGGTGGGCTCTGAGCCGGTCGCGGTCGACGGGCGCGCGCCGGGTCCGGCGGTCCGCCTTCGCCCACTCCTTCGCCTTGGGGACCATGGCTCGGAACAGGCTCTGCCTGGCGTCGCTGAAGCCCTGCACCGGCATGGCGACGCAGAACCGGGTCACCGACCGGCACGTGTCCTCGACGACCGCGTCCGTGAGCTCGCCGACCCCGCCGCCGACCACGTACCGCGCCACCGCCTGTTGGAGGAACGTCCCCATGGCCTCCGCCGTGACCCGGGCGCCGGTCGTCCGATGGACGTGGCGCGTGTAGGCCCGGGCCTGCGGGGCGAGCGTGTCGAAGATCTCTGTCGACGCTGACACGAAGGGCGAAGCTCTGGGGACCTATTCCCCACCGACTACTATACGTCTGCATCCGCATACCGCAAGGGCCATTCGCGCATTTCATCTCCATGGCGGGCAGGTCTTTCGCGGTTTCAGGTTGTCACGCCGGGTCTTCGGAAGCCGCCGCCGCAGGCCTTGACGAGACCCGCCGGGGAGAACCCGGACCGTGGAAGCCCGATCGGCCATGACCTTCCCCCGATCCTTATACCCGCCCATCCGCATGGGACCGCCCCATTCCCGTCGGCACAACCCCCGTTCGAGTTGTCACGCCCGTTGCCGAGACCCCTTCCCGCGCAATCCTACGGGACTTGGGGACGGGAACCCGGACCGTGGGACCCGAGCCGTTCAAACCTTCCCCCAAACCTTATACCCTTCCATCCGCATGGGCTGGGCCACTCCCCTCAATAGCCCCCCGTTCGGGTTGTCACGCCGCTGCGGACAGAAGGCCGATCTCGAGCCAGCCTTGACCGCCCACCCGCCATCACCGCCCCGGCATGAGGCTGGCGGCGTGACCGCCCCGGCACTGCCGCTGAGGCCGACGCTGCCCCGGGCGACGGTCCCCCGGGACGCCGCGCCGGCCGAGAAGCCGAAGCGGTCGGCCGGGATGCGGAAGCTCCCGCTGGAGCTCATCCCCCGCGTCGCCCTGGTGCAAGAGGCCGCCGTCCTTGGCCTCGGCGCCGATTGCCCGGCCAAGGCCTACGGGCGCTGGAACTGGCGCCGGGACCCCATCGACGCCGAGACCTACGTCGGCGCCATCGAGCGGCACCTGACGCTATGGGCCGCGGGGGAGGACCTCGACGAGCAGTCCGGCGTTTCGCACCTCGCCCACATCCGGGCATGCTGCGCGATCCTGCTCGACGCCATCGACGCCGGGGCCTTCCTCGACGGGCGCCAGGTCAGCGCCGAGACCATCCGCGTCCTCAAGGGCTACGACGCGGCCTCGATGCCGGCCGTGAAACCTGTGGAGCTTGTAGTCGCCTGTGATCGCCACTAGGCGGGACCCCTCCTACCTTGGAGGCATGACCCTGCCTGACGCCAAGTGGCTGGACTTCCTCAAGGCCGGCATCCCGACCTTCGTCGGCCTCGCCGCCTTCGCCGCGGCGACGCTCTACCTGAACCGCATCGGTGAGCTCCCAATGGAGCTCCCGGCGGTCGCGGCGCTGATCATCGCGGTCATGGGGCTGCTGTCCGGCGGCCTGGCCGCAGGCCTGCTGCTCGGCGCCGGGTACCGGGCCATCGTCTGGTTCGTGAAGCCGCGCTACGAGGGCTACGTATTCCGGAAGCTGAACGCCAAGCGGAAGCGCGAGTTCATCAGCTACATCCCGAACTTGAGCGAGAAGGAGCGGCAGATCTTCGCCCATCTGCTGCACCACAACCAGCGCACGTTCGAGAACACCCCGGACTGCGGGTACGCCTCCCTGCTGTATTCCCTGGGCTACGTTCAGGTCATCGGCGGCAACCGCCAGGTGGACTACTTCGCCGTCCCCTTCGGCGTCCCGGACCCGGTCTGGGAGGCGCTGCAGGAGCGGAAGGCCGAATTCCCGTACCGGCTGGCGAACGCGCCGCGGGGGAGGACGGCGGAGATCTCGCCCTGGCGCGTGCCCAGGGTCTGAACCTCCAACGGGAAGCGCCATTTCAACAACGGCTCCGCCATCACCCTGTTGGTAAAATGGTTGGGGCTCAGTGCTCAGATGTCGCAGGCGGGGTGACGACGAATGTCACCGAAGGGGCGATTTCGGTGTTGTGCGATGCCCCCCGCACACGCGGGATGCCGCCGTGATGCTCAACGGTGCTCACCGCGACACGCGGCGTGCCCGCGGCGGCCCACCCGGCCACAGCCAGGCCGAGGGCGCAGATCGCCCACGTCGTCGCCAGTGTCGCGTCCATGCCGGTCCCTCCGCGCGGGATGATCGAGGATCCCAACAGCCGCGCTAGTCCAGCGGGGACGGAAGGCCGGCATCCTCGTCGGCCTGCGGGGCGGTCTCGGGCACGTTCCTGGCGAGCCGTGTCATCGTCGCCACGACATCGAGGCCGACCGCTTCCGCCACCAGGACGGCCATGCCGACGTCGACCGCGTGGCCCGCCTCCAGGTCGTCGATGGTGCGCTCCGCGATGCCGGTGACGGCGGACAGGCGCCTGACGGGCATGCGCCGCGCGAGGCGAACGCTGCGCACCGCCTCGGCGACGTCGCGCCGGCGCCGGGCCGCCTCGGCGACCGCGTGTTCCTCGGCCGTCGGCTCCGGACCGTCCATCGTCTCGTCGTCGTACTCGCTACTGCGCATCGTCGGTCTCCTCCGGCCGAGGTTAGTCCTCGCCCTGGCTAGTCACCAGACGAGACGTCGCCGGTGCCGCTGTCGGGGCATGGGCCGCTCATCGAGACGACGACGTCGAGGCCGTCCTGGCGGTCGACGCTCCATGTGCGCATCTGCGCCTCGCCGTACCGGCCGCTCAGGGGCGACCACGTCCCAGTGAACCCGTCCCGGTCGCGGTAGGCGGTCCCCGGGGCCTGGAGCTCGATCCGCTCCCGCCCGGTCCGGACGTCGACGGTCCCGCACGTCACCGTCGTCGTCCAGCCGTCCTTGCCGACCGGCGTGGCGTAGACCCGCGCGAATCCCGCGCGGCCGCCGACGACCGGACCGCGCACGGCCAGGAAAAAACGGTCGCCGTGCTGGGGGAACGGCGGCGGCTCGGGCTGGGCGGCCGCAACGTAGCCGGCGGTCAGCACGGGGATCACGGCGAGGCGGGTGACGGCGTGGTCGAGGAGGGCGATGATCATGGCGTGGGCCCCAGGGAGGGGATGGGCGCGAGGGCCCAGGCGGTACCATCGGGCTCGAACCAAGCGGCCGCGGCGGCGGTGATGGGACGGCCGTCGACGAGGAAGGCGCCGGCCAGGGCCATTGCCTCGACGTGGGCGACGACGCGGCCGCTTTCGCGCACGGACCAGCACCGCCGCCTCGTATGGCGATGCAGCTCGACCGTCACGGCGCCGGAGGATGCCGCGGGATCAGGTTGTAGGCGTTGTCGATGGCTTCGACCCATTGCGCTAGGCGGAGGACCTCGTCCAGCTTCATGATCCCCCTCGCCAGCGTCTCTCCGTGCCCCAGCACGTTCTCCCTGCCGCGGCGCCCGACGAAATCGGGGACGATGCCGGCCTCCCAGGCGGCATGGATGCGTTCGGCGGCGGTCGGGATCCTGGCCAGAAGCTCCACGTAGTTGGCCGGGTTGACGTAGGGGGAGCGCGGCTTGCGCTTGCGCTTGCTCGGCGGGCGAGGGGTGGGAGTTTCAAACTCGATCTCGATCTCGATCATCGTGGTCTCCTTCGGGTGGGATGAGGGGTCAGGGGCAGGCGGGGTCGCGATGCGATCCCGTCCGGGTGAGGGAGCGGGCGCAGACGGCCCGCGTCGGCGGCGGCCGCCTCGGCGTCAGCCATTGCGGCGCTTCCTGGCGGCTGTCCGGGCCAGATTGAGCTCGACGCGGAGCAGTTCGAGCGCCGCGATGGCGGGATGGAGCGTGCCTGCGTCGACCTCGCGGGAGATCTCCCAGACGCGGTCATCGGCCCTCTTGGCGTGCCACCGCGAGTGCCTGCCGGCGCGCATGCCAGTGTGGATCCTCGACGCTGCGAGGCTGGCGGCGCGCCAGATGATGTGCTCGTCCTTCAGGAGCGGCGGGATCTCAGAGGACGTACGGGATGCGGTCATTGGAGCTCTCCATGAGAGGGCGGTAGGGAGTGGACAGGGCGGCGCCGAGCAGGACGCCGGCGTCGTGGATGACGTCGTCCTCGCGGGCCCGGCCGGCGCGGACGTCGGCCTGCATGCGCTGGATCTCGATGCCGACGGCGCCGAGGACGAGGATGGAGGCGCGGCGGTCGCGTTGGGCCGTGCGGAGGCGTTCCTGGACGGCGTCCAGGCCGGGTGTCGTCGTCATGGCGGTCTCCGGAGGGCTAGTGGCGTGGCATCGCCGCGGGGCCGCTCTCGCGGCTCCGGAGACAGATTTCGACTAGGCGGCGCAGGCGGCGGATCGAGCCTCCCCGCCAGGCGTCGGCCAGGGCCGAGATCTCGTCGCCGTCAAGGTCGCCGAAGCGCTCGTCCTGTCCGGTCTCGCGGCAGACCGCCCGGGCCAGCCGGGGCGCCAGGACGCCGAGGTGCTCCGGACCCGGCTCGGGTACCCGCACGATCTTCATGCGGTCGAGCAGGCTCGTCGGCAGGCCTTCGAGCAAGTTCGCCGTGCACACGAACGGCACGTGGGCGAGCGACACCGGGTGGAGCAGGAAGACCGAGTGCCAGTCGCCGCAGGTCTCCGGTTCCCACATGCCGTGGAGGCAGTCGTGGAGGCGCCCCCCGTTCGAGTGGCGGGTGCCCGCCGCCTTCTCCAGCTCCTCGACGAGGATCATGGGTCCGGCGTGCCGGTGCCGTGCCATCGCCTGCTCGACGAAAGAGGGGTGCTTGGTCGTGTACCTGGCGTTGGTCCCGGCGAACGAGTTCTCGGCCGCGCTGTCCGCCCCGAAGCGGGCGAACGGCACGCCCAGGCTCTCGGCGGCCTCCCGGACGAGATGCGACTTCCCGGCGCCGGCAGGGCCGACGAAGCAGATGACGTCCCGGCCGACGTGCGTCCGGCCGGCCTGTCCCTCGCGGATCGCCCGGAAGGCGTCGCCGCCCCAAGGGGAGATGGCGAGGCGTGCCGTCTCCCAGGCGTTCCAGTCCTCCGGGACCGGCGTCAGGGCGAGCGGCTTGTCCAGGGCCGCGCCGAGCGCCGACTTGACGTCCCGCTTGCCCTCGGCGGTCGCATGGGCGTCGAGGACGGACGCCGGGAAGATGACGACGCCGCTTCCCTGCGGCGCCGGCTCGGACGCCGGTACCGGCTTGACGGGGACGGGCTTCGGCGCCGACGGCATGTGGCGCACGATGCCCGCGCGGTCGTCGTCCATCTCCTCGGCGTGCGTGGGACGCTCCGGACGCTCCGAGGCGCGGCCGGTCTCGTGCTCAAGCCGGGCGAGGGCGTTGCGCCCGACCTGGATCGCCGTTCCGATGACCGCCAGCGGGGGGTGTCCCGGGCGCCATTCGCCGAGGTCTTCCTGCGTGGCGAGGACGTGCCGGGCGCCGGTGGCGAAGGGCTGGTAGCCGGACGCGCACAGGGCGGCGCACGTCTCCGCGGTCTCGGCGAGCCGGATCAGCGCTTCGCGTTCCCCGCATTCGGCGAGGCAGACGTCGGCGATCTGCGCGATCCTGATGGTGAGGGTGACGGCCCGCTCGGCTGAGACGTCGAGGATGGACATCGGCTCCGCATCGAGACGCTTGGCCAGCGCGGCGGCCGCGGCGCTCAGCGTGGCGACCTGGATGCGCGCCATGGCGAGGTCGCACGTCGACGACAGCAGGTGGTCGCGGATCGCGCAGGCGGACCAGAGCATGCCCGCGTAGCGGTCGTCCTCGGCGTCGAGTCCCTCGTCCGGCTCCCGCAGGTCGGGCGTCACCGGGCACACGGACGCCGTGTAGGCGATGAGGGGAAGGAAGGGATGGGGGTCGTGGCGGGATGGGGCCGGAACGATGCCACGCAGGATGTGGTGCGCGCTCGGGCCCTCCGCCCTCTCAAAGGCTTCGGTCATGATGGTCTTCTCCAGAGCTCATCGAGGCCCATGCCCCAATCCGCTCGTCCGACCGTTCTAGCCTGGAGGTCTTAAGGAATGGTATCCGCCGAAGGATCGTGTTCGTTATCCTTGGGGCGCCATGCGGGTAGCGTGCGCCGGGCGATCTTCAGCCATTCGGACGCGTTCGAGGCCGCCTGCATGGCGCGCTCGATCCGCTCGTTCGGGTTCGAGTGTTCCCCCCACGCGTCGGCGTAGCGGGCGAGCGACATCAGCATCCAGCCCAGGCCCTCGGGGTCCGGCTCTGACGACATGTCCCCGAGGGCCCTCAGAACACCCGGCGGCAGGCCCTGGCGGGCCAGGCGGTCGGGGAGCAGGGACCGTCGGTTGACATTGAAGACCTGCGCGAACGGAACCGTCCAGCCGCCCGGCCAGAGGCGTGAGGCTGCGGCGTCGACGGCGTGCGCCAGGGCGGCGTTGACTTCGGCGCGGTCGAGCGGAACCGGCACCCCTTCGCCGATGAGGTGGGGACGCCGCTCCGGATCGTAGGCGAGCGCCAGGCGCCCGGCGCCAACGGCGCCGACGACGGTCCATCCTTCGGGGCAAGAGCAGGTCTCGGCGTAGGCGTAATGCAGTCGGATCTCCATGCGCCTCGGGATAGCACGGCCCCGGCGGCGCGCCACCGGCCCGGCGGCGTCCCTGTACGAATCGAGGGATCCCCGTACCCTCCCTAGCGGGAAGGGACCGGGACATGCTGACGGACACGGAACTGGTCGAGCTCGCGCGCGCCGTCGCCGCGCTCGACGACGAGGATGCCGGGCGCCTCGACGAGGCGGTCCGCGAGCGCCGCCGGGAAATTTGGGACAACTCAGAGCGAGCTGATGCTTTCGGGGATCCCGTGGCTATGCTCCCTCCATGAACGACCTTTCGCCAAGCACCCTAGCCAGAACCCGCGATCCAGTGGCCTTGAGCGATGCCGTAGGGTCCGCCTATGCGGCTATCGTCGATGCTGACCATCGGCGCGACCATGGCCTCTATCTGTCGCCGCCCGAGGTGGCGCGTTTCATGGCGAGCCTAGTTGGGTTCCATAAGGGTATCGTCCGGGTCCTCGACCCCTGCGCCGGCGCGGGCATCCTGTCTGCCGCGGCGGTCGAGGCCCTAGTGCGGCGCGGCGCAACCCGCATCCACGTCGTCGCCTATGAGGTCGACAAGACGCTGGCTAAGGAATTAAGGAAGGTCCTTCGCGGGGTAGAGCAGTGGGCTGCCAAGCAGGGCGCTGAGGTGACCTGCGACCTTCGAACGGCCGACTTCGTAATGGCGAACGCCGACGCTCTCGAAGGGCTCGGAAGCCTTTTCGCACCAGATGCCGACCGCACGTACGACGTGGTCATCGCCAACCCGCCCTACTTCAAGCTCAACAAGGCCGATCCGCGCGCACAGGCCGCCCTGAGCGTTGTCCACGGTCAGCCCAACATCTACGGCCTGTTCATGGCCATCGGCGCCGCGCTTCTTCGGAAGGGCGGCGACCTCGTCTTCATCACCCCGCGCAGCTTCGCCTCGGGCGACTACTTCCGGGCCTTCCGGCGCCGGTTCTTCGGTCTCGTCCGGCCGCAGGAAATGCACGTCTTCGGGTCCCGCCGGGACGCCTTCGCGCGCGACGCTGTGCTCCAGGAGAACGTCATCCTGCATGCCGTCCGCGACGATGGCTGGAAGGACGGCGACGTGACCATCAGCACCTCCGCCGGCATCGGTGACTTGGCGGAGCGGGAGACGCGCACGAAGCGCATCGGCGAGGTCCTAGACCTTGCCTCGAACGACCTCGTCCTGCGCATGCCGGCGACCGAGGGCGACGAGGATCTGATGCGGGCGGTCGACGCTTGGCAGGGGCGCCTTGCCACGCACGGCTGGAAGATTTCAACGGGGCCGGTCGTCGCTTTTCGGGCAAAGGAGTTCCAGAGCGCGACCGGCGGTTCCGGGACCGTGCCGCTCCTCTGGCTGAACCACGTTCATCCAATGGAGATCCGCTGGCCTCTGGTGAAGCGGAAGAACGAGCACATCCTCGACCGGATAGGCTCCCGCAACATCCTGGTGCCGAACGCCAACTACGTCGTCATGCGTCGGTTCTCGGCCAAGGAGGAGAAGCGCCGCCTAGTGGCCGCTCCTTACCTAGCGGCCACGATGAACGTGCCGATGGTGGGGCTGGAGAACCACCTCAACTACATCTACCGGCCGGGTGGCTCGCTTACCGAGGAGGAGGCCGTCGGGCTCGCCGCCTTCCTGAACTCGACCCTGCTCGATACCTGGTTCCGGGCGACGAACGGCAACACGCAGGTCGGCGCATCGGAGATCCGCGCCATGCCCATGCCGCCGGTGCCAACCATCGTGGCGCTCGGCCGGCAGGCCCGGGGTGTGACCAACCTGGCCCGCATCGACGCGCTGGTGGGCGAGGTCCTCGGGCGGCCCTAGGCGAAGGACTCGACCTTGAAGTGCTTGGAGGGGTCGGCCTGTATCCAGATGTATGTACCGACTGCGATATTGCCGTGCTTGCCCTGCCGGGCCGCGGCGTCCTTCCAGGTCAGGTAGGTGGTCGTGAAATCGACCCCGGCCTTGCCGCAGCGCTTAGCCATCCTCTGGAGCGCCTCAACCTTGTGCAGGTCGACCTCGCCGTCGCTGGTCACGGCCTCGATGACCCACAGCTTGTCCGTCTGCCGGCACCAGAGCAGGACATCGGGCATGGCGTCGCCCAGTTCCAGCGTGAGGCCGGCGGCCGCGAGAGCTGCTCGGTCCTCATCCGTGATGCGGTCTCCGTCCCCGTCGTCGACGTACACGACCTTGTAGCTGGGCAAAAACCGCTCGGCGTACTGATGGATGCTCGCCTCTATAAGACCGCTGTGCCCGGTGTCGACGAGGAGCTTGGACGCCTCGGCCGCCTCCGCCTGGAACGCGCGCCGGGTCCTTACAGCGTCCGCGTCCGCCCAGGCGGTCAGCAGCCCCTGCCACTCGCCCTCCGGTGCCTTGAGCACGGCCTTGAGGTCCTCGCTAAGCCGATAAGCTGAGTTCGGCGACTTGGCCTTCACGTGCCCAGGGATGAATGCGCCGTCGTTCAGGAGGATGGCCTCGATACCGCCGAGCTCGCGCAGCGGCTTGATCCAGAAGTCTCGCCCCTCGCGGTCTAGCTTGAACTCGCCGCGCTGGAGTACACCGACGTGGCTGGCGAGATGGGCGGTGGAGGCGCCGTCGGCGAACGTGGCGCCGGCCGGAGCGGTGGGGAACCAGCTCGTGGTCTCGTCGTCCAAGAGGGCGAACACGCCGTCCACCAAGTCGGTGTTGCCGGCGAAGTCGATGCCCCTGAGCACTCGGGCGATCTTGTCCTTCGTGACGCCCTGATAGGCATCCGGGACTGCCTTGCCATTGCCGGATGCTGCGAGGCGCTCCTCGCGCAGCCTCGCGACCTTCACGTTCAGACCGCCCTTCGCCACTTCGCTCCCCCGGGGTTGCTCGAAACCCGGGCGAATCGTTGTCAGGCCGGGCACCCTGAAGGGCCCAGCCGTGGTATCCTGGTGGTATCCCTCGTTTTCGGGATACCACCGAACCTCGTTAAGTGCTTGAAGGAATTGGAGCGGGCGATCGGGATCGAACCGACGACATTCAGCTTGGGAAGCTGACGTTCTACCACTGAACTACGCCCGCGCTGGGGGCTCCGGTCGTCGTCCCGGCGGGCCGGGAGGTTGAGGGAGCGCCGCGCTCCTTGGTTCTAAGCGTTGGCGGGCGGCTGTCCACCCTAAAAATGCGTCACGGCTCGGGCCGACGGGCGCCCGCGGAGCGGCCGGCGATCAGCCAGTAGGTCAGGCCGGAGGCGGCCCCCGTCGCGAGCAGGAGAACGGAGAGCCGTGCCTCCGCCGCCGCCGCAGGCCCCGTAGGCAGGATGGCGCCGCGGGCGAGCCAGGGCAGGGCCGCGGTGAGCCCCGCGCAGGCACCGCCGTACCAGAGGGCCGAGCGCAGGCCGAACAACGCGCCGATGAGCGCAGCCAGGACCGGAGGCAGGACGACGAGGAGGGCGAGCGCCTGCGCCAGGAACGCGAGTATCAGCGCGGCCATGTCCGGCGGGAGCCCCGCCGCCAGGTCGGTGAGGCCGGCGAGCAGGCCGGCGAGCCCCAGACGGCCGAAGGTTTCGCGCAAGGCGGGATCGAGCAGCACCCCGCCCATGAGCGTCAGCGCGCCAGCAGAGATCGCCAGCAGCAGCGCGAGGGTGGCGAGGAGGATGCGGCCGAGCATCCGTTTGGGCTAGCCGACGCCGGTCGGCCCGTCGATGACCCGGCGCACCCGGCGGGCCAGCTCCATGCGCTTGTAGGGCTTGTTGATGATCTCGAACTCGGTGCCGCCCGCGTCGGTGCGCTCCAGAGAGGCCTCGGCGTAGCCGGTGGTGAGCAGCACCTTGATCTTGGGCTGGCGCTCGCGGGCGGCGCGGGCCAGCATCACCCCGTTCATGCCGCCGGGCATGATCAGGTCGGTGAACAGGAGATCGATGCGGGCCTCGCCGTCGAGGATGTCCAGCGCCGCCTTGGGCCCATCGGCGATCGTGACCGTGTAGCCGAAATCCTCCAGGATCGTGCCGGCGGTCGCGGCGACATCGGGCCGGTCGTCCACGACGAGCACCGATTCGGTGCCGTGCCGGTCGGCGGCGCGTGGGGTCGGCGCCCGCTCGTCCTCGACCTTCTGGTCGGAGGCCGGGAACAGGAGGCGCACGGTCGTGCCGTGGCCGACCTCGGAATAGAGCTTGACCGACCCGCCCGACTGCTTGGCGAAGCCGTAGACCATGGCGAGCCCGAGGCCGGTGCCCTTGCCCTCGCCCTTGGTTGTGAAGAACGGCTCCATGACGCGGTTCAGGATCTCGGAGGGCATGCCGGTGCCGGTATCGGTCACCGAGATCACGACGTAGGCGCCGAGCGGCACGGTCTTGTAGAGGGCGGCGTCCTCGTCCTCGATCAGCAGGTTCTCGGTCCGCACCGTCACGGTGCCGCCGTCCGGCATCGCGTCGCGGGCGTTGATCAGCACGTTGAGGAGCGCGACCTCGGCCTGGGTCGGGTCGATGCGCGTCGTCCAGAGATCGGGGGCCAGCACGGTCTTCAGGAGGATCGTCTCGCCCAGCGTGCTGCCGGTCATCTCGCTCATGCTCTCGACGAGGCCGTTGAGGTTGAGCAGCCGCCCTTCCAGCCGCTGCTTGCGCGAGAAGGCCAGCAGCTGATGCGTCAGCTTGGCGGCCCGGTCGGTCGCCGCCCGCACCGCCTCGCCGGCGCGACGCAGGCGCGCGGGGTCGATCTCGGGCCGCTCCAGCTGGGCCAGGATCACCTCGTTGTGGCCGGAGACGACCTGCAGCAGGTTGTTGAAGTCGTGCGCAATGCCGCCGGTGAGCTGGCCGAGGCTCTCCATCTTCTGCGCCTGATAGAGCGAGTCCTCGGCGTCGCGACGACGCGAGACGTCGAGCTGCGAGCCGAAGAAGTAGACCAGATCGCCCTCGCGGTTGAACACGGGGCTGACGAACAGCGCGTTCCAGAACGACGAGCCGTCCTTGCGGTAGTTCAGGATTTCGGTCGAGAACTCGCGGTGCTCGGCGATGGCTTCCCGCACCTCGGCCACCGTGTCGCGGTCGGTCTCGGGGCCTTGCAGGAAGCGGCAATTGGTGCCGATCAGCTCATCGACAGTGTAGCCGGTCATCCGCGCGAAGGCGCGGTTGGCGAAGATGATCGGATTGTCCGGCTGGTGCGGGTCGGTGACGATCATCGGCATCCGCGTCGTCTCGACGGCGGCGAAGAAGATGTCGTGGTGCTGATCGACGACGCCGGACGGGCCGCTGCCGGACACCGACGGGTTCTTGCCGGGCGTCTTCGGCTTCTCGGGCGAGGAGGGCATCGTGCTGCGAATTCCCGCTGGTGCGACCCGGCGGGCCGGGCTTCGCCTCTCAATCCGACGATGCCGGAAGACGTTCCACGGGTAGCGACCACTTCAACGATGGGTCAACGACGCAAATTTACGCGCCGACAAACGAAAATTTGATCGAAATTCGGGAACTGAACCAGATTTCGGCGGGAAACATCTTTGTATGAAATCGTACAAAACACAGGTTGGACAGTCAAAACGATCTGGCGCCGGCAGGGCGGCGCCGGATTGTCCTCGGGCTCAGACGTGGATCGCGCGCTTATCGACCGCAAGCGCCGCTTCCTTCACGGCCTCGGTCAGCGTCGGGTGGGCGTGGCAGGTGCGGGCGATGTCCTCGGCGGAGGCCGCAAACTCCATCGCCACCGCGACCTCGGCGATGAGGTTGCCGGCATCCGCGCCGACGATGTGGACGCCGAGCACGCGGTCGGTCGTCTCGTCGGCGAGAATCTTCACGAAGCCGTCGGTGGTGCCGTTGGCCTTGGCGCGGCCGTTGGCCGTGAAGGGGAATTTGCCGGCTTTGTAAGCGATTCCGTCCTTCTTCAGTTCCTCCTCCGACTTGCCGACGGAAGCGACCTCGGGGAACGTGTAGACGACGTTCGGGATCACGCCGTAATTCACGTGGCCCGCTTGGCCTGCCAGGATTTCGGCCACCGCCACGCCCTCGTCCTCGGCCTTGTGGGCGAGCATCGGCCCGGCGATCACGTCGCCGATGGCGTAGATGCCCGTCACGTTGGTGGCGTAGTGGCTGTCGGTCTGGATGCGGCCCTTCTCGTCGGTGGCCACACCCACCGTCTCCAGCCCGAGCCCCTCGGTGTAGGGCACGCGGCCGATGGCGACGAGCACCACGTCGGCCTCGATCTTTTCCGCCTCGCCGCCCTTGGCCGGCTCGACCGTCACCGTTGCGCCCTTCTTGGCGGTCTCGACGCCGGTCACCTTGGTCGAGAGCTTGAACACCATGCCCTGCTTGGCGAGGATGCGCTGGAACTGCTTGCCCACCTCGCCGTCCATGCCGGGGAGCACGCGGTCGAGATACTCGATCACCGTCACCTCGGCCCCGAGCCGGCGCCAGACCGAGCCGAGTTCGAGCCCGATCACGCCCGCGCCGATCACCACGAGCTTCTTCGGCACCTCGGCGAGTTCCAGGGCGCCGGTGGAGGAGACGACCGTCTTCTCGTCGATCTCGACGCCGGGCAGCCGGGTCACGTCCGAGCCGGTGGCGATGACGATGCTCTTGGTCTCCAGCATCTGGGTGCCGCCGTCGTCCGCGATCACCTCGACGCGGCCCGCCCCGGCGATGCGCCCACGGCCGTGAAAGGCATCGACCTTGTTCTTCTTCAGCAGGAACTCGACGCCCTTGGTGTTGCCGTCGACGCCGCCCTGCTTGAACGCCTGCATCTTCTTGAGATCGAGCTTGGGCGTGCCGACGTCGATGCCCAACTCCGGAAAGTGCTTGTTGGCCTCCTCGAACGCCTCGGAGGCGTGCAGCAGCGCCTTCGACGGGATGCAGCCGACATTGAGGCAGGTGCCGCCATGGGTCGCCCGCTTCTCCACCACGGCGGTCTTCAGCCCGAGCTGGGCCGCTCGGATGGCGCAGACATAGCCCCCGGGGCCGGTGCCGATGACGACGAGATCGTAGGA
Organism: Methylobacterium sp. Leaf456; assembly: GCF_001425465.1. GTDB lineage: Bacteria > Pseudomonadota > Alphaproteobacteria > Rhizobiales > Beijerinckiaceae > Methylobacterium. The sequence goes on from NZ_LMQV01000043.1 coordinate 21,650, forward strand.
CATGCGTTTCCTAGTTCAGAGAATTCATTCGGCGGCGGTACGCCGAGCACGGAAGCGGGCAGCCATCTCCTCGACCATCTGCGTCTCGACGCGAATGCGCGTCGCTGTCGGACAGAAGTCGATCTCGTGGCCGAGTTCATCGAGGCGCCAGCCGAACGTGTGCCCGTACTCGCCGACTGCCACGGTCTTAAAGAAATCCCGATCTTTCAGCGGAGCGAAGATCGGGCCGGTGGCGATTTCGTCCGAGAGGTCGAGCGTGCCGCTCACCCCATCGTCGAAGGTCACGCGGATGACGGGATAGCTGAGTGCCTCAACCGAGGCGAAGCGATGCAGCGTCATCAGATCATGCCTCCGTCATACCGACCAGCTCGAATCTCGTCCCAGATATAGGCGACCTGATCGCGATTATTCTCCAGCCAGCGTTGCACCGCCTTCATCTTCGGGCGGGGCAGCGTGCCGCGCAGCACCTTGCCCGTCGCGATCGAAATCTGCGCCTCCTTGCCTCCAAAGAAGACGTGGAGGTGCGGCGGAACGTGATCCTTGAGATAGATCACGATCCGCACCCCTTCCGACGACGGCGATCGTCGGCATCGTCGAGCGCCGCTCGAGCGAGACCTTAGAGGTCGAGCACGAGCCGCGCCGGGTCCTCCAGCGCCTCCTTGACCCGCACGAGGAAGGTCACGGCCTCCTTCCCGTCGACGATGCGGTGGTCGTAGGACAGGGCCAGATACATCATCGGGCGCGCCTCGATCTTGCCGCCCCGCACGACCGGCCGCTCCTCGATGCGGTGCATGCCCAGAATGCCGGATTGCGGCGCGTTGAGGATCGGGGTCGACATCAGCGAGCCGTAGATGCCGCCGTTGGTGATCGTGAAGGTGCCGCCCTGCATCTCCTCGATCGAGAGCTTGCCCTCGCGTGCCTTCTTGCCGAAGCCCGAGATCTTCTTCTCGATGCCGGCGATCGACAGGTCGTCAGCGTCGCGCACCACCGGCACGACGAGGCCCTTGTCGGTGCCGACCGCGATGCCGATGTGGTAGTAGTTCTTGTAGACGAGATCCTGCCCGTCGATCTCGGCGTTGACCGCCGGCACGTCCTTGAGCGCGCCGATCACCGCCTTGGTGAAGAAGCCCATGAAGCCGAGCTTCGTCCCGTGCTTCTTCTCGAACACGTCCTTGTACTGCGAGCGGAGCGCCATCACGGCGCCCATGTCCACGTCGTTGAACGTGGTCAGCATCGCGGCGTTGTCCTGGGCGGACTTGAGGCGCTTGGCGATGGTCTGGCGGAGCTTCGTCATCCGCACCCGCTCCTCGCGGGCGGCGTCGTCCGGGGCGGACGGGGCGCGCGGGGGCGGCGGAGCCTTGGCTTCCTGAGCCGGGGCCTTGTCCCCTCCGGTCTGTCCGCCCTTGGCGATGGCGGCCAGCATGTCGCCCTTGGTGGCGCGGCCGTCCTTGCCGCTGCCGTTCAGCGAGGTCGGATCGACGCCGGATTCGCGGGCGAGCTTGGCGACCGCCGGGCCGCTCTCGTCGGCGCCGCGGCCCGCGGCGGCGGGCGGGGCGTCGCTATGGCTGCCGTAGGAGGCCGACGACTCTTGCGCCGGCTTCTCGGCCTTGGCGGGCTCGGCCTTGGTCCCGGCCGGCTCGGCGCTCTTCGGAGCCGCCTTGGCTTCGGACTTACCGGTCCCCTTGCCGCCCTCGACGATCGAACCCAGCACCGCGCCGGGCTCCACCGTCTCGCCGTCCTTCACCAGGATCTCGCCGAGTTCGCCCGCCGCCGGGGCGTTGACCTCCAGCGTGACCTTGTCGGTCTCCAGTTCCACCAAGGGCTCGTCGGCGGCGACCGTGTCGCCGGGCTTCTTGAACCAGCGGCCGATCGTGGCCTCGCTCACGGATTCGCCGAGCGTCGGGACGAGGATGTCGGTTGCCATGGTCTTGTCGCACCCCCTCGCAGGGGCCTCCTGTTCAGGATCGGGTGACGGCGGCGGGCCTCACGGCTGCCGCAGGATCAGGGATGGAACGGGCGCCGCCGCGTAGGCGAAGCCGGCCTGCGCGACGATGACGGGGTCGGCGTCGCCGAGGGCCAAGGCGGACGCCTCGTCCTCGGCCTCGACGAGGGCCAAGCCCCAGGTGTTTCCGGGCTCGAACACCGGGCCTACCGCGATCGCCCTCCCCTCCCCCGCTTGCGCGAGCCAGTAGGCCGCGTGCTCGGAGAAGAGCGCCTTCTCGGCCTCCGTCGCGTCGAACGGGAAGCTCGGACGCGGCGGGGTCAGGCGGAGGAGGAAATAGGGCATCGCCGTCAGACTCAGGTCGCCAGCGCCTCGTTGAGGAAGGCCTGGAGCTGGGCGACGTGCTTCGACATCAGGCCGACCGCGGTCGAGGCCGAGGCCGGGCGACCGACATAGCGCGCCCGCTTCGAGGCCGAGCCCGCCTGCCCCAGTACCCAGTCGAGATAGGGATCGACGAATGACCACGAGCCCATGTTCTTGGGCTCCTCCTGGCACCACACCACCTCGGCGTTGCGGAACCGGGTCATCTCGTTGGCGAGCGCCTTGAGCGGGAACGGGTAGAGCTGCTCGACGCGCATCAGGTAGACGTCGTTGACGCCGCGCTTCTCGCGCTCGTCGTAAAGGTCGTAATAGACCTTGCCCGAGCACAGCACGACGCGGCGGATCTTGTCGTCGCGCACCAGCTTGACGCCCGACTCGTCGTGCTCGGCGTCGTCCCACAGGATGCGGTGGAAGGTCGAGCCCTCGGCGATGTCCTCGATCTTCGACACCGCCCGCTTGTGGCGCAGCAGCGACTTCGGGGTCATCAGCACGAGCGGCTTGCGGAACTCGCGCTTCAGCTGGCGCCGCAGGATGTGGAAGTAGTTGGCCGGGGTCGAGCAGTTGGCGACCTGCATGTTGTCCTCGGCGCACATCTGCAGATAGCGCTCCAGACGGGCGGAGGAGTGCTCCGGTCCCTGGCCCTCGTAGCCGTGCGGCAGCAGCAGCACGAGGCCGGACATGCGCAGCCACTTGCGCTCACCGGACGAGATGAACTGGTCGATCACGACCTGCGCGCCGTTGGCGAAGTCGCCGAACTGCGCCTCCCACAGCACGAGCGCGTTCGGCTCGGCGAGCGAATAACCGTACTCGAAGCCGAGCACCGCCTCCTCGGAGAGCATCGAGTTGATGACCTCCAGGATCGCCTGGCCTTCCTTGACGGAGTTCAGCGGCGTGTAGCGCTGCTCGTTCTCCTGATCGATCACCACCGCGTGGCGCTGCGAGAAGGTGCCGCGCTCCACGTCCTGGCCGGACAGGCGGACGCGATGGCCCTCCGTGAGCAGCGTGCCGAAGGCCAGCGCCTCGGCCGTCGCCCAATCGATGCCCACACCGGTCTCGACCGCCTTGGCGCGGTTGTCGAAGAAGCGCTGGATCGTGCGGTGCAGGTGGAAGCCGGGCGGCGGCGTGGTGAGGCGCTTGGCGATGTCGCGCAGCGTCTCGGCGGGCACGCCGGTGCGGCCGCGGCGGGGATCGTCCACATCCTCGCGCACCGCTTGGAAGCCGGACCAGCGGCCGTCGAGCCAGTCGGCCTTGTTGGCCTTGTAGCCGCCGGCGCCGTCCAGCTCGCCCTCCAGCAGGGCGCGGAATTCGGCCTTGCGGGCGTCGAGCTGCTCCTGGGTGAGATCGCCGTTGGCGACGAGCTTCTTGCCGTAGGTCTGCAGCGCGGTCGGGTGCTTGCGGATGTGCTGGTACATCTTCGGCTGGGTGAAGGCCGGCTCGTCGCCCTCGTTGTGGCCGAAGCGGCGGTAGCACAGCATGTCGATCACGACCGGCTTGCCGAATTTTTGGCGGTACTCGGTCGCGACCTTCGCCGCGAAGGTAACCGCTTCGGGATCATCGCCGTTGCAGTGGAAAATGGGCGCCTCGACCATCTTCGCCACGTCTGACGGGTAGGGCGAGGAGCGCGAGAACCGCGGGTCGGTGGTGAAGCCGATCTGGTTGTTGATGATGAAGTGAATCGAGCCGCCGGTGCGGTGGCCCTTCAGGCCCGACAGCCCGAAGCACTCGGCCACCACGCCCTGGCCGGCAAACGCCGCATCGCCGTGGATGAGGAGCGGCAGCACCCGGCGGCGCTCGACGTTGGGCTTGGCCTTCTGGTCCTGCTTCGCCCGCACCTTCCCCAGCACCACCGGATCGACGATCTCGAGGTGGGACGGGTTGGCGGTGAGCGAGAGGTGGACGTTGTTGTCGTCGAAGGTGCGGTCGGACGAGGCGCCGAGATGGTACTTCACGTCGCCCGAGCCCTCGACCTCGGCCGGTGAGGACGAGCCGCCCTTGAACTCGTGGAACACCGCGCGGAACGGCTTGGCCATCACGTTGGTGAGCACGTTCAGCCGGCCACGATGGGCCATGCCGAGCACGATCTCCTCGACGCCGAGCGCGCCGCCGCGCTTGATGATCTGCTCCATGGCCGGGACCATCGATTCGCCGCCGTCGAGGCCGAAGCGCTTGGTGCCGGTGTATTTGAGGTCCAGAAACTTCTCGAAGCCTTCCGCCTCGATCAGCTTGTTGAGGATCGCCCGACGGCCCTCGGGCGTAAAGGAAATTTCCTTGTCCTTGCCCTCGATGCGCTCCTGAATCCATGCCTTCTCCTCGGGATCGGAGATGTGCATGAACTCGACGCCGAGCGTATGGCAGTAGGTCCGCTCCAGGATCGCGACGATCTCGCGGATCGTCGAGAACTCCATGCCGAGCACGTTGTCGAGGAAGATCTTGCGGTCCCAGTCGCTATCCTGGAAGCCGTAATGCTGCGGGTGCAGCTCCTCGTGGTCGCCGCGCGGGGCGAGGCCCAGCGGATCGAGCTTGGCGTGGAGGTGGCCGCGCATGCGGTAGGCGCGGATCAGCATGATCGCGCGCACGGAATCCTTGGTCGCCTGCTCGACCGAGACGCCGGTCGCCGCCACGATCGCAGCGCCCTTGGCGGAATCGCCGGGCTTGCCGGCCCGCGCCTGGATCTTTTCGCCGATCGCTTTCTCGAGCGCGCCCCAATTGCCGTCGAGCGCCGAGACGATCTCGCCGTTGAGCGGCACCGGCCAGTTCGGCTTTTCCCAGGAGGCGCCCTCGGCGTTCTTCTTCACCAGGGCGTCATCCTCGCCAAGTTCGGCGAAGAACTTCTGCCACTGCGGATCGACCGAATTCGGGTCGCGGGCATAGGCCGCCTGAAGCTCCTCGATCCACGCGGCGTTGGCGCCGTAGAGGAAGGAGGTTTCGAGAAGCGCTTCGTTCGCGTCCTGGCGTGCCATGGCTGCCTGTCCTGTCCGCTCGGGCGGCCCGCGCTTCAGGCGAGCGGCCACGGTGCAAGTCCGATCCGGCGCGCCATCCGTCGCGGGAACCTAGAACCCCGCGTCGCGCCTCCGGATGGGGCCGGGGCACGAATGCGCCCCGGCGATGTCTCTCATATGGGTGGCGCGCGTTTGCGTGCGGTGCAACACAGCCGCGCGGAACCCCGTTACAGACCCGATCAACCCTTCAGCACTTCGACGAGGGTGCGGCCGAGCCGGGCCGGCGAGGGCGAGACGCGGATGCCCGCGGCCTCCATCGCCGCGATCTTGTCCTCGGCGCCGCCCTTGCCGCCGGAGATGATGGCGCCGGCGTGCCCCATGCGGCGGCCCGGAGGTGCCGTGCGGCCGGCGATGAAGCCGACCATGGGCTTCTTGCGCCCGCGCTTGGCCTCGTCGGCCAGGAACTGCGCCGCCTCTTCCTCGGCCGAGCCGCCGATCTCACCGATCATCACGATCGACTGGGTCTTCTCGTCGGCGAGGAACAGCTCCAGCATCGCGATGAACTCGGTGCCCTTCACCGGATCGCCGCCGATGCCGACCGCGGTGGTCTGGCCGAGGCCCTCCATCGTGGTCTGGAACACCGCCTCGTAGGTCAGCGTGCCGGAGCGCGAGACGATGCCGACATTGCCCGGCTTGAAGATGTTGGCCGGCATGATGCCGATCTTCGACTCGCCCGCCGTGACGACGCCGGGGCAGTTCGGGCCGATGAGCCGCGACTTCGAGCCCTCCAGCGCCCGCTTCACCCGCACCATGTCGAGCACCGGAATGCCCTCCGTGATGCAGACGATCAGCGGGATTTCCGCCGCGATCGCCTCGCAGATCGCGTCCGCGGCTCCGGGCGGCGGCACGTAGACGACGGAGGCGTCGGCGCCGGTGGCCTCGCGGGCCTCGGCGACGGTGTCGAACACCGGCAGGTTCAGGTGCGTCGAGCCGCCCTTCCCCGGCGAGGTGCCGCCGACCATCTTGGTGCCGTAGGCGATGGCCTGCTCGGAGTGGAAGGTGCCGTTCTTGCCGGTGAAGCCCTGGCAGATGACCTTCGTGTTCTTGTCGATCAGGATGGACATCGGTCAGCTCAGCCCTTCTTCACCGCGGCGACGATCTTCTGTGCGGCGTCGTCGAGATCGTCCGCGGGGATCACGTTGAGGCCCGAGCCCCGGATGATCGCCTTGCCCTCCTCGACGTTGGTGCCCTCCAGGCGCACCACCAGCGGGACTTCGAGGCCGACCGCCTTCACCGCCGCGATCACGCCACGGGCGATGACGTCGCACTTCATGATCCCGCCGAAGATGTTGACGAGGATGCCCTTCACCTGCGGGTCGGCGGTGATGATCTTGAACGCCGCCGTTACCTTCTCTTCCGAGGCGCCGCCGCCGACATCGAGGAAGTTGGCCGGCTCCTCGCCGTAGAGCTTGATGATGTCGAGCGTCGCCATCGCCAGCCCGGCGCCGTTGACCATGCAGCCGATGGTGCCGTCGAGCGCGATGTAGGCGAGGTCGTACTTGGAGGCCTCGATCTCCTTGGCGTCCTCTTCGGTCTCGTCGCGCAGCGCGACGATATCCGCGTGCCGGTAGAGGGCGTTGGAATCGAAGGAGATCTTGGCGTCGAGGCACTTGAGATGGCCGTCGCCGGTGAGCACCAGCGGGTTGATCTCCAGCATGCTCATGTCCTTGGCGACGAACGCCGTGTAGAGCTTGGTGGCGAGATCGCCCGCTTCCTTGGCCTGTGGGCCGGAGAGCCCGAGCGCCTTGGCGACGGCGCGGCCGTGATGGGGCATGATGCCGGTGGCCGGATCGACCGAGAAGGTCACGATCTTCTCCGGCGTGTCGTGGGCGACCTGCTCGATGTCCATGCCGCCCTCGGTCGAGACCACGAAGGCGACCTGTCCGGTCTCGCGATCGACCAGCATCGACAGGTAGAACTCGGCGGCGATGGACGCGCCTTCCTCGATGTAGAGGCGGTTGACCTGCTTGCCGGCGGGGCCGGTCTGGATCGTCACCAGGGTCTCGCCCAGCATCTCGCGGGCGAACTGCACCACCTCGTCCTTCGACTTGGTGACGCGCACGCCGCCCTTGGCGCCCTCGGGCGCGCCCTTGAAGGTGCCCTTGCCGCGCCCGCCCGCATGGATCTGGCTCTTCACCACCCAGACCGGGCCGCCGAGTTCGTCGGCGGCGGCGGCGGCCTCCTCCGGCTTGAAGATCGGCACGCCGCGCGAGACGGGCAGGCCGAACTCCTTGAGGACCGCCTTGGCTTGGTATTCGTGAATGTTCATCGTTACCTCCCGGAGCGAGTAGCGAGTGTCGAATAGCCTAGGCGAGAGGCGACGGCCCGGGCGGGCCTGCTCCTCGCCATTCGCTCTTCGCTCGTCTTACGCGAGCTTCTCGTTGATGCCCTGGCAGGCGGCGATCAGGCCCTTCACGGCGCCGACCGACTTCTCGAACATCGCCTTCTCGTCGTCGTTGAAGGTGACTTCGAGGACGCGCTCGACGCCGCTCTCGCCGATCACCACCGGCACGCCGACATAGAGGCCGTCCACGCCGTACTCGCCCGAGAGGTAGGCGGCGCAGGGCAGGACGCGCTTCTTGTCGCGCAGGTAGCTCTCGGCCATGGCGATGGCGGAAGCCGCGGGCGCGTAGAAGGCCGAGCCGGTCTTGAGCAGGTTGACGATCTCGCCGCCGCCTTTCCGGGTGCGCTCGACCATGGCGTCGAGCTTCTCTTGCGTGGTCCAGCCGAGCTTGACCAGATCGGTCAGCGGCACGCCGGCCACCGTCGAGTAGCGGGTGAGCGGCACCATGTCGTCGCCGTGGCCGCCGAGCACGAAGGCGGTCACGTCCTCGACCGACACGCCGAACTCTTCGGCCAGGAAGTGGCGGAAGCGGGCGGAATCGAGCACGCCGGCCATGCCGACGACCTTGTTGGTGGGAAGCCCCGAGAATTTCTGCAGCGCCCACACCATCGCGTCGAGCGGGTTGGTGATGCAGATGACGAAGGCGTCGGGCGCGTGCTCCTTAATGCCGTTGCCGACGGCTTCCATGACCTTGAGGTTGATGCCGATCAGGTCGTCGCGGCTCATGCCGGGCTTGCGCGGCACGCCGGCGGTGACGATCACCACGTCGGCCCCGGCGATCGCGGAATAGTCGCTGGCGCCGGAATACTTGGCGTCGAAGCCATCGACGGGGGCGGATTCGGCGATGTCGAGCGCCTTGCCCTGGGGCACGCCGTCGACGATGTCGAACAGCACGACGTCGCCCAGTTCCTTCAGGCCCGCGAGGTGGGCGAGGGTGCCGCCGATCTGTCCGGCGCCGATGAGGGCGATCTTGCTGCGTGCCATGATGGGTTCGCCTCCGGTCGAAATTCGTGACGGTTCGGGCCTGCCCCGTAATCCTCGGATGCTGCGGTGCGGCCGAACCTTTGCCGATCAACGCTGATGCGGCCGGTGTTTGGCCGAAAAGCCACAGGCCTTCAACCCGACCAACGGGTGGATAAGCAGGGGACGGGCCAGACCGACAAAAGCGGCGGGCACCGCCACGCAATAGAAAAACCGATATTTTTCAGTATCTTGCCGAACCACGTCGGGCCGAAGTGCAGCCGGCAAGGCGTCGGTGACACAAAACCGTGTCTGTCAGTCGCGGTGGGCGGCGTGCTTCGCAGCGCAGCGCCCTGCCTCAAAAAGTGCCGGTGCGGAGCGCCCGCTGGATCGACTGGATGACCGCGCCGAGGCGCGCGTCGAGCAGGTCGCGCGGCACGTCCGAATCGTGCTGGATCGCCACCGGATGGGTGAAGCGGTAGCTCGCGTCGAAAATCACCGCGATGGCCCGCTCGCGGTCGCGGGCGGCGAACACGCCGGTGCCGATCCCCTCCTCGACGATCCGCTCCACCAGTGCCCGCAGCCGTACCCGGTGGCGCCGGGCGATCGGACGCGCGGCCACCGCGGCGTCGAGATGGACGGCGAAGAGATGCGGCTCGCGCACCAGCATCTCGCTCTGCGCGGTGGCGAGCGCGCCGAGGAAGCGCTCGATCTTGTCGTCTGCGGGGTCCGGCGCGTCGGCGATGTCGGCGAGTTCCGTCTCCAACTCGCGCAGCCAGCGCCCGGCCACCGCGTCGAGCAACGCGTCCTTCGAGGGAAAGTAGCGGTAGACGTTGGCGTGGGTCATGCCGGCTTCCGCCGCCACCGCCACCACGGTGACGCGCTTCGGCCCGAGCCGGGCGAGGTGCTCGCTGGCAATGGCCAGGAGCCGCGCATCGGTCGAGATCGGCGTCGGTCTTGCTCGGGCGGCGGGCCCGCTGAGACGCGGAGAGCGCGGATGGCTCCCCCTTGGATCGGGTCCCGACGGGACCGTCTCGCTGTCGCTGTCGTTCAGGGTGAAGGGGAGGGAAACGTTTCCGAACGGCAGCATGATGTCCCGGGCACGATGCGACAAGCGTGGGGGCACTCGACCGAAGCCGGTCGAGAGCGGTGCCGTCCCACGCACGCGAGACCCTTCCCGTACGCGCCGCGCTTGGCAAGCCCGTTCGGGCCAGGAATCGGTGCGAAGACTGCGCTCTTTTCGCGCAAAAGCTGCGGCGGGCCTCCCCGCGGGGCTTCCGGCGGCCTGTGCGGCACTGTACCGGGACGGCTTCGCCGCCCCGGCAAAACCGTCTATGACCGCCCGATGACCGTCCCCGAGACGTCGGCCTTTCCGCCCGGCGAACCGATCGAAGCGCGCCTGCGCCGTGGCCTCGGGGCCCGGTCGATCGTGCTCGTCGGCCTGATGGGCGCGGGCAAGAGCACGGTCGGGCGCCGCCTCGCCTCGCGCCTCGGCCTGATGTTCAAGGACGCCGATCACGAGATCGAGGCCGCGGCCAAGCTCACCATCGCGGACATCTTCGCGATCTACGGCGAGGCGAGCTTTCGCGAAGGGGAAGAGCGGGTGATCGCCCGCCTGCTGCGCGAGGGGCCGATGGTGCTGGCCACCGGCGGCGGCGCTTTCATGCGCGAGGCCACCCGCGCACGGATCGCCGAGGGCGGCATCTCGGTCTGGCTCAAGGCCGACCTCGAAGTGCTGATGCGCCGGGTGCGCAAGCGCAACACCCGCCCCCTCCTCCAGACCGAGGACCCCGAGGCGACGATGCGCGCCCTGATGGAGGTGCGCCATCCGATCTATGCCGGGGCCGACCTCACGGTGCTCTCCCGCGACGTGTCGCACGACCGGGTGATGCAGGACGTGATGGAGGCCCTCGACCTCCACATGAACCCGTCCGCCCCCCGCCCGAGTTCCGCCATGTCACAACCTATGCGTGTCAACGTTCCGCTCAACCAGGGCCGCGACTACGACATCCGCATCGGCCGCGGCCTGCTCGACGAGATCGGCATCGAGGCCCGCGACCTCGGCGCGCGCGCCGCTGGCATCGTCACCGACGAGACCGTGGCCGGGCTCTACGGCGAGCGGGTCAAGGCGAGCCTGGAGGCGGCGGGCCTGCGCTGCGGCCTCATCATGGTCCCGCCGGGCGAGGCGTCCAAGAGTTATGCGGAGTTCGCCCGCGTCTGCGACGGCCTGCTGTCCCAGAAAATCGAGCGCGGCGATCTGGTCGTGGCCTTGGGCGGCGGCGTCGTCGGCGACCTCGCGGGCTTCGCCGCGGCAAGCCTGCGCCGCGGCGTGCGCTTCATCCAGGCGCCGACAACGCTGCTCTCGCAAGTTGATTCCTCGGTCGGCGGCAAGACCGGCATCAACTCCCCACTCGGAAAAAACCTGATCGGCGCGTTCCACCAGCCGCGCCTCGTGCTCGCCGACACCGCGACCCTCGATACCCTCTCCGAGCGCGAGATGCGGGCCGGCTATGCCGAGGTGGCGAAGTACGGCCTGATCGGCGATTCCGACTTCTTCGAATGGTGCGAGGCCCACTGGTCCGGCATCTTTTCGGGTGGCCCGGAGCGCGACGAGGCGGTCGCCCGCTGCTGCCGCTCCAAGGCCGGCGTGGTGGTGCGCGACGAGCGCGAGGACGGCGAGCGGGCGCTGCTCAACCTCGGCCACACCTTCGGCCACGCCCTGGAGCGGCTGACCGCTTACGACTCCGCCCGCCTCGTCCACGGCGAGGGCGTCGCCATCGGGCTGGCGCTCGCCTTCCGCTTCTCGGCCCGCCTCGGCCTCTGCCCCGGCCAGGACGCCGGCCGCGTCGCCAACCACCTCGCGCTCGCCGGCCTGCCGACCCGCCTGCAACAGGTGCCGGGCGGCGCGGGCGATCCCGACGCGCTCCTCGACGCCATGGCCCAGGACAAGAAGGTCCGCGACGGCCGCCTCACCTTCATCCTGGCCCGCGGCATCGGCCAGAGCTTCATCGCGCCGGATATCGACGGGGCGGAGGTGCGGGCGTTCCTGGAGGACGAACTGCGGGGGTGAGAGCCTTTCGGCTCAGACGCGCTTCAACCGTCTCCCGAAGATCGCGGTCCCGACGCGCACATGCGTCGCCCCCATCTGGATCGCCGCCGGGTAATCCGCGCTCATCCCCATCGACAGGATCGGCAGCCCCTGCTCCCGGGCGATCCGCGCCAGCAGCGCGAAATGCGGAGACGGCGGATCCTCGGCGGGCGGGATGCACATCAGCCCGTGGATCGCGAGCCCGTGGGTATCGCGGCACTCGGCGAGCAGCGTCTCGACCTGATCGGGCGCGACGCCGGCCTTCTGCGCCTCGTCGCCGGTGTTGACCTGGATCAGGAGCTTCGGCGCCCGCCCCACCCGGTCGATTTCTTTTGCCAGGGCTGCGGCGAGGGAGAGCCGGTCGAGGGAGTGGATCACGTCGAACAGCGCCACCGCCTCGCGCGCCTTGTTCGATTGCAGCGGGCCCACAAAATGCAGCTCGGTGTCGGGAAATCTCTCCTTCAGCGCCGGCCACTTAGCGACCGATTCCTGCACGTAGTTCTCGCCGAACAATCGCTGCCCGGCCTCCAGGGCCGGCAGGATGCCCTCGGCGGGCACGGTCTTCGAGATCGCGATGAGATGGACGCTTGCGGAATCGCGCTCGTTGTCCTCGGCGGCGCGGCGGATGCCGGCCTGCACTTCAGCCAATCCCGCGGCGACGTCGGCCTCGCCGACGGGGGGGAGGGTGTCGAGGGATGTCGGGTGTTCGCTCATGCGCTTGTCCTGGGGCGGGGGCCGCCGGAGTTCAAGGCACCCCCACCCTTTCGTTGACCCGCGGCAGCCCGGATATGCTAGGTGCCGGGCCACGCGGGCGGCGGCCCTCACGGCCCCGCCCTCCCCGGCTGATCCTGGCGCCCTGCATGACCGACACCGCACACCCCGCCCCGAGCCTCGAGCGCTACAACGCCAAGGATGCCGAACCGCGCTGGCAGCGGGCCTGGGACGAGGCGCGGCTGTTCGAGACGAAGAACGACGATCCCCGCCCGAAATACTACGTGCTGGAGATGTTCCCCTATCCGTCGGGGCGCATCCATATCGGCCACGTGCGCAACTACGCCATGGGCGACGTGGTGGCCCGCTACAAGCGCGCCAGGGGTCACAACGTGCTCCACCCGATGGGCTGGGACGCCTTCGGCCTGCCGGCCGAGAACGCCGCGATGGAGCGCAAGGTCAACCCGCGGGAGTGGACCTACGCCAACATCGCCACCATGCGTGGCCAGTTGCAGAGCATGGGCCTGTCGCTCGACTGGAGCCGCGAGATCGCGACCTGCGATCCGGACTATTACAAGCACCAGCAGCGCATGTTCCTCGACTTCCTCGACAAGGGGCTGGTCACGCGCCGCACGGCGAAGGTGAACTGGGATCCGGTCGATCACACCGTGCTCGCCAACGAGCAGGTCATCGACGGCCGCGGTTGGCGCTCGGGCGCGCTGGTGGAACAGCGTGAGCTGACCCAGTGGTTTTTTCGGATCACCGACTTCGCCCAGGACCTCAGCGACGCCCTCGACGGGCTGGAGCGCTGGCCGGAAAAGGTCCGGCTGATGCAGAAGAACTGGATCGGCCGCTCGGAGGGCCTGGAGGTGCGCTTCGCGCTGGCCGCCCCCTTCGCCGGCACCGAGGAGTTGACGGTCTACACCACGCGGCCCGACACCCTGTTCGGCGCGAAGTTTTTGGCGATCTCGGTCGATCACCCGCTGGCCAAGGCATTGGCCGAGAGCGGCCCGGACACGGACGGCCTGCAAAAGTTCGCGGAGGAATGCCGCCGCATCGGCACCGCGCAGGAGGCGATCGATACGGCCGAAAAGCTCGGCTTCGACACCGGCCTCACCGTGCGCCACCCCCTCGACCCGTCCTGGGAATTGCCGGTCTACGTCGCGAACTTCGTGTTGATGGAATACGGCACCGGCGCCGTGTTCGGCTGCCCGGCCCACGACCAGCGCGACCTCGACTTCGCCAACAAGTACGGCCTCGGCAACACGCCCGTCGTCTGCCCCGAGGGGCAAAACCCCGAAGACTTCGTCATCACCGACACCGCCTATGACGGGGACGGGCGGATGATCCATTCGCGTTTCCTCGACGGGATGAGCACCGACGACGCCTTCCGCACCGTTGCCGACCGCCTGGAAGCCGAGACGCTGAACGGCGCCCCCGTCGCGCGGCGAAAAGTGCAGTTCCGCCTGCGCGACTGGGGCGTCTCGCGCCAGCGCTACTGGGGCTGCCCGATCCCGATCATCCACTGCGAGTCCTGCGGCCCCGTCCCCGTGCCGGTGGCCGACCTGCCGGTGCGGCTGCCCGACGAGGTGTCGTTCGACCAGCCGGGCAACCCGCTGGAACGCGACCACGCGTGGCGCAACGTCCCCTGCCCCCGCTGCGGCGCGGCGGCCCGGCGCGAGACCGACACGATGGACACCTTCGTCGATTCGTCCTGGTACTACGCCCGCTTCACCGCGCCCTGGCTCACGGAGGCCCCGACCGACCGCAAGACCGTCGATCACTGGCTCGCGGTCGATCAGTATATCGGCGGCGTCGAGCACGCGATCCTGCACCTGCTCTACTCGCGCTTCTTCATGCGGGCGATGCAGGCGACCGGCTGGGCCGGCATCGCGGAGCCGTTCGCCGGCCTGTTCACCCAGGGCATGGTGGTCCACGAGACCTACAAGGACGAAGGCGGCGCCTGGGTGCCGCCCGCCGACATCCGCTTCGAGACGGAAGCCGGACAGCGCAAGGCGTTTCACGTGAAAACCGGTGGGCCGATCGAGATCGGCCCGACGGAAAAGATGTCGAAGTCGAAGAAGAACGTCGTTGATCCCGACGACATCATCGCCAGCTACGGCGCCGACACCGCCCGCTGGTTCATGCTCTCCGACTCTCCCCCTGAGCGCGACGTGATCTGGACCGAAGAGGGCGTGCAGGGCGCCGCGCGCTTCGTGCAGCGCGTCTGGCGCCTCGTCCACGGCGCAGCGGCCGCGAGCGGGCAAGGCGGAGCGGCCGACGCCGGTGTGCGCAAGGCGGCCCACAAGGCGCTCGCGGCGGTCGGCGAGGATGTCGAGCGCCTGCGCTTCAACCGCTGCGTCGCCCACATCTACACGCTGGCCAACGCCCTCGACGAAGCCCTGCGCGGCGGCGCCTCATCCGCAGCGGCGGGGGAGGCGGCCCGCATTCTCGTCCAGCTCATCGCCCCGATGATGCCCCACCTCGCCGAGGAATCCTGGCGTGTGCTCGGAGGCCAGGGCCTCGTCGCCGAGGCGCCCTGGCCCGAGGCCGACGCGGCGCTCTTGGTCGAGGACGAGATCACCTTGCCCGTCCAGATCAACGGCAAGAAGCGCGCCGACGTGACGGTGCCGCGCGATGCCGACAAGGACGCGGTCGAGGCCGCGACGCTGGCGCTCGACGCCGTGCAGAAGGTACTGGAAGGCCGTGCCCCGAAGAAGGTGATCGTGGTGCCGGGGCGGATCGTGAACCTCGTGGTCTAGCCGATGCCCCCTGCCCCGCCGGAGCGTTCGGACACCATCTTCGCCCCCGCCACCGGCTTCGGCCGCGCGGCGGTGAGCGTGGTGCGGATCAGCGGCCCGGCGGCTGGCCCGGCGCTCGATGCCCTGGCGGGTACGCGGCCCGAGCCGCGTCGGCTGTCGCTGCGGCGTCTGCGCGATCCTGCTTCCGGCACCCTGCTCGATCAAGCCCTCGTCGCGTGGCTGCCCGGCCCCGGCACCGCCACCGGCGAGGACATGGCCGAACTGCACTTGCACGGCGGCACGGCGGTGCGGGCTGCGGTTCTCCAGGCGCTCGGCGCGGTGCCCGGCTGTCGCCCGGCGGAGGCGGGCGCCTTCACCCGCCGCGCCTTTCTCAACGGCCGCCTCGACCTCACCGAGGCCGAGGGCATCGCCGACCTGATCGACGCCGAGACCGAGGCGCAGCGCCTCCAGGCCCTGCGCCAGCTCGACGGCGCGCTCGGGCGTCAGGTCTCGGCATGGCGCGACATCGCCATCGATCTGCTGGCCTCGGCCGAGGCCGCCCTCGATTTCGCCGACGAGGGCGACGTGGACGACAGCGGCCTCGACGCGGCGCAGGCCGGCCGCGCCGCCCTCCTCTCGCAAGACATCCAAAAAACCCTTGCGGACGGACGCCGCGGCGAGCGCCTGCGCGAGGGGTTTTGCGTGGTGCTGGCCGGCCCGCCGAATGCCGGCAAATCGACCCTGCTCAACGCGCTCGCCGGGCGCGACGCCGCCATCGTCTCCGAAATCCCCGGCACGACCCGCGACGCCATCGAGGTGCGATGCGACCTCGGCGGCCTGCCGGTGGTGCTCGTCGACACCGCCGGCCTGCGCGACACCGTCGACCCGATCGAAACCGAGGGCGTCGCCCGCACCCGCCGCCGCATCGAGACCGCAGACCTCGTGCTGCGGCTCCTGCCCATCGACGCGCCCGAGCCGGACGGGGAGGGTGGACCGGGCACCCTATGGGTTCGCACAAAAGTGGATTTGGCGACGGCTTCCACGGAGCAACCGCATCCGGGCGCATCGCGCATTCCCCTCCCCCTTGCGGGGAAGGGCAGGGGTGGGGGTCGCGCCGAAGACACTTCTGCGCTTCCTCCGGCACCACTTCCTCCCTCCTCGCGGCCAGGGGGCGGAGAGTGCTCTGTCCTTCCTTATGGCGAGACGGCCGAAGCCCTGCCCATCTCCGCCCACACCGGCGCCGGCCTCGACGCCTTGCTCGACGCGATCCAGCGCAAAGCCGAGGCCTCGCTTGGCGGCGATGCCCTCGTCACCCGTGAGCGACACCGCACCGCCCTCACCCGCGCGGTCGCCCATCTCGACCGCGTGGCCGCCGCCGCGCCCGACCACCCGCCCGAACTGACCGCCGAAGACCTCCGCCTCGCCGTCCGGGCGCTCGGCGAGGTCGGCGGCCATGTCGGCGTCGAGGAAATGCTGGACCGACTGTTTGCCGGCTTCTGTATCGGTAAGTGAATTTTTGCGATGTTAATTTGCCGGCTTTTAATAATGACTAGGGCTGCTGCGGTACTGCGCCCGTCCAACCCAACCACCTCATCCTGAGGTGCCGCGCAGCAGCCTCGAAGGAGGGCTCCTTCGAGGCCTCCGCTTCGCTGCGGCTCCTCAGGATGAGGGCTGAGGGTGGCAAAGCCCTGGATCGCTTCGGCTACGTCTCGCCATAACGGTCCGGGTGCTCCCCGAATCCGATCATCCCGCGACACTGCTGGAAACCCGAATCGCGTTGACCGCCCCGCGCGCGCCCGCGTAAGTCATCGCCCATGCACCCTTCTGAGACGAGCTACGACGTCATCGTCGTCGGCGGCGGCCATGCCGGCGTCGAGGCCGCCGCCGCTGCCGCGCGAGTCGGCGCGCGGACAGTGCTGGTGACGCACCGCGCGGCGACCATCGGGGCGATGTCGTGCAACCCGGCCATCGGCGGGCTCGGCAAGGGCCATCTCGTGCGCGAGGTCGATGCGCTGGACGGTCTGATGGGCCGCGTCGCCGATGCCTCGGGCATCCAGTTCCGCCTGCTTAACCGCCGCAAGGGCCCCGCCGTGCGCGGCCCCCGGACCCAGGCCGACCGGGCGCTCTACGCCCGCGCCATGCAGGCGGCGGTGGCCGAGACCGCCGGTCTGACGGTGGTCGAGGGCGAGGTCGATGACCTGATCGTAAGGGCTGAGCGCGTCGCGGGCGCGGTGCTGGCCGATGGGCGGCGGCTGTCGGCCGGGGCCGTGGTGCTCACCACCGGCACCTTCCTGCGTGGGCTGATCCATATCGGAGAACGACAGGTGCCGGCGGGCCGCGTGGGGGAGGGGCCGGCCATCGGCCTCGCCCACACCCTCGACCGTCACGGCTTTCGCCTGGGTCGCCTCAAGACCGGCACGCCGCCGCGCCTCGATGGACGCACCATCGATTGGGCCGCCCTGGAAATGCAGCAGGCCGACGACGAACCGGTCCCGTTCTCGACGCTGACCGAACGGATCACCACGCCCCAGATCGCCTGCGGCATCACCCGCACGACGCAAGGGGTCCACGACCTGATCCGCGCGAACCTGCATCGCTCGCCGATGTATTCCGGCGGCATCAGCAGCCGGGGGCCGCGCTACTGCCCGTCGATCGAGGACAAGGTGGTGCGCTTCGGCGACCGCGAGGGCCACCAGATCTTCTTGGAGCCCGAGGGGCTCGACGATCCGACCGTCTATCCGAACGGCATCTCGACCGCTTTGCCCGAAGAGGTGCAGGCCGCGATCATCGCCGCCATCCCCGGCCTGGAGCGCACCCGCATCGTCCGGCCGGGCTACGCCATCGAGTACGATTACGTCGATCCCCGCGAACTCGACGCCACGCTCCAGACCCGGCGCCTGCCCGGGCTGTTTCTCGCCGGTCAGATCAACGGCACCACCGGTTACGAGGAGGCGGCAGGGCAGGGGCTGGTCGCCGGCCTCAACGCCGCGCGGCTCGCGGGCAGCTCCGACCTCGCCGTGTTCGACCGGGCCGAATCTTATCTCGGCGTGATGATCGACGATCTCGTCACTCACGGGGTGAGCGAGCCCTACCGCATGTTCACCTCGCGCTCGGAATACCGGTTGAGCCTCCGCGTCGACAATGCCGACGAGCGGCTGACGCCCCGCGGCGCGGCGCTCGGTTGTGTTGGCGCCATGCGCGCCGCCCATTTCGCCGCCGGGCAGGCGGTGCTGGCCCGCGCCCGCGCCCGACTCGACGCCCTGAGCCTCACCCCGAACGAGGCCGCTGCCCACGGCCTCGCGCTCAATCACGACGGCCTGCGCCGCTCGGCCTTTCAGCTCTTGTCCTACCCCGAGATCGGCTGGGACCGTCTCGCCGCCGTCTGGCCGGAACTGACCGAAGTGCCGCCGCGGATCGCCGAGCGGCTGCGGACGGATGCCACCTACGCGGTCTATCTCGACCGCCAGCAGGCCGACATCGCCGCCTTCCGCCGCGACGAGGCGGTGCGCCTGCCGCCCTCCCTCGACTACGCCGCCATCGCCGGCCTCTCGAACGAGATGCGGATCAAGCTCGACGGCGTGCGCCCGACGACGCTGGGACAGGCCGCCCGCATCGAGGGCGTCACACCCGCGGCGCTGACGCTGCTGGCCGCACACGCCCGACGCGGGCGGGCGCAGGCGACGGCGTCCGTCTCATGAGCGCCGATCAACGCGCCCGCGTGCTCGCCGAGCATGATGTTTCACGTGAAACAGCCAGCCTCCTCGATATCTATGTCGAGCAGCTCACCCGCTGGCAGAACGTCAAGAACCTCGTCGGTCCGGCCACCCTTACGGAGGTCTGGCACCGCCACATCGCCGACGCGCTTCAGCTCTTGGCACTCGCACCCGAGGCCAAGACATGGGTCGATCTCGGCTCCGGCGCCGGCATCCCAGGGCTGATTCTAGCGATATCCGGTCGAGTACGATCGGGGCTCACCGTGAGACTGGTCGAGAGCAACGCGCGCAAATGCGCCTTTCTCACCGAGACCGCGCGCCTCACCGGCGCGCCGGTGACGGTCCACAACGCCCGCATCGAATCCGTGGTCGAAAGTCTGACCGGCGCCGACATCGTCTGCGCCCGCGCGCTCGCCCCGCTTACTCAGCTCCTCACCTGGACCGAGCCTCTGTTGAAAACAGGCACCACCGGGCTGTTTCCGAAGGGGCGTGATGCAGCGGCGGAATTGACCGAGGCGGACAGAGAGTGGACATTCGCCCGCGACCTGATTCCGAGCCGCACCGACTCGCAGGCACGGATCGTGCGCGTCACGTCGCTTTCCCGCGTGGACCCATGACCGAATCTTCACAGCCCAAGCCGCTCCGGGTGTTGGCGCTCGCCAATCAGAAGGGCGGCGTCGGCAAGACCACCACGGCGATCAACCTCGGTACGGCGCTCGCCGCCATCGGCGAACAGGTGCTGGTGATCGATCTCGATCCGCAGGGCAACGCCTCGACCGGGCTCGGCATCGACCGCCGCCGCCGCCCGATCTCGACCTACGACGTGATGGCGGGCGAGGCCCCGCTCTCTCAGGCCGTGACGCCGACCGCCGTGCCGCGCCTGTCGGTCGCGCCTTCGACCATGGACCTGCTCGGCCTGGAACTGGAGTTGGCGAACGCCCCCGACCGAGCGCACCGCCTCCGCAACGTCCTGCGCGATCTCACCGAAGCGCCCGGCGCAGAGCCGATCACCTACGTGCTGATCGATTGCCCGCCCTCGCTCAACCTGCTGACGATCAACGCGCTGGCCGCCGCCGACGCCGTGCTGGTGCCGCTGCAATGCGAGTTCTTCGCGCTCGAAGGCTTGAGCCAGTTGCTCCGCACCGTCGAGCAGGTGCGCGGCGCCCTGAACCCGAAGCTGCAGATCCAGGGCGTGGTGCTGACCATGTACGATCCGCGCAACAACCTCTCGGCCCAGGTGGTGGCGGACGTGCGCGGCTTCCTCGGGGACAAGGTCTACGAGACCATGATCCCGCGCAACGTGCGCGTCTCCGAGGCGCCGTCGCACGGCAAGCCGGTGCTGCTCTACGATCTGAAATGCGCGGGCTCGCAGGCCTATCTGCGCCTCGCCTCCGAGGTCATCCAGCGCGAGGGCCGGGCCCCGCCGCCCGCCGCCGCCGCGTAGTTTTGGTGCATCGAACCCGCCCTTGGCGGGCTCGACGCATCCGGCGGACGCCCGCCGCCGCGCCGTTGCGCGGCTAAAAGTCCTGTTCAGTAACGGAGTTTCCCAGTGGCGATGGCGGATGATGCGGCGCGGCCGCGGCTCGGGCGCGGGCTCGCGGCCCTGATCGGCGACTTCTCCGACGATGCGCCGCGGGAGGATGCCCGGCCGCCGCAATCGCAGCGCAAGGTCGTGGTCGAATTCCTGCGGCCGAACCCGCGCAACCCCCGCCGCCGCTTCTCCGAGCCGGAACTCGAAGAGTTGGCTGCCTCGATCCGCCAGCGCGGCGTGATCCAGCCCATCGTCGCCCGGCCCCTGCCGGCCGTGCCCGGCACCTTCGAGATCGTGGCCGGCGAGCGCCGCTGGCGGGCGGCGCAGCGGGCCGGGATCACCGAGGTGCCGGTCGTCGTCGTCGAGATCGATGATCGCACCTCACTCGAATACGCGATCCTCGAAAACGTCCAGCGCACCGACCTCAACGCCATCGAAGAGGCGGCGGGCTACGAGCGGCTGATGGGCGAGTTCCAGTACACCCAGGCCGAACTCGCCGAGTTGCTCGGCAAGAGCCGCAGCCACCTCGCCAACACCCTGCGGCTGCTGCAGCTTCCGCCCGCGATCCAGGATCGCGTGACGGCGGGCGAGATCACCGCGGGGCATGCCCGCGCGCTGCTCTCGGTGCGCGACGCTGAGGCTATCGCCCGCCGCATCGTGGCCGAGGGCCTGTCGGTGCGCGAGGTCGAGGCATTGGCCGCGGCCGACAACGCCACCGAATCCGAGGCGCCTCGCCCCGGCCGCCCCCGCCGGGCTTCGGGCAGCGACGCGACGCTCCGCTCCCTGGAGGACGTGCTGGCGCGCGCGCTCGGCCATGCGGTGGCGGTCAAGGACAAGGCGAGCGGGGAGGGGGAAATCCGCATCCGCTACGCCAGTGCCGAGGAGCGCGACGCGCTCTGCCGCAAGCTCGGGGGCAATGCGTCAGGGGCGTAACGCGCTCGCGCGTTATTGATCGGACCAAGAATAGATTTGCCGGCTGAGCACGCCGGACAAATCGGATTAAATCATCGGCGAGATCGTCGGGCCTCGATCCCATCGACAGGACTGATCAACGCGTCTATCAGCCTCCGGCCCATCCGCCCCGAGCGGATCGAGGCCGGAGGCACGACAATGTTCAACATGTTCAAGTCGCAATCGCCGCTCGACCTGACGCCGCGCAACTGCCTCGTGATCTCGCTGCTCTACTGCATGGGCTCCGACGGCGAGCTCGATCCGGAGGAGCTGGGCCACCTGATGTCGGTGCTCGACCGCAACACCACCCGGCAGCAGCTCGACGCGCTGCTGCGCTACGCCCGCTCGACCCCGCCGCAGCAATTCCTGACTGAGGCGACTCCGCGGCTGCGGCCGGACCAGAGGCTCTGCATCGTCCTCAACATGATCGACAGCGCCATGGCAGACGGCGAGGCCGAGCCCGGCGAGCAGCGGCTGATCATGGAGTTCGCCCAGAATTTCGGGCTGAGCGAAGCCGAGCTGACCCCGCATTTCCGCACCCTGGTCGCCAAGAACGACCGGGCCGTGCTGGACCGCTGAAGTCGGATCAGGGCCGCCGCCCCAGTCCCGGCACGAGGGCGGCGAGCCGGTCCTTGAGGGCGAGGCGCGGCGGCCCGAACCCGCCGGGCGGCGGCCCCGGCGGCGGGCGCTCCGGCCGGCCGGAGGGCGTCACGGGCCAGTCGGTGAGGCCGGCGACGTCGGCGACGCGGTTCACGCCGATGACGAGGCTCGCGACGTAGCGGTCGCGCTCCTCCTTCACGGCGCAGAAGGCGCGCCGCTGCGGATCCTCTTCGCGGGCGATGCCGTCATTGGCGTTGACGACGAGCCGCTCCACCTTGCGTCCACCATAGGCCGAAACCTGGGTGTAGAGGAACTCGCTCAGCGCATCGGGGAAATAGATCTGCCCCGTCAGAACCGTGCGCCGGTCGAGAAAGACCTTGAGATGGATGTGGGTCGCCCGCCCCGGGTACCAGCCCGGATAGATCGTGTCGAACGCCGCCCACCCTCTCGCGTCGGTCTCCTGCGTCCCGCGGAGGAAGGTCTGGCCGCTGGTGTCGACGCGGCGGGAATCGCCCTGTCCCGGATAGGCCGAGTAGAGACCCTGCGCGTCGCAGTGCCAGACATCGACACGAGCACCGGCCAGCGGCGTGCAGGGGCCGGCCTCGATCACGCGCAGCCGCAGGCGCAGCGGCACGCCCGCGCGGCCCTCGGTGATGTCGGCGCGCACGAGGCGGGGATCGGTATAGAACGGGCCCTCGATCGCCTGCGGCGTCAGCAGGCAGGCGCCTTCGCTGGTCTCGTCCGCGGGCGCTGCCGCGGCGGCGGGGCGCGACAGCATCCCGGCGGCGCCGAGACCGAGAACGGAGAGCAGCCCGCGGCGCGAACTCGACGGCAACGGCATGACGGTCTCCCGGTGGTGGTTCGCGCGAGCGCTACACCGCCAAGATGTCTCTATCGTTTCCGTTCGTCACGGTGGCGTTCAGGCGCGCCGCCGCGAAGCCTCGACGGCGATCCGCAAAAAAATTGCCTGCGCCTGGGCGTGGGCGAGGTCCGGATCGGCACGGCGGCAGGCCAGCACCGCGTCCTGCAGCCACGCCACCGCGGGGCGCAGGCCTTCCGCCGACCAGCGGGCGAGCTGCATCTCGGCGGTGGCCTTGCGGCGGAAATGCAGGCCGCGCCAATTGGCGACGATCTGGCTCGCGCTACCGCGGGGATTGTCGAGCCGCAGCGACAGCAATTGCAGGGCGTGGCGAAGCCCCGCGCCGAGCATCACGGAGGGGTCCATGCCCTCGTGGCGGAAGCGGCGATAGGTACGCTCGGCGTCGCTCGCGCGCCCGGCGAAGGCGGCGTCGATCAACTCGTTGAGGACGCTCGCGCCGACATCGCTGACGATCGCCTCGACATCCTCGACGGCCACACTGCTCTGGCCACGGGCGAACAGGGCGAGCTTGCCGATCTCGGAGAGGCTGGCGCGGCGGTCGCTGCCGAGGCTGCCGGCGAGCAGGTCGCGGGCGTCGCGATCGATGCGCAGCCCGTCCTCTTGCAGCGTGCGGTCGATGAGGTCGGCCAGCGTGCGCTCGTCGTCGGGGTAGCAGGGGAGGGCGAGCGCCTTCGGCGAGCCCTCGCACAGCGTGCGCAGGGGCGCCGACTTGGCGAGGTCGCCGGCCTCGACGACGATGCGGGCGCCCTCGATCGGGGCCTTCAAGGCGGCGTCGACCGCGGGGGCGTAGTTGCGGCTGCCCGAGCGCACCCAGATCGTGCGCGCGCCGCCGAACATACCGAGCGTGCCGGCCTCGTCCACGAGGCGGCCGGGATCGCCCGCCAGCACGTCGCCGTCGAGGCGGATCAGGGCGAAGGGATCGTCCGGGTCAGTCACGATCTTGGCGATCAGCCGCGCCGCCCGGTCGGCGACGAGGCCGGTATCGGGGCCGTAGATCAGGACCACGGGCACGCGCGGATCGGGCCCGCGCCGGATCAGACCCTCGACATCCCCGGCCTTGACCGCGGTCATGGTCTTATATCCAGTTGCATGGAACATGACCGATGGTCCTGTTCCATGCGTCCCGCGGACGGCGGCCGCCCCCAAGTCTCAGCCCCTTGCGCGGGGGCAATCGGCGATGAGGCATGATTATCGCCGATTGGTCTCAGCTGTTCGGCTTCACGGCGAGGACGGAGGCGATGCGGGTCTTGATCTGCTCGGCCAGCACCTTGGCGAGCCGGATCTCGGCGTCGCGCGCGGCGCGCAGCGAGGCGAAGCGCTGGATCGAGCGGTCGTAGGTCGCGGTCGAGGTGGCCACGCCCTCGGTGATGATCCGCACGCCGTCGGTGCTCTCCAACGAATATTTGATCGTGCCGACGATGGTGCCGGCCTCGGCGCGGGCGGTGGTGGAGGAGACGATCGGCGTCTGCACCTGCTCGCTGCCCTGCATCTTCAGCCGGTAGCGCTTGGGCGGGCCGGCCTGGCCCGAGCCGTCGAGGGCGAAGATGAGTTCGCTGCGCAGGTAATGCCCGAGTCGCTCCTGATCCTGCGCCATCACGACGTCATCGACCTGGATCGCGGCGAGCACGGTCTGCATCGATTCGCCCGAGGCGGTCGGCCCGTAGAGGGGGCGGAAGCAAGCGCCGAGATTGAGCGCGAGCCCGAGCGCGAGCGCCACCCGCGCGATCCGGGCTCCCGGCCTGTCCGACGCCACACCCATCCGATGCCTCACGGCTGCTCCCCGACGCGACCCGCGCAACAGTCTCGCTTGTACGGCAAGCCTCGCGCCCGGTCATCCTACGAGTCCATGCTTTACGAACCCTCTGCGGCGAGACGATGATCTCAGCATCGGCCCGAAAGGTGGATGCCGGCTCTCGGACAAAGCCGATGCGGCACAAGGACCGGTCCTCGCGCTTGTGCCGCAGGGCGGCGATCCCCACCTCAGGTCTACCGCATTCACGCCTTCGACCACGCCTTGACGCTGAGCGAACGCGAGGGGTAGAACAGAACAAATGGCGAACAAACGAGCCCTGTCCTGGTCGGTCGCTTTGCGCGACCTGAGGGACGACCGAACCCGGAGAGCGGATGTGCGCGAGGAGCGTCTGCGAACGATGGCGGGCCTGCGCGGCAGCCCGGCCCTGGCCTTGAGCGCGTGGCGCGGGCGCTCGGGCCGGCGCTACGTCGTCGGCGTCCACGAGATCGCCGCGTCCGACCTGACCGAGGTCGGGCCGGCGGTGCTGATCGCGGTGCGCCGCGACGGCGCCGGCATCGCCCAGCCGGTCTCGGTGACGGCGACCGGCGAGAGCCCGCGCGAGCGGCTGACCCGCGGCTGGCTCACCCGCGTCCGTCAGAAGGGCGCGACCGAGATGCACGTGCATCGCCTCGCCGAAGGCGACGACGAGCGCCGCGCCATCGTGGCGGACCTGGTGCTCGACGAGGCGGCGACCGCCTGACGCCGCTTCCTGACGCCCGCGGATCGAATCGCGGCGGCACACCGCGCACTTGCCTTGCGCGCGCCCGGTCTCCAAACACGCTCCGCCCGGCCGCTTCGCCGGGCCGCGCAGGACGACCTTGATGGCGCAGACTTCTTCCCCGATTTCCGGCGGACCGAGTGACCGGCCCCGCAGGCGGATCGGCCTGTTCCTCCCCTACATCCTCCTCGGCGCCCTGGTGCTGGTCTGGACCGTCAGCTGGTTCCTGATCCGGGCGCGGGCGCAAAGCGAGATGGACGGCTGGCTAGAACAGGAGGCCAAGGCCGGCCGGCAATGGACCTGTGCCGACCGTTCGATCACCGGCTACCCGTTCCGGCTCGAACTGCGCTGCGCTTCCCTGCGTTTCGCCCGCTCGGACGGCAGCTTCGCCCTCGGGCCGCTCACCGTGGTCGTGCAGGTTTACGATCCGCGGCTCGTCCTCCTCGAAGCCACCGGCCCGTTCCGGGTGGAGCAGGGCGATCTCAGCGCCGACGTGACGTGGACGTCGCTGGAGGCGAGCTTCCACGCGGCCTCCGACGGCTTCAGCCGCGCCTCCCTCGTGGTCGATGGCCCCAAGGGCGTGGTGAGCACGCCCGATCCCGGGCCGATCGATTTCGCCGCCAACCATCTCGAACTGCATGCCCGGCCGACGCCGGGGCGCTTCGCCACCGACGGCGCCGTCGATGTGAGCCTGCGCCTCGCGAAAGCCGCCGTGCCGCGCCTCGACGCGCTCGCCGGCAGCCCGGACCCGGCCGACATCGACCTCGACACCACCATCGAGCAGGCGGCCGTGCTGCGCACCGGCACCGTCGCGCGCGAGTTGGAGACGTGGCGCCAAGCCGGCGGGCGGCTCGACGTGACGCGGCTGTCGATCGCCAAGGGCGAGCGCCGGCTCCAGGCCAAGGGCACCGTCGGGCTCGACGCGGCACACCGGCCGGAGGGGCGGTTCGACCTGCGCGCGGTCGGGCTGGAGGCGCTGGTCGGGCAGGTGATGGGCCAGCGCTACGGGGCCGACAAGGGCGCGCTGATCGGCAATCTCGTCGGCCAGTTCCTGGGCGGCCTGCGCCGCAAGGAGGAGGGCGACGCCGCCGTTGCGGAGAACGGCGCCGACGCCCTCAAGCCGTTGCCGACGCTCAAGCTCGGCGACGGGCGGCTGATGCTCGGGCCGTTCGCCGTGCCGAACGTGGTGCTGCCGGCGCTCTATTGAGCGCCGCTTTCACGCCCACGGCGCAGGGCCGCGGCGGAGCACCATCCGGCGTACGGTGCGCCCCGCCGTCTCCAGGCGGCGGCGATGGAGCTGATGCCAGCGCCACCAACCGAGGTCCCCCCTCGGGACCGGCGCGTCGAGTTCGGGCACGTCGGCCGACAGCGCCCGGAAGCGCGCGGCCGCCTCGGGCGCGCGCTCGCGCAGGTCGGCGAGGAACAGGCGCATATCGGTGAGCGTCGGCTCGATCCAGTCCTGCACCGTCGGATCGGGCCGACCGGTGGCGGTGGCAGTGGCGTCGCAGCGGACGAGCCGGATCTTCCCGCCCCGGGTTGGGGCCGGGACATCGCCCTCGAACGGCAAAAAATCGGCGGTGAGGCGCTCGCCCTGGACCACCTCCGGCCGCAGCGCGTCGCGGATCAGCGTGACGGCGCCGTGGCGGTAGAGCCCGCGGGTCGGGCGGCGCTCTTCGCCGGACGCCTCCAGAGCGGGGGCAAAGCGGCGCAGCACGAGATCGGTCGGGCTTGCGCCTGCCACGGGCGCGAAGGCGCGGGGGGCGAACTGCACGGTGCCGGCATGGGGCGGCACCTCGCGCAGCCACCGCTCGATGTGATCGCCCGGCAGCGGCATCAGGAACTCGTCGGGGTCGAGGAAGACCGCGAAGGGAAAGAACCGGGCGCGGGCGGCCAGAAAATGGTCCTGGGGCGTCAGCAGGTGGGCCGCCCCCCGGGCCTCGGGCCAGGGCACGCGGACGACGCCGAGGGCTTTGTGCGCGGCGAGGATCGCGGCGGTGTCGTCGCGGCTCTCGTCGTCGTAGACCACGACGTCGCGCACACCCGCCGCGCGGTGGAAGGCCAGCCACTCGACGAGGCGGGGGCCCTGGTCGCGGGCGGTCGTGACGAGGGTGAGACGGCGCATCGCTCAGCCCTGCACGGACGCGGGCGCGGCGGTGCGGGCGCGGCCGAAATCGGCCTCCGCGGTCTCCTGGCCCATGGCGACGATGCCGCGGCGGATCGTGCGGGTGCGGGTGAACAGCTCGTGCAGCGCCTCGCCGTCGCCCCAGCGGATCGCCCGCGACAGCGCCGACAGATCCTCGTTGAAGCGCCCGAGCATCTCCAGCACCGCCTCGCGGTTGGTCAGGAAGATGTCACGCCACATGGTCGGGTCGGAGGCCGCGATCCGGGTGAAGTCGCGGAATCCGCCGGCCGAGAATTTTATGACTTCGGACTGCGTGACCTCTTCGAGGTCGGCCGCGGTGCCGACGATGTTGTAGGCGATCAGGTGCGGCACGTGGCTGGTGATGGCGAGCACGAGGTCGTGGTGCTCCGGCGTCATGGTCTCGACGATGGCGCCCAGGCCCTGCCACAGGGCGCGGACCCGCTCGACCGCTTCCTCGTTGGCGCCGTCGGGCGGGGTGAGGATGCACCAGCGGTTCGAGAACAGGGTGGCGAAGCCGGAATCCGGCCCGGAATACTCGGTGCCGGCCACCGGATGGGCCGGCACGAACGCATTGGCCTCCGCGAGGTGCGGCGTGACGGCCGCGACCACCGCGGCCTTGACCGAGCCGACATCGGAGACGACCGCGCCGGGCTTCAGATGCGGCGCGATGGTTTCGGCCACCGCGCCGATGGCGCCGACCGGCACGCACAGGATCACGAGATCGGCCTCCCGCACGCCCTCCGCGGCGTCGGTCGTGGCGAGATCACTGATGCCGAGCGCCTGCACCCGCTCGATCACATGGCGGTCGCGGTCGATGGCGACGATGTGTTTCGCGAGCCCGTAGGTGCGGGCGCCGCGGGCGATGGAGGAGCCGATCAGCCCGAGGCCGACGATGGCGAGGCGCTCGACGCTCACGCGCCCTCTCCGCGCAGGAACCCGGTCAGCGCGGCCACGAACGCGCGGTTGGATTCCGCGCTGCCCACCGTCACCCGCAGGGCATCGGGCAGGCCGTAGGAGGTCACGCGCCGCACGATCACGCCGGCCCGCGTCAGGTGGGCGTCGGCCTCCGCGGCGGTGCGGCCGGGCGTGTCGGGGAAGTGGATGAGGAGGAAGTTGCCGACGCTCGGCGTGACGGTGAGCCCCAAAGCCTCGACCTCGCGGGCGAGCCAGGCGAGCCATTCGTCGTTGTGGGCGATCGCCTTCGCGACATGGGCGTCGTCGGCGATGGCCGCCGCACCCGCCGCGATGGCGCCGGCCGAGAGGTTGAACGGCCCGCGGATGCGGTTGAGGGCATCGACCACCGGCTCCGGCCCGACCATCCAGCCGATGCGCTGGGCCGCCAACCCGTGAATCTTCGAGAAGGTGCGGGTCATCACGACATTGCCGGCCTCCAGCGCCATCTCCCGGCCCGCCGAGTAGTCGTTGGCGCGCACGTATTCGGCGTAGGCCCCGTCGAGCACGAGCAGCACGTTGCCCGGCAGGCCGGCGTGCAGGCGGCGCACCTCGTCGAACGGCAGGTAGGTGCCGGTCGGGTTGTTGGGGTTGGCCAGATAGACGATGCGGGTGCGCGGCGTGACCGCGGCCAGGATCGCATCGACGTTCGCGGTCAGGTCGGTCTCCGGCGCCACCACCGGGGTGCCGCCCGCCGTCAGAATGGCGATGCGGTAGACGAGGAAGCCGTGCTCGCAGAAAATGCCCTCGTCGCCGGGGCCGACGAAGGCGAGCGCCAAGAGCGTCAGCAGTTCGTCCGAGCCCGCGCCGCAGACGATCCGGGCCGGATCGAGCCCGTAGCGCGCGCCGATGGCCTCGCGCAGGCGCGCAGAGGTGCCGTCGGGATAGAGCGCCAGCGTGCCGGCCTCCGCCTGCAAGGCCTCGACGGCGCGGGGGCTCGGGCCCAGCGGCGTCTCGTTGGACGACAGCTTGTGAATCTTGGCCACGCCCGGCGCGGCGCTCTTGCCGGGCACGTAGGCCTCGATGGCGAGCACGCCCGGACGGGGGAGGGGGCGCAGAGCAGAGGAGGAAGCGGACATGGCAGCACGGGGCGGCGAAGAGAATGGCCGTCCCTCTACAGCATTTCGCGTGCGTGCGAGAGCCGGTCGATGCGCCGGCTCACGCGGAGCTGGGCCCCGCCTCCATCAGGTTGCCCGGTGGGCGAGCACCGCCCCGCATGTGCGGCGGCGGCGATCGGCTCTCAGTTGGGCTTCTTCTCCGGCGGGGTGCTCCCCGGCGGCAGCAGCACGTTCTTGGTGACCGTGCCCTCCGGGCCGTACTCGCCGGCCACCGCGATGCAGGCCTGCTCGCGGTTGAGATTCATCTGGTTCGACATCAGCGTGAAGATGCCCATCACCCGGTTGCCGAACGGCCCGCGCGGGCTGACGTCCTCGGGGCGCGTGTTCTGCTTGGCGAGCAGCGTCTCGAATTCACCGGTGTTGAGGACGTAGCCGCAGACGTTGACGGCGGAGAAGATGTAGGCGGCGAATTCCAGTGCCCGCGGGCTCGGCGCATTGCGGATCGAGCGCGGCTGCCCCGGCTCCGGCGCCTCGGCCTTCGGCGCGGCGCTCTCCGCGGGTGGGGTCGGCTTGGGCGGCGTGGCGGGCTCCTGCGCGGCGGCCGGAGCGAGAAGGCCGCCGACGAGGGCGGCGGCGAGCAGAAGGCGGGCGGTCATCGGACGTTCCTCGGGGGCCGCGGATTCTCACGATCCGCTTAAAGTCGGAGAGCCCCGAGATAGGCCGGCCGGCCCCCGCGTCAAAGCCCGGCCAGGGCCCGCGGACGGGCCCTGCTGCGGTTCACCACCGGTAGTTCACGTTGGCGATGACGCGACGGGCCTCGCCGTAGAAGCACGAGAGTTCCGCTTGGCAGGAGGAGACGAAGCGCCGATCGCCGATGTTGGAGGCGGTGATCGACGCGCGCCAGTGGTCGTTCCAGTTGTAGTGTACGGTCGCGTCGAACAGCACGTATTCCGGCACCTTAAAGAAGTTGTTCTGGTCGGCGAACGAGCGCCCGACGTAGCGCACGCCACCGCCGAAGCCGAAGCCGCGCCATTCGCCGAAGGGGATTGTGTAGTCGGCAAAGACCGATGCGAAGGTTTCGGGGATGTTCGTCGGCGTCTTGCCGATGAGGAAATTGAGAGAGGGGCTGCGGACCTTCGTATATTCCAGATCGTAATGCGTGACGGCCGCAACGACGTTCAGGCCCTCGGCGAGGTTGGCGACGAACTGCCCTTCGATGCCGCGCGACCGCACGGTGCCGAGCTGCGTCGTCCCAAAGTTGAACGGGATCGGCGGATTGTCGCGCACGAGGTCGAAGGCCGCGACCGTCAGGGAGTAGCCGGCGCCGACCGGCTCGACCTTCAGGCCGACTTCGATCTGCTCGCCGCGATCCGGCACGAGGGCCTGCGTCGTGATCACGTCCGGGCCGATCTGCGGCTGGAACGACGTGGAATAGGCGACGTAGGGCGCGATGCCGGGATCGAAATTGTAGAGCAACGCGATGCGGCCGGTCAGTGCATTGTCCCGGCGTTCCCGGCTGTTGGCTCCGGCGAAGAGCTTGTCCTCGACGATGCTCTCGGCGAAGTCCTGGCGCAGGCCGCCGATGAGGCTCAGGCGGTCGGTCAGCTTGATCTGATCCTGCGCGTAGAGACCGAGCTGCTGGAACCGGTTGACGTTGACGAGGTAGGGCGCAGGCCGGCCCCGCACCGGTTGTCCGTAGTTGGGGTTCAGGATGCTGATCGGGTCCACCGCGTAGCCAGCGGAGAAGTTGGTGCCCTGATTGTCGTGCAGGGTGAAGTTCTTGTAGTCGACGCCGAGGATCAGGTCGTGCTGGAACAGCCCGTCCGAGAAGCGCGCCTCGGCTTGGTTGTCGACCTGGAACAGGCCGATTTTCGAACTCGTCAGGAACTGGTAGCGCCCGAGTTGCGTCTGCGCCGCGTCGGCATAACCGGTCTGGTTGATGTAGGTGTTCAGGAACGCGTCGCTGAACGAGTAGCGCAGGTTCTGCCGCAGCGTCCAAGTCGAATCTAGAGCGTGCTCGAACTCGTAGCCGGCGAAGGCCTGGGCGCGCTGGAAGGTGTTGAGCCTCGGATCGCCGACATTGAGCGAACGGGGGATGCGCAGGCCGAAATCGTTGGGCTTCACGGTGCCGGAATAGGGCAGGAAGTTCGCCGTGAAGGCCGTCGAGTCGCGCTGGTAGCTCGTCAGCACCGTCAGCGAGGTGCCGCCGTCCGGCCGCCACGTGACGGCCGGGGCGATGTAGATGCGGTCGGAATCGGCGCCATCGACCTGCGTGCCGCCCTGCCGACCTATGCCGGTGAGGCGATAGAACAGCTGGCCCTTGTCGTCCGTCGGCCCGCCGACATCGAAGGCCGCGTAGGTCTGGCCGAACGAGCCGCCACCGAGTTCGACGTTGCCGAACGACGTGAGCGTCGGCCGCTTGGTGATCTGGTTGACGATGCCGCCCGGATTGCCGGCGCCGAACAGCACCGCCGAAGGGCCGCGCAGCACTTCGATGCGCTCCAGGCCGAAGATATCCACCTTGAAGGTGCCGAAGCCGTAATTCAAGAGCTGGAGGCTGTCCTTGTAGAGGCCGTAATCGCTCGCCACGAAGCCGCGCAAAGTGAAGAAGTCCACGCGCTCGTCGGCGCCGAACACGCCCGAATAGATGCCGGCGGTGTAGGCCGTCGCCTGCGTCAGCGTCTGGGCGCCCTGCGCCTCGATCTGCTGACGGCCGACGACCGTGACGGATTGCGGCGTCTCGATCAGCGGCGTGTTGGTCTTGGTCGCCGTCGCCGAGCGGGTCGCGACGAAGCCGTTCACCGGCCCGCGCGGATCCTCGACCGGCGCCACGGCCGGACCGCGCGGGCCCGGCAGCGCGCGGCCGGCCGTGGCGCCTCCGTTGCCGCCCTCGCCCTGAACGGAAATCTCGTCGAGGCGCGTGCTCTGCTGAGCGAGCGCGCCGACCGTGAGGGCCAGCAGCGAGGCGCCCGCCAGGGTCGCCTGCCGCAATCCGTGCCGAAGTTCGTGTCCGCCGACCCGTGTGTGAACCGACCGCATCACCGTGTGAGCCCCATCTGTCCAAACCGGCCGATCCGGGCGGTCGCGAGCCTCTCGCGCCGCCGGACCGACAGTTTGGAATTATGCTAAACTGCTGTTATTACAGGGTTTTTGTAAGCACAGCCGTATCAGTCCCGGCCCGCGGGGCAAGGCGGGCGGGGGTGAAGCTCGGCGAAAGCCGGGGGGCTGTAGCGGGAGTGTCACAGAAATGCGCGCGCCCCGTGTCGCGGTGTGCGGCACGGGGCGTCAGGTTGCAGCGCACGATGCCGGGGCTCTGCCCCGGCGCCCCACCAAAGGGCTTGCCCTTTGGGAACCCGTTAGACGGTGACTTGAGTGCCGACTTCGACGACGCGGCCCGTCGGGATCTGGAAGAAGTCCGTGGCGTCGTTGGCGTTCTTGGCCAAGGTAATGAAAATGCGGTCCTGCCACAGCGGCATGCCCGAATGGGCCGCGGGGCGGATCGAGCGGCGCGAGAGGAAGAACGAGGTCGACATGATGTCGAACTTGAAGCCCTCGCGCTTGAGCAGCGACAGCGTGCGGGGGATGTTGGGCGTCTCCATGAAGCCGAACCGCATGACCACCCGGTAGAAGCCCGGCCCCACCGGATCGATCCGCACCCGCTCGGATTCCGGCGCCCGCGGCCGGTCCATGGTCTCGACGGTGAGCACCACGTTCTTCTCGTGGATCACCTTGTTGTGCTTCATGTTGTGCAGCAGCGCCGCCGGGGCGATGTCGGGATCGCTCGTCAGGAACACCGCCGTGCCCTTCACCCGGTGATACGAGGCACTCTTCTCCAGCATGCCGAC
Organism: Methylobacterium sp. Leaf456; assembly: GCF_001425465.1. GTDB lineage: Bacteria > Pseudomonadota > Alphaproteobacteria > Rhizobiales > Beijerinckiaceae > Methylobacterium. The sequence goes on from NZ_LMQV01000043.1 coordinate 54,998, forward strand.
GAGTTCGACCAGCGGCACGTCGGTCTTGCGGGTCTTGTTGACGAGGATCGCCACGCCCCGCACCCAGGTCCACATCATCAGCATCAGCCCGCCCGCGAGCATCAGGGGGACGTAGCCGCCCTCGTGCACCTTGAGCAGGTTCGAAAGCATGAACAGGAACTCGAGGACGATGAACGGCGCCATCACGAGGCCAGCGACCACGGGCGTCAGGCGCGCGACCTTCCACAGCACCACGTAGGCCATGGAGGCGGTCAGCAGCATCGTGCCGGTGACGGCGATGCCGTAGGCCGAGGCGAGCGCCGAGGACGAGCGGAACGTGACCGCCAGGATCACGACGCCGAGCGCCAGGAGCATGTTGATCCGCGGCAGGTAGATCTGGCCCGAATGCGCCTCCGAGGTGTGGCGGATCTCCATGCGCGGCAGCATGCCGAGTTGGATCGCCTGCCGCGACAGCGAGAACGCCCCGGTGATGACCGCCTGGCTCGCCGTCACCGTGGCGATGGTGGCGAGCAGCACCATGGGGATCAGGCCCCATTCGGGCACGAGTTGGTAGAACGGATCGGTGGTCTCGGGCTTGGCCAGCACCAGCGCGGTCTGGCCGAGATAGTTCAGCACGAGGCAGGGCGCGACGAGGAACAGCCACGCCACCTGGATCGGCCGGCGCCCGAAATGGCCGAGATCGGCGAACAGGGCCTCCGCCCCCGTCACCGCCAGGAACACCGCGCCGAGCGCCACCAGCGCGCCGGTGCCGTGGCCGAGCAGGTAATGCAGCGCGTACCAGGGATTGAAGGCGGCGAGCACGCCGGGATTGCCGACGATATAGGGGATCGCGGCGGCCCCCAGCGCCAGGAACCACACCACCATGACCGGCCCGAAGAAGGTCGCGACGCGGGCGGTGCCATGGCTCTGGACCGCGAACAGGCCGACGATGATCGCCACCGTGATCGGCAGCACGACACCGTCGAAGGCGGGCGTGACGAGCTTGAGGCCCTCCACCGCCGACAGCACCGAGATCGCCGGGGTGATGACGGAATCGCCGTAGAACAGCGAGGCCCCGAGCAGCCCTAAGACGAACACGAGCTTGGAACCGCCGAGCGCCTGACGGGCCTTGGCCATCAGCGAGAGGATGCCGCCTTCGCCGTTGTTGTCCATCCGCAGCAGGATCGCGACGTACTTGATCGTGACGATCAAGAGCAGCGCCCAGATGATGAGCGAGGTGGTGCCGATCACCTCCTCGGGCAGCAGGATGCCGTCGACGCGGGAGGGGGCGAGCGCCTCGCGGAAGGCGTAGAGCGGGCTCGTGCCGATATCGCCGTAGACGACGCCGACCGAGCCGACGGTCAGCGTCCAGAAGCCGGTGCGGGCGTGGCCGTGGGCCGCTTCCGCGGAGGCGTCCGCGGCCCCGGCGGCGGTCGCAACGGGGCCGCCCTCGCCGGGCGCGGGGCCGCCGGCGCCGGACGCCGGAGGCGTGGCCTGGGCGGAAGCCGGGCGGGGATCGGCCGGCAGGCTCGGGCTGGCAGGCTGGGTCATCGGACCATGGGGTTCGGGTGCGCGCATCGTCGGCAGGACTCTGCCGGAATCGCGTGAAGGGGGTGCGTCGGTCGCCCAGTCGGGCGCCGGCCCGCCGCCGGGGCAGGTGCCCTCGCGACGGAGGGACGCGCCGGGGGCGTCGGATGTCTCGGGGTCGCAAGGTTCGGGCCGGACATCACGGCCTCGCGGGGCGCTCAAGCTCGGTCGGCTTTATCACGCGGCACGGGCCCCGGATACGGCTCCGGGGCCGGCAGTCTTTCCGGGGCAGGCGCGCCTTACTCGGCGGCGTCGCGCTTGCCCTGGCCGAAACGGCGCTCGATGTAGTCGATGACGATGCCCTCGAAGTCCTTGGCCAGCGTCGCGCCGCGGAGCGTCATCGCCTTCTTGCCGTCGATGAAGACCGGGGCGGTCGGGGTCTCGCCGGTGCCGGGCAGCGAGATGCCGATGTCGGCGTGCTTCGATTCGCCCGGCCCGTTGACGATGCAGCCCATCACCGCGACGTTCAGGCTCTCGACGCCCGGATAGGTCTTCTTCCACTCCGGCATGGAGGTGGTGATCCAGTTCTGGATGTCGCGGGCCAGCTCCTGGAACGTGGTCGAGGTGGTGCGGCCGCAACCGGGGCAGGCGGCCACCAGCGGCACGAACGTCCGGAAACCCATGGTCTGCAGGAGTTCCTGGGCGGCCTTCACCTCCACGGTGCGGTCGCCGCCAGGCTCGGGCGTCAGCGAGTAGCGAATCGTGTCGCCGATGCCCTCTTGCAGCAGCACGCCGATGGCGGCCGAGGCCGCGACGATGCCCTTCGAGCCCATGCCGGCCTCGGTCAGGCCGAGATGGATCGCGTAGTCCGAGCGGCGCGCGACCTCGCGGTAGACCGCGATCAGGTCCTGCACCGCCGAGACCTTGGCCGAGAGGATGATGCGGTCCTGCGGCAGGCCGAGTTCCACCGCGCGGTCGGCGGAGGTCAGCGCCGACTGCACCATCGCCTCGCGCATCACCGCGCGGGCATCGATGGGCTTCGCCGAACGGGCGTTCTCGTCCATCAGGTGCGTCAGCAGGGCCTCGTCGAGCGAGCCCCAGTTCGCGCCGATGCGGACCGTCTTGCCGTACTTGATCGCCTGCTCGACGATGGTCGAAAACTGGACGTCCTTCTTCTCCTTGAAGCCGACATTGCCCGGATTGATCCGGTATTTGGCCAGCGCCTCGGCGCAGGCCGGATGGTCGGACAGGAGCTTGTGGCCGATATAGTGGAAATCGCCCACCAGCGGCACGTGGCAGCCGATGCGGTCGAGGCGCTCGCGGATCTTCGGGACGGCGGCGGCCGCCTCGTCGCGATCCACGGTGATGCGCACCAGTTCCGAGCCGGCCCGCGCCAGCTGGGCGACCTGGGCCACGGTGGCGTCGATATCGGCGGTGTCGGTGTTGGTCATCGACTGCACGACGATCGGCGCGCCGCCGCCGACGGTGACCGCCCCCTCGCCCTCGCCGATCTGCACGCCGACGGTGCGGTGGCGCGGGGCGGGCCCTGCGATCTCCGGCCCGCGCATGTTCGGGCTCTGAGCCTCGATCGGGTTTGCCAGGGCGTCGGGAGCTTCCATGACTTCCATCGTGCCTTCGCGGGTCGTCTGAACCTGTCCGCGCGTGCCGGCCTCGGGGCGTCCCGCGGGCGCGGAAACGATCCTATCCGAATCCGGCGCGATCCGCGACCTGCCGCTCACGCCCGCGCGAACGGATGCGGAGCCTGCCGTGTATTCAAGGCCGCTTCCATGTCGCATCCGAAGCGGGATGTCGAGCGCGGGCACCGCGAATGCAAGGATGTCGCCGCGTGGCCCGCGCGTTCACCTGTCATGCACCGGGTGCCTGCAAGCCGCGCTTGCTGAGCGGGTCAAAGCACCGCACGGAACCGGATGCTGCTTTGCACCATCTAAGAACGCACTGCAATAATTCGGCGAGGCACGATGGACAGGATCAGCTCCGAGGCGAGCGACAGCCCGACGGCATCGGAGATGCCCGGCGATGACGCTCACAATCCTGTGACCGTGGTCCCGAGCCCGATCGCCCACACGACCCGTCCGGGCGAAGGCTTTCGCGGGCTGGCCGGGCCGCGGGCCGAGAAGGCGGTGGCGCTGGCGCTCCAGGGCGGCGGCTCGCACGGCGCCTTCACCTGGGGCGTGCTCGACGCGCTGATCGAGGACGGGCGTGTCGCCTTCGAGGCGGTGACGGGCGCGAGCGCGGGCGCCATGAACGCCGTCGTCCTCGTGGACGGCTGGCTCGCGGGCGGGCCGGACGGGGCGCGCGCCGCCCTCGCGGCCTTCTGGCGCGAGGCGAGCCTGGATGCCGACCTCAACCCGATCAAGCAGAGCTGGATCGACGGCCTGTTCCACGTCTGGAAGGGCAATCCCTTCGTCGAGGCATGGCTGAAGATGCTCAATCCCGGCCCCTATGCGGCCAACCCCCTCAACATCAATCCCCTGCGCGGCGCGCTGGAGCGGGTGGTCGATTTCGAGCGCCTGCGGAAGTCTGAGACCGCCAACGTCTTCATCTCGGCCACCAACGTCTGGACCGGCAAGCTCGCGGTGTTCGAGCGCGAGCGCCTGACCGCGGATCACCTCCTGGCCTCAGCCTGCCTGCCCACCGTGTTCCAGGCGGTGGAGATCGACGGCGTGCCCTATTGGGACGGCGGCTATCTCGGCAATCCGGCGCTCTACCCGCTGCACGAGGCGCGCACCCGCGACATCCTGCTGGTACAGATCAACCCTGTCGAGCGCCGCGAGACCCCGCGCACGGCGCAGGACATCCAGAACCGGCTCAACGAGATCACCTTCAACGCCAACCTGATGCGGGAGCTGCGCGCGATCGACTTCGTGCACGGCCTGATCGAGGAGAACGGGCAATCGGTCGAGGGGCTGGCGCCCGTCTTCCTCCACCGCATCGACGGCACCGACCTGCTCGACGACCTCGCCGCCTCCTCCCGCCTCGACGCCCGCTGGCGGATGATCGAGCGCCTGCGCGACAAGGGCCGCGCCGCGGCCAAGGCTTGGCTCGACGAGGGGTATGGCGAGGTCGGCGTGCGCTGCACGCTCGATCTGAAGCAGGCGTATCAGTGAGCCGCTCGCCTGCGGCGCGAACGCCGCCGCAGGCCCCGACGGGCCGTACGGCGAAGGGGGATTCGCCTAGCGAGTTCGCTTGGCGAGCCGGCTGGGATCGCGGGGACGCTTATCGGTCGCCCGCGCCCGACAGCAGTTTTTCGATCTGCGCCATCCCATTCTCGCGCGCTTTATCTTCGGTTCGGAGGTCGCGATCCGATCTTTGGGCGAGCTTTCCATTCTTGCGGATCGCCCATTGGAACGAGCCCCCCTCCTTTTTCGGAGAAAGAATTTCGAGGCTGTAGGGGTGCGTTGCCGAATTGGTCATCAACCGACAATGCCATGCTCAGCCGCCGGGACCAAGAGCGAGTCACGCGGGGCGAATCTCGATCCGACCCACGACCGAAGCCTCAGCTCACGGAGGCGACCGCCGGCGACCGAGGCACATCGGAACGACGGCGCGATTTCGCTTGCGCCTTCTTCGCTGCGCACATAAAGATATCTTTATGTCTAGCGAGAGCAGCCACAGGACGGCCTCCCCCGCAGCGTCGGTGCCCTTCGCCGAGGCGCTGGCCGTGCTGCGCGCCGCCGCCGAGGAGACGCGGCTGCGCATCCTGGCGCTGCTGGCGGAGGGCGAGCTGTCGGTCTCCGACCTCACCGACATCCTGGGCCAGTCGCAGCCGCGCATCTCGCGCCATCTCAAGCTGCTGGTCGAATCCGGGCTGATCGAGCGCCACCGCGAGGGGGCCTGGGCGTTCTTTCGCCTGCGCGAGGCGGCGGTCGGCTTCGTCGAGCCGCTGATCGCCGCGCTCCACCGCGAGGCACCGCCGCTTTCCGAGGACCGCGCCCGGCTCGATTCGGTTCGGGGCCAGCGGGCGGAGGCCGCCCAGACCTTCTTCGCCCGGCTCGCGCCCAAATGGGACCGGCTGCGCTCGCTCCACGTGCCCGAGGCCACCGTCGAGGCGGCCGTGCTCGACGCGCTGGGCGACCGGCCGATCCGCCACATGGTCGATCTCGGCACCGGCACCGGCAAGATGCTGGCCCTGCTGGCCCCCCGCGCGGGCCGCGCCACCGGGCTCGATTCGAGCCACGCCATGCTCTCGGTCGCCCGCGCCAATCTCGAACGGGCCGGCCTGTCGCGGGTCGATCTGCGCCAGGGCGACCTGCACGCGCCGCCCTTCGGCCGGGCCGGCTTCGATCTCGTGGTGCTGCACCAAGTCCTGCACTACCTCGACGATCCGGTGCGCGCACTGCGCGAGGCGGTGCGGCTCGTGGCACCCGGCGGGCGCCTGCTCGTGGTCGATTTCGCGCCCCACTCCCTCGAGCATCTGCGCGAGACCCAGGCCCATCGCCGCCTCGGCTTCGCCGCCGAGCAGGTATCGGGCTGGCTCGTGCAGGCGGGCCTCGGCCGGGTCGAGAGCCGGACTCTCGCCCCAGACGACGGCACCGAGCACCCGCTCACCGTCACCCTCTGGCTCGCGCACGACGCCGCGGCGGCGGAGCAGCCCGAACGGGCGGTGGCCTGATACGGTCAAGCCGACACGACCCAGACACGATCGAACGACAAGACCACACGAGGACAAGGGGACGATTTCGATGCCCAGCGCTTCCCAGCACCGCGCCAGCCGCGACGGCTTCCGCCCGATCCGCGTCTCGATCGAGTTCTTTCCGCCCAAGACCGAGGAGATGGAAAAGATCCTCTGGTCCTCGATCGAGCGGCTGTCGCCGCTCCAACCCAAATTCGTCTCGGTGACCTACGGCGCGGGCGGCTCGACCCGCGAGCGCACCCACAACACCGTCGCCCGGATGGTGCGCGAGACGGGCCTCAAGCCCGCCGCCCACCTCACCTGCGTGAACGCCACGCGGGAGGAGATCGACGCGGTGGTGCAGTCCTACTGGGATGCGGGCGTGCGCCACATCGTGGCGCTTCGCGGCGACCCGGCCGAGGGCGTCGGCTACACCTACCGGCCCCATCCCGGCGGCTACGCCCAGACCTCCGACCTCGTGGCCGGCATCAAGCGGATCGGCGACTTCAAGGTCTCGGTCTCGGCCTACCCGGAAAAACACCCCGAAGCCGCCTCGCTCGATGCCGACATCGACGCCTTGAAGGCCAAGGTCGATGCGGGCGCCGACCAGGCGATCACCCAGTTCTTCTTCGACAACGAGATCTACCTCCGCTACCGCGACAAGGTGCGCGCGGCCGGGATCGACATCCCGATCATCCCCGGCATCCTGCCGGTGCAGAACTTCAAGCAGGCGGCCAACTTCGCCCGCCGCACCGGCGCCTCGGTGCCCTACTGGCTGGCCGCCCGGTTCGAGGGCCTGGAGAACGACGTCGAGACCCGCCGGCTGGTGGCCGCCGCGGTCGCCGCCGAACAGGTGCTCGACCTCGTCGATCAGGGCGTGGAGGACTTCCACTTCTACTCGATGAACCGCTCGGACCTCGTCTACGCCATCTGCCACCTGCTCGGCCTGCGCTCGCAGGCCCCGGCCAAGCTGGCGGCGGCGAAGGCGGCGTAACCGCCTTCCACCCCTCGCCCTCATCCTGAGGTGCCCGCGGCACGCGGGCCTCGAGGAGGGCTCCAGGGATCACTGCGCCTTCTGGAGGGCTCCCCCAGAGCCCTCCGCCTCGCTCCGGCACCTCAGGATGAGGTGGGTTGATGGGACCGACGCTTTCGGCCATCGCCTTCGGAAACCCCCAGGATCGTCCGACATGACCACCTTCCCCCCCGTCGACGGCACCGAGATCGAGCGCGCGCTCCGCGAGCGGGCGGGGCAAAAAATCCTCGTCCTCGACGGGGCGATGGGCACGGTGATCCAGCGCCTGAAGTACACGGAAGAGGACTTCCGGGGTGAGCGGTTCAAGGACCACGGCCACGACCAGAAGGGCAACAACGACCTCCTGATCCTGACCCAGCCCGACGCGATCCGGCAGATCCACCTCGACTACTTCCTCGCGGGTGCCGACGTCTGCGAGACCAACACCTTCTCCGGCACCACGATCGCCCAGGCCGATTACGGCATGGAATCGATCATCCACGAACTGAACGCGGAAGGCGCACGGCTCGCCCGCGAGGCCGCCGCCCTCGCCGAAAGCCAAGATGGCCGCCGCCGGTTCGTGGCCGGTGCCATCGGCCCGACGAACCGCACGCTGTCGATCTCGCCGGACGTGAACAATCCCGGCTACCGCGCCGTGACGTTCGATGGGGTGAAGCAGGCTTATGTCGAGCAGGTGCGCGGCCTCATCGACGGCGGCGCCGAGCTGATCCTGATCGAGACGATCTTCGACACGCTCAACGCCAAGGCCGCCATCGCCGCTGCGTGGCAGGTGTTCGACGAGACCGGCATCCGCCTGCCGATCCAGATCTCGGGCACCATCACCGACCTGTCCGGCCGCACCCTGTCGGGCCAGACCCCGGGGGCGTTCTGGAATTCGCTGCGGCATTCCTCGCCGCTCACCTTCGGTCTCAACTGCGCGCTCGGCGCCAAAGAGATGCGCGGCCACATCGCCGAGCTGTCGCGCATCTGCGACACGCTCGTCTGCGCCTACCCGAATGCGGGTCTTCCCAACGAATTCGGCCTCTACGACGAAAGCCCCGAGGCCATGGGCAAGCTGGTGGGCGAGTTCGCCGAGTCCGGCCTCGTCAACATGGTCGGCGGCTGCTGCGGCACCACGCCGGACCACATCCGCGCGATTGCCGAGGCCGTCGCCGACAAGAAGCCGCGCGAGATCCCCGAGATTCCCCGCCTGATGCGCCTGTCGGGTCTGGAGCCCTTCGTGCTGACGAAGGAAATCCCCTTCGTGAACGTCGGCGAGCGCACCAACGTCACCGGCTCGGCCAAATTCCGCAAGCTCATCACCAACGGCGACTACGCCGCCGCGCTCGATGTGGCCCGCGATCAGGTCGCGGCCGGCGCCCAGGTCATCGACGTCAACATGGACGAGGGCCTGCTCGACAGCCAGAAGGCGATGGTCGAGTTCCTCAATCTGGTCGCCGCCGAGCCCGACATCGCCCGCGTCCCGGTGATGGTCGATTCCTCGAAATTCGAGGTGATCGAGGCCGGCCTGAAGTGCATCCAGGGCAAGCCGATCGTGAACTCGATCTCCATGAAGGAGGGCGAGGACAAGTTCATCGAAGCCGCCAAGGTGTGCCGCTCCTACGGCGCGGCGGTCGTCGTCATGGCCTTCGACGAGCAGGGCCAGGCAGATTCCTACGAGCGCAAGGTCGAGATCTGCACCAAGGCCTACACCATCCTCACCGAGCAGGTCGGCTTCCCGCCGGAAGACATCATCTTCGACCCGAACATCTTCGCGGTGGCCACCGGCATCGAGGAGCACAACCCCTACGGCGTCGCCTTCATCGACGCCACGCGCACGATCCGCGAGACCCTGCCCCACGCCCACATCTCCGGCGGCGTCTCGAACCTGTCCTTCGCCTTCCGCGGCAACGAGCCGGTGCGCGAGGCGATGCACGCGGTGTTCCTGTTCCACTGCATCAAGGCCGGCATGGACATGGGCATCGTCAACGCGGGGCAGCTCGCGGTCTACGACGAGATCCCGGCGGAGCTGCGCGAGCTGTGCGAGGACGTGGTCCTCAACCGGCGCGACGACTCGACCGAGCGCCTGCTGGAATCCGCCGAGCGGTTCAAGACCGGCGCCTCGGCCCAGGCCAAGACCGCCGACCTGACGTGGCGCGAAGCCCCAGTCGCCAAGCGCATCGAGCACGCGCTGGTCAACGGCATCACCGAGTACATCGTCGCCGACACCGAGGAGGCCCGCCAGGGCGTCGAGCGCCCGCTCCACGTCATCGAAGGCCCGCTGATGGCCGGCATGAACGTGGTCGGCGACCTGTTCGGATCGGGCAAGATGTTCCTGCCGCAGGTGGTGAAGTCGGCCCGCGTGATGAAGCAGGCGGTGGCCTATCTCGAACCCTTCATGGAGGAGGAGAAGCGGGCCAACGGCGGCACCGGCCAGCGCCAGGCCGCCGGCAAGGTGCTGATGGCGACCGTGAAGGGCGACGTCCACGACATCGGCAAGAACATCGTCGGCGTGGTTCTGGCCTGCAACAACTACGAGATCATCGATCTCGGCGTGATGGTGCCGGCCGCCAAGATCCTCGAGACCGCCAAGCGCGAGAACGTCGACATCGTCGGGCTCTCCGGCCTCATCACCCCCTCCCTCGACGAGATGGTGCATGTGGCCGCCGAGATGGAGCGCGAGGGCATGGAGATGCCGCTGCTGATCGGCGGCGCCACCACCAGCCGCGTCCACACCGCGGTGAAGATCCACCCGGCCTACGCCAAGGGGCAGGCGGTCTACGTGACCGACGCGAGCCGCGCCGTCGGCGTGGTGTCGAGCCTGATCTCGAAGGAGACCCGCGGGGCGACCGTCGAGCGGGTGCGCGCCGAGTACCGCAAGGTCGCCGACGCGCATGCCCGCTCGGAACTCGACAAGCAGCGCCTGCCGCTCGCCAAGGCGCGCGCCAACGCCTTCAAGGTCGATTGGACCGGCTACGCGCCGAAGAAGCCGAGCTTCACCGGCACCCGGGTGTTCGGCGCCTACGAGGTCGCCGACCTCGTCCCCTACATCGACTGGACGCCGTTCCTGCAGACCTACGAGTTCAAGGGCCGCTACCCGGCGATCCTCGACGACCCCGAACAGGGCCCGGCGGCCCGCGCCCTGTTCGAGGATGCGCAGGCCATGCTCAAGCAGATCGTGGACGAGCGCTGGTTCAACCCGAAGGCGGTGATCGGCTTCTGGCCGGCCAACAGCGTCGGCGACGACATCGTGCTCTACACCGGCGAGAGCCGCTCAGAGAAACTCGCGACCTTCCACGGCCTGCGCCAGCAGCTGTCGAAGCGCGACGGGCGCCCCAACACCTGCATTTCGGACTTCGTGGCTCCCGCAGAGACCGGCATCGCCGACTATGTCGGCAGCTTCGTGGTGACCGCGGGTCTCGAAGAAGTGCGCATCGCCGAGCGCTTCGAGCGGGCCAACGACGATTACCGCTCGATCCTCGTCAAGGCGCTCGCCGACCGCATCGCCGAGGCCTTTGCCGAGCGCATGCACGAGCGCGTCCGCCGGGAGTTCTGGGGCTACGCGCCCGACGAGGGCTTCGCCATCGACGAGCTGGTGCACGAGAAGTACGATGGCATCCGCCCGGCGCCGGGCTATCCGGCCCAGCCCGATCACACCGAGAAGGTGACGCTGTTCGACCTGCTCCAGGCCGAGCGCCGCATCGGCGTGAAGCTCACCGAGTCCTACGCCATGTGGCCGGGCTCGTCGGTGTCGGGGCTCTATCTGGCGCACCCGCAGGCGCATTACTTCGGCGTCGCCAAGGTCGAGCGCGATCAGGTCGAGGATTACGCCCTGCGCAAGGGCATGGACGTGGCCGAGGTCGAGCGCTGGCTCGGGCCGATCCTCAACTACGACCCCAGCCGCTACCTCAAGGCCGCCGCCGAATAAGCCACGCCGAATAGGTCACACTCGGCGCGGGATCGTTCCCGTGCAGGCACTTTGGCCTTGCCGGGCGGGGCCTCACGGGGGCAAGCCGACGGACCGACCGGGGCGGCGACGCCTCGGTCCCTTCAGGAAACACCCCGATGCGCCCCACGCTCCTCGTCCTCGCCGCCGCCCTGGCCTGCGGCCTCGCCGCCTGCAACAGCACGGATTCCCGCGGCTCGGGCCTGTCGCAGTCCTTCGACACCGGCAATTACCGCCGCTCGAACGACACCAACGGCACGATGGACCGCAAGGACGTGAACCGCGCCTACACGCAGCCCTCGCTCCCCTCGATCGCCAACCGCGGTTTCTGATTCTTTTCGAGAACAGGCGGCCGGGTCTCACCGGCCGCACGCGCTTCACCCCACCCGCGCCCTCGGGATGAGGGTGGTGGAAGGGAGGCACCGGGTGGCGGGCGCGGCATCCACAGCCTTCCGCGGGCTTCGCCTCGACCGGCGGGTGGGCCCTGTGCCAGCCTCGCCTTCGTGCAAACCTCCAAAGAACTCTCGAAACACCAGCTCGCCGACCTCGTCCGCGCCGCCGCCCTGACCGAGGGCGCGGCGATCGCCGCCTTCCTGCGCGACGAGGCGACCGCCTTCGCCAGCAACCCGTTTGCCGCCACCAAGGCCGGCGCGGTGCGCCATACCTGGGGCGGGCAGGCCTTCGAGTTCCGCGTGCTGGGTGTGGCCGCCGCCGGCCTGTCCGGGCTGCTGGAAGCGGTCGCCGCGCTGCCCCCCGACGAGGCCCTGGTGCAGGAGATCGTTCGGAGCGGCCCGCACACGTGCTGCGTCCTGCTCGATTCCGATCGCACCCGCGTCGTTGGCGCGGTGCTCTACGCCAAGCCCGGCATCCCGCTGCCCGATCTCGCCCCGCCGGCCCCGCCCGCGCGTCCGGCCCGGCGCGCCAAAATCCCGGCGGCGCAGCTCGACCTGTTCGCCTGAATCCGCCTCACGGCGACGTGTGGGCGGGCGACTCCCGCCTGCACGAAGTTTCCGGTAGGCTCAGTTCACGATCCGGTCCGGCGGGACGCGATGCGGCGCCTTCTCAAGTTCCTGCACACCATGGGGGCCATCGGGCTCATGGGGGCGATGGCCGCCCTGCTGGTGCTGCTCGGGCGGGTGCCGTCGCCGGCCGCGATCGAGAGCTACGCCCTGATCCGCGGCGCCATGGGGGCGGTGGCGACGTGGCTGTTCCTGCCCTCGCTGGCGCTCACCCTGCTCGCCGGCCTGCTCTCGATCGCGCAGCGCGCCTTTCACAATGCCGGCTGGGCCTGGGCCAAGCTCGCCACCGGCATCGTGATGTTCGAGTGGGGGTTTGTGGGCGTGCAGGGGCCGATGCAGGAGGAGGCGCGCCTGAGCGCCGAGGCGCTCGCCGGCCGCGGCAACCCGGCGAGCCTGGGCCAGGATCTCGGCGCGGAGCGCGGCACGCTGTGGGTGCTGTTGTTCATTGCGACGCTCAACGTCGTGTTCGGAATCTGGCGGCCGCGATTGATCAGGCGCCCACAACCGGCAAGCTGATTTTGGCAATCGAGGCCAATCGCCTGATCGGCCAAAGCAATTTATGTTAAATTTGGGCGAAACCTTCCATTAATCGCTCACCGTCATCAATGCGCGCACACATTGCGTGGGGTTGAGTGGTGATTGCGCGTTGGAAGGTTGCGGCCGCCGTCTTCGGACTGTGCTCGTTCATCGCTGTCGAGGTGCAGGCTCAGGAGCGGGTGCTGCGTCTCGGCTATCTGTTCTCGCCGACATCGCAGCTCGGCGCGGGTGCCGAGCGCTTCGCCAGCGAGGTCGCCGCGCGCACCGGCGGTCGGGTCCGGGTCGAGCCCTATCCCAACGGCACCGTCGGCGGCGAGGTCGAGATGGTGGAGGAGTTGCGCGCCGGCCATCTCGACATGGCCTTCATCACCAGCGCGCCCTTCGCCAGCGTCCTGCCGGAATTCGGCGTGTTCGACATCCCGTTCCTGTTCCGCGACGCCGCCCACGCCCACGCGGTGTTCGACGGGCCGATCGGCCGCGACTACCTGCAGAAATTCGCCGCCAAGGGGCTGGTAGCGCTCGCCTGGGGCGAGAACGGCATGCGCCACATCACCAATGCCCGGCGTCCCATCGCCGGCCCGGAGGATCTCAAGGGCCTGTCGATGCGGGTGCCGCAATCCGAGATCATGCTGACGGGCTTCCGCAGCCTCGGCGTGAAGGCCGAGCCGCTGGCCTTCCCGGCCCTCTACGGCGCCCTGCAATCGGGCCAGTTCGACGGGCAGGAGAACCCGATCGCCGTCATCAGCGCCTCGCATTTCGAGCGGGTGCAGAAGCACCTGACGCTCTCCGGCCACGTCTATTCCTGGGCCGCGCTGGTCATGTCGCGATCCGCCTGGGACGCGCTCTCCGAGGACGAGCGGGCGGCCTTCACGGCCTCCGCGCAGCTCGGCGGACAGGTCTCCCGCGAGGTCGCCGGCAAGGCCGAGCGCGAGGGCGTCGCGACCCTGCGCCAATCCGGCATGAGCGTGGTCGCCACCATCGACCGCGCCGCATTCGAGCGGAGCCTGGAGACCGCGACCGCGGGCTTCAGCCAGACCTTCGGTGCCGAGACCATCCGGCAGATCAAGTCCGTCCAGTAAGGCGTCCCGACGTGTTCAGCTCCGCCCTCCGCCTCGACCGTCTCACGGTCGCGCAGCGCATCCTGGCCGGTTTCGGCGTCGTGCTGCTGCTGCTCCTCGCCTCCGCCGCGCTCACCTTCCGCGGCGTCGGTGCCGTCAACGGCGCCATCGACGACGCCAACGCTCGGGTCGAGGCCGCGGAGCGGGCCGGCCGCTTCGACCGGGAGCTGAACGCCACCCGCCGCCTTGTCCTCAACTACACCCGCACCGAGCAGGGCGAGATGCTGGCCGAGCTGAAGGCCGGGCTCGCGAGCCTCGCCGAGGCCGGCAAGAGCCAGCCCGAGGCGAAGACGCAGGTCGAGGCCTACGGGGCCGGCACCGAGCGGCTGATCGCGGCGATCCAGGCGCGCAAGACCGCGCAGGCCGCCCTCGCCAAGCACGGCGCGGCGCTCTCCAACGCCGGCTACGCGATGGCAACGACGGCCTCGGCCGAGCCGGCGCTGGCAGCAGCCGCCTTCCGTGCCGACCGCGCCCTGCAAAGCGCGCTGGCCGCCATCCACCTGTTTCGCGGCAGCGCCAACCCGGCCGATGCCGGCACCGCCCGCATGGAATTTTCCCGCTACGGCCGCGAGCTTGAGGCTCTGGCCCGGCTCGATTCCGCAGCCACGCTCCGCGCGCCGCTGGCCGCGATCCAGGCCCGGCTCCCGGCCTTCACCGCGGCGCTCGACGGCGTGCTCGACGGCGCGGGCGCGATCGACGCGGCGTTCCTGGCGCTCCGCCAGACCGGCGACGCCCTCGTCGCCGCCAGCACCACCGCCCGCGAGGCCTCGCTCGCCGAGCAGCGCCGCATCATGGCGGCGATGACGGGCGACGCCCACGACCTTCAGCGCAACGTCGCGCTGGTCGGCCTCGTCGCGCTCCTCGTCGGCGGCTTTCTGGCGTGGCGGGTCGGCCGCGGCGTCGCCCGGCCGGTGACGGCGCTGACCGGCGCGATGGGCCGCCTCGCCTCCGGCGACACCGAGGCCGCCGTGCCGGGCGCCGCGCGCCGCGACGAGATCGGCGCCATGGCCCGCGCCGTGCAGGTGTTCAAGGACGCGCTCATCGCCAAGCGGGCCGCCGACGCGGCGGCCGCCGCCGAGGCCGCGGCCAAGGCCGAGCGGGCCGCCCGGCTGGACGCCCTCGCTCAAGGCTTCGAGGCCAACGTCTCGGTGCTGACGCAGGGGCTCGCGGGCGCCGCCACCGAGATGGAGGCCACCGCCCGCGCCATGGCCGGCACCGCCGACGAGACCGAGCGGCAATCCGGCACCGCCATGCGCGCGGCGGAGGACACCTCGGCCAACGTCCAGACCGTGGCGGCGGCGAGCGAAGAGATGTCCGCCTCGATCCGCGAGATCGCGGGGCAGGCCGGCCAGTCGGCCCGCATCGCGCGCCAAGCCTCGGAAGAGGCGCAGCGCACCGACGGGCTGGTGCGCCAGCTCGCGGCCTCGGCCGAGCGGATCGACACCGTGGTGGCGCTCATCGCCACCATCGCGGGCCAGACCAACCTGTTGGCCCTCAACGCGACCATCGAGGCGGCCCGCGCGGGCGAGGCCGGCCGCGGCTTCGCGGTCGTGGCCGGCGAGGTGAAGGATCTGGCCGGGCAGACCACGCGCGCCACCGGCGAGATCGCCGGGCAGATCGGCGCGATCCAGGACGCCAGCCGCCAGTCGGTCGAGGCGATCCGCACCATCGGCGCGACCATCGCCGAGATGGCCGCCGCCTCGAACGCCATCGCCGCCGCCATGGAGCAGCAGGACGCGGCGACCCACGAGATCGCCCGCACCGTGCAGCAGGCGGCCAGCGGCACCGGCGAGGTCGCTCAGAGCATCGCCGACGTGCGCGGCGGCGCCGGCTCGACCGGGGCGGCGGCCGCCCAGGTGCTCGCCGCCGCGCAAGAGCTGTCGCGCCATTCCGAGAGCCTGCGCCGCGAGGTCGGCGGGTTCTTGGAGGGAGTGAAGGCGGCTTGAGGCAGCTTGCCGTGCATCCCCTCTCCCCGCCGTGCGGGGAGAGGGCTTCGATGACCTTGTTGTCATCGAAGCGAGGCGGCAGCCGAAGGTGAGGGGGCTTGTCCGAACGAGCTTCTTCTGTCGAAGCCCCTCACCGCCGCTTCGCTTCCTGTAGGGACGACAAGGTCCCTACAGGCCTCTCCCCGCGTGCGGGGCGAGGGGGGAGCGGCTCGCCCCTTCGCGCTCTATCAAGAGGCGAGGGCTGACGCGCTCACGGCCCGCCGAGCCCCGCGCCCCACCGCAGCCTCCCCCGCCGCGATTGCGCTCGCGGCGAATCTCACGAGCGCCTAGAAGCCTCCCATGGTGGCCGGAAGCGCCGCCCGGGTGAGAGGCCCATGACCATCGATCTGCAGACGGCGCCGGTGAGCCCGCGACTCGGCGCCCGGCTCGTGCCGCCGGTGCCGGTGCCGCCGGAGCGGGAACTCTCGACGCTGCGCTTCGTCGCCGCGATGCGCACCAACGGCATCGGCTGCTGGCCGGCCTCGGCCTACGAGGCGCCGCTGCGCCGCCGCCGCGTGCTCGGCAAGGTGCGGTTGACCGTCAGCGACCCGGAGGCGGTGCGCCGCGTGCTGGTGGAGAATGCCGGCAACTACGCCCGCACCGCGATCTCGATCCGTATGCTGCGGCCGATGCTCGGCGACGGCCTGCTCATCAGCGAAGGCGCGGCGTGGCGCCATCAGCGCCGCATCTTGAGCCCCGCCTTCACCCCGCGGGCGGTGGAGACGCTGGTGCCGCACATCGTCTCGGCGACCGACGAGGCGGTGGCCGCCCTCGAAGGCCCGGCGGCAAGCGGGCCGGTCGATCTGTTCGGCGCGCTCCAGCACCTCGCCCTGGAGATCGCCGGGCGTACCATGTTCTCGGTCGGCATGGCCCGCCACGGGCATCGGTTGCGTGGCTTCCTCGCGGCCTATTCCGAGCGGCTCGGGCGCCCGCACCTGACCGACGCGCTGGTGCCGTTGCGCTTCGCCACGCCCCTCGACCGCGCGCGCGCCCGGTTCCGCCGCGACTGGGTCGCTTTCCTGGATACGGTCATCGCCGATCGCGCCTCGGAGCGCGACGGCCGCCCGCGCGACCTGCTCGACCACCTGCGCGCCGCCCGCGACCCGGAGACCGGCCGCAGCTTCACCGCGGAGGAATTGCGCGATCAGGTCGCCACCATGATCCTGGCCGGGCACGAGACCACGGCGCTGACCCTGCTCTGGGCCTGCACCCTTCTCGCCCTCGATCCCGAAGCTCAGGAGCGGGTCGCCGCCGAGGCGGACTTCGCGGAAAAGCCCTACACCCGCGCGGTGATCGACGAGACCCTGCGGCTCTATCCGCCGGCCTACATCATCGCCCGCTCGGCGCTGGGGCCGGACGTGCTGGCGGGTCAAGCGGTCGCGCGCGGCGACAGCGTGACGATCTCGCCCTGGCTGCTGCACCGGCACCGCCGGCTGTGGCGCGATCCTGACGCGTTCGATCCCGGCCGCTTCCTGCCCGGCGCCGCGCCCGTGCCGCGCTTCGCCTACATGCCGTTCGGGGCGGGCCCCCGCATCTGCATCGGCGCCGCCTTCGCGCTCACCGAGGCGACGCTGGCCTTGAGCCGCCTCGTCGGCCGCTTCCGCATCGCGCGGGCGGACGACCGCCCGGTCCTGCCGGCCGCCGTGGTGACGACCCAACCCGACCACGCGCCGGCCTTCCGGCTGACGATCCGGTAGATAAAGGTGGCGTATCCGGAGGTGATCCGGATACGCGCTCAGGCGGTGGCGCGCTTCTTGGCGGCCTTCGCGGTCTCGACCGGGAATTCGATGTCGACGCCCAGCGTCGACACCCCTTCGCCCCGCTCCAGCGTGATCTGCACCTTGTCGCGCTCGACCTCGATATGCTTGGCGATCACCGCGAGGATCTCTTCGCGCAACGTGATGACCAAGTCCGGGCGGCTCGTCTCCGAGCGCTCGTGCGCCAGGATGAGCTGCAGGCGCTCGCGGGCGACGGAGCCGGAGCCCCGAGGCTTGAGGAAGGTCAGGACACTCATGCGGCCCTCCGGGTGAACAGCTTGTTGATCAGGGACTTGCGGTCGGTGGGGATCGACATCGGCACGGTCTCGCCCTTGAGGCGGCGCACCGCGTCGGCATAGGCGCGGGCGGGCGCGCAGAGCGGGTTGTTGAGCGTCACCGGGCAGCCGAGGTTCGACGCGCGCAGGACTTCCAGGCTCTCCGGGATGATGGCGAGCAGCGGGATCGAGAGGATCTCCAGCACGTCGTCGACCTTCAGCATGTCGCCGCGGTCGGCCCGCGCCGGGTCGAAGCGGGTCAGGATCAGGTGCTTCTCGATGGAATCACCCTTCTCGGCGCGCACGGTCTTGGAATCGAGCAGGCCGATGATCCGGTCCGAGTCGCGCACCGAGGAGACTTCCGGGTTCGTCACCACCACGGCGACGTCCGCGTGGCGCATGGCGAGCTGGGCGCCGCGCTCGATGCCGGCGGGGCTGTCGCACACGATCCAGTCGAATTTTTCGCGCAGCTCGCCCATGACGCGCTCGACGCCCTCGTCGGTGAGCGCGTCCTTGTCGCGGGTCTGCGAGGCCGGCAGCAGGGAGAGGTTCTCCAGGCGCTTGTCGCGGATCAGCGCCTGCGGCAGCTTGGCGTCGCCGTTGGTGACGTTGATCAGGTCGTAGACCACGCGGCGCTCGGCGCCCATGATCAGGTCGAGGTTGCGCAGGCCGACGTCGAAATCGACCACGCAGACCTTCTCGCCGGCCTGCGCCAGCGCCGCGCCGAGCGCCGCCGTCGTGGTGGTCTTGCCGACGCCGCCCTTGCCGGACGTGACACAAAGAACCTTGGCCATACTGTTTCCCCTTAACCCAAGGCTGCGATTCTGATTGCGCCGCCGTCGGACCAGATCTGGACCGCTTGACCGCGCAGGTGATTGCCCATGTCCTCGGCCGTGCGGACGAGTCGGTCGATGCCGAGAAGCTCGGGCTCGAACTTGCGGCAGTAGATGCGGGCGCGCGGGTTCTTGGCGGCGCCGGCGATGGCCCGGCCGCGGAGCGCCCCGTAGACGTGGATGGAGCCGCCCGCGAGGATCTCGGCGCCCGAGGACACCGAGCCCATCACGGTCACGTCCCCCTCCGGGTGGACGATGCTTTGGCCCGAGCGCACCGAACCCTCGATGGTGAGGGAGGACACGCCCGGCTTCTCGTCCGGCGCGGCCGACGCTTCCAGGGTGTCGCCCTGCGGGCGGCCCCCGACGAGGCGCGGCGGAAGGTTCGCGGGAAGTGCGGCGTCCGCGCCCTCGATGCCGAGGATGCGCAGGCGCCTTGTGCTCAGTTCGGCGATCAGGCTCTCCAGCTCGCTCGCCGTGGGCTTGAGACCCGCGACGTCGAGGATCACGGCCTTGTCGTCGAACAGCGTCGGGTCGCGCTTCAGGGCGCCGTCCAAGAGGACGAGCCACTCGGCGGCCGGGCCTTGCGGCGCCAGCGAGAGCGCGCGGAACACGCGGCCTCGGAGGGGCAGTGAGAGTGGGGGTGGAGCGGGGCTGGTCACGGGCGTTGACGTTTCCTTACCGACGCCCCCATTGATCGTCGGTAAGGTTACCGGGCGGTTAATTTTTACGCTTGTCTCGGCAAATATTGCCGGCTCGGTCATTTTTGCCGACCGCCGCGCCGAACGGTCAAAGCGCAGCCGGGCCAAGGGCTTGGCCGCGCCGGCGGCGGGCCGGGATAATGGTTAAAGCCGGGCAGGTTCAAGAAAAGTCCTTAACCCCGGGGGATCAGCCGATCCTGTGATCGCGGGTGCAAGGGGCCTCGCGTTTCGGCTCGGCCCATCCGCCTCACCCCATGCCGCGCAAGGCCTTGGTCTTCAGGCGGCGGTTCTGGAACGTCACCGTGACCGAGCCGGACCCGCCCGGCGGCGACCAGACGTAGACCTCGAAGGTGCCGGTCCCGTCGATCACGGCGGCGCTGTCGAGCCGCCCGCGGCAGCCGAACAGCCCCTCGACCTCAGTCAAGCTCATGCCCGCGGCGACGCGCTCGAACCGGTCCCGCGTCACGAGGCAGGCCGGGGCCGGCTCGTCCGCGGCGTCCTGAATGGCGCTCTGTCGGAAGGCCGGCTCGGTGCCGAGCGCCGCGCCGGGTGCGAAGGCGACCCGCGGGGCCTCCCGGCGCGGCGCGGCGGCAGCGACCGGCGCCGGCTCGGACTTGAATTCGGGGGGCGGTGCCGGCGACGAAGCCGCCGCCGGAGCGTGCGCGGCCGCGCGGGCCGGGGCCGGCACCGCCGGGGCGGCGGCGCGGGCCGAGTCCAGCGGCACGAAGGCCGGGCCGGGGCCGCGGCGCCCGGTGCGGCGCGCGGCCTCGCTTCCGCCGCCTCCGGCCTCGGCCGCGGACAGGGCACCGGCGCGCAGGGCCGGATGGGCGGCGGTTTCCTCGACCTCGGGGGGACGCGCGCCCAGCACCACCGCCCGCTGCATCGCCTGGGCGAGGCGGTCCATCCGCTCGGTCAGGCGCCGCTCGCGCTCCGCGGTGTTTCGGCTCTGGCCGGGCCGGGCCGCCTCGCAGTCCCGGATCACCGCGACGAGGTCGCCGATATCCTCGCCGCTCCATTCCACCGCGGGCTTGCCGAACAGCAGGAGCGGGGCCGCCTCGTCGCCCGTCCCGTCGCCTTTGCGCGCCCGCTCGAAGGCGGCGAGTTCCCCCTCCACCAGGGCGCGGCTCTCGGCGCAGCCGCCCTGCTGGGTGATCGCGTCGGACAGCCGGGCGCGGAACGCGTCGTCGGCCGCAGCCAAGCTCGGGGCGAGGGCGATCAGGACCGCCAGGGCAGGCACGCGCATCGGACGACGCCTCCGGAACTGCGATCCGCGATGAAGTCGCGATTCCGTGAAGCGAGGATTAAGCCAGCGGCCAGAAGGTGGCGGCACCGGGCGGAAAACCCGGGACGAAGCCCGGTCGGCTCAGTCGAGGGCCGAGACCACGATGGCGTCGCCGTCGAGCCGCGCCTGCACCGCCTGGCCGCGGCCGGTGGCGCCGAGATCGTCGGCGGTCTTGTAGAGGCCGTCGATGGCGATCAGTTCGGGCTCGAATTTCTTGCAGAGGATGCGGGCGTTGGCATCCCCCACCGCGCCGGCGATGGCCCGCCCGCGCAGCGCCCCGTAGATGTGGATCGAGCCGCCCGCGATCACCTCGGCGCCCGAGGCGACCGAGCCCATCACGGTGACGTCGCCGTCGAGATGCTGGATCACCTGCCCCGAGCGCACCGGCGCGTCGAGCACGAAGGAGCGATGCCGGGGCTGGGCCGGCGCGGCGGCCTGGACCGGCGTGTGAGCCGCGGTCGGCGCGGCGGTGGGCGTCTCGGCACCGGGTTCGGGTGCGGAAAAGTCGTCGATCGGCTTGCCGCCCACCAGCGGCGGCGGGAAGCCGGGGCCCAGCGAGGTCGGGCCGATGCCCTCGATGCCCAGGATCGTGATCGAGCGCTTGTTCAACTCGGCGCAGAGGTCGAGCAGGTCCGAGCGGTCGAAGGACAGGCCGGTCACGTCGAGGATGATGGCGCGGACCGCGAAGAAGGCGGGCGCGCGCTGCTTCAGGGCGTCGAGTTCGGCCAGCCACTGATCGACCGGCGGCACCGGCGCCAGCACCATCGCCAGGAACGAGCGGCCGCGGAAGCGGATCGGGGGACGGGCGGTCACGGGAGGGGCGATCACACAAGAGACATGGTCGGACGGGTCATGGCAGCGAGCTTATGCCAGATCGTACGGCCGTCCGCCCAGGGGCGGGGATTGCTCAACAGCAATCGTCGGGGCGATCCGTCGGCGTGGCGGCGTGGCGGCGTGGCGGCGTGGCGGCGTGGCGGCGTGGCGGCGTGACGATGAAGGCGACGATTGGGATGTCCGTCATGGCGACGACCCCTTGAGCAGCGCGCGCAGCCGCGCCTTGTCGGCTTCCAGGGCCAGCGCGGCCTCGGCCCGGTCGAGGGCCATGCGCGACTGATGCCGCGCGGCTTCACCGAATGCGGGATCGCCGATGCGGCTGAGCGCCGAGAGCCCCTTCTGGATGCGCAGTTGCACCTCGATCAGCCCGGCCCCGTCGCGGGCCATCAGCATGACGGCGTCCTCCAGGAGGTCGGCGGCCGTCAGCGGCGGGATGTGGACGCGCGGATGCTCCGGTTCGCCGTCGGGCGGGGCGGCGCTCTCGCGCGCCCACAGGGCGAGCAGCCGGATCGAGCGGCCGATCACGTCGATGGCGGTGCCGGGATCGTTCGTCGCCGGCGACAGGGCGCGGGAGCCGATCTCGCTCAGGACCGCGAGGCCGAAGCGCGGGTCCTGATCGAACGAGCGCTCGTTGCCGACCGTGAAGGTGCGGGCGACGTTTTGCACGAGGGCGTCGCGGTCGGCCTCCGTCTCGGGCCGCGCGATCCAGGCGACCGGGGCGTCCGGATAGGCGAAGGTGCCGGGCACGGCCCGAACGAACGCCTCCGTCCCTGCGGTCTCGCACAGCTTCGACAGGGCCGGCATGTCGATGTGCTGGATGTAGCCGATCGCCTCCAGGCTTACCGGGACGGCGTCGGCCGGGATGGCGCCCGCGTCGTACAACGGGCGCCCGCCGAGATAGGGCGCGTGGAGCCGCGCCTCGATCGCCTTGCGGGCGGCGGCCTCGACCCGGTCGGTCGTCTCACCGACGCGGCCCAGCCGGGTCAGGTGGTTGATCCAGCGCAGGAGCGCGACGACGATCAGGGCGATGACCGCGATCGTCACCGCGAACAGGATGACCCGCCCCTGCGCGCCGTAGGCCCCGGTCTTCGACACGACGAGGCCGACGATGCCGAACAGGAACGAGCCGAGGAAGGTCGAGAGCACGGTCTGGGTCAGCCCGTCCTCGATCAGCAGCGTGGTGGCCCGCGGCGTGACGTTGCTCGTGGCCGAGCCGTAGGCCGAGACCGTGATGCTGAGCGAGAAGGTCGTCACCGTCAGCATGGAGGAGGCGATGACGGTGAGGATGCTGTCGAGGGCGTCGGTGCTGATCGTGCCCGGCATCTGCCAGGGCAGGTAACGATCGACACCCGCCGCCAGCACCGCGGCCAGCACGCCCGTCAGGCCGATCAGAGTCGCGCGCACCCACAGGCGCCGCGTCAGTTGCGCCATCAGCCATCGCCAGCGCGGCATCCCATGTCCCCTCGCTTCGTCCTCTTCCCTGTCCCGTCCGATATAACAGGGAAGACCCGCCCCGCGTCGCACGCCCTTGCCGGATCGGCCCTCAGCTTATATTGCGACGCGATACCGCCCGAATCGTACTTTGGCGTCACGACCGTCGAACACGGCCCGCGACACGCCGCCTTATGGCCGGGTTTCATCCGCTCCCTTCGAGAACCTCGATGAAGCTGCGCAACATCGCCATCATCGCCCACGTCGATCACGGCAAGACGACGCTGGTCGACAAGCTGCTCCAGCAGTCCGGCACCTTCCGCGAGAACCAGCGGGTCGAGGAGCGGGCGATGGACTCGAACGACCTCGAGAAGGAGCGCGGCATCACCATCCTGGCCAAGGCGACCTCGGTCGTCTGGAAGGACACCCGCGTCAACATCGTCGACACCCCCGGCCACGCCGATTTCGGCGGCGAGGTCGAGCGCATCCTGTCGATGGTCGACGGCGTGATCGTGCTGGTGGATGCCGCCGAGGGCCCGATGCCGCAGACCAAGTTCGTGGTCGGCAAGGCGCTCAAGATCGGCCTGCGCCCGATCGTGGCCATCAACAAGGTCGATCGGCCGGACGCCCGCATCAACGAGGTCGTGAACGAGGTGTTCGACCTGTTTGCGGCGCTGGACGCCACCGACGAGCAGCTCGACTTCCCGATCCTCTACGGCTCGGGCCGCTCCGGCTGGATGAACACCACGCCCGAGGGCGACCAGTCCGAGGGGCTCGCGCCGCTCTTCGAGCTGGTGCTGCAGCACGTGCCGCCGGCGCGCACCGACGAGGGTCCGTTCCGGATGCTCGGCACGCTGCTCGAGGCCAACCCGTTCCTCGGCCGCATCATCACCGGCCGCATCGCGTCGGGCACGGTGAAGCCGAACCAGTCGATCAAGGTGCTCTCGCGCGACGGCAAGGTCGTGGAGACCGGCCGCGTCTCGAAGATCCTGGCCTTCCGCGGCCTGGAGCGCGCGCCCATCGACGTGGGTGAGGCGGGCGACATCGTCTCCATCGCCGGCCTGCTCAAGGGCACGGTCGCCGACACCTTCTGCGATCCCTCCGTCAACGAGCCGATCCAGGCTCAGCCGATCGATCCGCCGACCGTCACCATGTCCTTCATCGTCAACGATTCGCCGCTCGCCGGCACCGAGGGCGACAAGGTCACGAGCCGCATGATCCGCGACCGCCTGTTCAAGGAGGCCGAGGGCAACGTCACGCTCAAGATCGAGGAAGCCGCCGACAAGGATTCGTTCTACGTCTCCGGCCGCGGCGAGCTGCAGCTCTCGATCCTGATCGAGACCATGCGCCGCGAGGGCTTCGAGATCGCCGTGTCGCGTCCGCGCGTCGTCCTGGAGAAGGGCGAGGACGGCGAGACCCTGGAGCCGGTCGAGGAGGTCGTGATCGACGTCGACGAGGAGTATTCCGGCGTCGTCGTGCAGAAGATGTCCGAGCGCAAGGCCGAGATGATCGAGATGCGGCCGTCCGGCGGCAACCGCCTCCGGCTCGTGTTCCACGCGCCCACCCGCGGCCTCATCGGCTACCAGGGCGAGCTGATGACGGACACCCGCGGCACCGCGATCATGAACCGGCTGTTCAAGGCCTACGAGCCCTACAAGGGCGAGATCGCCGGCCGCCGCAACGGCGTGCTGATCTCCAACGACAAGGGTGAGGCCGTGGCCTACGCCATGTGGAACCTGGAGGACCGCGGCCCGATGATGATCGAGCCCGGCGCCAAGGTGTACCAGGGCATGATCGTCGGCGAGCACAACCGCGAGAACGACCTCGAGGTGAACGTGCTCAAGGGCAAGAAGCTCACCAACATCCGCACCACCTCGAAGGATGAGGCCGTGCGCCTGACCCCGCCGATCCGCATGACGCTGGAGAAGTCGCTCGCCTGGATTCAGGACGACGAGCTGATGGAAGTCACGCCGAAGTCGATCCGCCTGCGCAAGGCCGTGCTCGACCCCAACGACCGCAAGCGCGCCGAGCGCGCCAAGGACTCCCTCTCGGCCTGATCTCTTCCAGAGCCAAATAAAAAGGCCACGGTACGCTCCGCGTACCGTGGCCTTTTTTCGTGAGCGGCCTCGAAGGCTCAGGCGGCCCGGACCGTGTCGAGGAAGCGGCGCACCTGCGCGTCGAGCTGCTCGGAGCGTTGCGACAGCTCGGAGGCTGAGGCGAGCACCTGGCTCGCCGCCGCGCCGGTGGTCTCCGCCGCCTCGGCGACGCCCGCGACGTTGCCGGTCACGGCGCCGGTGCCGGCGGAGGCTTCCGTGACGTTGCGGACGATCTCCTGGGTCGCCGCGCCCTGCTCCTCCACCGCCGCCGCGATGCTGCCGGCGAGGCTGTCGATCTCGCGGATGCGGCCCGCGATCCCGTCGATCGCCGCCACCGCCCGCTCGGTGATGCCCTGGACCTGCCCGATCTGGCCGGAAATCTCGTCGGTCGCCCGCGCGGTCTGGTTGGCCAGCTCCTTCACTTCCGCGGCCACCACCGCGAAGCCGCGGCCCGCCTCGCCGGCGCGGGCCGCCTCGATGGTGGCGTTCAGGGCCAGAAGGTTGGTCTGGCCCGCGATGGTCGAGATCAGGCCGATTACGTCGCCGATCTTGGCGGCGGCCGCGCTCAGGTCCTGCACGAGCTGGGCGGTGCCCTCGGCCTCGCCCACGGCGGCCTGGGCCAGGGTGGTCGAGCCCGAGACCTGCCGGCCGATCTCGCTCACCGAGGCGCCGAGTTCCTCCGCCGCCGCCGCGACCGTCTCGACGTTGGCGGCGGCTTCCGCCGCGGCGGATGCGGCCGCGCCCGATTGCGAGGCCGTCTGCGCCGCGGTGCCGGCCATGCTTTGCGCCGTCGCCTGAAGCTCGGTCGCCGCGGAGGCCACCGCCCCGACGATGCCGCCGACCGCCCCCTCGAATTCGTCGGCCATCGCCCGCATCGCCGCCTTGCGCTGCGCCTCGGCCCCGGCGCGGGCGAGCGCCGTCTCCTCTTCGAGCGCGCGGGTGCGGATCAGGTTGTCCTTGAACACCTGCACGGCGGCGGCGACCGCGCCGATCTCCTCGCGCCGCTCCCGGAAGGGAATCGCCTCGCGCGCGTCCCCCGCGGCCAAGCGGCCCATCAGGGCGGTCATCCGGCGCAGCGGACGGGACACGGTCAGCGCCAGCAGCAGGATGCCGAGACCGGACACGACGAGCATCGCCCCGAAGCCCGCGACCACGGCGAAGCGCGAGGCGGAGGCCGCCTCGTCCGCGATCCGGGCACGCCGGTCGAGCAGCGCCTCCTCGGCCTTCGAGATTTCCGCCGCGTTCGTGCGCACGGCATCCATCGACGCCTTGCCCTTGCCCGCGGCGGCGATCTGCCAAGCCTGCGCCCGGGTCGCCTCGTCGCGCATCAGCGCGATCTCGCGCTCGGCGATCTCCGCGGTCCAGGTCTTGGCGGCGGCCTCCAGCGCGTCGAGCCGCTTGAGCTGCTCGGGGTTGTCGGAGACGAGCGTGCGGAGCTCCGTCATCGTCTCGGCGAAGGTCCGGGCGCCGCCGCGGTAGGGCGCGAGGAAGGCGGGATCGGCGGCGATCAGGTAGCCGCGCACGCCGGTCTCCTGATCGACCATCGCGGCGGTGAGCCGATCGACCTTGCGCAGCACGAGGTAGGTGTGGTCGCGCCAGCGGTTGGCCTCCTCGATCGTGCCGAGGTTGCGCCAACTGAGGAGGCTCGAGCCCGACACCGCGCAGACGACCAGTCCGAACGCGAGGGCGAGCTTGGCGACGATGGGGAGGTTCGAGACAGCGCGCATGGCTTGACGTCGGGGTGATCGTTGCGGGGAACGGCCGGACGGCCGCAAGCCTCATCTGCTGCCGGAGCATGACTAACGAACGGTAAAAGGCCGGTCTCGAACCGTTAAACGGGCACGCCTTGTCGCGGAAGGACTGGTCGCCGTGTGCATCATACTGCACAGGCCCGGGCCGTGCTTGCGATCGTCGGTGCAGGCATCGAGTATTCGGTGGCGTCAACCCGAGGCGTCACCCGGAACCGTCAACCGGCATGCACGCTGAGGAACAGGCCGAGGCCCACCGCCAGCAGCACGCCGGCGATGCGGGCGAAGGTGACGGCTCCGACGCCGTCCTCCTGCCGGCGCAGATGGGCGAGCTGCGCGAAGATCGCCGCCCAATAGGCCGCCCACAGGCTCAGCACCGCGTTCATCGATGCCACATGGGCTTTGCCGCCCACCGCGGAAAGGCCCCGCGGACACCCGTCACCGCGCGGCGTAGGCAGCCAAGGTGGCGCGCAGGCCCTCATCCAGGTCGAGGTGGGGATGAAAGCCGACCTCCCCGGTCAGGCGGCGGATGTCGGCCTCGATGCAGGCCGGCTCGGTCGGGGGGAGGGGGCGGGCGCCGAAATCGATCAGGTCGGGGCGGCCGGTGAGGCGGCCCAGCGTCTCCAGCAGGGTCCGCACCGGCACGCTCGCGCCGGAGCCGATGTTGACCGGGCCCTCGACAGCGGAATCCAGCAGCGCCGCGAAGGCGTCGCCCGCGTCCATCACATGCAAAAAATCGCGCCGCTGCCGGCCCTCGCTGGTGGCGAAGCGCCGGCCGTCGAGCAGCGCCCGGGCCGCATCGCCCACGAGCCGGCCCGGCGCCTCGCCCGGTCCGTAGAGGTAGAACAGCCGGCCCCAGGCCAGCGACAGGCCGGTGCTCGCGGCGTAGCCGGTCAGCACGCGGCGCAGCCCGTCCTTGGCGGCACCGTAGAGCGTGGCCGGGCGGCAGGGGGCGGATTCCGACAAGTGTCCGCGGTGGATGCCAGCACCTTCCGCCCGTGAGAGAGGAGCGATTCCAGTCCAATCGTATTCCGCGCACGTTCCCGCCACGACGGCCCGTGTGCCGCCGGCCTCGCGGAAGCCGCGCACGAGGTCGAGGCTGGCGGCCGTCCAGTCGAGGTTTTCGGGAGCCTGCCAGTAGCGGCCGGGCTCGGTCACCCAGGCGAGGTGGAGGAGATGGCCGGCGCCAGCCGCCCGCACGGCGGCGCGGCGGGCCTGTGCGTCGAGGAGATCGGCCGGATGGAAGACGTGGACGCCCTCCGGCGCGCGACGGCCGACGGCGTGGACCTCGAAGCCGCGGGCGGCCAGGGCCGCCACCGCAGGCCGGCCGACGAAGCCGGCCCCGCCGGTGACGAGGACGCGCCTCACCGGCTCGCCCAATCCGGATAGGTGCGGTCGCGCTCGGAGATCACCGTGACGGGCTCGGGCCAGCTCACGGCAAGCGCAGGGTCGTCCCAGCGCAGGCCGTCGGCGGCGCCCGCCACGAACGGGCGGTCGATCATGTAGAGGACTTCCGTGGCGTCGTGCAGCGCCTGGAAGCCGTGGGCGAAGCCCGCCGGGATGTAGAGCGCGTGGCGGTTCTCCGCCGAGAGCGTCACGGCGCAGGAGCGGAGGTAGGTGGGCGAGCCGGGCCGCAGATCGACCGCCACGTCGTGGATCGCGCCGCTCGTGCAGCGCACGAGCTTGGTCTCGGCATGCGGGTCTTTGGCGAAGTGCAGGCCGCGGACGGTACCGCGCCGCGCGTTGAACGACACGCTCGACTGCGCGAACCGGGCGGTCAGGTCATGCTGCGAAAACTCCTCCTCGCAGACGGTGCGGGCGAACAGGCCGCGCGCGTCGGCATGCGGTTCGGGCGCGATCCGGTAGAGGCCGGGGAGGGGGAGGGACTCGAAGATCATGGCGCCGACCGAGCGGCACGCGCGTTCCCACCCACCCCCTCATCCTGAGGTGCCGCGAAGCGGCCTCGAAGGAGGGCTCCAGTCCGCGCACGATCTCTGGAGCCCTCCTTCGAGGGCGCCGCTGCGCGTCGCCACCTCAGGATGAGGGGGAGGGGGGGAGTGACGGCGTGGATGGGAGGAGCCGGCATCCGCATCAAAACACCGTCAGTTCCGGGATCGCCACCGTGAACCGCCCGCCCCAGGCGCGGATCGCCGCCATCTCGCCCGCGATCTCGTCCTTGAGGTTCCAGGGCAGGATCAGCACCGTGTCGGGGCGCAGAGCCAGGAGTTCGTCCGGCGAGACCACCGGGATGCGGCTGCCCGGCAGCCATGTGCCCTGCTTGTGCGGCGAACGGTCGGCGACCGCCGCGATCAGCTCGGGGCCGATGCCGCAATAGTTGAGGAAGGTGTTGCCCTTGGCGGCCGCGCCGTAGGCGCAGACCGTCCGGCCGTCCGCGCGCTCCTCGATCAGGAAGCGGAGTGCGGCGCATTTGATGTCGGCCACCGCCCGGCCGAAGCCCGCGTAGCCGGACGGGTCGAACAGGTTCGCGGCCCATTCCGAGAGCACCACGCGCTCCAGCGCCGGGGTCGGGGCGTGGGCGGCGGCCTCGCGGCAGGCGAAGACGCGCAGCGAGCCGCCATGGGTCGGCCATTCCTCGACGTCGAACACCCGCAGCCCATGCTGGCGCAGGAGGCCGATCACCACGCCGAGCGAGAGGTAGGAAAAATGCTCGTGGTAGATCGTGTCGAATTGCCGGCTCTCGATCATCCGCAGGAGATGCGGGAACTCGAAGGTCGCGACGCCCTCCGGCTTCAGGATTTCGGCAAAGCCGGCCACGAAGTCGTGGATGTCGGGCACGTGGGCGAGCACGTTGTTGGCCGCCGTCAGGTCGGCGCGGTGGCCGGCTTGCGCGAGGCGCCGCCCGGTGTCGCGGCCGAAGAAGGCGACCTCGGTCGGCACGCCGCGCTCGCGTGCGACGCGGGCGACGTTGGCGGCGGGCTCGACGCCGAGCACGGGGATGGCGCGGGCGACGACGTATTGCAGCAGGTAGCCGTCGTTGCTCGCGACCTCGACGACGTGGCTGTCGGGCCCGAGGCGAAAGCGCGCGATCATCGCGTCCACGTAGCTTTCCGCGTGCCGCAGCCACCCGGCGGAGAAGCCGGAGAAGTAGGCGTAGTCGGAAAAAATGGCCTCGGGGCTCTCGAAGGCCTCCAACTGCACCAGCCAGCAGGCGTCGCAGACATAGGCGTGGAGCGGGTGAAAAATTTCGCCCCGGTGGCGGTGCTCCGCGCCGACATAGGCATTGGCCAGCGGCGACAGGCCGAGATCGCAGAAGGTGCGGGTCAGTGCAGCGCCGCAGGCGCGGCAGGTCGGGCGGGTCACGGGCTCGCTCCGGGCGCGCGAAGGGTCCCGTAGCGGGCGATCTGCGCCTCGGTGAGCGCCCGCGGATCGGCGCCGGCGGCGGCGTCGCGGTACCATGCGGCGGTCCAGTCCAGCGCCGCGTCGAGGGGGAGACGGCGGTCCCAGCCGAGGCGGGCGCGAGCCTTCGAGGCATCGACCTTGAGATAGGTCGACTCGTGCGGATGGGTTTTTGGGGAGAGGTGCCAGCCGGCGCTGCCGCCCCAGCCCCGGCTCAGCCGCTCGACCAGATACGAGACCGGGCGGCAATCCTCGTCCGCCGGCCCGAAGTTCCAGCCCTCGGCGAAGGCGGCGCCGTCCGCGCCGTACAGGCATTCGGCCAGCCGCAGGTAGCCGGCCAGCGGCTCCAGCACGTGCTGCCAGGGGCGGATCGCGTGCGGCGCACGGATCTCCACCGACTCGCCGTTCTCGAACGCGCGGACGATGTCGGGCACGAGCCGGTCCTGCGACCAGTCGCCGCCGCCGACGACGTTGCCGGCCCGCGCGCTGGCGATCCGGGCCGCGTGCCCGCCGGGCCCGAAGAACGAGGCGCGGTAGGCGGCGGTCACGAGTTCGGCGCAGCCCTTCGAGGCGCTGTAGGGATCGTGGCCGCCCATCGCCTCGGTCTCGCGGTAGGCGTAGGGCCATTCGCGGTTCTCGTAGGCCTTGTCGCTCGTCACCACCACGACGGCGCGCACGTTGCTGGCGGCCCTCACCGCCTCCAGCAGGTGGACGGTGCCCATGGTGTTGACCGCGAACGTGCCGACCGGATCGAGATAGGACGGGCGCACGAGTGCGCGCGCCGCCATGTGGATCACGATGGTCGGCTGCGCCGCGGCGAAGGCGGCGCCGAGCGCCTGCGGGTCGCGGATGTCGCCGATGCGCGAAGATTCGGGCGGGAAACCGACCCGATCGAACAGGTTCGGCCGGGTCAGCGGTGGCAGGCCGAAGCCGGTGACGCGGGCGCCGAGTTTTTCCAGCCAGAGCGCGAGCCAAGCGCCCTTGAAGCCGGTGTGGCCGGTCAGCAGCACGCTCTTGCCGGCCCAGAAGGCGGGATCGGGCAAAGTCCCCAACGGCGCGCCCATCACCACACCTTCCACGGCGCGTCGCCGCGTGCCCACAGCTCTTCGAGGTGCTTCTTGTCGCGCAGCGTGTCCATCGCCTGCCAGAAGCCCCGGTGGTGGTAGGCGTGGAGCTGTCCCTCGCGGGCGAGGCGCTCCAGCGGCTCGTTCTCCCACACGGTGGCATCATCCTCGATGAGGTCGAGCACACCCGGCGAGAGCACGAAGAAGCCGCCGTTGATGGTCGCCCCGTCGCCCGCGGGCTTTTCGCGGAAGGCGCGCACGGCATCGCCGTCGAGGTCGAGCGCGCCGAAGCGGCCCGGCGGCACCACCGCGGTGAGCGTCGCGAGGCGGCCGTGCGCCTTGTGGAACGCATGAAGCGCGGTGAGGTCGATGTCGGCGACGCCGTCGCCGTAGGTCATGAAGAAATCCTCGTCGCCGAGGTAGTCGCGCACCCGCCTCAGGCGTCCGCCGGTCATGGTGGCGTCGCCGGTCTCGATCAGCGAGACCCGCCAGTCCTCGGCGGTCGAGCGGTGGAACTCGACATGGCCGCGGCCGAGATCGAGCGTGACATCGCTCAGGTGGAGCCGATAATTCAGAAAGAATTCCTTGATGACGTAGCCCTTGTAGCCGAGGCAGATCACGAACTCGGTCACGCCGTGGGCGGCAAAGATCTGCATGATGTGCCAGAGGATCGGCCGTCCGCCGATCTCCAGCATGGGCTTGGGGCGCACCACGGTCTCTTCCGACAGCCGCGTGCCGAGCCCGCCCGCGAGGATGACGGCTTTCACAGGTCGCCCCCGATCTGGTGCGTCGATTGCATCATCGCCACGCCTCTACCATGCGGCACGCAGCTTGCGGAAACCGCTCGGCGTCGAGCCCGAAGGCGGGCGGGCGGATGCCGAAGGCGTCGGGGTAGTACGGATCGCGGGCGATGCGCGCGCCCCAGCGGCGGCGGAAGCGGGCCTGCTCGTGCGGATCGACCACGGGGACGCGGTTGCGGCTCTCGTAATGGTGGAGCGCGGCATCCGCGCAATAGACCGTGCGAAGACCCCGCTCGTGCAGGCGCAGACACAGGTCGATGTCGTTGTAGTTGACCGGATAGGTCTCGTCGAAGCCGCCGACCGCCTCGAAATCGGCCCGCCGCACCATCACGCAGGCGCCGGTCACCGCGAGGTAGTTGCGGTTGGCCAGACTCGATCCGTGATAGCCGGCCTCGTCGCCGGGCCGGCCGCGGCAGACATGGTCGGGAAAGCCTTCGCCGAAGACGACGCCGACATGCTGGAGCGTGCCGTCCTCGAACAGGAGTTTGGGGCCGACCGCGCCGACACCGGGGATGGCCAGCAGCGACAGCATCGCCTCGATCCAGTCGGGCGTGATGACGGCGATGTCGTCGTTGAGGAAGATCAGGATCTCGCCGGTCGCCGCGCGGGCGCCGCGGTTCATCTTGGCGGCGAAGTGGAAGGCCGGATCGGGATAGGGCACGCCGCGGGCGCCGTGCCGCTCCATCGCGCCGCGCGCCGGCTCGGGCAGGACGCCGTGCTCGACGACGACGATCTCGATCCGCTCGTAGGCCGTCCGCTCTCGGAGCGAATCGAGGCAGTTCGCCAGAAGGTTGATCCTGCGCCCGCCCACCATGCTGTCGCGCCCGGCCGTCGGGATCACGATCGAGACCAGCGGGCGCGTCGCGAGCGCCCGGCGCAGCGCGAAGGTGCCCGGCGCGAGGCGGTGCGCGGGGCCGCGCGCCTCCAGCGCCCGCAGGGCCGCCGCGTCGTCGAGGGGCGTGTCCGTGGGGCGGTGGGCGAGCACCTGGGCGATATGATCGACGCCGGCGCCGTCCGCGGTGAGGCGGAGCGCAAGGTCGTAATCGAGCGCACCCGCGCATGCGGCGCGGAAGCCGCCGAGCGCCTGCACCCGCTCGGTGCGGTACAGGGCGGGGCGGCCGATGTAGAAGCCGGCCTCCAGCGTCTCCGGCGACCAGTCCGGCTTGAAATGCGGCTCGGCGCGGCTGCCGTCGGGCGTGAGCCGATCCTCGTCGGCATAGACGAGATCGAGACCGGGGTCGGCGACGAGGCGGCGGGCGAAGGCCAGGAGCGCGTGGGGCGGGAGCTGTGCGCCGGGCTCCACCACCATGAGATGGCTGCCCCGCGCCGCCGCCAGGGCCGCCTGGAGGGAGGCCGCCTCGCCGGGCGCGCCGGGGCGGCAGGGCCGCAGCCGCGGCTCGTCGGTGGGAAACGGAGAGTTTGTCGCGAGGCACAGCTCCCAATCGGGATAGGCCTGCGCCCGCAGGCTCGCGAGAGTGGCGGCGACGCGCTCCGCCTCGTCCGCGCCGGCCGCCATCAGCACCGAGAGCGTCGGGCGGGCGGGCAGAGCGCTCACCAACTCTTGCATCCGCTCGGAGGAAGGGAGCGCGGGCGCCTCGACCGCGGCGATCCAGTCCGCATAGCTAGCGGGCGGGCGCGCGGTCGCGCCGGCCCGGGTGAGGCGTCGCAGAATCTCGCCCGGCGGCACCGTGCGCAGCAGGCCCAGCGCGCGCCGCATCAGGCGCAGCGGCGTGCGCTCCTGCGGCGGCAGTCGTTCGAGGATTTTTCGGACCCGGTACCGGGCGGCGGCGATGCGGCTCAGCGGCTCGACCGAGACGGCATCGAGCCGAAAGAATGTGGCGCCGGGCTCGATCCGCAGGGCGCGGGTGGCCGGCGGCAGGCGGATCAGGTCGTCGATGCCGGGCTCGCCCGGAAGCGGGGTCAGCCGGTAGCGCTGCGGCGCGGCGAGCCCCTCGGCCTCGACGGCGAGCACGGGCACCGCACCCTCGTGGCGGCAGCGGACGCGGACCCGCGCCCCCGACAGACCTGCCACCGCCGCATCGGGGCCGAGCCCCAGCACCGGATCGGGGCCGGTGGCAATCCATGCGCCGTCAGGCCCGCGGCGCAGGTCGCGCAGGGCGTGGAGGTGAAAAGCCTCGCGGCGCCTCATCGCGCGCTTCCGCCGAGCCGAGCCCGCATCCGCCTCATCCGATCCCACCCCATGATCCGCGCCGTGCATCCTCCGTCGAAAGCTGTGAGGCAAGCCCGCCGGATCGGGCGTTCTGTCATCGAAGCTTCATCGCGAGGCGTCAGATGCTGCCCGCGGGGAGCACCGTCACGAGGCGGTCTCCCGGCTCGTCCCGCCTCGCGCTCAAGGAATCCGGATCATGTCGGCGACGGCAAACGAGGCTCTCGCCACGACCGGCAAGGGCGCCGACAAAGGCTCGAAGGCGGATCAGGCCAAGGGGGCGGAGAAGGGGGCGGAGAAGGGCGCGGACAAGACCGTGAAGCGGCTGCGCCCGCCCGCCGCCAAGAGCGTCGGCTGGGCGCTGGTGCAGGCAGCCCGGCTCCATCGCGCCCGCGTCGGCGACCGGCTCGCCGCGCTCGACCTGTTCGCCGGCCAGGAGCAGGTGGTGCAGGCGCTGGCGGCGGCAGGCAGCATGACCATGGGCGACCTCGCCGCGACCCTGCGCGTGCGCCCCCCGACCGCCTCCAAGACGATCTCGCGGCTGGCCGCCCTCGGCTTCGTCGAGCGGCGGGCGGAAGCCGGCGACGGGCGCATCGTCCGGGTGCGTCTCACCGAGACCGGGATGGCCAAGGCGGCGGCGATCGAGCGGATCTGGAACGAGGTCGAGGCCGAATTGCTGGAGGGCTTCGACAACAAGGAACGGCGTCGCCTGCGCAAACTCCTGCGCAAGGTCGCCCGCAGCCTCGCCGAGGCCGCGGGCGTGACCGGCCACGAGGCCGACCACGAGATGGACGGCGAGGGCGACGACGACGAGGCCGACGCCCTGCTCGGTCCCAGCGCCGCCGACGGGGTGGCGACGGCGCCGTGAAGCATCGGTCTGACAAAGTGGGTCCGGGTTTCGGAAAAAGCCGATGCGTCACCCGAACCTATCAAATCAATCCTCGTCGTCGTCCTCGTCGATTTCGTAGACGCGGCGGACCGAGCGGCGCTCGATGACGC
The DNA here is from genome assembly GCF_001425465.1 of Methylobacterium sp. Leaf456. Lineage (GTDB taxonomy): Bacteria > Pseudomonadota > Alphaproteobacteria > Rhizobiales > Beijerinckiaceae > Methylobacterium. The sequence continues at coordinate 90,095 of NZ_LMQV01000043.1, forward strand.
GCACCGGGCGCTCCTCGAACTCCTCGACGCGGCGGTACTGCCGGGCGGGCCGGTAGCCGTCGCGGTATCCGTCGTCGAGCACGCGGGCGCAGCCGTAGCCGACGCAGGTGCCCCCGCCCCAATCGTAGGCCTGGGCAGGCTCGGCCAGCAGCGCGGCGGCGCCGGCGCCGGCCAGGATCGCGGCAAGCTTGGTCATGAGCTTCGTCTCCTCAGCTTCGATGGGGCGGACAACGATCTTTTTGGCGGTTCCGTTCCCGTCGCGCCGATCAGGCGTTCCCGGTCAGGGCCGCGCGCAACGCCTGCGCGATCCGGGCGAGTTCCGTCTCGTTCCCGGCGGCGAGGCGGGCGCCGTCGGCCGCGACGATCGCGGTCCCGCGCTCGCCCAGGATGCGCAGGCCGGTCGCCACATGGGCGAGCGTCGCCTCGAGGTCGCGCAGATGGGCGGCCTGGCGCGGCCCGCGGGCGGTGATGCGCTCCGCAATCAGGGCACGGGGCGTCGCGATCGCGACGACGGCGCGCGGCGGCGGCACCATCCGGAAATAGCGCTCGGCGACGGCGGCGGCGTCGCCGTAGGAATTGGCGACGCTCATCCCGCGCTGGATCACGCCCTCGTCGCACAGCACGGGCCGCCCGGCGGCCTCCGCATCCAGCACCGTCGCCAACTCGCGCGACAGCCACTGCTTGCGCCGCCGCCGGAGGGTCTCGTCGGCGTCGCCCCGGTCGAGCATCCGCCGGCCCTCCTCCAGGAAGGCGACGGTGCGGGGATCGTCGCGCAGGGCCTCCAGCCGGCCGGGGCGCGGAGCCTCGGCCGCCGCGGCCGGGGTGAGGACGACATCGCCCAGCCGCTCGCCGAGCACGGCCCACAGCCACGATTTGCCGGAACCGGGCGCGCCGATCATCTCGGCGCGATGCGATGAAGGCGGATCGAACATGCCGTCCGATTTACGGGGCTGGCAAACCGTTGTCAGGCGCCGCCGGTGCCATTTTCGGCTGATGACCGCGCGGTCGCGAAAAACCCGGAGGGATCGAACGCGAGTCGTCCGCCCTTGCTCTCGCAGCCCGGTATCGCCCGTGGTCGGGATGCTCCCGACCGCTCCCTGGTCTAGGACGGGCTCGGACAAGCCGGATGGGGATCATGAGAACGGGTGCGGACCAAGCCGCCGAGGCGGAGCGTACGGCCCTGCGCGATCCGCGCCGGCTCGCCGGCATTGCCCTGATGTGCGTGGCACCCGTCTTGTTCGCGAGCCTCGATGCCACCGGCAAGTGGCTGGCCGGCGCGGGCGTCGATCCGCTGCTGACGACCTTCATGCGCTACGCGGTCAACGTCGCGCTGGTCACCGCCTTCCTCAACCCGGTGACGCGGCCGGGCGTGGCGCATTCGCGGCGCCTGCCGCTGCAGGTGGTGCGCTCGCTGCTGCTGTTCGGCTCCACGGCCTGCAACTTCCTGGCGCTCCGCTCGCTGCAACTGGCCGAGACGGTCTCGATCCAGTTCGCCGCGCCGCTCGCCGTGGCGCTCCTCGCCGGGCCGATGCTGGGGGAATGGTCGTCGCGGCTGCGGCTCGCGGCGGTGGCGGCGGGCTTCGTCGGCGTGCTGGTGATCGTACGGCCCGACACGCTCGCGGCCAAGCCCGCGATGCTGTTCAGCCTCGGCAACATGCTCTGCTACGCGCTCTACGTGATCGTGACGCGTAAGCTCGCGGCCTATGATTCGAGCGCGACGACGATCTTCTACACCGGGCTTGCCGGGCTCGCGCTGATGGCCCCGCTGCTGCCGTGGATCTGGACGGCGCCGGGCTCGCCCCAGGTCTGGGGGATGCTGGTGGCGGTCGGGCTGTTCGGCACCGCCGGGCACTGGCTTCTGGTGCTGGCGCATGCACGCGCCCCCGCGAGCCTGCTCGCGCCGCTGATCTACACCCAGATCCTGTGGTCGGTGCTTCTGGGTTATGCCGTATTCGGCGACGTGCCGGGGGTCTGGACGCTGGTCGGCGCACTCGTCATCGTCGCCTCGGGCCTCGTCCTCATCGGCGAGGATGCTTTAGCGCGCCGCCGGGCGAGGCGGCGCGCCTGAACTGATCCGCTCAGCGGTCGTGGCGATGACGGTGGTTGTGATGATAGCCGCGATGCGAGCGCATGCGGGTGCGGTAGGCGCGCCGGCCTGGATCGATCCCGAGCACGCCGTTGACGCCGCCGACGGCCCCGCCGACCGCACCGCCCACCACGGCGCCGATCGGTCCGCCGACGCGGTTGCCCTCGGACGCGCCGCGCTGCATGCCGCCGGGCACGCCCTGGGCCTGGGCCTCGCCGGCGAGCGGCATGAGGCAGAGCATCAGCCCTGCGGCGGCGGCGGCGAGACGGATCATGTCGGCGTTCCCTTGCATCCCGGAGCCCGGGGCCTGACGGCGCCGCACGGCAGCCGTCCCCGGTCGGGAACCCAACGAAGCTTGAGCATTCCGGTTCCGCGCCGGGTGGGTTGCTGATGGGGATGAGCGGTGGTCAGCACGGCTCTCGCCCGCGCCGACGGCCGCGAAAAACCCGCACCGTCATCGCGAGGCGGAGCCGAAGCGATCCAGAGCGCGACATCGCAGGATGAGGCGGGACGCGACGGCCGTCCCGTCATCGACGGCGTGCCTCTTCCGGGCCATGCGGAGCGCTGGATTGCGTCCGTTTCGCCTCGCAATGACGGCGGAGTGTCGGAAGCCTAAGAGTCGGGCCGTCCCGGCCCGAAAAAGCCGGCCTCGCGGGGCGAGGCCGGCTTCGTTTTCTCTTCGGCCGAAGGGCCTCAGGTCTGCTGGGTGCGGCGGGGGCGGACCTGCCAGCGCTCGAACGCCTCGGCGACGTCCTCGTCCTTGCTCGGCTCCTGCGGGTTGCGGATCGCCGCGCCGAGCGCCTTGGACAGGCTCTCGATCACGTCGTCGATCCGGGCATCCGGCGGCAGGCGTTCCTCGGTCTCGGGGGCGGCGACGGAAGCGGCGACCGGGGCCGGAGCCGGCTCCGGTGCCTTCGGCGGCTCCGCGGCTTTCGGAGGCTCGGCGGGCTTCGGGGGCTCGGCCGGCTTCGGGGGCTCAGCGGCCTTCGGCGGCTCGGGGGGCGGCGCGGGCTTGGCCGGTTCGGCAGCCTTCGGCGGTTCCACGAGCTTTTCGGGCTCCGCTGCCTTCGGCGGCTCCGGGGGCGGCGCGGGCTTCGGAGGCTCGGCGGCCTTCGGCAGCTCCGCCGGCTTGGGCGCCTCCGCGGGCTTGGGCGCCTCGGCCGGCTTGGGAGGCTCGGCGGCCTTCGGAGGCTCGGGCGGCGGCGCAGGCGGCTCCACGGCTTTCGGGGGCTCCGCGGGCTTGGGCGGCTCGGCCGGCTTCGGAGGTTCGGCGGCCTTGGGTGCCTCCTTGGGCGGCGCGGCTGGCTTCGGGGCTTCCTTGGGCGCCTCGGCGGCGACCACGGCCTCGACCGGCTTGGGGGCCTCCGGGGGCTTCGGCGGCTCGGGTGGCTTGGCCGCGGGGGCGGGCGGCGCGGCCGGGCGCGGCGGCACCGCCGGGCGGCCGCCGCCGAAGCGCGGCTCGATCAGATCCAGCACAGCGTCGAGGGCGGCGTTGGAGAGCGGCACCTCGCCGGCCGACGGCACGCCAGTGATCGCGATCGACTGGCCGTGATAGGCCGCATCCGTGCTCACCTCGGCCCCGAACCACACCGGCGGCACGAAGGCCTTGGCGGCCTCGGCCTCCTCGAACACGAGGCTGACGAGATCGAGCCCGGCCGGGCGCACGTAGCGGTCCACCAGCGCTTCGGTCCCGGCGAGCGAGACGGCGGTGCGCTCGTAGATCGCCTTGCCGGCGCAGACGTCGAGCAGGGCGTCGCCGTGGGCGCGCGGCACCTCGGTGCGCTCCTCGGCGGTGGCGCCCTCGGCACCCGTCACGAGGACGAGGAAGCAGTTGTTGCCCTGCAGGCGCACGAACGAGGTCCGGCCGGCCTGGGGCGCGAAGTAGCCCTCGGTGATGCGCGCCCCGCCGCGCTCCTTGCGCAGCAGGCGGACCAGCGAGGGCGCCACGAGAAAGCGGCGAACGACACTCATACACTTCCCTCCGGAGCCGGCTCGCATCCGGTGCGGGCGCCGCCCCGCCGGGGCGGACGGCGCCGACGGTCCCGAGCCTTCACCAAGTCTTGACCATGGCCTTCGTCGCCAAGTGATGGCGCGCAAACAACCACACGGCAAGCCTCGGGGGCGAAAAGTCGTTGATTTCGCGGGAGTACGGCCGGGATTCGAACGTCGGACTTCAGAGTGCCTCGCAAAACTCCCGTTCGCCGCCGGCTTCTCGTTCGGGCTCGACAGCCCGGCGGGAGTCTTGTGGGAGAAACTCAGTCCGCCGGCTCGAAATCGAGCGAGACGCCGTTCATGCAGTAGCGCAGGCCGGTCGGGGCCGGGCCGTCCTCGAAGACGTGGCCGAGATGGCCCCTGCAGCGGGCGCAGTGGACCTCGGTGCGGGTCATCCAGTGGCTACGGTCGACTTTCGTCTCCACCGCGCCCTCCAGCGGGGCGAAGAAGCTCGGCCACCCGCTGCCCGATTCGTACTTGGTGCCGCTCTCGAACAGCGGCGCGCCGCAGCCGGCACAGAAGAACGTGCCGGCCCGCTTCTCGGCGTTGAGGCAACTCGTGCCGGCCCGCTCGGTGCCGTGCTCGCGCAGCACGTGGTACTGCTCGGGGGTGAGGGCGGTGCGCCACTCGTCCTCGGTGCGGGTCTCGGGGGCACTCGGTGCGTCGGTTCCGGCCATGACGGTCTCCGGGGGTTTTTGTCGTTCAAAGGTAGGCACAGCCGACAGGATCCACGAGTGCGGCCCGGCGGCGCGGCTGACCCTGGTATGCCAGATATCAGGCCGCCGCGCCCACCGTATCCGCCATGCGCGCGCCGCGGCGGCCGAGCGGCCGGACCGGGCGGGTGGTCGAGTCGCGGGCGGTCTGGTGCTCGATCTCGGCGTTGATCTCGCCGCCGACCAGCACGATGATCGCCGAAATCCACATCCACGTCATGAAGCCGATCACGCCGCCGAGCGTGCCGTAGGTCTCGTTGTAATTGCCGAAATTGGTGACGTACCAAGAGAACAGGAGCGAGGCGATCAGCCAGAGCACACCGGCGACGGCGCTGCCCGCGCCGACCCAGCGCCAGCGCGCCCGCTCGCGGCTCGGCCCGTAGCGGTAGAGCACGGCGAGCCCGCCCAGCAGCACCGCGACCAGGGCCGGCCAGCGCGCCAGCGCGATCAGCCGCGCCCCGTCGCCGAGCCCGAGGAAGTTGAACACCACCGGCAGCACCACGATGGCCGTGAGCGCCAGGATGACGAACAGCAGCGCCCCCGCCGTGAAGGTGAGCGAGCGGACGTTGAGCCAGAAGAAGTTGCGCTTCTCCACCTCCTCGTAGACCACGTTGAGCGCATCGAACATCGCCTTCATGGCGGCGTTGGCGCTCCACAGCGACAGCGTCAGGGAGGTGAAGAAGGTCACGCCCAGCGTGCCCCCGCCCTTGGCCGCGATGCGCTTGACCTGCTCGCCGATGATCTCGAGGGCGCTTCCCGGCAGCACGCCCTGGAGCAGGGCGAGATGGACGTTGATGGTGTTGGCGTCCGCGATCAGGCCGTAGCAGGTCACCAGGGCGGCGATCGCCGGAAACAGCGACAGCAGCGAGTAGAAGGTGACGCCCGCCGCCACCGACATCACCCGGTCCTTCAGGAACTCCTGGTAGACCCGCACGGCGATGTCCCACCAGCCGGGGGCGGGGATTTCAGCCGGATGGTTCGCGTTGCGCCCGCGGTCTCCTTGCGTCGCCGCCACCCAGCGGGCGGCCCGGCCCTCGTGCGAGTGCGCGCCGCCGTTGGAGTTGGACTTGGGGTTGGACTTGGACTCGTCGCGGGGCTCGCCGCCTTCGTCGTCCTCGACCGGGAGGGCGGGGCCCGTCCGCCGCGGCGCGGCAGCGAGCGCCACCAGCGCCACCCCGGCGAACACCGTCCAGAGCACGGAGGCGGTGGGTGGCGCGGCGGTCTCCCCGGCCGGTCGGGGTGTGGGGCTGGGAGAGGCGGACATCGTTCGAGGGCGGTTTCGACGGCGGGACTGGCCCCGTTCAACGTCACTCAGGCTTGGCCGTTCCCGTGCTGACGGGAACCGAGGGCGGGCTCGGCGCGTCGGAGGGCCAGAACGCGAGAGAACGAGGACAATCCATGACGGACCGGACGGCGACCGGACGGCGCGCGCTCATCGTCGGCGCCTCGCGCGGGCTTGGCCTCGGCCTCGCCGAGACATTCGCCGAACAGGGCTGGCAGGTCGTCGCCACGCAGCGTTCGTCCTCACCGGAACTGGAGCGGCTGACGGGCACGGGCGTGCGCGTCGAGACCGCCGACATCGACGACGACGCCTCCGTCGCCGCCCTGCAGCAGCGGCTCAACGGCCAAACATTCGATCTCGTCTTCGTGGTGGCGGGCGTGGCGACCGAATCGGACAAGCCGCTGCACGCGGTCTCCCGGGCGGTCAACGCGCAGGTCTACCTCACCAATGCCGTGAGCCCGATCCTGTTCGCGGAGGCCTTCGCCGACAGGATCGCCCCCGGCGGCACGCTCGCCTTCATGTCCTCGGTCCTCGGCAGCGTCGCCCTCAACGAGGACGGCGGTTGGGAGAACTACCGGGCCAGCAAGGCTGCGCTCAACACCAACGCCCGCAGCTTCGCCGTGCGCCACGCGGAGCGCGACTACGGCATCCTGCTGTTGCATCCGGGCTGGGTCCGCACCGACATGGGCGGCGCGGAGGCCGACCTCGACGTCGCGACCAGCGTCAACGGCATGGTCGCGGTGATCGAAGCCTTCGCGGGCCGCCGGGACGTGGCCTATCTCGATTACCGGGGCGAGACGCTGGCTTGGTAGCCGGACCGAAGTCCATGGTTTCGCATCGGCTCTTCCGACAAGCCGGTTCCCGCCTTTCGGGCCGATGCTTCAGCGCCGCGGCTCGAACGGGCGCCCGCGGCGCTCAACCACCACGGCCGGGCGGCTGCGGCGCTCGACGATCACCGCGCGGGGCGGGGCGCGGTTGGGGCTCACGGGCGCCATGATGCGCTGCTCGATGCGGTCGGGCATCCGCGCCGGGCGCGCGGCGGCGGCCTTGGCGGCGGCGACCACGTGCGGGCGCACCTCGTCGGAGGGCAGCCCGATCAGCCCGGCGGCGATCTCGACCTGCTGCTCGATGTCGTCGGCCAGGTCCTGCGCGGCGGCGACCGCCTCGGCCACCGTCGGCGGCTCGCGGCGCACCCGGATCGGCGGCAGGTCCTGGAAGCTCTTGGGCGTCTTCTTCACGGCACGACTCGCGGTGTTCATGCGCCGATCTTAGGACGGTCCGCTCGGTTTGTGCATTGCAACAAGCTCGGGCGTGACGGACCGCCGGCCGCATGGCTGCCCGGCGGATGCTCCGGCTGCGAGGCATGCAGGATGCGCGCCGAGTATGTCCGTGCGCCAGCACATTCGATGGAGAGGCCGGAAATCGCAGGTGCCCTGTCGATATGCCGCAGAGCAACAAGCGTGGCGTTTCGTGGGCGGATGCCGAAATCCCGCCCGGATCGTGGGGTCAACCGAAGCGATGTCGCTCGATCCCCGCCTCACCCCCGCCCGGCCCGACCTCGCCGACATCCGCCTGCGGGGACAAGTCGAAGCCGAGCGCTTCGTCGAAGGCCGGCCCGCGCGGATCGCCGTGCCCTCCGCCCCCTTACGCCGCCGGCCGGACGTGCAGGCCGGGCTCGACACGGAAGCCGTGATGGGCGACGCCGTGACGGTCTACGACGTGAGCCACAACTTCGCCTTCGCCCAGATCGCCCGCGATGGCTATGTCGGCTACCTGCCGGAGGCCGCGCTCGGCCCCGCCGACCCGGCCCCGACCCACCGGGTCGCGGCGCTCCGCACCTTCGTCTACCCCGCCGCCGACCTGAAGCGCCCGCACGTCGCGCATCTGAGCCTCGGCGCCGCCTTCGCGGCGGACGGGCGCGAGGGCGAATACTGGCGGCTCACGGGCGGCGGCTACGTCTTCGCCGGCCACGCGGTGCCGCTGGATCACGCCGAGCCGGACGCCGCCGCGGTGGCGGAGCGGCTCGTCGGCACCCCGTATCTCTGGGGCGGGCGCACCAGCCTCGGGCTCGACTGCTCCGGCCTCGTCCAGCTCAGCCTGGAGCGCGCCGGGCTGACCTGCCCGCGCGACGCCGACCAGCAGGAGCGGGTGCTCGGCACCGCGCTCCCCCCCGGCCTCGACGGGCTGGCCCGCGGCGACCTCGTGTTCTGGAAGGGCCATGTCGGGATGATGCTCGACGCGACCCGCCTCATCCACGCCAACGGCCACCACATGAGCGTGGCGATCGAGCCGCTGGCGGTGGCGGTCGAGCGCATCGCCGAGAAGAGCTTCGGGGCCGTCACCTCGATCCGGCGGCTCGCGGACGGGACCATCGCCTGACGGTCCCGGATGTCAGAGAGGGTTCACGGGCTCCCCGGCCCGCGGCCGAGGCCGGCCAGCGTGAACAGATCGACCGAGAGCTTGGCGCCGACGACGAACGCGTCGGGGATGTTCTTGGTGCGGTAGGGGAACCGGGTCTGGTCCGGGTTGACGATGTATTGGAGGTTCGGCGTCAGCCGGATCGCGGGCGAGACCTGGATCCCGTAGTTCAGCTCCATCATGATCTGGTGCTCGGGAATCTTACGGTCGATGCCGAGCGAGGTCTGCGCCGCGACGATGTTCGAGAGCGCCAGCGGCGAAAACTTCTGCGTGTTGATGACGAAGCCGACCGTGTCGTAGGGCCGGCCCGCGAAGGTCCCGGTCTGCAACGCGCCAATCTCTAAAAAATAATCCTCGATCAGCCGTCCGCCGGTGCCGGTCATGGCGACGCCGAACAGGGTCAGGCCCTGGATCGCGGTCGGATCGGGGCGCCACACCATCTGGTCGAAGCGGGCATAGACGCCCGAGCGCCCGAACCGCGTGCGCGGGTCGAGCCCGGTCAGCACCGCGCGCCCGCCCGCCACGTCGCGCACCGGGTCCGCGTAGTCGGAGCGGTCGACCCAGCCGCCGATGCCGTAATTGCGCGGCAGCACGTCGTTGGCGAAGGTCGTCGAGTAGCCGAGTTCGAACGGCATGATCGCGCCGGTGGCGCCCTTGGTCGAGAAGTCGAGGCCGTTGTCGCCGGGCTGCTGGTGCAGCGGGTTCACCTCGTAGACGCCGGCATGGACAAACACCTTGTCGGTCAGCCACGCCTTGGCGTGCCCGCCCCAGCTCGCCACCGGCCAGAAGGTGAAGTTCGAGGTCTTGAACACGAAGGTCGGGTTGCCGCAGGCCGAGTTCGTCTGGAAATTGCAGTAGATCGGCGAATTCAGGAAGGCGATGTTGGCGACCAAGCGCCCGACCTCGATGTCGAGGCGGTTGTCGAACAGTTTCTGCTGGTAGGACAGCAGGGTGAGGCGGGTGGTCTGGCCGCCGCCGTAGATCTCCTGCACGCTGGTGTTGTTGCCGATCAGATCCTGGGCGAGGCTGCGGCCGTGGCGGTTGGTGACCGCGACGTGGACCGAGCCGCCCGCGATCCCGGCGAGCCGGTTGAGGTCGGCGTCGATGCCGAAGAACAGCTGGCCGGCATACGCCGTGCCCTGGCGGATGCCGCCGACGGGGTTGCCCGCGGCCTGGCCGGTGTAGTTCGCCAGAAACGTCAGGCCGTTGCCGAGATCGAACGTGCCCGGCGGCAGGGTCGGCGGCGTGGCGCTCTGACCGAGCACGTCGGCGGCGGCCGCCGCGCTGCCGTCGTTGCCGAAGATTTTTCGCGATGGGGCACGGCGGGCAACGCGGCGGACCACCGGGCGGCGTGCGGCCGGGGCGGCGACGGCGGGCGGGGCGAGACCGGGTTCGGGCGGCGCACCCTGCGCGTGCGCCTGTGTACCGAGCATCGCGCCGAGGCCGAGCACGGCCCATGCTGCTGTCACCGCCTTCATGTCGTCCCCCCGTGTAAACGATTTCTTGAATTCAGCTCGTCCGAGCCTCCGATCTGCGCCGGAGCCGGAAGGTTGCAGGGCGATAGACTTCGCGAAAGAAGTATTCGCCGGTTTTCCAAACCTATGTTGATTTTCGGGCCAGGCGTGGCCCGGATGCCGCATCAAGGTTGTGCGGGCATTCCCCTCCTCCTGCGGGGAGGGGGTAGGGGGTGGTTCAGAAGGAACCAGAACGGTGCCTTCTGCCCCACCCCCACCTCCGGCTCCTCCCCGCAAGGGGGAGGAGAGGGCGCTTCACGCCGCCCGCTTCTTCAGGAGGCCGACCAGCAGCCCCGTCACCAGCGTCCCGGTGACCAGCGCGATCAGCGCGCCGGGCAGGTTCGTCACCGCGTTCGGGATCGGCAGGACGAACAGGCCGCCATGGGGCACCTTGAGGGTCACGCCGGCGGTGAGCGCGAGGGCGCCCGCCACCGCCGAGCCCGCGACCATGGAGGGGATCACCCGTAAGGGATCGGCCGCCGCGAAGGGGATCGCGCCTTCCGTGATGAAGGCGGCACCCAGCACGGCGGCCGCGCCGCCGGCCTCGCGCTCGGGCCCCGAAAAGCGGTTGGGAAACAGCCTCGTGGCGAGCGCGATGCCGAGCGGGGGCGTCATGCCGCCGAGCATCACCGCGGCCATCGGGGCATCGACGCCGGACGAGAGCAAAGCGGCGGCGGAGGCGTAGGCTGCCTTGTTGATCGGCCCGCCCATGTCGACCGCCATCATGCCGCCGAGCACGAGGCCGAGCACCAGCGCGCTCGCGCCCTGCATGCCCTTGAGCCAATCGGTGAGCGCGGCGAGCACGGCCGCCACCGGCACGCCGACGACGTAGACCATGAGGAGGCCGGTGATCGTGGTGGCGAGCAGCGGCAGGATCAGGACGGGCTTCAGGCCCTCCAGATTGCGGTGCAGGCGGATGTGCTTGTTCAGGAACGCGGTGACGTAGCCGGCGATGAAACCCGCCGCGATACCCCCCAAGAAACCGGCCTGGAGGTTGGCGGCGAGCATGCCGCCGATCATGCCCGGCGCGATGCCGGGGCGGTCGGCGATCGAGTAGGCGATGTAGCCGGCGAGCGCCGGGACGATGAGGGCGAAGGCCGCCTTGGCGCCGATCTCGCCCAGCGCGAAGCCGAGCGTGCCGGCATTCTCCGGCTTCATCGCGTCGATGCCGCCGAACGCGAAGGCCAGCGCGATGAGGAGGCCGCCCGCCACCACGAAGGGCAGCATGAACGACACGCCGGTCATCAGGTGCTTGTATGCGCCGGCCTTCTTCTCCGCCGCCGCCGGGCGGGCGGGGCCGTCGGCCTTGGCCTCGCTCGCGGTGCCCGCCGCCTGGAGCTGCGCCTCGGCGAGCGCGGTGGCGATCAGGCCCTTGCCGTCGCGGATCGCCGCCTTGGTGTTGGTGGCGTAGAGCCGTTTGCCGGCAAAACGCGCGCGATCCACCCCGGTGTCGGCCGCGATGATGACCACGTCGGCCGCCGCGATCTCCGGCGCCGTCAGGGCGTCGCGGGCGCCGACCGAGCCTTGCGTCTCGACGCGGATGTCGTGGCCGAGCGCCTGGGCCGAAGCCTGAAGGCCTTCCGCCGCCATGAAGGTGTGGGCGATGCCGGTGGGGCAGGAGGTGATCGCGACAATCTTTTTGGGGCCGGCGGCGGCTACGGCGCCGGGGGCATCCGAGGCACCGGCCAGCAGCCGGTCGAGTACGCCGTTCACGTCGGTGAGCACGTCGTCGATGGCGGCCCGCGCGCGGGTCAGCGCGCCGAACCGGCCCTCGCCGAGATCGCCCTCGCCGACGAGGAGCACGGCCTTGGCCTCCCGGATCGCCGCCTCGGGGATCGGGTTGCCGCCGCCCTTGCCGCGGATTTCCAGCGCCAGCGCCGCGTTGCGCCGCCCGGCCGCCTTGCGCAGGGCCTCCGCCGCGAGGACGGCGTGGGTGGAGAGGTCACCGCCTCCCACCACCGCCAGGAGCTGTGCCATGGGTTCCTCCTGTGATTGGTTCTGATCGGTTCGGGTGCCGCCGCATCCCCTCTCCCCTCTGCGGGAGAGGGTGGGCCTCGCGTCAGCGAGGGTCGGGTGAGGGGAGCGACGTTGCCGAAAAATTCTCGGTGAGGGCGGCTAGGCGGAACCGTGGTTCCCCTCTCCCGCCCGCTCCGCGGGCACCCTCCCCCAACTCAAGTCGGGCTTGCCCGACTTGAGCACTTTGGATGCGGACATCGGGCAAGCCCGATGTCCGTTGGGGGGAGGGTCTTTTCGGGGCGCGTCGCGCCTAGTTCAGAGACTCCACCCGGATGTCCCGGGCGATGGCTTCCACCGCCTCGCGCCCCGGCAGGTTCGCCCCCGTGCGGCTGAGCTTGCCCGCGGCGAAGGCCAGGGCCCGGCAGGCGAGGTCGGGCAGCGCCAGCCCGTCATGCAGGCCGGCGACGAGGCCGGCCACCAGGGCGTCTCCCGCGCCGACGGTGCTTGCGATCTTTGTCGCGGGCGGCAGGGCCCGCAGCGCGCCGTCGCTTGAGACGAACAGCGCGCCGTCCGCGCCGAGCGAGACGCAGACCAGCGCAATCCCCGAGGCCTGGAGCCGGCGGGCGGCGTCGAGCAAGGCGGCGGGGGAGGGGAGCGGGCGGCCGGCCCAGTCCTCCAACTCGTGGCGGTTGGGCTTGATCGCCGAGGGCAGGGCCTCCGGCCCGGCGGCGAGCGCCGCGCTCAAGGCCGGCCCGGAGGCGTCGAGCACCACGCGGGCGCCGCGGGCACGCAGTTCCGCCGTCAGCCGGGCGTAGGTGTCGGGGGGAAGCGAGCGCGGCAGGCTGCCGGCGAGCACCACGAGACTGCCGTCTCGGGCCAAGTCCGAGAGGACGGCGCGCACCGCTTCCAGCGTCGAGGGGCCGAATTCGAGGCCGGGCAGGTTGATGTCGGTGGTCTCGCCGGTGCCGGCGTCGAGGAGCTTGAGGTTGGTGCGGGTCTCGCCCGGAATCCAGACGAAGCGGTCGTCGATGCCCTTGGCCGCGAGCACCTGCTCGAACGGCGCCGCGTTGTCCTGGCCGAGCACGCCGGTGGCGGCGACGGGAAGGCCCCAGTCGGCGAGGCAGCAGGCGACGTTGACGCCCTTGCCGCCGGCATCCGACCAGACCGAGCGGGCGCGGTGGACCGAGCCGGGCGTGAGCACGTCCAGCGTCACGGTCTGGTCGATCGCCGGGTTGAGGGTGAGGGTGGCGATCATCGCTCAGGCTCCCGTCGCGACGGTGGTGTCGAGGGCGCGGACCGACGCCGCGTCCTCCTGCTCGCAGGCCCGCAGCGCCAGGGCCTTCAGTTCGGCCATGTCGGAGGCTCTGAGGCGCGCCTTCACGCCGGGCAGGTCGCGGGGCGTCATCGACAGTTCGTCGACGCCGAGGCCCGCGAGCAGGCAGGCCCCGAACGGATCGCCCGCGATGCCGCCGCAGACGCCGACGAAGCGGTTGTGGCGCGCGGCGCCCTCGCAGGTCATGTGGATGAGCCGCAAAACCGCCGGATGGAGCGAATCGGCCTCCGGCGCGAGGTCGGTGTTCTGGCGGTCGATGGCCAGCGCGTATTGCGTCAGGTCGTTGGTGCCGATCGAGAAGAAGTCGCAGTGGCGGGCCATCGCGTCGGCCTGGATCGCGGCGGCCGGCACCTCGATCATGATGCCGAGCGGCACCTCCGGCGCGCCGATCTCGTTGCGGATCTGCTCGCAGATCTCGCGGAGCCGGATCACCTCGGGGACCGAGGTGATCATCGGCATCATGATCGAGAGCGGGGCCTCCTTGCCCTTGGGGGCGTCGGCAGGCACGTGGTCCTTGGCCGCGCGATAGAGGGCGCGCAGCTGCGGCTCCATCAGGTCGGGCCGGCGCAGCAGCAGGCGGGCGCCGCGCACGCCGAGGAAGGGGTTTTCCTCCTTCGGCAGATGCAGGTGGGCGACCTGCTTGTCGCCGCCGATGTCGAGCGTGCGCACGATCAGCGGGCGCCCGGCGAGCGCGGTCAGCATCGCCGAATAGGTCGCGTACTGGTCGTCCTCGCTCGGCGTGTCGCCGCGCTCCAGAAACAGGAACTCGGTGCGCATCAGGCCGACGCCTTCGGCGCCCTGGTCGAGGGCGAGCGGCACCTGATCCGGGTTGTTGACGTTGCCGCCCACCGCGATGCGGTGGCCGTCGCGGGTCTCGGCGGGCTTCGCCCGCTCCCGCGCCTCGGCTTCCGCCTGCTCGCGCTGCTTAGCGCGCCACGCCTCGGCGGACGCGATGTCGGCCGCGCTCGGGTCGAGGTAGAGGCGGCCCGTGGTGCCGTCGAGGATCGCGCGGGTGTGGTTCTCGATGGCGAGCAGGCCGGGGCCGCCCGCGACCATCGCCGGGATGCCGAGCGTGCGCGCCAGGATCGCGGTGTGCGAGGTCGGGCCCCCTTGCGCGGTCGCGAGCCCGATGACGCGGGCCGGGTCGAGCCCGGCGGTGTCCGAGGGGGCGAGATCGGGGGCGATCAGGATGCAGGGCACGTCCGGCAGATCGTGGCCGCTCTTCAGCGCCGGATCGATCTGCGCCAGCACCCGGCGGCCGACGTCGCGCAAGTCGGCGGCGCGGGCGGCGAGGACGGGGTTGCCCAGCGCCGAGAGTTGGCCCGCCATCCGCTCGACGGCGGCGTTCCAGGCGAACGCCACGCCGTGGCCCTCGACCATGAGCTGGCAGGCGAGCGTGATCAGGTCGGTGTCGGCGATGAGTTCGCCTTGCGCCTTGAAGATGCCGGCATCCGCCTTGCCGAGGCGGCGGGCGGTGTCGTCGGCCAGCGCTCGGAGCTGATCGCCGGTGGCGGCAAGCGCGCGGTGCAGGCGGTCGGCGCCCGAGGTCAGGGGCTCGGGCTGGTCCGGCACCACGATATCGGCGGCGGCCAGCACGTGGACCGGGCCGATGGTGAGGCCGGGGCTCGCGCCGATGCCGGCCATGGTCCGCGGCTTGTCGGCGGGGTTCCAGCCCGCCACCGGGCCGGCGGCCTTGGCCGCGGCGTCGGCCGCGCGCTGGGCCGCCGCCTTCTCGCCGGCGCTGAGGCCCGTCACCGCGGCGCAGATTTTTGCAAGTGCGGCGGCCTCGTCGTCGCCTTCCGCCGAGATCGTTACCTCGTCGCCGCAGCGCAGGCCCAACTGCAACAGCGCGATCAGGTTCTTGGCGTCCGCCACCTCGCCGCCGTGGCGGACTTGGATGCGGGCCGGGCATCCGCGCGCCGTCTCGACCCAGTGCGAGGCGGGCCGCGCATGCAGGCCGGTCGGGTAATCGACCGTCCAGTCGAAGCGCTGGCGCAGGTCGTTGGCCGTGCCGGTGCTGGCGGGCGCCGCCGAATCCTCGGTGAGGGCCTTCGCGATCTCCGCCTCGCTTGCGGTGGAGCGCAGGCGCTCCAGCCTTCCCTCGTCCTGGATCAGGCGGGTGAGGCGGCGCAAAACGGTGATGTGGGTGTCGGACTGCGCCGCGATGGCGACGACGAGGTGAGCCATCTGCCCGTCGTGCCACTCGATGCCGCCGGGCACCTGAAGCACGGCGAGCCCGCTCTCGCGCACCAGATGGCGGTCATCGACCATGCCGTGGGGGATGACGACGCCGTGGCCGAGATAGGTGTTCGACACGCCCTCGCGCTTCAGCATGCTCGCGCCGTAGGCGGCGTCGATGCAGCCCGCGGCGGACAGGAGCGAGGCGGCCTCGCGGATCGCGGCCTCCTTGTCGGCGGGCGCCGCATTCAGGCGCACGAGCAGCCGCGGGCCGGTGCGGGGGCTCGAGAAGTTCGGCGTCGGTGCGAGCATGGCGTGCTCTCCTCCCTGGCGCGCCTCCGACCGATGAAATTGATTCTTGGGCCGTCGGCGTTGTTGTGCCCAATGAAAACGTTTTCATAGTATGTGTCAAGCGCACCCGGCAGAAAAGTGCAGGGTCGCGGCTTGCCCGCACCGGCGAGCGGTGGCAGAACACGCGTCATGTCACTGAAAACGTTTCCCGCATCATGAGCATCGGCATCCGCGACGTGGCCCGCGCGGCGGGCGTCTCGACGGCCACCGTGTCGCGGGCGCTGGGCC
Source organism: Methylobacterium sp. Leaf456 (assembly GCF_001425465.1). Classification (GTDB taxonomy): domain Bacteria; phylum Pseudomonadota; class Alphaproteobacteria; order Rhizobiales; family Beijerinckiaceae; genus Methylobacterium. The sequence continues at coordinate 106,146 of NZ_LMQV01000043.1, forward strand.
GCGGCCCGGTAAGCGACGCGGTGCGCGAGCAGGTCGAGGCGGCGGTGCGCGCCACCGGCTACCGGCCGAACCTCTCGGCCCGGCGCCTGCGCTCGAAAGCGGCGCAGACGATCGGCCTGATCGTGGCCGACATCCGCAACCCGTTCTTCACCGCCGTCAGCCGTGCGGTGGAGGATGCGGCCTACGCCGCGGGCCTGCGGGTGATCCTGTGCAACACCGACGAGGACCCGGCCCGCGAGGCTTTGTATCTCCGCCTGATGGAGGAGGAGCGCGTCACCGGCGTAATCTTCGCCCCCACCAAGGCGACCGCCGACGCGCTGACCGCCGACAGCCTCGGCTTCCCCACCGTGTTCATCGACCGCTCGGGCCTGCCCGGCGCGCACGACAGCGTCGTCCTCGACAACGTTGCCGCGGCGGGGGCCCTGGTCGATCACCTCGCGGGCCAGGGGTTTTCCGGGATCGGCGGCCTGTTCGGCTCGACCAGTTCCACCGCCCGCGAGCGGCAGGCCGGCTACGAGGCGGCGATGGCCCGCCACGGCCTCGCGCCGCTCGTCCGCTCGGTCGCGCCCAACGCGGCCGCCGCGGAGGCGGAGGCCGCCCGCTGGTTGGGCCAAGCGGATCGGCCGGAGGCGCTGATCCTGTCGAACGGCCTGATCCTGATGGGGGCGGTGCGCGCCGCCCGCACGCTCGGCCTCGGCGTGCCCCGCGACCTCGCGCTCGCCGGCTTCGACAACGAGCCCTGGACCGATCTGGTCGAGCCCGGCCTCACCGTGATCGAGCAACCGGTCGCCGAGATCGGCGCCCAGGCGATGCGCCTGCTGTTCGAGCGCATCGAGCACCCGGACCAGCCGGTGCGCAAGGTGGTCTTGAGCGGGCGGGCGGTGCTGCGGGGCTCGACGCGGCGTGAGTGAGAGCTACGGCTCGCCGTCGCCGAGTCGGGCGAGGCGGTCCGCCGCGGCGGCGGCCTCCGCCAGCAGCGCGTCCCAATCGTCCGGCGGATGGCCGCGCCCCAACATGGCACGGAAGACCGCATAGGCGTCGCGCGAGCTTTCGTAGGCACGCAAAGTCGTCTCGTCGTTCACCCAGGCGAGCACGATGATCTGGCGCTCGCCGGCAACCCGGTAGCGGAAGAACAGGCGGTATTGCTGGAGGAATTTCGCCCGGAACCAGTGGCGATGCTCCGGCCCCAGCGTGCCGCCCTGACGGTAGGCTGGACGGCTCGGGTCCTGGGGGATGACCTCGAAGGCGACCTTGCGCACGGCGGCGAGCAGCTTCGCCGCCCGCTTGTTGCGGTAACCGGCGGGGTCGCGGGACTTGGCCTTCTCGACCTCGGTGACGAAGCCCGCGAACTGGTCGAGGAACAGCGGATGCGCGTAGAGGTCCCAGCCGTTGATGCGCAAAGGCGCGGCGCTCACGCGTCGTCCGGCGGCAATGGCTGATCGAGATCGACCTCGATCCCCTCGGTGAGAGCCGCCGCGCGCTCGGATAACGCGACCGGCACCGGCAGGAGGCCCTGCGGCCGATCCATCTCGCGCGCGAGGAAGTCGAGGAAGCGCCCCAGCACCGGGTCGTCGTCCGGCTCGGGAGACCCGGCCCGCGCGAGCGTGACCGTACCGTCGGCAAGCGCGCGGAAGACCACGCGCCCGCTGCGGTCGAGGCCGAGCATCTTGCGCATGGCGGCGGGCACGGTGGTCTGGCCGCGCTCCGTCACCGTTGCGGGGATTTCGAGGATCGCGTCGCTCTTACCCACCGGTCGCTCCTCATGACGTCCGGTATGGTAATGCATTTGCATTGCCATACCAAGCGCCGAGGCGTTTTCGCCTCACTACGCTGAAGCCGGCGCAGGCGCCTGCGTCGGCGCGCCTTCCGCCGCCACCGGCCGCCCCGGCTGGCGGCGCGAGAACGTCAGGATCAGCACCGGCAGCACCAGCAGGATCAGCAGCGGCGCGAGGCACATGCCGCCGACCACGACCAGCGCCAGCGGCTTCTGCACCTGCGAGCCAACGCCTTGCGAGAAGGCGGCGGGCAGGAGGCCGACGCCGGCGACCACGCAGGTCATCACCACCGGGCGCATCTGCGTGTAGCAGGTGCGCAGCATCGCGGGCGTTCGCTCGACGCCGGCCGCGACGAGGCCGTTGTAGTGGGTGAGCACGATGATGCCGTCCATCACCGCGATGCCGAGGAGCGCGATGAAGCCGATCGCCGCCGAGACCGAGAACGAGGTGCCGGTGACCGAGAGCGCGACGATGCCGCCGGCCATGGCCATCGGGATCACGCTGAGCGCGAGAAGCGAATCGATCACGGAGGAGAAGTTCATGAACAGCAGGATCGCGATCAGCCCGATCGCCACCGGCACGGTGACTGAGAGGCGGGCGATGGCGCCCTTCATGTTGTTGAACTCGCCGACCAACTCCAGCCGGTAGCCCGGCGGCAGCTGCACTTCCGCGGCAACGCGGCGCTGCGCCTCCTCGATGGTGCTGCCGAGATCGCGCCCGCGCACCGAGAACTTCACCGGCAGGTAGCGCTCCTGGCCTTCGCGGTAGATGTAGGCCGGCCCTGAGACGAGCTGCACGCTCGCCACCGCGCTCAAGGGGAATTGGATCGGCGCGCCGCCGCTCGGGTTCTGGCCGGCGATGCGCAGGTTGGCGATCGCCTCGATGCTGGTGCGGTATTGCGGCGCGAGGCGCACCACGATCGGATAGTGCCGCTCGGAGCCCGGATCGTAGAGGTCGCCCGCGGCGTCGCCGCCGATGGCGGTGCGGACGGTGGTGTTGATGTCGCCCGGCGTCAGGCCGTAGCGGGCGGCGCGGATGCGGTCCACGTCGATCTCGATGGTCGGCTGGCCGAGCGACTTGAACACCGCCAGATCCTCGACGCCGTGGATCGAGCCCAGCACCTTCTCGACCTGCTTGGCCGTCTCGGTGAGCTTCTTGAGGTCGGGCCCGAACACCTTGAACGAGTTCTCGCCCTTGATCCCCGAGACCGCCTCGGCGACGTTGTCCTGAAGGTATTGCGACAGGTTGAAATCGACGCCGGGGAAGGCCGCCTGGAGCTTTTTCAGCATCTCCTCGGTGAGCTTGTCCTTGTCGATGCCGGGGCGCCACTGCTCCAGCGGCTTCATCGGCGCGAAGAACTCGGCGTTGAAGAAGCCCGCCGCGTCGGTGCCGTCGTCGGGGCGCCCGTGCTGGGAGACGACGCGCTCGACCTCCGGGATCTGGGCGATGATCTTGCGCATCTCGTTGACGTAGCCGTTGCTCTCGCGCAGCGAGATCGTCGCCGGCATGGTCGCGCGGACCCAGAGGTTGCCCTCTTCCAGCTTGGGCAGGAACTCGGAGCCGAGGTTGCGCGCGGCCACGCCCACGCCCACCGCGATCAGCGCGACGACCGCCACCGTGACGAGCCGGGCGCCGAGCGCCGCGCGCACCGCCGGGCGGTAGAGCCGGTCGAGCACGCGCACCAGCAGCGTCTCGGTCTCCTTCACGTGCGCGGGCAGCAGGTAGGAGGCGAGCGCGGGCGTGACCGTGAAGGTGGCGATGAGGCCGCCGAGCAGGGCGTAGGCGTAGGTCGTGGCCATCGGCCCGAAGATGTGGCCCTCGACGCCGGTCAGCGTGAAGAGCGGCAGGAAGCCGGTGACGATGATCGCGGCGGCAAAGAAGATCGACCGCGACACGTCGCTGGAGGCCAGCGCGATGCGCCCGTCCTTCGCGTTGAGCCCGGCCGGGGGATAGCCGGGGATGCCGTGGCCCGACAGCCGCCGGAAGATCGCCTCGACCATGATGACGGTGCCGTCGACGATGAGGCCGAAATCGAGCGCGCCGACCGAGAGGAGGTTGGCCGATTCGTCGCGCGCCACGAGGATGATGACGGCGAAGAACAGCGCGAAGGGGATGGTGGCGACCACGATCAGCGCCGAGCGCAGGTTGCCGAGGAACAGCCACTGGATCGCCAGGATCAGCAGGATGCCGACCACCATGTTGTGCAGCACGGTGTGGGTGGTGACCGCGATCAGGTCGGCACGGTCGTAGATGCGCTCGATCTTGACGCCCGGCGGCAGCAGGCCCGCGGCCTCGATCTCGGCGACCTCCGCCCTCACCGCCTCGATCGAAGGCGTGCTCTTCTCGCCGCGGCGCATCAGGACGATGCCCTGGACGATGTCGTCCTCGTCGTTCATGCCGGCGATGCCGAGCCGGGGCTGATGGCCGATGGTGACCGTGGCGACGTCCTTGACCAGCACCGGCGCGCCGCCGACCTGGGCCAGCACCGTGCCGTTGATGTCCTCGATGTCGCGGATGAGGCCCACCGCGCGCACCACCGCCGACTGGCCGCCGATGGCCACCCGATTGCCGCCGACGTTGAGGTTGCTGTCGTTCAGCGTCTTGACCACGCCCGAGAGCGTGAGGCCGTAGGCCATCAGCCGGTCGAGATCGACCGACATCTCGATGGTCTTGGTCTTGCCGCCCCAGCCGATGGCGTCGATCACGCCCGGCACCGAGCGGAAGCGTTTTTTGAGTGCCCACTCCTGAAGGGTGCGGAGATCCAGCACGGAATAACCGGGCGGTGCCGTGAGTTTGTACCGAAAGATTTCGCCGATCGGGCTCATCGGCGAGATGGTCGGCTTGGCGCCCGCGGGCAGCGGATCGAGCTGCTGCAGGCGGTTCAGCACCTGCTGCTCGGCCTGGAGATAGTCGAATTCGAAGCCGAACTGGAGCTTCACGTCGGACAGGCCGTAGAGCGAGATCGTACGGACCTGCTTGAGGTTGGGCATGCCCGACGTGATCAGCTCGATCGGGATCGTGACGTAGCGCTCCATCTCCTCGGCCGAGAGGCCGTCGGTCTGGGTCACGACATCGACCAGCGGGGGCGTGGGATCGGGATAGGCCTCGATGTTGAGGCCCTGGAAGGCGGCCGTGCCGCCCACCACGAACAGCAGGAAGAACAGGACCACGAGGGGGCGCTGCCGGAGCGCCAGGGCGACGATGCCGTTCATGCCGTTGGTTTCCAAACCTTGTGCCCGAGCCTCGCTCCGCGAGGTCGGACAATTTTTTAGTTTTGGCCTCAGTCGCCGGCGGCCGCCTCCGCGGCCTTAGGCTCTCGCTCCGCTAGACGGCTTCGGCTCACGCCGAAGCCCGCTTCGCGCGGCGCTCTTCGCGCCGTGGGGCCGCTCGCGCGGCCTCGGATTAATTCTTTTGGGTCCGGGCCTCAGCCCGGATCGACCATCCCGTCGATGAACAGCGCGCCGCGCGCGATCACCCGCTCGCCGACGGTGAGGCCCTCGGTCACCTCGATGTCGTTGCCGTCGACGAGGCCGGTCTTGATCGCGCGGCTCTCGACGGCGTTGTCGGGCTTCAGCACCCAGACGCGGGCCTTGTCGCCCTCGAAGATCACCGCGTGGCGCGGGATCGCGCGCGAGACCGTCTCGCGCTCGTTGATGATGTGGACGCTGGCATACATCTCGGGCTTGAGCAGGCCCTTGCTGTTGTCCACCTCGGCGCGCATGTAGATGCGTCGGCTGGTCGGGTCGACCGAGGACGAGATGAAGTTGATCCGGCTCTCGAAGGTCTGGTTCGGGTAGGCCAGCACCTTGAAGCGGATGCGCTCGCCGAGATCGACCTTGGCCGCGTCGGTCTCGCGCAGCTGCGCGATGATCCAGACCTTCGACAGGTCGCCGATGATGTAGGACGGGTCGGAGCCGCCGGTGTTGACGTACTGGCCCGGCCCGATCTTGCGCGAGATGATGGTGCCCGAGAGCGGCGCGTTGATCGCCGTCTCGGGGTTGATCGCGCCCTTGGTCTGGAGCGCCATCATGTCGTCGTCGCGCAGCCCCAGGATGCGCAGGCGGTTGCGCACGGCCTCCAGGCCGACCTCCGCGGTCTTGGCGTCGTTCTGCGCGGTGGCGAGGTCGTTCTGCGCGGTCTGGAGTTCGCGCAAAGTGGTGACGCGCGAATCGTAGAGGTCGTGCAGGCGTTTCTCGGTGTTGGTCGCGTAGGAAAGCTGCGAGCGGGCCTTGTTGAGGACGTTCAGCGCGGCGAGATAGTCGTTCTGCGCCTGGACCATCTCGTTGGCCTGGAGCGAGAACAGCTTGTCGCCCTGGCGCACGCGCTCGCCGGAGCGGGCGAAGATGGTGATGACGCGGCCCGGATAGGGCGAGAAGACCGGGGTCGCCCGGTACTCGTCGACGCCGATCTTCCCCTCGGTGGCGATGTCCTCGAAGAACAGGCGCTGCTCGACCGGGGCGGTGGTGACGGTGGCGAGCTGGTTCGGGGTGAGCACGAAGCGCCCGTCGGCACCGGCCGCCGCGGTGACGGCGGCGGGCGAGGGCACCGCGGCGTCGACCTCCTTGGGCCGGCCATACCAGACGGCGGCGCCCGCGCCCGCGCACAGCACCAGCGCGATCACGACCTGCGCCGGCCAGCCCATCCGCTTCGGGGTCAGGCTCCCGGGCGGCAGGTGCTCTTCCTCGTGCGATCCGCTCATCGACCCATGTTTCCCGGCTGGACCCGCTTGAGGGTCGGCCCGTCGGCGTGACCGATTCGCTCGGCCCTTTGATTGCGCGCGACCGAAGCGCCCGAATTGCGCCGTTACCGTGGCGACTTGACGGGTGCGTGACGGCGCCCGGCACGGTGCGCGAATGCGATGAACGGAGCGCCCTGTCGAGGCGCCCGATGCGGGCTTTTTTCGATCAGTACTGGATCGTCGCGCGCAGGCCGAACACGCCGGCATTGCGCACCCGGCGCCCCTGCGCGTCGGCGATGCCGCCGCCGGGATGCAGGATCAGCTGCACGTCCGGCTGCAGGGTGAAGCCCGGCACCACCGCGGCCTGATAGGTCGCCTCGATCACGGTCTCGGCCCGCCGCCGCGGCATCGGCATGCCGGAAGTCACGATGGTGTCGCCGTCGGCCCGGCGGGCGTCGTCGGAGAGGCGGGCATGCGCGACACTGATCCCGATCGTGTCGTCGTCGCGGCCCGGAAACAGACCCTTGTAGGCCAAGCCGGTATCGACATAGGCCGAGATCAGGCTGGAGCGGGTCGGCGAGTACGCCGCGCGCACGAAGAAGCCCAAACCCTCGTCGTCCTTGCCGGTCTCACGATAGAGCGTCTGATCCCAGATCGCGTAGATCCCGGCATTGCCGCGCAGCGGGCGGCCGATGCCGTTCGAGCGCGGATCGGCGAGCGGCAGGCCGGTGGTGTCGAAGCGCAACGAATCGAACCGGCCGAAATGCTGCCAGCCGCCGAGCGTGATGTCGCCGGGCAGGCCCTTGGCGCCGTCCGCCGTGTTGTAGGCGTAGGTCGCCTCGGCCACGATCAGCGCCGGGTCGCGCAGGCGGAAATTGGTGCCGGTGCGGTCGAGGCGCTGCGCCTCCGGGTCCTGTCCGGGCCGGTTGGCGCCGGCCGGATCGCCGTCGTAGAGCCCGGCCTGAAGCGAGAAGCCGCCGCCCGGCACGTATTTGGCCCGGATCGCGGGCGCGGCCAGCGGATAGGCCGGCCCGCCGCTCGGCAGGTCGAGCCCGGTGATGACCGGCCAGCCGAAGGTCGAATTCACGAACACGGTCGCGGTCTGACTGACGAAGAACTCGGTGTCGGCGGCCTGCTGGCCGATGCGGATGCCGAGCTTGCCGTCGAACAGCTGCTGGTCGAGCCACAGCACGTAGAGCCGCGAGGACGGCAGTGCCTCGATCACGCTCGTGGTCAAGAGGTTGCCGACATAGTAGCGCGACAGGCCGGTGCCGTGGATGAAGTAGGCGTTGGCATGCACCGTCGCTCCGTCCCAGCCGACGAGCTTTTGCAGATCGAGGTTGAGCCGCAGGTTCAGCCGGTCCTGCACGATCGCCCCCTGCCGCAGCCCACCGAAGGCGTTGCCGAGCGTCTCGCCGACATAGGTGAGGCTGTACTCGATGCCCTTCTCTTTCAGGACGGGGCGCAGGCCCAGCGGATCGCCGAGCGGCCCGAGCGAGGGCTCGATCGAGCGCACGTAGCCGCCCGAGGCTTGGCTGGTCGATTCCGGCTGGGAGACGGAGACGCGCGGATCGCCGCCCGCGCCTTCGAAGACGGGTTTTCCGGTGGGCTGCGCCAGGGCCGGGGTGGCGGCGAGCGCGGCGATGAGGAAGGCGGGAGCCGGGCGGCGGAACACGGGCGAGGCCTCGCGGGGAGGGCGACGCTTTGTTCTACGGGGTGCGGGCCGGGGCTGCCAGTCGCGATAGGCAGGAGGCGGACACCGAAGGTCGGTTATGCGGAGCGTCTTCCGACTGCGATGCCGTTCCGAGTTCCTCAACGCCCGTCATTCCGGGGCCGCGCAGCGGAACCCGGAAACCACCGGTGATGCGACGCTGAACAATACGTCGCGGCCAGTCGTGGATTCCGGGTTCGCCTTCGGCGCCCCGGAATGACGACGGTGGCTCAATCGTCCATCTTCAGCGCGGCGATGAACGCCTCCTGCGGGATCTCCACGCGGCCGAACTGGCGCATGCGCTTCTTGCCTTCCTTCTGCTTGTCCAGAAGCTTGCGCTTGCGCGAGATGTCGCCGCCGTAGCACTTGGCGGTCACGTCCTTGGACAGCGCCCGGATGGTCTCGCGGGCAATGATCTTGCCGCCGATGGCCGCCTGGACCGGGATCTGGAACAGGTGGCGCGGGATCAGGTCCTTGAGCTTTTCGCACATGGCGCGGCCGCGGCTCTCGGCGCGGGTGCGGTGGACCAGCATCGAGAGGGCGTCGACCGGCTCGGCGTTGACCAGGATCGACATCTTCACGAGGTCGCCCTCGCGGTAGTCGGAGACGTGGTAGTCGAACGAGGCGTAGCCCTTCGAGATCGACTTCAGGCGATCGTAGAAATCGAACACGACTTCGTTGAGCGGCAGGTCGTAGACCACCATGGCCCGCTTGCCGACGTAGTTGAGGTCGATCTGGACGCCGCGGCGGTCCTGGCACAGCTTCAGCACGCCGCCGAGATACTCGTCGGGCGTGAGGATGGTGGCGCGGATCCACGGCTCCTCGACGGTCTCGATCTTCATCGGATCGGGCATGTCGGCGGGGTTGTGCAACTCCTTCAGCTCGCCGTCGCGCATCGCTAAGCGGTAGACCACCGACGGGGCCGTCGAGATCAGGTCGAGGTTGAACTCGCGCTCGAGCCGCTCCTGAATGATCTCGAGGTGGAGAAGTCCCAAGAAACCGCAGCGGAAGCCGAAGCCGAGGGCTGCGGAGGTCTCCATCTCGTAGGAGAACGACGCGTCGTTGAGCCTGAGCTTGCCCATGGCGCCGCGCAAGCTCTCGAAGTCGGCGGCGTCCACGGGGAAGAGGCCGCAGAACACCACCGCCTGGACTTCCTTGAAGCCCGCCAGCATCTGCGTGGTCTGGCGCTTGTCCTCGGTGATGGTGTCGCCGACGCGGGTGTCGGCCACCTCCTTGATCGAGCCGGTCAGGAAGCCGACCTCGCCGGGGCCGAGTTCGCCGATGTCGGACATCTTGGGCCGGAACACGCCGATGCGATCGACGCCGTAGGCGGCGTCCGCGCCCATCATGCGGATCGTCATGCCCTTCTTCAGCACGCCGTCGATGATGCGCACGAGGACGACGACGCCGAGATAGACGTCGTACCAGCTGTCGACCAGCAGCGCCTTCAGCGGCGCGTCGCGGTCGCCCTTGGGCGGGGGCAGCCGCGTGACGATGGCCTCCAGCACCGCCTCGATGTTCAAGCCCGTCTTGGCCGAGATCGGCACGGCCTGGGAGGCGTCCAGCCCGATCACCTCCTCGATCTGCTCCTTGACCCGGTCGGGCTCGGCGGCCGGCAGATCGACCTTGTTGAGGACCGGCACGATCTCGTGGTTGGCATCCAGCGCCTGATAGACGTTGGCGAGCGTCTGCGCCTCCACCCCCTGCGAGGCATCGACCACCAGCAGCGAGCCCTCGCAGGCCGCGAGACTCCGCGACACCTCGTAGGCGAAGTCGACGTGGCCGGGCGTGTCCATCAGGTTGAGGATGTAGTCCTTCCCGTCCTCGGCCCGGTATTCGAGGCGCACGGTCTGCGCCTTGATGGTGATGCCGCGCTCCTTCTCGATGTCCATCGAGTCGAGCATCTGCTCGCTCATGTCGCGTAGCGCCACGGTGCCGGTGGTCTGGATCAACCGGTCGGCGAGCGTCGACTTGCCGTGGTCGATATGCGCGACGATGGAGAAGTTGCGGATGTTGTCGATGGGCGAGGTGGTCATCGGGGTCTCCGGCACGGCGCGGCTCAGCGGGGCTCGCGCGGCGCACGGCAGGGCTGTCGGGAAGGGCAGCGGCGGAGATAGCAGCGGCGAGCCGGCACGCCAAGGCGCACCGTAGTCGCTCCCGTCTTGCCCCCTACAGATGCGCGATCAGCGCCGAGACCTCCACGGGCGCCACGCCCACCACTTCGTCCATCGCCCGGCCGACGAGGTCGCGGGCGACGTGGCAGCGGCGCAGGGCCGCCGCGTCGCCGTCGTCCGCGAGTCCGTCGAGGGCGGCGGCGAGGTCGGTCAGGCCGAAGCGCCGGGCGCCGGCCGCGATGGTGGCGGCCTCGGCCCGCAGGGTGGCGGCGTCGGCGAAGGTGGCGTCGAGGAGCGCGACGAAGCCCCGCAGCGCCCCGCGGGCGCTCTCGGTCCCGAGCGAGCCCGCGAGCCGGTCGTAGGCCGTCCGGTCGATCACCGGCATCGGCGCGGGCGCGGGCGTGCTCGCCTCCGCCATCATCACCGCGGGCAGATGCTCGGCGATGGTGGCGCAGAACTGCGCCCGGTCGATCGGCTTGGCGACGTGGCCGTTCATCCCGGCCTCGCGGATCGCGTAAACCTGCTCGGGCAGGACGTTGGCGGTGAGCGCCAGGATCGGCACGTGGCGGCAGGGATGGGGCAGGGCGCGGATGCGCCGGGTCGCGGTCAGCCCGTCCATGCCGGGCATCTGCACGTCCATCAGGACGAGGTCGTAGACGCGCGCCTGCACCGCCTCCAGGGCCGCCGCGCCGTCGTCGGCGACATCGACCCGGCAGCCCTGCCGCTCCAGGATGCGGCGGGTCAGCTCCTGGTTGATCGTATGGTCCTCGACCAGCAGGATTTTTGCGCCCACGAGCGGGCCGTCGGCAACCATGGGCTCGACGGCTTCGGGCTCGGGCGCCGCGGGGGCGGCCACGGGCTCGGGCGCGGCGAAGGCCGTCTCGGTGGCGGGCAGGTGCAGGCTGAAGCGGTAGCTCGACGCCTCGCCCGCGAACGACACCGTCTCCAGCCGCCCGCCCATCCGGGCGATCAGGCGTCCGGCGATGGCGAGCCCCAGCCCGTCGCGCTCGGCCGGCCGGGCATGGCCGCCGCTGCCGGTGAGCGCGAAGCTGATCCGATTCTCGGCGCCGCGCAGCGTGTAGAGCGAGAGGGTGACGAGGCCGCCGCGGCGCTCGCGCAGGTTGACGTTGAGCAGGTTGAGCAGGATCTGGCGCAGCCGCCGCGGATCGCCGTGCACCGCCCGCGGCAGGCCGGGCTCGATGCTGAGGCCCAGCGTCACGCCCTTCTCGGCGGCGGCGGGGCGGACGAAGGCGGTGACGCTCTCCACCGCCTCGGCGAGCGAAAAATCCTCCTCTCGCAGGTGGAAGTCGCCGGCCTCGATCCGGGCGACGTCGAGGATGTCGTCCACCGCCGTCAGCATCGTGCCGGTGGCCTCGCTGACCAGCGCGAGGGAGCGCGCCTGCTCGGCGCTCAGGGGGCCGCTGCCCCCGAGCAGCTCGGTGTAGCCGCGGATAGTGGCCAGCGGCGTGCGAATCTCGTGGCTCATCATCGCCAGGAATTCCGATTTCGCCCGGCTGGCGTTCTCGGCCTTGGCCTTGGCGAGTTCGGCCATGTCGCAGGCGATGCGCAGCTCGTCGGCCTGCTGCTTGCGCGCGGTCACGTCGCGCATCACCGCGATGACCTGCGGCTCGCCGGGGCCCGCCCCTTGGCCGACCCCTTGGATGCGGCTGCCCACGCATTCGAGCCACAGCCACGCGCCGTCGCGGTGGCGGGCGCGAAACAGCCCGGTGGCCGGGGATTGCCCGGTCCCGAGTGCGGCGCGCATGTCCTCGACGATGCGCCGGTCCTCCGGATGGACGAAGCCGGTCAGCGTCAGGCTGGCGCGGGCGCCCGCGTCGTAGCCGAGCATCCGCTCGAACGAGGGCGAGACATCGCCGAAGGTCCAGGCGCCGGCGCCGAACAGCACGATGATGTCCCCGACGTTGTCGGCCAGCATCCGGTAGCGGCTCTGGCTCGCCTCCGCCCACGCCGCGAGCGCGCCCTGGGCGGCGTCGAGGGCGGCGCGCTGCTCGTGCAGCGTGCGCGAGGCCGAGGCCAGCGCGTGCTCGACCACGCGCACCTCGCGGATCACGCTGTCCTGCGCCGCCACGGTCTCGCCCCGGCCGATCGCCTCGGCCTTGGCGGCGAGCCGCGCGGCGGCGCGGGCGATGCGGCGGGCCATGCGCAGGGCGAACCAGCCGCCCAGCCCGATCAGCGCGAGGGAGAACGTCAGGAGCAGGAGCAGCGAGCGCCGCAGCGGCGCCTCCAGCGCGTCGCGCCCGACGCCCGCGGCGAAGCGCCAGTCGGAGCGGCGCGAGCTTTCCTCGATCCGCAACACGCCGTTGGCGACCTTTGCCTGCGGAACCGAGGCCGCCTCGCCCACCGCCTCGGCCTGCCCGATGCTGGCGACGATGTCGCCGTCGCCGTCGATCACCGCCGCCCAATAGGGGTCGCCGACGTGGGGGTTGCGGATCAGCGTCTCGAAATGATCCGCCAGCGTCACCAGGGCGACCAGCTTGACGACGACGCCGTCGCGGATCACCGGCGCGTTCACGCTGACGATCGGGCGCCCGGTCAGCTTGCTGGTCATCAGGCCCGAGATCACCGGGCGGCGGGTCTCGACCAGCCGGGCGATCAGGTCCGGCCGCGGCATGGTCGGCAGGGTGGAATCGTCGGGGGCGCGGGTGTTGACGATCTGGCGCCCGTCGAGTTCGGCCAGCGTCACCGTCGCCTCGGCGGGGTCGAAGCTCGCCAGAGCCTGGGCGCGGAAGGCGGGGAGATCACCCGCATCGATCGAGGGCGAGGCCGCCAGCGTGCGGGCCACCGCCTCCATCCGGGTGAGATCGTGGTCGATCCGGTCGCGGACCTCCTCGCCGATCAGCGCGAGGGTGTGGCTCAGGCGCTCCTGTTCGCTCGCCACGTACCAGTGGGTCGCGATCACCGCGACGGTGGCGGGCGGCACCATCAGGGCCAGCGCGAACAGCGCGAAGGAGACGACCAGCGGTCGAGAGCGCACACCCCGGGTCATCACGCCGCCACGTCGTCTCGCCCTGGAGTATCGGCCCGGAAGACGGCCGCCGGCTTTCGGGACGATGGTCTAGCCGCCCGCACCCGTTCTACGGGCGCAGCCGTTAACGCTTCGCCCTTCGCGTCAGAGCGTCGCCAGGGCGGCGGCGAGGCCGAGATTGGTGAGCTGGTGCAGGAACTGGTCGAAGCCGATCAGCCACCAGAACCGCACGTCGTCGGTACTGAGCCCCAAGCGATGGCCGAGCATCGACTTGCCGCGATCGGCGCAGAAGTGGATGGTGAAATCCACGGGCGCCAGCCACCACAGGCGCGGCGCCAGGGCGAGCGCGAGGGCGAGCGTCAGCCCGGCATGGCCGAGTGCGTGCAGGGCGAGCGGCGCCAGCCAGCCGTGGCGCCGCTCCTTCCCGCGGGCGATGGCGCCGGTCTGGAACAGGAAGTCGGCCACGACATGCTTGAGCGCCAGTCCTGCAGCGAGCAGCACGAACGGGACGAGCGGGACCGAAAGGGAAGCGGACGGCACGACGATCGGTCTCGGGGGCGCGAAGGCCGGTGATTGGAACGGCTCGCGTTCGGTTCGGCAAGGCGTTCGGGTGGATTCGGAGCCGGGGAGCGGCCGGGGCGACCCGAACGCGATCATAGGTGAGCGATCCCGGAAGTTTTCCTGAGCGTACCGGCGGTCGTTACGTCCCCACCGGAGCAGGATGCGGCGTTCTCCTCCCCACAAGGGGGAGGGGACAGGCGCTCTTCGCGGCCCCGTCAGCGAGGCCCACCGCCGCCGAACCCACCGGGCCCGCCGCCCCCGCCGAAGCTGCCCGGCCCGCCGCCGAAGCCGCCGGGGCCACCGCCTCCGAAGGCTCCGCCGACCCCCCCGCCGCCGGGGCGAGGTCCGCCGACGCCCGGCGGGCCGCCGAAGCCGCCCGGCGCGGGGCCACCGTAACCGCCGCCGCCGAACCCGCCGCCGAACCCGCCCCCTTGGCCGGGCGCGGGCCGCGTGTCGATCGGGAAGTTGCTAGGGCCGACGCCGCCACGGCCCGGTCCGATGCCGCCGGCCGGGTCGCGCCCGCCGGGCCGCATGGAAGGCCCCTCGCCTCCGCCCGGACGGGCGCCCGAGGGTCCGCTTCCGGCCGGACCGCCGGGGCGTCCGCCGTCCATCGGCCCGCCGCGCGGGGCGGTGCTGTCGCCGCGCACGGATTCGACGGTCATCCGCCCGTCGCGGCCGATGCCCGCCTCGATCACCGCCGGGCCGGCGCCCGGCAACGGACTGGGGCCCGCCCGGCCCGCCACCGCGAGGCCGGAGCCGAGGCGCAGGGCGCCGCCGCCCGGCACGACGTAGCCCTCGACCGAGGCGCGACTGAGCCCCGCCGGAAAGGGACGGCTGACGTCGCGCGCCGTGGTGACCGAAAGGCCCGCCCCGTCGGGCCGCCCTTCGACCGACACGCGCCGCCCCAAAAACCCGGGCTTGAGGCCGTCGAGGGCGAGGGCGCCGATGCGGGCGGTCCCGTCGGGGCCGCGCCGCACCGGCCCGGCGACGCGGTCCGGCCCGTCGGGGCGGGGCTCGATCAGGCTCGCCACGATGGTGCCGTCGCCCCGGCGCAACCCGCTCACCGCCACCCGCTCGCCGACCGGAAAATCCTTTCCGGAGGCGAGGCCCTCGGTCGCGACCGTTTGGCCGAGCACCGTCAGGCGGCCGGGGGCGAGCGCCTCGACCGGGCCGACCACCTCGCGCGTCACCGCGATGGCCCGCGTGCTCAAGTGACCCTCGGCACCGCGGGCGACGACGCGCACGACGTGGCCGATGCGCAGGTCCGCCGCGCGGGCCGGGCGCCCGTCGATGGTGATGCGCACGTCCGCCGGGTAGGCGATGCGCAACCCGTTGACCCAGACCGAGCCGAACCGGCGGATCGTGCCGATCACCCCCGTGCCGCCGATGCCGCGGTCGCCACCCGGAAGCTCTTCGGGCTCGGGCCGCGCCCCGGTGCCACTGATCCCGCGATCCTGCGGCGGCTCGGCCCCCGCCTGGGGCCGGACGGGATGCGGCCACGCGAGCGCGGTGCCCGCGAGTAGCGCCAGCAGCCCGCGGCGGGTCGGGTGATCGGGCCGGCTCACGGCGCGCCGGCCTTCTCGGCGTCGGTCTCGAGCGCTGCCGCGAGCTCTGTCTCAGGCGCTGCCGCGGGCTCTGTCTCAGGCGCTGCCGCGGGCTCGGGCGCCTCCACCTCCTCGCGAAAGATGTAGATGCCAAAATTCCAGCGGTGGCGTCCCCCCGGATCGTCGGCGCAGGCCGCGTGCGCCTCGGCGTTGGCCTGCTTAAGCGCGTCCATGGCGATGACCCGCGCCCGCTCCTCCAGCCGCCCGGCGAGGTTTTGGGACAGCCCGTCGTAATGGACGGCGCGCTCGAAGAAGCGGGGGGCGGGGCCAGAAATGTTCTCGACCGCCGCCGCGAGATGGTCGTGCAGGTTGCGGCCGAAATAATGGAGCTGCGGCTCGCTCCCGCCGCGCGGCAGGTAGGCCGACTCCAAGAGCTGCACCCGGCCCTCCGCATCGAGCACGGCCACGCCGCGGTCGAGCCATTCGTCGAGCACGGCGCGGGGGCGCACGTCCTTGGTGACGCCCGCGACCAGGGTCTCGAACGAGGGCGCGCCGGCCTCGGCCGTGCGCGGCAGCGGCAGCGGGTGCCCGCCGCCGTCGGTGAAATCGGGCGCGGCGAGCCAGCGGGCGACGATCCGGCTCGTGCGTGAGACGGTGGCCGACACCCGGCTCACCGGTGCACCCGCGCCGCGCAGGCGCCGCACCTCCTTGCGGTGGATGCCGGTTAGCAGGCTGACGCGGCTGTCGGTCTGCTCCTTGCCGGGGAGCGCAAAGTCGTACTCGGCGACGTTCACGTAGAGTTCGCGCAGTAGATTCGTCAGCGCCGGGAAGGTGATGCCGCGCTTGACCAGCAGCCGTACCAGCGGGCGCAGCAGGCGGGCCACCGGCCCGTGCAGGGCGGCGCCGTCCGGGCTCGGAGCGGGGTCGGACGTCTCTGACATCGTCCGACCTTAGCGGCGGGGCTGTGGGACACAATCCCACGACGTGCGCTTCAGCACCGTTGCAAAGAGGTTTCCGGTTGACGTGGGATTTTTGCACACGCATATTTTTGTGGTCAATTTTCCCACGAAACGATGGAGCGGGGCGATGCGCGTGTTGAGGCCCCTTCTCGCGGTCGGTGAGGCGCCCCTGATGTTGGCACCTGCGCGGCGTCCGGTACTCGACGGTTCGTTGCGACCGCTCTGCCGCGGGTTGGTGCTGGCGACGGCCCTCGGCCTGCCGGCGCTGGGGGCGCTCGCGGCGGAGCGCCTGTCGGAGCCGAGCCCGCAGCCGGAGCCCGTGCGCCTCGCCCTCGCGACGGGCGCCGCCCGATGAGGCCCGCACCCGCCGCCCACCCGATGCCCCGGTTCGACGAGCGCGACCCCTGCGGCGGCGAGACGGTGATCGACCTCGCGCTGTGCCTGATCCTCGCCGTCGCGGTGGTCAGCCTGCTGCTGCTGGCGGCATTTTGAGCCGCCGATCGCGAGACCGGAATGGTGCGGTGCACCTGCCGAAATGAACCAGAGCCGCAAACAACCGTTGAGACCGCTCAGTCAGCCCCGCGGCGACGGCAACGGTCGCGCCGGCCGGAGGGCTGCGAGGGGAGCGTTTCGAACGGAGAGTACGACCTTGCCTATTCCCTCACTGCATCCGGCGATCCGGCGGCTGTCGCTCGCGGCCGTCCTCGTCTGCGCCCCGCTCGCGGCGTCCGCGCAGGACATCGAGGCGCCGGACGCGCCCGAGATCGAGATGCCCGCGACGCCGAAGCTCGGATCGAACCTGCCGAAGGGCGCGCTGGTGTTCCACGGCAATTACTGCGGCCCCGGCAGCCGCGGCGCCGGCCTGCCGCCGGTGGACGCCCTCGACCGGGCCTGCATGCACCACGATGCCTGCTCGCCGCCGGCGGGCCGGGGCTTGCCGTCCTGCGCCTGCAACGATCAGTTGGAGCGCGAGGCCTCGCTGGTGGCGCACACGCCGCGGCTGCGCGAGGATCTGCGCACGACGGCCGAGTTCGTCGCCGTCGGCGCCAAGGTGCTGGCCTGCGAGCCCTGACGGAAAAGGGGGCCGGATGCTCGGCATCCGACCCCCCTCTTTCGCGTTACGCCTCCGGCGGGTCCATCGCGATGCCGAGGCTGTCGAGGCCTTCCTCCAACAGAGCCGCGGCGTCCGGCGTGCCGAGCAGTTCGCGTACGGGGCTGTCGCCCGCGGCCTCGCGCTCTTTGGCCATGCGCACCGCCTCGCCCCATTCCGCGGCCTCCAGATCGCCGCGGCCGATATAGAGCAGCGCCATCAGGTTGCTGCGCTCGTCCTCGTTGAGGCCGGCGATGGCCGAGGCGATCTCCTGCTCGGTGGCGTCGTCGGTGCCGCCGACGAGCACGTCCGCCGCCCCGTCGTCGATCGGGTTCGAGCCCGAATCCGGATCGGTCGCCCCCTCCTTCGCCTCGACCGCCCGCAGCCGCAGGATGATCTCGGTGACCTTGTCGAGGGCGATGTCCATGTCCGACTCCAAACCAGCGCTCTTGTCCGAAACGCCGCGCCCGACGGGCGCGCGCTCGCGCCCGCAGTGAACCCGGAACTCGGCGTCCGGTTCGAGCGGGGGTGACGAAAGGCTGGAAGGGGGAAGGATCAGTCGCGCTTCGCGTTGAGCTCCTCGGCGCGGCGATGCCACATCAGCATCAGGCCGGAGACGATGAGCCAGGGACAGGCGATCCCGATGAAGAACAACATGAACGTCTCCCAGGCGGCGGGCGCTGTTCTGACGTATCGCCGGCCCGGCGCGAGGCCGGAGGTGGCCTCTGCCCTGTTCCGCTTACGTGATGATAGCCGGCGCCGCCCTTCCGGCAAGGCTCGGGTCGGCACAAAGTCCGGGCAGGGGAGGCGGTTTCACCGCCCGCGCCGCTCCCCTCCGTCGTCAGTCCGGGGCCGCGAAGCGGAGCCCGGAATCCACGACGGGCCGCCGCATCTCGTACCAGCCGCGCATCACGGGTGGATTCCGGGTTCGCCTGCGGCGCCCCGGAATGACGGCGGTGTTTGAATCGAGGGCGTCGTCGTTCACTCGCCAGGCCGCGTATTCGTGCGAAAAATCAGGCGAACAGGTCCGGTCGCCGCAGGCGCAGGGCCTGAACCAGGGTGTAGGTCTTCAGGTCGGTGAGTTCGCCGGCCTCCGCCAGGGCGGCGAGGTCTGCGAGCGGCATCTCGACGACGGTGATGCCCTCGTGCTCCTCGGCCAAGCCGCCGCCCGCGCCCTCGCGGTCGGCCGGGGCGTAGGGGCCGAGGAACAGATGCATCCGCTCGGTCGAGACGCCGGGCATGGTCCAGACCGTGGCGACCGGCTCCAGGGCGCCGAGCCGCACGCCGGCCTCCTCGAAGGCCTCGCGCCGGGCGCCCGCCTGCGGGTCGGCCTCGTCGAGGATGCCGGCGGGGGCCTCCAGCATCTCCGGCAGGGCGGCGGCGAAGAAGGGCGCCGCCCGGAACTGGCGGATCACCAGGGCGACCCGGCGCGTGGCATCGTAGGGCAGCACGCACACAGCCTCGCCGTGATCCTCGATCTCGCGGACGGCCTCGTGCCCGTCGGGCAGGGTAACGTCGGCGATGAGGAAGCTCGCCCAGCCGTCGTGGACCGTGCGGGTGCCGCGGATCTTCGGGGGCGAGCTTTCGGCAGGCATGCTGTCTCCTCAGGCCGGGCGGCGGATCAGGAAGCGGAAGGCGGCGCCGTCGCGCTCCTGCGCTTCCAGCGCGGCGCCTTCCTCGCGCACGGCGTTGGGGATGTCGATGCCCGCCAGCGGATCGGTGCAGATGACCCGAAGCCGCCCGCCCGGCGCCAGACGCCGCAGGGCCTTGCGGGTGCGGAGCGCCGGCAGGGGGCATTTGAGCCCGCTCAGGTCGAGGTCGATCGTGTCTTCGGAAGGGGGGGCGTCGGGCATCGGCGCGGCCCATAACACGACGAAGGCCCCGCCGGCTTGCGCCGACGGGACCCTTGGAAGCGCTTCGCGGAAGGCGCTTCCTACCAGCCGTAGTAACCGCCGTACCCGCCATAGGCCGGGTAACCGTAGCCGCCATAGCCGCCGTAATAGGCCGGGCGGGCATAGTAGACCGGGCGGGCATAGCCGTAGCCGCCGTAGCCATAGGCCGGGTAGCCGTATCCGCCGCCGTAATAGCGGTAGCGCGGGGCCGCGCTCGCCGCGATGGCGCCGCCGATCAGGCCGAGCGCCGCGCCGGCGAACAACGCGCCGCCGACACCGCCGCCGCGGCGATAGCCGTAGCCGCCGCCGTAATAGCCGCGGCGCCAGCCGACGTGATCGACAGTGGTCTTGGTGCCGCCGACGAGGTCGCCCGTCAGCGCCGGGAGCGGCGCGGCCTGGGCGGGGGCGGTTCCGACGACGGCCAGACCGGTGGTGGCGAGGCCGGCCAGCATCAGGGACGTGATGCGCGACGACATGGGTGGTTCTCCTGAAGGTGTCACGAGCACCCTCAGGAACTTTTTGTTAGGATTTGCGTTCCGCGGGCCAAACTTGGCCGGGAGCGAAATGTGCCCGGCCGCACATTCCGACGTGTCGGGGCGAACCCGCCGGGATCGGCAGGCGCCTCAAAACGTGCAGGCGACAAACGCCGGGTCGACGCTTTTGGCCCATTCGCCCTCGTAGGCGGCCAGCAAGTCCTCGGCCCGGCTGCGCCCGGCGGCGACGATGGCCTCCAGCGGCTGGAGATAGATCGCCTCGTCCCGGCCCGACCCGTCGCGGCGCGCCCGCGTCTGGAGGCCGGCGCGGGCGATGGCGAGCGCCTCCGCCGCCACCGCGCCGAGGCTGCGACCGCCGATGCAGGCCGCCAACCCCAGCCGCGGCACCGCGGCGCGTAAAGCTTCGCGCTCGGACGCGGTCCAGCCGCGCACGAGGTCCCAGGCGGCGGCGAGCGCGCCCTCGTCGTAGAGCAGCCCGGCCCAGAGCGCGGTCTGCGCCGCGATCATCGCCGGCCCGCCGACATCGGCGCCGCGCATTTCGAGGAAGCGCTTCAGGCGCACCTCGGGGAAGACGGTCGAGGCGTGGTTTGCCCAGTCCGACACGGTCGCCCGTTCACCGGGGAGTTGCGCGAGGCGCCCCTCCATCAGGTCGCGGAACGAGGCGCCGGAGACGTCGTGGTAGGTCTCGCCGCGCTTGACGAAGTACATCGGCACGTCGAGCAGCCAATCGACATACTGCTCGTAGCCGAACCCGTCCTCGAAGGCCTGCGGGAACATGCCGGTGCGATCGGCATCGGTGTCGCGCCAGATCTCGGAGCGGCGCGAGAGGAAGCCGTTCGGCCGCCCGTCGGTGAAGGGCGAGTTGGCGAACAAGGCGGTCGCCACAGGCTGGAGCGCGAGGCCGACGCGGAGTTTCCGCACCATGTCGGATTCGGACGAGAAGTCGACGTTCACCTGCACGGTCGCGGTGCGCAGCATCATGTCGAGGCCGAGTGTACCGACCTTCGGCATGTAGCCGCGCATGATGCGGTAGCGGCTTTTGGGCATGAACGGCGTGCCCTCGCGCGTCCATTTCGGGCTCATGCCGAGATCGAGGAAGCCGATGCCGAGCGGCTCGGCCGCGCGCGCGGTGGCCGCCAGATGCTCGTCGAGTTCCGCGACCGTGGCATGCACGTCGGGCAGCGGCGCGCCGGACAGCTCGAACTGCCCGCCGGGCTCGATCGAGATCGCGCCGCCGCCCTCGTTGTTGGACAGCCCGATGATGTTGGCCCCGTCGAGGATCGGCTCCCAGCCGGTCTCGCGGCCGAGGTTCTCCAGCAGCGCCCGGATGCCGCGCTCGCCCTCGTAGGGCACGGGCGTGCGGTCGGCCGTGTAGAACGGAATCTTTTCGTGTTCCGTGCCGAGCGCGAAGCGCGTCGCCGGCTTCTCGCCGTCGGAGAACCACGCGATCAGTTCGTCGCGCGAGGTCAGCGGGGTCGTGTCGGACGTGTCGCGCGCCATGCGCTGCCTCGTCGAGCCGGTGGTGGGGCAGGCGCGAAAAAAGGCCCGGTCCAGGGACCGGGCCTGCGATCGGCCACGCCGGAGATGTCGTGTCCTTAGAGCAGGCCGCAAGAGCCGACAACGCGGGGGCGCGTCACGGTGCGGGTATGACGGGATTACCGCGAGCCGAAGACGGAATATCGATCCCTGCCGTCATTCCGGGGCCGCGGAGCGGAACCCGGAATCCACGACTGGCCGCGACATTTCGGCTTCAGCCGGGCTTCGCGCATCACGGGTGGATTCCGGGTTCGCCTGCGGCGCCTCGGAATGACGGCGGAGGACCGATTAGGGAAGGCTGGGTGTCGCCGGCTGGGTACGACGATCGCCTACCGCCCATCCCCCAGCACCGCCTGCACCAGCGCCATGACGGCCACCGCCGCCGTGTCCGCCCGCAGGATGCGCGGGCCGAGCGAGAGCGCCACCGTGTTGGGCCGCGCGGCGATCAAGGCGCGCTCCTCCGCGTGAAAGCCCCCCTCGGGACCGACCAGCACGGCGAGCGGCGGAGTCTTGCCGTCGGTGGCGCCGCGGAGCGCCGCGACCGGATCGGCGACGGGGGCGTCCTCGTCGCAGAACACCAGCAGGCGCTCCGGCTCCAGGGCGGCGAGCGCGGCGGGCAGGCGCTCCGGCTCGGCGACCGTGGGGATCGCCAGGATGCCGCATTGCTCGGCGGCTTCGATCGCGTTGGCGCGGAGCCGATCGAGCTTGATCCGCTCGCCTTGGGTGAAGCGGGTGAAGACGGGGCGCAGCGTGCCGGCCCCCATCTCCACCGCCTTCTGCGCCATGTAGTCGAGCCGGCCGGTCTTCAGCGGCGCGAACAGGTAATGCAGGTCCGGCGGGGCCGGCTGGGGCCGCGTCCGCTCCACCACCTTCAGGTCGGCGCTCTTGCGGCCGTTCGGACAAATATCGGCGCGCCACTCGCCGTCGCGGCCGTTGAACAGCAGCACCGGCTCGCCCTCGGCCTTGCGCAGCACAGTGAGCAGGTAGTTGGCCTGCGCCCGCTCCAGGGGCAGGACGCGCCCCTCCGCCAGATCCGCCTCGACGAACAGGCGCGGCGCGGTGAAGTCGTAGAGGGCCATGCCGGCCTCCTCGCGTGAGGGCCCGGCGCTGTCAATCGGAGGCCCTGTGGCCGATCGGCCACACGACCTGATTTTCCGCGATTTGCCCACGACCTCGACCGCCTGGAGGCCCGCGGCACCATTGGCGCCACATTCCCGTGCAGGAACAAACTTACGAAACATCGCAAGGCCTGATCGGCGGATTCGGGGCGCGCACACCGCGCCGGGAGCCGGCATCGGGTGGGGGCTGCGAAAGCGGGGACGACACCCGCCGCGGCCGACAGGGAAAGGACCGAGCCCTCATGACTGCGTCGTCTGCCGCCTTCACCAAGATCGCCGGTTCGCTGGTGACTCTCGCGCTCCTGTCCGGCCCGGCGCTGGCGCAGGGCGCCTTCGGCCAGATGCCGGCCCCCTCCATGGAGGCCAACGCCGAGCCGGCGCCCGTCGCCCCGCCGATGAGCATGCCGATACCGACCACCACGGCGCCCGCGCCCGCGGCGCCCCAGGGCGGCACCGATTGCAGCGCGATCCAGAAGACCCTGATCGAGCGCAAGAACCTCGTCGGCAAGGCCAACGCCGCCTCGAACTCCAAGCAGAAGATGACGCCGCAGCAGGCCTGCGCCTTGTTCGGCCAGCTCCAGTCCAACGGCACCGCGGGCATCAAGTGGATCGCCGCCAACAAGGAATGGTGCTCGATCCCGGATTCCTTCGCCGAGGGCTTCCAGGCCGACCACAAGCGCGTCGGCGACATCCGCTCCAAGGTCTGCAACATGGCGGCCCAGGCCACCAAGATGGAGGCTCAGGCCCGCGCCCAGGCCCAGAACGGCGGCGGTGGCGGCGGCCTGCTCGGCGGCCCCGGCCTGACCGGCAGCTTCAAGATGCCCCAAGGGGCGCTGTGATCGGCGCGCTGTAAGCGCCTTACTTGCCTCCCCATCCCGACGCCGGTCGCGTCGCCGACGCGGTCGCCGACCACTGGGTCGATCGGCTCGCGCCGACCCGCGCCCGGCCCTATCTGCGCCTCGCCCGGATCGAGCGGCCGGTCGGCTGGTGGCTCCTGCTGCTGCCGTGCTGGTGGTCGGCGGCGCTCGCCGGCATCGCCGGGGCCCAAGCGCCCGATCCGCTCCACCTCGGGCTGTTCCTGATCGGCGCGGTGGCGATGCGCGGCGCCGGCTCGACCTACAACGACATCGCCGACCGCGACCTCGACGCCCAGGTCGAGCGCACCCGCTCGCGCCCGCTGCCGTCGGGGCAGGTGAGCACGCGGGCGGCCGCCGCCTTCCTCGTGGCGCAGGCGCTGGTGGGCCTGTGCGTTCTGCTGCAGTTCAACGGCACGGCGATCCTCGTCGGGATGCTCTCGCTCGCCCCCGTGGCGATCTACCCGTTCATGAAGCGGATCATGCCGCTGCCCCAGGGCGTGCTCGGCCTCGCCTTCGCCTGGGGCGCGCTGATGGGCTGGGTCGCGGTGTTCGGGCGCGTCGAGGCCCCGGCCCTGTGGCTCTACGCCGGCACGGTGGCCTGGATCGTCGGCTACGACACGATCTACGCGGTGCAGGACATCGAGGACGACGAGATCGCCGGCATCAAGTCCTCGGCCCGCCTGTTCGGCGCCCGGCTCAAACCCCTGGTCGGGCTCTGCTACGGCCTCGCCGCCGCCCTGATGGTGCCGGCGCTCTATGGCGCCGGGGCGCATTGGCTTGGTTGGCTCGGCCTCGCTCTGTTTTCCGCCCATCTCGGCCAGCAGGTGATCCGCCTCTCCCCCCGCGATGGGCGGCTCGCCCTCACCCTGTTTCGCTCGAACCGCGACGCCGGGTTGATTTTGTTTGCGGGGCTCGCCGCGGATGCGCTGTGGCGGGCGGTTAGTTGAGGGCATCGCCTCGGGCTCGCTGCGCGCCATATCCAGCCCATGAGCGACTCCGATCCGCACGCCTCCGCCGACGAGGCGGTTTCCGAAGGCGCCCGTGCGCGGGCGCAGGGCCGTCCCCGCGACGCCTGTCCCTACGGGCAGAACACGCCCGAGCGCACGGCCTGGCTCGAAGGCTACGACGGCGCGACGATGGACCGGGCGCCCGATCTGCCGATTGGGAACGGGTAGGATCGAACCTCCCCGCAGGACGACTTTCCGGTTCAGCCGGCGTCGTGCAGACGATCCCCGAGCGGTCGATGATGTGGTATGAAAGGTTCATACCGGCAGCCCATCAGTTGAGGAGCCTTCCGTGGCGGTGATCGAGAAGCGAACCTTCAGCCTTCCGGCCGAGCAGGCGGCCTTCATCGACGCGCAGGTGAGTGCAGGTTCGTTCGCGAGCGCGAGTGAGGTGGTACGAGCGGGACTGCGCGCGCTTCAAGAGCAGGATGCGGCCATTGAGCGGTGGCTGCGTGAGGAGGTGGTCGCGACCTACGACGCGATGAAGGCCCGGCCGGAGGACGAAATCTCCGCGCAGGATATGGCCGAGCGCATGCGCGCGCGTCACGCAGCGCGGCTCAAGAGGGACACGTGAAACGGCGGACCGTCGGTTACGCGCCAGCGGCAGCGGCCGATCTCGAATGGATCTACGACACGATCGCCGAGGCGAGCGATCTGAGCATCGCGTCCCGCTACGAAGAGCGTATCAGAAGCTTCTGCGACAACCTCGCACACGCCGCGGAACGCGGCACACTTCGGGACGACTTGCGTCCGGGCCTGCGTGTCGTCGGTTACGCCCGGCGCATCACGGTCGCCTTCGTGGTGGGAGAGGAGCGCGTGACGATCCTGCGCCTGTTCTATGGCGGGCGAAACTGGGAAGATGATTTCTGATAGCCAGCGATAAACCGCCGCTCACCCCCGCGAAAACAGCTCGCTCTCACCGCGATGGATGCAGGGGCGCGCCGGCAACCGGGTCACCTTGCGGCGGGTGAGGAAGCGGGGGCGGCGACCGCTCAGCGAGCCGTTGCGGCGGCGCTGGCGGCTGCGGCCGAGCGCGAGGCGGCCGATCTGCTGCGAGACCGGGACGAGGCTGCCGTCCTCGCGCAGGAGCATCCGGGTCAGGCCGCCCTTCGCCGAGAGGTCGCGCCACTGCGCCACCACGTCCTCCTCGGTGAAGCCGGCGAGCCGCATCAGCACCTCGCCCTCGGCATCGACGAGAAGCAGCGCGAAGCGGTCCTCGCCGGTGATCTCCGCCGCGTCGTCGTCGAAGGCGAGCGCCGCGCCGACGGGGGCCGCGCCCATCGCCGCACCGAGGATCGGCAGCGGCGTCCGCGCGACGGTGACGGGCTCACGGATCGCACCGTCTTCGTTCGCGGCCGGGCAGTCCAGAGCGGTGATCTCGAAAGTCATCATCGGTTCGATGCCTTGTCCCTGGTCGCGGTCTCTGGCGGACCCGCTGTCATGACAAGCATATGGCCCCACCACACCCCCCAGGCGCCTTAAGAGTGAGCGTTAAGCGATGGTGGACGACCCCGAAGTCTCCGGAATGCTCAACGGACCCTTTTCGCGATGGGTGAAAGACATGTGTATCGCGGGGCGGCGCCCGACCGGGGCACGGCAGGGCTGCGGCGGCGCATCCTTGTGAGGGAGTGGGCTTCCCCCTTAGAACGAGAGTGCGCTCCGCCGGCTTTCCGCGGAGCACATCATTGCAAGCGAGCCCATGACCGACACGACATCCTCGTCCGGGGCGCCGTCCGTCGCGGCGCTGGCGCCGCTGCTGCGCACGGCCGTGCGCGAGGCGGCCGGCCTTGCCCTGCCGTTCTTCGAGCCCGGCGGGCAGACGCGCGCGCGGGTCTGGTCGAAGTCCGGCGGCTCGCCGGTGACGGAAGCCGATGTCGCCGTCGACACCTTCCTCAAGGTACGCCTGTCGGAGGTCGAGCCGGCGGCGGCGTGGCTGTCCGAGGAGACGATCGACGATCCCGTGCGCCTCGGCGCGGAGCGGGTCTGGATCGTCGATCCGATCGACGGCACCCGCGCCTTCCTGTCGGGCCATCCCGACTGGTCGATCGCGGTGGCGCTCTTGGTGGCGGGCGAGCCGGTGCTCGGCGTGGTGTTCGCCCCCGCGACCGGGCGCTTCTACGAGGCGATCGCGGGCGAGGGCGCGACGCTGGACGGCGCGCCGATCCGCGCCTCGGCGCAGGCCGCCCTGGAGGGCGCGCGCATCACCGGCCCCAAGCCGATGCAGGACCGCCTGCTCGGTGGCGCCGCCCGGCTCGGGGGCGAGCCCGCGGTGACGCGGGTCGAGCGGGTGCCTTCGCTGGCGCTCCGGCTCGCCAGGGTGGCCGAGGGCGTGATCGACCTCGGCCTCGTGTCGAAGGATTCGCGGGATTGGGATCTCGCCGCCGCCGACCTGATCCTGCGGGAGGCGGGCGGGCTGGTGTGCGACCTCGACGGCCGCCCGGCGGTCTACAACCGGCCGGAGCCGCGCCACGGCGAACTCATCGCCGTCCCGCGGGCCTTGTGCGAGCCCGCGCTCGCGGCGCTCGCGCGGGGGAGCGAATAGAGCATCGGCCCGACGCAGGACGCCGGAGCGGACCACGAATCGAAAGAGCCGCCCCGGACCCGATGGTCCGAGGCGGCTCTTCGGAAACGCGAAGGGTGGGACGAAGCCCACCGCCCATGTCGGAACCGAAGCCCCTGGGACCGCGTCGGCTCCGCCGCGCGAGGATGCGCGCAGGCCAGCCCGAGGCGATCGGCCGAGTGCCGGTTACGCCGCCTCGCTCAGCCGCACGGCGCGAGGCGAGAGGCCGAGGCGCTCGGCGAGGTGCCAGCGCAGCTCGCGCGGCGAATGATACTCGTAGGAGGAATCGATCAGGTGGCTGAGATCGGCCGAGGCGTGGACGGCGGTCTCGATCAGATGGTCCACCCGGAAGGTCGCCGCATCGGTGACGGGCGAGCGGGTGCCCGAGTGGCGTCGGAATTCGAACTGCATTTTCTTGTCTGTTCTTTCTCTCACCGGATGTCCGCGGCTCTCCTGAGCCGGCCGGTGTCGTTTCTGATTGTCGTTGATGTGCGTGTCGTCGGTGTATCGCGGCACCCCGATCCGCCATGCGGGCGGGGGCCGCATCGTCGTGGGGAACGAAAAGGCCGTTCCCGGGGCGGATCAGACCGCCTGGAGGTTTCCGGCGGCGTCCTTGCCGCTGCGCTTGTCCGTCAGGACTTCGTAGGAAACCTTCTGGCCCTCGACGAGATTGCGCAGGCCGGCGCGCTCGACGGCGGAGATGTGGACGAACACGTCCTTGCCGCCGTTATCCGGCTGAATGAAGCCGTAGCCCTTGGTCTCGTTGAACCACTTGACAGTACCAGTATCCACGAACACTTCCTTCGTTCTGTCTCGCTCACGCGCAAAGGCATGCGCGCCGCGAGCGCGTCGTTTCATCCGTCGATGTACGGATTGACGGGCTGCGAGCCGTGGAAAGCATGCGGCATGGCTGCCGCCGCTCCCGTCATGTCCCTATTTAGGCTCTCGATGCGGCCTTAACAAGGCGCCTCGGCCCGGCAGGGACGCCGCAGGCTTCGGCCCCGCCCCGCCTCGGGCGGGCGCCTCCCCCGCACGCGCCCACCCTGTGACAAAGCCCGGTGCAGGTGCATATAAGGGAGAGGGGCCAGGCGGTTACGCCGGGGCATCCCCAGAGGCATTCCCCATCGCAGTCGGGCGGTTCATGGCGGGCATCTCGGTTTCCCTCGAAGGCGCGAACATCCAGCTCTCCTTCCAGAAGGACGAGCAGTCGACGGCTGTGGTGATGGACGCCCGTGCCGCCCGCGCGCTCGTGCGCGCCGTCGGCCAGCTCCTCACCGCGATCGACGACGGCGACGAGGTCGATCTGCCCGACGAGAACGACGAGGACATCGCCATGCTCGACGTGACCTCCTCGGCGATCGAGGTCGGCACCGACGAGCAGGGTCAGGCGGTGGTCGCCCTCCAGGCCGGCGCCCTGCCGCCGTTCCAGCTGCGCCTCACCGACGAGGAGGCCCGCCATGTCGCCACCAGCCTCAGCGAGATCCTGGCGGCGCCGCGGGACGTGCGGACGTCCCACGGGGGGCATTGAGGGCGGGGCTTTCCATTCCAAACCCCCTCCTTCGAGGCCCGCCGAGGCGGGCACCTCAGGATGAGGGGGATGGGTGGGGCGAGCCTGTGGAAAAGGCTCGCACCGAAAATCGGAGAAAATCAGACGCCCGGACGGCCGCGGCGGGGCCCGCGCGCGCGTTCGGCGCTCGGCAGGGTGTCCGGCACCATCGTGACGATGACCGGGTTCGGCACGTGGTCGAAGGCGGCGCCGTTATAGGCGTCCACGCCCATGCCGATCACGCCGCCGGCCAGTACGTTGCCGGCAAAGCCCGCAGCCCCCGAGCCGACGAGCTTGGTCCGCACCGGCACCGTCTGCGGCCGGTAGCCCGGCAGGGTGAAGGTGGCGTCGAACTCTTCCGAGCGCGGGATGTCGAGCGAGCAGGGCGTGGTCGGGCAGGAGCGGTTGGTCGAGGTCGTCATCGCCGCGCCCGCGGGCGCCGAGGTGAACGTGATCATCTCCGACGTGCCGCGCGTGATGCTGCCGCACGCCGAGACCCCCGCCGCGACGAGCGCGACGGCCAGACACTGACGAACCATGGAAGAATGCCCCCGAAACGCCGCCTCTGCGGGCGGATGAGCGGGTTGTCCGACGGACAAATCGGCAACGCAAGCGTGTCGAGGCGGAAGGCGGGGAAAACCGTTTCGCGAGAGGGGGCCTGTCTCCCAAAAGTAACAAAAGACCGCCCCTGCCGTCGGAAGGCAGGGGCGGTTGCATCGTCCTACATGCGGATGCCGGGATCGGTCGGGCCGCCGGGGAGGTAGTCGGGCTCGGAGCCCGGCCCCCGCGGCTCGTCGATGCCGGGCTCGTCCACCGGATAGGGCGAGCGCGGGCCGGTCGGGCCGATATCGGGCTGGTCGTCCGGCTGGGGCGGCGGCGGCAGGTCGCCGGGGGTGGGATCGGGGGTCGGGATGCCGGGATTGGCCATGGAGCCTCTTCCTGCTCGCGGTTTCGGGGCGTGTGGGTCCAACACCCGCTCGCCGAGGCGGTTCCGCCTTCGCCCGTTCATCCCAACCCCAACCCCTCATCCCGAGGTGCGCAGCGAAGCGCAGCCTCGAGGGAGGGCTCCAGTTCGCTCAGCGATCCCTGGAGCCCTCCTTCGAGACCGCTTCGCGGCACCTCAGGATGAGGGGGATGGATGGGAAGAAAACGAGAAGAAATCGATCAGCGCCGGGCCGCCGCCTTCTGCGCCTTGGCCGCGGAGGCCCCGGCCATCAGCTTGGCGAGGTGGTCCTGATCGAAGCCGTCGGCGCTCGCGGTCTGCACCGCGGCGCCGGCGAAGGGGGCGACCTTGCGCGGGGTGATCGAGCCGGTGCTCACCGGATCGGGCAGGGCCGCCGCGACGGGGAGCGCGGGGGCCGGGGGCTCCCGCTGGAGGCGAAGGGCCCAATGGGCCGCGGTGGAGAGCACGGCGATGGCCAGGATCGCCTTGATGCCGCTCGTCAGGAAACGCCGCATGATCGTGGGCCGTCGAACGCGAGGGGGACGCGACCGGTTCCCCGGTCTTTTCCATCATCGCGCAGGATCGTGAACGAACCGCGTCGCCCGGTTCGCCATGACCGTGCCGGATCGGGTCAGGTGCTGGGCGCGGCCTTTCCGTGCACGCCCCCAGTCCTCGCCTCCCGGCTGGTTTCCCCGCGGGTGCGCCACAGGCTGTAGCCGATGCCGCCCGCGAGCAGGACCACGGTGACGGCGAGCGACACCCACGGCGGCAGATGCACGAGGTCGAACGTGTCGGCCACGATGATCTTGGCGCCGATGAACAACAGGATGAGCGCAAGCGCGGTCTTGAGGTAGGCGAAGCGGTCCACCATCGCGGCGAGCGCGAAGTAGAGCGCGCGCAGCCCCAGGATCGCGAAGATGTTCGACGTGTAGACGATGAACGGGTCGGTGGTGATGGCGAAGATCGCCGGCACGCTGTCGACGGCGAAGATCACGTCGGCGACGTTGACGAGCACGAGCGCCACCGCGAGCGGGGTCAGCCAGAGCACGGTCTTGCCGGTCTTCGGGTCGGGCTTGCGCACGACGAAGTGCTGGCCGTGCAGCGCGTCGGTGATGGGCACGAAGCGCTGGAGCAGGCGGAACGCGGCGCCGTCGCGCACGTCCTTCTCCTCATCCTCCTTCGAGAACAGCATCTTGAGGCCGATGAAAAGGAGGAACACGGCGAAGATCGAGAGCACCCAGTGCGCCTGCTGCACCAGCGCGGAGCCGAGCCCGATCATCAGCCCGCGCAGCAGCACGGCGGCGAGGATGCCCCAGACCAGGACGCGGTGCTGGGCCGCCCGCGGCACGCCCAGCGATGTGAGGATCACCGCGATGACGAAGACGTTGTCCATCGACAGCGACTTCTCGATCACGAGGCCGGTGACGTATTCCTGGCCCGCTTGCGGCCCGAGCATCCACCACACCCAGCCGCCGAAGAGCAGGGCGAGGGTGAAGTAGAAGGCGGTGAGGAGCAGGCTCTCCTTCACGCCGATCTCGTGGTTCTTGTCGCGGTGGAGCAGGCCGAGATCGAAGGCGAGCAGGCCCGCCACGAGGGCGTGGAAGCCCGCCCACATCCAGACAGGCTTACCGAGCCACTCGTCAGTGAGGAATTCCATAGAGCTGGGACCTTGATGCTTCTGCCAGAAGGAGAGCATCGACTCCGACATCACGTGACGCGTCGGTGCGTCCTCGGGCGAAAAAAGTCCCGCCGGGGCGGCGGGAGGGCTTCCCAAGGGGGCAAGGGGGAAGCGTCGCGATGAGGTACGCCCGCGCATCCCGCCAGAGGGGCCCGCAGCCGATACGGCGCAGGTGGAGGGCGGGTTGCGGCGATTCAAGGGGCTGCCCGCGCCATGAGGCGATCACGTCTTTCGTGATCGCTTGACAGAACCGGCCCGGCGGGGCCTCCCCCCGTCATGGACCCCGATCTCATGGACCCCGATCACAGCGGCCACGCCCGAAAAATCGCGATCGTCGGCGGTGGGCCGGCGGGGCTGATGGCCGCCGAGACCCTGGCCGGGGCGGGGCAGGCCGTCACCGTCTACGAGCGGATGCCCTCGGTCGGGCGCAAGCTCCTGATCGCCGGCCGCGGCGGGCTCAACCTGACCCATACGGAGCCGCTGCCGGATTTTCTGGCCCGCTACCATCCGGCGCAGCCCGCCCTCACGGCGGCGATCGAGGCCTATCCGCCCCAGGATTTGCGGGATTGGTGCGAGGGGCTCGGTCAGCCGACCTTCGTCGGATCGAGCGGGCGGGTGTTTCCCCAGAGCTTCAAGGCCTCGCCGCTGCTGCGGGCGTGGCTCGCGCGGCTCAGTGAGCGCGGCGTCGCGATCCGCACCCGCCATCGCCTGACCGGGCTCGGGGCCGACGGCACGCTCACCTTCGAGACGCCGAAAGCCCCTCACAGTGTCCGCCCACGGGCCGCGCTGCTGGCGCTCGGGGGGGCGAGCTGGCCCCGGCTCGGCTCCGACGGGGCCTGGGTGCCGCTTCTCGAAGGCGCCGGCCTCGCGGTGGCGCCGCTCAAACCCGCCAATGTCGGCTTTACCGTCGCGTGGTCGGCGCATGTCGCCGAGCGCTTCGCCGGCGCCCCGCTCAAGCGGATCGCGGCCCGGATCGGCGATGCGCGCGCCCGCGGCGAGGCGGTGGTGACGGCGGGGGGAATCGAGGGCGGCGTGATCTACGCGCTGGGCCGCCCGATCCGCGAGGCGGTGGAGCGCGAGGGGAGCGCCACCCTGATCCTCGACCTGCGGCCCGATCTCGATGCAGCGGCGCTCGCGAGGAAACTCGGCCGGACGCGCCCCGGCGAGAGCCTTTCGACCCGCCTGCGCAAAGCGGCGGGGCTCGACGGCGTCGCCGCCGCGCTGCTGCGCGAGGCCCATTCCAACGCGCTGCCGGTGGATGCGACGGACCTCACCGCGGCGATCAAGGCGGTTCCGCTGCGGCTGGGTGCGCCGGCCCCGATCGCGCGGGCGATCTCGACCGCGGGCGGGCTCACCCTCGGCGAACTCGACGCGCGCTTCATGCTGCGTACCCGACCCGGCCTGTTCGCGGCGGGCGAGATGCTGGACTGGGAGGCCCCGACGGGTGGGTATTTGCTGCAAGCGGCCTTCGCGAGCGGGCGGGCGGCGGCGCTAGGGATGATCGCGTGGTTGGGGGAGGCGGCCTGACGGTCGTTCCGATGGATCGCGGCGGCGACCGCGCATCCCCTCGCCCCGCACACGGGGAGAGGGCTCTGCCGACCTTGTCGTCGGCAGGGCGAGGCGGTAGCCGAAGATGAGGGGCTGTTTCCGGATGAGCCTCTTCCGTCGAGTCCCCCTCACCGCCGCTGCGGCTTCGCCTCCGCTTCCTTCATGGACGACAAGGTCCATGAAGGCCTCTCCCCGCGTGCGGGGAGAGGGGGAATGCGGCTGCACCCGGGTGTCTCGAACTTATGCCGTCGCCCCTTCATCCCCGTTTCAGGATCGCCCCGGCACAACGGCCCGACCATCCGCCGGAACCCGAGCCCCGTGAGCCACATCAGCGTCGTCACGCTCAACAAGGGGCGCGAGGCCCATCTCGCGCGCCTGATCGAGGGGCTCGCCCGCGGGCCGGCACCCGCTGAGTGCATCGTGGTCGAGATGGGCCGCGATCCGGCGCCGCTCCCCGAAACCCCGTTTCCGCTGCGCCGCGTGGCGCTGCCGAGCGACGGGCTGCCGCTCGCCGCCGCCCGCAATGCCGGGCGCAAGGCGGCGCGGGGCGACCTCCTCGTCTATCTCGACGTCGACTGCATCCCCTCCGCCGGGCTCGTCGCCGGCCTCGCCGCGGCCGCGGAAGCGCACGACGCCCTGGTCTGCGGGCCGATCCGCTACCTGCCGGCAAACGCCGTGCGGGACGGGTGGGTAGAGGCCGACCTGATGCGCGTCGGCGTGCTCCACCCCGCCCGCCCGTTCCCCGAGCACGGCGTCAAACTCACAAAGAATCCCGGACTGTTCTGGTCGCTCGCCTTCGCGGTGCGGGCCTCGACCTGGGACCGGCTCGGCGGCTTCGACGAGGGGTTCGACGGCTACGGCGCCGAGGACACCGATCTGGCCTTCCGCGCCGCCGAGGACGGCGTGCCGGTGCTGCTGGCCGGCGTGCCCCCGGCCTTCCACCAGCACCACTTGTCCTGCGATCCGCCGCTCCAGCACTTTTCCGACATCGTCCGCAACGCCCGGCGCTTCCGCGCCCGCCACGGCCTGTGGCCGATGGACGGCTGGCTCGACGCCTTCGCCCGCCTCGGCCTGATCGCGCCCGAGCGCGCGCCCGACCTCACGGTGCTGCGCCCGCCGAGCGCGGACGAGATCGCCGCCGCGCGGGTGCCGGCGGACCGGCCGTTCTGACTCCTTGCGACCGATCTATCGTCCCCGCCCCGGCCATTCCATGTCGAGCCGCAGGCGCGTGCGGAACAGGACGGCGCCGGCCGCGTCGCGGATTTCGGCGGCGATGCAGCGCTCGCGCTCCCGGAGCATCGCGATGCGGCGGCGAGGGCCTTGCACCGCGTCGCGGGCAAGCGCGGGGAGCAGGGCGACGGCCGCCGCGCTGGCCTCGTCCAGATTGGCGAAGTCGATTCCGTCCTCGTCGCGGGTGAGCGTGTCACCATCGACGACGTCGATGTAGAGGAGCATGGCCGCCTTCTCGAAGGTTGCCCAACACCTTGGGCTGCTTCGCGCGGCGGCGTCTTTAACCTTTCCGCGAATTCAACGTTCGGTACGGTATCGGTCTATTCTCCCGCCAGAGTGTCGAGCCCGGCCCGGTCGAGGAGGCGCAGGCGGCTGCCTTTCAGTTCCACCATGCCGGAGCGGCGCAGTTCCTGCAGTACGCGGTTGACGTGGACGGTGCTGGTGCCGATGCACTCGGCCATGTCCACCTGGGTCAGCGGCAGCGGGCCCTCGTTGCGGTCGGCCAACCCCAGGGCGTGCATCCGGTCGATGATCTCGCGAAACAGCCGCAGCAGCCGCTCCGTCGCGTGCCCGATGCCCAAAGCCGCCAGCCACGCGCGGCTGCGGGCCTCGGCCTCCAGCTTCGTCCGCCGCAGCGCCAGCGCGACGGCCGGGCGGGTGGCGATCAACTCCTCCAGGGCCGCCCGCGGCACCCGCGCGATCCGGCAATGCGAGAGCGTGGCGATGCCGTGGTCCCAGTGCTCCAGATGGGCGAGGTCGGGATCGCACAGGTCGCCGGGCAGCAGCAGGGCGAGGATCTGGCGGGCGCCGGAGGCCCGCTGGACGTAGCTGGCCGCGATCCCCTCCACCACGAGGAAGGCGTTCTCCGCCGGCTCGCCCTGGCGCACGAGATCGGTGTGGGCGACGACCACCGTCTCCCGGACGGCGAGCCGGGACAGAGCCGCGAGGTCGTCGCCGGAGAGAGGGGCGTGCACGCCGAGGCGCCGGCTCAGGGGGCCGGCCATCCCGTCGAGCGGCCCCGTCGGGGGGCGCTGGCCCATGGCCTGATTGGTAGTCGGACCGATCATCGAGCGTCCCGCGCCGCCATCGTGTCTAAAGCATCGGCGAGGTGGCCATCAAGCATCGATCCCGATGCGGTCAAGTCCATCCATCCAGCCCTGCACTTTAATTTAACATATGTTATGTATTTGTCGCGCAGGAATAGACTTCATAGGCCCAAGGCGACTTTGGGATCGTCGTAGCCGACTGAGCCTCGCGCCGGAATAAGCGCGAGGGCTTCCGTCCGAAACCGTACAAAAGCCCTCGCCGTGCCCGCGAAAGCATGCGTTCGGCTGCGGTGGCCGATGACCGGACGCCCGGCACTTCCTACATGAGGACCATCGCATGCCGAATATTTCGGGCGCAGGCGACTGGGAGACGGTGAGTGCTCTTGCCCCGCGTGGGAGCAACGCCATGCCACGACTTCAGCAATCCGGGCTTCGTAACCGGCTCCTCGGTGCCTTGACGGCGGAGGACTTCGCGCTCCTCGCCCCGCATCTGGAGGCGATGCCGATGACGATCCGCGAGATCCTCGTCGCCGCCGACCAGCCGATCGCCCATGCGCTCTTCGTGGAGGAGGGGATCGTCTCGCTGATCGCCGACACGCAGGGGGGGCGGGTCGAGATCGGCCTCATCGGCTACGAGGGCATGGTCGGCGTGCCGTTGCTGCTCGGCACCGATCGCACGCCTCAGGTCGCCGTGGTGCAGGCGGACGGCACGGCCCTGCGGATCGGAGCCGCCGAACTCGGCACGGCTCTGGCGACGAGCCCGGTGCTGCGGGGCGTTCTCGGGCGTTACGTACAGAGCCTGATCGTGCAGGTCGGGCACACCGTCTACGCCAATGCCGGCTCCAACATCGAGGCGCGCCTCGCACGCTGGATTCTCATGACGCAGGACCGCCTCCGCCAGGACGAGTTGCCGCTCACGCACGAGTTCATGGCGATGATGCTCGGCGTGCGACGGCCAGGCGTGACGACGGCGCTCCACATCCTGGAGGGCGCCCACCACATCCAGGCCAAGCGCGGCCGCATCACCGTACTCGACCGGGAGAGCCTGAAGGTCTTCGCCGGCGACAGCTACGGCCCGGCCGAAGTCGAGTACGAGCGGCTGCTCGGGGAGGGGTGATCCTGCCCCGCTTCTTCCTCAACATCCGCCGCAACGGCGTGCTGATCCGCGACGAGGAGGGCGACGTGCTGCCCGATAGCGCGGCGGCCCGCACGCTCGCCCTCGATACGCTGCGCGAGATGCTGCGCCTGCCCCACATCTACGGTCCGCCGCGGGCATGGCGGGGCAACGTGTTCGTCATCACCGACGAGGCCGGCACCGTGGTGGCGGAGGTGCCCTACGACGCGCTGCTGTAATCGATCGCGTGATCGGTGCGCTCCGCCTCACCATGGCCGTGCAGGGGGCCGATCAGACGATCGTACTCGGCCTCGGCCGGTCCGTAGGCCGGTCCCGCAGCCGCGATGAGGCCGGCGCGGTTCAGCACCCGCACGCGCCCGCGCTGCGCCCGCACCAGCCCGGCGCCTTCCAGCATCTGCAGGGCGACGGTGATGGTGGGGCGGCGCACGCCCAGCATCAGCGACAGGAACTCGTGGGTGACCGAGAGTTCGTCGCCGTCCTGGCGGTCGTGGTACATCGCCAGCCAGCGGGCGAGCCGCTCCTCGGCGGGCGCGCTGGCGTTGGCCAAAGCCGTCTGCGCGGTCTGGATCAGGAAGGTCTGGATGTAGCGCAGGAGCAGGCGGCGCAAGCTCGGGCTGGCCTCGATCGCCCGCGTCAGCGCCTCGGCCTCGATCCGCAGGCCGGTGCCCGACACCTGCATGAAGGTCTGGTGCGGCACCCGGGTGCTGCCCAGCACCAGGGCCGTGCCGACGAACCCGTCCCGCCCGAACAGGCCGACCTCGACGC
This sequence comes from Methylobacterium sp. Leaf456, assembly GCF_001425465.1. GTDB lineage: Bacteria > Pseudomonadota > Alphaproteobacteria > Rhizobiales > Beijerinckiaceae > Methylobacterium. The sequence goes on from NZ_LMQV01000043.1 coordinate 142,916, forward strand.
TGTTGCGCTCCTGCAGATTCGCGATCACCGAGCACAGGCCGGTCTCGGGGAACACCGCGTGGGTGATGGGCTGATCGGGCTCGATCACCACCAGGCCGACGGGCAGGTCCACCGGCTCCAGATGCGGCTGCAGGAGCGCGAGATCGTTCGCGCCGAGCCGGGCCAGCAGACGGTTCTGGTAGGTCGTGAGAGTCGTCAAGGATGTTCGGATCGGGAGCTGAGCAGGAGAATGCACCCGGCGCATATCCGATTGGCAGCGGAAGGCGATGGGAAATTGCGTGAATGCGAAGAAGCGTCTGAAATCGCACACTTCGCTTTGTCTCAGGATTAACATGCGTAGTTGTAAACGGTATTGAAACGAGGCTGAATTTTAAATATTTGTACGGTAGCGTACAAAACAACGTGGCTGCTTTGTACAGGAGCGGTGCTGTTCGCGGGCGCGCCGGGGGTTGAGTCGCCGCGGCAGTCGGCAGCTCGTATCGGTCGTGTTTGGGGCCGGACTCGAGCGATCCGGTGCGCGCGTTTTCGCCATGGCACCGGAGATGGATCCGTTCGGCGTTGATAATGACAACGCCTGGAATAAAGTATGATTTTTACAGCGTATTGGCGAAAGGCCGTTCTGATTATCGCTCGGCCGGTGGTGAGCATCACCTCTCCCCGCGTGCGGAGAAAGGGAAGTGCGGCTGCTCGCGCTGCGCTTTACCGGAGTACGTGTGAGGGGGGCGGACCGCCCGCGCCCGCAACGGCGGAAACTCGCTCCGTCAGCCCCGGCACAACGCCTCGATCGCTCCCGCCGTGCGGTGTACCGCGTCGGGTTCGGCCAGCGCCCGGATGCGGGCCGGGTCGAGGGCGAGGGCCTGCGCGATCAGCGCCGGCCAAGTGCCCGTCTCCGGCCGGCCGGGGTGGACGACGGCCGCGCCGAGGCGGGCCAGCCCCTCGGCCTTGGCCTCCTGCTCGCCATAGGCGCGGGGCTCGGGCAGGCAGAGGAAGCGCTTTCCTTCAGCCGCGACCGCGGTGACGAGCCCGTCGCCCGCGCCGCCGACCACGAGGGCGGCGGGCGCGAGATGCGGGCGCACGTCGCCGACCCAGCCGTGCAGATGCAGGTTTTCTGGTGCGGGGCCGGAGCCGCTGACCGGCCCGAGTACGTGCCAGTCGCGATCCGGCACGGCGGCGGCGGCCTCGCAGAGCCGGGCGTGCTCGCCGCCCTCGCCGCCGCGGCCGAACACGACGACGATGCGCCCGTCCTCAGGCTGAACTGGCGCCGGCTCCGCGCCCAGAAATCCCGAAAAGATCGTCTTGTCCCGCACCCAGTCCGGCACGTCGCCGCCGTCGAGCGCTTCGGGGAACGGCGCGAGCAGGCGGCTCGCCGCGCGAAACGCTTCCAGGTGGGGCGTGTCGGTGCGGTTCCCCGAGAGCCGCACGACGAGGCTCGGCACCGAGAGGAGCCGGGCGAACAGGGCGACCTCGCAGGACACATCGACGATCAGCAGCGCCGGATTCGTCTCGGCGGCCCAGGCGGCGATCCGGCCCATGCGGGCGCGAACGCCTGCATGGTCCAGCGGCGCGTAGTGGAGCGCGTCGGGGCGGCTTGCCGTGCCGTCCCGCCCGTCGAAGGCGCCCGTCATGCGATCGTCGGGCAGATCGAGCACGGGCCCCGGCGCACCCGCCGTGTCGATGTCCGAAAACGTGCCCATCAGGGTGCAGGGCCGCCCGAACGCTTGCAGCGCGCCGGTCAGCGCCACCGCCCGCTGCCAGTGCCCCGCGCCTTGATGGTGGACGTAGTAGCCGATGGCGCGGGTCACGCCGCCGCGTCCTGCCGGAGGTCGGCGGCCAGGGCGTCGAGGTCGGCGAGCGCCCGGTCGAGCGGGCCTTCGGGGGCGGGCGGATCGTGGGGGGCGAGGCGGGCGAGCGTGCGCTCGACGAAGGCGATGTCGTTGGGGCACTCGCTGAGGATCGCGGCGTGGTCCTCGGGGCTCAGACCGGCCAGCGCCTCGGCGGCCCGACCCTCGCGCCAGAGCCGGCGCAACCGGGCGCGGCGCGCGACGTGATCGCGCCAGAACGCGGCGGTGGGCAGGCGATAGGCCTCGCCGCCCTGCACCACGCGGGCGCGCCGCAGCATCTCGACGGCCATGCCGCCCTCGGCACGTCCCGCGGTGCGGGCCGAGACCTGCACGCAGACGGCGGGGCAGTGGCGCAGGCGCCCGCCCGCCCGCTGCACGGCGGCGACCAGCGCGTTGTCCTCGCCGCGCGGGATCGCGGGCAGCCCGCCGACCGCGCGGTAGAGCGAGGCGCGCAGGCTCAGGCTCCCGCCGGTATGGTCGCCGTGGCGCGGGGCCGGATCGTGCGGCGGCGGATCGAGGGCGTCTTCCAGGCGGCGCACGCCGGCCCAGTAGCGCTCGACCCGCGCGTGGAAGGCGGCGAGCACGGGGTCGGCGTCGCCCTCGTCGTCGATGACGAGGCGCCCGCCGACGATGTCTGCGCCCTCGAGCGCGGAAACGTTCGCCGCGACCCAGGACGGATCGAGCCGGGCGTCGGCGTCGGTGGTGAGCAGCACGCCGTCCGGCGCGCCCTCCGCCTCCAGCCAATCGGCGCCGACATCGAGCGCCCGGCGGCGCGCGGTGCCGACATGGGCGTCCGTGCCGGAGAAGGTCGCCTCGATGAGGCGCAGGTCGATCGTCTCCAGGGCCAAGTCGCGCACAATTGCGGCGGTGCCGTCGGTGCAGTTGTTGGCGACCACCACCACCCGCAGGCGGTGGCGGGGCGAAAAGCCGTCCTGTCGGTCGAGGGCGGCGAGCAGCCGCGGCAGCCGCTCGACCTCGTTGCGGGCCGGGACGCAGACGACGGCCGGGCCGGGACAAGCCAGCATGGCTCAGGCGATCAGGCGTTCGAGGACGGGCCGGCGCGCGGGGGCGGCGCCGTAGAGAACCTCGCGGTAGAGGGCCTCGTAGCCGTCGGTCATCACCGCGGCGTCGTAGAGCGTCTCGGCGCGGTGGCGGCAGGCGCGGCGCTCCAGCCCGACCGCGCGGGTGACGGCGCGGGCGAGATCCTCGACGTCGTCGGCCCGCGCGAGCGCGCCGGACCAGCGATCGACGATGTCGGGGATGGCGCCGCGGGCGAAGGCCGCGACCGGCGTGCCGCAGGCGAGCGCTTCGGCGACGACGAGGCCGAACGGCTCCTCCCAGCGCGGCGAGACGATGGCGGCCCGCGCCCCCCCGAGTTCGCGGGCGAGCTCGGCATGCGAGAGATGGCCGACATACTCGACGCCCGCGCCGAGGCGCGGGGCGATCCACTCGTTCCAGTAGCGCGGGTTGGGCTGCGGGCCGGCGAAGCGCAAGGAGATGCCGGCGGCGCGCGCCGCGTCGATGGCCAGATGCGTGCCCTTTTCCGGCACGATCCGCCCGCTCCAGAACACGTAGGCCGCGGGGGCCGCCGCATGGCTGAAGGCGAAGGTCGAGAGATCGATGCCGTTGCCGACGATGCGGGCGTTCGGCGCCAGCTCGGCCCATTCCTGCGCCAGCGAGGGCGAGACCGCGGCGAAGACCATGCCGGGCTTGGCCGCCGCCACGCCCTCGCTCAGCGAGTCGAACGGCGGCGTGTGGAGCGCCGTCACCATCGGGGCCGCCAGCGTATGACTCGCCTTGAGCGGCAGCGGGTGGAGGCTGTTGTTGTGGATCACGTCGAACCCGCCGCGATCCACCATCGCGACGATCCGCTCGTAGGCCGCCTGCTCGGCTGCCGCGATCCGCTCGAAGGCGATGGGGTCGCCGAGCGCGTCGCCGGTGGGCGGGCAGACCGGATCGGGCACGAGCGCCGGATCGGACCCTTCGGAGGCGAACAGCGTGACCCGATGGCCCCGCCGCCGCAATGCGCCGGCGAGGTGATGCGTGTGCATCTCCAGGCCGCCGAGATAGGGCTGGCCGATCGGGAACTTGAGATGGGCGATGACGGCGATCTTCAAGGGAGGCGTCCGGCGTCGGCGTTTCGATGGACGGGCCGCGGGGGCTCCCACGGCCAGGCTTAACGCCCCACCATCGCTCGCCTCGGTCGAACCGCAGATGAACGGGAAAGTTCAGGAGCGGAAGATTCGCCGGGGCGGCGGCGGGCGATACATCGCGGTGTCCCTGCGGCCGACACGAGGCGGGCAGCCCGGCGTTGAAGCTTGGCCAATATGTGCGCCGGCCTTGCCGGGTGTCCGATAGATATCGATCCACGCAAAGCCGTGCGATGACAGTATCCATCGGCAATTGCGGTTCCACCCGTTCGAAATCATCGATGAAGACGCGACAACCTCTTGACGGGATGATTGACACATGAAATCGATGTCGGAGGAAATTAAAATTCCAGATTATTTGAGGAGGTTTTCATGCACAAAAGAGCCGAAGAAAATAAGCCGCTGCCGCAGCGCGATTCGAATCATGACGTGGATCTAAAAATCGAATTCAAGGGTGAGGATGCTGTGCGGGGAATCGGGAGTTTCCATAAGTCGCTGCGTCACAATAAATTCGGCGAGGTCTGCGCCGAGGACTTCGATGCTCTCGTCGCGGCGACGCGTGGCGATGGACGTGGATTCGCAGGGCTCAAGGGGGGCGAGCGCGAGCCGGGCAAAGGTACGGCGAAGCTGACCAATCCCCAGGGCGGTCTGGCCCGCGACCAACTGATCGACAATCCGAAGCGTTACGTCATGCCGCCGGCGCCCCAGGTGCTGTCCGACGCGACCGCGGCGGAGATGACCGAGCTGTACTGGATGGCCCTGCTGCGCGACGTGCCCTTCGACGGGTTCGCCCAGAATGCGGACGTGCAGGAAGCCGTCAAGGAACTGAACGAGGTCTATGGCAGGGCCGCCGTCTTGACCGACGCGAACCGCATCCTGCCCGGCATCGACCTGCCCGGCGGAGCCGACCGTTTCGAGCCGTTCAAGCCCGAGACCCTGTTCCGGCTCGGCCTGCCGCGCGAAGAGGTCGGGCCGATGGTCAGCCAGTTCTTCATCCGGCCGGTCCATTTCGGCACGCAGACCATCGACCAAATGCAGCGCCCGTACAAGGCAGGCCGGAATTACCTGACGGGATTCCAGGACTGGTTGGGCGCGCAGAACAGCGGCAAGGACCACAGCGACCAGGATTATCCGAAGTCGAACGAGGATGTGGAAGAGAATTTCGAATGCGGCAACCGCTATATCAGCACCATGCGCGATCTCGCACGGTTCGTGAACAAGGACGCGCTGCACCAAGCCTATTTCAACGCGGCCCTACTCATGCTCTCGGGCATGGCCAAGTGGACACAGGACAACCCGTACCGTGACACGCTGAAGCGAGAGGCCGGGTTCGGCGTCCTGGGCGGACCGCACATCCTCGCGCTGGTCTCGGAGGTGGCGACGCGCGCCCTGAAGGCGGTGTGGAACCAGAAATGGCAGGTGCACCTGCGGCTGCGCCCCGAGGCCTATGGCGGCCTCGTCCATGTCCAGAACATCGGAGCGGACGAGCACGGCAAACGCGCCTACGGCTTGCCGGCCTGGGTGGCGGAGACGGAAGCCGCCCAGCGCGTGAGGAAGCGGTACGGCAGCTACCTCCTGCCGATGGCCTTCACGGCCGGGAGTCCAACTCATCCCGCCTACGGCGCCGGTCACGCGACCGTCGCCGGTGCCTGCGTGACGATCCTCAAGGCGTACTTCGCGACGCTGGACGGGAAAGATCCGGTGAAGTTCACCACCTTGTACGAGCGGGCGCAGCCCTTCGGACCGGCGCACCCAATACGAGCCTACGTGACGGGCAGGGTAGACGATACGTGGCAGCGCATCGAGCTACCCGAGAACGTCGCGGACACGCTGACGATCGAGGGGGAGTTGAACAAGCTCGCTCAGAACGTCGCCATGGGGCGCACGATGGGCGGCGTCCACTGGCGGACCGACAATGCGCGCAGCCTGATCCTCGGCGAGGCGCTGGCCGCCGAAATCCTGGCCGACATCACCGCGGATGTGAACGAAGAGATCCGCTTCGTCTTCCGGACATTTGCACGGCAGGCCAACGGTCAACCGTACATCGTCACCATCGCCAATGGCCAAATTCTCGTCGGTGGCCAAGCGCCGACGAGGAAGGGAAGCCTCATCCCGGAGGCAACGAGCCCCTCGACCGCCAACGTGGCGCAAAACACGTCGGCCCCGAAGTCCGGCGGCTCCGGCCAGGCCTGAGGGGGCCGCATCCCGAGGCGGCGCGGCTTCAGCAGGTCGGCATCAGACCCTTCAGCCGCGCCAAAATATCCTCGCCCGCGCACGGCCGGGCGATGAACTGCGCGCCCGCCGGCATCCGCTCGGGATCGGGCGAGGCGCGGCCGGAGACGATGAGGATCGGCAGTTCGGGCCGGGCCTGGGCGACGGAGGTCGCCAGTTCGAAGCCGTTGACGCGGCCCGACAATTCCACGTCGGTCACTAGGCCGCAGATATCCGGCCGGGTCTGGAGGATCGACAACGCCCGCTCGGCGGAGGCGCATTGCACCGTGTCGTAGCCGCCGTCTTCCAGCACATCGCCGAGATCCATGATGGTCAGCGCCTCGTCCTCCACCAGGAGGATGACGGGGCGATCGCCTGCGCGCTCGTCCTGCGGATTCGTCGTCTCGATCTGGCTCGCCACCTGGCTCTCCCCGATTGCCCCACCGACCCAAGGTGTTCGCGGATTTGTTCGTTTCCGGCGATTGAACCATCGTGGGGGCTGCGATGATCCAACGAGAAACCCCGCTGCGGGTTGCAGGGTCCCGCGCGTGCGCTGCGGGGTCAACCGGTTCTTTCTCGCTCGGCCTCAAGCGCCGGCGACCGCATCCGCGGACATCGAGTCCCCTTGGGCTTCTCGCTCCGCTAGACGCCACGGCTGAGAGCCGAGGCCGCTACGCGCGGCGCTCTTCGCGCCGGGTCGTACGGCCGTTCCTCCTTCGCGCGATCGCTCACGCGATGCCTTCGGTCTCCGCCGCGACCGCCGCGATCAGCTGGTCGAGGTCGGCCTGCGCGATGGTGAGCGCGGGCGTCAGGTAGAGGATGTCGCCGAAGGGCCGCACCCAGACGCCGCGCGCGACGAGGCGCTCCTTCAGCGCCGCGAGATCGGGCGGAGACGCGAACTGCACCGCACCGACGGCACCGAGCACCCGCACGTCGCGCACGCCCGGCAACCGCGCCAGCGGGCGCAGACCTTCCTCCAGCCGCGCCGCGATCGCGCGGGCCTGATTCAGCCGCGGCTCGGTCTCGAACAGATCGAGGCTGGCATTCGCCGCCGCGCAGGCGAGCGGATTGGCCATGAAGGTCGGGCCGTGCATCAGCGCCGCCGTCGCATCGTCCGACCAGAAGGCGGAAAAGATCTCGGTGGTCGCGACCGTGGCGGCGAGCGCCATCGTGCCGCCGGTGAGCGCCTTCGACAGGCACAGGATGTCGGGCACCACCTCCGCCTGCTCGCAGGCGAACAGGGTGCCGGTGCGGGCGAACCCGGTGAAGATCTCGTCGGCGATGAGCGGCAGGCCGTGGCGGCGGGCGAGCCGGGCCACCGTGGCGAGCACCTCGGGCGGATGGGTCAGCATGCCGCCCGCGCCCTGCACCAGCGGCTCGACGATCACGGCGGCGAGTTCGTGGCGATGCCGGGCGAGCGCCGCGTCGAGCGCCGCCGTCCGCTCCGCGTCGCGCGGCAACTCGCAAAAGACTTGCGTCGGCAGGTAGGCGCCGAAGCGGCGGTGCATGCCCTCCTCGGGGTCGCAGGCCGACATCGCCCCCATCGTGTCGCCGTGATAGCCGCCGCGGAAGGCGAGCACGCGGGTGCGGCCGGTCTCGCCGCGGTTGAGCCAGAGCTGCACCGCCATCTTCAGCGCGACCTCGACGGCGACCGAGCCGGAATCGGTGAAGAACACGTGGTTCAGGTCGCCCGGCGACAGGGCGGCGAGCCGCCGCGCCAGCCGCTCGGCCGGCGCATGGGTGAGCCCGCCGAACATCACGTGCGGCATCCGCCCGAGCTGGTCGGCGACCACCCCCGCGATGTGGGGATGGTTGTAGCCGTGGACCGCGGTCCACCACGAGGCGATGCCGTCGATCAATTCGCGCCCGTCGGCGAGGACGATGCGCGAACCGTGCGTCGCCACCGCCTCCAGCGGCGGGGCGGCGGACTTCATCTGGGTGTAGGGGCGCCAGAGCGGGTGAGAGCCGGGGGCGGACATGCCCCGGCCTTCGCGGAGGCCGGGGCGGTTGTCAAACTTGGCCTTCTTTGGCCTCAAGCGCCGGCAGCCGCGTCCGCGGCCTCGCCTATCGCTCCGCTGGACGCCTCCGCTAGACGCATCGGCTGGCGCCGAGGCCGCTCACGCGGGGCGCGCTTCGCGCCCGGAATGCAGCCTGAGCCTCACACGAACAGCACGTCCGAGGCCTTCAGTTCGGCCAGCGTGGCGATCGTGGCGAGGTGGGTCGCGGCGAAATTCTCGCCCTTGCCGTCGTAGTCGAACCACAGTTCGCGGGTCTGCGTGTCGAAGCGCAGGACCGGCCCCGAGGCCTGGCTCGCGTGGCCGACGCCGTTCTCGATCGTCACGCCGATGGGTGCCGTCGCCTCGCCCCGGGCGAACCATTGCAGCGCCTCGCGGTCGAACAGCAGCCGATCCTGGCCCGCGGTGAAGTCCGTGATGGTGTCCCGGTCCGCGACCGGGTCGCCGGGAAAGATCACGCCGAACTCCGTCTCGGGCGGCTCGCTCAGGACGAACACGTCAGCGCCCCGCCCGCCGGTCAGGGTGTCGGCACCCCAGCCGCCGGTCAGGGTGTCGGCCCCGTCGCCGCCGCTGAGGATGTCGTCGCCGCCGCCGCCGTCGAAGGTGTTGGCGCGGCCGTCGCCGCGCATGACGTCCTCGACGGAGGTGCCGACGAACGTCTCGATCGAGCGGAAGGTGTCGCCCTTGATGTAGCCGTCGTTCTTGCGCTGGTCGGTCAGGTCGAGGACGACCGAGATGTCGTAGGTCCCGAAGACGACGGTGTCGTCGCCCGTGCCGCCGTCGACGAGGTCCGCGGTGAGGGCGATGGTGCCGGCCTGATAGTCCTGGTCGGCGGACAGGTAGACGACGTCGTCGCCGCCCCCGCCGTAGAGCCCGTCGGCACCGGCGCCGTCCGAGAGGATATCGTCGCCGTCGCCGCCGTGGAGACGGTCCCGGCCGGCCCCGCCGGACAGCTCGTCGTCGCCCGCGCCCCCGGTGACCGTGTCGTTGCCGGCGCCGCCGCGGAACAGCAGGATCTCGAAGCCGCTGATCGTGGTGCTGTTGGCAAGCGTCAGGGTGTCGCGGCCGATATCGACGGTCTCGCCCCGGTTGCTCGACCACCAGTCGAGGGCGAGCGTGTCGCGGCCGTCGCCGCCGAGGATCACGTCCTTGCCGTCCTCCACTGTGGGCACGGACAGGCGCACGGTGTCGTCGCCGGACCCGCCGTCGAGCCGGTCGTCGCCCCAGCCGCCGGACAGCGTGTCGTTGCCGCTCCCGCCGAGCAGCGTGTCCTTGCCGTTGCCGCCGTAGAGCCCGTCGTTCCCGGCCCCGCCGTCGAGCCGGTCGTCGCCTTCGCCGCCGTTCAGGCCGTCGTGCCCCGCCCCGCCGTAGAGCCCGTCGTTTCCGGCATCGCCCGAGAGAAAGTCCTGGCCGGCCTCGCCCTTCAGCCGGTCGCCGCCCGCGCCGCCGTAGAGGATGTCGTTGCCGCCGTTCCCGACGAGCTGATCCCGCCCGGCACCGCCGCTCAGGCTGTCCTCGCCGTCATGCCCGGTCAGGATGTCGTCGGCGGAGCCCGCGGTGATCGTGTAGCCCTCGAAGCCCGTCACGGTGGCGCCGGCCACGGAGAGGGTCTGGCTCGCCGGGCCGGCCCGGAACACCAGGGCGGTCGTCCGGTCGAACAGGGAGAGCCGCAGGATATCGTAGCCCGCGCCCCCGTCGAGCCGGTCGCCGGTGAGTTCGGCGGTGCCCGTGACGCTGACGACGTCGCCGCCCGCGCCGCCGAGCACGATGTCGGCCCCGAGGCCGCCGGTCAGGATGTCCGCTCCCCCGCCGCCCTCGAGCCGGTCGCGCCCGTCGCCGCCCTCCAGGGTGTCGTCGTTCATCTCGCCGTAGAGCCGGTTGTCGCCCAGGCCGCCGACCAGCCGGTCGTTGCCGTAACTGCCGAAGATCGTGTCGTTGCCGCTTTGACCGCCGATGTTGTCGCTGCGGTAGGTGCCGTAGAGGGTGTCGTCGTCTTCGGTCGGGCGGATCAAGGACCTCTCGCGGGTCGCCGTCGCGAGGGCATCCGGGCCCGCGGCGGCCATGCATCCAGGCCCACCGGCCGTCCGCACCCGCGCCCCCGGCGGATCGCCGGGAAGACGCGCGGCGGGACGGGATTGCGCCGCAAGAGCCGACCTCCTGTCTGCCTCGAAGCTTGGCTGTAAGCAACGAGAAATGGAAGCCCGGGTTCGATTCGTCCCGAGCCCATCGCCGACTGCCGCGTACTTGCGGCGGTCCGGGCTTTTCGGAGGAGGACGCCCTTGGGGCGCCCTTTGTCAGTCGAGGCGGGGCGGCCGAGCCGCCGGCCCCCGTCTTGGACCGGGGCCGGCGGTGGTCTTTTAGACGAACAGCACGTCCGAACTCTTCAGCGTGGCGAGCGTGTCGATCGTGGCGAGGTGGACGGCTTCGAAGTCGGTGCCCTTGCCGTCGTAGTCGAACCACAACTCGCGCGCCTTCGTGTCGAAGCGCAGGACCGCGCCGGTCGTCTGGGTGGCGCTGCCGACGCCGCTCTCGACCGTGACCTTGGCGGCCTCGCCGTCCAAGAACGAGCGGATGTCGAGCCGGAGCTTGTCCTGGCCGGCGACGAAGTCGGTGATGACGTCGCCCTTGGTGTCGCCGTAGAAGCCGCTGGCGTAGTCCTCGTCGCCGTTCGGAAGGCCGAGATAATAGCTGGTGTAGTATTCGGTCAGGTCGAACACGTCGTTGCCGGCCCCGCCGGTCATCGTGTCCGAGCCCTGGCCGCCGATCAGCACGTCGGCGCCGGCCCCGCCGCTCAGCACGTCGTCGCCCGCGCCGCCGTCGAAGGTGTTGGCGGCCGTATCGCCCCGCATCACGTCGTCCTGGGCGGTGCCGACGAACTTCTCGACCTCGCGATACGTGTCGCCCTTGATGAAGCCGGCATTGTTGGCTTGGTTGGCGAGGTCGAGCACCACCGACGGGCCGCTCGACTCGTTGGGGAACCCGCCCGGCTGTCCGAAGAAGACCGTGTCGAAGCCCCTGCCGCCGTTGACGTAATCCTTGTCGGTGCCGGAGCCGGGCTGGCCCGGGGTGGGACTGAGGTTCGGCAGCATGACGAAGGTGTCGGCACCGTCGTCGCCGTAGAGCCCGTCGGCGCCCTGGCCGTCGCTGAGGTAGTCGTCGCCGCCGCCGCCGCGGACGACGTCGTTGCCCGCGCCGCCCGCGAGATAGTCGAACGCGGCGCCGCCGCTGACCTTGTCCTGGCCGGAACCGCCGGTGAAGTTCAGATGCTCGAACCCGCTCACGGTGGTGCCGCCGGAGAGCGTGAAGTTGCCGCTGCCGAAGGCGAGGGTGACGCCCTTGGTGTCGAGGCCGTAGCCGAGAATGAGCGTGTCCTGGCCGTCGCCGCCGATGAGCACCTCCTTCTCCACCGGCCCGTTCGGTCCGTTCGAGAGCACGGTGACGGTGTCGTCGCCGGCGCCGCCATCGACCCGATCGTTGCCGAGGCCGCCCTGGAGGTAGTCGTTGCCCTCGCCGCCCTGGAGGTTGTCGTCGTCGGCGCCGCCGTCGAGATAGTCGTTGCCGGCGTCGCCCTTCAGCGTGTCGCGGCCGGAATCGCCCGAGAGCGAATCGGTGCCCGCACCGCCCGAGAGGGTGTCCTGCCCGGCCCCGCCGCGCAGCATGTCGTTGAAGCGCGCGCCGGTCAGGGTGTCGTTGCCGGAGCCGGCGGTGATCCAGAAGCGCTCGAAGCCGGTCAGCGTCGCGCCGGCGAAGCTCGTGGTCTGCTTCCCGTCGAGGGCTTTGAAGGTGAGCGCGGTGGTCGCGCTCGACAGATCGAAGCTCGCCGTGTCGACGCCCGCGCCGCCGTCGAGCACGTCGCCCTTGGCATCGGCGAGGCCCGTGACGGTGACGATGTCGTCGCCCGCGTCGCCGAACACCGTGTCGGCGCCCGCGCCGCCGATGAGGTTGTCCGAGCCCGAGCCGCCCTCCAGCCGGTCGCGGCCGTTGCCGCCGAGGAGGGTGTCGTTGTTGGCGCCGCCGTAGAGGATGTCGTTGTCGTCGTCCCCGCTCAGGTAGTCTGCGCCGAAGCCGCCGGTGAGCGTGTCGTCGCCCGCAAGCCCGAACAGGTAATCGTTCCCGTCCGTGCCGACCAGATTGTCCTTGCCGGTTGTCGGTCCCGCCATGATCTTCCCCCTTCGATGATGCCGGAGCGACTGTTGTCGTCACCGGCTTTTCGCCTTTCGCGCCGAACGGTTTTGAGAAAAACCGATTATCGCCGCGGATGTCCGTGTTCGGTGACACACGAAAACGGCCGGGCACCGCCTCGGTGGGCCCGGCCGTCTTGCTGCGAATCATGATCTACGGTTTTCGCGGGATCGTTTCAAGCATCCGGCTGTGACCCTTCGGCATCTTTGACCAACAACCCGCCGAAGAGACCGGTCACGGTCCGTTAGTAATTGATGGGGCGCGGGCGCCCGATCCGATTTTACTCCGCCGCCTCGTTGTAGGCCTCCGTCGGCGGGCAGGAGCAGACGAGGTTGCGGTCGCCGTAAGCGTTGTCGACGCGGTTCACCGGAGGCCAATACTTGTCCATCCGCAAACTCCCGGAGGGAAAGCACGCGGCTTCGCGCGAATACGGCCGCTCCCAGGCGCCGATCAGGTCCTGCACCGTGTGCGGCGCAGCTTTGAGCGGGTTGTTCGCCTTGTCCATCCGCCCGTCCTCGATCGCGCGGATTTCCTCGCGGATCGCCAGCATCGCGTCGCAGAAGCGGTCGATCTCGGCTTTGGTCTCGGATTCGGTCGGTTCGATCATCAGCGTGCCGGCGACCGGCCAGCTCATCGTCGGCGGATGGAAGCCGCAATCGATCAGCCGCTTGGCGATGTCCTCGACCGAAACGCCCGCGCTCTTCTGGAAGGGCCGCACATCGACGATGCATTCGTGCGCGACCCGGCCGTTCCGACCGGAATAGAGGATCGGGTAGGCCCCCTCCAGCCGCTTGGCGATGTAGTTGGCGTTGAGGATCGCCACGCGGGTGGCCTGGGTCAGCCCGCGCCCGCCCATCATCAGGCAGTAGCTCCACGAGATCGGCAGGATCGAGGCCGAGCCGAAGGGGGCGGCCGAGACCGCGCCCTCCTCGCCGTTGCGCGGATCGGAGGGCAGGAACGGGATCAGGTGCGCCTTGACGCCGATCGGCCCCATGCCGGGCCCGCCGCCGCCATGCGGGATGCAGAAGGTCTTGTGCAGGTTGAGATGGCTGACGTCGGCGCCGATGTCGCCGGGGCGCGCCAGCCCCACCATGGCGTTGAGGTTGGCGCCGTCGAGATAGACCTGTCCGCCATGGGCGTGGACGATGTCGCAGATCTCGCGCACCCGCGCCTCGAACACGCCGTGGGTGGAGGGGTAGGTGATCATGCAGGCCGCGAGTTTTTCGGAATGCTGCGCGGCTTTCTTCTCGAAGTCTTCGACGTCGATGTTGCCCTGCTGGTCCGCGCCAACCACGACCACGCTCATCCCGCACATCTGGGCGGAGGCCGGGTTGGTCCCGTGGGCCGAGGACGGGATCAGGCAGACGGTGCGGTGCCCGTCCCCCCGCGACAGGTGATAGCGGCGGATGGCCAGCAGCCCGGCATATTCCCCCTGCGCGCCCGAGTTCGGCTGCATCGAGATCGCGTCGTAGCCGGTGATCGCGCAGAGCTTTTGGTTCAAATCGTCGATCATCTCCTTGTATCCGAGCGCCTGATCTTCCGGCACGAACGGATGCAGCTCCGAAAACTCCGGCCAGGAGACCGGCAGCATCTCGGCGGTGGCGTTGAGCTTCATCGTGCAGGAGCCGAGCGGGATCATCGCCCGGTCGAGCGCGAGATCGCGATCCGCGAGGCGGCGCATGTAGCGCGTCATCTCGCTCTCGGCCCGGTTCATGTGGAAGATCGGATGCGTCAGGTACTCTGAGGTCCGCTCCAGCGCGGCCGGCAGGCGCGGCGCCGGATAGGCGTCGTCGTAGGCGAGGTCCGTGCCGCCGAAGGCGCGCCACACCGCCTCGACGATGTCCGAGCGGGTGCGCTGATCGACGCTGATGCCGATGCGGTCGTCGCCGATCTTGCGCAGGTTCACCCCGTTCTCGACGGCGCTGCGCAGGATCACCCCCTGGAACGGCCCGACCTCGACGGTCACGGTGTCGAAGAACGTTTTGGGCTCGACCTTGAAGCCGAGGCTTTCGAGCCCGGCGGCGAGCCGCACGGCATCGCGGTGGACGCGCAAGGCGATGGCCTTCAGCCCCGCCGGTCCGTGATAGACCGCGAACATCGAGGCGATGACGGCGAGCAGCACCTGTGAGGTGCAGATGTTCGAGGTCGCCTTCTCCCGGCGGATATGCTGCTCGCGGGTCTGGAGCGCCAGGCGATACGCGCGGTTGCCGCGGGCATCGACCGACACGCCGACGATCCGCCCCGGCAGGGCCCGCTTGTGGGCGTCGCGGGTCGCCATGTAGGCGGCGTGCGGGCCCCCGAACCCCATCGGCACGCCGAAGCGCTGCATCGAGCCCACTGCGATGTCGGCTCCCATCTCGCCGGGCGGTTTCAGCAGCGTCAGCGCCAGCGGATCGGCGGACACGACGGCGAGCGCCCCTGCTTCGTGCAAAGCCGCGATGACTTGCGAAAAATCGTGGATGGCGCCGTTGACGCCCGGATACTGGAACAAAGCCCCGAACACCGCGCCGGGATCGAGTTCGGTCAGCGGATCGCCGACCACGATCTCCCAGCCGAGCGGCGCCGCGCGGGTTTTCATGACGGCGATGGTCTGGGGCAGGCAGTCACGATCGACGAAGAACGTGTTTTTTTCAGACTTCGCCACGCGCTTGGCCATGCCCATGGCTTCGGCCGCCGCGGTGGCCTCGTCGAGCAGCGAGGCGTTGGCGACATCGAGCCCGGTGAGATCGCAGACCATGGTCTGGAAGTTGAGCAACGCCTCCAGCCGCCCCTGGCTGATCTCCGGCTGGTAGGGCGAATACGCCGTGTACCACGCCGGATTCTCGAAGATGTTGCGCTGGATCGCGGGCGGCATCGTCGTCCCGTGATAACCCTGGCCGATCAGCGAGACGAGCAGCCGGTTCTTGTTCGCGGTCGCCCTGAGCTTCTCCAGCGAGCGCCGCTCGGTGAGCGAGACCCCGAAATCGATGTATTCCGCCTGCCGGATGTCCGGCGGCAGGGTCTCGTCGATCAGCGCGTGGAGCGATGTCGCGCCCACCGTCTCCAGCATCTGGTCGATCTCGGAGAGTTTGGGGCCGATATGCCGCCTTGCGGCGAAGTCGAAGGGATCGTGACGATCGTATTTCATGGGAGAATCTTTCAAGCGCAGGTGCCGTGCGCGCCCCGCACCTCCCACCCCTCCCCCTCATCCTGAGGTGCCGCGCAGCGGCCTCGAAGGAGGGCTCCAGGGATCGTGTGCGAACGGGAGCCCTCCTTCGAGGCCTCCGCTGCGCTCCGGCACCTCAGGATGAGGGGGAGGGGTGGGGGAGGCGGGGCGGTCCGCTACTTCGAGAACGCCGCGTAGGCCGCCTCGTCCATCAGCGCGTCCATGTCGGACGGATCGTCGAGCTTGAGCCGGTAGAGCCAGCCCGCGCCCTGCGGGTCGCCGCCGACGGAGGCCGGGTCGCTCACGGCGGCCTCGTTCACCTCGCTCACCGTGCCGGAGAGCGGCGCGTAGACGTCGGAGGCCGCCTTGACGGATTCGACCACGGCGGCCGCCTCGCCCTTGGTGAGCCGGGCGCCGACCTTCGGCAACTCGACGAAGACGAGGTCGCCGAGCTGTTCGGCGGCGTGCGCCGTGATGCCGATGGTGGCGGTGTCGCCGTTAAGGCGCAGCCATTCGTGCTCGTCGGTGAAACGCAGCATGAGTCCGATCTCCTGGGACGATGATGAAGGAATCAGCCGCGCTTGAAGCCGGCCGGGACGAAGGGAAGCGTCGCGACGGCGAGCGGCAGGCGCGCCCCGCGGACCTCGGCGAAGACGCGGGTGCCGGGAGCCGTGAGCGCCGTCGGCACGAAGCCCATGGCGACGGGCGCACCCACGCTCGGCCCGAAGCCGCCGGAGGTGACGTGGCCGATCGGGCCTCCCGCCGATTCCTCCCCGAAGAGCGGCGCCCCGGCCCGCACCGGCGCCCGGCCCTCCGGCCGCAGCCCGACGCGGCGCCGGGCCGGCCCGCTCGCGAGTTCGGACAGAATCCGGTCGGCCCCCAAAAACCCGCCGGCGCGGGCGCCGCCGGGGCGGCGGGCCGGCGCGATCGCCCAGGCGAGCCCGGCCTCGACCGGGCCGGTGCCGGGATCGATGTCGGCGCCGTGGAGCGGCAGCCCGGCCTCCAGCCGCAGGGAATCGCGGGCGCCGAGGCCCACCGGCAGCACGGCGGCGTCCGCCAGCAGCGCCTCGGCGATCTCTTCGGCGCGCTCTTCCGGCACGGCGATCTCGAACCCGTCCTCGCCGGTATAGCCCGAGCGGCTGACGAGGCAGGGCGCGCCGAGGATCGCGACCTCGCGCACGTCCATGAACCGCATCGATTCGATGTCGGCGAACCGCCCGAGCACGGACGCCGCCCGCGGCCCCTGGAGCGCGATCAGCCCGCCCGGCACGAGTTCGGCGGCCACATGCTCCGGCAGATTCTTTCGGAGATGCGCGAGGTCCGCCGCCTTGTTGGCCGCGTTGACCACGACGACGAGGCGACCGGGGAGGCGGGCCACCATCAGGTCGTCGAGGATGCCGCCCTTCGCGTCGGTGAGCAGCCCGTAGCGCTGGCGCCCCTCGGGAAGCCCGAGCAGATCGACCGGGATCAGGGCTTCCAGCGCGCGGGCCGCGTCGTCGGCGTCGCCCGAGCGCGGCGTCAGCACGATCTGGCCCATATGCGACACGTCGAACAGCCCGGCCGAGGCGCGGGTGTGCCGGTGCTCGGTCATGAGCCCGGCCGGGTACTGCACCGGCATCGCATAGCCGGCAAACGGCACCATCTTCGCCCCGTGGCGCAGATGGAGCGCATGCAGCGGCGTACGCGCGAGCGGTGGGTGTTCGGGGGCAGCGGCGACAGGGGGCGACGCCCCGGCGGCGAGCGGGCTCATCGGGCAACTCCACGACGTTCGGCTCTCGCCAGGCGGATGCCCGAGCGAGTTGCCCCCATCTGTCGCGGTTACCTGAGAGCTTCCCCTAGTCCCGGAAGACTAGAGTTTCTCCTTCGGTGGACGCCGGTCGGCGCCTCTCTCCAGATTGTCCAACGATACGGTGATTGTGCCTGAGAGTTTCCGGGGGTGGTTGCTCCGTCGGCGCCATAACCCCTCTTCACGAGCGGCCTGGGCTCTCCCGTATCGTCTGTATCGGACGCGGCGAAAGTTGCACGGGTGCGGCGCCCCGCGCAAGCCGCGTCCGGGCTCAGGGGTGACAATCAGCGCCGCATGCTACGAAACCGGCAGAACCGCCCGATCGCCTCGTAGCCGGCCGGGCAACGGCGCACGCAGGCCCCGGCGGCGTATTTCAGCGGCGGCGGGCAGGCGTTGCGGAAGCGCTGTTCGCCGAAGGTGTAGTCCTGCGCCGGGCCGGCCCAGGCGACCGCCGGCACGGCGGTGAAGAGCAGGAGGGTGGCGAGGAAGGGGCGCATCGAGGCTCGTTCCGGCGGATTTGACGCTCCGGCAACGTCCGAGCCGGTCGGCGGTTCGGGCGGCAGCGCGGCCCTGCGCCGGGTGCGTCTCGAGGTGAGCTTAGGCTCTTGATTAGGGTCAAAACCTCATCGGCTTGACCGAGCGAGGGGCCGCTATCGATCCTTCTCGGACCCTCGTGAGGTCTGCTTGCAGGCGTTTGAGCGTAGGCGCGGCCTCACGGTGAGGTGCGGCGCATCCTCGACCCCGGAGCCTCCCTCAATCCACGACCTTGAGGTCGTTCACATTCACGTCGCCATCCTGGGTAGAGAAGCTCGGTGCCCGGCCGTTCGATTGAGATACGCCGCTGATGCGGTGGTCGCCGCTATCGTAGGTGGCCAGCTTGCCGTCGGTCTCGACGAGGAGCCGTTGCTTATCGGGGAAGAACGCGTAGCGCATACCGTCCTGGCCACCGCTGGTCGAAGGCTGGCCGAGCTCCTGCGGCCACCAGGGCTCCGAGCCTTTCATCGGCTCCATCGACTTCATGGGTTCCATGGGCTTCATCGGCTCCATCGCGCTCGGTCCTCTGGCGGAATGTCTGAGGCCAACGCTACGCTCGAGGCGCCGAAAGGTTTCCCAGAAAACGAGGACGACGACGTCTGCCGTTCTACCTGACGCCCCCACCGGCGCAGGCTAAGGTCGTCGGTCCGTTCACGACCGCGAGTTGACCATCGAACGACTCGCTTGCCGCGATGGCCCGCGTGACCATTTCGCCCATCTCGGCCTGCCCTTGCGGGGTCATGCGGTCCGTGAAGTCTGCGAGCCCCCGAGGTTCGTTTGAGGGCGGGAAGCCCCGGAGATTGAGGAACGCGGCGTCGCCCCAGATGAACTTGTCGCGCAGGTCCCGGCACCACGTTCCCATGCGACCGCCTGTGATCGCGAGGCGATACCGTGCCTTACTCTGTACAAGACGACGTTCGAGGTTGGCGATGGTGGTGCGGTCATCCATCGCGCCATTGAACTTGGAGCGGAGATCAGGTGCAAACTAACGTCAGCTCTCGGTCGCGTTGGCGCTGGCCGCTTTCCACCCCGAGCGGTCATTCCACCTGTCGGGGCTAA
Source organism: Methylobacterium sp. Leaf456 (assembly GCF_001425465.1). Lineage (GTDB taxonomy): Bacteria > Pseudomonadota > Alphaproteobacteria > Rhizobiales > Beijerinckiaceae > Methylobacterium. Next base: position 161,839 of record NZ_LMQV01000043.1, read on the forward strand.
TGTGCAGAAAACGACCGTTTTCCAGTCACTTGGATGTGTGAAGAAGCTGTGTGAGGAGATCGAATCTCGACGAGCGGTGCCGCTAGGCTCGGTTTCGGATGCCCCAAAAAGCATCGTTCAAACTCATGATTTACGAGCGCGGCCATGTGGGTCAATTCGGCTCTGCCTCAGCAGAGCCGGGGTGAGAAGGTCAACCGAGATCGCCGCCCCGTCGCCCTTACTGCGGTTTGGTCTGATCGGCTTTATTGAAGCTGACACCGGGCACGGCCGACAGAAGTCCGCTGAGCAGGTTGACCAGTTCCACCGCCGCCGTCGGCGTGAGGGCGAGGCGCGCGGTCACCTGCGCGACGGGTGCCTGGTTCGGCGGTGCGCCGGTCGTCTCGGGGAGCGAGCGTTGTGCGGCCAGCGTCACGAACAATGTGTTGTCCGACAGAAGGCCGCCGACCGTGTTGGTGGCGACGCTCTCGCGCACGCTCGGATCGTCGACGACCCGCAGCTTCGGCTTCTCGGTCATTGGCATCGGCTCCCACGGTCGCCCCTCGCGCGCCGTTCGGCCTGCTCTTTCGCACGATGCGCCGCCGTTCGACCAGATCAAGGCTGACGCGCATCTGCAACAGCTTGTGAAAAATTCCCGATCATCAATCCGCGCCGTAGCAATAGCAGTAGGGTTTTTTACTTAGAGTGCTATCGACTCTCACTCCCCTGCGGGGATAGGGAATGCGCTCACGCTGGCTGCTTGATCGAGGCGTGGCTCGGCCTCGTTGGGCATGGTTGGCAACAACCGGCACGCAGGTCCGATGCAGTCGTCGTCAACGTCCAGTCTCCCGGTTGCGGATGGACTGGCTTCACCGAAGGGTTCGTGTCGTGGCCAGCATCGAGACCCTCGTCACGTTCGACAACGACACCGGCGTCTACCTGAATGGCAGTCTGATCGCGGACCCGCAGGGTAACCTCTACGGCACGACGGCGGCTGGCAGCGCGAACAGCGGCGGCACGGTATTCAAGCTGACGGTGGATGCGAGCAGCCCCACGGGCTACACCACCTCCACCCTCGTCTCGTTCGACGGCACCAACGGGAGCGGTCCCAGTGGCGGCCTGATCGCGGATGGGCAGGGCAACTTCTACGGCACGACGGCGAGCGGCGGCTCGGGTGGCCGAGGCACGGTGTTCAAGCTGACGGCGGATGCGGGCAGCCCGACCGGCTACACCACCTCCACCCTCGCCTCGTTCGATGGCGATAACGGGAGCTTTCCCAACAGCAGCCTGATCGCGGACGGGCAGGGCAACCTCTACGGCACGACGATCGGCGGCGGCTCGGGTGGCCGAGGCACGGTGTTCAAGCTGACGGCGGATGCGGGCAGTTCGACCGGCTACACCACCTCCACCCTCGCCTCGTTCGACTTCGACAACGGAGCCAGTCCCTTCGGAAGCCTGATCGCGGACGGGCAGGGCAACCTCTACGGCACGACACAGTCCGGCGGCACGGGCGGCGGCGGCACAGTATTCAAGTTGACGGCGGATGCGGGCAGCCCGACCGGCTACACCGCCTCCACCATCGTCGCGTTCGACGGCACAAACGGTAGCAGTCCGACCGGAAGCCTGATCGCGGACGGGCAGGGCAACCTCTACGGCACGACGTCGTCGGGAGGCGCGGGCGGCGCGGGCACGGTGTTCAAACTGACGGCGGATGCGGGCAGCCCGACCGGCTACGCCACCTCCACCCTCGCCTCGTTCGACGGCACCAACGGTGGCAGTCCGATCGGAAGCCTGATCGCGGACGAGCAGGGCAACCTCTACGGCACGACGTCGTCGGGAGGCGCGGACGGCGCGGGCACGGTGTTCAAGCTGACGGCGGATGCGGGCAGCTCGACCGGCTACACCACCTCCACCCTCGCCTCGTTCGACGGCGATAACGGGCGCACTCCCAGCAGCAGCCTGATCGCGGACGGGCAGGGCAACCTCTACGGCACGACCTCGATGGGAGGCGCGAACGGCGAGGGCACGGTGTTCCGGATCACCGATACCGGCTTCGTCTGCTACGGCCCCGGCACGCATCTGCGCCTGTGGCGCGGCGGCTGCGAGGCGGAGGTGCCGGTCGAGCATCTGCGGCTGGGCGATCTCGCCGTGACCGCGTCCGGAGAACACCGCCCGATCCGCTGGATTGGCCACCGCACGCTGGCTCCGCGCCGCCAGCGCGAGCCGCAGGTCGCCATGCCGGTGCGCATCGCGGCGCATGCCTTCGGCCAGGGCCGGCCGGCCCGCGACCTCACCGTGTCGCCGGCCCATGCCATCGCCGTCGACGTCCTCGGCGAGGTGCTGATCCCCGCCTGCCGCCTCATCAACGGCACCACCATCACACAGGTCGAGGCCGAGACGATCACCTACTGGCACATCGAACTCGACAGCCACGACATCCTGCTCGCCGAGGGGTTGCCGTCCGAGAGCTACCTCGATTGCGGCAACCGCCGCTTCTTCGCCAATGCCGAAGCGACCGATCTTCTTGCTGGCCCCGACACCCGGTCGGACGGCCCGCTGCCGTTCTGCCGCCCGTTCCACGAGGCCGGGCCCCTGGTCGATCTGGTGCGCGCCCGCCTCCGGGACCGCGCCGTGGCCCTCGGCTGGTGCAAGGTCGAGGAGGCGTTCGCCGGCCTGCATCTCGTTGCCGACGGACGCGCGATCCGCCCCGACATGCAGGGGCTCACTGCCCGCTTCGTCGTCCCAGCCAGCGCCCGCGACGTGCGGCTTGTATCGGAGACGAGCGTGCCGGCGCATGTCGTGCCGGACACGAGCGACGACCGTCGCCTTGGCGTGGCGCTCGCCGCCCTGACGATCGACGATGGCCTGACCAGCGCCCGCCCCATCGCCCTCGACGACGCCCGCCTGGGCGAGGGCTTCCATGCCGTCAACGGTGGCGCTCGTTGGACGGACGGTTCCGCGGCGCTCCCCGCCGACCTGTGGGCCGGCTGCAAGGGTTCGTTCTTCCTGCGGGTGGAGCTTGCCGTGGCCGCCCTGCCGCGCTGGATCGCGCCAAGCGAGACGGCTGGTGTGGTCAATCTGGCGGACCGTCGAAAGGCCTGAGGCCCGCCGCCTCACGCTTCGATCCGATCGACAGCAACGGCCCTGCTCAGGCGGGGCCGTTTTGCGTTGAGCCATCGTCGGCTCGGCAAGCCGTTCCCATGCGAATGCCGAAGACCGCCATGGCTGATGTCCGCTGTTCGGCGCATTGCGGATGACTGCTCACCACCCTCAGAGGCCCTTCGCGCGCTCAAGCTGATTTGGTTTTGACTCCCGGCCCCAGCGGCAAGGCCGAGGGCGTCGGCGAGCGGGCCGACGGACGCTTCCGGAGGCGCGGCCGGTGGGCCGCTCTCATGGCCCACGAAGTTCCCATAATTTTGCAGCGTATTCCGGATTGTTTTTCGGACCCAGCCGACCGAACCCAGGTTTGTACGATGCAGGCTGCCGGTGAGTTCACCGTCGCGGCCGCCCTCGTTCAACATTGCAGAGATGAATCGCCATGGCTGTCAAGCAGAAGACCTTGCAGGATGCATTCTACGAGACGCTGAAGGATGTCTATTACGCTGAGCGGCAATCGGTCAAAGCGCTGAAGAAGTCCGCCAAGTCGGCCGAGCACGAGGAGCTGCGCCAAGCGTTCGAGACCCATGCCGAGGAAAGCGCCGAGCAGGTGGAGCGCCTGCAGCAGGTATTCGAGATCATCGGCAAGCCGGTCCGCGGCAAGACCTGCGAGGCCATGCAGGGCCTGACCTCCGAGATGGAAGAGGATCTGGAGGATTTCGAGGACAGCCCGGCCGCGGATGCGGTGCTGGCGGCCTGCGCCCAGGCGATCGAGCATTACGAGATCGCCCGTTACGGCACCCTCAAGACCTGGGCGAGCCAGCTCGGCTATGCGGATGCCGCCAAGTTGCTCGACGCGACGCTGCAGGAAGAGAAGAAGACCGACCAGCTGCTCACCGAGATCGCCGAGCGGATCAACACGGAAGGCAGCGATCCCGGCACCGACGAAGAGGCCGCCCCGAAGAAGGCCGGCAAGGCCAAAGCCGCGTAGGGAGCCGATCCATGGTCGATACCCATCTGATTCGGGAGCACATGCCGGTCGTCGGCTCCGACGGCGGCCATGTCGGCACGGTCGATCACCTCGAGGGACAGCGCATCAAGCTGACGCGGACCGACCCGGCCGCCCACGGCGTCCACCACTTCATCCACGTCGATTCGATCGAATCGGTCGAGGGGGGCGAAGTCCGCCTGAACCGTACCACGGCCCAAGCTCAGGACGAGTGGGGCACCTCGGAATAGGTTTTCTGTTGTTGGGCGTACTGAGCAAGGGGCTGCCGAGAGGCGGCCCCTTTGCATGTGGTGAGTGCGAACATCTTTTGAGCGCTTCGACATGTGTTTGGAAGCTGTTAGAGAGTATCGAATCCCGAGGGGTCGCTCCTCATGCCAAGCGGTCTCCGGTCTCGGCTTACGGACCGTTCCTCGGCCTGGCGCTTGACATCGCTCGTCCCCCGGTCGCTTGAGGCGTCATGTCCGACAGCCTCGACGCCTTCGCCGCCGAAAAACTCGCCGGCCTCGACGCGGCGGCGCTCCGCCGCCGGCTCGTGCCGACATCGCGGGGGCCCGCGGCCTCCGCCGAGCGGGACGGGCGCTCGCTCGTGTCGTTCTCCTGCAACGACTATCTCGGCCTGTCCCACGATCCGCGCGTCATCGCCGCCGCCGCCGAGGCGCTCGCCCGCTACGGCGCCGGGGCCGGCGCGTCGCAACTCGTCACCGGCCACTCGCCGCCGCTCGCCGCGCTCGAAGCGCGGCTCGCCCGGCATAAGGGCAAGGATGCGGCGCTGGTGTTCGGCTCCGGCTATCTGGCCAATCTCGGAATCGCGCCGGCTTTGGTCGGGCCCGGCGACCTGATCCTGATCGACGAACTCGGCCATTCCTGCCTGTTTGCCGGGGCGCGGATGTCGGGGGCTCAGATTCGCATCTTTCCGCACAATCGAATCGAGCAGCTTCGGGCAGACTTGCGCGATTATCGCGGCGCGGCGCGGCGCGCCCTGATCCTCACCGAGCGCATCTTCAGCATGGACGGCGACCGGGCGCCGCTGCCCGAAATTTTGCGAATTGCCGAAGACTACGACGCCTGGACGCTCGTCGACGACGCCCACGGCCTCGGCGTGGTCGAGCCCGGTGCCCGGGCCCCGCTGGAGATGGGCACCCTGTCGAAGACGCTCGGCTCCTACGGCGGCTATCTCTGCGCCTCGCGCCCCGTCATCGACCTGCTGACGAGCCGGGCCCGCAGCCTCGTCTACACCACCGGCCTGCCCCCGGCCTCCGCCGCCGCCGCGCTGGCAGCCCTCGACATCGTCGAGACGGAGCCGGCGCTGGCCGCCCGGCCGCTCGCGCTCGCCCGCCGCTTCACCGCCCGGCTCGGCCTGCCGGAGGCGCAGAGCCCGGTGGTGCCGGTGCTGGTGGGCGAGGCCGAGGCCGCGCTCTCCTTATCCAAGGCTTTGGAGGAACGGGGCTTTCTCGTCGTGGCGATCCGCCCGCCGACGGTGGCGCCGGGCACCGCCCGCCTGCGGGTCGCCTTCTCGGCGGCCCACAGCGAGGCGCAGGTCGATGCCCTTGCCGACGCGCTGGCCGCGCTAAGGTGACGACCGCCCCGGCTCGTGAATCGGGCAGCCGTTGTGCTCGGCCCGGAACCCGGCGGAGGCCGGATAGGCGGCACGCCGCGCCCGCATGATCGCCCCGAGGGGGCGGTGGGCCTCGATCCCGTGCCAGGGGTTGAAGGCGAGGCCGTCGTCGATGCGGCGCTGCTTCTCCTCGCTCCAGGCGTCCTGCCGCGGCACGGTGAGGCGGGCCACCGCGACGTAGGGGCTCTCGCCCTCCGGCCACAGCACCGAGGCGTCCTCGACCGGCATGCTCGCGTCGCTCGTGCGCAACTGCGCCCGCAGCTCCCACACGCCCTCGTGCTCGGAAAAGAACGCGCTCACCGCTTCGCGCAGGCCGTTCGGCTTGCCGTTGACGTTGAGGGCGGCGCCCGTCAGCGCCGTCAGCTCGGGCGAGACCGGGGCCACCGCGACCTTGGCGACGTAGTCGCCCCAGCGCACCGGCACTTGGGTGAAGAAGGTCTCGCCGAGGATGTGCGTCTCGGGGTGGCCGCCCAGGGAGATCAGGGTCGGGCTCTTGGTGCCCACGCTTTCCAGCACGGTCTCGACGCCGCGCAGCACCGCGGAAAAGGCCTTCTTGAACACCTGCGGGGTGTCGGTGGTGGCGGCCAACAGCTTGAGGCTCTTGAGGAAAGCGGCGTCGTCCGGCGCCGTGAAGGCGGGCGCGTTGGCCATCACGAAATCCTGCGTGGCCCCGTCGGCGCCGGGCAGCCGCGCGCCCTCGACGCCGACGAGCTTCAGCGCGAGGCCCCGCGGGGTCGAGACGCTGTCGTCGAGGATGTCGCCCGGATTGGTCGAGAACCGCAGGATCGCGTCGTAGGTGCGACCTTGCACGAAGGCGCCCTGCGCCAGCTCGGGCGGCAAGTCGGAAAAGACCTCAAGCTTGCCTTCGAGCAGGCCGTGGCTCTTGGCGTGGACGCCGCGCACCGCCCGGCCGTAATCCTCGAAGGTCGTGGACTGGATCTTGGCGAAGGTCGCCAGCATCTGAGCGTGGACGTCGTCCTCGTCGGTGCGCGGCTGCTCGATGGAGGGGTGGTAGGGGATCGGCACGTTCACCTTCGTCTCCGTGGAACCGGCGGCTCCCGGACGGAAGGCGCATGCCGGACCCAACCGGGAGCGAAACGCGGCCGTTCCGGCGGCCCTCTCACGCCTTCGCGAGCGGACCGTCGAGGGGGGCGAGGCGGGGCTCGGAAGCGAGCGGGCCGCCGACCGGGCGCCGGGGCCGGGTGAGGGCCTTGGCCAGCGCCGCGAGGTCGGGCGCGGGCGCCGTCCCGTTGCCGAACAGGTGCGTGTCGAGGGCCTCGAGGCCGGGCGCGATCACGGGATCGTCCCGCCACAGGGCGGCGAGGTCGGGATGCGCCCGCATCGCTTCGCCGAGCGTCGCGCGGAAGGCGCGCGGGTCGTTTGCGGCCGCGGCGCGCTTGAGGGCGCGAGCCTGCTCCCGGTCGAGGCGTAGGCGCCCCTGGCCGGTGCCGTATCCGATCAGCGCGATGCCGAGACCGAAGGCGGCGAGTGCCGCTGCCGCCAGAACCGGCCAGCCCGCGGGGGCGGGGGGCTTCAGGTCCTCCTCGCGGTCGGCGAGGCCGCCGCCGATCTGGCGGGCGGGAATCTCGGCCTCGCGCATGGTGCGGGACACCGTGTCGAACCATGGAATCTTGATCGCGTCCAAGGGGATGACTTCCGGCACGCCGGGCTTCACGTCCCATTGGTAGGTCGCCCGCGCCACCGGGCCGGTGGGGGTGATGAGGGTCTCGCGTTTCACCGGCCCCGCGAAGGTGGCGATGCCGCGGGTGCGCATGACGGGGCGCGGCGGCAGGCCCTCGGCGAGCATGCCCTGGGCTTCCAGCACGACGATGCGCCGGGCGGTCTCGCCCATCTTGATCGTCTCGGGGTCGGGGTCCCAGTGGTCGGTGATCGCCACGTCGCGGGCGGGCAGCCACCACGGCTCGGCCACGTCGGGCCCGCCGCCCTGGCCGGTCCAGGTCGCGACCGGGAACGGCACGGCTTCCGAGCGCACGTCGATCTGCTTGCGCTCGCCGTTGTCGTTGATGGTGAGGCGGTGGATGAATGGGTCGATGGTGAAGGTGCCGGTGTGCTGCGGAAACACCGCGATGGTGCGCTCGAACTCCAGCGCCATCTGCCCGTCGGGCATCCGGGTGCGGCCCCAATGGTCGCGGCCGAGTTGGGTCCAGGAAAAATTCACGAGCGCGGGCTGGCGCACCTCTTCGAGCAGGATTTGCGTGCGGTAGACCCCGCGCAGGCGCAGCAGCACCATCTCGCGGGCATAGGCCGCGCCGCCCGCGGGGAGTTCGGGGGTGACCGTGAAGGTGAGGTCGCCGGGGTCGATGGCGTGGGCGGGGGTGGCGAGGAGCAGGGCAAGGAGCGCGAGAACGACCCTCCCCCCTCCGCGGGGGAGGGTGGCCCGCGAAGCGGGTCGGGAGAGGGGAACCCGGTTTCCGGAGATTCCACAGACGACCGCGGCCAAGCGGAAGCGTCGCTCCCCTCTCCCGCCCTGCATCCGCAGGGCACCCTCCCCCGCGGAGGGGGGAGGGTTCTGGGCGGTGCGCCCAAAGAACCTCAAAAAAATCACCACGGGTTGCTGCCTCCCGGGATCGCGGTGCCGGCCTCGATGCGGCGGGCCTGCTCGGCCTTGAGGCGCAGCTTGAGGAAGCGGCCGGGCTCGTCCGGCAGGGTCTGGAGCCAGAGCCGGTCGGGGTGGATCTCGTGCGCCTCGAAGCTTTTCGTCACACGGCGCGCTTCCTTTTCCGGCGCGGCGGCGACCATGGCCGAGCCGGCGCCCTGGCGCCCGCGGCCCGCCGAGTCGCTGGCCGAGCCGCGGGCCTGGCCCTTGCCGGAATCCATCGCCTGCTGCTCGGACTTGCCGCGCCGCGCCACCGGGCTGGTGCCGGGCAGCGAGGCGGACGAACCCGCCTCCTTGTTGCCGGCCAGCCCCTCGCCGCTGGCGGTGGCCTTGATGTCGTCGTTCTGGTCCTGGTTGGCGGTGCTGCCGTAGCGGGCGCCGTACTGGGCCGAGGCGTTGGCGATGCCGCCGCCCTTGCCGCGGTCGATCTCCTCCTGCATCGCCTTGGCGACGAGCGAGCGGTTGGCCTGGGCGTCGGCGTCGCGCGGGTTGTAGGTCAGCGCCTCATCATAGGCGTCGAGAGCGCCCTTGAGGTCACTGGCTCGGGCCAGCGCGTTGCCGAGATTGTAGGCGCCGCGCTTGCCCTGCGTCCGGTAGAACGCGGCCGCCTCGTCGTAGCGCCCGGCCTCGTAGAGGGCGGCGGCGCGCCAGTTCGGCTGGTCGAAGACCGAGAGGGCGACCCCCGGCAAGCCCGCCGCCAGCAGCGCGCGGCCGAGCGTCGTGCGCGGCTCGGAGATCAGCAGCAGGCCGAGGATGCTTGAGACCGCCAAAGCCAGCCCACCGAGGCGGGCGGCCTTGCGCCAATGGCGCGGGAAGGCGCCGGGGGCGAGCCGGCCGAGGGGACGCGCGTTCAGCAGCGTGCGGGGATCGAGCGCCGCCGTCATCACGCGCTCCGGCGGAACAGGAGGAGGACCGGTACGAGCGCCAGCAGCAGCAGCCAGCGGCCGAGGTCGGCGAAGGCGAGCACGCCGTAGCCGCCTGCGGCGAGGTGCTGCGCCGTCGAGGCGCCGACCCGGTCGAGCACGGCCTGCGGCCCGTCGATGTCGGCGGCTCGGCCCCCGCCCGCGGCACTGAGCCGGTCGAGGGCAGCGCGGTCGGTCGCGGGGGCGCCGGGGGGCAGGGCCTTGGCGGCCGGCACGAACAGGCCGTGGAGCTGCCAGCCCTTGGCTCGGATCGCCGCCGCCTCGCGCTCGGCGGCCTGGCCGATGCCGTCGCCGTCGGTGATCAGCACCACGTCGGCGGCCACCACGTTGGCCTCGTCGAGCGTCCGGCGGGCCAGCGCGAGGCCGCGCTCGGGATGGGTGCCGCGGTCCGGCACGGTGTCGGCGTCGAGCGCGAACAGGGTGGTGCTGATCGCCTCGCGGTCGGTCGTCGGCGAGACGGCGGTGTAGGCATCGCCGCCGTAGATCAGAAGCGCGACCGAGCGGGTGCCGGCGGCCTCCGCCACGGCCTCGGCGGCTTGGCGCGCCTCCTTGAAGCGCCCGCCGTCGGTGACCGAGCGGGAAAGGTCGAGCACGATCACCGTGGCGTCGAGGTTGCGGAAGGTCGCGGCCTCGGGCCGCTCCATCGCCGGGCCGGTCAGCGCCAGCGCAAGGATGCCGGCCGCGAGCGCGGCGGCGAGGTTGGCCTGCCGCCGCCCGCCGAGCACCGCGCCGCGGCGGGCATGGAGCGCCATCAGGGCCGGATCGACCGCTTTGGCCCAGTCACCGAGCGGGGCCGAGCGCCAAGCCGCACGCAGGGCCAAGGCTGCGACGAGGGGCACCGCCAGGAACCAGAGCGGGCGGAGCAGGGTGAGGCTCTCGATCATAGGCGGCGCCTCGTCGCCAGCAGCGCGCAGGCGCAGAGGAAGGCCAGCGCGCCGGGCCAGGGCCAGAGGTCGCGCCGCAGCGGCAGGGGCGGGGCCTGGGCGCGCCCGCCTTCCAGTTCATCGATGGCGGCGGCGACGCTTTCCAGATCCTCGGTGGTCTTCACCCGGAAGGCGCGGCCGCCGCTCGCCTCGGCCATCGCCCGCAGGGTCTCGACATCGACCACGTCCTGCTCGTTGTTGGGGTTGTCGGCCATGTCGATCGGCCCGAGCGCGATGGTGTAGACCCGCACGCCGAGGTCTTTCGCCAGCGCCGCGACGTCCTTGGGCGCGGTCTGGCCGGCATTGTTGGCCCCGTCGGAGAGCAGCACCACGACCTTGTCGCGGGATGGCGGCGGGCCGCCGCCCTCCGCATTCGCGACCTGGGCCGGGGCGAGGCGCTTCAGCGCCAGCCCGAGCCCGTCGCCGATGCCGGTGGAGCGGCCGACGAGGCCGATGCTGGCCTCCTCCAGCGTGCGGGCGACGCTGGCGGTGTCGAAGGTGGGGGCGGCGGCAACGAACGCCTGATCGGCGAACTCGACGAGGCCGATCCGGTCGCCGGCGCGGCGGCGGATGAAGTCGGCGCCGACGCGTTTCACTGCGGCGAGCCGGTTCACGGTCTCGCCGTCCAGCGAGAAGTCGCGGCGCTCCATGCTGCCCGAGAGGTCGAGCGCCAGGATGATCTCGCGGCCGGACGCCGGCAGCGCGGTGGCCGGCAGGACGAGGCGGGGGCCAGCGAGCGCCACCACCAGCGCCACCCAGAGCGTGCCGGTGAGCCAGAGGCGACGTTTTCCGCGGGCGGCGATGGAACCGGCGCTCGCGGTGTCGCCGACGAGCGAGGGCGGCACCCGCAGCGCGCCGCTGGCGCCCTCGCGCTCCGGCGGGATCAGCCGGGCAGCGACGAGCGGCAGGGGCAGCAGCAGCAGCGCGAGGGGGGCGGCGAAGTCGAAGGCCGAGACGAGGGCGGTGAGCCAAGCGGGCATCGGGTCAGGCCCTGATCCGCGAGAGGAGACGGGTCAGGCCGTCATCGATTTGTTCCGAATCGGTCGAGCCGGGGCGCCGGTAGAGGCCGTCGGTGAGGGCCTGTCCGGGGCCGCTGCGAAAGAAATCGGTGGCGAAGGTGGTGTCGAGCGTCTCAGCCCAGGCGGGCCCGCGGGTGCGGGCGGCCTCCTCGCCCTTGAGGGTGCGGACCAGCCGCCGCAGCAGCCGCGCCTGCGCCACCCGCCGGGGCTCGGGCGGGAGGTTTTTGGCGAGCGCGAGTTCCCGCAGGGCCGCCCGCCGCACGGACGCGCCGAGCCGTGCCCGGACGATGCGGATGAGGCCGACCAGCAGCGCGAGGCCGAAGCCGAGCGCGATGACGGCCACGACCTCGGGCTGCACCGCCCCGCCGCCGCCGGTGGGGAGGTGGAGGGGGCGGAGGGCCGAGAGGTCGAGGGGAGGGGGGGCGGTCATGGTCGCGACGCCGCCGCTGCATCCCCTCGCCCCGCACGCGGGGAGAGGGCTTCGGCGACCCTGTCGTCGCCGGAGCGAGGCGGCAGCCGAAGGTGAGGGGGCGTCGACGAGTGTGACTCTTCCGGCCACGCCCCCTCACCCCCGCTACCGCTCGTCGCGACGACGACGAGGTCGCCGCGACCCTCTCCCCGCGTGCGGGGAGAGGGGGGTGCCTTGTTCTCACAGCACCGCATCGAGCCGCTCCATCAGGGGCGCGTAACTCTCCGGCCCGCCCTCCACGTCGATGCGCAGGCCCTCGACGCCGCAGGCGTGGAGGCGGGCCAGCCGCTCGTCGGCGTTCGCCACGGGGGCGCCCGAGCGCCCGGCCTCGACGGTGCCGCGGCGGCCGTCGGGCATGGCGTAGGGGTAGAAGCCCGGCGGGCGGGTGCGCTCGAAGGCGTCGCTGACGAGGAGCAGGCGGATCGAGAGGCGCTCGGCGAGCGCCGTGATCAGGCTCTCCATCTCCGGGCCCGGCGCGTCGAGGGCGGTGGCGATGACGAGGTGGCCGCCGGACGGCAGCAGCGAGCGGGCGAGCGCCAGCGTGTCGGTCAGCGGCGGGTCGTCCTTGGCATGGCTCGCCAGCGCCGCCGCGTGGGCGTGGGCGAGCGCGCCGGTCACCGCCGTCATCGCCCGCTCGCCGCCGGACGGGCGCACCACGGCGGGCTCGCCCGCCGACGCCACGATCAGGCCGATGCGCCCGCCGTCGCCGACGATGCGCCAGCCGAGCAGCGCCAGGGCCTCCGCGCCCGCGACCGAGCGCAAGGCGCGCCGCGTGCCGAACAGCATGGAGGGCCGGAAGTCGGCCAGCAGCACCACCGCGCGGTCGCGTTCGTCGTGGTGGGTGCGCACGTGCAGTTCGCCGGTGCGGGCGGTGGCGTTGCGGTCGATGAAGCGGCGGTCGTCGCCCTCCGACCACAGCCGCACGTCGTCGGGCTCGGAGCCGCGCCCGCGCTTGCGCGTGACGATCCCGCCGGGCAGCCCCGCGATGGTCTTGGTCGAGGGCGAGACGCCGCGCCGGGCGAGGTGGCGCAGGCTCATCAGCCCGGCCCCCGAGAGGTGGATGCCGGGCGTCTCCAGAGGGTCGGTCGCGGGCGTCGCGGAGCCCGCCATGTCAGAGCGCCCGCGTCCGCTCGACGAGCCCGGCGACGATGCCCCGCGTGGTGCGCCCCTCGGCGGCGGCGCGCCACGTCAGGCCGATGCGGTGGGCCAGCGCGTCGGCGGCCAGCTCCGCAATGTCCTCGGGGACGACGTGGTCGCGGCCGTGCAGGTAGGCGCGGGCCTTGCCGGCGACCATCAGGGCGAGCGTGCCGCGGGGCGAGGCTGGGTGCTCGATCGCCGCGCGCAGCTCCGGCGCCACCGCGTCGGTGCGGGTGCCGGAGACCAGCCGCACGAGATAATCCTTGAGCGCGGGCGAGACGTAGGTGGCGAGCGCAGCCTCACGCGCCGCGATCACCTCGGCCACCGACAGCTTCACCGGCATCGCCTCGGCATGGTGGTTCAGCTCGCCCTCGACGAGATCGAGGATGCGGCGCTCGGAGGCCTCGTCCGGCATTTCGACGACGACGTGGAGCAGGAAGCGGTCGAGCTGCGCCTCGGGCAGGGGGAAGGTGCCGGCATGCTCGATCGGGTTCTGGGTCGCCACCACCATGAACGGATCGGGCAGGCGGTGGGTGTGGCCCGACACCGTGATCTGACCCTCGGCCATGGATTCGAGGAGCGCCGACTGCACCTTGGGCGGCGCGCGGTTCACCTCGTCCACGAGGATCAGCGAGTGGAACAGTGGGCCGGGCAGGAACTCGAACTCGCCCTGGTCCTGGCGCCAGACGGTGGTGCCGGTGAGGTCCGCGGGCATCAGGTCCGGCGTGCACTGCACGCGGGCGAAGGAGCCGTCGAGCCCGTCCGACAGGCGCTTGACCGCGCGGGTCTTGGCCAGACCCGGCGCGCCCTCGATCAGCAGGTGGCCGCCGGTCAGCAGCCCGATCAGCAGGCGCTCGACCAGCTTGTCGGCGCCGATCAGCCCGTGGGCGAGGCCGTCGCGCAGTTGAAGGAGGCGGTCGCGGACGCCGTCCGCGGTCGGCGCCGCGGCGAGAGCCTGACCGCTCATGCGAAGGCGACCCCGCGGATCGACGACCGGGCGTTCGCAGGATGGGCGGCCTGCCTCATGCGCATCTCCTCAGGGTGATCTTATTCTTTGGGCTTATTCTTAAGGTGCCCAGGTTGGTTCCGGTGTGCCCGCTGCCGCCGCGCCCCGTCAATCCCGCGGCGCCGGCCACCGGCAAGGTAGGGCGATTTGCCCGTGGGGCGCGGGGTATGCGGCTTCAACAGCGCGCGATTCCTGCCAGAACGGCGTCATGCCAGCGTCACGCTCGTCCGTCAGCGGGGGCGGCGCACGAACACGGACGACGCATGCCCGGCCCCTTTCCCTTCCCGACGCCCGAAGCCCTCAACTCGGCGATCAGCCTCGCCACCGCCTTCGGGCTCGGCACCCTGATCGGGGTCGAGCGGCAGTACCGGCAGCGCACCGCGGGCCTGCGCACGGCGGTGCTGGTGGCGCTGGGCGCCGCCGCCTTCGTCGATCTCGGCATGCGGCTGACCGGCGGCGACGGCGCTACCCGCGTCGTCGCCTACGTGGTCTCCGGCATCGGCTTCCTGGGCGCGGGCGTCATCATGAAGGAAGGCATGAACGTGCGCGGCCTCAACACCGCCGCCACGCTCTGGTGCTCGGCTGCGGTCGGCGCCTTCGCCGGGGCCGACCTGCCGCTGGAGGCCTGCTTCGTCACGGTGGCGGTGCTGGCCGGCAACACGCTGCTGCGCCCGCTCGTCAACCTGATCGACCGCATCCCGATCGACGAGAGTGCGACCGAGGCGACCTACGAGGTGCAGGTGACGGTGGCCCCCGACCATTCCGGCCCGGCCCGCGATCTCCTGGTCGAGCGCCTGGAGGCGGCGGGCTATCCCATCGGCGCAATCGAGGTCGAGGAGCGCGGCGAGGAGGCGGTCGACGTCATCGCCACGCTGACCGCCACGACCGTGCAGGCGAAGGAACTCGACGCGGTGACGACCGCGCTGGAGGCGCGGCCGGAGGTGCGGCATGCCACGTGGTCGGCGCAGTCGGGCGACTGACGCCTCTACGACGCCGCCGCGATCTCCCGTTCCACTTCCGCCGGGTCGAGCACGTAGCGGCGCGAACAGAACTCGCAGGTGATCGCGATGCTGCCGTCGTCGGCGATCATCTCGTGCCGCTCCTGCGGGGAGAACGAGCGGATCATGCCCATCACCCGCTCCTGCGAGCAGCGGCATCGCTCGACCAGCCCCTGCGGCTCGAACACCCGCACGCCGCGCTCGTGGAACAGCCGGTAGAGCAGCCGCTCGCTCGATACGCCCGGGTCGATCAGCTCGTGGTCCTGGATCGTGCCGACGAGGCTGCGCGCCTCGGTCCAGGCGTCGTCCTCGGCGGGCTGGCCGGTGAGGATGTCGTGGCCCTCCGGGGCGTCGCCGGGGGGCAGATCGGCCTGGCGCAGGCGGTCGGGCGAGGTCGGCAGGAACTGCACCAGCAGGCCGCCCGCGCGCCAGCGGCTCTCGCCGGCCTCCATCTGCTCGGCCACTGCGAGGCGCACCAGCGTCGGGATCTGCTCCGACTGGCGGAAATACTGGTGCGCGGCCTCCTCCAGCCCCTGGCCATCGAGGGGCACGACGCCCTGGTAGCGGCTCTGGGCCGAGCCCTGGTCGATCGTCATGGCGAGATGCCCGCGGCCCATCAGCTCCGGCGCGCGCGCCTTGGCCCCCAGCGCCGCCACGGCGTCGGCCTCGAACCGGGCGGTGGCGCGCAGGCGGTCGGGCGCCTCGAAATCCACCACCAGCATCCCCACCGGCCCGTCGGTCTTGGTCTGGAGCTGGAACCGGCCCTCGAGCTTGAGCGAGGCGCCGAGCAGCGCCGTCAGCGCCGCCGCCTCGCCGATCAGCCGGGCGACGGCATCGGGGTAGCCGTGGCGGCGCAGGATCGTGTCGATCGACGGTCCGAGCCGCACCGCGCGCCCGCGCAGATCGAGCGCCTCGACGGCGAAGGGCAGCACGGCGTCGTCGCCGCCTTCGAGCGCGGCCGTGGGGGTGGGGGCGTGTCCGGCGCTCATGGGCTCGTGTTCCGTCTGAGGCATGGGTCCTGTGGGGCGGGGGCGCGGCGCCGAGGGGCGATGCCTGCCTCGGGAGCGAAAGGCCCATATGGGGCCTTCCTCGCCGCAACGCGAGCCCGAGGTCAGTGCCAAGGCGATGACCTCGGTTTTCCTGCTGGCCTCAAGCGCCGGCGCCCGCCTCTGCGGGCTTGGCTTCCGCGCCGCCGCCGCCCTCCCGCGAAAGGAATCTTAGGAACCTGCGTTTAGGGTGAGCCCCAGGGGACAGGCCGTCCCGACCCGACGGGGCCCATCCTTGAGCGCACCCACCATCCTGGTCGCCGACCCCGACGAGGAGACCCGGCTCACCCTGGTCGAGGCGGTGCAGCGCATCGCTCCGGACGCCGCCGTGATCGAGGCCGCCGACGGCGTGGCGCTGGACCGGCTGCTCGCGGAAAGCCGGGTGGACGTGCTGTTCATCGACGTCGCCCTGCCCCAGACCAACGGCGCCGACATCGCCCGCTGGCACCGCAGCGAGAACCCGCAGGGGCTCATCGTCCTCGTCACCGACATGCTGGCCCCGCGCTGGCCCTCGGTCGCCACCCGGCTCGGCGCCTACGACGTCATCCTGAAGCCGCTGGGCGACACCCACATCGAACGCGTGCTCGACGCGGCCCGCGTCATCGCCCGGCGGCTCGACCTGCTCGTGGTCGATCCCGGCCGGGCGACCCGCGCGCTGATGCGCAAGCTGCTGGGCCAGAGCCACTTCACCTTCAACATCATCGAGGCTTCGGGCGGCCACGAGGCGATGCGGGTGAGCGAGCGGCGCAGCATCGATCTCGCCATCATCGAGATGAACCTGCCCGACTATCCCGCCCTCGAGGTCGCCTGCCGCATCAACGACCGGCATCCCGATGCGCGGCTGCTGATGACCGGCGCGGCGATGGAGGAAGGCATGCGCCGCCAGCTCGCCACCTTCGGCGCGTCGGGCTTCCTGAAGAAGCCGTTCCGCTTCTTCGACGTGGACAAGGGCGTGCACGAGAGCTTCGGGCTCTGGCACCCCTACCTCATCAACGCCCTGCGGCGCGAAGAGGGTCTGGCCGAGGCGTCCGCCGTGCGGCAGGCGTCCTGACGCGTGCCGGCGCGGCCCCATTCCCGGGCGCAGCTCGACGCCCTCGTCGCCGGGATCGAGCAGGCCCTGCGCGACGGCGAGCGAATACGGCAATCGCAGCTCGTGCTGGACTCCGCCGACCTGCTGACGCGGCGCTGGTCGCGCCTGCCGGTGGCGGACAAACCCGCCTTCGACGCCCTGCTCCACGGCCTGTGCGCCCAGATCGACACCGCCGCGCGAAAAACCTTCGCCGAGGGGCTGGCCGATCTCCGGCTCGGGCCGCCCCGCACCACGCGGGCGCTGGCCAGCGATGCCGCCGCCGCGGTCGCCGCGCCGTTGCTCGCCCGCTGCACCAGCCTGCCGCCGGAGTTTTTGGCCGACGTCGCGGAGCGAGGCAGCGAGGCCCATCGCCTCGCGCTGGCCACGCGCTCGGAACTCGCCCCCGCCGTCACCGACGCGCTGGTGCGCCGCGGCGGCGCCCGCGTCGCCGTCCGGCTCCTCGACAATCCCGGCGCCCGTTTCTCGCCCGAGGGGCTCGGCCGACTGCTGGCCTGCGCTCGCGAGAGCGAAGCCGTGACGCTGCGCCTCGCGCTCCGGCCCGATCTGTCGCCTGAGCACCGCCCGGTGCTCCTCGACCTGACCCGCGCGCGGGCGCTCGGCGAACTGCGGTTCGATCTTCACCGCGACGACGACCCGGACCCCGAGCGCCTGATCGAGACTGTGGCCGAGACCCTGACCGCTCCGGTTCCCGAGCCGCGGCTCGCGCGCTTCGCCTCCTCCGACGCCTTCGTGCGCCAACGCTTCACCGCCATCCCGCCCGGCCCCGTCCAGCTCGAACGCTGGGCGGGCCTGCGCCGCACCGAGGACGTCCTGGCCGGCCTCGCCCGCGCCGCCGGCCTGCCGCTGTCCCCGACGGTCGCGGCCTTCGATGCCGCCGACCCCTCGGCGCTCGCCGCGATCCTGGGCGGGCTGGAACACCCGTGGACCCTGCTCAAGGCCCTGCTGATCCTGCGCCACGGCGAGGACGTCGCCGCCGCGACCACCGGGTTGGCATACGAGCGCCACCGCCGCCTGGGGCCACTCTGCGCCCGCCGGCTGGTTCGGTTCGGGGCGCTGCGGGGTGGGTATCTGGCGTTTCCCGCCGCCGACGTGGCGTAGGCCGAATGGTCGGGTCCGACAGTCATTGGTGTCACCTCCCAATCCGAGAAACCCCACCGCCGTCATTCCGGGGCGCCGGAGGCGAACCCGGAATCCACGACTGGCCTCGACGGTTCGAGTGCGACTGGGCACCGCGCATCACGGGTGGATTCCGGGTTCCGCTGCGCGGCCCCGGAATGACGGGGGGAGGGGAAGCCACGCGCTACGCTGTCACTCGGCGATTGACAAAGATATATCTTAGACGCATCGCTTGACTGAACGTAACAACGTCAGCCGAGATCGTCATGCGACACGCCATCGACCACGGCCCGCATCGCGGGCGCCGCCACGGGCCTCCCGGGTGGGACGACGAAGGGCAGGGCGGCTTTAAGCGGGGGCGGCGGCGGATGTTCGATGCCGGCGAGCTGCGCCACACCCTGCTCCTGCTGATGGAGGCGGGCGAGCGGCACGGCTACGACCTGATCCGCGAGATCGAGGGGCTGACCGGCGGCGCCTACGCGCCGAGCCCCGGCACGATCTACCCGACCCTGACGCTGCTGGAGGAACTCGGCCATGTCGAGGCCAAGGCCTCGGAGGGCTCGCGCCGCCTGTTCGCGATCACCCCGGACGGTACGGCCCATCTGAGCGCCCACCGCGCCGAGGCCGAGGCCGCGCTGGAGCGGCTGCGGGCGCTCGCCGCGGGCGAGGCGCCGTCGCCCGCCGACCCGGTCTGGCGGGCGATGCAGAACCTCAAGACGGTTTTGGGCCAGCGGTTGTCGGGCCAATCCGACAAGGCGTTCGGGTTCGCGGTCGCCGACATCATCGACGAGGCGGCGCGCAAAATTGAGCGCCTCTGAATCGGTCGCGGGCTGGCCCGGATCGGCGCTCCTGCTCCGGCTCGCGCCGTTCTTCTGCCTCTCGGTCACCTTCGGGGCGACGCTCGGCTTCCTGGCGAGCGGGGCGCCGCTGATCCTGCGCGTGCGCGGGATCGATCTCGCCGAGGTCGGCCTGTTGCAGCTCATCAACCTGCCGGTCGGCCTCACGTTCCTGTGGGCGGGCGTGGTCGATCGGTTCCGCCTGCCGCTTCTGCCGCACCGGCTCGGCTGGATCGTCGGGATGCAGGCGTTCGGGATCGCGCTCCTGGCCGTGCTGAGTTTTGGCGAGGCGTGGCCGCTTCCCGCCCTGTTCGGGCTGGCGCTGGCCATCTTCTTTTGCCTCGCCACGATGGACGTCGCCCTCGAAGCCCTGGTGGTCGAGACGGTGGAGCCGGAGCGGCGCCCGTACGTCACCTCGGCCAAGCTCGGCGGGGCCTCGCTCGGCGGCATCGTCGGGACAGGCATGCTGATCGCGGCCTACGACCGGCTCGGCTGGCAGGCCGTGGTGCTGAGTGTGGCCGGGCTGAACGCGCTCTGCCTCCTGCCGATCCTTTTTTACCCCGAGCCCACTTTGCGCCGCCGTGCATCCACCGCTGTGCGAAAGAAACTCGACTTCGCGCGGCTGCGCAGGCTCGGCGGGCGCGTGGGGGTGCTGGGCCTCTACTTCGCCGCCCTGTTCGCGCTCACCAGCGTCAACAGCTTCGCGCTGGCCGATCTCGGCGTGCCGCTGGCGCAGGTCGGGCTCGTCACCGGAAGTCTCGCGGCCGGCATCAATCTCGCCATGGCGCTGGTCTCCGGCGCGCTGGTGCGTCGGTTCGGCCTCGTGCCCCTCGTCACGGTCTCGGCATTGGGTGTGGGCGCCTCCGGCCTCCTGATGCTGGGCGCGACGGCCACCGGCTCGGGCGGGCTCGGGCTCGCGGCGGCGGTCTTCGGGACGCTCGCGGCCGGCGGGCTCGGCGTGCCGGTCTTCACCATGATCTACCGCTGGGCCGAGGGACCGCAGCCCGCCACCGACTACGCGCTGCTGTTCGGCGCCGCCTTCTTCGCCGCGATGCCGCTGCGGGTCGCCGCCCCGGCGCTCGCGGGCGCGGTCGGCTGGCCCGCCTATTTCGCCCTGTGCCTGCCGTTCTACGGGGTCGCCGTCGCGCTCCTGCGCGGGGCCATCACGCGCACGCTCGACGCCGACCGGGCGGCGGCATGAGGGCGCCCCTGCATCACTGGGGCTGGCCCGCGGCCCGGCCCTCCGTTATCCGCCATTCCGCGGCCTCCTCGTTCGACCCCGAAAAGACCAGGCGACACCCCCTCCCATGCTGAAGGACTTCTTCGCCTATTACCGGCCCTACCGGACCCTGTTCCTGGTCGATTTCGGCTGTGCCGTGCTGTCGGGCCTGCTCGAACTAGGCTTCCCGATGGCGGTGAAGGCCTTCGTCGACGTGCTGCTGCCGCGCCAGGATTTCGGGCTGATTATTTTGGCGGCCGCCGGCCTCGCGCTCCTCTACGTCGCCAATGCCGGCCTCATGGTGGTGGTGACCTATTGGGGCCACGTGCTCGGCATCAACATCGAGACGACGATGCGCGAGCGCGCCTTCGCGCACCTGCAAAAACTCTCGTTCCGCTTCTTCGACGGGCAGAAGACCGGCCACCTCGTCGCCCGCGTCACGAAGGATCTGGAGGAAATCGGCGAGGTCGCCCATCACGGGCCCGAGGACGTGTTCATCGCCGTGATGACGCTTCTCGGCGCCTTTGCCCTGATGACGTGGGTGCATCCGCAACTCGCGCTCGCCACCGCCGCGATCCTGCCCCTCATCGCCTTCGTGACGATCCGCTACGGCGGGCGCATGACCCGCAACTGGCAGGCGCAGTACGGCCGCGTCGGCGCCTTCAACGCCCGCATCGAGGAGAATGTCGGCGGCATCCGCGTGGTGAAGGCCTTCGCCAACGAGCCGCACGAGCGCGCCCTGTTCGCCACCGACAACGCCCGCTACCGCGCGGCCAAGTTGGAGGCGTACCGGCTGATGGCCGCGGCTTTGTCGATCAACTACCTGGGCTTACGCCTTGTCCAGATCGTCGTGCTGCTGGGCGGTGCCTACTTCGTCGTGCGCGGCGATCTGACGGCCGGCGGCTTCGTCGGCTTCCTCTTGCTGGTCGGCGTGTTCTACCGGCCGCTCGAAAAGATCGGCGCCGTGGTCGAGACCTACCCGAAGGGCATCGCGGGCTTCCGCCGCTATCGCGAGCTGCTCGCCACCGAGCCCGACATCGCCGACCGTCCGAACGCCATTCCGGCCCCGCCGCTCAAGGGCGACATCAGCCTCAAAGGCGTCAGCTTCGGCTACTCTTCCGACAGGCCGGTGCTCTGCAACGTCGATCTCGCCATCCGGGCGGGCGAGACGGTGGCCTTCGTCGGTCCCTCGGGGGCGGGCAAGACCACGTTGCTGTCGCTGATCCCCCGCTTCTACGAGGCGGAATCCGGCCGCATCACCATCGACGGCCACGACATCCGCGACCTGACGCAGGGCTCGCTGCGCGGCCGCATCGGCATCGTCCAGCAGGACGTCTTCCTGTTCGCCGGGACCATCCGCGAGAACATCGCCTATGGCCGCCTCGACGCGAGCGAGGCCGAGATCATGGCCGCCGCCGCCAGCGCCCGGCTCGACGGCCTCGTTAGCTCGCTGCCGGACGGGCTCGACACGGTGATCGGCGAGCGCGGGGTGAAGCTGTCGGGCGGGCAGAAGCAGCGGCTCGCCATCGCCCGCGCCTTCCTGAAGAACCCGCCGATCCTGATCCTCGACGAGGCGACCTCGGCCCTCGACACCCAGACCGAGCGCGAGATCCAGGCCTCCCTCGCCGAGTTGGCGCAAGGCCGCACCACGCTGGTCATCGCCCATCGCCTCGCCACGATCCGCCACGCCGACCGCATCGTCGTGGTGGCCGAGCACGGCATCGCCGAGCAGGGCCGGCACGAGGCCCTGCTCGGATTGGACGGCTATTACCGCCGCCTGCACGCCGCCCAGATCGGCGACGTGTGGGAGAACCCGCCGCGCAGTGCCGCGGAGTAGGGAGAGCCGCCGGAGCCGAAAAGCTCCGGCGACGCCCGATCAGGCGACAACGAAGTCGCCCGCGTTCAGCGCGGCCCGGTTGTCGAGGGTGGCGAACTGCACCGAGGCTCCGGCGCCCGAGCCGTCCGCGTCGTAGGACAGGGCGCCCGTGCGGCTGTCGTAGACGATGCGGTCGTTCGCATCGACGTTGTCGCCCGTGCCGACATCCTTGAACGCGTCGGCGCTCAGCGCGCCGGGGCTCAGCGCCGTGAAGATCTCGGCCGAGAGCCGGATCGTGTCGGCGCTGGAGAAGTCCTCGATCCGATCGACGTTGCCGGCGCCCAGCGCGGTCGAGAACACGAAGGTGTCCGCCCCGAAGCCGCTCGCCAGCACGTCGGCACCGCCGCCGCCGTCGAGGACGTTGTTGCCGGCATTGCCCGACAGCCTCTGGCCGAACTCGTTGCCGGTGATGTCGAGGTTGGCGCTGCCGGTGGAGCGAAGGAGATGGAGGAGCTCGATCTCCTGGCCTGCGGCGAGCGTGTAGGACGAGGTGAGGTAGGCTCGATCGTTGCCGCTGTTGGCCTGCTCGAACACCTGATCGTCGGCGCTGTCGATGCCGTAGATGTCGTCGCCGAGCCCGCCGATCATGATGTCGTCGCCGCCCCCGCCTTCGAGGAGGTTGTCGCCGGCATTGCCGAAGAGCGTCTGGTCGAACTCGTTGCCTTTCAGGTCGAGGTCGGCGTTGCCGGTCGAGGCGAGGAGGTGGAGAAGTTCGATCTCCTGCCCCGCAGCCAAACTGAAGGACGTGTTGGTGTAGACCCGGTCGTAGCCGCTGCCCGCCTGCTCGAACACCTGATCCCGGAGGTTGTCGACGCCGTAGATGTCGTCGCCGAGCCCGCCGATCAGGATGTCGGCACCGCCGCCGCCTTCGAGGAGGTTGTCGCCGGCATTGCCGAAGAGCGTCTGGTCGAACTCGTTGCCCTTCAGGTCGAGGTCGGCGTTGCCGGTCGAGGCGAGGAGGTGGAGAAGTTCGATCTCCTGCCCGGCCGCCAGGCTGTAGGACGAGGTGGTGTAGACCCGGTCGTAGCCCCCGCCTGCCGCTTCGATCACCCGGTCGCGGCCGCTGTCGACGCCGTAGATGTCGTTGCCCGCGCCGCCGAGCAGGCCGTCGGCTCCGGTGCCGCCCTCCAGCGTGTCGTTGCCGCCTCCGCCCACGAGGAAGTCGTTGCCCGCGAGGCCGCGCAGGACGTCGTTGCCCGCCCCGGCATTGATATAGTCGGCCTCCGCCGTGCCGTTGATCGTCTCGCCCGCGGCGGTGCCGAGCGTCGCGGTGCGGAACTGGTCGCCGCGCTGCACGCCGCTCACGAGGTCGCGCACGTCGAAGGTCACGCCGGTGCCCGCCACGAAGGTGATGCCCTCGTCGTCGGCCCGGCTGATCGGCCCGGTCAGCCCGTCGGAGCCGTCCTCGGCCTGGATTCGCACGGCAAGGCCGCCGTCCTGGTTTGTCAGCGTTCCACCGTCGTTGGCGCTGCCGTTGCCGACCTCCGCCGAGGTGAAGCTCAGGCGGACTTGGCCCGCCGTCGCGCGGTCCACCTCGATCCGGTCCGCCCCGTCGCCGAGGTCGATCGTGTCGGCTCCGTCGGTCGAGACGTTGAGCCGCGCGGTGTCGTTGCCGCCGCCGCCCAGGATGCCGTCGTCCCCGAGATTGCCGATGAGTAGGTCGCCGCCGCCGCCGCCCACGAGGAAGTCGTTGGCCGTGCCGCCCGAGATGCTGTCCGCACCCATGCCGCCGTTGATGTAGGTCGGACGCGCCTCCGCGGGGGAGCCCAGGACGTCGGCGTTCTGGGTGCCGAGCTGGACCGAGGCGAACTGGTTGCCGCGCGACACGCCACTGACGAGGTCGCGCACGTCGAACGTGCTGTCCTCGTCGTCGCCGGCGATGAAGACGATGTCCTCGTCGGTGTAGCGCGTGACCGGTCCTGTCAGCGTGCCGTCGCTCGCCTCCGCCTGGACGCGGACGGCGAGGCCGCCGTCCTGATTGGTCAGGGTGCCGGAATCGTTGGCGTTGCCGTTCCCGACTTCCGAAGAGGTGAAGGTGACGCGGGTCTGACCGGAAGCGGGGGAGGGGACGAGGACGAGTTGCGGCATGACGGCAAACTCCTGAGCGGGCGGTGGGCCCTTGAGAGAAATGTCATTTGCTGGCTTCTGCCAGCGTGGCACGGCTCTTGTATTGATAAATGCTAGTTCGGCTGCCGATGCACTGCTGTGCTGGCGACGGAGCGAGTATGGAAAGGCCGCGGTGGCGATCCATTCAATTGAATTTGATGGATGAAATGCGCTCGTCAGGCCGTGTCGATAATACCGATGATCAAAGGTTAAACTGCGCAGTCCGAGAAAGGACGCGCGCGAATGCACGAGCAGGCTGAACCGTTCCCTGGCGAGAACGGGGCTCAAAGCCGCAGGATTCGGGAGCGATCATCGGAAACGGAGTCGGCAATCGAGCGGCGCGGGTAGGGCGGCGTCGGGCTCGGCGGCCGGTCAGCGCCCGCCGCCGGCTTCCGTCAGCAAGCCCTCGACGAAGGCGGCGAGCCCGGTGCGGCGGCTGCGCTTGAGCCGCTCGGCGGCCAGGATCGCCTGGAGCGCGCGGAAGGACTCGTCGAGGTCGTCGTTGACGATGACGTAGTCGTACTCGCTCCAGCGCTGCATCTCGTTGCGGGCGTTGGCGAGCCGCCGCTCGATCGTGTCGGGCGAATCCTCCGCCCGCCGCTCCAGCCGCTGGCGCAGCTCGGAAAAACTCGGCGGCAGGATGAAGACGGTGACGACGTCGTCCTGCAGCCGCTGCCGCACTTGGCGCGTGCCCTGGTAGTCGATGTCGAAGATCATGTCGCGCCCTTGCGACAGCGTCTTCTCCACCGGGCGGCGCGGCGTGCCGTAGAAATTGCCGTGGACTTCCGCCCATTCGAGCAGGTCGTCGCGGGTGCGCAGGTCCTCGAACGCCTCGCGGTCGATGAAGCGGTAGTCGCGTCCGTCGATCTCCGAGGGGCGGCGCGCCCGCGTGGTGACCGAGATCGACAGGTCGAGGCCCCAGTCGCTCTTCTGGGCGATGGCCCGCGTCAGCGTCGTCTTGCCCGCCCCCGAAGGCGAGGACAGGATCAGGATCAGGCCACGCCGCTCGGCCTTGGCATCCCGTCCGCCCTCCGTCCGACCCTGGTTCATACCGGTTCTCACTCGACGTTCTGCACCTGCTCGCGGAATTGCTCCACCACGGCCTTCAAGTCGAGTCCGATCCGCGACAGCGCGATGTCGTTCGCCTTGGCGCACAGCGTGTTGGCCTCGCGGCCGAGTTCCTGCGCCAGGAAATCGAGCCGCCGCCCGATGGCGCCGCCCGCCGCCAGCAAGTCGTTCGCCGCCGCCCCATGGGCGCGCAGGCGGTCGAGTTCCTCGCGCACGTCGGCCTTGGCGGCCAGGAGCAGCGCCTCCTGATGCAGCCGGTCGGGATCGAGCCCGGTGCCGTCGGTCAGCGCGGCGATGCTCGCCTGGAGCCGCGCCCGCACCGCCTCGGGGCGTCGCGCCGGGCAGTCCTCCGCCGCCTGCGTCAGCCGGGCGATCTCGGCGAGCTGGCCCCCGACGATGGCGTGGAGCGAGGCGCCCTCCGTCCGCCGGGCGGCGACGAGGTCGGCCACCAGCGCCTGCGCGCCGTCCACGAGGTCGCGGTTCAGCGCATCCGGGTCGGCAGGGCCTTCCGCCTCGATCTCGACGACGCCGCGCACCGACAGGAGCCCGTCGAGCGTCGCAGGCGCAATGCCCGCGGGCCGCGGCACCCGCGCGACCGACGCCGCGAGGTCGGCCAGCAGCGCCTCGTCGATGCGCACCCGCGCCGCCGTATCGGGCCGGGTCAGGGTCAGGCCGAGCTGGCACTGGCCGCGCGCCAGCGCCTTGGAGAGCGCGGCGCGGGCCGCCTCGCCCGCCGCCTCGAAGCCGCCCGGCACCCGCACCCGGATGTCGAGCCCGCGTCCGTTGACCGTGCGGATCTCCCACAGCCACTGCACCGCGCCGGTGGTGCCGGCGGCGCGGGCGAAGCCCGTCATGCTCGCGATCGAACCGCCCAAGCCTGAAACCCCCTCGTGGAACCGGCCCTCTCGGACCCCGTTGCCCGAATACGCGGTTTGGCCCGATCTGCGCAACGCAGGGCGAACTCTGTCGCCGCGTGCACTGCACTCATCGCGCTGCGGTCGTGATCGCCTAAAAAACAGGCATGGCCAAAGCCCGCGCAATAGCCTGTTGTCGAGGCAGGCGCGAATACTGTGCATCATCTTGACGCTTATTGAGCGAATTTCTAGCTTCGGAATCGACAGCGAATTTCCGGACCTTCCCGGGAGGGACCGAATCCATGACGAACCCGTTCGACATCAAGAACCGCTTCCGCGCACGGCTCCGCGCCGCCGACGCGCAGAAGAACCGCCTGCGCGCCCGGCTGCTCGAAGAGGGCACGCGGGCGCTCGCCCCCGTCTCCGAGGCCCTGACCCTGATGGCCGAGGTGCTGGCGGAGGACGGCGTCGCCCACGGCCGGATCGATTGCCCGGCCCCGGAGGTGGATCGCGACGACTTCGTCGGCTTCACCGCCGTTCTGCGCAACGCCGCCGACAAGGAGCAGCGCGTCGGCGTGCGGTACGGGCCGGTCCTCGGCGGGCGCAACTACATCGCGGTCACGGGGCTGAGCGCCGGCTACGACGAGCGCCTCGCCGCGTTGGCCAGCAACGGGGCCCCGAGCCTCGGCCGCTCGGTCGGCACCGACGTGCATATCGAGGCCGACCGCGGCGGCGACCTCGCCGAAGTCCTGCGCGAGATGGTCGAAGATTTCTTCGCCGGCCACGTCGAACCGCCGATCCGCACCGGCTCGGGCGAGGCCCGCGGGCGGCTGGCGCTGGTACAGTAGATTATTCGCGAGACGGAAAACGCCGCCTGTCCCTCGCCGGACGGGCGGCATTTTTGTGCCGGCACCGATGGTGCGCATCTCCTCTCCCCACCGTGCGGGGAGAGGGGGAGTAGCGGCCTTCGGGCGGATCAACCGGCCGCCGAATCAGCCCCTTCCGCCTCCAAACTCCGCGCCCGCGCCGCGCGGGCCATGGCGATCAGCTCGTGCGCGGTGAGGCCGCGCAGGGGAAGGCTCTCGTCGGCGGGGGCCGCCGGGACCCGCACCGGCTCCGGCGGCGGGGGACGCAGGTCCCGGCTCGGCCACAGGGCGCGGATGCGGGATGCCTTCACGGGGGCCTTTCTGGGTGCTGCCTGCGCCATGCCGTCTCCGCTCCGGGGCGTTTCGCGTGGGGTGTGGCGAGGGCAAATAGTTAAGCTTATCCGCAGGAACATTCTTGACGGACGCGCAAAGGCCGGTTCGCGGCGCAAAAATCGCCAAGATCGGCGATGGACCGGCACCTTGATGCAACCGTGCCGCGCTTGTGTCGTGAAATTTGTTTCCCCACGGGCGAAGGATTGCCCCCCGTGGCAGGCCGGGCGAAGACAGCGTGACCGGTCCGCCGCCAGGGCCGGCGCATCCGCTCGAACGAGGCGTTCCGGCCCTCAAACGAGCCGATGCGGCACGAAATACCCGGGGCGCCGCCATCGATGCAGACCGACGCCGAGCTGGCCCAGTCGATCCCGTCCCAATCCGGGACGCGTGCGGGGGCCCGGGCCGCCCCGCGCTGGCCGGTGCTGCCGCTGCGGCTCGTGCTGGCGCTCGCCTTCGGCAGCCTCGGCCTCGTCTCGACGCTGGCGCTGGCGCTCCTCGTCCACGCTCAGGCGACCGCGCGGCTGGAGGTGGAGGTCGGCGCGCAGCTCGACGAGCTGACGAGCCACATGGCCCGCACCCTCGACCAGGGCATGTTCGAGCGCTGGCGCGACGTGCAGGTGGTGGCCACCCTCGACACGCTGCGCGAGCCCGACGCCCCCCTGCCGGCCAAGCGCGCGGTGCTGGAGCGGCTGCAGACGACCTATCCGGCCTACTCGATCCTGCTCCTCACCGATGCCGCCGGGCGCATCGTCGCCACCAGCAACGGCCTGCTCGAAGGCGCCGACGTCTCGGCCCGCGACTATTTTCTGGCCGGGCGCGAGCGGCCGTTTGCGGGCGACGTGCACGACGCGCGGCTGCTGGCCAAGGTGCTGCCGCCGGTGAACGGCGAGCCGCTGCGGCTCGTCGATCTGGCCGCCCCCGTCCGCGCGCCGGACGGTACGCTCGTCGGCGTCGTCGCGGCCCATCTCGATTGGGCTTGGGCGCGTGACGCCGCCGCCGCCTTCGAGCGCACCCTGACGCGCCAGCGCGCCGGCACCGAGATCCTGCTCCTGTCGCGCGACGGCGTCGTGCTGCACGGGCCGCCCGACCTGCTCAAGCGGACCCTGCCGCAAGAGACGCTCGCAGGCGCGCGCCGCCTCGGCGCCGACGGGGCCGGCCCGCGGATCGGCCCCTGGCCCGACGGAGCGAGCGCATATCTCTTCGCCACCGAGCCGACGCGGGGCTTTCGCGACTATCCCGGCCTCGGCTGGACCGTGGTGGCGCGGGTCGATGCGGCCCGCGCGCTCGCGCCCGTGCGGGAGCTGAGCACGGCCATCGCGGTCTCGGGCCTCGCCGTGGCTTTGGCCGGCGCGGCCCTGGCGTGGTGGCTCGCCGGGCGGCTCGCGCGTCCGCTCGATGCCGTCTGCGCCCAGGCCGAAAGGCTCGGGCGCGGCGCACCGCTGGCCGTGCTGCCGCCGACGCTCGTGCGGGAAATCCGCGACACCGGCCGGGCCCTCGACGCGGCGGCGCGGGAGCTGCGCCAGCGCGAGACCGGGCGCCGCCTGCTGGTGGACGAGCTGAACCACCGGGTGAAGAACACCCTCGCCACCGTGCAGTCCTTCGCCTTCCAGAGTTTTCGCGGGCTCGATGGCGCGGGGGCGCGGCAGCGGGAGGCGTTCGAGGGGCGGCTGCTGGCGCTGTCGGCGGCCCACAACATCCTGACGCGGGAGAACTGGGCCGGGGCCGGCCTGCACGCGGTGATCGAGGAGGTGCTGCGCCCGTTCCAGGCCGGGGGCCCACGCTTTGCCCTGTCGGGCCCGGATCTGCGCCTGCCGCCCCGCGTGGCGCTAGCGCTGGGCATGGTGCTGCACGAACTCTGCACCAACGCGGCCAAGCACGGCGCGCTTTCCCTGCCCGAGGGCCGGGTCGCGTTCGGCTGGCGGACGGAGCCGGCGGAGAACGGCGCCCACCGCCTCCATCTCGTCTGGCGCGAAACCGGCGGGCCCCCGGTGGTGCCGCCGGCCCGTCGCGGTTTCGGCTCGCGGCTGATCGAGCGCGGGCTGGCGGCCGAACTCGGCGGCCACGCCCGCATCGACTTCCCGCCCGAGGGCGTCGTCTGCGAGATTTTTTCGAGTGTCGAGGCGGCGTGAGGCCGGAGGCGAGGGCGAAACAGCGAGGCTGCCCCATTGAAGCGCGTCACGACAAGCGCTTCGCACTCCGTTGACGAAGCCGACTCCGCCGTGGTTGTCTGTCCTCAGTCCTAGGACAGCGGACGCGCGCGCATGAACGGAATCAAGGGCCAGGATGTCGTCGTCCTGCTCAAGCTCGTGAGCCTTCAGGATTCCGCGAATGGGAGGAGGTCTCAGGATCTCGTTTCGAATCTCCAGGGAGGCGCCGCGTATTCCGTTCGCAATCTCGAGTCTCTGCTCGGCATCAGCAAGACGGAAATCGGTGCGTCGATAAAGCGGCTTCTTTCGATCGGAATGGCCATCAAGGATCGCGAGACCGGTTGGCCAAAGCCTCACCGCCGTGATCTCTACAGCTTCATCGTTCACGGTCTGAAATTCGTGTTTCCTGCAGAGCCGGGAGCGCTGACACGCGGTATTCCAACTGCATTCGCCGCGCCAATGCTGACAAACATGCTGATCAGCGGAGGCACGTACATCTACGTCTGGCCGTCCGCCACGGGCCGCGATATCGGGCAGTCCATTTTGCCGCTGTTCAGAAGTGTTCCCGAAGCGGCAGCCAAGGATGATCGACTGTATGAATATCTTGCTCTGGTTGATGCCGTCAGGCTTGGAAACCAGCGTGAGGTGAGCCTCGCCAGGGATAAGCTCGCCGACAGGTTGATGTCGAAATGAGTGTCCGAGGCCACCTGTTTCGAATGCTGCAGTCCGTTGCCGATGTCTTGGGCGACGACCTTCGGAGCAGGCTGGTGTTCGTCGGAGGATGCACGACCGCCCTCTTCATCACCGATGAGGTCACCCTCGAAGACGTGTGAACGACGGACGACGTCGATCTCATCGTCGACTTGGCCGGGTACCCTGGATGGGCTGCCCTTCAGGCGCAACTGCGCGAGAGAGGCTTTGCGGAAGCCGACGACGACACGGTCATATGCCGAATGAGATTGGGCGACCTCAAGGTCGACTTCATGCCCGACGATGCGGCGATCCTCGGCTTCACCAACCGTTGGTACAAGAGAGGCATCGAGACGGCGGTCGCCTATCTGCTGACCGAGGCGCTCGCCATACGACTGCTGACGCCGGAACTCTTCCTCGCCACGAAGTTCGAGGCGTATCTCGGCCGCGGCGAAGGCGATCTTCTCGCAAGTCACGATCTGGAAGACATCCTTCTGGTTGTCGATGGTCGTGAGGAGATCGTGGCGGAGATGCTGCGATCTGACATTGACATTCGGCAGTTCATCGCCAAGCAACTCGCGAAGCTGTTCGCGGATCGTGACTTCGATCACTTTGTCGAGGGGAATATACGAGGACCGGGCGGCCGAGCCGATATCGTCCGCGCACGCCTCGTTGTTTTGCGAGATGCCGGTGCCGGAGAGAGCGGTTGACGTCGGTCGAAGCGCTTCGCTTCGACAAAGAGCCGAATGTGAGCTTCGGCGTGATTCTTCAATCCGCTTTCTCATCCTTCGTGCCGCAGATGGCGCGCAACGTCCGCCAATCCGCTTCGCTCAGGAGCGAGGCCCCGTCCGTCCGCTCGCCCGGCATCGCCCGGATCGCCGCCGCGCGCTCGGCGGTGTAGGGGTGCGAGCGCAGGAAGCCGGTCAGCCCGCCGGGCGTCTCGTCGTGGGTCTCGGTGATGCGCTCCAGGATGGCGGCGAGCGCCCGCCCGTCGCCGCCGGCCCGGTCGACGCCTGTGACCGCCGCCCGGTCCGCCGCGCGCTCGGCCTCGCGCGAATAGCCCGCCGCGATGGCCCCCTGCCCCACGGCCACCAGCACGGTCGAGCCGGTGAGGTCGCCGAGCACGAGGCTCAGCAGGAACGAGGTGCCGCCGGCCCGGATCACCGCGCGAATGGAATCGCGCGCCGCGACATGTCCGAACTCGTGGGCGAGGATGCCGGCGAACTCGTCGGCGCTCCTCGACTTGGCGATGATATCGGACAGGACGACGATCCGCCCGCCGGGCAGCGCCAGGGCGTTGGCGGTCGCGTGCCGCCGCACGCTCACCTGCGGCGGCGGGGACAGCGCCATGGTCTGCGACAGCCGCCCGACGAGCCGGTCGAGCACGGCTCTCCCCTCCGGCGCCGCGCAGAGCGGCGGGTCGCCCAGCAGGCCGACGACCTGTGTCTCGATCGCCTGCCCCAGCCGCGCCTCGACCGAGGGCGGGACCAGCGGGGCCAGGAGGTTCGCCGCCGCCGGCACGCCGTAGAGCGCGGTCAGCACCACCGAGACGCCCGCGGCGATCGACCAGAGCACGAGCCGCGTGAGCCCGCCCCCGCCCTCGCGCCGGTTCAGGTCGGGGCAGCGGGCGGCCAGCGCCTCGGCGAAGGCCGCATCCTCGAACTCGACGCTTCCGGGGTGCTCGGCATGGCCGATCCGGGCGAGCGGCGGCGCCGTCTCGGCGGCGCGCAGGTCGAGGAGGCTCCAGTCGAGGCGCACAGCCTCGCCCGCGATCTCCAGCCGCTCGCCGAGGCGCAGCCGCACGGGATGGGCCCGCGCGCTGCGCCCGTCGAAGTAGCGGCCGGTGGTGGTGAGCGGTGCGTTCACCCGGCGCTAAAACCCGATTTCCAGGGCGCCGCCGACATCCAGCGCGTCGGCGAGGCCTTCGTTGAGGCCGCTCGCGGGCGTGCGGGCGGAGGCCAGCACCGCCTCGAGCGCAGCGACGTTCTCGATGGTCGTCGCGTTCGCCACCGCGACCCAGAGGCCGTGGGTGACGATGCGGACGTAGATCACCGCCATGCCGAGCAGCGTGCCGGCATAGAGCAGCCCGCCGCCGACCAAAGCGGCCGCCTGCGCGCCGGAATTCGCGTTCGGGCCGGCGACGCCGACCACCATCGCGAACAGGACACCGATCACGAGGAAGAAGAACAGCAGCGTCAGGAAGTAGACGAAGTAGGGCCAGTAGAATTCGCGCGCCTGCAGCCGCGAGACGAGGCGGGCCTCGCCGAGATGCGTGGCGGAGAGGAAAGCGCGGGTCTCGCGCGCCCGGTAGAACGGGATCAGCAGCAGGACCAGCGGGACGGCGAGGCTGAGCGCGGTGATCAGCCAGCCCAAGGACGTGCCTACCGCCGTCCCCGCGTAGCGTGGATTGAGGATGGAGGTGTCCATCTTGCCGTTCGACTGGGAGACGAACAGATCCGCGGGCAGCGGGAGCCCGACGCTGCCGAGAAAGGCGAGTCCGGCCACGACGATCGGCAGCAGGCTGACCGCGTAGAAGGCGAGCCACGGCAGCAGCACCGAGCGGCCCGTCGCGGACGAGCGCAGGCGGCTCTCGCCGACGAGCGTGTGGTCGATGCGGTAGCGCTCCAGTGCGGCGCGCATGAACGGGAAGGCGAGGCCGAGCGTCAGGATCGTGGCGAGCCACCACAGGCTGGCGCGGAGCATGTAGGCGACGGCCGAGCCGTCCTGCCCGAGTCGGATGCCGCGCCAGCGGGTGCGCGCGGCGCGGTAACGCCGCCCGCGGAAGATCGCGTATTGCCCGAGCACGAACAGGAAGATCGCCGACAGCACCGGCACGGCGGGCGCGAGGACCGGCACCGCGATGCCGAGGAGGAACAGGACGAGGTAGAGCGGCACCAGGATGGCGAGCGCCACGAGGAAGCCGAGAAACAGTTCCTTGCCGCGGCCGAGATATTCCGCCGGGCTGCCCGCGATCAGCGTACGGCTCCAGAAGTAGCGCCGCAGCTCGGTCATGTACCAGAAGCGGTAGATCGTGAAGGTGACGGCGGTCAGCAGCAGGCCCTTCACCACCAGCCCTGTCAGGCCCTTCGCCTCTTGCGCGAAGGCGACGGTGCCCTCAGAGCCGCTCCGATCCTCGGTCCTATCCATGATCGTCCACCTTCCCGATGGGGCGGCAGACTAGCCAAGCTTGCGCCACTTGCACGCGAAAAAGCGCCGCATCTCGCGAATGGCGAGGATGACGGCGCTTCTTCGTTCGTGCGGTTAACGTCCTGTTAACAGCAGCGGAAACCCGAGGTGTTGCCGCCCCCGAAACGCGCGTTCTCGCGGTTGCGAAAGAACTCGCGCTCGGTCATCGGCGCCTGGTCCGGGTGGGTTTTCTGGATGTGAGCGACGTAGGTGCCGTAATCGCCCTGGCCCACCATCAGCCGCGCCCCGTCGCAGACGCATTTGTTGAACGCCTTGAGGCGGTCGCGAAAGTTCTGCGCCGGTGCGGTTCCCGTCATGCTCTCACTCCGCCGGGGCGAGCTTGGGATCGGCTTCCAGCGCCGTCCAGCGGTCGGCGCGGTAGGCTTTCAGGCAGGCCATGACGCCGAACACCACGATCGCCACGACGAGGCAGACGAAGAACACGGCGAGCACCGTATCGACGCGGTCGTTGAAGACGATCTTGTGCATGTCGTCCATGCTTTTGGCCGGAGCCAGCACCTTGCCCTCGGCGATGGCGGCCGAGAAGCGGTCGGCGTGGCTGAGGAAGCCGATCTTCGGGTCGGGGGAGAAGATCTTCTGCCAGCCGGCCGTGAGGGTGCAGATGCACAGCCACACCGTCGGGATGATCGTGACGAAGGCGTAGCGCTCGCGCTTCATCTTGAAGATCACCACGGTGGCGAGCGTGAGCGCCACGGCCGCCAGCATCTGGTTCGAGATGCCGAACAGCGGCCACAGCGTGTAGATGCCGCCCAACGGATCGGTGACGCCCTGGTAGAGGAAGTAGCCCCAGGCCGCGACGCAGAGCGCGGTGGCCACGAGGCTCGGGGCCCAGGCCGAGGTGTCCTTGAAGCGCGGCGACAAGAGGCCGAGCAGGTCCTGCAGCATGAAGCGCCCGGCGCGCGTGCCGGCGTCCACCGCGGTGAGGATGAACAGGGCCTCGAACAGGATCGCGAAGTGGTACCAGAAGGCCATCATCGCCTTGCCGCCGATGGCGGACGAGATGATGTGGGCCATGCCGACGGCGAGCGTCGGAGCGCCGCCGACACGCGAGATGATCGAGTGCTCGCCGACGTCCTTGGCGGTCTGAGCGATCACCTCCGGCGCGATCGGGAAGCCGAGCTTGGTCACGGCGGCGGCGGCCGTCTCCGGCGTGGTGCCGACGAGGCCGGCGGGCGAGTTCATGGTGAAGTAGACGCCCGGATCGATCACGCTCGCGGCGACGAGCGCCATGATCGCGACGAAGCTCTCCATCAGCATGCCGCCGTAGCCGATGAAGCGGGTGTCCATCTCGTTGTCGACGAGCTTGGGCGTGGTGCCCGACGAGATCAGGGCGTGGAAGCCCGAGACCGCGCCGCAGGCGATGGTGATGAACAGGAACGGGAACAGCGAGCCCGCCCAGACCGGGCCGGTGCCGTCGACGAACTTCGTCATCGCCGGCATCTGCATGTGCGGGGCGACGACGACGATGCCGAGCGCCAGCCCGACGATGGTGCCGATCTTGAGGAAGGTCGAGAGGTAGTCGCGCGGGGCGAGCAGCAGCCATACGGGCAGGATCGCGGCCACGAAGCCGTAGCCGATCAGCATCCACGTGAGCTGGGTGCCGGTGAAGGTGAAGGCCGGGCCCCAGACCGGGTGCTCGTTGATCTGCCCGCCGCCGAGGATCGCGGCCATGAGCAGGACGAAGCCGATGATCGAGACCTCGCCGATCTTGCCCGGCCGGATGTAGCGCGCGTAGAGGCCCATCAGGATCGCGATCGGGATCGTGGCGGCGACCGTGAAGGTGCCCCACGGGCTCTCGGCCAGCGCCTTGACGACGATCATCGCCAGCACCGCCAGCAGGATCACCATGATCATGAAGGTGCCGAACAGGGCGATCACGCCGGGGATGACGCCGAGTTCGGCCCGAATCAGCTCGCCGAGCGAGCGCCCGTCGCGGCGCATCGAGATGAACAGGATCATGAAGTCCTGCACCGCGCCCGCCAGCACCACGCCGGCCAGGATCCATAGCATGCCGGGCAGGTAGCCCATCTGCGCGGCGAGCACCGGGCCGACCAGCGGGCCCGCGCCCGCGATCGCCGCGAAGTGGTGGCCGAACAGCACGGTCTTGTTGGTGGGGACGTAGTCGAGGCCGTCGTTGTGGCGGTGGGCCGGGGTCTCGCGCTTCGGATCGAGGCGCATCACCTTGTCGGAGATGTAGAGCGAATAGTAGCGGTAGGCGATCAGGTAGACGCAGACCGCGGCCACCACGACCCACAGCGCGTTGATCGATTCCCCGCGCTGCGTGGCGACGATGGCGAGCGCCGCCGCCCCCAACGCGCCGACCAGGGCCCAGGGCCCGTGTTTCTGTACCGCGCCCATCTGACGCCTCACTCCGTGATGGCCGCATTCTTTGTTCAGGCGGCCTTGACGGGCCTTGTTTGGCTGAAATTTTTCACCAAGGCCAGTTGCACAGGCTACACACGCGGCGATCCATCAACGGGTGAGGCGCGTCTTCCTCTTGCGTGTCTTCCGGCTCAGTCCAACACGATGACGCGGTTGGGCAGTTCGTTGCCGGTCCCATTTTCGGGCAGTGCCGCCTCCAACACGCCGCCGACCCGCTCCACCGCCGCGACGAGACCGGGGCCGAGTTCGCCGCGCCCGGCCGCCGCGAGGAGGTCGGCCAGCACCACGCGCCACTCGCCGTCGGGGATGCGGGCCCGCACCGCCGAGTCGGCAACGATCTCGGCGTAGCGCTCGGCGAGCGCGACGTAGATCAGCACCCCCGTGCGCTCCCGCGTGGCGGTCAGCCCGTGCGCCACGAATTCGTGGCGGGCGGCGGCGCGGGCACGCTCGTGGCGCCAGGGGCGGGGGGTGAGCGCAAGCCGCACCCGCTCGTTCAGCGTGGCGGCGAGCGCCACGAGCACGCCGCCGGCCTGAGCCAGCGCGATCTCGGCGGCAGACAGGTGCGTCAGCAGGATCAGCGGCCAGGGCAGGGCGAGCGCCACCGCGAGCGCCAGGGCGAGCGCAGGCGAGCGGTAGAGCCCGGCGCGGGCCGCCACCAGCACGACGATCTCGCCCGCGGTGCCGGCCTCGGCCCGGCCGATGGCGGCGGCGATGCGCGCGCGCTCGGCCTCGGTCAGGATCGCCGCGCTACCAGTCACCGGAGGCTCCCCCGCCGCCCGACGAGCCTCCCCCGCCGGAGAACCCGCCACCCCCCGAAAACCCGCCGCCATCGGAGAAGCCGCCGCCCCAGCCGCCGGACGAGCCCGGAATCACGACGATGCCGCCGCCGCGCCCGCGCCGCCCGCCGGAATTCATCCGCGCCATGACGAGGACGAGCACGACGATGACGAGGATCCAGAACCCGACCGTGACCGGATCGATGCTGTCCTCGCGCACCGGCGCCCGGCGCTGCCACTCCTCGGCGTCGCCCGACAGGATCGACAGGATCGCGTCGGCGCCAGCCTCGACGCCGCTGGAAAATTCGCCCTGCTTGAAGCGCGGCGTGATCGCGGTGGTGATGATGACTTTGGTGAGCGCGTCGGTGAGCGCGCCCTCCAACCCGTAGCCGACCTCGATGCGGACCTTGCGCTCGGTCGGCGCGACAAGGAGCAGCACGCCGTTGTCGGTCTTGGCCTGCCCCAGCTTCCACGCCCGAAACAGGCGGTTGCCGAAATCCTCGACGGTGAGGCCTTGCAGCGAGGGCACGGTCGCGACCGCGACCTGATCGCCGGACTTGTCCTCGTGCGCCTTGAGCTTGGCGTCGATGCGCGCCTCGGCCTCGGGCGAGAGGATGTTGGCGCCATCGACGATGCGGCCGGTGAGCTTGGGCAGATCGGGCTCGGCGGCGAACGTCGTGCCCAAAGCCAGCAACAGGACGGCGAGCGCTGCCGCCAGCCGAGCAAAGAGGTCTTTTGCGCGAAGGCTCACCCGGCGGCTGGCGCTAGAACTTCACGTTCGGCGCGCGCTCCGCGCCCGGCGTCGAGGTGAAGGTCTCCATGGGCTTGGCCTCGGGGTAGAACCACGAGGCGATCCAGCGGCCGGGAATCGTGCGGATCTCGGTGTTGTAGGCCTGGACCGACTGGATGTAGTCGCGCCGCGCCACCGCGATGCGGTTCTCGGTGCCTTCCAGCTGCGATTGCAGCGCCAGGAAGTTCTGGTTCGATTTCAGGTCCGGATAGGCCTCAACCGAGGCGAGCAGGCGCCCGAGCGCGCCGGAGAGCTGGTTCTGCGCGTCCTGGAACTGCTTGAACTTTTCCGGGTCGCTCACCGTCGAGGCATCGACCTGGACGCTGGTGGCCTTGGCGCGCGCCTCCGTCACCTTGGTCAGCGTCTCCTGCTCCTGCTTGGCGTAGCCCTTCACCGTCTCGACGAGGTTGGGGATCAGGTCGGCCCGGCGCTGGTACTGGTTCTGCACCTCGCTCCACGACGACTTCGCCTGCTCCTCCAGGCTCGGCACCCGGTTGATCGCGCCGCAGCCCGACAGGCAGAGCGCCAGCCACAGGGCGGCGAACGCGCTGGCGATCCGGCCGAGCACGGGCGCGCGCAGCGCCACAGGAGGCTGGAGGCTGACGGACATGGGCAATAGGTCTCCGAAGCGGGGCTTTTCGTGAGGGGAGATAGGTGCGGCTGGCCGCCGCGGGAAGGTTGGGCGGTGAAGTTCGGGGGATGAGGAATTTCCACATCGACGTCTTGCCTGTCCTCGCCGTCATTCCGGGGCCGCGGAGCGGAACCCGGAATCCGCCCGTGATGCGACGCTGTGCCGGGCGTCGCGGCCAGTCGTGGATTCCGGGTTCGTTTCGCGCCCCGGAATGACGATGCTGGAGGATGGGATGCCGCATCGCCCGGCATCCCATCCTGCGTAGCGAGCCCGTCGCGAAAGGGACGAACGGTTGACAAGGCCCGGCCGATAGGGCCGCTGTGCGGGCCATGGACGAGGCTTCCGACGCCCCAACCCCATCGCCGCCCTCCGCCCGGCCGCGGGTCGCGATCACCTACTGCACCCAGTGCCAGTGGCTGCTGCGCGCCGCCTGGATGGCGCAGGAGCTGCTCTCGACCTTCCGCGACGACCTCGGCGAGGTGGCCTTGCGGCCCGCCACCGGCGGCGCGTTCTCCATCGAATTCGAGGGCGAGACGATCTGGGAGCGGGTGCGCGACGGCGGATTCCCCGACGTGAAGGCCCTCAAGCAGCGGGTGCGCGACCGGCTGGATCCGGGCCGCGACCTCGGGCATGTCGATCGTGCTGCGCACCGATCCTGAGACCCGCGCCGAGGCCGAGCCGTCGGGGCCTGCGCCCGCGGCGCTGCCTGTGCGCCCGTCCGCTCCGCCGCGCGAGCCGCGGGATGCGCCGTTGCGGCGGATGCTGACCCGGCTCGGCCAGCGCGGCTTCTCCACGCAATTCTACCTGATCATGCTGGTGATCGCGCTGATCGGCCCCGGCCTGATCTTCACCGCGATCCTGCTCGCCCGCTACGCCTCGACCGAGCGCGCCCGCTTCGAGCAGGACGCGCGGGAGAACGTGCGCGGCATCGCGCTGTCGATCGACCGCGACACGGCGGGCCTCGTCTCGGTGCTGCAGACGCTGGCGACCTCGCCGCGGCTCAAGGACGGCGAGTTCCTGAATTTCGAGAACCAGGCGCGGCTGGTGCGCGACGCCACCGGCCTCGACATTGTGCTGCGCCGCCTCGACGGGCAGCAGATCGTCAACACGGCGCTGCGCCCCGGCGCGCCGCTGCCGGTCACCACGCTGCCGCTGGACCACGAGTTGCGCGCCAGCGGGCAGCGCTCGATGGTGACGGGCTACCTCGCGGGCGCCACGCCGGATCGGGCGAGCTACGCGGTGGCCGTGCCGGTGCGGATCGACGACGCGGTCGCCTACATCCTCAGCTTCACCGTGCCGGTCAGCCGCATCGAGGGCATCTTGGCCCGCGAGCAGGTGCGGGGCTGGGTCTCGGGGGTGTCCGACCGGGACGGCGTGGTGCTGGCGCGCCTGCCCGAACTGCCCGGCGTGGTCGGGCGCCCGCGGCTCGCGACGCTCCGCCAGAAGGCGACCGGCACACCCGGCGTGTGGGAGGGGCGCGACCGCGCCTTCAAGCCCGTCACCGTGGTCGAGGCGCGCTCGCGGCTCAACGGCTGGACCGCCGCCGCCAGCATCCCGCGCGAACTCGTGGACGAGCGGCTGCACCGCTGGCTCTGGGCCTTCGGCGGCTTCGGCCTGCTCGTGCTCGCGACCTCCTCGGTGCTCGCGGTGCATCTGTGGTCGCGGGTGTCGAAGCCGCTGCGCCAGCTTGCGGCCTCCGGCCCGGCGCTGGCCCGCGGTCAGGCGATTCCCCGCATCGCCTCGCCCATCCACGAGATCCGCCGCCTCGGCGACGTGCTGTCGGAAGCCTCGCTCCGCTTGCGCACCCGCAGCGAGGAGCGCGACCGGGCGCTGGCCGAGACCCAGCGCGGCCTCTCGGCCCTCAAGGAGAGCGAGGCGCGCTTCCGCCACATGGCCGATTCGGCGCCAGCCCTGATCTGGATGACCGACGAGACCGCCGAGGTCGTCTTCGCCAACATGCATTTCGACCACCTGTTCGGCCGCCCGGCGGCCGAGATGGCAGGCGCCGGCTGGGAGTCGATCGTCCATCCGCCGGACCTGCCGCTGTTCCTCTCGACCTTCGAGGAGGCGTTCGAGAGCCGGCGCCCGTTCCGGGCCGAGATGCGGGTGGTGGACCGCACCGGCGAAATCCGCTGGCTGCGCTGCGAGGGCGTGCCGCGGCTCGACGACGGCGGCACCTTCCTCGGCTTCACCGGCTGCAGCGTCGACGTCACCGACGCCAAGCGCGCCGAGGAGCACCTGCGCCTGCTCATCAACGAGCTGAACCACCGGGTGAAGAACACGCTCGCCACCGTGCAGTCGATCGCGATGCAGACGCTGCGCGGTCTCGAGGGCGAGGAGGCGGAAGCCGCGCGCGCCGCCTTCGAGGCGCGGCTGCTCGCGCTCGCCCGGGCCCACGACGTGCTGACCCGCGAGAGCTGGGACGGGGCCGAACTCAAGACCGTGGTGGCCGACGCGATCCGCCCGCTGGAGGCCGGCGAGGGGGCGGCCCCGCGCTTCGCGGTGTCGGGCCCGCGCCTGCGCCTCGCGCCGCGCCTCGCGCTCTCCATCGCCATGGCGCTCCACGAACTCGGCACCAACGCGGTCAAGTACGGCGCGCTCTCCAAGGAGGGCGGCCTCGTGACGATCACGTGGACGGTGCAGCGCAAGCCCGAACTGCGCCTCTCCCTGCGCTGGAGCGAGGCCGGCGGCCCGCCGGTGTCGCCGCCGACGCGCCGCGGCTTCGGCTCACGCCTGATCGAGCGCAGCCTCGCCCGCGAACTCGCCGGCACGGTCGAGCTGCTCTACGAGCCCGGCGGCGTGGTCTGCACCATCGAGGCACCGGTGCCGCCGCCGGGCCTGCTGGAGCGCAAGGGCGGGACGGAACTGGCGGCGGTGAAGCCGCTGCCGCTGGCGGGGTAGGGGCGCCGCCTGTCTCAGATGTCACCGACCTTCGACAACACCATAACCTTCTCAACCGCCGTCATTCCGGGGCCGCGCAGCGGAACCCGGAATCCACGACTGGGCACGACGCTCGGTCTTGCCGCGCATCACGGGTGGATTCCGGGTTCTCGCCTGTGGCGAGACCCGGAATGACGGGCGCGTTATTGCAATGTCGCCGGGTCCGGCCCGATCCGCCCGTCTGCCCGGTCGAGTCCGGCGATGGCGGCGTGGTCGTCCTCGGTCAGGGCGAAGCCGAACACGTCGAGGTTCTCGCTGATCCGGGTGGGCGTCGCGGATTTTGGGATCGCGACGAAGCCGCATTCGACGTGCCAGCGCAGCACGATCTGGGCCGGGTTGCGCCCGAGGCGACCGGCGATGCGCCTGATCACCGGATCGTCGAGGATCTGCGCCTTGCCGAGCGGGCTCCAGGCCTCGGTGACGATGCCGAGCCGGGCATGAGCCTCCCGCAACGACCGCTGCTGGAAGCGGGGATGCAGCTCGATCTGGTTGAGGGCCGGCGTCACGCCGGTCTCCGACACGAGTCGGTCGAGCTGGGACTCCGTGAAATTCGACACGCCGATGGAGCGGGCGCGGCCCTCCTCGCGCAGGCGGATCAGGGCGCGCCAGCTGTCGAGATAGAGCCCGCGGGCCGGGCAGGGCCAGTGGATCAGGTAGAGGTCGACCTGCTCGACCGCGAGACGACTGAGGCTCGCCTCGAACGCCCGCAGGGTGGCGTCGTAGCCCTGGTCGTCGTTCCAGAGCTTGGTCGTCACGAACACGTCGGCGCGCTGGACCGTGGTCTCGCGAAGCGCCCGGCCGACGCCCGCCTCGTTGCCGTAGACGGAAGCCGTATCGACCGAGCGGTAGCCGCTGCCGAGCGCGGTGCCGACGAGGGCGGGCGCCTGCGCATCCTCCAGCCGGTACACGCCGAAGCCGATCTGGGGGATCGTGTGCCCGTCGTTCAGCGCGATCGGCGGGACGGGATCGTGAAACGGCATGGGGCCAGCCTGTGCGCGGCCCGAGCGAGGGCCTGAAAAACGCGGGGAGAATCGGCAGGATCGTGCCTGTCGTGTAGCCGTCTCACCGGAGGGGCTGGCCTGCGCCCGGATCAGGGCAGGGGCAATCGCTCGGGCGGGCTGCCACCCTTCGCACGGGTCGTCCCATTCATCCTCCTCATCCTGAGGTGCGGAGCGAAGCGAAGCCTCGAAGGAGTTCTCCAGAAGTCGCCCGCTCCCCGGAGCCCCCTTCGAGGCCGCTGCGCGGCCCCTCAGAAGAATGACGGGATTGGGCTCAAGGGGCCGTCCGAAATCAGCTCCGGCCTCGGCCCGCTGCGCTTGCCTCCATGTCCGCCCCGCCGGGTTGGCGCAGGAGGTGGAGGTAGGTCGGGTCGAAGTCGCAGAAGGCGTGGAGCCGCGCCACGTCGGGCACATGCAGCCGCCGGTCCTGTACCCGGACCAGACCCTGCTGGCGCAGGTCGCGCAGGACGCGGCTGACATGGATCGTGGTGATGCCGAGGATGTCGGCCAGCATCGGCTGGGTCATCGGCATGGCGCAGTCGTTGGACCCCGCCGCGCCGACGATCTGCTGGCGCAGCAGCAATTCGCAGAACAGGTGGGCGATGCGCCGGTCGGCGGCGCGCTGGCCCATGTTGGCGAGCCATTCGCGCACGATGCTCTCATCCACGAGCGTCGCCCACCACAGGGCGCGGGCGATCCGGGAATCGCGGAACACCAGGGCATCGATCCGGTCCTGCGGCACGTCGGCGACGGTGCAGGCGGTGAGCGCGGCGATGTAGTGGTCGGAGGGGCCGAGCACGATCGATTGCAGATCGCAGAAATCGCCCGGCAGTAGCAGGCCGAGGATCTGGCGGCGGCCGTCGCCGACGAGCTTGTAGCGGAAGGCGAAGCCCTCCATGACGAGGTGGACGCCCGGCGCCGGCTCGCCCGCCCGGACGATGTCCTGCTGCGGCTCCAGGGTGCGGCCCGGCCGGAACATGCCGGCGAGCAGCGAACAGTCGCCGTCGTCGAGATCGACGCCGTGCCGCAGCTTGCGGACCAGAGGATTGCTGCGCGGAATCGCCACCGTTGCATCCATGGCCGCACAACGCGGCAGACGCCGCTCCGTTGCGCGGGATGGCGTCCGCTAACGGATCAGGCCGCCTTCCAGCGCCGGGCCGCGTTGTTGCCGAAGGCGCGGGAATAGAGGCCGCAATAGTTCAGCGCGGCGCGGTCCCAGCCGAACTCGCGCGACATCGCGGTGCGGCGCATGGCGTTGAGGCGCTTCTTCTGGCCGAAGGCCTCGAAGGCGCGGGTGATCGCCGAGGTCAGCCCGCGGGGCGAGGCGTCGGCGAAGGTGAAGCCCGTCACTCCGTCCTCGACGGTGTCGTTGAGGCCGCCGGTGCGGCGCACGATCGGCAGCGAGCCGAAGCGCTGGGCATACATCTGCGCCAGCCCGCAGGGCTCGAAACGGGACGGC
Source organism: Methylobacterium sp. Leaf456 (assembly GCF_001425465.1). GTDB lineage: Bacteria > Pseudomonadota > Alphaproteobacteria > Rhizobiales > Beijerinckiaceae > Methylobacterium. Next base: position 205,057 of record NZ_LMQV01000043.1, read on the forward strand.
ATCAAGAGGAAGTCGCTGCCGGCGAAGATGCGGCGCGCCTCCGTCTCGCGAAAACCCACATGGACGCCGACATTGTCGGGGTGGCGCCCGGCGAGATCGCGAAGCGCCTCCTCGAAGCGGCCCTCGCCCTGGCCGATCACCACGAGCTGGCCGCCCTCGGCGACGATCGACTCCGCGGCCGCGAGGCTGAGGTCGATCCCCTTCTGGTGGACGAGGCGAGAGACGATGGCGAAGAGCGGCCCGCGCGAGATCGCCATACCGAACTGCTTTCGCACCTCGTCGGCGTTGGCGCGCTTGCCCTTCCAGTCGTCGGCCTCGAACGGCGTGGCGAGATGCGGGTCGGTGCGCGGGTCCCAGCTCTCGTCGATGCCGTTGAGGATGCCGGTGAGCCGCCCCTGCGCGGCGCGGGTACGCAGCAACCCGTCCAGGCCGCAGCCGCCTTCGGCCGTGGTGATCTCGCGGGCGTAGGTGTCGCTCACCGTGGTGACGTGCGAGGCGTGGTAGAGCCCGGCCTTCAGGAACGAGAGCTGGCCGTAGAACTCCACCCCGTCCATCTGGAAGGCGTAGTCCGGCGCGCCGATCCGCCCGAGGGTGTCGCGCGGAAACAGGCCCTGATAGGCGAGGTTGTGGATCGTCAGCACGCTCGGGCGGCGGATGCCGAGCCACGCCATGTAGGCCGGCGCCAGCGCGGTCTGCCAATCGTTGAGGTGCAGCAGGTCGGCCGACCAGAACGGATCGAGCCCGGCGGCGAGTTCGGCTGCGGCGCGGCCCAAACGGGCGAAGCGGATGTCGTTGTCGCCGAAATCGCCGCCGGCGTCGCCGTAGGGCGTGCCGTCGCGCTCGTACAGGTCGGGGGCGATCAGCGCGTAGACGCCGAGCCCGTCCGGCGTCGTGCCGTAGCCGAGTTCGCAAGCAGGCACGCCGGCGAAGGCGCCCATCCGGGCGACGGTCGTGAAGTTCTGGAGGCCCGCGATGACCGAGGCGTAGCCGGGGATCAGGACGCGGACATCGTAGTGGCGCCGCAGCGCACGCGGCAGCGCACCCGCAACCTCGCCGAGGCCGCCGGTCTTCACGAAATCCGCCATCTCGGGCGTGGCGAAAAGGATGCGAGGAAGGAGGGAGCGGTCCGACTGCGGTTCGTGGTGGGATGGGGGAAACGGCGTCACCTCGGCAGCCGGAAGCGCACCGAGATCCACATACGCCATCGACTCGCCCCCACGACCCTCGCGCCGCCTATGAACCGTGAGGGTCGATACCGCCGCGCTCGGCATGACAATGCTCCGGAAGGCACTCTGTTCCGTTGCATCGCACAATTCAGGCCATGTTCAGATGAAGATTGTCGGCGAAATGCACGCGGTTGCATCATGGCGTGCATGCGCCGGACGCGTGCCGCCTCATCTCGACGGATCGGCGCGCAGCACCATGCCCTCGTCCGGCGCGAGGGTGAGGGCGTCGCGGACGGCCTCGCCGGCCCGCCCCGGACGGGTCGAGAGCAGGACGGTCCAGGCCTGCCCGCCATCGAGCGGCACCGCGTGCGCGGCGCCCCCGAAATTGAGCAGGATGCGTAAGCTTTCGGCACCCTCGAACCGCTCGTAGGCGAAGATCTCGGCGGCCAGATCCGGTGCGAGGGCGAGGCCGCGCCAGCCGCCGACCGAGAGGGCGGCGTGATCGCGCCGCAGCGAGAGCAGACGGCGGTAGAGCGTCAGGATCGAGCGGGAATCGTCGCGCAGCGCATCGACGTTGCGGCGCTCGCGATCCACGGTGAGCGGCAGCCAGGGTTCCACGGTGCTGAAGCCCGCGTTCGGGCCCTCGTCCCACTGCATCGGCGTGCGCACGGGGTCGCGGCCGTGGCCGGGCTCGTTCTTCTCCCACGGGTCCTGCACCCGGTCGGCCGGGATCGGCACGTGACCGATCCCGATCTCGTCGCCGTAATAGAGCGTCGGCGTGCCGCGGAGCGTCAGCAGCAGCATCGCGGCGACCCGGGCCTGGGCGTCGCCGACGCGGGCGGCGATGCGCGGCCGGTCGTGGTTGCCCAGCACCCAGTTCGGCCAGCCGCCCTCGGGCAGTGCCGCCTCGTACTCGGCAACCAGGGCCGCCACCGCGTCGGCCCGCCAGGATGTTTCGAGGAGCTGGAAGTTGAACGGCAGGTCGGCCGCCGTGAGGTCGGGGCCGTAATAGGCCACCAGCCGCTCGATCGGCAGGTAGATTTCGCCGATCAGCACCCGCTCGCCGTATTCGCGCAGGACGCTCCGCATGCCTGAGATCACTTCGATCACCTCCGGCCGGTCGCAGGAAAAGACCTGCGAGAACCGCTCGATGCCGGGCCGATCGGGCGCGAAGTCCGGGTTCGAAGGGTTGTCGCGAAAGCCCTCGTCCTTGATCAGATGCCAGATCACGTCAACGCGAAAGCCATCGACGCCGCGCTCCAGCCAGAAGCGCAGCACGTCGTGCATCGCCGCGCGTACCGCCGGGTTGCGCCAGTTCAGGTCCGGCTGCTCGGCCAGGAAGGCGTGGTAGTAATATTGGCCGGTCGCCTCGTCCTTGGTCCAGGCCGGGCCGCCGAAGTTGGAGAGCCAGTTGTTGGGCGGCCCGCCATCGGGGCCCGGATCGCGCCAGATGTACCAGTCGCGTTTTTCGGAAGTCCGGCTCGCCCGGCTCTCGGCGAACCACGGATGCTCGATCGACGAGTGGTTGGGCACGAAGTCGAGGATCACCTTCAGCTTGCGCCGATGCGCCTCGGCGATCAGCGCGTCGAAATCGTCGAGCGTGCCGAACAGCGGATCGATGGCGCAGTAATCGGCCACGTCGTAGCCGAAATCGGCCATCGGCGAGCGGAAGAACGGCGAGATCCACAGAGCATCGACGCCGAGCCACGCCAGATGGTCGAGCCGGGCGGTGATGCCGGCCAAGTCGCCGACGCCGTCGCCGTCGGTGTCCTGGAACGAGCGCGGATAGACCTGATAGACGGTCCCGCTCTGCCACCATGTCGCCTTGCAGATCGCCTCGGGCATCGGACCTCCCCGGACTCGGCCGCGGGAACGACCCGGCGGCGCGCGTTGTTCGGAATGGGGTAGGGCCGTTCAGGCCGCCTTCAAGCGGGCGGGCTCAGTTCGGCGCCCGAGGCCGTGCGGGACCGGCAGCCTTGTGTCGACAAGGACACAGGCTTGCAGGCACGACGCTTGCGAAGGTGATCTCCGCCCGCATGTGTCTCGACAAGCCCCTGCATCCGCAACACCATGCGGGCGCAGGGTTGTCGGACCTCGTCCTGCCGCAAGAAGTGGGCAGGGTCCGATCCATCACCGATCGAATCGGCTGCGACGTAGGGGGTTGGTCCAGTGCTGAACGAAGCTTTGTCCGTTCTCCGGAACGGCGATGCGGAGACATCCGCTTCTTCCGCGAAACCGGCGAAGGCCGCAGCCATATATGTGAAGCCGCGCTCCGCCGACGACCGCGATCCCGTGGTGGCTCTGCGCGAGGACATCCGCGCCAAGCTGATCTACGTGCTCGGCAAGACGCCGGAGAGCGCGCGCGACCGCGACTGGTTTGCCGCCACCGCACTCGCCCTGCGCGACCGGATCGTCGATGCCTGCCACGAGGGGCAGGCCGGCACCGTGCCGGACAAGCGGGTCTATTATCTCTCGCTCGAATTCCTCATCGGCCGTCTGCTGTCGGACGCGATGAACAATCTCGGCCTCGTCGAGGCCACCAAGCAGGCGCTACGCGACCTCGGCGTCGATCTCGGCGAAGTCGAGGGGGCCGAGCCCGATGCCGCCCTCGGCAATGGCGGCCTCGGGCGGTTGGCCGCCTGCTTCATGGAGAGCATGGCGAGCCTGTCGATTCCCGCGATCGGCTACGGCATCCGCTACGACCACGGCATCTTCCGCCAGTCGCTCGAAGACGGCTGGCAGCGCGAGGCGCCGGAGACGTGGCTCGCCGAGGGCAACCCGTGGGAGTTCGCCCGGCAGGAATCGACCTACAAGATCGGCTTTGGCGGCCACGTCACCATGACGAGCCACGGCGACCATCACATCCGCCGCCACTGGCATCCGGCCGAGACCGTCAACGCGGTCGCCTACGACATCCCGGTGGTCGGCTGGCGGGGTCGTCACGTCAACATGCTGCGCCTGTGGAAGGCGGAGTCCGACGCGCCGGTCGAGCTCGCCCGCTTCAACGCGGGCGACCATGTCGGCGCGGTGGCCGGCCGCGCGCGCGCGGAGGCGATCTCGCGGGTGCTCTATCCGAGCGACTCGTCGGCGGAAGGCCAGGAGCTGCGCCTGCGCCAGGAATACTTCTTCACCTCGGCCTCGCTGCAGGACCTCGTACGCCGCCACGTCGCCGAGCGCGGTTCGCTCCGCACACTGCCCGACCACGCCGCGATCCAGCTCAACGACACCCACCCGGCCATCGCGGTGCCGGAGCTGATGCGCATCCTCTTGGAGGAGCACGACTTCCTCTGGGAAGACGCCTGGCAGGTCACCTCCAACACCCTGCACTACACCAACCACACCCTCCTGCCGGAGGCGCTGGAGACGTGGCCGGTGGAACTGATGGAGCGGCTGCTGCCGCGCCACATGCAGATCATCTACCTGATCAACTGGCTGCACCTCGAGGCGCAGAGCAAGAACGCCAAGGGCGGCGCGGCCCACATCGCCGCGGTCTCGCTCATCGACGAGTCGAACGGCCGGCGCGTCCGCATGGGACCGCTCGCCTTCCACGGCTCGCGCCGGGTCAACGGCGTCTCGGCGCTGCACAGCGACCTGCTGAAGTCGACGGTATTCAAGGATCTCCACGAGATCGAGCCGGAGAAGATCGTCAACAAGACCAACGGGATCACCTTCCGCCGCTGGCTGCACAACGCCAATCCGGAACTGACGAAGCTCGCCGTCGAGACCGTCGGCAAGGGCGTGCTCGACGATCCGACCGAGCTGTTAAAGCTCGTGCCCTACGCCGACGACGCCGAGTTCCGCACCCGCTACGCGGCGGTGCGCAAGCTGCGCAAGAAGCGCCTCGCCCAGGTGATCGCCGAGCGCACCGGCATCGCGGTCGATCCGACCGCCCTGTTCGACGTGCAGATCAAGCGCATCCACGAGTACAAGCGCCAGCTGCTCAACCTCGTCGAGACGGTGGCTTTGTATCAGGCGATCAAGAAGGCACCGCACAAGGACTGGACGCCGCGGGTCAAAATCTTCGCCGGCAAGGCGGCGCCGAGCTACGTCCAGGCCAAGCTCATCATCAAGCTCGCGGGCGACATCGCCAAGGTCGTCAACGAGGACCCGGATGTCGGCAACAAGCTGAAGCTGGTCTTTCTGCCGAACTACTCGGTGAGCCTGGCCGAGGTGATCATCCCGGCGGCCGACCTGTCGGAGCAGATCTCGACCGCGGGCATGGAGGCGTCGGGCACCGGCAACATGAAGCTGGCGCTCAACGGCGCGCTCACCATCGGCACCCTCGATGGGGCCAACATCGAGATCAAGGACCATGTCGGCGCGGAGAACATCTTCATCTTCGGCCTCGATGCCGAAGGGGTGCTCGCCCGCATCGACGAGCCGGCCTATGCCAACAAGGCGATCTCGGCCTCCCCGCGTCTGGCCGCCGCGCTCGACGCCATCGGCAGCGGTTTCTTCTCGCCCGACGAGCCGCGCCGCTTCGCGCCGCTCATCGACGAGTTGCGCCACCGCGACCGCTACCTGACCACCGTCGATTTCGACGATTACTGGCGCGTCCAGCGCGAGATCGACGCCGCGTGGCGCCGCCCGGCGCAATGGTGGCGCACCGCCATCCTCAACACCGCCCGGATGGCGTGGTTCTCCTCCGACCGCTCCATGCGGGAATACGCCGAGGAGATCTGGCAGGTGAAGCTGGGCTGACGCCTGCGGATCGAAGGGTTTTACGCAAACGGGCAGGGGAGGCGAGTGCCTCTCCTGCCCGTTTCATTTCGAGCGCCCGCTTCGAGGCCTCTCCCACTCACACCCTCATCCTGCCGCGCAGCGGCCTCGAAGGAGGGCTCCAGGAATCGCGCGAGACGCTGGAGCCCTCCTTCGAGGCTCCGCTTTCGGCTACGCACCTCAGGATGAGGGGGATTGGGTTGGATAGACCTACGGCACGGCCGACCGATCGGCCGTGCCGTGTCTTCCGAAAGACTCAGCGCGAGCTGTGCGGCCAGGCCGTGGACGAAGCGAAGAGGCCGATGCCCTCTCCGGCGCGGCCGCCCTTGGAGCGGCGAGCGGAGCGGAGGAGGGCGGAGAGCAGGGTGATGATGCCCGGATCGCGGTCGATGGTCTCGACCTCGGGGCGGACGGGCTGGGCGGTCAGGATGGTCAGCATGGCTCGGGTCCGTTCTGTGCGGGTGGGCCCTGGGCGTCGCTCCCTTGTTGCAGTGCAATATATGCGCTTATGGGCGAGGCACGTCCCACGCGATGTCCGCCGCAGCCCTGCGCTGGGCTCATGCCGGCGCCCTCTCACCTTCACAGTTTTGCAACACTCTCGTGGCTCGCCCGGTTGACCGCGCGGCGCCGAACCGTCATCCGCTCGTCATTTCCAGGCATCACTCACGCCGCTCTCACACCACGAGCAGCCCGACGAGGAGCGTTCCACCATGTCCGACGGTCAGAAGCAGGATTGGCCCGTCCACGGTCGCATCACCGGCCCGATCGTGATGATCGGCTTCGGCTCGATCGGTCGCGGCACGCTTCCCCTGATCGAGCGGCATTTCGAATACGACAAGAGCCGCTTCACGGTGGTCGAGCCCTCCGACGCGCACAAGGACTTGGCCGACCAGCACGGCCTGCGCTTCGAGCAGGTCGCTCTCACCAAGGAGAATTATCGTGACGTCCTCACCCCGCTCCTCACCGAGGGGGGCGGCCAGGGCTTCTGTGTGAACCTGTCGGTCGACACCTCCTCGCGCGACATCCTCGAGCTCTGTCGCGAACTCGGCGCGCTCTACATCGACACCGTGGCCGAGCCCTGGACCGGCTTCTACTTCGACAAGGGCCTGACCCAGGCCGACCGCACCAACTATGCCCTGCGCGAAAACATCCTCGACGCCCGCCGCGCCGCACCCGGCGGCCCGACCGCGGTGTCGTGCTGTGGCGCCAACCCCGGCATGGTGTCGTGGTTCGTCAAGCAGGCGCTCCTGAACGTCGCGCAGGACACCGGCGTCACCGATCCCGAGCCCAGGACCCGCGAGGAATGGGCCGCGCTGATGCACAAGGTCGGCGTCAAGGGCGTCCACATCGCCGAGCGCGACACCCAGCGCGCCAAGCATCCGAAGCCGATGGGCGTGTTCGTCAACACGTGGTCGGTCGAGGGCTTCGTGTCGGAGGGCAACCAGCCGGCTGAGCTCGGCTGGGGCACGCACGAGACCTGGAAACCGGAGAACGCGGAAGGCCAGACCAAGGGCTCGGCTTGCGCGATCTTCCTGCTCCAGCCCGGCGCCGATACCCGCGTGCGCACCTGGGTGCCGACGGTGGGCGCGCAGTTCGGCTTCCTCGTCACCCACAACGAGGCGATCTCGATCGCCGACTACTACACGGTGCGCGAGGGCGGCGACGCGGTCTACCGCCCGACCTGCCACTACGCCTACCACCCGGCCAACGATGCCGTACTCTCGCTGCACGAGATGTGGGGCAATGCCGGCAAGGTGCAGGAGCGCCAGCACATCCTCGATGAGAACGAGATCGTCGATGGCATCGACGAACTCGGCGTGCTCCTCTACGGCCACGAGAAGAACGCCTACTGGTACGGCTCGCAGCTCTCCATCGAGGAGACCCGCCGCGTCGCCCCCTACCAGAACGCCACCGGCCTTCAGGTGACCTCGGCCGTGCTCGCCGGCATGGTCTGGGCGCTGGAGAACCCGGAGGCCGGCATCGTCGAGGCCGACGAGATCGACTTCCGCCGCTGCCTCGAAGTGCAGACGCCGTATCTCGGCCCCGTCGTCGGCGTCTACACCGACTGGACCCCGCTCACCGACCGCCCCGGCCTCTTTCCGGAGGACATCGACACGAGCGATCCCTGGCAGTTCCGCAACGTGCTGGTTCACCGCTGAGGCGACAGGGGCCGCCCGCGACAGGGCAGCCCCGCGATGCTAAGGTGCGCGACTTCTCGCGGAGGCAGGATCGATGGCCGTCGCCGTCCGCCGCGACCCGCCCATGCGGGTCGCGGAGTACAAGGAGTGGCTCGCCGCCCGGCCCGAGGGCGAGCGCTGGGAGCTGATCGACGGCGCGCCGGTGATGATGGCGCCGCCGGCCTACCGGCATCAGCAGATCGTCTCGAATCTCGAAGCGGCCCTGCGTCGTCTAGCCCGCCCGCGGGGCTGCTGGGCTCTGTCCAACCTCGCCGTCCTGAGCGAAGCCTTCGACGACTACGCGCCGATCCCGGACGCGCTCGTCCGTTGCGGGGCCGCGCTGCCGGACGGCTACCTGAGGGATCCGCTGCTGGTGGCCGAAGTGCTTTCGCCCTCCACGATGATCAACGACCGCGGGTTCAAGGCGCGCTTCTATCAGTCGATCCCGTCCCTTCGAACCCTCCTGCTGATCGATCAGGACGAGGCACGGATCGAGGTGTGGCGGCGGGACGCCGAATGGACGATGCGGATCGCGCGAGCCGGCGAGTCCATCGACCTGCCCGAACTCGGCGGCGCCATCGCCGTGGCGGATGTCTATGACGGGATCGATTTCTGAACCTCGGCGCCCGCATTGGCTGCCCCCCGATCGGATGCTAGCCTTCACGGGCTCATCCGGAGGATCGGCGATGGCCTTGGCTTTTCGGCGCGACACCCGCATGCGGGTGGCCGAGTACAGGGAGTGGCCGCGACCCGGCCCGACGACGAGCGCTGGGAGCTGATCGACGGCGCGCCGGTGATGAGATCACCCGCCGAGGGACGGCATCAGCGCATCGTCACGAACATCGCCAAGCGTCTCGACGGTCTCGCCGAGCGCCGGGGCTGCGGCGCCTATCCGGGTCTCGCGATCCTCAGCGAGGCGAGAGACGATGACGCCCCGATCCCCGATGTCGTGGTCCAGTGCGGCGAGCCGCCGGCCGACGGCTACACCAGCGACTCGCTCCTCGTCGTCGAAGTGCTCTCGCCCTCGACCTTCCTGATCGACCGTGGGCGCAAGACCGAGTTCTACCAAACCGTCCCGTCCCTCCGGTTCTTGCTGCTCGTCCATCAGGACGAGGTGCGCGTCGAGGTCTGGCGCCGCGAGGCCGAGTGGACCGTGCGGATCGCAGGACCGGGCGAGATGATCGACTTGCCCGAACTCGGCGGCGGCCTCGCGGTGGCGGACGTCTACGCACGCCTCACCGTCTGAGCGGCGCCCGTTTGCCAAGCCTCGGGCGGATGGTAGCATTGCTCCCGTCTCGGAGGCCCCTCGATGGCGCTCGCCGTTCGGCGCGACCCCGGCATGGGTGTCGCGGAGTATCAGGTCTGGGTCGCGGACCGACCCGACGAGGAGCGCTGGGAGCTCATCGACGGCGAACCCGTGCTCATGTCGCCGCCGAGCGAGCGCCACCAGTCGATCGTTGCCAACCTCATCCGGCATCTCGCGCCCGTCGGCCGTGACACACGATGTCGCGCGCGATTCCGGGCATCGCGGCCTTGAGCGAGACCATGGAGACCTTCGCGCCGATCCCCGACGTGATGGTACGATGTGGCCCGATGCTGAAGGACGGCTACGCCCGCGATCCGGTGCTCGTGGCCGAAGTCCTCTCGCCTTCGACCATGAGCCGCGACCGCGGTTCCAAGACCGATTTCTACCGCAGCATCGCCTCGCTTCGGGTGTTTCTGATCGTCTATCAGGACGAGCCGCGCGTTGAGGCTTGGCGACGGGGAGCGGACGGGGCCTGGACGAAACAGGCCCTCAGCCTCGGCGAGACGATCGATCTGCCCGAACTCGGCGGCCGGCTCGCCGTTGCCGACATCTATGACGACATCGACTTCTGACGCGAGCAGCCCGCCCTTGCCCCATTTCGAAGACTTCTACGCCAACAAGCTGCGCGGCTCCCTCGGTGTCACCGACGCCGAATCCGTGCTCGACCTGCGCGAGGCCAACCGGGCGACGGCGGAGGCCTCCATCGCAGACATGCTGGAGCGCAGCCGCTTCGCCAAGGGCAAGACGGTGGCGGTGCGCCTCGCGGCCCCGCCCGAGGGCGGGGGCGAGACGCTGTTCCAGCCGGTCGGGCGCCTGCTGCTCGACGCCAAGCGCCGCGGCTGGATCGACCGGCTACAGACGCTGCCCTCGGGCGACGGCCTCGGCTTCTACGTGGCGCTCGCGGGCAAGCCCGCGCGCGAGCGCGACTAAGCGGATGGGTTGGAGCCGGAACGACAACGCTCTCGAACATCTCGCCCGCTTCGGCTTCGGCGCCCGCGGCTTCGTCTACTGCGTCGTCGGCGTGCTCGCCCTGCTCGCGGCTTTGGGGCACGGCGGGACGGCCGGCGACAGCAAGGGCGCGCTGCGGGCGGTGCTCGGCGGGCCGTTCGGCGCCGTCGTCGTCGGGCTCATCGCTTTCGGGCTCGCGGGCTTCGCCCTGTGGCGCCTCGTCGAGGGCGTCACCGACGCCGACCGGCGCGGGAACTCGGCCAAGGCGCTGGTGGTGCGCGGCGCGCATCTCGTCAGCGCCTTCGTCTATGCCGGCCTCGCGCTCACCGCCGGGCGCCTCGCCTTCGGCATCGGCCGGGCCTCGGCCGGCGGCGACGGGGTGCAGGACTGGACCGCGTGGCTCCTGCGTCAGCCGTTCGGCCCCTGGCTCGTCGGGCTCGCGGCCGTAGCCGTCGTCGCGGCCGGGCTCGCCTACGCCAAAAAAGCCTGGACGGGCGACGTGACCGACCGGCTGTCGCTGCCGGGTGAGAGCGAGCGCTGGGCCAAGCCGTTGGGCCGGTTCGGTTATGCGGCCCGCGCGGTGGTGTTCCTCATCATCGCGGGCTTCCTCGCCACCGCGGCCTGGACGCAGGGGCCATCCGAGGCGCACGGCCTGTCTGGCGCTTTCGCGGCGCTCAGGGCGCAGCCCTACGGCTGGGTGCTGCTGGCGGTGGTGGCCGCAGGCCACTTCGCTTTCGGGGCCTTCGGCCTGATCCAGGCGCGCTACCGCCATATCGACGCCCCGGACATGGGGGATGCGGACGCCGCGCTGGCCCGGGCCAAGCGCGCGGTCGGCTGAACCGGGCGCCCGATCCCACCGTCGAAATCGGCCTCGGACGGCGTCGTGTGGGTGAGCCGGGCCGAGCTTGCGTCACCGCCGTTCGCGCAGACACGGGCCAAAAAGAAAGGGCCGCCCGAAGGCGGCCCCGATCGTCCTCGCTCGACAGCGCTCAGTACCCGTAGGCGCCATAGCCGCCGTATCCATAGACCGGACGACGATACCCGTAGCTCTCGTATCCCTCGTCGTAGCCACCGTAGCCGACCGGGGCGTAGCCGCCGTATCCACCGCCGTACCCGCTGCCGTAGCCACCGTATCCGCTGCCGTAGCCGATGGCCGAGCCGACCGCGAGACCGCCGAGAAGGCCCAGACCGAGACTGGAGCCGCGGCCGTACCCGCCGCGATATCCACCGTAACCGCCACGATAGCCGCCACGGTATCCGCCGAACCCGCTCCCGCGATAGCCGCCGCCGTAGCCGCGACTGGCGAAGCCGCCGCCGCCGAAGCCGCGACCACCGCCGAAGCCACGGCCGCCCCCGAAGCCTCCACCCCCGCCGTGGAACCCGCCCCCGCCGAAGCCGCCGCGCGCCTCGGCCGGAGCCGCCGCGAGGAGGCCGAGGCCGAGGAAGGCGCTCGCCGCGATGGCGGCGTTGCGCATCGTCATGTGATTCACTGTTTTGCTCATGACGGCCCAACCCACGCGTTCGGGTTGTGTTCAAAGCCCATGTGACGAAACGCACGGACCGTCGGAGCGGGCGCCCGATCGCACCGGTGCCCTCTCACCTTCGGCGGACGGACATTCTCGAGGCCACGGATCGAAGGCGCTGGGGCGGACGCGGACGGTTGCACGCGTGCCGATGCCGAAACAGAGCGTGACCGCCGGGCGCCCCGCGTTGACATCCCCCGGAGCGCCGTCGATACCGCCTCGCGTCCCAAAAAAAGCACCATGCAGAAGCGCACCCTCAAGACGGCGGTGATGGTCGCCCACGATCTCGCCGCCACCGCGGCGGCCGTGGTGCTGACCTTCGTCTTCCGCTTCCAAGGCGAGTTGCTGGCCGAGCGCCTGCACGCGCTGCCGCTGCTGCTGCCGCCGTTCCTGGCCTATGCCGGGCTGATCTACGCGTGGTTCAAGCTCTACCGCACCAAGTGGCGCTTCGCCTCGCTGCCCGATCTCGCGGGCATCGTGCGTGCCGCGAGCGTGATGGCGCTGACGCTGCTGGTGCTCGACTACGTGCTGGTCTCTTCGAACCTCCACGGGTTCTACTTCTTCGGCAAGATCGCGATCCTGCTCTACTGGGTGCTGCAGGTCTTCCTGCTTGGCGGGCCGCGGCTGGCGTTCCGCTACCTGAAATACGCCCGCTCGCGGCAGAGTCATGCGCGAACTGCGACCACGCCGACGCTGCTGCTCGGGCGCGGCGCCGACATCGAGACGGTGCTGCGGGCGATCGAATCCGGCTCGGTCAAGCGGCTCTCGCCCAAGGGCATCCTGTCGCCGCGGGCCGACGAGGCCGGCCAGATGATGCGCGGCGTACCGGTGCTCGGTGGGTTCCGCGACCTCGAACAGGTGGTGGCCGATCTCGGCAACCGCGGCCTGCCCGTGCGCCGCCTCGTGGCGACGCCTTCCGCGCTGGCCCCCGAATCCGAGCCCGACGACCTCATCGCCCGCGCCCGACGCCTGGGGCTCCCGCTCGCCCGCGTCACCAGCCTCGGCGAGGGGATGCGCGATGCCGAACTTGCGCCGCTGGAGATCGAGGACCTGCTGCTGAGGCCGACCGTCGCCATCGACCGGCCGCGCCTCGAAGGGTTTCTGTCCGGCGCCCGCGTGGTGGTGACGGGCGGCGGCGGCTCGATCGGCTCGGAGATCTGCGCCCGCGCGGTCGCCTTCGGTGCGTCCGCGCTCCTCGTCATCGAGAACTCGGAGCCGGCTTTGCACGGCGTCCTCAACAGCCCGGCCCTGCTCCAGGCGGAGGCCGACGTGCAGGGCACCATCGCCGACATCCGCGACCGCGAGCGGCTCGTCGCGGTCATCGCCGCGTTCCGGCCGACCTACGTCTTTCACGCCGCCGCGCTGAAGCAAGTGCCGTATCTGGAGCGCGACTGGGCCGAGGGCATCAAGACCAACGTGTTCGGCTCGATCAACGTCGCCGAGGCGACCGTCGCCGCGGGTGCCCGCGCCCTGGTGATGATCTCGACCGACAAGGCGATCGAGCCGGTGTCGCAGCTCGGCGTCACCAAGCGCTTTGCCGAGATGGTCGCGCAAGCTCTCGACGCCGAGCAGGCGGGGGCCACCCGCCTCATCGCCGTGCGCTTCGGCAACGTGCTGGGCTCGGCCGGCTCGGTGGTGCCGGTGTTCAAGGCGCAGATCGCCCGCGGCGGGCCGGTCACCGTCACCCATCCGGAGATGGTGCGCTACTTCATGACCGTGCGCGAGGCCTCCGACCTCGTGCTCACCGCGGCCTCCCACGCCGACGCGGAAGGCCGCGGCGCCACGGGCGAGCAGCGTGCGGCGGTCTACGTGCTCAAGATGGGCCAGCCGGTGCGCATCCGCGAACTCGCGGAGCGGATGATCCGGCTCGCCGGCTTCGAGCCCGGCGAGGACATCGAGATCCAGGTCACCGGCGCGCGGCCGGGCGAGCGCCTCAACGAAATCCTGTTCGCCCGCGAGGAGCCGCGGGTCCAGCTCGACGGCATCGACGGGGTGATGGCGGCCAAGCCCGTCTTCGCCGACCGCACCGTGCTGGAGGGCTGGATTCTTCGCTTACGCGCGGCCGTGGAGACTGGCGACCGCGGGGCGGCCGAGGCGGTGTTCGAGGAAGCGATTCCCGATTTTCGGCATCGGGCGGGCGCCAAAGCCGCCACGAAGTCGGGGGAATCGCTGCGGGAAGCCGAGGCGCAAGCAGCGGAGCTGTTTCAGCCGGCCGCGCTGTCACGGATCGAAGACGATCTGCCGAAGCGATACGAACGGCAGCCGTGAACCACACCGGCTGCGCCGGCCGCGAAACCGCAATTGCCGTCTGGGCTGAAAGCCGGGCTTAACGGTTGTGCGCAGAGATCGATGCCATGCCTCGATTGTGGGTGAACCGTGCCACTCCTCGCCCCCGACCCCTTTCCTCCGACGTGGCGTGATCGAACGAAAGGGGCGTCGTACGGCGTCTTCATGATCGGCGTGACCGCCTTCCTCTTCTGGTACGCGGAACGCATCGCCGATCCGGATTGGAAGCCGTCGCTGTCGCGGATGGAATACCTTCTCGCCCTCTCTCCGTTCTGGCGCGGTGCGCATATCGCGATCATCGGATCGTGGACCGGGGCGATAGCCTTGCTGCTTCTCTGGAAAGCGGCGCGCCCGTACACACCGGACCCCTCTCGCCGAGGCGGTGTCAGCCGCGGATAGCCGCTGCGCAGCCTACGGCGCCGCCGCCTCGCACCCCTTCGCCCCGGCATAGGCGTTCATGATCGCCGAGAGCAGGCCTGGGAAGCGGGCCTCCACCTCGGCGCAGCGCGAGTGGTTGCGCATCTCGACGCCGTGGCGCTCGCTGCGGATCAGCCCGGCCTCGCGCAGCACCTTGAAATGGGCCGACAGCGACGATTTCGGGATCACCCGCTCCCCCAGCGACGAGACCGCCGAGCAGGCCTGGACGCAGCCGGCCTGCGTGATGCTGGCGAAGATCGCGGCGCGAGCCGGGTCGGCGAGCGCGTGCAGGATCGCCTCGGGCCGCACGTCCTCAATCGCAGGGTGAATCAGCGGTCGCATCATTCATCCATATGGAGGCTTGAACGGCGCTCCATTAGTTCCGAATTTCCGAACTATGGGACAAGGGCGACCGATCCGGCGCCGGCCCGGACAAAGGATAGCACGGATGTCGAAACTCGCAGGCAAGGTCGCCGTGGTGACGGGCGCCTCAAAGGGGATCGGCGCGGCCATCGCCAAGGCGCTGGCGCGGGACGGCGCGGCGGTCGTGGTCAACTACGCGTCGAGCAAGGCAGGGGCGGAGGCCGTCGTCGCGGCGATCACCGGCGAGGGCGGCCGGGCCGTCGCCGTGCAGGGCGACGTGTCCAAGGGGGAGCAGGCCGAGGGCCTGATCGCGGCGGCCGTGAAGGAATTCGGTCGGCTCGACATCCTCGTCAACAATTCCGGCGTCTACGAATTCGCAGCCATTGAGGAGGTGACGGAAGAGCATTACCGTCGCCTGTTCGACGTCAACGTGCTCGGCGTGCTGCTGACGACGCGGGCGGCGGCCAAGCACCTCGGCGAGGGCGGCAGCATCGTCAACATCTCCTCGGCGGCGACGCTCGTGAACATGCCGACCACGGCGGCCTACACCGCGACCAAGGGCGCGCTCGACGCGATCACCGGCGTGCTGGCCAACGAGCTGGCGCCGCGCCGCATCCGGGTCAA
Source organism: Methylobacterium sp. Leaf456 (assembly GCF_001425465.1). Taxonomy (GTDB): domain Bacteria; phylum Pseudomonadota; class Alphaproteobacteria; order Rhizobiales; family Beijerinckiaceae; genus Methylobacterium. The sequence goes on from NZ_LMQV01000043.1 coordinate 220,586, forward strand.
CGGCGTCAGCCCCGGCTTCGTCGTGACCGAGGGCACACATACGGCGGGCGTCGTCGGCTCGGAGATGGAGGCCGGCCTCGTCGCGCAGACCCCGCTCGGCCGCGCCGGCCAGCCGGACGACATCGCCGGGGTCGTGGCCTTCCTCGCCTCCGACGACGCCCGCTGGGTGACCGGCGAGGATATTGCCGCCAGCGGCGGCGTCCGCTGACGGGCCGCCCTCAACCGCCTGCCCGCGCGAGCGCCGCGAGCCCGTCGCGCGTGGTCCGCGCCGGCTGCCAGCCGAAAGCCGTCAGCCCGTCGGCGCGGGCGACGAGCGCGCCCGAGAGGCGGTCGAAGGTCTCTTGCCGGCCGGTGGCGCGGCAGACAAGCCCGATCAGCGGGGCGGGGCAGGGCAGCAGACCCGGCCCCCGGCCGAGGCCGGCGCGGAGCGCGGCGATCATCTCGGGCAGCGTCAGGGGATCGGGATCGGCCACGATCAGCGGGCGCCCGATCGGGCCGGGGGCGTCGAGGGCGGCCGCGACGGCGGCGGCCAGGCTCTCTACCGAGACAAGGGAGCGGCGACCGGCCAGACTTCCCAGCGGCAGCGGATAGGGCGTGCGGGCGAGCTTGAGGAGGGCGGCCATGTTGCCCTTCACACCCGCGCCGTAGACCAGCACCGGGCGGAGCGCGACCCAGTCGAGCCCGATCTCGGCCAGCGCCTCTTCCGCCGCGAGCTTCGAGCGGCCGTAGGCGTCGGTCGGGGCCGGGGCGTCCCGGTCGGTGAGCGGGGCGCCCGCGCTCGGGCCGGATTGCGCCCGGATCGAGGACAGGAACACGAAGCGGCCGACCTTGGCCCGCTGCGCCGCCTCGGCGAGCTTGCGCGTGGCTTCGGTGTTGGACGTCCGAAAATCGTCCTCGGGCGCGCCGGACATGGCATGCGCCAGCCCGGCCGAATGCACCACGGCATCGACCCCGCTGAGCGCGGCGGCCATGTTCATCGGCCGGGCCAGATCGCCCACCACCGCGCCGCTCGCCCCCTCCGGCAGAGCCACGGGCCGGCGCAGCAGCACCCGCACCCGGTGCCCGCGGGCGGACAAAGCCTTGAGCAGGTGGCGCCCGATGAAGCCCGTCGCCCCCGTCAGCGCGATCAGCTTTCCGCTCAACGGTTCGCCCCCTTCATGATCTGTGGGCGTGGCGTCGCGAAAAGGCGCAGCAGCCACCCGACGAGCCCCGCCGCGAGGACGAGGCCCAGAAGCGTGACCGGCCAGGACGGCCAAAGCAAGGTGATCAGCGCGAGCCCGGCGAGCGCGCCCTGTACGGCGAAGACGCGGGTGACCACCCCCATCAAGGAAAACCCGTTCACGGTGGCGACCTGATAGAAGTGGCTGCGGTGGGCCTGCCACACCTTCTCGCCGCGCCGCATTCGCCACAGCAGCGTCAGGGTCGCGTCGGCGACGGGGTAGAGCGGCAGGATCAGCGCGGCGGTGAGCCCCCCCTCGGCGGCGAGGCGGAACAGCAGCCACGCCAAGATCAGGCCGACCGGCAGCGAGCCGACATCGCCCATGAACAGCCGCGCCACCGGCCGGTTGAACGGCGCGAAACCAATGAGCCCGCCGAGCAGTGCGCCTGCCACGAGGGTCGCTTCGGGCGCGTATCCGCCCGCCGCGCCGAGCAGGGCCAGGAAGGCGGTGAGCGGCACGAACTCGGCGACCGTCATCCAGTCGAGCCCGTCCATGAAGTTGACGAGGTTGACGAACCAAAGGCCCGCGACGAGAGCCGTTGGGCGTTCGAGCCACGCCCATCCCTCCGGCAGGATGTGCCCCTGAACCGTGGCCACCACGGCGGCCACCGCGCCGGCCTGCACCACGAGCCGCAGCGAGGCCGGCAACGGCCGGATGTCGTCGACGGCGCCGACGCCCGCGAGCACGAGAACCGCGAGGGCCAGCGCCGCGCCCTCGGTGCCGTGCAGGCCCATCCCGAGGAAAGCGGCCAGGAGCGCCGCCGCCCCCAAAGCCGCACCGACGATGGCGATGCCGCCGCCCTGCGGAGTCGGGACTTTATGGCTGGAGCGGGCGTTCGGGCGGGCGAGCGCGTAGCGTTGCAGCAGCGGCTTCAGGAGCACGATCAGGCCGGCGGAAAGGGCAGTCGCCAGAGGCACGGCGAGGAGCGGGGCGAGGGGCGCGGCGCCGCGGGTTTCGTCCAACAACATCATCCCCCCGCTCTACCCGCCGCGGCGCGGCCGGGCGAGGGCTCGGCTTGTTTTGGCCGCAAAGCCGCGCGATCCGCTGAAGGAGCGGGGCGCCAATCGCCGGTGGGCCGAGCCCCTCGCCGTCGTGCGGGCGCCTTGCGGGGGCGGGGCCCCGCCGATACGACTCTGGCCGACCGCTCTCGCCGTCCTCTCGCTCCGCCTCCGCCGGTCCAAGAAAAGCCCGTTGCGCATCCTGTCCCCGGCCCTCGCGGCCCTGACGGTTCTGGCCGGCCTCGTGGCCGGCCTCCTCGGGGCCCTCTCGCCCGCCCACGCGGTGGAGGCCGTGCGCGTCACCCTCGACGCGCCCGCCGTGGACCTGACGCCGATGATCGAGCGCTACCGCTCGGACGGCGACCTGATCCAGATCTCCACCGCGCCGGGCAAGGACGGCATCGTGCGGCGCATCGCGGTCAAGGCGCGCGAGCCCGGCGCCAGGCCCGACTGGATGGTGTTCGCGCTCACCAACGACACCGACGAGCAGATCGACCGCCTGCTCGTCGCCCCGCATTTCCGTCTCGTCGGCTCCGGCGTGGTCTGGCCCGATCTCGGCGGCTCGCGCATCGCCGCGATCACCGCGAGCGAGGGCATCCGCCCCGAGCGCGACGAGAGCCTGGAGGCCGACCAGTTCCTGATCACCATCGATCCGGGCACCACGGTCACCTACGTCGCCGAGCTCAAAGGCCCCAACATCCCGCAGGTCTACCTCTGGGACCAGGACGCCTACCGCAAGAAGACCTCGGGGCTGACCCTCTACAAGGGCATCATCATCGGCATCAGCGGGCTGCTGGCGCTGTTCCTCACGATCATCTTCGTCGTGAAGGGCGCGATCATTTTTCCCGCGGCGGCGGCGCTGTCATGGGCCGTTTTGGCATACGCCTGCATCGATTTCGGCTTCCTGCAGCGCGTCTTCCCCGTCACCGAGGGGGCGGAGCGGATCTACCGGGCTTCCGCCGAAGCCGTGCTCGGTGCGACGCTGCTGGTCTTCCTGTTCGCCTACCTGAACCTGTCGCGCTGGCACGTGCGCTACAGCCACGTCGCCTTCTTCTGGCTGATCTTCCTCGCCGGCCTCGTCGGGCTGGCCGTGTTCGATCCGCCGGTCGCCGCGGGCGTGGCGCGCATCTCGATCGCCGCGGTGGCCGGCGTCGGGCTGATGCTGATCCTGTATCTCGCCGTCCACAACGGCTACGACCGGGCGATCCTGCTGGTGCCGACTTGGCTGCTGCTGCTGTTCTGGGTGGTGGCGGCGGGCTTCGCCATCACCGGCCAGATCGGCTCGGACCTCGTCCAGCCGGCGCTGATCGGCGGCCTCGTACTCATCGTCATGCTGATCGGCTTCACCGTGATGCAGCACGCCTTCGCGGGCGGGGGCTTGAGCCACAGCCTCGTCTCCGACACCGAGCGCCGGGCGCTGGCCCTGATGGGCGCGGGCGACATCGTGTTCGACTGGGACGTGCCGGGCGACCGGGTCTTCGCCGGCCCTGAGATCGAGGCGCAGCTCGGCCTCAAGCGCGGCGCGCTGGAAGGCCCGGCCGCCAACTGGCTGGGGCTCCTCCATCCCTTCGACGTCGAGCGCTACTCGGCGGCCCTCGACACGGTGATCGAGGAGCGGCGCGGGCGCATCGTCCACGATTTCCGCCTGCGTTCGGCCGCCGGCCCCTATGCGTGGTACCGGCTCAAGGCCCGGCCCGTGATCGGCACCGACGGCGAGGTGATCCGCATCGTCGGCACCATCAGCGACGTGACCGAACTGAAGACCGCCGAGGAGCGCCTGCTGCACGACGCCGTGCACGACAGCCTCACCGGACTGCCGAACCGCGAATTGCTGCACGACCGGCTCGACGCGGCTTTGGCGCTCGCGAGCCAGGACGCCCGGCTGAAGCCCGCGGTGATCGTGCTCGACATCGACCGGTTCAAGGCGATCAACGACGCCATCGGTTTGTCTGCGGGCGATTCGATTCTGCTCACCCTGTCGCGCCGGCTCGGGCGCCTGCTGCGCCCGCAGGACACGCTGGCCCGCGTGGCGGGCGACGAGTTCGCCGTGATCCTGCTGTCCGAGCGCGAGCCCGACCGCATCCTCGCCTTCGCCGAGATGATCCGGCGCGCCATCGCCACGCCCGTCACCTATGCCGACCGCGAGGTGTTCCTCACGGTCTCGATCGGCGTGACCCTGCACGAGGCCGGGCCCGGCCATGCGGGCCAGCCGAAGCGCGACGAGGTGGTGAAGAGCGCGCAGATGGCGATGATCCAGGCCAAGCGCGGCGGCGGGGACCGCATCGAGATCTTCCGCGCCAACATGCGCACCGAGCGCTCCGACCGGCTGATGCTGGAGGCGGATCTCCGCAAGGCGCTGGAGCGCAACGAGATCCGCGTGCTGTTCCAGCCGATCGTGCGGCTGGAGGACCGGACCGTAGCGGGCTTCGAGACGCTGCTGCGCTGGGACCATCCGAAGCTCGGGCGCATCCCGCCCGCGACCTTCCTGCCGGTGGCGGAAGAAATCGGCGTCATCGTCGCGCTGGGCAACTTCGCCATCGAGCGCACGGCGCTCGAACTCGCCGCGTGGCAGCGCTCGCTCGATGTCGAGCCGCCGATCTTCGCCTCCGTCAACGTCTCCTCGCGCCAGCTCCTGCGCCACGACCTCCTGCACGACGTGAAGACCGTGATCGCCCGCACCGGGGTGCTGCCGGGCTCGCTCAAGCTGGAGCTGAGCGAGGGGCTGGTGATGGAGAACCCCGAATACGCTGCACAGATGCTCACCCGCATCCACGATCTCGGCGCGGGCCTCTGCCTCGACGATTTCGGCACCGGCTACTCGGCGCTGGCCTACCTCCAGCGCTTCCCATTCGACACGCTGAAGATCGACCAGAGCTTCGTGCGCCAGATGGGCCAGGGCCGCACCGCCATGCTGCGCTCGCTCATGCGGATGGCGCAGGAACTGGGCCTCGCCGTCGTCGCCGAGGGCGCGGAATCGGAGGAGGATGCGCAGGGCCTTCAGGAGCTCGGCTGCGACTACGCCCAAGGGGCGGCCTTCGGCGAGCCGATGACCATGCTCCAGGCCCGCCAGCTCGTCGGCGCCGCCCCCGAGGCGGCCTGATACACCCAACCGCGGCAACGGCTTAAACCTCCCTTAACCATAAGCCGGCATGGTCACGCTCAGGTTTCCGGGGTGCTTCGAGTGCAGCCCCGGCCGAACCGGGGATGAGCGATGACCGAGGCGCACAGACGCAGGGAGCCGGGAAGCGGGGGCAGCGCGGTGCGGCGCCTGATGGCGCGGCCGATCCGGGCCCACATCGCCGGCGCCGCCCAACCCCACCTGTCGGTCATCCGGACGGACGAGGCGGCCTCGATCCCGGCGCCCGCCGCGACGGTAGCCCCCACGCTGCCCGAGACGGACGACGTGGCGCGGCTTCGCATGGAAGTCCTGATGATGAAGGCGGCGCTCGCCGCCGAGCGGCGCGAGAGCGAGGCCCTGCGCACCAGCCTCGGCCTCGGGGACGCGCAAGATCTCGGCGACGAGGCACGGGCCGAGCGCGAGCGCTGGGCTGCCCTGGTCGGGCGCCTGATCCACGGCACGCTCTGATCCGTCCGCCCGCGGACCGGCTCACCCCTTCCCTGCACAAAGAAACCGGAGCGGGATGCCCGCCATGCGTGCTCCCATGAGCGCCCGTTGCTCCCTCGTGGTGAACGGCCAGACCCTGCGGGTCTCGCCGGGGGACACCTCCCTCGAAACGGCGCTCGCCGACGGCGTGATCGCACCGATGCAGGGCCTGCACAGCGGCCTCCTGCTGGGACAGGCGGCAGGCCCGGCGGGCCGCCGCCTCCGGGCGCGGGCCCGGCGTGCGGAAAACCCCGCTCTCGCGGTGCAGGACGCCGCCCCGCTGATCCATCCGGCCAAGGCGCCCGCCCGCGCGCTGGTGCGGCGCGTCGGCAGCGTCGAGGCGATCACGGCGCTCGGCCCGCGCGTGATGCAACTCGTCGTCGCCCTGGAGCGGCGGATGCCGTTCGAGCCCGGCGATCAGGTCTGCCTGACGATCGAGGGCGGGCGCCCGGTGACGCTCGCGCCGACGCTGAGCGTCGAGGGCGGGGCCGAACTGAACGAACTGGTGTTCCACCTGCGCGGCGAATGCGCCGACGATCTCGAAGCCCTGTTCGGCGTCGTCCCGGCGCCCGGCCTCGTCGTGAAGGCCAAGGGCCCGCTCGGGAACGGCACCTACCGGCCCGGCGGCGGGCGCCTCGTGCTGGTCGGGGCCGAGACCGGGTTCGCCGGCATCTGGGCGATCGCGCGGGCCGCCCGCTACATCGAGCCCGCCCGCGAGATCTGTCTCATCACGGGCGCGCGCGATCCCCTCGATCTCTACATGCGCCCGGCGCTGGAATGGCTGCGCGCCACCGGCGTCACCCGCATCACGCTCGCCGCCGACCGCCACCGCCAGCGCCCGCCGGACGTCCGCCCCGGCCCGCTCACCGCCCACGTTCCGACCTTGCGCACCACCGACGCCGTCCACGCCTCCGGCTGCGCCTCGACCGTCGGCGCGGTGGAAGTGCTCGCTGCGGCCGCAGGTGCGCGGTTCTACCCGATCCCGCTGCCGCCGGGGGCGTGAGACGGGAGCCGATCCGACGGAACGCGGATCAATGCGCGCCGCCGCTCTCGACGAACTTGAACAGGAACACCGCGGCGATCACCCACACGATCGGCTTCACCTCGCGGGCGCGGCCCGTGAGCCCCTTCAGCACCGCGTAGGTGATGAAGCCGAACGCCACGCCGTTGGCGATGGAATAGGTGAACGGCATCAGGAGCGCCGTCACGCAGGCCGGGATCACCTCGGTGAGGTCGTCCCAGTCGAGATCGACCAGCTCGTGCAGCATCAGGCAGGCGACGTAGAACAGGGCCGGCGCGGTCGCGTAGGCCGGCACCGAGCCCGCGAGCGGGGCGAAGAACAGGCAGGCGAGGAACAGCACGGCCACGGTCGCCGCGGTGAGCCCGGTGCGCCCGCCCTCCTCGACGCCGGACGCGCTCTCGAGATACGCGGTGGTGCTCGACGTGCCGAGCAAGGCGCCGGCGAAGATCGAGGAGGAATCGGCCATCAGGGCCCGGTCGAGCCGGTCCATCTTGCCCTCGGTCAGGAGCCCGGCGCGGTTGGCGACCCCCATCAGCGTGCCGGTGGCGTCGAACAATTCGACGAGGAAGAACACCAGCACGACGTTGAGGATGCCCCCCGTGAGCGCGCCCGAGATGTCGAGGGCGAACAGCGTCGGCGCGATCGAGGGCGGCAAAGAGACGACGCCCTGGAAGGTGTTGTCGGCGAAGGCGAAGCTCAGCGCCGTGATCGTCAGGATGGTGGCGAGCAGTGCGCCCTTGACCCTGCGCACCGAGAGTGCCGCGACCATCAGGAAGCCGATGACGGCGAGCACCGTCGAGGGCTTGTGCAGGTCGCCGACGGTGACGAAGGTCGCCGGGCTCGCCGCGACGACGCCCGCGTTCTTGAGCGCGATGATCGCCAGAAAAAGGCCGATGCCGACCGTGATGGCGATGCGCATGGAGCGCGGGATGCCGTCCACGATCACCGAGCGCAGGCCCGTCAGCGTGACGGCGAGGAACAGGCAGCCGGAGATGAACACCGCGCCGAGCGCCGCCTGCCACGTATAGCCTATCTGCAGCACGACGACGTAGGCGAAGTAGGCGTTGAGCCCCATGCCGGGCGCGAGCGCGATGGGGTAGTTGGCGTAGAGCGCCATCACCATCGAGCCGAGTGCCGCCACGAGGCAGGTGGCGACGAAGACCGCGCCCTTGGGCATCCCGGCATCCGCCAGGATGTTGGGGTTGATGAAGACGATGTAGGCCATCGTCAGGAAGGTGGTCAGGCCCGCGAGCAGTTCGGTGCGGACCGTGGTGCCGTGCTCGGAGAGCCGGAACCAGCGTTCCAGCAGGCCGGTCGGCGCGATGTGATCCCGCTTCACGTCCATGCCGAAGTCCTCAGGCTTGTGCGTCCATCACCGCGCGGAAGATGCGGTCGGGGGCGAACGGCGTCGCGGTCAGCCGCGCGCCCGTGGCGTCGCGGATGGCGTTGCCGAGAGCGGCGGCGACGGGGTTGAACGGCGATTCGCTCATCGACTTGGCCCCGAGCGGCCCGACGGAATCGTGGGTGTCGGCGAAGATCACCTGCGTGTCCGGCACGTCGGCGCAGGCCGGGATGTGGTAGTTGCGGAAGGTGGCCGTCAGCACGCTGCCGTCCGGCTCCAGGCGCAGATTTTCGTAGAGCGCCGCGCCGAGCGCCTGGGCGACGCCGCCCTCGACCTGCCCGCGGCACTGCATCGGGTTGATGACGGTGCCGGCGTCCGCCGCCTGGATGCTCTTCAGGATGCGGACCTCGCCGGTCTGCGGATGCACCGCCACGCGAAACGCCTGGACGTTGAAGGCGACCGAGCGCGGCGTGCCGTCGGCCCGGCCCTCCGCCGCCATCGCTCCGCCCTCCGCCAACTCGGCGAGCGGGACGAGGCGCGTGGGCGTCGCGACGCTGTCGCGGGTGAGGCGGCAGGCGGTGGGATCGGCGCCGGTCTTTTCGGCGGCCGCCTCCCGGAGCTTTTGCGCGAGCGCGGAACTCGCCAAAAAGTTCGCCTGTCCGGCGACCACGGTGCCGGTGCTGCCGTAGGCGCCGGTGTCGTGGGCCACCGCGTCGGTGTCGGCCTGGATCAGGCGGATGCGGTCGGGCGTGGTGCCGAGCGCCTGCGCCGCGATCTGCCCGTGGACCGTGCTGGTGCCGTTGCCGAACTCGGCGGTGCCGACCGAGAGGGCATAAGTGCCGTCGGCCTCCAGGCGGATGCCCGCATGGGCGAAGTGGCCCCGCGGCGGCACCGTGTCGATCATCGCCATCGCCATGCCCTGGCCCACCAGCCAATCGGGGCCCGGCGGCGCCGCGCCGGGATCGGCGGCGAGTGCGGCCTGCGCCCGGTCCAGGCACTGGTCGAGCCCGTAGGAGCCGTAGCGCACGTCGTGCGGCTCCAGGCTCGTCGAGACCAGCGGATCGCCGGGGCGCACGGCGTTGCGGCGGCGCATGTCGAACGGATCGATCCCGAGGTCCCGCGCCAGCTCGTCCATCGCCGATTCGACTGCAAAAATGGCCTGGCTCAGGCCGTAGCCGCGAAACGCCCCGGCCGGCAGGGTGTGGGTGTAGGCGGCGTAACCTTCGACCCGCTTGTTGGGGCAGGCATAGGCCGCGATGCTCTCGTTGCAGCCGTGATGCAGCACGCCGCCGGCATGGTTGCCGTAGGCGCCGGTGTTCGACAGCACCTTCAACGAGATCGCGGTGAGGCGGCCGTCGGCGGCTGCGCCGATCTTCACCCGCACCCGCATCGGATGGCGCGTGGTGGCGGCGGAAAAGTTTTCCGTCCGCGTCGTCTCGTATTTGACGGGGCGCCCGGTCTTGAGGACGGCGAGCGTCACCAGATCCTCGACCAGCATTTCCTGCTTGCCGCCGAAGCCGCCGCCGACCCGGCCGCAGACGACGCGGACTTGATCCCGCGGGAGGTCGAACAGGGCGCAGAGCGCGTCGCGGGTCAGGAACGGCACCTGGGTCGAGGCGCGCAGCGTCAGCCGCCCCGCCTCGTCGCGCCAGCCGATGGCGGCGTGGGTCTCGAGATGGGCGTGCTGCACCCGCTGCGAGACGTACTCCGCCTCGTAGATCCGATGCGCCGAGGCAAAGCCCGCCTCGACATCGCCGACCTCGCCGTGCGCCTCCGCGGCGAGGTTCGGGTGCGGATGGAGCGGCGGTGCGTCGGCACCGGGCGTGCGGTCGGCCGGGTCGTGCACCAGCGGCGCGTCCGGCCGCAGGGCCTCCTCCGGGTCGAACACCGCCGGGCGCAGGCGGTATTCCACGCGCAACGCCCGCAGGCCGGCCTGCGCTGCGGCCTCGCTCTCGGCGACCACCGCGGCGACGCGCTGGCCGATGAAGCGGATCACGGGATCGAGCACCCGCGTGTCGGCGGCGTCGTCCCGCGGGTCCTCGTGGCGCCCGGTGGAGAACCGCGCTTGCGGCGCATCCTCGTGGGTCAGCACGGCGACGACGCCCGGCACGGCCAAGGCCGCCGTGCGGTCGATGCTCAGAATTTCGGCATGGGCGTGGGGCGAGCGCAGCACCTTGAGATGCAACAGGCCCGGCATCGCGCGGTCGAGGGTGTAGGCGGTCCGCCCCGAGACGATGCCGAGGCTCGCGGGCGCGGGCAGGCTGCATCCGACCGGCTCGTGCGCGTCTGCGGCCGCGGCATGACCGATCCCGGCCACCGCGTCGCGGATCGCCCGGTAGCCGGTGCAGCGGCAGAGATTGCCCTTCAGCGCGGTGGCAAGGTCCTGCCGCTGGCCCTGGTCGAGGGCGGCGGCCGTCATGATCATGCCCGGCGTGCAGAAGCCGCACTGGAAGCCCTGCGCCGCGACGAAGCCCGCCTGCATCGGGTGCAGCTGGTCGGGCGGGGTGGAGCCCGGTGCGCAGGGGCCGGCCAGCCCCTCGATGGTGGTGATGCTGTGCCCCTCCGCCCGGTGGGCCGGCAGCAGGCAGGAATGGATCGGCTCGCCGTCGAGATGAACCGTGCAGGCGCCGCAATCGCCCGCGTCGCAGCCCTTCTTGACCCCGAACCAGCCGAGATCGCGTAAGAGCGTGCGCAGGCACTGCCCCGGCCGGACCGTGGCGTCCTGCGCCTGCCCGTTGACCGTCAGCCTCACAGCGAAAGCTCCTGCCTGATCTCTTCCGCGAGGAGGCCGGTGACGTGGGCGCGCCAATCCGGCGCCCCGTGCACGTCGTCGTACCAGCCGTCGTCCGGGATGGCGGCGTGAAGCGCCGCCTGCAGTTCCGCCGCCTCCGGCACGCCGGGGAAGCGCAACTGGCAGGGCCGCGGCGTCGAGGCGGTGACCGTGAGGGCAAAACCCTCGGCGTCGCGCGTGCCGATCGTCAGGGCGCCGGAGCGGCCGTTCGGCGACAGTGAAATCCGCCGGAACGCCGTGCGCCGCCTGAGCGCCGCGGCCGGCATCGCGATCCGCCGCAGGATTTCGCCGCTCCGCAAAGCCGTCTCTTGCGGCCCGAGCACGAAGTCGAGCACGGAGAGGCGCCGCTCGGCTCCGTCGGGCCCCCGGATCACGCAGGAACCGTCGAGGGCGGCGGTGAGCGCGATCATCGGCCCGGCCGGCAGCGCCATGCAGAGGTTGCCCCCCACCGTCGCCCGGTTCCAGATCTTGAACGAGCCGAGCAGCGCCCGGCAGCATTGCCCGACCAACGGCGCAGCGATCCAGGCGGCCGGCCATTCGTGCCGGTCGAGTTCGGCGATGGTACAGGTCGCCGACAGGCTCAAGGTTTCCGCGTCCCGCTCGATCGCCGGCCAGCCGAGGCCGGCGAGGTCGATCAGCCGGGTCAGCCCGGGCTGCGGCTGCGAAAACAGCCACGTCCCGCCCGCGAGCCACGCATCGCCTTCGCGCCACTCGGGGATGTCGTCCGATCCGCGCGGCGCCAGCACGGCGGTGATGGTGTCGAGGTCCATGAGCGAGCCCGGCGCTGTGGCGTCTCAGTGTCTCTCACAAAACTCCCGCTGCGTCGTCGAGCCCGAACGAAGAGCCGGCGGCGAACGGGCGTTGTGTGAGGCACTCTCAGAGCGGCGATCGATCCGTCGTGCAGGATCGGGCTCAGCTATAGCAAGATCGCGTCCAGGCCGGACTTCCGGGCGCCGACACCTGTTCGACGGGCATGGCCGCGCCTGCGGCGACGATCGGCGACGAGAGCCGGTCCCGCACGTTCGGCGTCATGGACTTCGACCAAGCTCCGATCCGGCTTGGCGGGGCCTCTCGCGGAACGCGCGGGAGGCCCTTCGTCAGGCCGGCAGACCGCGCGACGCCCTCAGATCCGGCCCGTCACCAGCAGCACGATCAGGATGATGAGCAGGATGCCGCCCAGTCCGAAACCGGGGCCGCGATAGGCGCCTCCTCCGAGGAAGCCGCCTCCGCCGAACGCGATGAGGATGAGCAGGATCAGCAGAATGGTCGTGACGGACATGGGCGACGCTCCTCGTGCTCCCGCACCAACGCTTGAGCATGGCGGCTAACCACCGCCATCACGATTTCGTTGCCGGCCTTCGAGCCGTTCCGCGGCCTGCCCCTTCGGACATCCACTTCGTCGTACGTCGTCGTGACGACAGTGCCGGCACCGGATAGGCCCTTGAGGGGGCGCTCGCCTCCTCCCCGAGCCGGCTCGCGTCGAAGGTCGCACCGGCGGCCACATGGACGACCTCACTCCCGGAGATACCGGAGGAGGAGTCCCTGAGGACGAGGGGTCCGGCGTTGACGGTGGTCGCTCCGATATAGGTGTCGGAGGCCGAGAGGACGGTCGTGCCGGAGCCGTTCCGCGTCGGCCCGCCCGCGCCCGACCCCACGCCGGACACCAACGCAGTGCCGCTCGTGCCGATCGTCAAGCCGGTCGCGGTCGCGATGCTGATCGTGAGTGCGGAGTCCCCCGATCCCGCCGCGAGTTCCACGTCGCCGCCCGTCGAAGTGAGCGAGCCGGACAGGCTTTAAGGTGCCCGCCGGATCGTGGTCCGGAATCCCCGAGAACCCCGCATCGAGTCGGATGGTGCCGTCCGCCTGAAGGCTTCCGCCCGGTTCGAGGAGGATGGTGCGTCCCGCCTGCAGGGTCAGCCGCTGGCCGACAGGGTGACGGGGCTGGCTCCGCTCAGATCGCGCGCGGCCTGCGGGCGGATCGTCGCGTCGGTCAGCCCTTCGATCTCCGCAAGGGGTGATCTGGACATCGTCGGCTGTTCCGCCCGCATCGTGGGCGAGGTTCGGATCGGCCCCGTTCGTGAGGCGTTGCGTCTTGTCGTCGGAGGCGGTGATCGAAACATCGCGCGACATGGCACTCAAACTCCGGAAATCAGCAGGGTGCGGGCGCGGCAAACCGCGTGATCGAGATGCTCGGGGGCCCGCGTCACGGGGCGCTCAGCGCCGCGACGGCGTTGGGCGCGGTGGCACCGATCCGGGCGACGGGGATCGATTTGAAAGGCCGGCCTGCGGCGCCTTGATCATGATCGGACCGTCAAACACGGGCGAACGTCCGGACGACGAGCGAAGCGGAGTTCCTGCGGGGTACGTCCCTCGACCAGGACGAAGCCGCGCAGAATGAGGTGCGACCGCGATAGGATCACCGAAAGCATGCGCGGTACGCCAACATGCAGACTGGTTTCGGCTTCTGACGACTGCATTCATGACGATGCGGGCCGCTTGGCGCGGCACGCTGAGTTCGAGGTCTGGATTGTCCTTAAGTGAGTGATCTTCTGCGGATTAACAATATATCCTAAATATATAATGTAAAATATGAATAATTCCGCAGGTAAGGTCTCAAAAATCAGACTAATTCGTTCGATGTATGTCCTCTGATGGGTTTTCAAGCCTCCGCAGCGATCATTGCTACGCTTCTATCGCCCGTGGGTGAGGCGAGCCCGGCGCGGCCTGATCCAGTTGGGTCGCGGGCGGAGCCTGCGCTTTCCGGTTCAGGCGCGGCGATGCCCCGCCAGATCGACCACGCCAGCTGTCTCACCCGGCGCGATCCAGCGCGGCAGGGCCGGTCCGGCCAGCCTCCCCCCGCAGGAAGAGCGTGCCCCTGCAGCCGTCCACAGGGCGGCGGGCAGCGCCGCGGCGCCGTCCGTTTGATGGGGCCGGTGCCGCGACCCAACATGAACGCAGTCATCTTTCTTATTGCAGTCTGCGCTGAGCTATCTACCCTTAAAAGGCTCGTTGCTCGATCGAAGTGGTGAAGGTGCAAGTTCGCCGACGAGCGACTCACTTCGCAGCCGAGGCACCCGCACGCCGGTGAACACTTGGCGCTGATCGAGTTGTTTCTGTTTGATCAATGTCATAAACAGATTATTGATGCCGGCATATGGCATCGGAGCATTCTGGGTGTTTCAGTCGGAGCCGTGGGGTTTTCGAACATCCCGTACCCTTGATGAGCCGATCAGGTCGATCGTCGAAAAATTTGCACGAGATAGATTTTGCTTTCTTGTCGATACGCTTTTTCCGTGTCGCCCGGTTGGGAGTGCACCAGACAAACCGGGGTCGGAAGCCTGTCTGAGCGACGGCCACGCGTCGTCACCTCGGGCAACCGGATCGAGTGGGTGGAGCCGTCTTGGCGCTGGATTCCGTCGCCCGCCGCGCCGGTTCCATGGTCGGGTCTTCCTCCCCATGGTCGAGGAGCTGCAAGACGGTCCGGGCCTCGTCGCCGATCAGGCTCTTCGCGGCGCGTCGGAGGATGGCGCGGTTGACAGGCTACGATGGGGCTGCCGCGAGCACGGTTACGGGCGACGGGCGACGGGCGGTGCGCGGCGCAACCGGACTCGCAGGCTTCGGGCGATCGTCACGACGAGGCTGTCGAAGCTTTCTTCGGGGTTGGGACCGGTCTTCTCTCCGGCCTTCGGCGGTGGCTCGACGCATGGTCGAGCGCACGGCAGCCGAGCCAACGGCCCTCTGCATTCGAGGTCGCGGATCGTATCGGCGAGGTCGATCCGCAGCGCCGGTTTCGAACCGGCTGCGGGTCAAATCAAAGCGAGGGTATTCGTGCTTGTCGCTTGTTCGCCGAGGCAACAATGCCGGCAACGATTATCGTGCTGCGCTGGCTGGATCGAGCTAAGTGCTTGATCCGGCTGGCGCTCCCAAGGTGCTTCTAACCTTGTAGGGGATATGCCGACTGGTACGACCCTAAGACACTGTTATTGCTCAATATATGAGCGCTCCGCCTTGGGACCAACGTTTCGCCCCGAGGTTGGTTTTGTATCACTCATTTGGGTGGCTGTGTAGCACCCCCGAGGGGGAAGCTCAGAGCGTCAGGGTCCGAAGGCCGATGGCGTCCAGAACCGCAAACACGATGTCTACCTCGGCGATGTCCCGGAACACCAGGGACAACCCGTCGATCCTCTCGCCCTCAGTCCGTGACCGAAGATATGCCAAGCCTTGCTCAGTGGTGCCCGTCAGGGTCAGCAGGCCACTGGTCATTGTCACAAGCACGTCGAAATCCAGGTGTGGCACCGAAAGCCCCTATTGGTCGGAACAAGTGCGTCCTACTGCGGTTGATATATTGGCGTCAAGCCAATTACTGGCATGTAATGGTAGCTGGCATCCCATAGCAACTCCACACGATGCTTGGTCTAACGACAACAATCGACCTTTAGCCGGAATTTGAAAGTGGGGGTGGGTGGGTCCTTCTGGTAAATCATCGTTAGGAGGGACCCGCGACTGGGACTCCTACGGCTTAACCCACTGCCGAACCTTATCTCTGTCGTGTCGATGCTGATGGCTAGTCGAAGCTGATGACGTGCCTCGCTCAGAAATTACATACTGTGTGCGTTCGGCGGGATGGGTGACATTCAGGGACATTCTGGGTCTGCTGCCGATATACTGGTTGAGAGTGTCGAAGGGGTCTGTTACGTATGTAGCAACGAACGTAGTGACTGACGTGACGGGAGTGGCAAGCAATGGCTCAGGGGCAGTTTGTCTCGTACCTCCGGGTATCCACCGAGAGGCAGGGGCGCTCCGGGCTTGGGCTTGAAGCGCAGCGGGAGGCCGTCAGCAGCTACCTGAACGGGGGGAACTGGAAGCTGGTCGCTGAGGTGGTCGAGGTCGAGAGCGGGAGCAGGAACGATAGGCCGAAGTGTCAATCGGCGTCCAATCGGGACCCAGGATCGGCGTCCAAAAAGGACCCACCTGCCGGAAGGGTTTGAAGGCTCCAACGCAGAGATCGACGTCGCGGANTGTCAATCGGCGTCCAATCGGGACCCAGGATCGGCGTCCAAAAAGGACCCACCTGCCGGAAGGGTTTGAAGGCTCCAACGCAGAGATCGACGTCGCGGAGCCGGTCAGGGTGAGCGCAGCGGCGTCGATCTCGTCTTCAGCCTGCCGCCCCCTCCGGCCGCGGCGTGCCGCGGCCGGCTTCCTCAGGAGCGCGTCTTCAGCCGCCAGCTGGCGTTGCCGGTCTCCAGAATGTCGCAGTGGTGCGTCAGCCGGTCGAGCAAAGCCGTGGTCATCTTCGCGTCGCCGAAGACGCTCGGCCACTCGGCAAACGGCAGGTTGGTCGTCACGATCACCGAGGTGCGCTCGTAGAGCCGGCTGATCAGATGGAACAGCATCTGACCGCCCGCGCGCGGGAACGGCAGGTAGCCAAGCTCGTCCAGGATCACGAGATCGGTCCGCGACAGCTGCGAGGCGAGCCGGCCCGCCTTGCCCGCGCGAGCTTCCACCTCCAGTTGGTTGACGAGGTCGACCGTGTTGAAGAAGCGAACACGTGCTTCGCGCTCACGCACGCAGTTGGCCCCGATGGCGATGGCCAGATGCGTCTTGCCCGATCCGGTGCCGCCGATGAGCACCGCGTTGCGGCTGTCGGTCAGGAAGTTGCCCTGGTGCAGGTCACGCACGACCGCGGCATTCACCGGTGAGGCCGCAAGGTCGAACTCGGCGAGCGTTTTCATCACCGGGAACTTGGCGTTGCCCATCCGGTAGGCCGTCGCCCGGCTCTCCACATCGGCCAGCTGCGCGGCGAGCAACTCGCCGATCACCCGTTCGGGTGCGTGTCCACGTTTGCCGGCCTGGGTGATCACCTCGTCGTAGGCCGCGCGCATCCCGCGCAGCTTCAGCTTGACCATGAGGTCGAGGACGGTATGGCGCTCCATCACAGCACCTCCAACATGCGTAGGCTGTCGTAGCGGGCGCAATCGGCCAGCGGCTCCAAGTCGAGCGTCAGGGAGGCGGGCGTGAGCACGGGAGCCGGCAGATCCGGCTCGTTCGCACGTGCCAGCAGGTTGAGCACGGTGTCGGCGCTGAAGAGGCGCATGGACAGGGCCGCAYGGCAGGCGGCCTCGACAGCATCCAGACCGGCGCCCGGCACGGCCGAGAGGATCTCGACGAACTGGCGGTCACCGTCGGTGTGGGCCTTCAGCCGCTCGCGGATCTCGGCGAGGCCCGTCGGCAGATCCCAGTCGCGGAACGGTTCGCCGTTCCTTAGAGCGCCGGGCTTGCGAGCCAGCACGGGCAGATAGTGCCAGGGATCGTAGATGGTCTCATTGCGTCCGAAGCGGCGCCCGTGGTTGGCAATCGGCTCACCGTTGAGGAAGACGAGGATGCGTTCGGCATAGGCACGCAGTTGCACGCGCCGACCGGCAGCTCGTGCGGCCACTGAGTAGCGATTGTGGTCGTAGCGCACGAGGCAGGTGCGTGAGGCGGCAACATCGACCTCGTGGAAGCCGTCGAAGGCTCCACGGTAGGGGATCAGCGCCGGGCGCTCCTCGGCCTCGAACACGTCGTGCACCGTGCGATGCCTTTGGACAGGATGAGGCACCGTGGCTGCCCAATCCCGACAGCGATGTTCGAGCCAGCGGTTGAGGTCGGCCAGCGTCTCGAAGCGCAGGATCGGCTTGAAGAAGCGTCCGCGGGCGGTGCGCACTTGGTTCTCGACCTGCCCCTTCTCCCAACCCGCACAGGGATTGCAGGCGGTCGGCTCGACGAGATGGTGCGAGCACATCTGGAGGAAGCGGCGGTTGAAGGTGCGCTGACGGCCGGCGAAGATCGTCGCCACGGCCGTCCTCATGTTGTCGTAGATGCCGCGCCGGCAGGAGCCGCCGAAGAGGCGGAAGGCCTGCTCGTGAGCGTCGAAGACCATCTCCTGCGTCTCGCGCGGGTAAGCACGCACCAGAAAGAACCGGCTGTGGCAGAGCCGGATGTGGGCGACCTTTACCTGCACGGTCGTGCCGGCCAGTCGCACGCTCTCGTGGCTCCAGTCGAACTGGTAGGCCTCGCCGGGGGCAAAGGCGAGCGGCACGAACACGCCCTGAGCCGTGGCAGCCCGCTCTGCGAAGAACTGCTGAGCATAGCGGCGCACCGCATCGTAGCCGCCGGTATACCCTTCCACTCGCAGCCCTTCGAACAGGCGCACGTAGCTCAGTCGTTCCCGCTTGGGCTTGGCCAGTTGCTCGGCGAGCAGAGCGTCGAGGCGAGGCAGATGGCCGTCGAGCTGCGGCCGCGGCTGATGCTGGCGCTTGTAGGCGAAGGCGGTCTTGTCCGAGCGTAACGCCTTGCGCACGACCTTGCGTGACAGGCGCAGCTCCCGCGAGATCTCGCGGATGCTCTTGTGCTCGTTGCGGAAGAGCCGCCGGATTTTGGCGATGGTCTCCACGATCAACATCCCCGGCTGGCTCCCTGTCCTGGACTGGATGGGAGCATGACGTGAGCTGCCGGGGGGTGGGTCCCAATTGGACGCCGATCAGCCCTTCAGCCGGGTTCTTTTTCCACGCCGCTTCTCANCTGGACTGGATGGGAGCATGACGTGAGCTGCCGGGGGGTGGGTCCCAATTGGACGCCGATCAGCCCTTCAGCCGGGTTCTTTTTCCACGCCGCTTCTCAGCCGAAGCTGACCGAGGCGTTGAAGCTCTGCCGGGTCCACAAGGCGACGCTGGTGATTGCGAAGCTCGACAGGCTGTCCAGGGACGCGGGGTTCCTCTTCAACCTTGAGGCCGAGTTGCAGCGGATGGGGCTGAGGTTCGTGGCTGCGGATATGCCCGATGCGAACGAGCTTACGATCCACATCATGGCGGTCGTGGCCCAAGCCGAACGGAAGATGATCGGAGAGCGAACCAAGCGGGCTCTGGCAGCTGCCAAGGCCAGAGGTCAGAAACTCGGCGGGGACCGGGGCAATCTCACAGCGGTCGGTGAGCAGGGCCGGGAGATCAGCAAGCGGGTGCGGGACGACATGGCCCAAGGCCGGGCTGAGGATTTGGCCGGGGTAATCCGTGAGCTTCGCGAGGGTGGAGCCGATTCGCTTCGGAAGCTTGCCGCTGGGTTGAACGAACGAGGGATTGAAGCCTCAAGGGGTGGACAATGGTCCGCTAATCAGGTCGCTCGGGTGCTCTCGCGGCTAGAAGCCCAATGAGATCAATGGGTTGAACCTCGGGGTCCTACGCAAGCCTCCTCCAAAGTCCTCTCAGTCAACTTTTTTCGAGAGCGTTTCGTTGGTTCAGCAATGGCTTGAGCCTTGGAGTGTGAGGACTGTCTATCCTCTGCGTCCTAAAGGTTGGACCATGAGATTGACGGATACGAGTTGGTATAGGAATGGAATTGCGTCGTCCCCAGGAGAGCAACGGGGGCGCTATCAGCAACTTACCCACTTGAGGGCCCTGGGGAAACCCGTTGCATCCCGATGGTGGAGCTATGAGGAAATACATTGAAGCCACCACCAAGCCAGCCAGTCGCCAACGGTAAGCAAGATGACTATTACCACCCGATCAACCAGATGCTTCGCTATGGGGGCTTTCAGCCATATGAGCGGGCCTCGGAGTTAGGCTTCGGGTCAGACTCAACACCAATCTTTTCAACACCCAAAGATTCTGCGGCCTTCGAAGAGTGGTACGTTCAGCAGCAGAAAACCAAGGTTCAGGCGCAGCAAGACGCTGAGGCTGCTCAGTCCCGAGAGGACTCACAGGCACTCGCCACGACACCCAAGCTACCATACTTCGGGTCAAACTTCGGAGAGGCATCGTCAGCCAAGCAGCCACCAGCACCATGGCGTTCTAATGCGTCAGGAAGGCCCGTGGCGCCCGTAGCAAGTGCCTGGGGAGGACCGCCGCCGAGTATTATGCTGGCCGTTATGGAGGCTCAGAAGCGCAGCAAAGACCCACGGTATTCGAGTGCTCTGGCCAGGACCAATCCAGCGATGCAATCGAGTGTATTCAAGGCGGCTTTCGAGTGGAGGCGCTGAGTCGTGGGGAAGCCAAAGCACACCAAACTGGCTGTCATTAGCACAAGCACGACATATGCTGAACTTGAGGCAATCGAGCAGTCCGAGCCAAGAAACGAGCGTAGAACACCGACTTTGCCATTATCAGCGATCCAAGTAGCTGACCAAGTGTTTCAGTGGCGTTCCTCCGGTCAAGACCTGATGGTGCGGGAGGAGCACGCTCGGGAACTCATTCGGACTGTGAGGGCTGTTGGCGGGGCTCTTGCTCCGGTCCTTGTCGTCCCGATTGGTGAGAAGTTCTATCTCGTGGATGGGCACCATCGCATAATCGCTTATCGGTCGATGGAATGGATTAGGAGTGTTCCGGTGGAATACTTCGAAGGCTCGCTGTATGAAGCGAAGCTGGAAGCTCTAAACCGCAACGTAAAGAGTCAACTTCCACTATCGACATCTGAGAAATCTGAGGCGGCCTGGGAGTTAGTCAGGGATAACAAGCTGGCGGTCAGGGTGATCTCCAAGCAAACATCCATCAGTGAGCGAACCGTCAAGTCAATGAGAAAGGCAGTTAAAACACTTGGTGCCGAAGCTGCCTCGGAGATAACTTGGGCTGAAGCGAGACGAAGGGATTGGAAGTCGGATGAGGACTATGATCCAGACGCGGCGAAGCGGGAGAAAGCCGAGAGGGTAGCAGCGGCGATCTTGCGGAACACCGGGGTATCCATCAGGCGTGACCCAAGGATACTCGCGGACGCCCTTGAGATCATCGACTCGAATATCCCTAATTGGATGATCTTGAATTGGTCTGATAGGGTCAAGCCACTTATGGATAAGTACCCTGATGACTTCCCGGAGCCTTTGGATATCTAGATGATCTTGGGCAATCACGATATGTGCAATTTGCACCTTCGACGATATACTTGAGGAAGTGGGCCTGGGGTTGATCCCTGGGCTCGCTGCTGATTTGTGTTATTTATGTCACTACGGTATCACGTAGGTTGACAGGGTTCTTGCTCAAAGGTGCAGGTGGCCAGCAGTTGAACACCGGCGTTTCAACACCTAGATTGCGAACCAAGTGCGTGACTAAGTGGAGTCGGTCGGATGGCAGACGAAGAGCAGCAGCCCGAAGCCCACGAGCCCACTGAGTCTCCGCCAAGTGAACGAAGCATCGCCGATAATCTTTCGGAACTAGCCACGACAGTAGCCACCGGAATACCCCCACAGGCGCAGAGGAATCTCTGGAAGGCCTTCGGTCGTGTAGTTCTGGCGGGAGTCGAGTGGCCTGAGAACTATCTCAAGGGTAAGGGGCAAATCACCAAAGCGGCGGCCGGTGTTAAGGTGGCGCGGCTTGAGGCTGAGGCTTCTGAGATCAGAGCAAAGCAAAAGGCACGCGAAGTTGTTTTAAAAGAGAGTGCCAAGGCGTCATTGCCGCACTTGAGGGACCCGCAGACTTCCTCACGCGCCCTTGATTATCACTTCGAGGAAATCACGAGAGAGCAGCAGACCCGTGAAGACATCCTTAGGATAGCCGCTCGTGAGTTGAGTGAGGAAGAAATAACGGTTGATGCTTCAGGGGAGATCGAAGACGATTGGCTGTTTGCCTTCTTCAAGATTGCCGCTGCTAAGACTAAGGAAGAGTGGAAGGAGGCATTTGGCCGTGTGCTGGCGGGTGAGATCAAGAAACCGGGGACATTTTCAATTAGTGCCGTTGAGGTATTCTCTAGGTTAGATCAGGCGACTGCCGACATATTCAGGCGCGCGTGTAACCTAAGCTCCGAGGTTGGTCGTGGGGCTCGCATAGTGGTTCCGGAGGATTTATCCATCGGAGAGAATAAGTTCGCTCATTTAGGGCTCTCTTATACGGACATTGCCCGCCTTGTAGAAGTTGGATTGCTTAGGCATGACTTAAGTGAATATACTGAGTTCGACATCTCGAAAGACGAATTCTCAATGCAAATTGGGCATGCGGACGTGTCGTTAGTAATAGCGTCCGCCGAGCTTCCGGAGGGCCAAAGTGTTAGACTGCCTCGCCTGCGGTTGTCGGGCCCTGGATTTACTTCAGTGGGAGCCGAGTTGCGCAGCATAATCGATATGAGTCATTCGATGGATTACCTGAAGGCGCTTTCTGGCTACTTGAATAAAATGGGGTTATCTATGTTGTTTGTCGTGCGAAACGAGGCCGGCGGCTTCGGTCTTATGAAGATTGATCCTGTGACTTGAGGTGATTTTATCGCGGGCGTTGAGTGGTCATGTATGATTAAGGTCGGTCAGGCATTGTTGCGAGCTTGAGCGTTGCCTTGGATAGCCACTCAGTCATCGTATCGAGGGCGACGCCAAGTCCATAGCTCTCAGCAACGTTTGGTGATGCATGGCCCTGGATGTAGTCACTGATTGGCTTGGGGCATCCGCAATCGCGAAGTGCCTGTTTGACGGCGTGGCGAACACTATGGGTGGTTTTCTTCGGGTCTGTAATACCTCGTGCCCTGATAGCCTTGCTGAGGGCCGCAGAAGCCGCAGCACTGCCATTGTCCCGACCATAGCGGGGAAACACAGGGATGTTGCCTTTGGCCTCTCCTGGGGCAATCCGAGCAGCTTGAAGGTACGTATTCAAGGCGGCTACCGCTTCGGGAAGTAGTGGGACCACTCTGCGACTCGAATGGGTTTTTACACCACGGAACTCTTGTGGTCTTATCTCAATGAAAGGCTTAGGGCCGCTCAGGTCTCTTACATCGTTCCAGCCTAGTCCACATATCTCGTCTAGGCGGGCTCCCGTGAACACGAGAAGACGAGCAATCGTGCCAAGCTCAATGTTGACGCTGAGGATCAAAAAGACGCTGATTTCGTCGGCCGTGAGAGGTAGGCGCTTCTCCCGGTTCGGGGTTGGGTCTGCTACCGTGTAACGTTCAAATGGGTTTCGGCGTTGGATATCAAACTCCCGAAGCGATACCTCAATGATTGCACGGACTAGCTTGAAAGTCTTTCTGATGCTGGCTGGGGCCAAGCCCTTGGTCCGTAGGAACTCTTCAAAGGTTCTGACATCATCGACACGAAGGGTAGCTACCGTGTGTTCCTCGCCTACGGCATCCACGAAGTAATCTATGGCACGTCGCTTCTCTAGCTCCCACTTCCGGCGCTTGATCGGAGGCATACCCGACAGTTCACCCTTCCTAGCCCGAAGATAGACCGCAAGGGCCTCTTTGAGGGTCGGAACGGGCTTCTTGAGGATGCCGAGGACAGCGCGAGCTTCGGGGGCGCGGGCTAGCTCTTCATCACGAGTTTCGGGGTTGCTAATGTCAATGCCGAAGCGTTCGCGGACGATGTGGTCCCGGATGTCCTCTTCGATGTGATCCATCGACCCGTAAGAGATCAGCGGAAGCCCCGTAGCAGCGAGGAAGGCTGTCCCCCGGAACCAGTCGTCAACGCTGGTGTGCCCCGTAGTGTCGCTTAGCTCATGAGGCAGGGATGTGGTGGGGGCCTGTCGGGATTTGAGCGACTTCAACCACGCCTCGGCTTCGGTGTGTAACCGGAGGCTGCGGGCTTCCGCCTCTTGCTCGTCTTTGGTGTTGAGGCTCTGAACGATCTCGCGCTTGCCTGCGAGGGCCCGAAGCGGCTCAGGGATGACCCGGCGGTATTTCCATACGCCATGCCGAGAGCGGGTGATGTAGGGCATCCGAGCAAACCAGAGGGCCATCGACGCTCCCGTTTGTAACACCGATTTGGTGCACCACGAGGGGTAAGGCGTTGGTTTGTAAGGGGATCAGTGCCTTAAGGCAGACCGGTGGCGCTCCCAAGGGGAATCGAACCCCTGTTTTCGCCGTGAGAGGGCGAATTCTGATCGAATTTGAGGTCGATTGATGCGGTGTGAAAGCGTTTGATTTGCAATGGCTTACCTCATTTACCGTCATTGCGGATCATTCCCTTTCATGCCAGACCTGTCAACGAATTTGACAACGAAAACGAGGGCGCGATGGGCCGCCGAGCGAGTGCGTTCAAGAGCCGGAACAGCCGTGAGAAGCTGCCGGCATCGGACGTACCGGAGTGGGAGCTGCTCGGGCCAGGCATCCGCCTCGGATACCGGGCGGGCCGCGGCACGTGGGGGAGGGGAGGCTCCTGGCTCGCCGCCTCACGTGCGCCCGACGGCCGGCGGGTCCAGACGCAGCTCGGGTTGGCCGACGACGTTGCGGAAGCCGACGGCGCAGCGGTGCTCACGCACGAGCAGGCAAAGGAGGCGGCGAGGGCGTGGGTTGCATCGATCAGGCGCGCGCCCGATGCACAGCCGGCGCTGACAGTGGCCGACGCGGTCGAGCGCTATCTGGAGGCCCGAGAAGCCGAAGGCATGAAAGCGATCTACGACGCCCGCTCCCGCGCCCGCGTGCATGTGTTGCCGAAGCTCGGTAGCCTGCGGGTCGCCGATCTGACGCTGGAGCGCTTGCGGCGCTGGCGCGATGCGATGGTCAGCGCGCCGAAGCGGGTCCGCACGAGCCGGCTCGCCGCGAAGGCCAACGTGCGCGAGGTGGACGTCTCGGACCCGGAGGCGCTGCGCCGCCGGCGCGACACGGCGAACCGGACGCTGACGCTGCTCAAGGCCGCGCTGAATTGGGCCTACGCGCATCAGCTCGTCGCCAGCGACCACGCATGGCGGCTGCTCAAGCCGTTCCGCGACACAGGGGCGGCTCGGGTCCGATTCCTCGACGCGGCTGAGCAACAGCGCCTGCTGAACACGTGCGACGGCGAGTTGCGCGACCTTGTCGGCGCGGCGCTGATGACTGGTGCGCGCTTCGGCGAGCTCGCCCGGCTGACGGTGCGGGACTTCGATCGGACAGGCGGGACGGTGTTCGTCGAGCGCAGCAAGAATGGCCGGGCGCGCCACATCCCGCTCACGTCAGGCGGCGCAGCCCTGTTCGAGCGGCTCGCCGCCGGGCGCTCGCCGAAGGCACCGCTCCTCACCCGCGACAACGGCGAGGCGTGGAAGCCCGCGCAGTACCAGCGCGTCTTCAAGGGGGCGCTCGAACGGACGAAGCTGGAGAGCATCACCCTGCACGAATTGCGGCACTCCTACGCCAGCGCGATGGTGCGCAACGGCGCGCCGCTGCTCGTGGTCGCCGAGGCACTCGGGCACTCAGGCACGCGGATGGTCGAGAAGCACTACGCCCACCTCGCGCCGAGCTACGTCGCAGAGACGATCCGCCGGACGGCTCCCGATCTGGAGGTGGCCGCAACGAGCGTCGTGCCGCTCGCCCGTTCAGCCGCTGCGCGCGTGGGGGCCTGAGATGAGCCGATGTCTTGCAGTCCTGTCGCTGTGCGGCTGCCTCGTCGCAGCGCCCTGTAAAGCCGAGGGCGCGAACGCGGCTGGCTTCGGCTTGATGTCCTGTGCCGATGCCGAGCCGGTGTTCGATCAGCGCGACTATCGAAGGGCGTTCCTGGTGTGGACACTTGGCTTCGCCACGGGCGTCAACAATGTGCTGATCGTGCGGGATCAGCAGTTCCGCGATCTGTCCGGCCTGAACGCCGATCTCGTGGTGGGTTCCCTACGAGCCTACTGCACGCAGCATCCGACGGCGCTTTTGGTCCAGGGCGCCGAGAGTTTCTTTGCCAGCCTGCCGCTGCGTGCATGGCCGCGCCAGCGATAGCTGTGGGCGTTGGAGGGCACCTGCGGCTTAGGCTCGACGTTCTGTCGGATCAGGGCGGCGTTCTCACGCGACTGTGACCGCAGTCCTAGAAACATAGCCTGCCTGCTTTGATTGCCCGATGCGCTCATACGTTTGCAGCGCGCCCTTCATCCCTAACTAACGAGAAATCGATGACGCCTCAGTTTTGGCTCTGGCTGGGCTTTGCTGGCATGGCCGCCGGTGCCGCCGCCATCCTGTTCCTGGGCAAACGGCGGACGCAGGCTGAGGAGGCGGACACGATCATTCATGGGATCGTGCCGATCATCGCTGCCTGCTCGTACTTCGCAATGGCTACGGGGCAGGGCAGCATCGTCCTCCCGGCTGGGCCCGACGCAGCGGAGGCCGCGCGCCAGTTCTACTTTGCCCGCTACATCGACTGGACCTTCACCACGCCGCTGCTGCTCGTCGGCTTGTCTCGCACCGCGATGCATTCAGGCATGCGCCGCCCGGCGATCGTCTGGGGCCTGATCGGCTCCGACCTGCTCATGATCGTCACCGCCCTGGCCTTCGGCCTATCGCAGGTCGCCTGGGTGAAGTGGACGTGGTTCGCCATCTCCTGCGGCGCGTTCCTGGCGGTGTTCTACGGAATCTTCGTGCAGCTGCGCGAAGAGAACGCTGCGGAGCGCGGCGACGTGCGCGCCGCTTTCCTGCGCAACGCCGTGTTCCTGACCGTGGTCTGGTGCGCCTATCCGGTGGTGCTGCTCGTCGGGCAGGACGGTCTCGGCTTCTTGTCGCCGGCCCTGGCGCTGGGTATCGTCGCTGTGCTCGATCTAACCGCCAAGGTCGTCTACGGCCTAATGGCGACGATCCAGACGACCCGCGCGGTCGATCGCGATCTGACCGAGACCCGCACCTCCGCCACGCCGCTGCGCCGGGCGGCCTGATGGCCGGCGCGGCTCGCCCCCTCGCTCCGCCCCTCGGGGCGAGCCGCGCCCTCCCAGTGGCGGGGACACGGTTCCCGCACTCGGCCAGGATCGTGGCCGCCGCTCTGGTCGGGCTCGGCCTGACCGCCTCGGCGCTCCTGCCGCGGGACGCGTCCTGGCTCGCGGCGCTGGCGGCGGTAATCGTGCTCGGCGTGCCCCACGGGGCGCTCGACGGAGCGGTGGCCGCGCCCCTGCTGCGCCCGCGCTTCGGCCGGTTGTGGTTCGGAATCTTCGCTCTGCCGTATCTCGGCCTGTCGGCGCTGGTGCTCGTCGCATGGCAAGTCGTGCCGCTAGTCACCCTGGCCGGCTTCCTGGCGCTGTCGGTGGTGCATTTCGGCGAGGAGGATGCCGGGCCGGGCCGCCCCGTCGAGGCGCTCGTGCGCGGCGGGCTGCCGATTGCGCTCCCGGCGCTTCTG
This sequence comes from Methylobacterium sp. Leaf456, assembly GCF_001425465.1. Taxonomy (GTDB): domain Bacteria; phylum Pseudomonadota; class Alphaproteobacteria; order Rhizobiales; family Beijerinckiaceae; genus Methylobacterium. Next base: position 247,556 of record NZ_LMQV01000043.1, read on the forward strand.
CGGCCCGACGAGACCGCCCAAATCTTCGCCCTAGTGGCGCGCGTGTCGATGCCGCAGCTTCCCGCATGGTGGGGCGCCGCCGCTTGGCTCTGGCTCGCTTTGGCCGTCGTGTGGCTCGCCACCCACCGGCCGCGCCGCGCGGTGCTGGCCGAATGCGCAGGCCTTGCTGTTGCCTTTTGGCTGCTGCCGCCGCTCACCGCCTTCGCCCTGTATTTCGTCGGCCTGCACGGGCCGCGCCACATGCGCACCCTGGTGCGCGATCCCGTGCGGGCACCCGCCATCGACACGATGGGCCGGGCCGTTCTTGCTTCGCTGCCGATCTTCGCCCTGACCCTTGGGCTCGGCGCTGGGCTGTGGCCGCTCTACGCGCCGGGCTCGCTCGGCCCGACGGCGGCCCTTCTAACGCTGACTCTGCAGATGCTGTCCGCGCTGACGGTGCCGCATGTGCTGCTCGACCGCTTAGCGTCAGGCTGGCAGAGTCTGCCTCCGTCCTGAGCTTGGGGGCAACTACCGACGCAGCGGAAGGCGTCCAGCATCAGCCCCTTTGCGTGCTCGTTCTGTCGGGGCGCACTTCAGTGAACGGACGCAGCAGCGTCCGCCGCCCCCGTGAATCGTGGACATCGACCAGCCAGCCCGACCAATCGATGTCTGGCGCCCCATCCATGAGCGCCTGCGCGACACGATCCGCTTGAAGCCCCAACGCCTGCAGCCGCGGCACCCATCGGCCGGTCAGGTCGAAGACGGCGTCGCCTCCACCGCCGACGCAATGGAAGTGGTAACGCTGGACCGTCACTGCGCTTTTCGCTTCGCGTTCACAGCGCTCCCCACGCCATTTCGGTCCCGCTCCGATCGTCGTTGAACCGCGCCCGTCCATCGGGTTTGTTCCTGATACGTTCTATCGGATTCGGAGGCTCGATGCACGCGATCAGCGGGCGCAGGACGATGCTGCGCGACGATCTGCCGGCCGGTCAGGATGCTCGGCGCGGCGAAGCCGAAGCGATCGCGCAGGCCTACCGCGCTGCGCACCGCGGCGACGATCGGGCCGCCCTGGTCGCGGCGATCAGCGATGCGCTGGCTGACCTCGACGCGGCCGAGGAGAGAACAGCGGCGACCCGGCGCGTCGTCTCCCACGGCTTCGTGCGCGGCCGGGTTAGCGCACCGTGAGCGGCGGCTGCGCCTGATGGCTGACACGGTCCCATCGTGCCTCGCCCTCTACCCCTACGTCGTCGTCAGGGTCGAATGCGGGATGTGTCCGGCGCGCCAGGGCAGCTATCGCCTCGCGCGGCTCGCGGCAAAGTACGGACCGGAGACGCCCCTATTGGAGGTGCTGGCTCGAATCGCAGCGGATTGCCCGTACCAGCGTGGACCGGCCCGCCCCGGTGACAAGGTGCCGGGCCAGTACGTGGCGCGCTGTCATGCCTTCTTTCCGGACATCATGCGGCCAGCGCCGAACCCGCCCGATCTGCCGCCGTCGCTGATGCGGCCGCGTTTGGTGGTTGGCGGGAAGGGCTGAACGGTCAGCGCGCGAGAGGAGCGTCAGGAGACACCCCTCTCGCGAGGTCTCACGCCACGAGGAAGTCGGCGTGGGTCAGCGCCACCTTCGTGTCGATGATCGCGAACTGCACTGCCGCCTTCGAGCCGCTGCCATCGGCATCGTAGGACAGGGCACCCGTGGTCTTATTGTAGATGATGCGGTCGTCGGCATCGATCTTTGCACCGGCCACGCTCAGATCCTTGAACGCCGAGGCCGCGAGCGTCCCTCCCGAGAGGGCGGTGAAGATGCTCTTCGAGAGCTGGATCGTGTCGTCCGCGGCCGAGAAGTCGGTGATGCGATCGACGTTGCCCGCGCCGAGCGCCGTCGCNGGATGCGGTCGTCGGCATCGATCTTTGCACCGGCCACGCTCAGATCCTTGAACGCCGAGGCCGCGAGCGTCCCTCCCGAGAGGGCGGTGAAGATGCTCTTCGAGAGCTGGATCGTGTCGTCCGCGGCCGAGAAGTCGGTGATGCGATCGACGTTGCCCGCGCCGAGCGCCGTCGAGAACACGAAGGTGTCCTTGCCGGCTAGGCCGCTGAGCGTGTCGCCGCCGGCCATGCCGTTGAGCACGTTAGCGCCGTTGTTGCCCATCAGGTTGTTGGCAATGGAGTTGCCGGTGCCGTTGAGATTGCCCGCTCCGGTGAGCGTGAGTTTTTCCAACTCTGAGCCAGCGAGCGAATAGGAAACGGACGCGATCACGAGATCGGTGCCGGCGGCTCCGTTGGCTTCCACAGCTTTGTCGCTGCCATTGTCGACATGATAGGTGTCGGAGCCGGAGCCGCCGATCATCCTGTCGGCACCACCCATGCCGTTCAGGACGTTGTTGCCGCCGTTGCCGGTGATGACGTTGGCAACGGAGTTCCCGGTGCCGTTGATGTTGGCGGTTCCCGTGAGCGTGAGGTTCTCCAACTCCGATCCGCCGAGCGAGTAGGACACGGAGGCGATCACAAGATCAGTACCGCCGGCGCCATTAGCCTCGACAGCTTTGTCGCCGCCATTGTCGACATAATAAGTGTCCGAGCCGGCTCCGCCGATCATCCTGTCGGCGCCGCCGAGACCATTGAGGATATTGGCTCCGGCATTGCCGGTCAGCACGTTGGCAATGGAATTCCCGGTGCCGTCGATGTTGGCCGTTCCCGTCAGGGTGAGGTTCTCCAGTTCGGACCCACCGAGGGAGAACGAGACAGAAGCAATGACGAGATCGGTGCCGGCGGCGCCGTTGGTCTCGACCGCCCGGTCGCCGATGTTGTCGACGTAGTATGTGTCTGAACCCGCTCCGCCGATCATGGTGTCGACGCCGCTCAGGCCGTTCAGCACGTTGGCACCGCCATTGCCAACAAGCTTGTTGGCGAACTCGTTGCCCGTCAGGTTGAGGCTTTGAGTGCCAGTTGAGGCGGCCAGTTGGAGAACTTCAATCTCCTGTCCGGCGGCGAGCTTGTAGCTAACGAGAGCTGAAACCACGTCCGCTCCCGCACCCTTAGCTTCGAGCACTAGGTCGTCCAAGCGATCGACGACGTAGGTGTCGTTGCCGCGACCACCTTCGAGCCGGTCCGCACCGCCGGCGCCGTCGAGGATGTTGTTACCGGCATCGCCAATCAGCACGTCGGCGTAGCTGCTTCCCTGCAGGCCCTCAACGCGGGCATAAGTGTCACCCTCCGCCGCTCCGGTGTTGCTTCCGGGCGCGGCAAGGCTCGCGCGCACGCCGCTCCACGCCCCGACATAGCTTGCTAAATCGAGGCCCGCCTTACCGTCAAAAGCATCAGCCTTGTCGAAGCTGTACAATACATCGTCGCCGTCGGTGCCGTTGACGGTACGTCCCGTGTGGCCCTTAATCGTGATCGTCAGCTGGGCGTCGGACGTTCCGTAGGCATTACCCCCGGTGTAGGCGAGGCTGTCCGTTAAGCTCTCGCCGTCCTCAAGGGCATCTACGGAGGCATTATTATTGTCGAGGGTGTAGCGGTAAGTGCCGTCCCCCGCTATTGCGAAGGTGCCATAATTTCCTTTGACTATGTCAAACTCATTGTCGGCATAGACCAAGTAGTCGTCAGTGGATTGGAGCGTGGCCGGCCCGCCGCTATCGTTGGCGAGCACGTTGCCCGTCGCTACGACGCCGCTGTCTTCGATGACCGTTGCGGCGTCATCAACAGCGTTGTAGAGCGCAGTCACGCGTGTTGCTTGGATAGTGCTGATGATGCCATTGCTTGAAGAGCCGGTGCCATTGAACGTCGTGCCGTCGTCGCTCGCCGTATAGGGTATTGTGACAGTTCCGAGCGACAGAGAGCGCACCGTTATGGAAATCCCACTTATCTGCCCAGTCTCATTGATTGTTCCGTCATTCATGCCGTAATAGCCGGGAAGATCAATGTTTCCCACATCGTCGATTGAAAAGGTAATCTCATAAGTATCATCAAATTCCGAACAATATGTTCGGACCGTGCCTTTATATACACCGGAATACATCATGACGGCTTGGCCCATTCACCATATACTTAGCAAGAAGGCATTTAAAATGCGCCCAAAATAAGGCAATGATGCATAGGGCAAATTTCAAGCAATATGTCCGAACGGTTATTTCATAATCAAGTGGACTTAAACAACAGCTTGCGAAAAAAAATCTATCAAAGTACGGCGGAGTTATTTTTGAATAGCTACAACTTTCGAGCCAACTTAATACAGCAAGTCACTTCATGCGAACATGCAGAATTCTTTTATCGGCCGAGCAAAAGCACCGCCCGCAGCGGATGCCATCACCGGGCCGATCCAGGCCGATAGCGCGAGTTTTCCGAGTGCAAGCGATTGACCTCGGCCAAACCGTTGTCTTGGTCGTGAGTTGCGCCCGCAGGCCGGTGCGATGTAGCGCGGCAGTCGCCCCGGATATGGCGGGAGCGGCCTCGAAGCGGGTTCAGCGTGCTTGCAGCTCCCCGCCACGCCCCTGCAGCAACGACCGCAGCACCGCTTCGGCCATGGGCGTTTCGGCGCCGCGCTCGACGAGGCGACGAATCCGCTCGACGCTGTTCGGGGCGGATAGGATGTCCGCGAGCGTCGCGTTGTTGCGGCCGAGATAGGCCCGCCGGGTCGCGTCGCCGGCATTCGCTAGGAGCGAGCGCCCGCCCGTGAGCAACGCCGTCAGCGCCTGCTGTGGCAGCGTCTCGCCGCCGACCTCCGCCCGGTACTGCGCATTGAAGTCGGTTGGGCTGCCCTGCGGCTTGCGCGTGCCGGTCGCCCGGAACACGTCGAGCATGTCGCCCACAGCCTACGGCGCTGTCGGGCGCTGCAAGGCCGCCATGACTGCGCGAAGGTCGCGTTCCTGCTGATCCGTGCCGGCGATGTCCTTGGCGAAGTGCGCCCCGCCGCCCTGTGCCTCACCACCCTCCAATTGCGTCATGCTGGCGTCGGCTTGATCCGCGAGGCGTTGGCGGAGGAGCTGTGCGGCCCCGTCACCGTCCTCGCGAGCGAGCCGCGCGACGAGGTCCGCGGCCTCTCCGTCGCCGCCGGCCCGCGGCCGGCGCGGCAGCAGGACGTCACCCGCCGCCTCCGTCGTCTGCGCCCGCGACATCGACCCGATGGCGCCCCGGCGCCGTAGTGCCGGCGAGGGTTGGCCTGGGGTGGCAGCGGCGCGGCTGGACGACGAAGTTCGAGATGCGAACGCCGCGTTAGACGATGCGAGTGGAGGAGCTGCCGACGGGGAGTGCGCAAGACCGGCGCAGCGGACAAGGCGCGGCTGTTTTTAGAATGGATCTAAGGATACCTTTGATTAATTCCATAATACAAAACTTTGCCTATCGAGAAATTCATGTAAGAGATGTCACATCGCCGTGATGCGCCAGCATAAACAAGGCGATTCCGAGCGCTCTGCATTCGCCTATTGGCTGGAACAATGATTCACCATCATCATATGATGTGCAACCAGTGCGCAGACGGGCGCGTGCGGCTCGCACTGTGCCTTTCTCTTCTTTCGACGACCTGCGGCTTCCTGCCAGGGGCCGCCCTGGCACAGAACGCTGTCACCGAGGTGGAGTTGGAGGAACTGAGCGTTGCAGGCCAGGGACGGGGAAAGACGCTTGGTGGGGCGCTCTATGGGGCCGGAGGTGCTGTCGGCCCGGTGCCCGGTTACGTCGCCAGCCGCAGCACGGTAGGCACCAAGACCGACACGCCGATCCTAGAAACCGCGCAGTCAGTCTCGGTGATCGGCCGCAAGCAGATCGAGGATCAGAACGCACTGACCATCAATCAGGCCCTGCGCTACACGCCGAGCGTCACCACCGAGCAGCGCGGCGGCGCCGGCTCGACCCGACTGGAGCAGTTCTCGATCCGCGGCTTCACCGCGCCGCTGTTCCTGGACGGGCTTGCGCTGCCCGGCAGCCGCGACGCCTTCCCGAGCGTCGATCCGTACCGCCTGGAGCGCGTCGACATCATCAAGGGGCCGGCCTCGGTGCTCTATGGGCAGTCGGGCCCCGGCGGCATCGTCAACCTCGTCTCGAAGGTGCCCCGGTTCGTCCGCCACGGCGAGGTGTTCGTGCAGGGCGGCGGCTTCAGCGAGGTGCGCGGCGGCTTCGATGTCGGCGGGCCACTGGGCGACGGCACCGGGGGGCTGACCGACCAGTTCGCCTACCGGGTGGTCGGGCTCGGCTGGAAGGGCGACGGCCCGGCCGTCACCACGGAAGTCGAGCGTTTCTTCATCAATCCGAGCGTGACGTGGCAGCCGGACGCCGACACCTCGCTCACCGTCATCGCCAACTACCAGCGCGATCCGAAATCCGGCTTCTACGGCGGCTTTCCCGCCATCGGCACGGTGTTCCCGCGCAACTTCGGCAACGGCGTGGTCGGCCGCCTGCCGGTCGACTTCTACGACGGCGACCGCGGCGTCGAGCGCTCGGACCGGACGCAGGCCTCGCTCAGCTACCTGTTCGACCACCGCTTCAACGAGAACCTGCGCTTCCACTCCGCCGGGCGCTACCTGCGCTCGGAAGGCGACTATCGCAGCGTCTACGGGGCCTTCAACGAGCGCAACGGCGCGACCGCCAGCGGCCCGCTGCTCGCCCGCGCGGTCACCGCCTCCCAGGTCGGCATCGATGCCTGGACCATCGACAACAACCTCGTGGGCAATTTCGACACCGGCATTTTCGCCCACACCACACTCGTTGGCGTCGATCACCGCACCATCGAGACCCGGACGCTCGGCGCCCCCTTCCCGAACACACTGGACCTCAACGTCCTGGCGCCGAACTACAACATGAACATCCCGGTACCCGGCTTCACGACCGATGCCCGGATCACCGCCGAGCAGACCGGCGTGTACTTTCAGGATCAGGTCAAGTTCGACCGTCTCGTCCTGACGCTCGGAGGGCGCTACGACTTCGCCCGGCAATCCGGCCCAACCCGCACCCTCGCGACCGGCGCGGTCGCGCTGCAGGACGTGCCGGCGGAAGCCTTCACGGGCCGCGCCAGCCTGCTCTACCTGTTCGACAACGGCATCGCGCCGTACGTCTCCTACAGCGAAGCGTTCGAGCCGATCGCCAACGGCCGCATCTTCGATCCGGCCTTCGGGACCACCGGACGCATCCCCGATCCGATTTCAAGCAACCAGTACGAGGCCGGCATCAAGTACCAGCCCCCCGGCACCGACATCCTGTTGACCGCGGCGGCCTTCGACATCCGCCGCTCGAACACGCTCAATACCGATCCGAATAATCCCGGCTTCAGCGTGCAGACCGGCGAGGTCGGCGTGCAGGGCGTCGAGTTCGAGGCGCGGGCGAACCTGTTCGACGGGCTGACGCTGGTCGGCGGCTTCTCGCTCCTCGACATCCGCAACACCAACGACACCAACCGGTCGCTCATCGGCCTTGGGCCGGTCCAGGTGCCGGACTCCACCGCCTCGCTCTTCGTCGATTACCGCTTCACCGAGGGACCGCTGTTCGGCCTCGGGATCGGCGGCGGCGTGAGGTATCTCGGCTCGTCCTGGGGCGACCCGGCCAACACCTTCAAGGTGCCCGAGAGCGTGCTCGTCGACGCGGTGGTCAGCTACGACCTGAAGCATCTCGACCCGACGCTCCAGGGCTTCACCATGCAGCTGAACGCCCAGAACCTCCTCGACGAACGCTACGTCACCGGCTGCTTCAGCTACTCGGGCTGCTATTACGGCCTGCCCCGCACGGTATACGCGACCCTGCGCTATCGCTGGTGAGGGCATCGACCATGGCCACGACGAAGGGAAGCGTCCGCCCGCGACTGGCCGTGGGCGTCGGCATCCTCGGGCGCGTCGTCCTGGCGGCGGGCGGCGGCTACGCCGTCGCCGCGCTTGCGACCGCGCTCCTGTCGGTGACACTGCCGCTGCCGCGCTCGGAGGCCGTGACGGCGGCCACCCTCCTCAGCTTCGCGATCCTCGTGGGCGTAGTCGTGCTCGTCTTCGGGCTGCGCTCGCTCCTGCGCGCCGCCGCGGCGGTTCTGGCCACAATCCTCTTCCTCGGCGCCGGCCTGTGGCTGGCGGCGGGGCCCCTCGTCCTAGTAGGAGGTGCATCGTGAAGGGCGGCTTCCGTCAATCGATGGCGTGGCTCCATACGTGGTCCGGCCTCCTGGTCGGCTGGGTGCTGTTCGCGATCTTCGTCACCGGTACCGCGAGCTACTACCGCGCCAATATCACCGGCTGGATGCAGCCCGAACTGGCCCGCGCCACGCCGGTCGCGCCGACCGACCTGCCCGCGGTGGCCCAGCGCGCCGTCGCCTATCTGGAGACCCACGCCCCGAAGGCGAAGACGTGGTTCATCGGCCTGCCGCAAGCTGACCGACCCCTGCTCGACCTGTTCTGGCGCACCCGCCCCGGCGAGCCGCCGGGCCACGTGCTGCTCGATCCGTACACTGGCGCCGAGGCCGCCGTGCGCGGGACGAGGGGCGGCGACTTCCTCTACCGCTTCCATTTCGAGCTGCACATGCCGCCGCTCTGGGGGCGCTGGGTCGTCGGCCTCTGCGGGATGATCATGCTGGTGGCGCTGATCTCCGGCATCGTCACCCACAAGCGAATTTTCGCCGACTTCTTCACCTTCCGCCGGGACAAGGCCCCTCGACGCAGCTTCCTCGACGCGCACAACGTCACCGGCGTGCTGGCGCTGCCGTTCCACCTGATGATCACCTATACCGGCATCGTCACCCTGGCGCTGATGTACATGCCCTGGGGCGTGACCGCGGCGTACAAGGGCGATGCCCAAGCCTTCTTTGCCGAATCCGGCCAGATCACCGCGCCGCGCCTGCCCGCCGGCCAGTCCGCTGCTTTGGCCCCGGTCGGGCCGATGGTCGAGCGGGCGCTCGCCACCGTGCCGGAAACGTTGGAGCGGCTCACGATCGTCAACCAAGGCGACGCCCACGCTACCGTCGTTGCGGTGTTCGAGGAGCCGCACGGCCTCTCGCACGAGCATCCGCAGGTCGCCTTCGACGGCGTGACCGGCGCGGTGCTGGAGGTGCGCAGCGGCGGCCTCGAGCCTGCGGCCAAGACCTTCACCACCATGGTTGGCCTACACGAGGCGCATTTCGCCGGGCCGGCGCTCCGGCTGCTGTTCTTCTTCTGCGGCGTGATGGGCTCCGCCATGGTGGCGACCGGCCTCGTGCTGTGGTCGCTCGCCCGGCTGCCGAAGCCGGAGGCGCGGCCGTCCCTCGGTCTGCGGCTGGTCCAGGCCCTCAACATCGGCAGCATCGCCGGCCTGCCCGCGGGGATCGCCGTATACTTCCTCGCCAACCGCCTGCTGCCGCCCGACCTCGCTGACCGCTCGGCCTGGGAGATTCGCGCTTTCTTCGCCGCCTGGATCGCCGCCGCGCTGATCCCGCTCGCCCGACCGCACCGCCGCGCCTGGAGCGAGATGCTGATGCTGGTCGCAGGCCTGTGCCTCGCCGTCGTCCTGGCCGACGTCGCCACGGTCGAGGGCCATCCCCTACGTCGGCTCGGGGACGGCGCGGCGTTGTTCCTGTGGTTCGACGGAGCGATGCTCGCGCTCGCCGTCCTGTTCGCCGTCGCGGCCAGCAAGGTCGCACGCCACCGGACACCCGCGCGTCGGCGCGCGCCGATCTTCTCGGCGGAGCGGGCGCGCGCATGACGCCCGCGATCCTCGCGCTCAATCTAGGCCTGAGTTTCGCCGCGCTCTCGGCGCTCTGCCTCAGCCTGAACCGCCACCATGCGGAGAGCTTCGGGGCGAAGCCGAGTGGGCGGCGGGTCGTGCTGCTGCGCGTCCTCGGCTGGATCGGTATCGGCCTGTGCCTGATCGTGGCCGGGGAGGCTGAGGGCTGGGGCTTCGGCCCCGTACAGTGGATCGGCGCGATGACCGGCGCGGGCGTCGGGCTCGTTCTGCTCCTGTCCTACCGCCCCCGCCTCGTCGCTACGGCCGGAGCCGCTGCCCTCGGTCTCGCGATGACGGTAGGCGCGCTCCTACACTTCGCTTGACTGGCGTTTCAGCTTGTGGCGCTCAACCAGCCCGACCGAAGTCCGGCGCTGGTGAGAATTCGATCGGTCAGTTCTTCGACCTTCCACGTCGCGGTCGCTTCAAGTGTGTGTGGTTGATCGCAGCGAGGTGACGTTCGGTGGCGGAAGGTGCAAGCCGCCTGCTATTGGGCTTTGGCTTAGATTCCACTGGCCAGGTCGACCGAGATCTCGTGAATGTCGTTGCTGGCAAATACGGTCCGCGTCGTGCGGAACGCCGTCACGGCCACATCGTAGGCGTCGGCCACAGGGGGCGTCATGTCGGAAGTCATGCCAGTCACGCCGTGTTCTTGACTGCGCCGCGGCCGGGCGAGGCGCCGAACAGGCCGGTGTTGTAGGGCGCCTTGTAGGCCCCGCCGGACATCGCGGCGGCGCGTTCGTTGGCGGCCTGCGTGGCGAAAGCCGTTCCAAACGCGCCAAACATGTCGCCGATCGCACTGTACCCCTGCGGCTGCGCCAGCGCCGCCGAGCGCGCGACCGCAGAGTTCGCAGCCTGCGTCGCGTCGCCCGTGGCGTTGAGCGAGGCGATCAGGTTGCCGCGCGCGTCCTCGACGTTCGAGCGCGCCTGATTGGCGTAGTTCTGGCCCTGGTCGGAGATCGTGAGCTTGTTCTGGTCATAGGTCTTCTGCAGCCGGGCCCGCTGTTCCGCGGCGGCCGACGAGTAGGTGTTGCCGTCCCGCGCCAGGGCGAACGTGAGCTGCTTCTGGGCCTCGCCATACTGATCGTCGAGCTGCGGCAGCGCGAAGCCGAGATAGTTCGACCGCTGCTTTTCGAAATACGGGTCGTCGAACTGGCCGAAGGTCTTGTTGATGTCGGTCGTGCCCTGACGAATCCGGGCCTGCCGCGCCTGCTCGTCGGCGGCTGCCTGATCGGCGGCCTTGCTCGATGCGCCCTTCTTAGCCACGGCCTGCGGTCCCTTCGGTTGCGCGATGATCGGATGCCGCGCCAGCTGCCTCTGCAGCCAGGATGCGGCGCAGTTCGGCCTCGGCGCACAGGCTGTCGAGTTCGTTGCCGACGAAGCGGATGACGAGTTCCGCGCCTCCGCCGGTAGCCTCCACCCGAGCGTTCGAGCCGGGCGGCTGCGCCCATCGATTCAGAAGCCCGAGAGCTGCGACGCAGGCGTGGCGCACGCGATCGTCGAAGAGGCCAGCGGGAAAGTGCTTGCGCGCCCGGTCCTCGGCGAGAAACAGCGCCCGGACGAGCCGACTGCGCAGCGGGCGGGTGATCTGGCCGGCGACGTGACCGCGCTCCACGGCACGGAAGGCTCGCGACATGGCGCCGGCAATGCCCTCGACGTCCTCCGCCGCGGCGGCGGTCGTGAAATGCTTCAAGGCCTCCGTGGCGATCGGCGGATCGATGCGCCCTTCGTGCGGCGTCGACCCCGGAGCGGGCCACGGAACGACGTTGTCGCGGCGCTCCCCCGGCAGCCGGGTCAACGCCGCGAGGCGCTTGGCCTCTTCGAGGCGCTGCGCTTCGGTCAGGGGCGTAGTGCGCACCGGAGTGTCGGTCTCACGATACGGCATGGGGGCCCGGTCGCTTTGCGAAGGGGATGATGACGCAACCGCCGTCATCGCTGCGCTGAGCGAGCGCGGCGGCCCGCTGTGCGTCGAGCAGGCGAAGGCGCTCCGCCGCGTGCGCCTTCCGCATGGCCTTCAGATCGTCGTTGAACTGGCGGGCGCAGGCGTGGGGGTCGAAAGAGCGACCCGAGGAGAGTGCGGTGCGCTGGCCCGGCGGCGTCTGCCACCGGGTGAGCAGCTGCTGGAGCGCGGCGAAGGACGCCTCGACCATCCCGCGATCGTAGCCGACCGGCATGAGCTTGGCGGCCTTCCTTCCGACGTACCGGAACAGAGGCGACAGTTCGCGATAGCGCGCCTTGTCGAGGGTGCTGCAGTCGAGGCCGCAGCGAACACTCGCGACCGCCAGCTCCAATGCAAACACGAAGTCAGCTGTCGTCTCGCGGCATCGGGCCTGCTCGGCATATTGCAGAGCTAACAGCGCGTGGTCGTCGAAGGGTGAGGGGCTCGTGCCCATGCTTACCGCGATGTCGTCAGAGGCAGGTAAGTCTACAACTCGGAGGCCTGCCAATCAATGCCTGGATTGAGCTGGAGTTCTTGGGATCGGCTGGCGCATGGCGCCGCAGATGCTGTTGGCACTGTCACAGGACGTTGTCGTTACGGACAAAATGTCCAATTCGATTTTCGAGCCGAATTTTTGTACGGGCGGCCGGCGCCGTCTCCGCTGGACGAATCGAGGTGTACCCCGGGGGGTCGGCCCCGCCTCCCACCGGCCGGGAGCCGTTCCGCCTGCCCGAGCGCCCCGGCGGCTGGCCTCTCGCGCGCCCCGCAGCTCGGGCTCGGCGACTGGCCCCGAGCAGGCCGGGAGCTGTCCCTTCGTGCGCCCCGCGGCACGCCGATAGTTTCAAGTGGACTAGCGGGCATCGTTAGCGAACAAGCGCTTAGGTCGGCCCTGTCTTGGCATTGCGCGAGTATTTGAGCGCAAAACGAAATTTTCTGATAAAATTCGCACTCGCCCGAATTTCATCTTGACCGATGGACATCTTGTCCGGTACCGTTTGGATGGTTCTGAGAAACCTGTTGTTCACGCCGTTCCTACAGCGTCCGGTTAGGCTGTAGATCACATCTGGTCCGGGGTCTTCACGTGCATGTCCAAGGCGTAAGCCTAAAGACGTGATGGGTCGTCGTGAGCGGTTTTTTCAGCCCCGGACTTAACTAGCCGCTTGAAAAACGGCTCAACGAAAGCTCACGACAATGGCCGAAGTCATACCCTTCCTCCGCAATCAAATTTACGTCATGCCTGATCTTGCCTCGCCATCGGATCGAGCGAAGCGCTCTAATTTCGGTACAATCGGCATAACGTTGTCATCCGATAAGAAGGGCAAGATGAAGTTTCAAATGTACGCATTTGATCTTACTGGCAAAGAAGCCCTAGAGTTTTCGCTATTATGGGCGAAATTACGCGATTTAGATTGAAGCATATTTTCAAGCAGTTATTACGAGGGCGCTCGCTTGACGGGCGCCTTCGGCGTTTTGGACAGTCCTCTTTGTCCTCTTTGATGAATAGATGCTTGATTTGACTCATGCATTTAAGTGTGCTTGCTTTCACAATCCGTCAAGCAGACCGAAATCGTGAATTCTATTCTGCCATCAAGCACGGGCGCCAAGGAGAAGCGACGCGGGTGGGCCGGTGGCCTTCATCCTTAGCCGCCCGCCGCCAGTGCGGGAGCGCGATTTCAATGCCTTTCCAGAGGTTGAGAAATGCCAGCACCATCCCTCAGGCAGCACGAGAACGGGACGTGGTACATCCACTGGACCGAAGGGCGTCGTTCGAAGCGCATCACCACGCGCAAAAAGGATTTGGCCGCTGCGAGGGACGTCCTACGCGCGTGGCTCCTCAACGGACGGTCTATGGCGGCGCCCCCGGCGGTGGACGCGAAGGCGAACTTCGCGACGGTGTGGAGCACCTACGTCGCTCGATTAGAGGGCCGCAAACTGCCGTCGGCGATCCGGGTCCGTTCGGTCGGGCCTTACCTGCTCAAAGCCTTCGGCGCGCTCCCGCCCGGCAGCATTCGGCAGGCGGAGGTCGATAAGTATGAGCGCGACCGCGCCGCCGGGCGGATCGGGCGCCCCGCAAAGCCGGGTACAATCTGGCTCGAGCTGAACAAGCTCGTCACCGCTTGCAACTACGCGGTCAGGCAACAGCTGATATCAGCCGCGGACAAGCCGCGCTTCGAAATGGTCGAGCAGCCGGAGGCGCGGGACCGCTGGATGCGCCGAGAGGAGGCACAGCGGCTGTTCGCGACGGCGGAGCGGGAGCGCGACGGTGCGCGGCTCTCCCGCGTCGAGCGCTTCCTGCACATCGCCCTGGAAACGGCCGCGCGCCGCCGCGTGATCGAGACGCTGACCTGGACGCAGGTCGACATGGAAATCGGAGTCATCCACTTTCACCGGACCGGCGATCGCCGCACCAAGAAGCGTCGCCCGAGCGTCCCGATTAGCCGGGCGCTCCGAGCTGTGCTGAACCGGGCCTTTGCCGAACGGCAGGGCAATCTCGTGCTCGATCACGACCGACCGATCAGCCTTCCGTTCGAAAGGATCGCCCGGCTGGCGGGCCTTACGGACGTGACACCACATGTGCTGCGACACACCGCGGCAACGTGGATGGCCCGTCACGGCGTGCCCTTGTGGCAGATCGCCGGGGTTCTCGGAAACTCTGTCTCCTTGGTCGAAAAAGTCTATGCCAAGCACTGCCGCGAGGGTCTTGCCGAAGCAGTAGAGACGATCAGCGCCGGGGCACGCTCAAAAACGATTGCAAAAAATAGCCCCACGCGCGCCAAGGCTGGGACGACTTTCCACTAGGCGCACATCAATCTGCAGATTCGAGTGCGGCCGTCCAATCACCTGCGGAAAACAGCCGAGAGGAACGCGCCAATGCTGAGCGAGTGCGGCACGTTCCCTTGGGGTTTGGCGTGCCGAGTGTGGGGAAGCTCGAATCTAGTCGAAAAACCCTCCCCCCTCCGTTGGGGAGGGGGCCGGCTCGTGCTCGATCGTGTTGCGCTCCAGCTCATCCAGCCACGCTTGCGCCTTGAGCGCCTTGGCGTGCAGCTCGGCGGCGGACAGCATGTGCAGCGGTCGACTGTCGTCGTCCGTTTTGCTGCCGACGCCGGACAGCTTGACCAGCTCGCGCGCCGCCATGGCGCGCGCCGGCCCGGTGAACTTCTCGCCCTCCGCGATCTCGATCAGCACTCGAACGCCCACCTCGGCGCCGCGCGTCCGGAGGATGTGTTGCACCTCCGCCTGGACGCGCGCCACCACTTCCGGGCGGCGCATCAGGTCGCCGCCGCGGGATGATGGCTGCGTATAGCCGGCGAGCCGGGCGGCCTCCGTCGGGTTGTTGATGCGCGTCATGGCGTGAACGAACTGCGTTTCCTGGCGCGTCAGCGCGCCGGATTTCAGGGGCATCGTGGCATTCCACTATTCATTCCAGTGCCAACAAAATAGCACTAGCTATAAATCTTGCAATCTGGATTGCAGCGCCATGAGCAGCTCCTGCTCGCGCTCCGCCGCTCTCATGTCGTCGGCTTCGCCAAGCGTGATCATCAGCGCAGCCGTGAAGCACGACCAGACGAGCAGCACAGCGGCCACGCAAAGCCCGGTGACCAGGAACGCCCGATCCTCCCAGAAGGCGCTGGCGAAGCGACCCAGGCCGTCCAGGGAGACCAGCAGAGCCCATGTCTCCCCCTTCCTCCACACGTCAAGGTCCGCGGGGTGGAGGATGAAGTTTCGGATCATGTAGGCCGCGACCGTAAAAAAGGCCCAGCCGACGAAGACCCGCACCAGCGCGCCCGCAAAGAACAAAAATATCCGACCCACGATCTTCTCCTAATTTTGGATCGCACCCAAGACCGAGGAGGGAAGGCCGGCGCGGCCCGGAAGCCGCAAAGCCGGCCTTCCCCGTAGGGGTGGCACTTTGCGGGACCTTGCGGTGGTACATTGCGGGACTTTGCGGCAGGGTGTCGCCAGAGGACAAAAACCCATTCACACAATGGCTTAAGCTGTAAGCGCGATGTCGAACTGTTGGCATTCTGCGGGCACTTTGCAGGACTTTGCGGAAATCCTCCAGCAAAACACCTTGCG
Organism: Methylobacterium sp. Leaf456; assembly: GCF_001425465.1. Lineage (GTDB taxonomy): Bacteria > Pseudomonadota > Alphaproteobacteria > Rhizobiales > Beijerinckiaceae > Methylobacterium. The sequence goes on from NZ_LMQV01000043.1 coordinate 263,205, forward strand.
GTGAATGATATCAATGACTTAGCAGGAGGCTTTGCGGGACATTGCAGTTTGAGGAGGGGACATTGCGGGTCATGTTGCGCCAGCCTCTGCTGCCTCGCGTCCAAAAAGGGCTTCGGAGGACAATCTGTCCCTATTCACGCGGAGGCCGTACACCGGCCGAGAACTCGCATCTTTGCCGACCTCGACGCGATCGAGGGAGCCCGCACGCTCCAGTCGCGCGATCGCTTCGGCAAGCTCTGATGTGGAAAATGCTCCCAGGCCGCCAGGGTCGAGTTCTCTGAGAATTTTCGGCGCATAGTACGGGCTGTTGCCTGCCGTCGAGAGCCGCTCGCGGGGGTGCGAGGCGAGCGCGAGCACGAGCGCATCGAGCGCTGCGTCTTCTGTCGTAGGAACTGATATGCGCTCGCCCTCGACTTCCGGCAGCGCCGAGATGAAGAGCGGTTCGAAGGCGCCTCGAACCCAGCGCAATTTGATGCGGGAGCCCCGCGGCCCGTAGTTGAGCTTCATATTCTCGAGCTCACGGAGGTCGCTGGGAATTCGCGCAGCAGATTTGCTGCCTTTGGCTGCCTCAGGGTAGCGAAGGTAAAGGCGCGACCGGCAGGCATTATTCCAGGCGAGCGAACCCGACGTGCCCTCGCCCGAAGCCTTTCCGCTCATCGAGGGGTGACCCAGCGCTATGACGGTGCCGCCGATCTCGTGCGCCAATCGCCAAAGGCAGCTTTTCACGAACGCGCTGACCTGGGCTCGGTCGATCTCGGAGCCCGCGAAAATGTCGGCGAGCGTGTCGACGATCACCACGGTCGCGCCGAAAGCCAGCGCTTGGTCCCGCAGCCAATGCCAGGTTTCGGTCAACCGCATGACGCCGGTGGACCGATCCCAGACGGCAAGCAGATTGTCGGCACCCTTGCGCGCGCAGAAGCGGAGGTCACCGAGCGCTGAGAAGTCCACTCCGAGCTGTCGATTGATGTCGTGCTGCCGACGCTGCAACTCGGGAGCATCGTCCTCGCAGAAAAAACACACGACGCGGGCCTTCCGAACCTCCATGCCGAGCCAGGGCGTACCAGTCGCAGCGCACGTAGCGTACTGCTGCGCGACGAGCGTTTTGCCGACGCCGCCATCGCCGTAGAGAAGCGTCACCTCGCCGTGCGGGATGAGGTTCGCTACTTCCCAGAGCCGCGGCGGGCTAGGCCGACCTGCCCACAGACGAGGATCGATCAGCCCCACGGAAGTGGGATTTGGGGACTCCTGCCGTCGCTCAAAGTGGCTCGTGTCGACATCACCCTCGATCGGCGAGAAGTAGGTTGCAGGATCGGCCCACTTCCTTGCAGGCAGCGCGATCCGCACCCACTCTCGAGCTAGTGTACGTTCGGTTAGCTCGCCGTGTGACGGCTCGCCGGGGTTCCAAATTCCGCAGATGCTGGCGTAATCCTGGACCGTGAAGTCGCCGAGCCTTCCGACTGCCGCAGCCAATGCAGCGCGCCAGCCCGAGGCGGATGCGTCCCGAGGCGCTACCTCAGGGTCGCCTTTCAGCAGTGCCGCAAAACGAGGATCTCGGTCGGTGGCGGCCTGCAGCTTAGCAAGTAGCGGCGGCGGCAACTCTCGAGTGCTGCTGCGGCTTTGAGCTTCGTTGAGGTCGATCTCGTCTATTGCCGCCGCTATGGCGGCATCGGCTTCAGCACGCTCCGGCTGGTAGATGGGTCGATATCGTGCGCTGATCTCCTCAGGCGAATAGGTGACGTCGCGCCGATGAGTGAGGCGTACTGGCCCTCCCGTCCGGCCCTTGGCAAGCTTGTCCGGCGAAGGATGGTTGATGGTGCCGGGCAGGCGCATGATCCGGTCGATGTTCTGAACGGTGTCGCCGCCGTGAGCATGCGCGACGGCACGGCCCTGGGCTTCTGCCCAACCGGCGTGCTCGTTGACCGGGAGTTTTTCCCGCAGCTTCCAGATCCACTGCTGGCCGTTCCCGCTGTCCAGAGCAAAGCTCGCCGGTAAAGGTCCGGCATCGATTTCGGCCGCCAACGCGCTCAGAGCTGCTCGCGCCGGACCGCGGTCGCCCTCCGGGTCTTTGTCGGCAAAGATGGCTCGAATCGCCCTGATATTGCGTTTGCCGAGTTTACCGTCAGGAGCACCTGCTGCCGGCTCGTTCACGCTGTAATATTGATTCCACTCTTCATGAGCCTCAACCCAAGCGCCGATCTCGTCGAAAGAGCCGGGCGCAAACGTGCGGCCCTCCACAACGCCAGTGCGCGGGTGCATCGAGACCAAATTGTGCCAGCCACTGTCATCCAGGGCCTTCAAATAAGTGACGCTTTGATGCTCGGCCGCAGGCATATCCTGGCAATCGAAGAAATCGACTGCCATTTTCGTGTCGAAATTGGGTTGCGGCTTGGGCGCGTTGCCCTCTATCTTCGTGCTCAGCATGTGGCGACTTTCGCTTTGCGCCCTGCCCAGGCGCGAGGCATTTGAGGACGACACGAAACGGCGGCCCTGCAGCACGGGGGCCGCCGTTTCGCGTTCAGGCCCGGCCGGTCGGCGCGGACGTGCCGAGCCACGAGCCCGGCAACGTCGTGACGGCGTGGTAGAAGCGCCCGCTCGTCAGGCCGGCGGCGCGCGTGTCGCCGACGATCGCGACCACGGGCACGCAGCCGGTGAGCGCCTGCAGGCGGGAGCGGTCGGCCTCGTCGAGGATGGCGGCGGCGAGTTCGACGAGGGCGCTCTGGCGCTGCTCGACGCTCGGGCGTGCCGCGCCCTTCGCCAGGAGCCCCTGACCGATCCGCCGGCTGATCGACGAGGCGCGCGGGTTCCTGTGCGGCGTGACGCCCGGCGGTCGCGGGATCGCCAGGATGTGCCGCTGCCAAACGATGCCGGCATCGTAGCCGCGGCGAGGATTCGCGTCCGCGAAGATCACGATGACCTCGCCGGGGACGACGTTGTCGGCCGCCGCAGTGCCTCGGCTCTTGGCCGACAGCGGCATGGCCGCCGGAGCGCACAGGCCTCGCTCGGCAAAATCGATGCTTTGCAGTCCCGTCGAGAGGCTCGTCAGCTCGTCGGGGTCGAGCCGACACGCGATTGTGTCGACGACCGATTGGCTGTGGGTACGAGTACAGGCACGGACGAGTTGGTGCGGGAGGGGCGCGTTCATCGTGCCGCTCCGGCGCTGCGAGCGAGGAAGGCGTCGGCATCGACGCGGCGCACGACGGTGCGCCCGCCGATGCGAACGCGCGGGAGCTGCTGAGCTTTCAGCAACCTCCAGGCGGAGGCCGGTGAGATGCGAAAATAGTCGGCCAGCTCAGCAACGGTGAGTGCCGCCGAACTGGCGCTGGAAGATGCTTGACGGGGTGAGGGACGGGACATCGACTTAGCCTCGCAGCACTTGAATGATGCTGCGTGAGGTTGTCGGAAGGGCCCGGATTAATCTCCTGACGAATTTTTCGCGGGAATTATGTCAGGACTTCGCTTTTTCCGCGCCCGGTAATAGCGGCGCTCCAACGATCTCGGCGCGACAATCACGTCGCCGAAGAAGGAGCCCTTCCCCGTAAGTAGCTCGTGCACAGTCTCGCTCAGACGTTTGCCCTTCAGCCCTTCGCGCTTGGCGCCGTCGGTTAGGTTCACTGTCAGATCGTTGACACCGTTTTTGGTCTTGGGGCCGCGTTTTCTCCGCGGCTTTTCATAGCCGAGTTGGGCACAGAGCAATCTGACGAGCGGGCCATTCCGCTTCAGGTCGGCAACCGCTTTGACAGGGTCCTGACCGTGCGCATCTGCCAGGGCAGCGATGCAGCGTTCGAGTTCCGACCAGCTTGCAGGCTTTCTCGGCCACGAAGCGGTGAGGAGGGGAATGTCGCCGCGATCTACACTCATCGCTTGCTGACCGGAGCAACGAAATCGACAACGACTATCGTGCTGCGCTGGCTGAATCGAGCTAAGTGCTTGATCCGGCTGGCGCTCCCAAGGGGAATCGAACCCCTGTTTTCGCCGTGAGAGGGCGACGTCCTAGACCGCTAGACGATGGGAGCTTCCGGGCCGGCGAGAGGTGCTATAGCGACGCCTCCGCGCCCGGGCAAGCCGTTTCCGGCACCCCGGCGAGAAAAGTTCGGTGCGAGGGATTCCGTGAACCGCGATACGACCGTCCGCAGCCTCGTCGTCGAACCGGGGGCCGCGCCCGAGCGGCTCGACCGCGTCCTCGCCCGCGGCTTCGAGGATCTCTCCCGCGCCCGGCTGCAGGCGCTCGCCCGAGACGGCTTCGTGCGCTGCGACGACGTGGAAGTGCGCGATCCCTCGCGAAAGGTCGCGGGCGGGAGCCGGATCGAGGTGGTGGTGCCGGCGCCCGCGCCCGCCGAGCCGCGGGGCGAGGCGCTGCCGCTCACCGTCGTCCACGAGGACGACGACCTGATCGTCATCGACAAGCCCGCGGGCCTCGTCGTCCATCCGGCGGCGGGGCACGAGGATGGGACGCTGGTCAACCGGTTGATCGCCCATTGTGGGGAGAGCCTGTCGGGCATCGGCGGGGTGCGCCGGCCCGGCATCGTCCACCGCCTCGACAAGGACACGAGCGGGCTCCTCGTCGTCGCCAAGAACGATCTCGCGCATCAGGGCCTCTCGGCGCAGTTCGCCGACCACGGCCGCAGCGGGGCGCTGGAGCGGGCCTATCTCGCGCTGGTCTGGGGTGTGCCCGAGCCGCGGGCCGGCACCATCACCGCGTCCCTGGCGCGCTCACGGCACAACCGCGAAAAGATCGCGGTGGTGCGGGACGGCGAGGGGCGGCACGCGGTGACGCATTACCGGGTCGAGGGGCTGCCGGGCGGCGACGGGCTCACCGCGCTCGTGCGCTGCCGCCTGGAGACCGGGCGTACCCACCAGATCCGGGTGCACTTGAGCCATCGCGGCCATCCGCTGCTGGGCGATCCGACCTACGGGGCCGCCTTCAAGACCAAGGCGGCCCGGCTCGGCGAGGCGCCGCGGGCGGCGCTGACGGCCCTCGGGCGCCAAGCCCTGCACGCGGCCGAACTCGGCTTTCTGCATCCGCGTACGGAGGAGCGGCTGCGCTTCGAGAGCGCGCTGCCGGAGGACTTTTCTGGCCTTTTGGCGGCGTTGGAGGGGTGATCCAACAAGGTGCGTTTCGGCACCGCGACGGGTGCGCCCGCGTGACACGTTAAACCCGGACTCCGCTTCGCGCGTTGGACCCCGCGTGAACAGCGTTGGTCGCTACCGGACACGGCGGGACCCGTCTAAGATGGGAAGCGGCGTGGCCGGCTCAAGAGGAGCGGCCGTGCTTGGAGCCTGCCCGATTCGGGGGGCTGTTGAAGGAGGTGCACATGGCCGGCGCACTGCCCGTGCTCGCCAACGAGGGGGGCCTTTCGCGCTACCTCGACGAGATCCGCAAGTTCCCGATGCTGGAGCCCGCGGAGGAATTCACCCTGGCCAAGAGCTGGCGCGACGGGGGCGACCGCGACGCGGCCCACCGCCTCGTCACCTCGCACCTGCGGCTGGTCGCCAAGATCGCCATGGGCTACCGCGGCTACGGGCTGCCGATCAGCGAGGTCGTGTCCGAGGGCAATGTCGGCCTGATGCAGGCGGTCAAGCGCTTCGACCCGGACAAGGGCTTCCGGCTGGCCACCTACGCGATGTGGTGGATCAAGGCGGCGATCCAGGAATACATCCTGCGCTCGTGGTCGCTCGTGAAGATGGGCACTACCGCCAACCAGAAGAAGCTGTTCTTCAACCTGCGCAAGGCCAAAGGCCGCATCTCGGCGCTGGACGAGGGCGATCTGCGTCCCGATCAGGTCAAATCGATCGCCACCTCGCTCGGCGTGCCGGAGCAGGACGTGGTCGATATGAACCGCCGCCTGTCCGGCGATACCTCGCTCAACGCGCCGCTGCGCGAGGAGGGCGAGGGCGAGTGGCAGGACTGGTTGGTGGACAACAGCCCGAGCCAGGAGACGGTGCTGGCCCGCGAGGAGGAAGGGCGTAACCGTCTCTCGGCCCTGCGCGACGCGCTCGGCGTGCTGAACGCGCGCGAGCGGCGCATCTTCGAGGCGCGGCGGCTGGCCGACGACCCGATCACGCTGGAGGACCTTTCCGGCGAATTCGGCGTCTCCCGCGAGCGGGTGCGCCAGATCGAGGTGCGGGCATTCGAGAAGGTGCAGGAAGCGGTCAAGCGCAACCTCGCCACCCGCGAGTTGCCGCGCACCGAAGCGCGCCTGACATAACGGGTTTCGAAAGGACGAGTCCTTTCGCGGGTCCAGGGCGGAGCTTTGGTTCGAAGGGAAACCGGGGCTCTGCCCCGGTGCCCCGCCAGAGAGACGATCCCTTTGGAATCTCGGGACTAATCTTTCCAGGCGTCGAAGGCGGCTTGCATCGCGCGGGTACCGGAATTGCCCTTCTCGAAGGTCAGGATCGCCCGCGTGCCCGAGGCGTAGGAGATCGGCAGGTCGAACCAGTTGCGGTGCAGCAAGAGGTCGGTGTTGCGATCCACGTCGCTCTTCAGCGACGACAGGCCGATCAGAAAGAGGTTCTCCCGCACCCGCACCGGCAGCCCGGACACGGGCGAGCCTCGCGACGCCTCCTCCTCCTTGGGTTGGAGCAGCCCGACATTCTGCACCGCCCGCTTGGCGCCCGAGCCGTAATTGGTGAAGGCCAGTTCGATCGTGTGCGAGGCCGGGAGTGTCGCGTCGCGGTTGCGGCGGATCGTCATGCCGAGCGTCAGGCCGGCCTCCGGATACTCGATCGTCGCGCGCAAAACCGTCTGCAGCGGCTCGCCCTGCTCGCCGCTCACGGTGTCGAGCCGCCAGACCGCATGACCGCCGATGGCCGCGGGCTGGGCGCGGGGATCGGCCGCGTTCTCCTCGTAGAGCACGGCGCGCTGCGAGACCGCCACGTCGGGCTGGGCCGGCGACGCGCCGGGCGTGGGCGCCTTCGGTTTCGGCTCGGCCTCGCCGCCGACCCGGTCGGCGAACTTGGCGTCCGGCGTCTCGGCCGGGTTGTCACCTTGCGTCTCGGCGAGGGTGCGCTGGAGGTCGGCGGGCTGGTCGCGCAGGAAGAACGCCGCGACCGCGATCAGGGCGATCACGCTGGCGAGCACGCCACCGACGAACAGGTTGCGCAGCAGGCGCGACCGCCCGGCGGGCCGGGCCACCACGTCGATGCGCGGTCGCTGGCGCCCGTTCGCGCCGTCGGCGGCTGCGGAATCCTCGTTCTCGACTGACGGCACGGTCGGGATGAAGCCCGACGCCGCTTCGGGGCGTACCTCGGCGCGTTCCTCCGGCCTCGGGCGCCGCGGCGGCGGCACGAAGGGCTGCGCGTCCACCGGTGGTCCGGGCTCGGGCAGGAGGTCGGCGGGCAGCGTGGCCGGCGGCAGCGGCTCGGGTGCCGGTTTTTTGGGGGGGGAGGCGGGTTTGGCTTCCGCGGGTTGCTTCGGTTTCGCCTCTGCGGGCTTTGCCGGCTCCACCGGCTTTGCGACTGCGGGCTTGGCCTCCTCCGCCTTGGGCTCAGGCCTAGGCTCAGGCTTGGGCTCGGCAGGCGGCGAAGCCTTCGGCGCGGGCGTCTCCGGAGGGGACGCGGGCGTGGGGCCGTAGCCGGCCTCCAGCCGCTCGATCGCCGCGTCCAGCGCCTTGCGCTCCAGCTCGATGTCGGCTTCCGGCACCGGCGGGTCGAGGTTGCGCAACTGCCCGATCAGGGCGCTGCGCGCGCGGTCGTAGACGGCCTTGCGCAGGGCCGGCGTCCGGTCGGGCAGGGCGTCGAGCGCGCGCGCCAGCAACGGATAATAGTCGGCCATCGTGCCCCGATCCGCCTGTCCTGCCGTCCGGCCGATTCGCTCAATCCTCGAAGGGGTTGTGCATCAGGATCGTGTCGTCGCGCTCCGGCGAGGTCGAGAGCAGCGCCACCGGCGCCCCGATCAGCTCCTCGATCCGGCGCACGTACTTGATCGCCTGCGCCGGCAGGTCGGCCCAGGAGCGCGCCCCCGCGGTGGTCCCGGTCCAGCCGGGGATCGTCTCGTAGACCGGAACCGCGCGCTGCTGCTGCGCCTGGCTCGCAGGCAGGTGGTCGAGGCGCTTCCCGTCGATGTCGTAGGCGGTGCAGACCTTGATCTCGTCGAAGCCGTCGAGCACGTCGAGCTTGGTCAGGGCGATGCCGTCGATGCCCGACGTCTTGACGGTCTGGCGCACGAGGCAGGCGTCGAACCAGCCGCAGCGGCGCTTGCGCCCGGTCACGGTGCCGAATTCGTGGCCGCGCTCGCCGATGCGCTGGCCGATGGCGTCGTGGAGTTCGGTCGGAAAAGGCCCTTCGCCGACGCGGGTGGTGTAGGCCTTGGCGATGCCGAGCACGTAGCCGATCGCCCGTGGGCCGAGGCCCGAGCCGGTCGCGGCCTGACCCGCCACGGTGTTGGACGAGGTGACGAACGGATAGGTGCCGTGATCGACGTCGAGCAGCGCGCCCTGCGCGCCCTCGAACAGGATGCGGCTGCCCTTGCGGCGGGCCTCGTCGAGCAGGTGCCAGACGGTGTCCTGGAAGGGCAGCACCCGGTCGGCGATTGTCGTCAGCTCGTCGAGGATAGTCTGTTCGGCGATCTCGTCGAGGCCGAAGCCGCGGCGCAGCGCGTTGTGGTGGGCGAGCAGCCGCTCGATCTTCGGCGGCAGGGTCTCGGGCTCGGCCAGATCCATCAGGCGGATCGCGCGGCGGCCGACCTTGTCCTCATAGGCCGGGCCGATGCCGCGCTTGGTCGTGCCGATCTTGGTGCCGGGCGCCCCGTCCTCGCGCAAAGCGTCGAGCTCGCGGTGGAGCGAGAGGATCAGCGTGGCGTTGTCGGCGACGCGCAGGTTGTCGCGGGAGATGCTGACGCCCTGGCCGGCCAGCCGGTCGATCTCGGAGGCGAGCGCGTAGGGATCGAGCACCACGCCGTTGCCGATGACGCCGAGCGTACCCTGGCGGACGACGCCGGAGGGCAGCAGCGACAGCTTGTAGACGGCGTTGCCGACCACCAGCGTGTGGCCCGCGTTGTGGCCGCCCTGGAAGCGCACCACGATGTCGGCCTGCTCGGAGAGCCAGTCGACGATCTTGCCCTTGCCCTCGTCGCCCCACTGGGCGCCTACGACGACGACGTTCGCCATGCGGTCAGACCTGTCTCGCGTTCGCCGGAGCCCCGCCCCGGTCGTATCCGGGCCGGTGAACCGGCCACCTCGGTTTCGTGCCTCGGCTCCTCGCGAAGCCGGCAACCACCGTCCGGGCCGTTATCGGAGCGCGGGCGCCAAGCGGTTGCGCACGCGCAAAAACCCCGGCGTGAGCCGGGGATCGAGCATGCGAGGCCTCTTCGGCGATCTGAGCAGGCCCGTCAAGCGAATGAGCCGGTCCTTCCGTGAGGACCGGCCATGTGCGCTCGGACGGGACGCCCTTACCTGGCGTCGCCCGGCGGCTTGATGACGGGGGTCGAGTTCGGGGTCGGCTCGGGGGCGATGGTCTTGATCTCGGGATCGACGCCGGCGGGCGGCTTGATCACGCCGTCGGATTTTTCGAGCTTGTCGCTCAGCGTCGTGCCGGTGCTGTCGCCCTCGGGGCGCACCTTCTCGGGCACCCTGTCGTTCGGGCCGGGCAGCTTCGGGTCGCTGTCCTGGCCGCGCTGGGGCACGGAGGGGTCCTGCGCGAACGCCACCGTGCCGGCGGAGGCCGTCAGCAGGGCAGCGGCGACGAAGAGCGTCTTTCCGAAAGTCATCGTATCCTCAAGTGGTCCTTCCCGAACCAACGAGGGCGCCCTGATAGGCGTTCCTTTGTGTTACCCGCGCCGCCCCTCGGCGAAGGCGAAGTAGAGTTCGCGCAGGCGCCGCGCCACCGGGCCGGGCTTGCCGTCGCCCAGCGTGTGGCCGTCGATCTCGACCACCGGCATCACGAAGGCCGAGGCCGAGGTGTAGAACGCCTCCGCCGCCTCGGGCAGCTCGTCGGCCGCGATGATCCGCTCCTCGAACGTGATCCCGGTCTCCTCGGCGAGTGCCAGCACGGCGGCCCGCGTGATGCCGGGCAGGAGCGCGTGCGAGAGCGGGCGCGTCACCAGCGCGCCAGCCTTCGTCACGATGAAGACGGACGAGGACGAGCCCTCCGTCACCACCCCGTCCTCGACCATGAAGGCCTCGGCCGCGCCGACCTCCGCCGCCTGCTGCTTGGCGAGAACTTGCGCCAGCAACGCCACCGACTTGATGTCGCGCCGCTTCCAGCGCAGGTCCGGCACGGTGATCGCCTTGGCCCCGGTCTCGGCCAGCGGGTTGGCGACGATGCTCTTGGCTTGCGTGAACATCGTCACGGTCGGCGCGACATCGCCCTTGGGAAAGGAGAAGTCGCGCTCGGCCACGCCCCGCGTCACCTGGATGTAGACGAGGCCTTCCATGAGGCCGTTGCGCTCCGCCAGCTCCGTTTCCAGCCGCTCCCACTCCTGCGCCGAATGCGGATTGCGGATGCCGATCTCCGACAGCGAGCGGTCGAGCCGGGCGAGATGCGCCGCGTTGTCCACGAGTCGGCCGCCCAGCACCGCCGCGACCTCGTAGATCCCGTCGGCGAACAGGAAGCCGCGGTCCATCACCGGCACGCGGGCCTCGTCGAGGGGGAGGAAGCTGCCGTTGAGATAGGCGGTGCGGGTCATCGGAGGTCTCAGGGGTTCCGTCGTCGCGAGTGAAGCAGGTTCCGTGCGAAGGCCGCCCTACGCCGCGCCGAAAACCCGCGAAAAGATCGTGTCGACGTGCTTGAGGTGGTAGCCGAGATCGAAGCACTCCTCGATCTGCTCCGGCTTCAGGACGGCGATCACCTCCGGGTCGGCCTTGAGCAGCGTGAGGAAGTCGCCCTCGCCGCGCCAGACCGGCATCGCGTTGCGCTGGACCAGCCGGTACGAATCCTCCCGCGAGAGCCCCCCTTGCGTCAGCGCCAGCAGCACCCGCTGCGAGTGGACGAGGCCGCCGAGCTTATCCAAATTCTTCTGCATGGTGGCGGGGTAGATCAGCAGCTTGTCGATCACGCCCGTCATCCGCGCCAGCGCGAAGTCGAGGGTCACGGTGGCGTCCGGGCCGATCATCCGCTCGACCGAGGAGTGCGAGATGTCCCGCTCGTGCCAGAGCGCGACGTTCTCCAGCGCCGGTGTCACGTAGCCGCGCACCATGCGGGCGAGGCCGGTGATGTTCTCGGTGAGCACCGGGTTGCGCTTGTGCGGCATGGCCGAGGAGCCCTTCTGCCCCTCGGAGAAGAATTCTTCGGCCTCCAGCACCTCCGTGCGCTGGAGATGGCGCACTTCCGTGGCCAGCCGCTCCATCGAACTCGCGATGACGCCGAGGGTCGCAAAAAACATGGCGTGGCGGTCGCGCGGGATCACCTGGGTCGAGACCGGCTCAGGGACGAGGCCCATCTGCTCGGCCACGTACTCCTCCACTCGCGGGTCGATGTTGGCGAAGGTGCCGACCGCCCCGGAGATCGCGCAGGTCGCGACCTCTTTCCGTGCGGCGACGAGCCGGTCCTTCGCTCGGTCGAACTCCGCATAGGCCTGGGCGAGCTTGAGGCCGAAGGTGACGGGCTCGGCGTGGATGCCGTGCGAGCGGCCGATGGTCGGGGTCAGCTTGTGCTCGAAGGCGCGCCGCTTGAGCGCGGCGAGCAGGGCGTCGAGATCCGCGATCAGGATATCGGCGGCCTTCGTGAGCTGCACGTTGAGGCAGGTGTCGAGCACGTCCGACGAGGTCATGCCCTGGTGGACGAAGCGCGCCTCCGGCCCGACGATCTCGGCCAGATGGGTCAGGAAGGCGATGACGTCGTGCTTCGTCACCGCCTCGATCGCGTCGATCCGCGCGACGTCGAACACCGCGTCGCGGCCCTTCTCCCACACCGTGTCGGCGGCTTCTTTCGGGACGACGCCGATGTTGGCGAGTGCGGTCGTGGCGTGGGCCTCGATCTCGAACCAGATCCGGAACCGGCTCTCCGGCGACCAGATCGCGGCCATCTCGGGGCGGGAGTAGCGGGGGATCATGCTTTTCGAGGCCTCGTTCCGGACGCGCGATTTGCCACGGCGCCTAGCATGCGGCGGGGAGGAGCGTAAACGCGGACGGGCGGCACCTCTGTCGTGTTCGCAGGACAAGTCGCCCCCAGGACGCCATATGCGACAGCATCCGCCGTGAACGCCCGCGAGACGCCGATGTCCGACTCGAAATCCCCCCGCGCCTTCATTCCCCTCTCGATCGCCGTGCTGACGGTGTCCGACACCCGCACGCTCGCCGACGACAAGTCCGGCGACACGTTGGCCGCGCGGCTGACGGAGGCCGGGCATCGGCTGGCGGAGCGGGACATCGTGCCGGACGAGGTGGGCGCCATCCGCGAGCGGGTCGGGGCCTGGGTGCGCGATCCGGGGATCGACGTGATCCTCACCACCGGCGGCACCGGTTTCACGGGGCGCGACGTGACGCCGGAGGCGCTGGAGCCGCTGTTCGAGAAGCGGATGGACGGGTTCTCCGCGATCTTCCACCGCATTTCGTACGAAAAGATCGGCACCTCGACGCTGCAGTCGCGGGCGACCGCGGGGGTGGCGGGGGCGACCTACATCTTCGTGCTGCCGGGCTCGCCCGGGGCCTGCCGCGACGCCTGGGACGGGATTCTGGCGAGCCAGCTCGATTACCGGCACCGGCCCTGCAACTTCGTCGAGATCATGCCGCGGCTCGACGAGCATCTGCGCCGGGGCGCGGCGGCCCCGAACTGAGGGCTCCCGAGAGCGGCACTGCGGCAAATTCCTTTTGCGCTGCAATGACAAAGCCGGCGGCAGGCGGTGGAACCTCGGCCGGGGCGCGCTGTTGATGTCACGGTTTGGAACCACAACGACAAATCGGGAGACGCCCCATGAAATACGCCCTCGGTCTCGCGGCTGCGCTCATCGTCGGCTCGGCCGCCATCAGCACGCCGGTCCTGGCTCAGAGCGGCGCCAGCGGCGCGCAGATGACCGGCTCCAACGCCACCGGCGTGCAGCCCGACAGCAAGATGAGCGGCAAGATGTCCGGCGGCACCCCGATGAAGTCGAAGAAGATGAAGTCCAAGAAGAATCGCATGTAAGCGATGCGGTCATGGCCGGCACGACGATGTGATCGTCGGCCGGGCCGTGTCCGGGGCGCCTCAGGGCGCCCTTTTTCGTTAATGCCTTGCTTTCGTTGTGGCCTCGGGCGGCCGCAGGCACCACTCGTCCTCCACCGGCCGCCGCCCCGAGCGGCCGTATCCCATCAGGTCCGTCGGAGTTTTTTCGCGTGGCGTCCCGTTTCCTGCCGGCCCTTCTCGCACTGACGCTGGTCGCCGCACCGGCGGTCGCCGCGCCGCGGGTCGATACCAAGGCGAAGGCCTGGGTCGCCGCCGTGGTCAACCGCATCGGCGCGGCCGACCGCGCGGCGGCGCCGGGCCGCGGCGGGCCGGTGACCCTGCGGGTGCGGATCGCCGCCAACGGAACCCTCGACGGGGTCGAGATCGAGGAGGGAGCGCCGGCTCTGGCCGAGCGGGCGCGCCGAGCAGCAGAAGCCGCCGGGCCGTTCGCCCCGCCGCCGCGCGGTCTGCTGACGCTGGAGGGCTACACCGAACTCAGCTTCCCGCTGACTTTGCGGTGAGCCTCAGGCGACGTCGATCCGGCCATCCAACCCGATCACGCGGGCGAGGCCCCGCACGCGGTTGAGCAGGCGCTCGCCGTTCAGCGCCTCCCACTCCCGCGGCAGGCGCAGGACGACCTTGCCGTCCTCCACCGTCACCGGCATCCGGGCGAGCGGCCCGGCCATGCCGGCGGAGACCGGGAAGGCGACGCGCAGGAGCGCGCCGATCAGCCGGGCGCGGTCGAACAGGCGGGGACCGGCCAAGCCCCGCAGCATCGGGCTCGCCTTCTCCGGGGCGACGCCCTCGTGGCGGAAATAGCCCGACAGGGCGAGATAGGCCCGGCCCGGATGGTCGATGCCGGTGAAGGCCGCGTTGGCGATGACGTTGAGACTCTGCTCGCCGCGATAGTCGGGATGCGCCCGCCAGCCGATATCCGAGAGCAGGCAGGCGGCGTGGCGGAGCCGCCGCTCGCCCGCGGTCTCGGGCCCGTCCAGCGTCTCGATGAAGCGGTCGGTCCAGGCGCGCAGCTCCTCGCCGTGGCCGGGGGAGCGGGCGCGCTGCTCGTTCAGCTCCTGGGCCGAGACGATCAGCGGATCGAGCGCGCGGGTGTCGCGGTCGAGCTGCTCGAACAGCAGGCCCTCGCGCACACCGCCGGCCGAGATCGCGATCTCGCGGGGGCGCCCCAAGCGGATGATCTCTTCGAGCACGACGGCGCCGTAGGCGAGCAGCGGGCGGCGGGCCTCGGAGACGGTCTCGACCTCCTGCAACGTCGCCGTATCGGTCGTCTCGACCATTTCGAGGAAGCTCAACTCGTCGGACGGCTCGACAGTGTAGCCGTGCATGACGTGGAGCGGGTAGCCGCGGGCCGCCTGATGCAGCCGGGCCAGCGCCCGCCACGTGCCGCCGACGGCGTAGAAGGTGCGCCCGCGCAGCGTCTCCAATTGCGGCTCGGCCTTCTTCAGGTGCTCGCGGGCGATCTTTCTCGCCCTCTTGGGCGAGTTCTCCGACAGGTCTTGAAGCGCCAGCCCGCCGAGCGGCATGGTCACGCCGAGGCCCACCGTGACGCCGTGGACATCGACGAGTTCGAGCGAGCCGCCGCCGAGATCGCCCACCACGCCGTCCGGCGCATAGAAGCCCGCGACCACGCCGAGCGCCGACAACTCCGCCTCGCGCCGGCCGGACAGAAGCTGAATCTCCTGGCCGAGCGTGGCTTGCGCGGCCTCCAGGAAGGCCGGGCCGTTGGCGGCGTCGCGGGCGGCGGCCGTGGCGAGCACGAAGATGCGGCCGATCCGCATGGTGTCGCACAGGACGCGGAAGCGCCGGAGCGCGGTCAGCGCCCGCTGCACCGAATCCTCGTTGAGGCGCCCGGTGGAGAGGACCGAGCGACCGAGCCCGCACAGGACCTTCTCGTTGTAGAGCGGCGTCGGCGCCCGCTGGAGTCCGTCATAGGCGACGAGCCGCACCGAGTTCGAGCCGATATCGATGATCGCGACGGGGGCGGTCGTGCGGCTCGTCATGGAACCCGGCCGTTCGGCATCGTGGGCGAGCGTGAGGTGCGAACGGTGCGGACCCATGCGATCCCCTTGCCAAGGCCTCGCCGCGACGCGAGCCCGTCGGAGACGCGCCGGGGCGGTGATGCCCCGGCACGGAGCCTAGTGGTCAGGAGCGCTGCGCGCGGCGGCTGAGCGCCCGCGGGCTCGACTTCTTCGACGACTTGCCGCGCCCGGACAGGCTCGGATTCGTCATGAAATACTTGTGCGCGTTGAACGGCTCTTCCCCTTCCGCGGGGCCGATCCGCTCGCAGGCACCCGACGCCAGTACACGCCAGCTCTGGCGGTTGTCGAGGAGGTTGGCCAGCATGATCTGGTCCAGCACCTGCTGATGCACAGTCGGGTTGGTGATCGGCAGCAACGCCTCGACGCGCCGGTCGAGGTTGCGGCTCATCAGGTCGGCGGACGAGATGTAGACGGTCGCCTTCGGGTGCGGCAGCCCGGCCCCGTTGCCGAAGGCGTAGACGCGCCCGTGTTCGAGGAAGCGCCCGACGATCGACTTCACCCGGATCGTCTCCGACAGGCCGGGGATGCCGGGGCGCAGGCAGCAGATGCCGCGCACCACGCAATCGATCTGCACGCCCTCCTGGCTGGCGTCGTAGAGCGCGTCGATGATCTGGCTGTCGACCAGCGAGTTGCACTTGATCCAGATCGCCGCCGGGCGCCCGGCACGCGCGTGCGCGATCTCCTCCTCGATGTGCTGGAGCAGGCGCGGCTTCAAGGTGAGCGGCGAGACCGCCATGCGCTCCAGCTCGGCCGGCTCGGCATAGCCGGTGACGTAGTTGAAGATGCGTGACACGTCCCGGCCGATCGCCGGGTCGGCGGTGAAGAAGGAGAGGTCCGTGTAGATGCGCGCCGTGATCGGGTGATAGTTGCCGGTGCCGATATGGCAGTAGGTGACGAGCCGGTCGCCCTCGCGGCGCACCACCATCGACAGCTTGGCGTGGGTCTTCAGCTCGACGAAGCCGAACACCACCTGCGCGCCGGCCTTCTCAAGGTTGCGCGCCCAGCGGATGTTGGCCTCCTCGTCGAAGCGCGCCTTCAACTCGACGAGCGCGGTCACGGACTTGCCGGCTTCCGCGGCCTCGGCGAGGGCCGCGACGATCGGCGAGTTCGAGGAGGTGCGGTAGAGCGTCTGCTTGATCGCCACCACGTTCGGGTCGCGGGCGGCCTGATAGAGGAACTGCACCACCGAATCGAACGACTCGTAGGGGTGGTGGACGCAGAAATCCTTCTGGCGGATCGCGGCGAACACGTCGCCACCCGACTCGCGGATGCGCTCGGGGAAGCGCGGGTTGTAGGGCTTGAACTTGAGGTCCGGCCGGTCGATCCCGACGATCTGCGACAGCTCGTTGAGCGCCAGCGTCCCCTCGACGAGGAAGATCGCGTCGTGGGCGATCTCCAGCTCGTCGGCGACGAAGGTGCGCAATTCCTCGGTCATCCCGGCCTCGACCTCGAGGCGGATCACCACGCCGCGGCGCCGCCGCTTGATCGCCGATTCGAAGTGCAGGACGAGGTCTTCGGCCTCCTCCTCGATCTCCAGATCGGAATCGCGCACCACCCGGAAGGCGCCCTGCGCCTTGAGGGTGTAGCCGGGAAAGAGCCGAGCGGCGAACTTCACGATCACCTGCTCGATGGCGATGAAGCGCGCGGTCGTCTCGCCCTCGCGGTCGGGCAGGCGCACGAAGCGGTCGAGCACCGCCGGCATTCGGATCAGCGCGCGCAAGGTCCGCCCGTCGCGGGGGCGCACCAGCATGAAGGCGATGGTCGAGCCGAGGTTCGGGATGAACGGGAACGGATGTGCCGGATCGATGGCGAGCGGCGTCAGCACCGGAAAGACGTGGGCGAGGAAGTACTCCTCCAACCACGCCAGTTGCTCGGGCGACAGCTCCACCGGTTCGGCGAGGTGGATGCCGTTGTCGTTCAGCTCCTCGCGCAATTGCCGCCAGCGCTCCTGCTGATCCAGCGCCAAGCGCGACACCTCGGCGCCGATCCGCACGAGCTGCTCGGCGGGGCTCAACCCGTCCTGCGACGGCACGGTGAGCCCGGCCCGGACCTGATCGTGCAGGCCGGCGACCCGCACCATGAAGAACTCGTCGAGGTTGTTGGCCGAGATCGAGAGGAAGCGCAGCCGCTCCAGTAGCGGATGGTTGGGGTTCGAGGCCTCCTCCAGCACCCGGCGGTTGAACTGGAGCCAGGACAGCTCGCGGTTGACGTAGCGCTCGGGCGAGTGGCGGAGCGCCCGGCCCGCCTCGATCACCGGCTCGCGGGCGGCCTCGGTCGCGGCGGGGTCGGCGCCGGTGTCCGGCTCGGAGGGCTTTTCGGCGGCCTTCTCGGCGGCGATGATGCGCGCGGCCCGCGCCGTGCGCGCCCGCGCCGTCTCGCTGCGCACCCCCCGCTCGGTGGCGAGGCTGGTCTCTTCGGTCTCCATCGCCTCGGCGTCCTGCACCAGAGCGTCCGACTCGGCTTCCGACAACGTGCGGGCTCCTCTCCGTTCGATCGCGGCCGGCTCCCTAACATGGGCGCGGCGCGCGTGTTTGACAGTTCGATGACAGCACGACGGTCATGGCGGCACGGCGGCTACTCGGGCTCGCGCTGCGCCTCGTCCGCGAAGATCGTCATGGCGGCGCCGAGGTTGCGCGCCTTGATGCGCGGCCCGTTGACGTAGCTCAGGTGGATCAGCGTCTCGCCGAGCAAAGCCTTGAAGCCGGGCGTGAGCGTGACGGGTAGGCAGCGCGAGAACGGCGCGTAGGCCGCCTCGGAGAAACGCTTCTGCGCGTCGGCGTCGCCTGCGAGGCGTTTGCCCACCACGCGAGGGGGCCCGCGCATGCCGCCGTCGGGCGCGAGCAGGAACTGGAAGGCGATCAGCGAGCCTTCGGTTCCCTTCGGCACCGTCCAGCAACGCACGAACAGGGCGCGCAGGTCGGCCCAGTTGTCGATGCCGCCGGGCGGCACGCTCTCCGGCGCCGCCCGCGCGGTGGCCGGGATGAGCGTCAGGAGGACGAGCAGGGCGGTCCGCGTCACGGTTCGTCCTCCTCCGTATCACCCTCCATTCCGGGCTCGTCGCCGCCGAGCCGGTCGAGCACGGCGAGCGCCAGCGGCTTGGAGATGCGCCGCCGCCGGCCGAGCGCGTCGCGGTCGAGTTCGGCCACGACCTCGCGGGCGCGGGCCAGCGAGCGGTCGATGCGCAGGGCCAGGGCCTCGACCACGGAGAGATCGACCACGAGCTGGCGATCCACGAACAGCTTGACGATCACCGCCTTGAGCAGCCCGTCGTCGGGCGGGCCGATCTCCGCACCCGGTGCGAGGCGCAGGCGCGAGCGCAGGTCCGCGACCTTGAGGCCGAAGCCGTCGACGGGCCCGGAGGCGGTGAGCAGTACCGGAAAGCGCCGCTCGCGCGCGAGGTTGAGCAGGTGGAACAGGGTCGCCTCGTCGCGGCCGGCCTCGCGGTCCACGTCCTCGACCACGAGGGCGCCGTTGGAGATCAGGTGGGCGACGCGTTCGCCATCGATGTCCGCCGCCGCGACGGTCCAGGCCTGAGCCCGGCTCGCCCAGATCGAGGCGAGGTGGCTCTTGCCGCTGCCCGGAGGGCCGCGCAGCAGAAACACGGTGTCCGGCCAGTCCGGCCACGCCTCGATCAGGCCGTAGGCATCCTCGTTGGAGGGGCTGACCAGAAAATCCTCCGCGCCGTAGCGCGGATCGAGGGCGAGGTCGAAGGACAGCTGCTTCGGGGGAGCGGTGTCGCGCATGGGGCCAGCATACACCGCGCCGGGTTACGGGTCTCGTCAGTCGCGGGGGGCGAGCTTGGGCGCCTCGGTCTCTCCGATGAGCAGAGGGCCGTCGCCGCGGTAGAGCCGGCTTTCCAGATAGCGCTCGATGCCGAAGCGCACGACCACGCCGATGGAGGCCGCCACCGGCACGGCGAGCAGCAGGCCGACGAAGCCGAACAGCGAGCCGAAGGCGAGCAGCGCGAACATCAGCCAGACCGGATGCAGGCCGACCGAATCGCCGACGAGCTTGGGCGAGATGACGTTGCCCTCCAGGAACTGGCCGACCACGAACACGCCGACGGTGAGCCCGATATGCAGCCAGTCGCCGGTGGGCCACCACTGCGCCAGGGCGACGCCGACCGAGAGCAGGAAGCCGGTGAGCGTGCCGACATAGGGGATGAAGGTGAGAAAGCCTGAGATCATCCCGATCAGCACGCCGAAGTTCAGCCCGACCATGAACAGGCCGACGGCGTAGAACGAGCCGAGGATCAGGCAGACCAGGCTCTGCCCGCGCACGAAGCCGGTGACGGCGCCGTCAATCTCAGCCGCAAGGCGCCGCACGGTCGGGCGGTGGCGCGGCGGCACCCAGCGGTCGAGCGCGGCGATCATCCGGTCCCAGTCGTGCAGCAGGTAGAAGGCCACGACCGGCGTCACCACGAGCAGCGAGGCGATGGAGACCAGCGCCTGACTGCCGGTCCAGAGCGACTTGAGGAAGGCGAGGAACCACGTCCCGCCCTGGCCCACCAGGGTGCCGACGGAGGATTGCAGTTCGCCCACCACCTCCTTGCCGCCGAGCCGCTCCAAGAGCGGTCCGGCCCGCTCGACGAGGATCGATTGCAGCCGCGAGACGGTGCCGGGCAGGGTGTTGACGAGTGCGGCGATCTGGCCGGCGGCCAGCGGCACGATGATGATGAGCAGCACCACGAAGCCGACGACGAAGCCCGCCAGGATGATGAGAGTCGCGGCCAAGCGTCCGAGGCCGAGCCGCTCCAGCCTGTCGGCGAGCGGATCGAGCAGGTAGGCGAGCGCCAGCCCCGCCACGAACGGCAGCATCACCTCGCGCAGCTCGTAGAGCAGGAAGAGCAGAACCGCGAGGATCGAAAGCCCGATGATGGCCCGTGCGCGCATCGAGGCTCCTACCGTCCCGTCGCCGTCGTTGCCGGAAGAGTGGGAAGCGTGGCCCGGCGGGTCAAGGCGCGGCGCAAGGATGCTGTGCCTGAGCGCGGTGCCTTGCGCGCGCGGGTGTGGCCAAGTGCGGCGCGATGTGGCAGCGCATGTTCCATGAATCGTGGAAGCGCGACGGGACGGCGATGACGGCGCAGGACGGGAACGGGCTCACCTACGCGCAGGCCGGCGTCGACATCGACGCGGGCAACGCGCTCGTCGAGACCATCAAGCCGCTGGTGCGCGCCACGCGCCGGCCGGGGGCGGATGCGGAGATCGGCGGCTTCGGCGGCCTGTTCGACCTCAAGGCCGCGGGCTTCAAGGATCCGATCCTGGTGGCTGCCAACGACGGCGTCGGCACCAAGGTAAAGATCGCGATCGAAACCGGGCGCCACGCCACCATCGGCATCGACCTCGTGGCGATGTGCGTCAACGACATCATCGTCCAGGGCGCCGAGCCGCTGTTCTTCCTCGACTACTACGCCACCGGCAAGCTCGTTCCCGGTGTCGGGGCCGACATCGTGCGCGGCATCGCCGAAGGCTGCCGGCAGGCGGGCTGCGCGCTGATCGGCGGCGAGACCGCCGAGATGCCGGGCCTCTACGACGGCGCCGACTACGATCTCGCCGGCTTCTCGGTGGGCGCGGCCGAGCGCGGTACGCTGCTGCCGCGGCCGGGCATCGGGCCGGGCGACGCGGTGCTCGGCCTGCCGTCCTCGGGCGTCCATTCCAACGGCTTCTCGCTGGTGCGTCGGATCGTGGCCAAGACCGGGCTTGCCTGGGATGCCGACGCGCCGTTCGCGCCCGGCCGCTCCCTCGGCGAGGCGCTGTTGGAGCCGACCCGCATCTACGTGAAACCCTTGCTCGCTGCGCTGAAGCGCGCGGGCGGCATCCGGGCGCTCGCCCACATCACCGGCGGGGGCTTCCCCGACAACCTGCCGCGCGTCCTGCCGGACGGCGTCGGCATCGAGATCGATCTGTCCGCGATCGCCGTGCCGCCGGTCTTCGGCTGGCTCGCGCGTGAGGGCGGGGTCGCCGAGCCCGAGATGCTGCGCACCTTCAACTGCGGTATCGGCATGGTCGTGGTCGCTGCCGCCGACGCGGCCGACGCGGTGGCCGACGCACTCACCGAGGCCGGCGAGGCGCCCGTGCGGCTCGGACGGATCACCGAGCGGGGGGCGGAGCCCGTGACGTTCACGGGGCGGCTTGCGCTCTGAGGCGCATGACGGCGCCTCGTCCCATTCACACACCTCATCCTGAGGTGCCGTAGCGAAGCGGAGGCCTCGAAGGAGGGCTCCAGACATCTCGCGATCCCTGGAGCCCTCCTTCGAGGCCGCTCACGCGGCACCTCAGGATGAGGGGGTTGGATGGGATGACCGGAGGTCGCCCGGAACGCCCATGTCCGTCCAAACCGCAAAAAAACGCGTCGCGATCCTCATCTCCGGCCGCGGCTCGAACATGGTCTCGCTGATCGAGGCTGCCCGCGCGCCCGATTACCCGGCCGAGATCGTGCTCGTCCTCGCGAACCGTCCCGACGCCGCCGGGCTGACCCGAGCGCGCGAGGCCGGCATCCCGGCCCGCGCCATCGACCACAAGGCGTTTTCCGACCGGACCGGTTTCGACGCCGCGCTCCAGGCGGAGCTGGACGCGGCCGGCATCGAGCTGATCGTGCTGGCGGGCTTCATGCGCATCCTCACCGACGCCTTCGTCGAGGCGTGGGCGGGGCGGATGATCAACATCCACCCCTCGCTGCTGCCGCTGTTCAAGGGCACGCACACCCACGAGCGCGCCTTGGAGGCCGGCGTGCGGCTGCACGGCTGCACCGTCCACTACGTGGTGCCGGAACTCGATGCCGGGCCGATCGTGGCGCAGGCCGCCGTCCCGGTGCTGCCCGGCGACGACGCCGACGCGCTGGCCGCCCGCGTCATCGTGCAGGAGCACCGGCTCTACCCGGCGGCGCTCGCACTGATCGCGGGGGGAGGGGCCGTGCTGGATGGCGGCCGCGTGCGTCTTGCGGAGACCGAGCACGATGCGGGCGCCGCGCTGATCTCGCTCTGAAAACTCAGAAGAAAATAGGCCGGGCGCTGGCCGTGTGCTCCACCAGCACGGCGCCGCTCGCCGGATCGACCTCCTTCAAAACCGCGTCGTAGCCCCATAAATCGGCGAGGTGCTGGAGCACGCGCCGCGCGTCGTCCTTCTGCAGGGTGATGCGGTTGAGCGCCTTGTGGTGGAGGATGAGCTTGCGGTCGCCCTCCAGATCGACATCCACCACCTCGATGTCGGGATCGAGCCACGCCACGTCGTACTGGCGCGCGAACGAGCGCCGCATCTTGCGGTAGCCGCGCTCGTCGTGGATCGCGGCGACCCGCATCTCCGGCTCGTCGGGGTCGTCGGTCACGTGGAACAGGCGCATGTCGCGCATGAGCTTCGGCGACAGGAACTGCGCGATGAAGCTCTCGTCGCGATAATTCTCCCAGCAATCGCGCAGCACCGACATGGAATCTCCCGTGCCGGCGATGTCGGGGAACCACTCGCGGTCCTCCTGGGTCGGCTGCTCCACGATGCGGGCGATGTCCTGCATCATGGCGAAGCCCAGGGCGTAAGGGTTGTGGCCGCCGAAGGAGCGGTCGTCGAAGGTCGGCTGGCGGATGACGTTGGTGTGTGAGGTCAGGAACTCGAGATAGGCCGCCTCGCTGAGCTGCCCCTTCTGCGACAGCGCATTCATGATCCGGTAGTGGCAGTAGGTGGCGCAGCCCTCGTTCATCACCTTGGTCTGGCGCTGCGGGTAGAAGTACTGCGCCACGAGCCGGACGATGCGCAGGATCTCGCGCTGCCACGGGCGCAGGCGCGGTGCGACCTTCTCCAAGAAGTAGAGGATGTTCTCCTGCGGCAGTTCGAGCAGCGCCTTGCGCCGCTCCAGCGCCGGGTCGCCCTTGGCCGCGCCGGCCTTGACCGGCAGCGTGCGCCAGAGGTCGTTGTAGATCTGCTCGCCGTGCTGCTCGCGCTCGCGCTCGCGCCGCTGCTCGCTGGCCAGATCCGGACGCTTCTTGCGCGGATAGCGGTGGACGCCCTGGCTCATCAGGGCGTGCGCCGCGTCCAGCACCTGCTCCACGGCCCCGTGCCCGTAGCGCTCCTCGCAGCGGCTGATGTAGCCCTTGGCGAAGTCGAGATAGTCGAGGATGCCCTCGGCATCGGTCCACTGCTTAAACAGATAGTTGTTCTTGAAGAAGTGATTATGACCGAAGGCGGCATGCGCGATGACGAGCGTCTGCATCGTCGCCGTGTTCTCCTCCATCACGTAGGAGATGCACGGATCGGAATTGATGACGATCTCGTAGGCGAGCCCCATCAGGCCGCGGCGGTAGCTCGCCTCCTGCTGGGCGAAGTGCTTGCCGAACGACCAGTGCTTGTAGAACAGCGGCATGCCGATCGAGGCATAGGCGTCGAGCATCTGCTCGGCGGTGATGATCTCGATCTGGTTCGGGTACCACGACAGGCCGAGTTCGGGCCCCGCCACCGCCTCGCAGGCGTCGTGGATGCGCCGGATCGTGTGGAAGTCCCAGTCGTTGCCGGAAAACAGCAGCTCGCCCGGTGGGGGCGCTGCGGACTTCGTGCG
The DNA here is from genome assembly GCF_001425465.1 of Methylobacterium sp. Leaf456. Lineage (GTDB taxonomy): Bacteria > Pseudomonadota > Alphaproteobacteria > Rhizobiales > Beijerinckiaceae > Methylobacterium. The sequence goes on from NZ_LMQV01000043.1 coordinate 286,877, forward strand.
GCTCAGGCTCGCGACCATGTCGGCCTTTCTCCACGCGTTTCCCCTTCCCCTTATGGGAAGGAGACATGCCTCACGCTTCCGCCTTGGCGTCCTTGCGGCCGAACAGCTCGCGGAAGACCGGGTAGATGTCGCGGCGGTGGTTCACTTTCCGCATCGCGAGCGGCTCGCCCGCCTTGGCGAGCGCCTCGTAGGTCCGCCACAGGGTGGTGCGGTGCTCGACGAAGCCGGCGCGGGGGCCGTTCTCGTCGCCCACTTCCAGATAGGCGAAGTGCTGGCAGGCCGGCAGGATATGGGCGCGCAAGAGTTCCGTCGATGTCGGCCCGTCGGAGGAAACGTTGTCGCCGTCGGAGGCCTGCGCCGCGTAGATGTTCCAGTCGTCGGGCGAGTAGCGCTCGGCCACGATCCGCTTCATCTCGACGAGCGCCGAGGAAACCAGCGTGCCGCCGGTCTCGCGGGAGCCGAAGAAGGTCTCCTCGTCCACCTCGGTCGCCCGGTCGGTGTGGCGGATGAAGACGATCTCGACGTGCTTGTAGCGGCGCGTCAGGAAGATGTGCAGCAGGATGTAGAACCTTTTGGCGAGGTCCTTCATGTGCTCGGTCATCGAGCCCGAGACGTCCATCAGACAGAACATCACGGCCTGGGCGATCGGCTTCGGATAGGGCTCGAACCGACGGAAGCGCAGGTCGAGCGGATCGACGTAGGGGATGCGCTTCGAGCGCTCGCGCAAGGCCTCCAGCTTGAGCAGGAGGTCGGGCAGGCCCGGATCGTCCGCTTCCCGAGCCCGTGCGACCTCGGCCTCCAGCGCCTGCATCTCCTCGAGCTTGGGCCGCTTGAGGGCGATGCGGCGGGACATCGAGTTCCGTAAGGTGCGCGACAGCGCGAGGTTCGCGGGCGATCCCGAGACGGTGTAGCCGGCCCGGCGCAGGCCTTCGGTCTCGACGAGGGCGAGCCGCCGCTTGGCGAGGTCGGGCAGTTCGAGGTCTTCGAGGAAGAGGTCGAGGAATTCTTCGCGCGTCAGCACGAAGTGGAAGGCGTCCTCGCTGTTCTCCGAGCCGCCGCCGCCTTCGCCCGCGCCGCCGCCGCTCCCCCCGCCGCCCGGTGGGCGCTCGATCCGGTCACCCTCCACGTAGGTCTTGTTGCCGGGCAGGATGTAGTCCTGATGGCCGGTGCCGGGCTGGCGCGAGAAGCGTGGCTCGCGCACCCCGTCGCCCGGCACGGTGATGCGCCCGTCCTTGCCGAGGTCCTTGATGTCCTTCTCGCGGGCGGATTCGCGCACCGCCCGCTGAGCGACGTCCTTGACCCGGCGCAGGAAGCGCTGGCGGTTGGGGAGGCTCTTTCCGCCTGGATTGAGCCGACGGTCGACGATGTGCATCCGGTGTCGCTCAGCGCCTGGTTTCACGTCCCCGGTTCGGGAACAAAGGTGCGGAAATGCGGCGGCGGATGCGAGAGGCGGGGGTCGCCCGCCTCAGCCCGCCTGCTTCACCCGCATGTACCATTCCACGAGGCGCCGAACCTGACGCTCGGTGTAGCCGCGGGTGGTCATCCGATCGACGAACTCGCCGTGCTTCTTCTCGGTCTCGCTGTCCTTCTTGGAGCCGAAGGAGATGACGGGCAGCAGCTCCTCGACCTGGGAGAACATCCGCCGCTCGATCACCTCGCGCAGTTTCTCGTAGGATGTCCAAGACGGGTTGCGGCCGCCGTGCTGCGCCCGCGAGCGGAGCGCGAATTTCACGACTTCGTTGCGGAAATCCTTGGGGTTGGCGATGCCGGCGGGCTTCTCGATCTTGGTCAGCTCCTGGTTCAGGAGTTCGCGGTTGAGGAGCTGGCCGGTCTCGGCGTCCTTGAAGTCCTGATCCTCGATCCAGGCGTCGGCGTAGTCGATGTAGCGGTCGAACAGGTTCTGGCCGTAATCGTGGTAGGATTCGAGATAGGCCTTCTGGATCTCGTGGCCGATGAACTCGGCGTAGCGCGGAGCGAGTTCGGTCTTGATGAACTCCATGTAGCGCTTCTCGGTTTCCGGCGGCAGCTGCTCGCGCCGGATCGCCTGCTCCAGCACGTACATCAGGTGGACCGGGTCGGCCGAAATCTCCGTCGTGTCGTGGTTGAAGGTCGCGGCCAGCACCTTGAAGGCGAAGCGGGTCGAGATCCCGTCCATGCCCTCGTCGACGCCGCCGGTGTCCTTGTATTCCTGCATCGAGCGGGCGCGGGGATCGACCTCGCGCAAGCTCTCGCCGTCGTAGACCCGCATCTTCGAGAACAGGTTGGAGTTGGCGTGCTCGCGCAGGCGCGACAGCACCGAGACGCGGGCCAGCATCTCCAGCGTACCCGGCGCGCAGGCGGCGGCGGAGAGTTCGGAGCCGGAGATCAGCTTCTCGTAGATGCGCTGCTCTTCCGTCACCCGGAGGCAGTAGGGCACCTTGATGACGTAGATGCGGTCGATGAAGGCTTCGTTGTTCTTGTTGGTCTTGAACGACTGCCACTCGGCCTCGTTCGAGTGGGCCAGGATCACGCCGGTGAAGGGGATCGCGCCGATATTCTCGGTGCCGACATAGTTGCCCTCCTGCGTCGCCGTGAGCAGCGGGTGGAGCATCTTGATCGGCGCCTTGAACATCTCGACGAATTCGAGGATGCCCTGGTTCGCCCGGTTGAGGCCGCCCGAGTAGCTGTAGGCATCGGGGTCGGCCTGAGACAGCGTCTCCAGCCGGCGGATATCGACCTTGCCGACGAGGGACGAGATGTCCTGGTTGTTCTCGTCGCCCGGCTCGGTCTTGGCGATGGCGATCTGGCGCAGGCGCGAGGGCCGCACCTTGATCACCTTGAAGCGGGAGATGTCGCCGTCGAACTCGTCGAGGCGCTTGAGCGCCCAGGGGCTCATCAGGCCGGTGAGGCGGCGGCGCGGGACGCCGAAGCGCTCCTCGATCTCCCGGCCCATGGTCTCGGGGTCGAACAGGCCGAGCGGGCTTTCGAAGACGGGCGAGACCTCGTCGCCGGCCTTGAGCACGTAGACCGGATGGACCTCCATCAGGGCCTTCAGCCGCTCGGCGAGCGACGACTTGCCGCCGCCGACGGGGCCCAGCAGGTACAGGATCTGCTTGCGCTCCTCCAACCCCTGCGCGGCGTGACGGAAGAACGAGACGATCCGCTCGATCGTCTCCTCCATGCCGTAGAACTCGGAGAAGGCCGGGTAGACCCGGATCGTCCGGTTCATGAACACGCGGCCGAGGCGGGAATCCTTGGCGGTGTCCACCATCTCCGGCTTGCCGATCGCATCCAAGATGCGCTCGGCCGCGGAGGCGTACATCAGCGGATTGTCGCGGCAGGCCTCCAGATACTCGGAGAGCGTCATCTCCGTGTCGCGGCGCGCTTCGTAACCGCGAGCGAAGCTCTGGAACAGGTCGTTCGTCGAGTGCAGCGGCATTCGAACACCCCCTTCAGGCTGATGACAGCTTCATCCTGTCTCGGCTCGGATGCAACTGACATTGCGGGTTTTGTCGCAGCGCGAACATGCGGGGGGCTACGCGTCGCAAACGGGTCACACTCGAACCGGGCCTGCGGTTTAGCGGCCGGTCGAGCCTTTTCCGATGGGCACGGACGCGCCTTCGCCCATGCGATTCGGGCCGGCGGAGACCGCCGGCCTGTTGCATTGCAGCAGAGGGGGAGGCCGAACCTTACAGGTCGGTGGTGTCCTTCTTCTCCTTGGCCTTGTCGTCGGCCTTGCCGGCTTCGACCGTGATGCGGATGTCGCGCTTCTCGATCTCGCCGTCGGAGTTCTTGATCTCGACCACCACCGTGTCGGAGCCGGTATAGCCGGCATTGGCTTGGTAGAAGATGCCTTGCGCCTCCGCGTCCTTGTTTGGGCAGCGGTACTTGGCGGGGGTCTTCAGCTTGCCACCCTTGGTGATGAGCGAGCCGAATTTCGGCGGCGTCACGACCCGGATCTCCGGCATCGGCCCGGTCGAGCAATCCTTCTTGAGGTTCGGCACGATCACGAGACGGGCCGACTTCCCGGCCGGCACGGTCTCGCTGCGGGTCACGGTGGTCTGCGCCGCCGCGGTGCCGGCCACCCCGAGGGCGACGGCGAGCACCAGGGCCCGGGTCGCGGCCGGACCGGAGCGGAGGGCGGAGGTCGTGGACGTCATCGGCGTTTCCTCGTCGTCACGCTGGCCCGCCCCGAGGCTCGGGGAATCCGGCCTCGGCGGCGGGGGCAGGGCGGGATGTGGGAGCCGAGAGCGCTTCCGTCGAGACTGATCGTGAAAAGGTTGGCGTCAGTGCTGGATCGCGGCGGCGACGGCGCCGGCCACGCGGGCGATCTGCGCCTCGGAGAGTTCGCCGGCCAGCGTGTGGGTCAGCACCGCTTCGATCCGGGCGCGCTCGCCGAGGTCGGCCCCGGGCGTCGAGGGGATGTCGGAATCCGATAGGTCGCAGGCCTTGCGAATCGTCTCGGCGGCCTTGAGCAGGGCGGCGCGGTCGGCCGGGCCCATCTCCCAGAGCGGGGCGCGCAGGCGGCTGATGACGCGGCGCGCGTCGCGGTACTCGCGATCGATCGTGGTCGAAGCCTCGATCTGGCTGACGAGGAACATCAGTTCCAGAACCTCGTTCGCGGCCTCCGGGCAGGCGCGCACGATCCGCATCATGCGGGCGATGAGTTCCTGAGTCGGAGACATCCGGGCGCGGGGGGGAGCCATGGCGCCTCAACGTGCTCGGGCCAAGAAAGTTCGCGGCGTTCCGCTGGTCCGAACACGAAACCGTGAGATGCGGCAATCACTTGCGCGCAAGCGAGTTGTCTCAGGCCAGCGCCCCGTCCACCGGCTCCGGGTCGGCGTCGTCGAGCCCGGCGAGCAGCGCCCGGCACGAGCGCAGTTCCGACAGCACCGCCTCCAGCGTGGCGCGGTCGGAGGCGAGGCCTTCGGTCGCCTCCTCGTCGCGGTCCTGCGGCAGCGGCGGTCCGGCCTCCGCCTCGCCCCGGCCGATCGCCTGGACGAAGCGCACGCCGTGCTCCTTGAGGATGCGCTGCGCCCCGCGGATGGTGTAGCCCTGCCCGTGCAGGATGCGGCGGATGCCCTTGAGCAGATCGACGTCGTCGGGCCGGTAGTAGCGCCGCCCGCCCGCCCGCTTCGTCGGCCGGATCTGGCTGAACCGGCTTTCCCAGAACCGCAGGACGTGCTGGGGCACGCCGAGATCCTCGGACACCTCCGTGATGGTGCGGAAGGCACCAGGGCTCTTTTCGGAGTGGTGTTCGACGGATGCGAGCGGCAGACCCATGTCATGACCTCGGTCGGATGCGGCTCGGACTCACTCGGGCGCCACTCCCTGGGGGGGGCACCGGCGCCCGTGCAAAGAGGGTTTAGTCGTCGTCCTCGTCGTGGCCGTTGACGGTGCCGCCGTTGATGCGCGCCTTGAGCACGTTCGACGGCTTGAACACCATGACCTGACGCGGCTCGATCTCGACCTCGACGCCGGTCTTCGGGTTGCGGCCGATCCGCTTGCCCTTGGAGCGCACCACGAACGAGCCGAACGAGGAGAGCTTCACCGTCTCGCCCTGCGACAGGCACTGGCAGATCTCGGCCAGCACCGTCTCGACCAGGGCTGCCGATTCGGACCGAGAAAGGCCGACCTGCTGGTAGACGGCCTCGCTCAGATCGGCGCGTGTGACCGTCCGTCCCGACATGCACTCCCCTCCCGGTCGCGTTTCAGCCCGACGCGTATCTCTATGATCGGACACGCTAATCGGCGGGAGTTCGACGGTCAACCGAACCTTGGTCTTGACACGGTTCGATCGCTTCCAGCGATCGAAGCTTCTTTTTTCTGGCCTCAAGCGCCGGCAGCCGCGTCCGCGGCTTTGGCTTACGCTCCGCTAGACGCCTCGGCGTAGCCGAGGCCGCTGCGCGGGGCGCTCTTCGCGCCCGGCCATACGGATTCCTTATTGGTCAACCTTCGGCGCCCGTTACGGCCGCGCCCGATCCTACCAGCGGATCAGCGCGGCGCCCCAGGTGAAGCCGCCGCCGATGGCCTCGATCATCACGAGGTCGCCTTGCTTGATCCGCCCGTCGCGGCGGGCGGCGGCGAGGGCCAGGGGAATCGAGGCAGCCGAGGTGTTGCCGTGTTGATCGACCGTCAGCACCACCTTCTCGCGGGCGATGCCGAGCTTGTCGGCGGAGGCCTCGATGATCCGGCGGTTGGCCTGATGCGGCACGAACCATGTGAGGTCGTCGGCCGTGGTGCCCGAGGCGCGAAACGCCTCCTCGATCACGTCGGTGACGGAGCCGACCGCGAAGCGGAACACCTCGCGGCCCTCCATCCGGAGCTTACCCGTGGTCCCGGTCGAGCCCGGCCCGCCATCGACGTAGAGTTTCGAGCGGTGGCGCCCGTCGGAGCGCAGGCAGCTCGTCAGCACGCCGCGGTCGGAGGCGTCGTTCTCGCGCGCCTCCAGCACGATGGCGCCGGCGCCGTCGCCGAACAGCACGCAGGTGGTGCGGTCTTCCCAATCGAGCAGCCGCGAAAAGGTCTCGGCGCCGATCACCAGGGCGCGCTTGGCCCCGCCCGTCGAGAGGAAGCGGTCGGCGGTGGCGACCGCGTAGACGAAGCCGGCGCAGACCGCCTGGAGGTCGAAGGCGAAGCCGCCCTCGATCCCGAGCGCCGCCTGGATCTGGGTCGCTGTGGACGGGAAGGTGTGGTCCGGCGTCGAGGTGGCGCAGAGCACGAGGTCGATGTCGGCGGGCGAGAGCCCGGCGTCGTCCAAAGCCGCCTGCGCCGCCCGCGTGCCGAGCACCGAGGTGGTCTCGTCGGGGCCGGCGATGTGGCGCTGGCGGATGCCGGTGCGCTGGACGATCCACTCGTCCGAGGTCTCGATCCCCCGCTCGGCGAGTGCCGCGTTGGTGACCACGTTTCCGGGCAGGTACGCACCGCACCCGACCACGACGGAGCGCAGAAGCGCCATCGGATCCGTCCCTTCCTCAATTCCGACGACCCTGCCGGGTCGAATCTGCTTAGGCCGGCGCGACGGCGGGCGTCTGCTCCAGCATCTCCCGGATCGTCCGCATCAGGTCGTGCTGGGCCATGTCGTGGGCGAGATCGACCGCCGCGGCGAAGCCCTGCGCGTTCTCCGAGCCGTGACTCTTGATGACGATGCCCTCCAGCCCGAGGAACACGCCGCCATTGGCCCGGCTCGGGTTCATCTTCTCGCGCAACGCCGCGAAGGCCTGGCGAGCGAACAGGTAGCCGATCTTGGCCGACAAGGTCCGGCCCATGGCGGCCTTGAGGTAGCTGCCGATCTGCTTGGCGGTACCTTCCGCCGTCTTGAGGGCGATGTTGCCGGTGAAGCCCTCGGTGACGACGACATCGGTGGTGCCGCGGCCGAGATCGGTGCCCTCGACGAAGCCGTAATAGGAAAAATTCGCCGGCTCGGTCTCGCGCAGGAGGCGGGCGGCTTCCTTCACCGCCTCGTTGCCCTTCATCTCCTCGGTGCCGACATTGAGCAGCCCCACGGTCGGGCGCTCCAGATCGAGCACGATGCGGGCCATGGCCGAGCCCATCACGGCCATCTCGACGAGGTGCTCGGCATCCGTGCCGATGGTGGCGCCGACATCGAGCACGACGCTCTCGCCGCGCACGGTCGGCCACAGGCAGGCGATGGCCGGGCGCTCGATGCCCGCCATCGTCTTCAGGCAGATCTTCGACATCGCCATGAGCGCGCCGGTGTTGCCCGCCGAGACCGCGGCCTGGGCCTCGCCGTCGCGCACCGCCTGGATCGCCCGCCACATCGAGGACTTGCCGCGGCCCTGGCGCACCGCCTGGCTCGGCTTGTCGTCCATGGCGACGGAGACGGTGGTGTGGCGGATCTCGACCGCCCCCTTCAGCCGCGGCTCGGCCTCGACCAGCGGTCTCACGACCGCCTCGTCGCCGAACATCAGGAAGGTCATCTCGGGGTGGCGCTCACGGGCGATGGCCGCGCCGGGCACGACGGTCGAGGGGCCGTGATCGCCGCCCATGGCGTCGAGCGAGATGCAAACGCGGTTCGACATGATTCCTTGGGACCGGAGGCCGCTTGGCGTCCTGCGTGCGGGCGGTGAGGGCCTTGTCAGACCCGGTTCGGCGGCGCGCAAAATAACGAGCATGCCCCGCCGGGCAAACAAAAACTCATCCTTTCGGGTTTTTAGGCTGCTCCGTCGGCGCCGCCGAGCTTCTCCTTCAGGGCCTTGAGGTCGGCGAACGGCAGCGGGTCCTCGCCCGCCTTCACCGGATCGAAGGCGACGCCGGGCTTGCGCGGATAGGGGTCGAGCCCGAGCGCCAGGAATTCGGCGGTGAGCGCGCCGAAATCGATCCGCCCGTTCACGATCGGGTCGGGCAATTCGACATCCTCGGCATCGGTATCGTTCAGGATGTCGGCGTTGGTGAACGCGACATCGACCGGCTCCGTCACCTTCGCCTCGAACGGCTCCAGGGTGACGGTGCAGACCTGGGTCACGGTCGCCTCGACGGTTCCGCCGACATGCAGCCGGGTCAGCGAGCCGCTGAGCCGGAAACGGCCGACGAGATCGCGGATGCCCGAAATCTTGAAGTCGCGGGCGAGCGCGGCGCATTCCTCGGGGTTCGCCTCGACGGTGATCTCGGCGCGGTCCTTGTTCAGGCGCTCGACGTTGACCGTGCGGGAGAGCGGGCCGTTCGGGGCGGTCATCTCAGGCCTCCTGCAGCGTGGCGGCGAAATGCGGCCCCTGGGTCAGCAGGGCATCGAGATCCTGGGTGGCGAGGTTTTGGGCGCTGGCCGCGACATAGGCCGCGAGACGTTCCGCCGTTTCGGGATCGTCCTGGGCCAGCACGTTGCGGGCGAGCGCCGCGGCGAGGCCCGGCCCGTCCCCCGCGTCCAGCGCGGTGCCGTAGGCGCCCGCGCGGGCATAGAACGAGGCGCCGAGCTTCTTGATGCGCTTCGACACGCCCATGTCGCCGACGCCGAGTTCGCGCAGGCTTTCGTCGAGTTGCACGAACACCGAATCGATCAGCGCCTGCGCGACCTCGTCGGCGGGCGGCGGCAATTGCCCGAGGCGGCGCAGCACGAGGATGACGTGCAGGCTCAGCGCCTCGAACCGCCCTTCCACCGTGTCGGGCACGCCCAGCACCTCGTAGAGATCGGGCCGGCGCGCGGCCTCGCCGATACGCTGGTGCAGCGTCCCGATCGTCCGGCGCCGCTCGCGGGCGCGGCGAAGAAACCCTGGAATCATCTGCTCCACCGGATCGGCCGGGCCTGTGGCCGAGCTTGCCTTGTCAAAGCCATATCCCCGCGGTACGGCAACCTCCGACCAGGGTGCAAGTCCGAAGACGCACGAGCGAAATCGTGCCGCGGATTCGTCCCGCATGATGGAAACAGGGGGGCCGATGTCGCGCCGTCTCGTCTCGTCGCTCGTCCGCGCGACTGTCCTCGGCACGATCGCGCTCGGCGTCTCGGGCTGCATCGGCGAGGAAATCCGCCACGGCTACCAGATTGATCAGGCCGCTCTCGCCACGGTGAAGCCGGGCCAGAACGCCGAGCAGGTGCTGCAGATCCTCGGCACGCCCTCCACCGTCTCCACGGTCGGCAACAAGTCCTGGTACTACATCAGCCAGACCACGAGCCGCACGGTGCTGTTCCTCGGCGAGAGCGTGCAGGACCAGAAGGTGACCGCGGTCTACTTCACCTCCGGCATGAAGGTGGAGCGCGTGGCGCTCTACGGCCTGCAGGACGGGCGCGTGTTCGACTTCATCGAGCGCAAGACCCCGTCGAGCGGCGCCGACCGCGCCTTCCTCAGCCAGCTCTTCCGCGGCCTGACCCGCTACGAGCCGTTCGGCAGCGGCGCCGGCACCTCCATCGTCCCCGGCGCCCGCGCCGGTCAGTAAGCCACCGCTTCTACGATGTCGCCCGGCTCGCCGAACAGGTGAGCCGGCGCCTGTGCTTGGAGCGCCGCGCGCTCCGTGTAGCCCCAGGCCACCGCCCCGAAGGCGCAACCCGCCTTGGCCGCGGCCTCGGCGTCGCGAATCTCGTCGCCCACCGCCAGCATCGCGCCCCGAGACACGCCCGCTTGGCGAGCGACCGCCCGCAGATGCCGCGCCTTGCCGAACAGCGAGGCGCCGCAGGCGTAGTGGCGGATGTGGGCCCCTGATTCCCCGAGCGCCCGCCGCACCGTCGCCTCGCCGTTCGAACTGACCACCGCGAGCCCGATCCCGGCCGCGTCGAGGGCGACGAGCATCTCCGGGACGCCGGGAAACAGCCGGATGCCGTCGGCGTCGCGAACCGCGAGCGCCCGCATGTGACGGGCGATCAGCGGCATCTTCCAGGCCGGAATGCCGAGTTCCTGGATGATCGCGCGGGCGCTCAAGCTCCGCAGCCGCTCGACCTCGTGCGTCTCGACGCGGCGGAAGCGGTAGCGGTCGGCGACCCCGTTCAGCACCGAGCCGAACCACGGGAACGTGTCGGCGAGCGTCCCGTCGAAGTCGAAGGCGATGAGGCGGTAGGGGGGACGGCTCACGCGAAACGTCCGGGGCCATGGTGGCGCGAACACAACATCTTGTCCGCCTTCTGCCCGACTGCCGAATGAGCAGGCTTGCCTAACCATGAGGCAATCTGCTTCTGAGCGCGGCTCTTTCCTCGCAAGGTTTTTCCCATGGTGTCGCTCCCCGCCCGAGGCCTTTCGGGCCTTGCGCTCCTGATCCTCTCGGCATCCCCGGCACTCGCCGCCACCGCCCCTGAGACCGGTAGCACCGCCTGGGTGCTGACGGCCTCCGCGCTGGTGCTGTTCATGACGCTGCCGGGGCTCGCCCTGTTCTACGGCGGCCTCGTCCACGCGCGGAACGTGCTCTCCGTGCTGATGCAGTGTTTCACGATCTGCTGCATCGCCTCCGTGCTGTGGGCGGTCTGTGCCTACAGCCTCGTGTTCGACGGCGACGGCGCCTTCATCGGCACGCTGAACAAGGCGTTCCTCGCCGGCCTCGAACCGGTCCGCTCCGGCACGGTGCTGCCCGAGACCGTGTTCGCGCTGTTCCAGATGACGTTCGCGGTCATCACCCCCGCGCTCATCATCGGCGCCATCCCCGAGCGCGTTACCTTCCCCTTCGTCGCCCTGTTCTCCGCCCTGTGGCTGCTCCTCGTCTACGTGCCGGTGGCGCACTGGATCTGGGGCAGCGGCTGGCTCGCCGGGCTCGGCACGCTCGATTTTGCCGGCGGCATCGTCGTCCACACCACCGCGGGCGTCTCGGCGCTGGTGCTGGCGATCCTGATCGGGCGCCGCCGCGGCTTCCCGACGACGCTGACCCCGCCCCACAGCCCCGGCATGACCATGATGGGCGCCGGCATGCTCTGGGTCGGCTGGTTCGGCTTCAACGGCGGCAGCGCCCTCGCGGCGGATGCCGCCGCGGGCAACGCGATCCTCGTCACCCATCTCTCGGCCTCGGCCGGCGCCATGGCCTGGACGGCCGCCGAGTGGATCAAGATTCGCAAGCCCACTTCGATCGGCATCGTCACCGGCTGCATCGCGGGGCTCGCCACCATCACCCCGGCCGCGGGCTACGTCTCGCCGGCCGCGGGCCTGCTGATCGGCACCGCGGGCGGCCTCGTCTGCTTCTTCGTGACCCTCACCGTGAAGCACCGTCTCGTCATCGACGATTCGCTCGACGTCTTCGCCGTCCACGGCGTCGGCGGCATTTTGGGATCTTTGCTGCTGGCGGTGTTCCTGCTGCCCGGCCTCGGCGGCATCGGGCTCGCCGAGGGCAAGACCGTCCTGAGCCAGCTTGCCGTTCAGGCGCTCGCCATCGGCGTGACGGCGGTGTGGTCGGCGTTCCTGACGGTCGGCCTCGTCAAGCTCATCGGCCTCGTCACGCCGCTTCGCGTCGATCCGGAAGCCGAGCATGACGGCCTCGACCTGACGAGCCATGGCGAGCGCGCCTACGAGTTCACGCCGTAGATCAAAAAAAAGCGGTCCCGCTCGCGCGGGACCGCTCTCGAACCGAGCAGGGAAGGCCTCAGGCCGCCTGCTTCTCCGCCGTCGGGTAGTCGACGTAGCCCTCCGGGCCCTGGCTGTACCAGGTCTTCATGTCGTCCTTGGCGAACGGCACGCCTTGGGCGATGCGCTCCGGCAAATCCGGGTTGGCGATGAAGGGGCGGCCGAAGGCGATGGCGTCGGCCTCGCCCGATTCCACGGCGGCCTGGGCGCGCGGGCCGTCGTAGTCGCAGTTCAGGATCACCGGGCCGCCGAAGCGCTCCTTGATGACCGGCGCCACGGGGGCCACCGTCGCCTTGCCGAAGGTGCCGTCCGGGCCCGGCTCGCGCATCTCGATGAAGGCGAGGCCGACGCGGGCCATCATCTCGGCAGCCAGTCCGAAGACTTCGTGCGGGTTCGAATCGTCCACGCCCTGGATCGGACCGTTGGGCGAGAAGCGGATGCCGGTGCGCTCAGGCCCGACCACGCCCGCCACCGCCTGCGCCACCTTGGTCACCAGCCGCACCCGGTTCTCGACCGAGCCGCCGTAGCGGTCCGAGCGCTTGTTCGAGCCGTCGCGGATGAACTCGTCGAGGAGGTAGCCGTTGGCCGCGTGGATCTGCACGCCGTCGAAGCCCGCCGCGATCGCGTTGCGCGCCGCGCGCTCGTAATCGGCGAGCAGGCGCGGGATCTCGTCCTCGCGGAGCGCGCGGGCCTTTCCGTAAGGCTTCTTGCCCTCATAGGTGTGGGCCTCGTCCGGCGCGGTGCTCTCGGAAGCTGCGACCGGCGGCTCGCCGCCCAGGAAGTCGGGATGGACGAGGTAGCCCATGTGCCAGAGCTGGCTGACGATGCGCCCGCCCTTGTCGTGGACCGCCTTCACCACCGGCTTCCAGGCCTCGACCTGCTCGTCCGACCAGATGCCCGGCGCGTAGGGCCATCCGAGGCCTTCCTGGCTGATGCCGGTGGCTTCCGAGATGATGAGCCCGGCGCCCGCGCGCTGGGCGTAGTACTCGGCCATGAGCGGCGTCGGTACGTGGGTGCGGGTGCCGCGGGCGCGGGTCAGCGGCGCCATGAGGATGCGGTTGGGCAGCGCGATGGCGCCCAGCGTGATCGGATCGAACAGGTTCGGCATTCGGCTCTCTTCAGGGCAATCGGGGCGCTGCCGGCCGGGAAACCAGGGCTCTGGGCCGGCGAACGCGGGTAGGTACCCGCAACGTGGCCCCATCGGCCGGTCCTGCCAGTGCGCTGGCGCACGTCGCCCGTTGCGGTGCAGCGCGGTTCGGGATGAAAGCCGATTTGCGCGGTGCAGTTCCGGCAAACCTCAGGCGAGGGCCAGCGCCTTCTCGTAGCACCACGCTTCCATGCCATCCTCGTAATAGTCCGGCTTGGTCCCGATGCGGACGTAGCCGCGCCGCTCGTAGAGGCGGATGCCGGCACCGTTGTCGGCCCGCACCTCCAGCCGCAGCCGGGTGCGGCCGTGGCCGACCGTGTCGGCCTCCGCGGCGTCGAGGAGCAGGCTGCCGAGGCCGTGGCCGGCCCGCGCGGGCGCGACGGCGATGGAGGAGAGCCGCGCGACGAGGCTGGTGCTGCGCCGCTCCAGGGTCGCGGCGCCGACGAGGATATCCTCGCCGCCGTCCTGCGCGAGCGCGGCGAGCAGGGTCATGCTGGGGGAGCGGATCGCGTGGCGGATCGCCCGTCGCTCGGCCCGGTCGGTGGCGAAGGCCGCGTGCTCCAGGGCGACCAGGGCGTCGAGATCCGCCGCCACCGCCGGGCGGATCGCCACCTTGAGCGCCGCCGGCTCGCGCCGGTTGCGGCTCACGTGGCGCTCCAGGGGAAGGTCCAGGTCTCGGTCAGCGCCTCGCCGTCCTTGTCGCGCAAGTAAGCGCGCAACTCCGTGGTGCCGGGCGCGTCGAGGCGCACGTCGAGGGCCGCGCGAAAGCCGCCGATATGGGGGTTCGGCACGATCGAGGTGGCGACGATCTTTCCGACGCTCGCGCTCGCCACCACCTCCGGCGGCGGGGCGTCCATGGGGCGCTTCGCCAATGCGCCGCCGCCGAAATCGATGAGGAAGCGCCGGACGAGACGGCCCTCCGGATCGCCTTCCTTGCGCGCCGCCCCGCTCGCGGCGGAGGCGGTCAGGAAGGTGTGGGCGACCTGCCCGTTCGGATGGAGGTGTGCGGCGGCGACCGCACGGACGCGGTAGGCCAGCCGCGCCGGCTGTCCGGCGGGGTAGGGCGCCTTGGGTCGCCAGAACGCGACGATGTTGTCGGCGGTCTCGTTGTCGGTTGCCAGTTCGACCAGCACGACGCTGCCCTCGCCCCAATCGCCCTCGGGCTCGACGAAGTAGCCGGGGCGGCGTTCGTAGCCGGCCTCGAGATCCTGATAGCTGGCAAAGGATCGGTCGCGCTGCATCAGCCCGAAGCCCTTCGGCGAGGCGACCGAGAAGGCCGAGATGCGCCGCTCCCGCGGGTTGTCGAGCGGCCGCCACAGCCATTCGCCCGAGCCCGCGGCGATCTGGAGACCGTCGGAGTCGTGCAGCTCCGGCCGGTAATCGTCGCTGTGGCCGCGATCGGTCTCGCCGATGAAGTACATCGAGGTCAGCGGCGCGAGGCCCGCGTCGCTCAGGTCGCGCCGCGGGAACAGGGTCGCGGTGACCGAGACGGTGGTCTCAGGGCCCGGCCGCACGGTGAAGCGGTAGGCGCCGGTCTGCGACGGGCCGTCGAGGAGCGCGTGGATCGTGCAGGTGCCGGGCTCACCCTCCGCCTCGATCCAGAAGGCGCGGAAGAACGGGAATTCTTCCGGCCCACCGTTCGCTTCCGTGTTCACGGCGAGCGCGCGGGCCGAGAGGCCGTAGAGCTGGCCCTGGCCAAGGAAGCGGAAATAGCTCGCGCCGACGAAGACGCACAACTCGTCGATCACGTCCGGCCGGTTGAGGGCGGTGTGCAGGCGGATGCCGGCGTATCCGAGGTCTTTCGGCAGCGGTGCGTCGAGCTTGGTCCGGCCGAGATCGAACAGGGCCGGATCGTAGGCGATCGGTGTCGCCATCCCGCCCTTCACGAGGCTCACCGCCACGGACCGCGGATAGAGAAAGCCGAGATGGAACAGCTGGAGCCGGAAGCGCCCGTCGGCGCCGACCCGGAAGGCGCGGTCCGGCCGGAAACGGATGTCGCGCCACGCGTCGTAATCGAGCCGGGCCAGCACCTCTGGCAGCGGCGGCACCGCGGCATCGAACGGCGTCGCGGCGAGCTTTTGCGCTTGTGCCTCCACCGTCTCGAAGCCGAAGGGCGTCGCCTGCCCCCGGGCGAGGGCGGGCAGCCCGGCAAGGCCGGCGGCGAGGCCTGAGACGACGGCGCGGCGGGACGGCTCGGTCATGACTCCCTACAGATCCTCGTGCCGGTCCGTTCGGAAGCGCGGGCCAAGCTTCGGCCCGGTTCATGGACCGTCCCGGCGCCCTTGGAAAGGGTTGTCGCCGCGCGGCGTTCCGGGCGTGGGGAGGGCTCGACGGACGAGCGGCAAGACGTGAGCCGGCAACGCGAGTGATGCGGATCGGCCACGATCGTGTGAGCGTGGGGAAAACGCCAGCTAAGGATGTGCAAAATCGCTTGTTTCCGGTGGACTCGATGCGTATATCCGCCTCGCCCAATTTCGCACGTGCCTGTGGCCGCGTGTCGGTTGGTGGGCATCCGGTCAACTGCCGGACAGCCGCCAGGGGTCTTAAAGGATCGATGGTCGCAAGGGGTGGATCCCTACGGCCGGCATCCGGGTGGCGACACCAGACCTCAACAACAACCGGCAGCCGGAGGCGAAACCGGCGAACCCCGCTCTCCACGGGGGACGCAGCTTAAAGCAACGACGAACGGGCTTTTTTGGTCTCGTCGGCCCTCCAAAGGCCGACACCGAAGAGGCTTGTTTCTCCTTGCCCGGCGTGCGGTTGGGGTTCCCCCATCCAATCCACGGCAGCTTCCGGGTGCTCTGCACTCGTGGCCGGTCCTGCGTCTCCAAAGCGCGTGGACGGACGCGACGCATCGCCCCCTGACGCCGACGATCCTCCGGGATCGTCTCGATTCGATCTCGCGCCCTCGACGGCGCCCTCGAACCTGTGGTGGGGACGACCAATGACCGATCGCATCCGCGATTACCTGCGCGCGCGCCGCGACCTCGGCCGGGACGAAGGGCCGGTGATGGTGCTCGACCTCGACGTCGTGCGCGAGAATTTTTCGCAGTTCGCCCGCGCTCTGCCGGATACCCGCGTGTTCTACGCCGTGAAGGCGAACCCGGCCGCCGAGGTTCTGCGCCTGCTCGCCGAGATGGGCTCCTGCTTCGATACGGCCTCGGTGGCCGAGATCGAGATGGCGCTCGCCGCGGGTGCCACGGCCGACCGCATCTCGTTCGGCAACACCATCAAGAAGGAGCGCGACGTCGTTCGCGCGCTCAAGCTCGGCATCCGCCTGTTCGCGGTCGATTGCCAGGCGGAAGTGGACAAGATCGTCCGCGCTGCGGATGCCGCGGGCGTCGAAGCGGCCGACGTGCAGGTGTTCTGCCGCATCCTCTGCGACGGCGCCGGCGCCGATTGGCCGCTTTCGCGTAAATTCGGCTGCGAGCCGGAGATGGCGGTGAACGTGCTGGAGCACGCCCACCGCAACGGCCTCCACGCCTACGGCGTCTCGTTCCATGTCGGCTCGCAGCAGGCCAATACGGAAGCCTGGGACGGGGCGCTCGCCTCCGCCTCCACGATCTTCCAAGAGTGCGCGCTGCGCGGCATCGGCCTATCGATGGTCAACCTCGGCGGCGGTTTCCCGACCAAGTACCTCAAGCAGGTGCCGGGCGTGGAAAGCTACGGCGACGCGATCTTCCGCGCGCTCACCAAGCATTTCGGCAACCGCATCCCCGAGACCATCATCGAGCCGGGCCGCGGCATGGTCGGCAATGCCGGGCTGATCGAGGCGGAAGTCGTGCTGGTCTCGAAGAAGTCCGAGGCCGAGGACGAGGTCCGCTGGGTCTATCTCGACATCGGCAAGTTCGGCGGGCTGGCCGAGACCATGGACGAGTCGATCCGCTACGCGATCAAGACCGCCCACGACGAGGACCGCATGGCACCCTGCGTCGTCGCCGGCCCGACCTGCGATTCGGTCGATGTGCTCTACGAGAAGAACCACTACCCGCTGCCGGTCTCCCTCTCGATCGGCGACAAGGTGTGGATCGAGGGCGCAGGCGCCTACACCACGACCTATGCGGCGGTCGCCTTCAACGGCTTCCCGCCGCTCGAGCAGATCGTGATCTGAACCCGGTCGGCGTCGCTCGCGAAACGCTCCGTTAACCACGGAAAATGTTTCACGGGAAACACTCAGACTTTGTTCACCCTTGATCAGACAGACGAACCGCGCGCCCCACGGGGCGCGTCATCGACGTGTCCCGGACGGCCTGCGATGCAGGTGCGAGGGCTGTTTCTTCCCGCCGGACGGCGAGTTGGGGAGGGTACGGCCGTGATCCAGATCCGTGATGAAATTGCTGCGGACGTCGCCGCGCGCGAGCGCCTGCTCGATGCCTGCTTCGGCCCGATCCGCTTCCTGAAGACCTCGCAGCGCCTGCGCGAAGGCTGCCTGCCCGCGCGCGGCCTCGCGCTCGCGGCTGTGAGCGGTGAGAAGCTCGTCGGCACCGTGCGCCTGTGGGAGGTCGCGACCGGCTGCGGCCGGCCCGCTTTGCTGCTCGGGCCGCTGGCAGTCGATCCGTCACTTCAGGGCGAGGGCTTCGGCGGCCGGCTGATGCGAGCGGCCCTTGCTCGCGCCGCCGATCTCGGTCACGCGGCCGTGCTGCTCGTGGGCGATGCGCCCTACTACGCCCGCTTCGGCTTCGCCGAGGCACGGGCGGCGGGCCTCGCCATGCCCGGCCCGTTCGAGCGCGCCCGCTTCCTCGGCCTTGAGTTGGTCGACGGGGCGCTCAAAGGCGCAACCGGAACGCTTCAGGCCACCGGCCGCCTCGCCCCCGTGCCGGAGATCGCCGCCGAGACCGCCGCGGTCGCGTCACGACGACAGGCCGCTTGAGCCGAGGTTGAACCAGCCCTCTCCGCCGAAGGGGTGATCTTCGGAGGAGAGGGCTTGTCGGCAGATCAGGCGATCCTGTTCACTGCAACGGTTTTTCCCAATCGTCACCCTCATCCTGAGGTGCTGCGCAGCAGCCTCGAAGGAGGGCTCCAGCCCGCCGCGCGATCCCTGGAGCCCTCTTTCGAGGGCGCCGCTTCGCGTCGCCACCTCAGGATGAGGGTGGGGGTGGGAACCGCCGTGTCCCAACGCGCTCCGTCATCGCGAGGCGGAGCCGAAGCGATCCAGAGCGCGCCTTTTTTTTCAGATGCGAGACGGCGCCGAAAAACGATCCCGCGCGACCACTCTGGACAATGAGGAGCCCTGGATCGCTTCGGTTTCGCGTCGCAATGACGGCCTGAGGCGGGGCCCGGTGCGATCACAGGGATGCGGTGGGGTAAGCGAGCAACGAATCCCTGGACGGGTTCGCCGAGTCCTTCCGGCCGATGCGCCGAAGAGTGACCGAACTCCGCGTCATCTGTTGTACCGCATCATCCGGCGGCCCCGCCGAGCCACCCACATCCCGCCATGCCCTGCGCCAAAAGACGGCATGGTGCCCCGATCGGTTACTTTCTGCTCAATGCATGCGCGCCGAGCGGGGCTGATCTTCAGAGTCGGCGCTCCTCCCGCGCTGCAACAAACGCCATATTCGGGATGTGTCGCGCCGCGGAATGCAAGTCCAGCGGTCCTGCGTTCGAGGTTAAGATCATGTTCATCAAGCTGACGGAAGGTTTGCTCTCCTATCTCCGCGCCAAGGAGATGGAAGTCGCGCTGTCCGACCTGAGCGATGCCGCGCTCGACGATATCGGCCTGATCCGCGCCGATCTCGGCCGCGTGTCGGTTCAGCCGGAGACGGCCCGTCTCGAGACCGTCGGCCTGACCGGCTCGCTGTTCGCGCTGCCCTTCGCGCCGATGGCGCAGGCTGCGTAAAACACGAACGGCGATGATCGGGGATCATCGCCGTCGGCGTTACCGAATCGGGTAAGAAAGCTTTTGAAGGCTCGGATCAGGACCAGCGGTCCCATCCGGGCCTTTCTTCGTTCAGGCCGCCTCGGTGTCCGCCTGCGGCAGGGCGAAGGCGGTGATGTCGTGGCCCTCGGTGCGCAGCGCCTGCACGAGGTCGCCCGGCACGAGGTTGAGCGTGCGGGTGCTCACCAGCGGATGGACGTTGATCCGCGTCTCGGTGAGCAGGCTGTCCTGAAGGAACACCTTCACGCTGCCCGGCGCCGCGTTGAGCGCGGCCAGCGGCGAGACGGCGCCGCTCTCCACGCCGAGCTGTTCGCGCAACGCGTCGGCGCTGGCGAAGGACAGCCCGCCGCGGGCGCCGAGCACCGCCCGGAACGCCTTGAGATCGATCGCCGCGTCGTGGTGGAGCGTGACGAGGAAGTAGGTCTTCTTCCCGTCGCGCAGAAACAGGTTCTTGGTGTGTGCGCCCGCGATGTCGCCGCACACGTCCATCATCGCCTCGACGGTCAGCACCGGTGGGTGCTCGAACAGCTTGTAGGCGATGCCCTGCTCGCGCAGGCGGGTCAGAAGGTCGTCGGGGCTCAAGGGCATCGCGGATAGTCTCACTTCGCTGATTTTGACGCGTCGGCGAGCACGCCGATCTGGCGCAAGTGGGCCAGGATCTCGCGCGCCGCCTCCTCAGGGTCGGGCTCGACGAGGAGCCGGCCCTTGGTGGCGGAGCCGCCTTCGCCGGTCGCGGCCTTCAGGCGCTCGGCGGCCGAGCCGCCGGTCGGCGCGCCCTTCACCAGCTTCGGGCGGCGGCGATAGGGCCGCTCCTCGACCACGGCCTCGGGGACATCCGTCGCCTTCGCGGCAGCGCCCACGAGTTCGATCGTGCCGCGCCGGGCCTTGCCGAAGGCATAGGCGAGGGGGGCGGCGGCGTCCGGATGCACCGTGGCGAGGACGGGCCCGCGCACGGCGACCCGCCGCAGGGCGCCGCGGCCGAGGCTCTGGTCGAGGGTCAGCGTGTCCGGGCCGCCCGAGACCGCGACCACGTCGGGGATCAGCAGGAGATCGAGGGCTTCGGCCAGCGCGTAGGGAACGATCCCGCTCTCAGGGCCGCCCTGGCCGCGTCGCCCGGCGAGCACGAGGTCGGGCGCCATCGCGGCGAGCCGGGCGGCAAGCGCCGGCACCGGATCGAGACCGTCGGCGACGGCGATGTGCTCGATGTGGGTAAGGCCGAGGCCCAGCGCTTCCCGCACGGCCTCGGCATCCGGCCCGGCATGCAGGCCGACCGCCTCGCCGAGCGCGGCCGCGATGCGGATCGCCTGCGCCTCCATCCGCGGCAAGACGGGGGCGCCGGAGACCGGATGGCGTCCGGCCGAGAGCAGGACCACGATCTTCACGCGTTCTCTCCCGCTTCCTGCTCCAGCAGCCGGAGGAGGGCCGGCATCACGACCTGTGCGTCCTGCACGATGGCGAGGCCGGCACGCTCGATCATGGCGGCGTGCAGATCGGTGTTGACCGCCACCACGTGCTCGCAGCCGGCGACCCCCTGGAGGTGCTGTGGCGCGCCGGAGATGCCCAGCGCGAAGTAGCAGGTGGCGGCCAGCACCGTGCCGGAGGCGCCGACCTGGGTGTGGCGCGGCATCAGCCCGGCATCGCACAGCACGCGGCTGGCGCCGGGCGTGGCGTGCAAGGCCGCCACCACCTGCCGGAACGTGTCGAGGTCGGTGAGGCCGTTGCCGGCGGACACGACGAACTCGGCGAGCGCCAGCGGCACCGTCGCCGGGTCCGCCGGAACCCGCGCCGCCGACACGATTCTTTTGGGATTTTTTTGGGGACTTGGCGTCGGCGCCTCGCCATCCACGGAGAGCAAGCGAGCTTCGCGGGGCGGGCCGCCGTACTCGGCGACTGCGTCCGGCGCGACGGTGGCCAGCATCCCCGGCGCGACACGCTGCTCGACGCGGCGCCCCTTGGCCGGGCGCACGAGGCCGTTGGCGGCCACCACTTCGGCATTGGTGAAGACGGGCTCGCCCAGGCGCACCGCGACCCGGCGGGCGAGGTCGCCGCCGTCGAGGGATTCCGGGAACAGGACGTGGCGCGCCGCCAAAGCCGTCAGCGCCGCCGCGACGCGGGCGGTCTGGGACGCGGGATCGTAGCCCTCCACCGCCTCGAGCGGGAGGCAGCGGTCGGCCCCGGCCGGGCCGACGCCCTCGCAGGGACCGAGGGTGAGGATCGCCACGCCGCCCTCGCGGCCGGCCAAAGCGCGGGCGGCGCCGAGCACTTGCCGGTCATGGGACGAGAGGCGTCCACCGGGGGCGTCCGGCACCACCGCGACGAGGAAGGCGGGGTTTTCGAGGACGAGAATTTTCGGGGGGGCGACCGCCGCAGTCTTGGGCTGGGCCTCGGTGATCACGGCGGCGTCGAAACGCACCGTCTGGCTGAGGTCGTAGCGCGGGCGCGACTCCCCTGCGACGCGCTGGCCGGCGCGCTCGGCCCGCGGATCGCGGCGGGGTCGGCCGCTGCCGGTGCGGCGGGCTGTGCGGTCGAAGCGGGGACGGGCCTCACCCGCGACCTGGATGGAGGCCCGCTCGGCGCGCGGGTCGCGGCGCGGGCGGGTCATCGGCCGGCCTCCACCGCCTGGAGCAGCAATTCGGCGATGTCGCGGATCTCCGCATGGCGGCCGGTCACGCCCTCCAGCATCGCCGTGCAGGACGGGCAGGCCACCGCGACGATGCCGGCGCCCGTCTCGGCCGCCTGGGCCATGCGGATGTCGGGGATGCGGCGCTCGCCCGGGATGTCGCTGACCGGCGCGCCGCCGCCGCCGCCGCAGCACATCGCGCGCTTGCCCGAGCGGGCCATCTCGGAGCGGCTCACCCCGATGGCGTCGAGCACGGCGCGGGGCGCCTCGGTCTCCCCATTGTAGCGGGCGAGGTAGCAGGGGTCGTGATAGGTCACCGACAGGTCCGGCAGTCGGGCCGGGTTCAGCTTGCCGGCGCGGATCAGCTCCAGCAGGAAGGCGGTGTGGTGAGCGAGCGTGTAGCGCCCGCCCATCGCCGGGTACTCGTTGCGCAGGGCGTGGAGCGCGTGCGGGTCGGCCGTCACGATCCGCTCGAAGCGGTATTTTGCCAGCGTCGCGATGTTCTCCCGCGCCAGCGCCTGGAAGGTCGCCTCGTCGCCGAGCCGCCGGGCGAGGTCGCCGGTGTCGCGCTCCTCCGCGCCCAGCACCGCGAAATCGACGCCCGCTTCGCGCAGCAGGCGGATCAGGGCGCGTAAGGAGCGGCCGTAGCGCAGATCGTAGGCGCCTTCACCGAGCCAGAGCAGGATCTCGGCCCCACCGCGCTCGGCCATCACCGGCAGATCGACGCCGGCGGCGAAGTCGGTGCGGGCCGAGAGCGGGCGCCCACCGGGATCGCCGGACTGGCGCAACTCGGTGACCGGGCCGACCGCCTTGTCGGGCAGGGCGCCGCGCTCGAGCGTCTGGTGGCGGCGCAATGAGACTACTGCATCGACATGCTCGATCATCATCGGGCATTCCTCGACGCAGGCACGGCAGGTGGTGCAGGACCACAATGTGTCCGGATGGATGCGCGCATCCGGCCCGATCAGTCCGGCCAGCGCCCCGCGCTCGCCCTGGGCCTGGCGCCCGCCCGGATAGGGATTGCCGGCGTAGGCCGGCTCGGCCGGGGAGAGGCCGGCGACGAGGTCTTGGATCAGCCGCTTCGGGTTGAGCGGTTGGCCGGCGGCGAAGGCCGGGCAGGCGATCTCGCAGCGACCGCAACTGACGCAGGCGTCGTAGGAGAGCAGCCGGTTCCACGTGAAGTCGGCGGGCATCTCCGAGCCGAGCCGGGGCGCGTCGAGATCGAGGGGCTGGAGCGCGGTGTCGGGACGGCCCTCGAACCGGCCGGGCCGGGGATGGGCGACGAGATGGAGCGCGCCGGCTGCCGCGTGGCGCATCGGGCCGTGGCGCACCTCGAAGGCGAGGCCCAGCCCCCCGGCGGCCGCGAGCGCCAGGGCGAGGGGGGCGAACACGCCACCGATTCCGAAGGCGAGCAGCAGGGCGGTGGCGGTGCCGCCGACCGCGTAGGCAACGAGCAGGAACGGCAGGATCTGGAAGCGCCCGGCGGAGAGGCGCTTCTGCTTCGAAGGGTATCGCCGGGCGCCCACCAGCAGCGAGCCGACGGCCGTGACGCCGAAGGCGAGCGCCACGACGAACCAGTAGGGGCGAAAACCCGCTATCGGCGGCAGGATCGCCAGCGCCGTCAGGATCGAGGCGGCGAGCAGGCCGCCGGCCACGACCGCGTGCATGCGCGAGGCGTAGGCGTCACGCGCCACCACGTGGTGGACATCGACAAGGTAGCGCTTGGGCAGCTTGGCCAGCCCGTCGAGCCACGCCACGGGCGCCGCCGCCCCGACCCGCCAGAGCGCGGCGCGGCGCAGACCCTGGACGAGGGCGAGCGCCGCCATCAGCCAGACGAGGCCGGGAAACACCGTGGTCAGGGGCATGAGGCTGGTCATGACGGTGGGCCTTGGGGCTAAGCGTGGGTGCCGGGCTCATCGGTCGTCGGTGCGCCATCCCCTCTCCCCGCACGCGGGGAGAGGGGGAGCCGCGGCGCGCTAGCGCCTCAGATGTCCTTGCATAGCCGCAGCGCGTCGTAGATCGCCGCGTGGATGTTGCGGCCGGCGACCGCGTCGCCGATGCGGTAGAGGGCGTAGCCCTTCGACAGGTCGTAGGGCTGCGGCTCGCCGCGGATCATCGCCTCCGCGTCGGTCTGGCCGCGGTTGACCGAGGCGCCCTTGAGGCCGTGATAGAGGCCTTCGACCGGCAGCGTGCCGTGCTCGACCACGAGGCGGTCGATGACGCGCTCCTCCTCGGCATCCGTCATGGTGTTGCGCAACGCGGCCACCAGCCGGTTGCCCTCCGGGTAGACTTCGATCAGCTCCAGGTTCGGGCTCATCACCACGCCGAGCTTGTACAGTTCGCGCAGGTGGATCGGCTGGTTCGTGGTGCCGACCTCCTCCGCGATCATGCGGTCGTGGGTGGCGATCTCGACGAGGCAGCCGCGCTTGGCCAGAAGCTCGGCGACGGAGGCCGCGTTGTGCTGGCCCATCTCGTCGTAGAGCAGGACCGAGCCGGTCGGCTCGACCGTGCCGGACAGCACCTCGGCGGTGGTGACGGCGTGCTCGGCGGCGCCCTTGGCGTGGCCGCGGAACGGCGTGCCGCCGGTCGCGACGATCACCACGTCGGGCTTTTCGGCCAGAACCGCCTCTTCTGTCGCCTCGGTGTTGAGGCGCAGATCGACGCCGAGCTTTTGCACCTGGGCGACCAGCCAGCGGGTGATGCCCGACATCGCCTCACGCCAGCCGGCCTTCGCCGCGAGGCCGATCTGGCCGCCGGCCTGCCCGCTCTTCTCGAACAACACGACGGCATGGCCGCGCTCGGCGCAGACGCGGGCCGCCTCCAGGCCGCCGGGGCCGGCGCCGATCACCACGACCCGGCGGCGGACATCCGCCTTGCGGATCTCGTGCGGCATGGTGGCTTCGCGACCGGTGGCGGCGTTCTGGATGCAGAGCGCGTCGCCGCCGACATAGATGCGGTCGATGCAGTAGCCCGCGCCGACGCATTGCCGGATGTCGTCGGCCCGGCCCTCGGAGAGCTTCTTGACCAGATGCGGGTCGGCGATGTGGGCGCGGGTCATCGCGACCATGTCGACATGGCCTTCCGCGACCGCGCGGGCGGCGGTGGCCAGATCGGTGACGCGCTGCGCGTGGAACACCGGCACGTCGACCTCGCGCTTGATCGCGCTCGGCAGGAACAGGAACGGCGCCACGGGAAACGACATGTTCGGCAGCGAGATCGCGTGGGCGATGTGGTCGCGCGCCTGACCGCCGAGGATGTTGAGGAAGTCCACGAGCCCGCGCTTGGCGTATTCGCTCGCGATGGTGACACAGTCTTCCTGGGACAGGCCGTCGGCGATCATCTCGTCGCCGGACATGCGGATGCCGATGACGTAGTCGTCGCCGGCTTCGGCGCGCATCGCCTCCAGCACCTCGATGCCGAAGCGCATCCGGTTCTCCAGGCTGCCGCCGTACCGGTCGGTGCGCTGGTTGCAGGAGGGCGACCAGAACTGATCGATCAGGTGGCCGTGGGCGGCCGAGACCTCGCAGCCGTCGAGCCCGCCCTCGCGGCAGCGGCGCGCGGCCTGGGCGAAGCTCTTCACGATGCGGGCGATGTCCTCCGCCTCCATCTCCTTCGGGATGGTGCGGGAGGCGGGCTCGCGGCGGGGCGAGGGCGAGACGGTGGGGAGCCAGTGCTCCGTGTCCCACTTGGTGCGCCGGCCCATATGGGTGAGCTGGATCATCAGCTTGCCGCCGTGCGCGTGCACCCGGTCGGCGAACTGGCGGAAGTAGGGGATCACCGAATCGTCGGCGACCGAGATCTGGTTCCAGGGCGCGGCCGGGCTGTCGACGGCGACAGAGGAGGAGCCGCCAAACATGGTGAGCCCGATGCCGCCCTTCGCCTTCTCGGCGTGGTAGAGCTGGTAGCGCTCCTGCGGCTTGCCGTCCTTGCCGTAGCCGGGGGCGTGGCTCGTGGACATCACCCGGTTGCGGATGGTGAGGCCCTTGATGGTCAGGGGCTTCAGAAGCGCGTCGGCATTGGCGATCACGGGACGACTCCCGACGGGTTGAACGATTTTTTGCGAGTTTTGAACGGGCCGGGCGCGCGCTTCAGCGCTCGACCACAAGGTCGCTCGTCGGCTTGGAGCAGCAGAGCAAAGCCATGCCGGCATCGATCTCGCGCTGGCGGATGCCGCCCGCGTGGGTCATCGAGACGGTGCCCTTGGTGAGCTTCGACTTGCAGGTGCCACACAGGCCCTTGGCGCAGGACGAGGGCAGGCGGATGCCGGCCTTGCGGGCGGCATCGAGCACGGTCTCGTTCTCGGGGCATTCGAGCACGCGCCGGGTCTTGGCGAACTCGACCCGGAAGGTGCGGACCCCGCCAGCGGGCGCGGCGTCGAATTCTTTCTCGGCCTCGGCTGCGGCGGCCTGGTCGGCCTCGGGCAATTCGCCGAAGTCGAAGCTCTCCTGATGGTGCCGGGCCATGTCGAAGCCGGCGCCTTGAAGCATCGCCTTGACGGCGTCCATGTAGGGCTTGGGGCCGCAGACGAAGATCTCGCGGTCCATGAAGTCCGGCACGGTGTCCCGCAGGATGTCGAGCGAGAGCCGGCCCTTCGGCCCGGACCACGCCTCATCGGGCGCGTCAGCCTCGCAGACCGCGTGGAAGCGGAATTTTTGGTCGAGCCGCGCCATCGTCTCGAGTTCCGAGCGAAAAACGATGTCGGCGGGGGTGCGGGCGGAGTGGACGAAGGCGACGTCGCAGGGCTCGGCCAGATCGTGGAAGGTGCGCGCCATCGACATCATCGGCGTCACGCCGCTGCCGCCCGACAGCAGCAGGTACTTGCCCGCCGGATGCTGGAAGCAGGAGAAATCGCCCATCGGCCCGAGCGCGCGGACGGTGTCCCCAGGCTTCAGGGTGTCGTGCAGCCAGTTCGAGACCGGGCCGCCGGGCACACGCTTGACCGTGAACGACACGGCGTGCGGCCGGGTCGGCGTCGAGGAGATGGTGTAGCAGCGGTGGATCGTCTCGCCGCCGATCTCGAACGAGAAGGTGAGGAACTGGCCCGGTACGTAGGCGAACAGCCGCGGCTCCTTCGGGGCCAGAACGAAGGTCTTCACGTCGTGCGTCTCGTCGCGCACGGCGAGGCAGATCAGGGCGTCGTCGGCCTCCGCATCCCAGGGCGTGGAGGCCGCCAGCCGCTGGGCGGCCGGTTCGGAGGAGGAGACCGACGTCATGGCCTCAGCGACCCAGATGCTCGGTCATGCGACCGACGTACCAGTTGCAGAACTTCTCCACGAGCATCTCGGTGTTGGGCGAGTAGGGGCCGGGCTCGTAGGCCGGGCTCTTCACGCCCTGCTGGCAGATGCCGACGAGTTCGCTGTCCTGATCGTTGGTGGCTTCCCAGACGCTGATCAGGTTGGCGAGATCGTAATCGACGCCCTCGACCGCGTCCTTGTGGACCAGCCACTTGGTGCGCAGCAGCGAGCGCTCGGCATCGAGCGGCAGCACCGAGAAGGTGACGATGTGGTCGCCGAGGAAGTGGTGCCAGGAAT
Organism: Methylobacterium sp. Leaf456; assembly: GCF_001425465.1. Lineage (GTDB taxonomy): Bacteria > Pseudomonadota > Alphaproteobacteria > Rhizobiales > Beijerinckiaceae > Methylobacterium. Next base: position 314,016 of record NZ_LMQV01000043.1, read on the forward strand.
TCGGCTGCGTCCAGACCGAGAGGCCGCCGAGCTTGGCGTTGGTGAGGTTGCCGAGCAGCTTCTTGCAGGCCGCCTTGGTGTCGATGGTGTGGGACTCGCCGTCACCGTCGAGCGGCAGGCGCTCGGTGCGGAAGGCGGTGACCATGGTGTCGAGCTCGTCGATCTCGCGCGAGGGCAGGCCGTCCGCCTCCCACTCGGTATGCCGGGTCTTGAGCAGGCAGCCGTAGCGCTCGGCGTTCACCCGGTCGTGCTCGTCCATCTCCTCGGGGGCGAACCCGAAGCCGTAGGCGAAGAGCGGCACGGTCAGCTCGGGATGGTTGGCGCCGCAATGGTAGCACTCGCGGTTGTTCTCCATGGTGAGCTTCCAGTTGCCCGGCTCGATGATGTCCTTCTGGAAGGCGACCTTGGTCTCGCGCACGTTGTGGGGCGCGATGTAGGGGCCCAGCCGCGCGGCCATCTCGGCGAAGTCGGCCGGCGGCTCGTCGGCGAGGCAGATGAACAGCAGGCCTTCGAGCGAGCGGATGTGGACCGGCTTCAGACCGTGGCAGCCCTTCTTGAAGTCCGGGCCCATATGCTCGGCATGGATCAGGTTGCCGGTCAGGTCGTAGGTCCAGGAATGGTAGCGGCAGACGAGGTTGCCGACCGTCGACTTCTCATCGTGGACGAGGCGCGCGCCGCGGTGGCGGCAGACGTTGTGGAAGGCGCGGATCTCGTTGTCGTCGTCGCGGACGATGGCGACCGAGGTGTTGCCGATATCGACCACCATGACGTCGCCGGCCTCCGGCACGTCGGGCTCGACGCCGACATAGATCCAGTGCCGGCCGAAGATGACCTCCATGTCGGCCTCGAAGATCTCGGGGCTGAGATAGAAGGGGGCCGGGAGAGTGTAGCCGCGGCGGCGCTCGCGCAGGAGTCGCTGCAGAGGAGTCGGCGTCACGTCGAGCATGGTGGCCTCGCAAAGCCATGATCAGGCTGGAGACGACTATCGCGGCTGCAGGCCCGGCCCGCTGCCACGGCAGCGACATTCCCTTGGTTCGCCGCGACGTGCGGGGCCTGCACTTTGGTTCATGCGGTCGCAATGCCATCGATGCCGATCCGCCGATCCGCCGACCGGCCGCGGCGGCGGACCTTGATTTTCCGGCCTCGGGGCTTAGTCCGACCTGCCTAGACAGTCTTGGCAGATTGTATTTTTCCAACAAATGATACCGCGTCCCATGACACGGTTTCGTGATCTTTATCTGCTTCTGCGGCGTCTGTAAAAAACGGTCTTCGCTCGCGGAATTAAGAAGCTGAAAAGAATCTCGTGCAACATATATCCAGCGCCGGCCAGGGCGCTGGGAGTTTCGCGCCGTGTCGTTGTTTCGTTCCGATTCCGGCTCCCTCCTCGCCGCCATCGACCGGTCGATGGGGCGGATCGAGTTCGCCCTCGACGGCACGATCACCGACGCCAACGGGACCTTCCTGGCGCTGGTCGGCTACGGCCTCGACGAACTGCGCGGGCGCAAGCACGCGCTGCTGATGCCGGAGGCCGAGCGCGAGGGGGCCGCCTACCGGGCGTTCTGGGATGCCCTGCGCGCGGGCGAATTCCGCTCCGGCGAGTTCCGGCGCATCGCCAAGGAGGGGCGGCCGGTCTGGATTCAAGCTTCCTACAATCCGGTTCTCGACCGACGCGGGCGCCCGTTCAAGGTGGTGAAGTTCGCCGCCGACATCACCGCCGAGCGGGAGCGCAACGCTTCCTACGAGGGGCAGATCGCCGCCATCAACCGCTCGCAGGCGGTGATCCATTTCGCCCTCGACGGCACCATCACCGACGCCAACGACAAGTTCCTGGCCGCGATGGGCTACCGGCTCGACGAGATTCGCGGTCGCCACCACAGCCTGTTCGTCGATCCCCAGGAGGTCGGCGGGGCGGATTATGCAGGGTTCTGGAAGGCGCTCGGCGCCGGGCAGTACCGGGCGGGCGAGTTTCGGCGGCTCGCCAAGGGCGGGCGCGAAGTCTGGATCTACGGCTCGTACAACCCGGTCCTCGACAGCGACGGCCGCCCCTGCGCCGTGGTGAAATTCGCCAGCGACGTGACCGTGCAGGTGGCCGAGCGCAACCGCCGCGCCGACGGGCAGCGCTCGATCAAGCGCGACCTCGGCGACATCACGCTGGCCATGTCCGACGTGAGCCGGCAGGCCAAGGAGACGGCGGAGGCCGTAACCGTCACCTCCGGCAACGTCCAGGCGGTCGCGGCCGGCTCGGAGGAGTTCGCCGCCTCGATCTCCGAGATCAGCCGGCACGCGGCGCAGGCCAAGGGCGCCTCCGACGAGGCCGTGGCCCGGGCCGAGGAGGCGAGCCAGATCGTCGTCGGCCTCACCTCGGCGGCCGAGCGGATCGGCGAGGTCGTCTCGGTGATCCGCTCGATCGCCGACCAGACCAACCTCTTGGCCCTCAACGCCACCATCGAGGCGGCGCGTGCCGGCCAGGCGGGCCGGGGCTTTGCGGTCGTCGCCACCGAGGTGAAGGCGTTGGCGAGCCAGTCCTCGCGGGCGACCGAGGATATCGGCCATCAGATCGCGGCGGTGCAGGATTCGACCAGCCGCGCCGTCGAGGCGATCCGGGCGATCACCGCCACCATCGGCAACCTGTCGGAGATTTCGCTCAGCGTGTCCTCGGCGGTGACCGAGCAGGCCGCGGTCACGCACGAGATTTCAAACAACATGCAGGTCGCGGCCCGCAACGTCGATGCGGTGCGCCGCAACGCCGAGGGCATCGCCAACGCCGCGGGCGAGATCGACACCTCGGTGCAGAAGGTGACGGCGGCGGCCCGCGCGATCGGCTGAGCCGGGCCGAATCCCCCTTTTTCGAGGCGCCGGACGGGCGGGGCGTTGGAGTCCGGCGGCTCAGTCCGCCTTGCCCGACACCCCCGCCTGCTCGAACGTCGCCATGTCGCGGTGGCAGGCGAGCGCACCCTTGATGAGACCCATCGCGAGAGCGGCGCCGGAGGCCTCGCCGAGCCGCATGCCGAGCGAGAGCAGGGGCGTCAGCCCGAGCCGCTCCAGCACCTCCGCATGCGCGCCTTCCGCCGAGAGATGGCCGGCCACGCAATGGTCGAGGGCGGAAGCGTCGAGGGCGTGCAGCACGGCCGCCGCCGCGGTCGCGACGTAGCCGTCGAGCACCACCGGCACCCGCTGGAGCCGCGCGGCGAGGATCGCGCCGGCCATGGCGGCGATCTCGCGGCCGCCGAGGCGGGCCAGCACCTGCAGCGGGTCGTCGAGGTGGCCGGCATGGGTCTGGAGCGCCAGCCGTACGGCCTCCGCCTTGCGGGCGAGGCCTTCCTCGTCCACCCCCGTGCCGCGCCCGACCCAGTGGGCCGGGTCGCCGCCGTAGAGCGCGGCGTAGATCGCCGCCGCCACCGTGGTGTTGCCGATGCCCATCTCGCCGATGGCGAGCCCGTCGGTACCGGCGGCGACCGCCTCCATGCCGAAGGCCATGGTGGCGACGCATCCCCGCTCGTCGAGCGCGGGGGCCTCGCAGATGTCGCCGGTCGGCAGATCCACGGCGAGGTCGAACACCCGGAAGCCGAGGCCGTAGGCGGCGCAGAGCTGATTGATGGCGCCGCCGCCGGCGGCGAAGTTGTCGAGCATCTGCCGGTTGACCGCCGCCGGGAAGGCCGAGACGCCGCGGGCCACCACTCCGTGGCTGCCGGCGAACACGCAGACCAGCGGCCGGTCGAGGCTGGGCTTGCCCTTGCCCTGCCACGCGGCGAGCCATTCCACGAGGGTTTCCAGCCGTCCGAGCGCGCCCGGCGGCTTGGTCAGCGTCGCGTCGCGGGCCCGCACCATCGCGACGGCGTCGGCATCGGGGCCGGGCATGTCGGCGATCAGCCGGCGGATGTCGGCGAACGGCGCGGCGGAATCGGTCATCGCGGGGCCTCTCGGGTCGGGCTTCGGGACGGGCGCCGCCTCGTGGGAAAAGCGGCGGGAGGACGGGCGGGCCGCGTAGCGGGCGGGAGCGTGCCAGCGCTATAGAAGCGTGCGGGCCCGCGGTACAGGCGGCCCGGCCCCACGTGAGGAAACCGGAATGGTGGAGCGCAAGAGCGGCGATCCCGGACCGCCCTTTCCGGGCGCCGACCTCGTCTACGATGGGGCCGCCTGCCTGCGCTTCTTCACCCGCCTGCCGATTCCGCCGCTGCCCGACGAGCCCGAGCCCTACGGCATCCCGGATTTCCGCACCGTGCCGCGGATGTTGCCCGTCGCCGCCCTGCTCCTGGCGCTGCCCGCCGCCCTCGTGCTGGTACTGGTCTGGGAACTGCGGCTCGGGCCGTTCGTGGCCGCCGCGCTCGCGCTTGCGGCGCTGGCCCTCGTCACCGGCGCGATGCACGAGGACGGCCTTGCGGATGTGGCCGACGGCTTCGGCGGCGGGCGGACCCCGGAGCGCATCCTGGAGATCATGCGCGACAGCCGCATCGGCGCCTTCGGCGGCACCGCCCTGTTCCTCGGGCTGGCTTTGCGCGCGGCGACGCTCGCGACGCTGCTCGACCGCTCCGACTGGCTCGCGGCCATCGCGCTGCTCTTCGCAGCCTCCGTCTCGCGCAGCGCCGCGCTGATCCCGATCGCGTGGCTCGACCCCGCCCGCCCCGGCGGCGCGGGCGCCGCGGTCGGCCGCCCGAGCCGGGGGACGCTTCTGACCGTCGCCGGCCTCTGCCTCGCCCTCGCGCTCGTCGGCGCCGGCCTCGGCCTGCCGCCGCTCGGCCTCGTCGTCGGCCTCGTCCTGGCTCCGCTCGCCGCCCTCGCGCTCTCGGCCCTGGCGCGGCGAAAAATTGGCGGCCAGACCGGCGACGTGGTCGGCGCCTGCCAGCAACTCGGCGAGATCGCGGTGCTGCTCGCGCTGGTGGCGGCGACGGCGTAGCTCTTGATTCGGAGCGCCTTCGCAGCCCATCTGCCAGGGCCATGACCGCCCAGCCCCCCGCAAAACCGTCCTCCCCCTGCACCAAGGTCTGCGTGCTCGATGCCCGCACCGGCCTGTGCGAGGGCTGCGGGCGCACGCGCGACGAGATCGGGCTGTGGGGTTCGCTGTCCGAGTCGCGGCGGCAGGCCATCATGGCCACGCTTTCGGAGCGGCTGGCCAAGGCCTATCCTGGCCTTGGGGCGCTCAGGAAATGATGTGGGTCGGGCTCGCGATCCTCGGGATCGGCCTCGCCGTCCTGATCGCCAACCATGACGGCGGACCGGTGATGGGGCTCGAGCCCGACCGGTTCGCCGGACTCGTCTCGCTCTCGGGGCTGCTGCTCCTGCTCACCGCCGGGCGCTGGCGCCACGCGCTGGCGATGCCCGGCGACACGGTGCGGGCGGCTCTGATCTGGCTCGGGCTCGGGGCGCTCGCGGTCGGGGCCTATGCCTATCGCGACGACGCGCAGCGGATCGGGGCGGGTCTGATGGGCGCGCTACGCCCCGGCACCGCGGTGGTCGGGCCGGGCGGCGAGGTGACGATCACCCGCCGCGCCGACGGCGACTTTGCCGTGATCACCGAGGTGAACGGCCGGGCCGAGCAGCGCTTCGCCTTCGACACCGGCGCCAGCAGCGTGGTGCTGACCGCCGAAAACGCTGCCGCGCTCGGCATCCGCCCGGCGGAGAGCGATTTTTCGTTGCGCGTCTCCACCGCCAACGGGATCGCGCTGACCGCGCCGATCCGGCTCGATTCGATCCGGGTCGGGCCGATCACTGAACGCAACGTCGATGCGGTGGTGAGCCGCCCCGGCGCGCTCTCCGGCAACCTGCTCGGCCAGAGCTTCTTGACGCGCCTGCCCTCCTACGAGGTGCGCGGCGATCGGCTGATCCTCAGGAGCCGGTAGCCGCGCTTCGCGCCGCGTTCGCCATGGTGACCAGCACCTTGCGCAACGACCCCATGTCGCGCACCGGCTCCGGGTAGGGCACGCGGGCGGTGCGGTCGCCCGCGAGCAGGTCCATTCCCTCCGGGTCGAGCCCGGTCAGCCGCCAGCCGGTGCCGGCCTCGCCCACGCCGGAGGCGTAGAGGGCGAGGGCGTCGGCATGGTCCTCGTTCATGTGCTCGACCGCGCCGCGCTCGCCCGAGACCAGCGCCTCGGCGCCCGCGAGGTCGAGGAGGAGTTCGTCCCGCGTCAGCGTCGCCGCCTTGGCGAAACCGCCGTTGAGATGGCCGGCGGACGGGTCGAGGGCGAAGAAGCCGAAATCGGGGAAGTCGGCGTAGAGCTTGGCCTTCGGATGGCGTGCGAGAAAACGCTCGCGGATGCGCGGCTCGTCGGTGCGGATGGCCCGCCCCGTCACGGTCAGGCGCGGATGGGCGAGCGGGTCGCCCTTGCCGCCCACCGAGAACAGCAGCGAGCAGCGCGGATCGTGGTCGAGGTTGCGCGTATGCGCCGAGAGCCGCGACATCAGCATCAGGGGCGTGCCGTCGTGGTCGGTCGCGATGGTGACCAGCGAGGCGAAGGGCGTGCCGTCGGCCGCGTCGATGGTGGCGAGCGCACCGGCCCGCACGCCGCGCAGGAGTTGGCGCGCGAGCCCGATCGCGTCGAAGGGCGCCTGCGCCGCGGGCAGCGGCTCGGCCGGGCCGCGCCGCTCGGGGGCTGAGGGTGTCGCGTCGTTCATGAAAAACTCCCTCCCGGAGGCCGGGTTTAGGCCCCCGGCCCGGCCGCGAGCATAGCCCGCCGCGCCGGCGCCGCACGAGGGCGGAAGCACGGACGCCGGGTGCGGCATCCTGCCGGGCGAAAAAGCCGGACGGGACCGTCGGTTACGGCCAAGCTTAGACCCCCGCTCGCTTTTTTCGAACGATGGTCGTAAAGGACGAGACCCGCCGCGGGGGAGGATACCCGCTCCCAAGCGGGGTGCGTGCCGCGTCGCCGGGCCCTTTCGGGGCGTGCGGCGCCGCGCCGTCCAGTCAGGGATTCCGCATGCCGACCATCGCCCTCGTCGACGACGACCGCAACATCCTGACCTCCGTCTCGATCGCGCTGGAGACCGAGGGTTACCGGATCCAGACCTACACCGACGGCGCCTCGGCGCTCGACGGCCTGCGCCATTCCCCGCCCGATCTCGCCATCTTCGACATCAAGATGCCGCGCATGGACGGGATGGAGCTTCTCAGGCGCCTGCGGCAGAAATCGGACCTTCCGGTGATCTTCCTCACCTCGAAGGACGAGGAGATCGACGAATTGTTCGGGCTCAAGATGGGCGCGGACGACTTCATCCATAAGCCGTTCTCGCAGCGCCTGCTGGTCGAGCGGGTGAAGGCGGTGCTGCGCCGCTTCGCCCCGAAGGACGGCACGCCCGGCGCCCCGGCCCGTGACGCCGACGCTGCTGCCGCCCGATCGCTGGAGCGCGGCCAGCTGATGATGGACCCCGAGCGCCACACCTGCACGTGGAAGGGCGAGCCGGTGACGCTGACCGTCACCGAGTTCCTGATCCTCCAGGCGCTGGCGCAGCGCCCCGGCGTCGTGAAGAGCCGCAACGCCCTGATGGACGCGGCCTACGACGATCAGGTCTACGTCGATGACCGCACCATCGACAGCCACATCAAGCGCCTGCGCAAGAAGTTCAAGGTGACCGACCAGAGCTTCGACATGATCGAGACGCTCTACGGCGTCGGCTACCGCTTCAAGGAAGGCTAGCGATCCGCAGAAGCCCGAAGGCCCCTCCGCGGATGCTCGCTCCCCTGTTCCGATCCCCCGACCCGAAGGACGGCGCCGGCCGCCGCGGCCTCGCGCGCCTGCTCGAATCCTTCGCCCGGCCGCCGCTGACCTGGCCCCGCGACCTGTGGAACGCGGTGGGCCAGCGCGCCTCCTCCAGCCTGACGCGCCGCATCGTGGTGCTCAACCTCGTCGGGCTGATCGTCCTCTTGTTCGGCTTCCTCTATCTGAACCAGTTCCGGCAGGGGCTGATCCAGGCCCGCGTGCAGAGCCTGCTGATCCAGGGCGACATCATCGCCGGCGCCATCGCGGCCCAGGCCTCGGTCGACACCGACACGATCCGGGTCGATCCCGACAAGCTGCTCCAGCAGCAGGCCGGCGAGGGCAAGGACTTCGACGACGATCCGTCCTCGCTCGCCTTCTCGCTCAACCCGGAGAAGGTCGCCCCTCTCCTGCGCCGCCTCGTGACGCCGACCGGCAACCGCGCCCGCGTCTACGACCGCGAGGGCAGCCTGCTGTTCGACACCCGCTCGCTGTTCGCCCGCGGCGATGCCGGCCGGGCCGAGAGTGCCGCCGTGCGGCCGCCCAAGCCCAACGTGCTGGAGCGGGTGTGGGACTTCGTGGGCACCCGTATCATCGGCCTCGTCGTCAGCGAGCGGTCCGGCCAGGGCGAGGCGGGCCAGGACGCGGGCCCGCAGGACGGGCGCGGCTTCCGCGAGGTCCAGGCGGCGCTGACGGGCGCCCGCGGCACCATCGCCCGGCGCAACGAGCGCGGCGAGACCATCGTCTCGGTCGCGGTGCCGATCCAGCGCTCCGGCTCGGTGCGCGGCGTCCTGATGGTCTCGACGCAAGGGGGCGACATCGACCGGGTCATCGCCTCCGAGCGGTTCGGCCTGCTGCAGGTTTTTCTCGTCGCCGCCGCCGTGATGCTGGTCCTGTCGATCCTGCTCGCCGGCGCCATCGCCGGCCCGGTGCGGCGGCTGGCGGACGCCGCCGAGCGGGTGCGCCGGGGCATCAAGTCGAGGCAGGAGATTCCCGACTTCACCTCGCGCACCGACGAGATCGGCCATCTCTCGGGTGCGCTGCGCGACATGACGCAGGCGCTCTACCGCCGCCTCGACGCCATCGAGAGTTTCGCGGCGGATGTCAGCCACGAGCTGAAGAACCCGCTGACCTCGCTCCGCAGCGCGGTCGAGACCCTGCCGCTGGCCAAGACCGACGAGTCGCGCGGCCGGCTGCTCCAGATCATCCAGCACGACGTGAAGCGCCTCGACCGGCTGATTTCCGACATCGCCGACGCTTCGCGCCTCGATGCCGAACTCGCCCGCGCCGAGGCGCGCCGGGTCGATCTCGGCAAGCTCCTCACCACCGTGACCTCGGTCGCCAACGAGCGGCGGCGGGCCAAGGCAGCGCTGATCCGGTTCGACATCGAGCGTCCGCCGGGCGACGTGGAGGACCCGTTCCGCATTATCGGCCACGACAGCCGGCTCGGTCAGGTGGTCAACAACCTGCTCGACAACGCCCGCTCATTCTCGCCCCCCGGCGCGCAGGTGCGCGTCGCCCTGCGCAGGCTCAAGAACGAGGTCGAGTTCATCGTCGAGGACGAGGGGCCGGGCATCCCCGAACACGCCCTGGAGCGCATCTTCGAGCGCTTCTACACCGACCGGCCGGAGCAGGGGTTCGGGCAGAATTCCGGGCTCGGCCTGTCGATCTCGCGCCAGATCATCCAGGCGCATCACGGCTCGATCCGGGCCGAGAACCGCCCCGGCCCCGCCGATGAGGAGGGCCATCCGACGGTGCGCGGCGCCCGCTTCACCGTGCGCCTGCCGGTGGCGCCGCGCGCCGACCGCTTCGGCGACGACCTCGCGGCGTGACTTCGGACGGTATCACCGTCCATGCGAGTTGCGTCCTCCTCGGCGAGGCGGGCGTCCTGATACGGGGGCCGGCGGGTTCGGGGAAATCCTCGCTCTGCCTCGCGCTGCTCGACCGCGCCGGGCTGGAGGGGCGCCACGCCGCCCTGGTCGGCGACGACCGCATCCGGCTGGAGGCGCATCATGGCCGCCTCGTCGCCCGGCCGCATCCTGCGCTCGTCGGGCTGATCGAGATTCGCGGCCACGGCATCCGGCGGCTGACGCAGCATGCCGAGGCGGCGGTCGTGCGCCTCGTGGTCGATCTGGTCGAGAGCGCCGAGCGGATGCCCGTGGACGCGGTCGCGACCGAGCGTCTCCTGGGGGTGAGCCTGCCGCGCCTGTCCCTTGCACCGGATCAGCCGAGGGAATACCTGATTCGTGCGACGCTCGACGCAAGCGTGGCCGTTCGGACTCACCCCGCCGCTCTCGTGCCCGACGGGGCCTGCTCCGTGTAGCGCGGGTGTTGCCGCCATGGCATGGTGGCGCATCGCATCGAGCAAATCGCCGCGATCGGGTTGCGCTTCACCTTGCGCTGCACAAGATGGCGTCTCCGCTCACAGGGCGTCGGAACACGCTTCGATGATTGGAATGGTGCTCGTCACCCACGGCCTGTTGGCGACCGAGTTCAAGGCCGCCCTGGAGCACGTCGTCGGCCCTCAACGGCAGATCGAGACGATCACGATCGGCCCCGAGGACGACATGGAACTGCGCCGCGGCGACATCATGACCGCGGTCGGCCGCGTCAACACCGGCGCGGGCGTCGTCGTGCTGACCGACATGTTCGGCGGCACGCCCTCGAACCTCGCGCTTTCGTGTATGAACGGCGGCCAGGTCGAAGTGGTCGCCGGGATCAACCTGCCGATGCTGATCAAGCTCGCCAGCGTGCGCGAGGCCGAGAGCCTCGGCGACGCGGTGCTCCACGCCCAGGAGGCGGGGCGCAAGTACATCAACGTCGCCTCGCGGGTTCTTGCGGGCAAGTAGCCCGTTCCGCTGCAATCCGCGCCTTCCCTTCGCCCGAGAGCCGGCTTAACCACGCTTTCCCCATCCGGGAGGAGCGTGAAGCCCGATGAGCGAGAGCGTGGACGACGAGATCGAGCCGGTGCCCGAGATTCCCGAGGGCGGGCTCTATCGCATCCTGCCGATCATCAACCGCCGCGGCCTGCATGCCCGCGCCTCGGCCAAGTTCGTCCAGACGGTGGAGCGCTTCGGCGCCGCCGTCACGGTGACCCGCGCGGGTGAGACCGTGGGGGGGCGCTCGATCATGGGCCTGCTGACGCTGGGCGCGGCCAAGGGCACCACCATCGCCGTGGTCGCACTCGGCGACGACGCCGAGGCCGCCCTCGACGCGATCGAAGCGCTGCTCGCCGACAAGTTCGGCGAAGACGAATAATCCAGGGTTTCGAAAGGGATCGTCCCTCTCGCTGGGTCTGGGACGGAGCCCCTGGATCAGCCGCCAGGAATCGCCAACGGATTATCCGTCAAGGCGGCCCGGTCCGGCGTGTCGATGGCGGGCTTGCCGAGAAACGCATCCCAGATCCGGCGCACGAAGTCCGGGTCGAGATCGTGGACGATCATCACCAGCCGCGAGCGCCGGTCGGCGTCGGGCCAGGCCGGCAGCGTCGTCGGCGCGTGGACGACGTGCTGCACGCCGTGCACCACGACCGGCCGCTCGGGATCGTCGGCGAGCGCCACGAGCCCCTTCAGACGCAGGAGCTTGGGCCCGTGGGCCGAGCGGACGAGGTCCAGAAACATCTCGAAGGCCGGTCGCGGCACCGGCACGTCGCTGGTGAGGTGGAAGGCGCGGATCGCGGCGTCGTGCCGGTTCACGTCGTGATGATGATGCCCGTGATGGCCGTGACCGTGGTCGTGGTGATGGTCCGGCGCATGATCTGAGGCCTGCCCGAGCCACGCCCGCACGTCCTCGCCCTTGCCGTCGAGACCGAACAGGCCACCGAGCAGGCGCTCCGCCGGCACATCCGGTCCGTGGATCGAGGCGCCCGGATTGAGGGCGGAGAGCCGGGCCGAGAGCGCGTCCGGCGTGGCGCCGGGCAGATCGGCCTTGGTCAGGATCAGATGATCGGCCACCGCCGCCTGCCGCCGGGCTTCCCCATGCGCGTCGAGGGTGCTTTGACCGTTCACCGCGTCGATCACCGTGACGACGCCCTGAAGCCCGAAGCGCAGCGACAGGTAGGGGTGGTAGATCAGCGCGTGCAGGATCGGGGCGGGGTCGGCCAGTCCCGTGGTCTCGATCACGACCCGGCGGAACGGACTGATGCGGCCGTTGTCGCGCTTCCGCAGCAGGTCTTCGAGCGTGTTGATGAGGTCGCCGCGCACGGTGCAGCACAGGCAGCCCGCGCCGAGCAGGATCATCCCGTCGTCCACCGTCTCGATCAGCAGGTGATCGAGCCCGATCTCGCCGAACTCGTTGACGATCACCACGGTGTCTGCGAGCGCCGGATCGGTCAGCCACCGGTTGAGCAGCGTGGTCTTGCCGGCCCCGAGGAAGCCGGTGAGGACGGTGAGCGGGATCGGAGTGGGGCGGCGGGGATCGGTGGACATCGGGCGAGGCGGCCTTCAGCGAGAGGCGACTCGACAGCGGCGGCATTCCCCTCTCCCCGCACGCGGGGAGAGGCCAGCAGGCACCTTGTCGTGCCTGCGGGTAGCGCAGGCGAAGCCGGAGCGACGGTGAGGGGGCGGCTCAGGACGAGGCTCGTTCGGACAAGCCCCCTCACCTTCGGCTGCCGCCTCGCCGCGTCGACGACGAGGTCGTCGCGGCCCTCTCCCCGCGTGCGGGGAGAGGGGATGTGCGGTCGGTCGGTGAGCTAGAACTTAGTGCATCTTCCTGGAAACCCTATCCAGGAACGTGCTCGCCGAAGCTCTTAAGCGTCGTCGTCCTTGCCCTTGGCCTTCTTGGCCGCGGGCTTGGCTTCGGTCTTCTTCGCGGCGGGCTTCGCCTCGGCCTTGCTCTCAGGCTTCTTGGCCGCCGGCTTGTGCGCCTCGGCGGCGGTGTAAGCGCTGGCCGCGGCCGGGACCTTCTCCTTTGCGGCGATCTTGGGCTTCGGCGCCGTCACGGCGGCGGCGCGGGTCTTTGCAGCTTTCTCGGCGGCCTTCTCGGCGGCGGCCTGCTTGTTGGCCTCGGCCTTCGCGGCCTGGGCCGCTTTGGCCTCCTCGCGCTTCTGGCGGGCGGCCTCGATCTTGGCGGTGCGGGCGGCGTCCTTGGACGCTTGCGCCTCCTGCTCGGCCTGGGCCAGCGCCGCGGCGCCCTCGGCCGGGCTGCGGCCGGTCCAGACCGCGATCGGCTGGAGCGGCGCGCGCGGCGGCAGGGCGCGCCCGCGGACGTTGGCCGCGCTCAGCGCCGCGAAGGCGAGGTTCGAGGTATCGGCGGTGGCCGAGCCGAACAGCTGCGTCGCGGTCGCATCGGCGCCCGCGCTCAGCGCGCCCGGCCCCTCGTCGACCGGCAGGGGCTTGCGCTTGTCGCAGATGTAGGGCCGCAGGTCCGGCGGGGCGGACACGCTCGACGGCGGCAGGGTTTCGAGGGTCTGCGCGGTCCAGCCCGCGGACTGGCCGAAGCCGTAATCGAACAGGTCGGCGGCCTTGATGTCGCGCTCGCGGGCGCTCGGCTGGCCCATCACCACGGTGATGATGCGCCGCCCCCCGCGGGTCGCGCTCGCCACCACGTTGAAGCCGCCCGAGCAGATGAAGCCGGTCTTCATCCCGTCGGCGCCGGGATAGCGCCCGAGCAGGCCGTTGTGGTTGGCCATCACGGACTTGCCGAACTGGATCGCCGAGATCGAAAAGAGCCCTTGTTGGTCGGGGAAGTCGCGCATCAGGGCACGCGCCAGGATCGCCATGTCGCGGGCGGTGGTCCATTGCCGCGGCTCGGGCAGGCCGTTGGGGTTGTACCAGCGGCTCTCGCGCATGCCGATCCGGTGCGCGGTCTCGTTCATCATGTCGGCGAAGCCCTCGACCGAGCCGGCGAGGCCTTCCGCGATCACCCAGGACACGTCGTTGGCCGACTTGACCATGATGATCTTGAGGGCGTTGTCGAGGGTGATCTGGGTGCCGGGCTTGAAGCCCATCTTCGAGGGCGGCTCGGCCGCGGCCTCGGGCGAGACGGTCAGCAGCGTGTCGAGCGAGATCTTGCCCTGCCGCACCATGTCGAGGGCGACGTAGGTCGTCATCAGCTTGGTGATGGAGGCCGGGTACCACGGATCGGTGGCGCCCTGACTGTAGAGCACCTTGCCGGACTCGGCCTCGACCACGAGGATCGGCGCCGTCACCGCCGCCGCCGGGACGGCAAGGGGACCCGTCAATGCCGCCAGCACGGCGAGCGGTGCGATCAGGCGTCCCCAGACTCGGTTCACCATCGGGTTCATCTCGGGCAAGGGGGGTTATGAAGGGCGCCGGGCGTCGCTCCGCCCGTCGATCAGGCGGCGTCGATGGTGTCGGCGCGAGGATTGGCCGATCATCAACGTGCCCTCCGTGGCGAGAGCATGGCAGACATCGCCGAACTCCCAACGGATAAGCTCGTCGGCAGGGTTGCACCCGCGGAATCGTGACCGGCGTGACACGGTTCCATGCGCCCCTGTATGGGCAGAGCCTCACCTCAGCGATTTTTGCGATGTCCTACGCGGTCAAGGAACTGTTCCACACCCTTCAGGGCGAGGGCGCCCAGGCCGGGCGCGCGGCTGTGTTCTGCCGATTCGCCGGCTGCAATCTCTGGTCCGGCCGCGAGGAGGACCGGGCGACCGCCGCCTGCACCTTCTGCGACACCGACTTCATCGGCCTGGACGGCGAGGGCGGCGGGCGCTTTTCCGACGCCGCGGCCCTGGCCGAGGCCATCGCGGCGACCTGGGAAGGCGGCGAGGCCAACCGCTACGTCGTCTTCACCGGCGGCGAGCCGCTGCTGCAACTCGACGCCGCGCTGATCGAGGCCGTCCACGCCCGCGGCTTCGAGGTGGCGGTGGAGACGAACGGCACGATTCCCGCGCCGCCCGGCATCGACTGGATCTGCGTGAGCCCCAAGGCCGGCAATGCGCTGGCCCAGACCTCGGGCCACGAGCTGAAGCTCGTCTTTCCGCAAGCCGAAGCCCCGCCCGAACGGTTTTCGGAGCTGCCCTTCCGCCACCTTTTCCTCCAGCCGATGGACGGGCCCGACGCCGCCGCCAACACCGCCGCGGCGGTCGCCTATTGCCGGGCGGATGCGCGCTGGCGGCTGTCGCTCCAGACGCACAAGATCATCGGGATTCCTTGAGGAACGCCATCCGGAGCCATCCCCCTGGATTGGTATCTCCCAACCCGGCGGGTGTTTACTCCGTGAGGCCTTCGGCGCAAAACCGCATAAGCGGGGCCGGAGGCAAGCGTCTTAAGAATGCTGCCGGCGCGCATTCGACGTCGGCACGCTTCGGATCGGCAGGCCGCGGGGGAGCTGAGCCGATGGTCGTGCATCTGTATGCTTTGAACTACAACGAAATCAATCTTCTACCGTTCTTTTTCCAGCACTACGACTCGATCGTCGATCACTACTTCATCTTTGACGACCGGTCGGATGACGGATCGATCGAATATCTGCAGTCGCGTCCGAACGTGACCTTGAAGACGTTCGAGCACGGGGCCGAATCGTACGTCTTACCGGCAACGGATTTCTACAATCAGGCCTGGAAGGCGTCGCGCGGCGTCGCCGACTGGATCATCATCGTCAACATCGACGAGCACATCCATCATCCGCGCTTCCGGGAGACGCTCGCGGCGTTGCGCGGACGGCACGTCACGGCGGTGCAGTGCCGCGGCTGGGAGATGGTCTCGCAGCATTTCCCCGAGAGCGGGCCGCTCCGGGATTCGGTCCCGAACGGGGTGCGCTACGCGGTCATGGACAAGATCGCGGTGTTCGATCCGAACGCGATCGAGGAAACGAATTTCTCCGGCGGACGCCATAGCGCCGCGCCGAAGGGATGGGTGAAGCTCTCCCACGACGACGACTTCAAGCTGTTGCACTACAAGTGCCTGGGCCTGGACTACGTGAGCGCGCGCTACCGCGAGCTGAACGCGCGGCGCGGCCCGGTCGATGTCGCGAAAGGCCTCGGCCATCAATATGCGGCGGCGGACGGTTACCTCGCCCGTCGGCAGAAGCGGCTCGAATCCGCGGCCCGTCCGGTCACGCTCCTGGGGATGGAGCGGGCCGGGCAGCTGACGGAGGTTTTCCCGGGCTGCTTCCTGACGAAGAGCCGGGCGGTCGCGAACGAGCGCGGCGGCTTGCGGGAGGTCTGGGCGCAGGGCGACGCCATCTCGGGGATCGTCAACCACGTCTACACCACGACCACGCTGCCCGGCATCGTGAAGGCGTGGTACCGGCACCGCCTCCAGACCGACAACATCACGGTCCTGTCCGGCACCGCCCGCTTTGCCCTGTACGACACGAGAACGGAGGGGCAGCCCGCGCTGCGGACCTTCGACCTGACCGCCGATGAGCCGCAGGTACTGACGATCCCGCCGGGCGTCTGGCACGGCTTCAGTGCGATCGGCGAAGCGCCGCTGGTGATGCTCCACCTGAACGACAGGCTCTACGACTGGACCGACACCGACGAGGAGAAGATCGACGCGGACCATGCATCGATCCCCCATTCCTGGGCGCAGGCGGCGTCGTGACGGCGCATCTCGCGCTCACGCTCATCACCGGCGATCCGTCCTGGGCGAGCGCGGCGGTCGAGGCCGGAATCGACCGCGTCCTCGTCGATCTCGAGCGGCTCGGCAAGGCGGAGCGGCAGGCCGGTCGGCATCTGCGCCTGTCGTCGCTGCACTGGGACGACGTGGCGGCGGTGCGCGCCGCCCTGCCCGCGGGCACCCTGATGGTCCGCCTCGATCCCCTGCATGACGGGACGCGGGCCCAAGTGGAGCGGGCCCTCGAACTCGGGGCCGACCGGCTGATGCTGCCCTACTTCGCCGGCGCGGACGAAATCTTCCGCTTCTGCGACATCGTCGCGGGCCGGGTGCCGGTGGTGCCGCTGATCGAGCGGCTGTCCGCCATGCGCGATGCCGAGCGGTTGATCGCCGGCGGCAGGGTCGAGGAGATCCATGTCGGCCTGAACGACCTCGCGATCGATTGCGGCCTCGACAGCCACATCCCCCTGTGGACCTCGTCCGTCGTGGCCGATCTGGCCGCGCAAGCCGGGCGGCACGGCCTGCGCTTCGGCATCGGCGGCGTGACCGACCCGCGCTGCGACGGGCTGCCGGTCGATCCGGACTGGATCATCGCGCAGCAGGTGCGGCTCGGGTCCCGCTCCGCCCTGCTCGGGCGGCACTTCAGGGCGTTCGTCGGAGCGCCCGACCCGTCGCGCCTGACCGCCTCGGTCGAGGCGATCCGGGCGCGGTTTCGCGCGCATTGCTCGGTCGAAGAGCCGGTCGGCAGCGGCTCGGCCTGACGGCGCGATGGCTGGGGACGCGTGCATTCCGGGAGCTTCGGTGACATATCGGCGCCTTGCCGCCCCTCACCAACCCGGTGCCGGCGCCTGTCAGCCGGCTTGAGACAGCATGAAGATCACCCAGGCCTTCACCTTCGAGGCGGCGCACCGCCTGCCCAACGTGCCCGTCACGCATCGCTGCCACCGCATGCATGGGCATTCCTACCGCATCGAGCTGACGGTCTCGGGCGAGATCGACGCGACCACGGGCTGGGTCGTGGATTTCTACGACATCGAGAGCGCCTTCGCCCCGCTGCTGGAGCGGCTCGACCACCATTGCCTCAACGAGATCGAGGGGCTGGAGAACCCGACCGCCGAGCACATCGCGGCCTGGATCTGGCATCGGGCGAAGCCTGCGATCCCCGGCCTGTCGAGCGTGCGTGTGTTCGAGACGCCGCTCTCCTGGGCCGAGTACGAGGGCGAGTGATCATGGTGGGGGATAGCGAGTCGGGCGCCCTGGTGCTGTTTTCCGGCGGGCAGGATTCGGCGACCTGCCTCGCCTGGGCGCTCGACCGCTTCCCCCGCGTCGAGACTTTGGGCTTCGATTACGGCCAGCGCCACCGGGTCGAGCTGGAGCGGCGGGAGGCCCTGCGCAAGGGCATGACGGCGGGGGACCGGACGTGGTGGCGCCGGCTCGGGCGCGACCACACCTTCGATCTCTCCGCGCTCGGCGAGATTTCCGAGACGGCGCTGACCCGCGAGAGCGAGATCAGGCTGGAGCGGGACGGGCTGCCCAACACCTTCGTGCCGGGGCGCAACCTCGCCTTCCTGACCTTTGCCGCCGCGCTCGCCTACCGGCGGGGCCTGCGCCACATCGTCGGCGGCATGTGCGAGACGGATTATTCCGGCTACCCCGATTGCCGCGACGACACGATCAAGGCGATGCAGGTCGCGCTCAACCTCGGCATGGAGCGCCGCTTCGTGCTGCACACGCCGTTGATGTGGCTCGACAAGGCGCAGACCTGGGCGCTGGCCGAGGAACTCGGCGGCCGGGCCCTGGTGGACCTGATCGTCGAGGAGAGCCACACCTGCTATCGCGGCGAGCGCGGCGAGCGCCACCCCTGGGGCTACGGCTGCGGCACCTGCCCGGCCTGCGACCTGCGCGCCAAGGGGTTTTCGCGCTATCTCGCCTCCAGAGCCGACTGAGATCGTTCGAGAAAAGGAGCAGCCCATGCGCGCGGACGCCTTTTTCGAAGCCGCCAAAACCCTGCCGGTGGCGGGTTTCGAGACCCTCGTGCCCGCGGGCGGCCTCGTCGTGGTCGCGCCCCATCCGGACGACGAGAGCCTCGGCTGCGGCGGGCTGATCGTGCAGGCGCTGGCGCGGGGCCGGGCGGTCCGCGTCGTCATCGTCAGCGACGGCTGCGGCTCGCACCCGAACTCCAAAGTCTATCCGCATGCCCGGCTGCGGGATTTGCGCGAATCCGAGACGGTCGCGGCCATGGCGGCGCTCGGGCTCGGGCCGGAGCACATCCACTTCCTGCGCCTGCCCGACGGCGGCGTGCCGAGCGAGGGCCCGCAGGCCGAGGATGCCGCCGCGGAGATCGCCGGGATCGCGAAAAAAGCGGGGGCGGCTGCCGTGTTCGTGACGTGGAAGCACGACCCGCATTGCGACCACACGGCCTCGGCGGCCATCGTCGATCTCGCGCGAAAACATCTGCCGGGCGCCGCCTTCCACGCCTATCCGGTCTGGGGCTGGACCCTGCCGCCGGAGCGCGAGGTCGGGCCGGCGCCGACCGGCTACCGCCTCGCGGTCGAGGACGACGAGCGCGCGGCCAAGCGCCGGGCGGTGGAGGCCCACGCCTCCCAGGTCTCCAGTTTGATCGAGGACGATCCCGAGGGCTTCCAGTTGCAGCCCGCGATGATCGACCGGCTGACCGGGCCGCACGAGTGGTTCATCGCCCTGCCGGGCTGACGGCACCGATCCCACCGACACGAAAAAGGCCCGGAGCGTTTCCGCTCCGGGCCTTTTCCATCTCTGCCGTTCCCGCCTTACTCGGCGGCGTTCGGCGTGTCGCTCGGCTCCGGGGCCGGCTCGCCGTCGGTGCCCTTGTAGCGGGTGCGGGTGCGGCGGCGCTTCGGCGCAGGGGTCTCGTCCGTCGGCGCGGTCGGGGCGGCTTCAGTGGCGGGCGGCGTCTCGCGCTGCGGGGCGGGGCGGGGCGCCTCGGCCTCGTCGGCGACCGGCCGCGGGTTGCGGGTGGCGGTCATCAGGAAGGCCGGCAGCGCGCCGGGATCGGCGACCTCGGCGACGGGGCGGGGCTCGGCGCGGCGGCGGCTGCGGGTCGGCGCGTCGGGACGCACCGGGCCCTCTGCCCGCGGCTCCTGGCGCGAGGCTTCCTGACGAACGGGTTCCTGACGAACCGCCTCTTGGCGCGGGGCCTCCGCACGAGCCGCGTCCTGATGGACCGGCTCCTGACGCACGGCCTCCTGTCGGGGCGCGTCGTGCTCGCCGCGTCCACCCTCGAAGCGGTTGTTGTCGAACCGGTCTTGGCGGTCGTGCTGACGGTCCTGCCGGAACTCGCGGCGGCCCTGGCCCTGCTCGGGGCGCCCCTCCTGCGGGCGGTTGCCGTCCTGCTGGCCGTAATCGGGCCGGTAATCCTGCCGCCCACGGTCGCCGCGATCGTTGTTGCGGTCCTGGCGATCCTGACGGAAGTCGCCCCGATCCTGGTTGCGGTCTTGACCGCGATCCTGGCGATCGCCGCGGAAATCCTGCCGCGGCGCGTCGCCTCGATTGTAGTCCTGGCGGTCCGGGCGGTTGCCGTCGAAGCGCTGCGGGCGGTCGTTGCGATCGTTCCGGTCGCGGCCCTGGAAGCGCTGGGGTCCGCGATCATTGCCGCGGTCGTTCGGACGATCGTTCCCGCGCTCGTTGTTGCGATCCTGGCGACGGGCATCGAAGTCGTGGCGCTCGAACGGCTGGGGCGCCTGGGTCGGGTCGCCGTACTCGTCGGTGCCGTAGCCGAAGCCGGGGCGGCCGCCCTCGGGCGCGCCCTGCACGCCTTCGTCCTCGCCCTCCTCGTCCTCGTCGAAGCCGTTGCGGGCATAGCCCTGGGCGGCCTGGGGACGGCCCTGCTCCTGGGCGGCGCCGGTGATGATGCGGAAATAGTGCTCGCCGTGCTGGAAGTAGTTCTCGGCGGCGACCGGGTCGCCGCTCGCCAGCGCGTCGCGGGCGAGCTGTGCGTACTTGTCGGCGATGTGCTGGGCGTTGCCGCGGATTTTGACGTCGGGCCCGTTCGACTCATAGGAGCGCGTCAGCGGGTTCGGACCCTTGGGCCGGTTGTTATTGTTGTTGTTGCGGCCCCGCATCCGTCGGTTCTGGTTTGGTCTCATCGGCCTCGATTGACCCTTCGTTACCTGTCGCGTGGCATGACTGACAGTGCTGCGGCCTTTTCAAGGACGGCGCGTCCGGCGCCGTCGGCGCGCCCGCGCTGCCTGCCGCTCGTCCGGTGGCCGCGCTCTCAACCGCGCGCCGCGAGACATCCCTCGACTGTCAGGTTCGATCCCACCGAGCCTGACCGCACTTGCCGGGCCGCATCCGCTCGATGGTGGGAAGACCGTCCGAACCCGGAGGAAGCGGTCAAAACCGATCCTGCCGCAGCCCATCTTAACGGGCCGTTCGCGGTCTGCATCCGTAAGCTAGTGACTGGCGCCCGCGACAACAAGCATTTTTTCCGATTTTTCGCGGGATTATCCCGCTATCTCGGGGGCTTGCCGGTGCCGCGTGTCCCGTCTCGCGGTCATCCTCTGATCGACAAGGATGGCCGAAGCGTGACGACCCGCGGATGCCCGGCGAGATCGCGGGCCAGCGTGACCTCGGCGAAACCCGCCTCCACACCCAGCGCCGTGACGGCCTCGGCCTGATCGTAGCCGATCTCCACGGCGAGCGCCCCGCCCGGCGCGAGCAGGCCGGGCCGTCGCGCGACCTCCGAAAAGATCGCCCGGTAGGCGTCGAGCCCGTCCGGCCCGCCGTCGAGGGCGGCCATTGGATCGTGCTCGCGCACCTCCGCGTCGAGGATCGGGATCACGTCCGCCGCGATGTAGGGCGGGTTCGAGACGATCAGGTCGAACGGACCGGCCAGCGCATCGAGCCAGGAGCCGTGCAGAAACGCCGCGCGGGCGCCGACGCCGTTCGCCCGCGCGTTTTCCCGTGCGGTCGCCAGCGCGTCCCGAGAAGAGTCGAGGCCGATCCCGAACGCGTGCGTGCGCTCGTGCAGCAGGGCGACGAGGATGCAGCCCGAGCCGGTGCCGAGATCGACCAGCCGCAGAGGCCGCGCCGGCTCGGGGAAGAGGCGGAGGGATGCCTCCACCAGCGTCTCGGTGTCGGGCCGCGGCACCAGCGTCTCGGGGGAGAGCCGGAACGGCAGCCCCCAGAACTCCCAGGCCCCGATGATGCGCGCCACTGGCTCGCCCGCCAGCCGTCGCCCGGCGGCCTCGCCGAGCGCGCGGGCGCCGGTCTCGCCGAGGAGATGCCGGCCTTGCAGGATCAGTTCGGACGAGGACAGCCCGAGGGCGTGTTCAGTGAGGAAGCGGGCGTCGCCGCGCGGGTTGGCGAGACCGGCAGCGCTGAAGGCTTGGGTGAGCTGGCGCAGGGCTTCCGCGCGGGGGAGGGTGGGGGGGAGGGGAGGGAGCCCCTTGCTCACGCCATCCCCTCGGCGGCCAGCAGCTCCGCCTGATGCTCGGTGACCAGCGCGTCGATCACCTCGTCGAGCGCCGGGCCGGCCATGACCTCTTCCAGCTTGTAGAGGGTCAGGTTGATGCGGTGATCCGTGACGCGGCCTTGCGGGAAATTGTAGGTGCGGATGCGCTCCGAGCGGTCGCCCGAGCCGACCTGCGCCTTGCGGTCGGCGGCCCGCGCCGAGTCCTTGGCCGTGCGCTCGGCGTCGAACAGTTTTGCGCGCAGCAGGGCCATCGCTCGCGCCCGGTTCTTGTGCTGCGAGCGCTCCTCCTGGACGAACACCACCACGCCTGTGGGCACGTGGGTGATGCGGATCGCCGATTCCGTCTTGTTGACGTGCTGGCCGCCGGCTCCTTGCGCCCGCATGGTGTCGATCTTCAGGTCGGCGTCGTTGATCGCGATATCGACCTCCTCCGCCTCCGGCAGCACCGCGACGGTGGCCGCCGAGGTGTGGATGCGACCCTGGGTCTCGGTGTCGGGCACGCGCTGGACCCGGTGGGCGCCGCTCTCGAACTTGAGGCGGGAGAACACCGAACGGCCCTTCACCTCGGCCACGACCTCGCGGAAGCCGCCGACGGTGCCCTCGCTCTCCGAGATCACCTCGACGCGCCAGCCCTTCGACTCCGCGTATTTCGCGTACATGCGGAACAGGTCGCCGGCGAAGAGCGCCGCCTCGTCGCCGCCGGTGCCGGCGCGGATTTCGAGGATGGCGCTCTTCTCGTCGGCGGCGTCCTTCGGCAGCAGGATGAGCTGGAGGGCGCGGTGGGCCCGCTCCAGTGCCTCTTCCGCCTCCGGCTTCTCGTCGGCGGCCATTTCCCGCATCTCGGGATCGCCGCCGGGCTCGTCGATCATCGCGCGGATGCCGGCGAGGTTGGTCTCCGCCGCCCGGTAGTCGCGGATGCCCGCCACGACCCCGTCGAGCTCGGACAGCTCGCGGGAGAGCTGCACGATATGCTCGGGCGAGCCCGTGCCGTCGGCGAGCTGCGCCGTGACGAACTCGTGCCGGGCCAGGATGGCGTCGAGGCGGTCGGAGGGGATGGGTGTCACGGGGTCTTCGATGTCACGACGTGGGAAGGGGGCTTCCCTACTTCACTGCCGCGCAGAGGGCGAGTGCCGCCGGGAGCATGGGCATCATCGCTGTCGCGAGCGCCCGCCTTACACCGGCACGCCGTGCGTCTTGGCAAAAGCCGCGAGCGCGGGCCGCAGCGAGGCCCCGTCGGTCACCTTGGTCAGTTCGGCGTCGATGAGCGCCGCGACGGCGCCCGCGTCGGCTAACAGCACCATCGCCTTGATCGGGCCGATGGCGGCGGGCGACATCGAGAAATCGCGGAATCCGAGGCCGATCAGCGCCAGCGCCTCCAACGGACGCCCGCCGATCTCGCCGCAGACCGTCACCGGGCAGTTCTGCGCGGCGGCGCGCTCGGCGATCAGGCGGAAGGCCCGCATGGCGGCGCCGCAGAGCGGGTCGAAGCGGTTGGCCACGCGCCGGTTCTCGCGATCGACCGCGAACAGGAACTGCATCAGGTCGTTGGAGCCGACCGAGAGGAAGTCCGCCTCGCGGGCGATCTCGTCGATCTGGAACAGGAGCGAGGGCACCTCGACCATGGCCCCGAGGCGGCACTCGCTCGGCAGGGTGTAGCCGTGGCGGCGCAGATGCGCCTTCTCGCGCTCGACGATGGCGCGGGCGCGGGTGAACTCCTCTACTGTGGCCACCATCGGGAACATGATCTTGATCGGGCGGCCGGCGGCGGCCTTCAGCAGCGCGCGCAGCTGCACCCGCAGGAGGGCCGGCCGGTCGAGGCCGATGCGGATCGCCCGCCAGCCGAGCGCTGGGTTCTCCTCCTCCAGGGTCGGCATGTAGGGGAGGATCTTGTCGCCGCCGATGTCGAGCGTCCGGATCGTCACCGGCAGGTCGCCGGTGGCGGAAAAAACCGCCTCGTAGAGCGCCTGCTGCTCGGCCGCCGAGGGCATCCGCTCGGCCACCATGAACTGGAGCTCGGTGCGGAACAGGCCGACGCCCTCGGCCCCGGTCTCGTGAAGATGGGTGAGATCGACGAGCAGGCCCGCGTTGAGGTGGAGGCCGATCCGCACCCCGTCGCGGGTGGCGGCGGGCACGTCGCGCAGCGCCCGGTACTGCTCCTGCCGCCGGGCGCGCAGGCGCACCATCTCGGCGTAGGAGGCCTCGATCTCCGGCGTCGGGCGAATCTGCACCTCGCCCGAGAGGCCGTCGACGATGATGGCGTCCCCTGAGTCGCACAGGCCGGTGGCGTTGGCGATCTCGCCCACCGCCGGGATGCCCAGCGCGCGGGCCACGATGGCGATGTGGCTCGTCGGCCCGCCTTCCTCCAGCACGACGCCGCGCAGCCGCGCCCGATCGTAGTCGAGCAGCGCCGCCGGCCCCATGGAGCGGGCGACCAGGATGGCGTTCTCGGGCAGGCCGTCGGCACCGCGCCCCTCCTGGCCGACGAGGCGGCGCAGCAGGCGGTTGGCGAGGTCGTCGAGGTCGTGCAGGCGGTCGCGGAGATACGGGTCGCTCTGGCGCAGCATCCGGGCGCGGTTGTCCGACTGCACCCGCTCGACCGCGGCCTCCGCCGTCAGGCCCGACTGGACCGCCTCGCGCATCCGGCGCAGCCAGCCCTTGTCGTGGGCGAACATGCGGACGGTTTCCAAAACCTCGCGGGATTCGCCCGAGCCGATCCCGTCGCCGCGCTCCACCAATTCGTCGATGGCCGAGCGGACCTCTTCGATCGCCGATTCCAGCCGCTCGACCTCGCGCTCGACGTTCTCGGCGATCAGGGTCTTCACGACGATGCGCGGCTCGTGCAGCACCACATGGCCGAGCCCGATGCCGTCGGCGAGCGCCACGCCGCGGGGGCTGACCGGGCGGCGTGCCGCGGAGCCGGCCCCGGGGGCGAGCGCCTGCAGCTCGCCCGAGGCGATCATCTCCGAGAGCACCATCGCGGTGGTCTGGAGCGCCTCGATCTCCTCCTCGGAATAGACCCGGTAGGTCTTGTTCTGCACCACCAGCACGCCGAGCGTGTTGCCCGCGCGCAGCAGCGGCACGCCGAGGAAGGCGTGGTAGATCTCCTCGCCCGTCTCCGGCCGGTAGGAGAACGAGGGGTGCGATTGCGCGTCGGACAAGGCCAGCGGCTCGGCCGTCTTGGCGATCAGGCCGACGAGGCCCTCGTCGGCGCGCAGGCGGGTGATGTGGACCGCGTCGCGGTTGAGGCCCTCGGTGGCGAACAGTTCGAGGGTGTTGTCGTCGTCGCGCACGACGTAGACCGAGCACACCTCGGCGATCACGTTCTGCGCGATCAGGACGACGATCCGGTCGAGGCGCGCCTGCGGAGAGACCGACTCCGCCATGGCTTCGCGGAGCCGGCGCAGCAGCAGGCGCGGGCCTCCGGGCGCAGCGGGCATCGGGTCGTCAATCCGGGTCGGCTAGAGCACCGAAGGGTGCCCTAGACTGGAAATTTCACGTCGGCCGGTCCGCTTCCCTCCGGTCCCGCGTCTCGGGCCGGGATCGGCGCAACCCTCACGTGCGGGCGCGCCGACGGCTACGGTCAGGCCTTGTCGAGGCCGTATAGCGAGTGGAGCGTGCGAACGGCAAGCTCCGTGTAGGCCGCGTCGATGAGCACCGAGAACTTGATCTCGGAGGTGGTGATCGCCCGGATGTTGATACCCTTCTCGGCCAGCGCCCGGAAGGCCTTGGCGGCCACGCCCGCATGCGAGCGCATGCCGACGCCGATGGCCGAGACCTTGACCACGTCGGTGGCGCCCTCGATCTGGCCGAAGCTGATCGTCTCGCGCTGGGCGTCGAGGATCGCGCGGGCGCGCTCGTAGTCGGCCGCCGGAACCGTGAAGGTCATGTCGGTGGTCGATTGGTCGCCCGACACGGTCTGGATGATCATGTCGACGTTGATGTTGGCGTCCGCCAGCGGCCCGAAGATCGCCGCGGCGATGCCAGGGCTGTCCTTCACGGCGCGGAGCGTGATCTGCGCCTCGTCCTTGGCGAAGGCGATGCCGGTGATGGTCTGCTGTTCCACGATCTGATCCTCGTCGCAGATGAGGGTGCCCGGCCGCGCGGCATCGGGGGGATCGAAGGAGGAGCGCACCGTGGTCGGCACGCGGTGGATCATGGCGAGCTCGACCGAGCGCACCTGGAGCACCTTGGCCCCGAGCGACGCCATCTCCAGCATCTCCTCGAAGGTGACGCGCTCCATGCGCCGGGCCTTCGGCACCACCCGCGGATCGGTGGTGTAGACCCCGTCCACGTCCGTGTAGATGTCGCAGCGCTCCGCGCCGATGGCGGCGGCCACCGCCACGGCGCTCGTGTCCGAGCCGCCGCGCCCCAGCGTCGCGATCCGGCCGGTCTCGGCATGCACGCCCTGGAAGCCCGCGATCACCGCGACTTCGCCGCGCTTGAAGCCGGCGTCGAGGTTCTTGGGGTCGATACCCTCGATCCGGGCCGAGCCGTGGGCGTCGGAGGTGTGGAGCGGGATCTGCCAGCCCTGCCAGGAGCGGGCCTTGATGCCGATCTTGTTCAGCGCCACCGCCAGCAGGCCCGACGTGACCTGCTCGCCCGAGGCCACGACGGCATCGTACTCGGTCTCCGCATAGAAGGCGTCGGCGCCCTTCACCCAGGCGACCAGCTCGTTGGTCTTGCCCGACATCGCCGAGACCACGACGGCGACCTCGTAGCCGGCCGCGACCTCGCGGGCGACGTGGGCCGCCACGTTGCGGATGCGCTCGACGTTGGCGACGGAGGTGCCGCCGAATTTCATCACCAAACGGGGCATGTCGCGTCCGGTCTGCCTCTCGTCGCCCTAAGATACCGGCGTGCGCCACATCGCCTGCGGTCAGGTCGGGCGCGGCTGTACCGGGGATGCGCCCGGCGGGTACAAGGGGCCTCCGGCCGTGTCAATCGGACGGCCGACAGGTTGAAACGATACGAAAGTGAGCCGGATGACGAGCGCCTCGGTCGATCGGGACGAAGTGGCGCGCTTCGATGCGCTGGCCGCGCGCTGGTGGGACGCGCGCGGGCCGATGGCGGTGTTGCACAAGTTCAACCCCGTGCGGGTCGGCTACATCCGCGACGAGGTGTGCCGCACGTTCGGGCGCGATCCGGCCGCGCCGTTCCCGCTGGAGGGCCTGAGCGTGGTCGATATCGGCTGCGGCGGCGGCGTGCTGTCCGAGCCCCTGGCCCGGCTCGGCGCGACGGTGACCGGGCTCGATCCGGCGCGCGCCAACATCGCCGCCGCCCGTGCCCACGCGGAAGGCGAAGGGCTCACCATCGATTACCGCGACGAGACCATCGAGGCGGTGGTGGCAGGCGGCGCCCGGTTCGACGTGGTGCTCGCCATGGAGGTGGTCGAGCACGTCTCCGACCGCGCCGGTTTTTTGCGCGCGACGTGTGAGGCCGTCAGGCCCGGCGGGCTCCTGTTCGCCGCGACCATCAACCGGACGATGCGCTCCTTCGCGCTCGCCATCGTCGGCGCCGAATACGTGCTGCGCTGGCTGCCGCGGGGCACGCACGACTGGGAAAAGTTCGTGACGCCGGCCGAGCTGACCGCCGACATCGAAGCCGGCGGACTCAGCGTCACCGACACGACCGGGGTGGTCTACAACCCGCTCGGAGATTCCTGGAGGGCGAGCCGGGATACGGGGGTGAACTACATGCTGGCCGCGCACCGCCCGGCCTGAACGAAGCGGGCCGGCCGCCGTTGTTCCGGTTCAGGATCAGGACGGGATAGGCCACCATGCTGGAAAAGCTGCCGCACGCCGTTGGCGAAGCCCTGTCGGGGGTGAGGGCCGGCATCGAGAAGGCCGCGTTCCACACGGTCGCGGCGCAGGCGCCCGCCACGTTGCGGGTGACGAGTCCGGCCTTCACTGAGGGCGCGCCGATCCCGGCCCGCCACACCGCCGACGGCGAGGGCGTCTCGCCCCCGCTCGCCATCGCGGGCGTGCCGCCGGAGGCCGCCGCCCTGGTGCTGTTCGTGGAAGACCCCGACGCACCGGCCCTGCACCCCTTCGTCCACCTGATCGCCTGGAACCTCCCGCCGCGGGACCGGGACTTCGCCGAGGGCGCGTTCGCGAGCCCGGCCGGGGAGGGGGGGCGGCACGATCTCGGCCGCAACTCCTTCCTCAAGGACGGCTGGCTTCCCCCGGACCCGCCGACCGGCCACGGCCCGCACCGCTACCTGTTCCAGGCCTTCGCGCTCGCCCGCGCGCCGGACCTCTCGGCCTCGCCGGGGCGCGCCGCGCTGCTGGAGGCGCTCGACGGCACCGTGATCGCCAAGGGGTGGCTGACGGGGACGTACGAGCGGGCGTGAGCGCTTGCGCGACGGGCGCGGCGACGGGCATTGAAGGGAAATGCATCGGCGCGCGTGAGGCGGAGACCCGGACGGTATGAAAGCCCTGATGTGCACCCGGCTCGGTGGGCCGGAGGATCTTGCGGTCGAGGATGTGGCCGATCCCGATCCCGGGCCCGGCGAGGCGCTGGTGCGGGTGCGGGTCGCCGCGCTCAACTTCTTCGACACGCTGATCATCGCCGGCAAGTATCAGGTGAAGCCCGAACTGCCGTTTTCGCCCGGCGGTGAGGCCTGCGGGATCGTCGAGGCTCTGGGCGAAGGCGCCGAGGGGTTCGCGGTCGGCGACCGGGTCATGGTCCATCTCAGCCACGGCACCGCGCGCGAGCGCATCGCTGTCCCGGTGGCGCGGCTCGCCCGCGTGCCGGACGGCGTCTCGGACGAGGTCGCGGCGGGGCTCTCCATCACCTACGGGACGACGCTGCATGCGCTGGTCGATCGCGCCCGCATCCGGCCCGGCGAGACGCTGGTGGTGCTCGGGGCCTCGGGCGGGGTCGGACTTGCGGCCGTCGAACTCGGCAAGCTGCTCGGCGCCCGCGTGATCGCCGGCGCCTCTTCGCCGGAGAAGCTGGAGGTCGCCCGCGCGCATGGGGCCGACGACCTCATCGACTACAAGGCGGACAACCTGCGCGAGGCGCTACGCCGCCTCGCGCCTGAAGGCGTCGATGTCGTCTACGACGCGGTCGGCGGGGACCTCGCCGAGCCGGCGATGCGGGCGCTGGCCTGGAAGGGCCGCTTCCTCGTGATCGGCTTCGCGGCGGGCGAGATTCCGAAGTTTCGCCTTAACGTCATCATGCTCAAGGGCATCGACGTGCAGGGCGTCCACTGGGGCGCCTTCGTGGAGCGCGAGCCGGCTCTGCACCAGAAGAACCAGACGCAACTCCTCGCCTGGGCCGCGGAGGGCAAGCTGACGGTGAAGGTCCACGGGGTCTATCCGCTCGACGCCTACGCGGAGGCGCTGGGCATCCTCAAGCGCCGTGAGGCCAGCGGCAAAGTGATCCTGAAAGTCAGCTGATTCCGGTCCAGGGTGTCCAGAGGGCAAGCCCTCTGGCGGGTCGTCAGGGCGGAGCCCTGACACCATTCACCCCTGCCGGGCGAGCGCGGCGGCGATCCGCGCCGCGCCCGGTCCGCTGCCCGCGGGCACGGCGTTGCGGCGGTCGATCGCAGCGCGGCCGCGATGGCTCGCGTGGGTGATCGCGATGGCGAGGGCGTCCGCGGCGTCGGCGACCTTGAACTCGGCCTTGGGGAGCAGGAACCGCACCATCGCCTGGATCTGGACCTTCTCGGCATGGCCCGATCCGGTCACGGTCTTCTTGACGAGGTTGGCGGCGTATTCCGCCACCGGCAGCCCGGCCAGCGCCGGCACCAGCAGGGCGATGGCGCGGGCATGGCCGAGCTTGAGCGTCGCCTGCCCGTCCTTGTTGACGAAGGTCTCTTCCACCGCGACCTCGTCGGGCGCGTGGCCGGCGACGACGCGGGTCAGCCCCTCGTGCAACTCGCGCAGGCGCAGCGCCAGAGGCAGATCGCCGTCCGAGGTCACGACCCCGCAGGCGAGATAGGACAGCTTGCTCCCCCGCGCGACGATGAGGCCCCAGCCGGTGCGGCGGAGGCCCGGATCGATGCCGAGGATGCGCACGTCGTCGGTCATCGGAGGTCTCCGGCCCTACGCCGCCGCGGCGCGCGACCTTTGTGCGCACATATCGTGAACGAAGAGTTCCGGCAAACAGCTCCGCCGTCATTCCACCGCCTTGAACTCGCCCTCCAGCCGCAGGGCCACCTCGTCCCCCAGCACCGGCAGGAAGGCGTTCACGCCGAACTCCGAGCGCTTGATCACGGCCCATCCGTCGAAGCCCACGGTATAGAGCTTGTCGACCGGATGCGGGCCGGCTTGGTTGAAGGTGGCGTCGAACGAGACGGGTTTCGCCACGCCGCGCAGCGTCAGGGTGCCGTTGACGCGGGCCGTGGTCGGGCTCGTGGGCTCGACCGAACTGCTGACGAAGGTCGCCTCGGGATGGGCCTCGACGCTCAGGAAGTCCGGCGCCTTGAGGTGGGCGTCGAGCTTGTCGTTCAGCGCGTTGACGCTGGCGGTGCCGATCCTCACCGAGAGGCGGCTCTCGGCGGGCGCCTTCGGGTCGAGGGCCAGTTCGCCCGACACGTCGGTGAACTGGCCGTAATAGGTCGAGTAGCCGAGATGGCTCAGCGACCACGTGATCTTGCCGTGCGCCGTGTCCAGCCGGTAGCGCCCGGCCTTCACCTGTCCGGGGTCCTTGGTGAGCGCGGGCGGACCTTCTTGCGCCATCGCGGGGGCGGCTGCGCTCGCGAGGAGGAGGGCGGCGAGGAGCGTACGCTTCATGCGGTCACCTTGTCGGTTGGGCCGCCCTGACGGATATGGCGTTCGGGCGGGCGCGGCAACGAGGGGCCGGGCGCCGATCCTGACAAACGATCGGTGATTCCGGATGATCGGCAAGCTCAAGGGACTGGTGGATTCCTACGGCGAGGATTTCGTCATCCTCGACGTGAACGGCGTCGGCTACGTGGTGCATTGCTCCGCCCGCACGCTCCAGCGCCTGCCCCCGCCCGGCGAGGCGACCGATCTCGCCATCGAGACGCATGTGCGCGAGGACATGATCCGCCTCTACGGCTTCCGCTCGGACGCGGAGCGGGAGTGGTTCCGCCTGCTCCAGACCGTGCAGGGCGTCGGCACCCGCGTCGCGCTCGGGGTGCTCTCGGTGCTGGAGCCGGGCGCGCTCGCCTCGGCCATCGCCACCGGCGACAAGGGCGGGATCGCCCGCGCGCCGGGCGTCGGCCCGCGGCTCGCCGCCCGGCTCGTGGCCGAGCTGAAGGACAAGGCGCCGGCCTTCGCCCCGATCGATCCGGCGCTCATCGCGCTGACCGGCTCGGTCGAGGACCGCACCGCGCCCCAGCCGGTGGCGGATGCGATCTCGGCGCTGGTCAACCTCGGTTATCCCCAGGTTCAGGCGTCCGCCGCGATCGCCGCCGCGCTGAAGGCGGGCGGGGAGGGGGCGGAGGCCAAGATCCTGATCCGGCTCGGCCTGAAGGAACTCGCCCGTTAGCGGTTTCCGGAGATCGTCGCGAAAATAAAGCCGTTCAAAAGCCGTCGTCGAACGGCGGCGGTTGCAGCCTCTGCCACGCGGCGGCGATTTTTTCCGGCTTCACCTCCAGCGCCTGCGCGCAGGCGATGAGCCGCAATTCCTCGCCCATCACGTGGTCGAGCACGGCCGTGAGGAAGCCCGGATCGCGGGCGCTCTCGCGTAAGCGGCCGGGGTCGAGCCCGCTCTCGACGACGAAGCGGGTGAGCCGCTCGTCGTCGCCCGCGATCCAGCCCAGCACTTCGACCGCGAGACGCTCGTCACCGGCTGCCGTATGATCAAGTTTGCGTTTCATCAACGAGTGGCAGTTTAAAGAGAGTTCGAGGGCTGTGCCAGGTGATGGAGCGCGGTCGGACCGCCTCGGAGCAGGTCATGAAGAAAACCGTTCTCATCGTTGAGGACAACGAGCTCAACATGAAGCTCTTCAACGACCTGCTGGAGGCGCACGGCTACGCGACGCTGAAGACCGCCAACGGCATCGAGGCGATCGAACTGGCCCGCGCCCACCATCCCGACCTGATCCTCATGGACATCCAGCTGCCCGAGGTGTCGGGGCTGGAGGTGACCAAGTGGCTCAAGGACGACGACGATCTGCGCGACATCCCCGTCATCGCCATCACGGCCTTCGCGATGAAGGGCGACGAGGAGCGCATACGCGAAGGCGGCTGCGAGGCCTACCTCTCGAAGCCGATCTCGGTCGCGAAGTTTTTGGCAACGGTCCGTCGCTACATTGGCGAAGACGGCGCCGCCTGATTCTCCCGAGAGCCCCTCTCTCGAGGATACCCCGGCGGCCGGTCAGCCGCATAGCGGAGGAACGATGTCGGCCCGCGTCCTGATCGTAGACGACCTCTATCCGAACGTGCGGCTGCTCGAGACGAAGCTGTCGCTCGAGTATTTCGACGTCGTCGTCGCCATGAACGGGCCCGACGCCCTGACGATCTGCGAGCTCGGCGCCTGCGACGTGGTGCTGCTCGACGTGATGATGCCGGGCATGGACGGCTTCGAGGTCTGCCGCCGCCTGAAATCGAACCCCAACACCGCCCACCTGCCGGTGGTGATCGTCACCGCCCTCGATCAGCCCGCCGACCGCCTGCGGGGGTTGGACGCCGGGGCCGACGACTTCTTGACCAAGCCCATCGACGACACCGCCCTGATGACGCGGGTGCGCAGCCTCGTGCGGCTCAAGGCCGTGACCGACGAGCTGCGCTCGCGCGCGCTCGCCACCCGCGCCATCGGCGGCGTCGATCCCCTGGCGCTCGCCGCCGCGGACACCGGCGAGAACGCGAAGGTGCTTTTGGTCGAGGATCGCGCCAGCGCCATCGACCGGATCGGCACAGCGCTCGCGCAGCACCATCAGGTGACCGTCGAGACCGATCCGCACCGCGCGCTGGTGCTCGCCCCCGAGGGCGGGTTCGAGGTCGCGCTGGTCAGCCTCGATCTCGAAGGCTTCGACGGCCTGCGCCTCTGCAGCCAGCTCCGCTCGCTCGAGCGCACCCGCAACCTCTCGCTCATTATGCTCGGCGAGATGGGCGAGAAGACCCGCATCACCCGCGGGCTCGAATTCGGTGTGAACGATTACCTGCTGCGCCCGATCGACCGGAACGAACTGGTGGCGCGGGTGCGGACGCAGGTGCGCCGCCGCCGCTTCACCGAGACCCTGCGCGGCGCGCTCCAGGCCTCGATGGAACTCGCCATCACCGACGACCTCACCGGCCTGCACAACCGGCGCTACCTCGACCGCCAGATCGGTCCGGTCTTCGGCGACGCGATGCTGCACCAGAAGGGGCTGGCCTGCCTGCTCCTCGACATCGACCGCTTCAAGACGATCAACGACACCTGGGGCCACGAGGCCGGCGACGAGGTGCTGCGGGCCTTCGCCGAGCGCATCCGCGCGCAGGTGCGGCCGATGGATATCCTGGCCCGCTACGGCGGCGAGGAGATCGTGATGGTGGTGCCCGGCGTCGATCTGCCGGAGGCGCAAGCCATCGCCGAGCGCATCCGCGAGCGCGTCGAGGCCGCGCCCTTCGCCGTGCAGCGCGGCACCCGCGAGATTCCGGTCACGGTCTCGATCGGCGTCGCCGTGCGCCGCGGGTCCGACACCAACCCCGCCGACATTCTGGGACGGGCCGATGCCGCGCTGTATCGGGCAAAGTCCGCCGGGCGGAACCGGGTCGAGGCGGCTGCGGCGTGAGAGGAAGCCTGCCCCTGCGCAAGCCGGAGCGTGAAGGCTGATGCGCCATCCCTCTCCCCTCCGCGGGAGAGGGTGGGCTTCGCATAAGCGAAGGTTGGGTGAGGGGAGCGACGTTTCAGGAGAGTTCGGGGCGAGGGCGGCCAGGCGGAACCGTGGTTCCCCTCTCCCGTCCGCTCCGCGTAACCCTCCCCCGCAGAGGGGGAGGGTTACGCGCGCTGGTGGCGTTCAGCCCGCGCCCGGATCGGTCTCGTCACCCTGGCCCGGCACGCCGGGCTTTCCGTCGGTCTTCTCGTTCGGGTCCTTGACGGCGTCGGGCGCCGAGTTGGTCGGCTTGCCGCCGTCCTTGTCCGTCTCGGACGAATCCTTGTCGCGTTCGTTCATCGGCTCACACCCCCCTTTCGATCTCAGGATCGTTTGGCCCGGTCGGGCTCACCCGCCACCGGTTCGCCCGCGCGCGGACCGGCGGACGCCTTGCGGTCGGAATGGCCGCCGGAGGAGCCGCCGATGGCGGGCGGCGTGCGCCCTTCCTCGGAGCCGTCCGTGCCCTTTGCCCACTCGCCCGTCCGCTCGTCGTCGCTGCGTCCGCCCGGGCCCTGCCCGGTGATCGCCGCCTGCTCGGGCGTCTGATGGCCGCCGCCCGCCGGGCTCGGGCCGCGGGAGCCGACCGAATCCTCGGGCTTGCGGGTGCCGACGTTGGTCAGGTCCTCATCGGGACGGTTCTCGTTACCCATGACGCGGCGGCTCCTCGCTGCCGACGGCGGCGGTGGCGCGCTCGATCGCCTCTTCGGCCTTGGCGTCCGGCTTGGGGCCGTTCGTCGGATCGGAGATGCGGCGCAGGTTCTCCGGCGGGGTCTCGGCCTCGGTCTGGTCGGTCGCGTCCGAACGCGGCGTGCCGGAGGCGATGCGCGCGGCTTCCGCCGTTCCGTCGGGGTTGCCCTTCAGCTCGGCCTGCGTCCGCGACGGGATGCCGACATCCAGCGGCGAGGCGGTGCCGAAATCCTGGCCGTTGCGGTCCGCGTAGGCGTCGAACTCCTTCAGCGACGGCCGGGTGCGGTCGGTGTCGGTCATGAATGCTCTCCTCGGATTTGCCGGGACAACCGTCCGGGAACCCGAGGAGTTGCCACAACTCGAAGAGTTGCCGCGCGGGCCCTGCGACAGGCCCGCGCCGTTGCGCTGAAAAAAGACTAACCGATGCCCTCGAACAGCACCGACGAGATGTACCGCTCGGCGAAGGAGCAAGCGATGGTGACGATCCGCTTGCCCTGGAACTCCGGCCGCGCCGCCAGTTCCAGCGCCGCCGCGACGTTGCCGCCGGTGGAGATGCCGCCGGGGATGCCCTCGAGCTTGGCGAGATCGCGGGCGGTGTCGATCGCCTGCTGGTTGGTCACCTGAAGCACGCCGTCGAGCACGTCGGTGTGAAGGTTCTCGGGGATGAAGCCCGCGCCGATGCCCTGGATCTTGTGCGGGCCCGGCTGGCCGCCGGAGATGACGGGCGAATCCACCGGCTCGACCGCGAACACCTTGAGGCCGGGCAGACGGGGCTTGAGCACCTCGCCGACGCCCGTCACCGTGCCGCCGGTGCCGACGCCCGCCACGAACGCGTCGAGCCGGCCGTCGGTGTCGTTCCAGATCTCTTCGGCGGTCGTCTTGCGGTGGATCTCGGGGTTGGCCGGGTTGGCGAATTGCTGCGGCATCACCGCCCCGTCGATCTCGGCGAGCAGTTCTTCCGCGCGGGCGATGGCGCCCTTCATGCCCTTGGCGCCGGGCGTCAGCTCCAGCTGCGCGCCGAGGAAGGCGAGCATCTTGCGCCGCTCCAGCGACATCGTCTCGGGCATGACGAGGATCAGGCGGTAGCCGCGTGCGGCGGCGACGAAGGCCAGCGCGATGCCGGTGTTGCCCGAGGTCGGCTCGACCAGGGTGCCGCCGGGCTTCAGGCGGCCCGAGGCCTCCAGCGCGTCGATCATGTTGACGCCGATGCGGTCCTTCACCGACGCGATCGGGTTGAAGAATTCGAGCTTGAGCAGGATCTCGGCATCGACGCCGCGCTCCTTGGTGAGCCGGTTGAGGCGCACCAGGGGGGTGTTGCCGATGGTCTCGGTGATCGAGCCGTATACGCGGCCGTGTCCGGCTTTACGCGCGGTGTCTGTCATGGCGGTCCACTCCCTGGTCGGCGAAATCGAGGGACTGCGGCGCGTCGTCGAAAGCGCCGATCCGCCCCCGCTGTCCGGCGCAGGGCTGTAGCCGATTTCCCAAGGAACGTCGAGGTTTACGGGGTTTCTACGGGGGAGCTCCGCATTCGCCGGGCGGCGGGGAATTCTCTTCTCCCGCCGGCTTCTGCGACGACAATACTCTTATCCGAAGAGCCGCTTCCGCATCGGTAATGATCTCTCGGATTCCCAGCGCGCGTGTCAGGCCGGCCCGAGAGCGGCGGCGAGCACCAGCAGGGCGACGGCCGCGCTGGTCGCCCAGGCGGCGAGGAGGGCGGCGCCCTCGTGGTGGGCGCGCATGAAGGTGTAGCGCGGCAGCGCGACCGCGTGCGGCACCACCTTCGGCACCACGCGCTGGTGAACCCGGCCGATCCGCATCCCGTCCTCCGCTGGAAGACCGGTCGCGCGGGGGCGCCACCGGTAGCGGGTTCAGGAAACGGCCAGGACGCCTGACGAGGAATGAATCCGCGGGAGCGACCGCGGATCGTCGTCAATGCCCGGTTAAAGGGCGCGGTCGAACTTCAACTCGCCGCTCTGGGTACGGATCACGAGCTGCGAGCCGACGAGGTCCCAGGCGCCCGAGGTGCGCAGCGCGACCAGGAAGGACTGCTCGGTGGCGGCGAGCGCCTTGTCGCAGCTCTTCTTGGTGAGCGCGAGCGGGCCGACCGCGAGGTTCTGCTCGCGTAGGGGGAAGGCGGTCGCCGTGAAGGTGTTGCATCCGCCGTAGCCGCGGGCGCGGTACTGGCTGTCGATGATGAAGGTCGGGCGGTCGTTGCCGCTGAACGGCTTGCCGTTGAGGCTCACCGCGGTCCAAGTGGCGCCGAGCGGGAACATCTTCTCCTGCGGCTTGGCCCCGGGGACGTATTGCGGCTTTTTCTCCGGCGCGCGTCCGCCCTGGCCGAAGCCGGTGATCGCGTTGGTGCCCTGCTGCGCCAGGGCCGGCCCGGCGGCCAGCGTGGCGATGGCGACCGCGCCGGCGGCCAGCGCGGCGGTCAGCTTTCCGTTCATGTCCTTACGACCCCCTTCGCTCGCTCGGCTGCTTCGGTGTGTGAAGTCATGTCGCCGATGCCGTTGCCTTCGCATCGGCGCTGAGATCGTCGAAGGCGATTCGCGTGGACCGGCGGCGGAACGGGAAATCGTCAGAGATTCAAGCACAATTATGGTCGCGGCTGCCCTCTGCGCCGCCGTTCACAGGCGTGAGGCGCCGCCGCGCCGCTTTCTTGGTGCCTTCGCCGAAACGATTGCCGCGCCTGCCCCGTTGTCCGGCAGACGGGCCATGCGGCCGGACAGGGTGAGCAGGAGAGCGGTTTGACGGGATCGGACGAAGCGGGCGCGAGCGGCACCAGCGGCGAGAACCTCAACACGATCGGGCCCGGCCAGTCCCGGGCGGCGCGCGGCCTGCTCGGCTGGAGCGTGGCGGACCTCGCCCGCGCCTCCGGCCTCGACGAGGGCTTCCTGACGGGCTTCGAAGCCGGCAGCGGCGATCCGGCGTCGGGCCAGATTGAGGCCCTGCGCAGCGCGCTGATGCGGGAGGGCGTGGTCTTCACGGACGGCGACGGCGTGCGCCTCTCCGAGCGCCAGAGGGGCGGCGACGAGGGTACGCGCTTGGGCGACCTGACCACCGAAAACGATCGGTAGAGACGCTCAGGCGGTGGCGAGCGCCTTCAGATCGAAGGCAGGGTCCGCCGCCTGCTCCGGGGTGAGCGAGCGGCCGGCCGCGATGATCCGGCGGGCCGCCATGTGATCGGCCGGGCGATCGACCGACTCGACCGCGGCGAGGCGCCCCTGGCGGAAGCGGAACACGGAAAAACCCGCGCCGGCGCGACGCAGCACGCTGGAATCCTCCGGGCTGCCGAGCCCCGCGATCTGCAGCTTGCGCGGGCCCTGGTCGCTCCAGAACCACGGCACCGCGTCGTAGGCCGCCGGGCGCCCGGTGAGGCGGGCGGCGAGGCAGCGGCCCTGATCGACGGCGTTCTGCACCGATTCGATCCGCACCCGGTCGCCGCCAGGCAGCCCCGCGGCGAAGCGGGTCGGGAAGCGGGCGCAGTCGCCGATGGCCGAGATCGCGGGATCGGAAGTCGCCAGGAAGGCATCGACCGCGATGCCGTCCTGCACGGTCAGCCCGGCTTCCGCGGCAAGCTCTTGGTTCGGCACCACGCCGATACCGACGAGGACGAGGTCGGCGGGCAGATTTTTTCCATTGGCCAAGGCAACGGACGTGACGTGTCCGTCCGCGCCTTCGATGGCGCTCACGCCGACTCCGAAAAAGATCGTGACGCCGGCCGCCTCATGGAAGTCGCGAAACGCCTGCGAGGTCTCCGCCGAGACCGCCCGCGCCATGACACGCGGCGCCGCTTCGATCACCGTGACGGACAGGCCGCGGGCGGCGCAGACGGCCGCGAATTCGAGTCCGATGAAGCCGGCCCCCACCACGACGATGTTTTTTGCATGCTCCAGCGCGCTTTTGAGCGCGTCGGCCTCGTCGAGCGAGCGCAGACCGTGGACGCCGACGAGATCGGCACCGGGCACCGGCAGCGCCCGGTTGCGGGTGCCGGTGGCGAGGATCAGGTGGTCGTAGGCGAGAGCGTCGCCGTCCTCCAGCCGCACCCGGTTCTCCGCCCGGTCGATGCCGGTCGCGCGGGCGCGGCGATGGGTGATGGCGTGCTCGGTGAAGAACGTCTCCTGCCGCAGGAGCAGGCCGCGGGCATCGGTCTTGCCGGCAAGATAGGCCTTGGACAGAGGCGGGCGCTGGTAGGGCGGCTGCGCCTCCTCGCCGACGAGGGTGAGGGGGCCGGTGAGACCCGCCTCCCGCAGCGAGGCCGCGGCCTGGAAGCCGGCCTGACCCGCGCCGACGATCAGGATGCCGCTCACTCGCCCGCCTCCGCGGCGAGGTCGGCCCCGTTCCGCTCGGAGGCGAGCCGCGGCGCCATCTCGGCGGCCATGCCGGCGAGCGCTTCGTCCGGCAGGCGCGGCAGGAAGCGCCGGCCCTCGCGAGACAGGTAATCCCAGAACGCATCCGCCGCCGGGCCCAGAACCTTGTCGGAGCGGCGCACCACGTACCAGTCGCGGCGGATCGGCAGGCCCTGCACGTCGAGGAGCGCGAGGCGCCCGCTCTCGACCTCCGAGGCCACCGTGTGGCCCGACAGGAGCGCGATGCCGAGGCCCGCCATCACCGCCTGCTTGAGCGTCTCGTTCGAACCGGCATCGATCCCGAGCTTGGCCCGGCGGATCATCACGCCGTTCATGAATTCTTCGAAGACCGAGCGCGTGCCCGAGCCCTCTTCCCGAACGAGGAAGGATTCCTCGGCCAGATCGGCCCGGCTCAGGCCCCGGCGCCCGGCGAGCGGATGATCCGGAGCGGCGATCACGACGAGCGGATGGGGCCCGAAGGTCTCGGCCTCGATGGCGAAGTCGCGCGGCGGGCGGCCCATGATCGCGAAATCGATGTCGTAGTTGCGCAGCGCGTCGATCGTGCCCTGGCGGTTGCCGACGGTCAGCGCGATCTCGACCTTCGGATGGCTCTCCATGAAGCCTGCGATCACGGCCGGGGCGAAATATTTCGCGGTGGAGACCACGCCGAGCGCCACGCGCCCGCCGCCGCCCCCTTTCAAGGTGCGAAGCCTGTCGGTACAGGTCTCCAGCACGGTGTTGATGCTGTTGATCGCCCACAGCATCTCGCGGCCGGCATCCGTCGGCTTGAGGCCGGTGGGCGTACGGTCGAACAGCAGGAGCCCCGCCTCCTCCTCGAGCTGGCGGATGCGGGCGTAGAGCGCCGCGGAGGTGACGTTGAGCTCCTGCGCCGCCCGCGTCATGGTGCCGAGCCGCGCCACCGCGGCGACCGCCTGGAGCTGCTTGAGCGAGAGATTGCGCATGATTCGCTTTTAGTTTTTTTGCGCGGCACCACAAGTTTTTTCAAAAACCTTCCCCGACTGTGTTGCGCCCGCTGGCGCAGGCGCCACGGCACGGGGTATCATCGGGGCGAGAAATCCGCCGGGCCGGCGGTGACGGGAGCGAGCGCGACAAGCCGATGACGAAGCCGACCGGGTCCTCCCTCGACGCGTTTCTCGACGCCGAGGTCGCGCGCGACGCGACGCTCGCCGACACTGCCGCGACGATCCGCGCGCTCAGTGCCGCCGCCATCGACGTGAGCGAGACCTGCGGGCGCGGGGCGCTGGCGGGCGATATGGGCGCGCAGGGCGAGCACAACAGCGACGGCGACGTGCAGAAGGCACTCGACGTGATCGCCCACAAGCGCTTCATGCAGGCGCTCGAACAGGCCCCCGTCGCCGAGGTCGCCTCGGAAGAGGCCGACGACGTCGTGGTCCTGAACCTCGATGCGCCGCTGGCGGTGGCGATCGACCCGCTCGACGGCTCGTCGAACATCGCGGTGGGCATGGTGGTCGGCACCATCTTCGGCATCCGGCCGAAGGTCGTCGCCGAGAACGACCCCAACGCCTCGTTCAAGACGCCGGGCACGACGCAGACGGCCGCAGGCTTCGTCGTCTACGGTCCGGCCACCACCTTTGTGCTGACGCTGGGCAACGGCACCCGCATCTTCACCCTGGAGCGCACTGAGGGCGTATTCCTTCTCACCCACGACGCCCTGAAGGTGGTGCCGTCGGCCAACGAATACGCCATCAACGCCTCGAACGCCCGCCACTGGGACGGCCCGATCAAGGCCTTCATCGAGGATTGCCAGCGCGGCACGGACGGCCCGCGCGACCGCGACTTCAACATGCGCTGGACCGCGGCCTTGGTCGCCGACGCGCAGCGCGTGCTGATCCGCGGCGGGGTTTTTCTGTATCCGGGCGACAGCCGCAAGGGCTACGGCCAGGGCCGCCTGCGCCTGCTCTACGAGACCGCGCCGATGGCCTTCCTGATGGAGCAGGCCGGGGCCGCCGCCACGGACGGGCGCACCCGCGTCCTCGATCTCGTGGCGACCAAGATTCACGAGCGCTCGCCGCTGGTGTTCGGCTCGACCGACGAAGTCGCCGCCGTCACCGCCTACTACGACGGGCGTCAGCCCGCCGCCGGGCGCTCACCGCTGTTCGGCCAGCGCGGCCTGATGCGCAGCTAACGGCCCCCTCGGCGCGTCATCCCATCAGTCGCAAAGCATCATGTCGGCGCGTCACCCCATCATCTCGGTCACCGGCTCCTCGGGCGCCGGCACCACCTCGGTCCGCAACACCTTCGAGCAGATTTTTCGCCGCGAGGACGTGAGCGCGGTCTACATCGAGGGGGACGGCTTCCACGCCTACGACCGCGACACGATGCGGGCGAAGATGGCGCGCGAGCCGACGCTGAGCCACTTCGCGCCCCGCGCCAACCTCCTGCCTGACCTGGAGGAGGTGTTTCGCAGCTACGGCGAGAACGGCACGGGGCGCACCCGCCACTACGCCCACGACGCCGACGAGGCCGCCCGCTACGGCATTTCCGAGGGAAGCTTCTCGGAGTGGGAGCCGTTCCAGCCGGGCTCGGACCTGCTGTTCTACGAGGGCCTGCACGGCTGCGTCGTCGACCACGCGGTCGACATCGCCCGCTATCCCGATCTCAAGATCGGGGTGGTGCCGGTAATCAATCTCGAATGGATCCAGAAGCTCCACCGCGACCGCTCGACCCGCGGCTACTCGACCGACGCCGTCACCGACGTGATCCTGCGGCGGATGCCCGACTACGTGCAGACGATCTGCCCACAATTCTCGTGGACGGACATCAACTTCCAGCGGGTGCCGATGGTCGACACCTCGAACCCGTTCATCGCCCGCTGGATACCCACCGCCGACGAATCGATGGTGGTGATCCGCTTCAAGGACCCGAAGGGGATCGATTTTTCCTATCTGGTCTCGATGATCCACGACAGCTTCATGAGCCGGGCGAATTCCATCGTCATCCCCGGCGGCAAGCTCGATCTGGCGATGCAGCTGATCCTGACGCCGATCATCATGCAATTGGTGGAGCGGAGACGGCGGCTGGCCTGAGACGCTGCTGCCCTCCATTTTTCCCCGTCCCTGCGCCGTCATTCCGGGGCTCGCCGTATGGCGGGAACCCGGAATCCACGACTGGCCGCGATGGTTCGATTGCGACCGGGCACCGCGCATCA
Organism: Methylobacterium sp. Leaf456; assembly: GCF_001425465.1. Classification (GTDB taxonomy): domain Bacteria; phylum Pseudomonadota; class Alphaproteobacteria; order Rhizobiales; family Beijerinckiaceae; genus Methylobacterium. Next base: position 355,674 of record NZ_LMQV01000043.1, read on the forward strand.
CGGGTGGATTCCGGGTTCCGCTCCGCGGCCCCGGAATGACGTGGAGGATCAAGCGGTCGCTTCGGCTGCCCCCCAAGCCCCCAACGTCGCAACACTCCCCGGCACCAGCCGCTCGTCCAGGCCGGGCAGGTCTGCGCCCTCCGGCCCCGCGAAAAGTCCCGCCGCGGCCAGCGCCCGCGCCATTGCCGGGTCGGCCCGCATCGCGGACAGCCCGTCCCGGTCGAGGGCCGTCAGGCGGCCCCGCTCGAACCGCGCAAACACCCGGCCGGTGTCGCGCTCGGCGAAGCGCACGGTGTCGAGTCGGCGCAGGATCGCCCGCAGGAAGGCGGCGTCGCGCTCCGGCTCGGCGCTCGCGCCGCGATAGACCTCATGTGGCGCCCGGGCGCCGATGTCGATGCGGCGGTAGCGCTCGATGCTCATCAGGGCGCGGGCGTCGAGGATGGTGATCTCGCCGTTGCCGCCGAAGGCGATGGTCCGCGGCCGCGCGCCTTTTCGCACGTCGTTGTCGAGGAACTCGAAAAACACCGCCCGGTCGCGGCGCAGCGCCCAGGTGAAGAACAGCCGCGGCATGCCGGTGAAGGCCTCGACGTTGTGGGCGAGCAGGTCTTCGACGGCCTTGTAGCGGCCGAACTCCTCGCCGCGCTTCCACGCCCGCTCCACCGTCTCCTCCGGGGGCGTGACCATGAACTGCAGGTAGACGCGCTGGCCGAACCGGGTCAGCAACTGGCCGGTGCCGTCGCCGTTCGGCTCGACCGAGAAGCTGTCGAAGCGGAAACGGTCGATCAGCAGATGCGACAGGCGCCCTGCTGCGGCCTTCGCCGTGATGTGGCGGTCGAGCTTAGCGTCCACGATCTCGACCTCGTGGCCGGCCAGTGGCCCGGCATAGCGGCGCTGGGGCCCGAGGGCGTCGTAATCGAGCAGGAACTTGCGCCAGACATCCGGCGTGACGACGGCGAAGTCGGACCAGCCGGCGCCGATCCGCCCGGCGAGGTCGCGCTGGTAGGGGCGGATCGTGCTCTTGCCCGAGGCGGAAGCGCCCTTGACCGTCATCACCACCGGCTCGGCCTGGGGCGCCAGCTGCCGGTAGCCGTGGGCGCACACCACCGCGTCCATCCACGGCGCGATCAGCGCGCCGATGCGGCGGCTGCCCTCGCGGTTGACCACGAGGATCAGGGCGAGGCGCGCGAGGAGCGCCCGGTCGCGGATGAGCGTGCCCTGGCGGGCGATGACGGCCGAGACGACGATCCGGAGTGCGCCTCGCACGGCGCCCTCCAGGCCGTCCGCCTCGCACGCCGCCTCGCCGGACTGGCCGCAACGCGCGTCGAGCCGGGCGAGCGCCCGCGCCTGCCAGTCGCCCGGATGGGGCGGGACGCTGGGTTTCCCCGGCAGCAGGCCGAGCCAGCGCCGGGGCGCGGGCGGCTCCGCGGGCTCGTCGAGAAGGACGGCGATTTCCTGCGCCAGCAGCGTTTCGGCCTCGCTTCGCACCGTCTCGAAGGCGGCCTCGACCTGGGCCATCCGCGGGGCGACGCCCTCTTTGAGGATCGCGGTCACCATGGCGCGGAAGTTGACGCCGAGGTCGGCATAGACCTCGCCGACCGGCACCGACAGGTCGGCCATCACCCGGATCAGCACTTCGTGCACCGCGAGTCGCTGCGGCCTGAACGGGGCGAGCCGGGTCGCGGGCAGGCCGCTGAGATCGGACAGCTCCAGAATCTCAGGCAGCGGCAGCGCCACGTTCTCGGGCCGAAACACGGTCGCGAGCGGCATCAGGGCGCGCGGCAGACCGGGTTCGAGGCCCGGATTCCAGGCATCAAAAGCCGGCCCGCTCGCCTGCTCGGTCACGGGCGCCGGGGAGGCCATGGAAACGTCCTCCCCCAAGTCGCAAGAGAATCAGGCGGCGGAGGCGTTGTCGATCGCCTCGAAGCGGATCTGGTAGCGGTCGCCCCAGAGCGTGTCGGCGCGCACGGTCCATTCGGCGTCGAAGAACAGTTTTGCGCAGAACGTGCTCTTGAAGATGCAGACCGCGATGATCCGCTCGTCGAGCACGCGGATGTGGCGGCTCTCCAGGCCGGCTGCGATGCCGTTGCGCGGCAGCATGTCGACGCTCGACATCCCGAACTCGTTCTCGCCGGGGAAGACGATCGGGCATTCGACGACGACGAGGTGCTTCATCTCGGGAGCCTGTTGCGGCGAGGGCGATGGGGTCGAAGGATTGTTCATGAGACGACTCCGGCGGCACGCTCGGTCGCGCAATCCCAGATGCTCAGGATCGCGCTGACCCGGCAGGACTCCATCAGCGCGATGTGATCGACCTGCCGGTCGCAGAAGGCGCGCAGCCGCTCCTGGGCGGAGGCTCCGACGTCGACGGCGGGAAAGTCGTGATCGGTGATGAGCCAGACGCTGCGACCATACACGTCCGGTCCCTCCGCGGCGACCGCCCGGAAGATGTCGCGCTGGGTCAGCAGGCCGATGACGGGGGCGTCCGCGCCCGGTCCCTCAACCACGACCAGCGCCCCGAGACCGGGCTCGGCGAGCGCCTGCATCGCCTCCGCGACCGAGCGGTCGCGGTGGATGGTGCGGATGCGGGCAGAATCCTGATGCATCGTTGCCGGCACGGCGCTCCTCCATCCGGGCGCTCTGGCGGCGTCCCTGACCTGAGACTGGTATACAGAATACCTGTTGTCAATTCTGGATTTTGAATTATGGTGCCGGTCAGCGGGGCAGCACGAACAAGCCCACCGCTTAATCCGAGCCCCGCTGAATTAACTTGCCGGCCTCCCGCCCGCCTCCGCACGCCCCATCCCCGGGGTGGGGGCCACCGGCCGACGCAGCCCGGACAACCGGGCGCATCACCTGGAGAGACGTCCCATGTCCACGCTCACCGCGACATCCGCATCACCACCCGTCAACCGCTGGGTCCAGCTCACCCTCGGCATCGTCTGCATGTGCATGATCGCCAACATGCAGTACGGCTGGACCTTCTTCGTCAACCCGATCCAGGAGCGCCACGGCTGGGACCGCGCCGCGATCCAGGTCGCGTTCACGATCTTCGTCGTCACCGAGACCTGGCTGGTGCCGATCGAGGGCTGGTTCGTCGACAAGTACGGCCCGCGCATCGTCACCCTCGTCGGCGGCCTGCTCTGCGGTGTCGCCTGGGTAATCAACGCCTATGCCGACTCGCTGTTCATGCTCTATCTCGGCGCCGCGATCGGCGGCACGGGGGCGGGCGCCGTCTACGGCACCTGCGTCGGCAACTCGCTCAAGTGGTTCCCGGACCGCCGCGGGCTGGCCGCCGGCCTCACCGCCATGGGCTTCGGCGCCGGCTCGGCCCTGACGGTCGTGCCGATCCAGGCCGTGATCCACCATTACAGCTACGAGCACGCCTTCTTCTGGTTCGGTATCGGCCAGGGCCTCGTCGTGATGGCGGTGGCGCTGCTCCTGTCCGCGCCGAAGAAGGGCGACGTGCCCACCATCGCCCGCGTCAGCCAGAGCAAGCGCGACTACGCGCCGTCCGAGATGGTCCGCACCCCGATCTTCTGGGTGATGTACGCGATGTTCGTCATGATGGCCGCGGGCGGCCTGATGGCCACCGCGCAGCTCGGCCCCATCGCCAAGGACTTCCACATCGCCGACACCCCCGTGAGCCTGATGGGCATCACGCTGCCGGCGCTCACTTTTGCTGCCACCATCGACCGGGTGCTCAACGGCGTGACGCGTCCGCTGTTCGGCTGGATCTCCGACCATATCGGCCGCGAGAACACGATGTTCCTGTCCTTCGGCATCGAGGGCGTCGGCATCTACATGCTGAGCCAGTTCGGCCAGGACCCGTTCATGTTCGTGATCCTGACCGGCCTCGTGTTCTTCGCCTGGGGTGAGATCTACTCGCTGTTCCCGGCGACCTGCGGCGACACCTTCGGCTCGAAATACGCCGCCACCAACGCAGGCCTGCTCTACACGGCGAAGGGCACCGCGGCGCTCATCGTGCCCTATACCAGCGTGCTGACCACGATGACCGGCTCCTGGCACGCGGTGTTCCTGGCAGCCGCCGCCCTCAACATCATCGCGGCGCTCATGGCGATCCTCGTCCTCAAGCCGATGCGCCAGGGCTACACCAAGGCGCAAGCGGCCGGAGAGGCCGAGGTGAAGCCGGTGATCGCCCACTGACCGGGAGCGGCCGGCCGCGCGCCGGCCGGTCGAGACGAACGCGCGCCGCGGCGGAACACGCCCGGCGCGCTTTCTTGTGCGTGCGACGATGCGGCTCGCCGAGGCCCCCGGCCATGCCCTCGGAGCGCGGGAGGCCGCCGGCCTGATCGGACGATTGCGGTCGGGGCGACGGTCGATGCCGGGCATCACGGATCCCCGCGCCTTGCGTCCCGGTCGCCCTTCCGGCGGAGGCGGATGTCCACCGCCGTCCGATCCGCAGCGCGGGGCGGCCGCGTTGAGATGGATCAAAACGCTCTCCCGGCCGGGATGCCAGGATGGCCCGTCAGCAGGGCGGGAGGGAATCGTCACCCTGGTCCTTCGATCCGCCCAGCCGGGCGGTCCGCCGCATGCGCGGGCCGGTCGGGCCGGGGCCACGGAACGACACGGGCCAACGGGCTGCCGCGGAGACCGGCCGATCCGGAGCATGCGCGGCCATGGCCCGTGCGGCGAAGGCCGTGACGCCGGGGTTCCGGCGGGCACTCCCGAAACCGGGGCCCGATCCGATTCCGGTACCCGCCTCACACGCCCTTCGAGGGAGCCACGCAGCCGGAGAGGTATCGGGATGAATCGCGACACGATGCGCAGGGCCACGGCCGAGTTCTTCGGAACCTTCTGGCTGACCTTCGGCGGATGCGGCGCTGCGGTGTTCTCAGCGGCCTTTCCCGATCTCGGTATCGGCTTCCTCGGCGTTGCGTTCGCCTTCGGGCTCACGGTGCTGACGATGGCTTATGCCGTCGGCCACATCTCCGGCGGCCATTTCAACCCAGCCGTCACGCTCGGCTTGTGGTCGGCGCGTCGTTGCGCGAACCAGCACGTCCTGCCCTACATCGGCGCGCAGGTGGCCGGCGCCCTGGTCGCGGCGGTGGTGCTCTACAGCATCGCCTCGGGGAAGGCGGGCTGGGTGCCGAACGGGTTCGCCTCGAACGGCTACGGCGCGCTCAGCCCCGGCCAGTACAGTCTCGCGGCCTGCCTCATCACCGAATTCCTGACGACGTTCTTCTTTCTCTTCATCATCATCGGCACCACCTCCAAGGGGGCGGCGGTCGGCTTTGCCGGGATTCCGATCGGGTTCGCGCTCGTGCTGATTCACCTGATCTCGATCCCCGTGACCAACACGTCGGTCAATCCGGCACGCAGCACCGGAACGGCCCTGATCGCGGGCGGCGAGTACGTGGCGCAGCTGTGGCTCTTCTGGTTGGCGCCGATCCTGGGAGCGTTGGCGGCGGGCGCCTTGGCGTGGTGGCTCTACGAGCCCGTCGATCTCGTCGAGACGACCGTGATCGAGAAACGCGCGGTCGTCTGACGCGCCGTCCGTCGGATCGCATCGGGGGAGTCGGCGGCCTCGACGCGATCGGGCGGAGCGCGGAAGAGTGGTCGCGGCGCGGGGCGCGCCCGCAGCGTCGCGACAGCTTGGTGGTCATGGCTGTCCTGTCCGGAAACGCGAGTTTGTCGGGAAGACGCTTGAGCTGATCCTGAACAGGGATCGGCGAAAAGCTTCTTCGTCTGCGCATTCCGACGCGGCCCGCGGCCGTTTGCGTCATGCGCGCGACGTCGCGGCGTTCGCCGATGCCGCCGCGCCCGGCGTCCCCTGCCCCTCACCAGCCTCCTCTACCCCCCTTGCCGCCGGCACCGGGGCAGAAGGTGCGCGCCCTATCGCAGCGGCGCCCTGCGCGATTGCACGTGCCAAACGCTTTTTTATTCCTGGTATATTGTATGCCTTGCGTCATTATGCATGATGCCGCCCCGAGGGGTCACCGGACGCCATAAGAGGAATACCGGGATGGAACGCCAGACGGCACCGCGGGAGGCGCAGGACGCCTCTTCCGCCAAGTGGTGGCAGCTCGCCTTCGGCGTGCTCTGCATGGCGATGATCGCCAACCTGCAATACGGCTGGACATTGTTCGTCGATCCGATCGACCAGACCCACCATTGGGGTCGCGCCGCGATCCAGCTCGCCTTCACGATCTTCGTCGCCACCGAGACGTGGCTGGTGCCGGTCGAGACGTGGTTCGTCGATCGCTACGGCCCGAAGGTCGTGGTCTTCTTCGGCGGCGTGATGATCGCCCTGTCCTGGGTGCTGAACGCCTACGCCGACTCGCTCTTCCTGCTCTATACGGCGGCCGTCATCGGCGGCATCGGCGCGGGCTCGGTCTACGGCACCTGCGTCGGCAACGCGCTGAAGTGGTTCCCGGACCGTCGCGGCCTCGCCGCCGGCGCCACCGCCGCGGGCTTCGGCGCGGGCGCCGCCATCACCGTCGTGCCGATCGCCAAGATGATCGCCGCGCACGGCTACGAGCAGGCCTTCCTCACCTTCGGCATCGGCCAGGGCCTCGTCGTGGTCGCCCTGTCGTTCCTGTTGCGCAAGCCCTCGGTCGCAGTGCCGGTGACGCGCAAGAGCCTGCGCCTGCCCCAGACCAAGGTGGATCGCACGCCGAAGCAGGCGGTGCGCACCCCGGTCTTCTGGACCATGTACGCGATGTTCGTGATGGTGGCCTCCGGCGGCCTGATGACGGCGGCGCAGATCGGCCCGATCGCCCACGACTTCCACGTCGCCGACGTGCCGGTCAGCCTGTTCGGCCTGCAGATGGCCGCGCTGACGATGGCGATCTCCCTCGACCGCATCCTCGACGGCTTCGGCCGGCCGTTCTTCGGCTGGGTGTCTGACAATATCGGCCGCGAGAACACGATGTTCATCGCCTTCACCGTGGCGGCCACCGCTTGCCTCGTGATGTACGGCTACGGCCGCAACCCGTACGTCTTCGTCTTCGCCACCGCCGCCTATTTCGCGGTGTTCGGCGAGATCTACTCGCTGTTCCCCGCGACCTGCGGCGACACGTTCGGCTCGAAGTACGCCGCCAGCAATGCCGGCCTGCTCTACACGGCGAAGGGCACCGCGGCCTTCCTCGTGCCGATGGCGAGCCTGCTCTCGGCGGCCTATGGCTGGCCGGCGGTGTTCGCGCTGATCATCGCCCTCAACATCACGGCGGCTGCGCTGGCGGTGTTCGTCTTGAAGCCGCTGCGTCGCCGCTACCTCGCCTCCGAGGCCGAGACGGCTGAGGCCTCCGACGCGAGCGCCGTGCGCCTCGCCTGACCGAGGCTCGGCCGCCCGACATCTCCGGATTCCTGCAAACGCGCGGCCTCATCACCCGCGCGTTTCGTTTGACCGCCTAATTGGTATTTGGTATACCAAGCCTGTCGCGACAAGACTCGCAGGCCGGAACGAACGGCCTGGCGCCCCCACGGCGCCGCAGAATCGCAAGAATGCGAGGCACCTCCCGAGGGCCCGCACATCGCCAAAAACCAGCGACGAAGAATTCAAGCCGAAAGGGAGAACGCCGCATGACCGTCCAGGCCCAGAACATCGACGCGATCACCGCGGGCGCCATGCCCCACGAGGAAGCGGAGCTGACCGACGGCTTCCACCTCGTCATCGACGCGCTCAAGCTCAACGGCATCGAGACGATCTACAACGTCCCCGGCATCCCGATCACCGATCTCGGCCGCCTCGCCCAGGCCGAGGGCCTGCGCGTCGTCTCCTTCCGCCACGAGCAGAACGCAGGCAACGCCGCCGCCATCGCTGGCTTCCTCACCAAGAAGCCGGGCATCTGCCTCACCGTCTCGGCGCCGGGCTTCCTCAACGGCCTGACGGCGCTCGCCAACGCCACCACCAACTGCTTCCCGATGATCCTGATCTCCGGCTCGTCCGAGCGCGAGATCGTCGATCTGCAGCAGGGCGACTACGAGGAGATGGACCAGCTCGCCATCGCCAAGCCGCTGTGCAAGGCCGCCTTCCGCGTGCTGCACGCCGCCGACATCGGCATCGGCGTGGCCCGCGCGATCCGCGCGGCGGTCTCCGGCCGTCCCGGCGGCGTCTATCTCGACCTGCCCGCCAAGCTGTTCTCGCAGGTGATCGACGCGAGCCTCGGCGCCAAGTCGCTGGTCAAGGTGATCGATGCGGCCCCGGCCCAGCTCCCGGCCCCGTCCGCGGTCGCCCGCGCCCTCGATCTGCTCAAGACCGCCGAGCGTCCGCTGATCGTTCTCGGCAAGGGCGCGGCCTACGCCCAGGCCGACGAAGCGGTACGCGCACTGGTGGAAGAGTCCGGCATCCCCTACGTGCCGATGAGCATGGCCAAGGGCCTCCTGCCCGACACCCACCCGCTCTCGGCCGGTGCCGCCCGCTCGACCGCGCTCAAGGATTCCGACGTCGTCGTTCTGGTGGGCGCCCGCCTCAACTGGCTGCTCTCCCACGGCAAGGGCAAGACCTGGGGCGAGCCCGGTTCCAAGCGCTTCATCCAGATCGACATCGAGCCGCGCGAGATGGACTCGAACGTCGAGATCGCCGCCCCGCTGGTGGGCGACATCGGCTCCTGCGTCGAGGCGCTGCTCGCCGGCATCCGCAAGGATTGGAAGGGCGCGCCGCAGGGCTGGATCGAGACCATCCGGGGCAAGCGCGAGGCCAACATCGCCAAGATGGCCCCGAAGCTGATGAAGAACTCCTCGCCGATGTGCTTCCACTCGGCGCTCGGCGCGCTGCGCACCGTCATCAAGGAGCGGCCCGACGCGATCCTCGTCAACGAGGGCGCCAACACGCTGGATCTCGCCCGCGGCATCATCGACATGTACCAGCCGCGCAAGCGCCTGGACGTCGGCACCTGGGGCGTGATGGGCATCGGCATGGGCTTCGCCGTCGCGGCGGCCGTCGAGACCGGCAAGCCGGTGCTGGCGGTCGAGGGCGACTCGGCCTTCGGCTTCTCCGGCATGGAGGTGGAGACCATCTGCCGCTACGATCTGCCGGTCTGCATCGTCATCTTCAACAACAACGGCATCTATCGCGGCACCGACACCGACCCGACCGGCCGCGATCCGGGCACCACGGTGTTCGTGAAGGACAGCCGCTACGACAAGATGATGGAGGCCTTCGGTGGTGTGGGCGTCAACGTCACCACGCCGGACGAGCTGAAGCGGGCGGTCGATGCCGCGATGGATTCGGGCAAGCCGACCCTGATCAACGCGGTCATCGACCCGGCCGCCGGCAGCGAGAGCGGCAACATCGGCAGCCTCAACCCGCAGAGCACGCTGAAGAAGAAGACCGCCTGAGGCCTTTTGGCTTCCGCCGCTGAGTGAACCGGACCGCGGTGCCGCAAGGCGCCGCGGTTCTTTTTGTTTTAAAGCCGAGCCGCGCGATTGCCGGGGCATTCTCCTCCCCGTTGTGGGGAGGAGGTAGGAGGTGGGGGGTGGTTCAGGATGAGTCGCCGAGCCTTATCCGGCACCACCCCCACCCCTGACCCCTCCCCACAAGGGGGAGGGGAAAGCGCGGCCGACCTCGTCAGGGACGCAATCCATGGCCTCCTCCGCGACCGATCCGACCCTTCCCCTCGACCCGCGGCTCGCCGGGCGGCTGTCGTTCCTGCCGCGGCTGCCGACGAAGCCGGCGCTGGGGCCGGGGCGGCACGCCCTCGGGCTGTTCGAGACCCGCGACGCGGTGCTGTGCGTGCCCGAGCACGTCGATCCGCGCCTGCCGACCCCGCTGGTGGTGCTGTTCCACGGCGGCGGGGGGAGTGCGGAGAAGATCCTGCCGATGCTGGAAGGACACGCCAAGGCGCGCGGCTTCCTGCTGCTGGCGCCGCAATCGCTCCATCCGACTTGGGATCTCGTCATCGCCGGCAACGGGCCGGACCGCGAGCGGCTCGACCGGGCGCTGGCCGAGGTCGCCGACCGCTTCCTGATCGATCCCGGCCATCTCGCCTTCGCGGGCCATTCCGACGGGGGCAGCTACGCGCTCTCGCTCGGCCTCACCAACGGCGACCGGGTCAGCCACCTGATCGTCTCGTCGGCCGGCTTCCTATCGGTCCACATGCAGGCGGGCGCGCCAAAAATCTTCCTGTCGCACGGGACGCGCGACGAGCAGATCGCTATCGACCGCAGCGCCCGCCACCACGCCCGCCTGCTGCGCGGCGCCGGCTACGACCTGACCTACGTCGAGTACGACGGCCCGCACGCCTACGACCCTTCGGTGGTGACTCAGGCGATCGAGTTTTTTCTGGCCGACTTCTTCGCCTGAATTCAGGCGAGCCCGGCCGCGAGGTCGGGCGACACGCCCTCCGTGCGGGCCCGCGCCGCGGCGCCGGTCTGCGGCGGTTCCGCGGCGCGGTTGGCCGCTTGGTTCACCAGGGTTTCGATCAGGTCGGACTGGGAGACCACGCCGCACAGGCGGTCCTCCGCCCCGACCACGGGCAGGTGGTGGTGGCCGCCGCGGGCCATGCGCACCGCGACTTCGGCGAGCGTCATCTCCGGGCGCAGGCACGCCACCTCGGGCGTCATCACGTCGGCGGCACAGCCATGCGGGGCGCGGCCGCGGCCGAGTGTCAGCTGCCAGCGCCGGGCGAGGCCGAGGCGGGGGCCGCGGTGGTCCCACTCGGCCTTGTCCATCAGGTCGGTCTGAGTCAGCACGCCGAGCACGCGGGCGTTCTCGTCGGTCACCGGCAGCATCTTGATGTGGTGGCGCCGCAGCAGCGCCAACGCCTCGCTCAAGGGTGCCTCGGGGGCAATGGCGACGACATCGCGGGTCAGGATCGAGGCGCAGGTCTCCGGTCCGGAGCGGCGCACCAGGGCGCTGAGCTGGGCCCGCCGCAGCAGCGCCTCCAGATCGCCCCGGCCGATATCGAGCACCTGATCGAAATCCGCGAGCGCGGCGTCGATGTCGCCCGCCGTCAGGCCCATGCCGGAGGAGGGCGCCGGGGCCGTGGCCGCGGCGGCCGGGGCGTGCGGATAGGAGCGGCCGGTGAGGTTGTTGAAGGCGACCGCCACGCCGAGGATCAGCAGGGTGTTGACGCCCACCGGCCACAGCACGAAGCCGTAGCCGAGATCGTGGATCGCCGGGCCGCCGAGCACGGCGGTGAGCGCCACCGCGCCGCTCGGCGGGTGCAGGCAGCGGAAGGCCATCATCAGGCCGATGGCGAGCCCGCCCGCGAGGCCGGCGGCGATGAGCGGATCGGGCACGAGGAGCCCGATGCTCACGCCGACCAGCGCGGCGATCAGGTTTCCGCCGAGGATCGACCAGGGCTGCGCCAACGGGCTCGACGGCACGGCGAACAGCAGCACCGCGGAGGCGCCCATCGGCGCGATCAGCGCCGGAAGCGCGGCGCCGTTACCGATGGCCGCGCGGGCGACGAGCCCGGTGACGAGGAGCCCGAGGAGCGCCCCGCAGGCGGCGCGCACGCGTTCGCGGAGGCTGACGGGAGCCTGCTGGGGCAAGAGGCGGCGCAGCAGGGGATGGGTCGGGAATGCATTCACCGGCAGGCACCGTGAGCAAGGGCGCGGACGGGGAGGGGCGTCGATCGAGCGGTGTCGCGAATCGAGCCCGGAAACAAGAAAGGCCGGACCGTAGGGCGGCCCGGCCAAGTTACACGGAGGAGAAAAACAGCCCGGACTCGACGTGAGTCCGGTCAGGCACTCCCGGGGCGGCTCGCCCGACCCGGGAGGATTCTTGAGCGAGGTCTTAAACCGCGCGGGACTCGTGCATCGCGGCGATCTGCTCCGACGAGTAGCCGAGGTCGGCCAGCACTTCGTCGGTGTGCTCGCCCAGCAGCGGGGACGCCTTGATGTCGACCTTCAGGTCCGAGAACTTGATCGGCGAGCCGACGGTCAGGTACGAGCCGAGCTTCGGATGCGGGACCTCGACGATGGTGCCGCTGGCGCGCAGCGACGGATCGGCGGCGATCTCCTTCATCGACAGCACCGGCGAGCACGGGATGTCGAACTTGCGCAGGATGTCGACGGCCTCGAACTTGGTCTTGTCGGCCAGCCAATCCTCGATGATGGCGAAGATCTCAAAGATCTTGTCCTGGCGGGCGCGGGGGGTGTTGTAGGCCGGGTCGTCGATCCACTCAGGCCGGTTGAGTGCCTTGCAGATCGGGGCCCAGGCATGGCCCTGGATGGTGAAGTAGATGTAGGCGTTCGGGTCCGACTGCCAGCCCTTGCACTTCAGCACCCAGCCCGGCTGGCCGCCGCCGCCCGCGTTGCCGCCGCGCGGCACCACGTCCGAGAACTCGCCGTGCGGGTACTGCGGGTACTCTTCGAGGTAGCCGATGGCGTCGAGGCGCTGCTGGTCGCGCAGCTTCACGCGGCAGAGGTTGATCACCGAATCCTGCATCGACACGGCGACCTTCTGGCCCTTGCCGGTCTTGGTCTTGGCGTGCAGCGCCGTGAGGATGCCGATGGCCAGATGCATGCCGGTGTTGGAGTCGCCGAGCGCGGCGGCCGACACGGTGGGGGGGCCGTCCCAGAAGCCCGTGGTCGAGGCGGCGCCGCCCGCGCACTGCGCGACGTTCTCGTAGACCTTCAGGTCTTCGTAGTGGTGGCCGTCGGAGAAGCCCTTCACCGAGGCGAGGATCATGCCGGGGTTGAGCGACTGGATGTGGGCCCAGGTGAAGCCCATGCGGTCGAGCGCGCCGGGGCCGAAGTTTTCCACCATCACGTCGGATTCGCGGATCAGCTTCTCGAGCACTTCCTTGCCCTGGGGCGTCTTGGTGTCGAGCGTCAGCGAGCGCTTGTTGGAATTCAGCATCGTGAAGTAGAGCGCGTCCGCGTCCTCGACGTGGCGCAGCTGGTTGCGGGTCACGTCGCCGGCGCCGGGGCGCTCGACCTTGATCACGTCCGCGCCGAACCACGCGAGCAGCTGCGTGCAGGCGGGACCCGCCCTGCACGTGGGTGAAATCGATGATCCGGATGCCCTCGAGCGGCTGGGACATGCTGGTGTTCTCCCTATGACGACTTCGTTGAAGGTAGAGTGAAGTCTTGGCGTGAAATCTTGGAACGAAAGGTCGTGTTCTTGTTGCAAGCTTAGGCTCGTCTGAGTTCAGGCGAGCACGAGGGTGCCGAGCGCTTCCTCCAGTTCCGCCATCCGGCGGCGCAGGCGGCGCTCCTCCTCGAAGCGCTCGGTCTCGTCGCGAATGACCGCGACGATTCCGCTGACGTCCCCGTCCGCCCCGAACAGGAGCGAGACGGTGAAGGCGATGGACAGGGTGTGCCCGTCCTTGTGCAGGGCCGGCACCTTGAGCAGCGTGGTCCCGTAGCGGGTCTGCCCGGTCCGCATGGTCTTGGCGTAACCGTCCCAGTGGCGCCGCCGGTGGCGCTCCGGGGTGATGAGATCGAGCATCTCACCCATCGCCTCGGCCTCGCTGAAGCCGAAGATCCGCTCGGCGGCCGGATTCCACGTGACGATCCGGCCGTCCGCGTCGGAGATCACCACCGCATCGCCCAGGGCCTCGACCAGCCCCGAGACGTCGACGGCCGGTGAAGGGGATGTCGTTGGAGATATCGCTTCGGCCATGGCCTCGCGCTCCTTCCTGTCCCTCGCCTCGTCGCTCGATCGCCACCGGAGAGAGCGGGCTCTCTCCGGTGGCGTCGCATTGGCATCTGGTATACCAAATACGGAAAGCGGGTCAAGCGACGGTGTCTGCAACAAGGACCGACTTGCCGGGTTGAGACCGGCGACGGGAGGAGCGGCCATGTCGGACAGACCCAGCATCAGCATCCGGCAGGTCGAGCGCTTCGCCTTCCGGGTCGAGTTCGGCCCCGCCTTCGAGACCCTGCTGACCGACGAGCCGGTGCCGATCGGCGATGGGCTGGGCCCTTCGCCCGAGCAGGTGCTGATCGCGGCGGTGAGCAATTGCCTGTGCGCGAGCTTCGTCTTCGCGCTGGGCAAGTTTCATCAGGACGGCGGCGGCGTCAGCGCCCAGGCGAGCGGGCGGCTCGGCCGCAACGCGGAGGGACGCCTGCGCCTGGAGGGCATCGACGTCGCCATCGCGCTCGGCGCCGAGGCCGCCTCGATGGACCGGATCGACCGGGTGCTGGAGCAGTTCGAGCGGTTCTGCACCGTCTCCGAGAGCGTCAAGGCCGGAATCCCGGTCTCGGTCTCGGTGCAGGACGGGGCCGGCACGCGTTTGAAATAGCCGCCGATCTGAGCGGCGTGACAGGGAGGATTTTTCGGGATGAGCGACAAGGCGAAAGAACCGGGCGATCTCGCCCGGCTGTTCCACGCGCGGGCCAATGCCGGCGATGTCGAGGGGCTGGTGGCGCTCTACGAGCCCGGCGCCGTGCTGGCGGCGGGCGAGGTGGTGGCGACGGGCCACGACGCGATCCGCCGCTTCTACACCGACCTTCTGGCCCGCAAGTCCGACTTCCCCGAGCCCGAGACCTTGCCGGCGCTCACGAACGGCGATCTCGGCCTCACCTTCGCCTGGCTGCCGAACGGCTCGCTCTCGGTCGAGGCGGCCCGCCGTCAGCCCGACGGGCACTGGCTCTGGGCGATCGACCAGCTCAAGATCAAGCCGGCCAAGAAGGACTGAGCGTTCCCGCTTCGCCCCGGTCGTGCTATGGAGGGGTGTGATGCGTGCTCACCGCCCCTTTCGGTATGTGCTCGCCGTGATCCTTCAGGTCGCGGCGCTGCTCGCGCTGTCGATCGCCGCCCCGGCGCATGCCCGCGCCCACGGGGTTGCGGAGCACGGCCACGCGCATGTCCATCACGCCCACGCCCAGGCCGACCACGGCACCGAAGCGTCCGATGCCTCGGCGCCAACCGGGGACAGCCATTCCGGCCAGTGCTGTGGGCTGCATTGCCCGTTCCACATCCCCTTCGTCGGCGCCGCCGACGTGACCGTGGCGCTCCGCTGGAACGCTGAAGCCACCTTCCGCCGCCCCCACGACGCCTCCTTCGCCAGCGTCGTTTCCGAAGCGCTCCCCGAACCGCCTCGATCCTTCGCCTGAGCCCGGCGCGCTTTTGTGCGCGCGCCTGACGCGGCGGCCCGAACCCAAGCCGCCGCGCGCGTCCCCGCTCGCGAAGGATCGATTTGCCATGCCCGTTTCATTCGTCCCGGCCCTGCGCGCGGCTGCGCTGGCGCTCGGCCTCTGGGCTGCTGCCGCCACCGCCCACGAGGGCCACGACCACGAAGAGCCCCCCGCCGCCGCGACCGTCAGCGCCCCGCGCGGCGCGTCGAGCAGCCAAACCCTCGAACTCGTCGCGGTCGCCCGCAGCGGGCGCCTCAGCCTCTATCTCGACCGGGCCGGCACCAACGAGCCGGTCACCGATGCTACGATCACCGCCGAGACGCCGGAGGGCACGGCGCCGGCCGAGGCGATGCCGGACGGCAGCTACGGCCTGCCCGCCCACTGGAGCACCCATGCCGGCGAGTACGAGGTGCTGTTCACGGTACAATCCGGCGGCACCACCGACCTCTTCCCGGTCGCCCTCACGATCCCCGAACCGCCTCCGCCGCCCGCCGCCGACGATGCCTGGGCCCAAAGCCTCGCCGTGGCCCACGACTTCCGCCGCCACATCGAGGAGGCCGACCCGCTGCCCTTCGCGGTCGGCGGCGCGGGCTTCCTGCTCGGCGTCGTCCTCACCCTGCTGATGCGCGGGCGCCGCCGCGTCCCGGCCGCCGCTCTGGTCGTGTTCGTGCTGGCGCTCGCCCTCGCGCCGCGCGCCTTCGCCCATGAGGGGCACGACGACGGTGGGCCGCTCGCCGCCCCCAGCGGCCAGGACCTCGCCCGCCGGATGCCGGACGGGGCGATCTTCGTGCCCAAACCGACCCAGCGGGTGCTCGCCGTGCGGACCGTGGTGACGGCCTCGGACACCCTCAGCCGCACCGTCGAGCTGCCGGGGCGGATCATCCCCGATCCGAGCGCCAGCGGCGTTGTCCAGTCCTCCGTCGGCGGTCGCTTAGCGCCCCCCGATTCCGGCCGCTTCCCGCGGCTCGGCACGCGGGTGCGGAAGGGCGAGGTGCTCGCCACCGTCACGCCCCCGGTCCAGGCAGTCGATGTCTCCGACATGCGCCAGCGCCAGGGTGAGCTCGACCAGCAGATCGCCATCATCGAGCGCCGGGTCGAGCGCTACCGCAAGCTCGCGCCGGGTGGCGCGGTCTCGCAGGTTCAGCTCGACGACGCGCTGGCCGAGCTGAAGGGGCTGGCCGACCGCCGCGCCGCCCTCGACGCCATCCGCCAGCACCCCGAGGCCCTGACCGCGCCGGTCGATGGCGTCATCGCCGAGGCGAGCGCGGTGGCGGGCCAGATGGCGAGCCCCGGCGTGCAGGTCTTTCAGATCGTCGAGCCGAGCCGGCTCTGGGTCGAGGCGCTGAGCTTCGACGCGCTCGCCACCGGTCAGGACGCCACCGCGCGGCTCGCCGACGGCCGCAGCTTACGCCTCTCCTTCATGGGTGCGGGGCTCGCCGACCGCAGCCAGGCGGTGCCGATGCATTTTGCGGTTCAAGGCGCGCCGCTGGAGCTGCGCACCGGCCAGTTCGTCACCGTTCTGGCAGCACTCGACGCGCAGCAGACCGGCCTCGCACTGCCCCGCACCAGCGTGGTCCGCGGCGGCAACGGTCAGAGCCTCGTCTACGAGCACACCGCGCCGGAGCGGTTCGAGCCGCGCGAGGTGCGGGTCGAGCCGCTGGACGCCGGCCGTGTGCTGGTGGTCTCAGGCGTGGCGCCGGGCAAGCGCATCGTTACGCAGGGCGCCGAACTCCTCAATCAGGTCCGCTGAGGAGGCCCGCCGATGTTCACGCTCCTCGTCTCGCACTCGCTGCGCAACCGCGTCCTCGTGCTCGCACTCGCGGCCGTCCTCGTCGTCTACGGCGCCTTCACGGTCACCCGGCTGCCCGTCGATGTCTTTCCCGATCTCAACCGGCCGACCGTGACGATCATGACGGAGTCCGAGGGCCTCGCGCCCCAGGAGGTCGAGCAGATCGTCACCTACCCGCTCGAGACGCAGATGAACGGCCTGCCCGGCGTGTCGCGCGTCCGCTCGGTCTCGGGCGTCGGCCTCTCGGTGGTCTATGTCGAGTTCGATTGGGGCACCGACATCTACCGCAACCGCCAGCAGGTCGCCGAGCGCCTCGCCATGGTGCGCCCGCAACTGCCCCCAAACGTCACGCCGATGATGGGGCCGATCTCCTCGATCATGGGGCAGATCGTGATGGCGGCTCTGAGCGGCGGTTCGGTCTCGCCGATGCAGTTGCGGGAACTCGCCGACTTCACCATCCGCCCGCGCCTGCTCTCGATCCCCGGCGTCGCCCAGGTGATTCCGATGGGCGGGGAGGTGCGCCAGTTCCGCGTCGCGCCCCAGCCGACGGCGCTCCGCGCGCTCGGCGTCACCTACGCCCAGTTGGAGGCCGCGCTCGCGCAGTTCGGTACCAACACCGGCGGCGGCTTCACCGACCAGTACGCCCGCGAATACCTGATCCGGAACCTCGGCCGGACCATGAACCTCGACGACCTGCGCAACATGGTGGTCGCGACCGTGGGCGGCCGGCCGATCTCCCTGCGCCAAGTCGCCGAGGTGTCGTTCGCCGCGAAAGTGAAGCGGGGCGACGCCGGCTACATGGGTGCGCCCGCGGTCGTGATCTCGGTGGAGAAGCAGCCCGGCGTCGATACCGTGCGCCTCACCCGCGAGGTCGAGGCGGCCTTGGCCGACATCACCGCGAGCCTCAACAACTGCGACGGCGGCAAAGCCTCGCCGGTCGCCACCGGAGCCGAGGCGGCGGGCGAATCCTGCGCCTTCAAGGGCGTGCGCGCCGACCGGCTGATCTTCCGGCAGGCCAACTTCATCGAGACCTCGATCGGCAACGTCGAGACGGTGCTGATGGAGGCGATCGTCGTCGTCGCCGTGGTGCTGTTCGCCTTCCTGCTCAACGTGCGCACCACCGCGATCTCGCTCGCGGCGATTCCGGTCTCGATCCTGGCCACGGCCATCGTGTTCCACCTCGCCGGGCTGTCGATCAACACGATGACGCTCGGCGGGCTCGCCATCGCCATCGGCGAACTCGTCGACGACGCGGTGGTCGACGTCGAGAACATCTATCGCCGGCTCGGCGAGAACCGGCGGGCGGGCTCTCCGAAAAGCGTCTTCACGGTGGTGGTCAAGGCTTCGAACGAGGTGCGCTCCGGCATCGTCTACGCCACGATGGTGATCGTGCTGGTGTTCGTGCCGCTCTTCGCCCTGTCGGGCATCGAGGGGCGGCTGTTCGCCCCATTGGGCCAAGCCTACATCGTCTCGATCCTGGCGAGCCTTCTGGTCTCGATCACCCTGACGCCGGTGCTCGCCTACTACCTCCTGCCCGGTCTCAAGCGGCTGGAGGAGCACGAGAGCGGCCTGATCCGCGTCCTCAAGCGCCTCAACGCCGCCGTGCTGCGGGCGCTCCTCGGCCACGCCCGCCCGGTGATGCTTTTGGCCGCCCTCGCGGTGGCTCTGGCGGGAATCGGGGCGGCCTTCCTGCCGCGGGCCTTCCTGCCGCCGTTCAACGAGGGCTCGTTCACCGTCACCATGGCGTTCAATCCCGGTATCTCGCTCTCGGAGAGCGACCGGATCGGCGGCGTCGCCGAGCGCCTGCTCCTCGACATGCCGGACGTGAAATCCATCGGCCGCCGCACCGGCCGGGCCGAACTCGACGAGCATGCGGAAGGCGTCCACTCCTCCGACCTCGAAATCGACCTGAAGCCGGGCGCCCGGCCCAAGCCCGCACTGATCGCCGACATCCGCGACCGCCTCGCCGTGCTGCCGGTCTCGGTCAATGTCGGCCAACCGATCTCGCACCGGTTGGAGCACATGCTGTCCGGCGTGCGCGCCGAGATCGCGCTCAAAATCTTCGGCGACGACCTTGATACCCTGCGCAGCCTCGCCGAGGACCTGCGGCGGCGCCTCTCCACGATCCCCGGCCTCGCCGACCTGCAGGTCGAGAAGCAGGTGCTGATCCCGCAGCTCGAAATCCGCGTGGACTATGCCCGGGCCGCCCTCTACGGCGTGCAGCCGGCGGCGCTCATCGAGCAACTGAGCCGGCTTTCGAACGGTCAGACCGTCTCGCGCGTCATCGATGGCACCCGCCGTTTCGACGTGGTGATGCGCCTGCCCGATACGATGCGGACCACGCAGCGCCTCGGCGACCTCTTGGTCGAGACCCCCTCCGGCTGGGTGCCGGCGCGGCAGATCGCCGACATCCGCGAGACCGACGGGCCGAACCAGATTCTTCGCGAGAACGCGCGGCGCCGCATCGTCGTGCAGGCCAACACCGTCGGCGGCGCCGACATGGGCGCGATCGTCGGCGCGATTCAGAAGGAGATCGCCGCGACCGCACTCCCCAACGGCTACGTCACGCGTCTCGAAGGCGCGTTCCAGGCGCAAGAGGAAGCGAGCCGGACCATCGGCCTGCTCTCGCTGCTGTCGCTCGGGCTCGTCTTCGCCCTGCTCTACAGCCGCTACCGCTCGGCTGCGTTCACGCTGATCATCCTGGGCAGCATCCCGCTGGCGCTGATCGGCTCGGTGGCCGCACTCTGGATCGCCGGACAGCCGCTCTCGGTCGCCTCGATGATCGGCTTCATCACGCTCACCGGCATCGCCACCCGCAACGGCATCCTCAAGGTCAGCCACATCCTCAACCTGGCGATCCACGAGGGACTGCCGTTCGGGCCCGACCTCGTCATCCGCGGCAGCCTGGAGCGACTGGCCCCCGTGCTGATGACGGCCTTGGCCGCGGGCGTCGCCCTGGTGCCGCTGCTGATCGGCGCCGACGCGCCGGGCAAGGAGATTTTGCACCCCGTGGCGGTGACGATCTTCGGCGGACTGATCAGCGCGACCCTGCTCGACACGGTGCTGACGCCGCTCCTGTTTCTCGCTTTCGGCCGCGCCCCGCTGGAACGCCTGCGCGAACAGGCGCGCCGCCCGGCCTCCGACCACCCCGAGGGCGCCCCCGCCGGAGCGTTCTGACATCCCTCAAAGGTCTGATCGAAAGGACATCCCCATGCGCTTCCTCGTCACCGCGCTCACCCTCGCCCTCTCGGCCCCCGCCATGGCGGGCGGCCCCAACGGCGGTCAGGTCGTCATGGCCGAAGACCATCCGGTCGAACTCGTCGTCACCGATACGGGCCTGACCTTCTTCGTCAGCGAGGAGGGCGGCCAGCCGATCGCCACGGCGGGTCTTTCGGGCAAGGCCTACATCCAGGCCGGCGGCAAGACCGAGACCGTGGCGCTGAAGGGCGCCGCCCCGAACCGGTTCGTCGGCGACCTCAAGACGCCGCTGCCGCCGGGCGCGAAGATCGTGCTCTCGGCCAAAGTCCATGGGCACGGTTTGCAGGCGCGGTTCGAGCGATAAGACGCTCAGGCCCGCTCCAGCCGGGCCAGCAGCAGCCGCACCTTGAGGCGGGGGGCGAAGGGCAGCCCCGCCAGCAGCCGCTCGCGCCGCACCACGTCGCCGGCCCGCGGGCGGCTCGCGCCGACGACGCTCTCGCCGCGCGCCGCGAGGCGACCGGGCAGGCCGGCATGGAGCCGGCGCATCCGGCCGAGCGCCGTGTCGGGCCGGGCGGTGCCGACGAAGCGGTCGAGGCTGCGGATCCAACCCTCGGAGGGGATGTCGCCCGGCTCCAGGCAGAGCAGCCAATCCCGCCGCGCGACCTTCGCCCCCGCGATCCACGGGTTCGTGCCGGGCGGCCGCACGACGAGGGTCGCCCCGCTGCCCTCGGCGATGGTCTCCAGGGCCTCGTTCGCGGTCGCGGTGACGATCACGGCATCGCCCACGAGTCCCGCCGCCACGCCCGCGACGAGCGCGCTCAGCGTATCGGCCAAGCCCTCGATCGCCGAGTCGGCGGGGCGTGCCACGTGGATCAGGCCGGAGATCATCGGCGGGCCAAAGCACCTGTCGCGAACGGAAGATCGGTTTTGTGCCGTCTAGGCCATGCCGGCCCGAGAGGCGACAGGCGTACATTTCGGAGGATGCACGAATCTTGTGCAGTGACGATGATTGAGTTCATGATATGTTCTTGTCCCATACGGTGAGGGATCGGAAGCGATGGGGGAAGCGGCGGGCCGGCTCGCGGGCAACCGCGTGGCCGCAGAGGGCCGGCGCGGGCGCGGGGCGACGGCCAACCCGGACGGGCGCTTCGAGGCGACCCGGCGCGAGGCCTTCGACGACGGCTGGCACCCGGACGAGGTCGCTATTCGCCGCACCGAGGTGACGCCGGAGCGCGCCCGCACCATCATCACCCGCAACGAGTCTCCCGACATCTCGTTCGACCGCTCGATCAACCCCTATCGCGGCTGCGAGCACGGCTGCATCTACTGCTTCGCCCGGCCCAACCACGGCTATGCCGGGCTCTCGCCGGGGCTCGATTTCGAGACCAAGCTCTTTGCCAAGCCCGACGCGGCGGCGCTGCTGGAGCGCGAATTGTCGGCACCGGGCTACCGGCCGCGCACCATCGCGCTCGGCACCGCCACCGACCCCTACCAGCCGATCGAGCGCGAGCACCGCCTCACCCGCGCGGTGCTGGAGGTGCTGGCCCGGTTCCGCCATCCGGTCGGCATCGTCACCAAGTCGAACCTGATCCTGCGCGACCGCGGTCTCCTCGCGGAGATGGCGGCACAGGGCCTCGTGAAGGTCGCGATCTCCGTCACCACCCTCGATCCGGGCCTGGCCCGGCGAATGGAGCCCCGCGCCCCGCATCCGGGCAAGCGCCTGGAGGCGATCGAGGGGCTGGCCGCGATGGGCGTGCCGGTGATGGCGATCGTCGCGCCGATCATCCCCTCGCTCAACGACCACGAGATCGAGGCGATCCTGGAGCGCGTGCGGGCGGCGGGCGCCCGCGAGGCGTCCTACGTGCTGCTGCGCCTGCCGCACGAACTCGACGACCTCGTCGGCGACTGGCTTTCCGAGCATTATCCGGGCCGTCGCGCCCACATCTTTTCGTTGTTGAGCGGCGCCCGCGGCGGCAAGACCTACGACGCCGCTTTCGGTACCCGCATGATCGGCGAAGGCCCCTACGCCGACCTGATCCGCCGCCGCTTCGCCCTGGCCAAGCGCCGGCTGGGGTTTGCGGACGATCCACTGCGGCAGACCACGGAGCTGTTCTGCCCGCCGCCGCGGGTGGGGGAGCAGCTGGCGTTGTTTTGAACCGCCGCTTCCTCCTACCAAACCCCTCATCCTTCGAGGCTGCGCTTCGCTCCGCACCTCAGGATGAAGAGGAGGGTGGGATGGATCGGTGTGGCACGCCATCCCCGAACCGCCCGGTGAAACTCACCCGATGGTGCGGGCTGCGCCCCGACTTCGAAAGCCCGGCGAGATGCGCCGCGGTGCCGTAACCGGCGTTGCGCTCCCAGGCATAAGCCGGGTGGCGGAGCGCCAGTTTCCGCATCAGGTCATCCCGCAAAGTCTTGGCGACGATGGAGGCGGCGGCGATCTGCGGCACGAGGCGGTCGCCGCCGATCACCGCACGGCAGGGCTGGTCGAGGCCGGGGATCGGGTCGCGCCCATCGACCCAGACCGGGCCGTCGAGCCCCAACCGCCGCACCGCCCGGCGCATGGCGTCGAGGGTGGCGCCGCGCACGTTGATCCGATCGACCAGCGCCCGCGAGCCCCCGGCCAGGGCCACGCGGGCATGCGCCCGGATCAATGGCGTCAGCGCCTCGCGGGCGGCGCGGTCGAGACGTTTGCTGTCGTCGAGGCGGGCCAGCAGATCGGGCGGGAAGGCCACCGGATCGAACCAGACCGCGGCGACCATCACCGGCCCGCAGAGCGCGCCGCGCCCGACCTCGTCGCAGCCGATGACGGCCGGATAGGTGACGGCGAGCGCGGGATCGAAGGGACGCATGGGCGGGCCGGGGCAGGGAAGGGCGCCGGTTTTGGCATCCCCGCCGGCCCCGGTCATCCCGCAGCGTTCGAAAAACGCTCAGGCGAAGCGCTTGGCCTCGTCGCCTGCCGCGTCAGACCGGAGGCGGCGCGGGATCGCCCGCATCGGCCCGAGGGCGTGGGCGAGCGCGATGTTCTCGTAGAACT
This sequence comes from Methylobacterium sp. Leaf456, assembly GCF_001425465.1. Taxonomy (GTDB): domain Bacteria; phylum Pseudomonadota; class Alphaproteobacteria; order Rhizobiales; family Beijerinckiaceae; genus Methylobacterium. The sequence continues at coordinate 378,689 of NZ_LMQV01000043.1, forward strand.
GGCGCGCGCTCTCGGCCCAGGTGTAGCGCAGGGCCTCGTCCCGGCAGCGCGCCCGCGGAAGGCCAAGCGCCGCGAGCGCCGCCGCGCGCAGGTCGTGGTCGAGGGCGCCCGCGCCGGTCTCGCCGATCACGTCGAGCGGGCCGGTCACCGGAAAAGCCGCCACCGGCACGCCGCAGGCCAGCGCTTCCAGCAGCACGATGCCGAAGGTGTCGGTGAGGCTCGGGAACACGAACGCGTCGGCCCCGGCGTAAGCCCGCGCCAGCGCCTCGCCGGTGAGCGCGCCGAGGAAGTGGGCCTCCGGTGCCAAGGCCTGGAGGCGGGCCCGGTCCGGTCCGTCGCCGACGACCACCTTCGAGCCCGGCAGATCGAGGCTCAGGAAGGCCGAAAGGTTCTTCTCGACCGCGAGGCGCCCGACCGAGAGGAAGATCGGCCGGGGTAGCCCCGGAAACGCATCCCCGTCGCAGGGGCGGAACAGGTCGGTGTCGACGCCGCGGGTCCAGCGCATCAGCCCGGCAAAGCCCCGCGCGGAGAGTTCCCGCTCCAGCGAGGGCGTGCTCACCATGGTGCCGCTGCCGGCGGCGTGGAAGCGGCGCAGCCACGCGTAGCTCCAGGCCTCCGGCACGGGGGCGCGGGCGGCGAGGTATTCGGGGAAGCGGGTGTGGTAGCTCGTGGTGAAGGCCTGCCCCCGCCGCAGGCAGGCGCCGCGCACGGCGTGGCCGATCGGGCCTTCGGTGGCGATGTGGACATGCGTCGGCGCGAGCCGGTCCCAGCGGGCGAGCACGCGGCCCGCGGTCACCAGCGAGAGCCGGATCTCGGAATAGCCCGGCATCGGGACGCAGGCGAAGTCGGCGGGCGTCAGCAGCACCGTCTCGACCCCGAGCGTACGGCCGGCCTCGGTCATGCGCTCGATCGAGCGCACCACGCCGTTGACCTGCGGGTGCCACGCATCGGTGGCGATGAGGAGGCGCATCTTTAGGCGACGGCGCGGGGGAGGGGAGCGGGCTCGTAGGCCTCCGCCGCGCCGCGCTGGCGCAGCAGGGTCGGGTAGTGCAGCACCTCCATCCGGCCGTCGTAATGCTCGACGATGCCGGTGCAGGATTCCACCCAGTCGCCGGTGTTGAGGTAGGTCAGGCCGTCGATCTGGCGGTGGGCGGCGTGGTGGATGTGACCGCAGATCACCCCGTCGGCGCCCTGGCGCTTGGCCTCCGCGGAGAGAAACGTCTCGAACTGGCCGATGAAGTTGACCGCGTTCTTCACCTTCAGCTTCGCCCAGGCCGAGAGCGACCAGTAGGGCAGGCCCAGCCGCCGCCGGACGCGGTTGACCACGGTGTTGACGGCGAGCGCCGCGGTGTAGGCCCAGTCGCCCAGATGCGCGAGCCACTTGGAATGGCGCACCACCATGTCGAACTGGTCGCCGTGGATGACGAGGTAGCGCTTGCCGTCGGCCGCCTCGTGGATGCGGCTCTCGGCGATCTCCACGCCGCCGAAGGTCATGCCGATATAGTCGCGCAGGAACTCGTCGTGGTTGCCCGGCACGTAGACGACGTGGGCGCCTTTGCGCACCTTGCGCAGCATCTTCTGCACCACGTCGTTGTGGCTCTGCGGCCAATACCAGCCCGAGCGCAGCTGCCAGCCGTCGACGATGTCGCCGACGAGGTAGATCGTGTCGGCATCGACATCGCGCAGGAAGTCGAGCAGCAGAGCCGCCTGGCAGCCCTTCGTGCCGAGATGCAGATCGGACAGAAAAAGCGTCCGAACGCGGATGGTCGTCTCCGGATCCTGTGACACCAGCGCCTCCGGCCTCGCGAACGGCCAGAGCCAAAACCCAATCCGATCTCAGTTTGATGACGGCGGCGGGGACGGGTGTGCAGGATCGTGCCGCTTGCCTGCTCCCTCGCCCGCTCCCTCGGCTGCGCCGCAGCGAGCCTCGCTCCGCGGCCCGCGTGCGGTGCACCTGCGGGCCGTGCATACGAAAATCTTTTTGTTTTTCAGTTCAGTTTTTTCGGTTTTGCATCTTCGTCCGGGGGGCGCATAACGGCGGCCAAGGTGATCCGCCGCGCGCGGGCCGTCGAGGCTCGCGCGGGACACGCCCGGCAGAGGCGTCAGGGTCACCGCGACGGGATGGGGACGCCGACGACAATCAGCGGGAGCGCGCTTGAATGCGCCGCGAGGCTGACGCATCGAGGGTTCGGTTCTTTCGGAGGCGACCGGCGTGTCTGCACGCGCCGCGACGCGGGCGGGATCACAGCCGCTTCGCCGCTCCGGGCCGTTCGACGATCCGACATCGCAGAGTGACGGTTGCTTGCGGCGGACGCATCCCGCGCGCCGCGGGGCCGACGACGTTTCGCGGCGGGCGTTCGCCCGCCATCCAGGATTAAGGCGGGCACGCGGTCACGAAGGCCGGCCCGCGGGTTTCAAGTGGAGGAGACATTCATGGCGGCAACGAGACGTCCGGGACGCAACCACCTGTTCGTTCCCGGCCCGACCAACATCCCGGACCGTGTGCAGCGCGCGATGATCGTGCCGTCCGAGGATCACCGCTCGGTCGACTTCCCGAACCTGACGAAGCCGCTGTTCCAGGACACCAAGAAGGTGTTCGGCTCGACCGACGGCACCATCATCCTGTTCCCGGCCTCCGGCACCGGCATCTGGGAATCGGCGCTGACCAACACGCTGGCGCGCACCAACAAGGTGCTGACCTCGCGCTTCGGCCAGTTCAGCCACCTCTGGATCGACATGGCCCAGCGCATCGGCCTGGACGTGATCGTTCAGGAGGAGGAGTGGGGCACCGGCGCCGATCCGGCCAAGATCGAGCAGGCCCTGCGCGAGGACCGCAATCACGAGATCAAGGCCGTGATGGTGGTCCATAACGAGACCGCCACCGGCGTCACCTCGGACATCGGCGCCGTGCGCAAGGCGATCGATGCCGCCGGCCACCCGGCTCTGCTGTTCGTGGACGGCGTGTCATCGATCGGCTCGCTGCCGTTCAAGGCCGACGAGTGGAAGGTCGACTGCGCCATCGCCGGCTCGCAGAAGGGCCTGATGCTGCCGGCCGGCCTCGGCGTGATCTGCATCAGCCCGAAGGCGCTCAAGGCCTCCGAGGCCCTGCGCGGCAACAACGACCGTCTCGCCCACGTCTACTTCGACTGGCAGGACATGCTGAAGCAGAACCCGGGCGGCTACTTCCCCTACACCCCGTCGGTGCCGCTGCTCTACGGCCTGCGCGAGGCGCTGGCCTGCCTGTTCGAGGAAGGCCTGGAGAACGTCTACCACCGCCATCACGTGCTCGGCGAGGCGACCCGCCAGGCCGTCGCGGCCTGGGGTCTCAAGACCTGCGCCAAGGAGCCGAAGTGGAACTCGGACACCGTCACCGCGATCCTGGTGCCGGAGGGTGTCGACGGCGCCAAGATCATCAAGCACGCCTACGAGCGCTACAACCTCGCGCTCGGTGCCGGCCTGTCCCAGGTCGCCGGCAAGGTGTTCCGCATCGGCCACGTCGGTGACCTGAACGAGCTGTCGCTGCTCGGCGCCATCGCCGGTGCCGAGATGTCGCTCATCGACAACGGCGTCAACGTGACTCCCGGCTCGGGCGTCGCGGCGGCCTCCAGCTACCTGCGCGAGAACCCGCTCGCCAAGAGCTGATTTCAAGAAGCGGCGCCGTGCCAACGGCGCCGCTTCCACAAGTTAAGAACAGGTGAGGAAACAGCGGGCCGGCGGACGCCAGCGCCGGTCGGCCGGAAGGGGTCCAGAATGACGAAGAAAGTCGTGTTCCTTGACCGCGAGTCGCTCGATGCGACGGTTCGCGAATTCAACTTCCCGCATGCGTACAAGGAATACGAGTCGACCTGGACGCCGGAGGAGATCGTCGAGCGCCTCCAGGGCGCCGAGATCGCCCTCATCAACAAGGTGCCGATGCGCGCCGACACGCTGAAGCAGCTTCCCGACCTGAAGCTGATCGCGGTGGCGGCCACCGGCACGGACGTGGTCGACAAGGCCGCGGCGAAGGCCCAGGGCATCACCGTCGTCAACATCCGCAACTACGCCTTCAACACCGTGCCCGAGCACGTCGTCGGCCTGATGTTCGCGCTGCGCCGCGCCATCGTGCCCTACGCCAACTCCGTGCGGCGCGGCGACTGGAACAAGTCGAAGCAGTTCTGCTACTTCGATTATCCGATCTACGACATCGCCGGCTCGACGCTCGGCATCATCGGCTACGGGGCACTCGGCAAGTCGATCGCCAAGCGCGCCGAGGCGCTCGGCATGAAGGTGCTGGCCTTCGACGTGTTCCCGCAGGACGGGCTCGTCGATCTCGAGACGATCCTGACCCAGTCGGACGTCATCACGCTGCACGTGCCGCTCACGCCCGACACCCGCAACATGATCGGGGCCGAAGAGCTCAAGAAGATGAAGAAGTCGGCGATCCTCATCAACACCGCCCGCGGCGGGCTGGTGGACGAGGCCGCGCTTCTCCAGGCGCTCAAGGACGGCACCATCGGCGGCGCCGGCTTCGACGTGGTGGCCCAGGAGCCGCCGAAGGACGGCAACATCCTGTGCGACGCCGATCTGCCGAACCTGATCGTCACCCCGCACGTGGCCTGGGCGAGCAAGGAGGCGATGCAGATCCTCGCCGACCAGCTCGTGGACAACGTCGAGGCCTTCGTCGCGGGCAAGCCGCAGAACGTCGTCGAAGCGTAAGGCCATCCACCCCCGTCGTCATTCCGGGGCCGCGTAGCGGAACCCGGAATCCACGACTCGGAAGGACGGACTTGGCGCGACGGAGCGGTGCTCGGCGCCGCATCACGGGTGGATTGCACGCCTCCGGCGCGCCCCTTCGGGTCCGGGTTCTCTTACCGGCGCCCCGGAATGACGGGTTTGAATGGGTGGCCTCGATGCCACTCAAGGAAGCGCTCCGCGTCTCACGCGGACACCGACTCTCAGAGGAATCATGTCCAAGAAGCTGCTCTTCCAATTCGACACCGATGCCACGCCGAGCGTGTTCGATGTCGTCGTCGGCTACGACGGCGGGGCCGACCACATCACCGGCTACGGCAACGTCACCCCCGAGAACGTCGGCGCCTATGTCGATGGCACCATCTACACCCGCGGCGGCAAGGAGAAGCAGTCGACGGCGATCTTCGTCGGCGGCGGCGACATGGCGGCGGGCGAGCGGGTGTTCCAGGCTGTCAAGAAGCGCTTCTTCGGCCCGTTCCGCGTGTCCTGCATGCTGGATTCGAACGGCTCCAACACCACCGCCGCGGCGGGCGTGGCCCTCGTCGTCAAGGCGGCGGGCGGCTCGGTGACGGGCAAGAAGGCCGTGGTGCTCGCGGGCACCGGCCCGGTCGGCATGCGCTCCGCGGCCCTGCTCGCGGGCGAGGGCGCCGAGGTCGTGCTGTGCGGGCGCAAGCTCGACAAGGCGCAGGCCGCGGCCGATTCCGTGAACAAGCGCTTCAAGGTGAACGTCACCGCCGCCGAGACCGCGGACGACGCCTCGCGCGCCGAGGTGGTGAAGGGCGCGCATCTGGTTTTCGCCGCCGGCGCGATCGGCCTCGAACTGCTGCCGCAGGCGGCTTGGCAGAACGAGTCCTCGATCGAGATCGTGGCCGACTACAACGCCCAGCCGCCGCTCGGCATCGGCGGCATCGAGGCGACCGATAAGGGCAAGGAATACGCCGGCAAGCGCGCCTTCGGGGCGCTCGGCATCGGCGGCCTGAAGCTCAAGCTGCACCGCGCCTGCATCGCAAAACTGTTCGAGTCGAGCGAGGGCGTGTTCGACGCCGAGGAAATCTACAAGCTGGCGAAGGAGATGGCCTGAGCCATGGCTGCATCTGAGAGCATCGAAACGTTCCTCGACGGGCTGGCGAGTTCGGCCCCGACCCCCGGCGGCGGCGGGGCAGCCGCCATCTCCGGCGCCATGGGCGCGGCGCTCGTGTCGATGGTGTGCAACCTCACCATCGGCAAGAAGAAGTACGTCGAGGTCGAGGCCGACCTGAAGCAGGTTCTCGAAAAGTCCGAGGCCCTGCGGAAGACGCTCACCGGCATGATCGCCGACGACGTCGAGGCATTCGACGCCGTCATGGGGGCCTACGGCCTTCCCAAGGGCACCGACGAGGAGAAGGCCGCGCGGGCGCAAAAAATTCAGGAAGCGCTGAAGACCGCGACCGACGTGCCGCTCGCCTGCTGCCGGGCCTGCCGCGAGGTCATCGATCTCGCCGAGATCACCGCCGACAAGGGCAATCTCAACGTCATCTCGGATGCGGGCGTCGCGGTGCTCTCCGCCTTCGCCGGCCTGCGCTCGGCGGCGCTCAACGTCTACGTCAACGCCAAGGGCCTGGACGACCGCGCCTTCGCCGAGGAGCGGCTCAAGGAACTGGAAGGTATCCTCGGCGAGGCCGCCGCGCTCAACGAGCGGGTCTACGAGGTCGTCAAGGCCAAGGTGAACTGACGCAATTGTCCTCTCACCGGCGCATTTCGGGCTTGCCCGAGATGCGCACCTCGCTCGCCCGGATCGGGCAAGCCCGATCCGGGTGGGGAGGGGACGCGCGCGGCGATGCTGCACCGCAAGATGATGTCAGGCAACGAGCGGTCTCGCCATCCGCTGCTGCTGATTTTGTATTTTAGAAGCCCGCTAAATCACTGACGGGTAAGCAAACTGAACCACATCAGAAGAAAAAATTGAGAGCAGACCCGCTTCCCGAAAACTAATTTTTCCGCGAAGGTCGCTCCAACGAAACGCGAGGAAACGCGAAGGAGGTCTCGATGGACGTTCACGAGTACCAAGCAAAAGAGCTGCTCGCGAGCTTCGGGGTCGCCGTCCCGAAGGGCGCCGTCGCCTTCAGCCCTGATCAGGCGGTCTACGCCGCGACCGAACTCGGCGGCTCGTTCTGGGCGGTGAAGGCTCAGATCCACGCCGGAGCGCGGGGCAAGGCCGGCGGGATCAAGCTCTGCCGCACCTACAACGAAGTCCGCGATGCCGCCCGCGACCTGCTGGGCAAACGCCTCGTGACGCTCCAGACCGGCTCCGAGGGCAAGCCGGTGCAGCGCGTCTACGTCGAGACCGCCGATCCGTTCGAGCGCGAACTCTATCTCGGTTACGTGCTGGACCGGAAGGCCGAGCGCGTGCGCGTCATTGCCTCCCAGCGCGGCGGCATGGACATCGAGGAGATCGCCGCCAAGGAGCCCGAGGCCCTGATCCAGGTGGTGGTGGAGCCCGCCGTCGGCCTGCAGCAGTTCCAGGCCCGCGAGATCGCGTTCCAGCTCGGGCTGAACATCAAGCAGGTCTCGGCCGCGGTGAAGACCATCATGAACGCCTACCGGGCGTTCCGTGATTGCGACGGCACCATGCTGGAGATCAACCCGCTCGTCGTCACCAAGGACGACCGCGTGCTGGCGCTCGACGCCAAGATGTCGTTCGACGACAACGCCCTGTTCCGCCGCCGCAACATCGCGGACATGCACGACCCGTCCCAGGGCGATCCGCGCGAGGCCCAGGCCGCCGAGCACAACCTCAGCTATATCGGCCTCGACGGCGAGATCGGCTGCATCGTCAACGGCGCAGGTTTGGCCATGGCCACCATGGACATGATCAAGCACGCGGGCGGTGAGCCGGCAAACTTCCTCGATGTCGGCGGCGGCGCCAGCCCTGAGCGCGTCGCGACCGCCTTCCGGCTGGTCCTGTCGGACCGCAACGTCAAGGCGATCCTCGTCAACATCTTCGCCGGCATCAACCGCTGCGACTGGGTCGCGGAAGGCGTCGTCAAAGCGGCCAAGGAAGTGAAGATCGACGTGCCGCTGGTGGTGCGTCTGGCCGGCACCAACGTGGAGGCCGGCAAGAAGATCATCGCGGAGAGCGGGCTCGCCCTCATCACCGCCGACACCCTGACGGACGCCGCGAAGAAGGCCGTCGAGGCCTGCAACGGCGCCAAGCGCTAAGGAACGGGGAGGATCACGCCATGAGCATTCTCATCGACGAGAAGACCCCGATCATCGTCCAGGGCATCACGGGCGACAAGGGCACCTTCCACGCCAAGGAAATGATCGCCTACGGCTCGAACGTCGTCGGCGGCGTCACACCCGGCAAGGGCGGCAAGACCCATTGCGGCGTGCCGGTGTTCAACACCGTCAAGGACGCGGTGGAGGCGACCGGCGCCACCACCTCGATCACCTTCGTCGCCCCGCCGTTTGCCGCGGACGCGATCATGGAGGCGGCGGATGCCGGGCTGAAGCTCGTCTGCTCGATCACGGACGGCATCCCGGCCCAGGACATGATGCGGGTGAAGCGCTACCTGCGCCGCTACCCGCGCGACAAGCGCACCATGGTGGTGGGCCCGAACTGCGCCGGCATCATCTCGCCCGGCAAGTCGATGCTCGGCATCATGCCCGGCCACATCTACCTGCCGGGCAAGGTCGGCGTCATCTCGCGCTCCGGCACGCTCGGCTACGAGGCCGCCGCGCAGATGATGGAACTCGGCATCGGCATCTCGACCTCAGTCGGCATCGGCGGCGATCCGATCAACGGCTCGTCCTTCCTCGATCACCTCGCCCTGTTCGAGCAGGACCCGGAGACCGAGGCCGTGCTGATGATCGGCGAGATCGGCGGCCCGCAGGAAGCCGAGGCCTCGGCCTGGATCAAGGAGAATTTTTCCAAGCCCGTCATCGGGTTCGTCGCGGGCCTGACCGCCCCGAAGGGCCGCCGGATGGGCCATGCCGGCGCGATCATCTCGGCGACCGGCGACAGCGCCGCCGAGAAGGCCGAGATCATGCGCTCCTACGGCCTCACCGTGGCGCCCGATCCGGGCTCCTTCGGCCAGACCGTCGCCGACGTCCTCGCCCGCGCGGCCTGAGGCCGCCATTCCCCTCCCCCCTTGCGGGGAGGGGTAGGGGTGGGGGTGGTTCAGGGGGAACCTCAGCGCCTTATCCTGCCCGACCCCCACCTCCGGCTCTTCCCCGCAAGGGGGAGGAGAGGCGCCCCGTGAATGGAGGCGATCCATCGTTGTGCGGGCACGGCCCGCAAAGTCCCAAAAATGAACCTCGCCAGGGGGGATTCCCATGACCAAGACGCTGCACGCCCGGCCGTCAGCCGCGACCGACACGACCTTCGCGCCGCCGGTCATCACCGGCACGGCCACTGAGGACGCCCTCGAGATCCTGTTCCACGCCCTGCTCGACGTGGCACGCCGCCACGATCCCGAGCTGGAGGACGTGCTGCACGGGCGTGCCGACATCTCGTCCTACACGCCCGAGATGCTGGCCCGCGCGCTCCAGGTGCAGGGCATCTGGTTCCAGCTCGTCTCCATCGCCGAGCAGAACGCGGCCATGCGCCGTCGCCGCCACGTCGAGCGCGACCAGGGTCGCGAGGCGCTGAACGGCTCGTTCGCGCGTGTGCTGGCGGAGGCCTCCGCCAAGGGCATCGACGCGCCGCAGATCCACGCGCTGCTGAAGAACCTGCGCATCCGCCCGACCATCACGGCGCACCCCACCGAGGGCAAGCGCGTCACCGTGCTGGAGAAGCTGCGCCGCATCTACCTCGTGCTGCGCGAGCTGGAACTGCCGCGCTGGACCGAGCGCGAGCGCAACGGCCTGATGAACGAGTTGCGCGACCAGATCGAGCTGATCTGGATGACGGGCGAGCTGCATCTGGAGAAGGCCACCGTCGAGCGCGAGGTCGCCTGGGGCCTGCACTTCTTCGACGAGTCGCTGTTCGAGATGCTGCCCGAGATGCTGCTCTCCTTGGAGGAGAGCCTCGCGCAGTATTATCCGGACGAGACCTTCGAGGTGCCGCCGTTCTTCCAGTTCGGAAGCTGGATCGGTGGTGACCGCGACGGCAACCCCTACGTCACCGCGAGCGTGACCCGCGAGACGCTGCAGCGCAACGCGCTGGCGAGCCTGCGGCGCTACCGCGACCGCATCACCCATCTCGGCCGCGTGCTCTCGATCACCGAGCGTTCGCTGCCGGTGCCGGAAACGTTCCGCACCGAACTCGCGAGCCTGCTCGCCGAATCGGGTGACGCCCGCGCCATCGCCAACCGCAATCCCGGCGAAGCCTACCGCCAGTTCCTGTCCTGCGTGCTGCGCAAGCTCGAAGCGACCATCGCCCGCAACAAGGGCGTCCGCTCGGTCGGGCCCGATTATCCGAGCGCGGACGGGCTGATCAACGATCTGCGCACCCTGGAGAAGGGGCTCGCCGACGCCAAATGCGGCTCGCTCGCCACCGACATCGTGCGCCCCGTGCGCCGCATGGTCGAGATTTTTCGGTTTTCGACCGTCCGCCTCGATCTGCGCGAGAATTCCACGCGCACCACCAAGACGCTCCACGCCCTGTGGAAGCTGCGCAACGGCGACCGCGAGCCGCCGGCCCTCGATTCGCAGGCGTGGAAGGAGTGGCTGCTCACTGAGCTCGCCCGGCCGCGCACCCCGGAGACCTCGTTCGAGGACTACGCCGACCGGCTGCCCGACGACGCCCGCGAGACGCTGGCGACCTTCGCGCTGGTGGGCGAGATGCGCGAGCAGCTCGACCGCGAGGCCTTCGGCGCCTTCATCCTGTCGATGACGCGCTCCACCGTGGACGTGCTCGGCGCCTACCTTCTGGCCAAGGAGGCCGGCCTCTTCCTCGACGCCGCCGGCACCGAGATCTGCCCGTTGCCGGTCGTGCCGCTGTTCGAGACCATCGACGACCTGCGCGCCGCGCCCGCCATCATGAAGGAGCTGCTCGGCATCCCCGTGGTGCGCCGCGCGACCCGCTGGCAGGGCGGGGTGCAGGAGGTGATGATCGGCTACTCGGATTCGAACAAGGACGGCGGCTTCGTCGCCTCGAACTGGGAGCTGTACAAGGCGCAGACCAAGCTGACCGATCTCGGCAAGCAGGCCGGCGTGCCGATTGCCTTCTTCCACGGTCGCGGCGGCTCGGTCAGCCGCGGCGGCGTGCCGACCCATCGCGGCATCGCGGCCCAGCCGCCGGGCTCGATCAACGGGCGCTTCCGCATCACCGAGCAGGGCGAGGTCGTTTCGTTCAAGTACGCCAACCGCGGCACCGCCGCCTACCAGATGGAGCTGCTGGCGGCCTCCGTGTTCGAGCACGCGCTGCATTCGGAAAAGAACGGCCTCAACGGCTCGCGCTCCGAGTCCGACGACGCGCTGGAGGCGCTCTCGGGCGCTTCGCGGGCGGCCTACGTCAACTTCATCCAGGCCGAGGGGCTGGTCGATTACTTCCAGGCAGCGAGCCCGCTCGACGAGATTTCGCTGCTCAACATCGGCTCGCGGCCGGCGCGCCGGTTCGGCGCCAAGTCGCTGTCGGATCTCCGCGCGATCCCGTGGGTGTTCGCGTGGTCGCAGAACCGCCACGTCATCACCGGCTGGTACGGCGTCGGCTCGGGGCTGAAGAGCTTCATCGACGTGCGCGGGGAGCAAGGCGAAGCTTTGTTGCGGCGCCTGTTCGAAAACTCGCGTCCCTTCCGTCTCGTCCTCGACGAGGTCGAGAAGACGCTGCTGATGGTCGATCTGGAGATCGCCCGCGACTATGCCGGCCTCGTCGAGGACGCGGGCGTGCGGGGGCGCATCTTCGGTATGATCGAGCGCGAATACGCGCTGACGCGGGAGATGGTGCTGCGCATCAGCGGCGACCGCGAACTTGCCCAGCGCTTCCCGCAGTTCCGCGAGCGCCTGCACGGGCGCCTGCCGACCATCAATCAGGTCAGCCGCGAGCAGGTCGAGCTGCTGCGCCGCTACCGCAGCGAGACCGACGAGGACAAGCGCGAGGCGGTGAAGTCTGCGCTGCTCCTGTCGATCAACTGCATCGCCGTCGGCTTCGGCGCGACCGGTTAAGGCGAACGATCAGGTTCACGTGTCGCTGGGCTCGGCTGGACGGCCGGGCTCCGCGCGCGAGATAGACGGCGCGACGCGCGAGAACGCGGGTGCCGAGGCAAACGGTCTCAGAAACGGAGGAATCACGATGAGCTTCACCCTGATCCAGCAGGCGACCCCCCGCCTGCACCGCTCGGAACTCGCGGTTCCCGGCTCCAACCCGACCTTCATGGAGAAGTCGGCCACGTCGGCCGCCGACGTGATCTTCCTCGACCTCGAGGACGCGGTCGCTCCCGACGACAAGGAGCAGGCCCGCAAGAACATCATCCAGGCCCTGAACGACATCGATTGGGGCAACAAGACCATGATGATCCGCATCAACGGTCTCGACACCCACTACATGTACCGCGACGTGGTCGATATCGTCGAGGCCTGCCCGCGCCTCGACATGATCCTGATCCCCAAGGTCGGCGTGCCGCAGGACGTCTACGCCATCGACGTGCTGACGACCCAGATCGAGCAGGCCAAGAAGCGCGAGAAGAAGATCGGCTTCGAGGTGCTGATCGAGACCGCGCTGGGCATGGCCAACGTCGAGGCGATCGCCCAGTCCTCCAAGCGTCTCGAGGCGATGTCCTTCGGTGTGGCCGACTACGCCGCCTCCTGCCGCACCCGCTCCACCGTGATCGGCGGCGTCAACGAGGACTACTCGGTCCTCACCGACAAGGACGAGGCCGGCAACCGCCAGACGCATTGGCAGGACCCGTGGCTGTTCGCCCAGCAGCGCATGCTGGTGGCCTGCCGCGCCTACGGCCTGCGCCCGGTCGACGGCCCGTTCGGCGACTTCTCGGACAAGGACGGCTACCTCTCCGCCGCCCGCCGCTGCGCCGCCGCCGGCTACGAGGGCAAGTGGGCGATCCACCCCTCGCAGATCGAACTCGCCAACGAGGTGTTCACGCCCTCCGAGAAGGAGGTCGACAAGGCCCGCCGCATCCTCGTGGCCATGGAAGAGGCCGCCAAGGCCGGCCGCGGCGCCGTGGCCCTCGACGGCCGCCTGATCGACATCGCCTCGATCCGCATGGCCGAGGCGCTGATCCAGAAGGCCGACGCGATGAAGAAGTAATTTTTGCGACCGTCTCGCCCCGCGGGGGCGATGCCGGATCGGTGACGGAGAAGGCCGGGTTCGCCCGGCCTTTTTCGTTATCAGGCCGGCGGCCCGTTCCGCAGGCTGCTGCGCCACTGGCGCGGCGTCAGGCCTGTCCATTCGAGGAAGGCACGGCTGAAATGAGCCGCGTCCGCATAGCCGAGTTCGAGTCCGATGCGGCCGATGGGCAGGCGGTCGACTGCGAGCAGAGCCCTGGCACGGCGGATCAGCACGCGGCGCTGTATCTCCGCGTAGCCGGTTCCCTCGGCTTCCAGCCGCCGCTGGAGGGTGCGCCGCGACAGCCCGAGGCGACCGGCGATCCCATCGATGGACGGGCGCGCCTCGTCGAGACCGAGTTCGATCAGGTGCGCGACGCACGTCCCGAAATCGCTGCCGATCGGCGTGTCGTCGGCGGCCTCTGATGCATCGAGGCGGTTCGGATTCGGGGCTTCGAGGTGGTGTATCGGAAAGACGAGGCCCGCCCGTGGTCCGAGCGCGATCTCGCAACCGAACGCATCCTCGATCTCCCTGCGCGCGGCGAGATGCGCGCCCGTCACCACGGCCCGCTCCGGCCGCCACGCGGCGCCGAGGAAGTGGCGGACCGTGCCGAGGAGATAGCCGAGCGCCAGCACCTCGTTGGCCTGCCGCCCCGCCTCGATCCGCTCCGTGACTGCGTAGCCGTAGAAGGCGTCCGCCCTGCGCCGATGCAGGCCGGTCCAGGTTGCCGTCTGGAGAAGCAGGGGCGTGACGACCTCCACCCGCTGCACAGCCGCACCGAGCGTCGCCGAGAGGCGGACCTGCACACCGATGGGCCCAAGGCCGGCGATGCCGGTGGCCGTCGAGAGCCGGGCCGGCAGGGACGGATCGCCGATCTCGCGGATCGCAGCCTCGACCAGCGTGAGCTGGTCACGTAGCAGGATCAGCCGGTCGGGCGTATCGAGCAGGGTCAGCGGCATCCCGGCCCGGCCGAACACCCGCGCGAGCGATCCGCCCGCCGTCCGGATCGCCTCGGCGATCGGCCCCATCGTCCGTGCCCGGGTCAGACCGTGATCCGACATGCGCGCCTCCCGTCCTCACGGTCGGTGGGCTGGCACCGAATGGCAAGAGCGGAACGCGGAACCGGTCTCCAATCCGGATCGGCCGAGGGAGCGCGGGCACCCCGCCTGCGCACGGCCGCATCCGGAGGACGCCATGCCGACGCTCCCCTTCGACGACCGCGCCATCGCGTGGCAGACCATCAAGGGCTTCGACCACGCCGCCTACCACATCCTCAGCGTTGATGAAGACGCGCGGATCGTCGATCTGCTCTTCAAGTTCGCGGCCAACGAGCGGATCGCCCTGCATCGGCACGGGGCCGATTACCGGACGCTCGTCCTGCAGGGCGAATTGCGGATCTACCGGCCGGACGGTAGCCTGAAGGAGGTCCGGCCCGTCGGCAGCTACGTCGCCGGCCGGGCCGGCGGCGAGCCGCACACGGAGGGCGGCGGCGATCAGGACGTGATCGTCTACTTCACGAACCGCTTCATCGACGGCCCGGTCTACGAAATCCTCGACGAGAGCCACGCCGTCGTCGCGACCTTCGGCATCCCGGAGTTCAAGGCGCTTCACGCGGCGCAGGCCGTGAGGTCGGCTTGATGTCCGCCGCTTCCTTGGCCGCTTCCTTGGCCGGCGCCATTCCGGCGAACGGTCGGCGGGTCCGAGCCGTCGCGCTCGTGTTGGCCGCGCTCGCCGCCGCCCCCGCCGGAGCCGAGGGGACTCGCCCGCCCGCGCTCGCGGTGCTGCCGATCAAGCTCCTCGACACGTCCGGCGAGCCGACCGATCAGGCCGCGCAGCATGCCGAGCGGCTGGCGCGGCTCGGCGAGAGTCTGGCCGCCGACCTGACCCGTCTCGGGCTCGCCCGCGCGACGCTCCTTCCGGCCGACGGCCCGTTGGGGGCCTGCCCTCCCAGTGATGCCGCCTGCGTTCTGCGTGTTGCCCAGGAGGAGGGTGCCGCGTGGGTCTTCGTCGGCGTGGTTCACAAGAGCAGCACGCTGATCCTGCAGCACTGGGCGCGGCTGGTGGATGCACGCACCGGCCGGGATATCCTGTCCCGCGACCTCAACTTTCGCGGCGATACCGACGAGGCATGGCAGCGTGCCGAACGCTTCCTCGTCGAGCAGGTCCGAGACGGGCTCAAAGGCAGCCGCTGACCTGGAGACGCCGACCTGATTGCATCAGGTCGGCGTCTCCGAATTGTTGTTGTACCGCGCATTCTTGCGACGAACCGGTGTCCACTTCGTCGGAATGCGCTTGGGCGCGATCCGCATCTCGATCCGCGCCGAGGCGGACCCGGCCCTACTTCTCGTACTTGATGTAGGCGAACCGCGGGTCCGTCGGCGTGCCTTCCAAGCCGCCGCCCTCGGTGCCGGGCTGCCAGCCCACCACCTCCTCGATCTTCTTGGCCAGCGAAAAATCCTTCTCGGTGATGCCCTTGGCGGCGTGATTCATCAGCCGCACTTCGACCCAGGCATAGGAGGCCGTGAGGTCGGGATGGTGCCACGCCGCCTCCGCCAGATGGCCCACCGTGTTGATCACCATCAGCGTGCTCTTCCACGAGGCGGTCTTGTAGGTGCGGCGGATCCAGCCGTCCTCCAGCCGCCATGCCGGCAACTCTTCCTTCAGCCGCTGCTCGATCGTCGCCTCGTCGAACACCGCTTCACGCGTCTGCGTCATCGTTCGCCCTCCCGCTGTCCTCGGCCGGAAAGTGCTCCGGGCGGAGTGGCCGCGCAAGCGTAAGAGAGCCGGATCACGCCTGCGTGTCGCACGGGAAAGGCCGGGCTCGGCTGTGGACGCCGCAGGGGCCAGCCCTTATGAGATTCTTCAACAGAATGGCGGCCGCTCGCGGTCGTCGGAACAGCGGGAGGTGACGCCGATGCTGTCACGGCGCGGAATGCTCGCGGCCGGAGCGGCGGCGCTGGCCGGGTTCGGCCAGTCGTTGGGGTCGGCGCGCGCGGCGGCGGAAACGTTCCGGCTCGGCGTGCTGCCCTTCGGCACCGCCTCCTGGGAAGCTGCCGTGATCAAGGAGCGGCGCCTCGACGAGGCCAACGGCTTCACCCTCGAGACCGTCAAGCTCGCCGGCAACGATGCCGCCCGCATCGCCTTCCTGGGTGATCAAGTCGATGCCATCGTCGGCGACCTGATCTGGGCGGCCCGCCTCGGCAACGAGGGCAGGGGCGTGCGCTTCACCCCCTATTCCACCACCGAGGGCGCCCTGATGGTGCCCGCGAACAGCCCGATCACCGATCTCAAGAGCCTCGCGGGCAAGCGCCTCGGCGTCGCGGGCGGTGCCCTCGACAAGAACTGGATTCTTTTGAAAGCGCAGGCGCGCGAGGCGGCCGGGCTCGATCTCGACTCCGCCGCGCAACTCGCCTACGGCGCGCCGCCGCTGCTGGCGCAGAAGCTGGAGAGCGGCGAGCTCGATGCGGCGCTCCTCTACTGGCAATACTGCGCCCGGCTCCAGGCCAAGGGCTTCAAGCGGCTGATCTCCGCCGACGACGTGATGCGGGCGTTCGGGGCGCAGGGACCGGTGGCGCTGATCGGCTACCTGTTCGAGGGCCGCACTGTCACGGAGCGCCCCGAGATCGTGAAGGGTTTCGCCCGCGCCTCGACCGCGGCCAAGGAAGCGCTCGCCACCGATGCCGGCCTGTGGGCCACCGTGCGCCCGCTGATGGCGGCGGACGACGACGCCACCTTCGAGGCGTTGAAGCGCGAGTTCCTCTCGGGCATCCCGCGCCGCACGGTCGGGGCGGAGCGGGCGGACGGCGAGCGCATCTACGCGACGCTCGCCCGGCTCGCGGGCACGCAGCTCCTTGGCTCCGGCAAGACGCTGCCGCCGGACCTCTACCTCGACGCGTCCAAAGCGTGAGGCCGATGCCCGCTTCGGCCGCCTGATCCGACCGCATGGCCCTGATCGCGCGCCTCGTCTCGCTCGCCGTTCTGCTCGCCCTGTGGCAGGGCGTCTCCGTCTATGCCGACGTGCGGACCCTGCCGGCGCCGAGCGCGGTCCTCGCCTTCATCATCCGCGAGGCCGAGAGCGGCGACCTGCTGTTCAACGTCGGGGTCACGCTCGCCCGCGTCGGCATCTCCTTCGTCATCGCCATGAGCCTCGGCGTCCTGCTCGGCATCGCGCTGGGGCGTTCCAGGCTCGCCGACCGGCTGCTCGACACGCCGCTCCTCATGGTGCTGAACACGCCGGCCCTCGTCATCACGGTATTGGCTTATGTCTGGCTGGGGCTCACCGAGACCGCGGCGATCGTCGCGGTCGCCATCAACAAGCTGCCCAACGTCGCCGTCATCATGCGCGAGGGCGCGCGCGGGCTCGATCCGGGCCTGGAGGAGATGGCCCGGACCTACCGGCTCGACCGCCGCACCTGGATCGCCCACGTTCTGCTGCCGCAACTCCAGCCGTTCATGGTGGCGGCGGCCCGCTCCGGCATCTCGCTCGCCTGGAAGATCGTGCTCGTGGTCGAGCTGCTCGGGCGCCCGAACGGGGTGGGCTTCGCCATCAACTACTACTTCACCCTCTTCGACGTGACCGCCGTGATCGGCTACAGCGTCGTCTTCATGAGCGTGATGCTCGCCATCGACGCCCTGATCCTCCAGCCCCTCGACGCCCATGTCCGCCGCTGGCGCTGAGTCGACGCTGCTCACGGTCCGGGTCGACCGCAAGGTCTATCGCCGCGCCCGCACCGAGCCGGTCGAGGCGGTGCGCGGCCTCGCCTTCTCGCTGAGCGCGGCCGAGATTACCTGCCTGATCGGCCCCTCGGGCGCGGGCAAGACCACCACCTTGCGCATCCTGCTCGGCCTGGACCACGACTTCGAGGGCGCGGTGACGCCGGACCCGAACGCGGTCGGCATCGCCATGGTGTTCCAGGACCCGCGCCTGCTGCCGTGGCGGACCATCGAGCAGAACGTCCGCCTCGGCCTGCCGCGGGACCGGCGCGGGCGCGACCTCGACGGGCTGTTCGAATCCCTCGGGCTTGCGCCCTGGCGCGAGCGCTTCCCTGGAGCGCTGTCGCTCGGCATGCAGCGGCGGGTGGCGCTCGCCCGCGCGCTCGCGCTGGAGCCGCGCATCCTCGTCCTCGACGAGCCGTTCGTTTCCCTCGACGACACCGCCGCCGCGGGCTTACGTGGACTCGTGGTCGAGACCGTCGCCGGGAGGGGCACCAGCATCCTGATGGTCACCCACAACGTGGCCGAGGCGCTGGAGATCGCCGACCGGCTGCTGCTGGTCTCGGCCCGGCCCGCGAGCCTGCTCGCGACCGTGCCTCTCGACCGGCCGCGGGGCCAGCGCGACCGGGCATTCCTGGAGGCGACCCGCGCCGACCTCGCCGCACGCTTCCCCGGCGTGATCGCCCAGTAGTTTTCGACAGGCCGATTCGCGGTGCGCGCGTCCCCGTTGCTGCTTGCGATCGGGAGGATGCGGCAAGGCAACGCACGGGATCGGACCTATCCACCGTCCCGCCGCTCATCATCCGGCCTAAGCCCGATCAGCGAATGATCCGAAGCGCTTGCGCTTGGCCGAAGGGCGTCCCTGCGGCGCCGTGATCGAAGTGGCCGGGCGCGCTGCAACCCGCGCATGCCACGGTTCGAATTGCCGGATTTGCCCGCCGCCACATTCCGGAAGCGCATGGTGAATGCTGCGCCGCGACGATTCTTTGCAAGTTGAGCCGAGGACTTTTGCGCCGCGTACAATTTGTTGCAGCGCAAAATCCAGGTGGGTCCAAACAAATTTCTTCGAATGTGCCTGTCCACATGCGACATTCCACCGGAGAAAGCGTGTTGACGCCGCCCGAAATTTTCTTAGAGTTCGTTCAAGCTTCGGACTTGGGGAGCCGCCAGGGATGCGGTTCCGGCCGGTTAAGCCGTTGATGGGTCGGGATAATCCTGCGCCGTCTGCGCCTTTTCGCGAGTTGCCGAGGCTCAATTGATCCCTGTCGCAAACAGCAGGCCAGTCTTCAGCGGCAATACTTCGTGTTGCCGGCTGCGGATCAAGGTCTGTCGGAGGAATCCATGAGAGCGGTACACCTTCTCGCACTCGGTGCCGGCATCGCCGCCGCCACCCCGGCGCTGGCCAACGAAAGCGTCCTGAAGTCCATCGCCAACCCGGCGGAGCAGGCGCTTCAGACGGTCGATTACGCCAACACCCGTTATTCCAAGCTCGACCAGATCAACGCCGGCAACGTCAAGAACCTCCAGGTCGCCTGGACCTTCTCGACCGGCGTGCTGCGCGGCCACGAGGGCTCCCCGCTCGTCGTCGGCAACATGATGTACGTCCACACCCCCTTCCCGAACATCGTCTACGCCCTCGACCTCGACCAGGGCGCCAAGATCGTGTGGAAGTACGAGCCGAAGCAGGATCCGTCGGTCATCCCGGTGATGTGCTGCGACACCGTCAACCGCGGTCTGGCCTATGCCGACGGCACCATCCTGCTGCATCAGGCCGACACCACCCTCGTCTCGCTCGACGCCAAGTCCGGCAAGGTGAACTGGTCGGTCAAGAACGGCGACCCGTCGAAGGGCGAGACCAACACCGCCACTGTTCTCCCGGTGAAGGACAAGGTCATCGTCGGCATCTCCGGCGGCGAGTTCGGCGTGAACTGCCACGTGACCGCCTACAACCTCAAGGACGGCAAGAAGGTGTGGCGCGGCCATTCGCAGGGCCCCGACGCCGACATGATCATGGACCCCGAGAAGACCACCCATCTCGGCAAGCCGGTCGGCAAGGACTCCTCACTGAAGACCTGGGAAGGCGATCAGTGGAAGACCGGCGGCGGCTGCACCTGGGGCTGGTTCTCCTACGATCCCAAGCTCGACCTCTTCTACTACGGCTCGGGCAACCCCTCGACCTGGAACCCGAAGCAGCGTCCGGGCGACAACAAGTGGTCGATGACGGTGTGGGCGCGTAACCCCGACACCGGCGCCGCCAAGTGGGTCTACCAGATGACCCCCCACGACGAGTGGGATTACGACGGCATCAACGAGATGATCCTCACCGACCAGAAGGTCGACGGCAAGGATCGCCCGCTGCTCACGCACTTCGACCGTAACGGCTTCGGCTACACCCTCGACCGCGCGACCGGCGAACTCCTCGTCGCCGAGAAGTACGATCCGGTGGTGAACTGGGCCACCAAGGTCGACATGGACAAGGGCTCCAAGACCTACGGCCGCCCGCTGGTCGTGTCGAAGTACTCGACCGAGCAGAACGGTGAGGACGTGAACTCCAAGGGCATCTGCCCGGCGGCTCTCGGCTCCAAGGACCAGCAGCCG
The DNA here is from genome assembly GCF_001425465.1 of Methylobacterium sp. Leaf456. Classification (GTDB taxonomy): domain Bacteria; phylum Pseudomonadota; class Alphaproteobacteria; order Rhizobiales; family Beijerinckiaceae; genus Methylobacterium. The sequence continues at coordinate 398,934 of NZ_LMQV01000043.1, forward strand.
GCGGCGTTCTCGCCCAAGACCAACCTGTTCTACGTGCCGACCAACCACGTCTGCATGGACTACGAGCCCTTCAAGGTGACCTACACCCCGGGCCAGCCCTATGTNGTTCTCGCCCAAGACCAACCTGTTCTACGTGCCGACCAACCACGTCTGCATGGACTACGAGCCCTTCAAGGTGACCTACACCCCGGGCCAGCCCTATGTTGGCGCGACCCTGTCGATGTACCCCGCCCCCGGCTCGCACGGCGGCATGGGTAACTTCATCGCCTGGGACGGCGTGGCCGGTAAGATCAAGTGGTCGAACCCCGAGCAGTTCTCGGCTTGGGGCGGCGCGCTCGCCACGGCCGGCGACGTGGTGTTCTACGGCACCCTCGAAGGCTACCTGAAGGCCGTCGACTCAAAGACGGGTAAGGAACTCTACAAGTTCAAGACCCCGTCGGGCATCATCGGCAACGTGATGACCTACGAGCACAAGGGCAAGCAGTACGTGGGCGTCCTGTCGGGCGTCNAAGGAACTCTACAAGTTCAAGACCCCGTCGGGCATCATCGGCAACGTGATGACCTACGAGCACAAGGGCAAGCAGTACGTGGGCGTCCTGTCGGGCGTCGGCGGCTGGGCCGGCATCGGCCTTGCGGCCGGTCTGACCGACCCGAACGCCGGCCTCGGCGCGGTGGGTGGCTACGCCGCCCTGTCGAGCTACACCAACCTCGGCGGCCAGCTCACCGTCTTCGCTCTGCCGAACAACTAAGTCTCGGACAGCTCCCGCCGACCGTGAGGCCGGCGGGAGGGCTTCCGATCAAACGGAAGTCCCCGCGAGAGACGCTCGGTCGCATGGCCCAGCCATGCAAAGAGATGCCGGTGCGGTTTCCGCGCCGGCATCTTTATGTTTTTATAATGAGCATGTAAGAAGCCGGCGTAACCGCACGTTTATGTTGCGGTGCAATATCACGGTCTCGGGAGAAACGTCGTTGTCCTCAATGAAAACCATCGCTCTGCTTGGTCTCGTCGGCGCCGCCGTCCTCGGCACGGTCCCTACGGCCACCCTCGTCTTCGCGCAGGACGCCAAGGGCGACTTCGCCAACAAGCTCGATCCGAACGCCAAGGAGATCGATGAGCCGGTCCTGAAGGCCGCCGCCGCCGTGAAGGACGAGGACGGCAAGTACTTGGACAAGGACGGTCACCCGACCTTCCGCATCACCAACGACGGCAAGAAGGTCGATTGGTACACCTACGGAGGCTATCGCCGCTATCACGCCGAGTGCCACGTCTGCCACGGCCCGGACGGTATGGGCTCCACCTACGCGCCCGCCCTCAAGGATTCGCTGAAGCGCCTCTCCTACGAGGAGTTCTACGGCATCCTCGCTGGCGGCAAGCAGGACGTGAACAACACCTCCAACCAGGTGATGCCCGCCTTCGGCGATAACAAGAACGTGATGTGCTACGCTAACGACCTCTACGTGTACCTGCGCGCCCGCGCTGCCGGTGCCTGGGGTCGTGCCCGTCCGGCCGAGAAGGAAGACAAGCCCGAGGCCTACAAGAAGGCGGAGACCGAGTGCCTGGGCGGCTGATGCCCCGGAACCACTCTTTTATCGTCGTCGTCGCGCTCCTGCTGGTTGCAGCAGGGGCGCGCGACGCTCGGGCCCAGCACCTGCCCGATCTCGTCACGACCGATGTCCTGCGGGTCTGCTCGGACCCCGGCAACATGCCGTTCTCCCAGCGCAAGGGCGACGGCTTCGAGAACAAGATCGCGGCCATCGTTGCCGACGAGCTGAAGGTCAAGCTGCGCTACTACTGGTTGACGCAGGGGCCCGGCTTCGTCCGCAACACCCTCGGCAACGGATTGTGCGATCTGATCATCGGGACCTCGGGCGGCGAAGTGGTGCAGCCGACGAACCCCTATTATCGCTCGGCCTACGCCGTGGTGACCCGCAAGGGCGAGATCGAGGGCCTCAAGGCGCTCGACGACCCGCGGCTGAAGGACAAGAGGATCGGCGTCATCGCCGGCACCCCGCCCGTCGCGCGGATGAGCGAGGTCGGCCTCTCGGGCGAGCGGATGACGCCCTACCCGCCTTACGCCTTCGGCGACGACCGCAAGCACCAGACGGTCGCGGCCGGGGTCATCGCCGACCTCGCCGAGAAGAAGATCGACGTGGCGATCCTGTGGGGGGCGGCGGCCGGCTGGCTCGCCCGGCAGAGCGGCGTGCCGATGGATGTCGTGCCGCTGCTCAACGAGCCGGGGCGCCCCGCGCTGACCTTCCGGGTCTCGATGGGCGTGCGCCACGGCGAGGACGACTGGAAGCGCAAGATCAACACCGTCGTCCGCAAGCGCAAGGACGACATCGAGAAGGTGCTGCGGGATTACGACGTGCCGCTGCTTGCCGAGGAGGAGAACAAGCTCCTCGAACCGAGCGCCGACGCCAAGACGCCGTAAGTCGAATCTGAGGTGGCGACTAGAAAAGGGCCCGGATGCGCCAAGCGTCCGGGCCCTTTCTCATCTGTGCCGCTCGATGCCCGTGGCGTCGAGCTTGGCCAGGGCATCCCGCACGGTCTCGCCGCCGATGACGAGATCGGGGGCGATCTCGGCGAGCGGCACCAGCACGAAGGCGCGCTCGCGGACGTAGCGGTGCGGCAGGACGAGGCGTTCGTCCGACACCTCGGCGCCCTCGTAGGACAGCACGTCGATGTCGATGACGCGCGGCCCCCAGCGGCGGTCGCGCACCCGGCCGAGCGCCGTCTCGATGGCGAGGCAGGCCTCCAGCAACGCGTGCGGCGTCAGATCGGTCTCGACCGCGACCGCGGCGTTGAGGAACCAGTCCTGATCGGTGTCGCCCCAGGGTGGCGTGCGGTAATCGGCCGAGCGGGCGGTCAGGCGGATGCCGGGCCATGCGGCCAGCCGCTCGACGGCAGCCCCAAGCATCGCGGCCTTGTCGCCGATATTGCTCCCGAGGCCGAGATGAGCCCGCGTCATGGCCGGCGCTCCCGCTCGATCTCGATGGCCGCGTAATCGAGCACCGTCGGGATCGGTGCACTCGGTTTGTCGATCCGCACCCGGATGCGCTCGATCCGAGAGAACCGGGAGAGGCAGGTCTGGGCAATGGCCTCGGCCAGGGCTTCGATCAGGGCGAAGCGCCGCTCGGTGGCGGTCTCCACCGCGATCTGCGCGAGGTCGGCGTAGCTCACGGTGTGCGCCACGTCGTCGCTGCGTCCGGCCTCGGCGAGGTCGAGCCGGCAATCGAGCGAGATGTAGAAGCGCTGGCCGAGCCGCTCTTCCTCCGGGAGCACGCCGTGGCGGGCGAAGACCGCGATGCGGTGGACGAGGATACGGTCAGCCACGGGCGGTGTCCGGTCGCATCACCGCGTCGAGCACCCGCAGGGCCTCGACATGCTGGGCGACGTCGTGGACGCGGACGATGTCGGCGCCGAGGGTCCCGGCGAGCACGTGGGCCGCGATCGAGCCGACGAGGCGGTCGCGCGGGGCGGTCTCCCGGTCGTGCAGCCGCCCGAGCAGGCTTTTGCGCGAGACGCCGACGAGGAGGGGAAAGCCCAGCGCGCGGATCTCGGGCAGGCGCCGCAGGGCTTCCAGATGCTGATCCCAGCTCTTGCCGAAACCGATGCCGGGATCGAGGACGATATCGGCGTCCGGGATGCCAGCGCGGCGGGCGATGTCCAGCGAGCGCTCGAAGAAGCGCTTCATGTCGGCGACGATGTCGAGGTTCGGGTCGATCGTCTCGCGGTTGTGCATGACGATGACCGGCGCACCGTGCACGGCGGCGACGCGGGCGATGTCGGGCTCGCGCTGCAGGCCCCAGACGTCGTTGACGATAGTGGCACCGGCCTTCAGGGCCACTTCGGCGGTCGAGGCCTTGTAGGTGTCGATCGAGATCGGGACGGACAGGCCGGGGGCAAGCGCGACGATCACCGGCAGGACGCGGGCCTGCTCCTCGTCGGCCGGCACCGGCGCGTGGCCCGGCCGGGTCGATTCCCCGCCGATGTCGAGGATATGCGCGCCGTCCGCCATGAGGGCATCGGCCTGCGCGCGGGCGGCCGCGACGCCCTCGAACCGGCCCCCGTCCGAGAACGAGTCCGGCGTGACGTTGAGGATGCCCATGATCAGGGTGCGCCGCCCGAGATCGGGCAGCAGCGCCTGGAGACGACTCGGGGGAGGGGAGGCGGACATCAAGAACCGGATTTCAAGGCAAGGCGGCTTCGATCCGGCCTAGCCTCTCGAACGCCGGGAGGCCAGCCCCCGGCGAAACCCGATTAGGTCGCGCCGCGGTAGCAGCGGATCTCGGCTTCGGCCTGGGCGCGGCGGAGATCGGCGACGCGGTCGTCGAACATTTTGGTCGCCTTGAACGCGGTGGTGCGCTGGCCGATGCCCTGGCGCATCGACAGGATGGTCGAGGCCTGCACGTACTTGTCGTAGGGCAAGATCGCGGCCATCGCGTCGAGGGAGCAGGAGCACTTCTCCAGCGCCTCGCGTGTCTGTCCGTTGGCGGCCATGCAGCCGAACACGTAATCGGCCCTGGCATCCGTCGGATAATCGTTCTCCTCGGCCTGCGCAGGCGCAGCGAAGAGCGCGGCGAGCAGAGCCGCCGCGAACGCCTCAGGAATCCTTCTGATCATAGTCCAGCCTCTCTTCGAGGAGTTCGCCGCCGTCCGGCTTGGTGGCACGGGCCTGGATCGAGACGATTTCGCCCGGCACCTCCGGCGAGGTGACGAAGGTGTAGGTGAGCCCGTCGAAGCCGCGCATGCGGTCGGTCAGCGGGTCGCCGAGGAAGGGCTGCATCTCGATCTTCCAGCCCTCGACCTTGCGGCCCTTGAACTCGACCTCGGTCTTCGTGATCGTCGCCTTCTCGCGCATGCCCTTGCGGATGGCGTTCTTGAGGTAGCGCGGGTTGGCCTCCAGCAGGCCGGCGAGCCCCTTGAGGTGGTTCTCGAGGAACAGGCTGAGCACGGGGTTGCCCGGCATGTCCACGAAGGGTCCCGCGGGAACGCGGTTACCGCCGGAGAACATCTGCACCCGCACGTCGCGGCTCTCGGCGCTCTTGCCCGGCTCGATCGTGAACTTGATCTCGTCGTTGAGCGGCGGGCCGTAGGGACCGCGGACGATGCCGCTGCGGCGCAGGTAATCGTAGGTGATCGTGCTGCCCGGCGCGGTGTTCTTCATCTGCGGCCGCTCGAACAACAGGTCGCCCGCGTCCTGCTTGGTCGCGTCGGTCGCCGCCGGCGTCGGAGTGTCGGGGGCCGCCCATACGGCGGTTGTGGCCAGGGAAGTCGTGGTGAGGGAGGCCGCGGCGAGCGCGGCCAGCAGGAGGTTACGGCTCAAAGGGGTGCCTTCTCGGTCAAAGGACTTTGCACATTCGTCCCGATGGAGCGGTATATATAGTCCGGCGGGTTCTCGGCAGCCTCTTCCGCGGCGAGATCGCGCATCTTCCCGTGCAGCGGCGAGAGCGAGCAGGCCGGATCGGTGTTGGCGGCGTCCCCGGTGAGCGCCAGCGCCTGGCAGCGGCAGCCGCCCCAATCCTTCTCCCGCCGGTCGCAGGAGCGGCAGGGCTCCTTCATCCACGAGGTGCCGCGATAGGCCGCGAACGCCGGCGATTGCGTCCAGATGTCGCCGAGCGAGTGGTCGTTCACGTACCAGAATTCGAGGCCGGGGATGGTCTCGGCGGCGTGGCAGGGCAGCACCTTGCCCTGCGGCGTCACGTTCATGAGCTTGCGGCCCCAGCCCCCCGCGCAGGCCTTCGGGTACTTGGCGTAGTAGTCCGGCACCACGAGGTCGATGACGAGCTGACCCTTCAGCCGCTCGCGCGCCGCCTCGACGATGCGGATCGACTCGTCGACCTGCTTCTTGTCGGGCATCAGCGAGGCGCGGTTGACGTAGGCCCAGCCGTAATACTGGGTGTGGGCCACCTCCAGCCGCTTGGCCCCGAGCTTGACCGCGAGGTCGATGAAGCCCGGTACCTCGTGGATGTTGCCGCGATGGATCACCGAGTTCAGGGTCAGCGGCAGGCCGAGTTCGGTCACGCGGGCCGCGAACTGCATCTTCTGGGGCTGCGCGTTCTTCAGGCCGCCGATCTTCTCCGCGTTGGCGGCATCGACGCCCTGCACGGACAGCTGCACGTGGTCGAGGCCGGCGTCGTAGAGGGCGTCGAGCTTGGCGAGCGCCCCGCCGACGCCGGAGGTGATCAGGTTCGAGTAGAGGCCGAGTTCGGCGCATTTGGCCGTGATCTCGACGATGTCGTTGCGCGCGGTCGGCTCGCCGCCCGAGAGGTGGACGTGCAGCACGCCGAGCGCCGAGGCCTCGTTCAACACCCGCAGCCACGTCGCCGTGTCGAGTTCGGCCGAGCGCCGGTCGAGTTCGAGCGGGTTCGAGCAATAGGGGCAGCGCAGCGGGCAGCGGTGGGTCAGCTCGGCGAGCAGACCCACGGGCGCCGGGATGACGTCGGCGGGGGAGGGGGCGGGCGCGGGTGCGTTCATCGCTCCAAGACCCTTTTCTGCGCGAGGTCGGCCAGCATCACGACGATGTCGGCCTCGATGACGGCGGGGTCGGCGTCGTAGGTCTGGCCCAGGGTGCGGGCGATCTGCGAGACGCTCGCGGTGCCGTCGACGAGCTTGAGGACCGCGACGGCGTTGTCGTCGAGGTCGAAGGTGCGCTCGGGGGCGAGCAGCACGTGCTTGTTGCGCACCTCATCGAAACGCAGGCGCACGCCGCGCGGCAGCCGCGGCACGTCGCCGCCCGAGAAGGCGGCGGGCTTCCCTGCGGGCAAGCCCTCCGACACGAGGCCCTCGCCCGGCTGCCACGCATCCGGCGGGATCATGCCCGGCGCCACATACGAGAAGTACAGCGCGTCGAGCTGGGTCCAGAGCACGTTGCACTTGAAGGTCAGCGCGGCCATGGCGGCGCGTTGCTGCTCCGGCGTCCGGGCGTGCTGCTTCACGTAGTCGAGGGCGAAGTCGGCGTCGCGCGGGGCCTGGGTCAGGCGCTTGTCGAAATAGGCCAGCGTGTCCTTGGTGATGAAGTCGTAGTTCTTCAGCATCCCGGCGACGCGCTCGGAGATGATGGTCGGCGAGAACATCTCGGTGAGCGAGGAGGCGATGGCCTCCAGCAGGGAGCGCTCGGAGACGAAATGCACGTAGGCATCGACCGAGAAGCGCGTCGCCGAGAGGATGCCCTTGGTCGAGAGCACGTAGTCGCGGGTGAAGCCGACACCCTCGGCGAGCTTCAGCCAGCGCTCGATGCCGCCATCGCCCTCGTGGTCGCCGTCGTGATCGACGATGCGCTGGCGCCAGATGCGGCGCAGCTGCGCGTCCGGCAGGCGGGCGAGCACCGCGGCGTCCTTCACCGGGATCATCGCCTGATAATAATAGCGGTTGAGCGCCCAGGCCCGCACCTGATCCTTCGAGAGCTTGCCGTCGTGCAGCAGGCGATGGAACGGGTGCAGGTTGTGGTAGCGGCGGGCGCCGATGTCGCGCAACGCCGCCTCCAATTCCTCATGGCTCAGGAGCCGGTCGCCGGCGTCGGGGACGGGGGGCAGAAATTGGGCGGTCATGGCGTTGGGCTCTCCCCGTCTCTCTGGCGTTTTTTTGGGACTCTCGGGGGCGCGTCCTGAGAGTGACTCTAAGATGGGCCGCGGTGCCCGTGAAGGACAGGGCGCCCACCGCACGATTGTATCGTGCAAAATATATTGGGCCGGCCCGGGGGAAGCCAAGGGGCCTCCGGGCCTTGCCCTCTTAGTTCCGGCTTAGAGGTCGAGCGCCAGCCCGTCATGGGCCACGGTCCAGCCCCGCGCTTCGACGCTCGCGCATTCGGGGGAATCCTCGACCAACACCGGATTGGTGTTGTTGATGTGGACGAACACGCGCCGGCGGATCTCGACATCGGCGAAGGACGCGACCGAGCCGGTCTCGCCGTTCATCTGGATGTGGCCCATGCGCCAGCCGGTCTTGGTGCCGACGCCCGCGCGGATCATGTCGTCGTCCTCCAGGACCGTGCCGTCGAACAGCAGGGCATCGACGCCCGAGACGCGGGCCTTGAGGTCGTCGGTGACGCGGGCGCAGCCGGGGATGTAGGCGAGCCGCTTTCCCCCGGCCTCGATCATGGTGCCGACCGTGGTCTCGGTCTCGGCGCCGATCTGCATGGAGGCGTCCTCCAGCCAGAGCGGCACCTTGCCGGGCACGGAGAACAGGGTGACCTTGAGGCCGGGCACCGGCTCGAAGGTCTCGTTCAGCGAAATCGTCTGCCGCTTCACCACGTCGGCCGCCATCACGTCGAAGACGCGGTTGTCGGTGACCGATCCGAGGATGCCGGGCGTGGCGTAGAGGGTGAAGGGCTGGCCCTCGCGGAGCGTCAGCAGGCCCGCGACGTGATCGACGTCGCCGTTGGTCAGCAGCACCGCGTGGATCGGCGAGTGGCGCAGGCCCTCGCGCGGATGCATCTGCGGGTTGGCCTGGATCTGCTGGCGGATGTCGGGGGAGGCGTTCAGCAGGAGCCAGCGCTCTCCATCGGGAGAGACCGCGATGCTCGACTGCGTGCGCGGCTTGACGCGGGCGTCACCCGCCCAGGCCAGGGAACAGATGGAACAGCGGCAGTTCCACTGGGGAACGCCGCCGCCCGCTGCCGAGCCCAGGATCACGACATGCATGGTGTTGACCCGCTCGTCCGCGATCGTCCAGGCCCGGCTCAACCCTTCTTAGTTGAAGGTGTCGATCTCGGCCGACTCGTAGCTCGTGACTTCCATGCCGACGCAGATCTCGGAAACGATGGGGGCGGCCCACTTCATGGTGTTTCTCCTGCAACATTATCGGACATCAGGGTCTCGCGATCGACACTCTAAGAAGATCGTAAGATACTGACGGCGCACTGATTTTTCAGCGCTGGAGGTGTATCGCCCAACCCGGCCCGGCCCGCAAGACCCAAATTGCCGCTTTTTCCCAGCTCACCGTGCGGGATGTTGCCGAAAGCCTTAACGGCGGTGGGGGTGCGTTCACCGCAACGGACCGGCAGGCGGGGGCCATGGCCCTGACCCGTATCGGGTTTTTCGCGGCGCCCGCGGCGGCCCGCCGCAGGGGGCGAAATCCGTCTCGCTCCGGACGCCGGCGGCCGGCTGCCATGCCGAGGCGATCCCGAGGGCGACAGCGCCGAAAATTGCATGGGGGGCGGCGCCGGCTTCGATCGAAGCGGAGGCGGTTGCGTATTTCTCGGCAAGAAAACTATGTTCCAAGCACGATGCGAGGGGCGCCGCCCCCTGGCGTCGGGTCGTCGCTGAGCGACCGTCCCGCATCGGGTTCATCGCGAAAGCGTACCCGATCCCACCCGAAGCCGGAGCCGCGAAAGCATGCGGATGATCCAACAGATCCTGGGCAGCCGGCAGGATGCGGACTTGGCCGCGCGGCTGCACCATCTCGACCATCACGGCGCCGTCGACATCCTGCGGGTGGACGGGGCCGACGTCGCCCGGCGGCGACTGCGCGCCGTCACCGCGGGGGGCGAGGAGATCGCGCTGGCGCTGCCGCGGGATCAGGCCCTGTTCGACGGGGCGGTGCTGCTGCTGGAAGAGAACCGCGCCATCGTGGTGCGGGTGGGGGCGGAACGCTGGCTGCAGTTGGAGCCCAAAGACCCGGCGGATGCGCTCGAACTCGGCTACCACGCCGGCAACCTGCATTGGCGGGTGCGGTTCGCGGAAGGGGCGCTGCTGGTCGCGTTGGAGGGGCCGGTCGAGAGCTACCTCGTGCGGCTCGGCGCCCTGGTCGAGGAGGGCCGCGTCGCCCATTCCGTTGTCGATCCGGCAAAAGATGCGGGTGGGGCCTGAGCCGGTGCTCGCGGAGCTGATCGCGTTCCAGCAGGCCGATGCCGCGTTTCCGAGCGGCAGCTTCGCCTTCTCCAACGGCATCGAGGGCTTGGCGGCGCAGGATTCCGGCTTCGGCGAGGTCGAGTTGGCAAAAGCGGTGGCGGCGGCGCTCGACTTCCGCTGGGCCGGGACCGACCGGGTCGCCCTCGTTCTGGCCCACCGGGCGGGGGCCGACGCGCTGCCGCGGCTGGCGGCGGTGGATGCGGCTTTGGAGGCGGCCTCGCTCGCCGAGCCGATGCGGATCGGTAGCCGGCGCAACGGTGCCTCGCTGCTGGCGGCCCATGCTCGCCTCGGCACGGCAGGCGCGGCCCAGATGCGGGCCGCGGTGCGGGCGGGTTCGATGCACGGGCACCTCGCCACCGTGCAGGGCGCGTTGTGGCGCGGGCTCGGTCTGTCCGAGGAGAAGGCGGGATCGATTGCCGGCTACGGGTTTGCCGCCGGCCTCACCTCGGCCGCGGTGCGGCTCGGGCTGGTCGGCGCCATCGAGGCACAAAGGGTGCTCTCCGGCGCGCTGCCGCGGATCGCCCGGATTCTGGAGCGCCCGGTCGAGGAGCATGACGACATCGTGCTCACCGGCTTCACCCCGCTGATCGAGATCGCCGCGATGCGCCAAGCGCAGGCCGAACTCCGGCTGTTCGCGAACTGAGAAGGACGCGCCGATGCTGCTCACGCCGACCGAACTCGAACGGCTGACGATTTTTTCCGCCGCCGAACTCGCCCGCAAGCGCCGGGCGCGGGGGCTCCGGCTCAACTATCCCGAAGCGGTGGCGATCATCACCGACGAGATCCTGGAGGGTGCCCGCGACGGGCGCTCGGTCGCCGACCTGATCGGCTGGGGCTCGACGATTCTGACGACCGACGACGTGATGCCCGGCATCGCGGCGATGATGCCGATCTTGCAGGTCGAGTGCGTCTTCCCCGACGGGACCAAGCTCGTCACCGTCCACGAGCCGATCCGCCCCGCGGAAGGGTCCGAGCCCGACACGCTGGAGCCCGGCGCGATCCTGCCGCTCGAAGGCGACATCGAACTCTCGGCGGGCCGCCCGCGGGTGACGCTGGACGTCACGAATACCGGCGACCGCCCGGTGCAGATCGGCTCGCACTACCACTTCTTCGAGGTCAACCGGGCGCTCGATTTCGACCGCGCCAAGGCCCTGGGCTTCCGCCTCGACATCCCCGCCGGCACGGCGGTGCGGTTCGAGCCCGGCCAGCGCAAGACCGTGACGCTCACGGGCTTCGGCGGTGCGAAGGAACTCACCGGCCTCAACAACCTGACGCAAGGGCGGCTCGACTCGGATGCCGCCCGCGCCGACGCGCTGGCGCGCGCCAAGGCCCGCGGCTTCAAGGGCGCCTGAGCGCCCGTTCGAGATCGCACCGATGCCGCCATACGACGATCCCACCCATCCCCCTCATCCTGAGGTGCGGAGCGAAGCCTCGAAGGAGGGCTCCAGCGGAGCGCGCGATCCCTGGAGCCCTCCTTCGAGGCCCGCTCTCGCGGGCACCTCAGGATGAGGGGGGTGGATGGGATGAGTCGGTCGAAAAGCCTCTCAGAATGAGGGGGTGGGGTGGGATGAGTCCGTCGAATAGGTCTTGAGGGAAAGTCACAAAGAAATGGTCACGATCCCCCGGCGCGATTACGCGGCCCTCTACGGCCCCACCACCGGCGACGGGGTGCGGCTCGCCGACACCTCGCTCGTCGCGGTGGTCGAGCACGACCACGCGGTCTACGGCGACGAATGCCTCCACGGCGGCGGCAAGACGCTGCGCGACGGCATCGGGCTCGCGCCCGGCGTCACGGCGGCTGAAGGAGCCCTCGATTTCCTGCTCTGCAACGTCCTCGTGATCGACCCCGTGCTCGGCATCGTGAAGGGTGATCTCGGCATCAAGGACGGGCGCATCGTCGGTCTCGGCAAGGCCGGCAACCCGGCGATCATGGACGGCGTCGATCCGCGCCTGATCGTGTCGGCGGGCACCACGGTGCGCGACTGCGAGGGGTTGATCGCGACGCCCGGCGCCATCGACGTGCACGTTCACTTCGATTCCGCGGGGCTCCCCGACCACGCCATCGCGTCGGGCGTTACGACTTTGCTCGGCGGCTCGCTCGGACCGATCACGGTCGGCATCGATTCCGGCGGGCCGTTCAATACGGGCAAGATGCTCCAGGCGGCCGAAGCGTGGCCGGTCAATTTCGGTTTTCTGGGCAGGGGCAACACCCACCGGCCCGCAGCTCTGAAGGAACAGTTGGAGACCGGCGTACTGGGTCTCAAAATCCACGAGGACTGGGGCGCGATGCCGGCGGCGATCGACTCGTGCCTCGCCTTCGCCGACGAGCACGACTTCCAGGTCCAGCTCCACACCGACACGCTCAACGAGTCCGGCTTCGTCGAGGACACCCTGGCGGCGATCGGCGGCCGCACGATCCACATGTACCACACGGAAGGGGCGGGCGGCGGGCATGCGCCGGACATCATCCGCGTGGCCGGGCTGCCGCATTGCCTGCCGTCCTCGACGAACCCGACCAATCCCTACACGGTCAACACCTTCGACGAACACCTCGACATGACGATGGTGTGCCACCACCTTAATCCGGCGCTGCCGGAGGACGTGGCCTTCGCCGAGAGCCGCATCCGGGCGCAGACCATCGCGGCCGAGGACGTGCTGCACGATATCGGCGCGATATCGATGCTCGGCTCCGACAGCCAGGGCATGGGCCGCATCCACGAGGTGATCTGCCGGACATGGCAGCTCGCCTCCAAGATGAAGGACCAGCGCGGCGCCCTGCCGGAGGAGAAGCCGGGCTTGGGCGACAATGCCCGGATCAAGCGCTACATCGCCAAATACACGATCAACGCGGCGCGCACCTTCGGCATCGACGCCCATATCGGCTCGCTGGAACCGGGGAAGATGGCCGACATCGTGGTCTGGCGCCCGGCCTTCTTCGGCATCAAGCCGGAACTCGTCATCAAGGGCGGCTTCATCGCCTGGGGCGCCATGGGGGATTCCGCGGCGTCCTTGATGACCTGCGAGCCGATGCTGATGCGCCCGCAATGGGGGGCGTTCGGGCTGGCGAAGCAAGGCCTGTCGGCCTGCTTCGTCCATCCGCTGGCGATCGAGGGCGGGCTTCGCGACAGCTTAGGGCTTCGAAAGAACCTGCTGCCGGCCCGCGGCACCCGCACGCTCACCAAGGCCGACATGCTGTGGAACGACCTCTGCCCGGAGATCCGGGTCGATCCGCAGACCTTCGAGGTGTTCGTGGACGGGCAACTCGCCACCTGCGAGCCCGCCCGCACCCTGCCGCTCACCCAACGCTACATGCTGCGATGAACGCTCCCGTGACCGCATTCCCACAGCCCGTCACCGCCGCTCGCATCGGCATCGGCGGCCCCGTCGGCTCGGGCAAGACCGCGCTGATCGAGCGGCTGATCCCGGAATTGCAGGCCCGCGGCGTCGATCTCGCGGTCGTCACCAACGACCTCGTCACCAAGGAGGATGCCGAGCGCCTGCGCCGCTCCGGGCTGATCGACCCGGCCCGGGTCGAGGCGGTGGAGGCCGGCGCCTGCCCGCACACCGTCATCCGCGAGGACCCGACGCTCAACATCGCCGCGGGCGACGATCTGGAGGCAAAGTTCCCCGGCCTTCAGCTGCTGATCTTCGAGTCGGGCGGCGATAATCTCGCCTCGACCTTCTCGCTCGATCTGGTCGATTGGTGGATCTTCGTCATCGACGTGGCGGGCGGGGACGACATCCCGCGCAAGCGCGGCCCCGGCGTGCTGCGCTGCGACCTGCTGGTGGTCAACAAGACCGACCTCGCCCCACATGTCGGCGTCGATCTCGAAGGCATGCTCGCCGAGGCCCGGCGGGTGCGCGGCGACAAGCCGGTGGCGGCCACCAACGCCCGCTCCGGCGAAGGGATCGCGGCGGTCGCCGACGCCATCGCCCGCGCCGTGCTGTTCGCGCCTTGATGTCGTCGTTGACGGATCGCACCTCGGGCGAGGTTCTGGAGACGGTCGGCCGCCGGGCCGAGGCGCGGCTCGTCTTCGCCCGCGGCGGCGGCGCGACGGTGCTGACGCGCCAGCACGTGCCCTACCCGTTCCACGTCACGCGGGTGTTTCGCCTGCACCCGGAGGCGCCCGATCTGGCGAGCCTCTACCTGCAATCGGCCTCGGGCGGCCTCTACCGCTCGGATCACCTGACGCTCGCCATCGAGGCGCGGCCGGGGGCGCGAGCCTTCGTCACGACCCAGGCCGGCACGGTCGTCCATCGCGGCGGCCCGCTGCCGACGCGGCAGGACACGCGGGTGCGCGTCAGTACGGATGCGTTCCTCGCCTACACGCCGGACCCGCTGATCCTGTTTCCCGGCGCCCACTTGAGCATCGCGACCGAGATGGAGGTGGAGCCCGGCGCCCGCGCCATCCTCACCGAGAGCGTGGCCTGCCACGATCCGGCGGGGAGCGGCCTGCCGTTCGAGCACCTCACCATGAGCCTGCGCCTCACCGATCCGTCGGGCCGGACCTTGGTGCGGGAGCGCAGCGCCATCGACGGCCCCGCCTTCACGGCGGCGGATTCACCGCTGGGGACGCACCGCGCCTACGGCACGATGATCCTGATCGGCCCCGCCGACCTCCTGCCGGCACCGCGCACGCTCCAGGCGGAAGGCGACGCGGCCGGCTGCCTTGCCGGGGCGAGCCCGCTGCCGAACGGTGCGGGGCTGGGGCTGCGTATCCTCGCGCCCGACGGCGGCCGACTCTCGACCGGCCTCGACGCGCTGGCCCGGCTCGCGTTTCAGGCGCTCGGCGGCTGCGCGCCGGCTCGGCGGCGGAAGTGAAGGGGCCGCTACGAGCGTCTTTTTGATCGGCTTCTCCCACCCATCCCCTCATCATGAGGTGCCGCGCGAGCGGCCTCGAAGGAGGGCTCCAGCGGATCGCGCGATCCCTGGAGCCCTCCTTCGAGGCTACGCTTCGCTCCGCACCTCAGGATGAGGGGGACTGGTAGGAGCAGTCTGTCGAACGAGCCCTGAGCCCCTACTCCGCCGCCCCGGCCGGGCGGCGGCGGCGCTCGGAAGCCACCAGCGCCAGGAAGCGCGGGATCGTGTGGAGGTAGCGGCCGGTCAGGCGGCGCGGCTCGCGCAGGAGGCGGTAGGCCCATTCGAGGCCGGTGACCTGGAACGCCACGGGCGCGCGGGGCACCCGGCCGGTCAGCACGTCGAAAGCGGCGCCGACGCCCATCGCCACGGTGCCGGGCAGATGCGGGGCGTGCTCGGCCATGAACAGCTCCTGCTTCGGCGTGCCGAGCCCGATCCAGAGGATCTGCGCGCCGGAATCCCGGATGCGCTGGTGCATGGCGGCGGTCTCTTGCGCATCGAGCGGGCGGAACGGCGGCGTCTCGGTGCCGACGACCTGAAGGCCCGGAAGGCGCGCCTGCATCGTCTCGGCCAGCGCCCCGGCGACGCCCTCGCCGCCGCCGAGGAAGTAGTGGCGCCAGCCGTGAACGAGGCCGGCGCGGCAGACCGCCTCGACCGACTCGATGCCCGGCACCTGCCCGATGCCGCGGGCGCCGCGCAGGCGCCCGAGCCAGTAGAGCGGGCGCCCGTCGGGGCAGACCAGCATGGCGGCCTCGTGCGCGGCGAGCAGGCGCTCGTCCTCCGTGGCGCGGACGATGCCGTGGGCATCGCGAAACACCACGAAGGTGCCGGGCCGGATCCGGCCGGAATCGAGGCGGCGGCGGATCGCGCCGATCATGCCCTTCATGTCGACGGCGGAAATGCCGGTCCCGGCGAGGCGGAACCGGGCGACCGCGGGATCGTGGCTCATCGGGCGATCTCCAGAACGGGGGTGGTGAGCGGGAGGGGGGCGGCCGCGCGGGCGGCGCAGGCCCGGCGGTAGATCGAGAGGAGCGCCGACGTGGTGGCCTCCTCGGTCCAGTCGCGCAGGTAGGCGGCACGCGCCGCCTGGCCCATGCGGCGGGCGGCGGGCGGGTCGGCGAGGATGCGGGCCATGGCACGCGCGAGATCGTCCGGATCGCCGGGGGTGACGAGCAGCCCCGTCACGCCGTCCTCGACGAGGTCGGCGAGCGCGCCGATGCGCGAGGCGATGACCGGAGTACCGGCCGCGAAAGCCTCGGCGACCACCATCGGCAGGCCCTCGTACCAGAGCGACGGGACGACCAGCGCGGCGGCGCGAGCCATCCGGGCCTGGACCTCGGCGCCCGGCAGCGTGCCGAGCAGGTCGATGCCGGGGGCGCCTTCGAGCGTGTCCCGCAGCGGGCCTTCACCCGCGACGTCGATGCTCTGGCCGAGTTGCGCGGCGGCGGCTTTGAGGGTCTCGACGCCCTTCTCGCGGCTGAGCCGGCCAGCGAACAGGATTCTTTGGCGAGGCGCCTCGGAGGGTTCGCCGGGGTCCGGCAGACCGTTCGGCTTCACCACGATGCGCTCGGGCGGCAGGCCTGCCGCGACGAAGCGGCCGCGGGCAAACGGAGTCAGCACCACGAAGGCATCGACGTCGCGGGTCCAGGTGCCGATGCGGCGGTGGCGCTCGATCATCCGGGCGACCGCGAAGGTGCCGATTTTGGAGCCGCGGTAGCAGCCATGGCGCACAGCCGCATAGGCCGAGCCGGTGACGCAGGTCTCGCAGGGTTGCCCGTCGCGCATCAGCAGGGCGCCGGCGCAGGCGAGGCGGAAATTGTGCAGCGTCTGGACGGTCGCCGCGCCCTCCGCCCGCACCGCGGCGAAGACGCCGGGCGAGACCAGCGGGAAGGTGTTGTGGGCATGCACCACGTCCGGCCGGAACCGGCGCACGGCCTCGACCACCCGCGCGATGCCGCGGCGCGCATGCGGCGCCTCGAAGGCCGCGCGCAGGCGATCGACCGGCCCCTTGATGTCGTCGTTGGAGAAGAACAGCGTCTCGACCGTGCAGCCGGCCCGCGCGAGCGCCGCCGCCTCGCGCTCCACGACGGCATCCTCGCCGCCGCGGATCTGATAGCGGTTGTGGACGATGAGGACGCGGCGCGCGCTCACCGGTTGCGGCCCCCGCCCCCGAGGAAGTCGGCATAGGCGCGGGCCAGCCCCTCTTCGAGGCCGGTCATCGCGCGCCATCCCAAGCCGGCCAGACGCGACACGTCGAGCAGTTTTCGAGGGGTGCCGTCCGGCTTGTCGGAATCGAAGGCGAGTTCGCCCTGATAGCCGACGACCTTCGCCACCGTGCGGGCGAAGTCCGCAATGGTCACGTCCTCGCCGGTGCCGACGTTGAGGATGTCCTCATTCGACCAGTTCTGCATCGCGAACACGCAGGCGTCGGCGAGGTCGTCGACGTAGAGGAATTCGCGGCAGGGCGTGCCCGTGCCCCAGATCGTGACGCTGGGCGCCCCCGCCTCGCGCGCCTCGTGGAAACGGCGGAGCAGCGCGGCGGCGACGTGCGAATTCTCCGGATGGTAGTTGTCGCCCGGCCCGTACAGGTTCGTCGGCATCACGGCGACGAAGTCGCTGCCGTGTTGCTTGCGATAGGCCTGGCACAGCTTGATCCCGGCGATCTTGGCGACCGCGTACCACTGGTTGGTCGGCTCCAGCGGGCCGGTCAGAAGCGCGTCCTCGGTCATCGGCTGGGCCGCGTGCTTGGGGTAGATGCACGAGGAGCCGAGATACAGGAGCTTCTCCACGCCGCGATGGTGTGCGGCATGGATCACGTTCGCCGCCATGGCGAGGTTGTCGTAGAGAAAGGTCGCCGGATAGCGGTCGTTGGCCTGGATGCCGCCGACCGTGCCGGCGGCGTGGAACACCGCCTGCGGGCGCACATCCGCAAAGTAGGCCTCGACCGAGCCGAGATCGCGCAGGTCCACCCGCTCGCGGCCGTGAGCGAGAACTTCGCAGCCCTCGCTCGCGAGGCGGCGCACGAGCGCTGCCCCGGCCATGCCGCGGGCGCCCGCCACAAAAACCCGTTTGCCCGAGAGGTCGTAGCGCATGAGGCTGCTCACTCGGCGGCGATGCGCAGCGGCGCGCCGTGGTGGCGCGGGCGGCGGAGCGCCGTCTCGGCCTCGAAGCGGGCCTCTTCGAGATCGGCCTCGACCATCTCGCGCACCAGCTCCGCGAAGGTGGTGCGCGGGGTCCAGTTCAGGGCTTCCCGCGCCTTGGTGCCGTCGCCGACGAGGAGATCGACCTCCGTCGGGCGGAAGAAGCGCGGATCGATGCGAACGAGCGCCGCGCCGGTGCGGGCGTCGCGCCCGACCTCGTCCACGCCCTGGCCTTCCCACACGATGGTGCGGCCGACCTCGGCGAAGGCCGCCTCGATGAAGCTGCGCACGGAGCGGGTCTCGCCGGTGGCGATCACGTAGTCGTCGGGCTTGTCCTGCTGCAGCATCAGCCACATCGCCTCGACGTAGTCGCGGGCGTGGCCCCAGTCGCGCTGGGCGTCGATGTTGCCGATCCAGAGGCAGTCCTGCGCCCCGGTCTCGATCCGGCCGACCGCGCGGGTGATCTTGCGGGTGACGAAGGTCTCGCCGCGGATCGGGCTCTCGTGGTTGAACAGGATGCCGTTCGAGGCGTGGATGCCGTAGGCCTCGCGGTAGTTCACCGTGATCCAGTAGGCGTAGAGCTTGGCCACGCCGTAGGGCGATCGCGGATAGAACGGCGTCGTCTCGCGCTGGGGCACCGCCTGGACGAGGCCGTACAGCTCCGAGGTCGAGGCCTGATAGAACCGCGTCGTCTCGGTCAGCCGCAACTGGCGCAGGGCCTCGAGGATGCGAAGCGGGCCGACGGCGTCGGCGTTGGCGGTGTATTCCGGCGTCTCGAAGCTGACCGCGACGTGCGACTGGGCGGCGAGGTTGTAGATCTCGTCCGGGCGCACGTCGGCGATGATGCGGGTCAGCGCGGCGGAATCGGTCATGTCGCCGTAATGCAGGCGCAGGCGCACGTCGTCGTCGTGCGGGTCCTGATACAGGTGGTCGATGCGGCCGGTGTTGAAGCTCGACGAGCGGCGCTTGATGCCGTGGACCTGATAGCCGCGGGCCAGCAGCATCTCCGCCAGATAGGCGCCGTCCTGGCCCGTGATGCCGGTGATGAGTGCAGTCTTCATCGTGTCCCTCGGTACGCGCCAACTGAAGAATTCGGCCGCATGTCCTGCCGAAGCGGGACGGGCCGGTGAGATCGAAGCCATTTCAGCAAGCGGTGTGCCCTCGGATTCTGTGCCGGAACGGGATGTTTGGCTCAGGGAAGGACGGATTTGGCTTGGCCGAAAGGATTCTTGTGATGGCGAGGGGACAGGCGACTTGTTTCGGGATTCGACTGTCCGCCCCGCGCTGGAGACTGGAGCGGACAATCACGGTCCCGGACTAAATTCCGGTGTAGCAAGACGCTTTACGACAAGAGTATGATTTGCTTCGAATTTGATGCTTTTTGCGCAGATGCGGCTGCATCGGCAAAACCACCCCGTCTCACAATGACGGGGTGGGGCGGTGGGCCGAGCGACCGGACGGAAGCGTGCCGGATCGACCGCCTCGTGGAAGCGGCGCGGCGCCCGCCGCTCAGCGTTGCGTCAGCAGCGCGGCGGCGAGCGAGCGGACGAGGCGGTTGCGGCCGTGGAGCCAGAGGGGGGTGCTCTGGACGGCGCGGCGGCTGACGCCGCGCTTGAAGTCGAACACGCCGCGGTTGCCCGCCGGATCGATGCCGCCGAGGTCGTAGACCGGGCAGCCCTCGGCTTTCGCCGCCTCGATCAGGGTCCAGACCGAGAGCGCGGCAGCGTTGGTGGCCCGGGCGCGCTCGTTCGAGGCGGCGAAGAAGTCGGTCCAGCGCTCAGCGGCCCGGTGGGCGATCCGCACCATGATGGGCGTGCCGTTCTCGCGCAGTTCGAGGATGACGAGGCGCGGGTCGGCGGCGGCGATGTCGCGATAGGCCTGCGGGTTCAGGGTGTTGGAAAACCCCTTGCGGGCCTGGAGCGCGGCATACATCCCGGCGAAGGTGTCGAAGGCGGCAAGGCGCTCCGCCGGATCGGTCAGGATGACGGTCTCCAGATCGGGATTGCGCTTGGCCTTGGCGAGATTGCGGCGCCACTTCGAGTCGAGCCCGGCCTCGATCACTTCGGGATCGCGGGTCAGGTCGAGTTCGAGGGTGTGGTGGCGGGCCGAGACCACCGGCACGAAGCCGAGCGCCAGCAGCGCCGGCACCGCCTCGTTGTGTTGGAACTCGTGGAAGTTCACGCCGAGCAGATCGAAGGGGCCGAGCGCGAGGTGGTCGCGGAAGGCCGACAGCGTGGCCTCCGCCCGCGCCGCGCCGGCCTCCGTCAGCACCGGGCACCCTTGCGCCAGGACGAAGCGGGCGAAGCTCACGCGGCGCACCTGATACTGGACGAAGGCGAGGTCGCGCCCCTGCGCGTCGCGCACCGCGACGCGGCGCACCGACCAGTTCAGGCGGCCCTTGTAGGTGCCCCAGGGCCGGGCGGCGTAGAGGTTGGCGCCCGGCACGTCGGCAAGGCGGGCGTCCCAGTCCGGCGCGTCGGTGAGGTCGATGACCGCGAGGTCGTCGGCGGCGGGGCGGCGCTCGATCGCGGCCGATGGCGTGAGATCGCGACGCCGGGTGTCCGAGCGGGCGGCGGGCCGCCGCAGGTCCGGGGCCGCGGTGGCGATGCGCGCCAGGGTTCGCGAATGATTCATCGTTGACTCCGACGCTGCTGCGGGCCGGGGAGCCGTCGGTTCCCCGGCCATCGATGGAAGCCCCCTGAATTGCCCCGGTTCGGGCAAGATCGTCGTGCGGCGGCAAAGCTTTGCGCCGCGGGTCGTCTCGACTTGTACCCGATAGCGCCGAGTCGCGCGCCATCGTCCGGTCGTCGTAGGGCCGGGCTCTTCTTGGCCGTTACGGCGGAGAGCGTTCCGGCAGGCGGTCGGGTCGCTCAAGCCGGCGACGACGTCTGCGCGCCTTGCCATGCGACCTTGTCACGACTGAACGCGGCAGCGGCGCCGGATATTCCCCCGTGAGCGCTCGAAGCGCCTCCGTAAAGACTACCGAGAACCGCACCGGCTTGGCTACGTTTCGCAAACGCGTCTCAACCATACCGGGGCGTTGGGCCGCGCCTGGATCTACAGGGGCCCCGCGTTGACGGTCTAGAGCATCGGCCCGAAAGGTGGGAACCGGCTTTCGGAAAAAGCCGATGCGGTACAAGAACCTAGAGCATCGGGCTGGATACGACATCCAGCCCGATGCTCTAGGGGGGCAGCGGCGCCCGCGCCGGGCGCGAAGGGGATCGGATGACGCGGCATCGAGCGGTGGAGCGGGCGGATCGCGAGGCCGTCCTGGAGCGCCAGCGCGCGCTCAAGATGGCGAAGTCGGCCCACGCCTATGTCCGCGGCAACACCCTGAAATTCTACGAGTGGCTCGACGGCCTACGCCGCGGCACCCTGCCCGAGGGGCCGCCGATCTGGATCTGCGGCGATTGCCACCTGGGCAATCTCGGGCCGCTCGCCGACGCCGATGGCGAGGTCGCGATCCAGATCCGCGACCTCGACCAGACCGTGATCGGCAACCCCGCCCACGACCTCGTGCGGCTCGGCCTGTCGCTGGCGAGCGCGGCGCGCGGCTCCAACCTGCCCGGCGTCGTCACCGCGCGGATGCTGGAGGAGATGGTGCGCGGCTATCGCGACGGACTGGGCTCGCGCGACGGCGAGGGCGAGCCGCGCGAGCCCGACGCGGTGCGCACGATCCGGCACCGGGCGCTGGGACGGCGCTGGAAGCACCTCGCCCGCGATCGGCTGGACGACGAGGATCTCAAGATTCCCCGCGGGCGCCGCTTCTGGGCGCTCGCCGACGACGAGCATGAAGCCCTCGACGCGCTGTTCCACGAGGACGCCGTGCGCGAACTCGTGCTCGCCATCGACGGGCGTCACGCCGAAGAGGCGCGGGTGAGGCTGCTGGATGCCGCCTACTGGATGAAGGGCTGCTCCTCGCTCGGCTTCCTGCGCTGCGCCGCGCTGCTGCGCATCGACGAGCGCGGCGAGAGGCCGAGGCTGGCGCTGGTCGACCTGAAGGAAGCCGTGCCCGCCGCCGCGCCCCCGGCGCCGAAGGCCAAGCTGCCGAAGGGGGTGAAGATGCCCAAAGACCCGGCCGAGCGGGTGGTCGCCGGTGCCCGCGCGCTCTCGCCCCATCTCGGCGAGCGCATGCTGCCCGCGCGCATCCTCGGCAAGCCGGTGGTGGTGCGCGAGCTGCTGCCCCAGGACCTCAAGCTCGACGTCGATCAGTTCGGCAGCGGTGAGGCGGTGCGGGCGGCCCGCTACCTCGCCCACGTGGTCGGCGCGGCCCATGGCCGGCAGATGAGCCGGACCGTGCGCGCCGAATGGCGCCGCGCCGTCGCGAGCGGCACCCCGGCGGCGGAGGGCGCGCCGTCCTGGCTGTGGTCGAGCGTGGTCGAACTCGCGGGCCGCCACGAGGTCGGCTACCTCGAACATTGCCGCTCCTACGCCGACGCGGAAGCCGCCTGAGCCACACCTCCATGCCGGGGCCGCATTGCGGCCCCACCGCGGACGCCATTGAATCGCCCGCGCGCTTGACGATATCGCAAG
Source organism: Methylobacterium sp. Leaf456 (assembly GCF_001425465.1). Lineage (GTDB taxonomy): Bacteria > Pseudomonadota > Alphaproteobacteria > Rhizobiales > Beijerinckiaceae > Methylobacterium. Next base: position 421,317 of record NZ_LMQV01000043.1, read on the forward strand.
TCCAGCGGCGCTATTTGCTCGTGTCGCAGTCAAGCCGTGCACAATATTATGCCATCGTGACGAAATCGGTCGCGATGTTGCGGTGCAGCGCCGGAATCTGCCGGTAAACTTCCGATCATGTCGGCTCTGCGGCAAAAAGCGTCGCCGCAGGACAAGCCGCAGGGGCTGTCGGGTTTAGCTTTTGATCAGATCAAAACAAGTCAAGCAGTACTGCGGGCGCCGGGAGGCGAATGCCGTAATGCGCTGATCCGAAGAGGTTGCTAGCACATGGGCCGCATCACTCTTGAGAACGTCAGCAAAGTCTTCGGCGCCAACTCCGCCCAAGCCATCGACTTGATCTCTCAAGGAAAGCGCAAGGCCGAAGTGGCCCAGGCCTGCGGTGCGGTCGTCGGCTTACGCGACATCTCCTTCGATGTGCACGAGGGCGAGATCCTGATCCTGATGGGACTGTCGGGCTCGGGCAAGTCCACCCTGCTGCGGTGCATGAACCGCCTCGTCGAGCCCACCGTCGGCCGCATCCTCGTCGACGACGTCGACGTGACGAAGCTGGGCCGCAAGGAGCTGCTGGCCTTCCGCCAGAAGGCGTTCGGCATGGTTTTCCAGCACTTCGCCCTGCTGCCGAACCGCACCATCCTGTCGAATGTCGGCTTCGGCCTGGAGATCAAGAACGTCCCGGCCAAGCAGCGCATCGACGCGGCGATGCGGGCGATCGAACTCGTCGGCCTCAAAGGCTGGGAAAGCAAGTATCCCAACGAATTATCCGGCGGCATGCAGCAGCGCGCCGGCCTCGCCCGCGCTCTGGCGGCGGATGCCGACATCCTGCTGATGGACGAGGCCTTCAGCGCGCTCGACCCGCTGATCCGCCGCGACATGCAGGCGGAGCTGCGCGAATTGCAGCGCTCGCTCAAGAAGACCATCGTCTTCGTCTCGCACGACCTCGACGAGGCCGTGGCGCTCGGCGGTCGCATCGTCCTGATGAAGGACGGCGAGGTGGTCCAGATCGGCCAACCCGAGGAGGTCGTGGCGCGGCCCGCCACCGAGTACGTCCGCCGCTTCGTCGAGCATATCGATCTGGCCGCGGTGATGCGCGCCGGACAGGTCGCCGACGGCAGTGCGGTCGTGCTGGCCCCCACCGACACCGTGGCCGAGGCGCGGCTGCGGACGGTTGCGGGCGGCAGCGACGGCTGGCTCGTCGCCGACGGCGCGGGCCGCTTCGTCGGCCGGGTGCGCGCCGAGCGCCTCGCCGCCGCGCGCACCGGCGAGACCGTGTCCGGCCTGCTCGATCTCGATCCCGGCATCGTCGCGGCGGAAGCCCGCCTCGACGCGGTGCTGCCGCAGGTCGCGGCCAGCGGCGCGGTGGCGGTGGTGGCCGAGGACGGGCGCCTGATCGGCCTGATCACCAGCCGCGACGTTGTGCGCGCGCTCGCCGCGCGGCCCGGCAATTCTTCGTCTCAGACCCAACCGGCAGGAGCGGATCGATGGACTGGAACGTCCCCAAATTCCCCCTCGACACGCTCAGCGACAACGGTCTCGACTGGCTCACCGAGCATGGCAGCTGGCTGACCCGCGCCGTCAGCCGCACGGTCTCCGACTGGATCGAGGCGCTGACGACCGCCCTCATCGCGGTGCCGCCGTGGCTCGCGATCCTCGCGGCCTCGGCTCTCACCTACAAGATCGGCGGTCGCAAGGTTGGCCTGCTGACGCTCGGCGGGCTCCTGTTCCTGTGGAACCTGCGGCTGTGGCAGGCGACCGTCGAGACCCTGGTGCTCGTCATCCTGGCGACCATCGCGGCGCTGATGATCGGCATCCCGGTCGGCATCTGGTTCGCGCTGAGCCGACGCGCGTGGCGGACGTTCTCGCCCGTCCTCGACATGATGCAGACGCTGCCGAGCTTCGTCTACCTGATCCCGGCGCTGCCGTTCTTCGGCCTCGGCGCGGTCTCGGCCTGCTTTGCCACCATCGTGTTCTCGGTGCCGCCGGTGATCCGGCTCACCGCGCTCGGCATCCGCAACGTGCCCTCCGAACTGGTCGAGGCCTCCGACGCCTTCGGCAGCTCGGCGAGCCAGAAGCTGTTCAAGGTCCAGCTGCCGCTGGCGCTGCCGACCATCATGGCCGGCGTCAACCAGACCATGATGCTGGCCCTCTCGATGGTGGTCATCGCCGCGATGATCGGCGCCGGCGGCCTCGGCCGGGCGGTGTGGCAGTCGATCCAGCGGCTCGAGGCCGGGGCCGGGTTCGAGGCCGGCATCGGCATCGTGATCGTCGCGGTCATCCTCGACCGTTCGACCCAGGCGCTCGCCGCCAAGGCCCGTCCCCACGGCTCGGCTTGAAGCCTCACGGCCGTCCGGCGTCTCACTCGCCGGACGGTTCAGGCAAGCTCCGCACCATCAACAATTGTTAGTTTTCCCTCCTGACCACGAGACGATCATGCGCGCGACCACGCTGGGTGCCCTCTTCTGCCTCGCCCTGACCCAGACGCCGGCGGACGCCGCGAGCAAGCAGGTGCGCATCGCCTATGTCGAGTGGGCCGACGCGGTGGTCGCCACCAACATCCTCAAGCTCGCGCTGGAGGAGAAGGGCTACGAGGTGAAGACGATTCCGCTCGCCGCCGCCGCGATGTGGCAGGCCGTGGCGACGGGGGATGCCGACGCCAGTGTCGCGGCCTGGCTGCCGGTGACCCAGGCCGCCTATTACGAGAAGCTGAAGAACCGCCTCGAACTGCTCGGCCCCAACGTCACCGGCGCCAAGATCGGCTGGGCGGTGCCGGCCTCCTCCTCGCTCAACTCCATCGAGGACCTCAAGACCAAGTCGGCGGACGTCGGCGGGCAGGTGATCGGCATCGATCCGGGCGCCGGAATCATGAAGAGCTCGGAGGCCGCGATCAAGGCCTACGACCTGCCGGTCAAGCTCGTGGACGGCAGCGACGCGACCATGACCAGCGCCCTCAAGGACGCGGTGCGCCAGAAGAAGGACATCGTCGTCACCGCCTGGACGCCGCACTGGATGTTCGCCCGCTACGAGCTGAAGTACCTCGCCGATCCGAAGAAGGCCTTCGGTGACGACGAGAGCGTCAACACGCTCGCCCGCAAGGGACTGAAGGACGACATGCCCGAGGTCTACGCGATCCTGAAGAAGTTCAAGCTCTCGGTCTCCGAGGAAGAGGCCGTGATGGCCGAGAACGAGGAGAAGGGGGCCAAGCCCGCCGAGACCGCCGCCAAGTGGATCGCAAAGAATCGTTCCACGGTCGATGGTTGGCTCAAATGAAAGCTTGGCCATAATCCAAGCAAATGATAAGATTTACGGGTCGAATCACACAACAGTGAAATAGAGGCTGGGGGCGACATGACGATGAAAAGCTTGACGGCCGCCCTCATGGGGTGCGCCGCGGGGACGGTGCTGTGCGCTTCGACGGCGCTGGCGCAGGCGCAGGGCACGGTCGAACTCGACGCCGAGCCGAGCCGCGTGAATCGGGTTCAGCCGATCGCGGTCCCCGATCCGACCTACGCGCCCGAGGCCGCCAAGCCCGCCGGCAACTTCGACATCGCACCGCCGAAGGGCAAGACCGAGTTCGGCACCTTCACCTTCGGCGGCGCGATCCGCGCCCGCTACGACTGGCGCTTCAACGACGTCGGCCTCGGCGGGCAGCCCAAGGCGTCCGAGCATTTCGACTTCGACACGCTGTCGCTCAAGGCGGCCTACGATTCGGACACGATTTTTGGCGCCGCACAGTACCGCTTCTACGGCGGCAGCTCGATCTACGGGCCGCGCAACGGCTACCGGGGGTATCCCGGCGAGGTCAGCTTCCCGATGTGGGCCTATGTCGGCTACAAGCTCACCAAGGAAGACAGCATCACGGTCGGCCTCAACCAGGCGCCGTTCGGTCTGACGCCGTATTTCGGCAACAGCTTCATCGAGACGCTGGGCTTCACCATGGGCCTGGAAGAGGTCTACAACTTCGGCGTCAAGTACTCGCACGTCGAGTCGGACCTGAACTATCAGGTCGGCTACTATCCCGGCGCCAACCCGAACGCCATCGGCCTCAGCCTCGACAGCGCCCGCTACTCGACCAACATCGTCCGAGCCGATTCCTACACGCCCTTCGCCTCGCGCAACGCCGAACAGAACATGTTCATCGGTCGCGCCGAATACTTCCTCTACAAGAACGATTTCGCCTCCCTCGCGGTCGGCGCCTCGATCTGGCACTCGGACCTGTACAACTTCGACACCCGCCAGACCGGCACCAAGCAGCTCGAAGGCGTCCACGTGCTCGGCACCATGGGCGCCTGGGGCTTCAAGGGCATCTTCATCCGCCAGGACATCGACCCGAGGAACCCGCTCCGCAACGATCTGATCGGCATCGGCGGCTTTGACTTCTCCTACAACATGGCCACGCGCGGCAACTTCGTCTCGGCCGAGGTCAGCTACAAGATCGCCGACCCGATCGGGCCGTTCACCCTGGTGCCCTACGGCGGCTACAGCGCCTACTTCAAGGACAAGGCCAGCTTCCAGAACAGCGAGCGCTTCATCATCGGCGGCGCCTGGACGCTCACCGCCGACCCGAACCTGATCATCTACACCGAAGGCGTCATCGGCCGGAACGACCCCTATGTCGGCGCCGGACAGTTCTCCAGTGGGCTGGCGCAGGGCGGCGACAACAAGTGGAAGTCGCGCTTCATCATGAACATCGGCTATTACTTCTGAGTTTTTGCCGATCATTCGTCCCGCCCACTCCCTCATCCTGAGCGTAGCGAAGCCCTCCCTCGAGGCCTCCGCTACGCTCAGGATGAGGGGGACGGATGGGATGGGCCCGCCCAACAAGCTCTGAGATCGATCTTCGTCAACGGGCGCGGTTCCGGGCATTCCCGGAGTCGCGCCTTTTCGCGTGCGACGGGTTGTATTGATCGCCTGGCTTCGTATCTGATCGACATTGCGGGATCGACTACAGCGCATGGCACCTTTGCTTGGGAATACCGCTATAATTGCAAGAAATTCACCATAAAATAACCACTTCCACGCAATCTCCGGCCAAAGCAATCGCCGGGAGTCGGAGCGACATGGTAAGCAAGCACGGGTTGTCGAACCAGTTGATGTTCGTCACCGGAACGGCCGTCACCGTCGCCCTGGTCGGCTTCCTCGGGATCACGGCGTGGCGGACCGCGACCCAAGTCCGCGCGGACGTCACCGAACTCGCCGTCAAGGAAGCCTCCAACGCCGCGGGGCAGGTCGGCATCCAGCTCACCGAGGCGGTCTCGGCCGGCACCGCCATGACGGCGGGCCTCTCGGGGCTGATCGAGGCCGGCCAGACGCGCCGCGCCGACATCCTCGCGATGACGCGGGCGACCGCGCTCCGCTACCCGAGCCTCTACGGCGCCTGGATGTGCGACACGATCGAGCGCGCGCTGGAGAAGAGGCTGCCCGGCAGCGAGGCGGTCAACGACAAGGGCCTGTTCACGCCCTACTGGACCAAGAACGCCGCCGGCACGCCCGAATTCGCGACCTTCCAATTCGACGGCACCGAGCAATGGTACCGGGCGCCGGTCACGACGGGCAAGAGCGTCGTGACCGAGCCCTACCTCACCACCCGCGGCGACCTCGTCACCTCGATCACCGCGCCGATCACCCTCGAGGGCCGCGTCGTCGGCGTCGGCGGCGTCGACATCCGGCTCGATACCCTGCCCGAACGCCTCAGCGCGCTGCGCCCGTTCGGCACCGGCCGGGTGATGCTGCTGTCGCAGGGCGGCAAGTGGCTGGCCCCGCCGGCCCAGGGCCTGGAGATGAAGCCTTACGCGGATGCCGGCGCCGACGCGGTGAAGGCGGCGCTCGCCGACGGCAAGCGGCGCGTCCTCACCGACACCCCGGACGGGTCCTTGCGCCTGATCTATCCGTTCTCGGCGCCCGGCATGAACACGACCTGGGCGATGGTGATGGACGTGCCGGCCGCCGTGATCACCGGGCCGGTCTACCGGCAGCTCGCCGCGAGCGCGGCGGGCGGCCTCATCGTGCTCCTCGTCGTGCTGGTCACGATCTACGCCACCACGAAGCTGCTGATCGACCGGCCGCTGACCCGTTCGGTCCGCATCATCGAGAGCCTGATCGACCGGCGCTACGACACGGTGATTACCGACACCGACCGCAAGGACGAGATCGGCGCCATCGCCAAGGCGCTCGAGGTGTTTCGCGACAAGGCGGTTCAGGCCGAGCGGCTGGCAGAGGCGCAGGACGTGCAGCAGCGCCAGCAGCTCTCGCGGGCCGAATCGATCCGCAGCCATTCGCAGAGCTTCGACAGCACGATCTCGAACCTGACCGAGACCGTCCTGCGGCTCGTCGGCGACCTCGATTCGGCCTCTACCACGCTGAAGGGCGGGGCGGAGGCGACGAGCCTGCGCAGCGCGTCCGTGGCGGCGGCCTCCGAGCAGACCTCGGCCAATGTCGGCGCGGTCGCCTCGGCCGCGGAGGAACTGCTCGCTTCGGTGCAGGAGATCGGTCGCCAGATCGACATCTCGACGCAGATCGCCGCGAGCGCGGTCGCTCAGGCCGCCGACGCCCGCACCAAGGTCGATGCGCTGGCGGGGGCCGCCGACCGCATCGACGAGGTGGTCCGGCTCATCAGCTCGATCGCGGCGCAGACCAATCTCCTGGCGCTCAACGCCACGATCGAGGCGGCGCGCGCCGGCGAAGCCGGCCGGGGCTTCGCCGTCGTCGCCTCGGAGGTGAAGGAGTTGGCGAACCAGACCTCGCGGGCGACGGAAGAGATCGCCGTGCAGATCGCGGCGGTGCAGAGCGGCACCGGCGACACCGTCGCCGTCATCCAGGACGTTTCCGGCACGATCGAACGGATGAGCCAGATCGCGCAATCGATCCGCGAGGCGGCGTCGCAGCAGGGCCTGGCGATGCACGAGGTCGCCCGCAACATCCAAGAGGCGTCCGCCGGCACCCACGAGGTCTCGGCCAGCATCTCCGCGGTGTCGCGCTCGGCCGGCGAGACCGGCGAGACCGCGAAGGTGGTGAGTTCGGCGGCGATCGTGCTGCAGGACAAGTCGAACGCGCTGCGCAGCGAGGTGATGACGTTCCTCTCGAACGTCCGCGCGGCGAGCTGAAGGCATCGGAGCGAAAAAAAGCCGCCCTGGTCGGGGCGGCCGGAGGTCTTGGGAGGAAACGCTCACGAAGCTTGCGAAACCGGGCGGGTCGCCGCTGCGTTACCGGAAGACTAGGCCCGGCGCGCCCGCTGATCTTGCGGGAAAGCGACCTTTCGTTACGAATGCGAGGCGTTGTCGCGGTTCGGGCGCCGGCTCGGCCGCGCATACGGTGTCCGACCGATCGCATCGGCGACCCGCGTATCCCCTCTCCCCGCGTGCGCGGAGAGGGGGGAACCGATCGAAGCCGAAGCCCTCAAGCCTGCCCGAGCGAGCGCGCCTGCACCACCTTCCGCTCCGCGCTCGGCGGCTGGCCGAAGCAGTCGAGATAGGCCTTCGAGAAGTGCGAGGCCGAGGTGAAGCCGCATTCCATCGCCACCGAGAGCAGCGGCATCGCCGTCTGGCGGATCAGGTCGCGGGCGTGCTCCAGGCGGATGCGCAGGTAGTGCTTGGCTGGCGAGCGGCCGAGATATTTCAGAAAGAGCCGCTCCAGCTGGCGGGTCGAGAGATGGACCGCCTCGGCGAGTTCCTGGCTGCCGAGCGGCTCGGCCAGCGAGGATTCCATCAGCCCGACCACCTTGAGGAGCTTGGGGTGGGCCACGCCCAGGCGCATGCGAAGGTCCATCCGCTGGCGCTCGCCCGAATCGCGGATGCGGTGGTGGATGAGCTGGTCGGCAACGGAGGAGGCCACGCTCGGCCCGTGCTCGCGCATGATCAGCGACAGCATCATGTCGGCCGCCGCCGTGCCGCCCGCGCAGGTGAAGCGGTTGCGGTCGATCTCGAACAGGTCGGAGCCGATCTCCAGCCCATCGTGCTCGGACATCAGGCCCGGCAGGTTCTCCCAGTGGATCGTCGCCCGGTAGCCGTCGAGCAGGCCCGCCTTGGCCAGCACGTAGGTGCCCGTGCAGACGGCACCGATGGCGCTGCCGCGGGCACTGGCCCGGCGGAGCGCGGCGTGCAGCGCCCGATGGTCCGGCTTCTGGATGTCGACACCGCCGCACACGATCAGCATGTCGAAATCCTGCACCTCGCCGAACCGGCCCGAGACCTTCATCTCGATCCCGTTCGAGGCGATGCATTGGGTCCCGTCATCGGACCAGAGCGAGTAGCGGTAGAGGTCGTGCCCGGCGGCGCGGTTGGCGAGCCGCAGCGCCTCGATCGCCGAGGAGAAGGCGATCATCGAGAAGCGATCCACCAGCATGAAGCCGACGGTGATCGCCCGGCTGCCCACCGACGCCTCGACCGACGCCGCGTTGATCGGACACGTCTCCGTGGCCGCTATCGATATTTCCATTCCGACCACCGTTTGCCGGCCTGTGCCGCGGCTTGGTGGGCAAGTTGCGTGCCGACGGTGCCGGCCGCCGGACGGGGCGAGAGCGCCCCGATCCGATAGGCCGGTGACCGCGCGGCGCGTCCGCGGAAGGCGACGCCCACACCGGAACTTAATCTCCGATTGCGGGCTCAGCGCAATAGAATAATTCTCATTTGATCGGCCTATCCTTGTTGCACCGCAGTCGATCCGGCGGGCGGACAAGTGATTCGGCAGGCGTTTCGGCGATATGATTCGCGCACGCGTCCCCGAGCGGTCGGGCCGGGCGGCGCCCCGCCGCCGTAGGGCACCGGGGGGGTGCGTAAAGTCGTAAAATCCAAACTCGCGGTCGCCGTCGATCAAGCCCCCCCGCGGGGGCCGGACCATGATCCGTCAACACCGCGAGGTCGTCCGATGCGCCGCTTCTCCCTCACGTCGCTGCTCTCCGAATCCATGCGGGGCCATACCGGCTGGGGGCGCCAGTGGCGCGCGCCCGAGCCGAAGCCCCGCTACGACGTCGTCATCGTCGGCGGCGGCGGCCACGGGCTGGCGACCGCCTACTACCTCGCCACCGTCCACGGCATCACCAACGTGGCGGTGCTGGAGAAGGGCTGGATCGGCGGCGGCAACACCGGCCGCAACACCACGATCATCCGCTCCAACTACCTCTACGACGAGAGCGCGGGCCTCTACGAGCACGCCCTCAAGCTGTGGGAGGGCCTCTCCCAGGAGCTGAACTACAACGTGATGTTCTCGCAGCGCGGCGTCTTGATGCTCGCGCACAACATCCACGACGTTCAGAGCTTCAAGCGCCACGTCTACGCCAACCGCCTCAACGGCATCGACAACGAGTGGCTCTCGAAGGAAGAGTGCAAGGAATTCTGCCCGCCGATCGAGATCGGCGGACACCTGCGCTATCCGGTGCTGGGCGGCGCGCTCCAGCGCCGGGCCGGCACCGCCCGCCACGACGCGGTGGCCTGGGGCTACGCCCGCGGCGCCGACGCGCGGGGCGTCGACATCATCCAGAACTGCGAGGTCACCGGCATCCGCCGCGATGCCTCCGGCACGGCCATCGGCGTCGAGACCAGCCGCGGCTTCATCGGCGCGGGCCGGATCGGCGTGGTCGCCGCGGGCCACACCTCGACCGTGATGAACATGGCCGGCGTGTCGATGCCGCTGGAGAGCTACCCGCTCCAGGCGCTCGTCTCGGAGCCGGTCAAGCCCGTCTTCCCCTGCGTCGTGATGTCGAACGCGGTCCACGCCTACATCTCGCAATCCGACAAGGGCGAACTGGTGATCGGTGCCGGCACCGATCAGTACACCTCCTACAGCCAGCAGGGCGGCCTCCACATCACCACCCACACCCTCGACGCCATCTGCGAGCTGTTTCCGCAATTCACCCGCATGCGGATGCTGCGCTCCTGGGGCGGCATCGTCGACGTGACCCCCGACCGCTCGCCGATCATCGGCAAGACCCCGGTCCGGAACCTGTTCGTCAATTGCGGCTGGGGCACCGGCGGCTTCAAGGCGACGCCGGGCTCGGGCCACGTCTTCGCCCACACGCTGGCGACCGGCACGCCGCACGCGATCAACGCGCCCTTCACCCTCGACCGCTTCCGCACCGGCCGCCTCATCGACGAGGCGGCGGCGGCGGCCGTCGCGCACTGACTGGAGATCGACCCGATGCTGCTGATCGCCTGTCCCCATTGCGGCAACCGCCCCGAGACCGAGTTCCGCTGCGGCGGCCAAGCTCACATCGCCCGACCGGAGCAGCCGGGCGCCATCGATGACCAGAACTGGTCCGAGTACCTGTTCGTGAGGAAGAACCCGCGCGGGGTCCATGCCGAGCGCTGGAACCACGCCCATGGCTGCGGGCGCTGGTTCAACGCGCTGCGCGACACGGTCAGCGACCGCTTCATCGAGACCTATCCGATGGGCGCGAGCCCAAAGTCTGAGACCACCAGCGAGGCGAGGGCGTGAGATGGCACAGCCGTTCAGATTGTCCCGCGGCGGACGCATCGACCGTTCCCGCCCCATCGTCTTCGAATTCAACGGCAAGCCGATCCACGGCTACCAGGGCGACACCGTCGCCTCGGCGCTGATCGCCAACGGCATCCACCTCGTCGGGCGCTCGTTCAAGTATCACCGCCCCCGCGGCATCCTCAGCCACGGCCCGGACGAGCCGAGCGCCCTGCTCTCGGTCGATCGCGGCCCCGGCCGGGTCGATCCGAACAACCGCGCCTCCGTGGTCGAGGCCCGCGCGGGGCTGCGCACCACGTCGCAGAACCACTGGCCGTCGCTCGAGTACGACATCGGCGCGGTCAACGACCTGCTGTCGCCGGTCTTCGTCGCGGGGTTCTACTACAAGACCTTCATGTGGCCGCGGAAGTTCTGGGACAAGGTCTACGAGCCCTTCATCCGCGCCGCCGCCGGCCTCGGCAAGGCGCCGACGCAAGCTGATCCCGACCGCTACGCCAACCGCCACGCCCATTGCGACGTGCTGATCGTCGGCGCCGGCCCCGCCGGCCTCGCCGCCGCGCTCGCCGCCGCGAGAACCGGTAAGCGCGTCATCCTCGCCGACGAGGGGCCCGAGCCGGGCGGTTCGCTGCTGCACGACCCCAAGGCCGAGATCGACGGGCGGCTGGCCTCCGACTGGCTCGCCGACACGCTCGCCGATCTCGACGCCCGCGAGAACGTCATCCTGCTGCCGCGCACCACCGTCTTCGGCTATTACAACCACAACCACGTGGCGATGACCGAGCGCGTCACCGACCATCTGCCCTCAGTTGCCGGTCAGGCGCCGCGGGAGCGTCTGTGGCAGGTGCGGGCCGGCGAGGTGATCCTGGCGGGCGGCTCCCACGAGCGCCCCCTCGTCTTCGCCGACAACGACCGTCCGGGCATCCTGCTCGCCGAGAGCGTGCGGGTGTTCCTCAACCGCTACGGCGTGGCCCCGGGCCACCGGCTCGTCGTGGCCACCAGCGGCGCCTCCGCCTATCAGGTCGCCCTCGACGCCAAGGCCGCCGGCCTCGACGTGACCCTGGTCGATCTGCGGCTTGAGGCCGATTGCGGGCCGGAAGTGACCCGCCTGCGCCAGGTCGGCGTCGAAGTCCTGACCGGTCACACCGTGGTCGGCTCCAAGGGCCGCAAGCGCGTCTCCGGCCTCATCGTTGCGCCGGTCGAGAGCAACGGCCGCTGCGGGGCGCGCCGGGTCATCCCCTGCGACTGCGTCGGCATGTCCGGCGGCTGGACGCCCGCCGTCCACCTGTTCTCGCAGTCCCGCGGCAAGCTGCGCTACGACGATGCCCTCGACGCCTTCGTGCCCAACATCTCGGCGCAGGCCGAGCGCTCGGCGGGTGCGGCACGCGGCACCTACGATCTGGCCGGCTGCCTCACCGAGGGTTTTGCGGCGGGCGCCGCCGCTTCGGGGTCGTCCGAGACCCGCACCTTCGGGGCGAGCCCGACGCTCACCGGCTTCCAGCCGGTGCGGGTGATGCCGACCGACGCCGACCCAACGAGGGTCCGCGCCTTCGTCGATTACCAGAACGACGTCACCGCCAAGGACATCAAGCTCGCGGTGCGCGAGGGCTTCCAGTCGATCGAGCACGTCAAGCGCTACACCACCACCGGTATGGCGACCGACCAGGGCAAGACCTCGAACATGAACGCGCTCGGCATCGTCGCCGGGCAGCTCGACAAGGCGTTGCCCGCTGTGGGCACCACCACCTTCCGCCCGCCCTACACCCCCGTCACCTTCGGCGCGCTCGTCGGGCCGGCACGGCACGCCCTGTTCGATCCGATCCGCACCACGCCGATCCACGGCTGGGCCGAGAGCCACGGCGCCACCTTCGAGAACGTCGCCCTGTGGCGCCGCGCTTGGTACTTCCCGAAAGCCGGCGAGGATCTGCACGAAGCGGTCGCCCGCGAGTGCAAGGCAGTGCGTGAAGGTGTGGGCATCTTCGATGCCTCGACGCTCGGCAAGATCGAGGTGGTCGGGCCGGATGCCGCCGAGTTCATGAACCGGATGTACGTCAACCCCTGGGCCAAGCTCGCCAACGGCCGCTGCCGCTACGGGCTGATGCTGAAGGAAGACGGCTACATCCTCGACGACGGCGTCGTCGCCCGCGTCTCCGACCAGTGCTTCCACGTCACCACGACGACCGGCGGGGCCGCCCGCGTGCTCGGCCACATGGAGGACTACCTCCAGACCGAGTGGCCGGACCTTCAGGTGTTCCTGACCTCGACCACCGAGCAATGGGCGGTGATCGCGCTGCAGGGCCCCAAGGCCCGCCAGGTGATCGAGCCGCTGGTGGAGGGCATCGACCTGTCGCCGGAGGCCTTCCCGCACATGGCGATGCGCACCGGCACGATCTGCGGCGTGCCGACCCGGCTGTTCCGCGTCTCGTTCACCGGCGAACTCGGCTTCGAGATCAACGTGCCGTCCGATCACGCGCTCGCCGTGTGGGAGGCGATTTTTTCCGCGGGCGAGCCCCACGGCATCACCCCCTACGGCACCGAGACGATGCACGTGCTGCGCGCCGAGAAGGGCTACATCATCGTCGGCCAGGAGACCGACGGTACGGTGACCCCGGACGATGTCGGGATGGCCGGCATGATCGCCAAGACGAAGGTCGACTTCGTCGGCAAGCGTTCGCTGGCGCGGCCCGACGTGATCGCCACCACCGGCCGCAAGCAGCTCGTCGGCCTCATGACCGAGGATCCGAAGCTCGTCCTCGACGAGGGCGCGCAGATCGTCGCCGATCCGAACCAGCCGATCCCGATGCGGATGCTCGGCCACGTCACGTCGAGCTACTGGAGCCCGAACTGCAACCGCTCCATCGCGCTGGCGCTGGTGGCGGACGGGCGCGCCCTGATGGGCCGGACGCTCCACATCACCACGCCCGACGGCTTCACCCGCGCGACCGTGAGCGAGGCGGTCTTCTTCGACACCAAGGGAGAGCGCGTCAATGCTTGAGGTTCGCTACCGCACCGCCCGCACCCTCCCGCTCGGCCGGGTCGAGGTCCGCCCCTCGGGCGTCTCGATCCGCCCCGCCGACGCCGAAGCCCGCTTCGTCCTGCGCGTCCGCTCGACGGAGGGCGAGGTCGCCGGCCTGCCGCTGGATCGGCCGATCAACACCGTGTCGGGCGACGACCGGCGCTGGATCGCCCGGCTCGGGCCGGACGAGTGGCTGATCGGCGTGCCCGAGGGCGAGGCCGACCTGTTGCAGACCTCCGCGGCGAGCGATCTGGCCGGCCGGGCCCACGCCCTGGTCGATGTCTCGAACCGCAACGTCGGCATCGACGTCGAGGGCTTGCGCGCCGCGGAACTCCTCAACGCCGGCTGCCCGCTCGATCTGGGCGACGCCGCCTTCCCCGCGGGCAAAGCCACCCGCACGCTGCTGGGCAAGGCCGAGATCGTCCTGATCCGCCGCGCCGGCGCGCAAGCCCGCTACCGGGTGGAATGCTGGCGCTCCTTGGCCACATACGTGCATGGCTTCCTGCAAGAGGCGGGCATGGGGATCGGCGAGGGATGATCAGCGTCTTCGACCTGTTCAAGATCGGCATCGGCCCGTCGAGCTCGCACACCGTCGGCCCGATGATCGCCGCCCGCCGGTTCCGCGAGCGGGTCGCAGGACAAGCCCAGACCGCCCGGATCGGCGCCGAGATCTTCGGATCGCTCGCCTGGACCGGGCGCGGCCACGGCACCGACCTGGCCATCTTCTTGGGATTGCTGGGCCACGATCCGGCCACCGTCGATCCCGACCGGGTCGGTGAGTATACGAAGGCTCTCACCGAGCGCGGCGCCCTCGACCTGCCGGGCGCGGACGCTCCGGTGGCGTTCGACACCGCCCGCGACCTCGTCTTCAACTTCACCGAAATCCTGCCGCGTCACACCAACGGCATGCGCTTCCGCGCTCTCGACGGCGCGGGCGACGTGCTGGCCGAGACGACCTGCTACTCCATCGGCGGCGGCTTCGTCGTGGACGAGGGCGAGGCCGAGGGTGCCGGGCTGGAGGCGAAGCCCGTGCCCTATCCCTTCGCCAGCGCCGCCGAGCTGCTGGCCGTCTGCGCCGAGACGGGTCTCGGCATCGCTCAGGTGCAGATGGAGAACGAGCGGGCTTTGCGATCCGAACCCGAGATCGAGGCCGGCCTCGACGCGATCCGCGACGCGATGCTCGCCTGCATCGACCGGGGCCTGCGCATGGACGGCGAGTTGCCCGGCGGCCTCAAGGTGCGCCGCCGCGCCAAGCGCCTGCACGCGCAGCTCCAGGAAGGCCGGCTCTCCAACAGCCGCCCGGCCCACGAGATCATGGACTGGATCAGCCTGTTCGCGCTGGCCGTCAACGAGGAGAACGCCGCGGGCGGCCGGGTCGTCACCGCGCCGACCAACGGCGCCGCCGGCATCGTCCCGGCGGTCCTGCGCTACGTCGTCGAGTTCTGCCCCGGCTGGTGCGATGCCCACGGGCGCGACTTCCTGCTCACGGCGGCGGCCGTCGGCGGCTTGATCAAGAGCCGCGCCTCGATCTCCGGCGCCGAGGTCGGCTGCCAGGGCGAGGTCGGCTCCGCCGCCGCCATGGCGGCGGCCGGCCTCGCCGCGGTGCTCGGCGGCAACGCGTTGCAGGTCGAGAACGCCGCCGAGATCGCCATGGAGCACCATCTCGGCATGACCTGCGACCCGATCGGCGGCCTCGTGCAGATCCCCTGCATCGAGCGCAACGCCTTCGGGGCCAACAAGGCGGTGGCCGCCGCCTCGCTGGCGCTCCGCGGGGACGGCATCCACTACGTGACGCTCGACGAGGTCATCGAGACGATGCGCCAGACCGGCCTCGACATGCAGGACAAGTACAAGGAGACCTCGCTCGGCGGTCTCGCTGTCAACGTCGCCGCCTGCTGATTCTTTCGGTTTTTGGGCTCCGCCGCCTCGCTCGCGCACAAGGGCGTCGGCCCGAAAGGCGGCGGCCGACGTTCTGTGGAAGCCGGTGCGGCATGAAGCCCCGGAAGGACTTCGGTCCATGCGTGGGCTGCGGCGTTGCTGACCTTCTCCTGCCGGCCATTGCGCGGGATCGCGGCCTCTTCCGATGAAGCGTCCGCCGAGGACCGGTCGATCGCGGGCTCTCGCGGCGATCTATACCGGTATGCGCGTAAATAATAGTAAGATCATACCGGCTCTATCAGTTGTCAATTTTCATCCCACGCTTCTTTAACGTTTGGCCGGCAGCGTAACGATCAAGCCAAGATAAAACGCAGTCGGTCCGCGCATCATGCAGTCAATCGGGGGACGGGACGACCGGAGAGAGCCGCGGAGGCTCCGTAAGGGGAGCCCGGCGCGGCGATGGGGCGGCGGTCGCGGATCGCGCGGGGCCGGCGCCTGCGCCGGGCGCGGGCGGTCATGAGCGCGCTCGACGTCACGACCCGCCTTCTCCGCCTCATCCGGTCCGGTCTGCCGACGGGGGCGAGCCGCACCACCCTGATCGGGCTCTCGGTCTTCGCTGCCGGGCTGATCCTGCCGTTCATCGTGGTCTGCGCCCTGATCGGGCGCAGCTGGGTCGCCACCGAGGAGGGACGGCTGACGGCGGCGCTCGCTTCCGTGGCCGACGTCGCGGCCAGCGACGTCGATCGCTTCCTCGACGACCGCCTCGCCATCCTGCGGGCGCTCGCCACCTCGCCCGCCCTCGACCACGACGACTTCGCCCGCTTCGAGCGGCAGGTGCGCGAACTGCCCGGCCTGAACGGGATGGCGATCGTCCTGCGCGACGCCTCCGGGGCGCCCGTCGCGGCGGCCGATGCGGCGCCGGACACGACCGCCGTGGCCGGCCCCGTGGCGCCGGGCGTCTCCGATCTGCTCGACGGCGAGGGCGGCGCGGCGCCCGTGGTGCGGCTCGACGTCCCGGTGATGCGGCAGGGGCGCACCCGCTTCGTCGTCGGCGCGACCCTCGCCCCGACCGCCTTCGACGACGTGCTGCGCCGCAGCGGCCTGGGCGCGGAGCAGTTCGGCACGATCGCAGACCGGCGGGGCCGGGTGGTCGGCCGCTCCGACACGAGCCCGATGCGCCTCGGACAGGTCGTGCAGGGCTTTGCCGACCGCAGCGGCGCGCGGGGACTCTGGACCGGGATCGGCCCGTCGGGCCACGAGGTCCGGATCGAGTACCGGCGGCTCGCCGGAACCGGATGGCTCGTCAATGTCGGCATGACCCAGGCGGCGTTCCGCGCGCCGCTGAACCGCTCGCTCTGGGTGCTCGCGGGCTTGAGCGTCGCGCTCGTCCTCGGGGCGTTCCTGCTGACGCTGCCGATCGTCCGGCGCCTTCTGGCGGAGCGGCGCGCCCTCGACGACGCCTCGCACCTTCTGTCGGTGGCGCAGCAGGCGGCGGGCGCCGGCGCCTGGGACATCCGGGCCGACCGCATCAGCCTGTCGCCGGTCAGCGCCCGGATGCACGGCCTGACGGTCCCCGAGGACGGGGACGAGGCGCCGCTCGCGCTGTCGGTGGCGCAATGGGAGGCGCGCCTCTTCGCCGAGGATCTCCCCGGGGTCTGGACGGCCGCCATGGAGGGCGTCGAGCAAGGCACGACGTTCCGGGCCGATTTTCGCGTCCGCGCGCCAGAGCTGCCCGGGGGCTTGCGCTGGGTCCAGACCATCGGCCGTGTGATCGCCGACCCGCAGACCGGCCAGCCGGTGCGGATGATCGGCCTCCACCTCGACGTGACCGCCCAGCGCGACGCCGAGATGGCCCTGCGCACCAGCGAGGAGCGCCTGCGCGACAGCGAGGAGCGTCTGGCGCTCGCCCTCGACAGCGGCCAGGACGGCCTGTTCGACTGGGACGTGGCGGGCGGGGCGATCTGGGTCTCCCCCGGCTGGATGACGAAGCTCGGCTATCGCTCGGACGAGGCGTGGCAGACCTTCACCCTGTTCCTGGCGGGGGTGCATCCCGACGAGCAGGAGATCGTCGACGCGCGGATTCAGGCGCATCTCGCGCGCGACACCGATGCGTTCGAGCACGAATATCGCCGCCGCTGCGCCGACGGCTCCTACGTCTGGGTGCTGATGCGCGCCCGCGTCGTCGGCCGCGGGCCCGACGGCCGGGGCCTGCGCATGGTCGGCACGCTGATCGACATCTCGGAGCGCAAGGCGGCCGAGTTGCGCATCGTGCATCTCGCGCTGCACGACACGCTGACCGACCTGCCCAACCGCAGCCTGTTCCGCCAGCGCCTCGACCAAGCCCTCGCGCGCATCCGGCTGGCGCCGGGTCGCATCGCCGTGCTCGCCTGCGACCTCGACCGCTTCAAGGCCGTCAACGACACCTTCGGCCATCCGGTCGGCGACCGGCTGCTCTGCCTCGTCGCCGCGCGCCTGCGCACGAGCTTGCGCCGGGGCGACACCATCGCCCGGCTCGGCGGCGACGAGTTCGCCGTGATCCTGATCGACATCGAGAGCGAGGCGGATGCCGGCAGCGTCTGCGAGCGGATCATCGGCGTGGTGAACGAGCCGATCGTGCTCGACGGCGTCGCCATCGACATCGGCATGAGCGTCGGCGCCGCCGTGGTCTCGGGCGAGGACGCCGACCCCGAGGAGGTGTTCAAGCGGGCCGACACCGCGCTCTATCAGGCCAAGGCGGCGGGCCGGAACACCTTCCGCCTGTTCGAGGCCGAGACCCACGCCCGCACTGCTACCCGCAGCCTGCTCGCCCTGGAGATGAAGGAGGCGATCCGGCGCGGCGACTTCTTCCTCGTCTACCAGCCGCTGATCGATCTCAAAACGAACACGGTCGCGAGCTTCGATGCGCTGATGCGCTGGCGCCATCCCGAGCACGGCCTGATCTCGCCCGGCGAGTTCATCCCGGTGGCGGAGGAAACCGGCCTGATCGTCCCACTCGGCGCCTGGGCCCTGGCCGAGGCCTGCCGCGAGGCGATGCGCTGGCCCGAACCGCTGCGGGTCGCCGTCAACGTCTCGGCGGTGCAGTTCCGCGGCAGCCTGGAGGCCTCGGTCCTGTCGGCGCTGGCCGGCTCCGGCCTCGCCGCCGGGCGGCTGAAGCTCGAAGTCACCGAGAGCTTGTTCCTGCACAACCCGGAGCAGGCGCTGGCCTGCCTGCACCGCCTGCGCGGGCTCGGCATCCGCATCGCTCTGGACGATTTCGGCACCGGCTATTCGTCCTTGAGCTACCTGCGCCGCTTCCCCTTCGACAAAATCAAGATCGACCGGGGCTTCGTGCAGGATATCGGCGATCCCGACGCCGCGGCGATCGTGCGCGCCGTGGTCGGGCTCGGCGAGCGCCTCGGCATGGGCATCGTCGCCGAGGGCGTCGAGACGGCGGAGCAACTGGAGATCGTCCAGCGCGAGGGCTGCACCGAGGTCCAGGGCTACCTGTTCAGCCGGCCGCTGCCGGCCCTCGAGGCCCGCGCCTTCGCCGAGCGGCGCGACGTGCGGGCCGCGGCGTGACGCGCGGGCCCGAGCCTGCCGACACACGTTCCCGTGACGATACGGGATAGGCCTCGCCCTTGAGTGGTTCGAATAAGGCTCCGGTAAGAGGTCGGGATGAATCTGTCCCGGCCAATCGAGTGCGGTTGAAGTGATGGTGCGATTTCGCGAGTTGGTCTTCCCCCATCCCCTGGTCGGCTACTGCCTGCTTCCGGACGGGCGGGAATACGCCTGCTGCGCGACCCGCCTGTCGCCGGTCGGTGCCGAGTTCCAGTTGAATGCGACGCTCGCGGCGGGCGACGCCGTCACCTGCCGGCTCGACCGGGTCGGCCTCCTGCACGGCCACTTCACCGCGGCCTCGGAGAGCGGGTTCACCATGGCCTTCGCCCTGACGGACGCGCGCCGCGAGCGGCTGGCCGCCCGCATCGCGTGGCTCTCGGCCAATGCGGACGGGCGCGTCGAGCAGCGCGCCGCCCCGCGCATCGTCCCGGCGCGGCCCGAGGTCACCCTCGTGTTCGACGACGGCTTCCCCATCGACGGGCGCATCCTCGACCTGTCGCCCTTCGGCGCGGCCATCGCCCTCGACGGACGGCTGCGCCCGCTCGTCGGACAGACCGTCAAGGTCGGCAAGCGCTACGCCCAGGTCGTCCGCATCCTCGAGGGCGGCCCGGAGCGGGGCATGGCGGTGCGGTTCCGCCTGCCGTTCACCCCCGAGACCTTCAACCCGTCGATCGTCCTGTAAGGAACGCCCGCGCTTCCGCTCCGTTACCCTGGCCATCAGCCCCAGAGCTGACGGCCTGACTGCATCAGGCCGTCGGCTCCGGGGTCTTGCTTTACCGCGCATTCTTTCGACGAACCGGTATCCGCTTCGTCGGAATGCGCTTTGAGGAGAGCGGCATGCGGATCATCGCGACGGCATCGGCCCTGACGGTCGTGACTTTGCTGAGCGTCGGAACGGCGGAAGCGAAGGGATGCATCAAGGGAGCGATCATCGGCGGCGTCGCCGGGCATTACCTCGCCGAGCGCGGCGTGGTCGGCGCGGTCGCCGGGTGCCTGGCCGGGCGCGCGCTCGCCAACCGTCAGGCGCGGCGCCAGCGCGAGATCGATTACGGCTCCCGCGTCCAGCCCCGCGGCGCGGGCTACGGCGCCCCGCAGGGCACCGGTCAGCGCAGCTACGGCTACTGAGGGATCGCGGGGGCGCCTTTCGGCGCTCCCGCTTCGCCCGCGCGAGGCCCCACCTCGCCGACACGGCAACGCTCTTGCTTGGCGTTTCCCGCCATGGCCCTCTGGGTCTGCGGGGGACCAGCGATGACGACGCCTTCGACCACGCTCGACAAGAGTCTCAACGCCTTCCACCTCTGGGGCATCGCCGTCGGACTCGTCATCTCGGGCGAGTATTTCGGGTGGAGCTACGGCTGGGCGCAGGCCGGCACGCTGGGCTTCCTCGTCACCACGGTCGCGGTCGCCGCGATGTACGTGGCCTTCATCTTCAGCTTCACCGAACTCACCACCGCGATCCCGCAGGCCGGCGGCCCCTTCGCCTATGCGCTTCGCGCCTTCGGGCCGACGGGCGCGGCGATCGCCGGCTACGCCACGCTGATCGAGTTCGTGTTCGCGCCCCCGGCCATCGCGCTGGCCATCGGGGCCTATCTCAACGTCCAGTTCCCCGGCCTCGACCCGAAGCACGCCGCGCTTGGCGCCTACCTCGTGTTCATGGGCCTCAACATCGTCGGCGTGCAGATCGCCGCGACCTTTGAGCTCGTCGTCACGGTGCTGGCGGTGGCCGAACTCCTCGTGTTCATGGGCGTCGTCGCCCCGGCCTTCAGCGTGTCGAACTTCGTGGCCGGCGGCTGGGCCGGGCAGGATACGTTCACCGTGGGTGCGCTCGGCGGCATCTTCGCCGCGATCCCCTTCGCGATCTGGTTCTTCCTCGCCATCGAGGGCGTCGCCATGGCGGCGGAAGAAGCGAAAGACCCCAAGCGCACCATTCCCATCGCCTACATCACCGGCGTGCTGACGCTCACCGCACTCGCCTTCGGCGTGATGCTGTTCGCCGGCGCCACCGGCGACTGGAAGAGCCTGTCCGATCTCAACGATCCGCTGCCGCAGGCGATGAAGCGGGTGGTCGGCGAATCGAGCGGCTGGCTGCACATGCTGGTCTGGCTCGGTCTGTTCGGGCTCGTCGCCTCGTTCCACGGCATCATCATGGGCTATGCCCGCCAGATCTTCGCGCTGGCCCGCGCCGGCTTCCTGCCCGCAATCTTCGCCCGGGTGCATCCGCGCTTCCGCACGCCCTATCTCGCGACGCTCGCGGGCGGCGTCGTCGGCATCGCGGCGATCTACAGCGACAGCCTGATCAGCGTCGCCGGGCAGTCGCTCACCGCCAGCATCGTCACCATGGCGGTGTTCGGCGCGCTGACCATGTACGTCGTCAGCATGCTCGCCCTGTTTCAATTGCGCCGCAGCGAGCCCGGCCTCGCCCGGCCCTACCGGGCGCCGCTCTATCCCTACGCGCCGGCCTTCGCGCTGGTCATGGCCGTCCTCTGCCTCGTGGCCCTGATCGTCTACAACCCGCTGATCTTCGCGATCTTTGCCGCCGTCATGGTCGTCGCGGTCGTGCTGGCGCGGGTCGTCGCCAAGCCTGCGGCGGCGGGACCGGTTTCGAGCTTCGATCCGGCGCTCTAAACCCGCATCCATGCGAATTGGCATTCTGGAAACCGGCTTCCCGCCGGAGCGGCTCGGCGGGCGCTTTCCGTCCTACGGCGCGATGGTCGAGGCCCTGATCGGCGACGGGCATTCTTTCGCGTGCTTCGACGTGACCGCGGGGCGATGGCCCGCGGCGCCCGACGCATTCGAGGCCTACGTCATCACCGGCTCACCCGCCTCGGTCTACGACCAGACGCCGTGGGTCGCCGACCTCCTCGCCTTCCTGCGCGACCTCGACCGCACGACAAAACTCGTCGGCCTGTGCTTCGGCCATCAGGCGCTGGCCCAGGCCTTCGGCGGCCGGGTCGAGCGCTCGGCGCGCGGCTGGGGCCTGGGGCTGCACGCCTACGAGGTGATCGAGCGCGCGCCCTTCATGGACGACGCCGGACCCATTGCGATCCCGGTGAGCCATCAGGATCAGGTCGTGGCCCTGCCTCCCGGCGCCCGGGTGCTGGCCGGCAGCGCCTTCACCCCCTATGGCGTGCTGGCCTATGCCGACCGGCCCGCCCTCTCGTTCCAGTGCCACCCTGAGTTCCACCCGGCCTACGCCCGCGCCCTCACCGAAGGCCACCGCGCGGGCGATGGGCACCCAGCCCTGGTGCGCGACGCGCTGGCCTCGCTGGAGGCCGGCGCCGACAACGACCGGGTGGCCGGCTGGATCCGCCGCTTCCTGAAATCCGATTGAGGGGGGCTTGGTGCGGGTAGAGGGAATCGAACCCCCACGCCTTGCGGCTGGCGATTTTGAGTCGCCCGCGTCTACCAATTCCGCCATACCCGCGACGCCTCCGCCTCATGGCACAGGCCGGGGCCTCAGGGCCAGCGCGAATTTTCGCTCGCGCTCACGCCCTCGCTTCGCGCCGGCTTCTGTGCTGAAAGGGCGGCGCTTCCCGCTCGCGCCTCATCTCGGATCTCGGATCCAAGCCGAGGCGCTCGATTCCTGTTTCTGCATCGTCTTTTTCCGAAAGCCGGAAGCCACCTTTCGGGCCGATGCTCTCGCGGATGAGGACCCATGATCCGCCGTCTCTACGAGTGGATACTCGCGCTCGCCGCCAAGCCCTCGGCGCCCTACGCGCTCGGGGCGGTCGCGTTCGCCGAAAGCTCGTTCTTCCCCGTGCCGCCCGACGCCATGCTGGTGCCGATGGCGGTGAGCCGGCCCGACCGGGTCTGGCTCTACGCCACCATCGCGACCGTCGCCTCGGTGCTCGGCGGCCTCGTCGGCTACGCCATCGGCGCGCTGCTGTTCGATTCGGTCGGGGTCTGGCTGTTCAACCTCTACGGGCTCGCCGACAAGGCCGAGACGTTCCAGCAATCCTACGCCACCTACGGGCATTGGGTGATCCTCCTGAAGGGGCTCACGCCGATCCCCTACAAGCTCGTCACCATCACCTCGGGCTTCGCCCATTACTCGCTGTTCTGGTTCACCGTTCTGTCGGTGGTGACCCGCGGGGCGCGGTTCTTCCTGCTCGCCTGGCTGCTCGGGCGCTACGGCGTCGGCATCCGCGCGGTGCTCGACCGGCACCTCAACGTGGTGGCGGGCCTGTTCGCCGCGGTGATCATCCTCGGCTTCGTCGCGTTCAAGGTGATGCTGTGAGCCTGCGGACCATCGCGCTGGCGCTCGCCGTCGCGGCGGCGGCGACTGTGGGCGCCGCGCTCGTGTTCGAGCACGGCTTCGGCTACGTGCCGTGCAAGCTCTGCCTGACCGAGCGGGTGCCGTATTATCTCGCCGCCCCGCTCGCGCTCGTCGCTGCCTTCCTGCCGCCGCGGCCGGCGCGGTTCCTGCTCGGACTCGTCGCGCTGGTGCTGCTCTACGGGACCGGGCTCGGCTCCTATCACGCGGGCGCCGAGTGGGGCTTCTGGCCCGGCCCGAACGATTGCGGCGGCGGCTCGGGGGCGGGCCCGGCCGATGTCGGCGACTTCCTCAAGAGCCTGGAGAGCGTGCGGCCGGTCGATTGCACGACCGCCGCGTGGCGTTTTCTTGGCATCTCCCTGGCGGGCTGGAACGCGCTGATCGCCGCCGCGCTGAGCCTCGTGGCCGCGGTTGCGGCCCTCGGCTTCGCTCAGCCCTCGACCGGGCCGCACCAGCCGGGCAGGTAGCCGGCCTCCGGCGACTTGGCGAAGCGCATGGCTCGCTCCAGCGCGGCGGAGAAGTCGTCGGCGATGATCTTCGGTTTGATCTTGCGTCTCAAAAAATCGGCCCAGAGGAACTCGCTGAACGGCGTCGTGTCCTTGGCGAATCCCCCCGCCCGGCGCAGCTCGCCCGCGAGGCTGCGATAGGGGTCGTCGGCGAGCGCCGAAATTTTCTTCGGGATGTCCGAGAAGCCGACCCGGACGCCGCTGGCGTCGTAGGGGTGAACCCAGGACTTGTGGTCGGCCACCGTCCAGAACGCGTCCTTGCTGAGCTTGTGCAGGTCGGCCACCACCGTCACCAGCACGCTCTCGACGCCCTCCTCGTGCAGCGCGCGGGAGAGGTGGTGATGGTCGATGACGTAGTGGTGCTTCTTCGGCCCGAGCAGCACCGGGATCATGTGAGAGCCGAGGAAGGCCGCCTTCTTGTCGGCGTCGTGCTCGCGCCAGCGGCGGCGCTTCTCAGCGACCTCGCGGTAGCCGACCGTCATCTGGGTCGGCCGCAGCTCGGCGATCGGCACGGGTTTGAGCAGGGGTTCGCGCGGGGCCATGGGGATTCGTCCGTCAGAGCATCGGCCCGAAAGGTGGGAACCGGCTTTCGGAAAAAGCCGATGCGGCACAAGCATCCAGCACGAGGTGCTGGTCGTTCGATGGCAAAGCGAGCGCGCACCGGCGCGAGAGCAAGCGGCCGAGCTTCACATTCGTGTGAAACCTAAAGCCCGTAGCCGCCCATGGCGCAGACCAGGGCCCACTCGTCGTCCGTCACGGGCTGGACCGAGAGGCGCGAGTTGACGACGAGCATCATGGCCTTCAGCGCGTCCTCCGCCTTGATGGCGTCGAGGGGCACGGGGCGGGGCATCGGCGCAACGGCGCGGACATCGACCATGCCGAAGCGGCCGGTCTCGTCGGTGTGGTCGGGATAGTACGGCTTGATGACCTCGACGATGCCGACGACGGCCTTGCCCTCGTTCGAGTGGTAGAAGAAGCCGCGCTCGCCGATCTGCATCGCCTGCATCTGCTTCTTGGCGAGGTGGTTGCGCACCCCGTTCCAGAACGTGCCGGCCTCGCCCGCCGCGACCTGCTGCTTCCACGACCAGGTCGAGGGCTCGGACTTGAACAGCCAGTGGGCCATGGGGGACGAGGGCTCCGTGGACGACGCCCCCGCTTACGGGAATCGCGGCCGCGCTTGAAGCGGGGTGGGGGGTGGGTGCGGGGCTTTCCAGGCGTCTCGGGCCGTCATTCCGGGGCCGCGTAGCGGAACCCGGAATCCACCCGTGATGCGCGGTGCCCGGCCGAAGACGAGCCGTCGCGGCCAGTCGTGGATTCCGGGTTCGCTTCGCGCCCCGGAATGACGGCGGTGGGGGAAGGCGCGTGGCGTTCAACCGAGCGCGCGTTGCCAGTAGGTGAGGCTATCCGGGTTCACGGGCGAACCCGCCGCCTCCACCCGGCCCATCACCAACTCATAAAAGTCCTGCGCCGCATCCCGCCCGATCAAGTCGCGCAGCGCCGTGAGGATGCGGGTGATGCGCAGGTGGTTGTGGTCGTAAGCGCGCAGCCAGCCGTCTGTGGCCTCGTAGAAGCGGGCCATGCGGGCGGTCGCGGCGCGCAGCCCTTCGGTGGCCGCCGGATCGGTGCGGATGGCCTCGGCCTCCATCGGCGTCAGCACCGGGGCGCCGGGCACCGCGCGGCTCGCCTCGGGGAGGGGAAAGCACCACTGGATGAAGTCGTGGACGCCCTCGATGCGGGCATCGTCGAAGGCGAGCACGTCGGCAAGACGCCGCCCGGCGCCGTCGCGGCCATGGCCGGCGAGGAAGGCGTGGATCGTGCCGCTCACTCGACCTCTCCCTTGAGCGGGCGCGACAGCAGGCGGCTCGTGGCGGCATCGACCGTGAGTTCGCCCGCGACCACCGCGGCGACCGCCTCGGCCACCGGCATCTCGACCGCGCGGGCGCGGGCGAGGCCGACCAGAGCCGCTGCCGTGAAGGCGCCCTCGGCGAGCTTTCCGCCCGCCGCGTCCTCGGGCGTGGCGCCTTTGCCGAGCCGCTCGCCGAAGGCGAAGTTGCGCGATTGCGACGAGGAGGCGGTCAGTACGAGATCGCCCAGCCCCGACAGGCCCATCAGCGTCTCGGCCCGGCCCCCATAGGCGCGGGCGAAGCGCATCAGCTCGGCGAAGGCGCGGGCGATGAGCGCGGCACGGGCACTCTCGCCCAGCCCCCGGCCGGCGACGATGCCCGACGCGATGGCGAGCACGTTCTTGCCCGCGCCGCCGATCTCGACGCCGCGCACGTCGTCTGTGTGGTAGAGGCGGAAGGCCGGGCCCGAGAGCAGGCCGGACAGGCGCGCGGCCTCGCGCCCGTCGGCGCAGGCGAGCGTCACGGCGGTCGGCAATCCCCTGGCGACATCGACGGCGAAGCTCGGCCCCGACAGCACCGCGACCGGGCGCTCCGGCCCGATCACCTCGGCGGCGACCGCGCTCATGAAGCTGTCGCTGCCGCGCTCGATTCCCTTGGCGCAGAGCACGATCGGCGCGTCCGGCCGCAGCACGGGCGCGAGCGTGCCGAGCACGCCGCGGAGCGTCTGGGCCGGGACGACGAGGAGCACGGTGGCGGCGTCATTGAGCGCGCCGGTCTCGGTGGTCGCCCGCACGCCCTCGTGCAGGCCGATACCCGGCAGGTAGCGGGCGTTGGCGCGGCTCGTCTGCATCTGCGCCGCGGTCTTTTCATCGCGCAACCAGAGCGTCACCGGATGCCCCGCGGCGGCGGCGGCGTTGGCGAGCGCCGTGCCCCAGGCCCCGCCGCCGATAACCGCGACGCCGCGCGCTCCGTCCGATGCCTGCTCCATACCGCACTCCGCCGGCGATTTTTTGGAGGGGACCGTCGGCGTGACGGCCCCCGTACCGGAGCTAGATGTGCGTTCGACGGGGCTTGTCTATCCGAATTGGGATATTCCCCGAGTCCGAAAAAATCAGGCGGCGGTCGGACCGGTCTCCAGCGGCGCGGCCTCGCGGGGGCGGATGTCCATCGGGTTGCCGCGCCACACGATGGCCGTGCGGCCCCAGGCGCTGGCCCAGATCGCGGGCAGCAGGGCGTCGCGCACGAGGAAGGCCAGCACCAGCCGGGGCGAGCGGTGCCAGCCGGCCCGCACCGCGAGCGCGACTTCGGCGCCGTACCAGAGCGCGCCGATGCCGATCAGCAGGGCGGTCGCCTCCATGGTGCCGATCGCGAGCGCCGCGAGCGTCAGCGGCAGCAGCGGGCCGATGCCGATCTCGGGGGCGAAGAACAGCGGGAAGGTGACCCGCCGCAGCCGCGCCCAGCGCACCTGCCGCGCCCAGACCTCGCTCAACGAGCGCCGTCCGAGGGGCTGGCGGAACGGCGAAGCCACGAGATGGACCCGGCAGCCGGCGGCGCGCACGAGCTTGGTCGCCGCCGCGTCCTCGGCGATCTCGGCGTTGAGCGCGCGGATGCCGCCGCGCGCGTCGAGGAACGGCTTGTTCCACAGCATGCTCTTGCCCTGGGCGAAGCCGAGGCCCAGCGCCTCGCCGGCATATTGCCAGCGCGCCTGCAGGGTGTTGAGGAAGGCGCATTCGACCAGCGCGAAGAAGCCGTCCGGCCGGTCGCCGATCGGCGTCGAGCAGACGAGGCCGGTGTCCGCGCGCCACGCCGCCTGCATCTGGCCGATGTAGTCGGGGGGCATCATCACGTTCGAATCGGCCAGGATCACCCAGTCGTGGGCGGCGGCGTCCCAGCCGCGGACGCAGTTGTTGAGCTTCGGGTTACCGCCGATGCGCTCGTCGCCGAGGATCAGCCGCGAGGGGATGTGTGCGTACTCCGCCCGCACCCGCTCCAACATTGGCAGGATCGGGTCGGCGGCATCGGCCACGCAGAAGATCAGCTCGTAGGCCGGGTGGTCGAGCCGGAAGCTCGCCCGCAGGGTCTCCTCGCTGAAGGCCTCCAGGCCCCGCAGCGGGCGCACCACCGAGATGGGGGCGTTCGCCGGAAACGCGGAGGCGCGGCGCCGTCGCCCGATGCGAACCATCGCCACCGCGAGGCTCGCGAGGTTGACGAGCACGAGCGCGAGGACCGCCCAGAGGGCGAAGGTCGCGAGCGTGCCGCTCTCCGGCAAGGCGGCCATGCGGGGCGTCTCCGAAC
Organism: Methylobacterium sp. Leaf456; assembly: GCF_001425465.1. Lineage (GTDB taxonomy): Bacteria > Pseudomonadota > Alphaproteobacteria > Rhizobiales > Beijerinckiaceae > Methylobacterium. The sequence continues at coordinate 449,145 of NZ_LMQV01000043.1, forward strand.
GTGCGGCATCGGGCGCCGGGTCGCGCCCCTTCACGCCCCTAGCAGCGCGGCCTTATCAGGCGTGTGACACCTCATCTCCGCCTCAAGGCCGTTCTTGCTGCCGATCGTGTTCCATCCGGCCTACGAGGCCGCCCTGCCGGAGGGCCACCGCTTTCCGATGCGGAAATACGGCCGGCTCGCCGAGGTTCTTCTCGCGCGCGGGCTGGTGCCGGACGGGTTCGTGACGCCGGAGCCCGCCGACGCCGCTTTGCTCTCCGGCGCGCACGATTTCGCTTACGTCGAGGCGGTGTTGACCGGGCAGGTGCCGCGGGCGGTCGAGCGGGCGATCGGCCTGCCGGTGACGGAGTCGGTGGTCGCCCGCTCCCACGCCTCGTCGGGCGGCACGCTGTGCGCCGCGCGGCTCGCCCTCGACCATGGGTTGGCGGGCAGCACGGCGGGCGGCAGCCACCATGCGCGCCGAGCCGGCGGGGCGGGGTTCTGCGTGTTCAACGACGTGGCGGTGGCGGCGCTGGCGCTCAAGCGGGAGGGGCGCATCCGGCGGGCGCTCATCGTCGATCTCGACGTGCATCAAGGCGACGGCACCGCCGACTGCCTTGCCCGCGAGCCCGACCTGTTCACGCTCTCGGTCCATTGCGAGCGCAACTACCCCACCGACAAGGTGCCGGGCGACCTCGACATCGGCCTGCCCGACGGGCTCGGCGATGCGGACTATCTGGCGGTGCTGGAAGCGCGCCTGCCGCCGCTGGTCGAGGGGTTTGCGCCGGACCTGATCTTCTACAACGCGGGCGTCGATCCCCACCGCGACGACCGCCTCGGCCGGCTCGACCTCACCGACGAGGGGCTTTCGGCCCGCGACCGTTTCGTGGTCGGGCTGGCGAAGTCGAAAAGGGTTCCGCTCTGCACGGTGGTCGGCGGCGGCTACGGCAGCGATGTCGATGCCATCGCGGCGCGGCATGCGCTGGTGTTCGAGGCGATGGCGGGGGTGTGAGGGCCCTCAGGCCGCGCTCGCCTGCGGCGGCAGCGCCCGCCGGGCCTTGAGCGGGATGCTCTCGATCAATCCCGGCACCTCCCGCGCGGGCCGAGCCGGGCTGTAGAGGAAGCCTTGCGCGCTGTTGCAGCGCTTGAGCCGCAGCAACTCGGCCTGCTGCACCGTCTCGACGCCCTCCACCGTCACGTCGATGGCCAGATCGCGGGCGATGACCATGATCGCCTCGATCACCGTGAGGCATTCGCGGCGGTGAATCAGGTCGCGCACGAAGGCACGGTCGATCTTGATCTTGTCGACGGGAAACTGGGTCAGGTAGCTCAGCGACGAGAAGCCGGTGCCGAAATCGTCGAGGGCGATGCGCACGCCCGAGGCCCGCAGGCGGCGCAGGTTCTCGATGACGCTGGGCGTGCTCCCGAGGAAGATCGTCTCGGTGATCTCGATCTCCAGGCGGTTGGGGGCCAGCCCGGTCGCCTGCAACGCCGCCTCGACCTCGGCGACGAAGCCCGGCAGGCGGAAGTGGATCGAGGAGATGTTGACCGCGACCCGCAAGGCTTCGGGCCAGCCCGCCGCCTCGGCGCAGGCGGTCCGCAGGGCCCAGCGGCCGATCTCGATGACGAAGCCGGTGCTCTCGGCGATCGGCACCGTCTCGGCCGGAGAGACCGCGCCCTCGCCCGGCCGGGTCCAGCGCAGCAGCGCTTCGAAGCCGACCACATGCTCGTCGGCGAGGCTCACCAGCGGCTGGTAGTGCAAGGCCATCTCGCCGTTCTCGAGCGCCGGGCGCATCGCCGCGTCGAGTTCGCGGTGGCGCTGGGCGCGCCGCTCCAGGCTGGCGTCGAAGGCGTGCCAGCGGCCCTTGCCGGATTCCTTGGCGGTGTAGAGGGCGAGATCGGCCTTGCGCAGCAGGCTCTCGGGATCGGTGGCGTCGCGGGGCGCGTGGGCGAGGCCGACGCTGACGCCGATCTCGGCGCGCACGCCGTCGATCCAGTAGGGCTCGCCGAGCGCCGCGACGCAGGCCTGCGCCAGGGCTTCCGCCGCCTCGACGGGGCCGCGATGCAGGATCGCGAACTCGTCCCCGCCCAGCCGGAAGCCGTGGGCCGAGGGCGCGGCGGCGGTGACGGCGCGGATGCGGTCGGCCACCTGCCGGAGAAGCGCGTCGCCCGCGCCGTGGCCGGCGCTGTCGTTGACGAGCTTGAACCCGTCGAGGTCGAGATAGAGCAGGCTCTTCGGGGTGCCGCCGGGCGCGGCGGCCGCGCGGCACGCGGTCTGCGCGATGTCGCGGAACACCGCCCGGTTCGACAGGCCGGTCAGTGCGTCGCGGGTGGCGAGATAGGCGATCCGCTCCTCGGCGGCCCGGCTCGCGGTCACGTCCGAGCCGACCCCGCGGAAGCCCGCGAAGGCGCCGCGCCGGTCCTGGAACGGCTTGCCGCTGAGCCGCAGCCAGCGCAGGCCCTCGCCCTCGGTGAAGGCCACGAGTTTCTCGCGGAACGGCTCGCGGGCGGCGAGGCACGCCAGGATCTCGGCCATGCCGTCGTCGCCCGGTGCGCCGCCGCCGAGCAGGGTGGCGAGCGAGGTCGAGTGCAGGTCCTCCTCCGTGCGCCCGAGCGCCTGCGCCATCCGGGCCGAGACGTGCTGGAGCCCGCCCGCCTCGTCGGTCTCCCACAGCCAGTCGCTGGTGTTGGCCTCGAACTCGTTGAGCAGGAGGCCGATGGTCTGGCCCTGGTCCTCGACGCGCACGCGGTCGTGGATGCGCTCCAGCGACAGCCGGCTCATCCGCGCGACGCTCGCCAGCACGAAGATCGCGTAGACGACGAGCAGCACGCCGATGCTCAGCGCGATCCCTTCCCCTGAGCGGGCGAGCCCGACGAAGCTGCCGAGGATCAGCGGCACCGCGAACAGGAACGAGACCGAGAGCAGCGGCCCGACCACGTAGGCATCCGAGATCAGCCCGGCGGCGGTGGCGACGATGATCAGGCGCTGGTCATTGCTGGCGGGCGCGAACAGCATGATCGGCATCGTCGCCCAGGTGAGCCCGAGGGCGAGCGCCAGCCCCGCCGAGATGCGGTAGCCGAGCGCGACGCCGACCTCCGACACCCCGTCGGCATAGCGGCGGCGGTAGAGCCGGTTGGTGTAGAGGGTCAGTCCGATGATCATCGTGACGACGGCGAACAACCCGGCGAGGTAGAGCCGCGACGCGGTGTCCCAGAACAGGATCGGGAGCACCACCGCCACGGCGAAATGCGTGACCGCGGAGATGTTGGCGAGCTTCAGGGTCTCGTCGAGAAGGTCGGCCCGGACCTGGAGCCGGTAGCGCTCCGGCGGCGCCTCGGCCACAGCCCAAAGCAGCCGGCGCGCGAGCCAGCCGCCCTTCTCACCGTCCCGCTCCCGCATGGCGTCACCCGGCATGGCGCGCCACCACCCGCATCGGGATGCCGCCGCGGGGCCGCAGGGTGACCCGGAACTGCGCCTCCGGCATCTCGGCCCGCTCCGGCACGAAGCGCAGGGCCGGCAGCAGGGTGGCCAGCACCACGAGGCATTCGGTGAGCGCGAGCCCCATGCCGATGCAGACCCGCGGGCCGGCGCCGAACGGGAGGTAGGCGTAGCGGTCGCGGCCCGCATGGATCGCCGGGGCGAAGCGGTCGGGATCGAAGGCGTCGGGCCGGTCCCACAGGGCCCGGTTGCGATGGAGCGCGTAGACCGGCACGTGGATCGATTCGCCCGCCGGAATCCGCGCCTCGCCGAGGCGCACCTCGGCCGTCGCGCGGCGTACGATCAGGGGGGCGGGCGGATAGAGGCGCATCGATTCCATCAGCACCTGCCGGGTGTAGGTCAGGCGCTCGACCCCGTCCGGGTTCTCGGCGAGCGGGGCGGGAAGCGCGGCGATCTCGGCGAGCATCCGTGCCTCGACCTCGGGGCGGTCGGCGACCAGCCGCAGGGTCCAGGCGAGCGCCAAGGCCGTCGTCTCGTGTCCTGCGGCGACGAAGGTGAGGAGGTTGTCGATCAGTGCGTCTTCGGGCAGGCCGAGCCCGGTTTCAGGATCGCGCGCCTCCAGCAGCAATCCGAGCAGATCGCGGCCCGGCTCGCCGCGGGCCCTGCGCCGGGCGACGGTGCGGGCGGTCTCCCGGCGCAGGAAGCGCGCGGCGGCCGCACCCCGGCGGGCGCCCGGATGCGGCATCCATTCCGGCGCGCCGAGATGGGCGAGCGCGATCTTCCACTGCGTCTGCGACAGGTAGTCGTCGATCGCCCGGCCGAAGGGGCCGACCTGCATCTCGGAATCGCCCGAGATCATGGTGGCGACGATGATCTCGAAGGCGGTGCGCATCAGCTCCGGCAGGATGTCGGCGGCCGGGGCATCGGCTTTGGCGGCCGCCTGCCAGCGCGCCCGCCCGGCCTCCGCTGCCGCCGCGATGGCCGGGACGAAGCCTCGGATGCGGTCGGGCCGGAACATCGGCGCCGCGGTCCGCCGTTGCCCGCGCCAGAACGCACCGTCCGCCGTGAGGATGCCGCGCCCCAGCGCGGGCGCGAGCGCCCGCAGCATGAAGGTCTCGCGCTCCAGCGCGTCGGACTGATCGACCAACAGACTACGGATCAGTTGCGGCTCGCAGACGAAGGTGGTGCGCCGGCCGAGGAAGCGGGTGGCGACGGCGGGCTGCGCGTACACCTCCTCCGGCCACGCCTCGATCATGCTGCGCAGCATCGTCGCCAGCAGGGGCGGCACCGTCAGGGCCTCGGCGAGCGTGCCCTTCAACGAGGACGGGCGCTGGTCGCAGAGACGGAATGTGGTCGATGCCGATGCCATCGCTCCCTCCGATGGCGTTCAGTAGCTGCCCCAAACATAAAGAATGCCTTAATTGGCCCTGTTCTTCATCGTTGAGGTTGTTGGTTGACAGTTCTTCGATGAATTAACCATCAGATGATGGGGTGGTGGTCGAATGCTGTCGGCGCAGTGCGACATCTTCGCCGTTCAAGCCTTGGCCACCGTACCGGCGCGATCGACCTGCGCCTCCGGGCGGCTGTCGGTGGTGGCGTAGTAGGGCTTGATGTCGAGGAGCGGCGTGCCGTCGATGCAATCGAGCCCGCGCACGCGCACAGTGCCGTCCTCGATGCCCAGAAGCTCGACTACCGAGAGCGCGATCGGGTTCGGGCGGGCGGGCGAGCGCAGCGAGAAGGTGCCGCGGCTGCCCTCGGCGTGGCGCGGATGCTGGCGCACGAGGTCGCGGGCGGCCCGGTCCATCCAGTAGAGCACGATCAGGTGGGTCGCCCCGTTCACGTTCTGGAGGCCGGGGCGGTAGGGCGCATCGACCTCCAATGTGCAGACCGCGTCGGTCTGGCGCCCGTTCTTCGGGCACTCGGCTCGGGCGAGCCAGGGCGTGCGGACCCGGCCGATGAAGTAGAGCCCGGCATCGTAACTCTCGGGGAGTTCGACCGTCTCCTCGCCGGGGCGGCGTTCGGCTTGCTCGTGCATCCCGTCTCCTCGCATCCGTGCTGAACTGGCTTGCCCGCCGCTGCGCTGGCGCCGATGTAGAGGCCCACACCACTGAGGGGGAGGGCGCATGGTCAGCGACGAGTTGCGGCCGATGGAGGCGATTGCCGATCCGGAGGAGGCCGTGGAGCGGCTGGAGGCGCTGCATGCGGGCGCGACGCGGGCGCTCCAGACGGCGCTCGCCCGCTACCTCGACACCCGCGAGCCGCCGAGCCCGGCCGAGCGGCTGCAATTCCGCTATCCCGAACTGCGCCTGACCTACCAGCCCGCCGGGCCGCTGCCGCGGCTCGAGCGGGCGACCGCCAAGTTCCAGGCGCCGGGGGTCTATTCGACCACCCTGACCCAGCCGGGCTATTTCCGCGCCTACCTGCTGGAGCAGCTTCGCCCGCTGGTGCGCGATTACGGCGCGGCGATCGAGGTCGGGCTCTCGGCCCAGGAGATTCCCTACCCCTACGTGGTCGAGCCCGGCACCGATCTCGGCGGCAGCGGCGTCAGCGCGAGTGACCTCGCCGCCCTGTTCCCGGTGCCCCTGCTCTCGGTGGTCGGCGACGAGGTCGCCGACGGCCTATGGCGGGAGGAGCCCGGCGAGCCGCGCCCGCTCGCCCTGTTCGACGGCATCCGCACCGATTACTCGCTGCGCCGCCTCGTCCATTATACGGGCTCGGACTGGAGCGAGATCCAGCCCTGGATCCTGCTCACCAACTACCACCGCTACGTCCACAACTTCGTCCGCCACGCCCTCGACCGGCTGGCGGCGGGCGAGGGGGAACGGCTCGTCCTGCCGGGCGGCGTGGTGGTGCGCCAAGGGGATGCCGCGGGCGCCGACCCGGAGGCGCTGATCGCCGCCTCCCCCTGGCACCGCTTCCAGATGCCGGCCTACCATCTCGTCTCCCGCGGGGCCGACGGGGCGCCGCAAGGCACGACGCTGGTCAACATCGGCGTCGGCCCCTCCAACGCCAAGACCATCACCGACCATCTCGCGGTTTTGCGCCCGCATTGCTGGCTGATGGTCGGCCATTGCGGCGGGCTTCGCCAGTCGCAGACCATCGGCGACTACGTGCTGGCGCATGGCTATCTCCGCCGCGACCGCATCCTCGACGACCTCGTGCCGCCCGACATTCCGGTGCCGGCTTTGGCCGAGGTTCAGATCGCCCTGCAATCGGCCGCCGCCGCGGTGACCGGCGAGCGGGCCGAGGCCCTGAAGCGGCGTCTGCGCACCGGCACGGTCGTGACCTACGACGACCGCAACTGGGAGCTTCGCTTCAGCCAGGAGCGGCGGCCGATCAACCTGTCGCGGGCCATCGCCGTCGACATGGAGAGCGGCACCATCGCGGCTCAGGGCTTTCGCCTGCGGGTGCCCTACGGGACTTTGCTCTGCGTCTCCGACAAGCCGCTCCACGGCGAAATCAAGCTGCCGGGCTCGGCCAGCGCCTTCTACGAGCGGGCGGTGGCGGAACATCTCGAGATCGGGCTCGCCACCCTCGACACACTGCGCGCCGACCGGGCCGGGCTGCACTCGCGCAAGCTCCGGAGTTTCGACGAGCCGCCGTTCCGGTAAGGGGCGGCTCGAAGGCTTCGGTTGATCGCCCCGGCATCGCGCGCATCTCCTCTCCCCGCATGCGGGGAGAGGAGATGCGGCGGTCTTCGATGCGATCAGGCCGCCCGCACGGTCGCCAGGAAGCGCCCGACCTCCGCGCGCAGCTGCTCGGACTGGCGCGAGAGTTCACCCGCCGCGCCCAGCACCTGCGCCGCCGCGGCACCCGTCTCCTCCGCCGCGCCCGCGACGCCGGTGATGTTGCCGGTGACCTCGGAAGCGCCGGCCGAGGCCTGGGCCACGTTGCGGACGATCTCCTGCGTCGCCGCCCCTTGCTCCTCCACCGCCGCGGCGATGGAAGAGGCCACCGCGTCGATGTCGCGGATGCGCGTCGCGATGCCGCCGATGGCCGTGACCGCCTGACCGGTCGCGCCCTGGATGCGGCCGATCTGCTGCGAGATTTCTTCCGTCGCCCGCGCGGTCTGCGTCGCGAGTTCCTTCACTTCCGCGGCCACCACCGCGAAGCCGCGACCGGCCTCGCCCGCGCGCGCCGCCTCGATGGTGGCGTTCAAGGCCAGAAGATTGGTCTGACCGGCGATCGAGGAGATCAGGCCGACTACGTCGCCGATGCGGGCCACCGCCCCGTCGAGTTCCTGCACCAGGGCCGAGGTGTTGCCCGATTCCGCGACTGCCGCCTGGGCGAGGTCGGCGGAGCTCGACACCTGCCGGCCGATCTCGGCGACCGAGGCGCCGAGTTCTTCCGCGGCCGCCGCGACGGTGTTGACGTTGGCGGCGGCCTCTTCCGCGGCGGCCGCGACGGTTCCGGCCTGGCTCGCGGTCTCGGTCGCCGTCGCGGTCATGGTCGAGGCGGTGGCCTGAAGCTCGGTGGCCGACGACGACACCATGCCGACGATGCTGCCCACCGCCCGCTCGAAGCCGTCGGCGAGTTCGATCATCGTGCGCTTGCGCTCGGCGGCGGCCGCCGCGTCGGCGATGTGGCGCAGCTCCGCCTCCTCGGCGGCCTTGCGGGCGACCATGTCCTTGATCCGCTCGACGGCTTGGCCGACCTGCCCGATCTCGTCGCCGCGGCGCGCCTCGGGCAGGTCCGCGTCGATCTCGCCCTGCGCCATCCGCCGCAGCACGCCGACGAGGCGCCCGAGCGGGCGGGTGATGCCGAACACTACGATGGCGGCGGCGAGCGCGAGGGCGAGCAGCAGGGCCAGCCCCGAGCCCGCGATCAGGATCGTCTTGGTGCGCGCCGTCTCGCCGAGCGCCGCCTGCTTCTCGGCCTGCATCTCCTCGCTGATCGTCTTGATCCGTGTGTCCACCATCTCGCGCAGCTTGGCGCGGGCGGGCGAGGCCTCCTCCTGGGCGATCTTCATCGCCGCGGCGGCCTCGTTGCGCAGGCCAAGATCGGTCGAGCGGCTCAGGATGCCGAAGAAGGACTGCGCCGACTGGAGCATCGCCCGATTGGTGGCCATGCGCTGCGGCTCGTCGGAGAGGTCGATCAGCCGGTTGATTGATCCGTAGGCCGCCTGGATCGCCGCATCCTGGCGCGCCTTGTAGGTGCTCATCTTCGAGCCGTCGGTCTCGATGATGATGTTGCGGTTCTGGATCGTCGCCTCGGTGATGGCGATCTGCGTCTTCAGGATGTTCTCCTGGCGCGCCGTCTGGATGTCGGTCAGGTGGCGGGTCTGTTCGCCGAGGCTGTCGAGCGTCCGGCTGGCATAGATGACGGAGCCGATCGACGTCGCGACGAGGAGGCCGAGCGGCAGGGCGACCTTCAGGAGAATGCGGGTGTTGGCGACAAGCTTCACGGGCGTGGCCTCAGGGATCACACGGATGTTAGGCGAGAATTATTCACTTGGGTTAAGTTCGACTTACGGGCGGCCGCTTTCGGCGCCCCTCCTCGGGTCGAAACGGCCGCCGCCGCTCACCGCTCCCGCTGCCACAGGCCGGCCCGCTCGGCGCGGGCCTGATCTTCCGCCTCGACGAGGTCGGGCGGCGCGTCCTCGGTGGCGCGCGCCCCGCCCGCGGTGACGATGAGCGCCGCGAGGTCGTCGCCGTCGAGGCGGCAGCGCATCTCGGCATCGCCCGAGCACACCACCTCGCGCCGCCGCAGGTAGCGGGCGAGCTGGCGGGCGAGCGCGCCCCGCTCGCCGACGACGCCGAGCAGCCGCACCGTGCGTCCGCGGATCGACAGCGTGCCGGTATCGACCACCTCCGGCACGCCGCGCACCTCCGGCCCGGCGTTGGTCGGGATCGAGGCAGGGGGCGTGGGCGGTGGCGGCGGGGCGACCGCGTTCGCCGCAACAGTCTCGCCGCGTGCCGCCGACGGCGTCGGGCGTTTGCGCCCCTTCAGCACCTTCTGAGCACGCTCGACGAAGTCGTGGAACACGCGGGCCGGGATGTCGCCGCCGGTGACCTTGTTCATCGGCGCATTGTCGTCGTTGCCGACCCAGACGCCGACGATCATGTCCGGCGTCAGCCCGACGAACCACGCATCGCGAAAGTCCTGGCTGGTGCCGGTCTTGCCGCCGACCGCGACGCCGTTGACCCGCGCGGCCTTGCCGGTGCCCGAATCCACCACCGCCTGGAGCGAGTCGAGGATCATGGTCTGCACCTGCGCGTCCATCGCCGCCCCCGGCTTCGGCGCGCTGCGCTGGTAGAGCGGCTGCGGCGGCCCGCCCTTCACGGCGCGCACGAGATAGGGCTCGACCGGCACGCCCGGCCCGAGCACCCCGGCATAGGCGCGGGTCATGTCGGTCAGCGTCACGTCGGCGGAGCCGAGTGCAAGGCTCGGCACGTTGGGCAGGTCGGTCTGCACCCCGAGCCGGCGCGCCTCGGCGATGACGGCCGGCATGCCGACCTCGTCGCCGAGCTGCGCTGCGATGGTGTTGACCGAGAGCGCGAAGGCGGAGCGCAGCGGCAGCGCCCCGCGGAAGCGGTTGTTGGAGTTCTGCGGCTCCCACTCGCCGATCTGGGTCGGGCGATCGACCAGCACGCTGTCGGGGAAATAGCCCTTCTGGTAGGCCGCGAGGTAGACGAACAGCTTGAACAGCGAGCCCGCTTGCCGCTTGGCCTGGGTCGCGCGGTTGAACTGGCTGTCCTCGTAGTCGCGCCCGCCCACCATCGCGAGCACGGCGCCGTCGGGCGCCAGCGCCACGAGTGCCCCCTGGCTCACCTTCTTCTTCGCCCCTTCCGCATCGAGACGGCGGGCGAGCACGCCCTCGGCGAGGCTCTGGAGATCGAGGTTGAGGGTCGAGCGCACGGTGACGTCGCCGGTCTCCGTCGTCAGGCGGCGCACGTCGGCCTGGAGCGCGTCGAGATAGTAGTTGGTGCCCGGCGGCGTCTCGGAGGGCGTGTGGAGCGTGAGCTTCTCCTTGCGTGCCTTGTCGGCCTCCGCCTGGCTGATCGCGCCGGTCTCGACCATCGCCTGGAGCACGAGGTCGGCCCGCTCCTTGGCGCCGCCGAAGTTGCGGGTGGGGGCGAGCTGCGAGGGCGCCCGCACGAGGCCCGCCAGCATCGCGGCCTCGGGGAGCGTCAGCCCCTGCGCGCCGTGGCCGAAATAGCGCCGCGCCGCCGCGTCCGCCCCGTAGGCGCCCGCGCCGAAATAGGCGGTGTTGAGATAGCCGACGAGGATTTCCGGCTTCGACAGCGTGCTCTCCAGGCGGAGCGCCAGGAACGCCTCCTGGATCTTGCGCCGGAGCGTCTTCTCCTGATTGAGCGAGGTCAGGCGGGCATATTGCTGCGTGATGGTCGAGCCGCCCTCGCGCACGCCGCCGCCGGTGGCGTTGCGCCAGAGCGCGCGAAAAAGCCCGCGCGGGTCGATGCCCCAGTGGCTGTAGAAGCGCCGGTCCTCGATCGCCACGATGGCCTCGGCGAGCCGCGGCGGCAGGGTCTTTTCCGTGAGCTTCTCGCCCTGGAAGACGCCGCGGGTGGCGAAGGTGCGGCCGTCGTCGGCCTCGACCACCAGCGCCCGCTGCCCGGCCTCCGGCGCCACCCCGCCGAGCGGCGGCAGCGTCGCGAAGGCGGCGAGCACGTAAGCCCCAAGCACCACCACGGGGACCAGAACGGCGAAGATCGCCAAAGCGAGGGCGGGCCGGCGGCGCAGGCGGGTGAGGAAGCCGGCGCGGGCCGGGGCCGGCTCGGGGGCGGCCGTCGGCACCGGTGTCGGTGCAGGTCCGCGCTCGCGCCGAAGCGCCGGGCCGGCCGCGTTGGCCGTCCGCTGCGCCGCGTCGCGGCTCTGCTGCCACAGGCTGCGCCCGGCGCTGCCGGCCAGCCGCCCGAGTTGGCGGGCGAGCAGGCCCGCGGTCCGCGCCGCCTCGCGGGCGGCGTCCTGCGCGTCGTTGCGCCCGCGTCCCGCGCCGTCGGGGTTGTCCGGTCCCTGCGCCGTCATCGAGACCCGTTCACGCCCGTTCGCTCCGCCCGCTCAGTGACTTCCCGGAGCGACCTTAGCGGAGGGGGCGGGCTTCGGGCTACGGCCGCGGACGCCGCGATCGCGAAGGCACGGACCGGGTGGCCGGAAGGACACGGCCGAGCGGTCTTCGTTGCCCTCGTGGCGTTGCGACATCGCCCGAGCGGAACCGGGAGGCCGATTCGATGAAGGCGGTGCCGCTGGCGCTGCTCTCGAAGACCGCCAAATCCGGCAGGCTTGCGCCGGCCGGACGTTGGGCTTTCATTGGATGCGCGGGTATCGGCGCGATCAGCCGGACGCCGTTACTGGATCGTCCGCGTCGTGAGCCCCGGCGCCACCGCGCCGTCGAGCCGGAGGCGGGCGTCGAGGATCGGGGTGTCAGCGACCGCCTGCTCCTGCGTCTGGCCGGCGAGTTCGGCGATGGCCTGGTACTGGCTCATGCGCTGGTCGATCATGCCGTCGAGCCGCTCGTGCACCTCGGCGACCGTCAGGCTGCGGCGCTTGCCGCCGGCCTTGGCCGTGAAGATCGAGCGGTTGGCCCGCGCGGCGCGGCCAAAGACCTTCTGGGCGACCTTGTCCGGATCGTCGGCGCTGAGCGACAGGAACTTGCCCGCGCTGGCCGTGCCGAGGAAGTGGGCGAGGTAGAGTTCGGTGGTCTTGAGCGCCCGGCCGATCCGGGCCTCGATGCGGGCGCGGTCGCGCTTGATCAGCTCGCCCGCCATCAGGCCGGAGACGAACGGGTCGTTGCGCAACGCCAGCACCCGCTTGCGCATTCCGGCGTCGGAAATCGTGATGCCGCCGCCATGGCCCTTCACCGCGGCGGCCTCCGCCTCCAGCCCGTAGCGGGCGCCGTAGGTGCGGATCATCTCCAGCCACGTGCCGGTGACGAACTGGAACAACCCCTGCGCCGAGGAGGCGGAGGACTTCACGTCGGTGTCGAAGCTGGATTCCTTGTCGGCGAGCGCCATCATGTAGACCGGATCGACGCCGGTGGCCTCGGAGGCCCGAACGATGGTGGCCACGAGATCGCGCGGCACGCTCATGTCGCCGAAGCGCAGCACGTCGTCGTCGCCGTCGCGGGGGGCGCCCATCGCGCCCTGCACCCGAGCGGCCGGGGTCGATACGGTGTCGTCCTGACCGAGGAGGGCGGAGCCGCCCCATTCGGGCTCGGCGTCGGCGGGGCGGAGGTCGGCGCGAACCAGCGCCGGGATCGAGGTGGTGATCGCGCTCTCGTAGGCGTCCGCGGCGCGCGGAGCGGAGAGCAGGGCGAGACCCGCGAAGAGAGCGAGCGAGAGGCGGGCGGCGGAACCCGCCCGAGAGGTGGCGCGGCCGGTGACCGCGTCTGCGCTGGCGAGCGACCCGCAAGGCACGAGTCGGCTCACGTCGTCGGCGCAGAGCGCCGGCTCCGGGTAAACCCCCATCGGTCTTCCTTTTTTGCCTCGGCGTTCTTTTCGGCCGGGCTTCTTTTGACGGCGGAGTGTTTCACCGCCGGGTGTGACCACAATGGGACCACCCCGTGATCCAAACGTGGTCGCGTTAATGGGACGTTAAGCGACTGTGTTTACGATGTTTTAACGATTTCGCGCCGCGGCCCGCGACATCGCCCTGCGTCAAACAAGGCAGGTCCGTCTCCGGAACGCACTAGCTAGGCCACAGTTGTCATGGGCTGCGCGGTCACCAGTTAGGGCTCATCCTAAGGCGCCTGCGCCACCACAGCAGAAAGTCGGGTTCATGGGCATTCAGACCGGTCGACGCGTCGGAGTGGCGTTCGTCGGCATGGGCGGTGCGGTCGCCACGACCGCCATCGCCGGCATCGAGACGATCAAGTCGGGCTCGAACCGTCTGGACGGCCTGCCGCTCGCGGGCGTGCCCGTGCCGGGCATGGCCGATTACAAGGATCTCGTCTTCGGCGGCTGGGACCTGAACGGCGACGACCTCGCCTCCGCCGCCACCGGCCACGGCGTGCTGTCCAACCAGGACATCGAGAACGGCGCCCAGGCGCTCAAGGGCATCACCCCCTGGCCCGCCGTCGGTTCGGCCAAGTTCTGCAAGAACATCGACGGCGGAAACCGCATCGTCGCCAAGGACCACCGCGAGGCCGTCTCGGTCATCGCCAACGACCTCAACCGCTTCCGCAAGGAGAGCAACCTCGACGACGTCGTGGTCGTGAACCTCGCCTCGACCGAGCGCTGGCCCGACCTGTCCGCGGCGACGCTCAACTCGGCCGACGCCTTCGAGAAGGGCCTGGATTCGAGCGACGAGTCGATCTCGCCCGCGATGCTCTATGCCTATGCGGCGATCAAGAGCGGCGTGCCCTACGCCAACTTCACCCCGTCCGTCGCCGCCGACGTGCCGGCGCTCATGGAACTCGCCCGCGAACTGAACGTCCCGGTCGCCGGCAAGGACGGCAAGACCGGCCAGACCATGATGAAGACGGTGCTGGCCCCGGCCCTGAAGGCCCGCTCGCTCCACGTCGACGGCTGGTTCTCGACCAACATCCTCGGCAACCGCGACGGTCTGGCGCTCAACGACAAGGACTCGCTCCAGTCGAAGCTCAACACCAAGGGCACGGTGCTCGACTCGATCCTCGGCTATCCGGTCGAGGACCATCTGGTCCACATCCACTATTACCGCCCGCGCGGCGACGACAAGGAAGCCTGGGACAACATCGACGTCACCGGCTTCATGGGCCAGCGGATGCAGATCAAGGTCAACTTCCTCTGCAAGGACTCGATCCTGGCCGCCCCGCTCGTGATCGAGATCGCCCGCGTTCTCGACCTCGCCAAGACCCGCGGCGACGGTGGCGTGCAGGAGCAGCTCTCGACCTTCTTCAAGGCGCCGATGGTCAAGAACGGCCACGGCCCGGAGCACGATTTCGGCAAGCAGCAGCGGATGCTGTTCGACTGGCTGGGCGTGCACTGAGGAAGCCTCGCCCATGGCGGGTTTCTCCGAGACCGGTCCCGCGGCGCCCCTGGCGCTGCGGGACCTCCTGGTCGAGCTCGGCGACCTGAAGCGCGTCCGCTCGGCCGGCTGCGACGGCTCCATCGCCGAGCGGCTGTTCGCGCAAGGGTGGTCGGCGCTCGTCGGCGGCACGTCGCCTGAGACGGTCGCCCTCGACATCACCGCCAAGGCGCTCGCCGCCGCGCGGCTCTGCGACCTCGACGCGGCCTTTCTCGCCGCCGTCGGCTTGGAGGATGCCCAAGCCTCCGCCATCCTCGTGGCGGGGCTCGATGCGGTCACCGAGTCGGTCGATCCGGCGCTCCGCGAGCAGTTGCGGGAGGCCCTGCGCCATCCGGCCGAACTCCGGGCCGGCCCGGTGCCGGGCTTCATCGGCGCGCTGGCACAGCAGCCGCGGGCGGGCGTCACCTGTCCGGGCAAGCCGCGCATCCTGTTGGAGCCGCCGGAGAACCATGCCGAGCATTGCCTCGTCGTGGCTATCTACGGCGTCCTGCTCAGTCCGTTCTACCGGGCCGACCCGACGACGGTGTTCCTCGCCGCGATGGCGCACCACTTCCACAATGCCGCGATGCCGGATGCCGGCTTCACCGGCGAGATGCTGCTCGGCGACCATCTCTGGCCGATCGTCGCGCGCTGCTCGGAATGGGCGCTGGACGAGCTGGACCAGCCGCTCCGCGAGACCGTGCGCTCCGCCCGCGCGGTGCTGCCCGACGACGCGACCGCGGAGGGGCGCGCCTTCCACGCCGCCGACTCGATCGACCGCATCCTGCAGATCGCCCAGCACCTGCGGGCGGCCTCGCTGACCATGGACACGGTGCTCGGCGAGATGGAACTGGTCCATGCGGGACCGGTGAAGGCTTTCCAGGATCGCGTGCTGACCGATATGCGGATTCCGTGACACAGAACGCGCTCCGGCTCACCCGGTCATGATTCCCTTCGATCTGCTCTCGCCCGAGACCGGCCATCGGCTGAAGCCCGACGGCGCGCATGCCCTGCGCGACGTCGAGACCGGCCAGCGTTGGCCGGTGATCGACGGCATCCCGTATCTTCGCACCGGACGCGAGCGGCTGGTGAAGATCGTGAATGAGGCCCTCGACGCCGACCGCGCGGACGAGGCGCTGATCCTGCTGCTCGCCGATCAGGACGATTGGTGGACCGGCCCGCCCGCCGACCCGGACGACCTGCGCCGGCTGGTGGCCGAGCGCGCGACCACGACCCTGCGCGGGGCGGTCGATCTCCTCGGCTGGGGCCGCGTCGGCGACTACTTCGTCAACCGCTGGTCGGACCCGACCTATCTCGCGGGCTTGAGCCTGCTGGAGGCCCACTGGAACGCGCCGGCCTGCGCGTTCGAGCTCGCCTGCGGCATCGGCCATTACCTGCGCGAACTGCGCCGCCGCGGCGTCAAGGTCGCGGGCGGCGACGTGGTGTTCGCCAAGCTCTGGGTCGCCAGCCACTGGGTCGTCGGCGACAAGGCCCAGTTCGTCTGCTTCGACGCGTCCTCGCCCCACTGGCCGATCGCCGAGGCGCCGGTCGATCTCGTGATCTGCAACGATGCCTTCTACTTCCTCGACGACAAGCCCGGCGTGCTCGCCTGCCTGCGCAAGACCGCGGGCGACGAGGGCTGGCTCGCCATCAGCCACATCCACAACAGCGGCCGTCCCGGCTTCTCCGCCGGCAAGGCGATCTCGTCCGCCGAAGTGGAGGAGCTGTTTCCCGACGCCCTAGTCTACGACGACGCCGAATTGACCCGCGCCCTCGTCGAGGCCCGCGCGCCGCAGCCGCAGGAGCCTGGCCATCTCAAGACCTGCGAGGCCTTCTCGGTGGTCGCCGGCCCCGGCATGCGCCCGGCCCCGCGCGCGGTGATCGACGGCATCACCCTGCCGCCGGCCGATGCGAAGCTCCACCTCAACCCACTCTACGTCCCCGAGGACGGCGGTTTCGCCATCCGCTGGCCGTCCGACCGCTACGAGGCGGAATACGCGAACCAAGCCACCTATCCGCTGCATTCGCAGGGCCCGCAGGCCATCGCCTGGGAGGGCAAGCCCGACGCGCCCGAGGTCGAGCGGGTGCGGCGGCGCGAATATGTCGATCTGCCGGAGCGCTGGTGATGGCGAAACCCATCGGCTGGGGCATCGTCGGCTACGGCTGGGTCGCCCGCGACTACATGGCGCCGGGCATCCGCGCCGCCGGACATCGCCTCGTCGCCGTGGCCGATCCGGGCGAGGCGTCGCGCGCGGCGGCCGAGGCCGAGGGCGCCCGCGCCCATGCGGAATTGGCCGGCCTGATCGCCGAGCCGGAGGTCGAGGCGGTCTACGTCGCGACGCCGAACCATCTCCACCGCGGCGCCGTCGAGGCGTTGTGTGCGGCCGGCAAGGCGGTGCTCTGCGAGAAGCCGATGGCGGCGACGCTCTCCGACGCCGAGGCTATGGCGGCGGCTGTGCGCAAGTCCGGCGCCTTCTACGGCACCGCCTTCGACCAGCGCCACCACCCCGGCCACGCGGCGCTGCGGGCGGCGATCCGTGACGGCCGCATCGGCACCGTGACGGCGATCCGCATCGTCTACGCTTGCTGGCTCGACCGGGCCTGGACCTCGTTTCAGGGTCAGCCGAACTGGCGCATCGACCCGGCCCAGGCGGGGGGCGGCGCCCTGATGGATCTCGCGCCCCACGGGCTCGACCTCGTCGATTTTCTCCTCGGCGAGCCCCTCGTCGAGATCGCCGCCATGACCCAGGCGCGCGCCCAGGATTACGCGGTCGATGACGGCGCCTTGCTGATCGGCCGCACCGAGGGCGGGGCGCTCGCTCAGCTCAACGTCGCCTACAATTGCCCCGACGCCCTGCCGCGCCGCCGCCTCGAAGTGGTCGGCACGGGCGGCCTGCTCACGGCCATCGACACGATGGGCCAGACCGCGGGCGGCTCCGTGACCTTCACCGACGGTGCGACCGGCATGAGCCAGCCGATCCCCTTCGACACGGACGCCTCGCCCTTCCTCGAACAGGTGCGCGCCTTCGGACGCGCCCTGCGCGAGCCGGCCCTGCGCGCCGCCTGGGACGCCGAGCGCGACCTTCACACCATGCGCCTGATCGCCCGCGCCTACGCGGCGGCCGGCACGCCCGCGGGCCGCGACGCGGCCTGAAGGCAACAAAGAGAGGAGACCGGCCCTTCCAACCCAACCCCCTCATCCTGAGGTGCTGAGCGAAAGCTCAGCCTCGAAGGAGGGCTCCAGAACGCGCTGCGGGTACTGGAGCCCTCCTTCGAGGCTGCTGCGCAGCACCTCAGGATGAGGGCGGTGGGTGGGATGAAACGGTCCTAAGATCGGAACGGACATGACCGAGACCCTCGACCGGGACGACCGCGCCCGCCACGCGACGCTCGCCGCGCCCCGCGCCTATCGCCGCGGTGGCCCGCGCGTCATCGAAGGCCTGCCCGAGCGGCTGCCCGAGCCGGTGCGGGCCTATCTCGACGTGCTGCCCGAGGGCCGCGTCGTCGGCTTCAACCTCGCGGGGCTCGACCGCACCGGCATCCCGGTCTGGTTCGTGGCTTTGTTCCTCGACGATCCGTTCTATGTCGGCGCGATGCCGTCCGGCATCGGCTACGGCGCTACCGACGACGAGGCGCTGATCGGCGCGGTCGCCGAGATCGCCGAGAACCTGATGCCCTCGGTCGCCCTGCTGCCGCGCCTGCGGGCACGCGGCGGCGACAACGAGGACGAGCGCTCCTACCACGACCTCGTCGGCGTCTACGGTGCGAAGTCCGTGGTCGATCCGCTGACGCTCGGCCTGCCCGCCGGCTCACCCGTGGACCGCGACACCCCGCTCGACTGGACCCGCGCCGTGCGGGCGCGGACGGGCGAATCCGTCTGGGCGCCCCTCGATGTCGCCGCGACCGACTATTTCGAGCTGCGCCAGGGCTACCAGCCCTTCACCAACATCATCACCAACGGGCTGGGCGCCGGCCCGGACGTGGCGTTCGCGCTGGGCCACGGCCTGCTCGAAATGCTCCAGCGCGACGGCAACGGCCTGCTGTTCCGGGCGCTGGACCAGGGCGTGATGCTCGATCTCGACGGGATCGGCCCCGAGACCCGCGCCATGCTCGACCGGTTGGAGGGCCTCGGCATCCGGGCGCTGCCGAAATTCGCCACCGACGAATTCGGCATGACCAACCTCTACGTCGTCGGCTACGACGAGGACCCGGCCCGCACGCCAGCCCCCATCGCCCTGTCGGCCTGCGGCGAGGCCTGCGACCCCGACCGCGAGCGGGCGCTTCGCAAGGCGCTCTTGGAATTCCAGGCCGCGCGGGTGCGAAAAACCTTCGGGCACGGCCCCCTGGCGCTCGCCGACACGGTGGCGCCCCCCGGCTACGTCGAGGCCTTCATTCAGAAGGCGCTGCCGAGCCTCGATCTGGAAGAGAGCCGCGCGCTCCAGGCCATGCTCGCCTGGATCGACATGAAGCCCGCGGAACTCCGCGGCGTGCTCAGCGAGACGGTCTACGCCGAGCGCAGCACCAAGGCGTTCACGGAGCTGCCGACCACGCCCGCCCCCGACGGCCATGCGCGCGGAAAGATCGCCCGCGAGCGGCTGGAAGAGGCCGGGTTCGACGTGCTCTACGTCGATTGCTCGCCCCCCGGGGGCGGCATCGGCGTGGTCAAGGCGATCGTGCCGGAGCTCGAGGTCGAGACCATGAGCTATTACCGGATCGGCGAGCGCAACACGAAGAAGCTGATCGAGCGCGACCACCCGCTGATCCGCTTCGGCCAGCCCACCGACACGCTGCTGCCCGTGCGCCTCACGCCCGAGGCGCTGGAGCGCTTCGGCGGTCAGCCGCTCTTCGACACGGCGCTCGCGGAAAGAATCGTCGGCTCGCACTATCCGCTCTACCGCGAGCCGGAATCGCACCACGCCCCGTTCCGCTACGAGCGCCAGGGCCGCCGCGCCGACCGGAGGCCGGCATGACGCTGCGCTTCGCCTACAACACCAACGGCACCGCCAACCACCGCATCGAGGACGCGATCCGCCTCATCAAGGATGCCGGCTACGACGGCGTCGCGCTGACGCTCGACATCCACCATCTCGACCCCTTCGCCGATACTTGGGTGGTTGAGGCCGACCGCATCGCCAGCATCCTGAGCCGCCTCGAACTCGGCTCGGTGATCGAGACCGGCGCCCGCTTCCTGCTCGACCCCACCGCCAAACACGAGCCGACGCTGGTGACGGCGGACGCGACGGGCCGCGCCCGGCGGATCGGCTTCCTCAAGCGGGCGATCGAGATCGGCAAGATCCTGAATGCCGAGGCGGTCTCGTTCTGGGCCGGCGTGCCGAAGCCCGGCGTCGATCACGACGAGGCGCGCGGATGGTTGATCGAGGGCTTGCGGGAGGTCGCCGACTTCGCCGCGGAGAAGGGCGTCGTGGCCGCGTTGGAGCCCGAACCCGGCATGCTGATCGAGACGCTGGACGACTTCGCCGGCCTCGACATCCCCGGCCTGCATCTTGCCCTCGACACCGGCCACTGCCTCGTCACCCAGGAGCGCGACCCGGCCGCGGCGGTCCACGAATTCGCCCCCCGGATCGGCACGGTGGCGATTGAGGACATGAAGCGGGGCGAGCACATCCACCTGCCCTTCGGCGAGGGCGACATGGACGTGCCGGCCGTGCTCGACGCCCTCGACGCGATCGACTTCCAAAAGCTCGTCTGCGTGGAGCTGTCGCGCGATTCGCACCGGGCCGACGTGATGGTGGGCCAAGCCCTCAACTTCCTGCGCACCTGCCGCCGCCCCGGCCCCGGCCTGCCCCGGCCGGACGAGACGCCCCGCGAGACCCCCGTTCCGGGACTGCCCAACACATGAGAATCTGCTTCGTCAGCCGCCGCTACTTCCCGGCGATCTCTGGCATGAGCGTCTACGCGCAGAACCTCCTGCGCGAGGTCGCGGGGGCCGGGCACGACGTCACCATGATCTCGCAGTATCGCGGCGATGAATTCGGCACGCGGGTCTATGGCGGCGGCCCGCCCCCCTCGGTGCCGGGCGTCCACGTCATCGGCCTGGAGCAGCGCGGCGAGCAGGAAAACGGCGATTTCGAGCGCGACATCGACGAGATGATCGCCACCATCGAAGCCGAGCACGCGAAACAGCCGTTCGACGTGCTGCACGCGCAGTACGGCTACCCGACCGGCTGGGCCGTGCTGGTGGCCGGCAAGCGGCTTGGCCTGCCGACGGTGGTGTCGATCCAGGGCGGCGACGGCCACTGGGTCGGCTCCTGCTGCGAGACCCACCGGGTCGCGATGGTCGAGGTGCTGGCCCACGCCAACGCCCTGCTGATCGGCGGCCCGTCCTTCGTCGGTGAGGTCTGCGACCGGCTGGGCTCCGACCCCGCCCGCTTCACCATCGTGCCGGGCGCCGTCGACACCGCCCGCTTTACGCCAGGCGAACGCTTCGAGGTCGAGCGCCAGGACGAGGAGCCGGTGCGCCTCTTCTATCACGGCCGCGTCGACCGCCGGAAAGGCGTGCTCGACTTCCTCGACGCCCTGGAGCGGATGTGGGAGGCCGGCCAGCCCTTCGACGCCACCATCTCCGGCATCGGCCCGGACGTGGACGCCGCCCGCGCGCGCGCGGAAGCCATCGGCTTCACCTCGCATCAGGTCCGGTTCACGGGCTATGCCGATTACGACACCGTGCCGGACCTCTACCGGCAGGCCGACGTGTTCGTCTCGCCGACCTACGCCGAGGGTTTTTCCAACACGATTCTCGAAGCGATGGCCTCGGGGTTGGCGGTGGTCTCGACCCATTCGGTCGGCGTCTCGGACTGCCTGCGCGACGGCGAGAACGGCCTGCTTGTGAACCCTGGCGACGTGTCGGCGCTGGCGAAAGCCCTCGGCCGCGTGGTCGAGGACGACGACCTCCGCAACCGCCTCGCCCGCGACGGGCTGGAGGAATGCCGCCGGGTCTATTCGTGGACGGCCGTGGGGCGTCAGATCATGGATGTCTATGCCGAGGTCGCCGGGAAGAAGCCCCACACGGACTTTCCCGACGCACTGCCCTACGATCCGTCCTGCCGCTTCCGCGCCGAGCCGCACCTGCTCTGATGCCGACCGCCCTCGCCATTTCGCCCCATCTCGACGACGCCGCCTTCTCCGCCGGCGGCACGCTGGCGCGGCTGGCAGCAGGCGGTTGGCAGGTCGTGATGGCGACGGTGTTCACCGCCTCGGTGGCCGACCCGCAGGGCTTCGCGCTGGCCTGTCAGCTCGACAAGGGGCTCTCGGCGGAGGTCGATTACATGGCCCTGCGCCGGTCCGAGGATTCTGTGGCGGCCGAGGCGCTCGGCATCGAGCCCCCGGTCCATCTCCCGTTCCGCGAGGCGCCCCATCGCGGCTACGCATTGGCCCCCGAGCTGTTCGCGGAGCTGCGCCCCGACGACATGGTCGGCCTCAACCTCGCCGACGCCTTCGAGCGCCTGATGACCGACACGCGGCCCGATCTGATCCTCGCGCCGCAGGCGGTCGGCGGCCATGTCGATCACGTCCAGGTCGTGCGTGCCTTCCGCGGCGCCCAGCCGCCGCTCCCGGTGCTGTGGTGGCGCGATTTTCCCTACACCGTGCGCGACGCGCAGCCGAAGGAGCCGCTGCGGCACCTGTTCGCGTCTTGCCCTGAGCGGACGGTCCGCCTCGGTGCCGAAGCCGAGCGGCGCAAGGCCGAGGCCTGCGCGGCCTATGCCTCGCAGATCGGGTTTCAGTTCGGTGGGGCGGAGGGGTTGAGGGCGCGGCTCGGGGCGGAGGAGGGGATCGAGCGATTCCGGGTCCAGGGGCGGTTGCCCGACGGGATTCTGGACTGATTCAGCTTCCGGTCGATCCGTCCCGTATGCGCCGGGTTCCCCTCTCCCCGCGTGCGGGGCGAGGGGATGCGCGGGTGACCGGATGAACAATCAGACAGCGCCCGCCGCCCCCAAAAGCCTCGCCGATCCGGCCGCCCTCGAAGCCCGCCGCGCCCTGCTCGGCGCCCCTCACATCGCCCCCCTGCGCGCTCTCGCCCAACGGATTGCGACAGACCGCGGCGCCCCCGTGCCCGATCCCGACCCCCTCGACGGCGGCGTCGCGGCGCGCCTCCTGCTGCTCCTCGAAACCCCCGGCCCTTCGATCGGCCGCACCGGCTTCGTCTCCCGCGACAACGCCACCGGCACGGCGGCGAACCTCTTTCGCTTCCTCGCCGAAGCCGGCATCGCGCGGGGCGACACGCTGATCTGGAACGCCATCCCCTGGGTGATCCACGCAGCCGGCGCCCGCAACCGCGCCCCGCGGCGCGCCGAGGCCAATGCCGCCGCGCCGTACTTCGCCCCGCTGCTCGCGCTGCTGCCGCGGCTTGCCGTCGTGGTGCCGGCCGGGCGCTTCGCCGCGCAGGCGGCAGCACCCCTGGCCGAACTCCGGCCCGACCTGCCGGTGATTCCGGTGCCGCATCCGAGCCCGACCTATGTCTGCACGGCGCCCGACGTGCGCGAACGCATCCTGTCCGGCCTTCGCAAGGCCGCGGTCCGGCTCGCCGCACAAGGATGACATCGATCGGCGATGCCCCCGCGACTGCGGGGCGGGGCGTCTGCCGGACGTGGGTGATCGCGGCCTTCGGTCGTGATCACCGCAACCCGGGAAAGGCGCAGGGCGGAACTGCATCGTGGGCTGCTCGCTGGCCTTTGAC
This sequence comes from Methylobacterium sp. Leaf456, assembly GCF_001425465.1. GTDB lineage: Bacteria > Pseudomonadota > Alphaproteobacteria > Rhizobiales > Beijerinckiaceae > Methylobacterium. The sequence continues at coordinate 472,199 of NZ_LMQV01000043.1, forward strand.
GGGCTTTGACCCTAAATGCGCCGAGGCGGGCATGCAGGGCACCCGCTCGGGTCGCGACGCGCGCCGACGGCGCGGAGGCGGGCGATCAGCGGAGGCGTGCGCCGATCTCAGATGAATTTTGCCGGAAAGCATAAGCCGGCGGCGAAGGCCGCACCGGCCGAGGCCGCCTCAGACGGCGCGGCCGCCACGCCGAAGGTGAAGCGCGGCCCCTACGCTTGGTTCGGCACGCTGGCGAGCGTCATCCTCATCCTCGCCTCGCTGTTCGTGCTGTGGAAGCTCTCGGAAGAGATCACCTGGGCCGAGCTGCAGAAGGCCTTCACCGAGGTCACCAACCGCCAGCTCGCCGAGGCGTTCGGGATGGTGGCGGTGAGCTACCTGTTCCTCACCTGCTACGATGCGCTGGCGCTCCGCCAACTCCGGCTCAAGGTGCCCTACCGGACGACGGCGCTCGCCTCGTTCACGAGCTACGCGGTGAGCTTCACCCTCGGCTTCCCGCTCATCACCGCGGCGACGATCCGCTACTGGATCTACTCCAAGCGCGGCCTCTCGGCGGCCAAGATCGCGGCGCTGACCGTGATCGCGGGCTTCACCTTCTGGCTCGGCATGGGCGTGGTGCTGGGCCTCAGTCTCATCATCGAGGCGGGGCAGCTCGCGAGCCTGACCTTCCAGAGCATCGGCGTGAACACGACGGTGCGGCTCAACCAGATCCTCGGCTTCGGCGCGCTGGGCTCGGTGCTCGGCTACATCGCCTGGGTCTCGGTGAAGCGCCGCTACATCACCGTGCGCCAGTGGCAGTTGGAGCTGCCCGGCGCGACCGTCTCGTTCAGCCAGATGCTGGTCGGCATCGGCGATGTCTGCGCCGCGGCCGCCGTGCTCTACGTGCTCATGCCCGAGGGCATGTCGCTCGGCTTCACCACCTTCCTGGCGATCTACGTGCTCGCCGCGATGCTCGGCATCGCCTCGAACGCGCCCGGCGGCCTCGGCGTGTTCGAGGCCACCATCCTGATCGCCCTGTCCTACCTGCCCCGCGACGAGGTGCTGGGCTCGCTGCTGCTGTTCCGCATCTGCTACTACCTCGTGCCCTTCATCCTGGCGCTGCTGATGCTCGGCACCTACGAGGGCCTGTCGCGGCTGCGCCGCCGCCGGGCGGCGAACGACCCGTGACGTGCGCGAGGGCCTGACCGTGGCCTCGGAGCCGTCGGCCTGGATCGGCGCTGCGGTGGCGGTCGCCGTCGTCCTCACCGGCGCGGCCTTGGTCGGCCATGTCGACACCGCCCTGATCGTCTCGGCGGTGCCCGCTGTGCTCGTCGGCGGCCTGCTCGGCCGCACCCGGCGCCCGGTGGTGCCGCCCCCGCGCGAGCCCGGCCTGCCCGCCCGCCACGCGGTGGCCGAGGCGCTCCTCGCCAACATTCCCGATCCGGTCATCCTCGTGGACCGCCGCGTCGTCGTGATGGAGGCCAATCCCGCCGCCCGCCGCCTGCTGCCGGGCTTGAAGCTGCGCCATCCGCTCTCGTTCTTCCTGCGCGCCCCCGACATCCTCGACGGCATCGAGGAGGTGTTGCGCACCGGCGCGAGCCTGACCGTCGACTACGTCGCCCGCCTGCCGACCGAGCGCGCCTTCGCGGTGCAGATCGGCGCGCTGCCGATGCCCGACGTTCCCGGCGGGGGCGAGCCCAACATCGTGCTGTTCCTGCGCGACCTCACCGAGGCGCGCCGCCTGGAGGCGATGCGGGTCGATTTCGTGGCGAACGCCAGCCACGAGCTGCGCACGCCCCTTTCGGCGCTCCTCGGCTTCATCGAGACCCTCCAGGGCCCGGCCCGCGAGGATGCCCGCGCCCGCGAGCAGTTCTTGGGGATCATGCGCACCCAGGCGCAGCGGATGACGCGGCTCATCGACGATCTGCTCTCCCTCTCGCGCATCGAGCTGCGCGAGCACGTGGCGCCGACGCGTCCGGTCGATCTGGGAAGAATCGCCCGCCAGCTCGTGGACATGCAGGCCCCCCTCGCCCGCGAGCGCGGAATTGCCTTATCGGTCGAGGCGCCCGACGCCCCGATGCCGGTGCTGGGCGAGCGCGACGAGCTGCTGCGGGTGATCGAGAACCTCGTCGAGAACGCGATGAAGTACGGCGGCAGCGGCGGGATCGTCACCGTCTCGCTCCACCGCCTCGACGGCAGCGACGGGCGCCCCGACCGGATCGAGCTGCGCGTGACGGATGCCGGCCCCGGCATCGCTCCTGAGCACATCCCCCGCCTGACCGAGCGCTTTTACCGGGTCGACGTCGCCTCAAGCCGCCAGCAGGGCGGCACGGGCTTGGGCCTCGCCATCGTCAAGCACAGTCTCAACCGCCACCGCGGCCGCCTGACCATCGAGAGCGAACTCGGAGCCGGCACCATCGTGCGGGTGACCCTGCCGGAATACCGGCCGGACGCCGCGGAGGCGGTGTCGGAAGCCGGATAGGATCGGGGCATTGCCGTTCGAAAGGGTGCGAACGGCCCGCAGCCTCACGCCGCGGACGCATCGCGCCGCCCGGCCCGCTTGGCGGCGTAGAGCGCCATGTCGGCCCCGTGCGCGAAATCCTCGAAGCGCATCGCCGGCCGATGCAGCGCGACACCGCAGGACATCGCCAGCGGCAGCAGGGTGCCGTCGTCGAGCGTCAGGGGCGCGCGGCGCAAGGCCTCCTGCAGGCGCGCGGCGATGGCCTCGGCTTGCTCGCGTCCGGTCCCCGGCAGCAGGATGAGGAACTCGTCGCCGCCGACGCGCCCGATCGTGTCGTGCTCGCGCAGGTCCGTTTGCAGGACCGAGACCAGATGGACCAGCGCCCGATCCCCGGTCCGGTGGCCGTACCGGTCGTTGACTGGCTTGAACAGGTCGAGATCGAGGGCGATCAGGCTCAGCGGCGCGCCGGACGGGTCCTGCATCGCGGCCATGGCCGTGGCGCCGAACGCCGCGCGGTTGAGGACGCCGGTGAGGACATCGGTGGCCGCAAGCCGAGCGAGTTCGGCGCCCTGAACTCGCAGGTCGTCCGCGCTTCGCGACAGCGAGGTGAAGCGCGCGCCTCGTGCCGAGAGGGCCGCCGCCACCGGCAGGCAGGTCAGCAGCAGGCCGGCCAGGAAGAACTGGAACAGGGCGGCCTGTTCCCGCGCGTCCGACGCGATCATGGTGATCGGCCCGTGTCCGCTCATCGTCGCCACGGTGCCGATGGCGGCGATGATCATCACGGACAGGGTCGTCCCGAGCCGCCCGAGCCGGAAGGTCACCAGCATCACCGGGCCGAACAGCACGAACAGCACCGGCCGCGCGGCGAGGTAGAACACCCCGTAGGCGACCGCCGCGTTCAGCGCCTGAAGCCCCGCGGCTTCCAGGCGCTGCCGCCCGTCCTTGCCGGAGAAGCACCGGAGGTAGTCGCCCCGCAGCAGGGCCAGGAAGATGGGCGTGAGGATCAGGAGGCCGAGGCCGTCGCTGAGGAGCCAGGTGGTGAAGGACGCCCGATAATCCTGCCCGTACAGGAGCCAGGCGATGGTCGCTCCACCGACCCCGCTGAGCGCCGGGGCGACGAGGCCGCAGACCACGATGAACCGCCCGACGACGGCCGGCGCGCTCAGGAGCCCGTCCTCCCCGAGGGAGGGCCGGAGCCAGCGGGCCGCGAGCCCGATCTCGACGAGGTTGCAGAGGCCGTAGAGCGGGAGGCCGGCACTCGGCCCCCGCGTCACCATGTTCGCGGCGACGTTGGCCAGGAAGCCGGCGACGTACACCCCCGTCCCCGTGCCCGGGCGACGATCGAGCAGGGCGGCGAGGAGCACCGCGTTGGCCGGCCAGACGGCCGCGATGCCGCGTCCGTCGCTCGTCAGGTGGACCGTGCCCGCGGCGAGCACGAAGGAGAGCAGGCCGACGATGCATTCTGTCGTTCGTGCCGTCACGGATCTTCCCTTGGGCCCCAACGTGAGGTCGCTCGATTGTGCAGGTTGTCGCCAGCCATATATTCGGGTGTTTCAGTTAACGGTGATATAACTCGCCTATAAATCGCTCGCGATGCCAGATATTGCATGTCTTGGTCTGGGATTATGCCGTGAGGCCTAAGCCGGACATCTGCAATCTACGATCGTCGCTGCGCCAATGCCGTTCGCGAAACCGGTGAGGCCGGAGCTATCCGGCCGATGCATGCCTGCGCCGACGCTGCCGGACCATGGCGGCCTGATCGACGCACTTGACCTTCCCATCATGGGAAGCCCCATCTGAGCGGCATGGAAGCCCTTGCAGACCGATCCGTCTCACCATCCCGCGCGGAAAAGCCGTCCCGGCTGAGCCTGCCCGTCGAGGGCATGAGCTGCGCCTCCTGCGTCGGTCGCGTCGAGCGGGCGCTCGCCGCTTTGCCCGGCGCCCGCGAGGTCTCGGTCAACCTCGCCACCGGTCGGGCGAGCCTTGCGGGCGTCCGCCCCGCCGAGGCCGTAGAGGCGATCCTCGGGGCCGGTTACGACGTGCCCGAGGCCGTCACCGCGGTCACGGTCGAGGGCATGAGCTGCGCCTCGTGCACCGGCCGCGTCGAGCGTGCGCTTCTGAGCCTGCCCGGCGCGGTCGCGACGAGCGTCAACCTCGCCACCGGACGGGCCGAGTTGCGCCACGCCGCCGGCACGGTTTCGCTCGCCGCGGTCGAGGCGGCGGTGCGCGAGGCCGGCTACGAGACGGTCACGGCGGAGCGCGCCGCGGACACGTCCCGCGCGGATCGGCAGGCACGGGACGAAGCGGCCCTGCGGCGCGATCTCGTCGTCGCGGCTGTGCTCGCGGCTCCGGTCGTCGTCCTCGACATGGGTGCCCACGTCTTTCCCGGTTTCCATCATGCGCTCGCGGCTTGGCTCGGCGCCGGCACCGTGCCGTGGCTCGAGGCTTTGCTCGCCACCCTCGTGCTCGCCGGCCCCGGCCGGCGCTTCTTCCGCGTCGGCGTGCCGAACCTGCTGCGCGGCCATCCCGACATGAATGCCCTCGTCGCGCTCGGGGCGGGCGCGGCGTATCTCTACTCCCTCGTCTCGGTCGCGGCGCCTCGATGGCTCCCGGCGGGCGCGGCGCATCTCTACTTCGAGGCGAGCGTCCTCATCGTCACCCTGATCCTGCTCGGGCGGACATTCGAAGCCCGCGCCCGCGGCCGGGCCGGGGCGGCCATCGCCCGGCTGATCGACCTCTCGCCCCGCACCGCCCGCCGCCTCGACGGCGATGGCGAGCGCGCGGTGCCGGTGGAGAGCCTGCGCGTCGGCGACCGGGTGCGGGTGCGCCCCGGCGAGCGCGTGCCCGCCGACGGCACGGTCGCGGCGGGCGAGTCCTACGTCGACGAGAGCATGATCTCCGGCGAGCCGGTGCCGGTGCGGAAAATCGAGGGCGCGTCGGTCGTCGGCGGCACGCTCAACACCACCGGCGGCTTCGACCTCACCGTCACCCGCACCGGGGCCGACACGGTGCTGGCCCGCATTGTCCGCATGGTCGAGGAGGCTCAAGGGGGCAAGCTTCCGGTCCAGGCGCTGGTGGATCGCATCACCCTCTGGTTCGTGCCCGCCGTGATGGGCATCGCCGCGCTGACCTTCGTGGCGTGGCTGGCGTTCGGCCCGGCGCCGGCGCTGGGCCCGGCCATCGTCGCGGCGATCTCCGTGCTCATCATCGCCTGCCCCTGCGCCATGGGGCTCGCCACGCCGGTCTCGATCATGGTCGGGACCGGACGAGCCGCCGAGCGCGGCGTGCTGTTTCGCCAGGGTGCGGCGCTCCAGGCCCTGCAGGAGGCCCGCGTCGTCGCCCTCGACAAGACCGGCACCCTGACGGAAGGCCGCCCCCGCCTCACCGATTTCTTGACCGTGCCCGGTGTCTCGCGGGGCGAGGCTTTGGCGCTCGCCGGCGCCGTCGAGGCGCGCTCCGAACACCCGATCGCCCGCGCGGTGGCGAAGGCCGCCCGCGCCGAGACCGGCTCCCTGCCCGAGGTCGCCGCCTTCGAGACCGTGCCCGGCCACGGCGTCACGGCCCGCGTGAACGGGCGGTCGGTGGCGGTCGGCAGCCGTTGCCAAATGGAGCGCCTTGGCGTCGATGTCGCCCCGCTGGCGGCGCAAGCCGAGCGCTTGGCCGGGGAGGGGAGGAGCCCCGTCTACCTCGCCCTCGACGGCCGGCTCGCGGCGCTCCTGGCGGTGGCCGATCCGGTCAAGCTCGAGGCGCGCGAGGTCGTCGCGGCACTCCAGGCGCGCGACCTCACCGTGGCGATGCTGACCGGCGACGCCGACGCGACGGCGCAGGTCGTGGCCCGCTCGCTCAATATCGAAAAAGTGCACGCCGAACTCCTGCCGGAGAACAAGGTCGAGGCCTTGCGCGCCCTGCGGAAGGCGCACGGCCCGGTCGCCTTCGTCGGTGACGGCATCAACGATGCGCCCGCGCTGGCGGAGGCCGAGGTCGGCATCGCCATCGGCACCGGCGCGGATGTGGCGGTGGAGAGCGCCGACGTGGTGCTGATGTCGGGCGCGCTCACCGGCCTCGTCGAGGCGGTCGCGCTCTCGCGGGCCACCATGGCCAACATCCGCCAGAACCTGTTTTGGGCGTTCGCCTACAACGCCGCCCTGATCCCGGTGGCCGCCGGCCTGCTCGCCGTCTTCAGCGGGCCGCAGCTTTCGCCGGTGCTGGCGGCCGGCGCCATGGCGCTGTCCAGCGTGTTCGTGGTCGGCAACGCCCTGCGCCTGCGCCGCGCCGGAGGGACATGATGAGCGTCACCATCGGCGAGGCGGCCCGCGCCAGCGGTGTCTCGGCCAAGATGATCCGCTACTACGAGGAGACCGGCCTGCTCGGGGCCGCCGAGCGCACGGCGTCGGGTTACCGCGTCTACGGCGAGGCCGATCTCCACGCACTGCGCTTCGTCCGCCGCGCCCGCGATCTCGGCTTCTCGATGGCCGAGATCGCCGACCTCCTGGCGCTGTGGCGCGACCGCGAGCGGGCGAGCGCCGCGGTGAAGGGGCTGGCGCTGGCCCATGTCGGGGATCTGCGCCGCCGCATCCGCGAACTGGAGGCCATGGCCCGCACCCTGGAGACCTTGGCCGAACGCTGCTGCGGCGATGGCCGGCCGGATTGCCCGATCCTCGACGATCTCGCCGGAGAGGGGTGAGCGGGACGGCCCATCGCTCGCGCCGGAGCCCCGTCCCAAAAACAAGCTTCGCCGTTGACCCGGCCTTGGCCTTCTGCTTGCTGGGGACGATCCGGGACGTTCGGACGTTGCTCCGCAAGGGTTCAAGATCCATGCCCGTCATCGACCGCATCGCCGGCCTCGCCGACGAGATTGCCGCATGGCGGCACGATCTCCACGCGCATCCCGAGCTGCAATACGACGTGCACCGCACCGCCGGCTTCGTTGCCGACAAGCTGCGCGAATTCGGCTGCGACGAGGTCGCCACCGGCATCGGCCGCACCGGCGTGGTCGGGGTGATCCGGGGGCGGGGCCACGCCTCGAACCGCGCCATCGGCTTGCGCGCCGACATGGACGCGCTGCCGATTCAGGAAATCCGCGACCTGCCCTACCGCTCGACCGTGCCCGGAAAAATGCACGCCTGCGGCCATGACGGGCACACCGCCATGCTGCTCGGCGCCGCCAAGTACCTCGCCGAGACCCGCGACTTCGACGGGCGCGCCGTGCTGATCTTCCAGCCCGCGGAGGAGGGCGGCGGGGGCGGCGAGGCGATGGTGAAGGACGGAATGATGGAGCGCTTCGGGGTCGAGGCGGTCTACGGCCTGCACAACATCCCGGACCAGCCGCTCGGCACCTTCGCGATCCGCCCCGGCCCGATCATGGCCTCGACCGATCGCTTCACCATCCATGTCGAGGGCAAGGGCGGGCACGCCGCCCTGCCGCACGCCGCGGTCGATACCGTGCTGGTGGCGAGCCACATCGTGGTCGCCCTGCAATCGGTCGTGTCGCGCAACGTGAAGGCGCTCGATGCCGCGGTGGTCTCGGTCTGCGCGGTGGAGGCGGGCCACGCCTTCAACGTGCTGCCGCAGCGGGCCGAGCTGCGCGGCACCATGCGGGCGCTGACCCCGAAGGTGCGCGGCCTCGTGCTGCGCCGGATCGAGGAGATCGTCACCGGCGTGGCCGGCGCCTTCGGGGCGCGGGCCAGCGTCGATTTCGCCAGCGGCTACCCGGCCACCGAGAACCACCCGGCCGAGACCGACTTCATGGCCGACGTCGCCGAGCAGGTGGTGGGCAGCGATGCGGTGGAGCGCGACGTAGCGCCGATGATGGCCGCGGAGGATTTCTCCTACATGCTGGCTCACCGGCCCGGCGCGTACATCTTCATGGGCAACGGGCCGTCGGCGGGCCTCCACCACCCGGAATACGACTTCAACGACGCGGCAATTCCCTACGGCGCCTCGTTGTGGGCGCGGATCATCGAGACGGGCTTGCCGAACGGGGCGTGAGCCGGCCTCCGCACGAACGAAAACGGGCCCCGCAGGGCCCGCATCGTCCGACTATCGTTGGAGAAAACCGTTACCGGTAGGGGTTCATGCCGGTGCGGGAGACGTAGGAGGTCGGGTCGATCCCGTCGATGAAGGAAAGGTCGACGTTGCGGATCGCGGTCGAGCGGGCGCCGATGAACGGGCCGTTGGTGATCGGGTCGGGCAGGATGCCGTTGCCGAAGCGGTCGTTGCGGCCGTAGACCGGGTTGAGTTGGTTCGAGGCGGCGATGAAGGCCGGGTTGGTGGCCGGGTTCGAGACCGAGCCGTTGCCCGGCTCCACCACGTTGCCGGCGTCGAGCCAGGAGCGCGGACGGATGCGGATCGGCAGGGGCTGGCTCACGCGCACGTAACCGGGGTTGCCGTAGGGACCCTGCGCTTCGGCCGCCGTACCGAAGCCGATAGCAGTGAGGGTCATGGCGCCCAGGAGGGCGATCTTGGTCGAGCGCATGGCACACCTTGTTGATTGCGAGGAGACCGTATCGGGGCCTTCGTTAAGAATCCCGCCTGTTGCAGGGTAGACGTTCAGGCGTGGCCGTTGTTCCCCGGATTGTGGCGGGGAGCCGATCATTTCCGCCGCCGTTTTGCCGCAATGTGTCGCCCGGCACTGGCCCCCGCGATCGACCCCGCCGCCGCGGCCACGGCGATCGAGCCGGTGTGGTCGGCGAGCACCCCGGCTACCGCCTCGGGCGCGCAGGTGCCGATGCTCCCCTTGCCCGTTTCCTCGGCGCCGAGCGCCGCCGCGACCCGGCCCGAGAGGGCGATCCGCTCGATGGCGCAGGCCACCGCCCGCTTCTCCGGCGCCTGACCGAGGATGCCGCAGAGCCAGCCGTCGAGGCGCACGCTATGGAGATCGAGGCTGCGAAAGCCCGTGCAGGTGCGGGCGCCGTCGCCGCTGAGCACGGTCTCGACCGTCTCGAAGCTGCCGTAGCGGGTCGCCACCACGCCCCGCTCGCCGGTGCGGGTGACGGACAGCCCGCGCCCGTCGGCGGCGCGCCGCACCAGGGTCACGAACAGGCTCGGGGCCGGCTCGGCGCGCGCCGCACCCGGATCGGTCGCGGTGACGACGAGCCACGGTGCCTCGATGGCATCGAAACGGCCCTGGCTGACGCTGTCCTCGCGTTGGCCGCGGGTGGGGTCCCACCGGCTCGGCTCGGCCTGCGGCGGCGGCGCGGGCAGGTCGGATGCCGCTGCGGTCAGGGTCAGCAGGGGCTCGGCGGAAGCGATCTTTCGCGGGGCCGCGGCCTCGCTCCGCGGCGGGTCGGCCCAGTCCCGCGGCTCGGGCGCGGTCATCCGCTCGCGGGCGGCGAGCGACAGGCCCGCGATGAGGGCGGCGCAGACGGTGAGCTGCGCGGCGAGCCGGGCGCGGCGCCGCGTCCGGGGCCGGGCGAGATCGCGCAGGTCGTCGAGGTCATCTTGGCTCTCGTCGCGCGCATCCGCGACGAGATTGTCGTCGAGGCTGGGGGGCATGGCGTCCTCGCGGCGTGAAGGGGCTTTGCACCCACCTTGGCCGCTCGCCTCGCACCGCCCGGTTGCCGCGCCGGCGCCGTCCTCGTGATTCTCAGGGCAAGGTGAATCGGCCGTTTCAACCCGGCCGCTTCGTCAGCGCGGTTCCCTCGCCCCCTTGACAGGGGGAGCCGACCGTCCTCTTGCTCCGCCCGCCGGAAAACCCACCTCGCTGCGTCGGGGCGGGCTCTTCCGCCTATGGATTCCCCGAGGGCCCGGCACGGATGCCGTCTGAGCGGGGAGCGGGCCGGTCTTTCATCGCAACAGAGATCACGTCCGCGCAGCGGAGTTGGACAGATGGGTTACAAGGTCGCCGTCGTCGGAGCCACGGGCAATGTGGGCCGCGAGATGCTCGACATCCTGGCCGAGCGCGCCTTCCCGGCCGACGAGGTCGTGGCGCTCGCCTCGCGCCGCAGCCAGGGCCAGGAAGTCTCCTTCGGCGACAAGATTCTCAAGGTCAAAGTCCTCGACACCTACGACTTCTCCGACACCGACATCTGCCTGATGTCGGCGGGCGGCGAGGCCTCGAAGGAGTGGAGCCCCCGCATCGGCCAACAGGGCTGCGTCGTCATCGATAATTCGTCCGCGTTCCGCTACGATTCGGACGTTCCGCTGATCGTGCCCGAGGTGAACGCCGACGCGGTCGTGGGCTTCACCAAGCGCAACATCATCGCCAACCCGAACTGCTCGACGGCGCAGCTCGTCGTGGCGCTGAAGCCGCTGCACGAGGCGGCGACGATCAAGCGCGTCGTGGTCTCGACGTATCAATCCGTCTCCGGCGCCGGCAAGGACGCCATGGACGAGCTGTTCAGCCAGACCCGCGCCGTCTTCACCGCCGGTGAAGTCGTCACGAAGAAGTTCACCAAGCGGATCGCCTTCAACGTCATCCCGCACATCGATGTGTTCATGGAGGACGGTTACACGAAGGAAGAGTGGAAGATGGTCGCCGAGACCAAGAAGATGCTCGATCCCAAGATCAAGCTCACGGCGACCGCGGTGCGGGTGCCGGTGTTCATCGGCCATGCCGAGGCCGTGAACGTCGAGTTCGAGCGCCCGCTCTCCCCCGAGCAGGCGACCGAGATCCTTCGGAATGCGCCCGGCGTGCTGGTGATCGATAAGCGCGAGAACGGCGGCTACATGACCCCGCACGAGGCGGCGGGCGAGGACGCCACCTACATCTCCCGCATCCGCGAGGACGCGACCGTCGAGAACGGCCTGAACTTCTGGTGCGTCTCGGACAACCTACGCAAGGGCGCGGCGCTCAACGCCGTGCAGATCGCCGAGGTGCTGGTGAACCGCAAGCTGCTGAACAGGGCGCGCCCGGCTGCCTGATCCTCAAGCCTTATCGATGACGTTGCGAAGCGCCGCCCCTCGGGGCGGCGTTTTCGTTTGTCAGGCCACCGCCTCCAGCGCTCCCACATCCCCGCCGCCGATCAACGCCAGATGCGCGGTGATCTTTTCGACCGGCCAGTCCCACCACGCGATCCGCTGCATCCGCGCGGCGTCCTCTTCCGACAGGCGGCGGCGCACCACGCGGGCCGGGTTGCCGGCCACGATCGCGTAGGGCGGTACGTCCTGGCTCACGACCGCATGCGCGGCTACCACCGCCCCGTCGCCGATGTGCACGCCCGGCAGGATCGTGCTCTGGAAGCCGAGCCAGACGTCGTTGCCGATCACCGTGTCACCGCGGTTGGGGAAATCCAGTTCGCCCGCGAAGCGGCCGACCCAGTCGCCGCCGAAGATCGGAAAGGGGTAGGTCGAGAGCCCGTCGAGGCGGTGATTGCCGCCGTTCATCAGGAAACGCGTGCCCGCGGCGAGGGCGCAGAAGCGTCCGATGACCAGCCGGTCGCCGAGGAAGGAAAAGTGGTAGAGGATCGCGTCGAGAAACGCCTGCGGCCCGGCCGGGTCGTCGTAATAGCTGTAGGCGCCGACCTCGACGTTCTCGGGGAGCGCGAGGTTGCGGATGAAGGTGACGCGGCTGTGGCCCGACATCGGGTGCAGGGCGTCTGGGTCGGGGCCGGGGCGATCGGGCAAATCGGTCTCCTCTCGCGTCGGGCTCCCTGCCGGAGCGCCGACGACGGGACGCGAGAGTCGTGGTGGCGCCTCCCCTGTCAACCGCGGCGGCGTTCGGTCGTGCCCGGTCGGACGGTGAGGCCGGCTCTCTGCGCCGGCTCAGACGCGCAGGCCGCGCCGCTCCCGCGCATCATCCATGGCGGCGGGCGTTCCGGTGAGAACGCGCAACGGGTAGGTGTGCACAATCCGCAGGCTTTTGGGCGTCGGGCCGCAGCCGATGCAGACGGCGTAAGTCCAGCGGACCCAGAGATCGGTGTTCCGGCGATCGACCGCCTGCTGCCGCTTGCGGGCCTCGGCGATCAAAATCCTGATCTGCTTCGCTTTCTCGTTGCTGACCGATTCCCGCTGTTGAGGTGTCACGGACGGAGCGTCCTGCCCGCCCTGCGCGAAGGCAGGGCCGCCGAAGGCCGTACCGCCGATGACGATGGCCGTGATCATACGCATTTGAATACTCCTGATGATTCAGTGAGCATTCCCCCTGTCGCCAGCATTACGGCGGGATCACGAAACAAGTTTCAGGCCAATTTTTTAATTCACTGCGTACTATAAAATAACATAGGTTGCAGAATATTGTTGTTTGATTTTGGTTTGCTTCGCGGCTCGCGCGACCGATCCGGGGCCGGGCCCGGATCCGAAGCGACGGACGACCCGTCGTTTCGTGGCCGCCTGCGCCGCCCGGGGAGGACGGGCGCAGCCGGCTTCCAGGCTGGCGGCGCCGGGCTGCGATCGAATCGCTTGAATTCTCTGCGAGGCGGGGCTAAGTCACGGCTCAACATTTCTGGTGCAGTCGATAGGCTGCTTGCGGGAGTGGGTCCTCCGGGGCCCGCTCTTTTTTGTTTCCGCAAGCCTGCCTGCACCGGAACAGTCAAGTTAACTACAAGTCGAGCGGGCCGGAAACGACAGCATGGCGGAGCCCACCGAGAAGCGTCTGGTCGGGGAGACAGGCGTCGCCGCGCGCGTCGCCCAGGTGATCGAGGGCCCGATCGAGGGTCTCGGCTTCCGGCTGGTGCGGGTGAAGATCTCGAACCAGAACGGCTGCACCGTGCAGATCATGGCCGAGCGGCCGGACGGCACCATGGGCGTGGACGAGTGCGAGACCGTGAGCCGGGCGATCTCGCCCTTGCTCGACCTCGAAGACCCGGTCGGCAGCGCCTACTACCTCGAAGTCTCCTCGCCCGGCATCGACCGGCCGCTGGTGCGCGTCTCGGATTTCGAGCGCTGGGCCGGCTACGAGGCCAAGGTGGAACTGGCCGTGCCGCTGGACGGGCGCAAGCGCTTCCGCGGCGTCATCGGCGTCCCGAGCCCGGACGGCGCCACCGTGCCGATCGATCTGCCCGACGTGAAGCCCGGCCTGCCGAGCCGGATCGACGTGCCGCTGCGCGATCTGGCCGAAGCCCACCTCGTGCTCACCGACGACCTGATTCGCGAATCGCTGCGCCGCGGCTCGGCCCCGCCCCAGGACGGCGACGAATTCGACGAGGAGGCGGAGGACGACGAGGCCGAAGGGGCCGACGAGGCGCCGCTGGTCCGCGTCATCCCGCAACCCAAGCGCCCGAAGCCGAAGGCCGACAAGCCGGTGAAGGGCAAGAAGGCGCCGTTGGGACAGAAGCCCAAGGGCAAGCCCGGCCCCGGCGTCGTCACCAAGGCCGCCCGTCTGAAGAACCGCGACACCCTCCACTAGAGCCTCGTCCCGAAAGGTGGTTTCCGGCTTTCGGACAAGGACGATGCTCCCAACAGAATGACGAAGTGTCTGCCCTGAAGGGCGGACGTTCACGAGACCGCACAAGAGGATAGACCCCATGGCCGTCGTCAGCGCCAACCGGCTCGAACTCCTGCAGATCGCCGACGCGGTGGCCCGCGAGAAGGTGATCGACCGCCAGATCGTCATCGAGGCGATGGAGGAGGCGATCGCCAAGGCCGCCCGCTCGCGCTACGGCGCCGAGACCGACGTGCATGCCGAGATCGACACCAAGAGCGGGGCCCTGCGCCTGTCGCGCCATCTGCTCGTGGTCGATCAGGTCGAGAACGACGCCCGCGAGATCACCCTAGATCAGGCCCGCCGCTACAATCCCGGCGCCCTCGTCGGCGACGTCATCTCCGACACCCTGCCGCCGTTCGATTTCGGGCGCGTGGCCGCGCAATCGGCCAAGCAGGTCATCGTCCAGAAGGTCCGCGACGCCGAGCGCGCCCGCCAGTACGACGAGTACAAGGACCGCATCGGCGAGATCCTCAACGGCGTGGTCAAGCGCGTCGAGTACGGCAACGTCATCGTCGATCTCGGCCGCGGCGAGGGCATCGTGCGGCGCGACGAGATGATCCCGCGCGAGACCTTCCGCCCCGGCGACCGCATCCGCTCCTACCTGTTCGACGTGCGCACCGAGGTGCGCGGGCCGCAGATCTTCCTGTCGCGCTCGCACCCGCAGTTCATGGCCAAGCTCTTCGGCCAGGAAGTGCCCGAGATCTACGACGGTATCGTCGAGGTGAAGGCGGTCGCCCGCGATCCGGGCTCGCGCGCCAAGATCGCCGTGATCTCCCGCGACGGCTCGATCGATCCGGTCGGCGCCTGCGTCGGCATGCGCGGCTCGCGCGTCCAGGCGGTGGTCGGCGAGCTTCAGGGCGAGAAGATCGACATCATCCCGTGGTCGCAGGATCAGGCGACCTTCATCGTCAACGCGCTCCAGCCGGCCGAGGTCGTGAAGGTGGTGCTCGACGAGGAGGCCGACCGCATCGAGGTGGTGGTGCCCGATGACCAGCTCTCGCTCGCCATCGGCCGCCGTGGCCAGAACGTGCGGCTGGCCTCTCAGCTTACCGGCTGGGACATCGACATCCTGACCGAGGCCGAGGAATCGGAGCGCCGCCAGAAGGAGTTCGCCGAGCGGACCCAGGTGTTCATGGAGGCGCTCGACGTCGATGAGACCGTCGGCCAGCTGCTCGCGGCGGAGGGTTTCCGCAACGTCGAGGAGATCGCCTACGTCGACGTGGCGGAACTCTCCAACATCCAGGGTCTCGACGAGGAGACCGGGGCCGAGATCCAGGCCCGCGCCCAGGACCACCTCGCCCGCATCGAGCAGGAGCAGGACGACCGCCGCCGCGAACTCGGCGTCGAGGACGAGCTGCGCGAGATCGACGGCGTCACCACCGCGATGATGGTGGCGCTCGGCGAGAACGAGGTGAAGTCGGTCGAGGATCTGGCCGGCTGCGCCACCGACGACCTCGTCGGCTACACCGAGGGCCGCGGCCCCGAGGCCGTGCGCCACGCGGGCTACCTCGACGGCTTCGAGCTGTCGCGGGCCGAGGCCGAGGCGCTCATCATGTCCGCCCGCCTCAAGGCAGGCTGGATCGAATCGCTGCCGGAGCCCGAGGGCGAGGCCGGCGAGGAGGGGGAGGCCGACGGCGACGCCGCGTCGTCCGACGGGGCCGAGACCGCCGAGGGTGAGGCCGAGGCGCCCGCCGAGGGCGAGGCCCGTCCCGAGACGCAGAACGCCTGAGGCACGCGCGGGTGAGCGAGAGCATCGACAGGCAGGAGGCGCCCGAGGAGGCGCTTCCCCTCGACCGTGGGCCCGCCCGCGGTCGCGATCCCCTGCGCACCTGCATCGTCACCCGGCTCACCCAATCGCCCGAGGCGATGATTCGCTTCGTGCTCGGTCCCGACGGCACGGTGGTGCCGGACCTGCGCGCCCGGCTTCCCGGCCGCGGCGCCTGGGTCACGGCCAACCGCGAGACGGTGGCCGCGGCGGTGAAGCGCCGCGCCTTCAACCGCGCCTTCAAGACGAACGGCGCGAGCGCCCCGCCCGACCTGCCCGAGCGCGTCGCCGAGGGCTTGCGCACCGACATGCGGCAGGCGCTGGCGCTCGCCAACAAGGCCGGCTGCCTCGTCACCGGCTTCGGCAAGGTCGAGTCGGCGATTCTCGGGGCCGAGAGCGTCGCCGCGCTGATTCACGCCTCCGACGCCATGCCGGACGGGCGCCGCAAGCTCGCGGCGGCCTTGCGTCGGCGCCATGGCGAGGCCATATCGGCAATTCCCGTCATCGATGACCTGTCCAACGTCGAATTGGACATGGCCTTGGGGCGGGATCATGTGATACACGCTGCCCTCGTCGCGGGAGCCGGCACCACCGGCTATCTCGCGCGTTGGCGTCGGTTCCGGGCCTTCGAAGGTGTGGCGTCGGCGTCCAAGGTGGACGCCCCGCCCGGTGCCGGCGCGACTGCCTTCGATTCGCACGACGATGTAATGACGTTGACTCGGCCGGGCGCGCCCGCCGCCGGCCGCGCTGACGATGGAAGCCCTCAGGGTTCAGACTGAATGAGCGATACGAACAATCCGGGTGACAAGACGCAGAACAGGGCCCCCTCGAAGCCGATGTCGCTGAAGCGTCCGGTCGAGCAGGGGACCGTGCGTCAGAGCTTCTCCCACGGACGGTCGAAGTCCGTCGTGGTCGAGACGGTGAAGCGGCGCACGATCGGCGCCGCCCCCGGAGCGGTCGCGCCGCGCGAGCCCGTTGCGGCGCCGCCGCCGCGTCCGGCCTCGGTCGCACCCGCGCCGACCCCGTCGGCCCGGTCTTCCGGCCGCTCCGCCTCCGGCGTCGTGCTGCGCACGCTGAGCGAGCAGGAGCGCGATGCCCGCGCCAGCGCGCTGGCCGACGCCCAGCGCCGCGAGGCCGAGAACCGCGCCCGCGCCGAGGCCGAGATCAAGGCCCGCCAGGAGCGCGAAGAGGCCGAGCGCCGCGAGCGGGAGGCCGCGGAGGCCCGCCGCCGCGAGGAGGAGGACCGTCGCCGCCAGGAGGACGAACTCCGCCGCAAGGCCGCCGAGGATTCGCGCCGTCGTGCCGAGGAAGAGGCTGCCCGCGCCGCCGCCGCTCCGGTCGAGGCCCCTGCGCCGGCTGCTCAGCCCACGGCCCCGGCCGCCGAGGCGCCCGCTGCCGCAGCCGCTGCCGCGCCCGCCCGTCCGGCCCCTGCCGCTCCGGCACGGCCCGCGGCCGCGCGTCCGGCAGCCCCGGCCCGTGCGGCTGCCGCTCCGGCTCGTCCGGGCGTCGCCCCGGCGCGTCCGGGTGCGCCTGCTCGTCCGGGTGCGCCGCGTCCGGCGGCTTCGGCTGGCCCGCGCACGGTCACGCCGCAGCCGCCCGCCGAGCCGCGCCGCGTCCTCACGGCCGACACGCGCAAGCCGCGCGACCTC
Source organism: Methylobacterium sp. Leaf456 (assembly GCF_001425465.1). Taxonomy (GTDB): domain Bacteria; phylum Pseudomonadota; class Alphaproteobacteria; order Rhizobiales; family Beijerinckiaceae; genus Methylobacterium. The sequence goes on from NZ_LMQV01000043.1 coordinate 489,412, forward strand.
AACTTCATGGCCAAGCCCGCTCCGGCCCCCGAGCCCGAGAAGGCGCCGACGCCGACCACCGCCGCCCGCCCCGCGGGTGCGGGGGCGGCCCGTCCCGCCGCGCGCCCCGGCGCTCCGGCGATGGAGGACGAGTCGGACACCAAGCGCGTGATCCGTCGTCCGGGCATGCCGCTCAAGATCATCACGCCGCCCAAGACGCCGAAGTCGCCGGGCGGCGACCGCAACCGCGGCCGCCTCACCATCGCCAACGCCACTTCGGGCGAGGACGAGCGCACGCGCTCCGTCGCCGCCTTCCGCCGCCGCCAGCAGCGGATGAGCGGGCACCGGCACGAGGAAGCCAAGGAGAAGATCGCCCGCGACGTGACGATCCCCGAGACCATCACCATCCAGGAACTCGCCAACCGCATGTCGGAGCGGGCCGTGGACGTCATCCGCCTGCTGATGAAGCAGGGCCAGATCCACAAGATCACCGACGTGATCGATTCGGACACGGCTCAGCTCATCGCCGAGGAGATGGGCCACACCGTCCGCCGCGTCGCCGAGTCCGATGTCGAGGAGGGACTCAGCTCCGACGAGCCGGATCTGGAGGAGGATCTGGAGCCGCGTCCCCCGGTCGTCACGATCATGGGTCACGTCGATCACGGCAAGACCTCGCTGCTCGATGCGATCCGCAAGGAGAACGTGGTCGAGGGCGAGGCCGGCGGCATCACCCAGCACATCGGCGCCTATCAGGTGTCGGCGCCGTCGGGTGACCTCGTCACCTTCATCGACACCCCCGGCCACGCGGCCTTCACCTCCATGCGCGCCCGCGGCGCCAAGGTGACGGACATCGTCGTGATCGTGGTGGCGGCCGATGACGGCGTGATGCCCCAGACCGTCGAGGCGATTCAGCACGCCAAGGCGGCGGGCGTCCCGCTCATCATCGCGATCAACAAGATCGACAAGCCGGACGCGAACCCGCAGCGGGTCCGCACCGAACTGCTCCAGCACGATATCCAAGTCGAGTCGATGGGCGGCGAGACCCTCGAATTCGAGGTCTCGGCCAAGACCGGCGACGGTCTGCCGGACCTGCTGGAGGGCCTGCAGCTCCAGGCCGAGATCATGAACCTGCGCGCCAACGAGAAGCGCGACGGCGAAGGCACCGTGATCGAGGCCCAGCTCGACCGCGGCCGCGGCCCCGTGGCCACGGTCCTGGTCCAGCGCGGCACGCTGTTCACCGGCGACATCGTCGTGGCCGGCGCCGAGTGGGGCCGCATCCGCGCCCTCATCGACGACACCGGCAAGCACGTGCCTTATGCCGGCCCATCGGTCCCGGTCGAGGTGCTCGGCTTCAACGGCACGCCGGATGCCGGTGATCGCGTCATCGTGGTGGCGAACGAGGCCCGTGCCCGTGAGGTCACCGAGTACCGCGCCCGCATCAAGCGCGAGCGCCTGAACGCCCGCACGGGCGGTGCCAACCGCTCGCTCGTCGACATGATGCGCGAGGCCAAGGAAGGCGCCAACCGCAAGGAACTGCCGATCATCATCAAGGGTGACGTGCAGGGCTCGGTCGAGGCGATCGTCGGCGCGCTCACGGCGCTCGGCAACGACGAGGTCGGCGTGCGCATCCTCCTGTCGGGGGTCGGCGGCATCACCGAGTCGGACATCACGCTCTCCAACGCCTCCAAGGCGGTGGTGATCGGCTTCAACGTGCGGGCCCACAAGGAAGCCCGCAACGCGGCCGAGCGCGACGGCACCGAGATCCGCTACTACAGCATCATCTACGACCTCGTAGACGACATCAAAGCCACGCTGTCGGGCATGCTGCCGCCGACGCTCCGCGAGGAGAAGCTCGGCGAGGCGCAGATCCTGCAGATCTTCGACGTGTCGAAGGTCGGCAAGATCGCCGGTTGCCGCGTCATGGAGGGCGTGGTCCAGCGCGGCGCCCATGTCCGCCTGCTGCGCAACGACGTGGTGATCCACCAGGGCCGCCTGTCGCAGCTCAAGCGCCTCAAGGACGACGCCAAGGAAGTCACGGCTGGCTACGAGTGCGGCATGTCCTTCCAGAACTACCAGGACATGCGGGTCGGCGATTTCATCGAGTGCTTCAACATCGAGGAAATCAAGCGCACGCTCTAAAGCGGCGCCCGCCTCACTGCCCTTCGGAAAGCGGGGTCGCGGCGAGAGCCGCGGCCCCTTTCCTTTCACCACGAGCCTCCGGCTCCGTTAGAACGACATGGCCCAGAAACAGACCCCGTCCGGCCCCTCGCAGCGCCAGCAGCGCGTGGCCGAACTCGTGCGCCACGCGCTCGCCGAGGTGCTCCAACGCGGCGACATCCAGGACCCGGTGCTCGGTTCGCACATCGTCACCGTGCCGGAGGTGCGCATGTCGCCCGACCTCAAGCTCGCCACCGCCTACGTCATGCCGCTCGGCGGCCAGGACGAAGCACCGGTGATCGCTGCGCTCGAGCGCAACCGGAAGGTCCTGCGCCAGGAAGTCGCCCGGCGGGTGAACCTCAAATTCGCGCCGGAACTCCGCTTCCTCCGCGACGAGACGTTCGACGAGGCCGCCCGGATCGACCGGCTCCTCAGAAGCGACAAGGTTCAGCGGGACCTTGAGAGCGCGCCGCGAGACGGCGAAACGGATTCGTCCGCGGACGATTGATCCGAAAAGCGGGCCGGCACGGACCGGCCTTCCCCTTTGCAGAAATCCGGGCCTCCGCGTGAGGCCCGATGACGGGACGAGTCTTCCCGAAAAACCCCCGTCGACCGAGGACAGGATGCAGGACGAAATCTCTCCCCCATCGTCGGACGAGGCGCCGCAGGCCCCGCGCGGCGAGGCGCGCCGCCCCGACGCGCCGCGCTCCGGCCGCCGGCCCCAGCGCGGGCGCCCGCGCCACGACCGGCCGAAGAAGAACGACGTGAGCGGCTGGGTCGTGCTCGACAAGGGCGTCGGCATCACCTCGACGCAGGCGGTCGCCATCGTGAAGCGCCTGTTCAACGCCAAGAAGGCCGGTCACGCCGGCACTCTCGATCCGCTGGCCTCGGGGATTCTGCCGATCGCGCTGGGTGAGGCGACCAAGACGGTGCCGTTCGTGATGGACGGCCGCAAGGCCTACCGCTTCGAGGTGAGTTGGGGCGTCGAGACCGACACCGACGACGCCGAGGGCAAGCCGGTCGCCACCAGCGACGAGCGCCCGACCCGCGAGGCGGTCGAGGCCGCGCTCCCGACCTTCGTCGGCGAGATCGAGCAGGTGCCGCCGCGCTTTTCCGCCATCAAGATCCAGGGCGAGCGCGCCTACGACCTCGCCCGCGACGGTGAGATCGTGGAGCTCGTCGCCCGCACGGTGCAGATCGACCACCTCTCGGTGATCGAGCATAGCGGCGACCGCACCATCATCGCCGCCGAGTGCGGCAAGGGCACCTACGTCCGGGCGCTGGCGCGCGATCTCGGCCGGATGCTTGGGTGCCACGGCCACGTCTCGGCCCTGCGCCGCACCCGCGTCGGCCCGTTCGACGAGGCGAATTCCTGCTCCGTCGCGTCGCTGGAGGAGAGCACGGAGGCGCAACTGAAGCCGGTCGAGACGGCCCTCGACGAGGTGCCGTCGGTGGCGGTGAGCCGCGACATGGGCCTGCGCCTGATGCGCGGCCAGCCGGTGATCCTGCGCGGCCAGGACGCTCCGATGGCCGGCAAGGCCTACGCGACCTGCGGCGGCGTGCTGGTCGCGGTCGGCGACGTCGAGCGCGGCGAACTGGTGCCGCACCGGGTGTTTCACCTCGGCGGAACCGCCCCGCAGCCGCGGACCTGATTCTTTTGGGTTTTTAGCATCCCCTCTCCCCGCACGCGGGGAGAGGGGCAGTCCCGCGCTTCATCAAACCCCGCGTGCGATCTCCAATTCCCGCACGATCGCGTCGCCCATCTGCGCCGTGCTGATCGCCTCTTGCCCCTCGCCGGCGATGTCGCGGGTGCGGGCGCCCGAGGCCAGCGCCTTGGTGATCGCCCCCTCCACGAGTTCGGCGGCCTCGCCCAGGCCGAACGAGTAGCGCAGGCACATGGCGAGCGAGCCGATCATCGCGATCGGGTTGGCGAACCCCCTGCCGGCGATGTCGGGGGCCGAGCCGTGGACCGGCTCGTAGAGCGCCTTGCGGGTGCCGCGGGCATCGACGGCGCCGAGCGAGGCCGAGGGCAGCATCCCGAGCGAGCCGGTCAGCATCGCGGCGACATCCGACAGCACGTCGCCGAACAGGTTGTCGGTCACCAGCACGTCGAACTGCTTCGGACGCCGCACCAGCTGCATGGCGCAGTTGTCGGCGAGCACGTGCTCCAACTCCACCTCGGCATAATGCTCGGCATGGACCTTCGTGACGATCTCCTTCCACAGGACGCCGGTCTTCATCACGTTGTTCTTCTCCACCGACGCCACCCGGCCCGAACGCTTGCGGGCGAGGTCGAACGCGACATGCGCGATCCGCTCGATCTCGGCCGTGGTGTAGACCTGGGTATCGACGGCGCGCTTCGAGCCGTCTTCCAGCGTGGTGATCTCCTTCGGCTCGCCGAAATAGACGCCGCCGGTGAGTTCACGCACGATCATGATGTCGAGCCCCTCGACCAGCTCGCGCTTGAGCGCCGACGCTTCGGCCAGCGCCGGGTAGCAGATCGCCGGGCGCAGGTTGGCGAACAGGCCGAGATCCTTGCGCAGGCGCAGCAGGCCGGCCTCCGGGCGCAGGTCGTAGGCGATGCCGTTCCATTTCGGGCCGCCGACCGCGCCGAGCAGGATCGCGTCGGCGGCGTCGGCGCGGGCCAGCGTCTCGTCGGAGAGCGGCTTGCCGTGGGCGTCGATGGCCGAGCCGCCGACATGATCGCGCTCGGTCTCGAACGAGGCCAGCCCCGCTTTCCCGAGCCAAGCCACCACCTTCTCGACCTCGGCCATCACCTCGGGGCCGATGCCGTCGCCGGGCAGGAGCAGGAGCTTGTAGGTGGACATGGCGGCCTTGGGGATCGGGTTGGCAGGATGCCCCGCGCCTTATCGGTGCGGCGATCCTGCCGCAAGTCGCACCGGTGAGAGGGCGGCGTTGCCGCTCGGCAGCGATTCCCTGCGCCGTCATTCCGGGGCCGCGTAGCGGAACCCGGAATCCACGACCGGCCGCGACGGTTCGTACAGCGTCGCATCACGGATGGATTCCGGGTTCGCCTGTGGCGCCTCGGAATGACGGTGGCTTATTGGGAAAAAATCGCCGCGATCTCGTCCGGCCCCAAAATCCGATACTCACCCGCCGCCAGGTCGTCCGACAGCGCCAACCCACCGACTTTGTCGCGGTGGAGCGCATCGACGTGGTTGCCCAGGGCGGCGAACATCCGGCGGACCTGATGGTAGCGGCCCTCGTGCAGCGTCACCGTGCAGTGGGTGGCGTCTTGCGGTTCCATCTCGACCGGCAGCAGCGGCCGATCCTCGCCTTCCAGCATCAACTCGCCGGAGGACAGGATCGCGGCCTCGTCGCCCTGGAGCGGGCGAGCCAGCGTCACCCGGTAGCGCTTGGCGACCTTGGCCTTGGGCGCGATGATCCGGTGCAGCAGGGCGCCGTCGTCGGTGAGCAACAGGAGGCCCGAGGTCTCCTTGTCGAGCCGGCCGACGGTGGACAGCGCCGGGTCGCGGCGGCGCCAGCGCTCGGGGAGCAGGCTGTAGACCAGCGGCCCCGCTTCCTTGTGCGAGCAGGTGACGCCCAGCGGCTTGTGCAGCATCAGGCACAGGCCCGGCAGCGGATCGAGCAGCTCGCCCATCACGCTCATGCGGGCGGGGAGGTCGGGATCGAGCGGGATGCGGGCGGAGGCGTCGGTCAGCGGCGCCCCGTCGCGCAGGATGCGGCGAGCACGGGCCAAGCCCTCGATCTCCCGGCGCGAGCCGTAGCCGAGATTGGCCAGCAGCCGGTCGAGGCGCAGGGCCTTCATTTGCGGGCCTCGAACAGCTTGTAGCCGCCTTCCGTCACCGTCGGCGTGACCGTCTTGAAGGCGGCCCGGAGCGGCGCCTCGTAGGGCAGGTGGGTGTTGGCCACGAGGTAGAGGGTGCCGCCGTTGCGCAAGGCGCCGGCCGCGCGGGCGATGAAGGCCTTGCCGATCGCCTGATCCTCGGCGCCGCCGTCGTGGAAGGGCGGGTTGGTGACGACGAAGTCGAGGCCGGTCAGCGCCGGCTCGGACCCACGCAGATCCGCCCAATGCGCGGTGGCGCGGGCCTCGCCGACATTGCGCCGGGCCATCTCGACGGCGCGACGGTCGATGTCGATCATCGCGAGCGACTTGACCTTTTCGGAGTGCAGCACTGCGCGCGAGAGGATGCCGAGGCCGCAGCCGAAATCGGCGCCCTTGCCCGACAGCGCCGGCAGATGGCGCAGCAGCAGCGCGGTGCCGGGATCGAGCCGGTCCCAGGAGAAGATGCCGGGCTGGGTGCAGAGGCCGAGATTGTCGATGTGGCGCGGGCGCCCCGCCTGGATCGCCTCGTCGAGGCCCGCGGGCGCGGTGGGGCGCGTGACGGCGCAGATGCGGTGATGGCGCTTGGCCTCCTCGGTGATCGCGCAACCGAGCCCGCGCAATTCCTTGGCGAGCCGGGTGCCGCCCTTGTCCTTCGGCGCCAGCACGGTGAGCCGCCCGCCGGGCTTCAGGGCCCGCAGCGCCAGGGCGACGACGTAGCGGCGTTCGACCGTGCCGGGGGGCGCGAGCAGCACCGCATTCTCCAGGCTGTCGGGGGCGATGTCCTCGAGCCGGGCCGAGCCGGGGATCAGCGGCGAGACCTGCGCGGCGCCCTCCGGCACGGCGACGAGTTCCGGAAGGGGCAGGCCGTGGACGATGGCGTCAGGGGCGGCGGACATGGACTCGCATCATCTGGCTTTGGGGTTTTTCGCTTTTCCATCCTCCCACCCGCCCCCTCATCCTGAGGTGCGGAGCGAAGCGCTGCCTCGAAGGAGGGCTCCAGTTCGCGCGGAGCTTTCTGGAGCCCTCCTTCGAGGCCGCTGCGCGGCACCTCAGGATGAGGGGAATGGTTGGGAGGCAGGGGGATCGAAAAAGGGGAAAATCAGCCCGTCGGGAATTCCAGCCCCATCTCGCGGTAGCGGGCGGGGTCGTCGGCCCAGTTCTCGCGGACCTTCACGTGCAGGAACAGGTGGACCTTGGCCTCGGCCACCTCGGAAATCTCAATGCGCGCGGCCTGCCCAATCGCCTTGATGGTCTGCCCGTTCTTGCCGAGCACGATCGAGCGCTGGCTCTCGCGCTCGACGAAGATGGTCTGCTCGATCCGCACCGAGCCGTCGGGCCGGGCCTGCCACTGATCGGTCTCGACGGTGGAGCGGTAGGGCAGCTCCTCGTGCAGCCGGTCGTAGATCTTTTCGCGGGTGATCTCGGCGGCCAGCATCCGCAGCGGCGCGTCCGAGACCTGATCCTCGGGGTAGAGCCAGGGGGAGGGCGGCATCCGCTGGGCCAGGGCGTCGCGCAGGCGCGCGATGCCATCGCCCTTGAGCGCCGAGATCATGAACGTGTCCTCGAACGGCACCAACTCGTTGAGCTTGGCGGCGAGTTCCAGCAGGCGCTCGCGCGGGATCAGGTCGATCTTGTTGAGGATCAGGATTTTCGGCCGCTTCACCTCGGGCAGGCGGCGGAGGATGGTCTCGACCTCCTCGTCCACGCCTTTTCGGGCATCGACCAAGAGGCAGACCGCGTCGGCGTCGGCCGCGCCGCTCCAGGCCGAATGCACCATCGCCCGGTCGAGGCGGCGCTTCGGCGCGAAGATGCCGGGGGTGTCCACCAGGATGATCTGGGCGACGCCCTCCATGACGATGCCGCGGACCAGCGCCCGCGTCGTCTGCACCTTGCGCGAGACGATCGAGACCTTGGCGCCGACGAGCGCGTTCAGCAGCGTCGACTTGCCCGCGTTCGGCACGCCGATCAGCGCGACGAAGCCCGCGCGCGTGTCCTGCGGCTGCCTCTGCTCGTGCGGTCCGCCTGTCGTGTCGTCCTCAGCCATGGGTATTGTCCTGATCCTGGGTGCCGCCGATGCCCTCGCGGGCCAGCACGGCGCGGGCGGCCTCCTGCTCGGCCACGCGCTTGGAATTGCCCTCGCCGAAGCCCGGCTCGATGCCATCGACCCGCACGGCGATGCGGAAGACCGGGGCGTGGTCGGGGCCGGAACGGTCCACCACCTCGTAGAACGGGATCGGCAGGCTGCGCGCCATCGCCCATTCCTGCAACGACGATTTGGCGTCGCGCCCGCGCGGGGCGCCGGTCACCTCGCCGGGGCGGAAGGCCGCCTGCACGATGACCTTGGTGGCCCCGTAGCCGGCGTCGAGGAACACCGCGCCGAGGATCGCCTCGCAGACATCGGCCAAGATGGTCTGATTGCGCCGCCCGCCGGTCTGGACCTCGCCGGGGCCGAGATTGAGATGGGGGCCGACCTCCCAGGCCTCGGCCACCGCCGCGCAGGTCTCCCGCCGCACGAGGCCGGCGAGCCGCCGCGACAGCTCGCCCTCCTCGGCCTCGGGGAAGGCGGTGTAGAGGCTCTCGGCGATGGCGAGGCCCAGCACGCGGTCGCCCAAGAATTCCAGGCGCTGGTAGCTGCCGACCCGGCCGGTATGGCCGGCCTTGCTGACATGGGTCAGCGCCAGCGGCAGCAGCGCGGTGTCGGTGAAGCGGTGGCCGATGCGGGCCTCCAGCACGTCGAGGCCCGGCCGCGGCCGCTGCGCCCGCCGGGCACGGCTGGAGCGCGGGGCGCCCTCGTCGGGCGCGCTCAACGCCGCCCGCCCGCCGGAGCGGGGTTCTGTGTCGATGCCGCGGTCACGAACGTGCAGATAGTCGTCAGTGGATCGTCGTGAAGAGGCGGTTCCAGCGGACATCCGCGGGCCAGCGCCAGAGCTGCCAAGCGGGGGTGCGCTCGTCGATCGAGAAGAAGATCATCTCGGCGCGGCCGACGAAGTTCTCGAACGGCACGTAGCCGACGCTGGAAAGATCGCGCGAATCGGTCGAGTTGTCGCGGTTGTCGCCCATCATGAAATAGTGCCCGTCCGGCACCGTGTAGACCGTGGTGTTGTCCCAGAAGCCGCGGTCGCCGTCGCGCTCGATCACCTTGTGGCTGACGCCGCCGGGCAGGGTCTCGGTGTACTGGGCCACCTTCACGGTCTGGTCGAAGGCGTCGAGGGTCTCATAGTCGGCGATGCGCTCGCGCTTGACCGGCTTGCCGTTGATGTTGAGCACGCCCTCGATCATCTGGATCTTGTCGCCGGGCAGGCCGATGACGCGTTTGATGTAGTCGGTGGCGTTGTCCTTCGGCAGCTTGAACACGGCGATGTCGCCGCGCTTCGGCTCAGCCGCCCAGATCCGCCCATGCGCCTCGAACGGCAGGTACTCGGACAGCGGCAGGGAGTATTTCGAGTAGCCGTAGGTGTATTTCGACACGAACAGGTAGTCGCCGATCAACAGCGTCGGGATCAGCGAACCCGAGGGGATGTTGAACGGCTGGAACAGGAGCGTGCGCACCACGAGCGCGATCAGCAGCGCCTGGACGCCGACCTTCACGGTCTCGCGGATGCTCTCCCAGGTGCCGGGTTCCGCCGCCCGGATCTCCGATTTGCTGTCGCGATCCACGCGTGCGGGTTCCATGATTTCGTTGCCTTCGCAGCCTTACACGCCGACGCCCGGCCCATGACCGCCCATCGCGCAACCGTTCTGCTGGGCCGGGGGTCTAGACCATGCGCGGCCCGCCCGCAACGCGAGGATAAGCCGGCTCAGCCGTGTATTCAGATCAGGGCTTGGCCGCCGGGACCGCCTCGATGATCACGAAGGCTTGTGCCAGGGGCGGTTCGTCGGTGAGCGTGATGTGCAGCCGCGCCTCGTAGCCGTCCGGGACCATGCGCGACAGGTGTTCCTGCGCACCCCCCGTCAACCGCAGCGTCGGCTTCCCGCCGGGCAGGTTCACCACCTCCATGTCGCGCCAGAACACGCCCTGGCCGATGCCGGTGCCGAGCGCCTTGGCGCAGGCCTCCTTGGCGGCGAAGCGCCGGGCATAGGACGGCGCGCGCGCCGCCCGCCGGTCGCACTTCGCCCGCTCGCCCTCGGTGAAGACGCGGTGGGTGAAGCGCTCGCCGTATTTTTCGAGGGAGTTCTCGATCCGGCGGATGTCGCAGAGATCGGTGCCGATGCCGAGGATCATAGGAAAACCGGCGCGCTGAGAAAGGATGAGGCACCCTGCCCTTCTCCCCGCACGCGGGGAGAGGCCTGCATGGACCTTGTCGTCCATGCAGGAAGCGGAGGCGAAGCCGGAGCGAGGGTGAGGGGGCGTGGACGAGTGAGACTCTTTCGGCTGCGCCCCCTCACCATCGCCTGCCGGCTCGCTTCATACCCCGACAAGGGGGCATGAAGCCCTCTCCCCGCGTGCGGGGAGAGGGGGATGCGCGGTCGGTTCGGTGATTTGTCCGAGAGGCCCATCGCTATCCGATTAACGCCGCGCCCGATCCATCGCCGCCCGCATGTCGTGCACCGCCTGCCGCAAGCCGACGAAAATCGCCTCGGCGATCAGCGCGTGGCCGATGTTCAGCTCGCGCAGCTGCGGCACGGCCGACACGGGGCCGACGCTGTCCAGCGTCAGGCCGTGGCCGGCATGGATTTCGAGGCCGAGCCCGGCGCCGTGGGCGGCGGCGCGCACGATCCGGTCGAGTTCGTGCGCCACGCGCGGGGCGTCGCCCGCCACGGCCGCCTCGCAATAGCTGCCGGTGTGCAGCTCGACGACGGGCGCCCCGAGGGCGTGGGCCGCGTCCATCACCGCCTCGTCGGGCTCGACGAACAGCGAGACGCGGATGCCGGCCTCCGTGAGCGTCGCGATGCGGGGCGCGAGGTGTTCGCGCCCGCCGACGATGTCGAGCCCGCCCTCGGTGGTGCGCTCCTCGCGCTTCTCCGGCACGAGGCAGGCGGCGTGCGGCCGGGTGTGGAGCGCGATGCCGACCATCTCGTCGGTCGCCGCCATCTCCAGGTTCAGCGGCACCGGCAGCGCCTTCAGGGCGGCGATGTCGGCGTCGCGGATGTGGCGGCGGTCCTCGCGCAGATGCGCGGTGATGCCGTCGGCACCCGCCGCCACGGCCTCTTGGGCGGCGCGCACCGGATCGGGCATGGACCCGCCGCGGGCGTTGCGGACGGTGGCGACGTGATCGATGTTCACGCCCAGGCGCAGGGACGACACGGCTTCTCTTGCCCGCTCATAAAGGGTTGGGCCGCCGGTTTAGCCGCTGCCGCCGGGGCTTGGAAGCGGCTCGGAAGCGGGACTTCGCCACGGGCTGCGGCGGCGGGCGCGGTTGCGCGGGCGGCGGAAGTGCCCAGATTGAGGCGCGGCCGTTCCGGCCGGAAGCCCAACCGATCGAGCGCGCATGCACGGCACGTTGTCCCGGCCGGATTCCCCGAAAAGCCGGCCGGCCGCCTCCCGGCTGCCGCTGACCCTGCGCTTGGCGTTGAGCGAACTGCGCGGCGGGCTCTTGGGCTTTCGCGTCTTCATCGCCTGCATCGCGCTGGGTGTCGCCGCGATCAGCGGCGTCACCTCGATCGCCGCCTCGCTCTCGGGCGGGCTCGGGCGCGAGGGCCGACGGATCCTCGGCGGCGACCTCACCTATTCGCTCGTCAATCGCGAGGCCTCGCCCGCCGAGCGCGCGGCGCTCGCCGAGAGGGGGCCGCTCTCCGAAGTCGCGACGCTGCGGGCCATGGCGGTGGCGGGCGACGGCGCGGCTTTGGTCGAGCTGAAGGCGGTCGATGCGTCGTATCCGGCGGTCGGCGCGCTCGAGTCCGATCCGGCCAAGCCGTTGCCCGAACTCCTGGCCGAGCGCGACGGAACCTACGGCGCGGTCGCCGATCCGGCGCTCCTGACCCGGCTCGATCTCAAGCCCGGCGACCGGGTGACGCTCGGCGGCTTCCCGGTTCAGATCCGCGCCGCGCTCGTGTCGGAGCCCGACAAGATCGCCGCAGGCGTCGGCTTCGGCCCGCGGCTGATGATCTCGCTGGCGGCGTTGCGCGCCACCGGCCTGATCCAGCCCGGCAGCCTCAACCAGTGGAGCTACCGCCTCCAACTCCCCGGCCTCGACGACGCGCAACTGACGGCCGCGGATGCCGCGATCCAGAAGGCCCTGCCCGAAGCGGGCTTTCAGATGCGCGCACGCACCAACGCCGACCCGCGCTTCGCCAAGGGCATCGAGCGCTTCACCCAGTTCCTGACGCTCGTCGGACTCACCGCTCTCATCGTCGGCGGCGTCGGCGTCGCCAACGCCGTGCGGGCCTTCGTCGATGGCCGGCGGGGCGCCATCGCGACGCTGAAGAGCGTCGGCGCGCCGGGCTCGCAGGTGGTCGGGCTCTACCTCGTGCAGGTGATGCTGATCGCGTCGCTCAGCACCGTGCTCGGGCTGATGCTCGGCGCCGCGCTGCCGTTCCTCCTCGACTTTGCCTTGCGCGACCAGCTTCCGCTGCCGCTCGATCCCGAGATCGCGCCGGGCCGCCTCGCCCTCGCCGCCGCCTACGGGCTGCTCACCGCGCTCGCCTTCGCGATCCTGCCGCTCGGCCGCGCCCACGACGTGCCGGTGGCGAGCCTGTTTCGCGACGGCGTCGATCCCGAGCGCCGTCGACCGCGCACACGCTACCTCGTCGGTTTGGCGCTGGCGCTCCTGGCGCTGGCCGGCCTTGCGCTCGCCACCGCCTTCGACCGGAAGGTGGCGCTGTATTTCATGATCGCCGCCGCGCTGGCCTTCGGCGGCCTGCGGCTCGTCGCCTCCGGCATCATGGCGCTCGCCGCCCGCCTGCCGCGCCCGCGGGCGATGGCGCCGCGGATGGCGCTCGCCAACCTCCACCGCCCCGGCGCGCTCACCCCCGCGGTGGTGCTCTCGCTCGGCCTCGGCACGACGCTGCTGGTGACGCTCGGCGCCATCGACGCCAACATCACCCGCGCGTTGGAGAGCTCGCTTCCGGGCCGCGCCCCGAGCCTGTTCTTCCTCGACGTGCCCTCGCGCGACGCGGAGGCCTTTTCGGCCTTCCTCGGCTCGCGCGCGCCGGACGCCAAGATCGAGCGGGTACCGATGATGCGGGGCCGCATCACCGCGCTCAACGGCACGCCCGCGGGCCAGATCAAGCCGCCGGAGGACGCCGCCTGGATTCTCGACGGCGACCGCGGCATCACCTACGCCGAGATCCTGCCCGAGGGCTCGCAGATCCTCGACGGAAAGTGGTGGAACGCGGAAGAAGCCAAGCAGCCGCTGGTCTCGTTCGAGTCGGACGCCGCCCGGGCGCTGGGCCTCACCGTCGGCTCCAGCGTCACCGTCAACGTGCTCGGCCGCGCGATCACCGCGAAGGTCGCCAACCTCCGCAAGGTCGAGTGGCGCTCGCTCGGCATCAACTTCGTGATGGTGTTCTCCCCCGGCACTTTTCGCGGGGCGCCGCATGCGGACTTGGCCACCCTGACGCTGCCGAACGGCCCGGAGCCCAAGCTGGAGGCCGAGATCGTGCGCGACGCCGCCAAGGCGTTCCCCTCCGTCACCAGCGTGCGGGTGAAGGACGCGCTGGATGCCGTCAACGACCTCGTCCACAAGCTGACGCTGGCGATCCGCGGCGCCAGCGTGGTGGCGATCCTGACGAGCCTGCTCGTGCTGGCCGGCGCGCTCGCCGCCGGGCACCGGGCCCGGCTCTACGACGCGGTGGTGCTCAAAGTGCTCGGCGCCACGCGCAAACGGCTTCTCCTGGCCTACATCCTCGAATACGGTGCGCTGGGTGCCGTCACCGCCGTCTTCGGCATCGTCGCCGGAACGCTGGCCGGCTGGGGCATCGTCGCACGGGTGATGCGGCTCGATTTCCGGCCCGATCCGGCCGGCGCCCTGATGGTGGCGGCCATCGCCGTCGCCTTCGCGGTGATCGTGGGCCTTGCCGGCACGTGGCGCATCCTCGGCCAGAAGCCGGCACCCTATCTGCGTCAGTTTTGAATTATGTTTCGCCAACGGCGCAAGACAAGCTTTAATCCCGGTCTTTGGTTAAAAACTTTCGCGCGCAGAACGACTTGAAATCTTGGGCCGAAGCTTCAGCGCCCTCTTGTCTGAGACTGTCGGAGCGAACATATTCCCCGGCGAGGCGCGCCCGACGCGCCGGGGTTCGCGCGTGGACCTCGTATCGATCCCGCGCCGGGAGCTTCCAAGGGAAACTTTCATGGCATTCGACAACAGCCCGTTCCGCTACGGTGCTCAGCCGCAGGGATACGCCGGCTCCCAGGTCGAGATCGACCAGGGCCTGCGCAGCTTCATGCTGGGCGTCTACAACAACATGGTCGTCGGCCTCGGGATCTCCGGTCTCGTGGCTTTGGGCCTCAACATGGCCGCCGTCGCGCAGACCGGCACCGGCCGCGTCGCGCTCACGCCGTTCGGCCAGTTCCTCTACACCAGCCCGTTCAAGTGGGTGCTGATGCTGGCGCCGATCGCCTTCATCTTCGTCTTCTCGTTCCGGATGGACCGGATGTCGGCCGCCTCGGCGCGGACGACGTTCTGGGCCTTCGCGGCGGTGATGGGCGCCTCCATGTCCACCCTGCTGCTCGTCTATACGGGCGCCAGCGTGGTCCGGGTATTCTTCATCACGGCGGCGACCTTCGGCGCGCTCAGCCTCTACGGCTACACGACCAAGCGTAGCCTGTCGGGCATGGGCACGTTCCTGATGATGGGTGTGATCGGCCTGATCATTGCCTCGATCGTCAACATCTTCCTGGCGTCCTCCGCGCTGCAATTCGCGATCTCGGCGCTCGGCGTGCTGATCTTCGCGGGCCTCACCGCCTACGACACGCAGAAGCTCAAAGAGATGTTCCTCTACAGCGGCCTCGACGCCGAGGGCGCGGCCAAGATGTCCATCAACGGCGCCCTGACGCTGTACCTGGACTTCATCAACATGTTCCAGTTCCTGCTCTCGCTCCTCGGCGACCGCCGCTAAGCGAACCGCAGACTGAGATGAGGAAGAGCCCCGGCCGAAAGGCCGGGGCTTTTTCGTTGTCTGGGTGCCTTTCTTCGCCGCACCGACCACGCCCGTCATTCCGGGTTCCGCTCCGCGGCCCCGGAATGACGGCGGAGTGTCATCGGGAACCGTCGGCAGACCTCACCCCGCCATCGCCCGCTCCAACTCCGAAAACACCCGCGGTTCGCCGCATTGCCCAACGTTGAAGCGCAAAAAGTCGCCCGCGCCCTGGCTGAGCGAAAAGACGTTGCCCGGCGCCAGCACGACGCCCCGCGCCAGCGCCCGGCGGGAGATGTCGGCGGCGTCGAGCCCGTCCGGCAGGCGCGCCCACAGGAACATGCCGCCGGTCGGCACGAACGGCACGGTGAGCCCGGCCTTGCCCAATCGTTGCACCACCCGGCCACGCTGGTCGGCGAGCCGCGTGCGGAGCGCGTCGAGATGGTGGCGGTAGCTGCCCTCACTGAGGAAGCGGTGGATCGTCGCCGCCGCGAGATGCCCGTCGCTGAGCGAGACCGCGAGCTTGAGATCGACCAGCCGTTCCACCCAGTCGCCGCGGAGCGCCACGACGCCGGCCCGCACCCCGGTCGAGAGCGTCTTCGAGAAACCGCCGACATGGATCACCCGGTCGAGCCCGTCGAAGCCCGCGAGCCGCGGCCCCGGCTCGACCTCGAAATCGGCATAGGCATCGTCTTCCACGATCAGGGTGCCGTGCACCTCGGCGAGCCGCAGGATGCGATGGACCACCATCGGCGTCAGCGTCGCGCCGGTCGGATTGTGCAGGCCGGAATTGGTGACGTAGAGCCGCGGCTTGTGCTCGGTGAGTACCCGCTCGAACGCGGCGAGGTCGGGCCCCTCCGGCCCGAACGGCACGCCGACCATCCGCAGCCGGTGGGCGCGGGCGAGCGCCTGAAAGCTGAAATAGCACGGATCGTCCAAGAGCACCGTGTCGCCGGGCTCGGTGAGGAAGCGCAGCGTCAGGTCGAGCGCCTGCGTGGTCGAATCGGTCAGCACCAGTTGATCGGGATGGGCGAGGATGCCGCGCTCGGTCAGCCGCCGCGCCATGAGCTGGCGCAACGGCGCGTGGCCCTGCGGCGTGTCGTAGAACAGCACCGCCTCGCTGCGCCGCGCCACCTGCCGCAGCGCCCGGCGTAGCGCCTCCTCGGGAAGCCAGTCGGGGGGAAGCCAGCCGCAGCCGGGTTTGAGATGGTCGGGCCCGGCCTCCAGCGATTGCCGGGTGATCCAGACCGGGTCCACCGCCCGGTCGAGGCGGGGCCCGAGTGCGGCCAGACTCAGCGGCTCGGCGCGGGCCGCGACGTAGAAGCCCGAGCCGGGGCGCGAGACGATGGCGCCCTGCGCCGCCATCCGGTCATAGGCTTCGACCACGGTCGATTTCGACACCTCCATGCTCTCGGCGAAGGCCCGCACCGAGGGCAGGCGGGCGCCGGGCCCGAGCGCGCGGCTCTGGATGCGCGCCTCGATCGCCCGCATCACCGCCTCGACCCGGCTGAGGCCCGTCTCCCGCGGCAGCTCCGTCATGATCGATCCTCCGAACCGTACCGGCCGATGTCCCGGACAGTTCATCGGAATTGTACTGTAATCGTCCCTGTCGGGACAGGGCATCCGGCGGCATACCGAGGCCGCCTCATCGCAACCGACAGGAGACCCCCATGACCTTCACCGACGACGTGTCCGCCCAGAAGGCCGGATCCCTCGCCTTCCTGGCCCGCCGCGTCCGCGACGCCGTCGTGCTGGCCGCCGGTGCCATCCTCGCCCTGCCGCTGATCGTGCCGTTCGCGTGAGCCGGCCCGTCGCCGCGGCGCTCGATGCGCCGCCGAGTGCACGCCCGACCGGCGCGCTCCTCGACGGGCTGATCGGCGTGGCGATCTTCAGCGGCTCGCTCCCCGCCACGCGGCTCGCGCTCACCGGGTTCGATCCGCTGTTCCTCACATCGGCCCGCGGGGCGCTGGCCGGCCTCGCCTCGGCGGCCCTGCTCGCCATCGTCCGGCCGCGGCTCCCGGCGGGGGGCGACATCGCCGCCTTCGGCGTGCTGTCGCTCTGCGTGGTCCTGGCCTTTCCGCTGCTGACGGCGTTCGCCCTGATGCGGGTCGAATCCGCCCACGCCATCGTCTTCATCGGTCTGCTGCCGCTCGCGACCGCCGGCTTCGGCGCGCTGCGGGCCGGCGAGCGGCCGTCGCGCCGGTTCTGGCTCTTCGCGTGCCTCGGCAGCGCGATCGTCGCCGGCTTTGCGCTCCGCGGCGGCGTCAGCCTGGAACCCGCCGACCTGCTGATGCTCGCCGCCATCGTGGCGGGTGGGCTCGGCTATGCCGAGGGCGGGCGCCTGTCGCGCCGGCTCGGCGGCTGGCCGGTGATCGCCTGGGCGAATGTCGCGGCGCTGCCCGTCACCCTGCCGCTGGCGTGGTGGCTCGCGTCGCCGCACGTCTCCGGCATTCCGGGCCCAGCCTGGGCCGGGCTCGGCTACGTCTCGCTGTTTTCCATGCTGATCGGCTTCGTGTTCTGGAACCGGGGGCTCGCCCGCGGCGGCATCGCGGCGGTGGGGCAGCTCCAACTGCTCCAACCCTTTCTTGGGCTGGCTCTGGCCGCCCTGCTGCTCGGCGAGCGGATCGAGCCCGCCATGGTGATCGCCGCGCTGGCCGTGGTGGCCTGCGTGGCGGGTGCGCGCCGGGCGGCGTGAGGGATCGCTTCGGGCCGCCTCACTCGGCGGTGCAGTTCGCCTCGTACAAGGCTTTCGCCCGCTGCATCGCCTTGAAGTCGGCGGGGCTGGCCGGGCTGCGCAGCTCCGGCCCCTCGGGCAGGCGCGCGAAAAAGTTTTCGGACAAGTCGGCGACGAACGGGCGGGGGCCGGCATGGGTGCCCATGCGGTTCCTCACATCGACCGTGCCGCACACGGCCCCGTCCCGGCCCTTTCGCAAGCCGGCGATGCGGGCCTCAGGATCGGGAAACTGGCGGCCGACCAGAACGAGGATCGTGCTGGCGGCGGGCGGCCCGACGGTGGCCGCCGAACCATCGACGATGCTCTGGGCTCGCGCGCCCGGCGCGGCGAGGAGCAGGAGTGCCGCGAGGAGCCCGCGCATCTCAGCCGGCCTTCGCCAGCACTTCGATGTCGCGGTCCATGCCGCTCTCGACCTTGAACTCGCGGGTGTAGACCTGCCCGTCGTGGCGGGCGATCAGCACGTAGTCGCCCTCCGCCAGCGTCACGGACGGGAAGGCGCCGATCGCCTCGCGGATCGTGTCGCCGCCCGGCGTCAGCACGCTGAAGGCGGTGCCGGCGAAGGCCTCGGTGCCCGGCGCGGCGACGAGCTTCAGGGTCACGGTCGCGGCGCGGTGGTTGAGGGTGGCGTCGGTGATCTTGCCGGTCTCGACCTTGAGGTCGGCCCGCTGGATCGCGTTCGACTCGCCGTAATTCGACACCACGTGGTAGACGCCCTCGGGCAGGCGCACGATCTCGCCGGCCTTGATGCCGCTGCGCACCAGCCGCCCTTCCGAATTGGTGCCCGCGGGCACGAACACCGAGAAGGCGAGCTGGTTCGGTGTGATCTTCTGGTCGCCGATGGCACCCGAGAGCTTCAGCGCGCCGGCGGCCACCTTGAGCTGCTCGCTCACCGGCTGGCCCGAGAGGGTCACCCGCTTCGAGGCGCTGGCATAGCCGTAGGTGACGGTGGCGACGTAGGAGCCCGCGGGCAGCTTCAGGATCGGGGCGGGATCGTTCGAGCGGGCGACGATGGCAGGCCGCCCGGTCTCGCCCTTGTCCTCGAAGATGCGCCAGCTCAGCCCCGCGCGCACCGGCTGGTTGGCGCCGACGAAGCTCGCCGAGAGCGACAGATCCGCCTCGGCCTCCGGCACGGGCGGGGGCAGCATCGGCGAGGTGATGCCGGGGGAGGGGAGGCCGGGCCCGAACGGGTCCTGCGCGTGGGCTGCGAGCGGCGTCAGGCCGAGGAGGACCGTCGCGATACGGCAGCCGCGTCCCATCGTCCCGTTCTCCCGCACGAAGCCCCCGAATGTGCCGCGGCTCTTGAAACCCGACCGTGGCGGCGGCAAGGCCAGATCAGTTTCGACCCGAGCCCGCGGATTGTCCATGACCTCCCCAGTTGCTGTGACGGAAGACGCTCGCAAAGACGCTCGCACCCACGACATGCTGCGCACCCGCCGCTCGGTGGCGCCGATCGCCCTCGACGGCCCCGGCCCCTCGGCGGACGAACTCGACGGGTGGCTCGCCATCGCGTCGCGGGTGCCCGACCACGGCAAGCTCGCCCCCTGGCGCTTCCTCGTGATCGAGGGCGAGGCGCGCCACCGCCTCGGCGAGACCATCGCGAACACCCACGCGGCGGACTTCCCCGAGGCCGACGCCAAGCGCCTCGAACTGGAGCGCCAACGTCTCGCGCACGCACCGCTCGTGGTCGCGGTGGTCTCCCGCGCCGGCCCCCATGTCAAAATTCCGGAATGGGAGCAGGTGCTGTCGGCGGGCGCCGTCTGCATGAACTTCGTCGTGGCGGCCAACGCGGCGGGCTACGCCACCGCGTGGCTGACCGAGTGGTTCGCCTACGACCGGCGCGTGCTCGATGCGCTGGGGTTGGAGCCGTCCGAGCGGATCGCCGGCTTCATCCATGTCGGGCGCGCCCGCGAGGTGCCCTCCGACCGGCCGCGGCCGGAGCTTGCGCAGATCGTCACCCGGCTCTGAGGGCTCTTCCATGTATTACGAGGCCGACGCCCCGAGCCTGCCGCACAACCCGCTGAAGGCCATCGTCGCCCCGCGACCGATCGGCTGGATCAGCGCCATGGACGCTCAGGGCCGGGTGAACCTCTCGCCCTACTCGTTCTTCAACGCGGTCGGGGGCGATCCCGACATGGTGATGTTCTCCTCCGTCGGCCGCAAGGACGCGATCACCTTCGCGGAGGAGGGCGGCGAGTTCGTCTGCAGCCTCGCGACCTTCGACCTGCGCGAGGCCGTCAACGCCACCTCGGCGCCGCTGCCGCGGGGCGAGAGCGAGTTCGGCTTCGCCGGCCTGACACCGGCCCCCTCGCGAAAAGTGCGCCCGCCGCGGGTGGCGGAATCGCCCGCCGCACTCGAATGCAAATGGCTCCAGACCGTGCCGCTGGTGCCGCTGGACGGCTCCGAACCCAACAACTTCCTCGTGATCGGTCAGGTGGTCTCGCTCTACATCGACGACCGCTTCGTGCGGGACGGGCGCGTCGACACTGGGGCCATGCGCCCGATCCTGCGCGGCGGCTATTTCGACTACTTCACCGCCGAGCCCGAGACCCGGTTCGAGCTGCGCCGGCCGAAAGGTGGGGGCGGCTGAGGGCGCGGGTTTTCGCCACCGTCGGGAGGCGATGGCGCAGATCGCCTCAGCCCGCGAGTCGGCTCGATGGGCAGGTCTTTACGCAAGATTTCCGGGTTCTCGATAAGGCTCCGACGATGGCATCGGCGCAGCGTTCGGCCTGTTGCGATTCGGAACGTGACCGGCCCCGGCTACCGAGATCGCTTTTGCATATTGGCCGGCAAACACCGCTGCTCTGTAATTTAAAATCGCCGATCGAAGTCGCGAACTGCTTCTCGATGCATTCGGGTTTGATTTTTCTTTCAATATATCTTTGCGACCGTTGTGGGAGCGACTGAATATTGTGGTGCCTGAAGGGGCGGTGCGGGCTGGAAGAATTGGAATATTGCTTTGGCAAGTATTTTGCTTCCCCCTGATTCGTCGAGGATTGACGTCGGCATGGAGGGTGGTTGCGGATGGAAAGACTCTCACAACTGGATGCCTTGCGCGGCGTCGCAGCGCTGAGCGTCGTTCTCGGCCATCTCTACCTGGCTTATAACGGCAGCGAAGCTGGGTGGGTCTACAGGACAGCCTTGTCCCCGTTCGTCAGCGGCACAATGGCCGTCGTTCTGTTCTTCGTTCTGAGCGGTTTCGTCTTGTCTCTGCCGTATGCCGCCGGAAGAGGGCGGTCATACCCCGCCTTCGCAGTCGGCCGTTTGATTCGGCTGTACCCTCCAGTCATCGTCTTCGTCCTGATTTCGGCAGCGATCGGCTACCTGATCCATGGACAGCCGTCACCGGATGGCCTCAGACGTGCATTTCGCATGTGGGACGAACAGGTGTCGTGGTTGAACGTTGCCGCACACCTCCTGGCGCTGGGCTTCCCGGCCGACAGCATAAGGCTCAATCCGCCGATCTGGAGCCTCATCGTCGAAATCAGAGCCTCGCTGGCCTTTCCGCTTTTGTTTCTGATCGTCGTCCGCTTTGGGATCAGCTCGGTCGTAGCCTTCGGTGTCGCTTCTTTGTTATGAATTTATGTAAAATCTTACATTGACAACAGCTCTCCTGTCGTCGCCTCCAGCTTTAGTGCTTCACTTTTGCTCACCGCTCGCTATCTCGTCTACTTTACGATGGGCATCGCCCTGGCGCTTCACGTTGATCGGGTGAGAATTTTATACGGTCATATCCCTCGGTACGGGCACGTTATTCTGATCGTCGCGGCGATCGCGCTCACTTCTCTCATCGGTTTTCTCGGGAAAACGTCTGGAAGCCTGGTTTACTTCCTGTATGGCCTCGTCGCGTCATACATCATCGCGATATGCATCTGTTCGCCGACAGCGGCGAAACTTCTGGAACCGCGGGTCGTCCGCTGGCTTGGGAACATCTCCTTCAGCCTTTACCTGTCGCACTGGCCGGTCCTGGTGCTGGTCCTTTACCTGACCAATGGCATCGTGCCGCTGCCGTGGGCGATCCTCCTCGCCCTCCCGTTGATTCTCCTCGTCGCGCAGGCGATGGAGGCATGGGTCGAGCGGCCGACGCATCAGGCTGCGAAATGGGCGGCCCGCACGATCGATCAGAGACGTATGAGCGCCGCCGCCGGTGACTCCAATTCCCTGCTGACGAGCGACGCGCGGTCGGGCGTGGAATCATCGAACGCAGACCCATTGCTACCCCGTCGAGCCGCGTCCCGACCTTGATGAAGAGTGGAGCCCGCGATCCGCGAGGCCTCGCGCCGCCTCCGGCGCCCCTCAGAGTACCGCGGACGGATCGCGGGTGATCAACAGTCCGAAACCCTCCTGCCGCGCCGCCGCGACGGCGTGCTCGATCCCGTCCGGCCCGGAATAGGCGAACGTCCTCGCCCCCGCCGCCGCCGCCGCGAGGCGGACCAGGGCGCGCGCCTGGGCGAGCGTCTCCCCCGCGGCTTCGGCGCCGAGAGCGACTGCAAGCGCCGCCTCGTCGAGCCCGAGCCCGTCGAGCCGTGGGCTCGCGCCGACGAAGCTCCGTGCCTCCAGCACCCCTAGGGGAGCGGCGACCTGCGCCAGGATGCGCAGCTGCCCGTCCGGCCAGCCGCGTTCGGCCTCGTGCACCGCGAGCCGGGCGCCGAGCGCCGCCACGTCGCAGCCGGCGCGGGCGGCGAGCAGCACCGCGTCCGGTGCCTCCGCGGGCAAGGGTGCGTCGGGACGGTCGAGGGCGAGGATGAGGCGCGTGGCCCCGATCCGCCCGCGCAGGCCCAACGGGAGCGGGCCCTCGACCACCAGAGCATCCACTCCGCCCACGCGGCGCACCGCATCCGCGGCCGACCCGCGGAAGGCGAGGCGGGGTGTGCGGGAACGGGCGTCACAAGCTGCGGGGATCATTCAACGTTTCTTTACCATGCGGAGCGGAAAGTCCCGTTTCGAGGGGTCGATCGCCGATCCTCGCGGGCCGCGTCATGTTCCTGTTCACCAATGCTCCCGTCGGCACGCGCGAGACCGGCCCCGCCGCCGCCTCCGCGCGCCCGGCGAACGCGGCGAGCGGCGAGGTGATCGCGGCGATCCGCGACGGGGCGCAGACGAGCGGCGTCGGCTTCGACTACCTGCTCGCCACGGCGCAGCGCGAATCGAGCCTCAACCCCACCGCCAAGGCCGGCACCTCGACGGCGACCGGCCTGTTTCAGTTCATCGAGCAGACCTGGCTCGGCGTCATGAAGAACGCAGGGAGCAAGCTCGGGCTCGGCACCTACGCCGATGCCATCACGGCCCGCTCCGACGGCACCTACACGGTCTCCGACCCGACGACGCGTCAAGCCATCCTCGATCTGCGCCGCGACCCGAAGGTGTCAGCGACGATGGCCGGCGCCCTGACCCAGCGCAACCGCGACGCGCTCGGCACCGCGCTCGGGCGCGAGCCGACCTCCGGCGACCTCTACGCCGCCCACGTGCTCGGGGCGCGCGGGGCGACCACGCTGATCAACTCGGCGCAAGGGAGCCCGGCCCGCGCCGCCGCCCTCGACCTGCCGGAGGCGGCTTCTGCCAACCGCAGCCTGTTCTACGATAAGGTTGGGCGCCCGCGCTCGTCCTCGGAACTCTACGCCCTGCTCTCTACCGCGACCGCGGGCGCGCCGACCCCGGTGGCGACGGGCGCCGCCGAGCCGCCCACGGCCTACGCCTCGCTGGAGGGCGGCCTGCGCACGCTGTTCCAGACCGACCGGCGCCAGGGCGCGATCTCGGAGGGCGTGGCCAAGATCTGGCAGGGCCGCGCGAACGGCACCGAGGCGGCCCGGCCCGCGCCGACCTATTTTCCGCGCTCCGACGCGTCGGACGACGTGATCCACACGGCCTCGATTCCGGACGCGGGCGCCGACCCGGTGCTCTCGACCCCGATCGTCGTGCCGCTGCCGCCGCGCCGCCCTGCTGGGCTCGGCCAAGCAGCAACAGGTACGGCAGGCGCGGAGCCGACCGCTGCGGCGACGCTCCCGTCCAAAAAAATCTTCTTCGACCTGTCCTCCTACAACCTTCGGAACGGCTCATGATCCTCCGCCAGTTCCTCACCCTGACGCAGCACGCCTCCGCCGAGCGGCGGGCCGAGGCCGCGGGCACCCTGGCGCAAGCCTATCTCGACGGCAGCCTCGGGCCCGACGCGGCCTGGGAGGCCAAGACCGCGCTCCTCGCTCTGCTCGACGATCCGGCGCTCGCCGTGCGCCGGGCGCTGGCCGAGGCCTGCGCGGATTCGGCCGGCGCACCGCGGCCCCTTGTGGTGGCGCTCGCCTCCGACCATCCCGAGATCGCCTGCTTCGTGCTGGCGCGCTCGCCCGTGCTGATGGATGCCGACCTCGTCGATTGCGTCGCCATCGGCTGCGAGGCGGCCCGCGCTGCGGTCGCCGCCCGGCCCGACCTGTCCAAGCCCGTTGCCGCCGCGCTCGCCGAAGTCGCCGGCCTTCCTTCGCTGACGGCGCTGGCAAAAAATCCGCGCGCGTCGATCGGCACCGCCGCCTTCCTGCGCATGGTCGAGCGCCACGGCGAGGATGCGGAGCTGCGCCGCGCGCTGCTCGCCCGGCACGACCTCGCCATCGAGGTCCGTCACGCCGTCGTCGCGCTGCTGGCCGAGCAGCTCGCCCGCGCCGGCCAGGATGCCGGCTGGATGAATTCCGAGCGCGGCGCCCGCGTCGCCCGCGAGGCCCGCGATTCCGCGGCCCTCGCGCTCGGCGACGAATCCGGCGAGACCGGGCTCGCCCGGCTCGTGGCGCATCTGCGGGTGCAGGAGCAACTCACCGCCGGGTTGATCCTGCGGGCGATCCTGTCGCTGCGCCTGCCCTTCGCCGAGGCCGCCTTGTCCGAACTGAGCGGCCTCAGCCGCGCCCGCGTCGCCGGGCTGATGTTCGAGCCGCACAGCGCCGGCTTCATCGCGCTCCACCGCCGCGCGGGGCTACCCGCCCTGCTGCTGCCGGGCATCCAGGCGGCGCTGACCGTCTGGTGCGAGGCCGCGGACGGGCGTGGCGGCCCGACCGGCCCGCGGCTCGCTCGCTCGATGATCGAGGCGGCGCTGACGGCCTGCGAGACCCTGCCCGTCGCCGAGGCCCGCGGGCTGGTGGCTTTGCTGTCCCGCTTCGAGGCCGAGGCGGCGCGCGACGAAGCGCGCCTGTTCGCCCAAGCGCAGATCGAGGCCCACGCCCGCGACGAGGCCGCCCATCGGCTCGCCGCGCCCGAGACGCTCGCCGCGACCGACGGCTGGGCCGAGGTTCTGGCCGATGCCTGGGACGACTCTGAGGCTTCGGCGCTGCCGGAGGTGATCGAGCTGCCCGCGCCGGAGGCCGTGACCGAGCCGGTCGTGAGCGAACCGATCTCGGCCGAACCGATCCTGGCCGAACCGATCTCGGCCGAGCTGCGCCTGTCCGAGCCGGAGCCGAGCTTGCCCGAGCCCGCCCTGCCGGATACCGCGACCGCCTGGCCGCTGGCGCCGCGGCCGGAGGAGCGCCTGGGCGCGCCGGTTGTCGCCGAGGCGCCGTCCACGCTCACCGCCGCTGCGACCGAGACGCTGCTCGCCGGCCTCACGGAAGCCCTGATGGAGAGCGTCCTCTCCGTCCGCTCAAGCGCCGCCCCGAAGGCAGCCCCGCAGGCGGTCCCCGAGGTCCGGCCGGAGCCGAAGCCCGCGGCGCGCCCGCGCGAGATCGCGCTGGCCGTGGCCGCCGGGATGATCCCGCAGGATCTCGTGCTCAGCTACCGCGCCGACCGTCGCCGCGAGCGGCTGGCGGCCTGAGGGTCGATCCGACCGGCCCGTCCCACCCCAACCCCCTCATCCTGAGGTGCGTAGCCGAAGGTGGAGCCTCGAAGGAGGGCTCCAGCTCGCGCGCGATCCCTGGAGCCCTCCTTCGAGGCCCGCTGCGCGGGCACCTCAGGATGAGGGGGGTAGACGCATCGCAGCTTAATGGATCCGGCCGAATCCGCTCGGCCTCACGCTCAAGCCGCGAGATCGCGCACCCGCCGCAGGTCGGCGACGAAGGCGTGGTAGGCCTCCTCCTTGGCCTCGTCGGGCAGGCGCAGCAGGTAGGACGGGTGGACCGTGATGAACCCGCCGAACGGGCGGCCGAACTCCGCCGGCCCGCGGGCGCGGGTGATCGGGACCGGTTTGCCGGTCAGCGCCAGCACCGCGGTGGCACCCAGCGCCACGACGAGCTTGGGGGCGACGAAATCCAGCTCCCGGTCGAGCCACCAGCGGTAATGGCTGACCTCGCCGGCTGTGGGCTTCTCGTGGATGCGGCGCTTGCCGCGCAACGTGAACTTGAAGTGCTTGACCGCATTGGTGAGGTAGGCGTCCGACCGCTCGATCCCGGCCTCGGCCAGTGCGCGGGACAGCAACTGCCCTGCCGGCCCGACGAAGGGGCGGCCCTGCCGATCCTCCTGATCGCCGGGCTGCTCGCCGACGAAGGCGATCGTCGCCCCCAACGGGCCCTCGCCGAGCACGGCTTGGGTCGCGCCCGGCACCAGCGGCTCTGAGCGGGCGATGACGGCGTTCAGCGCCTCCAGCGATTCCGGCTCGTCCCGCGCCATCCGCTCCACCGCCCGGACGGGATCGCGCTTCTCCGGCATCGTCGGCGCCTTCTCGATCATGGCTTGGGCTCGCGCCCCCGCGGCCCGCACCAGCGCGGGAATCGCCGCGGTCTCCGGCATGTTCCGCCAGTACTTGCGGGGCATCTCGGCGCGCATCGCGTCGAGGTTCAGGCGGGCCGGGTTGAAGGTGCTCTCGTAATAGTCGCGCCAGCCGGCTTCGAAACCGTCGCCCTCCGGCGCGTCCTCGCGCCGCCCCGGCGGGCCGAAGCTCAACGCACCGTCCCAGTGGGCGGAGCCCTCCGGCGTCAGGATCGACCAGCGCAAGTTGCGGAAGCGATCGACGAAGAACGGGGCGGCCGCCTCCAGGATGTGGTGGTCGGGCTCGAACCACGCGACGTAGCGCTCGGGCTCGTTCGGCACCCGGCGGAAGCGCAGGAAGGCGTGCATCTTGTGCAGGTCGCGCGCGATACCCTTGCGCATCCGGTGAAGCCGGTGAACCAGCGGATCGCTCGCCACCTCCATCAGGGCGCGCTCGCCGTGCAGGACGCGCCAGATCAGGGCGTAGAGCAGGCCGTAGCGCTCGGGATCGCGGTGGGGGACGACCATCGGGATCAGGTCGGTCACCGGGCGGGGCAGCGCCAGCGGCGGGGCCTCGTTGGGGGCGGACTCCGTTCCGAACAGGCTCAGCGCCTCGGTCTGCCAGACGATGGCCTCGGGTGGGACGTTCGCGGCGATGAGGCGGCGGGCGGCGGCGCGGAAGCCGGGCATGTCGGCGCCGGGGGCGAGGGTGGCGACGTGGATGCCGATTCGGGCACCCGTTTCCGCGGAGGAGGCGGGGCCTTGCCGGTGCGGACCCGGCATCAGAACAGACTCAACTGTTCCGCCGGCTCCGCGAGCTTCGCCCGCAAATCCAGCCGGTCGGTCAGCGTCGTCGGCCGGAAATCCTCGGCGATCAGGAAGGGCCGCGCCCGCTTCAGCCCCGAGGTCAGCCGCGCCACGTCGTCGAGGCGCAGGCGCCCGTGGCGGCGGGCCTTGACGATGGCGTCGACCGCCCGCGCCCCGAGGCCCGGCACCCGCAGCAGCATCGTACGGTCGGCGCGGTTCACATCGACGGGGAAGTGGTGGCGGTTCTTGAGCGCCCAGGCGAGCTTGGGATCGATGTCGAGGGCGAACATCCCGCCGTCGGCCGCGTTCGCCACGTCGTCGGGGGAGAACTCGTAGTACCGGATCAGCCAGTCGGCCTGATACAGCCGGTGCTCGCGCCGCAAGGGCGGGGCCTGCGGCGGCAGGGCGGACGACGCGTCGGGGATCGGGCTGAAGGCCGAATAGTAGACACGCTTGAGGCCGTAACTCCCATACAGGAGTGCGCTCTTGCGGATCAGCGCCTCGTCGGTGGTACTGTCCGCCCCCACGATCACCTGCGTCGATTGCCCGGCCGGCGAGAAGCGGCGCTTCTCTTCTTTCGCCTGCGCGATGCGCTCGCCGATCTGCCCCATCGCCCCCTCGATCGCCGCGCCGTCCTTCTCCGGCGCGAGGCGGGTCAGGCTTTCCTCGGTCGGCAGTTCGAGGTTGATCGACAGCCGGTCGGCGTAGAGCCCGGCCTCCTCGATCAACCACGGGCTCGCCTCGGGGATCGACTTCAGATGGATGTAGCCGCGAAACCCATGCTCGCGCCGGAGCTTCTTGGCGACGCGGGTGAGCATCTCCATCGTGTAGTCGGGCGAGCGGATGATGCCGGACGAAAGGAACAGCCCCTCGATGTAGTTGCGCTTGTAGAACTCGACCGTGAGCGTCACCACCTCTTCCACCGAGAAGCGGGCGCGGGCGACGTTCGAGGAGCGCCGGTTGACGCAATAGGCGCAGTCGAACAGGCAGTAATTGGTCAGCAGGATCTTGAGCAGCGAGACGCAGCGCCCGTCCGGGGTGTAGGCGTGGCAGATGCCGGCCCCCGTGGTCGAGCCGAGGCCGTCGGCGCCGGCCTTGCGCTTGGGCGCGCCCGACGACGCGCAGGACGCGTCGTACTTGGCGGCGTCCGCGAGGATGCGAAGCTTGCGCGCGAGTTTCTCGTCCATCGAACGGAAGATGAACGCGCCCGCGGGAGGATCAATGCGGCGCGTTGCCTTTCACACCGGAAATCCGCTTTTCACGTACGGTCCGTCCGGTCCGGGTGGGTTACCGTCCCGAGGCCGCCCACTCGGCGCGGGATTGCCGGTAGTCTGCGACGATGCTCTCCAGGCCGGTGGCGGCGAAGTTCGCCTTCGAGAGTAGGAATTGCGGGTATTGCGCCGCGGCAACCTCCTCCAGGCGCGCGGCGAACGGCTTCGCGAGCGGCCGCGACTTGGTCCGCTTCCAGCAGATGACGAGGTTGGGGTCCTCGGCGGGGATGCGCAACTCGATCGACGGGAAGAAGGTCTCGATCAGGTAGAGCAGCTTGAAGACGTCGCCGGTCCAGCCGGTATAGGTGCCCTCGGCCAGGGGCCGGACCTTGACCCACAGATCGAGAGGCAGCGCCTCGACCCAGTTGGCCGGCCGGATGTCGTCGATGAGGATGACGGCGTCGTTCTTGGTAAAGTTCAGGACGTTGGTGAAGTCGCGCAGCGTCTGCTCGGCCGTGTGCAGCCCGTCGATGAAGGCGACGTCGAACGGCAGACCGATTTCGACCGCATCGGCGAAATACTGGTCCGAGGGCATTCGGAAGATCTGAAAATTTTCGCCAAGAAAAGAATCGTCTTCGAAGTGCGGGTGAGGGACGACGCCGATCCGCCAGTCGGCCTCGATTTCCTTGAAGGTGAGGCCTTCCTCGACGCCGACTTCCAGATATCGCGGCTGATCAAATAAAGACACGAAACGATTGATCAATTCGTGCCGCCGCATGGTGCCCCCGTCAGCATTCACGTCGAAGCGCGATTGTTCCGGGTGGTACGAGACCGCATTGCGGAAGGCAAGGCTGCGGGCAGCGAGGAACCCGTCTGGCAGGCACCGTCCGCGTCGTCAGGTCGGCGATACCGGCTTCGGCGGCCGGAGAAAGCGGGCGAACGGGCTCGTTGCGGAGGGCGGCAGGGTCGTCGGCGTCAGCATGGCCTGCGCGCACGCGGCGGCGTACCGACTGCGCGTGCCCGCGACGGGATCGCACCCTTCACGGGCGCAATAGGCCAGGAATTCGTCGGGATCGAGGATGACTCGGAGCGTCGGAAGGCCCCCCGCTGCGTCACGGCCTCGACATTGCGGGCGGACTTCAGCCAGGCCTCATAGGTCTCCGGCAGCGCGTCGGCATCCTTCATGATGGAGAGGATGCGCCGGTAATCCTCCGGCCGATACCAAGCCAAGCTGACGACCATTGCCGGCCTCCCGTCGGAGCGAGGCCCGATCCTACGATCCGGCCCCGCCCCCTCGCAATCCGCGGATCAGCCTTGGGCGAGCGTCTTGTCCAGGGTGATCTCGGCGTTCAGCAGCTTCGAGATCGGGCAGCCCTTCTCGGCGTTGCCGGCCAGCTCGTCGAATTTTTGCTGATCGATGCCGGGGATCACGGCCTTGAGGGTGAGGGCCGACTTCGTCACCTTGAAGCCGTCGCCGTCCTGCACGAGCGTGACCACCGCCTTGGTGTCGAGCGAGGTCGCCTTGAGGCCCGCCGACTGGAGCTGGAAGGCGAGCGCCATGGTGAAGCAGCCCGCATGCGCGGCCGCGATCAGCTCCTCCGGGTTGGTGCCGGGCTCGTTCTCGAAGCGGGTGTTGAAGCCGTAGGGGTTGTTCGAGAGCACGCCCGACTGGGTCGTGATCTGGCCCTTGCCGGTCTTGCCGTCGCCTTCCCAGTGGGCGCTCGCGTGGCGGTCGGTCATGCTGTCTCGTCCTCGAAATCGGGTGCGGGCGATTCCCGCGTCGGGGGCGAGGTGGGGCGCAGCGTCCGGAAGTCGAGGAATTTTTGCTTTACGTCTCCTCGGGCGGATCGTCGGCCTCCGCTTCGAGGACGGCGCGCGCCAGCGCGTAGGGGAAGCCCGCCCGCGCCATGGCGGCAAGGTCGCGCTCGCGGTTCGTCTCGCGCGCGCCGGGCGGGCGGTGGGGGCCGAGGCGGCGGCGGCGGGCATAGGCCAGAGCCGCCTGCTGCTCGGTGTCGGCTTCCTCGCCCGCATCCTCGCGCTCGTCGGTCATGGCGGCCGAGATCGTGTCGGCGTCGATGCCCTTTTCCGACAGCTTGGCCCGCGCCTGCCGGGTCGAGGCACCGCGGCGGCGCAGCGTCGCGAGGCGGGCGGCGGCGAAGCGCGCGTCGTCGATCAAGCCGGCGCGCTGGGCGCGGGCCACCGTCTCGGCGATCAGCCCGGCATGCGCGTCGGGCGTCTCGTTGCGGGAGCGGCACCGCCGGTCCACCCGTCGGGCCAGCACCCGGCGCAGCATCTCCGAGGAGGCGCCGTAACGGTCGAGGTAGTGCAGGGCCACGCGCTCCAGCCACGCGGCGGTGACCGGCGGCTCGGGTCTTGCCTGTCTTGCGGGGCTTGCCTCCCGCTCCGCTCGTCCGTCGTCACGACGATCGCGTGAACCCTTCGTCGGGATCATCCGTTCTTCACGGTCCTGCCTTGGTTGTCGTCCCATGCTTGTCGGATGGATCGCTCTGGAATGCGAGGGCTGCGCCTCCGGGCAGTGGCCGTCCTGATGCGGCGCGAATGGCTGTTCGTGCTGCTCGCCCTGGGGCTGGCGGCGTTCGCCGGCCTCGTCGTCACCCTGTCGCGCCCCACGCTCCTCACCGTCGCCGTCGGCCCGCGCGACGGCGTCGAGGCCGCCCTGATCGAGGCCTACGCCAAGGCGCTGGTGCGCAACCATGAGGACGTGCGGCTGCAGGTCACGCCCCACGACGACGTGCGCGACAGCGCGCTCGCCCTGCAGAAGAACCGCGCCGACCTCGCCGTGGTTCGCCCCGACGTGCTCCTGCCCGACAACGGGCTGACCCTCGCCATCCTGCACGACGAGGCGCTGATCGTCGCCGCCCCCGAGGCGGCGGAGATCGAGAGCTTTTCCGATCTCTCGACGCGCCGCCTCGGCGTGGTGGTGCGCCACGACGCCGATTTGCCCTTCGTCACGAACCTCCTCGACTTCTACGACTTCAAGCCCGCGAGCGAGGCCGAGATCGCGGGAAGCGAGCCGCTCGGGGCCGGCCGCGTCGGGCTGGTGCCGCTGAAGGCGGGGGAGGTCACGCAGGCGCTGGAGGCCAAGCGGGTCGATGCGGTGGCCGTCATCGCAAGCCCGACGGCGAAGGCGACGCTCGGGATGCTGCGCGCGGTCGAGGCGGCCTCAGCGGAGCGCAAGATCCGCTTCGTCGGCGTGCCGGACGGCAAGGCGATCACCCAGCGCCTGCCCGAACTCCAGACGGTGACGCTCAGCGCCGGCACCTTCGGCGGACGCCCGAAGCGCCCGGAGGAGGATGTCGAGACGGTCGGCGTCTCTTACCGGTTGATGGCGCGGGGCTCGGTGAGCCGCGTCGCCGTCGCATCCGTGGTGCAGCATCTGTTCGAGTGGCGCTCGCGGCTGGCCGCCATCGCCCCCGTCGCCAACGCGATGAAGCCGCCAGACTACGACACCACGGTCACGGCGACCAGCGCACGCCTGCCCAACCACCCCGGCGCGGTCGATTATTTCGAGCGCGAGCAGCAGACCTTCCTCGACCGCTACGAGGACTGGATCTACCTGCTCGCCTTCTTCGGCGGCACGATCGGCTCCGGCGTGGCGTGGCTCGGCCAGCGGCTCGCCCGCAAGCGGCGCGAGCGCATCGACGTGGTGCTCGACCGCCTCCTCGACATTCTGGCCGAGGCCCGCGACGCCTGCGAGGTCGCCCAACTCGACGCGCTGACCCGCGAGACCGACGCGCTGATCGCGGACGTGGTCCGCCACGCCCGCGAGCGCACCATCGACGGCCGGATGATCTCGGCGCTGATCCTCGCCATCGATGCGGTCAACGGGGCGCTGGACGACGGGCGGCGCGCGCTCGATCCGGGGGCGGATGCGGTCGGCGGCCGCTCGCGGACGGCGCGGCTGCTGTCGCTGAGCCTGCCGGCGGCGGAGTAGGTGCCCCGCCTCATCCCCCCAGGGCGAACCCGGCCCGCTCCCCGCCCAGCACGAACCCGTTCCGGCCGCGCCGTTTGGCGGCGTAGAGCGCCCGGTCCGCCTCCGCGATCAGGTCCGCGGCCGGTAGGACCGCGCCCTCGGGCCGGCGCGCGACGCCGATGCTGATCGTGGCGACGCCGATCCCGTCGGCGCGGGCCGGATGGACGAGGGCCAGCGCCTCGACCGCCTTCCCGAGCTGGCGGGCGCAGCGCGCCAGCGCCAGCTCGCTCCCGCCGTCCCGGACCAGGACCGTGAATTCCTCGCCGCCGAAGCGGGCGCAGAAGGCGTCGTGGCGCCGGGCGAAATCCGCGAAGGTCCCGGCGATCCGCCGCAGGCAGTCGTCGCCGGCCGGATGGCCCAGCGCGTCGTTGTAGAGCTTGAAGTGATCGATATCGATCATCATCAGCGCCATCGCGTCGGGGCGCGACAGCCAGTCGTCCAGCGTGTCGGCGAGGTGGCGGCGGTTCGGCAGGCCGGTCAGGGCGTCGGTGTGCGACAGGTTCTCGAACTCGCGCCGGGCGGCGTCGGCGCTCTTGGCGCGCAGGCTCGCTTCGAGCGCCGACAGGTAATCGGCGCAGCGCCGCCGCTCCATCACGGCGTTGGCGTAGAGGCTGAAGATGCAGGCGGTGGTGATCTGCACCGCGAAGGCGGCCTGAAGCGCCGGAGCGAGATCGGGCTTCGACGCGACGGCGAGCAGGGTCGCGGCGAGCGCGCCCGCCGTGAAGGCGACCGCGTGGCGGAAGCGCAGCGCCAGCAGCATGTTGGCGAAGATGATCGTCAGCGACAACTCGCCGAAGGTGAACAGCCCGAGCGGATCGCGCGTCATCCAGAACAGGGAGACCGGGAGCAGGTAGGCGTTGAGGATGCCGACGAGCACCAAGCGCTCGGTCCAAAGCGGCGACGTCCGCCCGATTGCCCAAGCGAGGCCGAGCGAGACCGGCGTGACGAGCCCGACGCGGAGCGCCACCGACAGCCAGAGAATATCCGGCAGGAGGACGATGCTGGTGAGATTGTAGACGTTGTAGAGGGCGATCCCGACGAGAATCGCTGCGCGCAGCTCCGAAGTCCGCCGCCCGGCATGTTCGGCGTCGTAGCGGTCTTGAATGGGGGCAGCCAAGCGCAGCCAGCGATCGAGCAGCGGTTCCCCGCCGAGATCGTAGAAGCGCCGGATCGCGAGCGCCGACATCGTCCTAGTCCCCCTTGCCGGAGGGGCGTAGCGCGAAAGTTTTTAACTTTTGTTGCTGCAATCACTGCAAGCCGAACGGCTTCATTCGGCACATCGGCGCGATACCGTACCGAATGCAGCAAACGCTCGCACAACTTTAAAGCATCGACATGTGAAAGCGCTCGCGGCCCGCTGGGAATGCGGCGTGGGGCTCAAAGCATCGGCCCGAAAGGTGGTCGCCGGCTTTCGGAAAAAAGCCGATGCGGCACAAGAACAAAGAGTATCGTCCTGGATCCGATATCCAGGACGATACTTGAGAGCTGCCCCCGATCACGTTGGTCGGGGTGCATCTCCAAGCCTCTGTTGTGCCGCGCTTTCTTTCGAAGAACCGGTTTCCACTTCGTCGGACAGCGCTCCGGTATCATGGCGCAGACGCCACAAACGATTCCAAGGGCTTAGCCCCACATCCCGATCTCACTCAAGGAGGTCGGGTATGAAGGCGGCGGCGCGGTGCGCGCTGGTGGCAGGGCTGGCGCTAGAGCTATTGCCGATCAGGTTGGATCGTATGCGTCGTATCCGGCCGCTGTGAGGCAGTTGCGGCAGGCCTTTGGGGTGAGGCTGTCGAAGGCGGATCGGATTG
>NZ_LMQV01000044.1 GCF_001425465.1 Methylobacterium sp. Leaf456
ATGACAACGCTGAGCCCATCAATCCTCCTGTCGAGGACCAAAGGGAATCAGATCACGCCGTGCCAGGGAACCCCGAACGACTCGCAGCGGTCGGCAACAGCTCTAGTTGGCTTGGTAGCCATTCCGGGCAGGGGACACGCCAAACACGAGGTAGGTGGATGTGCGGTCAGGGGCAACCATGGTTTGGGCGCCCTCGTTGTACGCCTTGAAGGAAAAGAACCGTTCCTGATCGAAGGCGTCCCTATAATTAACGCGGCCCCATACGAAGATTTTGCACTCACCCTTCCGGACAAATTCCAACTTTTCAGGTGTGAGCTCGACCGACCCGCTTATGGTTACGCTAGAACCGGGGCCAATCACGGACTCAGATCGGAAGGTGTACTCTTCATCAAAGGGGACTTTATCGGCACCTCCGTACGCAGGCTGAACGCAAGTCTGAACCCTATAAGCAGGTGTTTGGCCATAGTTTCTGACAACCACAGTAAAGTTGACGTTGGAGCTTGGCCAATCCTGAGCCATCCCCGCCTTGTCAACGGATATGTAGGCCCGCAGTTGTTTTTCGGCGGTTTTGTCAGCCCCGCGAACCAGATCACGGGTCGCGCGCCAGAGGAAGTAAGTGGCTCCAAACAGACCAACGGTGGCGGCCGTCAAGACCGCGGTGAAGAGAGCAACCGGGTCTTCATAGGCCCGGTACAGGAGGCTCTTACATTCTTTATCAGCCTTGTGCTTCTCGGCCTCATTATCGATGTTGCAGTATCTATAATTTTCTCGTGAGTCGTCCACAAAGTGGCTTATAGCGCTGCCGCCTAACCCAAGGACGACAAAGAAGAAGAGGCATATGAGAGCCGCTAGAAGCCTGACACGACCATGTGGCACAGCGATCCCCTAAAGGTTGCTAAGCGGAACCGTAGTGCAGCCGATTGCAGCTGAGGATGCAAGAGTTCTGCTTCACCAGCTAACGCCGTTCGATTTTTTGCTGGTCGCTAGCAGCGTCGGAGAGAAGCAAAAGATTTATATATGATAGAGATGCACCTGTAGCCGAGATTGCTACAAGTCCATAAAACAATAGCTTTGTGAAATGGACTACGGTTCCAATTTTTACTGGATCATTTGCCCGGTCTCTTCTCTTGATGATGGCTGTAAGTACGCCTTTTTGCCCTGGTGTGACCGCTATTCCAAGATGGGTGCCTGGAACTTCAGGGATAGTATCCTTAAATAAACCCAGCTCAAGCTCCACTAAAGTTTTCTTGAGATTAGCTTCTCTTATGTACTTCTTTCTGACCTCAGTAGTTTTAAATCCCAGCAGCGCAATGAAACCCGGCAATAAGAAATATAATATCATAAAAGCAGATAATATCTTGCTATCGATTGCCAATCGCAACAAGCCTACGCCTGCCGCGGTTGCGGCAGACGAAGTGGTGACGTAAAACTTTGTCTGATCCCACCCTATGTTAACATTGAATCTATATTCATCCAATGTCGAAGCATAGATCTTCAGCAAAAGCTCTCGTTTCTGTTTCTCTAAATCTTCATCTGAAAGCTTTGGATCCAACCGTTCGAAAGACATGTTGAAATGTTTCCGTAAATTGCTCTGGATGATTTTCTAAC
This sequence comes from Methylobacterium sp. Leaf456, assembly GCF_001425465.1. Lineage (GTDB taxonomy): Bacteria > Pseudomonadota > Alphaproteobacteria > Rhizobiales > Beijerinckiaceae > Methylobacterium. The sequence continues at coordinate 1,609 of NZ_LMQV01000044.1, forward strand.
CGGCTCTCAATCTCGGCTTGGCTCAGGTAGATAAGGCGAGCGATTTGTTCGTGGTCAAAATCGGGCATCTTCACGCTACGTCCACCGTAAACATGGACAAACTTCTCTGATCCTTTGTCTATCATCGAAAGCTCGCCGATAAAAGCGAGCTTGGCGCGTGACCGCATTTCGTCGTAGAGCTTGCGCTTAGCTGCGCTTTCGTATGTCTCGCCTGCGCGTAAGTATCCGGCAACGGACGAACCAATTTTGCCTGGGCTTCTCGGGTGGTCGTCGCGCAATTTTTGCAATACTAGCTGGCCGGGGGGCGATCTAAGCAGCACATGCACCGTGCGGAAATTAGCCCCATTGGGCAGCAAGGCGCGTCTAATCATTCGGCCAACAGCGTGATTGCTGTTATCCACCGTGTCGACTAGCATATCATCGTCAACGCGCATGGCGGACCTTTGTGGTCATGGCAGCGCAATGGGAGCGCGCGCCCTATGTCATAGCTTGCGGCTGAATGGCTAAGCTTCTGTAAAAATAACGGCGTCTAATGGGCTGAGAAGGTTAAGGAATAGTTGCCGGTGAGTCGGCATCGGCGGCCTCAAGGCTCGGTCAGTTCGGTGAGCGCAAGGCCCTCGACCTCTAGCGCCGCGAGGGACGCAAACAGGAAGGTCGCAGCGAACGTCCCGCGCTTGAGCTTCATAGTGATCGACGCCTCGCTCTCCTTGAAGCCGTGCTCCATCAACCGTTCGGCGAGACCCACGTAGGTCACGCCCTTTTCCTTCATCTTGGCCTTAAGGAAGGCGCTGGCGCGGGACTGCCACTCCGCTTCCGTCTTCGCTATCTGCATTCTGCGACCTATCAGTTCCGAGAGCTATCGGAAACGATAGATTTTGCTTGACACACTGTCAAAGCTATCACGGCTCTAACCCACCCCGACCGGATGCTTGACCACGAACGGCGTCCGCATCGTCACCAGTTCCTCGCCGAGCGTCGGGTGGACCGCGATGGTGCGATCGAAATCGGCCTTGGTGGCCCCCATGGTGACGGCGATGCCGACCGCCTGGATGATCTCGCCGGCATCCGGCCCCATCACGTGGACGCCGACCACGCGGTCGCCGGCGCGCTCGACCAGCACCTTCATGATGACGCGCTCGTTGCGGCCCGACAGCGTGGCCTTCATCGGGCGGAAGCTCGCCTTGTAGACGTCGATCTCGCCGTAGCATTCGCGGGCCACGTCCTCGTTGTGGCCGATCACGCCGATCTCGGGGGTCGAGAACACCGCGGTGGCGATCAGGCGGTGATCGACGCACCAGGGCTTGCCGCCGAACACCGTGTCGGCGAAGGCGTGGCCCTCGCGGATGGCGATGGGCGTCAGCGCGGCCCGCCCCGTCACGTCGCCGACCGCGTAGATCGAGGGGACGGTCGTGCGCGAATCCGCCTCGACGGGGATCGCGCCGCGCGCATCGAGGGCGATGCCAACCTTGTCGAGGCCCAGGCCCTCGACGTTGGGGCGCCGGCCCGTCGCCACCAGCACGCAATCCACGTCGAGCGTTTCACCGTCGTTCAGCGTCGCCCGGATGGCGCCGTCATGGCGGTCCAGCCGCTCGACGGTGCGCCCGAGGCGCAGGTCCATCCGCTCGGCATAGGCCTCGCCGAGCGCGGTGGCGATCTCGGGATCGAAGCCGCGCAGCAGCGTCTGGCCGCGGTGGAGCAGGGTGGTCTTGGTGCCGAGGGCGGCGAAGACGCCCGCGAACTCGACCGCGATGTAGCCGCCGCCGACCACGAGGATGCGCGCGGGCTGGGTCTTCAGATCGAACACGCCGTTCGAGTCGATGGCGAGTTCGGCGCCGGGGATCAGCGGCTCGTGGACCGGGCTCGCGCCGACCGCGATCAGGATGAATTTCGCCCGCACGGTGCGATCCGAACCGAGGAGGCGCACCGTGTGCGGGTCCTCGATGACGGCGCGCTCCGCCACCACCTCGACGCCGGAACCGGCGAGGTTGCGGCCGTAGATGCCCTCCAGCCGCGCCACCTCGGCGTCGCGCGAGGCCTTCAGCGCGGCCCAGTCGAAGCGCGGCGTATCGAAGTGCCAGCCGAAGCCCGCGGCGTCCGCGAACTCGTCGGCGAAGCGCCCGGCATAGACCATCAGCTTCTTCGGCACGCAGCCGCGGATCACGCAGGTGCCGCCGACGCGGTATTCCTCCGCCAGCATCACCCTGGCGCCGTGGCCGGCGGCGATCCGCGCCGCCCGCACGCCGCCGGAGCCGCCGCCGATCACGAACAGGTCGACGTCGAAGCTGTCGCTCATGGGATTCTCACTCGTTCGGTGCAGGCTGTGCGCAGCCATGCCAGGGCGGCGCCCAATCCCGCGGTCCACCAAGCCTGCCACGCCCCGTGCTCGACGAACATGATGGCCACGGCCGCGCCGAGAAGCCCCAAGGCCGTCGCGAACAGGGTACGCGGCAGCGTGGCGGCGGCCCATAGTCCCAAGAACGCCGCCAGCGCTCCCAGAACCGCGCCGACGAGGCCGAGTTCGGCCCAGATCTGGAGGAAGCTGTTGTGGGGGTGGCCCACCGCCAGCATCGTGCGCATCTCCGGCGCGAGACCGGCGGCCGCCGGCACCTCGGCGAAGCGTAAGGACGTGCCGTAGCCGGAGCCGATCAGCGGCGCTTCCGCCACCGCCGCCCCGAAGCTCTGGGCGATGGCGACGCGGGCGCGCGACGAACTCTGCACCAGCCGCTCGTGCGCCGCCTCCGGCATGAAGTGGACGAGGATGTCGCCCTCGACCGGCGCCAGGGCGAAGGCGAGGAACAGGATCAGGGCGGCCGATGCGAGGACGAGGCGCCTGGGCGCGAACCACGCGACGGCGAAGAGCCCGGCGCCCGCCAGCATCCCCATCGCGGCCGCCCCGCTGATCGAGCGCAGAACCGCGAAGGCCGTCACGGCCAGAAGCGCGAATGCGGCGAGGCGATGCCCGCGTAGCGCCAGCAGGGCGGCGAGCGGCCCGGCGAGAAGCACGGCGGTCAGCAGCGGCCGGTTGAACATGAACAGAGCCACCCGCTGCCCCAGCGCCTGCTGCAGGGCGAGGTCGGCGGCCAGACTTCCGGCGATGAACAGGCAGGCGGCGGCGAGCCCCGCGGCGGCGAGCGCTGGGCCCCAGTCCGGCATCCGCCCCGGCGCGAGGCGGACCAGCAGGTAGGCGGTGAGCAGCGCGAGGACGAACTCGGAAAAAGCCCGCGCGGACAGGCCGGGGAACGGACTCCAGGCGAAGGCCGCGAGGCACCACGCCAGGAAGGCGAGCGCTGCCAGCCCCGGTGGCGCGGCGAGCGGGCGAAGGACGAGGCGGACCGCGCCCGCGCCGTGCTCGGCGATGGCGCCCATAAGGAACAGGAGCGCGGCGATGCCGGCCACCAGCGGGCTCGACCGGTTGGCGAGCACCAGGATCACCGGCATCAGCGCCAGCGCGACCGCCCCGGCGGCGTCGAGGCGCGCCGCGCTCGAGCCGTGCCCGACCCCGTTGGGTCGGGTCACGCCTCCAGCCTCTTGTTTTGCCGCGCTTTCTTGCGACGAACCGGTGCCCACTTCGTCGGAAAGCGCTTGAGCGGGCCTCACTGGAGCGAGTGGCCGCGCTTGCCCATCTCGGCGCGGGTGCGGATCATGATGTATTCCGAGACTTCCTGGGTCCAGTCCTGCATGGCGCCGACCATGTCGTCGAGGATCTGCGGCTGGGTCTCGACGTAGCGCTTGCCCGCGGGCGAGCGGAAGAACACGATGATCTCCTTCAGCTCGGCCTCGCTCAGGCGCTTGGCGTAGATGCGCGCGGCGATCTCGATCAGCCGGTTCTTCTGCAGCGTCATCTCGGGCTCGAGACCCTTGAGTACCTCGTCGAGGTCCTTGCCGAGATCGGGCCGGGTCACCGCGTTCTTGCGGATCTGGTCCGACATGGTCGGGATGATCGAGTCGAAGGAGCGGCTCATGCCCGAACCCAGCATCACCTCGCGGGCGAGCGCGAGGTGGGAGGGCGTCAGCTCCGGCTCGGCCGGGGGCTGCGGCGCGGGCGTACCGGGCTTGGCGGTCGGCTTCTGCGCGGGGGCCGGGGGCTTGGCGGCCTGCGCGAGGGCGGCCTGGGGGGCGGCCAGGGCGAGGAGGGCAGCCAGGACGGCAAGACGGGGCAGCATGCGAAAATGGCTCCGAAGAATGCGAAGGGCAGCGAGCGCCGGACGGGTCAAGGGCGACTCAAAACGGTGACGCGGGCCTCCGAACCGGAGGCCTCGGCGAGGAAGGCGGTGTCGGCAATGCCGAGGAACAGGCCGTGCTCGACCACGCCGGGCACCGCCCAGAGCCGGGCCGAGAGCCCTTCCGGATCGGGAATGCTGCCCAGATGCGCGTCGAGGAGCGCGTGGCCGCCATCGGTGAGAAGCGGCTCGCCCGCGGCATCGAGCCGGCGGGTCAGGGGCTTGCCGGCGCAGCCGCTCTCTGCCAGCGCCGCCTCGACCGCGCGCCACGTCGCGCCGAGGCCGAACCCGTTGACCTCGATCGGCAGCGGGAAGGCGCCGAGCGTCTCCACCCGCTTGGCCGCATCGGCGATCACCACCATGCGCCGGCTCGCCATCGCGACGATCTTTTCGCGCAACAGCGCCGCCCCGCCGCCCTTGATCAGCCGCAGGTTGGCATCGACCTCGTCGGCCCCGTCGATGGTGAGATCGAGTTCGGGCAACTCGTCGAGGGTCGCGAGCCGGATGCCCTCGCGCTCGCACGCGATCCGCGTCGCCTCCGAGGTCGGCACGCCGATCACGTCGAGGCCGGCGCGCACCCGGTCGCCGAGCAGCGCGATGAAGGCGGCGGCCGTGCTGCCGGTGCCGATGCCGAGCCGCATCTCGGGCTCGACCAGTTCGAGCGCGCGCGCGGCGGCGGCGCGACGCAGATCGGGCGCGCTCACGAGACCATCTCCGGAAACAGATGCGTCATGGGCGGACGGCCCCGGTTCGCGTGCTGAAGGACGGGCAGGCCCCTAGCACGCCCCCCACCGCGGCAAAAGCCGGGCGAGGGCCGTGCGAAGCTCGGTCGCTCGCTCGTGAAACTGCGCGTCAGGGCCGGCCCTGTTGCCCGCCGCTCTGCCCGCCCTGCGGCGGCGTGGCGCTCGGGCCGGCGCGGCCGGGCGCCGGGCCGGTGGCCGCCGCGCCCGCGCCGCTGGCGGTGCCCGCGGGCGGCGGGCCGGCCTGCTCGGTGCAGACCACCAGCTCCTGCCGGATCTGGACGTAGCAGGCGCTCATCGTGCCGGTGCGAAGGTTGACGCGGTAGATGCCCGACTCGCGGGCGTGGCGCGAGGCGATCAGCCCGTACTCCCCCGGCGCCTGCGGCCCGGCCCCCTCTCCGGCGGCGAAGCACAGCGTCACGCCGACGCTGTCGTCGCGCAGGCCGTACTGGCAGGACGTGACCTCGCCGGTGGCGCGGTCGATCCGGTAGATCCGGTTGAGATCGACGGCGGGCGCCGCGACGAACTCGTACGAGCCCGCGGCGCGGGCCGCCCCCGTCGAGGCGAGCGCCGCCAACAGCGCGCAGCCGGCGAGACGGGCGGGGAGAAAAGCCGAAAGCGAGCGCATGGATCAGCCGGAGTGAGGAGCGGGGATAACGGGGACAAGTCGAAGCCTGCGACGCCGCCATCAGACGCGGTTTCCATGGCGGAGCTTGGGCGAAACGCCAAGATCGAGGGCCGATCGAGGGCCGATCGAGGGGCGGCAGGAACGCAACAGGGGCGCGCGCGCTAACGCTCGGTCAACCGTCGGGGTTGATCGTCGGGGAGACGACCGCTAGCCAGCTTGACAGTGTTTCGATTTGGGACGCCGATGACCGTTCTTCCCCCGATCGCCGTGTTCGATCTCGACGGGACCCTCGCCGAGACCGCGGGCGACCTCGTCGGCACCCTCAACGTGATCCTCGCCCGCGAGGGGCACGCGCCGCTGCCGCTCGAACAGGCCCGCGACCTCTTGGGCGCCGGCGCCCGCGCGCTGATCCAGCGGGGCTTCGCCGCCTCGGGCGCCGAACTGAGCGCCGAGCGATTGGAAGTGCTGTTCGAGGCCTTCCTGGAGCATTACGGCGCGCATCTCAGCGACAATTCCCATCTGTTTCCGGGCGTCGTCGCCGCGCTCGACCGGTTGGAGGCCGAGGGCTTCGTGCTTGCGGTCTGCACCAACAAGGTCGAGGCGCACGCCGTCGCGCTGCTCGACGAACTCGGCGTGCGCGACCGCTTCCCCGTCATCGTCGGCAAGGACACCTTCGCCTTCTCCAAGCCCGACCCGCGCCACATCACCGCGACGATCGCGCGGGCCGGCGGCGATCCGACCCGCGCCGTGATGGTGGGTGATTCCCGCGCCGACGTGGCCGCCGCCCAAGCCTGCGGCATCCCGGTCGTCGGCGTCACCTTCGGCTACACCCCGGTGCCGATGCGCGCGCTGAAGCCCGACTGGACCATCGAGCATTTCGACGAACTGGTGGACGCGGTCGCCGCGCTGGTGCCCCATGCCTTTCGGAGAGCGGAAGTGAAGCCCGCGGCTTGATGAAGTAAGGCTTCGGGCGCGGATCGACGCGGGGTCTTCAGCCGTCATCCCGGGTTCGCCTTCGGCGCCCCGGAATGACGGTGGTGTTTCGTCCGAGTGTCGTCGATGCGCTTGCACCGGCCCGGCGCCTGCGCCACTGAGCCTCGACCGGGAGGCCCCGGCGGCGAGAGGCACGATGAGCGATCCGACCCCCTTCGAGCTGACGCTGGAGCGCATCGCCCTGATCCGGCGGCTGGTCGTGGCCTGGAACCCGGCCGGGATGGGCGCGCCGATCGTCCACCCGGACGCGCCCTACGGCAGCGCCGACCGCGACGACGACATCTTCAACGTCACCGGCGACGACGAGGGGGCCGAGGAGGAGCACCGGGCGATGGGCGACGCGCTGGCCGTGTTCCTGCGCCACGCCGTGCTCCGGCCCGGCCGCTACCAGTACCACAACCCGCTGGCCAAGCTGACCTCGACGGCTTTGGGCGACGTCTTCCGCGACGACGAGACCGGCGAGACGCCCGAGCACATCACCTTCGAGGTGACCGACGCCCACCTCGCCCTGATCCCGCGGCTCCAAGTGCGCTGGGACGCCGCGGCCGACGTGCCGGCGATCGATACCGCGCAGCCCTACGGTGCCGGGGCGCAGGCGGAATCCGAGCGGCTGCACCGCGAGATGCAGCCGGCGATGCAGATCTTTTTGCGGTACGGCGACCTTGCGCCGGGGTTCTTTGCGAAGGGGTAAGGTTGGCTGGAAAGCAGCCTTACCCTCTCCGCCGACATTCCGGGGTCGCGTAGCGGAACCCGGAATCAACCTGTGATGCGCGGCTATAGGGTTGCGGCCAGCCGTCATTCCGGGTTCGCCTGCAGCGACCCGGAATGACGACGGAGGGTTGGAGTCAGCCGGTCGGCCTCAGCCTTCCCGCTTCTTCCGCTGCGCCAGCGTGCGCAGCCGGAGCGCGTTCAACTTGATAAAGCCCGCGGCATCCCGGTGGTCGTAGGCGACGGCGCCTTCCTCGAAGGTGACGAGGTCCTGATCGTAGAGCGAGTGCGGGCTCGTGCGGCCGATGACGTGGACGCCACCCTTGTAGAGCTTGAGCCGGACCTCGCCGGTGACCTTCTCTTGGCTCTTGTCGATCAGCGCCTGGAGCATCTCGCGCTCCGGCGAGAACCAGAAACCGTTGTAGATCAGCTCCGCGTATTGCGGCATCAGCTGGTCCTTGAGGTGGGCCGCACCCCGGTCCAGCGTGATCGACTCGATGGCACGGTGGGCCGGCAACAGGATGGTGCCGCCGGGCGTCTCGTACATGCCGCGGCTCTTCATGCCGACGAAGCGGTTTTCCACCAGATCGAGTCGGCCGATGCCGTTGGCGTGGCCCAACTCGTTGAGCTTCGCCAGCAGCGCGGCGGGCGACAGCGCTTCGCCGTCGATCGAGACCGCGTCGCCGCGCTCGAAGCCGATGGTGATGATCGTGGGGGTGTCCGGCGCCTCTTCGGGCGAGAGGGTGCGGGAATAGACGTAGTCCGGCACTTCCACGGCCGGGTCCTCCAGCACCTTGCCCTCGGAGGAGGCGTGCAGGAGGTTGGCATCGACCGAGAACGGGCTCTCGCCGCGCTTGTCCTTGGCGATCGGGATCTGGTGCTGCTCGGCGAACGCGATCAGCTGCTCGCGCGAGCGCAGGTCCCACTCGCGCCAGGGGGCGATCACGGTCACGTCGGGCTTGAGCGCGTAGTAGCCGAGTTCGAACCGGACCTGATCGTTGCCCTTGCCGGTGGCGCCGTGACAGACGGCGTCGGCGCCGACGCGTTCGGCGATCTCAATCTGCTTCTTGGCGATCAGCGGCCGGGCGATCGAGGTGCCGAGCAGGTACACGCCCTCGTAGACGGCGTTGGCGCGGAACATCGGGAAGACGTAGTCGCGGACGAATTCCTCGCGCAGGTCTTCGATAAATATGTTTTCCGATTTGATGCCGAGAAGCTCGGCCTTGCGCCGGGCCGGCTCCAGCTCCTCGCCCTGGCCGAGATCGGCCGTGAAGGTCACGACCTCGCAGCCGTAGGTCGTCTGCAACCACTTGAGAATGATGGAGGTATCGAGCCCACCCGAATAGGCGAGCACGACCTTCTTGACGGGCTTGTTCGGGCTGGCGTCGGACATCGGCGGGGGTTCCGGGAAAGGATCGGGCGCGCGGGCGCGGTCGATTGCGGCTTAACAGCAGGCCGGAGCGCCACGCAACCGGGCCGGCATGGCCAAGGTTGTCCGGTGCGGCCCGCCTCTTGCGGCGCTGCCGTCCCTTGCGGCCGAGCGGCTCCGGGGCGACGATGGTCACACCCCGGCGAACACCGGAACGGAGACAGGCTGAATGGCGCGGCGGCCGACCCTGGAATTCTGGTACGAGTTCGCCTCGACCTACTCCTACCTTGCGGCGATGCGCATCGAGGCGCTGGCGGAGGCGGCCGATGTCGAGATCCGATGGCGGCCCTTCCTGCTCGGGCCGATCTTCGCCGCACACGGCTGGACCAACTCACCGTTCGTTCTCTACCCGGCCAAGGGCCGCAACATGTGGCGCGACCTCGACCGCGAGGCGGCGCGCTATGGCCTGCCGCCGGTGACGCGCCCGAGCCCGTTTCCGCAGAACTCGCTCGCCGCCACCCGCGCGGCGACCTACGGCGCCGACCACGACTGGCTGGTGCCGTTCTCCAAAGCGGTGTTCGAGACGAGCTTTGCCCGCGGCGAATCGATCGCCGAGCCGGCGGCGGTGGCAAAAGTCCTCGACCGGATCGGCCTCGACGGCACCGCGATCCTCCGGGCGGCCTCCGCCGAGACCAACAAGGGCCGTCTCAAAGTCGCGGGCGAAGAGGCGCGCTCGCGCGGCATCTACGGCGCGCCGAGCTTTCTGGCCGAGGACGGCGAACTGTTCTGGGGCAACGACCGGCTGGAACAGGCGCTGGCCTGGGCTGCGGGGGACCGGCCAGCGGGGCTGCGGTAGTTTTTTTTCGGCGTTTCCCACCCAGCCCTTCAGGATGAGGGTGTGGGTGGGAAAGGCGGACGGTTCCTCAGCCCCTCTTCAAGTCGCGCCCGCGCGTCTCCGGCAGCAGGAACGCCGCGAGCGTGCCGACGAGGCTGAAGGCGGCCAGATAATAGGCCGGCATCATCCGGTCGCCGGTGGTCGAGATCAGCCAGTTGACGAGGTAGTTCGTCGAGCCGCCGAACACCGAGACCGACAGCGCATAGACGATCGACAGCCCGGCCGAGCGCACGGCGCGGGGCAGCGCTTCGGGGATCGCCACGATGATCGCCGCCGCATTGATCGAGGACAGGGCCGAGAGCAGGAAGGTGACGGCGTAGACGGCCGCCGCACCGGGCTCGCGCAGGAGCCACCCGAACGCCGGCACGGCCGCCACGAGGATCAGGGCGCGCGGCCAGATCAGCACCGGGCGCCGGCCGTAGCGGTCGGCGAGCCAGCCGCCGAGCAGCGGGAAGGCGACCGAGGCGAGGCCGAGCGCGATCGGCACCGCGTTGGCGGCGGTCTCCGACAGGCCGAGCGTCGCGCCGGCATAGACCGGCATGTTGGTGCCGATGGCGTTCGAGACGGTCGAGGCCGCGATCACCACGAAGGTGAGGCCGAGGAGCCGGCCGTGCTCGCGCAGCAGCCGCATCACGACGGCGCCGGTCGAGGCGGCGGCGTCGGGGTCCTGCTCGGCGCCCGCGGTCTCGGGCAGGTGGCTGCGGATCACGAGGCCGACCGGCACCACGAGGAGGCCGAGGCCGAACATCACCCGCCAGCCCCAATCCGCCATGGCGGCGTCGCCCAGCGCCAGCGTCAGGCCGGTGGCGAACAGGCCCGCGACCAGCGCGGCGCAGCCCTGGCTGGCGATCTGCCAGCTCGCCACGAAGCCGCGGCTTTTCGCCGGAGCCGCTTCGACCAGATACGCGGTGGAGGGCCCGACCTCGCCGCCGAGCGCCAGCCCCTGGATCAGCCGCCCGGCGATGACGATGGCCTGCGCCCAGCCTCCGAGCACGGCGGTGCCGGGGCAGGCCGCCAGCATCAGCATGCCGATGGCCATCAGGCCGATGGTGAGCAGCATCGCCGGCTTGCGCCCCGCCCGGTCGGCGAAGGCGCCGATCAGCACGCCGCCGACGGGACGCATCACGTAGCCGATGCCGAACAGGGCGAGCGAGGCGAGCAGGCTGTCGGTGGCGCTGCCGCCGGGAAAGAACGTCTCGCCGATCGCCTTGGCGAAGAAGGCGTAGACGGTGAAGTCGTAGAATTCGAGTGCGTTGCCCAGCACCACTGCGCCCACCGCCTTGCGGTCGAGGCGGGTCGTCTGTGCTGTGTCGTGGACGTTCATTCCGATTCCTGATCGTCTTGCCGGGCCGTTCAAGCCGTCGGACCGCCGGCCTGTTCCCGCGGGGCCGCCCCGCAGGTATGAGGGGGCGGGGGCATGACGAGGCATTGGACGGCGGCATGCAGGACGAATCCCGACACGATCGCGCGAGCGCCGAGCCCGGCCGCCGCGCGTTCCTCAAGACGAGCCTCGGTGCGGGCTTCGCGCTGGCCGTCCAGCCGGTCTCGGCCGCCACCCTCACGACGCCGACCGACGGATTGGTCGCGGGCGAGGTGAAGGTACCCTCGCTCGGCGTCGAAATCCCGGCCTACCGGGCGATGCCGGCCTCCGGCGGACCTTTTCCGATCATGCTCGTCGTGCAGGAGATTTTTGGGGTCCACGAACACATCAAGGACGTGTGCCGGCGCTTTGCCAAGCTCGGCTACTACGCCATCGCCCCCGACCTGTTCGCCCGCCAGGGCGACGCCACCAAGGCCGACATCCCGACGATCCGGACACAGATCGTGCCGAAGGTGCCGGACGCGCAGGTGATGGACGACCTCGACGCCACGGTGGCCTTTGCCGGCCTCAGCGGCTCGGCGGACGTGAAGCGGCTCGGCATCACCGGCTTCTGCTGGGGCGGGCGCATCGTCTGGCTCTACGCCGCCCACACCAACACGCTGAAGGCGGGGGTCGCCTTCTACGGCATCCTGGGTGGGGCGGCCTCGCCCCCCTCGGACTTGAAGCCGCGCAACCCTGTCGATGTCGCGGGCGAACTCCAGTCGCCGATCCTCGGCCTCTACGCGGGCAAGGACGACAACATCCCGATGCCGATCATCGAGCAGATGCAGGCTAACCTGAAGGCCGCCAACAGCTCCTCGCAGATCGAGGTGTTCGCCGACGCCCCCCACGGCTTCCACGCCGATTACCGCCCGACCTACCGCGAGGGGCCGGCGACCGAGGCGTGGGGCAAGGCGCTGGCGTGGTTCAAGGCGAACGGGGCGGCCTGAGGACGCTCGTCACGCGGCCACGGGCACGGCGTCCCGCGGCCGCGTGCCGACGAACAAAGCCATCATCGCCGCGGCGATGCACAAAAACCCCGCCGAGACGAACGCCGAAAAATAATCGCCCGTGCCGGTGCGGACCGCGCCCGCCGCCCAGGCGGCGCTGGCCGCGCCGATCTGGTGGGCGGCGGCGATCCAGCCGAACATCAGCGCTGCGTTCTCCTCGCCGAAGACTTTGCCCGCGAGGCTCACGGTCGGCGGCACGGTGGCGATCCAGTCGAGGCCGTAGAACACGGCGAACAGCGACAGGCCGTAGACGCTGAAGTCGAACGAGTAGGGCAGGAACATCAGAGAGAGCCCGCGCAGGCCGTAATACCACGCGAGCAGGCGGCGTGGATCGGTGCGGTCGGTGAGCCAGCCCGAGGCGGTGGTGCCGACGAGGTCGCACAGGCCCATCAGGGCCAGCACGCCCGCCGCCGTCACCGCCGGGATGCCGCGGTCGATGCAGGCCGGGATCAGGTGGGTGCCGATGAGCCCGTTGGTCGAGGCGCCGCAGATGAAGAAGGTGCCCGACAGGAGCCAGAAGTCGCGCGAGCGCAGGCCCGTGGCGAGGCCCTGGAGCGCGCGCCGGGCCGGGTTGATCCCGCCCTTTGGGGCCGGTTGCATCACGGTCTCGCCGAAGCGGGGCAGGCCAAGATCGGCCGGGCGGTCGCGCATCAGCCACGCCACGAGCGGCACCAAACTGAGCGCGGCGAGCGAGACGGTCAGCGCCACCGTCCGCCAGCCCGGCCCCTCGGCGAGGTGGGCCAGCACGGGCAGGAACACGAGCTGTCCCGTGGCGGCGCTCGCGGTCAGGAGCCCGACCACGAGACCGCGATGGCGCCCGAACCAGCGCGCCGCGACGGTGGCGCCGAGGACGTTGGCCACCATGCCGGTGCCCGCGCCGACGACGAGGCCCCACAGCAGCACCATCTGCCAGACCTCGCGCATCAGCACGGTGGCGGCGGTGCCGATGGCGAGCACCACGAGCGTGGCGCAGACCGAGCGGCGCAGGCCGAACCGCTCGATGATCGCCACCGCGAACGGCCCGATCATGCCGTAGAGGAAGATGTTGAGGGCGATTCCCCCGCTGATGGTCGCGGTGCTCCAGCCGAATTCGCGCTCCCACGGCACGATCAGCACCCCCGGCGTCGCCCGCACCCCCGCACCGACCAAGAGGACGAGGAAGGTCACGCCCGCGACGATCCAGCCGTAATGCAGGCGCGCGGGCGCCGAGGGGGCAGGCGTGGGCATGCCGGGCTCCGAGGGGCAGCGAGGGTTTCAGGGTGGGCGCCCGAAGCCGCATCTGCGGCTTCGCGGCGCGAAGAGCGCCGCGCGGAGCGGGTTTTTCCAGGACATCCGTCCTGAAAAGCGTCGAGCGGAGCGAAAGCCCAAGCTCGCGGATGCGAGCGCCGGCGATTGAGGCCAGCCAGACAGCCAGCAAGCCAGCTCAGGCGTATTGCGCTTCGCCGTTGCCGAAGGACCAGTTTTCCTTGGGCACCTCGATGAGGCTGATGAACACATCCTCCCGGCGTAGCCCCAGCCGCTCGTGCAGCCCGTCGGCGACCGCCGTGTAGAAGGCCTTCTTCAACTCGACGCTGCGCCCGATGTTGAGCGTCACTTGGATCGTGAGGGCGTCGGCGGTCCGCGCGATGCCGAGATAGGTCGGATCGATGATCAGGCCGCCCGGCGCATGTTCGGTGATGACCTGGAAGCGGTCGTTCTCCGGCACGTTGAGCGTCGCCCGCATGGCCTCGTAGACCACGTCGCCGACGGTCCGGCGGTAGTCCGGCGGCTTGCCCTGGGGCAGGTCGATGCGAACGAAGGGCATGGGGAGACTCCGGTCAGGTGGGATCGATCTGGGCGAGCCGGCCGGCGAGGTCGGCGACGACGGCCGGCGGGAGCGCGGTCTCGACGCGCGTCTGCGCCTCCCGCCACAGCGGCAGGGCGGCGCTCAGCGCCGCGCGGCCCGCATCGGTCAGCGCGGCGACGCGCTCGCGCTGGTCGGCGGCGTTGACGGAGAGCCGCACGAGGCCCCGCCGCTCCAATGGGTCGAGGTTGCGGCCCATGGTCGATCGGTCGAGCGCGGCCTCCGTGGCGAGCCGCGTCACGCCGACCGGCCCAAGCCGGTCGAGGATGCGCAGGATCGAGAACTGGGTGATCCGTAAGGACACCGGCCGCAACGCGGCGTCGTAGGCGGCCGTGACCGCGCGGGTGACGCGGCGCAGGTTCGCGCACAGGCAGGGCGAGTCGGCGACCATAAAGCGGGTATATACCCTTGTCTCGCCGCCGCAAGGCCGGCGGTGACGCCCTGAGACGCCGGGCCCGGATCGTGCTATCGGCCGCCCCTCGCGAACTCCTTGATCGGGACGGCTCCTCCGCCTTGCGCCTCCTCGTCGTCGCCGTCGGACGTCTGAAGAACGGGCCGGAGCGGGATCTCGCCGCCCGCTACCGCGAGCGCGCCGCCGCGCTCGGGCGCGGCCTCGGCGTCACGGGGTGCGATCTTTCCGAACTGCCCGAATCCCGCGCCCGGCGCGCCGCCGACCGGGTGGCGGAGGAGGCCGAGGCGATTCTTGCGCTGGTGCCGGCGGACGCCGCGCTGATCGCCTGCGACGAGCGCGGGCGCTCCGACTGGCCGAGCGAGCGCATCGCCGCCCGGATAGGCGCGTGGCGCGACGGGGGGAGACCGGCGCTCGCCTTCGTGATCGGCGGGGCGGACGGGCTTCACGAGCGCGTGCGTTCCCGCGCCGACCATATTCTCGCCTTCGGAGCGGCGACACTCCCGCACGGGCTGGTGCGCGTGCTCGTTCTGGAGCAGGCCTACCGGACCCTCACCATCCTGGCGGGCCACCCCTACCACCGCGGCGATCCCGACGCATGAGGTCTTCTCAGATAAGGGCGGCGCTCCTTCTGGCCTGCTTGGCGACCGCCGGCACGGTGCGGGCGCAGGAGAATGCCGACGCCATGCGTCAGGCGCAGGAAGAGCGCGACCGGCGGGCGCAGAACCTCAAGCAGATCGAGGACGCGCTCGCGGCGAGCACCGGCAACCGCGCCGCCCTAGAATCCGAGATCGCGGCGATCGGCACCGACCGGGCCAAGCTCAGCATGGCCTTGCTCGACGCCGGGCGGCAGGCCCAAGCGACCGAGGATCGGTTGAGCCGGCTGGAGGAGCGGCTGCGCTCGCTCACCGAGAGCGATGCGGCGATCCGCAAATCGCTCGATTCGCGCCGCGCCGTCATCGCCGAAATTCTAGCCGCGCTCCAGCGGATGGGACGCCGCCCGCCGCCCGCGGTGCTGGTGCGGCCCGAGGACGTGCTGGCCGCGATCCGCACCTCCATGCTGCTCGGCGCCGTGGTGCCCGAACTGCGCGGGGAGGCCGAAACGCTGGCGGGCGACCTATCCGAGCTGGTGCGGGTGCGGGGGCAAATCGCCGCCGACCGCGAGACGCTCCGAAAGGACCTCGCCGGTTGGGCCGCCGAGCGCCAGCGCCTCGACGCGCTGGTGGCCGCCCGCCGGAACCGCCAAGTGCAGATCGAATCCGACCTCACCCAGGAGCGGCGGAAGAGCACCGAACTCGGCACCCAGGCCAAGACCCTGAAGGACCTCGTCGATCGCATGGAGGGCGAGCTGTCCACCGCCCGCCGCGCGGCGGACGAGGCGCGGGCGGCCGAGGAGCGCGAGCAGCGCAAGACGCAGGAAAAATTCGCCGCCGCCGGCGCCCGCGATCCGGCCAAGCTCGCCCCGAAGGTGAAGTTCGCCGATGCCCGCGGCGATCTGCCCAGGCCGGTCAGCGGCACGCTGGTGCGCGGCTTCGGCCAGCCCGACGGGCAGAACGGCACCACCCGCGGCATCTCTTTACGGACGCGGACGAAGGCCGTGGTCTCGGCGCCCGCCGACGGCTGGGTGTCGTTCGCCGGGCCGTTCCGCTCCTACGGCCGTCTCTTGATCATCAACGCGGGCGACGGCTACTATCTCTTGTTGGCGGGCATGGACCAGATCAACGTCGAAGTCGGTCAGTTCGTGCTGGCCGGCGAGCCGGTGGCTACCATGGGCGAGGGCGGCGGCCCGGCCGGCGTGTCGCAGGCGAGTGCGTCGTCGGCTGCGTCACAGAGGGACGATGATCGGAACGATCCCGTCCTGTACGTCGAGTTCAGGAAAGACGGCGGCTCCATCGATCCGGAGCCGTGGTGGGCGAGAAGTTCCAGCGAGAAGGTTCGCGGATAATGCGCAAAGTGTCCCTCGTGTTGCTCGGCGCCGCCCTCGGCATCGGTGCATCGGCCGTGTCGACCCAGACGCAATTGCTGTCTGGGACCAGCGCGGTCGCGGCCTCGGCCGAGACCTACCGGCAGCTCAGCCTGTTCGGCGACGTGTTCGAGAAGGTGCGGACCGACTACGTCGAGAAGCCCGAGGAGTCGAAGCTCATCGAGTCGGCGGTCAACGGCATGCTGACCTCGCTCGACCCGCATTCGAGCTACATGGACGCCAAGGCGTTCCGTGACATGCAGACCACCACCAAGGGCGAGTTCGGGGGCTTGGGCATCGAGGTCACGATGGAGGACGGCCTGATCAAGGTCGTCTCGCCGATCGACGACACCCCGGCCTCCAAGGCGGGACTCTTGGCCAACGACATCATCACCCAGATCGACGACGATCAGGTCCAGGGCCTGACCCTGAACCAGGCGGTCGACAAGATGCGCGGGCCCGTGAACTCGCCGGTGCGCCTCAAGATCAGCCGCAAGGAAGCCAAGGACCCGATCGACGTCACGCTCAACCGGGACATCATCAAGATCCGGCCCGTGCGCTCGAAGGTCGAGGGCGGCGACATCGGCTACGTGCGCCTGACTCAGTTCAACGAGCAGACCTTCGACGGCCTCAAGACCGCGATCGACAAGCTCCAGACCGAGATCGGCAACGACAAGCTCAAGGGCTACGTGGTGGATCTGCGCAACAACCCCGGCGGCCTGCTCGATCAGGCCGTGATGGTCTCCGACGCCTTCCTCGACCGCGGCGAGATCGTCTCCACCCGCGGCCGCAACCCCGACGAGACCCAGCGCTTCTCGGCCAAGGCCGGCGACCTCGCCAAGGGCAAGCCGATCGTGGTGCTGGTGAACGGCGGCGCGGCCTCGGCCTCCGAGATCGTGGCCGGTGCCCTGCAGGATCACAAGCGCGCGACCATCATGGGCACGCGCTCCTTCGGCAAGGGCTCGGTGCAGTCGATCATCCCGCTCGGCGGCCAGGGCGCGCTGCGCCTCACCACCGCGCGCTACTACACGCCGTCCGGCCGCTCGATCCAGGCCAAGGGCATCGAGCCGGATCAGGAGGTGCTGCAGGAGGTGCCCGACGACCTGAAGGGCAAGGACGAGACCAAGGGCGAGGCCGGCCTGAAGGGCCACCTCAAGCAGAAGGACACCGAGGAGCGCGGCGGTTCCTCGGCCTACATCCCGCCGGACCCGGCCAAGGACAAGCAGCTCATCGCCGCGGTCGACTTCCTGCACGGCATCCAGAAGGGTGCGGCCAACGTGACGAAGCCGGCCACCCAGAACTGATTTTTTCTCCCCACCCGCGACCGAGCGGCTGGGGTTAGGAAAAGATTAACCATAGCGGCCCGCAATACCGGCTCAGACCGGTGCTGCGGGCCGTTCGCGTTTCGCGGAAGCCCGCGCGGGTCGCATGGTGAATCGCCAAAGGCGGGACGGCGGGTGAGCGAGTCGGCCGACGATATCCTGACGAAGCCCCTCGGGGTCGGGGCCAAGGCCGGCGCGAAGGCCGGCCTCTTGGGCCGGCTGCCGCGCCTGACGGCCGCGCATGCGGTCGGCGGCGCCGGCCTTGCGCTTGCCCTGCTCGCGGGCGGCGTCGCCCTCACCGGCGACCCGCGCGGCGGCGAGCCCCGCGCCGGCGCCGTCATCGAGCGGCGCGAGCCCGCGGCGGCACCCCCTCAGCAGGTGGCGGAAGCGGCGCCGAAGGCGGCGAGCCCCTCGCAATCCGCGCAGGAAATCGAGCAGGCCTCCGGCGTCAGCGTGTTCCGCCCGGCCGGGACGACGGCGCCGGACGCGCCGGTCATCATCCGCGTGCCGAACGCGAGCCAGATCCGCCTCAACCCCGCCCCCGATCCGCGCCTGACCGAGCGCGGGCGCAACGGCCCGCTGCCGAAGCTCGGCGAGGGCAAGCTGCGCCCGCTCGACGTCTATGCCCGCCCGGAGGAGCCGGGCCAGGGGCCGCGCATCGCGATCCTCGTCTCCGGTCTCGGCATCGGTCAGGCGGCGACGCTCGGCGCCATCGCCCGGCTCCCGGCGGCGGTGAGTCTCGCGCTCTCGCCCTACGGCAGCGACCTCGAAAAGACCGCGGCGCGTGCCCGCGAAGCCGGGCACGAGATCCTGGTCCAGCTCCCCATGGAGCCGTTCGACTATCCCGACAGCGATCCCGGCCCCCAGACCCTGCTCACCGGTTCGCGCCCCGCCGAAAACCTCGACCGGACGAGCTGGGCGCTGAGCCGGTTTCCCGGCATCGTCGGCGTGGTCAACCTGATGGGCGCCAAGTTCTCCGGGGAAGCCGGCGCGCTCGATCCGGTGCTGAAGGAGATCGCGGGCCGCGGCCTCGGCTTCGTCGATGACGGCACCGTGCAGCGGCCCCTCGTCGCCGCGGCGGCGGGCAAGGCCAAGCTCCCGGCCGCCCGCGCGGACGTGGTGATCGACGCCACGGCCCGGCCGGACGCCATCGACGCGGAACTGACCCGCCTCGAAGCGCTCGCTCGCCAGAAGGGCTTCGTGCTGGCTTCCGCCGGTGCCGCCCAACTGACGATCGACCGCCTGTCGCGCTGGACCCGCGACCTGGAGGCCCGCGGCGTCCGGCTGGTGCCGGTCAGCGTCGCCCTGCGGCAGGAGCCGTCCCTGGGCAAGCTGTCGAGCGCAGCGCCCTGAGCCGAATTCTGTGCAGATGACGCGCTCTTCGCTCAGGCCGAGGCTTTGGCGGTTCGGCTGGTGAACTCATAAACTGCCGCAATATAACATTTGACGTGGTCGGTGTGCATCGACGGGCGCCGATCGATCGGCATTCGGTCCAATGTTTCGGAAAACTGTAACCATTCGGTCGCCACAACGATGAGGGCCGCCGGATCGAGGATTCGCTGCGGACATCTGGGCGGGAGTCGGCCGTGTCGTTTCCAAATCTCTCGATCCGCAACAAGCTGATCGCCTCCTTCGCCCTGTTGACCGGCTTCCTGCTCGGGGTCGGCGTGCTGGGCTTGTTCAGCATGGGGGTGCTGCGCGATCAGGCGCTGTCGATCGAGCGCAACTGGCTGCCGAGCGTGCGGGCGCTGGGCGAGATCGACACCCTGTCGGCGCGCATGAACGGCGTGATGCTGCGCCACACCCAGGCCGGCGACCCGCAGATGCTGGACGCCATGGAGAAGGATTTCGCGCGCTTCGGCGGCAAGATCGCCGAGCGGCAGGCGCTCTACGAGGCGCTGATCGGCTCGCCCGAGGAGCGCGCGCTCTACGACGCCTACCGGCGCGAACTCGCGACGTTCGAGGCCGAGCGCACGAAGGTGCTCGACATGTCCCGCAAGGGTCTGAAGGCCGAGTCCTTCGCCTATTACGAGTCGAAGGGCCTCGCGCCGCGTCGCGCCATGTCGAGCGCCCTGGAGAAGCTGATCGCCTTCAACAACGAGGGCGCCACCCGCGCCATGGCCGAGGGCGAGGCGACCTTCCAGTGGGCCCGCAACGCGGCGCTGGCCGCGGTCGTCCTCGGCTTCCTGCTTTCGGGCGTGCTGGCCTTCCTGATCGTGCGCGGCATCACCCGCGGCATCGCCTCGGTGGTGCGGCCGATGCAGGCGCTCGCCGCGGGCGACCACACCGCGGAGGTGCCCCATCGCGGCGCCCGCACCGAGATCGGCACCCTCGCCGACGGGGTGCAGGTGTTCAAGGACAGCCTGATCCGCATGCGCCGGCTGGAAGAGGAGACGCAAGCCGCCCGCGCCGGGGCCGAGGCGCAGCGTAAGGCGGCGACCCGCGAGATGGCCGACCGGTTCGAGCAGGCGGTCGGCGGCATCGTCGCCCTGGTCTCCTCGGCCGCGACCGAATTGCAGGCGACCGCCCAGAGCATGGCCGGCGCCGCGACCCAGACCGCGAGTCAGTCGGTCAGCGTGGCGGCGGCCGCCGAACAGGCCGCGACCAACGTCAACACCGTCGCTGCGGCGGCCGAGGAACTCGGCGCGTCGGTGCAGGAGATCGGCCGGCAGGTCGGCGGCTCGTCGATGCTGGCGCGCGCCGCGGTCGACGAGGCGGCGCAGACGGAGGGACATGTGCGCGAGTTGAGCGACGCCGTCGCCAAGATCGGCGACGTCGTCACCCTGATCACCACCATCGCCGGCCAGACCAATCTCCTGGCCCTCAACGCCACCATCGAGGCGGCGCGTGCCGGGGAGGCGGGCCGCGGCTTCGCCGTGGTCGCCGCCGAGGTGAAGGAACTCGCCAACCAGACCGCGCGGGCGACGGAGGAGATCGCCGGCCAGATCGGTCGCATCCAGGGCACCACCGGGGCTGCCGCAGCGGCGATCGCCGGCATCACCGGCCGCATCGAGGAGATCAGCGGTGTCGCCGCCTCCATCGCGGCGGCGGTGGAGCAGCAGGGTGCGGCGACCCAGGAGATCGTCCGCAACGTCGCCCAGGCGGCGTCCGGCGCGGGCGAGGTCACCGGCAACATCGCGGGCGTCGCCAGCGCCGCCGAAGAGGCCGGCGTCGCCGCCGACCAAGTCCTCGCCGCCTCGACCGAGCTGTCGTGCCAATCCGAGCATCTCTCCGGCGAGGTCGCCCGGTTCCTGGCGAGCGTGCGGGCGGCCTGACGCTCGCGCCATCCTTGCAGGTCGCCGTTGCCGCTGGCGCGCGCGCCGTCCTATGGTCGCGCCGCCATGACCAGCCCCCACGACGACCTCGCGCTGCCCTACCGCCCCTGCGTCGGCGTGGCCCTGTTCAATCCTGCGGGCCTCGTCTTCGTCGGCCGGCGCAAGTCGGAGGCCGGGCCGGAGCATGTCGCCGACGGCCATGCGTGGCAGATGCCGCAGGGCGGAATCGACGAGGGCGAGGAACCGCTCGCCGCGGCGCTCCGCGAACTCCACGAGGAGACCAACGTCCCGGCCGACGCCGTGACGCTGCTCGGCGAGACGCGCGACTGGCTCGCCTACGATCTTCCGCCCGACGTGATGAAGCAGGCCTGGAAGGGGCGCTACCGCGGCCAGCGCCAGAAGTGGTTCGCCTTCGGCCTCACCGGTCGCGAGGACGTGATCGATGTCGAGGCGCCGGGCGGCGGGGCGCACAAGCCGGAATTCGATGCGTGGCGCTGGGAGCGGCTGGAGGCGCTGCCGGGCCTGATCATCCCGTTCAAGCGGCCGGTCTACGAGGGCGTCGTCGCGGCCTTTTCCGGCCTCACCGGCTGGCACGCCACCGGGCCGCGATCGTGAGCCGCGCCCGGTTCCTGAGCCGCATCGGCTTTCTCCGAAAGCCGGCACCCGCCTTTCGGGCCGATGCTCGACCCTGACGATGCGCTGGTGGTCGATTCCCCTCCTGGCGGCTTTGGCTTGGCTCGCCTACACGCTGACGCCGTTCTGGTCGCTCTACGGGCTCGCCCGCGCCGTGCAGGCGGGCGACGTGGCCGGGGTCGAGCAGCGCGTCAACTTCCGCACCCTGCGCCTGTCGCTCGCCCGGCAGGTCTCCGCCACGATCCGGGCCGAGGCCGCCGCCGAGCCGCGCGAGCGACAGCGCCTCACGGACGCCGCCGCCGCGCTGGCGCTCCCCGTCGCCGAGGCGTTGGTGACGCCCCAGACCGTGGTCGATCTCCTCGACGACGGCTGGCCGCAGGCGCTGGACCTGCCCGACGCCACCTTGCGCCACGAGCGCCGGGACGGCCTGCGCATTCCCGACCTGTCGCGGGCTTTGCGCTACTACCTCGCCTCCGACATGCGCGGCTTCCGCTCGGTCGTCATCCCGGTGCCGCCGGACCGCCCGCGCGCCGAGCAGTTCCGCCTGCGGCTGCGCCTGCACGACTGGGGCTGGCGGATCGTCGAGATCGAGCTGTCCGAGGACCTGCGCGGTCGCATCGCCGAGAAGATCGCCGCCGGAGTCGCCCGCCTGCGCGAGAAGTCGGGGCAGGAAAAGCAGGGGCATGACAAGGCCGCGCCCGAGCCGGCCCCGCCGTGGGGTCGCTGACGTGGATGTCACTGGACGAAGGATCGGCGCAACTTAGTTCGGGACGGCCGCGTTGAGCGCGGTCACGCTTCACGGAGCGCAGCCTTGAGTGCAGCGTCGGCTCAGACCTCCCAGGACAATCCGGACGAGGCGGAGCACGGGTCGGAGCGACGGCTCGGGGCCGGGCTGCTGCTGGCGACGCTGGGCGTCGTCTACGGCGACATCGGCACGAGCCCGCTCTACGCCTTCAAGGAGGCGGTGCGGGCGGCGAGCCACGGTCAGCCGCCCTCGGCCGTGGCGGTGACCGGCGCGGTCTCGCTGATCCTGTGGTCGCTGATCCTGATCGTCTCGGTGAAGTACGCCGTGCTGATCCTGCGCGCCGACAACAAGGGCGAGGGCGGCATCGTCGCGATGCTGGCGCTGCTGGGCGCACGCCACGCCAAGCCCGGCTCGCGGCAAGCCCTGCTCCTCGTCGTCGGCCTCGTCGGCGCCGCCCTGCTCTACGGCGACGGGGCGATCACGCCCGCGATCTCGGTGCTCTCGGCGGTGGAGGGGCTGAAGGTCGATGCGCCCGCCCTCGACCGCTTCGTCGTGCCGATCACCCTGGTCATTCTCGTCGGCATCTTCCTCGTGCAGAGCCGCGGCGCGGCCTTCATCGGGCGCATCTTCGGGCCGGTGATGCTGGTCTGGTTCATCGTGCTGGCGGCTTTGGGCATCGGCGGCATCCTCCAGGCGCCGCAGATCCTTCACGCGATCAATCCGCTGGCGGCGGTGGAGTTCGTCGGCCATGCCGGGCTCGGCGTCGGCTTCGCCATGCTGGGGGCGGCCTTCCTCGCGGTCACCGGCGGCGAGGCGATGTATGCCGATCTCGGCCATTTCGGCGCCAAGGCGATCCGGGCGGCGTGGTTCGGCCTCGTGCTGCCGGCGCTGATGATCCATTATTTCGGCCAGGGCGCGATCCTGCTCGCCGACCCCTCGGCGGTCGAGAACCCGTTCTACCGCCTTGCGCCGGACTGGGCGCATTACCCGCTGATCGGACTCGCGACGCTCGCCACCGTCATCGCCTCGCAGGCGATCATCTCCGGCGTTTTTTCGCTGACCCAGCAATCGGTGCAGCTCGGCTTCCTGCCGCCGATGCGGGTGGTCCACACCGCCCCCGACGAGCGCGGCCAGATCTACGTGCCGACGGTGAACTGGCTGCTGATGGGGGCCACGCTTGCCGCGGTGGTGATCTTCCGCTCCTCCGACGCGCTGGCCGGGGCCTACGGCATCGCCGTATCGCTGCTCATGGCGATCACCACGCTGCTCGCCGGGTTGGTGGCCCGCAAATGGGGGTATGCGCTGGCCGCCATCATCGCGGTCAACGGCTTCTTCCTCCTGATCGACCTGATCTTCCTCTCGGCCAACAGCGTGAAGATCGTCGAGGGCGGCTGGTTTCCCCTCGTGCTCGCGGGCGCGGTCGCGTTCCTGATGCTGACCTGGCGCAAGGGTACCACCTGCATGGAGGATGCGCGGATCAACCAGCGCCCGTCCGAGCCCGCCTTCATCGAGCGCCTGCGCACCGACCCGCCGATCACCCTGCCGGGCTGCGCCGCCTTCCTGTCCTCGGCCACCAACGGCATCCCGCTGCCGATGGTGCGCGTGGTCGATCGCCTCGGCGCGCTCCACGCCCGCGTCCTCATCGTCACCGCCCTGTTCGAGGAGACCCCGACGGTGCCGCCCCACGAGCGGGCGGAGGTGAGCGAGATCACCCCCGATATCCGCCGGCTGATCCTGCGCTACGGCTTCATGCAATCGGCCTCGATCCCCGAGGGCCTGCGCTGCGCCGTCGCCTCCGGCCAGTTGCCGGAGGACTTCACCCACGACCTCACCGTCTTCGTCGGCCACGAGACCATCATCCCGGTCTCGGACCGGCGCGGCATGACGGACTGGCGCGAGGCCCTGTTCGCCGTGATGCAGAACAATGCCGAGCGCACCGGCGCGCATTTCTGCGTGCCGGCCCGTCAGGTGATCGAGATCGGGACCGAGATCGAGATCTGAGCCGGCGGCTCAATCGTCGGGCTGGGCCTTCATCCTGAGCTGCGAGGAGACGCATTCGCGCATCGCGTCCTCGATCCGCGCCTTCTGGGCGTTCGAGTAGCCGGCCACCTCGTCGATGCATTTGACGAAGTAGCCCGCGGTGAAGCTCTCGTTGACCGAGACGAACGATTTGCCGAAGCGCGTCGCGAGCTGGAGCCGGTCCATCGCAGAGCTTTCCCGCCACGCCTGGAGCGTGTCGGTCATCGACAGGGCGTGGGCGGCGCCGGGCGTCAGCAGGGCGGCGGCGAGGGCCAGGATGGTCAGGCGGCGCATTCTTGCGACTTTCTCCCGATGGTGTTTTCTGGTTTTTCTACCGCTGTGCGGCAGTTATGCCCGAACGTGATCCGGATTTTATCGTTTGAACACAGAGATATAGCCCGCGCCCGCGCATGCGGAAGCCGATTTCCGACGCCGATTTCTTAATTTGCTCTGAGGCGATGTCCGCCTGATCGCGATGACGGTGCAGGTCATTCCGAGCCGTCTACGATAGGTCGCCGCTACGGCTCCGGCCCCCACAGCCATGCCGCCCCGCGCACGCCTGAGGCGTCGCCGTGGAGGCTGGCCCGGACCGGCGTGTCGAAGGCGTCGGAAAAGACGTGCGGCGCGATTCTTTCGGGGAGCGCCGCCACCACGCTCTCGATGCGCGAGAGCCCGCCGCCCACCACGATCACGTCGGGATCGAGGACGTTGACCACGTGGGCGAGGCCGCGGGCGAGGCGGTCGAGGTAGCGCGCCATCGTGGCGGCTGCGCCCGGCTCGCCGGCCAGCGCGGCGGCGACGATGGTTTCGCCCGCTTGCCTCTCGCCGGTCCGAAAAAGATGGTCGGCGGCCAGTCCCGGGCCGGAGAGCCACGTCTCGAGACAGCCCCGGCGTCCGCAATAGCAGGCGGGTCCGGGCCGCTCGTCGTCGCGGGGCCAGGGGAGGGGGTTGTGGCCCCACTCGCCCGCGATGGCGTTGCGGCCGGTGAGCGCCTGCCCCCGCAGGGCGATGCCGGAGCCGACGCCGGTGCCGAGGATCACCGCCCAGACGACCGCCTCGCCCGCCCCCGCGCCATCGACGGCCTCCGAGACCGCGAGGCAGTTGGCGTCGTTCTCGACCCGCACCGGACGGGCGAGCCGGGCGGCGAGGTCCCCCGCGAACGGCTTGCCGTTGAGCCAGACCGAGTTGGCGTTCTTGATCAGCCCGCTCTGGCGCGAGACCGCGCCGGGCATGCCGATGCCGACGCTCGCTCCTTGCCTGCCGGCCTCGGCCTCAAGGCCGGCGACGAGGGCGGCGATGGAATCCAGCGTGCCCCCGTAGTCGCCTCGCGGGGTCGGCACGCGCCTCTCGGCCCGCGTCGTCCCGTCGGGGGCGAGCACGATCCCGGCGATCTTGGTGCCGCCGAGATCGATCCCGATGCGGAGTCTTTGCCCGCCCAAGCCCTTACTGCGCCGCCACGACCTTCGGGGCCGTCGCCTCGTCGCCGGGGGCGACCGGGTCCTCGTCCGAAATCTCGGTGCCGATCGAGACCGGATGCGCCATCACCTGGGCGAGCTTCTCCTTGTCGAGTTCGCCCTCCCAGCGGGAGACCACGATGGTGGCGACGCCGTTGCCGATGAGGTTGGTCAGCGCGCGGCACTCCGACATGAACTTGTCGACGCCGAGCACCAGCGTCATCGCGGCGACCGGCACTGGGTTGCCGGGGATGGCGGCGAGCGTCGCGGCGAGCGTGATGAAGCCCGCCCCCGTCACGCCCGAGGCGCCCTTCGAGGTCAGCATCGCGACGAGGAAGATCGTCGCGTACTGGCCGATCGTGAGGTCCGCGCCCACGGCCTGCGCCAGGAACAGGGTGGTCAGCGTCATGTAGATGTTGGTGCCGTCTAGGTTGAACGAGTAGCCGGTCGGGATCACGAGGCCGACGACCGAATCCGAGGCGCCGAGCCGCTTCATCTTGGTCATCATGTGCGGCAGCACCGTCTCGGACGACGAGGTGCCGAGCACGATCAGCAACTCGTCCTTGATGTAGGCGAGGAACTTGAGGATCGAGAAGCCGGCGAACGCCGCGATGCCGCCCAGCACCACGAACACGAACAGCAGCGAGGTGGTGTAGAAGGTGCCGACCAGCCACGCGAGGTCCACGACCTTGCCGATGCCGTACTGGCCGACCGTGAAGGCCATCGCGCCGAAGGCGCCGATCGGCGCGAGCTTCACGATGAGGCCGATGATGCGGAAGAACACTTGGCCCGCCGCGTCGATGCCGTGGGTGATGCTCTCGCCCTTCTTGCCCATGCCGGTGAGCACGACGCCGGTGAGGATCGAGATCAGCAGCACCTGCAGCAGGTCGCCGGTGGCGAAGGCGTCGAAGAAGCTTTTCGGGATGATCGCCATCAGGTGGGCGATGGTGGAATCGGCCGCCGCCTTGCTGGCGTAGCCCTCGACCGCCTTGGCATCGAGCTTGGTCACGTCGGCGCCGAAGCCTGCGCCGGGCTGGATGATCTCACCGACGAGGATGCCGACGAGCAGCGCGACCGAGGAGACCACCTCGAAGTAGATCAAGGCTTTCAGGCCGACGCGGCCGACCTTCTTGAGGTCGCCGATCGAGGCGATGCCGTGGACGATGGTGCAGAAGATGATCGGCGCGATCATCATCTTGATCAGCGCGATGAAGGCATCGCCCATCCACTTGAACGACTTGCCCCAGTCGGGCGCAATCCAGCCGACGAAGATGCCGAGCGCGATGGCGATCAGCACCTGGATGTAGAGCACCTTGTACCACGGCGTATGCGCGGCGGGCGCGCTGGCGCCGTGGGACGCGGCGTGGGCGGAATGGGCCATGGTTCCTCACCGATACCGTCTCGCGCGGCCTCGGCCGGGCGGCTTGGCGCGACGCTAGTCCGTTTAATCCCGACCCTCAATCGCGACTCGGTAGTCGGCCGCGGCTTTGTAACCCGACTCGGCTGTCGAGAACTCGAATCCGGCCCTTTCGCAACCGAAACGCGAGCGCGATCAAGGGGAAGTGGCCCAGACGCGCGGCCGCGGAGGTTCGAGCCCCCGTGTCCATCGCCCGAGTCCTGTCCGCCGCCCTCTTCGCCCTCCTGCTCGCGCTGCCGGTGCGGCCCGCCGCGGCCTCGGTCGTCGCGCAGGTCGATCAGACGGCCCAGCGGATGCAGGTCTACGTCCGCGGCGTGCTCGCCTACAACTGGCCGGTCTCGACCGCGCGGCGCGGGTTCGTGACGCCGAACGGCCGCTACCGGGTCGGGCTGATGGCGCCGATGTGGCGCTCGCGCAAGTATCACGGCGCGCCGATGCCCTACGCGATGTTCTACAGCGGCGGCTACGCCATCCACGGCACCTACGCGGTCGGCGCACTCGGGCGCCGGGCGAGCCACGGCTGCATCCGCCTGCATCCGGCGCACGCCCGCGAGCTGTTCGGGCTCACGCGCGCCTATGGCGGCACGCGGGTGGTGATCCGGAATTGAGCCGACGCCCCCAAAGGTGCAGGGCAATCGGGCGTATCGTGCGGCAGCTCCGTATGGCCGGGCGCGAAGTGCGCCCCGCTCGAGCGGCCTCGGCCCTGCCGAGGCGTCGAGCGGAGCGAGAAGCCCAAAGGGACTCGATGCCCGCGGCCGCGGCCGCCGGCGCTTGAGGCCGAGCAAGAACCGGCTTTCCCTTTTCGGGGGCGCATTCTAGAAGCGCTCCCATGTTCGGCATGATCTCCTCGGCGCAGCGAATTACGGGCCCGGCTTCCGCGTAGGCACCGCCTCCTGGCGGCCGCCGGATGCCGGGTGACCGCTTTCGCCCCGTTCCCTTATCGCCCGTACCGAAGACGCCGAACCCGCCATGAGCGACCAGCCCGATGCCGCCCCCGCTGCGGCCGCCCGCGACTATTCCAAGACCCTCTTCCTGCCGAAGACCGAGTTCCCCATGCGCGCCGGCCTGCCGGCCCGCGAGCCGCTCCTGCTGGAACGTTGGAATCAGATCGGCTTGTACGAAAAAATCCGTGTGGCGGCGAAGGGCCGGCCGCGCTTCGTGCTGCATGACGGCCCGCCCTACGCCAACGGCAACATCCATATCGGGCACGCGCTCAACAAGATCCTCAAGGACGTGATCGTCCGCAGCCAGGGTGCGCTCGGGAACGACGCCGACTACGTGCCGGGCTGGGACTGCCACGGCCTGCCGATCGAGTGGAAGATCGAGGAGCAGTACCGCGCCAAGGGCCGGAACAAGGACGAGGTGCCGGTGCTGGAGTTCCGCCAGCAATGCCGGGCCTTCGCGGCCGATTGGCTCAACGTCCAGCGCGACGAGTTCAAGCGGCTGGGTGTCACCGGCGACTGGGACCGGCCCTACTCGACCATGGCCTATCCGGCTGAAAGCCGCATCGCCGCCGAGCTGATGAAGTTCGCGGCCTCGGGCCAGCTCTATCGCGGCTCGAAGCCGGTGATGTGGTCGGTGGTGGAGAAGACCGCGCTCGCCGAGGCCGAGGTCGAGTACGAGGAGCATGTCAGCGACACGGTGTTCGTCGCGTTCCCGATCCGCGACGGCGCTACGCCGGAGTTGAGCGGCGCCCGCGTCGTCATCTGGACGACGACCCCGTGGACACTGCCGGGCAACCGCGCCGTCGCCTACTCCAAAAAAGTCGCTTACGGGCTCTACCGCGTCACGGCCGCCGCCGAGGACAACTGGGCCAAGGTCGGCGACACCTACCTGCTCGCCGACGCGCTGGCCGAGGGCGTGTTTAAGGCCGCGCGCGTCGAGGGTTTCGAGCGCGTGGCCGACGTGCCGACGCAGGCGCTCGCCGGGCTGACCCTCTCGCACCCCTTACAAAACTTCGATCCGGGCTACGGTTTCACGGTGCCGATGATGGACGGCGACCACGTGACCGACGAGGCCGGCACCGGTTTCGTCCACACCGCGCCGGGCCACGGCCGCGAGGATTTCGAGGTCTGGATGGCCAACGGCCGCCGCCTCGCCGAGGCCGGCATCGAGACCCGCATCCCCTACACGGTGGACGCCGACGGGGCGCTCACCAAGGAAGCGCCGGGCTTCACGGGCCGGCGCGTCTTCAACGACAAGGGCGACAAGGGCGACGCCAACAAGGCGGTGATCGCGGCCCTCACCGAAGCCGGCGCGCTGGTCGCCCGCGGCGTGCTGCGCCATCAGTATCCGCATTCCTGGCGCTCGAAGAAGCCCGTCATCTTCCGCAACACGCCGCAATGGTTCATCGCGATGGACCGGGCGGTGGACGCGTTCGGCAACCGGACGCTGCGCGAGACGGCGCTCCACGCCATCGAGCAGACCCAGTGGGTGCCGCCGCAGGGCAAGAACCGCATCAACGGCATGGTCTCGGGCCGGCCCGATTGGGTGGTCTCGCGCCAGCGCGCCTGGGGCGTGCCGATCACCGTGTTCGTCCACCGGGAGACTGGTGAGGTGCTGCGCGACGAGACGGTGAATGCCCGGATCGCAAAGGCCTTCGCGGCGGAGGGCGCCGACGCGTGGTTCAAGGACGACGCCACCGCGCGCTTCCTCGCCCCCGAGCACGATCCGGCGGCCTTTGAGAAAGTCACGGACGTCCTCGACGTCTGGTTCGATTCCGGCTCGACCCACGCCTTCGTGCTGGACGACGCCGAAGCCTTCCCCGGTCTCGCCGGCATCCGCCGCGCGGTAGACGGCGGGCCGGACCGGGTGATGTATCTGGAGGGCTCCGACCAGCATCGCGGCTGGTTCCAGTCCTCGCTGCTCGAATCCTGCGGTACGCGCGGCCACGCCCCCTACGACGTGGTGCTCACCCACGGCTTCGTCCTCGACCCCAAGGGGGAGAAGATGTCGAAGTCGAAGGGCAACGTCGTCGCCCCGCAGACCGTCATCAAGGAGTCGGGCGCCGACATCCTGCGCCTGTGGGTTGCCGCTTCGGACTATTCCGACGATCTGAGGATCGGCCCGGAGATCGTGAAGACGTTCGCCGAGACCTACCGCAAACTCCGCAATTCCTTGCGCTGGATGCTCGGCTCGCTCGCGCATCACGTGCCCGGCGACGACGTGCCCCTCCAAAACATGCCGGAGCTGGAGCGGCTAATCCTGCATCGGCTGGCCCAGCTCGACGGCGAGATCCGCGAGGCCTACGCGACCTACGACACCAAGCGGATCGTCGCGCTGCTCAACGGATTCATGACCGGCGACCTCTCGGCCTTCTACTTCGATGTCCGCAAGGACGCGCTCTACTGCGATCCGATCTCGTCGCCGACGCGCCGGGCCGCGCTGCAGGTCATCGACGCAGCGTTTGCCCGCGTCACGGTCTGGCTCGCGCCGGTGCTGGCCTTCACGGCGGAAGAGGCATGGCTCGACCGCACCCCGTCGGAGGCCGGCTCGGTGCATCTCCAGACTTTGCCGGAGACGCCCGCGGACTGGCGCGACGACGCGCTCGCCGCGCGCTGGCAAAAGATCCGGCGGGTGCGCCGGGTCGTCACCGGGGCGCTGGAGATCGAGCGCGCGGCCAAGCGCATCGGTGCGAGTCTGGAGGCGGCCCCCGTCGTGTACGTGTCCGATCCCGACCTGCTCGGGGCGCTGGACGGCGTCGACTTCGCCGAGGTCTGCATCACGTCCGCCATCACGGTCCGCGACGGCGAGGGGCCGGCCGACGCCTTCCGCCTCGACGAGGTGAAGGGCGTGGCCGTGGTGCCGCAGCGGGCGGAAGGGCGCAAATGCGCCCGCTCGTGGCGGGTGACCGAGACGGTCGGCGAGGACGCCGATTACCCCGACGTGACGCCGCGCGACGCGCAGGCGCTGCGGGAGTGGGACGCGGCCAATCCGGCTGCCGCGTGAGCGTGTCGAGCCGAAGAATGGATCGCGGGTTCTCCCTCCCCCCTGTGCGGGGGGAGGGCATTGGCCGCGCCCGCTCCGCTCGGAACGAGTGCCCCCGATGACCCCCTTCCGCGCCGGCCTCCTGGCCGCCCTGGCCACCCTGCTGCTCGATCAGGCGACCAAGCTCGGGCTCTATTTCGGCACCGATCTGGTGATGACCGGGCCGTGGCGGGTGGCGCCGTTCGCCGACCTCGTCGTGGTGTGGAACCGGGGCATCTCCTACGGGCTGTTCCAGCAGGAGGGCGGGATCGGGCGCTGGCTGCTGGTGGCGCTCTCGCTTGCGGCGTCCGTCGGGCTCTCAGTCTGGATGACCCGGGCGGCGACGCGGCTGCTCGCGGTGGCGCTCGGCCTCATCGTCGGCGGCGCGCTCGGCAACGCCATCGACCGGGCGGCCTACGGCGCCGTGTTCGATTTCGTGCATCTCCATGCGGGCACGTGGTCGTGGTACGTGTTCAACGTGGCGGACGCCGCGATCGTGGCCGGCGTCGTCGGCCTGATCCTCGACAGCCTGCGCCCGGCCACCCGGGTGGGTGCCTGAGCCCACACGTTCCACGCCCGAGGCTGCGGCAAAGCGCGCCCTCGCCATACGATCGCCCGAAACCCGGCCCACGCCGTCACCGGGGATCGGGGCGATGATGTCCGGGGACGATCCGGCCGACGGCTCCATCAGAGGGCCGGCCTGAAGGCGGGAGAGGGCGAGATGAGCGGGCGGCGCGGCGTGTCTGGAAACCGGACTTCTCCGGTCCTCCGTTCCCTTCTGGCCTGTACGGCGATCACGGCCGGCCTCGCCGCCACATCCGCCCGCGCCGAGGGCGAACTGATGCGCGACGCGCTCAGCGGCATCGGCCTGATCGAGCCCGAGCGCCCGGCCATCAACTATCGCGAGCGCGCGCCCCTCGCCATGCCGCCCAAGCTCGGCGGCCAGCAGGACCTCACCGCCGGTCTTCCCGTGCCCCGCGCGCGGCAAGCGGACCCCGCTTGGCCGAAGGACCCGGAGGTGATTGCCCGCGAGCGCGCCGCGGTCGAGGCCAAGAAGCCGATCGTGCGCGGCGCGCAAGGCCGCATGAACGACAACAACGAGACGCTCTCGATCTACGAGATGGAAGCCGGCCGTCGCGCGGGCGCGGGTGCGGTCACCGGCCCGGCGGGCAGCCCCGGCCAGGGCGACACCCGCGATTCGACGTGGCTCAACCCGTTCGAAATCTTCAAGGGCAAGGCCGAGAAGACCGAGCCGGCGGTGGCCGAGCCGGATCGCGACACCCTGACCGATCCGCCGACCGGCTACCGCAAGGCCCCGATCAAGGTCGCCAAGCCCGGAGGCACGCCCGTCGGCGGGCCGATCAGCGACCGTGAAGAAGCCGACCCGCGTGCCTATCTGAGGAATCCGGGACGCTACTGAACTCCCGCGGCGCCGCGGCCTCGGGGACCGGATCCCACCGCCGCGTGGCGGGTTTCGCGGTGACGACGATCGGGAGTGGCCGCGCGGACACGCCGCGCGGTACGGTATTTGCGCCCGGCACGCATTCTCGGGAGAATGCCGGGCAATCGGGACGGAAAGCGCGGACGGGCGGAAGAGCCCCCGCACAGGGACAGACAATGCACCTCTACCGGAAGGCCACCCCCCCTCTGGGACCGCAGCGCGGCTTCGCGCATGCCGGCCGGGTGGAGGCGGCCCCGTTCGGGCGATCCGAGGCCGGCGGGCCGGAGGTCACGGCCTTCGCCCTCGACAACGGCCTCGACGTGGTGGTGGTGCCCGATCACCGCGCTCCCGTCGCGACTCACATGATCTGGTACCGCAACGGCTCGGCCGACGATCCGATCGGCCAGTCGGGCATCGCCCACTTCCTCGAGCACCTGATGTTCAAGGGCACCGATCAGCACCCGGCCGGCGCCTTCTCCAAGGCGGTCTCGGGGCTCGGCGGCCAGGAGAACGCCTTCACCAGCTACGACTACACCGCCTATTTCCAGCGCGTCGCCCGCGACCATCTCGGCACGATGATGGGCTTCGAAGCCGATCGGATGGGCGGCCTCGTCCTCGACGACGCCGTGGTGGCGCCCGAGCGCGACGTGGTGCTGGAGGAGCGCCGCATGCGGGTCGAGACCGACCCGTCGGCCCAGCTTTCCGAGGCGATGGCGGCCTCGCTGTTCGTGCACCATCCCTACGGCATCCCGATCATTGGCTGGATGCACGAGATCGAGGAGCTGAACCGCACCCACGCGATCGATTACTACAAGCGCTTCTACACCCCCGAGAACGCGATCCTCGTGGTGGCCGGCGACGTGACGCCGGACGAGGTGCGCCGCCTGGCCGAGGGCACCTACGGCCGGGTGACGCCGCAGGGTGCGCGGCCCAAACGCCTGCGCCCGCGTGAGCCGGAGCCGCGGGCGATGCGCCGCATCGCGGTGGCCGACCCGAAGGTCGAGCAGCCGACGCTGCAGCGGCTCTACCTCACTCCCTCGTGCATGACCGCCCGCGACGGCGAGGGCCACGCGCTCGAACTGCTGGCCGAGGTGATCGGCGGCGGCGCGACCTCGTTCCTCTACCGCCAGCTCGTGCTCGAACTCGGTGTCGCGGTGAACGCGGGCGCTTGGTACATGGGCTCGGCGATGGACGACACGCGGTTCGCCGTCTACGCCGTGCCCGCCGAGGGCGTGAGCCTGGAAGCGCTGGAGGAGCATATCGACCGCGTGCTGCGCCGCGCCGCCGAGGCGCTCGACCCCGAGGCGATCGAGCGGGCCAAGATCCGGCTCGTGGCCGAGACGGTCTATTCCTCCGATTCGCAGTCCTCGCTCGCCCGCATCTACGGCTCGGCGCTCGCCATCGGCGAGAGCGTGGAGGAGGTGCGTCGCTGGCCGACCGACATTGAGGCGGTGACCCGCGACCGGCTCGCCGCAGTGGCCGCGCGCTACCTCGTGCCCGCCCGCTCGGTGACCGGCTACCTGACCAAGGCCCGCGACCCCGACGTCGCGGTCGCCTGACGCCGGCCCTCGCCCTTTGACGGCGCCGCCTCGAGAGGCAGGGCGCCGATTTCAGAAATATTCAGGAACCGTCCGATGAACCTCGCCGAGACTGGCACCCGCACCGCGACCTCGCCGACCCAGGCGCTGCCGGTCGTGGCCGCCCCCGGCATCGAGGCGTGGCACGTCGCCTCCCCCGTGGTGCCGATGATCGCCCTGTCCTTCACCTTCGAAGGCGGTGCGGCGCAGGACCCCGAGGGCAAGTCCGGCACCGCGCAGATGCTCAGCCGCCTGCTCGACGAGGGCGCGGGCGACCTCGATTCCAACGCCTTTCAGGAGGCGCTGGCGGCGCGCGCGATCGAGCTGAGCTTCCACACCGGCCCCGATTCCATCGGCGGCTCGCTCAAGACCCTGTTGACCCATGCCGACGAGGCGATCCGCCTTCTGGCGCTCGCGCTCGCCGAGCCGCGCTTCGATGCGCCCTCCGTCGAGCGGGTGCGGGCGCAGATGATCGCCAGCCTGCGCTACCAGCAGAACGATCCCGGCGTGCTGGCCTCGCGCCGCTACTTCCGCACCGCCTTCCCGGACCATCCCTACGGCCGCCCGTCCTCGGGCACGATCGAGACCGTCTCGGCCATCACCCGCGACGACCTCGTGGCGATGCACCGGGCGCTCATCGGCCGCGGCGGGTTGAAGGTCGCCGCCGTCGGCGCCTTCGACGCGGACGGCATCGCCGCCATGATCCAGCGCGCCTTCGGCGGCCTGCCCGAGGCCGGGCCGCTCAAGCCCGTGCCGGCCACGAGCATCCGCGAACTCGGCAGCCGCATCGTCGTCGATCTCGACGTGCCGCAATCGGTGATCCGCTTCGGCCTGCCGGGCATCGCGTGGCGCGATCCCGACTTCATCCCGGCCTACGTGCTGAACCACATCCTGGGGGGCGGCGCCTTCACTTCGCGCCTGTTCCAGGAGGTGCGCGAGAAGCGGGGCCTCGCCTACACGGTCGGCACCTCGCTGACCTCGCACCGGGCGGTCGCCATGACCTGGGGCTACACCGCCACCAAGAACGAGCGGGTGACCGAAGCCCTCGACGTGATCGGCGACGAGATTTCCCGCCTCATCACCGACGGCCCCTGCGACGAGGAACTGCAGAAGGCGAAGGACTATCTCACCGGCTCCTACGCGCTCGGCTTCGACACCTCGACCAAGATCGCCGGCCAGCTCGTGCAGATCGCCTTCGAGGGGCTGGGCATGGACTACATCGCCCGCCGCAACGACATGGTGGCGAACGTCACCCAAGCCGACATCCGCCGCGCCGGCGCGCGGACGCTCGGCGCCGGCAACATGCTGGTGGTCGCCGCCGGGCGACCGACGGGGATGTGACGCGACGCGCTTTCGGGCGTGAGAGACAGGGGCCGGCACGCGGGGACGCGGAGCCGGCCTTTTTCATGCGCCGTGCCGACGTCTTGGGCTCACCTTCAAAGCGCCTATCTGGAGAACACCCGGCTCCTTCCGTCTCAAGGCCCTGCGATGCAGCTCACCGGACTCCACCACGTCACCGCCGTCACGGCGCGCGCGGCCGACAACCTCGCCTTCTACACTCGCGTGCTGGGGCTTCGGCTGGTCAAGAAGACGGTCAATCAGGACGACGTCTCGGCCTATCACCTGTTCTACGCCGACGGGCGTGCCTCGCCGGGCTCGGACCTGACCTTCTTCGACTGGCCGGCCCCATCGGAGCGCCGCGGCGGCAACAGCATCAGCCGCACGGCCTTTCGCGTGTCGGGGGAGGGGACCTTCGACTGGTGGCGCGAGCATCTCGGACGCCAGGGCGTGAACCACCATCCGGCGACCCTACGTGACGGCCGCCTCACCCTCGACTTCGAGGACGGCGAGGGCCAGCGTCTCAGCCTGATCGACGATTGCCGAGTGGGTGAGGCCTATCCGTGGGAGGGCAGCCCGGTGCCGGCCGCCCACCAGATCCGCGGCCTCGGGCCGATCCGCCTCGCGGTGGCGAACCCCGAGCGTACGGAAGCCGTGCTCACCGAGGTCATGGGCTTCACCCGTGCCCGCAGCTTCGAATTGCCCGAGGGCGAGGTGAGCGTGTTCGAGACCGGCCCCGGCGGCCCGGCGGCGGAGGTGCATCTCCTGAAGGATACCTCCGCACCTGCACGGCAAGGCGCGGGCGGCGTCCACCACGTCGCCTTCCGGGTGCCGGATGCGGACTACGCGGCCTGGGCCGACCGCCTCAAACAGCGCCGTGTGCCCTCCAGCGGCCCGGTCGATCGCTACTACTTCCGCAGCCTCTATTTCCGGGAGCCCAACGGCATCCTGTTCGAGATCGCCACCGACGGGCCCGGCTTCGCCACCGACGAGCCGATGGCGACGCTCGGCGAGCGCCTCGCCCTGCCGCCGTTCCTCGAACCGCGCCGGGCCGAGATCGAGGCGGGGCTGAAGCCGTTGTGAGCCGGAGAGGCGGAGCCATGCGGAGCGTGACGGCAGCGGCGCTCCTCCTCGCGGGATCGACCATCGCCGTGAGCGCGGCGGAGGCCTGCCTGTCTTACACGAACCGGATCGGCCTCACCGGGCGTTTGATCCATCGGACCTATCCGGGACCGCCCAACTACAAGAGCGTCGCCCGCGGCGACCGCCCGGAAAAGGTTCTGGTCCTCGCCCTCGCCGAGCCCGTCTGCATGGCGCAGGACAAAGCGGATCGCGACGGCATGAGCCCGGCCATTGCCCGCATCACGCAGGTGCAACTCGCGGCCACGCTCCGCGATCTCGGCGGGATAAAGATCGGTCGGACGCTCCGCGTCACCGGCGAGGCGTTCGCGGCCCATACCGGCCACCACCATACGCCGATCGTCTTGGACGACGTGCGGGTCGAGCCGGGGCCCTGACGCCGGAATCGGCCCATCGCCGATGCATCCGGCCGGGGGCAGGCATGCATCGGTCTCAAGAACAGTTCCAGACAAACGCATAATCCCGCGTCTGTGGCATCCCTGCGTCTTGACGCGGATGCTGCGGTTGCGAGATGACCCCGCGTTGAACGCTGAAGATTCGGGAAGCCCGCGGCCGATGAGCAAGTACAACGAGGAGCGCGTCCTCTCCGTCCATCACTGGACCGACACCCTGTTTTCCTTCCGCACCACGCGCGATCCGGCATTCCGCTTCCGCAACGGCGAGTTCACGATGATCGGCATCGAGGTCGAGGGGCGGCCGCTCCTGCGCGCCTACTCGGTGGTGTCGGCCAATTACGAGGAGGAGCTGGAGTTCTTCTCGATCAAGGTGCCGAACGGCCCGCTGACCAGCAAGCTCCAGCATCTCAAGGTCGGCGACCCGATCATGATCGGCAAGAAGCCGACCGGCACGCTGGTGCTCGACAACCTCCTGCCCGGCCGCCACCTCTACCTGCTCGGCACCGGCACGGGTCTCGCGCCGTTCCTGTCGATCATCAAGGACCCGGAGACCTACGACCGCTTCGAGAAGGTCGTGCTGGTCCATGGCTGCCGCCAAGTGCAGGAACTGGCCTATGGCGAGACCATCACGCAGACCCTGCCCAAGCATGAATTCCTGGGCGAGATGATCTCGAACCAGCTGATCTACTATCCGACCGTCACCCGCGAGCCGTTCCGCAACCGCGGCCGGATCACCGACCTGATGACCTCGGGCAAGCTGTTCGAGGATATCGGCCTCCCCGCCATGGCGATCGACGCCGACCGTTTCATGCTCTGCGGCTCGCCGGAGATGATCAAGGACACCCGCGAGATGCTGACCGGGCTCGGCTACGAGGAAGGCAACCACGGCGAGGCGGCCCACTACGTCATCGAGAAGGCCTTCGTCGAGAAGTGATTCTTTGGGAGTGGGGCGGCCCGCCGCCCCTTCCGTCGATCCAACCCCATCCCCCTCATCCTGAGGTGCCGGAGCGAAGCGGAGGCCTCGAAGGAGGGCTCCAGGGATCGCGCGCTCCGCTGGAGCCCTCCTTCGAGGCCGCTCACGCGGCACCTCAGGATGAGGTCGTGGGTGGGATGATCGTTTCCGTGTCCGCCTGAGCCGCCATGCCGCTTCCGCCCGCCCTGTTCATCGCCGGCGCCGGCACCGAGATCGGAAAGACCTACGTCACCGCCGCCCTCGTCCGGCACTTGCGCGCGGAGGGGCGGGGCGTCCGCGCCCTGAAGCCGCTGGCGAGCGGCGTGCCCCCGCTCGACGATCCGACGTTCCCCGAGAGCGACACCGGCCGGTTGCTCGCGGCGCAGGGATTCGCGAGCACGCCCGATGCGGTCGCCGCCTGCTCGCCCTGGCGCTTCGCCGCGCCGCTTGCGCCCGATCTCGCCGCCGCGCGCGAGGGGCGCAGCCTCGCGCTCGACGACCTCGTCGGCTGGTGCCGGGCGCGGGTGAGGGAAGCGGATGGTGATGAGACGGTGCTGATCGAGGGCGTCGGCGGGCTGATGAGCCCGGTGACGGAAGCCGCGACCGGCCTCGACTGGCTCAAGGCGCTGAATCTCCCCGCGCTGCTCGTCTCGGGCAGCTATCTCGGCGCGATCAGCCACGCGCTGACCGCGATCGAGACGCTGCGGGCCCACGGCGTGGCGCTTCTGGGAGTGGTGGTCAGCGAGAGCGAGGGCGCCCCGACCCCGCCGGAGACGGTCGCGGGGGCTATCGCCCGGCATGGTGGCGCGAAAGTCGGGATCGTCCCCCGCGGAGGCGACTTCCCGAAAAACCTCTTGTGAGCGGGCGGCTCAGCGCGCCCGCGGCTCCTTCGGCCCCACCTTCGGCTCGCGGGACTCTTGGATTTCCTCGGCCTTCTCCTCGTCGGTATCGCCGCTGCGCTTGATCGTGGCCTCGGGCTTGGCGGTCAGCTCCTTGAGGATGGCGACCAGCTCCTTGCACTCCTTCGGGAAGCCGTAGGATTCGAGCACGATCGCGGCGTCGCGCAGCGTCCGCAGGTCGCGCACGATCTGGGCGTTCTTGGCCTCCTGCAACTCCTTCTTCTCGGCGATGGCCGGCTCCAGCCCGGCATCCTCGACGGCACAGGCGGCTTGTGCCGCGGGAGCGAAGGCGGGGGTCAGCGCGAGCAGAAGCAGGGCGCAGGCGAGGGGGCGGCGCATCATCGGGGCTCGTGGTTGGCTGCGGGCGAGAAAGGTCAGCCGCGGTCGCGCAGCAGATCGTGGGTCACGGCCACGATCTGGGCGGTGCGGTAGGGCTTGGGCACGAACACCGAACGGGAGACGGCTTCCGCCGCCGACAGGCCGTCGCGACCGCCCGAGGTGTAGACCACCGGCAGGCGCGGCAGGGCGCGGCGGGCGCGGTGGGCCAGCGCGATCCCGTTCGTGTTGCGGGCGAGATCGATATCGGTGAAGAGCAGGTCCACCTGTTCGCGCGACAGGATCGCCTCGGCCTCGTCGGCGTCGGCGGCCGTCAGCACGCGGTATCCCTCGTCGAGCAGGGCCTCGGCGGCGAGCTCGCAGACGAAGGCCTCGTCCTCGACGACCAGGATCGTGCCGGCGCTCGGCGCGAACGGAAAGGCGGGAAGGGCGGCGGCGGTGCAGGCGAAGGGGATCATGGCAGAACTCCAACTCACCCGGGCTCGGGCAACGGCCGAGCTTGCGGATCGCCGGACCAACGGGGCCGTGGAGGGCCGCGTTCACCGTGATTGCTTCGATTTGCGCGTAATTGGTAACCGATTGGTTAACCTTGACGGGACGGCCGAAACGGTCAGGCTCGTTTCGTGACGCGCCCCTGGCTGCTCGGCTTCGGCGTGGTCCTGACGATGCTCGCCGGCTTCATCGACGCGCTGGGCTTCATCCGCCTGGGCGGGTTCTACACGTCCTTCATGAGTGGAAACACGACGCAGCTCGCGGTCGCGGTGGGCCGCGGCGACGGGTTCCACGCGGTGCTGCCCGCGCTGCTGATCGCGGCGTTCCTGACCGGCGCGGTGACCGGCGGGGCGCTCGCCGCGCTGACCCCCGCCCGCTGGGTCACGCCCGCGGTGCTGGCCTACGAGACCGTCACGGTGACGGCGGCCCTCACGGTCGCGATCGAGGACGTGCATATCGGCACCGCCTCGCTGTTCCTGGCGCTCGCCATGGGCGGGCAGAACGCCGTGCTCGCCCACGTGCAGGGCTTTCGCGCCGGCACCACCTTCATCACCGGCGCCCTGTTCTCGTTCGGGCAGAAGGCGGCCCTGGCGCTGGCCGGGCGCGCGCCCCGCCTCGGCTGGGTGGGCGACGCCGCGGTCTGGACCGCTTTGCTGATCGGGGCGGTTGCCGGCACGCTCGCCCATACGCATCTCGGCGTGGCGGCCCTGGCGGTTCCGGCCACTGTCGCCGGCACCCTCTGCCTCGGCGCCAGCCTCGTCATCCTCTCGAACCGGCCTGCCGCCGGTTCCGTCCGTTGATCGCGATATGAAGGAAGGTCGATCCGAATGAGCGTCTCCGCCCCAACGCTGGCCGAGCACGTCGTGGGACTCGAAGCCGGCGCCCACGTCACCGCCGCCCACTGGCTCGGCGACGCCCTCACGCTTGCGCTGGGCGACGGGCGGGTGTTGCTCGTGCGCGACGGCGATCCCGAGGCGGTGATGGCGCATCCGGAAGGCGCGATCCTGTCGGCGATCGGCGACGGCAAGCGCCTCGTCAGCGCCGGCGACGACGGGCGCGTGGTCGCCACCGACGCCAAGGGCGCCGCCGCGGAGCTGGCGAGCGTCAAGGGCTGGGTCGATGCGCTGGCGCTCCACCCGGACGGCGCCATCGCCTATGCGAGCGGACGCAACGTCGTCGCCCGCGACGCCAAGGGCCGCGAGAAGACGTGGGCCGCCCCCTCGACGGCACGCGGCCTCGCCTTCGCCCCGAAGGGCTACCGGCTCGCGGTCGCGCACTACAACGGGGTCAGCCTCTGGTACCCCAACCTCGAGACCCCGCCGGAATTCATCGAGTGGAAGGGCTCGCATCTCGACGTGACGTGGTCGCTCGACGGGCGCTTCGTCGTCTCGACCATGCAGGAGAACGCGCTGCACGGCTGGCGCCTCCAGCCCGACAAGGGCCACATGCGGATGTCGGGCTACCCGGCCAAGGTGCGCTCGCTGTCGTGGTCGTCCGACGGCAAGTGGCTCGCCACCAGCGGGGCGGAAGCCGCCATCGTCTGGCCGTTCGACTCGAAGGAGGGGCCGACGGGCAAGGCGCCGCGGGAATGCGGCGTGCGCCCGGCCCGGGTCTCGCAGGTGGCGTTCCACCCGAAATCCCCCGTGCTCGCCATCGGCTACGAGGACGGCTGCGTGCTGCTGGTGCGCTTCACCGACGCCGCCGAGCTGCTGGTGCGCCCGGCCACCAAGGGCGGGGCGATCTCGGCGCTCGCCTGGGACGCGGTCGGCCGCCGCCTCGCCTTCGGCACGGCCGGCGGCGAAGCCGGCCGCCTGACGCTGCCGGCCTGATCCGGCATGGCCCTGTTCGGACGCCGCGCGCTTCCCGACGCACCCGCCCGCCGCCGGGTCGAGGCCTGGGCGCGGGCGGCGGGGGGCTTCGGCCCCGACACGGCAATGACGGTGAGCGAAATCGTCTGCGCCGACCCCGCCTGCCCCGGCTTCGAGACGGTGATCCTGATCCTGGCACCGGGCCGACCGACGCGGGCCGCGAAGGTGACGGGCGCGGTGGACGCGCTGGACGAGGCGGCGGTGGCGGCGGCGGTGGTTTCCGTAGGAGGGTGAGCGGTCGCGCTCTCCCCGTCGATTGCAGGCGCCCTAGCTGCCAGAGGGTCAGGAGTCGAAGAGGCGAACCGGATGCCGCTGCGTTTCCCTCTCGCCGCACGCGGGGAGAGGCCTGCATGGACCTCGTCGTCCATGCAGGAAGCGGAGGCGGAGCCGAAACGGTGGTGAGGGAGACACTACGGAAGAGGCTTCTCTTGGACCGCCCCCTCACCTTCGCCCTCCTTCTCGCTTTGCCGACGACGAGGTCGGCAAAGCCCTCTCCCCGCACAGCGGGGAGAGGGGATGCACGGCCCTATGACCGAGGAGACTGCCCGTGTTCCGCGTCGTCCGCACCCTCGGCCTCGCCTTCGGCCTGCTCGTCGCGGCCCTGACCGCGCAGGGGCCGGAATTCGCGCAGCAATATGCCCAGCGCCTCGGCGGGGCGCTGGACGAGCTGCGCCGCTCTATCGCCACCCTCGATGCCGACGCGCAGGCGACCGGGAACAGCCGGGAGCAGGCGTTGGAGCGGCTGCGCCAGAACCCCGACGCCTTCGCGGCGCGCCGCGGCGCGGCGGCGCGGGCCGATATCGAGCGGCTGAAGACGTTGGAGGCACAGAAGCAGGCTCTCGA
Organism: Methylobacterium sp. Leaf456; assembly: GCF_001425465.1. Lineage (GTDB taxonomy): Bacteria > Pseudomonadota > Alphaproteobacteria > Rhizobiales > Beijerinckiaceae > Methylobacterium. Next base: position 43,859 of record NZ_LMQV01000044.1, read on the forward strand.
CACGGCGCCAAGCCCGCTCGGCCGCCTGTTCGTCATCGCCAAGGAGCCCGATCTCGGCATCGCGCGGGCCGCCTATCGCGATTACCGGCCCGCCGTGCCGACGACCGTCGACGGCGTCGTGGCGGGACTGCTCGGCTTCCTCGCCGCCTGGGCCGGCTGGCGCGTCACCGCCGATTTCGGCCGCCATATGGCTCGCCGCACGCGGCGTCGGCGCGTCGAAACCACCCCGGTTTGACTTCACTCGAAGCCGCCCAGGCGGCTTCGCAGCGCGAAGAGCGCTACGCGCGGCGGCCTTTGCGAAAGCCTGAGGCCACCGAGGCGGGCGCCGGCGACCGAGGCCAACTGAAAAAGGTGTTGCATCGGGCCTACAGCCGCCCAACCGTGGCTGCACTAGGTAGGGTCAGGGCGGGCGCATCGCGCGCCGTCGCCGGACCCCTTCCCATGCCGCGCTCAGCCAACACGACCGTGGACCCCGCCCTCGACGCGGCGGCGTTGCTGCGCCGCATGGGCTTCTTCGGCCTGTTCGTGGCCCTGCCGGTGGCCGCCCAGGTGTCGCGCCGCGCCGCCGTGGTGCTCGCCCCCATCGCGGTCGTGCTGCTCATCACCGCGAGCGCCATCGACCGGCGCCAGCGCGCGGTCCAGCCGGCCCTGCGCCGCCTCCTCACGGCGCCCTCGTTCCTGGCCGGGCTGCTGGTGGTGTTCTGGTGCGGTCTCAGCCTCGTCTGGACGCCGTTTCCGGGTCAGGCAAGCGAGCGCTTCGGCAACCTCCTCGCCACCGTGGTGATGACGCTGCTGGCTTATCTCTCGCTTCCCGACCGGATGCGCTCGGCCAACCTCTACCTGCTGCCGCTCGGCGTCGGCGCGGCCTCCATCGTCGCGATTCTCGTCGGCCTCGGCGGCGCCGCGATGCTCCAGGGCAACCCGGACGGCGATAGCGCGCTGGAGCGCGGTGGCGTGGTGCTGGCGCTCCTCGCGTGGCCGGCCGTCGCGTGGCTGCGCTCGCGGCGACGCGACACCGAATCCCTGGTGGTGGCGGTGCTGGCCGCGGGCGCGCTGCTGACGGCGCCGGGCTCGACGCCGCTGTTCGCGCTGGCCGTCGGCGCGCTCGCCTTCGCCCTGACGAACTGGCGCCTGTCGCTCGGGGTGAAGGTGACCGCGCTCGGCGCCGCGGGCCTGCTCGCCGTCGCGCCGCTGCTGCCCTTCCTGGCCCGGCCGGTGGGGGCTGCGCTGTTCGGACCCGTGGCGCCGGGCGTGCTGGCGCTCAAGGCGTGGCAGAAGCTCGTCGCATCGGAGCCGGTGCGGCTCATCACCGGCCACGGCCTGGAGACGGCGGCGCGCGGGCGCATTTTCGGCATCGTGCCGGCCAACGCGCCGACCACGATGCTGTTCGAGTTCTGGTACGAACTCGGCATCGTCGGCGCCTTCGCCGCCGCCTTCGCGCTGCACCGGGCGATCCAGCGGGCCGGCCGCGACGCCACGGCGCTCGTACCCTGCGCCATGGCGGCCTTCGCCACCGCCTTCGCGGTCGGCTGCGTCGGCGTCGGCCTCACGGTGGTGTGGTGGCTGACGACGCTCGCGCTGACGATCCTCACTTTTGTGGCGGTCGAGCGCGGCCAGTTCCGCCACAGCCGGCCGAAGGTCGGGCTGATCCCGCGCCTGCCGGCGCGGAACTGACGGTTTCCTCCCATCCATCCCCCTGATCCTGAAGTGCTGGAGCGAAGCGCAAGCCTCGAAGGAGGGCTCCAGAAGTCGTGTGCGAGTTGGAGCTCTCCTTCGAGGGCGATGCTTCGCGCTGCCACCTCAGGATGAGCGGGATGAGTGGGATGCGCTCATAGAGCGGCCTCGATCGGCACCCGCTCCCCCCGCCGTCCGTGGAAAATGCCAAGCTCGGCGGGACCCCGCCGGGCGGCTCGCGGGTTTCAGTCCGAAGGATCGTTTGGAGCCGGGGCCGGATGCTGCTCGATGTGGAACGCGCAGCGAGCGCCCGGTGCCTGCCCGCGCAGGCGGTCGGCGGTGTCCGCGCGGGGCAAGCGAAGCGCGAGCAGCCCCTCACCGCCGGGCTCGCCGCGCCGGGCCGGCGTTATTGGGCGTTCGCCGCCGCGGTCGGTGCGCTCGATCTCCTCGCCATCGCCTGGACCGGCCTGCGGGTCGAGCCGACGGGTTTTTTCGCCGCGCTCGGTGCCCTCGCGCTGCTGCTCGCGGCGGCGCTGCTGTGCAGCCTGATCCGCGAGCCCAAGCTCCGGGCGATGGCGCTGTCGAGCGCCTACCTCGTCGCCGTCACCACGGCGCTCGCCGTCCTGCACGTGCTCGCCGCGATGCCGGCCCTGCCGCTCGCCGACGACGCCCTGGCCGGCATCGAAACAGCTCTGGGCTTCGACGGCCCGGCCTATCTCGCGTTCCTCGCCGCGCATCCGGACATCGCCCATGCGCTGGCGCTCGCCTATCATTCCAGCGGGCCGCAGATCGGCCTCGTCGTGATCGTGCTGAGCGCATGCGGGCGCACCGGGCGGCTCTGGGCCTTCGCCAGGCTGTTCACCCTGGCGCTCACCGCCTGCATCCTCGTCTCCGCCTTCGTCCCGGCGGCGGGCACCTACGCGGCGGCGCAGGCCCGGCCGACCGGTGAGCTGGAGACCGTCGGCGCGCTCTGGCATCTCGACATGCTCCGGGCGCTCCGCGACGGCAGCTTCCACACCCTGTCCCTGTTCGAGATCCGCGGCCTCGTCACCTTCCCGTCGTTCCACGCGAGCCTCGCGGTGCTGACCGGATGGGCGCTGAAGCCGGTGCCGGTGATCGGCCCGCTGGCGATCCTCCTCAACGCGACCATTATCGTCGCCGCCATCGGCGCGGGCGGGCATTACCTGCCCGACGTGATGGCCGGCGCGGGCCTCGCCTTCGTCCTCGTGGCGATGCGGCGCTGGTAGGCTCGGCCGCCCTGACCCGCTACAGCCGGAGCATGACAAGCGGGTTCTCGGGCTCGGAGAAAGGGCCGACCGCCGACGTGCATGAGGGCCGCGACGGCTGGCTCTTCCTCACCGGCGGCACAAACCGTGTGATGGCGCAGTACGGTCGGCCCGGCGTGTCGCGCCGCCTGCTCTGGCGCTGGCGCCGGATCGTCGCCGACCGGGTGCGGGCCTGCGACCGGCTCGGCGCCACCTACATCCACGCCGTCGCCCCGGAGAAGCTGACGGTCTACGGCGACCTCGCGCCAGCGCTGGCCGTCGATCCCGCCCGCGCCCCGGTGCGGCGGCTCGCCCGCTGGCTCACCGCTTCCCGCGGCGCGCGCGCCTTCGTCGATCTCGACGCCGCCTTCCGCGCCGCGCGAGACGGACCGCCGCTCTACCTGCGCACCGACTCGCACTGGACGCTCCACGGCAGCGAGATCGCCTACCGGGCGATTCTTCTCCGCATGGGCGTCGCGCCGAGGAGCGACTTCGAATCCCGGCGCATCGGCGGCACCGTGCCGTTCTGCGGCGACCTCGGGCGCAAGCTCGATCCGCATCGCTTCGAGGCTGCGCCGGTCACCACCTTCGCGACGGCCGCGCGGCGCGTCCACGCCAACGACCTCCTGACCGCGCTGGAGGCGGAAGGCCGCGGCATCGAGGCCCATCTCGGCGCGCATGCGGTCTTCCGCAACGACGATCCCGCAGCCGATCCGCGCCGCCTCGTGATCTTCGGCGACTCGTTCTGCCAGCACACGAGCTACAGCCCGGTCGCGACGCTGACCGCGCTCCTGGCCGACACCTTCGCCGAGGTCCATTTCCTGTGGTGCAGCAGCATCGACTGGCACTATCTCGAACGGGTGCGCCCGGATTTCGTGCTCGGCGAGATCGCCGAGCGCTTCATGATCGACCTGCCGCCCAAGGGCTTCCGCATCGAGCGCCTGGCCGAACTGGCGCGCGCAAGGAAGATCACGGACGCGAGGCCGCTTCCGCCTGACGCGCCCGCATCCGCGCCTGGAGCCGCTGGCGCCGCGCCGCGATGACCGTGCCGTTCACCTCGCCGCCGAACAGGAACATCGCGGCGAGCCAGTAGAGGAACACGAGGAACACCATCGCGGTGGCTAGGCCCCCGTAGGTCGAGGCGTAAGCGTTCGAGAACCGGTCGAGATAGAAGCCGAAGCCGAGGCCGGCGAGGAACCACAGCACCAGCGTCACGGCGATGCCGGGCAGCACCGCGACGAGCGAGCGGCGCCCGGCGGCGACGAACTTGTGGGCGATCACCAGCACCAGCGCGATCAGGAACGCGGTGATGCCGATCCGTCCGATCGCCACGGTGAGCCCGAGCGGTTCCAGGCCCGGCGCCACGAACACCAACTGCCGCCAGATCAGAGGCCCGAGCACCACCAGCAGCGCGAAGGCCAGCATGGCGAAGGCGCCGCAGACGACGTAGCCGATCGATTCGAGCCGGGTGAGCCACCACGGCCGCATCTCGCGCAAGCCGTAGGCCCGGTTGAGCCCGACCCGCAGCGACTCGACCCCCGACGAGGAGAAGTAGAGCGCCAGCACCGCGCCCAGCGTCAGCACGCCGCCGCGCTGCTCGGTGAGGATGCGATGGACCTCGCCGACGATGGGCTTGGCCACCTCCCGCGGCACCGCGTCGAAGATCAGCGTGCCGGCCTCGTCCGCCAACGACTTGGTGCCGAACACGCCGGCGAGCGCCGCGAGCAGGATCAGGAACGGAAACAGCGAGGTCAGCATCGACAGCGCGATGTGGCTCGCGATCGCCCACCCGTCATGGGCGACGAAGCGCTGCGCGGCGAGGCTCGCCACGTCGAGGGTTCTTTTGGTGCGGCTCAAGGGGAGGCTTCGATGGGGGCGAGACGGGCCTTCATACGGGCATTCGGGCACCTCCCGTCAATCGCCGGTTCGCCCGGCATGACGGCCGGGACGGGAGAGCGGTTGCCTTCACCCGCCGCCTATGGTGCGTGGCCCGCGCCATGCCCCCGTTCCTCACCGGGCTGATCCCGGCCGCCTTCGTCCTGATCTGGGCCTCGGGCTTCGTCGCCGCGCGATACGTCGCGCCGCTGTCGGAGCCGCTGGTGTTCGTGGCCGCGCGCCTGTCGCTGGTCGCCCTGGTGCTCGCCGGGATCGCCCTGGCCCTCCGGGCCCGCTGGCCACGGGACGGGCGGGGCTGGCGCGACGCGCTGGTCTCGGGCGTGCTGATGCAGGGCCTCTACGTCGCCGGTGTGTTCTGGTCGATCCGGCACGGGCTGCCCGCCGGCATCGCGGCTTTGGTCGGCAGCCTGCAGCCGCTGCTCACCGCCGCCGCGTCCGAGCCGCTGCTCGGCGAGCGGGTCGGGCCGCGGCGCTGGGCCGGGATCGGCCTCGGCTTCCTCGGGGCCGGGATGGTGCTGGCGCCGAAAGTCGGCCACCTCGATCCCGCCGGCATCCCGCCGGTGGCGCTCACGGTCTGCCTCGCCGCCATGCTCGCCATGACGGCAGGCACGCTGTGGCAGAAGCGCATGGCGGCGAAGTCCGATCTCGTCACCAACGCGGCGATCCAGTTCGTCGGCGGGGCGGCCTTCGCCGTACCCCTGGCGCTCCTCGCAGGCGAACCCTGGCCCGAAATCAGCCTGCCGCTCGGTCTCGGCATGGCATGGTCCGTGCTCGTCAATTCGGTCGCCGGCATCCTGCTGCTGATGGCGCTGATCCGGCGCGGGGCGGTGGCGGGCGTCGCCTCGCTGTTCTTCCTCGTGCCGCCGGTCTCGGCGGGGATCGCCTACGCGATGTTCGGCGAGACCCTGACCACGGTGCAGGTCGCCGGCATGGCGGTGGCCGCCGCGGGCGTCGCGGTGGCGAGCCGAAGCCGTTGAACTGGATGAAGAATGCAGTTCGGTTTCATCCAAAGGTATAGGCTGCGGCAAAGAAAATCGACTACTGCGCCGCCGATCCTGCCTATAATAGGCCTAACCCTTTCATCGCATCGAGAGTGAGACATGGCCGCTTCCCCCGCCATTCAGCCCGCCAACGACCCGCAGGATTTCGTCAGCCTCGCCAAGCAGGCCGCCGAGGGCGCCAAGGCGCTGGTGGCCGAGGCGACCAAGCGCGTGAAGGCGCGCGTCGCCGGCGCGGACGGCAAGCTCGACGCGGGCAAGCTGGAGCGCGAGCAGCACGCCACCCACGGTCTGGCCTGGCTCACCACCTACGGCGAGGCCGTGCGCGAACTCGCCGACTACGCCGGGCGCCTCCAGGGCGAGGGCGGCTTCGGCGAGACCGAGGCGCTGCTGGTGAAGATCGGCATGGGCGAGTACCTCGACCAGATGTTCTTCGGTATCCCGATGAGCCAGGGCGAGATGGTGCGCCCGACGACCTCGCTCGGCTTCTCGGCCTCCGAACTCGCGGGCTTCCGCACCGCGGCGATCGAGACGATCGCGGCCGAAGGCAACACGCCGGAGAACCGCGCTGCGTTGGTGGCCCGGATTCGCGAGGCGACCCGCTCGGGTGCCGCGACCATCGGCGCGTCCGGCCTCGACGAGGACATGGAGGCGATCCGCTCCGAGATGCGCCGCTTCGGCAAGGCCGAGGTGGTCGATCAGGCCCACGAGTGGCACCTGAAGAACGACTACATCCCGATGGAGATCGTCGCCAAGATGGCCGAACTCGGCGTCTTCGGCCTGACGATCCCGGAGGAATACGGCGGCATGGGCATGCCCAAGGCCGCGATGTGCGTGGTCTCGGAGGAGCTGTCGCGCGCCTATATCGGCGTCGGCTCGCTCGGCACCCGTTCGGAGATCGCCGCCGAGCTGATCCTGTGCGGCGGCACCGAGGAGCAGAAGCAGCGCTTCCTGCCGGGCATCGCCTCCGGCGACATCCTCCCCACCGCCGTCTTCACCGAGCCGAACACCGGTTCCGACCTCGCGAGCCTTCGCACCAAGGCCGTCAAGGACGGCGACGTGTGGAAGATCTCGGGCAACAAGACCTGGATCACGCATCCCGTCCGCGCCGATATCATGACCGTGCTGGTGCGCACCAAGCCCGAGGAGAAGGGCCATCGCGGCCTCTCCATGCTGATCGCCGAGAAGCCGCGCGGCACCGACGCGGAGCCCTTCCCCGTCGATGGCCTGACCGGCGGCGAGATCGAGGTGCTCGGTTACCGCGGCATGAAGGAGTACGAACTCTCCTTCGAGAACTTCGAGGTGCCCGGCGCCAACCTCCTCGGCGAGGTCGAGGGCAAGGGCTTCGCCCAGCTGATGCAGACCTTCGAGTCGGCCCGCATCCAGACCGCGGCCCGCGCCATCGGCGTCGCCCAGTCGGCCCTCGACATCGGCCTGCGCTACGCCGAGGAGCGGGTGCAGTTCGGCAAGGCGCTGGTCGAGTTCCCCCGCGTGGCCGACAAGCTCGCCATGATGGCGGTCGAGATCAACATCGCCCGCCAGCTCACCTACTTCTCGGCCCGCGAGAAGGACGAGGGCAAGCGCTGCGACCTTGAGGCCGGCATGGCGAAGCTCTTGGGCGCCCGCGTCGCCTGGGCGGCCGCCGACAACGCCCTGCAGATCCACGGCGGTAACGGCTTCGCGCTGGAGTACCAGATCAGCCGCGTGCTCTGCGACGCCCGCATCCTCTCGATCTTCGAGGGCGCGGCCGAGATCCAGGCCCAGGTCATCGCCCGCCGCCTGCTGGAGCAGTAAGTTTTTCGCACGACAGTGACGAAGGCCCCGCCCGGTGCTCCGGGGCGGGGCTTTTTTTCGTTTCGGCGGCTCGTTTGGCACTCGGCGAGCCGCGCATCCCCTCGCCCCGCCGTGCGGGGAGAGGGCCGCGGCGACCTCGTCGTCGGCGCGGCGAGGCGGCAGCCGAAGGTGAGGGGGCTTCGACGGAAGTGCTTCCTTCGGAAACTCCCCCTCACCGCCGCTTCGGCTTCGCCTCCGCTTCCTTCATGGACAACGAGGTCCATGAAGGCCTCTCCCCGCGTGCGGGGAGAGGGGGGAGCGGCGGCCTTTGCAGCGATCAGTTGAAGCGTGTCGATGCGCCGTCGATCCGATCAGTCGGAGCATTGCCGCTCATCGCAGCAATCCTCCCGCAACCAAACGGCACGGCCGCCCCACACATCCCGGCGCGATACGGCCAAGCTGCCTTGATCGCGACACCCGTTGTGCGAAAAACTGTCTAGGTCGTCCCGGACAACGGGCCGTGGGTTCGAAAAAAGCGAATCCGAAGGGGCTGACCATGGCGAGCATCGATCGGCGGACGGACCGGGTGTCCGCCACCATCGCGGGTGACGTCCTCGACCGCGCGCATGCGCAGGGGCGGCTCGAACACTCCATCGCGACCACGCTTCTGGTGATCGCCGCCGCCCGCGTCGAGCGGGAGGCCGCACCCGTCCACGCTGCCCGCCAGCGGCTGGCCGAGGTCTACGGTGCGACCCGCCTGCGCCGCCAACTCGAGCGCGAGGCGGCTGTCGGCTAACTCGCCCGCCTCAGAAAATCCCGGAACGGGCGGCGCTGCGGCGGCGGGCTCGGCGGGGGATCGGGGGCGGGCGGCGGCGTCGGAGCCGTGGTGCTCGTCTCGGTCAGCACCTCGGCGCGCACGGCGCGGGGCGCGGCGAAGACCGTCCCCTGCGCCAGCGGCACGTCGAGGTCGATCAGGTCCGGCACCTCGCTCTCGCTCTCGACCCCCGTCGCCACCAGCCGGATGCCGGCCCGCGACAGCGAGGCGACGAGGTCTTCGAGCGCGATCTCCGGCATCGCGTCGCGCGGCAGCGGGCGCAGGATCAGGCCGGCCGGCACCTTCACCTGGGAGATGCCGCGTTCGGCCAAGCCGACGGCATCGAAGCGCAGGTCACTCGGCCGGTCCATGACGAAGCCGATCCGGCCTTTCAGCCCGGCGAGCAGGGAGGCCTGCTCGGCGTCGAGGTTGCGCCAGCTCGTCTGCGGCAGGGCGAGCACGACCCGCCCGGCGAGGTCCGGCCCGTCCGCGACGAGCCGCCCGAGCGAGCGCAGAAAACCCGGCTCGAACAGCGAGTGCGGCGTCAGCCCGTAGCCCACCGCCGCCGGGCTGCCGCGCCCCTGGAGATGGCGGGCGATGGTGGCGACGCGCTGGAGCATGCGCCGGTCGAGCGCGGTGGTGCGCCCGTGCCGCTCCAGCACCGGCAGAAACAGCTCCGGATCGAGGATGTCCGCGCCGACCTTCAGTCGCGGCAGCGCCTCGTAGGCCGTCACTTTGCGCTGTGGTAGGGTCACGATTGGCTGAAGGAAGACTTCCAATCCCTCGCCGTCGAAGGCCTCGACCCAAGCGGCTTCGGCGGCGGCGTCGCGGGGCGGCGGCTCGATCCGCGTGGGCGGCGGCAGGGTCGTGCGCGGCACGAGACGGGTGGCGGGCTCCGGCGCGGCGGTCTCCGACGGCGGGCTCGCCGCAGGGGCAGGGGCAGCGGGGGCCGGGCGGGCGGCCGCGCGCTCCTGCGCAGCCCTGATCCGGGCGATGTCGCCGTCCTGGTTCGCCACCACGGCGGCGAGTTCGCGCACGATGCCGCTCAGCAGCCCGATCTCCGCCGTCACCTCCTCGATGCCGGAGGACAGCCGCGTCTCCAGGGCCGCGACCGTTTCCGGGGCGGCGCCCGGTGCGGGCTGCGGCACGGCGGCGGGCGCCTGATGCCGGGTCTGGACCAGGGCGGCGGCGACCGCCTCCAGCTTGACGAGGCGCTGCGACAGCACGCCGATCTCGCGGGAGACGACCTCCTGGGCGGTCGCCATCGCGACGAGACGGCGGCGCAGGAAAAGGCCGCTCACGACCGCGAGGCCGGAGACGCCTGCCGCCGCGGCGAGCGGGGCGTAGAGGGCCAGCGGCACGAGGATCAGGACGACGATGAGGCCGAGGATCCAGGGGGTGCGGCGCGGGCCGATCGTCGGGGCTGTCGGTGTCTTCACCGTCGGTCGACGCGCTTCTTCTCGGGCGGCAGCGGGCCGAGGGCCTCCCCGGCACGAGACAACCGATCCGGTTGTCCCGCATGGACTACGTAAAGCCACTGTCGCCGAGCCGGCCCCCCGCCGCAAGGCGACGGTCCCGATTGTCCCTGTGCAAAGCTCGGAAGGAGCGTTCCACGCTTGCCTTCCGTCAGGCTCGGCCCGACATGAACGGGATAAGGAGACCGCCGATGGACGACACGCCGATCGAACTGACGATGCGGGTCGAGGGCATGACCTGCGAGGGATGCGCCAACGCGGTGCGGCGCACGATCCAGCGGCTCGACGCGCAAGCGCAGGTGGCGGTGGACCTGGAGCATGGTCGCGTCACCACGACGACCCGCGCGCAGAGCCTCGACGTGGCGCAGGCGCTGACGAAAGCCGGCTACACCGCCACGGCGATGACGGGCTGAAAGCCGTGGAGGGAGGCCTGCGCAACGATCTCGACGCGTGGTGGATGCCGTTCACGGCCAACCGCGCGTTCAAGCGGGCGCCAAGGCTGATCGCCGAGGCCGACGGCCTCTATTATCGCGACGCCAGCGGCAAAAGAATCCTCGACGGGATCGCGGGCCTGTGGTGCTGCAATGCCGGCCACAACCGGGCGCCCATCGTCGCGGCGATCCGCGAGCAAGCGGGCCGGCTCGACTACGCGCCGCCGTTCCAGTTCGGCCATGACGGCGCGTTCGCGCTGGCCGCCCGGATCGCGGCGCTCGCGCCCGCCGGGCTCGACCACGTATTCTTCTGCAATTCGGGCTCCGAGGCGGTCGATACCGCCCTCAAGATCGCGCTGGCCTATCGCCACGCCCGCGGAGAGGCCGGGCGCACGCGGCTGATCGGGCGCGAACGCGGCTATCACGGCGTCGGCTTCGGCGGCATCTCGGTCGGCGGCCTGCCGAACAACCGAAAGGTCTTCGGCCACGGTCTATCCGGCATCGATCATCTGCCGCACACCTACGACCGGGCGCATCAGGCCTTCACTCAGGGCGAGCCCGAATGGGGTGCCCATCTCGCCGACGATCTGGAGCGGATCGTGGCGCTGCACGACGCCTCGACCATCGCGGCCGTCATCGTCGAGCCGATGGCGGGCTCGACCGGTGTGCTGCCGCCGCCGAAGGGCTACCTGAAGCGCCTGCGCGAGATTTGCGACCGCCACGGCCTGCTGCTGATCTTCGACGAGGTCATCACCGGCTTCGGCCGCCTCGGCACTGCGTTTGCCGCCGAGCGCTACGGCGTCACGCCGGACATGATCTGCTTCGCCAAGGGCGTCACCTCCGGCGCGGTGCCCCTCGGCGGCGTGATCGTGGCGGAGCACATCCACGCGGCGCTGATGCAGGGGCCGGAGCGCGCCATCGAGCTGTTTCACGGCTACACCTATTCCGGGCATCCGCTCGCCTGCGCCGCCGGGCTCGCGGCGCTCGATCTCTACCGCGACGAGGGCCTGTTCGAGCGGGCGCGCGCGGTGGAGTCGGCCTTCGCCGAGGCCGTCATGAGCCTACGCGAGGCGCCGAACGTCCTCGACATCCGCACCTGCGGGTTGGCGGCCGGCATCGACCTCGCGCCCCATCCCGACGGGCCGGGCGCGCGGGGCTTTTCCGTGATGGAGCGCGCCTTTCACGACTACGATCTCGTGGTGCGAATCTCCGGCGATACGCTCGCCCTGTCGCCGCCGCTCATCGTCGGCGCGGACGACATCGCCGGGCTGGTCGAGCGGCTTGGGAACGCGATCCGGGCGGCTGCGTGACCCCAGTCCCGGTCCTCTGAAGAAAGTTGCTGGGGTTTCTCAAAAAATTCCGAGAGGCTTTTGCCCTCGGCTTCGCCCAAACTGCGCCGAACGCTCTATCGTGGCCGTAGGGTTCGCCCGCTTCGGGCCGCGCTTCGCGTGGGCTCAAGCTCACGCCACAAGAAACGACGGTGAAGGAAATGCCCTCAGATATCGAGATCGCCCGCGCGGCGACCCTCAAGCCCATCGCCGAGGTCGCCGCCAAGATCGGCATCCCGGACGAGGCGCTGCACAATTACGGCAAGCACATTGCCAAGATCGATCACGGCTTCATCCAGTCGCTCGACGGCAAGCCGCAGGGTAAGCTGGTGCTCGTCACTGCGATCTCGCCGACGCCCGCGGGCGAGGGCAAGACCACGACGACGGTCGGCCTCTCCGACGGCCTCAACCGCATCGGCCAGCGCACCGTCGCCTGCCTGCGCGAGCCCTCGCTCGGCCCCTGCTTCGGCATGAAGGGCGGTGCGGCCGGCGGCGGCAAGGCCCAGGTCGTGCCGATGGAGCAGATCAACCTGCACTTCACCGGCGACTTCCACGCCATCACCTCGGCCCACTCGCTCGCCGCCGCGCTGATCGACAACCACATCTATTGGGCCAACGAACTCAACATCGACGTGCGCCGCATCCACTGGCGCCGCGTGGTCGACATGAACGACCGGGCGCTTCGCGCCATCAACCAGTCGCTCGGCGGCGTCGCCAACGGTTTCCCGCGCGAGGACGGCTTCGACATCACCGTCGCCTCCGAGGTCATGGCGGTGTTCTGCCTCGCCAAGGACCTCGCCGACCTCGAAGAGCGCCTCGGCCGCATCGTCATCGCCGAGACCCGCGACCGCAAGCCCGTGACGCTGGCCCAGGTGAAGGCCACCGGCGCCATGACGGTCCTGCTGAAGGACGCGCTTCAGCCGAACCTCGTGCAGACGCTGGAGGGCAACCCGGCCCTGATCCATGGCGGCCCGTTCGCCAACATCGCCCATGGCTGCAACTCGGTGATCGCCACCCAGACCGGCCTGCGGCTCGCCGACTACGTCGTCACGGAAGCGGGCTTCGGCGCCGACCTCGGCGCGGAAAAGTTCCTCGACATCAAGTGCCGCCAGACCGGCTTGCAGCCCTCCGCCGTGGTGATCGTGGCCACCATCCGCGCCCTCAAGATGCATGGCGGCGTCAACAAGAAGGATCTGGCCGGCGAGAATCTCGACGCCCTGGAGAAGGGTTTTGCGAATCTCGAACGTCACGTGAAGAACGTGCGCAGCTTCGGCCTGCCGGTGGTGGTCGGCGTCAACCACTTCTTCCAAGACACCGACGCCGAGCACGACAAGCTCAAGGCGCTGTGCCGCGACAAGCTCCAGGTCGAGGCCATCACCTGCAAGCACTGGGCCGACGGCGGAGCGGGTGCCGAGCAACTGGCGCAGGCCGTGGTGAAGCTGGCCGAGGGCGAGCAAAAGCCGCTCACCTTCGCCTACGAGACCGACACCAAGCTCACCGACAAGATCAAGGCGATCGCGACCAAGCTCTACGGCGCCGCCGACATCCAGGTCGAATCGAAGGCCGCGACCAAGCTCGCAGGCTTCGAGAAGGACGGCTACGGCGGTCTGCCGATCTGCATGGCCAAGACGCAGTACTCGTTCTCGACCGACCCGACCCTGATGGGCGCCCCCTCGGGCCACCTCGTCGCGGTGCGCGACGTGCGCCTCTCGGCGGGCGCCGGCTTCGTCGTGGTGATCTGCGGTGAGATCATGACCATGCCGGGCCTGCCCAAGGTCCCGGCGGCGGACACCATCCGGCTCGATGCCAACGGGCAGATCGACGGGCTGTTCTAGAAAGAAGCGCCGGCCCGATCCCTCGGGCCGGCACCCATACGCTGGGTCAGATGTCTTCCATCCACTCGATCTGGCCGTCGGAGAGGCTGTAGCGCGCGCCCACGACCTTCACCTTGCCGCCGTTCAGGGCGTTGGTGATCACCACGCTCTGGGTCGTCAGCCGCTTCGCGACGCGGCGCGCGTTGTTGCGCACGGACGATTCGAGGAGGTCGCCGCCCTGGCTCCGGGCTTCGAGGACCGCTGGGACGATGGGTTGGACCATCTCGCCGATCACGCCGGGGAAGGTCGCGTTCTTCTCCACCACGTCGACGGCCGCCGCGACGGCGCCGCAGGACTGATGGCCGAGCACGACAACGAGCGGGACGCCCAGGACGCCGACGCCGTATTCGATGCTGCCGAGGGCCGCCGTATCGACGGTGTTGCCCGCGTTGCGGACGATGAACAGCTCACCGAGACCGCGCCCGAACAGGATTTCCGGCGACACGCGGCTGTCGGAGCAGCCGACCAGGACGCAGAACGGCGCCTGACCGCGGGCGAGTTCGAGGCGGCGTTCGCGCCCGTTCGCCGACAGGGTTGGACCTTCGTTCCGGAAATTCTCGTTGCCTTCCTTCATCAGCTTGAGCGCGTCGGCGGGCGACAGGGCGGTCTTGGCCTTGGGTGAGGCGGCCCGCACGACACCGGTCGGCAGAGCGGTCGCGGCGAAGACGCCCGCCGCCCCGAAGAGCAGCCGTCGGCGGCCGAATTGCGTGACGCCCGAATCGACATAGCAATCGCAATTCACGTGCATGGGGCTGACCCTTTCTGATGCCAAAAGGCGCTCTGCCGCCCGGTGGTCGGGCGACGAATACTAGACGGCGGTGACCCTTCTTTAACTCACCATTTCGTGGCCGGACGGTCGATGCCTGACAGGACGGTTCGATTGTTCATGATGGCAATGGAACGAACGCTGCGATCTCGAAATCGATGGCTCCCTGCGCGGCGCCGGAAGGCATCCTGAACCGACATGGGCGCCGCGCACGACGATGTGCCCCGCCCCGGCGGGCTTGAGACATCGCGGCTCACCCGCCCCGCGCAGACAGGCGGCGGGGGCCCCGTTATGGTCCGGCGCCTCCCGCTTCGAGCCGCCATGTCCCTGCGTGCACTGAAATCTCCGATCGTCGGCCTGCTGGCCGCCCTCGTCCTCGCCGGGCCGGCGAGCGCCCAGATGCGCGGCCATGGCGGGCCGGTGCGCGCCTTGGCCGTCACCGGCGACGGGCGGCTCGCGATCTCCGGCGGGTTCGATCAGGCCGCCATCGTCTGGGGGCTCGACACCGGCACGGCGCTCTCGGTGCTGCGCTTCCACGAGGGTGCGGTGAACGCGGTGGCGGTGCTGCCGGACGGGCGCTTCGCCAGCGCCTCGGAGGACGGGCGCATCGCCCTGTGGCGGCTCGGGCGGCCCGAGCCCGAGCGGGTGCTGGAGGGCCATGCCGGCGCTATCGCCGGCCTCGCGGTCGCGCCGGACAGTCAGACCCTCGCCTCCGCCGCCTGGGACGGCACCGCCCGGCTCTGGCCCCTGTCGGGCGGCCCGGCCAAGGTGCTCACGGGCCACACCGGCAACGTCAACGCCGTCGCCTTCCTGCCCGACGGCCGCGTCGTCACGGCCGGGGCCGATGCCACCGTGCACGTCTGGTCGGCCGCGGGCGAGCCCGTCACCAGCCTTACCCTGCCGAGCGCGCTGAGCACGCTCGCCATCGCCCCCGACGGCGACATCGCCGCCGCCGGGGCGGATGCGACGGTGCGGTTCCTCGATGCGGACGGCGCGATCCGCGCCTCCGTCGAACTCGGGCCGGCGCCGGTGATCGCGCTGGCGCTCTCGCCCGACGCCAGCCAGCTCGCCGCAGCGGGGGCGGGTGGAACCGTTTCGGTGATCGAGCGGAAAACCACAAAAATACGCTACACCCTGGTCGGGCCCGGCTTGCCGGTCTGGTCGGTGGCGTGGCGGCCGGACGGGTCGGAACTCGTCACCGGCGGCGGCGACCGCCTCGTGCGCCGCTGGGACGCCGCGACCGGCGCCCCGATCGGCCCGCTCGCCATGCCGCGCCCCGCCGACACGCTCGCGGCCTTCCACGGCGAGCGCGGCGCCGAGGTGTTTCGCGCCTGCGTCGCCTGCCATTCCCTGAAGCCCGACGAGGGCCCGCGCGCGGGCCCGACGCTCGCTGGAATCTTCGGCCGCCGCATCGCCAGCCTGCCGGACTACCGCTACTCCGACGCGCTCAAGCGCATGGACATCGTCTGGACGCCGGAGACCGTCGCCCGCCTGTTCGAGGTGGGTCCGGCCCGCTACACGCCGGGCACGCGCATGCCGGAGCAGACGATCAACAGCGCCGAGGATCGCGACGCGCTGGTGCGGTTCTTGGAGAAGGCGACGAGGTGATGGGGCTTTGAAGCCGATCGGTTTGTAAGCGCCCTCACCGTCATTCCGGGGCGCCGTAGGCGAACCCGGAATCCACGACTGGCCGCGGCGGTCCGTCTGCAGTCGGGCACTGCGCATCACGGGTGGATTCCGGGTTCCGCTACGCGGCCCCGGAATGACGGGCGTTGAGGGTTTTTAATCGTTCTCGACGATCGAAGCAGGAGGTCCGGTCGGGACGACCCTCAGGATGCCGCCTCACCGGCCTCCCGCTCGCGCAGGTAATCCTCCGTCGTGCGCGGCTTCGCCCGTTCCGGGGCGTGCGGGTCGAAACCCTGGTTCAGCGCGGCTTCCACGCGGCAATCGTCGCACATCATCAACGAGCGGATGCGCGCCTCGCCGGCCTCGCCGGTGAACATCCAGTGGCGGTCCCGCAGCTTGTCGATGACCCGCTCGATGCTGGCGCGGGTGCCGAACGGCTTGGCGCAGGTGATGCAGGCGAAGGGCTCTTCCTCCTTCACCACCCGGCGCGGGGCGGCCCAGGCGGCGAAATCGATCTGCGGTTTCAGGTCGATCACGTCCTCCGGGCAGGTCGCGGCACACAGACCGCACTGGACGCACAGGCTCTCCTCGAACGCGAGCAGCGGGCGCTCCGCGCTGTCGGTGAGCGCATGGGTCGGGCAGGCGCCGACGCAGGAGAGGCAGAGCGTGCAGTCGTCGGTGCGAAAATTCAGCCCGCCGAACGGCGCGCCGGCGGCCAGCGGCACGGCCTCTACGGGCGTGGGAGCGGCGGCGTGCATCTCGCGGAAGGCGAGGCGCAGCATCTCGCGTTTTCCCCCGTCCGGCACGAAGCCCGCGGGCGTGAGCGCGGTGCGGCCGGGGGTGACGTCGCGAAGTGCAGCCCCAAGCATGTCGGGATCGTCGGTCTCGATCAGGGCGACGAGGCCGGCGCCGTAGCCGAGCGCGGTGGCGAGGGTGTCGGTCAGCGCGAGAGTGCGGTGCAGGCCGTCGAGGTCGTGCTTGGGTCGGCTGCGCGCCAGCAGCCGCACGCCCGCCGCGCCGTAGGCGAACAGGGCGGCGAACACTTCGGGGCCGAACTGCGTCACCTCGTTGACCCGCACCGGCAGGACGTTGGCCGGCAGACCGTCCCCGTATCGGCCGAGCGCGTCGATCATCGGCTCGCCGTGCTCGCCGTCGTGGAACAGCACGACCGCGTCCGCGCCGCCCGCCGCCCGGTAGGCGCGCATCAGCACCCGCAGCTGGCGCATCAGCGCGTCGCCGGGGGGCAGGGCGTAGCCGGCGGCGCCCGTGGGGCAGACGGCGGCGCAGCTGCCGCAGCCGGCGCAGACGTAAGGGTCGATCGCGACGCTGTCGCCGGCCGGCGCGATGGCACCGGTCGGGCAGACGTCGAGGCAGCGGGTGCAGCCGGTGATGCGCGAGCGCGAATGGGCACAGAGCTCGGCGCGGAAATCGACGAAGCGGGTCTTGTCGTACTCGCCGACGAGATGCGAGGCCGCCGTGACCGCCCGCTCGACCGCCGCCGGATCGCGCGGGTCGGCCCGCAGGTAGCCGCTGCGCAGCTCGTGCGCGGGAAACAGCGGCGTGCCGCCTGTGAGATCGATCACCAGATCGCAGGTCGAGGTCGCGCCGTCGCGGGGCACGCCGAAATCGAGCTGCGTGCGCGAAGAGGGTGCGGGCAGCGCGTAATCGTCGATGCGCAGTTCGAACGCGCCGAGATGGCCTTTCGCCGTGCGGACCGTCCCTTTCAGGATCGGAAACTCGTTGCGGTGGAGCGGCGCCACCGCGCCGGGACGCGAAAGCAGCACGGTCACGTCGAGGTGCTCGGCCAAGCGCTTGCCCGCCTCCACGGCGACCTCGTCGCGCCCAGTGATCAGGGCGACGCCACGGCTCTCCATCGGCACCGTGCCGGCGGTGGGCAGCGGCTCGGCGGCGGCGGCCAGAAGTGCGGCCATCTTCGGGCCGGAGCGGGCGGCCTCCGACGACCAGCCCGCTGTCTCGCGGATCTTGGCGTAGGTGACGCGCTCCTCCGCCCCCATCTCCTCGGCCACTTCGTCGAACAGCGGCGCCTGCAAGGTACAGGACACGGTGACGGACGTGGAGCCACTGAGCGCCTGCCGGAAGCGGTCGAGCTCGCGCCCGCAGAGCTGGTCGGCGAGGTGCAGGCGTCCGCCGCAGCCCTTCTCCAGGGTGGCGGAATCGAGCGGCATCGTCCTCTCGCAGGAGCAGGCGAACACGAGACGATCGGACACGGGGAAACCTGACTGCTTCGACGGAAAGCGGCCCCTTCGCGCCGGGGCCCGCATTTCATATACTCATATCGTTCCAAACTACGAGACGGCAGGCGCCCCCGTGCGCCGACGACCCGACGCCGCAGCCCGCAAAAGACTTAAGCTTCATGACCCTGTTTCCGGAGGGCCGCCCGGCGGACCTCGTCCTTCCCCCGGCCTTCACCGGGCTCTTCGCTGCGGCCGGCGCCGACGTGCATGGCGAGGCCTGCCGGCTGGCCGGCTCAGGTGCCGAGGCCGGCACGCTGGTGCTCGGCGAGCGCGACGGGACCCTGACGCTCGCCGTGGTGCTCGCCCCCGACGAGCCCCTGGCCGGCGCCCGCCGCGCGCTGTTTGCCGGGATGTGGGCGCTCGCAGAGGCCATCGGCGGCTTCGGCCCGCCCGAGATTCCCGTCGTGGTCTCGTGGCCCGACACCCTGCATTTCAACGAGGCGCGCCTCGGCGGCGGCCGGCTCGGCTGGCCGGAGGGCTGCGGTGAGGGGGCGGTGCCGGATTGGCTCGTCTTCTCGGCGAGCCTCATCGCCTCGAAGCGCCATGCCGGCGATCCCGGGCTGACGCCGGACTCGACCTCGCTGGAGGAGGAGGGGTTTCCCGCCGACCTCGCCCGGCCGCTCGCCGAGAGTTTTGCCCGCTTCCTCACCAAGGCGTTCGAGATCTGGACCGAGGATGGGTTCCAGCACCTCGCCGGGCGCTACCTCGATCATCTCGCCCTGATGCCTCAGGCCCGGGAGGCGCAGATCGTGGACGACGGCACCCTGCGCCTGACCTTCGCTCCCGGCCTCAGCGAGGATCGGCCGTTGCTGCCCGCCCTCGCGCAACCGGCATGGTGCGATCCCGCGACCGGGACGGTGCGGCTGTGAGCCCTTCAAAGCTGCCGCGTACCCTGCGGCTCGACCCGTCCGATACCTTCGTCTTCGCCGAGGCCGCAGAGCCCGGCGAATGGGCGGTGACGGGCTCGTTCCTGTTTCTCGATTCCGACCCCGCCGAGCTCACCGGCAAGGCGCGCGTGGCCTTCCGCTCCGGATTCGTCGGCGTGCGCTCGCTCGGCTTCTCGACCCTCGTCGTGGTGAGCGAGGCGAGCGAGGCCGAACGCGCGGAGGCGGTCGAGACGCTCGCCCGCCACATCCTGGAACGCTTCGGCGCACCGGATCTCGCCGCGGCCCGCGGCGCGGCCGAGGAGGAGATCGCGGTGGCGGCCTCGCTTTGCCAGCTTGCGGTCGGCAGCGTCGTGGCGATGCACCGCACGGCGGAGGCCGGCGAAATCCGCGAGAATTTCCGCACGCTCCACCAGCGGGCGCCGGGCGCCGACCCGCTCCACGCCCGCGCCTTCCACTTCGTCGAGACCGACGAGGACGGGCCGGAGGAGGACGCCGACCTCGTCGGCATGGTGCGCGGCGCTGGGCCGGGACGATGAGACGATGACCGAGTTCTGGGTTTCGAGCGGCCACCACCTGACGCAGCGCACCGAGGGCGGTGGGCTCGCGGTGACGGACGAGCTGATCCTCGCCTACCTCGCCCGGCCCGAACTGGTGCCGCCGGAGGAGGCCTGCGATGCCGAGCGCGGCTTGCACGCCGCGCTGATGGCCGATCCGCGCCGCGTCGTTTCTCGTGGTGAGTTACAAAAGATCGCCGACGCCGATGCCCGTGAGAACTGGGAGGTGATGCTGGCCTTCCGCGACCGGCTGCTCGGGGCCCGCTCGGTCGAGGCCGCCTATCTCGCGCTGGTGCGCGGCGGGTTGCAGGGCGTGCCGGGGCTGTTTCTCAACCAGCTCTGCCACCTGATCCTGCGCAACGCGCTCGATGCGTGCGACGACCCGTTCGTGCTGCGCGCCGCCGAACTCTTCTTCCGCCCGCAGCGGGTCAGCCTGCACGAGGGATCGGTGCTGCTCGCCGACGCGGAAGTGATCGAGGCACGCGAAGGCTCGGCCCCGCTCTCGCCGCTCGTCACCATGCTCGGCAAGGAGGCAGCCAACGAGCTCGATGTGCTCAACGACGAGAACGCCTGGACTTATTGGAGCCGGTCGGACGCCTTCACCATGGCGCTCAACCTCGCTTCCTCGCAGGCGCGCGAGGGGTTCGCCCGCGCGATCGAGGCCTATGTCGGCCATCTCCTGCACACGCCGGTACGGGTCGAGCCCCGCGACGGGCTGGAAGATCCGGACTGGCGCTGGTTCGTCGGGCTCGACGCCGAAGCCACGCGGCTGGGCAACGCCCTGTGGAACGGCGAGGTGCTGGATTCGGCCGCCCGCGAGCGCCTGCTCGCCGTCTTCGCCCTCACCTTCACCGATCCGGCCCGCGTCGACGAGCGGGTCGGCGACAAGCCGGTCTATCTCCTGCTCGCCATGAACGCGCAGAAGACCGTGACGCTGAAGCCCCACAACCTCGTCGTCGGCCTGCCGCTCGCCGACCGCGCCGCCTGAGGATCGAGCATGACCCCCGAGGACCGCTTCGAGGTCGGCATCATCGTCGCGCGCCGCCGGCTCAAGGGGCCGTGGGCGAGCCATGCCTGGATGCCGGTGGCCGCCCTTCCGGCAGCGCCCGCCGCGCCGGCCTGGACCCAACTCGGCGAGACCGAGGACGAGGCGACGTTCTACGCCGGCGCCTACGAGGTGACGCTGCACATCGCCGAGACCGCGCATTACCGCGACAACCTCGTCTCCGGCCGGCCCTCGCTCTGGGTGTCGCTGCGGGCCACCGGTGAGGAGACCTACGAGATCGCCACCGTCACCGCCGACCCCTACGAGGGCGAGGCCATGGCCGAGGGCATCGGCGAGATCGTCGAGGCGGTGCCGATGCCGCCCGAGATCCAGGCCAAGCTGCTGGCCTTCTTTGAGGCCTTCCACATCGAGCGCACCTTCGAGAAGCGCAAGCGCGACCGCGCCGACCCGGAGGCCCTGGCCCGCCGCGCCCGGATCGAATCGGGGAGGGGCGAATGAGCGACGGCTTCCTCTCCCGCTGGGCCCGCCGCAAGGAGGCGGTGAAGGCGGCCGAGCAGGCGCCTCTCCCCTCCCCGTTGCGGGGAGGTGCTGGGGGTGGTGCAAAAGGCACCGTCGCGCTCGATCCTGCGCCACCCCCACCGCCTCCCTCCTCCCCGCAAGGGGGAGGAGAAGCGCCGGTGCCTGCCACGCAGGCGCTCGACGATCGAGGTTCGGTTTCCGAAGCCTCGGCCGAGGCCGAGGAGCACCGTCTCGAATTGCCCTCCCTCGACACCCTCACCCCCGACACCGACCTCACGCCCTTCCTGCGCACCGGCGTCCCCGCGGCCCTGCGCAACGCGGCTTTGCGGCGGATGTGGTCGCTCGATCCGTCCATCCGCGACTTCGTCAGCGAGGCGCGGGAATACGCATACGACTGGAACACGCCGGGCGGCGTGCCGGGCATGGGGCCGCTGCTGCCGAGCGACGACGTGAAGGCGATGCTCGGTCGCCTCTTTCGCGACCCGGCGGAGGCGAAGCCCGAGCCCGAGTCACCCGAAGAGGCGCCCGAACCGGAGCCCGCCGAACCCGACGCAGCGGCCGTCGCGCAGGCGGGCGTTGACGGTACGCTTCCAGAACAGGAGCCCGCAACGGAAGACATCGCCGTTGCTCCCGTTTCCGCTTCAAATCCAACGCGTTCCGAGCCGCGCCTGCGGCGTCACGGAGGCGCGATCCCCACCTGAAAGCGCTGAAATTTGATTGCGGCCAACACAAACGCTTTTTATTATCGATCCAAACAAGCGGTCCCGGGCGTGGACCCGGAGGGACGGTGGGTTCGGTGGCGTCGGTGCTGGGATTGACCGAGGAAGCGGCGTCAGGGGTGGCCCCCGCGATCGACGACGTCGATCATCTGCGCGCCCGGCATTACGACCTGCTGGCGACCCTGCTCGGCCGGGCGCCCGACGGGGACCTGCTCGACGCGTTGCAACGTCTGGACGGCGGCGAGGGCGTCCTCGGCCGTCACCTCGCCGACCTGAGCCGGGCGGCTGCCGCCACCTCGGCGCACGCCGTCGAGCGCGAGTTTTTTTCCCTGTTCGTCGGCGTCGGCCGCGGCGAGCTTCTGCCTTACGCCTCCTACTACCTCACCGGCTTCCTCAACGAGCGCCCGCTCGCCCGTGTGCGCGAAGACTTCGCCGCCCTCGGGATCGAGCGCGACGCGACCATGAGCGAGCCGGAGGATCACCTCGCGATCCTTTTGGAGGTCATGGCGGGTCTCGCCGCCGGGCGGTTCGATGCCGAGCCGGGGATGCAGGGGCGCTTCTTCGCCCGGCACGTCGCGCCCTGGGCGAGCCGCCTCTTCGCCGATCTGGAGCAGGCCAAGGCGGCCAGCTTCTACCGGACGGTCGGCGCACTCGGCCGGGCCTTCATCGAGATCGAGACCGAAGCCTTCGCGATGGAAGGCTGACGGTCCCGAATTCGTCAATCATTGACGCCGCTCAACACGCGGCGTCGCGGAACTCGGACACCATGCGGACGGGTCACCTCACGGTGAGCCGCCAGGGAGACAGGACGATGACACAGGACGGGAAGACGCTCGGTCGTCGGCAGTTCTTCCGCGCGCTCGGCGGCAGCACGGTGGCGGTGGCCGCCGCGGTCGCCTCGCCGATGGGGGCGACCGAGGCCCAGGCCTACGATCCGGGCAACGACGAGACCAAGAGCCGCTACCGCGAGAGCGACCACGTCAAGGCGTTCTACCGCACCAACGGGTACGAGACGTTGAAGAAGAACATGGACCCGGCGTCCACGGGCACGAAGTGAGGCGGCGATGCTGATCAAGCGCAAAAGCGGCCAAAAGAACGGCGAGCTGTCTCGCTCCAAGCATCAGGCGGTGGCCGCAGGGCTCGCTGCGGGCGTTCTCGACCGCCGCGCATTCCTGCGCCGCTCAGGCCTCACCGCCGGCGCGCTGGCGGCCGCCGGAACGATCCAGCTCGGCGCGGTGCGGAAAGCCCAGGCCGCCGGCTCGTCGGCGGTCGGGCCGGACACGATCGTCAAGAAGAACATCTGCACCCACTGCTCGGTGGGCTGCACGGTGACGGCCGAGGTCGTCAACGGCGTGTGGGTCGGCCAGGAGCCGTCCTACGCCAGCCCGATCAACCGCGGCACGCACTGCGCCAAGGGCGCCGCGATCCGCGAACTGGTCTCGTCGGATCGGCGCCTCAAGTACCCGATGAAGCTCGAGGGCGGGCAGTGGAAGCGCATCTCGTGGGATCAGGCCTACGAGGAGATCGGCGACAAGCTGCTGGCGATCCGTGAGAAGAACGGCGCGGATTCGGTCTACTGGCTGGGGTCGGCCAAGTTCACCAACGAGGCCTCCTACCTGATGCGCAAGTTCGCCGCCCTGTGGGGCACGAACTCGATCGACCATCAGGCGCGCATCTGCCACTCGACCACGGTCGCGGGCGTGGCCAACACCTGGGGCTACGGCGCCCAGACCAATTCCTACAACGACATCCGCAACGCCAAGACGATGATCGTGCTCGGCGGCAACCCGGCCGAGGCGCATCCGGTCTCGCTCCAGCACGTGCTGTCGGGCAAGGAGATCAACCGCGCGAACATGATCGTCATCGATCCGCGCTTCACCCGCACCGCCGCGCACGCCACGGAGTACGTGCGCATCCGCTCCGGCACCGACATCCCGGTGGTGTGGGGCATCCTGTGGCACATCTTCCAGAACGGCTGGGAGGACAAGGACTTCATCGCCAAGCGCGTCTACGCGATGGACGACGTGCGCAAGGAAGTCGCCAAGTGGACGCCCGACGAGGTCGAGCGCGTCTCCGGCGTGCCGGGCGAGCAGCTCAAGCGCGTGGCGGAAAAGTTCGCCAAGGAGAAGCCCGCGACCCTGATCTGGTGCATGGGCGCGACCCAGCACACGGTCGGCACGGCCAACGTCCGGGCGCTGTGCATCCTGTGTCTCGCCACCGGCAACGTCGGCAAGCCGGGCACGGGCGCCAACATCTTCCGCGGCCACACCAACGTGCAGGGCGCGACCGATCTCGGCCTCGATGTGACGACGCTGCCGCTCTATTACGGCCTCGTCGAGGGCGGCTGGCGGCACTGGGCCCGCGTGTGGGACGTGCCCTACGAGTGGCTGCAATCGCGCTTCGATGAAGTCCCGGCGCAGGCCGGCCGCAAGGCCCGCTCGCGCAAGGAGAACATGGAATCGCCCGGCATCACCTCGACCCGCTGGTTCGATGCCGTGAACCTGCCTGCCGAGCAGATCGACCAGCGGAGCCCGATCAAGGCCTTCATGGTGTTCGGCCACGGCGGCAACACCGTGACCCGCATGCCCGAGGCGATCGAGGGCATGAACAAGCTCGAACTGCTGGTCGTCGCCGACCCGCACCCGACCACCTTCGCGGCGCTCGATGCTCGGCAGGACAACACCTACCTCCTGCCGATCTGCACCTCTCTGGAGATGGATGGCTCGCGCACGGCCTCGAACCGCTCGATCCAGTGGGGCGAGCAGATCGTCCAGCCGGCCTTCGAGTCCAAGAACGACTACGAGGTGCTCTACAAGCTCGCGGTGAAGCTCGGCTTCGCCGACAAGCTGTGCAAGACCATCAAGGTCGAGAACGGCGTCCCGGTCGCCGAGGACATCCTCCGCGAGATCAACCGCGGCGGCTGGTCGACGGGCTATTGCGGCCAGTCGCCGGAGCGGCTGAAGGCGCATATGCGCAACCAGCACAAGTTCGACCTCATCACGCTGCGCGCGCCGAAGGACGATCCGGAGGTCGGCGGCGACTATTACGGCCTGCCCTGGCCGTGCTGGGGCAAGCCAGAGCTGAAGCATCCGGGCTCGGCGATCCTCTACAACACCGAGATGCACGTGAAGGACGGCGGCGGCACCTTCCGGGCCCGCTTCGGTACGGAGCGCAACGGCCAGACCCTGCTCGCCGAGGATTCGTTCTCGAAGGGCTCGGACCTGACCGACGGCTATCCCGAGTTCACCTTCGGTGTGTTCAAGAAGCTCGGCTGGGACAAGGACCTGACCGAGGAGGAGCGCGCCACGATCCTCAAGATCGGCGGTGAGAAGCCCGACACCGTGAGCTGGGCCACCGACCTGTCGGGCGGCATCCAGCGGGTGTGCCTGGAGCACGGCGTGACGCCCTTCGGCAACGGCAAGGCCCGGGCCAACGCCTGGAACCTGCCCGACCCGGTGCCGGTCCACCGCGAGCCGATCTACTCGCCGCGGCCCGACCTCGTGGCGAAGTACCCGACCCGGCCCGACGAGCGGCAGCTGCGCGTGCCGAACATCGGCCTCACCGTGCAGAAGGCGGTAGTGGACAAGGGGATCGCCAAGGACTTCCCGATTATCCTCACCTCCGGCCGTCTGGTCGAGTACGAGGGCGGCGGCGAGGAGACCCGGTCGAACCCGTGGCTGGCCGAGCTGCAGCAGGACATGTTCGTCGAGATCAACACCGGCGACGCGACCGAGCGCGGCATCAAGGACGGCCAGTTCGTCTGGGTCTACGGCCCGGAGAACAAGTCCAAGGCCAAGGTGAAGGCGCTGGTGACCGACCGCGTCGGCAAGGGCGTGGCCTTCATGCCCTTCCACTTCTCCGGGTGGTACCAGGGCAAGGACATGCGCGACTACTACCCGAAGGGCACCGACCCGGTGGTGCTCGGCGAGAGCGTGAACACCGTGACCACCTACGGCTTCGATCCTGTGACGGGCATGCAGGAAACGAAGTGCACCCTGTGCCAGATCGCAGCGGCCTGAGAGGAACCGAACCATGGCCCGGATGAAGTTCCTCTGCGACGCGGATCGCTGCATCGAGTGCAACGCCTGCGTCACCGCCTGTAAGAACGAGCACGAGGTGCCGTGGGGCATTAACCGTCGTCGCGTCGTGACGCTGAACGACGGCAAGCCCGGCGAGCGATCGGTCTCGATGGCCTGCATGCACTGCACCGACGCGCCCTGCGCGGCGGTGTGCCCGGTGAACTGCTTCTACACCACCGCCGACGCGGTCGTCCTTCACTCGAAGGACATCTGCATCGGCTGCGGCTACTGCTTCTACGCCTGCCCGTTCGGTGCGCCGCAATATCCGCGGGTCGGCAACTTCGGCTCGCGCGGCAAGATGGACAAGTGCACCTACTGCTCGGGCGGCCCCGAGCCCGACTTCTCGACCGCCGAGTACGAGAAGTACGGCTCGAACCGCCTTGCGGAAGGCAAGCTGCCGCTCTGCGCCGAGATGTGCTCGACCAAGGCGCTGCTGGCGGGCGACGGCGAGATGATCGCCGAGATCTACAAGCAGCGGGTGATCAAGCGCGGCTACGGCTCCGGCGCCTGGGGCTGGAAGACGGCCTACCGCGAGACCGTTGCGATCTGATCCGGCGCCGCGGGCTCGATCGAGGCCCGCAGCACCCAACCCAGAAAACGCCCGGAAAGGAACGCCGATGCGGCGGGCAACGACCCTTCTCAGCACCCTCCTCGTCGCGGTGACGCTGGGCGTCGCCGCGCCTGCCTTCGCGCAGAACCCGATCCAGGCCGACGGCGTGAATCCGATGGGCGCGCGGCCGACGGCGGATTCGGTCAACGAGGAATTCCTGTTCAAGCAGGATTCGAAAATTCCGGGGCGGATTTCGATCCCCGATCAGAAAGCCGCCATTCTGATCCAGCCGCAGGGCCGCGAGTATCAGGCTTTCCGCGAGGGTTGGCTGCCCTGGATCGGCGCGCTCGTCATCCTCGGCATGATCGCCGCGCTCGGCGCGTTCTTCCTGTTCCGCGGCCGGATCATGATGGAGCACAGCCAGGAATCGGGCAAAAAAATCCTGCGCTTCAACGCCTTCGAGCGCTTCACCCATTGGATGACGGCGAGCTGCTTCATCATCCTGTCGCTGTCGGGCCTGAACTACATCTTCGGCAAGCGCCTGCTGATGCCGTTGATCGGACCCGATGCCTTCGGCGCGCTGGCGCAATGGGCAAAGTACAGCCACGTCTACCTCGCGTGGCCGTTCATGCTCGGCGTCGCCTTCATGTTCGTCCTCTGGATCAAGGACAACATCCCGAACAAGATCGACTGGGCCTGGATCAAGGCCGGCGGCGGCTTCATCGGCAAGGGGCATCCCCATGCCGCCCGCTTCAACGCCGGTCAGAAGGGCGTGTTCTGGATGGTCGCGGGTTTCGGCGCGGCGATGAGCGTCACCGGCCTGATGATGATCTTTCCCTTCGCGCTCACCGACATCAACGGGATGCAGGTGATGCAGGTGGTCCATTCGGTGATCGGCATCGTCTTCATCGCCGGCATCCTGGCCCACATCTACATCGGTTCGCTCGGCATGGAGGGCGCCTACGACGCCATGGGCAGCGGCAAGGTCGATCTCGCCTGGGCGCGGGCCCACCACGACCTCTGGGTCGAGCAGGAGCAGGCCCGCACCGCCAGCGGCCCGCAGCTCAAGGGCCATCCGGCTCCGGCCGAGTGAGACCAAGGGGGCGGCGGAAACCCGCCGTCCCGGCCAGCCGTTTTCGAACTGGAGCCGCTCAGGCTCCCTCGGGAAGAACCGCCCCATGAAAGCCTTCGCCGCCGCCGTGATCGCCGCCATCACCCTCGGGGTGCTGGCGATGTTCGCGCTCACCAGCAGCCAGAGATTCGCCTACCAGGCGTTCGCGACCTCCGGCGCGCGGGTGTCCGAGCCCGGCACCAACCTCGTCGGCCCGCGCTGGAACGGCGCGCCTCGCCCCGACGAGTTCGAGTCCGAGCCGCACGGCAAGGCCGAGGGTGAGGGCTCGCACCCGAAACGCTCGTGAACGAGCCGAAAGTGCTCGTGAGCATTTTCGCACTTCGATCCGCCTCAGGAGAGCGCCCGATGACCTCGTCCTCCCTCGCCCGCCGGCTGGCGGCCGGCATCGGCGCCCTTGCGCTCTCCGTCGGCGTCGCCGCGGCGCAGGACGCCGCTCCCCCGGTGCCCGAGCCCGGCAAGCCGGCCAACCTCTGCCAGGAACTGGTCGCCTTCGTGAAGCAGCCCGAGCCCTCCAAGCAGGCCGCGGCTACGCCGACGCAGCAGGCTACCGCCGTCTCGAACCCCTCGGGCAAGACCGAAGGCGGCAAGCCGTCGGACGCCGCCGGCACCGAGAAGTCGGCCGGCCTCAGCGGGACCGTCACCGACGGCGCGAAGGCGGAGGGCGACAAGGGCGCGGCGGCCAAGTCCCCCGAGGCGCAAGCCGCCGAGGCCAAGGCTGCCGACGCAAAGGCCGCGGAGGCCAAGGCGGTCGAGGGCAAGCTCGACGCCAAGACCGTCAACCCGGCGACCGATCCCCGCGCCCGCGCCAACGCCGAAGCCAAGGCGCCGCCGGCCCCCGGCACGCCCGGTCCCGGCCCGAAGCCGGATCAGGCCACGCTCGAGAAGATCGAAGCGGCCGCCGCCGCCAACGACCTGCCCGCCTGCCGTTCCGCCGCCCGCGCGATGCGCGTCGCGGGTGTGGTCATGCCTCCGCCGCTGCTGGGGCTCTCGGCGCTCGACCTGAAGTACTCGCAGCCGTAGGTTTCGGAACCGACCGGACGAGGCATCCTCCTCCCCACCGGAGGGAGGAGGTCCGAGGTGGGGTCGCGCAGGAGGCAGCGCTCCCGCCTCATCCTGAACCACCCCCACCCCCACAAGGGGGAGGGGACGGGCACCGAACGCGGCCCGGTCGGATTCGGCTGACGGTTACGGCCGCCGCCGCCGCCCGCCCATCGCGAGCGCCGCGACCGTCGCGGCCACACCGATGCCGATGGCCGTCGAGGCCAGTGGATGGAGGCTCGCCCGCGTGTAGGCGCTGGTGCGTTGGACATAGCCCGGCTGGTCGCCCCGTTCGCGGCCCGCGCCGCGGGGGGCGTGGAGCGCGCCTTCCGGCGCGCGCGGTGGGCCTTTCCGCTTCTGCATGGCGATGATCGCGGGCGCGAGCCGGTCGAATGCGCCGGGCGCGAACTCCTTGCCGGCCGTGAACAGCTTGCCGCCTCCGCCGACGACGATGTCGCGCACGGGATGCTCGGCCGCGTGCAGGATCGCGTTGGCGACCTCCTCCGGCGGATAGACCGGGGGCGGCAGCATCGGCTCGCGGTCCATGTAGTTACGGGCGCGGGCCGGTAGCGGCGTGTCGATCGACGCCGGCTTGACCAGCGTCACCGAGACCGGCGCCCCCTCGGCGATCAGTTCCATCCGCAGGGTGTCGGTGAAACCCTTCACCGCGTGTTTCGAGGCGGCGTAGAGCCCCTGGAACGGGAAGGCGAGGTCGGAGGCGACGCTGCCGACATTGATCAGCGCGCCGCCCCGCGCCCGCAGGTGCTCGGCGGCGACCAGCGAACCGTGGACCGTGCCCCAGAAATTCGTGCGGATCAGCCTCTCGTGGTCCTCCTGGGTGATCGCGCGCAGCGGCCCGTAGACCGTGAGCCCCGCGACGTTGACCCAGGTATCGATGCCCCCGAAGGTCGCCACCGCCCGCTCGGCCAAGTTCTCGATGTCTCGGCGCTCGCCCACATCCGTCACGACGGCGAGGGCGCGGGGCCCGATCTCGCGGGCGATTGCCTCCAGCACTGCGCCGCTGCGGGCGGCGAGGACGACGCGGGCGCCCCGGCGGGCCGCCCGGCGGGCGGTGACGAGGCCGATGCCGCTCGACGCCCCCGTGATGACGACGACCTGATCGCGCAATGGTTTCAGTCTCACGGGCGCGTTTCCTCGCTCGGCGGGGGCGACGGTTCTGTCGGATTCCTGCCCGGGAACCGCCCCATCGGCGCCCCTGTTCCGGGCGATGCGGCGCCGCCACGCCCTCCGGCCGACGCAACTCCCGTTAACCCTCGCTTCACCGTCCGATCCTAGCGGATCGGCATGGATCGAGCGCCTGCGCGCCGAAGTCCGGCCCCCCCGCACTCACCCCCTCAGCAAAAGCACACGACCATGACCGCCGCGGATCTCGACTCTCTCCTGTCGAACGCCGTCCTGCCTCATCTCGACATCTTCGGAGCCCTCGGGCTCTTCCTCGGCTTCGCCTCCGGCATCATGCCGCGGCGCAGTTTGATCCTCGTCGCGGCGGCTGCCTGCTCGGTTTGCTTCGCGCTGCATTTCGCGCATCTCGGCGCTTATACCGGCGCGGCGATGTGCTCCATCTCGGTGATGCAGAGCTTGGTCGCCGCGCTCGCCATCGGCGAGCGCGCCCGCCCGGCCTGGATCGTGCTGCTGTTCGCCGGCTCCAGCCTGCTCGCCGCCGGGCTGACGCTCGCCACCTGGAACGGCTGGCCCTCGGCCTGCGCCGGGATCGGCGCGCTGCTCGCGACGCTGGCCCGCCTCCAGGCACACCCGCAGGCCATGCGCCGCCTGTTCTTCGCCGCCTCGTCCTGCTGGGCCGTCCACAACTGGCTCGTCGGCTCGGTCTTCGGCCTGACCGGCGATTGCCTGACGCTGTCGGCGCTGGCCTTCGCCCTGCTGCGCGGCGCCCGGCCCCGCACCGCCGTCCCGGCCACCGCTTAACGCAGCAGCCAGCGCAGGGAGCGCCGCAGAGCCGGCGCCGCGTCGCGCTCGAACCATGCGCCGTGGGCGAACAGCACCCGCTGCGGCGCGAGCGCGACCAAAGCCGCCGCCGCCCGCGAGGCGGCCCGTCCGCCGAGGCGCACGGCGAGCCGCAGGTAGATCGGCGCCCGGCCATCGGGCGCCGTCGCGCCCGCGAGCCGCAGGGGCAGCCGCAGGTGCCACGGGAGTTTTTGCGGCTCCAGGTTCAGCACGAGGTCGGTGAGAATCAGGCTGCGCGAGGTAACGTGAAAGAACGCGACCTCGCGGAAGCCGAGGCCGCCCGGCACGACCGTCTGACGGATGTCGGCCGCCCACGCTTCCGGGCTCTGCTCGCCGAGGTCGCGATCGAGCCGCAACCGGCCCGCCTCGACCTTGCGCCGCACCGGACCGCGCTGCCGCAGGTTCGGCGCGGCCCACGTGACGGCGTCCGGAAAGCGCCTCTGCCACGCGGCCAGAAACATCCAGTGGGCGATGTTGGGCGCGACGAGATGGCGGATCGGCCCGATCCCCCCGATCGCGCGGGCCAGCCCCTCGTCGAACCGCGTCGGCGAGTGCAGCCAGACCGTGCCGTCGGAGAGCTTTGCGATCGTCATCCGCACCGGCAGCGGCAAGGGGGCGGAGAGCGGGCCGCTGTCGACGATCCAGAGATCGGGCGCGACCGGCTTCAGGGTGTCGAGGGGCGGGTAGGTGGTGTCGGTCAAAGGCGCGCCGTCGTGCTGGTTTCGGCGGCTGGGATGGACGCTCGTCCGGCTCGCGTCCACAACGTCGGATCGATTCCGATCATCGACAGCCCATTGGGCCGGCCTATCCCATCCACTCCCTCATCCTGAGGTGCCCGCCAAGGCGGGCACCTCAGGATGAGGAGCAGGGGGGAGACGTCGCAGAATCGAGATGCGTCTTTCTCGGTGGGCCAAGTCGAGAAGGCTATCGGTGATCGGTCGCGGCCCCGTCGGTTGGTGCGGAGCGCTGTTGGGGTGGACGGCCCCTGACGGCATCGGTGTGCCATGATGAGGTTGTCGAAGACTTCATCAGGAGCGACCGTGCATGGAGCGGTGTATCCGCATCGGGGTGGACACGTCGAAGCAGTTGTTTCGGCTGCGCGCGGTGAACGCGGCCGAGCAGCCGGTGCTGCGGCGCCGGTTGCGGCGTGGCTGGGGCTGACGCCCAAGCCCCCCTCGACGGCGGGCCGGACGCGGCTGGGGGGATCACCCGGGCGGGCGCCCCGATGCTGCGCAGCCTGCTCGTGGTGGGGCGGTCGCCGTCGTCTGGCGGGTGCAGGGTTCGAAGGCGAAGACCGGGCCGAAGACCGCGCAGAAGACCGGTAATGCGAGCGTGGGCGGGGACGAGCCGCGGTTGCCGGCCTGGGTGCGGGCGCTGCTGACGCCTAAAGCCGCCCAAGCTGGTGGCGCCGGCCAGCAAGTTCGCCCGCATCGCTTGGAGGCTGATACAGAGCGGCGAGCGCGGCCGGATGCCGGCCCTGCCTGCGGCGGGACCGGCATCCGGCCGCCGCTTGAGGGTGGCCCGAGCCGATCCGATCCGGCCCTTACACCGATCCGACCGTCCGCAGCCGCGCGCGCGGATGAATCTCCGCTTGGCTCATCACCGGCGTCTCGCGGCGGAAGCGTTCGATGATCGAGCGCACGAACGGGCGCGCCTGCACCGAGGTCACCAGCACCGGCATCTCGCCCATGCGGGCGGCCTGCTCGAAGCGGTCGCGCACGGTGTTGACGAACTCGGTGAGTTTCGAGGGCTGCATCGCGAGGTAGCGTTCTTCCCGCTCGCCGACGATTGATTCGAGGAAGGCCTGTTCCCAGGCGGGCGACAGGGTGATGATCGGCAGCGTGCCGTCCGGCCCCTGGTACTGCGCGCAGATCTGGCGGCCGAGGCGGGCGCGGACATGCTCGACGATGTCGCGCGGGTTCTTCACGTGGCCCGCCACCTCGGCGATGCCCTCGACGATGGCGCCGAGGTCGCGCACCGAGACCCGCTCGGCCAGCAGCAATTGCAGCACCCGCTGGATGCCGGTGGTGGCGATCTGCGAGGGCACCACCTCCTTCAGGAGTTCGGTGTGGTCCTTGGGCAGCTCGCGCAGCAGCTTCTGCACCTCGACGTGGTTCAGAAGTTCCGAGACATGCGCCTTGATCACCTCGGTCAGGTGGGTCGAGATGACGGTCGCGGCATCGACCACGGTGTAGCCCTTGAGCTGCGCCTGATCCCGCAGGCTTGCATCGACCCAGGTCGCGGGCAGACCGAAGGTCGGCTCCATCAGGTGCAGGCCGGGGAGCTGCACCTGTCCCCCCATCGGGTCCATCGCCATGAATTGACCGGGAAAGACCTGACCCGTGCCGGCCTCGATCTCCTTGACCCGCACCGTGTAGGTGTTGGCGTCGAGGCTGACGTTGTCGAGGATGCGCACCGACGGCATGACGATGCCGAGTTCCGCCGCGAGCTGGCGGCGCAGCGCCTTGATCTGGTCGGTGAGCCGGTCCTGGCCCTCGCCGTTGACGAGCGCGAGCAGCGCGTAGCCCATCTCGAGCTTGAGGTCGTCGAGCTTGAGGAGGTCCGTGACCGTCTCCTCCGCCGGCGCGGCACCCGGTGCGGCGGGGGTGCCGTCGGCGTTGGTGACGGGAGGCGGCGTCTCGCGCTGCGTCTTGGCGATGCGCCACGCGGCGTAGCCCGCGGCCGCGCCGAGCCCGACGAAGGGCAGCATCGGCATGCCGGGCAAGAGCGCGATCAGCCCCATCACGCCCGCCGACATGCCGAGCGCCTTCGGGTAGTTCGCCATCTGCTTGCCGAGCGCCTTGTCGGCGGAGCCCTTCACGCCCGCTTTCGACACGAGGATGCCCGCCGCCGTCGAGACGATCAGCGCGGGCACCTGGGAGGCCAGCCCGTCGCCGATGGTGAGGAGCGTGTAGGTCTTGGCGGCCTCCGCGAAGCCGAGCCCCTGCTGGGCGACGCCGATGATGATGCCGCCGACGACATTGATGCCGGTGATGAGGAGTGCGGCCACCGCGTCGCCGCGCACAAACTTCGAGGCGCCGTCCATGGCGCCGAAGAACGAGGATTCCTCCTCCAGCGCCGAGCGGCGGGCCTTGGCGACCTTCTCGTCGATGAGGCCGGCGGAGAGGTCGGCGTCGATCGCCATCTGCTTGCCGGGCATGGCATCGAGGGTGAAGCGGGCGGCGACTTCGGCGATGCGCCCCGAGCCCTTGGTGATGACGACGAAGTTCACGATGATCAGGATCGCGAACACGATGATCCCGATGACGAAGTTGCCGCCCATCACGAAGTGGCCGAAGGCCTCGATGACGTGGCCGGCCGCGGCCGTCCCCTCGTGGCCGTGGCCGAGGATGAGCCGGGTCGAGGCGAGGTTGAGCGCCAGCCGCAGCAGGGTCGCGACGAGCAGCAGCGTCGGGAAGACCGTGAATTCCAGCGGGTTGTCGATGAACAAACCCGTCATCATGATCAGCACCGAGAGGATGATCGAGACGGCGAGCAGCAGGTCGAGCAGGATCGCGGGCAGCGGGAAGATGAGCACCGTCAGGATGCCCATCACCGCGGTGGCGAAGAACAGGTCGGTGCGCTTCGTCAGCGCCTGAAGGCTGGCGCGGTTCGGCATGAAGGCGGAGAAGGCGCCCAAACCTCCCGCCGCGGCGGCGCCCGCCGACTCGCTCATCTCGACACGATTCCCGTACGGGCCGACGCGCCCACCCGGCAGGAT
The DNA here is from genome assembly GCF_001425465.1 of Methylobacterium sp. Leaf456. Lineage (GTDB taxonomy): Bacteria > Pseudomonadota > Alphaproteobacteria > Rhizobiales > Beijerinckiaceae > Methylobacterium. The sequence continues at coordinate 78,222 of NZ_LMQV01000044.1, forward strand.
TTGCCGGGTGCAGGGTTAGCAAGTCGTTAACGGCGGCTCGGGATCGGAACCAAGCCGAAAGGCGCGGGCTTGGTGGAACGGATTGCTCGGACGCTTGAAAGGAACATCGCCATGGCAGGACGCGCCGTCACCGCGCTGTTCGACAGCCACGAGGACGCCGCCCGCGTCGTCGATCGGATCGAGGCCGAGGGCGTGCCGCACGCCGAGATCGGCATCGTCTCGCTTGAAAACGACGGGCCGTTGCCGCCCACCACCGCCGAGCCCGGCCCGGCGCGCTCCGGCGAGGCCGAGGCCGCCGACGGGGCCGGTGCGGGCGCCACCGTCGGCACCGTGCTCGGCGGCGGGGCCGGCCTGCTCGCGGGGCTCGGCCTGATCGCGATTCCCGGTATCGGGCCGTTCGTGGCGGCGGGCTGGCTGATCACGGCCCTATCGGGGGCGGGCGTCGGCGCAGCCGCGGGCGGGCTGATCGGCGCGCTCACGGGCGCGGGCCTCAGCGGGACCGATGCCGAGACCTATGCCGAGGGCGTGCGTCGGGGCGGGACCCTGGTGACGGTGCGGGCCGACGGCGACCTCGCCGAGCGGGTGGTGGCGCTCATGCGCCGCGGCGGCGCGGTCGATCTCGACGAGCGGGCGGAGGGCTGGCGCGCGCAAGGCTGGAGCGGCAGCCCGCCCGCGCCGGTTGCAATCGCCACGCCCGAGTCCGATCTGGAGCCGGCGCTCGCGCCCGACCCGGTGAGTCCGGCCGACCCCGGCGCCGCGCCCCCGACCCGGCGCCCGCCGGGCGCGATCGGTTGACGGCGTGGGTCTGTGAGTGCCCTCAGCTGAACACGTATTTGCGGAGCACCACCGAGAAGCCGAACATCAGCATCGCTACGAGGGCACTGATGCTCGACCACAGGGCGCGCTTGGGCTCGGTTGAGGAAACCGGCATGATCGGCTCGACCACCGGCGTGAAGAACTCGACCTGCCGGCTCGCCAGGATGCGGCTGGCCTCGTTGGCGGCCAGCACTCTGCCGTAATAATCCTCGGCGTCCTTGCGCTGGTTGTCGTAGGCCTCGAACTGGCTGAGCAGGTCCGCCAGAACCTTCTTCTGGTTCGGGTCGGTGCTCGCCATCTGGCGTTCGATCTTCTCGATGTTGTCGTCGAGGTCGCGGATCTGGGCCTTGATGTCGCGGATCGGGCGGGTGTCCGGGCCGAGGTCGCGCAGGCCCAGGGTGAGCTGCACCGCCAGATCGATGCGCTGCTTGCGCAGCCCCGAGATCATGGTCAGGTTGTTGGTGTTGGTCGCCGCCGCGTCGAGCACGCCGCCGGCATTGCGCAATTCGCGCACCGCCATGCGGGTCTTGATCATGCGCTCCTCGGCGCGGGCCAGCTCGCGGGTGGTCTCGCTGAGCGCCGCGCTGCGCGCCTTCACGCTCAGCTCGTTCATCTTCCGCTCGCTCTCGGCGATCAGCGCCTGGGCGAGCCGGTACGATTCCTCCGGATCGAAGGCCGCGACCGAGAGCGTGACGATGCCCGACTTGGTGTCCGTCGAGGTGACGACCCGCTTGTTCCAGTAGCGCAGGAAGCGCTCGATCGGGGCGTCCTTCGGGCCGCGGGAGAACACGTCGATGCTGTCGCGGGTGAACATCTCCCGGATCGGCAGCTGCTTTTCCAGGGTCTCGACCATCTGGCGGCTGTCGATGTAGTTCGCCGTGATGATCGTGTCTTGGATGATCATCTGCTTCGGCAAGCTGTCGTCGGTGCCGGTCTTCTCGGCGTTGACCTTGTCGATGTTGCCGAGCGCCGGCCGCAGGGCGAACCGGGCCTCGGTCACGTAGCGGTCCGAGGCGACGAGATAGAAGTAGCCGACCATCGTCAGGGTCGGCAGCACGAACACCAGTAGGAACAGCAGCGGGACGACCGTGTCGCGCTTGACGTGGGTCCGATAGGCGCGGATGCCCTTCTTCCGGTCGGTGTGGCGGGCGATGCGGGCGAAGCGCTTGAGCGACTCGGCGACCGCCGTGGAACGTTCCCCGGTGGTCAGGGGCGCACCGGCCGGATTGGTGATTTCGGTGCTCATTCGCCCTCGATTGCGCCCTCGATTGCGCCTGCGTTCGTGTTGGCGACGGATCGGCGCGAACTGCGGGTCTCGCGCGGGCTCGCGGCGAAACCGTGTCCGGGATCAGCCGTTCAGGCGGCGATAGGCCAGAATCGCGTCGTCGACCTTGTCGTAGACGATGGCTTGGCCGTTCACGAGAATGATCGCTTGGCTGCAATATTGGCGGATCTGCTCCATCGAGTGCGAGATCAGGATCACGTTCGCGGTCTCGCGCCTCTTGTCGAAGATTTCCTTGCAGCGCCGCTGCAGGCGCGCGTCGCCGACCGAGAGGGTCTCGTCGATGAGGTAGGTGTCGAACGGAATCGCCATGCTGACGCCGAAGGCGAGCCGCGAGCCCATGCCGGAGGAGTAGGTGTTGACCGGCATGTTGATGTAGTTGCCGAGTTCGGCGAAATCCTCGACGAATTCCAGCACCTTGCGCGGGTCCTCGCCATGGATGCGCGAGACGAAGATGACGTTGTCGCGGCCCGTCATCTTGCCGTTGAAGCCGCCCGAGAAGCCGATCGGCCAGGATACGCGCTGCCCGCGCCGGGTGATGCGGCCACGGCTCGGCTCCTCGACGCCCGCGAGCAGGCGCAGGGTGGTCGACTTGCCCGCGCCGTTGATCCCCATGACGCCGTAATTGATGTCCGGCCGCAGGGTGAAGTTCACCCGCTCGAGGATGACCCGACGCTTGCCGTAGACGGAATAGAACTTGGAGACGTTATCGAAGCGGATCACGGTTGTCAGACCCCGCCGGTCGCGAAGATGGCCCGCCCGCGCCCGCGCCCGGGCGGGAGACGGGACGCCGCGCCCGAGAGGCCCGAAAAAAGCGGCGAATCTGAGGATGCCCGGTTCGCCCGGTCATCCTCGCCGGCCCCCTCGCCGGAACAGCGCCGCGGTCGCGGGCAGGCGGTAGAGCACGAGCGCGTTGAGGGCGTGCCAGAGGAAGTGCGTGCCGAGCGGCAGCGCGGCGCAGACCCGCGCATCGACCGTGCGGAAGGCAAGCGACACGAGGAAGACGCCCCCCGTCGCCAGGATCGCGCGGCCGGCCTCGGGCGTCCGCTTCAGAAGCGCAAGGCCGACGCCGAACAGGGCCAGCACCGCGGGCAGGTAATCGACCGAGCCGTTGGTGAGCGCCGCCACATCCCGGCCGGTCAGCGCGTCGAGGGCCGGCGACAGCCCGAAGCCCAAGCCCGCGAAGGCCAGCGTGCCGAGCACGGCGGCCGGGACCGGAAGCCCGAAGAAGCGGGCGAGCGCCAGCCCGAAATAGCCGTGGATGAACACCGCGATCGGGATCACGTCGGCGAGCATCGACCAGCGGTTGGCCAGCGTATGGAACAGGAACGAACCGATCCCGACCAATCCGGTCACGGCCGCCAGCGCCAGCACCGGCCCGTCGCCCCGCGCCCGCACAGCCGCCGCAAGCGCGGCGACGAGGAAGGCGGCGTTGGTCACGGCGTTGACCGGCTCGGACCAGAACGCCGCGTCGGTGCGTTCGCAATAGGCCCGCACCGGCTCGAACCAGGAAGAATTGTTCATTGTTTCGGCCTCAAGCGCCGGCGCCCGCGTCCGCGGGCTTGGGCTTCTCGCTCCGCTCGACGCCTCGGCCGAGCCGAGGCCGCTGCGCGGGGCGCTCTTCGCGCCCGGTGATACGGGGCTGCCGCACGATTCGATGGGTCAGCCGTGTCTGCTGTTGCCAGCGCGGCGCGAAGGTCCGATGACGGCACCTCCCGGCCCCGCCGACCGAGTTTTTGGCCCCATGCGGATCACCACCTGGAACGTCAACTCGATCAAGCAGCGGGTCGGGCACCTGCTGGGCTTCCTCGACGAGGCGCGGCCCGACGTGGTCTGCCTGCAGGAGCTGAAATGCCAGGATGCGGCCTTCCCCCGCGCCGAGATCGAGGCGGCGGGCTACGCTGTCGAGACGCTGGGGCAGAAGGCCTATAACGGCGTCGCCCTGCTGGTGCGCCAACCGCTCGCCTACACCCAACTCCTGCGCGGTCTGCCGGGCGACGGGCAAGACGAGCAGGCCCGCTACATCGAGGCGCTGATCCACGGCGAGGGCGTCGCGCCGGTGCGGGTCGCCTCGATCTACCTGCCGAACGGCAACCCGGCGCCGGGGCCGAAATACGATTACAAGCTCGCCTTCTTGGACCGCCTGCGCCGCCACGCCCGCGCCCTGATGGCGACCGAGGACGCCCTGGTGCTGGCGGGCGACTACAACGTCATCCCCGAGCCCGAGGACGCCGCCGACCCGGCCGCCTGGACCCAGGACGCGCTGTTCCTGCCCGAGACCCGCAAGGCCTTCCGCGGTCTGCTGGCCGAAGGCTTCACCGAGGCGCTGCGCGCCTGCGATCCGAGCCCCGGCCTCTACACCTTCTGGGACTATCAGGCCGGCTGCTGGCCGCGGAACTTTGGGATTCGCATCGACCACCTGCTGCTCTCGCCCCAGGCCGCCGACCGCCTCGTCTCGGCCTCGGTCCAGCGCCACCTGCGCGGCCTCGAAAAGCCCTCCGACCACGTGCCGGTGACGGTGGAGCTGAGCGACGGCTGAGGCCATTCTCCCCGCAGCGGGACAGGCCATCGGCAGCGCCCTTAAAGGTCGATTCACGCAGAACCGTTCTACTGAGGCCCAGTAGCGTTCCGCGTAAACGAAGTGCCATGCCCGCATCGGTCTCCGCCGTGCCGGACCTGTCCGGTCTCATCGAGCTGTCGCGCGATCCCGCGCTCGACCTCAAGCCCGTGATCCTGCGGGTGCAGACCGACATGTTCGTCGCTGCCCCCAACCGCGACCGGGCGATGATCCACGCCTTCGAGTCGCTGGCAGCCGGCCTGATCCCGACGGTGGACGAGGCGACCGCGTCCATCGTCGCGGACAAGCTCGGTGGCTGCCCCGATCTGCCCGAGGCGGTGCGCGCCGCCTTGATGGCCCGCGGCCTCGACGTCGCCCCGCCGCGCCCGGCCCAGGATCAGGCGGAGGCCGACCGGGCCTTGACCGAGAACCCCGGCGTCCTGATCGGCCTGCGCGCCCTGGAGCGGCTGCTCGCCCGCGCCCGCGGCGACGCCGACCTCGCCCACACTCTGCTGGCCCGTCCCGACATCCCCGCCGCCGACCTCGCCCCGCTCTGGCTGCACGCCGACGCGCCGGCGCGCCGCGCGATCAGTGAGGCGGTGGAGGCCACCGCCGCGCTGCGCCCATGCCCCGCCGCGCCCCGCGCCCTCGCCTCGACTCTCGTCGAGCGCTCGCATGCCCGCGACGTGTCGGGCTTCCTCGCGGCTTTGGGCGACGGCCTCGGCCTGCCGCAGGACTATCTCTCCGCCGCCCCCGATCCGGCCTCCCGCTACGATCTCCTGACGCTGGCCCTGCGCGCCGCCGATCTGCGCGAGGGCGAGGCGGTGTTCATCTTCCTCACCCTCAACGACACCGTGGCGCGCTCGGTCGACCGGGTTTTCTCGCTCGTCACACTGTTTCGCGAGACGGGTCGGGCCGCCGCCCGCGACCTCTTGGTCGCCATCCTCGGCGCCCCCGTGCTGGAGCGCTCGGGAGGCGCCGAGCACCGGCCGTTCCACGGACCGGAGACGGCCAAGCCCCGCACCGCCGTCGCGTCCCTCCGCCCGGCGCTGCCCTCGCGCCTGCGCCGCACGAGCTGAAATCCCAAAAAAGCTACTCCGCCAGCGGGAGTGCGTGCCGGTCCTGCGCATCGTCGATCTCGACGATCCAGAGATCGGAATCGAAGCGCATTTCGCGGGTCAGCCGCTCCTCGACCTCGTAGGACGGCACGGCCGCCATCAGCCGGCTGAACCGGCGCTCGCCGCTGTCCTCTGCCTCGAACAGGGCCTGCGCGGCCGGGCCGAACAGGTCGGCATTGCCGTCGAGCCGGTCCACCTTCACGAAGATCGCCCCCGCCTCCGCCGCGCCGCGCCGCCGCAGCACGGCCGGCACGCCCGCGTCGTTGAGGCGGCGGAGATGGGCCGAGACCCAGAAATCGGAGCGCAGGCGCGTCATGGCGCCGTGATAGGCGCGCGCATCCGCCGCGTCGATGGCGGCATGCGCCGCACCGCCGGCCGGAAGCCATCACGCTGTCCAGCGGTGCCGCATGAAGGATTTATGACATTCTTTTTCCGGTATCGCAGGGATTATTATCAGAATACAATATGTATACTTATTATGACGCTAAATCTTGCAGATTTTGTCCGGCAAAAGCTTTCTCGACCATTGTTCGAATGTTATCGGCGCGCCGGATGAAGCGCGGCCGTTGCGGGGATGACCCATTGCGCCAGGGGCCGCGCGGCACGGGGAACCCGACGAATGAAGCGACGCTGGCTTGCGACGACGCTGGGGCTGGGAGTGCTGATGCTGCCGCCCGTCCCGGCCGACGCCCAGACGGTGGCCGAGCTGCAGCGGCAGATCGACGAACTGAAGGCGATGATCCGGGCACAGTCCGCCGAGCGCGAGGCGCGCCGACCGGGCGGGGCCGGCCCGCGGCCGAAGCCCGCGCGTCTTGCCGGGCGCAGCGATGCCGGCACCCTCCCGGCGGCGGGCCGGCCGGTGGAATCGGCGGTCAACCCGCTGCCGCACGCGCGGCAGGCGGCGGCCGCGGACGATTCGGACGTGTGGTGGCGGGCGCTGCTGCCGCCCGCGCCCGAGTTGCTGGAGGACGATCCGGACAAGCCAAAACGCCCCAAGACGTGGTTCGAGCGGCTGTCGCTGCGCGGCTACACCCAACTCCGCGTCAACGAGTTCCTGTCCGGTGACGACACCGCACCCTCCGGCGTGTCCCGGTTGCGCTCGGTCCATGACGGCGGCATCACGCAGGCTAACAACTTAACCTTCCGCCGCGTCCGCCTCGTCATCCAGGGCGACATCCACGAGCGGGTGTTCCTCTACATCCAGCCCGACTTCGCCGTGAGCGTGAACAACCAGGCCGGCCCTGAGCCGCGCCAGCACTTCGCGCAGCTCCGCGACGCCTTCGCCGACGTCTTTCTCGACGAGGAGCGCCGCTCCAAGCTCCGCTTCGGCCAGCAGAAGGTGCCCTACGGCTGGGAGAACCTGCAATCCTCGCAGAACCGCCTGACGCTCGACCGCTCGGACGCGATCAACAGCGCGATTCCCGGCGAGCGCGACATCGGCATCACCTACTACTTCACGCCGTGGCCCGCGCAGCGGATCTGGGATCGGCTCGCCAAGGGCGGCCAGAAACTGTTCGGCAATTACGGGGCGTTCGGCGTCGGCGTCTACAACGGCCAGACCATCAACCGGATCGAGCGCAACAACGGCGTGATGGTCGCCGGGATGGTGACTTGGCCGTTCGCCCTCGACGGCCTCGGCGCAGCGTTCAAGGATCAGGTCCTGGAGGTCGGCGCCTCGGCCTACCACAACCGGTTCCAGCCCGAGACCCGCGCGGGCGGCGTGACGGCGACGAGCTTCGACGATGCCCGCGTCGGCCTCCACGCGATCCTCTATCCCCAGCCCTTCGGCCTCCAGGCCGAGTGGAACTGGGGCCGCGGCCCGGAATTCGATCCGGTCGCGCAAGCGATCACGACGAAGCCGCTGGAGGGCGGCTACGTCCAGGCGATGTACCGGGTCGACCATTCCTGGGTCGGCCCGTTCATGCCGTACGCCCGCTGGCAGACCTATCGCGGCGGCTGGAAGGTCGGCACCAACGCGCCGGCCCTCGACACCGACGAGGTCGAGATCGGCATCGAGTTCCAGCCGATCAAGCCGATCGAGATCACCCTCGCCTACGCCCGCATGAACCGCCGCGAGGCCGACGAGCGGCGCTTGGGCCGGGCCGAGGGCGACCTGTTCCGGGCGCAGTTGCAGGTGAATTACTGAGGCACGCCCGCCGCGGGTGGCGCTCAGGCCCCGTGTTTCGCGTCGAACTCCGCCGCGAAGCGCGCGCCGGGCCGGTCCATGCAGCGCTCGACCCAGGCGTCGATCGCCGGCACGCCGGGCTTGCCGAACCACGCATAAGGCGAGTGCAGCAGCAGGTCGGCGGCGGTGTAGCGGTCGCCGAGCAGGTAGGGCCGGTCGGTCAGCGCCGTGGCGAGGCGCGCCTTGAGGTCGGCCTCCGTCCGGAAAGTCTTGGCGAGGCCCGGATGATCGATGCCGAGGAACTTCAGCACCAGCACCGGCTCCACCACGCCCGCATACCACGCGAGCCAGCTCAGATAGGCGCCCCGGCGCGGGTCGCCGACCGGAACGCTCAAGCCCGCTTCGGGAAACAATTCGGCGAGATGCTGGATGATCGCGCTCGATTCCCAGATCGGCTGGCCGTCCTGCACGAGGAACGGCACCTTCCCGTCCGGGTGGGGGTTGCGGGGATCGCGCGCGCCGCTGCCGTCCTCCCGCTCGATCGTGACGACCTCGACGGCGACCCGGTCCAGGGCATCGAGATCCTTGAGCAGGCCGAGGATCCGGGTCGAACGGCTGTTGGGCGAGTGGTAGAGCGTGATCATCGGTGGGCTCCTGCTGGCCGGTTGGCGATCCGTGATGTAGCCCACCCCACCTGCCAGTTTCCGTCAGCTGTCCGATGGCCCGCACCGACCGGCTCTTCCGCCTGCTCCACGCCATGCGCGTCCTGCCCGCACCGGTCACGGCGGCGCGGCTCGCCGAGGAGACCGGCGTGTCGCTGCGCTCGCTCTACCGCGACATCGATGCGCTGCGCGCCGCCGGCGCCCGGATCGAGGGCGAGCGCGGCTACGGCTACCGCCTGATCGAGGACGTGGCGCTCCCGCCCCAGACGTTCGAGCGCATCGAGATCGAGGCGCTGGTGCTGGGGCTGTCCGAGGTGCGCCAGATGGGCGACCCGGCGCTCGCCCAGGCCGCGGCCTCGGTGCTTGCCAAGGTCGCCGCGACCCTGCCGGACCGGGCCGAGCAGCACCTGCTCCACGCGGTCTCCCGCGTGCGCCGCTTCGAGGCGCGCTTTCCCGCCATGCCCGACATGGAAGCGCTCATGGAGACGATCCGGGGCGGATGCTGGCGCGAGGAGGCGCTCGCCCTCCACTACGCCGACAAGGACGGCACGCTCTCCGAGCGGACCATCCTGCCGCTCTCCATCGTCTATCTCGATAGCAAGATGACCCTGCTGGCGTGGTGCGGCTTGCGCGAGGCGTACCGGATGTTCCGGCTCGACCGCATCCGCGCAGTGGCGGCGACGGGCACGAGCTTCCGGCCGCGGCGGGCGATGCTGCTGCGCGGCTATCTTGCCGAACTCGATGCGGACTGCGCGCCGCCGGCCGCTCCTGCGCACGACGTGCCGACGTGACTCGCAGGGCGTCGGCCCGTATGAGGGCCGGATGCGGCCGCGCTCGCCCGAGCCGGCCTCCCGACGCGACTTGATTCCCGAGCCTATCCGATGAGCGGCGTCAACGAGATCCGATCGACCTTCCTGGACTACTTCCGGGACGCCGGGCACGCGGTGGTGCCGTCGTCTTCGCTCGTGCCGAAGAACGACCCGACGCTGATGTTCACGAACGCCGGCATGGTGCAGTTCAAGAACGTTTTTACGGGGGTCGAGAAGCGCCCGTATGTGAAGGCGACTTCCTCGCAAAAGTGCGTCCGGGCCGGCGGCAAGCACAACGATCTGGATAACGTCGGCTACACCGCCCGGCACCACACCTTCTTCGAGATGCTCGGCAACTTCTCGTTCGGCGACTACTTCAAGGCCGACGCGATCGAACTCGCCTGGACGCTCATCACCAAGGAATTCGGGCTCTCGCCGGAGAAGCTCCTCGTCACGGTCTATGCCGACGACGAGGAGGCGGCGGGCCTCTGGAAGAAGATCGCCGGCTTCTCGGATGAAAAGATCATCCGGATCGGCACCTCGGACAATTTCTGGCAGATGGGCGACACCGGCCCCTGCGGTCCGTGCTCCGAGATCTTCATCGACCAGGGCCCGGCCTTGGCGGGCGGCCCGCCCGGCTCCCCGGACGAGGACGGCGACCGCTTCCTCGAGTTCTGGAACCTCGTGTTCATGCAGTACGAGCAGATCGAGCCCGGCGTGCGCAACCCGCTGCCGCGCCCCTCGATCGATACCGGCATGGGCCTCGAGCGCATGGCCGCGATCCTCCAGGGCGTCCACTCGAACTACGACACCGACCTCTTTCGCGCGCTGATCGATGCGGTGGCGCACGCCGTGTCGAAGGCGCCGGAGCCCGCGACGCGCGCCTCCTACCGCGTCATCGCCGACCACCTGCGCTCGACCTCGTTCCTCATCGCCGACGGCGTGCTGCCCTCGAACGAGGGCCGCGGTTACGTGCTGCGCCGGATCATGCGCCGCGCCATGCGCCATCTCGAACTGCTCGGCGCCCGCGAGCCGGTGATGTACCGCCTCGTCCCCGCGCTGATGCGCGAGATGGGCCAAGCCTTTCCCGAACTCACCCGCAACGAGGCGCTGATCTCCGAGACCCTGCGGCTGGAGGAAGGGCGTTTCCGCCGCACGCTGGAGCGCGGCCTGTCGATCCTCGACACCGAGACCCGCGACCTGACGGCGGGCCAGAACCTCTCGGGCGAGACCGCCTTCACCCTCTACGACACCTACGGCTTCCCGCTGGATCTCACGCAGGACGCGCTGAAGTCCCGCGGCATCGGCGTCGACACGGAGACGTTCGCCGCCGCCATGCAGCGCCAGAAGCAGGCGGCCCGCGCGGCGTGGCAGGGCTCGGGCGAGGCCGCGACCGAGACGGTCTGGTTCGGCATCAAGGAGCGCACCGGCGCCACCGAATTCTTGGGATACGACGCTGAGGCCGCGGAAGCGGTGGTCGGCGCCGTGCTGCGCGAGGGCGCCGAGGTCGAGGTGCTGAAGGCCGGCGAGAGCGGCCTCGTCGTCGCCAACCAGACGCCGTTCTACGGCGAGTCCGGTGGCCAAGTGGGCGACACGGGCACGATCACCGGCCCCGGTCTCAAGGCTCGCGTCACGGGGACGGAAAAGAAACTCGGCGACCTGTTCGTCCACCACGTCAAAGTGGACGAGGGCACGCTGGCGATGGGCGCCGCGGTCGAGTTGAAGGTGGACCATGCGCGGCGCGCCGCGATCCGCGCCAACCACTCGGCGACCCACCTGCTGCACGAGGCCCTGCGGCAGGTGCTCGGCGACCACGTGGCGCAGAAGGGTTCGCTCGTCGCGCCCGAGCGCCTGCGCTTCGACATCAGCCACCCCAAGCCCATCGACGAGGCCGAGCTGACCCGCGTGGAGGAGATCGCCAACGCGGTGCTGCTCCAGAACGCCCCGGTGGTGACCAAGCTGATGGCGGTGGACGAGGCGATCGAATCCGGGGCGCGCGCGCTGTTCGGCGAGAAGTACGGCGACGAGGTCCGCGTCGTCTCCATGGGCCGGCCCGTGGACGAGGACGGCAACGAGGTCGAGGGCGGGCGCCTGCCCAACTTCTCCATCGAGCTGTGCGGCGGCACCCACGTGGCGCATTTGGGCCAGATCGGCCAGATCACCGTGCTCGGCGAGAGCGCGGTGGGTGCCGGCGTGCGCCGCATCGAGGCGATGACCGGGCACAATGCCCGCCGCCACCGTCAGGCCGAGAGCCGCACGCTCTCCCAGCTCGCCGGCCTGATCAAGGCGCCGGTCGCCGACGTGCCGGACCGCCTCGCCTCGCTCATCGAGGATCGCCGCCGCCTGGAGAAGGAACTCGCCGACGCGCGGAAAAAAATCGCCATGGGCGGCGGTGCCGGCGGGGGCGACGAGGCCCGCGAGGTCAACGGCGTGAAGCTGATGGCCCGCGTGGTCGAGGGCGTCGAGATGCGCGACCTGAAGGGCCTCGCCGACGAGGGCAAGACCCGGCTGGGCTCCGGGATCGTCGCCATCGTCGGCGTCGCGCCGGACGGCAAGGCCGGTCTCGTCGTCGGCGTCACCGAGGATCTGACCGGGCGCTACGACGCGGTCGGCCTCGTGCGCGCCGGCGCGGGCCATCTCGGCGGCAAGGGCGGCGGCGGCCGCCGCGACATGGCCCAGGCCGGCGGCCCCGACGGCAAGGGCGCGGACGCGGCCCTTGCCGCCATCGCCGAGGCGCTGGCCGCGGCCTGAGTCACGGGTTCCCAAAGGGATCATCCCTTTGGCGGGGTCTCGGGGCGGAGCCCTGAGGATGGCTTCGCCGACCAGGGCTCTGCCCTGGACCCGCGAAAGGACTTAGTCCTTTCGCAACCCGGACTTTTGGGCGGAACATGGAAGCCGGTTACGGCTTGTCCGGCGGCTGCGGCGTGTCCGTTGCATCGCCGTGCGCGCGCCTGTCGAGAACCCCTGTGATCCGATGAAGCTCTTTCGTTGCCAGTCCTGCGACAACATCCTGTATTTCGAGAACCGCACCTGCCAGCGCTGCGGCCACCGGCTCGGCTACCTGCCGCAGGCCGGGACGCTGTCGGCGCTGGAGCCCGCGGGCGACAACAACGCCTGGACGCCGCTGGCCCTGCCTGAGAGCCGGAGCTTCCTCTGCACCAACGCGGCGCATGACACCTGCAACTGGATGGTGCCGCCGGGCTCGACCGACGCGTTCTGCCTCGCCTGCCGCCACAACGGCACGGTGCCGGACGTCTCCGACCCGAAGAACCTGCATCACTGGCAGGAGATGGAGCTGGCCAAGCACCGGCTGTTCTACACGCTGCTGCGCTGGAACCTGCCGCTGAAGACCCGCGCCGAGGATCCGGAGCACGGCCTGATCTTCAACTTTCTCGCCGACCCGCCCGCAGCGGACGGCCCCAAGGTGATGACCGGCCACGAGAACGGCGTCATCACCATCGCGCTGGTCGAGGCCGATCCAGCCGAGCGCGAGAAGCGCCGCACCGGCATGGGCGAGCCCTACCGGACGCTGCTCGGCCATTTCCGCCACGAGGTCGGGCACCATTACTGGGACATCCTCGTGCGGGATGCGGGCAAGCTCGAACCCTGCCGGGCGATGTTCGGCGACGATTCGCAGGATTACGGCGAGGCGCTGAAGCGCCACTACGACCAGGGCCCGCCCGCCGACTGGCAGGAGAACTTCGTCTCGGCCTACGCCACGACCCACCCGTGGGAGGACTTCGCCGAGACCTGGGCCCATTATCTCCACATCGTCGACACCCTGGAGATGGCTGCGGCCTTCGGCCTTCAGGTGAAGCCCGACGTCGACCGCGCCGGCGAAATCTCGGCCCGGATCGGATTCGACCCCTACGCGGCGGAGACCATCGAGGGCATCGTCGATGCGTGGCTACCGCTGGTCTTCGCGCTCAACAGCATGAACCGGGCGATGGGCGAGGGCGACCTCTACCCCTTCGTCTTGGCCCCGCCTGTGGTGCGCAAGCTCGGCTTCATCCACGACCTCGTGCACGGTCGGGTGTAGGCGGCCCCGGTTGCGGGTTTCCGGAGGGCAAGCCCTTCGGCGGGGCACCGGGGCAGAGCCCCGGTTTCCCTTCGACCAGGGCTCCGCCCTGGACCCGCGAAAGGACTTGTCCTTTCGAAACCTGGATTTCAGTGGCCGCCCGCGTCGCGCAGGCGCTCGGGGATCACCTTGCTCTCGTAGCCGGTGGCGAAGACGAACCGCACGCCGCGCTGCCGCAGCGCGGCGGCGACTGGGTAGACCATCGTATGGCGCAGGTTGATGTCGAGCACCGCGGCGTCAGAACAGCCCGCCGCCGCCCGAGGTACGGCCGATGCCCTGCTTGGCCATGGCGTTGTTCGGGTCGAGACGCGCGGCCTGCTGGTAGCTTTCGGCAGCTTCCTTGCGGCGGTTGGTCTTCTCGTAGGCGAGCCCGCGATTGGCCCAGGACGCGGAGTCCTTCGAGTTGACGTTGAGGGCCGCGTTGAAGTCCTCGATCGCCTTCTCGTACTGGTTCAGCGCGACGAGGCTCTGGCCGCGGGCGGCGTAGGGCGCGGCGACGAAGGGGTTGCGGTCGATGGCGGCGGCGAAGTCGCCGATCGCGTCCGGGTTGGCACCCTGCTTCTGCCGCACGAGGCCGCGGGCGTGGTAGGCTTCCGCCGATTCCGGCGCGAGGCGGATCGCGACGTTGAGGTCGTTGAGCGCGCCGTCGAGGTCGCCCTGCGCACGCTCCAGGTTCGCCCGGCCGATATAGGCGGCGGAGAAATTCGGATCGTTGGCGATGGCCTTGGAGAAGTCCTGCATCGCCGCGTCGGTGCGGCCGGTCTGGCGGTAGGCCAGAGCGCGGTTGTTGAAGGCCGAGGCCGAGGACGGATCGAGCGAGATCGACTTGGTGAAGTCGCCGATCGCGTCGCCGAACTGGCCGGAGCGGGCATAGGCCGCGCCGCGGGTGTTGTAGGCGCCGGCATCCGACGGATTGCGGGCGATCACGTCCGACAGCGAGGCGATGTTGACGTTGGTGGCGCCCGTCGTGTCCGTCTCGATCACGGCGAACTGGCGCGGTGCGGAGGTCGCGCTGCCGTAGGTCTCGCAGCCGGCGAGCGCCGCGGCCGTCAGTGCGACGGCGCCGATCAGCCGCGCCTTCGGTCCCTGCAGCGTCATCCCGATCATCCTGAATACTCCCCCGCGTCGCGTCCCGCGGATTCCAGCCCAGCACTTGGGTTTTCTGCGGACCTGGGTTCCCTCGTCGCGCACGCTGCCGCAACAGAGTGAATGGGCGCTTAAGGTCCGTGGAAAACGTCGCCTGTCCTGCTGCTCAAGCGGCGCGATGTGGCGAAGGTGTGGCCCCGGTCCGGCGTCCACCCCCGGGAGGCGCGGGGGACCATAGACTTTCGTCGGCTGTTGCCGATGCGCGACAGGATTTAAGGTCGAGCTTGGGGCTCCGGGCGACGCATCCTGGCACCCGCGGGGGAACGTGATGGGCTCGCAATATCCGCTGTCGGGGCTCCGCATCCTGATCGTCGAGGACGAGTACTTCACCGCGCAGGACACGCGGCGGATCATCGAGCGGGCCGGCGGCGCCGTGATCGGCCCGTTCGGGGAAGTGCCCGAGGTGATGGCGGCGGGCCTCGATCAGCAACTCGACGCCGCGGTGGTCGATATCGGCCTGCGCGGGCAGACCTCGTATCGCCTCGCCGACGCGTTGGAGGTCCGCGGCGTGCCCTATCTTTTCGCCACTGCCTATGATTCGAGCGTCGTGCCGGAGCGGTTCTCACGCGTGCCGCTGCTGCAAAAACCCTTCGGCGATCCCGAACTCGTCCGGCTGGTCGCCGGGCTCAAATCTTCGACTCCGCCGGAATCAGCCGGGTGAAATCAACCTGGTAACATGGCCCATCTTGCGGCCGGGCCGGGCCTCGGCCTTGCCGTAGAGGTGGAGATGCGCGCCGGCCTCCGCGAGAAGCGTAGCCCACCGGTCGGCGGCCTCGCCGATCAGGTTCTCCATCTCGACCTGCATGCCGCCGGTGCGCGCGGTGCTGCCCAGCGGCCAGCCGCAGACGGCGCGCACCGTCTGGGCGAATTGCGAGGTCAGCGCGCCCTCCGTGGTCCAGTGCCCGGAATTGTGCACCCGCGGGGCGATCTCGTTGACGACGAGGCGGGCGGGGCCGGCTTCCGCCTCGACCTCGAACAGCTCGACCGCGAGCACGCCGACATAATCGAGCGCCTCGGCAATCGTGCGGGCGATGCTTTCCGCCGCCGCGGCGGTCGTCGGATCGAGGCCGGAGGCCGGCACGCGGGTGAAGGCCAGGATGTGGTCGCGGTGCTCGTTCTCGCACGGCTCGTAGGCCGCGAACGCCCCGTCCGGCCCGCGGGCGGCCACCACCGAGATTTCCCTTGAGAACGGCACGAAGCCTTCGAGGATGCAGGGCGCGCCGTCGAAGCCCGCCAGGATCGCCGCCGCGTCGTCGCCCTCGCGGACGGTGCGCTGGCCCTTGCCGTCGTAGCCGAAGCGCCGCGTCTTCAGGATTGCCGGGCGCCCGAGATCGGCGAGCGCCGCCTCGAGCTCTTCGGCGGTATCGACCGCCCGATAGGGCGCCGTCGGGACGCCGAGGGAATTGACAAAATCCTTCTCGACCAGCCGGTCCTGCGTGGTCAGCAGGGCGTGGGCGCTCGGGCGCACGGTGGCGTGCTCGGCCAGGATCGCGGCGGTCGCGTGCGGAATATTCTCGAACTCGTAGGTGACCACGTCGCAGGCATCGGCGAAGGCCGCGAGCGCCGCCGCGTCATCGTAGGGCGCGACCGTGTGGGTTGCGGCGACGTCGAAGGCCGGGCTGTCGGCGTCGGGGGCGTAGACGTGGACCTTGAGGCCGTAATTCGCCGCCGCGAGCGCGATCATGCGGCCGAGCTGGCCGCCGCCGACGATGCCGAGGGTCGCACCGGGCCGGATGGGCGGGGAGTTGGTCATCGAACTCGAGTGTTTGTCAGGATTGGGAGGTGTCGGGCCGCTCGGTGACGGCCTCGGTCTGGCGGCTGCGCCACGCATCGAGCCGGGCGGCGAGGTCCGGGTCGGTCAGCGCCAGCACGGCGGCGGCGAGCAGCGCGGCGTTGACCGCGCCGGCCCGGCCGATGGCGAGCGTGCCCACGGGAATGCCGGCCGGCATCTGCACGATCGAGAGCAGGCTGTCCTGCCCCGAAAGCGCCTTGGATTCCACCGGCACGCCGAAGACCGGCAGCGGCGTCATCGCCGCCGTCATGCCGGGAAGATGCGCGGCCCCGCCCGCACCCGCGACCACCACCTTGAAGCCGGCTTCCCGCGCGCCCTTGGCGAAGGCGACGAGCCGGTCCGGGGTGCGGTGGGCCGAGACGATGCGGGCATCGTAGGCGACCGCGAGCGCATCGAGCGTCTCGGCGGCGTGCCGCATGGTCGCCCAGTCCGACTGGCTCCCCATGATGATCGCGACCGGGGGAGATCCCGCCATCGTCGTCCTGATCCGCTGCGCACGAAAGACGGGCCGCGCCCGCGAAGCGGGTCGCATAACAGGCGCGCGCGTCGGCTCGCAAGCGTGGCCGGAGGATCGGGCCGGAAGCGGCGGAAAAAGCCGGGGAACGAAGCGTTTTGCCGGAGCCGAAGCCGGGGAACCGCGTTGTGACCGTAACAGCCCTCCTGGGGCCTCCCTACAATCAGCGAGCATTCCGATGTCCGTTCAGGACCCGACCACGCGCGCCCGCACGCCTTCCCACATCGACATCCACGACACCACCAGCCGCCGTCACTGGGCGGACCTGCTTCAGGTCACCGACGAGCGCCTGCGCAAGGCCGTCCGCATGGTCGGCACCCGCGTCTCCAGCGTCACGGCCTATCTGGCGAAGTAAGACGTTACGGCGCCCGAAGCTCAGCGTTGTCCCGGATGTCGCATCCGGGACAACGTTTGGATTATTGTACCGCATCGGCTTTTTCCGAAAGCCGATGCCTGCCTTTCGACCTGATGCTTATGCGATGATGTCGGGCGTCATCTGGTCTTCGAGCAAATTGATGCGGTCGCGCAGCACGAGCTTGCGCTTCTTGAGCCGCTGGATCTGCAACTGATCGCCCGCCACGCTGAGCTTGAGCGCCTCGATCGCTTCGTCGAGGTCGCGGTGTTCCTCGCGCAACCGGCTGAGCTCGCCCGCCGGATCGGGGCTCAGATCGTTGGCAACCTCGTCCGCCATCATCGCTCGAAACACGCCATCGCACCGACCGGTCCGACCATGCGCCAAGCCTCCCGGCGGGGCAAGACGGCCGGATGAAGCGTGGCCGATTCGGCCGGGGATGACGGTGCAGAAGGCTCTTCCCCCGATGTTCCGCAATTTGAAATGAGCTTGTTATCCTGTCGTGAATTTTGCCGCCGAATGGCTTCGACAGCGGCGGCATCCTGTGTCAGTCTACGCAGGTCGGAAACGATAGAGGAGCTTCCCCTCATGTCCTTGCAGACGCATTTGAGCCAGCTTGCCGCCAAGCACGATGCTTTGGAGCGCGAGCTTCACGACGCGATCCAGTCGCCCTCCGCCAACGACCTCCGCATCGCCGAACTCAAGCGTAAGAAACTGCAGCTCAAGGACGAAATTCAGCGCCTCCAGACGAACGAGACCGTGCACTAGGCGCGCTCCCGAGGCCCGCGGCACACGCCGCCGGGCCTTTTTCTTTGTTCATCGCGTTTGCCGCCGCCTGGGCCACCAGCGCGGCGGTCTTCGTTTTCGGGGGGCGCCCGCGCTATCATGGCTGCCGACGAGCCCGGAGCGAACCGGGCCCCGCGAGGAAGCCCCCATGAACGATGTCCCGCGCCGCTACGCCGACCTCCACGCCGCGTCGCTGACCGACCGCGAGGGCTTCTGGCTCGATGCGGCGCGAGCGATCGACTGGGATGCGGCGCCGACCCGCGCCTTCGACGAAACGCAGGGCGCTTACGGCCGCTGGTTCCCGGAGGCCCGCCTCAACGTCTGCCGCAACGCCGTCGATCGCCACGCCGAGGGCGGCCGCGCCGACCAGCCGGCGATCATCCACGATTCGCCCGTCACCGGCACGCAGCGCACGGTCACCTACGGGCAACTGAAGGACGAGGTGGCGGTGCTGGCCGGCCTTCTCGCCGACCTCGGCGTCGGCCACGGCGACCGGGTCGTGATCTACATGCCGATGGTGCCGGAAGCCCTGTTCGGCATGCTGGCCTGCGCCCGGCTCGGCGCCATCCACTCGGTGGTGTTCGGGGGCTTTGCCGCCAACGAACTCGCCGCCCGCATCGAGGACGCCGCCCCCAAGGTGATCCTGGCGGCCTCGTGCGGCATCGAGCCGACCCGCGTCGTCGCCTACAAGCCGCTGCTCGACGCGGCCATCGCCCGCTCGGCGCACAAGCCCGAGGCCTGCCTGATCCTGCAACGGCCGCAGGCCGTCGCGGACATGACCGAGGGCCGCGACCGGGACTGGGCGGTCAGCGTCGAGGCCGCCCGCCGCGACGGGCGTCGGGCCGATCCGGTGCCGGTGGCGGCGACCGACCCGCTCTACATCCTCTACACCTCGGGCACGACCGGGCGGCCGAAGGGCGTGGTGCGCGATTCCGGCGGCTATTGCGTCGCGCTGACGTGGTCGATGACGAACCTCTACGACGTGGCGCCGGGCGAGGTGTATTTCTGCGCCTCCGACATCGGCTGGGTCGTCGGCCACTCCTACATCGTTTACGGCCCGCTTCTGCACGGCTGCACCACGGTGCTCTACGAAGGCAAGCCGGTCGGCACGCCCGATGCCGGCGCGTTCTGGCGGGTCGCGGCCGAGCACGGCGTCTCGACTTTGTTTACCGCCCCCACGGCCTTGCGCGCGATCAAGAAGGAAGACCCGCGCGCGCAAAAGCTCGCCGATTACGACCTGTCGCGCCTGCGCGCCCTGTTCCTCGCGGGCGAGCGCGCCGACCCGGATTCCGTCGCCTGGGCCGAGCGGGCTCTGGGCAAGCCGGTGATCGACCATTGGTGGCAGACCGAGACCGGCTGGGCCATCGCCGGCAATCCGCTCGGCGTCGAGCCCCTGCCGATCAAGCACGGCTCCACCGCCAAGCCGATGCCGGGCTACGACCTCCACGTCCTCGACGAGGCCGGCAAGCCGGTGCCGACCGGCACCATGGGCACCATCGCGCTGAAACTGCCGCTGCCGCCGAGCTGCCTCCCGACCCTGTGGAACGCCGACGACCGCTTCCGCCAGAGCTATCTCACGACCTATCCCGGCTACTACGACACCTCGGATGCCGGCGTGGTCGATGCCGACGGCTACGTCACGGTCCTGGGCCGGACCGACGACATCATCAACGTCGCCGGCCACCGCCTCTCCACCGGCGGCATGGAGGCGGTGCTGGCCTCGCACCCGGACGTGGCCGAATGCGCCGTCATCGGCATCCGCGACGCGCTGAAGGGCGAGGCGCCCTGCGGCTTCGTCGTCCTCAAGTCCGGCGTCGACAAGGCGCCGGAGGAACTGGAGCGCGAGCTGGTCGCCAAGGTCCGCGACGAGATCGGCCCGGTGGCGGCCTTCCGCCTCGCGCTCACCGTCGGGCGCCTGCCCAAGACGCGCTCCGGAAAAATCCTGCGCGCCACGATGAAGCGCATCGCCGACGGCGAAGACTTTGCGATGCCGCCGACCATCGAGGACCCGGCGGTGCTGGAGGAGATCGGGGTGAGCTTGAAGGCGCGGGGGATCGGGGGGTGAGGATCGCCTGCTGCGCCGTATTCGAGCGCCGGAAGTTCTGGCAGGATGCGGCATGGCCCACGACCTGAAGCTCTCCCCCGACCTGCAAGCCCGCATCGATGCCGTCGCTGCGCGGGCAGGCCGCCCGGCGGGCGAAGTGATCGCCGACGCGCTCGAACACGGCCACTCCCTCGAATGGCAGGAGCGGTTCGTCGAGACGGTTCGGGCCGGGATCGAGGACGCCGATGTGGGCCGCTTCGCCACGCCCGCCGATATCGAGCGGGTTTTGAACAAGTATCGTCCGAGCCGAGAGCCTGTTTGACAGGCCTATTCCATCAAACACCCTCATCCTGAGGTGCCGCGAAGCGGCCTCGAAGGAGGGCTCCAATGGTTCGCGCGATCCCTGGAGCCCTCCTTCGAGGCTGCGCTTCGCTCCGCACCTCAGGATGAGGGTGAGGGTTAGAAAAAATTCGCAAAGTTACATCGAAAAATAGGTCTTCCCCACCCCCTCACTTCACCTGCAAACTATCCACCACTTGCCGGAACAGCGGCAGCACATCCGCGCGCTGGTCGGCGCGGGTGACGCCGACGGCGCGGATGTAGCCGTCCGGGTTGAAGCGGATGGTCTGGGCGACGACGACGGGCGTGCTCGAGGGGATGTCGACGGCGCGGGCGACGATCTCGTGCCAGTCGATGCCGTTCTGGCGGTAGCTCTGCGAGCGCTCGATCTGAAAATCCTTCATGGTCTGGTTGGCGAAGAGCGCCTGACGGGCGAGCCCGTCGCGCTGCTCCTGCGGCGTCGGCGCCTGGACCGCCTGGGCGATCACGAGGATCGGCTGTTCCATCGCCGCGATCTGGTCGCGGGGCCCCAGCGTCATCAGCACCGAGTTGCCCGCGAGCGCCCGCACCGGGCGGAAGCCCGCCGGGTCGCCGACGCGGAAGGGCAGGGCGGCGACCTGCTCGTCGAGGCCGAGCGCCGGGCGCAGCGTCACGCTGGTGAGCATGGAGCGGATCGCCGCCTCGCTCTCGGCCCCGGTCGCCGCCTGGGCGATGATGAGGCCGGTCACGTCGGCGCCGCCGACGATGAGCAGCCACTTGTTGACCGCGGGCACGCCCGGGACGTCCGAAGCGGTGGCCTCGCCGGTGAACAGCACGCCCTGAAGCCCATCGGCGAGCGGCACCGACTCGCGCGAGCGCACCACCATGCCCTGCGTCTTCAGGGTCTCGTCGGTGAAGCTCTGCTCCATCTCGGTGTAGGCCGGGGCGGGTAGCTCGACCACCGAGACGACGACGCCGCCGCCCTTGCGCTCGAAGCCGGTGAAGCGCTTCGAGACCATCATGTCGCCGGGCGCGGAGAAACCGAAGCGGGAGCTGGGCGGAAAAATCGCCTCCTGCGCCGACGCGGATACGGTCATCGCCGCCCCTGCGAGCAGGACGGCCGCCGCGAGGCGGCGGAGGGACAGACGCAACGGTGTCACCACTCGTCTCCGAAAAGCGTGCGTCCGCACGGGACGCGCGGTTGCGATGGGTCGTCCGCGGCGTCGGGCCTGTCAAGCCGGAGCGTGGCGCGGCACGGGCGCCGCCGCCTGGGGACAGGGCGGCGGAAATTAACGGATGTTGCAATTCTTCGTTGAGGATCGGCCGTCCGCCGCCTAAAGCTTGACCCCGTAGCATCGGCCCGAAAGGTGGAAACCGGCTTTCGGGCGAAGCCGATGCGGCACAGGAACCGAGAGCGTCGTGCCGGCACGATGCTCTCGCGGGGCGGAGCGTGCGGGGACGATGCGGCGTGCGATCGGAGGGATGGTCCTGCTGCTCCTGTGCCTCGGCGCGCCGGCCGCGGCGCAGGCCACCGACGCGACCGATGCCGCGGGCATGCCGGCCTACCGGCAGCAGCTTACGCGGCTCCTGACCGCGAAGGTCAGGAACCTGCGACACAGGACGGCGGGCGGGACAGTCCTCGTCCGCTTCGTCGTCGGCCGTAACGGGATCGTGACGCAGTCGGAGATTGCGACTTCGTCGGGGGCCCAGGCGATCGATCGCTTGGCCTCGCGGATCGTCCCGGTCGGATTGAAGCTGCCGCCCCTGCCGGCGGAGGCGCCGATCCCTTCGCTGGCCGTGACGCTTCCGCTGCATTTCGACGGCCGGGAAGCGCCGATGACCGAGAGCCTGAGGGCCTATCATCGCGAACTGCTGCTGCTCTTCGCGCGCCGGATTCAGGGGCTGCCGCACCGGATGCTGATCGGCGGCAGACTCGCCGTCCGCTTCACGGTCGAGCGGGAGGGAAGCGTCACGTATTCGGCCATCGCGCGCTCGTCGGGGAGCCAAACCATCGACGAGCTCGGGCTGCGGATTGTGCCGATCGGCTTGAAGGCGCCGCCCATCCCCCCGGAGCTGCCGGCCCCAATGCACGTCACGCTGCCGCTGCAGTTCGGGCTGGCGCCTAACACCTGATCAGGGCCGACGCTCCACCTCGCTCTTCTTCGGGCGCCAGCGCCGCCATTGCCGCTCGATCCAGCGGGCGGATTTCTCCATCGGCACCTTGAGGGCGGGCACGTCCTGCGCCAGCAGGGCGAGGCCGAGCGGCAGCATCCACAGGCCGAGCACGGGCAGGATCGAGAAGATGCCGCCGAGGATCAGCAGGATCGCGGCCACGACCCGCACGGGGAAGCGCGCGGGCTCGCGCAGCCACGCGACGATCTTCCGGCCACGCTCCGGCAGCTTCAGGCAGGCGCGGTCGACCCGCGCGTCCCAGTCCTGCGCCGTCACCGGCCTGTGTTCGTCGCTCGTCTTGTCCATGATCGCTATATGGTGAGGCGCCGGCAAAAAACTCAGCCCGCAATGAACAGGCCGGCGATGGCCGCGCTGGTGAGGTTCGCGAGCGTCCCGGCCAGGATCGCCCGTAGGCCGAGCCGCGCGATCTCCGAGCGGCGCTCGGGCACCAAACTCGAAAAACTCGCGAGCTGGATCGCCACCGAGGTGAGGTTGGCGAAGCCGCACAGGGCGAAGCAGACGATGGCCGCCGTGCGCGGATCGAGCGTGCCGGCCTTCAGCGTCGGCGAGAGGGTGGCGTAGGCAAGGAATTCGTTGAACGCGATCTTCTGGCCGATGGCGCCGCCGACGAGGCGCGCCTGCTCCCAGGGCGCCCCGAGGAGCCACGCCAGCGGCGCCAGCAGCCAGCCCAAGATTCTCTCGATCGAGCTGCCGGGAAAACCTGCAAGCCCGCCGGCCCAGCCGACCACGGCGTTGACCAGCGCGATCAGCCCGACGAAGGCGATCAGCATGGCGCCGACCGCCACCGCGACGCCGAGCCCCTTCTGCGTGCCGTCGGCGGCGGCCTCGATCAGGTTGGCCGCACGCGCCTCGCCGAACTCGACGCGGGTCGTCAGCACGCGGGTCGGCTCGTCGGACGGAAACAGGATCTTGGCGTAGAGCAGCCCGCCGGGGATCGCCATGAACGAGGCGGCGAGCAGGTACTCCATCGGCACGCCGAGCGCGGCGTAGCCCGCCAGAATCGAGCCGGCGGTGGAGGCGGCCCCGCTCGTCATCACGGCAAACAGTTCGGCGCTCGTGAGCATCGCGAGGAAGGGGCGCAACGCCACCGCGATCTCGCTCTGGCCGATGAAGATGGTGATGACCGCCGAGAACGACTCGATCGGCGAGGTGCCGAGAACCCGCCTCAAGGCCGCACCGAGAAGGCGCGCCAGCGCCTGCATGACCCCGAGATGGTAGAGCACGCCGATCAGCGCCGAGACGTAGAGGATCTGCGGCAGCACCCTGAGCGCCAGGATGAACCCCGAGCCGCCGAACAGCTCGACCATCCGCGGCTCGACGAGGCCGCCGAAAAGGAAGGCGGTGCCGATATCGCCGAACGACAGCACCTTGGTGACGAGCCCGGCGATCCCTTCGAGCGCGACGCGCCCGGCCGGCACGAACAGGATCAGCGCCCCGATCCCGACCTGCAGCGCCAGCGCCGCCAGAACCACCCGCGGCCGCACGGCTCGCCGGTTCAGCGAGAAGGCGTAGGCCACAGCGAGGAGCAGCGCGACGCTCGCGCCGGCATGGAGCAACCTGTCGAGCATTTTTTTGGACGATGCCGCGCCTGAGCCGAAGGGGTGCCGGGCGCATGCGCGATCCGGGCCAGGGTCGCAAGGGGGGCGGAACGCAGTGCGCGGCGCCGTGCCCGACCAACGCCGGACGCTCGCCGCGCATCCCTCCTCCCCGCACGCGGGGGGATGCCTGCAGGGACCTCGTCGTCTCGTCAGGAAGCGAAGCGGCGGTGAGGGGGCGGCTCCGGGTGAGACCCCTCCGGTGAGTCCCCCTCACCTTCGGCTGCCGCCTCGCTTTGCCGACGGCAAGGTCGGCAAAGCCCTCTCCCCGCGTGCGGGGAGAGGGGGCATGTGCGCGAACTCGGTGATCAAACGGAAGCCTTACGCGGCAGCTTCCTCGTTCGGGTTGCGTTCTAGCGGCAAGGCACGCCGGGCGGGCAGCCATGGCCGCCGCCGTGGCCTCCGGGGGCCGGGCCGGGCCGGGGCATCGCCTGCTGGCGCTGCATCATCATCTGCTGCTGGCGGGCGGCCTGCTGGGCCGCCTGCTGAGCCTGCATCTGCTGCTGGCGCTGGGCAGCGGCCTGTTGGGCCTGTTGCGCCTGCATCTGCTGGCGTTGGGCTGCGGCCTGTTGCGCCTGCATCTGCTGACGCTGAGCCGCCGCCTGTTGGGCTTGCTGCGCTTGCATCTGCTGCCGCTGGGTCGCTGCCTGCTGGGCCTGCATCTGTTGCTGACGCTGCTGCGCGGCCTGTGCCTGCCGCGCTTGGTCGGCCTGCTGGGCCTGCATCTGCTGGCGCTGCTGCGCCGCCTGCCGGGCCTGGTCCGCCTGCTGCTGACGGGCCGCCTGCTGCGCCTGGATCTGCTGCTGGCGCTGGGCCGCAGCGTCCTGGCGCGGCTGGGCGGGGTTGGGCTGCATCAG
Organism: Methylobacterium sp. Leaf456; assembly: GCF_001425465.1. Taxonomy (GTDB): domain Bacteria; phylum Pseudomonadota; class Alphaproteobacteria; order Rhizobiales; family Beijerinckiaceae; genus Methylobacterium. The sequence goes on from NZ_LMQV01000044.1 coordinate 103,266, forward strand.
GCCGAGGGGCGCGCCGGGGCGGCCGGCCTGCTGGGGCGCGGGCCGGTCGGGCATGTCGGCACCCGGCGGGAGCGTGCCCTGCGGCCGGCCCGCGGGGCCCGGACGCCCGGACGAGGGCGACGCGTTCGCGCCCGGCAGAGGCTGACCCGGCTGCGCCCGGCCGGCGGGGGCGTCCGGACGGGCCGGAAGCGGCTGTCCGGGCCGCGCCGCCTGCTGCGCATCGGGGCGGTCCTTGGCGTCGGAACGGTCCCTGGGGTCGACGCCGGGACGGCCCGCCTGCTGCGGCGGGAGCGGCTGCCCGTTCGCACCGGGCAGCGCGCGACCGGCCTGCTGCGGATCGGGCTTCCCCCTGCCATCGGGGGCTTTGCCATCGGGCGTAGCCGGGTTCACGGTGGGCGCGCCCGGACGGGCGGCCTGCTGCGGGTCCGCCTTGTCCTTCGGGTCGGGGCGATCCTTGGCGTCTGGGCGATCCTTGGGATCGGCGCCGGGGCGGCCCGCCTGTTGTGGCGGCAGCGGTTGACCGTTGGCACCGGGGAGCGGACGCCCGGCCTGCTGCGCGTCGGGCTTGTCCTTGGAGTCGGCACCCGGACGGCCGGGCTGCTGCGGCAGCGGCTGCCCGTTGGCACCGGGGAGCGCCTGTCCCGGCTGGCCGCGACCGGCGAGGCCGACGGGGGCGTTGGGCTGGCCCGGTTGGCCGTTCGGCTGACCCTGCGCCGCCGGGTTCGGCGACGCGGTTCCGGGTCGGGTGGGCTGCTGCGGCAGCGGCTGCCCGTTCGCACCGGGGAGGGCCTGCCCCGGCTGGCCGCGACCGGCGACGCCGACGGGAGCGTTGGGCTGGCCCGGTTGCCCGTTCGGCTGGCCCTGCGCCGCAGGGTTCGGCGGTGTGGCGCCGGGGCGAGCGGGTTGGGGCGGCAGCGGCTGGCCGTTAGCGCCGAGCGCGGGCTGGCCGGGAACGGCTCCGGGCATCGGGCCGGGGCGGCCATTCTGCGGGGGGCCGGCTTGCGGGTTGTTGAACTGGGGGGGCATCCCGGTCGCGCCGGGATTCGGGTTGGTCGGCGGCGCGCGCAGGGCCGCCTTCTGCGCCACGGCCGGGGGCAGCGCGACGCGGGCGGCGGCGGCCCCCAGGGCGGCGCCGGCCACGGCGCCCGCACCGACGGCGAGGCCGGGCGAGATCGCGCTGGGATTGCGCGAGATCTCGACGTTGCGCTCGTTGATGGTGTTGATCACCGTGGTGTTGTGAATGTTCTGATAGATCACGTTGTTGGGCGGCGGGACGATGTAGTCCGGCGCGCTGACATAGGTCGGCACGGGCACGAAGGCCGGCGTCGGCAGGGCGTAGTAGGCGACCGGCGGGGGCGGCGGCGCGAGATCGACGATGTAGGGCGGCGGCGGCGGCAGAAAGACCACCGGCGGGGGCGGGGGCGGCGCCAGCGCGTAGACCGGATCGTCGAGGTAGAGCGCCGGGCGCTGCACGTAGACGATCTCCTCCGGCGACGGCGGCGGCACGTCGTAGCTGATGGCGGTGAAGCGCGGCGGCGGTTCCAGGGCGGCGGCGAGTTGGCCGAGCCGTCGGCGCGCGTCCCAGGCGTGCGGACCTCTCGGGTAGCGGTCGAGATAGGACCAGTAGGCGTCGCGGCTGTCGGTCGTCCACGTGCGCCGCCACGTCACCGCCTCGCGGCGGGCCGCGATGAGGGCGCGCACACGCTTGGCCATGTCGTCGCGCGGATAGGCCTGGACGAATTCCTGATAGCCGTCGAGCGAGTCGCGCTGGAGGCAGACCGCGTAGGCGTCGCGGGCGCCGATCTCCTTGAGCGGGCGGGAACGCAGGGCGGCGACCTCGTCCGGCCGGCCGGCCGGCGGCGCGTCGGGGGCGCGCTCGAAGAAGGTGAAGGTCGTGTCGATGCGCGCGGCGTGCCACGGCACCTCGGCGCCCTTGGTGGTCTCTTCCACGCGTAGCCTCACTCGGTCGAACACCTGGGCCGGCGCGAGGCCGCCCTCGCGGATCATCTCGACGAGCGCCGTGGCGTAGGCGCCGTAGGAGCCCTTCTCGTCGGGGCCGACCGTGCCGGGGCTGGCGTTGAAGGCGATGAGCGAGCCGGGCTCGGCCTCGGTCAGGGCGAGGCCGCCGGCCAGCGGATCGGCGTTGCGGGCGAAGGGGTTGTTGCGGGCGCCGTCGAGCACGACGAAGCGGGCGGCGAGCGGCAGGGCGGCGAGCTGGCGGGTGTAGTCCGACAGGCGCAGCGCCCGCGACGGCACGTCGGCGGCGGAGGGGATGCGGGCATCGACCGGGACGAAGTAGTTCTCGCCGGCCAGTTACAGACCGTAGCCCGCGAGATAGACGAAGGCGACCGTGTCGGGGCCGGAGCCCTCCGCCTTGTCGGTGAAGTCGCGCAAGGCCTTGCGCAGCGAATCCTCGTCGAGGTCGCGGGCGCCGACCACGTCGAAGCCCGCCGCCTGGAGGGTCTGGGCCACGAGGCCGGCATCGTTGGCCGGCGTCGCGAGCGCACCGGCCTCGTAGGCCGCGTTGCCGACGACGAGGGCGATGCGCTTCTGGGGCCTGGGGCCGTCCTGCGCCGAGGCCGAGAAGCCGGGCAGGAGGCCGGACATTTGGCCGATCATCAGACAGAGCAACGCGGTGAGAATACGGGACGACCAGGACATGGACGCATCTCCTGCCCGGAAGGCACCGCCCTCCGGGTCGTTGCCGCATCATTGGGAAGGGGCGGCTTGAATGCTGCCTGAACGCGAAGTTCGGCAATTTCGGGATGGTAAGTCGGCTTTCAGCGGAATGTCCACACGCACGACTTCTTGATCTCCGCATCCTCCAGATCGCGGGTGACCGGGACTTCGTAGGTCGCGAGCGGCACGAGACGCGCCTTCGGCAAGTAGGCGCGGCCGGGATCGCCGATCAGGACGGTCCGGCCCGCCGCGTGCAGGCCCGCCAGCCAGTCGCCGACGGTTTGTCCGAGGTCGCGCTCGTAGAACACGTCGGCCGCGAGCACGCAGTCGGCATTCATGGCCGCCTCGCTGCCGATCAGGTTCTCGCCGGTCGTCGCGATCCGGTCCGCCATGCCGTTGGCGGCGGCGTTGAGCGGGATCGCGTGGAGGGCGAAGGCGTCGAGGTCGCTCGCCAGCACCCGCGCCGCCCCGGCTTTCGCCGCCGCGATGGCGACGAGGCCCGATCCCGAGGCGAAGTCGATCACCGTCCGCCCCGCGACCGTTTCGGGGTTGTCGAGGAGGTAGCGGGCGAGCGCCTGCCCGCCGGCCCAGGCAAAGGCCCAGAACGGCGGCGGCAGGCCGATCTCTTCCAGCTCCTCCTCGGTCTTCTGCCAGAGCGTCGTCGCCTCGTCGGCGACGTGCAGCACGATCTCCGGCGCGTGCGGCACCGGGCGCAGGCGGGTGTGGCTGCGGATGAAGGCGAGGGGGTCGCGGGCCGGCATCACGATGCGAGCAGCTCCGCGTAGATCCGCGCGACCGACGCGGCGACGGCTTCTTCCGTGTAGCCGCCCTCCAGAATCCGCGCCCGCGCCGCCGCGCCCATCCGCGCGATGCCGTCCGGGTCGGCGGCGAGCCGGATCAGCGCGGCGGCGAGCGCCGCGACATCGCCCGGCGGCACCAGCAGGCCCTCGACGCCGTCGCGCACCAGCGCGCGGCAGCCCGGCACGTCGCTGGTCAGCAGGGCGCGCCCGCACGCGGCGGCTTCGAGCAGCGTGCGCGGCAGCCCCTCGCCGCCGCGCGAGGGCAGGCCGCCGACGTGATGGGCGGCGAAGACGCCGGCCACGTCGCGGGTGGGGCCGTGCCACGTGATGCCGTCGCCGGTCCAGCCGCGCAGGGTGTCTTCGGGGATCGCCCGGCGGTTCGACGGGTCGGGGGCGCCGTAGAGGGAGAGTTCGACCGCCGCGCCCTCAGAACGTGCCCGCCGCACGGCCTCCACCGCCACGTCGATGCCCTTCGACCATAGCATCCGGGCGACGATGGCGACCCGGAGCGGGGAGGGGGGCGGCAGCGGGCGGGGTGAAAAAACGTCGGGATCGACGCCCGCGCCGCCGACGATGGTGACGGCGGTGTCGGACGGGTCGAGCCCGAGCGCGCGGGCATCGTCCGGGTTCTCCAGCAGGAAACGGGTCTGACGGCTCGCGAGCGGGCCGCGGATCAGGCCCTTCAGAGCGAGGCGCGACAGGCGGCCGGTCGCGTCCTCCCGCGCCCCGAGCAGGCCGAGGCCGGTCAGCGCGAAGACCCGGCGCGGGATGCCCGCCATCGCCGCCGCGGTGCCGCCGACGAGGATGCCGCGCAGCGCGATGCAGTGGACGATGTCGGCGTTCAACGCCTTCAGGATGCCCGAGAGCTGGCCCGCGGCGTAGCCCGCCGCCATCGGGTTGAGGCTGGAACGCTCGGCCTCCAGCGGCACCACGCGGATGCCCGCCGCCTCGATGACGGCGCGGTGTTCGCGCACCCGCGTCACCACCGCGACCGACAGCCCCATGGCGATCGCCGCGCGGGCCATCGGCAGGAAGTGCGAGGCGAAGAACCAGTCCTCGGTGACGACGAAGACAAGATTTTTGCCGGGATTCGGAGCGTTCATCCCGCGGCCATAGCACGGCGATCGCCCGCTCCGCAGCGGCGCGCTGGAACAGCGCGGCCCGTCCTCCGGTTCTTGCCCCATCGTGGAGTCGCGGGAGGTCGCCATGCTGTCGGACGTCGCCGGTGTGGTCGAGCCGCGCGAGGCCGCGCGGGAGGCGGGCCTGCGCTACGTGGACGACGCCAAGCCGGGGCTGCGGCGCAAGCGCAGCGGCAAGGGTTTCCGCTACATCGACGCCAAGGGCGCGCCGATCCGGGACGCCGAGGAGATCGAACGGCTCAAAAGTCTCGCGATCCCGCCGGCCTATACCGATGTCTGGATCTGCCCGAACCCGAACGGCCATATCCAGGCGACCGGGCGCGACGAGAAGGGGCGCAAGCAGTACCGCTACCATCCGCGCTTCCGCGAGGCGCGGGAGGCCTCGAAGTTCCACCGCATCATGGCCTTCGCCGAGGCGCTGCCGGGCATCCGCGCCCGGATCGACGCCGATATGGGCCGGCGCGGGCTGCCGCGGGAGAAGGTGCTGGCCACCGTCGTCCACCTGTTGGAGACGACGCTGATCCGTGTCGGCAACGACGATTACGCCCGCTCCAACAAGAGCTACGGCCTCACGACGCTTCGCGATCCGCACGTGAAGGTGGCGGGCGCGGAGATGCGCTTCCGTTTCAAGGGCAAGAGCGGCAAGGAATGGTCGGTCTCGGTGCGCGACCGGCGCGTCGCCCGCATCGTCAAGGCCTGCCAGGACCTGCCCGGCCAGGAGCTCTTTCAGTATCTCGACGACGAGAATAAGCGCCGCGACGTCACCTCGTCCGACGTCAACGCTTACTTGCGGGAGATCACCGGCGAGGATTTCACGGCCAAGGATTTCCGCACCTGGGCCGGGACCGTGCTGGCCGCCCTGGCGCTGCGGGAATTCGAGGCCTTCGACAGCGAGACGCTGGCCAAGAAGAACCTGCGCGCGGCGATCGAGAGCGTGGCCTCCCGGCTCGGCAACACGCCGACCATCTGCCGCAAGTGCTACATCCACCCCGAAATCCTGGGCTGCTACCTCGAAGGCGGCCTGCTGCTGCAGATCAAGCAGGCGGTCGAGGGCGAGCTCAAGAACGGCCTCGCCACACTCCGGCCCGAGGAGGCGGCGGTGCTCGGCCTGCTGCGCACCCGCCTCGCCCAGGCGACAGCCGAGCCGCCGCGCCGGACGGGCAAGCGCAAGGGGGCTACGGGCGCGAAGCGCGGGGCAGCGAAGAAGGCGGCGTGAACTTCGGTTCTCCGACTTTTCCCACCCGATCCCCTCATCGTGAGGCGCGGAGCCGAAGGCGAAGCCTCGAAGGAGGGGGCCAGGGACCGCGGCGGCTGGCTGGAGCCCTCCTTCGAGGGCCGCTGACGCGGCCACCTCAGGATGAGGGGAATGGGTGGGGGAGGGGGCGCAAAAAAGCGCTACGCCTTCTCCTGCACGATCACCCCGTACCAGTTCAAGCCGCGATAGGTCTCGTAGCCCGGCGTGCGGTGGAAGGCCGTGATGGTGCCGGCCGCGTCGCGGACCGAGCCGCTCTCGCGCCCGGCCGGATCGAAGGCCAGCGCCTCGCTCAGCACGCCCTTGCCGTCGGAGGCGGCGAGCACCCGACGGCCGGCATCGACCAGCAGCACGCGGGTGCGGGCGCGGTCCGCGGCGGCGATGCGCACGCCCTGCACGATGGCGCGGGCCTGCGGCTCCCAGTCGAAATGGATCGCCAGCACGCCGCAGGGTGCGCCTCCCGCCTCGCGGATCGGCGCCGCGTAGGTCGCCACGAGGGCGCCGTCGAGCAGCGGCTCGGCGCGGACCTCGCCGGCCACGTAGGCGTCGGCGCTTCGCTGCCCGATGGCGGTGCGGAACCACGGCGCGTCGGCGACGCTCCGGCCGCGCAGGGCGGTCCTGCGCTCGGGGCGACCGTTGGCGAGCACAGTGCCGTCGCGACCGCAGAGCCAGATGTCGAGATAGACCGTGTAGGCCGAGAGGATCACGCCGAGGCGCTCGGCGGCGTGAGACGCGGCGTCCGCGTCGGGCCGCAGCGCGCAGGCGACGACGGAGGGGTCGGTCGCCCACCAGCGCACGTCGCAGGTCCGCTCGTAGAGATTACGGTCGATCAACTCGACGGCGTTGAGTGCGAGGTCGGTCAGCCGCTCGCCCTGCGCGTCCTCGCTCACCGCGTCCGCCGCTCGCTGCAGCTCGGCGATGCGGGCGGAGAGTTGGGTCTCCAGTTCGCGGGCCAGCGTCTCGACCGACGTGCCGATGGCGCGCACTTCCTGCGCCACCACCGAGAAGCCGCGTCCCTGCTCGCCGGCGCGGGCGGCCTCAATCAGCGCGTTGAGCGCCAGCATCTTGGTCTGCGCGGTGATGCGCTGGATCTGCCCGATCTTGTCCTGGGCGATGCGGCCGACTTCCGCCGTGAGCGCCGGGATCGTCCCGGCGCGGGCCGTGGCGGGAGCCTCCCCCCGACCCGGACGCGGCTGTTGTAATGCACTCATCGTTCGATCATCCCCCCGTGGGCGGATGATCAGTCGTTCCGGTTAAGATCCCGGTAAAGCCAAGTCCTGTGGGAGATAAACAGGCACGGACGGCCCGGCCTACTGTGACAAAGGCGAGCCCCGGTCAAATCCGCGCCGCGTGGACGGTGTGGCGGGCTGGGGTGCGGGCGGGCTCGGTGTCGAGCACCGGCTTGAGGCCGAGCTGGCGGGCGAGGCTGACCAGATCCTTGAGCCGGCCGGTCTGGGTCTTGCGGCGCAGGTTGAGCCGGTGGGTCTCGACGGTGCGCACGCTGAGACACAGGCGCCGCGCCACCTCCTTGTTGCTGAAGCCGGCGCTGAGGAAGCGCAGCACCTCCGCCTCCCGCGGCGTCAGGCCGATGGGGTCCGGCGTCGCCTCGCACGGTGCAGCCGTGTCGCAGGGCTGCATCTCGGTCCGCTCCGGCGGGGGCGTCACGCCGCCGAGCGTCAGCAGGGTCGCGCAGACCTCGCGGGCCGGGCTGCCGCGCCCGACGAAGGCGTCGGTGCCCGCCTCGATCAGCCGGAACATCGCGCCCGCATCGAGCGCGCGGAACGCCACCAGCACCCGCATCCATGGGCGCCCGTCCCGCAGGGCCGCGATCCGGTCGCAGCCGGCGCCCAGTGCGTCCTCGTGGACGAAGACGAGCGCCACCACCGGGCGCTCCCCCGCCAGCGCGAGGTCGTCCTCACCGAGGGTGCGGAGCGCCGGTTCGTGCTCCAGGATGGCGCGCTGGGTCGCGTCCAGGCCCGGCGGCTCGTCGATGATGAGAACGTCAACGGCTTGACTCATGCCGCTCCCCCTTCGTGTCGGCGCGAAACGGCGCCGCAGCGTGCGGGAGGAGAAGAACAAGAGTCGTTCCAGGCGTTTACGGCCGGTTTACCATTCCGAATCGTTCAATCCGGAGAAAATACCGATCTTCGGCGGAAACGACTGTCCCGCTTCGGCACTGCCTCAACCGGTCCGGGCCAGGACGAGGTCGGTCATGGCCGAGACGACGCGGTTGCGGCCGCCGGTCTTGGCCTCGTAGAGGGCGATGTCGGCCCGCTTCAAGAGGCCCTCGACGGTCTCGCCCTCGTTCCACGTGCTGACGCCGAACGAGCAGGTGAGGCGCACCGGCACGCGGGCCCCGCGGATGCGCAGGTCCGCCACCTTGAGGCGCAGGCGGTTGGCCAACGCCTCCGTCTCGCCGATGCTCTTGCCCGGCAGGACCAGGGCGAATTCCTCGCCGCCGAGGCGTCCGGCGATGCCGTCCTCGACGAGCAGCGCCGAGACCGCCTTGATCGCCGCGTCGCCGACATCGTGGCCGTGCTCGTCGTTGATGCGCTTGAAGTGGTCGATGTCGAGGATCAGCGCCGAGAGTTCGCCGAACGCGCGCGCCCGCTCGGCGGCCTCCTGGGTGCGCTGGAGGAAGGCGCGGCGGTTGAGAAGGCCGGTGAGCGGATCGGTCTCGGCAAGGCGGATCAGCTCGCACTGCAAATTAGTCAGGCGCTCCGCCGCGCGCAGGCGGGCCTGCAGCTCCTCGGCGCCCGGCGGCTTGTCGATGAAGTCGTCGGCGCCGCTGTCGAGGGCCTCGGACAGGTTGCGGGCGTTGCGCACCGAGGACATCACGATGATCGAGAGCGGGCGGCTCGCCTCGGCCAGCAGGCGGGCCGACCAGCACAGCTCCAGCCCGGCGAGCGGCCGGACTTCCAGGCTGGTGATGAGCGCCCGGACGCGGGGATTGTCGGTGACGTAGGCCAGCGCCTCAGCCGAATCGGTGAAGGCGGAGACGATGTGGCCGCGCGGCTCCAGCATGCCGGCCACGACCTTGAGGATGACGCGGCTCGAATCGACGATGACGATGTGCACGTTCTTCCCCCGCGGCCAGCTGAGGAAGATCGTGCACGGGATGTCTTAACGCCGGGTCACGCCGTCGCACGGCATTCGGCCGGTGCACACGACAAAGCGAACGGTTATCGGCCGGGGACGCGCACCGAGACGACCTGCGCGCCGCTGCGCTCGACCGCCGCGCGGTCGGCGGCGCCGATGCCGACATCCGTCCAGGTCCCATCGCGGCTGCGGGAGACGACCTTGGCGCCGCGGCGCGGCAGCAGGCGGTTCTCGGCGCGGCCCTGCCGCTCGATCACGTAGAGCGCCGGGCGGGCCGAGGGCGCCTCGCGAATGCCGACGACGGTGGGCACGCCGTAGGTGCCGTAGCCCCAGGCGGGCGGCACCAGCCGGTCCGGGGTCGGGATGCGGGTGAAGGGCGCGCCGATATAGGTGCCGTCGACGGCGTTGCCGGCGAACCCGTAGCCGCTGGCGGCGTAGACGGTCTGCCCGTAGCTCGGACCGGCATGGGAGAGCGGTTCAGCCTGGGCGGCGGTGCCGGCGAGGGCGAGGACGGCACCCGCCGTGAGGAGCCGGGCGAAGAAGGACGGGCGGTGGGGCACGGGGCTAAGTCTCCGGGATACGCGCGGCGACGATTCGAAGGGTCAAATCCTGCCGGCCATGCTCGTTCCGGTGAGGCGCCTCGCGCCAGCGATGCAGAATGCTGAGAGGGGACGGGCTATCGGCAGATCGTGACGCGCCGCACGAGCCAGCCCTCGCCCTCGATCCACAGGCGCTTGCGCAGCTTGCTGCAATTGGCACCCTCCTCATCGGGCTCGGCCTCGGCCGGGCGCAGGTCGGACACGGGACGGACGTCAGAGACCGGACGTAGCTGGCTCGCCTCGGCCACCTGCCGGGCGCCGCGGTCGGCCGCGGGGGCGGCGAGCGCTGCGGACGCGCCGAAGAGGGCGAGGCCGAAGCCGGCCGCGGCGAAAAGCTTGGAATTCATCGGTATCCTGCCCGCGCGCCGCATGATGGGGCGCGCTCCCTGTGCCTGATGCGCGCGGGCCTCGCCTGCACCGCAGGACGTCCGCGCCTTTGCCTTATCAATCCGCAACCCAGGCAGAGGGTTTCGCCGCGAATCGGCAAAAGGGGCGGAAATTTGTCAGGCGGGCGAGGCTTCGCGCGGCGCGCGCGCGATTTGGCCGCGAGGGCGAACCGCTTGCGGGGCCGGCGCGAACAGTTGTACGGCCGCTCTCCGACGAACAGGGGCGGGATGGTCATTCACGGTGACCGTTCCTTCACTTGTTCAGAACGGTTCCAAGCAATTCTCACTACGGCGATGTTCGGGGATTGTTCAATCCAGGGTCGGCCCTCATCGGGCCGCGGGAGTGCGACGGACATGGAAGGCGGATCGACCTTCGTGCAGGCCTTCACGATCCTGTTCCGCGAGGGGCTGGAGGCGATGCTGGTGATCGCAGCGCTTGCCGCCTTCCTGCGGCGGGCCGGGGCGGCGGAGCGGATCGCGCCGGTCTACCTGGGCGCGCTCGCGGCGGTGCTGGCCAGCCTCGGCGCCGCCTGGGTGTTTCAGGTCTTCTACGACGGCAACCACAGCGACCTGTTCGAGGCCGTGATCATGCTCGGGGCGGCGGTCCTCATGTTCTACATGAGCGGCTGGATGTTCCTGCGCCAGGACCCGAAGGCGTGGCAGGCGGACCTGAACCGGCTGGCCGAACGCGCGCTCGGGGCCGGCACGGTGCTGTCGCTCGCCGGCATCGCCTTCCTGGCGGTGTTTCGCGAGGGTGCCGAGACCATCCTGTTCCTGCACGCGCTGGCCAAGGGCGCCAACGGCTTCGACGGCGCCCTGCTTGGCGGACTCGCGATCGCGGCGCTGGCACTCGTCGCGCTGTTCGTCGCGATGCAGTGGCTCGCCTTCCGCCTGCCGTTGCGACCGATGTTCGTCGCGACCTCGGCTTTCCTGTTCCTGATGGGCCTGCGCATGGTCGGCGAGGCGTTCCAGGAATTGCAGGAACAGTCGATCCTGCCCTTCACCACGGACGGCGTACCGGCCTTCTTCGCCGATTGGGGCCTCAACAACGGCACCTGGGAGGTGATCGGCACGCAAGCCGCGCTGCTGTTGGTCGCTGCCGTCGCCGGCATCCTGACGCTGCGGCGCCAGGGTATAGGCGGGCCGGTCGCGGTCGCCTCGCGCTGAGCCGTCTTACGGGGTGTCGGGGGTGACGCTGATCATCGGCAGCGTCACTTCCACGGAACCGCGGGCCGTGAAGGTCGGCAGGGTCGCCGCCGCCAGACCCAAGGCGAGGGTGAGCACGAGAAGCGAGGTTTCGACGCCGCGGTAGAGCTGATCCATCGGTCACTCCCGGCCTCGCGGGAGCGAATCGACCCCGCGTCCCGTCCAGCATCGGGCGCGTTGGTCAACAAACCGTCAAGATCGGCCGGGAGGGCGGATCGGCTCACCTCCTGCCGTCGTTCGGGCGCACCCCTCACGCCCGCCCGGCCGGCACCATCGCGGCGAGGTCCCCTTGCGCCGGTTGCGGCGTCAGGCCTGCCGCCAGCATCGCTTCGAGCACGATCAGGTCGGCCTCCGGATCGGGCTCCCAGCCGCAGGCGCAGGTGCCGTGCGGCCCGTGCGCCGCCGCGACCTGCCCGTAGAGCTGGCCGACGGTGCGGGCCGCCGCCTCCAGCGCCGCCATGGCCGGCATCGGCCGGCGCTGGATCACCTGCCAGAACGCCACCGTCAGCGCGCGCTCCAGCGCGGCTTGCGCCGCACGTTCCTCCGCATCGGGGCGGGCGGTCTGATGCGCGCTCACGAAAAAAGCCTCCGGCGCGGGGTGGCGTCGCTCGGCTCAAGCCCGACCAGGGCTTCGAGCCCGGCCCGGCTGAGGCCCACGGACGAGCCGTCCCACCACGCGCTGCGCAGGCCGTCGAGCAGGGTCTCGAACACCGGCTCGGATTTCGCCGAAAGCGTATCCGCGATAGCCCGCGCGGGTCGAAGGCGGATCGGAGGGGGAAGTGTCAAGATGTGCGCCATGAACCGAGGATGACGCGAGTTTTCAGATCGGCGCAAGCCTTTGGCAAAACATTGGAAATACTTTAAATCGCGCTTGCTCAGTCTCGATTTGGAAGAATTCAAGCGGGCCCGAAAAGGGCCTGCGGCACGGCGAGTTGGCGCCGGGGCCGCGCGGCGGTCACCGCACCGGCCGGTCGAAGGCCTTGGCCGGGTACGGCTCGTCCTTGAGGGTGAAGTGCCACCATTCCTGCGGGTAGGGGGTGAGGCCGGCCCGAATCATCACCGCGCGCAACCGCAGGCGGTTCGCCCGCGCCGCCGGCCCGACGAGCCCCGACTCGGTGGCGGAGGCCTCGTCGAACAGGTCGAACGGCGTGCCCATGTCGAGTTCCGCGCCGTCGGCGCGCCGCACCAGGGTCAGGTCCACGGTCGAACCGCGGGAATGCGACGAGCGCTCGGCGATGTAGCCGAGGCGAAACAGGTCGGCCTTGTCGGTGCGGGGGTAATAGGCCGCCTTCATCCGGGTGTCCGCCGGATCGCGGGCCCAGGCGGCGAAGTCCGCGACCGCTTGGACCGGCCGGTAGCAGTCGAACACCTTGAGCCCGAGGCCCTCCGGGGCGAGGTCGGCCTGGACGCGGGCGAGCGCGCGGGCCGCCGGCGGCGTCAGTAGGCAGCGCGGCGCCGCGTAGCCGGCGATCGGCCGGCCCACGAAGTTGTCGGAGCCGGCATAGCGCATCTCGACGGCGAGGCCCGGCACGAGTCCGGCGGCATCAATGAGCGGGTCGGCCGAAGCCGGCGCGGCGCCCGCGAGGACCAAGCCGGTCAGGGCCGTGCGCATCAGGCCCGCCATGCCAGCAGCCCCGCGCCCAGCGCGATCAGACCGACGCCGAGCCAGTGGAGCGGCGCCAGCCGTTCGCCGAGGAACGCCACGGCGAACACGGCGACCAGCACGACGCTGAGCTTGTCGAGTGGGGCGACGCGGGAGGCCTCGCCCAGCGACAGCGCCCGGAAATAGCACAGCCACGAGGCCCCGGTGGCGAGCCCCGACAGGACGAGGAGCCCGGCGGCCCGGCCGGGCACGCGGGCGAGATCGGGGATCTGCCCGGCCGCGGCGACGATGCCGCCGGTGAGCGCCAGGATCACGATGGTCCGCAGGAAGGTCGCGACATCGGGCGGCACGCCCTCGACGCCGGCCTTGGCCAGGATGGCGGTAACTGCCGCGAAGACGGCGGAGAGCAGCGCCCAGAAGCGCCAGGAGGCGAGGAGGTCGCTGCTCATCGCTAGAGAACCTGCCGCATCACCACGAGCGCCAGCGCGAGCCCGCCGATGCCGGCCAGCACGGAGATCAGCACGTAGGCGAGCGCCGCGCCCCCATCGCCCCGCTCGATCAGGGTGAAGGCTTCGAGCGAGAAGGTCGAGAAGGTGGTGAAGCCGCCGAGCACGCCGGTGGCGAGAAAGAGCCGGGCCTGGGGCGGCCCGCCGCGCAGCGCGAACCAGCCGGTGACGATTCCCATCAGCACCGAGCCGACCACGTTGATCGTCAGCGTCCCCCACGGGAAGGTCGATCCGAGCCGGAGTGCGGCTAGGTTGGCTCCATGGCGCAGAACGCCGCCGAGGCCGGCACCGAGGAAGACCAGAAGGGTGTTCAAAGGGCGAAGTGCTCCGGTCGATCTCAGGTCTCCGATCGATCGCGGCGGTCGCTGTTGCGCCTCCCCTCCCCACAAGGGGGAGGGGACAGCCACCGCAATTGGAGCGATCAAACGGAAACGGTCCGATCCGCTTCGTACATTCCACCAACCACCGTGCAAGGCCGGTGCCGCGAAACGGCAACGGCCCGGAGCGCACGTGCGCCCCGGGCCGCGACCCATCCGTCATTCCAAAGGAATCAGCCCTCGCCGAGCACCTTGTCGATGGTGATCGGCAGGTGGCGGATGCGCTTGCCGGTGGCGTGGAACACCGCGTTGGAGATCGCCGCCGCGACACCCACGATGCCGATCTCGCCCAGGCCCTTCACGCCGAGCGGGTTCGCCTTGTCCTCCTCATCGACGAAGATCACGTCGATGTCGGGAATGTCGGCGTGAACCGGCACGTGGTACTCGCCGAGATTGTGGTTCATGAACCGGCCGATGCGGTGGTCGAGCATCGACTCTTCATGCAGCGCCGAGCCGATCCCCATCACGACGCCGCCGAGGATCTGGCTGCGCGCGGTCTTCGGATTGAGCACCTTGCCCGCCGCGATCGCCGAGACGACGCGGGTGCAGCGCACGACCCCAAGTTCCTCGTCGATCTTCACCTCGGCGAAGACCGCGGAGTGGGTGTAGGCGTTGTATTTTTCCTCGAAGTCCTTGTCGGGCGCGGCCTCGCCGGTCGCTTCCAGCTTTTCGGTGCCGGTCGCCTTCATTACGTCGGTGAGGGCGACGCTCTTGGAGGGATCGCCCGCGACCTCGATACGGCCGTTCGTGAAGACGACGCGCTCGAAATCGACGTTGGCGAGCGGGGAGTTCTCCATGCCGCGCGCCAGCCGGAATGCCTGCTCGGCGATATCGCGGCACGCCTTCATCACGGCGGTGCCCGACGAGGCCGCGGTCCACGAGCCGCCGGCCACGGGGGCCTGCGCGAGATGCGTGTCGCCGAGCTTGGTCGTCACATGGTCGAGCGGGAGCCCCAGCGTGTCGGCGGCGATCTGGGTCAGGATCGTGTAGGTGCCGGTGCCGATGTCGCCGGTCTGGTTGCCGACCTCCAGCCGCCCATCCGCGCCGAGCACGGCGCGGGCGCTCGACTGCATCATCATCGATTCCCAGATGCCGGTCGCCATGCCCCAGCCGACCAGTTCCTTGCTCTCGCGCATGGAGCGGGGCTCCGGCTTGCGGCTCGCCCAGCCAAAGGCTTCCGCGCCCTGGCGGAAGGCCTCGCGCAGTTCCTTGGAGCCGAACGGCTTGTCCTCGGTCTGGTCGCCCTCGGAATAGTTCTTGAGGCGCAGCTGCACCGGGTCCTGGCCCGAGGCGTAGGCGAGTTCGTCCATCGCCGTCTCAATAGCGTAGACGCCGGTGACGGCGCCGGGGGCCCGCATGTCGCCCGGCGTCGGCGTGTCGAGCTTGGTCAGGCTGTAGGTAAGCGCGACGTTGTCGCACTCGTAGAGGACGCCCGACCAGTTGACGATCACCTCCTGGTAATCCTCGTAGGTCGAGGTGCCCTGCACCGCATCGTGCTTGAGCGCCTGGAGCTTGCCCGAGCGGTCGGCGCCGAGCGAGACCGTCTGGACGGCTTCCGAGCGGTAGGTGAAGGACCACATCTGGTCGCGGGTGAGCGTCACCCGCACCGAGCGGCCGAGATCTTTTGCCGCCAGCATCGCCAGGAAGAGCTGGTATTGCGGGCGAAGCCCCGATCCGAAACCGCCGCCGAGATAGGGGTTGAGCACCCGCACCTGCTCGGGCTTCAGGCCAAAGGCGCCGCCGAGATAGGCCTGGGTGTTCGCCACTCCCTGGATCTTGTCGTAGACCGTGTAGGTGCCGTCCTTCTCCACGACGACGGTCGAGGCGTGCGGCTCCATCGGGTTGTGGTGCTCGTCGGCCATCCGGTAGCGGCCGTTGACGCGGATCTCGGACGCGTCGAAGGCACCCGCGGCGTCGCCCCACGGCTCCGGCGGCGGCTTGATGCCGTTGCGCTTCGTCGGCGGATCGTAGGCCTCGCCGGCCTGCGCCGCGACGTCGGTGAGCGGGGCGGCGGTCTCGTACTCCACCCGCACCAGCGAGGCGGCGTAGCGCGCGGTCTCGAAATCCTCGGCGACGACGAGCGCCACCGGCTGGCCTGAGAATACGATGCTATCGCTCGCCAGCGCCTGGAACGGCGCGCCGGGGGGCGCCACCGCGTCCTGATAATCCTCCGGCTTCTGCGAGGTCGCCGGGCGGTTCTCGTGGGTGATAACCTTGACGACGCCGGGTACCGCTTCCGCGCTCGCCGCGTCGATGCGGGCGATGCGGCCCTTGGCGACGGCACTCGACACGACGACGCCGTAGGTAAGGTCGGGCGCGGCGAACTCGCCGGCATATTTGGCGAGGCCGGTCACCTTGGCCGGGCCGTCGATGCGGCTGATGGCTTGACCGACGAAGCGGTCGCGGCCGGCCGCCGGGCTGAACTGGACGGTCATGGCAGCTCCTTACTGGATGCGCTTGTCGGACTGGGACTGGGGCGTGCCGGCAGCGGCCTGTTCCAGGCCGCGGACGATGGCGCGACGCGCCAATTCGATCTTGAAGCCGTTGGTCGATTGCGGCTTCGCCTCCCGAAGGATCAGGTCGGCTGCCGCCGCGAAGGTCTCGCGGGTGGCCGGCTCGCCCTGAAGCAGCGCCTCGGCTTCCGTATTACGCCACGGCTTGTGGGCGACGCCGCCGAGCGCGAGCCGCGCGGTGCGGATCGTCTGCCCGTCGAGTTCGAGCGCGGCGGCGACCGAGACCAGCGCGAAGGCGTAGGACAGCCGGTCGCGCAGCTTCAGGTAGGTGAAGTTCGTGGTGAACGACTTCGCCGGCAGATCGACCGCGACGATGATTTCGCCGGGTGCGAGGTTGGTGTCCTTGGCCGGATCGTCGCCGGGCAGGCGGTGGAACTCGGCGATCGGGATCGCGCGGTCGCCGTTCGGCCCGCTCACCTGCACCACCGCCTCCAGGGCTGCCAGCGCCACGGCCATGTCGGACGGGTGCGTGGCGATGCAGTGCTCGCTCGCCCCCAGGATCGCGTGGATGCGGTTGACGCCGCCAATGGCGCTGCAACCGGTGCCGGGCTCGCGCTTGTTGCAGGGCGTGGCCGTATCGTAGAAGTAGTAGCAACGGGTCCGCTGCAACAGGTTGCCGCCGGTCGAGGCGGCATTGCGCAGCTGCGCCGAGGCGCCGGCCAGGATCGCGCTCGACAGGAGCGGGTAGCGCTCCTTGACAGCTGAGTCGTAGGCGACCGTCGCGTTGGTCACGAGCGCGCCGATGCGAAGCCCGCCGTCGCGTTCCTCGATGTCGCGCAGCGGCAGGCGGGTGATGTCGACGAGCCGGCCCGGCCGCTCGACGTCGTACTTCATCAGGTCGATCAGGTTGGTGCCGCCGGCGATGAAGCGGGCCGCCGGGTCGGCGCCGAGCGCCTGCACCGCCTCCGCCACGGTGTTCGGGCGGACGTAATCGAAGCGGTTCATCGGGCGCCTCCCTGCTGCATCACATCCTCGATGGCATCGACGATGTTGGTGTAGGCGCCGCAGCGGCAGATGTTGCCGCTCATCGCCTCGCGGATCTCGTCGCGCGAATGGGCGTGGCCCTCGTTCATCAGCCCGACCGAGGAGCAGAGCTGGCCCGGCGTGCAGTAGCCGCACTGGAACGCATCGTGCTCGACGAAGGCTTCCTGGATCGGGTGGAGACTGTTCTTGCCCTCCCGCGCCGCGAGGCTCGCCAGCCCCTCGACGGTGGTGATCTCGGCCCCGTCCTTCATCACCGCGAGGGTGAGGCAGGAATTGATGCGCGTGCCGTCGACCAGCACCGTGCAAGCACCGCATTGGCCGTGGTCGCAGCCCTTCTTGGTGCCGGTGAGGTCGAGGCGCTCACGCAGGAGGTCGAGAAGCGTCGTCCAGGGCGCCACCTGAATGTTGCGGCGCTCGCCGTTGATGGTCAGGCTGATGCCGATGGTCCCGGCCGCGCCGGGCGAGCCGCTGTCGATAAGCATGGTGGTGTCCGTGCCGAGGCGTCGCCCCGCGACGATCTTCGATGGGGCTCGAAGTCGTGGCGGGGGTTCGCGTCATGGATGGGCGGGCTGAAGCCGCCGGGTCGTTTCCATAACCGTTCCAAGGTGAGGCCGTTCCGAAGGGTCGCGCACGGGCCGGGCGGCTCGCGGTGGATCGGTGGGATCGGCAAATGCCGAATTCGCGTCGGCGTTGTGAGCCGATGATGCTGTGGAGCTTTTCTCAAACGCGCGTCATTCCGGGGCGCGAAGCGAACCCGGAATGACGGGGGGGGGGTGGATGAGGGCCACCGTCGCCATCTCGACAAGAGTGCCGGCTCTCGGGTCCGACCACGCAAGCCTTTCCGCGGCGGCGCGGCGATGCTAGCTCCGGCACCAAGTGACCTCCGCCCGGAGCCCCCATGTCCGCGACGCTCGATCCCGTCCTCAACGACATCGACCGCGACCTCGATGGCGCGCTGGAGCGCCTGTTCGCGTGGCTGCGCATCGCGTCGATCTCGACCGATCCGGCCTATGCCGGCCAGTGCCGCGAGGCGGCCCACTGGCTCGAAGGCAACCTGACGGCCCTTGGCTTCGCGACCAGCGTGGAGGAGACTTCGCTCCATCCGGTCGTGCTGGCGCATCGCCCCAAGGCGAACGCGCCGCACGTGCTGTTCTACGGCCATTACGACGTGCAGCCGGTGGACCCGCTGAACCTGTGGCAGACCGCGCCGTTCGAGCCGCGGATCGCCGAGGCGGATGGTTCGAAAAGAATCGTCGCCCGCGGGGCCTCCGACGACAAGGGTCAGGTGATGACTTTCGTCGAGGCCTGCCGGGCGCATCTGGCCATGAACGGCGACCTCCCGGTCGGCGTCACCATCCTGGTCGAAGGCGCCGAGGAGAACGGCTCTCAAGGGCTGCCCGAATGGGTCGCGCAGAACCGCGACCGCCTCAAGGCCGACGTGGCGCTGGTCTGCGACACCGGCATGTGGGACCGGCAGACCCCGCAGATCACCACCTCGCTCCGGGGGCTGGCCTATTCCGAGGTCAAGGTGACTTGCGCCGACCGCGACCTGCATTCGGGCTTCTTCGGCGGGGCGGCGGCCAACCCGATCCACGTGCTGTCGAAGATTCTCGCGGCTCTGCACGACGACGACGGCCGGGTGACGCTGCCGGGCTTCTACGAGGGCGTGCGCGAGCCCCCGGTCGAGTTGCTGGAGCAGTGGCGCGGCCTCGGCCTCACCCCGGAAAAGTTCCTCGGGCCGATCGGCCTCAAGCAGCCGGCGGGCGAGCGCGGGCGGCTGCCGATCGAGCTGATCCAGTCGCGCCCGGCCTGCGACGTCAACGGCATCATCGGCGGCTACACGGGCGAGGGGACCAAGACGGTCATCGCGAGCCAAGCCTCGGCCAAGGTCTCGTTCCGCCTCGTGGACGATCAGGACCCGGAAAAGCTGGCAAAAACCTTCGAGGCCTTCGTGCGCGAGCGGGTGCCCGCCGACTGCTCGGTCGAGGTGATCTGCTACAAGGGCTCCCGCGCCGTGGCGCTCCCCTACGACATGCCGCAGCTCGACGCGGCCAAGCGCGCGCTCGCCGAGGAATGGGGCCGCGAGGCGGTGGCCGTCGGCGCGGGTGGCTCGATCCCGATCGTCGGCGACTTCAAGCGTATCCTCGGCCTCGACACCCTCCTGATCGGCTTCGGCCTCGACGACGACCGCATTCACTCGCCCAACGAGAAGTACGAGCTGTCGAGCTTCCACAAGGGCACCCGCTCCTGGGCGCGCATCCTCCAGGCGCTCGCGGACGCGCGGGGCTGATGCGGCCTCGGACTTATCCCACCCATCCCCCTCATCCTGAGGTGCTGCGCAGCAGCCTCGAAGGAGGACTCCAGGGATCGCAGTGCCGTCCTGTGTCCTCCTTCGCGGGCGACGCTGCGCGCCGTCTCCTCAGGATGCGGGCGCGGGTGGGATGGCGTCCGTGCACCGCGTGAGTTCCGACCCGACGCCGGGCCGGCTCTTCGCCGGCTCGCAAAACACCGCCGTGCTCCGCCTCCCCCTGCTGCCGGCCCTGCCGATCCCCCTCGGCATCGCGGCGCCTGCCGGCGTAACGCTCGCCACCTGGGCCTTTTCCGGCCTGGAGGAGGGCGCCGCAGGCGGCCCCGTCTGCCTGCTCGCGCTCGAAGGCACCCTCGACGGCATACTTGGCCGCGACCTCACCCTCGCCACGCACTTTCGCGACATCCCAATCCGCTGCGAGCCCGCTTCCGAGGCCTTGAGCGAGGCCGAGCGCACCCTGCTCGCCCGCGCCCTGCTCTCCGCCGGCCCGAGCGGCCTTGCCGCGCTCGCCGGGTTGCTCTCCTTGATCGAGCCGGCGCTTGCCGCCCTTGCCCCCACCGATGACGCGCCCGCGCTAACCCAAACAGGGCCCGGCGCCACGCTCACCGGCACCGCCATTCCGCACGCCTTGCTGATCCACACCGCCGCCGGCTGGGGGTGCGCCCGTGTCGCGACGGGACGGTTGCATTTCGCCGGAGACGCCTGCGTCCGTCTCACCCTCGAACCGCTCTGGGGCGCGGCCCCGGACGGCGCGCGGGCCGCCGTCGCGCTCCAGGCCCACGGCTTCGTGCCGCTCCGCGTCCGGACGGCGTGATGGCGCACGAACCCGCCATCCTCGTCCTCGCCCCGATGCCCGCCGCGCCCGCGAGCGCGGGCAACCGCCGCCGGCTGGTCGCCACCTGCGAGGCTCTGGCGCGGGGCGGGTTCGCGGTCGACCTCGCCTATCTGGCCCACGAGGATCAGGTCTATCGCCGCTTCGGCCAGCACCCGCCGACCGATCTTTCGGCGATGCAGGCGGCGTTCCGAAACGTCTTCCTGATCGAGCCGCGGGCGGTGATCCCGCTCAAGACGCGCGCACCCTGCTTCGGTATCGACGAATGGTGCCCGCCGGAGGCCGGCGACTTCGTCGCCTGGTATTTTTCGCACTATCCCAAGACGCACGCGGCGCTCATCAACTACGTCTTCCTCTCGGCCGCGCTGGAGCGGGTGCCGCCGGGTGTTCTGAAGCTCATCGACACCCACGACCGCTTCGCGGATCGCCAGACCCAGTACCGGCCGTTCCGCGCCGAGCCGAACTTCTTCTACACCGACGCGCCCGGCGAGGCGGCGGGCCTCGCCCGCGCCGATGTCGTGCTGGCGATCCAGGCGGCGGAGGCGCGCCATTTTGCCGGCATCTCCCCGGCCCGCGTCCTGACGCTGCCGCCGCTGTTTCCCGCGCGACGGCCGTTCGCGGTGCCGGAGCGGGTCGCCCGCATCGGCTTCCTCGGCCACGGCAACGACCCGAACCTCTTCTCCATCAGCCGCTTCGCCCGTGCCTGGGGCGCGGACTGGACGCCGGACCGGCCCGAACTCGTCATCGCGGGCGAAATCTGCCGCAGCCTCCCAGGCGTCGAGGGGCCGGGCGTGCGGCTGCTCGGCTATCTCGACCGGCTCGCCGATTTCTACGCGCAGGCCGATCTCGTCGTGGCGCCGATGCTGATGGGCTCGGGGCTGAAGATGAAGGTCGGCGAGGCGCTCTCCTACGGGCGCCCGGTGATCGGTACTGCAATCGGCCTGGAGGGCTTCGAGCCGGACGACCCGGCCCATCGCTGCCGCGACACGGAAGCCGTGAAGGCAGCCGTGCTGACGGTGGTGGCGGATCGGGCGGCGCTGGCGGAACTGACGGCGGCGAGCGAGCGGCTGTTCGCGCGCTACGCGGCGGTGGCGGAGGCGGCGGAAGCCGAGCTGATTGGGCTTTTGAGTTCTCACCACGAAGGCGGAAGAGCCCCTTCTCCCCGCACGCGGGGAGAGGGTCGCGACGACCTCGTCGTCGTCGCGACGAGCGGAAGCGGGGGTGAGGGGGCTTCTACGGATGAGACTTATCCCGAGACGCCCCTTCACCATCGCCTGCCGGCTCACTTCGGCGACGACGAGGTCGCCGAAGTCCTCTCCCCGCATGCGGGGAGAGGGGATGCGCACGATGGGGCCGCCTCACCCGAAAACATCGTCGCCGGTGGTGGCGGCCTCATCCTGACCGCCGAGCTTTCCACCCGCTCCCTCCCCACCACCGACCCCGGTCTCGGCCTCCTCGTTGCCACCGAGCGGCGCCCCGGCGACGGCAGCGCGGAATCCTACGCCTCCGAGCGGCGGCGCTGGTTCGCGAAGGTCTCCGGCGCGGAGGGGCTCGTGCCGCGGCTCGGCGCGCTTTCGGTCGCGCTCTCGCCCGAATGGGTGCGCACCCGCGCGCTGGCGCCTGCCGCCCGCGCGGCCCTGGCCCTGGCGTTCGCCGATATCGTCGCGGATTGGGAGGCGGCGGGCCGCATCGTCGGCCGGGCCGGCGAGCGGATCGAGATCGCGACCCTGCTGCCCGGCGTGCTGGCCTCCGGCTCGCATCCGAATGCGTCCTTCCTGATCGGGGAGGGCGGGGCGACCGAGCTGCGCCTGGAGCGCGTCACGCCGCTGCAACTCCGCCCGCCCGGCCCCTACGCCGACCGCACCGGCCGCCTGCCCGCCCCGGTCCCGGTGAGCCTGGGGCTTCGCGGCGAGGCGGAATTGCCTGCGAGAGCAAGCCGCCTCCTCCTGCTCACCGATGACGGCATCGGCCGCATCAGCCTGGAGGCGTCGTGAGCGACACGCCCGCTTGTTCCCGCCTCGACACCGTCGATCCCGGCCTCGGCCGCCGCGCCGCGCTCGCCGAGGCCGCGCTGATCTGGGAGGCGATCCACCGCAACGGCGTGCGCCTCGCCTTCCGGCCCGAGCCCGCGCCGGACGTGTCGGTGGTGATCGTGGCGCGCGACGCCCGCCATCTCCTGGCGCTCACCCTCACCCGGCTCTGCGCGCAGCAGATGCTGGCGGGCGTGCGCTTCGAGGTGATCCTCGTCGACAACGCCTCCTCGCCGGAAACCCGCAGCCTCTATCCCCGCCTCGACGGGATCACGCTGATCGAGAATTCTGAAAACACCGGCTTCGGCCCGGCCTGCAACGCGGGCGCGGGCGCGGCGCGGGGGCGCTTTCTGCTGTTCCTCAACCCCGACGTCGATCTGCTGCCCGGCGCCATGGCCGCGATGGCGGCGGCGTTCCGGGATCATCGGCAAGTCGGCATCGTCGGCGCCCGCCTCGTCTTCCCCGGTGGGTTTTTGCAAGAGTCCGGTGCGGGCTTTCGGGATGACGCCGGCCTCACCCACCCGCACGGGCGCGGCGATCCCGATCCGCTGGCGCCCGAGCACGCCGCCACGCGCGACGTCGGCTACGTGTCGGGCGCGGTGCTGATGATCGAGCGCGCGCTCTTCGAAAAACTCGGCGGGTTCGATCCGCTCTTCGCCCCGGCCTATTACGAGGACACCGATCTCTGCCTGCGCTGCCATCAGGCCGGGCGGCGGGTGCTGGTGCAGCCGCGGGCGACCGCGATCCACTACGAGAACGCCACCAGCGCCAAGCGCGAGGAGGTGGAGGCGCTGCTCGACCGCAACCGCGCCCGCTTCCTCGACCGCCATCGCGAAAACCTGTTCGCGCAGGGGCCCCAGCCGCGGGCGGGGGCGAGCCTCGACCACGACCCCTGGCGGTTGCGGGTGCTCTACGTCGATGACCGCGTGCCCCATCTCGATCTCGGCGCCGGCCTGCCGCGGGCCAACGCCATCCTCAACGCCATGGCGGGGCTGGGGTACAGTGTGACCTTCTTCCCCAATTACGGGGCGGATGCCGAGGAGGCGCAGCGCTACCGCGACCTCGACGAGCGCATCGAAATCCACCACGCAGGCGGCGACGAGGGGTTCGCCCGGCTCATCACCGAGCGGCGTGAATTCTACGACGTGCTCTGGGTCAGCCGCCCGCACAACATCCTGTTCGTGCTCCAGGCGCTCAACGCGCTGGGCCTCGATCCGCGCGGCTTTGTGCGCTCGCGGGTGATCTTCGATTCGGAAGCCCTGTTCTCGCTGCGCGACTTCGTGACGGAGGCCGCGACCGGCGGCAGCGCTGTCGCCGCCGACCTCGCGTGGCAGGCCGAGCGGGAGACCCGCCGCTTCGGTCTCGCCGACGCGGTGGTCTGCGTCTCGCCCGCCGAGGCGCGGGTGCTGGCACGCTACGCGTCTTGCAACGTCGCGGTGCTCGGCCATGCGCTGGCGCTGCCCGATGCGCCGAGCCCGGACTTTTCCGATCGCACCGGCTTCGTCTTCGTCGGCGCGCTCGCCTGCGAGGGCCAGCCCAACGTCGATTCTCTCGACTGGTTCTTTGGGAGCGTCTGGCCGCTCGTGCGGACCGCGCTTCCCGACGCGACGCTCACCATCGTCGGCGATATCGCCGAGACGATCCGAGACCGCTTCACCCGCGAGGGCGTCCGCATCACCGGCCGGGTGCCGCGAACCCAGCTCCATCTCGACGCCGCCCGCGTGTTCCTGGCCCCGACCCGCTTCGCCGCGGGGATCCCGCACAAGGTCCACGAGGCGGTGGCCCACGGCCTGCCCTGCCTCGCCACGCCGATTCTTTCGGAACAGCTCGGCTGGCCCGACGGAACCGGCCTGCTCGCCCGCGACTGGCGCGATCCTGAAGCCTTCGCGGCGGCCTTGATCCGCCTCCATGAGGATGCCGCGTTGTGGCGCAGTGTCCGCGAAAGCGGCCTCGCCCGGATCCGCGCGGAATGCGACCCCGAACGCTTCCGCGCCGCGATCCGCTCCCTGTGCGAGGCGCAGGTCGTCGCATGAACCGCCTCGTCGGCCTCACCTCCGGCCTCCTGCGCCGCGCCCTGCACGGAAAAGTGCCGCGCCTGTTCGACGCCGCCTATTACCGCGCCCGCAATCCGGGCGTGGCCAAGAGCGGCCTCGACCCGTTCCTGCATTACGTCTGGTTCGGCGCACGGACCGACCGCAACCCAAACGCGGATTTCGACACCGCCTTCTATCGCCGCCAGAGCGGGCCGACCCGGCTCGACCCCGTGCGCCACTACCTGCGCGAGGGCGCCGCCAAGGGGCTCGATCCGAGCCCGGCCTTCAGCACGGCGCTCTACCTCGCCCGCTACCCGGACGTGGTGGCGGCGGGCGTCAACCCGCTTGTCCATTTCCGCAACGACGGCCGGGCGGAAGGCCGCGAGGCCGCGCCCTCGCCGATCGAGCCGGACCGCCTGCGCGCGCTCGACGGCGTGGCCGAGGACCACATCCTGACGCTGCCCGATGCCGAGGGCGGGCGTTTTTCGTTGATGCTGGAGCGGCACTTGCCTCTTGATTCCGCGGCGGCGTTCGCCCCGCGGATCTGCCTCCAGCTCTGCGTCGACGGCCTCGAATACGACGCCCTGCTCGATGCGCTGCGCGCCTTCGAGGCGGGCCGGCAGGACAGCCTTGCGCTCGACATCGACACGAGCGCCGGCCCGCACCCGCCGATGCCGACCCAGTTGCTGGCGTTCGAGCGCTGCTTCCTCACCCGCTCCGGTGACGGCCGGAGTTGGGGGCTGCGCTACGCCGAATTGCGGGTGTGGGACTTGCGCCTGAAACGGCCGGGCGTGGCCGCGGTGTTTCCCGGCGGAGGATTTTTCGCGCGTAGGCTCGCGAAGGGGGAAGGATGGCCGGCGGTGTGAGCCCCCCGCTCATCCCACCCATTCCCCTCATCCTGAGGTGCTGCGAAGCAGCCTCGAAGGAGGGCTCCAGTTCGCTGAGCGATCCCTGGAGCCCTCCTTCGAGTCCTCCGCTGCGCTCCGGCACCTCAGGATGAGGGGGAGGGTGGGACGGGCCGCGGACAATGGCGGATGGTCTGTGCGGCTTCTGCCTGCCTCCCCGTCATCGCGAGGCGGAGCCGAAGCGATCCAGGGCGCGACTCTTCTGAAGAAGGTGAGACTGCGCCCACGACACGGACACCGCGCGCTCCTTCCGGACAATGCGGCGCGCTGAATTGCTTCGGCTCCGCTTCGCAATGACGGAGCGGCCGACAAGGTCGGCCAGCCCATCCCCGGAAAAAATCAAGAGAAAATCAATCCGCGAGCGAGCGCGCCTCTTCCGGCAGCATGATCGGGATGCCGTCGCGGATCGGGTAGGCCAGCTTGGCGGAGCGGCTGATCAGCTCTTCGCGGGCCGCGTCGTATTCGAGCGACTCCTTGGTCAGCGGGCAGACCAGGAGTTCGAGCAGGCGGGGATCGACTCGGGTCGCCTCGACGGGGGGGACAGCGCTGTCGGCCATGGTGTCTTCCGGGTTGTCGAACGATTGCGTCGCCCCATAGCCGGAACTGGCCGGGGCCACTATGCGAAATCGACTGGCGAATTCTACTGAAGCGTTGGCTCCGAGCCGCCACTGGTGCGCACCAACTCCATCTCGGTGACGGCCACCAGCACCTCGGCGCGGGTCTTGAGGTCGGCGGCTTCCAGCATCGCCTGCTTCTCGCGCACGCCGAAGGGGCTCATCATGCACAGCGCGTTGACGAGCGCCTCGTTGGGCGCCTCCTCGATCCCCGACCAGTCGACCTGCAGCTCGTTGGCCTCGACGAAGCGGCGCAGGGCCTGCAGCACGCTCGCGCGGTCCACGGCCTCCTCGCCGGCCCGCGGCTCGAAGTCGGAGGCGAAGGCGTCGTAGGAGACGTGGCAGCGGCGATACGCCGTGGTGACGGCGAGTTCACTCTCGACGCGGAACCGGCTGACCCCGGTGAGCGAGATCAGGTAGCGGCCGTCGCCGGTCTCGGCGAACTGGCTGATCCGCCCGGCGCAGCCGACCCGGTAGAGTTTCGGGGCCATCGGCGGCCCGCCGCCCTCGGCGTCGGGCTGGATCATGCCGATGATCCGGTCGGTGCGCAAAGCGTCGTCGATCATCGCGAGGTAGCGCGGCTCGAAGATGTTGAGCGGCATCTGCCCTCGCGGCAGCAGCAGGGCGCCGGGCAACGGGAAGACCGGGATCACGGCCGGGCAATCCGCCGGAGACTTGAGGCTCGTCTGCCCACTCATCAACGTCTCCCCTGCACGCCGGTGGGGCGTCGCGCGGTCACGAGAACAGGATCGTCGAGAGCTGGCGGCGCCCGCGGATCGCGGCCGGGTCCATCAGGCCCCAGGCCTCGAAGAACTGAAGCAGCTGCTTGCGCGCCGCGTCCTCGTTCCACGTGCGATCGGCCCGGGCGATGGCGACGAGCTGGTCCACCGCCTCGTCGCGCTTGCCCGCGGCGTTGAGGCCGAGCGCGAGGTCGAACCGGGCCTGATGGTCGTTCGGATCGGCCTCGATCCGCTTCTGGAACCCGGCGAGGTCGCCCAGGCTCTCGGCTTGGTCGGCGAGTTCGAGGGCGGCACGCACGCCGGCGAGCGTCGGGTCGTCGGCCTTGTCGGCGGGCACCATCGCGAGCACTTGGCGCGCGTTCTCGGTCTCGCCGAGTTCGAGCTGGGTCTTGGCGAGCCCGGCGACGGCCTTGAGGTTGGTGGGATCCTCGCGCAGTACGGCGGCGTACAGCTCGGAGGCCGAGGCGAGATCGCCGGCGGAGGCCACCGCGGCGGCCTCTTCGAGGATCTGGTCGATCTCGGACGGCCCGGCGAGGCGATCGACGAAGG
Organism: Methylobacterium sp. Leaf456; assembly: GCF_001425465.1. Classification (GTDB taxonomy): domain Bacteria; phylum Pseudomonadota; class Alphaproteobacteria; order Rhizobiales; family Beijerinckiaceae; genus Methylobacterium. The sequence continues at coordinate 130,420 of NZ_LMQV01000044.1, forward strand.
CGCGCACCTCCGATTCCGGCACCGCGCCCATGAAGGCATCGACCGGCCGCCCGCGGTCGATCGCGATCACGGCGGGGATCGACTGAAGCCCGAGCTGCTGGCCGATCTGCTGCCACACCCCCGGATGCTCGTCGATGTTGAGCTTGGCGAGCTTCACCCGGCCGCCGGCCGCATTGACGACCTTTTCGAGGACGGGCGTGAGCTGCTTGCAGGGGCCGCACCAGGGCGCCCAGAAATCGACGATGACCGGCTGGTTCATCGACTCGGCGATGACGTCCTGCCGGAACCCCGCGGTGGTGGTGTCCTTGATCAGGCCGGCGGCGGCAGGAGCACCGGCAAGGGCACCGGCGGGGTTGGCGTCGAGCATGGAGCCCTCAAAGTCGAAACGCGTTTCGCGTGCGTTGCATCGCACGCGTTACATGGGGCTTGGCCCCCGGCCTGACCAGCGGTTTTGCCGCTGGCGGGGCAGGCCGTCGTGTCAGGGCTTGGCGCCCTCCTTCCGGTCCTGGGTGCCGTCGCCGCCGGCCTTCGAGTCGGTCTTGGCGTCGGTGACGAAGGTGCCGGCGAAGGTCTTGCCCTGCGAGGTCGCCTCGCAGGCGATCTGGGTCTTGCCGGGGGCCGGCGAGGAGAAGCGGCAGGCGCCGACGGCGGGGGCGGGGCTGCGCACGATCCCCTCGGCGTTCTTGAGGCCCGACACGATCAGGCTGACCGGCTGAAGCTGTTCGGTCTCCTCGGTGGCCTCGTGCTGGGCGCCCGCGCCGCTGAAGCTCAGGGTCTGGCCGTCCCAGGCCGCGAAATCGAAGGTGGTGCGCCCGCGGGTCACCGTGTTGACGAGCTGCTCCTTGCAGTTCTGGGTGATGTCCTTGTCGCCGATCACCAGTCGCTCGCACTGGCCGGTCATCTTGATCTCGGCCCCCTGCTGCGCCGCGGCCGGCCCGGCGGCGAGCGCCGCGAGAAGGGCGAAGAGGGAAGCGGCGCGGGTCGTCATATCTCGGTTTCCTCCGGTTCGGCCGTCGTTTCTGGCCTGAATTCTTGTGGTCTGGATTCTTGGGCGCGCCGCCCCGGCTTCAAGCGCCGAAGCGCAGGGCGCGGTCGTTGGGCGCAGCGAAGTCGAGGTCCGGCCCGAGCGGGACGATGCCGGTCGGGTTGATGGTCGGGTGGCTGCCGTAATAGTGGCGCTTGATGTGCTCGAGGTTCACCGTCGGGGCGACGCCCGGCAGGGCGTAGAGGTCGCGCAGGTAATGGGAGAGGTTCGGGTAGTCGGCGATCCGGTGGCGGTTGCACTTGAAGTGGCCGACATAGACGGCGTCGAACCGCACCAGGGTCGTGAACAGGCGGATGTCGGCCTCGGTGAGCCGCGATCCGCAGAGGTAGCGCTGGCGATCGAGCCGGTCTTCCAGCGCGTCGAGTTCGGCAAAGAGCGCGGTGAAGGCCTCCTCGTAGGCGTCCTGCTTGGTGGCGAAGCCCGCCTTGTAGACGCCGTTGTTGACCCGGTCGTAGACGCGGGCGTTGACCGCATCGATGTCTTCTCGGAGGTTTTGCGGAAAGAGGTCCGGGCCCTCGCCGCCGAAGGCGTCGTTGAGCATGCGGATGATCTCGGCCGACTCGTTCGAGACGATGGTCTCGCGCTCGCGGTCCCATAGCACCGGCACGGTGACGCGGCCGCTATAGTCGGGCTTGGCCCGCTGGTAGAGTTCGTAGACGCGCTTTGAACCGAACAGAGCGTCGGCGGTGGCGCCCGCCACGCCGCCCTCGGATTCGGGGTGAAACACCCAGCCCTCTTCCCGCATGTACGGCGAGACCACCGAGACCGAGATCGCCTCTTCCAGGCCTTTCAGCACGTGCACGATCAGGGTGCGGTGGGCCCAGGGGCAGGCGAGCGAGACGGTGAGGTGGTAGCGGCCCGGCTCACCCTTGAAGCCGCCTTCGCCCGAGGGGCCGGGCTTACCGTCGGCGGTGACCCAGTTGCGGAAAGCGGAAGCCGAGCGCTCGAAGCGACCGCCGGTCTTGGCGGTGTCGTACCACTGATCCCGCCACTGCCCATCGACCAGCAGACCCATCGCGCGGTTCCTCCCTGTCCGTGCGGGAACATGGGAGGCATGCCCGCGGATGGAAGGCCAAGATGGGCGTGGAGTCTGGCCGGGACCACGCGCGGCCCCAGATGCGGGCTCGAGACAAACCCGGAGCCCACCGATGTCCGCCCGCCTGTTCGAACCCTTGCGCCTCGACGACCTCGAACTGGAGAACCGCATCGTCATTGCGCCGATGTGCCAGTACTCGGCCCGCGGCGGTGCGGCGACCGACTGGCACATGATGCATCTCGGCCAGCTCGCCCAATCGGGCGCCGGCCTGCTGACCCTGGAGGCGACCGCGATCTCGCCCGAGGCCCGCATCTCGCCGGCCGATCTCGGCCTCTACGACGACGCCACCGAGCGGGCGCTCGCCCGCGTCCTCGACGCGATCCGCGAATACGCGCCGATTCCGGTGGCGATCCAGATCAACCATGCCGGGCGAAAGGCCTCGAGCCGGGTGCCGTGGGAGGGTGGGGCGCAGATCGACCCCGACGCGCCCGACGGCTGGCGCACCGAGGCGCCCTCGGCGGTGGCCCACACTGACGGCGAAGTGGCGCCCCACGCGCTCGACGCGGACGGTCTCAAGCGCGTGCGCGACGGCTTCGTCGCGACCGCCAAGAGGGCGTTGCGGCTCGGCATCGACGGGTTCGAGATCCACGGCGCCCACGGCTACCTGCTGCACCAGTTCCTCTCGCCGCTCTCCAACCGGCGCGCGGACTCTTACGGTGGCAGCCTGGAGAACCGGATGCGCTTCCCCCTCGAAGTGTTCGAGGCGGTGCGGGAGGTGGTGCCTGCGGGCAAGCCGGTGTGGATGCGCGTCTCAGCCACAGATTGGGTCGAGGACGGCTGGGACCTTGACCAGACGGTGGAACTCGCCCGCGCCCTCAAGGCGCGCGGGTCGGCGGCGATCCACGTCTCCACCGGCGGCCTCTCGACGGCGCAAAAAATTCCGCTGGGGCCGGGCTATCAGGTGCCCTTCGCCGAGCGAATCAAGGCGGAGACGGGGCTGACCACCATCGCGGTCGGCCTCATCACCGAGCCGGCGCAGGCGGAAGCCATCCTGGCCGAGGGCAAGGCCGACGCGGTCTCGCTCGCCCGTGCGATGCTCTACGACCCCCGCTGGCCCTGGCACGCGGCGGCCGAACTCGGCGGGCAGGTGCGGGCACCGAAGCAGTACTGGCGCTCGCAGCCGCGGGGATTCAAGGACCTGTTCACGGACGCGGCTCACGGGCAGCGATAGCCAAGAAAAAAGGGCGCCCGGCTCGCGCCGGACGCCCCTTGGTCAATCCCGAAAGACTCAGCGGCCCTGCTGGATCGCCGAGAGGATCCACGGACCCCGCGGCTCGCGCAGGAAGGTCCAGAATTCCTTGGCCTCCTGAGCGCCGTTCTCGACGTGGCGGTTGGTGGCGCGTTCGAACACTTCGTCGCGGAGCGAGAAGCGCATGGCGACGGTGGCGTATTCCACCGGGCCCTCGCGCCACGCTTCCGACAGGTCGCCCTGCAGCAGCTTGACGTCGGAGATGCGGTTGACGACGCCGCGGGCGGCGTTGGCGCGCAGCTCCTCCTCGAAGTAGCCGACCATCTCCGGCGTCACGAGGCGGCGGAGCGTGGCGACGTCCTCACGGCCGTAGGCGCCCTGGATCTCGACGAGATTGCGCTCGAACGCCTGGAAGTCGTCCGGCTGCACCTGGATCGGCTGCGGACGGGCGCCGCCCGCGAGGCCGCCGCCCATCGGGTTCATGCCGCCCATCATGCCGCCCTGGGGCGACGCGTTCTGCGGGTCGAGGCCGGAGCGGGCGTAGGCGCCGTTGCCGGCCATGGCGGGCTGCGCGCCCTCCTTGCGGCGGCGGAAGAACCGCACCGCGAACATGACGACGAGCGCGAGCAGGCCGACCTGCAGGATCAGGCCGAGGAACGAGGCGATGCCGCCGAGGCCTCCGGAGAAGCCGGCGCCGAGCAGCGCGCCGATCAGGCCGGCACCGAGCAGGCCCGCCATGAAGCCGCCGCCGAAGCGCGGGCGGTTGGGGGCGGCCATGCCGGGATTGTTCATGCCGGGGCTCGGGCTCGTCTGCGAGCGCTGCATCGGCGCGCCCATCGTGCCCGGCGAGGTCGCCGTGCCGGCGGGGGGCGAATAGGTCTTGGAGCCGCGGGAGCCGAAGCTCGATCCGCCGCCGCCCGGCCGCGCGTCGACGGTCGGTGCCGCCACGGCGAGCGAGGCCACGAGCGCGAGGAGGGTCACGACGCGCTTGACGCGCGGGGAGGAAGCCATCGGGTAAACCTCGGGTCACCGTTCTGAGAGCGGGCGGAGAATGCCCTCTCGTAGATGGGGACGGACGAGGTGCGTTTTTAGTCCGCTTTCACCGGACTGAGACGCGTTTCATCCCGCCGCCGGGAAGACGAGGCGCACGGTGGCGCCCTCGCCGGGGCGGCTGTCGAGGGAGATGGTGCCGTTCTGGCGCTTCATCAGGCCGTGGACGATGGCGAGCCCGGCCCCGCGCCCGGCCTCGCGGGTGGTGGCGAAGGGGGCGAGCGCCCGCGCCTGCATCTCCGGCGACAGGCCGTGGCCGGTATCCGTGACGGTCAGCCCCACCGCCCCCGCCTCGGGGCGCTGGAGGGTGCGGTCGCCGGGCTCGATCGCGAACAGCCGGATCGCGACGGTGCCCTCGCCCGCCATCGCCTCGCAGGCGTTGGTGATGATGTGGCCGAGCGCCAGCTCGACCTGGCTCGGGTTGCACAGGGCGGGCGGCAGGTTCTCGGGGATCGACAGGTCGATGGCGATGTGGGGCGGCAGGCCGGGACGCAGCCGGTCGAGGGCCGTCTGCACCGCTTGTCCGAGATCGACCGGGCGCAGGTCCGGCGCGATGCGGCGGGAATGGGCCAGCAATTGCCGCGTCAGCACCGCGGCGCGCTCGGACGCCTCGGTCGAGCGGGTGACGGCGCGCTGGATGAACGGCTCCGGCCGGTCGCCGAGGCGGCGCTTGAGGCCGTCGATGTAGCCGATCAGGATCTGGAGGTAGTTGTTGAACTCGTGGGCGACGCTGTTGGTCAGGAGCCCCAGCGCCTCGCGCTGGCGCGACAGGGCGAGCGCCCCTTCCGCCTCGCGGCAGCGGGTGATGTCGACGATCTGACACAGGAAGCGCGGGGGTTCGCCTGGTAGCGGAACGGCGAACAACGCGCCCCAGAACGAGGCGCCGTCCTTGCGTGCGAACAGAAGCTCGGCGCGCGTTTCCTCGTGGCGCCCGAGGGCGTCGCGCAAGGCGGCCCAGCCGGCATGGTCCGCGTGGCGGCATTCGAGCTTAGCGAGCGGCTGGCCGATCAGGTCGGCCTCAAGAAAACCCGTCAGCGCCAGCAGCGCCGGGTTGGCCGCGCGGATCGACGCGCCGGCCTCGCCCGCCTCGATCAGCAGGGAGGGCAGCGGCAGGAGCGCCGGAAATGCGTCCTCGGGAAGCGCAGTCATGCGGGACGTGGCTGCCGAAAGCCGGGCCGCGGGAGCCCTGGAAGCCTGATCGATAGCCGCTTTGCCCGCCCGCCGATACCACCCGGCGGCGGCGCGCCGGGTTCCGAGGCGCCTCAGCGCAGCCCGCGGGCCGGCTTCGTGGGCGGCTTCGCGGCCTCGGGTGCCGGGAGCTTGAGTGAAATGGCACATTCCGTCTCGCCCTTTTCCCGACACTTGCGGATCGTGTCCGCGATCTCGTCGAGTTCCGGAAACGGCTCGAAGGTCAGGTAGGTTGAGCATGGAACATGGCTGTCAGATCTTGACCATTTAGAATAAAAGTATTTTTTGTCGCCAAACAAGGCGTCTCGATATTCGAAATCGATGCAGCGATAGTAATAGCCATCCTTGCTATCGAAGAAGTATGTCTTGGTCGCCTTTTCGGGTTTGATCCGAAGCCTGACGGTGAACCTCGGAACCCCCGTGATGCGGTTCCGCATCGGTCGCTCAATGACGGCAGGGCCGTCGGCATCGGTGAGGTATTGATTCAAGAGACTAACTGCAACCTGACGGCGATAGTTGTCAGGTAGGGCCTGCAAGGCGCCGTCATCGGCCGAAGCGGCGGGTGCCGTCGAGCCACCCGGATTCGGCTGGGGCGTCAAGGTCGTCTGGCAGGCCGCGACGCTGACCGCGAGCACGGTCAAGAGGAGTGTTCGGTTCACGGCGCGCATGTGCAGTCTCGCAGAAGATCAACTGCGGGTTGATCTCGCGCAGGGCTAGCCTTAGGCATTCACGGGGACAAGGTCGGGAGCCGGTCCGCTCGATGAATCGTCGGCGCTGTGCCCGAATAGACGCAGTCGCATCCGGACTCGTTAGAGCCGCTTCCGAACCGGCCGGTGCGATGTCAGCGGTTCGCGGTGGTCACCGGCGAGGCGCCGTTGTTGAGGGTGACCCAGGCCTTGCCGTCCTGGCCCTCGCGTTTGACGAAGGAATAGCCGGTGCGCTGCCACGGCAGCACCGCGTTGGTCTTGTTGTCGAGGATCAGGTCGCCCCGGTCGGTGCGGACCATCAGCACCGCGTGGCCCTCGCCGATCTCGTCGATCACCACGGTCATGCGGAGCGCGCGGCGCGGCAGGCGCCGCTCGATCAGCATCCGGCGCTTGAGCAGCTGGATGTCCTCGCAATCGCCGAAGCCGTCGTCGGGGAAATCCCAGCGATCGACCACGCCCCAATGGGCCGCGTCGGTGATCGGTTTGATGCGGGCGTTGACCCGCCGGTTCACGCTGGAGAGCGCCTGCCACACGGCCGGCGTCAGGGCGATGATTGCGGGCTCCGCGGTATCGACGGCGCACTCGGAGGGATGGCGGAGGCAGAAGTCGTTCCAGGCGGCGACCGGCCGGGCGGGCGCGCCCTGCTCGGCGGCGGTGCCGGTCTCGGGGAGCGAGGCGACGGTCTGGGCCTGGGTGGTGGCGCCGCCGAGCAGCAGGATCGCGCCGACCATCGACAGGTGAGCCGCTCGGCGTAGGCGCCGCCCCAGCACCCCACGGGACAACGCCGATCCGTCGCCGACGCCCCCGAGCACCGCGTACCGCATGGCCGACCGTCCTGCCGCCCCCGTTTCACGGTGAAGCTTGCACGCGGCTGCGGCGGGCTCAAGACGAAAGTGAAGAATGGGTGACACGGTCCGGCCGCTCTCTCGTGCCGGAGCGGGACATTCGTGAGCGTGCTGGCAAACGGGCCACACCGGCGCCTCCCTGTCGGCTCTCGCGATGCCGATCCCGGCCGGGGATCCAGGCGCACGGCGGCAAGGCCGGCTTCGCGCCCGTCACCGGTTGGCGGTGGTGATCGGCGAGCTGGCGCCACCCAGCGAGACCCATGCCAGGGCGTCCTGGCCCTCGCGCTTGATGAAGACGTAGCCGGTCTCGTGCCACGCGGTGATCGCGCTGGTCTTGTTGTCGAGCACGTAGTCGCCGCGGTCGGTGATGATCGTGAGCACGGCGTGACCCTCGCCCTTCTCGTCGATGACGACCGTCATCCGCATGGCGCGCCGGGGCAGGCCGGCCTCGGCCAGCAGGCGCCGCTTGAGCAACTGGAAGTCCTCGCAATCGCCCGAGCCGTCCTCAGCCAGATCCCAGCGGTCGGGGCGGCCCCAATGCTCCTGGTCGGTCACGGGGCGGATCTGGCGGTTCACTCGGCGGTTCACCGCGACGATGGTGTTCCAGATCGCGGGCGTGAGACTGACGCGGGTGGGCTCGTTGCGGTCGAAGGCGCACTCGGCCGGGGTGCTGCGGCAGAAATCGGTCCAAGCCAGGATCGGCCGGGCCTCGGCACCGGGGGTGAGGCCGGCGCTCGCGCTCGGCAGCGCGGTGGGAAGGGCCGCGACCGTCTGGGCCTGCGTGGTGCCGGTCAGGCCGGCACAGAGCACGAGCGCGGCGAGCAGCGCCGTCTTCAGTCCGGCCTTGAGGAGTCCCGTGTCGGCGTTGCGCATGGCGGCTGTCCTTCGAACGAGGCCAGGATGTCGCCGCACCCCCTCCGCCGCGCTGAAGCCGATCCGCGCAATTTTATCGATTCGCCGTCCACGGCCACGCTCCGCATGGCAGGGCGAAGGGGAGTTCAGGGTGATCCGACAAATCCGCGTGGTCGCGTTAGGAGGCGGATAACCCTGCGAAGTCGCTGCCGAGCCGGATCGGTGCTTTTCCGCGGCATCCGATGGTGTTCCGGCATGTCGCCGCGATTCCACCGCACTCCGTCATTGCGAAGCGAAACGGACGCAATCCAGCGCTCCGCACTCACAGGAGATGTCGCTCACAGGACCGATGCGTCGGCTCGGCCGAGCCTTCTTCGGAACGGTCGCGCCCTGGATGGCTTCGGCTCCGCCTCCCAATGACGGCGTGGGGCGGGGACCGAGGCGGTCGGCTGGAAGCCGCATGCGGCCCAAACAAAAACCCCCTCGCGCGACGGGCTGTCGGGCGAAGGGCGAAGCGTGGGTGTCGTGGAGCCTGTGAGGGCGCCGGAGGCCCTACAGCCGGATGCCCTCGTGGAAGCGGTCGGGCGAGATCGGCAGCATGAACTGGGCGCCGATGCCGCCCTCGAAGTAGCGCACCACCCGGCCCGGCGTGGAGCCGACCATGACGGCGGTGCCGATCGGCGGGGTGGTCGTGGTGGCGAGCGCCACGCCCGACATCGAGATGTCGATGACGCGGGCGGTAATCGTCCGGCCGCCGTCGAGGCGCAACTGCACGCCGGGATTGGTCGGCACGAGGCGCTCGTGTGTGCGGCCCTCGGGCAGGCCGAGACCGTCGCGGTTGGACAGCCACATCAGCTGCGAGGCGATCTTGTCGCGCTTGCGCGGGGTGGCGTTGAGCTGCATCGCGAAGCCGCCGGGGGGATGGCGCACGATCACGCCCTCCAGCCGCCCGATCTGCTCCAGATACAGCACGACGCGCTCGCCGACGGATCCCAGCACGGCGCAGGTCAGGCGCACGCCGCCGGGGGACATGTCCACGGTCTGACAGGGATATTCGCGCCGGTCGGCGAGCATGTAGCGGCCGAGCAGTTCGGCGCGCACCCGCTGGTGGCGGCGCTGGTCTGCGATGCGGATGGGGGTTCCGCCTGGGGCGTGCTCGATCATGGCAGTCCGGCCGTCGAGAGACCAAACGTCTCAGCTCCGATCAGTACCGCCGGGCCGGTTACGAAACACTTGCCGAGACCTTCGCCGAGACTTTCGCCGACACCCTCACCGTTCCCCGGACATCCCCCTCCGGTTGTGACGCGCGTCGGCTCAGGCGCCGCCGCGCCCGCCCTCGTGGACGAGGAGATGACCGAAGCGCAGCGGGCGGGAATCGTTGGCGGGCTCCGGCAGCGCCTCGGCGAAGTCGCGGGCCGCCGCGTCGGTGGCGGGGGCCAGCACCCGCTGCGAGACCGTTTCGACATGCAGGATCGGGCGGATGCCGAGCCAGGGCGGGATGGTGTGGGGGCTGAGCGCCCCGAGCATCCGCGCCTCGGTCTTGCCGCGGTGGCGCAGCGGCAGCAGCACGAGTTCGAGGTCGAGGCTCTCGCCGCGGGCGGTGGTGCCGGTCAGCCCAGCCACCATCCCGACCGTGTCGGCGGTGACGGCCTCGACGAGCCTCCACGGATCGGCTTGCGTCCCGCCCGCCTCCGCCGGCCACAGCCCGGCGAAGGGCCCGCCGCGCAATTCGCGCCCGAACAGGGCGCAGAGCCTCGTGCCCGCGAGCCGCACCGCGCAGGTGCCGCGGCCCGGATCAATCTCGAGGATGAAGCTGTCGGCGAGCAGGTTGCGGATCTCACCGGGCTCGATCTCGCCCCGCTCCGGGGCGGAGCGGGTGCCGCGCAGGCGGTTCCAGTAGGCGTGGAGCTGGCGGCTGGTGGGATGCTTCATGGTGTTCCGCATCGGTACGGCCCGCTTGGTCACGGACCCTTAACGCTTCATTGCGGGGCAAAACGCCTGTCTCGACCCGCCGCTCACGTCTTCCGGAGCACACCCTATGCTCGCCACCCCGGTCCCGCGCGGGTAACTCTTCCTTAACCTTAACGGAAGGTTGACCGAACCTCGCACTTGCCGCGGATCGGAGTCCGCGAGACGATCGAGGCGTCGAGAGCGATGTCGACGCCATCACTTCGGCCGGCGCCCGCTTCGGGCCGGTGGCCGCGCGGGAGGCGCTTTCTCGAAAGCCCTCCCGCGCTTTTCATTGATGGCTACGGCGTGGACGCACGCGGATTCGGCCGGTTCGGGGCTTGCGGCCAAGCGCGGCGCGCCGACATGGTGCGGCATGGATGCCTCTCCCGACCTGCCGCGACAGGGCCGCGTACCCGTCTTCAACCTGCCGGGGATCGTCACCGCCTCGATCGCGGTGCTGGCGGCCATCCACGTCGTGCGCAGCGTGCTGCCCGACGCCCTCGACCTGTCGGTGCTGCTCGACCTCGCCTTCATCCCGGCGCGCTGGACCGCCGCCCTCGACCCGTCGCGGGCCGCCGAGATCGTCCGGGCTGCGGGCGAGGCGGTGAGCGAGCCCACGATCGCCGCCGCGCGCCGGGAGTTCGCCCGCTACCTCGTCTCCGACCCTTCCGCCATGCCGTGGACCTTCGTCAGCTACGCGCTGCTGCACGGCTCGTGGACGCACCTGATCTTCAACTCGGTCTGGCTCGCGGCCTTCGGTGCGCCGGTCGCCCGCCGCTACGGGGCGCTGCGCTACGGCCTGATCGCGCTCGCAGGCATCGTGGCCGGCGCCGGGCTCCATCTTGCCCTCGATCCCGACAGCGCGATGCCGCTGGTTGGCGCCTCGGCCGGCATCTCGGCCCTGATGGCGGCCGCCGCCCGCTTCGTGTTCCAGCCGCCGCCCCCGTTCATGGCGGCGGCACCCTGGCAATTGCCGCCGCGACCGCCCTTGCAGACCATCCCCGAGCTGATGCGCAACCGCACGGCGATGCTGTTCCTCGGCGTGCTCATCGCCACCAACCTGCTGTTCGGCCTGCTCGCCCTGCCGCTCGGCGGCTCGGACGGGCCGATCGCCTGGGACGCGCATCTCGGCGGCTTCCTCGCCGGCTTCTTCCTGCTGCCGTTGATGGAGCCGCGCGCGCGCCGCTGAGGCGCAACCGTGCCCCAAACCGTGCCCTTTGAGCGACACCCCTCCGCCGACGCAGCCTCCGGGCGCGTTTGCCGGCAATAATCCGGCCGATCATCCGTCAGGATCAGTGAGCGCGGCGACGGTCGCTGCGCATCCGACGGAGCGTAATCCCCGGTGACACGTCGTATCCTCGCCGTCCTCCTGTCCTCGGTCGCCGCCGGCCCGGCATTGGCCGGCTCGGCCGCGCAGCCGGGCCAGACCATCGGTCTGCCGGTCGGCGCCCAACTCCCGGTCGGCCTCTACTTCGTCAACACCTCGAGCTTCGGCGTGCGCGACACCGCGCCGTTGCGTTCGGAGAGCAACGTCAACCTGCCGACCTTCGCCTGGGCGACGCCGTGGAACCTGTTCAACGCGCGGGTCCAGTTCTTCGTCACCCAGCCGGTGGTGGCCTCCAGCACGCGCGGCGCCCCCTACAACAGCGGCATCGGCCAGACGCTGCTCGCCGGCCAACTCGCCTGGAACCTCGGCAACGACATCGGCGTCAGCTACCTGTTCGGCGGCTACCTGCCGATCGAGACGCAGTTCCTGACCCAGTCCGCCTCGCTGAGCCACCGCTTCGCCATCAGCTACACCGGCAACGACTGGAACATCACCGCCAACATGCTCTACGGCGTCTTCCTCGACACCCGCTCGCCGACGGGCACGCTCTACCCGGACTACATCAACCTCGACCTGACCCTGACGAAGAAGTTCGGCAAGTGGCAGGTCGGCCCCGTCGCCTTCGGCTCCACCGACCTGCCGACGGGCGTGGCGAGCTACCGGTCGCAGGGGCAGATCGCGGTAGGCGGCCTCGTCGGCTACAATTTCGGGCCGGTGAACCTCCAGGCCTACGTCACCCGCGACGTGGTCGAGCGCAATTACGGCGGCCACGAGACCCGCGGCTGGCTGCGGGCGATCGTGCCGCTCTACCAGGACAAGAGCGAGGCCGCCCCCGACCGCACCACGGTGACGCGCCGCCAGTCGCAGTGAGCCGGCGCGCGGGAACCGGAGGCGGTCCGGCAGGGTCTCCCTTCCGATCGATTGTGGAAATTTCGTTCCGTACGCCCGCCGCACCGACAGTTTATTTTGCACCCAATGCTGGACAGTGCGGCGGGGGTGCCACACAATCGCCGCATCGGAGGCAGGGCCCAACCTGCCCCGGATCGCTCTCGCGCCGCGGGGCTGACGGCGCGATCCACCAGGGAGGGGACTACAATGAGCGTTGCACGCATTCTCACGGAGAAGGGCGCGACCGTCGTCACGGTGCCGCCTCACCGCACGATCGACGAGGCCATCCACACGCTCGCGGAGAAGCGCATCGGCGCCCTCATCGTGGGCGATTCCGGCGGCCGGGTGATCGGCATCCTGTCGGAGCGCGACGTGATGCGCGCGCTTGCCTGCGACGGCGCCTCCGCCTTCGACCAGCCGATCTCGCGCTACATGACCGCCAAGGTCGTCACCTGTACCCGCCGCACCTCGATCGAGGACGTGATGGAGATGATGACGGAAGGCCGCTTCCGCCACCTGCCGGTGGTCGAGGAGGGCCGCCTGATCGGCATCGTTTCGATCGGCGACGTCGTCAAGCGCCGCATTGCCGCCGTCGAGGCGGAGCACCAGGCGATGCGCGACTACATCACCATGGCCTGACGGCAGCGAAAGCCGCTCGGTAAAACTCCACCGTCATTCCGGGGCCGCGCAGCGGAACCCGGAATCCACCCGTGATGTGCGGCCGTTTGCTGCCTTGAGGCCAGTCATGGATTCCGGGTTCTCGCCTTCGGCGAGCCCCGGAATGACGGCGACGTTTGTTCGAGACGTTCGGCGCAGGCGCCGAATGTGGAGCCTCAGCACCGCGCCGCCGCACTCTCGATCATCTGCCGGATCTCCGGCAGCGCCGCGCGGCCGGCCTGACGGCCGAGGTCGATCGCGTATGCGGCGCGGTGGAACTCGAACTGGCCGAATTCGCCGAGCCGCGGGCGGATCGACACGTCCGGCGGCTCGCCCGCCAGCCGCGCGCGCGAAATCCGGTCCTGGGTGATGTTGAAGGCGTCCAGCATCACGCGGGCGACGCCGGGCGCAGTGCGGCCGGTTTCCTGCGGAGGTTTGGGGCGGGCGCGGCGGCCCATCAGGCGCCGGCTCGCACCGGTGAGCAGCGCCCAGCGGCCCCGGCGGCGCACGGTGGCCTCCAGCGTCCGCTCGATCTCCGCCTCGTCGGGCTCGGTCGCGTCTTCCAACGGCTCTTCGGGATCGAGGCCGGGGCGGATGACGCGGGCGCGGGGCCGGCTCTCGCAGGCGAGGTTCACGCAGATCACGAGGTCGGCCCCGAGTTCGCGGGCGAGCCGCACCGGCACCGGGTTCACCAGCGTCCCGTCCATCAGCAGGCGCCCTTCCAGGGCGACCGGCGGAAACACGCCGGGGATGGCGTAGGAGGCGCGCACCGCCTCGACGAGCGAACCCCGCGTCAGCCAGACCTCGTGCCCCGTGCCGAACTCGGTGGCGACGGTCGCGAAGGTCAGCGGCAGCGTCTCGATGTGAAAGCCGGTCAGTTCCCGCGCGAGGCGGCGGCGCAGGCGCTCACCCGCGATCAGGCCGGAGCCAGTCAGGCGCGGATCGATCATTCCCATCACCCGGCGCCGGGTGAGCGAGAGCGCGAAATCCCGCAGCGCCCCGAGCCGCCCGGCGGCGTAGGCCCCGCCGACGACGGCGCCGATGGAGCAGCCCGCAACCACATCGGGATAGATGCCGGCCTCTTCGAGCGCCTCGATCACGCCGATATGCGACCAGCCGCGGGCCGATCCGCCGCCGAGCGCGAGGCCGATCCGCGGGGCGCGGGCGCGGGGCGCTACCGGCTCCACCGCCCCTTCCGGAAACAGGCGTGGCGCGGGAGCGTGCGCCTCCAGCCTCATCGCCCGGAAGGGATGAGGATGGCGGCGCCCGTCTCAGGGTCGCGCGAGACGGTGCGGTAGAAGCAGGAGCGGCGCCCGGTATGGCAGCAACCGCCGTCGCCGCCGACTTCGACGCGGATCAGCAGCGCGTCCTGATCGCAATCGACCCGCATCTCGACGATGCGCTGGATCTGCCCCGAGGTCGCGCCCTTGTGCCAGAGCTCGTTGCGGGAGCGCGACCAGTACCACGCCTCGCCGGTCTCGATGGTTCGGGCGAGCGCCTCGGCGTTCATGTGGGCGAGCATCAGCACCTGCCCGTCATGGGCATCGACGGCGATGCAGGAGACGAGCCCGTCGGCGCCGAAGCGCGGGGTGAGGCGGGCGCCTTCCTCGACCTCGGCGCGGGCGCCGGGCCTCTCGAACGGCTCGGTCATGATCGCCGGTTCAGGCCTTGCCGCCGCGCACGAGCGTCAGGAAGCGGACCTGCTCGCTCGGATCGTCCTTGTAGACGCCGCGGAACTGGGTGGTGATGGTCGAGACGCCGGCCTTCTGCACGCCGCGCATCGCCATGCAGAGATGCTCGGCCTCGATCATCACGGCGCAACCGCGGGGCTGGAGGATGCTCTCGATCGTGTCGGCGATCTGGGCCGTCATCGTCTCCTGCGTCTGCAGGCGGCGGGCGAAGGCATCGACCACGCGAGCGAGCTTGGACAGGCCGACCACGCCCTTGATCGGGTAATAGGCGATGTGGGCCAGCCCCATGAACGGCACCATGTGGTGCTCGCAATGGGAATAGAACGGGATGTCGCGCACCAGCACGACGTCCGAATAGCCCTCGACCTCCTCGAACACGCGCTCCAGCAGCGCGTCCGCATCGGCTTTGTAGCCCCCGAAGATCTGCTCGTAGGCCTTCACCACGCGGGCGGGGGTGTCGATCAGCCCCTCGCGGGTCGGGTCGTCGCCGGCCCAGCGCAGCAGCGTGCGCACCGCGGCCTCGGCCTCCTGACGGCTCGGACGACCGAGGGCGACCTCGTTCGGCACACGCTGGGCCGACCCAGGCAAGGGAGCGACATTGGGGGCGGCATGGGGCGCGATGTTGGCCGAGCCTTCCGGCCTGCCGGCATCGTTGGCGCCGCGCATCCCGTCGAGGCCGACGGCGCTCGTGCGTCGCTCGTCGTCGCTCATGCCGTACGAAAGGGATTTGAGGGCGGCATCCATGGCATCTCCGGCCTTCGCGACACGGGCCTTCATGGTCGTGCTGTCGGGCTTGGCGTACATCGTCGATCCGTCCCGGCGCTCTCAACTCAGTGCCGACGCCCTCGAACGATCCGAATCCGGGGTCAGGGCGTGACCGGGGGTCGACAGGGCCATTCTCGCGAAACGGCTTCGTCGCGCCTATATCGACGCATTCGCGCCGCCGCGCAATGCACGGCACGCGCATCCGGCTCAACGTTTCCTTGAGTCGTCTTCCCATTCGGCGCCGTGGACGAGAAACTCCGCCATGATCGACGACATTTACAACCGCCGCATCCTCGAACTGGCCGCCGACATCCCCCGGCTCGGCCGCCTCGACGCGCCCGACGCCTCCGCCAGCGCGCACTCGAAACTGTGCGGCTCGACCGTCACCGTCGATCTCGTCACCGATTCGGCCGGCACGGTCACGGATTTTGCCCATGACGTGAAGGCCTGCGCGCTCGGCCAGGCCTCGTCCTCGCTGATGGCCCGCCACGTGGTCGGCTCCACCGCCGACGAGTTGCGGGAGGTTCGCCAGCGGATGCGGTCGATGCTCAAGGAGAACGGTCCGGTGCCGGACGGCAAGTGGGCCGATCTCGCCGTACTAGAGCCGGTGCGCGACTTCCGCGCCCGCCACGCCTCGACGCTGCTCACCTTCGACGCGGTTGTGGACGCCCTCGACCGGATCGCCGCAGCTAAGGGTTCCGGCGCCCCCGAGGCGGCGTGATCCGGCGCGCCGCGCATATTGCGATCCGCGGCTACCAGCTCACCCTGTCGGGGCTGGTGGGGCGCCAGTGCCGACACTGGCCGTCCTGCTCCGAGTACACCGATGCGGCGATCCAGCGGCACGGGTTTTGGGCCGGCGGTTGGATGGGATTTTCGCGGATTTGCCGTTGCGGCCCGTTCGGCACCCACGGCATCGATCTCGTACCGGAGCGCATCCCCGCGGGCGCGGCGTGGCACCGCCCTTGGGCCTACGGCCGCTGGCGCAGCGTCGAGGCCCCGCCGCCGATGACTTGCGAGGCGGTCGAGAACAACGGTTCCTCCCATCCAACCCCCTCATCCTGAGGTGGCGGCGCGCAGCGTCGCCCTCGAAGGAGGGCTCCAGGGATCGCGCGACTTCGGGAGCCCTCCTTCGGGGCTGCCGCGCAGCACCTCAGGATGAGGGGGATGGGTAGGATGTGGGGCCGATGAAGCCGGCGCTTATGGCGCCGGCTGCTCCACATGCTGCCCGTCGAGCACCGCGTCGGTGCTCGGGCGGCTCTCGGCGACGGCCTCGGCGCGGCGGCGGTCCGGGGAGGTGGCTTCCTCGACGAAGGCCGCGAGCGCCGCGTCGAGGGTCAGCGTCGTGGTCTTCTGGCTGCCGAGACGACGCACCGAGACCGTGCGCTCCTCCGCTTCGCGCTTTCCGAGCGCCAGCAGCACCGGCACCTTGGCCAGCGAGTGCTCGCGGACCTTGTAGTTGATTTTCTCGTTCCTCAGGTCGGCGTCCACGCGCAGTCCCGCGCGCTCCAGCGCCCGCACGACCTCGCGGGCGTAGGTGTCGGCCTCGCTGGTGATCGTCGCCACCACGACCTGCACCGGGGCGATCCAGAGCGGGAAGTGGCCGGCGAAATGCTCGATCAGGATGCCGGTGAAGCGCTCCATCGAGCCGCAGATGGCGCGGTGGACCATCACCGGCGGCTTCTTCTGGCTGTCGGCGTCGATATAGGTCGCGCCGAACCGCTCCGGCAGGTTAAAGTCCACCTGCGTGGTGCCGCACTGCCAGTCGCGGCCGATGGCGTCGCGCAGCACGTACTCGAATTTCGGGCCGTAGAAGGCGCCTTCGCCGGGGTTGACCGCGGTCCGGATGCGCCCGCCCGACTGCTCCTCGATCTGGGCCAGCACCCGCGTCATCACGGCCTCGGCGTGGTCCCACAGGTCGTCGGAGCCGACGCGCTTCTCGGGCCGCGTCGAGAGCTTCACCAGAATCTGGTCGAAGCCGAAATCCGCGTAGGTCGAGAGGATCAGCTCGTTGATCTTCAGGCACTCGGCGGCGAGCTGGTCCTCGGTGCAGAAGATGTGCGCGTCGTCCTGGGTGAAGCCGCGCACCCGCATCAGCCCGTGCATGGCGCCGGACGGCTCGTAGCGGTGGACCACGCCGAACTCGGCCATGCGCAGCGGCAGGTCGCGGTAGGATTTCAGGCCGTGCTTGAAGATCTGCACGTGGCCGGGGCAGTTCATCGGCTTCAACGCGAACCAGCGCTTGTCCTCGGCCTCGTCGCCCGCGGATTGGGCCGCGAACATGTTCTCGCGGTACCAGCCCCAGTGGCCCGAGGTCTCCCACAGGGCCTTGTCGAGGATCTGCGGAGCGTTGACCTCCTGATAGTCGCCGCGCAGCCGCCGGCGCATGTAGGCGATCAGCTCCTGGAACACCGTCCAGCCCTTGGCGTGCCAGAACACGACGCCGGGGCCTTCCTCCTGGAAATGGAACAGGTCCATTTCCTTGCCGAGCCGGCGATGGTCGCGGCGCTCGGCCTCTTCGAGGCGATGCAGGTAGGCGTCGAGATCGGCTTGGGAGGCCCAGGCGGTGCCGTAGATACGCGTCAGCATCGGGTTGGCGGAATCACCCCGCCAATAGGCGCCCGCGACCTTCATCAGCTTGAAGGCGGTGCCGATCTTGCCGGTCGAGGTCATGTGCGGGCCGCGGCACAGGTCGAACCACTCGCCCTGGCGGTAGATCTTCAGGTCCTCGCCCGGCGGGATCGCATCGACCAGCTCGACCTTGTAGCTCTCGCCCCTCTCGGCGAAGAGGTTCTTGACGTCGTCGCGCTTCCAGACCTCCTTGGTAAACGGGGCGTCGCGCGCAATGATCTCGCGCATCTTCGCCTCGATCTTCGGGAAGTCCTCGGGCGTGAACGGCTCGGCCTTGGCGAAGTCGTAGTAGAAGCCGTTCTCGATCACCGGGCCGATCGTCACCTGCGTGCCGGGCCACAGCGCCTGCACGGCTTCCGCCAGCACGTGCGCGCAATCGTGGCGGATCAGTTCGAGCGCGCGGGGATCGTCGCGGGAGATGAACTCGATCGCGGCATCCTGCGCGATGGTGTCGTCGAGGTCCTGCACGACGCCGTCGAGCGTCATGGCGACGGTGCGCTTGGCCAGCGACTTGGCGATGCCCTCGACCACGGTCCGGCCGGTCACCGCGGCGTCGTAGGCGCGGGTGTTGCCGTCGGGGAAGGTCAGGATGGGCATGATCGGACCGTTTTTTGGGATGTCTCGCCCTCGGGAGGGCGTCGGCGGGTTTGGGGGACGCGGGCGGGAGAAGTCAACGCCGATCAAGACAGACAGCAGGGCTTCGACCTCGGACCAATGACGATGGTCGCTGCCTTGACCCAAGTCGCGCGTCATTCCGGGGCCGCGAAGCGGAACCCGGAATCCACCCGTGATGCGCGGAGCCGGGCTTGAAGTCGAACCGTCGCGGCCAGTCGTGGATTCCGGGTTCGCCTGCGGCGCCCCGGAATGACGGCCCTTTTTGTCAGGACTGCCCGATGCCGCGCGCCTCAGCGCTTCAGGCAGCCCATCAGCCCGTCGACCTGTCCCATCCGCCCCTGGATGCGGGCGGCGATCCGGCGCACGCCCGGCGTCGGCTTGCCCGCGCTGCGCAGGATCGGGTTCGGCAGGATGGCGGCGAGCAGGCTCGCCTCGGTGCGGGTCAGGTCGCGGGCGCTCTTGCGGAACCAGTGGCGGGCGGCGGCCTCCGCGCCGAACACCCCGTCGCCCCATTCGGCGACGTTTAGATAGATCTCCATCGTCCGCCGTTTGCCCCAGACCGCGTCGGCCAGCACGGCGAGCGGGATTTCGAGCGCCTTGCGGATGTAGGAGCGGCCGGGCCACAGGAACACGTTCTTGACCGTCTGCATCGTGATCGTGGAGGCGCCGCGGCTCGGCCCTTCCTCGTCGTCCACGACGTCGCGCAACGCCCCCCAATCGACGCCGTTATGCAGGCAGAAGCGCTGATCCTCGGAGGCCACCACTGCCTGGATCAGGGCCGGAGCGATCGCGTCCAGCGGCACGCTGTCCCGCTGCGCCGTCTCGCCCGAGAGCCAGCGCCCGAGCATCAGGGTTGAGGGCGGGGTCGCCACGCTATAGACGAGCGCCAGCGTGAGCGTGAAGACGACGACGAGGAGGGGAGCGAGCGTGATCAGCGTCGCGATGCGCCGCAGACCCCCGCCGCGCCGCCTCGGCTCCGTCACCACCCTCAGGTCGCGTCCGCGCGGCTCCGCGTCGCTGTCATCGCTCCGGCGCACGGCGGCTCCGCCCCTCCCCGATCCAGGCCCATCCCGATGACCTCAACGCAGTCTCCCACCCCCTCGGTCAAGGCGGACGCGTCGGGCTACGAATTTACCCACAGGCTCGCCGAGGTGGCCGACACCGTCGAGCGTTTTCTGGTCGAGCGGCTCGGGCCGAACCTGAACGCGGGTGAGATCGCCCGCCCGCCGCGCCTGATGGAGGCGATGCGCCACGCCGTGCTCGGCGGCGGCAAGCGGCTGCGCCCGTTCCTCGCCATCGAGACCGCCCGGATGCTCGGCGGCGGCGAGGATGCGGCTTTGGCGGCTGGCGCGGGCGTCGAACTCGTCCACTGCTACAGCCTCGTCCACGACGATCTGCCGGCGATGGACGACGACGACCTGCGCCGCGGCAAGCCGACCGTCCACAAGGCCTATGACGAGGCCACCGCCATCCTCGTGGGCGACGCGCTCCAGACCCTGGCCTTCGAGGTCACCGCCGATCCGCGCTGGCAGCCGGACGCCGGCATCCGCGCCGAACTCGTGCTCGGGCTCGCCCGCAGCTCCGGCCTCGGCGGCATGGTCGGCGGCCAACTCCTCGATCTGTCCGCGGAAGGCCGCTTCGGCCCGGTCGATCTCGACATCGACGACACCCTGCGGATGCAGGCGATGAAGACCGGCGCGATCCTGGCCTTCTCGGTCGAGGCCGGCGCGCTTGTCGGCGGCGCCAACCCGGACGAGCGCGCCGCGCTGCTGCGCTACGGCAAGGCGCTCGGCCAAGCCTTCCAGGTCGCCGACGACATCCTGGACCGCGAGGCCTCGCCCGAAGCGATGGGCAAGGCCACCGGCAAGGACAAGGACGCCGGCAAGGCGACGCTGGTCGACCGCCTCGGCCTCGACGGCGCGCGGGCCGAATGCGACCGGCTGGTCGCCGTCTGCGAGGAGGCCGTAGCGCCGTGGGGCGAGCGGGCGCGGGTGCTGAAGGACGCCGCGCGCTTCACCGTGGCGCGCAAGGCATAGAACCGACGCTCGTCATACGGCTTCCGTTTGATCGCCACGGCGGTTGCGCATCCCCTCGCCCCGCTGTGCGGGGAGAGGGCCGCGACGACCTGGTCGTCGTCGCGGCGAGGCGGCAGCCGAAGGTGAGGGGGCGCTTCAGGACGAGCCTTTTCCGGAATCGCCCCCTCACTGCCGCTGCGGCTTCGCCTCCGCTTCCTGTAGGGACGACGAGGTCCCTACAGGCCTCTCCCCGTGTGCGGGGAGAGGGCGAATGCGGCGGCTTTCGTGGCGATCAGCCGGGCCTGCTCCGGCGAAGACGCCGCGTTCCTCTTCCTTGATCCCGCCAAGGTTGGCTGGTCGAATCGGCCTGCCAACCGGGGTCTGCCCATGACCGTTCTCAGAGCGCTCCTCCTCGCCGGCGGCCTGATCGGCGCCGGCAGCTTCTATCTCGGCTGGGCGCTGACCAGCGAGAGCGGCTACGCGGCCGGGGGCCGGGCGCTCAAGGCGCAGGTCGGTTTCCTCACCATGCCGCAGTCCGAGCGCCAGAGCCTGCGCAAGCTCGCCCTGATGAAGGCCGCGGGCGGCTGCGAGTGGGACATCGACGAGGCGTTCTGGGGCCGGATCTGCCGGCTCTATGTCGGCGAGGAGCGGGGCGTGCGCGCCGCCGTCTACGATACCCTGCTGGACGAGCAGGAGCGCTATTTCCGGGCCGATTCGGATCAGAGCCGTTGCCGCGCCGCCTGGGCCCGCTTCGGCGCGGAGGGCGCCGACATCCGCGGCATTCTGCGGAGTGCGAGGGGAGGGGAGACGCCCGCCGCCGGCACCGTGCTCAACGCCAGCGCCGTGGGCCCCGATCCGGACGAGCGCTGAGCGTCACGTTTCTCCGGGAGACAATAAAAGAAGGGCCCCGCCTCGCGGCGGGGCCCTTCCTCGTTTCGGGTGCGTGCCGCGTCAGTGCGCGTGCGCGCCGTCGGCGCCGATGCCGGTCTCCGAGCGCACGAACTGCGCGTCGAAGGCGGCACGCTCGCGGTTGGCCCGGCGGGTCCGGTCGATCGACGAGACCGCCCAGATCGTCACGAAGGCGAGCGGCATCGAGAACAGGGCCGGGTTGGCGTAGGGGAACAGCGCCGCCGGATGGCCGAAGGTCTTCACCCACACCGCGTCCGACAGCACCACCATGGTCACCGCCGCCACGAGGCCGACGAGGCCGCCAATGAGCGCGCCCCAGGTCGTGGTGCCGCGCCACAGGATCGACATCGCGAGGACCGGGAAGTTGCAGCTCGCCGCCACCGAGAAGGCGAGGCCGACCATGAAGGCGACGTTCTGGTTCTCGAAGATGTAGCCGAGCACGATGGCGACGATGCCGATGCCGACGGCGGAGGCCTTCGACAGGTTCACCTCCGCCTTCTCGGTCGTGCGCCCGCGGGCGAAGACCTGGGCGTAGAGATCGTGGCTGATCGCCGAGGCGCCGGCCAGCGTCAGGCCCGCTACCACCGCGAGGATGGTCGCGAAGGCCACCGCCGAGATGAAACCGAGGAAGTACGGGCCACCGATGGCGTTGGCGAGGTTCACGGCGACCATGTTGGTGCCGCCGAGCATGTCCTTGATCTTGTCGTAGGTCGTGCCGTCGGCGCCGAGCTTGAAGTAGCTCGGGTCGGACATCAGCATGGCGATGCCGCCGAAGCCGATGATGAAGGTGAGGATGTAGAAGTAGCCGATCAGGCCGGTGGCGTAGAACACCGACTTGCGAGCGGCCTGGGCGTCCGAGACCGTGAAGAAGCGCATCAGGATATGGGGCAGGCCGGCGGTGCCGAACATCAGGCCGACACCCAGCGAGAGCGAGTCGATCGGGTTCGAGACGAGGCCGCCGGGCGCCATGATGGCGTCACCCTTCGGGTGCGTCTGCACCGCGGTGGCGAACAGCTTCTCCGGGCTGAAGGCGTAATGGTAGAGCACCGCGCCGGCCATGAAGCTGGCGCCGCCGAGCAGCAGGCAGGCCTTGATCACCTGCACCCAGGTCGTGGCCTTCATGCCGCCGAAGGCGACGTAGATGATCATCAGCGCGCCGACGAGCACCACCGCGTAGAGGTAGGGCAGGCCGAACAGGAGCTGGATCAGCTTCCCCGCGCCGACCATCTGGGCGATCAGGTAGAACGCCACGACGACGAGCGTACCGGTCGCCGAGATGATCCGGATCGAAGTCTGGTCGAGGCGGAAGCTCGCCACGTCGGCGAAGGTGAACTTGCCGAGATTGCGCAGGCGCTCGGCGATGAGGAACAGCACGATCGGCCAGCCGACGAGGAAGCCGGTGGAGTAGATCAGCCCGTCGAAGCCCGACGAGTAGACAAGGCCGGAAATGCCGAGGAAGGAGGCCGCCGACATGTAGTCGCCGGCGATCGCCAGCGAGTTGGTGCCGGCCGAGATGCCGCCGCCTGCGGCGTAGAAGTCGGCCGCCGACTTCGAGCCCTTGGCCGCCCGGTAGGTGATGCCCAGCGTGAACAGCACGAAGAACAGGAACATGCCGATGGCCGGCCAGTTCGTGGCCGATTGCTGCACGGCGCCTAGGTCCGGCCCGGCGGCGAGCACCGGGGTGCTGCCGAGGGCGAGACCCGCGGCGAGAAGGGAAAGCGCGCGGGTCATTTCGCGAGGCTCCGGGTCAGCTCGGCCGAGAGGCGATCGAAGCGGGTGTTGGCGCGGGCGACGTAGATGCCGGTCAGCACGAACGCGAAGACGATGACGAACATACCCATGTAGAAGCCGAGCGAGGCGGTTCCGCCGAGCTTGGTCGCGAGCAGCGCCTTGTCGAAGGCGATGAGGCCGATGAAGCCGAAATAGACGACCAGCATCAGGCCGGTCAGCACCCAGGCGTACTGGTTGCGCTCGCGCACCAGCGTCTGGAAGATCGGGTTCTGGGACACCCGGTCGAGCCGGGGATCGGACACGGGGTTGTCGAGGGTGCCGACGACCCCGGGCAGGGGTTGGGCGTGCGGGCTCGCGGGCGGACCCGCCGATTGCGTGGCGCTCATGAATCTCCTCCCGTGCCTATCCGAGCCGTCGAGCGGTTGGTGGCGGGTTGCTTTTTGGTCGTGGGACGTGCGTTCCCCTCCCCTTGCGGGGAGGGGGTAGGGGGGCGGCATGAGGCACCGCGGTGCCTTCTACCCGAGCGCAACCTCCGGCTCCTCCCCGCGAGGGGGAGGAGAGGGGCTCACGCCTTGCCGCGGTTCTGGCGGTTCTCGATGAGGTCGTCGACCACGGCGGGCTCGGCCAGCGTCGAGGTGTCGCCGAGCGAGCCGAAATCGTCCTCCGCGATCTTGCGCAGGATGCGGCGCATGATCTTGCCCGAGCGGGTCTTGGGCAGGCCCGGCGCGAACTGTATCAGGTCGGGCGAGGCGATCGGGCCGATATCCTTGCGGACCCAGGTGACGAGTTCCTTGCGCAGGCCGTCGTCGCCCTCCAGGCCCTCGTTGAGGGTGACGTAGGCGTAGATGCCCTGGCCCTTGACGTTGTGCGGGTAGCCGACCACCGCGGCCTCCGACACCTTCGGGTGGGCGACGAGCGAGGACTCGACCTCGGCCGTGCCCATCCGGTGGCCCGACACGTTGATGACGTCGTCGACGCGGCCGGTGATCCAGTAATAGCCGTCGTCGTCGCGCCGCGCGCCATCGCCGGTGAAGTAGAGGTTCTTGTAGGTCGAGAAGTAGGTCTGCTCGAAACGCTCGTGGTCGCCGTAGACGGTGCGCATCTGGCCGGGCCACGAATCCTTGATGCAGAGGTTACCCTCGCACTTGCCCTCCAGTTCCTTGCCCTCGGCATCGACCATCACCGGCTGCACGCCGAAGAACGGACGGGTGGCCGAGCCGGGCTTGAGCTTGGTCGCGCCGGGCAGCGGCGTGATGAGGATGCCGCCGGTCTCGGTCTGCCACCACGTGTCGACGATGGAGCAGCGCTTGTCGCCCACCACGTTGTAGTACCAGTCCCAGGCCTCCGGGTTGATCGGCTCGCCGACCGAGCCCAGCACGCGCAGGGATTGGCGCGACGTCTTCTTCACCGGGCCCTCGCCGCCGCCCATGAGCGAGCGGATCGCGGTCGGCGCGGTGTAGAAGATGTTGACCTTGTGCTTGTCGATCACCTCCCAGAAGCGGGAGTTCGACGGGTAGGTCGGGATGCCCTCGAACATCAGCGTGGTCGCGCCGTTCGCGAGCGGCCCGTAGACGATGTAGCTGTGGCCGGTGACCCAGCCCACGTCCGCCGTGCACCAGTAGACGTCGCCGTCGTGGTAATCGAACACGTACTGGTGGGTCATCGAGGCGTAGACGAGGTAGCCGCCGGTGGTGTGCACCACGCCCTTCGGCTGGCCCGTGGAGCCCGAGGTGTAGAGGATGAACAGCGGGTGCTCGGCCTCGACGGCCTCGGCCGGGCAATCGTCGGTCACCTGCTCGGCGGCCTCGTGGTAGTAGACGTCGCGGCCGGGCTCCATCGCCACGTCGCCGCCGGTGCGCTTTACGACGATGACGTGCTCGACGAGATCCTTCTCGACGCGCTTGATCGCCTCGTCCACGTTCGCCTTGAGCGGCACCTTGCGCCCGCCGCGCAGGCCTTCGTCCGCCGTGATGACGACCTTGGAGCCGCAGCCGTTGATGCGGCTCGCCAGCGAATCCGGCGAGAAGCCGCCGAAGACGATGGCGTGGATGGCGCCGAGCCGGGCGCAGGCCAGCATGGCGTAGGCGGCCTCGGGGATCATCGGCAGGTAGAGCGTGACGCGGTCGCCCTTGCCGACGCCGCGGTTGCGCAGGACGTTGGCCATCCGGCCGACTTCCGCGTGCAGCTCGCGGTAGGTGATGTGCTTGGACTCGTTCGGGTCGTCGCCTTCCCAGATGATCGCGGTCTGGTCGCCGCGGGTCTCCAGGTGGCGGTCGATGCAGTTGACGGCGACGTTGGTCTTGCCGTCCTCGAACCACTTGATCGAGATGTTGCCGGGCTCGAAGCTGGTGTCCTTGACCTTGGTGAAGGGCGTCGACCAGTCGATCCGCTTGCCGTGCTCGGCCCAGAACGTCTCGGGATCCGAGACCGACGCCGCGTACATCTCTTGGTACTTGGCGTCGTCGATCAGAGCACGCTCACGCCACGCGTCCTGAACGTCGATGACCTTCTCGCTCATGTCGTTTCTTCCCTGAACGGTGCCCGATCGTATCGTGCCGGTGCACGCAGCCGGGGCTTCCGGAAAAGTTCTTAAGCGCATGTGAAGAGGGCCGGCAAGCACCAAAAAGTCGAGTATAGGAATTTTGCGCAACTGAATTGCACAAAATTCTCTTATGCACGACTCAATCGCGCTCTCCGATGCCCCCCGCGGCACGAAACGCTTGTTTCTCAGCTAGATCGCGGGGCGCCCGCAGCCAGGGCCCGCGAATCAGGCGGCGGGAAAAATCATCTCGACCAGGGTGCCCTCGTCCTTGCGGCTGCCGATGCGGAAGCGTCCGCGGTTGGCTTCGACCAGCGCCTTGGTCAGGGTCAGGCCGAATCCGGCGCCCTCGGCCTCCCCCGCCGGGTCGGCGCCGTCGCGGAACGGTTCGAGGGCGCTCGCCACCGCCTCGGGCGATAGGCCGGGGCCGGTGTCGCGCACCCGCAGCGCCACCTCGCCGCGGTCGGCGAGCGTGGTCGAGACGATGACCTGCCCGCCCGCTTCCGTGACCCGGATGGCGTTGCCGATGACGGACAAAGCCGCCTGCCGGATCGAGCGCTCATCGGCGAGGAAAGGCGGCAGGTCAGGCCCGAGGCTGGTGCGCACGACGATGCGGTCGCGGGCGGCCTGGGCCTGCATCGTGCCGATGCAGCCGGAGACGAGATCGTTGAGGCCGACCTTTGTGAAGGTGAGGGTGCCGCCCTCTTGGAGCGCTGCGAGGTCGCGCAGGTCGTCGAGGATCGCGGCGATGCGCCCGCCCGACAGGCGCACCTCGCGCAAGTAAGCCTCCAGCCGCTCGGCGTCGGCCCGGTCGAACCGGTCCGACAGCATCATGTCGGTGAGCGAGAGGATTGCGGTGAGCGGCGGCCTGATCTCGCGCCCGACGCGGGCGAGAGCCCGTGCCTTCCAAGCGCCGGCCGCCTCGCCATCCTCGACGGGTGTTGGCGGCAGGGGCGGGATCGTGGCCGGCGGCAGGGCGGGGGGCGGGGCGTCCTCCCGGATTTCCCGCAAGCTCGCGCAGTAGCCGGGCGCGTCCTCGCCGAACAGGCGGGCGATGCGAAGCCGGAGCGCCGCGGCACCCGAGCGGGCGGTGACGCCCAAGAGCTCGCTCGCGCCGGAGCGCTGGGAATCGGTGACGGCGGCCTCCAGAGCCGGCAGGCTCTCGGGGGCGAACAGGTCGGCGAAGCGCCCGCCGACCACTTCCTTCGGGTGGGCGTGGACGAGTTCGGCCGCGCTCGGGTTGAGGCCGACGACGCGGCCGTCCGCGTCGAGGGTGACGACGCCTTCCTCCAGGCTGTCGAGCACCTGTTCCGCCCGCAAACGTGCGTCGTTGGGCGGGGCCGCAGGCGGGGCGGCCTGCGGTTCGGCGGCCCGGACGAGGCAGAGGTCGGCGGGCGCGCCGTCCCAGTCGAGCCGGGCGTGATCGAGCGCGAGCGCGACGGTGCCGCCATCGGCCTTCCCAAACGGCACCGGCGCCGACCCGCCGCGGGCATCCGGCGCGAGGCCGCGGAACAGCTGGGCGAGACCGGCAGCACGCAGGCTCGCCTGATCGGGATGGCCGGTGAGCGCGAGGAAGTTCTGGCTGGCGAACAACACCTCGTCGGCGCGGTAGACCAGCACGCCGACCGGCAGGCGCTCCAGCAACTCGGCGAGCGCCGCGCGGGTGCGGGCCTCGGCCTCCGCCGTGCGGGCCGGCGGGGTGGGGAAGGGCGTCACCGAGGCGCCTGAGGCACCCTCGACCCGCTCGGCGCCCGCAACCTCTTCGCCTGCGTCGTCGGGGGCGAAGCGTAAGCCCAGCAGGCGGGCAACCTCGCGGAAGGCGGCGTGCTCGTTGACCGAGAGCGAGTCGGCCTCCGGCGGGTCGGCGTCCGCGGGCGCGATCTCGTCCTCTTCGGGCCGCGGATGGCGCTCCTTGAGGAGCGCGAAGCCGCTCAAGCCCGCGCCCTCATGCCTGGGGCGTCCCATCGGCGCGCCGGAGACGTCGATGGCGTGCTCGAAGGCGCGGCCCCGCACGACGAGCGGGAGGGCGCGAAACGTCTCCGGCTTCTCGCGCAGCAGCGCATCGAGGGCGGCGCCCTCGACGATCCCGTCGGCGGCGAGGTCGGCCCAGGCCCGGCCCGCGATCACCGCGGCGAGATCGGGATGGGTGGCCGAGACATGTGTGAGCACGCCCTCGCCGTCGCTGCGCCAGACGAAGCGGGCCGGGGGCTCCGGCACGATTGTTTCTTCGGCTTCGGCCGGTTCCTGCGCCGTTTCCGCGGCAGGTGCCGCGACATCGTCCTGAGCCGCGTCGCGAGCGTCCGCCTCGGGCGCATCCTCGACCGGCTCAGAAAAAACTTCGGACGGCCGCAGGGTAGGAAGGGGGCCGAGCGGGGCGAGCAGCAGCGCCTCGCGCTCCTCGTCGAGGCCGGCGCGCGCGAGCAGGACCACGACCGGCGGGGCGACGCCGCGGGGATCGAGGCGCAGGCGCACCATGCGCGGGCGCTCGCCCACCGGGCCGGCGCGGCGGACCTGCTCGGAGAGGCGTAAGGCCGGCATCACGCGGCCATCGGGCCCGGCCACGCCCCCGCCATAAGCGGCTGCGGCCCCGGCGGCGTGCAGGAGGCGGTCCGCCGTTCCGTCGAGCACCAGCAGCGCGGCGCCCTCGCGGGCGAGGTGTGCGGTCGCGGCATCGTCGCGCCAGCGCGCGAGCGCCCGGCGGAGCACCGCTTGGCCCTGTGGGTCGGAAACGGTCACGGCACGGTCCGACATCCGAACCCTGATCAAGAATGCCTCACTTCAAGAGCCCGGACGAGCCGGACATCGCGTTGGCGTCGCGGCAGCGCAGCGAGCCCCGAGCGGACGATCCTCCCTCGGACGCACTTACGATCGCTTGTGCAACTTAACACGCATCGGACATAGACACCGAAGCCCGCCGACACACGTTTATCAACTGGTAACCCTAATCGGACGCCTTGGGGCTGGAAAAAGTGCCACCCCTGCGCTATGTTGCACTGCACAACGCGCGAAAGCGTCGAATCACCCAAAGAGAGGAGCACCCCATGGCCAACACCCCGAACTACGAAATCCCGAACGAGATGCGCGACTTCGCCGAGAAGAGCGTCGAGCAAGCCCGCAAGGCGTTCGATTCGTTCCTCGGCGCCGCCCGCCGCACCGCCGATACCGTGCAGGGCTCGACCGATCTGGCCCGCACCAACGCCTCCAGCCTCTCGACCCGCGGCTTCGAGTTCGCCGAGCAGAACGTGAACGCGGCCTTCGACCTCGCCCAGAAGCTCGTTCGCTCGCGCGACGTGCAGGAGGCGATGCAGCATCAGGCCGAGTACGTCCGCTCGCAGTTCGCCGCGATCCAGGCCCAGGCCAAGGAGTTCGGCGGTCTCGCCCAGAGCGCGTTCCAGCAGAGCGCCGAGAACGCCAAGAGCGCGATGCAACAGGGCGCCAACGAGGCCCGCGCCGCCTACGAGCAGGGCGTCGAGACCGCCCGCGAGAACGCGTCCGACGTTCAGAAGGCCACCAACAACCACCAGTGATTTCTTGTATGATGGTCGGGGGCTTTCGAGCCTCCGACTGTCATTCACGGCCCGCGCCCCCGGCGCGGGCCGTTTTTCGTTGGGGAAGCGCCCCGCCGCTTTTTCGCCGCCGGGGAGCGCCAGACAGGTCGGCCTCAGCGATGCGTCAGCGGCTCGAACGTCGCGGCGCGCCCATCGGAGTACCGACCATGCGTCCCGTCCGTCGCCTCGGCCTCGTCGCCCTGGCTTTCGTCGCGGCCGGCAGCCTCGCCCCCGCCCACGCGCAGTATGACGACGACGGCTACGACCGCCCCCCGCCGCGCCGCATCTACCGCGAGCCGGATTACGGCCGCCCGCCGCCCCGGCCGATGGGCTTGAACTGCGACGCGGTGCAGAGCGGCATCTCGGGCAACCAGCCCTATTCCTGCCCGCTGCCGGGCCCGCGCCCACTCGGTGCGCGCTGCTTCTGCGACATGCCGATCTCGTTCCTGAACGGCCCGCAGACGGCGGTCGGCCGCGTCTCTCCCTGAACGAAAGGAGCCGCGCCGGAGGATCCTCCGACGCGGCTCCTTTCCGTTGGCCTCAAGCGCTGGCGGTCGCGTCCGCGACCTTAGGCTTCTCACTCCGCTAGACGGCCTCGGCCAAAGCCGAGGCCTGCTGTGCGGGGCGCTCTTCGCGCCCGGCCATACGGCACCATCGCTCGGTTGCGAGCGATGGCTAGCCGATCAGTTCACGATCACCGTGGCGCCGACCTTGACCCGCGAATACAGGTCGGTGACATCTTCGTTCGTCATACGGATGCAGCCCGACGACACCGCCTGACCGATCGTGTCCGGCTCGTTCGAGCCGTGGATGCGGTATTCCGAGGTGCCGATATACATCGCACGCGCGCCGAGCGGGTTCTCGACGCCGCCGGCCATGTAGCGCGGCAGGTCGGGGCGGCGGGCGATCATTGCGGCGGGCGGGGTCCAGCTCGGCCACTCGCGCTTGGCGGTGATCTTGTTGATGCCGCTCCAAGTGAAGCCCGGACGGCCGACGCCGACGCCGTAGCGCAGAGCCTGTCCGTTGCCCATCACGAGGTAGAGGCGGCGCTCGGCGGTGGAGACCACGACGGTGCCCGGCGCGTAGCGTCCCTCAAAGGCCACGACCTCGCGCGGGATGCGGGCGACCTGGGCCTGAGCCTCGGCCGAGCCGTAAGCGTAACTACCCTGGGCGGCCGAGCCGCGCTGGCTGCCGTAGGGATCGTAGACCGGCCAGCCGCCCTGGGACTGCTCGGCGTAGGTCTCGTCGCTGTCGGAGCCGAAGGGGTCGTAGGGCGAGGCATGAGCCGCGCCGACCGCAAGAACACACATGCCGACAGCGCCGGCGAAGACAGATGCCAAGGTCTTCATGGGGATGGCCTACCTGTGCAGTAACCTTTGCCATTTAAAGCGTGACTGTGGCTTTCGGGTTCCAGCCGAATCGCAGATTTTGCACAGGGCGGGTGTGCGGCGGGACACTCGAGCTTGACAATAAGTGCCGCAGCAGGGTTCAGCCGAGTTCGGTGGTGTGGACCCCGAAGTTCACAAGCTGCTGAAAACCGAAATTCGTGGTGAGCGCGCAGTCGGTCGCGTCGCGCCCCCGCGCCATGACGATGCGACCGATGCGCGGCCGGTTGTGGCGGGCGTCGAACGTGTACCAGCGCCCGTCGAGATAAGCCTCGAACCACGCTGAGAAATCCATCGGGTCCGGCACCGGCAGTACGCCGATGTCGCCGAGATAGCCGGTGCAGTAGCGGGCCGGAATGTTCATGCAGCGGCAGAGCGCGACAGCGAGATGCGCGAAGTCGCGGCAGACGCCGACTTGTTGGCTATAGCCGTCGAAGGCCGTGCGGGTGGCGTCGGCCTGCATGTAGTCGAAGCGGATGCGGGCGTGGACGTAATCGACGATCGCCTGAACCCGCGACCAGCCCGGCGGCGTCTGCCCGAACAGCTCCCAGGCGGTGGCCGACAGCTTGTCGGTGTCGCAGTAGCGGCT
Organism: Methylobacterium sp. Leaf456; assembly: GCF_001425465.1. GTDB lineage: Bacteria > Pseudomonadota > Alphaproteobacteria > Rhizobiales > Beijerinckiaceae > Methylobacterium. The sequence goes on from NZ_LMQV01000044.1 coordinate 161,629, forward strand.
GCCCATCAGGAAGACGAGGACGTCGTCGGGCAGGTGCTGCACCTCCGCCTGGGTGGCGGTCGGCACCATCGGATCGGGCAAGCCGGAATCGGCGACGATGAAATCGGCCGCGATGGTCAGGCGCCCGGCGGGCGCGAGGATGCGGGTACAGACGTTGTCGAAGCCGTCGGTGTAGCGCTGCACGGGCACCGGCGGATCGAAGGTGATCGTCTCCGGCGTCACGAGGTCGGGCACCCGCGACGGATGGAGATTGAGCATCAGGATCATCGGCGTCGGTTGAACCGACTCGAAGGTGATGTCGAAGCCCGTCCGGATCTGCATGGGGTCGGTCCACCTCCTGCCGCCCGGCTCGGGGCGGCCGGGGGAGAACCTGCAAGAGGCGCGCCCGATGCCTCGATTCTTGTGTCGCAACGGCTTTTTGTGACGAGCCGTTTTCCACCGTTCGGGCCGATGCTCTAGGCGACCGGCGGCACCCGGTCGCGGCTGGCGCGCTCGGCCTCCGCTAGCACGTCGAATGCGCGCCAGGGCTTGGGGATGAACACGGCGCCCTCGGGCAGGGCCTCGCCGGGTTCGGGATCGACGCCGGAGGTGACGACGAGCCGGGTGCAGGGCCAGAGCGTAGCGATGGCGCGGGCGAGTTGCACCCCGTCCATGTCGCCGGCGAGCCGGATGTCGGCGAAGACCAGCGCCACCTCGCCGCCGTGTTCCTGCAGGTAGCTGAGCGCCTGCTCTGCGCTGGCGCAGCTGACCACGTGCAGATCGGTCTCGTCCAGCACGCTCTCGGCGAGCTCGCGCGTCTCGTCTTCGTCCTCGACCACGAGGGCGATGCGGGAGCCGGGCGCGGGCTGCTTGTCTTGCCCCTTGGCGCGGGCCTCGCGCTCGGCGCGATCGACCCGGCGCACCAGGGCAGCCAACTCGTCGGGCAAACCCTCCGCCACGAGGCTGTCGTAGCAGGAGGCCAGCGCCTGACCGATCTGGTCGAGCTTCATGCCCGGCAGGAGCGGATCTTCGATCCGGCTTGTATACGACTGATCACGAAACGGACCCTTCAAAGCTGAAAACCCCTCCTCTCGTGCGGGGCGGCCGAAAAGGGGCCGCACCCCACAACAAAGCGGGCGGACGCTTATCAGTTGCGTCGAAGGATGAATTTCGAAAGTCGCGCGGCCGGCCGCCGCGGAGCCCGCGTAAGCTTTACTGGACCGTCTCGGCGTCGGCGGTGAGGAGCAGGCCGGCGACGCTGCGGACATCGCGGTAGCGGTCGCCGCGGGTGCTCATCATCGCCTCGAACTTCTGGTGGACTTGCGCCACCGAGAGGCTCGCGGGCTTGCGGTGGCGCCCGCGGCCGGTGGTGCCGGCGAAGAAGATCGAGCGGTTGGCGCGCGCCGGGCCGGGCAGCAAGTTCGCGGCGGCGGCGGTCGGCTTGTCGACCACCTGCGACAGGAAGTTCTCGGCGTCGTCCGCCCCGAGGAAGTGGGCGAGGTAGACCTCGCCGAGCGTCAGCTCGCGGCCGATCTTGAGAGCGATGCGGGCGGCGTCGCGCTTGAGCATCTCGCCGGCCATCAGGGCGGAGAGGAAGGGATCGCGGCGCATGTCGAGGATGCGGGCGCGCTCCGACTGATCCTGCACGCTCGGCCGGTCGTTGCCGTCCGGCACCACCAGGGCGGCGTCCTGGGCATAGCCGTATTTCGGGCCGAAATCGCGGATTACGCCGAGCCACGTGCGCTCGATGAACTGGTACAGGCCGGTCGCCGAGGAGGTCTTGGCCTGGACCGCGGTAATGAAGCTCGATTCCTTGTCGGCCACCGCCATCAGCAGCACCGGGTCGGTCTCGACGGCCTGCGCCGCCTTGATGATCGTCTGGACGATATGGCGGCGAATCCGCATCGGCCCGAATTCGAGGATGTCGTTCGGGTCGCCGGTGGAGGTCTGCGACAGCAGGAAGTCGTAGGAGACCCGATCCACCGTGCCCGCCGTCAGGTCGGTGTCGAGGCCGTCCACCGCGCGGAAGCTCGACGAGGCCGCGACCACCGAGGGGATCGGCGCCTCGGCCGAGACCGACTGCAGGACCACCTGGACGCGGGGCTTGGGCATCGCCAGCTCGGCGGCCTTGGTCGAAGCCTCGGCCCGGCCGAGATCGGTGCCGGCGTTAAGCAGGATTGCGCTGAGGCCCCCGGCCAGCAGCGTCATCGAGAGAACCGAGCGCAGGAGCGCCGGGCGGCTGCCATGCTCGCGGCCCGGACGGGCGGCAACGGAGATGACGTCGGAGGACGTGCGCCCGGGCTTGCGGGCATCCTTGCGGGCGTCACGGGTGGTACGCGGCGATCCGATCGTGCGGCCCTGCATCTGTCTCGTCACCTGTCCTGGGGTCGGTGCCGTCAGCGGCGTGTGAGCAACAGTTACGCCTCCGCTTGTGGCGCAAACACGGCCGAGGTTGTGGCATCCCCATGGCAGGGCGGGGCGATTTGCGGGCAAGCTCAGCCGTTTGACCGATTTTCCCCGTCATCGTCCACAGGGTTCTGGATCGATCACGCGGCGGGGCGGCGTGAAATCGGCGCTTGGGCGTGTCTGGCGCGACACGGAGTGAAGAGGACGGACGCCGACTTTGGTGAGGCCGTCATCACAAAGTGATCGCTTCGGGGTCAGCCGCTCTCCCCTCTCCCCGCACGCGGGGAGAGGCCTGCATGGACCTTGTCGTCCATGCAGGAAGCGAAGCGGCGGTGAGGGGGACTCTACGGAAGGGGCTCATCCTGAACCGCCCCCTCACACCTCGGCTGCCGCCTCGCTTCGGCGACGACAAGGTCGCCGAAGCCCTCTCCCCGCACGGCGGGGAGAGGGGATGCGCGGGGCCGGTCGAGGGCAGACGAACGAGGTCGTCAGCCGCCGAGCACGCGGCCGGCCACGGCGTCGAGCTTGGCCACCAGTTCCGGGTCGCGGTGCGACGGTGCCGTCATGATGGCGCCATCGAGCGCCCGGTGCGAGCCCGCCGGGCAGTCCTCGCGCTCCGCGGGGAAGTCGCGGGCGACGCGGGCGACGAGCTGGGCCGCGCGGGCGGCGTTGGCGCGGGCCACCGCGATCACCGAGGCGACGTCGACGCTGTCGTGGTTGGGGTGCCAGCAATCGAAGTCGGTCACCATGGCGATGGTCGCGTAGGTGATCTCTGCCTCACGCGCGAGCTTCGCCTCGGGCAGGTTGGTCATGCCGATGACGTCGTAATTGGCGGCCTTGTAGGACTTCGATTCGGCCAGCGACGAGAATTGCGGCCCCTCCATGCAGACATAGGTGCCGCCCTTGTGCACCGTGATGCCCTCGGCCTCCGCGGCCGCGGCGATGCGCTTCTGCAGCAACGGGCCGACCGGATGGGCGAAGGGCACGTGCGCGACGCAGCCATTGCCGAAGAACGAGGTCTCGCGGGCGACCGTGCGGTCGATGAACTGGTCGACCAGCACGAACAGGCCGGGATGCAACTCGTTGCGGAATGAGCCGCAGGCCGAGAGCGAGACGATGTCGGTCACGCCCGCGCGCTTCATCGCGTCGATGTTGGCGCGGTAGTTGATGCCCGAGGGCGAGAGCCGGTGGCCGCGCCCGTGGCGGGCCAGGAACACCACCGTGGTCTCGCCGATGCGGCCGATGCGCAGCGCGTCGGACGGTTCGCCCCAAGGGGATGTGATCGCCTCCTCGCGGACATCCTCCAGGCCGGGCAGGTCGTAGACGCCCGAGCCGCCGATCACGCCGAGAATCGCTGCCGTCATGCGGTTCTTATCCCTTGTGCTGTGTTGCGTTGCTGCTCCGCGCAGCCGGGCGGTCGCGTTCTGCGCGCGTCTCCGCCCACGATGTCGTCTTGTCGTGACGCCTGTTCGGTGCGGGGGCCGCCCCGATACTTTTTGAGTGGACCTCATGGCCCGATGCCGTCCCGGACGGCGAAGGCGGGTCGGGCGGTCGCACGCACGCTCCTGCGTACGGGGCCGTCCCATATCCCGTGCGAAGCGCCGGCCCCACCGCCCTTTCGGCGGCCGGCCGACATCTTCGTGGGCATTCTTATCCGCGGGACCGTCCTCAAGCAAACGGGCCCGCAAAGGGCCCGTTCGCGAGATTAGAAGGTTGGCAGGCGGGCCCGTCAGTAGGTCTTGTGCAGTTCCGGCTGGAGGCCGTGGACCTCGCCGCCGACCTTCTTCCAGACCTGCTTCTTCACGTAATAGAGCAGCCCGGCCAGCACGATCAGGAACAGGATCACGCGCAGGCCCAGCGCCTTGCGGGCCATCATGTGCGGCTCGGCCGCCCAGGCCATGAAGGCCGCGACGTCGTGCGAGTACTGCTCCACCGTCTCCGGCACGACGGGCTGGCCCTTGTCGTCCTTCGGATAGGTGATCTGGCCCTCGCTCAGCGGGTTCGGCATCGCGATGACGTGGCCAGGATAGTACTTGTTGTAGTAGCCGCTGCCTGGCATCTCGAAGCCCTTCGGGGCGTCCTCGTAGCCGGTCAGGAGCGCGTGGATGTAATCGACGCCCTGCTCCGAGTAGCTGGTGAAGGGCAGCGCATCGAACACGAACCACGGGAAGCCGCGCTCGTAGGTGCGGGCCTTGGCCAGCACCGAGAAGTCCGGCGGCGCCTTGCCGCCGTTGGCGGCAGCCGCCGCCTTGTCGTTCGGGAAGGGCGGCGGGAAGCGGTCGGCGGGCCGGGCCGGACGCTCTTTCTCGGAGCCCGAATCGTCCAGTTCCTTGACGCTGTAGGTCTCGGCCAAAGCCTTGACCTGCGCTGCGCTAAAGCCGGGGCCGCCCTCTTCGGAGAGGTTGCGGAAGGCGACGAGCTTCATCGCGTGGCAGTTGGCGCAGACTTCCTTGTAGACTTGGAAGCCGCGCTGGAGCTGCGCCTGATCGAACCGGCCGAACATGCCGGCGAAGCTCCACTTCTCGCGGGGCGGGTTCGGGGCGTGGCCGTCGTCGGCGTAGGCGCCGGTGGAGCCGAGGGCCGCCGCGAGAAGGCCCGCGGCGGCGAGGAGGGCGATGCGCATACCGTGTCTCCTCAAGGGTGCTCAGCCGCGCTTGGCCGGTTCGGCGGCGGCGCCCGCGGGCATGCCCGATCCGCTCACCTGCTTGCCCGGTCCGGTGACGGTCTCGAGGATCGAGCCCGGCAGGCGGTCCGGCGTTTCGAACAGGCCGACCAGCGGCATCACGATCAGGAAGTGGGCGAAGTAGTAGGCGGTGCAGATCTGCGAGGCGATCACGTAACCGCCTTCCGGCGGCTTGGCGCCGAGCCAGCCGAGGATGATGGCGTTGGCGGTGAACACCCAGAAGAACACCCGGTAGACCGGACGGTAGTTGCAGGAGCGGACCCGCGAGGTGTCGAGCCAGGGGGCGAAGGCGAGGATCAGCACCGCGCCGAACATCAGGATCACGCCGCCGAGCTTGTCCGGCACGGCCCGCAGGATCGCGTAGAACGGCAGGAAGTACCATTCGGGCACGATGTGGGCCGGGGTCACCGACGGGTTGGCCGGGACGTAGTTGTCGGCGTGGCCGAGGTAGTTCGGCTGGTAGAAAATGAACCACGCGAACAGGATCATGAACACCACGACGGCGAACACGTCCTTGATGGTCGCGTAGGGGGTGAAGGGCACCGCATCCTTGCTCGACTTGATCGGGATGCCGGCCGGGTTGTTCTGGCCCGTCACGTGCAGCGCCCAGACGTGCAGGACGACGACGCCCGCGATCATCCACGGCAGCAGGAAGTGCAGCGAGAAGAAGCGGTTGACCGTCGGGTTGCCGACCGAATAGCCGCCCCAGAGCAGGCTCTGGATCGTGTCGCCGACGACCGGGATCGCCGCCAGGATGTTGGTGATGACGGTGGCGCCCCAGAAGCTCATCTGGCCCCACGGCAGGGTGTAGCCAAGGAACGCGGTGGCCATCATCAGCAGGTAGATGATGACGCCGAGCAGGTAGAGCACCTCACGCGGGGCCTTGTACGACCCGTAATAGAGGTTGCGGAAGATGTGGACGTAGACCGCCACGAAGAACATCGACGCGCCGTTGGCGTGCGCGTAGCGCAGCAGCCAGCCGTAGTTCACGTCGCGCATGATGTGCTCGACGCTCTCGAAGGCGTTCGCCGCGCTCGGATCGTAATGCATCGCCAGCCACACGCCGGTGACGATCTGGATGCCGAGGAACGCGATCAGAATCGCGCCGAAGGTATAGAAGTAGTTCAGGTTCCGAGGGACCGGGAAGGCCACGAAGGACGAGTGCACCAGGCCGACCAGCGGCAGGCGGGACTCGAACCACTTCGCGGCGCGGCTCTTCGGGACGTAGGTCGAGGTCGCGTGTGCGCTGCTCATCGGATGCCCGCTCCGGCTTCTCGTGTCCTGGATTTACGCGACGGCCTTGCCGCCCTCTTCGCCGATCGTGAGCTTGGTGTCGCTCGCGAAGACGTAGGGCGGCAGGGGCAGGTTGGTCGGCGCGGGGCCGCGGCGCACGCGGCCGACGGCGTCGAACTGCGAGCCGTGGCAGGGGCAGGCCCAGCCCTCGAAGTTGCCCGAATGGCCGATCGGCACGCAGCCGAGATGGGTGCAGTTGCCGTAGGCCACGAGCCACCGGTCGTGGCCGGCCTTTACCCGGTCGGCGAAGGGCGCCGGGTCGATCATCTGGTTGAGGGGCACGGCCTTCATGTCCGTGACCTCCTTCTCCGTGAGCTTGCGCACGAAGATGAGCTTGCCGCGCCAGAACACATTGACGATCTGGCCGTCCTGGATCGGGGTCAGATCGACGTCGAGCGGCGCGCCCGCCGCGACGGTGGCGGCATCGGGCGCCATGGAGGCCACGAAGGGCCACGCCACCGCGCCGACACCGACGGCCAATCCTGCACCGGTCGCGAGAAACAGGAAGTCGCGCTTGGTGCCCTGAGGTCCTTCGTCCGCCAAGGTGCAACTCTCCCGTCAGTCGCTGCGCCGAAGCCTTTCATGCCGGGTTGCGGTGCGAGACCGCCGGGCCCGACTCTGGAGGCTTTCGAATTTGAAACTACGCAATGGCAGACACCATTGCCCGACAGCAATCAATGCGACCCGCGGTCACCGGATTGCCGTGATTTCCTCGACGCGCTCTCTGACATGCCAGATACGAACGTGTCCAGACTGCCGCGCTTGCCGTCTGTGCGGTGCGGCGACGATCCCCCGGTATCGTCAGGGTCGCGGCAGGATGGGGAAGTCACCTCGGCGACGGGCGCAGCCCCGGTGGGCCTAATTGCTGTCTACCCTTGCACCGCCTGAGACCGGGGGCGTAAACGGCGGCTCCCAGAGGAGTTTTCGCGATGACCGACCGCCAGCCCGGCTTCAACACCCTCGCGATCCACGCGGGCGCGACCCCCGACCCGGCGACCGGGGCGCGGGCGACGCCGATCTACCAGACCACGAGCTTCGTGTTCGACGACGTCGATCACGCCGCCTCGCTGTTCGGGCTGCAGGCCTTCGGCAACATCTACACCCGCATCACCAACCCGACCAACGCGGTGCTGGAGGAGCGCATCGCGGCGCTCGAAGGCGGCACGGCGGCGCTCGCGGTGGCCTCGGGCCATGCCGCCGAGTTCCTGACGATGCACGCGCTGATGCAGCCGGGCGACGAGTTCATCGCAGCCAACAAGCTCTACGGCGGCTCGATCAACCAGTTCAACCATTCCTACAAGAATTTCGGCTGGCAGGTGGTCTGGGCCGACACCGACGATCCGGATTCGTTCGAGCGCGCCATCACCCCGCGCACCAAGGCGATCTTTTGTGAGTCGATCGCCAATCCCGGCGGCGTGATCACCGACATCGCGGCGCTCTCCGTGATCGCCAAGCGCCACAACATCCCGCTCATCGTCGACAACACGATGGCGACGCCGTACCTGATCAAGCCGTTCGAGCACGGCGCCGACATCGTCGTCCACTCCGCCACCAAGTTCCTCGGCGGCCACGGCAATTCCATCGGCGGGCTGATCGTCGACGGCGGCACGTTCCAGTGGCAGGGCGATGCGCGCTATCCGATGCTGTCGGAGCCGCGGCCCGAATATGCCGGCATGGTGCTGGCCGAAACTTTTGGGAATTTCGGCTTCGCCATCGCCGTGCGCGTGCTGTCCCTGCGCGATCTCGGGCCGGCGCTCTCGCCGTTCAACGCGTTCCTGATCCTCAACGGCATCGAGACGCTGCCGCTGCGGATGCAGCGCCACTCCGACAATGCGCTCGAGGTCGCGACCTTCCTGGCCGGCCATGATCTCGTCGATTGGGTGAGCTATCCGGGCCTCACGAGCGACAAGTACCACGCGCTGGCGCAGCGCTATACGCCCAAGGGCGCGGGCGCGGTGTTCACCTTCGGCCTGAAGGGCGGCTACGAGGCGGGCGTGAAGCTCGTCTCGAACCTCCAGCTCTTCAGCCATCTGGCCAATATCGGCGACACCCGCTCGCTGGTGATCCACCCGGCCTCGACCACCCACCGCCAGCTCACCGACGCGCAGAAGACCGCCGCCGGCGCCGGCCCCGAGGTGGTGCGGCTCTCGATCGGCATCGAGGACCCGCAGGATCTGATCGAGGACCTCGACGCGGCCCTACGGTCCTGACGCAAGACGGAGCGCGGCCCGCCAGTCGTTCCGGTCCAAGAGAGGCAGGCCCGCACGGTGCATCCGGGCGAGCAGGTCCCGGTCGGGGAAGCCGCGATAGGGCAGGACCGGCACGGTTTTGCCCTTTGGGACCGCGCCCTGCGCGGCGATCTCGGCGAGCGTCTCTTCGAGCAAACCGCGCCCGCGCTCGTGCAGCAGCATCGCGGCGCGGGTCGCGCTGGTGCCGGGCGGGAGCGGCACCGCCTCTTGCGCCAGGATCGCCCCGGCATCGATCGCGGCGGCGAGCCGGTGGACGGTGACGCCGAAGGCGCGGTCGCCGTCGGCCAGCGCGTGCAGGGTCGGCGTCGGGCCGCGATGGCGCGGTAGCAGGCTCGGGTGGAGGTTGATCCCGCCGAGCCGGGCGCGCGACAGGGTCGTTTCCAAAAAAATCTGGTCGAAGTGGAACGAGACGATTAGGTCGGGGGCGTGGCCTGCGAAGGCGGCGGCGACCTCCGGCCCGTTGACGTCGTCCACGCGGATCACCGGGATGCCCAGCCGGCGGCACAGCGGCGCCAGCGGCGTCGCCTCCGGGGGGGCGTTGCGCCGAAGCGCGCTTGCGATGCCGTTCACGAGGTCGGGCAGGCCGAAATTGACCGCGAGATAGGGCAGGAAGCGCGGCCCCGAGCGGGCGAGGTGCCGCCGCACCTGCGCAACGAGCCCGCCGGCCGAGGGGCGCTGCGCGTGCGACAGCCCGACGAACGCGATTCTTTGCGAATGATCGGCGATGAAGCGGCGGAGTGCGCGGGCGTTCGGCAGCGCCTCCAGCGCGAAGATCGCGAGCCGCGGCGCGGCCCTCATCGGCGCGGCCGGTTGCGGAAGCGCAGGCCCCGCAGGCCCAACGACCGCACCCGTTCGGGCACCAGCAGCGCCCCGCGGGCGAGCGCCGCCAGCGGCCAGGGGAAGGCGACCACGTCGCGGTCGCGCTCCAGGCCGCGCAGGATGCGGGCGGCGGCTTCGTCCGCGCTCATCTCCAGCGGGCGCCAGCCCTTGATGACGCCGCCCATCGGCGTCTTGACGTAGCCCGGCGCCACCACGCTGACGCGCACGCCGAGCGGCCTCAGCTTCGCCCGCAGCGCCAGCCCGTGGGCGAGCAGCGCGGCTTTGGCCCCGCTATAGGCCGGCGCGTCCGGCAACGGCGCGTAGGCCGCGAGCGAGGAGACCAGCGCGATCTGGCCCCGTCCGCGTGCGCTCATCAGGGTGACGGTGGGCAGGAGCACGTTGAGCGCGCCGCCGTAGTTGATGTCGGCGGTCTCGAACGCCGTCTCTTCGTTCTCCAGCGCGCCGGACGGGTGGCCGCCGTTGACCGCGGCGTTGACGATGACGAGGTCGAGCGGGCTCTCGGTGTCGATCGCCCGCAGCCACGCGCCGACGGTGTCGCGCGCGCGCACATCGAACAGGCCGGTGCGAACCTGAGCCCCGAACGTCCGGCATTCGGCCGCGACCGCGTCGAGCCGCCCGCGGTCTCGGCCGGTCAGGACGAGATTCGCGCCCTTTTGCTTCGCGCAGAGCCGCGCCAGGGCGGCGCCGATGCCGCTGGAGGCGCCGGTGATGAGGATGACGGGCATGAACTCGGGATGGGGTGCGGGGCGCGGCCTGTAAAGCCCACCGTCTCTCAGTAGGCCGGTGAGAGCCGTCCGGCTCGCTCCTCGCCCTCGCGCCGGTCGCGGGCGGCGGCGAGCGCCGCGGGGGGCAGGGTCGCCTCCAGCCGCGGCACCGCGCCGGCGACCGCCCGCTCGATGGCCGAGGGCGAGAAGTAGCCGCCGTTGATCTGGGTGCGGTGCATGACGACCCGGCGGAAATCCTCCATCAGCTCCCGGTCGGGCGCCTTGGGGGCGGTCCAGAAGGTGTCGATGTCGCCCTGATGCGTCAGGCCCGGCATGTTGTAGACCGCCTGCCCGAAGGCCAGCGTCGGCCGTCCGCGCTCCAGCGCCAGCATGCCGACGGTCGAGTTCACCAGCACGACGCCGCGGCTGCCGTCGATCAGCTTGGGCAGGTCGCCGCCGTCGATGAAGTCGAGCCGGTCGTTGCAGCCGTGGCGCTTGGCGGCCTGCCGGGCGCGCTTGCGCCAGTTCATGATGCCGCTGTCGAGCGGGTGCAGCTTTACCAGGAGCCGCGTCGGCGCGCTCGAATGCCGGGCGAACGAGGCGATCACCCGGTCCATGAAGCCCTCGACGCCGAGGAACGGCGAGTGGACGCGGATCTGGTAGTCGCTGTCGAGCTGGAGCGGCAGCAGGAAGTAGGCGGCGTCGACCGCCTTGTAGTTCTCGCCGACCTGCGCGGCCTGCCGCCGGGTGCGCTTGCGGCGGACGAACTTCCGGATCCAGCCCCCGTATTCGGCCACGATGTGGTTCGGCCGGTGGCTGCGGAAGCCCGGATAGAGGTAGGGGAAGCCGACATTGGCGACGTTGAAGCCGATGTCCCAGATGCTGCGGCGGGTCATGTCGCCGGTCAGCGGCATGGCGCGCCCGGCCTGCGGCAGCTTGCGGGCGATCGCCCGGATTTCTTCCGCGGTCTTGGGCAGCGGGGAGTTGCCGTTCACGCCGCCCTGCTCGCAGGTGATCCAGTAGGGGCGCACGTACCCCTCCTCGAACACGTGAATGCGCACGCCCATCGGCTTGGCCATCTGGATCGCCGCCTGATGGTAGGGCCGGCAATCGCCGAACAGCACGATGTCGGTGACCGAATGGGTTCGGATGTAGGCCTCGACGTAATCGTCCCAGCCCTCGCGGTTGCCGCGGTAATTGTCGGACGGCAGGCGCCAGAACAGCCAGTCGCCGGCCGAGAAGTTGATCCGGCGGACGGTGTGGCCGCGGTCGCGCAGGGCCCGGCCGAGATCGGAAAAGAACGGAGACGCGATCCCCTGGAGGAACAGGAAGGTCGCAGCGGTGCTGCCGGAAGCGTCTGCGCGAGGCTGCGTCATTCCGAGGCGCGGTGTCCCTGATCGCTACGGGCGGCGGGGTGACGGCATCTGAAACAGACGCCTCGCATGTCGTCCCCGGCTCCCGCAACCGGGTGCCTGGGGCGTCAACACAATTCACGATCTCCGTGGCCGTCCAGCCACATCCGCGGCCGGAACGCCTTCTCTTTCCTTGGCGATTGCGGCTCGCTTGTGTCGAATCGGGCGGTCATCCCCATGATTCCCGCAATTCTTGCCGTATGGCCGGGCGCGAAGAGCGCCCCGCACAGCGGCCTCGGCTTTTGCCGAGGCGTCTAGCGGAGCGAGCAGCCCAAGGCGGCGGACGCTGCCGCCGGCGCGTGAGGCGAGCATGGAACACGGCCTCGCGCCTGGTCGCCCCTTGGGCTAAGGCGGGGCCATCATGGCCGATGCGCCCCCTCCCGCGGCACCCGCGCTGCCCTCCTCCTTCCTGCCGCTGAGCCGCCCGCTGCGTCGCCTGCGCGCCGAGGTCGAGGCTTGCACAGGCGCATCCTTGCGCCTCGACCGGCCCGGCGCGCCGGCCCTGTGGACGCCGGGCGCGGCCTTTCCGGCTGGCCGGAGTACGGCCCTGCGGGTCGCGCCGGGGCCGCTGCTCAGTCCCTACGATTCCCCGGTCACCGGCTTCACCAGCCTGCGCCTGAGCCATGCCGGGCGCCCCCTCGGCGGCGAGGCCCCCCGGCCGGGCCTCGCCCTTTCCTTGAGTGGGGCGCGGCTGAACGGTTTCAACCGCTTCCCCGGAGGTTTTTCCGATGCGCAGGGCGTCTTCGCGGCCCGGCCCTCGCTCGCTCTGATCGACCCCGATCTCGCCGCCGCGGGTCGCGTGCCGGCCTTCCTGGCGCGGCTGCTGCGGGCGTTTCCGGACGAGCGCTTCGTCGCCGCCGGGCCGGACGGCTGCCCGGCCGCCGGCCTGCCGCGCGATTCGCGCCTCGTGATGATCGCTGCCCCCGTCGATCCGTTCGCGCTGTTTCCGCTCGCGGCGCGCATCCACGTCGCGTCCACGGCCGCGGCGTGCGAGGCGCATCTCTCGGGCTTGCCTGCCTTCGTGACCGATCCGGCGCTCGGGCCGGTTCCGATGGAGGCGGAAGGCTCGCTGGCGCTTCGCTACGGCGCGGGCGTTCACGCCTTCGACCCCTGGACGCGCCGGCCGATCCCGCTGATCGAGGCGGTCGAGCGGGTGGCGTGGCTGCGCGCTCGCTTCCGCGGCAACGGGCGGCGCGTCGTCCTCGTCGGCGTCTCGGGCTGGAAGCGCGAGGCGCTCGACGCCTTCGCCGACGGCCCCAATGGGCGCCCGCTCCACACGATGGAGGCCGACGCGGCGGTCGCGCTCGCTCAGGCGCACGACGGCGCGGTCTGGGCCTGGGCGACCCGCTGCCCGGAGGCTCTGCCCGGCCTCTGCGCGGAGGCCGGCCTACCCTTCGCCCGCGTCGAGGACGGCTTTCTGCGCTCCGTCGGCCTCGGCGCCAGCCTCAAGCCCGGCGCCTCCATCGTGGTCGATGACCGCGGCATCTATTACGACCCGCGGGTCGAGAGTCGGCTCGCCCATCTCCTGAAGGAGACCGACTTTCCGCCGGAACTGACCGAGCGGGCGGCGGCGTTGCGCGCCGCGATCGTGGCGCGGCGCCTCAGCAAGTACAATGTGGGTCTCGCCGCTGGCGGCGCGGACTTTCCCGAGGGCCGGCGCATCGTGCTGGTGCCGGGGCAGGTCGAGGACGACGCCTCGGTGCTTACGGGTTCACCGGAGGTACGCGGCAACCTCGCGCTCCTGAAGGCGGCGCGCGCCCGCAACCCGGACGCCGTCCTCCTCTACAAGCCGCATCCCGACGTGGAGGCGGGGTTTCGCCAGGGCGCGATCCCCGAGGCCGAAGCCCTGCGGTTCGCCGACCGCATCGTCGCCGGCCTGTCGATCGTCGATCTCCTCGACCGCGTGCACCACGTCGAGACCATGACCTCGCTCGCGGGCTTCGAGGCGCTGATCCGGGGCCTCACCGTCGCGACCCACGGGCGCCCGTTCTATGCCGGCTGGGGCCTCACCGAGGATCTGGCGCCGGGCACGGACCGCGGCCGTCGCCTCGCCCTCGACGAACTGGTGGCGGGCGCGCTCCTGCTCTACCCGCTCTATCTCGATCCGGTGGCGATGAAGCCCTGCACGCCCGAGCACCTACTCGACCGCCTCGCCGAGGCCCGCGCCGACGCCCCGGCGAACGCGCTGGCGCTGAAGGCGCTGCCGCATGCGGTGATGCGGGCCCGCTACGCCCTGCTCAACCCGATCCTGCGGCGCCTGCGCGCCCGCCGCGGCGTCGGCCCCGGACGGTGACCTTGCTGGTGCCGCTCGCGCTCGCGCTGGCGTCTGCCTTCGCCGTCGAGGCGGCGTCGGCGGGGCGCCGCCCGAGCCTGCACCCCGCGGACCTCGCGGTGCGCGGCCTCGGTTACGCCCTGCTGACGGCGTTCTGGTTCCAGTTCTCGTGGCGGCCCTGGCTCGCCGCCGCCTCCTGCCTGCTGACGGTGGCGATTCTGGCCGCCGTCGATCGGCTCAAGCGCCGGATCATCGGCGAGCCGCCGGTCTTCAGCGATCTCGCCCTGCTGGCGCAGGTGCCGCGCCACCCCGAACTCTACTACACCCGCTCGCTTGCCGACCCGCGCGCCAGTGTGCCGCTGCTCCTCGGATTCGGTATGGTCGCGGCGTGGTATGCCCTGGAGCCGACCGCTTTGCCCGGCGGCACGAGCCCGGCGCTCGCGGCCGTTGCGGCCTTGCCGGTGGGACTCGCCGCGCTCGTCGGGCTGTTGCGCACGCCCCCTGGCCGGGCCCTCGTGCGGCGTCTCTTCCCGCGCCCCGATCTGGCGGCGGACGTCGCCCGCTTCGGCGTCGTCGCGACCATGATGGGCTACGCGCTCCGCCGCCGCGACGAAGTTTTTTTCGAGATCGCCCCGCCCGCGCCGGTCCTGCCGCCCGGCGAGCCCGAGGCCGAAATCATCGTCGTCGTCCAGCTCGAATCCTTCCTCGATCCCACCCGGATCGGCGGCCCGCCGCTCCCGGTGATGGACCGCATCCGGACGGAGGCCGCGCAGTACGGGCGCCTCGCCGTGCCGGCCCACGGTGCCTACACCATGCGCACCGAGCACGCGGTCCTGACCGGCCGCGAACCCGAGAGCCTCGGCTTCGGCCGCTACGATCCCTACCTCGCGGCTAAGGGCGACGAGCCGACGAGCCTCGCCCGGCTCGCGCGTTCAAAAGGGTTCGCCACGGCGTTCGTGCACCCCTTCCACCGCGATTTCTTCGACCGGGCGCGGGTGTTCGGCCGCCTCGGCTTCGACCGGCTCGTGATGGAGGAGGAATTTTCGGAAGCCCCCCGGATCGGCCCCTACGTCGCCGACGAGGCGGTGGCCGAGCGCATCCTGTCGGAGGTGGCGGGCGAGGGGCGCCGCTTCGTCTTCGCCGTCACCATGGAGAATCACGGCCCCTGGACGGCCGGTCGCCTGCCCGGCATCGAGGCCGGGCTCGCGCAATACGCTCACCACGCCGCCGGCACCGGCCGCGCCGTCGAGCGGCTGATCGATGGGCTGAAAGGGCGGCGGGCTACGCTCTGCGTCTTCGGCGACCACGCCCCCTCGCTGCCCGAATGCCGCCCGCGGCCCGACGGCCCGGTCACGACCGACTACGCCGTCTTCCGCTTCCCGGCGGTGCCCGCTGAACCACCCCCACCCCGAACCCCTCCCCACCAGGGAGAGGGGACCGGCGCCGGGTCCGTCATCCATCGAGGCACGGAGCGGAGGGAAGCCGAGAGCTTGGCGGATCCTGAACTCCGCCGGGTCGATCTCACGGCGGCGCAGCTCGGCTGTCTCCTGCGGGACGCACTGGCCGCAAATCGGCCGGGATTAAAGGGTCAAGCGTGACCGTATCGGGGTGCCGGCGTAAAGGTGCCCGAGCGCTCACCGCCCGTCGGCGACCGCGTTCGCCGTCGGCTGGAAGGCAGCGTTAAATGGATCGCAGCGACTCCCCGGCCATGCTCGGCCGACAGGACCCGGCCCGCCGGTCCGCCCCGTGCCGCTGGGAGATGTCCATGAGCCGTACGGTTTCGCGCGCCGCCGCGCTCTCGGCGATGGCCGCCGCGCTCGCGGTGTCGGGCTGCTCGGTGCTCCCGACCGCGGGCCCCACCGCGCGGGCGATCGATGGCGGCGCCGACATCGCCACCGCCGAGGGCGTCCTCGCCCGCTACGAGATCATTGACATCGATGCCGCCATCGTCGAGGCCCTGCGCACGCGGCCTCTCGACAGCCTGCTCGTCACCTTCGGCGACAACCGACCCGCCGCCGAGCCGCTGATCGGCGTCGGCGACGGCGTTGCCGTCCAAGTCTGGGAGGCCGGCTCCGGCGGCCTGTTCTCCGGGCCGCTGGTCGCCGACCGCTTCTCGGCGGGCTCCAAGTCGGCGATGATCCCCGAGCAGGTCGTCGGCCCCGACGGCGCGATCTCGGTGCCTTATGCCGGCCGCATCAAGGTCGCCGGACGGCGCCCGCAGGACGTCCAGACGCTGATCGAGAGCGAGCTGGCCGGCAAGGCGATCCAGCCGCAGGTGCTGGTCTCGGTGACGCGGCCGGTGTCGCAATCGGTCACCGTCACCGGCGAGTCGGCCGCGGGCATGCGCGTGCCGCTGAGCGGCCGCGGCGACCGCCTGCTCGACGTCATAGCTCTGGCCGGCGGCGTGCGCACCTCGGTCGCCGACACCTTCGTGCGGCTCTCGCGGGGCGGGCGCACCGTCACGGTGCCGATGAGCACGGTGGTGGCGAACCCGCGCGAGAACATTTTTGTCCGCGCCAACGACACGCTGACGCTGGTACGCGATCCGCAGACCTTCCTCGCGGTGGGGGCCGTCGGCAACACCACCGAGATCCCGTTCGGCGCCGAAGGGCTGAGCATGGCGCAGGCGCTCGCCCGCGCCTCGGGCCTCAGCGACACCCAGGCCAACCCGGAAGGCGTCTACATCTTCCGTTACGAGCCGGCGGGTGTGGTGCGGCGTCTCCGGCCGACCTCGCCGCTGTTGGGCTCGCCGCAGGTGCCGGTGGTCTACCGCGTCAACATGCGCGACCCGCAGAGCCTGTTCCTCACCCAGACGTTCCGGATGCGAAACCGCGACCTGCTCTACGTGTCGAGCGCGCCGTTCTCGGAAGTCGCTAAGGTGCTCAGCGTGGTCTCGACCGTCGCGGGCCCCGTCGGCTCCGCCGCCGGGATCTACCGTTTGTCACGGTAAATCCAACGTTAGGACCATCGTCCGGCCCGATTTGTCCCCGTTCGTCCGAAAGGCCGACTTGCCAGCGGCGCGCGCGCATCGTTCCATGGGGGCGGGGAGTCCTCGCGCTTGGTCGGACCGGTGCGGGGCGGAACGAGAAACAGGACCGTCGTCCTGAACGGCGGCAAGGTTTCGGGCCCATAGACCTTGGCAAAGGCGCGGGTGGCTGGGAAACAGGCGACATGACGGTCCGACGCCTTCTCGCTCTCGGCACCCTGCTGGCCGGGTTCGCCCTGTCCGGCGCCGCACCCGCCGCCGCGGACATCACCGTCGGCGTGGCGGTGCCGCGCACCGGCCCCTACGTCGCGGTCGGCGAGCAGGTGTTGCGTGGCGTCCAGGCGGCGGCGCGCGACGCCAACGCCAGGGGCGGCCTCGACGGGCAGACCATCGTGCTCGACGTGCAGGACGATTCCTGCGACTCGAATCAGGCGGTCGCCGTCGCCAACCATTACGTGAAGTCCGATGTGCGCCTCGTCGTCGGCCATGTCTGCTCGAACGCCTCGCTCGCCGCCTCCGAGGTCTATGCCGCCAACGGGATCGTGATGATCACCGCGGCCTCGGTGGCCGCCAAGCTGACCGACCGCTCGTTCCCGACGATCTTCCGCGTCTGCGGCCGCGACGACGACCAGGGCAAGCTCTCCGCCGCGATCCTGGCCGAGCGCTACCGCGACCGGAAGATCGCGATCCTCAACGACCTGTCGCCGGCCTCGCGCCAACTCGCGGCGGCCACCAAGGACAACCTCAACCGCATCGGCGTGAACGAGACCGTGTTCACCGCCTTCCAAGCGAGCGACGCCGACGACGCGGCCCTCGCCGACCGGCTGAAGGCTGCTGGCATCGACGTGGTCTATTACGGCGGCGACGCCTCCGAGATGGGCCGCCTCGTGCGGATCTCGGCCGAGCGGGGCTTCCGCCCGCAATGGTTCGGTACCTCGGCCATCGCCACGCCGGACTTCGCCAAGATCGCGGGCGGAGCCAGCAACGGCGTGCTGATGACCTTCTACCTCGATCCGAGCCGCAAGCCCGAGGCGCAGGGCGTGGTCGCGGGCTTCAAGGGCCAGGGCATCGAGGCCGACGGCTCGATGATCTACGGCTATGCCGCGCTCCAAGTGCTGGTGGCGGCGGGCAACTTCGCTCACAGCCCCGACCCGGCGGTGATCGCCAAGACGCTGCACAGCGAGCGCTTCGACACGGTGCTCGGCACCGTCGGCTTCGACGCCAAGGGCGACATCACCGCCCAGGGCTACGTGCTCTACGTCTGGCGCGACGGGAATTTCACGCCGGCGAAAGGCAACTGAGCGGCGGCCTAATCCCGCAACGCCGCGTCCACCTCCGCCCCGCGTCCCAGATCGCGCATGATCGCATCGAGATGCGGGCGCTTGCGCAGTTGCAGGGCGTGGAGCCGGCGCACCGCCTCGCTCAAGCTGCCGCCCCGGCCCAAAATGTCGTCGGTGAATGCGATCATCCGGGCGTTCGGCCACGCCTTTTCCCGCTGGTCGTGCAGGCGGGCGATCAGCGTCTCGGCGGGGGTCTCCGGCTCGGCCTGCGCGAACAGGCTCGCCAGCGCCGCCGTCGAGCGCGAGATGCCGACATGGCAATGGACGAGGATGTGGACCTCCCCGTCGGACGCCGCCGCGTCGCGGCCGAAGGCCAGGATCGTCTCCATGTCCTGCCGCTCCGGCAGGACGACGCCCGGCGCCGGCGCGATGGCGTCGTGGAAACGCAGCGTGATCCGCCGGTGGGTGCCGTAGGTCGCGAAGGCGGTCGGGTCGGCCCGGTCGGGATCGAGGATCGACAGCACGTGGCTGACGCCCCGCGCCTCGTGCTCGACCAACTCGTCGAGGCCGCAGACGGTGTGGAGATGGAGGTTTTCGCTGAGCACGGTGCGGCTCTATCACGAGACGGCTTGGGAGGCGATGCTTCCCCGCCCGTCCCCCCGCGTGTATGGCAGCTTGGCGGCGAACCCTGCTGCCGGGATGCGAGGCCGGACGACACGATGCCCCAGCCGATCCTGCCCCGGCGCGCGCTCCTCGCCGCCGGCCTCGGCGCCGCGGCGATCGGTGCCCCGGCACAGGCGCAGCAAGGCGCCCCGGAACTGCGATGGCGTCTCGCCTCGGGTTTCGCCCGCAACCTCGACATCCTGTTCGGCGCTGCCGAGAGCTTTTCGCGCTCAGTTTCCGAGGCGACCGACGGGCGCTTCCAGATTCAGGTCTCGGCCGCGGGCGAGACCGTCCCAGCCGATGGGCTGCTCGACGCGGTGTCGGGCGCCAAGGTCGAGATGGGCCACGCCCCCGCGACGCTGGGGATGGCCAAGAACCCCGCCTTCGCGCTCGCCGCCGCGATGCCGTTCGGGCTGAACGCGCGCGGTCAGAACGCGTGGTGGCTCCAGGGCGGCGCGGCCGAGCTGTTCTCCGAAATCTTCGCCAAGCAAGGGCTGACGGCATTGCCCGGCGGCAATACCGGCGCGCAGATGGGCGGTTGGTTCCGCAAGGAGATCAAGACCGTCGCCGATCTCCAGGGGCTCAAGCTGCGGGTCACCGGGCTCGGCGCCACGGTGATGGCCAAGCTCGGCGCCGCGGTGCAGGCCACGCCCGGCCCCGACATCTACTCGGGCCTGGAAAGCCGGGCGCTGGACGCCGCCGAGTGGATCGGCCCGCACGACGACGAGCGGCTCGGCCTGCAGAAGGTCGCGCCGATCTACCATTATCCGGGCTTCTGGGAGGGCGGCGCGCTGCTGCACTTCTGGATCAACGGCGAGGCCTGGAAGGCCCTGCCCAAAACCTATCAGGCGATCCTTCGGGGCGCCGCCGCGCAGGTGAACCAGGAAGTCCAGGCCCGCTACGACGCGCGCAACCCGCAGGCCCTGCGCCGGCTCGTCTCCGGCGGCGCGCAGCTTCGTCCGTTCCCGCAGGACGTGATGGAGGCTGCCTGGAAGGCGGCGAACGAGGTCTACGCCGACCTCTCGTCCAAGAACCCGGACTTCAAGCGCATCTACGAGGCCCTGCGCACCTTCCGCAACGAGGAATACCTCTGGTTCCAGGTAGCGGAATACACCTACGACAACTTCATGATCCGCGCCCGCGCGCGTGGGTGATTGGGCTCCAGGCAAAAAAAAGCCGCCCTTGCGAGGCGGCCCGAAGTCTAGGGAGGAAACGCCCAAGGAGGGCAGCGGGACCGAGGACGCCGTCCGCGCTCCCGCAATGCACAAACTGCGCTCTCCCC
Organism: Methylobacterium sp. Leaf456; assembly: GCF_001425465.1. Taxonomy (GTDB): domain Bacteria; phylum Pseudomonadota; class Alphaproteobacteria; order Rhizobiales; family Beijerinckiaceae; genus Methylobacterium. Next base: position 181,678 of record NZ_LMQV01000044.1, read on the forward strand.
GGATTTTTTCAAGCGGCCCGGCCTGCAATAGTCGTTTCCAAGGGTGTTCGGGCGCACATCGATCCGGCCTGTATCCGAAATGTCGCAGGCCCATTCGGGCCGGTTTCCCAAGGTTTCGCTCGCCCGAACGGAATAGACGGCAGGTCTCGAATTTCGTCATCCGGTTGAGCCGGCTCGCGATTTCGCTGCCTCGCGGCGCCCGCCGCCGGCCCCGTCCACCGCCGCGTCGGTCCGCGTGGGCAACCTTCGCCCGGCTGGCGCATTCGTCGCGGCAGCGGCCGTCCGGGCAGGCCCGCCCCGAATCACTCGGCCCGGTCCGGGACCGCACGACTCATGGCGATTCAATCCGCGCGCATCCGGACCTTGCGGGACGAGCCGCCCCGCGAGGGCGCGGATTACGTGCTCTACCTGATGCAGCAATCGCAGCGCGCCGCCTTCAACCCGGCGCTCGAATTCGCGGTGGAGAAGGCAGGCGCCCTCGGCCTGCCGGTGCTGGTTGGCTTCGGGCTGCTCGACGGCGCCAACGGATTCCCCGAGGCCAACGCCCGGCACTACGCCTTCATGCTTCAGGGCCTCAGCGAGGTGGCCGACGCTCTGGAGAAGCGCGGCATCGCCTTCCTGCTGCGCCGGGGCACGCCCTCGGACATCGCCCTCGATCTGTCCAAGCGCGCCGCCCTGCTGGTGCTCGACCGCGGCTATCTCACGATCCAGCGGCGTTGGTATGCCGAGATCGAGAAGGGGGCCGCGTGCTGCGTGGTTCAGGTCGAGGGCGACGTGGTGGTGCCGATCGAGACCGCTTCCACCAAGCACGAATACGCCGCCCGCACGCTCCGGCCGAAGCTCAACAAGCGCTTCGACGAGTTCTTGGAGGAACTGAAGCCGCGCAAGGTGGCGAAGTCGGCGGAAGGGCTCAAGCTCAAAGGCGGGCTCGACGTGTGCGACCCGGAAAAACTCCTGAAAAAGCTTACCCTCGATACGGTCGTCGGCCCGGTGAAGCGCTTCCGCGGCGGGCACGGCGAGGCCTCGCGCCGCCTCAAGGACTTCCTGAAGGCGGCGTTCGAGGGCTACGGCGCGGGCCGCAACAAGCCGGAGGCGGGGGCTGCCTCCCACATGAGCCCCTATCTGCATTTCGGGATGATCTCGCCGGTCGAGATCGGGCTCGCGATCCGCGCCGCGAAGGTCGGCGATGCCGACGACCGCTCGGCCTATCTCGAAGAGCTGATCGTCCGGCGCGAACTCGCGATGAACCACGTGTTCCACACCGAGGGCTACGATGCCTACGAGACCGCCCTGCCGGATTGGGCGAAGAAGACGCTCAGTGAGCACGCCGACGACCCGCGCCCAAAACTTTATTCGGAAGAGGAACTGGCCGAGGGCAAGACCCACGACCATTACTGGAACGTGGCGATGCGCGAGATGCGCGAGACCGGCTACATGCACAACCAGTTGCGCATGTACTGGGGCAAGAAGATTCTCGAATGGTCGCCCACGCCCGCCGAAGGCTTTGCGGTCACGCTGCGGCTCAACAACCGCTACTTCCTCGACGGGCGCGACGCGAATTCCTTCACCAACGTCGCCTGGGTCTACGGCCTGCACGACCGCCCCTGGCAGACCCGCAAGATCTTTGGCAGCGTGCGCTACCAGAGCGAGAATTCCCTGAAAAAGTTCGACGCCAAGGCCTATGAGCGGGCGGTGACGCGTCTGTGCGAGGCCGAGAAGGGCTGAACTACGGTCGCCAATCCCAGAACCCCGCGACGCGGTGGAGTAGGCGCCGGCCGCGGGCGGCCTCGCCGAAGGGGGCGAGTTCCCAGATCCACGACCGGTCGGGCTTGGCCAGCCGCACGCCGTAGAGCAGGTCGTGGCGCGCGTGGACCCGCCCGTCGCGGTCGGCCTCCTCCTCGTCGAGATCGGTGAGGAGGCAGACATTTGCGCTCAGCGTCGCCAGCGCCGCGAGATGCCCCTCGACGATCCGTCGCCCGAAGGCGTCGCCGTCGTCCCGCGTCCACGTGCCGACCGGGCGACGCGACCCCTCCAGCCGGGCGACCGGGCGGATCGGCAGTTGCGACAGGAGGTTGGCCGAGATCACCAGCCCGGTCTCCGCCTCGGCGCAGACCGGCGGCAGGCGCGGATCGAGCTCGGGGGCCGCGCCGGTCAGGAGCCCCATGGCGCCGCTCAGGTCCTCGGTCAGCAGTTCGACGTTGGGGCAGTCGCGGACGGCGCGCCGCGTGGCCAGGGGATGCACCGCATCGACCAGCACCACCCGGCGAAATTCTTTTGTGAGTTCGACCAGTGGCACGTCGTCGAGGAGGCCGGAGCCCAACACGACCGCGGTGTCCCGCCGCTCGCAGAGGCGGATCGATTCCTTGATCACCGCCCGGCTCGCGGCGAGATGCGGCGCCCAGGCCGCCCGGCAGCGGTTCGCCCGCGACTGCAGCCAGATGCTGTCGCGCAGGTAGCCGAGCCGCCGCTGGGCGGCGGGGGCGGGCGTCGCGAGGTAGCGGAGGATATCGAGGAGCACGCGGGGACACGGCCGTTATGGGGCCTCGCTGTCAAGGATCGCACCGTCATCACCGAGTCGCCGAGCCGCGCCAGATGCGGCATTCTCTTTTGCGGTAAACCGGCCGTGACGATGCTTCCCCCGAAAACCCGCCTCGCCGCCGCGCTCATCGCGCTCTGCGCCGCCCTCGGCGTGGCGGCGGGCTTCTGGGCCGTCAACGGTCGCACCGGCTCGGGCCTGAAGGCGGCTTGGATCATGCTCGCCTATTTCACCAACTTCACCGGCCTCCTCGTGAGCGTCGTCTTCGCCGGGATCGCGCTCGGGCGCCCAACATTCGCGACCTCGTGGCTGGTCGCCGGCACCGCGCTGGCGACGCTGCTCGTCGGGATCGTCCAGCGGCTGCTGCTGCACGGCCTCAAGCCGCGGCAGGGCGGCGATCTCGTCGCCGACATCCTGCTGCATCAGACCGTGCCGGTGCTGGTGCCGCTGTTCTGGCTCGCCTTCCTGCCGAAGGGGCGGCTCGGCTGGCGCGATCCGCTGCTCTGGGCCTGCTACCCGCTGGCCTATCTCGGCTACGCGCTCCTGCGCGGCACCCTCGAGGCGCGCTATCCCTATCCGTTCCTCGATGCCGGCCGGATCGGCTGGGGGCCGGTGCTCGCCTATGCGGCGGCAATCGCTGCGGCCTTTCTCCTCGTCGGCGGCGGCATCGTCGCCCTCGACCGGGCGCTCGCGTCCCGGCGCGCCGAATCTCGGTAGTCCGCCGTGCAACGCTTTGCCGATCTTGTGACTTTCCGAGCCGGTCGCGCGCCTTCCTTCGCGGGCGCCATGCCCTAGTTTCAGCGCCGTGCTCCGGTCCAGCTTGCCCACCCCCTCCCTCATCCGCACGCGCGGTCCGTCCGCTTCCGTCTGGCACGGCGCTGCGGCGTTTGCCGTCGCGATGCTGTCCGGGCCCGCCGGGGCGGCGCCGAAGGGGGCCGCCTCCTGCTACACGACCGGCGGCGGCGCGCTGGAGATCTGCCGCTCCGACGACGAGGCCGAGGGCGTCTACGCGCTCCCCCCGGCCTGCCGCTTCGTCCACGACGTGCAGATCCTGCGCCTGAAGGATTCCGGCCCGCCGGGTCCGTTGCAGGTGATCTACCGCGGCGAGCCGCCCCGGAAGGACGGGCGCCGGGCTGAGGAGGCCTGCCCCGCCGACCTCCAGGCCGACGATCCGGCGGCCGGCGGCTCGGTGCGGATCGGCCGGCAGGTCGAGGCGCTCGCCACGATCCTGCCGCAGGCCGAGCCCCGCTTCGTCGGCGCCGCCACCGAGGGCGCCGCCCCCGCGCAGGCACGTAAGAAATCCCGCCGCAACAGCCGCGAGAGCCGGCGCGCCCGTCGCGAAGCCCGGCGCGAGGCGCGGGAGGCGCGGGATCAGGGCAAAATGACGTTCAAGCCGCGGCCCGCGGTGAACGAGGGCGATGCCTCCGGCAGCGCCATGATGGTGGCCGGGCGCGATTGGGCGGGCGACCCCTATTACGCGATCCTCACCACGGCGACCGAGCCGGTGGAAGGCGGCCACCGCCGCGTCCTCGTCCAGGCCCGCACCTACGACTTCCAGGGGCTCGACCTGCGCACCGAGGCCGAGCCCGGCACCGCCTGGATGCCGTTCGGCGGGCCGCCGCAGGCGGAGGAGGGGCGGGGACGCCGCCGCACGAGCCGCCGCGCGGAAAGCATGCCGAAGCCCGCGCCCGTCCTCGACGAGACCGGCAAGGCGATCACCGGCCATTGCGCCGCGCCGGGCTTCGAAGCCCGCGGCCTGTCCGGCTCGATCAGCATGGTCGATCGCACCTACCACTACTTCTACACCGACGTGCTGCCCGCCGATTGCGGTGCCCCGGTCGGGAAGCGGCGCATGGGCCTCTACCTGCGCACCAGCCGCGATCCGCTCGCCGAGCGCACGTGGTCGGCGCCGGTGACCCTGCTCGAAGGGCTGCCCGCCGACACCCTGGTGCGGGTCGCCAAGGCCCGCGGCATGGACCGCTGGGCGGTCGCCTATTCCTGCTCGCGGCCGGTGACGGTCTCGGGCGGGCCGATCGCCGACATCTGCCTGCACTACACCGCCGACCTCTCGCCCGGCAGCATCAGCGCGCTGACGCTGTTCGCCGATCCGGTCGCGGCGGGTCATTCCACCGCCTATCTTGGCCTGCGTTCCGGCGGCGACGCCCTCGGTCGCGTCACCCGCGACGGCTTCGGCTGGATGACCGACCGCTACGGCAACCTCGAGACCCCCGGCATCTACTCCGACAAGGCCGGCTTCCTGACGTGGCTCGATCGCCGCGCGCCCCGCGCCGACGGCGGCGACGCCTCCTCGCTCTACGGCCGCCCGGTCTTTTGGGCGACGTGGAGCGTGCGGGCCAAAACGCCGTAGGTTCGGACGCTCTGTCGCCATAAGGGGAGGGGATGGCCCTCGTATCGGCCAAGCCTCAATCCACGAACCCGCAAACGAAAAAGGCGCCCGGCGGTGAAGCCGGGCGCCCTTACGCCGTCATGCGTTTCGGCTCAGTACGAGCCGAACTTGTAGTTGATGCCGGCGCGGATGAGGTCGCCCTCGGTGCGCACCCGCGTCTGCGTCGCGGCGACGGTCGTGCCGGAGGCCGGGACGATGTCGTAGGAGCCGATCACGTTGCGGCTGCCGAGATCGAAGTGCAGGTACTCGACCTTGAACGTCACCGCGCTCGACCGGAAGAAGTTGAGGAAGTTGTCGGTCGGCAGCGCCGCCTCGATGCCGCCGCCATAGGCATAGCCGGTCAGGAAGTCGTCGTAGCCGCCGGTGACGCTGGCGGTCGGGAAGGTGGTGACGCCGCCGAGGGTGTTGCCGATGTTGAGCACCGACGAGTATTTCGCCTGTCCGTAGGCGAAGCCGCCGGTGCCGTAGACCAAGAACCGGTCGAAGGCGTAGCCGATCCGGCCGCGCACGGTCCCGAGGAAGGACAGCTCGCTGCGGGTCGCGCTCGCCAGTTCCACGTCGTTGACGCCGGGGAAGCCGGGGAAGCCGACGATCGTCGCCATCGAGGTCGTGCGGCGCTGCAGGTCGGTGTAGGCGGCATCGGCCTCGACGCCGACGACGATCCCCGAGCCCGGCGTAAACTGAACATTGTAGCCGATCTGACCGCCGCCGGTGAACCCGCCGGAGTTGCCGCGGCTGGTGCCGGAGCCGAGCGCCGCGAGGTAGTCGGCGGACGGGATCGGATCGACGATCAGGCCCGTCGCCACCTGACGCTGGCGGTCGCTCCAGACGTAGCCGGCGTTGAAGCCGGCATAGAAGCCGGTCCAGGTGAAGACGGGGACGGGGGTGAACACGGGCGGCGGCGCGGCGCGGCGCGGCAGGTCGGCGGCCTGGGCCGTACCGAGCGCCAGCAGGGACGCGCCCCCCGCGAGCAGAAACTTCTTGAGCATGAGCGAGACCCAACCTTTGTTCGAGGGCACGTTCCGGGCCGGGGCGGCGGGGCCGCCCCGGATCGACGACTAGCGGATCGTGCCGTTGAGGCCGGCCGGGAAGAAGCCGCCGGGGCGCTTCGACGGGTTCAGGTAGACGATGTTGAGCACCTGGCTCGTCGTGCGGGCGAATGCCTGGCCGTTGGCCGGGTTCGTCAGCGAGATGTTGGCGATGCTCGCGGTGCCGATGCCCTGGTCGAGGTCGGTCGAGCCGTCGAGCGAATCGCGGGCGTCCGAGATCTTGAGCGCCGGGGTGTAGAGGCCGCGGCTGTAGAGCACCGTGCGAATCGTGCCGGCGTGGTAGGCCTCCGCGGCGAGGATGCCGCCGGCCGCCGCCAGGATCGACTTGTTGGAGATGAGCGGGGCGGCGCCGAGATAGGCCGACACGCCGACATCCTCGAAGATGTAGGACGCGAGCAGGAAGTTGGTCTCGTCGGCGAAGGCGTCGAAGGTCTGGCCCGCCGTGATCAGGCCCGCGGCCTGGGCGGCGGCAGTGAACGAGGTCGTCAGGTTGATCGCCGGACGTGCGACGCGGGCGGTGCCGAGCGCGCTGCGCAGGAACTGGACGTGGATGCGCTCCTCGCTGGCGATCTCGACGGCGTAGTTGCGGATCGCGGCGGTGGCGAAGTTCACCTGACGGCCGCCGGTGACGGCGCCGAGCGTGCCGGTGCCGGTGACTTCCGCATCGGTCAGGCCGCGGCCGGTGGCGGCGCGCAGGTAGAACTCGGCCTCAAGGTATTCGAGGTTGAGGGCGAAGTTCAGGATGTCGGTGTCGGTGACGGTCTGCGCCGCCGCCGGGGTAAAGCCGGCCGAGCCGACCAGCGCTGAGCCGGCCACGCCGAGGCCGACGCTCTGGATGAAGGCACGCCGCCCGGCGGCGAGATCGACGCCGGCCGGCGCAGCAGAGGCGGAATCGGCTTTGCCGCCCGCACGAAGGAACTTGAGGACCACGGTGACGCTCCCGCCCATTATTGGCTTGCGGTTGCATCCTGCGCGGTCACGCCGGCCGCGCCAAGTCAAATGGCGCGCGAATAGAGCTGTGCGCAATCAATCTCCGTGCTTGTGGCAAAACAAGCACAGGCAGCGGTGGAAATCACCGTCTTCACGCTCAAAAGATAGGTTCGACTTCTCTGCCGGCGAAAGGTTTCATGCCTCAAATACACGTTTTCGTGAACGGATCGGTTCGATCCGGGGCGATTCTTCGTGCATGTCGGCGCGGCGTTCAAAGGACCTCCTGCCCGTGCGCTCATCGTGACGTGTCGGCGCGCAAGCGTCGGCCGCGCAGGAGAACTCCAGGAATCGCGCGCGATCGGGAGCCCTCCTGCGACGCCCGCTCGCGCAGGCGTTTCGGGATGGGGGAATGAGTTGGTAAGGAGGCCGGCGCTCCGCCGGCCGTCAGTGCCGGAAGTGGCGCACGCCGGTGAACACCATGGCGAGCCCGGCCTCGTCGGCGGCCCGGATCACGTCGTCGTCTCGCATGGAGCCGCCGGGCTGGATCACGGCGGTGGCGCCGGCGTCTGCCGCCGCGAGCAGGCCGTCGGCAAAGGGAAAGAACGCGTCGGAGGCGACCGCCGAGCCCTTGGCGAGGCTCTCCGGCAGGCCGAGGCGCTCCGCGGCTTCCGCCGCCTTCCGGGCGGCGGTGATCGAGGAATCGACCCGCGACATCTGTCCGGCGCCGATGCCGACGGTGGCCCCGCCCTTGGCATAGACGATGGCGTTCGACTTCACGTGCTTGGCGACCCGATAGGCGAAGCGCATGTCGGCGAGTTCGGATTCCGTCGGCTGGCGCTTGGTGACGACCCGCAGGTCCATGTCGTCCACCGTCAGGGCGTCGCGGCCCTGCACGAGGAAGCCGCCCGCCACGGTGCGGACGGTCTCGCCCCGCGCCCGCGGGTCTGGCAGGCCGCCGGCCAGCAGCAGCCGCAGGTTCTTCTTGGCGCCGACGATCGCACGCGCTTCCTCGGACGCATCGGGGGCGATGATGACCTCGGTGAAGATCTCGACGATCTTTTTCGCGGCCTCGGCGTCGAGCGGGCGGTTGAGGGCGACGATGCCGCCGAAAGCCGAGGTCGGATCGCAGGCGAGCGCTCGCTCGTAGGCTGCGAGGAGGTCGTCGCCTTCCGCCACGCCGCAGGGGTTGGCGTGCTTAATGATCGCGACCGCCGCCGAGCGGGCCGGATCGAACTCGGCGACGCATTCATAGGCCGCGTCGGTGTCGTTGAGGTTGTTGTAGGACAGTTCCTTACCCTGCACCTGCCGCGCGGTGGCGATGCCGGGGCGGAGCGTGCCGGGCAGGCGATAGAACGAGGCCGTCTGGTGCGGGTTCTCGCCATAGCGCAGGCTCTGGCCGAGGCGCCCGCCCAGCGCCCGGAATTCGGGGGCCGCGTCCGAGGCCTCGACTCCGGCGAGCCAATTGGCGATGGCCGCGTCGTAGCTCGCGGTGCGCGAGAACGCTTTCTGCGCGAGGCGCCGCCGGGTCGCGGCGGTGAGGGCACCGTCGTTGCCGCGCAGCTCATCCAGCAGTGCCGCGTAATCGGCGACATCGACCACGACGCCGACATCGGCGTGGTTCTTGGCCGCCGCGCGGATCATCGCCGGGCCGCCGACATCGATGTTCTCGACGCAGTCGTCGTAGGCACGCCCCGCCTTCAGCGTCTCCTCGAACGGGTAGAGGTTGACGACCAGAAGGTCGATCGCGCCGATGCCGTGGGCGGCGAGCGCCGCCTGATGCTCGGGGTTGTCGCGCACCGCCAGCAGGCCGCCGTGGACGGCCGGGTGCAAGGTCTTCACCCGCCCGTCCATCATCTCGGGGAAGCGCGTCACCTCGGAGACCTCGGTGACGGTGAGCCCCGCCTCCGACAGCGTCCGGTGGGTGCCGCCCGTGGAGACCAACTCGACGCCGAGGCCGGCGAGCGCCGTGGCGAAGTCCACGAGCCCGGCCTTGTCCGAGACGGAAAGGAGGGCGCGGTTCACCCGGATGTGGTCGCGCGGCATGTCGGTCGTCCGTGTCGCAGAAGGAATTTTGCGCGCGGTAGCATGGATGCGGGCCGGGCGGCCAGTTGCACCGCGGCAAGCGGCGACGGCTCCACCGGTTTGTTCTTTTTCAGATCCGCTCGATCCGCCAGCGCACCCGCGCTTCCTCCGCCACCGTCAGGTGGAGCACGATCTGCGCCGTGCGCCGCGCGCCGACCACGCCCGCGAAGTAGACGCTCTCCTCGATGGCAAGGCGCGCGCCGTCCGCCGTGAAGAGCCACGTCTCGCCGGTCGTCAGCCAGAGCGTGATCCCCCCCTCGGGCTCGGCTCTGGCCGTCACCGAGGTGTGGAGATGGAAGCGCACCGCGACTTCGCGGGCGCGCCCGGAGTGGCGGCCTTCGCGCAGGAAGGCGTCCTCGCCCTCCAGGCATTCCGGGGCGGAGGAGAGGGTCCAGCGCCGCTCGTGGATCACGCCGAAATCGGCGAGATACCCGTCGTGCCGGGCCGCCAGCACCGAGGCGCCCGGTTCGGTCCGGCGCTCGACCGTGACGGGGCCGGGGCCGCTCAGCACCACGGGCCCGCGCCGCTTCAGCAGCCACGCCGTGGCGAGCCGGGCGCCCCAGGGGCCCGCTGACTCGCCGAGGAAGCGGCAGGAGGAGGTGTCGGCCACCGTCGCGGTGGAGTGGGCGGCGGTGCTGCGGGCCATCCGGCGCAGCTCGTCCCCGCTCGCCGGCATGCCGCAATTGACGACGATGCGCTGTGCCCCGCTCGACAGCTCGAACGAGAGGCAGCCGGCACCGGCATTGCGCGCCTGCGACAGCGGCGGGGCCGCGCCGACATCGCAGGCCACGACGACGCGGCCGGTCTCAAGCCGGGCGTAGCCGGAATGGGGCGCGTACATCAGCGGCTCGGTGCCGGCCCCGTCGTAGACGAGCAGCGTCGCGAGATGGTCGGCGGCGGTGACGCCCATGCCGTTGAAGTGGCTGAGCGAGGCGTCGCCGTGGCGCAGCAGGCGCAGCGCCGGCAGCATCCGATCGACGGCGCGCAGCAGTGCCTCCGGCGGATCGACGCTGCGGCTGAGGAAGCTCTGGCGCAGCGGCAGGAGGTCGAGCAGCAGCTCCATGGCGAAGCGCGGATCGCGGGAGCGGTGGCCGCCATCGGGCAGGATCTGCCGGTCGAGTTCGCGCACGAGGATGCGGGTGGCCCGGCGCAGGATCGCCTCGATGCCCTCGCAGCACAGGCCGGCATAGGTCAGCGCCACCGCCGCGAGCAGGCGCGATTGCGGCGGGGCCGAGCGGCGCAGCGAGATTTCGAGTTCGCGCGCGCCGCGGCCGATGCTCTTGAGGAAGGCTTGGTAGAAGGCGTGGTCGGCACCCTCCAGCACCAGCGGCGACTGGCACAGGAATGCGATCATCCGCCGTGTCGCCACCGGCACCGGACGGGCGCGGGCGGCGTCGCCTCGGCCGCTCATGAAGTCCGAGACGAAGGCGCGGGCGTTGGCGCGGGCGAGCGCGGTGTCGGCGGCGCGCAGGTGGCGCAGCCAGCCGAAGCCGTAGAGCGCGTCGGCCCACTCGGGAGAGGGGGGATCGTAGTCGAACGGCGAGCGCCCGCTCACCACCAGCGAGCGGCCGGCGAACACGAACAGCCCGGCATAGATGTCGTCGGCGAGCGAGGCGTCGCTGGTGCGCAGGTCGTGCGGGGCGATGACGAGGCCGGTCACGCGGGCGCGGGTGAGGATCTCGGGCCGCTTCGCCAGCCGGCCGAACCGGTTGCGGGCGCCGCGCCGGATTTCCTGGCCGACCAAGCGATAGAGCTGCCAGCGTTGGGGCCGTCTGGCCAAGCCGTCCCCTCCCACTCGCTGCCGCGGGCGGCCCATCGCCGCCGCGGGCTGCCGATCGCATGCCCCGGCTCACGGCCGAGCTTAAGCGCCGCCTCTTAACTGGTCGTTAAGGCTATGTCGCGCCGCAGACGGGCGCGCTCCTCCCCCTTGTGGGGAAGAGTTGGAGGTGGGGTCGTTCAGGATCGAGCGAGGCGGTGCCTTCTGAGGCACCCCCAACCCGCCCCTCCCCACAAGCAGGCGGGGACCCGTGCCTCACTCGCGAAAAATCAGCGCGCCGGCCCGGTCTCCACCGGCCGCGTCTGGTCCGAACCCCATTCGGACCACGAGCCGTCGTAGAGGGCCCGCGGCGGACGACCGAGGGTTTCGAGCGCCAGCGAGACGATCGCCGCGGTCACGCCCGAGCCGCAGGTGGTGATGACCGGCTTGTCGAGATCGACGCCGGCCTCGGCCATGGCGGCACGCAACGAGGCCTCGTCCCGCAGGCGGCCATTGGCCTGGAGCGCGGCGTAGTGGAGGTTCCTCGCACCCGGCATGTGGCCGGGTCGCACGCCGGGGCGCGGCTCGGCCTCCTCGCCGCGGAAGCGCGGGCCGGAGCGGGCGTCCACCAGTTGCGCCGAGCCGTTCGCCAGCGCGCGGGCGACATCGTTCGCGTCGGCGACCGCGCCGCCGTCGAGCCGGGCGGTAAAGTGGCGCCGGTCGCGCGGGCGGCCCTCGCCCTCCTCGGTGGGGTAGCCCACCGCGACCCAGGCCGGCAGGCCGCCTTCGAGCAGCACCACGTCGCGCATGCCGTAGGTGCGCAGCATCCAGCGCACCCGCGGCGCCGAAAACAGGCCCATCCCGTCGTAGACCACGACCTGGGCCCCGTCGCCGACGCCGAGCCCCCGCATCCGCGACGCGAACACCTCCGGTCGCGGCAGCATGTGCGGCAGGGGCGAATCGGTGTCGCTCATCGCGTCGAGGTCGAAGCGGATCGCGCCCGGAACGTGGGCGGCGCGGTACTCGGCCTCGGCGTCGCGCCCCTGCGCCGGCAGGTACCATGAGGCGTCGAGCACGACGATGTCGGGCGCGCTCAGGCGTTGGTGCAGCCAGTCCGGCGTGACGAAGGGCGATTCCGCCATGATGGTCCTCGCTTGCCCACGAACGCGTGAGCGTCCCCGTGGACGTCCCTCGGCCAACGCCCGCAGGACCGGGGATGCGGCGGCGGGGCGGGCGCTTTAAGAGGCACGCACGATCCCCACATCCGGCATCGGCGCGCGTTCGGCAAGGCCGGGACGCCGTTTCCCTCCGCGTCACGGCGCCGTTTCGGCGCGATCACCCTCAAGGACCGACGAAGCGCGTGCGAGAGACCTACCACATCGAAGTGCTCGGTCCCGACGAGGCCGACGCGCCGGGCGGCGTGCAGCAGCGCATGACGGTCCGCACGGATACGCTCGAGGCCGCCGCCGAGCGGGCGCGCCGGCTGTTCGCGCGGGCGCGGGTGCCGCAGCGTTCCCGCACCCCGCCCGAGGCGGTGCGGGTCATCGACGGGGCGGGCACGGAGGTGTTTCGGATGAGCCGGTACGACGAGGGGTGAACGGCGCGGCGTCACCGAAGAAGGCGCAGGAAGATGCCCGCCGAGATCAAGCCGATCGCTGCGCCGGTCGCCGGCATGACGCCGAAAACGGTCAGGCCCGATATACCGGGGAGAGGCCAGTTTTTCGCAATTAGGATAAGCGTGACCATGAGGCCGCCGAACAGCCCGCAGGCGAGAAGGACGGTTCGAAGATGGGCGCTCCTGCGAAAGCCGGCATAGGCGAGCGGCAGGATGACCAGGTTGATCGGCGCGGACAGGACGCCGAACGCCACGATCACGAAGCAGATGGTCTTCACCACAGGTGCCATCGCCCAGAACTGCGTGCCCACCGTCAAAGCGGTGACCGAGGCGAGGCCGACGCAACCGCTGACGCCGCAGGCCAGCAGGCCGATGCCGAACAACGGGACACCGATCCGCCGTGCGGGCAAACCATGCGGAAGGGAAGGATGGCGCGGTGTCATGACGGTGAGGTTCGCAGGCTGCACGGCCTCAAGCTTCGCACGACTCCCGATGCCGGTCGAAGCCGTTTGACCTTCGACCTCTCCGAATCGACATCGGATTGAACGCAGGGCTGCCGAGCGTACGGACGAGAACGCGTCCCCCGCGTTCGCATTGACTTCGCACCCGCAGCGACGCATATCGCTCCTGCAGCGTCAGCGGCTCGTGCCGCTTGAGGGGGCTGCGTGACGGTTCGCGCTGCATGACGGTGCGCCCCGGCCCCTCTCTTCAACGTGCATGCACCCTGGGCCGCCCCATCACGCGGGCAGCCCTTCGCGCCATCGGACCCGACCCTTCCGTCCGCGCGCATTCGCCGGACCTCACGGGTTCCGCTGCCTTGAGAAGTACCGACTTGACCCAATTCACCGATTTCGGCCTCGCTCCGCCCGTGCTCCGGGCGCTCGCGGAGGCCGGCTATACGGCGCCGACGCCGATCCAGGCGCAGGCGATCCCGCCGGCCATGGAAGGCCGAGACCTGTGCGGCATCGCCCAGACCGGCACCGGCAAGACCGCCGCCTTCGCCCTGCCGATCCTGCACCGCCTTTCGCTCAGTGCGAACCGCGCCCCGCGCCGCGGCTGCCGCGTGCTGGTGCTGTCGCCGACCCGCGAGCTCGCCAGCCAGATCGCCGAGTCGTTCTCGGATTACGGCCGGCATCTGCGCTACACCAACACCGTCGTGTTCGGCGGCGTCACCATTGGCCGCCAGGAGCGGGCCCTGGCACCGGGCGTCGACATCCTCGTAGCCACGCCGGGCCGGCTGATCGACCTGATCGATCGGCGCGCCCTGACGCTGGAGGGCGTCGAGATTCTCGTCCTCGACGAGGCCGACCAGATGCTCGACCTCGGCTTCATCCACGCGCTCAAGCGCATCGTGAAGATGCTGCCGCGCGAGCGCCAGAGCCTGTTCTTCTCGGCCACCATGCCGAAGAACATCGCCGGACTGGCCGACCAGTACCTGTCGAACCCGGTGCAGGTCGCCGTCACGCCGGTGGCGACGACGGCCGAGCGCGTCGAGCAGCAGGTCATCTTCTGCCATACCGGCGCCAAGCAGGCGTTGCTCGGCCACGTGCTTCGCGATTCCGCGATCAAGCGCGTGCTCGTTTTCACCCGTACCAAGCACGGCGCCGACCGTGTCGTGCGCGGCCTCGAAAAGTCCGGCATCGCGGGCGCGGCTATCCATGGCAACAAGAGCCAGCCGCAGCGGGAGCGGGCGCTCGCCGGCTTCCGCGACGGCTCGTGCCGGGTGCTGGTGGCGACCGACATCGCCGCCCGCGGCATCGACGTCGAGGGCGTGACCCACGTCGTTAACTACGACCTGCCAAACGTGCCGGAGAGCTACGTCCACCGCATCGGCCGCACCGCGCGCGCCGGGGCCGACGGTCTGGCGATCTCGTTCTGCAACGACGAGGAGCGGGCCTACCTGCGCGACATCGAGCGGATCACCCGCCAGAAGGTGCCGGTGGCCGGCTTTCCCGAGGGCTTCGTGCCCCCGTCGCGTCAGGAAGCCGCCGAGACCGCGGCGGACGAGGAGCGTCGCCCGCCGCGCCAGCCGCAGGGTCGTCCCGGCCAGCGCCAGGGCCATGGTCGCCCCGGCGGCGGCCGTGGTCAGGAGGCCCGCGGCGGCGGTCGCCCCGGCGGTCAGTCGGGGCGCGACCAGCGCGCCGAGCCGCGCCAGGACGGACGCGGCGGCCAGCCCGGCCGCGGCAACGGACAGGGCCGCCCGCAGGGCAGTGGACAAGCCCGCCCGCAGCAGCCGCGTTCGGAGCGTCCGGCGGAGGCCGGCGCTCAGCGCCGCCCCGACGGCCGGCCCGCACAGCGTCCGGCCCGCCCCGGCGGCGAGGGTGGACGGGCGATCGGCTGGCTCGACCGCTCGCCGCGCTCGTAAAACTTCCTAATTTCCTTCGGGCCGGGGCATCGCTCCGGCCCGATGCTTTTGGAGACCCTCGATGCGGTTCGAACTCTACCGGGATGCGGGCGGCGAGTGGCGCTGGCGCCTGCGGGTGCAGAACGGCAACGTCATCGCCGATTCCGGCGAGGGCTACGCCCGCCGCGAGGATTGCGAGCACGCGATTTCGCTGGTGAAGCGCAGCAATGAGGCCTCCACCGTCGACATGACGACAAAGATCGCTTGAAACGATCGCCTGATTTTTTGGCATAACGGTGTGGCGCCACGAAACCGTTCGGCGCTTTCCGGCGTTCCTGCACGCGCGGGCGCCGCAAAGGTTGCGTCCGCTCGCGCCCGCCGCAGAGGGAACGTCGACTTGATCAGGACATTGTTGCTCGCCGCGCTGATGGCGCTCGGCCTCGCCGTCGCCGCCCCGCAGGGCGCATCCGCCGCCCCGGTCGGCCCCTCGGCCGCCCTCCTCGCCGAGACGGCGCCCGCCACGGTTGAGAAGGCGCAGTACTACTACCGCCGCCGCGGCTGGGGGCCGCGCCCCTATTACGGCCGCCGCTTCTACCGTCCGCGCCCGTTCTACCGCCGTCCCTACTACGCCCGTCCGTTATACGGCCCGCGTCGTTTCTACCGTCCGCGCCGCTTCTACTAAGTCGTTTCGGCCTCGCGCCGTCAGGAACCCGGAGCCTCGTGGCTCCGGGTTCTTTTTTGGGCAGAGTGACCATCTTTCGGCATCATCGTGCCGTTCGAGCGGGCAGGCCTATCGGCCGCGGCCCGGTTCGATGTAGGATCGTGCCGGAAGCGAGACGGACCGCGTCAATCGGGCCGCTCTGGAGGAAGGCCCGATGATCGATCTCGTGACGCGCAGGCCGCGCGCGAAGGCGGAAAGCCGCGCCCTGTCCTGGCAGGACATCCCCCTCGAGGTCCTGATGTGCGCTGCCGCGATCTTTCTCTCCGCCGGGCTCAAGCTCGCGGGATTCATACCGTGACCAGTCCCTCTGGCGTGGCGGTGAAGCCCGTGCTTGGCTGAGGCCGCGAGCCACGACTCGCCCGGGGGGAAGAATCTATGACGCAAGCGAGCGAGACCGCCGAGGAGATGCCCAGCGGCGACCTGACGGTGCGCACCGTCGCCATGCCCGCCGACACCAACGCCAACGGCGACATCTTCGGCGGCTGGGTGCTCTCGCAGATGGATCAGGCGGGCGGCATCGCCGGGGTCGAACGGGCGCAGGGGCGTGTCGTCACCGTCGCGGTCGAGGCCATGACCTTCATCCGCCCGGTGCGGGTCGGCGACGTGCTGTGCGTCTATACCCGCGTCGACAAAGTCGGCCGTACGTCGATGAAGATCCACCTCGAAGCCTGGGCGCGCCGCTTCCGGACGCAGCAGCGCGAGAAGGTCACGGAGGCGACCTTCACGTTCGTCGCCATCGACGACGAGGGCCGGCCGCGGGCGATCCCGCCGGAGGCCTGAGCCTGCGTTTGGTGCCGGGCGCCGGAGCGGTCTAGAACGGACGTCCTGGTCCGAAAACGTAAGAATCCGCATGCCCGCCACGCCCCGTGCCGCGATCATCCCGGTCACCGCGCTTCAGCAGAACTGCACCCTGGTCTGGGACGACGCGACCAAGGTCGGCGCCGTGGTCGATCCCGGCGGCGACCTCGACCGGATCGAGGCCGCGATCCGCGCGCAGGGGGTGACGGTGGAGAAGATCCTTCTCACCCATGGACATATCGACCACGCGGGCGGCGCTGCGGAACTGAAGGAGCGGCTCGGCGTACCGGTCGAGGGGCCGCACGAGGCGGACAAGTTCCTGCTCGACTCCCTGCCCGTGGCCGCCGAGAGCTACGGTCTGGAGCCGGCCCGCCCGATCACCCCCGACCGCTGGCTGAACCAGGGCGACAGCGTCACCGTCGGCGGGCTGACCTTCGACATCCTGTTCGTGCCCGGCCACTCGCCCGGCAGCGTCGTGTTCGTGAGCCGCGACGCGCGCTTCGCGCTGGTCGGCGACGTGGTGTTCCAGGGCTCGATCGGCCGCACCGACCTGCCCGGCGGCAACCACGAGCAGCTGATCCGCGGCATCAAGGAAAAGGTGCTGCCGCTCGGCGACGACGTCGCCTTCATCCCCGGCCACGGGCCGACGGGGACGCTGGGACAGGAGCGGCAGACGAACCCGTTCCTGCAGGAATGAGCAACAATCCGGGCGCGCCTGCCGACCATCGCCGAAGAGCGTCGGCGCGCCTAACGGAGGCTTAACGGAAAGCGGGCAGAAAACCGGGTGCAACGGCGCCGAGCGGTCGCGAAAAGCGATGCGAAATCAGGGGGGAACGCCTATATGATCTGGGTGCGGAAATAGCAGGCACACCCGGCCCGGCCGGGTTCAAGAACAGGCTCGCGAGCCGCCTGCCCGAGGAATTTGATGGCTGACTCCCCGAACACCGAACACGCCGACAGCTACGGCGCGGAATCGATCCGCGTGCTCAAGGGCCTGGACGCCGTCCGCAAGCGGCCCGGCATGTATATCGGCGACACCGACGACGGCTCCGGCCTTCACCACATGATCTACGAGGTGGTGGACAACGCCATCGACGAGGCGCTCGCGGGCCACGCGGACCTCGTCACCGTCACGCTCAATGCCGACGGCTCGGTCACGGTCTCGGACAACGGGCGCGGCATCCCCACCGACATCCACCGGGAGGAGGGGGTCTCGGCCGCCGAGGTCATCATGACCCAACTCCACGCGGGCGGGAAGTTCGACCAGAACTCCTACAAGGTCTCCGGCGGCCTGCACGGCGTCGGCGTCTCGGTCGTCAACGCGCTGTCGGTGAGCCTTAAGCTGCGCATCTGGCGCGCCGGCAAGGAGCACCGGATGGAGTTCCGTCACGGCGACGCGGTGGCGCCGCTGGAGGTGGTCGGCCCCGCGGGCGACCGGCGCGGCACCGAGGTGACCTTCACCCCCTCGCAAGACACCTTCACGATGGTCGAGTTCGACTATCCGACGCTGGAAAAGCGTCTGCGGGAACTCGCCTTCCTGAATTCGGGCGTGCGCATCGTGCTGACCGACGCGCGCCACGCCGAGCACAAGCGCGAGGAGCTCTGCTACCAGGGCGGCGTCGAGGAATTCGTGCGCTACCTCGACCGGTCACGCAAACCGGTCGACGGCATGGCCAAGCCCGTCACCGTCTTGGGCGAGCGCGACGGCATCCGCGTCGAGGTGGCGTTCTGGTGGAACGACTCGTTCAACGAGACGGTGCTGCCCTTCACCAACAACATCCCGCAGCGCGACGGCGGCACCCACATGGCGGGGTTCCGCGCCGCGCTCACGCGCCAGATCACCGGCTACGCCGAGTCGTCGGGCGTCGCCAAGCGCGAGAAGGTCTCGCTCACCGGCGACGATTGCCGCGAGGGGCTGACCGCGGTGATCTCGGTGCAGGTGCCGGACCCGAAATTCTCGTCGCAGACCAAGGACAAGCTCGTCTCCTCCGAGGTCCGCCCGGCGGTCGAGAACATCTTGAACGAGGGGCTCTCGACCTGGCTGGAGGAGAACCCGGCCCAGGCCAAGTCGGTGATGGGCAAGGTGGTGTTGGCGGCCGCCGCCCGCGAGGCCGCCCGCAAGGCGCGCGAGACCATCACGCGCAAAGGCGCGCTCGACATCGCCTCGCTTCCCGGAAAGCTCGCCGATTGCCAGGAGCGCGACCCGTCGAAATGCGAATTGCTGCTGGTGGAGGGCGATTCCGCCGGCGGTTCGGCCAAGCAGGGCCGCGACCGGACCTTCCAGGCGGTCCTTCCGCTGCGCGGAAAGATTTTGAACGTTGAGCGGGTGCGCGCCGACCGGATGCTGTCCTCCGCCGAGATCGGCACGCTGATCACCGCGCTCGGCGCCGGGATCGGCCGTTCCTCGACGGATCGCGAGGGATTCAACCCGGACAAGCTGCGCTATCACCGCATCATCATCATGACCGATGCGGACGTGGACGGCTCGCACATCCGCACCCTGCTGCTGACGTTCTTCTTCCGCCAGATGCCCGAGCTGATCGATCGCGGGCACCTCTACATCGCCCAGCCGCCGCTCTACAAAGCCGAGCGCGCGCGCAAGGTGCTCTACCTCAAGGACGAGCGGGCGCTCGAAGACTACCTGATGGATCAGGGCGTCGAGGGCGCGGTGCTGCGGCTGGCCTCGGGCACCGAGTTCGGCGGGGCGCAGCTCAAGTCCCTGGTCGAGGAGGCCCGCGCCTTCCGCGGCATCCTGCACGGGCTCCACACCCGCTACGACCGCGCCGTGATCGAGCAGGCGGTGCTGGCCGGCGCCTTCGACCGCGAGGCGGCGGAGAATCCGGGCGAGGCCGAGGTGTTGGCCGACCGCACGGCCAAGCGGCTCGACGCCATCGCCGACGAGATCGAGAAGGGCTGGACCGGCGAGGCTGCGGAAGGCGGCTACGTCTTCAGCCGGACGCTGCGCAGCGTGAAACAGGTGGCCAACCTCGACGCCACGTTGATCGCTTCACAGGAGGCGCGCCGCTTCGCCGAGCGTGCCGACGCCTTGCGGGAGATCTATTCCGAGCCAGTGACGCTCGCCCGCAAGGGCGACGAGACGGTGCTGCATGGCCCCGTCGGCCTGTTCGAGGCGGTGATGGCCTTCGGCCGCAAGGGTCTCCAGCTTCAGCGCTACAAGGGCCTGGGCGAGATGACCGCGCAGCAACTCTGGGAGACGACGCTGGACCGCGAGGTGCGCTCGCTGCTGCAGGTGAAGGTCAAGGACACGACCGACGCCGACGACCTGTTCGTCAAGCTGATGGGCGACGTGGTCGAGCCGCGGCGCGAGTTCATTCAGGAGAACGCCTTGAGCGTGGCCAACCTCGACGTGTGATCGGGAAGATTTTACTCACGCCGGCATTCCGGGGCCGCGCAGCGGAACCCGGAATCCACCCGTGATGTGCGGCCACGACAAGCACCGCGGCCAGTCGTGGATTCCGGGTTCGCTTCGCGACCCGGCATGACGGTGGTGAAAATTAGGCCCGCGCTGTTGCGAGCCCGGTCGGCAACCCCTCGAACGATTCCGACAGGAACGCTCGCGCCCGGCTTACCCGGCTCTTCACCGTGCCGACCTGACAGCCCAGCCGCTCGGCGGCTTCCTCGTACGTAAAGCCCTCGGCGCCGACGAGCAGCAGCGCCTGGCGCTGTGGCAGGGGCAGGGTGCCGATCAGGTTCATTACCATGCGCAGGCCTGCGGCGTGCTCCTGATCGGCCTGGGTGGTGAGCGTGCCGGCATGGACGCCGTCGGCGTCCTCGACTTCGCGGCGGCCCTTGCGGATCTCGGTGTAGAACTGGTTGCGCAGGATCGTGAACAGCCACGCGGTGAAATTGGTGCCGGGGGTGAACCGCTCGCGGTTGGCCCAGGCCTTCACCATCGTCTCCTGCACGAGGTCGTCGGCGCGGCTCGGGTTGGCGGTGAGCGAGATCGCGAAGGTGCGCAGCATCGGCAGCGCTCTCACGAGGTCGTCGCGAAACACCGTCTCCATTCGCCCGCCCAGAGACGCGAGCGCCGCCTCGAAGCGGCCCATAAGCTCGCCGAGACGGTCGGGGAGGGGGGCCTGCGCGGCGACATCGAAGTAGTCGCGCAGCGCCAGCGCCAGATGGCCCGGAACGGCCTTCGTGGCGTTCTGTCGATCCGCCTCGGGCAGATCTTCGCGGTCGGCGTGCGTCGGTTCGTCGGTCATCCTGGCAGTGGCCTCGACTATGGCTCAGCTTCTTGGAAGAATTCTAGTTTCGATACCAATCGAAAAATGAACTGGTGCTAAACGAAATTGAAACGCCGGAGACACATGGCGGCGTGGCTTAGGAAAGACGACCGCGGATTCTGCGGTCGCTGCTGCGAGAACTGCCGGATGGGTTTTGGGGTGAGGCGCATCGGCGGGGCTGGGGGCGGCACGCGCTCGCCGCCGTCGCTCCCGCTCGGCCGTCCGGGCGGGTTGGGCCGATGCCGTTCCGGCACCGGGCGCAGCCGCTCATGGATGCCGCCGGCCCGGAGAGGCTTGCCGGCCTGATGGGACTTCTCAGCCGGGATTGCTTCGTTCGAACAAACCCCCGCATCCTGAGATGTCGACGCGAGACAGCGCCCCCGAAGGCGGGCTCCAGGGATCTCGCGATCCGCTGGAACCCTCCCTCGAGGGCGCTTTGCGGCACCGCAGGACGGGGGGTTGGGTAGGAGGCTCGTCTTATGCGCGGGTTTAAGCCTTGCCGGTCTCCTGCCGCAGGGCGTCGATGCGCTTCGAAGCTTCGGCCTTGTCGAGGTCCGGGTCGAACGCCTCCGGCGATTTCGCCTGCTCGGACAGCGTCTTGAGGTACGAGGCCTGGGCACCCGTCATCGGCTCGCCGCCGGTGGTCCACTCGTTCGGGTCCTTGATCCGGTTCGACTCATCGGTCGGATCGACCTTCGGGTTCTCGGCCTGCTTCTCTTTGGTCTTGGCAGTCATACGGCACCTTGCGCGTTCATGGATTGTTCTTGATAGTCTTCCATGAAACGCAGGCGCAAAGGCAAGGGTTCCGGCGGGAGGACGCGGCGTCCGCGCCCTCCACAGAAACCCTATAAAAAATCAGGCGGCCGCGGCGCGCGGCTGCACCTCGGCGCTGTAATCGTCCATCAGCGTCTTGGTCAGCTCGGCCGGGGTGAAGCGGTAGGGGCCGATCTCGGAGACAGGTGTCACTTCCGCGGCCGAGCCGGTGATGAAGCACTCGGAGAAGCCCGACATCTCCTCGGGGCGGATGCGGCGCTCGATCACGCGGATGCCGCGGCGCTTGGCGAGTTCGATCACCGTCTGGCGGGTGATGCCGTTGAGGAAGCGGTCGGCCTGGGGCGTGTGGATCACCCCGTCGGCCACGAAGAACACGTTGGCGCCGGTGCATTCGGCGACGTTGTCCTCCCAGTCGAGCATCAGCGCGTCGGCATAGCCCTTGTTCTCGGCCCGGTGCTTCGAGATCGTGCAGATCATGTAGAGGCCGGCCGCCTTCGAGGTCGAGGGGGCGGTGCGCGGGTCGGGCCGGCGGTAGTCGGCGAGGTCGAGGCGGATGCCCTTCATCTTGGTCGCCGGATCGAAATAGCTCGGCCATTCCCAGGCCGCGATGGCGAGGTGGATGGTGTTCTTCTGCGCCGCCACGCCCATCATCTCCGAGCCGCGCCACGCGACCGGGCGGAGATAGGC
Organism: Methylobacterium sp. Leaf456; assembly: GCF_001425465.1. Classification (GTDB taxonomy): domain Bacteria; phylum Pseudomonadota; class Alphaproteobacteria; order Rhizobiales; family Beijerinckiaceae; genus Methylobacterium. The sequence goes on from NZ_LMQV01000044.1 coordinate 203,621, forward strand.
GTCCTGCAGGCCGGAGGTGGCGAGCACGTGGGCCTTGGCCGCCTCGATCTCATCGACCGAGTAGGGAATCGTGAAGTCCAGAAGTTCGGCCGAGCGGCGCAGGCGCTCGGAATGCTCGCGGCTCTTGAAGATGGCCCCGCCATAGGCCCGCTCGCCCTCGAACACCGCCGATCCGTAATGGAGCCCGTGGCTCAGCACGTGGATCTTCGCATCGCGCCACGGCACCATGGCGCCGTCGAACCAGATCGTGCCCTCGCGCTCGTCGAACGGGATGACGGACATCGCTCAAAACTTCCTCTGCGCGGCCGCGCGCGGGCCGCGGGATCCAGGGCTGAAACCGGCGCGCGACCGCTCGCAACGAGCGGGGACGCTAGGCTGCTGGGCCACGGTCTGCCGGGCGGGTTGACGGGTAGCAATGGGGCTGAGATATGTCAACAACACTGACTTATCTGGCTCAGGTCCTCCGCCCTGCGCCTTCGACGGAAGGCTCCGACGACGTGACCCGCGTGATGACGAGAGCGGCCGAGACCGTACGCGAAACCGAGGCGCCGGTCCGCGACAGCGACGACCTGATCGAGCTTCTGTTCTTCGCCTATCGCGACTTCGTCGGCGATCCCGACCGGATTCTCGCCGAGTACGGATTCGGACGGGCCCATCACAGGGTTTTGCATTTCGTCGATCGCTATCCCGGCCTCACCATCGCCGAACTCCTCGATATCCTGCGCATCACCAAGCAGAGCCTGAACCGGGTGCTCAAGGACTTGATCGACCAGGGCTATGTCGAGCAGCGCACCGGCACCAGCGACCGGCGCCAGCGCCTGCTGTTCTGCACCCCGACCGGGCGCAGCCTCACCGCCGACCTCACCCGCGTCCAGGTGCGCCGCGTCGCCCGCGCCATCGAGGAGCCGGCGGTCGAGGCGGGCCGCAGCGACCGCGACGCCCGCATCGCCTCGGCCCAGGGCTTCCTGCTCGCGATGATCGAGCCCGGCGACCGCGCCGCCGTGCGCCGCCTGATGGCCCGCCGTGCCGGGGTACGCGCCTGATGTCGGCCACGCCCGCACCGGGGGCTGCCCCGAAGCCGAGGGCGGAGCTGCCCGACCACGCCCCCCACATCCTCATCGTCGACGACGACCGGCGCCTGCGCGAACTGCTCGCGCGCTTCCTTTCGGAGCAGGGGTTTCGCGTCACGGCGGCCGCGAGCGCCGCCGAGGCGCGCACGCGCTCCCAAGCCTTCGTGTTCGATGCCCTCGTCCTCGACGTGATGATGCCGGGCGAGAGCGGCTTCGACTATGCCCGCTCGGTGCGCGAGACCTCGCTTGTGCCGATCCTGATGCTGACGGCCCGCTCCAACCCCAACGACCGGGTCACGGGCCTCGAGATCGGCGCCGATGACTACCTGCCCAAGCCCTTCGAACCGCGCGAGCTGATCCTGCGGCTCAACAACATCATCCGTCGCCACAGTGCCGTGCCGGAAGCTCGCCCCGTCACTGACGGTGCCGTCAGCTTCGGCCCCTTCACCTTCCGGGCCGAACGGGGCGAACTGAAGCGCGACGGCGAGACCGTGAAGATCGCCGAGCGCGAGCGCGAGATCCTGGCGATCCTGTCCCAGGCGCGGGGCGGCAACGTCGACCGCGAGACGCTGGCCGGCAACGGGGGCTTCGCCGCCGAGCGCACCCTCGACGTGCAGATCAACCGCCTGCGCCGCAAGATCGAGCCGGACCCGGCCAATCCGAGCTTCCTCCAGACGGTGCGCGGCGTCGGCTACCGCCTCGTCATCGATTGAGACAAATCATGGCGGGCTCCGCCGACTCCAGGACGGCCCCCGCCCGGCGGGCCGGCGCCTTCGGCCCGGTGCGCCGGGCGTGGCGGCGCCTCGCGCGGCGCATCGGCGACGTGCTGCCCAAGGGCCTCTACGCCCGCTCGCTCATCATCATCATCGCCCCCGTCGTCCTGCTCCAGTCCGTGATCGCCTACACCTTCATGGAGCGGCACTGGCAGCTCGTGACGCGCCGCCTCTCTTCCGCCGTCACCGCCGACATCGCCGCGCTCATCGACATCTACGAGACCTATCCGCAGGACCGGAACGCCGAGACCATCACCCGCATCGCGGGCGAGCGGCTGAACCTCGATCTCGACATCCTGAAGGGGGCCAAGCTCCCGACACCGGGCCCGCGCCCGTTCTTCTCGATCCTCGACGAGGCGCTCTCCGACGAGATCAAGCGCCAGATCCGGCGGCCCTACTGGATCGACACCGTCGGCCGCTCGAACCTGATCGAGATCAGGGTGGCGATCCCCGACGGCGTGATGCGGATCATGGCGCGGCGCAGCCAGGCCTACGCCTCGAACTCGCACATCTTCCTCTTGTGGATGACCGGCTCGTCGCTGGTGCTGCTCGGCGTCGCGATCCTGTTCCTGCGCAACCAGATCAAGCCGATCCTGCGGCTCTCGGCTGTGGCGGAAGGGTTCGGCAAGGGGCGCGAGATCGAGTTCAAGCCCCGCGGCGCCCGCGAGGTGCGGCAGGCCGGCCACGCCTTCATCGAAATGAAGCGGCGCATCGAGCGGGCGATGGAGCAGCGCACGACGATGCTCAACGGCGTCAGCCACGACCTGCGCACCATCATCACCCGCTTCAAGCTCTCGCTCGAACTGGTCGAGCAGACCCCGGAGGTCGAGGATCTGCGCCGCGACGTGGACGAGATGAGCCGGATGCTGGAGGGCTACCTCGCCTTCGCCCGCGGCGACCTCGCCGAGACGGCGGCCCCCACCGACATGCGGGTGATGCTGGAGGATCTGCGCAGCGACGTGGAGCGGCTCGGTGCCCATGTCGAGGCGGTGGAACTGGACGGCAGCCCGGTCCTCACCCTGCGCGCCGACGCCATGCGCCGCTGCCTGTTCAACCTCGCGGCCAACGCCGCCCGCTACGGCGAGACGGTGGCGATCTCCGGCAAACGCGAACACCGCTCCTTCCTCGTCGCCATCGACGACGACGGGCCGGGCATCCCGGTCGAGAGCCGCGAGGAGGTGTTCAAGCCGTTCGTGCGCCTCGACGACGCGCGCCAGGATGCGGGCGGCTCGGGGCTCGGCCTCGCCATCGCCCGCGACATCGCACGTGCCCACGGCGGAGACGTGACGCTGCACGACGCTCCGCTCGGGGGGCTGCGGGCGCAGGTGCGTATCCCGGCTTGAGGATAGGGCGGAGTCCGGGCTCCAAGACGATACGCTGACCACCGCGGCTTTTGCGGCACCTCGGTGGAATCCGGCCTGGCGGGAGTTCCCTTGGCCCGAGACGCGGTGCTAAGACCGCCTCCGCAATCTATCTGGAATCGGGCCGCGGCGCGGCTTCGACAACGCGAGTGACGTGACATGAACCCGCTGGTGCCGCTCTCGATCCTCCTGCTCCTGCCGATCACCGCGGTGCTCACCGTGCTGTTCACCGACACCGGCATCGAGCCCCTGTTGTTCAAGCACGCGGTGATCACCTTCGCGATCCTGTTCGCGGTCGGCGGCGCGATGTCGTTCGTGGCGAGCAAGCTGGCCGACCGCTCGAACGCCTGATTCCTTTCGGACTGAGAACACCGCGCCATCGCGAGGCTTCGACGGAGCCTCGCGATGGCGTTCTTGTGTCTACGGTCCGGTTGCCGGTGCCCCCGAGACACCGATCTCGCCGTTCCGATCCGGGGCCCGCCGCGGCGCCCGCACTTGGCCGGAGACAGTTTTCATCCACGCTCCAGGCCGCGCCTGAAACAACCGCCTCGAATCCGGGCAGACGCGGATAATCTCGGCCTTTCTCGTTTTTTCATGCATCCCAATCGCCGCATGCTGCGTTGTTCGGCCATGCTTCGCTGCAGACGACAGGCGGCGGACGTCACGGTGACGGAGATGCACGAATGAAGATCAAGACCCTTCTGGCCGCCTCGGCGATCGCTCTTGCCCTGCCGATGGCCGCTCAGGCCCAGGGCACCCTCCGCGGTGCCGAGCGCGGCGCTCAGGACGGTGGGGATGCGGCCGGCCCGGTCGGCGCGATCGTCGGCGGTGCGGTCGGCGCGGCCACCGGCACGATCGGCGGCATCCTCGGCGTCGAGGATCGTCCCCGCTTCCGCTCCTACGTCCGCGAGCGCAACGTCCGCTCCTACGACTACGATGGGCGTGTCGCCGTCGGTTCCGTGCTGCCGAACTCGGGCGTGACCTATTACGAAGTCCCGAACGAGTACAGCGTGACCCGCGGCACCCGCTACACCGTCGTCAACGACCGCCCGGTGCTGGTCGATGGACGTCACCGCATCATCGAAGTCATCGAGTAATCGAACCTCGACGCGCGCCGCCCCCGCGGGCGGCGCCGCTTTCTCGGCCTCGGCGCTTCGGCGCCGGGGCCGTTTTCGTTCGCATCCCTCCGTATCGCGTATAGCCTGATCAATCCTCGGGCGCCGGCCTCCGCGCCGCCAGAAGAGAAAGCGGGATCGAAAACACACGCAACGCTCTCGCGGTATCCGTCGTTGACGGGATGGATATCACCCAAACCCGAACAGGACCGACGATGAACGGACACGACGAGGCGTCCGATCCGGCGCCGCTGCCGGAATCGGTGCGGGACCATCTCGGGCATGAGTTGCGCACCGTCTATACGGTGGCCGCGCCCGAGCCCCGCTATCTTGGCGACGAGCCGGAGGTACCGGAGAAGTTCGAGCCACAGATCAAGCGGCTCGAAACCCGCCTGAAGACCCACGAGGAGGGCACCGAGGCGGTCGGCCATGCGCTCGACCGCATCCTCGACGCCTTCGGCGTGGCACCGCAGGACGGTGCCGCGCGTCGGGAATAGATCATCGGCCCGGAATTTGGTCGCCGGCTTTCGGAAAAAAGCCGATGCGGCACAAGAACGTAGCGCATCGTCCTGGATACGATGTCCAGGACGATGCGCTAGCGCGGATCAGGCGGACGGTCGGCGCTCGGCCAGCAGGTCGCGGATCTCGCCGAGCAGCTTCACGTCCGCCGGCACCTCGGCGACCGCCTCGGGCTTGGCCTCCTCCCGGCTTTTCAGCGTGTTCATCGCCCGGATGACCAGGAACAGCACGAAGGCCACGATGGTGAAGTTGACCGCCAGCGTCAGAAACTGGCCGTAGCCGATCACCGCGCCGACCTTCTTGGCGTCGGCATAGGCCATGCCGGCCTGCACCTTCGACGAAAGCGGGATGTAGTAGTTCGAGAAATCGAGCCCGCCGGTCACCGCGCCGATGACCGGCATGATGACGTCCTGCACCAGCGAGTTGACGATCGCCCCGAACGCCGCGCCGATGATGACGCCGACGGCGAGATCGACGACGTTGCCCCGCAGGGCGAATTTCTTGAATTCCTCGAGCATGATCCCCTCCGACAGGCCCCCGCCCCGGAATCGACGCTGACGAGGCTTTCTCCGTTCGCCAAGCCGGTGCGCCGGCCTGTCCACCGTGTAATCTCTCTCCGATGGCCGACCGTTTCGGGAGGGGAGCATGTCGGACTGGAATGCGGCGCAGTATCTCCGTTTCTCCGAGGAGCGGACCCGCCCGGCGGCCGACCTCCTGGCGCGGGTACCGCTGGAGGACGCTGCTCACTTGGTCGATCTCGGCTGCGGGCCGGGCAACAGCACCGCGCTCCTCGCCGAGCGTTTTCCAAGAGCCGACATCGTCGGCATCGACAGCGCCCCCGACATGCTGGCCCAGGCCCGCCGCACCCTGCCGAACCTGCGTTTCGTCGCCGCCGACCGGCGCGATGCCCACCCGGACACCCCGCCGGACCTGATCTTCGCCAACGCGGTGCTGCAATGGCTGCCCGACCACGCGAGCCTGCTGCCGCGCCTCGTCCGCCAGCTCCGGCCCGGCGGCTGCCTCGCTTTGCAGATGCCGGACAACCTCGACGAGCCCTCGCATCGGCTGATGCGCACGGTCGCCGCGGACGGTCCCTGGGCCGCGTCCATCGGCGATCCGGCCGCCGCCCGCACGCCGATCCTCGGGGCACAGGCGTACTATGACCTGCTGCGCGGAGCCGATTGCGGCTCCGTCGATCTGTGGCGGACGACCTATTTCCACCCGCTCGCCGACGCGGCGGCCATCGTGGCGTGGCTCCAGAGCACGGGCCTGCGCCCGTTCCTGGGCCCCCTCTCCCCCGAGCACCGGGCCGGCTTCCTAGCGGCCTACGAGCGGGCGCTGGAGACGGCCTATCCGAAGGGCGACGACGGACGCGTGCTGCTCGCCTTTCCGCGCCTGTTCCTCGTCGCTCGGCGTGCGGTTTGAGCGCCGCGCAACCCAGGATGAGCTCCGGAATCTTCGGTATTCGGTTTAAGCTCGTCTCAACTCGCAGCCGCTAGCGTACGAAACGACCGACACGATTCCGGGACGATCCGCCGTGCGACTGATTTCGACCGAGCGCATGGCGCCCCTCGCCGCCCGGCTGCGCATCGCCGCGACCCGGTTCGCCCGCGACGCCGACGGCGCGACGATGATCGAGTATTCGCTGCTCACCGCGATCATGGCCGGTGCGGTGATCACCTGCATGCTCCTTTTCGGCAACGCGATGAAGGGCATGTTCGATTCGATCATCCAGTACTACACGCTGGCTCAGTAGGCGCCCGCGTCAGCCCCGCGTGCCGGGCTTGCGCCGCGCGGACGGGGCCGCGCCCGGCGCCGCCGTCGGCTTCGGGGTGGCCTCCGGCGCGGGCGGCTTGGCGGCCTGCGCCGGCTCCGGCGGGGCCTTGCCCGGTTCGGCGGACGCGTCCTTCTGGCTCCAGAACGCGTCGAACACCTCGCGCATCGCCTTGACGTTCTGCTCCTGAACCTCGGCGCCGGTCTGGAGCATCTGCGAGATCACCTCCATCGACGCCTTGGCGGCGTCCGGCTGCGGAGGCGCGCTCGGCGGAGGCTCCCGGCGCAATTGCGGCCGGGAGGGCGGGGCGGTCTTGGCCGGGGGGGCGGTCTGGGCCGAGGCCGCGGCGCTCAGTCCGTTCATCCAGTCGGCCCAGAGGTTGCCGAAGTTCGGGGCCGCGGGGGCGGGCTGCGCCGCCGGGGCGGTCGGCGGGTTGAGCATCAGGTGAACGATGCCGGCCACCACCATGCCGGCCATGATCGGCAGCATCTGGCGCAAAGCCTGACTGCCGACGCCGCTCGCGGACGCCGCCTGCTGGATCACCGCCTGTGCCAGCATCGGCGAGCCGAACATCCCTCCCATCATGTCGGGGGCGGCGGATTTCGGCGTGGCACCCGGCATCCCGAAGCCGAACATCCGACTGATGCCCATCGGGTCGGTCGCCTGGTTCTGGAGGCCGAGGCCGAGGGCCGGCATCAGGGCTTCCATGGCCCGACGGGTCTGGTCCGGCGACAGGCCGAATTGCTGCCCGAACGCCTTGAGGTTGGCGTCGCCCTGGCTCTGGAGGATGTCGAACATCGTGAACATGACAGGGCGCCTCACGCCGCCTCGGATGCGGCCCCTCAGGACGGCGTTCCGGAGAAGTGTGTCGCATCGGACCGCCCCTGACCAGCCGCGGGCCGGATTTCGGAGCGATTTCGAGGGGGAAAGCATCGTTCGACGGCCGAATCCAGCCGGTTACACCGGCATTCCGCTCGACGGCGCCGGGGCCGGGGCTCCCGTGTCGTGGCGGGCGGCCTCCTGCACCTCCGGATCGGGATCGGGCTCGGGCCGGTTGCCGCGCTCCAGCGCGCCGACCGTGCGGAAGGCCAGCACCAGGGCGACGAGCCCGAACGCGACCGAGCCGAGCCCCGTGCCGGCGATCACGCCCTTGGGTCCGTAATAGGCCGCCCCCAACCATGCGGGCGGCATGGTGCCCAGCGTCGCCCGGCCCCAGTTCAGCAGGGTCGAGACGAAGGGGAAGCCGAGATTGTTGAACGAGGCGTTGGCCAGGAACAGCAGCCCGTTGAAGAACCAGACCGGTCCGGCGACGAGGCAGAAGAAGCCGAACAGGTCGGCGGCGACCCCCGTCAGCTCGAAGGCGCCCGCCAGCGGCCCACGGGCGAGCGCCAGCACCAGCCAGACGAGGACGATGTAGAGGGCGGTCACCAGCGCACCCTGCGTGAGCACCCCGCGCATCCGGTCGAACCGGCCCGCGCCCCAGTTCTGGCCAAGGATCGGCCCGATCGAGCCCGACATCGCGAACAGCCCGCAGAAGGCGACCGGGGCGAGGCGATCGATCACCACGTTGCCGGCTATGGCCTCCGGACCGAAGCCCGACAGGGCGTGGGCGATGAAGGCGCTCGCGACCGAGGGCGCGAGGTTGGTCAGCACCGCGGGCAGCGCGATGCGGGTCACCTCCGGCAGGTCGCCGAGGATGGCGGGCAGGCGCGGCCGTTCCAGCAGGCGGTGGTGTTGAAGCGCCCGCGTGCCGATCACCACGAAGGTGAGCCGCGCCACGCAGACCGCGATGGCGGCGCCGTCCACGCCGAGGCCGAGCCCGAAGATCAGCGCCGGATCGAGGAAGACGGTGACGATGGCGCCGCCCAAGGTCACCGACATCGCGTCGCGCGCCGCCCCAACCGCGCGCAGCAGGCCGGTCGCCAGCATGCCGGGGCCGAGCAGCAGGTTCGAAGGCAGGCTGATCCAAAGGTAGCGCTTGGCGACCTCCAGGGTGTGCCCTTCCGCCCCGATCGAGCGCAGCAGCGGGTCGAGCACCGCCAGCAGCGCCAGGACGAGCAGGCCGGAGACCACGAAGACGTGGACGTTGACCGAGGTCGCGATCCGCCGGGCGCCCGCCATGTCGCCGCGCCCGACCGCCCGCGAGACCAGGGCACCGGCGGCGATCATCAGGCCGATATTGATCGCGATGGCGAAGAACTGGACGATGGAGGCGAAGCCGACCGCCGCCGTCAGCGCCGGATCGCCGAGTTTGGAGACGTAGAACAGCGACAGCAGATCGACGGCGAAGATCGCCATCAGCCCGACCGAGCCGGTGCCGCTCATCACCACGACGTGGCGCAGGATCGAGCCGGTGACGAAGCGCGCGCCGCTATCCGTCGCTTTTGCCGTCGCTTTGGCCTCAGGCATCCCGCTCGGAATCCTCGGGCTCCAGCACGCGGGTGGCGGCCTCGTGGCGCTGCGTCTCGATCAGGCCGCGGGTCTCCGCCGAGAGCGCCCGCGAGGGCCGCGTCGGCGCGGTGAGCGGCTCGGGGCGCACCTCCGGAGTGCTGCGCAGCCAGCCCGAGCCGTCCGGCATGGCGCCGGACTGTTGCAGCACGAGGCGGGCGACATCGCGCTTGCGCACGTCCTCGACCCTTCGTGCGGCGGCCTCGGCCGAGAGCCCAAGGCCCTCCAGCGTCGCCCGGCCGAAGCCGAGGGCGGATTCGACCGTCTCGCGGAGCTGGAAATCCACGTCGCGGTTCATCAGCGCGATCGCGTGCGTGCGGTCGTAGGCGCGCACATAGGTGCGGACGTTGGCGAATTCCTCGTGGACGATGTCGACGATCTTGGTCGCGGCCCCCGCGTCGTCGATGCAGATGCAGATCAGGTCGGCCTTGGCCAGCCCCGAGGCGCGCAGCACGTCGAGCCGGGTGCCGTCGCCGTAATAGATGCGGAAGCCGAAGCTCGTCGCCGCGCGGATCTGGCCGACATCCTTGTCGATCACGGTGATGCTGATGCCCTCGGCCAGCAGCACCTGCGCCAGGATCTGCCCGAAGCGGCCGAAACCGACGACGAGGACGCGGGTGTCGCCGGACTCCGCCACGTCCCCGACATCCGAGGGCGGCTGCGCCTCACTGGCGCGGCGGGCGAAGAGCATGTCCAGGCCCTTGGCGATGATCGGCCCGACCAGCATGGTCAGCGCGGCCAGCGCCACGCAGAAGCGGGGCACATTCCCTTCGAGGATGCGCAAGTCAGCGGCCGCGGGCAGGATCACGAAGGCGAACTCGCCGGCCGGCGCCAGCACCGCGGCGCCGCGCACGGCGTCCAACCAGGGCGAGCCGAACAGGCGAAAAAGCCCGGCCACGAGTACCACTTTCACGGCGATGGCGGCGAGCGTCGCCCCGATCAGCGCGGCCCAGTGGTTGGCCAGCAAGCCGCCGTCGATCGACATGCCAACGCTCATGAAGAACAGGCCGAGCAGCATGCCGCGGAACGGCTCGATGTCGGCCTCCAGCTGATGCCGGAAGTTCGATTCGGCGAGCATCACGCCGGCCAGGAACGCCCCCATCGCCATGGAGAGCCCCGCCTTCTCCATCACCATGGCGGTGCCGAGCACGACCAGCAGCGCGGCCGCCGTCATCACCTCGCGCCCACCGGCGGCGGCGAGCAGGCGGAAGAACGGGTTGAGGCCGTAGCGCCCGACGATCACCACGCCGGCGACCGCGGCGGCGGCGCGCGCGGTCGAACGCAGGCCCTCGTCGAGCCAGCCGTCCTTCGGCGTGGCGCCGGCGGAGGCGAGCAGCGGCAGCAGCGCCAGGATCGCAACGACGGAGATGTCCTGCAGCAGCAGCACCGCGAAGGAGCGGCCCCCGTAGGCGCTGCCGAGATCGCCGCGTTCCTCAAGGAGTTGCAGCGCCACCGCCGTCGCCGAGAGCGCCAGCGCGATGCCGACCACGGTCGCGGCGGCGGGCGTCAGACCGAAGGCGAGGCCGGCCCCCGCGAGAGCCAGCGAGCACAGCGCCAACTGCGCCGTGCCCAATCCAAAGATATCGCGGCGCATCGAGACGAGGCGGGAGATTTCCAGCTCCAGCCCGACGATGAACAGCAGCAGCACCACGCCGATCTCGGCGACGCTCGCCGCGGTCTCGGGTTCGGCGATGAGCGAGAGCCCGGCCGGGCCGATGACGACGCCGGCCACGAGATAGCCCAGCACGGCGCTCTGCCCGAGCAGCCGCACGATCGGCACGCCGATCACCGCCGCCGACAGGAAGGTCAGCACCGGCGGCAGGAAGCTGGCGTGGGTCGCGGCGCTCGCCATGGAAGCCTTGAGTTGCTTCGCGGGATTGAGGAAGAAGCTTCCCCTTATCCCGCAAGACCCGAGGCGGCGAGGCCGATTCGCGTGTCGTTCGTCACACGACGCCCTCGCTTTGGGCCCATCAGGCGAATGAAGTGATCGGCAATCCTCCCATCACCGCCGTCATTCCGGGGCGCTAAGCGAACCCGGAATCCACGACTGGCCGCGACGCTGTCCTGGCACCGCGCATCACGGGTGGATTGCACGCTTCCGGCGCGCGCCTTTGGGGCCGGGTTCCGCTGAGCGGTCCCGGGGTGAAGGCGGTTGGGGTCGAAAAGGCGAAAATCACTACACCGCAGTCACCGTGTCCCAGCATTTCCCCTACGCGCATGCGGGTGCCGACCGCATGGGGGTCACGTTTCGCGCCAAACGTGCTATGTGTTGCGCAATGGACAGGCATCTCGACCCTGTCGCGGCTTTCGGGCTGGCCGCTGTTGACAGACCCGGCCACCCCTCTCCACATCGCCGGATCATGAGCGCCGATACCATCAACCTGACCGCCGACCCGAACAGGGTCCCGCATCCGGCCGTGACGGGGGACAAGCCGCCGCTGGAAATCCTGCTCTGCGCGCCGCGCGGCTTCTGCGCCGGCGTGGTGCGGGCCATCGACGTGGTCGAGCGCGCGCTGGCGATCTACGGCGCGCCGGTCTACGTCCGCCACGAGATCGTCCACAACAAGTACGTGGTCGAGACGCTGAAGCGGAAGGGCGCGGTGTTCGTGCGCGAGCTGGACGAGGTGCCCGACAGCGGCGCCCCGGTCATCTTCTCCGCCCACGGCGTCGCCAAGACCGTGCCGCAGAACGCCGTCACCCGCGGGCTGACCACCATCGACGCCACCTGCCCGCTGGTGACCAAGGTCCACCGCGAGGCCGAGATTCACCACAAGCGCGGGCGCCACGTGCTGCTCGTCGGCCATTCCGGCCATCCGGAGGTCGTCGGCACCATGGGCCAGCTGCCCAAGGGCTCGATCACGCTGGTCGAGGACATCGACCAGATCGAGGTGCTCAATCCCCCGGCCGAGCAGGCGCTGGCCTGGGTGACGCAGACCACGCTGTCGATCGACGACACCAAGCACATCGTCGAGGCGCTGAAGGCCAAGTTCCCGGCGATCCACGGCCCCCACAAGGACGACATCTGCTATGCGACCACCAACCGCCAGGAAGCGGTCAAGGAAGTCGCGCCGCGGGTCGATGCCCTGATCGTCGTCGGCTCCTCCAACTCCTCGAACTCGCAGCGCCTGCGCGAGGTCGCCGAGCGTGCCGGCTGCCCGATCACCCGCCTCGTCCTGCGGGCGGAAGAGATCGACTGGGACGCTTTCAAGGACATCCGCCGCCTTGGCCTGACGGCCGGCGCCTCGGCCCCCGAGGTGCTGGTGGAGGAGATCATCGACGCCTTCGCCGCGCGCTTCGACGTGACGGTGGATCAGGTCTCGGTGACGATCGAGGACATGTCCTTCCCGCTGCCGCGCGAGCTGCGCAGCGAGGCGGCCGAGTAGTTTTTTTCGACCACGCCGGCTATCCGGTGACGACACGAGGGGCGCTCACGGCGCCCCTTTCCTTTGCGTGAACGGGCAAGCGATCCGTGGCGGTCTACACCGACGTTTCCGACGAGGCGCTGCGCGCCTTCCTCGCTGAGTACGAGATCGGCGCCCTGCTCTCGTGCAAGGGCATCGCCGAGGGCGTCGAGAACTCGAACTTCTTCCTGCACACGGAAGCCGGCAACTTCATCCTCACCCTCTACGAGAAGCGGGTGAACGAAGCCGAATTGCCGTTCTTCATCAACCTGATGGGGCACCTCGCCCGCGCCGGCCTCGCCTGCCCGCAGCCGGTGCGCAACCGCGCCGGCACGGCGCTGGGGCGCCTGTGCGGCCGCCCCGCGGCCATCGTGACCTTTCTGGAGGGCGTCTCGCTGAGCCGCCCCAACGCCGAGCATTGCCGGGCGCTCGGTGCCGCGCTCGCCGGGCTGCATGCGGCCGGCCGCGATTTTCCCATGCGGCGCGAGAACAACCTGTCCGTCGGGGCGTGGCGCCCGCTCTTCGTCCAGGCGGAAGGGCAGGCCGACACGGTGGCGCCGGGCCTCGCCGCGCGCACGCGGGCCGACCTCGACGTTCTGGAAGCCTCCTGGCCGGTCGGGTTGCCGACGGGCGTGATCCACGCCGACCTCTTCACCGACAACGTGTTCTTCATCGGCGACGAACTGTCGGGGCTGATCGACTTCTACTTCGCCTGCACCGACGCCTTCGCCTACGACCTCGCCATCAGCCTCAACGCATGGTGCTTCGACGCCGACGGCATTTTTCACCGCGACAAGGCCGGCGCGATGATCACGGGCTACGACGCGGTGCGGCGGCTGGAGCCGGCGGAAATCGAGGCGCTGCCGATCCTGGCGCGCGGCGCGGCGATGCGGTTCATGCTGACCCGGCTGGTCGATTGGCTCAACGTGCCGCCGGGTGCGCTGGTGCAGCCCAAGAACCCGCTGGAATACGACCGGCGGCTGGCGTTCCATCGCGCGGCTAAGGACGCGCGCGATTACGGGTGGTCTCCGAAATAACCCTCCCCCGCAGAGGGGGGAGGGGGTGTCCGTCGCGGATCAGATCACCTTCAGCAGCGCTTCCGCGCCGGAAATCTCCGCCTTGGACGGCGTGTCCTCGACGTTGAGCACCCGCACCACGCCGTCGTCCACCAGCATGGCGTAGCGCTGCGAGCGGATGCCGAGGCCGAAGCCGGTGCCGTCCATCTCCAGGCCGGTGGCCTTGGCGAACTCGGCGTTGCCGTCGGCCAGGAACTCGATGCCCTCGGCGCCGCTCTGCTGCTGCCATGCGTTGAGCACGAACACGTCGTTGACCGAAGTCACCGCGATGGCGTCGATGCCGCGGGCCAGGATCGCCTCGCGGTTCGTGACGTAGCCCGGCAGGTGGTTGCGGTGGCAGGCGGGGGTGAAGGCGCCGGGCACGCCGATCAGCACGACGCGGCGGCCCTTGAACAGGTCGTCGGTGGTCTTGGCTTGCGGGCCGTCGGGGCCGCTCACCCGGAAGGTGACCTGGGGCAGGTGATCGCCGACCTGAATCGTCATCCGTGCTCTCCTCGCATCCTGTCCGCCAGGATTATCGGTGGGATAGTCCACTTGTGCCCGGCCAGCGTTAGACGCGGGGCCGGCCCCTGTCGAGGCACGCCCGCGCGCGCGTTTGGCTTATGGATCAACGCTCCAAGGCGGATTAGCATGGGTCCATGCAGAGCCCCGCCTCACCCCTCAAAGATCCGGCCTATCTCGGCGGCCAGTTCCTGGTCGCCATGCCCGGCATCGGCGACGAGCGGTTCGCGCGCTCGGTGATCTACCTCTGCGCCCACTCGGCCGATGGGGCGATGGGCATCATCGTCAACAAGCCGGTGGCCGACCTCAGCATGCCGGACCTGCTGATCCAGCTCGACATCGCCAGCGAATCCGACGCGATCCGCCTGCGCGAGCAGGTCGGCCACATGCCGGTGCTGATGGGTGGCCCGGTCGATGCCAAGCGCGGCTTCGTGCTCCACACCGCCGACTTCCACATCGACCAGTCGACGCTGCAGATCGACGAGGGCGTGTGCCTGACCGCGACCGTGGAGATTCTGCGCGCCATCGCCGACGGCAAGGGGCCGTCGAACGCGGTGCTGGCGCTGGGCTATGCCGGCTGGCAGGCGGGCCAGCTCGAGAACGAGATGCTGGCGAATGGCTGGCTGAATTGCCCGGCCGACCCGGAGCTGATCTTCGGGGCGGGCTTGGGCACCAAGTACGATCAGGCGCTGAGAGGCTTGGGGATCGACCCGCTGATGCTCTCGGCCGAGGCCGGGCGGGCGTAGCGCGGCGGCAGCGGCCGGTAGAGCACCAGCATCAGGATCGCGAACTTCGCCAGCACCGTCGTCTTGCTGGCGATGCTCTCCGACGTGTTGAGCAGCAGCGCGAAGCCCAGCACCGGCAGGAACGTGCCGGGCCGGCAGCGGCGCACGATCTCGGCGATGAACAGGGTCACGGCCAGCGTCAGCAACGCGGTCATGACCACGCCCTGGTAGAGCACCATCCGGACGATCGGGTTCTCGATGCCCCATTCGAGCCCGTGCATCCGCCGCAGGGTCTCGACGAAGCTGGTATCGGGGCCGAGCATCAGTTCGTGCAGGGGGATGCGGTCGAGGAGCGCCAGCATCTCGATCCGGGCGTTGGCGCTGCCGCCGTCGGAGACGAAGCGCTCGGCCAGGGTATCGAAGAACCCACCGAACGCGAGCGCCACCACGGCGAGCGGCGCCATGGTCAGGAGCGACAGCCCGGCGGCGGCCCCGAGCAGGGGCACCCGGCCGGTGCGCAGCACCCGCAGGGTCGCGACGAGCCCGTAGAGACCGCCGAGCCCCACCACGGCGACGATGGCCGAGCGCCCGCCGAAGGTGACGAGCGCCCCCATCTGCAAAGCCAGCATCGCGAGGCGCTGCCACGGCCGCAGCCGGCCACCGCCCGCGATCAGGGCGAGGATGTAGGTCGCGGTGACCAGCGCGTTGACGAGGGGATGACCCTGCAGGGCGGTGGAGCGGGGGTCGGTGGCAAAAACCTCGCCGTCGAGGCGGTAGGGGAAGAGGCGGGTGCCGGTCGCGAACTCGGCGAGGCCGAGCCCGGCATTGGCCAGCATCATGCCGTGCAGGGCGGTCTCCAGGGGGCCGAGACGGGCAGGATCGATCCGGACCAGCAGCATCATGACGAGGGCCGGGCCGACGAAGGTGTCGATCGAGCCGGCGAGCCCGGTGCCGGAGCGGAGCGCAATCTGCACGAGGAGCGCCGTGCCGGTCACGAGCAGCAGAAGGCTCGCGGGCGCGTCGCGGGCGGTGCGGACGACGAACCCGACCGGATCGCCGGACGCGAGCATGACCCAGACGAGGCAGAGCGGCGCGAGGTAGGACGCCGGATGGATCTTGGCCGCGGCCCCCCCGGTCATGCCGTCGTAGTTGACGCCGAGATGCCACAGCACGCCGCCGGACAGGAGAAAGAGGACGAGCAGCAGCAGGATCGCCGGGGCGGCGGAGGGGGCTTTGGGGGTGTGGGTGCGGCGGACCGGGATGGCCCAGGCCGAGGACGGGAGCTGCGGGCCGGCGGTCACCTGAGCCGCCTCATGCCCGCGTCACGATGAGGCCCGCGCTGACCGGGTGCCCGGCCAGGCCCGCCGCCTCCACCAGATCGGCGACGTCGCGCTGCGGCGTGGTGCCGAGGCGGGCGACGAGGAGGACGCCGTCGGCGAGCGGCATCAGGCTCGCGGCCTGCGGGTTCTCGGTGATGGCGCCGCCATCGACGATGACGAGGTCGAAGCGGCGGCCGATCTCCGTGAGGAAGCGCTCGCGGGCCTCGCGGCCGCGCTCGCTCGGCGCGCGCTTGGGCCGGCCGACGCCGAGGAAGCGCACGCCGCTCGACGGCTCGCGCCGCATCACCGTGGCGAGCGGCTCGTCGCCGCGCAGCACGTCGAGCAGGCCCGGCGTCGCCTCCGGGCCGAGCAGGTCGGCCTCGATCATCAGGACTTGGAGGCCGCGCGCTTCACCCAGTGAAGCCAGGAGCTGCGAGACGCGGCGCCGCTCGGTGCCGTCCGAGCCGGCCGAGGTGACGAAGACGCTGGTCGCGGTCCCGAGCGTGCCGCCGCGGATGCCGAGCAATCGCGTCAAAGCGAGCGCGCCCGCGGCCTCGCGTGCAACCTGCGCCGCCTTGCGGGCGTGTCCGCCGCGGCGGCGCGGCCCGTCCGGCACGGTGCCGATGACCGGCGCGCCCGTCAGCCCCTGAAACTGGCTGCGGGAGAGCAGCACCGGGTTGGCGTATTCGCGCACCAGGGCGAGCCCGGTGCCGAGGCCCATTCCGGCCGCGGCGGCGGCCAGCGCGAACAGGGCCGGCATCGGCCAGCTCTTCTCTTGCGGCGGGATCGCCTGCGTGACCACGCGGGCGTTGGTGGCGTCGATGTTGGCCCGCTCCTCGATCTCGCGGGCGCGGGTGAGGAACGAGGTGTAGACGCTGCGGCTCGCCTCGACCTCGCGCTCCAGCTCGCGCAGCTTCACCGCCGCCTGGTTCGTCGCCGTGCTCTCGCCCCGCAGGCGGTCGAGGTTCTTCGACAGGGCGCGCTCGCTTGCCGCCGCCCGCTCGTAATCGGCGCGCGCCGACTGGGCGATGCGGCCGAGTTCGGACACGATTAGCGCGCGCACGTCCTGCATCTGCGCGCTCACTGCCACGATGGAGGGATGGCGGGCGCCGAGCTGCGTGCGGAGATCCGCCTGCCGCTCGACCAGTTCGGCGTATTGCGCCCGGAGCTTCCCGATAGTGTTGGACTGGATCGCTTCGTTGATCGCCTCCGGCGCGCCGGTGCGGCGGGCCTGCTCGATCTGGTCGAGGCGGGCCTTCAGCTCGGCGGTCTTGGCCTGGGCGGCGCTGAGGCTCACGTTGATCTCGCCGAGCTGCTGCTCGGTGACGAGGCGCCCGTTCGAGCGCACGAGGTCCTTCTTCGAGCGGTAGGCCTCGGCCCGCTCCTCGGCTTGGCGCACCCGCTCGCGCTGCTCGGCGAGGCGGTCGGTCAGCGAGCCGGAGGCCCGCTTCGAGGCTTCGGTACGCGCGTCGCTCTGATCGGCGAGATAGGCCGCCGCGATGGCGTTGGCGGTGCGGGAGGCCTTCTCGGCGGATTTGGCCGTGAACACGATGTCGATCACGAACACCTTGTCGGCGCGCTTCACCGCGAGGCGCTTGCGCATGTTGCGCAGCAGCCGGTCCTCGCGGTCGGTGAGCGAATCCGCCGGCTCCGGCCAGCCGATCCAGTCGCGCAGGTCGGAGACGAGCGTGCCGAACTCGCCCTTGCCGGTGAATTCGGGGTCGGCGTCGAGGCCGGTCGCCGCCGCCGCGCGGGTCAGCACGCCGGCCGATTCGAGCACGCGAGCCTGACTCTCGACCTGGGTGACGCCACCGTCGGGGGCCACCATGGTCGGGTTGATGTCGTTCGTCAAAACCTGCCGGTCGCGCGGATCGATCAGGAGCTGGGCGGTCGCGGTGTAGAGCGGAGGCGTCAGGACGCAGTAAGCGAGCGTGGCCGCGACGAGGGCGAGCGTGGTCCAGACGATGGTGGCCCGGCGCCGCCACAGGATGCGCCAGAGGTCGCCGATCTCGGCGGTGCGGTCGATCTCGCCCGCGATGGGCGGCGCCAGCACCAGGGCCCGGCCGGTCGCCTCCCTGCTCTCGATCTGCAACATCGCCGGTGACCGCCTCGGGACAGATTCCGCATCGATCGCCGTCGAGGGGACGGCGCGGGCGGAGAACTGCAATCGGCGTGCGCGGCGATTCCGTATCGAAATTGTTAAGCAACGTCCCGGAGCGGGACTCCGTTTTCTTGCTTGGCCTCAAGCCCCGGCGCCCACCTCCGCGGGCTTAGAGCATCGTCCCGAAAGGTGGTTTCCAGCTTTCGGAAAAAGACGATGCGGCACAAAAACATAGAGCATCGTCCTGGATCCTATATCGAGGACGATGCTCTCGATGCCTCGGCTGGCGCCGGGGCCGCTGCGCGGGGCGCTCTTCGCGCCCGGACATACGGCGTGGCTTTGCCACGGGACCACTGGGCACGTTCAACCCCGGTGCGACAGCCGGGCGTTCGCGCCGGGGCCCGACAGCATCGCCTTGCGCTCCAGGCCCTTGTGCAGGTGAACCATCAGCGCGACGCCGAACAGCGGGGTGAGGAGGTTGACGATCGGGATCACCATCATCCCGGCGAGCAGGCAACCGGCGAGGATCACCCTGAAACCGAAATGCTCGCGCATGGCCCGCGCGTCCGCCAACGGCCGGAAACGGCCGGCGGCGAGTTCGAAATACTCGCGGCCCAAGAGGTAGGCGTTGGCGCCGAAGAACGCGATGAGGTTCACCCCCGGCACGAAGACGAGGATCAGCGCCACGAGGTTCACGAGCAGGGCGAGCCCGGCGAAGCGCGCCGCCGACCACATCGCCGCGCCGAAGGGCAGCGCGCGGCCCTGCGGCTCGGCGGGGAAATCGGTGCGCTCGACGATCTCGGCCACGTCGTCGAGGAAGAAGCCCGCCACCAGGATCGAGACCGCGGGCATGACGTAGGCGAGCGCCACGAACAGCCCGGCCCCAGCCAGGAAATAGGCGATCGTGTCGAGGAAGGGGTAGTCCGCCGAGATGTGGTGGCTTGCCTGGAACGCCTGGATCAGGCGGGTGAGTCCGAACCACACCGCGATCAGGAGGCCGATCGTCAGCGCCAGGGACTTGAGCAGGATGCCGCGCAGCGCCGGGGACAACACCTGGCGCAGAGCCGCGGCGGCGGCCTTGATGAGCATTGCCCCGATCCCGTCTTCTCGACAATCTCTTCGAATTCGCCCCGCCGGGGTTCTCGCCGCAACGGGTTGTGAGCGCAAGTCCCGGCGCGTCTCGGGCCCTCTCGTCCGATTGCCGCGTTGACGCCGAATAGACGCCGGAGACCGGTCATGCCTCAACGCCCCTTTCCCCGCCTGATCCTGCTCGGGCTCCTCTGCGCCGCGCCTCCCGCCGCCGCCCATGAGGTCGGCGCCTGGGCCGGCGCGAGTTCGGCGCCCGCCGAGCGCTCCGAGGTCGCGGTCGCGGCGCTCGACGGCAAGGCCTACGTCGTCGGCGACTACAATGGCGCGACCGAACTGCTGATCTACGACCTCGCCGCCGACCGCTGGAGCAAGGGCGCGCCGTTCCCCTACCCGGTCCACCACACCATGGCGGCCGAACGGGGCGGCAAGATCTACGTGTTCGGCGGCTACGTGAACGGCTGGGAGGCGAGCCCGAAGGTCTGGGCCTACGACCCGAAGGCGGATGCCTGGGAGCCGCGCGCCCGATTGCCGACCCCGCGCGCCGCGGGCGGGGCGACGCCGATCGGCGGAAGAATCCACGTCGTCGGCGGCAGCGGCTCGGGCCGGGGCAACGTCACGACCCACGAGATCTACGATCCGGCGACCGATTCCTGGGCGAGCGCGGCGCCGCTGCCGACGCCGCGCGATCACCTCGCGGTGCAGACGGTGGAGGGCCGCATCGTCGCCACCGGCGGGCGCATCGACGGGGATTCGTCCAAAAACCTCACGGCCAATCAGGTCTACGATCCGGCGACCGACCGCTGGAGCGAGGCCGCCCCCCTGCCGACCGCCCGCAGCGGCGTCGCCTCGGCGGTGCTCGGCCGCGAGGTGTTCGTGATCGGCGGCGAGTCCAAGGTGAAGACCTACGACGAGGTCGAGGCGTTCGATCTGCCGGCCAACCTCTGGCGCGCGCTGGCCCGCCTGCCTACCGCCCGCCACGGCTTCGGCGCCGTGACCTATGGCGGCCGCATCTACACTTTGACGGGAAGCCCGCGGCCGGGGGGCGACAAGTCGGGGACCGTGGAGGTGCTCGATCCGAAGGCGGCAGCGCCGGGGCGGTAATTTTTCATAGTTCTGTCGCAGGCGTCGCCGCTGCATCCCCCTCTCCCCTCCGCGGGAGAGGGTGGGCCTCGCGTCAGCGAGGGTCGGGTGAGGGGAGCGACGGTGCCGGAGAGAGCTGGTCGAGTGCGGCCAAGCGGAAGCGTCGTTCCCCTCTCCCGTCCGCTCCGTGGCCACCCTCCCCCGCAGAGGGGGGAGGGTTTTTCTGGCGCGCTTGCCGCGGAGGGCGATGCGTCCGACATCACGGGTGCCCTTCCGTTGCCACGACAAAGAAAATGCCCCCGTCTCCCGAACACACCCGCTTCCGCCCCACCGTCCCGTCCCGCTTCGCCCCCCTGCCCACCGCTCCCGACGTGGCGGTGATCGGCGCGGGCGCGGCGGGGATCGCGGCGGCGCGGCGGCTGAGGGCGCGCGGGTTGTCGGTGACGGTGCTGGAGGCGCGCGACCGCGTCGGGGGCCGCGCCTTCACCGCGGCGATGCGCGGGCATCCGATCGACCTCGGCGCCCACTGGCTCCATGCCGGGCCGGTCAACCCGCTGGTGGCGCTCGGCCGCGCCCGCGGCGAGCCGCTGCGGCGTGCGGCGCAGGACGGGCATCTCTGGGTCGGACGCCGCCGCGGACGCCCGGCCGAGCAGGCCGCCTTCGGCCGCGCCTTCGACATCGCCGACCGGGCGATGACGCTCGCCGCCGGGCTGCGGGAAGACGCACCGGCTTCGAGCGCGGTGCCGCCGAGCCTCGGACCGTGGCGCGAGCGCATCAGCCTCGTCCATGCCCTCGTTTCGGGCCGGCCGCTTCAGGAAGTGTCGCTGCACGACTGGCCGAGCCTCGAATACGGCGACAACTTCTTCGTGTCCGGCGGTTACGGTGCCTACATCGCCCGCCTTGCGCTCGATCTGCCGATCCGCCTGTCGGCGCCGGTCGCCGCCATCGACACCACCGGGCCGGGGGTGAAAATCCGCATGGAAGACGGCGGGACGCTCGCCGTGCGGGCCGTCATCGTCACCGTGCCGATCCCGGTGCTTCAGCGCAGCGTCCGCTTCACGCCGCCGCTGCCGGCCCGCACGCGCGAGGCGATCGACGGGTTTCTGTCGGGCACCTACGAGCATGTCGTGCTGCACTGGCCGTCCGCGCCGTTCCGGGGCCGCGATCGGCTCGCCAGCATCGTCGGCGGCCACCACGAGCCGCCGGGGATGCTGACCCGGATCGACGGCACGAGTTTCCACTATTTCGAACTCGACGCCGCCTTCGCCGAGAGCGCCGACGCTCTGCGGGCCGGGCCGGACGCCGAGCGCCGCCTCGCCCGCACGGTCCTGGCCGAGCATTTCGGCCACCGCGCCTTGCGCGACCTCGCCATGCCGGCGGTGACCGGATGGCGCCGCGATCCGTTCGCGCGCGGCTCCTGGGCGGTGGTGCCGCCGGGCCATGCCGGGGCGCGACAGACCCTGGGCGCGCCGGTGGCCGAGCGGATCTGGTTCGCGGGCGAGGCCAATTCCCGCCTGCAATGGGGCACCGCCGGGGGCGCCTTCGAGGAGGGCACGCGCGCGGCCGATACGCTGGCCGAGTGCCTGTCGGCACGGAGCCTGCGCGCCAGCGCCTGACGCCGGCTTGCCATCCGGGCACGAACGATGCGAACCGCCGCCTCGACGACGGGGGCGGCGATGAACTGGATCGAGGCGATCGGCTATCTCGGCACGGGACTCACCATCGCCTCGACCGCGATGAGCACGATGATCCCGCTGCGCATCGTGGCGCTCGGCGCGAGCTGCGCCGTCCTCACCTACGGTTTCTTGATCGGCAGCGCGCCGGTGGTGCTGACCGCGATGATCCCAATCCCGTTCAACGCGTGGCGGCTCTACCAGATGATCCGCCTCGTGCGCGACACCGAGCGGGCGGCCTCCGGCGACCTGTTGCTCGACTGGCTCAAGCCCTTCGGCACCTCCCGCCGCTTCCGGGCCGGCGAGG
This sequence comes from Methylobacterium sp. Leaf456, assembly GCF_001425465.1. GTDB lineage: Bacteria > Pseudomonadota > Alphaproteobacteria > Rhizobiales > Beijerinckiaceae > Methylobacterium. The sequence goes on from NZ_LMQV01000044.1 coordinate 225,953, forward strand.
TTCTCTTTCTCCAGGGCGACCCGGCCACCGAGATGTACCTGATCGAGAGCGGGCGCTTCCGCATCGCCGAGCACGGGCTCGACGTGAAGCCCGGTGCCATCGTCGGCGAACTCGGCATGCTGTCGCCGGGCAACCGCCGCACCGGCTCGCTCGCCTGCGTCGAGGCGGGCTCGGCGCTGTGCCTGAGCTATTCCGAGGTCAAGCAGCTCTACTACCAGAACCCGGAATTCGGCTTCTACTTCCTCAAGCTGACGAGCGAGCGTCTGTTCCAGGGCGCCGCCGAGCCCCTGCAATGCGCCGTCAAGTTCCTGCGGCCCGAGAATGCCGGCACCGACGTGCTGTGAGGCGGTCTCGCTCCCGCCGCGTTTGAAGGTGAGACTGCATGCACCGGGGGAAATCGGCGCATGTCGCGTGGACGTGTTTCGCGGACGCCCGCGGGAGTGATACGAGTTCAAGCGCGGCCTTGGCCGCCCGGAGCGCACAAGCGGCCAAACACATGAGGGGATACGAGGCAAAGGCTCAGGTCATGGCGGACGTCGCCACCGTGATCGAGCAGGCCCGACGCGAGGGGCGCGACCTCGCCACCGCGTTGCGCATCGCCCGGGTGACGCTCGCCTATCTCAGCGGACCGCAGCCCGACCCGGAGCAGGCCCGCGCGCTAGAAGCGTTCGACAAGCAGTTGCGGCAATTGTCGAGTTGAGGGACCCTCTGGACGGTTGCATCGCGTTCCGCCTCACGCCGTCATTGCTTCGGCTCCGCCTCGTAATGACGGGGAGGGCGATTGGATCACGCGGCGGCGTACGAAAAACCCGCCTCACCCCGCCTGCACGATCAGCGTCACGGCGCCGAAGGCCAGCACGGCGAACACGGCGACCGCCATCAGGATCAGGGCCGCGCGCGACTCGCGGAGTGGGTTCTCTTCCATGCCTTCAGCTTAAGAGCAGCCGTGGGGCCGGGGGAAGCCGGTCGTTTCGCCGCGACCGGTCCGTCGTGGGGACGACGACCCAAATATCCTCGCCGGGGACCGCCGCGGCCGGGGGGCGCCAGGGCAGGACGTTCCAGCGGCCGTACCAGTCGTCCGCCACCGAGAAGGCGTAGCGGTGGCTCGGGTCGCAGGCATGGGTGAACGGCAGGGCGCGAGGAAACGAACCCCGCCGCGCGGAAAAGCCGTCCGAGAACAGGCCGAGCACGGGCGCCGGATGCGCGGTGTCGTGAGAACGGGCGGATGCAGGCACGCGGAAAAACCTTCGCGGAAGAGCCGGGACGGGGCCCGCGCGCGGCGGGCCGTTGCCCGCCTCACTGCAAGACCGGAGCCCCGCCGCGCTCCCGCAGGGCACGACCTGCGGAGGAAGCGCCGATTTCCCTGCGCAAACGGGCGCGCCGAGGCCCCGTGCCGGGCTGGTTCGGGGGTTGCGATGGTTAAGTGAAACCGCCTTCCGCCGGGCCGCGATGTCCCGGATCGGGACGGCTGGCGGATCGGGACGGCACGCACGCCCCGATCCGGAACCGACGCCTCGCCTGCCACAGGACCGACCATGCAGCCCGACACCGGCGCGCTCCGGCGCCTCCTCCACCGCCGCTTCGCCACCTTCGGCCTCGTCGGCGCGCTGGCGCTCACGATGACGTGGTGGTTCATCGTCGCCCGCGGCGTGTGGCTGGCCATCGAGTGGGCGACGGCCTGAGCGGCGCCCGGCGCAAGGCGGGCGAACGTTCTTTCTAGAGAACGCTGTCGGAGAAGATGGTTCTTCCACTAAGTCGGCATGCGGGAGAAGATCGTTTCGAAGGGGCTCGGTACGCCCTTGACGACGCGGTGGGATGACCTCTATCGCGCCTGTCGATGGGTTCGGTGGACGCCCTGCGTCAGCTTGACAACGTTCGTTAAAACGAACACTTCCTTCGATGACGAGTGGGCCTGCGGGCCCGCCCCACGGAGGCGAGACGACGTGACTTCAGGCAACCCGACCCGACCCGGCCGCGCCCCGCTCGGAAGGGCCGCGCTCCTCGGCCTCGCCCTGGCGCTCGGCACCGTGGGTGCGGCCGGGGCGCAGACCGAAATCCTCAACGTCTCCTACGATCCGACGCGCGAACTCTACCGCGAGATTAACGCGGTCTTCGCCGAGGAATGGAAGGCCAAGACCGGTGAGACCATCACGATCCGCGCGGCCCATGGCGGCTCGGGCGCGCAGGCCCGCACGGTGATCGACGGCATCCCGGCCGACGTGGTGACGCTCGGCATCCCGTCCGACATCGACGCGATCTCCAAGATCTCGAAGAAGATTCCCGCCGACTGGCGCACCAAGCTTCCGAACGAGGGCCTGCCCTACACCTCGACGGTGGTGTTCCTCGTCCGCAAGGGCAACCCGAAGGCGGTCAAGGACTGGTCGGACCTCGCCAAGCCCGACGTGAAGGTCATCACCCCGAACCCGAAGACGTCGGCGGGCGGGCGCTGGAACTTCCTTGCCGCCTGGGGCTATGCCTACGAGAGGGAGGGCAAGGACAAGGAAAAGGCCAACGCCTTCGTCGGCAGCTTCTACAAGAACGTGCCCGTGCTCGACACCGGCGCCCGCGGCTCGACCGTGACCTTCGCCCAGCGGGGCTTGGGCGACGTGCTGCCCACCTGGGAGAACGAGGCGTTCCTCGTGCTGGAGGAGTTCGGCAAGGACAAGTTCGACATCGTCGTGCCGCCGACCTCGATCTACGCCGAGCCTCCGGTCGCGCTCGTCGACGCCAACGTCGACAAGAAGGGCACCCGCAAGCAGGCCGAGGCCTATCTCCAGTTCCTCTACGGCGACAAGGCGCAGGCGATCTTCGCCAAGCACCGCTACCGCCCGATCAAGCGCGAGGCGGCGAAGCCCGAGGATCTCGCCCTGCTGCCGGACATTAAGCTGTTCAAGATCGAGGACGTCCAGGGCTCCTGGGACGACATCCAGAAGCTGAACTTCGACAATGGCGGCCTGTTCGATCAGCTGAGCAAGCGATGAGCGACGCTCCCCGCCCAAAACGGCGCTTCCGCCAGAAGAGCGTGATCCCCGGCTTCGGGCTCACGCTCGGCTACACGCTCACCTGCCTCGGCGTGATCGTGCTGCTGCCGCTCGCGACACTGGTGGCCAAGGCCGCCGGGCTCGGGCCGGCGGGCATCTGGGCGGTCGCCACCGATCCGCGGGTGGCGAGCGCCTTGCGCGTCAGCTTCGGCGTGTCGCTGCTCGCCGCACTCACCGCCTCGATCTTCGGCGGCATCGTCGCCTGGGTGTTGACCCGCTACGACTTCCCCGGCCGCAAGCTCGCCGACGCGGTGGTGGACCTGCCGTTCGCCCTGCCGACCGCGGTCGCCGGCATCGCGCTGGCCTCGCTCTACGCCCCCAATGGGCCGGTGGGATCGCAGCTCGCCAAAATTGGCATCGAGGCGGCCTACACCCCGGTCGGCATTTTCATCGCCATGGTGTTCATCGGCCTGCCCTTCGCCGTGCGCACCGTGCAGCCGCTGATCGCCGAGATCGACAAGGAGGTGGAGGAGGCCTCCGCTATCCTCGGCGCCTCGCGGATCGCGACGCTGACCAAGGTGGTGCTGCCCCCGCTGATCCCTGCGGTGCTGACGGGCTTCGCGCTCGCCTTCGCCCGGGGTGTGGGCGAGTACGGCTCGATCATCTTCATCGCCGGCAACCTGCCCTACGTCTCCGAGATCGCCCCGCTGCTCATCGTCATCAAGCTCTCCGAGTTCGACTACGAGGGCGCCAGCGCCATCGCGGTGATCATGCTCGGCATCTCGTTCCTGACGCTGCTCGCCATCAACCTGGTCCAGGCCTGGAGCCGGCGGAGATTCGGCTATGTCTGAGGCCGTCGCCCCCTTTCCCGACACGCGGGACGACACCATCCGCCCGCCCCAAAGCGTGGTGACCGAGCGGCGTTACGTCCGCTGGCTCCTGATCGCCGTCGCCCTGACCTTCCTGGCCCTGTTCCTCGTGCTGCCGCTGATCACGGTGTTCGCGCAGGCGCTCGCCAAGGGCTGGGGCGCGTATCTCGCCGCCTTCACGGAAGCCGACGCGCGCTCAGCGATCGTGCTCACGCTGACCGTCGCGGCCATCGCCGTGCCGTTCAACCTCGTCTTCGGCGTGGCGGCGGCCTGGGCCATCGCCAAGTTCGAGTTCCGCGGCAAGAATCTGCTCGTGACGCTGATCGACCTGCCGTTCTCGGTCTCGCCGGTGGTCTCGGGCCTGATCTACGTGCTGGTGTTCGGCTCGCGCGGCCTGTTCGGGCCCTATCTCGTCGAGCACGACATCCAGATCATCTTCGCGGTGCCGGGCATCGTGCTCGCCACCGTGTTCGTCACCTTCCCCTTCGTGGCCCGCCAGCTGATCCCGCTGATGCAGGAGCAGGGAACCGCGGAGGAGGAAGCCGCGCTGACGCTCGGCGCATCCGGCTGGCACGCCTTCCGGACGGTGACGCTCCCCAACATCCGCTGGGGCCTGCTCTACGCGGTCCTGCTCTGCAATGCCCGGGCGATGGGCGAGTTCGGCGCGGTCTCGGTGGTCTCCGGCCACATCCGGGGCCTCACCAACACGCTGCCGCTGCACGTGGAGATCCTCTACAATGAGTACAACTTCGTTGCCGCTTTCGCCGTCGCCTCCCTCCTTGCCGGCCTCGCTCTTGTCACCCTCGCCATCAAATCCTTCCTCGAATGGCGCTACGCCGACGACATCGCGGCGGGGACACGCCGTCACTGACCGCGCGGGTCAGGCGACCGCGATCCGCATCGAGGACCTGTCGAAGACGTTCGAGACGGCCGCCGTCCTGCACGATTTCAATCTCGATGTGCGGGCGGGCGAGCTCCTGGCGCTGCTCGGGCCCTCCGGCTCCGGCAAGACGACGCTGCTGCGGATCATCGCCGGGCTCGACTTCCCCGACCGCGGCCGGATCATCTTCGGGCGCGACGACGCCACGCGGGTGCCGGTGCAGCAGCGCGCGGTCGGCTTCGTGTTCCAGCATTACGCCCTGTTCAAGCACATGACGGTGGCGGAGAACATCGCCTATGGCTTGAACGCCCGGAAGCGCTCGGAGCGTCCGGAGAAGGCCGAGATCAAGCGCCGGGTCGGCAATTTGCTCGACCTGATCAAGCTCTCGGGCTTCGCCGACCGCTATCCGAGCCAGCTCTCCGGCGGCCAGCGCCAGCGCATCGCGCTCGCCCGCGCGCTCGCGGTGGAGCCCCGCGTGCTCCTCTTGGACGAACCGTTCGGCGCTCTCGACGCCCAAGTGCGAAAAGACCTGCGCCGCTGGCTGCGCGAGATTCACGACCGCACCGGCCAGACCACGATCTTCGTCACCCACGATCAGGACGAGGCGCTCGAACTCTCCGACCGCGTGGCGGTGCTGGATCGCGGCCGGCTGGAGCAGGTCGGCACGCCGGACGAGGTGCAGGAGAACCCGGTCTCCCCGACCGTGCTGAAGTTTCTGGGCGACACGATCGAGGTCGAGGCCATCGCCCAGAACGGGCAGGTGCTGGTCTCGGGCCGCGTCACCCCGCTGACGGCGCCGCAGGGCGTGTCCGGCCCGGTCAAGCTCTACGCCCGGCCCTGGCAACTCCAGTTCGCCGACGCGGACACCGCCCATCTCCACGGCACCGTGCGCTCGTCCTATCGCACGCAAGGACGCCAGCGGATCGAGGTGGATCGCGAGGGCGCCAAAACCGTCGTGGTCGAGGCTTCCGACACGGCGCGTCTCGCGCAGGGGCGCGAGGTGGGGCTTCGGATCGTCGGCGGGTGGGTGTTTCCGTAAGGGGAGCGCCCGGCCCTCTCATCCCATCCAACCCCCTCATCCTGAGGTGCTGCGAAGCAGAAGCAGCCTCGAAGGAGGGCTCCAGCCAGCCGCGCGATCCCTGGCGCCCTCCTTCGAGGGCGCCGCTTCGCGTCGCCACCTCAGGATGATGGTGTGGGTGGGAGGCGCCGGGAGCGTGGCTCAGCGCGGCATCCGCAGCCCGAGCGCCGCGACGATGGCCGGATCGAACGCCCGCGTCGCGTCGTCGGTGACGAGGCCGAAGCCGTCGAAGAAATTCCAGTAGGCCCAGCCGAAACTGTCGCTTTCGATGGTCTCGCGCAGGTCCCGGATGTAGCGCGCCCGGTCGGCGGCGTTGGCCGCGACGTAGCGGGCGTCGCTGCGCAAAGCCCCGAACTCGCCGATCAGGATTTTCTGGGGGGCGATGCCGTTGGCTGCCGCCCAGTCGCGAACACCCGAGAGTCCGTGCTCCAGAAAATTTCGGTCGGGGCGAGCGTCGAAATATTCCCGCATCTTGGTCTCGGTCTCGGCATAGGCCGCCTTCGCCTCGGCCGCGGGGCGCTCCGTGTCCTGCGCCATCCGGCGGCGCACGGCGCCGAGCGTCGCCGCGAGCGTGCCGGCGCTCGCCGGCCAGGGCACGGCGTTGAGGGCGCGGTAGATCGGCTCGCCCCGCATCCACGGCGCGCCCTGGTGGGTGAACAGGTACGGCTCGTAGAAGTGAACGACGTACGTCAGCGGCCCGGGGCCGGCGAGCGGTTTGGGGTCGAGCGCTTGCAGCCCCGGCACCATGCTGCCGCAGGCGCCCGTGGCGGTGAGCGTCAGCGCGGGCGCCGCCGCGCGGGCCGTCGCCAGGAGGTCGCGTTGCAGGGCGGCCCACTCGGCCGAGCCGCAGGCTTGCGGCGGCTCGTTGACCGGCTCCAGTGCCGTCCGGGCCGGATCGAGACGTCGCGCGATCTCGACCACGAGGGCGCGGTAGGCGGAAAAGTCCGGCGCCTCGCGGCTCGCGATCAGCCGGCGTGAATTCCAGTGATGCGTCGCCTCGTTGATCTGGACGTTGACGACCGCATCGAGCCCGGCGGCGAGGCAGAGTCCGACCGCATCCTCCAACTCGTCGAGGAGTCGACGGCGAAACGGCGTCCCCTCGAACGCGAGGAACGGCCCCGGATCGACCGGGATCCGCACGAAATCGAAGCCGGCTTGCGCCAAGCGCTGCAGGTCGTCCTGCCGCGGCACCGGGCGCTGGTCCTGGAACGACGGCCACGCGTAGTCGGTGCGCGGGGCCGGATATTCCGTGGTGAGCGAGAACCACGGCCACAGGCTGATGCCCCGCCGCAGACGGGGCCTGGCCGGGTCGGCCCGCGACGGCATCGCCGCGCCGAGCGCCGCGGCCAGCAGTGTGCGCCGGGTCGGCATCTCAGCGCGGGCGCGGTGCGGCGTCCGGCCGAACCGCCGCGGGCGCCGCGTGGTGACTTCCCGCCCGCTCGGCGAGCGCGATCAGCTCCGTCTCGTAGCGGCCTAGCACCTCGGACCACGCGAACGCCTCCGCCGCCCGCATTCGTGCGGCGGCGCGGGCGGGGGCGAGTCGCTCCGGTTCTGTCAGGGCGAGATGGATCGCCGCCTCCAACGCGGCCTCGTCGCGGAAGGGGAACTGCCCCGGCCCGGTGGTCCAGGCGTTGAAGACGTTGTCGTGGGCGATCACCGCGTTGCCCGCCCACAGGGCCTCGACCAGCGACGGGTTGGTGCCCCCGACCCGGTGGCCGTGGAGATAGGCGCGGGCGTGGAAGCGCAGCGCCCGCACCTGCGCCGGATCGTAGATTCCACCGGGAAACAGAACCTCGTCGCCCGCCGCCGCCCGCACGGCACGGTGATAGGGGTTTTCCTCGTTGAGGCAGCCGAGCACGACGAGGCGTGCGCCCCGGCGGCGGCGCGAGAAGGCGCGCACGATCGGCAGGATCGAGTTGTCGGGCTCGATCCGCGCCACGCTCAGCAGATAGTTCTGGGGCTTCAAGCCGAGCGCGTCGAGCGGGGCGGTGGGCGCTTCCGTCACGGCGTCGCCGCCGTAGGGGATCGTCGCGATGGCGCTCCGCGGACGCCTTGTGGCGAGATGGTCGGCGATCGCCGGATGGTCGGCGATCAGCCGGTGCGAAGCCCAGGCGGCGATCCACTCGCTCACCCAGAAATAGCCCCGCACGGACCGATTCCATTTGGGCCGGCGCCACTCGATCCCGTCCATGTTGGTGAGGATCGTCTTGCCGTGCAGCCGAAGCCACGGCAGGAACGGGGCGCCATTGTAGCCGAGCACGAGGCAGAGCGCGTCGCGCGCGGCGGCGTGGCGGGCGCAGTGCCAGTCGAAGGCCAGCGTCGCGAGTGCCCCCTTTCGCGCCACCTCGACATGGACGAGTTCGATGCCCCGCCACGTCGTCGTGGTGAAGCGCCGCCGCAGGGTCGCGACCTCGTGCTGGCAATAGACCGTGACACGCCAGCCGCGGTTTGCCAGGTGCTGCGCCAGCCGCTCGGCCAGGGTCTCGAAGCCGCCATGCGCCGCCGGGATGCCGCGGGTGCCCAGGATCGCCACAGCGGGACGACCCATGCCCGTGGCACGCGGGCCCGGCCCTTGCTCAGTCTCCGTCAGCGGCGCCGGTTCGGTGCCGAAACGGGACGAGTCGAGGGCAGTGACCCCATGCGCATTGCCTGCATCCATCAGGGCTACGAACTCTACGGCTCGGACCGATGCTTCATCGAAACCGTCGGTGCCATACGCGATACGGTGCCCGAGGCGGACCTGAGCGTGATCCTGCCCCGAGAGGGGCCGATCGTACCGTTCCTGAAAGGTTTCGCGACGCGGGTGGACTACGCACCTCTGTGGATCTTGCGCCGAAAAAACCTCGGGCGACTCGCGACTCTGGGCCTGCTCGCCCTGCCCGCCGCGATTGTCCGCGCCCTGCGGCGCTTCGCGACGAATGATCTCGTCTACATCAACACCGCGGTGGTGGCCGACCATCTCCTCGCCGCCCGGTTCTTTCCGGGCCAAGCGATCCTCCACGTCCACGAGATCCCGCAGGGGCTCGCGCTCCGGGTGCTGCGCGGGCTGATTCGCTGGAGCCGGGCCGAGATCGTGTTCAACTCGCAGGCGACGCGCGCCGCCTTCGCCCTGCCGGAATCGGCGCGCGCACGGGTAATCCACAACGGCATCGCCGGCCCGTCTGCCGCTTTGCCGCAAACCTATGACGGCACGCTGCCCCTGCGGGTGCTGATGCTGGGCCGCCTCAGCCGGATCAAGGGACAGGACGTGCTGCTCGACGCCCTCGACGCCCTGCCGCCGGAGAAAGCCCGGCGGATCGAATTGCGCATCGTCGGCAGCGCCTTCGAGGACCCGGAGCTCGAGCGGCGTCTGGCCGCCCGCATCGCCGAAGGCCCTTACGCCGCGCGGGTGACGCTGCTCCCCTTTGCCCCCGATCCCGATCCGCATTACCGCTGGGCCGACATCGTCACTGTCCCCTCGCGCCTGCCCGAATCGCTCGGGCGCGTCGCCATCGAGGCGATGGCCTACGGCCGCCCGCCGCTGGTCTCGGCCATCGGCGGCCTCGCCGAAGTGGTCGAGGACGGCCGCACCGGCTGGTGCGTGCCGCCCGACCGGGCCGATGCCCTGGCGGCGGCTCTGGCCCGGATCGTCGCGACGCCGGAGGCGTGGGCGGCGTTTCCGGAGGCCGGGCGGCGGCGGTACGAGGCGTTGTTCACGGAAGCGGTGGCGCGGCGGGCGATCGGGGCGTTGGTCCGAGAGCGATGTCTCGATCCCCGCTCCCACCCACACCCTCATCCTGAGGTCCGCAGCGAAGCGGAGCCTCAAAGGAGGGCTCCAGGGATCGCGCGCCTTCTGGAGCCCTCCTTCGAGGCCGCTGGCGCGGCCCCTCAGGATGAGGGTGGGGGTGGGAGGACGGGACGGGAGACGCCCACCCCATGACGCGTTCGATGACCCGCCCCGATCTCCATCGCCTCGCCCGGCGCTTCGCCGTGATGCTGGGCGGCGAGGTGTTGCAGAGCCTGTTCCATCTCGGGCTCAACCTCGCCCTGGTGCGGGTGCTGTCGGCGCACGGCTACGGGCTGTTCGCCATCGTGTTCGGGCTGGGCGCCGTCGCGCTCACCTTCGTGCGGGCCCTGTGCGGCGTGCCGGCCGCGACCTTCATCCCGCAGGCGCGCGCGAAGCGCGTCGCGGGGGCCGAGGCGACCGCCTTCGGCACCGGGGCGCTCGCCCTCTGCCTCGCGCTGGGTCTTGGTACGGCCGCCGCCTTCGCGCCCTTCGTCGGCGCCGGATCACTGGCCGCCGGGGCGTTCGTGGCAGCGTGGTCGCTGCGCAGCTTCCTGCGCAACCTGCTCTTCGCCCGCGGGCGCGCCGGGATCGCGGGCGTGAGCGACCTCGCCTTCACGGCGAGCGGTACCGCGATTCTGGTGCTTCTCCTCCACAGCGAGACGACGGACGCTCTGCTGTGGGACAGCCTGTGGCTGCTCGCCGCCGCGCACGGGCTCGGCCTCGCCGTCGGGCTCGCGATCCTGCGTGAGCGGCTGCGCATCGCCCCGCGCCATGCGTGGCGGCGCTATCGCCGGCTGTGGCGCTCGCTCGCGTGGTCGGTCGCCGGCACCGCCACCGCCAACGTGCAGGCGCAAGGGCAAATGTTCCTCATCGCCGGGCTCGCCGGGCCGGCCGCCTACGCGCCGGTCGCGGCGGTGCTGGTGCTGCTCGCGCCGCTGCGGCTGCTCGGCACCGTCGTGGTCAACCTGATCCAGCCTGAAATGGCCCGTCTGATCGCAAGGGGCGATGCGCGTCGCCTGCGCTTCGTGCTCGCCGCGGGCACCGCCTTGCTGACCGCCGCCTGCCTCGCCTACGGCGCGGCCCTGGTCCTGCTGTTCGACATGGTCGAGCACCATCTCTTCGCCGACCGGTTTGCGGGCGAGCCGCTCGGCCTGATCGCCGCGCTCGTCTGGGCGACGGTGACGCTCACCATGCTCTATGCGGCACCGAAAACCCTGATCGAGACGCGCCGCGCCTTCCCCGAACTCGCCGCCATGGCGCTGGCCAGCGCCGCGCTCGGCATGGCGGCGGTGGCGGGCATCGTGGCGTTCTCCGCGCCGGCCTGGTCGATGGCCGGGGTCGCGGCCTCCGAGGTCGTCGTGCTCGTCTGGTGCTGGTGGGCGCTGCGGCGGCGCGCCACCCCGACCCGTTCCGAGGCACCCACTTCCCTGCCGCTCGCCAGGAGAGCCCCGTGATCGTCGCGGCCGAATCGATCCGCCCGCACGAAGCGGAGGCATCCACGGCCTACGAGGCCGTGCTTCATCGCGACGTGGCGGCGCTTACCCCCCTCTGGCGTCGGCTTCAGAGCGAGGGCGCCTGCACCGCCTATCAGCGGATCGAGTGGGTCGAGCCGCTGATCGCCCATCTCGCCGCCGCGCGGGGCGCCGAGCCGCTGATCGTCGAGATCCGCCGCGGCGGGCGGCCGATCCTGCTGCTGCCGCTCGCGCAGCTCCGACGCCGGGGCGTGCGGACCATCGAGGCGCTCGATCTCGGCACCTGCGACTACGCCGCGCCGCTCCTCGCCCCCGGCCCCGCGCCGACCGCTGAAGAGGCCGAACGGATCTGGCAGGCGGTGCGCGCCGTGCTGCCGCCGGCCGACCTGATCCGCCTCACCCGGATACCGGGCGATCTCGGCACGGTCGCCAACCCGCTGGCGCTGCTGGCCTGCGCCCGGCCGATCCCGCTCACCCGCTCCGGCTTCGCGCTTCAAGGCGAGCCCGAGACCCTGCTCAAGCGGGTGTGCAGCGCCTCGACCCACCGCGACCTGACACGGCGCGCCAACCGCCTCGAACGCCACGCCGACATCGCCTTCGTCGCCGCCACCGAGCCCGCCGAGATCGCCGCCCTGTTCGACACCCTCGTGGCGCAGCGCCGGGAGCGCTTCCGCGAGATCGGCCGGTTCGAGCCCCTGGACGAGCCGGCCGTGACCGCCTTCTACCGCGCCGCAGCACTCGCCGAGCCCGGCTCCGGCCTCGTGCGGGTGTTCGGCCTGCGAGCCGAGGGGGAGTGGATCGCCACCGCCTACGGCCTCGTCCATGGCGGCGCCTTCCACGGCGTGCTGCTCGCCATGGCGGGCGGACCGTGGCGCGCGGCGGCGCCCGGCCTGCTGATCGCCTCGCGCATCATGGTGTGGGCGCGGGGGGAGGGGCTGACCTATTTCGACTTCACCATCGGGACACAGCCCTACAAGGCGGGGTTCGGCCCGGTCGAGCGCCCGCTGTTCGAGATCGCGCAAGGCCGGACCCTGCGGGGACGGCTCGCCCTCGCCGCGAAGCGCGCCGCCGTCGCGGCGAAAGCGGAGCTGGAGCGCCGGCCCGCCCTGTTCGAACGCCTGCGCACCCTGGTCCGCTGGCTACGCCGGCAGCGCCAGCCGGCCACGAACCATCGTTCAGAAGAGAAGCAAGAAACTTAATCCGCTCGGCGGTGTGCGTGGTGTCACATCCGGAATGGAAGGCGATGCCTATATTTGTCATCAGCAGAGAGAAACAGGCCCGATCCCAGGGATGTGCTGCAAAAAGAGAATGAACACCCCATGAAGACGCGAGTCGCCGCCGTCGTTGCCGCCGTGTTGCTCGGCGCCACCGCTCCGGTCTCTTCCGCCTTGGCCTTCAGCGCGCCCGCTCCGATCGCGGGAACCGCGCCCGTCACGACCTTCGGGCCGGAGGTGACGGGGTCGCTGGGTGTTCATGACGACCAAAAATTCACGCGCTGCCCGATGAGCTCGGCCGCGGAGGGCAACGCCAACCAGCAGCACTTCCCGGTCAAGCAGTACGGTCAGGTCTCGGGCGGCGCCCGCTGCTGATCCGAAGCGGCCCGCCCGATGAGGGCGGGCCGCCCGCCTGGAACAATACTGCCGATACCCCGCCTCGATCAAAGTCTTCTCGGTCGAGACCTGCACGATGGGTCAGGCCCATCTTGCGAAAATCTCCCGAAGCTCCAGTTCGATCCACGCTCACGCCGTTGTGATGGATCGCACTGCACCACGGCCCGCATTGTGCGTGTGAGCCCGTAGCCGTCCGGCTCGGGCCCCGCGTGCCCTGCGGACGCAATCGAAACCCGAACCTTCTCTCAGAATCTCAGGAGTCGATCGACGATGCAGCTGAAGCCCGTTTCCTACGCCATGATCGCCGTGTTCGCCTGTGGTCTCATCGTGACGGCCGTCGGCTCGGTCAGCGTGCTGATGGGCGGCTGATCGGGCAGGCCCGTCGTGACGTTCTATCTCTCTGTAGCCGCACGATGATTTCGGAAAACCGGCCCCCCCTTTTTCGCATCGTGCTCTAGCCTGACCGGTCCCGGTCATCCCCGGCGGAAGCCCGCATCGCGGTCGAGCCGCAGCAGGAGGATGACCGGGATCAATCCGATTCCGACGATCAGGAGCGCGGCGGCGGCTCCGTCCTCGTAGGTGCCGCGCGCCGCCTCCCCGTAGAGATGCGTGCTCAGCGTCTCGACGTTGAGCGGGCGCAGCAGCAGCGTCAGCGGCAGCTCCTTGGCGATGTCCACGAAGGCGAGCAGCGCCCCGCTCAGGATGGCGGGCCATGCCAGCGGGATCTGCACCGAAAACAGGGTGGCGAGCCGCCCCCGCCCGAGCATCCGCGCCGCGTCGGGAATCGTGCGCGGGATGCGGGCGAGCCCGGCCTCCGTCGCCCCCACCGAGACGGTGAGGAAGCGCATCCCGTAGCCCATCACCAGCGCGCCGCCGGTGCCGAGGCCCACAATCCCCACCGCGGCTCCCGTCAGAACCGAGAGCCCCGAATCCATCAACGCCAGCGGCCCGAGCAGGCCCACCGCCAGCACCGTGCCGGGCATGGCGTAGCCGACCGCCGCCGTGCGGATCAGCGCCGTGCCGGAGCGGCGCCCGAGCAGGCCCGGCGCCGCCGCGATCATCAGCCCCAACGCCACCGTCACCAGCGTCGCGAGCCCGGCGTAAAGCACGGTGTTGCCGGCCTCCGCCAGCAGCGTGTCGGGCAGGCCCGCGCTGTTCACGCGCCGCCATGCCGAGACCGCGAGGTAGCCCGCGGGCAGCCCGAAGCCGACGATCACCGGCACGCTGCCGAGCCCCAGAGCGGCCGCGGCCTGCCATCCGTCGAGGCGCCGGCGGGCGGTCGGGCGCTCGCGTTGGCCCGTCCCGGCATAACCGCGCCCGCCGCGGGCGAGCCGCTCCAGCCCGACGAGGAGCAGCACGCAGGCCAGCATCACCAGCGCGATCTGCGCCGCGCCGGGCAGGTCCGAGCGGTTCACCCAGGTGGCGTAGACCTGCACCGTGAGGGTGCGGACCCCCAGAAATTCCGCGGCGCCGACATCGTTCAGCGCCTCCATCAGGGCGAGCCCGGTGCCGAGCGCGACGGCGGGGCGAGCGAGCGGCAACGCCACGCGCAGGAAAGTCCGGGCCGGCCCGGCGCCGAGCATGCGTGCGGCCTCCAACAGGCTGCCGGCCCGCATCAGAAAAAGTGCCCGCGTCGGCAGGTAGACGTAAGGGTAGAGCACGAAGCCGAGCAACCCGATGCAGCCGGGGAGCGAGCGCAGGTCCGGCAGTACGAGGTCGCGCGGGCTCGTCAACCCCAGCATCGCCCGCAATCCGCTCTGCATGGCCCCAAGCGGATGCATCAGGTCGAGATAGGCGTAGGCCACGACGTAGGTCGGCACCGCGAGCGGCAGCAGCAGCGCCGCATCGAGGAGGCGCCGACCGGGGAAATCGAAGGCCGAGACCAGCCACGCGGTCCCGGTGCCGAGCCCGATCACGAGCAGGCCGACGCCCGCGAGCAGCAGCGCCGTGTCGCGGATCGCCTGCGGCAGGACGTAGGCGGCGAGATGCGGCCACAGCTCGCCCGTGCCCTCCGCAGCGGTGAAAGCGAGCGAGACCACGGGCGCCACGAGAAGCGCCGCGAGCGCGAGCGCCGCCGCCCAGCCGAGCCCGCGGGCCATCGACACGGGACGGGGCGTCAGTTGTCGAAGCCCACCTTGTCCACGAGCAGGCTCGCGGCCTTGCGGTTGCGGGCGATCTCTACGAGCGGCGTGGTGTCGATGGTGAGCGTCCCGAAGGCGGAGAGCAGCGGATCGACCGCGGCGCCGGGCTTCACCGGATACTCGTAGTCGGTCTTGGCATAGAGCGCCTGGGCCTCGTCGGAGACGAGGTACTCCAACAGCTTGACCGCCTCGTCGCGGTTGGGCGCGTTCTTGGCCACGATGGCGCCCGAGACGTTGACGTGGGTGCCGCCGCCCTCAAACGTCGGCAGCACGACCTTGATCGCCTCGCCCCATTTCTGCTGGTCCGGTCCGCCGCGGCCCGAGCGCATCAGCCCGACATAGTAGGAGTTGGCCAGCCCCACCTCGCAGAGGTCGGCGGCGATGTCGCGCGCGACGTCCCGGTCGCCGCCCGCGGCCTTGCGGGCGAGATTGGCCTTCACACCCTTGAGCCACGCCTCGGTCTTCTCCGCGCCGTGGCGGACGAGGAAGGCGGCGATCAGGGCGGTGTTGTAGGGGTGCTGGCCGGGGCGGATGCAGACCTTGCCCTTCCAGGCCGGGTCGGCGAGCGACTCGTAGGTGGCGGCGGTGAGATCGTTCAGCCCCTTGTCGGCGTAGAGCACGCGGGCGCGCATCGACAGGCCGAACCAGCGCCCGTCCGCATCGCGGAGCGGGGCCGGCACTGCGGCCTCCAGGGTGGGGGAGCGCACTGCTTGAGCGAGCCCGCGATCGACCAGCTCGATCAGGTTGCCGATATCGACCGTCATGACGACGTCGGCCTTGGAGCGCTCGCCCTCGGCGGCGACCCGCTCGGCCAGCCCCTTCTCGACGAAGACGGTGTTGACCGTGACCCCGCTCTTGGCGCTGTAGGCGTCGAGCAGGGGGCGGATCAGGCCGGGCTCGCGGGTGGTGTAGAGGTTGACCTCCGCCGCCTGCGCCGTACCCGCGAGCGCGAAGAGGCATGCGAATGAACCAGTCCAGCGCAGGCGCGACACGATAAAACCCCCAGGATCGTCGAGACGATCAGGGTGTTATACAGGGCGTGACTGTCCGGCAAGGCGATTTTTGTTTGTAATTATTCCAACTATATTGTGTGCGTCAGCCCGCCTCCGGCCTGTGGGGGAAGACGAGCGCCCGTTCAGCGACGAGGCTGAGGCCGACGACCTCTGCGGCCTCGGTGTCGTGGGGCAGGCTGAGGCGCAGCGGCGCCGGAAGGCCGTTCACCGCGAGATCGAGGCGCAGATGCGGCCCGGCGAAGGCGCGGCGCAGCACGCTGGCCGGCCGGCCCTCGCCCGCCGGGCCGACGAGGATCGCGTCCGGCCGCAGGCAGACCCGGACGGCGCCGTCAGGAAGCGCGGTCGGGCCGGGGAGGGGGCCGAGCGGCGTCTCGATGCGGCCCGCCGCGGCGTGGCCTTCGATCTCCAGCACCTCCCCCAGCGCGCGGGCGGCGGCCGGGCTCGCAGGGGCGCGGTAGAGCGCTTCAGGGGTGCCGCACTGGATGAGGCGGCCGGCGCGCATCAGGGCGATGCGGTCGGCGACCTCGACGGCCTCCGCCGCGTCGTGGGTGACGAGGATCGCGCTGGCGCCCGCTTGCCGCAGCACCGTGACGGTGTCGGCCCGCACCCGGTCGCGGGTGCCCGCGTCGAGGTTCGAGAACGGCTCGTCGAGGAGCAGCACCCGTGGGCGCGGGGCCAATGCACGGGCGAGCGCCACCCGCTGCGCCTCACCGCCCGACAGGGTCGCCGGATAGCACCCGGCCCGCTCGCGCAAGCCGACTTCGCCGAGCCGCTCCAGCGCGACCCGCCGGGCTTCCGCGCGGCCGAGGTGTTTGAGCCCGAAGCCGACATTGGCCAGCACGGTGAGATGGGGAAACAGCGCGTAGTCCTGAAACATGAGCCCGACGCCGCGGGCCTCCGGCGGCACCGAGCGCCGGGCGTCCGCGATGAGGCGGCCGTCGATGCGGATTTCGCCCGCATCCGGCGCATCGAGTCCCGCGACGAGGCGCAGCAGGGTGCTCTTGCCGCAGCCGGAATCGCCGAGCACCGCCAAAATCTCGCCCGCGCCCAGCGCCAGCGACACCCGGTTGAGGGCGAGGCTGCGCCCGTAAGCCCGGCTCACCGCCTCGACGGCGAGCCGGGGCGGCGCATCCTCACCCGTCATCGTGCGACCGGACACGCCGCTTCCCCCGCTCGAACCCACCGCTTCCGGTTCCACGAGAGAACGCGCCGCGCCACCCCCGTCATCCCGCGACCGGTGAAAACCTTACCCGCCGCCCCGGCGCGGCGATCTTCTCAAAGCCCGCGCCCCGTGATATCCGGCCCCTTATGCGGGTGTAGCTCAATGGTAGAGCAGCAGCCTTCCAAGCTGAATACGAGGGTTCGATTCCCTTCACCCGCTCCACTCCCTTCCACCGGGAAACCGCCTTGCGGTTTCGGGATGTGACGGGTCGGGCCTGAACCGTTCGGGCTCCCGCTTCCAAACATCGGCAGATGAACCCGTAGCGGCCGTGGCCGGCGATCCGGCGCGCGCATCGCGGCGCGGGATATAGGACGGGCGACAGTCGCTCCGATCGGGTCGTTACGCTGCTCTGCTCGCTCAGGGGGGGCAGGTCCGGCGCATCGCCCCGGCGTTCTGCCCTGGGAACGAGACCCTTGAGGCGGCGATCGCCAATTGATAGGTTGCTAATCAATCGACCGGCTCCGACGATGCGTCCGGCTCGGTCCCGAAGGAAGGGGTCGGATGGCAGGCGAGGCCCTGAACCGGCGTTGGTTGACCTATACCCACGCGCTCCTCCTCTCCGGCCGCCAGTGGCGGCGGCTCGCCAACGCGACCACGGAGGCGCACGGCGTCTCCGAGGCGAAGGCGTTGCCGCTGGTGCTGATCGGACGCCTGGGCGGTGAGCCGCGCCAGACCGCGCTGGCCGAGGCCGTCGGTATCGAGGGGCCGTCGCTCGTGCGCCTGCTGGACCAGCTCGAAGCCGCCGGCCTTGCCTTACGCAAGGAAGACCCGACCGACCGCCGCGCCAAGGTCCTGAGCCTCACCGATACTGGGCGCGCCGTGGTCGCGCGGATCGAGGCCGACCTCGACCGGTTGCGGCAGGCGGTGTTCGCGGGGGTGAGTGCCGCCGATCTGGAGGCGAGCCTACGGGTGTTCCGGGCGATCCAGGATCACCGGGGCGGCCCGTCCGAGCCGGGCGAGGCCGCGCCATGACCCTGCCGGGCTGGCGCGATTGGGCGTTCTCGCTCAAGACCTTCGCGGCGGCCATGCTGGCGCTGTTCCTGGCGTTCTGGATCGACCTGCCGAACCCCTACTGGGCGCTCGGAACCGTCTACATCACCAGTCAGGTGCTCGCGGGCGCCACCCGCTCGAAGGCGCTCTACCGGGTGCTCGGGACCCTGCTCGGTGCCGTGGTCACGGTCGCCCTCGTGCCGAACCTCGTGAACGCCCCGGAACTGCTGACGCTCGCCATCGCGCTGTGGGTCGCGACCTGCCTGTACTTCTCCCTGCTCGACCGCACCCCGCGCAGCTACCTGATGATGCTCGGCGGCTACACGGCGGCGCTGATCGGCTTCCCCGCCGTCGGCGACCCCGGCACCATGTTCGACACCGCGGTCGCGCGGGCGGAAGAGATCACGCTGGGCATCCTCTGCGCCAGCCTCGTCAACACCGTGGTGCTGCCGCAATCGGTGGCGCCCGTGGTCACCGGCCGGCTCGACCTCTGGCTGCGCGACGCGCGGGCCTGGGTCATCGACCTTCTCGGCCGCGCCCGCACGGCGCGGGACACGCAAGGGGCGCGGCTGAAGCTCGCCTCCGACGCCGTCGCCTTCGATGCGCTCGCGACCCCGCTGCGCTACGACATGACCGGGGCGGAGCGGTCAGTCGAGGCGATGGCGACGTTGCGCCAGCACATGCTGATGTTCCTGCCCATCGCCTCCGCGGTCGCCGACCGCATCGAGACGCTGGAGCGGGCGGGACCCCTACTGCCGCGCCTGCGCGCCCTCCTCGACGACATGGCCGCTTGGCTCGCTTCCGGCACCACCGAACAGGGGCAGGCCGACCGGCTGAAGACCGCCGCCGACGCTCTCGAACCGGGACTCGGGGCGCGCCCGTCCTGGGATGCCCTGGTGCTCGCCAGCCTGCTCGCACGGCTGCGCGACTTCATCGACCTGCGCCAGGACGCGCGCATCCTCCAACGCCACATCGCCGACGGCACGCCGGTCACCGAGGATCTGACCTTCCGCTACACGGCCACTGCCCGCACGATCCGCCACCGCGACCACGGGATGGCGCTCCTTTCGGCGGTGGGCGTGTTCCTGACGATCCTCGTCACCTGCGCGATCTGGATCGCGACCGGATGGCCGCACGGCTCCGCCGCCCCGATGATGGCGGCGGTGGGCTGCAGCTTCTTCGCCGCGCAGGACGACCCGGCGCCGTTCATCGTCAACTTCGCCAATTCGGCGATCCTCGGGGCGCTCGGAGCCGGTGCCTACCTGTTCGCGGTCCTGCCGGTGGCCACCACCTTCGAGATGCTGGCCCTGGCGCTCGCCCCGGCGCTGCTGGTCTGCGGTGTCTTCATGGCCCAGCCCAAGACCGCGCCGCTGGCGATGGGTGCGGCGGTCAACGGCTCGGCGATGATCGCCCTCCAGGGCAGCTACAGCGCCGACTTCGCTGCGTTTGCCAACTCCTCCATCGCGGTCGTCGTCGGCATGTGGGTGGCGGCCATCGTCACGCGCCTCGTCCGCTCGGTCGGGGCCGGCTGGTCGGCCCGGCGCCTGCGCGGCGTCAACCGCCGCGACCTCGCCCGCGCGGCCGAGCACCAGGGCGCGCAGAACGGCCTCGAACTCGCCGCCCTGATGCTCGACCGCGTCGGCCTGATCGCGCCGCGGCTCGCCGCCCTGCCGTCGGACGACGCCGAGTGGACCGCCGACCTGCTGGCCGAGGTCCGCGTCGGCATCAACGTGGTGGAACTCCGGCGCGACCGGCGCCGACTGCCGAAGGCGGCGCGGGAGGCGGTCGAGGCGCTGCTCGTGGCGCTAGCGCGCCACTTCCGGGCCAAGCCCGCGGCCCCCGGCCCGGACCTGCTCGACACCATCGACGCGGCGCTCGATGCCGTCTCGGTCGAGGCACGTCAGGCACCGGGGCGCGCGGCGCTGATGGGACTCGTCGGCATCCGGCGCGGCCTGTTTCCGCAAGCCGACCCCTATCGTTCGACCAGCGAAGCGGAGCGCGCGGCATGAGCGGCGAATTCGACCTCTACGGCGTCTTCGTGCCGAGCCTGGCGGCCTGGATGCTGATCGCCTTCGCGCTCAGTCTACCCCTGCGGCGGGGGCTCGCCTGGGCCGGGTTCTACCGCTTCGTCTGGCACCGGCCCCTGTTCGATCTCGCCCTCTACGTCGTGCTGCTGGGCGCCGTCGTCGCGGTCGCGGTGCCGCTCACCTCCTGATCGACCGGCGCGCCCGGCCACGTCCCAGACCTTCCGGAATCCCCGATGCCCCGGTTCCTCGCCCTCTCGTTCCGCCTTCTCGTCACCCTGGCGATGGTCGCCGCGGCGATCGTCGTCGGGCTGGCGCTGTGGGACTATTACATGGAGGCCCCCTGGACCCACGACGGGCGCGTGCGCGCCGACGTGGTGCAGGTCGCCCCCGACGTGTCCGGCCTCGTCACCGAGGTGTTGATCGCCGACAACCAAGTGGTGAAGCGCGGCGACGTGCTGTTCCGCATCGACCCCGACCGCTTCGCGCTGGCGCTACGGCAAGCCGAGGCGATGGTCGAGGGCAAGAAGGCCACCGCCGTGCAGGCGGCGGCCGACTACGCCCGCTACCTCAAGCTCAGCGACGCGGCGGCCTCGCAGCAGCGCGTCGAGGCGGCGCAGGCGGCGGACCTCGAAGCCAAGGCCGCCTACGGTCAGGCGATGGCCGACCGGGATCTGGCCAAGCTCAATCTCGACCGCTCCGCCGTGAAGGCCTCGGTCAACGGGCGCATCACCAATATGGGCCTGCGGCCCGGCACCTACGTCTCGACCGGCCGCGGCGTGATGGCGCTGATCGACCGCGACACCCTGCGGGTGGAAGGCTATTTCGAGGAGACCAAGCTGCCGCGTATCCATGTCGGCGACCGGGCCGGCATCCGCCTGATGGGCGAGACAAGCACGCTGACCGGACATGTCGAGAGTTTCGCCGGCGGCATCGAGGACCGCGAGCGCACGGCCGGCTCGAACCTGCTCGCCAGCGTGAACCCGACCTTCGCCTGGGTGCGGCTGGCGCAGCGCATCCCGGTGCGGATCAAGCTCGACGGCGTGCCCGACGAGACTCGGCTCGTCGTGGGCCGCACCGCCACGGTGGCGGTCGAGCCCGGGGGAGCAGGCTCGCATTTCAGCCTGTTCGGCTCCTGGCGCGGCGCCCCTCCGCCCGCCGCCGGAGAGACCCAAGCCCGCTGAACGATTTTCCGGAAGCCTCGAGCATCGGCCCGAAAGGCGGGAGCCGGTTTTCGGAAAAAGCCGGTGCGGCACGATAACCTAGAGGCGCTACGACCTCGGGTTTACGCACCGGCGCCATTGCGAGGCGGCTTCTGCCGTCGCTCCATCGGCGGCGTGATTCGGACGGAGGGTGCGGAGCACCGGATTGCTTCGGCTTCGCCTCGCGATGCGGTGTGAGGCCGAGGCATCAGCCGGAGCGCGGCAAGCGAACGATAGGCTCATGCCGACCCGTCCGCCCCAGCCCTACCGTCCCTGCCGCCGGACGCCCGCGGCTTTCGCCTGTACCCCCTGAAAAACCAGCCTCAGGGCGGCGCGGAGAAGGAGGGTCGTCTGCTGCATCGGCCGGGTGCTCTCGCGGGCGGCCCCGAGGCCGCGGCCGGACCGGGGCAAGTCCCGGGCCAGCCGCCTCACACGTCGAGGATCGCGACGAGGTCGCCGCCGCGCAGCGTCCGGCCGGGCCCGGTGCGCAATTCGCGGATGCGGCCGGCCACGGGCGCCATGACCGGTACCTCCATCTTCATCGATTCGAGGATCGCCACGGTCTGGCCCGCCGCGACGCTCTCGCCCTCGGTCACCAGCAGCTTCCAGACATTACCCGGCACGCTTGTGGGCACGCCGACGCAGCCCGGTGGGATGTCGCCGGCCTCGGAGGGAGGGCCTTCGTCGGTGACGAAGCTGTCAAGGCCTTCCGCCTTCCAGCGCTCGCGCTCGGCCTCGAAGGCGCCCTGGCGCCGCAGGCGGGCGGCCTCGATCTCGGTGGCGTTGTCGGCCAGCATGGCGCGGTGCGCGGCGTAGGAGAACGTGTCCTCCTCGATCCGTACCGGATAGGCCCCATGCGGGAAGGCGGCGCGCGCCTCGGTCAGCTCGTCGTGCGAGACCGGGAAGAAGCGGATGCTGTCGAACGGGCGCAACAGCCAGGGATGGCCGGGGGCGAATTCGCGGGTCGTGCGCCACGTATTCCAGATCTGGATCGTGCGCCCGAACAGCTGATACCCGCCCGGCCCCTCCATGCCGTAGATGCACATGTAGGCGCCGCCGATGCCGACGGCGTTCTCCGGGGTCCAGGTGCGGGCCGGGTTGTACTTGGTGGTCACCAGCCGGTGGCGCGGATCGACCGGCGTCGCGACCGGGGCGCCGAGATAGACGTCGCCCAAGCCCATCACGAGGTAGCTGGCATCGAACACGGTCTGCCGCACGGCCGCCTCGTCGGGCAGGCCGTTGATGCGGCGGATGAACTCGATGTTCGACGGGCACCAGGGCGCGTTGGGACGCACCAGTTCCTGATACTTGCGCATGGCGAGTTCGGCTTCAGGGTCGTTCCACGACAGCGGCAGGTGGACGACGCGGCTCGGGACGCTGACGTCTTCCGCCGCGGGCAGGCTGGCTTCGATCTCGCGGAGCAGGCCGAGCAGGCGCGGGCGGGGGAGCGCCGCGCCGTCGTAATGGATCTGGAGGGAGCGGATGCCGGGCGTCAGGTCGATCAGACCGGGGAGGCGAGCGGCGCGCACGGCGTCGGCCAGCAGATGCACCCGCAGCCGCAGGCCGATGTCGAGGGCCATCGGGCCGTACTCGACCAAAAGGTTGTCGTCGCCCTGGCGGCGATAGGCGACCGGGACCGGGCCGGATTCGTCGCGGGCGAGGATGGGAGAACCGAACCCTCCCCCTGCCGCGGGTGAGGGGGCCCGCGGAGCGGGCGGGTGAGGGGGGAGGGCTTCCGTCATCGCCTCGTCCGCCGGCCGCGCCTCCGGCCGGAACTGGACCGTATCGCCCGGCCGCAACTGTCCCATCTTCCACAGCTCGTCCCGAGCGATCACCGCCGGGCAGACGAAGCCGCCCAGGCTCGGGCCGTCGGGGCCAAGCAGGATCGGCATGTCGCCGGTGAAGTCGATGGCGCCGATGGCGTAGGCGTTGTCGTGCAGGTTGGAGGGGTGCAGGCCCGCCTCGCCGCCGTCGGCGCGCGCCCAGCGCGGGGTCGGGCCGATCAGGCGCACGCCGGTGCGGGCCGAGTTGAAGTGGACTTCGTAGGAGGCCGAGAACAGGTCGGCGATGTCCGCCTCTTGGAAGAAGTCCCGCGCACCGTGCGGGCCGTAGACGACGCCGATCTCCCAATCCCGCGTCAGCGGCGCGGGCTCGAGCGAGGCGGTCGTTACTTCGACCGCCTCGCCGCAATGGAGCACGTCGCCGGCCTTGAGCACGCCGGTGGCGTGGCCGCCGAAGGCGCCGAGCGCGAAGGTGGCGCGGGAACCGAGCACGACCGGCGCGGAAAAACCGCCGCGGAGCGCCAGATAGGCGCGCTGGCCCGGTCCCTCGATCGGACCGATCGCCAACGTCTGCCCCGCCGCGACCGCGAAGGCGCGACCGTGCGGCTGCGGTTCACCGTCCAGCGTCGCCCGCATGGCCGCGCCCGAGAGCGCCACCACGGCGTCGGTGTGGAAGCGGAGCGTGGGGCCCGAGACCGTGAGTTCGAGGGCGCAGGTGTCGCCGTCGTTGCCGACCAGCGCGTTGGCGTGGCGGAAGGAGCGGGCGTCCATCGGCCCGCTCGGTGGCACGCCGACCTCCCACAGGCCGAGGCGGCCGGGGAGTTCCTGCAGGCTCGATTGCGGGCCGGGCAGCAGCACCTCGATGCTGCGCGGGCGATAGGCGAGGTCGCGCAGGGCCGTGGTCGCGACGCGGCCGCTGGCGAAGAGATCGGAGGCCGCGATGGTGCGCAGGTAGTCGAGATTGGTCTCGATGCCCGACACGGCGGTCTCGGCGAGCGCGACTTGAAGCGCCGCGATGGCCGCCGGTCGGTCCTCGCCGGTGACGATGATCTTGGCGAGCATCGGATCGTAGAACGGCGTCACCTCGGTGCCGGTGGCGATCCAGCCGTCGATGCGGGCGAAGTCCGGAAAACGCACCTCGGTGAGGAGCCCCGCGCTCGGGGCGAAGTTGGCGTGCGGGATCTCGGCATAGAGCCGGGCCTCGATCGCGGCGCCCTTGGGCGCGAGCGGGCCGGCTTCCCCGATCGGGTCCTCGCCCGCGGCCTGGCGCACCATCCACTCGACGAGGTCGATGCCGAACACCGCCTCCGTTACCGGATGCTCCACTTGGAGCCGGGTGTTCACTTCGAGGAACGAGAAATCCTCGCGCCGGGGATCGTAGATGAACTCGACCGTGCCGGCCGAGGCGTAGGCGACGCTTGCCCCCAACGCCACCGCGGCGGCGTGGAGGCGGGCGCGCACCGCCTCCGAGAGGCCCGGCGCCGGCGTCTCCTCGATCACCTTCTGGTTCCGGCGCTGGAGCGAGCAGTCGCGCTCGCCAAGCGCGACCACGCGGCCCTTTCCGTCGCCGAAGATCTGCACCTCGACATGGCGGGCCTCCGCCACGAAGCGCTCCAGATAGACGCGGGCATCGCCGAAGCTGGCCCGCGCCGTCCGCTCGACCGCGGCGAAGCGCTCGGCGAGTTCGTCGGCGGAGTGGCAGAGCTGCATGCCAATGCCGCCGCCGCCCGCCGTGCTCTTGAGCATCACCGGATAGCCGATGGTCTCGGCCGCGCTCAAAGCGGTCTCGACATCGGGCAGGAGGTCGGTGCCCGGCAGGAGCGGCACGCCGCTGGCCTTGGCCAGCTCGCGGGCGGTGTGCTTGAGGCCGAAGGCCTGCAGGTGCTCCGGGCGCGGCCCGATGAAGACGATGCCTTCCGCCGCCAGCCGCTCGGCGAAGCCGACGTTCTCCGAGAGGAAGCCGTAGCCGGGATGAACGGCCTGCGCCCCCGTCGCCTTGCAGGCGGCGATGACGGCCTCAACGTCGAGATAGCTCTGCGCCGCGGGGGCGGGCCCGAGCCGTACCGCTTCGTCGGCGGCGAGCACGCCGAGGGTGAAGCGGTCGGCGTCGGAATAGACGGCGACCGAGGCAAGTCCCATGCGCTTGAGCGTGCGCACGACGCGGGCGGCGATCTCGCCGCGGTTGGCGACCAGGACCTTGGCGAACATCGGGTCAGCCCTCGCGCACCATCACGCGGATCGGCGTGGGGTTGAAGCCGTTGCAGGGGTTGTTGATCTGCGGGCAGTTCGAGATCACGCAGATCACGTCCATCTCGGCCCTCAGCTCGACATAGTCGCCGGGCGAGGAGACGCCGTCGACGATAGCGAGCCCGCCGTCCTGCTCGATCGGCACGTTCATGAAGAAGTTGATGTTCGGCACGATGTCGCGCTTCGACAGGCCGTATTTCGCCACCTCGATGGCGAAGTTCTCGCGACAGGCGTGGAGATACTTCGTGGCGTGGCCGAAGCGCACCGTGTTGCTCTCGCAGGAGCAGGCCCCGGCGGAGGTGTCGTGGCGCCCGCAGGAATCGGCGGTGACGGTGAGCATCACCCGGCCCTCGCTCGACATCACCCGCGTGCCGGTGGTGACGTAGGCCGCGCCCTGTTCGCGCACGGTGTCCTGCGAGGAGTAGCGCTCGGTGAGGTCGTCGGCGCGGTAGAACAGGGTGTCGACGGCTTGGCAGCCTTGGCTGTCCTCGATGCGGACGATCTGGCCGGCCTTCACCAGCGTGGAGAACGGGGCCTGCGCGGGCACGACCTGATCGAAGAGTGCGGTCACGGTGTCGGTCATCGGTGTCGCTCCCGTCAGAGGCCGGCGAAGGCGTTGTTCTCGAAGCCGCGCACGGCCTCGATGGTGGCGGTACGGCAGAGGTCGTCGGCCGCCGGCACGGCGGCGCGGAAGCGGGTGATCGCGACCGGGTTCGGGGCGTAATCGGGCGCCGGATCGAGGGGATGCGGGCAGTTCGATAGCGCTACCGTCAGGTCCATCTCGGCGCGTAGGTCCACGAAATCGCCCGCCGCGCGGCCGGCCTCGTTCCAGCCGAGTCGGCCCTCTGGCCCGACGACGACGGGGGCGAAGAAGGTGATGAGAGGGGGGATGTCGCGCCGCTCCAGCCCGCATTTGAGGGCGGCGAGCACGAGGTTGTCGCGGGTGTTGCGGTGAGGGCCGCCCGCGTAGCGGGCCGCGTTCGAGGCGGCGTTGGAGCCGCCGGCCAGCGCATCGTGCGCAGCACCGGAATCCTCGATCAGCGAAAGCATCACCCTGCCCATGTCGGAGAACAGCACCCGGCCTTTGCGCAGGGCCGCGGTCCACTGCACCTTCACGGTGTCGGCATAGTTCAGCCGCTCGCTCGGGTCCTTGGCCGACCACGCAACGAGGGCGACGCTCGACGGGCCGTGGTCGAGCGAGAGGCGCAGGGCCTCGCTGCGTTTGAGCGTGGTGGTCCAGTACCAGCCGCCGGGAATGGTCTCGCGGTGAAGGATCGCCGCCTCGTCCAGCGGCACGCCGCCCCGCGGGCTCGGGCCCGGCAGGGCGCGCGGGGCATGGCCCTGGCCCGCCCGCTTCAGTTCCTCGTAGCGGCGGCGGTTTTCCGCGATCGCGCTCGCGTCGTCCGACATGGTCGTGTCTCCGATGGGGGCCGGGTCGTCCCGGCCGGAGAGCCCTGTCGCGGCCGGGCCGTCCCGGCAGGCCGTTTTTTTGGGGTTTTGACTTCCGTCCCACCCATCCCCCTCATCCTGAGGTGCCCGCCTCGGCGGGCCTCGAAGGAGGGCTTCCCAAGGATCGCGCGGCGGGCTGGAGCCCTCCTTCGAGGCTGCTTCGCAGCACCTCAGGATGAGGGGGACGGGTGGGATGGGGTCACGGGTTCGGGGGTGCCTCGTAGAAGGCGAAGAGCTTGCGCGCCGGCTCGACGATCTCCCAGGTGCCGGTGAAGCCGGCCGGCGACACGAAGGCGTCCCCGGCCCGGAAGGTGGTTTGTGCGCCGGCCTCGTCGGTGACGACGATGACGCCTTCGAGCAGGTGGCAGAACTCGCTCTCGGTGAAGACGACCCGCCACGTGCCCCGCTCGGCCGCCCAACTGCCGGCGGTGAAGCGCCCGTCCTCGCTGGTGAAATGGAGCGTCGCGGTCTGGACCGGATCGCCGGTGACGATGCGCTCGGGGGCCGGGCGGTAGGTCGAGGGTTCGGCGGAAGAGTTCGCGAAGGCGATGACCTTTTTCATGAAAAGTCTCCGCCTAGAACAGGTGGCTGTAGCGCTCGATCTCCCACGGGCTCACCGTGAGATGATAGGCGTTCCACTCGTCGCGCTTGTAGCGGATGAACTCGTCGCGCAAGGCGGTGCCCAGCGTCTTCTCGATCAGGGGATCGGCGGCGAAGGCCTCGACGGCCTCCTGAAGGGTCTGGGGCAGAAAGCCGATGCCACGCGCGCGCCGCTCGCCGTCGCTCAGTTCGTAGAGGTTGTCCTCGTTGGGCTCGCCCGGATCGATCCGCTCGCGCACGCCCTCCAGGCCGGCGGCGAGCACCAGGGCGGCGGCGAGGTAGGGATTGACCGCCCCGTCCGCGTTGCGGCTCTCGCAGCGCCCGCCGCCGGCCGGGACGCGGACCGAGTTGGTGCGGTTGTTCGAGCCGTAGGAGTTGAACACCGGCGCCCACGAAAAACCCGCCATCGCCCCCTGGCGCACGAGGCGCTTGTAGCTGTTCACGGTGGGCGCGAAGGCGGCGCAGAGCGCGCGGCCGTGGCGGAGCACGCCACCGATGAAGTGGTAGCCGGTCTCGGTGAGCCCCAGGCCCCGGGGATCGTCGCCGGGTGCGCGGGCGAACAGGTTGCGGCCGGTCTCGATGTCGGAGAGCGACATGTTGAAGTGGGCGCCGTTGCCGGTGCGGTCGGCGAAGGGTTTGGGCATCATCGTGGCGATCAGCCCTTCCTCCTTCGCGTAATGCTTCGTCATCATGCGGAAGAAGGTCAGCCGGTCGCACATCGTCAGCGCGTCGGAATACTGGAAATCGAACTCGAACTGGCCGTTGGCGTCTTCGTGGTCGAACGAATAGAGGTCCCAGCCGAGATCGTTGATCGTCGTCGCGACCTTGTCGAGCCAGGAGAAGTTGTCGATGAAGCCACGCACGTCGTAGCAGGGTTTCACCAGTTTATCGTCGGGCACGGGCGTGTGCAGCGAGCCGTCAGCGGCTTGGCGCAAGAGGAAGATTTCGCACTCGATGCCGAGGTTGAAGCCAAAACCCATGGCTTCGGCCTGCTTCAGGACGTTCTTGAGGGCGACGCGGGTCGAGAGTGGATAGGGTTTCCCCTGGAAGGTCAGGTCGGCGGGCGCCCAGGCGAGCTTGGGCTCCCAGGGCAGCGGGATGACGCGCGACAGGTCGGGGACCGAGGCCAGCTCGTCCTCGTTCGGGGCCTGTCCGAGGCCGTCGAGGGCGTAGCCGGTGTAGCGCTCGGAGCCCGCCGCCATCTGCGGCAGGTGGTCGAGGGGCACCACCTTGGCCTTCTGCGCGCCGTGGATGTCGACATAGGCGCCGATGACGTACTTCACGCCCTTCGCCCGCAGATCGTCCTGCACGGCGCGGATCGCCGGATCGATGTCGTGGCTGTGGCCCATGGTTCAGGCTCCTTTTCGGGCGACGGCCGGGCCGTCGTAGGAATGGGGGAGGGGCGGGGTCTCGGTCAGGCCGCGGCGGACGAGTGCCGACAGGTCCTCGACCATCCAGGCGAACAGTTCGGCGCCCTCGGCCGCATTCGCCTGCGAGGGGGAGCCGGTGACGCCGTTGCGGCTGGTGCGGTTGACCGGATGGGCGAAGACCAAGCCCTCGGTGCGGTCCGGGTCGTCGGAATCCGCGACGCGGTCTTCCCGCACCAGGGCGGGGGCCATCGCCTGCATCAACGCGGTCTCGGCCCGGTTGGCGTGCCAATCCTCGGCGTCGGCGAAATGGGCCGCGCGCACCCGCTCGCTGACGGTGGCGGTGTTGACGAGCGCCACCATCAGGTGGTCGTGGGCGGCGCGCAGCACTTCGAGGGCGCAGCGCAGGGGCGCGGCGTTGGTGACGTGCGCGTTGACGAGGAACAGGCGGCGCACGCCCGAGTGATAGGCCTGGGCGCCGATCTGGCGGACCAGCTCGGTCATCACCAGCGGATCGAGGGCGATGGTGCCCGGCCAACGCCGGGAATGGCCGAGCGAGCAGCCGTAGGGGAGGGTGGGCAGCATGGGCACGCCGGTGCAAGCCGAGACGTCCCGGCAGACCGCGTCCGCCAGCACGAAATCCATGCCGCAGCCGAGATGCGGCCCGTGCTGCTCGGTGGCGCCCACGGGCAGGAGCGCGGCCTGCGCGGCGTTCGCCAAGTCGCCGGGGATCTCCTCCCAGGTGCGCTCGGACCAGAGAACGGGTGCGCTCATTCGACCTCGTCCCCCACGCTCGCCATACGGGTGACCATGTCGAGGCTGCCGAGATCGGCCGGGCCGTCGGCTTCGGCTTCCGCCGGGTGGATCAGCGCATCGAGCCGGGTGCGGACGGCGCGGAATTCCGGGGTCAGGGTCTGGCCCGGATGGCGGGGGCGCGGCACCGGCACCTCGATCAACTCCTCCACCTCGCCCGGATGCGCCTTCAGCACGAGGATGCGGTCGGCGAGCGTCACGGCCTCGTCGAGGTCGTGGGTGATGAAGACGATGGTGATGTCGATCTTGCGCCAGATCTCGATCAGGTAGGCCTGCATCCGGGCGCGCGACTGCGCGTCGAGCGCCGAGAACGGCTCGTCCATCAGCAGGATGCGGGGCCGCATGGCGAGCGCGCGGGCGATCGCCACGCGCTGCTTCATGCCGCCCGAGAGCTGGTGCGGGTAGGCGTCGGCGAAGCGCTCCAGGCCGATCAGCGCCAGCCATTGCAGCGACTCGCGCTCGGCGACGTGCCGGGACTCGCCGTTCTCCTCCAGCCCGAAGGCGACGTTGCGCTTCACCGTCAGCCACGGGAACAGGGTGTAGCCCTGAAACACCATGCCCCGGTCCGCGCCGGGCCCAGAGACCGGCACGCCGCCGACGCTGACGGTGCCCGAAGACTTGGTCTCCAGCCCGGCGAGGATGCGCACGAAGGTGGACTTGCCGCAGCCCGACGGGCCGACGACACAGAGGAACTCGCGGCGATGGGTAACGAGATCGATGCCGCGCAAAGCCACGGTCTCGCCGCCGTCGGCATTCCGAAAAACCTTGCCGAGACCATCGACCCGCAGCGCGACCTCGCGGGCCTTCAGCTTCTCGAAGCGGGCCCGCACCGGCTCGCACTGCGTGCGGTAGTCGCAGGGCTCTGTGGTGATCGGGATCGGGGCGGCGCTCATGCCTCGGCCCTCGCATAGGGAAACAGGCGGCGGCCGAGCAGCGCGAGCGCGATGTCGGTGGCCACGCCGATGAAGCCGATCACGAGGATCGCGGCGTAGACGTTGTCGAAATGCTGGTAGCGGGCCTGCTGCGTGATGAAGAAGGTGATGCCCGACGAGGTGCCGATCAGCTCGGCGACGATCAGGTAGGTCCAGGCCCAGCCGAGCAGGATGCGCTGGTCGCGGTAGAGCTGCGGCAGCACCGCGGGCACGACGACGCGGCGGATCAGGCGCAGGTTGCGCGAGCCCATGGTGAGCGCGGCCTCGATCAGCAGCGGATCGACCCGGCGGGTGGTGTTGGCGATGACCAGCACCTGCTGGAAGAAGGTGCCGATGACGATGATGGCGATCTTCGGCCCGTCATAGATCCCGAGGATCGCCACCATCAGCGCGCCGAAGGCGGGGGCGGGCAGGTAGCGCACGAACTCGATGACCGGCTCGGTCAGCCGGGCGATGGTCGGTTGCGCCCCGCACAGCACGCCGAGCGGCACGCCGAAGATCGACGAGATCGTGAATCCCCAGAAGATGATCTGGATCGAGTGCCACAGGCTCGACGGCAGCCAGATCGCGTCGCGCTGGGGCGGGGGGGCGGTGAGCGTGGTCCAGAGCGCCACCGCGACCTCGTGCGGGGCCGGGAGATAGACCGGGTTGGCGGGCCGACCCGCGGGCGCCTCGGTGCCGGCGTTTGCTGAGGCCGCGACTTCCTCGGCGAAGGCGGCCTTCGGCACCCGCATGCCGGGCTCCATCCAGGCGACCTCGCCGGGATTGGTCACCTCCACCAGCGGGTGCCAGAGGAAGGGCAGGTAGGAGACCGCCGCCCAAAGCCCGAGCGGCAGCAGGAACGACAGCAGGGTGAGCGCCAGCCGCCGCCGGGGCGGCAGGGGGCGGGCGACGCCGACCCAAGAGCGCTTTGGAGAACGGCGCGCCCGGCCCACCGGGGCCGCCGCCCCCGCCACCGGCGGGAGCGGGGCGAGCGCCGCGGGGACGGCGTCGGCGGAGGAGGGGAGGGCGCGCATCCTCAAACCCTCACTTGCCGTCGGTGAGGGCGGGATCGATGGTGCTCTTCACGTCCTGCGGGGTCTTGTAGACCTCGAACTTGACGTTGAAGGCATCGGCATGCCGGCTCGATCCGTAAAGCGAGCCGAAGCCGTCGGCATCCTTCATCACCGCGCGGCCGTCGGCGAGCTTCAGGAGCTTGGTGCCCTTGAGGAAGCGGGTGAAGGTGGCGGGCTCGATCCCGACCTTGGCGGCCATGATCGCCACCGCGTCGGGTTGGGTCTTCGGGTTCTCGATGTACTCGACCACCCGGTCCCACAGGCCGACGAGCTTGATCCAGTCGGCGCGGCGCGCCGCGAGGCTCGCGGGCGTCACCGTCACCACGTCGTAGATCAGGCCGGGCCGGTCGGCGGAGGTGTAGAGCGGGCGCGCGCCGGCCGCGCCGCGCATCGCCTGACCGGCGATCGGCTGCCATGCGCCGATGGCCGCGACATCGCCCGAGGCGAGCACCTGCGGCGTCTCGTTGGTCTTGGCGTTCACCAGCGTGACGTCGGTCTCCTTGATCCCGGCCTTCTGCAGGCCGTCGATCAGAAGGAGATGCTCGACCAGGCCGACCTCCAGCCCGACCTTCTTGCCCTTGAGATCGGCCAGCGACTTCACCCCCGGCTTGCCGACGATCATGTCGTTGCCGTTCGAGTAGTCGGTGAGCAGGATCATGACGTTCTTGGCGCCGTTGCCGGCCATGACGAGCGCGTCGCCGTTGGTGCAGGTCACCGCGTCGAGCTTGCCCGCCGAGAAGGCGTCCATGGAGGCGGAGTAGTCGAACCACTCGAACTTCGCCTCGACGCCCGCTTCCTTCAGCCAGCCCTTGTCGATGGCGACCTGCCACGCGACCCAGCCCGGCCAGTCGCTGTAGCCGATGCGCAGCGGCTCGGCGGCCAGCGCGGGCGCGGAGAACAAGCTCGCGGCCAGCGTCAGGGCGGACAGGCTGCGCCGGGCGCCCGCGAGACAGCCGGTGATCAGGGTCGGGATGCGCATGTCTCGTCTCCTTGGGGGAACGGGGGCAGGCGCGCGCTGAGAGCCCGGCCGGAAGACCGGGGCGCGACGGACCTGAATTCGAGGGAGTGAGAACGGTCTAGAGACCGCAGCCGGGCGCTGGGCGCCCGCGGTGTTCGGACAAAGATGAGATCGAGGAGAGCATAGATTCCCTTCCTGATTGAAGGGATTGCACAAGACCACTGCTTGCCAATCCCTTGGCCAGTGAGGTCTCCCGGGCTTTTATCCCGCCGTGCATCCGGGCGGATGTCTCCCGCCGCGGCGACCGCTCTCGGACCGTTCACATCGAAACTTCGATGCAGGAACCCTAGCGATCAACTCGTCATCATGAATACGCTTTTGACGAATTGAGGGTCAATCAGGCTTCGCCGCCCGGCTGCATCAACTTCCGTCGGGCGTTGCCGAAGTTTTGGTCGGGTTGCGAGCCGAAGCGGCAGCGTTCCACTCAGGCGGCCGTCTGCTGCTGCGCCGCGCCCACCTCGATGTCGGGCCGTTCGTGCTTGGCCGCCTCGATCTTCGCCCTGGCCGCCAGGAAGGCATCGACGCAGGTCGGATCGAAATGGCCGCCGCGCTCGCGCGCGATGTAGGCGAAGGCCTCCTCGTCGGTGAGCGCCGTCTTATAGGGCCGCACGGTGGTCAGCGCGTCGAACACGTCGGCGATGGCGACGATCCGGGCCGGCAGCGGGATCAGCCGGCCGGACAGCCCGCGGGGATAGCCCTTGCCGTCCCAGCGCTCGTGGTGGGCGCCCGCGATCTCGGCGGCGAGCTGGATCAGGTCGCTGGTGCTGCCGCCGAGGATGCGCTCGCCGATGGCCGCGTGCTCGCGCACCACCGCGAACTCGGCCGGATCGAGGCGGCCCGCCTTGAGCAGGATCGCGTCGGGCACCGCGACCTTGCCGACATCGTGCAGGGGTGCTGCGAGGAAGATCGAGCGGCAGGCGGCGGGGGGCAGGCCCAGTTCCTCGGCGAGCAGCGCACTGTAGCGGGCGACGCGGTAGGTGTGGCCGCCGGTGTCGTTGTCGCGGTACTCCACCGCCAGCGACAGGCGGAAGATGATCTCCGCCTCCCGGTCGAGCAGCCGCCGCGTCGCCGCCTCGACCTCGCGGGCGAGCCAGGCGGCCTGATCGTTGAGGCGGCGCAGCGCCGCCGAGAGGCTCGCCATGTTGCGCAGGCGCGCCCGCACCTCGGCGGCGTCCGGGGTCTTCGACAGGAAGTCGGTCGCGCCGGCTTCCAGCGCCTCGATCCGCACGCGCTCGTTGAGGCTCGTGGTGATCATCACGATCGGGATCTGCTCGTAGCCGGGCAGCGCCCGCAGTCGGCGGGTCAGCGCGATGCCGTCGAGGCCCGGCATGACGTAATCGACGAGCACGAGATCGAACGCGCCGGTCGCGGCCGCGTCCAGCGCCGCGTAGGGGTCGGTGAAGGGCACGCAAGTCAGCGCGCAGGCCTCCTCGACGAGCCGCGTCAGGTTGGCGAGGCTCGACGCGCTGTCGTCCACCACGAGCGCCCGCATCGGCGGCGTCCCCAACGGTATCGGCTTGAGCAGCATGGCGTGGCCCTCGATCTTGCCTCAGGCGGTGCGGCCGAGGGGCTGGCTCGCGCCGAAGCGCAGGATCTCCGCGTGGATGCGGTCGAGCGGCATCACCTTGGCGGCGGCCCCCCGCTCGATCGCCTCCTTCGGCATCCCGAACACGACGCAGCTCTCCTCGTCCTGGGCGACCGTGAGCGCGCCGGCCCGGCGCATTTCGAGAAGGCCGTTGGCGCCGTCGTCGCCCATGCCGGTCATGATGATGCCGAGCGCGTTGGTGCCCGCGCATTGCGCCGCGGAGCGGAACATCACGTCGACGGAGGGGCGGTGGCGCGAGACCAGCGGGCCGTCCTTGACCGCGACCGCGTAATGCCCGCCGACCCGCTGGACCAGCAGATGGCGCCCGCCCGGCGCGATCAGGGCCTGGCCGGGGCGCACGGGGTCGCCGTCCTCCGCCTCCTTGACCGCGACGGCGCAGAGCCCGTCGAGGCGGCGGGCGAAGGCGGCGGTGAAGCGCTCGGGCATGTGCTGGACGATGACGATGCCGGGGCTCTCGGCGGGCAGCACCTCCAGCACGTCGCGCAGCGCCTCGGTGCCGCCGGTCGAGGCGCCGATGCAGACGATCGGCTCGGTGCCGGTGACGCGGCGCGATGCCACCGGCGGCGGCAGCATCGCGTCGGCGGAGAGCTTGCGCTCCACCTGCCGCTCGGCGCTGCGCGGGCGCAAGCGCGAGCGGGCGGCGGCCCGCACCGCGTCGCAGACCCGCACCGAGGATTCGACGAGGAACTGGCGGGTGTCGATGCGGGGCTTCGGGAGCACGTCGACGGCGCCGGCCTCCAACACCTCGAACAGCATCCGCGAGCCGGCCTCGGTCAGGGTCGAACAGATGATCACGGGGATCGGCTTCTGCGCCATGATCTTGCGCAGGAAGGTCAGCCCGTCCATCCGCGGCATCTCGAGGTCGAGGATGATGACGTCGGGCATCTCCTCCTGGATGCGCCGCGCCGCCACGAACGGGTCGGCGGCAGTGCCGAGCACCGTGATGTCGGGCGCCGTGTCGAGGATCTGGCAGAGCGTCTGCCGGACGGAGGCCGAATCGTCCACGACGAGGACGCGGATCGGAGCGGTGCCGGGCATGGGAAGAAATCCTTCAGCGGCGGAAGACCGTCGAGGTCACCTGGGTGAGACCCGGGAGACCCGCGACCGACATCGATTCGGAATGGCCCACAACGAGGTAGCCGCCGGGGCGCAGATGGGCGGCCAGACGCTCCAGCACCGCCCGCTGCGTCGGCCGATCGAAGTAGATCAGCACGTTGCGGCAGAAGACGACGTCCACGTCGCGGTCGATGGCGTAGCGCTCGTCCATCAGGTTGAGGCGCTGGAAGCGCACCCGGCGGCGCAGTTCGGGCACGATCCGGCCTTGCTGCCGGGCGGGATCGCGCGCGGCCATGACGTAGCGGCGGCGGGTTGCCGCTGGGATCGCCTCCAGCATCTCGTCGGAATAGATCCCTGCGCTGGCGAGCCGCAGCACCTCCGTCGAGATGTCGGTGCCGAGGATCGCGTAGTCGAACCGGCCGCCCTCCGCGATCAGGTTCTGGAGCACCATCGCCAGGGTGTAGGCCTCGGCGCCCGTCGAGGCCGCCGAACTCCAGATCTTCAACAGCGGGCGCTCGCCGCGATGGCCGGGCAGGGCGCAGAGCTTCGGCACCAGCTTGGTCCGCAACAGGTCGAAATGCGCCGGCTCGCGGAAGAAGTCGGTCTTGTTGGTGGTCACGCAATCGACGAGGTGGACAAACTCGTCCGCCAGCCGCCCCCGGTCGAAGAGGTGGCGGCCGTAATCGTCCAGGGTATCGAGGCGCAGCGCCCGCACCCGCTTGCGCAGGCGCCCCTCCAGCATCGTCCGCTTGGTGGCGGGCAACTGGATGCCGACTTGCGTCTCGATGACCTCGGCGATCGAGCGGAAATGCCGCTCGCTCAGCGTGTCCGTCAGGAGTCCGGAAGACATGCGACCCTCAGGCGGCGAGCGCGGGGCCGGCGAGCGCCGGCTCGTCGCCGGCCATCAGCCGAACGAGGTCGAACACCACGACGAAGGCCTCGCCGCGCCGGCCGATGCCGGCGATGTAGTGGGAGCGCCAGCGCCCGCCGACATCGGGGGCGGTCTCCATCTCGGCCCGGTCGAGTTCGGTCACCTCGAACACCCGGTCGGCGACGAAGCCGACCCGCATGGTGCGGTCCTCCATCGGCACGTTGAGCAGGATGATCCGGGTCGCCGGCGTCGGCGCCTCCGGCGGCAGGCCGAGCTTGGTCCGCAGATCGATCACCGGATAGCTCTGGCCGCGTACGTCGATCATGCCGACGAGGAAGGCCGGCGCCTGCGGCAGGGCCGCGGGGGCGCGGTAATCGAGGATTTCCTGGACGTGCTCGATGTCGATCCCGAAGGTCTCACGGCCGAGGCCGAGGGTCAGATATTGCCATACGCTCGACATCCTGGCGCTCCGGTCCGTCCGCTGGCTGTCCCGAGCCACGGGCAGGTTGCATGAAAAGTGTTGATCGATGGTAGGCCCCGCGGGCGTTTCGAGCCCGCGGGGGACCAGGCCGCGTCAGGCGACGCGGGTGAAGTCGGCGTCGCGCTCGTCACCCTCGCCCATGTCGAAGGCGAAGCCGCCGCTGCCGGCCATCGCCTTCGCCGCCGGCCGGGCCGCCGCCCGCTTGGCCGGGGCGCGGCTCACCGGCGACTTGACCACCGGGGAAGCCGCCATCCGGGCCGCCGTGGCGCGCAACTGCGTCACCGCCCCGTCGATCTCCCGCGTGCCGGTCGCCGGCGCCTGCTTCCCGTCGATGCGGAAGTACGATGGCCGCCTGGAGCGTTTCGGCCTGGGCCGCCAGTTCCTCGGAGGTCGCCGAGACCTGCTCGGAGGCGGACGCGTTCTGCTGGGTCACCTTGTCGAGCTGCTGGATCGCCTGGTTGATCTGGCCCGAGCCGACATCCTGCTCGCGGCAGGCCGCCGAGATCTCTTCCACCAGCGAGGCCGTCTTCTTGATGTCGGGCACGAGCCGCCCGAGCATGTCGCCGGCCTCGCGCGCCGCCTTGACCGTGTCGATCGACAGGGTGCCGATCTCGGCGGCCGCGGCTTGGCTACGCTCGGCGAGTTTCCTCACCTCCGAGGCCACCACCGCGAAGCCGCGGCCGTGCTCGCCCGCGCGCGNCGCTCCTGCACGGCCTCGGGCGATGCTGGATCGCCTGRTTGATCTGGCCCGAGCCGACATCCTGCTCGCGGCAGGCCGCCGAGATCTCTTCCACCAGCGAGGCCGTCTTCTTG
The DNA here is from genome assembly GCF_001425465.1 of Methylobacterium sp. Leaf456. Classification (GTDB taxonomy): domain Bacteria; phylum Pseudomonadota; class Alphaproteobacteria; order Rhizobiales; family Beijerinckiaceae; genus Methylobacterium. The sequence continues at coordinate 263,290 of NZ_LMQV01000044.1, forward strand.
ATGTCGGGCACGAGCCGCCCGAGCATGTCGCCGGCCTCGCGCGCCGCCTTGACCGTGTCGATCGACAGSGTGCCGATCTCGGCGGCCGCGGCTTGGCTACGCTCGGCGAGTTTCCTCACCTCCGAGGCCACCACCGCGAAGCCGCGGCCGTGCTCGCCCGCGCGCGCCGCTTCCACCGCGGCGTTGAGCGCCAGCAGATCGGTCTGGCGGGCGATCTCCTGCACGATGGTGATCTTCTGGGCGATGGTCTGCATCGCCTCGACCGCGCGRCCCACGGCGACGCCGCTCGCTTCGGCATCCTTGGCCGATTGCCGGGCGATGGACTCGGTCTGGCCGGCGTTCTCGGCGTTCTGCTTCACGTTCGCCGCCATCTCCTCCATGGAGGCGGAGGCCTCCTCGGTGGACGAGGCNCGGGCGATGGACTCGGTCTGGCCGGCGTTCTCGGCGTTCTGCTTCACGTTCGCCGCCATCTCCTCCATGGAGGCGGAGGCCTCCTCGGTGGACGAGGCCTGCTCGGTCGAGCCCTGCGACAGCTGCTCGGCGGAGGCCGACAGTTCCTGGCTTCCGGCCGAGACGTTGCTCGCCGAGGCGATCACCTGACCGACGACCTCGCGCAGCTTCACGTTCATCGCCTGGATGGCGTGCAGCAGGTCGGTGACCTCGTCGCGGCCGGTGGCCGCCACGTCCCGGGTCAGGTCGCCCGCGGCGACGCTCTGGGCGGCGGTGACCGCCTTCGACAGGCCCCGCGAGATCGAGAACGCCATCCACAGGGCCATGGCGAGGCCGAGCAGCACGGCGCCGACCACGACGCCGATCAGGATCGTGCGGACCGACTGGTAGGATTCCTGGGTGTCGTGGACGAAGCCCTGGGCCACGCTCTCCTCGTAGCCGCGCAGCTTGCCCACTTCCTCGACCACCGCACGGCGGGCCTCGGTGAACGGGCCGACATAGTAGCGCAGCGCCTTGGCGTCGGTGTTGGCGAGCCCGAGGGCGAACACCTTCTCGGCCGAGGGCTCCCAGGTCTTCACGGCGGTAGAAAGCGCCCCTGCCGCCTCGGTGTAGCCGCCGGCCCGGCCGGCATCGAGCAGCTTGGCGATGTCACGGCCGAGCGCCTTCTGCGTCTCGGCGAACTCGCCGGCGATCTTGGCCAGCAGGGCGTCGTCGGTCACCACGATCTCGCGGTAGATCTCGCCGCGCAGGCGGACCATCTTGAGTTCGATGGCGGTAATGAGAGTACGGTCCTCGACCGAGAGGTCGGCTCGCGCCTTGAGGTCGTCGATGCGCGCCATCACGGCCGTGTAGGCGGCGAACTGCTCGCCGGTCGCGACACCGTTGGCGGTGTTGTTGCCGTTCTGGACGGCGAATTCCAGGCCCTTGGTCACGGCCTCGCTGAGCTTGGTCCAGTTCTCGCGCAGGGGCTGGATGCGGGGGCGGTCCTCGACCGGGACGAGGTCGGTGTATTCCTTCAGGATGCCCTGGAGCTTGGCGTCATGCGCCTTGAAGTCGGCGAACAGCTTCTCGCGGGCGCCGGTCGTGGGTTCCAGCATCGAGCGGGCGAACATGCGGGCGGCATCGAAGGACATCGCCTCCATGCGCAGCACCCGCTGGACCTGGGAGAACGGGCGGGCCGCGAAGGACTGCATCCGGTCGTTGGACTGGCTCAGGCTGGTCACCGCCAGGGTGCCGGCACCGCCGAGCAGCACGAGGATCACCCCGAAGGAGATCCCCAGTTTGGCCTTGATCGTGAAACGCATGGTGTGGTCAGCCCCTACTTGCTTTCATCTTGCTTTCAGCGCCGGGCCCAAGGCTTCGAGGCCTTGTTGTGCGAGCCCGGCGTGCTTTTCGTCGAAGGGAGGATCGCTCAGGCGACGCGGGTGAAGTCGGCGTCGCGTTCGTCGCCCTCGCCCATGTCGAAGGCAAAGCCCCCGCCTTGGGATTTGGCCGCCGGGCGGGCCGCCGCCCGCTTGGCCGGCGCACGGCTCACCGGTGATTTCACCACCGGGGAGGCCGCCATCCATCCGGGCCGCCGTGGCGCGCAACTGCGTCACCGCCCCGTCGATCTCCCGCGTGCCGGTCGCCGGCGCCTGCTTCCCGTCGATGCGGAAGTAGGCGATCGTCGCCTGCAAGGTCTCGGCCTGGGCGGCCAGCTCCTCGGAGGTCGCCGAGACCTGCTCGGAGGCGGAGGCGTTCTGCTGGGTCACCTTGTCGAGCTGCTGGATCGCCTGATTGATCTGGCCCGAGCCGACATCCTGCTCGCGGCAGGCCGCCGAGATCTCTTCCACCAGCGAGGCCGTCTTCTTGATGTCGGGCACGAGCCGCCCGAGCNCCGAGGCCACCACCGCGAAGCCGCGGCCGTGCTCGCCCGCGCGCCGCTTCCACCGCGGCGTTGAGCGCCAGCAGATCGGTCTGGCGGGCGATCTCCTGCACGATGGTGATCTTCTGGGCGATGGTCTGCATCGCCTCGACCGCGCGGCCCACGGCGACGCCGCTCGCTTCGGCATCCTTGGCCGATTGCCGGGCGATGGACTCGGTCTGGCCGGCGTTCTCGGCGTTCTGCTTCACGTTCGCCGCCATCTCCTCCATGGAGGCGGAGGCCTCCTCGGTGGACGAGGCTTGCTCGGTCGAGCCCTGCGACAGCTGCTCGGCGGAGGCCGACAGCTCCTGCGAACCGGCCGAGACGTTGGCGGCGGCCGCGGTCGCGTCCGACACCACGGCGCGCAGCCGCGTCAGCATCGTCTGGAGCGCGGTGCCGAGCTTGTCCTTCTCGGACAGGGGCTTGGCCGCGACCGTGAGGTTGCCGCCCGCGATCTCGTCGGCGATGGCCGCGGTCGCGTCGAGGTTGCGCGTCATCGCGTTGAGCGCGCGGATCAGGTCGCCGACCTCGTCGGAGGCGTTGGAGGTCAGCGTCCGGCTGAGATCACCGACGGCCACCGCGTTGGCCAGCGCGACGGCCTGACCCAGGCCCCGGCTGATCTGAAGCGCGATCCACGTCGCCGCCGCCAGCGCGATCAGGAGCGAGGCGGCGAGCATGCCGATCAGCAGCATCCGGGCGTTCGCGGCATCCGTGGCGCCGGTGGTCGCAACCTCCTCCATCCGATGGCGGATCTGGCCGCTGTAATCGTCGAGCGCCTTGATGGCGGCGAGCAGCTGCGTGCGTCCCTCGCCCATGGTGAGGGACTGGGCCCGCAGGTTGCCGCCCTCGGTCGCGATCGTCACGACGCGCGCGGCCGAGGCGAAGGCCTTCTCGTACTGGCTGGTCACGGCGGCTGCCGAGACGCCGCCGGCATCGATGGCCGCGACCGTCCGGGCGATGTCGGCCGCGACTTCCTTACCGGCCTGCTGCGCGATCCGGGTCGATTCCTCCAGTTCGGTGAGCGAGCCGGCGCTCAGCACCATCATGATCTGGCGGGTGTAGCGCAGCCAGCTCTCCCGCGCCTTCTCGAAGGCGAAGGCGGCGCGCAGCTGCTCCTCGCTCGCGCCGGGCTTGGTCAGGGTGGCGGCGAGCGCGTCGGAGGCCTCGTTCAGGCCCTTGATGATGGCGGTGGTCTCGCTCTGCCACGTCTGGAACGCGCGGAAGTTCGAGTTGAGGCGACCGTTGCGCACCACCTCGTCCTGCACCTTGAACAGGAGCCCGATCCGCTCCGAGACGCCCTCCAGCGCGCGCCGCTCGTCGGCGCCCGCACTCCGCTCCAACTCGTCCTTGGCCTTGAACAGGTCCCGGCGCGCCGTCCCGAGATCCGTGTTCAGCAGATCGAGCTTGGCCGGATCGCTCTCGAGGATGATGTTCTTCTCGATCCGGGCGGTGGTGTTGAGGAAGTTCTGCAGATCGGAGACCTTGGTGACGCGCTCGCCCTGGCGGGCGAGATCCGCCTGGCTCGCCGCCAAGTCCGATAGCTTGACGTAGCTTAAGCCCCCCGCCGCCGCGGAGAGCAGCAGCACGACGCCGAAGGCGCCTGCGAGTTTGATTTTGACCGTGACCCTCATGATTTCGTTTCCGTTCGTCTGGAACTGTTGCTGGGTCTCACCTCGGCTCGCTCAATTAAGGATCCGCTCGACATCCGGCAGGATGACGAACTCGTCTCCGAATTTGACGATCGATTTGATGAATTCGGGACGCCACGCGGTGCCGACCTTGGGCATCCGCTGTTCGGTGCCGGCCTGAAGCTCGGTCACCTCGAACACCTTGTCGGCGACGAGCGCCACCACGACGGGATCGCCCTCGATCTCGACCTCGATCACCACGAAGCGGGTGTCCTGGGTCGCCGCCTCCGGCCGCATGCCGAAGCGCTCGCGGATGTCGGCGAGCGGCACGACGTTGCCGCGCACGTTCACGATCCGGTTCAGATGCGCCCGCGCCCCCGCCACGCGGGTCGCGGGGATCGGGTCGATGATCTCGCGCACCATCCCGGCATCGAGCGCGAAGGTCTCGGAGCCGATCCGCACCATCACCACCTGCAGCCCCGCGATGGGCTCCAGGGTCTCCACCGAGCCGGTCATCACGCCACCTCTTGAAATTCTTGCAAGGAATCGGGCCGGTTGCCCATGACGAGCTGGCCGATATCGATGATGAGGGCGGCGGTGCCGTCGCCGAGGATCGACGCCCCCGAGAAGGTCGCCACGTCCGCGTGGAGCTTGGAGAGCGACTTGATCACCGTCTGGTGGTTGCCGATGATCTGATCGACCACGAGCCCGATCCGGGTCTCGCCGACCGAGACGATGATGACCTTCTGATGCGGGTCGGGCTCGCCCTCGGCCGAAAACAGGCTCCGCAGCCGCAGGAACGGCACCAGCGCGCCGCGGATGTTCAGGAAGTCGCGGCCCCGCCCCGCCCGGTCGCCCTCGGGCAGCTCGACGCATTCCTCCACCGCCGAGAGCGGCACGACGTAGCGCCCCTCGCCGACACGGATCAGCAGGCCCTCGATGATCGCCAGGGTCAGCGGCAGCCGCAAAGCCACCGTGGTGCCGGCCCCCGGCACCGTCGTGAGGTCGATGGTGCCCCGCAGGCCCTCGATCGTCTTCTTGACCACGTCCATGCCGACGCCGCGGCCCGACAGGGCCGAGATGGTCGCGGCGGTCGAGAAGCCCGGCGCGAACAGGAACTGGTAGACCTGCTGGTCGCTCAGGACCGTGCCGGGGGCGCAGAGCCCCTTCTCCTCGGCCTTGGCGCGGATGCGGGCGGCGTCGAGCCCGGCGCCGTCGTCGCGCACGCTGACCATCACCTGCGCGCCGGCATGCTCGGCGGTGAGCGTGATGCGGCCGGTGGCGCCCTTCCCGTTCTCGGCGCGACGGGCCGGATCCTCGATGCCGTGGTCGATGGCGTTGCGGATCAGGTGGACCAGCGGATCGGCCAGCCGCTCGATCATCGTCTTGTCGAGTTCGGTGTCCTCGCCGTCCGTGACGAACTCGACCGGCTTGCCGAGATCGCGCGACAGGTCGTGGACGAGGCGGCGGAAGCGGCCGAACAGCGTGCCGATCGGCACCATGCGGATGCTCATCGTGGTGTCGCGCAACCGCGCCGACAGCCGCTCGATCTCCTCCGAGATCGTCTTGATGCCGCCGTCCGAATGCAGGCCCGCGAGTTGGCTCAGCCGCGCCTGGGCGATCACGAGTTCGCCGACCCGGTCCATCAACTCGTCGAGGCGCTCGGCCTCGACCCGCACCGTGCTGGTGGGCCTCTCCTCAGTTCGACGCGCGACGGCACGGGGCTCCGGGGCGGGCGGTGCTTTGGGTGGGGTGGGCGGCACGACGGCGACCACGGACACAGGCGCCGCGACCGGTGCTTCGGCGGGAATCTCGGCCTTTGGCGGCGCCTCGGCCTCTGCATCGAATGGCGTCAGGGTGAGGGTCACCTCGTCCTGACTGAACAGAAAAACGTCCTCGATCGCCTCCCGGCTCACCGCCTTGCGCAGGGTGACGTCCCAGCCGATCGCCAGCGCCTCCGGGTCGAGGGCGTCGAGGCCGGGCAGCGCGTCGAGGCGGGGGACGACCGTGCAAGGGCCGAGGTCGCGCAGGTCGTCGAGGAGGGCGAGCGGGTTGGTGCCGTTGCGCAGCACCTCGGGTGCGAAGGCGATCCCGATCCGCCAGCCGGTTTCTTCGCTGAGGGCGGGGGCGGGCGCAGCGACCGGCGCGGCGGGGGCGGGGCTCGGCGCGGGGGCGACGCTGGCTTTGCCACCGTCCTTGGCACCGCCGACGAGACGCCCGAGCTCGTCGAGGATGGCCTCTCCGAAGACCGGCTCGGTCCCGTCCGGGTCCTCGATCAGCAGGCGGATGTAGTCCTTGGCCGAGAGGGCGACGTTGACGAGGTCGAGGCTCGCGGGCACGCGGCCCTGCCGCACGAGGTCGAACGCGGTCTCGAAATCGTGGGTGAAGGCCGCCACCCGCTCGAAGCCGAACATGGCGCCCGAGCCCTTGATGGTGTGCAGCGCCCGGAAGGCGGTGTCGATCAGGGCCCGGTCCTGCGGCTTCTCGCCGAGGTCGAGCAGGGTCGTCTCCAAGGTTTCCAGAAGTTCGTCGGCTTCCGTACGGAAGACGGCGACGGGGTCCAGGGTCGTCATGTCTGCACCGGCCTTTGAGGCATGCCCGATGGTCACACAACGGAGGTCCAGCGCCGCGTCCGGTACTGTGCTCGATCACGTACAGGTCCTCCGCCTCGTCGGAGCGAGGCAAAAGACATCGCGTGATCGCGGTGAGTGCCGTGGAAATGCTGTCTTCCGTGGTGATCGACAGAAAAAGGCCAAACGATGAATATTTTGTGAAGCATAACATTAGATAAAATCAAGTATAAAAGTAGAGTTTGATGCCGTGCTCCGGGTGTCCTGGGATCGCCGGATCACAGGACGGAGGGGTCGGAGATCGCCTCGGGAGAGATCGTGGGCGGATGCCTCGGGCCGGGCGTCGCGCCGTGATGTCGGAGGTGGATGCCGCCCCATCGACGCCGCATCCACCTCACGCCGCCATCGCGAGGCGGCGCCGAAGCGGTCCAGGGTGCGACGTTTTCGGAAAGGACGCGACTGCGCCGAAGGGGCGGCCACCGAAAGGTGTCATCCGGCGAGTGCGGAGCACTGGATTGCTTCGGCTCCGCCTCGCAATGACGGAGAGGCTGGATAAGCCGGCGGAGACTGAAAAACCGGAGTCAGTTATTGAAAACGTGTCGTCCGCACACAACAGATTTCCCACCCAACCCCCTCATCCTTCGAGGCCCGCTCGCGCGGGCCGCTCAGGATGAGGGTGTGGGTGGGAGAGGCCGACTAAAAAACTCAGAAAAGATCGATGCCCTCGAACGGATCGTCCGAGGCCGTCGCGGCGGGCGCCGGGGCGGGCTCGCCCGTCAGCACGTGGCGACGGAGGCGGTCGCGGACTTCGCCGAGGGTGCAGGCGGCGACCATCGCCTCGGCCCAGACCGGGTCCGGGGTGCCGTCCGCCGCCTCGGGGGTCTCGGCCGCGGTGCGCTCGGCCATCCGGGCGAGTTCGGCGTCGAGCGCCCGCAGCACGGTCTGGGTGTTCTCGATGCGCTGCTTCGTCAGGTCCTGGAACTGCATCGCCACGATGGCGCCGGCGACATCCGCGGTGATCGATTGCGTCGTCTCGGCGGTCTGCTGGAGCACGCCGGCGAAGCGGGTGTTCTGCGCCACCAGCGTCTGCATCACGGTCTGCACCCGCGCCTCCGCACTGCGGCTCTCGTCGGAGACATCGACGGTGGCGATGTCCTGCAACAGGCCGTGGCTGCCGCGCAGGCCGGTCGCGATGGAGCCGATCTGCTCCTTGATCGTGGCCGAGAGCGTGTTGATCGATTGCGCCAGCAGCCGCACCTCGTCGGCCACCACGGCGAAGGCGCGGCCGGCTTCCCCCGCGCGCGCCGCCTCGATCTTGGCGTTGAGCGCGAGCAGGTTGGTCTGACGGTTGATCGCCTCGATCCGCGCGACGCTGCCCTCGACCGAGCCGATCTCGGTCAGCACCGTGTCGAGGGAGCGGGCCGTCGCGCCGCCCTGGCGGGAGAGGCGACCGACCTTGTCCATCAGCGCGCCGAGCGTGTCGCCGAGACCCGCGGCGACGTCGGCGAGCAGCATCGAATGCCCGTCGATCTCGACCTCCTGGATCGAGGCGACGAGGCCCTGCACGATCTCCGCCTGATCGCGGGTCGTGGCGGCGATGCGCTCGAACCGGCCGGTGAGACCCTGGACGCTCTCCTCCATATGGGCGGCGGTGAGACCCGCCTCGCCGACGAGGGCTTCGAGGGCGCGGCGTTGCAGGGTGGACAGGCCGAGCCAGGCCTGAAGCAGATCGATGGCGCCGGCCTGGTCCGGGGCGACCGCGGGCGAGGGCTCTGAATCCGACACGGCGACCGGGACCAGCCGCTGCACGCGGCGCGGTTGCAGCCACGTGACGCCGGTGCGCTCCTGCGCGAGCTTCGCGACTTCGGAAATCATCGTCCGCGCTCCAAGGGACCGTCTGCGCCGCGGTGCCCAGCGGGCGACACGCCGCCGAAGGCTTAAGGGCTCATGCTTGCCGAAGCGTTAGCGCGGTGCGGTTGAAATGCGGGGAGGATTCAACAAAACTTTACGAGGGACCGGTCTAACTCTTGTCACGAGGCGCGGTTCCCGGGCCTCGACAGGATAGCCGCCGGCCATGTCAGAACAATTATCCGTCAGGTTGTCCGGCGATTGTACGGTGCGTTCGATTCGGACGCTGCACCGTGAGATCGCCGCCGCCCTGGAGACGAGCGCTGACTTGAGCCTCGACTGCGCGCAAATCGAGCGCGCCGACATCGCCTTCGTGCAGTTGGTGCTCTCGGCCGCCGCCACGGCGCGGGCCCAAGCCAAGCGGATCGATCTGATCGACGCATCCGACGTGGTGGCGAGCGCCTTCGCGCGGGCGGGCCTGCAGCCGCGGGCGCCGTTCGCGCCGGCCGCCTGAAGCCAACCTCACGTTTCAAATCACGAAAGTCCTGGAGTTCCCCCATGGCCACCGTTCTCGCCGTCGATGACTCCGCGAGCATCCGGCAGATGATCAAGGTCGTCCTCGGACCGGCCGGTCACACCGTCATCGAGGCGGGCGACGGCGCCGAAGGCATCGTCAAGGCCAAGAGCGCCGCGCTCAACCTCGTCATCACGGACCTCAACATGCCGGTGATGAACGGCCTCGACATGATCAAGAATCTGCGCACGCTGCCGGCGCTCACCGGCGTGCCGATCCTGTTCCTCAGCACGGAATCGGACGAGGGCATCAAGCAGCAGGCCAAGGCCGCGGGCGCCACCGGCTGGATCACGAAGCCGTTCAAGCCCGAGCAGTTGCTGGCGGTGGTCTCGAAGCTGACCCGCGCCTGACCGCGACGAACCGACCGACGATGGTTCCGTTCATCGTCAGTCGCCCCCGCGACGGCGGGGCGGCGGTCGTCCGCCGGACGCGCGGCACGGGATCATCGATCCTGTGCCGTGCAACCATCAGACAGCCAAGCCGCGGGCCTGTGCTTCGGCCCGCACCGTGTCGAGCAACGCCCGCGATGCGATCAGGCGGCGGTCGAGCATCGGATCGGTGAGCCGGTCGATGAAGATCGGCGCCGTCGCCTGCGCTTCCTGGGTCCGCCGCTCCAGGTCGCCGCGCAGCACCCGCAGATAGGGAATGCCCATCGGCCCGAGCCGGTCGAGGGTCGGGCACAGATCCGAGCGGAACTCGCGCGACAGGCCCGCGAGCCCGACCTGCGCGCTCTCGTAGGCGCCGATCAGGCTGTGCGCCCGCCCGACCGCTTCCTGCGGAAACGAAGTTCGGAACATTTGTGAGACTCCCCCGATCTGGACGAGGATCGAGGAGTGAACGCGCCGCATTCCCCGCCGGTTCGAGCGTGGCTGTTACGATTGCCCGATCCGAGACAGATGTTCCGTCTTGTGCGTTGCATTGTTGACACCCGCGGTTCGCGGTGCCAGTCCGCCGCACCTTGATTCCGCCGGGGCGCCTGCTTCGGCGGCTCTTTAAAAGACGGCGGGGACGACGAGCGGCATGACGCGGGCCTTCATCTTTCCGGGGCAGGGCAGCCAGGCGGTCGGCATGGGCAAGGCGCTCGCCGAATCCTCGCCCGCCGCCCGCGCGGTCTTCGCCGAAGTGAACGAGGCGCTCGGCCAGAACCTGTCGAAATTGATGTTCGAGGGCCCGGCCGACGAGCTGACGCTGACGGCCAACGCCCAGCCGGCGCTGATGGCCGCGAGCCTCGCGGTCCTGCGCACGCTGGAGGCCGAGCGCGGCCTCGATCTTTCGCGCGACGCGGCGTTCGTCGCTGGTCACTCGCTCGGCGAATATTCGGCGCTGGCCGCGGCCGGCACGTTCTCCATCGCCGAAGCCGCGCGCCTGCTGCGCATCCGGGGCCAAGCGATGCAGAAGGCGGTGGCGCCGGGCGTCGGCGCCATGGCGGCGCTGCTCGGGCCCGATCTCGAGACCGCCCGCGCCATCGCCCAGGAGGCCGCCGAGGGCATGATCTGCGGCGTCGCCAACGACAACGGTGCCGGGCAGGTCGTGCTGTCGGGCCACAAGGAGGCGGTCGAGCGGGCGATGGCGCTGGCGCAGTCGCGCGGCGTGCGCCGCGCGGTGCTCCTCAACGTCTCCGCCCCGTTCCACTGTGCCCTGATGGCGCCCGCCGCCGAGACCATGAAGGCGGCGCTGGCCGAGGTGACGCTGAACCCGCCGGTCGTGCCGGTCTATGCCAACGTCACGGCGGGCCCGCTGACCGATCCGGCGGCGATCCGCGAGGCTTTGGTCGCCCAGGTCACCGGTACCGTGCGCTGGAGCGAGAGCGTCGCCGCCATGGCCGAGGCCGGCGTCGACCGCTTCCATGAACTCGGCGCCGGCAAGGTGCTGACCGGCCTCGTCAAGCGCATCGCGCCGGGCGCCAGCGCCTCGCCCGTCGGCACGCCTGACGACGTCGCCGCCTACGCTTAAGAAGCTGCCCAAGGACAATCCGATGTTCGACCTGACCGGCCGCAAGGCCCTCGTCACCGGCGCGACCGGCGGCCTCGGCGGCGCCATCGCCCGCGCGCTCCACGCCCAAGGCGCCCACGTCGCCCTCTCGGGGACGCGAAAGAGCGTGCTCGAAGACCTCGCGGCCGAACTCGGCGGCGAACGCGTCGCGGTGGTCGAAGCCGACCTCGCCGACAAGGCGGCCGTCGAAGCGCTGCTGCCGGCGGCCGAATCGGCGCTCGGCGGGCTCGACATCCTCGTGAACAACGCCGGCATCACCCGCGACAACCTCTTCATGCGGATGAAGGACGAGGAGTGGGAGGCGGTCATCAACGTCAACCTCACCGCCGCCTTCCGGCTATCCCGGGCGGCGCTGCGGGGCATGATGAAGCGCCGCTACGGCCGCATTATCGGCATCGGCTCGGTCGTCGGCACCACCGGCAATCCGGGCCAGGGCAATTACGCGGCGGCGAAAGCCGGGCTCGTCGGCATGACCAAGGCGCTGGCGGCGGAAGTCGCGAGCCGCAACGTCACCGTCAACTGCATCGCGCCGGGCTTCATTTCTTCGGCGATGACGGACGCGCTGAACGAGAAGCAGCGCGAGACCATCCTGACCCGCGTGCCCGCCGGGCGCCTCGGCACGGCGACCGAGATCGGCGCGGCGGCGGTGTATCTGGCATCGGAAGAAGCCGCCTACGTCACCGGCCAGACGCTCCACGTCAACGGCGGCATGGCGATGGTCTGAACCCGTCCACAGAGATGGTTTCCGACCGAAAAACCACGCCACTGAACGCTTTCTGAACCGCCTCTCGCCAGCACGGAAACCCTGTGTTAACACCCGGCTCAGCCGTGCAGGGGAGTTGACGGTTCAGCGGGTTGCGGCTTTCCAAACCACGCGTGATCGAACAACGGTCGTCTCGAAGAACCCCCGAAGCGGGTAGGCGGCCACGGCGCTTTCGTCGAAGCAAACCACCACGATCGAGAAGACGAGGACCAACAACGATGAGCGATATCGCCGAGCGCGTGAAGAAGATCGTCGTCGAGCACCTGGGCGTCGAGCCGGAGAAGGTCACCGAGGCCTCCAACTTCATCGACGATCTCGGCGCCGACAGCCTCGACACCGTCGAGCTGGTGATGGCGTTCGAGGAGGAGTTCAACGTCGAGATCCCGGACGACGCCGCCGAGACCATTCAGACGGTCGGCGACGCGGTCAAGTTCCTGGAAAAGAACTCCGCCTGATCGGAGACGTCCTCGTGCGGGCGGGGTCGACAGGCCCCGCGCGCCGTTTACCTATGTTCAACGAAGCCCCGGTCACCGGGCCGGGTCACGGATCGATCGGGAACGTGCGATGCGTCGGGTGGTGATCACGGGTCTGGGGGCGGTCACGCCGCTGGGAGGCAGCGTCGAACACACCTGGAGCCGGTTGATCGCCGGCGATAGCGGCGCGTCCCAGGTCACCGCGTTCCAGACCGACGACCTCGCCTGCCGCATCGCCTGCACGCTGCCCTTCGGCGACGGCAGCGACGGCACCTTCAATCCCGATACGTGGATGGAGGCGAAGGAGCAGCGCAAGGTCGATCCGTTCATCGTCTACGCCATGGCCGCCGCCGGTCAGGCACTCGACGACGCCGACTGGCACCCGAAGTCGGACGAGGATCAGGAGGCCACCGGCGTCCTGATCGGCTCCGGCATCGGCGGCATCGGCACGATCTACGACGCCTCGGTGACCCTCCACGAGAAGGGGCCGCGGCGCATCTCGCCGTTCTTCATTCCCGGCCGCATCATCAACCTCGCCTCGGGGCAGGTCTCGATCCAGCACGGCCTCAAGGGTCCGAACCACGCGGTCGTCACCGCCTGCTCCACCGGGGCGCACGCCATCGGCGACGCCTCGCGGCTGATCGCGCTGGGCGACGCCGACGTGATGGTGGCCGGCGGCACCGAGGCGCCGGTCAACCGGCTCTCGCTGGCGGGGTTCGCGGCCTGCCGCGCGCTCTCCACCGGCTTCAACGACGACCCGACCCGCGCCTCGCGCCCCTACGACCGCGACCGCGACGGCTTCGTCATGGGCGAGGGCGCGGGCGTCGTCGTGCTGGAGGAATACGAGCACGCGAAAGCCCGCGGCGCCAAGATCTACGCCGAGGTGATCGGCTACGGCCTGTCGGGCGACGCCTACCACATCACCTCGCCCGCGCCCGACGGCGACGGCGGCTTCCGCTGCATGACGGCCGCGGTGAAGCGGGCCGGCATCGACCCGTCCGAGATCGACTACATCAACGCCCACGGCACCTCGACGCCGCTCGGCGACGAGCTGGAGCTGAAGGCGGTCGAGCGCCTGCTGGGCGCGTCCGCCTCCAAGGCCTCAATGTCCTCCACCAAGTCCGCCATCGGCCACCTGCTCGGTGCGGCCGGCGCGGTCGAGGCCATCTTCTCCGTGCTGGCGATCCGCGACGGCGTGATGCCGCCGACGCTCAACCTCGACAACCCATCGGTCGAGACGGCGATCGACCTGATCCCGCACGAGGCCAAGCGCAAGCGCGTCGATACCGTGCTGTCGAACTCGTTCGGCTTCGGCGGCACCAACGCCTCGCTGCTGATGCGCCGGGTGGATTGAGCGACGCGTCTTACGTTAACGCCATTTCGCCACAAAACCGCATAAGGGTCCTGCTCGACACGCGCGGCCGGCCGTGAGCCTCATGGCTCCGGGAAGTCCGGCGACGATTCGTCGAGAATCGTGCGCGGCTCGCAGCAGGGTTCCGATGTTCCGCAGACGACAAGCGCCGCCCTCGCCGCCGCCCGCTCCCGAGGAGCCGTCGCTGCCCAACCGTCTGTCGCCGCGCAGCCCGAGCGAGGCGCTGAAGCCCACCGTCGCCCCGCCGCCGCCCGAGAAGCCGGAGCGCCGCCGCGGCGGCCTGCTCGCCGCCGTCAGCGGATTCCTGACGCTGGCGGTCATCGCCGCGCTCGGCGCGATGGTCGTGGTCACGCTGTTCAACCGGCAGGCCAACGAGCCGGGACCGCTGCCTGCCGACAAGGTCGTGGTGATCCCCAACCGCAGCGGCACCTCCGAGATCGCCCAGCTCCTCGCCCGCGAGGGCGTGATCGAGCATCCCAACCTGTTCGAGCTGACTGCCCGTTTCGGCGGCAAGGGTCCGCTCAAGCACGGCGAGTACGTGTTCAAGGCCCATGCCAGTGTCCGCGACGCCATCGACACCCTGGCGAACGGGCGTCAGGTCCAGCACGCCATCACCTTTCCCGAGGGGCTGACCTCGGAGCAGATCGTGGCGCGCTTGAGCGAGAACGACGTGCTGTCCGGCGAGATCGCCGAGACCCCGCCGGAGGGCTCGCTCCTGCCCGACACCTACAAGTTCGAGCGCGGCGCCACCCGCCAGCAGATCGTCAACCTGATGCGGGCGAAGCAACGCGAGGTGCTGGCCCAGATCTGGCAGCGCCGCAGCCCCGAGGTGCCGGTGAAGACGCCCGCCGAGATGGTGACGCTCGCCTCCATCGTCGAGAAGGAGACGGGTCGCGCCGACGAGCGCCCGCGGGTGGCCGGCGTGTTCGTCAACCGCCTGCAGAAGCGGATGAAGCTGCAATCCGACCCGACCATCGTCTACGGCCTCGTCGGCGGGCGCGGCACGCTGGGGCGCGGGATCCTGCGCTCGGAGATCGACCGCCCGACCCCCTACAACACCTACGTGATCGAGGGCCTGCCGCCGGGCCCGATCGCCAATCCGGGCCGCGCCGCGCTGGAAGCCGTCGCCAACCCGTCGCGGACGAAGGACCTCTACTTCGTCGCCGACGGCACCGGCGGCCACGCGTTTGCCGACTCGCTGGAAGGCCACCAGCGCAACGTCACCCGCTGGCGGCAGGTGGAGCGCGCGCGCAAGGAGGCGCCGCAGCCGGAATCGGGCAGCGTCGACAAGGTCGATCCCAACACCGCCGAGCCGAACGCGCCCCAGCCCGCCGGCACCCCCGGGCGCGCCTCGGCCTACGCGCCGGGTTCGAACTCGTCGCTGGCGCTCGACGGCGCCACGATCGACGGCCAGCGCCCGAAGGCCTTCGACGCCTCCGAGGGCACTCGCCTCGATCCCCTGCGCAACAAGACCTACGATCTCGGCTCGCCCAAGACCGTGCCGGTGCTGCGCAATCCTTGAGGGCCGAGGCGGCGGTCCATTCTCGGCCAGGGGCCGACCGATCGCCGCCCGAACGGCTTTCCCTCTCTCACCCTCATCCTGAGGTGCTGGAGCGAAGCGGAAGCCTCGAAGGAGGGCTCCAGGGATCGCGCGATCCGCTGGAGCCCTCCTTCGAGGCCCGCTGACGCGGGCACCTCAGGATGACGGGGATGGGTGGAAGCGGCCGCAGTCGAAAACGCCGGCCGTTCAGCCGAACTGCTCCCGCAAGATCCGCTCCTCCAGGCTGTGCCCCGGATCGTGCAGCAGGACGAGGCTGGTGGCGTGGTCGAGCCAGGTCTCGACGGTGCAGACCCGGCGAACCTCGGTGTGGTCGGCCACCGCCGCCACGGGGCGGTAGGTGGCGTCGATCACGTCGATGCGGATGCGCCCGTGATTCGGCAGCAGCGCCCCGCGCCAGCGACGGGGGCGGAAGGCCGAGATCGGGGTCAGCGCCAGGAGCTGCGCGTTCAGCGGCAGGATCGGCCCGCCGACCGAGAGGTTGTAGGCGGTCGAGCCCGCGGGCGTCGCCACAAGGATGCCGTCGGCGATCAGTTCGGGCAGGCGCACGTGCTCGTCCACCGAGATCTTGAGCTTGGCGGTCTGGTGGGTCTGGCGCAGCATCGAGACTTCGTTGATCGCCCGCGCCGTGTGGCTGCGCCCCTCGATGTCGGTCGCCACCATGGTCAGCGGATGGATCGTCGAGCGCTTGGTCGCCTCCAGCCGCTCCAGCAGGGCGTCCTCCCGGAACTCGTTCATCAGGAAGCCGACCGTGCCGCGGTTCATCCCGTAGATCGGCTTCGGCTCGTTCATGAAGCGGTGGAGCACCTGCAGCATCAGGCCGTCGCCGCCGAGCGCCACCACCACATCGGCCTCTTCCGGTGGTACGTGGTCGTAGCGGCGCATCAGCAGGTCCGCCGCCTCCCGCGCCTCCGGCGTGGGGCTCGCCACGAAGGCGATCCGTGAAAAACGCCGCGGCATCGGTTTGTCGGCCCCGTTGACGGATGCAGGCCGCACCGGCTCCACTGCCGAACCCACCTGCTTCAGGAGAGCCATAGCATGGAGCGCATGCTCCTCGTCTACACGACCTTCCCCGACGCGCCGACCGCGCTGTCGGTCGGCGAGGCGCTGGTGCGGGCCCGGCTCGCGGCCTGCGTCAACGTGCTGCCCGACATGCAGTCGGTCTATGCGTGGCAGGGAAAGATCGAGCGGGCGACCGAGGTCGTCGCGATCCTGAAGAGCCGGGAGGGGCTGGCCGGGGCGCTCGGCGCCGCCCTGAAGGAGCGCCATCCCTACGACACCCCGATCATCCTGCACCTGCCGGTGGCGGACGCCGACCCGGACACGGCCGCCTGGATCGTCGCGGAAACCACCCAACCCCTGACATGAGAAGGGCGCGGCACCCTCAGGCGCCGCGCCCCCGACGATCGTGCGGTAAACCGGCCGCTCAAGAGCATCGTCCTAGACATAGGATCCAGGACGATGCTCTATGTTGTTGTGCCGCATCGTCTTTTTCCGAAAGCCGGAAACCACCTTTCGGGACGATGCTCTAGCCGGCAACCATCGCCGAGGCAGCGCGCTGCCGCTGGGCGATGCTGGCCTCGTAGCGTTCGGCTTGCAGCCGAGTGAGGCCCGACATGAGGGCGAGCGTGCCACGGTAGACCGTGTAGGTGCCGTCCTGGGTCGGTTTCACGCGAATGTGCTCGGACATGGGACCACTCCCTGCCTGGGGCCAATCTTCGAACGCGTCGGAACGGGGGCTACGTTAATCAGTCGTTCAAGTCTTGCAAGCGAAGAATCCGCTTCCTCGTTGCAGAATTGCATGCTGCACCGCAAGATAAGACGACTATTTGTGCGACGCGGCGAGCGATGCGCGCCGATGCAACCAGCGCGGAAAAACCGACCTAGAACTTTGTGGAAAGACATTCTCGATACGTTACGTTGGCCGGAGCCAATGCGAACCGTTCGATGTCGGACCATCACAGCCAGGACGCCCTCCTTTCGGCCCTCGTGGATGCGGGCTCGGGCGAGGCCGCCGCGGACGGCCTCGTGCCGCGGCGCGAGGCCCGCATGGCCACCAACTGGATCGCGATGATCCGGCTGTTCGACGGCACCGAGATCCCCTGCAACGTCAAGGACATTTCCAAATCCGGGGCGAAGCTCGGCGTGCCGAGTTCCTGGGAGCTGCCGGCCTCCTTCATGCTCAAGGTGGTCGGCCGCGACTTCGTCATGCGGGTAAGCCTCGCGTGGCGCCGCGGCCATTTCGCGGGCGTGCATATCGACCGCATCGCCAAGCTGCCTCCGGCGGTGGAGGCCGCGGCCCCGGTCGAGGGGCCCAAACCCGACTACGACTCGATCGGCACGCGCAGTCGTCGTTTCCACGGAGCCTGAGCAAGGCGTCCGCCGGATCGCTGGCTCTTCTCGAGGCGCTCGATAGATTCAATGCCGACCGCCAAGCGATCTCGCCCGATGTTCCCGTGCCGGGCTGGTGGGCGAGATATTGTCTAATCGGAGCGTTTATCTGCGCTTGTGCGGCCGGTGCCTGTCCAACCGCTCGTCAATGCAGTCTTTACCCGGTTGAGCCGGCGGGCCGCGCCCTTGCGGGGCGGGGCGGCGCATAGTAGGTGCGGTGCGCAAGAACGCGCTCGCGAAACGCGTGATGCGATTTCCTCGCAAGGCTGTACGGCCGAGCGCCTCGCCCCCGTGCGAGGCCGCGGCAGGCTCTGGAGAAGCGTGACGATGGTGAACGTCAATCGGTGGTTCGGGCGTCAATCCGGTTCGACACCCGCTGCCGAAGCCGCGCCGTCCGCTCCCGCTCCCGCCGCGCCCCCGCCGCCCGCTGCGAAGGTGGCTCCGGCCGCGGCCAAGCCGCGGGGCGATGTCCGCCTGTTCGTCTTCCCCGATTATTCCTCCAACAACCCTTATCAGACCGGCCTCTACAGCGCCGCCGAGAAGGCCGGCGAGGTCTCCTACGGGACGATCGAGGAGGCGCTCGCCGCCCTCCCGAGCGAATCGAGACAGGTCGTGTTCCACCTGCACTGGCCCGAGCCGATCTTCGGCGGGGCGGCCGACCTGCACGAGTTCCAGGCGCGGGCCGACGAGTTCGTGTCCGCGGTGCGGCTGTTCCGGGCGGGCGGCGGCCTGTTCGTCTGGACCATCCACAACAAACTCTCGCACGACCGGCGCCTGGGCGATTTCGAGGTCGCCTTCCTCGCCGAGCTGTCGGCGCTCGCCGACGTGATCCATCTCCACTCCGCGGCCGCCATCGAGGCGGTCAACGCCGTCTACCCGGTCGATCCCGCCAAGGTGATCGTCGTCCCCCACGGCAGCTATGTCGGCTACTACCCGCCGGGCCCGCCGAAGGACCGGGCGCGCTGGCTCCTGAGCGTGCCCGAGGACGCGTTCCTGTTCGCCATGGTCGGGCAGCTGCGCCCCTACAAGGGCATCGACCTCCTGCTCGCCGCCTTCGAGGAGGTGTCCGCGCGCCACCCGAACGCCTACCTCGTCGTCGCCGGCAAGCCGGTGGCGCCGTTCTCGCCCGCCAGCATCAAGCTGCTCGCCGAGATGAACCCCAAGCTGCGGGTGCTCACCGGCTTCCTGCCGCCCCACGATCTCGCCCGCATCTGCACCGCGGCCGACGCGATCGTGCTGCCCTATCGCGAGATCCTGACCTCGGGCTCGGTGCTGCTCGCCGCCTCCTACGGCAAGCCGGTGATCGTGCCGAGCACCCCGACCCTCGACTTCGTCGCCGAGGAGGGCATGGGCCTCACCTACGACGCCGCCGCGCCCGACGGCCTGCGCGAGGCGATGCTCCAGGCGCTCGCAGCCCCCGCCGAGACCGCGGCGCTCGGCGCCAAGGCGAAGGATTTCGCCAAGCGCAACGCCTGGGGCACGCATGCCGAGGACTACCTCAAGAAGATCCGTGCGGCGCTGACCCCGGAGCGCGTCACCCTGGAGATCGAGGGCCGCAAGCGCCCGGTCTCGGTCTACCGCCGCACCCGCGCGGCGCAGGGCGCCGTCGGCGTCGCCGTGGTGAACTACTTCAGCGTCGAGGACATCGAGGCGCTGATCGCCAAGCTGCCCGAGAGCGTGCGCGGGCGCGACGTGCGGGTCTACGTGTTCGACAACTCCGCGGGCCGGCGCCCGAACCGCAACCTGATCGAGCGCGCCCACGTCTACGCCCATGACGGCACCAATTCGGGCTATGCCGGCGGCAACAACGCCCTGCTCGAACTGATGCGGCAGGACGGCTGCGAGTACGGCTTCATCCTCAATCCCGACGTCGCCGTCACCGCCGCGACCTTCGAGACGCTGCTCGACCACGCCCGGCCCGACGCGGTGCTGGCGCCCGCGGTGATGAACGCGGACGGGCATGTCGGCTATGGCGGCGGCGTGGTGTTCGCCAGCGCCGAGGGCATCGTCGTCAACCAGCTGTTCGAGGGGCAGGCCGTCGGCGTGCTGCCGAAGGAACCCTACGAGGTCGATGTCCTCAACGGCTGCGCGCTGTTCGTGCCGCTCGCCCTGCTGCCGAAGATCGGTCACATCCCGGAGGACTACTTCCTCTATTACGAGGAGACCCACTGGTGCCTGTCGTTCAAGGACCGTGGCGTGAAGTGCGTGGTCTGCCCGACGGCCCGGGTCGCTCACAACAAGCGCTCGAAGGCGGGTGACTTCCCGGCGCTCTACTACACCTATTACCTGCTTCGGAACCGGTTCGTCTTCACCGCGCGCTGGGGCAAGACGCTCGGCGGCGGCGCCTACAACGCCGACGCCGTCGCCGCCGCGATCCAGCGCGATTTCGTGGCGCCGTGGCGGGAGAAGATCAAGCGGGTCAATCCCGGCCTGATCCGGGTGTTCGAGCGCGGCGTCGCCGCCGCGATCGAGGACGGCCGCAAGGGAGTGAGCGGTCACATCGACCTGCCCGCCCGCCTCGATCGGGTGGACCTCCGGGACGTCGTCGCCGCCGAGGGCCGGATCGAGCGGTTCGGCGGCGGCCTGGTGCAGGGCTGGATCGCCGAGCGGGATCGCGACGGACGCTGGGGGCCGGGCCAGCTCTGGGTGTTCCGCGACGGCTCGCCGGTGCGCGGTATCGACGTGACGGACGATCGCGGCGACGTCGAGGGCGCGGGCTTCGCCCGTCGATCCGGCCTCAACACTGCGGCTTCCTTCGTCGTGCCCGACGGCGAGGCGCACCAGTTCGAGCTGCGCAGCCGGGGCGACGGCCGCCGCGTGCCCTTCGTCGACGGCATCGACGGACCGCCCGAGGACCGGCCCCAGCTCGAACGGCGCGCCACCGACCACAAGGCCGCCTTCGGCGGCATCGTCGCCGGGCGGCTGAACGGCTGGGCCTACGATGCGGCCCATCCCGGCGTCTCGACCCTCGTCGACGTCACCGTCGATCTCGACTCGCAGACCAGCATCACGGTCCAGAACGTCGAGGCGGGTCTCTACCGGGCCGACCTGGAAAAGGCCGGGATCGGCGACGGCGACCACGCGTTCCAGATCCCGCTGCCGAACGAGGCGTTCGACTACGCCAACGTCGAGGCGACTTTGCGCCTCGCCGGCCGACAGCAGGTGCTCGCCAAGCGGCAGGTCAACGTCGTCAATCCGAGCCGCGGCTTCAGCAACGGCTTCACCTTCGAGCAGTTCCTGCGCTGGTCGTACAGCGAAGAGCGGATGCCCTACGGCCAGCTCGACCGCATCCCGGTGATCCTGGAGGCGATCGATTTCGAGCGCACGCTGCGGGTCTCGCGCTCCCGGGACGTGCCGCAGACCGATCTGGTCACCGTGGTGATGCCGGTGTTCAACCGGGAGAAGATCGTCGGCGAGGCGATCGAATCGGTTCTGTCCCAGACCTACGCCAACTTCGAGCTGATCATCGTCGACGACGGCAGCAAGGACGACAGCGTCGCGGTGGTGAAGACCTTCGACGACCCCCGCATCCGGCTGATCGAACTGCCGCAGAACGGCGGTGTCTCGACCGCCCGCAACGCGGGCCTGCGCGAGGGCAAGGGCGCGTTCGTCGCCTACATCGATTCCGACAACGTCTGGAGCCCGGACTACCTCGCGGTCATGCTCGACGCCTTCCGTCAGCAGCCGGATGCGACGAGCGCCTATGCGGGCCAGGAGGTGTGGGAGTATCTGCCGAGCCTCGATCGCGACGAGTTCCGCTTCGTCCGCATGGCGCCGTTCAACCGCGCCCGGCTGGAGCAGCGCAACTTCATCGATCTCAACGTCTTCATGCACCGCCGCGAATCGTTCGAGCGCTTCGGCGGCTTCAACGAGAGCATGCGGCGGCTGGTCGATTGGGAACTGATCCTGCGCTACACCGTCGAGCGCCCGCCGGCCTTCCTGCCGGTGACGCTGGGGCGCTACCGGATCGCCCGCGCCGACAACCAGATCACCTTCGTCGAGGACCACCTCGCCAACCTCGCCCTGCTGCGCCTGCCCACGCCGCTGACCGATCTGCGCGCGTCCAAGGGGACGATCGCCGCGCCGTCGCTGGTGGTCTTCGTCCACGCCAGCGGGCCGGAGGCGTTCGAGACGTGGAAGGAGGCCAACCGCGCCCTTGCGACGGATCGGCGCGTCTTCGCCGCGTGGCCGACCGGCGGGGGCGCCGAGGGCGTCGCGCCGGACGGGGCGGTGAGCCCGTTCGACAGCGTCCCGGCGGCGCTCGCCGAATGCTGCGAACGGCTCGACGACGAATCGCTGCTGCTGATCGGCGCCGACTACGCCCTGTCCGGCCGCTGGGCGGCGGTCTACGCCGCGGCCTCGGCGCAGGGGCGCTTCGATGCCCTGACCGGGCGGCTCTACAAGGGCCAGCGCGGGCCGGACGGCGACACGGTCTTCGAAGACCAGATGCCGCTCAAGATCGCGCCCTCGGTGACCGCATGGCAGTTCTCGCCGCGGATGCACGGCGTCGTGGCCGCGCAGCTCACGGCGGACTACCTGATCCTGCCGCCGTCCTCGGTGCGCCGCCTTCAGGTCTGCGCCGCCCTGCGGTCCGATCTCGACGAGGCGGTCGCCCGGTTCTTCGGCTACAGCGCGAGCGGTCCGGTGCTCGGCCTCTACGCGCCGGACCTCTCGGCCTTCACCATCGCCGACGTGCCGTTCCGCATCTGACGCCGGCCGGGCCCTTGCAAGGGTCGGGTCCGGGCCGGTAACCCTCGGGCCAGACCCCGCGGACGCTGCTCGTCGCGCGCGAACCATGGGAGCCGTTTCGTGGCCACCATCATCCCCGTCTCGTCCTTCGATTACGTCGTGTTCGGCGCGACCGGAGACCTGACCCAGCGCAAGTTGCTGCCCGCGCTCTACCAGCGCTATCGCGACGCGCAGATCCCGGAAACGAGCCGCATCATCGGCGCCTCCCGCACCGAGATGGACACCGAGACGTTTCGGGCCCGCGCCCGCGACGCGCTGCTGAGCTTCGTCCCGGCCTCCGACATCGACGAGACCAAGCTCGAAGGCTTCCTCGACCACCTGTTCTACGTCGCGGTCGATGCGCTCGGCGACGACGGCTGGCCCGCGCTGAAGCGGCTGCTCGACGAGCGGCCCGACCGCATCCGCCCGTTCTACCTCGCCACGTCGCCCGACCTCTACGGCGCGATCTGCCGAAACCTCGACCGCTACGGCCTGATCGGCGAGAAGACCCGCGTCGTGCTGGAAAAGCCGATCGGCAAGGATCTCAAATCGGCCCGCGCCATCAACGACGCCGTCGGCGCGGTCTTCCCCGAGAGCCAGATCTTCCGCATCGACCACTATCTCGGCAAGGAGACGGTGCAGAACCTGCTGGCCCTGCGCTTCGCCAACACGATCGTCGAGCGGCTATGGAACGCCGACGTGATCGACCACGTCCAGATCACGGTGGGCGAGACCGTCGGCGTCGAGGGCCGGGCGGGCTACTACGACACCTCCGGCGCGCTGCGGGACATGGTGCAGAACCACATCCTCCAGCTGCTGTGCCTCACCGCGATGGAGAGCCCGATCTCGCTCGACGCCGACTCGGTGCGCGACGAGAAGCTGAAGGTGCTGCGCGCCCTGAAGCCCATCACCGCCGCCGACGTGCAGAGCGTGACCGTGCGCGGCCAGTACGCCGCGGGCGCGGTCGGCGGCCAGCCGGTGGCGGGCTACCAGACCGATCTCGGCGACCATCCCCCGAGCCGCACCGAGACCTTCGTGGCGCTCAAGCTCGAAGTGCAGAGCTGGCGCTGGGCCGGCGTGCCGTTCTACGTGCGCACGGGCAAGCGCCTTCCGAAGAAGCATTCCGAGATCGTGGTGCAGTTCCGCGCCTCGCCGTTCTCGATCTTCCCCGAGGAATCGTTCGGGCGCGAGCCGAACCGCCTCGTCATCCGCCTCCAGCCGGAGGAGGGGATGAAGCTCGAAGTGATGACCAAGGATCCCGGCCCCGGCGGCATGCGCCTGCGCCCGACCAACCTCGACATCTCGTTCGAAAAAACCTTCCAGCAGCGCTACCCCGATGCCTACGAGCGGCTGCTGATGGACGTGGTGCGCGGCAACGCGACCCTGTTCATGCGCCGCGACGAGGTCGAGGTCGCCTGGGCCTGGGCCGACACCCTGCTCAAGGCCTGGGCCGACCGCCCCGAGCCGCCGCGCCCCTACGCCGCCGGAAGCTGGGGGCCGACCGCCGCCATCGCCCTGATCGAGCGCGACGGACGCACTTGGCACGAGGAATTGCCTTAGGTTCGACGGCTTCAGGAAACCGCGGCTCGGATGCCGGTTAACGAGCGACAGGGTCGTCACCGGGGTCCGAGGGAATGTCGCGCTACTACTTCGACGTCGAGAACGGCGGCCTCACGGTCGATGAGGAGGGGACCGAACTCGACGGCGGCGAGGCCGTCGCCACGCTGGCGCTGCGCACGCTCCTCGACATCGCCCGATATGAGGTCGTGGCCCACAACGAGCGCCAGATGTCCGTCACCGCCCGCGACGCGACCGGGGTGCCGGTCTACCGCACCGAACTGACGGTGCGGGCCGGCTGGCTCGTGGGGCATCCGGGGTGACGGGGTGCGTGCTTCGCCATTCGGCGCTTGATCACACGCGTCCCGATTGATCGCGGCGAAGGCGGTGGGCTCCACCCTCTCCCGGCACGCGGGGAGAGGGGATGCGCGTTACCGGCGCGACCGGCCGGAAGCCACTTCACACCAGATGCGCCATCTCCCGCACCGACCGGCCGGCGCCCCGGACGATCCCCGGCGGCAGCGGGGTGACGGTGGTGATCCGCAGCGGCGCGATCGCGTCGCGGGCGGGTTCCGGCGCCCGGCTTGTCGCGCGGTCCCGGTCGGGCCGCACGGGCGCCCGCACCGTCTCGGCGGTCGGCGCCGGCTGGGGCAGGCGCACCAGCACGATGGTGCCCTGACCCTCCTCGGAGCGGATGCGTAAGCCTCCGCCGTGTAGCTCGGCGGTGGAGCGGGCGATGGCGAGCCCGAGGCCCGAGCCCTTGTAGGTCCGGGTCAGGTTGGTCTCGACCTGCTCGAACGGGCGGCCGAGCTTGGCGATGGCCGATTTCGGGATGCCGATACCGGTATCCGCCACGAACAGGTGGACGGAGCCGCCGCAGGCGCGACCGCGCAGGCCGACCCGCCCGCCCTCGGGCGTGAACTTCACGGCGTTCTGGACGATGTTGAGCAGGATCTGCTGGAGCGCCCGCTCGTCGGCGAACACCTTGAGCGTCGCCGGCACGTCGATGCGGATCGTCACCGATTTGCTCGCCGCTTCCTTGGCGACCATCATCACGGCGGCCGAGATCGCGGCGTCTAGGGCGAGTTCGCGCGGCACCAGCGTCACCCGTTTCGCCTCGATCCGCGACATGTGCAGAATGTCGTCGATGACGGACAGCAGGTAGGTGCCGCTCTGCTGGATGTCGCGGCAATAGTCGCCGTAGCGGGGCGAACCGAGGGAGCCGTAGACCTCGCTCTCCATCAGTTCGGCGAAGCCCATGATGGCGTTGAGCGGCGTGCGCAGCTCGTGGCTCATGTTGGCCAGGAATTCGGACTTCGCTTGGTTGGCGATCTCGGCCCGGCCCTTCTGGTCGAGATGACTCTCGGCGAGGTCGGCGAGCTGCTGTGTCTGGAGTTCGAGCGTGCGCCGCGAGCGCTTCAGATCCTTGACCGTCTCGATCAGCTCGCGCTCGGAGGCGACGAGCTGCTCCTGATGGCGCTTGAGGCTGGTGATGTCGGTGCCGACGGAGACGTAGCCACCGTCCTTGGTGCGCCGCTCGCTCACCTGCAGCCAGCGGCCGTCGGCCAGCTCCAGCTCGAAGGTGCGGGCCGGCCCGCGCTCCGGGCCAGGGATGCCCCGGCGCACCGTCGGCAGCGCGCCCTGGCCCATGATCTCGTCGTAGCGGCGGCCCGGCACCGCGTCGTCGCACGCCAACGCGTGGAGATCGCGGAACTTTGAATTGCACAGGACGAGGCGGTTGCCCGCATCCCACAGCACGAAGGCCTCGGACACCGCCTCGACGGCGTCGCGCAGTCGCATGTCGGCGGTGGCGTTGGTCTCGGCCAGCCGACGCTGCTCGGTCACGTCCATGGCGATGCCGACGAGATGGCGGCTGCCGTCGCCGGCATCCTCGACGATCTCGGCGCGGGTGCGCAGCCAGACCCAGGCGCCGGAGGCGTCGCGGATCCGGAACTCGTGGTCGAGGGTGGCGTGGCTCGCCGCGAGTTGGCGGGCCAGCTCGTAGAGGTCGCCGTCCTCGTCGTGGAGCAGGGCGTTGACGTCGCCGAACGACAGCAGATCCTTCTCCGGCGTGTAGCCGAGCAGGGCGAACATCGAATCCGACCAGAAGATCGTCCCACGGGCGATGTCCCAGTCCCATAGACCGCAGCGCCCGCGCCCCAGCGCCGTGTCGAGTCGCTCCTTGACGAGGTCGCAGACCTCGTCCGCCGAGCGCGCCCGGCGCGTCTGGATCATGTAGGCGGCGGCGATGCCGGTGAGCATCAGGGCGACCGCGCACAGGACGATGGCGTGGCTCCAGAACGAGCGCCACCACGCGGCGTCGATCGGTGCCAGCGGCTGGATCACGGCGACCTGAAGCGCGGAGCCGGGCCGGTGCGTGGCCGCGGCGATGGCCTGCCCGCCCCCGTGCAGGCCGACCGTCATGGCGCCCGCGCTCTCGCCGAGGATGGTCAGCGGCTCGCCGCCGGCCAGCACGGCGCTCAGCGTGCCGGTGCCGCTCGGCAGGGCCGGATGGGCGGCGCGGATCGCGCCCGCGGCGTCGGTGACGAGCACACGGCTGCCCACGGGCAGGAGATGCATCGGTAAGGAGCGGTCGAGCCGCGCCCCGGCCTCGGTCGGAGAGAGCGCGGCGGCGGCGAGCCGGGCGAAGGCCTCGACCTCGCGCTGGCTCGCACTGATCGCCGCCTCGTAGGGCGCGCGCAGCTGCAACGCCGACAGGGCGGTGAGGCCCAACAGGAACAGCACGAGGAGCGCCGGCAAGGCATAGCGCAGCCAAGCCTCCGCTCGCACGAGACGGACCTGCGCGGTGCCGGTGGGACGCTGGACCCCGAGAATCGTGTCCGCGCGCGCACGCGCGGACAGGGACGCGGAAACCGCCCCCGGCATATCGGAACCTCGCAGATGATGAATCCGACCCGGCCGGTGCCGCACCGGCTGTTTTCGAATCGTATTCATATTGAGCATCGCGGGGGTCGCTTTGTCCACGCCCAATTTGGGGGAGGGCGTTGACCAAAGCCGCGATCGGAGTCCGTCCGCCGCGCATTCCGATTCCCGAAAGGCGAGTCGCTTCAGGCGGTTAACGAATCGCCAAGGCTGCGGCCGGCGATGTCGGCGACGTCACGGGAAAGGCCGGGCGTGGCAAGGATGCGACGCAGGGCGGCGTCCGCCGCAGTCCGGCGCTGCGGCTCCAGGCGGCGCCAGGAACCGAAGGCGGTCATCAGCCGGGCGGCGACCTGCGGGTTGGTCCGGTCGAGGGCGAGCACCGTCTCGGCGACGAGGGCGAAGCCCGCCCCGTCGGCCCGGTTGAACTGGGTCGGGTTGGCGAGTGCGAAGCTGCCGACCAGCGAGCGCACCCGGTTCGGGTTGGTCATGGCGAAGGCCGGATGGCCCTGGAGCCGGCGCACCCGCTCGACCGTGCCGTCCTCGGGGATCATGGCCTGGATCGCCAACCACTTGTCGAGCACCAGGGGCTCGTCGGCGTAGAGCGCGGCGAAGGCGGCGAGCGCCGATTCGCGCGGCTCGCCCGGCAGCAGCGCGAGCGTCGAGAGGCCGGCGAGCCGGTCGGTCATGTTGGTGGCCGAGGCGATCTGCGCGCCGGCCAAAGCCGCGCCCTCCGCCGGGTCGGCGACCGCGATCCAGTCGAGGGCGGCGTTGCGCAGCGCCCGCCGCCCGGCGGAGGCCGCGTCCGGCGAGAACGGCGTGCCCGCGGGCTCAGCCAGCGCGTCGCGTACAGCGTGCAGGCGTGGGCTCAAGGCGGCGCCGAGGCGGACCCGCAGGGCGCGGCGCGCGGTAAAGATCGCGTCCGGATCGATCTCGCTGCCGATCTCGTCGGCGAGGTCGCTCTCGCTCGGCAGCGCCAGCACCAGGGCGGCGAAGGCCGGGTCGGCGAGCGCCCGCTCGTCGAGGAAGGCGCCGAGCGCCGCCGCGAAGGCGTCCGCCCCGGCCGCGGTGTCTTCGCCGCGCAGCGCCCCGTTCATCAGCCGGGCGGCGACGCGCTGGGCCGCCTCCCAGCGGTTGAAGCCGTCGGTGTCGTGGCGCAGCAGGGTGAGCCGGTCGGCATCCTCCACGCTCATGTCGACCCGCACCGGGGCCGAGAAGCCGCGAAACAGCGACGGCACCGGCGGCGCGGGGACATTCTCGTACGTCACCGAAGCCTCGGCGGCGTCGAGGACGAACACACACTCCTCGCCCTTTGCCTCGACCTGCGGGCTCGTCGCCCCGTCGAGGGGGCCGTCCGGGCCGATCAGGCCGAGCCGGACCGGGATGACGACCGGCGGCGCGTCGGCCCCGGCGCCGGGCCGGGTCTGGCGGAAGTCGAGCCGGTAAGTCCTTGCCGCGTCATCGTAATGGCCGGAAACCGCGACGCGGGGCGTGCCGGGGCGCTCGTACCACTCGGCGAAGTGCAACAGGTCGTGGCCGCTCTCCGCCTCGAAGGCTCGCAAAAAGTCCTCGACGGTCGCCGCGGTGCCGTCGTTGTCGGAAAAATAGCGGTCCATGCCGGCGCGGAAGGCGGTCTCGCCGATCAGCGTGCGCAACATCCGGACGATCTCGGCGCCCTTTTCGTAGACGGTGGCCGTGTAGAAGTTGTTGATCTCGGCGTATTGCTTCGGCCGCACCGGGTGGGCCAAGGGGCCGGCATCTTCCGGGAACTGACGGGCGCGCAAGGTCCGCACCTCGCCGATGCGGTGGACGTCGCGCGAGCGCATGTCGGACGAGAATTCCTGATCGCGGAAGACCGTCAGGCCCTCTTTCAGGCAGAGTTGGAACCAGTCGCGGCAGGTGACGCGGTTGCCCGACCAGTTGTGGAAATACTCGTGTGCGATGATCGCCTCGATCGCCGCGTAATCGGCATCGGTCGCGGTCTCCGGCGAGGCCAAGACGAACTTGTCGTTGAAGATGTTGAGGCCCTTGTTCTCCATCGCGCCCATGTTGAAGTCGGACACGGCGACGACGTTGAACACGTCGAGATCGTAGGGACGGCCGAACACCTGCTCGTCCCACGTCATCGAGCGCGCCACCGCGTCGAGGGCGTAGGCCGCCCGCTCGGCCTTGCCCGGCTCGACATAGACGGCGAGTTCGACCGCCCGACCCTCCATGGTGGTGAACGGCGCGCTCACCCGATCGAGGCGTCCGCCGACCAGGGCGAACAGGTAAGCGGGCTTCGGGTGCGGGTCGTGCCAAATCGAGAAGTGACGTTCCGTCCCCTCGATCCTACCCGATTCGATGTTGTTGCCGTTGCCCAAAAGGACCGGTGCCTGCGCTTCCTCGGCCTCGATCCGGGTGGTGTAGACCGCCAGCACGTCCGGCCGGTCGAGGAAGTAGGTGATCCGCCGGAAGCCGTCGGCCTCGCACTGGGTGCAGTAGACGCCGTTCGAGCGGTAGAGCCCCATCAGCTTGGTGTTGGCGGTCGGGTCGAGCCGCGTCTCGACCGTGAGGGTGAACGGCCGCTGCGGCGGCTCCGGCAGGGTCAGCGCCGAGGGCGCGACCCGGAAGGCGGCGGGCGCGAGCTGCGCGCCGTCGAGGTCGAGCGCCACCAACCGCAGGTCGTCGCCGTCCAGCACCAGGGCCGCGCCCGGCCGGCCGGCGGGGTTCGGGCGGATCGCGAGGCGGGCGGTGACGCGGGTGTCGTGGGGATCGAGGCGGACATCCAAATCGACCCGGTCGATCAGGTGATCGCTCGGGCGGTAATCCTCCAGGCGGACGGTCGGGGGCGTCTCGGTGCGCATGGGTTTTGATCCGGGCTCGCCTGCGGGGTCGCCCGACCTTTAGAGGTTTTCGCCCGCGACGGAACCTCATCGGCCCGGGCCTTGGGCCAAGCTGCGCTGACGACCGGACCCTCCAACTCACCGCCGTCATTCCGGGGCCGCGCAGCGGAACCCGGAATCCACCCGTGATGCGCGGCTATGGCAGGCGTCGCGGCCAGTCGTGGATTCCGGGTTCGCTTACGGCGCCCCGGAATGACGGCGGTTGGTGAGCGAGGATTGTGTATCCTCAACTCCGGTACGGCGCCTCGATCCCCATGGCCCTGAGCGCCAGCCTGTAGGTGAGGTCCGACTGGACGAGGCTGTCGGCGATGAAACGGTCGAAGGCGCTCATCCAGCGCGGCGTCAGGTGGAGGAAGGCGTTGCGCGGTCCGGAGCGGACCACGAAGCCGCGCTCCTGCGCCACGGTCAGGATGTTGCGGATATGGGTGCGCGACACGCCGAAGCGCGGGGCCAGATGGGCGATGTCGCCTTCGCGGATGCGGGCGTCGGGGTCGGCGCCGCCCATCTCGAAGAAGGCCAGCAGAATGATGAGCGCGCTCGTGGCGCTCAAGAAGAACACGATCTCCAGGTTGACCCACATCATCGCCGCGATGGCGTCGAAGGCCGCGGGCGCCGCGCCCGCATGGGCCGCCTGAAACGCCCGGTCGCGCCGCAGCGGCGGGCCGTAGCCGGGCTCGGGGTAGAGGAGATCGAGCGGCGCGTAGTGGGCGGCGATCCATTCCCGGTCCCAGTCGAGCAGCCGCTCGGTGGGTTTGAGGAGGCGCACCCGGTTGTCCTCGGGCTGGCGCTCCATCTCGACATAGCCGGTCTGGGCCAGCCGGGCGGCGAAGTCGTCGATCAGCCGGGGGCTGGCGAAGCCGAACCGGGCGACGTGGTCCTTGAGCCGGTTGAGCGTCGGCCAGGTCTCACGGTCGGCGGGGTCGTAGGCGGCGTAGATGCAGACGATGATGGCGAGCGTCGTCACCCGGCCCACATCGGCGCCGAGCTGCGCCGGGAAGGTGCCGGCCTCGTAGACCTTGGCGTGCTCGGCGACGAACAGGCGGCGCGCGGCCGGGAAGTCGGGATGCGCCAGGATCTCCTCGGCCGAGCGATGAGCCGGCAGGGCGCCGACCGGCGCAGCGTCTTCGCGCGGGTCTGAGGCGGGCGTCTGGCTCTCAGAAAGAAATGTCATGGTCGGCCGGCGTTCTAGCCTGCTGCGGCGGGGCCGCAACGCGATGTCGGCCATGGAGCCGTCAAAAGTTTTTGAACGCGTCGCGTCACCCCTATCCAATCGAGCTAGGCCGTCAGGCCTCGACCGTCAGCATTCACGATGCAGAGAGCGCAACGGGACGCTCCGCTGTGCGGAAGGGACAGGGTTCCCTGCCAAACGAGATCGACGCAGAATTTGCCAAGCCGGTCCGATTGCAACGCGACTCGGGAAACCGCTAGCCAAGGCAGCGTCAATGGCGACGCTTCTTAGGACGAACGATGACAAAGGCCTCCTGCGAAGCGTCGAGGCGAGGCCTGCGCCTGGGCACGACCGTTCTTCGCGGCCGGAAAGCCTCGGTTCGATGAACGCTCTACGCAGTCTTGCGGTCGAATTACCTCATGATGCGGTCGAGCGCCGCCGGGCTTGGGCCGGTGCGCTGGCGCCGTTCCTCGACATGGCACCCGCGGAGCGCGATCCGGCGCCGGGCCTGTTGGCTCTGACCCGGCATCGCCTCGGGCCAATGACGCTGATCGAGATGACGGCGCCGGCCCAGACCTTCCGGCGGACTCCGAGGCCGGCTGGAGCGCTTTCCGACGAAGTGGGCACCGGTTCGTTGCAAGAAAGCGCGGCAAAACAAGAGGCTAGAGGCGTCACCCGACCCAACGTGGTCGGGCGCGATTCTAGCGACGACCTGATGGTCCTGTTCTGGCTCGACGGCGTGGGCCGGATGACGTGGCCCGGCGGCACGGTCGCGTTCGGCCGCCTGCAGGGTGTGGTGCTCGATCTCGCCCAGCCCGCCACCCTCGTCGTCGGCCCGGTCCGGGCGACCGGCCTCGTCCTGCCGCGGGCGCTCGTTGTGGATAGGCTGGCGAACCGGTTGCCGGACCTCGCTTCCCTGCATGGGGCGGTGCTCGATCCCGCCTCCGACCCGGTGAGCCGGCTGTTCTTTACCTGCGTCCAGGACGCCGCCGAGAATGCGGCCAGTTTGCCCGAGGACCGGGTTTTCCCCGTCACGCAAGGGGTGGCCGCCCTCGCCACCGCCGCCCTGCGTCGACTCGCCACCGAACGTCGGGACGCGATCGAGGCCGCGCCGGTGCGCCGGCTGGAGGAGGTCGCGGCGTGACCGGCGGCCCCGTTGACGCGTCTCCGCCGCGAGCCAGATAGGCGCTCACCTCTTCAGGTGAACTCGCGGAACGGTCATGGAATACCTGCACACGATGGTCCGCGTGGCCGATCTCGACCGCGCGCTCGCCTTCTACGTCGATGCCTTCGGCCTCGAGGAGGTGCGCCGGGTGGAGAACGAGAAGGGTCGCTTCACCCTGGTCTTCCTCGCCGCCCCCGGCGACGTCGCGCGCGCCAAGTCGGAAAAGGCGCCGATGGTCGAGCTGACCTACAACTGGGACCCGGAAGACTATTCCGGCGGGCGCAACTTCGGCCATCTCGCCTATCGGGTCGAGGACATCTACGCCTTCTGCGCCCGGCTGAAGGAGGCCGGCATCACCATCAACCGCCCCCCGCGCGACGGCTACATGGCCTTCGTCCGCTCGCCCGACGGCATCTCGATCGAGATCCTGCAGAAGGGCGAGGCCAAGCCGCCGCAGGAGCCGTGGGCTTCGATGGAGAATACCGGGACTTGGTAGGGCGGCAGGCGCGCACCGAGCCGCCTCCTGAAGACTGAGCACCTTCGGTCCAGCGGTTCCCCCCTCTCCCCGCACGCGGGGAGCGGCCTGTAGGGATCTTGTCGTCCCTACAGGGAGCGAAGCGGCGGTGAGAGGGACTCGACGGAAGAGGCTCGTCCTGAGCCGCCCCCTCACACCTCGGCTGCCGCCTCGCTTCGGCGACGACGGGGTCGCCGAAGCCCTCTCCCCGCGTGCGGGGAGGGGGGATGCGCGTATTGCTTCGCGGCTTAACGATTGCCGCGATCACGCCTCCAATTTCGGCACGATCCCCAACTCCGCCAGCTTGGCGCTCACCGCTTCGACCGGGCGTTTCAGTCTCAGGCTGATGACCGAGACCGGTAGCCCATCGCGGGCGAGGCTGCGCAGGCTCTGGACGGCGTCGAGGCTCCAGTGGGTTTCGATCGACATCGGTGTCCTCCTGTCGTTCGCACGCCGCGATTCAGGCCGCGCGGCGCCTCGTTTCGACGTGGTTCGGCGTGCCGGGGGCGGCAACGCTCACGCCGAACATCCGTGCATGCCCACGAAACGGGCAGAGCGCGCGGCCGGCACCGGGCGGGCGCCGCGGAGCATGAAGGGGCGGCGGGCCATCCGCTCGACCTTGAGCAGGATGTTGGAGCCGCCGACGAGCGCCCCGGTCTCGTCCCGCAGGGGCGTCGGGTAGGGCATGAAGGCGGCCCGGCTCCCGTCGGGCCGTTCCAGCACCGCCTGGACGCCGCGCACGGCAAAACCCTCGCGGAGCGTCACGGCCATCGGGCAGAGGTCGTGCGGCAGCGCCAACCCGTCCGGATGGTAGAGCCGCCATGCGCCGCACCAGCGCGCCTTGCCGAGCACGGGGCGGAAGCCCCACAGCTCCGCCGCCGCGTCGTTGTAGTAGGTCAGCCACCCGTCCGCGTCGGTGGTGTAGAGCGGCGCGGCGATCTGCCGGAAAAGCTCGGCCCGCGATGGCTCGTAATTCCAGTCGGAATCGGGGGCGTCGAAATCGTAAGAATCTCTGTCCATCATGCTCCCCACGACGCGGGCTTCGAAATGCCCGCTGCCAGCACTTCGTGCCCCCCTCTGTCATGGGTTCCTGGGGGCTCACCGGCGTGGAAGCCGGTCACGCGAGCCCTCCGGAGCGGCGCGCGACACGCCACCCTCCAGATCGTCCAACCCTGTGGAATTGTGCCGCGAAGCTTCCGGGGGCGGTCGCTCCTCGACGCCATGACCGGCGTTGCCGCCGGACTGGGCTCTTCCGCAGGGTCTGATACGGACGAAGAGTTACAGAGCACGCCGCGCCGCCCTGCGCAAGCGCTTTTGCTGCATCCCTCCGCGCGTCCCGAGATAAGGGCGCGTCGGTGACTGTTCTTTTTGCGATGCAAAACAATTCCAGACTGCCGATGATACGCCGCAGCATGTTCGTTGCGGGGCAATGTGGCATTGCATATGTTGTCAATTGTGCAAGCCATGACGGAACGGCCGTCCCTCGACTTGCCGTGAGCGATGCCCGGCGCGTCGGGCGTTCGAGCTTAAGCATTTGCCGTGCCGGTTCCGCTGCGCCGCCTGCGCTTACGCCTGCGGTTGAACTCCGGTATAGCGACACGGTGTGCCCACTCCGTCCGGCCGTCCCCTCCGTTCCCCGTTCCGGTGCCGCGTGCCGTCCTGTCCTGCGGGCCGCCCGATGAGCGTGCCGGCCTCCCTCGCGTTCCTGGCCGAGACCGGGCGGACCGGGCGCGAAATCCTCGCCTACGATTGGTCCGGCCACGCGCTGGGGCCGCTCGCGACCTGGCCGCCGGCGCTCCGCAGCACGCTCGCCACCATGCTGGGTTGCCCGGCGCCGATGTTCCTGGCCTGGGGGCCGGACGGCATCGTCTTCTTCAACGACGCCTACCGCCCGGTCTTCGGCGACCGGCAGTCCCGGGCGCTCGGCGCGCGCTTCCGCGAGATCTGGGCCGACCTGTGGGACGACATCGGCCCGCTGGTCGAGGCGACGCTTTCCGGGCGCAGCGTGTCCCAGCGCAACCGGCTCTTGATGATGGACCGCCACGGCGTGCCCGAGGAATCGTGGTGGAGCTTCACTTATTCGCCGGTGCGCGACGACGACGGCGCGGTCAACGGCATGCTCTGCATCACCGCCGAGACCACCGCCGAGGTGCTGGCCGAGCGCGCCCGCGAGCGCAGCGAGGAGCGGCTCGATCTGGCGCTCTCGGCCGGCGGCAGCATCGGCGTGTGGGACTGGGACGTGGCCGCCGACCGGGTGACCGCGGATTCGCGCTTCGCCCGGCTCTACGGGGTCGATCCCGCCGTGGCCGAGCAGGGCGCGCCGATCGCCACCTTCTTCGGCGGCATCCACGCCGACGACCTGCCCGAGGTCCGGCGGCGGATCGAGGCGGCGCTCGCCAACGGTGCGCCGTTCGCCGCCGAGTACCGGCTGGTCCAGGCCGACGGCTCCGTGCGTTGGGCCGCGGCCGAGGGGCGCTGCATCCACGACGCCGCCGGGCGACCGACGCGCTTTCCCGGCGTCAGCTCCGACATCACCGAGCGCAAGCGCACCGAGGCGGCGTTGCGCGAGAGCGAGGACCGGTTCCGCGGCATCGCCGACACGATCGAGCAGATGGTCTGGTCCACGCGGCCCGACGGGTTCCACGACTACTACAATGCCCGCTGGTACGAGTTCACCGGCATGCCCGACGGCTCGACCGACGGCGCGGCGTGGAACGGCATGTTCCATCCCGAGGATCAGGAGCGCGCCTGGGCGGTGTGGCGCCACAGCCTGGAGACCGGCGAGACCTACGGCATCGAGTACCGGCTGCGGCACCGCTCGGGCCGGTATCGCTGGGTGCTGGGCCGGGCCAAGCCCCTGCGCGACGCCTCGGGGCGGATCGTGCGCTGGTTCGGCACCTGCACCGACATCCACGACCGCAAGCTCGCGGAAGAGCGCCAGGCCTTCCTGCTCGCCCTCAACGACACACTGCGCGAGGCGCCCGACCCGACCGCGGTGACGCTCGCGGCCGCCGCGGCGCTGGGTATCCGGATGAACACGGCGCGGGTCGGCTACGGCGAGATCGACGCGGCGGGCGAGGTCGTCCGGGTCGAGCGCGACTGGACCCGCGACGCCTCCATGGAGAGCCTGGCGGGCGAATCGCGCATCCTCGACGGGTTCGGGCCGGCGGTGGTGGCCGAGCTGCGGGCCGGGCGGACGCTGACGGTGGAGGATTGCTACAGTGATTCCCGCGCCGGACGGCGCTACGCCGCGGTGTGGGATTCGATCGGCTGCCGCGCGCTCGTCGTCGTGCCGCTGATCCGCGAGGGGCGCTTACGCGCCATCGTCTACCTGCACGAGCCCGAGCCGCGGGCCTGGACGGCGGACGACGTCGCCCTCGTCGAGGACGTGGCGCAGCGGGTCTGGCACGCCGCCGAGCGGGCGCGGGCCGAACTCGCCGCCCGGGCGCAGGCGCGCGAACTGCGCCTGATCGCCGATTCGCTGCCGGTGCTGATCGCCTTCTTCGACGCGAGCGGGCGCTGCCGCTTCGCCAACGCCGCGGGGGCGGACTGGTTCGGCGGCACGGCGCCCGACGGGCGCACGCTTCCCGAACTGATCGGCGACGCCTACTCCACCGACCGCTCAGGGTTCGAGGGCGCGCTCGCCGGCCGCGAGGCCCGCTTCGAGCGGGCCTGGCCCAACCGCGACGGGCGCCGCCGCGTCGCCGAGATCCGCTACCGGCCGCGCTTGACCCCGGAGGGCGTGGCCGACGGCGCCTACCTGTTCGCCCTCGACGTGACCGACCGCAAGCGGATGGAGGAGGTTCTGTCCCGCGAGGTCGATGCCCGCACCCGCGAGCGCGACCGGCTGTGGCAGACCACCAACGACCTGATGGGCACCGCCGGCCTCGACGGCTATCTGCGCAGCGTCAACCCGGCCTGGACCCGGCTGCTCGGCTGGAGCGAGACCGAACTCCTCGCAAGGCCCTTCCTCGACCTGATCGACCCGGAGGACCATCCCGAGACCGGCGCGGTTTTCCGCCGCCTCGGAAACCGGCAATCCGTCACCGATTTCGTCGATCGCGTGCTCAGCCGGGACGGGCGGCGGCTCACCGTGATGTGGACCGCGGTGCCGGAGGGCGACCGCTTCCACATCGTCGGCCGCGACATCACCCAGCAGCGCCTCGCTGAGGAGCAGTTGCGGCAGGCCCAGAAGATGGAGGCGGTGGGCCAGCTCACCGGCGGCATCGCCCACGACTTCAACAACCTGCTCACCGGCATCGTCGGCTCGCTCGACCTGATGCGCACGCGGATCGGCCAGGGGCGGATCGACACGCTGGAGCGCTACATCGGCGCGGCGCTGTCCTCCGCCGAGCGCGCGGCGGCGCTGACCCACCGCCTGCTCGCCTTCGCCCGGCGCCAGCCCTTGGAGCAGAAGCCGGTCGATGTCGCAGCGCTGCTCGCCGGCATGGAGGCGCTGCTCCGCAGCACGCTCACCGAGGCCGTGCGGCTCGACGTGACGACCGGCCCCGAGCTGTGGCCGACCTTGTGCGATTCGCATCAGCTCGAGAACGCGATCCTCAACCTCGCGATCAACGCCCGCGACGCGATGCCGGACGGCGGCACGCTCACGATCACGGCCGAGAACGCCCGGCTGGAATCTGCCGACCCGCGCCTCCCGCCGGAGATCGAGCCCGGCGACTACGTCGCCGTGAGCGTCCGCGACACCGGCCTCGGCATGGAGCCGGAGGTGGTGGCCCGCGCCTTCGAGCCGTTCTTCACCACCAAGCCCATGGGCCAGGGCACGGGCCTCGGCCTCTCGATGATCTACGGCTTCGCCCGCCAGTCCGGCGGCCATGTCCGGCTCGATTCGGTGCCCGGCCGCGGCACAGCCGTGCTCCTCTACCTGCCGCGCCATCGCGGCACCGTCGCCCCCGCGCCCGAACCGACGGCCAGCGAGGCGGCGACTGCGGGCCGCGGCGAGACCGTGCTGGTGGTCGAGGACGAGCCGGTGGTGCGCGACCTCGTGGTCGAGACCCTGCGCGAACTCGGCTACCGGGCGATCCAGGCTCAGGACGGGCCGGCGGGCCTGCGCATCCTGCGCTCGGAGACGCGCATCGACCTCCTCGTCACCGATGTCGGCCTGCCCGGCCTCGACGGGCGCCAACTCGCC
This sequence comes from Methylobacterium sp. Leaf456, assembly GCF_001425465.1. GTDB lineage: Bacteria > Pseudomonadota > Alphaproteobacteria > Rhizobiales > Beijerinckiaceae > Methylobacterium. The sequence goes on from NZ_LMQV01000044.1 coordinate 300,861, forward strand.
GAGCAGGCCCGCGCCGGGCGGCCCGAGCTGAAGGTGCTGTTCATCACCGGCTACGCCGAGAACGCCCTGTTCGGCGGCGACGACCGCGATCCGGGCACGCAGATGATCACCAAACCGTTCCCGGTGAAGGCGCTCGCCACCCGCATCCGCGCCATGATCGAGCTTTCGTGAAGCTCGGCCGCGCTGCGAAAGCGGCGAGCCGGGTTATCGTCGCTGCCGGGTACGGGCGTGGCGTTCGGTCCACTTGTGGACGGACCGGAACGGCCCCTGTCCGCACACGTTGACCGGCGCGTAACCAACATGACGGCGCGCTCGCAGCGTCAGGGCAGAGCGAACACAGAGCGGATGGCAGAGGAGATTCCAGCGGAGACGGGGGTGGCGACGAGCCCGTTCGATCTCGGCGACGGCTTCCGCCGTTTCGCGGACCATGTGCCGCTGATGATGTGGCGCACGGACCATGCCGGGCGCACCGTTTACCACAACGAGAGTTGGCTCCGGTTCACCGGCCGCTCCCTCGACGAGGAATTGCAGGGCGGCTGGCGCTGCGGCCTGCACCCGGAGGATTTCGCGCGCCACGCGGCGACCGTCGATGCGGCGTTCGCGGCGCAGGAGGCCTTCACCATCGAGTACCGCCTGCGCCGCCACGACGGCGCCTATCGCTGGCTGCTCGACACCGGCCGCCCGCTGCGCGAGGACGGCGCCTTCCACGGCTTTCTCGGCTCCTGCTTCGACATCACCGACCGCAAGAACGCGGAGGAGGATTCCGCCCGCGCGCTGGTCGAGAAGGAGACGCTGCTCGCCGAGATCTATCACCGGGTGCGCAACAACCTTCAGGTGATGGTGAGCCTGATCGGCCTCTACGGCCGCGCCGCACCCGAACCCTGCCGCGGCAGCTTCGACGCGCTCGGCCAGCGGGTGCGGGCGATCGCGCTGGTGCAGCAGCACCTGCACGAGGCGCCGCACATCGCCTCGATCGACCTTCAGGACTATCTCCGGCGCCTCGCCGCGGGCCTCGGAAACCTGCGCCGGCCCGGCCGCATCGGCGTGATCGTGGAGGGCGGCAACACCAGCCTCGTCGAGCCACGCACCGCCAACGCGCTGGGCATGATCGTGGCCGAAGTCGTTGCCGAATGCCTCGACGCCACCGCCGAGACCGTGAGCTGCTTCATCTCCATCCGGATCGATGCGACCGCGCCGGTGCGCCTGTCGGTCGTCTCGGGCAGCGGCGAGGCGGCGGCGGAGGGCAAGCCCGGCGTGCCGATGCTCGGCCCCCGGCTGATCGCGGCCTACGCCGCCCAGGCCGAGATCGCGGCGAGCGGCACCGCCACGAGCGCCGACCCGCTGTTGCTCGAACTCCCCGAAGTCAGGCCCGACCTGCGGCCTTCCGCGCCCTGACGGTGCTAGGCGGTCCGGGCCGACGTGCCTATATCGGGCACGTCCCTTCGCTTTGTCTGTGAGCCATGCTGCCGAACCTCGACACGATCATCGAGAACTTCGAGATCCTCGACGATCCGATGGACCGCTACGAGTACGTCATCGAACTCGGCAAGACCCTGCCCGCGCTGCCGCCCGAGCAGCATGTCGAGGCCAAACGGGTCCACGGTTGCGAGAGCCAAGTCTGGCTCGACGTCGGCCTCGACGACGCGGCCCAGCCCCCGCGGATCGCGCTGGCCGGCGACAGCGACAGCCACATCGTCAAGGGATTCGTCGCCCTGATGGTCGCGCTCTACAGCGGCCGCACCCCGGACGAGGCCCTGAAGGCCGACGGCTTCGACCTGCTCAAGCGCCTCGATTTCGGCGCCCACATCACCTCGAAGCGCTCCAACGGCGTGCGGGCGATGGTGGAGCGGATTCATCGCGACGCCGGGCGGCTCGCGGCGGCGTAGTTCGTCTTGGCCGTAATGCGCCGGCCTTCCCCTCTCCCCGCACGCGGGGAGAGGCCCGTATGGACCTTGTCGTCCATGCGGGAAGCGGAGGCGAAGCCGGAGCGGCGGTGAGGGGGAATCGACGGAAGAGGCTCTTCCGGACAAGCCCCCTCACACCTCGGCTGCTGCCTCGCTTCGATGACGACGAGGTCATCGAAGCCCTCTCCCAACGTGCGGGGGAGAGGGGATGCGCGGCATTGTTCGGCAATCACACGACCTCCTCACGCCGCCCCGTCACCCCCCGCCCGCCACTGCCGGGTCCGGCCCCGCTCCGGCCCGCGCGCCTCGCGCTCGATGCCATAATGTTCGGCGAGCCGCCCGAGCGCGATGCGGGCGACCACCTTGGCCGAGCGGGCCGGCCATTTGCGCTCGGATTCGATCCGCTCCAGACCCTTGAGGAAGCCGCACAGGTCGATCAGCAGGCCCGACAGGTCGGAGCCGACCGCCGTGAGGGCGTGATCGACCCGCTGGCGCGCGGCGATCGTCCGGTCGGTGGCCGCGGACGGGTCGCGCGGGCCGCCGCCATCGACGCGTTGCGCCGTCCAGTTGGCGGTGACGCCCGGCAGCATCTGCGCCGCCGAGAGGTCGTGGCGCAGGCGCTCGCCCGCGGCGAAGGCGGCGGCGTCGATCATCGGCTCGCCGTCGCGCCCGCGCCGCCGCGCCATCCAGGCGAGCGGGCTTTCCGAGGCGTCGCGCAGGCGCATGTTTTCGCCGGTCCCTTCCCGGATGGGATCGAGATGCTGCAACCGGAAGGCGTCCTCGCGCGGCTCCAGCGCCCGCCGCAGCCGGGCGCGGCCGGCCGCGCCGATGACGAGGCGGTTGCGGCGCCCGTCGTCGCGGGCCGCGAGGTCGGCGGCGACCAGAGCCTCGCCGGCGCGGGCCGGAAAGCGTCCGCCTCCGAGCGAGACCCCGCGCCCGCCGCCGCGCACGATCAGCGTGTCGGGCGACGACGGGTCCGGGAAGGCGTAGGCCCCCTCCGGCGCCAGCGCCACGAGCAGCCGTTCCGCCTCGCGGCCGAGCCCGCCGCCCTGTTTGTTCGTGTTTTGTTCCTTCGACATCGCGCACCTGTCAGCCACCGACGACCAAATGCTAAAGGACAATGATCCTAAAACAAGCCTTGACAGGCTGATCGTGCGCCTTGAGGTTGCAGCGTCACGCTGGCGATTTTAACCTCAGGTATGCCTTTGGCGGTCGATCGGAGCGCCGTGTCAGGCTGTGGAAGTCGCCTCGGACGCGGAGGGCGCACGGTGCGGGCGAAGCCGGCCTGTTCGGGTGTCGGCGGAGCATGACACGCGGCCGAATGCCGGCGTTCGGACGCGATTGATTGGCCTGTTGATAACTTGATTCGGCGTCCCCGGACGCAATCACGAAAAAGCCCGCCGCCCCGTGGATCGGGACGACGGGCTTTTCCACAAGCTGAAAGCAAACACCGGCGCGGCGACTGTCGGTCCTCCGGCGCCGCCACCCTCTCGAAGAGGCGCAATGCGAGCGGAGTGAGACGTTCTCCTCCCCTTTGTCGGGAGGAGGGAGGAGGTGGGGGACAGGATGGATCGCCGAGCCTTGTCCGGCACCACCCCCACCCCGAACCCCTCCCCACAAGGGGGAGGGGACCCGCGTCCCATCCAAAGACCGTAGTGCTGTGGAACCGTGTTTCTCGCTCACGCTCGCAATGACGGAGCGGGACGCCAATCTGCGGCGCCGAGCCGGTCGCGGCCTGATCAGGCGGCTTCGTCGTAGTTGCCCGGGCGCGGCTGGCCAAGGCCGATCGCCTTGGCGAGGTCGGAGCGGGCCTTGGCGTAGTTCGGAGCGACCATCGGGTATTCGGGCGGCAGGCCCCACTTGGCGCGGTACTGCTCGGGCGAAAGGTTGTACTTCGCGCGCAGGTGCCGCTTGAGGGACTTGAAGGTGCGACCGTCCTCCAGGCAGACGATGTAGTCGGGCTGGATCGACTTCTTGACCGGCACAGCCGGCTGCTGCGGCTCGGTCGGCTCCGCCTTCGGGGCGACGCGGCCGGTGCCGACCTGGAGCAGGGCGCCGTGGACGGCGCCGATCAGGTGGCCGAGCTCGCCCGCCGGCACGGGGTTCTTGGTGACGTAGGCAGCGACGATGTCGGCGGTGAGGACGACATAGTCGACCGGCGTCTCGGTTTCGTTCATGATTCCATTCTGTCCCTTGATGCGGTGCCCCGCACACGGTCCAGCGTTCGGCTCCGCAAGGAGCGACGCGCGGATCGAGCAGGAAAGGGCGGCTTAGAGCGCGCGGCCCGCACGTTATCGGTTGAGTGTGACGCCCCCCGCAATCACATGCTCTACCTAGATCAATCAGATTAGACCTGCAAGACAGGGCCGGTATGCAGGACGTGTCCTGCCCAGAGTTTCCTCAACACCATCGTGGCGAAGCGGGCGCGGCGGTTCATCGGCATTCGCCGCCCCCGCGTGATTCGGTTTCCTTCTCCCGGCGCCGATCATTTCCGAATTGTCCCGCTGTCCCCCGCGACCGCTGGCGCCTTGCGGGCGGGCCGCTCCCGCGGCACATCCGGCGCAAACGACGCTGGAGTCCCGGCCCATGACCCTTGCCAGTCCCGCCTTCACCCTGCCCGCCCAGGCGCCTCGCGCCGAGGCGCGCCCCCACGCCTTCACCGTACACGGCCGGACCATCGAGGACCCGTTCGCGTGGCTGAAGGCCGAGAACTGGCGCGAGGTGCTGAAGGACGGAGGCGCGCTGCCCGCCGACATCCGCGCCTATCTGGAAGCCGAGAACGCCTACGCGGCGGCGGCTTTCGGCGAGACCGGTGAACTCCGCAAAAAACTGGTGGCGGAGATGCGCGGGCGCATCCGCGAGGACGACGGATCGGTGCCCGATCCCGACGGGCCGTTCGCCTACTACACCCGCCATCGCGAGGGTGGGCAGCACCCGCTGATCTGCCGCCGCCCGCGCACCGTGCACCGCATCGCCGAGGAAGCCGGCGAGGCCGAGACCGGCGAGGAAATCCTGCTCGACGGCGACCGGGAAGGGGAGGGGCTCGCCTTCTTCGAGATCGCGGGCGCGGCCCATTCCGACGATCACCGCCTGCTCGCCTGGGGCGCCGACACCAAGGGCTCCGAACTCCATACCCTGCGCATCCGCGACCTCGACACTGGCACGGATCGCGACGAGCGGATCGAGAACACCGCGGGCGATGCGGTGTGGAACGCCGCCGGCACGGCCTTCTTCTACGTCGCGCTCGACGAGAATCACCGCCCGGCCCGGGTCCTACGCCACCGCCTCGGCACGGCGCAGGCCGACGACCGGATCGTCTACGAGGAGACGGACGCCGGCTTCTTCGTCAGCATCGGCCGGACGCAATCCGGCACCTATCTCACCGTGACGGCGAGCGACCACGAGACCGCGGAGGTCCATCTGTTGGACCGGGCGAACGACGAGGGCCCGCTCACCGTCGTGTCGCCGCGTGAGCCGCAGCTGATCTACTCGGTCGAGCACTGGGCCTCGCACCTCGTCATTCTGACGAACGCGGACGGGGCGGTCGACTTCAAGATCGTCACCTGCCCGCTCGACGCGCCGGCACGCGCGAATTGGGTCGATGCGGTGCCCTACCGCCCCGGCGTGATGATCCGGCATCTGCACGTGCTCGGGAACCACCTCGTGCGGCTCGAACTAGAGAACGCCCTGCCGCGCATCGTCGTGCGCGACCTGAAGGGCGAGGAACACACGGTCTCGTTCGCCGAGGAAGCCTATTCGCTCGGGCTGCTGTCCGGCTACGAGTTCGAGACCAACCGCATCCGCTTCGTCTATTCCTCCATGACGACGCCGTCGGAGACCTACGACTACGATTGCGTCACCCGCGCCCGCATCCTGCGCAAGCGCCAGAGCGTGCCGAGCGGCCACGAGCCCGCCGACTACGTCACCCGCCGCCTGTTCGCGACCGCGCCCGACGGCGCGACCGTGCCGGTCTCGCTGATCCACCGCCGCGATCTCGCCCTCGACGGCACGGCGCCGCTGCTGCTCTACGGCTACGGCTCCTACGGCACGCTGATGCCGGCCTCGTTCCGCACCAACCTGTTCAGCCTGGTCGATCGCGGCTTCGTCTACGCCATCGCCCATGTCCGCGGCGGCACCGAGAAGGGCTGGAACTGGTATCTCGAGGGAAAACGCGAGAAGAAGCCCAACACATTCACGGATTTCGTCGCCTGCGGGCAGGCCTTGATCGAGGCGGGCTACACGGCGGAAGGGCGCATCGTGGCGCATGGCGGCAGCGCGGGCGGGATGCTGATGGGGGCGGCCGCCAACCTCGCCCCCGACCTGTTCGCCGGCATCGTCGCCGACGTGCCGTTCGTGGACGTGCTCAACACCATGCTCGACGCCGAGCTGCCGCTCACCCCGCCGGAATGGCCCGAATGGGGCAACCCGGCCGAGATCGAGGCGGCGTTCGAGACGATCCTGTCCTACTCGCCCTACGACAATGTCGCGGCCAAAAATTACCCGGCGATCCTGGCGCTCGGCGGCCTCACCGACCCGCGCGTCACCTATTGGGAGCCGGCCAAATGGGTCGCGCGGCTGCGTGCGACGATGACCGGGGGCGGGCCGATCCTCTGCCGCATCAACATGGAAGCCGGCCACGGCGGCGCCGCCGGGCGGTTCGACCGGTTGGAGGAAGTGGGGCTGATCTACGCGTTCGCGCTGATGGCGGCGGATGCGGACAAGCGGATTGTTTGACGAGGCGAAGGCGGGCCGCGCTTCCCCCCTCCCCGCGTGCGGGGAGGGGGGAAGCGTAGTTGCCGGGTGAATAAAGAAGAGCTGCATCCGACCCGCCACGTGCGAGTCGGACACGGCCCTCAAAAAGTATCAGTGCAGGCTGACCGGGTAGAGCGAATGCGCCATCGCGTTGGCTAAGGCGACTTCCCGCGAGTCGGTCAGCATGATCGGCGCGCCCGAGGCCGAGAGCAGGGCGAAGAGGTCGAGACCGGGGCTCATCTCGGGCGCCTCCGGGAACAGTGCCCGCACCTCGTCGGAGCGGATCGGGCGGACATAGGCGATGTGGCCCTCGCCGAGTGCGGCGAACTCGGCCGGATCGATGGCGGGGGCGGTGGCCGCTTCCGTGATGGTCAGGTCGTTCATGATGGCCCTCCTTCCGAGGCAGAGCATGATCCGGATATGGTCCCACGATGGGCGACCACAAACCCGGCATTGGGTGAGAGACGTGCGGATCGGCTGCGGTGCGTCGCCGCGTCAGTCGTCCTTCGAGGAGATCGCGATCTTGCGCACGACCCGCTCCGGCTCCGGCCGGACGAGGTCGATCGACAGGAGCCCGTTCGACAGGTCGGCGCCGAGCACCTCCATGCCGTCGGCGAGCAGAAAGGCCCGCTGGAACTGCCGGGCCGCGATCCCGCGATGCAGGAACTGGCGCGACTTGTCGTCCACCTGTCGGCCGCGCACGACGAGCTGGTTCTCTTCGAGCGAGACGTCGAGCTGGTCCTGGGTGAAGCCGGCGACCGCCAGCGTGATCCGCAGGCGCTCGGGCTCGCGCTCGCCGCGGGGCACGCGCTCGATGTTGTAGGGCGGATAGCCGTCGCTGCCGGCCTTCGCCACGCGGTCGAGCGCTTGCTCGATCTCGTCGAAGCCGAGCAGGAACGGGTGCCCGAACGGGGATGGCCGCGTCATCGTCAACTCGAACCTGCGGCGGGGCCCTGGGGACAAGTCCCGGCGGCACCCCGCGGTCTCGGGCCCGCCCTGCGGCAGCACCCTTGAGCGTTGATATGGAAAGCGGATCGGGGCCGATCAAGAGCGCGGCCGGGGCTGACTCCGGGCGGGTTCTTCGGGATCATGCCGCAAGAATATTCGGGATGAAACGGCAATTCCCGGCGGCCAAGCTGAGGTCGATTAACAGTTTGGAATTGCTCTGAAATTCAGTCGTCGCCTTGATCCCGAACCGGTTTGTCGGATACGCACCCCACCGAATAAGAGCGGCGCTCTGTGCTGTGAGCGCCGTGCCTTGCGCATTGTCGTATCCGGACATCGCGGGAACTGACGCGCGGGCCGTTGCCGCGAGGAAGTTCCCGTGGCGCTCCGGCAGAGTTTCCGCCCTCGACCGGGCGCAATCGAGGCCCGCGGCGCGGCACGGCGCCGGAGCGGCCAAGGAGGATCGAGCGTCGTGATGCAGGCAGTCGGGGGAATGATGCGCGGGATCGCAGTGGCCGGGAGCATCGCGCTCGCGACGACCGGTGCGCTGGCGCAGGAGAGCGCCACCCAAGGGTCGGCGAAGGGCGCGCCGCTCAAGATCGAGCTGAACCGGCTCGAGCCCGCGGGCGAGGCCTGCCGCACCTACATGCTGGTCGACAACGGCCGCGGCCCCGCGCTGAAGTCGCTCAAGGTCGATCTGTTCGCCTTCGACACCGAGGGCGTCGCGCAGAAGCGCCTCGCCGTCGAACTCGGCCCCGTGCAGGAGAAGAAGACGGTCGTGCGGCTGTTCGACTTCGCCGGCCTGTCCTGCCCGAAGATCGGCCGCATCCTGCTCAACGACGTGCTCGCCTGCGAGGGCGCGGACACCAGCCGCGAGACCTGCCTGGAGCGGATCGAGACCGCCACCAAGACCCAGGCGGCCTTCGACCGCTAACGGCCTTCGACCGCCGATCCGAGAGCCGCCCGACCGTCGCAAGGCGCGAGAGGCGGCTTACCGAAACCGACATTCGAGGAATACCGAGATGGATCCCACATCCGCACCCGTGGAAGCCGCGACTGCCGCCGGCCACGACTTCTCGTTCGTCGGACTGTTCCTCCAGGCCGATCCGATCGTGAAGGGCGTGATGATCCTTCTCGTCGTCGCCTCGCTGGCCTGCTGGACCGTGGTGTTCGAGAAGGTCGTGCGGCTCGCCGCCGCCAAGCGTCAGGCCAAGGCGTTCGAGGCGATGGTGCGCAAGGACGGCGCCGTGGACGCCAAGCAGGACGGCATCGCCGGCCGCATCGCCCATGCCGGGCTCGACGCGTGGCGCGACCAGGACCCGAGCGAGAGCCGGGCCGAGCGCCGCGAGCGCATCGAGCGGGCGATGAAGGGCGCGCTCGGCCTCGAAGTGAAGCGGCTCCAGGGCGGCCTGCCCCTGCTCGCCACCTCCGGCTCGACGGCCCCGTTCATCGGCCTGTTCGGCACGGTGTGGGGCATCATGAACTCGTTCTCCTCGATCGCGAAGAGTCAGGACACCAGCCTCGCCGTGGTGGCGCCGGGCATCGCCGAGGCGCTGTTCGCCACCGCCATCGGCCTCGTCGTCGCGATCCCCGCGGTGATGGCCTACAACAAGCTCTCCGGCGACCTCGCCCGGCTCCAGTCCGGCTTCGTCTCGTGCATCGCCGTGCTCGGCAACCGGCTCGCCCGCGACCGTAGCCCGCACGCCCGCGCCGCCGCCGCCGAGTAAGCGCTGAGCCGCGATCATCCCGGCGGGCGCGCGATCCGCGCCGCCGACCCCACTCCACTCCAATTCGACGTAGGCGCCCGCCCGGCCGGCGGCCCGCGCGACGCCCGGGAGGGCGAGACACATGGCCATGGGTTCCCTGCGTTCGGGGGGCGGTGACGACGAGGACGGCCTCGACGCCACGCCGATGTCGGACATCAACGTCACCCCGATGGTGGACGTGATGCTGGTGCTGCTCATCATCTTCATGGTGGCCGCGCCCCTGATGACGACCGGCGTGCCGGTGCAACTGCCGAAGACCGCCGCGGCCAAGGTCGCGCAGGCGCAGAAGCCGCTGGAAGTCTCCATCGACAAGGACGGCAACCCGTTCATCGCCAAGGACCCGTTCACGGCGCAGACGCTGCTGCCGCGCCTCAAGGAGCTTAGAGCCGAGAACCCCGATCAGGTCGTGCTGGTGCGTGGCGACCGCGACGCGAATTACGGCAAGATCCTCGAGACCATGGGCGTCGTGGCGCAGGCCGGCTTCACCAAGGTCTCGCTGATCGCCCAGGCGCCGGGCGGCGCGGCCCCCTCTGGTGCCGCCAAGTAAGCCGATGACCGCTCACGTTGAACGCGCGCCCGGCGGCCCCGACGGCGGCCAGGGTCCGCTCGCCGCCGCCTTCGCCGTCGCGCTGCTGCTGCATCTCGCGGCTTTGGCCGGCCTCGCCTTCATGCGCACCACGCCGCCCGAGGCGGCGGGCGAGCAGCAGGTCACGCTCGACCTGAGCCCGGCGATGGAGGAGGCCCCGCCGGTCGAGGCGATGGAGGCCGCCCCGTCCGAGCCCGTGCCGGACGAGGCCAAGCCCGAGGAAGAGCCGACCACGGTCAACCCGGTCGAGACGCAGGAAGCCCCGGTCCCGCCGCCCCCGCCGGAGGAGGTGACGGAGGCTCAGCCCGACGAGGCGACGCCCCCCCCGCCGCCGGAGATGACGCAAGTTCTGCCGGAGGAGGTGAAGCCGCCGCCGCCGACCGAGATGACTCAGGTCGTGCCGGAAGAGGTGCAGCCCCCGCCGCCGCCCGAGGCGGTCGCCGAGACGCCGCCGGAGACCCCGCCCCCGCCGCCGGAGGAGCAGGTGATCACCTCGCAGGCGCCGGAGGCCGAGCCGCTGGCGCCGCCGCCGCCCGTGCCGGTGCGGGAGGTCAAGCCGAAGCCGAAGGAGCCCGATCCGGCCAAGGTCGCCGAGGCCCGCCGCAAGGAGCTGCTGGAGAAGAAGCGCGAGGCAGAGCGGGAGGCCAAGCGCCGCGAGCTGATCGAGGCGAAGAAGGAAGAGAAGCGCGAGGAGATCCGCAAGGCGGCCGCAAAAGCCAAGGCCGAGCGCGACGCCGCCCGCCGGAAGACCGAAAACGCCCAGGGTGCCGCCGAGGCGACCCGGCGGGAGAGTCGGCCCCAGCGCAGCGGCGGCGGCGATCCGAACGCGCTGGCCGCGTGGAAGGGAATGCTGGCTTCGAGCATCAAGGGCCGCATGAACCGCGGCGCGGCGGCGGGCACCGCCGGCGGCGTCGCCACCGTCCGCTTCACGGTGAGCCGCTCCGGTTCGGTGACCAGCGCCTCGCTGGTGTCGAGCAGCGGCGTCCCCGCCATCGACTCCGCCGCGCTCGCCGCGGTGCGAGGCTCGCTGCCGGCGGCCCCCGCCGGGTTCGAGCAGTCGAACCTCACGGTGACGGTGCCGATGCGGTTCTGACGCTTCACCGCGGGGCCGGGCCTGCCGCCCGGCTCCGCCGCGCTACAACTCCCCCACCGAAGCCACGATGCGGGCGGGGATGACCACGTATTTCACCAGCGACACGCATTTCGGCGATCCGCGCATCCTGCGGATCGACCGCCGTCCGTTTCCCGACCTGCCGAGCCATGACCGCGCCCTGATCGAGGCCTGGAACGCCGAAATCGGGCCCGACGACGAGGTCTGGCATCTCGGCGATTTCGCCCTCGGGCCGCCGCCGGAGCGGGTGGCCGAGATCCTGGCGTCGCTCCACGGCCGCAAGCACCTCATCGTCGGCAACAACGACGGCCCGGCGACGCTCGCGGCACCCGGCTGGGCCTCGGTGGCGCATTACGCCGAGATCACGGTGGACGAGCGCCGGCTCGTGCTGTGCCACTACGCCTTCCGGACCTGGAACGGGCTCGGGCGCGGGGCGATCAACCTGCACGGCCACTCGCATGGGCGGCTTAAAGCCATCCCGCGCCAATACGATGTCGGCGTCGATCCGCAGGGGCTTCGGCCTGTCACGCTGGAGCGGATTCTGACCTCCCGCCGCCGCGGCGGGGGAGGGGACAAGTCCGGCAAAGGTTCCGTCAAGCATGGCGAAAAGAGACCGGAACCATCGGCTTAGCCGCACCGTTCATCAGACCGACAGCGAGGCGATGCACCGCAGCGAAAGCCCAAGGGCATCGTGACGCGCACCGCACCCGCCAATCCAAGACCTTCACGACCTCGGTCGAAACAACCTCGGTCCTGCCATGCGTTCCAATCTTCTTGCCGGCCTCACCGCCGTCCTCGTCGGCGCCAGCCTCGCCACCTCGGCCCTCGCGGCTCCCGGCTGCCTCGACGGCCGCCGCAAGATGCAGGAGGCCAGCGCGCTGCGCTACCAAGCCAACCAAGAGGCCCGTCTCGGCAATCGAGACCGGGTCTGCGACACCCTCGACGAAGTGGGCGACCGCTTCCACGAAGCGCAGGACGCGTTCGAGGATTGCGGTGCCGACGTGGTGGCGATCGATCTGCGCAGCGAGCTGCGCGACCTGCGGGTCGCCAAGCGTCTGAACCGCTGCGACTAGCCGGGCGCGCCCGGCGCCGCTCCTGAAGGACTTCCGAAAACTGAAGTCGCGCGGCGAAACCTTCGCCGTGCCCGCCATCGACGTGCGTCCCCGCACCGCCGAGCGTGGCCGTGCGCCGCATCGTCTTCCCAACGACACCGCCCGATTCGGAGCCCAGCCGTGAACACTGTCGAGATCGCCGCCCAGACCGCCCCGCTCCAGACCGGCCCGTCCTTCGCGGCCGCGCTCTGCGGCTTCCTCGGCTGCACGCTGGCCACCACCATGGTGATGTTCCTAATCGGCACCAGCGTCTGAGACGGTCGGTCCGTCAGGGCTTGATCGACCAGAGCCGGCTTCGCGAAAACAGCATGTCGGTCCGCCCGACGGTCGTCTCGGCCCGGGCTTCCGGGCAGTGCGGCGGCTCGATGCGGGCGACCGGTGCGGGCGCCGGCGCGGCGGCCTGAGCGGCCGGCATCAGCCCGAGGCGCGTCTGGACCGACGGGTTGCGCGCCGCCGAGATGGTGACGACGCCGGCGATGATGCAGCCGGCGATGAGACCGAGAAAAAAGTTCGTCATACCTGTCGGGTCCCGGACCCGGCTCGCGGCACGAGTTGTCCACAACGGACACCTCGCTCCCTTTCGGGGCGCCATTACGGCGACCGGTCTCGCACACCGCCTTTTAACAAACCGATGTCACACGGAACCTGCGGACCGCGCATGCGTCCGGCGCAGGGGAGTTCGGGGGATGTCGTATGGGGCCAGTGCCTACGCGAAGGTCGCGCGCGTCGCGCTCCCGCCCCGCGAGGCGGAAGCCGCTGTGCTGCTGAAGGCCGCGGGCAAGCTCCAGGCGCTCGGCCCCGATGTCGGCTCCGGCCCGATCCTCAACGAAGCTTTGGTGTTCAACCAGAAGGTCTGGACGATCCTGGCCTCGGCGGCGACCGACCCGGCCAACCCGCTCCCCGACGAGATCCGCCTCGGCATCAGCCGCCTCTCGGTCTACGTCTTCCGCACCATCATCGACGCGATGATCGCCCCGAGCCGCGAGAAGATCGAATCGCTCGTGTCGCTGAACAACCACATCGCCGCGGGTCTGCAGGGCGACCCCGGCGCGGGTGCGTAGTTTTTTGTGAAATTCTCCCCGTCATTCCGGGGCTCGCCGCAGGCGAGAACCCGGAATCCACGACTGGCCACGACGGTTCGGTTTCGGCCGGGTATCCCGCATCACGGGTGGATTCCGGGTTCGCTTCGCGCCCCGGAATGACGGGGGTGGGTGAAGGAGCGGGCCCGTCCGCCCTATCCCTTCGCCTTCTCCCCCGCCTCCGTCAGCAGCGCCAGCAGATCGCAGCCCGCGAACAGGAAGCCGTCGATGCCGGCCTCGCGCAGGGCCGCCTCGTCGGCGGGCTTGCCGGCGAGGTAGAGGGTGATGCAGCCCGCCGCCTTCAGGGCCTTGGCCGCGGGCACGGCCTCGGACTCGTAGAGCTTGTCCGACGAGCACAGGCAGGCGAGTTTTGCGCCCGACGCCTTGAAGGCCTCGGCGAGCCCGTCCGCATCGGAAAACCCGTCATTGCCGAGCGCCTCGAGGCCGCCCGCCGCGAAGGCGTTGGCGGCAAACGTCGAGCGGGCGTTGTGGACCGCCACCGGCCCGAGATTGGCCAGGAACACAGCCGGGCGCTTGCCCGAATCGGCCAGCACCGCGTCGGAGGCGTCGCGTAGGGCCTCGTAGGGCTCGGCGAGGCGCAGCGAGGGGAGGGCGCCGCTCGCCCGCGCCGCGTCACGTGGCTTCACGTCGAGCACCGCCACCGGCTTCTCGGCGAGGAACGGGAACTCGCTGGCGCCGGTGAGCGGCTGCTTGCGGGTCGCGACCGCGCGCTCGCGGGCCTTGCGCACCGTCTCGATCCGGCTGGCGAGCGCGCCGGAGGCGAGGCTTTTTTCGATCCCGCCCTCGCGCTCGATCTCCTGAAACGCAGCCCAGGCCTTCTCGGTCAGCTCGGCGGTCAGCGCCTCGAAGCCGCCCGCGCCTGCGGCCGGGTCGGAGACCTTGGCGAGGTTCGATTCCTCCACCAGAACGATCTGGCTGTTGCGCACCACGCGCCGGGCGAAGGTATCGGGCAGGCCGAGCGCCAGGGTGTAGGGTAGTGCGGTGACCGAATCGGCACCGCCGAGGCCCGCGGAAGCGGACGCCATGGCGGTGCGCAGAATGTTCACGAAGGGATCGCGGCGGGTCATCATCCGCCACGCGGTCTCGGCCAGCACGCGGAGCGGCTTGGGCTCCAGGCCGCAGGCCTCCTCGATCCGGGCCCAGAGCCGGCGGATCGCCCGGAACTTGGCGATGGTCAGGAACTCGTCGGCATCCGCCACGAGCAGCACCGAGATCGCCGCGCGTGCCCGCTCCAGATCGTGCCCGCCGGCTTCCAGCGCGCGGAGATAAGCGACCGCCGTGGCGAGCACGACGGCGAGTTCCTGCACCTCGCTGGCGCCGGCCTCGTGATAGGGGCGGGCATCCGCCAACGCGACGCGCCCGCGATAGGCGGCGAAATCGGTGAGGGCCTGGGAGAGCTTGCCCTCCCAGCCCTCGCTCGTCTGCCCGGTCGCGGCCTGCGTGCCGATCGGGTCGAGGCCGAGATCGATGTCGAGTTCGGCCGGATCGTCGCCGCGGCGCTCGACCAGTTGCTTGAGGAGACCCGCCACCGCGAAGCCGCGCGCACCCGCATCGAGCCGGAGCGCGATCAGCGGCAGCATCGTGCCCTTGAACGCGGCCTCGAACCCGTCCACGTCGGTCAGGTCGAGGCCGAAGCCGCGGGCGGCCGGCGCCCCCGCGTCCACCAGAACCAGCGCGTCGGCACCGCCTTCGAGATCGCTTAGCGCCTGCGCGGCAGCCTTCTCGATGTCCGGATGGTCGATCCGCTGCGCGAGGCGCCAGGGGCCCGGCGCCCGCACCGGCTGGGTGGTCGGCTCGGCCGGCCCGTAGAGCGGCTCGATACGCAGGCCGTCCGCGGTCTTGGAGACGAGGCGCTTCTCGAAGTCGCCGCCCTTCAGCGCGGCATCGACCGCCTTGCGCCAGCGCTCGGCTGTCGCGGGCTCGAACAACTCGGCAAGCGGACGGTCTTCCATCGTGAACCCTGGCGTGCGGCGTCTTTCGTCCCGCTTCTGTGAGAGAGCGGCGGCGTGGCCGCAAGCCCTCGCACGGCGTCAGGCTGGACGACAACCGACTTTAGTCCGGGTTCGGGCCTCGACCTCGTTCAAAATCCTGAAGGCTCAGCCAAAAATAATCAGTCCGGCAAAGCCGAGCGAGCCGACGATGATGCGCCACCACGCGAACAGCCAAAACCCGTGGCGCGAGACGTAGTCGAGCACGGTGCGCACCACGATCAGGGCCGAGACGAAGGCGGCCACGAACCCGATCACGATCAGGGCCGCGTCGTCGGAGGAGAGGTTCTTGTAGTTGTCGAGCAGGTCCTTGGCGAAGGCGCCGGCCATGGTCGGCATGGCGAGGTAGAACGAAAACTCGGTGGCCGAGCGCTTGCTCGCGCCCATCAGCATCGCGCCGACGATGGTGGCGCCCGAGCGCGACACGCCGGGGATCATCGCGAGGCACTGGAACAGGCCGATCTTGAGCGCCATCGGCAGGCTGAACTCGAACACGTCGGTCTTGCGCGGGGTCTCGACCGTGTCGGTGTGGCTCTCGTCCGTGGGCGTGGCCTTGGGCTCGCCGACCATGTCGTCGATCACGAGCAGCACGAGCCCGCCCGCGACCAGCGTGGCGCAGATGATCCACGGGTTGAACAGGTAGTACTTGATGTATTTCGAGAACAGGCCGCCGACGATCGCCGCGGGCAGGAACGCGATGAGCACGGCGAGCACGAAGCGGCGCGCCTTGGGGTCGTTCGGCAGGCTGGTGGCGATGCCCCACAGCTTGCCGAAATAGACGAAGAGGATCGCCAGCACGGCGCCCAGCTGGATCAGCACCTCGAAGGTGTTGTTGGGCGAGTGGAAGCCGATGAAGTGGCCGACCAGCAGCTGATGGCCGGTCGAGGAGACCGGGATGAACTCGGTGGCCCCCTCCACCACGGCGAGCACGAGCGCTTTCGCGATCTGGACGAAATCCATGGGTCTGCTGCTCCTCGGCGCCGGGGGACGCACATTCCGCGCCGCGAGGGCGGCCGCTGAGGCTGGGCAGACGACGGCGGTGCGGCAGCTTTGCGGCGGCAGGGTTGCCAAGCGGTTACCGCGATGCGGCAAGCGTGTTAACGCGGACGAAACGAACCGGACATAATCCTGGCCCGTCGGCTGGAGCCTCGTTCGGCTGCGGCGGGTTGCCGAGCCGGCGGCTCATCAGAACGTCACGTTGAACCACGGCCTCATGGCGACGCTCCACCACGCTCCGTTCTGCCCGAACTCCCGCTTCATCCGCCTCGCGCTCACCGAGATGGGCATGGAGCCGGTGCTCGTGGAGGAACGCGCCTGGGAGCGGCGCCGCGACTTCCTGATCGTCAATCCGGCCGGCACCACCCCGGTGCTGGTGGAGCAGACCGGGCTCGCCGTGCCGGGCGCGGGTGTGATCGCCGAATATCTCGACGAGACGCGGGGGCTCGGGCTCAACGGGCGCCGCCTCCTGCCCGACACCACCACGGCGCGGGTCGAGGTGCGCCGCCTGCTCGACTGGTTCCTCGTCAAGTTCAACGGCGAGGTGACCGAGTATCTGGTGACGGAAAAGATCGACAAGCGCTTCATGCCGAGTTCCGAGGGCGGCGGCCCGCCGGACATGAACGCCATCCGTGCCGCGCGCACCAATGTGCGCTATCACTTGAAGTACATCGGCTACCTCATCGGCCAGCGCCGCTGGCTGGCGGGAGACCACCTGACCTATGCCGATCTCGCGGCGGCGGCCCATCTCTCCTGCGTGGATTATCTCGGCGACGTGCCATGGGACGAGGACGAGATGGCGAAGGACTGGTACGCGCGGGTGAAGTCCCGCCCGTCCTTCCGTCCGCTCCTGTCCGACCGCGCCCCCGGCATGCCGCCGGCGGCGCATTACGCGGACCTGGATTTCTGAAAGCCGACAAGATTTTTCTGGACGGCGCCGCGCTGCGCGAGGTCGTCGAGGCGCGGGCGAAGAAGCTGGGTTTCGACGGCTTTCGCGTCACCCGGCCCGATGCGGTGCCGCTCACCCGCGCGCGCCTGCCCGTTTGGCTCGCCGACGGGCATCACGGCAGCATGGACTGGATGGAGGAACGCGCCGAGCAGCGCGCCGACCCCGCCGTGCTGTGGCCCGAGGCCCGCAGCGTGATCGTGCTCGGCATGAACGCGGGCCCGGAGGCCGACCCGCTCGCCCTGCTGGCGCAGAAGGAGTGCGGCGCCATCGCGACCTACGCGCAAAGGCGCGACTATCACGAGGTCATCAAGGGCAAGCTGAAGGAACTCGGCGGCTTCCTCTCGGCCCGCTCCGGTCGCCCGGTGAAGGTGTTTTGCGATACCGCCCCGGTGATGGAGAAGCCGCTGGCCCAGGCCGCCGGGCTCGGGTGGCAGGGCAAGCACACGGTGCTGCTCTCGCGCGAGCACGGCAACTGGCTGATGCTCGGCGCGATTTTTTGTGTGGCCGACTTGGCCGTCGATCCGCCCGAGAGCGACCATTGCGGTTCCTGCCGCCGCTGCCTCGACGCCTGCCCGACCGACGCCTTCCCGGCGCCCTACCGCCTGGATGCAAGGCGCTGCATCGCCTACCTGACGATCGAGCATGCCGGGCCGATCCCGACGGAATTCCGCGAAAAGATCGGCAACCGCATCTTCGGCTGCGACGACTGCCTCGCGGTCTGCCCCTGGAACAAGTTCGCGCAACGCGCGCGGGAGACCCGCATGGCGGCACGGACCGACCTCGCGGCGCCGCCGCTCGCCGAGTTGGCCCGGCTCGACGAGGCGGGATTCCGCGCGTTCTTCGCCGGCACCCCGATCAAGCGCACCGGCCGCGACCGCATCCTGCGCAACGTGCTCATCGCCATCGGCAATTCCGGAAACATGTCCCTCGGTGAGGACGCCGCCCGCTGCCTCGCCGATCCGGACCCGGTCGTGCGCGGCGCCGCGGTGTGGGCCTGCGGCCGGCTTTTTCCGCCCGCGCAACTCGGGGCGCTGTTCGACGCCCATGGCCAAGCCGAAACCGATGCCCATGTGAGGGCGGAATGGACCGCCGCTCGGCATCCGCAGAACTCTTCCCCTCCCCCTTGTGGGGAGGGGGCAGGGGTGGGGGTGGTTCAGGATTGAACGCCACGGTGCCTCCTGCACTACCCCCACCTCCCACCGCCTCCCCACAGGGGGAGGAGAGCCCGCGATTTCACCGGCCCTGTCGGAGCCGGTAGCTTCGCGCGTTTCCCACGGAGACCCGTTGCGCATGAACCTGTTCGTCTTCGGCCTCGGCTTCTCCGCCCGGCATTTCGCCGAATCCGAGCGAGCCCGCTTCGACCAAGTCCGCGGGACGGTGACGGAGGCCGCGCGCGCCGAAAAGATCGCAGCCGAGACCGGATTCACCCTGCGCGCCTTCGGCCCCGACGCCGACGATTCCGCCATCGCGGACGACCTCGCCGACACCGACATCCTCCTCGTCTCCGCCCCGCCGGGCCCCGGCGGCGACACCGCGCTCGCCCGCTACCGCGCGGCCATCGCCAAAAGCCGCATCCGTTGGATCGGCTACCTCTCGACCATCGGAGTCTATGGCGACCAGGACGGCGCCTGGATCGACGAATCCACGCCCGCCACTCCGAAAAGCGCCCGCTCGCGGGAACGCCTCGCCGTCGAGGAGGCATGGCTCGCTTTCGGCCATAAGACCGGCAAGGCGGTGCAGTTGTTTCGGCTGTCGGGCATTTACGGCCCCGGCCGCAACCCGATCGTGAAGCTGCGGGACAAGCGCACCCAGCGCATCGTCAAGCCGGGGCAGGTGTTCAACCGCATCCACGTCGCCGACATCGCAGCGACGCTCGCGGCCTCGATCGCGCGCCCGCGCAACGGCGCGGTCTACAACGTCACCGACGACGAGCCGGCCCCGCCCCAGACGGTGATCGAGTACGCGGCCGAACTCACCGGCCTGCCGCTGCCCCCCGCGGTCGATTTCGAGACGGCGGATCTCAGCCCGATGGCCCGCAGCTTCTACGGCGAGAACAAGCGGGTGCGAAACCACCTGATCCGCGAGGAGCTGGGCGTGAATCTGAGCTTCCCGACCTATCGCGAGGGGCTGGCCGTGCTCGTCGCCGATGCCGAGCGGGAGGCCTGACGGCCGCCCCCACCCAACCCCCTCATCCTGAGGTGCGCAGCCGAAGGCGGAGCCTCGAAGGAGGGCTCCAAGGGATCGCGCGATCCCTGGAGCCCTCCTTCGAGGCCGCTTCGCGGCACCTCAGGATGAGGGGGTTGGGTGGGATGATTTGCTGATCGAAACTAAGGGCTTACACGAACCGCACGCCGAACTCCTCGCCGATCCGCCGTACCACTTCGCACGCCCGCGGCGGCTCGCCGGGGAGGTGCAGGGTGAGGCGGTCCGGCACGGTCCGATCCTCGATCGACAGCTTGGCACCGGTCTTCGAGCGGTTGAGCAGCACGGCCGCGACGGTCCGCTCGCCGCCGCGCTCCGGCACGAAGCTGACGCGAATCGGCATCAGGCGGCGCACCCGGTCGTCGCCCCGGCGCTCCTCCAGGCCGACGCTCCACGAATCGAGTTTTTCGGCGAAGCTCGCCACGGTCTCGGCGGTCGCCTGCATGTCGGCGCTGACCTGGCCGGTGGTGGCGCGCTGCTGGGTGCTCGCCGTGACGGTCTGGGTGATGAAGTCCTGGACCGTGTCGACGACCGAGGCCGTGGAGGACAAAGCCTCGCCGACCTCGCGCGACACCGTCTGCATCGCCCCGATCTCGCCGGTGATACGCGAGGTCGCCGCCCGCGCCTGCTCGGCAAGGCTCTTCACCTCGGTCGCGACCACGGCGAAGCCCCGGCCCGCCGCGCCGGCACGCGCGGACTCGATGGTGGCGTTGAGCGCCAGCAGGTTGATCTGGTCGGCGATCGAGGTGATCGCCTCGACGACGCCGTTCATCGCGGAGGCCGCCGCTCCGAGCCGCTCCGAGAGCTGGCCCGCCGCCGCCATCCGCTCCTGTATCTCGCCGACCGCCCGGTTCGAGCGCTCCATCTGCCCGGCGATGTCGGTCGAGGTGCGGTGCATCTCCTCCGAGGCCGCCGCGACCCCGCGCACGCGGCCGAGCGTCTGCTCCGCCATGGCGAGCGCGCTGGAGCGCACCGTCATGCTCTGCGTGATGTCGAAGGCGTATTTCACCACCTTCACCGGCCGCCCGGCGGCATCGAGCACGGGGTTGTAGGAGGCCTGAATCCAGACCTCCCGCCCGCCCTTGCCGACCCGCTGATAGGCGGCCGAGCTGAATCGGCCCTCCCGAAGACCTTCCCAGAACGCCGCGTAGGCGGCGCTGCGGGCGTAGTCCGGCGTCACGAACAGGCTGTGATGCCGACCCACCACTTCGGCCAGGGTGTAGCCCATGGCGCTCAGGAAATTCTCGTTGGCGTCCAGCACCGTGCCGTCCATGCCGAACTCGATCACTGCCTGCGAGCGGCGCGCGGCCTCGACCTGTCCGGCCATGTCGGCGGCCACGGTCTTGGCCGCGGTCACGTCGCTGGCGTACTTCACCACCTTGAACGGGCGCCCGGCGAGATCGAGGATCGGGTTGTAGCTCGCCTGGATCCAGACATCGCGGCCGTCCTTGGCCCGGCGCCGGAACTCGCCGGCCCGGTACTCGCCCCGCGCCAGGGCCTGCCAGAAGTCGCGGTACTCCGCCGATTCGGCTTCCGCCGGATCGACGAACAGGCGGTGGTGGCGGCCCTGCACCTCGGCGAGATCGTAGCCGAGCGCGGCGAGGAAGTTGGCGTTGGCGTGGCGGATGGTGCCGTCGAGGTCGAACTGGATCACCGCCTGCGACCGGTCGATGGCGGCGAGCTGGCCGGTGGATTCGGCCGACGCAAGGCGCTCGGCGGTAACGTCGAGGGCGAACTTGACGATCCTCAACGGTCGGCCGCGGGCGTCGAGCACGGGGTTGTAGGTCGCACGGATCCAGACCTCGCGCCCGTCCTTGGTGATGCGCCGGTATTCGGCGGCCTGGAACGCGCCCTGCCGCAGGCCCTCCCAGAACGCCGCGTAGGCGGGGGCGGCGGCCTCCTCGGGCGCGACGAACATCCGGTGATGGCGTCCGCGCACCTCATCGAGGCGGTAGCCCATCAGGCCGAGGAAGTTCGCGTTGGCCTCCTCGATGGTGCCGTCCAGGGCGAAGGTGATGACGGCCTGGGAGCGATGCAGCGCCTCGAGCTGGGCGTTGGCGCTGGAGCGGCCCCTGAAGGCGAGCATGTTTGATCCGGGCTGACGTTGTCGCCCTCGAATGCCGGGTATCGCGTTAAGGTCGCCCTACGGTTTGGGCGAACAGCAGCATTTGATGCATTTTGTCGCTGCCAAACCGTACGGTGTCGGACATTAGATGTCCTCGCGCAGACTCTTGCCGTGGCGCTCGAAGTAGAACGGGATCGGCCGGTAGGGCGGGAAGCCCGCCTGCGCCGCGCCTTCCAGATCGTCGAGGACGATCCGGGTGATGCGCGGCAATTCCAGTTTCCGGGCGTCGTCGAGGCTCACCCAGGCGAGTTCGGTGAGTTCCGAGTCCGGCCCGACGAGGCCCGGCCGCTCGGCGGTCACGCTCTTGCGGTCCACCGCGAAGAAGCGGGTGTCGAACCGGCGCGGGCGCTTGGGCGGGGTGATCGCGCGGGCCACGAGATGCAGGCCTTCGAGATCGGGCATCACGCCCTCCTCCAGAAAAGCCTGCCACGCGCCCTCGGGCGCCGTCTCCGGCGGGCCGTAATCGCGGGTGCCGATGAGGAGGCCCGTCTCCTCGTAGGTCTCGCGGATGGCGGCGAGCGCGAGCGAGCGGCCGAGATGGTGCGGGGCGCGGGGCAATTTCGCCCGCAGGGCGTCGTCGGCCCGCTGCGACAGGGCGCCGGCCACCGGCATCTGCCGGTCGGACGGTTCGATCCGCCCGCCGGGGAAGACGAACTTGCCGCCCATGAAGGCGAGCCGCGCGTTGCGCTTCCCCATCAGCACCCGCAGGGCCTTGCGGGAGCGATCGAGCACGATCAGCGTCGCGGCCTCGCGCGGGCGGAGCGCCGCGGTCTTCACCACTTCCTTGGCGGGAGCCGGGGAGGGGGCTTCAGGCGTTGCCGAGTCCGGGAGTGATGCCTGTTCGGGTTCCTGCCTCACCGCCGCGCCTCTCCCCTGCGCCGAGAACGGGCGGCGCCACGCCGAAACCGTGCATGCCGAGCGCGTATTGCAGCCCGATCACCGCGCCCTTGACCGGCTGGAGCAGGCCGAGCGCCATGACGACGGCGAGTAGCGGCCAGACCGTGCACGACACCCAGAGCGGCCAGGGCGGCACGTCGTAGCCTATCTCGAACTTCCAAACGAGGTAGCCGACGATGTGGCCGACGATGAAAATCACCAGATAGGGCGGCAGGTCGTCGGCCCGGTGGCCCTCCATCGACAGGCCGCAAGCCTCGCATTCCGGCCGCACCTTCAGGAAGCGGCCGAACAGTTTGCCCTTCCCGCAATGCGGGCAGCGGTTGAGGAAGCCGCGGGCCATGGCCGGGACCAGACGTGTGCGCGTGGCGGCCGCCGCGTCCGGCGGGGGGAAAGCCTCGATATCCATGATCCGACCCTAGCCGCTCCGGCTCAGCGGCGCGAGCCGCGATGACGCCGCGACCCGTCGCCCTCGGTGGCTGGCGGTTTTGCGGGAGCGCGGCCAGGCCGGGATTGGGCGGATTTCGCCTTGTCGATCTTCGCTCTGGACCCGAACTTCGCCTTGCCGGGCTTGGTCGCGCCGGGCCGGCGCGCCCCGCCGGAGCGGCTGCGCCCCTCGGACAGGATCTCGAAGCGCAAGGCGCCGGCCACCGCCGCGGCCTCGACGAGGCGCACCTCGACCGGATCGCCCAGGCGGTACGTCTCGCCGGTGCGGTCGCCGACCAGCGCGTGCAGGGTCTCGTCGTGGCGGTAGAAGTCGGCGCCGATGGTGGCGGCGGGCACGAAGCCGTCGGCCCCGGTCTCGGCGAGTTTGACGAAGAGACCCGCGCGCGTGACGCCGGAGATGCGGCCCTCGAAGGTCGCGCCCACGCGGTCGGCGAGATAGCCCGCGATCAGCCGGTCGATGGTCTCGCGTTCGGCCGCCATCGCCCGCCGCTCGGCGCCCGAGATCTGCTCGGAGACGGCATCGAGCATGCCGGGCGTCGTGTCGGCGGGGAGCCCGTCCTTGCCGAGATTGCAGGTGCGCACGAGCGCGCGGTGGACGATGAGGTCGGCGTAGCGGCGGATCGGCGAGGTGAAGTGGGCGTAGCGGCGCAGGTTCAGCCCGAAATGGCCGAGATTCTGCGCGGCGTAGATGGCCTGGGCCTGGGAGCGCAGCACCACCTCGTTGACGAAGATGGCGTGCTCGCTCTCGGCCACCTGCGCCAGGATGCGGTTGAACAGCGAGGCTTTCAGCGCTCCGGCCTTGACGATTTTGATGCCGATGGAGGCGAGCACCTCTGAGAGCGCCCGCATCTTCTCCAGCGCCGGCTCGTCGTGGACGCGGTAGATCAGCGGGGAGTTCGCCTTCTCCAGAGTCTCGGCCGCCGCGACGTTGGCCTGGATCATGAACTCTTCGATGAGCCGGTGCGCCTCCAGCCGCTCCGGCACGATCACCCGGTCCACGCCGCCGTCCGGCGTCAGCAGCACCTTGCGCTCGGGCAGATCGAGGGAGAGCGGCCCGCGGTCGTCGCGCGCCCGCTTCATCGCCTCGTAGGCAGCGTAGAGCGGGCGGAGCGCCGAATCGAGGATCGGCCCGCTCGTCTCGTCGGGGTTGCCGTCGATGGCGGCTTGCGCCTGGGCGTAGGCGAGCTTGGCGTGCGAGCGCATCAGGATGCGGTGGAACGTATGCGAGCGCTTCACCCCGTCGGCGCCGATCACCATGCGGACCGCAATGGCCGGGCGGTCCTCGCCCTGGCGCAGCGAGCAGAGATCGTTCGAGATGCGCTCGGGCAGCATCGGCACCACCCGGTCGGGGAAGTAGACCGAGTTGCCCCGCAGCAGCGCCTCGCGGTCGAGCGCCGAGCCGGGGCGCACGTAAGCGGCGACATCCGCGATCGCCACCGTGACGACGAAGCCGCCCGCATTGACCGGATCGGGATCGGCTTGCGCCATCACCGCGTCGTCGTGGTCCTTGGCGTCGGGCGGGTCGATGGTGACGAGCGGCGCCTTGCGCCAATCCTCGCGCCCGCGCTTCGTCGCGCTTTTGGCCTCGTCCGCCTCGGCCAGCACGGCCGCCGGGAAGACGTGGGGGATGTTGTGGACGTGCAGCGCGATCAGGCTCACCGCCTTCTCGCTGCCGAGCGCGCCGAGCCGCTCGCGCACCCGGCCGCGGGGCAGGCCGAAGCGGGTCTCGCGCTCCACCGCGACGCTGACGAGGTCGCCGTCGCGCGCCTCGCCCTCCTCGCCGGGGGGGATCGCGATCTCACGCCCTTGGGATTTCTTGTCGACGGGCAGGATGCGGCCGCCGTCGCGCCCGGCGCGATAGATGCCGACGATCTCGGAGCGGTTCTTGCCGATCACCTTGATGATGCGGCCGGTGTAGCGGTTCGCCGCCTCGCCGTCGGGCGCGACGCGGATCAGCGCCCGGTCGCCGATGCCGGGCGCCGGGCGGTTGCCCTGGCGGCCCGCCCGCGGCAGCTCGACGACGATCTTCGGGGGTTCGCCCTCGCCCTCCCACTGCGCCGGCCGCGCCACCAGATCGCCGTCGCGGTCGCGCGAAACGATGTCGGCGACGACCACGTCGGGCAGGCTGCCGCCTTTTCGAAAGCCGCCGCGCTGGCGCTCCAGGGCGCCGTCCCCCTCGATCTCCTTGAGGATCGCCTTCAGCCCGATCTTGTCGGCGCCCTTGAGACCGAAGGCCTTGGCGATCTCGCGCTTTCCCGCGGGACCGGGCGTCTGCGCGACGAAGGCGAGGATCTGCTCGCGGGTGGGGAGAGGCGGGCGCTTGCCCTGCGGATCGATGCGTCTGGCCAAGGAGGGGTCCGCCGCGGCATCTTTCTGGAAGGCGCCGGGGTCATCTGAAGGGGTGAGAACGGTGCGGGACCGTGATGTGCGCCCAACATGGGCCTTTATCGGCAACGCCACAACGGTTCGGATTGCTGCACCAACAGTTTCGCCGAAGTCATCCCGCTCCCGGATGCTCGCTTCCCTGCCCGCCTCGCTCCGTCAGTACCGCGCCGGAACGAACATCTCCGGCGGTACCGGATGGCGCAGATAGTCGGCGTGGCGCACCCGGTCGGGCAGCACCACGGGCGGATGCGCGACGGTGCCGTAGGGAACCTGATCGAGCAGGTGGCTGATGCAGTTGAGGCGCGCGCGCTTCTTGTCCACCGCCTCGACCACCCACCACGGCGCCTCCGGGATGTGGGTGCGGGCCAGCATGTCCTCCTTGGCGCGGGTGTAGTCCTCCCAGCGGCGGCGCGACTCGACGTCCATCGGCGAGAGCTTCCACTGCTTGAGTGGATCGTGGATGCGCATGCGGAAGCGCATCGCCTGCTCGGCATCGGTGATCGAGAACCAGTACTTCACCAGCACGATGCCGGAGCGCACCAGCATCCGCTCGAATTCGGGGACGGAGCGGAAGAACTCCTCGACCTCGGCCTCCGTGCAGAAGCCCATCACGCGCTCGACGCCGGCGCGGTTGTACCACGAGCGGTCGAACAGCACGATCTCGCCCGCGGCCGGCAGGTGGCTGACGTAGCGCTGGAAGTACCATTGCGTCCGCTCCCGCTCGCTCGGCGCGGGGAGCGCGGCGACGCGGCAGATGCGGGGGTTGAGGCGCTGGGTGATGCGCTTGATCGCCCCGCCCTTCCCGGCCGAATCGCGCCCCTCGAACAGGACGACAATGCGCAGGCCCTCGGCCTTCACCCAGTCCTGCAGCCGCACCAGCTCGTGCTGGAGCCGCAGCAGCTCGCGGAAGTAGGTGCGCCGGTCGATGCCGTCGCCCGCGCCGGCCTCCAGGCGGTCGAGGCGGGCTTCGTCGAGGTCGAGTTCCCATTCCTCGTCGTAGCTGTCGGCGATCTCGCGGCGGATCGCTTCGAGTTCATCGTATCCGAGGCGGCTGCCGTCTTCGCTCATCGTCGGGGCTCAAGGTCGGGGGTCGTTCGTCCCGCCGCTTAGAGCACCCTCATGTGACAGGCCGGCGAAGCTTTTGTCCGGTCCCATCATCGTCGGCGGCCAATCCGGCAGCACCTCGGCGATCCGGGTACCGAACAGGGATGCGGCTCGGCGCACCCAGCCGTTACGCAGGCGCCGCGCCGTCCAGAGGGGCCCGGGCTCGACCGCCATGGCGCGGGAAAACACGCTCGCCCGGATCGCCGCCGCGTCGCTCGCCCGCTTCACCGGGTCGTCGTAGAAGGCGCCGATCTTGACGGCATCCATGCCGGGGCTCGCGAGCCAGCCCGGCAGATGCACTTGGGCTAGCCGCTCGACATCGGTGAGCACCCGCCGCACCCCGACGCCCGGCGCCGGGCAGGTGGTGCAGAACGCGTCGCCCAGCAGCACCACGCCGTCGCGGCGATAGCCTTCGGAGACGGTGAGATCGATGGGGCGCACCTGCACCCGGCCCGCGATGCCGAGCCCGCCGCAGGCCGGCTCGATCCCCGGCAGCAGTGCGCCGAGTGTCGGGGCCGGCTCGCGGCGGAAGGCGCGGGTCCAGTCCTCGCCCGCCTCGCGGTAGACGAACAGGTTGGCCCGCATCGCGTCCCCGACGGGAAACAGCGTGAGGTAGGCGGTGCGGTCGGACGGGCCGCGCCCGTACCACGCCAGCGATTCGAACGGGTAGGCGGCGGCCCGCCGGTCGAGGAAGAAGCCCAGCGACAGGGAATGGCCGGACCGGCTCATCACGCGACCGATTCCGGCCTTGCGGCGCACGCTGTCGCCGAGCCCCGTGGCGACCACCACGAGGCGGGCCGCGATGCGTCTCCCGTCGGCCAGCGTCACGAGTTGCCGATCCGGCCCGGTCTCTAGCGCCTCGACGCGCCCGACCTGCACTCTGGCCCCCGGCGGCAGGCCGGCGCGGAGCGCGTTGACGAGGTCGGAATAGGCGAAGCCGTACTCGTCGGCGACCCGCCGCAGGGGCCGCGCACCGGGGCGATGGATGTCGATCGAGCCGATCCCCGTGAGCGCCGGGCGCGCGGCCTCGGCGAGACCCAGCCGCTCGAATAGCGCCCAATGCGCGCCCCCGAGCTTTTCCGCGCGGAATTCCTGCGGGAACACGGCGTGCGAATCGATCAGCGCGACGGAGTGCCCGGCCCGCGCGATCAGCGAGGCCGCCGCGGTGCCGCCGAGCCCGGCGCCGATCACCGCGACATCGATGGGCTCAAGGTCGCCGGGTCGTTCGATCGGCATCGCGCTTGATCCGAGGCGGAACGCGTCGCCCCGGCATGGGACGGTTCGGGTTGCCGTGCTGGCGGTGGGGCAAGGGGTAGGCCGGACGTGGCCGTCGCGCGACTTGGCAGAGTGCGCAGACAGGACTTCCGTACTTCTTTCACACCCCTCCGCCGTCATTCCGGGGCCGCGTAGCGGAGCCCGGAATCCACCCGTGATGCGACGCCCTGCAACCCGCTGCGGCCAGGCGTGGATTCCGGGTTCGCCTGCGGCGCCCCGGAATGACGGCGCATTCGTTTTCTTGCCGCGCACCGGTACTGCCGCGAAACCCTCGACCGCACGGCCCCTTGGTGCCATTCGAGGCGGATGCGTCCATCCACGAGCCCTTTCCCGTGACCCGCGCCCTGATGATCCAGGGCACCGGCTCCGATGTCGGCAAGTCGCTGCTGGTGGCGGGGCTCGCCCGCGCCTTCACCCGGCGGGGCCTGAGGGTGCGCCCGTTCAAGCCGCAGAACATGTCGAACAACGCTGCCGTCACGGCGGATGGCGGCGAGATCGGCCGGGCGCAGGCGCTCCAGGCGCGGGCCGCGCGGGTGGAACCGTCAGTGCACATGAACCCGGTGCTGCTGAAGCCGCAGAGCGATGTCGGCTCGCAGGTGGTGGTGCAGGGGCGGATGATCGGCACCGCCAAGGCGCGCGAGTACCAGAGCTGGAAGCCGCGCCTGATGGCGTCCGTCCTCGACAGCTTCGAAAGACTCTCCGCGGAGGCCGACCTCGTGCTGGTCGAAGGCGCCGGCTCCCCGGCGGAGGTGAACCTGCGCCGGGGCGACATCGCCAATATGGGGTTCTCCCGCGCCACCGGCACGCCGGTGGTGCTGGTCGGCGACATCGACCGCGGCGGCGTCATCGCCAGCTTGGTCGGCACGCAAGCCGTGATCGAGGCGGACGACGCGGCGATGATCCGCGGCTTCATCGTCAACCGCTTCCGCGGCGACCCGACGCTGTTTGCCGACGGCATGGCGCTGATCGCCGCGCGCACCGGCTGGGCCCCGCTCGGCCTCGTGCCGTTCTTCGCGGACGCCGCCCGCCTGCCGCCGGAGGACGCGGTGGCGCTCGACGCGCCCGAGCGCGCCCGTCAAGGCGTGCCCCTGGTGGCGGTGCCGGTGCTGCCGCACATCGCCAACTTCGACGACCTCGACCCGCTGCGGCAGGAGCCGGGCGTCGCGGTCGCCTTCGTACGCCCCGGTTCACCGATCCCGGCGGAGGCCGCGCTGATCGTGCTGCCGGGATCAAAAACCACCATCGACGATTTCGCCTTCGTCCGCGCCCAGGGCTGGGACATCGACATCCTGGCCCATGTGCGGCGCGGACGGCCGGTGCTGGGGCTGTGCGGCGGCTACCAGATCCTCGGTCGCAGCATCAGTGACCCGGACGGGATCGAGGGCGCGCCGCGTAACCTACCCGGCCTCGGCCTGCTCGATATCGAGACGGTGATGCGGGGCGAAAAGCGCCTCGTCGCCGTGACCGGCGCGACGGTCAGCGACGGCGCACCCTTCACCGGTTACGAGATGCATATCGGCGATACGACCGGGCCGGATACCGAAAAACCGCTTCTGCGCTTCGCCGACGGGCGGCCGGACGGCGCGGTCTCGGCCGACGGGCTCGTGTCCGGCACCTATGTCCACGGGCTGTTTTCCGACGACCGCCAGCGGGCGGCGTGGCTCGCCCGGCTCGGCGCGCCGGCCTCGTCCGAGAGTTACGAGGCCGGCATCGAGACGGTGCTCGACCGCTTCGCCGACCATCTGGAGACGCATCTCGATTGCGACCGGCTGCTGGCGCTCGCCGAGCCCTACCGCCGGCCGGGGACGGTGTAGCTGCGCGGCGCGCCGTTCCTCAGGCTGTCGAAGAACACCAGCACGCGGTCCCCGCCCACGAGGGTGATCGCCTCGGGCTTGCCGCGCTTCTCCGATTCGTCGAGCGGGGCGAGGCGACCGAGCGCGACAGGCGTCGCCGTGCCCTTCGGGTCGAAGCGGAACAGGCGGTAGGGCACGTCCTGGAACTGGGCCGGGCCGGTCAGCACGAGCAGTTGCCCATCGGGCAGCACCGTCAGGTCGCGGATGCCGGCCCCCTCGCCGACCTCGATCGGGATCACCCGCGGCGTGCCGGCGTAGGGCTCATGGCCCTTGGCGAACAACGCTTCCACCGACACGGCGACGAGGAACGCCTTGCCGTCGAGCGAGGGCGCCCGCAGGCCGGCATAGAGGTCGTCGCCGACGACCGCGAGGCCCTCGATGTTGAGGCCGTTCTCGTCGGTCAGGTCCTTGAGGAAGTGGGCGCCGACGGTCTCGGCCCGCGCCAGCGCATCGCCGAGCCGCCACGTGGTCTCGACCGCGCCCTCCGGCTCCGCGCCCTCGGCGACGTCGGCCTTGCCGTCGGCCGTGACGCGGATGCGGGCGAGCAGCATCGCCGAGAGCGTGAACGCCTTCGCGCGACGGGCGCAGCCATGCGAGCCGGTGACGTAGAAGTAGGGGGCGGCATAGGCCACGCCCTCGCCGTCGAGTTCCTTGAACCTCTGTCTGGGATCCGGGCAGCCCGGCTCCTTCGGTTGTCGGCCGAGCGTCGCCGGGTTCGGGCCTTCGCCGATCAGATCGACGCGCTTCTTCGGCTCGATCCTGAAGTCCTCGATGGTGGCGAACTGCGCCTTGCCGCCCTCGTCGTTGATCAGCAGGCAGCGCCGCTTGCCGCCCCCCAGATCGATGCAAGCGATGCCGCTGATGTCCTCGGCGACGTTCTTCTGTCCCGCCTCGTCTTTGCCCGGCGCCCAGAGGTCGCCCGCGAGTTCGTAGGTTTGCGGATCGGGTTGCAAAATCGGCTCGGAGGCCATGGCCGGCGCCACCGTGAAAAGGGCTGAAAGGACGGTCGAGAGGCGGAGGAACGAACGCAACAGCATGATCCGATGTGGCTTCGTGAAGTGTCGGGGGCGGGGCGGCGTGGTGTCAACGCGCGGCGTTCCCAAACTGGGCACCGTCATCAAACCCAGCACCGTCATTCCGGGGCCGCGTAGCGGAACCCGGAATCCACCCGTGATGGGCGGCTGTACGAGGCGTCGCGGCCAGTCGTGGATTCCGGGTTCGCTTCGCGCCCCGGAATGACGGGGGTGTTTGCGAGATTGCCTACAGCCCGAAGGTTACGCCAACGGCCACCACGACCCCGGCGAACATCAACCCGCAGGCCCGCCTGTAGAGCCGCAGCGCCCGCTCGATATCGGCGGGGCCGGCCTCGGCGCGGCCGTCGCCCATCCAGGCATCCTCGACGCGGGTGGCGCCGTAGGTGCGGGGGCCGGCCAACCGCAGGCCGAGCGCGCCGGCCATGGCGGCTTCGGGCCAGCCGGCGTTCGGCGAGCGGTGGTGGCGGGCGTCGCGGCGCACCGCCCGCCAGGCCGCGCCGGCGGATGCGTCGCGGTCGAGGGAAGCGGCGGCGATCAGGAGGAGGGCGGTCAGGCGCGAGGCCGGCAGGTTGACGAGGTCGTCGAGGCGCGCGGCGGCCCAGCCGAAGGCCTCGTGGCGCGGGGTGCGGTGGCCGATCATGCTGTCGGCGGTGTTGATCGCCTTGTAGAGCGCCCCGCCGGTCAGCCCCCCGGCGCCGATCCAGAAGGCCGGCGCCACCACGCCGTCGGAGAAGTTTTCCGACAGGCTCTCTATGGCGGCGCGGCAGACCGCGGCCTCGTCGAGGCTCTCGGGATCGCGGCCGACGATCATCGAGACGGCGCGGCGCCCGCCCGCCAGTCCTTCGTGCCGGAGCGCGGCGGCGACCCGCCTCACGTGGACGAACAGGCTGCGCTGCGCCGGCAGGCTGGCCGCGAGGAAAGCCAGGATCAGGATGCCGAAAATCTCGCCGACGAGTCCGGCCAGCGCCGTCAGCGCCAGGGTGAAGGCCGCCACGACCGCGAGCAGCACCAGCAGCGCGAGCACGCCCTTAAGGCGCCGCGCGTTGAATTCCCCGCGGTTCAGCCCAGCGTCGAGCCGGGCGATCAACCGGCCGATCCAGGTGACAGGATGGCCGAGCGCCCTGTAGAGGCCGTCGGGATAGCCGCACAGAGCCTCGACCAGCAGCGCGAGCGCGAGGATGCCGAGGGCGTCGGGCGGGTGGGTCAGGGCGGTCCAGGGCATCTCGATGGGGAGCGGCGTGGAGGAAGGGCCGGAGGTGATCCCGCACGGCGGCGATCTCGGCGCGGCGCGCCGGCTGTTTCCGGCGGCGCCCGAGCCGTGGATCGACCTCTCGACCGGCATCAACCCGGTGCCCTACCCGTTGCCGCCGTTCGAGGCCAGCGCACTCCACCGCCTGCCCTCGCCCGACGACCTCGCCCGGCTGAAGAGGGCCGCCGCGGAGGCCTACGGCGCGCCGGATGCCGACCACGTCGCGGCGGCGCCCGGCACGCAGATCCTGATCGAGACGCTGCCGCGGCTGATTCCGAGAAAAACCTGCGTCGCGGTGGTCGGCCCGACCTATGCCGAGCACGCGGCCGCCTGGGTGCGGGGCGGGCACGTGGTCGAGATGGTGCCCGATCTCGCGGGTGCGGAAGGCGCGGACGTCGTCGTGGCGGTGAGCCCCAACAACCCGGACGGACGGGTGTTTTCGCCGCAAGAGCTTCGCCGCGCGGTCGCACCGGGCGGGCTCGCGGTGCTGGATCAGGCTTTTGCGGACCTCGAGGACACCGAGCCGGCCGTGCCCGGCCCCGGCCTCGTGGTGCTGCGCTCCTTCGGCAAGACTTTTGGGCTCGCGGGCCTGCGGCTCGGCTTTGCGCTCGCCGAGCCGGCTTTGGTCCGGCGGTTTGAGGCGGCGCTCGGGGCCTGGGCGGTCTCGGGCCCGGCCATCGCGGCGGGCTGTCTCGCGCTCCCCGATGCGGGCTGGCGCCGGGAGGCGGCGGAAGCGCGGGGCCATGACGCCGCCCGCCTCGATCGCATGATTCTTCGCAGTAGCGGCCGGGTGATCGGCGGGACAGTCCTGTTCCGCACCGCCGTCTACGAGGACGGGCCCGGGCTCTTTCGCCGGCTCGGCGAGGCCGGGATCTACGTCCGGCGTTTCCCCGAGCGGCCGGACGAGCTGCGCTTCGGCCTGCCGCCGGACAAGGCGGCGTGGTGCCGGATTTCGCGCGTTCTCAAATAGCTGCTTTGCCCCGGTCGAGCAGCGCCGCGGCGAGCGCGGCCAGCGCACAGACTCCACCCACCGCGCAGACGCCGGGCCAGCCGGCATAGAGGAAGGCGCGCGAGCCGGCGAACGCACCCGCCGCTCCGCCGACGAAGATCGCGGTGAACAGCACGGTGTTGATGCGCCCCCGCGCGCCGGGCACCAGGGCGTAGGCGCGGGTCTGGTTGGCGATGAGCGCGCCGTTCAGCCCGATATCGAGGAGCAGCACGCCGATCCCGATCGCGACGAGCGAGGTCTGCCCGGCAAGCGCCAGCACGGCGAAGGCGGCGGCCACGAACCCGCTGCCCGCGATCACCACGGGCCGCGCCCCGCGCCGGTCGCTGTAGCGCCCGGAATACGGGGCGATCAGCGCGCCCGCCACGCCGATGACGCCGAACAGTCCGGCGCCCGCGGCGGTCAGCCCGAAGGGCGGCGCCTCGACCAGCAGCGCCAGCGTTGCCCAGAACGCGTTGAAGCTCGCAAACAGCAGCGCTTGGGTCAGGCTGGCCTTGCGCAGCACGGCTTGCGTCCGCACCAGATGGACGAGCGAGAGCATCAGGGCGCGATAGCGCAGGCGCTGCGTCGGCACGATCCGCGGCAAGGTGCGCCATGCGACGCCCGCCAACGCCACCGACACCACGGCCGCTACGAAAAAAACGCTGCGCCAGCCGTAATGGGCGCCGATGAGCCCGCTCGCGGTCCGGGCCAGCAGGATGCCGGAGAGCAGCCCCGTCATGACTCCGCCGACGATGCGCCCGCGGGTGGCGTCGGGGGCGAGTTCGGCGGCGAAGGGCACCGCCTGCTGCGCCGCGCAGGCCAGCACGCCGATGGCGAGGCTGGCGAGCGTCAGCACCGCGAGGTTCGGCGCGACCGCCGCCGCGAAGAGGGCGAGCGCCAGCCCGAGGAGCTGGCGCACGATCAGGTCGCGGCGCGGCAGCGCGTCGCCGAGCGGCACGAGGAACAGGATGCCGAGCCCGTAGCCGACGAGGCTGGCGGTCGGCACCAGCAGCGCCGCCCGCTCGCCGAACTCGGCCACCAGCACGGCGAGCAGCGGCTGGTTGTAATAGATGGTGGCGACCGCCCCGCCCGCGATCAGGGTCAGCCCGATCCGGGTCGGCCGGGAGAGGTCGCGCGAGGGAGTCTGCATACCGCGCGCTCTACGCCGGAGACGCTGCGTCGCGCCAGCCCGGCCCGCGGCCACGCTGGCATGCGCGCGCCGGTTGCCTATATGTCCTTTGTGCGCTTTTCCGACGACCGCCCGGAAAGCCCTCGATCCGTCAGGGGCCAAGGGCCAGGGGCATCGGGCGGATCGGGCCGGGACGCCGCGACGCGCGGCCGACCGCCTCGTCCGCGGGGGCGCACGACACGTTCACGACACCAGGGAGCCTTGCATGTCGAGCTACCGCATCCAGTTCGCGAAGGAGATCTTTGGGGTTCCGTTCACGGTCGGCCATGTCGACATCAGCCGGGCGCGCGATGCCGGGCGGGCGCTGCGCGCCGCCGAAATCCGCTTCGCCCGCAACCACGGCGTGACCGATTGGCGCGAGCGCGCCGACATCGCGGCGCTCGCGGGCGGGCGCTCGGAGGATTGATCCCGCCCGAGGAATTCTTTCGGCCTGACGGCTCCGCGGCGTTGCGCCGTTAGGTCGCCGTTGGTTTGCAGTCCGAGCCGTCCGGCAACACGACCTCGGCATCAAGGCCGGTGCCGAGGCTCTGGCCGCCGCGGATCGGCCAGGAGACGCTCTCCGACCACTTGAAATTGAACTTGGCGGTCTTCAGCAGTCGGTTGATGATCGTGCTGAAGAGCGGCTTGTAGTCCATTTGCACCTCGGCGAGGATGTAGCGTGCTCCGGCCCGCTGGAAGTTCGTCGGCACGAGGAGCGTCGTGTCTTTGCCGACGGTGCGCAGGCCGCCTGTTTTCGGCCATGTCGAGCAAATGAAGTTCGCGCTGTTCGCGTTCACGCCGATCGCGGAAATCTGGATCGTCGCCAGCGCGGGGTTGAATGGGGCAAGGACGGGCCCGGCCGCGCGCAGGTTGTCCGTCATTGTATCCGTCGTGACCTGCTTGGAGGTATTCTGTGAAGTCAGATCGGCCAGCGTTCGGGCCAGAGCGCTGACCTTGTTGCGGTGATCGGCAGCGTTCACATACTCGGCGACGCCGTAGACCAAGAGGAGCAGCAGCGGCACGAGGATCGCGAATTCGAGCGTCGCGATGCCGGATTCGTCCTCGGAGAAGCGGCCTTCCGGCCGATGGGGCACGAAGCGCATCAGCAGGCTCCGGTGGGGCTCTTGTTGTAGGGCTCGACCCGGAACACGGAGGCCGATTGCAGCAGCACGGCTCCGTCGCCAAAGCTCTTCATGCCGAGTTGGAGGAACAGCGGCGCGACCAGCGGCAGCTTGACCGCGGCGCGCACGATGGCGACGTTTTGGGAGCCGGGGCACTGGAAATTGGTGCCGAAGGTCTTCGACCACGTCTTGGTGCTCGGATCGACCGCGGAGGCGCTCCAGGCATTGGTATCGAAGCCCGTCGAGGAAATCTGCACGTCGATCTTCAGGTTGTCGCACTTGAAGAACACGGCCGGGGCGCCGCTGCTGCCGCACATCAGCGCGCGCAGGTTCTTCAGCGTATCGGCTGCGGTCAGCGTCGGCCCATTCGTCGACTGGAACGAGCCCGTGAGCAGGGCGCGGGTCGCGACCTGCAGCGAGGCTTCGAGGTTCTGGCGCGCGAGGTGGACGACCGCGTACTGGATCAGGATCAGCATCACCGCGATCAGGAGCGAGCCGAAGAAGGCGAACTCGACGGCGTAGGCGCCGCCCTCGTCGCGAACGAAGCGGCGGCGGGCGGGTTGTCGATCGTCCTGTGGGCTCATTTCGAGAGCCTCGCGAGCTTGTAGGTGTCCCAGAGCGCCTTGAAGGCGTCCCCGATCGAGGTCGCGGTGGAGGCGTCGATGAACAGCTTCGGCGTGCTCGCGCAGGCCTTGAGTTGGGGCACGATGTCGTTGAAGCGGGTGCCGCTGTTACCGATCTGGCTCGGCTGCCCGAGGGTGGCGAGGTAGCCCCAATCCGGCGACAGGTCGATGTAGGGCGCGTAGAGTACGCCGACCTGCACGTTGGGATCGAGCTTGCGGCAATCGCTGGGGGCGAACGGCCGGACATCGGCCCGCAGCGGTGTGTTCCAAGTCCAAGTGCGGTTGGGGTCCTGCACGCCGTCCGTGGCGATGATGACGAGCTTCTGCGGCTTGGTCGTGCCGTCGCCAGGTTTGCCGACGAAGTTGGCGAAGGCCGGCATATTCTCGGTGAAATGGGTCGCGCCATCGTACTCGCCGGACGCGCTCGGCGTCTTCGGCAGCGCGGACTTGGCGGTGCCGAGCACCGAGGTCAGCGCCACGATCTGGCTGAGGTCGTTGCTGAATGAATGCACCGAGATACGCAGCCGCTTGCTCGACGACGGCTGCGCGAGCAAGCTGTCCACGAAGTCCGAGATGCCTTTATTGATCTCATTGATTCGCAGGCTGACGTTGTTCTTCTGCGCCCAGTCGAACGAATCGGCGTAGGTGGTGGTTGTGGTCTTCCGGTTGTACCAAGGGCCGGTCGTCACCGTGTCGATGACCGGCACGCCGTCGTGGCAGGCGAAGGCGCAGCCGAAGCGGCCCTGGAGCTTGGTGATGTCGGCGGCGGTCGCACCGATTGCCATCGAGCCCGATACGTCGATCAGCAGGTGGATGTCGACCAGCGGCGACAGGCTGACGGTCGAGGATGCCTTGCTGCTGATCGGCAACCATTTGACGCCCAGCACGCCGAGCATCGTCGTTGGCATAGACGCCGTGTAGCTCGCGCTGATGGTGGCGACCCGGTCGGCGATCGCGACCTCGACCCGCCCGGCGGCGTCCTTGGGCAGGTTCTTCATCGCGTTGAAGTAGTCGGCGCCGGCCTTCTCGGCGATGGTACGCATCTCCGTGTCCGACTTGCCGGCGGCGTCGGCGTCCTGCGCCGCCCGGGCGGCGACGAGCGCCGCGGCGTCCAGCGCCGTGTTGAGGCGAGTTCGCTCGGAGACGGCGTGACCGAAATCGACTGCCCCGCCGACGATACCGGCCAGCGGCACCATCATCACTGCGAGGATGACCGGCAGCGAGCCCCGGTCGTCTTGGCGCAGGCGCTTGAATCTGTGAAAGCGGGGCATGGCGGCGGCGAAGACTTCGATAAGACGGACGTCTGGCTTGTATTCGCTGCCGATTGAGA
Organism: Methylobacterium sp. Leaf456; assembly: GCF_001425465.1. Lineage (GTDB taxonomy): Bacteria > Pseudomonadota > Alphaproteobacteria > Rhizobiales > Beijerinckiaceae > Methylobacterium. The sequence goes on from NZ_LMQV01000044.1 coordinate 337,868, forward strand.
AACGTTTAAACGGTTGTTCCGGAATCGGGCCTATCCCTAAGAACACGTTGCCGTCGCCCGGCCGGTCGTCCGAATCCTTCGCCTGTTCACGATCTGGGCATGCACCGAAATCCCCGTGACCTCTGGCCTCCGACGCTGGCGAAGCGGGCGGCGTGGCCCTAATTTGAAGAGAGGCTTGGCCGCCCGTCCGGGGCGCCGGCCCCGGCTTCGCGGGAGCTGACGGTCATGGCGGCGATCTCGTTCCTCGGCGACCTTCTCCAGACCATCAGCGACCGCGGGCGCGACCTCATCAGCTTCGGCCGCGGCGACCTCGCCCGCACGGCGAGCGCCGCCGACCTCGCCAAGCTGTGCGAGGACCTGATCTCGCGGCGTGGCGAGGCCTCGGGCGTGGCGCTCGCCCGCCTCGTGCTGGAGCGCTACGCCGCCCTGCCGCTCGACGAGCGCCTCGCCTTCCTCGGCCTCGTCGCCGACGAGTTCGACGCCGACCACGCGGCGGTGGAGGAGGCGATCACCGCCTACCGCGCCCAGCCGAGCCGCACCCGCCTCGGCGTGCTGCACGAGGCCGCCGAGCCGCGCTCGCAGGAACTGATCCGCCGCCTCAACCTCGCCCGCGGCGGCACGCTGGCGCTGGTGCGGATGCGCGAGGATCTGTTCGTGCTGAGGAAGCGCCTCAAGGATCAGGGCGCCGCGCCCGCGACGCTCGACGCCGTCGATAGCCTCGACAGCGATTTCGAGCACCTGTTCGCCTCGTGGTTCAACCGCGGCTTCCTCGTGCTGCGCCACATCGACTGGTCGACGCCCGCCGACATCCTCGAGAAGATCATCCGCTACGAGGCGGTCCACGAGATCGCCGACTGGGACGAGCTGCGCCGCCGGATCGAGCCGCCGGACCGGCGCTGCTTCGCCTTCTTCCACCCGGCGCTGCTCGACGAGCCGCTGATCTTCGTCGAGGTGGCGCTGACGACCGCCATTGCGCCGGCGATCCAGCCGATCCTCGCCCACGAGCGCGAGACGATTCCGGCGCGCGCGGCCACGACCGCGATCTTCTACTCGATCTCGAACTGCCAGAAGGGCCTGGCCGGCGTCACCTTCGGCAACTTCCTGATCAAGCAGGTGGTCGAGGATCTGGCCCGCGAGATCCCCTCGCTCAAGACCTTCGTGACCCTCTCCCCCGTGCCGGGTTTCCGGACTTGGCTCGACCGCGAGCGCCGGGCCGACGCGCCGCAGGGCTTGACCCGCGAGGACGTGGACACGTTGCGCGCCCTCGACGGCGACGCGTGGCGCCACGACAAAGCGGCTTGCGAGGCCGTGCGCCGCGCCATGCTGCCGGCGGCGGCCGCCTATTTTCTGCGCGCCAAGAACCCCCGCGGTCGCCCCCTCGACCCGGTCGCTCGGTTCCATCTCGGCAACGGCGCCCGGCTGGAGCGGATGAATTTTTTGGGCGACACCTCGAAGAACGGGATGCGCCAGTCCTACGGGCTGATGGTCAACTACCTCTACGACCTCTCGGCGATCGAGAAGAACCACGAGACCTACGCCAACCTCGGCACGGTGGCGGCGTCCTCTACGGTCAGCCGCGAGCTGCGCACGAACCTGCCGCCGCCGCGGGCGGTGGTGCTGGCGGAGGCGGAGTAGGGAGCGCGTCGATCGATGCGCCGGGTCACGATTTCGCGCCGTCACGGCCCCTCGGACGAAAGCGAGCGGTTCGTCGGCATCGGATGGGTCGGGGGAATGCGATGCGGGTCGGCGCATACGAGAGGGCTGGGCTGCTTGCGGCGGTCCTGATCCTCAGCGGACATGCCTGGGCGGGGGAGGGGCGCTCTCTCCTGATCGCGGGGCTCGACGGGAAGACGTTCTTCCGGCCCGAAGGCCCGGTGAACGGGCCGAACGGCCAGGATGGGCTTGCCGTCATCGACATCGCCGATCCGGCCCGGCCGCGTCTTGCCCATGTTTTGAAGCTCGACACCTCCGTCTATGGGCCGCCGACCAATCTCCAGATCACGCCGGACGGCCGCCTCGGCCTGATCACCAGCCCCGTCACCATGCGGCAGGAGGGCGAGAACTGGTGGGCGCAAGCCGACGATCTCCTGTACGTCGTCGATCTCGCCGCCGAGCCGCCCGCCCTGGTCGAGACGATCCGGGTCGGCCGGCAGCCCTCCGGTCTCGCCATCGCGAAGGCCGGGGACGTCGCGCTGGTGGCCAACCGCGAGAGCCGCAGCGTGTCGGTCCTGGCGCTCGGCGAGCGGAAGGTTCGCGTCGTGGCCGAGGTGGAGATCGGGGCCGAGGTCGCGGCGGTTGCTCTCGCACCGGACGGACGGCGGGCGTATGTGGCCAAGAACAAGGCCGGCACGGTCGGAATCCTCACCCTCGCCGACGGACAATGGCGCCACGACCCCGCCCTCGACATGCCGGTCGGGGCCGGCACCTACGGCCTGGAGGTGACGCCGGACGGGGCCTTCGCGCTGTCCGGCAACGCTGGCCCGGCTCCGAGCGACGGCCATGCCGACACGGTCGCGCTGATCCGCACTGGCTCCGCCCGTCCGGTCGTTCTCGATCATCTCGGGGTCGGCGACACCGCCGAAACGCTGGCGATCGGCCCCGACGGGCGCCGGGCGGCCATCGCCGTGGTGAAGGGCTCCGCGGCACCGCAGGCGAGCCCCGCCTACACGCCAGGAAGCGCGGCCGTGCTGGTGGCGATCGAGCCGGAGGGGCGCCTGCGCCGGCTCGGCGAGGCGCCGGCCGGTGCCGTGGTCCAGGGCATCGCCTTCGACCCGAGCGGCGGCTACGTCTACATCGGCAACTACACCGACCGCAGTCTCGGCGTGTACCGGATCGAGGGTGACGCGATCCGGGATACGGGCTTTCGCCTGGCGCTGCCGGGCCAGCCGGCCTCCCTGCGCGGTCGCCCCTGAGGAACAGCACGTGGCGCGGCGTCTCCCTTGTGGTGCCGCCCTGTCTTCAATTCCCTCGCAGCATCGGCCGCAAAAGCCCCGCGAACCTTTGCGCCCACTCCGCCTGCCCCTCTGGCCCGCCGATCAGGTCCTGCCGGATCTCGATCAGGGCGTTCGGCAGGCCGCGGGCGGTGGCGTGGCGGTCGATGGTGTCGCCGGGCAGGCCTCCGCCGTAGGGCTGGTTGTCGCCCACGCACAGCCCGGCGGGGTCGGCCTTCAGCGCCTCGATGATCGGCTGCGCCATCCGCGCGTCGCCGTCGTAGAGCACGCCGACCTGCCAGGGCCGGGCGACCGTGCGCCAGAACGGCGTGAAGCTGTGCATCGTCAGGATCATCGGCGGCGCGCCGACATGCTCGGCGCGGGCGACCGCCTCGTCCACCGCCCGGTCGAACGGCGCGTAGAAGCGTCGGATGCGCTCCGCGATGCCGGCGGCGTCGATGCGGGCGTTGCCCGGCACGATGGCCCCGTCGGACAGGCGCATCACCAGGGTCGGGTCGCGCTTTCCCCGGTTCGGATCGATGATGAGGCGGGAGAAGTGCGTCAGCACCGCGGGCACGCCGAGCAGGCCCGCGAGCCGCCGCGTCACCGCCGCCGCGCCGATGTCGTAGGCGATGTGGCGGGAAAACTCCCGCTCCGGCACGCCGAGCCGGTCGAGGTCGGCCGGCACGTGGTTCGAGGCGTGCTCGCACAGGATCAGCAGGCCGCGGGCGGGATCGCCGTCGATGATCTCGGCGGGCTCTTCCGGGTGGAGCGTGAGCGCGGGAGTAGGGCTGAGCATGGCGTCTATCTGGGCCGCTCCGTCCGCTTCGACAGAGCCGGCGGCGGCGATGCGGGATCGGTGCCGCGATTGTGCGGTTTCGTCGGAAGCACCAACAAAAAGAATGCTGTGCCCTGCGAAAGTTTTGTGAAACGGCGAAGGCTTGCCGCGCCGCCGGGGCTCGGGCAAGCACGGGACAAACAAGACGCTGCCGCGAGGACGCCCATGACCGCCCCAGCCCCGACCGATCCGGCCATCCGGGAGCGGCGCGCCCTGCTGTCCGCCATCCTCGACGAGGCCATCGCCGCCGCCCACCCGCGCAAGTGCCTCGTCGGCCACCTGCCGGCGCCGACGCCGGGCCGGCTGATCATCCTCGGCGCGGGCAAGGCCGGCGGCTCCATGGCCGCGATGGCGAGCCGGTTCTACCGCCAGGAGCACGGCGTGCCGGAGGACCGCATCGTCGGCCTCGCGGTCGCCCGCCACGGCTACGGCGAGGACGCGCCGGGCATCCGCATGGTCGAGGCCGGCCACCCCGTGCCGGACGCCGCCGGCATCGAGGCGACCAAGGAGGCGCTGGCGCTGGCCGAGAGCGCCGGGCCGGACGACGAGGTGCTGGTGCTGCTCTCCGGCGGCGGCTCGGCCAACTGGATCGCGCCCGCGGGCGACCTGACGCTCGCCGAGAAGCAGGCGATCACCAAGGCGCTGCTGCGCTCCGGCGCGCCGATCAACGAGATCAACGCCGTCCGCAAGCACCTCTCGCGCATCAAGGGCGGACGCCTCGCCGTGGCGGCGCAAAATGCGAAAAAGATCCTGACGCTGGCGATCTCGGACGTGCCGCACGACGACCCGTCCGTCATCGCCTCCGGCCCGACCGTGCCCGATCCCTCGACGCTGGCCGACGCCCGCGCGATTTGCGAGCGCCGCGGCATCACGCTGCCCGATTCCGCGATCGACCTGCTCAACGACCCCGCCAACGAGACCCCGAAGGCGGGCGATCCGGCCTTCGCGCGGGCCGAGTACCGCATCATCGCCCGCCCCATCGATGCGCTGGAGGCGGCGGCCGAGGCGGCCAAGCGCGCCGGCTACGAGCCGGTGATGCTCGGCTCCGATCTCGAAGGCGAGGCCCGCGAGGTCGCCGCCGAGCACGCGCGCCTCGCGCTCGACGCCAAGGCCGCCGGGCGGCGCGTCGCCCTGATCTCCGGCGGCGAACTCACCGTGACGATCTGCGGCGAGGGCGACGGCGGCCCGAACCAGGAATACGCGCTCGCGCTCGCCATCGCGCTCGACGGCGCCGCGGACATCGCCGGCATCGCCGCCGACACCGACGGCACCGATGGCGGCCGGGGTGCGGCCACCGATCCGGCCGGCGGCCTTGTCGATCCCTCGACCCTGGCGCGCGCCCGCGCCGCCGGGCTCGATCCGCAGGCCATGCTGACGGACAACGATTCGACGCGATTCTTCGCCACCATCGGCGATCTCGTCCAGCCCGGTCCGACCCGCACGAATGTCAACGATTGCCGCGTCATCCTCGTCGGTTGAATCCGGGTTCCCAAAGGGATCATCCCTTTGGCGGGGCGCCGGGGCGGAGCCCCGGCTTCCCTCCAAGATCAGGGCTCTGCCCTGGACCCGCGAAAGGACTCGTCCTTTCGAAACCTTGATGGGGGTCGGCGCTTGCCTGCTGGCGTTGATGACGACGCCGGCGCTGGCTGACCTGCGGCTGTGCAATCAGACCGGCAGCAAGGTCGGGGTGACGCTCGGCTACCGCGACGCGCAGGGCTGGGTGACCGAGGGCTGGTGGGACCTGAAGCCCCGCTCCTGCGAGACCCTGCAGAAGGGCACGCTCGCGGCGCAGTTCTACTACGTCTACGCGGTGGACTACACCCGCGGCGGCGAGTGGGGCGGCCGGGCGATGATGTGCACCCGCGACACCGCCTTCACCATCCGCGGCGTCGAGGACTGCCTCGCCCGCGGCTTCGACCGCAACGGCTTCATCGAAGTCGACACCGGACAGCAGAAGAACTGGACCATCCAGCTCTCCGATCCGGGCCAGCCGGTGACCGGCGGGCCGTGATGAAACCGCGCCCCGCGCTTGATCGCGGCCGCGCGGGAGCCATCTCGGCCGTATGAAGAAGCGTGGCCTGCTCACGGTCGCCAGCGCGGCCACGGTGATGACCCTCGGCGGCGTCGGCTATGCCGCGCGGCGGCGCGGCAGCAACCCCTATTACCAGGGGCCGAAGAGCGACCATTTCGACGGCCTGCGCTTCCACGCCCCGAACCAGCCCGCCGACAAGAATTTTTCGGATTTGGCCCGCTGGCGCATGAAGGGCAAGCCCGAGGCGTGGCCCGCCGCGTTCCCGAGCCCGTTTCCGCCGGACAAGCCGCCGCATCGCGTCGAGGGGATGCGCGTCGTCCTGATCGGCCACGCGAGCTACCTGTTCCAGGTGGCCGGTCGCAACATCCTGGTCGATCCGGTGTTTTCTAGGCGGGCGAGCCCGGTGCGGTTCGCGGGCCCGAAGCGCGTCAACCCGCCGGGCATCGTCTACGCCGATCTGCCGCCGATCGATGCCGTGCTGATCACCCACAACCACTACGACCATCTCGACGGTCCGGCGATAGTCCGCCTCTGGCAGGACCACCAACCGCTGATCGTCGCCCCGCTCGGCAACGACGCGATCCTGCGCAGCTACGACGACACCATGCATGTCGAGACCCGCGACTGGGGTGGCTCGGTCGATCTCGGCGGCGGCATCACCGCCCACCTGACGCCGGCTAACCACTGGTCGGCCCGCGGCGTCAACGACCGGCGCATGGCGCTCTGGTGCGCCTACTGCCTCACCACGCCGCGGGGCGTGCACTACCATGTCGGCGATACGGGCCTCGGCGACGGCTCCATCTTCCGCGACATCCGCGCGACGTTCGGGGCGCCCCGCCTCGCGACGCTGCCGATCGGCGCCTACGAGCCGCGCTGGTTCATGCAGCCCCAGCACATGAACCCCGCCGACGCGGTGGAAGCGCTCGGCCTTCTCGGCGCGACCCAGGCGCTCGGCCACCATTGGGGCACCTTCCGGCTCACCGACGAGGGCATCGAGCGACCGGTGGAGGCGCTGGCAGAGGCCTTGAGCGCAGCTGGCCTGCCGCCGGAGCGGTTCCTGGCGTTGCGCCCTGGGCAAGTCTGGGAAGGATAGATCAGCGACCCTCACGCACTCTTGAATTCAATCGTTTCGCGGACGCGCCAACAGTTAAGCGCGCGCTAACGCGCAAGGCGCATTATGGGGTTGTGTTTCCCGCAACCCTCGGCCCCGCGATGCTCCGCTTCAAGACCCTGACCGTCAAGGTCATCGCGCTCGCCGTGATCGCGGTCAGCCTCACTACCGGCGCGTTCTGGCTCGCCGCGAGCCGGGAGATCTGGTCGGAACTGGAGGCGCGGCAGGCGGAGGAGGGGCAACTCAATATCGGCACCCTTGCACGCGTCTTCGCCGAGGCAAAGGACGGCGCGAGCCCCCGCTTCGACGGCCGGACGCTCACCACGGTCCAGGCCCCCGACCTGTCCGCTCTCTCCGACCTCACCATCGTCGATCGCACGGTCGCCTATGTCGGCGGCAACGCCACGGTCTTCACGTTCGATGCCGCCCGCGATGCCTTCGTGCGCCGCATCACCAACGTGAAGAAGGAGAACGGCGAGCGCGCCGTCGGCACGGTGCTCACCGCCGACCATCCGGCGCAAGCCAAACTCCGCCGCGGCGAAGCCTATGCCGGGCCCGCCGACCTGTTCGGGCGCCGCTTCTTCACCGTCTACCACCCGACGCTCGATGCCGCGGGCAAGGTCAACGGCATCCTCTATGTCGGCATTCCGATTGAGCGCTATCACGCCCTCTACCGGGAGGCGATGACGGTCATGGGCGCGGCCGCGGCCCTCGTGGCGCTCCTGTCCTCCATCGCGGTCGGCCTTATCGCCGCCCGGCTGTTTCGCCCGCTGAAAGCCATCGCGGCGCGCACCGAGCGGCTGGCGCAGGGCGACCTCGACAGCCCGATCACCCACACCGAGCGCGCCGACGAGATCGGCGCCGTCGCCCGCGCGCTTAACGGCCTCGTCGCCACGAGCCGCTGGGCCCGCGATCTGGAGGGCGAGCAGCGCGACGCCGCCCGCGACGAGAGCCGCCGCCGCGCCCATCTCGACGGCGAGATCACCCGCTTCCGCGCCGAGGCCGGCCGCAGCATGGACGAGGTGCGCGACCGTGCCCGCTCCCTGGCCGCGCGCGCCGCGACGATGTCCGACCTGTCGCGCCGGGCGGAATCCGGCGTCGGCAGCGCCTCGGCGGGCTTCCACGACACCGCGCTCCACGTTCAGGCCGTGGCGAGCGCGGCCGAAGAGCTGACCGCCTCCATCGCCGAGATTTCGGTGCGGATCGAGGCCGCGCGCCACGAGGTCGAGGGTGCGGCGGGCGAGGCGCGGGCGACCGACACCGGCATCCGCGAACTCGCCGGCAGCGTCCAGCGCATCGGCGACGTGGTCGGCCTGATCCGCGCCATCGCCGAGCAGACCAACCTGCTCGCCCTCAACGCCACCATCGAGGCGGCGCGTGCGGGCGAGGCCGGCCGCGGCTTCGCGGTCGTCGCCTCCGAGGTGAAGGAGCTCGCCGGCCAGACCGCCAAGGCCACGGAAGAGATCGCCGGCCAGATCGGGCAGGTGCAGCAGGCCACCGGCATCGCCGTGGCGGCGATCCGCCGGATGTCGGACCGCATGGGCGTCATCAGCGGCACCACCGGGGAACTCGCCGCCTCGGTCTCGGCGCAGGGCGCGGCGACGGGCGAGATTTCCCGCAACGCCTCCGACAACGCCACCGCCGCCGTCTCCATCGGCGCCGCGCTCGCCGCCATCACCGACGCCGCCCGCCGCGCCGCCGGCACCGCCGGCGACGTCGAGGGCGCCGCCGCCTCGGTGGCGGAGTCGGCTCAGGGGCTGGAGGCGAAGATCGATACGTTCCTGAAGGCGGTCGCGGCCTGATCGCTCTCAAACCAAGGCGTCGCGCTCCGCCTTGAGCAGTCGCACCAGCCGCTCCGTCAGCCGGCCCGGCGGACGGGCGGCGGGCATCAGCAGCAGCGTCTCGATGGGGAGCGCGGGGCGGAACGGGCGCAGGACGATCGGCAGGCCCGACAACTCGCGGGCGGGCACCGGATCGACGATGGCGACGCCCATCCCCTCGGCGACGAGGCCGCAGCGGGCCGCCGTGAACTGCGCCGTCAGGACGATGCGCGGGGCGATGCCCTCCGCCGCGAACGCGGCCTCGATCGCCTGCCCGAACGGGCCGGGGCCGCCGGAGATCAACGGCTCCTCGGCGAGATCGGCCGGGCCGAGATGGCGCTTTGCCGCGAGCCGGTGCCCCCGCGGGACGGCGCAGACGGCATCCATCGTCAGGAACGGCTCGGCCGCCACGCCTGAAAAACCCTCGCGCGGCCGGGCGAGGCCGATGTCGCACTGGCCCGAGGCCGCCCAGGCCCAGATCGTGTCCGGGCTCGGCACGTGGACCGAGACGCGCACCCCCGGCACTTCCGCGTCGAGCCGCCGGATCGCCCGCGGCAGCAGCCGGGCGGCGAGCGACGGCTGGCAGGCGATCCACAGGGCGCCGGTGCCGCGCTCGGCGATGCGGCGGGCTGCCTGACTCAGGTGATCGAGGCCGGCATAGGTCTGCTCGACCTCGCGGGCGAAGGCCTCGCCCTCCTCGGTCGGCAGGGCCGCGCCGTGCCCGCGCACGAACAGCGGAAAACCGAGTTCGGCCTCCAGCGCGGCCATCGCCCGGCTCACATGCGGCTGGCCGAGCCCGAGCGCCTGGGCCGCCCGTGTCATGCCGCCGTGCCGGATCACCGCCCGGAAGAGATCGAGATGGGCCGGATTCATCATGCCCGATCCACATGGATTTTTCGAATTCGGTCATTTGACGGCATGGGGCTGCGGTGATTGTCAAGGAGCATCGAAGTCCGCCGCTCTGGCGGCACGACGAGGCTCCCACCAATGCTTCTCCTCATCCCCTCCACCCTGGCCGTGCTCGCCGGCATCAGCGTCGTCACGCAGCAGATCCTCAACGCGAACCTGCGCGGCGCGCTCGCCTCGGCGGCGTGGTCGGGGTTTGCCAGCTACTTCGTCGGGCTCGCCTGCATGGCCGTGCTCGCCGTGGCGCTGCGCGATCCGCCGCCCGCTGCCGCCGTGCTGCTGCGGGCGCCGTGGTGGGCGTGGACCGGCGGGGTATTCGGGGCGATCTTCATCGGGCTCGCCATCGTGCTGGTGCCGCAACTCGGCGCGGCGACCTTCATCGTCCTGGTCGTGGCCGGGCAGATGCTCGCCTCGGTCGCCTTCGACCATTTCGGCTGGCTCGGCCTCGAGCAGCGCCCGGTCGATCTTTCGCGCCTTCTGGGAATCGCCCTGCTGATCGGCGGGGTGTTTTTGATCCGGCGCTAAACTCTTCGCTGCGCGCTGACCGTCATGCCGATCGAGGCGGCGCTGACGCACAGGATCGCCAGCCCTTGCAGCGGGCTCGGCACCTCGCCGAGGAGCGGCATGGCGGCGAGCGCGGCGATGGCCGGCTCCAGGCTCATCAACACGCCGAAGGCCGGGCGCGGCATCCGGGTCAGCGCGAACATCTCCAGCGAGTAGGGCAGGGCGCTCGACAGAACCGCCACCGCGAGCCCGGCCGCGAGGGTCGCGGGCACCAGCAGCTCGGCGCCGGCCTGCGCGATCCCGACCGGGGCGACGAGGAGCGCGGCGACGCTCATCCCCAGCGCCACCGCCGTAGGGCCGCCGGCCCGGCCCGCCGCCTGCCCGAACACGATGTAGAGTGCCCAGCACCCGCCCGCCGCGAGCGCCAGCGCGGCGCCGAGGGGATCGACGGGGGCCGCATCGTGCAGCGGCAGCAGCAGGACGAGGCCGACGACGGCGAGCCCGATCCAGGCGAGGTCGGCCGGGCGGCGCGAACCCCACAGGGCCACGGCGAGCGGCCCGGTGAACTCGATCGCCACCGCGATCCCCAGAGGCACCGTGCGCAGCGACAGGTAGAACAGCAGGTTCATCAGCCCGAGCGCCGCGCCGTAGAGCGCCACAGTACCGAAGTCTCGGGCCGAGAGGCTGCGCCGCCACGGCCGCCGGAGCGCGAGCAGGATCAGCGCGGCGAAGCCGACCCGCAAAGCCGTCATCCCGGCGGGGCCGACGACGGGAAACAGGGTCTTGGCAAACGCCGCCCCGGACTGGATCGAGACCATCGCGGCCACCACCGCTGCGACGGGGAGCAGAAGGCTCCCGGATCGCTCGGTCATGGGGATACGCCTGCCGGCTTCCATGATGGGCCGTCCGACTGATCGCCCCGGAGGCCACCGGCTCCCCCCTCTCCCCGCATGCGGGGAGAGGGCTGCATGGACCTGGTCGTCCATGCAGGAAGCGAAGCGGCGGTGAGGGGGCTTCGACGGAGGAGCCTCCTGCAGATAAGCCCCCTCACCTTCGGCTGCCGCCTCGCCGCGCCGACGACGAGGTCGTCGCGGCCCTCTCCCCGCACGGCGGGGCGAGGGGATGCACGGGCCGTCGTTTCGATCCTAATTCCAGACGGGGCTGCAGTCCCATCCTCACAAAATGAACCGGCTCAAATCCGCGTTCGCCGCCAGATCCTCCACCCGGTCGCGCACATAGGCCGCGTCGATCCGCACCGTCTCGCCGGAACGGTCGGTGGCGGTGAAGGAGATGTCGTCGATCACCCGCTCCAGCACGGTCTGGAGGCGGCGGGCGCCGATGTTCTCCACCGAGCCGTTCACCTCCACGGCGACGCGGGCGAGCGCATCGACGGAATCGTCGGTGAAGTCGAGGGTGACGCCTTCCGTCTCCATCAGGGCGACCGTTTGCTTGATCAGGCTCGCCTCGGTCGCGGTGAGGATCTGCTTGAAGTCCTCGACGGTGAGCGGCTGCAGCTCGACGCGGATCGGGAGCCGCCCCTGCAACTCCGGCAGCAGGTCGGACGGCTTCGAGACGTGGAAGGCGCCGGATGCGATGAACAGGATGTGGTCGGTCTTCACCGGCCCGTGCTTCGTGGCCACCGTGGTGCCCTCGATCAGCGGCAGCAGATCACGCTGCACGCCCTCGCGCGACACGTCGGCACCGGAGCGCCCTTCCCGGGCGCAGATCTTGTCGATCTCGTCGAGGAAGACGATGCCGTTGTCCTCGACCTCGCGCACGGCCTCGCGGATCAGCGCGTCGTCGTCCACGAGCTTGTCGCTCTCCTCGGCGATCAGCGGCGCGTAGGCGTCGGCGACGCTCATCCGGCGCGGCTTGCCGCGCTGGCCGCCGAGCGCCTTGCCGAGCATGTCGTTGAGGTTGATCGCCCCCATGGAAGCGCCGGGCATGCCGGGAATCTCGAACATCGGCATGCCCTGCCCGCCGCTCGGCGCAAGTTCGATCTCGACCTCCTTGTCGTCGAGTTCGCTCGCCCGCAGCTTCTTCCGAAAGCTCTCGCGGGTCGCCGGGCTCGCGGACGGGCCGACCAGCGCGTCGAGGATGCGCGACTCGGCCGCGGCTTCCGCCTTGGCCTTGACCGCCTTGCGCTTCTCCTCACGCGTCAGGCCGATGCCGACCTCGACGAGGTCGCGCACGATCTGCTCCACGTCGCGGCCGACATAGCCGACCTCGGTGAACTTGGTCGCCTCGATCTTGAGGAACGGCGCCCCCGCGAGCCGGGCGAGACGGCGGGCGATCTCGGTCTTGCCGCAGCCGGTCGGGCCGATCATCAGGATGTTCTTGGGCGCCACCTCCTCCCGCAGCGGACCTTTCAGCTGCTGGCGGCGCCAGCGGTTGCGCAGCGCGATGGCGACCGCGCGCTTGGCGTCCTTCTGGCCGACGATGAAGCGGTCGAGTTCGGAGACGATCTCGCGGGGGGAGAAGGTGGTCATTGCTTTCCAAGTCTACGGCGCTCGGGCACCGAGGAGTTCGATCTAGGCGCGCCGGAAGGGGCTTTCCAGTCGCGGCCCCGGAATGACGGAGCAGGATCGCATCAACCCGCGTCCAGCGTCTCGATGACGAGATTGCCGTTCGTGTAGACGCAGATGTCGCCTGCGATCCTCATCGCCTTGCGCACGATCGCCTCGGCGTCGAGATCGCCGTCTTCGAGCGCGCGGGCGGCGGCGAGCGCGTAATTGCCGCCGGAGCCGATCGCCATCACGCCGGTCTCGGGCTCCAGCACGTCGCCGGAGCCGGAGAGCAGCAGGCTCACCTCCTTGTCGGCGACCAGCATCATGGCCTCCAGCCGGCGGAGATAGCGGTCGGTGCGCCAGTCCTTGGTCAGCTCGACGCAGGCGCGGGTGAGCTGGCCGGGATACTGCTCCAGCTTGCCCTCCAACCGCTCGAACAGGGTGAAGGCGTCGGCCGTCGCCCCGGCGAAGCCGCCGATGACGCTGCCCTTGGCGAGCCGCCGCACCTTGCGGGCGTTGCCCTTCACGATGGTCTGGCCGAGGCTGACCTGCCCGTCGCCGCCGATCACCACGCGCCCGCCCTTGCGGACCATCAGGATCGTCGTGGCGTGCATCTGGGGCGGGCCGTCTTGGGACAAGGATGTTCTCCGGTGGCGGAATGACGAGCCTCAGTTATGCGCTCGGCCGGCCGCCTCCAACCCGCACGCCCGACAAAGCCCCGCGCAAGCCTGCCCGCCTATTCCCCTGGCCCAAGGGCCGCGCTCTCGTCGCCGGCCGTCCGCGGAACGAGTGCCATGGGAATCATCGTCGGCCTTGTCATCGCCATCGGCTCCATGCTCGGCGGCTTCGTGGCCATGGGCGGTCACCTGATCGTCATCTGGCAGCCCTGGGAGTTCGTCATCATCTTCGGCATGGCGGCGGGCACGTTCGTTATCGCCAACCCGATGAAGACGGTGATGGATTCCGGCAAGGCCACGATGGAGGCCTTCACCGGCAAGGGCCCCAAGCGCCAGGATTTCCTCTCGCTCCTCGGCCTGCTGCACGCCCTGATGCGCGAGTTGAAGACCAAGCCGCGCAACGAGGTCGAGGCCCACTTCGACAACCCGACCGAATCCGAGATCTTCAAGAACTTCCCGGAAGTCACCAAGCATCCCGATCTGGTGCTGTTCATCTGCGACTATTGCCGCCTGATCCTCATCGGCAACGCCCGCTCGCACGAGATCGAGGCGCTGATGGAGGAGGAGATCGGCACGCACAAGAAGTACAAGCTCAAGCCCTACGCCGCGATCAACACGGTCGCCGAGGCGCTGCCCGCGCTCGGCATCGTCGCGGCGGTGCTCGGCATCGTGAAGGCGATGGGTGCGCTGGACCAGTCGCCGCAGATCCTCGGCGGCCTCATCGGCGCGGCGCTCGTCGGCACCTTCATCGGCGTGTTCGCCTCATACGGCATGCTCGCCCCGCTCGCCGTGAAGGTGAAGGGCATCCGCGAGAAGCAGTGCACCCCCTACACGATCATCAAGCAGACGCTGATCGCCTACATGAACGGCGCGCTGCCCCAGGTCGCGATCGAGCACGGCCGCAAGGGCATCGCCGGGGCCGACCGCCCGACCATCGACGAAGTCGAGGCCGCCACCGTGCCGGGTGGCCGCGCCCCGGCCGCCGCGTAAGGGGGCGGACCGGTGCAAGAATCGGTGGACCAGTCGGTGGACCGGACCGTAGACGAGACCGCTCAGGCCGAGGCGCCCGCGTTCGAGGACGTGCTGGCGACCGCGCAGGAGCCGGCTCCGGCGCCGGTCGAGGGATCGGCCCAGGAATTGGCGCGCGCGCTGGATCGCGAGCCGGCTCAGGCGCCGGCCGAGACGCCGGCCGCCAAGCCTGCCTCCGCTCTCGACGCCCTGCTCACGGCGGCGGCCAAGCCTGCCACCGACATCCGCGCCCGCATCCAGGAATCCGGCGGCCTGTCGCTCGACCGGCTGCCGATGCTGAGCGTCATCTTCGACCGGCTCGCCACCGCCTGCAGCGACGCGGCCAAGCATCTGGCCTCGTCCTCGACCTTCTACTCGCTGAGCGGCGTCGAGAGCGGGCGCTTCGGCGAGATGCTCGACGCCTACGATTCGAACGCGGTGGTGGGTATCTTCCACGCCCCCGAGTGGGACGGGCACATCCTCGTCGGGCTCGACCGCGACTTCATCTACACGATGGTCGAGGTGCTGTTCGGTGCCGACGGCTCCGAGCCGCCGGTGGAGGAGGAGCGCAACTTTTCCGCGATCGAATTGCGCATCGCCCAGATGGTGTTCGAGCAGGTCGGCAAGGCGCTCGAATCCTCCTTCGGCCTCGTCTCGCAGACGCCGTTCCGTCTGGAGCGGATGGAGACCCGGATGGAGTTCGCCATCATCGGCCGGCGCTCCAACAAGTCGGTGCAGGCCAAGTTCCTGCTCCAGGCGCTAAACCGCGGCGGCGAGATGTTCCTGATCATCCCGCAGACGGTGCTGAACCCCTTACGCCCCGCACTCGGCAAGGTGCTGACCGGCGAATCCGCCGCCCGCGACCCGCGCTGGGCGCAGCAGATCACGGCCGAGGTGCAGAAGACCGCGGTGCGCCTGCGCGCCGTGCTGGAGGAGCGCCACCTGACGCTCGGCGAGATCGCTGGGCTGAAAGTGGGGCAGGTGCTCGAACTCGATGCCACGCCCAACACGCGAATCAAGCTGGAGGGCAACGACCGGCCGCTGTTCTGGTGCCGGGCCGGCCAGTCGCAGGGCGCCTACGTCCTGCGGGTGGAGGAGGCGATCAATCCCGAGAAGGAGGGGGCGGATGGGCTCCTTGGTTGACGGCATCCTGCTCATCGCGCTGGTCGCGACGAGCGCCTGCGTGGTGCCGATGTATCTCAAGCTCAAGCGCCTCGACCGGGTCCAGGCCGAGTACGGCGCGGCGGTCACGGCGTCGGGCATCGCCCTGACGCAGGCCGGTGACGCCGTGCGCAGCTTTTCCGGCGAGGGGCGGGAGATTCTGGAGGCGCTGAGCGTGAAGATCGAGGAGGCCCGGGCGCTGATCACCAGCCTCGAAGCCTCCCGCGCCGCGCTGCTGGCAGCGAAGGGCGAGCCGAAGGCGTAAGGGATCGCTTCTCCCACCCATTCCCCTCATCCTGAGGTGCTGCGCCTACGGCTCCGCACCTCAGGATGAAGGGGATGGGTGGGAAAAGCCTTCAGCGTAGCGTGAACCGTTCCGCCCGCGGCGGGTCCGGCCGGCGCTCGCCGAGCGCATCGAGCACGGGCGTCACCGCGGCGTGCAACAGCGCGTCGAGGGGCAGATCGTTGGCGTCGGTGCCGAACGGCTCCTCCAACTCGTCGCCGAGCGCGTCGAGGCCGAAGAAGGCGTAGGCCACGAGCGCGGCGACCACCGGCGTCGACCAGCCGAGCGAGCCGGCGAGTCCGAACGGCAGCAGCAGGCAGTAGAGCCACGCCGTGCGATAGAGCAGCAGCGTGTAGGCGAACGGCAGCGGCGTACCGTGGATGCGCTCGCAGACCGCCTGGATCGCCCCGAGGCTCGCGACCTTGTGCTCCAGCGTGGCAAAGCCGACCTCGCCGAAGGCACCCGCCCGCATCGCCCCAGCGAAGTCGTGGGTGAGGCCGGCGAGCGCCGCGTCGGCGGGGTTGGGGCGGTCGGCGAGTGGCAGGCTTTCCTGCGGCGGCAGCCACGGCTCGGCGGCCCCCGCCTCGTCGAGGCCGCGCAGCCGGGCGTGGAGCGCCTGGGCGAAGCCCACCGCCCGGCGCAAGCTACGGCGGCGCAGATCCGCCTGTCCGGCCTCCGGCAGCAGTGCCGGAATCAGCCGGGCGAGCGCCCGCATCTCGACGATCAGCGTGCCCCACGCCCGGCGCGCCTCCCACCAGCGGTCGTAGCAGGCGCCGTTGCGGAAGCTCAGGAAGATCGAGAGCGCGAGGCCGACCAGGGTGAACGGCCCGATGCCCGCAGTGATCGGGAACCACTCGGCATGGCGTTGCTCCAGCGCGACCACGAGGCAGGCGAGGCCTGAGATCGCGATCACCTTCGGCGCGACCTTGGGCAGGATCGAGCCGCGCAGCGCGAACAGGATGGTGAAGACGTTGGGCCGCGGGCGGACGATCATGGCTCAGGTGGCGCACTCGGCCAGCAGCCGGCGCATGAACGCTTGGCCGCGCTCCAACTCGTCCAGCGCGACGTACTCGTCCGGCTGGTGCGCCTGATCGATCGAGCCCGGCCCGCACACCACCGTCGGGAGGCCGGCCCCCTGGAAGCGCCCGGCTTCGGTCGCGTAGGGCACCGAGATCGTGCGGTTGCGCTGCGCCAGCCGCAGCGCCAGCCGCTCGGCCTCCGAGCCCGGATCGGGAGCGAGCCCCGGCACCGCCACCTCCTCGACCGTCTCGATCCGCCCGAAATCGCCGTAGCGGTTCAGTCGCTCCCGGGTCACCCGTTCGCAGGCCGCTTCGAACAGGGCCGGAATCTCGCCCATGTCGAGGTCGGGCAGGCCGCGGAACTCCCAGTGGAAGGCGCAGAGCTTGGGCAGGATGTTGCGGGCGGTGCCGCCCTGGATCGTGCCGACATGGACCGTGGTGTTCGGGGGATCGAACCGGCCCGAGGCGTCGCCGCGGGCCACCATCGCGTCGGCGATGCGGTTCAGCTCGGCGATCAGGTCGGCCGCCGCCATCACGGCGTTGGCCCCGAGCATGGGTTTCGCCGAATGCGCCTCGTGGCCGTGGACGGTGGTGTTGTAGGTCACGATGCTCTTGTGGGCGTCGGCCACCTGCATGCCGGTCGGCTCGCCGACGATGACGGCGCCCGGCCGCGGCAGGTCGGCACCGAAGCGGCGAATCGTGTCGGCGACGCCGAGGCAGGTCGTCTCCTCGTCGTAGGAGAGCAGGATGTGGATCGGCCGCTTGAGGTCGGCGGCCAGCGCCTCGGGCACCAGGGCGAGCGCCAGCGCGTCGAACCCCTTCATGTCGACCGCGCCGCGGCCATAGGCGCGGCCGTCGGCGACCCGGAGCCGGAACGGATCGGTGGTCCAGGCCTGCCCCGTCACCGGCACGACATCGGTATGGCCCGACAGCACGATGCCGCCGTCGATCCTCGGCCCCAGCGTCGCGAACAGCGCCTCCTTGTCACCCGCGGCGTTCGGCACGCGCACGTAGGGCACGCCCCAGCCGTCGAGATAGCCCGCCACGCACTCGATGAGGGCGAGGTTCGACTTCGAACTCTCGGTGTCGAAGGCGACGAGCCGCTCCAGCAATTCCAGCGGGCTCAGGCGCTCACCGGCCATCCTAATGGACGACGCGGCGCACGTGCGGCGAATCGAGGGAGAAGGCCGGGATCTCCGCCTCGAAGCTCTCGCCGCCCATCGTCGCCATGGTGTAGCTGCCGGCCATCAGCCCGTCCGGCGTGGTGAGCGGGCAACCGCTGGTGTAGCTGAACGACTGGCCCGGTTCGAGCACCGGCTGCTTGCCGACGACGCCCGCGCCGCGCACCTCCTGGCAGGCGCCGCGCCCGTCGATGATGCGCCAGTGGCGGGAGCGCAGCTGCACCTGCTCGCTGCCGTTGTTCACGATCTCGACCGTGTAGGCGAAGAAATAACGGCTCTCGCCCGGCGAGGATTCCTCCTCGACGAAGCGGGGCTCCACCGTCACCATGATGCCGCGCGTCTCGGCCTTGTACATCGCGTGAAACCGTCTCCGTGGACGAAGCGCAGGCCGCGACGCGACATCTGCCTCGGGTCGTGGTACGTGGCGCCCGAAATCCCGTCAATCGCGGCGTTCCACCCGGCCGACAGGCCGGATCAGCCGGCGGAGACCTCGTGCCGAACGCCTCGCCGAACGTTGCCCCCGTCGCTGCCGCCGCGCGGCGCCCGGCGCTTTCGGACGCCCTCGGCCTCCTCGTCACCCTGGCGACCGCGCTCACTTTCGCGTGGTGGCACCCGGCGCAGAATACGTGGGCCGCGCTCGCCCTCGTCCTCGCCCTCGTGCTCGATACGGTCGCGCGGATCGTCGTGCGGTGTGTGCACGCGCGCATCGGCGTGGCGGCCGAGTTCCAAGGCGTGGCCTCGCCGCTGCTGATGCTCGGCAACGCGGTCTGGATCGGCGGCCTTCTCGTCGCGCTCGGCGCGTGGCTGCGGCCAAACCTGTTTCCGCTGCTGGCCTGTACGCTCGCCGGCCTCGTCGCCATGGCGGCCTGTGCCCGGATCGCGCTCGCCCGGATGGTGGCCGTGCTCGATGCGGCGGAGCGCGAGGCCGCGCAGGACAAGACGGGCGGGAGGGAGCCGCGATGAACGACGACAATATGGGCCGCGACGGCGGCATCCTGGCGGCTCAGGGCATCGCCGCACTGACGGAAAGCGGGGCGATCCTGCCCGCGACGCCCTACGCGTCGGATCAGATCCAGCCCGCGAGCCTCGACCTCCGGCTCGGGCGCCGTGCCTACCGGGTGCGCACCAGCTTCCTGCCCGGCCACAGCCGCCCGGTCTCGGCCTGCATCGAGGCGCTGTCGCTGCACGAGATCGACCTGACGAACGGCGCCGTGCTGGAGACGGGCTGCGTCTACATCGCCGAATTGCAGGAAAGCCTCGCGCTGCCGGCCGACCTCAGCGCGGGCGCCAACCCGAAGAGTTCCACGGGCCGGATCGACGTGTTCACCCGCGTCATCACCGATTACGCCAGCGCCTTCGACCAGATCGAGGCCGGCTATCGCGGGCCGCTCTACGCCGAGATCTCGCCGCGCACCTTCCCGGTGCGGGTGCGGACCGGCTCGCGCCTGTCGCAGGTGCGCTTCCGCCGGGGCGAGCCGCGGCTGTCGCTGGACGCCCTCTCGGCGCTCCACGCCCGCGACCCGCTGGTCGATGTCGCGAGTCCGTCGCTGCACGGGGGCGTGGCGGTCTCGGTCGATCTCGCGGGCTTCGGCGGCCTGATCGGCTACCGCGCCAAGCGCTACACCGGTCTCATCGACGTCGATCAGCCCGGCGCCCACCGCACCGGCGATTTTTGGGAGCCGCTGCCTGCCGACGGCACCCGCACGCTGATCCTCGATCCCGGCCAGTTCTACATCCTGGCCTCCAAGGAAGCCGTGCGCGTGCCGGCCGACTTCGCGGCCGAGATGGTGCCGTTCGATCCGCTGGTTGGCGAGTTCCGCGTCCACTACGCCGGCTTCTTCGATCCGGGCTTCGGCCTCGGCGAGGCCGGCGGCACCGGGGCGCGAGCGGTGCTGGAGGTGCGCTCGCGCGACGTGCCGTTCCTGCTCGAAGACGGCCAGATCGTCGGCCGCCTCGTCTACGAGCGCATGCTGGAGCGTCCCGCCACCCTCTACGGCGCGGGGGCGGGCTCGAACTATCAGGCGCAGGGGCTGAAGCTGTCGAAGCACTTCGCTTGAGCCGAGGGGCGTTATACCGTTTCCGCGAAAATCGTATAACGCTTTTTCGTCAATGACTTTGAGGTGGTCGGCATGCGCCCCCCTCCCATCAAACCCCCTCATCCTGAGGTGCTGCGAAGCAGCCTCGAAGGAGGGCTCCAGCCCGCCGCGCGATTCCTGGAGCCCTCCTTCGAGGCTTCCGCTTCGCTCCGGCACCTCAGGATGAGGGGATAGGTGGGAGGCACCGAAGAAGAGAGCCGTGGATTTCACCGGCTCGCCACGGAACGCGGCTCATCCCCTGTCGCACCCGGCGCCAGCCCGCTGATCTCCATCACGAATTTCTGCCTCAATGCGCGGGCGAAATCGCCGTAGCCGCGGGCGGCGAGCAGGAAATGGCCGGGGCCGCCAACGATGTGCGCGCGGTACCATGCGTCCAGCGTGGTGCCGTCGCGATAGGTCTGGCGCGGCAGCTCGCGCAGGCCGTAGCCGGGGGCGCGATAGGCGCCGACGCCGACCACGTCGTTCTCGCCCGGGACGAGGATCGGCAGGCCGTTGATGGTGGTGCCTGCCGACAGAAGCGCATCGCGCTCGGTGTGGATCGCGTCCACATCGCTGCAATTGTCGATGCCGTCGCCCGACACGTCGATCACCACCCGATCCGCAGTGACCGGCAGGCGCGGCACCACGCTCGCCGAGACCGTGCGCAGCATCTGACCGACGCAGGTGAACTCGCCCGGCACCCGCGGCACCGCCCGCACCAGCAATGCGGTCGCCGCGGCGTCGGCTTTGGAGGCGATGCGGCGCCAATCGACCGCGAGGCGGGCGCCGTCGGCCCAGGTCACCAGCGCGAAGTAGATGCCGCCGGGATTGGCCCGGATCGCGGCGAGCACCGCCTCGTCTTCCAGCGCTTCGGCGATGCCCTCCATCTGGAGGTGGTAGCGGGTCTCATCGACCGAGCCCGAGACATCGACCGAGACCACGAGCGCCGTGGCGACGCCGTCCTCGGCGCTCGCCCGCTGCCCCAGGGCGAGGAGGGCCAGGGCGGCGCACCACGCCCGGATCGGTCTGAACGCCACGCCCGTCTCCCTGCCGACCTTTTCGCGAGGGTAGTCGAAGCCCGCAGGGCGCACCATCGGACAGAAGTCGGGAGACCGGGTGTCAGGGCTGTCCGGCGATCCGGGGGGCGGCGTGACGCGCGGGTGGCTTGGCCGGTGGGCGGGAGGCCGTCTCGGCGATGGGGGCCGCGTCGAAAGCGGCGGCATCGAGCTGGAGCACGGGCAGCTGGCCGACATCGAGCGCCGGAGCCGCGGCCCGCTGCGGTGCCACCGGCTCGGGCCGCGGGCGCGGTGCGACCGGCTCGGCGGCCGGGGTCTCGACAGCGGACGACGTGGCAGTGGGAACCGGAACCTCGGCCGCGCCCACGATGCGCGGCGTCGGCAGCGTCTCGGCCACCATCGCCGGGACCGGCTCGGCGGGCGCGGGGGCAGGGCGCGATGCAAGGGAGACGGCCAGCGCCAGCGACAGGCCGACCACCCCGAGGCCCAGCGGCCAAAGCGGCATGGTGCGGCGGTGCGGAACCGTCTTCAACGGACCGCGCACAGCGGAAATCTGGCGGCGCGGCAGCGACCACCGATCCGGCTCGACGACGAACTCGCTTCCCGACACGGCACCCCTCCGTCTTCTCGTCGGTGAGGCGTTCACACACCGGCAAGAGCTACGGCGAAATTGCGGCAGGGGCGATGATCTACGGCTTATGTCGCGGTTTTTGCGCGGGAAACCGCAGGATTTCTCGTCGTGTTCGGGGGCTTGGTCAAAACAGTCAGGCGTCCGCCGCCTCGCGATCGATGAACCATGTCAGGGCGCCGACGCTCGACGCATGGGCAGCCGGCAGGTCTTCCCCCGCCGCGAGGCGTTGAAGCGGATCGCGCTTGCCCGCGCCGTTGACGAGGAACAGCACCGAGCGGGCGGAGGCGAGCGCCGGGAAGGTCAGCGTGATGCGCGGGACGAACGGCTCCATCCCGGCCTCCGGCACGGGGGCGACCCAGGCCGCGCGCTCCTTCACCGCGGGCTTGCCCGGAAACAGCGAGGCGGTGTGACCGTCGCTGCCGAGGCCAAGTAGGACGAGATCGAACAGGGGCCGGGCCGGATCGAGCCGGTCGGCGCCGTAGAAATCCTTCAGCGTCGCCTCATAGGCGCGGGCGCCGGCCTTCGCGCCCTCGTCGGAGGGGATGAAGTGCAGATGCGTCGGCGGCACCGGCGTCGAGTGGCCGAAGGCCTCGCGGACCATGCGGACATTGCTGAGGGCATCGTCCCACGGCACCACCCGGTCGTCGCCCAAGAACCAGTGGACGCGCTCCCACGGCACCCGCTCGACGAAGCCGGGGGAGGCCAGCAGCGCGTAGAGGCGCTTGGGCGTCGATCCGCCGGACAGGCACACCGCGGCGCGCTCGCCCTCCGCGCTGGTCACCTGCTCGATCAGGTGCTCGGCGGCCGCGCGGGCGGTCGCCTCGGCATCGTCCAAGAGTTGGGTGTTCTCGGGAAGCGCGATCACGGCGTCGGCCCCCGGCGCGGCGGCTCCTTGTGCCCGCCGAAGCCCTGGCGCATCGCCGAGAGCAGCTTGTCGGCGTAGCTCGCATCCTCGCGGGAACGGAAGCGGCGGTAGAGCGCGCTCGACAGGACGGTGGCCGGCACCGCCTCCTCGACCGCGGCGTTGATGGTCCAGCGGCCCTCGCCCGAATCCTCGACGTAGCCGGAATACTCCTCCAGCGTCTCGCTGCCCGCGAGTGCCGTCGCGGTCAGATCGAGCAGCCAGGACGACACCACGCTGCCGCGCCGCCATACCTCGGCGATATCGCCGAGGTTGAGATCGAACCGGCGTTCTTCCGGCACCTGCTCGGAATTGGCGTGCTTGAGGATGTCGAAGCCCTCGGCATAGGCCTGCATCAGTCCGTATTCGATGCCGTTGTGGATCATCTTGACGAAGTGGCCGGCCCCGCTCGGGCCCGCATGGATGTAGCCGAGTTCGGCGCGCGGATCGCGCCCGTCGCGGCCGACGGTGCGGGGGATGTCGCCGAGCCCCGGCGCCAGGGTGCGGAAGATCGGATCGAGCCGATCGACCGCCGCCTTGTGGCCGCCGATCATCATGCAATAGCCGCGCTCCAGCCCCCAGACGCCGCCGGAGGTGCCGACATCGACGTAGTGGATGCCCTTGGCGTCGAGTTCGCGGGCGCGGCGCACGTCGTCCTGATAGAACGAGTTGCCGCCGTCGATGATGCAGTCGTCGGCCTGCATCAGCCCGCCGAGCGTCCCCACCGTCTCCTCGGTGATGGGGCCGGCGGGCAGCATCACCCAGGCGGTGCGGGGTGCATCGAGCTTTTGGACCAGATCGTCCAGGCTGTCGGCGGGCGTCGCGCCTGCCTCGGTGAGCGCCTTCACCGCCGCCGGATCGCGGTCGAACACCACGGCCGTATGCCCGTCGCGCATGAGGCGGCGGACGATGTTGCCGCCCATCCGGCCCAGCCCGATCATCCCGATTTGCATCGTACGCACTCCCGTCAGCAGGCCGCCCCCGGGAGACGGTCGTCGACGGTTCGAACGCGTCGGCCAAGCCGGCGTTCCGATGCTGCTCATGCATCGCCCGCACGGCTGCGCTGACGCGGGAGTAGAGTGTTCAAGAAGCGGGGCGACGAGTCAGACAGACCCGCGCCTCGCACTGACGGAGTGCAAAAAACGGATCGGGCGGAGACCTTTCAGTCCCCGCCCGATCCGCTCGCCATCAAGTCGATCGCTTCTCGAAAAACCCTATTGCCTCGTCGGGCTGGTGCCGGTGGCCGGCGGCTGGCCCGGCGTGGCGCTGGCCTGCTTTTCCGGGTGCTTGATCTGGCTGTAGGCGAGGTTGGCGAAGGAGCCGATCCGGGCGGGCCAGCTCAGTTTGCCGTCGCCCGGCTCGTCGCGGGCGGCCTGGCAATAGGCGGTGGTGAGGCCGTTGACGATGTCGTCGTCCTTGGCGCCCGAGGCCGCGCCCTTCACCTTCGGTACGATGGCGACGAGCTTGGGGATGAAGTCGTTCGCGGTCAGGCCCTTCAGTTCGGCGACGATGCCGTTGTCCTCGATCGCCTTCTTCACCGCCTCGTCGGCGATCGCGTCGCAGGGCGCGGTGCCCGACAGCATCGTCTGCGTCGCGGCCTTGGCCTCGGAGACGGCGCCGCCCGAGTTCATCACCGGGGCCTTGTTGCCCCAGGAGTTGCGGATGTAGTCGGTCACATCACGCACCTGCTGCTCGCTCATGTCCTGGCCGATTGCCGGCATCGGCGCGTAGCCGCTCTGCGCCGCGAGGCCGCCATAGATGACTCGCAACACCGTCTCGGGCCCGGCCGACTGGACCGAGGTGTTACCGGCGAGCGCCGGGATCGCGCCCGGAACGCCCGTGCCGTCCGGCCGGTGGCAGGACGAGCAGTAGCTGAGATAGACGTCGGCACCCGGAGCGCCCGGCTGGTTGAAGGCCTGGAGGTCCTTTTCCTTGTAGGTCTGCTTGGCCGGCACCGTGCGCAAGTAAGCGACCATCGCCTTGAGGTCCGCGTCGGTCATCTTCGAGAGCGATTCGTCGATGGTCTGGCGCATCGGGCCTGCGGCCACGCCGGGGCGGTTGCCCGGCGCCGTGCCAGTCTTGAGGTAGGTGACGACCTCGTCGTCGGCCCACGCGCCGATGCCCTGGTGCCCGTCCGGCGTGATGTTGGGGGCGTACCAGCCATCGATGACGCCGCCGCCGAGCTTGCCCGAGAGGCTCGAATTGCCGACGATCTTGCGCTCGTTGTGGCACATGCCGCAGTGGCCGAGACCCTCGACGAGGTAGGCGCCGCGGTTGACCTCCTCGCTCGCGTTCGGATCGGGCTTGAAGCGGGCCTCGGTGAAGAAGGCGGTGCGCCACGTGATCAGCGCGGTGCGGATGTTGAACGGGAAGGGGATCTGGCTCTCCTTCCGCTTCTCGTTCACCGGATCGAGCGACTTGAGGAAGGCGAAGATCGCCTTGGTGTCCTCGTCGCTGACCTTGGTGTACCAAGCGAACGGGAAGGCCGGATACAGGTATTCGCCCTCGTCGCCGATGCCGTGGCGGAACGCCTTCTCGAAGGTCTCGTAGCTCCACTTGCCGATGCCGGTCTCAGGGTCCGGCGTGAGGTTCGGCGTCATGATGAGGCCGATCGGGGTGTTGAGGCCGTAATTGCCGGCATAGGGCTTGCCGCCCGGCGCGGTGTGGCAGGCGACGCAGTCGCCCGCCGTCGCGAGATACTCGCCGCGCTTGATCAGATCCGCATCGGCGCCTTGGGCCAGCGCCGGCCCGGCCGTGAACAGGGCGGCCAGGGCGATCCAGGCGGAGCCGCGTGCGGTACGTCGTGTCATGAACGCGGTCTCCCGAAAGATGACGACCCAGGCCTCGGTTGGTCTCGTTGTCAGTAGAGGAACGGGCTCGCAACGCGAGACAGTCCCGGTTGTTCCAGCTCCAACAGTCACACGCACGCGATCCCGACCTCAGGAATCACCGAAATCTGATCATCATTTCCGTAAGATGGGCGAAAAGCGCGGCAAGGAGCCACGCCGCCACGACAGGCCAGTCCGCGCCGGTCAGCGCGGCCCGCACCGCCAGCATCAGCGCCGCGCCCGAGGCAAGGTTCGACAGTAGAGCGGCGGGTCTCGGGCCGCGGCCGAACCGCAGCCGCAAGCCGACGAGCAGCAGCGCCTCCAGCGC
Source organism: Methylobacterium sp. Leaf456 (assembly GCF_001425465.1). Classification (GTDB taxonomy): domain Bacteria; phylum Pseudomonadota; class Alphaproteobacteria; order Rhizobiales; family Beijerinckiaceae; genus Methylobacterium. The sequence continues at coordinate 363,624 of NZ_LMQV01000044.1, forward strand.
CACCAGGGCCAGGATGACCTCGACGATGCGGCCACTGGAAAACAGCTCGGCCATCTCACGCCCCATCTTATGCCCCTCTGGCGGGCGGGTTGAGCCGCACGATGGTGAAGTTGAGGCAGGCCGCGACGCTGACCCAGGCGAGGTAGGGCAGGTTCAGGAGCCCCGCGACGAGCGAGGCCTGGCCCACGGTGAGCGCCAGCGCGACGATGGAGAGCCACAGCAGGCCGACCTCGGCGAGGGCCCAATCGGGCCGGCGCAGGCGGAAGAAGATCCAGCTCCAGGCGATGTTGAGAACGCTGTTGACCGTGAACGCCGCCACCAGCCGGGCGCGGGCGGCCGGGTCCGGGTCGGCGTTCCAGGCGAGCACGGCGGAGGTCGCCGTCAGCACGATGATGACGGTCCAGATCGGGCCGAACGCCCAATCCGGCGGCTTCCAGGCCGGGACGCGCAGCGCGAAGTACCAAGCGTCGGTGCGTGTCGCCATCCCGCCCGCCACGGCGACGATGATCGCCGCGAAGGCGGTGACGAGAACCGGGCCCCACTCGCCCGCGAGCCATGCCGTCACGGCGAGACCCAGCGGAACAGATGCGCCAGATCCTTGAAGAAGATTTTTGCGTGCGCAGCCGGCTTCGCTCGGACCAATTCCTTATTCATGTAGGCGTCCCAGGTGAGCTGCTGGACATCCTTGTCCTTGCAGATCGCGACGAAGCGCTCCCGCAGGCCATCGCTGCGGTACCAGACCCACTGCATCATCCCGAGGATCCAGAACACGCGCCCATGCAGCCGCATGAATTTCTTGCGGGCCGTGGTCAGGGCCTTGGCATCACCCGTCGCGAGGAAGGCTTCGGCGGCCTCGGCGGAGAGTCGCCCGCCGAGCATCGCGTAATAGATGCCCTCGCCCGAGGCCGGGGCGACGACGCCCGCCGCGTCGCCCGCGAGCAGCACGTCGCGGCCGTTGTCCCAGCGCTTCAGGGGTTTGAGCGGGATCGGTGCGCCCTCGCGGCGCACCGTCTCGCAGGCGTCGAGGCCGGTCGACGCCCGCAGGTCGCGGATCGCCGAGCGCAGCGAGAAGCCTTTCCGCATGCTGCCGGTGCCGATGCTCATCGTGTCGCCGTGGGGGAAGATCCAGGCGTAGAAGTCCGGCGAGAGGCGGCCCTGGTAGTAGACGTCGCAGCGGGTGCCGTCGTGGGTCTCGGGCGGGGGGCTACGGACGATCTCGTGATAGGCGAAGACCTGCCGCATCTTAGCGTGGCCCGGAATTTCCGCGCGGCCGACCGGCGAGCCGGCCCCGTCGGCGCCGATGACGAGGCGCGCCTTCACTTGGCTGTCCGGCCCGTCCTTGCCCGCCCGGTAATGCACCGTCGTCGCGCCCGGCTCATCGCGGGTGATGCGCTCGAACGATCCGTCGCGGCACTCCGCACCGGCCAGCCGGGCGCGGTCGCGCAGCCACGGATCGAACTGGGCGCGATCGACCATGCCGACGAAGCCGTCGCCCACCGGCATGTCGACGTGGCGCGCGCTCGGCGCGATCATCCGGGCGCTGCGGATGCGGGCGAGCAGCAGGTCGTCGGGGATCGCGAAGTCGCGGATCAGCCGCGGCGGGATCGCGCCGCCGCAGGGCTTGATCCGGCCCGCCCGGTCGAGGAGCAGCACCTTTCGCCCGCCCCGCGCCAGATCGGTCGCCGCGGTCGCCCCCGAAGGGCCGCCGCCCACCACCACGACGTCGAAGGTCTCGGGTGCGCCGGGGTGGGTCATGGGGCTACCTCGCGTCGAATCCGGGATTGAGCTGGAAGGAGGCCGCCTGCGCCAGCGGGTTGGCGCGCCGCCCGACGGAGGCGTGCTCGACGCGCAAGGCGATCAGCAGGGCGACGACGAAGAGCATCGCCTCGCAGGCGAAGACCGCGGCGTAGGCGGTGACGGGCTCGGTCGCGACGAGGCGGGCGCAATCGACCGCGAGGGTTCCCAGAAAGCCACCCGTACCGAAGGCGATGCCCTGAGCCGCGCCCCACACGCCCATGCGGGTGCCGCGCTCGGCCTCGCCGCCGCGGCCGGCCAATGCCATCATCGAGCCGATGGCGGCGACCGCGTAGACGCCGTTGCCGAAGCCGAGCGCCGCGACTGCGGCGCGCAGCGGGAAATCCGGCCCGATCGGGCCGCCGACGGCGATCGCTCCGAGCGCCAGCGCCGAGAGCCCGCAGCCGATGGCGGTCCAGAACTTCAACGAGCCGAGCAGCGGCCCGCCGATGAAGACGGTGATGCCGGCCACGAACAGCATGCCGGCCAGCACGCCGCCGTGCTGGAGCCCGGCGAGCTTGGTGGTGGCGCCGGGCGTCATCGCGAAAACGAGGCCGGCATAGGGCTCGAGGATCAGTTCCTGGGCGCTGTAGGCCAGCATCGAGACGAAGACGAACAGCGTGAAGCGCCGCGCCGCGGGCTCCGCCAGCACCTGCGCCAGCACCGCACGGAACGGTTTTTTGGGAGTCTGGGGTGCGCTCGACGGCAGGCGGCGCGGTTCGAGCCCCAGAACGGCGAGCGTCGCCACCGCGAAGGCAATCGCCGACACAGTGCCGGAGACGGCAACCAGCCGTAGGCCCGAGAACGGATCGAGGAAGTGGCCGGCGAGCGGCGCGGTGATCGCGAAGCCCGCGATCATCATCACCCAGACGATGGTGGCCGCGGCACCCCGCCGGCTCGATTCGACGCCGGTGGCGAGCAGGACGAGGAGGTTGGTGCCCGCCGCGCCCGCACCCATGCCGACGAGGAGGAAGGAGGCGACCGCGAGCGCGAGCCCCGCCGTCAGCGCGGTCTCGGCCAGAGCGGTGGCGACCGCGGCGCCGAACCCGCCCAGACACAGGGCGGCCATGCCGCCGACGATCCAGGTGGTGCGCCGCCCGCCGACATCCGAGCCGTAGCCCCAGCGCGGGCGCAGCACCTGCGCGGCGTAGTGGAGTGCCACCAGCGCGCCCGGCACCATCGCGGGCAGCGCCAGCTCCACCACCATGACGCGGTTGATCGTCGAGGTCATCAGCACGACGACGGCGCCGAGCGCGGTCTGGACGAGGCCGAGCCGGACGATCTGGAGCCAGGAAAAGGAAGAGGGGAGGATCGTGCTCATGGCCCGACCCCTTGCACGAGGGGCCGGAGCGCGAAAGCCGCGACCAGCATGCCGACCACGTAGAGGGTGGTGCCGGTGCCGTTGTACCAAGCGGCGCGCTCGCGGGGCGCTTTCAGGAAGCGCGCCATCAGGGCGAGCTGGCCGGCGAGCAGCAGGCCGACGGCGCCGGCATGCCACGGCCGGTCCCAACTCAGCAGCAGCGAGACCACCACGGTCTGCGGCAGCGCCATGACGAGGCAGGCGAACAGGGCGGCGTAGCGCGGGCCCATCTGCACCGGAATCGAGCGCAGGCCCAGCGCCCGGTCGCCCTCGATCGACTTGAAGTCGTTGAGCGTCATGATGCCGTGGGCGCCGATGGCGTAGAGCAGGGCGGTCGCCACGACGCGGCCGTCCGGCATCGCGGCGGCCATCACGGCGGCTCCGGTGAACCAGGGCAGGCCCTCGTAGCAGAGCCCGCAGGCGGCGTTGCCCCACCAGCCGTTGCGCTTCAGCCGGATCGGCGGCGCGGAATAGATCCAGGCGAGCACGAGGCCGAACAGGGCGGCGCCGAGAATCCACGGCCCGAGCATCGCAGCGACGAGGAGCGACAGCACCGTCCAGCCCGCCGCGAGGTACAACCCCCAGCGGCCGGGGATGCGCCCGGAGGGAATCGGCCGGTTCGGCTCATTGATTGCATCGACATGGCGGTCGAACCAATCGTTGGCGGCTTGGCTCGTGGCGCAGACCAGGGGACCCGCCAATACAACCCCAGCGGCGATCACAGGCCATTGCCCCGTCGGCGCCTGACCGGAGGACACGACCCCGCAGGCGAAGGCCCACATCGGGGCGAACCACGTGATGGGCTTGAGGAGCTCGACGACTGCGCTGGGTGCGGGCGTGGCCATGCCCGACGCTAGTGAGCCGCACGGCCGGGTGTCAAGTGAACTTTACACTTGCGCCGTCGCGTTCTTGTGACATCCGACCGCTTTGCCGACTAGCGAAATAATTCCGCCTGCTCGCACCGGCCTCCTGCGCCGCATCGGCGTGGTCGGAAAGGTGGCCCCTCCCATCCGGGTCGTGGCTCACTGCTCGCGGTCGGGCCCCAGTTCGACATCGCCCGCGTCGAGGTCGCCGATGCCGTAGCGGCGCATCTTGGCGTAAAGGCCCTGGCGGCTCAGGCCCAGCATCTCGGCCGCCGAGGCGCGATTGTCCCGGGTGATGCGCAAAGCCGCCTCGATGCACAGCTTCTCGATCAGGTCGGTGGTCTCGCGCACCAGCGCCTTCATCGAGACGCGACCGACGAGTTCGGTCATCTGCTCGACGGAGCGGGGCAGGTCGTGCCCGGCGGTGTGGACCGGCGCAGCCCGGCGCGGCGTCGCCCGAATCGTGAAGCCGAGGCAGGGCTGCTCGGCCGCGGGCGCCGAGACGGCGGCGACCTCGACCTCCTCGACCGAACCGTAGGCGCCGCGCATCACCGTGGAGAAATGGCGCACCGAGCCGTGCTCGCGCAAAGTCGCGAACAGGGCGAGCGCCTCGGTTTCCTCGCGCCCGAGCCAGCGGTCGAGGGTCTGGCCGCGCACCTGCTCCTCGGTGGCGAGCTGTACGAGATCGAGGAAGGCGGTGTTGGCGGTGAGGATGTGCCGGCCCGGATCGGTCACGACGAAGGCCTCCGGCATCCGCCGAATCACGTCGAGGGCGCCCCCGTCCGTGGACGGCCCGGCCTGTGCCGAGGCCAGCGGCGAGAGGCGCAGCAGGATCGAGGTCGAGCCCTCGCCGCGAAACAGCGAGGCCGAGAGCCGGGCCTCGCCCCGCCCGCCGCCGAGCCGCGCGACGAGGTCGGCGGCCTGGCCGGAGATACGAAGCCCCGCGAACAGCACGGCGATGTCGCGGGTGGCCGAGGCCTCGAACAGGTCGGCGGCGTCCTGGCCCAGGATGCGCTTCTGCGGCCGGCCGAGCAGCCGCGCGGCGGCCGGGTTCGCCTCGGTCACGCGCCGCGTGCCGGCATCGGCCACCAACACCGGCTCGCCGGAGAGCTGGAACAGCAGCTTGTAGCGGGTCTCGGCGGAGCGCAGCCGGTCGTAGTCGCGCTCCAGCGCCTGCTGCGTGTCGGCGAGGCGCCGCTGCAGCCCGGCCAGCGTCCGCAGATCCTGGCCCACGACGATGATCGGCCCGCCCTGGCGCGGACGCAGGCCCGCGTAGCGGATCGGCACGTCCGGGCCGTTGCGGGAGGGGTGGTTCACCTGCCGCCAGCGGGTCATCGTCCCGGCGGCGGCGTCACGCAGCAGCGCATCGATCTTCGGGCGGCTCTCGACGGTGACGGTGTCGACCCATAGTCGACCGCGCCAGGAGGCGAAATCCTCCGATTCGAGATCGAGCGCCCCGGAGGCGGTCTCCTGGATCACCCCGTCGTCGCCGACGATCAGCGAGATGTCGCTCGTGGCCGCAAGCAGGAGCCCGGCCGCCTCGCTGTCGAGGAGGCCGGCCGCCTGTTGCAGCGCCGGAGAGGGTCGCTGCGGGGGATGGCTCGCCAAGCTGCTCAAGATCACCACTTCGTGATGGCGCGAAAGGAGGTCCTTTCAACAGGCTCGGGACCGCATTTCAAGCAAGCTCTCGGAAATCAAGGGGGCAAGGCGCCCATCCTCGGCGGTCGCATCGGCGCCGACGACGCTGACGTGGTCGGGATGGCGCACGAAATACGGTCCGCCGACGAGGATCTTCAGGGCCGGGTTGTTCGAAGCCTGACGCAGGGCCGCGATGGTCTGCGAAAGCTTGGGGACAAGCACGTCGCAGGACAGCGTCAGGCCGACAACGTCGAACCATTCCTGTGCCACGAGGTCGGCCGGCTCGACGCCGGCGTCCTGCCCGGCGGTCGTCACGTCCCATCCCGATTCGCGGAAGATGCCGGCCAGCACCGCGAGGCAGAACACGTGGGTCTCGCCGGGGCAGGGCAGCATCAGGATGCTGCGCCCGCGCGGCTCCACTGTGTGGTCGCCGAACCGGGCGCAGAGATCGCGGACGACCGCCTGGAGCCGCCCGAGCGCCATCGTCACCTCGATGAAGTCGCAGGTGTCGTCCTCCCACAGACGCCCGAGATGGCGCGCGGCGGGCGTCAGCAACTCGACCAGCACGCTCTCCAGGGTGAGCCCCTCGTCGAGGAAGCGCAGCAGGTGGAGGGTGAGGTCGCCGTCGGTGCGCGACAGCAGCAGATCGCAGAGCCGCTCGACGTCCTCGGGATTCGGTTGCCGGTCCTGCGGCGGGAGCGCCGGCTTCGCGCGGGCACGATGGACCAGCATCAGCCGAGGCAGGATCTCGGCCTCGACCACGCCCGCGAGGCGGCGGCGCATGCGCTCCGCATCCGGCTGCACGTCGAAGGCGGACGCCGCCAGCGTCTCGGTGCTTACGCCGCAGTCCCGCGCGGGCGCCGGGAGTTCCAGGCGTTCGCCGTAATGCCTCCAGCCTCCCATAGGCCTCTCCCAACAGCACGGATCAAGCAGCTTAATGCAGGATACCCTGTCGCGCCTCTTAGCCGGACGTGTTCAGCTTCACGATACGCCTGTTCCGTGCGTTGGCAATGCCTTCGAATGAATACAATGCCAACAAGTGTCAGCGTGTCCGAGCGTCAAGCTGGATTGACACTTTGGCCGGGCTCGGCCTAGGCTTCGTTCGGGAAGAGGCCTTGCACAGACAGGGCCCGAGGCAGAGCGGAGGCGGACGCCATGCGGCAACGCCAGGGCCAGCAGAGAGCGCTCTACACGAGCGAAGAGCGCCGGCGGCGCGACGCTTCCCCGTGGACTCTCGTCCAGGGCCTGCTCGCCCCGCTGCAATTCGTGGTTTTCCTGGTCAGCGTCGTCTTGGTGTTCCGCACGCTGGCGACCGGCCAGGGCGCCGAGGCCGCGCACGCCTCGATCGTGATCAAGACGCTCCTCCTCTACGCCATCATGATCACGGGCTCGATCTGGGAGAAGGCCGTGTTCGGCCGCTACCTGTTCGCCCCGGCCTTCTACTGGGAGGACGTGTTCAGCATGCTGGTCCTGGCGCTGCACACGGCCTACCTCGCGGCGCTGACCTTCGGCGTCCTCGACACGCACGGCCTGCTCGTCCTCGCGCTGGCGGCCTACGCCACGTACCTGATCAATGCCGGGCAGTTCCTGCTGAAGCTGCGGGCGGCCCGCCTCGAGGCGCCGACCTCTGTGGCGCTCGCCGGGGAGGGCGCCCGATGAACGCCCACGCTCCGCTCCCCAGCGCCGAGTGCGGCCCCGACATCCGGGTCGAGCGCGGCCAGCGTGCCGTCTTCTGTGGGCTCACCGGCATCGTCTGGTTGCACCGCAAGATTCAGGACGCGTTCTTCCTCGTCGTCGGCTCGCGCACCTGCGCACACCTGATCCAGTCGGCCGCGGGCGTGATGATCTTCGCCGAGCCGCGATTCGCCACCGCGATCATCGACGAGCGCGATCTCGCCGGCCTCGCCGACATGAACGAGGAGCTCGATCGGGTCGTCACCCGGCTGATCGAGCGGCGCCCGGACATCAAGCTGCTGTTCCTCGTCGGCTCCTGCCCGTCCGAGGTGATCAAGCTCGACCTGTCGCGGGCCGCGCTCCGGCTGTCGCAGCGGCTCTCGCCGGGCGTGCGCGTGCTCAACTATTCGGGCTCGGGGATCGAGACGACCTTCACCGAAGGCGAGGATGCCTGCCTCGACGCCCTCGTGCCCGGCCTGCCGCAGGGGCAAGCGGCCAGCGACGAACTCTTGGTCGTCGGCGCATTGGCCGACGTGGTCGAGGATCAGTTCGCGCGGCTCTTCTCGGGACTGGGCATCCGCGCTCGCTTCCTGCCGGCGCGGCGCTCGGGTGAGATGCCGGCGGTGGCCCGCGGCACGCCTTACCTCCTGGCCCAGCCGTTCCTGACGGCGACGGCTCGCGCGCTCGACGAGCGCGGCGCCAAGCGCATCCCGGCGCCGTTCCCGCTGGGCGCGGAGGGCACCACCCTCTGGCTCAAGGCCGCGGCCGACGCCTTCGGGGTCGATCCGGCCCGGTTCGAGACCGTGACGGCGCCTGGTCGCGCGCGGGCCGACCGGGCGCTGGAGCGCTACCGCGAGCGGCTTGCGGGCAAGCGGGTGTTCTTCTTCCCCGATTCGCAGCTCGAAGTGCCGCTGGCGCGCTTTCTTTCGCGCGAAGTCGGTGCCGAATTGGTCGAGGTCGGTACGCCCTACCTGCACCGCGCCCACCTCGCGGCCGAGCTGGAGCTTCTGCCCGCCGCCACCGCCATCGTGGAGGGCCAGAGCCTCGACGACGGGCTCGACCGCTGCCGCGCGGCGCGGCCCGACCTCACCGTCTGCGGGCTCGGCCTCGCCAATCCGCTCGAAGCGGAAGGGCTCTCGACCAAGTGGTCGATCGAGCTCTTGTTCACCCCGATCCAGGGCTACGACCAGGCCGGCGACCTCGCCGAATTGTTCGCGCGCCCGCTCCACCGCCGCGCCCGGCTGGAGGTGTAGCGATGCAACTCACCGTCTGGACCTACGAGGGACCGCCGCATATCGGCGCCATGCGGGTCGCCACCGCGATGGAGGGGCTGCACTACGTGCTGCACGCGCCTCAGGGCGACACCTATGCCGATCTGCTCTTCACCATGATCGAGCGGCGCGAGAAGCGCCCGCCCGTCACCTACACCACCTTCCAGGCGCGCGACCTCGGCGGCGACACGGCGCTGCTGTTCAAGGATGCGGTGGCGCAGGCCCATGCCCGCTTCCAGCCGCAGGCGATGATCGTCGGCGCCTCCTGCACGGCGGAGCTGATCCAGGACGATCCGGGCGGCCTCGCCAAGGCTCTGGCCCTGCCGATCCCGGTGATCCCGCTGGAGCTGCCGGCCTACCAGAAGAAGGAGAACTGGGGCGCCTCCGAGACTTTTTACCGTCTGGTGCGCGCCCTTGCCGGCCAGCCCGTCGAGCGCTCTTCGCGCGAGGGGCGGCGCCCGCTGTGCAACATCTTGGGTCCGACCGCGCTGGGCTTCCGCCACCGCGACGACCTGATCGAAATCCGGAAGATTCTCGAATCGCTCGGCATCGACGTGAACGTGGTAGCGCCGCTCGGCGCGAGCCCGGCCGATCTCGGACGGCTGAGGGAGGCCGACTTCAACGTCGTGCTCTATCCCGAGATCGCCCGCGCGGCGGCGCAGCATCTCGAAAAGACGTTTCGCCAGCCCTTCATCGACATCGTGCCGATCGGCGTCGGCGCCACCACCCGCTTCGTCGAGGCGGTCGCCGCGCTGGCCGGCGTCGATCCGGCGCCGGTGCTGGCGGGCGTACCCTCGCGTCTGCCCTGGTACTCGCGCTCGGTCGATTCGACCTACCTCACCGACAAGCGCGTCTTCATCTTCGGCGACGCGACCCACGCGCTCGGCATCGCCCGCGTTGCGGCCACGGAACTCGGCTTCCGCGTCGTCGGGCTCGGCACCTACAGCCGCGAGTTCGCCCGCGAGGTCCGAGCGGAGGCCGCCCTTCACGGCATCGAGGCGATCATCGCCGACGACTATCTCGACGTGGAAGCGGCGATTCAGGCGGCGCAGCCCGAGCTCGTGCTCGGCACGCAGATGGAGCGCCACGTCGCCAAGCGGCTCGGCATCCCCTGCGCGGTGATCTCGGCGCCGGTCCACGTGCAGGACTTCCCGGCCCGCCACTCGCCGCAGATGGGGTTCGAGGGCGCCAACGTCCTGTTCGACACCCTGGTCCATCCGCTGATGATGGGCCTGGAAGAGCACCTGCTCGGGATGTTCCGCGAGGACCCCGAGTTCCACGATGGCGCCGCCCCCTCGCATCTCGGTCGTACGCATGCCGGGCCCGCCATGATGCAGGAGGCTGCACCGCCCGCCCCGGCGCCCGCTCCGATGGTCGTCGAGGCCGCGCAGGTCACGCTCACACCGATCCCGACCACGGCGCCTTGGAGTCCAGACGCCGAGAAAGAGTTGAAAAAAATCCCGTTCTTCGTGCGCGGAAAAGCCCGCGCCAACACCGAGCGCTTCGCCCGCGAGCGGCAGCTCCCGCTCATCACCCTCGAGACCCTTTACGATGCCAAAGCGCATTTCGGCCGGTAGGCCCGACATCCGCATCGCCATCGTCACGCTCGACAATCACTTGGCGAGCGCGGTGGAGCGGGCACGCCTGCGCCTCGCCCGCGAGATGCCGGGCCTCACCCTGAGCTTCCACGCCGCCGCGGAGTGGGAGACCGACCCGTCCGCGTTCGCCGCCTGCCGGGACGAGATCGCCCGGGCCGACATCGTCGTCTCGGCCATGCTGTTCCTCGACGACCACGTCCGCGCGATCCTGCCCGCCCTGCTGGCGCGGCGCCCGCATTGCGACGCCATGGTCGGCTGCCTCTCGGCCGCCGAGGTGGTCCGCACGACGCGGCTCAACCGCTTCGACATGAGCGGCACCAAGCGCTCGGCGCTGGATTTCCTGAAGAAGCTGCGCGGCAAGCCGGGCGCCGAGGGCAACGCCGCCCGCCAGATGGCGCTGGTGCGCAAGTTGCCGCAGATCCTGCGCTTCATCCCCGGCTCGGCCCAGGACGTGCGGGCCTACTTCCTGACGCTGCAATACTGGCTTGCCGGCTCCGACGAGAACGTGGCGGGCCTCGTCCGCTTCCTCGTGCAGCGCTACGCCGCCGGCCCCCGTGCGGTCTGGCGCGAGATCGCCGCCGCGCCCGCCCCGCAGCACTATCCCGAGACCGGGCTGTACCACCCGCGCATGCCGGGCCGCCTGAGTGAGGACTTTTCCCACGTGCCGACGGTGCCGGGCGCTCGAGGCCGCGTCGGCCTCCTACTGATGCGCTCCTACGTGCTGGCCGGAAACACCGCCCATTACGACGGCGTCGTCGCCGCGCTCGAAGCTCGCGGCCTCTCGGTGGTGCCGGCCTTCGCCGCGGGTCTCGACAACCGTCCGGCGGTCGAGGCGTTCTTCATGCGTGACGGGCGCCCCGCCATCGACGCGCTGGTCTCGCTCACCGGTTTCTCGCTGGTCGGCGGCCCCGCCTACAACGACGCGGCGGCGGCCCAGGATCTGCTGGCGCGGCTCGACGTGCCGTATCTCGCCGCGCAAGCGCTCGAATTCCAGACGATCGAACAATGGCAGGAGGGCGACCGCGGCCTCTCGCCGGTCGAGGCGACCATGATGGTCGCGATTCCCGAACTCGACGGTGCCACCGCGCCGATGGTGTTCGGCGGCCGCTCCTCGGCCTCCGGTCCGGACAACGCCCGCGACATGCGCGTCCACCCCGAGCGCGCCGCGCGATTGGCCGAGCGGGTCGAGCGGCTGGTGTCGCTCCGGCGCAAGGCCAGGGCCGAGCGGCGCCTCGCCTTCGTCCTGTTCAACTTCCCGCCGAATGCGGGTGCCACCGGCACCGCCGCCTTCCTTTCGGTCTACGCCTCGCTCCTCAACACCCTGCGGGGGCTGGCCGCCGACGGCTACGACGTCGAGGTGCCCGAGAGCGTCGATGCTCTGCGTGAAAGGATTCTCGGCGGAAACGCCGCGCGCTTCGGCACGCAGGCCAACGTCCACACCCGCATCTCGGCGGAAGATCATGTCCGCCGCGAGCCGCATCTCGCCGAGATCGAGGCGCAATGGGGGCCCGCGCCCGGCCGGCACCAGAGCAACGGCGCCGACATCCTCGTCCTCGGCGTCCAACTCGGAAACGTGTTCGTCGGGGTGCAGCCCGCCTTCGGCTACGAGGGCGACCCGATGCGGCTGCTGTTCGAGCACGGCTTCGCCCCGACCCACGCCTTCAGCGCTTTCTATCGCTACGTGCGCGAGGATTTTGCTGCCGACGCGGTGCTCCACTTCGGAACCCATGGCGCGCTCGAATTCATGCCCGGCAAGCAGACCGGCCTGTCGGAGCGGTGCTGGCCCGAGCGGCTCATCGGCCCGCTCCCGAACGTCTACCTCTACGCCGCCAACAACCCCTCCGAGGGGACGATCGCCAAGCGTCGTTCGGCCGCGACGCTGGTGAGCTACCTGACCCCGAGCCTCGCCGCCGCCGGCCTCTATCGCGGGCTCATCGACCTCAAGGCCTCGGTCGAGCGCTGGCGCGCGCTGGAGCCGGAAGCCGTCGCCGAGCGGGCGAGCCTCGCCGAGGTGATCCAGTCGCAGGGCGCGGCGCTCGATCTCACCGCCGCCGAGCCGGCGTGGCACGGCGATGTCCCGGCCCGCGTCGCGGCGCTCGCCGCAGCGCTTGCTGAGCTCGAACAGACCCTGATCCCGCACGGCCTCCACATCGTGGGCGAGGCGATGCCGGCGGAAGAGCGCGTCGATCTGCTGATGGCGCTGGCCGAAGCCTCGCACGGCCTGAAGCCGGCACGCGCCGGCATCGAACGGCTGATCGAGGGCGCGGCCTTCAACGAGGCGCTCTCCGCCGCGGGCCTGCCCCTCGACGAGACCGGCCGCACCGCCTTCGCGGATCTGGCCCGCATCGACCGCGACCTGTCGCGCGACCACGAGATTCCGGCGCTGCTGAGGGCGCTCGACGGCCGCTTCGTGCCCCCGGTCGCCGGCGGCGACCTGCTGCGCAACCCGGCGATCCTGCCGACGGGGCGCAACCTGCACGGCTTCGACCCCTACCGCCTGCCCTCCGCCTTCGCCGTCGCCGACGGCGCCCGCCAAGTCGCGCGGATCCTCGAACGCTACACCTCCGAGGGGCAACCCCTGCCGGAGAGTGTCGCCATCGTCCTGTGGGGCACCGACAACCTCAAGAGCGAGGGCGGCCCGATCGCCCAGGCGCTCGCCTTGATCGGCGCCGCGCCGCGCTTCGACGGCTACGGCCGGCTCACCGGTGCCGAGCTGATCCCGCTCGAAACCCTCGGCCGCCCCCGCATCGACGCGGTCGTCACTCTTTCCGGCATTTTTCGCGATCTGCTGCCGCTGCAAACCAAGCTCCTGGCCGAAGCGAGTTATCTCGCGGCAACGGCCGACGAGCCCGATGACAAGAATTTCGTGCGCAAGCACGCTTTGGCGATCCAGGCCGAGCAGGGCTGCGACATGGAGACGGCGGCTTTGCGCGTCTTCTCCAATGCGGAAGGCGCCTACGGCGCCAACGTCAACCACCTCGTCGAGTCTGGTCGCTGGGACGACGCGGACGAACTCTGCGAGACGTTCTCCAAGCGCAAGTCCTTCGCCTACGGCCGCAACGGCCGCCCGGCGCCGCAGCGCGAGCTGATGCGGGCGGTGCTCGCCAAGGTCGATCTCGCCTACCAGAACCTCGATTCGGTCGAACTCGGCGTCACGAGTGTCGATCACTATTTCGACGGACTCGGCGGCGTCAGCCGGGCGGTGGCCCGCGCCCGCGGCACGGCGGTGCCGGTCTACATCAGCGATCAGACGCGGGGCGAGGGCCGGGTGCGATCGCTGGACGAGCAGGTGGCGCTGGAGACGCGCACCCGCATGCTCAACCCGAAATGGTACGAGGGCCTGCTCGGCCACGGTTACGAGGGCGTGCGCCAGATCGAGGCGACGCTGACCAACACCGTCGGCTGGTCGGCCACCGCCGGCGCGGTCCAGCCCTGGATCTACGAGCGCATCACCGAGACCTATGTGCTCGACCCCGCCATGCGTGAGCGCATGGCGGCGCTGAATCCCACGGCTTGCGCCAAGGTCGCGAGCCGCCTGATCGAAGCCCACCGCCGAGGCTTCTGGACCCCCGACGCCGCCACCCGCGACGCGCTCGACCGCGCCGAGGAGGAGCTGGAAGACCGGCTCGAGGGCGTGACACCCGGCATCACCGCAGGAGTCGCGGCATGAACATCGCCATTCGGAATCCCGTGCCGCTGCGCCGCGAGGAGGGCAGCGTCCAGGTCGCCCTCGATCCGACCGACAAGATCGAGACGGCAAAAGTCTTCGCCGTCTACGGCAAGGGCGGCATCGGCAAGTCGACCACCTCGTCGAACCTGTCGGTCGCCTTTTCGAAGCTCGGCAAGCGCGTGCTCCAGATCGGCTGCGACCCGAAGCACGATTCGACCTTCACCCTGACGAAGCGCCTCGCGCCCACCGTCATCGACGCCCTCGAATCGGTGAACTTCCACTCCGAGGAGCTGCGGCCCGAGGATTACGTGGTCGAGGGCTATAACGGCGTCATGTGCGTCGAGGCCGGCGGACCGCCCGCGGGCACGGGCTGCGGCGGCTACGTCGTCGGCCAGACGGTGAAGCTCCTGAAGGAGCATCACTTGTTGGAGGACACCGACGTCGTCGTGTTCGACGTGCTCGGCGACGTGGTCTGCGGCGGCTTCGCCTCGCCGCTCCAGCATGCCGACCGGGCCTTGATCGTCACCGCCAACGACTTCGATTCGATCTTCGCGATGAACCGCATCGTCGCCGCGATCCACGCCAAGTCGAAGAATTACGGCGTGCGGCTCGGCGGCGTCATCGCCAACCGCTCGGCCAAGACCGACGAGATCGACCGTTTCAACGACGCGGTGGGCCTGCGCCGCCTCGCTCACTTCCCCGATCTCGACGTGGTGCGCCGCTCGCGCCTCAAGAAGTCGACCCTGTTCGAGATGGAGGATACGCCCGAACTGCGGGCCGTGACCGACGAGTACATGCGACTCGCCGAGACGCTCTGGGCCGGGGAGGACCCCTGCGAGGCGGTGCCGATGAAGGACCGCGACCTGTTCGAATTCCTCGGCTTCGATTGATCGGTTCGCGCGATGAGCAGCTACGCCACCCGCCGCACCCAGCTCGAGACCTACTTCGACCGCACCGCGGTCGAAGCGTGGTCGCGGCTCACCTCCGATGCGCCGGTCTCGAAGATCCGCGCCACCGTGCGGGCCGGCCGCGACGCCATGCGGGCGACGCTCCTCGACTGGCTGCCCGCCGACATGACGGGCCTGCGCCTGCTCGACGCGGGCTGCGGCACCGGCGCGCTGAGCGTTGAAGCCGCTCGCCGCGGCGCCACGGTGACGGCCATCGACGTGTCGCCGACGCTGATCGGGCTGGCCCGCGAGCGCCTGCCTGAGATCGCGGGCCCTGGCTCGATCGACTTCCGGGTCGGCGACATGCTCGATCCGTGGCTCGGCCGTTTCGACCACGTCGTCGCGATGGATTCGCTGATCCACTATCAGGCGCCCGACATCGTCCGGGCGCTGGCCGAACTGAGCTTGCGCACCGACGGTAGCGTGGTCTTCACGGTGGCACCCCGCACCGCGCTGCTGACGCTGATGCACGCGGCCGGACAATTCTTCCCGAAGGCCGACCGGGCACCCGCCATCGTCCCGATCACCGAGGGGGCCTTACGCCGCCGGATCGCCCGCGAGCCGGCCCTGGAACGCTTCGCGGTCGGCCGCACCCGGCGCATCAACAGCGGCTTCTATCTCTCGAACGCGATCGAGCTGAGGAACGGCCGGACCTCCCCCGCAGGGGAGCGCCGATGAAAACCGGCCTCGCCCTCACGCAGGCCCTCCTGCGCCTCGGCCCGGCGATCCTTCCCTTCGCCGACGCCGCGACGAAGGAGCTGCCGCTCGGGCGGCTGATGCGACTGTCGCTGTTCCAGGTCACGGTCGGCATGGCCGCCGTGCTGCTGATCGGCACGCTCAACCGCGTCATGATCGTCGAACTGGCGGTCCCGGCCTGGATCGTGGCGGTGATGCTGTCCCTGCCGCTGCTGTTCGCGCCGTTGCGTGCGCTCGTCGGCTTCCGCTCCGACACGCACCGCTCGGTGCTGGGCTGGCGGCGCGTGCCCTATATCTGGTTCGGCACGTTGCTGCAGTTCGGCGGGCTGGCGATCATGCCGTTCGCCCTGCTGATCCTGTCGGGCGACACCACCGGCCCGGCCTGGGTCGGGCATGTCGCCGCCGCGCTCGCCTTCCTGCTGGTCGGCGCCGGCCTCCACACCACGCAGACCGTCGGCCTCGCGCTCGCCACCGATCTCGCCCCCGCGCATGCCCGGCCGAAGGTGGTGGCGCTGCTTTGCGCCATGCTGCTCGTCGGCATGATGGGCAGCGCCCTGCTGTTCGGGCTGGCGCTCGCCAACTTCTCCGCCATCCGGCTGATCCAGGTGATCCAGGGGGCGGCCCTCGTCACCATCGTCCTTAACGGCATCGCCCTGTGGAAGCAGGAGCCGCGCAATGCGGCCCGCACCGCCCGCGACGCCCCGCGCCCGACCTTTTCGGAATCCTGGCATGGTTATGCCGGCGAGCCGACGGCCCGGCGCCGCCTCGTCGCCATCGGGCTCGGCACCGCGGGCTTCTCGATGCAGGACATCCTGCTCGAACCCTATGGCGGGCAGATCCTCAACCTCAGCGTCGGCCAGACCACGGCGCTCACCACCATGCTCGCGGCGGGCGGCGGCCTCGGCCTCGTCGCGGCGGCGCGCTGGCTCGCCCGCGGCGGCGATCCCTACCGCGTCGCCGCGGTCGGCTCGGTCATCGGCATCCTGGCCTTCTCGGCGGTGATCTTCGCAGCCCCCTTGGCCTCCGCTCGGCTGTTCGCCGCAGGCGTGACGCTGATCGGCATCGGCGGCGGGCTGTTCGCCCACGGCACGCTCACGGCCTCCATGGCCAAGGCCGGCCCGGACGATACGGGCTTGGCGCTCGGCGCCTGGGGCGCCGTCCAGGCCACGGCGGCCGGCCTCGCGATCGCGGCGAGCGGCATCCTGCGCGATGTGGGTGCCGCGGTGGCGCAATCGGGCGTGCTCGGCGAGGGCATGAACGAGCCGGCCATCGGCTACCTCATCGTCTACCACGTCGAGATCGCGCTGCTGTTCGCCACCTTGGTGGCGATCGGCCCCCTGGTCCGCATCGATTCCGCGCGCCCGGACAAGGGACGCGCGCGCACCTTCGACCCCCTCGTCAACCGTCCCACCTGATCGGGAGCAGCGCCATGCCCAGAGGCGAGATCACCGGCTATATCGACGTCGCACAGGTGACGCTCTACGCGTTCTTTCTCTTCTTTGCGGGACTGGTGTTCTACCTGCGCCGCGAGGACCGCCGCGAGGGCTACCCTCTCGAGAACGAGGCCGCCGGCCGCCTCAAGGCCTACGACCCGATCCTGCTGCCGACGCCGAAGGCGTTCAAGCTGTCGAGCGGCCACACCATGTATGCGCCGCGCACCGACGTCGCCTACGAGACCGGCATCCCGGCGGCCAAGCGCGAGCCGTGGCCCGGTGCCCCGTATGACCGCACCGACACCTCGCTGCGGGCCGGCGTCGGACCGGGCTCGTGGACGCCGCGCCACGACGAGCACGACCGCACTTGGGACGGCCATTACCGCATCGTGCCGCTGCGCGTCGCCGACAGCTTCGTCGTGCACGAGGACGGACCGAACCCGATCGGCATGTCGGTGCTCGGCGCCGACCGCAACGTCGCCGGCACGGTCGTCGATCTCTGGGTCGATCGCGGCGAGTCGTTCGTGCGCTACTACGAGGTCGAACTCGGCGCGGGCGGGCGCAAGGTGCTGATGCCGTCGACCTTCTGCTCGACCAGCATCTTCACCAAGACGGTCACGACCGAGGCGCTGCTGGCCTCGCAATTCGCCGACATTCCCGACCACAAGGACCCGGATTCGGTGACGCTGCTCGAAGAGGAGCGGGTCATGGCCTATTTCGGCGCCGGCACCCTCTACGCCACGCCGGCCCGCGCGGAGCCGCTGCTGTGAGCGAGTCGGAATTCCTCCCCGAGGGCACCCTGCGCGGGATGCCCGGCCCGTTGCCTGCGGGCGAACGCATCCTGTGGCGCGGCGCCCCGACCTGGCGCGGCGTGCTCACCCAGGTCTTCCACGTCCGCCCGGTGCTGGCGTGGTTTGCCGGCACCGCGACCCTGTTCGGCATCGCCGCTGCCGCGCAGGGCGGGGCGGTGAGCGCGCTCACGGTGGTCGCGCCGACGCTGCTGATCGGCGCGAGCGGCATCGCCCTGCTGACCGTGCTGGCATGGCTCGTCCACCGCACCACCGTCTACACGGTCACCGACCGGCGCGTGGTCATGCATGTCGGCATCGCCCTGCCGATCACGCTCAACCTTCCCCACGCGCGGACGGAGGGAGCGGGCCTGCATCTCTTCGCCGACGGCAGCGGCGACATCCCCCTGCAACTGCCGCCGGGCGAGCGGATCGCCTACCTGCATCTGTGGCCCCACGCCCGGCCCTGGCGCGTGAGCCGCCCCGAGCCGATGCTGCGCTCGGTGCCGGACGCCCGCGCGGTCGCCGAAATCCTGGTCGGAGCGCTGGCCGCCCAGGGGCCGCGCGTCGTCGAAGGTGTCTCCGTCGCGCCGGCCGAGCGTCCGCGCCCCGCCTCGCGGCCGGGTCGCCTCGCCGCCGCCGGCTGACAACGAGGAGTGTGAGCGATGCCGGTCGAACTCCCCGCCCGCCGCCCGTCGAGCCCGCCGCCTCCGCGTCGCTCGCCCCAATCGTACGCTGTGATCGGCATGGGCGTGCTGCTCGGGGTCGTGATGCTCGCGGTGTTCGTCGGTCGCCGGGAGGGCGTCGGCCTCACCGAGCTGCCCCCCGGCCGCCCGGTCGCGAGCCTCGGCTTTCGTGCCGAGGACCGGCCGGACGGCGCGGTCGAGCTGATGGGCGCCGAGGACAACCGGCTCGTCGCCCGCATCAATCCGGGCGAGGGGGGCTTCATGCGCGGCACCCTGCGGGGTCTGGCGCAGGCCCGGCAGCGCGAGGGGTTGGGGCCGGAGCAGCCGTTCACGCTCACACGATTCGACAACGGCACTCTGGCGTTGGAGGATGCGGCCACCGGGCGCCATGTCGCGCTGGAGGCCTTCGGCGCCACCAACGCCGCCGCCTTCGCCCGCCTCCTGCCCGGCTACGAAACGAAATAGGGGAGGGCCGTCCATGACATGGATCGGCAAACGGATCGTCGAGGTGCCCTGCACCGTCGAGATCGAGCAGACGCCCGAGAGCCTGCACGCCCACGTCACGCTGGATGCCGGCTTCGACATCGAGCCCGGCGACGAGGTGCAGGTCCACGACGCACCGACCGAAGTGCCCTACGGCGAGCGCCTCATTGTCCGCCGCACGGCCACCGTCACCCGCGCCGGCCGCCTGGAGCGAGCCTGGACCAAGTTGATCGCCCATCTCGAGCTGACCGAGCTCTACGAGGTGAGCTTTTCCGAACGGAGGACGCTGTGAACGCCAATGTCCAGCCCCAGGCCGGGACCCCGCTCCCGCGCCAGCCGGTCAACGAATCGACCAAGGCCGCCCAGGAGACCACCTTCCTCAGTCCGCGCTTCTACACGACGGATTTCGTCGAACTCGACCGCACCAACGTCGAGCCGGTGCGCAAGGAATGGGACATCCTGATCGAGGAGCTGCGCTCCGACCCGAACAAGCGCCACTTCACCCGCAACGAGGAATTCGATTGCGACCTGTCGCATCTCGATCCCGAATTGCGGAAGGAGTTTTTGGACTTCCTCGTCTCCTCGATCACCGCCGAGTTCTCCGGCTGCGTGCTCTATGCCGAGATGCGCAAGCGCGCCAAGAACAAGGACATCAAGGAGCTGTTCGGCTTCATGAGCCGAGACGAGGCGCGCCACGCCGGCTTCATCAACGACACGCTGAAGGATTTCGGTATCGGCGTCGACCTGGGCTTTCTCACAAAGTCGAAGAAGTACACCTTCTTCAAGCCCAAGTTTATTTTCTACGCGACGTACTTGTCCGAAAAGATCGGGTACGCGCGCTACATCACCATCTATCGCGAGCTGGAACGCAATCCCGACCGGCGCATCCATCCGATCTTCAAGTGGTTCGAGAAGTGGTGCAACGACGAGTTCCGCCACGGCGAGGCCTTCGCGCTCCTGATGCGGGCCGACCCGAAGCTGACCTCGGGCGTCAACCGCTACTGGATCCGCTTCTTCCTGCTCGCCGTCTACGCAACGATGTACGTGCGCGACCATTGCCGCCCGGCGTTCCACAAGGCGCTCGGCGTCGATCCGAGCGAGTACGACTTCAAGGTCTTCCGCATCACGTCTGAGATCTCGAAGCAGACCTTCCCGATCACCCTCGACATCGACGATCCGCGCTTCAAGGCCGGACTCGACCGGCTGCTCGACTGCGCCCGGAAGATCTCGGAGGCGAAGGCGCAAGGCGGCGTCGCGGGTAAGCTGAAGCACGGCGTCCAGTCCCTGCGGGCGGCGGGCATCTTCGCCCGGCTCTACCTGCTGCCGGTGAAAGAACACGCGATGCCCGCCGACATCCGCCTCCAGCCGGTCTGGTAGCGTGGGCGACCTCGCCGCCCCGGCGCTCTACGCCGTCCTGCTGTGGTGGTCCGCCACCGGGCTGGTGCTGGTGCTCCAGCATCGGCCGCGGCCGCACCATGCCCGGCTGATGGTGGCGGCGAGCGTCGGGCTGGCGGGCGCGTTCTGGGGGATCCGGGCGAGCGCGGGCGACCCGTCGGAGACCGGCGCCTATCTCGGCTTCAGCGCCGCCATCGCGGTGTGGGGCTGGCAGGAGATGAGCTACTACATGGGCTTCGTCTCCGGCCCGCGGCCTGCCGCTTGCGCCCCGTCGGTGCGGGGGCTCGACCGGTTCTTCGCGGCGCTCGCCACCAGCCTGTGGCACGAATTCGCGATCCTGGCCGGCGGCTTGGCCATCCTCTGCCTCACCTGGGGCCAGGAGAACCGCATCGCGCTGTGGACCTACGCGCTGCTGACGCTGATGAACGCCTCGGCCCGGCTCAACCTGTTCCTCGGCGTGCGCAACCTGCATGCCGAGTTCCTCCCGGCCCATCTCGGCTACCTCGCCTGCTACCTGTCGCGGCGGCCGATGAACCCGCTGTTCCCGTTCTCGGTGACCCTCGGCACGGCGATCACCGCCCTGCTGATCCAGGGGGCGCTGGCGCCCGACATCGCCGCCGGCCCCGCCACCGGCCTCACCCTTCTGGCGACGCTCAGCGCGCTCGCCACCCTCGAGCACTGGTTCCTGATGCTGCCGTTGCCCTCGGCGGCCCTGTGGAACTGGAGCCTGCCGGGGCGGGCCGCGCCCGCCGCCGACGCGCCGGAGGGCGGCGCCACGCCCCACGATTGACGATTCAGACCTCAGGCGGACGCGAGAGCCGCGGGCATGGGAGGACGGCCATGGACTACGAAGCCTTCTTCGACAGCGAGATCACCGGTCTGCACCGGGAGGGTCGCTACCGGGTCTTCACCGATCTGGAGCGGCAGGCCGGGCGCTTCCCCTACGCCACCCACCATAGCCCCGCGGGCGAGCGCGAGGTGACGGTCTGGTGCTCGAACGACTATCTCGGGATGGGTCAGCATCCGTCCGTGGTGCGCGCCATGCACGAGGCGATCGAGCGCTGCGGCGCCGGCGCGGGCGGCACCCGCAACATCTCCGGCACCAACCACTACCACGTGCTGCTCGAACAGGAGCTGGCCGACCTCCACGGCAAGGAGGCGGCGCTGATCTTCTCCTCCGGCTACGTCTCGAACTGGGCGGCGCTCGGCACGCTCGGCTCGAAGCTGCCCGGCTGCGTGATCTTCTCCGACGAGGGCAACCACGCCTCGATGATCGAGGGCATCCGCTCAAGCCGAGCCGAGCGCCAGATCTTCCGTCACAACGACCCGGAGGACCTGAACCGCAAGCTGTCGCTGATCGAGCCCGGCCGGGCCAAGCTCGTCGCCTTCGAGTCGGTCTATTCCATGGACGGCGACATCGCCCCGATCGACGAGATCTGCGACGTGGCCGAGGCGCACGGCGCGCTGACCTATCTCGACGAGGTCCACGCGGTCGGCCTCTACGGCGCGCGCGGCGGCGGCATCTCCGAGCGGATGGGGCTCGCCCACCGGCTCGACGTGATCGAGGGCACGCTCGGCAAGGCCTTCGCGGTCCACGGCGGCTACATCACCGGGTCGAGCCGCCTGTGCGACTTCGTGCGCAGCTTCGCCTCCGGCTTCATCTTCACCACCTCGCTGCCCCCGGCGGTCGCGGCGGGTGCGGCGGCGAGCATCCGGCACCTCAAGGGCAGCAGCGTCGAGCGTGCCCGGCATCAGGAGCGGGTCGCCCGGGTGCGCCAGGCGCTCGATGCCGCCGGCATCCCGGTGCTGGCCAACCGCAGCCACATCGTCCCGGTGATGGTCGGCGATCCGGTGCTGTGCAAGGCGATCAGCGACAGCCTGCTCGACGAGTTCGGCATCTACGTTCAGCCGATCAACTACCCGACCGTGCCGCGCGGCACCGAGCGCCTGCGCATCACGCCCTCGCCGCTGCACTCCAACGCCGACATCGACCACTTGGTCGATGCCCTGAGCACGATCTGGGGCCGCATCGGCCTGCAGCGTCAGGCGGCCGAGTAGTTTTTCGGGACTTTTTCGAGGATTGAGACGGCGGCCGGGCGATAATCCCGGCCGCATCGCGCCGTGCAGCGCGGGCGCTGCTGCGCCGGCTCCCGCCAACCCGCGCCGTCACATCTTCTTTTCGAGCGCCGCCTTCACCTGCATCAGCTGGTCCCAGACCACGCCGGGGCTGGTGCCCATGGCCTCGAGCCCGGCGGTGACGCCCCAGTAGATTCCGAACAGGATCACCGGCACGAGGATCCAACCCAGGATTTCCTCGCCGCGGTGGCGGGCGCGGCGGCGGCGGCGGCGCTGCTCGCGGGCGGAGGGTTTGGGCTTCGGTGGTGGAGCGGGCGGCGTCGCGACCGGCCTGAGGGGCTCCTCCTGCGCGTCGCTCGTCATGCGTCCCCCATCTTCTCGACCCCGCGGCGCCGACATGGCCGCGAGGCCGCTCATATCCGCAAGGCGGCACGGGAACGCAACCCGTGCCGCCTTGGGATCACACCTTCAGCGGCACCTTCGGCACGGTGCGGACGCCGCCGCCACCATTCGCGGGGCCGCCCTTGCCGCCGTCGCCCTTGGTCGCCTTCTTGCGCGGCGCGGAGCGGGGCTTCGAGCGCTTGTGGCGCTTGGCTGCGTTGGTCACGTCCTTCTCGGGCTTCGGGGTCACCGGGCCGGCTGGGAACTCGAAGCCGAGCGCCCCCTTGCCCTTGGCCAGCACCTTGGCGTCCTCGCCCTCGGGCCGCTGGAGCACGACGCGCACGGCGCCACCATCCTTGAGCTTGCCGAACAGCACCTCGTCGGCCAGCGGCGTCTTGATGGTGGACTGGATCAGGCGGGCCATGGGGCGGGCGCCCATGGCGTCGTCGTAGCCGTTCTCCACCAGCCAGTCGCGCGCCTCGTCGGACAGTTCGATCGTGACGTTGCGGTCGGCGAGCTGCGCCTCGAGTTGCAGGACGAACTTGTCCACAACCTTGGCGACGACCTCCTTCGGCAGGTGACCGAACGAGATGATCGCGTCGAGGCGGTTGCGGAATTCCGGCGCGAACAGCCGGTTGATCGCCTCCACGTCGTCGCCCGTGCGCTTCGTCTGCGTGAAGCCGTAGGCCGAGCGCGCCATGTCGGCGGCGCCCGCATTCGACGTCATGATGATGATGACGTTGCGGAAATCGACCTGCTTGCCGTTGTGGTCGGTCAGCTTCCCGTGATCCATCACCTGCAAGAGGATGTTGAACAGGTCCGGATGCGCCTTTTCGATCTCGTCGAGCAGGAGCACGCAGTGGGGATGCTGGTCGATCCCATCGGTGAGCAGGCCGCCCTGGTCGAAGCCGACATAGCCGGGGGGCGCACCGATCAGCCGCGAGACCGTGTGGCGCTCCATGTACTCGGACATGTCGAACCGCAGCATCTCGACGCCGAGCGAGGAGGCGAGTTGCTTGGCCGCTTCCGTCTTGCCGACGCCGGTCGGGCCCGCGAACAGGTAGGCACCGATCGGCTTGTCGGGATCGCGTAGCCCTGCGCGGGCCAGCTTGATCGCCGAGGTCAGCGCCTCGATGGCGTTGGTCTGGCCGTAGACGACGCGCTTCAGGTTCTCGGTCAGGTTCTTGAGCACCACCGCGTCGTCCTTCGACACGGTCTTCGGGGGAATCCGCGCCATCGTCGCGATGGTCGCCTCGATCTCCTTGACGCCGATGGTGCGCTTGCGGCGCGCCTCCGGCACCAGCATCTGCGAGGCGCCGGTCTCGTCGATCACGTCGATCGCCTTGTCGGGGAGCTTGCGGTCGTTGATGTAGCGCGCCGACAGCTCGACCGCGGCCTTCACTGCATCGGTCGTATACTTGAGCTTGTGGAACTCCTCGAAGTACGGCTTGAGCCCCTTGAGGATCTCGATGGTGTCCGGCACCGACGGCTCGTTGACGTCGATCTTCTGGAACCGGCGCACCAGGGCGCGGTCCTTCTCGAAGTACTGGCGGTACTCCTTGTAGGTGGTCGAGCCGATGCAGCGGAGGCTACCGGAGGCGAGCGCGGGCTTCAGGAGGTTCGAGGCGTCCATCGCGCCGCCCGACGTGGCGCCCGCACCGATCACGGTGTGAATCTCGTCGATGAACATGATGGCGTTGGGGTGCGCCTCGATCTCCTTCATCACCTGCTTGAGGCGCTCCTCGAAGTCGCCGCGGTAGCGGGTGCCGGCCAAGAGCGTGCCCATGTCGAGGGAGAAGACCGTGGCGTCCGCCAGGACTTCGGGCACCTCGTTCTGGATGATCTTTCGCGCGAGGCCTTCCGCGATCGCGGTCTTGCCGACGCCGGGGTCGCCCACCAGCAGCGGGTTGTTCTTCTGGCGGCGGCACAGCACCTGGATCGTGCGCTCGACCTCCGAGTGGCGGCCGATCAGCGGGTCGATCTTGCCGTCCTTCGCCTTCTTGTTGAGGTTGACGCAGTAGGCGTCCAGCGCGTCGCCCTTCTTCTTCGGGCGCGCCTCGCCGTCGTCGCCGCCGCTCGGGCGCTCGGACGGGCCCTCCTCCTCGGCGCCGCGCACGGGCTTGGCCTCGGAGGCGCCGGGGCGCTTGGCGATGCCGTGGCTGATGTAGTTCACGGCGTCGTAGCGCGTCATGTCCTGCTCCTGCAGGAAATACGCGGCGTGGCTTTCGCGCTCGGCGAAGATCGCGACCAGCACGTTGGCGCCGGTCACCTCCTCGCGGCCCGACGACTGCACGTGGATCACCGCGCGCTGGATCACCCGCTGGAAGCCGGCCGTGGGCTTGGCGTCCTGGCGACCGTCACCGGTGAGGTTCGACAGTTCGGTGTCGACGTATTCGACGAGGTTGCGGCGCAGCACGTCGAGTTCGACGTTGCAGGCCCGCATCACAGCGGCGGCGTCCTGATCGTCCACCAGGGCGAGCAGGAGATGTTCGAGGGTGGCGTATTCGTGGCGGCGCTCGCCGGCCAGCGCGAGGGCGCGGTGGAGGGCTTGCTCGAGGCTACGTGAGAAGCTGGGCAATGCTCTGGCCTTCGCTGGATGCCTATTTCTTTTCCATAACGCACTGAAGCGGGTGTTGGTGCTTGCGGGCGAAATCCATCACCTGCGTCACCTTCGTCTCCGCCACTTCGTAGGTGAACACGCCGCACTCCCCCACACCGTTCTGGTGGACGTGCATCATGATCTGGTAGGCGTCGTCGTGGCTCTTGTTGAAGAACCGCTCGACCACGTGAACGACGAACTCCATCGGGGTGTAGTCGTCGTTCAGCAGTAGCACGCGGTACAGGCTCGGCCGTTTCGCCCGCGGCTTGGTGCGGGTGATGATGGCGGTGCCGGACCGGTCGTCGTCGCCCGGCCCGCGCGGGGTCGAGGCCGCGACGACGGGCCGGAGCCCCCGCTCCGCCCGCGATGCCGCGCCCTCCTGGATCGACGTAAGAGTCATCTGAATCGCAGCGACCTTGTTGGCGGTCTTTTCGTGCCCGCCCCCGACGGGAGCGGCGCCCTTACCAGGCAATCTATAGGCCGGAAAACGAGTGCGCCAGTGAGGTGCGTGAAACTGTCCGTGCCTGGGAATGACGATTGCGCCGCGCGTGATTTTAGGAGGTGGGCCGATGGCGAGCGGACGAACGATCGAAACCGAGGTCGGCCGCGACCTGCGCGCGGTGGCGGCGGATGTCGCCGAGGCCCGGAAGGCGGCGCAGGACGGCCAAGCGGTCGCGGGTGACGGCCGCATCGTCGTCCGGGATCGGTCGGCTCTCTACGCAGTCATGACCCCGAAGCGCTCCGAGCTGCTGCGCCATCTCCGGCGCACGCCCGAGAGCGGGGTTCGCGCGCCGGCACGCGCCCTGAACCGCGATGTGCGGCGCGTCCACGAGGATGTGACGACGTTGGCCGAACTCGGCCTCGTGCTGCGCGGCGAGGGCGGGCGCCTGTCGCGTGAGATCGATGCGATCACCTCGACCATCCGGATCGCCGCCTGAATCCGGGCGCTCCGAACGCCTTCACTTCCGCTTCGAGCGCCTGACGGAAGGGGTCGATCGCGTCGAGAATGACGAGGCTTGAGGCAGGGCCGGTAAAGGCCTCAAGGGCCCAAATCTCGATCAGCTTGACCATGCGAGGGGCTGCTTTCGACCCATTGCGGACCCTCGGGAGGTCAGCTTGCGGGCCGCCTGAGCGTAGGCGCGGCTGAACGCCTAGCCGTCGCGAGGGGAGGTGCAGCGGATCCTCGACCCGGACCACCGCACACCCTCATGACGCTCATCGTTCTCGGCGCCTCCGGGATGCTCGGGGCGAGTGGCCTACACGAGGCCCTGGCCGCCCCGGAGGTCGAGGCCGTGCTCGGCATCTGCGGGGTCGGCGCCGCGGCGGCGAACGCCGTCCACAACGCCACCGACATCCGCGTGCGCGATTACCCGATCACCTTGAACAAGCTTCTCGACCGGATGCCGGAGGCGGCATGAGGCGAGGCGAAGGAGGCCACGCGATGCGTCTGAAGATCATCTGCCACAGGGTGACGTCCATCGACGGCAAGCTGCATCCGAGCCGATTCACCGTGCCGGCCGCCGGCGTCGACGCCGCACGGCTCCGCAAGCACTACGACGAGGTCTCGCCCCGGCTCGGCGCACACGGCTGGATGTGCGGGCGTGTGACCATGTAGGACATCTCGAAAGGCAAGGCACGGACGGCGGCCGGCCCGGGCGTCTCCTCGCGCGACCCGTTCGTCGGCGACCGCCGGGACCGGGACCTCGCGGTCGCCATCGACCCGAACGGCAAGGTCCATTACGGGCAGGATCACCTGCATGGGGACCATGCCGTCGCCGTGCTGTCGGAGGCGGTGCCCGACGCCTACCTCACTGAATTGCGGAAGGACGGCGTATCCTATGTGCTCGCCGGCCCGGACGGACGGGACCTCGCCAAGGCCCTGATGCGCTCGGCGAGACGTTCGGCATGGAGACCCTCGTGCTGGAGGGCGGGGCAGCCATTAACGGCGCTTTCCTGAAGGCCGGGCTGATCGACGAAATCAGCGTGCTTATCCAGCCGGCCGTTGACGGCCTCGCCGGCGTGCAGAGCATCTTCGAGTACCAGGGCGGGCCCGACGAGCGCCCAGGGGCAGGGCAGGCGCTCCGCCACATCTGCGGAATTAGGTAGCAAGCTCACCTGCACCTAACGGGCTAGCCTCGCGAAGTCGTGACCAGCTCTCGCAAATCAAGATATGATATGCAGCCGGCATGAAGGTCGCTGCCGCATACTTCCGTGAAAAGGCCAAACTGTTCCAGCAGCTGGCGGATACCTTCATTGGACAGCACGATCAAATCGCTAATCAGCTCCGCGCCATAGCCGACGAGTTTGAGGCGAATGCGAGCGCTCTGGAAACGCGCATCGTGCGGGAGGCAGCGCATCTGTCCCGCGACGAAGACGGGCCTCAGTTTCATTGAGCCCTGTTCGACTCGGTTAGCACCGCGTCGGCGGGTCCCAACGGATCGCCTTCCCCCCTCGGCGCATATAGGTCGGCCCCTCCGACGCCCGCGAGTACAGCACCAGCACCGACACGAGCGACACCATCAGCATCGCGGCCAGAAAAATCTCAAACGTCATGATGCCTACCCCCTACCGGGCTTTGCCGGCTTGGGGCAATTATTACTGTAGCTGTGTCCGATGCAAGCTTGGCCGCTATGCGGGTGCGTCCGGCTCACACAGTGGATTGCGGATAGGGTTTATGCGGGCGGCTGTGGCGCTTACTGCATAAAATCGTAGCCCTGTGCCAGCTCTTTGACCAGCTCCGGTCCATCGAATGGCTTTATGATGAATCGAGACTGCGTAAAACGGTCGGGCATTATATCAATATCATATCCAGTAGCGAAACAAAGCGGAACCCTGCGCCATTGTAATTTGTCTGCAAGTTCAAATGACGACTTGCCCTTGACGTTTATGTCGAGCACTGCAATATCTACCTTAGCACATACACTACTTTAAACTGCCTCTCTCAGATCAGAGAACGGACCAATAAATATTACACCAGCCATTTCGACTGCGGATTGCATTTCTTGAGCGACAAAACACTCATCCTCCACTATAGGATGCGTCTATCCTGTAAGGTTTTACTGTTCCTAATGGCAAAATCCTATTAACTGATAGATGCCTATGGGGTAGCTCTCGATAGCCTACCCGTCGATAACGTAGATCACGGGACCGTGATGGAGTGCGCGACGTGGTGTATGCGCAAACTGCAATACCTCTGGCATTCTTAGGCCAGCGAAGCGCTTGTATCCCACCTTCCAATAAATGTCAGGGTTGCTGTGTAAAGGACTCGTCCATCTTCGCCCATAAGGGTGGCCTTGTAATGCTGTGGCTCGCCGTCCGGAAGCTCAGTGTCGGCAAGACCCGGCAAGGCTTGGATAGTTGCCAGTCGGGCCTCGGCGTTATCGCGATACGTCTCTCCGTAGTCATCACGGCAAGTATCGCAACATTTGATCGTGTCTATGTAAAATATTGGCATTTTCTTGCTTGGGATGCGCAAACGATAGGCATCGAATACGCAGCCTGACGCCGTTTTGCGCAATAACTTATGTTTAGGGCCCTACCTCTGCCGAACCCGTCCCCCAGCGAGAGCGGTCGCGCTCACGGGTAGGGCTTGGTGGAGATGCTGCATAAGACCGGATTGGCGCGTCTCCGCGCTGGATGATCCGCGAGATATGCCAAGCGCAAGGCGTGCGCGTGTTCTCGTCGAACTACACCCTCTGCGGGGACATGAGCGCACGCATCAATGCGATCTATCGCGATGCCACGCCCGAGGTGGAGGTCTACTCGATCGACGAGAGCTTCCTCGATCTCACCGCCTACACTCGCCGCGACCGCGTCGCCCTCGCCCGGGATATCCGAGCGACGGTGCGGGCCTGGACCGGCATCCCGACCTGCGTCGGCCTCGGGCCGACCAAGACGCTCGCTAAGCTCGCCAACCACATCGCCAAGAGCGTGCCCGAACTCGACGGGGTCTGCGATCTCACCGACCCAGCCGCCTACGAGCATTGGCTCTGCCGCATCCATGTCGGCGAGCTGTGGGGCGTCGGCCGGGCGTCGCTCGCCAAGCTCGAAGCGCTCGGTATCGACATGGTGGCGGACCTTCGCGACATCGACCCGCGGCCGGTGCGCAAGGCGCTCACCGTGGTGGGCGAGCGGATGATCCACGAGTTGCGCGGTGTGTCCTGCCTCGGACTCGACCTCGTGCCGGCGCGGCGCAAGGGCTGCGCGGTGACGCGCTCGTTCTCCGGCCGGGTGACGGAGCGGGCTGAGCTGGAGCATGCCGTCGCCGCGCACGCGATGCGGCTCGGCGAAAAGCTACGGCGGGAGGGGCTGGCGACCTCTCACGTGACAGTCTTCTACCACACGAGCGAGCACGACCGCGGCGAGCCGATGCGCTCGGTCTCGACGGTGGTGACGCTGCCGGAGGCGACCAACGACACGCTGGCGCTGATCCCGGCGGCGCTGCACGGCGTAGCGCGGACGTGGCGCGAGCAGGGTAGCCCGCCCTGGCGCTACTCGAAGGCCGGCATCGTCACGACCGACCTCGTGCCCTGGCGGGCTCGCAACGGGCACTGATCGGTCAACTCGACCGCGAGCGCTCGGCGAGCCTAATGGGCGCGCTCGACGCCTGTAACGCGCGCTGGGGCCGGGGCGCGGTGGCGCCGGCGCGCGCCGGTCTGGAGCGGCAGCGGCGCGGCTGGGCGACGAAGTTCGAGATGCGGACGCCGCGCTACACCACACGGGTAGACGAGTTGCCGACGGCTCGGGCGTGAGGGTCCCCGACGCAACCTGAGCCAATCGGGTCGCGGTGGGACGATCTGTTTCCGGTTCAGGCCCGGCGGTGTTCCGCCAGACTGACCACACCGGCCGTCTCACCGGGCGCAACCCAACGGTCCAGCGCCGGCCCGGTCAGCGTCACCCGCAGGAAGAACGAGCCCTTGCAGCCCGCCCAAAAGTCGGCGGGGAGCAGCGCCGAGCCGTCGGTCCAGCGAACGCCGCCGTCGAACGCGTGGAAGCCATCATCCAGGCGCGGGTCGTCGAGGGCGACCGTGCGGGCGCCGGTCAGGCCGTCGTCGATCGTCAGTCCGGCGAGCGGCAGGCCGAGGCGGCGCGCGTCGGTCGAGCCCGGCACGACGTGAGCCGGCACGCTCGTTTCAGAGACGAGACGCACATCGCGGGCGTCGGCCGGGACGACGAAGCGAGCCGTGAGACCCTGAACGTCCGGGCGGATCGTGCGGCCGTCGGCGACGAGGTGCAGCCCGGCGAACGTCTCCTCGACCCTGCGCCAGCCAAGGTCTTCCGCGCGCACGGCGAGCCGGGCGCGCACCAGATCGACCAGCGGGCCGGTCTCGTGGAACGGGCGGCAGAATGGCAGCGGACCTTCCGGTCGGGCGTCGGGGACGGTCAACAGGTCAGGCGCCTCGGCGTTGGCGAAGAAGCGGCGGTTGCCACAGTCGAGGTAGCTCTCGGCCGGCAGCCCTTCGGCGAGCAGGATGTCGTGGCTGGCGAGTTCGAGGTGCCAGTAGGTGACGGTCTCCACGTCCACCTGATTGATCGTGGTCCCGTTGATGAGGCGGCAGGCCGGGATCAGCATCTCGCCGAGGACATCGACGCAGACGGCGTGAGCGGGGGAGACGTACAGATCGCGGGTCGGTCGGGACTCGCCGAAGGCGTTGGCCGCGATGCGTACCGGCATGGCGTCGATGCGTCCGCGGCAAGCCATGGTGCGGTGGCCGATCCAGCGGATCGGACGGTGCTCGCCAGCAGCCGTGACGATGCGATCACCGGCCGACAACGACTCTATCGGGCGATCGCCCTCGGGGGTGCGGATCAGAGTTCCAGAGGAATAGCAAACTGCATCATAAGTCTGCCGCTGAAGGGTTACGGTATCATTCAGTGCGTACGAATTATTTGAGTAAAGGTAGTAATTTCCTGAGCTTTTGGCAAATATTCCCTGATTGTTGCTCAGCCTCCCAAGGTATGAATAAGCCTCTTGGAACGAGCCTACACGAAATGTATCATTCTCTATGTCGCCGAGACGTGTCAGGTTATCGCCAGCCCCGTCTGAAAATTCTGTAATTTGGTATCTATTATCAAATTTTTCGACGACCCTATACTGACTGTTGCCTATCGAGATTAGGCGATGGCCTTCGAGCGGTGCAGTCGATGGGGCGGGTCCAGATGACATATTATTTATTCTCTGCCCTACAACATTCGGTGTCTAATGTTCGTCCGCACGATCAGAACGGAGGTTGCGAATGCCTATCACGCGACACTCCGGGAGGCCGTTATAAATCCATCGCAGACCTCACGAAGAGTGGAGCTTCGAAGTTTTAACAGTTGGGCGTGACTACTATGCAACCATGAATGCACGCTAGGTTTGCACTGCCAGAGCCTTGCGACTAATAAGGCCGGGTTCAGCGCGCTTCCGCACCCCCACCACGCCCCTGCAGCAGCGACCGAAGCACCGCATCGGCCATGGGCGTCTCGGCGCGGCGCGCGACGAGCCGGCGAGTCCGTTCGACGCTGTTGGGGGCGGACAAGATGTCCGCGAGCGTCGCGTTGTTGCGCCCGAGATAGGCCCGCCGGGTCGCGTCGCCGGCATTCGCCAGGAACGAGCGCCAAAATCTACGGCCCGAGCATGAAGAGCGATCCTGGCGCCCCTCACGCAGGAAGCTTACCCGATCAGAAAGTCGGCGTGGGTGATCGCCGCCTTGTTATCGAGTACGGCGAACTTCACCGCCGCCGCCTTGCCCGAGCCGTCGGCGTCGTAGAACAGGTCGCCGGTCCGACTGTCATAGAGGACGTGGTCGTCGGCATCGACCTTGGCCTTGGCGATGTCCTTCAGCTCGTTGGCCTTAAGCTGGCCCGGAGCGATCGCAGCGAAAAAGCTCTTCGAGAGGCGGATCGTATCCACCGCCGAGAAATCGGTGATCCGATCGACGTTGCCCGCGCCGAGCGCGCTGGCGAAGATGAACGTGTCGGCGCCGTTGCCGCCCGTCAGCACGTCGTTGCCGCCCTTGCCCTCCAGGCTATTGGCGCCGGCATTGCCAATCAGAGATTGGCCGAACTCATTGCCGATGAGGTTAAACTTCTCTGCGCTGGTCGAGGCGGAGAGCTGCAGCGTCTCGATCTCCTGCCCGGCCGCGAGTCTATAGTGGCTCAAGGACACGACACGGTCGATGCCGCCACCCACACCCTCGACGACCCGGTCGGCGGAACTGTCCACGCTGTAGGTGTCGTTGCCGCGCGCGCCCGTCATCACGTCGGCGCCGCCTCGGCCATCGAGCGTGTTGTTGCCGTCATTACCGATCAGCGCTTGCCCGAATTCGTTGCCGGTCAGGTTGAGGTTCTGCTTGCCGGTTGCGAGCATCAACCGCAGCGTCTCGATCTCTTGGCCCGCCGCGAGCTTGTAGCTCGTCAGGGCACCGACCGTGTCCCGGCCTCCACCCACCGCCTCGATCACCTGATCGCGCGTATTGTCCACCGTGTAGGTGTCGGAGCCGGCCCCGCCGATCAGGATGTCGGCGCCACCCTTGCCGTCGAGGACGTTTGCGCCGCCATTGCCGGTGATCGTCTGCGCGAATTCGTTGCCGATCAGGGTGAGGCCAGCCGTGCCGGTCGGGGCGGCCAGTTGCAGGCGCTCGATTGCGCTACCAACCGCCAAGGCGTAGCCGACGGAAGCGACGACGGTGTCGGTACCCTCGCCGCTTTCCTCGAACACGAGGTCGTCCACGTTGTCGACGATGTAGGTATCGTCGCCGAGCCGCCCCAGCAGGGAATCGGCGCCCTGGCGTCCATCGAGAAGGTTGTTGCCGAGGTTGCCGAACAGCATGTCATCGCCCGCTGCTCCGGTGGCGTCGATGTTGCTGGAGCCGGTGAGCCAAAGCTGCTCGATGTTGTCGCCAGTCAGGGTGTAGGAAACCGACGCGAAGACGGTGTCGAGGCCGCCGTCTCGCGCCTCAACGACTACATCCGCTGTATCGTCGACATCGTAGATGTCGTCGCCTGCGCCGCCTTCAAGCCGGTCAGCCCCAGCGCCGCCGTCGAGTCGGTCGTCGCCGCCGGCGGTCGTGATGCGGTCGCTTCCGCCGTAGCCCTGAATCCAGAGGGCGACGGAAGAGAGTGGATCGGCCCAGAACGTGTCGCCGGCATTCCCGAGCTGAAACTTCTCGATGTCGATATAGCGCTCGCCCGCGGCCTTACCGGTGTTTTTAGACGGGTCGGCAAGGTCGATCGTGATGGACGTGTCGTCCCCCTCGATCGCGACGCCCAAGGTCGCAGTATCGTAGCCCTCGCCGCCGTCGAAGCTGTCGACACCGCCACCGCCGAACATGTAATCGTCGCCGGCGCCGCCGCGAAGCGTGTCGCGGCCGGACGAGGCGTCCCGCTCGAAGCTGCCGTAGAGAGTGTCGTTGCCGCCGCCACCTTCGAGCACATCATCGCCATTGCCGCCGCGCAGGATATTGGCGCCGCCGTTGCCGAGGATCGTGTTCTGCCCGGCATTACCGGTGCCGTTGACCGCAGCCGTACCGGTCAGCTCTAGGTTCTCGATTGCGTCTTCGAGCGTGTAGGAGAGGCTCGTTACAACGGTATCGTTGCCGAACGCGCCGGGTTCCTCAACGATGACGTCCCCAGCCTCGTCGACGATGTAGCGGTCGCTGCCCTGTCCGCCGCGCATCGTGTCGGCGCCGCTGCCGCCGTCAAGGGTGTCGTCGCCCCAATCGCCCACTAGGAGATCGCGTCCGTTGCCACCGCGAACCGAGCGGCCTGCGCCGATGATATAGATCTGGTCGTCGCCAGCCGTGCCAATCGTGGCGTTGCGCGTTTCGAAATCGACGGCGACTTCCGTGGACGATGTTTTATAGACGGCCATGACCGCACCGGTGCCGGCCGCGGCCTTCTCAAGACCGACCGTCACGACTGACGCACCGAATGTGACGGAGAGAGTGTTCGCCGAGACATCGAGCTTCGTCCCGACGGAAGACGCGACGCCCTGTAGCTTGATTTCGTCGCCTGCTCCGAACGACTTGATCGCGTTCGTAAAAGCGAGGCTGCCGTCGGCATTCAGAAGGGCCGACTTCTGCACCTTCAGCTTCTGTGCACCGGTATCGAAGCTCACGGCGCCCGTGCCAGCGGCGCCCTTGGCCGCGAGGTTAAGGGAGCCGCCTTTTAGGATTGTCCCGCCGCTGTAAGAGTTGGCGCCGCTCGACAGTACGACCAGACCAGCCCCCGTCTTCACCAGGGTCCCGCTTTTATTTTCCTGCGGGGCTCCGATGAAATCGGCGATTGTGGCCCTGATGTCGAAATTGTTGTTTTTCCCTCCTACCTCGAAGTGATTGCCGCCCAGGAAGATTTTTCCGTCGCCGTAAACCATCGCAGCCGTGAGCAGAGTGTGCGTCGTCCCCTGCGTGGAAACTCTGTTGCTAAAATCGATTACCCCGCCGGCCTCGACGGACAGTCTCGCGTTCCCAGGGGTCGATAGAAAATGAAATTCCGTCGTCGCGCCTTTCTTCGTGACGATGGTGGCGTTCTCGGCCGTTGACGAGGCATAGAACGACACCTTCCCGCCCTCGTTGACGATTGTCGCACTGCCGCCCAGGGCATATTCGTTGAACGACAACGTGCCGCGATTGACGATCGTCGCGCCTCCTGCCGTGGCCCCGTAGGTGAACGACATGGAGCCATCATTGGCGATGGTCGCGAGTCCGGCAGTGGACGTTCCGTTGAAGGAAAGCCCTGCACCGACTCCATTGGAGATACTTGATTTGCCTGCCGTGCTTTCTTCGGCAAAGCTGACGAGGCCGTATTGCAATGACGACGAGACAGCACTCTTGATCTCGGCAT
Organism: Methylobacterium sp. Leaf456; assembly: GCF_001425465.1. Lineage (GTDB taxonomy): Bacteria > Pseudomonadota > Alphaproteobacteria > Rhizobiales > Beijerinckiaceae > Methylobacterium. The sequence goes on from NZ_LMQV01000044.1 coordinate 398,801, forward strand.
TGCCGGCAGTCGATTTATTTCTAAAATTTATACTTCCGCCCTCACTGGCAAGAGAGGCAGAGGCCGCCGTGCTTTGCTCGTAGAATGAAATGCTCCCTTTTGTCAGCGAGACCTGCATTGATGCGGCCGTTGACATGCCTGCAAAAGAGACTGATCCTTCTCCAATTACCTTCGAACTGCCTCCACTCGCGGCGTTGTAGAAATTGAGAATGGCCAGGCTTCCGATCTTGAAGGAGGCTGCATCAGCATTTGCCCGATCATAGAAGCTCACATAGACTCGCGGCCCATAGGGGTTTGTCGTCTCTTCCAGAGAAATTGTTGCGCCTTCCGCGTGGCTGTCGTCCCTGAAATTCAGCCGCCCCCCTAAATTTACTGCGATCTGTGCAGTTCCACCGTCGCTATTTTTATAAAAATAGACAGTCTCACCGTTGTTGATGAGGATCGTGGCATTTCCGGCGCTTTGATTCTCGCTGTAATCCGGCATTGCTACGCCCCTCACCAAGCACATCGTATGCTGCATCGGTGGGCTGGCGCTTCACTGATCAATCAGCGTAGCGTACCAATCACCGAACCCCAGTTTTGGTTGGTTTGCCCGATGAAGCGTATAATTTCAAGCACTATCGGTTTGGGCCGGTGATTGAAGTCCAGCTCACGCGCAGTCCGACGCTCTAGTTTCGATACGGGCAAATTCGCAAATATGCCGCCGTATTTATGCGGGAAATGTCAATCAGGAATACCGGCATTCTAGATGATTGCGGCAATTTTTATTAGACTAAAGGCATCGACGAAAAAAATTTATGTCAATACGTGTACACAACGAGCACGCTCAAACGGGCTTAGGCTTTCCTCCACACGGCTCCACCGCATTTTGGTTGCAGATCCTCGCACCTCCGCATCCCCGCCACGCTTCTGCAGCAGCAGATGAAACTGGAATCGGCCATGGGCGTCTCGGCGCCGCGCTCGACGCTGTCCGGGGCGGACAGGCTGTCGGCGAGCGTCGCGTTGTTGCTGCCGCGATCGTTTAGCTACGATCGAGGCCGAGCCCATCTGCTAAAGTCGCATCGATGTGCAACCTCTACAGCCTGACGAAGAGCCAGGACGAAATCCGGCGTGCGTTCCGGATCGATACCGACCGCATCGGCAACCTGCCGCCGCTGCCGGGCATCTTTCCGAATACCGCCGCGCCGATCGTCCACGTCGCGGACGGGCAGCGCGTGCTCTCAATGTACCGCTGGGGCATGCCCTCGCCGGCCTTCGCGCTGGAGGGCAAGCGGGTCGATCCGGGCGTCACCAACGTGCGCAACACCGGCTCGCCGCACTGGCGCCGCTGGCTCGGGCCGGAACACCGCTGCCTTGTCCCGCTCTCCGCCTTCAGCGAGTTCAACAAGGCGGCCGGCGGCGACATCTGGTTCGCCGTGAACGAGGAACGCCCGCTCGCCTGCTTCGCCGGGATCAGGGCGGAGGGCTGGACCTCTGTGCGCAAGCTCAAGGACGGCGAGACGACGGACGACCTCTACGCCTTCCTGACCTGTCCGCCCAATGCCGAGGTCGGCGCGGTGCACCCGAAGGCTATGCCGGTGATCCTGACGAGCGAGGAAGAGCGGGACGCGTGGCTGCGGGCGCCGTGGTCGGAGGCGAAGGCGCTGCAGCGCCCACTGCCGAACGAAACGCTCATGGTGGTGGGGCGCGGAGCGAAGCACGACGACCTATAAGGCTCGGGCAATAGCGAGGTGGTCACATCATGTTGCGAGCGATCTACCGGACGGTCGGCATCTTGGCAGCGTGGGCGGGATCGTCGGCGGTCGGACATGCGATTGAGGTGACCCAGCGATCTACCGGACGGTCGGCATCTTGGCAGCGTGGGCGGGATCGTCGGCGGTCGGACATGCGATTGAGGTGACCCGAACCCTCAATATCGCGGCCTCACCATCTGCCGTCTGGGCTGTCACGGGAGATTTCTGCTCGATCCAGCGCTGGCACCCTCAGGTCGAGACGTGCAGCCTATCGAACAAGAGCGATGACGACGGCAGGCCAGTTCCGTTCCGCAGCCTCGCAGTCGCCAACGGCCTGGGAATCATTGTCGAAGTCGAGACTGGAGTTCAGACTGCTGGTCTTGGTGCCGGTCGTGGGACAGGAGCGACCGCACGACCGCCGTGCCGCGCTTGCGCCGCTCCCTGCCGGGGGGAACGCATGGCTTCCTCTGCTCGCGCGCCAGCACCTGACATCCCTCAATGAAGCGGGCCGATCCGTCGGCGAGAGGCGGCCCCCCGAACTGCCGGACGATGCCCTGCAGGCAGTGGCCGGCGCGGCCGATGCGGCGCACCCGTCGGGCGCGACGCCGACCGAGGGCGAGCCGGAAGCTATCCTGTCCAGTCTCCCTTCCCGCCTGGCTGACGGGAGCGCGGCGCCCGACCTCGCATGGCGGATCGGCTTGAAACTCTGGCGCAGCGGCCGCGCGCAGCGGGCCGCCGAGGCCTTCGCGCTGGCCTATGCGCACGGCTGCCGCGACCTGGGCTTCCTGCGCGATCACCTCGGTCTGCTGACCGGGGAGACGCGCTACCGCGAGGTCATCGACGTTGCCGTCGCGCTGCGACGGGATGGTTTCGCCGATCACCCTTCGGCAGCAAGCCGCCTCGCGATGCTCGTCGGGCACGCCCGGCTCGCCCTCGCGCATCCCCGAGACGTGGAGATCGCCCGGGCGGCGGAGCGCGCCGCCTCGCCCGTATGGCTCGACCCGCCGACGCTGCTGCGTGCCATCGCCGCCGCGATCGCCGAACGCCGCCCCTTTGCCTTTACCCGCCTGGGCGACGGCGAGGCTCGCTACCTCCTCGGTGAGGCGCCGGTGGAAACGAGCGGCCTCACGGACGAGGAAGCCCTCGCCATGGGTGATCTCGTCTGGGAGAACTGGTTCGGCGCGCCGCTCTCGGCGGTCGATGCGGACCGTCGCGCGGATCTGCACGCCGCTTTCGTGGATGCCGTGCGGTCCGCCGACGTCGTCGGCGTCTGCAGTCATGAACGCCTACGGGCGGATACCGGCCATTACGGCTATCTCGCCTGGCAGGAGGCATGGCTGCGCAACTTGGATGGCGGGAGCGCATCGCGGCTCTTCACGGACGCACAGGTGCATTACCGGTTGAACGCGGAGGCACCGTTCCTCGCCACGCTGCTCGAAGGCCAGGACATACTCAGCGTGATCTCTCCCCACCCAGGATGTTCCTCGGCAGCCGCCACATCGACTGGCTGACGTCGTCGTTCTGGATGCGGCGGGCCGGGCTGGCGCCCGGGGAGGCTTGATGCCGTCCGCCGAACACGCGGGCAGCGATGATGTGGGTCCCCATCAAGAGGGGCCCGCGCCGGCCACGATTGTCCACGCTCTTCAGGCGCACGCCCGTTCCCGGCCAGACGCGGTCGCGATCCACTTCGTCTGCGGCGAGGACGAGGGGGAGGTGCTGACCTACGGATGTCTCGACCGCAGGGCGCGTGCGCTCGGGGAGCGCCTGCGGTTGGCAGTCGAGCCGGACGCACTAGCTCTTCTGCCCATGCGCTCGGATGCGCCTTCGGTGATCGCACTCGTCGCATGCCTCTACGCGGGCGTGGCCTGCGCACCGGTCCCTCTGCCCGGGCGGAACGGCAGCGTCCTGCATCTGAGAGCGATCGCCGCCGCCTCGGGCGCCGCCGTCGCGGTCGTCCCGCCGGACGCCTCTCACCTTGCGCAGGCGCTACCAGGCATGCGGATTATGATCGAGGACCCGACTACGGAACCGAGTTGGTCGCCCGAAGCCCCCTCCGGCAGCAATCTGGCCATCGTGCAGTACACCTCAGGCTCGGCGGCAGAGCCGAAGGGCGTATTGCTCTCACACGCCAACATCGCTGCCAATCTCGCGATGCTGCGGAACGCCTTCGCGGTCGGGCCGGACGATGTGTACGCGAGCTGGCTGCCGCTGTTCCACGACATGGGGCTGGCGATGCTGCTGATGCCGCTGCATTTCGGCGTGCGCGGCCACCTGATGCCGCCGCTCACGTTCCTGCGCCGCCCGGCGCTCTGGCTGAAGCAGGTCGCCCGCAGCGGCGCGACCATCACCGGCGCCCCGAACTTCGCCTACGCGATGTGCTCCGACCGCGTGGGCGACGATGAACTGGAAAACCTCGATCTCGGCCGGCTGCGGCTCGCCTTCTGCGGAGCCGAGCCTGTCCGACTCGCGACCATGCGGCGGTTCGCGCAGCGCTTTGCGGCAACTGGGTTCAGGGCTGAGGCACTCTATCCCTGCTACGGTATGGCGGAGGCGGTCACTTTCGTCTCGGGCGGCCATTTGCGCGGCTCCGGGCGGGCGAATCCGGGGGACGAGATCGCCCCGGTGAGCTGTGGCCGACCCGCCCTTGGGACACATGTCGCGATCGTCGATCCCGCCACGGGTGCGCTGTGCGCGGACGGGGTCCAGGGTGAGATCTGGGTTGCGGGCCCGCAAGTCGGCGCAGGCTATCGTGAGATGGCCGAGGCCACGCGAACCTGCTTCGGCGCGCGGCTCCCCGCGTTTCCCGGCCTCGCCTTCCTGCGCACCGGCGACCTCGGCTTCCTGGCTCGGGGAGACTTGACGATCACCGGGCGGCTCAAGGACATCATCATCTACCGCGGCGCCAATATCCACGCCGCGGATATCGAGGCCGCGGTCGCTACCTGCCACGAGGGTTTCGGCGAAGTCGGAGCGGCCTTCGCCTGGACCGTCGAGGATGTCGAGCAGATCGTGTTGGTGCACGAGGCGGCGCGCGGCCTCAACGGACCGACCGACTCGCGGATGCGCCGCGCCGCACTCGACGCGGTCGCGTTCCACCACGGCGTGCGCCTGCACGACCTCGTGTTGGTGCGGCCTGGCGGCATCCCGAAGACCACGAGCGGGAAGGTGCGCCGCGACGCCTGCCGTGCGCTCTACGTACAGGACGCGCTGCGTTCGATCCCGCTGGTGTGAGCGTTGGGAGCGCCGCACAAGAGCCGTAAACCTGCCGCACTGTTCAATCTTTGGGAGAACGCACGTGGTCAGCGCATCGCCTGATTAAATGACGGGACTCGGTCGAATCCGAGGCTGAGCGCGTTCGGGTGGTGAGGGAAAAGCAATGATGCACGGCAAATCCCTCTATCTCATCAACCCGCGGCCTCAACACGTCTATTACGAGACAACTGAGGGGTTCGTCAGTATTCCTGACCTCGCGATCGTGACGATCGCCGCCATGGCTCCGGACCACTGGGACGTGCGCGTCTGTGAGGAGGAGCTGACCGAAGTCGATCTCAACGACCCCGCCCGGTTCGTCGGTCTGACCGGGAAGACCGCACAAGTTCCCCGGATGATCGAACTTGCCGCCGCGTTCCGCGCGCGTGGAAAGATCGTGTTGGCCGGGGGCCCGCTGGCTACCCTGGACCCGGACGCGCTGCGACCGCACGTGGACATCCTCGTGATGGGCGAGATCGAGGAGATCGCCCCCAACATCTTCGCCGATCTGGAGGCTGGGTTGTGGCGGGACAGCTATGACGGGGGCCGGGCCGACATTCGTAAGTCTCCCGTTCCGCGTTGGGACCTCTACCCCGTCGAACGGGCACTGATGGGGGCGCTGCAGACGACGCGTGGCTGCCCGTTCGACTGTGAGTTCTGTGACGTTATCCGCTACAACGGCCGCAAGCAGCGCCACAAGGATCAGGACCAGATTTTGCGTGAGCTGGACGCATTGCACGCGCAGGGCTTCCGCCAAGTGTTCCTGACGGACGATAATTTTACGGTCCACCGCCAGTTCGCTCGGGGTACACTGGAGGCGCTCGCGAAGTGGAACGCTCGGCACGCCGACGACCCGATACGGTTCGTGACCCAGGTTTCGATCGATATCGCCCGAGACGCCGACATGCTGGACCTGTGCGTGCGGGCCGGCCTCGATCACTTCTTCGTCGGTATCGAGACCGTTAACGCGGAAAGCCTACGCGAGACACGCAAGCGGCAGAACCTGCTTCTGCCGCCGCTGGAGGCCGTCGAGCGGATTGTGTCCCGCGGCATCCTGATCCGCAACGGCATCGTCATCGGCTTCGACCACGACGGCCCGGACATCTTCGATATCCTGTTCGCCTTCTTGCAGGCCTCTCCGCTGCCGATTCCGACCGTCCATACGCTGATCGCGTCGAAGGGGACGCCGCTGCGTGCCCGCATGGAGCGGGAGGGGCGGCTCATTGAGGGGGAACAGCGCTTCGTGGAAGGATTCGCCAGCAACATCATTCCCAAGCTGATGACCCACGCGGCCCTGATCGAGGGGGCAAGGGACCTGACCCTGCGGCTCTTCGCAGTTTCGGCGTTCCAGCAGCGGATGATGAACTTCATCGGCGTGTTCGGCAGCGCATCCGATGCCGCACGACCTGCGACCCGCGGTCGCTCGGCGGCCGGCCCTCGCGGGGTCTACGCGATGCGCTGCCTCCGATTGATTCGGGATCGCGGCCGGGACGAGGCAGCGATGGTCACGCGCGTCCTAGCCGCAGCAGCGAAAAACCCCGCGTCCCTACCCAGCGTCATCACCTGCCTGGTTCTCTATGAACAGTACCGGGCTTACTTGGATGACGTCGAGCGACGCTACGCGGAAGCCACTTTATCTGGTCAAGCTGCGTAAGGCGCAGGAATTTTGCAGCCTAGGGTTAAAAACCTATCAAGGTATTAATCTGTCGGGATAATGCGGCTTCCATAGCGCGTTTCGTGGCAGGGAGGCGCGCCATAGCGGACTTGTTCTGGCTGTCGGACGAGCAGTAAGCGGTGATCGAACCGTTCACGCCGAAAAACCTAGCCCGGCCCCGAACGCAATGACGACCGGCAGGTCATCTCGGGCATCGTTCACGTCGTGAAGACGGGCTGCCGCTGGTGCGACTGCCCGCCGAAATACGGTCCGCCCACGACGATTTACAACCGCTTCAACCGTCGGTCCCGGCGCGGCTTCTGGAAGGCGATGCTGGGAGCGCTCGCTAAGGCCGGCTGGACCGGCAGCAGGCCAGATCGTGGTGGCCCTCAGTGAGCTACACCACGCCAAGGGACACGACCGACAGGAAGCACAGCTTGAGAAACATATGATGCTCTAGATCCAACCTGCCGTTGAGACATTTTTTACGCTCTGCAGATAAACCGCATCTGTCATGCGGGAGCTGCGACGATGAGTAAGGCGGGCTGCCAGGGCTGCAGGAACGCAAAGCCGCTGCCATTCGATTTCACGATGGCCTTCCAGCCCATCGTAGATGTCAGCCAGAATAGGATCTGGGGTTACGAAGCTCTCGTACGGGGTTCGGAGGGACAAGGCGCAGGCTGGGTCCTTGATCAGGTTGATGAGGAGAGCCGCTATAAGTTCGATCAGGCCTGCCGCGTCCGAGCCATCGAGCTGGCCGGCAGCCTGTTTCCAGACAGCGACAAACGACTCTCAATCAACTTCATGCCGAATGCAGTCTACGAGCCGGCAGCCTGCATTCGTGCGACGCTGGAAGCTGCGCACCGTGTAGGCTTTGCCAATCGGCAGCTCATGTTTGAGTTCACCGAAAACGAGCGAATGCTCGATGTCGGCCATGTGCAGCGGATCGTCACGGAATACCGCAAGCAGGGCTTCCTGACCGCGCTGGACGACTTCGGTGCCGGGTATGCCGGCCTCAACCTTCTTGCGAGCTTTCAGCCCGATCTGATCAAGCTCGACATGGAGCTGATCCGAGGCATTGCGACCTCGTCGGCCCGCCAAGTGATCGTCGCGGGCGTTGTGGGCATCGCCAGGGAATTGGAAATCACGATCCTGGCCGAGGGTGTCGAGACGGACGCCGAATTGATGGCACTGCGTGCGGCTGGCATTCGCCTGTTCCAAGGTTACCTGTTCGCTAAGCCAACCGTAGCGGCTCTACCGCCAGTTCGCTTCTCGGCGTCGTGCCCTGCGGCCTTGGTGGAGGCCACCAAGGCCGCTTGATGGGCATAATCGGAGCGCCCCAGAGGGAGCGTCTCAGCAGAACGGAGTGGGTGTAGCCCAAGCCGTCCGCACCTCGTGAGCTTCCGAAACGATGGGCTGATAGCGCCCACCAGCCCCCTGTGCCGGCCTTCCCCTGCGGCGTACCACTTCCCGCTCGAAAGCGAGGAAGCCGAGAGGTTCCTCATTCCTACCGTGGATCGGCCGCACATCGACCTCGCAAAGGTAAGCCTCGCCTGACTTCCGGTAGTTCTCAAGGACGCCGTGAAAGCGACGTTCAACTTGCAGCCTGCGCGCAATCACCCGGGTCAGCTGCCGGTTGGTATTCGGCCCCTGCAGGATCCGCGGTGATTTACCCAGCACCTCTGCGCCAGCATAGCCGCTCATGCTAGTAAAGGCAGGATTGGCGTACAGGATGGTCGGTCCCGGCTGCTCTAGATCGATGTCGGTCAGCACCACCGCCGTGCTGAGCGGCTCGGCAAAAAGCCTGACAAGCTCCACAATGGTCACGGTCATACACCCCCTTCCTGAGCCGAGATAAGTCAGAAAGCGTTAAGGGTTTCTTCCTGCGGCGAAGGCAGCCGCCAGGGATGCGCACTGGTCAATTCAGGAAGTTTTAGCACATTGGGCCCACTCTGCGCTGGTGGCGCATGGATCGAGAAGCTCCGGTAGGCGGAGTGATCAGGCGTGCCTCACATCCGTGACACACCGAAGTGTTGAGTGAAGCGCCGATGATCCATCAGCTTGTCTATTACAGCCGCAACGCCGTGTCGGGCAGTGACCGTGACATGCTCACCAACATGCGCGAGATCCTGTCAGCCTCTCAGCGCAACAACAGCCGCGACGGGATTACAGGCTTCCTGATCTTCGACAAGACCTGGTTCATCCAGATCCTGGAAGGCGAGCGCGCTCGCGTGACCGAGACGTACAACCGTATCGCGCGCGACACGCGGCACTCGACAGCAACCATCCTCAACGTGCGCGACGTGCCCACACGGCTGTTTCCGAACTGGACCATGGGAGGAGCGATGCGCACGCCTGAGGTTCAGGAAGTCTACCTACAGCATGGGTTTGGTGGTGCCCTCCAGCCCAACCGCCTCAAGTCCGACCAAGTCGTCAGATTGGCGTTGGATTTGCAGGCGTTCGAGGTCAGCCGCCGTCAGCCGCAGAAGCTCGCCAGCTGATTGAGGGCCTGCCTCTACCGGGGATTCCGGTTAAGGCTTGCGGTACGTAGGCGCTCTTACAACTATAAATCACATTCATTCCATACAGCCTCGTCCAACAGGGCGAGGCTGATATTTTTATATCGAACACGGTAGCCAGACCTATTCAGTTTCGGATCGTTAACGATCGCCTCAGTGGATCTCTCGTATATGTCGTTACTATCGACGGCATGAGGAAATCCGAGGATGCGCATGATCCTGCGTCCGCTTCGCTGGGCGCGTCCAGCGTGGACGCTGCCCGTGCTCAACCTTCTGTGCGTATTTGGCCTCTGTGCCGTCTCAGGGTTCATGCTCTGGGACATGCGCCGGGATGCCGAGCGTCGGGCAACCGCGTCCGCCCGTAGCCTGGTGCAGGTGCTCGGCCGCGACATCAACCGCAGCATCGCCACGTACGACCTCTCGCTGCGCGCTATCGTTGACGGCATGCGCCTCCCCGCCGTGATGAACGCCGACCCGGAGACGCGTAACCTGATCCTCTTCGATCGGGCCGCCAACGCCGAGAACTTCGGCCATACGCTCGTCCTCGACCGTACCGGCAAGCTCATCATCAGCTCGAGGACACTCACACCCGAGCCGCTGAGCTACGCGGATCGCGAGTACTTCCAGTATCATGCCACCCATACGGACTCTGGCCTCCACATCGCACCCCCATTGATGTCGCGGATCACAGGCCGCTGGGTGCTGGTCATCAGCCGGCGGCTGTCCGACCCGGACGGTGCCTTCGCTGGCGTGGTGCTGGGCTCGATCTATTTGGACTATTTCCGCCAGTTGTTCGCGGCCATCGAGACGGATCATGCCGGTACGGTGACGCTGTACGGGCCGGGCGGCACCATCGTCATGCGCGAGCCCTACGATGAGCAGCTGATTGGCCGTAGCGTGTCGGCGACGGATAGCTTTCAGCGCATGCTTGAGACCCGGCAGGGCCTGTTCACCGGGCCTGCGATGACCGGTGAGGGCACTCGCACCTTCACGGTCACGCAGGTGGGCGAGCTGCCACTATGGCTGAGCATCGCGCTCACCCCCGAGGACATCTACGCGGCCTGGTGGCAAAAAGCCTTCGTACTCGGAACCGTATTTCTGAGCCTGTGCGCCACCACCGTGGTGCTGACCGCACTGTTCCAGCGCGAGCTGCTCCGGCGCAAGGCTGCGCAGCAGAATATGGCGGCGCTGAATGCCGAACTGCAGCAGCTCGCGACGACGGATGCCTTAACAGGGCTGAGCAACCGACGGCGGTTCGATGAAGTCCTTGCCCGGGAGTGTCGACGCGCCGCGCGGGTGGGCAAGCCGCTGTCGCTGCTGATGCTGGATGCGGACCACTTCAAGAGCTTCAACGATCGCTACGGCCACCAGCAGGGCGACGAGGCACTCAGGCTGATTGCGCGGGCAATGCAGACGGCGCTCCACGTACAGTCCGACACGGCCTACCGGATCGGTGGTGAGGAGTTCGCAGTCGTGCTGCCGGACACCGAGCAGGCGGGTGCAGAAACCGTTGCCAACCGCTTGCGGCAGGCTGTTCTCGAACAGCGGATGCTGCATGCTGGCAATCCGCATGGACTGGTGACGATCAGTTGCGGTGTGGCTGCACAGTCAATTGGAACAAGCGATAATGCGGCGGCCCTGATCGCAGCCGCGGACAAGGCCCTCTACGAGGCCAAGAGCAAAGGGCGTAACCGAGTTCAGACCGCCGTATCGACATCCCGCCACTTTCCTCACACGGCTTCTCCATGCATTTAATTGGCTGAAAAACGGTCGTTTTCCGTACATTGGCCCGAAAGGTGGAATGACCGCTCGGGGTGGGAAGCCGTCGTTCAGTATCTGCCCGCTGAACGACGACTTCTTGCCTAAACGCCAGATTCGGATCGACGGCCAAGGGCAGATATTCAGTTCCTGATGCTGTCTTTCCGGCGTCAGAAGCTAACGCCCCCAGCAGTCGTTCCACCGCTGAGGTGAACAGCGAGTTTGACGGGTCGACGCAGGCGAGCGCGCTTCTCTTAATTCGGGATCAGCTCCCGGGCGGGCCCGCCTGTCTCCTGTCCCCGGCCGCGGGCGTAGGGCGGCAGGGCCGGGTTGTTGGCGTTGGCCGAGTCGGCGTCGGTCTCGAAGAAGTCGTTGCGCGGCACCGCGCCGGCCGTCCAGGCGGAGGCGAGCGAGGAGATGCAGAGGCCCGAACAGGCCCGTTCCGGCGCGACGGCCTTCGCGCCGGCGCCGGCGCTGGCCAGGACACCGACGGCGGCCAACAGGACGAGCGCGTTGTGCTTGATGCTGGACATGTCAGGCTCCTTCGATTGCCTGCCGAACACTTCGCTCGGCCCGGCGACGACCTGACAGACGCCAATTTTCGCGACTTATTCCGGATGCAGTTCGAAAAATTGCGGCTTCATCGTTCCGCGCCGGGCATGCGGTGCGACGAAGAAAAATCGGGAAGGGCTTGGAATAAACGTCGGGAAACGGCGTCTCTGCTCCCATGCCGTCGTCGGGCGCTCCTGCCGCCGGCGACTCGGCACAGGAAAAGTCCGCGCATGTCGGGATACTGGCCGTGAGCGATATGGTCCGCCTCATCGAGCCGCTCATCCCGGCCCTTCGCCGCTATGCCCGCGCGCTCCTGCGCAACCCGAGCGATGCCGAAGACCTCGTGCAGGACTGCCTGGAGCGCGCCATCGGCCGCTGGCCTCAGCGCCGGGCGGACGGCGACATGCGCACGTGGCTCTACGCCATCCTCCACAATCTCGCCGTGAGCCAGATGCGCCAGCGCGCCCGCCGCGGCACGTCCCTGCCGGTCGAGGATGCGCCGGAGGCGATCCTCGCGGTCGCCCCGAACCAGCACGAGGGCCTGCTCCAGCGCGACCTCACCGCGGCGCTCGATGCGCTGCCGGAAGAACAGCGCGGGGTGCTGCTGCTCGTGAGCGTGGAGGGGCTCTCCTACGCCGAGGTGGCCCAGGTGCTCGCCATCCCGATCGGGACGGTGATGTCGCGTCTGGCCCGCGCCCGCGACCGCATGATCCAGCTCATGGACGGGGAGCGCGCATCCGCCCCCGCCGGGCGTCCGCTGCTCAGGAGGGTGAAGTGACCGTGCGCCCGATCACCGAGGACGACATCCAGGCCCTCATCGACGACCGCCTGGAGGCGGCGCGCCGGGTTGAGGTCGAGGCCTACCTCGTCTGCCATCCCGATCTCGGACGGCGCGTCGAGCGCATGCGCGGGCTCGGCGACGCCTTGCGCGACGCCTTCGCGCCGGTGGCCGCCGAGCCGGTCCCGGCCCGGCTCACCCTCGCCCACCTCGTCGCGGCGCGACGGCGCCCGCGTCTGCCGGCTTGGCAGGCGGCGGCCGCGGCCGTGCTGCTGGCGCTCGGCGGGATCGGTGGCTGGGGTCTTCGCGGCACGCTGTCGGCGCCGATGACCGGCGTCGATGCCCTGGCCCAGGAGGCGAGCGCGAACTACGCCGTCTACGCCCCCGACCGCCTGCGCCCGGTTGAACTCGCGGCGAGCAACAGTGACGAACTCGCCCGCTGGTTCTCCGCCCGGCTCGACCGCCGTGTCGGGGTACCGGAGCTGAGCGCCTCCGGCTACCGGCTGATGGGTGGGCGCCTCGTCGCCACGCCGCACGGCCCGGCGGGCCTGCTGATGTACGACGACCCGCGCGGCACGCGGCTCGTCATGCTAATGCGGCCTATGGCCCAGCCGGGCGACGCGCCGATGCGCGAGCACCGGACGGGGGCGGCCACCGGCTACGCCTGGGCCCAGGACGGGCTCGGCTACAGCCTCGTCGGCGCGAGCGATCCCGCAATCCTGCACCCGCTCGCCAACGAAATCCGCCGCACGACCGCGACGAACACCTGAGGCCTCCATGACCCTGCTGCACCGCCTGACCGGGGCTCCTCTCGGAATGCCCCCGCGCGCCCTGATACTACGCGTTTCCGCTATCGGGGCGCTGCTCGCCGGCACGGCCGGAGCCTTCGCCTCTGCCGGCGGCTGGCTGTCGCCGGCCGCGCTGACCCCGGCCCGCGTCGTCGATCGCTTCGAGCAGGTGAACGGCCCGCATCCGGGCTTCCGGCGCAACCACGCCAAGGGCTTGTGCGTCGCGGGTGAGTTCGCCGGCAACGGAGCGGGCGCCGCCCTCTCGAAGGCGGGTGTGTTCGCGGCGGGACGCGTGACGCCCGTCGAGGGACGGTTCGCGCTCGCGGGCGGGCAGCCTTACGCGGCCGATGCCGCTGCGACCGTGCGCAGCCTCGCCCTGCGGTTCCGGCTGCCGGACCGGGAGGAGTGGCGCACGGGCATGAACGCCCTCCCGGTCTTCCCCGTGCGCACGCCCGAGGCGTTCTACGAGCAGTTGCTTGCGGGGAAGCCCGACCCAGTCACCGGCAAGCCCGACCCGGAGCGCATGAAGGCGTTCTTCGCCGCCCACTCGGAGAGCGCGAAGGCCGCCGGCCTGATCAAGGCGCGCCCGATCACCGCGGGCTTCGCCGACAGCACCTTCCGCAGCCTGAACGCCTTCCGGTTCGTGGCCGCCGACGGCCGTGCCACGCCGGTGCGCTGGGCCCTCGTGCCCGAGCGGCCGGCGATGCAGGAGAGCGCGAGCCAAGCCGCGCGGACGGACAAGAACTACCTGTTCGACGACCTCATCGCTCAGCTTCGCCAGGAGCCGCGGCGCTGGCATCTCATCGTCACAATCGGGCAGTTGGGGGATGCTACCGCCGACGCGACCCTGCCTTGGCCTGCCGACCGCGAGAGCCTGGACGTGGGCACTCTGACCCTCGCTGGCGCGACGCCCGAGGAGGCCGGCAATTGCCGGGACGTCAACTTCGACCCGCTCGTCCTGCCTGACGGCATCGCCCCGTCTGACGACCCGCTGCTGAGCGCCCGCTCGGCCGCCTATGCCCGCTCCTTCACCCGCCGGGCGGGCGAGGCGACGCGCCCCAGCGCCGTGGCCGCGACGGCCGACCGAGGAGACGCCCGGTGACGCACCCCACCCGCTTCAACCTTCCGGCCCGCCTGCTGCACTGGAGCATGGCGGTGCTGATCCTGGCCATGCTTTTCATCGGCGTCGCGATGGTGGCCTCGCTCGCCGATTACGGCACGCTGGTCGCACTGCATCGCTCGCTCGGCCTCGCGATCCTGCTTCTGGCGATCCTGCGGCTCGCCAACCGCTGGCGTCGCCCCCCGCCGCCCTTGCCGGTTGACCTGCCCCCGTGGCAGCGGCGGGCCGCGCAGGCCTCGCATGTCGCCCTCTACGGGCTGATGCTGGCCATGCCGCTCGTCGGCTGGGCGATGCTGTCGGCGGCGCGCATCCCCGTCGCGGTAATTGGGCCGCTGGTGCTGCCGCCGATCCTGCCGCAAGACCCGATGCTCTATGCGGGGCTGCGCGAACTCCACACCGTCCTGGCCTACGGGCTGTTCGGCCTGATCCTGGCGCATCTTGGGGCGGCCCTGCTGCATGGGCTAATCCGCCAGGATGGTGTCCTCAGCAGCATGGCGTCTTGGCGGTCGCAGCACTCTTCTGAAAATTTATGAGCGGCGGCCTCTGAGAGGCCCCCATTCCTTCGGCTGTTGTGCAACGAGCGGGCATTCGAGGTGCTGCCACCGAAGGTACGGATCGAGTCCGGAAGCAGCGATCAAGGCCCGCCGGTGCCAATTCCGGCTTGTGTCGCTGAGAGCCGTCATTCGACATTGGGCTCAGCGGCAGCATCGGCTTCCTCATGGCGGGCTCCTTAACCAAGGAGCCTGTCATGCCCGAGGTCGTTACCGTTTCCACAAATCCGCGTGTTCCCTGGAACCGCGACCGTATCGTCGGTCCTAAACCGCCGCTGAAGCTGAAGCACATCTGGGCCCTANGAGGTCGTTACCGTTTCCACAAATCCGCGTGTTCCCTGGAACCGCGACCGTATCGTCGGTCCTAAACCGCCGCTGAAGCTGAAGCACATCTGGGCCCTGCGCACGCGTCTCCATCTCGCCAACCGCACGCGAGATCTTGCCCTGTTCAACCTTGCCGTCGACAGCAAGCTGCGCGGGTGTGATCTCGTCGGCCTGCGCGTGAGCGACATCTACCTGGGCGACGCCGTGCGTCTTCGAGCGACCGTCTGCCAGCGCAAGACCGGCAGGCCGGTTCCGTTCGAGATCACCGAACCGACGCGCGAGGCTCTCGCGGCTTGGTTGACTGCGCGCAGGTTGAAAGCCGGCGACTGGCTGTTTCCAAGCCGGAGTCGACTCGGAGAGCATCTCACGACGCGGCACTATAGTCGGCTGGTCGACCGCTGGGTTGCGCTGATCGGCCTGGACCCTTCTGCGTTCGGCACGCACAGCCTGCGCCGCACGAAGGTCGCTCTGGTCTACAAGCGTACCGGCAATATCCGAGCCTGCCAACTGCTGCTCAGCCACACCAAGCTGGAGAGCACGGTTCGCTACCTCGGCATTGAGGTTGACGACGCGCTGATCCTCTCAGAGCAGACCGAAATCTGATCCAAGCGCCGCGGTCGAAATGGCCGCGGCGTGCCAGCAGGATTGCCGCCCCCAGGGTGCTTCCTGTCGGTCGTGTCCCTTGGCGTGGTGTAGCTCACTGAGGGCCACCACGATCACCGGCGTGGGCCGGATCGGTCAGGCTGCCAGGGTTGGCAAGCCGACGAGGGGATCATCGCCGATCGGGGCGATGCTTTCCAGGGTCATGTAACGGGCGCGCTGGAAGGGCCGGATCGGTCAGGCTGCCAGGGTTGGCAAGCCGACGAGGGGATCATCGCCGATCGGGGCGATGCTTTCCAGGGTCATGTAACGGGCGCGCTGGACCGCCCACTCGTCGTTCTGTTCGAGCAGGRTCGCGCCGACGAGGCGGGTGATGGCCGTTTCAYTGGGGAAGATGCCGACCACTTCGGTCCGTCRCTTGATCTCGCCGTTGAGGCCCTCATCCTGAGCCTGTCGAAGGATCGAGCGAGTTGGTGCTGTGGAGCTTGATCCGGTGGGCGGCGGGGAAGCCCATGTAGGCCAGCACATCGGTCTCGGCGCTGTCCATCAGGGCGGCGAGCTTGGGCACCTTGGGGCGGAGCTGATCGGCCACGCGCCGCCACTGCTGCCGGGCGGCCTCGGCATCCTCCTGGGCGAAGGCGGTGGCGATGAAGGCGGAGAACACCCGCTGTCCGCTGCGGCCGGCATGGGCCAGGGCGTTGCGCATGAAGTGGACGCGGCAGCGCTGCCACGCGGTGTTCATGACCTTGGCGACCGAGGCCTTGATGCCCTCGTGCGCGTCCGAGATCACGAGCTTGACCCCACGCAGGCCCCGGCGCGCCAGTTTGCGGAGAAA